>CAVXGZ010000008.1:0-1909701 GCA_963761325.1 uncultured Actinomycetota bacterium | reverse complement strand
GATCACACGTCGAAGTACAGCTCGAACTCGTGCGGGTGCGGGCGGAGCTGGAGGGGGGCGATCTCGTTGGTGCGCTTGAAGTCGACCCAGGTCTCGATGAGGTCCTGGGTGAAGACGCCGCCCTGCAGGAGGAACTCGTGGTCGGCTTCGAGGGATTCGAGGACGGCCGGGAGGTTGGTCGGGACCTGGGGTACGCCCGCGTGCTCCTCGGGGGCCAGCTCGTAGAGGTCCTTGTCGACCGGTTCGGCGGGCTCGATCTTGTTCTTGATGCCGTCCAGGCCGGCGAGCATCATCGCCGAGAAGGCGAGGTAGGGGTTGCCGGAGGAGTCCGGGGCGCGGAACTCGATGCGCTTGGCCTTGGGGTTGGCGCCGGTGATCGGGATGCGGATCGCGGCCGAGCGGTTGCGCTGCGAGTAGACCAGGTTGACCGGCGCCTCGAAGCCGGGCACCAGGCGGTGGTAGGAGTTCACCGTCGGGTTGGTGAACGCCAGCAGCGACGGGGCGTGCTTGAGCAGGCCGCCGATGTAGTAGCGCGCGGTGTCCGACAGGCCCGCGTAGCCGGCCTCGTCGTAGAACAGCGGCGTGCCGTTGGTCCACAGCGACTGGTGGCAGTGCATGCCGGAGCCGTTGTCGCCGAAGATCGGCTTGGGCATGAAGGTCGCGGTCTTGCCGTTGCGCCAGGCGACGTTCTTCACGATGTACTTGAAGAGCATCAGGTCGTCGGCGGCGGCCAGCAGCGTGTTGAACTTGTAGTTGATCTCGGCCTGGCCGGCGGTGCCCACCTCGTGGTGCTGCCGCTCGACCTTCAGGCCGGCCTTGTCCAGCTCCAGGCTGATCTCGGCGCGCAGGTCGGCGAAGTGGTCGACCGGCGGGGCCGGGAAGTAGCCGCCCTTGTAGCGGACCTTGTAGCCGCGGTTGTCCTCCAGGGCGCCGGTGTTCCAGGCGCCCGCCTCGGAGTCGATGTGGTAGAAGGACTGGTTCGACTCGGTGGCGAACCGCACGCTGTCGAAGACGTAGAACTCCGCCTCGGGACCGAAGTAGCAGGTGTCCGCGATGCCGGTGGAGGCCAGGTACGCCTCGGCCTTCTTCGCCACGTTCCGCGGGTCGCGGCTGTACTGCTCGCCGGTGATCGGGTCGTGGATGAAGAAGTTGATGTTGACCGTCTTGTCCCGGCGGAACGGGTCGAGCCGCGCGGTGGACAGGTCGGCGCGCAGCGCCATGTCGGACTCGTGGATGGCCTGGAAGCCCCGGATCGAGGAGCCGTCGAAGGCGAGGTCCTCGGTCGGGTCGAACGCTTCCACCGGCACCGTGAAGTGCTGCATCGTGCCGGGCAGGTCGCAGAAGCGGACGTCGACGAACTTGACGTCCTCGTCCCGCAGGAACTTGTTGGCCTCGTCGGCGTTCTGGAACATCCAACTCCTCCTCGGCCCGGGCCTGGCATGGCGCGGGGTTGGCTGGTTCGTGCGGCCGGTTCAAGGGCGCACGCTGGACCCGACCCTATGGACCAGGCATTTCCCAAGCATGACCCATTTGTTTCGCCGAAGTTAACCGGACACCCGGGGGCCGGGTCGGACCCGCGTGGCGGCGGCGCTACCGTGGTGCGGTGGACAAACGGGAAGCATTGGGGTCGTGGCTGTCCGGCCCGCGGGCGGCGGCCGAGCGGATGGGCGCCGATTTCGGCTACCGGGGCGAGCGGCTCGGCCTTCCGAAGGACGGCCCCGGCGCGATCGCCTCGGTCGGCCGGCGGACCGCCGCGCTCTTCGTCGACTGGGCGCTGTGCCTGCTGGTCGCCTACGGCCTGCTGGCGCACGGCAGCGCCCGGGCCGCCGACAACTGGGCCCTGCTGGTCTTCGGCGTGATGACCCTGCTGACGCTGGCCACGGCCGGCACGACGCCCGGCAAGCGCCTGCTCGGCCTGCGGGTGGTGCGGCTGGACGGCTCGCGGGCCGGGTTCGTCGCCGCCCTGGTGCGCACCGTGCTGCTGCTGGCGGTGGTGCCCGCCGCCGTGTGGGACCGCGACACCCGCGGCCTGCACGACAAGGCGGCCGGCACCGTCGAGGTGCGGATCTGACCCGGCGCGGACCGACGAAAGCCGGGCGCGGACAGAGAAAAGCCGGGGGTGGCAGCCCCCGGCTTCGGTCGGTCGGTCGAACGTGAGCGGTCAGCGCATCCGTCCGCCCTTGGGCATCCGCGCATTGCGCGGCATCGGGCCCTTGGGGATCGGCATGTTGCTCATCGGGGTGCCCAGCGCCTTGAGCCGGTCGTTGACGTCGGTGACCTTCGAGCCGGGCACCACGCGCGGCAGCTTCAGCAGCGCGGTGCGCACCTTGCGCAGCGGCACCTCGTTGGGACCGTCGCCCACGATGATGTCGGTGACCGGCGCGTCCACCGAGACGCGGGCCATTCTGCGCTTCTCGTTGGCCAGCAGGCTCTTGACGCGGTTCGGGTTGCCCTCGCCGACCAGCACGATCCCGGCCCGGCTGACCGCCCGGTGCACCACGTCCTGGTTGCGGTTGATCTGCACGGCAGGGGTGACCGTCCAGCCGCGGCCCACGTTGTCCAGCACGGCCGCGGCGGCGCCCGGCTGGCCTTCCATCTGGCCGAACGCGGCCGTCTCGGCCCGGCGGCCGAACATGATCGCCATCGCGAGGAAGCCCAGCAGCAGGCCCAGCACGGCGGCGTAGACCGGGTGCCCGATCGCGATGCCGACGGCGAGGAGCACCACGAAGGTGCCGACGCCCACCCCCGCGAGGACGATCCCGACCTTCGGATCGGCCCGCCGGGTCATCTTGTAGGTCAGCGCGATCTGCCGCAGCCGCCCAGGATTCTCGGATGTTTCCTTCCTCGCCATGCCGCACAGGATACGTGCCCCGGCGGGTCGGGGATCCACCAGGAGGGTCAGGCCCGCCCCGCCGCCGGCATGCCCGCTACCGCTCCACCGAGCCGGTGGCGGGCACGGTGGCCATCGTGGCGCCGAGGAGCGCGACGGGGGCCGCCGAGAGGGTCTCCAGGACGTGCTGCGCCTCGTGGCGGTCCTTGGCCCTCCTGCGGTCCTCCAGCACGGCCGTCCAGGCGTTGCGCCGGGCCGTCTGCTGGCCGCCGCCCAGCAGGAGCGCCTCCACCGCGCGCAGCGCGCCGGTCACGGTGGGGGTGGTCTCGGTCGGGCGGGCGGGTGCCTGCGCGCGGTGCGCCTGCATGGGGTCTCCCTGTGTCCGGAAGGAACGCGTGGGCGTGCGTGAGTTCAGAATCACCACATTGTGTTACCAGCCGGTGACAGGCGGGTCAAACGCGGGTGAAACGATGGCGCGGCGACCGTTCACCGCGATGGCCGACGGACCGGTCAGACGCGGGCGCGGCGCGCCTCCATGGCCTGCTGGAAGAGCCGGCCGGCCCGGTAGGACGAGCGGACCAGCGGACCGGACATGACCCCGGCGTAGCCGATCTCCTCGGCCTCCTCCTTCAGCTCCACGAACTCGTCCGGCTTCACCCAGCGCTCCACCGGGTGGTGCCGGACGCTGGGCCGCAGGTACTGCGTGATGGTGATCAGCTCGCAGCCGGCGTCGTACAGGTCCTGCAGCGCCTCGCTGATCTCGGCGCGCTCCTCGCCCATGCCCAGGATCAGGTTGGACTTGGTGACCAGCCCCGCCTCGCGCGCCCGGGTGATGACCTCCAGGGACCGCTCGTAGCGGAAGCCCGGCCGGATGCGCTTGAAGATGCGCGGCACCGTCTCCACGTTGTGCGCCAGCACCTCGGGGCGGGCCGAGAAGACCTCGGCCAGCTGCTCGGGGACCGCGTTGAAGTCGGGGATGAGCAGTTCGACCTTGGTGCGGCCGGCCTCGCGGGCGTCCGTCATGGCGTGGATCTGCCGCACGGTCTCCGCGTACAGCCAGGCGCCGCCGTCTTCCAGGTCGTCGCGGGCGACGCCGGTGATCGTCGCGTAGTTGAGGTCCATCGTCACGACGGACTCGCCGACCCGGCGCGGCTCGTCGCGGTCGAGCTCCGCGGGCTTGCCGGTGTCGATCTGGCAGAAGTCGCAGCGCCGGGTGCACTGGTCGCCGCCGATGAGGAAGGTGGCCTCCCGGTCCTCCCAGCACTCGTAGATGTTGGGGCAGCCGGCTTCCTGGCACACGGTGTGCAGGCCCTCGCGCTTGACCAGCCCGCTCAGCTCGCGGTACTCGGGACCCATCTTCGCCCGGGTCTTGATCCACTCGGGCTTGCGCTCGATGGGGGTCTGGCTGTTCCTGACCTCCAGACGCAACAGCTTGCGTCCGTCCGGTGCGACAGCGGACACGGCGAGCACTCCCTCGGCTAGCGCGCCTAGCGCGGCATTCGATTCATCGGCGTACACCAGCGTACGCCCGTTGATTGTGGGCTCTGCAACGGAAGCAACCCGCTACCTCCACGGGCCATTCCCGGTACTGCGGGGGTGCGCCCGGGATCACACCGCGCGCGGCAGCGGATCCGCGGACGTCAGGACCTCGGCGAGGTGCCGCTCGACGATCGGCAGCACCTCGGCCACCGTCACGTCGCGCCCCAGCTCCTCGGAGAGCGAGGTCACCCCGGCGTCGCGGATGCCGCACGGCACGATGCGGTCGTAGGAGGTGTTGTCCGGGTCGCAGTTGAGCGCGAAGCCGTGCATCGTCACGCCCTTGGCGACCCGGATGCCGATCGCGGCGACCTTGCGGTCCTCGCGGCGCTGGCCGGCGTTGGACGGCGCGTACTGCGGGCCGCTCAGCCGCAGGTCGAACTGCTCGTCGTGCAGCCGCGGATCGAAGTCCAGGGTCAGTCCGGGGACCGCGGGCCGCTGCTCCACCGGATCGCCCAGCACCCACACCCCGCTGTACCCGGTCACCCGGGTGGTCTCCAGGCCCAGTTCGGCGCAGGCCCGGATCAACGCCTCCTCCAGCCGCCGGACGTGGGCCACCACGTCGACCGGCCGGGGCAGCTTGACGATCGGGTAGCCGACCAGTTGGCCGGGACCGTGCCAGGTGATCTTGCCGCCGCGGTCCACGTCGATGACCGGGGTGCCGTCCAGCGGGCGCTCGCTGTCCTCGGTGCGCCGGCCGGCCGTGTAGACCGGCGGGTGCTCCAGCATCAGGCAGGTGTCGGGGATCTCGTCGGTGAACCGTGCCTCGTGCACCCGGCGCTGCTCCTGCCAGGCCTCCTGGTAGTCGACCGCCTCCGGGCCGAACCCCAGACGGACGAAGCGCAGGTCACTCACGGCGACTCCTCAAGGTCTACGGCTCTCGCGCCGCAACCACTGTACGGCCGGGCGGCGGACCCGTCCGACCCCGGGAGACCGGCTGTCGCGCTTATCACGCCCGACCGCCCGACACGCGTGTTCCACCCGGGTCCATCGAGCCGGTTCACCCGTTCCGGCGAATAGTGGCCGACCGGACTATCCGGCCGGACGCATACGGCTACATTCACGCCGTTCCCGCCCACCGATCACCTCTCGCCCCGCGCCGCCATCCACCGGCCCCGCCCAGTCCCCGTCAGTTCCCAGCAGCCCCACCCAGTCCCACGCCGATCGCCACCCTCCCGAGGAGGGGACCGCACCGCCCATGACGGAACGCACCTCGCAGCGCACGCCCAACCGACGGCTCGCCTCCCTCATCACCGAAGCAGGCTTCTCCAACGCGGGCCTGGCCCGCCGCGTCGACCAGCTCGGCGTGGAACACGGACTCGACCTGCGCTACGACAAGACCTCGGTCACCCGCTGGCTGCGCGGCCAGCAGCCGCGCGGCACCACCCCCGCGCTCATCGCCGAGGTCTTCACCCGCCGCCTCGGCCGCCGGCTGTCCGCGCTCGACCTCGGCCTGGACGCCTGCGCACCGGTCTACGCCGGGCTGGAGTTCGCCGCCACCCCGCAGGAGGCGGTGGACATCGTGGGCGGCCTGTGGCGCAAGGACACCGGCAGCCAGGCGGAGTTGCGGCGGATAGCCTTCACCCCGGCCGGGCTCGTGGTCCCCAGCCGCGACTGGCTCATCGGCCGCGCCGACGACCAGGTGGTCCGCGGCCCGTCCGAGGCCGACCAGCGGCCGCGCGTGCCGCCGCAGAGCCGCGGCACGGTGCCGCCGCCCGCCCGCCCGGCCGCCCGTCCCGTCCGCGGCGCGCTGCCCGACACCGGCCAGGAGCCGGTGCGCCGGGTCAGCGCCGGCGACGTGCAGGCCCTCATCTCGGTCGGCGACCTGTTCCGCTCGCTGGACCACACCTACGGCGGCGGCCACGCCCGGCAGGCCCTGGTGCGCTACCTGGAGCACGAGGCGGAGCCGATGCTGCGCGGCCACTACGGCGAGGCGCTGGGCCGCCGGCTGTTCGGCGCCGCCGCCGACCTGACCCGGCTCGCCGGCTGGACCTCCTACGACATCGGCGCGCACGGTCTCGCCCAGCGCTACTTCGTGCAGTCGCTGCGGCTCGCCCAGGCGGCCGGCGACCGCACCTACGGCGGCTACGTGCTGGTCACCATGAGCCGCCAGGCGGTCTACCTCGGCCACGGCCGGGAGGCCGTCCAGCTCGCCCGGGTCGCCCAGCAGGGCGTCGGGCCCGGGGCGCCGCCCACCGTCCAGGCCCTGCTGCACGCGGCCGAGGCACGCGCGCACGGCTCGCTCGGCGAGACCCGGGCCTGCGTGGCCGCGCTCACCCGGGCGGAACGCGCGCTGGAGGCGGCGCGCACCGGCGACGAGACCCCGCCGTGGGCGCGGTTCTTCGACGAGGCCCAGCTCGCCGACGAGTTCGGCCACTGCCACCGCGACCTGCAGCAGTACCGGGTGGCCGCCCAGCACGCCGAGCGCTCGCTGCGGCTGCGCGATCCGCGCTACGCGCGCTCCCGGCTCTTCAGCCGGGTCGTGCTGGCCACCTCCCGGCTCGCGCTCGGCGACCTCGACGAGGCGTGCGCCCTGGCCGCCGAATCGGTACGCCAGGCCGCCGACATGCGGTCGCTGCGCGCGGTCGAGTACCTGCGCGACTTCGCCCGCCGCCTCGAACCGCACCGCGAGACCCCCGCCGCCCGCGCCTTCCACGAACGCGCCTCGACGCTGGGCGTGCTGGCGGGCTGAGGCCGCGCTCCCCGCGCCGGCGCGTACCGGCGCGGGGAGCGCGGCGGTGTCAGGCGGCGGCCGGCAGGTCCGCGGCGGTGTCGCCGTAGCCGGGACGGATGCCGAAGTCGCGCATGACGTGGTGCGCCGCGCGCCGGGCGGAGAACATCGCGCCCTGCGCGTTGCTGGTGTCGCGGTGGTCGCCGCAGACGTACAGGCCGGCCATCACCCGCACCGGGCGCCGCACGTCGTGCGGCGGCGGCATCGCGGCGACCGCCTCCGGGTCGTGGTGCACCGCGAGCAGGTCCCAGCCGGAGGTGTCGGTGCCGTAGAGCCGGGCGAGTTGGGCGCGGACCGTGGTGTCGAGCCGCTCCGGGTCGTCCGGGGTGTTGCCGAGCACGGCCGAGGTGACCAGCGCGCGGCCGGCCGGCGCGCGGGACGGGTCCACGGCGCTCGCCACGTAGGAGTAGGCGACCGGACCGCGGCCGTCGGCGTCGAGCAGTAGCGCCGGGTCCCGCAACGGGGCCTGCGCCGCGGCGTGGTGCACCACGGTGACCGGGTGGAAGTCCGGCACCCGCAGCCCGGGCAGCAGCGCGGCGGCGTCCCGGGCCCCGGTGGCCACCACGGCGGCCCGGCAGGGCAGCGTGCCCTCCTGCTCGGTGACGACCTCGTTGGCCGCCACCGCGGTGGCCCGCACCCCGAGCCGCACGGTCTCCGGCGGCAGGGCGGCGGCGAGCAGTTCGGTCAGCGTGCCGGCGCCGCCCGCGGGCAGCGCGAGCCCGCCCTTGGCGTAGCCGCTCAGCAGCAGGTCGGCGCAGCGGCTGGAGGTGCCGAGCGCCGGGTCGTGCAGCAGCGCCACCAGCAGCGGCCGCAGGAAGCTCTCGACCGGCCGCGGCGGCAGGCTGCGGGTGGCCAGCGCGTCGCGGACGGTGGTCTCCGCGCGGGCCAGCAGACGTTCGGTGGGCAGGGCGGCCAGCTTGCCGAGAGCCGAGCCGAGCCGTGCCTTGTCCCAGACGCCCCGCGGATCGACGCCGCGCGCTCCCCGCCGGCCGGCGGTCGGGGTCGCGGTGGACATCGGCAGCAGGCGCAGGCCGCCGAGCCCCGGGGTCCGGGTCAGCTCCGGGTAGGAGGTGCACAGCACCTCGCTGCCGCGGTCGAGCCGGAAGCCGTTGACGGTGTCGGTGACCGTGCGGCCGCCGGCCCGGGGGCCGGCCTCCAGCACGGTGACCGTGACGCCGGCGTTGATCAGGTGGTGCGCGGCGCACAGCCCCGCGAGCCCGGCGCCCACGATGACCACGTCGGTCTGTCGCGGACGTGACCGGTGCGCGTTCTGGACGCCGTCGTTCTGGTGGGCTGCGTCCGGCTGTTGCTGGTTCCTGTGATGTGCGTGAAACGACACGGTGCCCCTCCCCGAGGTCCGTCGGTTTCCCCGCTTCCCTTACGTGAGAGGCCGCCCGGCGTCGTTGGCGGTGCGGCCCGGTGCTGGAAGGGTCATGCCCGGATCAGAGCGCTCCAATACCGTTGATTTTGTGCGAAGTTGAGTTCTTCACGCTCATCCACAACAGGTTCCCCACCGGTCGGTGTCGGCCCGGTTCAGACCCGGTCGTCCAGGGCCGCCCGGATCGCGTCCTCGATGCCCGGCGAGGCGAAGGAGAAGCCGGATCCCAGCAGCCGCACCGGCACCACGCGCTGGCTGCCCAGCACGTCCTGGGCGAACTCGCCGAGCGCCAGCGACAGCGCCCGGGCCGGCACGTGGGCCAGTGTGGGGCGGTGCAGCACCCGGCCCATCGCGGCGGTCACCTCGGCGTTGGTGACCGGCTCGGGAGCGGTCAGGTTCACCGGTCCGGACAGCGACTCGGTGTCGATCAGATGGCGCAGCGCCGCGATGTGGTCGCGCAGCGCGATGAAGCTCCAGTACTGCCGGCCGTCACCCATCCGGCCGCCGAGCCCGGCTTTGAAGATCGGGAAGAGCCGGCCCCACGCGCCGCCGCCGCGCGCCACGACCAGGCCGGTCCTGGCGTACACGGTGCGGATCCCGGCGCGCTCGGCCGGCGCGGCCGCCGCCTCCCAGTCGCGGCACAGCTCGGCCAGGAAGCCGGTGCCGGCGGCGCCGCCCTCGTCGGTGCGACGGTCGCCGGTGTCGCCGTAGTAGCCGATCGCGCTGCCGCACACCAGCACCTTCGGCGGCACCGGCTCGGCAGCGACGGCCGCGGCGAGGGTGGCGGTGCCGTGCACCCGGCTGTCGTGGATGCGCCGCTTGTAGGCGGCCGTCCACCGCCGGTCGCCCACGCCCGCGCCCGCCAGGTGGACCACCGCCGCGCAGCCGGTCAGCGCGCCGACCTCCACGCCGCCCTCCGGGTTCCAGCGCGCCTCGTCGGGCCCGGTCGGATCGCGGCGCACCAGCCGGACGACCTGGTGCCCGTCGTGGGCCAGCGAGCGGACGAGGGCGGAACCGATCAGACCGGTCGAGCCGGTGACAGCGATGCGCATGTCCCCATCATCCCCGCCGGCCGGCCGGTCACCAGCCGAAGCGCGCCCACAGCCGGGGATAGCGGTCCCGCATGGCGGCGTCGTTGTCGAAGTCGAACGGGTCGCCCTCCGGCTCCAGCGGGGAGTTCATGCCCAGCTCCGGCAGGCCGAGGCCGGTGAGCTGCTCGTACGCCTCGTCGGCGGCGCAGCCCAGGTCCTCGCCGTCCCCGTCGATGCCCTCCTCGAAGGAGTCCAGGAGCGAGGCCAGGTCGTCCGGATCGTGCAGCGCGCCCTCGAAGACGTGCCTGCCGCGGCCGACCAGCCAGCAGCGGAACGCGTCGAACGCCTCGTCACCCGCGCCGCCCATCAGCACGAACGCGGCGCCCCACAGGTCCCAGCGGAACGCCCGGCCGACCCGCGACTCGAAGTGCCGGGCGAAGTCCAGCACGGAGTCCGGGTCGAGCCCGGTCAGCCGCTCGACCACGAGATCGGCGTGCTCCTGCGGATCGCCGTCGGCGTCCTGGCGGGCACGGTCGATGATCTCCCAGAACTCCGTCTCGTCCATCACGGCACCAGGATCCTGGCTCGGGCGGCCCGGTGCATCCGGACAGCACCGTCCACGCCCGTGTCGTTACGCAGCCGGAACCCGGGCGGGGGTACGCGCACCGGTGCCCCCGGCCCCGCGAGGGGGACCGGGGGCACCGGGTGACGCGTCCTACAGGCCGAGGTCGCCCTCGAACTCGCCGGCCTCCAGGCGGGCCTTGACGTCCGCCAGGTAGCGGGCGGCGTCCGCCCCGTCGACCAGCTGGTGGTCGTAGCTGAGCGTCAGGTAGGCCATGTCGCGGATCGCGATGGTCTCGCCCAGCTCCGGGTGGTCGATGACGACCGGGCGGCGCACGGTGGCGCCGATGCCCAGCTCGGCGACCTGCGGGTAGTTCACGATGATCGTGTCGAACAGCGCACCGCGCGAACCGGTGTTGCTGATCGTGAACGTGCCGCCCGACAGGTCGTCCGGGCTGATCTTCTTGCTGCGGACCTTGCCGGCCAGCTCCGCGGTCTTCTTGGCGATGCCCGCGAGGTTGAGGTCGCCGGCCCCCTTGATGACCGGGACCATCAGGCCCTGCTCGGAGTCGACCGCGATGCCGATGTTCTCGACGTCGTGGTAGGTCACCGTGCCGTCGTCGTTGATCCGCGCGTTGATCGACGGGTGCGCCTTGAGCGCCTCGGCGGCGGCCTTGACGAAGAACGGCATCGGGGAGAGCTTGACGCCCTCGGTGGCCAGGAAGGACTCCTTGGCCCGCTGGCGCAGCCGCATGACGCGGGTGACGTCCACCTCGACGACGGAGGACAGCTGCGCCTGGCTGTGCAGCGCCTTCATCATGTTCTCGCCGATGACCTTGCGGATCCGCGACATCTTCACGGTCTGCCCGCGCAGCGGCGAGGCCGCGGCCGGCGCGCTGCCGGAGGTGGCCGGGGCGGTCGGCGCCTTGGCGGCCGACTTCGCCGCCTCGGCGGCGGCCAGCACGTCCTGCTTGCGGATCCGGCCGCCGACGCCGGTGCCCTGGACGGCGGCCAGGTCGACCCCGTTCTCGGAGGCCAGCTTGCGCACCAGCGGCGTCACGTAGGCGCCGTCGCTCTCGCCGCCGGCCGCCGGGGCCGGAGCCTGGGCGGGAGCCGGCGCCGGGGTCGCCGGAGCGGCCGGTGCGGGCGCCGGAGCGGCGGCCTGCGGGGCCGGGGCGGCGGGCGCCGCCGGCTGCGGGGCCGGCGCGGGGGCTGGGGCCGGAGCGGCCGGAGCGGGCGCCGGTGCCGGGGCCGCCTGCTGGGCGGGGGCGGCCGGGGCCGGAGCCTGCGCGGGGGCGGCGGCGCCGGCGGCACCGATGACGGCCAGCTTGGCGCCGACCTCCGCGGTCTCGTCCTCGCCGACCACGATCTCCAGCAGCGTGCCGGAGGCCGGCGCCGGGATCTCGGTGTCCACCTTGTCGGTGGAGACCTCCAGCAGCGGCTCGTCGGCCTCGACCGCGTCGCCGACCTGCTTGAGCCAGCGGGTCACGGTGCCCTCGGTGACCGACTCGCCGAGCGCCGGCAGCACCACGGGGGTGCCCTCGGCGCCGCCGGACGGCTGGGCCGGGGCGGCGGCCTCGGCCGGGGCGGGCTGGGCCGGCGCCTGCGCGGCGGGCTGCGGCTCGGGCGCGGCCGGGGCCGGCTCGGCCGGAGCCTCGGCCTGGGCGGCCTGCGGGGCCGGGGCGGCGGCGGGGGCGCCGCTGCCGTCGTCGATGACGGCCAGCTCTGCGCCGACCTCCACCGTCTCGTCCTCGGCCACCTTGATGGAGGCCAGTACGCCCGAGGCGGGCGCCGGGATCTCGGTGTCCACCTTGTCGGTGGAGACCTCGAGCAGCGGCTCGTCGGCCTCCACGCGCTCACCCTCGGCCTTCAGCCATCGGGTGACGGTGCCCTCGGACACGCTCTCGCCGAGCGCCGGCAGGGTTACGGAAACCGCCATGGTTTCGGTTGCTCCTATCGATCTGTGCGGATGGGGGGCGTGTCCTGGGTCAGTCGTGCGAGTGCAGCGGCTTGCCCGCCAGGGCGAGGTGGGCCTCGCCGAGCGCCTCGTTCTGCGTGGGGTGCGCGTGGATGAGCTGCGCGACCTCCGCGGGCAGTGCCTCCCAGTTGTAGATCAGCTGCGCCTCGCCGACCTGCTCGCCCATCCGGTCGCCGACCATGTGGACGCCGACCACGGCGCCGTCGCGGACCTGGACGAGCTTGATCTCGCCCTGGGTCTTGAGGATCTTGCTGCGGCCGTTGCCGCCGAGGTTGTACTTCAGGGTGACGACCTTGTCGGCGCCGTACTGCTCCTTGGCCTTGTCCTCGGTGAGGCCGACGGAGGCCACCTCGGGGTGGCAGTAGGTGACGCGCGGCACGCCGTTGTAGTCGATCGGCACCGTCTTGAGGCCGGCCAGCCGCTCGGCGACCAGGATGCCCTCGGCGAAGCCGACGTGCGCGAGCTGCAGGGTGGGCACCAGGTCGCCGACCGCGGAGATGGTCGGCACGTTGGTGCGCATGTACTCGTCGGCCAGCACGTAGCCGCGCTCCATGGCGACCCCGGCCTCCTCGTAGCCCAGGCCCTGGGAGACCGGGCCGCGGCCGACGGCCACCAGCATCAGTTCGGCCTCGAAGGTCTTGCCGTTCTCCAGCGAGACCTTCACGCCGTCCGCGGTGTACTCGACGCCGGAGAAGCGGGCGCCGAGCGAGAAGTTGATGCCGCGCTTGCGGAAGGCGCGCTCCAGCAGCTTGGAGCTGTTCTCGTCCTCCAGCGGCACCAGGTGCGGCAGCGCCTCGACGATGGTGATGTCGGTGCCGAACGACTTCCACGCGGAGGCGAACTCCACGCCGATGACGCCGCCGCCCAGCACGATCGCCGACTTCGGCACCCGGTCGAGCACCAGGGCGTGGTCGGAGGAGATCACCCGGTCGCCGTCGATGTTCAGGCCCGGCAGGGACTTGGGCACCGAGCCGGTCGCCAGCAGGATGTGCCGGCCGGTGTAGCGCTCGCCGTTCACGTCCACCGTGGTCGGCGAGGACAGCCGGCCCTCGCCGGTCACGTAGGTGACCTTGCGGCTGGCCACCAGGCCCTGCAGGCCCTTGTACAGGCCGGAGATCACGTCGTCCTTGTACTTGTGGACGCCCGCGACGTCGATGCCCTCGAAGGTCGCCTTCACGCCGAACTGCTCGCTCTCGCGTGCCTGGTCGGCGAGCTCGCCGGCGTGCAGCAGAGCCTTGGTCGGGATGCAGCCGCGGTGCAGACAGGTGCCGCCGAGCTTGTCCTTCTCGATCAGGGCGACGTCCAGGCCCAGCTGAGCCGCCCGCAGTGCCGCGGCGTAACCGCCGCTGCCGCCACCGAGGATCACTAGGTCGAAAACGGTGCTGGCGTCGTTCGCCACGTCACGTCCTCCATGCATGGGTACGCCGGAGCCGGTCTTCCCTGACCGGGCGGCGGCTTAGGTTCGGCCGCTTGGTAAAACTTTTGTTCAAAACGAGGCCCTGTCGTGCCGGTAGACCATCTTCGCACTTGTTGACGGCCGCCGGGACGCCGGGCCGAGGTTGTGAGACGCCATACACACCGCTACCGGCGGGTAGGGCGCATGAGTACTGCCCCGGGCACAGCCCGGGGCAGTACGGGGAAATTCCGCGGGGTCGCCGGATGTGGCGAATCAGTCAGAACAGGGAGCCGTCGGCGGCCCGCTCCGCCATGGCCAGCAGGGTGCGCACCGCGCTGCCGGTGCCGCCCTTGGGGGTGTACCCGAAGGGGGCACCCTCGTTGAACGCCGGACCCGCGATGTCCAGATGTGCCCAGGGGGTGCCCTCCTTGACGAACTCGCGCAGGAAGATGCCGGCGACCAGCCCGCCGCCCATCCGCTCGCCGATGTTGGTCAGGTCGGCGATGGGCGACTCCAGGCCCTTGCGCAGTTCGGCCGGCATCGGCATCGGCCAGGACGCCTCGCCCGCCTCGCCGGCCAGCGCGTGCACCCGGTCGCGCAGCTCGTCGTCGTTGGCCATCACGCCGAAGGTGCGCACCCCCAGCGCCAGCACCATCGCGCCGGTCAGGGTGGCGACGTCCACGATGGCGTCCGGGTTCTCCTCGCCGGCCCGGGTGATGGCGTCGGCGAGCACCAGGCGGCCCTCGGCGTCGGTGTTGAGCACCTCCACCGTCTTGCCCGAGTACATCCGCAGCACGTCGCCGGGGCGCACCGCGGAGCCGGACGGCATGTTCTCCGCCAGGGCCAGCCAGCCGGTGACGTTGACCTTCAGGCCCAGCCGGGAGGCGGCCACCACGGTGGAGAGCACCGCGGCGGCACCGGACATGTCGCACTTCATGGTCTCGTTGTGGCCGGCCGGCTTGAGCGAGATGCCGCCCGAGTCGTAGGTGATGCCCTTGCCGATCAGGGCCAGGTGCTTCTTGGCCTTGGCGTGGCTGTAGGAGACCCGCACCAGGCGCGGCGGGTGGGCCGAGCCCTGGCCGACGCCGAGGATGCCGCCGTAGCCGCCCTTGGTGAGCGCCTTCTCGTCCAGCACCTCGACCTTGAGGCCGTGCTCCTTGGCGGCGGCCTCCACGATGGCCGCGAAGCTCGCCGGGAACAGGTCGTTGGACGGGATGTTGATCAGGTCGCGGGCCCGGTTGACCTCCTGCGCGACGACCGTGGCGCGCTCGACGGCCGCCTTGTACTCCTTGTCGCGCGGCTTGCCGGCCAGGACGGTGACCTCGGCGAGCGGCTGCTTGACGCCCTTCGGGCCGGACTTGGCGGCCTCGCTGCGGTAGGAGGTGAAGACGTAGGCGCCCAGCAGCGCGCCGGTCGCCACCGCCTCGGCGGCCGCGGCGTCGCCGCCCGGCAGCGCGAAGGCGGCGCTCTGCGACCCGCTCAGCGTGCGGGCGGCGGTCCCGGCGGCGCGGCGCAGCGCGTCCGCGTCGTACCCGGCGCCGTCGGCGGCCGGTTCGCCCAGGCCCACGGCCAGCACGACCGCGGCCTTCAGACCGGCGGGCGCGGGCAGCTTGGTCACCTCTCCCTCACCGCCGGTGGCGCCCATGGTCTCCAAGGTGGCGGCCAGCTTCCCGTCGAAGGCCTGGTCAACGGCCTCCCCGCCGGCGGCGACCACGGGGCCCTTGGCCCCGGCGGCCACGCCGACCACGACGGCGTCCACCCGCAGGGACGCGGCAGACGAAGCGCTGAGAGTCAATGCAGTCACGGTGTTGAAGTTCCTCTTCGTTCGAGGTCCTGATCGAGGTCCTGATCGAGGTCCTGATGGCCTGGGCCGTTCGGGTTGGGCCGCCCCCGCTCCGCGTCGATCGTAGTTGCGCGTTGCCCGGCCGGTCCCCGGTCCCCCCATTTGTCTGACGGGAGCCTACGCCCGGCCCCGCCACCGGTGACCGGCAACAATCGCCCGGATGACGCAACCCGGTGTCAGCCCAGCGCGAGCACGACGAGCGCCGCCGTCACCGCGCTCTCGCACACCGCGCCGAAGACGTCACCGGTCACCCCGCCGAACCGCGCGACGCAGCGCCGCCGCAGCGAACGGGCCGTCAGCAGCCCGGCGGACGCGGCCAGCGCGCAGTGCGCCGCGGCGGCCGGACCGCCCGGCAGGCCCAGCGCGGCGGCGGCCAGCACGCACCCGGCCAGCGCCGCCCGCGCCGCCCGCACCGGCACGGCGGACGCCACGGTGACGCCCAGTCCGTCCGGCCGGGCCGCCGGTATCCCCTCCCGGCAGGCGGCCGTCATCGCGACCCGCCCGGTCAGCCCGGCGACCGCCGCAGCGCACCCGCCGACCGTGGCGCCGGCCGCGAACAGCCCGCCGAGCGCCGCCGCCTGACCCAGCAGCACCAGAACCAGCGTCAGGACGCCGAAGGGCCCGATGTCGGAGCGCTTCATCACCCGCAGCGCCTCGTCGGCCGGTTTGCCGCTGCCCAGTCCGTCCGCGGTGTCGGCCAGCCCGTCCAGGTGCAGGCCCCGGGTCGCCGCGGCGGGCACGGCCACCGCGACCGCGCCGGCCAGCAGCGCCGGGCCGCCCAGCAGGGCCACCGCCGCGCCCGCCACGCCGGCGGCCGCCCCGACGGCCAGGCCGGCCGCCGGCGCCCACAGCATCCCGGCCCGGCCGGCGGCGCGGTCCCAGCGCTCCACCCGCACCGGCAGGACGGTCAGCGTGCCGAAGGCGAAGCGCGCCCCCTGCGCCGCGCTCGCGCGGGCGGTGGCCGGTTCCTGGGTCATCACGGGTACGTCCTCGTGCCGGGGGCGGTTCGCGCGGCGAAGGCTACCGGTCGCGGTCGCGGGCCCCGTGGACCAGGCACAGGCACCCGGCGACCGTCAGCGCCACCAGGTGCTCCCAGCCCGCGAGGTTGGGCCGCAGCAGCGCCTCCCCGGACGCGAAGGCCACCACGGCGGCCGCGGTCCACCAGGCCCGGTAGTGCCAGGCCGCGCAGAAGGCCAGCGCCACGACGGCCGCCGACGGGCCGGTGTCCAGGGTGAAGGCGTCCCGCGGCGCCAGGCCCAGCGCCTCGTGCGCCAGCGCCCACCGGGCGAACAGCGTGCCGGCCAGGGTGGCCGCGTAGGCGATGACGAGGGTGCGGACCCGGCCGAGGGTGATCTCGCAGATGCCGAAGACCACCAGCACCTGCGCCAGCGCGCCCCACATCGGCAGGTCGATCGCCGGGACGAAGAGCGAGAGCGGGGTGCGCGCCAGCGCCTGCCACCACGGCAGCGCCGCCTTCACACCGCCGACCGCGTCGACCAGGGCCGCGTCGCCGGCGGCGACCAGGATCCGCAGTAGGCAGATCAGCGCCACCGACACCAGCGTCAGCGGCACCGCCCGCCACCGGTCGCGCACCAGCGCCCGCCACACGTCGCGTACCGGCGTGCCCCACTCGCGCTCCGCCGCACGGCGCAGCCAGGCCGCCGCAGCTCTCACCGGCGGCCGGCGGCGACCGGATCCGGCGTGTCGGCGGCGGCCGGCCGATGGCGGCGGCGCAGCAGGGCGGGCAGCGGGGGAGCGGCCAGGAAGCCCTCCGCGCGGGCGCCGGCCAGGCCGATCCTGGGCAGGTCACTCGACTTGCGGAACAGCAGGTAGCGCGGCGCCCACACCGGCCGGTACTTGGCGTTGGCCCGGTAGAGCGACTCGATCTGCCACCAGCGGGAGAAGAGGGTCAGCAGCGACCGCCACACGCGCAGCACCGGACCCGCGCCCAGCCGGGAGCCGCGTTCGAAGACCGAGCGGAACATGGCGAAGTTGAGCGAGATCCGGTCCACGCCGACCTCGGCGGACCGCTGGATGAGTTCGATGACCATGAACTCGATCAGTCCGTTGTCCGAGTCGCGGTCGCGCCGCATGAGGTCGAGCGACAGCCCGTCAGGACCCCACGGCACGAAGCTCAGCAGCGCGCGCGGCACCCCGTCGGCGTCCTGGCACTCGGCCATCACGCAGGCGCCGTCCTCCTGGTCGCCGAGCCGGCCGAGCGCCATGGAGAACCCGCGCTCGGTCTCGCCGCCGCGCCACTGGTCGGCCCGGCGCAGCAGCGCGGCCATCTCGGCCTCCGGGATGTCGCGGTGCCGTCTCACCCGCACGGAGTAGCCGGCCCGCCGCACGCGGTTGTACGCCTGGCGCACGGTGCGCATGGAGCGGCCGTCGAGCCGGAAGTCGGCGGTGACCACGATCGCCTCGTCGCCGATCTCCAGGGCGTCCAGGCCGTGCCGGGCGTAGACGGTGCCGCCTTCCTCGCTGGCGCCCATCACCGCCGGCGTCCAGCCGTGTTCCCACGCCTCCGCCAGCCACGGCTCGATCGCCCCCGGCCACGCCTCCGGGTCGCCGATCGGGTCGCCGGAGGCCAGCGTGACGCCGCCGACCACCCGGTAGGCGATCGCCGCCTTCGCGGTCGGCGACCAGATCACGCTCTTGTCCCGGCGCAGCGCGAAGTAGCCCAGCGAGTCCCGCCCGCCGTGCCGCTCCAGCAGTTCGCGCAGCGCCGCCTCGTCCGTCGGCCCCAGCAGTTCCCGGCCGCGCGGCGCGCGGAAGGCCGCGTACAGCACGAGCAGGAACAGCAGCGCGCTCATCGCGTTGATGGCGACGTTGGCCCAGCCGGGGGTGGCGATGGCGGAGAAGTCGTCCATGCCGGCCGCGAGCGAGACCACCCGGGTCAGGGTGTAGCCGACCCGCTCGCCCAGGTCCGATCCCGGGCCGCTGTCGGTGAGCGTGACCAGCGCGGTGCCCACCCCGACGCAGGCCGCCGTGCCGGCCAGCGCCACGGCGGCGGCGCGGGCCGGGTTGGAGGGGTCGCCCTTGGCGCGGAAGGCGTCCTGCCCGGCGAGCAGCGCCGCCAGGAAGACCACCGAGACCACCAGCGACAGCCAGTTCTGCCGGTGGGAGCGGATCGCGGGGAACGTCATGGCGAAGCCGAGCGCGCCGACGAACAGCCCGGTCAGCAGCAGGTTGAGGATCCAGGCGGCCCGTTTGCCGCGCCGCATCGTGACGGCGAGGAAGAGCGCGAAGAAGCCGGAGGTGAACCCGGCGGTCAGCAGGTAGGGCGTGTACAGCTCCTCGGCGTTGTGCCGCCGCACGCTCTGGCCCAGCGAGGCCCACACGCCGCCCAGCAGGTTGACCGCCGCGACGACCCGCAGGTACCGGACGGCGAACGCGGCACCCCACCGGGTGCTGCGGCACTCGCTCACCGGCTGCGGCGGCCCGGGGGTGCGACGATCCACGCTGCGACAGTCCACGATGAGTGATCATATGTCGCAAACAGGACAATTCGCCCGAGTGTCGCGTGCGGCTCAACCCGCGCCCGGTACCCGCTCAGTCTTCGCCCGGCTCCGCCGCCGCGGCGTCCTGGTCCGGCTCGCCGGCCGCCGGCTCCGCGGGACCGGGCAGTTCCGGCAGCTCGGCGGACAGGGCGGCGGCGGCCTTCAGCGCCGGCAGCGCCAGCAGGGCGCCGGTGCCCTGGCCGAGCCGGACGCCGTGGTCGAGCAGCGGCTCCATCGACAGCCGGTCGAGCGCCTTGGCCTGGCCCGGCTCGCCGGAGACCTGCCCGGCCAGCCACCAGTCGGGCGCCCGGAACGCGACCCGCTGGGCGACCAGCCCGCACGCCGCCGAGACCACGCCGTCCAGCACGACCGGCAGCTTGCGCACCGCGCTCTGCAGCAGGAACCCGGTCATCGCCGCGAGGTCCGCTCCGCCCGCCGCGGCCAGCAGCTTCAGCGGCTCGCCCAGCACCGGCCGGGCCCGCCGCAGCGAGTCCCGGATCGCGGCGCACTTGCGCATCCACGCCAGGTCGTCGATCCCGGAACCGCGGCCGGTCACCAACGACGCGTCGGTGCCGCACAGCGCGGCGATCAGCACGCCGGCGGCCGTCGTGCCGCCGACGCTCACGTCGCCGAGCAGCAGCAGGTCGGTGCCGGAGTCGGCCTCCTCGTTCGCCACCGCGACGCCGGCCAGGAAGGCCCGTTCGGCCTCCTGCTCGGTCAGCGCGGGCTCGATGTCGATCAGCCCGGAGCCGCGCCGCACCCGGTGGGCCGTCACGTCCTTGGGCAGTTCGTCCGGTTCGCAGTCGAGCGCCAGGTCGACCACCCGCACCTCGGCGCCGTAGCTGCGGGCGAGCACGCTCACCGGCGCGCCGCCCTCCAGGACCGCGCGCACCAACTCGGCCGTGCTGCCCGCGGTACGGGCGGAGACGCCGCGGTGCGCGATCCCGTGGTCGCCGGCGAACAGCACCAGCCGGGCCCGCTCGATCGGCGCCACCGGCACCCGGCCGTGCACCGAGGCCAGCCAGTCGGCCAGCTCCTCCAGCTTCCCCAACGTCCCCGCGGGCGCCGCGGTCCGCCCGCGCCGCTCCTTCGCGTCATGCCGGACCGCGGGGTCCGGCCGGTCGATCAACATCGCGAAGTCATCAAGGTCAACACCGGTCACGCGGTCGAACACTACCGTCACGTCCGCCGCAGCGGTACGGGCAGTCCCGCCACGACCAGCAGCACCTGGTCCGACTCGGCCGCCAGCGCCGCGTTGAGCGCGCCGAGGGCGTCCCGGAAGCGGCGGCCGGACGCGGTCGCCGGGACCACGCCGGAGCCCACCTCGTTGCTGACGGCGACCAGGGTGCGCCGGCAGGCCCGCCACCCGGCCGTCAACTCGGCCGTCAGCTCGGCCAGCCGGCGCCGGCCGCCGGACTCCCAGCGCGCGTCGTCCCAGGCGCCGACCGCGTCCATGGCGTGGGTGAGCCACAGCGACAGGCAGTCGACGAGCAGCGGCGGGCCGTCGGCGCGCAGCAGCGGCACCAGGTCCCGGGTCTCCTCGGTGCGCCAGCTCGCCGGGCGCCGCTCGCGGTGCAGCCGGACCCGGTCCGCCCACTCGGGGTCGTCGTCCCGGCCGCCGCCGGTGGCCACGTAGAGCACGTCGGGGAAGGCGGCGAGCCGCCGCTCCGCCTCCGCCGACTTCCCCGACCGGGCGCCGCCGAGCACCAGCGTCCGGCGCGGCACGTCCGGCACCGCCTCGTAGTCGCCGACGGTCAGCGTCCGGCCGTCCGGCACCGCGCGGGCGCCGGCCGCCGCCAGCCGGTGGCGGGTCCCGTCCGGCGGGGGAGCGTCGTGGCCGAGGTGGATCGCCACCACGTCGGTCGTCGCTCCGACCGCGCCGGCCGACCGCAGCCGGGCGAGGGCGTCGGGCCGCCGCACCACGTCCATCAACACCAGGTCGTACGGCGCCTGTTGGCAGGACGCCCACTGCCCGGCCGGACCGCAGCCGGCGGGCAGGTAGAGCGCGCGGTCGCCGGACGGGCCGGTGACCGCGTAGCCGGTGCCGGGGGCGTCCATCGGCACCGCGCGCACCCGGTGCCCGGTCAGCAGCGCCAACTCCTCGCCGTCCGGCACCCGTCCGGGAGCCGGCAGCCCGGGCGGCAGGTCGACGGCCGGCCCGGCCTGCGGATGCGAGAGCAGCACCTGCCGCACCCCGTTCAGCGAGCGCCCCGCGCGGGCCGCGGCCAGCGCCGGACCCGGGGTCAGGTCGATCAGCAGCGTGCCGTCGACCAGCGCGGACGCCGGGTTGCGCGCGTCGGCGCCGACCGCCGCCGCGCAGGACGCGCACGGGCAGCCGGGTTCCGGCAGCGCCCGCGGTGCCCCGGTGCCGAGCAGGGTGATCTCCATACGCACATCGTCCCGTACGCCGCAGCGCACCGCGCGGTGCCCCACTGACCGCGGCGCCGCTGTGCGTATAGCCTGCGCGCAGGACTCAAACCGGCGGAAAGAGGCGCGGCATGGCATGGACGTGGCGGTTCGAGAAGGCCGACGGCAGCGAGACCGCTCCGGCGGTCGAGCCCGAGGAGTTCAGCACGCAGGGCGACGCGGAGTCGTGGGTCGGCGAGGTGTGGAAGCAACTGCTCGACGGCGGCGCCGAGCAGGTCACCCTCTTCGAGGACGAGACCGAGATCTACGCGATGAGCCTGCGGGCCGCCGCCGAGTGACCCGGCCCCGCCGGGGGCGCGGGGCCGCCCCGCCCCCGGCGCCGGACGCCCGCTACAGCCTGCCCAGCGTCACCTCGACGGTCTTCGCCGCGCCGCCGCGCGTATAGCCGACCTGTGTCTTCTGGCCGGGGCTGAAGGCGGCCAGCGCCGCCGACAGCGACTCGACGGTGGTGATCCGGTTGCCGGCGACCGCGGTGATGATGTCGCCGGCGGCGATGCCCGCCCGCTCGGCCGCGCCGTCGCGGGTCACCGAGACCACCGCGGCGCCCTCCGGCTGCAGGTCCGCGCCGAGCACGGTGCGGGCGATGACGCCGAGCGCGGCCCGTCCGGACTGGGTCACCCGGCCGTGCGCGACGAGTTGCCCGGCGATGTTCGTCACGGTCGCGGCCGGGATGGCGAAGCCGATGCCGGGCGCGGCGCTGTCGGAGACGTCCGGGTCGGTGGCCGCCAGCGTCGGGATGCCGATCACCCGGCCCGCCAGGTCCACCAGCGCCCCGCCGCTGTTGCCCGGGTTGATCGCGGCCGAGGTCTGCACCAGGTCGGGGATGGTCGCGCCGGGGGAGCCCGCGGCGGCTGTGGAGTCCGAGGACCCCGAATCCGCTGTGGAGTCCGAGGAGTCCGGGTTCTGGCTCTCGCTGACCGTGCGGCCGACCGCCGAGACGATGCCCTCGGTGACGCTGCTGAACAGCCCGAGCGGGTTGCCCATGGCCAGCGTGATCTGGCCGACCCGCACCCTGGCGGAGTCCGCGAAGACCGCGGCGCGCAGGTTGCCCGGCGGGTGCTTGAGCCGGACCACGGCCAGGTCGTCGGCCGGCGCGGTGCCCACCAGGGTCGCGTCCAGCGTGCCGGTGCCGGTGGCCAGCGTGACCTTGAAGGTGTGCTCGCCGCCCACCACGTGCGCGTTGGTGACGATGTCGCCCGCGCGGTCGTAGACGATCCCCGAGCCGAGGTCGCGCCCGGTGGTGATCTGCACGACGGACGGCAGGACCTGGGCCACCACCCGCTCGTAGTCCTGCTGCAGGTTGGCGCTCACCGACAGGGCGGTCGTCGACAGGCCGCCGGACGGCGAGGCCGCGGGCGCCGCCGGGCCGGGCCGCAGCGCCGAGCAGCCGGCCAGCAGCACCGCGCCGGCCAGCACGGCGGCCGTCGGGAGAGCGCGCTTGCGTGATCCATCCATGTCCGGAGTGTCCCGTTCGCCGCGTGCGGCGGCCAGGACCCCTCCGGGTGGACGGCCGGTTGTTACGCCTTCTGGCCGCGCTTGACCTGCGGCTTGGGCAGCCGCATCCGGCGCATCTGGAGCGTGCGCATCAGCCCGTACATCAGCACGCCGCGCAGCGGGTCGGACGGGAAGCGGCGGCGCAGATCGGCCTTGAGCCGGATGCCGGTGACCACCGACTGCCCGACGATGGCCACGATGAGCACCAGCCACAGCACCAGGGAGATGTCCTTGATCTGCAGGCTGGGCAGCATGCTGAGGATCAGGATCGGGATCGCCAGCGGCAGGAACAGCTCGCCGACGTTCCACCGGGAGTCCACCCAGTCGCGGGCGGCCTTGCGGACCGGGCCCTTGTCGCGCGCGGGCAGGTAGCGTTCGTCACCCCCGGCCAGCGCCTCGCGCTGCTTGACCATCTCCAGCCGGCGCGCCTCGCGCACCCGCTTGTTGGTCTCCTTGCGGTCACCCGGCTTGGCCGCCACGGTGCGGCGCTGCGACTGCGAGTCGCGGCGCTTCGGCGTGGGGCGGCCCTTGGGGGCCTGCGGGTCGCGGCCGCCGGCGACCGGCTGCGCGGTCACCGTGCGGGTCCCGCTCTGCTCATCCTGAGAACGACGTCCGAACACACTGCCAAGAGTACGTGCAACCGCGCCGCGATCCGCACCCGCGTACGGACGAGGGCCGCCGAGAGCGCTCCACGGAGCCGGGATGCGTACGTTTGTTCCCCCGACTACTCCCTGGGCGGGACGGCCGCCGGCGGTGATCGTCCCACAGGATGAGCCCATCCGCCGTCGAACGGTGCGGTAATGGAACCAAGGCCCGTACTGTAGGGGTCAACGCAGGTGTTGGAGCACACGTCGGAGAAGGGGGCGCGCGAGGCCCATGAGCGGTGTCATGAAGCGGATGGGAATGATCTTCCGCGCGAAGGCCAACAAGGCCCTGGACAGGGCCGAGGACCCGCGCGAGACGCTCGACTACTCGTACCAGAAGCAGCTGGAGCTGCTGCAGAAGGTACGTCGTGGCGTCGCGGACGTGGCTACGTCCCGCAAGCGGCTCGAACTGCAGCTCAACGGGTTGCAGCAGCAGTCGTCCAAGTTGGAGGACCAGGGCCGCAAGGCGCTGGCGCTGGGCCGTGAGGACCTGGCCCGCGAGGCGCTCTCGCGCCGGGCCGCGCTGCAGCAGCAGGTCACCGACATGGAGACGCAGCACACCACGCTGCAGGGCGAGGAGGAGAAGCTCACCCTGGCGGCACAGCGGCTGCAGGCCAAGGTGGACGCCTTCCGCACCAAGAAGGAGACCATCAAGGCCACCTACACGGCCGCCCAGGCGCAGACCAAGATCGGCGAGGCGTTCTCCGGCATCTCCGAGGAGATGGGCGACGTCGGCCTGGCGATCCAGCGCGCCGAGGACAAGACCCAGCAGATGCAGGCCCGGGCCGGCGCGATCGACGAGCTGCTCGCCTCGGGCGCGCTCGACGACCCGAGCGGCATGGCCAAGGACGACATCCAGTCCGAGCTGGACCGGGTCTCCGGCGGTTCCGACGTGGAGCTGGAGCTGGAGCGGATGAAGGCCGAGCTGGCGGGCGGCAGCAGCGACTCCCGGCAGGCCATCGAGGGCGGTCAGAGCGGTGAGACCGCCAAGGCCGACCCGCGGGACCAGCCGCGCTTCGACAAGAGCTGAAAGGGGACCGCGTCATGATCGTACGGATCATGGGTGAGGGCCAGCTCGACCTGGCCGACAGCCATCTCCCCCGGCTCAACGAGCTCGACGCGCAACTGCTCGCCGCGGTGGAGAAGGGCGACGAGCCCGCCTTCCACCGCACGCTCGGCGAGCTGCTCGACGCGGTCCGCGAGCTGGGCGGGCCGCTGCCCGCCGACTCGCTGGCACCGTCCGAGCTGATCCTGCCGGGCGCCGACGCCACCCTCGACGAGGTCAAGGCGATGCTCAAGGACGACGGCCTCATCCCGGGCTGATCCCGTCCCGGGGCGTGTCCGACGCCGCCGCTCCACCTCGCGTTCCCCCGTGCGCCCTGCCACCGGTGACCGGTGGCGGGGCGCACGGCTCACAGGAACGCCCCGGAGGGGATGTACGGCGCCGGCGGGCGCATGCCGCGCAGGCAGACGTATCCGCGGCTGGAGACCTCCAGGCCGGCGGCCAGCCCGACGTCGACCGCCCACTCCTGCTCCGCGGTGAGGTTGAGCACCCGGGCCTCGCGGTCCTCCGGCAGCAGCATCAGCGAGGCGGTCAGCAGCCGGGTCGCCAGCCGCCGCGAGGTCGCCGCCAGCAGCTCGACCTTGCCGTCCTCGTCCAGGTAGACGTAGCCGCTGCCGGCCAGGTCGTCGGCGACCAGCAGCCTGGCGTGCCGCAGCAGCTCGTCGTGGTCCGGGCCGTGCGCGCCGCCCCGGGTGCGGCGGTCCACCGAGTCGAGCATGTCGCGGTCCTTGGCCGACCCCTCGTGCACCGCGCCGTCCGGCGCCTCAAGGCCCGCGCGGTCCACCCGGCCGGTCAGCCGCATCGCGGGGTGCAGGGTGAAGCCGGCGCGGCGGTAGGTCGCGGCGGCCCGCGGGTCGTCGGAGCCGCAGATGATGCCGCGCAGGCAGGCCCGGCCGTAGGTGAGGGTGGCCGCCAGCAGCTCGCGCCCTATGCCCTGCCCCCGCGCCTCGGGCAGCACCGCGAACAGCGCCAGGCCCCAGGTGCCCTCCCGCCGGGTGGACAGCGCGGTGCCCACCGGCTGCCCGGCGTCGTCGGTGGCCAGCCAGCAGCCGCCCGGGTCGGTGCGCGCCAGGTGCCGCACGATGGCCTGCTCCCGCACCCCCTCGCGGTCCGGCTCCGGCCGCCCGGCGGCCGGCCCGGCACTCCTGAGCCGGTCCGGCGCCGGGGGGAAGGCGGCGTTCATGACGCCGTGCACGGCCTCCGCGTCCTGGCGGGTGTCCCGTAGCGGTCGCAACATCACGGCATCCATCTTCCCCGGCCGCCGCGCCCGATGCCGCCGACCCGGCCGGGCCGGCGGCGGCCGGTTACGGCAGCGCCAGCATCTGTTCCAGGGCGAGCCGGGCGAAACGTTCCGTCTCGGGATCGACGTCGATGCGGTTGACGACCTTGCCCTCGGCCAGCGACTCCAGCGTCCAGACCAGGTGCGGCAGGTCGATGCGGTTCATCGTCGAGCAGAAGCACACCGTGCGGTCCAGGAAGACGATCTGCTTGTCGGGATGGGCGCCTGCGAGCCTGCGCACCAGGTTCAGCTCGGTGCCGACCGCCCACGCCGAGCCGGCCGGCGCGGCGTCCAGCACCTTGATGATCTGCTCCGTCGAGCCGACCTGGTCGGCGGCGGCGACCACCTCGTACCGGCACTCGGGGTGCACCAGCACGTTGACGCCGGGGATCCGCTCCCGCACCTCGCGCACCGACTCCAGCGAGAAGCGCCCGTGCACCGAGCAGTGGCCGCGCCACAGGATCATCCGCGCGTCCCGCAACTGCTGCCGCGTCAGGCCGCCGCCGGGCTTGTGCGGGTTGTAGAGCACGCAGTCGTCGAGCGAGAGCCCCCAGCTCGCGGACCGCGGTGTTGCGGCCGAGGTGCTGGTCGGGCAGGAAGAGCACCTTGCCGCGGCCCGGCTCGTGCCGCCCGAACGCCCACTCCAGCGCCCGCTTGGCGTTGGAGGAGGTGCAGATCGTGCCGCCGTGCCGGCCGGTGAACGCCTTGATGTCGGCGGAGGAGTTCATGTACGACACCGGCACGGTGGCCTCGGCGACCCCGGCGTCGGCGAGCACGTCCCAGCACTCGGCGACCTGTTCGGCCGTCGCCATGTCGGCCATCGAGCAGCCGGCGGCCAGGTCCGGCAGCACGACCTGCTGCCGCGCGGAGGTGAGGATGTCGGCGCTCTCCGCCATGAAGTGCACGCCGCAGAAGACGATGTACTCCGCCTCCGGGCGGGCCGCCGCGTCCCGGGCGAGCTTGAAGGAGTCGCCGGTCACGTCGGCGAACGCGATGACCTCGTCGCGCTGGTAGTGGTGGCCGAGCACGAAGACCCGGTCGCCGAGCCGCTCCTTGGCCGCGCGGGCCCGTTCGACCAGGTCCGGGTCGGAGGGGGCCGGCAGGTCGCCCGGACACTCCACGCCGCGCTCGCTGCGCGGGTCGGCCTCCCGGCCGAGCAGCAGCAGCGCGAGCGGGCTGGGGGTCACGTCCAGCGGTTCTGTGGTGGTCACGGGCCTGGTCGCCCTTTCTGGCGGCGGTGCGCAGCGCCGGGGGAGCGGCGCTCCGCGTGCGACTTTTCGTCTATTTGACGTTATCCATCATAGCGGCTTCGCGTCAGATTGACGATGGCGTTCGTGTCGATGTGACGCACCCCGCGTGCCCGGCGGCCCGGTGCGTCGCGGTCACGTGACCGTGGTACGGGTGGTGTGCGAGCATGAAGGCGGACGGACGTCGAAGAAGACGACTCAGGACGGCAGCGGAGAGCCGAGACGGAGGCGGGCATCCGGCCGGAATTTTCTCCGGAAGGTGGCTGTTGCCCGTTGCGGCAGAGTCCGTAGTGCGTACAAACCGGGAGTGAAGTAGATGACGGTTCAGGACGAGACCAACGCGAACACCACCGCGAGTGACGGCATCCTCCTGTCCGACGCCGCCGCGGCGAAGGTCAAGTCGCTGCTCGACCAGGAGGGCCGTGACGACCTCGCACTGCGGGTCGCCGTCCAGCCCGGCGGCTGCTCCGGTCTGCGGTACCAGCTCTTCTTCGACGAGCGGTCCCTCGACGGCGACGTCGTCAAGGAGTTCGACGGCGTCAAGGTCGTCACCGACCGGATGAGCGCCCCCTACCTGGGCGGCGCCTCGGTCGACTTCGTCGACACCATCGAGAAGCAGGGCTTCACGATCGACAACCCCAACGCCACGGGTTCCTGCGCCTGCGGCGACTCCTTCCACTGACCGGCCGGTCCGGCCGGCCCCGCGCCGCCCGGACCCGCCCGCGTCACACGTGTGGCGGTGCGCCTCCCCTCAGGGGCGCACCGCCACACGTGTGTCCGGGACCGTCAGTGCCGCACCAGGCGCCCGTCGGTCGCGTCGTAGACCTTGCGGTCGCCGAGCGGCTGGGCGAGCGTCACCTTCACCGTGACGGACTTCGCCAGCAGCGGGCACTTCTTCGCCGGGTCCTTGACGACCGAGTCGATCCGCACCCGCACCGCGTCACCGCTCTGGCTCGTCACCTTCCCCGAGTAGTCCGCGCACAGCCCGCCCCAGAACCGCAGGGTGACCGTGCGGCCGGCCGCGGTGTAGGACGTCACGTGCGCGATCGAGTTCGTCGGGCCGGTCGGCGCGGTGGGCGTGCGCGGCGCGGTGACGAACTTGGGGTCCACCGCCGGCTGGGCCAGCTCGCCGCCCGCGGTGCCGCCCGACGCGGCCGGGCCGCTCGCCGGCGCGGTCGTGAACAGCCAGGACGGCACCAGCTCCGGGCGGCCGTTGACGTACTGCGCCGACAGCCCGAACCGGGCGGAGTCCACCGTCACCGGCGGCGTGGCGGCGATGCACGGCCCGCTGCCGGGGGCCGTCCCGGCCGCGGTGCCGGTCTGGCCGGTGTCGGTCGTGGCGTTGCCGCCCCGGCCGGAGGCGGCGCCCGGGTGCATGACGCCGCCGCCTCCGCACAGCCGCGGCGCCGGGGCGTTCGTGTTGCCGGGCCGCCGCAGCTCGTCCAGCGCGCGCTGCGCGCCGACCACCGGGTAGACGGCGCCCTTCGCCAGCGGCACCAGCCGCCCGGCGCCGCTGACCACGCTGCCGTCCGGCCCGACCTGGAAGGTGGTCTGCCAGCCGGTGGTGGGCAGGCCGCCCACCACCGGGTCGGCCGTCACGGTGCGGTCCGCGCCCGCCGTCGTCGACGCGTCGGTGGCGGCGCCGGACAGCCCGAGCGCGGACAGCGCCGGGGCCACCGCCCGCTGCGCCGCCGCGGCGGAGACCGGCGTGCCCGAGGTGGCCGGGCCGCTCGCGGCGCCGTAGCAGATCCGGGCGCCGGGGGCCGTGTCGCCGTGCGGCGCGCAGGAGGAGCCGGCGCGCACGTAGGACCAGGCGTACGGGGCGTCCGGGCCGACCTGCAGGGTGGGGCCGGCGCCCTTGGCGGGGGCGACCTTCCAGCCGCTGCCGCTGTCGGCAGGCGTACCGGTCACCTTCAGGGCGGCGGCCAGCCGGGCCACCTGGGCCCGGGTGGCCTGGCCGGCCGGCTGGTAGACCGGCGCGCTCGCCGGACCGGACGGCAGGTCGGCGGTGACCTTGATCCGGGCGCCGGGCAGTCCGCCGACCCCGGTGCCGCCGCCCGTCCAGCCGCTCAGGGCCAGCGTGGGCGGGTTGCCGTGCGCCGCCGCCCCGGCCGAGTCGTCCGCCGCCGAGGCCGCCCAGTAGGCGCCACCGCCGCCGGCGAGCAGGACCGCGCCCGCCACCACGGCGATCGTCAGCCGCGAGCGGCCCTTGGGGTGCCCGTCGTGTCCGGAATCCCGAACGGGATCGCCGTACTGATCCGTCCCGTGGTCCGGGCCGCTGCGCCTCCCGGACCGGCGGAGGTTGTTGTCACTCTCGCTGGCCACCGTCTCGCTCCCTCTGCTTCCGTGCGCCCGCTGTGCCTGCGCGGACACACCTTGGACGGAGCGGGACGGGTCGCGGTTCCGGCCGGCGGGCCGGGGACGGCACGGATCAGCTGCCGTACTCCGACATGCCCGACACGGCCAGCGCGGACGCGGCCGGCACGGTGGTGCCGTGGATCGACGACGGCGGGACCGGCGCCGCCGCCTCGCCGCCCGGCCGGGCCGCCGCCCAGCGCCCGGCGATGTGCCGGCAGTCGCTCAGCAGGTCCCCGGACGAGCCGGACTGCGGGCCCGGGAAGCCGGGGAACTCCGGGGCGGACTCACGGTCGGAAGGGTTCATCGCTGGCTCCACTCGCCGGTGACCTCTCGGTGGAGGTCCTGGAGCCGACTCTAGGAGCGCTGGTGGTCAGGCGATACTCGTACCATCGGGTAATTTGACCGATACCCCGCCACGGCGCCAGCGACTGTCGTGCCGCGGCCGATAGCGTTGGCTGGTCCTGTTTCATCAGCGCCATCGCCAACGCCACCCGCAGGGAGCAGACTCGTCGTGCGTATCGCTGTCACCGGCTCCATCGCCACCGACCACCTGATGACCTTCCCCGGTCGTTTCGCCGACCAACTGGTCGCCGACCAGTTGCACACCGTCTCACTCTCCTTCCTGGTCGACGCCCTCGACGTGCGCCGCGGCGGGGTCGGGCCCAACATCTGCTTCGGCATGGGCCTGCTCGGACTGGGCCCGGTCCTGGTCGGCGCCGCCGGCTCGGACTTCGACGAGTACCGCGCCTGGCTGGAGCGGCACGGCGTCGACACCGCCTCGGTGCACATCTCCGAGGTCAACCACACCGCGCGCTTCGTGTGCACCACCGACGCGGACCACAACCAGATCGCGTCCTTCTACACCGGCGCCATGAGCGAGGCCCGGCAGATCGAGCTCCAGCCGGTCGTCGAGCGGGTGGGCGGCCTGGACCTGGTGCTGATCGGCGCCGACGACCCGCAGGGCATGCTGCGCCACACCGAGGAGTGCCGGCAGCGCGGCATCAAGTTCGCCGCCGACCCCTCGCAGCAGCTCGCCCGCCTGGAGGCCGACGACATCCGCTCGCTGGTCGAGGGCGCCGAGTACCTGTTCACCAACGAGTACGAGGCCGCGCTGATCGAGACCAAGACCGGCTGGTCGGCGGCCGAGGTGCTGGACCGGGTCGGCACCCGGGTCACCACGCTGGGCGCCCGCGGCGTCCGGATCGAACGGGCCGGGCAGCCGACGATCGAGGTCGGCTGCCCCGAGGAGGAGCGCAAGGTCGACCCGACCGGCGTCGGCGACGCGTTCCGGGCCGGCTTCGTGGCCGGGCTCTCCTGGGACCTCGGCCTGGAGCGCTCCGCACAACTCGGCTGTATGCTCGCCACCCTCGTCATCGAGACCCTGGGCACCCAGGAGTACGAGCTGCGCCGTCCCGAGTTCCTCAACCGCTTCGCCAAGGCATACGGCGATGAGGCGGCCGAGGAGGTCCGCGCCCGTCTCTCCTAGGGCGCAGTCCGTTCACGCCAGGCGGCGTACGACGTATGCCGGATGCTCCATCCCGTGCGCCGCCTGCCGTAGTTCGCCGACGTACTCCTGACCGCGCATCTCGCACCACGCGGGGATGTCCAGCCGGGCGGCCGCGTCGTCGGACAGCACCGTCACCGTGCCGCCCACCGGCACGTCGCCGATCACCTTCGCCAGCTCGATCACCGGGATCGGGCAGCGCCGGCCCAGCGCGTCCACCACCAGCGCGGCGCCGGGGTCCGCCGCGCCCTGCGGCTCCCGTTCACCGGTGGCCGCGCCGCCGGCCGGCACGCCGAGCCGATCGCGCACCCCGCGCACCACGCCGGGCAGCGCCGCCAGGAAGGCGTCCACCTCCTCCCCGGTGGTGCCGGACGGCAGCGACACGCGCACGTTGCCCTGCGACAGCACGCCCATCGCCCGCAGCACGTGACTCGGCGTCAGCGTGCTCGACGTGCACGAGGAGCCGGACGACACCGAGAAGCCGAGCCGGTCCAACTCGCCCAGCAGCACCTCGCCGTCCACGTGCAGGCAGGAGAACGTCACCAGGTGCGGCAGCCGGCGCACCGGATCGCCGACCACCTCCACGTCGGGCACCGTCAGCGGCACTCGCGAGCGGATCCGGTCCACCAGCGCGGCCAGCCGGACCGCCTCGGCGCCGGCCTCCGACCGCACCGCGCGCAGCGAGGCGGCGGCGGCCACGATCGCCGGCAGGTTCTCGAACCCGGGCGACCGGCCGCCCTCCCGCTCGTCGGCCGGGCCCTGCGGCGCGAAGCGGGTGCCCTTGCGGACCACCAGCAGCCCCACCCCGGCCGGGCCGCCCCACTTGTGCGCGCTCGCCGCCAGCAGCGACCAGCCGCCCGGCACCGGGCCCCAGCCCAGCGACTGCGCCGCGTCCACCAGCAGCGGCACGCCGGCCCGCGCGCAGTCCTCGGCGGCCTCCTCGACCGGCTGCACGGTGCCCACCTCGTGGTTGGCCGACTGCAGGCAGGCCAGCGCGGTGTCGGAGCGCAGCGCCGCCCGGAACTCCTCGGGCACCACCCGCCCGGTGCGCTCGACGCCGACCTCGGCGACCGTGCCGCCGGCCGCCTCGTGAGCCCGCGCGGCCTGCAGCACCGAGGAGTGCTCGACCGCGCAGACCACCAGCCGCCGTCCGGCCCGCCGGCGGCCGGCCAGCGCACCGGCCACCCCGGCGTGCACCGCCCGGGTACCCGAAGGGGTGAACGTCAACTCGTCGGCCCGGCAGCCCACCGCCTCCGCCGCCGTCTCCCGCGCGGCGTCCAGCAGCAGCCGCGCCCGCCGGCCCTCCCGGTACAACCGGGCCGGATCCGCCCACCCGTCCGCCAGACCGGCCAGCAGCGCCTCGCGGGCCACCGGGTGCAGCGGCGCGGTGGACGCCACGTCGAAATACCCCACGTCGGAACGGTACGCCACGCCTGTGACAGCGGCGAGCGTGCCGGGTCCGCCCGGTTCGCCGGGTTCGGCCGGACCGTCCCGCCGGCCGTCAACTGGCCGCCCGCACCCGCCCGGCACACCCCTTCGGATGCCACCCGGCGCCCCCTCCGGCGCGTTGGTACCCCTCCCCGCATGGCCTCGAAATGCGTCCAGTAGGGTTTGGTCCGCATAAACATCCACACCCTGCTCGCGCCAGGGCGCCGACCGGAGAAAGCGGCCGGAAACCCGGCCGCGCGGGCGAGACTCTCGGGAAGGCGCTACGTGAGTCCCAACGGCTCCGACCGCAAGTCGCGACGCCCGATGCGGCGGCGCTTGCCGCAGGCGTTGGCCGCGGGCCTGGTCCTGTTGACCGCTACCGGTTGCTCCGCGTCATACAAGGACTTTCCCCGGCTCGGCATGCCCAGCCCGGCGACGGAACAGGCACCGCGGATCCTTTCGCTCTGGCAGGGCTCCTGGGCCGCCGCGCTGGCTACCGGCGTGCTCGTCTGGGGCCTCATCCTGTGGAGCGTCATCTTCCACCGGCGAAGCCGGACGAAGATCGAGGTTCCGCAGCAGACCCGGTACAACATGCCCATCGAGGCGCTGTACACGGTCGTCCCGCTCGTCATCGTCGCGGTGCTCTTCTACTTCACCGCCCGCGACGAGGACGACATCCTCAAGGTCTCCAAGAAGCCGGACCACATCGTCAACGTGGTCGGCTACCAATGGAGTTGGGCGTTCAACTACCTCGAACACGTGCCGGGCACCCCGACCACACCGGTCGCCCTGCCGTCCGAGCTGTCCACCATCCCCAGGACCGCGCTCGAGGGCATGCCGGCCGACGCCAACGGCGTCTACGACACCGGTGTCCCCGGCGAGTGGACGAAGGGCAACCCCAGCCCCGGCCCGACCCTGTGGCTCGCCGAGGGCCAGTCGGTCAAGTTCGTGCTGACCTCGCGTGACGTCATCCACTCCTTCTGGATCATTCCGTTCCTGATGAAGATGGACGTCATCCCCGGTCACACCAACGTCTTCCAGGTCACCCCGGACAAGCTGGGCACCTTCCGCGGCAAGTGCGCGGAGCTGTGCGGCGTCGACCACTCCCGGATGCTCTTCAACGTCAAGGTCGTCACCCCGGCCCAGTACCAGACGCACCTGAAGGACCTGGCGAAGGAAGGCCACACCGGCTACGTCCCGGCGGGCATCTCGACCTACGGCAACACCCGGGACGCCACGACCAACGAGCAGCCGGGCATCAGCACAACCGGGAGCGACCAGTGAGCATCCTCAACGAACCACAGGGCGCCACGGCGAACGAGGACTCGTACGCCGACGAGGTGCCGCTCCGGGCCAAGAAGCCCGGCAGCGCGGTGGTCAGCTGGCTCAGCACGACCGACCACAAGACGATCGGCACGCTCTACCTGACGACGTCGTTCGCGTTCTTCCTCATCGGCGGCATCATGGCGCTGCTGATGCGGGCCGAACTGGCGCGTCCCGGCCTGCAGATCATGTCGAACGAGCAGTTCAACCAGGCGTTCACGATGCACGGCACGATCATGCTGCTGATGTTCGCGACGCCGTTGTTCGCCGGCTTCACCAACTGGATCATGCCGCTGCAGATCGGCGCGCCCGACGTGGCGTTCCCGCGGCTGAACATGCTGGCGTACTGGTTCTACCTGTTCGGCTCGCTGATCGCGGTCGGCGGCTTCCTCACCCCGGAAGGCGCGGCCGACTTCGGCTGGTTCGCCTACTCGCCGCTGTCCGACGCGGTCCGCTCGCCGGGTGTCGGCGCGGACATGTGGATCATGGGTCTGGCGCTGTCCGGTTTCGGCACGATCCTCGGTGCGGTCAACTTCATCACCACCATCATCTGCATGCGCGCGCCCGGCATGACGATGTTCCGCATGCCGATCTTCGTGTGGAACGTGCTGCTCACCTCGGTGCTGGCCCTGCTGGCCTTCCCGGTGCTGGCGGCCGCGCTGCTGGCGTTGGAGGCGGACCGGAAATTCGGCGCCCACGTCTTCGACGCCGCCAACGGCGGCGCGTTGCTGTGGGAACACCTGTTCTGGTTCTTCGGCCATCCCGAGGTGTACATCATCGCGCTGCCGTTCTTCGGCATCATCAGTGAGGTCATCCCGGTCTTCAGCCGCAAGCCGATGTTCGGCTACGTGGGCCTGATCGCGGCCACCATCTCCATCGCGGGCCTGTCCGTGACGGTGTGGGCGCACCACATGTACGTCACCGGCGGTGTACTGCTGCCGTTCTTCTCGTTCATGACGTTCCTCATCGCGGTACCGACCGGTGTGAAGTTCTTCAACTGGATCGGCACGATGTGGAAGGGGTCACTGAGTTTCGAGACCCCGATGCTGTGGGCGATCGGCTTCCTGATCACCTTCACCTTCGGTGGTCTGACCGGTGTCATCCTCGCCTCGCCGCCGATGGACTTCCACGTCTCCGACTCCTACTTCGTGGTGGCGCACTTCCACTACGTGGTGTTCGGCACGGTGGTCTTCGCGATGTTCTCCGGCTTCCACTTCTGGTGGCCGAAGATGACCGGCAAGATGCTCGACGAACGCCTCGGCAAGATCACCTTCTGGACGCTGTTCGTCGGCTTCCACGGCACCTTCCTCGTCCAGCACTGGCTGGGCGCCGAGGGCATGCCGCGCCGCTACGCCGACTACCTGGCGGCGGACGGCTTCACCACGCTGAACACCATCTCCTCCATCAGCGCCTTCCTGCTCGGCCTGTCGATCCTGCCGTTCCTCTACAACGTCTGGAAGACCGCCAAGTACGGCAAGAAGGTCGAGGTGGACGACCCGTGGGGGTACGGCCGCTCGCTGGAGTGGGCGACCTCCTGCCCGCCGCCGCGGCACAACTTCCTCACCCTGCCGCGGATCCGCTCCGAATCCCCGGCGTTCGACCTGCACCACCCGGAGATCGCCGCGCTGGAGCAGCTGGACACGCACGGTGCCGCCGTGCTGGCCGGCGCTGAGAGCAAGGAGGCCGGCAAGTGAAGGTCCAGGGCAAGATGTTCCTGTGGCTGGCGGTGTTCATCCTGGCCACCGCCGTCGTCTACGGCCTGTGGGCGAACGAGCCGACCGGCACCACGGCGCTGGCGCTCGCCTTCGCGCTCAGCCTGATGATCGGCTTCTACCTGTCCTTCACCGCCCGTCGTGCCGACACCGGCGCGATGGACCGGGAGGACGCCGACGTGGCGGACGACGCCGGCGAGGTGGGCTTCTTCAGCCCGCACAGCTGGCAGCCGCTGACCCTGGCCATCGGCGGGGCGTCCGCGTTCATGGGCGTCATCTTCGGCTGGTGGCTGCTGTACTTCGCCGCTCCGGTCATCCTGATCGGCGTCTTCGGCTGGGTCTTCGAGTACTACCGGGGCGCCGACCAGCGGTACTGACCGCACCGTCGTCCCCAGCGGGCCGGGGCCCGGACACCACAGCGTGTCCGGGCCCCGGCCCGTGCCGTATACCCCGGACCCCCCGTTTGCCGGAACACAACGCGCCGGGCGTCAGGATTTTTCATACGTTGTGACCATGAGTCAGACACCTCGATGCCGGACAGCGATATCCACCCTGTCCTATCTCGCGCTTCTGGCGCCCCTGGCGGCGGGGCTCACCGCCTGCGGCTCCGGCGACCCGCTGGCCGACACCCCGTACAACGCGACGGGGCAGATCGCCTACAGCGACACGGACGGCACCCGGCAGGTCGACCCGAGCAAACCGCTCACGGTCACCTCCAAGGGCGGCAGCCGAATAACCGATGTCACGGCGACCGACGGCACAGGACGCTACGTGCGGGGCGAACTCAACGCCTCCGGCACCGAGTGGCACAGCACCGGCGCGCTGGCCGCAGGCAGCCACTACACCGTCCGGGTGAGCACCGAGAACGGCGACGGCGCCCAGGGCCGGCAGACCATATCCTTCGACACCAAGCCGGCCGGCAACCTGCTGGACGTCACCTTCGGGCCGGACGCCGGCACCTACGGCGTCGGGGAGCCGGTCACCGCCGCGCTCAGCAAGCCGGTCCAGGGCCAGGCCGCCCGGGCCGCCGTCGAGCGGGCGCTGCACGTCACGTCGTCCCCGGCCGTCACCGGCTCCTGGTACTGGGTGGACGACCGCACGCTGCACTTCCGGCCCAAGACCTACTGGCCCGCGCACACCACCGTCACGGTCAGCAGCAGCCTGGCGGGCACCCAGGTCTCCAAGGGCGTCTTCGGCGGCTCCGCCGAACCGGTCACGTTCGACACCGGCGACAAGGTGATCGCCCTCACCGACGCCGGCACCCACGAACTGACCTTCTACCGCAACGGCGACGCGGTGCGCACCATCCCGGTGACCACCGGCAAGCCGGGCTTCTCCACCCGCAACGGCATCAAGGTCGTGCTGGAGAAGACGGCGTACGTCCAGATGAAGAGCAGCACGGTCGGCATCGCCGCCGGCTCCTCCGACTCCTACGACCTGCCGGTCTACTGGGCCACCCGGGTGACATGGAGCGGCGAGTACGTGCACGCCGCGCCCTGGTCGGTCGGCTCGCAGGGCGTGGCCAACACCAGCCACGGCTGCACCGGCATGAGCACCGCGAACGCCCACTGGTTCTTCGACGAGGTGCGCCCCGGCGACGTGGTGCAGGTCGTCGGCAGCCAGGGCCACGAGATGGAACCGTTCGGCAACGGCTTCGGCGACTGGAACCTGTCGTGGGACAAGTGGCTCAAGGGCAGCGCGCTCGGCGCCCGCGCCACCTCCGGCAGCCGGACCGACAACGCGGCGGAACACCAGGGCGAGGCCTCACGGCTCATCCCCGGGGTGTGACGCGGAAGACTCCCGCCGTCCGGCCGGCCGGACGGCGGTGACGAGTCAGGATCCCGAATTGGCCGGCGCCCGGTGCTCGCGGAGCAGCCCCGCAAGGGACTCCGCGAGCGCCGCGGGGTCCACCGGGAGCGACACGGCGGCGTCCGCCCGGCTCCAGGTGGCCAGCCAGGCGTCCTGCGGGCGGGCGATCAGCACCAGCACCGGCGGGCACTGGAAGATCTCGTCCTTGATCTGGCGGCACACGCCCATGCCGCCGGCCGGCGCCGACTCGCCGTCCAGCACGCACACGTCGATCCCGCCCGCGTCCAGTGCGGACATCACCGCGGGCAGCGTGGCGCACTCCAGGAACTGCACCCGGGGCACGTCGGGAGCGGGACGGCGCCCGGCGGCCAGGCGTACCTGCTCCCGGGTGTTCGCGTCGTCGCTGTAGACGAGCACCGTGGCGGGCTGCTGCATGAGCGGAGCCTCCTCGTTGGCGGATTGCCCCGCGCGGCCGTTCGCCGCCGCGCGGACGCGCAGATGCTACTCCGCCGACCGCCTCCGGGAGGAGGGCTTCGGCGACCCCGGTCGATCAACGATCCGGTGAACGGCGGTGCGCCCGGGCGTGATCGGCGCCGCCGCCCGCCGGCCCGGCCCGGCGCCTCCCACCAGTGCTTCCCCCCTTCGGGCGAACCCCGCGACGCGCCGCCCGGCCGCCCGCGAAGCGCTTGACACACCGAACGGGACCCCCCGAGGTGAGCGCCGGATAAGCGACCGACATAATGTCGGTCGTGGCGACAGCAACTGCAGTAGAAACCGGGCACGCGCACCCGTCGGTCAACCGACCGAACATGACGAGCGTCGGAACCATCATCTGGCTGAGTTCCGAGCTGATGTTCTTCGCGGCCCTCTTCGCGATGTACTTCACTCTCCGATCGGTGACCGGAACGGCCTTCTGGCACAGCCAGAACGATGCGCTCAACGTGCCCTTCGCGTCGGTGAACACCACGATCCTGGTGCTCTCCTCCTTCACCTGCCAGTGGGGCGTCTTCGCCGCCGAGCGCGGTGACGTGAAGCGGCTGCGAATGTGGTTCATGATCACGTTCGTCATGGGCGCGATGTTCATCGGCGGCCAGATCTTCGAGTACACCGACCTGGTCCGCAACGCCGGCCTCTCGCTCAGTTCCAGTCCGTACGGTTCGGTCTTCTACCTGACCACCGGCTTCCACGGACTGCACGTGACGGGCGGTCTGATCGCCTTCCTGCTCCTGCTCGGTAGGACGTACGCGGCGAAGAGGTTCACCCACGAGCAGGCCACGGCGGCGATCGTCGTGTCCTACTACTGGCACTTCGTCGACGTCGTCTGGATCGGCCTCTTCACCACGATCTACCTGATCAAGTAACCGGTTCCGCGGCGGAACCACACCTGAAGCATCGACGCAGAAGATCCTGACACCGGGGTAATCCGTGAAAAAGCTCTCCGCACGACGACGCCACCCGCTGGCGGCGCTTGTCGTCCTACTCTTCGCGCTTGCGGCCACCGGGGGGCTGTATGCCGCGTTCGCGCCGGCTGACAAGGCGCAGGCCGACACCTCAGCGCAGTCCCTCGCGATCACCGAGGGACAGAAGCTCTACTCGGTCGGCTGCGCCACCTGCCACGGGACCTCCGGGGAGGGCAGCAAGACCGGGCCCTCGCTGGTAGGCGTCGGTTCGGCCGCGGTGGACTTCCAGGTCGGTACCGGCCGGATGCCGGCCCAGCAACAGGGCCCGCAGATCCCGGCGAAGAAGGCGATCTACAACCAGGCCCAGGTCGACCAGCTGGCCGCGTACATCGCCTCGCTCGGTCCCGGCCCGGTCGCGCCGACCAAGCAGCAGTACAGCCCGGACGGTGCCGACATCGCCAACGGCGGCGACCTGTTCCGCACCAACTGCGCGCAGTGCCACAACGCTTCCGGCAAGGGCGGTGCGCTCTCGGAGGGCAAGTACGCCCCGACCCTGGACGGCGTCGAGCCCAAGTACATCTACGAGGCCATGCTCACCGGCCCGCAGAACATGCCGTCCTTCCCGGACAGCACGATGCCGCAGAAGGAAAAGAAGGACATCATCGCCTACCTGGGCGCGGTGGACAGCGGCAAGTCCGCGAGCCCCGGCGGTCTTGAGCTCGGCGGCCTCGGCCCGGTGAGCGAGGGCCTGTTCGGCTGGATCTTCGGACTCGGCGCGCTGATCGCGCTGGCCGTCTGGGTCGCGGCGCACACCACGAAGGCCAGGAAGTCATGAGTAGCGAGCCTGGATCCCACGAGGACATGTCAGAAGAGAACCTGCCAAGTGAGCGCTCCCACGAGGCTCACCACGGTGACCTGGTCCACAGCGGCCCGTTCGCCGACCCGGGCCTGCCGGCCCACCAGCCCCGCCGCCAGGACTTCGACGAGAAGGCCGCCCGGCACTCCGAGCGCGTCGTCGCGACGCTGTTCACGCTGTCGATGCTCGCGACCGTGGGCTTCATCGCCTCGTACGTGACGCTCAAGCCGGGCAAGATCATCTACGTCTTCCCGATCGGCCACATCAGCGCGCTCAACTTCGCGCTGGGGCTGACGCTGGGCGCGGCGCTGTTCTGCATCGGCGCGGGCGCGGTCCACTGGGCCCGCACCCTGATGTCCGACGTGGAGATGCCCGCCGAGCGGCACCCGATCGAGGCGGCGCCGGAGGTCAAGGCGCAGGTCCTGGCGGACTTCAAGCAGGGCGCCAAGGAGAGCCAGTTCGGCCGCCGCAAGCTGATCCGCAACACCATGTTCGGCGCGATGGCCATGGTGCCGCTCTCCGGCCTGGTGCTGCTGCGCGACCTCGGCCCGCTGCCGGAGAAGAAGCTCCGCACCACGGCGTGGCGCAAGGGCATGCTGCTGATCAACCAGAACACCAACCTCCCGCTGCGGCCGGAGGACGTGATGGTCGGCTCGCTGACCTTCGCCAAGCCGCAGGGCCTGTCCAACGACGCCGCCGACTTCGCCGAGGTCATCGCGAAGTCCGCGCTCATGGTCATCCGGATGCGGCCCGAGGACATCAAGGACAAGCGCGAGCTGGACTGGGGCCACCAGGGCATCGTGGCGTTCTCCAAGATCTGCACGCACGTCGGCTGCCCGATCAGCCTCTACGAGCAGCAGACGCACCACGTGCTGTGCCCCTGCCACCAGTCCACGTTCGACCTGTCGGACGGTGGCCGTGTCATCTTCGGCCCGGCCGGTCACGCCCTGCCGCAGCTGAGGATCAGCGTCAACGACAAGGGCTACCTCGAAGCGCTCGGCGACTTCACCGAGCCCGTCGGCCCGAGCTTCTGGGAGCGCGGATGAGCACCACTGACAGCGCCACCGACGCCGTGAGCGCACCGCTGGGCAACGCCCCGGCGGGCGAGCGGCTGGCGGACTGGGCGGACGGCCGGCTGGGCGTCTACAGCCTGGCCAAGGCCAACATGCGCAAGATCTTCCCGGACCACTGGTCCTTCATGCTCGGTGAGATCTGCCTCTACAGCTTCATCATCATCATCCTCACGGGTGTGTACCTGACGCTGTTCTTCCACCCGAGCATGCAGGAGGTGACCTACTCCGGCCCGTACGTGCCGCTGCAGGGCATCCGCATGTCCGAGGCGTTCGACTCCACGATGCACATCAGCTTCGAGGTGCGCGGCGGCCTGCTGATCCGGCAGATCCACCACTGGGCGGCGCTGGTCTTCATCGCCGCCATGCTCGTGCACATGATGCGGGTGTTCTTCACCGGCGCGTTCCGCAAGCCGCGCGAAGTCAACTGGATGTTCGGCTTCCTGCTGCTGGTGCTCGGCATGTTCACCGGCTTCACCGGCTACTCGCTCCCGGACGACCTGCTGTCCGGCACCGGCGTGCGGTTCATGGAGGGCGCGATCCTGTCGGTGCCCGATCGTCGGCACCTACCTGTCGTTCTTCCTGTTCGGCGGGCAGTTCCCCGGCGACGACTTCGTCTCGCGGTTCTACTCGATCCACATCCTGCTGCTGCCGGGCATCATGGCCGGCCTGCTGGTGGCCCACCTGATCCTGGTCTTCTACCACAAGCACACCCAGTTCGCCGGGTCCCGGCAAGACGGAGAAGAACGTCGTCGGCATGCCGCTGCTGCCGGTGTACATGGCGAAGGCGGGCGGCTTCTTCTTCCTGGTCTTCGGCGTCATCTCGGCCGTCGCCGCGATCGCGACCATCAACCCGATCTGGGAGTACGGCCCCTACCGCCCCGACCAGGTCTCCACCGGCGCCCAGCCCGACTGGTACATGGGCTTCTCCGAGGGCCTGATCCGCGCGATGCCCGGCTGGGAGATCAACTTCTGGGGCCACACGCTGCAGTTGGGCGTGTTCATCCCGCTGATCGTCTTCCCGCTGGTGCTCACCGCGATCGCGGTCTACCCGTTCGTCGAGTCCTGGCTCACCGGTGACAAGCGCGAGCACCACATCCTGGACCGCCCGCGCAACCGCCCGGTCCGCACCGGCCTGGGCGCGGCGTGGATCACCTGGTACCTGGTGCTGCTGCTCGGCGGCGGCAACGACATCGTGGCGACCCACTTCCACCTGTCGATCAACACGGTCACCTGGTTCGTGCGCATCGCCTTCTTCGTGATGCCGGTCCTGGTCTTCGTGGCCACCAAGCGGGTCTGCCTGGGCCTGCAGCGCCGCGACCACGACAAGGTGCTGCACGGCCGGGAGACCGGCGTCATCAGGCGCCTGCCGCACGGTGAGTTCATCGAGGTGCACGAGCAGCTCGACCAGGGCAAGCGCTTCACCCTCACCGCCCACGAGCAGCCCGAGCCGCTCGCGGTCGGCCCCGAGGTCGACGAGAACGGCGTCGAGCGCAAGGCCAACCCGGTCGAGCGCCTGCGCAGCAAGCTCTCCCAGGGCATGTACGGCGAGGGAAGCCAGATCCCCAAGCCCACCCCGGAGGAGCACGCGGAGATCACCAGCGGCCACGGCCACCACTGATCCCGCGATCCACCGCCGAAGGCCCCGCCCGGACCGCCACAGTCCGGACGGGGCCTTCGGCGTACCCGCGCGATCGCTACGCTGGGGCGTGCGCCGGCGGCCCCGGCGTTTCCCGATCACATTTCCAGGAGCGGCGATGAACGCGCAGGCCCCCGTCGGAGTCGACAGCGTGGCGGACCGCACCTGGCCCGACCTGTTCAGCGCGCTGCTGGCCGGGCACGACCTGACCGGCGAGGACACCGCCTGGGCGATGGACCGCATCATGCGCGGCGAGGCCACCGACGTGCAGATCGCCGGGTTCGCGATGGCCCTGCGCGCCAAGGGCGAGACGGTGGGCGAGCTGTCCGGGATCGTGCGCACCATGTACGCGCACGCCAACCTCATCGAGGTCCCCGGCCCCACGGTGGACATCGTCGGCACCGGCGGCGACCGGGCCAGGACGGTCAACATCTCCACGATGTCGGCGATCGTGGTGGCCGGCACCGGCGCCCGGGTCGTCAAGCACGGCAACCGCGCCGCCTCCTCGGCCAGCGGCGCCTCCGACGTCCTGGAACGCCTCGGCGTCAACCTGGATCTGGCGCCGGCCCGGGTCGTCGAGGTCGCCGAGGAGGCCGGCATCACCTTCTGCTTCGCGGTGAAGTTCCACCCCGCGCTGCGCCATGTCGCCCGCGCCCGCGCCGAGTTGGGCATCGGGACGATCTTCAACTTCCTCGGCCCGCTCACCAACCCCGCCAAGGTCCGCTCCCAGGCCACCGGTGTCTCGGACGCCCGGATGGCGCCGCTCCTGGCCGGCGTGCTGGCCGAACGGGGCTCGTCCGCGCTGGTCTTCCGCGGTGACGACGGCCTGGACGAGCTGACCACCACCGCCACCTCGCAGGTGTGGGTGGTACGGGACGGCAAGGTCGACCAGGTCGCCTTCGACCCGCGCGACGTGGGCCTGGACCTGGTCCCGGTCGAGGCGCTGCGCGGCGCCGACCCGGAGTACAACGCGCAGGTCGCCCGCCGCCTGCTGGCCGGCGAGACCGGTCCGGTGCGCGACGCGGTGCTGCTCAACTCGGCCGCCGCGCTGGTGGCCCTGACGCCCGGTGACGGGCCGCTGGAGGACCGGATCGCGGCCGGCATGGCCCGCGCCGCCGAGGCACTCGACTCCGGCGCGGCCCGCGCGGCCCTCGACCGCTGGGTGGCGGCCAGCAACCGCTAGCCCGTTTCGCATGGTGGAACGGGGGAGGTGGTGCCCCGTTCCGCCTGCTACGGTGCTGGACAGGTCACGAGTGACAGCGCGAAGGCCCCGGCTCGCTGTCCGGCAACCCTCCGTCCGTGGCGGGGTGCCCCGGGTGATGACCAGGCCGTGAGCGCAGGGCTCATGGCAAGCGCGGATCCCTCGCTCTTCCACGACCAGGGGTCCTGGTTGTCGCAGGAGTGCGTCATGTCTGTTTCCACCGTTCCCTCCCTTGCCGCCGGTCCCGCCGTTCACGCCCCCGGCGCACCGCTGCCGGTGCTCGGCCGGGACGTGCGGGTGCCGCTGGTGACCGGCGGCGAGGTCGGCTACGCGGCCCTGGACTACGCGGCGAGCGCCCCCGCGCTGCAGCGGGTGTGGGACGACGTGGCCGCCTACGCGCCGTACTACGGCAGCGTGCACCGCGGCGCCGGGTACCTCTCGCAGCTGTCCACCGACCTGTTCGAGCAGAGCCGGGCCGAGGTGGCCCGCTTCCTCGGCTGCCGGCCGGACGACCAGGTGGTCTTCACCCGTTCCACCACCGACTCGCTCAACCTGCTCGCCGCCGCCCTCCCGTCCGGCACCCGGACCTACGTCTTCGAGACCGAGCACCACGCCGCGCTGCTGCCCTGGCGCACCCGGGCGGACTGCCCGGTGACCGTGCTGGCCGCGCCGGGCTCGCCCGGCGAGGCGGTGGCCGCGCTGCGGCGCGCGCTGGCCGAGCGACCGGCCGGACCCGCCCTGGTGTGCGTCACCGGCGCCTCCAACGTCACCGGCGAGCTGTGGCCGGTACGGGAGCTGGCCGCCGCCGCGCACGCCCACGGCGCCCGACTGGTGCTGGACGCCGCCCAGTTGGCGCCGCACCACCCGATCGAGGCGGCCGCCTGGGACGTGGACTACGTGGCCTTCTCCGGGCACAAGCTCTACGCCCCGTTCGGCGCCGGCGTGCTGGCCGGCCGGGCCGACTGGCTGGACGCGGCCGAGCCGTACCTCGCCGGCGGCGGCGCCAGCCGCGCGGTCACCAGCGGCGCGGCCGGCGACGGGGCGGTGGAGGTGGCCTGGCACGGCGGCGCCGCCCGCCACGAGGCCGGCTCGCCCAACGTCATCGGCGCCTACGCCATCGCCTCGGCCTGCCGGGCGCTGTCGGCCGCCGGGTTCGGGCGACTGGTGGAGCGGGAACGCGTCCTGGTCGCCAGGGTGCTGGACGGGCTCGCCCGGATCCCCGGGGTGCGGGTGCTCTCGCTCTTCGGCGGCCGGGCGGAACGGGTCGGGGTGATCTCGTTCGCCGTCGACGGCTGGAACAGCTCGCTGCTGGCCGCCGCGCTGTCCGCGGAGTACGGGATCGGGGTGCGCGACGGGCTGTTCTGCGCCCATCCGCTGGTGCGCGCCCTGCTCGGCGCGGCGCCCGAGGCCCCGGCCGGCTGCGATGATGCCGCGGCGGACGGCGAGCGCCCGGCGAGCGCGGTCCGGGTCAGCTTCGGCGCCGGCACGCCCGATGAGCACGTGGCCCGGTTCCTGGACGCGGTCGCGGAACTGGTGCGGGACGGAGCCGCCTGGCGGTACCGCACCGAGAACGGCCGCTGCGTGCCCGAGCCGGCCTGAGCGGGCCTGAGCGGGCCTGAGCGGGCCGGGCGTCAGCCCTCCAGGCCGATGGCGAAGGCGGCTTCCAGGTCGTGCTGCGAGTAGGTGCGGAACGCCACGTGGGTGTCGGTGCCCGCCACGCCCGGGATCTTGCTGATCCCGCCCGGGATGACGTCCGCCAGGTCGTCGTGCTGGGCGACGCGGACCAGCGCGACCAGGTCGTAGGCGCCGGTGACCGAGTAGACCTCGCTGACGTGCTCCAGGGCGGCGATCGACTCGGCGATCTCCGGAATCCGGTCCACATCGGTCTTGATGAGCACGATCGCGGTGATCATGGCTGGTTGTCTCCTCGGGTCGCGGCTTGCGCGCTTCAGCTTAGACCGGGCGGGGTGCCGGTCAGCGCGCCCGCACCGCCGGCCGCCACCGGCGGACCGCCACCGCGCACAGGAAGCCGAAGACGAAGCCGAAGACGTGCGCGAGGTAGGCGACGCCCGGCCCGGTGCCGTCGGTCCGCGCGGCGAGCCACTGCAGCACGAACCAGAAGCCCAGCACCAGCCAGGCGGGGAAGCGCAGCGGCAGGAAGAGCAGGAAGGGGAAGAGGCTGGTCACCCGGGCCCGGGGATACAGCAGGAGGTAGGCGCCCAGCACCCCGGCGATCGCCCCCGAGGCGCCCACCAGCGTCTGGGTCGAGCCGGCCTGGCCCAGCGCGTAGCCGTAGGTGGCCACGTAGCCGGCGGCCAGGTAGAACAGCGCGAACCCGGCCCGGCCCATCCGCTCCTCCACGTCCGCGCCGAAGACCAGCAGGAAGAGCATGTTGCCCATCAGGTGCAGCCAGCCGCCGTGCACGAACAGCGCGGTCAGCACCGACAGGAACGGCACCTTGTCCGGCGCCGCCGGATGGCAGCCGCCCGGCCCGCCCAGTGCCCCGGCCGGCAGCCGGCCGTGCAGCAGCTCGCTGGGGATGACGCCCCAGTGGGCGAAGTAGGCGGCCTGGGCGCACAGTTGGGCGTGGCCGGTTCCGTACGCCGTGATCAGGCCGGAGAGCGGGCTGACCAGGAAGACCGCTGTGCACAGGCCGATCAGGGTGTAGGTCACGACCGGCCGGCGTTCACGGCCGACCGGCCGCGGGGACCCGCCGGGCGGTGCGGGCGGCCATGACCCTGCGGTGGACGGCGGGCGGTCGGTCAGCCGGGGCAGTCGGGCGAGGGCGTCGTCGTGGCTGGGTGGCGGCATGACGTCGATCATGGCGGAACGGACCATTCGGTCATAGGCCGCCTCGCCGGACACCGTCTGCGGACCGGGGCCCCGAGGCCGTAGGGTTGCCGCAGTGCCGCTCCGATCCCTTTCGGCCACCTCGGCCGTTCGGGCCGGACGGGACGCGGGACGAGCCCGTACCGGTCCCCGCACGAGCCGGGCGGGGACAATGGGGGTGTACGCAAGGCGGCGGAGGAAGCGGACGGAGTCACCGGTGGAGCGAGCGGGCGGCAAGCAGCAGGCGGCACCGGAAGGCGCCGCCGGTCCCGACGTGCCGCCGGACCCGGACCGGGAAGCCGCCGCCGAGGCCGCGCGGGAGGCCGACGCGCCCGCCGACCGCGACGAGGAACTCCTCGACCGGCCGCTGCCCGAAGGCGTGCGGCACAAGGTGATCGCGCTGGCGGCCGAGGCGTTCGGCTCGATGACCACCGCCGAACTCCCCGCCCAGCTACGGCAGTACGCCCGCTTCACCCCGTCGCGCCGGGCCCGGTTCGCCGGGAACGCGCTGGCCGCCGCCGTCGAGTCCGACCCGGTCTTCCGGCAGCGGGTGGCCGCCCGGGTCCGCGAGGCGCAGCCGGAGCTGGCCGCCGCGCTGGACGCCGGCACGCCGCCGCCGGCCGCCGATCCGCTCGACGTGGCCGCGGCGGCCTACCTCGTGCGGCCGCCCGGCTGGCCCAAGCTGGTCGGCGCGGCCGGCGAGGAGGCCGAGCGGGCCCACGCGGACCAGGTCGGCGAGGAGACCTCCCGCGAGCTGCGCCGGCTCAAGGAGCAGCTCGCCGAGGTGCGGGCCACCGCGCAGGACGAGTCGCGCGCCGCCCGCGCCGAGCTGGACGCGGTCCGCAAGGAGGCCGACGCGCTGCAGCGCAAGCTGCGCAGCGCCACCAGCGATCTGCGGCGCGGCGAGGCCGCGTTGCGCAAGGTCGACGCGGAACTGCTCCAGGTGCGCGGCACGGCGGCCGCCGAGGTGGCCGCCGCCGAGAGCGAGTCGCGGCGGCTGCGGGCCCGGCTCGCCGAGGCCGAGTCCGCGTTGGAGGCCGGCCGCCGCGCGGTCCGCGAGGGCCGCAGCCTGGAGGACATGCGGCTGCGCCTGCTGCTGGACACCGTGCTCGAAGCGGCCCAGGGGCTGCGCCGCGAGCTCGCGCTGCCGCCGGTCAACGAGCGGCCGGCCGACACCGTCGAGGCGGTCTCGCCCGGCGCGATCGGCCCGAAGGACATCGCCCGGCGCGCTCTCGCCGAGGACGACCCCCAACTGCTCGACCAGTTGCTGGCGTTGCCGCAGGCGCACGTCGTGGTGGACGGCTACAACGTCACCAAGACCGGTTATCCCACCCTGCCGTTGGAGAAGCAGAGACTCCGGCTGCTCGGCGGGCTCGCCGGGCTGGCGGCGCAGACCGGCGCCGAGATCACCTGCGTCTTCGACGGCGCGGAGCTGTCCGCGCCGGTGCTGCTCGCGCCGCCGCGCGGGGTGCGGGTGCTGTTCAGCAAACCGGGGGAGACGGCCGACGAGTTGATCCGCCGGCTGGTGCGCGCGGAGCCGGCCGGCCGGCCGGTCGTGGTGGTCTCCGCCGACCGCGAGGTGGCGGACGGCGTGGCCCGGGCGGGCGCCCGGCCGGTGGCCTCCACCCTGCTGCTGCGCCGGCTGTCGCGCATGTGATTCGCGGCTTCCTGGGGCGTAGCGACTCAATTGCGCCGAAGAAGTCCGATTTTGGCCGTAGGATATTCCATCGCGCCTTTTACGCCGCGTCGTTGGTGCCGAAAGCGGCGATGTGATTCAGCGCACACAGCGTAGTCGGCACGGGCCTGTTGGCCGCCGTCGTGGGCCCAAATGACGCACACAGAGTCAAATGCTCGTCACGTGTGGTGGAGTGCGTGTAAAGAAGTCGTCTGATGACCAAGTTTTTTCTCGGAAGGATTTGAACCGATCACAACTTGGTTACTAGGGTCAGCTCGAACTCCCGTAAGGTCGCTCGTCCATCCCGGACGACGGCGGGGGTTACCGCCGAGTTCGACGCACCGGACACTGCACGTTGGGGATCATCGGTGCTCGGAGCCGGGGAACCAACGTTCCCGGGGTGAATCGGAGTCAGGCCGCGTCGACCAGGGCGTGGTGAGGCCTCGTAGGGCAACTTCCGGCCCGAACCCGACAGCTCACCCGGTAGGCGGCTGATGGAAGAAGGAGTTCGCCTCCGTGGCGTCCCATCGTCGTCCCAAGCCGGTCAGTCGTACCCGCTTGACCGTCCTGACCGCCACCGCCGCGGCAGCCGTCGCGCTGGCCTCGCAGTCCGCGGCCAACGCCGCGCCGAAGCCGACGCAGAAGAGCGTCAAGGACCAGATCACCGCGCTGAACAACCAGGCGGAAGCGGCCACCAACCAGTACGACGGCGCCAAGGAGCGCCAGGACAAGCTGGAGGCGCAGGTCAGCGACCTGCAGAACAAGGTGGCCAAGGAGCAGGCGTCGCTCAACAAGCTTGCGGACGACTTCGGTTCGATGGCCAGTGCCCAGTACCGCACCGGCGGCATAGACCCGACCGTGCAGCTGTTCTTGTCGGCCAACCCGAGTGACTACCTCGACAAGGCCACCATGCTCGACCAGCTCAGCGGCACCCAGGCCGACGAGATGAAGCAGATCCAGACGCAGAAGCGGGTCCTCGACCAGGAGCGGGCGGAGGCGAGCATCAAGCTCGCCCAGCTGTCCAGCGCCCGGAAGGAACTCGCGGAGAAGAAGCAGGAAGTGCAGGGAAAGCTCGCCAAGGCGCAGCGCCTGCTCGACAGCCTCACCCCCGCCGTCCGCTACGCGTTCGAGAACGGCGGCACGATCTCCAACTTCACCATCAACTACGGGGACGCCGCCTCCACCCGCGCCGCCGACGCCCTCCGGGCCGGGATGACCCGCCGCGGCGACACCTACGTCTACGGCGACACCGGCCCCAACGAGTTCGACTGCTCCGGCTTCACCCAGTGGTCCTACGCGCAGGCCGGCGTCTCGCTGCCGCGCACCTCGGAGGAGCAGGAGAACGCCGGCACCCGCATCTACTCGCAGAGCGAGCTCAAGCCCGGCGACCTGGTCATCTTCTACGGCGGCGAGCACGTCGGCATGTACGCGGGCGACGGCGTGGTGCTGCACGCCCCGCATACCGGCACGGTGGTCAAGCTGGAGAAGATGAGCGACATGCCGTTCGACTTCGGAGTCCGCGTCTAGACCGTGCCCCGCCGGTGAGCCGCCCGGGTGACACCTGGTGTGGCCCGTTGACGGCCCGGCGGCTGTGACCTGCGCATCCGGTGCTTTCGCCGGATTCGTCGGCTCTCCCGTGCTTTGAACTCCTTGTGACCGCACCGCTACTGTCGCCTCCGCACAGAAGGAGGTGCGGTCCCATGGCGTCCCATCGCCGTCCCGCGCAACCAGGTCTCGTACGGGCCCGCCGGGCCACGGTGCTGTCCGCCGCGGCCGCCGCCGCGCTGAGCACCGCGATCCCGGCCGGCGCCGCGCCGCAGGAGGGTCCCGGTGCGCTGCGCTCGCAGGTCAAGGCGCTCTACGCGCAGGCCGAGGCGGCCACCCAGCAGTACGACGCGGCCCAGGAGAGCCAGAGCCGGCTCAGCTCCCAACTGGACGGCCTGCAGGGCGAGCTGGCCCGCGGGCAGCAGGCGGTCAACCGGATGCGCGACGGCCTCGCCGCGGTCGCCGGCGACCAGTACCGCCAGGGGGGCATCGACCCCGCGCTCGCGCTGATCCTCTCGTCCGACCCCGGCACCTACCTGGACCGGGCCAGCGACCTGGACCGCATCCAGGGCCGGCAGGCCGGCCAGCTGCGCCAACTGCGCGACGCCCAGCGCGTCCTGGAGCAGGAACGCGGCCAGGCCGGCGCGGAGCTGTCCCAACTGCGGCAGGTCCGCGCCCGGTTGGCGGCCCGCAAGCGCACCATCGAGGGCAAGCTGGCCGCCGCGCAACGGCTGCTGGCGCCGCTCGCGCCCGCCCAGCGCGACGCCCTCGGCTACGGACCGGCCGGCGACGGCCGCACCGCGCTGGTCGGGCCGCTGCCGGACCTCCCCGACCTGCCGGCCTCCTCCAGCCGGGCCGCGGAGGCGGTCGCCGCCGCCCGTTCCGCGCTCGGCTCCCCCTACGCGTGGGGCAGCACCGGTCCGTCCTCCTTCGACTGCTCGGGCCTGATGTACTGGTCGTACCGGCACGCCGGGGTCTCGCTGCCGCGTACCTCCCAGGAGCAGCTGCACGCCGGCGCCCGCGTCCCGCTGAGCGAGGCCCGCCCCGGCGACCTGGTGATCTACCGCGGCGACGCCAGCCACGTCGCGATGTACGTCGGCGGCGGCGAGGTCATCCACGCCCCCTACCCGGGCGCCCGGGTGCGCTACGACCCGGTCGACATGATGCCGATCGACGGGGTCGTCCGGCCCTGACCGCGGCGCTCCGTAGGATCGGGGCGTGACGGGACACGGGCGGCGGGCCAGGGCCGTGCTGGGCTGCGCGGCGGTGCTGGCGCTGCTGGCGGCGCTCGCCGGCTGCTCCGGCGGCGGACACGGCACCGGGAACGGCTGGCGGGCGGTGCTCGCCACCAGGGCCCGCGCGGTGCTGCGGCGCGACCGGGCGGCCTTCCTCGGCACCGTGGACCCGGCGGCCGGCGCGTTCCGCACCGCGCAGGGCCAGGTCTTCGACAACCTGCGCCGGCTGCCGTTCGCCGCCTTCTCCTACCGGGTGCGCTCCACCGGCGCGTTCCCGGTCGCCGATCCGGACCAGGTCGCGGTGGACGCCGAGCTCGACTACGAGCTGCGCGGCTACGACGCGGCGCCGGTCACCGCGCAGGCGTACCTGACCATGACCCGGCGGGACGGCCGCTGGTACCTGTCCTCGCAGACCGGCGGCGAGGCGGCCGGCCGGCACACCGCCGTCCAGCCGTGGGACCAGGGCCCGATGGCGGTGGTGACCGGGCGCGACGCGCTGGTGTTCGGCCAGGCGTCCCCGGCCGCGCTGCGCGGCTACGCCGGCCTCGCCGACCGGGCGGTCCCGGTGGTGCGGGCCGGCTGGCCGGGGCGCTGGGCGGACCGGGCGATCGTCGAAGTGCCCGGCAGCGAGGCCGACATGGCCGCGCTGATCGGCGCGGCGCCCGGCGCCTACCAGGACATCGCCGCGGTCACCACGGCGGAGCTGCGCGGCGGCGGCACCGCGCCCGCCGACCGGGTCATCGTCAACCCGCAGGCGTTCGCTGGGCTGAGCGCGTTCGGCCGCCGCGTGGTGCTCACCCACGAACTCACCCACGTTGCCACCCGGACGGCCACCACCTCGCGCACCCCGCTGTGGCTGTCCGAGGGGTTCGCCGACTGGGTCGGCTACGGCACCGTCCTCAGCCCGGCGCGGATCGCGCCGGAGCTGCGCGGCGACCTGCGCCGTGGGGACGCCGGGCGGCTGCTGGGCGCGCTGCCGTCGAACGCCGACTTCGCGGCCGGCGCCCCGCGGCTCGCCGAGGCGTACGAAGGCGGCTGGCTGGCCTGCCGGATGGTGGCGGCCCGTTGGGGGAAGGACAAGCTCGTCGCGCTCTACACCGCGGCCGGCCGCGAGGGGGCGGACCGGGCGCTGCGCGACACGCTGGGGACGAGTGCCGCGGAGTTCACCGCGCGCTGGCGGTCGTACGTGACGGAGGAGCTGGGGTGAGCGAGGAGCCGGTGGCCGACGGCACGGCCGACTTCACGGCCGAACAGGTCGCGCGCGGCCGGGCGTTGCGGCGGGCGCAGTGGCCGCCGCTGCTGGCCGGCCGGCTCGCCGCCCTGGCGCTCACCCTCGGGCTGGGCCTCAGCCCGGCCGGCGCCCGGCTGGTGGGCGCGGTGGCCGGGCCGTTCGGCGGCGCGTGGTGGGCCGAGGTGCTGTTCGGGACCCTGGTGCTGCTGGTGGCGCAGGAGCTGCTGTCGCTGCCGTTCGGCGCCCGGGTGCGGGTGGTGCGGGTCCGGTTCGGGCTGGTGACCCAGGGCTGGGCGGGCTGGTTCGCGGACCGGGCGCGCGGGCTGGTGATCGGGGCGGCGCTGGCGGTCGGCGCGGTCTTCGCGCTCTACGCGGCGGCCGGGGCGACCCGGTGGTGGTGGGCCTGGAGCGCGGTCGCGGCGGCGGTGGCCGTCTCGGCGATGTCGTGGCTCGCGCCCGTCGTGCTGGAACCGCTGTTCAACCGCTTCACGCCGATGGAACCCGGCGAGCTGCGCGACGCCCTGCTGGCGCTGGCCGCCCGGGACCGGATCGCGGTGCGCGACGTGCTGGTGGCCGACGCCTCGCGGCGCACCACCGCGCTCAACGCCTACGTCTCCGGCTTCGGCCGCACCCGCCGGGTGGTGGTCCACGACACGCTGCTGCGCACGGCGCCGGCCCGCGAGATCGAACTGGTCACCGCGCACGAGCTCGGCCACGTCAAGCACCGCGACGTGGCGTACGGCACGGTGGCCGGCGCGGTGGGCGCGGCGGCCGGGGTGCTCGTGCTGGCGGCGGCGGTGCGCTGGCAGCCGCTGCTGGAGCTGGCCGGGGTGGGCCGGTTCGCCGACCCGCGCTCCCTTCCGCTGCTCGCGGCGCTGGCGGCGGTCCTGTCCGCCCTCACCGGCCCGCCGGCCTGCGCGGTGAGCCGGCGCGCGGAGCGGCGGGCGGACGGGTACGCGCTGCGCCTGACCGGCGATCCGGAGCACTTCGTCGCCATGCAGCGCCGGCTGACCGTCTCCAACGTCGGCGATCCGAACCCGCCGCGGCTGCTGCACGTGCTGTTCGGCACCCACCCGACGGCGGCCCAACGGATCGCGGCGGCCCGGGAGTTCGCGCGCGGCGCCGGGTAGCGGGCCGGGTCAGCCGACCGGGGCGCCGGTCGCCAGCCGCTCGTCGGCCTGCTCGGGGGCGTACAGGTGCTCCACGACCATCGCGGTGGCGCCGGCCAGCGCGGCGCGCTCGCCGAGCCGCGAGGTGACGATCTGCAGGTTGCGGGTGGAGCGCGGCAGGGCGCGCTGGTAGAGCAGTTCGCGCACCCCGGTCAGGAAGTGCGTCTCGGCCAGGTCGCCGGCGATCATCAGCACGCCGGGGTTGAGCAGCGTGACCGCGGTGGCCAGCACCTCGCCGCAGCGCTGCCCGGCCTCGCGGGCCAGCCGCACCGCCTCGGGCCGGCCGTCGTCGAGCGCGGCGCGCACGTCGGTGCCGGACTCGGCGGGCACGCCCAGCGCGGCGAGCTGGCCGGCCACCGCCCGGCCGCTGGCCACCGCGGCCAGGCAGCCGTAGGAGCCGCACATGCAGCGGGCGTCCAGCCGGTCGGGCAGCCGGATGTGGCCGAGGTCGCCGGCGCCGCCGTCCACCCCCCGGAAGACCCGGCCGTCGATGACCAGGCCGGCGCCGATCCCGGTGGAGACCTTGACCAGGAAGAACGTCGAACAGCCGGCGAAGCCGTGGTGCTGCTCGCCGAGCGCCATCAGGTTGGCGTCGTTGTCGGTGAGGATCGGCAGCAGCGGGTCGGTGCCGACCTGCTCGGCCAGCACCCGCCGCAGCCGCTCGCGGATCGGGTAGCCGTCCCAACCGGGCATGATCGGCGGCCGGATGACCAGTCCGGACTCGAACTCGACCGGTCCCGGCACCGACAGGCCGGTCCCGCACACGGCGGCCGGCGAGCGGTCGGTGGCGGCCAGCAGCGCGGCGAACCAGGAGCCGAGCCGGTCGAGCACCACCTCCGGGCCGTCCGCCACCCGCAGCGCGCCGCAGTGCTCGGCCAGCACGGTGCCCGCCAGGTCCAGCACCGCGGCGCGGGCGTGGGTGGTCTCCAGGTCGGCGGCGAGCACCACGGCGTGCCCGGTGTCGAAGGTGAGCAGCACCGAGGGGCGGCCGCCGGTGGACAGCTGCCCCGGGGTGGCGGCGAGCCAGCCGGCGGCGAACAGCTGGTCCAGCCGGTGGCCGACCGTGGACCGGGACAGCCCGGTCAGGCTCTGCAGCTCGCTCCTGGTCGTGGCCTGTCCGGTGCGGATCAGTTCCAGCAGATGTCCGGCGGTGCTCCGGGGCGATGCCATCCGGTCCTTCTCCTTGTCCGCTCTCGTCCGCGCCACGGGCCGCTCCCTCGGTGGGGAAACCGCCCGGCGGCGTAGGAAAGGACTATCACGGTGACGGCCGGCGCGGTCCAACGCGCCAACCCGCCTTCCGCTTTTGAGTATTGACAAGACCTAAGTCTTCGCTATCTTCGACGTAAGCCAGGGTTATCTGGTCGAACGGACAACGCAACCCCGTGCCAGGCGCTGCCGGGCCCCGAGCCGGCGGCTGACCCGAAAGGCCGTCGCATGCGCCAACCCGCCCGCCGGAAACCGCCCGTGCCGCAACCGCCGAACCCGGCCGACTCCCGTAAAACGCCGAGCCGTTGCCAGGCCCCGGCGGCCGGCCGCCGGCACCGGGCGGTCCGATGACCGCCGTCCTGGACACCGAGGGCCACGAGACCGCCAGCGGGCAGCGGCAGTTGCGGGACGCCGCGGTCCGGGTGCTGCTCGGCAACTGGACCGGCGCCTCGACCGTGCCGTCCCGCTCCCTCTACCCGCACCAGTGGAGCTGGGACTCGGCGTTCGTCGCCATCGGCCTGCGCCACCTGTCGCCGCACCGCGCGCAGCGGGAACTGGAATCGCTGCTGAACGCGCAGTGGAGCGACGGCCGGATCCCGCACATTGTCTTCAACCCCGAGGTGCCGCCCGGCGCCTACTTCCCCAGCCCCGACTTCTGGCGCTCCTCCACCGCCGGCCGCGGCGCCGGCGCACCGGCCGCGCCGGAGACCTCCGGCATCGTGCAGCCCCCGGTCCACGCGCTCGCCGCCTGGCTGGTGCACCGGGCCGATCCGGCGCGGTCCCGCAGCCGCCGCTTCCTGGAACGCCTCCACCCCCGGCTCGACGCCTGGCACCGCTACCTGGCCGCGCACCGCGACCTCGGCGGCGCCGGGCTCGCCGCGATCGTGCACCCCTGGGAGAGCGGACTGGACAACAGCCCCTGCTGGGACACCGCGCTGCACCGGGTGGACCCGGCCCCGGCGGGCTCCTTCCGCCGCGCCGACCTCGACCACGGCGACCGGGCCGACCGCCCCACCGACCTGGACTACGCGCGCTACGTGCGGCTCGCCCGCGACTACCGCGACCACGGCTACCGGGACGCGGCCACCCCGTTCGCGCTCCGCGTCGAGGACCCCGGCTTCAACGCGCTGCTCATCACCTCCGAACACGCCCTGGCCGACATCGCCGCGGCCGTCGGCGCCGATCCGCGGCCCGCGCGCCGCCGGGCGCAGCGGCTGACCGCCGCGCTGACCGACCGGCTGTGGGACGCCCGGCGCGGCATCTTCGCCGCCCGCGACCTGTGCGACGACCGGCTGGTCCCGGTGCGCGGCGTCGCCGGACTGCTGCCGCTCGCGGTGCCCGCGCTGCCCGACGACCGGGTGGCGGCCCTGCTGCGGACCGCGACCGGCGAGCACTTCCGGCTCGGCGAGGTCCACCTGGTGCCCAGCTACGACCTCACCGGCCCGCAGTTCGACGCCAACCGCTACTGGCGCGGCCCGAGTTGGTTCAACACCGGCTGGCTGATCCACCGCGGGCTGCGCGCGGTCGGCGCCGGTGAACCGGCCGCCGCGCTGCGCCGCTCCCTGCTGCGCAGCGCGGGCGAGACCGGCTTCGCGGAGTACGTCCACCCGTACACCGGCGAGGGCCGCGGCGCCCGCGCCTTCAGCTGGACCGCCGCCCTCACCCTCGACCTGCTGGCGGACCGGGAGCCGGAGTGACGCGCGGCCCGCGGGTGCTCGTGCGCGACGGCACCTTCGCGGTGACCGGGCCCACCGGGGACGTGGCGGGGGAGAGCGGGCCGCTGGCCGACGGGCTGTTCGTGCGCGACGCCCGGCACCTGAGCCGCTGGCGCCTCACCGCCGACGGCCCGCTGCACACCCTGCTGGCCGGGCCGGACGGCGCCGTGCTCGCCCCGCCCGGCGGCCGCGACGAGCCGCCCGCGTACACCGTGCTGCGCGACCAGGCGGTCGCGGCCGGGGTGTTCACCGAGCGGGTCACCGTGCTGAACAACCTCGGCCGGCCGGTCGAAGCGGTCGTGGAGCTGCTGGTGGACGCCGACTTCGCGGACCAGTTCGAGCTGCGCGGCGACCACCGCGTCTACCCCAAGCCCGGCGCCGAACGCACCGCGGCCGCGGTCCCCGGCGGCGTCGGCTTCCGCTACCGGCGCGGCCCGGACTGGACGGCCGAGACCCGAGTCACCGCCGTCCCGGCGCCCGACGCGATCCGGCCGGCCGAACCGCCGCGGACCGCACGGGTGTTGAGCTGGCGGCTCACGCTGCCCGCCCACGGCAGCCGCGAACTGGCGCTGACCGCCAGGGCGTTCGCCGCGCACGGCCCACCGCCCGCCGAGCCCGCGCCGCCCGCCGAACTGCGCGCCCAACAGGACCGGGACCGCCGGGAGTTCACCGAGCCCCCGGTCGGCTGCGCGCACGCGCCGGACGGCCTGCCGCGCGCGGTGCGGCACGGGCTGGCCGACCTGGCGGGACTGCGGGTGCCCGCCGTCGGCCCGGACGGCGAGCCGCTGCGGGTGCCCGGCGCGGGAACGCCCTGGTTCCTCACCCTCTTCGGCCGCGACGCCCTGCTGGCCTCGCTGTTCGCCCTGCCGTACCGGCCGGGCCTCGCCGCCGCCACGCTCCGCGCGCTCGCCGCCGCCCAGGGCACCCGACACCTCGACGCCCGGCTCGAAGCGCCCGGCCGGATCCCGCACGAGCTGCGGCACGGCGAACTCGCCCACTTCCGCCAGGTCCCCTACGGCCGCTACTACGGATCCGTCGACGCCACGCCGCTGTTCCTCGTCACGCTGCAGGCGCACGCCGCCGCCACCGGAGACCCCGCGCTCGCCCGCCGCCTGCAGCCGCACGCCCGCGCGGCCGTCGAGTGGATGTTCCGGGACGGCGGGCTCGACGAGCGCGGCTACCTGCACTACACCGGCGACGCCGGCGGCCTGGCCAACCAGGGCTGGAAGGACTCGGCCGGCGCGATCTGCGGTGCCGACGGCGTCCAGGCCACCGGCGCGGTCGCGGTGGCCGAGGCGCAGGGCTACGCCTACGACGCGCTGCGCCGCACCGCCCGGCTCGCCGCCCGGGTGTGGGACGACGCCCGCTACGCGGCCCGGCTGGAGCGGGCGGCGGACGAGCTGCGGGACCGGTTCGCCCGCGACTTCTGGCTGCCGGGCGCCGACTTCCCGGCCCTCGCGCTGGACGGCGCCGGCCGCCGGGCCGACGCGCTCGCCTCGAACGCCGGGCACCTGCTGTGGTCGGGCCTGCTGGACCGGGACCGGGCGCGGCGGGTCGGGCGCCGCCTGCTGGAGCCGGACTTCTTCTCCGGCTGGGGCATCCGCACGCTGGCGGAAGGCCAGAGCGCGTACCACCCGCTGTCGTACCACCGCGGCAGCGTCTGGCCGCACGACAACGCGGTGATCGCGCTCGGGCTCGCCCGGTACGGCATGGCCGCCGAGGCCCGCACGCTGGCCGCCGCGCTCACCGACGCCGCCCGGCAGCACGGCTGGCGGCTGCCCGAGGCCATCGCCGGCTACCCGCGCGCACTCCACCCCGAGCCGGTGCCCTATCCGCACGCGTGCTCCCCGCAGGCGTGGGCGGCCGCCGCGCCGCTCGCCCTGCTCACCGCGGTGGACGGCGGGGCGGCGCCCTGACGTGGATCAGCTCAGATCGCGTACTGCCAGTTGGTGAGCATGTACGCGCCGAACCAGCTGCCGAACAGCGCGCACACCGTCAGCGCCGGCACCGCCCTGCGAAGGTCGGTGGCCGCGAACGCCCGGGCCAGCGGCACCAGCGTCAGCAGCGCGGGCACCAGCAGGCGCACCTTGGAGTGGTAGTAGTTGGTCTGCCCGACGGTGAGCGCGAAGACCAGCAGGCCGTAGACGGCCAGCGGCGGCCACGGACGGTGCAGCAGCTCGGTGGCGCAGCAGGCGGCCAGCACGATCAGCAGCACCGCGATCGACACCGGCACCCAGTCGCTGCCGCGCTGCAGCGTGCTCGACAGGAACTGCCAGGTGGCGTCGCCCCAGTCCCACGCGGTGTGCCAGCCCGCGCTCTGTATCGTCAGCCAGGCGCCGAGCTTGCCGACCCGCAGCCCGACCCACCCGATGTAGAGCGGCACGCCCAGCCCGCCGATCACCAGGCCGGCCACCGCGCGCCAGTCGATCCGCCGGGCCCGCCACATCGGCGGCACCGCCGCGACCGCCAGCGCCAGCGCCAGCGCCACCCCGGTCGAACGGGTCAGCCCGGCCAGCAGCGCGCACACCCCGGCGGTCAGCCACGCCTGCCGGTGCGCGGCCAGCAGGCAGACCGCCGCCAGCAGCAGGAACAGGCTCTCGCTGTAGCCGATCCACAAGGTCACCGCCATCGGCTGGGTGAAGACCAGCGCCACCAGGAAGAGCGCCGCCCGCTCGCCGTACAGCCGCAGCGCCAGCCGGTGCACGGCGACCGCCGCGCCCGCCGACGCCAGCCAGGCCGCCAGCACCGAGGCGCCCTGCCCGCCGAGCCCGGTCACCGCGGCCACCAGCCGGATGACCGCCGGGTAGAGCGGGAAGAACGCCAGCGTGTTGCCGGTCAGGTGGCCGCTCGCGTCGTAGCTGAAGCCGTGCGGATAACCGGACTGCGCGATCTGCACGTACCACTGGTTGTCCCACGGGGTGAGCGCCGCGTGCAGCCAGTCGGGCCGGGTGCCCAGCCAGCCGAGCATCAGCAACTGCAGCAGCAGCGCGCAGGCCCAGACCGCGAGCGGCGGGACCGCCGCGCCGAGCCCGGCCGTGCCGAGGTCGTCGCCTTCGCCCGGCAGATCCTGCGGCGGGCTGTCGGGAGTGAGGATCACCGGCAGCGGAGGCTCCTTCGTACGACGGGCCGAGGAGACGGCAAGACTACGCCACACCACCGGCCACCGGCCCGGGCCGCACCCGCTAACGTCTGCGGTGATGGACAAGACCCTGATCGTCACCAACGACTTCCCACCGCGCCCCGGCGGCATCCAGTCCTACGTGCACAGCATGGCGCTGCGGCTGGATCCGGGGAAGGTCGTCGTCTACGCCTCGACCTGGAAGGACCGCGCCGCGGTCGCCGCGTTCGACGCCGAGCAGCCCTTCCCGGTGGTCCGCGACCGCACCACGATGCTGCTGCCCACCCCCGGGGTCACCGCCCGGGCCGCCGCACTGCTGCGCGAACACGACTGCTCATCGGTGTGGTTCGGCGCCGCCGCGCCGCTCGCCCTGATGGCGCCCGCGCTGCGCCGGGCCGGCGCCCGGCGGATCGTCGCCACCACCCACGGCCACGAGGCCGGCTGGGCCCAACTGCCCGCCGCGCGCGCACTCCTGCGCCGGATCGGCGAGGGCACCGACACCCTCACCTACCTCGGCGAGTACACCCGCTCGCGGATCGCCGCCGCGCTCACCCCGCAGGCGGCGGACCGCATGGTCCAACTGCCGCCCGGCGTGGACGAGAAGACCTTCCGCCCGGACGCCGGCGGCGCGGCGCTGCGCGAGGCGCTGGGCCTGGCCGACCGGCCGGTCGTGCTGTGCGTCTCGCGCCTGGTGCCGCGCAAGGGCCAGGACACCCTGATCGAGGCGATGCCGGCGATCCTGCGCGGCTTCCCCGACGCGGTGCTGCTGATCGTCGGCGGCGGCCCGTACGGCGCCGAGCTGGAGAAGCTCGCCTCCGAGACCGGCGTCGCCTCCGCCGTGCGGTTCACCGGCTCGGTGCCGTGGGACCGGCTGCCGGCGCACTTCGGGGCCGGCGACGTGTTCGCCATGCCGTGCCGCACCCGGCGCGGCGGCCTGGACGTCGAGGGGCTCGGCATCGTCTACCTGGAGGCGTCCGCCAGCGGGCTGCCCGTGGTGGCCGGCGACTCGGGCGGCGCCCCGGACGCCGTGCTGGACGGCGAGACCGGCTGGGTGGTGCCCGGCGGCCGGCCGGACGTGACCGCCGACCGGATCGGCACGCTGCTCGCCGACCCGGAGCTGCGGGTCCGGCTCGGCGAGCACGGCCGCCGCTGGGTCGAGGAGAGCTGGCGCTGGGACCTGCTGGCCGACCGGCTGCGCGGCCTGCTCTAGGGCGTGTCCTGCGGATCTTGGCGGGCTCGCCCTGCGGGCGGACGGCGCCATGTGTCGGGCCCGCCCTAGCCGGCGTAGATCGCCTCGATCTCGCCGCCGAAGTCCCGCCGCACCACGTCCCGCTTGAGCTTCAGCGACGGCGTGAGGTGGCCGGAGTCCTCGGTGAACTGGCCCGGCAGCACCCGGAACCGCTTGACCGCCTCGGCGTGCGAGACCGCGGTGTTGCCGTCGTCCACCGCGCGCTGGATCTCGGCGAGCAGGTCGGGGTCCTCGCGCAGGTTCGCCGCGGTGGCCGGGGCGGGCTTGCCGTGCTGCTCGGCCCAGCGCGGCAGGAACTCCTCGTCGAGGGTGACCAGCGCGCCGATGAACGGCCGGCCGTCGCCGACCACCATGCACTCGGCGACCAGCGCGTGCGCCCGGATGCGGTCCTCGATCACCGCCGGGGCGACGTTCTTGCCGCCGGCCGTGACGATGATCTCCTTCTTCCGCCCGGTGATGGTCAGATAACCCTCCGGGTCCAGCGTGCCGATGTCCCCGGTGTGGAACCAGCCGTCGGACAGCGCGTCCCGGGTCGCGGCCTCGTTGTTCCAGTACCCGCTGAACAGGTGCTCGCCGTGCAGCAGCACCTCGCCGTCGTCCGCGATGCGCACCACGCTGCCGGGCAGCGGCTGGCCGACCGTGCCGATCTTGGTGCGGTCCCACGGGTTGAAGGCGGTCGCCGCGCACGACTCGGTGAGCCCGTAGCCCTCCAGCACGGTGAAGCCGATGCCCCGGTAGAAGTGGCCGAGCCGTTCGCCGAGCGGGGCGCCGCCGGAGATCGCGTGGGTGGCCCGGCCGCCCAGCACCGAGCGCAGCCGGCCGTAGACCAGGCGGTCGAAGACCCGGTGGCGCAGCCGCAGCGCGAGGCTCGGCCCGCCCTCGGCGTCCAGCGCGCGGCTGTACTCGATCGCGGTGTCGGCCGCCTTGTCGAAGATCCGCCCCTTGCCGCCCGACTCGGCCTGCGCCCGCGCCGCGTTGTAGACCTTCTCGAAGACCCGCGGCACGCCCAGCACCATCGTCGGGCGGAACGCGGCCAGCTCCGCGGTGAGGTCCTTGACGTCGCTGACGTGCCCGAGCTTGACCGGCGCCATCAGGCTGGCCACCTCCACCAGCCGCCCGAACACGTGCGCCAGCGGCAGGAACAGCAGCACCGAGGACTCGCCGGTGCGGAACAGCGGCGTCATCCGGGCGACCACGTTGCCGCACTCGGCGAAGAAGGCGCGGTGGGTCAGGACGCAGCCCTTGGGCCGCCCGGTGGTGCCGGAGGTGTAGACGATGGTGGCCGGCGAGTCCGCGCCGGCGATCGAGGAGCGCTCGTCCACCTGCGCGTCCCGCACGTCGCTGCCCGCCGCGGCCAGCGTCTCCACCGCGCCGGCGTCGATCCGCCACACGTGCTTGAGCTGCGGCAGCCGCTCGCGCACCGACTCCACCAGCTCCTCGTGCGCCGCGTACTCCACCACGCAGGCCACCACCGCCGCGTCGCCGAGGATCCACTCGACCTGCTCGGCCGAGGAGGTCTCGTAGACCGGCACGGTGATCGCCCCGGCGCTCCAGATCGCGAAGTCCAGCAGCGTCCACTCGTAGCGGGTCCGCGACATCAGCGCCACCCGGTCGCCCGGCTGGACACCGGAGGCGATCAGGCCCTTGGCGGCGGCGCGCACCTCGGCGAAGAACTCCGCCGACGTCACGTCCTGCCAGCCGCCGGCCGCCTTGCGGGCCAGTACGGGAGTGTCTGGGTACTGAGCGGCGTTGCGGCGGATGAGATCCGTCAGGTTGCCGTTCGCGGGAACCTCGTACAGGGCCGGAAGGCTGAACTCGCGCAAGACTGCTGCTCCTCGTAGGCGCCGGCGCAATTGGACGGCTGCGCTCATGATCTAGAGCCGTACAGGTGGACCGCCTGGACGTTACCCATCGGTAGACCCGGAGGATAGGGGGCCGGGACAGATGTTCGCTGGGTCACAACGACCGGGGTCACGGGCAGGTGCCGGGAACCCTAGTCCACGCTTCTCCCGGCGCGCGAGTGCCGGACCGTATGGTGATCGACATGAGGGTGCATGTCGTGAGCGATGTCCACGGAGCCGTCGAACCGCTCGCCAGGGCCGGCGACGGCGCCGACGCCCTGGTGCTGCTGGGCGACCTGATCCTCTTCCTGGACTACGCCGACCACTCGCGCGGCATCTTCCCCGACCTGTTCGGCACCGAGAGCGCCGACCGCATCGTGGCGCTGCGCACCGCCCGCCGGTTCGAGGAGGCCCGCGAGTTCTCCCGCGCCCTGTGGGCCGGCATAGACCGGCAGGCCGCGATGGACGCCGCGATCCGCAAGCAGTACACCGAGATGTTCGCCGTGCTGCCCACCCCGACGTACGCCACCTACGGCAACGTCGACGTGCCCGCGCTGTGGCCGGAGTTCGCCGGACCGGGCACCACCGTGCTGGACGGCCAGCGGATCGAGGTGGGCGGCCGGGTCTTCGGCTTCGTCGGCGGCGGGCTGCCCACCCCGATGCGCACCCCCTACGAGGTGGACGAGGAGACCTACGCGGCCAAGGTCGCCGCCCTCGGCCGGGTCGACGTGCTGTGCTCCCACATCCCGCCCGCGGTACCGGAGTTGTGCTACGACGTGGTGGCCCGCCGCTTCGAACGCGGCAGCCAGGCGCTGCTGGACGCCATCCACGCGGTGCGCCCGCGCTACGCGGTCTTCGGCCACGTCCACCAGCCGCTCACCCAGCGGATGCGGATCGGCGGCACCGAGTGCGTCAACGTCGGCCACTTCAACGCCACGCACCGGCCGTTCGCCATCGAGTGGTGACCGCGGAAGCGCCCCGCCGGACACCCGCCCGGCCGCGCCGCCGGGCGGTCCTGCGTTCGACCGGCGCGCGGTAGCCTGCACCCATCACCACAATCACGACGCGAAGTCCCGGAGGGGCCACGGCGATGGCGGAACACACCATGTCCAGCATCACGATCGAGGCGGCCCCCGACCAGGTCATGGCGGTGATCTCCGACTTCGCCCGCTACCCGGAGTGGACCGACGAGGTCAAGCAGGCCGACATCCTGGCCACCGACGCCCAGGGCCGCGCCGAGCAGGTGCGGCTGGTGCTGGACGCCGGGGCGATCAAGGACGACCACACCCTCGCCTACACCTGGAGCGGGCCCGGCCAGGTCAGCTGGTCGCTGGTGAGGTCCCAGATGCTGCGCGCCCTCGACGGCTCCTACACGCTGGCCTCCTCGCCGGACGGCACCGCCACCAAGGTCACCTACCAGCTCACCGTGGACGTGAAGATCCCGATGCTCGGCATGATCAAGCGCAAGGCGGAGAAGGTCATCATCGACCGGGCCCTGGCGGGACTGAAGAAGCGCGTCGAGCAGAACTGACCGTGCGCACCGTCCTCGTCACCGGCCCGGGTGGCGCCGGCACCTCCACCGTCGCCGCGGCCACCGCGCTCGCCGCCGCCCGCGACCACGCCCGCACCCTGCTCATCACCGACGACCCGCCGCCCGGCCTCGCCGAGGCGGCCGTCCCCGGCCTCACCGTGCGCCCGGTGGACAGCTCCGCCGTCTTCCGGGACCGGGCGGCCGAGCTGCGCGACCGGTTCGGCGTCGTCTTCGACCTGCTGGGCGCGGTCCCGCTGGACGACGAGGAGTTCACCGAGCTGCCCGGCTCCGACGCCTTCGCGCTGCTGCAGGCGCTCGGCGCGGCCCACGGCCACGACGTGGTCGTCGCCGACCTGCCGCCGCTGCCGCGCTCGCTGTCGCTGCTCGCGCTGCCCGAGCAACTGCGCCGCTACCTCGCCCGGTTGCTGCCGCCCGAGCGGCAGGCCGCCCGCGCGCTGCGCCCGGTGCTGGCCCAGCTCGTCGGGGTGCCGATGCCCGCCGAGTGGCTCTACGACACCGGTGCCCGCTGGGACGCCGAACTCGCCGCCGTCCAGGCCGTGGTGGCCGCCGGGTCCACCACCGTGCGGCTGGTCGCCGAACCGGGCCCGCTCGCCACCGCCCGGCTGCGCACCGCCCGCACCGCGCTGGCCCTGTTCGGGCTGCGCCCGGAGTCGGTCACCGTCAACCGGATGCTGCCGGCCGGCTCGGACGACCCGTTCCTCGCCGGGCTCGCGGACCGGCAGGGCGAACACCTCAAGGAACTCCTGCACGGCCTGGACGACCCGCACGGGCGGCTCGCGGTCCACCAGGTGCCGCACCTGGGCCGCGAGCCGCACGGCGTCGCCGACCTGGCCCGCCTCGGGGTGCCGGGACCCGGCCGGGACCCGGCGGACGACGCGCCGGCGCCGGACCCGTGGCGGGTGGAGGACCGGCTCGCCGACGAGGGCCACCTGCTGTTCGTGCTCCCGCTGCCCGGCGCCTCCCGCGACCTGCTCGACCTGGTCCGGCGCGGCGACGAGCTGGTGGTGGACGCGGCCGGCTTCCGCCGGATCCTGCCGCTGCCGTCCGCGCTGCGCCGCTGCACGGTGGAGGGCGCCGCCCTGCGCGACGGCGCGCTGCGGGTGCGCTTCACCCCCGACCCCGCGCTGTGGCCGCGTTGAGCGCCCTCATCCCCGCCGGACGATTCGGGTAACGTCGTAGCATTGGGACCGGTCGGTGACCGGGTGGCCCCGGCCGGGGATTCCGCGTCGCCGTACCCGTGCGCCGACCGGTCAGCCTGCTGCGTTGCGAGGAGCCCGCGATGAGCGATGCCCTGGACCGTCCGCACACCGATGACGACGCGTGGGCCACGGCCTGCGCCGAGGATCTCGCGGCCGAGAAGGCACGCCGCCGAGAGGCGGCCGGCTACCGCCCCGGCAGCGCGGCCGAGGAGCTGCGCAAGCTCGCCGACGCCGTGGTCGACCGGCTCTCGGAGTTCCGCTCGCCGGTGGCCGGCATCGCGGCCCAGGCGGTGATCTCCCAGGTGAAAGCGGTCGGCGACCAGTTGCGCGACAGCAACCCCGGCGTCTTCGAACACCTCACCGCCGCCGGCTCGGAGCTGCTGTCCGCCTACCGCGCGGCGGTCGCCGGCCAGGAGCAGCGCTGGACCCGCGGCGAGACCGCCGCCCCGGCGCCGCGGCCCGAGGGCGCCGCCCGCCCCGACGACGGGGACCAGGGCAAGCCCGGCACCGAGCGCATCGACCTCGACTGACCGCCGGCGCACCGGCGTTCCGCCCGGCCGACGGCGTCGCGCGGCGCCCGCCGCGAGGAAGGCGGCGCGAAGCCGCCGCACCCGTCTCCGGTACGGTTGCCTGCAGCGCGGGGTTCGACCGGAATCTGAGGGACACATGGGACTGACCATCGGCGTCGACATCGGCGGCACCAAGATCGCGGCCGGGGTGGTCGACGAGGAGGGCTCCGTTCTGGAGACCTGCAAGGTGCCGACCCCGCAGACCCCGGAAGGGGTGATCGACGCCATCGCGGACGCCGTCCGGAACGTCGGGACCAACCACTCGGTGGACGCGGTCGGCATCGGCGCCGCCGGATACGTCGACGACAAGCGGGCCACCGTCCTGTTCGCGCCGAACATCAACTGGCGCCACGAGGCGCTCAAGGACAAGGTCGAGCAGCGGGTCGGCCTGTCCGTCGTGGTGGAGAACGACGCCAACGCGGCCGCCTGGGGCGAGTACCGGTTCGGCGCCGGCCAGGGCCACGACGACGTCGTGTGCATCACGCTGGGCACCGGGCTGGGCGGCGGCATCATCATCGGCGGCCGGCTGCACCGCGGACGCTTCGGCGTGGCCGGCGAGTTCGGCCACATCCGGGTGGTGCCGGACGGCCTGCTGTGCGGCTGCGGCAGCCAGGGCTGCTGGGAGCAGTACGCCTCCGGCCGCGCCCTGGTGCGCTACGCCCGGCAGCGGGCCGCGGCCACCCCGGAGAACGCCGAGACGCTCCTGCGGCTCGGCGGCGGCGACCCGGAGTCCATCGAGGGCCGGCACATCAGCCAGGCCGCCCGGGCCGGCGACCCGGTGGCCGTCGACTCCTTCCGCGAACTGGCCCGCTGGGCCGGCGCCGGACTCGCCGACCTCGCCTCGCTGTTCGACCCGTCGGCCTTCATCGTCGGCGGCGGCGTCTCCGACGAGGGCGACCTGGTGCTCGACCCGATCCGCAAGTCCTTCCGCCGCTGGCTGGTCGGCAACCAGTGGCGGCCGCACGCCCAGGTGCTGGCCGCGCAGCTCGGCGGCGAGGCCGGACTGGTCGGCGCCGCGGACCTGGCGCGTCAGGGCTGACCGCGGTGGACGTGCTCGACGACCTGCCGACCTCCTCGACCGGCCGGGACGGTTCCGCCGTGGTGCGGGTGCTCAGCTACAACGTGCGCTCGATGCGGGACGACCGCGCGGCGCTCGCCCGGGTGATCAGGGCCTGCGCGCCCGACGTGGTCTGCGTGCAGGAGGCACCGCGCTTCTTCCGCTGGCGCAAGCACGCCGCCCGGCTCGCGATGGACTCCGGTCTCGTCGTGGTCACCGGCGGCGCCACCGCGTCCGGTCCGCTCGTGCTCGCCTCGCTGCGGGCCCGGGTGGAGCGGGTCGAGGACGTGCTGCTGCCGCGCACCCCCGGGCTGCACCAGCGCGGGTTCGCCACCGCCGTGCTGCGGTTCGGCGCGGCCCGACTCGCCGTCGTCAGCTGCCACTTGAGCATCAACGCGGCCGAGCGCTACGAGCAGGCCGGGCTGCTGCTGGAGCGGGTGGCGCTGCTGGACGCGCCGCACGCGGTGGTCGGCGGCGACTTCAACGACAACCCCGGCGGCCGGTCCTTCGGCCGGATCGCCGCCGAGCTGCAGGACTCCTGGGCGGTGCGGCCGTGGGGCGGCGAGTACACCTCGCGCCCCGGCGACCCGGTCCAGCGCATCGACGCGGTCTTCGCCGGCCGCGGTATCGAGGTGCTCGGCTGCGGGGTGCCCGCCGGGCTGCCCGGCGTCACCTACGCCGACCTGCGCCGCGCCACCGACCACCTGCCGGTGCTGGCGGCGCTGCGGGTGCCGGCGGCCGGCTGAGGCGGCCGCCCACCGCACGGCGGTCCGGTCACACGACCGCGCCGCCGTGCGGGTCGTCGTCCTCCTCGTCGGGGTTGTTCATCCGGGCCACCAGCGTGGCGAAGCCGCCGAGGAAGCCGCCGACCCCGGCCACCAGCGCCCACGACGGGATGTCCTGGCCGGTCAGCACGTAGAGCAGCAGCAGCGCGGGGCCGCCCAGCACCGCGAGCCAGGCGAACTTCGTGGTCACGTCGGCCGGCGGCAGCGGCGGCGGCTCGGGCGGCACGAAGTGCGCGTCGTCGCCGTCCTCGTTGTCCGGGTCATCCGCGTCGTGGCCGGGCCCCGGACGCGGCGGGAAGTCGCGCGGCCCGACCGGGGAATGCACCACGTAGGCGCGCGGGATCACCGGGATCCCGTCGTTCATCGGCAGGCCGGACACCCCGGGCGGCGCCGGGTCGTCCGGCAGGTCCTCGGCGTCCGGCCAGCCGCCCTCGCCCGGCTCCGGGTCCCGGCCGTAGGACGCGACGATCTGCGCCCAGACCGCCTCCTCGTCGAGCGGCGCCTCCCGGCCCGTCTCGTCGCCGGCCGGTTCGGTGTCCTCGGTGCCGTCCGTCGGATCCTCGCGCTCAGCCACCGGCCACCTCGTCGCGTCCGGCCGGCGTTCCGCTCGTGCCGGGCGCCAGGCGGTCGATGAACTCCAGGGTGCCGGAGAAGATCTGCCCGGCGTCGTGGTCGAGGGTCGCCACGTGGTAACTGCGCTCCAGCACCCGGTGCGTGACGTCCCGGGAGGAGACCCGGGCCAGCACCAGCTCGGAGTTGGACGGGTGCACGACGTGGTCCGCGCGGCTGTTGAACAGCAGCAGCGGCTGGCGGACCGCGGGCAGTTCGGCCTGCACGAGCCGCCAGAACCTGGTCAGCGAGTACACCGCCTGCAACGGGGTGCGGTCGTAGCCGATCTCGGTGGAGCCGCCCTTGGCGATGTCGCTGGCGATGCCCTTCACCGACGGCACGAAGTGCCGCAGCACCGGGACCGCCCTCAGCTGCGCGCTGTCCGCCTTGACCGACGGGTTGACCAGCGCCACGCCGGCCACCGCGTCGCCGTGCCGGGCGGCCAGCCGCAGCGCCAGCCCGCCGCCCATCGACAGCCCGCACACGAAGACCCGCGAGCAGCGCCCGGACAGCGCCCGGAACTCCCGGTCGACCTCGGCGTACCAGTCCTGCCAGCCGGTGACCTGCATGTCCTGCCAGCGGGTGCCGTGGCCCGGCAGCAGCGGCACGGAGACGCTGAGATCCCGCTCGGCGAGGTACTCGGCCCAGGGGCGCATCGACTGCGGCGAGCCGGTGAACCCGTGGCACAGCAGCACGCCGGTACGTCCGCCGTCATGGCGGTACGGCTCGGCTCCGGGCAGAAGCGGCACCGTGACTCTCCTCGTTCGGGTCGGGATCCGGGGATGGCTTGAGTTGACGTGCTGGACAAACGCCTCGTGGCCGACAGGTATTTCACAGTACGCGGCCGGTACGACACCCGGTAGGCCGGACGCATCGTGTACCGGCGGGGAACCGGGCGCCGCGGCGGGATATTGTCGTGCCGTCGCCAACGAGAGGTCCTGGGTTGTTCTACGGCGTGATGAAGCAGTCGCTCGGCAGGTCGATCCGGCTTGCCTTCCGCCCGTGGGTGGAGGGGATGGAGAACATCCCCAAGCACGGCCCGGCGATCCTCGCCAGCAACCACCTGTCCTTCTCCGACTCCTTCTTCCTCCCCTCGATGCTGGACCGCAAGGTCACCTTCATCGCCAAGGCGGAGTACTTCACCTCCCCGGGGGTCAAGGGGAAGCTGACGGCCGCCTTCTTCAAGGGCGTCGGCCAGCTGCCGGTGGACCGCTCCGGCGCGCGCGGCGCGGGCGAGGCGGCCATCAAGAGCGGCCTGGACGTCCTGGCGCGCGGCGAGCTGTTCGGCATCTACCCCGAGGGCACCCGCTCGCCGGACGGCCGCCTCTACCGGGGCAAGCCCGGCGGCCTGGCCCGGGTCGCGCTGGGCTCCGGGGCGCCGGTGATCCCGGTGGCGATGATCGACACCGAGAAGATCCAGCCGCCCGGCAAGGCACTGCCCAAGCTGATGCGCCCGGGCATCCGGATCGGCAAGCCGCTGGACTTCAGCCGCTACCGCGGCATGGAGCAGGACCGCTTCATCCTGCGCTCGGTGACCGACGAGGTCATGTACGAGATCATGAAGCTGTCCGGCCAGGAGTACGTCGACATCTACGCCACCGCAGCCAAGCGCCAGATGGCCGAGGAGAAGAAGGCGGCCGAGGCGAGGAAGCGGGCGGAGCAGACCGCGAAGCCCTGACGGGCACGCGGGCGAGGGGAGGGGCGGCCGCGGTGTCCAGCACGGCCGGGCGGACCAGGTCCGCGGTCTCGGTGGAGCGGCCGCTGTGGCGCGCGCTCACCGCCTTCCGGGTGCTCGCGCTGCTCTACGCCGTGCTGCGCCACGCCTACCTCCCGTCCGGCGACCGCGCGCACCCGGCGGCCGCCTGGGGATACCTGGGAGCGCTCGCCGTCTGGACGTTCGCCACCACCCGGCAGGTCTCCTCCGCGCGGCGCTGCACCCGGCCGTTCGTCGTCGCCGACCTGCTGGTCAGCCTGGCCGGCATCCTGCTGACCACGGTGACCGACACCCACGCCGCGATCGCCGCCGGCGAGAGCACGCTGCCGGGGATCTGGACGGCCGGCTCGGTGCTGGCCTTCGCGATCAAGGGCGGCTGGCGGTGGGCGGCGCCGGCCTCGGCGGTCGTCGGGATCTCCAACATCGTGGAGAGCGGCCGCATCACCCAGGGCAACACGCACAGCATCGTGCTGCTCTTCTTCGTCGGCACCGGCATCGGCTACGTCGTCGAGGTGGCCCGCAGCAGCGAACGCGCCCTGACCCGCGCCCTGTCGATCGAGGCCGCCACCCGGGAGCGCGAACGGCTGGCCCGGGACATCCACGACGGCGTGCTCCAGGTCCTCGCGATGGTCCAGCGGCGCGGCAACGAGATCGGCGGCCCGGCGGCCGAGTTGGGCCGGATGGCCGGTGAACAGGAGACCGCGCTGCGGGCGTTGATGCTCGGCGGCCGCCTCCCGCCGCCCCGGTCCGGCTGCGACCCGGCGGACCCGCCGGCCGACCCGGACGCGCCGTGCGACCTGCTCGCCCTGGTCGGCGCCTTCGCCGGCGCGCGGGTGACGGTCTCCGCGCCGGCCGAGCCGGTGCTGCTGCCCGGCCGGGCCGTCGAGCAGGTCGCCGCGGCGGTCGGCGCCGCGCTGGACAACGTGGACCGGCACGCCGGGCCGGACGCGCGCGCCTGGATCCTCGTCGAGGACGAACCGGACGCGGTGCTGGTCACCGTGCGCGACGACGGACCCGGCATCGCCGAGGGCCGGCTGGCCGACGCCGAGCGCGAGGGCCGGCTCGGCGTGGCGCAGTCCATCCGCGGCCGGCTGCGCGACATAGGCGGCACGGCCGAGCTGGTCTGCGTGCCCGGCCAGGGGGTCGAGGTCGAACTGCGGGTCCCGCGCGACGCGCCGGGCACCCGCGCCACACGGCAGGAGGGAAAGGTCTGATGGCCGACGGCGCGCTCAAGGTGATGGTGGTCGACGACCACCCGATGTGGCGGGACGCGGTCGCCCGCGACCTGGCCGAGGCCGGCTGCGAGGTGGTCGCCACCGCGGGCGACGGCCCGGAGGCGGTGCGCCGGGCCCGCGCGGCGCTGCCCGACGTGCTGGTGCTCGACCTCAACCTGCCCGGCCTGCCCGGCGTGCAGGTCTGCAAGGAGCTGGTCGGCGCCCACCCCGGGCTGCGGGTGCTGGTGCTGTCCGCCAGCGGTGAGCACGAGGACGTGCTGGAGGCGGTCAAGTCCGGCGCCACCGGCTACCTGGTCAAGTCGGCCGGCCGCGAGGAACTGCTGGAGGCGGTGCGGCGCACCGCGGCCGGCGAGGCGGTCTTCACCCCGGGGCTGGCCGGGCTGGTGCTGGGCGAGTTCCGGCGGCTCGCCGCGGAGCCGGACTCCGAGGTGCCGGACGACCCGGGCGTGCCGCGGCTGACCGACCGGGAGACCGAGGTGCTGCGGCTGGTCGCCAAGGGGCTGAGCTACAAGCAGATCGCCGAGCGGCTGGTCATCTCGCACCGCACCGTGCAGAACCACGTGCAGAACACCCTCGGCAAGCTCCAGTTGCACAACCGGGTGGAACTCGTCCGCTACGCGATCCAACGCGGCCTCGACGACGACTGACGCGCTCGCTCGGCGGATCGGGACGACCCTCGAACGAGTGATCATCTGCGCCATTTCCCCTGTTGGGTCCGGAAATCCGCAATACGGACGATCCCCTGTGACCTGGATCACGGCTAGCGTGGAGCACGCGTTTGCCGCCAGTGCGACAGAAGGGACGAACCCATGCGGGTAGGAGTGCTGACCGGGGGCGGCGACTGCCCCGGACTCAACGCCGTCATCCGAGCCGTCGTCCGCAAGGGCACCCAGGAATACGGCCACGAGTTCATCGGGTTCCGGGACGGCTGGCGCGGCCCGCTCGACGGTGACACCCGGCAGCTCGACATCCCGGCCGTGCGCGGCATCCTCCCGCGCGGCGGCACCATCCTCGGCTCCTCGCGCACCAATCCGCTCAAGACTCCGGACGGCGTGCGGCTCATCAAGGAGAACCTCGCCAAGTTCGAGGTCAACGCGCTCATCGCGATCGGCGGCGAGGACACCCTCGGCGTCGCCTCCGCGCTCTCCAGCGACCACGGCATCCCGTGCGTCGGCGTGCCCAAGACCATCGACAACGACCTGAACGCCACCGACTACACCTTCGGCTTCGACACCGCGGTCAACATCGCCACCGAGGCCATCGACCGGCTGCACACCACGGCCGAGTCCCACATGCGGGTGCTGGTCGTCGAGGTGATGGGCCGGCACGCCGGCTGGATCGCCCTGCACTCCGGGCTGGCCGGCGGCGCCAACGTCATCCTCATCCCCGAGCAGCGCTTCGACACCGCGCAGGTGTGCGCCTGGGTGGAGAGCCGGTTCAAGATCCGGTACGCGCCGATCGTGGTGGTCGCCGAGGGCGCGATGCCCAAGGAGGGCGACCTGGTCGTCAAGAACGACGAGGTCGACTCCTTCGGCCACGCCCGGCTGTCCGGCATCGGCGACTGGCTGGCCCAGGAGATCGAGCGGCGCACCGGCAAGGAGGCCCGCACCACCGTGCTGGGCCACGTGCAGCGCGGCGGCACGCCGTCCGCGTTCGACCGCTGGCTGGCCACCCGCTTCGGGCTGCACGCCATCGACGCCGTCCACGAGGGCGACTTCGGCACCATGGTCGCGCTGCGCGGCACCGACATCGTGCGGGTGCCGCTGACCGAGGCGACCGCCCGGCTCAAGACGGTCGATCCGAAGCTGTACACCGAGGCCAGCGTCTTCTTCGGCTGAGCCCGGTGGGGGCGGGCGGACGCGTCCGCCCGCCCCCACCGCGGCCGGCTCAGCGCACCGCCACCGCGGCCAGCAGTTCCGCCACGATCGCCGTGCCGTTCATCGTCAGCACCGACTCCGGGTGGAACTGCACCCCCGCGAAGCCCGGGCCGCGCAGCGCGTGCACCTCGCCGGTGGCCGGGTCGCGGCTCAACTCGACGCGGTGCATGGCCAGTTCCACGGCCGAGGCGTCGTCGCAGGCCGCGGTGAAGGTGTTGTAGAAGCCGACGGTCTCCGGCCGCCCGAACAGGTCGACGCTCTCCTGCGCCCCCTGGAACGGCACCTCCTTGCGGACGATGTCCAACCCCAGCTCCGCCGCGATCAGTTCGTGGCCCAGGCACACCCCGAGCAGCCCGTCGCGGTGGTCGCGGACCAGCTCGGCCGCCAGCGACCGCAGCCGCGCCATCTTCGGGTCCGCCGCGTTCCGCGGATCGCCCGGTCCAGGACCCAGCACCACCGGCCCCGGATGCGTCAACGCCGCCTCCCGCAGCAGCGGTTCGCGATGGCCGACCACCGTCACCGCCAGGCCCGCCGAGCGCAGCAGGTGGGCCAGCATCGCGGTGAAGTCGTCCTCGGCGTCGACCAGCAGCGCCCGGCCCCGCACCGGCGGCTGCGCGTCGCGGTCCCGCATCCGCAGCCAGAACGGCGCCAGATCGGCCCGCCGGGCGTCCAGCGCGGCCCGCACCCGCGGGTCGTCCGCGAGCGGCGGCGTGTCGCGGACCGGCCGGACCGGCGCCGGGCGCACCCCGAGCGCGGCCAGCACGCCGGCTGCCTTCGCGTGCGTCTCGGCGGCCTCCGCGCGCGGGTCCGAGTGCCGCACCAGCGTCGCCCCGACGCCCACCGCCAGCCGGCCCGACCGGTCGATGTCCGCGGTGCGGATCAGGATCGGCGAGTCCAGGGTGCGTCCGCCGCCCGCGTCCCGGCCGATCAGCGCGAGCGCGCCGGCGTAGTAGCCGCGCCCGTCCGGCTCGTGGCGCTCGATGACCCGGCAGGCGTTGCGCACCGGGGAGCCGGTGACGGTCGCGGCGAACATCGTCTCGCGCAGCACCTCGCGCACGTCCATCGAACTGCGGCCGCGCAACTCGTACTCGGTGTGCGCCAGATGGGCCATCTCCTTCAGCCGCGGCCCGACCACCACGCCGCCCAGGTCGCAGACGGCGGACATCATCTTCAGCTCCTCGTCCACCACCATGGTCAGCTCCTCGGCCTCCTTGGCATCGCCCAGGAACGCCAGCAGCCCCCGCGTGCTCGGCCCCTGCGGCGGGTAGCGGTAGGTGCCGCTGATCGGGTTCATCACCACCGTGCCGCCCGAGGCGCGCACGTGTGCCTCCGGGCTCGCGCCGACCAGGGTGCGCGCGCCGGTGTGCACCAGGTACGTCCAGTACGCGCCGCGCTCGCCGGCCAGCAGCCGCCGGAACAGCGCGAGCGCGTCCGGCACGCCGAAGTCCTCGATCACGCCGCGGAAGGTGCGCCGGATCACGAAGTCGGCGCCCTCGCCGCGCCCGATCTCCTCGGCGACCACCCGGGCCACCACCCGCTCGTAGGCCGCGTCGTCCACGTCGAACCCCGCGCCGGCGGCCACCCGCACCCGGTGCTCGGGCAGCGCGGCGGCCAGCGCGGCCACCGGGAGGGCGTGCACCTCGTCCGGGCGCAGCACCAGCAGCGGCGTGCCGTCGTCGCGCACGTCGAAGCCGCGCTCGCGGATCTGCCGGAACGGCACCAGCGCCAGCGCGTCCAGCGCCGCCCCGCCGTCCGGCGGTCCGTCCGGCAGCGCGATGCCGGACAGCCGTTCCTCCTCGGTGACCTGGCCGAGCAGCACCTCGACGCCCTGCTCGGCCCGGCCGGGGGTGCGCCGGTGCAGCAGGGCGAACGGCGGGGCGCCCGGCGCGCTCAGCCGGGCGACGAGCGCGCGGGCCGCGGCGGCGGGGTCCGCGGGGTCGGGGGAGGGACGGGCGGGTCCGGCGGGGTCGGTCGGGTGCACGGCGGGTTCCTTCCGGTGGAGCGGAGGGACCGGCCGGGAAACACCGAAGGCCGCCCTCCGGGGCGGCCTTCGCGAAGTCTTACCAGGTACGCGCGATCAGTGGGCCGCCGGATGAGCGGGTCCACCAGCAGCTGAGAGAGGTCTGCGGCGCGTACACGGCCGGTAGCCTAGCGCATCGGCCGCCGCCGGGTCAGGGAGCCGAGTTCTTCACCCCCGGGTTGTCGTGGTACGCCTGCTCCGGAGTGATGCCGGTGTCCGGGCCGGTCGGAATGGTCGCCTCGGTGCTGACGTGGACGCACTGCGTCGTGCCGCCCTTCTGCGCCAGCGCTCCGGACAGGGCCTTCCCGGTGTCGGCGGGAGCGGCCGAGGGATGGCCACCGGGGAAGACGTTGCCGGTGGTCCAGTCGGCGCCGATGAGCAGGACGATGCCGCCGGCGCCGCCCGCCTTCACCCGTGACGACGGCAGGCCCAGCGCCGAGGCGACGGACCCGGCCTGGGCGGCCTGTCCCTGCGGATAGGTCAGGGTGGTCGTGGCGGCGGGAGCGGTCGCGTTGCCCGCGGTGGAGCCGGAGCTGAACCCGGCGTCGGTCAGCACGTGGAGGATCGCGGCGGCCCGGTGGGGCGTGCTCGTGCCGTTCTGGACGGCGACGGCGACGGTGGACGTGTCGACCGGCGCGGAGGTCGCCGACCCGGCGGCGGACTTGCCCCCGGCGGCCGTGGTCAGTGACTGGTCGTCGGCGATGGTGCGGAACAGCGTCGAGGCGCCCGGGCCCTGCACGACGCGGGCCGGGTTCGCCGGATCCGGGTAGTTCTGCATGGTGGTGAAGGTGATCCGGTCGCTGGGGACCTTGCTGAAGTCCTGCGCGAGGCCGACCAGTTTGGAGATGCTGCCCAGACCGGTGTCCACGGTCAGCGCCTTGGTCCCGGCGGTGGCGAGCTGCAGCAGCTTCACCGGGTCGGTCAGGGTGCCGGCGCTCTTCATCCTGTCGATCGCCGCGCTCAGGAAGGCGTGCTGGCCGCTGGTCCGGCCGATGTTGTCGCTTCCGTCGCCGAAGCCGTGCCGGGTGCGCAGGAACTCGAGTGCCGCGACGCCCTTGAGGACGTGGTGGCCCCTCGACAGCTTCAGGTGGGACAGCGGGTCGTAGACGTCGTGGTTCACGCAGATGCCGACCCCGCCCACCGCGTCGGACATGGAGACGACACCGGCGAAGTCGACCTCGACGAAGTGGTCGATGGGGATGCCGGTGAGGTGGTGCACCGCCGCCACCTGGCAGTCGGGCCCGTCGTCGAGCGCGCTGTTGATCATGTCGGTACGCGGGCCGACCGTCTGCCCGGACTTCTGGTCGGTGCAGGCCGGCAGTGCGGTGACCAGGTCGCGCGGGATGCTCATCACGGTGGCGTTGCTGCGGTCCGCCGACACGTGGACCACCATCTCCACGTCGGCGCGCTGTCCGCCGCCCTGCTCGCAGTCCCCGCCCAGCGAGCAGTCCGCCTTGCTCGTGCGGGAGTCGGAGCCGATCACCAGGATGTTGATGGGCGACCGGCCGAAGGCGTCCTTCTTCTCCACGCCCGTGCTGCTCGACGAGAGGGCGTCGGTGTGGATGTTGGCGTCCAACTGGTGGTAGAGGTACAGGAAGCCGCCCGCGACCACCAGGACGAGGGCCACGGCGATCACGCCGAGGATCCTCCAGCCCCTGCGGCGTCTCCCGCCGGGGCCGCGCTGGCCCCTGCGCGCGGCCGAGCGGCCGTCGGCCGCATGACCGGTCCGAGCGGAACGGCGGTGACCGGTCGCTGTCCCCCGGGAGCCCGGTATCGGTCCGTCTGCCATGTCCACATCCTCAAGGCGGGGCGGTCGACGACTGCCTGATGACTGAGGGGACTCGCGCCGCCCCCGGACGGTTCCCGACGCGGCGGCTCGCGACGGCGGAGCCGAGGGCAGAACGGTCACGCAGCGTGAGATGCCCCGCCCGCCGGACGTGCCGCGCGACCGGAGCGCACCCCTCCCGCCGCCGAGGCGGACCTCGGCATACCCGGTGAAATGGGCGCGACCCGTACCGCCTCCGACCCGGGCCGTCCCGCCCCCGACGGGTGTCTCACCCTGCGGGCGAGGCGGAGAGCGGTCCGCCCGACCCCGTAGGGTGGGGTGCGTGACCGTGAACGCTGAAACCGTTGCCAGGGGTAACACCTGGCAAGATCTGCCCGCGGCGCAGCAGCCAGAGTGGCCCGACCCCCAGGCTCTGCGCGATGTCCTCGCGGAGTTGGAGTCGTATCCGCCGCTGGTCTTCGCCGGCGAGTGCGACCAGTTGCGCGCGCGGATGGCCTCCGTCGCGCGCGGTGAGGCGTTCCTGCTGCAGGGCGGCGACTGCGCCGAGGCGTTCGACGCGGTCTCCGCCGACCAGATCCGCAGCAAGCTCAAGACGCTGCTGCAGATGGGCGCGGTCCTCACCTACGCCGCGTCCGTCCCGGTGGTCAAGGTCGGCCGGATCGCCGGCCAGTACTCCAAGCCGCGCTCCAAGCCCACCGAGACCCGCGGCGGCGTCACCCTGCCGACCTACCGCGGCGACAGCGTCAACGGCTTCGAGTTCACCGCCGAGGCCCGCACCCCCGACCCGGGCCGGCTCAAGCGGATGTACCACGCCTCCGCCGCGACGCTGAACCTGGTGCGCGCGTTCACCAGCGGCGGCTACGCCGATCTGCGGCAGGTGCACGCCTGGAACCAGGACTTCGTGCGCTCCTCGCCCTCCGGCCAGCGCTACGAGGCGCTGGCCCGCGAGATCGACAACGCGCTCAACTTCATGGAGGCGTGCGGCACCGACCCGGCCGAGTTCCGCACCGTGGAGTTCTTCGCCTCGCACGAGGCGCTGGTGCTGGACTACGAGTCGGCCCTGACCCGGGTCGACTCGCGCAGCGGCCGGCTCTACGACGTCTCCGGGCACATGGTCTGGATCGGCGAGCGCACCCGCCAACTCGACGGCGCCCACGTGGAGTTCGCCTCCCGGATCCGCAACCCGATCGGCGTCAAGCTCGGCCCGACCACCTCGGCGCAGGACGCGCTCACCCTGATCGAGCGCCTCGACCCGGACCGCGAGCCCGGCCGCCTGACGTTCATCGCCCGGATGGGGGCGGACAAGGTCAGGGACCGGCTGCCGGAGCTGGTGGAGAAGGTCACCGCGTCCGGCGCCCAGGTCGCCTGGGTGTGCGACCCGATGCACGGCAACACCTTCGAGGCGGCCTCCGGCCACAAGACCCGGCGCTTCGACGACGTGCTCGACGAGGTCAAGGGCTTCTTCGAGGTGCACAAGGCGCTGGGCACCCACCCGGGCGGCATCCACGTCGAGCTGACCGGCGACGACGTCACCGAGTGCGTGGGCGGCGGCGACGAGATCTTCGTCGACGACCTGCACCAGCGCTACGAGACCGCCTGCGACCCGCGGCTCAACCGCAGCCAGTCGCTCGACCTGGCTTTCCTGGTCGCGGAGATGTACCGCGGGCAGTAGCGCCGCGGCGGCCGGCGGGTCAGGAAACTTCCAGAACGCGTCAAGGGGCGAGGATCACATTGGTCCTCGCCCCTTCGGGCTTTCCAGCGGACGGGCGATCTGAGTAAGGTTAGGTTAACCTCACTGAATCGACGCCGTACCGAGCCGCCCGCCGAGGGGAGAAACCGCGTGTACGTCTGCTCCTGCTTCGGAGTGACCGAGGCACAGATCAAGGACCACGCGGAATCCGGCCGCCGCACTCCGCGCGCCATCGCGGGCGCCTGCGGGGCGGGCACCGACTGCGGCTCGTGCGTCCGGCGCATCCAGGCCCTGCTGGGCCGCACCGCCGAGCCCTGCGCGATCCACACCGAGCTGCCGCGGGCCATGCCCGCCCAGGTGGCGGAAGCCGCCTGACGCCGCCGGTCAGCCGCTGGTGGGCTGCTCGATGAGCTGCGCCAGGTAGAGCTGCTCGCCCAGCTTCGCCACCAGGTCGAGCTGGGTCTCCAGGTAGTCCACGTGGTGCTCCTCGTCGGCCAGGATCGCCTCGAACAGTTTCGCCGAGGTGACGTCGCCCTTGGCGCGCATCACCTCGATCCCGCGCCGCAGCCGGTCGATCGCCTCGACCTCGACCGCCATGTCCGCCTCGAACATCTCGGTCACCGTCTGTCCCACCCGGACGTGGAAGAGCCGCTGGTAGTTCGGCAGCCCGTCGAGGAACAGGATCCGGTCGGTGAGGATCTCGGCGTGCCGCATCTCGTCCATCGACTCGGACCTGGTGTACTTCGCGAGTTTCGTCCAGCCGAAGTTCTCCTGCATCTTCGCGTGCAGGAAGTACTGGTTGATCGCGGTGAGTTCCGCCGTCAACTGCTCGTTGAGGAACTCGATGACCTCGGGGTCGCCCTGCATCGCGCGGCCGTCCTTCCACGGTGGACCGACAAAGTGTGCGCATCCTCGCACCCTGCGGAATGGCCTATCCACTGCTTCCACACTTACGCCGCTCCGGCCCGTCCGCCACTCGCCGCACCGGCGGCACGGCGGACGGGCCGTGCCTGACCTGGGCGGGAGGATGCCGGGTCGGGGGCATCTCACCCGGTCTGTCACCATGGGGGCATGGGCCGGCCGGAACACCGCGAAGGGGAGCTTCCCCCGGGGCAGCGGCTCCAGCGCGGCTGGCCGGTGCTGCACTACGGGCCCGTCCCGCGCTTCAAACCGGAGCGCTGGGAGTTCCAGGTCTTCGGCGCCACCGCCGACGGCGGCAAGCACTCGTGGACCCACGAGGAGTTCTCCGCCCTGCCGCACAGCACGGTCACGGCCGACCTGCACTGCGTCACGAAGTTCTCCATGCTCGGCGTGGAGTGGGGCGGGGTGCGCGCCGCCGCGCTGCTCGACCTCGTGCCGCCCGCCGCCGACGTCACCCACGTCATGGTCTGGGCCGAGTACGGCTACAGCGCCAACCTGCGGCTCGCCGACTTCACCGACCGCACCTCGATATTCGCCACGCACCGGGCCGGCGAACCGCTCACCGCGGAGCACGGCTTCCCGGTGCGTCTGGTGGTGCCCCGGCTCTACGCCTGGAAGGGGCCCAAATGGGTGCGCGGCGTGGAGTACATGCGCGCCGACCGCCGCGGCTTCTGGGAGGAGCGCGGCTACCACAACCTCGCCGACCCCTGGAGCGAGCAGCGCTACTCCTACCAGGAGGAGCCCGGCGACGGCCCGGAGCTGTGAACCGCGCCCGGCGGGTCAGCCGCGCAGCCCCTTGAGCCGCGCCACGTCCGCCGCGTGCCGGTCGGCCGGCCCCGGCGTCTCGATCACCAGCGGCACCCCCTCGGTCGCCGGATGGCCGAACAGCTCCCCGAACGCCGCCGCCCCGATACGGCCGGCCCCGATGTTCTCGTGCCGGTCCTTGTGCGCGCCGGCCACGTCCTTGGAGTCGTTCGCGTGGATCAGCCGCAGCCGTCCGGGACCGCACACCTCCACCAGCTCGTCCAGCAGCGCCTTCGTGCCGCCCGGCGCCGCCATGTCGTGCCCGGCGGCGAACGCGTGGCAGGTGTCCAGGCAGACCCCGAGCCGCGGATGCCGCTCCAGCACGTCGAAGTACGGGCCCAGGTCCGCCATCCGTGAGCACAGCGACGAGCCCTGGCCCGCGGTCGGCTCCAGCAGCAGCCACGGATCGTCGTCACGGGTCAGCTCGGCCAGCAGCGGCCGCATCCGCTCCCCGGCCTGCGCCAGCGCCTCCTCGCGCGGCCGGCCGCCGGTCGCCGAGCCGGTGTGCACCACCACGCCGAGCGCCCCGATCGCCCGCGCCCGGCGCAGCGAGTGCCGCAGCGACACCACCGAGCGCTCCACCGTCTCCGGGGTGTGCGAGCCGAAGTTGATCAGGTAGGGCGCGTGCACGTAGGCCGGGACGCCCTCGCGCGCGCAGGCGGTGCGGAACGCCTCGTCCTGCGCCGGGCTGCCCGGTCCGGTGGCCCAGCCGCGCGGGTTGGCGACGAAGACCTGCACGGTCTCGGCGCCGATGGCGCGCGCCTGGGCCAGGCCGTTCGCCGCCAGGCCGCCGGCCACCGGGACGTGGCCGCCGACCGGGTTGCGCGACCGGGCGGGCGGACGGGGGAGGGACACGCCGTCCAGGATCCCACCAGCCGCCCGGCCGCCGGTCAGCGCGCCCACAGCGTGATGGTGGTGTCCTGGGGCTGCATGGACCCGGCCGAGGGGGACTCGTTGAAGACCGTGCCGGTGAAGAACAGGTCGATGACGCTGACCTGGAACCCGGCCGCCCGCAGGGCCTGCCGCGCGGCGCCTATCTTCTCCCCGGTGACGTCCGGCACCTTGAACAACTGCTGGCCCTTGGAGATCCGCAGCGTGATGGTGTCGCCGGCGGCTGCCTGCCCGTCGGGCGACTCCTGGGCCACCGAGTCCTTCGGCACGTCGTCGGAGTAGACCGGCGTGCCCGCGACGCTCACCTTGAAGCCGGCCGCCTGCAGCGCCTGCTCGGCGTCGGAGAGCGTGGAGCCGACCACGTCGGGCACCGGGACGGCCGGGCCGCGGCTGACGGTGAGGGCCACCGCGTCGCCGGACGAGCCGGTGGTGCCGGCGGCCGGGTCGGTGGAGATCACGTCGCCGGCCGGCACGGTGTCGCTGAACGTCCGGCTCACGGCGCCGGCGACCAGGCCCGCGGTGGCGAGCCGCTGGCGCGCCTTGGCCAGCGGCACCCCGGCCAGCCGCGGCACGCTGACCCGCTGCGGGCCGCGGGAGACCACCAGGTCCACCACGCCGTTGCCCCGGATGCGCCCGCCGGGACCCGGGTCGGTGGAGATCACGTGGTCGCGCGTGACGGTGTCGCTGTACGCCTGCGACACGTGCACGCCCAGACCCGCGCCGCGCAGCCGCTGCTCGGCCTGCGCCCGGCTGAGCGCGAGCACCGCGGGGACGTTGGTGAACTGGCCGACGCTGACGTACCACACGACCGCGCCGCCGCCGATGAGCACGACCAGCGCGACGAGCAGCGCTATCAGCCCGCGCCGCGAACCGGTCCGGCCGGCCGCCCGGTGGCCTGCCATCGCGCCGTCGTCCGGCCGGATCAGGTCGGGCGGCAGCTGCAGGCGGCTGGTGCGGTCGAGCACCGCCGCGTCGGCCGGGGCGCGCCGGATGACCGTCGTGCCCTCCTCGGCGCCCGGGAACGGCGGGCGGCCGTCGGCGGCCGGCGGCACCGCGTCGAGCTGCGCGTCGGACAGTGTGGCGCGCGTCTCGCGCAGCCGGGCCAGCAGCTCGACGGCGTCGGCCGGCCGGGTCCGCGGGGCGCGCGCCGCGGCCGCCGCGACCAGGGCGTCCAACTGCGGCGCCAGACCGGCGACCCGGGCCGAGGGGGCGCCGATGTCCTCGTGCAGGTGCTGGTAGAGCACGGCGGCCGGGGTGACGCCGTCGTGCGGCTTGGCGCCGGTGAGCATCTCGTAGAGCAGGATCCCGCAGGCGTAGACGTCCGAGCGCGGGTCGGCCACGCCGTCCTCGATCTGCTCGGGGGCGAGGTAGGAGACCGTGCCGAGCACCGACCCGGTGGTGGAGGTGGTGTCGGTGCCGACCGCGCGCACCAGGCCGAAGTCGGCGACCTTGACCCGGCCGTCGTCCCCTATCAGGACGTTCTCCGGCTTCATGTCGCGGTGGACGAGCGCGGCGCGGTGGGCGGCGCCGAGGGCGGCCAGCACCGGTTCGAGGATGTCGAGGGCGGCTCTGGGCTGCAGGGCGCCGCGTTCGCGCAGCACGTCGCGCAGGGTGCAGCCGGCCACGTACTCCATCGCGAGGTAGACGTGGGTGCCGTCGTTGCCCTGGTCGTAGACGCTGACCACGTTGGGGTGGTCCAGGCGCGCGACGGACTTGGCCTCCCGGATGAACCGGTCGACGAACACCGCGTCGGCCGCCAGCGCCGGGTGCATCACCTTCACCGCCAGCACGCGGTCGAGCCGGGTGTCCACGGCCCGGTAGACCGTGGCCATCCCGCCCACCGCGATCCGTGACTCGATCAGATACCGGTCGTCGAGCGCCTGCCCGACGAGCGGATCCCGCAGGGTCGTATCCACGCAGGGAGTCTACGAGCCGGGGCGGACACTTCCACCGCGCCCGTCCCGCCCACGACACGGCCGGTGCGTTTCCGCGACACAACCGTGACGGGGAGCGCCCCGCGGCGCCCAGGCGTCACGGGGCGAAGGCGGGCCGCTCCGGGTCGAGCGCGGCGAGGCCGTCGGCCGGCGAGGACGCCTCGGCGAAGTGCCGGCGCGGGATCCGCCCGGCGCGGTGGGCGAGCCGGCCGGCGGCGACGGCGTGCCGCATCGCGGCGGCCATCAGCGCCGGGTGCCGGGCCCGGGTCACCGCGGAGGCGAGCATGACGGCGGCGCAGCCCAGCTCCATGGCGAGCGCGGCGTCCGACGCGGTGCCGGCGCCGGCGTCCAGGATCACCGGGACCTCGGCGCGCTCCACGATGAGCTGGAAGTTGTGCGGATTGCGGATGCCCAGTCCGGAGCCGATGGGCGAGCCGAGCGGCATGATCGCGGCGCAGCCCACGTCCTGCAGCCTGCGGGCCAGCACCGGGTCGTCGTTGGTGTACGGCAGCACCGTGAAGCCGTCGTCCACCAGCGCCTCGGCGGCGTCCAGCAGTTCGACCGGGTCGGGCAGCAGCGTGCGCTCGTCGGCGACCACCTCCAGCTTGACCCAGTCGGTGCCCAGCGCCTCGCGGGCCAGCCGGGCGGTGAGCACCGCCTCGCCCGCGGTGAAGCAGCCCGCGGTGTTCGGCAGGGCGCGGATGCCCAGGTCGCGCAGCAGGTCGAGCACCGAACCGCGCACCGTGGGATCGAGCCGGCGCATCGCGACCGTGGTCAGCCCGGTCCCCGACGCGGTCAGCGCCCGCTCCAGCACCTCCAGGCTGGGAGCGCCGCCGGTGCCCATGATCAGCCGGGATCCGAGATCGGTGCCGGCCACCACGAACGGGTCGTCCGCCGCGGCGGGCGCCGGGGGTGCCGGAGGCGTCGGGTTCATGCCGTTCACCCGCCCTGCACGGCGGTCAGCACCTCGACGCGGTCGCCGTCGCCGAGCACGGTGGCGGTCCACCGGGCGCGCGGGACCACGGTCTCGTTGACGGCGGCGGCCACCCCGCGGTGTGCGGTGGTCAGGCCGGCGACCAGGCGGTCCAGGGTCAGCCCGGCCGGCAGCGAGCGGCGCTCGCCGTTGACCGAGACGGCCATCGAGTCGGCGGCGGTCATACGGTCAGCTCCTCGCGTGCCGCGGCGAACCGGCCGGGCGAGAACGCCTCGGCGAGCGGCGGCAGTTCGCCTTCGGTCAGGACGTGGGCCAGCACCTCGCCGGTCACCGGCGTCAGCAGCACGCCGTTGCGGTGGTGGCCGGTGGCCAGCAGCAGGCCGGGCAGCGCGGTGGGGCCGAGCAGCGGCGCGTTGTCCGGCGAGCCCGGGCGCAGGCCGGCGAGCGTGGCGGTGAGCGGCAGTTCGGTGATGCCGGGCACCAACTCGTGCGCGTCCCGCAGCAGTTCGTAGACCCCGCCGGCGGTGACCGTGGTGTCCCAGCCGCGTTCCTCCGTCGTGGCGCCGACCACCAGTTCGCCGTTCTCCCGCGGCACGAGGTAGACGTGCGCGCCGCGCACCACGGCCCGCACCGTGCGCGACAGGAACGGCCGGAAGACCTCCGGCACCAGCAGCCGCAGCACCTGGCCCTTGACCGGCCGCACCGCGGGCACCACGTGCGGAGGCAGCCCGCCGAGCCGGCCGCTGAGGCTGCCCGCCGCCAGCACCACCTGCCCGGCCGCGACCCGCGTCCCGTCCGCCAGCACCGCGCCGCGGGCCCGGTCGCGTTCCACCGTCACCCGGTCCACCGAATGCCGCAGCAGGCGCACTCCGGCGCGTTCCGCCGCGCTCAGCAGCGCGGCGGCCAGCCGGCGCGGATCGATCTGGTGGTCGCCGTCGGCGCGCAGCCCGCCGCGCACGCCGGGCGCGAGCATCGGCTCCAGCCGCCGGCACTCGCGCCCGGACAGCCATTCGGCCGCCAGGCCCAGGGAGCGCTGGAAGCCGTGCAGTTCGCGCAGTTCCGCGCGGTCGTCCGCGTCGAGCGCCACCGCCAGCGTCCCGCACCGCCGGTAGCCCAGGTCCAGCCCGGTCGCCTCGGACAGCTCCGCCGCGAACGCCGGATAGGCCCGCGCGGAGGCGAGGTTGAGGTCGAGCAGCGCCTGCTCGCCGTACCGGGTCTCGGTCACCGCGGCCAGCATCCCGGCCGCGACCCGCGCCGCGCCGCCGCCCGGGTCCGGGTCGGCGACCGCGACGTCCAACCCGCGCTGCGCCGCCCGCCAGGCGATGACCAGTCCGATGATCCCACCGCCGATCACCAGCACCTCGCAGCCGGCGGGTGCCGCCGAGTCGCCGGCGTCGGTCGGACGATCCGATGATGCGCGCGGCGGATGAAAAGTCATGGCTGCCCGCTCCTCCCTTCGCCGGCATGACCCGGATCAGGTTCCTACGGTCGGCGGCCGGCCTGCCGCCCTCTCAGCCCGGTGCGCCGGACTCCCGCGAGTGCACGTACGGCGCTCACCCTACTGCGTCCCACCGCCGCCGCCCCGAACGGTCCGGCGGCCGCCCGCGGTGACGCCCGGTCAGCCGCCTCGCCGCACGCCGCTGCGGTGCGCGGGCCGCGCGGCGCTACGGTGATCGCGTGAGCGTGGATCAGAGCATGCGGCGCGTTGTGGTGGTCGGGGCCGGTATGGCCGGGGTCAGGACCGCCGTGTCCCTGCGCGAGCAGGGCTTCACCGGCTCCATCACGCTGCTGGGCGAGGAACCGCACCGGCCCTACGACCGGCCGCCGCTGTCCAAGGCGGTCCTGCTGGGCACCGCCGACGACACCGACCTCGACGTGGACTTCGCCGGCCTCGACATCGACCTGCGCCTCGGCCTGCGCGCCACCGGCCTGCGCCCGCAGCGCCGCGAGGTCATCACCGGGCGGGGCCCGGTCCCCTACGACCGGCTGGTGATCGCCACCGGCGCCGAGCCGATCAACCTGCCGGGCACCGTCGGACTGCCCGACGTGCACGTGCTGCGCACCGTGGACGACGCCGAGGCGCTGCGGCCGGTGCTGGCCGAGGAGCGGCAGGTCGTCGTGGTGGGCGCCGGCTGGATCGGCGCCGAGTTCGCCACCGCCGCCGTCGAGGCGGGCTGCCAGGTCACGGTGGTGGAGGCCGCCGAGCTCCCGCTGACCGGCATCATGCCGCGGTTCGTCGGCGAGGTGATGCGCGACTGGTACGCCGACTCGGGCGTGCGGCTGCTGACCGGGCGGCGGGTCGCGGGCGCCGAGCAGGGCGGCGTGGTGCTGGACGACGGCTCCCGGCTGGCCGCCCGGGCCGTGGTGGTCGGCATCGGCGCCCGGCCCGGCACCGGCTGGCTCGGCGGCTCCGGCGTCGAGCTGGACGAGGACCACGCGGTGCTCGCCGACGACCGGCTGCGCAGCTCGCTGCCCGGGGTCTACGCGGTCGGCGACTGCGCGTCCTTCCCGTCGGCCCGCTACGGCCGCCGGCTGCTGATCCACCACTGGGACAACGCGGTGCAGGGCCCGCGCACCGCCGCCGCGAACCTGCTGGGCGCCGACGAGACGTACGACCCGGTGCCGTACTTCTGGTCCGAGCAGTTCGGCCGTTTCGTGCAGTACGTCGGCAACCACGCCGACAGCGACCTGGTGATCCCGCGCGGCGACCCGGACGGCGCCGCCTGGTCGGTGTGCTGGCTGCGGGACGGGGTGCTCGCCGCGCTCCTGGCGGTCGGGCGGCCGCGCGATCTGGCCCAGGGCCGCAAACTCGTCGAACGCCGCGCCGTCCTGGACCCGGCCGCGGCGGCGGACCCCGCGGTGGCGCTGAAGGACGCGGTGCGCCCGGCGGCGTGACGGCGCGGGGGCCGCTCGCGGCGGGTAACCCGGGTGGCGGTCGTATCCGCCGGCCGGACGCGGTCCGGGTACCGGTTGTCCGTGGAGGATGGCAGGCTTGGACCCGTGACCGAGATCGACACCAAGATTGACGCCCTCGTACCCTCCTGGCTGACCCTGCCCGACGTCGCCGAGCGACTGGGGCTCGACGTGACCCGTATCCGTCCCCTGATCAAGGAGGGCCAGCTCATCGCGGTCCGCCGGGGTGAGAACCGGGTGCTGATGGTCCCCGCCGACTTCCTCGGGGACGGCAAGGTGGTCAAGGGCCTCGCCGGCACGCTGACGCTCCTGAAGGACGACGGCTTCACCGACGACGAGGCCCTGGAATGGCTCTTCACCCCCGACCCGACCCTGCCGGGCACCCCGGTCCAGGCGCTGCGCGAGAATCGCGGCACCGAGGTGAAGCGCCGGGCGCAGGCGCTCGCCCTGTGACCGTCCTCCCGTAGGGCGCGACCGCGCCGGGCCCGCCGAGACGGCCCGGCGCGGTCCGCCCGCGTCCGGGCCGGCCGCACCCAGCCCGCCCGACCAGGGGGAGACCCGCCCGTATGACCCTCGCCGCCGACCCCGCCGACCAGCACCCGCACCGCGACCCGGCCGACCGGGACCGCGCCGGACGGGACCGCCCGGCGCACACCGCGCCGGCCGGCGGGCGGGCCGCGGCGCTGCGCGCCCGCCTGGCGGACGCCCGCCTCTACCTGTGCACCGACGCCCGCAGGCGCCAGGGCGACCTGCCCGCGTTCCTCGACGCGGTGCTCGGCGCGGGCGTGGACGTCGTCCAACTGCGCGACAAGGCCCTCGAAGCCCGCGAGGAACTCGACCACCTCGCCGTGCTGGCCGCCGCCTGCCGCCGCCACGGCGCGCTGCTCGCCGTCAACGACCGGGCCGACATCGCCCACGCGGTGGACGCCGACGTGCTGCACCTCGGCCAGGGCGACCTGCCGGTGCCCGCGGCGCGCGCCATCGTCGGTGACGAGATGATCATCGGACGTTCCTGCCACGCCCCGGCGGAGGCCGCCGCAGCGGCCGCCGAGCCCGGGGTCGACTACTTCTGCACCGGACCCGTCTGGCCCACGCCGACCAAGCCCGGCCGCCACGCGCCCGGCCTGCCGCTCGTCGAGTACGCCGCCGGGCTCGGCACCGACCGCCCCTGGTTCGCCATCGGCGGCGTCGACCAGGACACCGCGGGCCGGGTGCTGGCCGCCGGCGCGCGGCGGATCGTCGTGGTGCGGGCCCTCACCGAGGCCGCCGACCCGGCCGGCGCCGCCGCCCGACTTGCCGCGTTGGTCCGTTCGGCGCAGCGCCCGCCGACCGGCTGACCGGCTGGGGAGCGGCTGGAGTACCGCCCGAATCGCCGAGGTCGGTGCCCGGATGCTGTTCCGGGTCGTCCGTCCTGCCCGATAACCTGCACAGTATGGCCCTTGGAACCTCTTCCACCAGGACCGATCACGCGGTCACCATTCGTGAGCTTCTCGCGTCCGGCGAACGCTCCTACTCCTTCGAGTTCGCCGCGCCGAAGACCGAGAAGGGCGAACGCACCCTGTGGGACGCCATCCGCAGGATCGAGGCGGTCAGCCCCACCTTCGTCTCGGTCACCTACGGAGCCGGCGGTTCGTCCCGTGAGGGCACCGTGCGCGCCACCGACCGCATCGTCTCCGACACCACGCTGACCCCGTGCGCCCACCTGACGGCGGTCAACCACACCGTCGCCGAGCTGCGCAACATCATCGGCCAGTACGCCGACGCCGGGATCCGCAACATGCTCGCGGTCCGCGGCGACCCGCCCGGCGACCCGATGGGCGAGTGGGTGCAGAACCCGCAGGGGCTCACCTACGCCGCCGACCTGGTGCGGCTCATCAAGGAGTCCGGCGACTTCTGCGTCGGCGTGGCCGCCTTCACCGAGATGCACCCGCGCTCCACCGACCTCGACACCGACACCCGGCACTTCGTCGACAAGTGCCGGGCCGGCGCGGACTTCGCGATCACCCAGATGTTCTTCGACGCCGCGGACTACCTGCGGCTGCGCGACCGGGTGGTGGCGGCCGGTTGCGATACGCCGATCATCCCGGAGATCATGCCGGTCACCAACGTCCGGCAGATCGAGCGTTTCGCCCAGCTCGGCAACGCCCCCTTCCCGCCCGAGCTGGCGGAACGCATCCTCGACGTCAAGGAGGATCCGGCTGCCGTACGGAAGATCGGCGTGGAGTTCGCCACCGAGATGTGCCAGGAACTGATGGCCGAGGACATTCCCGGTCTGCACTTCATTACCCTGAACCACTCAACGGCGTCTCTGGAGATCTACGAGAATCTGGGGCTGCACCACAGGCCGTGACGGGATCCGCGACCGGCGGACCGTTCGCCCCGTGGCGACCGCGGTGAACGTGAGGATGTGCGTACATGGGCTACACGGTGCTCTACATCGCGTTCGGGGCTGTCGCGCTGTGGCTGCTCGGCGAGGTCTTCCTGCAGAACAAGGCGAGACTGCGCTGGCGGCTGCTGGCCTTCGTGGGCTTCCTGTGCGTGGTGGTCGGCGTGATGGCGGCCCAGGTGTTCGTCATCGTGCTCGGCGCGATCGGCTTCGGCACCGGTCAGGCCCTGGTCACCCGCTCGCACCGCCGGGGCTTCGTCACCGGCTGGGCGATCGCCGCCCGTCCCGGATCGAGCCGCCGCGGCAGGGGCCGGGACGCGGCCGGCTCCGGCGATCCCGCCGAGCCGGACGAGGCCGAAGCGGCCGAGGCATTCGAGGAGCCGGAGCCCGCAGCGCGGGCCGAGGCGGACCCCTGGGCGGACCCGGAGCCGGCGGCCGAGCCGTTCGACCCGGCCGGCGGCCAGATCCCCGAGCCGCGGACCGCGCCGGTCTACTCGCCCGCCCCGCTCCCGGAGGAGACCGGGGAGTACGGCGTGTACGCCGACGCCTCCTACCCGGCCGCCGGCTACGACGAGTACGCCGCCGCCGGCTACCAGTCCGACTGGCAGAACGCCGCCGCGCCCGCCGCCGCGTACGCCTACGACGACGACGTGTTCGCCAAGGGCGCCGACAGCCTGAACCCCGCCGCGGATCCGTCCTACGCCGCCGGGTACGGCCAGCCGGACCCCGCGCAGCAGCCCTACCAGTCCTACGAGTCGTACGAGTCCTATCCCGGGTACGACCCCTACGCCGCGTCGGCCGCCGGATACCCGGCCGCCGACCCGTACGCGCAGCCCGCCCAGGACCCGTACCAGCAGGCCCAGCAGGGCTATCCGGGCTACCAGCAGGACCCGTACGCCCAGGACCCGTACCAGCAGCAGTCCTACGGCTACCCCGGCCAGCCCGCCGCCGACCCCTACGGCCGGCAGGCCCAGGCCGGCTACCAGCAGGACCAGCCCGCCGAGGGCTACGAGAACCACCCGCAGTACGACTCGTACCAGCCGTACGGGTACTGACCGGCCGCTGCCGTCAGCGGCTGCCGCCCGGGCCGCCGGCTATCAGGTCGGCGACGATGGCGCCGGACATCCCGGCGTGTGGCAGGCCGCCGCCGGGGTGGGCCCAGCCGCCGACGAGATAGAGGCCGCGCGGCAGCGCCCGGTTGGCCGCCCGCAGCCGGGCGCCCCCGGCACCGGCCAGCGCAGGGGCGGGGACGGCCCCGCCGGGCGCGCCGGTCTCGCGTTCGGTGTCGGCCGGGGTGCGGACCTCGCGCCACAGCTCGCGCCCGGCCAGATCGGGCAGCGCCGCCCCGGCCGCCGCCACGACCCGGTCGGCGAACGCCGCCGCGACGCCGGGCGCCGTCCAGTCGGCCCCGGCGCCCTGCGGCGGCACGGTGACGGTGAGGGTGACCGCCTCGTGGGCCGCGTCGGGCCGAAGAGCCGGGTCGTCAGGGCGCAGGATCCGCACGGTGGGCGCGGGAGTGGCGGCGGCGCCGTCGTGCGGGGCGGCCAGGCCGTGCACGACGGTGAGGTGGGCCGCGCCGGCCGGGCGGGCGCCGCGCAGCGCGAGCGAGACGGTGAAGCGGCCCAGGTCGCCGGGGAGCGGGACGCCCGGGGCGCCGCGGACCACGGCGTCCGCCTCGACGAGGGTGCCGTCGGCCAGCTCGATCCCGGCGGCGCGCCCGTCCTTCTCGACGACGCCGGCCGCCTCGGCGCCGAAGTGGAACTCCACGCCGCGCGCCACGCAGCGCTCGTGGACCGCGTCGGCCAGCGCGCGCAGCCCGCCGCGCACGTACCAGGTGCCGAAGGTCTGCTCCATGTACGGCAGGACGCTGGCGGCGGCGGGCGCCGTGCGCGGGTCGAGCCCGTGGGACAGGACGAATCCGCGCAGCAGCGCCGCTAGCCCCGGGTGGCGCAGCTCGTGGCGGGCGATGCCGTCGATCGTCGGATCCGCGCGCCGCAGCAGGCCGCGCCGCGGGGCGGGGTAGGGGTCGCGGCGCAGCGGCGCGGTGTCCTCGGCGAGGGTGTCCTCCAGCAGCGGGCGCCGGGTGGCCTCCCACACCGACCGCGCCCGGTTCAGCACGGCGCTCCACCGCTCGCCGGCGCCCGGGCCGAACGCGGTGTCCAGCGCGGCGACCACGCCGGCCCGCGACGCGTTCGGCAGGGTGACCCGCGTGCCGTCCGGGAGCAGGTGGCTGCTCGACGGATCGACCTGTACCAGCTCGACGCAGCGCTCCAGCGGCTCGCGGCCCGTCTTGACGAACAGATCCCGGTAGACGGCGGGCAGATGGAGCAGCCCGGGACCGGTGTCGAACGCGAAGCCGTCGCGCCGCAACCGCCCCACGCCGCCGCCGTACGTCCGCGACCGCTCGTACACCGCCACCCGGTGGCCGCCGGTGGCCAGCCGGGCGGCCACCGCCAGCGAGCCCATACCCGCGCCGATCACCACGATTCGTGCCATGCCAGGGACTGTATCGGGAGCCGCTGACAACCCTGACAGCCCCTCACGCCGGGTGAGTACTCCTACCTAGAACTGTGAATGAGTAGCAACGCGGATGGGCACGGCGGCCCCGGCGCGAGAGATTTGAGTCCGCGGCAGCCGACGCAACCGCCGACACGGGGCGGCGGAGACGTCCGGGCACGCCGCGATGGGGGGAAACCGGGGAAGGGGGGATCCCCGGAAGCGGGGGGAGCGCTGGTCCGGTTCGGCCCGAAGGGGGAATCGGCGGTACCGGATCAGCGCGCCTTCCCCCGGCGGCCACCGGGCGGCCCCGCCGCCGGGGCACGCGCCCGCCGCCGCACCCGCCGCGTCAGCCCACCGCGGCACCGCTGACCCGGCCCTGCAGCAGCCCGGACAGCGCCGCGTGCACCTCGTCGATGTCCCGGTCCGGCTGGAACGCCTGCCAGTCCAACGCGGCCACCAGCACCATGCCGAACAGCGCGGACGCGGTCAGCGGCACGTCGGTGCCGGCCCGCAGCTCGCCCGCCTCGACCGCGTCCCGCAGCACCGTCTCCAGCACCGCGACCGCCTCCTCGCGGACCGTGACCAGCGTCTCCTGCCACGGTCTGTTGGTGCGCCACAGCTCCGCGACGTAGAGCTGGGTGAACGACGGGTGGCGGGAGATGAAGACCAGCCCGGCCCGCACGACGGCGTCCAGGGCGGCCGTCCGCGACCCGCCCGCGGCCACCGTCCCGTCCGCCGCGTCACGCAGCGAACAGGTCAGCAGGCGCACACCGTCGCGCAGCAGCTCCTCGAAGAGGTCGTTCTTGCCGCCGAAGTTGTAGTACACCGTGCCCTTGGCCACGCCGGCGCGCTCGGCGATCTCGTCGACCGTGGTGGCGGAGAAGCCCTGTTCCGCGATGAGCGTCACCGCGGCCTCGTAGAGCCTGCGCCGGGTTGTCTCACGTCGTGCGCTGTTCATGCGGCGATTCTCCTACCCCTCCCGCTCGTTCCGCATTGCTGCGGCGAAAGGAGAGTTTTCGCAGGTCAGAACAGATTGTCAGTGGTGTGTCCCACTATGGGTAGCGGTCGGATCCCAACCGGGCCCGGCCGCGCCGGAGTTCGCCGCAGTCCGAAGACAGGAGGTCCCCATGGCAATCCCAGCCGCGGCACGCCGCAGCCGCGCCGCCGTGCCCCCGGTGTCCGGTCCACCGAGCGATGTCCACCCCGTGCTGCGCAGGGCCGCCGCCCCGCCGGCCGCCCTCGACCTGCTGGCCCAGGCACACGCCGGGCTCGGCGAGGCGGCGGTCCTGCCCACGCCCAACGAGCGGTACGCCACCGCCCACCTCGCCGCCCTGCGCGCCGCCGCCGCGGTGCTGGCGGTCCGGGGCCGCCCGGAGCCCACGCCGCGCAAGCGCCGCCGGATACGCAGCGCCTGGGAGGTGCTGCCCGAGGTCGCGCCGGAACTGGCCGAGTGGTCCGTGCTGTTCGCCTCCGGCGCGCCCCGCCGGGCCCGCGCCGAGGCCGGCATCCCGGGCGCCGCCACCGCCCGGGATGCCGACGACCTGATCCGGGCCACCGGGATGTTCGTGCGGATCGTCGAGCGCCTGCTCGCCCTGCAGCCCACCCTGCCCCGCCAGACCCCGCCGCGGAGCGCCGGAGCCTAGCGGGCGTCGGTTCGGCGGGCGGTTCGGCGGGGGCGTCGGCAGGGGCGCCGCGCGGCCTTCAGGGGCGGTCGCGCGGCCGCCTCCGCCGGGCGGCGCCGCTGCCGCACGGCAGGTCGGCCGGGCCGAGGCTCTAAGGTGGGAGCGCCGAGTCAGTCCCGCATCGCAGGCCGGAAGGCGGCGATGCCGCGTTGAGGAGACGCCCCGCCGTGTCAGACCCGTTGCGACCCCGAGCCTCCCTGCGCACCGCTGTGGTCTGGGAAGTGCTCAAAGAGGCGCTCGACCGGCAGGCCAAGACCTCGGGCCGGGCGGACGGCACGCTCGACGTGCTGGACACCGGCGGCGGCACCGGCAACTTCGCGGTACCGGTCGCCCTGCTCGGCCACCGGGTCACCGTGGTCGACCCGAGCCCCGACGCGCTGTTCGCGCTGGAGCGGCGGGCCGCCGAGGCCGGGGTGACCGAGCGGGTGCGCGGCGTGCAGGGCGACGCCCACGGCCTGCTCGACGTGGTGCACCGCGACTCGCACGACGTCGTGCTGTGCCACGGCGTGCTGGAGTACCTGGACGACCCGGCCGAGGGCGTGCGCAACGTGGTGGGCGCGCTGCGCGCCTCCGGCACGCTGAGCCTGCTGGCCGCCAGCCGCAACGGGGCGGTGCTGGCCCGCGCGATCGCCGGCCACTTCGCCGAGGCGCAGCGCGGTCTCGCCGATCCGGACGGCCGCTGGGGCGCCGGCGATCCGCTGCCGCGCCGCTTCACCGGGGACGACCTGGCCGCGCTCGTCTCGGCGGCCGGCCTGGCGGTGGCGTCGGTGCACGGCGTGCGGGTCTTCAGCGACCTGGTGCCCGGCGTCCTGGTGGACACCGAGCCGGGGGCGCTGGAGGAGCTGCTGAAGCTGGAGCTGGCCGCGGCGGAGCTGCCCGCCTTCCACTCCATCGCCACCCAGCTGCACGTCCTGGCCCGGCGGGGCTGATCCGCGCCGTCGCGCCCGGGTGTTCCGGCCCGGTCCGGTCCCGCGCGCGGCCCCCTTTTCACCGCAGCGGAACGTATGATCTGGGTAAATCACAGCAGCATGATGAACCGACCGCCGGGGAATGCACTCCTCGTCACATCGCGGGTGCGCGATCGGCGTGTCGGCGGGTGGTCAAGCGGGTGGATTGGCGCAGTGGGGCGGGTTTCACGGGGACGGATACCTGCCTATCCTGAAAGGGTCGGACCGGTCGCGTCCCTGCGACCGACGAGTAGGAGGACTCCGTGCCGCTCTCGGAGCACGAGCAGCGCATGCTCGAGCAGATGGAGCGAGCGCTGTACGCCGAAGATCCCAAGTTCGCGTCGGCGCTTGAGGGAAGCGGGCTGCGCACGTTCACCCGGCGGCGTGTCTACCAGGCGGTAGCGGGTTTTCTGGTGGGTATCGCGCTCCTGATCGCAGGCATGGTGACCAAGCAGATCTGGATCAGCGTGGTCGGGTTCCTGGTGATGCTCGGCTGCGCGGCGCTGGCGATCGCCGCCTGGCGCAACGCGGTCAAGCCGGTGGGAGCGCAGGGCACGCCGGGCACGCCGGCCGGTCCCTTCGGCCGCCACCCGCAGCGCCGCAAGGGCCGCGTCATGGACCGCATCGAGGAGCGGTGGCAGCGCCGCCGCGACGAGCAGCAGGGCCTTTGAGCAGCCTGAGCAGCCAGAACAGCCTGAACAGCCGCGCCTGAGGTGTCCGCCGGGTCCGGCCCGGCGCACGGTGCGACGCGGATCTAGCAGACGGAGCAGACGTAGGGGAGGGGCGGTCCACCGGACCGCCCCTCCCCTTTGCGTCGCCCGCCTCCGCGCTACGGCTTGGCACCCCGCACGCCCGCGGCCGCGCCGGCCGCCGCACCGGTCACCCGGGACACCGCCCGCCCGCCGCGCTGCCGCAGGCCGTCCCAGCGGGACCGGGCGGCCCACCGGACCCGGGCGAAGGACCGCGGGGCCAGCAGGGCGCGCAGCCGGGTGCGCGGGTCGGCGCGATCGTGCAGCGCGCGGCGCACCTGCCGGACGTCGTCGGCCAGCCCGGGAGCGGGTGCCGGGTGCCGGGCGTAGAGCGTCTGCTCGACCGCGCCGCCCACCCGCCGGGCCGCCTCGGCCGGCGCACCCGTCAGCCGCGCCGCCTCGACCAGCCGTGCGGTGGCCCGGCGCGGGGTCTCCGAGGTGTCCGGCGCCAGCCCGTAGTCCCAGGCGCTGTCCAGCAGTTCACGCCAGGCGGCCAGCGTCCGGCCGGCCACGAAGGCGTCGCCCCCGGACCCGTCGCTCCCGGACCCGTCGCCTTCCGGGTCGTCGCCCGGCGGGGCGGGGGAGCGGGCGGCCCGGCCGGCCGCGAACCGGCCGCCGCCCAGCCGGACCGCCCGGATCCGCAGCCGCCACGCCATCGGCACCAGGGCCAGCACCAGCAGCAGGAACAGCACCGCCGCGCCGGTGATCGGGCCCGCGCCCGGACCGCCGCTGCCGGGCGGGGCGCCGACGGTGAGGCCGTTGCCGGCCGAGCAGCCGTCGATGCGCCGGGTGACCTGGTCGCAGGTGGCGGAGGCGGAGGGCCCGCCGGTCGGCCGGCCGCCCGCGCCGATGTGCGGGGCGGGCAGGTCGTTGCCGGAACCGGTGGCGGCCGGGTCGAGGGTGTAGTCCGGCGCGAAGCCGCGGCTCGGGGTCGGCTCGAAACGGGTCCAGCCGATGCCCTGGAAGTACAGCTCGGGCCAGGCGTGGGCGTCCCTGAGGCCGACCGTCCAGGTGTTGTCCGCCTGCTGGGTGCCCGGGACGAAGCCGACGTCCACCCGGGCCGGGATGCCCAGGGTGCGGGCCATCGCGGCCATGGTGAACGCGAAGTGCACGCAGAAGCCGCGCTTGTCGTGCAGGAAGCGCACGATGGCGTCCGGACCCGAGCCCTCCGCGACGGTGGTGTCGTAGGTGAAGCCGCCGGTGGTGGTGAAGTAGTCCTGGAGCTTGACCGCTTCCTGGTACTGGTTGCGCGCGCCGTGGGTGACCTGTTCGGCGAGGCGCTTGACGAGCGGCGGCAGCGTGCCGGGCACCTTGGTGTACTCGGCGAGTATCGCGGCCGGCGCCGGCGGCGCGTCCTCCAACTGCTGGGCGGTCGGGTCGACTTCCAGGCTCTCCACCTGGTAGCGCTCCCCGGCGGTGGTCTGGCCGTGGTCGCCGACCAGGGTGCGGCCGGCCGGCTCGTAGCGCCAGTCGCCGTGTATTCCGACCCGGGTCGCCGGATAGGGCATGGGCAGGTAGTTCTGCGCGTAGCCGGCCGCCGCGTTGATCGCGGTGTCGATCCGGGCCACCTTGACGCCGGGGCTCAGGCCCTGCGGGGCGGGCAGGGTGTCCGGCACGTTGACGACCTTGCGGGTGGACGCCTTCCAGGTGGTGCCGTCGAACTGGTCGAGGGTCACTATCCGCAGGTACATGTCGGAGGAGTCCTGCGCCGTCGTGCTGTAGCGCAGGACCACGCGGTCGTCCGGCTGGTTGAGGCTGCTCTGCAGCGACACCAGCGGGTTGACGGCCGAGATGGTGCCGCCGCCGTGGGCCAGGCCGCCGCCCGAGGAGCCCGGGACGAGCAGCCCGGCGCCCATCGCGGGCAGCACGGCGGGCACCAGCAGGGCGATGCCCAGCGCCAGCACCCCGATCCGGCGTCCGCTGCGGACCGCGGCGAGCGGCTGGCCCGAGGACTCCCCGCCCCCGGGCAGCGGCTCGGACGCGAACGGCGAGCGGCGCGGCGTGCCGCTGAACACCCGCCCCCAACGCGACAACCGGTCCCGGCCCTCGGCCAGCAGCAGGAGCAGGTACCCCAGCGCGGCCAGCAGGAACCACAGCCAGCGCGCCTCACCCGGCCCGCTCAGCCCGGAGGCCACCGAGTACAGCGCCAGCAGCGGCAGCCCGGCCGGCGCGGCGTTGACGTACGTCACCGCCAGCAGGTCCACCACCAGCGCGACCAGCAGCACCCCGCCGATCAGCAGCAGCTTGATGCCCGGCGTGACCGGCGCGGGGATCGCGTACTGCCCGACGTCCGAGACGCCCTGCGAGAGCAGTTGCCCCAGCCGCTGCACGGCGGCCGGACCGGGCAGCATCCCCAGCACCGCCTGGTCGGGCGCGAACGCCAGCGTCAGCAGCAGCAGCGTCACCAGCGCCTGCACGGCGACCGTCACCGGCCGGGCCACCGGGGCCCGCCGCACCGCGGCGCCCACCCCGGCCTGCACCAGGACCAGGACGACGGCCTCGCCGAACCAGCCCATCGGCGCCGCCAGCGGCAGCAGCGACAGCGCGGCCAGCAGCGTGGCCGCCGTCGCGCACACCGCCAGCCTCCCGCGTCCGCTCATCACCTGACCCCCCTCGTGGTGGCCGCGGAGCGGTGGAAGCGGTCGGCCTGCCGCCACAGCTCGGCGAGTTCGTCCCCCGGGTTGACCAGCAGGGCCGTCCAGCCAGCCTCGCGCAGCAGCCGCAGCACCGGTTCCGCGCTCCGGCCCTCGTCCCGGCCGTCGACCACGAACGCGACGGCTGCGGCGGCGCGTTGCCGCATCCGGCCGACCACCTCGGCCTGGTCGCCGTCGAGTTCGCCGAGGAAGGCGACCATCAGGCCCTCGGTGCGGCCGCGCAGCGCGTCGTGGGCCCGGGTCAGGCCCAGGCCGTCGGAGTGCCGGACCACCGCGAGGGTGTCCAGCATCATCCCGGCCGACTCCGCGTAGTCCGAGCGCCCGCCGGCCTCGCCGACCGTGCCGCCCGCGCCGTCCGGGCCCGGCACGCTCGCGCCGGTGTCGGTCAGCAGCCGGCAGGTGTAGCCGCGCTCCAGCATGTGCACGGCGACCGAGGCGGCGCCGGTCACCGCCCACTCGAACGCCGAGTCGGGGCCGGCGCCCGGGTAGGCGAGCCGGCGGGTGTCCAGCAGCACGGTGCAGCGCGCCCGGTGCGGCTGCTCCTCGCGGCGGACCATCAACTCGCCGTAGCGCGCGGTGGAACGCCAGTGCACCCGGCGCAGGTCGTCGCCGTGCCGGTAGCCGCGCGGGATCACGTCGTCCTCGCCGGCCAGCGCCAGCGCCCGGGTGCGGCTCTCGCCGTAGCCGGACGTCTCGCCGGCCATCCGCACCCCCGGCAACCGGTCGACCCGCGGCACGACGGTGAGCGTGTCGGACTCGCTGAACGAGCGCGTCAGCTCGCACATGCCGAACGGGTCGGTCAGCCGAAGCTGCAGCGGTCCCAGCTCGTAGCGGCCGCGCAGGTCGGAGCGGACCCGGTAGGACACCTCGCGGTAGCCGCCCGGCTCCACCCGGTCCAGCACGAACCGCGGCCGGGGCCCGAGCACGTAGGGCACCCGGTCCTGCAGCATCAGCAGCCCGGTCGGCAGCCGGGTCACGTTGTCCACCCGCAGCCGCACCCGGGCCTCGGACATCGCCGGCACCCGCGACGGACTCAGGCCGCGCCGGCCCGACACCCGGTAGCGGGTGCGGTACAGCACGACCACGCAGACCAGCGGCAGCACCGCCATCAGCAGGCCGACCCGCAACAGGTCGGCCTGGCCCAGCAGATAGGCGCACAGGCAGGCCGCGATCCCGGCGGCCAGGAAGGACCGCCCCCGGGTGGTCAGCCCGCCGAACGCCCGCCACAGCCCGCCCTCGCCGCCGCGCCGCCCGCCCTCGTAGCCGGGCGTGTCCGGCACCGGGGCGCTCATCCCACCCGCCCCCTCATCGCAGTCTCCCGTCCTGCCACTCGCCGTGCACCTCCGGCACCCGTGTGCCGGCGACGATGTCGGCCACCGTCTGCTCGGGGGTGCGGCGGTTCAACTGCGCCTGCGAGGTGGGCAGCAGGCGGTGCGCGAGCACGGCGGGCGCCAGCTCCTGCACGTCGTCCGGGCGGACGAACTCCCGCCCGTCCAGCGCGGCGGACGCCCGGGCCGCTCTGATCAGGTGCAGGGTGGCGCGCGGCGAGGCGCCCAGCCGCAGGTCGGGGTGGTGCCGGGTGGCGCCCACCAGCTCGACCGCGTAGCGCCGCACCGCGGGCGCCACATGGACCTCGCGGACCGCCTCGATCAGCTTGACGATCTCGTGGGCGTGCGCCACCGGCTGCAGGTCGTCGAGCGGACTGACGCCGCCGTGCACGTCCAGCATCCGCAACTCGGCCTCCGCGCTCGGGTAGCCGATCGAGACGCGGGCCATGAAGCGGTCCCGCTGCGCCTCGGGCAGCGGATAGGTGCCCTCCATCTCCACCGGGTTCTGGGTGGCGACCACCATGAACGGGTTGGGGAGTCGGTAGGTGCTGCCGTCGATGGTGACCTGGCGCTCCTCCAGCGACTCCAGCAGCGCGGACTGGGTCTTGGGGGAGGCGCGGTTGATCTCGTCGCCCAGCACGATCTGGGCGAAGATCGCGCCCGGTTTGAACTCGAACTCCTGCCGCTGCTGGTCGTAGACGCTGACCCCGGTGATGTCGGACGGCAGCAGGTCCGGCGTGAACTGGATACGCCGCACCGTGCAGTCGATGGACCGGGCGAGCGCCTTGGCCAGCATCGTCTTGCCCACGCCGGGCACGTCCTCGATCAGCAGGTGCCCCTCGGCGAGCAGCACCGTCAACGAGAGCCGTACGACCTCCGGCTTGCCCTCGATCACCTGCTCGATCGAACCGCGCACCCGCTCCGCGGTCGACGTCAGATCGCTGAGCGCAGCTCGCGACTCATAGGTCGTCACCCGGCCCTCCTAGGCCATGAAAGCCCCCGGGTGACTGCACCGGAGGCCCTTGTCCGTAGGGCCGCCGCCACTGCCGGCGGCGGCCCTCCCCGATCGGCGCACCGGGGAAGCCGGTGCCGCTGGATGCATTCTTGCCCCTACCGGCCCCCACGTCACGGCCCGGTTGTTACTCCGCTGTGATTTCCCGCAGCCGACCGGTGCGCACGTCGAAGACGAACCCGCGCACGTCGTCGGTGTGGACCAGGAACGGAGAGGTGCGCACCCGGACGATCGACTGCCGCACGTCCTGGTCCACGTCGGTGAAGGCCTCCACCGCCCAGGTGGGGCGCTGGCCCACCTCGTTCTCCAGCTCGGTGCGGAAGTCCTCGGTGATCGACTGCATGCCGCAGCTGGTGTGGTGGATCAGCACGACCGAACGGGTGCCCAGCGCGCGCTGGCTGATGGTCAGCGAGCGGATGATGTCGTCGGTGACCACGCCGCCGGCGTTGCGCAGCGTGTGGCAGTCGCCCGGCTTGAGGCCGAGCGCGGTCTGCAGGTCGATGCGGGCGTCCATACAGGCCACGACGGCGACCCGCAGGGCCGGCTTGGCGGCCATGTCGGGGTCGCGGAAGCCGTCCGCGTACCGCTGGTTCGCTTCCACCAGGCGATCGGTTGTCGGCGAGGCGCCGGTGCGTTCGGACGGAACTGATTCAGTGGTCGACATGTCATTGACGTTAGACGGCGCGACGCGTTCCGTCTCTCTTTCGGTGATCTCGAAGTGGCCAAAAGGTGGGGTCAACGCGGTGCGCCCGTGAGGTAGCCCACACCGGTGACAGCAGATCCACCGGCGGGGTGAACTTCGGCCACCCCGTGGCGGTGGAGCGCCCGGCGGCCCGCCCACGGCGCGCAGTGTGGCACCGGCGCGCCGGGGCGCTCCGCCCCGTGGTGCCCAGTGGAGTAAAGTGGCGCGAAGTGGGAGACGACCAACCGGGAGGTGCGGATGTTCCTCGGGACCTACGCGCCCAGGCTGGACGACAAGAGCCGCCTGGTGCTCCCCGCGAAGTTCCGCGACCAGCTCACCGACGGCGTGGTGCTCACCAAGGGGCACGAGCGCTGCCTGTGCGTGTGGCCGCTGACCGAGTTCCGGTCGGTGACCGAGCAGTTGCGGCAGGCCCCGGTGACCTCCCGGGCCGCCCGGGACTACATGCGGGTGCTGTTCGCCGGCGCCAGCGACGAGGTCCCGGACAAGCAGGGCCGCATCACCGTCCCGCCGGCCCTGCGCGACTACGCCGGCCTGACCAGGGACTGCGCGGTGATCGGCGCCAACAACCGCGTCGAGATCTGGGACGCGGCAGCCTGGGCGGGCTATCTCGCCGGCCAGGAGGAGACCTTCTCGGCGCTGTCCCAGGAGGTGCTGCCCGGAATACCGTGACCCCGCCCCGGCGCCCGGCCGTCCCGGCGCATCCGGCACCCCGGGTGCTCCTCCCGCGCCCCGTACGTGACGCCCGGCCTCCTCCCGCTCCACGGTCTGCTGGCGCTACTTCCCCGGCGCCAGCCGGCCTCTTCCCTTCGAGCGGGCGGGGACCAGGCGCTACGTCCCGCCCGACGCACCCGCGTCACCGGGCACAGTTCGATCAGAGGGCCAGATGAGCACGACCTGTCACGCACCTTCACCACGGCCCAGGCCGCGGTTCCGCGACGCCGGAAGGGGGCGGTGACGGTGCCCCCGCTGCACGTACCCGTCATGCTCCGGCGCTGCCTCGACCTGCTGGCCCCGGCGCTCGCCGCCCCCGGCGCCACCGTGGTGGACGCCACCCTCGGCCTCGGCGGCCACAGCGAGGCGCTGCTGGCCACCTTCCCCGCCGCCCGGCTGATCGCCCTCGACCGCGACCCGGCCGCGCTCCGGCTGTCCGCCGAGCGGCTGGCGCCGTTCGGCGACCGGGCCACCTTGGTGCACGCCGTCTACGACGAACTGCCCGAGGTGCTGGAGCGGCTGGAGCGGCCCCGGGTGGACGGCGTCCTGTTCGACCTCGGCGTCTCCTCGATGCAGCTCGACGAGGCGGAACGCGGCTTCGCCTACTCCCAGGACGCCCCGCTCGACATGCGGATGAACCAGGACGCCGGCATCAGCGCCGCCGAGGTGCTCAACACCTATCCGCCCGGCGACCTGGTGCGCGTCCTGCGCTCCTACGGCGAGGAGAAGTTCGCCCGGAAGATCGTCGACGCGATCGTCAAGGAGCGCGCGAAGGAACCGTTCACCCGCAGCGCCCGGCTGGTCGAACTGATCCGCAACGCCCTTCCGCAGGCGGCCAAGCGCACCGGCGGAAACCCGGCCAAACGCACCTTCCAGGCGCTGCGCATCGAGGTCAACGGCGAACTGGCCGTGCTGGAGCGGGCGATCCCGGCCGCGGTCGGCTCGCTGGCGGTCGGCGGCCGCATCGCCGTGCTGTCGTACCACTCCCTGGAGGACCGGGTGGTCAAACAGGTCTTCGCGGCCGGCGCCGCCTCCACCGCCCCGCCCGGACTGCCCGTCGTCCCGGAGCGCTACCAGCCGCGGCTGAAGCTGCTGACCCGCGGCGCGGAGCTGCCCGGCGAGGAGGAGATCGCGGTCAACCGCCGCGCCGCCCCGGCCCGGCTGCGCGGCGCCGAACGGGTGCGCGAGGACGTGCCGCCGCACCGGGGTCGGCCGTGACCGCGCCCAGGCCGCGGCCGACGCTGGCCAGGATGCTCGTCGCCGCCGGAGCCGCCGGCAACCGCCGCGCGGCCCGGGCGCCGTTCGTGCTGCTGGTGGTCGCCCTGCTGGCCAGCGGGCTGATCTCGCTGCTGCTGCTGAACGCCTCGGTCAACCAGGGCGCGTTCCAGCTGTCGAACTACAAGCGGCAGACCACCCGCTACACCGACGAGGAGCAGGCGCTCCAGCAGGACGTCGACCAGGACTCGGCGCCCGGCTCGCTGGCCCGGCGGGCCCGGCAGCTCGGCATGGTGCCCGGCGGCAGCCCGGCGTTCCTGGAGCCCGGCGGCACGGTGCGCGGCACGCCCGACCAGGCGGTCGCGCCACCGCCGCCACCGCCGCCGCCCACCGCGTCGGCCGCCGTCCCGACCACGCCGGTCTCCGGCCCCTCGGGAGCCACCCCGCTGTCCACCATCGACCCCTCCACCCAGGCCAGGACCGGCGGCGCGAGCCCCTCCCCGACCACCGGAAGGTGATCGCGTGACCGAGCAGAAGCGGCCGCCGTCCGGCCGGCTGCCCCGCCCAGCGGGCCCGTCCCGGCCGGCCGCCAGGACCCCGGCGCAGGAGGCCGGCCGCGGCGCGCGCGGCGGCCGGCCCGCCCGGCCGGCCGGCGGCGGCGCCGGGCTGCGGCTCGGGCGGCCCAAGCCCCGGCTGCGGCTGATGAGCATCCTGCTGACGCTGATCATGCTCACCTTCGCCGGGCGGCTCTTCCAGGTGCAGATCGTCGACTCCTCCTCGCTCGACGCCAAGGCGGACGTCAACCGCTACCAGCCGGTGCCGATCGCCGCCCAGCGCGGCGACATCACCGACCGCGACGGCGTGCCGCTGGCCACCACGGTCAACGCCTACGACGTCACCGCCGACCCGTACCTGTTCACCCCCGGGCAGGCCAAGGTGGCCGACGCGCCGCGCAAGGCCGCGGCGGTGCTCGCCCCGCTGCTGCACGGCGACGCCGGCACGATCGCGTCCCTGCTGGCGACCCCGCACACCCGTTACGTGCTGCTCGCCCGCGGCGTGTCGCCGCAGGTGTGGGACAAGGTCAAGGACGTGCAGGGCCGGCTCGCCGACCAGGCCGCCGAGCACGGCGACCCGGGCCTGCTGGCCGGCGTGCTGTCCGAGCCCACCAGCAAGCGCGTCTACCCCAACGGCGACCTGGCCGCCGGGGTGCTCGGCTTCGTCAACAGCGCCCAGCAGGGCGCGGGCGGCCTGGAGGCGGAGTTCGACAAGGAGCTGTCCGGCCGGCCGGGCAAGATGACGTACGCCCAGTCCGGCGGTCAGATGATCCCCACGGCCGGCCTCCAGGAGCAGGCCGCCGTCCCGGGCACCGACGTCGAACTCACCCTGGACCGCGACATCCAGTGGGCCGCGCAGAACGCCATCAGCCAGCAGGTCGCCCGGTCCAAGGCGGACCGCGGCTACGTCATCGTGCAGGACACCCGCACCGGGCAGGTCCTCGCGATGGCCGACGCGCCCGGCTTCAACCCCAACGACCTCGCCGACGCCACCCCCTCCTCGCTCGGCAACGCCGCGCTGCAGGACGCCTACGAGCCGGGCAGCGTCAGCAAGCTGATGTCGATGTCCGCGGTCATCAACGAGGGCGTGGCCACCCCGCAGACCCACGTGGTGGTGCCCGGCACCCTGCAGCGCGGCGACCGGGTCTTCCACGACGACACCGACCACGGCACCGAGGACCTCACGCTCAGCGGCGTGCTCGCCGAGTCCAGCAACATCGGCACCATCCTGGCCACCGGGCAGTTGGGACGCACCCAGCAGCAGGCCGACCAGGTCCTCTACTCCTACCTGCGCAAGTTCGGCATCGGCCGGCCGACCGGCCTGGACTTCCCCGGCGAGACCCCGGGCATCCTGGCCCCTCCGCAGAAGTGGAGCACCTCGCAGCAGTACACGATCCCGTTCGGCCAGGGCCTGTCCGTCAACGCCATGCAGGCGACCTCGATCTACTCCACCATCGCCGACGGCGGGGTGCGGGTGACGCCCACCCTGGTCAAGGGCACCACCGGGCCGGACGGGCACTACACCCCGGCGCCCGCGCCGCAGCGCACCCGGGTGGTCAGCACGGCCACCGCGAAAGCCGTCACCCAGATGCTGGAGACGGTGGTCGGCAGCGAGGAGGGCACCGGCACGCTGGCCCGCATCCCCGGGTACCAGGTGGCGGGCAAGACCGGTACGGCCAACCGGGTGGACCCGGCCACCGGCCGCTACCACGGCTACACCTCGTCCTTCATGGGCTTCGCGCCCGCGGACGACCCGCGGATCACCGTCTCCTGCGTGATCCAGAACCCCACCGTCGGCTCCTACTTCGGCGGCACCATCTGCGGTCCGGTCTTCAAGCAGGTCATGGAGTTCGCGTTGAAGACGCTGCAGGTCCCGCCGTCGGGGGCGTCGGCACCGCAACTTCCGGTCACCTTCGCGCCGGGGAAGCAGTGAGCCACCGTGACAACGATCACACCATCAGACGACGCGGGAACCGAGGGCACGGCCGCCGGACCGGGGCCCACGGGGTCCGGCGCCCAGCCGCCCCAGCGCCCCGGCTTTGGCCCCGACCCCGGCACGGCGGGTAACCTCACGGCCGTGCCACACGCAGATCCCTCCCCCGCTCCGCCCGCCGGTCCCGGGCTTCCCCGGCCGGACCGGGTACACCCCACGCCGCTCGCGGACCTGGCCGAACGGCTCGGCGCCGCGATCCCCGACGGCTCGCCGCCCGCCACCGGGATCACCCACGACTCCCGTGCCGTGCGCCCCGGCGACGTCTACGCCGCGCTGCCCGGCGCCCGCTTCCACGGCGCCGAGTTCTCCGCCCAGGCGGCCGAACGCGGCGCGGTCGCCGTGCTGACCGACCCGGCCGGCCGGGAACGCGCCGCCGCCACCGGGCTGCCGGTGCTGGTGGTCGACAGCCCGCGCGCCCGGATGGGCGAGCTGGCCGCCGTCATCTACGGCGAACCCGGCGAGCACCTGCTGCAGATCGGCATCACCGGCACCTCGGGCAAGACCACCACCGCCTACCTGGTCGAGGGCGGCCTGCGCGGCGCCTACGGGACCGACACCGGCCTGATCGGCACGGTGGAGTCCCGGATCGGCGAGGAGCGGATCAAGAGCGAGCGCACCACCCCCGAGGCCACCGACCTGCAGGCGCTCTTCGCGGTGATGCGCGAACGCGGCGTGCGCGCGGTCGCCATGGAGGTCTCCAGCCACGCCCTGGTGCTCGGCCGGGTGGACGGCGCGGTCTTCGACATCGCCGTCTTCACCAACCTCAGCCCCGAGCACATGGAATTCCACGCCGACATGGAGGACTACTTCCAGGCCAAGGCGCAGCTGTTCACCCCGCGGCGCAGCCGGGTCGGCGTGGTCAACATCGACGACGAGTACGGCCGGCGGCTGCTGAAGGAGGCCACCGTCCCGGTGACCACCTACTCCGCCGAGGGCCACCCGGACGCCGACTGGCGCGCGGCGGACGTCGAGGTCGGCACGCTCGGCAGCACCTTCACCGCGCTCGGCCCGAACGGCGAGCGCGTCCCGGCCGCCTCCCCGCTGCCCGGCCCGTTCAACGTCGCCAACACCCTGGCGGCCATCACCGCGCTGGTCGCGGCCGGCGTCGACCCGGTCACCGCGGCCGACGGCGTCGCCGCGGTCCCCGGTGTCCCCGGCCGGCTGGAGCGGGTGGACGCCGGCCAGCCGTACCTCGCGGTGGTGGACTACGCGCACAAGACCGACGCCGTCGAGTCCGTGCTGCGCGCGCTGCGCAAGGTCACCGAGGGCAGCATCCACATCGTGCTCGGCTGCGGCGGCGACCGCGACCAGCACAAGCGCGGTCCGATGGGCGCCGCCTGCGCCCGGCTCGCCGACACCGCGATCCTCACCTCGGACAACCCGCGCTCCGAGGACCCGCTGGCGATCCTGGCCGCGATGCTGGCCGGCGCCGCCGAGGTGCCCGCCCACGAGCGCGGCCGGGTCGCCGTGGAGCCGGAACGCGCCGCGGCCATCGCCGCCGCCGTGGCCGCCGCCCAACCCGGGGACGTCGTCCTGGTCGCCGGCAAGGGGCACGAGCAGGGCCAGGACATCGCCGGCGTGATCCGCCCCTTCGACGACCGCGAGGTGCTGCGCGCCGCCATCCAGTACGCCGAACCCCGCGTCGCATCCCGTCCCACGGCCCGAACGAAGGACACCGACCAGCAGTGATCGCACTCACCCTCGCCGAGGTCGCGCAGGCGGTCGGCGGGAGGACACACGACATACCCGACCCGTCGGTACCGGTCGTCGGACCCGTGGTGATCGACTCCCGCCAGGTGGTCCCGGGCAGCCTGTTCGCGGCCTTCGCCGGCGAGCGGGCGGACGGCCACGACTTCGCCGCCAAGGCGGTGGCCGACGGCGCGGTGGCGGTGCTCGCCGCCCGCCCGCTCGGCGTGCCCGCGATCGTGGTGGACGACGTGACCGCCGCGCTCGGCGCGCTCGCCCGGTTCGTCATCGCCCGGCTCGGCGTGGACGTGGTCGCCCTCACCGGCTCGTCCGGCAAGACCAGCACCAAGGACCTCATCGCCCAACTGCTGGAGCGCATCGGTCCCACGGTGTGGCCGGAGGGCAACCTCAACAACGAGATCGGGCTGCCGCTGACCGCGTTGCGCGCGGCGGACGGCACCCAGCACCTGGTGCTGGAGATGGGCGCCAGAGGCATCGGCCACATCCGCTACCTGGCCGGCCTCACCCCGCCCAGGATCGGCGTGGTGCTCAACGTCGGCACCGCGCACATCGGCGAGTTCGGCGGCCGCGAGCAGATCGCCCAGGCGAAGGGCGAACTGGTGGAGAGCCTGCCGCCGGACGGGGTCGCGGTGCTCAACGCCGACGACCCGCTGGTGCGCGCGATGGCGGGGCGCACCCGGGCCCGCGTCGTGCGCTTCGGCGAGGCGCCCGAAGCCGACGTGCGCGCCGAGGATGTCCGACTCGACCCGAAGGGCCGCCCGCAGTTCACCCTGCGCACCCCCTCCGGGTGCGCCGCTGTGAACCTGCGGTTGTACGGTGAGCACCACGTGTCGAACGCGCTGGCCGCGGCCGCCGTCGCCGGTGAACTGGGCATGCCCGTCGAGGAGATCGCCTCCGCGCTCTCGTCGGCCGGCACCCTCTCCCACTGGCGGATGGAGGTCGTCGAACGGCCGGACGGTGTGACGGTCGTCAATGACGCCTACAACGCGAATCCCGATTCCATGCGGGCCGCGCTGCGCGCACTGGTCGCCATGGTCGGTCAGGGGGGCCGAACCTGGGCGGTGCTGGGCGAGATGGCCGAACTCGGCGGGGACTCCCTCGCCGAGCACGACGCGGTGGGACGGCTCGCCGTCCGGCTCAACGTCAGCAAGCTTGTGACCGTGGGCGGCCAGGCCGCCGCCTGGTTGGACATGGGCGCCAAGAACGAGGGTTCGTGGGGTGAGGAGTCGGTGCATGTGTCCGACGCGGAGACGGCGATCGATCTGTTGCGTGATCAACTGCGGCCGGGAGACGTCGTGTTGGTGAAGGCGTCGCGATCGGTCGGCCTGGAGCGGGTAGCGCAGGCTCTGCTTGAGGGCGCTGCCGGCGCCCAGGGCGAGGTCACCGCCTGATGAAGCAGATCCTCATCTCCGGCGTGCTCGGCCTGTTCCTGTCGCTCATCGGCACGCCGGTGCTGATCAAGCTGCTGGCCAGGAAGGGCTACGGCCAGTTCATCCGGGACGACGGCCCGCAGAACCACCACAGCAAGCGCGGTACCCCCACGATGGGCGGCATCGCCTTCATCCTGGCCACCGTGGTGGCGTACGCGGCCACCAAGCTGATCGTCTCCGAGCGGCCGACCATCTCCGGCCTGCTGGTGCTCTTCCTGTTCGCCGGCATGGGCCTGGTCGGCTTCCTCGACGACTACATCAAGATCGTCAAGCAGCGCAGCCTGGGCCTGCGGGCCAAGGCGAAGATGGCCGGCCAGCTCATCGTCGGCATCACCTTCGCCATCCTGTCGCTGAACTTCGCCGACCAGCGCGGCGCCACCCCGGCCTCCACCAAGCTGTCCTTCACCCAGGACTTCGGCTGGTCGATCGGCCCGGTGATCTTCGTCATCTGGGCGCTGTTCATGATCCTGGCGATGTCCAACGGCGTGAACCTCACCGACGGCCTCGACGGCCTGGCCACCGGCGCCTCGGTGATGGTCTTCGCCGCCTACACCGTCATCGGCGTGTGGCAGTACGGCCAGTCCTGCGCCAACCCGCTGACCGCCGGGCCCGGGTTGCTACGAGGTACGCGACCCGCTCGACCTCGCGGTGGTGGCCGCCGCCCTGATGGGCGCCTGCTTCGGCTTCCTGTGGTGGAACACCTCGCCGGCGAAGATCTTCATGGGCGACACCGGCTCGCTCGCCCTCGGCGGCGCGCTGGCCGGCCTGGCGATCTGCTCGCGCACCGAACTGCTGATGGCGATCCTGGGCGGGCTGTTCGTCCTGATCACCCTGTCGGTGGTCATGCAGGTCGCCTCTTTCCGGCTCACCGGACGCCGGGTGTTCAGAATGGCGCCGCTGCAGCACCACTTCGAACTCAAGGGCTGGAGCGAGGTCCTGATCGTGGTCCGCTTCTGGATCATCCAGGGCATGTGCATGGCGGTCGGACTCGGCCTGTTCTACGCGGGCTTCGTGGCGGCGAAATGACGGAAGGGGCGCCTGGCATGAGCACGGCCGACGAACTGCGGGACCGGCACGTCACCGTCGCCGGGCTCGGCGTCAGCGGCGTGCCCGCCGCCCGGGCGCTGCTGGAACTCGGCGCCCGCGTCACGGTGCTCAACGGCAGCGACGGGCAGCGCGAACGCGCCGAGGCCGAGGAACTGCGGGCGCTCGGCGCCACCGTGCTGCTCGGCGACGCCACGAAGCTGCCCGGCGGCACCGACCTGGTCGTCACCACGCCCGGCTGGAAGCCCTCCTCGCCGCTGTTCGCCGCCGCGGCCGCGGCGGGCGTGCCGGTGTGGGGCGACGTGGAGCTGGCCTGGCGGCTGCGCGCCCCCGGCGCCCCCGACTGGCTCGCGGTCACCGGCACCAACGGCAAGACCACCACCGTCGGCATGCTCGCCGCCATCCTGACCGCGGCCGGCCTGCGCACCGCCGCGGTCGGCAACATCGGGGTCTCGCTGGTGGACGTGGTGCGCTCCGCCGAGCCGTACGACGTGCTCGCGGTCGAGCTGTCCAGCTACCAGCTGCACTGGGCGCCCAGCGTCCGGGCGCACTCCGCCGCCGTGCTCAACCTTGCTCCCGACCACCTCGACTGGCACGGCTCGATGGCCGAGTACGCCGCCGCCAAGGGCCGCGTCTACGAGGGCAACCGGATCGCCTGCGTCTACAACGCCGCCGACCCGGCCACCGAGGAACTGGTCCGGGAGGCCGACGTGGTGGAGGGCTGCCGGGCCATCGGCTTCACCCTCGGCGCCCCCGCACCCTCGCAGTTCGGCGTGGTGGACGGCATCCTGGTCGACCGGGCCTTCGTCGCCGACCGGCACGGCAGCGCCCAGGAGCTCGCCGAGGTGGCCGACATCACCCCGCCCGCCCCGCACAACGTCGCCGACGCGCTGGCCGCCGCCGCCCTGGCCCGCGCCTACGGCGTGCCGCCCCGGGCGGTCCGCGAGGGCCTGCGCGCCTTCCGCCCCGACGCCCACCGCATCGCGCACGTCGCCACCGTGGACGGCGTCGACTACGTGGACGACTCCAAGGCCACCAACACCCACGCCGCCGCCGCCTCGTTGGCCGCCTACGAGCACATCGTGTGGCTCGCCGGCGGGCTCGCCAAGGGCGCCACCTTCGACGACCTGGTCGGCCGGGCGGCCGACCGGCTGCGCGCGGTGGTCCTGATGGGCGCCGACCGGGCGCTGATCGCCGAAGCGCTGCGGCGACACGCCCCGAAGGTCCCGGTCGTCGAACTCGAACGGACCGACACTGGGGCGATGGCGGCGGCGGTCGCCGCCGCGACGGAGTTCGCCCGACCCGGAGACACCGTCCTGCTGGCCCCCGCCTGCGCCTCGATGGACATGTTTCTCAACTACGGCAAGCGCGGCGACGCCTTCGCGGAGGCGGTACGCGACCTGCCGACGCAAGCGTCACAGCAGCGATAGCCACCGGTTCCGCCGCCGCGGCCCCGGCCCGGCGCCCGGCAACTCGGAGGGGACATGACGCCGCAGCAGCGGTCAGCGGTACCGACCAGCAGACGCCCCCGCGTCCCGCCGCCCGCCCGCGGCCCGCGCGGCACCACGCGCCGCGGCGGGCCGCTGAGCGGGCTGCGCGGCGGCTACCAGCGGGCCAGGCGGGCCTGGGACCGGCCGCTGACCGCCTACTACGTGATCCTGGGCGGCGGTTCGCTGATCCTCATCCTCGGCCTGGTGATGGTCTTCTCCGCCTCTCAGATCGAGGCGCTGCAGATGGGCCTGCCCGGCACCTACTTCTTCCGCAAGCAGCTGCTGGCCGCCGCCATCGGCGCGGTGCTGCTGGTCACCGCGACCCGGCTGCCGGTGCGCACCCACCGGGCGCTGGCCTATCCGCTGCTGGCCGGCACCGTCTTCCTGCTGATGCTGGTCCAGGTGCCCGGCATCGGCATGCGGGTGCACGGCAACCAGAACTGGCTGTCGGTCGGCGGGCCGTTCCAGATCCAGCCCAGCGAGTTCGCCAAGCTCGCCCTGGTGCTGTGGGGCGCCGACCTGCTCGCCCGCAAGAGCGAGAAGCAGCTCCTGCTGCAGTGGAAGCAACTGCTCGTCCCGCTGGTGCCGATGGTGATGCTCATCCTCGGCCTGGTGCTGATCGGCGGCGACATGGGCACCGCGATCGTGCTCGCCGCGATGCTCTTCGGCCTGCTGTGGCTGGCCGGCGCCCCCACCCGGCTGTTCGTGGGCGTGCTGGGGGTGGCCGGGGCGGTCGGCCTGCTGCTGATCAAGACCAGCGCGCACCGGGTCTCGCGGTTCGCCTGCATCCTGGCCACCGAGCCGGGCGCCAACGACCAGTGCTGGCAGGCGGTGCACGGCCTGTACGCGCTGGCCTCCGGCGGGCTGTTCGGTTCGGGGCTCGGCGCGAGTGTGGAGAAATGGGGCCAACTGCCCGAGCCGCACACCGACTTCATCTTCGCCGTCACCGGGGAGGAACTCGGTCTGGCGGGGACGCTGTCGGTACTCGGTCTCTTCGCGGCTCTAGGCTATGCGGGTATCCGCGTGGCCGGACGCACGGAAGACCCCTTCGTGAGGTTCGCAGCGGGAAGCGTGACCGTCTGGATCACGGCGCAGGCCGTGGTCAACATCGGTTCGGTGCTCGGCCTGCTGCCGATCGCCGGAGTCCCGCTGCCGCTGTTCTCCTACGGAGGCTCGGCCCTGCTGCCGACCATGTTCGCCATCGGGCTGCTGATCTCGTTCGCCAGGAGTGAACCGGCGGCACGGGCGGCGCTGGCCGCGCGGGGGGCCGGTCCTGTGACAAGGGCAATGAATCGGAGCATGCGACGTCTCGCCGGTCGGCGGTCGTCCAGGAAGCGGTGAATTTCGGTGCATGTCGTACTCGCCGGCGGAGGGACCGCCGGTCACATCGAGCCCGCGCTCGCCCTCGCGGACGCCCTGCGACGGCAGGACCCCACCGTGGGGATCACGGCGCTCGGTACCGAACGCGGCCTGGAGACCAGACTCGTTCCCGAACGCGGCTACGACCTCGCGCTCATCCCCGCGGTGCCGCTGCCCCGCCGGCCCACCCCGGAGCTGATCACGGTGCCCGGCCGGCTGCGCGGCACCATCAAGGCGGCCGAGCAGATCCTGGAGCGCACCAAGGCGTCCTGCGTGGTCGGCTTCGGCGGCTACGTCGCGCTGCCGGGCTACCTGGCCGCCAAGCGGCTCGGCGTGCCGATCGTGGTGCACGAGGCCAACGCCCGGCCGGGCCTGGCCAACAAGATCGGCTCGCGCTACGCCCACTCGGTGGCGGTCAGCACCCCGGACAGCAAGCTGCGCGACGCCCGCTACATCGGCATCCCGCTGCGCCGGTCCATCGCCACCCTGGACCGGGCCGCGATGCGCGCCGAGGCCCGCGCCGCCTTCGGGCTCGACCAGAACCTGCCGACGCTGCTGGTCTCCGGTGGCTCGCAGGGCGCCCGGCGGCTCAACGAGACCATCGAGGCGGTCGCCCCGCGCCTGCAGCGCTCCGGCGTCCAGGTGCTGCACGCGGTCGGCCCGAAGAACGAGCTGCCGGTGCCGGAGAACATGCCGGGCATGCCGCCCTACGTGCCGGTGCCCTACCTCGATCGGATGGACCTGGCCTACGCCGCCGCCGACATGATGCTGTGCCGGGCCGGCGCGATGACGGTCGCCGAGCTGTCCGCGGTCGGGCTGCCCGCCGCCTACGTGCCGCTGCCGATCGGCAACGGCGAGCAGCGGCTCAACGCCCAGCCGGTCGTCAAGGCCGGCGGCGGACTCCTGGTGGACGACGCGGACCTGACGGGCGAGTGGGTCATCGGCAGCGTGCTGCCGGTGCTGACCGATCCGCACCGGCTCTACGGGATGTCGCGCGCCGCCGCCGAGTTCGGCCGCCGGGACGCCGACGACCTGCTGGTCGGCATGGTGCTGGAGGCGATCGCCTCCCACCGGGCAGGATAGGCGTTCCAACGGGGGGCTGAAGGAGGAGGCGGGCCTGGTGTCCGGAGTGTCGACCGCGCAGCGAAGCGACCGTGTGCCGCCCCCGGCCCGGCGCCCGCCCTTCCGCGACCGGCGGCGCCGGCTGACCCGGCGCGGCGTCGTCGTGCTGCTGGTCGCGGTGGCGCTGGCCGCCGGCGGCGTCGGCTACCTGTTCTACGGCTCGCCGTGGCTGACGGTTCGCCAGGTGCACGTCACCGGGACCCGGGTGCTGACCGCGCGCCGGGTCGAGGCCGCGTCCGGGGTGCCGGACGGCGAGCCGATGGCGTCGGTGGACGCCGGCGCGGTCGCGGCCCGGCTGCGGGCCGCGCTGCCGCGGATCGCGTCGGTGCGGGTGGTGCGCTCCTGGCCGCACACCGTCACGCTCCAGGTGACCGAACGGACCGCGAAAGCGCTGCTCGAAAAGGACGGGAAGTTTGTCGAAGTGGACGCGAACGGTGTGCGTTTCGCCACGGAGGCGACCGCTCCGGCCGGTGTTCCGCGCGTGCAATTGACCGGTTCCGCCTCTTCGGGAAAGGGCTATTTCGGCACCGAAGTCCTGCTGCACTCCGCGGTGCAAGTGGCGGCCGATCTTCCGGAATCGGTGCATAGCCAGACAAAGGTCATCCAGGTGGCCTCGTTCGACGGAATCACCCTGGAACTGACCGGCGGCCGGAGCGTGCTGTGGGGGAGTCCGGAGGACGGCGCGCGGAAAGCCGCCTCGCTCACCGCGCTTCTGAAGGCGGCTCCGGGCGCCGTCCACTACGACGTCAGCGCGCCCAGCGCGCCCGCTTCGTCGGGGAGTTGACGCTCGGTCGCCGATCGGTAACCCTGGTGTGCCGGGGCTGGCATGATCACATAGGGTCAAAAGAAAAGCGGGAGGTTCGGCGTGTTCGTTGAACCGGTACCGCTTGTCGACTTAGTGTCCTGTCCAAGCGGACAGAAGGAACGAGATTGACAATAACCCTAAACCTCAGGGTTAGGGTTACGGGTCGGCGTCCGAACCGTCCCATCGGCATCCGCCGGCACGCCCGCGTTCGCGGGGGCGCCGGCACGTAATTCGAGGCGAGAGGCCTTCGACGTGGCAGCACCGCAGAACTACCTCGCAGTCATCAAGGTCGTCGGCATCGGCGGCGGCGGTGTCAACGCCATCAACCGGATGATCGAGGTCGGTCTGAAGGGCGTCGAGTTCATCGCGATCAACACCGATGCGCAGGCCCTCCTGATGAGCGACGCCGACGTCAAGCTCGACGTCGGCCGGGAACTCACCCGCGGCCTCGGCGCGGGCGCCAACCCCGACGTAGGCCGCAAGGCCGCCGAGGACCACCGTGAGGAGATCGAGGAGGTCCTCAAGGGGGCCGACATGGTCTTCGTCACCGCGGGCGAGGGCGGCGGCACCGGCACCGGCGGCGCGCCCGTCGTCGCCAACATCGCCCGCTCGCTGGGCGCGTTGACCATCGGGGTGGTCACCCGGCCGTTCACCTTCGAGGGCCGCCGCCGGGCCAACCAGGCGGAGGACGGCATCGCCGGGCTGCGCGACGAGGTGGACACCCTGATCGTCATCCCCAACGACCGCCTGCTGTCGATCTCCGACCGCCAGGTCAGCGTGCTGGACGCCTTCAAGTCGGCCGACCAGGTGCTGCTGTCCGGTGTGCAGGGCATCACCGATCTGATCACCACACCGGGCCTGATCAACCTGGACTTCGCCGACGTCAAGTCGGTGATGTCCGAGGCCGGCTCGGCCCTGATGGGCATCGGCTCGGCCCGCGGCGACGACCGCGCGGTGGCGGCGGCCGAGATGGCCATCTCCTCGCCGCTGCTCGAAGCCTCCATCGACGGCGCCCGCGGCGTGCTGCTGTCCATCTCCGGCGGCTCGGACCTCGGCCTGTTCGAGATCAACGAGTCCGCCCAGCTGGTCAGCGAGGCGGCCCACCCGGAGGCCAACATCATCTTCGGCGCGGTCATCGACGACGCGCTCGGCGACGAGGTCCGGGTCACCGTGATCGCCGCCGGGTTCGACGGCGGCCAGCCGCCCACCAAGAGCCGCGACAAGGTGCTGGGTTCCTACGGCGCCCGCGACGAGGAGCTCTCGTCCTCCGGCGGGTCGGCCGCCGGCCGGCTCGGCAGCCAGGCGTCCGAACCGGTCCGCCCGTCCTTCGGCGGCCTCGGCAGCCTGTCGCCGCGCGAGCCGGCCGAGGCCCGCGACGAGTCGTTCGAGTCGGCGGCCGACGCCCCGGCCACCCCGACCCCGCAGGTCCCGCCGGCCCGTCCCTACCAGGACAGTCAGGCCGAGGAGCTGGACGTTCCCGACTTCCTCAAGTGACCTGGTCACCGACCCGAGCTGAGCTGCGTTGATAGGCCACAGACACGACACGAGCGGCGCCCGCTTCGCCTTCACCGACCGGTGGGGCGGGGTGAGCGCCGCTCCGTACGACCGGCTCAACCTCGGCGGCGCGGTCGGTGACGACCCGGCCGCCGTCGCCGCGAACCGCGGGTCGGCCGCCGAGGCGCTCGGCCTCGACCCCGCCTCGGTGGTCTGGATGAACCAGGTGCACGGCCGGGAGGTCGCCGCGGTCGACGGGCCGTGGGGCGACGCGCCGGTGCCGGCCGTCGACGCCCTGGTGACCGCCCGGCGCGGCCTGCCGCTGGCGGTGCTCACCGCCGACTGCGTTCCGGTGCTGCTGGCCGACCCGGTCGCCGGGGTGGTCGGCGCCGCGCACGCCGGCCGCCCGGGCCTGCTGGCCGGCGTGGTCGAGTCGGTGGTCGAGGCGATGGCCGCACTCGGCGCCGCACCGCACCGGATGACCGCCCGCACCGGGCCCGCGGTGTGCGGGCGCTGCTACGAGGTCCCGGCCGAGATGTGCGAGGCGGCCTGCGCGATCGTGCCGCAGGCGCGGTCCACCACCCGCCGGGGCACCCCCGCGCTGGACATCGTCGCCGGGGTGCACGCCCAACTCGCCGCGCTCGGCGTGCCGGAGCGGATCGCCTCGGACGTCTGCACGCTGGAGTCGGCCGACCACTTCTCCTACCGCAGGCAGCGCACCACCGGACGGCTCGCCTCCTACGTATGGCTGGAGGCGTGATGGCCGCCGCGGCGGACACCGCCGGGTCGCCGGACGAGCGCCGGGCCCAACTCGCCGCCAACCTCGGCCTGGTGGAACGGCGCATCGCCGCCGCGTGCGACGCCGCCGGGCGGGACCGCCGCGAGGTCGCCCTCGTCGTGGTGACCAAGACCTACCCGGCGAGCGATGTGACATTCCTCGCCGAACTGGGTGTTCGACAGGTCGCTGAGAACCGTGATCAGGAGGCCGCGCGGAAGGCGGCGGAGTGCGCGGACTGTGATCTTGTCTGGCATTTCGTCGGCCAATTGCAAACCAACAAGGTTCGCTCTGTGGTCAGTTATGCCGATTTCGTGCACTCTGTTGATCGGTTGCGGTTGGTCGACGCGCTCTCCGACGCCGCCGTCCGGACCGGCCGCGAGGTCGGCTGCCTGGTCCAGGTCGCGCTTGACGCCACGTCAGGTTCGGTCGGCGGCCGGGGCGGTGCGGCCCCGGCGGACGTGCCGGCCCTCGCCGACGCGCTCGCCGCGGCCCCCGGCCTGCGGCTCTCCGGGCTGATGACGGTGGCTCCGCTCGCCGGGCGGTACGCCGGTCAACCTCGCGCCGCCTTCGACAGGCTCGCGGAAATGGCAAGCGCGCTGCGCGAAGCGCATCCGACTGCCAACATGGTCTCCGCCGGGATGAGTTCGGACCTCGAGGAGGCGGTGGCGGCCGGTGCGACACATGTGCGCGTCGGTACTGCGGTACTCGGAGTCCGTCGCGGGCTCCGGTAACGTCACCAACAAGTCGGACCACAGCAGAAAATATGGTCAGCTCCGCCCAACACGGAGCAGACGCAGTGGATCTCCCTCACCTGGTGACGGTGCCGATCCACCACAGAGCGGAGGACGCAGAGCATGGCCGGCGCGATGCGCAAGATGGCGGTCTACCTCGGCCTCGTGGAGGACGATGGGTACGACGGCCCGGGGTTCGACCCCGACGACGAGTTCGAACCCGAACCCGAACCAGAGCGGATCCGGCGGCAACACCAGCCGCCACCCGAGGAACCGGCACGTGTCGTGCACCCGCCCGCCCCCCGGGAACCCCGGATCGCCCCAGTGGCATCCATCACACCTGAACGCCGAAATCAGGAGAAGAACGCACCGGTGATCATGCCCAAGGTCGTCTCGGAACGGGAGCCGTACCGGATCACGACTCTCCACCCCCGCACGTACAACGAAGCCCGTACGATCGGGGAACACTTCCGCGAGAGTACCCCGGTGATCATGAACCTGACGGAGATGGACGACACCGACGCCAAGCGTCTGGTCGACTTCGCCGCCGGTCTGGTCTTCGGTCTGCACGGCAGCATCGAGCGGGTGACCCAGAAGGTGTTCCTGCTGTCTCCTGCTAACGTCGATGTCACGGCGGAGGACAAAGCCCGGATCGCCGAGGGCGGATTCTTCAACCAGAGCTGAGACGAGAGCACGTGGAACCGGACCGACGAGGCCGGGGGAGAGCAGGGGAAGGGGAGGCGCGATGAGCGTATTTCTGCAAGTCGTCTACATCGCGTTGATGGTCTTCCTTGTCGTGCTGATCTTCCGGCTGGTGATGGATTACGTCTTCCAGTTCGCCCGATCATGGCGACCTGGCAAGGCCATGGTGGTCGTGCTCGAAGCCACCTACACTGTCACCGATCCACCACTCAAGCTTCTGCGGCGGTTCATCCCGCCGCTTCGTCTCGGGGGCGTAGCGCTCGACCTGTCCTTCTTCGTATTGATGATCATCGTCTACATCCTGATCTCCGTCGTGGCCAGGCTGTGAACGATACGGTCTTGCCGATTGCCGACGATCACGTTGAGGTGAAGAGATGCCGCTGACCCCCGAGGATGTTCGGAACAAGCAGTTCACGACCGTCCGCCTCCGAGAAGGCTATGACGAGGATGAGGTCGACGCCTTCCTCGATGAGGTCGAAGCCGAGTTGACCAAGCTGCTGCGGGAGAACGAGGACCTGCGGGCCAAACTCGCAGCCGCCACCCGGGCCGCGGCGCAGAACCAGCAACAGAACATGCGCAAGGCCGAGCAGCAGGACCGGCCGGGGGCACCTGTGCCCGCCGCCATATCCGGTCCGCAGCCGGTGCCTCCGGGACAGCAGCAAATGGGCGGTCCGCCCCAGCTGCCCGGTGCACCCCAGCTGCCGGCAGGCCCGAGCGGGCACGGACCCCAGCAGGGCGGTCCGATGGGTCCCGGACCGATGGGTCAGGGTCCGATGGGCCAAGGGCCCATGGGCCAGGGACCGATGGGTCAGGGGCCGATGGGCCAGGGACCGATGGGGCAGGGCCCCATGGGCCAGGGTCCGATGGGTCAAGGTCCGATGGGCCAGGGACCGATGGGCCAGGGTCCCGGGCCGATGGGCCAGGGTCCGGGTCCGATGGGCCAGCCGCCCATGCAGCAGGGCCACCCGATGCAGCAGGGTCACCCCATGCAGCAGGGCGGTCCGATGCAGCAGCAGGGCGGCCCGCACGGTGACAGCGCGGCCCGCGTCCTGTCCCTCGCCCAGCAGACCGCCGACCAGGCGATCGCGGAGGCCCGTTCCGAGGCCAACAAGATCGTCGGCGAGGCGCGCAGCCGTGCCGAGGGCCTGGAGCGCGACGCCCGTGCCAAGGCCGACGCGCTGGAGCGGGACGCGCAGGAGAAGCACCGCGTGGCGATGGGCTCGCTGGAGTCCGCACGCGCCACGCTGGAGCGCAAGGTCGAGGACCTGCGCGGCTTCGAGCGCGAGTACCGCACCCGCCTGAAGTCCTACCTGGAGAGCCAGCTGCGCCAGTTGGAGAACCAGGCGGACGACTCGCTGGCCCCGCCGCGCACCCCGGCCGCGCCCTCCCTGCCGTCCTCGTCCAGCATGGGCGGCGGCACCATGGGCGGTGGCACGATGGGCGGCTCCATGGGCAACGGCATGGCCACGGCCGGCGCCGGCCTCGGGCACAACCAGTCCTACGGCGGGCAGCAGATGGGCGGCCAGGGCGGCCACACCTACGGCGGCCAGCAGCAGATGTCCCCCGCGATGACGCAGCCGATGGCGCCGGTACGACCGGCCCCGCAGCCGCTGCAGCAGGCGCCCACGCCGATGCGCGGGTTCCTGATCGACGAGGACGACAACTAGGCCGCGTTCGCGCCGGCACCCGAAAGGGGCGGGGCGAGGGGATCATCCCCTCGCCCCGCCCCTTTCTTTCGTTCCGCCGTTCCCGGGCCGGAGCCCCTACCGCTTGCGGAGCCGGAAGGTGAGGCCGAGCGGTTCGTCGCGGAAGACGGCACCGTAGGAGTCGTCGGCCTCGCCGTCGGCGAAGTCGGTGGCCAGCACCTCGTCGGCGACCAGGGTGCCGTGCTCGGCCAGCGCCGCGGCGAGTTCGCCGCCGTCCGCCCGCCAGCGCACCGCGATCCGGTCGGCCACGTCCAGCCCGGAGTTCTTCCGCGCCTCCTGCACCAGCCGGATCACGTCGCGGGCCAGGCCGGCGCGGCGCAGTTCCGGCGTGACGGTGAGGTCGAGCGCCACGGTCGCGCCCGCGTCGGACGCCACCGACCAGCCCTCGCGCGGTGTCTCGGTGACCACGACCTCCTCGGGGGAGAGCGCCACGCTCTCGCCGTCCACCTCGACCGACGCGGTGCCCTCGCGCAGCGCCTGGGAGAGCGCGGCGGCGTCGGCGGCGGCGATGGCCTGGGCCACCGGCTGGGTGCCCTTGCCGAACCGCTTGCCCAGCGCCCGGAAGTTGGCCTTGGCGGTGGTGTCCACCAGCGAGCCGCCGGCCTGGGAGAGCGCGGCGAGCGAGCTGACGTTCAACTCCTCGGCGATCTGGGCGCGCAGGTCCTCGTCGAGCGACTCGAACCCGGCGGCCGCGACCAGCGCGCGCGACAGCGGCTGGCGGGTCTTGACGCCCGGACTCGGCGCGGGTCGCCCGGCCCAGCTCGACCAGCCGCCGCACCAGCGCCATCCGCCCGGACAGCGCCGGGTCGATCAGCGTCTCGTCGGCCACCGGCCAGGACGCCAGGTGCACCGACTCGGGGGCGACCGGCGAGGTCGGCACCACCATGTCCTGCCAGACCCGTTCGGTGATGAACGGCACCAGCGGGGCCATCAGCCGGGTCACCGTCTCGACCACCTCGTGCAGCGTGCGCAGCGCCGCCGGGTCGCCCTGCCAGAAGCGGCGGCGGGAGCGGCGCACGTACCAGTTGGACAGGTCGTCCACGAAGGCGGAGAGCAGCCGGCCGGCCCGCTGGGTGTCGTAGGCCTCCATCGCGCCGGTGACGTCGCGCACCAGGGTGTTGACCTCGCCGAGCAGCCAGCGGTCCAGCAGCGGGCGGTCGGCCGGGGCCGGGTCCTCCGCACCGGGCGCCCAGCCGCAGGTGCGCGCGTACAGCACCTGGAAGGCGACGGTGTTCCAGTAGGTGAGCAGCGTCTTGCGGACCACTTCCTGGATGGTGTTGTGGCCCGACCCGGCGCGCGGCCCACGGCGAGCCGCCGGCCGCCATGAACCAGCGGACCGCGTCGGCGCCGTGCCGGTCCATCAGCGCGATCGGTTCCAGGATGTTGCCCAGGTGCTTGGACATCTTGCGGCCGTCCTCGGCCAGGATGTGGCCCAGGCAGACCACGTTCTCGTAGCTGGAGCGGTCGAAGACCAGGGTGCCGACCGCCATCAGCGAGTAGAACCAGCCGCGGGTCTGGTCGATGGCCTCGGAGATGAACTGCGCGGGGTAGCGCCGCTCGGTCAGCTCCTTGTTGCGCAGCGGGTAGCCCCACTGCGCGAACGGCATCGAGCCCGAGTCGTACCAGGCGTCGATGACCTCGGGCACCCGGACCGCGGTCTGCCGGCAGGTCGGGCAGGCGAAGGTGACCTCGTCGATGAACGGGCGGTGCGGATCGAGGTCCGACATGTCGCGCGCCGGTCAGCTCGGACAGCTCGGCCAGCGAGCCGACGCAGGTGAGGTGCTCCTCCTCGCAGTGCCAGACGGGCAGCGGCGTGCCCCAGTAGCGCTTGCGGGACAGCGCCCAGTCCACGTTGTTGTTCAGCCAGTCGCCGTAGCGGCCGTGCTTGATGGTCTCCGGGTACCAGTTGGTGCGCTCGTTCTCCCGCAGCATGCGCGTCCTTGACCGCGGTGGTGCGGATGTACCAGGACGGCTGGGCGTAGTAGAGCAGCGCGGTGTGGCAGCGCCAGCAGTGCGGGTAGCTGTGCTCGTAGGGCAGGTGCCGGAAGAGCAGGCCGCGGTCCTTGAGGTCGGCGACCAGGGCCTCGTCGGCCTTCTTGAAGAACTGCCCGCCGACCAGGCCGAGCTGCGGCTCGAAGGTGCCGTCCGGGCGGACCGGGTTGACCACCGGCAGCCCGTAGGCGCGGCAGGTCCTGAGGTCGTCCTCGCCGAACGCGGGCGCCTGGTGGACCAGGCCGGTGCCGTCCTCGGTGGTGACGTACTCGGCGTTGACCACGTAGTGCGCGTCCGGCAGCTCCACCAGATCGAACGGGCGCCGGTAGCCCCAGCGCTCCATCTCGCGGCCGGTGAAGCGCTCGCCGGTGGCGGTCCAGCTCCTCGCCCAGCGCCTTGGCCAGCAGCGGTTCGGCCACCACCAGCTGCTCGGTGCCGTCGGTGGCGACCACGTAGCCGACCTCGGGGTGCGCGGCGACCGCGGTGTTGGACACCAGGGTCCACGGCGTGGTCGTCCACACCAGCAGCGACGCCCGGCCGGCCAGCGGCCCGGAGGTCAGCGGCATGCGCACGTAGACCGAGGGGTCCACCACGTTCTCGTAGCCCTGGGCCAGCTCGTGGTCGGACAACCCGGTGCCGCACCGCGGGCACCAGGGGGCGACCCGGTGGTCCTGGACGAGCAGGCCCCGGTCGAAGATCTGCTTGAGCGACCACCAGACGCTCTGGATGTACTCCGGCGCCATCGTCCAGTAGGCGTCGTCCAGGTCGACCCAGTACCCCATGCGGGTCGTCAGCTCGGTGAAGGCGTCGGTGTGCCGGGAGACCGACTCGCGGCACTTCGCGTTGAACTCGGCGATGCCGTACCGCTCGATGTCCTGCTTGCCGTTGAAGCCCAGTTCCTTCTCGACCGCCAGCTCCACCGGCAGGCCGTGGCAGTCCCAGCCCGCCTTGCGCGGCACGTGGTAGCCCTGCATGGTCCTGAAGCGCGGGAAGACGTCCTTGAAGACCCGGGCCTCGATGTGGTGGGCGCCCGGCATGCCGTTGGCGGTCGGCGGACCCTCGTTGAAGATCCACTCCGGCCGGCCCTCGGTCTGCGCGAGCGAGTGCGCGAAGACCTTGTTCTCCTGCCAGAACGCGAGCACCTCGTGTTCCAGCGTGGGCAGGTCGACCTGGGCGGGGACCTGGCGGTACTGCGTCATCGGATCGTCCTCCGGCGGACACGTCATCACGGCTACCGTCGAAGGGACGAGAACCGGCGGCTCCCGCGGTACCACCCTCCTTGGCCGCCGGGACACACGCGTCCGTCAGCGGCCCGCTCATTGGGCCGCGCTGCCGGTTCTACTCGCCCGCTGGACCGCGGGTTTTCCTCCGGCGGCTCCGGGGTGATCTTCACACCGCGCACGCCCCCGGGCTCACACCGTCCCCGGATCGCTCTTGGCTGCGTACGGCGCTACTCGTCCCCATCCACGCCTTTCGCTGCGCCCAGTGTACGGGGCCGCGACCGCTGCTTCCGCCGGTTTTCCCGGCCGCCGCCCGGGTGGCCGGGCCGGCCGCGACACCGCCGCCGCGGTCGTGGCACGCGGTCCGGCCGGCGCCCCCGGCCGGGTCGCAATCGGTGCGTATCGGATTATAGACCGGATAGATGGGCACAACGGATGATGACCTGCCTGCCGGGCGGGCGATCCCGGCGGCGTGGTCCGTTGCCGCGCCCCGGCGGGCGATTTACCGTTCCGGGACGATTTCGCGAGCAAGATCACCCTATGTGAAGGGGTCGCGTCCATGGTGGTGAACAGGACCGCCGCGAAGACGGCCCGGTCGGCGCGCACGTCGCCGGCCGGGTCGAAGAAGACGGCGCCCGCCCGCAAGAAGGCCACCAAGAGCGCGCAGCCGGCCGCCGCCGACAAGCCGGCGACCAAGACCCGCAAGGCGGCCGCGGGCAGGAGCGCCGCCAAGAAGGCCGCGCCGAAGAAGGCCGCCGCGACCAAGGGCACGGTCAAGAAGGCCGCCGCGAAGAAGACCGCGCCGAAAAAGGCCGCGGCCAAGAAGACCGCGCCGAAGAAGGCCGCGGCCAAGAAGACCTCCTCGCCCCGCAAGACCACCGCGCCGCCGAAGAAGACCGCGCCGGCCAAGAAGGCCGTGCCCGCCGAGCAGCGTCCCGCCGCCCGCGAACCGGCCGCCGAGCCGGTGGCCCGCGAGCCGGTGGCCGGGAAGGCCGCCCGCAAGCCCACCACCCGCAAGAGCGCCGGCGCGAGCCAGAGCAGGACCCGGACGGGAGCCAAGACAGTGGTTGCGAAGAAGACAGCGTCCGGCGCGCGCGGCCGGACCGGGACGGCCGGCGGCGCCTCGCTCCCGGCTGCCCGGGCCGCCGCCGAGCAGGCCGGCATCGTCGGGCCGGGCGAGCTCGCGGTCCGGCCGGGGGAGGAGCCGTGGAGCGAGCAGGAGGTGGCCGGGGCGCGCGCCGAGCTGAAGGACGAGGGCGCCAGGCTGCGCGACGAGATCAGGGTCTCCGAGGAGGCGGTCTCCGGCCTGATGCGCGACTCCGGGGACGGCGCGGGCGACGACCAGGCGGACGTCGGCACCAAGAACATCTCCCGCGAGCACGAGATGTCGCTCGCCGACAATGCCCGCGAGATGCTGACCCAGACCGAACACGCGCTGGAACGGCTCGACAACGGCACGTACGGCCTGTGCGAGTCCTGCGGGAAGGCGATCGGCAAGGCCCGTATGCAGGCGTTCCCGCGCGCCACGCTCTGCGTGGAGTGCAAGCAGCGCAGCGAACGCCGCTGACCGCCCTGCCCGCGGCGGGTCCGGTGCCGTACCCTCGTCCTGGTCAGGCGTGGCCTGACCGGGGACTCGAAGTTGAGGGACTTACGTGACGAAGGCGGAGCGCACCATCGGTACGCCAGGTTTCGAACAGGCGCCGGACGAGCCGGTGGAAGGCCGGACCGGCGACGGGCCCGCGGAGCACGGCGGACCGGCTCCGGCGGCCGAGGCCGGTGACGCGGCCGCGACGCCGGAGCCCCCCGAGATCCCAGAGGCGTCCGGGGAGCCCGGGACCGGCGCGGCCGACGGGTCCGCGGCCGAGCCGGCCGTGCCCGACCGCGGGAAGCGCAAGATCCTGGTGCTGTTCGGCGTCGCCGCGCTGGCGTACCTGCTGGACATCGTCAGCAAGACGCTGGTGGTCCGGCACCTGGAGCACCACCCGTCGATCCAGCTGATCGGCCAGTACCTGCAGCTGGAGGCGGTGCGCAACTCCGGCGCCGCCTTCGGCATCGGGCAGGGCATGACGATCGTCTTCACGCTGATCGCGCTGGTCGTCATCGGGGTGATCGCCCGGCTGTCGCGCAAGCTCTACAGCGTGCCGTGGGCGATCGCGCTCGGGCTGCTGCTGGGCGGGGCGCTGGGCAACCTGACGGACCGTATCTTCCGCTCGCCGGGCGTCTTCCGCGGCGCGGTGGTGGACTTCATCGCGCCGCAGGACTTCGCGGTCTTCAACCTGGCCGACTCCGCCATCGTCTGCGGCGGCGTGCTGATCGTGTGGCTGTCCTTCCGCGGCCTCGACCCGGACGGATCGGTGCACCGGGACTGACCGCCCGGCGAACCGCCCGCCCGAGGTCCGGCATACTCGTCCTGGTGAGCACCCTTCCCGAGATCCGTACCCTTCCGGTGCCAGACGGCCTGGAAGGCGAGCGGGTGGACGCAGCACTGGCCCGAATGTTCGGCTTCTCCCGCACGAAGGCGGCCGAGCTGGCCGCCGGCGGCAAGGTGCGCCTCGACGGCGCCGAGGCCGGCAAGTCCGACCGGGTCAGCGGCGGCGCCTGGCTGGAGGTGGAGATGCCCGCCCCCGCCGCCCCCGTCCAGGTGGTCGCCGAGCCGGTCAAGGGCATGGTGATCGTGCACGACGACGAGGACGTCGTGGTCGTCGTCAAGCCGGTGGGCGTCGCCGCGCACCCCAGTCCCGGCTGGAGCGGTCCCACCGTGATCGGCGGGCTCGCCGCGGCCGGCTACCGGATCTCCACCTCCGGCGCCGCGGAGCGCCAGGGCATCGTGCACCGGCTCGACGTGGGTACCTCCGGGCTGATGGTGGTCGCCAAGTCCGAGCGGGCGTACTCGCTGCTCAAGCAGCAGTTCCGGGAGCGCACCGTCGACAAGCGCTACCACGCGCTGGTCCAGGGCCACCCCGACCCGCTCAGCGGCACCATCGACGCGCCCATCGGCCGCCACCCCCAGCACGACTACAAGTGGGCGGTGGTGGCGGACGGCAAGCCCAGCGTCACGCACTACGACCTGCTGGAGGCGTTCCGGGCCGCCAGCCTGCTCGACATCAAGCTGGAGACCGGCCGCACCCACCAGATCCGGGTCCACATGTCCGCGCACCGCCACCCCTGCGTCGGCGACCTCACCTACGGCGCCGACCCCACGCTGGCCAAGCGCCTGGGCCTGACCCGGCAGTGGCTGCACGCGGTCCGGCTCGGATTCGAACACCCCGGGCACGGCGGCTGGGTGGAGCTGTCCAGCCCCTACCCGGAGGATCTGGCCACCGCGCTGGAGCGGGTCCGCGAGGAGAGCGCGTGACCGCCCCGCGGATCCGGATCGCCGACCCGGGCGACCTGTCCGGCTGCCACGCGGTGCGCCGCGAGGTCTTCGTGGTCGAGCAGGGCGTCCCCGAGGAACTGGAGATGGACGCCTACGACGCCCACGCCGTCCACCTGCTGGCCATCGGGGCGGACGGCAGGCCGCTCGGCACGGTCCGCTACCTCTACGGGGCGCCGGCCCGCCGCAAGTACGCGGCCAAGGGCGTCGCGGACGACGAGACGGCCGTGCTGGGGCGGCTCGCGGTCACCACCGCCGCCCGCGGCACCGGACTCGGCGCCGAACTGGTGCGGGCCGTGGAGGCGGACGCCGGCCTGCGCGGCCTGACCGGGGTCTACCTGGAGGCGCAGAGCCACGCGCTCGGCTTCTACGAGCGGCTGGGCTACGCCGCCTTCGGCCCGGAGTTCGACGAGGGCAGCGGCATCCCGCACCAGGCCATGCGCCGCACCCTGTGACCCGCCGCCCCGCCCGCCACCCGCACCCGTGCCCGCGTCGCCGGGCCGGCTCACGAAAGCGCCCGACCTTGGCTGCCGCTGAAACCCTCGTCCTGTTCCACTCGGTCTACGGGCTGCGGCCCGCGGTGCTTGCGGCGGCCGAGCGGCTGCGCGCCGCCGGCCACGAGGTGCTGGTGCCCGACCTGTTCGACGGGCGCACCGCCGCGGACGTCATCGAGGGCCGGGCGATCAAGGACGAGATCGGCCAGGAGGAACTGCTGCGCCGCGCGGTGCGCTTCGCGGCGCCCCGCTCGGCGGACGGGCTGGTCTACGCGGGCCTGTCGCTCGGCGGCGCCATCGCGCAGAACCTCGCGCTCGGCGACGAGAACGCCCGCGGCCTGCTGCTCCTGCACGGCACGTCGGACATCGCCGACGACGCCGCGACCGACCTGGCGGTGCAGCTGCACGTGGCCGATCCCGACCCGTTCGAGCCGGACGACTGGCTGAACGCGTGGTACCTGCGGATGCGCAGGGCCGGGGCCGATGTCGAGGTGCACCGCTACCGCGGCGCGGGACACCTCTACACCGACCCCGACCTGCCGGACTGGGACCAGGAGGCCGCGGACCGCACCTGGTCCACGGCCCTGGCCTTCCTCGCCGAGCTGTGACGCCCTCGCCGGCCTCGCGTCAGGCGCCCAGCGCCTTGTCCAGCGCCGGGGTGAACTGGGCGAGCGGCATGACACCCTCCGGCGGGTTGTTGAAGCCGGTGACCGTGAACCCCTTGCCGTCGATCTTGACGGTCGGCGTGCCGGTCACCCCGCTGCTGTTGAACGAGTCGGACATCTTCTGCGCCCAGCTGTCGTACGTGCCGTTCTTGACGTTCTGGTCGAACGCGGCGTTGTTCTTCAGCGCCGGCACCTGGTCGGCGATGTTCAGCAGGTAGCTGGTGTCGCTGAACTTGTCCTGGGTCTCGTCCGGGTGGTTGGCCTTGGAGTACAGGGCCGTGTGGAACTCGATGAACGCCTTCTGGCTGACGTGGTACGCCGCGTCCATCGCGCTGAGGGCGTGCATGGAGCCGGTGCCGCCGTCGTTGTTGTCGATGAAGGTGCCGAAGGTGTACTCGATCTTGTACTTGCCCTCGTCCGCACCCTTGACTATCTGGGCGCCGTCGGTCTGCTCGAAGGCGGCGCAGACCGGGCAGCGGGCGTCCTCGTACAGGTGCATGGTGTGCTTGGCGGACGGGTTGCCGTAGACCAGCAGGATCGGCTTGGCGGCCGGCTTGTCGCTCGCGTTGGTGACGGCGACCGTGATGCCGGCGGCCGCGCCGATGACCACGATGACGCCGGTGATGGCGAGCAGCTGCCGGCGGATCTTCGCCCGCTTCGCCTCGCGCTCCCGCTCGGCCTTCAGGCGCTCGCGGGCGGTGGACTTCTTCTCCCAGCTGTTCTTCTTGCTCATGCTTGTGTCAGCTCTCCGTGACGAGGGGGTGTGGCGGTGGCCGGGTCGTGGCGGCCGGGCCCCGGACGGGGTCAGGCCGGGACCGGGCACGGCGGACCGCGCCGTACGACGGAGTGCTGCAGCGGGAGCGCGGACGGCGCCGGCGGCTCGGCGGCGCGGACCGGGACCACCCGGCGCGGCGCGGGCGCGGCGCCGGCCCGCAGCACGGCGGTGGCGCGTGCCAGCGGGCGGAAGGTGGCCGAGGCGGCGGCCCGCAGCGACTGCTGCAGCGCGGCCTCACCGCGCCGCAGCCACCAGGCGGCCAGCAGCCCCACCGTGACGTGCGCGGCGAGCAGCAGCCAGGGCACCGTCGGATCGGCGATCATCGTGGCGCTGCCGGGCAGCGGGGTGCCGACCCGGCCGCCGTCACAGATCAGGTTGGCCCCGAAGGAGCGCAAGGGGCCGGTCACCGGGCCGCCGGCCGGGCCGTAGCAGGTCTGCTGGCCGGCGGTGAACAGGGTGTCGGCGGCCAGCTCCAACGGCACCAGCAGCGTCGCCATCGCCCAGAAGCCCCGCTCGTGGCGCCCGGTCGCGAAGGCGATCAGGAACATCGCCGTGAAGACCGCGGCCACCAGGGACAACGGCAGCGGGGTCCGGGAGAGCAGCACGTGCGAGGTGGAGGACAGCGTGGCGCACAGCGCGGCGAACAGGGTCGCGCGCGCGGCTCTCAGCTGGGTACTCCCCTCCATGAGGCCGAAGTGTGCCACGACCTGCCGTAGGCAGGGGCTAAAGGTCCGGCAACGATGCTCCGGGACGGCGTTGTCAGTGGCCCTTCCTAGACTTTCCCGGCAGAGGGGTCCAGCCGGCGGCCGGCCGGATCCCGGCCAGGAACCGCCGGTGGCGGGAGGTGAGCGCGGATGCCCCGGCCCTTCGCCCACCTGCACGTTCACACCCAGTACTCGCTGCTGGACGGAGCGGCCCGGCTGCCGGACCTGTTCGCCGCCTGCCAGGAAATGGGCATGACACATCTGGCGATGACCGACCACGGCAACCTGCACGGCGCCCACGAGTTCCACCGGCTGGCCCTGGCCGCCGGCATCACGCCGATCATCGGCATCGAGGCGTACGTCGCCCCCGGGTCGCGGCGCGACAGGCAGCGCGTCCTGTGGGGCCGGCCGGACCAGCGGCGCGACGACGTCTCCGGCGCCGGCGCCTACACCCACAAGACGATCTGGGCCCGCGACCTGGCCGGCCTGCACCACCTGTTCCGGCTCTCCTCCGACGCCTACCAGGAGGGGTGGCTGACCAGGTGGCCGCGCACCGACAAGGAGACCCTCGCCGCGCTCTCCGGCGGCCTGCTCGCCTCCACCGGCTGCCCGTCCGGCGAGGTGCAGACCCGGCTGCGGCTCGGCCGGCCCGACCTCGCGCTGCGGGCCGCCGCCGAGTACCAGGACATCTTCGGCCGGGAGAACTACTTCCTGGAGCTGATGGACCACGGCCTGGAGATCGAGCGCCGGGTCCGCGACGGGCTGCTGGAGATCGGCCGGGCGCTGCGCATCCCGCCGCTGGTCACCAACGACTCGCACTACACCTGGGCCCGGGAGGCCGAGGCGCACGACGTGCTGCTGTGCATCCGGACCGGCCGCGACCTCGCCGACCCCGACCGCCTGCGCTTCGAGGGCACCGGCTACCACCTGCGCTCTCCCGAACAGATGTACGCGCTCGACACCTCCGAGGCGTGGCAGCTCGGCTGCGCCAACACCGTCGCCCTCGCCGAGCGGATCGACACCACCGGCTGGTTCGCACCGCAGGACCTGATGCCGCGCTTCGCGGTCCCCGAGGGCTGGAGCGAGGCCGGCTGGTTCCGTGCCGAGGTGGCCCGCGGCATGGCCGGCCGCTACCCCGGCGGCGTGCCCGAGGACCGGCGGCGGCAGGCCGAGTACGAGGCGGACGTCATCGTCAGGTCGGGGTTCGCCGGCTACTTCCTGGTCGTCGCCGACCTCGTCGGGTGGGCCAGGCGCCAGGGCATCGCCGTCGGTCCGGGCCGCGGTTCGGCCGCCGCCTCGATCGCGGCCTACGCCCTGGGCGTCACCGATCTCGACCCGCTCGAACACGGCCTGGTCTTCGAACGCTTCCTCAACCCCGAACGGGTCTCCCCGCCGGACGTGGACCTCGACTTCGACGAGCGCCGCCGCGCCGAGGTCATCCGCTACGCCACCGACACCTACGGCGCCGACAAGGTCGCGCTGATCGGCACCTTCGGCACGATCAAGGCGAGGAACGCGATCAGGGACTCCGCCCGGGTCCTGGGCCATCCGTACGCGCTCGGCGACCGGATCGCCAAGGCCCTGCCCGCCGACGTGCTCGGCCGGGGCGTCCCGCTGCGCGCCGTCCTCGACCCGGCCCACCCGCGGCACGGCGAGACCGCCGAGGTGCGCGCGATGTACGAGCACGAGCCGGAGGTCGCGCGGGTGATCGACACCGCGCGCGGCGTCGAGGGGCTGGTGCGGCAGACGGGCGTGCACGCGGCCGGGGTGATCATGTCCGGCGAACCGCTCACCGACCACGTGCCGGTCCGGGTCCGCCACCCCGACGGCGCCGTCATCACCCAGTGGGACTACCCGGGCTGCGAGGCGCTCGGCCTGCTGAAGATGGACCTCCTCGGCCTGCGCAACCTGACGATCATGGACGACGCCGTGCGGCTGGTGAAGGCCGGCAAAGGCGTCGACATCGACCTGTCCGCGCTGCCGCTGGACGACGCCGCGACCTTCGAGCTGCTCGGCCGCGGCGACACGCTGGGCGTCTTCCAGTTCGACGGCGGCCCGATGCGCGCCCTGCTGCGGATGGTGCGGCCGGACCGCTTCGAGGACATCTGCGCCGTCAGCGCCCTGTACCGCCCCGGCCCGATGGGCATGGACTCCCACCTCGACTACGCGCTGCGCAAGAACGGCCGGCAGGAGATCACCCCGATCCATCCGCAGCTGGCCCGGCCGCTTCAAGAGGTCCTCGGCGTCACCTACGGCCTGGTCGTCTACCAGGAGCAGGTGCAGAAGGCCGCCCAGATCGTCGCCGGCTACTCGCTCGGCCAGGCCGACCTGCTGCGCCGCGCGATGGGCAAGAAGCAGCAGGACGAACTCGACCGGGAGTTCGTCCCCTTCCGGCGCGGCGCCCGGGAGCGCGGCTACGGCGACGAGGCCGTCCAGGCGCTGTGGGACGTGCTGGTCCCGTTCGCCGGATACGCGTTCAACAAGGCGCACGCCTGCGCCTACGGGCTCGTCTCGTACCGGAACGCCTACCTCAAGGCCAACCACCCGGCCGAGTACATGGCGGCGCTGCTCACCTCGGTCCGCGACAGCAGGGAGAAGTCGGCGGCCTACCTCAACGAGTGCCGCCGCATCGGGATCACCGTGCTGCCGCCCGACGTCAACGAGTCCGAGGCCGGCTTCACCGCCCGGAGCGACAGCGTGATCCTGTTCGGCCTGTCCGCCGTGCGCAACGTCGGGCCGGCCGCGGTGGACTCGATCCTGCGCTGCCGCCGCTCCAAGGGGAGGTACGCCTCCTTCCCCGACTTCCTCGACAAGGTCGAAGCGGTCGTCTGCACCAAGCGCACCGTCGAGTCCCTCATCAAGGCCGGCGCCTTCGACCAGCTCAACCACACCCGCAAGGGCCTGGCCGAGCGCTACGAGGCGATGGTCGACACCGTGGCGCAGGTCAAACGCCGGGAGGCCGAGGGGCAGTTCGACCTGTTCGGCGGGCCGGCCGGACCGGCCGGGGGCGGCGCCGGCGGCTCCGGCCCGCGGGGCGGCTTCGGCGACGCGGAATGGGACAGGCCCTACCTGCTCGCCCAGGAGCGGGAGATGCTCGGGCTCTATGTCTCCGACCACCCGCTGTTCGGCGCGGACCACCTGCTCGCCGAGCGCACCGACGGCACGGTCGCCGCGCTCACCGGCCCGGACGGTCCGGACGGCGCGGTCGTCACCATCGGCGGCATCGTCTCCGGGCTGCGGCACCGGACCACCCGGCAGGGCGACCCGTGGGCGGTCGCCACCGTCGAGGACCTGTCCGGCTCCGTCGAGTGCGTCTTCCTGCCCGCCACCTACCGGGCGCTGGCCGCCGCCCTGGTCGAGGACACCGTCGTGCTGGTCAGCGGCCGGCTCGACCGCCGCGAGGACGCCCCCCGGCTGGTCGCCTCGGAACTCACCGTGCCCGACCTGCCGTCCGCCGCCGCGCAGCCGGTGGTCATCCGCATCCCGCGCGACCGGCTCACCCCGCCGCTGGTCGCCCGGCTCGGCGCCCTGCTGGCCGGCCACCGGGGCACCACCGAGGTGCACGTCCGGCTGGTCGGCGGCGCCGGACCGGGCACGCTGCTGCGCCTCGACCACCGCCACCGGGTGGCCCCCGCGCCCGCGTTCTTCGCCGACGTCGAGCGGCTGCTGCCCCGCGCCGACGCCGCCGGCCGGAACACGCCGCACGCGTGAAGGGCGTGCCCGTCACCGGTGCCGCCGCGTGCGGGACACGGCGGCTCCCGCGTCACGGATCGCCGCTACGCGCTCCGAGAGGAGAAGACCGCCTCCGCTGCCTGGACGCGCAGCGTCTCCAGCAGGTCGACCTGTTCCCGCGCGCGGTCCAGCAGAGTCCTCAGTCCGGATTCGACCAGGCGGTCCTCCTTCGCGGCCACGGCGAGCAGCGTGCGCCAGATCAGCGTCTTCCCCTCGACCCCCAGGCGCAGGGTCTCCAGTTCGATGAACGTGCTCAGTCCGGAGCGCCGGTACACCTGGCCGTTCGGCTTGAGACGGCCCAATTTCTCGGCAGCCCAGCCGCCGTAGATCTTGTAGCGGCGGGCCGGGACGCCGAGGGCTTCCATGAGTTCCAGCAGGGTCTGCCGGTCCTCGGCGATCTCGTCAGCGACGCGTTCCAGGTCGTCTCGGCGCGCCGAGTGCCGGTGCTGGTGGGCGATGCGTCGTGCGAGCCCGATTCCGAAGGTGGCACCGGCCAGGTGATCGTTCAGGTAGATCCCGAGCTTGTCGCGATGCATCCCGGTGCTCTCCTCGGCTTCTGACGGCGGCTTCGCCCACACCCCGACAGCAAACCGCCTTAGCCCGGGACGCGGCACGGCGAAATGCCAGGAGGGAACCCGAACGGCTCATGGAGACGACGGCACAGAGCGATGTCTCGAATCCTGCCTCGCCGATTCGAGGCCGGTGGGAGCGGGGTCGCAGGAAGGCGCGTGCGAACGTCCCGCGCGGCGCGTCGGGATCGCCGGTGCGGGTCAGCGGTGGCGGAGGGTCACGGGCAGGGTCTGGAACCACGGGAAGACGTTGGTCGGGATGGGCTTGGTCACGCCGTTGCGCGGGTCCGCGGCCAGGCGCAGCGCGGTGCCGAGGTCCTTGGCGCGTTCGATGCGCGCGAAGGAGGCGGGGTCAGTGACACCGATGACGTAGACCGGCCACCACTCGGGGCGGTTGTGGTTGCGGGTCGCGATCAGGTGGTCGTGGCCGGGGAGCGGGACGTCGCGCAGGGCAGGAGCGGGCTTGCCGAGGGCGGCGGCCAGCCGGGACAGGTCGATGCCAGGGAAGTCCCACGGCTGCCGCCGCACCCGGCTCTGGCCGGCATTTTTGCCGATCAGGTCGGATGCGGCGGCCTTCGCCACTCAGTTGTGGCCGAACTTCTTCTTCCGCTTGCGCGAACTCTCCTGGTTCATGGCGGAGTTCGGGGACGCCGGGGGCTGCGCCTCCATCGTGCCGCCGCCCTGCTCGCCGCCGCCGCTGTGCGTGCCGCGGGATGGCGTCATGCCCCGGTCACGGTTCTGGTTCCTGTTCTTGGCCATGATCGTTCCTCCTGGGGGGACGTCACACGACGGGCCGGGAAACGCCGGGCCGGGGCCACCCCGGCGGCGCGCACCCAGATTTGCACGGGGGAACGGATACCGCATTTCGGCCGTTCACCCGACAGGCCGGGCCACCGCCCGGGTGTGCCAGGAGGTGCGATGGTGAATCCGCCACGCCGATGATCCAGTTCGGACTCATATCCCCAGCCCGGTCGGGCAGACTCGAAGGAACGCGTGTCCCAGGGGGCGACCGGACGTAGAAGAGAGGTGGGACGTGGACCGTTGTGTCGTCCTCGTGGACGCCGGATATCTGCTCGGCGCCGCCGCGAGCCTGCTCGCCGGGGAGCCCTCTCGGTCCCGGATCACCGTGGACCACGCGGCGATCGTCCAGGGGCTGCGGGAGCGCGCCGAGCGGGAGACCGGCCAGCCGCTGCTGCGGATCTACTGGTTCGACGGCGCCCCGGACCGCGTTCCCCAGCCGGAACACCGCAGACTCCGCGTCATGCCCAGAGTGACCGTGCGGCTCGGCGCGCTGACCAGAAGTGACGGACGCTGGGCGCAGAAGGGCGTGGACGCCGCCATGCACGCCGAGCTGTCCGAGCTCGCCCGCAACCGGGCCTGCGCCGACGTCGTCCTGGTCACCGGCGACGGCGACCTGCTGCCCGGCATGATGTCGGCCAAGGAGCACGGCGTCGCCGTCCACCTGTGGGCCGTCCAGGCCGCCGACGGCGACTACAACCAGTCGGAGGACCTGGTCGCCGAGGCCGACGAGCGCCGGGTGCTGGACCGCGCGTGGATCACCCGGGCGGTCCAGGCCCGCGACACCTGCGCCGGGGCGCAGGCCACCCGGCCGGAGATCGCCGCGATCCTGTCCGCCCCGCTGCCGGAGTCCGCGCTGCCCGCCGGGCCCGCCAAGGCCCAGCCGGCCGCCGAGCCGGTCCGCCCCGGCAAGAACGGCCACGGCCCCGAGCCGGCCGGCGAGGAGCCGGAGACCGGCCGCGCCGGAGTCTCCCCGGTGCCCACCCCGAAGGATCTCGCCGGCCTCGGCGGCGGGCGCGGCCCGGCCGGCGGCCACGTCGCCCCGCCGTCGCCCGGCGCCACCCTGCGCTGGTCATCCGACAAGGGCTGGGCCGAGCGGGTCCCCGGCTCCGACTCCGACCCCGGCCTGCCCACCCTCGCCCAGCTCACCACCGCCGAGCAGCGCTGGGCCGACCGCGAGGAGGACATCACCGCGGTCAGCGGCGACCCGTTCGAGGTCGGCCAGGTCTTCGCCCGCCGCTGGATCGACCGGCTCGCCGACCACGGCGCGCTGCAGGTGCTGTCCACCGAGTACCCGCGGGTCCCGCACCGAATCGACGGCGAACTGCTGCGGTACGCCGCCCGCTTCGGCCTGCTCGCCCACAAGGACGACCAGATCGACGAGCGCGACCGCTACGCCATCCGGGCGGGGTTCTGGCGCGAGGTGGACACCCGGTCCGTCGCCGCCGGGCACGGTACGACCGCGGGGGAGTGAGCCGGAGCGCCGGCCGGCGGCGGCGCCCGCGGCCGGGGCCCGCGGCCGACCACCCGGCCGGCGGCGCGTACCCTCGATCCTCGTGAGCACGGGCACGAGAGCGCCGGACGGCCTGCGCGCCGCCACCGCCCGCGAAACGGTGTGGACCGTCCGCGGGCTGGTCAAGACGTACCCGGCCGGCCGGGGCCGCGGGGGCGGGGCCGCGGTCCGCGCCAACGACGGCATCGACCTGGACATCCGCGCCGGGGAGATCTTCGGCCTGCTCGGTCCCAACGGCGCCGGCAAGTCCACCCTGGTCCGCCAGCTCACCGGCCTGCTGCGGCCGGACGCCGGGCGCGTCGAGCTGCTGGGCCACGACCTGGTGGCCCACCCCGAGCGGGCCGCCCGGCTGATCGGCTACCTGGGCCAGGAGTCCACCGCGCTCGACGAGCTGACGGTGGCGCTCGCCGCCGAGACCACCGGACGGCTGCGCGGCCTGCCGGCCCGCGCGGCCCGCGCGGCCCGCGACGAGGTGCTGGCCGAACTCGGGCTGACCGGTCTCGCCGACCGCCCGCTCAAGCGGCTGTCCGGCGGGCAGCGCCGGCTGGCCTGCTTCGCCGCGGCGCTGGTCGGACCCCGGCCGATGCTGGTGCTCGACGAGCCCACCACCGGCATGGACCCGGTGGCCCGGCGCGCGGTGTGGGCGGCCGTCGACCGGCGGCGCACCGAGGCGGGGGTCACCGTGCTGCTGGTCACCCACAACGTCATCGAGGCCGAGACGGTGCTCGACCGGGTCGCCGTGCTGGACCGCGGGCGGGTCATCGCCTGCGACACCCCGGCCGGGCTGAAGGCCGCCGTCGCCGACGAGGTGCGGCTCGACCTGGTCTGGCGCGACCGGCCGCCGCTGGAGGTGCCGGAGATCGCCGCGCTCAGCGGCAGCGCCGAGTCGGACGGGCCGGCCGGCCGGCGCTGGACCCTGCGGCTGCCGCACCAGCGGGCCCGCGAGGTGGTCGCCTCGGTCACCTCGGGCCCGGCGTTCGCCGCGCTCGACGACTTCACCCTCGCCACGCCGAGCCTGGAGGACGTCTACCTCGCGCTCGGCGGACGCCAGAAGGGACTGGTCAAGGCATGAGCGTCGTCTCCGCGGCCCAGCCCTCCGACGCCCCGGCGCCGGCCGCCGCACCGCCGGGCCTTCCGGAGCCGGCGCGCACCCGGGCCGCCGCGCTGCCGCCGGCCGCCCGGCTGCTGCCCGCGCTGGCCGCCGTCTACCGGGCGCAGCTGTCCCGGGCCCGGGTGGCCAGGATCCCGCTGCTGTTCGTGGCCACCTTCCAGTCCGTGGGGATCATGGTCTTGATGCGCGGCGTGGTCGGCGCGGGATCCGGCACCGCCCGCTCGGTGGTGGCCGGGGCGAGCGTGCTGGTGGTGGCGTTCGTCGCGCTGAACCTGCTGGCCCAGTACTTCGGCCACCTGCGGGCCTCCGGCGGGCTCGACCACTACGCGACGCTGCCGGTGCCGCCGGCCGCCGTGGTGCTGGGGACGGCCGGCGCCTACGCCTCGTTCACCCTGCCGGGCACGGTGCTGACCGCCGCGGTGGGCTGCGCGCTGTTCGGCCTGCCGTTCGGCGGGCTGTGGGTGCTCGCGGCGGTGGTGCCACTGGCCGGGGCCGCGCTGTCCGGGCTCGGCGCGGCGCTCGGGCTGCTCGCGCCGCGCCAGGAACTGGCCACGCTGGCCGGGCAGTTGGGCATGTCGGCGGCGCTGCTGCTCGGCGTGGTCCCGGCCGCCCACCTGCCGGGGCCGATCGGCTGGGCGCGCGATGTCCTGCCGTCCACCTACGGCGTCGAGGCGTTCGCGCGCACCTTCGCCGCCCACCCCGACTGGCCCGCGGTGCTGCTCGACCTCGCGGTGTGCGCCGGGGTCGGCGCCGCCTCGCTCGCGCTGGCCACCTACGCGTACCGCCGGGCCGCCTACCGCTGACCGGGCCCGGCGTCGGAGGCACAGCCGGACCTGGCAGGATGGTCGGGTGACCGTACCGTTGACGCCGAACGACCCGCCACCGCCCGTGCCGCCCGGCCCCGACGACGGCACGGAGGACCACACGGTGGCCCGTGACCTACGGGACGGCCTGATCGTCGCGGTGCTGGTCACGGTGTGCGGGCTGGTGCTCGGCGGGCTGTGGCTGTGGTTCGCGCCCAGGGTCCCGCTGATCTCCGACGGCTCGGCCATCTACCTCAAGGACTCCGAGGGCGAGCAGGCGATCGGCGCCGACGGCTGGTTCACGCTGCTCGGCCTCGGCATGGGCGTGCTGACCGCGGCCGGCGTCTACCTGTGGCGGCGCACCGGCGGCATCGTGCTGGTGGTGGCGCTGGCGGTCGGCGGGGTGCTCGCCTCGATCCTCGCCTGGCGGCTCGGCGTCCACCTCGGCCCGACGTCGAACGTGATCGCGCACGCCAAGCAGGTCGGCGTCAACAAGGTCTTCGACGGGCCGCTGCAGCTGCACGCCAAGGGCGCCCTGCTGGCCTGGCCGGTGGCCTCGATGGCCGTCTACCTCGGCCTGACCTCGCTGTTCACCCCCGAGGACGCGCCGCGCCCGGTCGCCCAGTGGCCCGGCTGGGACCCGCGCGACGCCCAGCCCCCGCAGCCGCCCGCCGCCCCGCAGGGCTCCGACGAGGCGGCCGAGCCGCCGGCCGACGAGCGGGACGCCGACGGCGGGAGCGACGGGCCGCACCGCAGCGGCGGCGAGCGGCCCTGAGTCAGCCGCGGCCGATCGGCGCGGTCGTCGCGCCGGTCAGCCGCACCAGGTCGGCGGCGGCCAGCTCGACCTCCAGCCCGCGCCGCCCGGCGGAGACGAACACCGTGGGGTGGCCGAGCGCCGAGTCGTCCAGCACCGTGCGCAGCCGCTTGCGCTGCCCCAGCGGGGAGATGCCGCCGAGCACGTAGCCGGTGGTGCGCTCGGCGGCGGCCGGATCGGCCATCGCGGCCCGCTTGCCGCCGGCGGCCGAGGCCAGCGCCTTCAGGTCCAGCGATCCGGCGACCGGCACCACGGCGACGGTCAGCGCGCCGTCCACCTCCGCGACCAGCGTCTTGAACACCCGGTCGGGCGCGATGCCCATCGCCTGCGACGCCTCCTCGCCGAACGAGGCGGCCGCCGGGTCGTGGTCGTAGGAGTGCACGGTGAACTCCACGCCCGCCGCGGCGAGCGCCACGGTGGCCGGGGTGGCGCCGGAGGCCGCCGGCGGCTTCTTGCGGTTCTTGCCCATCGGCTCTTTCCGTCAGTTGTGACTGGTCGGCTGCCGGGTCAGCTCGACGGCCGGCAGCGAGGGGAGCTTGTCGATCACCGCGGTCTCCCGGCGCAGCAGCTTCAGCTCCTCGCGCAGCCGGGCCGCGGTGTCCTCGGCCTCCAACAGCTGCTGGCGCACCGGCACTTCGACCACGGTCGCGGCGGCGACCAGGTAGGAGAGCACCGTCGGTTGGTCCGGCAGCTCCTGGGCGGCCGACAAGGTCCGCTCCCGGGCCCCGGCGAGCTGCTTCTGGTACGTGCGGAACGCCCGGTCGACCTGGGCGCCCAGCTCGCCGGCCCCCTCGCCGGCCGGCTCCGGCAACTCCTCGATCTCGGCGGTCAGATACGGACCGGTGGCGTCCACCGACAGCACCCGGAACCGGGTGGTGCCGGTGGCCACGATCTCGTAGCCGTCGGCGCCGCCCTCGCCCTTCTCCTGCATCGAGGCGACTTCCGCCGTGCAGCCGATCGAGTGCAGCGAGGCGCTCAGGTCGGGCCCGAACCCGGCCGCCGCGCCGGTCTCGGCCACGTCGGGGCCGCTCGGCGCGACCTCGTGGCCGTCCCGGATCGCCACCACGCCGAAGCGGCGGGAGGCGTCCTCCGGCAGCGCGAGCAGGTCGCGGGCCAGGGCACGGTAGCGCTCCTCGAAGATGTGGAGCGGCAGGACGAGGCCGGGGAAGAGCACCGAGCCGAGCGGGAAGAGGGGGAGGCGTTCGGTCACAGCACGCAAGCCTATGCGCCCGTCCGGCGGAGCCACCGTGCTTTGCGCCCACAAATGTCACAACAGCGCCCGTGGCGGGGAGCGTCAGCCCCGCCGCAGCAGCCGCGACGCGCCGGTCGCCACCGTGGAGGCCAGCACCCAGCCCAGCAGGGTCAGCGAGGTGGCCACCCACTGCTCGGCGCCGGCCAGCCGCCAGGCGTTGCTCTGCCCCAGGTCGATCACCGGCAGCAGCAGGTCGAGCGCGAACAGCGCCGGGTTCCACTGCGGCCACGCCTGCGAGTCCACCGGCGCGGGCTGCCCGTGCACCGAGAAGTACAGCGCGCTCAGCGCCCACAGCGCGGCCATCCACAGTGCGGCCCGGCCCGGCCGGTAGCCGTAGCCGACGGTGGCGTCCTGCAGGTAGCCCCACACCTTGCCGACGGTGGAGAGCGTCTCGCGCCGCTTGCGCTGCCGGGCGAGCAGCACCTCGCGGGCGTAGGTGTCCTCGCCGCCGTCGCGCAGCGCCTGCGCCAGCTTCTCGTACGGCTCGGGGCTGTACTCCCGGGTGGCGCGGTGGATCCAGGCGATCCGGTCGGGCAGCGGGAAGTCCCCGTCGCTGATCAGTGCGTCGTAGGAGAACCCCCGCAGGTCGATCCGGCCCTCGGCGGGCCAGCTGCCGGCCGAGTCGGTGAGCCGGCCGACCCGGGCGCCGGCCAGGCTGATCCCGCCCTCCGGCCGCGCGCCCAGCACGAACCGCAGCTCGGGGGTCTGCACCCGGCGCAGCGACACCTGCTGGTCGCCGGTGAGGGTGAACCTCGCCTTGTTGACGACCAGCGCGTTGCCGAACCGCCCGTCGTCCAGTCGCACCGCGCCCTCGCACTCGAACGGCTGGGTGAGCAGTCCGTCGGGCGGCGTGCCGCCGTCGTAGCGGCCGTTGGAGTAGCCGGAGCTGAGCTGGAGTTCGTGCTCGACGGTGATCCGGGCCGCGTTGAGCGCGTAGCGGCCGTCCGGCCCCTGGCGCAGCGAGCTGCCGCGCATGCTGAACCGGCCGCCTATCCGGGCGCTGCGCAGGCTGATCTCGCCGGTGGAGTCGAGGAACTCGGCGTCCAGGTCCTGCCCGACGGCGAGCCCGTCGGCGTCCAGCGACCTGCCGTTGCGGTTCGGGCCGACGGTGAGCCGGCTGAGCAGCAGGTCGGTGCCGATGTGCGCGTCGGTCAGCCGGACGCCGCCGGGGATGGTGCACTGGCCCAGGTGCAGGTCGCCGTCGATGGCGACCCGGGCCGCCTCGAACCGCGGCAGCACGCAGCGCTTGAGCCGGACGGCGGCCAGGTGGCACTGGGGGAGCCGCACCTCGGAGTCGAAGCGGCAGGTCTCCAGCTGGACGTAGACGCGCACCTGGCCGCCCGCCAGGTTGAGCGGTCCGGTGATGTGCGCGCCGCGCAGCTTGAGCGCCGCGACCCGGCCGGGCTTCGCCTCCGGGCCGGCGAGCAGCAGCCGGGCGAGCACCCAGGCGCGGACCGTGCGCGGATCCGCCCGCCGCTCGCCGCCGTCCCCGCTGCCGCCGTCCCCGCTCCCGGAGCCCTCGGCGGTCCCGGTGCCCCGCCGGACCCCGCGGGTGCTCAGATCGCACTCCTCGCCGAGCCGGAAGGCCTTCCACACCCGCTCCTCGGTGCGGCTCAGGTCCTGCGGCATCGCGTTGTGCTCGACCTCGTCCACGACGCGGTCCTCCTCCCGTACCCCGTTGCCCCCGGGTGCCGGCGGGCGGTGCCCTGCCGGGAGACCGGCATGCGATGATCGAGTGATCATCGGACCGGCAGGCTAGTGCTTTCCGGCGCCGCCCGTGGCCGGATTCGGCCACCGGTTCGGCGTGCCCGGCCCACCCCGGCGGACCGGCGACATCTCACCGGATGTCTCACACCGTGGAGCCTCGGAACGCGCCACCCGACGCATCCCTACACTTGAGACCGTGATCTCCCGAATCGACCTGCGTGGTTCCGCTTTCGCCGAGGCCCTTCGCGACGGCGGGATCGACCGTGACCTGCTGCCCCGCGCCGAGCTGGACGTCGAGGCCGCCCTGGAGAAGGTGCGGCCGATTTGCGACGCCGTGCGGCATCGCGGCACCGCCGCCCTGGTCGAGTACGCGCGGACCTTCGACGGCGTCACCCTCGACCGGATCCGGGTCCCCGCCGAGCGGATCCGGGCGGCGCTCGAAGAGCTGGACCCGGCGGTCCGCGAGGCGCTGGAGGAGTCGGTGCGCCGCGCCCGGCTGGTCCACGGCGAGCAGCGCCGCACCGATCACACCACCGACGTCGTCCCCGGCGGCACCGTCACCGAGCGCTGGGTCCCGGTCGAACGCGTCGGCCTCTACGTCCCCGGCGGCCGGGCGGTCTACCCGTCCTCGGTCGTGATGAACGTGGTGCCCGCCCAGGAGGCCGGCGTGTCCTCGCTGGCCGTCGCCTCGCCGCCCCAGGCGGATTTCGGCGGCCTGCCGCACCCGGCGATCCTGGCCGCCTGCGCCCTGCTCGGGGTGGACGAGGTGTACGCGGCCGGCGGCGCCCAGGCGGTCGCCATGTTCGCGTACGGCACCGAGGAGTGCCGCCCGGTCCAGCTGGTCACCGGGCCCGGCAACATCTGGGTCGCGGCGGCCAAGCGGCTGCTGAAGGGCCGGATCGGCATCGACGCCGAGGCCGGGCCCACCGAGATCGCCGTGCTGGCCGACGCCACCGCCGACCCGGCGCACGTCGCCGCCGACCTGATCAGCCAGGCGGAACACGACACGCTCGCCGCCGCGGTCCTGGTCACCACCAGCGCGGAGCTGGCCGAGCGGGTCGAGCGCGAGCTCAAGCAGCAGGTCGCCGCCACCAAGCACGTCGAGCGGATCACCGAGGCGCTCGGCGGCCGGCAGTCCGCGATCGTCCTGGTCGACACCCTCGACCAGGCGCTCCAGGTCGTCGACGCCTACGCCGCCGAGCACCTGGAGATCCAGACCGAGGACGCCGCCCGGGTCGCCGCCCGGGTCCGCAACGCCGGCGCGATCTTCGTCGGCGCCTACGCCCCGGTCTCGCTCGGCGACTACTGCGCCGGCTCCAACCACGTGCTGCCGACCGGCGGTTGCGCCTGCCACTCCTCCGGCCTGTCCGTGCAGTCCTTCCTGCGCGGCATCCACGTCGTGGACTACACCGAGAGCGCGCTCGCCGAGGTCGCCCGGCACGTGGTCACCCTCGCCGACGCCGAGGACCTGCCCGCGCACGGCGCGGCGGTCAGGGCGCGGTTCGACTGGAAGGTGCCCGGCCAGTGACCCGGATCGACGACCTGCCCATCCGGGACGAGCTGCGCGGCCAGACCCCGTACGGAGCGCCGCAACTCGACGTCCCGGTGCGGCTGAACACCAACGAGAACCCGTACCCGCTGCCCGAGGCCCTGGTGGAGCGGATCGCCGAGCGGGTCCGCGAGGCGGCCCGCAACCTGAACCGCTACCCGGACCGCGACGCGGTGGAGCTGCGCACCGCGCTGGCCGGCTACCTCACCCGCGCCACGGCCCACCCGGTCGCCACCGGGCAGGTCTGGGCGGCCAACGGCTCCAACGAGATCATCCAGCAGCTGCTGCAGGCCTTCGGCGGGCCCGGCCGCACCGCGATCGGCTTCGAGCCCTCCTACTCCATGCACGCGCTGATCTGCCGCGGCACCGGCACCGGATGGATCCCCGGCCCGCGCCGGGCGGACTTCACCGTCGACACCGAGGCCGCCCTCGCCGCGATCGGCACGCTGCGGCCGGACGTGGTCTTCGTCTGCTCGCCCAACAACCCGACCGGCACCGCGGTGGACGCCGACACCGTCGTCGCGCTGTACGAGGCCGCGCAGGCGGCCCGGCCCTCGCTCGTGGTGGTCGACGAGGCGTACGGGGAGTTCTCGCACCGCCCGTCGCTGCTGCCGCTGATCGACGGCCGCCCGCACCTGGTGGTCACCCGCACGATGTCCAAGGCGTTCGGCGCCGCGGGCCTGCGGCTCGGCTACCTGGCCGCCGACCCCGCGGTGGTGGACGCCGTCCAGCTCGTCCGGCTGCCCTACCACCTGTCGTCGGTCACCCAGGCCACCGCGCTGGCCGCGCTGGAGCACACCGACGTCCTGCTCGGCTACGTGGACCGGCTGAAGGCCGAACGCGACCGGCTGGTGGCCGAGTTGCGCGCGATGGGGTGCGAGGTGACCGACTCCGACGCCAACTTCGTCCAGTTCGGCCGGTTCGAGGACGCGCACGCCGGCTGGCAGGCCCTGCTCGACCGCGGAGTCCTGGTCCGCGACAACGGCGTGCCGGGCTGGCTGCGGGTGACCGCGGGCACCCCGGCGGAGAACGACGCGTTCCTCGAAGCGGTGCGCGAACTGAAGAAGGAGTCCAGCCCATGACGCGCACCGGCCGGGTGGAGCGCACCACCAAGGAGACCTCCGTCGTCGTCGAGATCAACCTCGACGGCACCGGACGGGTCGACGTCGCCACCGGCGTCGGCTTCTTCGACCACATGCTCGACCAGCTCGGCCGGCACGGCCTGTTCGACCTCACCGTCAAGACCGAGGGCGACCTGCACATCGACAGCCACCACACCGTCGAGGACAGCTCGCTGGCGCTCGGCGCCGCCTTCCGGCAGGCGCTCGGCGACAAGCGCGGCATCGTCCGCTTCGCGCACGCCGCCGTCCCGCTGGACGAGTCGCTCGCCCAGGTGACCGTGGACCTGTCCGGCCGCCCCTACCTGGTGCACACCGAACCGGACGGCATGGCACCGATGATCGGTTCGTACGACACCACGCTGACCCGGCACATACTGGAGTCGTTCGTGGCCCAGGCGCAGATCGCCCTGCACGTCCACGTACCCTACGGACGGAACGCGCACCACATCGTCGAGTGCCAGTTCAAGGCGCTGGCCCGAGCCCTGCGCGCCGCCTCCGAGCTGGACCCGAGGCAGCCGGGGATCCCGTCCACCAAGGGAGCACTGTGAGCAAGGCAGCCACGCTCTTCATCCTGCTGGGGCTGTTCCTGGCCGGAGGGGTCTACTCCTTCTGGAAGCAGAAGATGTCCAAGAGCATGATCGCGCTGGTGGCCGTGGGCGCGGCCATGTCGCTGGCCGCGGGGCTGATGAGGCTCTGAGCCGCGGGAGGGGAAGCCGATGAGCAAGCGCGTGGTCGTCTTCGACTACGGCTTCGGGAACATCCGCTCCGCGCAGCGGGCGCTGGCCCGGGCGGGCGCCGAGGTCGAGGTGACCGCCGACTACGACACGGCGATGGCCGCCGACGGGCTGCTGGTGCCCGGGGTGGGCGCGTTCGCCGCGTGCATGGCCGGGCTCACCGCGGTCCGCGGCCCCTGGATCATCGACCGCCGGCTGTCCGGCGGCCGTCCGGTGCTGGGGATCTGCGTGGGCATGCAGGTGCTGTTCGAGCGCGGGGTGGAGCACGGCGTGGAGACCGCGGGCTGCGACGAGTGGCCGGGCACGGTCGAGCCGCTGCGCGCCCCCGTGGTGCCGCACATGGGCTGGAACACCGTCAAGTCCCCCGCCGACTCGCAGCTGTTCGCCGGCCTCGGACCGGACGAGCACTACTACTTCGTGCACTCCTACGCCGTCCGGCAGTGGGAGCTGAACGTCACCCACGAGGCGATCCGGGCCCCGAAGGTCACCTGGGCCACCCACGGCGAGCCGTTCGTGGCCGCCGTGGAGAACGGGCCGCTGTGGGCCACCCAGTTCCACCCGGAGAAGTCCGGCGACGCGGGCGCCCGCCTGCTCGCCAACTGGCTGGAGACCCTCTAGCGGACCCGGCCGCCACCGCCCCTGACACCGACCGAGCACCTAGGACACCGCCTGATGCGCCTCGAACTCCTCCCCGCCGTCGACGTCCGCGCCGGCCAGGCCGTGCGCCTGGTGCACGGCGAGTCCGGCTCCGAGACCTCCTACGGCGACCCGCTGGAGGCCGCGCTGGCCTGGCAGCGGTCCGGGGCCGAGTGGCTGCACCTGGTCGACCTCGACGCGGCGTTCGGCACCGGTGACAACCGCGCGCGGATCGCCGAGGTCGCCGCGGCCATGGACATCAAGGTCGAGCTGTCCGGCGGCATCCGCGACGACGCCACGCTGGCCGCCGCGCTCGCCACCGGCTGCACCCGCGTCAACCTCGGCACCGCCGCCCTGGAGACCCCCGAGTGGGTCGCCGCGGCGATCGCGGAGCACGGGGAGCGGATCGCGGTCGGCCTGGACGTGCGCGGCACCACGCTGCGCGGCCGCGGCTGGACCCGGGACGGCGGCGACCTGTTCGAGACGCTGGCCCGGCTGGACTCCGAGGGCTGCGCGCGCTACGTGGTCACCGACATCGCCAAGGACGGCACGCTGCAGGGGCCCAACCTCGACCTGCTGGAGCGGGTCTGCGCCGCCACCTCGGCGCCGGTGGTCGCCTCCGGCGGGGTCTCCTGCCTCGACGACCTGCGGGCCATCGCCGCACTGGTGCCCAAGGGTGTGGAGGGCGCCATCGTGGGCAAGGCCCTGTACGCCGGGGCGTTCACCCTGGAAGAAGCGCTGGAGGCAGTGTCACGATGACCGAAACCCCGTCCGTGCGGCGTGTGCAGACCGACAGCCCCTGGGAGGAGACGATCGGCTTCGCCCGCGCGGTGCGCGCCGGGGACCTGGTCGTGGTCTCCGGCACCCTTCCGCTGATCAAGGGGGTCCTGCAGGGCGAGAGTGACCCGTACCTGCAGGCCCGGGTCGCGTTCGGCAACGCGATCGGCGCCCTCAAGGAGTTCGGCCTCGACGCGGGCGACGTGATCCGCACCCGGATGTACATCACCCACGCCCGCGACGTGGACGCCGCCGGCCGCGCCCACAAGGAGCTGTTCGACGCCGTGCGGCCGGCCTCGACCATGCTCGTGGTCTCCGGGTTCGTCGACTCCCGGGTGCTGGTCGAGGTGGAGGTGGAGGCCTACGCCGGGCCGCAGTCCGACCCGGGCGCCTCCGGGGGGAACGCCACGTGAGCCTCGCCGTACGGGTCATCCCCTGCCTCGACGTGACCGGCGGCCGCGTCGTGAAGGGCGTCAACTTCCGCAACCTGCGCGACGCGGGCGATCCGGTGGAGATGGCCAGGATCTACGACGCCGAGGGCGCCGACGAGCTGACCTTCCTCGACATCACCGCCTCCTCCGGCGACCGGGAGACCACCTACGAGGTGGTGCGCCGCACCGCCGAGCAGGTCTTCATCCCGCTGACCGTCGGCGGCGGGGTGCGCACCGCCGACGACGTGGACCGCCTGCTGCGGGCCGGTGCGGACAAGGTCGGCGTCAACACCGCCGCCATCGCCCGGCCGGAGCTGATCCGGGAGATCGCCGAGCGCTTCGGCAGCCAGGTCCTCGTCCTGTCGGTCGACGCCCGCCGCTCGGAGGCCGGCACGCCGTCGGGCTTCGAGGTCACCACGCACGGCGGCCGGCGCGGCACCGGCGTGGACGCGGTCGAATGGGCGCACCGCGCCGCCGAGTTGGGCGCCGGCGAGATCCTGCTCAACTCCATGGACGCCGACGGCACCAAGGACGGCTACGACACGGCGATGATCGAGGCGGTGCGCCGCCGGGTCACCGTGCCGGTGATCGCCAGCGGCGGCGCGGGCCGGCTCGCCGACTTCCCGCCCGCGGTCGCCGCCGGCGCGGACGCCGTGCTGGCCGCCTCGGTCTTCCACTTCGGCGACCTGCGGGTCCCGGAGGTCAAGCGCACGCTGCGGGAGGCCGGCCACCCGGTGCGCTGAGGCCGGCCTTGGACCGCGGGGTCAGATGCCGAGCTGCAGCCGGGTCACCTTGGCGACCGCGTCCGGGTCGCCCTCGGTGCGCACGTCGGCGACCGACTGGCGGCCGAAGAGGAACATCGTCAGCTCCCCGGGCTCCCCGGTGACCGTCACCACCGGGGCGCCGCGGTGCGCGACCGCCGTCTGGCCGTCCGGGCGGCGCAGCACCAGGCCCACCGGCGACTTGCGCCCCAGCAGCCGCGCGCCGCGCTCCAGCCGCTTCCACAGCAGGTCGGCGAAGACCGGGTCGACGGTGCGGCGCGGCTCGCCCGGCTGGGCGCGGCGCACGTCCTCGCCGTGGACGTAGAACTCCACGCTGTTGGCGACCTCGTCGATCTGCTTGAGCGCGTACGGCGACAGGCGGGGCGGCCCGGTCCTGATGAGCTGGATCAACTCCTCGTAGGGCCTGGCCGCGAACTCCTGGCGCACCCGCTCCATCCGCTCGGCGAGCCGCGGGATGACCAGCCCGGCCGCCGCGTCGCTGCGGCGCTCGCGCGCCACGGTGTGGGCGGCCAGATCGCGGGTGGTCCACCCCTGGCACAGCGTCGCGGCGTCGGGGCCGGCGTTCTCCAGCAGATCGGCGAGGAGCAGACGTTCACGCTGCGCATGAGTCGACATGTCCGAAGCCTACGTCCGCACCGCGCCGACCGGGCGGCAACCGCGGCGACGCGTCACGACAGCGGCGCCGACAACTGCTTGCCGTCCGGGGTGTCGCTGACCGTCAGCGTGCACGAGACGGTGTCCTGGCCCTGCGTCTCATAGGTGGTCAGGTCCGGGTAGAAGGCGTAGTTGTAGTACCGCGTGCCGTCCCTGGGCAGCGACTTCAGGCGCTTGCGGGCGTCCGGCGCGCACCGGGCGATCGCCTGGGCCTGCACCTGCCGCTCGCTGGAGAGCGTGCCGGACAGGTGCTCGTCGCTGATCACCTCGCCGTCGTGCGGCGCGTCGCAGGGGACCTTGGTGACCACGTTCACCGCGGTGTCCAGGCCGGGGGAGTCGAAGCAGGTGCCCGGGGAGAGCTTCACGTAGGGAATGTCGGCCGGGGCGACGGAGGAGTCCGCGCCGGGGCCGCCGGATATCGCCGCGCCCGGCAGATTCGGCGAGCCGCCGCCCGCACCGGCCGAGCCGCCGCCCGCGCCCTCCGCGGTGGTCGCCGACGGCGCGGCGCCGCCCTCCGCGCTCTTGGCGCCGGTGCCCTCGCTGTCGTAGCCGCTGCCGAGCCAGACGATGCCGCCGATCACGATGGCCAGCACCAGGACCGCGCCGACCAGCACCGCCGCGACCCGGGCCGCCCGGCCGCCGGACGGACGCTGCGGCGGACCGGGCGCGCGCAACTGGGAGGCGGGCGGCCCGTACTGCCCCCGGGCCGGGGGCGGGCCGAAGCCCTGCGGCGGGCCGAAGCCGCCTCCCGACCCGGGCGGCGGCGCGTCGTTCGACGGCGGCGGGAAACTCATGTCCGAAGCATGCCGCAAAGGACTGACAACAGGGGTGTGGGATCCCAAAGTTGTGGATAACCGCATCGGCGGTCATCGGGGGCGATCAGCGGTCATCAGCCCCGATAGCCGCTGATCAGGGGTGATCGGCGGGGAGCGGTCGGGCGCGTTTTCCCGCTCGCGGCCCGTCCGGTCCACAATGGGGGCATGCCGCCGGTCTCCGCACTCGATCCCGCCGTCGCCGCGCGCCTCAAGCGCGACGCGAACGGACTCCTGCCCGCCATCGCCCAGCAGTACGACACCGGTGAGGTGCTGATGCTCGGCTGGATGGACGACGAGGCGCTGCACCGCACGCTGACCACCGGCCGCTGCACCTACTGGAGCCGCAGCCGCCAGGAGTACTGGGTCAAGGGCGACACCTCGGGCCACGCGCAGTACGTGAAGTCGGTGGCGCTGGACTGCGACGGCGACACGCTGCTGGTCATGGTCGACCAGGTCGGCGCCGCCTGCCACACCGGCGACCGCACCTGCTTCGACGCCGGTCAGCTGCCGCTGCGGCTGCCCTGACCGGCGCACGTCCGGCCGCCGGACGTGCCCTAGGCTTCGCCGCATGACCTCGGGCACCGTAACCCCTGACCTGGAGACCTTCCGACGGCTGGCGCGGGACCGCCGGGTGATCCCGGTCAGCCGGCAGTTGCTGGCCGACGGCGACACGCCGATCGGGCTGTACCGCAAGCTCGCCGGCGAGCGGCCGGGCACGTTCCTGCTGGAGTCCGCCGAGCAGGGGCGCTCCTGGTCGCGCTACTCGTTCGTCGGGGTGCGCAGCGACGCCACGCTGACCGAACGCGACGGGCAGGCGCACTGGTTGGGAGAACCGCCGGTCGGCGTGCCCACCGGCGGCGATCCGCTCGCCGCGCTGCGGGCCACCGTCGAGACCCTGCACACCCCGCGCGACCTGCACCGCGAGGGCGCGCTGCCGCCGTTCACCGGGGGCATGGTCGGCTACCTCGGCTTCGACGTCGTCCGCCGGCTGGAGAAGCACATCGGCGACCACGCGAAGGACGACCTCGGCCTGCCCGAGCTGACCATGCTGCTCACCTCCGACCTCGCGGTGCTCGACCACTGGGACGGCACGGTGCTGCTGATCGCCAACGCGATCAACCACAACGACACCGCCACCGGCGTGGACGAGGCGTACGCGCAGGCGGTGGCCCGGCTGGAGGCGATGGCGGCCGACCTGGCCGAGCCGCTGGAGGGCCGGCCCGCCGAGCTGCCCGCCGCCCGGCTGCCGGAGTTCACCGCGCTGTGGGGCGGCCAGGCGTTCCAGGACGCGGTGGAGGAGATCAAGGAGCGGATCAGGGCGGGCGAGGCGTTCCAGGTCGTGCCGTCCCAGCGGTTCGAGACGCCGTGTCCGGCCAGCGCCCTCGACGTCTACCGGGTGCTGCGGGCCACCAACCCCAGCCCGTACATGTACCTGTTGCGCGTCCCGTCCGGCGACGGCGGCGTGTTCGACATCGTCGGCTCCTCGCCCGAGGCGCTGGTCAAGGTCGAGGACGGCCGGGCGACGCTGCACCCGATCGCCGGCACCCGGCCGCGCGGTGCCACGCCGCGGCAGGACGCCGCGCTGGCCGAGGAACTGCTCGCCGACCCCAAGGAGCGCGCCGAGCACCTGATGCTGGTGGACCTCGGGCGCAACGACCTGGGCCGGGTGTGCGAGCCGGGCAGCGTCGAGGTCGTCGACTTCATGTCCGTCGAGCGCTACAGCCACGTGATGCACATCGTCTCGACGGTCACCGGCCGGGTCGCCGACGGCCGCACCGCCTTCGACGTGCTGACCGCCTGCTTCCCGGCCGGCACCCTGTCGGGGGCGCCCAAGCCGCGCGCCCTGCAGATCATCGACGAGCTGGAGCCCACCCGGCGCGGCCTGTACGGCGGCTGCGTCGGCTACCTGGACTTCGCCGGCGACTCCGACACCGCCATCGCGATCCGCACCGCGCTGCTGCGGGACGGCACCGCCTACGTGCAGGCGGGCGCGGGCATCGTGGCGGACTCCGACCCGGTCTCCGAGGACACCGAGTGCCGTAACAAGGCGGCGGCGGTGCTGCGCGCGGTGGCGACCGCCGCCGCCCTGAACGGGGCCGGCTGACCTCGCGGGCGGTTCAGCCCTTGAACGCGGTGAGCCCGTTCGGCGTGCCGAGGCCGGTCGGCCCGTCGTAGCCGGGTCCCGCGGTGCACAGGTAGCTGCCGCACGAGCCGTCGGTGCCGGTGGTGATGTCGTTCAGCCCCGAGGGGTGCGCGTAGGGGAACGAGGCCGGGTCGGAGCCGGCCGACGGGTTGCCGGCGTCGGCGAAGATCGCGGCCAGGATCGGCGCCGCCGCGCTGGTGCCGCCGAAGACCTCCCAGCCCGGGTCGCCGCCGTAGGTGTCGTAGACCGCCACCCCGGTCGACGGGTCCGCGACGGCGGCCACGTCGTTGAGGGTGCGCCGGCTGCAGCCGGTGTCGGTCTGCCAGGAGGGCTTGGGTTCGTAGGCCGAGCAGCCCGAGCCGCTGCCGGACCACGCGGTCTCGGTCCAGCCGCGCTTGGTGCTGGAGCGGCTCAGCGAGGTGCCGCCGGCCGCGATCACGTAGGGCGAGGAGGCCGGGTACTCCACGCCGTAGCCGTCGTCGCCGGCGCTGGCGGTGATGACCACGCCGGGGTGGTTGAAGTACTCCTGGTCGTAAGTGGTGTCCTGCGCCGACTCCGGGCCGCCCCAGCTGTTGGACAGGAACTTGGCGCCCAGCGAGACGGCCTCGTTCTCGGCGGTGCCGAGGTTGGCCATGCTGGCCGAGTTCGCCTCGACCAGCAGGATGTGGGCCTCCGGCGCGATGGCCGAGACCATGTCGACGTCGAGCGACTCCTCCTCCGCCCAGCCGGCGTCGGCGCTGGGCAGCGCGGTGGTGCTGCCGGTCTGGCTGACCTTCTTGAAGCAGCCGTTCGCCACCGTGCAGGCGGGCAGCCCGAAGGTGGAGCGGTAGACGGCCAGGTCGGAGGCCGCGTTGGGGTCGTCGTAGGCGTCGATGAGCGCCACGGTCGCGCCGGAGCCGCCGCCTGCCGGCAGCCCGTAGGCGCTCTGCAGGTCGCCGGGGCCGTACCCGGCCGGGGCGGTCAGCGGGGCGCGCACCGCGGCGTGCGCGGCGACCGTCCCGCCGGTCACCCTGAGGGCGTCGCAGGACACGGAACGCGCGGCGGGGTGTGCGGCGCAGGAGCGGACGGTGGTCACGCCCGCGCCGGCCTGGGCGTCGGCGGCGGGCGCGGCGGCGAAGGCGACGAGGGTCAGGCCGAGAACGGCGGCCAGCGAGAGCCCGGTACGGCGGAACGCCTCGGGCATGGATCTGCGCAACGTGGTGCCTCCTGTGCTGGGGCGGGTTGTGCGGATGCCCGGAGGGTATTTCTGGCAGGCTCACGTCAACAAGCCCTCCGGGGGCCCCGACTGCGGCGCCGCGCGGTCCGGGGGCGATAGTGGAGGGCGTGAGCGACGCACCCGAGCCGAACCGGCCGCGCCCCGACGACGTCCAGCCGCCCGCCGCCCGGTCCGGCGGCCGGGGCAGCCTGGTCGCCGCCCTGCTGCTGGGCGGCGCGGGCGCCGCCGTCACGCTGCTCGGCGACGGCCGCACCTGGGCGACCGGTTCCGCGCCGGCCGCCGGCGCCCTGCTGCCGGTGCACGTCTCCGGAGGGGACGTCACCGCACTGCCCGACGCCCTCGCGCTGGTCGGACTCGCCGCGCTGGTCGCGGTGTTCGCGGTCCGCGGCGCCGGCCGCGCGGTGGTCTGCGCGCTGCTCGCCCTCACCGGCGCCGGCACCGTGTGGACGTCGGCCACCGGCGCGTTCGACGTCGGCGCGCTCAACGCCGCCGCCGCCCGGGCCAGCGGACTGACCGCCACCACCGTCCGGCATATCGGCCACACCTCCTGGCCGTGGATCACCGCGCTGGGCGGCCTCCTGCTGTTCGCCGCCGGCCTGCTCGCGCTGCGCTGCTCGCACTCCTGGCCCGCGATGTCGTCCCGCTACGAACGCGACGGCTCGCCGCGCCCGCGCCGCACCCCGCGCAACCCGCCGGACCCGGACCACCCCGCCGAGCTGTGGAAGGCGCTGGACCGCGGCGAGGACCCCACCGCCGACCCGCCGGGCGCCTGACCGCGGGCCGCACCCCACCCCCCGGGAAGGAGCGGCGCGCGGCCGGGGGAGAATGGGGGGCGAGCGTGTCGGGAGGCACGCCGGAGAGCACACGAGGAGTATTCATGGCGGGCAACAGCCACGGTCACACGCTTGCCGGGTGGACCGGTGTGACCATCATCTTCATTGGCTTCTGCGTCGCGGGCGCCTTCATGGTGCTGGCCGAGCCGATCGGCTTCTGGGCCGGCATCGTGATCATCGCGCTGGGCGGCATCACCGGCCTGGTGATGCGGCTGGCCGGACTGGGGATGCCGTTGCCGGACAAGACCGCCTCGGACGCCTGACGCCGCCTGGCCGGCCGCGCGGGAGCGGGGGAGAATCGGGGGCGTGCCGTCGACGCAGCGTCCCGAGCCCGCGCCCGCCCCGGCGGCGCGGCGGCTGGCCGTGCCGCTGGCCACGCTCACCGGCGTGGCGGCGGCGTTCTGCTACGTCGGCAGCGTCGACCCGAACCACCCGGGCCACTACCCGGTCTGCCCCTTCCTCGCGCTGACCGGGCTGTACTGCCCGGCGTGCGGCGGCCTGCGGAGCGCCTACGCGGTCGTGCACGGCGACTTCGGCGGCGCGCTGCACGACAACGTGCTGGCGGTCGCCGGGTACGCGGTGTGCGCGCTGCTGTGGGCGCGGTGGGCGCTGCGGGAGGCCCGCGGCCGGCCCGCGCCGCCCGGACCGCGCGTCCGGCCCGCCGTGTGGTGGGCGCTGGGCGCGGTCGTCGTGGTCTTCACCGTGCTGCGGAACCTGCCGATCGGCGCGGCGCTCGCACCCTAGGTGTGTTGTCCCGGCCACGCACCGCGGGCGACGCGTCGCCGGGACCGGTGGGCCGGGTCGCCGACCGCGGCGGATACCATCGCACTACCCGCGCATGACATGCGCTTGACCGCACCAGCCCGGAAGGGGGCCGCTCGCGTGAGTGTGCTCGACGAGATCATCGACGGAGTCCGCGAAGACCTCGCCGAGCGGCAGGCCCGCGTCTCGCTCGCCGAGCTGAAGGACCGCGCCGCGAAGGCCCCGCGGGCCAGGGACGGCGCCGCCGCGCTGCGCGGCGAGGGCGTCCAGGTCATCTGCGAGGTCAAGCGGTCCAGCCCGAGCAAGGGCGCGCTCGCCGCGATCGCCGACCCCGCCGCGCTCGCCGCCGACTACGAGGCGGGCGGCGCGGCCGTGATCAGCGTGCTCACCGAGCAGCGCCGCTTCGGCGGTTCGCTCGCCGACCTGGAGGCGGTCCGCGCCCGGGTGGACATCCCGGTGCTGCGCAAGGACTTCATCGTCTCCTCCTACCAGCTGTGGGAGGCCCGCGCGCACGGCGCCGACCTCGTGCTGCTGATCGTCGCCGCGCTGCCGCAGGACGCGCTGGTCTCGCTGATCGAGCGGGCCGAGTCGATCGGGCTCACCCCGCTCGTCGAGGTGCACGACGAGGACGAGGCCGAGCGGGCGGTGGACGCCGGCGCCCGGGTCGTCGGCGTCAACGCGCGCAACCTCAAGACCCTGGAGGTCGACCGCGGCACCTTCGCCCGGGTCGCCCCGGAGATCCCCGACCACCTGGTGAAGATCGCCGAGTCCGGGGTGCGCGGTCCGCACGACCTGATCGCCTACGCGCACGACGGCGCCGACGCGGTGCTGGTCGGCGAGTCGCTGGTCACCGGCCGCGACCCGAAGGCGGCCGTCGCCGACCTGGTGGCCGCCGGCGCCCACCCCGCGCTGCGGCAGGGCAGGGACTGACCGCGATGCCGCTCTCCGCCAGGCTCGCCCGCGGCTGCAAGCCGCGCGGCTGCCGTGCGCCCGCCCGCCGGGTGCTGGGCCGGCGGGTGCGCTACGTCATCGGAGCCGAGCCCGGCCAGGTGAACGGGCGGCGATGGCGGCGCGGCGCGGCCGGCTGAGACCGCCTGCCCGCGCTCACCCACCGCTGCCCGCCGCCGTCGCGCGGTGCGGCCCCCACCCCGTACGCACAGCCACCCACGGAACGGCGACCACCCGTTCCGTCGAGGAGTACACCGGCATGTCCACCGAATTCTTCATCCCGGACCCGGAGGGTCGCCTCCCCAGCGCCGAGGGCTACTTCGGCGCCTTCGGCGGCAAGTTCATCCCCGAGGCGCTGGTCGCCGCGGTCGACGAGGTCGCCGCCGAGTACGAGAAGGCCAAGAGCGATCCGGCCTTCGCCGCCGAGCTGAACGACCTGCTGGTCAACTACACCGGCCGGCCCAGCGCGCTCACCGAGGTCCCGCGGTTCGCCGAACACGCGGGCGGCGCCCGTGTCTTCCTCAAGCGCGAGGACCTCAACCACACCGGCTCGCACAAGATCAACAACGTGCTCGGCCAGGCCCTGCTGACCCGGCGGATGGGCAAGACCCGGGTCATCGCCGAGACCGGCGCCGGACAGCACGGCGTCGCCACCGCGACCGCCTGCGCGCTGTTCGGCCTGGAGTGCACCATCTACATGGGCGAGATCGACACCGAGCGCCAGGCGCTCAACGTCGCCCGGATGCGGATGCTCGGCGCCGAGGTCATCGCGGTCACCTCCGGCAGCCGCACCCTGAAGGACGCCATCAACGAGGCGTTCCGCGACTGGGTGGCCAACGTGGACCGCACCCACTACCTGTTCGGCACCGTCGCCGGACCGCACCCGTTCCCCGCGCTGGTCCGCGACTTCCACCGGGTGATCGGCGTCGAGGCCCGGCGGCAGCTGCTGGAGCGCACCGGCCGGCTGCCGGACGCGGTGTGCGCCTGCGTGGGCGGCGGCTCCAACGCCATCGGCATCTTCCACGCCTTCCTGCCCGACGAGGGCGTCCGGCTGCTCGGCTACGAGGCCGCCGGGCACGGCGTGGACTCCGGCGAGCACGCGGCGACCCTGACCGCCGGCGACCCCGGCATCCTGCACGGGTCGCGCTCCTACGTGCTGCAGGACGAGGACGGCCAGATCACCGAGCCGTACTCGATCTCGGCCGGCCTGGACTACCCCGGCATCGGCCCCGAGCACTCCTACCTCAAGGACGCCGGCCGCGCCGAGTACCGCCCGGTCACCGACGACGAGGCGATGCAGGCGCTGCGCCTGCTGTCGCGCACCGAGGGCATCATCCCGGCCATCGAGAGCGCCCACGCGCTGGCCGGCGCCCTGGTCCTGGGCCGCGAACTCGGCCCCGACGCGCTGCTGCTCGTCAACCTCTCGGGCCGCGGCGACAAGGACATGGACACCGCCGCCCGCTACTTCGGACTGTACGACGACGCCGCCGAGGGGGACGCCAAGTGAGCGGGAACATCCAGCTGTTGGCCGACGTGCTCCAGGCGGCGAAGGGCGAGGACCGCGCGGCGCTGGTGGGCTACCTGCCGGCCGGCTTCCCCACCGTCGCGGACGGGGTGACGGCCGCCGTCGCGATGATCGAGGGCGGCTGCGACGTCGTCGAGATCGGCCTGCCGCACAGCGACCCGGTGCTGGACGGCCCGGTCATCCAGACCGCCGACGACATCGCGCTGCGCGGCGGCGTCAAGATCGTCGACGTGATCCGCACGGTCGGCGAGGTCCACGCGGCCACCGGTGCGCCGGTGCTGTGCATGACGTACTGGAACCCGGTGGACCGCTACGGCGCCGAGCGGTTCGCCCGCGACCTCGCCGAGGCGGGCGGCGCCGGGTGCATCCTGCCCGACCTGCCGGTCGAGGAGTCCGCGGTGTGGCGGGCGGCGGCCGAGCTGCACGGGCTGGCCACCGTCTTCGTGGTCGCCCCCAGCAGCCGCGACGAGCGGCTGGCGAAGATCACCGCGGCCGGCTCCGGCTTCGTCTACGCGGCCTCGCTGATGGGCGTCACCGGCACCCGCGCCTCGGTCGGCGCCCAGGCCGCCGACCTGGTGCGGCGCACCCGGGCCGGCACCGAGCTGCCGGTCTGCGTGGGCCTGGGGGTCTCCGACGCCGCGCAGGCCGCCGAGGTGGCCGCCTTCGCCGACGGCGTGATCGTCGGCTCGGCGTTCGTCAAGCGCCTGCTGGACGCCGCCGCGGCCGGCCAGGAGCCGGAGGCGGGGTTCGCCGCGGTGCGCGCGCTCGCCGGCGAACTGGCCGCCGGCGTACGCAAGCGCGGATAGCCGCCGTCGCCCTTTCGAGGGAATTGGGCCGCCGGGGAGGCGTGAGAGCGCGTCCCCGGCGGCCGTGGTGTCGTTGGGCGGTGCGTGAGCGAGAAGAACCGGCACAAGAGCAGCGCCCGTGAGCGGCTGCGCGTGGCACGCGAGCGGGACAAGGTCCGGGCCAAGCGCCGCAGAACGGCCGTGGTGGGCGGCTCGATCGTGGCCGTCCTGGCGGTCGGCGCGGTGATCGGCATCGTGGTGGCCGACCACAGCGGCGGCAAGGCCGGCGGCCCCGCGGCGGCCCCGTCCGGCGCCACCGGCAAGGCCGACCTGGCGATCCCGGTCGGCGCCCCGAACGCGCCCTCCACCCTCACCGTCTACGAGGACTTCCGGTGCCCGGCCTGCGACGCCTTCGAGCGGACCTACCGCGACACCGTCCACAACCTGGTCGACACCGGCCAGCTCAAGGGCGAGTACCACCTCGTGCGGCTCATCGACGGCAACCTCGGCGGCACCGGATCGCTCAACGCGGCCAACGCCGCCGCCTGCGCCCAGGGCTCCGGCGACTTCCGCGCCTACCACGACGTGCTCTACTCCAACCAGCCCGACGAGCAGCAGGACAAGTTCGCCGACAAGGACTACCTGCTCCAACTGGCCGGAAAGGTACCGGGGTTGAAGACCCCGGCCTTCACCTCCTGCGTCCGGCACGGCCGGTACGACAGCTGGGTCAACAGGTCCAACAGCGACTTCGACAACGCCGGCTACGGCTCGACCCCGACCATCCTGCTCAACGGCAAGAACATCTACGACGACAGCAGGAACCCGCTCACCCCCGACAAGCTGCGGCAGCTCGTCGCCCAGGCGAACCGGGGCAAGCCGGCCGGCTCCCCGGTGCCCGCCTCCCCGGCACCCGGTTCACCGGCGCTCGGCTCACCGGCAACCCGGCTCACCGCCTCCCGGCTCCCCGGCGCCCGGCGCGAGCTGACCGGCCCGCCGCCGCGGCGTCCGAAACCCGCCGTCCGCCGCCCCGCGCCGCGCCCGGCCGGCCCGCCGATCCCGGGCCCGGCCGGGCGCCGCCGTTACCCACCCGTTGCCGGGGTTGGTTGCAACGCGGTGGGGCAGGCAAGGTAGCGTCGGTTCCGCCATGGATCTCGCATACATTCCCAGTCCCTCGCGGGGCGTCCTCTACCTCGGCCCGATCCCGCTGCGCGGATACGCCTTCTGCATCATCATCGGCGTCTTCCTCGCCGTGTGGCTGGGCGGCCGGCGCTGGGCGGCGCGCGGCGGCCAGAAGACGACCATCGCGGACATCGCCGTCTGGGCGGTGCCCTTCGGCCTGCTCGGCGGCCGTCTCTACCACGTCATCACGGACTACGAGCTGTACTTCGGTCCGGGGCGCGACTGGGTCGGCGCCTTCAAGGTCTGGGACGGCGGTCTCGGCATCTGGGGTGCCGTCGCGCTCGGCGCGCTCGGCGCCTGGATCGGCTGCCGCCGGCGCGGCATCTCGCTGCCCGCCTACGCGGACGCCGTCGCGCCCGGTGTCGCCTTCGCCCAGGCGATAGGCCGCTGGGGCAACTGGTTCAACCAGGAGCTGTACGGCGGCCCGACCAAGCTGCCGTGGGCCCTGGAGATCGACCCGGCACACCGGCCGCCCGCCACCCCGAACATCGGGCTCTACCAGCCGACGTTCCTCTACGAGTCGCTGTGGTGCATCGGCGTCGCGCTGCTCGTGCTGTGGGCGGACCGCAGGTTCCGGCTCGGCCACGGCCGCGCCTTCGGCCTCTACGTGGCCGCGTACACGGTGGGCCGCTTCTGGATCGAGCACATGCGGATCGACTACGCCCACCACATCCTGGGCCTGCGTCTCAACGACTGGACGGCGATCATCGTCTTCATCGGCGCGGTCGTCGGCATCCTGATCTCCCGCCACCGCCACCCCGGCCGCGAGGAGGTCGTGGAACCGAACGCGCCGGGCGCCCCGGACCAGGCCGCGGAGGCCGCGACGGGCGACGAGCCGGGCGGCTCCGCGGAGGCCGCCGGGACCGCTCCGGACGGCTCCGCCGAGCCGGAGGCCGACGGTGAGGCCGAGGCCGCGCGGGCCCCGGAGGCCGAGGCGCACGAGCCGTCCGAGGCGGCCGACGCTCCCGGCGACGACCAGGGCAACACGGCCCGGTCGGTGACGGACGCGACGGCCGACGCCGAGGCTCCGCAGGCCACCTGATCCCGGGGGCCACGCCCACCGGAACCCACCTCGAAAGGCCGTCCGACCCCCCGGTCGGGCGGCCTTTCGGCATGCTCCCGGGTGCCGCCCACGGCAGTGCGCACCCCGCCTGGACAGGCACTTCGGGCAGCCTTCCCTTGCTGGCGAGGCCGGCCCAGTCGTGCGTATTGTCGAATTGTCGACCTCGTCCAAAGAGAGCAGGCATCCATGGCCACCGCCGTCGAACACGAAGCCGACAGCACGAGCAGCACTGACAGCACCGACCGCACCGCCGGCACTGACAGCGCCGTCGACACCGACAGCACCGCTGAGGCCGACGACATGGAGACCTCCGGCTACCACGTCACCCACCACAGCCACCGCGACGTCAACGGCGGCTGGCTGCGCCCCGCGGTGTTCGGCGCGATGGACGGACTGGTCTCCAACTTCGCGCTGATGACCGGCGTGGCCGGCGGTCACGTGGCGGTGCGCACCATCGTGATCACCGGCCTCGCCGGGCTGGTGGCCGGCGCCTGCTCGATGGCGGCCGGCGAGTACACCTCGGTCGCCTCGCAGCGCGAGCTGGTGGAGGCCGAACTCGACGTGGAGCGCCGAGAGCTGCACCGCAACCCCAAGGACGAGCTGCGCGAGCTGACCGCGTTGTACGTCTCCCGCGGCGTGGAGCCGGAGCTGGCCGCCGAGGTCGCCCGCCAGCTGTCGAAGGACCCGGAGCAGGCGCTGGAGATACACGCCCGCGAGGAGCTGGGCGTCGACCCCTCCGAGCTGCCGTCGCCCATCGTGGCCGCGGTCTCCTCCTTCGGCTCGTTCGCGGTCGGCGCGGTGCTGCCGGTGCTGCCGTACCTGCTGGGGGCCACCTCGCTGCTGCCCTCGCTGGCCCTGGCGCTGATCGGACTGTTCGCCTGCGGCGCGGTGGTGGCCCGGGTGACGGCCAGGTCGTGGTGGTTCAGCGGGCTGCGCCAGCTGGTGCTGGGCGGGGCCGCCGCCGGGGTGACGTTCCTGCTCGGGACGGTGTTCGGGACCGCGGTCGGCTGAGAACGTGATTTCCGCCTTTGTTGTTACCGCCTCGTTTCGGCGGACCCGGCGCGGGGCATCAGAGTCAAGCGCCGGGGCAATGTCGCCCTACCCGCCGGGTCGGTACCGCTGACCTGCCGGGTCAGAGTTCTCACCCACGTGCTGTCCACATGGTGGAAGCCGAATTCCGCTCAACGAGATCTCAGCCATCATGTAATCTGCACGAAATCGCAGAGGGCCAACGCCGTCCCTGTTGCGCCGTGACATCACTCCGGCAATACAACGACGACGACGGGAGAGCCGATGCGTTCCGCGTCCACGCACTCCGAGCCCGGCCGCCGCCGGGCTCGTCTGGACGGGCCCCCCGCCCCGCAGGGGATGTACGACCCCCGCAACGAGCACGACGCCTGCGGCGTCGGCTTCGTGGCCACCCTCACCGGTGAGGCCAGCCACGCGCTCGTCGAGCAGGCGCTCACCGTGCTGCGCAACCTGGAGCACCGCGGTGCGACCGGCTCCGAGCCGGACACCGGCGACGGCGCCGGGATCCTGCTGCAGGTCCCGGACGCGTTCCTGCGCGAGGCGACCGCCGACGCGTTCACCCTTCCGGCCGCCGGAGGCTACGCCGTCGGCATCGGTTTCCTGCCGCAGGAGGCGGACGACCGCACCAAGGCCGTCGACGGGGTGCACCGCATCGCCTCCGAGGAGGGCCTGGAGGTCCTCGGCTGGCGCGAGGTCCCGGTCGCACCGGAGATGCTCGGCGCCACCGCGCGGTCCACCATGCCGTACTTCTCGCAGCTCTTCGTGGCCGACGCCACCGGCGGGCGCACCGGGATCGACCTCGACCGGCTGGCGTTCGTGCTGCGCAAGCGCGCCGAGCGCGAGATCGGCGTCTACTTCCCCTCGCTGTCCGCGCGGACGATCGTCTACAAGGGCATGCTGACCACCGGGCAGCTGGAGCCGTTCTTCCCCGACCTGTCCGACCGGCGGTTCGTCACCGCGATCGCGCTGGTCCACTCGCGGTTCTCCACCAACACCTTCCCGAGCTGGCCGCTGGCCCACCCGTACCGCTTCGTCGCGCACAACGGCGAGATCAACACCGTGCAGGGCAACCGCAACTGGATGCGGGCCCGCGAGTCGCTGCTGTCCAGCGCGCTGCTCGGCGCCACCGGCCAGGGCGCGGGCCAGGCCGACCTGGAGCGGATCTTCCCGGTCTGCACCCCCGGCGCGTCGGACTCCGCCACCTTCGACGAGGTGCTGGAGCTGCTGCACCTGGGCGGCCGGTCGCTGCCGCACAGCGTGCTGATGATGATCCCGGAGGCGTGGGAGAACCACGAGGCCATGGACCCGGCCCGCCGCGCCTTCTACCAGTTCCACTCCACCTTGATGGAGCCCTGGGACGGCCCGGCCTGCGTCACCTTCACCGACGGCACCCTGGTCGGCGCGGTGCTGGACCGCAACGGACTGCGCCCGGGCCGCTACTGGGTCACCGACGACGGACTGGTCGTGCTCTCCTCCGAGGTCGGCGTGCTGGACATCGCGCCGGAGCGGATCGTGCGCAAGGGCCGGCTGCAGCCCGGCCGGATGTTCCTGGTCGACACCGGCGGCCACCGCATCATCGAGGACGACGAGATCAAGGCCGGTCTGGCCGCCGAGCACCCGTACGAGGAGTGGCTGCGCGGCGGCCTGATCCACCTCAAGGACCTGCCCGAGCGCGAGCACATCGTGCACACCCACGCCTCGGTCACCCGCCGCCAGCAGACCTTCGGCTACACCGAGGAGGAGCTGCGGGTCATCCTGGCGCCGATGGCCCGGGCCGGCGCCGAGCCGATCGGCTCGATGGGCACCGACTCGCCGATCGCCGCGCTCTCCGACCGGCCCAGGCTGCTGTTCGACTACTTCACCCAGCTGTTCGCGCAGGTCACCAACCCGCCGCTGGACGCCATCCGCGAGGAGCTGGTCACCTCGCTGATCTCGGCGGTCGGCCCGCAGGGCAACCTGCTGGAGCCCACCCCGGCCTCCTGCCGCAACGTCATACTGCCGTTCCCGGTGATCGACAACGACGAGCTGGCCAAGCTCATCCACATCAACGCCGACGGCGACCTGCCGGGCCTGGGCGCCGCCACGCTCTCCGGCCTCTACCGGGTCTCCGGCGGCGGCGAGGCGCTGGCCGCCCGGCTCGCCGAGATCTGCGCCGAGGCGGACACCGCCATCGAGGACGGCGCCCGGCTGATCGTGCTGTCCGACCGGCACTCCGACGCCGAGCACGCCCCGATCCCCTCGCTGCTGCTGACCTCCGCGGTCCACCACCACCTCATCCGCACCAAGAAGCGCACCCACGTCGGGCTGCTCGTGGAGGCCGGCGACGTGCGCGAGGTGCACCACGTCGCGCTGCTCGTCGGCTACGGCGCCGCCGCGGTCAACCCGTACCTGGCCATGGAGTCGGTCGAGGACCTGGTCCGCGCCGGAACCTTTCTCCAGGACATAGAGCCCGAGGCCGCGCTCGGCAACCTGATCAAGGCGCTCGGCAAGGGCGTGCTGAAGGTGATGTCCAAGATGGGCATCTCCACCGTCGCCTCCTACCGCGGCGCGCAGGTCTTCGAAGCGGTCGGCCTCGACGAGAGCTTCACCGACGCGTTCTTCCACGGCACCACCACGAAGATCGGCGGCGTCGGCGTCGACGTCATCGCCCGGGAGGTCGCCGCCCGGCACGCCAAGGCGTACCCGGCCTCCGGCATCTCCGCCGCGCACCGGCGCCTGGAGATCGGCGGCGAGTACCAGTGGCGCCGGGAGGGCGAACCGCACCTGTTCGACCCGGAGACCGTCTTCCGGCTCCAGCACGCCACCCGGTCGCGCCGCTACGACATCTTCAAGAAGTACACCGAGCGGGTCAACGAGCAGTCCAGCCGCCTGATGACGCTGCGCGGCCTGTTCGAACTGCGTGCCCCGGAGGGGGCGTCCCGGCAGCCGGTGCCGATCGAGGAGGTCGAGCCGGCCTCCGAGATCGTCAAGCGGTTCTCCACCGGCGCGATGTCCTACGGGTCGATCTCGCTGGAGGCGCACCAGACGCTGGCCATCGCCATGAACCAGCTCGGCGGCAAGTCCAACACCGGCGAGGGCGGCGAGGACTCCGACCGGCTGCTCGACCCGGCCCGGCGCAGCGCCATCAAGCAGGTGGCCTCCGGCCGCTTCGGCGTCACCTCCGAGTACCTGGTCAACGCCGACGACATCCAGATCAAGATGGCCCAGGGCGCCAAGCCCGGCGAGGGCGGCCAGCTGCCCGGCCACAAGGTCTACCCGTGGATCGGCAAGACCCGGCACTCCACGCCCGGCGTGGGGCTGATCTCGCCGCCGCCGCACCACGACATCTACTCCATCGAGGACCTCGCCCAGCTCATCCACGACCTGAAGAACGCCAACCCGGCCGCCCGGGTGCACGTCAAGCTGGTCTCCGAGGTCGGCGTCGGCACCGTCGCGGCCGGCGTCTCCAAGGCGCACGCCGACGTGGTGCTGATCTCCGGCCACGACGGCGGCACCGGCGCCTCGCCGCTCACCTCGCTCAAGCACGCCGGCGGCCCCTGGGAGCTCGGCCTGGCCGAGACCCAGCAGACGCTGCTGCTCAACGGGTTGCGCGACCGCATCGTCGTGCAGACCGACGGCCAGCTCAAGACCGGCCGCGACGTGGTGGTCGCCGCGCTGCTGGGCGCCGAGGAGTTCGGCTTCGCCACCGCGCCGCTGGTGGTCTCCGGCTGCGTCATGATGCGGGTGTGCCACCTGGACACCTGCCCGGTCGGCATCGCCACCCAGAACCCGACGCTGCGCGAGCGCTTCGCCGGCAAGCCCGAATTCGTGGTGAACTTCTTCGAGTTCATCGCCGAGGAGGTCCGCGAGCTGCTGGCCGAGCTGGGCTTCCGCACCCTGCGGGAGGCCGTCGGGCACGCCGAGCTGATCGACACCGGCCGCGCGGTGACGCACTGGAAGGCGCAGGGCCTCGACCTCGCCCCGCTGCTGCACATCCCGGAGCTGCCGGACGGCGCGGTGCGCCACCAGAGCGTCCCGCAGGACCACGGCCTGGAGAAGGCGCTCGACAAGCAGCTGATCAAGCTGGCCGCCGAAGCGCTGGAGAACGGCTCGCCGGTGCGCGCCCAGGTCGGCATCCGCAACATCAACCGCACGGTGGGCACCATGCTCGGCAACGAGGTCACCAAGCGGTACGGCGGCGCCGGCCTGCCCGACGACACCATCGACCTCACCTTCACCGGCTCCGCCGGGCAGTCCTTCGGCGCGTTCCTGCCCCGGGGCGTGACGCTCCGGCTGGAGGGCGACGCCAACGACTACGTGGCCAAGGGCCTGTCCGGCGGCCGGGTGGTGGTCCGCCCGGACCGCGCCGCGGTGCACCTGGCGGAGTACTCCACCATCGCCGGCAACACCCTCGCCTACGGCGCGACCGGCGGCGAGCTGTTCCTGCGCGGCCGGGTCGGCGAGCGGTTCTGCGTGCGCAACTCCGGCGCCACGGTGGTCGCCGAGGGCGTCGGGGACCACGGCTGCGAGTACATGACCGGCGGCCGGGCCGTGGTGCTCGGCGGCACCGGGCGCAACTTCGCGGCCGGCATGTCCGGCGGCATCGCCTACGTGCTCGACCTGGAGGCCGGCAACGTCAACCCCGGCATGGTGGAGGTCGAGCCGCTGGACGCCGACGACATCGGCTGGCTGCACGACGTGGTGCGCCGCCACCAGGAGGAGACCGGGTCCACCGTCGCGACCGCGCTGCTGGCCGACTGGGGTACCACCCTGACCCGGTTCGGCAAGGTCATGCCGCGCGACTACAAGGCAGTGCTCGCCGCCAAGGCAGCCGCCGAGCAGGCCGGGCTCACCGAGTCCGAGACGACGGCCAAGATGATGGAGGCGGCTCATGGCTGACCCGAAGGGATTCCTGACCACCGGCCGCGAGGTCGCCGCCTCCCGGCCGGTCGGCGAACGCGTCAAGGACTGGAACGAGGTCTACGTCCCCGGCTCCCTGCTGCCGATCATCAGCAAGCAGGCCGGCCGCTGCATGGACTGCGGCATCCCGTTCTGCCACAACGGCTGCCCGCTGGGGAACCTGATCCCGGAGTGGAACGACTACGCCTACCGGGAGGACTGGAAGGCCGCGAGCCACCGGCTGCACGCGACCAACAACTTCCCGGAGTTCACCGGCCGGCTGTGCCCCGCGCCGTGCGAGGCCGCCTGCGTGCTGGGCATCAACCAGCCGCCGGTGACCATCAAGAACGTCGAGGTCACCATCATCGACCGGGCGTGGGACAGCGGCAACGTCACCCCGCAGCCGCCCGAGCGGCTGTCCGGCAAGACGGTCGCCGTCATCGGCTCCGGGCCGGCCGGCCTGGCCGCCGCCCAGCAGCTCACCCGGGCCGGCCACACCGTCGCGGTCTACGAGCGGGCCGACCGCATCGGCGGGCTGCTGCGCTACGGCATCCCCGAGTTCAAGATGGAGAAGCGGCACATCAACCGGCGCATCGAGCAGATGCGCGCCGAGGGCACCAAGTTCCGCCCGGGCGTGGAGATCGGCACCGACATCACCGCGACCGACCTGCGCAAGCGCTACGACGCGGTGGTCATCGCGGCCGGCGCCACCACCTCGCGCGACCTGCCGGTGCCCGGCCGCGAGCTGAACGGCGTCCACCTGGCGATGGAGTACCTGCCGCTGTCCAACAAGGTCCAGGAGGGCGACCTGGTCACCTCCCCGATCTCGGCGGAGGGCAAGCACGTCGTGGTCATCGGCGGCGGCGACACCGGCGCGGACTGCGTCGGCACCGCGCACCGCCAGGGCGCGCTGTCGGTCACCCAGCTGGAGATCATGCCGCGCCCGGCCGACGAGCGCCCGGCGCACCAGCCGTGGCCGACGTTCCCGATGCTCTACAAGGTCACCTCCGCGCACGAGGAGGGCGGCGAGCGGGTCTACGCCGTCAACACCGTCCGGTTCACCGGCGACGCGGACGGCAACGTGCAGGAACTGCACCTGGTCGAGGTCGAGTTCCAGGACGGGAGGTTCCAGCCGGTGCCGGACACCGAGCGCACCATCCCGGCCCAGCTCGTCACGCTCGCCATGGGCTTCACCGGCACCGACCAGGACAACGGCCTGGTGGCCCAGCTCGGCCTGGAACTGGACGAGCGCGGCAACATCGCCCGCGACGAGCGGTTCGCCACCAACGTGCCCGGCGTCTTCGTGGCCGGCGACGCGGGCCGCGGCCAGTCGCTCATCGTCTGGGCGATCGCCGAGGGCCGGTCCGCCGCCCGCGCGGTCGACCACCACCTGACCGGCGCGAGCAGCCTGCACGCGCCGATCCGACCGACGGACCGCGCGCTCGCCGTCTGACGACGGCCGCCCGAGGTCCGCGCACGACGGCCGTACGACGAGGTACGGAGCCGGAGCGGCGCCCGTCCCCACCCGACCGGGGGCGGGCGCCGCGCGGTACCCGGGGATCGTAGCCTTGCCCGCAGGACGGACCAGGGGCGTCACAAGGGGTGGGACCATGATCGAGCACCGGGATGTCGAAGTGGGCGCGATCCGCCTGCACATCGCGGAGGAGGGCGAGGGGCCGCTCGTCGTGCTGCTGCACGGCTTCCCGGAGTGCTGGTACTCCTGGCGCCACCAGTTCTCCCCGCTGGCCGCGGCCGGCTACCGGGTCGTCGCGCCCGACCAGCGCGGCTACGCCCGCAGCGACCGCCCGGAGCGGGTCACCGCGTACACCGTGCCGCACCTGGTCGGCGACGTGGTCGGGCTGATCCACGCGCTCGGCGAGCGGCAGGCCGTCGTGGTGGGCCACGACTGGGGAGCGCCGGTCGCCTGGAGCACCGCCCAGATGCGGCCCGACGTGGTGACCGCCGTCGCCGGGCTCAGCGTCCCGCCCACCCCGCGCGGCACGGTGCCGCCGCTGCGCGCGATGCGCGAGCGGTTCGACGGGCGGTTCTACTGGAACTACTTCGAGACGCCCGGGGTCGCCGACGCCGAACTCGGCCGCGATCCGCGCGAGACGTTCCGCCGCGTCCTGTACGGCGCCTGCGGGGACAACCCGCACAACAACCCGCCCGGGCAGCCCCTGGTGCGGCCCGGCGGCGGCTTCCTCGACGCGGTCACCCCGCCCGCCAGGCTCCCCGGCTGGCTCACCGAGCACGACATCGACGTCTTCACCGCCGAGTTCGCCGAGGCGGGCTTCACCGGCGGCCTCAACTGGTACCGCAACCTCGACCTGAGCTGGGAGTTGACCGCGGCCTGGCACGACGCGCCGATCACCGTGCCGGCCCTGTGGATCACCGGCGAACGCGACCTGGTGCGCCACTTCCCCGGCACCGACCGGCTGTTGTCGACGCTGACCCGCACGCACCCCCGGATGCGCGAGCCGGTCGTGCTCCCCGGCTGCGGCCACTGGACGCAGCAGGAGCGGCCCGACGAGGTCAACGCGCTGCTGCTGGAGTTCCTGGACTCGCTGTAGCGCCGCGCGCGGCGGATCAGGTGTCGCAGTCCAGTTCGGAGCGGCACACCCCGCACCGCGCGGTGAACCGGCCGCGGACCGGCACCCGCAGCCGCTGGAAGCAGGTCGGGCAGGCGAACGACACCCGGGTGCCGCCGTCCTCGAACGCGTAGTCGCCGCTCTCCGACGCCGGGCCCGCCGTGCTCCGGGCCCGCCGGCGGTCCGCCGCGTAGCGCCGCCGCGCCGCCCACCCCGCGGCGGCCAGCGGCGCGCGCCGGCCGTCCGCCCCGGCCACCTGCCGCCCCGCCCGGTAGGCGTCCCTGGCCTGGGCGGAGGAGAACCACGGCTCGATGTCGTCGTTGAACGCCGAGGCCCGCTTGGCCAGCACGTACCCGAACTCCTCCGGCGTCAGGTAGCCCAGCTTCGAGGCCGAGCGCACCATCCGGTCGCCGCCGCGGATCACGCTCTCCTCCCGGTAGGCGTCCAGCAGCAGCCAGCCGCTGCCCAGGTAGGCGGCCGTGGTGTCGGTGAGGATCTCGTTGTCCCGGGTGCCGGGAAAGGCCAGGCCCAGCCGGTGCAGGTAGACGTGGGCCACCTCGTGTGCCAGGCAGGCGCCGATGTCGCGGCGGTCGGCCTTGAAGCGCGAGTTGAGCTCCACGAAGTACTCCGGGCCCGCCTCCAGTTCGACGCTGCCGGCGTGCACCATGTCGCGGAACGCCACGATCACCCGGGCCTGCGGCAGCCGCATGTGGCCCACCATGGTGCGCGCCACCTCCTGCGCCCCCAGATGGACGTCGGTCTCCGGCGCGATCCGGACCTCCTGCGGCAGCACGCTCGCCGCGAAGGTGCTCACGGTGTCGTACGACAACCGCCGGTACAGCGCGGTGAGCGCGGTGCGCACCGTCGCCAGGTGCGGAAAGCCGCGGACGATCTCCCCGCCCCCGCCCTCATGCGACACGGGCACCTCCCCACGGCGTACGGCAGCCCTCGCGTCTTCGAGACTACGTGCCGGTGCCGCGCGGCGAGCGCGATTCGCCCTCCGGCGCGGCGGGTGGCCGGAACCGGCGGGCGGCGCCGGGCGGGTACGCCCTGAGCGCAACCCGCTGGCCGGGACCCGGCGGCCCGGGGCAGCATGGCCGCATGCCGCCACTGACCCGCGCCGAGGCCGAGGCCCGCGCCAGCCTGCTCACCGTCCACAGCTACGCGATCGACCTCGATCTCACCCGGGGCGAGGAGCTGTTCGGCTCCACCACCACCATCCGCTTCTCGGCCGCGCGTCCCGGCTCGGCCACCTTCGTCCAGCTCAAGCCGGCCGCCCTGCACCGCGTCGTGCTCAACGGCCACGACATCGACCCGGGCCTGCTCGCCGACAACACGCTGCCGCTGACCGGCCTCGCGGCCGACAACGAGCTGCGCGTCGAGGCCGACATGCGCTTCTCCCGCACCGGCGAGGGACTGCACCGCTTCACCGACCCGGCCGACGGGCTGACCTACCTGTACTCGCAGGGCTTCCTGGAGGACGCCCAGCGGATCTTCGCCTGCTTCGACCAGCCCGACCTGAAGGCCGCCTTCGACCTCACCGCCACCGCGCCCGCCGAGTGGACCGTGCTGGGCAACGCCGCCGGCCGCCGCGAGGAGTCCGGGCCGGCCGCCCGCTGGACGTTCGCCACCACCCCGCCGATCAGCACCTACCTGTTCGCGCTCGCCGCCGGGCCCTACCACTCGGTCTACCGCGAACACGCCGGGCTGCCGTTCGGGCTGCACTGCCGCGCCTCGCTGGCGCCCCATCTGGACGCCGACGCCGAGGAGATGTTCGACGTCTCGCGCCGGCTGTTCGACCGGTACGCCGAACTCTTCGACGAGCCCTACCCGTTCGACTCCTACGACCAGGCGTTCGTCCCCGAGTTCAACCACGGCGCCATGGAGAACCCCGGACTCGTCGTCTTCCGCGACGACTTCGTCTTCCGCTCCGCCGTCACCGACACCGAGCGCCAGGTGCGCGCCATGGTCATCGCCCACGAGATGGCCCACATGTGGTTCGGCGACCTGGTCACCCTGCGCTGGTGGGACGACATCTGGCTCAACGAGTCGTTCGCCGAGTACATGGGCTACCAGGTGCTCGCCGACGTCACCGCCGGCGACACCGAGGGCTGGCGGGCCGCCGACCCGTGGACCGACTTCACCGTGGTGCGCAAGGCGTGGGGCTACGCCGCCGACCAGCGCCCCTCCACCCACCCGGTCGCCCCCTCCGCCGAGGGCGCGGTCGACACCGGCACCGCGGCCGGCAACTTCGACGGCATCTCCTACGCCAAGGGCGCCGCCGCCATCCTCCAACTGGTCACCTGGCTCGGCGCCAAGGCGTTCCTGGCCGGCGTCAACGACCACATCACCCGGCACCGCTTCGGCAACGCCACCCTCGCCGACTTCACCGACTCGCTGGCCCGCGCCGCCACCGACCGCGACGTGCGGGCCTGGGCCGACCTGTGGCTGCGCACCACCGGCGTCGACACCCTCACCGTGCGCGCCGACGAGCAGCCCGGATCGGGCGAGTGGACGCTGCGGGTCGAGCAGGACGGCACCCGCCCGCACCGCCTGGCCATCGGCCGCTACGACCCGGACCCGCAGCGCCCCGGCACCCTGCTGCCCCGCGACGCCGTCGACTGGCAGGTGCCGGCCGACGGACCGCGGCACCTTCCACGGCACCCGGCCCGCGCTGCTGCTGCCCAACGACGGCGACCTCACCTATGCCAAGGTCCGGCTGGACGAGGCGTCCTGGGCCACCGTCACCACCTCGCTGTCCGCCGTGCCCGACGCCCAGTCGCGCGGCGTGCTGTGGAACACCGCCCGCGACATGGTCCGCGACGCCGAACTGCCGCCCGCCGCCCACCTCGACCTCATCGCCCGCCACCTCCCGGCCGAGACGGACGTCTCCGTCATCGAGGGCGTCCTGGAGTTCGCCCGCGGCCCGCTCACCGACACCTACCTGGACGCCGCCGGCCGCGACCGGGCGCTGGCCACCCTGGCGGAGACCGCCCGCACCCTGCTGGAACGCACCCCGGCCGACCTCGGGGTACGTGTCGCCGCGCTGCGCACCCTCATCGACTGCGCCACCCCGGGCGAGCCGGCCCGCGAACTCGCCGGCTGGCTGGAGAGCGACACGCTGCCCGGCCTGCCCTCCGACCCGGAACTGCGCTGGCGCGTCCTGGGCCGGCTGTGCGTGCTCGGCGCGGCCGGCGAGGACCGTATCGAAGCCGAGTTGCGGCGCGATCCCAGCTCCACCGGCCACGAGTCCGCCGCGCGCTGCCGCGCCGCGCTGCCCACCGCAGCGGCCAAGAACGCCGCCTGGCAGGCCATGTTCGACTCCGACGACCTGACCAACAACCTGGTCGGCGCGGTCGCCCGCGGCTTCTGGCAGCCCGAACAGCGCGAGCTGCTGGCCGGATTCACCCCGCGGTGGTTCGACGCCGCGGCGGCCGCCGCCGGCCGCCGCGGCCCGGCCATCGCCCGCGCCCTCGTCCGGGACGGCTTCCCCGAGCACGACAGCGGCGAGCCGGTGCTGCGGGCCGGCGAGGAGTGCCTCGCCCGGCCTGACCTGCTGCCGGCGTTCCGCCGCGGCGTCGTCGACCGCCTCGACGATCTGCGCCGCGCCGCCCGGGTACGCGCCGCGCACGCCGGGCGCGCCGGCAGCTGACCCGGCGTCGGGCGATACCCCCGCCCGGTCCGGCTCGTTGTGCCCTCCGGGGTGGAGTGCTCACCGCCTTCACCCCGGAGACCGCGCCGGTTCGGAAGGAGGGCCAGGGCATGCCGACACCCCGCGACGCCGAGGGGGATCCGGCCCCGCGCACCCCGACCCTGGCCGGCGGCGCGGAAGGACCCGGCCGGCTGCGCCCCCTGCTGGAGACCGTGCTGGCCGCCCTCGCCGACGGCGCCGCCGCCCGCGGCGGTCCCATCCCGGCCGGCGGCCCCGGCGAGGTCACCGCCCGGCTGCGCGAGGCCCTGCCGCCCGGACTGCCCGCCGCCGGCACCGGCGCCGAGGAGGCGCTGCGCACCGTCCTGACCGCCGTCGCCGAGGGCTCCGCCGACCCGGCCGAAGCGCTCTGCGTGGCCCACCTGCACTGCCCGCCCCTCGCGCTGGCCGCCGTCGCCGACCTCGCGGTCGCCGCCCTCAACCCCTCCCTCGACTCCTGGGACCAGGCGCCCGCCGCCACCGCCCTGGAGGCCGACACCACCGCCGCGCTCGCCGCCCTCGTCTACCCCGACCTGCCGCAGCCCGACGCCACCGTCACCAGCGGCGGCACCGAGTCCAACCAGCTCGCCCTGCTGCTGGCCAGGGAGCGCGCCCGGGCCGCCGGAGCGTCCGGCCTCCACATCGTCTGCGGCCAGGCCACCCACCACAGCGTGCGGCGCGCCGCCTGGCTCCTCGGCCTGCCGGAACCCGTCACCCTGCCCACCCCGGCCGGCACCCTCGACCCGGCCGACGTGCACGCCGCCCTCGGCCGGCTGCACGGCACGCCCACCCTCGTGGTCGCCACCGCCGGCACCACGGAATCCGGCGCCATCGACCCGCTGCCCGCCCTCGCCGCGGCCGCCGCCGCCCACCAGGCCGAACTCCACGTCGACGCCGCCTACGGCGGACCGCTGCTCTTCAGCGACCGGCGCCGGCAGCAGCTGCACGGCCTGCAGTCCGCCACCTCCGTCACCCTCGACCTGCACAAGCTCGGCTGGCAGCCGGTCGCCGCCGGGCTGCTCGCGGTGCCCGACTCCAGCGTGCTGCGCCCGCTGGAGCACCAGGCCGACTACCTCAACGCCGCCGACGACACCGAAGCCGGCCTGCCCGACCTGCTCGGCCGCTCGCTGCGCACCACCCGGCGCCCCGACATCGTCAAGATCGCCGTCACGCTGCGCGCCCTGGGCACCGACGGCCTCGGCGCCCTCGTCGACCGGGTCTGCGACCAGGCGCAGCGCCTCGCCGACCGGGTGGAGCGCCACCCCCTGCTGACCCTGCACGCCCGGCCGGCCATCAGCACCGTGCTGTTCCGGCCGCAGGGCGCCGACGACGCGCACGTCGCCGCGGTGCGCCGCACCCTGATGCACCGCGGCACCGCCGTCCTCGGCCGCTCCCGCGCCGACGGACGCCTGTGGCTCAAGGCCACCCTCCTCAACCCCGACACCCCCGACCAGGCCCTCGACGCGCTCCTCGACCACGTGAGCCGGGCCGCTCGTGCCACCCGCGCCACCCCGGAAGGACCCCCCACACCATGACGGCCGCCACCCCCGCCCCCGACAACCCTCCCGAACGCCCGCTCGACCTGCTCGGCGTCGGCATCGGCCCGTTCAACCTCAGCCTCGCCGCCCTCGCCGACCCGCTCGCCACGCTGCGCACCGCCTTCTACGACCGGCAGCCCGCCTTCCACTGGCACCCCGGCCTGCTCATCCCCGGCGCCACCTTGCAGGTCCCGTTCCTCGCCGACCTGGTGACCCTGGTGGACCCCACCAGCCCCTGGTCGGTGCTGTCCTACCTCAAGACCCGCGAGCGGCTCTTCCCGTTCTACTTCGCCGAGCGCTTCCACCTGCCGCGCGCCGAGTACGACGCCTACTGCCGCTGGGTGGCCGACTCCCTGCCCAACTGCCACTTCGGCCGGCAGATCGACGCCGTGCACTGGAACCACGACCACCAGGTCTTCGACGTCGACTTCACCCGGATCGGCCCGGACGGCGAGCCGGACGGCGTCGGCCGCGTCCACGCCCGCAACGTCGTCTTCGGCATCGGCACCGCCCCGCACGTCCCCGGCCAGCTGCGTCCGCTCGTCGAGTTGCCGGCGGCGGCCGTCCACCACTCCGCCGACTACCTCGCGCACCGCGACCACTTCATCGCCGCCGAGCACGTCACCGTGGTCGGCGCCGGGCAGTCGGGCGCCGAGGTCTTCCTCGACCTGCTGCGCGGCCGCCCGGCCGGCCGCGACGGGATCAGCTGGATCGCCCGCACCGAGGCCATCGCCCCGATGGAGTACAGCAGGCTCGGCCTCGAACACTTCACCCCCGACTACACCCGCTACTTCCACCAGCTCCCCGAGGCGGTCCGCGACCAGTTGCTGCCGCGCCAGTGGCAGCTGCACAAGGCGATCGACCACGACACCATCAGCGCCATCCACCAGGAGCTCTACCAGCGCACCCTGACCCCGGACGGCGACCGGCCGCACTGGCCCGACATCACCATCGCCCCCGGCACCACCGTGCGCACCGCCGGCCGGCTCGGCGGCGACCGCATCGAACTCCACCTCGAACACGTCCAGCAGGGCACCCGCGGCCGCCTGCTGACCAACGCCGTCGTGCTGGCCACCGGCTACCGGCAGCGCCCGCTGGAGCCGCTGCTGGCGCCGCTCGACCCGTACCTGTGCCGGGACGGCGCCGAGCGGCCCCTGGTGGACGCCGCGCACCGGCTGGTGCTCGACCCGGCCGTCACCGGCGGCCTGTACGTGCAGAACGCCGAACACCACACCCACGGCGTGGGCGCCCCCGACCTCGGACTGGGCGCCTGGCGCTCCGCCGTCATCCTCAACTCCCTGCTGGAGCAGGACGCCTACCCGCTGCCGCGGCGCACCGCCTTCACCACCTTCGGTCTCGACCCGGCCGGCCCGCCCGCCGCCGGCGGCCGCTCGGTGCCCGCCCAGGCCACCGCGGCCGACCGGGCGGCGATCCGGCCAACCGATCGCCCCGCGGCCAACCCTGCTGCCACAGTGGGCACATGACCCCTGAGACTCCCGACCGCAGTCACGCGCCCTTCGGCACCCCCGACGCCCCCCACGTCGCGGTGCGGGGCGAAGCCACCCTCGAAGTCGAACCGGAACTGGCCCGCATCGGCATCACCGTGACCGCCCGCACCACCGACCGCGGCGCGGCGCTCGACGACCTGGCCCGCCGCAACACCGCGGTCCTCGACCTGGTCAAGAGCTACGGCGACACCGTGGAGAAGCTCGACACCAGCGCCCTGGTGATCACCCCGGAGCTGGGCAAGGGCCGCGGCGAGCGGGTGCGCACCTACCACGGACGCGTCCACATCCAGGCCACCCTCAGCGACTTCACCGCGCTCGGCGACCTCACCACCCGGCTGTCCACCCTCGACCTGACCCGGGTGGACGGGCCGCGCTGGACGCTGCGCCCGAACTCGGCCGTCTACCGGGCCGCCCGCACCCAGGCGGTCCGCGACGCGGTGCAGCGCGCCAAGGAGTACGCCGAGGCCCTCGGCGCCGGCATCGTCGCGCTGCTGGAACTCGCCGACGAGGGCCTGGACGCCGTCCGGGTGCACGGCGGCAACCGGGCCTCCTACGGAGCGCTGCGCTCCCCGGGCGGCTCGGCGGCCGACTCCGTGCCGGTCATCGACCTCGAACCGGAACGGCAGACCGTGCACGCCCAGGTGACCGCGCACTTCACCATGACCCGCCCGGATCTGGGGTGATATCGCGCACAGCGGCTCCGCCAACTCTTGACAGGCAGGACCGGCCGACGGCTGAAGTACCCGGTTCCCTACCGCTGGGTAGGTCGTATGGTCAGGCGTATGCGCCGAGCGAAAATCGTTTGCACCCTGGGCCCAGCCACGGATTCCTACGACCAGATCAAAGCGCTGGTGGACGCCGGAATGGATGTGGCCCGCTTCAATCTGAGCCACGGCGGCTACCCCGAGCACGAGGACCGCTGCGACCGGGTGCGCAAGGCGGCCGACGAGTGCGGGCGCAGCGTCGGGATCATGGTGGACCTTCAAGGCCCGAAGATCCGGCTCGGCCGTTTCCGGGAGGGCCCGGTACTCCTTGAACGCGGCGACGAGTTCACCATCACCGTCGACGACATCGAGGGCGACGAGACCTGCTGCGGCACCACCTACCCGGGGCTCGCCGCCGACGTCCGGCGCGGCGAGCGGATCCTGGTCGACGACGGCCGGGTGACCCTCGAGGTCACCGGGGTGGACGGCCCCCGGGTGCGCACCCTGGTCGTCGAGGGCGGCCTGGTCTCCGACCACAAGGGGCTCAACCTGCCGGGGGTCGCGGTCAGCGTGCCCGCCCTGTCGACCAAGGACATCGAGGACCTGCGCTGGGGCCTGCGGGCGGGCGCCGACGTGATCGCGCTGTCCTTCGTGCGCACCGCCCGCGACATCGACGACGTGTTGCGGGTGATGGCCGAGGAGGGCCGGCGGCTGCCGGTCATCGCCAAGATAGAGAAGCCGCAGGCGGTCGAGCACCTCGAGGAGATCGTCGCGGCCTTCGACGGGATCATGGTGGCCCGCGGCGACCTCGGCGTCGAGATGCCGCTGGAGAACGTGCCGTTGGTCCAGAAGCAGGCCGTCGCGCTGGCCAAGCGCAACGCCAAGCCGGCCATCGTCGCGACCCAGATGCTCGACTCGATGATCGACGCCTCCCGTCCCACCCGCGCCGAGGCGTCCGACGTCGCCAACGCGGTGATGGACGGCGCGGACGCGGTGATGCTCTCCGGCGAGACCAGCGTGGGCAAGTACCCGGCCACCACGGTCCGCACCATGAGCCGCATCGTGTGCGCCGCCGAGCAGGAGATGCTCGCCGGCGGCCTCCCGCCGCTCACCGAGGGCACCAAGCCCCGCACCCAGGGCGGCGCGGTGGCCCGGGTGGCCGCCGAGATGGGCGACTTCCTGGGCGCGAAGCTGCTCGTCGCCTTCACCCAGAGCGGCGACACCGCCCGCCGGCTGTCCCGCTACCGCTCGCCGATCCCGGTGCTCGCCATCACCCCGGATCCGGCCACCCGCGCTCAACTCAACCTCACCTGGGGCGTGGAGACCCACCTGGGACCGGTGGTGCGCACCACCGACGAGATGGTCACCCAGGTCGACGAGCACCTGCTGCGGATGGCGGAGTGCCGGCGCGGCGACACCGTGGTGATCACGGCGGGCTCCCCGCCCGGCGAGCCGGGCAGCACCAACATGGTGCGGGTGCACCACATCGGCGAGGACGACCTGAGCTGACCGCGCGCCGTCCCGTGCCGCCGCCCGGCGGTGCGGGACGCTTCGAATGCGTGTTCCTGTTCATGCACAGAGCGTTACACGGCGGATGTGCGCCAGGCGAGAGGAATGCGGGGGAATTGACCCGAAGGAGTGAGTGGGTGCCGGGTGCGGGATTCGAACCCGCAAGCCCTCTCGGGCAGATGTGTTTGAGACATCCGTGTATGCCATTCCACCAACCCGGCAAGGAACGCAGGCGACAGCCTACAGCCTGCGAGCGCGCCAGGTCACCCAGGTAGTCTCGGGGGAGCACCCTACGCGAAACGAGGAGCCCGGTGAGCCCCGCTGACGGCCCTGACGAGAAGACCTCCGCGGACGACGCGACGGCACCGGACCCCGCCGGCGGTGACCACGTGCCACCGCGGACCACACGTGTGGTCATCGCCGAGGACGAGGCGCTGATCCGGCTCGACCTGAAGGAGATGCTGGAGGAGGAGGGCTACGCGGTCGTCGGTGAGGCCGGCGACGGCCGGCGCGCCGTGGAGCTGGCCGAGGAGCACCGGCCCGACCTGGTCATCCTGGACGTCAAGATGCCGGTGCTGGACGGGATCTCGGCCGCCGAGCGGATCGCCAAGGACCGGATGGCCCCGGTCCTGATGCTCACCGCCTTCTCGCAGCGCGAACTGGTCGACCGGGCCCGCGAGGCCGGCGCGATGGCCTACCTGGTCAAGCCGTTCAGCAAGAGCGATCTGGTGCCCGCCATCGAGATGGCCGTCTCCCGGTTCACCGAACTGCGCGCGCTGGAGGCGGAGATAGCCGATCTCTCGCTGCGCCTGGAGACCCGCAAGCTGGTGGACCGCGCCAAGAGCGCCCTGCAGACCAAGTACGGGCTGACCGAGCCGGCCGCGTTCCGCTGGATCCAGAAGACGTCGATGGACCGGCGGATGTCCATGCAGCAGGTCGCCCAGGCCGTCATCGACGAGGTGGGCGGCGGCGAGGCGTGACCCCGCGCGGGTGCGCCGCGGATCCGCCCCGCCGCCGGGCGGCCCCGGTCAGCCCGGCTGGTTGTGGCCGGTGTGCTGGCCGTTGGGCGGGGAGGCCGGGCGCAGCATGCAGGTCAGCCGCGCGGAGCAGATGCGGCGGTCCTGCTCGTCGGAGATGACGATCTCGTAGGTGGCGCTGGAGCGGCCCCGGTGCACCGGGGTGGCGACGCCGGTCACCAGGCCGGAGCGCAGGCCGCGGTGGTGCGTGCAGTTGAGGTCGACGCCGACGGCGATCCGGTGCGGACCGCCGTGCAGCATCGCGCCCACCGAGCCGAGGGTCTCGGCCAGCACGGCCGACGCGCCGCCGTGCAGCAGGCCGTAGGGCTGGGTGTTGCCCTCCACCGGCATGGTGCCCACCACGCGTTCCGCGGACGCCTCCAGGACCTGCAGGCCCATCCGGGTGCCGAGGTGGCCGGCGGAGAAGAGCGCGGGCAGGTCGATGCCGAGGCCCGCGTACTCCTCGACGACCTCCGGGGGGAACTTCACTGTGGCCTGGTCGCCCATGTCGGCGGTGCTCCGATCCTTCGCTCCGGTCAGGGTCACCCGGCCGCGTCCGCGCGCGTCCCGGTGTTCGGCGTTCCCGGCCGTCGGCCGGCCGGAACTGGCAATGTCCTATCAGGACTTCGCCGTGCCGCGGCCGCGGTCACCGGGTGTCGTTCGTCACGTGCGGTGAGGCGTCCGCTACCGGTTCCAGCCGGACGACCACGGACTTCGACGCGGGCGTGTTGCTGGTGTCGGCGGTGTGGTCCAGCGGGACGAGGACGTTGGTCTCCGGGTAGTACGCGGCCGCGCAGCCGCGCGTCGTGGGGTAGTGGACCACGCGGAAGCCGGCGGCCCGGCGCTCCGTGCCGTCGGACCACTCGCTGACCAGGTCGGTGTAGGAGCCGTCGGCGAAGCCGTGGGCGAGCGCGTCGTCGGGGTGGACCAGGACCACCCGCCGGCCGTTCCTGATGCCGCGGTAGCGGTCGTCGAGGCCGTAGATCGTGGTGTTGTACTGGTCGTGGGAGCGCAGCGTCTGCAGCAGCAGGCGGCCCTCGGGCACCCGCGGGTACTCGACCGGCGCCGCGGTGAAGTTGGCCTTGCCGGTGGCGGTCGGGAAGGTGCGGCTGTCGCGCGGGGCGTGCGGCAGCGCGAAGCCGCCGGGCGCGCGGACCTTGGCGTTGAAGTCGTCGAAGCCCGGCACCACCCGGGAGACGGCGTCGCGCACCAGGTCGTAGTCGCCGGCGAACCGCTCCCAGGGCACCACGCTGTCCGGGCCGAGGACGGCGCGGGCCAGCCGGGCGATGATCGCCGGCTCGGACAGCAGCAGGGGACCGGCCGGCGCCAGGCCGCCGCGCGAGGCGTGCACCATGCCCATCGAGTCCTCGACCGTGACGAACTGCTCGCCGCCCTCCTGCACGTCCTTCTCGGTGCGGCCCAGCGTGGGCAGGATCAGGGCGCGGGCACCGGTGACCACGTGGGAGCGGTTGAGCTTGGTGGACACGTGCACGGTCAGCCGGGCCCGGCGCATCGCGGCCTCGGTGACGTCGGTGTCGGGGGAGGCGGAGACGAAGTTGCCGCCCATCGCGAAGAAGACCTTGGCGGCGCCGTCGCGCAGCGCGCGGATCGCCGCCACCACGTCCAGCCCGTGCCGGCGCGGCGGTTCGAAGCCGAACTCGTCGCGCAGCGCGTCGAGGAACGCGGCTGCCGGGCGCTCGAAGATGCCCATGGTGCGGTCGCCCTGCACGTTGCTGTGGCCGCGCACCGGGCAGACGCCGGCGCCCGGCCGGCCCACGTTTCCGCGCAGCAGGAGGAAGTTGACGACCTCGCGGATCGTGGGCACGGAGTGCTTGTGCTGGGTGAGGCCCATCGCCCAGCACACCACGATGCTGCGCGAGTCCAGCACCAGGGCGAGCAGCCGCTCGATCGGCCTCCCGCTCCAGCCCGGTGGCGCGCAGCGTCTCGTCCCAGTCGGCGGCCCGGGCGGCGGTCTCGAACTCCGCGAACCCGTGGGTGTACCGCTCGATGAACGCGCGGTCCAGCACGGTGCCGGGGGAGCGCGTCCTCGGCCTCGATCAGCAGCCGGTTGAGCACCCGGAAGAGCGCCTGGTCGCCGCCGAGCCGTATCTGCAGGAACAGGTCGGACAGCGCGGTGCCGCCGGCCGCCAGGCCCTTGGGGGTCTGCGGGTTCCTGAACCGTTCGAGTCCGGCCTCCGGCAGCGGGTTGACGCTGACGATCGAGGCGCCGTTCGCCTTCGCCTTCTCCAGCGCGGAGAGCATCCGGGGGTGGTTGGTGCCCGGGTTCTGCCCCGCGACGATGATCAGCTCGGCGTGGTGGAGGTCGTCGAGCGAGACGCTGCCCTTGCCGACGCCGAGCGTCTCGGTGAGCGCGGAGCCGGACGACTCGTGGCACATGTTCGAGCAGTCCGGCAGGTTGTTGGTGCCGAACTCGCGGGCGAACAGCTGGTAGAGGAAGGCGGCCTCGTTGCTGGTGCGGCCCGAGGTGTAGAAGACCGCCTCGTCGGGCGAGGACAGCGCCCGCAGCTCGTCGGCGACGATCTCGAACGCCCGCTCCCACGCCACGGGTTCGTAGTGGTCGGCGCCCTCCGGCAGGTACATCGGCTGGGTGAGCCGGCCCTGCTGGCCGAGCCAGTAGCCGCTGCGCCCGGCCAGGTCGGTGACCGGGTGGCGGGCGAAGAACTCCGGCGTGACGCGGCGCAGCGTGGCCTCCTCGGCCACCGCCTTGGCGCCGTTCTCGCAGAACTCCGCGACGTGGCGCTTGTCCTCCTCGGGCCACGCGCAGCCCGGGCAGTCGAAGCCGTCCTTCTGGTTGACCTTGAGCAGGGTCAGCGCCGTGCGGCGCACGCCCATCTGCCGGTTGGCGATCCGCAGCGAGTGCGCCACCGCCGGCAGTCCGGCCGCGGAGTGCTGCGGCTCCGTGACGTCGGGAGCGTCCTGCGCCGGGTCGTCGACGGGGGGTTTGCCTGTCATCGCCGCACCTCTCTCGTCTCGCCGCGCGGGGCCGGGCCCGTTGGGCCGACCGGTGATGGATCCGCCCTCGATCCTGCCACGCATCGGCGCCGGCGTGACCGGCACGGCGCTCGGCGACGGCGGTGTCAGTGGTCCGTGGGAGGATCGGGGACGTGGCAGCAAAGGCATCGAAGACAGCGAACGCAAACACCGGCGCGAGCCCGGCGGACCGCCCCCGCCTGCTCCTGCTCGACGGGCACTCCCTGGCCTACCGGGCGTTCTACGCGTTGCCCGCGGAGAACTTCAACACCACCACCGGGCAGACCACCAACGCCATCTACGGGTTCGCCTCGATGCTGGCGAACACGTTGCGTGACGAGCAGCCCACCCACCTCGCCGTCGCCTTCGACGTCTCCCGCAAGACATGGCGCTTCGACGAGTACCCGGAGTACAAGGCGACGCGCTCCAGCACGCCGGACGAGTTCCGCAGCCAGGTCGAGCTGATCGGCGAGCTGCTCGACGCGCTGCGCGTGCGGCGGTTCGCGGTCGACGGCTTCGAGGCCGACGACGTCATCGCCACCCTGGCCACCCAGGCGGCGGCGGCCGGCTTCGAGGTGCTGATCGTCACCGGCGACCGGGACGCCTTCCAACTCGTCAGCGACGACGTCACGGTGCTCTACCCGACCAAGGGCGTCTCGGAGCTGACCCGCTACACCCCGGCCAAGGTCGAGGAGCGCTACGGGCTCACCCCGCGCCAGTACCCGGACTTCGCGGCGCTGCGCGGCGACCCGTCGGACAATCTGCCCGGCATCCCCGGCGTCGGGGAGAAGACCGCCGCCAAGTGGATCACCCAGTTCGGCTCGTTCGACGAGCTGGTCGAGCGGGTCGAGGAGGTCAAGGGCAAGGCCGGCCAGAACCTCCGCGACCACCTGGACGCCGTCAAGCTCAACCGCCGGCTCACCGAGATGGTCAAGGACGTCCCGCTGGACGCCGGTCCCGAGGGCCTGGCCCGCGAGCCCTACGACCGCGCGACGCTCGACGTGGTGCTCGACGCCCTGGAGTTCCGCCACCCCAACTTCCGCGAGCGGCTCTACGCGGCCGACCCGGGCGCCGAGCAGGTGGTGGCCAGCGCGGCCGACGCCGGCATCCGGATCGACGGCCGCGTGCTGGCCGCCGGCGAGCTGCCCGAGTGGCTGGAGCGGCACGGCTCCGAGCGGCTCGGCGTCGCCACGGTCGACAGCTGGGCACTGGGCGCCGGCTCGGTGACCGAGGTCGCGCTCGCCGCGGCCGGCGGCCCGGCCGCCTGGTTCGACCCGGCGCAGCTGGCCGAGGAGGACGAGAAGGCGTTCGCCGCCTGGCTCGCCGACCCGGCCCGGCCGAAGGTGATGCACGACGCGAAGAGCGCGATGCGGGTGCTGGCCGAGCACGGCTGGAGCGTCGGCGGCGTGGTGATGGACACCGCGCTCGCCGCCTACCTGGTCAAGCCGGGCCGCCGCTCCTTCGCGCTCGACGCGCTCACCGTGGAGTACCTCGGCCGCGAGCTGGAGGACACCGCGGGCGAGGACGGCCAGCTCGCGTTCGGCGTCGAGGAGGGCGCCGAGGCGGACACCCTGATGGCCCACGCCCGCGCGGTGCTCGACCTCGGCGACGCCTTCGGCGACCGCCTGGAGCAGGACGGCGCCGCCGAGCTGCTGCGCGACGTCGAGCTGCCGGTCTCCGAGCTGCTGGCCCGGATGGAGCGGCACGGCATCGCCGCCGACCGCGGCTGGCTGGAGCGGATGGAGGAGCAGTTCGCCGCCGCCGTGCAGCAGGCGGTGGCCGAGGCGCACCAGGCGGTGGGCCACGAGTTCAACCTCGGCTCGCCCAAGCAGCTCCAGGAGGTCTTCTTCGGCGAGTTGGGCCTGCCGAAGACCAAGAAGACCAAGACCGGCTACACCACCGACGCCGACGCGCTGGCCTGGCTCGCCGCGCAGACCGAGCACGAGCTGCCGGTCATCATGCTGCGCCACCGCGAGCAGGCCCGGCTGCGCTCCACCGTCGAGGGCCTGATCAAGACCGTCGCCCCCGACGGCCGGATCCACACCACCTTCAACCAGACGGTCGCCGCCACCGGCCGGCTGTCGTCCACCGACCCCAACCTGCAGAACATCCCGGTCCGCACCGACGAGGGCCGGGCCATCCGGCGCGGCTTCGTGGTCGGCGAGGGCTACGAGTCGCTGCTGACCGCCGACTACAGCCAGATCGAGCTGCGCGTGATGGCCCACCTCTCCCAGGACGAGGGCCTGATCGCCGCCTTCACCTCGGGCGAGGACCTGCACACCACGGTCGGCTCCCGGGTCTTCAACGTCGGCAAGGACGCCGTCGACGCCGAGATGCGGCGCAAGATCAAGGCGATGTCCTACGGCCTGGCGTACGGCCTGTCCGCGTTCGGCCTCTCCCAGCAGCTCGGCATCGGCGCCGACGAGGCCCGCGGGCTGATGGACGGCTACTTCGAGCGGTTCGGCGGCGTCCGCGACTACCTGCACCGGGTGGTCGAGGAGGCCCGCGTCACCGGCTACACCGAGACGCTGCTCGGCCGCCGCCGCTACCTGCCCGACCTCAACAGCGACAACCGGCAGCGGCGCGAGATGGCCGAGCGGATGGCGCTCAACGCCCCCATCCAGGGCACCGCGGCCGACATCGTCAAGATCGCCATGCTCCGGGTGGACGCCGCGCTGTCCGCCGCCGGGCTGCGGTCGCGCACCCTGCTGCAGGTGCACGACGAAATCGTGCTGGAGATCGCGCCCGGCGAGCGGTCCCAGGTCGAGGAGCTGGTGCGGCGCGAGATGGCCACCGCCTACCCGCTGCTCGCCCCGCTCGACGTGTCGGTCGGCGTCGGGGCGGACTGGGAGTCGGCCGCCCACTGACCCGGTGGACCGGGCGCGCCCGCCGCGCCCGGTCCGGCCGCGTCACCCGGCTCCGTCCCCCCGCCGCGTCATCCGCGCACGAGCGACCACGCCCGGCGGGCGCCCGCGTAGGCCACCGCGCCGAGGGCCAGCCCGGCGCCGGCGCCGAACGAGACGGAGGCGATGGTCCGCGACACCCCGCGCGGCCGGTCGCGCCGCAGCCGGGCCAGCCCCACGCCGACCGTGCCCGCCGCCAGCGACACCGTGCCCGCCACCCGGGCCGCCCGCCCGGCCGCCGGCACCGCAGCGGCCCGCGGGGCGACGCGCGGCGCGTGGCGGGCGGCGACCCGGGTGGCGCACCCCAGCACCGCCAGCCCGGCCACCGAACTCCCGTACTGCGCCCAGTGGTGCAGCGGCACGCCCGCCATCCGCCGGTCCAGCACCGGGAAGCACCGCACCCCCCAGCGCCCGCGATGGGTGAACGCGTCCCACCCCACGTGCGAGGCCGCCCCGACCACCGCCGACCCGAGGAACCACCCCACCCCGGGCCGCTCGGCCGCGCCGGCCCCCGCCAGTCGGGCCGCCGCACCCCGCGACCGTTCCGGCAACAGCCCCAGCAGCGGATCGCGCACCAGCCACCAGCCGCCCGCCAGCGCCGCGGCGAGCAGCGGATCGACGAACAGCACGCCGGCCGGCCGGTGCGCCGCCATGCCGATCCGGTGGCTGCCGGGCACCAGCGACGCCACGAAGAACGGCACATCCGGCGCGAGCGATCCCGCGACGAGCCCGGCCGCCGACAGTGCGCCGCGGCCGCGCACCGCGCCGGCCCGGTCGGTCCGCAGCACGGGCAGCACCGCGGCGACATGACTGAGCGTGAACGGCATCCGCAACTCCTCCACCGGCCGCCCGTGGCGCGGCCCATCCAGAAACCGGCCGGACCAGCGGCCCGCCGGAAGGCCGCACAGCGGCCACCAAGCCCGCGCACAGCGGTCACACCGCGCCGACCACGCCCGGTCATGAACCGGACTGACCCGGGGTCACACCGCCGCCATCATCGCGCCCCGCGCCGGCCGTTCCGGGTTCCCGAAATGTTCACGGCCGATACGCGTCGAAGGGATGCCCAGGGCACTACGCACAGTGGATACCACACGGGAGTTGACGTAGGGTCCGGTGGGTGCCGCGCAGGGGATGCGCGCACGACGCACCGACGACGAATGCACGCAACGCCTCAACCGGCGTAGTACGGGAGGGAATCGGCGCATGGCTTCGCGGTTCGGCCGACGGATACGCAAGGGGGCCGCGGGTACCGCGGTCGCGGCGGCGGCGATGGCGGCACTCACCGCCTCGCAGGCCCCAGGACTGGCGGCGGGTGCCTCGCACCAGGTGCCGCCCGGTCCGGAGATCGACGGCGGTTCCCCGTACTTCACCCAACTGCCGCCGCTCGGTGCTCCGCAGACCGGCGGCCAGGGCGGCTCGTCGGGTTCCGGCTCCGGCACCACGGTGGCGCCGGCCGGCGGTGCGGGCATCCCGGCGGTCGTGCTGGCCGCGTACCGCAGAGCCGAGGCCACCTTGAGCCGCACCCAGCCCGACTGCCACCTGCCCTGGCAACTGCTCGCCGCCATCGGCCAGGTCGAGTCCGGCCAGGCGGAGCGCGGCGACGTGACGCCGGCCGGCACCACGGTGCACCGCATCCTCGGACCGGTGCTGGACGGCAACGGGTTCGCCGACATCCCCGACACCGACAACGGCAGGTGGGACGGCGACCCGGTGCACGACCGGGCGGTCGGCCCCATGCAGTTCATCCCCTCCACCTGGGCGAAGTGGCAGGCGGACGGCAACGGTGACGGGGTCAAGGACCCCAACAACGTCTTCGACGCCGCCCTGGCGGCCGGCGACTACCTGTGCGCGGCCGGCGGCGACCTGGCCGTACCGGCCGACATGCGGCGGGCGATCCTCGGCTACAACCACTCCGACGCCTACCTCAGGACCGTCGAGTCCTGGTACGAGTACTTCCTCAAGGGCGTCCACGAGATCCCCGGCGACGCCTCCGGCACCGGCATCCTCGCCCCCGGCGGTGCCGGCACCCCGGGGCCGAGCGGCTCGCCCACCCCGCACCCGTCCGCCAAGCCGAGCCACAGCCCGCTGCCGGTCGTCTCGGTGACCGGCACCATCAGCCCGGTCAGCGGCTCCCCGAGCCCCACCGGCGGCTCGCCGACCGGCTGCCCCACCCCCACCACCCCCGGCACGCCGACCGGCACCACCAGCCCGCCCGCCACCGGCCCGGGCTCCACCGCGTCGCCCACGCCGAGCGACCCGTGCGGCTCGACGCCGCCGACCCAGCCCCCGCCCCCGACCTCGTCGTCCCCGGCCCCGACGCCGAGCGACACCTCCGCTCCGGCCACCTCTGCTCCTGCAACCTCCGCTCCTGCAACCTCTGCTCCGGCCACTTCCGCTCCGGCCTTCACACCGAGCGACAGCTCGTCGGCTGCCTCCTGACGGCCTCCGCCGGGCGGGTCACCGCCTGGCGTTCGTCCGACGCGTGGGCTGCGCGGTCAGCGGATCCTCCGGCCACGGATGCCGGGGATAGCGGCCGCGCAGCTCGGCACGGACCGCGCGGTAGCCGTCGCGCCAGAACGACTCCAGGTCGGCGGTGACCGCGGCCGGCCGCCCGGCCGGCGAGAGCAGGTGCACCAGCAGCGGCACCCGCCCGCCGGCGATCCGCGGGGCGGCCCGCCAGCCGAACAACTCCTGCAGCTTCACCGCCAGCACCGGCTGCGGGCCGTCGTAGGCCACGGTGATCCGCGAACCGCTCGGCACCTCGATCCGCTCCGGCGCCAGCTCCGCGAACCGCGCCGCCACGCCGCCCGCCCACGGCAGCAGCCTGGCCAGCGCCGCGCCCGCGTCCACCCGTTCCAGATCCGCGCGGCGCCGCGCGCCGGCCAGCTCCGGCCCCAGCCAGTCGTCCAGGCCCGCCAGCAGAGCCTCCTCCGACACGTCCGGCCACGGTGCCCCCAACTCCCGGTGCAGGAAGCCCATCCGGGCCCGAACGCCGACCGAGTCCCGGCTCCAGCGCAGCAGCCCGGTGCCCTCGGCGCGCACGCCCTCGACCAGCGCCGCGCGCACCGCCGCCCGGTCCGGATCGCGCACCGGGCGGGCGGACAGCTCGATCGCGCCGAGCCGCTCCACCGAGCGGGCCACCACGTCCCCGTCCGCCCAGACCACCTCCCGGTAGCCGGCCAGCAGCGGCGCCGCGGCCGTACGGGCCACCCGCTCGTCGATCGCCGCCGCCAGCCGCACCCGCGCCGAGGCGGCCGTCGCGGCCCGGTCGGCCACCGCGACCGCGATCCACTCGGCTCCGGACAGCCGGCTCTCCCCGCCCGGCTCGGCCGCCGTGCCGGACGCCATCAGATAGCCGCCGCCGCGCCGCCTGGCCACCCGCTCGGGGAAGGCCAGCGCCGCGATCAGCCCGGCCACCGCGTCGTCCGACGGCGCGGCGCCGCCGGGATCCGGGGTGTCGCGCACCGCGCCCGCCAGCCGCCGCGCCTCGGCCCGCCAGCGCGGCGCGTACCCGTCGTCCGCCCGCCGCGCGGCCCGCCAGACGGCGGCCAGGTCGTCCCCGTAGGAACGTGGCGGCTCCTCGCCGATCAGCGCGACCACCTCGGCCGCCCGGCGCGCGCCGACCGCCGCCGCCCCGTCCAGCAGCGCCCGGCCCAGCCGCGGGTGCAGCCCCAACCCGGCCATCCGCAGCCCGCGTGCGGTCGGCCGCCCGTCCCCGTCCACCGCGCCCACCGCCCGCAGCGTCTCGCGGGCCACCGTCAGCGCACCGGCCGGCGGGGCGTCCAGCAGCGCGAGACCGGTTGCCGCCGGGTCGCCCCAGCAGGCGGCCCGCAGCGCGAACTCCGCCAGATCGGCCACCGCGATCTCCGGCGAGGGGAACCGCGGCGCCCGCGCGTCCAGCCCCTGCGACCAGCAGCGGTAGACGGTGCCCGGCGCCTGGCGGCCGGCCCGCCCGGCGCGCTGCTCCGCCGACGCCCGCGAGACCGGCACGGTGGCCAGCGAACTCAGGCCGCGCGCGTGGTCGGTGCGCGGCTCCCTGGCCAGCCCGCAGTCCACCACGACCCGCACCCCCGGCACCGTCAGGCTGGATTCGGCCACCGACGTCGACAGCAGCACCCGGCGCCGCTCGCCGCCGGCCAGGACCGCGTCCTGTACGGCGGCCGGCGTGCGCCCGTGCAGCGCGATCACCTCCGCGTCGGCCACCCGCGCCCCCAGCAGCGCGCCGACCCGGGCGATCTCGCCGACGCCGGGCAGGAAGCACAGCACGTCCCCGTCCCGCTCGCGCAGCGCGCGCCGCACGACGCCGGCCACGTGGTCGAGCAGCGCGGGGTCGACCCGGGTGCCGTGCGCCGGGCGCACCGGGCGCTGAGGCGGCGCCCACACCACCTCCACCGGGTGCGAGGCGCCCGCGGCGGCCACCACCGGCACGTCGCCCATCAGCCGGGCCCACGCCGCGGTGTCCGAGGTCGCCGAGGCGGCCAGCAGCCACAACTCGGGCCGCACGGTGGCCACCACGTCCAGCAGGAAGGCCATCGCGGTGTCCGCGTCCAGGTGCCGCTCGTGGCACTCGTCGAGCAGCACCGCGTCCACCCCGGGCAGCTCCGGGTCGCGCTGCAGCCGGCCGAGCAGCACGCCGGTGGTCACCACCTCGACCGCGGTCTCCCGCGACACCTGCCGCTCGCCGCGCACCGTGAACCCGACCCGGCGCCCGACCGGCTCGCCCAGCGACCACGCCATCCGGCGGGCCGCCGCCCGCACCGCCATCCGGCGCGGCTCGGCGACCAGCACCCGCCGGGGCGGGCCGTCGCCGGCCAGCCCGGCGAGGGCGAGCGGCACCAGGGTCGTCTTGCCGGTGCCGGGCGGCGCGGACAGTACCGCGGCCCGCCGCCCGGCGAGCGCCGAGCGCAACTCCGGCAGCGCGGCGGCGACCGGCAGGCCGAGCGCTTCGGTGCGAATCACGGGGCCAGCGTAATCAGCCGCCGGGCGCGCTCAGTCCCGTTCGCACACGAAGATCGCGGTGCCGGGCAGCAGCGCGCCGCGCAGCGGGGACCAGCCGCCCCACTCCTGGCTGTTCCAGGACGGCCACTCCGGCTCCACCAGGTCCACCAGCCGCAGCCCGGCCGCGGTGATCTCCCGGATCCGGTCGCCGAGGGTGCGGTGGTGCTCCACGTAGACCGCCCGGCCCTCCTCGTCCTGTTCGACGTAGGGGGTGCGGTCGAAGTAGGAGGCGCTCACCGTCAGCCCCTCGGGACCCGGCTCGTCGGGCAGCGCCCAGCGGATCGGGTGGGTCACCGAGAAGACCCAGCGCCCGCCCGGCCGCAGCACCCGGCGCACCTCGCGCATCACCCGCGCCGAGTCGGCCACGAAGGGCACCCCGCCGTACGCCGAGCACGCCAGGTCGAAGGCGCCGTCCGCGAAGGGCAGCACACCGGCGTCCGCCTGGACCAGCGGGAAGGTCCCCGCGCGCTCGTCGATGCGCCGGGCGTGCTGCAACTGCCGGTAGGAGAGGTCGAGCGCCACCGGGAGCGCCCCGCGCGCCGCGAGCCAGCGGGAGCACTGCGCGGCGCCGCAGCCGATCTCCAGCACCTGGCGGCCGGCCAGGGCGTCCGCCGGGCCGAGGAGCGCCGCGTCGGCCTCGTCGAGCCCCTCCGGGCCCCACACGAAGCGGTCGTCGCCGAGGAAACCGCCGTGTTCCTGCTGGTAGTCGTCGGCGTTGCGGTCCCACCAGCCCCGGTTGGCCCGGGAACTCTCCGTGGCGTCCGCGGTGCGCCGGGTGGCCTCGCAGTCGTCCGCGGGCTCGTCGGGAGTGCCGTCCGCTCCGAGCGGCCTGCGGGGATCTGGTGGCGGCGCGAAGGCCGGGGTGTCTTGGATCATCGGGGGCTTCGTCGTAACCTAATCATCGACCTGTGGCTTGGGCGCCGTGCCGGTTATGGGCCGTTGTGTCCTTGGTGCGCTCTTCGTGCATTGACCGACCTCGGCTGCCCCCGTATGCTACAAGTTGCGTTGCGAGCCTGCGCACCTCGGACGGAGCAGGCTGCGCTCGCGTCTGTCGCAGACCTCTCGGTTTTTGAGGCGGGATCCGGATGTTCGGATTCGCCGCCTCGAAGCTGTCCGGAATCGGCAGAAGCGACACGGGCTCCCGGCGTAGCAGTACCTACGACTTACTGTCCGTACCGGAGTCCTTTCCCTAATGACGAGCAGCACCGAGGCCCCTCGTACCACCCCGCAGGTGGCGGTCAACGACATCGGTTCCGAGGAAGCCTTCCTCGCCGCGATCGACGAGACGATCAAGTACTTCAACGACGGCGACATCGTCGACGGCGTCATCGTGAAGGTCGACCGGGACGAGGTCCTGCTCGACATCGGTTACAAGACCGAAGGCGTCATCCCCTCCCGAGAGCTCTCGATCAAGCACGACGTCGACCCCAACGAGGTCGTCAAGGTCGGCGACGAGATCGAGGCCCTGGTTCTCCAGAAGGAGGACAAGGAAGGCCGCCTCATCCTGTCCAAGAAGCGCGCTCAGTACGAGCGGGCCTGGGGCACGATCGAGAAGATCAAGGAAGAGGACGGGATCGTCACCGGTACCGTCATCGAGGTCGTCAAGGGCGGCCTCATCCTCGACATCGGTCTGCGCGGCTTCCTCCCCGCCTCCCTGGTCGAGATGCGCCGGGTGCGCGACCTCCAGCCGTACGTCGGCAAGGAGCTCGAGGCCAAGATCATCGAGCTGGACAAGAACCGCAACAACGTGGTCCTGTCCCGCCGTGCCTGGCTGGAGCAGACGCAGAGCGAGGTGCGCCAGACCTTCCTCACCACCCTGCAGAAGGGCCAGGTGCGCTCCGGCGTCGTCTCCTCCATCGTCAACTTCGGTGCGTTCGTGGACCTCGGCGGCGTCGACGGTCTGGTGCACGTCTCGGAGCTGTCCTGGAAGCACATCGACCACCCCTCCGAGGTCGTCGAGGTCGGCCAGGAGGTCACGGTCGAGGTCCTGGACGTCGACATGGACCGCGAGCGCGTCTCCCTGTCGCTGAAGGCGACCCAGGAAGACCCGTGGCAGCAGTTCGCCCGGACCCACCAGATCGGCCAGGTCGTCCCCGGCAAGGTCACCAAGCTGGTTCCGTTCGGCGCGTTCGTCCGGGTGGACGAGGGCATCGAGGGCCTGGTCCACATCTCCGAGCTGGCCGAGCGCCACGTGGAGATCCCGGAGCAGGTCGTCCAGGTCGACGACGAGATCTTCGTCAAGGTCATCGACATCGACCTGGAGCGCCGCCGGATCAGCCTGTCGCTCAAGCAGGCCAACGAGGCGTTCGGCACCGACCCGGCCTCGGTCGAGTTCGACCCGACCCTGTACGGCATGGCCGCGTCCTACGACGACCAGGGCAACTACATCTACCCCGAGGGCTTCGACCCGGAGGCCAACGACTGGCTGCCCGGTTACGAGAAGCAGCGCGAGGAGTGGGAGCGCCAGTACGCCGAGGCGCAGACCCGCTTCGAGCAGCACCAGGCGCAGGTGGTCAAGTCCCGCGAGGCCGACGAGCAGGCGGCCGCCGAGGGCGGCACGGCCGCGCCGGCTCCGGCCGGTGTGGGCGGCGGCTCGTACTCCTCGGAGTCCGCGGACAACTCCGGCGCCCTGGCGTCGGACGAGGCGCTCGCCGCGCTCCGCGAGAAGCTGGCGGGCGGCCAGAGCTGACGCTCTGCCGATCGCGCTCCACGCGGCAAGGAAGTGAGGCCCGCTCCCCTCGGGGGGAGCGGGCCTCCGCCGTTTCCGGTGACCCCGCGGCCCGGCGCCCGACCGTCCGGCGTCACTTCCCCCCGGTCCGGCGCCGGGGTCCGGCCACCGTGACCTCGACGGTGCGCGACACCCGCGCCCCGTCGGCGCCGGCGATCCGCACCGTGACCGGATACGTGCCGCCCGGCGTGCCGGCCGGGACGGTAAGCGGTAGCAGGGTCGTCACGGTCGCGGGCAGGTCGTCGGAGAGCGCGCTCAGCGTGCGGCTCGCCGGGCCGGCGGACAGCGGCCGGGGCGCCGAGACCGTCAGCCGGGCCGACGTGCGTCCCGGTGCGGTCAGTTCCGCGGTCGCCGTCAACTCCAGCCGCCCGCCGGGCCGCACGGCGGAGTGCGGCGCGGTGACCTCCAGCGCGGCGCGGTGCTGGGCGATCGGCGTGCCGTCGGTGGCGGGCGGCGCGTCGGCGGCGCCGGTGCCCCACGCGGACGGCGTGTCGCCGACGGTGTAGGCGAGGTCGCGGCCGGCCCGCAGGTCGGCGGTGGTGACGTAGGTGGCGGTGCTCGGCCGGCCGCCGACCCGCAGCGAGCGCACGTAGCGGTCGGGCGCCGAGGTGCCGGGCGCGGTGATGGCCAGGCCGCCGTGCGGGTAGTAGCGGCGGTCCAGGGTGAGCCGGACGCGCGGGAAGACCGGCGTGGTCAGCCCCCAGGTCGGGCTGCCCGGCGAGACCGGGAACAGGCCGATCGACGCCAGCACGTCCCAGGAGGACATGGTGCCCAGGTCGTCGTTGCCGGTGATGCCGTCCGGCCCGTCGGTGAACAGTCCGAGCGCCGCGTGCACCACGTCGGTGGTCTTCCACGGCTGACCCGTCGACAGGTAGGTGTAAGGGGCCGTCAGGTCCGGCTCGTTCTGCGGGTTGTAGGTGTCCTGCCGGTAGTAGGCGTAGGGGCTGTTCACCCACGCCTCGCGGGCGGTGCGGGCCGGGTCGGCGAGCAGCCGGCCGTAGGCGAAGAACGCGTCGAGCCGGGCGTTGGCCGCCGCCCGGCCGCCGATCGCGTCGATCAGCCCTGGCAGGTCCTGCGGCACCTGCCACAGGTACTGCCAGCCGGTGCCCTCGTGGAAGCCGGTGCCCTGCGACGGGTCACCCGATCCGGTGAACGTGCCCTGCGCGTCCCGCGGCCGGAACCACCCGGTGCGCGGATCGAAGACGTTGCGGAAGTCCTGGCCGCGGGCCCGCAGCCGGGCGGCGTCGGCGTGGTGGCCGAGCGCGTCCGCCATGGTGGCCAGCGCCGCGTCGGACAGCGCGTACTCCAGGGTCGCCGACGCCCCGCGCGCGGTGTCGCTGTCGCCGGCCGCGCCGGTCGGGGCGCGCTCCAACGGCACGTATCCGCCGGCCAGATACGCCGGGTCCGCGCCGCGCCCCTCGTACGGCGAGTCGGGCGGCGGCGCGGAGTCGGCGTCCTGGAGCAGGTCCGCGTACGCCTCCTGCTCGTGGCCCTTCAGCAGCCCCTGCGACCAGGCGTTGACCAGGAACGGGGTCACCGGATCGCCGGTCATCACGTTGGTCTCCACGGTGGCGTAGCCCCACTTGGGCAGCCGGCCGCCCTGCGCCGCCACCCGCAGCAGGGACAGCGTCATGTCGCGCATCTCGGCCGGCGCGAGCAGCGAGAGCAGTTGGGCCTGGGTGCGGTAGGTGTCCCACAGCGACCAGTTCTGGTAGTAGGTGAACCCCTCGGCCCGGTGCGGCCGCCCGTCCCAGCCGGTGTAGGAGCCGTCCACGTCGCTGCCGGTGTTCGGGGCGAGGAAGGCCCGGTAGAGCGCCGAGTAGAAGGTGCGCTGCCGCTCGGTGCCGCCGCCGTCCACCCGGACCGTGGACAGCCGCAGCTCCCACGTGGCCCGCGCCGCGCTCGCGGTGGCGTCGAAGCCGCCGCGGCCCTCGGCGGCCAGGTTGGCCAGCGCGCCCCGCTCGCCGACGTAGGACAGCGCGGTGACCGCGGTGACCTGCCGCCGGTCGCGGGTGTCGAAGCGGACGTAGGCGCCGCGCCGCCCGGGACCGCTCGACGCGCCGGACCCGGCGGTGACCCGGCCGCCGTCCCAGGTGCCGTGCGCGGTGAACGGCCGGTCGAAGCGGGTGACGGCGTACACGGTGTAGGGCAGCGTGCCCCAGCAGAAGCCGCTGCCGGTGACGGCGGTGGCCACCGTGCGGTCGTCCAGCACCCGCACGGTGCTGGAGACCACGGTGTGCAGCGCCTGGCCGGTGTCGAGCAGCACGTTGGCCCGGTCGGTCGGCGGGAAGGTGTAGCGCTGCCAGCCGGTGCGGGTGGTCGCGGTCAACTCCGCGGTGATGCCGCCGTAGGAGGACAGGCCGACCCGGTAGTAGCCGGGCGAGGCGGTCTCGTTCCCGTGCGCGTAGCCGGCGGCGTAGCGCGCGTCGTCGGTCGAGGTGATCGCGCCGGTGGTCGGCAGCACCGGCAGGTCCCCGCCGGCCGCGCAGCCCGCGCCGGACAGGTGCGTCGCGCTGAACCCCCTGATGCGGTCCTGGTCCCAGTCGTAGCCGGTGGAGTGCCCGGTGTCCGGGGAGAGTTGCACCATGCCGAACGGCACCGTCGCCCCGGGGAAGGTGTTGCCCTCCTCGTCCGAGCCGATGAACGGGTTGACCAGATCGGTCGGTTGCCCGGCCGGCGCCGGGGCCGCGGCGGTCGGCACGAGGGTGAGGAACGCCGCCGTGACGGCGGCGACGAGCGGTGCCCTGAGGCGTGCGGGAAGTGATCTCCCTCCGGTACGGTGCGTCAAGGCGTGGTGTCCCTTCGTGATGGCACCGTGGGAATGGCGGCAAGGTACGCGCCGGGCGTGGATCGTCCGCCGCGCCGGGCGTACCTGTCAAGACCCGGGCAATCCGGTCGGTGCCCGCCCGGTCGGCCCGGACCGGGGGAATGCCGGGATGCCGGGGCACGTTGCCCGGAGGAGACCAGAAGGAGCGATACGTTGCTTGAACCGCGGGACATGTACGAGCTCGAACCCGAGGGCGTGGCGGCGGTGGAGGCCGCCGAGTCCGACGGGTTGGTGCTGCTGTACCACCTGGACGGCTTCATCGACGCGGGCGACACCGGCGACCAGCTGGTCACCGAGCTCCTCAGCCGCCTCGACCACCAGTTGGTCGCCCGGTTCGACGTGGACCGGCTGCTCGACTACCGGGCCCGCCGGCCCCTGATGACCTTCCGGCGCGACCACTGGACGGACTACGAGACGCCCGAGTTGGCGCTCTACCTCACCCACGACACCACCGGCACACCGTTCCTGCTGCTCACCGGCCCCGAGCCGGACGTGATGTGGGAGCGGTTCGCCGCGGCGGTCGGCGAGCTGGTCGAGCAGTTCGGCGTGCGGCTCGCCATCAGCTTCCACGGCATCCCGATGGGTGTCCCGCACACCCGCCCGGTCGGCCTCACCCCGCACGGCAACCGCGTCGACCTGGTGCCCGGCCACCGCAGCTGGTTCGACGAGGCCCAGGTGCCCGGCAGCGTCGACGCCCTGGTCGAACTGCGGCTGACCGAGGCGGGCCACGACGTGCTGGGCGTCGCCGCCCACGTCCCGCACTACCTGGCGCGCTCGCCCTACCCGGACGCCTCGCTGGTCGTCCTGGAGGCGGTCACCGGCGCCACCGGCCTGGTGCTGCCCCAGGTGGCGAACGCGCTGCGCGACGAGGCGCAGAGCGTCCGGGCCGAGATCGAACGGCAGATCTCCGAGGGCGACGGCGAGTTGGTCACCGTGGTGCGCGGCCTGGAGGCGCAGTACGACGCGCTGGCCGGCGCCGGCGACCGGGAGAGCCTGATCGCCGAGTCCGCCGACCTGCCGTCCGCCGACGACCTGGCCGCCGAGTTCGAGCGCTTCCTGGCCGAACGCGAGGGGGACAACGGCTGATCCGGCCGGGTCGCTACGCTGACCGCATGCTGAAGGTGGGCCTGACCGGCGGGATCGGCGCCGGCAAGAGCGAGGTGTCCCGGCTGCTGGTCTCCTACGGCGCCGTGCTGGTCGACTCCGACCGGATCGCGCGGGAGGTGGTGGCGCCGGGCACCCCCGGGCTGGCCGCCGTCGCCGCGGAGTTCGGCCCCGGGGTGCTGGCCGCCGACGGCACGCTGGACCGCCCGAAGCTCGGCGCGGTCGTCTTCGGCGACCCGCAGCGGCTCGCCGCGCTCAACGCCATCGTCCACCCGCTGGTGCGCGGGCGCTCCGCCGAGCTGGAGGCCGCCGCCCCGCCGGACGCCGTCGTGGTGCACGACGTCCCACTGCTGGCCGAGAACGGGCTCGCCCCGCTCTTCGACCTCGTCGTGGTGGTGGACGCCTCGGCGCCCACCCGGCTCGATCGGCTGACCCGGCTGCGCGGCATGGCCGAGCCGGAGGCCAGGGCCCGGATGGACGCCCAGGCCGACCGGGAGCAGCGGCTCGCCGTCGCCGACCTCGTCATCGACAACGACGGCCCGCTCGACGCCCTCGAACCGCAGGTGCGCCGGGTCTGGCAGGCGCTGTGCGACCGGGCCGCGGCCGCCGCCGGGTGAGCAGGGCCGGCCGGGCGGGCGGTCAGCGCCGGTAGGAGAACTGCCTCAGCCGCTCGCCGGCCGCCGAGGCCTCGATCAGCGCCGCCAGCCGCCGCTCCCGGGTGGCCTGCTGCTTGGCCGCCATCACCCAGTGCAGTGTCGTCCTGCGGTACGAGGGCGCCTGCTCGCCGAAGAACGCCCACGCCGGGCCGGCCGCCCGGAACCGGTCCGCGAACTCCGCCGACAGCTCCGCCTCCCGCGGTGCCTCGTACGCGTAGATCCCGCTGCGCTCCTGTTCGCGGGCGGCGAACGCGGCCTCCCCGGCGGGCCGGACCAGGCCGGCCGCCCGCAGCTCGCCGAACCGCTTCACATTGACGTTGCTCCACACCGAACCGGTCCGGCGCGGGGTGAAGCGGATGACGTAGCTGGTGTCGTCGATCCGGCGGCGCACCCCGTCGATCCAGCCGTGGCACAGCGCCTCGTCCACCGACTCCGGCCAGGTGATGCTCGGCAGCCCGCTGCCCTTCTTGCGGAAGCCGACCAGCAGCTCCGCGGCCGACTCGTGGTGCTCGGTCAGCCAGCCGCGCCAGTCCTGCCGCCGTTCGAAGTACACGATCCCCCCGGCTTCGCCCATGCGGCCCAGTCTAGGCAGGGGCGGAACGCGATTGCCGAAAATGGCCGTTGGGTATCCCTGGAAGGGCGGGAGATCGCCGCTGCAAGGAGGCACAGGGTGGCCGAGCGCACTCCGGAGACCAACGTCATCGACTACCGCGCCGCGGAGCGGCTGCTCGAGGCCCGCGACCCGCGCGGTGCCGTCAAGCTGCTCGATCCCGTCATCACCGCGCATCCGGAGAACACCGCGGCCCGCCTGCTGCGGGCCCGCGCGTTCTTCCTCGCCGCGCAGCTGCGCGCCGCCGAGCTGGAGTTCCAGGTCGTGCTGGACCGCGAGCCGGACAACGCCTTCGCCCACTTCGCGCTGGCCCGCACCCTGGAGCGGGCCGGCCGCGCCGCCGAGGCCCAGCGCCACTTCCGCCTCGCCGCCGCCCTCGACCCCAACCCCGACTACCTCGCCGCCGCCCACTTCGACGACCCCGGAGCGTAGAGGGTCCGGAGCGTGGCTGGGCCGGTCAGAACAGCGGAGCCGGCAGGACGCCTTCCAGGGCGAGCAGGCGGCGTTTGATCTCCAGGCCGCCGCCAAAGCCGCCTATGCCGCCGCCGCTCTCGACCACCCGGTGGCAGGCGACGACCACCGGGATCGGGTTGGACCCCATGGCGACGCCCACGGCGCGGGCCGCGCCGGGCTCGCCCACCCGGTCGGCGAGCGTCTGGTAGCCCACCACCGAGCCGTAGGGCACGCCGGCCGCCAGCTCGCGCAGCACCCGGTGGTTGAAGCCGCCGCTCAGCGACCAGTCCAGCGGCACGGTGAACTCCCGCAGCGTGCCGGCGAAGTAGGCGTCGATCTGCCCGGCGGCGTCCGCCAGGTGGCGCTCGGCGGGCCCGGCCGGGGCGGCGGACGGCTCCGGGTCGTGCCGCACCGGCTCGGCGCCCAGCCGGCCGGCCAGCCGGCGCACCGCGGTCGCGGTCACCCGGGTGTCGGCCCGGAAGAGCACGTTGACCAGGCCGGAACCGGTCGTGGCCAGCAGCAGCGGCCCGACCGGCGTCTCGCGCACCGTCCACCGCACCTCAGGGGCCCCGGCCGCGCCGGGGCCGAGGATGTCTTCTGTCACACCACCACCCTAGGACGCCGCGCCGACAGCTCGGGACGACCGGCGGGACGGCCGGCGGGAGCCGACCGGGTTCGGCGCGCGTCGTCGCAGTTCAGCGCGGTACCGGGGGCCGGCGGGGGCTCGGCGGGGAGCCGGGTGTCAGTGGCGGGCCGTACGGTGTTTCCATGCGGCCCGTTACAGACATCGAACGCAAGGTGGCGCCCTTCGAGGTCGTCAGCGACTACCGGCCCAGCGGCGACCAGCCGACGGCCATCGCCGAGCTGGCCCGGCGCGTCGAGGCGGGTGAGAAGGACGTCGTGCTGCTCGGCGCCACCGGCACCGGCAAGTCGGCCACCACGGCCTGGATGGTCGAGAAGCTCCAGCGCCCGACCCTGGTCATCGCGCCGAACAAGACGCTCGCCGCCCAGCTGGCCAACGAGTTCCGCGAGCTGCTGCCGCACAACGCCGTCGAGTACTTCGTCTCGTACTACGACTACTACCAGCCCGAGGCGTACGTCCCGCAGACCGACACCTACATCGAGAAGGACTCCTCGATCAACGAGGAGGTCGAGCGGCTGCGCCACTCGGCCACCAACTCGCTGCTCACCCGCCGTGACGTGATCGTGGTCGCCTCGGTGAGCTGCATCTACGGCCTGGGCACCCCGCAGGAGTACGTCGACCGCATGGTGCGGCTGAAGGTCGGCGAGGAGATCGAGCGCGACGCGCTGCTGCGCCGCTTCGTCGACATCCAGTACACCCGCAACGACGTGGCGTTCAGCCGCGGCACCTTCCGGGTCCGCGGCGACACCATCGAGATCTTCCCGGTCTACGAGGAGCTGGCCGTCCGCATCGAGATGTTCGGCGACGAGATCGAGGCGCTCTCCACCCTGCACCCGCTCACCGGCGAGGTCGTCACCGACGACACCGAGCTGTACGTCTTCCCCGCGACGCACTACGTGGCCGGCCCCGAGCGGATGGAGCGCGCCGTCGCCGGGATCGAGCGGGAGCTGGAGACCACCCTGGCCACCCAGGAGAAGCAGGGCAAGCTGCTGGAGGCCCAGCGGCTGCGGATGCGCACCACGTACGACATCGAGATGATGCGCCAGATCGGCACCTGCTCCGGCATCGAGAACTACTCCCGCCACATCGACGGCCGCGACCCGGGCACCGCGCCCAACACCCTGCTCGACTACTTCCCGGAGGACTTCCTCCTGGTCATCGACGAGTCGCACCAGACCGTCCCGCAGATCGGCGCGATGTACGAGGGCGACGCCTCCCGCAAGCGCACCCTCATCGAACACGGCTTCCGGCTGCCCTCCGCGCTCGACAACCGCCCTCTGAAGTGGGAGGAGTTCCTGGAGCGCGTCGAGCAGACCGTGTACCTGTCGGCCACCCCCGGGCCGTTCGAGCTCTCCCGCTCGGACGGCTTCGTCGAGCAGGTCATCCGGCCCACCGGGCTGGTCGATCCGCAGGTCATCGTCAAGCCCACCGAGGGCCAGATCGACGACCTGGTGCACGAGATCCGGATCCGCGCCGAGCGGGACGAACGCGTGCTGGTCACCACGCTGACCAAGAAGATGGCCGAGGACCTCACCGACTACATGCTCGAACTCGGCATCCAGGTGCGCTATCTGCACAGCGACATCGACACCCTGCGCCGGGTCGAGCTGCTGCGCGAGCTGCGGGCCGGCGAGTACGACGTGCTGGTCGGCATCAACCTGCTGCGCGAGGGCCTCGACCTGCCCGAGGTCTCGCTCGTCGCCATCCTCGACGCCGACAAGGAGGGCTTCCTGCGCTCCGGCACCTCCCTCATCCAGACCATCGGCCGCGCGGCGCGCAACGTCTCCGGCGAGGTCCACATGTACGCGGACAAGATCACCCCGGGTATGGAACGGGCCATCGACGAGACCAACCGGCGCCGCGAGAAGCAGGTCGCCTACAACACCGAACACGGCATCGACCCGCAGCCGCTGCGCAAGAAGATCGCCGGCATCCTCGACTCCTTCGCCCGGGAGGACGCGGACACCGAGGAGCTGCTCGGTTCCGGACGCCAGCGCTCGCGCGGCAAGGCGCCGGTGCCCGGCCTGTCGGCGAAGGCCGGCGAGAAGCACCGGGCGGCGAAGAGCCTGCCGGCTGCGGAACTTGTGGAACTCATCCAGGAGTTGACCGAGCAGATGCACACTGCGGCTGCCGAGTTGCAGTTCGAGGTGGCGGCCCGGCTCCGCGACGAACTGGGGGAGTTGAAGAAGGAACTGCGCCAGATGAGGGAGGCGGGCATCGCCTGAGCGGCGCATCCGGCGCCGGTGCCACCCGATTCGTCGCAGGACCGCCACAAACGGGTTCCGGTGGGGGTACATCGCCCGAGACCCTGCGTAGGGTTTCGGGCAGCGCCGCACCACGGCGCGGTGAACGGAGCGGGAGGGAACGCCGGTGACGGTGAACTTGGCCAAGGGGCAGCAGGTCAGCCTGACGAAGTCCGGTGGCGGCACGCTGACCGCGGTGCGGATGGGCCTCGGCTGGCAGGCGGCGGCACGCCGCGGGATCTTCGGCCGGCGCACCCGGGAGATAGACCTGGACGCCTCGGCGGTGCTGTTCGCGGACCGCCAGATGACCGACGTGGTCTTCTTCCAACACCTGGTCAGCGACGACGGCTCGGTCCGGCACACCGGCGACAACCTGGTCGGCGGGGTGGGCCAGGGCGGCGACGACGAGTCCATCCTCGTCGACCTGCAGCGCGTCCCGGTCCACGTCGACCAGATCGTCTTCACCGTCAACTCCTTCACCGGCCAGACGTTCGCCGAGGTGCAGAACGCCTTCTGCCGCCTGGTCGACGAGACCAGTGGCCAGGAGCTGGCCCGCTACACGCTCGACGGCGGTGGCCCGTACACCGCGCAGATCATGGCCAAGGTGCACCGCGCCGGCGGTGGTTGGTCGATGACCGCCATCGGCGCGCCCGTGCAGGGCCGCACGTTCAAGGACCTGATGCCGGCGATCGTCCCGCATCTGTAGGCCGCGTTCGCACCAGGCACCGCGCTGGGCGAGGGGAGAGGGCGGTAAGGCGATGGGCGCCGATCTGCTGCGAGGGCAGAATCATCCGTTGTCGCGGACCACGCTGGAGGTCCGCGTCACCGCCGACGTGGCCGTGACCACCGGCGTGATCCTCGACGGTGTGGCCGCCGGCGCGCGCCTGGCGCACGCCGGGGCGCCGACGCTGCCCGGGATCCGGGTGCCGGGCCGGGCGGGCACGGAGCAGCGGATCACGCTGGACCTGGCGGCTCCGCTCCCCGGGACCGCACCGGACAGCCGGCGGTTGACCGTGCTGCTCGCGCTGCCCGGCGAGAGCGGCGGGCCGGGCAGCTTCGGCGCCCTCGCCGCGCCGCGCGCCACCGTCAGCGTGCCGGACGGCGAGGAGTTGGCCGCGTTCACCCTCACCGGGCTGGCCCGCGAGTCCGCGGTGGCCGTGCTGGAGTTCTACCGGCGCGACGGGGCCTGGCGAATCCGCGCGGTCGGCCAGGGCTACGCCGCCGGCCTGCCCGGGATGCTCGCCGACTACCGCCTGCCGGCCCCGGTCCTGCTGGCCGGCGAGGTGCACGACGCGGTGCGCCGCGCCGCGCTGACCCGGGTCGTGCCGACGGTCGCCGCCCTGCCCGCGCAGCGCGACGCCGAGCCGCCCGCCCCGCCCGCGCCCGCCGACCGGCCGGACCCGGGCGAGCCGGTGGCCGGGGACGCGCCCGGCTGGACGATGGAGGAGCGGCTGTTCAACCAGGTCGCCGGCATGTTCGAGGACCTGACCCGGCGGATCGCCGCCTACCGCGGCGCGGTGGAGTTCGCCGAGTCGCGGCTGGAGCGCGAGCTGGACGCCCTGCTGGCCGACCCGGCGACCCGGTTCGGGCCGGAGGCCGAGGCAGCCAGGGAGCGGGCGCAGGCCCGCCGCCACGACCTGACCGACCAGGCCAGGGCCCATCTCGACCACGATCTGCGCCAGTTGACCGCGGAGTCCGAGGTGGTCGAGCCCGCGCTGCCGCCGGCCTACGCCGCCTGGGAGAGCCCGGTCTGGCACGGCTACCGGGCGCCCGCCGCGCCGCCGCTGGGCGTCCGGCTGGGCGACATCCACCTGCCCGAGGTGCCCGAGCTGCGCATCCCGATGCTCGCCCGGCTGCCGCTGGAGCGCGGCCTGTGGATCGACAGCGGGGCCGACTACGTTGTCGAGCCGGGCTCGGTGACCCCGCAGGACGCGGAGCTGATGCGCCGCCGGGCCGCCGAGGTCGGCGCCGCGCTCGCGGTGCGGCTGCTGGCCGCCCACCCGGTCGGCGGGCTGACCGTGCACCTGGTGGACCCCACGGGCGCCGCGGCGGGCGCGTTCGCCCCGCTGGCCCGCTCCCGCGCGCTGCGGCAGTGGTCGGGCGTCGGCGCGGACGGCGTGCCGGGGGCGTTGGAGGCGATGACCCGGCGGGTGGACCTGATCACCATGGCGATGCGGGTCGGCGCCCCGGACGCGCTGCCGCCCGACCTGGACACCGCGGTGCAGCTGCTGGTGGTCAGCGGCTTCCCGTACGACTTCGACGACCGGGCGCTGACCCGGCTGCGCTACCTGGCGGACGAGGGGCCGGCCGCCGGGGTGCACCTGATGCTGATCGCCGACCGGGCGGAGGCCGGGTCGTTCGGGCCGCTGCTCGACCCGCTGTGGCGCTCCCTGCTGCGGCTGACACCGCTGCCCGACGACCACCTGGTCGACCCCTGGGTGGGCCAGGAGTGGACCTACGAGCCGTCGCTGCCGCCGGACGGCAGCCGGGTGCTGGAGGTGGTCCTCGGCGAGATCGCCGAGGCACGCCAGGCACACGGCAGCTGACCTGCTCGTTTGGTCTCCGCTTTACCAGTGATTGGCGAAGCCTGTACCGTTCTGGGAGTGGATGTCTCCCTCACCCTCTGGGCTGCGACCATCCTCGGCCTGTGCGCGCTGATCGCGGTCGACTTCCTGATCGGCGGGCGCCGGCCGCACGAGGTGTCGATCCGGGAGGCCGCGGTCTGGACCGGGGTGTGGATCGTGCTGGCCGGGCTCTTCTGCGGCGGCCTGCTGGTCTTCGGCGGGGCCGCGCCGGCCGGTCAGTTCCTGGCCGGGTACATCACCGAGAAGTCGCTGAGCGTCGACAACCTGTTCGTCTTCGTGCTGATCATGGGCCGGTTCGCGGTGCCGGTGGTCCACCGGCAACGGGTGCTGTTCGTCGGGGTGCTGATCGCCCTGGTGCTGCGCGCGGTGTTCATCGCGGCCGGCGCGGCGCTGATCGCCGGCTTCTCGTGGATCTTCTTCGTCTTCGGCGCCTTCCTGGTGTGGACCGCGTGGAAGCTGCTCCGGGAGGCCCGGGACAAGCCGGGTCCGGGCGGTCCGGAGAGGCCGGAGTACCAGGAGAACCGGCTGCTGAAGGCGATCGAACGGCGGGTGCCGGCCACCGAGCGCTACCACGGGACCGCGCTGTTCGTCGTGGAGAACGGCCGCCGGCTGATGACGCCGATGCTCGTCGTGATGCTCGCGATCGGCACCACCGACGTGCTGTTCGCGCTCGACTCCATCCCGGCGATCTTCGGCCTCACCCAGGACCCGTACATCGTCTTCACCGCCAACGCCTTCGCGCTGATGGGCCTGCGCCAGCTGTACTTCCTGCTCGGCGGGCTGCTGGAACGGCTGGTCCACCTGTCGTACGGGCTCTCGGTCATCCTGGGCTTCATCGGCGTCAAGCTGGTGCTGCACGCGCTGCACGCGTCGGGGGTGCACGTGCCGGAGATCTCCACCCCGCTCTCGCTCGGCGTCATCGCCGGCGTGCTGGCGGTCACCACCGCCACCAGCCTGGTCGCCTCGCGGCGGCGCCGGGAGGCCGCCGCGGAGCCGGGCGGGGAGCGCACCGAGCGGGAGACCACCCGCTGAACGGCGCCCCGGTGCCCGGCGTCTAGTCTGGTTGCCGCTGTGAGGCCGGCGATGTGAGAGCAGGTGGGTGCGCGGTGAGCACCTTGGCGGTGACGGTTCTGCCGGAGTTGACGGTTGCCCGTTTTCTGACCACGTGGGAACTGGACCCGGTGGCGCTGGCGTGCGTGCTGGTGCTCGGCGGGCTCTACGCGGGCGCGGTGCGGCGGCTGCGGCGGCGTGGCGAGTCGTGGCCGGCGGCCCGCACGACCGCCTTCGTGGTCCTCGGGCTCGGCACCATGGTGGTCGCCACCATGTCCGCGTTCATGGTCTACAGCCGCGTGCTGTTCTGGCCGGCCGCCGTGCAGAACATCATGCTGGACCTCCTCGCCCCGCTCGGTCTCGCGCTCGGCGACCCGCTGACGCTGGCGGAGCGCGCGCTGTCCCGGTCCGCCGGGCGGCGGCTGTCCGCCGTGACGGGTGGTTTCGCCGTACGGGTGTTGACGTTCCCGTTCGTCAGCTCGGCGCTGGTGCTCGCCTCCGAGCTGACGATCTACTTCACGCCCTACTTCCAGACCGCGCTGGGCCACTACGGCGTCCGGCAGCTGATGCACCTGCAACTGATGTTCACCGGCTGCCTGTTCGTGCTGCCGATGCTCAGCCGGCAGGAACTGCTGCCGCGCTGGTGCACCTATCCGGTGCGGGCGCTGCTGGTCTTCCTCGACGGGCTCTTCGACTCGGTGCCCGGCGTCGTGGTGATGCTGAGCGGCACGCTGGTGGCCGGCCCGTACTACGCCGCCCACCCGCGCGTGTGGGGGCCGAGCCTGCAGCGCGACCAGCAGATCGGCGGCGGTCTGATGTTCACCATCGCCGAACTGGTCGGGCTGCCGTTCCTGTTCGCGGTGTTCGTCGAGTGGTGGCGCTCGGAGCGCGCCAAGACCATCGAGCTCGACGCCCGCCTCGACCGCGAACTCGCCCCGGTCGCCGCCCCCGCCCCGGCTGCCGCCTCCGCCGCGGCGACGGCACCGGGCCCGGACACGCCCGCCCCGGCCGCCGCGGCGCCGCCGGAGCGGGTGCGGCCGTGGTGGGAGACCGAGGGCGGCGAGGTCGGCGCGCGCATGCGCCGCAACGCGCGCTAGAAAGCGACCCCGCGGGCCGAAAATCGGCGAGCGGCGGCCGTTCGACGTGACAGGCTGTGCCCGTCACCGTTTCGCAGCCTGGAGGTCACCATGCCCGCATCATCCGAAGGCCCCGCGCCCGCCGACTCCGAGGGGACGGACGCCGCCGTGGCGCCGGAGCAGGCCGAGCAGGGCACCGAGACGGCCGAGGACGACGTCAAGGCCAAGTTCCGCGAGGCGCTGGCCCGCAAGCGCGGCGCCCAGCAGGACGGCTCGGGCGGCGGCAGCGGCAGCGGCCGCTCCAAGATCCACGGGGCCCACGGGCCCGCCGCCAGCCAGCGCTCGTTCCGTCGCAAGAGCGGCGGCTGACGGTCCGGCGCACGCGGTGCGTCACCACGCCGGCCGGGTCAGCGGCGCTTGATCTTCTTGCCCCGGTTGCCCTTGTGCGTGGTGACGATGCCGACGATCCCGGCGAAGACCAGGAACGCGACGACGAGCACGGCGATATGAGTGTTCGCCGCGTGTGATGCAAGCCACATGGTCTGCCGTCCTTCCGTTCGCACGGGCAGGTCGTAGTGAGGGTGCCCGCGATCCCGGCGCACATGCGCCGGGCGGGCGCCGGACGGAGGCCGGACGGAGGCCGGACGGAGGCCGGGTGGACGTCGAGTGGACGTCGGGGAAGCCGGCCCGCGCGGGCCGCAACCTGGACGCCGCTCGGGCGTTGAGCATCCCGGCGCGGTGGAGGGAGCACGATGCCGATAGGCGTGGACGCGTGGGCGGCCATCGAGAGACTGGGCGGGGCGGCCGACTGGCTGCCGGTCGACGCCGACACCGCGCGGGTGCTGTCCGAACTGGCCGCCGAGCGCCTGATCGAGGTGCGGCGGGTCGGGCACGGCCGCACGGTGCGGCTCACCCGGGACGGCGCCGACGCCCTCGCGCTGCGGACCGCCCGTGAGACGGCCCGGCGGCCGGTCGCGCGCTGGCTGGCGAAGCAGGCGGACGAGGCGTACCGCGAAGTGGACCTGCTGCCCTCCGAGTTGGAGATGCTCCGGGACTACCTGCGGGTCCCGGCGCGGCCCGGCGGCGCCGACCTGTCCGAGGTGGTGGCCGACGCCTACCACGACGCGGACAACAAGCGCTGGCTGGCCCAGATGACGCAGGCCGAGGCCCACGAGGCCGGCCGCGCCCTGTGGTTGGCCTCGCTGGCCGGCTCCGCCACGGCGAAGAACCGCCTCGCCCGCCGGCACGGCATCGCCTACAGCCCGCCGGACCCCTCCGCCTGACCGGGCGGCCAAGCCGGAGCGGGGCCGCCCGGTCAGGCGTGCCCCGCTCGATGGTGTGACCTCGCTACTGCCCGGACACCAGGACCTCACCGGCCGTGACCTGGGGAGGGTGCGGGAAGAGCGAGGCGAGATGCTCCCGGACGAATTCGGCGGCGATCCTCGTCGACTCCTCGGCCCCGGCCCGGTCTTCGTAGACGCTGGTGGAGATCATCACCCCGTCGCCGGCGTCGACCCAGTAGTAGGCCACGAGCCCGGGAACGCGGCGGATCAACGGCACGAACCCCTCGTTCACCCGGCGTCCCACCGTGGCCGGATCGGTCACCCCTTCGTATCGCCGTACCGTCGCGTACATGGCCGGCCTCCTCTCCGTGCCCGAGGCCGCGTCCTGGAGGCGGCCCACCTCCACGATGCGGCCTCGGGCAGGCGCCGGCCACTCGGAGGGCGGCCGCGCGGGCGGACGGCGTCACCAGCCGCGGGCCCGCCATTCCGCCACGTGCGGCCGCTCGGCGCCCAGCGTGGTGTCCCGGCCGTGGCCCGGGTAGACCCAGGTCTCGTCCGGGAGCTGGTCGAACAGCTTGGTCTGCACGCCGTCGACGAGGCTGGCGAACGCCGCCGGGTCGTCGTGGGTGTTGCCCACGCCCCCCGGGAAGAGGCAGTCGCCGGTGAAGACGTGCGGGTGGCCGTGCGGGTCGTCGTAGACGAGGGCGATGCTGCCGGGGGTGTGGCCCACGAGGTGGCGGGCGGTGAGCCGGACGTGGCCCACCGAGATGGTGTCGCCGTCGTCGACGGGGACGTCGGTGGCGACCGGGATGCCCTCGGCGTCCAGCCGGCCCGCGTAGGTGCGGGCGCCGGTGGCGTCGACGACCTCGCGCAGCGCGCTCCAGTGGTCGCCGTGCTGGTGGGTGGTGACGACGGACGCGATGCCGCTGTCGCCGATCACGCCCAGCAGGGTGTGCGGCTCGGCGGCCGCGTCGATCAGCAACTGCTCGTCGGTGGCGCGGCAGCGCAGCAGGTACGCGTTGTTGTCCATGGGCCCGACCGCGACCTTGGTGATCATCAGGTCGGTGAGTTCGTGCACGTCGGGCGGGCCGCCGACCTTCACTGCTCCGGTGTACGACATGCCGTCACCCTAGCGGCGGGAGGGCCGGGAGCGGGACCGCCGGCTCGACCGAGAGGTCCGCGCCGTCGCCGCGGCCCGAGACCCAGGCCAGCAGCGCGCCGGTGGGACCGGAGACGGTCAGCTCGGGGTGGTCGGCGGCGCCGATGTCGCGCGTGGTGCCGGTGACCGTGTCGGACAGCCGGACCGCGGCGATGCCCTCCCGGGCGGTCAGCCGGTCGAGCAGCACGCCGAGCTGCCGGTCGGCGAAGTCGGCGGGCAGGTCGGCGCAGGTGTGGCCGATGTCCAGGTCGACGTGGTGCAGGTGCAGCTCCTGGAGCCGCAGGCCGGGCACCTCGGCGGCCGGGATGACGCCGCCGAGCCGGACGCGGACCTGCGCGGCCCAGGCCTGCGGCGGCATGCCGTCCAGCTCGGCGGCGAGCCGCTCCGAGCTGCCCCGCAGGTCGGCCAGCTGCTCGTCCAGCGGGCGTCCGGCGCCGGCCTCGATGTCCTTGTCGCGGGCCTCGGAGCCGGCGTACATCGGCGTCTCCTCGCCGGTGCGGGCCCAGGTCAGCAGGTTGACCAGGCCGTCCGCGTTGCGCGACAGGTGGGTGAGCACGTGGCCGCGGGTCCAGCCGGGCAGCCGCGAGGGCTCGGCGACCGCCGCCGGGTCGAGCGCGGCCACCGCTTCGATCAGCCGTGCGGTGGCCTCCCGCACCGCCGCGGCGTCTTTGACGGGATCCGGTCGTTGGACGGACACGGGTGCCTCCTGGTCGTCTGCTGCGTGCGATCACTTCACCTCTTCCCAGAAGCCGGCGCGGATCACTCGGTCGAGTGAACCTGGCTGCTGTTGGTCGGTAATCGAATGTGCGTGCTATAAGCTCGGCGCAGCAGTGCACCGACACCCAGCCAGACAGCTCGTTAAGCTCGACAAGAAGGTCGGAAGGCGCCCCGGCTACGCTGAACGGGGGGTGCCACCCCTTCGTTTCTACGAAAGGTACGGACCGGCGTGGCCGATCGACTTACCGTCCGCGGCGCTCGCGAGCACAACCTCAAGAACGTCTCGCTCGACCTCCCCCGTGACGCGCTCATCGTCTTCACCGGGCTGTCCGGGTCCGGCAAGTCGTCGCTCGCGTTCGACACCATCTTCGCCGAGGGCCAGCGCCGCTACGTCGAGTCGCTCTCGTCCTACGCGCGGCAGTTCCTCGGCCAGATGGACAAGCCGGACGTCGACTTCATCGAGGGGCTGTCCCCGGCGGTCTCCATCGACCAGAAGTCCACCTCGCGCAACCCGCGCTCCACGGTCGGCACGATCACCGAGGTCTACGACTACCTGCGGCTGCTGTTCGCCCGGATCGGCAAGCCGCACTGCCCGCAGTGCGGCCGGCCGATCGCCCGCCAGTCGCCGCAGCAGATCGTCGACCGGGTGCTGGAGCTGGAAGAGGGCAGCCGCTTCCAGGTGCTCGCGCCGCTGGTCCGCGAGCGCAAGGGCGAGTACGTCGACCTCTTCGCCGACCTGCAGACCAAGGGCTACAGCCGGGCCCGGGTGGACGGCGCGACCGTCCAGCTCACCGAGCCGCCGAAGCTGAAGAAGCAGGAGAAGCACACCATCGAGGTGGTCGTCGACCGCCTCACCGTCAAGGAGAGCGCCAAGCGCCGGCTCACCGACTCGGTCGAGACCGCGCTCGGCCTGTCCGGCGGCATGGTCATCCTGGACTTCGTCGACCTGCCGGAGGACGACCCGCAGCGCGAGCGGATGTTCTCCGAGCACCTGTACTGCCCGTACGACGACCTGTCCTTCGAGGAGCTGGAGCCGCGCTCCTTCTCCTTCAACTCGCCGTTCGGCGCCTGCCCGGAGTGCACCGGCATCGGCACCAGGATGGAGGTCGACCCGGAGCTGATCATCCCCGACGAGGAGAAGTCGCTCGACGAGGGCGCCATCGCCCCCTGGTCGCTCGGCCACACCCAGGACTACTTCGGCCGGCTGATCGGCGCGCTCGCCGACGAGCTGGGCTTCCGCACCGACATCCCGTGGGCCGGCCTGCCGCAGCGCGCCAGGAAGGCCCTGCTGAACGGGCACAAGACCCAGGTCCAGGTCCGCTACCGCAACCGGTTCGGCCGCGAGCGCTCCTACGTCACGTCCTTCGAGGGCGTGATCCCGTTCATCAAGCGCCGGCACGCCGAGGCCGAGTCGGACTCCAGCCGGGAGCGCTTCGAGGGCTACATGCGGCGAGGTGCCCTGCCCCACCTGCGAGGGCACCCGGCTCAAGCCGATCGTGCTGGCCGTCACCGTCGCGGAGCGCTCCATCGCCGACGTCTCCGCCATGTCGATCAGCGACTGCGCCGAGTTCCTGCGCACCCTGAAGCTGTCCGCCCGGGAGAAGACCATCGCCGAGCGGGTGCTCAAGGAGGTCAACGAGCGGCTGCGCTTCCTGGTCGACGTCGGCCTGGACTACCTCTCGCTCAACCGGGCGGCCGGCACCCTGTCCGGCGGCGAGGCGCAGCGCATCCGGCTGGCCACCCAGATCGGCTCCGGGCTGGTCGGCGTGCTCTACGTGCTCGACGAGCCGTCCATCGGCCTGCACCAGCGCGACAACCACCGGCTGATCGAGACCCTGGTGCGGCTGCGCGACCTGGGCAACACCCTGATCGTCGTCGAGCACGACGAGGACACCATCCGCGCCGCCGACTGGGTGGTGGACATCGGCCCCGGCGCCGGCGAGCACGGCGGCAAGGTCGTGCACTCCGGCACGCTGGACGGGATGCTGGCCAACGACGAGTCGCTGACCGGGCAGTACCTGTCCGGCCGGCGCAGCATCCCCACCCCGCAGCTGCGCCGCCCGATCGACCGCAAGCGCCGGCTGACCGTGCACGGCGCCCGCGAGCACAACCTGCGGGACGTCTACGGTCTCCTTCCCGCTCGGCGTCTTCATCGCGGTGACCGGCGTGTCGGGGTCCGGCAAGTCCACCCTGGTCAACGACATCCTCTACACCCACCTGGCCCGCGAGCTCAACGGCGCCCGCGCGGTGCCCGGCCGGCACACCCGGGTGGACGGCGACGACCTGGTCGACAAGGTGGTCCACGTCGACCAGTCGCCGATCGGCCGCACCCCGCGGTCCAACCCGGCCACCTACACCGGCGTCTTCGACCACGTGCGCCGGCTGTTCGCCGAGACGATCGAGGCCAAGGTCCGCGGCTACCTGCCCGGCCGCTTCTCCTTCAACGTCAAGGGCGGCCGCTGCGAGAACTGCTCGGGCGACGGCACGATCAAGATCGAGATGAACTTCCTGCCGGACGTCTACGTGCCGTGCGAGGTCTGCCACGGCGCCCGCTACAACCGCGAGACGCTGGAGGTGCACTACAAGGGCAAGTCCATCGCCGAGGTGCTGGACATGCCGATCGAGGAGGCGGTGGACTTCTTCGAGGCGGTGCCGGCCATCGCCCGCCACCTGCGCACCCTCAACGACGTGGGCCTGGGCTACGTGCGGCTCGGCCAGCGCGCGCCGACCCTCTCCGGCGGCGAGGCCCAGCGCGTCAAGCTGGCCACCGAGTTGCAGCGGCGCTCCACCGGCCGGACGGTCTACGTGCTCGACGAGCCGACCACCGGCCTGCACTTCGAGGACATCCGCAAGCTGCTCCGGGTGCTGGAGGGCCTGGTCGACAAGGGCAACTCGGTCATCGTCATCGAGCACAACCTCGACGTGATCAAGACCGCCGACTGGGTCGTCGACATGGGTCCGGAGGGCGGCACCGGCGGCGGCCTGGTGATCGCCGAGGGCACCCCGGAGGAGGTCGCCGCGATCCCGGCCAGCCACACGGGCAAGTTCCTCCGGGAGATCCTCGGCAGCCGGGTCAGCGACGCCGCCATCCCCACCCAGCAGAAGCGCGCCGCGCGCAAGCCCGCCGCCAAGAAGGCCGCCGCCTCCCGCAAGCGCGCGAGCGGCGACGGCTGACCCCGGGGCAGGACGCCGAGGAACGCGACGTAGGGTGCCAACCGATCACCGCGCGTCCCGTGCACCGGGGCGGCCGGTGCCGTTCACCGTCCCGATCCGGAGCACAGCCATGACCGACGAGCAGCAGCCCGCCACCCCCCGCCGTACCGTGCTGCAGGGGGCGGCGGCCGCCGGAGCCGTCGGTCTCGGCCTCGCCGGGCTCGCCTCGTGCGCCCCCAAGCCCGCCCGGCCCAGCGGTCCGACCGACCTCGGCAAGGCCGAGCAGGTGCCGGTGGGCGGCGCCACGCTCTTCCGCAACGACCGGGTGGTGGTGGCCCAGCCGGCCGAGGGCAGCTACCGGGCGTTCAGCGCGGTCTGCACCCACCAGGGCTGCGTGGTGGACTCCCTCGTGCACGACGTCGTCTCCTGCCCGTGCCACGGCAGCCGGTTCAACGCGCTGACCGGCGCCGTCGAGCGCGGGCCGGCCGCCAAGCCGCTCCCGGAGGTCCGGGTCGAGGTCAAGGACGGCAAGCTCGTCGCCGACCTGTGATCAGGACCGGTTCGACGACATCCCGGCAGGTGCCGTACGCGAGCGGGATTGTGGGAGCCCGCCAGTAGGGTTGACCTCATGGCCGACCCCTCCAGTTACCGCCCGAAGCCGGGACAGATCCCCGATTCGCCGGGGGTCTACAAGTTCCGCGACGAGCACCGCCGGGTGATCTACGTCGGCAAGGCCAAGAGCCTGCGGCAGCGGCTCTCCTCGTACTTCCAGGACATCACCAACCTGCACCCGCGCACCCGCACCATGGTCACCACCGCGGGGTCGGTCGAGTGGACCGTGGTCAGCACCGAGGTCGAGGCGCTGCAGCTGGAGTACTCCTGGATCAAGGAGTTCGACCCGCGCTTCAACGTCAAGTACCGCGACGACAAGAGCTATCCGTCGCTCGCCGTCACGCTGGGCGAGCAGTTCCCGCGGGTGCAGGTGATGCGCGGTCCCAAGCGCAAGGGCGTGCGCTACTTCGGGCCGTACGCGCACGCCTGGGCGATCCGCGAGACGGTCGACCTGCTGCTGCGGGTCTTCCCGGTGCGCACCTGCTCCGCCGGGGTCTTCAAGCGCTCCGCGCAGATCGGCCGGCCCTGCCTGCTCGGCTACATCGGCAAGTGCTCGGCGCCCTGCGTCGGCCGGGTCACGCCCGAGGAGCACCGCGAACTCGCCGAGGAGTTCTGCGACTTCATGGCCGGCCGCACCGGCACCTACCTGCGCCGGCTGGAGCAGGGCATGCGGGAGGCGGCCGGCGAGCTGGAGTACGAGCGGGCCGCCCGGCTGCGCGACGACATCGAGGCGCTCAAGCGGGCCATGGAGAAGAACGCGGTCGTGCTGACCGACGCCACCGACGCCGACGTCATCGCGGTCGCCGAGGACGAACTCGAAGCGGCGGTGCAGATCTTCCACGTGCGCGGCGGCCGGGTGCGCGGCCAGCGCGGCTGGGTCACCGACAAGGTCGAGGCGGTGGACACCGCCGGCCTGGTCGAGCACGCGCTGCAGCAGCTGTACGGCGAGGAGCGCGGCGACACGGTGCCCAAGGAGGTGCTGGTGCCCGCGGTCCCCGAGCCGGCCGAGCCGATCGCCCAGTGGCTCGCGGAGCGCAAGGGCGCGCAGGTCAGCCTGCGGGTGCCGCAGCGCGGCGACAAGAAGGCCCTGATGGAGACCGTGCAGCGCAACGCGGCGCAGGCGCTGGCGCTGCACAAGACCAAGCGGGCCTCCGACCTGACGACCCGCTCGCGCGCGCTGGAGGAGATCGCCGGCGCGCTCGACCTGGACCAGGCGCCGCTGCGCATCGAGTGCTTCGACATCTCCCACCTGCAGGGCGACGACGTGGTCGCCTCCATGGTGGTCTTCGAGGACGGCCTGGCCCGCAAGAGCGAGTACCGGCGCTTCCAGATCAAGACCTTCGAGGGCCAGGACGACGTGCGGTCCATGCACGAGGTCGTCTCGCGCCGCTTCCGCCGCTACCTGCGCGAGATGCAGCGCGACGGCGAGTGGCAGCAGTCCCAGGACGGCCCGGCCGGGCAGGACGGCGCCCCCGGCGCCCCCGACGACGAGCCGGCCGGCGGGCCGATCGACCCGGACACCGGGCGGCCGCGCAGGTTCGCCTACCCGCCGCAGCTGCTCGTGGTCGACGGCGGCCGCCCGCAGGTCGCGGCGGCCAAGCGGGCGCTGGACGAGCTGGGCATCGAGGACATCGCGGTGTGCGGCCTGGCCAAGCGGCTGGAGGAGGTCTGGCTGCCGGACGACGAGGACCCGGTGATCCTGCCGCGCACCAGCGAGGGGCTCTACCTGCTGCAGCGCGTCCGCGACGAGGCGCACCGGTTCGCCATCACCTACCAGCGCAGCAAACGCGCCAAGTCGATGCGGTCCGGCGCCCTGGACACCGTGCCCGGGCTCGGCGACAGCCGCAAGCAGGCGCTGCTGAAGCACTTCGGCTCGCTCAAACGGCTGCGCGCCGCCACGATCGAGCAGATCTGCGAGGTGCCGGGCATCGGCCGCCGGACCGCGGAAGCGGTCGCCGCGGCACTCGCCCAGACGTCTTCCGCGGGTTCCCCGCCCACGCCGGCCGTGAACACCGCGACAGGAGAGATCATGGAGGAGGAGGGTCCCCAGCAGGCCCTCCCCGGCGAAGGGCCGGAAGCATGAACACCACAGACACCACCGCCATCACCGACATCACCGCCATCGGGAAGATCACCGCGACACAGGCCGTCCCGAGTACCGACCGCACCATCAGATCAGACCCACACGGAGCACACGTGACGAAGGACGGAGCGGCACAGACACCGGAAGCCATCCCCGAACTGGTGATCATCTCCGGCATGTCGGGAGCCGGCCGCAGCACGGCGGCCAAGTGCCTGGAGGACCTCGGCTGGTTCGTGGTGGACAACCTGCCGCCCGCGCTCATCCCCACCATGGTCGACCTGGGCGCCCGCTCGCACGGCAACGTCGCGCGCATCGCCGTCGTGGTGGACGTGCGCGGCCGGCGCTTCTTCGACAACCTGCGCGAGTCGCTGTCCGCCCTCGCCTCCGGCAACGTGCAGCGCCGCGTGCTGTTCCTGGAGGCCTCCGACGACGCCCTGGTGCGCCGCTTCGAGTCGGTGCGCCGGCCGCATCCGCTGCAGGGCGACGGGCGGATCGTCGACGGCATCGCCGCCGAGCGCGAGCTGCTGTGCGAGCTGCGCGGCGACGCCGACCTGGTGATCGACACCTCCAGCCTCAACGTGCACGAGCTGCGGGCCAAGATGGACGCCCAGTTCGCCGGCGACGAGGAGCCCGAGCTGCGGGCCACCGTGATGTCGTTCGGCTTCAAGTACGGCCTGCCGGTGGACGCCGACCTCGTGGTCGACTGCCGCTTCCTGCCCAACCCGCACTGGGTGCCGGAGCTGCGCCCGTTCACCGGGCTCAACGACGAGGTGGCGACGTACGTCTTCAACCAGCCGGGCGCCAAGGAGTTCCTGGACGGCTACGCCGAGCTGCTGCACATCGTGGCGGCCGGCTACCGCCGGGAGGGCAAGCGGTACGTGACGCTCGCGGTGGGCTGCACCGGCGGCAAGCACCGCAGCGTGGCGATGTCGGAGCGGCTGGCCCGCCGGCTCTCCTCGGACGGGGTGGAGACCGTCGTGGTGCACCGGGACATGGGGCGCGAGTGATCAGAACGGCCACCACGCGGCGGCTGCAGCGCACCCGCCGCACCGGTGCCACCCCCAAGGTGGTGGCGCTGGGCGGCGGCCACGGGCTGTCCGCCTCCCTCGCGGCGCTGCGCCGCATCACCCAGGACCTGACCGCGGTGGTCACCGTCGCCGACGACGGCGGCTCCAGCGGCCGGCTGCGCGACGAACTCGGCGTGCTGCCCCCCGGGGACCTGCGCAAGGCGCTGGCCGCGCTGTGCGGGGACGACGAGTGGGGTCAGACCTGGTCAAGGGTGATCCAGCACCGGTTCACCAGTAAGGGTGAGATGCACGGCCACGCGGTGGGCAACCTGCTCATCGTCGCGCTGTGGGAGCAACTGGGCGATCCGGTGGCCGCGTTGGAGTGGGTGGCCCGGCTGCTCGGCGCGCACGGCCGGGTGCTGCCGATGTCCGCGGTGCCGCTGGACCTGGAGGCCACGGTGCGCGGGCACGACCCGGCCCGCCCGCAGGACACCGCCACGGTGCGCGGCCAGGCCACGGTGGCGCTCACCCCCGGCGAGGTGCTGCAGGTGCGGCTGGTGCCGGGCGACCCGCCGGCCGTCCCGCAGGCCGTGCAGGCGGTGTTGGACGCCGACTGGGTGGTGCTCGGCCCCGGCTCGTGGTTCTCCTCGGTCATACCGCACCTGCTGGTGCCGGAACTGGCCGAGGCGCTGACCCAGACCCGGGCGCGCCGGGTGCTCACGTTGAACCTGGCGCCGCAACCCGGCGAGACGGAAGGTTTTTCTCCGCAGCGTCACTTGGAGGTTTTGGCCCGACACGCCCCTAAACTCACCATCGACGTGGTGCTGGCCGACGAGGCCGCCGTCCCCGATCGCCAGAGCCTGGCCAAGGCCGCGGAGCGGTTGGCGGGCAGGGTGGAGCTGGCCGCGGTCGCCGCCCCTGACGGGCCGCGGCACGACCCGGAGCTGCTCGCCGCCGCGTACGACCGGATTTTTCGCATGCATGGAAGGATCGGCCCATGGCGATGACGGCAGCGGTGAAGGACGAGATCTCCCGGCTTCCCGTCACCCGTACCTGCTGCCGGAAGGCGGAGGTGTCGTCGATCCTGCGGTTCGCCGGCGGCCTCCACCTGGTGAGCGGACGCATCGTGATCGAGGCGGAGCTCGACACCGGCATCGCGGCGCGGCGGCTGCGCAAGGACATCCTGGAGATCTTCGGCCACGCCTCCGACCTGGTGGTGATGGCCCCGGGCGGATTGCGCAGAGGCAGCCGGTACGTGGTGCGGGTGGTGGCCGGCGGCGACCAGCTGGCCCGGCAGACCGGACTGGTCGACGGGCGCGGCCGGCCGATCCGCGGCCTGCCGCCGCAGGTGGTCTCCGGCGCCACCTGCGACGCGGAGGCCGCCTGGCGCGGCGCGTTCCTGGCGCACGGCTCGCTCACCGAGCCGGGCCGCTCCTCCTCGCTGGAGGTCACCTGCCCGGGCCCGGAGGCGGCGCTGGCGCTGGTCGGCGCGGCCCGCCGGCTCGGCATCCCGTCCAAGGCCCGCGAGGTGCGCGGCGTGGACCGGGTCGTCGTCCGGGACGGTGACGCGATCGGTGCCCTGTTGACGCGGCTGGGGGCGCACGAGTCGGTGCTGGCCTGGGAAGAGCGCCGCATGCGCCGGGAGGTGCGCGCCACCGCGAACCGGCTGGCCAACTTCGACGACGCCAACCTGCGCCGCTCGGCCCGCGCCGCGGTGGCGGCCGGCGCCCGGGTGCAGCGGGCCCTGGAGATCCTCGGCGACGACGTGCCCGAGCACCTGGCCGCGGCCGGCCGGCTGCGGATGGAGCACAAGCAGGCGTCGCTGGAGGAGCTCGGCTCGCTCGCCGATCCGCCGCTCACCAAGGACGCGGTGGCCGGCCGGATCCGCCGGCTGCTGGCGATGGCCGACAAGCGCGCCTGCGACCTCGGCGTTCCCGGCACCGAGTCCAACCTCACAGAGGAGATGGTGGGTTGACGCGGCGGCCCGGGAGACCGGGTGGTGAACGGCACACGAACCCCAGGCGCACCAGCCGTCCCGGCCCCGCACGCGCCCGCCGCCGCGGGCGCCGGGGCGGCTCCGGCGGGGCGGACACGGCGGGCTCCTCGCTGTCGTCCGCGACGGGGGGCGCGGTAGGGTCGTCAGTGGTCGGGGACATCCCATACGGAGCAGTCGGAGAGCTTTTCCGGCGCATCAACGAGGAGATCGGTTCGTGACGATCCGCGTAGGCATCAATGGCTTCGGCCGCATCGGGCGCAACTTCTTCCGTGCCGCCCTTGAGCAGGGTGCGGACCTCGAGATCGTGGCTGTCAACGACCTGGGCGACACCGCGACCACCGCCCACCTGCTGAAGTACGACACCATCCTGGGCCGCCTGAAGGCCGAGGTGACCCACACCGCCGACTCCATCACCGTCGACGGCAGGACCATCAAGGTCCTCGCCGAGCGCGACCCGGCCGCCATCAAGTGGGGCGAGCTGGGCGTCGACATCGTGATCGAGTCCACCGGCATCTTCACCAAGGCCGCGGACGCCAAGAAGCACCTGGCGGGCGGTGCCAAGAAGGTCATCATCTCGGCGCCCGCCACCGACGAGGACATCACCATCGTCATGGGTGTCAACCAGGACAGGTTACGACCCCGCCAAGCACCACATCATCTCCAACGCCTCCTGCACCACCAACTGCGTGGCGCCGATGGCCAAGGTCCTCCTGGAGAACTTCGGCATCGTCAAGGGCCTGATGACCACGGTGCACGCGTACACCAACGACCAGCGCATCCTGGACTTCCCGCACAAGGACCTGCGCCGGGCCCGCGCCGCCGCGCAGAACATCATCCCGACCACCACCGGTGCCGCGAAGGCCACCGCGCTGGTGATCCCGGAGCTGAAGGGCAAGCTGGACGGCATCGCGATGCGCGTCCCGGTCCCCACCGGCTCGGTCACCGACCTCGTCATCGAGCTGGAGCGCGAGGTCACCAAGGACGAGGTCAACGCCGCCTTCCAGAAGGCCGCCGAGGGCCAGCTCAAGGGCATCCTGGAGTACACCGAGGACCCGATCGTCTCCTCGGACATCGTCAACTGGCCGGCCTCCTGCACCTTCGACTCCTCGCTGACCATGGCGCAGGGCAAGAGCGTCAAGGTCATCGGCTGGTACGACAACGAGTGGGGCTACTCCAACCGGCTGGTGGACCTCACCACCTTCGTCGGCGGACAGCTCTGACCCCCACCCGGTCGTAACGCCAAGCGCAGGACGGGGCCCGGACGACGCCGTCGTCCGGGCCCCGTGCCATGACTCAGGAGCCACTATGAAGACGATCGACGACCTGGAGGTGGCCGGCCGGCGGGTGTTCGTCCGCGCCGACCTCAACGTCCCGCTCGCCGGGACCGAGATCACCGACGACGGCCGGATCCGCGCCGCCGTCCCGACCATCACCGAACTGGCCCGCCGCGGCGCCAAGGTGATCGTCGCCTCCCACCTCGGCCGGCCCAAGGGCGCGCCGGACCCGCAGTTCTCGCTGCGGCCGGTCGCCCGCCGGCTGGGCGAACTCCTCGGCAAGGACGTCTCGTTCGCCACCGACACCGTGGGGGACAGCGCGAAGGCCACCGTCGCCGCCCTGGCCGACGGCGAGGTCACGCTGCTGGAGAACCTCCGGTTCAACGCGGGCGAGACCGCGAAGGACGACGCCGAGCGCGGCGCGTTCGCCGACCGGCTGGCCGAGCTGGCCGACAGCTACGTCGGCGACGGCTTCGGCGCGGTGCACCGCAAGCACGCCTCGGTCTACGACCTGCCGGCCCGGCTGCCGCACGCCGCCGGCGGTCTGATCGCGACCGAGGTGGGCGTGCTGAAGAAGCTCACCGAGGACGTGAGCCGCCCGTACGCGGTCGTGCTCGGCGGCGCGAAGGTCTCCGACAAGCTCGGCGTCATCGACCACCTGCTGGAGAAGGCCGACCGCATCCTGGTCGGCGGCGGCATGGTGTACACCTTCCTCGCCGCCAAGGGGTACGAGGTCGGCGGCAGCCTGCTGCAGGAGGACCAGATCCCGGCCGTCCAGGAGTACCTGGCCCGCGCCGCGGACCGGGGCGTGGAGTTCGTGCTGCCGGTCGACGTGGTCGCCGCGGCCGCGTTCCCCGACCTGAAGGCGAAGACCGCCACCGACCCGGCCGTGGTCGCCGCCGACGCCATGCCCGCCGGGCTGATGGGCCTGGACATCGGCCCGGAGAGCCGCAAGCTGTTCGCCGCCAAGCTCGCCGACGCCGCCACGGTGTTCTGGAACGGCCCGATGGGCGTCTTCGAGCACCCCGACTACGCGGACGGCACCCGCACGGTCGCCCAGGCCCTGATCGACAGCCCGGCCTTCACCGTCGTCGGCGGCGGCGACTCGGCGGCCGCGGTGCGCATCCTCGGCTTCGACGAGGGTGCTTTCGGCCACATCTCGACCGGTGGCGGCGCCAGCCTCGAATACCTCGAGGGCAAGACGCTGCCCGGTCTCGCCGCACTGGAGGACTGACGCCGTGACCAGCCGCACCCCGCTCATGGCGGGCAACTGGAAGATGAACCTCAACCACCTCGAGGCCATCGCGCAGGTCCAGAAGCTCGCCTTCGCCCTCACCGACAAGGACCACGCCGCGGTCGAGGTGGCGGTCCTGCCGCCCTTCACCGACCTGCGCTCCGTGCAGACCCTGGTCGACGGCGACAAACTGAAGATCAAGTACGGCGCCCAGGACCTGTCCGCGCACGACTCCGGCGCGTACACCGGGGAGATCTCCGGACTGATGCTCGCCAAGCTCAAGTGCTCCTACGTGGCCGTCGGCCACTCCGAGCGCCGCCAGTACCACGCGGAGGACGACGCGCTCGTCAACGCCAAGGTCAAGGCGGCGTTCCGCCACGACCTCACCCCGATCCTGTGCGTCGGCGAGGGCCTGGAGGTCCGCCGGGCGGGCGACCAGGTCGCGTACACCCTGGCCCAGGTGGACGGCGCCCTGCGGGACGTGCCGGCCGAGCAGGCCGCCGAGATCGTCATCGCCTACGAGCCGGTGTGGGCCATCGGCACCGGCGAGGTGGCGACCCCGCAGGACGCCCAGGAGGTCTGCGGGGCGATCCGCGGCCGGCTGGCCGAGCTGTACGGCCCGGAATTGGCCGAGGCGGTCCGCATCCAGTACGGCGGCTCGGTGAAGGCCGGCAACATCGCGGCGATCATGGCGCAGCCCGACGTGGACGGCGCTCTGGTCGGCGGCGCGGCGCTGGACGCCGAGGAGTTCGTCAAGATCGTCCGCTTCGGCGACCAAGCAGTAGGCTGACGGGCTCGATCCGAAGTACCCTGGCGGGGCCGGGCGCGATCCGTCGTCCCCGGCTCCGCTCCGCCGCAAGGCTCCAGGTCGTCGAATGTCCCCCAGAGAGGTCCAGCCGTGGTCATCGGGTTCTCCATCGCCCTCGTCGTGTTCAGCCTGCTGCTGATGCTGCTGGTCCTGATGCACAAGGGGAAGGGCGGCGGCCTCTCCGACATGTTCGGTGGCGGTATGCAGTCCTCCGTCGGCGGTTCTTCGGTCGCCGAGCGCAACCTGGACCGCATCACGGTCGTCGTCGCTCTGCTGTGGTTCGTCTGCGTCGTCGCGCTCGGCCTCGTCCTCAAGCTGCAGAAGTGACCCGGCCGGTCCCGCGGCCGCTACTCCCCTCGATCCAGGCGTAACTGACGCCGTGTCGCCGCGGCGGCTTATCATGGAACGGCGTCCCACGGGAGCCCGCCCCATTGGCCTGCCGCGGGACGCGACGTAGGGTCTTCGTAAACTGGACGACCTGGCAGCACCATCACGCAGGGAGTTACGACCGTGGCAAGTGGCAACGCGATCCGTGGCAGTCGGGTCGGAGCGGGGCCGATGGGAGAGGCCGAGCGCGGCGAGTCCGCACCCCGTCTGCGCATCTCCTTCTGGTGTTCCAACGGGCACGAGACCCAGCCGAGTTTCGCCAGTGACGCGCAGATCCCGGACACCTGGGACTGCCCCCGCTGCGGCTTCCCGGCCGGGCAGGACGAGAACAACCCGCCCGCTCCGCCGCGCACCGAGCCGTACAAGACGCACCTCGCGTACGTCCGGGAACGGCGCAGTGACGCGGACGGCGAGGCGATCCTCGCCGAGGCACTCGCCAAGCTCCGCGGCGAGATCTGAGGCTCCGGCCCCACCAGCAGGTGCGACGACCGCGGCCCGGTCGCGTACCCCCCGAACGATGAGGGGTGCGCGACCGGGCCGCGGTCGTCGGCCGGAAGGATCAGCCGGAGGCCGGCGGATACAGCTGCCGGGGCAGTTGGGCCGCCGCGGCCCGGTCCAGCAGCCACAGCGTGCGGCTGCGGCCGTGCGCGCCGGCCGCCGGAGCCTGTATCTCCCCGGCCCCGGACAGCGCGATCGCCACCGCCCCCGCCTTGTCCTCCCCGGCGGCCAGCAGCCACACCTCGCGGGCCTGCCGGATCGCCGGCAGGGTGAGCGAGATCCGGGTCGGCGGCGGCTTCGGGGCGCCGCGCACCCCGATCACCGTGCGTTCGGTCTCCCGCACCCCGGGGTGCTCGGGGAAGAGCGACGCCACGTGGGTGTCCGGGCCGACGCCGAGCAGCAGCACGTCGAAGGCCGGCACCCTGGAGCGCTCCTGCGGCCCGCACGCCTTCGCCAACTGCTCGGCGTACTCGTCGGCCGCGGCGTACACGTCGCCGCCCCAGGTGGACCCGGGCGCGGGCATCGAGTGCACCCGCGCCGGGTCCAGCGGCACCGTGTCCAGCAGGGCCTGCCGGGCCTGGGTGTCGTTGCGGTCCGGGTGGTCCGCCGGCAGGAAGCGCTCGTCGCCCCACCACAGGTCCAGCCGGGCCCAGTCCACCGCGTCCCGGGCCGGCGACTCGGCGAGCGCGGCGAGCAGCGCGTTGCCGTTGCGCCCGCCGGTGAGCACCACGCCGGCCGAGCCGCGGGCCGACTGCGCGTCGACCACCTTGGTGATCAGCCGGGCCGCGGCGGCCCTGGCCATCAACTCCTTGTCGCGGTGGACCACCACCTGCGGTGCGGTCACTCGGCCTGCTCCGCGCCCGGCGCCGAACCGCCCTTGTCCGCCGCCGGCTTGCCGGCCGCGGCCCGCTTCGCCGCCGGCTTGGCCTTGGCCTCGCCGCTGTCGGCGGACAGGCCCTGCACGCCGAACTTGACCGTCGCCTCGTATATGTCGTCCGGGTCGAGCCGGCGCAACTCCTCGGCGATCAGCTCGGCCGTCTCGCGCCGCTTGAGCGCGACGTGCCGGTCCGGCTGCCCGGGAACGGCCAGCTCCGCCAGCGCGCCGTCGGCGCGGTCCAGGCAGATCTCGCCGTCCTTGGTGGTCAGCCGCACCGCGGTCAGGCCCGGTCCGTCGGAGACCCGGCGCTCCACCGGCACCGAGAGCCGGTGGGCGAGCCACATGCCGAGCAGCTCGGTGCTCGGGTTGTACGCCTCGCCCTCGACGACCGCGCCGGTGATCCTGGCGTGCTTCTGGTCCAGCGCGGCGGCGAGCATGCTGCGCCACGGGGTGATCCGGGTCCACGCCAGGTCGGTGTCGCCGGGGGAGTAGGCGTCGGCCCGTACCTTCAGCGAGTCGACCGGGTTCTCGGTGGCCGCCGCGTCGGTGATCCGGCGCTGCGCGAGCCGGCCCAGCGGGTGCGCCGCCGGGTTCTCCGGCGCGTCCTCCGGCCACCAGACCACCACGGGGGCGTCCGGCAGCAGGAGCGGCAGCACCACGGACTCGGCGTGGTTGGCCAGTTCGCCGTGCAGCCGCAGCAGCACGGTCTCACCGGTGCCGGCGTCCGAGCCCAGCCGCACCTCGGCGTCGAGCCGGGAGGCGGCCCGCTCGCGCGGCGAGCGGCCCTGGCGCTTGATCACCGCGAGGATCCGCGAGGGGTGCTCGCGGGAGGCGTCGCCGGCCGCCTTGAGGGCGTCGTAGGCGTTGCCCTCGTCGGTGACGATGACGAGGGTGAGGACCATCCCGACGGCCGGGGTGCCGAGGGCCCGGCGGGCCTGGATGAGGCCCGCGTTGATCTTCGACGATGTGGTTTCCGTGAGGTCGATCTTCATGGCCGGCGCCAGCTCCTGCCGTCTTGTGCGAGCATCTCGTCCGCCTCCTGGGGACCCCAGGTGCCGGAGGCGTACTGCGCGGGCTTGCCGTGCTTCTCCCAGTACTGCTCGATCGGGTCGAGGATGGTCCAGGACAGCTCGACCTCCTGGTGCCGCGGGAAGAGGTTGGCGTCGCCCAGCAGCACGTCCAGCAGCAGGCGCTCGTACGCCTCGGGGCTGGACTCGGTGAAGGACTCGCCGTAGGCGAAGTCCATCGTGACGTCGCGGACCTCCATCGAGGTGCCCGGCACCTTCGAGCCGAACCGCACGGTGATGCCCTCGTCCGGCTGCACCCGGATGACCAGGGCGTTCTGCCCCAGCTCCTCGGTGGCGCCGGACTCGAACGGCAGGTAGGGGGCGCGCTTGAAGACCACCGCGATCTCGGTGACCCGGCGGCCGAGGCGCTTGCCGGTGCGCAGGTAGAACGGCACGCCCGCCCAGCGCCGGTTGTTGATCTCCAGCTTCACCGCGGCGAAGGTGTCGGTCTTCGACTTGGGGTCGATGCCCTCCTCCTCCAGGTACCCGGGCACCTCCTCGCCGCCCTGCCAGCCGTGCGCGTACTGGCCGCGCACGGTGTACTTGCCCAGGTCGTCCGGGAGTTGCACGGCGCCGAGCACCTTGAGCTTCTCGGCGACCAGGGCCTTGGGGTGGAAGGACCCCGGCTCCTCCATGGCGGTCAGCGCGAGCAGCTGCAGCAGGTGGTTCTGGATGACGTCGCGGGCCGCGCCGATGCCGTCGTAGTAGCCGGCCCGGCCGCCGATGCCGATGTCCTCGGCCATGGTGATCTGCACGTGGTCCACGTAGGACCGGTTCCAGATCGGCTCGAACATCGTGTTGGCGAACCGCAGGGCCAGTATGTTCTGGACGGTCTCCTTGCCCAGGTAGTGGTCGATCCGGAAGACCTCGTTGGGCGGGAAGACGCTGTGGACGACCTTGTTCAGCTCCTGGGCGCTGGCCAGGTCGTGGCCGAACGGCTTCTCGATGACCGCGCGCCGCCAGGACTCGCCGGTGCCCTCGGACAGCCCGTGCTTCTTGAGCTGCTCGACGACGTTGGGGAAGAACTTCGGCGGGACGGACAGGTAGAACGCGAAGTTGCCGCCGGTGCCGCGGGCCTTGTCCAGGTCCTCGATGGTGGCCCGCAGGGTGCGGAACGCCTGGTCGTCGTCGAACTCGCCGGGGACGAACCGGAAGCCCTCGGCCAGCTGCGTCCACACCTCCTCGCGGAACGGGGTGCGCGAGTGCTCCTTGACCGCGTCGTGCACGACCTGGGCGAAGTCCTCGTGCTCCCAGTCGCGCCGGGCGAAGCCGACGAGCGAGAAGCCCGGCGGCAGCAGGCCGCGGTTGGCCAGGTCGTAGATGGCCGGCATCAGCTTCTTGCGGGACAGGTCCCCCGTGACCCCGAAGATGACCAGACCGGACGGGCCCGCGATGCGCGGGAGCCGCCGGTCGGACGGGTCACGCAGCGGATTGCTGCTCTCTGTCACTTGTTCACGCCTCCGTGGGGGCGAGGCGCTTGAGCTCCGCCTCGGTGGACTTCAGCAGGTCGTTCCAGGACGCCTCGAACTTCTCGACGCCCTCTTCCTCCAGCACTCGTACCACGTCGTCGTAGTCGATGCCCACCGCGGCGAGCGCGTCGAGGTCGGCGCGGGCCTGCTGGTAGCCGGGGCGGATCGTGTCGCCGGTGACCTGGCCGTGGTCGCCGGTGGCCTGCAAGGTGGCCTCGGGCATGGTGTTCACCGTGTGCGGCGCGACCAGCTCGGTGACGTAGAGCGTGTCGGGGTAGGCCGGGTCCTTCACGCCGGTGGAGGCCCACAGCGGGCGCTGCAGGCGGGCGCCGGCCTTGTCCAGGGCGGCCCAGCGGTCGCTGGAGAAGACCTTCTCGTACTCCTGGTAGGCCAGCCGGGCGTTGGCGACGGCGGCCTTGCCGCGCAGCGCCTTGGCCTCGTCGGTGCCGATCTTCTCCAGCCGCTTGTCGATCTCGGTGTCCACCCGGGAGACGAAGAACGAGGCGACCGAGCGGATCGTGGCCAGGTCGATGCCCGCCTCCTTGGCCTTCTCCAGGCCGGTGAGGTAGGCGTCCATCACCGCGCGGTAGCGCTCGAGGGAGAAGATCAGCGTGACGTTGACGCTGATGCCCCGGCCGATGACCTCGCTGATGGCCGGCAGGCCGGCCAGGGTGGCCGGGATCTTGATGAAGGTGTTGGGCCGGTCGACCAGCCAGGCGAGCTGCTTGGCCTCGGCGACGGTGGCCGCGGTGTTGTTCGCCAGCCGCGGGTCGACCTCGATGGAGACCCGGCCGTCCTGGCCGTCGGTGGCGTCGTAGACCGGCCGCAGGATGTCGGCCGCGTCGCGGACGTCCGCGGTGGTGATCATGCGGACGGCCTCCTCGACGGTGACCCGCCGGGTGGCCAGGTCGGTGAGCTGCTGGTCGTAGCCGTCGCCCTGGGAGATCGCCTTCTGGAAGATCGTCGGGTTGGTGGTCACACCGACGACGTGCTGGGCGTCGATGAGTTCGGCGAGGTTGCCGGAGGTGATCCGCTTGCGGGACAGGTCGTCCAGCCAGATCGCCACGCCCTCGTCGGAGAGGCGCTTGAGTGCGTCGGTCATGGGTGTTGCATCTCCTCGGAATCGTTGCGGTCGAGCGGTCAGCGCTTGGCGGCGGCCAGCGACTCGCGGGCCGCTTCGACCACTGCCTCGGCGGTGAGGCCGAACTGCTGGTAGAGCACCTTGTAGTCGGCGGAGGCGCCGAAGTGCTCCAGGCTCACGATGCGGCCGGCGTCGCCGACGAACCGGTGCCAGGTCAGGCCGATACGCGGCCTCCACGGCGACCCGCGCCTTGACGTCCGGCGGCAGCACGTGGTCGCGGTACGCCTGGTCCTGCTCGTCGAACCACTCGACGCACGGCATCGAGACCACCCGGGTCGGGACGCCCTCGGCCTCCAGCCGCTCGCGGGCCGCGACGGCGAGCTGCACCTCGGAGCCGGTGCCGATCAGGACGACCTCGGGCTGGCCGCCGTCCGACTCCAGCAGGACGTAGCCGCCCTTGGCCGTCGTCCGGGTTGGCCGGGTCAGGTCGGCACGTTCTGCCGGGTCAGGGCCAGGCCGTGCGGGGCGGGGCGGTCGCGGTGCCGGCGCAGGATCTCGTGCCAGGCGATGGCGGTCTCGTTGGCGTCGGCCGGGCGGACCACGTCGAGGCCGGGGATGGCGCGCAGCGCGGCGAGGTGCTCGACCGGCTGGTGGGTCGGGCCGTCCTCGCCCAGGCCGATCGAGTCGTGCGTCCACACGTAGGTGACCGGCAGCTTCATCAGCGCGGCGAGCCGCACCGCCGGGCGCATGTAGTCGGAGAAGACCAGGAACGTGCCGCCGTAGATCCGGGTGTTGCCGTGCAGCGCGATGCCGTTCATGGTCGAGCCCATCGCGTGCTCGCGGATGCCGAAGTGCAGGGTGCGGCCGTACGGGCTGGCACCGGGCAGCGGGTTGCCCACCGGCAGGAAGGAGGAGTCCTTGTCGATGGTGGTGTTGTTGGACCCGGCCAGGTCGGCCGAGCCGCCCCACAGCTCGGGCATGATCGCGCCGAGCGCGGCCAGCACCTCGCCGGACGCCTTGCGGGTCGCCACCTGCTTGCCCTCGGGGAAGGACGGCAGCGCGCTCTCCCAGCCCTTGGGCAGCTCGCCGGACGCGATCCGGTCGAAGTCGGCCGCCCGCTCGGGGTTGTCGCCGCGCCACTTCTCGAACCGCTTGGTCCACGCGGCGTGCGCCTCCCGGCCGCGCTCGGCGACCTGGCGGGCGTGGCCGAGGACCTCGTCGGTGACCTCGAAGTGCTTGGCCGGGTCGAAGCCGAGCACCTTCTTGGTGGCCGCGACCTCCTCCTCGCCCAGCGCCGCGCCGTGCGCCGCGCCGGTGTTCTGCGCGTGCGGGGCGGGCCAGGCGATGATGGTGCGCGCCACGATGAGCGACGGGCGGCCGGTCTCGGCCCGCGCGGCCTGGAGCGCCTTGTGCAGCGCGGGCACGTCGAAGTCGCCGTCGGGGGACTGCGCGACGTGCTGGACGTGCCAGCCGTAGGCCGCGTAGCGGGCGCCGACGTCCTCGCTGAACGCGATCTCGGTGTCGCCCTCGATGGAGATGTGGTTGTCGTCGTAGATCGCGATCAGGTTGCCGAGCTTCTGGTGGCCGGCGAGCGAGGACGCCTCGGAGGAGATGCCCTCCTCGATGTCGCCGTCGGAGACGATGGCCCAGATGGTGTGGTCGAACGGCGACTCGCCCTGGGCGGCCTCCGGGTCGAACAGGCCGCGCTCGTAGCGGGCGGCCATCGCCATGCCCACCGCGTTCGCGATGCCCTGGCCGAGCGGTCCGGTGGTGGTCTCGACGCCCACGGTGTGCCCGTGCTCGGGGTGGCCGGGGGTGCGCGAGCCCCAGGTCCGGAAGGACTTGAGGTCGTCGAGCTCCAGGCCGTAGCCGGACAGGAAGAGCTGGATGTAGAGCGTCAGCGAGGTGTGGCCCGGGGAGAGCACGAACCGGTCGCGGCCGGTCCAGTCCGGGTCGTCGGGGTCGTGCCGCATCATCTTCTGGAACAGCAGGTACGCGGCCGGGGCCAGGCTCATGGCCGTGCCGGGATGGCCGTTGCCGACCTTCTGCACGGAATCCATGGCCAGAACTCGGACGGTGTCCACGCAACGCTGGTCCAGCTCGGTCCAGTCAAGATCTGTGGTGGTCGGCTTGGTGCTCACCCTGAGTCAGGGCTCCTCTCCACAATGCTCGAGAATGCTCGAAAATCCGGTCGGGGCATCCGCCCACCGGGCGTTTTGAGCCTACCCTTGCGGGGCATGGCTCCGGCCGCCTTCCCCGCCTCCCGCCGCGATGCCGGGGCGGTTCGCGAGGCCGTGACGTATTTTGTTCCTACGGAAAACATAGTCGCCCGTCGCGATCCGCCAACACGGGGTCACCCCGGCGGCGAACGGGGTAACGGGGGCGTCTAGAGTGGCGTGGTACGTGCGGGGACTCGCCCAGTCGTCACAACTGTGAGGGTCCCGCTGGTCTTTCTCCCTCCCAGAGGTGTTCGTGACGGCCGTCGATTCCCGACCCTCCGGGGCCATCGCGACGACGCCACCGAGGCACCGGCCGTTCGGGGCCCGTGTCAAGGCGTTCGTGGCGCTGACCAAGCCGCGGATCATCGAGCTGCTGCTGATCACCACCGTGCCGGTGATGTTCCTCGCCGCTCGCGGTGTCCCGGACCTGTGGCTCGTGGTCGCCACCATGTTGGGCGGCTACCTGTCGGCCGGCGGCGCGAACGCGCTGAACATGTACATCGACCGCGACATCGACGCCCTGATGGACCGCACCTCGCAGCGTCCGCTGGTCACCGGAATGGTCTCGCCGGTCGAATGCCTGGTCTTCGGCATCACCCTCGCGGTGGTCTCCACCGTGTGGTTCGCCCTGCTGGTCAACCCGCTGTCCGCGGCGCTGTCGTTGACGGCCATCCTCTACTACGTCTTCGTCTACACGCTCGGTCTCAAACGTCGCACCACGCAGAACATCGTGTGGGGCGGGGTGGCCGGCTGCATGCAGGTGCTGATCGGCTGGACCGCGGTCCGCGACGAGCTGGCGTGGGCGCCGTTCGTGCTGTTCATGGTGTTGTTCTTCTGGACGCCGCCGCACTACTGGCCGCTGTCGATGAAGGTCAAGGACGACTACCAGCGGGTCGGCGTGCCGATGCTGCCGGTGGTGGCCGGCAACCGCGAGGTGGCCCGGCAGATCGTGCTCTACAGCTGGGTGATGGTCGCCGTCTCGCTCACCCTGTGGTGGCCGCTCGGCGCGACCGGGCCGCTCTACCCGGTGGTCGCCGCGGCGCTCGGCGCGTTCTGGCTCAAGGAGGCGCACGCGCTGCACGCCCGCGCCAAGGACGGCGTGACCGGGCCGAAGCTCAAGGAGATGCGGCTCTTCCACTGGTCGATCACCTACGCGACCCTGCTCTTCCTCGCGGTCGCCGTCGACCCGTTCGTGCACTTCTAGACCCGGTCGGACGGCCCGTCCTTCCCCGTCGCGTTACTCGCGGGTAGCATCGAGATCATGCCAGAGACACTCGACGAGACCACGACGCCGCAACCCGCCCAGGACCCCAGGACCGAGCGGCGTGTGGCGCGGCTGGCCCGGCAGATCGGCGCCTTCGCCACCGGCCACGGCGGCAGCGCCGATGGCCAGATCGCATACCTGGGTGCCATCGGAAGCCGTATCGTCCTGGTCGGCGCCGACGGGGCATGGGGTGATCTGGTCGCGCCGTCCCAACTGATCGCGGAACGCGCCGTGGAGCGGGCCGGGATCACCCTCCACGACGCCTTCGACGGCGAGCTGGCCGCCAAGGTGCGCACCGGCCCGTACGAGTGGAAGCGGATGGCGGGAATCCAACTGGGCGGCGCTGCCACCACCTGATACCGCCTCGCCCCTCGGCACCATGGACCCGGTCCGACGACGCGAGGCGAGGGAGCAGGCATGGGTGGCGGGGCGGCGGAGCCGGTGGCGCGCGAGGCGGAGCGGCTGGCCAGGCAGCACACGGCCGCGCTGGCCGCCGACGACATCGACGCGATCGCCCTCGCCTACCCCGACGTCTCCGGCGTGGTCCGGGCCAAGGCGGTGCCGGTCGACGGGCTCGCCCACGCGGTCCGGCACGGCGTCGGCATGTCGCCGGTCTTCGACGTCTTCACCTCCGACGACCGGATCACCGCCTCCGCGCACCTGGGAGGTCCGGACGGCGACCTGCGGCTGCGCCCCGACCTCGACCGGCTCACCGTGCTGGCCGCGCAGCCCGGCTGGGCCTGGGCCCCGGTCGACCGCTTCGACCAGAGCGGCGCCCCGCACCCCGCCTGCGCCCGGCACTTCGTCCGCCGGATGACCGCCGCCGCCCGGGCCCGCGGCCTGCGGATCGGTATGGGCTTCGAGACCGAGTGGGTGCTGCTGCGCCCCGGCGGTGACGACGGCGTCGTCCCGGCCGTCAGCGGACCGGCGTACGGGATGACCCGGCTGGTGGAGGCGTCGGACTACCTGCGGGACGTGGTGCGGGCGCTGCGCGCCGAGGACGTCGAGGTGCTGCAGGTGCACCCCGAGTACGCCCCCGGGCAGTTCGAGGTCAGCACCGCCCCGGCCGACCCGCTGTCCGCCGCCGACGACGTCGTCCTGGTCCGCGAGACGGTGCGCGCGGTCAGCGCCCGGCACGGGCTGCGCGCCTGCTTCGCGCCGGTGGTGGAGGCCGGCCGGGTCGGCAACGGCTGCCACCTGCACGTCGGGCTGCGCGAGGAGGACGCCGCCACCGACGCCGCCCGGGGCCCGGGCGGCGATCCGCTGCGCGGCGGCACCGGGCCGCACGGGCTGACCGGCACCGGCGAGGCGTTCCTGGCCGGGGTGTTCGAGGCGCTGCCCGCGCTGCTCGCGATCGGGGTGCCGTCCCCGGCCGGCTACCTGCGGCTCGCGCCGTCCCGCTGGGCCGGCGCCTTCCACTGCTGGGGCCTGGAGAACCGGGAGGCCGCGCTGCGCCTGGTGACCGGACCGGCCGACGATCCCGGCGGCGCGCACGCCGAGGTCAAGTGCTTCGACGCCGCCGCCAACCCCTACCTGGCGGCCGGCGCGGTCATCGCCGCCGGGCTGGCCGGGATCGACGCCGGCGCGCGGCTGCCGCGACCCGTCCAGGGCGACCCCGCGACGGCCGCCCCCGACACGCCCGCGCTGCCCGGCACGCTGACCGAGGCCACCGACCGGTTCGAGGCGAGCGGACCGCTGCGCGCGGCGCTGGGCGAGGTGCTGCACGGCGCGGTGGTCGCGGTGCGCCGCGCCGAGGCGGAGGCACTGGCCGGGCGGAGCGACGACGAGGTGGCGGCGGCGACCCGCTGGCGCTACTGATGGCCCTCCAGCCGCCGCTCCCGCCGCTGGTCGACCACCACTGCCACGGAGTCGTCAGGGCGCAGCTCGGCATAGGGTCGTTCGAGCCGTACCTGACCGAGGCGCACGCCGCCGCGGCGCCCGGCACCACGTACTTCGACACCCAGACCGGCTTCGCCGTGCGCCGCTGGTGCCCGCCGCTGCTCGGCCTCGAAGCGCACAGCCCGCCCGCCCACTACCTGGCCCGACGGCGCGAACTGGGCCCGTACGAGACCACCAGGCGGCTGCTGCGCGGCTCCGGGATCGGTGCCTTCCTGGTGGACACCGGGTTGTCCGGCGACCTGACCGGTCCGCAGGAGATCGCCGACGCCTCGGGCGCGGTCGCCTACGAGATCGTCCGGCTGGAGACGGTCGCCGAGCAGGTCGCCGACACCTCAGGCACCGCCGACTCCTTCGTCTCCAACCTCGCCGAGGCGGTGCACGGCGCGAGCCGCACCGCCATCGCCTTCAAGTCGGTCGTCGCCTACCGGCACGGCCTCGCCCTGCGGCCGGAACCGCCCGGTCCCTCGCTGGTCCGGGCGGCCGCCGAGGAGTGGCTCGCCGCCCGCGCGGCCGGCGGCCGGGTCAGCGATCCGGTGCTCCTGCGCCACCTGCTGTGGACCGCGGTCGCCACCGGGCTGCCGCTGCAGATCCACACCGGCTTCGGCGATCCCGACCTGCGCCTCGACCTCGCCGACCCCGCGCTGCTCACCGACTTCGTCAAGGCCACCGACGGCCTGGGCACCCCGCTCGTCCTGCTGCACGGCTACCCCTACCACCGCCAGGCCGCCTACCTGGCCAACGTCTTCCCGCACGTGTACGCGGACGTCGGCCTCGCGCTGACGCACACCGGCTCGCGGGCCGCCGCGGTGCTCGGCGAGGTCCTGGAACTGGCGCCGTTCGGCAAGCTGCTGTTCTCCACCGACGCCTACGGGCTGCCGGAGCTGTACGTCGTCGGTGCCCGGCTGTTCACCGAGGCGCTGGAGCGGCTGCTCGGCGAGTGGGTCGAGGAGGGCGCCTGGTCGGCCCAGGACGCGGCCCGGGTCGCCGCGCTGCTGGTGTCCGGCAACGCCCGCCGGCTCTACGGCATCTGAGCGCGCGGCCCGGCCGGGCTCACACGCCCGCGGCCACCGCCGCGCCCTGCGCCGGCACCATGGGCTCGGCCGCCGGCACCGGGCGTTCGCGCACCGCGAGCACGACCCGCAGCATCGCGACCCACACCAGGCACGCGCCCAGCATGTGCACCTCGACCACGCCGACCGGCAGGTGCGTGAAGTACTGCACGTAGCCCACCACACCCTGCGCCATCAGCACGCCGAACAGCTCGACCACCCGGCGCCGCGCGGCGTCCGGCGCGCCCACCGCGCGCAGCACGAACCACAGGGCGACCGTCAGGCCCACCACGATGTACACGAAGTCCACGTGCAACTGGGTGATCTCGCGCCAGTCGATCGGGATCCGGTGCACCTGCCGCGGGTCGCCCGCGTGCGGCCCGGCGCCGGTGACCACCGTGCCGACGAGCACCAGCGCCCCGGTCGCCGCCGCCAGCACCCACGTCAACTGCCGCACCGGGCGGGCCACCAGGTCGCGGACCGGGCCGTCGCCCTCCCGGGAGCGCTGCCACATCAGCATCGCCACGGTCAGCAGCAGGAAGGCCAGCACGTCGTGCGAGCCGACCAGGTACGGGTTGAGCCCGGTGAGCACCACGATGCCGCCGAGCACCGCGTTGGCCACCACGATCCAGAACTGCGCCCAGCCGTACCGGGTCAGGCCGTGCCGCCAGGGGGAGTGGGCCCGGGCCGCCAGGATCGCCAGGCCCACCACGCCGCACAGCACGTCGGTGAGCATCCGGTTGGTGAACTCGATGGCGCCGTGGATGCCCATCGCGTGCGTCGGCGTCAGGCTCTGCGGGGTGCAGGTCGGCCAGGTCGGGCAGCCGAGACCGGAGTCGCTGAGCCGCACCGCGCCGCCGCCCACCACGATGAGCACCGCCATCACGACGCTCGCCAGCGCCGCCCGTTCCACGAACCGGGACGAGGGCTGCCAGCGGTCGGCGAGCAGGGCGAGGGGATTGAGCGATTTCGGCACCCGCTCATCGTAAGCGCGCCGCTTGTGCACACGTTCACGAGGGTCGGCGCCCGGTCACTCCCAGCGGAAGAACCGTGCCGCCGCGCCCAGCCCCAGCACCGCCCAGACCGCCAGGATCCCCAGGTCGCGCCAGGGCGTCCCGGCGCCGTGCTGCAGCACCGAGCGCAGCCCGTCGGAGAGCGCGGTGATCGGCAGCAGCCCCAGCACCTCGCGCGCCGCGTGCGGGAACTGCGTCAGCGGCACGATCACCCCGCCGCCCACCAGCAGCAGCAGGAAGACCAGGTTCGCCGCCGCGAGGGTGGCCTCCGCCTTCAGCGTGCCGGCCATCAGCAGCCCGAGGCCGCAGAAGGCCGCCGTGCCGAGCACCAGGAGCACGAGCACCGGGCCCGGGCCGCCGTGCGGCGACCAGCCGAGCGCCAGCGCGATCACCGCGAGCAGCACCACCTGGAACGCCTCGACCACCAGCACCGAGCAGGTCTTGGCCGCCATCAGCCCCCAGCGCGGCAGCGGGGAGGCCGCCAGCCGCTTGAGCACGCCGTAGCGCCGCTCGAAGCCGGTGGCGATGGCCTGCCCGGTGAAGGCGGTGGACAGCACCGCCAGCGCCAGCAGGCCGGGAGCGAGGAAGTCCACCCGCCGCCCGGCGCCGGTGTGCACGATCGGCACCGCGCTGAAGAGCACCAGCAGCACGGTCGGGATCACCACGGTCAGCAGCAGCTGCTCGCCGTTGCGCAGCAGCATCCGGGTCTCCAGCGCCGCCTGCGCGCCGATCATCCGCGGCAGCGGCGCCGCCCCGGGAGCCGGGGTGAAAGTCTCCGTCGCGGTCATCCCCGCAGCTCCTTGCCCGTGAGTTCCAGGAACACGTCCTCCAGCGTGCGGCGCTCGACCGCTATCCGGTCCGGCAGGACGCCGTGCTGGGCGCACCAGGAGGTCACGGTGGCCAGCAGCTGCGGGTCGACCCGGCCCTCGATGCGGTAGCCGCCCGGGACCACCTCGACCGCGGCGCTGTCCGCCGGCAGCGCGGCCAGCAGCGATTTCAGGTCGAGTCCCGGGCGGCCGTTGAACCGCAGGGTGTCCTCCGCGCCGCCGCTGCACAGCTCCTCCGGCGTGCCGCGGGCGATCACCCGGCCGGCGTCCAGGATCGCGACGTCGTCGGCGAGCTGCTCGGCCTCGTCCATGAAGTGCGTGGTCAGCACGGTGCCGACGCCGGCCGCCCGCAGCTCGCGCACCAGGTCCCAGGTGGCGTGCCGGGCCTGCGGGTCGAGCCCGGCGGTCGGCTCGTCGAGGAAGACCAGTTCCGGCCGGCCCACCACCGCCATGGCCAGCGCGAGCCGCTGCCGCTGGCCGCCGGAGAGCCTGCGGTACGGGGTCCGGCCGCACGAGTCGAGCCCGAGGCGTTCGATCAGCACCGCCGGGTCGAGCGGGTCGCGGTGCAGCTTCGCGGTGTGCCGCAGCATCTCCTCGGCGCGGGCGCCGGGGTAGACACCACCCGACTGGAGCATCACGCCGACCCGGGGCCGCAGCCGGGCGTTCTGCCGCACCGGGTCCAGGCCGAGCACCCGTACCGTGCCGGCGTCCGGGCGCAGGTAGCCCTCGCAGATCTCGACGGTGGTGGTCTTGCCGGCGCCGTTGGGTCCGAGCACGGCGGCCACCCGGCCGCGCTCCACGGTCAGGTCCAGGCCGTCCACCGCGGTCTTCTCGCCGTTCCTGCCGTACCGCTTGACCAGACCGACGATCTCGATCGCGGGGGTGCTTCGCATGGGGGTGAGTCTAGGGAGCCGTCCCGCGCGCCCGGACGGCACCCCGCTAAGTGAGGCTCACCTAACGTGACCGAGGCCACCGGACGCGATCAAGAGGTGACTTGTCGTCGGCGGACTAATTACGCAACAATGGCGTTGTGAAATACGCGGGCGAGACGGAACGAGGAACGGCGGCCGCGCAGGCCGCCGCCTCCGGGCTGTCCGCCGTGGAGCCCGGTGAGGGCCCGGAGGGCCACCGCGGCACGCGCAACCGGGTCGCCCACTCCATTCTCGACCACGGCCCGTCCACCGCCGCCGATCTGGCCGAGCGGCTCGAACTCACCGCTGCGGCGGTACGCCGCCACCTCGACACGCTGGTGGCCGAGGGCATTGTCGAGCCGCGCGAGCAGCGGGTGTACGGATCCCGTTCCCGGGGCCGGCCGGCCAAGGTCTTCGCGCTCACCGACTGCGGCCGCGACGCCTTCTACCAGGCGTACGACCAGCTCGCCGCCGAGGCGCTGGGCTGGATCGGCCGGCTGGCCGGCGGCGGCGCGCAGGGCGACGCCGCCATCTCGCAGTTCGCCCGCGCCCGGGTGTCCGGCCAGATGGAGCGCTACCGCGAGCGCATCGAGGCCGCCGAGCCGCGGGACCGCGCCCGGGTCCTCGCCGAGGCACTGACCGAGGACGGGTACGCTGCCACCACGCGCAGCGCGCACGCCTCCGCCGGTGAGCAGCTCTGCCAGCACCACTGCCCGGTGGCGCACGCGGCCGAGCGGTTCCCGCAGCTGTGCGAGGCGGAGGCCGAGGTCTTCTCCCAGCTGCTGGGCACCCACGTGCAGCGGCTGGCCACCATCGCCCACGGCGACGGCGTGTGCACGACCTTCGTGCCCGGCGTCCGGGACAGCGGGCGCACCCAGCGACCACAAGCACCGAAAGCCAAGAAGGCGACGGGCAAGGCATCCGCCGCCGCATCCGGGAGGAACCCCGCATGACCGCTCCCACCGAGACCACTCACCCGGAGCTCGACGGCCTGGGCACGTACGAGTTCGGCTGGGCCGACTCGGACGTCGCGGGCGCGTCCGCCCGGCGCGGCCTGTCCGAGGACGTCGTCCGGGACATCTCGCGCGAAGAAGTCCGAGCCGGAGTGGATGCTCGAGCTGCGGCTCAAGGGCCTGCGGCTGTTCGGCAAGAAGCCGATGCCCACCTGGGGCTCCGACCTGTCCGGCATCGACTTCGACAACATCAAGTACTTCGTGCGCTCGACCGAGAAGCAGGCCGCGTCCTGGGACGACCTGCCGGCCGACATCAAGAACACCTACGACAAGCTGGGCATCCCCGAGGCGGAGAAGCAGCGGCTGGTCGCCGGCGTCGCCGCGCAGTACGAGTCCGAGGTCGTCTACCACCAGATCCGCGAGGACCTCGAGGAGCAGGGCGTCATCTTCCTGGACACCGACACCGCGCTGCGCGAGCACCCGGAGCTGTTCCAGGAGTACTTCGGCACCGTCATCCCGGCCGGCGACAACAAGTTCGCCGCGCTGAACACCGCGGTGTGGTCCGGCGGCTCGTTCATCTACGTGCCGAAGGGCGTGCACGTCGAGATCCCGCTGCAGGCGTACTTCCGCATCAACACCGAGAACATGGGCCAGTTCGAGCGGACGCTGATCATCGTCGACGAGGACGCCTACGTGCACTACGTCGAGGGCTGCACCGCGCCGATCTACAAGTCGGACTCGCTGCACTCCGCGGTCGTCGAGATCATCGTCAAGAAGGGCGCCCGCTGCCGCTACACCACCATCCAGAACTGGTCGAACAACGTCTACAACCTGGTCACCAAGCGCGCGGTGGCCTACGAGGGCGCGACCATGGAGTGGGTCGACGGCAACATCGGCTCCAAGGTCACGATGAAGTACCCGGCCGTCTACCTGATGGGCGAGCACGCCAAGGGCGAGACGCTCTCCATCGCCTTCGCCGGCGAGGGCCAGCACCAGGACGCCGGCGCCAAGATGGTCCACGTGGCGCCGAACACCTCCTCCACCATCGTCTCCAAGTCGGTGGCCCGCGGCGGCGGCCGCACCTCCTACCGCGGCCTGGTCGAGATCGGCGAGGGCTCGCACGGCGCCAAGTCCACCGTGCAGTGCGACGCGCTGCTGGTCGACACCATCTCGCCGCTCCGACACCTACCCGTACGTCGACGTCCGCGAGGACGACGTGTCGATGGGCCACGAGGCGACGGTCTCCAAGGTCAGCGAGGACCAGCTCTTCTACCTGATGAGCCGCGGCATGACCGAGGACGAGGCCATGGCGATGATCGTCCGCGGCTTCGTCGAGCCGATCGCCCGGGAGCTGCCGATGGAGTACGCGCTGGAGCTCAACCGGCTGATCGAGCTGCAGATGGAAGGCGCGGTGGGCTGACCCAGGCCCCCGACCACGCAACACGTAGCTCCACGCGGCCGCACTCCACGCGACCGCGGAAGACGTAAGAAAGAGAGCCGTACGACAGCCATGGCGACAAGCATTCCGGCGGGCAGCACCACCGACGGTGCCATCACGGTGGGCGGGCCCGGCCAGGCCGCCCAGCCGACAGATGCCCGGGTCAGCATCGGCGCGTCCTACGACGTGGCCGACTTCCCGGTACCGCGCGGCCGTGAGGAGCAGTGGCGGTTCACCCCGCTGGAGCGGCTGCGCGGCCTGCACGACGGCACCGCCGAGGCGACCGGCGCGCTGCGCGTCGAGGTGACCGCGCCCAGCGGCGTGCTGGTGGAGACGGTGGACCGCGGCGACGCGCGGCTCGGCCGGGCCGGCAAGCCGGCCGACCGGGTCGCGGCCCAGGCGTACAGCTCCTTCGAGAAGGCGTCCGTCGTCCAGGTGCCGGCCGACACCGTGCTGACCGAGCCGATCCGCATCGCGGTGCACGGCGACGGCGGCGTGGTCTACGGCCACCTGCTCGTCGAACTCGGCCGGTTCGCCGAGGCGGTCGTGGTCATCGACCACACCGGTGACACCACGCTCGCCGCCAACGTCGAGTTCGTGGTCGGCGACGGCGCCAAGCTCACCGTCGTCTCGGTGCAGGACTGGGACGCCGCCGCCGTGCACGTCGCGCAGCAGACCGCGCTGGTCGGCCGGGACGCCACGTTCAAGTCGGTCGTGGTCACCTTCGGCGGCGACCTGGTCCGGCTCTCCCCGACCGGGTCGTCTACGCCGGCCCCGGCGGCGAGGCCGAGCTGTACGGCCTGTACTTCACCGACGACGGCCAGCACCAGGAGCACCGGCTCTTCATCGACCACGAGGCGCAGCACTGCCGCAGCAACGTCGCCTACAAGGGCGCGCTGCAGGGCAAGGACGCGCACGCGGTCTGGATCGGCGACGTGCTGATCCGCGCGGTCGCCCAGGGCACCGACACCTACGAGCTCAACCGCAACCTGGTGCTCACCGACGGCGCCCGCGCCGACTCGGTGCCCAACCTGGAGATCGAGACCGGTGAGATCGTCGGCGCCGGACACGCCTCGGCCACCGGCCGCTTCGACGACGAGCAGCTGTTCTACCTGATGGCCCGCGGCATCCCGGCCGGCGAGGCCCGCCGCCTGGTGGTGCGCGGCTTCTTCGCCGAACTGGTCCAGCAGATCGGCGTGGCCGACCTGGAGGAGCGGTTGATGGCGAAGATCGAGCAGGAGCTGGAGGCGTCCGTCTGATGACCGCCGACTCCCTGGAGGCGAAGCGCTTCCTGCCCGCCTGCGCGCTCGGCGAGCTGCAGGAAGACGTGCCCAAGCGGGTCGAGCTGGCCGGGGTGGCGATCTCCCTGGTGCGCACCGAGGGCGAGGTGTTCGCGATCAACGACGTCTGCTCGCACGCCAACGTCTCGCTGTCCGAGGGCGAGGTGGAGGACTGCCAGATCGAGTGCTGGCTGCACGGCTCCAGCTTCGACCTGCGCACCGGCAAGCCGTCCGGACTGCCGGCCACCCGGCCCGTTCCCGTTTACCCCGTAAAGATCGAAGGAGACGGTCCAGAAGCGACTGTGCTCGTCTCCGTCACCCAGGAGTCCTGAGGCAACCCATGGCAACGCTTGAGATCCACGACCTGCACGTCTCCGTCGACGCCGAGGGCGGCCCGCGCGAGATCCTGCGCGGTGTCGACCTGACCGTGAAGCAGGGCGAGACGCACGCCATCATGGGCCCCAACGGCTCCGGCAAGTCCACCCTCGCCTACTCGCTCGCCGGCCACCCCAAGTACCAGGTCACCGGCGGCTCGGTCACGCTCGACGGCGAGGACGTGCTGGCGATGACCGTCGACGAGCGGGCCCGCGCGGGCGTCTTCCTCGCCATGCAGTACCCGGTCGAGGTCCCCGGCGTCTCGGTCTCCAACTTCCTGCGCACCTCGGCCACCGCCGTGCGCGGCGAGGCGCCGAAGCTGCGCACCTGGGTCAAGGAGGTGAAGGCCGCGATGGAGGCTCTGCAGATCGACCCGGCCTTCGCCGAGCGCAACGTCAACGAGGGCTTCTCCGGCGGTGAGAAGAAGCGCCACGAGATCCTGCAGCTCGAACTGCTCAAGCCGAAGGTCGCCATCCTCGACGAGACCGACTCCGGCCTGGACGTCGACGCGCTGCGGGTGGTCTCCGAGGGCGTCAACCGGGTCCGCGAGGGCGGCGAGGTCGGCACCCTGCTGATCACCCACTACACGCGCATCCTGCGCTACATCAAGCCGGACTACGTCCACGTGTTCGCCAAGGGCCGCATCGTGGAGTCGGGCGGCGCGGAGCTGGCCGACAAGCTGGAGAACGAGGGCTACGAGGTGTACGTGAAGGGCGGCGCGTCCGAGTGAAGCAGCTGCCCGGCCTCCTCGACACCGAGGCGATCCGCAAGGACTTCCCACTCCTGGACCGCCTGGTCCACGGCGGGAAGAAGATCGTCTATCTCGACAACGCCGCCACCTCGCAGAAGCCACGCCAGGTGCTCGACGCGCTGACCGAGTACTACGAGAACTACAACGCCAACGTCCACCGCGGCGTCCACGTCCTCGCCGAGGAGGCCACGGCAGCGTACGAGAGCGCCCGCGACAAGGTCGCCGCCTTCGTCAACGCGCCCAGCCGCGACGAGGTGATCTTCACCAAGAACGCCTCGGAGTCGCTCAACCTGGTCGCCAACATGCTCGGCTGGGCCGACGAGCCCTACCGGGTGGACTCCGGCACCGAGATCGTCATCACCGAGATGGAGCACCACTCCAACATCGTGCCGTGGCAGCTGCTCGCCCAGCGCACCGGCGCCCGGCTGAAGTGGTTCGGCCTCACCGACGACGGCCGGCTCGACCTGTCGAACATCGACGAGATCATCACCGAGCGGACCAAGGTCGTCTCCTTCGTCCTGGTCTCCAACATCCTGGGCACCGTCAACCCGGTCGAGGCGATCGTGCGCCGCGCCCAGGAGGTCGGCGCGCTGGTGGTGGTCGACGCCTCGCAGGCCGCGCCGCACATGCCGCTCGACGTGCAGGCGCTGCAGGCCGACTTCGTGGCCTTCACCGGGCACAAGATGTGCGGCCCGACCGGCATCGGCGTGCTGTGGGGCCGCCAGGAGCTGCTGGAGGACCTGCCGCCGTTCCTGGGCGGCGGCGAGATGATCGAGACCGTCTCGATGCACTCGTCCACCTACGCGCCCGCGCCGCACAAGTTCGAGGCCGGCACCCCGCCGATCGCCCAGGCCATCGGGCTGGGCGTCGCGGTGGACTACCTGACCTCGATCGGCATGGAGAAGATCGCGGCCCACGAGCACGCGCTCACCGAGTACGCGGTGGGCCGGCTCCTGGAGGTGCCCGACCTGCGGCTGATCGGCCCCACCACGGCCGACGAGCGCGGCGCGGCGATCTCCTTCACGCTCGGCGACATCCACCCGCACGACGTGGGGCAGGTGCTGGACGAGCAGGGCATCGCGGTCCGGGTCGGCCACCACTGCGCGCGGCCGGTCTGCCTGCGGTACGGAATTCCGGCGACCACCCGGGCGTCGTTCTACCTGTACTCCACGCCGGCCGAGGTGGACGCCCTGGTCGACGGGTTGGAGCACGTAAGGAACTTCTTCAATTGATTGAGCACAGCGGGTAGGGGCTGCCTCGTGAAGCTGGATTCGATGTACCAGGACATCATCCTGGACCACTACAAGCACCCGCACGGCCGGGGCTTGCGGGACGGCGACGCGGAGGTGCACCACGTCAACCCGACGTGCGGCGACGAGATCACCCTTCGGGTGCGGCTCGACGGCTCGACGATCGCCGACGTCTCCTACGAGGGACAGGGCTGCTCGATCAGCCAGGCGAGCGCCTCGGTGCTCAACGAGCTGCTGGTCGGCAAGGAGATCGGCCGAGGCCCAGGAGATCCAGCAGGTCTTCCTGGAGCTGATGCAGTCCAAGGGCCGGATCGAGCCGGACGACGCGATGGAGGAGGTGCTGGAGGACGCGGTCGCGTTCGCCGGCGTCTCGAAGTACCCGGCACGCGTGAAGTGCGCGCTGCTGAGCTGGATGGCATGGAAGGACGCGACCGCGCAGGCGCTGTCCGTGGAGGAGTCCGCATGAGCGAGAACGTGACCACCAAGCCGGTTTCCGAGGACGACGTCCGCGAGGCCCTGTACGACGTCGTGGACCCGGAGCTGGGGATCGACGTGGTGAACCTCGGCCTGATCTACGGCATCCACATCGACGAAGCCAACGTCGCCACCCTCGACATGACGCTCACCTCGGCGGCCTGCCCGCTGACCGACGTCATCGAGGACCAGGCCAAGTCGGCCACCGAGGGCATCGTGGAGGACCTGAAGATCAACTGGGTCTGGATGCCGCCGTGGGGCCCGGACAAGATCACCGACGAGGGCCGCGAGCAGCTGCGGGCGCTCGGCTTCAACGTCTGACGGCTCGTACCCTCGTCGGCATGCCGTACGTCCTGCTGGCGGGTGCGATCGTCTCCGAGGTCCTCGCGACGACCGCGTTGAAGTTCACCGACGGTTTCACCAGGCTCTGGCCGACCCTGGCGACCTTCCTCGGGTACGCGGTCTCGTTCTACCTGCTCGCGCGGACCCTGCGGAGCCTGGAGGTCGGCACGGTCTACGCGATCTGGTCGGCGATCGGCACGGCGCTGATCGCGGCCATCGGCATCGTCTTCCTCGGCGAGTCGGTGACGGTGGCCAAGATGACCGGCATCGCGCTGGTCATCGCGGGCGTGGTGGTGATCAACCTGGGCGGGGCGTCGCACTGACGCCCCGCCCGGCGCCGTTTCACCAGCCCTGTCCGAACGCGGTGCCCGGCAGCCCGCGGCCCGCGCCGGCCACCAGCAGCACCGAGCCGGACAGCGGGTGTTCGGCCAGCCGCCGCTCGCAGAGCCCGACCCGGGCGGTGGTGACGTACAGGTCGGTGAGGCCGGATCCGCCGAGCACCACCGCGGTCGGCTGCGGCACCGGCATCGGCAGCACCCGGTCGAGCCGCCCGTCGGGCGCGTACCGGCGGACCGCCGAGCCGCCCCACAGCGCCACCCACACGCCGCCGTCCGCGTCCACCGTCAGGCCGTCGGGGAAGCCGGCCCCCTCCTCGACCTCGGCCCACGGGCGGCGGCCGCTGACCAGCCCGGTGTCCTGGTCCACGTCGAAGACGTCGATCCGCCGGGTCGGGCTGTCCGCGTAGTACATCAGCCGGCCGTCCGGGCTCCAGCCGGTGCCGTTGCTCACCGAGACCGCGTCCAGCACCGGGGTCGCGGTGCCGTCCGGGGCGATCCGCGTCAGGGTGCCGCCGCCGGGTGCCTCGTCGTAGCGCATGGTGCCCGCCCACAGGCAGCCGCGCGGGTCCACCACCGCCTCGTTGCCGCGCCGGCCCGGCACCGGCTCGTGCCGCAGCCAGCGGAAGGCGCCGTCCGCGTCGTAGAGGCCCACGCCGTCGCGCAGGTTGGCCACCAGGCCGCCGCCGGCCCGCGGCCGGGCCGCGCCGACGTGCTGGCCGGTCTCCAGCACCGTGCCGCGGCCGGTGCCGGGATCGAGGGTGTGCACCCGGCAGGAGAGGATGTCCACCCAGACCATCCGCCCGGTCGCCGGGTCCCAGGTGGGTCCCTCGCCGAGCCGCGCCTCGGCCCGGAAGGCCACCTCCACGCGGCCGTCCGTTCGCCTCATCGGTACTCCTCGTTCCGCGGGCCGGGAGGGCGAGCGGCTCCCCCGGGTTGGGCATCGGCGCCGGTCAGCGGCTAGCGTTCGGTTCATGACTGATACGACCGCTTTCCGCGCCGTCGGCGCGAGTGCCGCCGGGCTCGCCACCATCGCCGACGACGGTACCGTCCTCGACACCTGGTTCCCGGCGCCCGAACTGGTCGAGCAGCCGGGCCCGTCCGGCACCGAGCGGCTGTCGGACGCCCGCACCGCCGAACTGCTGGGCGCCGCCGCGCCGAAGGCCGTCGGACCGGACGCCCGGCGCGGCGTCGAGGTCGTCGCGGTGCGCACGGTGATCGGCTCGCTGGCGGACAAGCCGCTGGACGCGCACGACGTCTATCTGCGCCTGCACCTGCTCAGTCACCGCCTGGTCCGCCCCAACGCACAGAACCTGGAGGGCGTCTTCGCCCTGCTGGCCAACGTGGCGTGGACCTCCCTCGGCCCGGTGCCGGTCGACGGGGTCGACCGGGCCCGGCTCGCCGCCCGCGCGGAGGGCGCCCACCTGACGGTGCACGGCGTCGACAAGTTCCCGCGCATGACGGACTACGTGGTGCCCGCCGGCGTGCGGATCGCCGACGCCGGCCGGGTCCGGCTCGGCGCCCACCTGGCGGCCGGCACCACGGTGATGCACGAGGGCGCCTGCAACTTCAACGCCGGCACCCTGGGCACCTCGATGGTCGAGGGCCGCATCACCCAGGGCGTGGTGGTGGGCGACGGCTCCGACATCGGCGGCGGCGCGTCGATCATGGGCACCCTGTCCGGCGGCGGCAAGCAGGTCGTCTCCATCGGCGCGCGCTGCCTGCTCGGCGCGGAGGCCGGCATCGGCATCTCCCTCGGCGACGACTGCGTGGTGGAGGCCGGCCTCTACGTCACCGCGGGCACCCGGGTCACGCTGCCGGACGCCACGGTGGTCAAGGCCGGCGAGCTGTCCGGCGCCGAGAACCTGCTCTTCCGCCGCAACTCGGTCACCGGCACCGTCGAGGCCCTGCAGCGCTCCGGCTCCTGGGGCGGCCTCAACAGCGTGCTGCACAGCCACAACTGACCGCGCCGGCCGCCCGGCGCGGCGCACCCCGCACGCGGTTCGACCGGGTGAGGGGTGCGCGGCGCCGTGGAGCCGGCCGGTACTACGGCTTGATGCGCACGACCTGCGGGTCGTGGTCGCTGGTCTGGTTGGCGAACTCGGCGTTGATGTGCACCACGTCGTACTGCGCGTCGTGGATCGCCGGGCTGGTCAGGATGTGGTCGAGCACCTCGGAGTTGCCCTCGTAGTCGTAGGAGTAGCGCTCCTTGACCGGCAGGGTGGTGATGAGGTCCTTGAGCACGCCGCCGTCGGTGAGGGCGGCGAGCGACGGGGAGAACTGCATGTCGTTGAGGTCGCCGAGCGCGACCACGTCGGCGTGCTTGTCGACGGCGAGGATCTGCTTGACGAAGCCGTTCTCCACCTGGGCCTGCTGGAGGCGCTGCACCAGACTGGACTGGGTCGGCGGCTGGAAGCGGCTGTCGATTCCCTCGTCGCCGAGCTTGGCCACGAAGTGGTTGGCGATCACGAACACCGTGCGGCCCTGGAAGGTGAACTGGCCGACCAGCGGCTTGCGGCTCTCGGTCCAGGCGGAGTTCGTCGGGTCGATGCGGCCCGGGGAGGCGGTGAGCTGCGGCTTGCCGTCCACCTTGGTGACGCCGACCGAGGTGGTCGCGTCGCCGCCGGGGATGTCGTCGAAGGAGACCCGGGCCGGGTTGTAGAGGAAGACCGAGCGGATGTTGCCGCCCGGCTCGCCGCCGTCCTGGTCGTTGGCCGGGCTGATGGAACGCCAGTCGTAGGTCGGGCCGCCGGCCGCCTTGACCGCGTCGATGAACTTCTGCACGGTCTGGTCGCAGGCCGTCACGCCGTCGTCGGTGGCGCCGTCGTTGTCCTGGATCTCCTCCAGGGCGACGATGTCGGGCGTCTGCAGGTTGGTCACGATCCCGTGGGCCAGCGCGGCGAACTTGCTGTCCGGGTCGCTCGGCGCCAGGTTCTCCACGTTGTAGGTGGCGATGGCCAGTTGGCCGCGCTTCTGCTTGCGGGTCACCTCGGGGGCCAGGCCGCCGGACTTCAGCGCGCCGATGGAGTTGGCGACGATGGTGTAGCCGCCGTACTGGTTGTAGTCCAGCGGGCCGGCCGTCGAACCGGTCAGCTCGTCGCCGACGCTCGCCTCCGGGAAGGCGGCCTGCGAGGCCGGGATGTCCGACTGGATCTGGATGCGGCCGTCGTTGGGGTCGTCGTAGCCCTCGTAGACCGTGCCGCCGCGGGCCGTCGGGTTCTGCTTCGGCTTGGCGGTCACCCACAACTCGCTGTACGGGTCGGTCGGTCCGACCACCCGGGCGTCGTCCACCTCGACGTTCATGCCCTCCAGCGACTCGAACAGGTCGAGGGCGTACTTGTGCGGCTGCAGCGTCAGCGGCTCGATGTTCCCGCCGGCCGTGTCCGGCGCGTAGGCGTCCGGGATGTCCCTGGCGTCGAGCACCACCGGCGCGGGCACCTTGTTGCCGCTGGAGAGCACGGTGACGGTCGGCTTGCCGATCTCGGTGACCGACTGCACGCCGGTCGAGGCGCCGCCCGGGTAGTACTCGGACACCGTGCCGTCCACCGTCACGCTGTCGCCCACCCGCACCTTCGGGGTGGAGGAGGTGTAGACGAAGACGCCCTCGCTGGTGGCCGGGTTGTCGTCGGGCTGCGGGTCCTGCATCCAAAAGCCCTTGGAGGAGCCGTAGGTCCGCACCCCGGTGACGATGCCGGGCACGCCGGTGACCGCCTTCCCGTTCAGCGGCGAGATGCGGGTGTCGCCCTGGATGTCGTGGATGCGGATCTGGTCCGCGGATGCCTGCTGGGGCACGATCAGCAGGCCGGCGGCGAGCGCGGCGGCGGACAGCGCGCCGACCGTGACGGGTCTGCGCAGGGGACGACGAGGGGTCACGGAGGTCCTCCGGGGACAGGTGCGGTGAAGGAGGGTGTGCGGGGATCGTGTGAACGAATCGTCCCGCGATCTCTACGCGCGTAAATCTCCTGCCGATTCGCGTGAGTTGTCAAGAGAGGACCGGAGAACTCCCGCTGACGCGAAGGTGAACCGGGCGGGTGGCCGCCGAATGCGTCTACGCTGGTTCGGGCGTGCGCTCGCACGCCGGATCCCGGCGCCGCCGACGGTGCCGGACCCCGCTCACGAGGAGACCTCCCCCGATGCCCGCTGACAGCCGCGACATGCCGCCGGTACGGCTGCTCCCCGACGCCGAGCTGGCCGCTCTCGCGCTCGCCGCCCCGCTCCCGCAGCGGGCCGCCCGGCTGGCCCGCTGGGCCGCCCCGCAGGTCGCGGTGGACGCGACCGCCGAGCTGGTCGAGGAGGAACTGCTGCGCGCGGTGGGCGAGTTGGGCCTGGGCGACCAGCCGGACGGGGTGGCGGAGACCGCCGAGGCGTGGGCGTTCGCGGTGGACACCGGCCTGGTCGAGGTGAGCCTGGACGACAGCGCGGCGCACTCCCTGGACCTGGACGCCCCGGCCGGCACGGCGGTCCCCGGCAAGGGCCTGGAGACGCTGGCCGGTGAGCCGCGCGCGGTCCTCGACCTGTGGCGCACCGGGTTCGAGTCGGTGCTCACCGAGGCGGCGTCGGCCGGCCTGGCCGATCTCTTCGGTGATGCGGACGACGGCGGGTACGAAGCGGGCGAAGCGGACGGCCCGGAGGCCGACTGGGATCCGCAGGAGGAGGCGGCCTTCCTGGAGGGCGCCCTGAGCAACCTCTACCTGCTCACCGCCCTGGAGGAGTCCCAGGGCCGGCTGTCCGCCGCCAGCCCGGCCGCCGCGCCCGCCGCCGGCCTTGCCGAGCCGGCCGCCGGGGCGAAGCCGGTGCCGCTGCCGGTGCTGGCCGCGTCCATGGTCGTGCCGGACGACATGGAGGTGCCCACCGACGCCGTGCTGGAGGAGGTCTCCGAGGCGATGATGCGCCTCGACGACCACTTCAGGCTGCTGGCGACCACCGGCATCGTGGACTACCAGCCGGTGGACGACGCGCTGATCGCCGAGGAGGAGTCCGCCGACAGCGCGCCCGAGCTGCCCGAGGAGCTGGACGAGGAGGAGGTCTCCCGCTACGGCATGGTGCGGCTGACCCCGCTCGGCGTGCTCGCCGTCCGCGAGCGGCTGCTGGAGGCCGGGGTCGAGGCGCCCGCGGTCGGCGACCTGGCCGGCCGGGACGCCGCCGCGCTGCTGGCCGCCCTGGTCTCCTACCCGGAGGAGCTCGCCTACGAGGAGGCGTCCCACTGGCTGGCCGGCCGGGATCCGCTGGCCGCGGCCCGGGAGCTGCTGTCCGCCGCGCGCGGCGCCGAGCCGGGCGCCCCGGCCCGCCGGCTGGCCTGCCAGCAGACGCTCAGCCGGCTGGGCGACCCGGCCGAGCCGGCGCTGCGCGAGGTGCTGGCCGACCGGGAGCTGGGCGGGCTGGCCCGGGTGTGGCTGGTCGAGCGCGGCGTGGAGGACGTGCCGCCGCCGGACGAGGCGATGGTCTTCTGGCTCACCATCGACACGCTGGCCGCGCAGCTCGACGTGGACGACGACCCCGCGCTCCTGGCCGACCTGGTGCGCGACCTCGTCGCCCGCCACGTGGGCTTCTTCGACGCCGCCTGGCGGGTGGACCACCCCGACACCGCGGACGTGCTGGAGGCGATGGGCCGGCTGCACCCGGACCGGGCGATCGCCAAGGAGGCGAGGAAGGCCGCCTTCAAGGCCAGGTCGGCGGGGTGACCGGCGCGGCCGGCACCGGTCCGGCCCGGGATCACAGGGCGGCGGCGCCGGGTTCCACCATGCCGCGCACCGTGCGGGCGCTCGCGAAGGCGCCGAGGCCGGTCATCTCCCACTCGCCGCCCGGCTGCCGGACCAGCCGGCACATCAGGACCCCGGTGTGCGCCTCGGAGCGGGTGAGGTCGAAGCGGACCAGTTCCTCGCCGGAGGCGTCGTCGAGCAGCCGGCAGTAGGCGTTGGCGACCCGGGTGAACTTCTGGCCGGAGTAGGAGTTCACCGTGAACACCAGGGCGGCCGCCTCGACGGGCAGTCCGCCCAGGTCGACCACGATCGTCTCGTCGTCCCCGTCGCCGCGGCCGGTGACGTTGTCGCCGGAGTGCCGGATCGCGCCGCCGAGGATCTGCTTCTTGCCGAAGTAGCACGAGTCGAGCGGTTCGTGCCGCGACCCGTAGGCGATGACCGAGGCGTCCAGGTCGATGCTCCTGCCGTGCCGCGCCGGCTCCCAGCCGAGCCCCATCCGCACCCGGGACAGCAGCGGCCGGCCGCCCTTGACCAGCGAGACGCTCTCCCCCTTGCGCAGGCTGACCCGGCCCTTGTCCAGGTTGACCTTGGCCGCGGTGGGCGCGGCGGGCGCGGTGGCCGTGGCAGGCGCCGGGGGAGTGGCGGGCGGTTCGGGCGCGGCGGGCGGCTCGGGGTCCCGCACCGTCACGCCGAAGTCGGTGGCGATGCCGGCCAGGCCGTCCGCGTACCCCTGGCCGACCGCGCGCAGCTTCCAGACCGCGCCGCGCCGGTAGATCTCCACCACGACCAGCGCGGTCTCGGCGCCGAGGGCGGCCGGGGCGAAGGTGGCGAGCACCGAGCCGTCCCGCAGGTCGCGGACGGTCGCGGTCGGCTCGGCGCCGGCGAAGCCGCGGCCGGGCTCGCCGGGGCTGGCGGTGACCACGATGCGCCGCACTGCCTCGGGCACGGCCGCGGTGTCCACCGTGATCGACCCGTCCCGGTAGCCGACGCCGGGGCCGGCCGGCTGGTTGTAGAAGACGAAGTCGTCGTCGGAGCGCACCTTGCCGTCGGCAGCCAGCAGCAGGCCGGACACGTCGAGGCCGATGGGCGCGGTGACCTCGACGGCCACCTCGGACGCGGCCAGCGGGACGTTGGATCCGGGTGTCATGGCGGTCATGCCGGTAGGAACGCCGTACCGCCCGCGGTGGTTCCGTCGGTGACGGCGCGTCAGTGCGGCCAGCGGGGCGGGTCGACGCAGAACGCTCCGCCCAGGTTGGCCTGCTCCGGGTCGGCCGGGTCGAGTTCGCCCTGCTCGGCCACCAGGCGGGCGGCGTGCACCTCCGAGTCGTCGAGCGGCTCGTATCCCAGCGCGCGGGCGGAGGACAGGTCCCACCACAGGCGGGAGTTGGCCGAGCTGCCGTACACCACGGTGTGGCCGACGCCGGGCGCGGTGATCGCGGCGTCCAGCAGCCGCGCGCAGTCGGCCGGGCTCAGCCAGATCGACAGCATGCGCACGCTGCTCGGTTCGGCGAAGCACGAGCCGATGCGCACCGAGACGGTCTCGATGCCGTGCAGGTCCCAGTACAGCTGGGCCAGGTCCTCGCCGAAGCACTTCGACAGGCCGTAGAAGGTGTCCGGGCGGTGTGGCGTGTCGACCGGCACCGGCGGCCGGCCCGCGCCGGGCACCGGGGTGAAGCCGACCGCGTGGTTGCTGGAGGCGAAGACGATCCGGTCCACGCCCTCGGCGCGCGCGGCCTCGTAGAGGTTGTAGGTGCCCTCGATGTTGGCCCGCAGGATCTTCTCGAACGACGACTCCTGCGAGATCCCGGCCAGGTGCACGACCGCCCGGGTGCCGCGGACCGCGGCCCGCAGCGCCTCGGTGTCGGCCAGGTCCGCGGTGATCGCGCCGGGTTCGCCGGGCACCGGCACGGCGTCGAGCAGCCGCAGCCGATAACCGTGCCGCGGCAGCAGTTCACGCATCAGGGTGCCCACACCACCCGCGGCTCCGGTCAGCAAAACGGGGCGGGCGGCATCGGACATCGTTCGGATCCCCTCGGGTCGAAGCGGCGCCTCCGGCGCCCTCGCCGCCGTCCGGGACAGCGGGCGGGAACCCCGGAGCATACGATCGCATTGTGGCAGGTGGCCTCCCGGCGGCGGATGACGCCTGCCCCCGCGAACCGGTCCACGAGTGGGAAGGGCACAGATGGACTACGTGAAGCTGGGCACCACCGGCCTCGACGTCTCCCCGATCTGCCTCGGCTGCATGAGCTACGGCGCCAAGTCCCGCGGCAGCCACAGCTGGTCGCTGGAGGAGGCGGCCAGCCGCCCGTTCATCCGGCGGGCGGTCGAGGCGGGCGTCAACTTCTTCGACACCGCCAACGTCTACTCCGACGGCACCAGCGAGGAGATCGTCGGCCGCGCGCTGGCCGACTTCGCCCGCCGCGACGACATCGTGATCGCCACCAAGCTGCACGGCCGGATGCGGCCGGGGCCCAACGGTGCCGGGCTGTCGCGCAAGGCGGTCATGACGGAGATCGACCACAGCCTGCGCCGGCTGGGCACCGACTACGTGGACCTCTACCAGATCCACCGCTGGGACCCGGCCACCCCGATCGAGGAGACCATGGAGGCGCTGCACGACGTGGTCAAGGCGGGCAAGGCGCGCTACATCGGGGCGAGTTCGATGTACGCCTGGCAGTTCTCCAAGGCGCAGTACACCGCCGAGCGGCACGGCTGGACGCGGTTCGCCACCATGCAGAACCACTACAACCTGCTCTACCGCGAGGAGGAGCGCGAGATGCTGCCGCTCTGCGTGGACCAGGGCGTCGGCGTCATCCCGTGGAGCCCGCTGGCCAGGGGCCGGCTGGCCCGCCCGTGGGACGCCACCAGCGCGCGCAGCGAGACCGACGAGTTCGGCAGGACGCTCTACCTGGACTCCGACCGGCACATCGTGGACGCGGTGGCCGCGGTCGCCGAGCGGCGCGGGGTCGGCCGGGCGCAGGTGGCGCTGGCCTGGCTGGCGAGCCGGCCGGGCGTCACCGCGCCCATCGTCGGCGCCACCCGGGAGCAGCACCTCGACGACGCGGTGGCCTCGGTGGATTTGCGGCTGACCGAGGAGGAGTGCGCGCTGCTGGAGGAGCACTACTCGCCGCGCGGCGTCGCCGGCTTCCGCTGACCGCTCACCCCCGCCCGGCGGGCAGCCGCCAGCGCAGCGCGAGGGTGACCAGCGGCAGGTCGAACTCGCCCCCGGCGGTGTGCGGCAGCGAGGCGAGGTAGCCGCGCACCCCGGCCAGCAGTTCGGCGCGTTCGTCCTCGGGCAGCACGAGCACGTGGGAGTGGGTGGCGATGGTGGCGGTCAGCGACTCGGCGGTGCGGCGCTGCGCGTGGTCGAACAGCGCCCGCTCCGGCCGGCCGAACGGCGGGTGCTCCGGGTCGGCGCCGCGGTCCGCCCGGCGCACGATGTCCACCTCGCGGCGGGCCGCCCTGGCCAGTCCCGCCACCCACTCCACCGCGTGGTCGTCGGCGTTCCACAGCCCGGCCAGCACGCCGCCGGGCCGCAGCACCCGGGCGATCTCCGGGTAGGCGTGCTCGTCGTCGAACCAGTGCATCGCCTGGCCGACGAGCACCGCGTCCACCGAGCCGTCCGGCAGCGGGATCCGCTCGGCCCGGCCGGCGTGCGCCTCCACGTCCGGCAGGCCGCGCCGCAGCTGCGCCAGCATGCCCGGGTCGGGTTCCACCGCGACGACGTCCAGCCCGGCGGCGACCAGCGACCGGGTCAACTTGCCGGTGCCGGCGGCGAGATCGAGGACCCTGGGCGCCGGACCGGGAAGCGGCTCCAGCGCCCAGCGGACCGCCTCGGCCGGGTAGTCGGGGCGGTTCGCCTCGTAGGCGGCGGCCTGTGCGCCGAAGGAGGAGGCGCGTCTCGCGTGCAGTTCGGCTTCGGGATCGGTCATACCGCCGACCCTAGCGAGCGATCCGCCGCCCGGTGGGATCGGGCGGCGGACCGTCTGCGGTGTGCGGAGCGCGCGGGCTCACCGGGTCGTCAGGGCCTCGAACGGGCCGCGGGCGCCGATGAACTCCGGGCGCGGCACGGGCGCCGCGAACGGCTCGATCGCCTGGTTCTCCATGCTGTTGAAGACGATGAAGACGTTGCTGCGCGGGAACGGCGTGATGTTGTCGCCGGAGCCGTGCATGCAGTTGCAGTCGAACCAGGTGGCGGAGCCGGCCGGGCCGGTGAACAGCTTGATGCCGTGCCGTCCGGCGAGTTCGGTCAGCGCCTGGTGGGACGGGGTGCCCGCCTCCTGCATCTTGAGCGACTGCTTGTAGTTGTCCTTCGGCGTCTCCCCCGCGCACCCGACGAACGTGCGGTGCGAGCCCGGCATGATCATCAGGCCGCCGTTGGTGTCGTGGTTCTCGGTGAGCGCGATGGACACCGACACCGTGCGCATCCGGGGCAGGCCGTCCTCGGCGTGCCAGGTCTCGAAGTCGGAGTGCCAGTAGAAGCCGCTGGCGCCGAAGCCGGGCTTGACGTTGATCCGGCTCTGGTGGACGTAGACGTCCGAGCCGAGGATCTGCCGGGCCCGCTCCACCAGCCGCGGGTCGTGCACCAGGTCGGCGAAGACCTCGCTGATCCGGTGCACCTCGAAGACCGAGCGCACGTCCTGGGAGCGGGGTTCGATGATGGAGCGCTCGTCGGCGCGGACCGCCGGGTCGCTGACCAGCCGCTCCAGTTCGGCGCGGTAGCGCTCCACCTCGTGCGGCGCGATGAGCTGCTCCACGCTCAGGAAGCCGTCGCGGTCGAAGTCGCGCAGGTCGTCGGGGCGGACCGGGCCGGCGGTGCCGGGCTGCGACCACACCACCGGGTCCTGGCGGGGGGTCGACACCTCTGCGGCACCGCGGGTCGGGTACAGATCGGTGATGGTGGTCATCGCTCAGGCCTCCTCGGTGAGCAGGGGGTACACCCCGTTCTCGTCGTGGTCCTCCCGTCCGGTGACGGGCGGGTTGAAGACACACGCGCAGCGGAAGTCGGTCTTCGGCCGCAGGGTGTGCCGCTCGTGCCCGTCGAGGAGGTACACGGTGCCCGGCGTGATCATGTGCTTCTCGCCGGTCTCCTCGTTGGTCAGCTCCGCTTCGCCTTCGAGGCACCAGACCGCCTCGATGTGGTTCGCGTACCACATCGCGGTCTCGGTGCCGGCGTACAGGACGGTCTCGTGGAGGGAGAAGCCGACGTTCTCCTTGGCCAGGACGATGCGCTTGCTCTCCCAGGTGCCCGACTCGGACCTGACGTGCCGGTCGGTTCCCTCGATGTCCTCGAACGATCGGACGATCACGGTGTGTTGTGCCTTTCTGTGCGGGGTCAGGCGGTCTCGCGGACGGCGCGGGCCAGGGTCCGCAGACCCTCGTCCAGCTCGTCCGGGGAGATCGTCAGCGCCGGAAGCATCTTGACGACCTCGCTCTGCGGCCCCGAGGTCTCCAGCAGCAGGCCCAGGTCGAAGGCGCGGGCGCAGACCTTGCCGGCCCGCTCCTTGTCGCCGAACTCCAGGCCCCAGACCAGGCCGCGGCCGCGGAAGTCCACCTCGGTGCCGCGGTGTTCGCGCACGATGTCGCGGAGCGCGGACTCGACCTGGTCGCCGCGGGCCAGCGTCTGCTTCTCCATCTGGCCGTCGGCCCAGTAGGTGTCCAGCGCCGCGGTCGCCGTCACGAACGACGGGTTGTGGCCGCGGAAGGTGCCGTTGTGCTCGCCCGGCTCCCACAGGTCGAGCTCCGGCTTGAACAGCGTCAGCGCCATCGGCATGCCGTAGCCGCCGATGGACTTCGAGAGCGTGACGATGTCCGGGGTGATGCCGGCCTCCTCGAAGGAGAAGAACGGTCCGGTGCGTCCGCAGCCCATCTGGATGTCGTCGACGATGAGCAGCATGTCGCGCCGCTCGCACAGGTCGGCCAGACCGCGCAGCCACTCCGGACGCGCGACGTTGATGCCGCCCTCGCCCTGGATGGTCTCCACGATCACCGCGGCCGGCTGGTTGAGCCCGGAGCCCTGGTCCTCCAGCAGCCGCTCGAACCACAGGAAGTCCGCCACCTGGTCGTCCAGGTAGTGGTCGAACGGCATCGGCGTGCCGTGCACCAGCGGGACGCCGGCCCCGGCGCGCTTGAAGGCGTTGCCGGTGACCGCCAGCGAGCCGAGCGACATGCCGTGGAAGGCGTTGGTGAACGACACGATCGACTCGCGGCCCTTGGCCTTGCGGGCCAGCTTCAGCGCGGCCTCCACCGCGTTGGTGCCGGTCGGGCCGGGGAACATCACCTTGTAGTCCAGCTCGCGCGGCCGCAGCACGATGTCCTGGAAGGTGGTCAGGAAGCGGCGTTTGGCGGTGGTGGACATGTCCAGGCCGTGCGTGATGCCGTCACGTTCCAGGTAGTCCAGCAGCGCCCGTTTGAGCACCGGGTTGTTGTGGCCGTAGTTGAGCGCGCCTGCCCCGGCGAAGAAGTCCAGGTAGGAGTGGCCGTCCTCGTCGTGGAGCCGGCTGCCCTGCGCGCGGTCGAAGACGGCGGGCCAGCTTCGGCAGTAGCTGCGGACCTCGGACTCCAGCGACTCGAAGACACTGAGTTCGGGCGGGGTGATGGTCACCGTGGGACTCCTTGGGGTGTCGGGGCAGGCGGGGTGTGCGCGTCGGTTCTCAGCTGCTGATCGGACCGATCCGGTACAGCACCTCCGGGTCGTGTCCGTCGGGGAACTGCACTCCGTCGAAGAGGACCTCGCGCTCCACCGTGGCGCCGTGCCGTTCCCCGTAGGAGGTGAACAGCCGGTGCGAGGCGTCGTTGCCGGGGGTGATGGTGGTCTCCAGACCGTTCACCCCGAGCTCGTCGGCCCGTGCGGTCAGACCGTCGAGCATGGCGGCCGCCAGTCCCCGGCCGCGGTGCTCCTGGTCCACCGCGACCTGCCAGACGACCAGGGTGCGCGGCCGCTGCGGGCGGACGTACCCGGTCACGAAGCCGACCGGCGCACCGCCGTCGCGGGCCACCAGCGAGGTGGCGGCGAAGTCCCGGCACCACAGCAGGTAGCTGTAGGAGGAGTTGAGGTCCAGGGCCTTGGAGTCGCGGGCGATGCGCCACATCGCGGCACCGTCGTCGACTGTCGGGGTGTCGAGGAGGTAGTCGGAATTCGTGGCTGGTACGGCGGTCATGACATAAGAATTTACCCAGCATCGCGAAGAATTGCATCGGGGGGTGGGGTTACGTGGGGAACTCGAATGTGTTATTGCGCGCGGTGTTCAGCGGCTCGCCGGGGCGTACTTTCGCGAAGTTTGCCCGGATACAACCGGGCAAAGCGGTCGGGTTGTGGGATCGATCACAACCGTGTAACACTGCTGTGATCTTTTTCGATTAGGCCGTCGGGGGGATTCGGAGCGTTTTTGTTTAGGTGCTGCGATGCTGGGCAGGAGGCTATGGGGGAATACGGTCGTGAAATTGCTCGCGGAATTATCCCTGATCAAATGCATTTCCGCGCGCGGAAGGCCCGACCGGCGCTCCGCCGCAGGGGGTGGTCCGCGCGCGGCGCCCGGCTCGTAGAGTCACGGGCATGACGGACGCACCGGTGCTGCACATCAGGGGGCGGGTACTGACCGGCCCGCAGGAGTCGACCGACGAGTTGTGGGTGGTGGGCGGCCGGATCACCTACCAGCGCCCGGTCGCCGCCCGTGACGTGCGCACGGTGACCGGCTGGGCGCTGCCCGGCCTGGTGGACGCGCACTGCCACGTCGGGCTCGGCCCGCACGGCGCGGTGGACGAGGCCACCACCGAGAAGCAGGCGCTCACCGAGCGTGACGCCGGCGCGCTGCTGCTGCGGGACGCCGGATCGCCCGCCGACACCCGGTGGATCGACGACCGCGAGGACCTGCCGCGCGTCATCCGGGCCGGCCGCCACATCGCCCGCACCCGGCGCTACATCCGCAACTTCGCCCACGAGATCGAGCCCGGCGACCTGACCGCCTACGTCCGTCGGGAAGCGCGGCGCGGCGACGGCTGGGTCAAGCTGGTCGGCGACTGGATCGAACGCTCGGCGGGCGACCTGATGCCGTGCTGGCCGCGCGAGGCGATCGAGGAGGCCATCGCCGCCGCCCACCAGGAGGGCGCCCGGGTCACCGCGCACTGCTTCGCGGAGAACTCGCTGACCGACCTGGTCGAGGCGGGCATCGACTGCGTGGAGCACGCGACCGGGCTCACCGAGGAGACCATCCCGCTGTTCGCCGAGCGCGGCGTCGCCATCGTGCCGACGCTGGTCAACATCGCGACGTTCCCCACCCTCGCGGCCGGCGGCGAGGCGAAGTTCCCCCGCTGGTCGGCCCACATGCGCTCGCTGCACGAGCGCCGCTACGAGACGGTGCGGGCCGCGCACGAGGCCGGGATCCGGATCTTCGCCGGCACCGACGCGGGCGGCTCGCTGCCGCACGGGCTGGTCGCCGACGAGGTTGCCGAGTTGGCCAAGGCCGGGCTGCCGGCCACCGAGGCGCTCTCCGCGGCCTGTTGGGACGCGCGGCGCTGGCTGGGCCGGCCGCTGCTCGACGAGGGCGCGCCGGCCGACCTCGTGGTCTACGACGAGGACCCGCGCGCCGACCTGGCCGTGCTGGCGGCCCCGCGGCGGGTGCTGCTGCGGGGCCGGATGGCGGGGTGAACGGGTGCCGGCGCGACCGTCCGGCCGCGGCGGCGCGGGTCAGTCGTGCCGGGTGCCCTGCTGGAAGCCGAGGAGCGCGGCCTTGATCCACGACTCGGCGGCCTCCCGGCCCACGCCGCCGGCGAGCAGGATCCCGGCGGCCGGGTCCTTCTCCTCGCGCAGCAGGCCGAGCAGGATGTGCTCGGTGCCGATGTAGTTGTGCCCGAGGTGCAGGGCCTCGCGCAGGGCGAGTTCGAGGGTCTTCTTGGCGCTGCGGCTGAACACGATGCGCTCGGAGGTCTTCGCGTCCGCCGGGCCGAGCAGGCGCACGGCGGCGGCCCTGACCTCCTGCTCGGCGGGCCCGAGGGCGGCGACCGCCTTGGCCGCCAGCCCCTCCGGTTCGCTGAGCAGGCCGAGCACGAGGTGGCCGTTCTCCACGTGCCCGTGACCGCGCTCGCGCGCGTCGTCCCGGGCGAAGTGCACGCAGGCGCGGGCCCGTTGGGTGAACCGGGACAGCAGCCCCCAGTGGCTGAGATCCCCTTCCTCCGCCTCGGTCTCCTTGGGGACGAACCGCTTCTGCACGGCCTGCTTGGTCACCCCCATGTACTCGCCGATCTCGGTCCAGGACGCCCCGGCGCGGCGTGCCTGGTCCACGAAGTGCCCGATGAGGTGGTCGGCGACCTCTCCGAGGTGGGCCGAGGCCGACATGGCGTCGGACAGGTGCTGCAGCGCGTCCCCGTCCGGGTGCTGGTTGATGACGTGCTCGATCAGGTCGTCGAGCCGCACGGGATGCTTCTCCATGCGTCAACCGTAGGTTGTCGATGGCGCTGTCGTCAACCCTGGGTTGACGATGGGAGAAGCGGGATCGGTGGGGCCGGTGGGCGAGGAGCGGCGGTGCATTCGAACAGGCGCTGGGAAACCACTCTTTGGAGTGAAGTGGCGTCGAGTAGCCGTTCGTTGACGTTCAGTGCGTAAATATTGCCGGGTCGAGGTCGCCGGCGACCGCGCCGTCCCCTTGCGCGCGACGCCCGTCCGCGGTTCCCGTCACGGGCCCGCCGGCGACTCCATGCCACTTGTGGGGGTTCCACCGTGTACAGCTCCGTCCTCAGCCCGCCCGTGCGCCGCACCCTCGCGACGGCGGCGGCAGCCGTCGCGCTCGCCGCCGTCGGCGCCGCCCTGGCCCCCGACGCCTTCGCCGGGCCGGCCGGCCCGACGTCGCCCGCCCCGCGGCACGGCACGGCCACCGCGACCGTGCTGCGGACCGGCCTGGACGTCTCGGTCCTGCACCGGGCGCTCGTGCCGCTGGACGTCACGCTCGACGACGTCCACGCGCCCGCCGACGCCTCGCGGACCACGCTGAGCGTCCGGCTCGACGGATTCGACGGCGGCCGCCCCTTCGGCCTGTTCGCCGCCGACGTCGCCACCGCGCGGGCCACCGCCGACCCCCGCGCCGCCCACGGCTACGCCGACCTGGTCGACGCCCGGGTCACGCTGCCCGGGCTGCCGCTGCCGCTGGTCGGCCTGCGGCAGGTCACCTCGCAGGCCGACTGCGCCGCACACCGGCGCCCGGCCGCGCACTCCGACGTGCTGGGCCCGGTCACCGTGCTCGGCGAACGGGTCACGCTCACCGCGGGCGGCACCACCACCGTCGACGTGCCCGCGGTCGGCCGGGTCCGCCTCACCCTGTCCCGGCCGCGGACCACCTCGCACACCGCCGCCGCCACCGCGCTGGACCTCGCGGTCTCCATCGACCCGCTCGGCCTCGGCGTCACCGCGGTCCACGGCGACGTCACGCTCGCGCGGGCCACCTGCCGGACGCCGTCCGGCACTCCGGGCGGCGGCTCGTCCGGCGGCACCGGCACCGGCGGCTCCGGCAACGGCGGCGCGGGCACCGGGGGTTCCGGCTCCGGCGGCCCGTCGAGCGGCGGTACCACCGGCACGGGCGGCAACGGCGGCGCGTCCAGCGGCGGTTCGGGCACCGGCGGGTCCTCCGGCGTCTCCGGCGGCGGTTCGTCGAGCGGGGCGACCGGCACCGGCGGGGCCGCGGGCTCCGGCGGCGGCATCGGCACGGCCCCGGCCTCGACCGGCGGCGTCCAGACCCTCACCCCGACCGGCCAGGACCACGGCCTCGCCGACACCGGCGCCGACCCCGGCACGCCGTACCTGGCGGCCGGCGCCGCGACCCTCCTGGCGGCCGGCGGCACGGCCGTGTACCTGTCCCGCCGCCGCAGGGGCCGGGCCGGGCGCTGACCGCGGAGCGCCCTTCGGGACCGCGGGGGGCGGTGGTGTCCGGCACCGCCCCCCGCGTCAGCCGTGCAGCGCCTTCTCCAGCGCGCCGGCGAACCGTTCGCCCACCGACCGGTCCCGCACCGCCACCCGCAGCCAGTCCGGCCCCAGCCCGGGGAAGGTGTCGGCGCGGCGCACCGCGAAGCCCAGGTGGCGCAGCCGGTCGCGCACCGCGGCGGCGCCGGGCAGCCGCAGCAGGACGAACGGGCCGGCCGCCGGGGCCACGGCGTGCACGCCCTCGATCCCGGCGAGCAGGCCGAGCAGGTGCGCGCGGTCCGCGGCGACCCGGCGGGCGGCGGCGTCCGCCTCGGCCAGCGCGGCGGGTTGCGAGCAGGCGGCGGCCGCCACCAGCGCCGGGGTGGAGACCGGCCACAGCGGTTGGGCGCGGCGCAGCGCGGCGACGGTGTCCGGCTCCGCCAGCAGGTATCCGACGCGCAGCCCGGCCAGCCCCCACGTCTTGGTGAGGCTGCGCAGCACCACGAGTCCCGGCAGGTCGCGGCGGCCGGCCAGCGACTCGCCCTCGCCGGGCACCGCGTCCATGAACGCCTCGTCCACCACCAGGAGCCGCCCCGGCCGGGCCAGCGCGGCCAGCGTGCCGGCGGGATGCAGCACCGAGGTCGGGTTGGTGGGGTTGCCGACCACCACCAGGTCGGCGGCGGGCGGGACGGCGGCCGGGTCGAGCCGGAACCCGTCGTCCGCGCTCAGCAGGACGCGCCGCACCGGGTGGCCCGCGTCGCGCAGCGCCGCCTCCGGTTCGGTGAACTGCGGGTGCACCACGGCCGGGTGGCGCGGCGCGAACGCCCGGGCGATCAGCACGAACGCCTCGGCGGCGCCCGCGGTCAGCAGCACCTCGCCCAGGGGACGGCCGTGCCGGTCGGCGACCGCGCGGTGGGCCGCGCGGTCGTCGGGATAGGCGGCGAGCCCGGTGAGCGAGGCGGCGATCCGCTCCCGCAGCCAGGAAGGCGGCGTGTCCGCCCGGACGTTGACCGCCAGATCGGTCAACTCCGCGCCGCCGTCGCGGACTTCGGCGTCCCCGTGGTGGCGCAGGTCGAAGCCGTCGTCAGCCGGGCAGGCCCGCACGCCCGGTCTCCCGTTCGGCGGGCGGCAGTTCGGCGTGCCGCCGCATCACCAGCTCCGCGACCTCGTCGGCCGGACCGATCACGTCGGCGAACCGCACCCGCACCGCCGCGTGCGCCTCCGACCAGCCCTCGGCCTGCTGGCGGGCCCGGTCGGGCAGCACGCCGTCGAACAGGAAGTAGGGCAGCACGACGATCCGGCCGGTCCCCTCCCGCGTTCCGGCGCCGAGCCTGGCGCACCGGTCCAGCCCTGCGGGCACGTCCGGCGCCGCGCCGTTGACGAACGCCACCTCGACGCCGGCGCAGCCGTGGCCCTCCCACAGCAGCCGGGCCACCCGGTACAGCTCGGCGTTGGCCTCGGGGTCGGTCGAGCCGCGGCCGACCAGCAGCACGGTGACCCCGGCCCGGTCGGCCGGGGTGCGGTGGCCCTCGCCGAGCGCCTGGTCGAGCCGGCGCACCAGCACCTCCAGCAGCGCCGGGTGCGGCCCCAGCGGACCGCGCCAGTAGGCGTAGGAGACGCCGGCGTGCGGCGTGTCCGCGTAGCGGTCCTCCTCGCGCTCCAGCGCCGTCCGGATCTCGCCGTCCGCGCGGTCCGCCCGGCCGAGCGCCAGCGGGATGACGGCGATCTCGCGCGCCTCGCGCTTCTCCACCAGCTCGGTCACCGCGTCGGTCAGCGACGGGCCGCCGGTCCCGGTGAGGCCGCCGGCGACCGGCAGTCCCGGACTGCGTTCGCCGAGCAGCTCGACGAAGGCGCGGAACGCGTCGGCTCCGGACTCGTCGCGCGGGCCGTGGTCCACCACGAGAAGGGCTGGCGGGGTCACTCGGGAATCTCCTTGGTGCGGTGGTGCTGGCGGCTCGGGCGGCCGCGGCGCGGGGGCGCGGCCGGTCCGGTGACGACGGTAGCGACCCGGCCCGCCGGGATCACCGGCAGGGTCCGATCGCGGCTGGTCACGCCGGTTTCGCCGGCGGACCACCGGGCGAACGCTACCCGCCGGGACCGCTTCGCGCCTCCCCGTGGAGGCCAACACCTGTCCGATACGGGCGAGTTGACGGTATCTCACGCCGGTGCGCCGCCGCCCGGCCGGACGCCGCCCGCCGCCCCGCTCAGCGGCCGGACGGGTCCGCCGGCGGCTCCGCCGGTCAACCGCGCCGCGCCACCGCGACGGTGGCCTTCGCCGCCCGGCCACTGGGCGCCGACTTCCTTTTGGACACCAGGAGTTGGCCGCCCTCCGCGCCCGCCAGCGCCGCCGCCTCGGCCACCGCGGGGGTGCCCGCGGCGGCCTCGACCCGGCCGGACGGATGCGGTACGGGGATCGTGGAGAGGTTTTGCGCGGAGTACGTGATCAGCGGGATTCCCAGCCGGTCCGCCGCCGCACGGACGCCCGGTTCCGCCGCCTTGGCCTCGACGGTGGCGAGCGCGACGAGCTGCCCGGGGTCCAGGCCGGCGGCGCGCAGCGTGTCGGCGATCAGGGTGAGGATCTCCTCGGCCGGCACCCCGCGGCCCGCGCCGACCCCGACGACCAGGCCGCCGGGGCCGGTCACGGCGTCCGGGCCGCGGCGGACCGTGCGGCGGCCTGCGCGCCGGCCACCAGCCGCCCGGCGATCCCGGGGGCGCCGGCCCAGTGCACGTGCAGGTAGGAGGCGTGGACCCCGCGCGAAGCGAACCCCTCGGTGCGCCGGACCGGGCGCACCAGGCCCCACGCCGGGGCGGCGCCGGCGGCCGGCTCCAGCACCGTGCGGTGGAACTCGTGGCCGCGCACCCGGGTGCCCGCGGCGGCCAGCGCGGTGTCGTCCACCGCCACCGCCTCGCGGTAGCCCAGGGTGAGGCGGTCGGTCATCCGGGCGGTCGCGTCCAGCACGCCGCACATCGGCACGCCGTCCAACTCCCTTGCCAGGTACAGCAGTCCGGCGCACTCGGCCGCCACCGGGGCGCCCGCGTCGGCCAGCGCGCGAACGGCCGCGCGCAGCGGTTCGTTCGCCGCCAGCTCGGGCGCGTAGACCTCGGGGAAGCCGCCGCCGAGCACCAGCGCGCCGGTGCCGTCCGGCAGCCGCTCGTCGCGCAGCGGGTCGAAGGGCACCACGTCGGCCCCGGCCGCGGTGAGCAGTTCGGCGTGCTCGGCGTAGCAGAAGGAGAACGCGGCCCCGCCCGCCACCGCCACCACCGGCCGCCGCGCGGGGGCGGCGGGCGCCGGTCCGGCCGCCGGGTCCCACGCTTCGGCCGCCAGCGGGGGAGCGCTGCGGGCCAGCGCGAGCAGGGCGGGCAGGTCGCACCCGGCGGCCACCCGCTCCGCCAGCGCCTCGACCGCCGCCACGGCCGGCGCGTGGCGCTCCACCACCGGGACCAGGCCCAGGTGCCGCGAGGGGGTGTTCACCCCGGCGTCGCGGCGCAGTACGCCGAGCACCGGCACGCCGCAGCCCTCCAGCGCGTCGCGCAGCAACTCCTCGTGCCGGTCGGAGGCGACCTTGTTGAGGATCACCCCGCCGAGCCGCACCTGCGGGTCCCAGGAGGCGAAGCCGTGCACCAGGGCGGCCACCGAGCGGGACTGCGAGGCGGCGTCCACCACCAGCACGACCGGCGCGCGCAGCAGCTTCGCCACGTGTGCGGTGGAGGCCAGCTCGCCCTGCCCGGCCACCCCGTCGTAGAGCCCCATCACCCCTTCGACGAGGGCCAGTTCGCAGCCGGCGGCGCCGTGCAGCAGCAGCGGGGCGATCCGCTCGGGACCGCACAGGTAGGCGTCGAGGTTGCGGCCCGGCCGGCCGGTGGCCAGCGCGTGGTAGCCGGGATCGATGTAGTCGGGGCCGACCTTGTGCGGCGAGACCGCCAGCCCCCGCCGGGCGAACGCCGCCATCAGGCCGGTCGCGACCGTCGTCTTGCCGGACCCCGACGCCGGCGCGGCGATCACCAGCCGGGGCAGCTCGCGCGCGGTCACCACTCGATGCCCCGCTGGCCCTTCTGGCCCGCGTCCATCGGGTGCTTGACCTTGGTCATGTCGGTCACCAGGTCGGCGAAGTCCAGCAGCGGCTGCGGGGCGTTGCGCCCGGTGATCACCACGTGCTGGTTGCCGGGCCGCTCGCGCAGCACGGCGACCACCTCCTCGGGGTCCACCCAGCCCCAGTGCATCGGGTAGGCGAACTCGTCGAGCACGTAGAGCCGGTAGGTCTCGGCGGCCAGGTCGCGCCGGACCTGCCGCCAGCCCTCGCGGGCCGCCTCCTCGCTGCTGTCCAGGTCGCGCTGGACCCACGACCAGCCCTCGCCCATCTTGTGCCAGGCGACCGTGCCGCCCTCGCCGGAGTCGCCGAGCACCCGCAGCGCGCGCTCCTCGCCGACCCTCCACTTGGCGGACTTCACGAACTGGAACACCCCGACCGGCCAGCCCTGGTTCCAGGCGCGCAGCGCCAGCCCGAAGGCCGCCGTCGACTTGCCCTTGCCGGTCCCGGTGTGCACCAGCGTCAGCGGCCGGTTACGGCGCTGACGGGTCGTCAGACCGTCGTCCGGTACGACACTCGGCTTGCCCTGTGGCATTACGCCGCCCTCCGCACGTCCCGTACCAGCGCGGACACGGTGTCCGCGCGCAGTTCCTCCAACGTCACCGACACGCCGGCCAGTTCACGCGCCAGCTTCCCGGCCAGCCCCAGCCGCACCGGTCCGGACTCGCAGTCCACCACGACCGCGGCCACCCCCTCGGCGGCCAGCAGCCGCGCGGAGCGGGCGGCCAGCGCCAGCGGGTCGGCGCCGCCCGAGGTCGCCCGGCCGTCGGTGACCACCACCAGCAGCGCCCGCCGCGCGGGATCCCGCAGCCGCTCCACCCGCAGCACCTCGCGGGCGGCCAGCAGCCCGGCGGACAGCGGGGTGCGCCCGCCGGTGGGCAGCCGCTCCAGCCGGGCGGCGCCCGCCTCCACCGAGGACGTCGGCGGCAGCGCCACCTCGGCCCCGCCGCCCCGGAAGGTCACCAGGCCGACCTTGTCGCGCCGCTGGTAGGCGTCGAGCAGCAGCGAGAGCACCGCGCCCTTGACCGCCTGCATCCGCCGCCGGGCCGCCATCGAACCGGAGGCGTCCACCGCGAAGAGCACCAGGTTGCCCTCCCGGCCCTCGCGCACCGCCTGCCGCAGGTCGTCGCGGCGCACCACCAGACCGGGGCCGCGCCGGCCGCGCGCCGCCTGGTGCGGAGCGGCGGCGGTGACGGTCGCCGCCAGGTGCAGCTTGGTCAACGCGCCGTCCGGGCGCCGGGCGCCGGTGGTGCGGCCGTGTTCGGTGCGGGCCCTCGAACGCCGGCCGGCCGCGCCCTCGCCGAGCCCCGGCACGGTGAGCGGCCGGGCGCGGAACGGCTCGCCGGCCGAGACGGCCGGCTGCTCGGCGGGCGCGGGGCCGGGCGCGGCCTGCGGCGCGGCGTCGGCGGCCGGCTCCTGGGCGCCCTGGTCGGGGCCGCTGCCCGGATCGTCCGCGGCGCGCTCCGGGCCGTCCTGCGGGCCGGCGGGCGCGTTGTCGGAGCGCCGCGGGGGCGGGCCGCCGCCGTCCGGGCCGCCGTCCGGGTCGTCCGGGCCGCCGCCGGGGTCGCCGGGGTCGTCGGGGGCCGGGCCGTCGTCGTCCGGCTCCGGCGGGCGGGAGTCGTCCAGCACCTCGTCGAGCTTGTCCTCGTCCAGGCCCGGCGCGTCGAACGGGTTGCGGCGGCGCCGGTGCGGCAGGGCGAGCAGCGCGGCCTGCCGCACGTCCTCGCCGGTCACCTCGGTGCGCCCGGCCCACGCGGCCAGCGCGGTCGCCGCCCGCGCGGTCACGATGTCGGCCCGCATGCCGTCCACCTCGAACGCCGCGCAGACCGAGGCGATCTGCCGCAGCACGCCGTCGTCCAGCCGCACCGAGGGCAGCAACTCCCGCGCGGCCGCTATGCGTTCGCGCAGCCCGCGCTCCTGCTCGGCCCAACCCGCCGCGAAACCGGCCGGGTCGGCGTCGTAGGCCAGCCGGCGGCGCACCACCTCGACCCGGGTGTCCGGCTCCCGGGAGGCGGACACCTCGACGGTGAGACCGAAGCGGTCCAGCAACTGCGGCCGCAGCTCGCCCTCTTCGGGGTTCATCGTGCCGACGAGCAGGAAACGCGCCGCGTGCCGCACCGAGACGCCCTCGCGCTCCACGTAGCAGGCGCCCATCGCGGCGGCGTCCAGCAGCAGGTCGACCAGGTGGTCGTGGAGCAGGTTGACCTCGTCCACGTAGAGCACGCCGCGGTGCGCCGCGGCCAGCAGGCCCGGCTCGAACGCCTTGACGCCCTCGGCCAGCGCCCGTTCGATGTCCAGCGCGCCGGCCAGCCGGTCCTCCGAGGCGCCGACCGGCAGCTCCACCATCCGGGCCGGGCGGTCGGCGCCGGCCGGCGCGGAGTGCGGCCCGTCCGGGCACTGCGGGTCGGGCCCGGCCGGATCGCAGGAGAACCGGCAGTCCGCCACCACCGCGACCGGCGGCAGCAGCGCCGCCAGCGCCCGCACCGCGGTGGACTTCGCGGTGCCCTTCTCGCCGCGCACCAGCACGCCGCCGACCGCGGGGGAGACCGCGTTCAGCAGCAGCGCGAGCCGCAGGTCGTCCATGCCGACGATCGCGCCGAACGGATAGGGGGTGTTCATGCGGTGCCCTCCAGATCGTGGTCCCACTCCGGTGCGCCCGGCGGCACGAACGGCATGCCGGGCGGCGGTCCCTGCTCGATCAGCCGCAGCAGCGCCGCGGTGTCCGCGTGCTCCTCGATCAGGTCGGCCAGCCGCTCCAACTGCTCCTCGCGCAGCGCGCCGAACGAGGTGTCGGGGGCCGGCACGAACCGCCGCCCGGCCGCGTCGGCCACCCGGCGCAGGAAGGCCCGCCGGAAGCCGTCGCTCTCCAACGAGCCGTGCCAGTGGGTGCCGAAGACCGCGCCGACCCGCACGCCGTCCAGGAACCGCTCGCCGCCGTCGCCGAGTTCGGCCACGCCGTGGTGGATCTCGTAGCCCTCGACCGGCTCGCCGAACTCGGTCGCCGCGGGCCGCGCCAGCGTCTTGTCCGGCGCGAACCGCACCCGCAGCGGCAGCAGTCCGAGCCCGGCGACGGTGCCGGCCCGCGACTCCACGTCGTCCTCGATGCTCTCGCCCAGCAGTTGGAAGCCGCCGCAGATGCCCAGCACCGGACGCCCCTCGGCGGCCCGCCGCACCACCGCGTCGGCCAGGCCGCGCTCGCGCAGCCACGCCAGCGCCCGCACGGTGCCGCGGGTGCCGGGCAGCACCACCAGGTCGGCGTCGGCCAACTCCTCCGGCCGGTCCACGAACCGCACCACCACGCCCGGTTCGGCGGCCAGCGCGTCGACGTCGGTGAAGTTCGACATCAGCGGCACCGCCGCCACCGCGACCCGCAGCACGTCCGCGCCGACCGGCGGCGCCACCACCGACTCGCGGACCGCGCCGCGCATCGACACCCGCAGCCCGTCCTCCTCGTCGATGCCCAGCCCGTGGGTGAACGGCAGCACCCCGAACGTCTGACGTCCCGTCAACTTCCGCAGCGTCTCCAGGCCCGGCTCCAGCAGCGAGGCGTCGCCGCGGAACTTGTTGACCAGGTACCCGGCGACCAGTTCCTGGTCGGCCGCGCTCAGCAGCGCCGTCGTCCCGAAGAACGACGCGAACACCCCGCCGCGGTCGATGTCGCCGACCACGACGACCGGCAGCCGCGCCGCCCGCGCCAGGCCCATGTTCACGATGTCGCCGCGGCGCAGGTTGATCTCCGCCGGGCTGCCCGCCCCCTCGCAGACCACCACGTCGTACGCCTCGCGCAGCCGCGCCAGGCAGTCGGTCACGGTGGCCAGCAACTCATGGCGGGCGACCGGGCGTCCGCCGTCCGCCGACCGCCCGGCCGAACCGCCGAAGTAGCCGCGCGCGCTCATCTCGCCGACCGGCCGGCCCAGCAGCACCACCTGGCTGGTCCGGTCGCCGCCCGGCTTGAGCAGCACCGGGTTCATCAGCGCGGTCGGCTCGACGCGGGCCGCCTGGGCCTGCATCGCCTGCGCCCGCCCTATCTCCGCGCCCTCCCGGGTCACGAAGGAGTTGAGCGACATGTTCTGCGCCTTGAACGGCGCCACGCTCACCCCGCGCCGGGCCAGGAAGCGGCAGATCCCGGCGGTCACCACGCTCTTGCCCGCGTCCGAGGTGGTCCCCGCCACCAGCAGCCCGCCGCTCACGCCGTCCCCCGCTCCGCCAGCAGCCGCCCGGCCGCGCACACCGCGAACGCCAGCGCGCCCACCCGCCGCGACAGCCGCACCGCCCGTTCGATGTCCGCCACCCGCACCGCGCGCCCCGAGCCGCCCAGCACCGGCCGGTGCTCGATCCGGCCGCCGTAGGACAGCGTGCCGCCGAGCCGCACGCCCAGCGCGCCGGCGAAGGCCGCCTCCACCGGTCCGGCGTTCGGGCTCGGATGCCGTCCGGCGTCCTGCCGCCACACCCGGCGGGCCGCCCGCGGATCCGGGCCGGCCAGCACCGCGAGCGCCGCGGTCAGCCGCGAACCCGGCAGTCCCAGCAGGTCGTCCAGCCGGGCCGACGCCCAGCCGAACCGCCGGTAGCGCGCCGAGCGGTGGCCCACCATCGCGTCCAGGGTGTTGACCGCCCGGAAGCCGACCAGGCCCGGCACCCCGCCGAGCGCGCCCCACACCAGGGCGCCGACCACCGCGTCCGAGGTGTTCTCCGCCACCGACTCCACCACGGCCCGCGCGATCCCGGCCTCGTCCAACGCCTGCGGATCGCGGCCGCACAGTCCGGGCAGCCGCTCCCGGGCCGCCGCCAGGTCCCCGGCCGCCAGCGCCGCGCCGACCCCGCGCGCCTCCCGGGCCAGCGAGGTGCCGCCCAGCACCGCCCAACTCGCCGCCGCCGCGAGCCCGGTGGCGGCGGCCGGCGAGCGGCGCGCCGCCCGGGCCAGCACCGCGGCGGCGGCCACCGCGCCGCCGGCGCACACCGCGGCGTAGGCCACGCCGTGCCCGGTGGCGTCCCGCCACAGCCGGCGCTCCACCGCGCCCGCGGCCCGGCCGAACCCGGCGACCGGGTGGCCCCGGCGCGGGTCACCCGCCAGCAGATCCGCCACGAACCCCAGAGCCACGCCGTACAGGTAACCGCGACCGGGCATGCGACAAGTCCTCACTCAGGGTCCGCGCCCCGGCTCGACGTGACCGGTGACGAGAGTCTCCTGGCTCCCGGATCCGCGCACCCCCCGCCTTCCAGCCGGCGTTCTCGGCCGTGGCGTCGCGGTGGGGGTGAACTCCCCGGTGACAGTGGCGGGACCGCGCCGGATTCACACCGGCTTCCTCTCCTAATCACCGCATAGCCCCGGCAGTCCACCACGCCCCGATTCCGAGCGTCAACTCACCCCGGCACACCACCGCCCGGGGCCCGTCGCGAGCAACCGACGGACCCCGGGCGGACGGGTGCGACTCAGCCGGCGATCAGCCAGATCCCGTACGCCACCGCGGCGGCGGCGACGGCGAAGCAGGCGTAGGCGCCGGTGCGGGCCAGCGGCGCCGACGCGCCGCGCGAGACGGCGGCCTCCTGACGGGACAGGCCCGCGATGCCGAGGGTGAACAGCCCGACGACTCCCACGGTGACGGCGACGCCGACCACGGCGACGGTGGCCATGGCGGCCCAGTCCAGGCTCACAGGGCCACCTCCTTCTTCACGGTGGCGGCCAGGTACGGCGCCGGGATGGTGGCGGTGAGCGGCTTGTCGGTCCGGCTGCCGAGGTCGTAGGCGTCGTTGACGTTGTGCCGGTCGACCCGACGGCGGCGGGCCAGCGACCACGCGCCGACCCCGACCGCGAGCCCGAACGCGCCGACCAGCACCACGCCCCAGGTGCCGCGGTCGGCGAGCAGCGCCGCGCCGGCCGCCACCAGCGCGGCGGCCGGCAGGGTCACCAGCCACGACAGCGCGATGCGGCCGGCCAGCTTCCAGCGCACCGGGGCGCCCGCCCGGCCCACGCCGGAGCCCAGCACCGCGCCGGAGCACACGTGCGTGGTGGACAGCGCGAAGCCCAGGTGCGAGGAGGCCAGGATCACCGTGGCGGCGCCGGTCTGCGCGGCGAAGCCCTGCGCGGGCTCCACCTCGGTCAGGCCCTTGCCCATGGTGCGGATGATCCGCCAGCCGCCCAGGTAGGTGCCGAGCGCCATCGCGGTGCCGGCGCTGAGGATCACCCAGACCGGCGGGGCGGAGCCGGGCGCCACGACGTGGCCGGTCACCAGCGCGAGCGTGATGACGCCCATGGTCTTCTGCGCGTCGTTGGTGCCGTGGGCGAGCGAGACCAGCCCGGCCGAGGCGATCTGGCCGGCCCGGTAGCCCTTGGAGGCGGTGCGCTGCCGCGCGCCGCGGCCGATGCGGTAGGTCAGCCGGGTGGCACCCCACGCGGCGACCCCGGCGACCAGCGGCGACAGGAGAGCGGGGATCAAGACCTTCGTCAGCACCGCGTCCCCGTGCACGCCGTGCAGCCCGACGGCGGCCAGCGTGGCGCCGATCAGACCGCCGAACAGCGCGTGCGAGGAGCTCGACGGCAGACCCGCGAGCCAGGTGACGAGGTTCCACACGATGGCGCCGATCAGACCGGCGAAGATCACTTGTGGGTGGATACCGGACTTCTCGTCGATGATCCCGCCGGAGATGGTCTGGGCGACCTTCACCGAAAGGAACGCGCCGGCGAGATTGAGGACCGCGGACATCGCCACGGCCGTTCTGGGGGACAGCGCCCTGGTGGAGATGGTGGTAGCCATCGCGTTGGCCGTGTCGTGGAAGCCGTTCGTGAAGTCGAACACGAGCGCGGTGGCGATCACGACTCCGATGAGCAGCGTGATGTGTTCCATTCACCCGACAATCGTTCGGATCGGTCGAAGACGCGGCGACCGTACGGACCGAGAGTGAACGCCGGGTGAACTCGACGCGACCTGACGGTGCTGGAGGCGGCGTGTGACGCATGACGCACCATCAGCGGAACGCGGCGTGACGACGCGCCGCCCGGCCGGCGACGCGCGGTGACCGTCCGGGCGGCCGGTTCGTCAGTGCCGCCCGGCGACGCGGTCCGCCCACCGCGCGGCGGGATGGGTCCGCGCGGTGCGGCCAGCCGACTCGGCGCGGTCCGCGTAGCGGTAGGCCGCGTACAGCCCGTGCACGCCCAGCCAGCGCAACGGCTCCGGCTCCCAGCGGCGCACCCGGTGGCCCACCCACGGCAGCGCGGTCAGCTCGGTCGGGCCGGCCTGCCCGGAGTCGAGCTGGATCAGGTCGCGCAGGGTGCGGCCGGCCAGGTTCGCGGTGGCCACCCCGCTGCCCACGTAGCCGCCCGCCCAGCCGAGCCCGGTGGCCCGGTCGAGCTGCACCGTCGCGCACCAGTCGCGCGGCACGCCCAGCACCCCGGACCACGCGTGCTCCACCGCCACCCCCGCCGCGGCCGGGAAGAGCCGGACCAGGACCTCGCGCAGCGCGGCGACCGCGGCCGGCTGCGTGCGGCCGTCCTCGTCGGTGCGCGAGCCGAAGCGGTACGGCACGCCCCGGCCGCCCAGCGCGATCCGGCCGTCGGAGGTGCGCTGCGCGTACATGTAGGCGTGCGCCAGGTCGCCCAGCGTCTCCATGCCCCGCCAGCCGATCGCCTCCCACAGCGCGTCCGGCAGCGGCTCGGTGACGATCATCGAGGAGTTCATCGGCAGCCAGCTGCGCCGCCGGCCCTTCAGCCGCGGCGTGAAGCCCTCGGTGCAGCGCAGCACGTAGGGCGCCCGCACCGTGCCGTACGGGGTGACCGCGTGCTTGGGCCGGATCTCGGTGACCGGGGTGGACTCGTGGATCACCACGCCCAGCGCCTCGACCGCCCGCGCCAGGCCCTGCACCAGCCGCGCCGGCTGGATCCGCGCGCCGTGCGGGGTCCAGCTCGCGCCCACCGTCCCGGCGACCCGGACCCGTTCGGCCGTCTCGGCGGCGCCCAGCAGCAGCCGGTCCCGCTCGCCGAACGCGACCTCCTCGCGGTGGTACGCCTTCAGCCGGGCCAACTGCGCGGGGGAGCGGGCGACCTCCAGCACGCCGCCCTTGTGCACGCCGGCGTCGATCCCCTCCTCGCCGGCCACCCGGATCACCTCGTCCACGGTGTCGTTCATCGCCCGCTGCAGGTCCACCGCCGCCTCGCGGCCGTGCAGCCGGGCGTACCGGTCGCGGCCCGCGATGCCGTTGTACAGCCAGCCGCCGTTGCGCCCGGAGGCGCCGTAGCCGCAGAACCTCCCCTCCAGCACCACGATCCGCAGGAAGGGCGCCGCCTTCTTCAGGTAGTACGCCGTCCACAGCCCGGTGTAGCCGCCGCCGACCACGCACACGTCGGCAGCGGTGTCCCCGGGCAGCGGCTCGCGCGGCGCCGGCGCGCCGGCCGAGGCGTACCAGAAGGAGATCCCGCCGTTGACGGTCGTCATGAGTGCCCCCTCGTGGTCACGGTTCCGGCGGCCCGCCGGTGGGGGGACGTTACTGCACCCCGCCCGCCCGGCGACGGCGGCCCCCGGGCCGTCCGCCGCGCACTACAGTGCCCGGCGTGACAGAACGCGACGCGCTGCTCGGCGCCTGGCAGGACGTGCTGGAGACCGCCCGCCGGACGGCCGACGAGGGCCTGGTGGTCGGCACCTCGGGGAACGTCTCCGCCCGGGTCGGCGACCTGGTGCTGATCACCCCCAGCGGGGTGCGCTACGACCGGCTCGGCCCGGACGACCTGGTCGCGGTCGGCCTGGACGGCACGCAGCGGCTGGGCACCCTGCGCCCCAGCAGCGAGGTCCCGCTCCACCTCGCCGTCTACCGCGCCACCGACGCCCGCGCCGTGGTGCACACCCACGCGCCGCACGCCACCGCCGTCTCCGCCCTGGTGGACGAGGTGCCCGCGATCCACTACATCTGCGCGGTCCTCGGCGGACCGGTCCGGGTCGCCCGGTACGCCACCTACGGCACCGAGGAACTGGCCGCCGCCGCGCTGGAGGCACTGCGCGGGCGCAGCGGCTGCCTGCTGCGCAACCACGGCACCCTGGTGCACGCCGGCAGCCTGGAGCGGGCCCACGACGACACCGCCCAGCTGGAGTGGATGTGCCGGGTCTGGCTCACCGCCCGCGCCGCCGGCGACCCGGCCCTGCTGCCCGCCGAAGAGATCGCCCGGGTGGCCCGCCGGATGCTCGGCCCGGCCGACCGCCCCTGACCGGCCGGCGGCACCCGGCCGGCCCAGGTGGGGTGGCCGGACTCCGCGGGTTCCCGGACACTGAGGGGGATGCGCATCCGTACCGCGGCCGGCCTGGTCGCCGCCTCCTGTGTGGGTGCCGGCGCGGCCGCGGTGGCGGCGGGCCGGTACGCCTCCCGCTTCGCCCTGCGGCCCGGCCCGGACGGCGTTCCGGGCGGCGAGGAGCTGACCGTGCACGCCGTCGGGGACGACCAGGTCACCCTGAGCCGGTCGCTGGCCACCGCGCGCCCCGGCGTGTTCGGACTGGTCGGCGACCGGACGCGCGCCGCCGTCGGCCCGGTGCTGGCCACCACGCCGGACACCGTCACCCGGCGACTGCGCCCGGGCCGCCGAGGCGACCTGGTGGTCGGCGCCCGGGTCCGCCTCACCCCGCAGGTCCACCACGGCAACCCCTACGACACGCTGGGCCTGGAGTACGCCGAGGACCCGGTCGAGGGCGAACTCGGCTACCTGCCCGCCTGGTTCGTGCCCGGCGACCGCGACACCTGGGTGATCGCGGTGCACGGCCTCGGCGCCACCCGCGAACAGCCGCTCGCCGTCACCCCGGTGCTGCACGAACTCGGCCTGCCCGTGCTGTCCGTCAGCCACCGCAACGATCCCGGCGCGCCGCCCTCGCCGGACCGCATCGCCCACCTCGGTGACACCGAATGGCGCGACGTGGACGCCGCGTTGCGCCACTCGGTGCACTACGGGGCCCGGCAGGTCATCCTCTACGGCTGGTCGACCGGCGCCGCGATGGCGCTGCGCACCGCCGACCACTCCCCGCTGCGCGACCGGATCGCCGGACTCGTGCTGGACTCCCCGGTGCTCGACTGGCAGGCCGTGGTCCGCTCGGTGGCCCGCGAACACGGCGTGCCGGCCCCGTTCCTGCCGCTGGCCACCCGGGCCGTCGCGGGCCGCACCGGGCTGCACGCCGACCGGCTCGGCGGCTCCGCCGACCCCGACCGGCTGCGGGTGCCCGCCTTCGTCGCGCACGGCCCGCAGGACACCGTGGCGCCCTGGCGGGCCACCCGCGAGTTCGCCGCCCGGCGGCCGGAACTCGTCACGCTGCACACCGTCGTGGAGGCCGAGCACCAGGGGATGTGGAACGCCGACCCGGCGCGCTACGAGGAGGCGCTGCGGCGTTTCCTGGTCCCGCTGGTGTGACGGCGCACCCCGACCGGCGGAACGAACGGCGCATGCGGCGCGAAAGGGGCGGTCGCGGCGGCCCGCGGGGGGTGTTGGGGAGGCTCGTTTGGGTTTCCGGGGACTCACCCGTAAGACTTCTCCCGTGACGTCCCGTTCCCAGCGCGACACCAAGCTCCGGCTCGTGAACCAGCAGCCGATCGCGGCTGTGCGAAGGGCCGCCGCGGCCCGTCGCACCGGGCCGCCCCGCCCGCCCGACGGAACCCCCGACTCGGCGGAACTCGCCGCCCAGGCGCGGGCCGTGCTCGCGGACGCGGCCCGGCTCGCCCAGTGGGCCGACCCGGGCGGCGACCGGGCGCGCAGCACCGGGCCCCTGCACCCGGCGCCCAGCGGCACCCTGCCGCTGGCCGAACTCCAACTGGCCGCCGCCGCGCTGCGGCTGTCGGCGGATCAGGTCGGACTGGCCTGGGACCGCGCGCGGCTGGCCGGACTGGTCGAACTGCGCGACGGCACCGCCCGCGCCGGCTGGCGGCTACGCGCGTGGAACCGCGACGACACCGCCGTGCTGCGCGGCTGGGTCGCGCTGTTCGACGCCTGGTCGCTGTGCACCCCCGCGCCGGCCGGCAGCGACCTGTCGCTGGTCGCCGAGGTCGTCGAGGCCGCGCCCCAACTGCTGTCGCTGCTCCACCTGTCCTCGGGTCCGGTCGCCGTCGAGACGCTGCTCGCCCTGCTCAGCGCCCGGGTCGCCGAGCTGCGCACCGAACGCCACGAACCGCCCACCGACGGCCCGGACGCGGCCCGTCCGCTGCCCGCGCTGCTCGAATGGACGCTGGACGCGCTGGTCGCCGTCGGCGCGCTCAGCCCGCGCACCGCGCCCGACCAGGACGTCGTGCTCACCCCGCTCGGCAGCTGGGCGGTCTGGGTCAAGCTGGAGCAGATCTGCGTCTCCGCCCAGGGCCCGGCCGGCCACATCGAGCAGTCCGCCGAGGCCCTGCTGCGCGCCTGCGCCCACTACTCGCCGGGGCCGGCCCGCGCCGAGTACCGCGCCTGGCTCGCCGCCCGGCCGGTCCGCCAGGCCGTCGACGAGCTGCTGGAGGCCGCCCGCGGCGACGACGCGCTGCTGCGCGGGCTGGCCTTCGAGGCGCTGCGCACCGTCGGCGCCCCGGCCGAGCCCGCGGTGCGCGCGGTGGTCGACGAGCCGCAGCTGCGGCCGTACGCCGTGCTGTGGCTCGGCGAGGAGCAGGGCCTCGACCCCGAGGAGCAGGCCGCCCAGCTGACCCGCGAGGAGGCCACCTGGCTGTGGGTGGACACCGCCGCGGCCGTCACCGACCACGGCGAGAGCCACCTGCTCGTCGGCCACCTGGAGACCGCGCTGCAGGGCTCGGTGCCGCGGCTGCTGGACGAGGTGCGGGCCACCGGCCACCCGCGCACCGTGCAGGTGCTGGTGGCGCTCGCCGCGGCCCATCCCGACCCCGCGCTCGCCAAGGCGGTGCGCCGGGCCGCGTTCGAGGTGCACAACGGCGGCGAGTGACCGGGCGGCCGGGGCGGGCCGTGCGGTGCCGGGGAAACCGCTTGCGGCTCCCCGGTAGACTGACCCGCATGGCAGTCCTCCTCGCGCAGTAGACGGCATCCGGCCCCGCCCGTCCGTCCTGCCGTCCACCACGTCCTGGAGCTTGTCCCGTGATCACTGCCACCGGTATCGAGCTGCGCGCCGGCGCCCGCGTCCTGATCGAGTCCGCCTCGTTCCGCGTCGCCAAGGGCGACCGCATCGGCCTGGTCGGGCGCAACGGCGCCGGCAAGACCACGCTCACCAAGGTGCTGGCCGGCGAGGGCCAGCCGGCCGCCGGCACCGTCACCCGGTCCGGCGAGATCGGCTACCTGCCGCAGGACCCGCGCACCGGCGACCTGGACATCCTGGCCCGCGACCGCATCCTGTCCGCCCGCGGACTCGACACCGTGCTGCGCAAGATGCGGGAGAACGAGCAGCGGATGGCCACCGGCAAGGGCGCCACCCGCGACAACGCGATGAAGAAGTACGCCCGCCTGGAGACCGAGTTCCTCACCAAGGGCGGTTACGCCGCCGAGGCCGAGGCCGCCACCATCGCCGCCGCGCTCGGCCTGCCCGACCGGGTGCTCGGCCAGCCGCTGCACACCCTCTCCGGCGGCCAGCGCCGCCGCGTCGAGCTGGCCCGCATCCTGTTCTCGGACGCCGACACCCTGCTGCTCGACGAGCCGACCAACCACCTCGACGCCGACTCCATCGCCTGGCTGCGCGACTACCTCAAGACCTACAGCGGCGGCTTCATCGTCATCTCCCACGACGTCAACCTCGTGGAGACGGTGCGTCAACAAGGTCTTCTACCTGGACGCCAACCGCTCGCGCATCGACATCTACAACATGGGCTGGAAGCTCTACCTGGCGCAGCGCGAGGCCGACGAGAAGCGCCGCAAGCGCGAGCGGGCCAACGCGGAGAAGAAGGCCGCGGCGCTCAACTCCCAGGCCGACAAGATGCGCGCCAAGGCCACCAAGACCGTCGCCGCGCAGAACATGGCCCGCCGCGCCGACAAGCTGCTGGCCGGCCTGGAGGCGGTGCGCGCCCACGACAAGGTCGCCAAGCTGCGCTTCCCGGACCCGGCGCCCTGCGGCAAGACCCCGCTGATGGCCTCCGGGCTGTCGAAGTCCTACGGCTCGCTGGAGATCTTCACCGACGTCGACCTGGCCATCGACCGCGGCTCGCGGGTCGTCATCCTCGGCCTCAACGGCGCCGGCAAGACCACGCTGCTGCGGCTGCTGGGCGGGGTCGAGCAGCCGGACACCGGCCAGGTCGAGCCCGGCCACGGCCTCAAGCTCGGCTACTACGCGCAGGAGCACGAGACGCTCGACCCGCAGCGCACCGTGCTGGAGAACATGCGCAGCGCCGCGCCGGACATGGACCTGGTCGAGATCCGCAAGATCCTCGGCTCCTTCCTGTTCTCCGGCGACGACGTCGACAAGCCGGCCTCGCGTGCTGTCCGGCGGCGAGAAGACCCGGCTCGCGCTGGCCACCCTGGTGGTCTCCAGCGCCAACGTGCTGCTGCTCGACGAGCCGACCAACAACCTGGACCCGGCCAGCCGCGAGGAGATCCTGGGCGCGCTGCACACCTTCACCGGCGCGGTCGTCCTGGTCACCCACGACGAGGGCGCGGTGGACGCCCTGCAGCCGGAGCGGCATCATCCTGCTGCCGGACGGCGTCGAGGACCTGTGGGGCGAGGACTACGCCGACCTGGTGGCGCTGGCCTGACCGGCCGCCCGGCGATCGGCCCGGCCCGCCGCTCCGGGTGGCGCGGGGCCGAGTGGATCATTCGGCCGACGCGTGATCCTGCATCTGTGTGAGTCGAGCTCATCCCCCGTTCGGGGGAGCGCCGGGCGGCCGCGGCCGCCCGGCGCTCAGCCGCGTCGCCACCCGTCACCCCTTACGCACCGTGATGACCTGCCGTTTCGCGATCGCCGCCGGAACGGGGAGGAAACGTCCCCGTGCGAAAAACCGGCTGCCGCGGACGGATACCCGGCGTACCCGCCCGGTCGCCCCGGCGATGTTGTTCCACCGGTCTTGCCGAATGGGTGGCCAGGAAGCCCGGGAGGGGTGATCATGAGAGTCCGAAGCGCACTTCCCTGGAGGAGGCACGGGTGGCCGAGACTCTGAAGAAGGGCAGCCGGGTAACCGGCGCCGCGCGCGAGAAGCTCGCGGCTGACCTCAAGAAGAAGTACGACTCCGGTGCGAGTATCCGTGCGCTGGCCGAGGAAACCGGCCGTTCCTACGGATTCGTCCACCGGATGCTCAGCGAATCCGGCGTGGCTCTGCGTGGTCGCGGTGGTGCGACCAGGGGCAAGAAGACGGCCAACGCCTGACCTCCGGGCCGGGCCACGGGACCACCCGGGCGACAACCATGACGACCGGGTGGTTACTGTTCGGTAATCACCAGCCGGTGATCCCGCCCGTCGCCCGCCCGGAGGCGCCCGATGTCCGATTCCACCACCACCGAGGCCGCCGCCGAGGCACTGCTCGACCGTGACGGCGTACGGCTGAACGTCCTGGACGGCACCGTGGCCGTCGTCACGCTGTGCAACGCCGCCAAGCGCAACGCCCAGTCGCCCGCCCTGTGGCGGGCCCTGGTCGAGGCGGGCCGGCTGCTGCCCGGCAGCGTGCGGGTGGCCGTGCTGCGCGCCGAGGGCGTCTCCTTCTCCGCCGGCCTGGACCGGCAGGCGTTCACCCCGGAGGGCTTCCCGGGCGAGCCGTCCTTCACCGACCTGGCCCGCGGGCCGGAGGCCGAGCTGGACGCGACCATCGCCGAGTACCAGGAGGCGTTCTCCTGGTGGCGGCGCACCGACCTCGTCACGATCGCGGCCGTCCAGGGCCACGCCATCGGCGCCGGCTTCCAGCTCGCCCTCTCCTGCGACCTGCGGGTGTGCGCCGACGACGTGCAGTTCGCCATGCGCGAGCCCAGCCTCGGCCTGGTGCCCGACCTCACCGGCACCAAGCCGCTCGTGGAGGCGGTCGGCTACGCCCGCGCGCTGGAGATCTGCGCGACCGGCCGCTACGTGCACGCCGAGGAGGCCGCCCGCACCGGGCTGGCCAACCTCGTGGTGCCCGCCGCCGAGCTGGACTCCGCCGTCCAGGACCTGGCCGCCGCCCTGCTCGCCGCGCCGCGCGACGCCGTCATCGAGACCAAGGCCCTGCTGCGCGGCGCCGGCTCGCGCACCCTGGAGGAGCAGCGGGCCGCCGAGCGCGCCGCGCAGGCCCGGCGGCTGCGCGACCTGGCCGGCGTCGGCGAGTAGCCCGCCCGGTCACCGAACCGCGGTCACCACGACCGCGCCGGCCCCGGTCGCCCGCCGCACCGCGCGCGCCACGTCCAGCGCGCGGTGGCCCGCGTCCACCGTGAGGCGGACCCGGACGGCCGCTCCGGTCGCCCGGGCGGCGGCACGGGCGACCCCGGGCACGGCCAGCGCCGCGTCCCTGGCCCGGTCCGCCTCGTCGGGCCGGCCGTCCCGGGCCGCCGCCGGGTCGCCGTCGGCCTCCTCGTCGCTCTCGTGGCCCTCTTCGTCCTCTTCGTCGGCCGCGCCGTCCGCCGCGGCCGACGCGGTCAGGGCGGCCGTCCCGGTGCCCGGCGGGCTGTCCTCCAGCAGCCCGACCACCCGCAGGTCCACCTCGGCGACCCGCAGGCCGATCCGGTCGGCCGCCGCGCCGGCCAGCGCGGCGCGCAGCGCCTCGGCCGTGCGGGGCAGCGGCCGGTCGCCCCGGGCCTGGAAGTCCGCCTCGATCCGCAGCGGCCCGGCGGGCAGCGCGCTCGGCGGCGCGGCCGGGTTCGCCGCCCGCACCGCCCCCCAGTCGTGCGCGTCCGGCTCGGCCAGCGCGATCCGCAGCCGGTCGATCCGCACCCCGGGCACCGCGCGCTCCACCCCGGCGAGCACCCCGGCCGCGGCGCGCTCGGCGATCCACGCCGCGTCGTCGGGACCGCCGAGCGGCAGCAGCCTGCCCAGGCCCAACTGGCCTCGTACCGCCTGGACCAAACCCTCCGCGGTCATCGCGCCTCCCGCCGCCGGCCGGATTGCCTCGCCTCCCATCTTCCGCCGCCCGCCGGCCGCACGCACGGGTTCACCCGAACGGCGGCGTGCCGTGCCAACTCGGCGGCGAGCGCGGGTAGGCGCGCATACGCTGAGGCGAACTGTCAGGTTGTCAGGAGAGGACGGCTCGCTGTGACGGATATGGCGAAGGACAGCGCGGGCACGAGCGGCGCCCTGGGCAACCGGGCCAAGGCCGGGCAGCTCGGTGACCCGGCCACCCGTGGACGGACCACCATCGCCGACGGAGTCGTGGAGAAGATCGCCGGACTCGCCGCCCGCGACGTGGTCGGCGTGCACGCCCTCGGCAGCGGTTTCGCCCGCACCCTCGGCGCGGTCCGCGACCGGGTGCCCGGCGGTTCGAAGTCGCTGACCCGCGGCGTCAAGGCCGAGGTCGGCGAGGTGCAGACCGCCGTCGACCTGGACATCGTCGTGGACTACGGGGTCTCGATCGCCGACGTGGCCCGCGCCGTGCGGGAGAACGTGATCGCCGCCGTCGAGCGGATGACCGGCCTGGAGGTCATCGAGGTCAACATCGCCGTCGGAGACGTGAAGCTGCCCGACGAGGAGGACGAGGACGAGCAGCGGGTCCAGTGACGGTCGGAGATGATGGGGGCGAGGACGTCAGGAGACGAGCGATGACCGGGAGCGGACGATGAGCATGGCCGTGGTGGGCTTGATCGCCGGAATGGCCCTGGCCTTCGCCGGGTACTTCGGCGGGTTCGGTGCCTTCGTGCTGGTGGCGGCGCTCGGCGCGCTCGGGTTCGTCGTCGGGAGGTACTTCGACGGCGACCTGGATCCCGGGGACCTCCTGCGTCCCCGCGACCGCGACAAGCGCCGGTGACCGCCGCCGCGCCCACCCCCGCCGTCCCCCGGGTGGCGGCGGCCGAACGGGGCGCGACCCGGATCGCCGACCGGGTGATCGCCAAGATCGCCTCGCAGGCCGCCCAGGAGGCGCTGCGCGGCCTGCCCGGTCCGTCCCCGGTGCCCAAGGACCGTTTCCCGCAGGCCACCGTGACCGTCCGGCCGCCCACCGGCGCGGCCGGCGGCGGCCGCGGCCGGGCGATGGTGCAGCTCTTCCTGGAGCTCGGATACCCCGCCGATCTGCGCGCGGTGTGCGCCGCGGTGCGTCGCCGGGTCGTCGAACGGGTAGGCGAGCTGGCGGACATGGCCGTCCCCGAGGTGTCCGTGCAGGTCGAGCGGCTGCACTCGGAGGCCACCACGCACGCCCACGGGAGGGTCACATGAGCGAAGCCGAAGGACGGCACGCCGCTCCCGGCGGATCCGGGGCCGGCCGCTCCCGCCCCGACGGGCCCGGCGGCCAGCCGGAAGCCCCCGACGGCCCGGAGGGCACCCGGCCGCTGCCCGTCGTCGATCCCGGCCCGCCCGGCGAGCACGCCGCCGGTCCGCCGCCCGGCCCCGCGGCCGCTGCGCCCGGCCGGGCCAAGCGCTTCTGGTCCTCGCGCCGGGTGCCGTCCGGCATCACCGCGCTGCTGGCGCTCGGCGGCACCGGCCTGCTCCTGTACGACGTGGCCGCCGTCCGGGCCGGCCGGCACGCGATGGCCTGGCGGACCCGGCTCGCCCACGAGTTGGCGACCCGTCCGCTCGACGACACCTGGGTGATCGCCGGCGCCGCGGTGGCCGCCGCGCTCGGCCTGTGGCTGCTGGTGCTCGCGCTCAGCCCCGGCCTGCGCCAGGTGCTGCCGCTGCGGCCGGGCCCCGGCCGGGTCCGGGCCGGCCTGGACCGCGACGCGGCGGCGCTGGTGCTGCGCGACCGGGCGCTGGAGGTGCCGGGCGTGCGCTCCGCGCGGGTCGCGGTGACCAGGCGCCGGGCGAAGGTCCGCGTCGACTCGCACTTCCGCGAACTCGACGACGTGCGCGAGGACCTGGACGCCGTGCTCGGCGACGCCAACCACGGGATGGGCCTGGAGCGCCGGCTGCGGCTGTCGCTCGCGGTCCGCCGGGCCGGGAAGGGGTGAACGGGCCATGCGGACCACGGTCAACCGGGTGCTGCTGACGCTGGTCGGGCTGATCCTGATCGCGGTCGGCGGCTCGGTGCTGGTGGGGGCGCTCGACCTGGCGCGGCACTGGGGGTTCACGCTGCCGTCGTGGTGGCCGTACAAGGGGCCGCACGACGTGCTGCTCACCCGGCACGGCCGCACCCGCTACCGCGCCGACGGCTGGTGGTGGCCGGTGGTCATCGCCGTGCTGGCGGTCCTGGTGCTGATCGCCGTGTGGTGGCTGGTGGCCCAGCTGCGCAGCCGCCGGCTCGGCCAGGTGCTGGTGGACTACGGCGACGAGGGCCGGGTGCTGCTGCGCGGCCGGGCCCTGGAGGACGCGCTGGCCGCCGACGCCGGCGTGCTGCCCGGGGTCGCGGCCTCCGGGGTGCGGCTGGTCGGCCGGCGCTCCACCCCGGCCGCGCGCATGACGCTGCTGCTTGACGGGGACGCGGTGCCGCGGGACGTCATGACCGGGCTGGACGGCCGGGTGCTGGCCGACGCCCGCCGCTCGACCGGCCTGGAGGCGCTGCCGGCCGAGGTGCGGATGCGCGGCGAGCGGCACCGGGCCCGCCGGGTGGAGTGACACCCCGGCGGGCCGGCGAGGCTCAGGCGCCCAGGTCCGCCTCGGCGATGTCGCCCCGCTGGCTGCGGGCCAGCCGCATCGCCGTGTTGACCAGACCCACGTGGCTGAACGCCTGCGGGAAGTTGCCGAGCTGGCGCCCGGCGACCGGGTCCCACTCCTCGGCGAGCAGCCCGACGTCGTTGCGGAGCGCCAGCAGCCGTTCGAACATCTCGACCGCCTCGTCGTGCCGGCCGGTCGCGGCCAGCGCGTCGGCCAGCCAGAACGAGCAGGCCAGGAAGGCGCCCTCGTCGCCCGGCAGGCCGTCGACCGCCTCGTCGGCGGACTTGCCGGTGGTGTAGCGGCGCACGAAGCCGCCGTGTTCCAGCTCCCGGCGCACCGCGTCCACCGTGCCGGCCACCCGCGGGTCGCCGGCCGGCAGGAAGCCGACCTGCGGGATCAGCAGGGTCGCCGCGTCCAGCTCGGTGGAACCGTAGTACTGGGTGAAGGTGTTGCGCTCCGCGTCGAAGCCCTTCTCGCACACCTCGCGGTGCACCTCGTCGCGCATCGCGCGCCACTTGTTGACGTCGCCGCGCAGGTCGGAGGCGGCCTCCACGGTGCGCACCGCGCGGTCGGCGGCGACCCAGGCCATCACCTTGGAGTGCACGAAGTGCCGGCGCGGGCCGCGGATCTCCCACAGCCCCTCGTCCGGATCGCGCCAGTTGGACTCCAGGAAGTCCATCAGGGAGCGCTGGAAGTTCCAGGCGTGCTTCTTGTGCGGCATCCCGGCGCTCCTGGCCAGGTACAGCGAGTCCATCACCTCGCCGTACACGTCCAGTTGGAGCTGTTCGACCGCGGCGTTGCCCACCCGTACCGGGGCGGAGTTCTCGTACCCCGACAGCCAGGACAACTCGGTCTCCGGCAGCCGCCGTTCACCGGCCAGGCCGTACATGATCTGCAGGTCGGCCGGGTCGCCGGCCACCGCGCGCAGCAGCCAGTCGCGCCACTCGGCCGCCTCCCGGGTGTACCCGCTGGCCAGCAGCGCGCTCAGGGTCAGCGTGGAGTCGCGCAGCCAGCAGAAGCGGTAGTCCCAGTTGCGGACCCCGCCGATCTCCTCGGGCAGCGAGGTGGTGGCCGCGGCCACGATGCCGCCGGTGGGGGCGTACGTCAGCGCCTTCAGCGTTATCAACGACCGGACGACCTCGTCGCGCCACGGCCCGTCGTAGGTGCACCGCTCGGACCACTTGTCCCAGCCCTTGAGGCTCTGCTCCAGCGCCTTGTACGGGTTGACCAGCTTGGGCGGCGGCTCGTGCGAGGGGTGCCAGGACATCACGAAGGCGACCTTGTCGCCCTTGCCGACGGTGAACTCCGAGTGGGTGGTGAAGTCCTCGCCGTAGGTGTGCACCTCCGGATCGCTGCGGAACCACACGGAGTCCGGGCCGGCGATGGCCACCCGGGTGCCGTCGATCCGCCGCACCCACGGGACCACGTTGCCGTAGTCGAAGCGCAGCCGCAGCTGGCCGTGCATCTGGACCCGGCCGGAGACGCCCTCGACGATGCGGACCACGTCGGGCCGCACGTCGCGCTGCGGCATGAAGTCGGTCACCTTGACCGTGCCGGACGCGGTCTCCCAGACCGTCTCCAGGATCAGCGTCTCGCCCACGTAGCGGCGGGTGGTGCTGGTGGTGTGGTTGCTCGGCGCGATCTGCCAGAAGCCGTTCTCCCGGTCGCCGAGCAGCGCGGCGAAGCAGGCGGCCGAGTCGAAGCGCGGCAGGCACAGCCAGTCGATCGAGCCGTCCCTCCCCACGAGCGCCGCCGTCTGCAGATCGCCGATGAGGGCGTAGTCCTCGATCCGTCCCGCCACACTGGTGCCTTTCTCGGTACCGACAACTGGCTTGCCAACGCTTCTGCTCAGGCCGTCACGCCTCATGCCCGTCCGCCGCGGGAACCGTCACCGCCGGCACGGCGTCCGCCTCCCGCGGGTCCTCCGGCGGCGGGGGGCCGTCCGCGCCGGCGGCCAGCGCCTTGTCCCGGCGGGCCACCTGGTCGCGGTGCTCACGGCGGACCAGGATCACCCAGCCGACCGGCACCATGATGACGAACAGCCACCACTGCCACGCGTACGCCAGGTGCGGCGGGTTGTAGCCGCCGTCCGTCTGGCCCGGGGTGGGCGGCGGGACGAGCTCCGGCTGGCCCTTGGCGAGGGCGGGGGAGGTGCGGGTGACCTCGACGTAGCCGCCGAGCAGCGGCGCGGAGACCGCGTGGGCCAGCAGATGGCTGTTGATCAGCATCACCTGGCGCGGCGGCAGCCCGGTCTTGTTCTCGATGTCGGTGTCCGCGGTGGTCTCGTCCTGCCGCAGCCGTCCGCTCACCGTCACCCGGCCCCTGGGGGTGGGCGGCACCGGCGGGAACTTGGTCACGTCGTCCTGCGAGGCGATCCAGCCGCGGTTGACCAGCACCGCCCTGCCGTCGGCCAGCACCAGCGGGGTGACCAGGTAGTACCCGATCGTGGAGTCGTCGGCGGAGGTGCGGTGCCGGACCACGACCTGCTGCGCGGGGTCGTAGGTGCCGGTGACGGTGACCGGGCGGAAGTCCTCGGCGGCGGAGATCGTCGCGCCCGGGTGGGTGAGCCGCTCCAGCGGGACCGGCGGTGCGGCCAGCGCGTGGGCGACCCGGGCGTTGTTGGCGTTCTCGCTCTCGTGGCGGTGCATCTGCCACAGGCCCAGCTTCACCATGGCGGGCATCAGGAGCAGACCGACGATGGTGAGGACGACCCATTGCCGGGTCAGCAGGAAGCGGTACACCCCATGAAGGTACAACTCGGTACCCGGGCGGCCGCCGCGAGGGTGGCCGCTCCGCGCGCCGCGCCGGGGTCACACCGAGGGCGCCGCGCCCACCCGGTCGACGATGCCCACCGCGCCCTCGGCCGCCGCGCAGTGCCCGCAGCAGAACCAGCGGCCGTCCGCCTCCACGCCGTGGCCGACCACCCGGATCCCGCAGTGTTCGCAGATCGGCGCCATCCGGTGGATGGCGCACTCGAAGCAGTCGAAGACGTGCGTCACGCCCTGCGCGCGCACCTCGATGCTCATGCTGTAGTCGTTTCCGCAGACCTCGCAACGTGCCATGCCGCCCAGCGTGCGGTGCCGGCGCGGCCCGGACAACGCAGGCGCGGGCGGGTCGCGCCGACTCCGCCCGTCCGGCCTACGGCGCGTTGCGCTGCCCCGGCAGGGTGCCCGGCGCCGGGGCGACGGCCGCCAGCAGCGCGCGGAAGCGGGCCTCGTCCACCACCGGGGTGCCGTGCCGGCGGGCCTGGACGACCTTGCCGGCCGGCGAGCCGGGATCGTTGGTCACCAGCAGGCTGGTGAGCCGCGAGACGCTGGAGGCGACGTGCAGCCCGGCCTCGGTGGCCCGGTCCTCCAGCAGCTCGCGCTCCACCGTGGTGTCCCCGGAGAAGGCCACCCGCATGCCCTGCACCAGCGGCCCGCCCGGCTCCAGCCGGCCGGGGTTGGGATACGGGCACGCCGGGCGCCTGCGCGGCTGGCGCCAACTCGTCGGCCGGTAGCCGCCGGAGCGCGGCGCCTCCCCGGTGCGCCACTCGGTGATCGGCGAGCAGGCGTGCAGCGGCAGCGGGATCCCGGCCGCCGCCGCAAGGTGCAGGCTGGGCCGGAACGCCTCGGCCAGCACCCGGGCGTCGTCCAGCGCGTGGTGGGCCCGCCGCTGCACCACGCCGTAGTGCGCGGCGAGCGACTCCAGCTTGTGGTTGGGCAGCGGCAGCCGCAGCTCCTTGGAGAGCACGATGGTGCACAGCCGCTGCTCGACCGGGACGCTGTGGTCGGCGCGGGCGTACTCCCTGGCGAGCATCGACCAGTCGAACACCGCGTTGTGCGCGACCAGGACCCGGCCGGCCAGCCGCTCGGCCAGCTCGGCGGCGATCTCCCGGAACAGCGGCGCGTCGGCCAGCGCCTCGCTGGTGAGCCCGTGGATCCACACCGGTCCCGGGTCGCGCTGCGGGTTGACCGGTGAGTACCAGTGGTCCTGCACCTCGCCGCGGGCGTCCAGCCGGTAGACGGCCGCTGAGACTATCCGGTCGTCCCGGCCGAGTCCGGTCGTCTCGACGTCGACCACCGCGTACCCGTCCGGATACGCAGCAGGCCACGCGGGCGGGGTCGGTGACGGTGTTTCGGGCAGGTCGTCCAGCATGGTTCACGAGGATACGGGCCGCCACTGACAGCGCCGTACCCGCTCCTGGGCACGCCGTCACCCGGCCGGTGCCGCCCGGGGGTTGACCGGACCCGGCGCGCGGCCGGTCAACAGCGGCCCGCCGGCCGGGAAATACTTGTCGGTAACACCCCTTCCCCGCGCGGTGCGGCGCTTCTATCGTGCGGGTATGCCGCAACTGCCGGATCCCGTGCTGTGGTCGATCCCCGCCTTCCTCCTGCTGACCGTGCTGGAGGCGGTCAGCTACCGGTTCCATCCGGACGAGGACCAGGTCGGGTACGCCGGAAAGGACACCGCCGCCAGCTTGTCCATGGGGCTCGGCAGCCTGTTCTTCGACGCCGTGTGGAAGTTCCCGATCGTCGCGATCTACACGGCCGTGTGGGAACTGACCCCGCTGCGGGTGCCGTTGCACTGGTGGACGATCGCGTTGATGATCCTGGCCCAGGACTTCCTCTACTACTGGTCGCACCGCGAGCACCACCTGATCCGCCTGCTGTGGGCCTGCCACGTGGTGCACCACTCCAGCCGCAGCTTCAACCTGTCCACCGCGCTGCGCCAGCCGTGGACCAGCCTGACGGTCTGGCCGTTCTACCTTCCGATGATCGCCTGCGGGGTCTCCCCGGCGGCGCTGGCGTTCTGCCAGTCGGCCAACCTCGTCTACCAGTTCTGGGTGCACACCGAGCGGGTCGACCGGCTGCCCCGGCCGCTGGAGTTCGTGCTCAACACCCCGTCGCACCACCGGGTGCACCACGCCTCCCAGGGCGGCTACCTGGACCGCAACTTCGGCGGCATCCTCATCGTCTGGGACCGGCTCTTCGGCTCCTTCACCGCCGAGACCGAACGGCCGCTCTACGGCCTGACGAAGAACATCGGCACCTACAACCCGCTGCGGGTCGCCACCCACGAGTACGCCGCCCTCGCCCGCGACCTGGCCGCCGCCGGCCGCTGGCGGGACCGGGCGGGCTACCTGCTGCGCCGCCCGGGCTGGCAGCCGGCCGGCCGGGCCGCCCGCGACGCGGTCCGCGACGGGGAGCAGGCCGGGGGAGGCACCGCGGAGGTCGGGACTGCCGGTACGGTGACAATACGCTGATACCACCACCGCACCGGCAAGGAAGCTCCCCATGCGCGCCACCGTCATCGACGCCCCGCACGACATCGCCGTACGGCAGGTGCCCGACCCCGTGATCGAACGGCCCGGCGACGCCGTGGTCCGGGTCCTGCGGGCCTGCATATGCGGCAGCGACCTGTGGGCCTACCGCGGCGTCGCGCAGCGCGAGCCCGGCCAGCGCATCGGGCACGAGTTCCTGGGCGTCGTCGAGGAGGTCGGCTCCGAGGTGACCGGCTTCCGCACCGGCGACCTGGTGGTCGCGCCGTTCGTCTGGTCCGACGGGGTGTGCGACTACTGCGCCGAGGGCCTGACCACCTCCTGCCCGCAGGGCGGCTTCTGGGGCTCGGCCGGCTCCGACGGCGGCCAGGGCGAGTACGTCCGGGTGCCGTTCGCCGACGGCACCCTGGTGACGCTGCCCGGCGACGCGGCGGGCGACGACCGCCTGCTGACCGCGCTGCTCAGCCTCTCCGACGTGCTCGGCACCGGCCACCACGCCGCGGTCGGCGCCGGAGTGCGGCCGGGCAGCACCGTCGCGGTGGTCGGGGACGGCGCGGTGGGGCTGTGCGGGGTGCTCGCGGCCCGCCGGCTCGGCGCCGAGCGGATCGTCGCGCTGGGCCGGCACACGGCCCGCACCGACCTGGCCCGCCTCTTCGGCGCCACCGACGTGGTGGCCGAACGCGGCGACGCCGCCGTCGCGGCGGTCCGCGAACTGACCGGCGGCCAGGGAGCGCACGCGGTCATCGAGGCGGTCGGCACCGAGCAGTCCATGCGCACCGCGCTCGGCATCACCCGGGACGGCGGCGCCATCGGCTACGTCGGCGTGCCGCACGGCAGCGCCGGCGGGCTCGACCTCGGCGACATGTTCGGCCGCAACATCGCGCTGCGCGGCGGCGTCGCCCCGGTGCGCACCTACATCCCGCAGCTGCTGCCCGACATCCTCAGCGGCGCCATCGACCCCTCCCCGGTCTTCGACCTCACCGTCGGCCTGGAGGGCGTGCCCGACGGCTACCGCGCGATGGACGACCGCACGGCGCTGAAGGTCCTGGTCAAGCCCTGACCTGGGCGTCCGGCGGCGGCTGCCGGCGGCTCTGGTCGCGCAGCGCCCGCAGGCTGAGCAGCGGCAGCACCACCCGGGGACCGGGCCGCCAGCCCGGCCGCCCGCGGCCCGCGCCGGAGCCCGGCGCCGCCGGCCAGGCCACCGGGACCGGCAGCCGCACGCTTCCGAACGGGCGTTTGCCCGGTGGCGGCGGCGGAGAGGTCGACGAAGCGCTCACAGCCGGTACAACGAACCGGGACGCGCCCGGTGACGCCGGTGCCGCAGCCCGGCCGGCGGCGCCGGGGGGAATGTCCGAGCCCGGCCCTACGCTGGGGTGAACGAGGCGGCCCGCGCCTTGCGAAGTGAGGTGGATGCCCGTGCTGCTGGACACCTACGGACGAGTGGCCACCGACCTGCGGGTCTCGTTGACCGACCGGTGCAACCTGCGCTGCACGTACTGCATGCCGGAGGAGGGCCTGAAATGGCTCGCCAGGCCGGAGCTGCTCACCGACGACGAGATCGTCCGGCTGGTCGGGATCGCGGTGGACGACCTCGGCGTCACCGAGGTCCGGTTCACCGGCGGCGAGCCGCTGCTGCGGCCCGGGCTCGTCGGCATCGTCGAGCGCTGCGCCGCGCTCACCCCGCGCCCCCGGCTCTCGCTGACCACCAACGGCATCGGCCTGGCCCGCACCGCCGCCGCCCTGCGCGACGCCGGGCTCGACCGGGTCAACGTCTCGCTGGACACCCTGCGCCCCGAGGTCTTCCAGCGCCTGACCCGCCGCAAGCGGCACGCGGACGTCGTCGCCGGGCTGGCCGCCGCGCACGCCGCCGGGCTCGCCCCGGTGAAGATCAACACCGTGCTGATGCGCGGCACCAACGACCAGGAGGCGCCCGAGCTGCTCGGCTGGGCGCTGGAGCACGGCTACGAGCTGCGCTTCATCGAGCAGATGCCCCTGGACGCCCAACACGGCTGGCAGCGCGAGCACATGGTGACCGCCGAGGAGATCCTGCGCTCGCTGGCCACCCGGTTCGCCCTGACCCCCGAGGAGTCCTCGATACGCGGGTCCGCCCCGGCCGAGCGCTGGCTGGTGGACGGCGGCCCGGCCCAGGTGGGCGTCATCGCCTCGGTCACCCGGCCGTTCTGCCGCGCCTGCGACCGCACCCGGCTGACCGCCGACGGCCAGGTGCGCAACTGCCTGTTCGCCCGCGAGGAGTCCGACCTGCGCGCCGCGCTGCGCTCCGACGCCTCCGACGCCTCGATCGCCGAGCTGTGGCGGGCCGCGATGTGGGGCAAGAAGGCCGGCTCCGGGCTGGACGACCCGGCCTTCCTGCAGCCGCAGCGTCCGATGTCCGCGATCGGCGGCTGACGCGCCACCCGGCTGGGGCCGCGGCTGACGCCCTACGCCCCGGGCTCCTGGCCGGTGAAGTCCCACTCCTCGATGGGGACCACGTCCTTGAGGAAGCCGCGCGCCCCGACGAACTGCGCCAGTGACTCGCGGTGCTCGTCGCACGCCAGCCAGGTCTTGCGGCGGTCCGCGGTGTGGATCTTCGGGTTGTTCCAGGCGACCACCCACCGGGCGGCTGCCCGGCAGCCCTTGGCGGAACAGATCGGCGACTCGGCCGCGACGAACTCCATGGTCCGACCCTACGGGCCGCACGGAAAATGAACGACGCCGGGCAGCCACGGGGGGAGCCGCCCGGCGTCGTTCGGTCGCTCCGACGGGGGATGCGGAGCGCCTACGAAGTATGTCACGCACCAACCTCGCGACGGCAGTCGAACGACGGATTCATCTGAGCTTTTCTTGAGCTTTGCGGAATCCCGCGGTCTACTTCGACCCGTCCCGGTACGGCTCGTCCGCCGCGCCCGACTCGTCCCCCGGCCCCTCGCCGCGGCCCGGCTCCAGCATGTGGCGGCTCGGCGCGGGGATGAACGGCTGCGGCGTCGAAGTGGCGTTGGAGCGGCCCCCGTTGGCGAACACCACGGCCACGTACGGCAGCACGGCGCCCAGCACCAGGGCCACCCAGGCCACCACGATCTGCACGTGCCACAGCACGATGAACAAGATGACGCAGACGGTCCTGATCCCCATCGAGATCGCGTAGCGGCGCTGGCGTCCCCGGATGTCCGCGCTCAGGCCCTGCCGGGCCCCGGAGGAGATCTGGAAGACCTCGCCGCCGCCCTCGCGCTTACCCATCACTCCACCGCCCGCTCGACGTGCCGGTCGTCTCCCCTGTCCGACACTCACACCGTACGCCGCCGCCACGCCCCCAACGAGACCCGGGGCTGCGCCGTACGCCGTACGGAGCAGCCCCGGAGCACGCGCCGCCCGATCAGCCGGGCAGCGGCCGCAGCCGGTCCGGCGGCACGCCGTCGGTGAGCCAGACGCCGTTCGCGCTGACCTGGAAGCGGTGGCCGGCGGCGGCCAGCCCGGCCGCGTCCACCTCCAGCACCGCCGGGCGGCCGTGCCGGGCGCCCACCCGGGTCGCCGTCGCCACGTCGGCCGACAGGTGCACCTGCTGCCGGGACATCGGCCGCAGCCCCTCGCGCAGCACCAGCGGCAGCGTCCGGGTCGAGGTGCCGTGGTAGAGCAGCTCGGGCGGCTCGGCGTCCGCCAGGCCCAGGTCGACGGCGACCGAGTGCCCCTGGCTGGCCCGGATGCGCAGCCCGTCGGCGGAGAACGCGAAGCGCTGCTTGTCGTTGGCGGCGACCACGTGGTCCAGCTCGGCGCGGCTGAACGGGCGGCCCGCGGCGGCGCAGCCGGCCATCAGCTCCGCCACCGCCACCCAGCCGCCCTCGTCCAGCGTGATCCCGGCCGCGGCCGGGTCGTGCCGCAGCACCAGGGAGAGGAACCTCGACAACCGGGACGGGTCCCCGGCGCGCCTGGTGCCCATCGCTGCCGTCACACCCCCTGGCTGACCGAACTCATGTTGAAGTCCGGCACCCGCATCGCCGGCATCGCCGCCCGGGTGAAGTCGTCGCTCCACTCGCGCGGCAGGGTGCGCTCGGTGCGGCCGACCTCGGCGGCCCGCGACAGCAGGTCCACCGGCGACTCGTTGAACCGGAAGTTGTTGACGACGCCGGAGACCTCGCCGTTCTCCACCAGGTACACCCCGTCCCGGGTCAGCCCGGTCAGCAGCAGCGTGGCCGGGTCCACCTCGCGGATGTACCACAGGCAGGTCAGCAGCAGGCCCCGCTCGGTGCCGGCCACCATCTCGGCCAGCGAGCGGCTGCCGCCGCCGTCCAGGATCAGGTTGTCCGCCAGCGGGGAGTACGGCAGGCCGGTGAGCGCCGCCGAGTGCCGGGTGGTGGGCAGCCGCTCCAGCACGCCGTCGCGCACCCAGTCGGTGCGCTCCAGCGGCAGGCCGTTGTCGAAGACCGACCGGTCGTCGCCGGAGGAGTGGGCCAGGACGAACGGCACCGCCTGCAGGCCGTCGGCCGCCGGGTCGCTGTAGAGGGTGAGCGGCAGGTCGGACAGCTTCTCGCCGACCCGGGTGCCGCCGCCCGGCCTGCTGAAGACCGTGCGTCCCTCGGCCGCGTCCCGGGCACCGGACGACCACTGCTGGTAGACCAGCAGGTCGGCGACCGCGCTGGGCGGCAGCAGCGTCTCGTAGCGGCCGGCCGGCAGCTCGACGCGGCGCCGCGCCCAGGCCAGCCGCTCGGCCAGCTCGCCGTCCAACCGGGTCGGGTCCACGTCCTTGAAGTCCCGGGTGGAGGCGCCGGCCCAGGCGGAGCGGGTGCCGTCCGGCGACTTGGCGTTGACCTCCAGTGTGCCGGTCGGCTGGTCGTGGCGCAGCCGCAGCCCGGTGGAACTGCCCAGGTAGCTGGAGACCACCGAGTGGAACGCGAAGCCGTACAGCTCCCGGCCGTCCGCCCGGGCGGCGCCGAACGACTCGCCCAGCGCGGGGGCGAAGTCGGCGAACACCTCCGAGGAGGTCTCGGCCGGCGGCTCGGTGAACTCCGGATCCGCCGGCCGGCCCGGCACCGCGGGCTGCGCGTCCTCGGCCGGACCCGCGGTGCGGGCGGCCGCCTCTGCGGCCCGCACCAGCGGCTCCAGGTCCTCGGCGGTCACCGCGGTGCGCGACACCACGCCGGACGCGCTGCCCTCGGCGCCGTCCACCGTCGCGATCACCGTCAGCGTGCGGCCGCGGGTCACGCCGTTGGTGGTCAGCGCGTTGCGCGCCCAGCGCAGGTTGGCGCTCGACTCCTCGTCGGCGATGACGACGCAGCCGTCCGCCCGCGACAGCTCCAGGGCGCGCTCGACGATGTCGTGCGCGGGGGTGGAACGACTCATGAACGACCCGCCTCCTGCGTGGTGTTGAGGATGTTGACGCCGCGGAACAGCGCGGAAGGGCAGCCGTGGCTGACGGACGCGATCTGGCCGGGCTGCGCCTTGCCGCAGTTGAACGCGCCGCCCAGCACGTAGGTCTGCGGGCCGCCCACCGCCTCCATCGACCCCCAGAAGTCGGTGGTGGTCGCCTGGTAGGCCACGTCGCGCAACTGGCCGGCGAGCCGGCCGTTCTCGATCGCGAAGAAGCGCTGCCCGGTGAACTGGAAGTTCACCCCAGGGTCAGGGGGCGTACCTCTCTGATCGGCATTTATGCAGGTCAGACGGTTAACCACGGTTTGCCCTCGCTCCCTGTCCATACGGGTTGAAACCGGACTGTACGGGTTCTGGTGATGACTTGGTGTCGATCCCCAGGACTCACGTCGGGAGCACCTACGCGGGCCCTGAAGGCTTGGCTCCAGATGGGAGGAGAGACTACCCGCAGGCCACTGGGCTGGGACGGAATATCGTCTTGACCTAAGGCTCTCTCTGGCTGTGGGAGGACGTTGCCTGCGGGGGCGCGTAACTCAGGTCTTCCGACGCCGGGGACGCTTCTTGCCCACCCCCGATCTTATGCACGTGCAATCGCCCTCATTTTGGATGCCGTCGATGTCGGCATGTGCGTGTAGTGCGTGGTCATTGCCGTCACGGTTGACGTCAGACGTTGTGTCCCCGCCCCCAGAGTTCTTCGGCGTGCTCGGCGAAGCGATCGAACATGCCCGCGTCTCCGTGGCGGCGCAGGTGAAGTAGTGGGGAGTCGTGGCCGACTAGGCGCGCCAGGTGGGGGGTGACCAGGGCGTCCTGGTCGAAGCGGAAGACGGACAGCGAGACGTGGTTCACGGCGTCCGACTCGTCGGAGAACCGCGCTTCAACACCAGGCGTGGGCGTCAGCTTGGCAAGATGTTCCAGCGTGATTCGGATACGGGTCGAGACGGACAGCGCCACGCCTTCGAGCTGTTCGCGCTGCCTGGTCACCTCGGCGTCAGGGTCGCCGAGCAGGAACCTGACCCGGCATCCTTGCTCGGCCTTGCGACGCAACGTGTCCACGAACGCGGGTTGGTCCAGCCACAAGAAGTAGTTGGTGTACCCCGCGAAGAGCAGGTCCCTCGATGCGTTCTTGGTGAGTTCGCCCCAGACCGACGATGGGCAGGCTGAACGGTACGGGTAGCTCCGGACCAGTTCCCTATCGGTTCCCGACTTGACGTGGTTGCGCACGGCCTTCGGCCACAACATCTCTGCTTCAACTCCCAACGCGGCTGCGGTGTCTTCGCGGTTCCGGGCGTGCGGGACCAGTTCTTCATTACCGATCCAGCGTTCGACCGTCTTTCCCGACACCCCTACCCGCTGAGCCAGTTGGTGTACGGAAATACCGGCGTCAGCCATAGCAGTGCGTAAGGAACTGTTCAAGGGAGTCTCCAGGGACGTTTGGGCGTTCTTCAGGTTACCGCCCACATGACTCAACCGTCCCCGTAGATGGGGAGATTTGTCCGGTCAAAGTGGCCAACCTGATGGACATGGAAACTACGAGAACGCAAGGTCAGCAGGCTTCGGATCCCAGAATCCGACGGGAAGCGACGGCCTTAACTGGCTACTGGGCGGAGTGTTCGACGCGGGCGTCGATGCCGGACGACGTGTTGATGCCGGTCTTCTCGTTTGGCGCGGTGAGTGCGGTGGAGACGGTGCGGTGGGTGCATCGCGTTGTGCGGGAGTTGGCGGCGGCGTGGAACGCCGAGGAGTGTGCTCGGGTTATGCGGCGGCTGTACGGGTCGGCGTGCGGTCCAGAACTTGCCGACCTGGTAGACGGGCTGCCGTTTGACTTCACGGTGGACTGCGGGCGGGCGCGGGTGGTCTGGACGGTTCGGCGGGTGTGGTTCCTGCCGCTGGCCGACCGGTCCTGGCGAGCGTCACGGCCGTGCGGGTGGCGGTTGGCGCGGATGTCGTCGGAGGTGGGGCGTTGGTCCGGGGGGTGTGGTGGTTTCTGAGTACGCGGAGGAGACGGATCAGGCGCTGCGGGTTCTGGGTGGGTTGTTGAAGCATTGGCGGGGGCTGCGCGGGATGTCGCAGCGAGATCTGGCCGAGCGGCTTCCCTGTTCGTACGAACTCCTCGCCTCGATCGAGCAGGGTCGGCGCAGACCACGCGAACCGTTCTTCGAGCAGGCGGACGCCGCACTCGGTGCGCAGGGGTCGATCAAGGCGATGGAGCCGTTCCTGCGTCATGTGGTCAAGCGTCCGGTCATTTCCGGTGATCTTCCGGAGAAGGAGGCGGGGGCGCTGAATCTGGCCTACTTCGACGCACTGGCGGTCCCCGCTGTGATGCAGACCGAGGCATACACCCGGGCGACCTTTGCCGGGTTCGCCCCCGTTCTGGACGACGATGGTCTCGATGAGCTGATCGCGGACCAGTTGGCACGCCGGGCGGTGCTGGATCGCACGATACGGCCCGTGCGGCTCTCGTTCGTGATGGACGAGAGTGTGCTGCGGCGGCCCGTCGGCGGCTGGGCGGTGTTCGCGGACCAGTTGAGGCGGATCGCGGAGATCGGGCGGCGCCGCAACGTGAGCATGCAGGTGCTGCCGTTGGACTGCGAGGATCACGCGGGGCTGTCGGGCTCGACCCTGCTGATGGAGACGGTCGACCGGATGCAGGTCGCCTACGTCGAGCACGCCGGAGGCGGACAGTGGATCGTCTCGCCAAGAGACGTGAGCCTGCTGCACCAGCGGTACGGGACGCTGCGGGCCCAGGCCATGACCACCCGGGACTCACTCGACCTGATCGAGAAACTGGCCACCGACGCCCACCGCTGACGCCCGACCCGGGACCCGGCCCGGCGCCCCTGGCGCACACTCCCGTGGTGCCGTCCCGTCTGCCGTCGTCCCACACGCAGTGAAGCGGGCGCCGGCCCCGGCGGCCAGGTGGAGCGCCCCGCTGGACGTACGACCTGGCCGCCGGGGCCGGCGTCTGCTTGGCTCCGCCTGGGACGACGGTGGACGGGATGGCACTCCCACCTCAACCCGTGTCCACGGTCAGCCGCTCGACGGCCCCTGTGCCGTCCCGGAGTCGGAGCGCCCCCGCCGGAGGCATCGCTTGGCTGTCGCGCTCATGTGCTGCACTGCTCAACGGCTCCGGGTCAGCCATGGTGCGGGCGCTGGCGACCGGACGGGACCGGCCGGAGGCCGCATGCCCGGCCGAGGCGCCAAAAGGCGCCCGGCGCGCCGCAGGCGCGCCCTGGAAAAAGTAAAGCCAGATTCCGCCACGTTCTGAACTGCTGACGTGGGTGCACGAAGCTCGGTGAGCACCTGGTCGTGTCGTTCGCCAAGGTCGCTGAGTTCCAGCGGCGCGGTGCCATCCACTTCCATGCCGTCGTGCGTCTGGACGGCCCGGACGGCCCGCCCTCGGTTGCCCCGCCGTGGGCGACGGAGGATCTGCTGTTGGATGCGGTTGAGCGGGCCGTCGCATCCACCTTCGTCACCGTGCCGGACTCCGACGCCTACTGCGCTGAACGCGTCGGATGGGGTGAGCAGTTCGACGCCCACCCGATCCGTCCGTTCTCTGATAGCGACACCCCGTCAGATGCTGCGGTCGCCGGGTATGTGGCCAAGTACGTCACCAAGGGCGCGGCCGAAACCGGCGCCGGACTCGACTATCGGGTCACCAGCTTGGACGACATCCGTGCGGCTGTCGTCACCAGCCATACACGCGCCCTCATGGGTACCTGCTGGCGCCTGGGCGGCCTGCCGGAACTGGAGCACTTGAGGCTGCGCGCCTGGGCTCACAGCCTCGGCTATCGAGGCCACATCCTCACCAAATCCCGTCGTTACTCCACCACGTACGGTGCGCTGCGCGAGGAACGAGCCGATCACCGCAGAGGCGGGACGAAGTTCCTAGGCGGCTCGGGCGCGGTCACGGAATCCGCCTGGCGCTACGCCGGGTCCGGCTACACCCCCAGCGAAGCGGACCTCGCTCTTGGTATCGCCGAAGAACGCGCTCAGAGTCTCCGGCTGGCCAAAGAGGCGTGGCGGGACGGGCGGCGAGAGGGCGATTGGCCGTGAGGAGCGGCAGCAACCTGCTTATGACGCCGGACGAGGCTGCCGCAGAACTCGGCGTGACGAAGCGGGTGCTCATGGACTCGTACCGGCGCTGGGGCATCCCCTTCCTCAAGGTCGGCAAGCATGTCAGGTTCCGAACCCGGGATCTGCACGGCTGGGTTGAGGATCACCTGAACCAGGGCTAGGCTGACGCATCGTCACCAACCAATCAACATGTGGAGGATCAACAAGCATGGCGACCATCAAGAAGGAAGACTGCTCCTGCCCCCGGCGGAAGAAACCCACCTGCCCTCACAAGCCGTACCGGGTGACGTACCGGGAGCCCGGTGGCAGGGCTGGCAAGCCTCGACAGTTGTCGTTCAAGAAACTCGAAGACGCGGAAGCGTTCGCGGTCAAGGTCGAGCGTGACAAGGACTTGGGGACGTACATCAATCCCAAGGGCGGGCAGCGGACGTTCGAACAGGTCTGGCATGAGTGGGTGGGTGCGGGAACTCTGGAGGAGTCGTCAAAAAGGAATTACCAGAGCGTCTACAACAACCACTACGGGCCCTTCTTCGGGAAAAAGCCCGTTGGCAGCATTACCCCGACGATCATTCAAGAATGGGAGGCGGACCAGGAGAAGCGCGGCTACAAGCAAAACGGAATCGATGGACGAAAGAACGTGCTTTCGTCCGTTTTCAACTATGCGGTAGCTGCCGAAATCATCGGCCGTAATCCGTGCAAGAAGGCGAACCCTCGGCGGCGCTCGGGCCAGCAGCTCACCCCTGTTGCTGATGCGGACATCCCGACCATGGAAGAGGTTCTAGGGATCATCGCAGAGGCTCCGAAGCTCATCCGGGCCGGGTTCTGGGCCATGGCGGGCTGTGGGACGCGCGCAGGCGAGTCCCTGGCGCTGTCTGACGAATCCATGGACTGGGAGGGCGGCATTCTCACCGTGGATCACCAGGTATCAGCCTACGGCTGTCAGGAAATCTCTGGTTATCGCCGTGGTGTGAAAAGGGGAACGAAGCACCGTGCCTTCGAGGAGGCTCGAAAAACTCCGGTGCCCGAGTCGATCAATGTGATCTTTGATGATCACATTGACGCTTTCGGTACATGGGGCGATCGGGGATGGTTCTTCGAGTCGCCTCGGCTGAATGACCGCCACCCGTCGTATGACTGGTTTCTCGATCAATTCAAGACAGCGGCCAAGCTGGCCGGAACTCCGCAGTACACGCCGAAGAGCTTCCGGCACTTCTTCGTCTCGGAAGCTATTCACGCCAATATTCCGCTCTTTGAGGTAGCGGCCTGGGTCGGCCACCGCACCACCCGGACCACGGAACTGGTGTACGGCCACCTCGTCCGCCGGGCCATGACCCGAGGTGCCCGTACCATCCACAACCGCCTGGGGCTCAAGCTGGAGCCCTTCAAGGGCCTCATCGTCCCGCCCTCGCTGACTCCCTCTGAGGAAGACATCGAGGACTGGGACGACGTGGCGTAGACGGGTCGCTGTGATCGTGTGTCGACCTGGTGCAGACTTCGGACCAGAACGACTGCCCTCTCAGGAGTGGCCGGACTCGCTCACAGTGTTCAGGATGTTCACGCCCCGGAACAGCGCGGACGGGCAACCGTGAGACACGGAAGCGATCTGGCCGGGTTGGGCCTTTCCGCAGTTGAAAGCCCCTCCTAGCACGTAGGTCTGGGGTCCTCCGACAGCCTCCATGGAGCCCCAGAACTCGGGGGTGACCCCCTGGTATGCGAAGTCCCGGAGCTGCCCGTCAAGGCGGCCGTTCCGGATCCTGTACGCTCTCTGACCCGTAAACTGGAAGTTGTAGCGCTGCATGTCGATGGACCACGAGCGGTCGCCCACCACGTAGATGCCGCGCTCCACCCCGCCGATCAGCTCCTCGGTGGACGGGCCGTCCGGCGCCGCCCGCAGCGAGACGTTGGCCATCCGCTGCACCGGCACGTGGGAGGGCGAGTCGGCGTGCGCGCAGCCGTTGGAACGCTCGAAGCCGCAGCGCCGGGCGATGCGCCGGTCGAGCTGGTAGCCGACCAGGGTGCCGTCCTTGACCAGGTCCCAGGACTGCGCCGCCACGCCCTCGTCGTCGAACCCGATGGTGGCCAGGCCGTGTTCGGCGGTGCGGTCGCCGGTGACGTTCATCACCGGGGAGCCGTAGCGCAGCGAACCGAGCTGGTCGAAGGTGGCGAACGAGGTGCCGGCGTACGCCGCCTCGTAGCCGAGGGCGCGGTCCAGCTCGGTGGCGTGGCCGATCGACTCGTGGATGGTGAGCCACAGGTTGGAGGGGTCCACCACCAGGTCGTAGGCGCCGGCCCGGACGCTGGGCGCGCGCATCTTCTCCGCCAGCAGCTCGGGGATGCGGGCCAGTTCGTCCTGCCAGTCCCACCCGGTGCCGGTCAGGTACTCCCAGCCGCGGCCGGCCGGCGGCGCCAGGGTGCGCATCGAGTCGAACTCCCCGGTGGCCGAGTCCACCGACACGGCCGTCAACTCCGGGTGCACGCGCACCCGTTGCTGGGTGGTCGTGGTGCCGGCGGTGTCGGCGTAGAACTTGTTCTCCTGCACGGCGAGCAGCGCCGCGTCCACGTGCGAGACGCCGTCGGCCGCCAGCAGCCCGGCGCTGAACTCGGCCAGCAGCCCGGTCTTGTCCTGGTCGGCCACCTCGAACGGGTTGACGTCGTAGGCCGACACCCACACCCGGTCCGGATGCACCGGCTCGTCGGCCAGCTCCACCCGGTCGTCCGTGCCGGCGGCCCGGCCGATCCGCGCGGACAGCTTCGCCATGGCGACCGCCTGGCCCGCCACCCGGGCCGCGCCGTCCATCGTCAGCTCCACGCCGGCCGCGAAGCCCCAGGCGCCGTCGTGCACGACGCGCACCGCGTAACCGGTGTCCGTCTCGTCCGAGGAGGACGCCGGGCGGGCGTCCCGCAGCCGCCACAGGGCGCTGCGCACCCGCTCGAAGCGGAAGTCCGCGTGTTGCGCGCCGAGCGCCCGCGCCCGGGCCAGCGCGGCGTCCGCCAACGCGGGCAGGGGCAGCGCCAGAAACGACGCGTCGATCTCCTGGGGCACGGGGCCTCCTTCTTCCGTCCGGGTCCATCGAAGTCGCAGCACAGGTGCAGCGGCGTTGGATCAGAGTCGCACTCCGCGGTCCCGTTGCGTGAACCCCGGCGACACCCGCAGTGAATCATGCCGCCGCGACACCCGGCAGGCCCGCGGTTTTCTGTAGGGACCCCACAGCGCGTGCCGGGCGTGCCTGTCCGGGGCGACCCCACCGATCAGGCCGGATGACCGATAGTTTCGTAGGGAATCAGAGGAACAGCCGACCTCGGCAGACCCCATGAACTAAGGAAAAGGTGAGCCCTTGAGCCGCTCGGTTCTCGTCACCGGAGGCAATCGCGGTATCGGCCTCGCCATCGCGCGCGCGTTCGCCGATCGCGGGGACAAGGTCGCGATCACGTACCGCACGGGCGAGCCGCCGGCCGTTCTCGCGGAGTGGGGCTGCCTCGCGGTCAAGTGCGACATCACCGATCCCGAGCAGGTCGAGCAGGCGTTCAAGGAGGTCGAGCAGGCGCACGGCCCGGTGCAGGTGCTGGTGGCCAATGCCGGCGTCACCCGGGACCAGTTGCTGGTGCGGATGTCCGAGGACGACTTCGCCTCGGTCATCGACACCAACCTCACCGGCACCTACCGGGTCGTCAAGCGCTCGATGCGCGGCATGCTGCGGGCCCGCAAGGGCCGCGTCGTGCTGATCTCCTCGGTGGTCGGGCTGCTCGGCTCGGCGGGCCAGGCGAACTACGCCGCGTCCAAGGCCGGGTTGATCGGCTTCGCGCGCTCGCTCGCCCGGGAGCTGGCCACCCGAAGCATCACGGTCAACGTCGTCGCGCCGGGCTTCACCGACACCGACATGACCAAGGTCCTCACCGACGAGCAGCGCGAAGCCATCGTCGGCCAGGTACCGATGGGCCGGTACGGACAGCCGGAAGAGGTCGCCGCGGCGGTCGGCTTCCTGTCGTCCGACGACGCCTCGTACATCACCGGAGCCGTCATTCCCGTAGACGGCGGATTGGGCATGGGTCACTGACCAGCATGAGCGGAATCCTCGCAGGCAAGCGCATTCTCGTGACGGGGGTCCTCACCGACGCCTCGATCGCCTTCCACGCCGCCAAGCTCGCCCAGGAGGAGGGCGCCGAGGTCATCCTCACCGCCTTCCCCCGGCCCAGCCTGGTGACGCGGATCGCCCGGCGGCTGCCCAAGCCGGCGCCGGTGATCGAGCTCGACGTCACCAACGCGGAGCACCTGGCCGCCCTGCCGGGCCTGGTCGCCGAACACCTCGGCGAGGGCGTCGAGCTGGACGGCATCGTGCACTCCATCGCCTTCGGCCCGCAGTCGGTCTTCGACTTCCTGTCGGCCGAGTGGGAAGACGTCGCCACCGCCGTGCAGGTCTCGGCGTTCTCGCTCAAGTCGCTGACCATGGCGCTGCTGCCCATGATGCCGCGCGGCGGCTCCGTCGTCGGCCTGACCTTCGACGCGCAGATCGCCTGGCCGAAGTACGACTGGATGGGCGTCGCCAAGGCCGCGCTGGAGTCCACCTCGCGCTACCTGGCGCGCGACCTGGGCCAGCAGAACGTGCGGGTCAACCTGGTCTCTGCCGGCCCGATCAAGTCGATGGCGGCCAAGTCGATCCCCGGCTTCGAGGAGCTGGCCGACGTCTGGAACCACCGCGCCCCGATCGGCTGGGACCTGGCCGACCCGGAGCCGGCCGGCCGCGGCGTGGTCGCCCTGCTGTCGGACTGGTTCCCCAAGACGACGGGCGAGATCGTCCACGTCGACGGCGGCGTGCACATGATGGGCGCCTGACCTCGCGTCATCCTTTCGCCAAGGCCCCGGTCCGCGGTGCGGACCGGGGCCTTCGCCCGTCGTGACCCGGACGGTGGCGCTGGACGGGCGCCGGCCCGCCGGGCCCGGGGACGATGGCGTGGAGACCACCGCGCGAGCGAGGAGGCCAGGCGATGCGACCTTCCCCCGGCAGGGCCGCCGCGGTCCTGGCCGCCGCGGTCGCGGCCGTCGCGCTGATGCCCGGGCCGCCCGCCGCGCACGCGGTCGCCGCGCCCGGCACCACCTGCCGGCTCGCCCGGCAGCACAGCACGGCGACCGCCGTCTGCCACAACCCCGATCCCACGGTGACCCTGGTCCAGCTGCACGTCAGCTGCGCGCGCTGGTGGGACCCGGCCACCGACACCGCCGAGACCACCGTCGGCGCGGCGCAGTGGGTGACGCTGACCGGCCGCTGCTGGAAGGAGATCCGCACGGCCTGGATCACCCGCGGCTGACCGCGCCGTCGAACCGGCAGGCCAGCGCGTGCGACGCGGCCTCGGCCGCCGCCCGCTCGCCGTCGCCGCGGCGGATGGCGTCCACCAGCCGGGCGTGGTCCACCCGGCCGTCCGGGCCGAGCTCCTCGCCCACGTCGGCGCGCAGGAAGTCGCGCAGCACCTCGCCGAGGTCGGCGTACATGCTGGTCATCACATCGTTGTGCGCCGCGCCCACCACCGCCAGGTGCAGCGTCGCGTCGGCGCCCACGAACGCCTCGGCGTCGCCGGACTCCCAGGCGCGTTCGCGCGCGTCGAGCAGCCGGTCGAGCTGCTTGAGGTCGCGTTCGGTGCGCCGCCGGGCGGCCAGCCGGGCCGCCGCCGCCTCCAGGACGCTGCGCAGCTCGGCGACCTGCCGCGGCTCGGCGCCGGCGAACCGGCGCTGCATCACCCCGGCCAGCTCGCTGGTCGCCGCCACGTAGGTGCCCGACCCCTGCCGGATGTCCAGCAGGCCGTTGTGCGCCAGGGCGCGGACCGCCTCGCGCACGGTGTTGCGGGCCACCCCGAGCTGCTCGACCAGCTCCGGTTCGGTGGGGATGCGGGCGCCCACCGGCCACTCGCCGGAGGTGATCTGCTCCCGCAACTGGGCGATCACCTGGTCGGCCAGCGCGGAGCGCCGGGGCGAACTCAGCGGCATCGCGGACCTCGCCGCTCGGCGGGCACCCAAGGGACGGGCCGGTAAGGGCTCACATAATTCATCCCATCATTCTATGATGACGCCATGCGGGACGACGACACCATCAGCGGCACCCTCGACGACACCGGCCACGAACCGATCGGTGGCGCCCTCGGCGACCGCCCGGTCCGCCCGGCCGACGTCCCCGCGCCGCCGGGCGTGTGGACCCGCCGCCTGGTGGTCGTCGCGCTGCTCGCCGCCGCCGTCAACCTGCGCCCGGCCGTCACCAGCCTGGGCCCGGTGCTGGAGGAGGTCCGCCGCAGCCTCGGCATGAGCGGCACGGTGGCCGGCGCGCTCACCTCGGTGCCGATGCTGTGCTTCGGCCTGTTCGGCGCGGCGGCGCCCCGGCTCGCCCGCCGGTTCGGCCCCGGCGCGGTGGTCCTGGCCGGCATGTGCGCGCTCACCGCGGGCCTGCTGCTGCGCCCGGCCGCCGCGAACACCGCCCCGTTCCTGGCCGCCAGCGCGCTCGCCCTCGCCGGGATAGCGCTCGGCAACGTGCTGATGCCGGTGGTCGTCAAGCGGTACTTCCCCGACCGGGTCGGCATGATGACCGGCCTGTACTCGATGGGCATCTCGGTCGGCACGGCCGCTGCCGCCGCCGCGACCGTGCCGATCGACCACGCGCTGGGCGGCAGCTGGCGGCTCGGCCTGGCCGCCTGGGCGCTGCTCGCCGTGCTCGCCGTGCCGCTGTGGCTGGTCCTGGCCCGCGACCGCGACCGGCCGGCCGGCCGCCGGACTCCCCGCCCCGGCGCGGCCGGCCGGCCACGCCGCGCGGATCACCCGGAGCCGGACCGCGTGGGCGCTGGCGGTCTTCTTCGGGCTGCAGGCCACCGGCGCGTACATCACGATGGGCTGGCTGCCGCAGATCTTCCGGGACGCCGGGGTCTCGGCCTCCGGCGCGGGCGTGCTGCTGGCGCTCACCATGGCGGTGAGCGTGCCGCTGTCGTTCGTGCTGCCGGCGCTGGCCGGCCGGATGCGCGACCAGGGCGTGCTGGCCGTCGCGCTGGCCGGGTTCGGGCTGCTCGGGTACGCCGGGCTGTGGCTGGCGCCGGCCAACGTGCCGTGGCTGTGGGCGGTGCTGCTCGGGGTGGCCAACTGCGCCTTCCCGCTGGCGCTCACCATGATCGGCATGCGCTCGCGGACCGGTCCGGGCGTGGTGCGGCTGTCCGCGTTCGCCCAGTGCACCGGGTACCTGCTGTCGATCCCCGGCCCGATCCTGGTCGGCGCCCTCTACCAGCACACCGGCGGCTGGGGCGCCCCGATCGCGCTGATGGTCGCGCTGCTGGTGCCGCAGACGGCGGCCGGCGTCCTGGCCGGCCGGGAGCGCCACGTCGAGGACGAGCTGTGAAACGCCACCGGTAGCGCGCCCCCCGGACCGGGACGTACAGGAACGGGTGCGACACTGGCGCCATGCCAGTCCTCGAACCGAACCCCCCGCAGCCGCAGAAGAAGTTCCTGCTGGTCCTCGGCCTGATGCTGGGCATCCCCGCCCTCGTCGCCATCATCGCCACCATCGGCTCCCACTACGGCTGACCGGCCGCCGCGTCCACGCCGTCCCCGGGGCGGGGTAGGGGAAACCCCACCTTTCCCCGGGGGCCCGGGTCAGGGTCAACTGGGTGGCGGGCCTGATGGGTTGACGGCCGCCGGATCCGTAGCGTCAGGGGTATCCGCAGCGTCCCCCTGATCCGAGGCGGTTCCCATGGCGGCCGACGGCCACTTCCTGCTCGTCCCGCGCGGCACACCGCGCGCCGCGCCCCCGGCGCCGGCCCGGCTGCCCTGGTGGGCGCTGGCCCTGCCGGCCCTGGCGTTCGCCGCCCTGCTCGCCGTGGTGGTCGCCACCGGCGGACAGCACGGCCCGGTCGCCGCCGCGCCGCCGCTCGCCGACCTGGCGGCACACCTGCGCGGCCTGCTGCCGCACCTTCGCCCCGGCCGCTGATCCAGCCGTCACGGGCGCCCGCGGCGGCGCCGGACGCCGGAACGGGCACCCGCGCACCCCGCGCCCGGAACCGGATTTTCTGCAAAGCTGAATCACATGAGCGACTCAACGCCCCGAAGGATCGTCCTGCTGCGGCACGCCAAGGCCGACTGGCCCTCGGTGCCCGACCTGGAGCGTCCGCTCGCCGACCGCGGCCGGATGGACGCGCCGGCCGCCGGGCAGTGGCTCGCGGGCACCGGCATCCTGCCCCACCTGACGCTCTGCTCACCGGCCGCCCGCACCCGCGAGACCTGGAAGCTCGTCGCCCACGAACTCCCGCAGCGGCCGAAGACCGTCTACGAGGACCGGCTCTACGAGGCCACCCTCGGCGACCTGCTCGCGCTGCTCAACGAGACCGACGACTCGCTGGCCGACGTGATGGTCGTCGGCCACAACCCGGGGATGCACGCGCTCGCCGACGCCCTCACCGCGTCCGCCGAGGCCGACACCCTCGCCCGGCTGCGGCGCGGCGCCTTCCCGACCGCCGCCGTCGCGATCGTGGAGTTCACCGGGTCGTGGAAGTCCGTCGAACACGGCGTCGGCCGGCTGGCCGCGTACTGGGCGCCGCACGAGTGACCGCACCGGGCGGCGCACCGCCCGGCGCGCTCAGCGGTCGTGGCCCAGATCCGCGCCCTCGACCTCCTCGCGGCTGATCCCCAGCAGGTACAGCACCGTGTCGAGGAACGGCACGTTCACCGCGGTGTCCGCCGCCTGGCGCACCAACGGCTTGGCGTTGAACGCCACTCCGAGCCCCGCGGCGTTCAGCATGTCGAGATCGTTGGCACCGTCGCCGATCGCCACCGTCTGCGCCAGCGGCACCCCGGCCTGCGCGGCGAACTCCCGCAGCAGCCGCGCCTTGCCGGCCCGGTCCACCACCGGGCCGGTCACCCGGCCGGTCAGCCGCCCGTCGACGATCTCCAGCGTGTTGGCCGCGGCGAAGTCCAGCCCCAGCCGCTCCTTGAGGTCGTCGGTGACCTGCGTGAAGCCGCCGGAGACCACGCCGACCTGGTAGCCGAGCCGCTTGAGGGTGCGGATCAGCGTCCGGGCGCCCGGCGTCAGCCGCACCTCGGAGCGCACCTTGTCCACCACCGAGGCGTCCAGCCCGGCCAGCAGCGCCACCCGGGCGTGCAGCGACTGCGCGAAGTCCAGCTCGCCGCCCATCGCCGCCGCCGTCACCTCGGCGACCCGGTCCTCGCAGCCCGCGTGCGCCGCGAACAGCTCGATGACCTCGTCCTGGATGAGCGTGGAGTCCACGTCCATCACGATCAGCCGCTGCGCCCGGCGGGACAGCCCGGCCGCCACCACCGCGACGTCCACCCCGCGCCGCGCGCCCTCGGTGGCCAGCGCGGTCCTCAGCACCTCGGTCGGCGTGCCGGAGATCGTCAACTCCACGGCGGTCACCGGGTACTTGGCGAGCCGGAAGATGCGGTCGATGTTGCCGCCGGCGTCGGCGATCCGGGCCGCTATGGCGGACACCGACTGCGAGGTGAGCGGATTGCCGAGCACGGTGACGTGTGAGCGGCCGACGCCGCGCGGCCGGTTGTCGCCGGTGCCGGAGATGATCTCCGCCTGCATCCGGACCGACTCGGCCCAGGTGTGCACGGTGGCCCGCAGCTCGCCCTCCACGGCGTGCCCGCCGGCCGGCGCGGTGACCAGGGCGCACAGCACCATGCGGCCGCGGGTCACCACCTGTTCCAGGTCGATCACGTCCACGCCGTACCCGGCGAGCGTGTCGAAGAGCCCGGCCGTGATGCCGGGGCGGTCCTTGCCGAAGATCTTGACCAGAAGGGTCGGCCCGGCCTCCCCGGCCGCAGGAGCGGCGGGGGCGGGAAGTGCCCGCGATGCGTCGTCCATGGTGCTCCCACGGTATCCGTCCGCGGTCCCACCCGTCCCGTCCGTCCCGCATACCGGTCACCGCGCCGCCGGTCCGGCGCGGCGGGCGGGCTCGTGCGGACGGGACGGGGACGGCGCGGCGTGGTGCGGTGCGCGGGGCGTGCGAGGGGGCGAGTTTCGGTTGGGCGTCCGATCCTGGAATAGTTCCTACCGATGTTCGACATCCCTAGACTCCCCGCCTATGGGGGATTACTCGGGGGACAACCTTGTGGGGCATGGAGTGCCGGAACTCGTACTGGATTTGAACGGACAAACCTGGACGCTTGACGCGTCCAGGTCATACAGCGTGGGTCGTGATCCGCAGGGGGAGGTGACGCTGGACGACGCCAGGGTCTCCTGGCGGCACGCCACCATCCGCTGGACCGACGACGGCTGGGTGCTGGAGGACCTCGGGAGCACCAACGGCACCTACGTGCAGGGCCAGCGGGTCAACGAGGCCCGGCTGAGCCCCGGTTCCGCGGTCCACCTCGGCAACGCCACCGACGGCCCGCGGCTCGCCTTCAGCGTGCCCGTGCCGGAGCAGCGGCCCGCGCCGGACCCGGCCCCGGCGGTCGCCGCCGCGTGGGCCGGCCAGCAGTCGCCCTCCGCCACCGCGCCGCCGACCGCCAACCCGCCCGCGCAGCCGCCGGCCCGGCCCGGCCGGCCGCCCGCCCAGCCGGCGCAGCCGCCCGCGCAGCCCCAGCAGGCCGCCAACGGCGCGGCGCCGTACAGCGACCGCAGCCCGACGACCTTCCACCACCTCTCGGCGGGCCGCGTGATGCGGATCGGCCGTGCGCTGGAGAACGAACTCGTCGTCTCCGACCTGCAGGTCTCCCGGCTCCACGCCGAGTTCCACGCGCACCCCGACGGCCGCATGGAGATCGTCGACCTCGGCAGCCACAACGGCACCTACGTCAACGGCCAGCCCGTCGAGCGCCATTCGATCGGTCCCAACGACATCGTCGGCGTCGGCCACTCCACCTTCCGGCTGGTCGGCGACCGGCTGGAGGAGTTCGTCGACACCGGCGCGGTGTCGTTCTCCGCGCGCCGGCTCACCGTCAACGTGCCGCAGGGCCACACCACCAAGACCATCCTGCGCGACGTCTCGTTCGGCGTGCCGGAGAAGTCGCTGATCGGCGTGATCGGCCCGTCCGGCTCCGGCAAGTCCACCCTGCTGCGCGCGCTGACCGGCTACCGCCCGGCCGACGTCGGCGAGGTGCTCTACGACAACCGCGACCTCTACAAGCAGTTCGCCGAACTGCGGCAGCGCATCGGCCTGGTGCCCCAGGACGACATCCTGCACAAGGAGCTGAGCGTCCGCACCGCGCTGAAGTACGCGGCCAAGCTCCGCTTCCCCGGCGACACGCACGCCGCCGAGCGGCAGGCCCGCATCGACGAGGTGCTGCGCGAGCTGAAGCTCGACATCCACGCGGACAAGCGGATCACCTCGCTCTCCGGCGGACAGCGCAAGCGCGTCTCGGTCGCCCTCGAACTGCTGACCAAGCCGTCGCTGATCTTCCTGGACGAGCCCACCTCAGGGCTCGACCCGGGCATGGACCGCGACGTGATGCAGCTGCTGCGCGGGCTGGCCGACGACGGCCGCACCGTGCTCGTCGTCACCCACTCGGTGGCCGAACTCGCCCTGTGCGACCGGCTGCTGGTGATGGCGCCGGGCGGTGCGGTGGCCTACTTCGGCCCGCCGGACGAGGCGCTGAACTTCTTCGGCTACGACAGCTGGGCCGACGTCTTCCAGGCGTTCGAGAACTACCGCGACTACGACTGGTCGGGCCGCTGGCGCGGATCGCAGCACTACCAGATGTACACCGCGCACCTGGACGCCGCGGTGCCGCAGGCCGCGCCGGCCATGCCGCAGCAGGTGACCCGCTCGCAGAAGTCGCAGAGCTGGGGCTCGCAGCTGTGGACGCTGATCGCCCGCTACGTCTCGGTGATCGCCTCCGACCGCGGCTTCATCGGCCTGATGCTGATCCTGCCCGCGGTGCTCGGCGTGGTCAGCGTCGTCATCCCGGCCAAGTCCGGCCTGGGCCCGGGACCGATCCAGTCGCACCTGTTCAACAAGGACGCCGGCACGATCCTGATGATCCTCACCGTCGGCGCGTGCTTCTCCGGCGCGGCCAACTCGGTGCGTGAGCTGATCAAGGAACGCGTCATCTACGAGCGCGAACGCGCGGTCGGCCTGTCCCGCAGCGCGTACCTGGTCTCCAAGGTCATCGTGCTCGGCCTGATCACCGCCCTGCAGGGCGTGATCATCTGCGGCATCGGCTTCGCGCCGCGCACCATGCCCAGCGCCGGCGTGGTCTTCAAGCACGACCCCGGCGTCGAGATGACCCTCGCCGTCATCGGCATCGGCTTCACCTCGATGATGATCGGCCTGGTCATCTCCGCGCTGGTCAAGACCGCCGAGAAGACCATGCCGCTGCTGGTGATGTTCGCCATCGTCCAGGTCGTCTTCACCGGCATCCTCTTCCAGCTGTACTCCAAGCCCGGCGTCGAGCAGGTCGCCTGGCTGATGCCGTCGCGCTGGGCGCTCGCCGCGATGGGCGCCACCGCGCAACTGGACGTCCTGATGCCGTGGACCCCGGGCGGCGACCCGCTGTGGAAGCACACCGCCGGCACCTGGTTCCTCGACATGATCGTCCTGCTCGCGCTCGGCGTCGCCTGCGGCTTCGCCGTGGCCCGGCTGCTGCGCCGCCACGAGCCCGAGGTCATGCGGGAGAAGTGACCGCGCGTCCCCGAAGACGCGGAGAGCGGCGGCCCCGACACGAGGGGGCCGCCGCTCTCCGCGTCTTCACGGCAGCAGCAGGTTGACGTCGCCGAACTCGTGCCAGAGATAACGCCCTTCGACCGCCTGCGCGTACACCCGGTCCAGCAGCGGCGCCCCGGCGACCGCCTCCAGCATCAGCAGGTGCGACGCCTCCGGCTCGTGCAGCCCGGTCAGCAGCCCGTCCACCACGCGCACCCCGCGCCGCGCGGTCACCACCAGGTCGGTCCACCCCTCCGCGGCGCGCACCGTGCCGTCGGGACCGGCCGCCGACTCCAGCGCGCGCACCGCCGTCGTGCCCACCGCCACCGTCCGCCCGCCGCCCGCCCGGGCGGCCTCGACCAGCCGCGCCGTGCTCGCCGGCACCGTGAAGCGCTCCGGGTACGGCGGCTCGTGGGCCTCGGCGGACGCCACCCCGGTGTGCAGCGTCAGCGGCGCGATCTGCACGCCCCGGCTGACCAGCGCCGTCACCAGCGCGGTGGTGAACGGCCGCGCCGCGCTCGGCATCTCCGCCGACCCCAGCCCGTCCGGCGACGGCACCGCGAACACCGACCGGTACGCCGACAGCGGCTGGTCCCGCGCGGTGTAGGCGTACCGGATCGGCCGCCCGTGCCGGTGCAGGAAGGCCACCGGATCCGCCATCGACACCGAGGCGAGCCACAACCGGTCCCCGGCCGGGCTGAACGGCCGCTCCAGCACCAGGCGTTGACCGTCCGGCAGCCGCAGCACCGCGCCGGCCGGACCGCCGGGCCGGGGCCGGGTGCTGCCCCGGCCGTCCGGGTCGCGCACCTCCACCGCCCACCGCCCGTCGTCCTGCCGGGTCGAGAAGTGCACCACCACCACCCGCTCCGGGCCCGCCGCGCCGCCGGTCGTCGCGTCGACCGCCGCCGGCATCGTCCGCGAGGTGTTGACCACCAGCACGTCGCCGGCCCGCAGCAGCGACGGCAGATCCCGGAACGCGCGGTGCTCCACCCGGCCGGACCCGCGGTAGCCCACCACCATCCGCACCCCGTCCCGCCGCGGCGGCGGCACCCGGGCCGACAGCTCCGGCGGCACCCGCACCGCCCGCACCTGCCGCATCACCGCGCCCCCGACCCGACCGCCCCGGCCGCCAGCCCGGCGGCCGTGTACCGCCCGCTCGCCGCACCGCCCCCGGTGCCGTCGAGCAGCCGCAGCACCGCCGGCGCCACCTCCTGCGGCGCGGTCCGCGCCGCCGCGTCCGGATCGTCCGGGCAGGCCGCGTCGTACAGATCGGTGCGCAGGTCGCCCGGGTCCACCCACCACACCCGCACCGCCGGCTCCTCCACCGCCAGCACCGCCGACAACTGCTCCAGCGCCGCCTTGCTCGCCCCGTAGCCGCCCCAGGTCTCGTACGCCTCCACCGCCGCGTCCGAACTCACGTTCAACACCGCGCCCCGTGCCGCCCGCAGCGCCGGCAGCACCGCCCCCACCAGGGCCAGCGGCGCGACCACGTTGGTCTCCAGCGCCTCCCGCAGCCCCTCCGGCGGCAGCGCCCCGAGCCGCACCAGCGGCTGCGCGCCCAGCGCGCTCGCGTTGTTCACCAGCAGATCCACCCCGCCCAGCCCCCGCGCCGCCGCCACCAGCTCCGCCCGGTGCGCCGGGTCGGTGACGTCGCCGGCGAGCGCCACCACCCGGCCGCCGTCCGGCATGCCGCGCGCCGCCGCCTCCAGCGGGCCGGCGGACCGGGCGTCCAGCACCAGGTCCCAGCCCCGCTCCGCCAGCCCCGCGGCCAGCGCCCGGCCCAGCCCCTTCGACGCACCCGTGACGATCGCGACCGGCATCCGCTGCTCCTCGACTCCCGACCCGGCCCACCGCCGAGCGACGGCCCCACCGTAGGAACGCCCCCGCCCCGCGCGCCTCGGCCGGACGCCGCAGCCGCCCGGGTCCGTTGGGCCTACGCCGCACGTCCCGGTCCGCACCGGTCCGGCGGCCGATGCCGCCCGCCCCGCCCGCCGGTACCGTGGCCACATGACCGGCCCGGCGGCACGCGACCAGATCAACGCCATGAGCAGCGCGGTCCTCGCCGTGAGCCGGCACCGCGAGGTGCACGAGGTCCTGCAGACCATCGTCGGCTCCGCGCGCCAGCTCATCGGCGCCCGCTACGCCGCCCTCGGCGTGCCCGACGACCACGGCGGCTTCGCCCAGTTCGTCGTCGACGGCGTCAGCGACGAGCAGTGGAAGGCGATCGGCCCGCTGCCCCGGCAGCACGGCATCCTCGGCGTGATGCTCCAGGAGGCCACCACCCAGCGCCTCGACGACCTGCGCCGCCACCCGAGCTTCGAGGGCTGGCCGAAGGCGCACCCCGAGATGACCGACTTCCTCGGCATGCCCATCGTCGACGACGGCGAGGTGCTCGGCGCGATCTTCCTGGCCAACAAGAACCACGCCGGCCCCGACCCCGGCCCCGGCTTCAGCGCGGACGACGAGGACCTGCTGCGCACCCTGGCCGCGCACGCCGCGCTCGCCCTGTCCAACGCCCGGCTGCACGAACGCAGCCGCGAGCTGACCATCGCCGGCGAACGCGCCCGCATCGCCCACGAACTGCACGACGCCGTCTCGCAGAAGCTCTTCTCGCTCCGGCTGACCGCGCAGGCCGCCGCCGCCCTGGTCGACCGCGATCCGGCCCGCGCCAAGGAGGAACTGCGCCAGGTCGCCGCGCTCGCCGCCGAGGCCGCCGACGAACTGCGCGCCGTCGTCGTCGAACTGCGGCCCGCCGCGCTGGAGGAGGACGGGCTCGCCGCCGCGCTGCGCAGCCAGGTCGAGGTGCTCGACCGCGCCCACAGCGCGCGCACCACCTTCGCCGGCCGGCTCGCCCGCGCCCTGCCCGCGGCCCAGGAGGAGGCGGTGCTCCGGGTCGCCCAGGAGGCGCTGCACAACGCGCTGCGCCACTCCGGGGCCGAACGCGTCGAGGTCGAGCTGACGTCATGCGGCAAGGGCGCGGTCCTGCTCGTCCGCGACGACGGGGCCGGCTTCGACCCCTCCGCGGTGCGCCGCTCCGGCCGCCACCTCGGACTGGTCTCGATGCGCGACCGGGCCGCCGCGGCGGGCGGCCGGCTCGACGTCCGCTCGGCGCCCGGCGAGGGCACCGTGATCGAGATGGAGGTGCCCGGTGGCTGACGAGGCGGTCCGGCGGCCCGGGGTGATCCGGGTCCTGCTGGTCGACGACCACCAGGTGGTCCGGCGCGGTCTGCGGACCTTCCTGGAGGTGCAGCCCGACATCGAGGTGGTCGGCGAGGCCGGCGACGGCGACGAGGGGGTGCGCCGGGCCGGCGAGCTCGACCCGGACGTGATCCTGCTCGACATCCGCATGCCCGGCACCGACGGCATAGCCGCCCTGCGGCAACTGCGCGACGGCGGCAGCAAGGCCCGGGTCCTGGTGGTCACCAGCTTCACCGAGCAGCGCACCGTCGTCCCCGCGCTGCGGGCCGGCGCGGCCGGCTACGTCTACAAGGACGTGGACCCCGACGCGCTGGCCGGCGCGATCCGCTCGGTGCACGCCGGCCACGTGCTGCTGCAGCCGGAGGTGGCGGACGCGCTGCTGGCCCGGGAGGCCGGCGGCGGCGACCGGGGCCGCGGCGGCTCGCTCACCGACCGGGAGCGCGAGGTGCTGGCGCTGATCGCGGACGGCCGCTCCAACCGGGAGATCGCCCGCGCGCTGGTGCTCTCCGAGAAGACGGTCAAGACCCACGTGTCGAACATCCTGATGAAGCTGGACGTCGCGGACCGCACCCAGGCCGCGCTGTGGGCGGTGCGGCACGGCATGGGCGGCTGACCCCGGCTTTTCCACCGCTCCGAGCGACTGTCCGACAGGCGGTTGGTCCTACCGAACGAGATTCATACCGTCGGGTGCATGTAGCCCGAACGGCGCATCCCCGGCGACCGCCGGCCGTTCTCCATGGCGTGCCGTCCGCGAAGTGGCGGCGCACCACGCAGAGAGGTCTGAAGAAGTGAAGAACCTGAAGAAGGCCGCCGCCCTCGTCGCCGTCGCGAGTGGCCTGGCCGTCGCCGGCGCCGGAGTCGCCTCCGCGAACAGCGCCGACGCGCACGGTGCCGCCACCGCTTCCCCCGGCGTGGTCTCGGGCAACCTGGTCCAGGTCCCGGTGCACGTCCCGGTCAACGTGGTGGGCGACTCGGTCAACGTCATCGGCGCCCTCAACCCGGCGTTCGGCAGCACCGGGCACAACGGCTGACCCATCCGCGCGAAGGACACGGCCACGGCCCGTTGTTGCGCCGTACGGAGGTATCGGCGGGCCGGACCGTGTCATCCGCGCCCGGGAGGCGTTTCCCCACGTGTGACCCGAGGTTGGGATCACCGAACCACAGGAGGAACTCTTCCCATGAACACTGCCAAGAAGGCCGCCCTGGTCATCGCCACCGCTGGTGTGGCCGCGGGCGCCTGCGCCGGGACCGCCCTCGCCAGTGCCGACGCGCACGGCGCCACCACCGCTTCCCCCGGCGTGGTCTCGGGCAACACGATCCAGGCCCCGGTGCACGTCCCGGTCAACCTGGTCGGCGACTCGGTCAACGTCGTCGGCGCCCTCAACCCGGCGTTCGGCAACGCCGGGCACGACGGCTGACGATCCCGCCCCGGCCGGACCGCCCCGTGCGGCGCCGGCCGGCCGGATGACCAGGCCCCGCGGCCCGCACGGCCGCGGGGCCTCCGCCGTTCGCCCGCCGCCGGCTACTGCCCGCGGCGCCGTTCCGCCTCCTCCACGTAGGCGTTGTACGCCGCCACCTGTGCCCGGCGCGCGACCCGCTCCACCGGCCGCAGCAGCTCCTCGCGGGCCGCGATCTGCGACGCGCTGACCGCGCCGCCGTGGTCCCCGGCCCGGGCGATCCCGGTCAGCGCCCCGACCCGCTGGGCCAGTTCCAGCACCCGGACCGCGCGCGCCGGATAGCCCGGGGCCAGCACCTCGCGGCCCTGCTCGGTGCGCGCCCGGTACGCGTCGAGCGCCGCCTGCGCCGCCGGACCCGCGCCGGCCACGTCCAGCCGGCCCAGCGCCTGCGTCGCGTCCCGCAGCGCCTCCGCCAGCTCCCGTTCCGCCTCGCCGAGCGACGGCACGTCCGCCGGCGGCGCCTCCCGCACCGGCAGGCAGCGCCACACCACCTCGACGTGCCGGTCGCCGCGCGGCCCGGCCTCCGCCACCTCCGGCACCAGCCCGAGCGCCACGCCGACGCCGAGCACCGCCTCGCCGGCCGCCAGCGCCCGCGCGTTGAACTCCGGCGGGCCGCTCAGCCCCAGCGGATGGCCCGGCACCGGCAGCGCGAGCCGGAACCCCGACACCCCCAGCGCGCGCAGTCTGCCGAGGCCCAACGTGGCGCCCACCGCGCCGTCCTCCCCCGGCAGACCGGCGATCCGGTGCGCCGAGTCCCCGGCCGTGATCGCGTCCACGGCGTCGTCCGGGGAGACAAAGCCGCCGATCAGGGCATTTCCCCAAGCTGTCATGCGTCCCGCACGCGGTTCCTGAAGCATCCACCCAGCCTATGGACTGGAGGCTCCCGGGTGTGGCGTAGGTTTTCCCTCGGGGGTTTTTCATGGGGCGGCCCCGCGGCCGACCGAGACCGCACACACATAGGGGAGACAACGCGCTCATGGGCGATGTACTGGAGCTGGTGGACGTATCCGTGGTCCGCGACGGACGCGCTCTGCTCGACGGGATCTCCTGGTCGGTCGCCGAGGGCGAACGCTGGGTGATCCTCGGGCCGAACGGCGCCGGCAAGACCACGCTGCTCAACGTCGCGTCCAGCTACCTCTACCCCACCACTGGCACCGCCGCCATCCTCGGCGAGAAGCTCGGCGGAGTGGACGTCTTCGAGCTGCGGCCGCGCATCGGGGTGGCCGGCGCGGCGATGGCCGAGAAGATGCCGCGCTCCCAGACCGTCCTGGACACCGTGCTCACCGCCGCCTACGGCATGACCGCCCACTGGCGGGAGAGCTACGAGGCCTCCGACGAGGAGCGCGCCCGGCTGATCCTGGACCGGCTCGGCATGACCGAGTTCGCCGCCCGGCGCTTCGGCACCCTCTCGGAGGGCGAGCGCAAGCGCACCCTGATCGCCCGCGCCATCATGACCGACCCCGAGCTGCTGCTCCTCGACGAGCCCGCCGCCGGCCTCGACCTCGGCGGCCGCGAGGACCTGGTGCGCCGCCTCGGCCGGCTGGCCCGGGACCCGATCGCCCCGTCGATGATCATGGTAACCCACCACGTCGAGGAGATCGCGCCAGGTTTCACCCACGTCCTGATGATCCGCCAGGGCAAGGTGGTGGCCGCCGGCCCGATCGAGGACGAGCTCACCTCGCGCAACCTGTCGCACTGCTTCGGACTCCCGCTCGTCGTCGACCACCGCGGCGAGCGCTGGACGGCCGCCGGCCTCCCCATGAAGTGATGGCCTGATCCGGCCGGTCGCCGCCTGTCCGGGCCCATCTTTCCGCCCTACCATGGGACTTGTGAACGAATGGGTGTGGTGGCTCGCCGCCGCGGGCGTCCTGGGCATCCCGCTGGTGATCACCGCGATGCCCGAGTTCGGCATGCTCGCGATCGGTGCGCTCTGCGCCGCCCTGGCGTCGGCTCTCGGCGTCGGCGGCGTGCCGCAGGTCGTGATCTTCCTGGTGGTCTCCGTCGCGCTGGTCTCGGTCGTGCGCGTCATCGCCAACCGGCACCGCACCACCCGCCCCGAGCTGCGCACCGGCATCGACGCGCTCAGGGGGCGTCAGGCGCTGGTGCTGGAACGGGTCGACGGGCGCACCGGCCGGGTCAAGCTCGGCGGCGAGATCTGGTCCGCCCGGGCCTACGACACCACCCTGGTCTTCGAAGCCGGCCAGGAAGTGGACGTCGTCGAGATCGAAGGAGCCACCGCTGTCGTGATGTGACCGCGAGGCGTCCGCGCCGTGAGGGAATCGGCGAACCCGCAGCGCGGGGGGCTCACGGTCTGTCAGACTTGATCATCCTGATCAGCATACGGATCAACTACCAACCGCTTTGCGGCGCGTGGCATGGGAGTGGTCGTGACACCCATCATCATCGTCCTGGTCATCCTGGTGGTGCTTGTCTTCATCGCACTCATCAAGACGGTCCAGGTCATTCCGCAGGCGAGCGCCGCGATCGTGGAGCGCTTCGGGCGCTACACCCGCACCCTGAGCGCCGGCCTCAACATCGTGGTGCCCTTCATCGACCGGATCCGCAACCGGATCGACCTGCGCGAGCAGGTCGTGCCCTTCCCACCGCAGCCGGTGATCACCCAGGACAACCTGGTCGTCAACATCGACACCGTCATCTACTACCAGGTCACCGACGCCCGCGCCGCGACCTACGAGGTCGCCAGCTACATCCAGGCGATCGAGCAGCTCACCGTCACCACGCTGCGCAACATCATCGGCGGCATGGACCTGGAGCGCACCCTGACCTCCCGCGAGGAGATCAACCACGCGTTGCGCGGCGTCCTCGACGAGGCCACCGGCAAGTGGGGCATCCGGGTCAACCGGGTCGAGCTCAAGGCGATCGAGCCGCCCACCTCCATCCAGGACTCGATGGAGAAGCAGATGCGCGCCGACCGCGACAAGCGGGCCGCGATCCTCACCGCCGAGGGCATCCGGCAGTCCCAGATCCTCACCGCCGAGGGCGAGAAGGCGTCCGCCGTGCTGCGCGCCGAAGGTGAGGCCAAGGCGGCGGCCCTGCGCGCCGAGGGCGAGGCCCAGGCGATCCGCACCGTCTTCGAGTCCATCCACGCCGGCGACCCGGACCAGAAGCTGCTGGCCTACCAGTACCTGCAGATGCTCCCCAAGATCGCCGAGGGCGACGCCAACAAGCTGTGGATCGTGCCCAGCGAGATCGGCGACGCGCTCAAGGGCCTCGGCGGCGCGTTCGGCAACCTCGGCATGCCCACCCCCGGCAGCGGCAACAGCGCCGCCAACGGCAAGTCGGTGCCGCCGCGCCGCGAGGCCCCCGGCATCGAGAAGGACTGACGCCCGGCCGCGAGCCGCCCCGAAGCCCTGAACCCGGCGCACCACGCGCCGGGTTCAGGGCTTCCGCCGTTCACCGCCGTTCACCGCGAGCCGTCCGGGAGCCTCACGCGGACTGCGGCAGCCAGCGCGGCACCCCGTCGGTCCCGCCGCTGTCCGCCAGCCCGAGGGCGAGCAGCAGCGCGTCGGCCGGCGTCGGCTCGAACGGCCGCGTCAGCAGCCGCATTCCGGCCTGCTCCGGCGTGCGGTCCGCCTTGCGGTGGTTGTCGGCCGCGCAGGCCGCCACCGTGTTCAGCCAGGTGTCCCGCCCGCCCCGCGACCGCGGCTGGATGTGGTCCACCGTGGTCGCCCGGCGCCCGCAGTACCCGCACCGGTGCTGGTCGCGTACGAGGACCCCGCGGCGCGACCACGGGGCCCGTTGTCGGAACGGCACTCTGACGTACCGGGAGAGTCTGATCACCTGCGGCACCGGCAGTTCCACCGCCGCCGAGTGGATCCGAAGCCCGGGATGCGCCTGCTCCACCACGGCCTTGCCCTGCATCACCAGCACCACCGCACGTCGCAACGACACCGTCGACAACGGCTCGAAGCCCGCGTTGAGCACCAACGTCTCGCGCACCCTGTCCACCTCCCGGACCCGGCCCCCGCCCCCGCGACGAGGTGGCACCACTGTGACCCGAAGGCCAGAGCTGGACAAGGCAATTTCCCCGAAAAGCAAGGAAGTTGACGACAAACGCGAAACAGGATTAAACGCGATATGCGCCGGAAGGCGAAACGGCACCGGAATGCCGAACGCCCCGGGCGTCCCTTCCCCCGTTTTCCACAAGGGACGCCCGAGGCGTGGGGGCGACCGGCGTGGTCGCCGGCCAACAGCGCGCAGGCGCGCGGCCGACTCCGGCGGACCACGGACGAAGCACGTCCGCGATCCCCGCCACTGCGGCACCGGTCGCCCGGAGACCTCGGCACCGGGCACCATCAACTGTGCGATCGACGGCGCCCGAAGGCAAGGGATTATTCACCCGGGAAGAGCCCGAATCACGCCTGCCCGGGATCGGCATATTCACCGATCACATGCGCCCGGCCGATAGCGTGGAAACGCAGGTTGAAACCGACCACCGCCGGCGTCGCCTCCGCGTCCGGCCCCAACTTCTCGCTGTCCACCGCGTAGACGGTGAACACGTAGCGGTGCGTGCCGTCCCCGGGCGGCGGCGCGGCGCCGCCGAAGTCCCGGGTCCCGTAGTCGTTGCGCGCCTGCACCGCGCCGGCCGGCAGCCCGGCGAAGTCCCCGGACCCCGCGCCGGCCGGCAACTCGGTCACCGTCGCCGGGATGTCGAACACCGTCCAGTGCCAGAACCCGCTGCCGGTGGGCGCGTCCGGGTCGAAGCACGTGACCGCGAAGCTCTTCGTCCCGGCCGGGAACCCCGACCACGACAGATGCGGCGAGGTGTTCCCCTTGGCCTGTACCTGGGCCTCCTTGAGCGTCCCGCCCTCCGAGACGTCGTCGCTCACCACGGTGAACGAGGCCACCGGCGGATGGAAGTCGTGGGGGAGCGGCCGCTTCCTCTGCTCGGACACTGCGTACCTCCTGCTGACCGGAAAACGCTTGCGCCGGCAACCCTAGATCCAACGCACACCGCCGACGACTACCCTCGTACCGCATGATCACCGCCGCCGACCGGACCCCGCTGCGCCGCGCCTTCTTCGACCGCCCGGTACTCGACGTCGCCCCCGACCTGCTCGGGCGTGTCCTGGTCCGGCACACCCCCGACGGCCCCATCGAGGTACGGCTCACCGAGGTCGAGGCGTACGCCGGCCCGGTCGACCCCGGATCGCACGCCTACCGGGGCCGCACCGCCCGCAACGCGGTCATGTTCGGCCCGCCCGGCCACACCTACGTCTACTTCACGTACGGCATGTGGCACTGCATGAACCTGGTCTGCGGACCGGAGGGCACGGCGAGCGGCGTACTGCTGCGCGCGGGCGAGATCACCGCCGGCGCCGCGCTCGCCCGATCGCGCCGCGCCTCCTCGCGCCGCGACGCCGACCTGGCCCAGGGCCCGGCCCGGCTCGCCACCGCCCTCGGCGTGGACCGCTCGCTCGACGGCGCCGACGTGTGCGGCACGCCGCCCGGCGTCTTCCAGATCCTCACCGGTACGCCCGTCGACCCGGCCGCGGTCCGCAACGGCCCGCGCACCGGGGTCGGCGGCGCGGGCGCCGAGCACCCCTGGCGGTTCTGGGCGGACGGCGATCCCACGGTCAGCCCGTACCGCGCACACGTGCCCAAACGGCGGCGCTGAACTCGCGCGACCCTCGGTGGTCCGACCGCGTACCCTCGGACACGCCGCCGGCCGGACACGTCGTCCGCCGGCCACGACCCGAGGAGACACGAGACCCGTGACGGACATCGTCGACGAGCTGCGGTGGCGAGGGCTGATCGCCATCTCCACCGACGAGGACGCATTGCGCAAGGCGTTCGCGGACGGCCCCGTCACGGTCTATGTCGGCTTCGACCCGACCGCGCCCAGCCTGCACATCGGCAGCCTCGTGCAGATCCTCACCGTCCGGCGGATCCAGCAGGCGGGCAACCGCCCGCTCGCCCTGGTCGGCGGCGCGACCGGCCTGATCGGCGACCCCAAGCCGACCTCGGAGCGCACCCTCAACGACACCGAGGTCGTCGCGGGCTGGGTGGAGCGGATCCGGGGCCAGATCGAGCCCTTCCTCTCCTTCGAGGGCCCGAACGCCGCCGTCATGGTCAACAACCTGGACTGGACGTCCGGCATGTCGGCCATCAACCTGCTGCGCGACGTCGGCAAGCACTTCCGGGTGAACACCATGATCGCCAAGGAGGCGGTCGCCCGACGGCTGAACTCCGAGGCCGGCATCAGCTACACCGAGTTCAGCTACCAGGTCCTGCAGGGCATGGACTTCCTGGAGCTCTACCGCCGGTACGGCTGCACGCTGCAGACCGGCGGCAGCGACCAGTGGGGCAACCTCACGGCCGGCACCGAGCTGATCCGCAAGGCGGAGGGCGCCGCCACCCACGCCCTGGCCACCCCGCTGATCACCAAGGCCGACGGCACGAAGTTCGGCAAGACCGAGAGCGGCACCGTCTGGCTCGACCCGGAGCTGACCACCCCGTACGCCTTCTACCAGTTCTGGCTCAACGCGGACGACCGGGACGTCCCGAACCTCCTGCGGATCTTCAGCTTCCGGTCCCACGAGGAGATCGAGGAGCTGGAAAACCTGACCCGGGAACGCCCCCAGGCTCGCGCCGCCCAGCGCGCGCTGGCCGAGGAGCTGACGACGCTGGTCCACGGCGCCGACCAGACGGCCGCCGTGGTGGCCGCCTCGCAGGCCCTGTTCGGCCAGGGCGAGCTGGCCGACCTCGACGAGCCCACCCTGGCCGCCGCCCTCGCCGAGCTGCCGCGCGCCGCCGTGCGCGAGCTGGGGCCGGTGGTCGACCTCCTGGTCGAGGTCGGGCTCGCGCCGAGCAAGTCGGCCGCCCGACGCACCGTCAAGGAGGGCGGCGCCTACGTCAACAACGACAAGGTCGCCGACGAGGACGCCGTCCCGCCGGCCGCCGCCCTGCTGCACGGACGCTGGCTGGTGCTGCGGCGCGGCAAGAAGAACCTCGCGGCCGTCGAGCTGGTCCGCGAGGGCTGACACCACGTCAACCCGTCCTAAACCTCGGGTGGACCGGAACTTGACTCTGGTCCACCCGAGGACTAACGTAGAACGAGTCGCTTGAAACGGGCGAGCTGTCCGGTGAGGTCACTGAACCCACCTCCAGGCTCCCGGGAGAGCGGCCAACCACTATCGATCCGATCCCCGGCGGGGTTTATTTTCGCTGCCGGGAATCATGGTCCGGAAACGGAATTCGGATCTGGTAGTGTTGGAAACACCGAAGGGAAAGCCCGGAGGGACCAGAGATGGTCTTGAAGGAAGCTTCCGTTCCTTGAGAACTCAACAGCGTGCCAAAAGTCAACGCCAGATATGTTGATACCCCGTCCATCGGGCCGGTCGATTCCGATTCGGTCTGTGGATGTGGTTCCTTTGAAGTAAAAATAACAGCGAGGACGCTGTGCACGACCGGGATTATTCCTTCTGGTTGTGCCGCTCTTCCGCGAATCAAAGCATTCACGGAGAGTTTGATCCTGGCTCAGGACGAACGCTGGCGGCGTGCTTAACACATGCAAGTCGAACGATGAAGCCTTTCGGGGTGGATTAGTGGCGAACGGGTGAGTAACACGTGGGCAATCTGCCCTGCACTCTGGGACAAGCCCTGGAAACGGGGTCTAATACCGGATATGACTCGTTACCGCATGGTGACGGGTGTAAAGCTCCGGCGGTGCAGGATGAGCCCGCGGCCTATCAGCTTGTTGGTGGGGTGATGGCCTACCAAGGCGACGACGGGTAGCCGGCCTGAGAGGGCGACCGGCCACACTGGGACTGAGACACGGCCCAGACTCCTACGGGAGGCAGCAGTGGGGAATATTGCACAATGGGCGAAAGCCTGATGCAGCGACGCCGCGTGAGGGATGACGGCCTTCGGGTTGTAAACCTCTTTCAGCAGGGAAGAAGCGCAAGTGACGGTACCTGCAGAAGAAGCACCGGCTAACTACGTGCCAGCAGCCGCGGTAATACGTAGGGTGCGAGCGTTGTCCGGAATTATTGGGCGTAAAGAGCTCGTAGGCGGCTTGTCGCGTCGGATGTGAAAGCCCGGGGCTTAACCCCGGGTCTGCATTCGATACGGGCAGGCTAGAGTTCGGTAGGGGAGATCGGAATTCCTGGTGTAGCGGTGAAATGCGCAGATATCAGGAGGAACACCGGTGGCGAAGGCGGATCTCTGGGCCGATACTGACGCTGAGGAGCGAAAGCGTGGGGAGCGAACAGGATTAGATACCCTGGTAGTCCACGCCGTAAACGTTGGGAACTAGGTGTGGGCGACATTCCACGTTGTCCGTGCCGCAGCTAACGCATTAAGTTCCCCGCCTGGGGAGTACGGCCGCAAGGCTAAAACTCAAAGGAATTGACGGGGGCCCGCACAAGAGGCGGAGCATGTGGCTTAATTCGACGCAACGCGAAGAACCTTACCAAGGCTTGACATCGCCGGGAAAGCCCTAGAGATAGGGCCCCTTTTAGTCCGGTGACAGGTGGTGCATGGCTGTCGTCAGCTCGTGTCGTGAGATGTTGGGTTAAGTCCCGCAACGAGCGCAACCCTTGTCCTGTGTTGCCAGCATGCCCTTCGGGGTGATGGGGACTCACGGGAGACTGCCGGGGTCAACTCGGAGGAAGGTGGGGACGACGTCAAGTCATCATGCCCCTTATGTCTTGGGCTGCACACGTGCTACAATGGCCGGTACAATGAGCTGCGATACCGTGAGGTGGAGCGAATCTCAAAAAGCCGGTCTCAGTTCGGATTGGGGTCTGCAACTCGACCCCATGAAGTCGGAGTCTCTAGTAATCGCAGATCAGCATTGCTGCGGTGAATACGTTCCCGGGCCTTGTACACACCGCCCGTCACGTCACGAAAGTCGGTAACACCCGAAGCCGGTGGCCCAACCCCTTGTGGGAGGGAGTCGTCGAAGGTGGGACTGGCGATTGGGACGAAGTCGTAACAAGGTAGCCGTACCGGAAGGTGCGGCTGGATCACCTCCTTTCTAAGGAGCACATGGCCGCCTCGGAGCGAATGTTCTCGCACGGTTGCTCATGGGTGGAACGTTGACTATTCGGCATGATCATCGAAGTCCGCTAGTACTACTCCTTCGGGGGTGTGGAACGCGAGATCGAGGTGGTGGTGTCGGGCACGCTGTTGGGTCCTGAGGGAATGAAAGTGGTTTCCTCGTGTTGGTGACCAGCCTGCTGAAGCTCCTGTGATGGGGGTGGATGGCGGGGGATGGGTCGTTGTTTGAGAACTGCATAGTGGACGCGAGCATCTGTGGCCAAGTTTTTAAGGGCGCACGGTGGATGCCTTGGCACCAGGAACCGATGAAGGACGTGGGAGGCCACGATAGGCCCCGGGGAGCTGTCAACCGAGCTTTGATCCGGGGGTGTCCGAATGGGGAAACCCGGCAGTCGTCATGGGCTGTCACCCATGCCTGAACACATAGGGCATGTGGAGGGAACGCGGGGAAGTGAAACATCTCAGTACCCGCAGGAAGAGAAAACAACCGTGATTCCGGGAGTAGTGGCGAGCGAAACCGGATGAGGCCAAACCGTAGGCGTGTGATACCCGGCAGGGGTTGCGCTTACGGGGTTGTGGGAGTTCTCTTGATCGGTCTGCCGGCCGGTCGGCGAGTCAGAAACCGTATGGGTAGGCGAAGGGCATGCGAAAGGCCCGGCGTAGAGGGTAAGACCCCCGTAGCTGAAATCTGTACGGCTCGTTTGAGAATCACCCAAGTAGCACGGGGCCCGAGAAATCCCGTGTGAATCTGGCGGGACCACCCGCTAAGCCTAAATATTCCCTGGTGACCGATAGCGGATAGTACCGTGAGGGAATGGTGAAAAGTACCGCGGGAGCGGAGTGAAATAGTACCTGAAACCGTGTGCCTACAAGCCGTGGGAGCGTCGCACATCAGCTTGCTGGTGTGTCGTGACTGCGTGCCTTTTGAAGAATGAGCCTGCGAGTTTGCGGTGTGTTGCGAGGTTAACCCGTGTGGGGTAGCCGTAGCGAAAGCGAGTCCGAAGAGGGCGTTTAGTAGCATGCTCAAGACCCGAAGCGGAGTGATCTAGCCATGGGCAGGGTGAAGCGGAGGTAAGACTTCGTGGAGGCCCGAACCCACCAGGGTTGAAAACCTGGGGGATGACCTGTGGTTAGGGGTGAAAGGCCAATCAAACTCCGTGATAGCTGGTTCTCCCCGAAATGCATTTAGGTGCAGCGTCGTGTGTTTCTTGCCGGAGGTAGAGCACTGGATAGGCGATGGGCCCTACCGGGTTACTGACCTTAGCCAAACTCCGAATGCCGGTAAGTGAGAGCGCGGCAGTGAGACTGTGGGGGATAAGCTCCATGGTCGAGAGGGAAACAGCCCAGAGCATCGACTAAGGCCCCTAAGCGTATGCTAAGTGGGAAAGGATGTGGAGTCGCAGAGACAACCAGGAGGTTGGCTTAGAAGCAGCCATCCTTGAAAGAGTGCGTAATAGCTCACTGGTCAAGTGATTCTGCGCCGACAATGTAGCGGGGCTCAAGTATACCGCCGAAGTCGTGTCATTCACACAAGAGCTCTAACGGGTGTGTGGATGGGTAGGGGAGCGTCGTGTGCCGGGTGAAGCAGCCGTGGAAGCGAGTTGTGGACGGTTCACGAGTGAGAATGCAGGCATGAGTAGCGATTCACACGTGGGAAACGTGTGCGCCGATTGACTAAGGGTTCCTGGGTCAAGCTGATCTGCCCAGGGTAAGTCGGGACCTAAGGCGAGGCCGACAGGCGTAGTCGATGGATAACCGGTTGATATTCCGGTACCCGCTGTGAAGCGTCAAACATTGAATCCTCTGATGCTAAGCCCGTGAAGCCGCCTCCTGATTCTTCGGATGAGGGGGGAGTGGTGGAGCCGGTGGCCCGAGGGGGTAGTAGGTGAGTGATGGGGTGACGCAGGAAGGTAGTCCAGCCCGGGCGGTGGTTGTCCCGGGGTAAGGGTGTAGCCCGAGAGATAGGTAAATCCGTCTCTCATATGGGGTGAGACCTGATGCCGAGCCGATTGTGGTGAAGTGGATGATCCTATGCTGTCGAGAAAAGCCTCTAGCGAGTTTTATGGCGGCCCGTACCCTAAACCGACTCAGGTGGTCTGGTAGAGAATACCGAGGCGTTCGGGTGAACTATGGTTAAGGAACTCGGCAAAATGCCCCCGTAACTTCGGGAGAAGGGGGGCCATTCCTGGTGATCACTTTGCGGTGTGAGCTGGGGGTGGCCGCAGAGACCAGCGAGAAGCGACTGTTTACTAAAAACACAGGTCCGTGCGAAGCCGTAAGGCGATGTATACGGACTGACGCCTGCCCGGTGCTGGAACGTTAAGGGGACCGGTTAGTCGTGATTCGTCACGGCGAAGCTGAGAACTTAAGCGCCAGTAAACGGCGGTGGTAACTATAACCATCCTAAGGTAGCGAAATTCCTTGTCGGGTAAGTTCCGACCTGCACGAATGGCGTAACGACTTCTCGACTGTCTCAACCATAGGCCCGGTGAAATTGCATTACGAGTAAAGATGCTCGTTTCGCGCAGCAGGACGGAAAGACCCCGGGACCTTTACTATAGTTTGATATTGGTGTTCGGTTCGGCTTGTGTAGGATAGGTGGGAGACTGTGAAGTCCAAGCGCCAGCTTGGGTGGAGTCATTGTTGAAATACCACTCTGGTCGTGCTGGATGTCTAACCTGGGTCCGTGATCCGGATCAGGGACAGTGTCTGATGGGTAGTTTAACTGGGGCGGTTGCCTCCTAAAGAGTAACGGAGGCGCCCAAAGGTTCCCTCAGCCTGGTTGGCAATCAGGTGTTGAGTGTAAGTGCACAAGGGAGCTTGACTGTGAGACTGACGGGTCGAGCAGGAGCGAAAGCTGGGACTAGTGATCCGGCGGTGGCTTGTGGAAGCGCCGTCGCTCAACGGATAAAAGGTACCCCGGGGATAACAGGCTGATCTTCCCCAAGAGTCCATATCGACGGGATGGTTTGGCACCTCGATGTCGGCTCGTCGCATCCTGGGGCTGGAGTCGGTCCCAAGGGTTGGGCTGTTCGCCCATTAAAGCGGTACGCGAGCTGGGTTTAGAACGTCGTGAGACAGTTCGGTCCCTATCCGCTGTGCGCGTAGGAGTCTTGAGAAGGGCTGTCCCTAGTACGAGAGGACCGGGACGGACGAACCTCTGGTGTGCCAGTTGTTCTGCCAAGGGCATGGCTGGTTGGCTACGTTCGGGAGGGATAACCGCTGAAAGCATCTAAGCGGGAAGCCTGCTTCGAGATGAGGACTCCCACCCCCATGAGGGGTTAAGGCTCCCAGTAGACGACTGGGTTGATAGGCCGGAGATGGAAGCCAGGTGACTGGTGGAGTTGACCGGTACTAATAGGCCGAGGGCTTGTCCTCAGTTGCTCGCGTCCACTATGTAGCTCCCAGATTGCGAACTATCGCACTGGTGAACTGACTTAACTGAAAAGTGTGCTTGTTCGCTGGCACCTTGCCGATGACCTGGCGTATTGCGCTGGTCTGGCCCGATGGTGTTTCGGTGGTCATAGCGATTGGGAAACGCCCGGTTACATTCCGAACCCGGAAGCTAAGCCTTTCAGCGCCGATGGTACTGCAGGGGGGACCCTGTGGGAGAGTAGGACACCGCCGAACAATCTTTATGGACCCTCGGTCCCTGGCCTCAGCGCTGGGACCGAGGGTCTTTTTCATGTGCACGAACGCACGACCAGCAGTACGAACCGACAGGAGTCACGTCGATGTCCAACTCGTCCGACGATCGCTCGGAGCGACCCGAACGCAAGGAGCGGAGCGCGGGTGCCGGCGACCGCCGCGAGTACCGCGGAGCGCCGCGTCGCAATGACGGCGGTGGCGGCTTCCGGCGTGACGATCGCCGTGACGACAGGCCACGCAACGACCGCTCGCGTGACGACCGTCCGCGTTTCGACCGCCCCCGCGACGATCGCCCCCGCGATGACCGGCCGCGTGACGACCGCCCCCGTGGCCCGCGCCGGGACGACAACCGCGGCGGCTTCAGCCGTGACAACCGCCCGCGGTTCGACCGCCCGCGTGACGACCGGCCCCGCGACGACCGTCCTCGTGACGATCGCCCGCGCTACGACCGACCGCGTGATGACCGTCCGCGTTACGACAAGCCCCGTGACGACCGTGGTGGTTTCCGCCGTGACGACCGCCCGCGGTTCGACAAGCCGCGCGAGGACCGCCCGCGTTATGACCGTCCGCGTGACGACCGTCCGCGTGACGACCGTCCCCGCGAGGACCGTGGCGGCTTCCGCCGCGACGACCGCCCGCGTTACGACAAGCCTCGTGACGATCGCCCGCGTTACGACAAGCCGCGCGATGACCGTGGTGGTTTCCGTCGTGACGACCGCCCGCGGTTCGACAAGCCGCGCGAGGACCGCCCCCGTTACGACAAGCCCCGTGACGACCGTCCCCGCGAGGACCGGCCGCGTTATGACCGTCCCAGGGATGACCGCCCCCGTGAGGACCGTGGCGGCTTCCGCCGTGACGACCGTCCGCGCTTCGACAAGCCCCGTGACGACCGCCCCCGCGACGACCGTCCCCGCGACGACCGTCCCCGCGACGACCGTCCCCGTGGTCCGCGTCGGGAAGACGACCGCGGCGGCTTCCGGCGTGACGACCGTCCCCGTGACGATCGGCCGCGTTTCGACAAGCCCCGTGACGACCGTCCGCGCTACGACAAGCCTCGTGACGACCGCCCGCGCTACGACAAGCCGCGTGAGGACCGGCCGCGTTACGACCGTCCTCGCGACGACCGGCCCAGGGACGACCGTCCCCGTGCGCCGCGCCGGGACGACGAGCGCGGTGGTGGCCGCGGCGGCTTCGGGCGGCGGGACGAGCAGGGTGGTGACCGGCGGCGGCCGGCGTCGCCGGGGCGTGGCCGGTTCGAGAACCGGGACCGCGGCGACCGCGGTGGCCGCGGCGAGGTGCGCGAGGACCGGGAGCCGGTGAAGCGGCTGCCGATTCCGGAGGACGTGACCGGTCAGGAGATCGACAAGAGCGTCCGCCAGGAGCTGCAGAGCCTGCCGAAGACGCTCGCCGACGACGTGGCGTGCAACCTGGTGATGGTGGCCAGGCTGCTGGACGAGGAGCCCGAGCAGGCGTACGGCTACGCGAAGGTGGCGTTCCGGCTGGCGTCGCGGGTGGCCGCGGTCCGTGAGGCGATGGGCTTCGCGTCGTACGCGAACGCCAAGTACTCCGAGGCGCTGGCGGAGTTCCGCGCGGCCCGCCGGATGACCGGCAGCGTGGAGCTGTGGCCGGTGATGGCGGACTGCGAGCGCGGACTCGGCCGTCCGGAGCGGGCGTTGGCGATGGCCGGCGAGCCCGAGGTCAACAAGCTGGACAAGGCCGGCCAGGTGGAGATGCGCCTGGTGGCCGCCGGGGCCCGGCGGGACATGGACCAGGCGGACGCCGCCGTGGTCACCCTGCAGAGCCCGGAGTTGGCGTCCAGCGCGGTGCACCCGTGGACCGCGCGGCTGCGGTACGCCTACGCGGACGCGCTGCTGGCGGTGGGCCGCGAGGACGAGGCCCGCGAGTGGTTCGGCAAGGCGCTGGAGGCGGACCAGAACGGCACGACCGACGCGTCCGACCGGCTCGCCGAGATGGACGGCGTCGAGTTCCTGGACGCGCTCGACCCGGAGGCGGAGGACGCCGAGGACGAGCCGGAGACGCCGGAAGCCGAGGCCCCGGCCTCCACCTTCCTGGCCAACCCGTTCCAGGAGCCGGGCCGGACCGAGCCCGCCTCCGACGAGGACGCCTCCGACGAGGACGGCTCCGCGAGCGGCGACCGGGCCGAGACCGCTGCGAAGGCGGACACCTCCGACGACACCGACGACGACGGCGCCGACGACGGCGCCGACGCGTCCGACGAGGACTGAGCGCCGCTCTCCGGCGCACTTCGAACGCCCCGCGGGCCACGGCCCGCGGGGCGTTCGCTCATTCCAGGCCGAGGTCGCGCAGCACCAGGCCGGAGGCCGGCTTGGGGCCGAAGGACGTCGACTTGTGCGGCATCATGACGCCCTGCCGGGCCAGCTCCAGGACGGTGGACTCCTGCACGGGGTGCATCAGCACCGCGGTCCCGGCGAGGCGTTCGGCCTGCCGGACGGCGGCCACCGCGTCGTGGACGTAGCCGATGTACTCGGGCGCGTCCGGTACCCGCCACAGGCGGTCGATCAGCAGGCTGTGCAGCACGGTCGCGTCGAGCCGGCGCCACGCCGCCGGCCGGCCCGACGGAACGGACTCCTCCAGCACCGCCTCGTCAGGGCCGGTCAGCAGGTGGAACGGGCCCGACTCGCCCGAGCCGGACAGCACGAACGCGGTGCCGCCGTCCGCTTTGGCCGCCGCCAGCTCGTCGAGCGCCTTCGGCAGCGGCGCGTCGATCTCCGTCACGGTGAACACCTCCCGCACGGCGGCCAGCGCCTTCGCCACCGGGAGCCGTTGCAGCACGCGGTGGATCGCCCGGACCCGCAGCGGGTAGCGGGCGGTGTCCACCAGCAGGACCAGCCCGTGGTCCCACGGGCCCGGCGTGCTGTGCGGCGGCTGTTCGTCGCGCAGCAGCAGGTACGTCGCCCAGCGGTGGTGGCCGTCGGCGATCAGCGCCTGGCGGGAGGCGAGGTCGGCGTCCACGGCCGCGAGGTCCGCCGGATCCGTCACCGACCACAACCGGTGCCGTATGCCGTCCTCGGTGGTGGCGGCGAACAGCGGCGGCTGCCCGACGCAGCGCTCCACGACCCGGGCCGCCGCGCCGGGCGCCGCCGGGTCCGGGTCGCCGCGGTAGCCGAGCAGCAGGGGTTCCAGGTTGGTCGCGGTGGTGCGCATCAGCCCCGCGCGGTCCACCACCGGGCCGGGCATGACCTCCTCGTGCGGCAGCACGACCTGTTCGTCCGGCGTGGTGAGGCGCAGGGCTCCGATGAGGCCGCGTTGGAGTTCGCCGGCCGGGCCGCGCTGTTCGTAGACGTACAGGGCGGGCTCGGGGTCGGCGACGAGCACTCCGTCGTGGAGCCAGCGGCGCAGCGTGCGCGCGGCCTGGGTGTGCCGGGTGGCCGGATCGCCGGCCTGCGGCAGGATCAACCGGACGATGTTGAACGGATCGGCGGTCTCCAGGTGATGGAGTCCGTCGGGCCGTACCACGACGTCGTACGGTGGCGAGGTGACCGCGGACAGGCTGCCGACCCGATCGGGGACGTAGCGCAGCCCGCGGAACGGCGTGAGCCGCAGTCCGCGCGGTGACGCGGGCGATGCTGGGGTGCTCATCAGAGCATGTTAAGTGCCCCGGGCCCGGTACGGCGCGTGGTAACAGGGGCGCGTGAGAGCACGAACACCGACTCGAAGGAGCGTTACCGGCATGAAGCCGAGGACCCGGCCCGACGGCAGCGACGGCACGCTGCTCGCCGCCTACGACACCGCGCTGCTCGACCTGGACGGAGTGGTGTACGCCGGCGGCAGGGCGATAGGGCACGCCGTCGAGTCGCTGGCCGCCGCCCGCGACGAGGGGATGCGGCTCGCCTACGTGACCAACAACGCGCTGCGCACGCCGCAGGCGGTGGCCGAGCACCTGACGGAGCTGGGGGTGCCGGCCGAGCCGGCCGAGGTGATCACCTCGGCGCAGGCCGTCGCCCGGCTGATCGCCGACCAGGTCCCGGAGGGCTCCCGCGTGCTGGTGGTCGGCGGCGAGGGGCTGCGGGTGGCGTTGCGCGAGCGGGGACTCGAACCGGTGGACTCCGCGGACGACGACCCGGCGGCCGTCGCGCAGGGCTACGGCGGGCCGGACATGCCGTGGAACCGGCTGGCGGAGGCGGGGTACGCGGTGGCGCGCGGCGTGCCGTGGTTCGCGTCCAACACGGATCTGACGATTCCCAGCGGCCGGGGCATCGCGCCGGGCAACGGCGCGGCGGTCGAGGTGGTGCGGATCGTCACCGGGGCCGAACCGCGGGTCGCGGGCAAGCCGTTGCCCCCGATGCACCGCGAGACGATCCTGCGGACCGGTGCCCGGCGGCCCCTGGTGGTCGGCGACCGGCTGGACACCGACATCGAGGGCGCGCACGCCGGCGAGGTCGACTCGCTGCTGGTGCTGACCGGGGTGACCACGCCCGCCGCGCTGCTCGCCGCGGTGCCGGAGCACCGGCCGACGTACGTCGCGGCCGACCTGCGCGGGCTGCTGGCCGCGCACCCCGCGGTCGAACGCGACGGCGACGGCTTCCGCTGCGGCGGTTGGACGGCCTGCGCGGACGGCCGGGCGCTGCGGGTGGACACCGCAGGGTCCGAGCCGGACGGCGATCCGTGCGACGGGCTGCGGGCGTTGTGCGCGGCGGCCTGGACGTCAGGCGGCGACCAGGGGTGCGAGCTGGACGCGGCGAAGGCGCTGGACCGCCTCGGCCTGTGAGACGTTCACAACAGCGTGCGCAGCCGCAGCAGATCGCGGAAGCCGGCTTCCAGCTTCACCCGGCCGCCGGCCCAGGCGCGGGCGAACTGCAGGCGTCCCTCGACCAGCGCCACCAGGTCGTCGCCGGCCATCGTCAGCCGGATCTGGGCCCGTTCGGCGGGTGAGCCGGGCACCGCGCGCACGCCGCGGATCCGGCCGCCCGCCAGGCGGCCGGTGAACGTCACGTCGAGGTCGGTGATCCGGCAGCTCACCGACCGGTCGAGCGCCGCCGCGGAGGCCACGTCGCCCTCGGCCCGCCCGATGTTCTCCGACAGCCTTTCGAGTGCGCTGCGGCACTCCTCGATGGTCGCCATCGGTGGTGGCCACTCCCCGTCTCCGCGTACACGTACCCGACCGACGGTACACGGAAGGCACCGACGGGTCGGCGGCCTTCCGTACCACGTGGGCGGCGTGCCACAAGGTAGCGTCAGGACAGTCGGCTTCCATGCTGAGACGAGGAGTGAGTGCATTGCGTGACGCGCTGCGTACCTGTCTGCAGATCGCGGGTGGGCTGACCGAGGCCACCCGACGACGCGCGGTCGGGGCGGCCAGGGAACTGCTGGACCAGGCCGGTGTGGACGTCGAGGCGCTGCAACGCTCCCTCGGCGAACGGATCCCGCCGGAGGTGCAGTCGCTCGCCGACGAGCTCATCGCCTCCGGCCGGGCCAACCGCGACCTGCTGATCGGCCTGATCCGCGAGGAGGTCGACAAGACGATGGGCCGGGTCGGCCGGGTCGCCGACGAGATCACCAAGGTCGGCGTCATCCTGGAGGCCCTGGAGCGCCGGGTGCGCAATCTGGAGGGCGAGCCGGAGCAGGAGCCGTCCCGCGAGTGGGTCGCCGTCGAGGACGAGTTCGTCCGTCCGCCGGCTCAGCCGCCGCGTCCCCCGGCGGAGTCGCCGCGCGTCAAGACCGCCGAACCGGCGATCCGCCGCCCGCCGGCGCACAAGGCCGCGACCACCCCGCCGGTCAAGAAGTCCGCCCCGCCGGCGAAGAAGACCACGCCCGCCGAGAAGTCCGCCCCCGCGGCGAAGAAGGCGGCGCCGGGGAAGAAGGCGGCGCCCGCGGCGAAGAAGACGGCCGCGAAGAAGGCCGCGCCGGCGAAGAAGGCCACCCCGGCCGGCCAGACCACCGCCGCGAAGACCACCCCGGCCGGGCCCGCCACCGCCGGGCAGGCCGCCGCAGCCAAGAAGACCGCGGCCGCGAAGAAGACGGCCGCCGCCAGGAAGACCACCGCGGCCAAGAAGGCGGCTCCCGCCAAGAAGGCGGCGGCGAAGGGGACTTCGACCCCCGCGGCGGCGAAGAAGGCCACCCCGGCGGCGAAGAAGACGGCGCCGGCCGAGAGCACGCCGGCGAAGAGCACCGCGGCGAAGAAGGCGGCGCCCGCGAAGAGCACGCCCGCCAAGAGCACCGCGGCCGAGACCACGCCGGCCAAGTCGACGCCCGCCAAGAGCACGCCGACCAAGAGCACCGCGGCGAAGAAGACGACGCCTGCCAAGACGACGCCGGCGCAGAGCACCGCGGCGGAGAAGGCCGCGCCGGGGAAGAAGGCCGCGCCGCCGAAGCGGACGACGCCGCGTCAGCCGTCCGGCGATGAGTGAACCGCAGGCGCCGCACGCCGGTCCGGCCGAGCCGGAGTGCGGCGCCGCGGCGGACGGGTCGGCCGGGCCGGAGCCGCTGGGGATCGAGACGGCCGCGACCGGCGACGCGCAGGTCGACGCCCTGCTGGAGCGGCTGGCCGACGCGGACGCCCTGCCGACCGGGAGCCACATCGAGGTGTACGAGGATGTACACCGCGGTCTGCGGGACGCGTTGACCGCGCTCGACGCGCGGCCCGGCCCGCCGGGTCCGGAGCCCTCTTCGACGTACGACAGGAGATGAACCGCAGGTGGCACGACGACGGCTCGACGCGGAGCTGGTACGCCGTGGGCTGGCCCGCTCCAGGGAGCACGCCGCCCAGTTGATCGCCTCGGGCCGGGTGACGGTGGGCGGCGGCACGGCCACCAAGTCGGCCACCCAGGTGGAGACCAGCGCCGCGCTGGTGGTCTCCGCGGACGACGACGATCCGGACTACGTCTCGCGCGGCGGCCACAAACTGGCCGGCGCGCTCGCCGCGTTCGTGCCGGCCGGGCTGAAGGTCGAGGGACGGCGCTGCCTGGACGCCGGGGCGTCGACCGGCGGTTTCACCGACGTGCTGCTGCGCGCGGGCGCCTCGGGCGTGGTCGCGGTCGACGTCGGCTACGGGCAGCTCGCCTGGTCGCTGCAGAGCGACGAGCGGGTCACCGTCAAGGACCGCACCAACGTACGCGAGTTGACGTTGGCGGATCTCGACGGGGTGCCGGCCGAGGTGGTGGTGGGGGATCTGTCGTTCATCCCGCTGGGGCTCGTGCTGCCGGCGCTGGTGCGGTGCTCGGCGCCGGACGCCGATCTCGTGCTGATGGTCAAGCCGCAGTTCGAGGTGGGCAGGGAGCGGCTGGGCAGCGGCGGCGTGGTGCGCAGCGCCGCGTTGCGGGCCGAGACGGTGCGCGCGGTGGCCGGGCAGGCGGCCGGGCTCGGACTGGGGGCGCTCGGGGTGACCGCCTCCCCGCTGCCGGGACCGTCCGGTAATGTCGAGTACTTTCTGTGGCTTCGCGCCGGGGCGCCGGAACTCGACCCGGCTGATGTGGACCGTGCCGTAGCGGAGGGGCCTCGTTGAGCGGATCGATCAGCACGTCAAGCGGTACGAAGGAGGACCCGTCGGATGCCGCGGCCGGGGGGCGGACCGTCTTCCTGCTCGCGCACACCGGCCGGCCGGCCGCGGTGCGCAGCGCGGAGCGGGTGGTGCAGGGACTGCTGCGCAGCGGGATCGGGGTGCGGATCCTGGGCGAGGAGGCGGCCGACCTGCCGCTGCCGTCCTCGGTCGAGGTGGTGGACGAGGGCACCCGGGCGACCGACGGGTGCGAGCTGATCGTCGTACTGGGCGGTGACGGGACGCTGCTGCGCGGCGCGGAGTTCGCCCGGGCGTCCGGCGTGCCGATGCTCGGCGTCAACCTCGGCCGGGTCGGCTTCCTCGCCGAGGCCGAGCGCGACGACCTCGACAAGGTGGTGGACCGGGTGGTCACCAGGGCGTACGAGGTCGAGGAGCGGATGACGCTCGACATCCTGGTGCGCGAGGACGGCCACGTGGTGCACCACGACTGGGCGCTGAACGAGGCCTCGGTGGAGAAGGCGGCCCGCGAGCGGATGCTGGAGGTCGTCATCGAGGTCGACGGGCGGCCGGTGTCCGCGTTCGGCTGCGACGGCGTGGTGTGCGCCACTCCCACCGGTTCCACCGCCTACGCCTTCTCGGCCGGCGGACCGGTGGTGTGGCCCGAGGTGGCGGCGCTGCTGATGGTGCCGATCAGCGCCCACGCGCTGTTCGCCAAGCCGCTGGTGACCTCGCCGGACTCGGTGCTCGCCGTGGAGGTGCAGCCCAAGACGCCGCACGGGGTGCTGTGGTGCGACGGCCGGCGCACCGTGCCGCTGCCCGCGGGGGCGCGCGTGGAGGTGCGAAGGGGCGCGGTCCCGGTGCGGTTGGCGCGGTTGCACCACGCGTCGTTCACCGACCGGCTGGTGGCGAAGTTCGCGCTGCCGGTGGCGGGCTGGCGGGGCGCGCCGCAGTAGCCGGACGGCCCGCGTCCCGGGGGCGCGCGTCGCGGGGGAGGCCGGGGACCTCGTATCGTCATGGGCGTGCTGGAGGAGATGCGGATACGGTCGTTGGGTGTCATCGAGGACGCCGTGGTCGAGCTGTCGCCCGGTTTCACCGCGGTGACCGGTGAGACCGGCGCGGGCAAGACCATGGTCGTCACGAGCCTCGGGCTGCTGCTCGGCGGCCGGGCGGACGCCGCCCTGGTGCGGATCGGCGCCAAGGCCGCGGTGGTCGAGGGCCGGATCACGGTGGACGCCGGAAGTCCGGCCGCCCAGCGGGCCCGGGACGCCGGCGCCGAACTGGACGAGGGCGCGCTGCTGATCAGCCGCACCATCTCCGCCGAGGGGCGCTCCCGGGCGCACGTCGGCGGCCGGTCGGTGCCCGCCGCGCTGCTGGGCGAGCTGGCGGACGACCTGGTGGCCGTGCACGGCCAGACCGACCAGCAGGGGCTGCTGCGCCCGGCCCGGCAGCGGCAGGCGCTGGACCGGTACGCGGGCGACGCGGTGGCCGTGCCGCTGGCCGGCTACGGGACGGCGTACCGCGCGCTGCGCGAGGTGGCCGCCGAGCTGGCGGAGCTGACCACCCGGGCCAGGGAGCGGGCACAGGAGGCGGATCTGCTGCGCTTCGGGCTCGACGAGGTCGCCGCCGCCGAACCGCGCCCCGGCGAGGACGCCGAACTGGCCGCCGAGGCCGAGCGGTTGCGGCACGCCGAGGCGCTGGCGTCGGCCGCCGCCGCCGCGCACACCGCGCTGGCCGGCAACCCGGAGGACCCGGAGGGCGTGGACGCCGCGACGCTGGTCGCCGGCGCCGGGCGGGCCCTGGAGGCGGTGCGCTCGCACGACCCGTCGCTCGCGGCGCTGGCCGACCGGCTCGGCGAGATCGGCATCCTGGCCGCCGACGTGGCCGGTGAACTGGCCGGATACGCCGACAACCTGGACGCCGACCCGCTGCGGCTGGCCGCGGTGGAGGAGCGCCGCTCGGTGCTGGCCCACCTGACGCGCAAGTACGGCTCGGACATCGACACCGTGCTGGCCTGGGCGGAGAGCGGAGCCGCCCGGCTCACCGAACTGGACGGCGACGACGACCGGATCGGCGCGCTGACCGTCCGGCACGACGAGTTGCTGGCCGAACTCGGCGTGCTGGCCGGGGAGTTGACCGCCGCGCGCACCGAGGCGGCCCGCCGGTTCGCCGAGGCGGTCACCACCGAGCTGGCCGAACTCGCCATGCCGCACGCCCGCGTCACGGTGGAGATCCGGCAGGCCGAGGACCCGGAGGGCGTCGAGGTGGCCGGCCGGCGGGTCGCCTTCGGGCCGTACGGCGCCGACGAGGTCGAGCTGCACCTCGCGCCGCACCCGGGGGCGCCGGCCCGGCCGATCGCCAAGGGCGCGTCCGGCGGCGAGCTGTCGCGCGTCATGCTCGCCGTCGAGGTGGTCTTCGCCGGCTCCGACCCGGTGCCGACCTACCTGTTCGACGAGGTGGACGCCGGCGTCGGCGGCGAGGCGGCGGTGGAGGTCGGCCGGCGGCTGGCCAGGCTGGCGAGGTCCGCGCAGGTGGTGGTCGTCACGCACCTCCCGCAGGTCGCCGCGTTCGCCGACCGGCAGCTGCTGGTGGAGAAGACCCACGACGGCTCGGTGACCAGTTCCGGGGTCCGGGTGCTCGACGGCGAGGAGCGGGTCCGGGAGCTGTCGCGCATGCTGGCCGGGCTGGCGGACTCCGACACCGCCCGGGCCCACGCCGAGGAGCTGCTCGCGGCGGCCCGTGCCGGCCGGTGAGGCCCGGACCACCGCCGTCGCGCGGTACCCGGCGGCGGTCAGGAGGCGATCTGGCCGCGATCGGGTTCGACGGCCGGATCGGCGGGTAGCCGCCACGAAGGGCCCTCGTCCGCCCACTCGTACGGGTGATACCGGCCGGGGCGGCCGCCTCCCGGCGGGAGCGGGTGCCACCGGGTGCCGGGGCCTGCTGGCATCCTGGGGCGAGCGGTTCCGGCGGGCCGGTCTTTTCCGCCGCGCCGCCCGGGCACCTGGCGACTCCCCGAAGCGTTGAGCCCGTACCACCGTGACCACCGTGTGATCCCCGAGGAGCCGACTCCCGCGTGAGCAGCAGCCATTCACCGACCCGCGTGCCGCTGCGCGCGGTGCAGGTGCTCGGTCCGAACGGCGGGCGCCACGTCAGCTCGCTCGCCGCCGGCCTGGTCGCGCGCGGCGTCGAGGTGACGGTGTGCGGCCCGGCCGGCGCCGCGGAGGCGCACGGGTTCCGTGCCACCGGCGCCCGGTTCAGCACGGTGGAGATCTCCGACCGCACCCGGCCGCGTGACGAGGCGCTCGCCGTCACCACGCTGCGCTCGGTGTGCTCCGGGGTGGACGTGGTGCACGCGCACGGGCTGCACGCCGGGGCGCTGGCCTCGCTCGCGCTGGCCGGCACCCGCAGCCCGGCCCTCGTGGTGACCTGGCACGCCGCGCCGCCCGCCCCCGGCACCCGCGGCGGCCTGCTGCGGCTGCTGGAGCGCCGGGTGGTGCGGGCGGCGGCCGTGGTGCTCGGCGCCTCCTCCCACGTGGTGGACGAGGTGCGCGGCCTCGGCGCCCGGGACGCCCGGCTGGCCGGGGTCTCCTTCCCCGCGCCGCGATCCGCCGAGCGGCCCGGCTCGGCGCAGTTGCACAAGACGCGGGCCGAACTCGGCGCGGTCGCCCGTCCGCTGATACTCGCGGTCGGCCGGCTGGAGCCGCACAAGGGCCACGATCTGCTGCTGGACGCGGCCCGCGAGTGGCGCGCGCTGGAGCCGCAGCCGACCGTGGTGGTGGCCGGCGAGGGCAGCGGCCGGCCGGGGCTGCAGCGCCGGATCGAGAACGAGGACCTGCCGGTGCGGCTGCTCGGCCGCCGCGACGATCTGCCCGAGCTGCTGGCCGCCGCCGACCTGATGGTGCTGCCCAGCCGCTTCGAGTCCTACCCGCTCATCGTCCACGAGGCGCTGCGCGCCGGGCTGCCGCTGGTGGCCACCGCGGTCGGCGCGGTGCCGGAACTGGTCGGCGACGCCGCGATGCTGGTGCCCGGTGACGACCCGGAGGCGCTGGCCCGCGCGGTCAGCGACCTGCTGGCCGACCCCGCCCGCCGCGACCGGCTGGCCGCCGAGGGCCGCGCGCAGGCCACCACCTGGCCGACCGAGGACGACACCGTCGCGCAGATCCTCAGCGTCTACGACGAACTGACCCAGGCCGCCCGCTCCCGGGGCTGACCGGCCGCACGGACGCCCCGGCCCCCGCGCCGAGGTGCTCGGCGCCGGGGGCCGGGATGCGGGCGGGGTCAGGGCCCGCGGTCAGCCGCCGTACGCGCCGCTCGCGGTGAGCCGCAGCGCGGTGTCGATCAGCGGCACATGGCTGAACGCCTGCGGGAAGTTGCCCACCTGGCGCTGCAGGCGGGGGTCCCACTCCTCGGCGAGCAGGCCGAGGTCGTTGCGCAGCGACAGCAGCTTCTCGAACAACTGCCGCGCCTCGTCGACCCGGCCGATCATCGCCAGGTCGTCGGCGAGCCAGAACGAGCAGGCCAGGAAGGCGCCCTCGTCGCCGGGCAGGCCGTCCACGCCCTTGTCGGCGCCCTCGGTCGGGTAGCGGGTGACGAAGCCGCCCTCGACGGTCAGCTCCTTCTGGATCGCCTCGATGGTGCCGATGACCCGCTTGTCGTCCGGCGGCAGGAAGCCCACCTGCGGGATGAGCAGCAGGGAGGCGTCCAGCTCCCTGGAGCCGTAGGACTGGGTGAAGGTGTTGCGCTCCGGGTCGTAGCCGTGCTCGCACACGTCGCGGTGGATGTCGTCGCGCAGCCGGTGCCAGCGCTTGAGGGCGCCGTCCACCTCCTGCGCCTCGCCGGCCTCGATCAGCTTCACGGTGCGGTCCACCGCGACCCAGGCCATCACCTTGGAGTGCACGAAGTGCCGGCGCGGGCCGCGCACCTCCCAGATGCCCTCGTCCGGCTCCTGCCAGTGCTTCTCCAGGTAGTCGATGAGCTTCATCTGCAGCAGCGTCGCGTAGTCGTTGCGGGCCAGTCCGGTCATGTGGGCCAGGTGCAGCGCCTCGCTGACCTCGCCGTAGACGTCCAGTTGCAGCTGGCGGGCCGCGCCGTTGCCGACCCGGACCGGGCGGGAGTTCTCGTACCCGGCGAGCCAGGCGAGATCCTGCTCGCCCAACTCGCGCTCGCCCGCGATGCCGTACATGATCTGCAGGTTCTCCGGGTCGCCGGCGACCGCGCGCAGCAGCCACTCGCGCCAGGCGCGGGCCTCCTCGCGGTAGCCGGTGCGCAGCAGCGAGGACAGGGTGATCGCCGCGTCCCGCAGCCAGGTGAAGCGGTAGTCCCAGTTGCGCACGCCGCCGATGTCCTCCGGCAGCGAGGTGGTGGGCGCCGCGACGATGCCGCCGGTGGGCCCGTAGGTCAGCGCCTTGAGGGTGATCAGCGAGCGCACGACCGCGTCCCGGTAGGGGCCGTGGTACGTGCACTGCTCGACCCACTCCTGCCAGAACCGCTCGGTCGCCTCCAGCGAGCCCTCGGGGTCCGGCAGCGGCGGCGCCTCCTTGTGCGAGGGCTGCCAGCTGATGGTGAACGCGATCCGCTCGCCCGGCGCGACGGTGAAGTCGGCGTACGTGGTGAGGTTCTCGCCGTAGGACGGGCACTCGGTGTCCAGCCACACCGAGTCCGGACCGGCGACGGCCACCGTGCGGCCCTCCGGCGCCTCGGGGTCGTTGATCCGGTGCACCCACGGCACCACCCAGCCGTAGGAGAAGCGCATCCGCAGCTCCGAGCGCATCGGCACCCGGCCGCTGACGCCCTCCACGATCCGGATCAGCTGCGGGGCGCCGTCACGCGGCGGCATGAAGTCGGTGACCCGGACCGTGCCGTGCCCGGTGTCCCACTCGGACTCCAGGATCAGCGAGTCACCGCGGTAGCGGCGCCGGGTCGCGGCGGGCGGGCGGGTGTCGGGCGCGTGCGCGGGGCCGAGCCGCCAGAAGCCGTTCTCATCGGTGCCGAGCAGACCGGCGAAGACCGCCGGGGAGTCGAAACGCGGCAGGCACAGCCAATCGGCCGACCCGTCACGGCAGACCAGCGCTGCGGTCTGCATATCGCCGATGAGTGCGTAGTCCTCGATGCGCCCGGCCACATGCATCTCCAGTCGAACAGTCGAACGTCTTATGGTCCTGAGGGAGGTCTCATTTCCAGGATTGAGTTGGTTCAACGCACCCGGAGGGACCCCGCGCGATTCGCGGGTCGACCGGGCCGGCTGACATCGATGCGTCCGTGCAGAATACGATGTGTGGCCCGTGTGACGCGTGAGTCTCGGTGGAGCCCGCGCTGCGCCGCCCCGGAGCGGTGGTGGTCGCCCGGGTTACGGCGGCGCCAACCTGGAGCATCCTAGGGTCTGCGGGACGGATACCCGATCGGGTGGACCGCACCCGGCGGCGCGGCGGGCCGCCGGCGTTTCCCACGCGCCCGGTGCGGGCGTGTCGCAAGCGTCGGTCCCGCTCCGGCGATCCTCGGGGGCCGCCCGCGCTGATACCCTGGTAGCCCGTGGGCCGGTGGGTCGAACCACTGAACCGCCGAGACGGCATCGACCGCGTGAGCGCCGGAGCCGTCCGACTCCTCACCTCGCGACCACGGGAGCCCCCTCTTGGCACAGCCACACCCCGGTACGGCCCACCACCGCCGTACCAACATGACGACCAAGCACCTCTTCGTCACCGGGGGTGTGGCCTCCTCGCTCGGCAAGGGGTTGACGGCCTCCAGCCTCGGCGCGCTGCTCAAGGCGCGCGGCCTGCGCGTCACCATGCAGAAGCTGGACCCCTACCTCAACGTCGACCCCGGCACCATGAACCCGTTCCAGCACGGCGAGGTGTTCGTCACCAACGACGGCGCCGAGACCGACCTGGACGTCGGGCACTACGAGCGCTTCCTCGACGTGGACCTCGACGGCTCCGCCAACGTCACCACCGGCCAGGTCTACTCCTCGGTGATCGCCAAGGAGCGGCGCGGCGAGTACCTCGGCGACACCGTGCAGGTCATCCCGCACATCACCAACGAGATCAAGTCCCGCATCCGCCGGATGGCCACCGACGACGTGGACGTGGTCATCACCGAGGTCGGCGGCACCGTCGGCGACATCGAGTCGCTGCCGTTCCTGGAGTCGGTCCGCCAGGTGCGCCACGAGGTCGGCCGGGACAACGTCTTCTTCGTGCACGTCTCGCTGCTGCCCTACATCGGCCCGTCCGGCGAGTTGAAGACCAAGCCGACCCAGCACTCGGTCGCCGCGCTGCGCAGCATCGGCATCCAGCCGGACGCCATCGTGCTGCGCGCCGACCGCGAGGTGCCCACCGCCATCAAGCGCAAGATCTCCCTGATGTGCGACGTGGACGAGGACGCGGTGGTCGCCGCCATCGACGCCAAGTCGATCTACGACATCCCCAAGGTCCTGCACGCCGAGGGGCTGGACGCCTACGTGGTGCGCCGCCTCGACCTGCCGTTCCGCGACGTGGAGTGGACCCAGTGGGACGACCTGCTGGCCCGGGTGCACAACCCGGCGCACGAGGTCACCGTCGCGCTGGTCGGCAAGTACATCGACCTGCCGGACGCCTACCTGTCGGTCACCGAGGCGCTGCGGGCCGGCGGCTTCGCCAACAACGCCCGGGTGAAGATCAAGTGGGTCACCTCCGACGACTGCGTCACCGACGAGGGCGCCGCCGCCCGACTCGGCGACGCGGACGCGATCTGCGTGCCCGGCGGCTTCGGGGACCGCGGCGTCGAGGGCAAGGTGAAGGCCATCACCTACGCCCGGCACAACCGGATCCCGCTGCTCGGCCTCTGCCTCGGCCTGCAGTGCATCGTCATCGAGGCGGCCCGCAACCTCGCCGGCATCGCCGACGCCAACTCCACCGAGTTCGACCCGGCCACCGCGCACCCGGTGATCTCCACGATGGCCGAGCAGCTCGACATCGTGGAGGGCAAGGGCGACATGGGCGGCACCATGCGGCTCGGCATCTACCCGGCCAAGCTCGCCGAGGGCTCCATCGTCCGCGAGGTCTACGGCGGCGAGCCCTACGTGGAGGAGCGCCACCGGCACCGCTACGAGGTGAACAACTCCTACCGCGCGGAGCTGGAGAAGAAGACCGGCATCGTCTTCAGCGGCACCTCGCCGGACAACAAGCTGGTCGAGTACGTCGAATACCCGCGCGACACCCACCCCTACCTGGTCGCCACCCAGGCGCACCCGGAGCTGAAGTCCCGCCCGACCCGGCCGCACCCGCTCTTCGCCGGCCTGGTCGCCGCCGCGGTCCGCCGCACCCAGGAGGCCGGCCAGTGACCGCGTCCGTGCGCGACACCCCCGAGGAGTGGCCGGTCACCGCGACCGAGACCCCGTTCTGCGGCCAGGTCACCGGCGTGCGCACCGACACGGTGGGCATGCCGGACGGCACCAGCGCGCGCCGCGACTACCAGACCCACCCCGGCTCGGTCGCCGTCCTCGCCCTCGACGAGGACAACCGCGTCCTGGTGCTGCGCCAGTACCGCCACCCGGTCCGGCACAAGCTGTGGGAGCTGCCGGCCGGCATCCTCGACGTGCCCGGCGAGCACCCGCTGCGCGCCGCACAGCGCGAGCTGTACGAGGAGGCGCACACCAAGGCGGCCGACTGGCGGGTGCTGGCCGACTACTACAGCACTCCCGGTGGCTCCGACGAGGCGATCCGGGTCTTCCTGGCCCGCGGCCTGGCCGAGGCGGACGGCGAGCGGTTCGCCGTCTCCGAGGAGGAGGCCGACTTCGAGTACGCCTCGGTGCCGCTCGCCGACCTGGTGCGCGCGGTCATCTCAGGTGAACTTCACAACTCCTGCCTGGTCATCGGGGTGCTCGCGCTGTCCGCCGTGCTGGCCGGCGACGGTCCGGACGCGCTGCGCCCGGCCGACGCGCCCTGGCCCGCCCGGCCGTTCACCGCCTGACGGGTGATCATCAGCCGTTCGGGGCGGTCCGTCTCCCCGCTGGGGCGACCCCGGTGAACTAGGGTCCGTAGCGCAGACCGGGGGTGTGCCGGCCGGTCTGTGCCACGGACACAGACGGGAGTGGGCCCGTGCCGGACGAGGTGCCGAGCGGCGCAGTGCCGGGGACGCGCCGCGCCCCGCTGCCCTCCGGCCCGCCGTACTTCGCCGGACGCCGCCGGGAGATGGCCGCGCTGCGGGCCGACATCGACCGGCCCGGCCTCGACACGCTGCGCGGCCTGCCGGCCGCCACCTGCCGGGTGCTGCTGGTCGCCGGACGGCCGGGCTCCGGGCGCACCGCGCTCGCCGTCCGGCTCGCCCGCTCGGTCGCCGCCCGCTACCCCGACGGCGTGCTCTTCGCCCGCCTCACCGGGCCGGACGGCGCGGCGCTGCCGGTGGAGCGGGTGGCCGGCGAGCTGCTGCGCGCGGCGCCGGGGCAGCCGGCCGGCGCCGGGGCGGAGGACCCGGTGGCCGCCCTGCGCTCCGCCTGCCGGGGACGCGCGGTCGTGCTGGTGCTGGACGACGTCGCCCACCCCGACCAGGTGCTGCCGCTGCTGCCGGCCGGGCAGGAGGGCCTGGTGATCGCCACCGCGGAGGGGCCGCTGCCCGGCGTGCCCGACGTGCGGCCCTGCACGGTGGGCGCCCTCGATCCGGAGGCCGGCGTCGAACTGCTCGCGCACGCCATCGGGGAGATCCGGGTCACCGTGGACCCCATCGCGGCGGCCGCCCTGTGTGAGGCGTGCGAGGGCAACCCGGCCGCGCTGCGCCTGGTCGGCGGCTGGCTCGCCACCCGGCCGCGCGCCTCGGTGCCGGACGCCACCCGCGCGCTGCGGGAGGCCGCGGCGCGGGAGACCGGCCCCGGCGGTCCGGCCGAGCGCGCGTTCCGGATGGTGCACGACACCCTGCCGCCCGCCGCGGCCCGCGCGCTGCGGCTGCTCGCGTTCGCCCCGGCCGGCCTGGTGGACGCGCACGTGCTGTCCGCGCTCGCCGGCACCACCATGGAGGCGGCCCGCGAGACGCTGTTCGACTTCACCGCGCACGGCCTGCTCCATCCCGACCCGGCCGGCTTCCACCGGGTGCCCGGCTGGCTCGCGCCGCTGCTGCGGGCGGCGGCGCGCACCGGTGAGCGCCCGGCCGACGTGCGGCTGGCCCGGGCCAGGATGCTGGAGCGCACCGTGCGGCTGCTGCGGTCGTGCCGGGCGGCGGCCGAGCCGGACGGCCCGCCGGCGGCCCGCCGGCAGGAGGAGCCGCCGAACGCGGTGCGCTTCCCCTCCCGGGAACGGGCGGCCGAGTGGCTGGCCGGGCGGCTTCCCGCACTGCTGGAGGCGGCCCGGGTCGCGGTGGCCGACGGCGAACTCGACACGCTCGCCCGGCGGCTGCTGGTCTCGCTGGTCCGGGTGCTCGACCTGTACGGCGAGGGCGACGGCGACCGGGAGGGGAACGGCTCCGCGCCCGGGCCCGGGAGGTACGAGGCGCACGCCCTGCTGCTCGCGGTCGCCGAGCGGCGCGGCCAGGGCCGGGACAAGGCGGCGGCGCTGATCAACCTGGCCGACCTCGACATGGCGGCCGGCCGGCCCAAGGACGCGGTGGTCCGCTACCGCTCGGCGCTGCACGAGATCCGCGGCGCCGCCGACTCGCTCACCGCGGGCCGGGCGATGGAGGCGCTGGGCGCCGCCTACCTGGAGGTCGGCGATCCCGAGCGGTCCACCGACTGGTTCGGCCGGGCGCTCGCGCTGCGGCAGACCCGGGGCGAGGCCGCCGAGGTCGCCCGGCTGCACGGGCGGCTGGGCGACCTGCACAGCGAGCACGGCCAGTTCGTGATCGCGTTGCGCGAGTGGCGGTGCGCCGCGGCGGTCTGCCGCCGGCTGCGCGACCTGTCCGGCTACGCGACCGCGCTGGGGGAGTCGGCCCGGGTGCAGCGGCTGGCCGGAAACCTGGACGAGGCGCTCAGGTCCGGCCACGAGGCGCTGCGCTGGGCGCGTCAGGCGGACGACGGCCGGGTGGAGGCGGCGGTGCTGCTCGGCATGGCCGACACGCTCGACCGGTTGGGCGATCCGGCCGGGGCTCGGCTGCAGCGCGAGGCGGCCCGGGCACTGTTGGAGGTGCCCGCCGGGCCCGGCACCGTCGACCCGCGGGCGCCGCAGGGGCCGGATGCGTAGCCGAAGGCGCACTCCCGGTGGGGTCCGGCCTACGAATCTGGCAGCAGGCTGACAGTAATTAGTCACATTGTAAGGCTGGACAGCGCGTCTTCCTTCATTACACTTGGGTCAACCGCGCGTGACGCGGCGGTCGGACGTGGGCCGTCTTTCACGGATCTGTCCTGACAACCCTCGATATCTCCTCTCTCATCCAAGGACCGTGATCGACGTGAAGGTCGGCATCCCCCGCGAGGTAAAGAACAACGAGTTCCGGGTCGCCATCACCCCGGCCGGCGTGCACGAGCTGGTGCGCAACGGCCACGAGGTCGTCGTCGAGCGCGGCGCGGGGCTCGGCTCCTCGATCACGGACGAGGAGTACACCGACGCCGGCGCCGCCATCCTGGACACCGCCGACGAGGTGTGGGCCACCGCGGAGCTGCTGCTGAAGGTCAAGGAGCCGATCGCGGAGGAGTACCACCGGCTGCGCAAGGGCCAGACCCTCTTCACCTACCTCCACCTGGCCGCCTCCCGCGAGTGCACCGACGCGCTGCTCGGCTCCGGCACCACCGCCATCGCCTACGAGACGGTGGAGACCGCCGGCCGCCAACTGCCGCTGCTCGCCCCGATGTCCGAGGTGGCCGGCCGGCTCGCCCCGCAGGTCGGCGCGTACCACCTGATGCGCTCGGCCGGCGGCCGCGGCGTGCTGCCCGGCGGCGTGCCCGGCGTGCAGCCCGGCAAGGCGGTCGTCATCGGCGCCGGCGTCTCCGGCTGGAGCGCCGCCCAGATCGCGGTCGGCATGGGCTTCCACGTCACGCTGCTCGACAAGGACATCAACAAGCTGCGCGAGGCCGACAAGGTCTTCGGCACCAAGGTCTCCACCATCGTCTCCAACGCCTTCGAGCTGGAGCGGGCGGTCCTGGAGGCCGACCTGGTGATCGGCGCGGTGCTCATCCCCGGCGCCAAGGCCCCCAAGCTGGTCACCAACGAGCTGGTCTCCCGGATGAAGCCCGGCTCGGTGCTGGTCGACATCGCGATCGACCAGGGCGGCTGCTTCGAGGACTCCCGTCCCACCACGCACGCCGAGCCGACCTTCACGGTGCACGACTCGGTCTTCTACTGCGTGGCCAACATGCCGGGTTCGGTGCCCAACACCTCCACCCGCGCGCTGACCAACGCGACGCTGCCGTACATCGTCGAGCTGGCCAACCGCGGCTGGCGCGAGGCGCTGCGCCGCGACGCCGCGCTCGCCAAGGGGCTCAACACCCATGAGGGACAGGTCGTCTACGCGTCGGTCGCCGAGGCGCACGGCCTGCCGGGTGTCGAACTGAACACGCTGCTCGGCTGACCGGCGTCAACACGCCGTCAACTTGGGTCAACCGGCCGGGTCTTGGGCTCCAGGACCCGGCCGTTCCACGTCCGCGACCGGCTGCCGGCTGCGGTCGTCAACCGGCAGCAACGGGCTGCAACCGCTGTCAATCAGCCCTGAACATGACCGATTCGACGATTCGGTCCGTCACCGGCCCTCGTGTGCGCGGTGTGTGCGCCCTTGACAGCCGGGTGTTGGGTTGCCGACACATCGGGGCTAGTCCGGCGGATTGTGTTGCTGAGAGCCGCCGACACGCCATAGAGTCGCCAAACGTCGGCATGGTGTCACGCTGACCTGTCTAGAAATTTCCTGGTCACCAAGGAGGTAAGACGACTTGTGAATGAGTCGACATTTGCTCCCGGGGGTGGTCAACCAGGAACGGCCGGTCAGGGCCCGGGTTCCGGGGGGATCGAGGTCGGTTCCGTGGCGGTACGCACCTTCGAGGCGCGCAGGGCGGAGGGCCCCGGCGACGGGTCGGGCGGCCCCTACGCGTCCTTTGACGACGATCTGCCCGACGGCCAGTTCTACGACCCGGACGCGGAGTACGAACCCGATCCGGAGTACGCGGCCACCCTGGCCCCCGACGCGGCCCGGCAGCGCCGCGAGCGGGTGGGCCCGACCGGCCGCCCGCTGCCCTACTTCCCGATCCCGGGACCGGTCGCCGACCACGGTCCCGCGCAGATCGTCGCCATGTGCAACCAGAAGGGCGGCGTCGGCAAGACCACGTCCACCATCAACCTGGGTGCCGCGCTGGCCGAGTACGGCCGCCGGGTGCTGCTCGTCGACTTCGACCCGCAGGGCGCCCTGTCGGTCGGACTGGGCGTCAACCCCATGGAGTTGGACCTGACGGTCTACAACCTGCTCATGGAGCGGGGGATGGCCGCCGACGAGGTGCTGCTGAAGACCGCGGTGCCCGGGATGGACCTGCTGCCCAGCAATATCGACTTGTCGGCGGCGGAAGTCCAGTTGGTCAGCGAGGTGGCCCGCGAGTCGACACTGCAGCGCGCCCTCAAGCCGCTGATGGCCGACTACGACTACATCATCATCGACTGCCAGCCCTCGCTCGGCCTGCTGACCGTCAACGCGCTCACCGCCGCGCACCGGGTGATCGTGCCGCTGGAGTGCGAGTTCTTCGCGCTGCGCGGTGTCGCCCTGCTGACCGAGACCATCGAGAAGGTCCGCGAGCGCCTCAACCCCGAACTGCGGCTCGACGGCATCCTGGCCACGATGTACGACTCACGCACCGTGCACAGCAGGGAAGTTCTGGCCCGCGTGGTGGAAGCCTTCGACGACCACGTCTACCACACCGTCATCGGCCGCACGGTCCGCTTCCCCGAGACCACGGTGGCCGGTGAGCCGATCACCACCTACGCCTCCAACTCCGTGGGCGCGGCGGCGTACCGGCAACTCGCCAGGGAGGTGCTCGCCCGGTGCCACGCCGAGTGAGTCTGCCCGGAGCCGACGAACTGTTCCGCACCACCGGTGGGATGGCCCTGCAGTCGTCCAGCCCCCGGCAGCACTCCGGCGCGGAAACGGCTCCCCAGGTCTCCGAACGGCTCCGTCCGGTCCCGCACCCCGCGAGCGAGCCCGGCGCCGGCGACGACCCGGCCGAGGACGCCGGGCCCGAACCGGCCCGCGACGGCTCCGACCAGCCGGCCGGATCCGCCGACACCGCCCGCCCCACCGCCCGCACCGGCCTCCAGCCGTCCCGCGCCGACGCCCCGCCCTCCGGCGCCGAACACGCCCGCCCGGCCGGCCAGGACAACCAGGCGTCGGTGGCGCCCGCGCAGCGCAGACCTCCCCAGGACCTCGGCGAACCGCCGCGCCGCCGCGAGCGCCGCGTCGCCCCCAACCGCCGCCCCAGCGGCCGGGAACGGCACGACGAGAAGATCACGGTCTACGTCTCCGCCGAGGAGTTGATGGACCTCGAGCACGCCCGGCTCGTGCTGCGCGGCGAACACGGACTCGCGGTCGACCGGGGGCGCATCGTCCGCGAGGCGGTCGCCGTGGTCCTCGCCGACCTCGAATCGCGCGGCGACGCGAGCATCCTGGTCCGCCGGCTGCGCGGCCGCTGACCGGCCGCCGGATCGCGGGTCATGATCACCCCCGTTGGGGGTGGTGCGCGGTAATCTGCCCGGGATGACCACCTCCGACGACCGGCCGACCCACCGCCGCCGCCCGCTGGGCCGCGGCGTGTCGCAGGCCGCGGCCGTCGCGGAGCCCGCAGCGCCGCCGTCGGCCCGCCGAACCCGCCGACGTCGTCGAAGTCGTCGACCCCGTCGGGGCTGTCGAACCCGACGCCGCCGAACCCGCGGACGCCGTCGGACACGTCGAACCCGCCGACGCCGTCCAGCCGGTGGAACCCCCCGCACCCCCCGCTCCCGCGGAGCCGGTCGCGTCCGCCGAACCGGCCGCGGCGCAGGGGGACGTGGCGCCCGAGGGGGCCCAACCGGTCGCGGACGACGGGCGGTTCACCGTCCGGCTGAAGAACTTCGAGGGCCCGTTCGACCTGCTGCTGCAACTGATCTCCAAGCACAAGCTGGACGTCACCGAGGTCTCGCTCTCCAAGGTCACCGACGAGTTCATCGCGCACATCCACGCCATGGGCCCGGACTGGGACCTCGACCAGGCCACCGAGTTCCTGGTGGTCGCCGCCACGCTGCTCGACCTGAAGGCGGCCCGCCTGCTGCCGGCCGCCGAGGTCGAGGACGAGGAGGACCTCGCGCTGCTGGAGGCGCGCGACCTGCTGTTCGCCCGGCTGCTGCAGTACCGGGCGTACAAGCGGATCGCCGCGATCCTGGCCGCCCGGCTGGAGGCCGAGGCGCTGCACCACCCGCGCACCGTCGGGCTGGAGCCGCACCACGCCGACCTGCTGCCCGAGGTGGTCATCAGCATCGGCCCCGAGGGGTTCGCCCGGCTCGCGGTCAAGGCGATGCAGCCCAAGCCGCGCCCGCAGGTCTACGTGGAGCACATCCACGCGCCGCTGGTCAGCGTGCGCGAGCAGGCGCGGATCGTCATCGGGCTGCTGCGCGCGACCGGCGACGCCACGTTCGCCGACCTGACCGCCGACGCCGCCGACACCCTCACCGTGGTCGCCCGCTTCCTCGCCCTGCTGGAGCTGTACCGGGAGCGGGCGGTCGCCCTCGACCAGGACGAGGCGCTCGGCCCGCTCACCGTCCGGTGGACCGGTGGCGACGAGGACGACCCGGCGCCCCGGGTCACCGACGAGTTCGACCAGGAGACGGCCGGCCGGCCCGGCAGGAAGGACGCCGACGATGACCGAACCGACGCCGCCCCGGGAGCCTGAGCCCCCGCTGGTCCCGGCCCGGGCCGCCGCGCTCCCCGGGCCCGAGGAGCCGGACGACGAGCCGGCCGGCCCGACCCCGGTCGCCGCGCTGGAGCTGCGGCCCGCCCTGGAGGCGGTGCTGATGGTCGTCGACGAGCCGGCGACCGAGGAGCACCTGGCGAAGATACTGGAGCGCTCCCGCCGCGAGGTCGCGGACGCGCTGCGCGAGCTGTCGGACGACTACGCCCGGCAGCGCCGAGGCTTCGACCTGCGGCTGGTGGCCGGCGGCTGGCGCTTCTACACCCGGCCCGAGTACTCCGCGGCCGTCGAGCGGTTCGTGCTGGACGGCCAGCAGGCCCGGCTCACCCAGGCCGCCCTGGAGACGCTGGCGGTGGTCGCGTACCGCCAGCCGGTCAGCCGGTCACGGGTCTCCGCGGTGCGCGGGGTCAACTGCGACGGCGTGATGCGGACCCTGCTGCAGCGCGGTCTCGTCGAGGAGTTTGGGTCCGAGCCCGAGACAGGTGCGATCCTGTACCGGACGACGAACTTCTTCCTGGAGCGGATGGGCCTGCGCGGCCTGGACGAACTGCCCGAGCTGGCACCGTTCCTCCCGGAGGCGGACGCCGTCGAGGCGGACTCCCTGGAGGGCGTTCCGTCGTTCGACCCGGACTCGACTACGGAAACCTGATGCGAAGCAGTAGCGGCAACAACAGTGGAAACCGGAACTACCGGGGAGCGGGCAACCAGCGCGACGACAGCAAGCGCGCCGGACGCCCCCGCCCCGAGGAGCGCCGCTACGACGTCGGCACCGGCAGCAGCGGCGGCGGCACCGGCGGCGGCAAGCCCGGCGCCAAGGGCGGCAAGCCGGCGGCCGGCAAGGGCGCCCCGGCCAAGGGCGGCCCCGCCAAGGGCCGGCCGCGCAAGACGGCCCCGGCACGGCCCCGCGAGCTGGACGCCCAGGTCGAGGAGCGCAACCGCGCCCGGCACTCCAAGCCCAAGCTCGACCTGCCCAAGACCTTCCCGGGCGCCGAGCAGGAGGGCGAGCGGCTGCAGAAGGTGCTGGCCAGGGCCGGCATGGGCTCGCGCCGCGCCTGCGAGGAGCTGATCGAACAGCGCCGCGTCGAGGTCAACGGCCGGATCGTCACCGAGCAGGGCCTGCGGGTCGACGCCGAGCACGACGAGGTCAAGGTCGACGGCCTGACGGTGGCCACCCAGTCGTACCTGTTCTTCGCGCTGAACAAGCCGGCCGGCGTCGTCGCCACCATGGAGGACCCCGACGGGCGGCAGTGCCTCGGCGACTACGTGACCAACCGGGAGACCCGGCTCTTCCACGTCGGCCGGCTGGACACCGAGACCGAGGGCATCATCCTGCTCACCAACCACGGTGAGCTGGCCCACCGCCTCACCCACCCCCGCTACGGCGTGATCAAGACCTACGTCGCCGCCATCCAGGGCCCGATCCCGCGCGATCTGGGCAAGCAGCTCAAGAACGGCATCGAGCTGGAGGACGGCTGGGCGCGCGCCGACCACTTCCGCGTGGTGGAGAACGTCGGCAAGAACTACCTGGTCGAGGTCTCGCTGCACGAGGGCCGCAAGCACATCGTGCGCCGGATGCTCGCCGAGGCCGGTTTCCCGGTCGAGAAGCTGGTCCGCGTCCGGTTCGGGCCGATCCCGCTGGGCGATCAGAAGTCCGGCTGGCTGCGCCGGCTCACCAACACCGAAGTGGGCATGCTCATGCAGGAAGTTGGGCTTTAGCGGTCCGTTGTTGATCATATGATTTCCCCATGCATGCAACGGGGACGATGATCGGCCTGGCGATCGGGGACGCGCTGGGCTTTCCCACCGAGTTCAACGACATCGCGTCGATCATGGCGAAGTGCGGACCGTGGCGGAGCATGAAACTGCCGGCGCCCGCCTTCGTCACCGACGACACCCAGATGACCCTCGCCGTCGGGCGCGGCCTGCGCACCGCCGCGCAGGCCGGGCCGCTCGACCCGGACCGGCTGGCCGCCGCGATCCGCGCGGAGTTCGTCGACTGGCTCGACTCGCCGGACAACAACCGGGCGCCGGGCAACACCTGCCTGGCCGCCTGCCGCGGGCTGGCCGACCCCGGCATGTCCTGGCAGCAGGCCAGCCGCAAGGACTCCAAGGGCTGCGGCGCCAACATGCGGGTCGCCCCGGTCGGACTCGTCCCCGGGCTCGACGAGGAGCAGCGGGCCGGCGCCGCGCAGCTCCAGGCGGGCCTCACCCACGGCCACCCCACCGCGCTCGCCGCCGCCGACCTGACCGCGCACGCCGTGCACCTGCTGGAGAGCGGCGCCCACCCGCACGAGCTGCCGGCCGGCCTGCGCGCCTACGCGCTCGCCAACCGGACCCGCTACCACGAGCGCTGGCTCGGCGACCTGTGGCGGCTCACCCACGACGCCTCGCCCACGGTCTACGCCTCCCGCGGCTGGGACGACTGCCTGGCCGCCCTCGACCGCCTGGAGCGCGCGCTGGCCGCCCCCGACCCGGAGGCCGACCCGTGCCGGGTCACCGGAGCCGGCTGGATCGCGGAGGAGGCGCTGGCGACCGGCCTGCTGTGCTTCCTGCTCTTCCCCGACGAGCCGGTCACCGCCGTGCGCCGGGCCGCCTGCACCTCCGGCGACTCCGACTCCATCGCCTGCCTGACCGGTGCCTTCGCCGGCGCCCACCTCGGCCTGCCGGCCTGGCCGGAGGAGTGGGAGGAGCGCGTCGAGTACCGCGACGAACTGCTGGCCCTCGGCGCCCTGTGGGACGCCTGAGCGCTCAGGACCACAGCCGCAGCGATTCCGCGTGGCCGTCCGCGTCCCGGCACACCTCCAGCATCCCGGCGACCGCCGTGCGGTTGACCCGGCCGTAGACGTGCGGGAAGAGCACCCCGGGCGCCACCCCCGGCGGCGGGGTGGGCTCCGGCGGCTCCCAGCGCACCGGCGCGTCGAGCGCGTGCTCGTCGATCAGCAGGACCATCAGCGGGCCGACCACGTCGCGGTAGAACGTGTCGGCGACCACCAGCGCGGTCCCCTCGTCCGGCGAGCAGTGCACGAAGCCGTCCGCGGCCAGACCGGGCGGCGCGTACGGCCGGTCGGGGGAGCGCAGCCAGTCGTCCAGCGGAACCACATGGAAGATCATGCCGACCGTTCTACCCGATCCACCGGGATCGGGAGGACCGGCCGGACCTGCGGCGGCCACCGGGTTCCGCGGTAGGGGAGGATGGCGGACATGCGTACCGCCGCCGTCATCGGCACCGGACTGATCGGCACCTCCGCCGCCCTCGCCCTGACCGCCCGCGGGATCACCGTGCACCTGCGCGACCACGACCCCGACGCGGCCAGGACCGCCGCGGCGCTCGGCGCCGGCGTCACCGATCCGCCCGACGGCCCGGTGGACCTGGCCGTCGTCGCGGTGCCGCCGGCGCACGTGGCCCGCACGCTGGCCGAACTGCAGCGCGAGAAGCTGGCCCGCGGCTACCTGGACGTCGCCAGCGTCAAGGGCCGGCCGCGCCGGGACCTGGAGGCGCTCGGCTGCGACCTGAGCCAGTACATCGGCACCCACCCGATGGCCGGCCGGGAGCGTTCCGGACCGCTGGCCGGCACCGCCGACCTGTTCGAGGGCCGGCCCTGGGTGCTCACCCCCACCCCGGCCACCGACACCGAGGTGCTCAACCTCGCGCTGGAACTGGTCGCGCTGTGCCGGGCGGTGCCGGTCGTGATGGACGCCGACGCGCACGACCGCGCGGTCGCCCTGGTCTCGCACACCCCGCAGCTGCTCTCCAGCCTGGTCGCCGCCCGCCTGGAGCACGCCGAGGAGTCCGCCGTGCGGCTGTGCGGCCAGGGCATCCGCGACGTGACCCGGATCGCGGCCTCCGAGCCCGGCATGTGGATCGACATCCTGTCCGCCAACCCCGGCCCGGTCGCCGACGTGCTCGCCGAGGTCGCCGCCGACCTGCGCGAGACGGTGGACGCGCTGCGCGCCCTGCAGTCCGCGGACGACGAGCGGCGGCGCACCGGCGGCGCCGGGATCGAGGACGTGCTGCGCCGCGGCAACGCCGGCCGGGTGCGGGTGCCCGGCAAGCACGGCGCGGCCCCGGCCGTCTACGAGACCGTGGTGGTCCTCATCGGCGACCAGCCGGGCGAGCTGGCCCGGCTGTTCGCCGACACCGGCGCCGCCGGGGTCAACATCGAGGACGTGCGGATCGAGCACTCCACCGGGCAGCAGGCCGGTCTGGCGCAGCTCTCTGTGGTGCCCAGGGCCGCGCCGGCGCTGACCGCCGCATTGCGCGAGCGCGGCTGGTCGATCCGGCAGTGAGCGGGCGCCGCGCTGCCGGATCCGGCCCGGCCGCTGTGGTAGGGCGTCGCCCGTCCGGCCGGTAACCTAGAGGGATGGCGTCCAGGCGGCGCCTTCGGCTTGCGTACCCCCGTATCCGTGCACGAGGAAGGCCCCGCACAGTGGAATCTCCGGTCATCGTCGCCATCGACGGCCCCTCGGGAACGGGCAAGTCGAGCACGTCGAAGGCGGTTGCGGCGGAGCTCGGGCTCAGCTACCTCGACACCGGGGCCCAGTACCGGGCGATGACCTGGTGGATGCTCAACAACGGTATAGACGTGAACGACTCCACCGAGGTGGCGCTCGCGGCCGACAAGCCGGTCATCGTCTCGGGCACCGACCCGGCCGCCCCCACCATCACGGTCGACGGCGCCGACGCCGCCGGGCCGATCCGCACCCCCGAGGTCACCGCCGCGGTCAGCGCGGTCAGCGCGGTCCCGGAGGTCCGCCGGCGGCTCGTCGAGGCGCAGCGCACCGCGGCCACCGAGGCGGACCGCGGCATCGTGGTCGAGGGCCGGGACATCGGCACCACCGTGCTGCCCGACGCCACGCTCAAGGTCTTCCTGACCGCCTCCGCCGAGGCCCGCGCCGCCCGCCGCAGCGGTGAGCTCAAGGGCGCCCAGTCGGTCGCCGCCACCCAGGAGGCGCTGGTCAAGCGGGACGCGGCCGACTCCGGCCGCAAGACCTCCCCGCTGGCCAAGGCCGACGACGCGGTCGAGGTGGACACCACCGGGCTCTCCCTCGACCAGGTCATCGAGTGCGTCGTCGCCCTGATCGAGGAGAAGCGGGCGCTGCGGTGACCACGGCCCGCGGCGAGACGCCGGGGCCGCGCGGGGCCGCCGTCGGCCGCCGGATCGGCATCGGCCTGATGAACGGCCTGTGGCGCCCCCGGGTGCTCGGCGCCTGGCGGGTCCCGGCCGCCGGGCCGGTCATACTGGCCGGCAACCACGCACACCTCATCGACGGTCCGATGATCATCGGCACCGCCCCGCGCCCGGTGCACTTCCTGGTCAAGCAGGAGGCGTTCGTCGGCCCGCTCGACCCGTTCCTGCGCTCCATCGGCCAGCTGCCGGTGGACCGTGCCGCGGCGGACCGCGGCGCGGTGACGACGGCGCTCGGGGTACTGGCGCGCGGCGGCGTGCTGGGGATCTTCCCGGAGGGCACCCGCGGCGGCGGTGGCGACTTCGGCCAACTGCGCTCCGGGCTGGCCTACTTCGCGTTGCGCTCCGGCGCGCCGGTGCTGCCGGTCGCGGTGCTCGGCTCGACCCGCCGCGGCCGGGTGGTGCCCGCGCTGCCCCCGCTGCGCGGCCGGATCGACATCGTCTTCGGCGAACCCTTCGACGCCGGCGACGGCAGCGGGCGCCGCACGCGCTCCGCGCTGGACGCCGCCACCGCGCGTATCCACAAGCGGCTCACCGAGCACCTGGAATACGCCCACCGCGCCACCGGGCGCGGCTGAACCACCCGGGAGCCCGCGGGCCCCCACCGACTGATGACGGACGAGGAAGACTTCATGGACCACGAGAACGAGTACGGCGAGCACGGCGCGCTCGGCGACGCCGAGTACGCCGAGTTCATGGAGTTGGCCGCCGAGGAGGGCTTCGACCTCGACGAGGTGGCGGACGACCTCGCCGGGGCGGGCCACGGGCCGCTGCCGGTGCTGGCGGTCGTCGGCCGGCCCAACGTCGGCAAGTCCACCCTGGTCAACCGGATCATCGGCCGGCGCGAGGCGGTCGTGGAGGACCGGCCCGGCGTCACCCGGGACCGCGTCAGCTACGAGGCGCACTGGAACGGCCGCCGCTTCAAGATCGTCGACACCGGCGGCTGGGAGCAGGACGTGCTCGGCATCGACGCCTCGGTCGCCGCCCAGGCCGAGTTCGCCATCGAGGCCGCCGACGCGGTGGTCTTCGTGGTGGACGCCACGGTCGGCGCCACCGACACCGACGAGGCCGTGGTCAAGCTGCTGCGCCGGGCCAAGAAGCCGGTCGTGCTGGCCGCCAACAAGGTCGACGGCCCCTCCGGCGAGGCGGACGCCGCCACCTTGTGGTCGCTCGGCCTGGGCGAGCCGTACCCGGTCTCCTCGCTGCACGGCCGCGGCACCGGCGACCTGCTGGACGCCATCCTGGAGGCGCTGCCGGAGGCGCCCGCGCAGACCTTCGGCGACGTGGTCGGCGGCCCGCGCCGGGTGGCGCTGATCGGCCGGCCGAACGTCGGCAAGTCCTCGCTGCTGAACAAGGTGGCCGGCGAGGAGCGCGTCGTGGTCGACGAGCTGGCCGGCACCACCCGCGACCCGGTGGACGAGCTGATCCAACTCGGCGGCAAGACCTGGAAGTTCGTCGACACCGCGGGCATCAGGCGCCGGGTCCACCTGCAGGAGGGCGCCGACTACTACGCCTGCCTGCGCACCGCCGCCGCGCTGGAGAAGGCGGAGGTGGCGGTGATCCTCATCGACGCCGGCGAGACCCTCTCGGTGCAGGACACCCGGATCGTCTCGATGGCCGTCGACGCGGGCCGCGCCTGCGTGATCGCCTACAACAAGTGGGACCTGCTGGACGAGGAGCGCCGCTACTACCTGGAGCGCGAGATCGAGCAGGACCTGGTGCAGGTGCAGTGGGCGCCGCGGGTCAACGTCTCGGCGAGCACCGGCCGCCACATGGAGAAGCTGGTCCCGGCGATCGAGACCGCGCTGGCCGGCTGGGAGACCCGGGTGCCGACCGGGCGGCTGAACGCGTTCCTCGGCGAGCTGGTCGCCGCGCACCCGCACCCGATCCGCGGCGGCAAGCAGCCCCGCATCCTGTTCGGGACGCAGGCCGGCACCCGGCCGCCGCGGTTCGTGCTGTTCGCCTCCGGGTTCCTGGAGGCCGGCTACCGCCGCTTCATCGAGCGGCGGCTGCGCGAGGAGTTCGGCTTCGAGGGCACGCCGATCCAGGTGTCGGTGCGGGTGCGGGAGAAGCGCGGACGCAAGAAGTAGCGGGCGCTCACATGTCGCGCATGCGGTTGTCGTGCGCGGAGGGACCGGGCGGCAGGGCGGCGGGCGACTGGTCGCGGTGCCGCCCGTTGCCGTACCGCGCGTCGTGACTCGGCTGCCAGCCCCACGTCATGGCGGGGAACTGCAGGTTCTCCTCGCCGGTGCGGTCCCCGGGCAGGGCGCGGAAGAGCCTGCGGTACTCGGAGTAGAGCGCGTCGTAGATCGGGGTGCACGAGACCGCCAGGGATTCGTGCGGCGAGCGCATCGGCGGGATCGGGGACTGGTAAGGGGCTCGGGGGAAAGTGTCGTAGGTGTGCACGTCTGTGCCAACGATCACATGGCGGCGGAAGATGCGGGCCATAGGGGCGAAATGACGATTCCCTTACCCGTGCCCGCCACCCCCTCGCCCGCCGCCTCGGGGCCAACTCCCGTGCGGGCGACAGCTGTTCGGGCGGTGGCCGGCTCCGTTCCGCGACGCGGCGATGGGGGCCGGGAACCGCGCGGCTCCCGGCCCCCATCGCGCGGACCGGTCAGGTGCCGGCGAGCGGCATGGTGCCGCCGACCAGCAGCCCGCTCGCGGCGGCCCGGTCGAGCGCCTCGCGCATCAGGTCCTCGCGCGGCTGCCGGCCGATCGTGCCGACCGGGGCCGCGAAGACGAACACCTCGTTGGTGCGGTTGGCGGCCGCCCGCCAGCCCTCGCTGACCGACAGCGCCTGGTGCGCCTGCCACCAGGCGGTCGCGTTCTGGCTGTTGGGGCCGCCCTGCAGCACCGCGTGGAGCTTGCCCATCGCCATCAGCACCGACCAGCCCGCCAGCCGCGGCGGCGGCACCTCCAGGCTGGTGACCGGCTGGAAGCCCTCCTCGCCGAGCAGCAGCAGGAACTCGTCGTTCGCGGAACTGCCGGGCCGGCCGACCGCGCTGGTGGGCTCGACGACCAGGGCCGGGTGCAGGCTGTCCTGGCACAGCACCAGGCCGCAGGTGATGCCGAGGACCGCCTGCCGCGGCGCCCCGGGGCCGGGGGCGGCCGGCGGCGGCGTGTGCGGCGCCCGCTGCCCTGTCATCGCCGTCTCGCCGGTGATGCTGCGCACGGCGACCTTCAACTGCTCCTCGGAGACCGGGACGACCTGCGAGGGGATGCACGAGGCGTGCGCGAAGGCCAGCACCGCGGACTCCTCGCCGACGAAGAGCACCGTGCTGGTGCGTTCCTGCGCGGTGTTGCCCGGGGTGCGGCAGGAGGTGCAGTCGTACGGGCCGGGGGTGTTCTCGCCGGCGAGCAGGCGGTCGGCCTCCGTATCGCCGATCTCGGCCCGTACCTCGTCACTGACATCGAGCAAGGGCGGCACGGATGACTCCTTGGGGTGTGGTGCGGTCACTGCGAGCGCGGGAAGTGCGGCTCACCGTGACAACGGGTCACGCGCGGCCGGGGTCACGCGCCGGTGGCACGGCCGTGCCACCGGGCGGGTCCGTTCGGGTGACGTCCGGCGCTCACGCGGATAACCGGCGGGTAATGTGAAGGAATCGTGCACGGCACTTCGGGTCGGCATTCCGCTTCGTTTCTGTTCGTTCCAGTGTCGCCCGGTGCCGATTTCTCACGACCGGTCAGACGAAGCGTCGTGGGTATTGGCGTGAAGTCGCCGCCGAAAACGCGGCGGGCGAGCGGAAGATGGAATTCCGAAAGGGCCGGCCGCCGGCCGAACCGGAGTGCCCCTGACCGTTCGTTCGGGTGAATGCCGAAGATCAAACCGCCGAGCGCGCACCGTGACAGAAGCGTGACGCTGGCCGCCCCGCGCCCTACGGTGGAGGGCATGGCACCCCACCAGAACCCGGCAGGCGACCCGCAGGACGACACCGAGCCCTACGTCGGCCTCCCGGTCGAGGAGGCGCGGCGCAGGGCCGGGGAGCGGGGCTGGACGACGGTGCGCACCCTGCCGCCGGACGCGGTCATCACGATGGAGTACGTCGCCGCACGGCTGAACTTCACCGTGCGGGACGACCGGGTGGCCCGCTGCTGGAAGGGTTAGGCCGCGCCGCCCCGGCCGCGTACCACCTGGACGGGCGGCGGGACCGGCCGCACCGGGCGTTCGGTGTGCGGGCGGCGGTTGGCGCCGCCGGCCGGAGCGGGCGCCGGGCGCTCGTGGCGCGCGGCGTGCGGGCGGACGGTGTGGTGCGGGCCCGAGCGGGGCCCCGCGGGCGCCAGGCCGGCGCGTACCGGCTCGCGGACCGGCGCCGGGTCCTGCGCCGCGTCGTGCGGCAGCGGGACGCCCTGCAGGTCGTCCACGGCCGTCGTGGCTCCGGTGGCGCGCTCGCGCAGCTGCCGCAGCCGCTCCAGCAGCCAGGCCTCGCAGCGGGCGACCGCCGGCTCGAACCACGGCAGCGCGAGCAGCACCAGCGTCCCGGCGCACCAGCCGCTGAGCACGTCGCTGACCCAGTGCGTGCCGAGGTAGATCGTGGTCATGCCCACGCCCAGAGCGAGCATCGCGCTGATCACCGAGCCGACCCGGCGGGCGAGCGGCGTGCTGGCCAGGTAGGCCAGGACGCCCCAGGTCACCACGGCGTTGGCGGTGTGGCCGGAGGGGAATATATCCCCGCCCGCGAACAGCTCGGCGCTGCCGATGGTGGTCGCGTAGTGCGGCCCGAGCCGGCCGAGGCCGTACTTGACCGCGCCGACGGTGATGTTCAGCAGCAGCAGCGAGGTGCCGAGGATCAGCAGCGGGCGCAGCGAGCGGTGCTTCCACGTCCGCCAGCCCAGCCAGGCCGCCACCATCACCGCCGTCGGGCCGCGCTGGCCCAGCACCACGAAGTAGTCCAGGAACGCGTGGAACTGCGGCCACTGGCGGTACGGCCGGAACAACATGACCTGCCAGTCCAGCGTCACCAGCGCCGTGCTCGCGAGTACGGCGACGACGGTGGCCGCGTAGGCCACCAGAGTGGTGCCGAACAGCACGAAGCGTGTTCGGCTCATCCCCGGGACCTCGCGGTCGTTCGGTCGCTCGGCCCGCTCCTGCTCCGGGCTCGCGACGATTCGGTCGGTACGCACGCAAGGGACGTTACAGCGTGTGACGGCATTGTTCGGCCGACGAAGCCTGTTCGTGATGACGATGTGATGTGGCAACTGTCACTCCGAGTCGGCCGTTTCGCCTTTTCCAGTTCCACCGGGGTTCCACCGATGCACAAGGCATGACAACCCATACTGGGCCGCCTGATTGCCTTCCCCGATTTTCCTTCGAGATTCCTGTGAATGATGACCTGCGGCAATTCCCGTTGCACCGCCGATCCGGGACCGGTATTCCGGTCGACGGGCGCCGGCGGTTCCGTTTCAAGATCGGCCGGACCGCCCGAGACGGCCGGTCCGGCCGGTCGGACCACGCGGTGTGATGAACGCCACGTAGGTCACAACCCCATGAACAAGGGGCGGACGTGACGCGGCTCCGATGGGAACCACTCGTTCCGGCTGCCTCGCCACCCCACTCGCGTAGGGTGGCGCAGACTCGCCCATTCGCGCCGGGTTCCCCCCGGGAGCACCGCACGGTGCTCGCGGCCCGCGCGCAGGACCGGACGCGGGATAGCGGAGGTGCTGAATGACCGGGACGACCACGTCGGGCTCCCGGAAGACGAAGGCCACTGCCACGCCGGGCGACCGTTCCGGGTCCCTCATACGGACTCCGCCCCGGCAGCGCGAGGCCCCCGACGCCGAGCGCGTGGGCGGCGAGGCGACCGGCACCGGGCGCGGCCCGGCCAACCGCTGGACCGTCCTGCTGGTGCTCTGCGTCAGCCTGCTGTTCGTCGCCCTCGACTCGACCGTGCTGCACGTGGCCGTCCCCTCGCTCACCGAGGAGCTGCGCCCCGGCCCGGTCCAGCTGCTGTGGATCGTGGACGCCTACCCGCTGGCCGCCGCGTCCCTGCTCATCCTCTTCGGCACCCTCGGCGACCGGATCGGCCGCAGACGGGTGCTGCTGCTGGGGTACGCGCTGTTCGCCGTCGCCTCGGCGGTCGCCGCCATGTCGCAGAACGCGCCGCTGCTGATCGGCGCGCGGGCGCTGCTCGGGGTCGGCGGCGCGATGATCATGCCGGCCACCCTCTCGATCGTCCGCCAGGTCTTCCCCGACCGGCGGGAGCGGGCGCTGGCCATCGGCATGTGGAGCGCGGTCGCCGCCGTCGGAGCCGCGGTCGGGCCGGTGCTCGGCGGCTTCCTGGTCGAGCACTTCTGGTGGGGCTCGGTCTTCTTGATCAACATCCCGCTGATGGCGGTCATCTGGCCGTTCGCCCGCTGGCTGGTGCCGGAGTCCAAGGGGAAGCGCGACGGCCCCTGGGACCTGACGGGCGCCGCGATGGCGGCCTTCGGCATCCTCGGCGTCATCGTCGGCGTCAAGCGGCTGGGCGCCGGCGCCGGGCTGCTCGACCCCGCCGCGCTGATCGAGGTGGTCGCCGGCGGCGCGCTGCTGGTGGCCTTCGTCCGCCGCCAGCGCAGGCTGCGCCATCCGCTGGTGGACATGCGCATGTTCTCCAGACCCGCCTTCAGCACCTCGGTGGGCTGCATCGTGGTGGCGATGCTGGCCCTGGTGGGCCTGGAACTGATCGCGGTGCAGTACCTCCAGCTGGTGCTGGGCCTGCACCCGATGGCCACCGGGCTGCGCCTGCTGCCGCTCACCTTCGCCGCGATGGCCGGCGGGCTGGCCGGCTCCCGGATGCTGCGCTGGTTCGGCCCGCGGGTGATGGTCTCGGCCGGCTTCCTGCTGACCGCCGCCGCCGTGCTGGGCCTGACCGTGATGGGCGAGCACGACCGTCCCGGACTGCTCACGCTCGCCTTCGTGCTGCTCGGCTTCGGCCTGGAGACCACGCTGTTCGGCGCCTACGAGTCGATGCTCAGCGAGTGCCCGGCCGGCCAGGCAGGCGGCGCCGCGGCGATCGGCGAGACGTCCTACCAGCTCGGCGCCGGCCTGGGCATCGCGCTGCTCGGCAGTGTGATGAACGCGGTCTACGCGCCCGGCGTGCGACGGGTGCCCGGCGTGCCCCGAGCCGACGCGCGCGGCGCCGGACACTCGCTCGGCGAGGCGTACGACGTGTCGCACCAGCTCGGCGGCCGGACCGGCGCGGCGCTGCGCACCGTCGCCCGGCACTCCTTCGTCCACGGCCTGCACGTGACCCTGGTGGTCAGCGCCGGCCTGCTGCTGCTCGGCGCGATCGCCGCGCTGCGGCTGCCCAGGACCTTCGACGCGGCTGGCCGCGACGACCCTGAATGCCCGGATCACGCCGGCGATGCGCCCGGGCCCGCCGACGGTTTCGAGGCCGACGCGCCGCCCGCGGAAACCTCCGGACCGGGCGGCCACGACGGGCGGCCGGACCCGGAGGGGCTTTACGCCGCCGAGTCGCACACGTAGCGTCGGCGCGGATCCGTGAAGATCACCCAGCCGAACCCGGAGGTTCCCGCGTGAGTGGCAGCGCCCTGCCGTCCTTCGATCCCTGCGACCCGCTCGGGATCGACGACCTGCTGAGCGAGGAGGACCGCGCGGTCCGCGACACCGTGCGGCGCTGGGCGGCCGACCGGGTGCTGCCGCACGTCGCCGAGTGGTACGAGCGCGGTGAGCTGCCGCAGATCCGGGAGCTGGCCAAGGAGCTCGGGTCCATCGGCGCGCTGGGGATGTCGCTGAGCGGCTACGGCTGCGCGGGCGCCTCCGCCGTGCAGTACGGCCTCGCCTGCCTGGAGCTGGAGGCCGCCGACTCCGGGATCCGCTCGCTGGTGTCGGTCCAGGGCTCGCTGGCGATGTACGCGATCCACCGCTTCGGCTCCGAGGAGCAGCGCGAGCAGTGGCTGCCGCGGATGGCGGCCGGCGAGGTGATCGGCTGCTTCGGCCTCACCGAGCCCGACCACGGCTCCGATCCGGCCGGCATGACCACGTACGCCCGCAGGGACGGCACCGACTGGGTGCTGACCGGCCGCAAGATGTGGATCACCAACGGCTCGGTGGCCGGGGTCGCGGTGGTCTGGGCCCGTACCGACGACGGCATCCGCGGCTTCGTGGTGCCCACCGACGCGCCCGGGTTCGCGGCGCCGGAGATCAGGCACAAGTGGTCGCTGCGGGCCTCGGTGACCAGCGAACTGGTGATGGACGAGGTGCGGCTGCCCGCCGACGCGGTGCTGCCGCAGGGCGCCGGGCTGCGCGGACCGCTCGGCTGCCTCAACCACGCGCGCTACGGCATCGTGTGGGGGGCCATGGGCGCCGCGCGCAGCAGCTTCGAGGCGGCGCTGGAGTACGCGCGGACCCGGGAGCAGTTCGGCCGGCCGATCGGCGGCTTCCAGCTCACCCAGGCCAAACTCGCCGACATGGCGCTGGAACTGCACAAGGGGATCCTGCTCGCCCACCACCTGGGCGGCAGGATGGACGCCGGGCGGCTGCGCCCGGAGCAGGTCAGCTTCGGCAAGCTGAACAACGTGCGGGAGGCGATCGAGATCTGCCGTACCGCGCGCACCATCCTCGGCGCGAACGGGATCTCCCTGGAGTACCCGGTGATGCGGCACGCGACCAATCTTGAATCGGTCCTCACCTACGAGGGGACCGTGGAGATGCACCAACTCGTGCTCGGCAAGGCGCTCACCGGCATCGACGCGTTCCGCTGACCGGGGGAGTCAGCGGACCGGGCTCGAAGCGGCCGCCCCTGCGCGCGGCGGTCAACTCTGGTTGTAGAAGCCGTCCGCGCGGCGGGCGGCCTGGTCGGCGCTGACGACCTGGTAGGCGGCGGGCGTCAACAGGAACACTCGGGTTGCGACCCTTTCGATGGACCCGCGAAGACCGAAAGTCAGCCCTGCGGCGAAGTCCACCACCCGCTTCGCGTCGGCGGGCTCCATGGCCGTCAGGTTGACGATGACCGGAACGCCGTCCCGGAACAGCTCGCCGACCAGCCGGGCGTCGCGGAAGCCGTCCGGGGTGATCGTCGCGATCCGCCGGCCCCGGTCCTGCGCGCTCTCCTCGGCGACCCGCACCCGCGGGTCGGTCACCCAGGCGTCAGTGGGCTCGGACCCCTCGGCGTAGTCCGTGTACTCCTCGTCGTAGTAACGCCCGTCGTCGCCGTCGTCGACGAGTCCCAGCCAGGCGCTGGCCTTTCGCACCGAACCCATGGACGCCTCCTCTCACCAGCGGTCCGTACTGTCCGCCCTTCTATCGTTGACCATCATGCTGACAATGCGCCAAGGGGAAACCCTTCACAGCACCGTTTCGTGACGGTTCTGGTGCACACTGCGATGTGCCGACGCGTCAGGTGACGCCCACTCTACGGAAGGTGACGGACCTCGGGGAAAAATATGCCCGGAGTCTCACTTGAGGGTGAATTGACACGCCCGTTCGGTCGATCGGCCTCCCGGGGGAAACCTGCCCGCGATGGTGCGAATGAACCTTCGAGTGCCGTCACGCGTTCGGCGGCGGAACCGGCCGATGCGCGACCGCAAACCTGACAATTCATCATATGGTGGGCGTCCGGCGTTCGTTCACGCCGGACGCCGTCGCAGGTTCGCCGCAGGTCCGGAACGCCCGCGCCGCCCGGCCGCCGCGGAGGCGGCCGCCCTCCACCCCCACAGGAGGAACGAGTGAGGACCAAGCGCACCACCCGACGCCTCGTCGCGGCGGCGACCGGACTGCTCGCGGCGGGGGTGTTCAGCCTGCCCGCGTCCGGCGCCACCCCGCGGCCGGCCGGCGCCAACCCGGCCACCGCCGCCCGGCTCACCCAGAGCCTGGGCACCGCGGCCACCGCCGGCGCGTACTACGACCCGGTCGCCAGGACCACCGTCGTCAACGTCACCACCGACGCCGCGGCCGCCGCGGTCCGCACCGCCGGAGCCGTCCCGCGGCGCGTCAGGTTCAGCGCCGACCGGCTCCAGGCCGCGAACCGCGCGGTGCGGGCCCTGGACATCGCCGGCACCGCCTGGGCCGGCAGCCCGCAGCGCGACCAGCTCGTGGTGACCACCGACAGCCGGGTGGACGCCGCCGCGCTGGCCCGGCTGTCCGCCACCGCCCGCCGCTACGGTGCCGCGGTCCGCCTGGAACACCTCGCCGGCCGCTTCCGGACCCTGCTGGCCGGCGGCGACGCCGTCTACGGCGGCGGTTACCGCTGCTCGCTCGGCTTCAACGTGCACGACAGCTCCCACTCCTACTTCCTGACCGCGGGGCACTGCGGCCGGGTGGTCTCCGACTGGTACGCCGACTCCGCGCAGACCACCGCGCTCGGCCCGACCGTCGGCTACACCTTCCCCGGCAGCGACTACGCGCTCGTCCGGCACGGCGACGCCGCCTCCCCGTGGCCCAGCGCGGTGGGCGGCCAGACCATCACCGACGCCGCCGACGCCTACGTGGGCGAGCAGGTCGACCGCCGCGGCAGCACCACCGGCGTGCACGGCGGCACCGTCACCGGGCTGGACGCCACCGTCAACTACGGCGACGGCGACGTCGTCAACGGGCTGATCAAGACCGACGTGTGCGCCGAGCCCGGGGACAGCGGCGGCTCGCTCTACTCCGGCAGCACCGCGCTCGGCCTGACCTCCGGCGGCAGCGGCGACTGCACCTCGGGCGGCACCACCTTCTTCCAGCCGGTCACCGCCGCCCTCAGCCACTACGGCGTCACCCTCGGCTGACCCGGCCCCGGCCGCACGGCGGTGTCCCGCGCGCGATCCGCGGGGAACACCGCCGTGCGGGACCCCTGACGTCCGGGCCGGCGAGGCGTACCGTGAAGTAGGAGACAACTCGCGGGTGTCACGGACATCGGGCGATGCCCGCCGGCATCGGCGTGCGGACGGCAGGCAGGGGGCCGTGATGCTCGTTGACGTGGTGATCGCCGTGCTGGCCTTCGGCCTGCTGTGCCTGCTGTCGGGCAGCCGGGTGGTCAAGCAGTACGAACGCGGACTGGTCTTCCGCCTCGGCAGGCTGCGCCCCGAGGTGCGGCCGGCCGGGTACAACCTGGTCATCCCGATGGTCGACCACATGGTCAAGGTCAACATGCAGATCGTGACCCTGCCCATCCCCTCCCAGGAGGGCATCACCCGCGACAACGTCACCGTCCGGGTCGACGCGGTCGTCTACTTCAAGGTCGTCCACCCGGTGGACGCCATCATCAACGTCGAGGACTACCGGTACGCGGTCCTGCAGGTGGCGCAGACCTCGCTGCGGTCGATCATCGGCAAGAGCGACCTGGACGACCTGCTGTCCAACCGCGAGAAGCTCAACGAGGGCCTGGCCCTGATGATCGACAGTCCGGCGCTCGGCTGGGGCGTGCAGATCGACCGGGTCGAGATCAAGGACGTGTCGCTGCCGGAGACCATGAAGCGCTCGATGGCCCGGCAGGCCGAGGCGGCCCGGGACCGCCGCGCCCGGGTGATCAACGCCGACGCCGAGCTGCAGGCATCGCGGAAGCTGGCCGAGGCCGCCGAGGTGATGGCCGACCAGCCCGCCGCGCTGCAGCTGCGGCTGCTGCAGACCGTCACCGCGGTCGCCGCCGAGAAGAACTCCACGCTGGTGCTGCCCTTCCCCGTGGAGCTGCTGCGCTTCCTGGAGCGCGCCGCGCAGAACCCGTCCACCACCCCCGCGCCGCCCGCCGCCGAACGGCCGCGCGAGCCGGCGGCCGTCGATCCCGGGACGCCGGAGCCGGAGGCGGTCGAACCCGGCGACGGCCGGCGCGAGATCGACCCGGTGGACCTGGGACCCGGTCCGATCATCGACCCGATGACCGAGGCGGAGCCGCTGGAGTGGTCCGACTCGCCGCCCGAGGCGTCCCCGGACGAGCGGCCCGGCGGCACCGGCTGACCGGTCCGCCCGCGGGCTGACGGGCCCACAGTCGTCACAGGGTTTTCACAGGAAGCCGCTTGCGGTGCTTCGAACGCCGTAGGAATACTCGGCGGGGCCGATCGCACGGCCGGTTCGTCCTCGGACGACCGGCCGTGCCGGCGTATCCTCCGGTCCCGTTTCAACCGGGCGGGCCCACCCCCCACAGGAGGTCACCGAGTTGAGGCACCGCCGTACCTCGTTCCGACGCGTCGCACTGCCGGGCGCCGGCGTCGCGGCCCTGGTGGCCGCCGCCGTGCTGCTGCCCAGCGCGCACGCCGCCACCCCGAAGCAGGCCGACCGGCCGCTGCTGGGCCAGACGTCCGCCCTCAAGATCGCCTCCCAACTGGTGTCCGGGCTCGGCACTCGCTCCGCCGGTTCGTACTACGACGCCCACAGCCGGCGGCTCGTGGTCAACGTCGTCGACGCCGCGGACGCCGGCCGGGTCCGCGCGCTCGGCGCGGTGGCCAGAACGGTCCGCTACTCCACCGCGCAACTCGACGCCGCCATGGGCACGTTGAGCCACCAGGCGCGGATACCCGGCACCGCGTGGGAGCTCGACCCGCGCACCGACCAGGTCGTCGTCACCGCCGACCCGAGCGTCACCGGGGCGAAGAGCACCAAGCTCGGCAAGGCGCTGTCCGCGCTCGGCGGCCAGGTCCAGCTCCGGCACGCGGCCACCAGGTTCAAGCCGTTCATCGGCGGCGGGGACGCCATCTGGGGCCCCGACGTGCGCTGCTCGCTCGGCTTCAACGTCACCAAGGACGGCGCGCCCTACTTCCTGACCGCCGGGCACTGCGGCAACGCGGCCGACAGCTGGTCGGACACCGAGGGCGGCTCCGAGGTCGCGCAGACCGTCGACTCGCACTTCCCCGGCACCGACTACGCGCTGGTCAAGTACGACGACGCCGGCAGCGACCACGCGAGCGCCGTGGACCTGTACAACGGCAGCACCCAGACCATCACCCACGCCGCCGACGCCACCGTCGGCGAGTCCGTCGAGCGCAGCGGCAGCACCTCCGGCCTGCACAGCGGCACGGTGACCGGCCTGGACGCCACCGTCAACTACAGCGAGGGCAGCGTCTCCGGCCTGATCGACACCAACGTCTGCGCCGAGCCGGGCGACAGCGGCGGCGCCCTGTTCGACGGCGACGCGGCGATCGGCCTCACCTCGGGCGGCAGCGGCGACTGCAGCTCCGGCGGGGAGACGTTCTTCCAGCCGGTCACCGCGGCGCTCAGCGCGGAGGGCGCGACCATTCCGTAAGCCCCCGGGTTCCCGGGTCCGCAGACACCGCAAGCCGCTCATCCGATCCCCCCACGGGACGCGGGCCGGCCGCGCGCCCCACCGCGCGGCCGGCCCCGGACCCTCGCGCACAGCGCCCGCACAGGTATTACGGAACCCTGACGAGACGCGGGACACCGCTGCGATCGCTGGCCACCGGCGTGCGATGGTGGTCGAATCGGAGGATGGAGAAGGACGGCAGGGGCAAACCCGTGGGCCGCCGCGTCGTGCTGGGCGTGGTCGCGCTCGGCGCGGTGGGCGTCACCACCGGTTCGCACCTGCAGAACACGCTCGACGACGTGCTCGCCGAGGTCAGCGCCAAGGACCCCACCGGCGTCACCGGACTGCTGCCGGGCGGCGGCGGCTTCCGCTTCTACTCGGTCTCCGAGTCCATCCCGCGCCGCTCCGACACCGACTACCGGCTGACCGTCCGCGGCCTGGTCAAGCGGCCGGCCACCTACACCCTGGCCGATCTGCACGCCCTGCCGCGCACCCGGCTGGTGCGGGACGTGCAGTGCGTCACCGGCTGGCGGGTCCCGCACTACGCCTTCACCGGCGTGCGGATATCCGACCTGCTGGACGCGGCCGGGGTCGAACCCGGTGCGAAGGCGCTGCGCTTCGACTGCTTCGACGGCGTCTACAGCGAGAGCCTCACCCTGGACCAGGCCCGGCGCCCGGACATGCTGGTCGCCTACCAGATGGACGACAAGCCGGTCACCGCCGCGCACGGCGGCCCGGTGCGGCTGTACGCGGCGCCGATGTACTTCTACAAGTCCGCCAAGTGGCTCTCCGGCATCACCGTGACCGACCGCGTGGAGCCGGGCTACTGGGAGCACTACGGCTACGACGTGAACGCCTGGGTCGGCAAGTCGAACGGACGCGACGATGCCCCTACCTCGTGACGTCGCACCGGACCCGGCGCCCGCCCGGGACCCGGCCCCCGACCCGGACCTGCTGCGCCGGTTCACCGTCGCCGAGAAGTGGATCCACCGGGCCACCGCCTGGCTGATGGGCGTCGCCATCGTCACGGCGGCCTTCCTCTACCTGCCCGCGCTCGCCGAACTGGTGGGCCGCAGGCGGCTGTTGGTGATCGTCCACGAGTGGTCGGGGGTGCTGCTGCCGGTGCCGCTGCTCCTCGGCCTGTTCTCCCGCGCCTTCCGCGCCGACCTCGGGCGGCTCAACCGGTTCGCCACGTACGACAAGCGCTGGCTCAGCCGTGCCGTGCGCCGGGTCCCGGGGGTGCGGCCCTCGGGCAAGTTCAACGCGGGCCAGAAGCTCTACGCGGCCTTCATGGCCGGGGCGGTGCTGGTGATGGTCGGCTCCGGCCTGATCCTGTGGTTCCCCACGTACTCCCCGCTGGCCTTCCGCACCGGTTCCACCTTCGTCCACGACTGGCTGGCGCTGGTGATCGGCGTCCTGGTCATCGGGCACGTCTACATGGCCGTCAAGGACCCCGAGGCCCGCCAGGCCCTGCGCACCGGCCTCGTCAGCCGCCGCTGGGCCCGCCACGAGCACCCGCAGTGGGAGAAGGAGAACCGCCCTCCGCCGCCGTGACCCCCGCCCCCAGCGGGAAGGCCGCCCGCACCGCCCACCGGTCCCGCTCCCGCACCGTCAGGAGCACCTCGGATACCCGGCAGCGGATCGGCAGCCGCGCGGTGATCTCCCGTTCCGCCTCGTCGTACACCGCGTCCGGCTGCCTGATCCCCACCGTCAGATGCGGCTGCGGATCCGCCCCGAACCGCCCGCCGTACGGCGGCACCTGCGGCCACCGGGACACCGCGGCCGCCGTCAGCGCCCGCAGCGGCCCGTCCGGCTCCGGCGGAAGGTACAGCACCCCCGGCCACCGCGCGGTCCCGGCGAACCGCACCTCGAACGGCTCGTGCGCCCCCAGCAGCCCGGACAGCTCCCCGGCCACCCCGTCGTCGATCGATCCCCCGTCCAGGAACGGGTACAGCACCGACACGTGTGCCGGCACCCCCTCCCCGGCCGCCGGATCCCACCTCTCCCGCCACCGGCCGACCACCGAGTCGGCCTCCGGCACCATGACCACCAGCGCGCTGACGGTTTCGGACACGGGGGGCTCCTCGGGGCGGCGGGGTTTACGACAGGGGGCGGGAAGAGCGATTCGCCTGGACGAGTGGTGCGGACTGCGCGATCGTGGAATTTCGTGCAATTGCCGACGACGGCCAGCACGGGATGCATACCAACGCAATGAGCGCGACGGCGGCCGCCGCGAGACAAAATGAGGGCACGGTTGGAGTTCGCTCCAATAGGACGGGCCGGTTGATCTACGAACGACAGGTCTACCGCCCGGTTCCGGGATGGTCAAATGGCATTGCCGGAGAGCTCATCGAGGTTTATCCTCGCGACCCCATGCGTTGCCTCAACCGGACGGCCATCACCGGATCGAGGCTTTCGAACGCGGTCGCCGCCGTGTCCAGGAGTTCATTGCCCCGGGCGATGTGGCCGGTGCTGTGCGCCAGTTCCGCCAACGCGACGACGGCGTCAGCCTCGTCGGCCGGGGCGTTCAGATCCCGGGCCAGGGCGGCGGCCGCGGTCAGGTGCCGCAGCGCCGGTCCGGGGCGCCGCATCCCGCTCTCGGCGCGGCCCAACTGGTAGAGCGACTGCTCGGCGGCCGCGCCGATGTTCCTGGCCAGGTCGAGTGCGCTGCGGTGGTGGGCCGCCGCCTCGGCCGGCCGGCCCGCCTCCAGGTAGGCGACCCCTATGCCGTTCAGGCAGGCAATCTGATTGCGGCGGTCGCCGAGATCGCGGAAGTACTCAAGGGCCCCGCGATACATGCCCAGTGCAAGCGGCAGTTGCTCCGGCATGTCGAGTGTGCCGGCGGCGGTGATTTCTATGGCCGCCTGCTCGGCGCGGTTCCCGTGCGGGGTATCGATTTTCAGCGCCTTTTCCACCGACCGGCGGGCGCTTTTCTTTTCGCCCATGCGAATATACGCATCGGCTATGTTGTTCAATACGCGGCGCTGAAACTGAAGATCACCGAGTTCGACGAAGAGGCGGAGCGTCTTCTCCAGGTGGTGGACGGCCAGCCGGCGTTTTCCCATGTAAATCAGGGTGATGCTCTTGTTGTTCTGCGCCCGGGCGATCCAGCGGATGTCGCCGCTTTCCTCGCCCATCGCCAGCACGCTTTCCTGGACGGCCAGGGCCCCAATCTTATCATTGTTCGTGCTGGTCAGGCGATGCCGAGTAGTTCAGGGGGCGGGTGAAGGCTCGTAGGACATCTCGCGAGCCGGCGGCGATGTTGGAGTGTCCGGCTGTGCGGAGTTGGTTGATCGCGAAGCTGCGGAGGGTGGCCATGTTCTGCGGGCCGTGCCCGGTGTGGACCTTCGAGGCGTCCTCGCGGAAGGTGACGTCTCGGACGAAGTGGAGCCGGTTTTCGATGATCCACTGGGACCTCGCGATCTTCGCGAGCCGTTGCGGGGACGCTTGGCGGCTGGTCAGGTCGGTGATGACGTAGACCGTCTCCCGGGCGCTTGCCGGACTTGATGCAGGTGCGGTGCCGGGTGATGCGGGCGGCTTGGGCGGCGTGGGGGAAGTCGAGGTCCTCGACGTGAGCCTGCACCAGGCGGGTTTCCCTGCGGCCGTGGCCTTCGGTGCGGTCGTAGAACTTCGCGGTGACTTCCTTCCAGGCAGGCTGTGGAGCTGTTCGAACAGCCGGTCCGGTCTTCTTCACGCACAGCACGTAGTGGGCCTTCTGTCCTCGACGAGGAAGCGGCGTGGTCGCGCTGGGCGTGCAGGCGTCGGCGGTCACGGTCACCCCGTCAGTCGAACGGGCGAGCAAGGCGGCGAAGCGGTGATTTCATTCGTCTTGCCGTACCCGGAGCTGGTACGGTCTCCCGTGCCGTCATCGCCGCGAGGAGGTGAGCGCCGTGATGCCGTGCGCGAGCCGCGCGCTCTGCCGTCACCGCAGTGTCGGCGTCGCTTCGCATCCCAGCATCAGCAACCACCGCACACCGTGTGATATCCGCATCGTGCGTACTCGCGCGATGCGCACGCCAAACCACACCCACGCACCAGCCATCAGCATCCGCAGCTACGCCCCACTCCCATCCCCCAACACTTCCCCTCACCACCCCAGCACCACCACACACCACACACTACCCCCACCCTCTCATCCATCGCCACCTTCCCCACCCATCCCTGCTACCACATTATCCACACCTACCACACACTCCCACACACACCACCACACCACCCCCCCCCCCACCACCACAACCCACACCCCCCCCCCCCCCGGTCGAGTTGTCCACGGTCCCAGTGGACCGTGCCGATCTGGATGAGGGCCTCGGCGGCCGCCGGCACGTCGTCGAGGCGGCGGGCCACAGCGAGCGCGCTGTGCAGGACGGCCATGGCCTGCTCGTAGCGGCTGGTCTGGTGGTAGACGGTTCCCAGGTCGATGAGGGCACGGGCCTCCGCCCGGTGCTCGCCGGCCTCCCGCCAGTAGCGGATCGCGTGTCCGTGCAGCTCCTCGGCCTGTGCTGCGAAGCCGCCGGACTCCAGGAACCCGGCCATCACGTGGCTCAGCACCGCGGCCCGGCGCGGGTGGCCGTTCGCCATGGCGTACCGGGCGGTGGCCAGCAGCGCCAGGTGCTCGGTCATGAGCCAACTCTCCGCCTCCTGCCGGTCGCGCCAGCCGGGCAGGCGGATCTCGGAAGCGGCGGGCCGGACATCCAGTCGCGGGCGGGCCGGATGGATCATCCGGTCGGCCCGGTCGACGGCGTGGATGGAGAAGTCGATCAGGCGGCCAAGGGCCTGGTCCTTCTCCGCCGCGGAGTCCTCCGCGTTCTCCAGCGAGAGGGCGAATCCCATCACGAGATCGTGATAGCGGTAGCGCCCCGGAGCGGGCTCCTGGAGAAGGTGCGAATCGATCAGGTCGTCGATGGCCCGCTCGATCACATGGGCCGCAGCCGCTCTGCGCTGCGCCGGGAACTGACCGAGGGGGAGCTTTGACGGACCCGGTGACGGCCCCGGAACTGGCCACCGCGCTGCTGACAAGCACCGCGGACCAGCGGGCCGGACTGGCCGCCGCCGTGCGGCGGTCACAGCACGATCCGGACGGCGGCACCATGGAGCGCTGCGCGTTCGCTGGGCAGGACGCTGCTCCGAGCGACCCGGCGCGGGCAGCCGCTTGCCGCCCGCTCTCGACGGGCCTGCCGGAGACCGGAGTTGCTGGCCGAGCTGAGCCGCTGGAGCCGGCAGGTCACCGCCGTTCGCGGGCCGTCGGCGCACGCCAACACGGTCGGCGGCGGCGCCCGGATCACTGGCATGAGCGTCCAGGCCCGCGACATCAGCGGAGGCATCCACTTCCACACTGCGCACCCGGCGTCCACGCTTCCCGTGCCGCGCCAACTCCTGCCGGTCCCGGCGCACTTCGTCGACCGGGACAGGGACGCGGCGGCGCTGGACCGATTACGCCTCGCGCAACTCGTGGTCGTCAGCGGCCTGGCGGGCGTCGGCAAGACGACGTTCGTGTCGCACTGGCTGCACCGGGTGCGCGGGCACTTCCCCGACGGGCAGCTCTACGCCGACCTGCGCGGCCACGCACCGGGCAGCCCGGCCAGTCCCGGCGAGGTGCTCGGCCGGTTCCTCCGGGCGTACGGCGTCACCTCGACCCCCGTGGACCTGGCGGAACAGGCTGCGCTGTGGCGTTCCCTCGCGGTGGAACTGCGGATCGCCGTGATGCTGGACAACGCCGTCAGCGCGGCCCAGGTGCGCCCGCTGCTGTTCGGTGCTCCGGACAGCCTCGTCGTCGTGGTGAGCCGGCGCCGGCTGACCGGTCTCACCATGGACGGCGCCGCGTTCCACGAGCTGGGTCTGCTCGGCACGAGCGCCGCAGTCGAACTGCTGACCAGCCGGATAGGTGCCGGACGGGTGGCGCGCGAGCAGGAGGCGGCCCATGAGGTGGCGGCGCTGTGCGGGGGGCTGCCGCTCGCGGTCTGCCTGGCCGGCGCGCGGATGGCCGCCCGGCCGCGGCAGTCGGTCGCCTCGATGGTGGACGCACTCAGCCGGGACGGCGGACGGCTGTCGGCGCTGCGGGCCGAGGGCCGGTGGGCGGTACGGGCCGCGCTCGACGAGTCGTACGAGTCCCTGCCCGCCCGGGTGGCCCACGGCTATCGGTGCCTGGGAACCCAGCCGGTCACGGTCATTTGCACCGACGCCGTCGCGGCGGCCTGCGCTCTGTCGCGTGACGACGCTGACGCGCTGCTGGACGAACTCGTCGAGGCCAACCTGATCGAGGATCTGGGAGCCGACCGCTTCCGCTTCCACGACCTCGTGCGGCTGCACGCCGCCCAGCGCGCCGAGGAGGATCCGCCGGCCGCCCGGCAGGAGTCGGTCCGCCGGGTGGTCGACTGGTACCTGTCGGCCGCGACCGCCGCCGAAGAACTGCTCACCCCCAACCACCGCACCCTGCGGCGCACTTACGCCTTCGCTCCCGAGGAGCCGCCGATGTTCCCCGACGGTGCCGCCGCACTGGAGTGGCTGACCGTCGAACAGCCGCAGTTGGAGGTCGCGGTGTCCACTGCGGTGGAGCACGGCTGGGACGATACGGCGTGGATGCTGGTGGACGCCCTTTGGCCCCTCTTCCACCGGATTCGACCGCATCGGTTCTGGATCGAGGCGCACGAGACCGGACTGGCTGCCGCGCGACGGGCCGGTGATCCGCGCGGCGTGAGCCGGATGCTGACCACCGGCGGCGGTGGCCTGCTCAACGCGGGGCGCAACGACGAGGCGCTCGACTGGTTCGGCCAGGCGCTGCAGGACGCGCTGCGGGACGGCGACCGACGGGCCCGGTCCCAGGCGCTGCACGGGATCGGGCAGGCGCACCAGATGTCCGGCCGGCTCGACGCGGCCCGCGAGACCTTCACCGAGGCGCTGCGGCTGCGCGAGGAGATCGGCTACCCCAGGGGCGTGGCGCTCTCCCGCACCTGCCTGGGCGAGATCGCGCTCACTGCCGGCCGTCCCGATGAAGCGGTCGTACTGCTGACCACCGCGCACCGAGAACTGCTCGCCGTCTGCGACCGCCACGACGCGGCAAGGGCGCAGGCACTGCTGGGCCGGGCGCTGGCCGCGTCGGGTGACTTCCCGACCGCCGAACTCCAACTGCGCGGTGCGATGGAGGAGTTCGGCGCCACCGGGTCCGTCGCGTGGCGGGCCCGGACACTGGAGTGGCTGGGCCTGACAGCGCGGGACCGGCACGATCCGCGCGCTGCCCGGGAGTGGTACGAGCAGGCGCTGGCCGGCTACCTCTCGGTGAGCCCGAGGGACACCCAGCGCCTGCGTGACCGGATCCGCAGCCTGGACGAACCGCCGGGTGGGAGTTGAATCCCGCACGCCGCACCGCCTCCTTCCACGGCAGCACCGCGGCGCCCAGTTGGCGTACGAACCGCTCGGCGCCCTCGTTGAGGGCGTGCGGCGGCATGGTGAAGACGACTTGGAGCCGCAGGTCGGACTCCAGAAGCGGCAGCAGATCCGCGATCCGCCGTGCGTAGACCTCCGTGGCCACGATGATCAGCACCTTCTTGCACCCCGGCAGCGTCACCCATTGCCCGGGGTTCCTGCGTACCTTCGACATCCCTCTCCCGTAGTCGTCCATCGATGTCGCGAGGCGACCCATGGCCAAGGGATGCCCGGGGGAGCGGACGGAAGGCTTGCCCGACCTTGCGGAAAGCTTGCCCGGCTGGAACCCGGCGCGATGCGGTGTCGACGTGCCTGGTCGGGGAGCCCGGGACTACTTCCAGGAAGGGGCTTCCGGGCCGCGCAGGCGTTCCAGTTCGCGGCGGTCGCGCTTGGTGGGGCGGCCGGTGCCGCGGTCGCGCAGGCCGATGGCGAGCACGTCCTCGCGGGGCGGCGGGGGCGGGCTGTTGTCCACGTAGCACTCCGCCGCGGCCGGGGCGCCGACCCGCTTGCGGATCAGGCGGGAGACGACGACCACCCGTTCGCGGCCGGCGGTGAAGACCCGCACCTCGTCGCCGGCCTTCACCGGCTGGGCGGGCTTGGCGCGTTCGCCGTTGATCCGGACGTGGCCGGCGCGGCACTCGGCGGCGGCGAGCGAGCGGGTCTTGGTGAGCCGTACCGACCAGATCCAGCTGTCCACGCGCACCGGCGCCTCGTTCGAAGCCATGGCCCGACTGTAGTCCAGCGGGGCTCCGCGATCTGAATCGAACGGATATTCGATGATGTCCCTGGATCTGGTCTATGGTGGAAAGCAGCAGGTCCGAGCCGCGGACCGGGCCGAAGGGGGAGACGGAATGGGAAGCGGGAGGTGCGTATGCCGGGCTTTACGCATCTCCACGCCGTCTCGGGATTCTCGATGCGCTACGGCGCCAGCCACCCGGAGGCGTTGGTGGGCCGGGCGGCCGAGCGGGGGATGGACGCCCTCGCGCTGACCGACCGGGACACGGTGGCCGGAGCGGTCCGCTTCGCGCAGGAGTGCGCGCGGGCCGGCGTGCGCCCGGTGTTCGGCGCCGGGCTCGCCGTCCCGCCCGCGCAGCCGGCCGCAGCAAGCGCCCGCCGCCGGCTGCCGGTGCGCGGTGGGGCGTTCGTCGACGAGTCGGCGCCCCGCGCGGTCTTCCTGGCCCGGGACGGCGCCGCCGGGTGGGCGGCGCTGTGCCGGCTGCTCACCGCGGCGCACCGCACCGGCCCCCCGGCGCTGCCCGGTTGGGACGACCTGACCGGCGACGGGCTGACGGTGCTGCTCGGGCCGGACTCGGAGGTCGGCCGGGAGTTGGCCGCCGGACGCCCCGACCGCGCCGAGCGCCGGCTCGCGCCCTGGCGCGAGCGGTACGGGGACGCGCTGCGCCTCGAAGTGGTCTGCCACGGGCGGCCCGGCACCGGACCGGGCTCGGTGCGGCTGGCCGCCCGCACCCTCGGGTTCGCCGCCGGGCACGGCCTGCGGGCGGTGCTGACCAACGCGGTCCGCTACGCCGACCCCGGACAGGGCGAGGTCGCCGACGTGCTGGACGCGGCCCGCCTGCTGGTGCCGGTGGACGCCCGCGGCCGGGAGGCGCTGGACAGCGGCGAGGGCTGGCTGAAGGACACCGGGAGCATGGTGCGGATCGCCGAGCGGGTCGCCGAGGCGGCCGGGTTCCGCCGGGACGTCGCCTACCGGCTGCTGCGGATGACCGAGGAGACCGCCGGGCAGTGCGCGGTGGACCCGGAGGAGGACATCGGCACGCACCGGGTGCACTTCCCGGAGGCCGAACTGGTCGGCGCGGGGACGCGCGGGCCCGACCGGCTGCTGCGCTCCAGGTGCGCCGCCGCGATGGTGGTCAGGCGCCACGACCGGGACCGGGTGCGCTGGGACCGGCTGGAGGACGAACTGCGCACCATCCGGCAGTTGGGGCTCGCCGGGTACTTCCTCACCGTCGCCCGGGTGGTGGACGACACCCGCGGCCTGGGGATACGGGTCGCGGCGCGCGGTTCGGGCGCGTCCTCCTTCGTCAACCACCTGCTGGGCATCGCCGCCGCCGACCCGGTGGAGCACGGCCTGCTGATGGAGCGGTTCCTGTCGCCGACCCGGCTCTCGCTGCCCGACATCGACATCGACGTGGAGTCCGCCCGCCGCATCGAGGTCTACCGGGCGATCATCGACCGCTTCGGCGCGGAGCGGGTCGCCACCGTCGCGATGCCCGAGACCTACCGGGTGCGGCACGCGGTACGGGACGTGGCCGCCGCGCTCGGCATGGATCCGACGGAGGCCGACCGGCTTGCTAAATCGTTTCCGCACATCCGTGCCAAGGACGCCCGCGCCGCGCTCGCCGAACTGCCCGAACTGCGCGCCGTCGACGCCCGGGCGGTCGCCGACCGCTACGGCGGCCGGATGTGGGACCTGGTCGAGGCGCTGGACGGACTGCCGCGCGGGGTCGCGATGCACCCGTGCGGGGTCCTGCTGTCCGACGCGCGGCTGCTGGAGCGCACCCCGGTCGTGCCGACCAGCGGGGAGGGCCTGCCGATGGCCCAGTTCGACAAGGACGACGTGGAGGTGCTCGGGCTGCTCAAGCTCGACGTGCTCGGGGTGCGGATGCAGTCGGCGATGGCGCACGCGGTCAAGGAGGTCGAACGGGCCTGCGGGGAGCGGCTCGACCTCGACCGGGTGCCGCCCGACGACCGGGAGACCTACGAACTCATCCGGTCCGCCGAGACGTTGGGCTGCTTCCAGATCGAGTCGCCGGGGCAGCGCGATCTGGTCGGCAGGATGCAGCCGGCGACCTTTCACGACCTGGTGGTCGACATATCGCTTTTCCGGCCCGGTCCGGTGGCCGCCGACATGGTCCGGCCGTTCATCGAGGCCCGGCACGGCCGCCGCAGGCCCGAGTACCCGCACCCCGGCCTGGTGGACGTGCTGGGCGAGACCTACGGGGTGGTGGTCTTCCACGAGCAGGTCATCAGGATGATCAGCGTGCTGACCGGCTGCGATCCGGCCGAGGCGGACGAGAAGCGCCGCGCGCTGTCCGAGCCCGAACTGCAGGGCCGGGTCCACGCCTGGTTCGCCGCGGCGGCCCGGAGGCGGGGCTGCACCGCCGAGCAGATCCGGCGCTGCTGGGAGATCCTGGCGGCCTTCGGCTCCTACGGCTTCTGCAAGGCGCACGCGGTCGCCTTCGCGGTGCCGACCTACCAGTCCGCGTGGCTCAAGGCGCACCGCCCGGCCGCCTTCTACGCCGGCCTGCTCACCCACGACCCCGGGATGTACCCCAAGCGGCTGCTGCTCGCGGACGCCAGGCGGCGCGGGGTGCCGGTGCTGCCGCTGGACGTGAACGCGTCCGGCGCGGATTATCAGGTCGAACTGGTGTGCGATCAGGAGGGCCGGGAGCGCTGGGGGTTGCGGCTGGCGCTGCGCGACGTGCACGGCATCAGCGAGCAGGAGACCGCCCGGCTGGTCGCCCGCCGCCCCTACGCGTCCCTGCAGGACCTGTGGCAGCGCGGCCGGCCGAGCCGGCCGGTCGCCGAACGGCTGGTCCGGGTCGGCGCGTTGGACGGCTTCCTCGCCGGCTCGGCGGCCAACCGCAGGGACCTGCTGCTCCAGGTCGCCGAACTGCACCGGCAGCGCGGGGCGGCCGCCTACGACGGCCAACTCCCGCTCCCGGCGGGCGGACCGGGCACGCCGGTGGCGGCGGCCGGGCTGCCCGACCTGGACGCGGGCGAGCGGCTGGACGCCGAGTTGGGCGTGCTGGGCATGGACACCTCCCGGCATCTGATGGACGACCAGCGGGCGTTCCTGCGCGAGTTGGGCGCGGTGAGCGCCAAGGAGCTGCGGCAGGCGCGGCACGGCGCCACCGTCCTGGTCGCCGGCGCGAAGGCGGCCACCCAGACCCCGCCGATCCGCTCCGGCAAGCGGGTCATCTTCCTCACCCTCGACGACGGCACCGGGCTGGCCGACTGCGCCTTCTTCGACGACAGCCACGAACGGTGCGCCCACACCGTCTTCCACTCCTGGCTGCTGCTGGTGCGCGGCGTGGTGCAGCGGCGCGGCCCGCGCAGCCTCAGCGTGGTCGGCTCCGCCGCCTGGAACCTCGCCGACCTCGCCCGGCTGCGTGCCGAAGGCGGCCTGGAGGCGGTCGCCGCGCGGCTCGCCGCCCCGCCGGACGGCCGTCCCGAGCCGGGTGCGCCGGACCGCTCGATCCACCTGCCCACCGGATACGAACTGCACCCGTGGGCCGACCTCCAGCCGCCCGGCGAACGGGCCGCCACCGGGCGGAAGCTGTGGCACTCCAGCCAGGGGAGCGCGGGATGACCCGCCGTCACGCGCGCACCCGCGCCGCGCGGTGGACGGATCCCTCCGGCCTCCCGGTGCCCGGCGCGGGCGGCGGCGGGCTGCTCGCGGCGGCCGCCGCCGTCCGGACCGCCGCCGCGCCGCACGTGCTGCACGTGCGCTTCCACTCGCCGGACGGCCCCGCGGCGGTGCTCGGCGAGGAGGCGTACGGGTGCCTGCTGGCGCTGCTCGGCGAGATCACCCCGGTCGTCCAGGCGCTGCCACCGGACGCCGCGCTCGCCGACGTGCGCGGCGCCCTGCGCTACTTCGGCCGCACCGCCGGCGAACTCGGCACGCTGCTGCGGGTGCGCGCGCTGGCCAGGTACGGCGCCGACTGCACGGTGGGCGTCGCCGCGAACCCGTCGCTGGCCCGGCTGGCGGCGCGGGACGCACCGCCCGGCGCGGTCCTGGTGCTGCCCGGCACGCCGGAGGCGGTGGCCGGGTTCCTGGCCGGCCAGCCGGTCGCCGCGCTGCCCGGGGTCGGGCCGGCCACCGCCCGGGTGCTGGACGACTACGGCCTGGACAGCGTCGGACGGGTGGCCGCCGCGCCGCTCGGCACCCTGCAGCGGCTGCTCGGCGCGGCGGCCGGCCGGCGGCTGCGGGACCAGGCGCGCGGCATCGACCCGCTCCCGGTGACGCCGAACGCGCCGGCCCGCTCCGTCGGAGCCGAACGGCGCTTCGACCGCGACGAGTTGGACCGGGACCGGCACCGGCGCGCGCTGCTGTCGCTCACCGACGAGCTGGGCTCCCGGCTGCGCTCCCAGCGGCAGGTCGCCCGCTCCCTGACCCTCACCGTGCGCTACGCCGACGGCGCGGCCACGGTGCGCACCCGCCCGCTGCCCGAACCGACCGGGCACACCGCCGCGCTCACCGCCGCCGCGTACCGGATGTACGCCGCGCTCGGCCTGCAACGCGCCCGGCTGCGCGCGGTCGCGCTGCGGGCCGAAGGACTGGGCCCGGCCGAACTCGCCGTCCACCAGCTCACCTTCGACCCCGAGGACGACCGGGCGCGGCGGATCGAGGAGGTCACCGACCGGGTCAGGGAGCTGTTCGGGCCGGACGTGATCCGGCCGGCCGCGCTGCACGGCGCCGCCTGAACCTTCCCCGGGTCCGCCCCGGGTCCGCCACCGGCGCCGGAAATTTTACCGACGTCTTACTGGCCACAGTTGCTACTCGCCCGTAACTTTACTCGTGCGTAGCCGCTTGTGATCCGTATCACAGGGCATAACGGTGCCCGAAACGCCCCCCTGACCTGCGAGGAGATCATATGAAGCTGTCCTCGGGACGTCGGCGCCGTCGCGCGCTGACACTCCTTCCGGCGCTCGCGCTCGCCGTCGGCGCCCTGGCCGCCACGGCGCCGGCCGCCAACGCCGCCGCGCCCAGCACCGGTTGGAACGACTACTCCTGCAAGCCGTCCGCGGCACACCCCTACCCGGTGGTGCTGGTGCACGGCACGTTCGGCAACGGGACCGACAACTGGCTGGTCCTCGCCCCCTACCTGGAGGACCGCGGCTACTGCGTCTTCTCCTTCGACTACGGCCAGCTGACCGGCGCCGGGGTGATCGACGGGCTCGGGCCCATCACCGCCTCCGCGCAGCAGCTGTCCGACGAGGTGGACAAGGTGCTGTCGGCCACCGGCGCCTCGAAGGTGGACATCGTCGGCCACTCCCAGGGCGGCATGATGCCGCGCTACTACCTGAAGTTCCTCGGCGGCGCGGCCAAGACCAACGCCCTGGTCGGCATCGCCCCCGACAACCACGGCACCACCCTGAACGGCCTCGACCAGATCATCCCGTACTTCCCCGGCGCCGAGGCGTTCCTCGGCGCGGTCACCCCCGGCCTGACCGACCAGATCGCCGGCTCCCCCTTCCTGCAGAAGCTCAACGCGGGCGGCGACACCGTGCCCGGCGTGCACTACACCGTCATCGCGACCAGGTACGACGAGGTCGTCACCCCGTACACCTCCGAGTTCCTCAACGGGCCCGACGTGCACAACGTCCTGCTGCAGGACCTGTGCTCGGCCGACCTCTCCGAGCACGTGCTGATCGGCACGACCGACCTGATCGCCTTCCACGAGGTGGCCAACGCCCTCGACCCGGCGCACGCCACCCCGACCACGTGTGCGGACGCCTTCTGACGGCTGTTCACCGGCTTCGCCGGCCACCCCGCCCCCCGCGTGGCAGGGTGGCCGGCATGACAGTGACCGATCTGTGGCAGACCCTCGTCGATCCCGGTACCTGGCACGGCTGGGACGAACCGGTGACCCGGCTGCCCGAGGACCCCGGCTACCGCGCCGACGTGGAACGGGCCAGGGCGCGCACCGGCCTGGACGAGTCGGTGGTCACCGGGGAGGGCCGGATCCGGGGCCGCCGGGTCGCCCTGGTGGGCTGCGAGTTCGGCTTCCTGGCCGGCTCGATCGGCGTGGACGCCGGCGAACGCCTGGTGAGCGCCGTGGAACGGGCCACCCGCGAACGCCTGCCGCTGCTGGCCTCGCCGGCCTCCGGCGGCACCCGCATGCAGGAGGGGACGATCGCGTTCCTGCAGATGGTGAAGGTCGCCGCCGCCGTCGCCGACCACAAGGCCGCCGGCCTGCCCTACCTCGTCTACCTGCGCCACCCCACCACCGGCGGCGTGCTCGCCTCCTGGGGCTCGCTCGGCCACGTCACCGCCGCCGAGCCGGGCGCCCTCATCGGCTTCCTCGGCCCCCGCGTCCACCAGGCGCTCTACGGCGAGGAGTTCCCCTCCGGCGTGCAGACCGCGGAGAACCTGCTGGCGCACGGACTGCTCGACGCCGTCCTGCCGGTGGCCGACCTGGCCCGCCCGACCGCCCGCGCCCTGGACGTGCTGTGCGGCGAGCCGCGGACCGCGCCGGAGGCCGCCCCCACCGACGACCCGGCACCCCCGGCGGAACCGCCGTCGACCGGTGAGTCGATCCGCCGCTCCCGGCGCCGGGAGCGGCCCGGCACCAGGGCGCTGCTGCGGGTCGCGGCCGACGACGTGACCCCGCTCAACGGCACCGGGGCCGGCGAGCGCGACCCCGGATCGCTGCTGGCGCTGGCCCGGTTCGGCGGCACACCGTGCGTGGTGCTCGGCCACGACCGCCGGGAGCGGGCCGACGAGGACCCGGCCGCGCTCGGCCCGGCCGGACTGCGCGAGGCGCGGCGCGGCATGCGGATCGCCGCCGAACTCGGGCTGCCGCTGCTGACCGTGGTGGACACCGCGGGCGCCAAGCTCTCCCGGGACGCCGAGGAGGGCGGGCTCGCGGCGGAGATCGCCCGCTGCCTCGCCGACCTGGTGACCCTCCCGGCGCCTACCCTGTGCCTGCTGCTCGGCCAGGGCGCCGGCGGCGGCGCGCTGGCCTTCCTGCCCGCCGACCGGGTGCTCGCCGCCCGGCACGCCTGGCTCTCGCCGCTGCCGCCGGAGGGGGCCTCGGCGATCCTGCACCGCACCACGGAGCGGGCCTTCGAGGTCGCCGAACGCCAGGGGGTGCGTTCCGCCGACATGTTCGGGCGCGGCATCGTGGACCGGATCGTCGAGGAGGGTCCGGACGCCGCCGACGACCCCGAGCCGTTCCTGCGCCGGCTCGGCGCCACGCTCGGCGCCGAACTCGCCGCGCTGCGCGCCCTCGACCCCGCGGTCCGGACCGCCGAGCGCCGGGCCCGCTACCGGCGGCTGGGCAGGTCCTGAAAGCGTCGCGCCACGGGCCGTTGTCACAGGGCGGTGCGAGGATCGCGGCATGACCGAGGACAGTGGTGTGGGGGAGACGGCGGCCTTCTGGGACGCCATGGCCGGCACGTTCGACGCGGAGCCGGACCACGGGATGGCGGATCCCGCGGTCCGGGCCGCCTGGAGCGCGCGGCTGCGCTCCTGGCTGCCGGAGCGGCGCAGCGACGTCCTCGACCTCGGCTGCGGCACCGGCAGCATGTCGCTGCTCGCCGCCGAGCAGGGACACCGGGTCACCGCGGTCGACCTCTCGCCGCGGATGGCCGTGCTCGCCGGCCGCAAGCTCGCCGGCACCGACGCGCGGGTGCTGGTCGGCGACGCGGCCCGCCCCCCGCTGGGCCACTGCCGGTTCGACGTGGTCATGGTGCGCCACGTGCTGTGGACGCTGCCCGATCCGGCCGAGGCGCTGCGCCGCTGGACCCGGCTGCTGCGCCGCGGCGGCCGGCTGGTGCTGGTCGAGGGACGCTGGGGCGAGAGCGACCGGGTCGGCATCCCGGCCGACACCCTCGCCGCCCTCGCCGCGCCGCTCGCCACCCGCACCCACGTCGAACAGCTCGCCCACGACCGCCTGCTGTGGGGCCGCCCGGTCCACGACGAGCGGTACGTCGCCGTGGTGCACGCCGCGCCACCGCGCCGGCACGCCGAGATCGTCGACGTGCACCTCATCCTGCGCCGCGGCGACCAGGTGCTGCTGGCCCGCCGTTCGGGCACCGGCTACGCCGACGGGCTGCTCAACGCGCCCAGCGGACACGTCGAGGACGGCGAGGACGTCCGGCAGGCGGTGATCCGCGAGGCGTACGAGGAGGTGGGCGTCGTCGTCGACCCGGACACCATCAGGACCGCGCTGGTGATGCAGCACAGCGCGCCGTCCGGCGACCCGCGCACCGGCTGGTTCTTCGAGGCGCGCGAGTGGCGGGGCACCCCCGTCAACCGCGAGCCCGACAAGTGCTCGGGCATCGACTGGTACCCGCTGGACGCGCTGCCCGACGACATGGTCGCGTACTGCCGGGCCGGCTTCGACGCCTACCGGGCCGGCGACCGCTTCGTCCTCCACCGCCACCTGCCCGGTGACGCGATCGCCTTTGACCCCGAGGGGCCCTCCCGGGCGGTCGCCCTGCCGCACAATGAATCCGGCATATCGTCCCAGCCAGCGGGAGACGTTACGTGAGTCTGCGAATCACCGTCGATCCGGAGTCGGCCAGCGCGCCCTTCGAGCAGGTCCGGGCCCAGATCGCCGCCCGGGCCCGGGACGGCGACCTGCCGGTCGGCTACCGGATGCCGACCGTGCGCGGCCTCGCCGACGACCTCGGACTGGCCGTCAACACGGTGGCCAAGGCGTACCGCGCCCTGGAGGGCGACGGCGTGATCGAGACCCGCGGCCGGCACGGCACGTTCATCGCCGCCGCGGCGGACGCCGCCTCCCGCCAGGCGGCCGCCGCGGCCGCGGCCTACGCGCAGCGCGCCCACCGCCTGGGCCTGGACCGCTCGGCGGCCCGCTCCGCGGTGGAGGAGGCGCTGCGCGCGGTCTACGAATAGACGGGCGGGCGGCTACAGGTAGAGCCCGTCGGCGGGTTCGGGCTGGGCCGGCAGGAGCGGGGCGGTGCCGCGGCGCCGGGCGTACAGCTCGGCGAGCGTCGCGCCCTCGCGGCCGACCTGCCCGGTGCCGCCCAGCCAGGCGGTCGCCTCCCGGCGGGTGAGCGGGCCGACCTCGATCCGGCTCAGGCAGCGGCCGGGGCGCACCACCGCCGGGTGCAGGCGCTCCAACTCCTCGTTGGTGGTGATGCAGACGAGCACGTTGCGGCCCTGGCCGAGCAGCCCGTCGGTCAGGTTGAGCAGCCGGGACAGCGCCTGGCCCGCGGTGTGCTTGGCCTCGCCCCTGATCAACTCGTCGCAGTCCTCCAGCAGGAGCAGCCGCCAGCGCTCGCCGGCCTCGCCGCCGTCCGCGCCGAGGGCCAGGTCCATCAGGTATCCCGGATCGCTGAACAGCCGCTCCGGGTCGAGGACGCAGTCCACCTGGCACCAGTCGCGCCAGGCGCGGGCCAGGGTGCGCAGGCAGGAGGTCTTGCCGGTGCCGGGCGGCCCGTGCAGCAGGAGCAGCCGCCCGGTGACATCCCGCGCGGTCAGCTTCATCAGCGCGTCCATCGCCTCGGCCACCGGCGCGGTGTAGTTGGCCCGCACGTCCTGCCAGGCCGCGGCGCTGATGGACCGGGTGCTGCGGGTCGGACCCCGGCGGTGCGAGAAGTGCCAGAAGCCCATCGGCACCAGCTCCGGCCGCGGTTCCGGCTCGTCCTCGGCGTCCGCGACCGCGGCGGCCAGGACCCGGCTCGCCGACTCCTCGTCGGTCGCGGTCACCGTCACCTCGGCGCCCTGCTTCCAGCGGGCGACCAGGATCGTCCAGCCGTCGCCCTCGGCCAGCACCGAGTGGCGGTCCTTCTCGGTGGCGGACCGCAGCACCCGGGCGTCCGGCGGCAGCAGCCGGGCGCCGGCCCGCACCCTTTCCACCGAGTGGGAGTGCGCGAACGGCTGCGCGCCGGAGGCGAACCGGCCGAGCAGCATGGCGTCCACGATGTCGGCGGGCGAGTCGTTGCCCGCGGTGTTGAGCCGGATGGGCAGCGCCGCGTCCGGCAGCGCGGACCCGCCCGGCTCGGGACACGCGAGCGGGCCGGCCGGCCTGCGGTCCTCCGGGTTCCTGACGGACATGCCCCTCATGATCCGGCAGAACGGACGCCGGCGCCCGCCCTTTTCCGGGCGGTGCCCCGCCGCAGCGGCGCCGCTAGCCCTCCTCCCACTCCCGGAGGAACTCGTCGGCCTCCTCGTCGGTCATCTCGTCCTCCTCGACGGGCGGCGGCTGGCGCACCGGGTTGGCCTGGGCGAGCGGGAGCAGCTCGGCGTAGCGGGCGTCTCCGGGGTGGTAGGTGGCGACGCCGTCGTAGAGGGCGCCGTTCTCCGCCTGGCCGCCGTAGCGCACGAAGACGGTCACGCCGTCGTGGCCGAGGACCGGCGTGAACTCGTGGTGGTAGGTCTCGGCGGAGCCGGAGGCGTCAGAGGGCATGCTCGAAATATCTCCCCAAAGTGAAGGCCAACCCGTGGTTGTTCCTCGTCCATTCCAACAGTTTCTGCGGGCCCTCGCACCAGGCGCCGAAGGACTCGGCCCACATCTCCTTCGAGCTGTCGAAGTACGTGTCGTAGTGGCCCGTGCTGCGGAGCCAGTCGGTCATCCGCTGCCGCAGCGGCTGCCATTCCGGCCGCTCGCTCAACCACCCGTAGGCGTGGTCGGTGGCGTGGCCGAACTCGTGGAGCGCGACCTTCGTGAAGCCGTTCTCCAACGAGGAGTTGACCAGCAGCCGGCGGCTGCCGGGCAGGTAGACGCCCTGGACGTGGTCCCATTTCTCCTTGTCGACCGCCTCGCCGCCGGGCAGTTCGCTCAGCGGCTTCTCCCCGATGCTGGTGCCGCCGCCGGGCATCTCCTTCATGTGGGCCTTGACGCGGTTCCGGATCTTCCTGGGCACCTGCTTGAGGTCCTTGAGGATCTGCTTGTTGGCCGCGGTCCGGCCGCCGGTCAGCTCCATGTCGCGCGGCATCCGGGGCGCGCCGAGCGCCGAGGCGTCGGCGCCGGCCACCTCCGGCGCGTCGGATCCGTCGGTGAGGGCGCCGGCCAGCAGGTTGCCGGTGAACACCCCGAGCGCCTGCGACGGATCGTTCTTCCAGCCGGTGCCGACGACCGACTTGACCAGCGTCATCGGGTGGTTGCCGGCCTGCGCCAGGCCGCCGGCGGTCGAGGCGAGGTGGTCGAGGTAGAACTCGGGGTGGTCGAGGTTGTACGGATCCTGCGGATCGACGCTCCGGACGAACTTCACCAGGTCGCCGGCGCTCTTGGCGACGCCGCCGGCGAAGTGCTCGGCGCTGACGGCGTTGTAGGAGGTGTAGTCGCCGATCGCGCGGGAGAGCGAGAACCCGGGCGTGCGGGGGGCGTGTTCGAGCGCGGCGCGGATCAGCCGTGCCGCCTGGGCGGCCTCCTTGTCGCGTTGCACCCGCGCCTGGTGCAGTTCGGCCTCGGCGAGGCTCATCGCGGCGGACCCGGTGTCGGCCTCGGCGGGCGGCCTGGCCGGCGGTGCGCCCTCGCCGGTGGCGTCGTACTTCGTGACCGCGAGGTTGTAGCGCAGCACCGCCTGGTCGTGGGCGGCCCGGTCGTGGGCGGCCTGCCGCTCGCCGCCGCGGTACTCGCGTACGGCGTCCGCCGCCCTGCCCTGCGCCCACACGACGGTGTGGGCGTACCCGTCGAGGGCCTCGGCCGCCTCCTCGAAGGCGTCGCCGGCCGTGTCCCACCTGGCGGGATGCGGGGTGAAGTCGGCGTGGAAGGCGTCGGCCGCCTCGCCCTGCCAGTGGCCGGTGTCCACCCCGCGCATGCCCTTGGCCACCTCGTGGAAGGCGGTGGCGAACCGTCGCAAGTGGCCGGCCGCGGCCTTGACGGCGTGCGGATCGCCGTGGATCAGGTCGGCCGGGTCGTCGCTCTCGCCGAGTTCGGACTCCGGGACCCGGGCGCCCAACCGGTCGGCGGTCCAGGCGCCGGCGTGCCGCACATCGTCCGCCGCGCCGTGCGCGCCCACCGAGTCCAGCAGCCGCCCGCCCAACTGCCCCACGCCGTCGGCCATGTCGCCGACGCCGCGCCCCAGCCGCTCGCCGATGTGCTCGGCGCCGTCGACGAAGTCGCCCAGCCCGCTCATCCGCCGCCTCCCGGCCGCTGCCAGCCGGCGGTGTCGCGGGAGAGCGCGCCGCCGCTGAGCCGGTCGAGGATGCTGCCGTCCGGCGACGAGCGGATCTCGTCCGCCGCGGTGGCCTTCGCGGTCGCCGCGATGTGCTGATCGGCCTGCGCGCCGCTCTCGTCCGGGGCGCCGGTCAACCGGCGGGACCAGGCGAGCGAGTGGTTCTCCGCGTCGGTGTCCGTCTCGTCCGGATCGCCGGTGAAGCCGACCGCCAGGTCCTTGAACGTCCCCTTCACATACTGCTCGTTGTCGTGGAACGCACCGGCGGACAGGCCCAGCCGGCCGGCGAGCTCGTTGCCCTCGGTGAGCAGGACGCGTACGCCCCAGTCCCAGCGCTCGCCGAACCGCGCGAACGCCGAGCGCAGTTCCTCGTTGCCCAACTGCATTCCGGACAGGGCGAGTTCGTCGAAGCCCCGGCCGAGTTCACCGTTCACCGCGCCGCTGACGGACTTCAACTCGCCCATGGCGGCGACCAGGCCGTCCGCGGCCTCCTTCAACGCGGCCGGATCCGCGGCGAGATCGCCCGCGCCGAGCGGCGTGATCGCGTGGTCGTGCTGTTCCGGCACCGCTACACCACCGCCGCGTCGTCCGGCACGATCCCGCGCACCGGCGGGAAGAGCACCGGCCGGTCACCGGCGATGTCGAGCGCGACCCCGGCCGGCCCTCCCGCCCGCGGCACGGCCGCGTCGAGCAACCGGGCGCCGGTGACCCGGAGGTAGGGCACCGGCTCGGCCCGCTCTTGACGTTCCGTCAGGTAGGCGGCCAGCGCGGTCTCGTCGGAGAAGGCGAGCAGCCAACGCACGCCGTCCCGCTCGGCCGCGACCAACCGCTCCTCGCGCACCGGTGCCAGGACGACCGTCTCGCGGAACGCCGCCAGCACGTCGGCGAAGAAGCCCTGCCGGCGGTGGAACGCCTCGACCTCCAGCACCAGCGACCGCCCCGGCGGCCGCGCGGATCCGCCGGCTTCACCCCGGCGGGCCACCTCGGTCAACCTGCCGTCGGCGTCGTACCTGAACGGATTGAGCAGCCGATCCAAGTCGGCCGCGGTCTCTTCCATGCTCCCCCCGGAACCGTGACCGGCTGCGTACCGGGCAGCAAACTACCAGTTGGTACCGCCGATACCGGGCCGTACCCGCCGCCCGGCACGCCCCGATCCGCCGCTGGGGTCCTACAGTGCAGAGGTGATGCGACGTCATGCCGGCCCCGGCACCGGTCCGTCCGGCGAGCACCGGCGGCTGGTGCTGCTGGCCGCGGCGGTGGTGGTCTGCCTCGGCGTGCTGTTGACGATGTGCGGCACCTCGGGACACGGCAGGGCGCAGGTGAGCCGGGGCACACCGGCCCCCGGGGTGTTCGGCAACCCCGGGCCGCCCCGGCCGGCCGAGCCGGCGTTGGGCTTCGGCCTGACCCACACCCAGTACAGCGCGGACCTCGGCGCCCCGAGCGCGCGCGCCAACGCCGTCCGCGCGCTGGCCGCCCAGCCGCTGCCGCAGGACCAGGCGGTGATGGGCTGGGGCACCGAGAACCCCGAACCGGCGCCCGGACGCTACGACTTCACCAGCCTCGACAGCCGGATCGCCCTCATCCGCGCCAGCGGCGGCACCCCGGTCCTCACGCTGTGCTGCGCCCCCGACTGGATGAAGGGCGGCCGGCCCGGCACCACCGACTGGTCCCGGCTGGAGAGCGCCCCCGCCCCGGCGCACTACGCGGACTTCGCCGCGCTCGCCGCCAAGATCGCCCGGCGCTACCCGGACGTCACCCACTTCCTGGTGTGGAACGAGTTCAAGGGGTTCTGGGACGAGGGCGCCGACCGGTGGGACGCCGCGGACTACACCCGGCTGTACAACCTGGTCTACCGGGCGGTCAAGAAGGCCGCGCCGCACGACCTGGTGGGCGGCCCGTACCTCGACCTGGACAGCCTCGCCCCCACCGACCCCACCAACGCCTCGTCGCTGCGCGGCCCCTGGGGCAGCGTCGACCAGCGGGACCTGGACGCGCTGCGCTACTGGCTGCGGCACAAGGCGGGCGCGGACTTCCTGGTGGTGGACGGCTCCAGCACGACGCGCGACGACCGGGCGCTGCCCGACCCGTTCACCGCGACGGACAAGTTCGCCGCCGTCGACGACTGGCTGCGCCGCGACGACGGCGGGCTGCCGGTGTGGTGGGCCGAGTGGTACGTGGAGCCGGACGGCGCGCACTGGCCGCAGCGCCGGCTGCTCGCCGTGCAGGCCGACGCGATGATCCAGTTGGAGCGCTCCGGCGCGGCCGGCGCGTTCTACTGGAACCCCGAGACGCCGAGCGGCAGTTGCCCCGGGTGCCTGTGGCGCGGCACCGAGGGCGGGGCCGGCGGGGGCACGGCGCTGCCGATGATGGACCTGCTGCGCCGGTTCGCCGCCGCCTTCCCGCCCGGCAGCGCGCCGCACGCCGTCGCGGTGGACGACCCGGCGGTGCGCGCGCTCGGCGGCGCGGGCGCCGTGCTGGCCGTCAACACCGCCGGCCGCGCGCTGACCGCCCGGGTCGGCGGCCGGCGCGTCACGCTGCCGGCGTACGGGATCGACTGGCTGCCCGGTCCGGGGTAACCGTCAGCGCAGGGTGGCGAAGCGGTCGGCGAGCGAGACGAGGAAGACCGCCAGCAGCGGCAGCGCGATCCAGAACGACACCCGCATGCCGGTGCGCCGCCGCTCCCCGTCCACCAGGATCCGGGCCGACTCGCGGCCGAGCAGCAGCACGAGCAGCAGCACCGCCGCGACGGCCCCGTAGACCGTCCAGCGGGTCCAGGTCACCACCGGGCCCGCCCGGCCGACGACCGGCCGGGCCACCGGGCCGGCGTCCGCGGTGGCGAGCACGTAGACGTCGGCGTCCCGGTCGGTGAGCACCCGGCGCAGGTCGGGACGCGCGTCAAGGGCGGCCACCACGCCGGTCTGCCAGTCGGCGGGGTAGCCGGCGTTCAGCTCCAGGTAGGTGGACGTGCCGGTGGTGATCATCAGATAGGACTGCGGTCCGGCCGCCTTCAGATCGGCCACCATCGAGCCGACCCGGGCCGGGTCGAGCGGTGCCAGGACGCCGCGGTAGGACACCTTGTCCATGTCGCGGGCGCTCCACGGCAGGTTCGGGGTCACGTCGTTGACGGTGTCCTCGGTCGGCCACAGCACCCGGGCGGTCGGCGTGTCGTGGGCGTAGACGTAGTCCATCGCCGCGACCTCTCCGGTGCGCACCCGCTCGAAGCTCTCGTTGCCCCAACGGGCCACCAGGAAGCCGAACATCAGCACCTGCCCGACCAGCAGCAGCGCCACCGCCCGCCGCCAGGCCACCCGCCGGCCGCCCGCCGTACCCGGCGCCGGGTCGTGCGGCGGATCGTCCGCCGGGCGCGGGTAGAACGCCAGCGCGCCCAGCACGCACGCGCCGGGCAGCGCGAACAGGAAGACCCGCAGCGCCATCTCGCCGCCGTAGGACTGCATGCCGAACCCGAGGAACGGGATCAGCAGCAGGATCGGCAGCGCCCGGTCGCTCACCCCGGCGAGCCGCCTGCGCAGCCAGCCGAACGCGGCCAGCGCCAGCACCGCAGCGGCCAGCAGCACCCTGGCGTACAGCACCGCCTCGTGCAGCCGCGACGCGCCGTGTATCCGGCCGGACACGCTGGAGGAGACGTTGCCGCCCAGCGATCCCAGGCCGCCGAACAGGTCGTTGAAGTGGCCCGACCAGTACGGCTCGGCCAGGAAGCCGACCCAGCCGATCACCATGACGCCGAACACCACCGGCAGCCCGCGCAGCGAGCAGCGCCGCCACAGCACCAGGGCCGCCGCCACCCCGAGCATCACGAACGGCGTCAACTGGTGGCTGACGGTGGAGGCGGCGAACAGCCCGACCAGCACGCCGAGCAGCACCAGCAGTTCGGAGCGGTCCACCCCGGCGGGCGGGTCCGCCTCGCCGGGCAGCCGCAGGCCGGCCGTGCGCACCGGCGCGCGGAACCACACCAGCAGCACGCCGGCGAAGGTGAGATAGAGGAAGACGTTGAGGGACTGCGGCGAGAAGTAGTCCTGCCCGACCCAGCAGCACAGTGCGAACAGCCAGGCCGCGCACCACTTGGCCCGCCAGCCGGCCCGTACCGCCTTGAGCACCAGTGCCAGCGGCGCCAGGTACAGCAGCTCCATCGCCAGCGGCCACCAGCGCAGCACCTCGGTCAGGTCGCTGATGCCGCACGCCTTCGTCACCAGCGCGACGACCGCGAAGAACCCCGGCCAGGAGAACCGCGCGTCGAGGTAGGGCCGGGCCGTGCCGGTGCGGTCGACGTACTCGATGAAGCCCGCGTGCTGCCAGGCGGTGGCGAACCGCGGCTGCGCCTCCAGCAGGGCGGGCACCGCGTGCAGCGAGACCACGGTGGCCAGCAGCACCGCGACCAGCAGCCACCGGCGCGGCGCGCGCAGCCACAGCCCCCAGCAGAACGCCACCACCAGCAGCGCCGCGCCGGCCAGCGTCGGGTAGGGCAGCACCGATATCAGGCCCAGACCGTTCATCCGGTCCAGCGAGGCGTCGTCCATGCCGCGCAGCGGCAGCCAGTACAGCGCCAGCGCGGCGGCCAGCAGCAACCAGCCGCCCAGCTCGGCCAGCCGCTCGCCCGGCCCGCGCCGCCGCCGGGCGGCCGGCGGCTCCTCGGCGCCGTGCTCGCTGCCGGGCTCCTCCCGGTCGCCGGGGCCGGGCGCGGGGACGACGGCCGCGGGCAGCGCGCCCGGCGGCACGTACGGCCGGCGTTCCGGATGGTCGAAGTCCAGCCGCACCCCGAGCGGCAGGGTGTCCTCGTCGAGCGCGTCGGAGCGCGCCCACCCGGTGCCCGGGGTCACGGTGTCCTCGGCGCCGGGCGGTGCCGCGGCCGGCTCGGCGGCCGGGACCGCCACCGGCCCGGCCGGCAGCTCACGCAGCAGCCGCACCAGGCCGAAGCAGGCCACCACCGCGATCACGCTCTGGCTGGACAGCTCGGCCACCCCGGCGCCGACGATGCCGAGCCGCGGCAGCAGCACCATCGTGGAGCCGAGCATCAGCACGCACAACAGCCCCTGCAGCAGCGCTACCCGCGAGGTGCGGCTCATCGCCCGCAGCACCCCGAAGTACGCCTCGAACAGCACCCGGGTCAAGGTGGCCAGCGCCATCAGCCGCAGCAGCGGGGCGCCGGCGGCCGCGTAGGCGGGCCCGAAGACCCGCAGCACGTAGGGCGCGAAGCAGACCAGGAACATGCACAGCGGGATCATGATCAGCGCCATCCGGCGCAGCGCCGCGCGCAGGTTGACCGAGATCCGCGCCGGGTCGTGCGCCCCCTCGACGGTCAGCGAGGCGCCCATGTTGATCGCCAGCAGGTCGATGGTGCCGCCGATGGTCGAGGTGATGTAGAAGTACGCGTTGTCCCGGACGCTGATCTGCGAGGCGACGATGACCGGCACCAGGTAGACCACGGCGAGCGCGAAGAGCGAACCGGTGTAGTCGCCGGCCAGGAACCGCCCGACCTCGCGGGCCGCCGGCGGCCGGGCCCGGTCCGCGGTCGCCTCGACGTGCCGGGGGATCAGCCGGCGGAAGACCAGCCAGCCCAGCGGCAGCACCGACAGCGCGATCGCCGCCACCCACGAGACGAACACCCCGGTCGCCGGCACGATCGCCGCGGCGGCGACCAGCAGCAGCAACTTGGCCGTGGAGAAGACCGTGTTGCCCACCGGCACCCACACCGCGCTGCGCAGCCCGGTCAGCACGCCGTCCTGCAGCGTCATCACCGACCAGGCCACCACGGCGACGACGAACACCAGCCCCGGCACCAGGCCGTGCAGGAAGCCGAACGACGGCCCCCACAGGCGCAGCGTCAGCAGGAAGCCGACCGCCGCCGCGGCCACCACCGCCGAACTGGCCAGGTACGTACGGAAGACGAACCGCCCGGTGCGCCGGCCGGAGACCGGGATGAAGCGGGCCAGCGCCCCGGTCAGCGTCACCGCGGTGATCCCGGCGAGGAACTTCATCGCCGCGATCGCCGCCGAACCGCGCCCGACCGCGTCGTCGGAGTAGTGCCGCGCGGCCACCAGCCAGTAGCCGAGCCCCAGCACCGCGGAGACGCCGGTGTTGAGCATCAGCGCGTAGGCGTTGCGGAAGAGCGGGTCACCGCCGCCGCGCAGCCTGGTGAGGCCTCTGCCGGGATGGGGCCCCGGCGCCGGTGACGTCTTGCGAGTGGTGGTCTCAGACACTGGTTTCGCGTACCTTCCGCAACACTCGGCGTGATCTGCGAACCATCGCATAACTTTTCGTCACAACACGGTCTTTGGCGAAGATCCGGCCAACCGCCGCGCCGTGCACCAGCCGGGTGAACTCCTCGATCCCGGTGGAGCGCCGCACGGTCACCCGCTGCAGCGCGTACGGACCCTGCGAGCGGGCGGCCAGCCGGTTGCCGACCGCCAGCGAGATCGCGTAGGCCCGGCGCACCGCGGCGCGCACCCGGCGGTCGGAGTAGCCGAAGGGGTAGGCGAACGCGACCGGGGGAGCGCCCAGTTCCTCGGTCAGGATCTCCTTGCAGCGGGTCAGCTCGAACCACAGCCGCCCGGCGCCGATCTGGTCCAGCTGCGGATGGCTGTGCGCGTGGCCGCCGATCTCCACGCCCGCGGCGGCCAGCCCGCGCACCTGCTGCCAGGAGAGCATCGCGTCGGGCGCGCCGGGCGCCAGGTCCGCCGCGCCGCGCCCGCGGATCCAGCCGGTGGTGGCGAACAGGGTGGCCGGGAAGCCGTGCCCGGCCAGCACCGGCAGCGCGTGCCGGTGCACCCCCTCGTAGCCGTCGTCGAAGGTGATCAGCACCGGCCGGGCGGGCAGCGGACCGCCGTCCCGCCAGGCCGCGCCGAGTTGACGCGTGGTCAACGGCGTGAAGCCGTCGGCCGCCAGCGCCGCCATCTGCTCGGCGAACGCGGCCGGGGTGACCGACAGCCCCCGCGCGGCCCGCGCGGGGGTGTCGGCGACCGCGTGGTACATCAGGATCGGTACCGCCTCGTCCCCCGTCGCGGACGTCATGCCACCACACCCCCCAGGTCCGGCCGCTGCTCGCCGAGGGAGGCGCCGTCGGCCGCGGACGGCGTTCCCGGCACCGGCACCCCGCCCGGCTCGAAGGCCCCGGCGGTGTGCCTCGCCCGTACGCTCCCCACGGCATACCCGGCCGCGGTCGTCGCCACTCCGGCCACGATCGCGGCGGCCCGGCCCGCGCCGCCCGGCCGGCCGCGCAGCGCGTCGGTCAGTCCGCGCAGCACGCCGGCCGGCAGTACCCGGGTGGTGTAGCGCCGCTCGGTCTCCAGCCCGGCCGCCACCCCGACGCTCCTGGTGACCAGCGCCTTGGACAGCCCTTCCGCGTAGCACCGGGCGCGGAAGTAGCCGAACCGCTCACGCGCGGCGGGCACCCGGTGGTGGATGACCGCCCGGTCGTCCATGAGCAACAGGGCCTGCGGCAGGGCGCGTTGCAGCCTGATGCACAGCTCGGTCTCCTCGCAGCCCAGCGGCCGGCGGTCGCCGTCCCGCCCGATGCCGACCGCGAAGCCGCCGGCCGCGCCGAACGCGGTCCGGCGGAACGAGGCGTTGCCGCCGAGCACGTTGCGCACCCGGGCCCGGCCGCTCGGCAGGCCCAGGTAGCTGCAGCCGACCACCCAGTCGAACTCGCGGGGGAACCAGCCGGGCCGCCGGCCGGACGCCCACGCCGGGACGGTCCGGCCGCCGACCGCCATCACCCGCGGATCGGCGTAGGCGTCGGCGAACCGCCGCAGCCAGTCGGGCTCGGCGACCGCGTCGTCGTCGAGGAAGGCGACCACCTCGCCGCGGGCCGCCGCGATCCCGGTGTTGCGCCCGGCCGACAGCCCGCGCGGCCCGGCGTTGGGCAGCACGGCGACGTCGGCGGCGCTCGCGTGGACGCGCTCCAGCCGCCGCAGCAACGCCGGGTTGTGGTCGACGACGAGCAGGATCTCCCGGGCGGGTTCGCGCTGCGCGCGCAGCGAGGCGACCGCCGCGGCGATGTCGTCCCAGCGCTCCTCGGTGTACACGCAGACGACGACCGAGACGTCCGGTCGGGTCACGCGCCCTCTCCCAGGTCGGCGGCGGCCGGCAGCACGGTGCGTACGGCGCGCACGGCCCGGCGGGCGGCGCGTTCGCGCAGGATCACCTTGAGCACCCGCAGCCCGTCGCGCACGGCCCGCAGGTTGCTCGCGCCGTGGATGCGCAGGTGTTCGTGGCTGGGGATCTCCTGCACCCGCAGGCCCGCCTTGACGACCCGGATGTTCATCAGGGTCTCCACCTCGAACCCGGCGCAGTCCAGCGCGATGTGGTCCAGGCAGTGCGCCCAGAAGGCGTTGTAGCCGTAGCACAGGTCGGTGTAGCGGGCGCCGAACTTGGCGTTGACCAGGGCGCACAGCAGCCGGTTGCCGAGCTTGCGGATCGGGGTCATGTCGTCGGTGCCGCCGCCGTTGGCGAACCGGGAGCCCTTCGCGAAGTCGGCGCCGGAGACCAGCGCGGAGACGTAGGAGACGATCTCGGAGCCGTCGGCCGAACCGTCGGCGTCCACCATGACGATGATCTCACCGGTGGCGGCGGCGAAACCGCTGATCAGGGCATCCCCCTTGCCCCGGCCGCGCTGCTCGACCACCTTCACGTCCGGCCGCAGGGCGCGGGCCACCCGCACGGTGTCGTCGGTGGAGTGGCCGTCCACCAGCACCACTTCGTGGATCCACGACGGCAGGGTGGCGAAGACGTGCGGCAGGTTGCGCGCCTCGTTCATCGCCGGGATCACCACGCTGACCGGCGGCGCTATCGCCAGGTGTGAGGAGATCGGCCGGAATCTGACCGGAAAGGGATCGGACGGCAGTTCGCCGTCCGCCGTCCCGGATCCCGCTGCCGGCGGCTCCCCGGATATCCGCGGATGTCCGGGCACGATCGGCTGAACAAAGGAACTCATGACTGGGTATCCCTCTCGTCCGGTGGACCGCCCGTGTCGGGGCGGTGCTCTGGCGTGTCCGGTTCGAAAGGGGGGTCGGCCGGGCCTGGGCCCGGCGAAACGGCGTGCGTCACTCGCCCTGCGGCACGTGACCGGGCATCAGTGCGATGACCGGGCACGGCACCCCCCAACCGCGACCCGCACCGCCCATCTCGGCCCCTCTCCCGAAGGCCGTCGTGCGTGATGGAACGGTGCGGGTGGATGTACGACGGTTATTGACGGATGCGACTCTAAGGCAAGAACTGTGGAGGGGAGTCCCGTTTGGCGGAATTTCGCGCGTGATGCCCTTTTGATCTTGACTTGATTCAGTCGCCGCTTCCGGCCGGCCCGTCGCCCGGCCGGCGGCCGGCGCGCAGCCGGCCGATCCGCCGCAGCGTCAGGTCCGCCGGGCGGCGCAGCCCCTCGTGCGCGGAGACGGCGTTGCGCAGCGCGCGGGCCGGCGCGCGCACCGCCAGCCGGCCCAGCGCCACCGGATGGCGCCGCACCACCCAGCCCTCGTGGACCGTCAGCTCGCCGGTCTTGAGGGCGTCCTTGTACTCCTTGTCGCCCCGCCCCAGGTCCAGGTAGGACAGGCCCTGCTCCGCCGCGCCGCGCGCCATCCGCAGGTGCAGCACCAGCCCCGGCGAGTACCTGGCGAACGCCGGGTCGTACGCCGGGAACCAGCACGACAGCACCCGGTCGGTGCGCAGCCCGAAGTGCGCCGCGACCGGCTCGCCGCCCGCGTACAGCACGGACAGCAGCCCGGCGAACCGGTCGCCGCGCGCCCGCGACAACTCCCGCACCAACTCGACGATCCACGGCTTGGCGAACCGGTCGCTGCGCCCGGTCCTGCGGTACTGCGCCGACTTCCACGCCATCAGCGTCCGCAGCGCGGCCGGATCCCGCTCGTCGTGCACGTAGCGCACCTCGCCCACGTCCCGGCCGAGCCGGCGCTCCTTGGCGAGCGTGGTGCGGGTGAACTTCGCCGCGTGGCCGCGCAGATGGGCCAGGTACGCCTCGTAGCCGCGGCCGACGTCCATCACCGGTGAGGCGTACGCGCCGGTGGCGCCGGCCGCGAAGGCGCTCTGCCCGGCGACCAGGTGGTCGAACTCCCACACCGCCAGCCCGCAGGCGCGCAGCAGTTCGCGGGCGTCCCAGCCGAACCCGGGCCGGTGCACCAGGCCCTGGCAGTCCGACAGCCCGAGCCCGACCGCCCGGCCGACCCCGAGGGCGCCGCGCTCGAACGGGAAGAACGCCGCCGGCTCGCCGTCCTGCCGCACGACCGCGACCCGCACGCCGCGCCGGAAGCGGCCCACCGCGCAGGTGAACTCCGGGGACAGGAACGGATTGGCGAGCCCCCGGCAGCCGCTCTCCCAGCCGAGCGCCTGCAACCGCGTCCACGCCGCCCGGTCCGCCGCGCTCAGCTCACCGGGGCGGTACAGGCGCACGTCCACGTCAGGAGGCGCTCCGTCTAGAGGTCCGGCCGCCGCCGCGCCGCAGCAGCGGCAGCAGGAACAGCGCGACGCTCAGCGCGGCGACCACCGCGACGCCGCCTCGTATCGACCACACCCGCAGCATCAGCATCGCCTGCGCGACCAGCAGGTCGAGCGCGATCGAGCCGGCCAGCGCCACCACCGCGCGGCTGAGCGGATCCAGGCCGAGCAGCGAGCAGGCCAGCGCCGCCGCCGGGGCGGCCACCAGGAAGAAGAACGTGAAGGGCGCGCGCAGCGGCGAACTGATGTCCGCCAGCGCGAGCGCGGCCCCCACCCCGCCGGTCCCCACCGCGGCACCCGCGAGCAGTGGCAGTGATTCCTTCGTCATCGTATGCATTTGCGACGTTGCCCCCCACAAGCGCCGGATGCCCCGGCTGCCGGACTTCAATGTGGCGCAGCCCTCGCACCGCAGTCAAGGACGCCCGCCTGTGCGCCCGTTGCCCGCCTTGGTGGCTTTCGCCGGGGCACACCTGGGTATTCGTTACCTGTGCGGCGAACCTCGTACACGTCAACACCCTTGACGGACAGGTCAATTCGAGGCAAGGAGCGCGCGGATGAGCGCGGAGGGCGATAGGGTTACGCTGCCCGGACCGGGTGCCCTCGTACGGGTGGGGAGTTAAGCCAATGGAGCAGATAGTGCGCAGCAGGCCGCGAGTGCCTGCCATCAGCTGCGGGAGCAGCGCGTCCAGCGCACGGCTGGAACGCCACCTCGCGGTGCTCGGCGGCCCGGCGGTCCCCCAGCGCGAGACCGCGGACGCCACCTCGCTGATGCGTGAGCTGACCGCGCGCGACTCCCGGCCCGCCACCGAGAACCGCGGTGCCCGCGTGTCGCTCTTCGCGCCGCTGCGCCGGCTGCGCCGCTCGCTGTTCGGCAGCCGCGACTGACGCCGTCCGGCGCCGGCCGGGCCGAGGGGGATACCCGTACCCCGCGGTCCGGCCCGGCCCGCCGGACCACCCGAAGCCGCCCGCACCGCCCGCCGTCCTTCCGGCTCCATCCGCCCGCACCCCGGCGCCCACCCCACCGCGCCGCCCCCAGGACGGAAAACGCCGTGCGCTCCCCGTCATCCGGCCACTAGCGTCGGCCGGATGACGGACCACGACACCGAGGCGATCTCCCGCAACCGGGAGAACTGGGACGACCGGGTCGGCATCCACGCCGCGAGCGACTACTACGACCTGCCGGGGTTCCGGGCCGGCGCCTGCACGCTGCGGGACTTCGAGATCGCCGAGGTCGGCGACGTCACCGGCCGCAGCCTGCTGCACCTGCAGTGCCACATGGGCCAGGACACCCTGTCGTGGGCGCGGCGCGGCGCCCGGGTCACCGGTCTGGACTTCTCCGGGCCCGCGGTGCGCGTCGCGCGCTCGCTGGCCGAGGACACCGGCCTGGCCGACCGGGCCCGGTTCGTCGCCTGCGACGTCTACGCGGCGGCCGAGGCGCTGGCCGGCGAGCGCTTCGACGTGGTCTACACCGGGATCGGCGCCCTGGTGTGGCTGCCGGACCTGACGCGCTGGGCGGCCCTGGTGAGCGAACTGCTCGCGGACGGAGGGGTGTTCTACGTCGCCGACTTCCACCCGCTGACCGACGCGCTCGGCATGGACGGCCGCAGCATCGAGTACGACTACTTCCACACGGCGGGCGAGGCGTACGACCAGCCGTACACCTACACCGACGGGCCGGCGCTCAGCCGCACGGTCTCGGTGCAGTGGCAGCACCCGCTCGGCGAGGTGGTGACCGCGCTGGCCGGCGCGGGACTGCGGATCGAGTTCCTGCACGAGCACGACCTGACCCTCTTCCACCGCTACCCGGTGCTGGAGGAGAGCGGCCGCGGCGAGTTCCGCTTCCCGGCCGGACACCCCCGGGTGCCGCTGATGTACTCGATCCGGGCACGCGGGATCCGGGCAAACGAGACCGGCTGAATCCCACCGGTTCACACCAGCGTGAACTGGCCGTCCGGGCCCTCCTCGTGATGGTCGAGCACCGAGGCGGGCCGCCGCGCCGCGGCCGGCACCGGCAGCACGCCGGCCGCCCGCAGGGATTCCGCTCCGACGCCGTCGCCGTGCGCCAACCGGTCCGCCAGCCGCCGCCGCGCGGGCCGCAGCCGGTCCAGCAGCGCGAGCACCGTGACCAGCTCCAGCAGCTGCGAGGTCCACTCCGGCGGCCAGCCGGCCGGGCCGACGGCGGCCAGCGTGCCCGGGGCGGCCGGCGCGGTGCGGGCCTCGAACCATGCCTCCAGCACCCGGACCCCGGCGACCTGGAAGTCCCAGGCGGCGGGCGGCACCGGGGAGACCCGGCCCGTGCCCACCGCCAGCGTCTGGCCGCCGGCGTCGTAGGACAGCGCGTCCGGGCGGGCCGGCAGCGCCGCGCGCACGTAGGGCCGCTGTCCGCCGGGCAGCTTCGGGCGCACCCCCGAACGGGCGCCGCCGGTCTGCGCGTCGATCACCTCGCGGCCCAGCGCGACGCCCTCCTGCCACACCGCGGCCGATCCCGGCAGCGGGACGCGGATCCCGTCCGGCCCCGGCACGGCCGCCACCGCGATCCACTGCGCCAACTCCGCCGCGCCGGCCGGCCGCCCCAGCCGCTCGGCGAGCCATTCGAGCAGCCCCGGCGCGCAGTTGGGCTCGGTGCCGCCCGGCCTGCGGTACAGCGGACGCACCCGGCCCGGCCGCCCGGCGGGGGAGCGCCCGTCCGGCAGCAGCGCGCTCACCACGACCGCCGGGCCGTCGTCTCGCTGCCCGGCGGAGGCGGCCGGTTCCACCACGAACAGCTGCCGGTCGTCCGCCACCCGCCACAACTCCGGCCGGGCGACGTCGATCAGCCGGTGGTCGGGGAGCAACCACTGCCGGTCGTACGCTCCGTGCAGCACCGCCACCGGCTCCGGGCACCGGCCGCACTCGTCGCGTATCCGGCCGCTGCCGGCCGGGTGGCCGGGCAGTTGCGGCACCGCGCTGTGCGGGGTGCGCAGCCGGGTCGGGCCGAACAGCGCGGTGCGCGCCGCCTCGTCCGGCGCCGCGGTCAGCAGCTCCCAACGGGCCCGCAGCGCACCGGCGTCCGGCGCCATCACCCAGGAACGGCCCAGCCGCAGCGGCCCGGTGGACCACGGCATCAGGTCCGCCAGCAGGGGCGCGTCACCGCCGGCCGCCGGCCGGTCCTGACCGCGGCTCACCGCGCGTCCATCGTCACGGAGAAGGCGAACCGGTCCCCCCGGTAGTGGATCCGCGCCACGTCCACCACCTCGCCGGCCTCGTCGTAGCTGACGCCGGTGTAGTGCAGGATCGGGGAGAGCAGCGGGATGCCGAGCAGCCGCGCGGTGTGCGGATCGGCCAGCCGGGCCTGGACGGTCTCGGTGTTGCGGCTGATGCGCACCCCGAGCCGGTCGCGCAGCACCCGGGTCATCGGCCAGTGTTCGAGGTCGGCCGGGTCGATGCGCTCCGCCAGCCGGCGGACGACGTGGTTCTCCGCCCAGTTGGTCGGCTCGCCGCTCTCGTCGTGGCGCAGCCGCCGGTACGCCACCACCTCGCCCCCGGCGCCGAAGTGCTCGGCCAGCTCGGCCGGCACCGGCTCCGGACCGTGCCCGAGCAGCGTCGCGCGCATGCCGGACTGCTGGGCGACGATGGTGTCCACCGAGCCGAGCAGCCGCACCGGCGCGGCCTGCCGGGCGCCCGGCCGTATGAAGGTGCCCCGGCGGCGGTGCCGGCTGATCAGCCCTTCCTCCTCGAGGGACTTCAGCGCCTCGCGCAGCGTGAGCACGCTGACCCCGTAGTGCGCCGCCAGCTCCTCCTCGGTCGGCAGCCGCAGCGGGGCGTCCGCGCGGCGGCCGAGTATCGAGGCGCGCAGCGACTGCGAGACCTGGTACCACAGCGGCAGCCTGCGGTTGAGGATCAGCGGATCGGGGGCGAAGGCGTTCACGTAACCGCTCCGGGGCCGGCGGGGATCACACGTCGAAGTGACGCTCCAGACCCTGCCACACGGTGTCGTAGCCGCTCTGCAGGTGTCCGGCGGCCAGCGCCTGCGCGGTCGGCACCACGGGCCAGCGGGTCTCGAACATGAAGGCCAGGCCGTCGTCGATCTTCTGCGGCTCCAGCTGCGCGGCGCTCGCCCGCTCGAAGGTCTCCCGGTCCGGTCCGTGCGCCGACATCATGTTGTGCAGCGAGGAGCCGCCGGGCACGAACCCCTCGGCCTTGGCGTCGTACGCGCCCTGCACCAGGCCCATGAACTCGCTCATCACGTTGCGGTGGAAGTACGGCGGCCGGAAGGTGTCCTCGCCGACCAGCCAGCGCGGCGCGAACACCACGAAGTCGGCGCCCGCGAGCCCGGGGGTGTCGGACGGCGAGGTGAGCACCGTGAAGATCGACGGATCCGGGTGGTCGTAGGAGATCGAGCCGATCACGTTGAACCGGCGCAGGTCGTAGACGTACGGCGTGTGGGTGCCGTGCCAGGCGACGACGTCCAGCGGCGAGTGGTCGTAGCCGGCCGCCCACAGGTTGCCGCCGAACTTGTTGACCACCTCGGTCGGCCGGTCCGGGTCCTCGTCGTAGGCCGCCACCGGGGCGAGGAAGTCGCGCGGATTGGCCAGCCCGTTGGCGCCGATCGGGCCCAGCTCCGGCAGCCGGAAGGGCTGCCCGTAGTTCTCCAGGACGTAGCCGCGGGCCGCCTCGTCCAGCAGCTCGACGCGGAAGCGCACGCCGCGCGGCACCAGCGCCACGTGGCCGGGCTCGACGGCGAGCAGGCCGAGTTCGGTGCGCAGCAGCAGCCCGCCCAGCTCCGGGACGATCAGCAACTCGCCGTCCGAGTCGCCGAAGACGCGCTCGGTCATCGAGCGGTTCGCCGCGTACCAGTGGATGCCGATGCCGGTGCGCTGCATCACGTCGCCGTTGCCGCCGACGGTGACCAGGCCGTCGACGAAGTCGGTCGGCGCGTCGGGCAGCGGCAGCGGGTTCCAGCGCAGCCGGTTGGGGTCCGGCTCGGCCTCCTGGAACGGCGCGGCGCGCAACCGCCCGTTGTCGATGCGGCGGTACGGCGGGTGGGCGGCCGAGGGGCGGATCCGGTAGAGCCAGCTGCGCCGGTTGTGGTGGCGCGGCTCGGTGAACGCGGCCCCCGACAACTGCTCCGCGTACAGGCCGAGCGGCGCGCGCTGCGGCGCGTTGCGGCCGACCGGCAGCGCGCCGGGGACCGCCTCGGTGGCGTGTTCGTTGCCGAAGCCGGACAGGTGGCCGAGGGCGCTCGCCGTCTTGCGCGCGCCGTCGGTGCCCTGACCGTCGGTCCGGTGCTCGTGTGTGCCGCCCATCGCCTGCTCCCGGGTCGCGACGAATCCTCTGCTCGACCATAGGATTGCGCATTCCGTGCCGTCAATCACGCCGGGTCCCCGCCCGCCCTCCTGGCGCCCGGCTGACTAGCGGCGCTAGTTTGGACGGGCGGCGGAGACCGCCGCGCCGGACACGACGGCGACGCTCGCTACAAAGGACGGCACGTTGAAGGCTCACGACGGGATGTACATCGGCGGCACGTGGCGCGAGCCCGAGGGGCGCGAGGTCATCGAGGTGGTGAACCCGGCCGACGAACAGGTCGTCGCCACCGTCCCGTCCGGTACGCCGGGCGACGTGGACGCCGCCGTGCGCGCCGCGCGGGACGCCTTCCGCGGCTGGGCGGCCACCGAGCCGGCCGAACGGGCGGCCAGGATCGCCGCGTTGAGCGCCGCGCTCGGTGCCCGGCGCGAGGAGATCGCGGCGACCGTGACCGCGGAACTGGGCTCGCCGCTGGCCTTCAGCCGGATGGTCAGCGCCGACCTGCCGACCGCGGTGGCCGGCTCCTACGCCACGCTGCTGGAGACCTACCCGTTCAGCGAGCGGATCGGCAACTCCACGGTGCACCACGAGCCGGCCGGGGTGGTCGGCGCCATCACGCCGTGGAACTACCCGCTGCACCAGATCGTCGCCAAGGTCGTCCCGGCGCTCGCCGCCGGCTGCACGGTGGTGCTCAAGCCGGCCGAGAACACCCCGCTGGTGGCCCGGCTGTTCGCCGAGGCGGTGCACGAGGCGGGCTTCCCGGCCGGGGTGTTCAACCTGGTGACCGGCCTCGGCCCGGTCGCCGGCCAGGCGCTCGCCGAGCACGACGGCGTGGACCTGGTCTCCTTCACCGGCTCCACCGCCGTCGGCCGCGGCATCGCCGCGATCGCCGCCCGGTCGGTCAAGCGGGTCGCGCTGGAGCTCGGCGGCAAGTCCGCCAACGTCATCCTGCCCGGCGCCGACCTGACCCGCGCGGTCAAGGCCGGCATCGCCAACGTGATGGCCAACTCCGGCCAGACCTGCAGCGCGTGGACCCGGATGCTGGTCCACGCCGACCAGTACGAGGAGGCGGTCGCGCTCGCCGCCGCCGCGGTCGCCAAGTACCCGCCCGGCGACCCGGCCGCCGAGGGCACCCGGCTCGGCCCGCTGGTCAGCGCCCGGCAGTTGGAGCGGGTGCGCGGCTACATCGACCGCGGCGTCGCCGAGGGCGCCCGGCTGGTCGCCGGCGGCTCGGCCGCCCCCGAGGGCCTGGAGCGCGGCTACTACGTGCGCCCGACCGTCTTCGCCGACGTCACCGAGACGATGGCCGTCGCCCAGGAGGAGATCTTCGGCCCGGTCGTGTCGGTCATGCGCTACGAGGACGAGGACGACGCGCTGCGGATCGCCAACGGCACGCCCTACGGGCTGGCCGGCGCGGTGTGGTGCGACGACGAGGACCGGGCGGTCGCGTTCGCCCGCCGGATGGACACCGGCCAGGTCGACATCAACGGCGGCCGCTTCAACCCGCTGGCGCCGTTCGGCGGCTACAAGCAGTCCGGCATCGGCCGGGAGCTGGGCCGGCACGGCCTCGCGGAGTTCCTGCAGACCAAGTCCCTGCAGTTCTGAGCGGCGCGGCGGACCCTCGCCGCACCGCGCAGCGCTCGCCCCCGAAACCGAGAGAAGGCCGTCGTGGTCCGTGCCGCCGTACTGCCCGCCGTGGGCGCCCCGTTGGAGATCACCGAGATCGACCTGCCGGATCCCGGCCCCGGGCAGGTGCGCGTCCGGCTCGCCGCGGCCGGGGTCTGCCACTCCGACCTGTCGCTGTCCAACGGCACGCTGCGTCAGCCGGTCCCCGCGGTGCTCGGCCACGAGGGCGCCGGCACCGTGACGGCGGTCGGCCCCGGGGTGGCCGCGGTCGCGCCCGGCGACCGGGTGGTGCTCAACTGGGCGCCCTCCTGCGGCGAGTGCCACTTCTGCGGGCTCGGCGAGCCGTGGCTGTGCGCCAACGCCGCGTCCGCCACCACCGTCGCCTACGCCCGGCGGGCCTCGGACGGCGCCGAGCTGTACCCCGGACTGGGCACCGCGGTCTTCGCCGAGGAGACGGTGGTCGCGGCCGGCGCGGTGCTGCCGCTGCCGGACGGCGTGCCGCTGGCGGACGCCGCGCTGCTGGGCTGCGCGGTGCTGACCGGCTACGGCGCGGTCCACCACGCGACGGCGCTGCGGCCCGGCGAGTCGGTCGCGGTCTTCGGGGTCGGCGGCGTGGGCCTCGCGGTGCTGCAGGCGGCCAGGATCGCCGGCGCCGGGCAGGTGATCGCGGTCGACGTCTCGCCGGCGAAGGAGGAACTGGCCCGGGCGGCCGGCGCCACCGAGTTCGTGCTCTCCTCGCCGACCACCGCCCGCCGGATCCGCGAACTCACCGGCGGCCACGGCACCGACGCGGCGATCGAGTGCGTCGGCCGTTCGGAGACCATCCGCACCGCCTGGTCGGCCACCCGGCGCGGCGGCCGCACCACCGTCGTCGGCATCGGCGGCACCGACGACCGGGTGAGCTTCAGCGCGCTGGAGCTGTTCTACTTCGGCCGCACCCTCACCGGCTGCGTCTACGGCAACAGCGATCCGGCCGCCGACCTGCCGGTGCTCGCCGGGCACGTGCGGGCCGGCCGCCTCGACCTGGGCGCCATGGTCACCGAGCGGATCGGCCTGGACGGCATCCCGGCCGCCTTCGACGCCATGCTGGCCGGAAAGGGCGGCCGGGCGCTGGTGGTGTTCTGACGCCGGATCCGCTACGGCCGCGGCACCCGCCGGCCGACCACCTCGTCGTACTGCAGGGCGAGTCCGTCGACCAGGGCGCGCAGCCCGGTCTCGAACGCGCCCTCGTCCACCGCGCGCTGGTGCTCGGCGAGCAGGTGGGCCCGGCCGAGGTGCGGGTAGGCGGCCGGGTCGTAGGCCGCCGGGTCGTCGACGAAGCCGCGGGCGAAGGAGCCGAGGGCGGAGCCGGCCACGAAGTAGCGCATGGTGGCGCCGATCCGGGTGGCGTGCGCCGGCGGCCAGCCCGCGTCGACCATCGCCCCGAACACCGCGTCGGCCAGCCGCAGTCCGGCCGGGCGGCGGCCGGGGCCCTGGGCGAGGAACGGCACGATGTTCGGGTGCTCGGCGAGCGCCGCGCGGTAGGAGCGCGCCCAGCCGGTGAGCGCCTGCGCCCAGCCGGCCGCCCGGTCCTCGAAGACCGCCAGGTCGATGCGGGCGATCACCGTGTCGGCGACGGCGTCCAGGATCTCGTCCTTGGTGCCGAAGTGGTTGTACAACGACGGCCCGCTGACGCCCAGTTCGGCGGCCAGGCGCCGGGTGGAGACCGCCTGCAGGCCCTCCGCGTCCACCAGCGCCAGCGCCGCGGCGACGATGCGCTCCCGGCTGAGCAGGGGCTTGCGTGGGCGGGCCATGGGCCACATAGTAGAGCCGCCCACAAAAACTAGCACCGATAATTTCTGGAACCCTCGTGGACCTTGAACTCGATCCGGAACAGACCGCGGTCCGCCAGCTCGCGAAGGAGTTCGTCGACCGCGAGATCACCCCGCACGTCGTCGAGTGGGACCGCGCCGAGAGCGTGGACCGGGCGATCGTCGGCCGGCTCGGCGCGCTCGGCTTCCTCGGGCTCACCGTCCCGGAGGAGTACGGCGGCTCCGGCGGCGACCACCTGGCGTACTGCCTGGTCACCGAGGAACTGGGCCGGGGCGACTCCTCGGTGCGCGGCATCGTGTCGGTCTCGCTCGGCCTGGTGGCCAAGTCCATCGCCGCCTGGGGGAGCGAGGAGCACAAGCGCGAGTGGCTGCCGCGGCTGTGCGCCGGCGAGGCGGTCGGCTGCTTCGGGCTGACCGAGCCCGGCACCGGCTCGGACGCCGCCAACCTCACCACCAGGGCGGTCCGCGACGGCGACCACTGGGTGGTCACCGGCTCGAAGATGTTCATCACCAACGGCACCTGGGCCGACGTGGTGCTGCTGTTCGCCCGCACCTCGGGACCGGGACACCGCGGGGTCAGCGCCTTCCTCGTCCCCACCGACGCGCCGGGCCTGACCCGCCGCGAGATCCACGGCAAGCTCGGGCTGCGCGGCCAGGCGACCGCGGAGCTGGTGCTCGACGGGGTCCGGGTGCCGGACAGCGCCATGATCGGCCCGGAGGGCAAGGGGTTCTCGGTGGCGATGTCCGCGCTGGCCAAGGGCCGGATGTCGGTGGCCGCCGGCTGCGTCGGCATCGCCCAGGCGTGCCTGGACGCCGCCGTGGGGTACGCCGGGGAGCGCGAGCAGTTCGGCGCGCCGATCGCCGGCCGGCAGCTCGTGCAGGAGCTGCTCTCCGACATCGCGGTGGACGTCTCCGCCGCCCGGCTGCTGACCTGGCAGGCCGCCGACCGGGTGGACCGCGGCCTGCCGTTCGCCACCGAGTCCTCGGTCGCCAAGCTCTTCGCCAGCGAGGCGGCGGTGCGCTGCGCCAACAACGCCCTGCAGGTCTTCGGCGGCTACGGCTACATCGACGAGTACCCGGTCGGCAAGCTGCTGCGGGACGCGCGGGTGATGACGCTGTACGAGGGCACCAGCCAGATCCAGAAGCTGCTCATCGGCCGCGCGCTCACCGGGGTCTCGGCGTTCTGAGCCGGCGACCGGCCCGGCCGGACCCACGGCCGCTAAGCGCTTGCTCAGTTCACGGTAGGGTGTGCGCCATGGAAGCGGAGGAACGCGGTACCCCCACGACGCCGGCGACGTGGCGCGACATCACCCCGGACGCGGCGCGGCGGCTGGTCGTCGCCGCGGTCGAGGCGTTCGCCGAGCGCGGCTACCACGCCACCACCACCCGGGACATCGCCGGCCGCGCCGGCATGAGCCCGGCCGCCCTCTACATCCACTACAAGACCAAGGAAGAGCTGCTCTACCAGATCAGCCGGGTCGGCCACGTGCTGACCCTGGGCCTGCTCACCGAGGCCAGGGACGCCGCCGGCGGACCGGCCGAGCGGCTGGACGCCGCGGTGCGCTCCTTCGTGCGCTGGCACGCCGAGCACCACACCACCGGCCGCGTCGTCCAGTACGAGCTGGGCGCGCTCGGCCCGGAGCACTACACCGAGATCGTCGGGATGCGCCGGCAGACCGAGCAGGTCATCAGGTCGATCATCGCCGACGGAGTCGCGTGCGGTCAGTTCGACGTCCCCGACGTCTCCGGCACCACGCTGGCCGTGCTGTCGCTCTGCATCGACGTGGCCCGCTGGTTCAACCCGGACGGCCGCCGCACCCCCGACCAGGTGGGCGCGCTCTACGCCGACCTGGTGCGCCGCATGGTCGGCGCCCGCGACTGACCTGCGCCGTGCCCGCCGGGCGGCGCTTTTCGGCCGTCTTGCCGCCCGGCGTGGGAAACGGGATGCCGGATGGGTACAGTGCGGTGAAGTAGTTGCTCTAGGAAACTACTGTCCTGGCCAACTACTTGTCCGCTGTGCCCAGTCGACGGGAGAGCCCTGCATGAACGCGCCGTCCGGGATCGTGGTGGTCGGTGCGTCGGCGGCCGGGCTGGCCGCGGTCGAGGGGCTGCGCAGGCTCGGGTTCGACGGACCGCTGACCCTGGTCGGCGCCGAGCCCCATCCGCCCTACGACCGGCCGCCGTTGTCCAAGCAGCTGCTGGCCGGCGAGTGGGAGGCGGAGCGGCTGCGGCTGCGCACCCCCGAGGCGCTGGCCGCGCTGGAGGTGGACCTGCTGCTCGGGCGGCCCGCGACCGGGCTGGACCGGGCGGCCCGCCGGGTGCGGCTCGCCGACGGCACCCGGCTCGGCTACGACGCCCTCGTGGTGGCCACCGGACTGACCCCGCGCCGGCTGCCCGGCACCGAGGGGGTGGCCGGCGTGCACGTGCTGCGCACCCTCGAGGACGCGGTCGGGCTGCGCGCGGCACTGCGCGGCGCCCCGCGGCTCGTGGTGGTCGGCGCCGGGTTCGTGGGCGCCGAGGCCGCCGCCGTCGCGCGCCGGGCGGGCGCCGAGGTGACGCTGGTCGGCGACCTGGACGTGCCGCTGGCCGACGTGCTCGGCCGGGAACTGGGCGGCTGGCTGGCCGAGGTGCACCGGGACAACGGCGTGCGGCTGGAGACCGGCGCGGTGGTGCGCGGCGTGGTCACCGAGGGCGGCCGGGCCGCCGGGGTCGCATTGGCGGACGGCCGGGTGCTGGCGGCCGACGCCGTGCTGCTGGGCATCGGCGCGGTCCCCGCGACCGGCTGGCTGGCCGGCACCGGCGTGCCGCTCGCGGACGGCGTCTCGTGCGACGCGACGCTCTACGCCGGCGACCGGGTGTGGGCCGCCGGCGACGTGGCCCGCTGGCCGGATCCGCGCACCGGCGAGGCCACCCGCGTCGAACACCGCACCCACGCCGCCGAGTCCGGTCTCGCGGTGGCCCGCAACATCCTGGCCGGCCCGCAGGCGGCGACGCCGTTCGCGCCGGTGCCCTACGTCTGGTCCGACCAGTACGACCTGCGTATCCAGATCCACGGCCGCACCCGCGGTGCCCGCCGGACGCGGATCGTCGAGGGCGGCACCGCGCAGGGCCGGCTGGTCGCGCTGTACGGCGACGACCACCGGGTCAGCGGCGTGGTGGGCGTCAACCTGCCCCGGCAGACCCGCGGTTACCGCGCGCTGGTGGCCGACGGCGCCCCCTGGCCGCAGGAGGTGGGCGCCGCGGCCGGTAGTTGACGCGCCGCCGGCACCCCGGCAGTTCGAACCGATCCCCCCACGGAGGTGTGCACGATGACCGACACAGTTGCCGCCGTCGCCGGCCAGGAGCCGGCCGGAGCACCGCGGTTCCCGATGCCGCGGGCGCAGGGCTGCCCGTTCGACCCGCCGCCGCAGGCCCGCGCCCTGGGCGCCGCGGAACCGGTCGCCAGGGTGCGGCTGTGGGACGGCAGCACGCCGTGGCTGATCAGCCGGTACGCCGACCAGCGCGCGCTGCTGGCCGATCCGCGGGTCAGCGCCGACTCCGGCCGCGACGGCTACCCGCACACCGGACCGGCGATGCGGGCCCGCCGGGAGCAGGCCAGGACGTTCATCAGCATGGACGACCCGGAACACGCCAGGCTGCGGCGGATGGTGACCGGTTCGTTCGCCATCAAGCGGGTCGAGGCGCTGCGCCCGGCGATCCAGCGGATCGTCGACGGCCTGATCGACGACCTGCTGGCCGGCCCCCGGCCGGTGGACCTGGTGCAGGCGTTCGCGCTGCCGGTGCCGTCGATGGTGATCTGCGAACTGCTCGGTGTGCCCTACGCCGACCACGACTTCTTCCAGCGCAACAGCCGGCTGCTGGTCAACCGGAACACGCCGACCGACCGGGTGCTGGAGGCGCAGCGCCAGGTGACCGACTACCTCGACGACCTGGTGGGCCGCAAGCTGGAGCGGCCGGCCGACGACCTGCTGTCCAGGCTCGCCGCCGAACAGGTGGCCACCGGCGCCATGACGCGGCGTGATCTGGCCAACATGGCCTTCCTGCTGCTCGTCGCCGGGCACGAGACCACCGCCAACATGATCGCGCTCGGCACGCTCGCGCTGCTGGAGCACCCGGAGCAACTGGCCGCGCTGCGCGGCGCCGACGACCCGAAGCTGGTCGCCGGCGCGGTGGAGGAGCTGCTGCGCTACCTGCACATCACCCACTCGGGGCGGCGCCGGGTCGCGCTGGCCGACATCGAGGTCGGCGGACGGACCATCAGGGCGGGCGACGGCCTGGTGCTCCCCGGCGACCTCGCCAACCGCGACCCGGAGGTCTTCGCCGAGCCCGACCGGCTCGACATCCACCGCGACGCCCGGCGCCACGTCGCGTTCGGCTTCGGGCCGCACCAGTGCCTGGGCCAGCCGCTGGCCCGGGTCGAACTCCAGGTCGTCTACGGCACGTTGTACCGGCGCGTCCCCGCGCTGCGCGCCGCGGTGGACCTGGACGCCGTGCCGTTCAAGCACGACGGCCTGGTCTACGGCGTCTACGAGCTGCCGGTCACCTGGTAGCCGGTGGCGCGATTCCCGGCCCGCGCTTCGCGGCCGCGGCGGCGGTCGGGGAAAGATGATCTCTCCCGCACAGGGGACACGAACGAGGAGTGAGACATGCGAGTGACGGTCGATCAGGACAAGTGCGTCGGGTCGGGGCAGTGCGTGCTGGCCGCGGAACGGGTCTTCGACCAGCGTGACGAGGACGGCATCGTGGTGCTGCTGGACGACCAGCCGGCCGCCGAACTCCACGAGGACGTGCGCCAGGCGGCGGCGGTCTGCCCCGCGCTCGCCATCGAACTGTCCTGACCGCCTCGCGTCGCGGGGCCGGTCACAGGTAGAAACGGGCGACCGTCTCCGCGACGCACACCGGCTTGTCGCCGTCCTCGCGCTCGATGGTGATCCGGGTGACGAGCTGTACGCCGCCGGCCACCTCGGCGACGTCCGCGACCCGTGCGGTCGCCCGCAGCCGCGAGCCGACGGGCACGGGTGAGGGGAAGCGGACCTTGTTGACCCCGTAGTTGACGCCCATCTTCACGCCCTCGACGGTGAACAGCGCCGGGGTGAGGGACGGGATGAGCGAGAGCGTCAGGTAGCCGTGCGCGATCGTGGTGCCGTAGGGGCCGTTCGCGGCCTTCTGCGGGTCCACGTGGATCCACTGGTGGTCGCCGGTCGCCTCGGCGAACAGGTCGACACGCCGCTGGTCGATCTCCAGCCAGTCGGTGGGCCCCATCTCCTCGCCCACCGCTGCCCGTAGTTCGTCGACCGACGTGAAGACTCTGGCCTGCGTCATGCTGCTGCCTCCCGGCGTGCGGATCCGCGCCTACTGTCTAAGCGCTTGCTCAGCATGCTGGGCGCTCCCGCCGGTGTCAACGCACCGCTGCCGTCGGTGCGTCAGCGCATCGCGTACGCGTGCTCCCAGCGCGCCGCCTTGGAAGCCACGATCGCCCGGTCGGTCAGGACGGGCGGTGGGACGAGGATGCCGCACCCGGTGCAGACCGGACCGGCGTCGGGTGCGTGTCGTAGATGGTCGTGCCAGACCAGCCGGGAGCTGGAGCAGACCGGGCAGTGGTCGTCGGCCGGCGAGTCGAGGGCGTCGATCAGTCGGCGCAGCACGTCGGCGAGCCGGCCGGCCGGCACGGTGTCGGGGTCGTCGCACCAGGCGATGCCGCAGCCGCCCCAGGTGCGCCGGTGCCAGTCGTCGAGGGCGGTGGGCTGCCGGACGCCGTCGAACTTCTCCCGCTTGCGGCGCGCGGCGAACTTCGCCTCGTAGTTCAGCCAGACGGCCCTGGCCTCCTCCAGCTCGCCGAGCGCGGCCACCAGTTTCTGCTGCTCGGGGTGCCGGTCGTCGGGGGTCATGCCGTAGCGGGCGCACAGGTGGTGCCAGGTCGCCCGGTGTCCATAGGGTGCGAAACGCTCCAGGCACTTGCGCAGCGAGGTGCGCTGCTGCGCGTCGGCCAGTTGTGGGTCGCGCACTTGTCTCGCGAGACTGCGGAAACCTGCCATCTCATCCCACCTCCGTCGTTCGGGACTCGCGAATTGGACGTACCGGACCGCGAATCGGATCCCGGATTTCTGCTTCTGCCCGCTGCGAGTCGGAGAAGTCGTCATTCGAAGTGGTCGGTAGGAGGGGATTCGCGCACATCTCGCGACCACGGGGTGAGAGAACGATGAGGAACGTGACGTGTGTTCATCTTCACGCCGGGGCGTACCGGCGGTAACGTCCGTGCGACGCCTCACGGGAGGAGCAGGAATGCGCCGAAGCATCCTCGGACTCAGAACCGTCGCCATGGCCGCGCTACTCGTGTTGGGCACGGGATTCTCCGTACCCGTCCATCACACCGCGGTGGCCGCGGACAGCACGACCGACTACTGCCAGGGACAGTGCAACGACATCCTGCCTCCTGGGGAGAACGGCAACGCCACGCTGGCGGACATCCTCGCCAACAAGGCGCTCGGCACCCACCCCGCGCACAGCGACGACCAGCTCGGCCCCTACGACCAGCTCTCCGACGAGTACGGCACGCTCACCGACTCGGCCATCTCCAAGTTCTTCAACTCCTCCTCCTTCGGCGTGCCGGCCGACCAGGTCGCCTCGGTGGAGAGCCCGCGCTCCGACGTCACCATCACCCGCGACAAGGCCACCGGCGTCCCGCACATCGTGGGCACCACCCGCTCCGGCACCGAGTTCGGCGCCGGCTACGCGGCGGCCCAGGACCGGCTGTGGCTGATGGACCTGTTCCGGCACGTCGGGCGGGGCGAGCTGACCTCGTTCGCCGGCGGCGCCGCCGCCAACCAGGGCCTGGAGCAGCAGTTCTGGCAGGTGGCCCCCTACACCGAGGCGGACCTGCAGGCGCAGGTCGACGCGATAGCCGCCAGCGGGCCGCGCGGCGAGCAGGCGCTCGCGGACGCCCAGTCCTACGTGGACGGCATCAACGCCTACATCGACCAGGCGCTGCCCGGACGGTACTTTCCCGGTGAATACGATCTGACCGGACATATCAACACCATCACCAACGCCGGCACGATCGACCACTTCCAGGTGACCGACCTGATCGCGCTGGCCTCCGTCATCGGCGCGCTCTTCGGCTCCGGCGGCGGCGGCGAGGTGCAGTCCGCGCTGTCCCTGCAGGCCGCGCAGGCCAAGTACGGGGTGACCGAGGGCACCAAGGTCTGGGAGTCCTTCCGGGAGCGCAACGACCCGGAGGCGGTGCTCACCGTGCACGACGGGCAGAGCTTCCCGTACGCCGGCGCGCCCGCCGACCCGCAGGGCACCGCGATGCCCGATCCGGGGTCCGTCGTGCCGGAGCCGCTGGTCTACGACCGGACCGGGTCGGCGGCGAGCGAGATGAAGTCGGCCACCCACACCCCGCCGAAGACGCCGATCAAGGCGCCCGCGAAGCTGAAGCCGCTGCAGGGCGTCTACGACAACGGCGTCCTGCCCGGCGACATGCTGACCAATCCGCAGAAGGGCATGTCCAACGCCCTCATCGTCTCCGGCGCGCACACCGCCAGCGGCCACCCGGTGGCGGTCTTCGGGCCGCAGACCGGCTACTTCGCGCCGCAGCTGCTGATGCTGGAGGAACTGCAGGGCCCCGGCATCAGCGCCCGCGGCGCCGCCTTCGCCGGCCTGAGCCTCTACGTCGAACTGGGCCGCGGCCAGGACTACGCCTGGAGCGCCACCTCGGCCGAGCAGGACGTCACCGACACCTACGCCGTGCAGCTGTGCGACCCCAACGGCGGCACGCCGACCCTCTCGGACGACTACTACCTCTACCACGGCACCTGCACGCCGTTCGAGGCGATGGAGCGCACCGACTCCTGGTCGCCCACGCTCGCCGACTCCACCGCGGCCGGCTCCTACCGGCTGCAGGTCTTCCGGACCAAGTACGGCCTGGTGACCGACCGGGCCACGGTCGGCGGCAAACCGGTCGCGTACACCTCGCTGCGAAGTTCCTACATGCACGAGGCGGACTCGATCATCGGCTTCCAGATGCTCAACGACCCGGGCTACGTCCATGACGCGGCGAGCTTCCAGAGCGCGGTGCAGCACATCAACTACACCTTCAACTGGTTCTACGTGGACTCCGAGCACACCGCGTACTACAACTCCGGCGACAACCCGGTGCGCGCGGCCGGCGTGGACCCCTCGCTGCCGGTGACGGCCGAGCCGCAGTACGAGTGGCAGGGCTTCGACCCGGGCACGTACACCGCGGACTACACCCCGCCGTCGCAGCATCCGCAATCCGTCGACCAGGACTACTACGTCTCCTGGAACAACAAGCAGGCCAAGGACTACTCCGAGTCCAACTTCGGGGACGGCTCGGTGCACCGGGTCAACCTGCTGGACTCCCGGGTCAAGAAGCTGGTCCAGCAGGGCGGCGTGACCCGCTCGGCGCTCGCGAAGGCCATGGAGGACGCGGCCATGACCGACCTGCGCGGCGAGGACGTGCTGCCCGACCTGCTGGCGGTGCTGCACAGCGGGCCCATCACCGATCCGGCGCTCTCCGCCGACGTGGCCGAGCTGCAGCAGTGGTACGACGACGGCAGCAAGCGCCAGGAGACCTCGGCCGGCTCGCACACCTACGCCGACTCCGACGCGGTGCGGATCATGGACGCCTGGTGGCCGCTGCTGGCCAAGGCCGAGTTCGAGCCGGGGCTCGGCAGCGACCTGTACACCGCGCTGACCGACGACCTCACGGTGGACGAGTCGCCGTCGGCCGCGCACGGACCGACCGGCTCGCACGCCGGAAGCTCCTTCCAGTACGGCTGGTGGTCCTACGTGGACAAGGACCTGCGCCAGGTGCTCGGCAAGCCGGTCGCCGGCCCGCTGGCGCAGACTTACTGCGGCGGCGGTGACCTCGCCGACTGCCAGTCGGTCCTGCTGTCCACCCTGCGGCAGGCCGCGGCCACCCCGGCCACCACCGTCTACCCCGGGGACAGCACCGGGTGCGACGCGGGTGACCAGTGGTGCGCGGACAGCATCCTGCAGCGGCCGCTCGGCGGCATCACCCAGGACCGCATCTCCTGGCAGAACCGCCCGACCTACCAGCAGGTCGTGGAGTTCCCGGCACACCGGCCGTAGCACCGGCCGGGCGCCACGCGAGGTGGCGCACGAGCGGGCCCGCGCCCTCCGACCCCGGGGGCGCGGGCCCGCTCCTTCGCCCCGGACGCTTCCCCGTTCCCGACCGACCGCTTAGTATGCGAGCTGGACCGGGGGATCGCGATGAGCCGAAGGGGCACCAGCGTGGGCGCGCACGAGGGAAGCAGGGTCTTCGTCAGCGGAGCGGGACGCGGCATCGGCGCCGCGCTGGCCCGCGCCTTCGCGGCCGAGGGGGCCCGGGTGGTGGTCAACGACCTGGACGCCGCCGCGGCCGAGTCGGTCGCCGCGGAGATCGGCGGCAGCGCCGTGCCCGGTGACGCGGCCGGCGAGCAGGGCGTCCCGGCGGTCATCGGCCGGGCCCGCGAGGCGCTGGGCGGCGGCATCGACGTCTACTGCGCCAACGCCGGCGTGCCGACCGGCGGCGGTCCGGCCGCGCCCGAGGAGGACTGGGCGCTCGCCTGGGACGTCAACCTCATGGCACACGTGCGGGCCAGCCGCGAACTCGTCCCCGAGTGGCTGGAGCGCGGCAGCGGCCGGTTCGTCTCCACCGTCTCGGCGGCCGGCCTGCTCACCATGATCGGCGCGGCGCCCTACTCGGTGACCAAGCACGCCGCGCTCGCCTACGCGGAATGGCTCGCCTACACCTACCGGCACCGCGGCATCCGGGTGCACGCGGTCTGCCCGCAGGGCGTGCGCACCTCGATGCTGGACGTGACCGGGCAGGCCGGGCAGTTGGTGCTGGCGCCCACCGCGATCGAGCCGGAGCAGGTCGCCGCCGACGTGCTCAAGGGCATCGCCGAGGAGCGCTTCCTGATCCTGCCGCACCCGCAGGTGGCCGAGTACTACGCGCTGCGGGCCACCGAACCGGACCGCTGGATCGGCGGGATGAACAAGATCCAGCGACAGTTGGAAGGGGCGGAGGCGGGCCCGGCCGAACCGGCCGGGGACACGCACCAGGAGGCGCGGTCGTGACGGCCGCCGGAGCGCCCGGCCCGTCCTACGCCGACCGCCCCTGGCTGCGCCACCTCAACGAACGCCAACTCGCGCCCACCACACCGCCGGCCACCATGCTGCACGCCTTCCGCGCCACGCTGGAGCGCGTGCCCGACCGGACCGCGCTCGCCTACTTCGACGGCCGGCTGACCTACCGTCAACTCGGCGAGCTGGCCGACGGGTTCGCCGGCCGACTGCTCGCCGACGGCTTCCGGCCCGGCGACCGGCTGGCCGTCGTGCTGCAGAACGTGCCGCAGTTCGCCGTGGCGGTGCTCGGCGCCTGGCGGGCCGGCGGCGTCGTCGTCCCGGTCAACCCCATGTACAAGCAGCAGGAGTTGGGGCACATCCTGCGGGACGCAGAGGTGGCCGCGGTGGTCTGCCACGAGCGGCCCTGGCACTCCTACGTCCGCGCCGCGGCGGCCGACTCGCCGGTCCGACTGGCCTTCACCGCCAGCGAGTTGGACCTGCAGAGCCGCGACGACACCCGGGTGCTCAAGGATCTGACCCGCTCGCCGGCCGCCGACGCCCCCGACCTGCTGGCCGCCGCCCGCGGCTGGGACGGGCCGCCGCCGCCGGACCCGGGCACCCGCGCCGAGGACACCGCGCTGATCAGCTACACCTCGGGGACCTCGGGCCCGCCGAAGGGCGCGCTCAACACCCACGGCAACATCGCCTACAACGCGCACCGCCAGGACCGCACCCTCGAACTCCCGCCGGACGCGGTGATCTTCGCGCTGGCGCCGCTGTTCCACATCACCGGCATGGTCTGCCAGCTGTCCGCCGGCCTGGCGGTCGGCTGCACGATCGCGCTGGCGTACCGCTTCGAGGCGGGCGTGGTGCTCGACGCGATCCGCGAACACCGGCCGGCGTACATGGTCGGGCCCTCGACCGCGTACATGGCCCTGATGGCCAGGCCCGGGGTCGCCCGGGAGGACTTCGCCTGCTTCGCGGTGCTCGGCTCCGGCGGCGCCCCGCTGCCGCCCGCCGTGGTCGAGGAGTTCCGCGGCCGCTTCGGCCAGTACATACGCAACGGCTACGGCCTCACCGAGTGCACCGCGCCGTGCGCCAGCGTGCCGCCCGGGCTGGAGGCGCCGGTCGATCCGGTCTCCGGCACCCTGGCGGTCGGCGTGCCGGGGCCCGACACGTTGGTGCGCATCGTGGACGACGCCGGGCGGGACGTGCCGTTCGGCGAGCCGGGCGAGATCGCGGTGCGCGGTCCGATGGTGGTGCCCGGCTACTGGCGGCGCCCGCAGGAGTCCGCGGCCACCATGCCGGACGGCGAACTGCGCACCGGCGACATCGGGTTCATGGACGAGACCGGCTGGCTGTACGTGGTGGACCGCAAGAAGGACATGATCAACGCGTCCGGCTTCAAGGTGTGGCCGCGCGAGGTGGAGGACGTCCTCTACGCCCATCCCGCGGTGCGCGAGGCGGCGGTGGTCGGCGTGCCGGACGCCTACCGGGGCGAGAGCGTCAAGGCGTTCGTCAGCCTCAAGCCGGACGCCCCGGTCGAACCGGCCGAGTTGATCGCGTACTGCCGCGACCGGCTGGCCGCCTTCAAGTACCCGCGCTCGGTCGAGGTGCTGGCCGAGCTGCCGAAGACGGCCAGCGGCAAGATCCTCCGCCGCGAGCTGCGGGGGAGTGCCTGACGCGTGTTCCGCGGGTGCGACGCCCGCCCTGCCGGTGCGTACCGGTCGGTATGCTGGCGGGGCGGCCGGAAACACCAGGTCACCGGGTAAGACCGGGTAACGGAGAGGGGCCGGCATGGCGCAGGCCAGCACCACCAGGACAGCCGCGGTGCCCCAGCGGCTGCTCGCCGAGGCCACCAGGCTCTTCGCCGAACGCGGCTTCGACCGCACCTCGGTCCAGGAGATCGTCGAGGCGGCGGGCGTCACCAAGGGCGCGCTCTACCACTACTTCGGCAGCAAGGACGATCTGCTGCACGAGGTGTACGCCCGCGTGCTGCGGCTGCAGACCGAGCGCCTGGAGCGGATCGCGGCCGGCCCGGAACCCGTCGCGGACCGGGTCCGGCACGCGGCGGCCGACGTGGTGGTCTCCAGCATCCAGAACCTCGACGACACCAAGATCTTCTTCCGCTCGATGCACCAGCTCAGCCCCGAGAAGCAGAAGGCGGTGCGCGCCGACCGCCGCCGCTACCACGAGAGGTTCCGGGAACTGCTGGAGGAGGGCCGCCGCGAGGGGGTCTTCCGCGACGAGCCGCTGCCCGACCTGGTGGTGGACTTCTTCTTCGGATCCGTGCACCACCTCGGCACCTGGTACCGGCAGGACGGCCCGCTGTCCGCCGAACAGGTCGCCGCCCAGTTCGCTGACCTGCTGCTGCACTCCATACGGCAGCCCTGATGACGGAGGTTCCCCGGTGAAGGCTTGGCGCGTCCACGAGAACGGCGAACCGCGCGAGGTGATGCGGCTCGACGAGGTGCCGGATCCGGTGCCCGCGCCGGGGCAGGTGCTGGTGCGGGTGCGGGCCGCCGCGGTGAACTTCCCCGACGCCCTGCTGTGCCGGGGCCACTACCAGGTGCGCCCGCCGCTGCCGTTCACCCCCGGCGTCGAGCTGTGCGGCGAGGTGCTGGCGCTCGGCGAGGGCGTGACGGGCATCGAGACCGGCGCCCGGATCATCTCGCCGGCCGCCCTGCCGCACGGCGCCTTCGCGCAGTCGGCCGTGGTCGCCGCGGCCACCGTGCTGCCCGCGCCGCCCGCGCTCGACGACGCCGAGGCCGCCGCGCTGCACATCGGCTACCAGACCGGCTGGTTCGGCCTGCACCGCCGGGCCGGGCTGCGGGCCGGCGAGACGCTGCTGGTGCACGCCGCCGCCGGCGGGGTCGGCAGCGCCGCCGTGCAGTTGGGCAAGGCGGCCGGCGCCACGGTGATCGGCGTGGTCGGCGGCCCGGAGAAGGCCGAGGTGGCCCGCAAGCTCGGCTGCGACGTGGTCGTGGACCGGCACGCGGAGGACTTCGTCGCGGTGGTCAAGGAGGCCACCGGCGGCCGCGGCGCCGACGTGGTCTACGACCCGGTGGGCGGCGAGGCGTACACCCGGTCCACCAAGTGCGTCGCCTTCGAGGGGCGCATCGTGGTCGTCGGCTTCACCAGCGGCACCATCCCCGCGCCCGGCCTCAACCACGCCCTGGTGAAGAACTACGCGATCCTCGGCCTGCACTGGGGCCTGTACAACACCCACGACCCGGCCGCGATCGCCGCCTGCCACCAGGAGTTGACCGCGCTCGCCGCCCGCGGCGCGATCGCCCCGCTGGTCAGCGACCGCGTCCCGTTCGACACCGCCGCCGACGCCGTCCAACGAGTCGCCGACGGCCGCACGACCGGCCGCCTGGTGGTCATGGCGTAGGCCGGCCCCCGGGGACACGGAGCCGGACCGCCGGCGCGCGGTCCGGCTCCGGAACGTCTCCGGGGCCGAGCGGATCAGGCGGTCGCGGACACCGGCGCCGGCGCTGCCGCCAGGCGCAGGGCGCTGTGCTTTCGGAACGAGAGCAGTTTGCTGACCACCTGCAGGACGTTCGCGGCCAGCAGCGCGGACCAGAGCGTTCGCAGGCCGCCCGACTCGGCGACCGGCACGGCGACCAGGCCGAGCAGCCCGAACCACAGGATCGTCCAGCCCAGGCTCGGCCGGGGTCCGCCGTGCCGATCCGCGCCGCGGCGAACGTCAGCACGCCCATCACCACGAACTTCACCAGTACCGTCCCGGCCAGCGGAAGCCCCACGTTGGCCAGCCGCAACACCTCGCGCACGTCGGGCCTCCCCGGCCGCAACCGCATTCCCGTCATCGCCGGGTGCCGCATCAGCGCCGCCTTCGCCACGGCGCGGGCGACGACGGTCGAGGTCATCATGGCGGTGCCCGCACCGGTCGACCCCAACGACGGGATCGGCCCGGCGCCGGCTGTGGCGCAGTGCCCCAGCAGTGCCGTGTCCACCAACGCCGCGGCCGAGGAGGCGATCATCGTCACCGCCACCGCGCCCGACCCTAGCCCCGTCCCTGGCCGCCGTGGACCGAAATATTGCAGAGGATCCTCTGCAGAGAACTCTATGCAGAGAAATCTCTGCATCTTACGATGGGCGTCATGACGGACAACCCGGATCCGAACGCGCCCTCGTCCCACCCGCCCACTCGCCGGATCGACGCGCGCAGCCTGCGCGCGCTGGCGCATCCGCTGCGTATGCGGATCCTGGAAGTGCTCGGCATCGACGGTCCGGCGACGGCGACCGGACTGGCCAAGCGGCTCGGTGAGAACACCGGCACGGTCAGCTGGCACCTGCGCCACCTCGCCGAGCACCGCTTCATCGCGGAGGACCCCGCCCGCGGTACCAAGCGCGAGCGCTGGTGGAAGGCGGTGGACGAGCCGACCCTGGTGGCGACCGAGGACTTCCGCGACGATCCCGACAGCAAGGCGGCCCTCACCGTCTACCAGTACGAGCTCGCGCACGCGCTGCACAGCAGCTGGCTCAACTACCTCGCCGAGGACTGGGAGCCGCGCTGGCGCAGCGCGGCGGAGCTGCACCGCCACACCGAACTGCGCATGACGCCCGAGCAGTTGCGCGCCTTCAACGAGGAACTGGCCGACCTCGTCGAACGCCACCGGCCCGATCCGCAGGCCGGGCCGCGGGACGGCGCGCTGCCGGTCACCGTGCAGTGGCAGGCGTTCCCCCGCAAGCGGGGAGCGGGGGAGTGAGCCCGCGCATATCGCTCGGACTGCTGCGCCGCGACCGGGACTTCCGGCTGCTGTGGAGCGGCGAGGTCACCGGGAAGTACGGCGACTGCGTCGCCTCCGTAGCCCTCCCGCTGGTCGCGGTGGGCCTGCACGCCTCCAGCCTGGAGATCGGCGCGCTGACCGCCGCCGCCTGGCTGCCCTGGCTGGTCATCGGCCTGCCGGTCGGTGTCCTGGTGGACCGCACCCGCCCTCGCACGGTGATGATCACCGTGTCCGCCGTGTCGTTCGCGCTGTTCGCCGCGGTGCCGGTGGCCGCGTGGTGCGGGCTGCTCACCTACGGGATGCTGCTGGCCGTCGCGCTGCTGACCGGCTGCGGCGCGGTGTTCTTCCAGACCGCCTACAGCGCCTACCTGCCGTCACTGCTGCCGCCCGCCGACCGCGCCGAGGGCAACGCCAAACTCAACGGCAGCGCCTCCGCCGCGCAGATCGCCGGCCTCGGCTCCGGCGGCCTGCTCGCCGCCGCGTTCGGCGCGGTCACCGGACTGCTGGCCGACGCCGCCACGTTCCTGGTCAGCCTCTGGTGCCTGGCCGCGATCCGGCACCGCGAGGACCCGGTGGAGCCCGCCGCGGACCGGCCGGGCACCGGACGGCAGATCCGCGAGGGCCTCGCCCTCACCTTCGGCGACCCCTGGATGCGCACCGGCACGGTGTGGGGCGCCCTGGCCAACTTCGCCCTCACCGGCTACGACGCCATCGTGGTGGTCTTCCTCGTCCGCACCGTGGGCCTGACCTCCGCGGAGGTCGGCGCGCTCATGGCGTTCACCGGCATCGGCGGCGTGGCCGGCGCCTTCACCGCCCGGGCCGTCGGCCGCCGCCTCGGCACCTCCCGCGCCTTCCTCGTCAACGGCGTCGGGGTGTGCGCCCTCGCCCTGCTCATGCCGCTCACCACCCGCGGCGCCGGCATGGCGCTGTACGCGATCGGCGGCTTCGCCGTCGCGGCCGGCATCGTCATGGGCAACGTCCTGTGGGCCACGTTCCGCCAGGAGTACTGCCCGCCGGCCATGTACGGCCGCCTGTCGGCGAGTTCGTCCGTCCTCAACTACGGACTGATGCCGCTCGGCGCGATCGCCGGCGGCGCCCTCGCCTCCGCGTACGGCCTGCGCGACGCCATGTGGATCACGACCGCCGCCGTCCCGCTGGCCGGACTGATCCTGGTGTTCTCCCCGATCGCCCGCCACCGCGACCTGCCCGCCGGGTCGATGCCCCGGCGCCCGGCCGACGGATCCGTCGCGGTGGCCGCCTAGGGCGCGACCGGCCCGACCGGCACGGCCGACGGCTGCCAGTCCCGCCTGATCAACCCGAACACCCACGAGTCGGACACCTCGCCGTTCACGACGCAGTCCTCCCGCAACGTCCCCTCGCGCACGAATCCGACCTTCTCCAGAACCCGGGCGGATGCCACGTTGCGGGTGTCGGTCTCGGCCTGGACCCGATTCAGGTCCAGTGTGCCGAACGCCCACCGCAGCAGGGCGTGCGCGGCCTCCGTCGCGTAGCCGTGGCCCCACGCCGCGTCGTCGAAGCAGTAGCCCAACGACGCGCTGCGGTACTCCGGGTTCCACCGGGTCAGGCTGCACCAGCCGATGAACGCACCGTCGCAGACCCGGTCGATGGCCACCCGCGCCCCGGTGCCCTCGTCCGCCATCGTCCGGCAGGCCGTAATGAAGCGCTCGGCGCGGGCCGGTTCGCTCCACGGCGGGGCGTCCCAGTAGCGCAGCACGCGGGCGCTGCTGTGCAGGGCGAAGAGGGCGGCCGCGTCGGCGTCGGTGAAGGGCCGCAGTCGCAGGCGGGCGGTGTCCAATATGGGAGTGGCCAAGGTCATGCCCACCATCCTGCCGCGTCACGAGGGCGGCCGGAGCACCGAACATCCGATACGGATCCGAGCCCTGACGACCGGGCATCTGCACGGCCGCGGGCTGACGGATAGTCAACAATCGGTGTCGCCGGTCCGGCGCGGGCGTTATGATCCGGGCCCGTCCTCCGCCCGGGCGGTCCGCCGCGAGTCACAGGGAAGGTCTCCTTGTCCCACAACGGTTTGTCGCCGGACGCCCGGTCGGACGGGACGGCCACCCTGGTCGCCACCGGATTCGCCGTCCTCTCGTACGCCCTGATGCAGACCATGGTCGTCCCGGCGCTCCACGTGCTGGGCCGGGAACTGCACGCCGGCGCGGCCTGGTCGGCGTGGATCCTCAGCGCCTTCCTGCTGACCAGCGCCGCGAGCACCCCGCTGCTGAGCCGGCTGGGCGACCGGTACGGCAGACGCCGGGTGCTGCTGCTGGTGCTCGGCGTCTACCTGCTCGGCACGATCGGCTGCGCCGCGGCGCCGGACATCGCGGTGCTGATCGGCTGGCGGGCGGTGCAGGGCGTCAGCCTCGCCGCGCTGCCGCTCTCCTTCGGCATCCTGCGCGACGCGCTTCCCGCGCCCCGGCTGCGGCTGGGCCTGGGGCTCGTGTCGGGAACCATCGGCGTGGGCGCGGGAATCGGCCTGGTGGTGGGCGGCGTGGTGGCCGACCACCTGTCGTGGCGCTGGCTCTTCGTGATCGCGGCGGCGCTGATCCTCGGGTCGATCGCGCTGGTGGCCAGGTACGTGCCGGAGCACGGCAGCGGCTCGACCGGCCCGGTCGACCTGCCGGGCGCGCTGCTGCTCGCCCTGGCGCTGGTCACCCTGCTGCTCGCGCTGACCGAGGGGCCCTCGTGGGGCTGGGGTTCCGCCGGGACCCTCGCGCTGTTCGCCGCGACGGTGGTCGTGGTGGTCGCGCTGGCGGCGGTGGAGCGGCGGGTCGCGGCACCGCTGATCGATCCCGCCGTGGTGGCCGACCGGTCGCTGGTCTCGGTGCACGCGGCGGCGTTCGCCTTCGGCGTGGTGTCGTTCGTCTTCTACGTCCTGCTGCCCGCGTACGCCCAGACCCCGGCGGCGCTGCGGCTGCCGGGAGGCGGCACGGTCGGCTACGGGCTGACCGCCGACGTCACGCTGGCGAGCCTGCTGTTGCTGCCCGGCTCGCTGGTGCTGCTGCCGGCCGGGCCGCTCTCCGCGTCGCTGCAACGGCTGACGTCCGCGCGGCTGACGCTGTCCGCGGGGTTCGCGCTGACGGCGGCCGGAGCGGTCGCCCTGTCGCTGTGGCACGCCGACGGCTGGCAGCTCGCCGGGGGCTACCTGGTGGTGGGGCTCGGCAGCGGCTTCGTGCTCGGCGGCCTGCCGTCGGTGATCAGCGACCTGTCGGTGCCGCAGCAGACCGCGACCGCCAACGGCGTGAACACGGTGGTCCGCACCGCGGGCGGTGTGGTGGGCAGCCAGCTCGCGGTCGCGCTGCTGGCGGCCCACCGGCTGCCCGGCACCGCCATGCCGGCGCTGTCCGGGTACACCACCGCCTTCTGGACCGCCGCCGCGGTGTCGGCGGCGGCGGTGCTGCTGTGCTGGGCCGGGATCCGCACCGGCACACCACGGCCGTCGCCCGGGCCGGCGGACGAGATCCCCGCCCACGCCACGACGCGCAGCGAGCACGCGTGAAGAGCTGACGGCCGCGCCGGGCGCCGCGGCGCGGCCGTTCGCCCACCGGCAGGGCAGGTCGTCAGCTGTACTTCCGCAACTCCCGGCGGGCCAGCGACCGCTTGTGCACCTCGTCCGGCCCGTCGGCGAGCCGCAGGGTGCGGATGCCGGCCCACAGCTCGGCCAGCGGGGTGTCCTGGCTGACGCCGGCCGCGCCGTGTGCCTGGATGGCGCGGTCCACGATCCGCTGGACGGCGGCCGGGGTGGCGATCTTGATGGCCTGGATCTCGGTGTGCGCGCCCTTGTTGCCCACGGTGTCCATCAGCCAGGCCGTCTTGAGCACCAGCAGCCGCAACTGCTCGATCTCCACCCGGGCTTCGGCGATCCACTCCTGCACCACGCCCTGCGCGGCCAGCGGCTTGCCGAACGCGACCCGGAAGGAGACCCGGCGGCACATCAGCTCGACGGCCCGTTCCGCCATGCCGATCAGCCGCATGCAGTGGTGGATGCGGCCGGGGCCGAGCCGGGCCTGCGCGATCGCGAAGCCGCCGCCCTCCTCGCCGATCAGGTTCGCCACCGGGACCCGCACGTCGTGGAAGAGCACCTCGGCGTGGCCGCCGTGGTCCCCGTCGTCGTAGCCGAACACCCGCATACCGCGGCGCACTTCGACGCCCGGGGTGTCGCGCGGGACCAGCACCATGCTCTGCTGGCGGTGCCGCTCGGCCGACGGGTCGGTCTTGCCCATCACGATCATGATGCGGCAGTCGGGGTTCATCGCCCCGGAGATGTACCACTTGCGGCCGTTGACGACGTAGTCGCCGCCGTCCCGCTCGATGCGGGTCTCGATGTTGGACGCGTCGGAGGAGGCGACCTCCGGCTCGGTCATCGCGAAGGCGGAGCGGATCTCGCCGGCCAGCAGCGGGGTGAGCCACCGCTCGCGCTGCGCCTGGTCGCCGAACTCGCTGAGCACCTCCATGTTCCCGGTGTCCGGCGCGGCGCAGTTGAGAGCCGGCGGCGCGAGGTGCGGGCTGCGGCCGGTGATCTCGGCGAGCGGCGCGTACTGCAGGTTGGTCAGCCCGGCGCCGTTCGGACCGGGCAGGAAGAGGTTCCACAGGCCGCGCTTGCGGGCCTCGGCCTTCAGCTCCCGCACCACCGGCGGCGCCGACCACCGGTTCTCGGCCGCCTCCCGCTGCGCGGCGAAGACCGGTTCCGCCGGCAGGACGAACTCGTCCATGAAGGCCAGGAGTTCACCGCGCAACCGCTCGGTCCTGGCGTCGAATGCGAAGTCCATGCCGTCTCTCCTAGCGTCCGGTCCCGAGGACGGTCAGTCCCCGCTCGATGAAGACCGGGACCAGCGCGCCGATCCGGTCGAAGCCGCCGCCCACGGTCTGCCCGAGGGTGAAGCGGTAGTGGATGCCCTCCAGGATCACCGCGAGCTTGAAGTACGCGAACGCCGTGTACCAGTCGATCCGCGAGACGTCCCGGCCGGAGCGCCGCGCGTAGCGTTCCACCAGCTCCGCGGCGTCCGGGTGGCCCGGCGCGTCCCGGGTGGTGGCGACCGGGGAGTCCTCGACGGGCAGCCGGTCGCTGTACATCACCAGCAGGCCCAGGTCGGTCAGCGGGTCGCCCAGCGTGGACATCTCCCAGTCCAGCACCGCGCGGACCGAGTCGTCCGGGCCGACCAGCACGTTGTCGAGCCGGTAGTCGCCGTGCACGACGCTGGGCGGGCCGGAGCGCGGCAGCCGGGCGGCGAGCGCGGCGGACAGCTCGTCGATGCCCGGCAGGTCCCGGCTGCGCGAGGCGGCCAACTGCTTGCCCCAGCGGCGCAACTGCCGCTCCAGGAAGCCGTCCGGGCGTCCGAAGTCCGCCAGCCCGGCCGCCGCCGGGTCCACCGCGTGCAGCTCCACGAGGGTGTCCACCAGCGCGAGCACCACCGCACGGGTGCGCTCCGGCCCGATCGCGGACAGCTCCCGCGCGGTGCGGTACGGCACGCCCGCCACGTGTTCCATCACGTAGAACGGCGCCCCGGTCACCGAGGCGTCCTCGCACAGCAGCACCGGCTCCGGCACCGGGACCGGCGTGCCGTGCAGGCCGCTGATCACGGTGAACTCGCGGGCCATGTCGTGTGCGGTGGCCAGCACGTGGCCGAGCGGCGGCCGGCGCACCACCCAGGAGGCGGCGCCGTCGGTCACCGCGTACGTCAGGTTGGACCGGCCGCCCTCGATCAGCCGGGCGGTCAGCGGTCCGCCGGCCAGCCCGGGGCGCTCCCGGTCCAGGTGGGCGCGGAGCCCCGCCAGGTCGAGGCCCGGTGGATCGCCGTCCCGCACCGCGTCTTCCGACTCGTTCACCGACCGCTCCTCAAGGCTTTTGGGGCCACTGCCGCCACCCATCATGCCGACCAGTCGGTATGCCGTCCAGGGGCGGCGGCACGACGTGACGCGTCCGTCAGCCCGCGACGGCCCGCCGGGCCTGTTCCACGACAGCCTCCGGCTCGGCGTCGATCGAGACCACCGCGCCGGACTCGTCGGCCGCCAGCGGTTCCAGCGTGGCGAGTTGGGAGTCCAGCAGCGCGGGCGGCATGAAGTGGTCCCGGCGGGCCGCCATCCGGGCGGCGAGTAGCTGCCGCGGGCCGTCCAGGTGCACCAGGAACAGCCCGGGATCGGCGCGGCGCAGCCGGTCGCGGTAGCGCCGCCGCAGCGCCGAGCAGCTCACCACGCCGCCGCGGCCGGCCCGGCCGGCGATCCACTCCGCGACGGCGTCCAGCCACGGCGCCCGGTCGGCGTCGTCCAGCGGCCGGCCGGCGCGCATCTTCGCGACGTTGGCGGGCGGATGGAAGTCGTCGGCCTCCGCGTACGGCACGCCGAGCCGGTCCGCCAGCGCCTTGCCCACCGTGGACTTGCCGCAGCCGGCCACGCCCATCACCACGACCACCGGTGTCATCCCGCCGCGCCTTCCCGGTGCGCGCGCAGCCGGTGGAACGCCTCCAGGCCGTCCGGCACCCACTCCCACTCGGGCAGCCTCGCCCGAAGCTGCGCGTCGGTGAGGAAGGTGTGCCAGGCCACCTCGGACGGCTGCGGCCGGACCCGCGCCGGACACCCGACCTCGTAGACCCGGCACCACCAGGTGTGCTCGCCGCTCTCGTAGAGGAACTTCAACACCGGCACGGGCTGCGGCAGTCCGTGGACGCCCAGCTCCTCCTCCGCCTCGCGCAGCGCGGCCTCGTCGTACTCCTCGCCGGCGCCGACCACGCCGCCGACGAACATGTCGTGCAGCGAGGGGAAGACCAGCTTCTCCGCCGTCCTGCGGTGCACGAAGATCCGGCCGTCCGGATCGCGGGCCAGCACGAACACGCACCGGTGGCGCAGCCGCTCGCGGTACACCCGGCCGCGCGGCGCCTGCCCGGTGACCCGGTCGTCCTCGTCCACGATGTCCAGCAGCTCGTCGGCGGACAGCCCCTCTTCAGCCATGGCTCCATCCAAGCAGACCCGGCCGGCCGGCCCCCGGGTGCCGGCCGCGGCGATCACGACCGGTGATCGCAGCGTGCGCGGTTCGCTTCTTGGCCGGGGCGGGCGACCGCGGTGGACTTGAGGTCGTGCCGGACGGCGGCCCGGATCGGCCGGGCCGCGCCGGAGCGCCGAGGGAGCAGACCGCCATGCCGAACGTGACCATCCAACAGGGCCCGCGCACCGTCGAGTTGAAGCGCGATCTGGTGCGCCGCATCACCGACGCCTTCGTGGACGCCTACCGCGTCCCGGCCGACTCGGTGACGATCTGGTTCCAGGAGACACCGGCCGACAACTGGGGGACCGGCGGGCGGCTGACCGCCGACAAGTGAGGTCCGCCGCGACCGTGGGGAGGGCGCCGCGCCCGGGAGCCGTTGCAGGCTGCCGGGCGCGGCGCCCTGTGTGGGGGGAGGGAGGGGCTTCAGCAGCCGAAGTCGATGGTGTCGAACGACTCGTAGTGGTCGGCGGTGTAGTAGTCGGTGCCGTCCTCGGCGGTGATGATGCGGCGGGTGCCGCGGTTGCTGGCACCCGGCGTGGTCACCGTGTACTCGTGGTAGTAGCCGCTCGGCTCGGAGGGCAGCAGCCCCTCGTCGTTGCGGAAGGTCTCCCCGTCCTCGGGGTACGGGTACGGCCCGCCTTGCGCTATGAGGTTGAGGGTGTCGTCCGCCTGGCTGGGCAGGGTGGACAGGCACACGTCGCCGATGGATGCGGGAACGACCGAAACGGCGGTGGTGGGGGTCGCTGCGTGGGCGGTACCGGCCAGCAGGCCGGGGCCCATGACAAGTGCTCCGGCGAGGATGACCGCGGAACCACGGGAGCGCAACGCGCGTAGAGGCATTCGCATGACGCCATTTTGACGATGTCTCACCTGCCGCAGAAGTCCCCTTTGCAAGGGTTCACGCGACGTTTACCGGCTCACCGCAGTCGTGCCCGAATCGTGCGGATCGGGCATTTCGGTCATGGATCGGCCGGTCGGGCCGCGCACTCGCCGCCGTCCGGCGCGTACGGCTCCACCCACCGCGGCCCGGGGACGGGTGCGCCGGGTCCGAGCCGCCGGGCAGGATGGCGGCATGACGACCTTGAACGGGGAGCAGGTACGGGCCTGGCGGGCGCGGGCGCAGGGACTGGACGCCGCCGGGCGGGCCCCGGCCGGCGACGTGGCCGGCCTGGTGCGCTCGGTCGCCGCCCTGCAGAGCCAGGACACCAAGGCGTGCCGCCTGCAGCTGCGGGCCCGCGCGCGCGACGCGGTCCCCGGCGACCACGACGCGGCGCTGCGCGGGCCCGGACCGACGCTGGTGCGCAGCTGGCTGATGCGCGGCACGCTGCACCTGGTGCCCGCCGCCGACCTGCGCTGGCTCAACGACCTGCTCGGCCCGCGGTTCGCCGACGCCGCGCCCGGCCGCCGCCGGCAGCTCGGGCTGGACGACGAGACCCTGGCGCGCGCCCTGCCGCTGATGGACAAGGCGCTCGCCGGCCGCGGCCCGACCCGCCGGGAGGAACTGGTGCGCCGGCTCGGCGAACTCGGCCTGCCGCTCGACGCCGGCACCCAGGCCCCCGCGCACCTGCTCATGTTCGCCGCCCACCGCGGCCTGATCTGCCGCGGGCCGGACGACCCGGGCGACCGGCCGACGTACGTGCTGCGCGAGGAGTGGCTGGACGGGGTGCCGGGGCCGCGGCCGGCCGGTGACGAGGCGCTGGCCGAGCTGGCCGCCCGGCACGTCGGGGCGTACGGGCCGGTCACGCCGGCGGACTTCGCGCGGTGGGCCGGGCTGCCGCTGGGCGCGGCGCGGCGGGCGTTCGCGATCCTCGGCGACCGGCTCGCGGAGGTCGGCACCCCGGCCGGCCCGATGTGGGTCGCGCGCGAGGAGCGGCCGCCGGACGCGGCGCCCGGGGTGCGGCTGCTCGGGCACTTCGACCCGTACCTGCTGGGCTACCAGGACCGCGATCTGCTGGCCGACCCGCGCCACGTGCGCCGGATCGCCACCGGCGGCGGCCTGTTGATGCCCACCGTGCTGGTGGACGGCCTGGCGGCCGGGCTGTGGCGGCACGAACTGCGCGGCAGGCGGCTGACGGTGCGGGTCGAGCCGTTCGAGCCGCTGCCGCCCGGCACCGAGTCGGCGATCGACGCCGAGGTCGCGGACCTGGGCCGCTTCCTCGGCGTCGACGCCGCCTGGCACCACGCGCCGTGCTGACCGCGCGGCGCCGGTGTGATCAGCGGTGCGCCAGGCCGCAGTTGACGTTGCTCAGCTGCATCGGCCGGCGGGCGTCGAGCGAGACGTAGGCGGTGAACGAGGTGTGCCGCCGGTTGGCGTAGGTGGTGGTGACGGTGGCCCGGCCCTGGCTGTTGGGAACGGCCACCACCTGGCCGACGCTGATGGAACGCGGCGTGTTCTGCGCGCACAGCAGCAGGTCCATCCGGTGGTTCGCCGCCGCGGCCTTGCGCAGCGCGGGGGTGACGTCGCGGGAGCGCTGCACCCGGGAGGGGCCGTGCTGCCCGTAGAAGACGGTCAGGAAGCGGTGCGCCTCGGTGACGCTGAACTGCCGGTGCTGCGGGCCGGGGTAGGCGGGCGCGGCGCCGGCGCCACCGGGGAAGGCGAGCGCGACGGTGGCGGCGCACAGCGCGGTGGCGCCGGCGCGCAGGGCGGCACTGAGGACGGAAGAGGCCATGGATGACTCCCGGAGTACGTGAAGGACGCCCCTTTCTGGGGCGTTATGTACGTATCACGTGACATGGTGGTGATCGGGTTGCCGTGCGGGTACGGCCGCCGCGGCGGGTAGCGGTTGTACCGAACAGGCGAACAAGGGAGCGGTGCGCATGACCGAGCGGATGGTGGTGATCGGCGGCGACGCGGCGGGCATGTCCGCCGCCTCGCAGGCCCGGCGGCGCAAGGGGGAGCGGGAGCTGTCCGTCACCGCCTTCGAACGCGGCCGGTACACCTCCTACTCCGCCTGCGGGATCCCGTACTGGACCGGCGGCGAGGTGGCCGGACCGGACGCGCTGGTGGCCCGCACCGCCGACGAGCACCGGGCCCGCGGCATCGACGTGCGGCTGCGCACCGAGGCGGTGGAGATCGACCCCGGCCGGCGCCGGGTGCGCACCCGCGACGCGGACGGCTCGTACGCCTGGACCGGGTACGACCACCTGGTCATCGCCACCGGCGCGGTCCCGGTGCGGCCCGACGTGCCCGGGGTGACGGCGCGGGGCGTCTACGGAGTGCAGACCCTCGACGACGGCGAGGCGCTGCTGCACGGCCTGCGGCGCGACGGGGTGCGGCGCGCGGTCGTGGTCGGCGGCGGCTACATCGGCGTGGAGATGGCCGAGGCGATGCTGCGCCGCGGCCTCGACGTCACGCTGGTGGACCGCGCCGAGCAGCCGATGACCACGCTCGACCCCGACATGGGGCGGCTGGTGCGCACCGCCATGCAGGACATGGGCATCACGGTGCGCACCGGCGCCGCGGTCCGCGAGATCCGCACCGGCTCCGACGGCCGGGTGCGCGCGGTCGCCACCGACCGGGGCGAACACCCCGCCGACATCGTGGTGCTGGGGCTCGGGGTGCGGCCGGCCACCGAGCTGGCCGCGGCGGCCGGGCTGCCGCTCGGCGCGGCCGGCGGCCTGCTCACCGAGGCGTCCCAGCAGGTCAGGGGGTACGAGGGGGTGTGGGCGGGCGGCGACTGCGTGGAGGTGCTCGACCGCGTCTCCGGCACCCTGCGGCACATCGCGCTCGGCACCCACGCCAACAAGCACGGCCTGGTCATCGGCACCAACATCGGCGGCGGCCACGCCACCTTCCCCGGCGTCGTCGGCACCGCCGTCAGCAAGGTGTGCGAACTGGAGATCGCCCGCACCGGCCTGACGCAGGCCCAGGCCGACGCGGCCGGACTGCGCTGGGCGAGCGCGGTCGTGGAGTCCACCAGCCGGGCCGGCTACTACCCGGGCGCCGCCGCGATGACCGTCAAGATGCTGGCGGAACGCGGCACCGGGCGGCTGCTGGGCACCCAGATCGTCGGCCGGGAGGGCGCCGCCAAACGCGTCGACGTCGCCGCGGTCGCGCTGTCCGCCGGCCTGACGGTCGAGCAGCTGACCTTCCTCGATCTCGGCTACGCCCCGCCGTTCTCGCCGGTCTGGGATCCGGTGCAGGTCGCCGCCCGCAAGACGGCCGCCGCACTGCGCGACGGAACGTGACCGCCGCGCCCCGGCCTACTGGTCGGTGCGCACCGCCAGCTCGTCCAACGCGGCCAGGAGGGCGGGCAGTTCCGGCCCCCGGCCGACCGGGATGACCTCGCCGGGCTCGTCGTCGAGCAGCACGAAGGCGATGTCGTCGGTGCGCGCCACGATGCTCCACCCCGGTCCGTCGGCCCGCAGCGCCCGCGCGCCGCCCTCGGCGAACGAGGACCGCACCCGGCCGACCGGCGGCCGCGCCTCGCTGTACGCCCGCGCCTCGTCCAGCACCCGCCGCACGCCGGGGTGACGGGGTCCGTCGCCGCCCGCCTCGACGCCCTGCTCGTCGTCGATCTGCTCGCGCCAGGTGCGCCACTGCAGCGCTATCTCGTCGGCGCCGAGCCGCCGTTGGGCCGGGCCCCACTCCGCGGTGTCCGGTGGGACGAGCGGCGGGCCGCCGTCCTCCTCGGGCGGATCGTGCGGCTCCGGCAGGCCGGGCGCGGCGACCGCGAGCGCCAGCGGCCAGCCGGGCAGCGAGGCCGCGATGGTGCGCTCGTCCGGGGACAGGTCGTAGGCCATCCCGCAGTCCCAGGTGGCGATGGCGACCGCGACCAGCGCGGTGTCCCAGGTGGCCACGGTCCACCGCGCGCCCCTGCCGTCCTGGCCGAGCACCAGCCCGTACCCGTCGGCCAACGGCCGCAGCCCCAGCACCCGGCAGGCCGCCGGATAGTCGTCGCCCAACGCGCTCGGGAACCGGGCGGGGGTCAGCAGCACCGCCGTCAGGACGTACAGCGAGTCGTCGTCCGGCTCGTCCGCGCTCACGTCGCCGCGCGCAGTCTCGTCGTCCGTCACGGACACGGACCTCCCCTTTCACCGTCGCGCCGTTGACGACGCGCCCGCGCACCATAACCACCGGGCCGACGCGCCGTCGAGACTGCGGAGTGAGGAGTTCGCGGGGCATTGGTGCAGGCCGGGCGGCTGCGCGACCTCGCGGGGCCGCTTCCGGGTCAGCCGGAGGTACGTACGGCTACCGTCAGGTAACGCGCGTCGGCGTCCTCGTACTCCGTAAGCCGCCAGCCGGCCGCCGCCAGCAGCGGCCGCAGGTTGGGCTCGGCGCGCACGTCGTCGTCGGCCAGCCCGTGGCCGTGGCGGGCGGCCAGCGCGGCGCGGCCGATCGGGTGGAAGAGCGCCAGCCGGCCACCGGGACGGCTGACCCGGGCGAACTCCCGCAGCCCGGCGGCCGGATCGAGGAGATGGTGGATCAGCCCGGCCGCGAACACCACGTCCACCGCGGCGGAGCGGATCGGCAGCCGGGTCGCGTCCGCCTCGATCAGCAGGGCGTGCCGGCCGCGGCCGGCGTCGGCGGCGGTCCGCAGCATCTCGGGCGTCAGGTCGGCGCCGATCACCGTGCCGTGCGGGCCGACGGCGGCGCGCAGCGCGGGCAGCGCCCGGCCGGTGCCGCACCCGGCGTCCAGCGCGGACTGCCCGGGGCGCAGGCCCAGTTCGGCCACCGCGGCCTGGTAGACCGGCGTGTCGTCCGGGAACCTCGTCTCCCACGTCCCGGCCCGCGCGCCGAAGAACTCCCGGACGCTCATCGGATCGCGCGCGGGCCCGTCACCGGACGGCTGGGACGGCTCTGGCACGGCGACTCCCCGGGTGACGCGTCGGTCGGCGGACCGCTCCATCGTGGCACGGCCGCCCGGGACCGCCCCGTCAGGTGGTCAGATCCCGCATCGCGGTCACCTTCTCGATCCGCAGCCGGACCAGCAGCTCACCGGGCACGCCGTTGCGCTCGCCGAACTCCCGCGCCCGCTGCGGCCCCATGTACCGCCCGGCGATCCGGGTCGCCCACTCCCGCACCTGGTCCAGGTCCTCCACCACCTCGGCGCGGCCCCTGAGCACCACGAAGGAGAACGGCGGCCGGTCGTCGTCCACACAGAGCGCGGCCCGTCCATCACGAGTGAGATTTCGGCCTTTGACGGTCCCCTCACCGGTGTTGAACACCACGTCGTCGCCGTCCAGCAGGAACCAGACGGGGGCCACATGCGGGGCGCCACCGGCGGTGACGGTGGAAAGCTTCCCGGTACGGGTTCCGGTGGTCACAAATTCACGCCACTGCGCGTCGGTCATCGGTCGGGCCATGAGGCCATGCTCCTCTGTGATATGTCACCCCGTCGCGGCGCCACGCTGTGACATGTCACAGTTGGCGAGAACCGGATGGTCGGCTGGCACCACACTGTGCGGACTCCGCATCGGGATGATCGGACAACGGGGCTGTTTCCGACTGGCTGGAACGACTTGGTTGTCCGATCTGTTTCGGAACGTTCCGTCTCGGGTTTGGTGGATCGCTCCCAGGGTGCGGATCGCGTACCGGCCCAGTCACCCTACGAACCCCGTGGGCGCGGGCGACGCGGCGGCGCCGGATCCCGTCGCGCCCGCTCCGCCGCCGGCGACCGAGGACCCTCCCACTCATGCGTCTGCGCCCCCGTACCATCCGTACGCAGCTGATCACCCTGCTGCTCGTCCCCATGGTCTCGCTCGCCGCCCTGTGGACGTACGGGTCGTACACCACCCTGCGTGGCGCGCTCGACCTGATCCGCGTGAACGTCACCGACCGCTACTACGGCTCGCCCGCCGACGCGCTCACGTTCGCGCTGCAGGACGAGCGCCGTGCCGCGGTGGAGTACGACGCGTCCGACGGCGCGCACGGCGCGACGCTGCTGGCCGCCGCCGAGAAGGCCACCGACGCGCAGGCCGCGGTCCTCAGCGACCACCTGCGCCGGCGTGCCAGGGGGATGAGCCTCAACAGCGACCAGAACTCCAAGGCGCAGACCGTGCTGTCCTCGATCGGCCAGCTGAGCACCCTGCGCGCCACGGTGAAGGCCCGCAACCTCAACTGGTCGGACGTGCTGGACCAGTACTCGGCCATCATCGACCCCGACTTCGGGCTGCGCAGCGCCCTGACCGAGTTCCAGACCGGCGAGACCGCGCGCAAGGGATACGTCGTCGTCGAACTCGGCCGCGCGCGCGAACTGCTCTCCCAGGAGGACGCGCTGGTCCTCGGCGGCCGCGACGCCCACCGCATGACGGACGGCCAGTACCGCGACCTGATCGGCGTCATCGACGGCCGCCAGCTGCTGCACCAGATCTACGAACCGGAACTGCCCGACACCGACGCCACCAAGCTGGAGAACTTCGAGGACGGCAGCGTCGGCTGGTCGCTGTTCGCGCTGGAGGAGGCCGCCCGCGCCGCCGAACCGCTCACCGCGGCCGACGCGCTGCCCGCCGCCACCTGGCAGAAGACCGTCGACATCGCGCTGGCCCAGCTGTCCAGCATCGACTCCGACGCCTCGCAGCGGGTCGACGAGCAGGCGCACTCCTCCGGCATGGACGTGCTCAACAAGGCCGCCCTCGTGCTGCTCGCCGGACTCGTCGCGGTGATCGGCTCGCTGTTCATCTCGCTGCGCATCGGCCGCCGGATCGCCGTCCGGCTCACCGGACTGCGCGACACCGCCGAGGAACTGTCCGGCCGCCGGCTGCCGGAGATGATGCGCCGGCTGCGCGAGGGCGATCCGGTCGAGGACGTGGCCGCGATGGCCTGGCCGCACGACCCCGACGACCCCGACGACGAGTCGGGCGAGGACCTCGGCGACGGCATCGGCTTCGGCGGCTTCTTCGACAGCCGCTACGGCGGCGGCTTCGGCGACGACGAGATCGGCCAGGTGGGACGGGCGTTCGGCGTCGCGCAGCGCGCCGCGGTGCAGGCGGCCGTGGAGCAGGCCAGGCTGCGCCGGGGCGTCGCCGCGGTCTTCACCACGCTCGCCCGGCGCAGCCAGGTGATCCTGCACCGCCAACTCGCCCTGCTCGACACCATGGAGCGGCGCAACCAGGACCCCGAGGAACTCGCCGACCTCTTCCGCCTCGACCACATGACCAACCGGATGCGCCGGCACGCCGAGGGCCTGCTGATCCTCTCCGGCCTCACCCCGGGCCGTGCCTGGCGCCAGCCGGTGCGGATGCGCAAGGTGGTGCGCGCCGCCGTCGGCGAGGTCGAGGGGTACGAGCGGATCGTGGTGCACCGGATGCCCGGCCGCACGCTGATCGGCGCCGCGGTGGCCGACGTGCTGCACCTGCTGGCCGAGCTGATGGAGAACGCGACCGCCTTCTCGCCGCCGGACACCGAGGTCGTGGTGCGCGGCGAGGAGGTGGGCGGCGGCTTCACCGTCGAGATCGAGGACCGCGGCCTCGGCATGAACGCCCAGCGGCTCGCCGAGGCCAACGCGGCGATCCTGGAGTCCGCCCAGCGGGCCACCGAGACCAGCACCGACGTCGTCGAACTGCCCGATACCGACCGGCTCGGCCTGTTCACCGTCGGCCGCCTCGCCGGCCGGCACGACATCCGGGTGACGCTGCGCCGCACCTCCTACGACGGCACGGTCGCCGTGGTCCTGCTCCCCGCGCACCTGCTCGCCGAACCGGACGAGTCCGGCGCGGACGCCGACACCGACGGCGAGGGCCGGCCGGTCGGGGTGGGCGCGCCGCTGGGCACCGGGTCCGCTCCGTCCGGCCGGCACGGCTCCGGCGCGGCGGCCTCCGACGCGGAGCGGGGCGCGCACCGGGCGCTCACGCCCCGGCCCAGCGTCTCGGAGGACCGCACGACACCGTCCGGCCTGCCGCGCCGGGTGCCGAGCCGCAGCCTCGCGCCGCGCCTGCGCGAGGAGTCGGTCGCGCACGACCGGGCGGGCCGTGAGCAGCCGGAGAGCACCGAGCGGGAACGATCGCCCGAAGCGGCCCGTTCTGTGGTCGCCGCCTACGCGCGCGGTCTCGCTCGCGGACGAACCGATTCCGCGGTCGGGAAGGAACGAGATTCGGCCACAAACGGAGTCGTAGGAATACCCGAAGTAACTGTGGATGAAGCAGAAGTTGGCGAAACACCACCGGGAAATGCGATAGAGAAGGCCGTAGCAGGAGAGAACGCACCTGAGGAAGACGGGGGAACGACGTCATGAGCAGTGCCGCGATGTCAGGGAGCGCCGGGCGAATGTGGGGCACGGCGGGCAGTGGCTCCAGCTTCGGTCGGACCACCGGTTCCCAGCGTGCCAGGCAGCAGCGTGAGTCGGGCGGCCTCGGCTGGCTCCTCGACGACATGGTCGACCGGATCACCCAGGTCAAACACGCCCTGATCCTCTCCAGCGACGGCCTGGTCACCGGCACGAGCCGCGACCTGCAGGAGGTCGACGCCGAGCACCTGGCCGCGGTCTCCTCCAGTTTCCACAGCCTTGCCAAGGGCGCGGGACGGCACTTCGGCGCGGGGGAGGTGCGACAGACCATGATCGAATTCGAGGAGGGATTCCTCTTCGTCACGGCCGCGGGTGACGGCAGTTGTCTGTCGATTCTCACCGGCGAAGGCACCGACGTGGGCCAGATCGCCTATGAAATGACCCTGCTCGTCCACCGGGTCGGCGAACACCTGGGGGTCGCTCCGCGCAACGACGACGGCCCGTCCAACGGGACGTGACGCAATTGCCGGACGAGTCGGGGGCGTTGTGGTACGACGACGAGGCGGGAGAACTGGTCCGCCCGTACACCGTCACGCGCGGTCGTACCCGCTCGCCGGAGGGCCTGCCCGCGCTGGACGTGATCGCCCTCGTCTCACTCGCCGACCCGCCGGGGACGGACCCGGCGGGCGGTGACCGCGCGTCGCTCTCCGCGGGCGGGCTCCGCGCGGGCGGCACCGGCTCCGGCCTGCCGGACGGCGGCACGGGGGCCCTGGGCGCCCCGGGCGGTCCGGCGGGCGCCTTCGGCGGCGGCACCCGGCGCCCGGCCGCCGGCGCGCTGGCCGAGGAACACCTCGCGCTGCTCGACCGCTGCGGAAACGGGCCGATCTCGGTGGCCGAGCTCGCCGCGGAGGCCGACCTTCCGCTCTGCGTCGTGCGCGTCCTGCTCGGCGATCTGATCGACCTCGGCCGCATCCGGGTCATCTGCCCGGTCTCGCCCGCCGAACTGCCGGACGTCGGCCTGCTCCACCAGCTCATCGCCGGCCTGAAGTCCCTGTGAGCGCCTTTCCGCCGCTGGCCTGATCCGGCCCCTCGTTCGATTCCCCGCCGCCCGTGGCGGAAGTTATCCACAAGTGCCCCACGATGTCGGTTATCCCCCTTAGAGTCACTACTGAAAGTGATCGATCGAGACGGGGGAGTGACCATGATGTTGCCGATGCCGCAGATGTGGCTGACGTCGCTACGAACACGCACGGGCAGGACCGGGAACGCGACCACCGCGCCCGGGGAGCCGGCCGCTCCCGGCGGGGTGCCGCAGCCGGTCGGGCCGGCCGGCCGGGCCGCGCCGCAAGGAGCCGCGGGCGCCTTCGGGCCTGACGAGTTCTGGTCCGGCGGCCGGCTGGTCGGCGCCGTGACCGGCGGCGAGCTGCTGCGCGTCACCCGGGAGCGGTTCGTCCGGCTCGCCCGGGCGGGCTGTTTCCGCCCGGTCCGCTGGTACGTCAACCGCTACCGGGCCGTGGTCTGGCTCTACTCCGCCGACGAGGTGGCCGCCTTCGCCGAGGAGCAACCCGAATGGCTGACCGGCCGGCTGCCCGAGGAGGTGCGCGCCGCGCTCGACGACGGCCTGGACCTGCGGGCCGCCGGCTGGCGCACCCGCCGGGCCGCCCTGCTCGCCGCGCGGTCCGCCGACGCCTGGCAGGAGGCCGCGGTCTGGCTCGCCCTGCTCGGCCCCGAGCGGTGCGCCGACCTGGTGGCGGAGCCCCGCGAACGCGCCCTGCTGGCCGCGGTCCGCCCCTGCCTGCTGACCGGCCGGCCGCCCGGGCCCGCCGACGCCGGGCAGGGGTCCGCCGTCCCCCTGATGGCGCAGGAGGCCCGGGAGATCGCGTACGCCCGGCGCTCGCTGGCCGGCGCCCTGTCCCGAGCCCGCGCTGCGGCCGATCCTCGCCCGCCCGAGCGGTCTCCGAACCTTTGTTCCAAAACGGTGACACGCCGGGGGCAACGTCTGCGCCGGCCCCGGTGTCTCACCAGCCGACGGGACCGCGCACCACACCGCCCGGCCCGCGGCGCACGGGGAGAGCGCCGAAGCCTGACACGGTCCGTCCGACCTGACCAGTCGAAGGGAAGACCATGATCAACCGTCGTCACCGGGCGCTGCGCGCCGCGGTCGTCGCCACGGTGGGTGCGTGCGTGTTCGGCCTCACCTCCGCGGCCCCGGCCTACGCCAAGGCCGACATCTACTTCGCGGCCGGCCCGCACAACGCGCACCTGGGCAAGCCGATACACCTGTCCGGGGAGGCCGCGGACGACAACGCGACCTTCAACAGGTTCTGCATGCAACAGCGTTGGGGCCACGGCGGCTGGCACACCATCCGGTGCGCGCCCGGCGGGTACAACGGCGGCGGCGGGCTCAACGTGTGGGTGCGACCGCGGCAGCGCGGCCTGACGCTCTTCCGCGGCGTGCTGATCGAGGGCGCGTCCCCGGTGGACCGGCACTCCAGGGTGCACCTGGTCTCCCGGGTCTTCGCCCTCGCGGTCAGCTAGCGCCCGGCGCGCCGGGGCCGGGGCCGGCACCGGGATCGGTGCCGGCGCACTCCCGCAGCGCCGCGCGGATCGCGCCCGCCGTGTCGCCGGCGTGCGCGCTCGTCGGCGTAGCGGTGGCGCGGCCAGAAGAAGCCGCGCAGCCCGTCCCCGCGCTCTCGCGGCACCACGTGCACGTGCAGGTGCGGCACCGACTGGCTGACCCGGTTGTTCAGCGCGACGAACGACCCGGCCGCCGCCGTGCCCCGCTCCACGGCCGCGGTGACCCGCCGCACCCGCTCGAAGAACGGCCCCACCGAGCCGGGCGGCAGGTCGGTCAGCGTCTCCACGTGCTCCCGGGGCACCACGAGCACGTGGCCGGGAAAGAGCGGGCGCCGGTCCAGGAACGCCACCGCCACCTCGTCGTCGAGGACCCGGTGGGCCGGCGCCGCGCCGGAGACGACGGAGCAGAAGACGCAGTCCATGGAGCCAGTCAACTACGGATCGGCTCCGCCACGCGCCTCACCCCCGGGGGCGGAACAGCCCCTCCTGCATCACCGAGACCAGCAGCCGTCCCTCGCGGTCGTAGATCTGACCGCGGGCCAGGCCCCGGCCGCCCGTCGCGATCGGCGACTCCTGCCGGTAGAGGAACCACGCGTCGGCCCGGAAGGAGTGGTGGAACCACATGGCGTGGTCGAGGGAGGCCACGTCGAAGCCGCGCGCCCCCCACAGCGGTTCGACCGGCATCCGCACCGCGTCCAGCAGCATCATGTCGCTCGCGTAGGTCAGCACGCAGGTGTGCACCAGCGGGTCGTCGCCGAGCGGGCCGAGGGCGCGCATCCACACGGCGCTGCGCGGTTCGGCGCCCGCGACCTCCTCGGGGGTCCAGCGCAGCCGCTCCACGTACCGGATGTCAAAGGGCATCCGGCGGGCCATCCGCTCCAGCGCCCCGGGGACGACGCCGGGCCGGCCGCGCACCTCCTCGGCGAGCGTCGGCAGCCCCTCGGGACCGGGCACGGCCGGCATCGGCACCTGGTGTTCGAAGCCCGGCTCGGGACGGTGGAAGGAGGCGGTCAGGTTGAAGATGGTGCGGCCCTCCTGGACCGCGACGACCCGCCGGGTGGTGAAGGAGCGCCCGTCGCGGACCCGTTCGACCTGGTAGACGATCGGCACCCCCGGGCGTCCCGGGCGCAGGAAGTAGGCGTGCAGCGAGTGCACCGGGCGCTGTCCGTCGGTCGTGCGGCCCGCGGCCACCAGGGCCTGGCCCGCGACCTGGCCGCCGAACACCCGCTGCATGCGCTCGTCCGGGCTCAGGCCGCGGAAGATGTTCTCCTCGATCCGCTCCAGGTCGAGCAGGTCCACCAGCCGCTCGGTGGGGTCGGGCACGGCCGCCGCGCCAGGCATGGATGCTCCCTCCGGTCGGGGCGGCCTCAGCGTACCGGCCGGGCGGTCACAGCTGGCCGACCGCGGTGACCCGCACCACCGCGCGGCTCTCCTCGTCGGAGGCGGCCAGGTCGATCTCGGCCGAGATGCCCCAGTCGTGGTCGTCGCGCGGGTCGGCGAAGACCTGGCGGACCCGCCACAGGCCGTGCTCGGGCTCCTCCTCGATCTGCAGCAGCTTCGGGCCGCGCGCGTCGGGACCGGTCCCGAGGTCGTCGTACTCGTCCCAGTAGGCGTCCATGGCGTCCGCCCAGGCGTCCGCGTTCCAGCCGGAGTCGGTGTCGAGCTCGGCCAGTTCGGTGTACTTCTCCAGCGCGGCGAGCTCCACCCGGCGGAACATCGCGTTGCGCACCAGCACCCGGAAGGCGCGGGAGTTGGTGGTGACCGGCTTGACGTGATCGGCCCGCTCGGCGGCCTCGTCGGCCGACTCCTCCTGCGGGTTGGCCAGTTGCTCCCACTCGTCGAGCAGGCTGGAGTCCACCTGGCGCACCAGCTCGCCGAGCCAGGCGATCAGGTCCTGCAGGTCCTCCGACTTCAGGTCCTCCGGCACGGTGTGGTCGAGCGCCTTGTAGGCGCCGGCCAGGTAGCGCAGCACGATGCCCTCGGCGCGGGCGAGTTCGTAGAAGGAGGTGAACTCCGAGAAGGTCATGGCGCGTTCGTACATGTCGCGCACCACCGACTTCGGCGACAGCGCGTGGTCGCCGACCCACGGATGGCTCTTGCGGTAGACGCCGTAGGCGTGGAAGAGCAACTCCTCCAGCGGCTTGGGGTAGGAGACGTCCTGGAGCCGCTCCATGCGCTCCTCGTACTCGATGCCGTCGGCCTTCATCTCGGCGACCGCCTCGCCGCGCGCCTTGTTCTGCTGGGCGGCCAGGATCTGGCGCGGGTCGTCCAGGGTGGACTCCACGACCGAGAGCATGTCGAGCGCGTAGGAGGGCGACTCCGGGTCCAGCAGGTCGAACGAGGCCAGCGCGAAGGTGGACAGCGGCTGGTTGAGCGCGAAGTCCGACTGCAGGTCCACGGTGAGCCGGACGATGCGGCCCTCGGCGTCCGGCTCGGCGAGCCGCTCCACCACGCCGCCGTCCAGCAGCGAGCGGTAGATGCCGATGGCCCGGCGGATGTGCCGCAACTGGGCCGCGCGCGGCTCGTGGTTGTCCTCCAGCAGGTGGCGCATCGCGTCGAAGGCGTTGCCCGGCCGGGCGATCACCGACAGCAGCATCGCGTGCGTGACCCGGAAACGCGAGGTCAGCGGCTCGGGATCGGAGCCGATCAGCTTCTCGTAGGTCTGCTGCGACCAGTTGACGAAGCCCTCCGGCGCCTTCTTGCGGACCACCTTGCGGCGCTTCTTCGGGTCGTCGCCGGCCTTGGCGAGCGCCTTCTCGTTCTCGATGACGTGTTCCGGCGCCTGCGCCACCACGAGGCCGGCCGTGTCGTACCCGGCGCGTCCGGCGCGGCCGGCGATCTGGTGGAACTCCCGGGCCCGCAGCACCCGCACCCGCGAGCCGTCGTACTTCGACAGCGCGGTGAACAGCACCGTGCGGATCGGCACGTTGACGCCGACGCCGAGGGTGTCGGTCCCGCAGATCACCTTCAGCAGGCCGGCCTGCGCCAGCCGTTCCACCAGCCGCCGGTACTTGGGCAGCATGCCGGCGTGGTGCACCCCGATGCCGTGCCGCACGAACCGCGACAGGTTGCGGCCGAAGCCGGTGGTGAACCGGAAGTTGCCGATCAGCGCGGCGATGGCGTCCTTCTCGGCGCGGGTGCACATGTTGATGCTCGTCAGCGCCTGGGCCCGCTCGACGGCGGCGGCCTGGGTGAAGTGGACGATGTAGACCGGGGCCTGATGGGTCTCCAGCAACTCGGTGAGCGTGTCGGTCAGCTGCGTGGTGACGTACTCGTAGCTGAGCGGGACCGGGCGGGTCGCGGAGCGGACCACCGAGGTGGGCCGCCCGGTGCGCCGGGTCAGGTCCTCCTCGAACCGGGAGACGTCGCCGAGGGTGGCCGACATGAGCAGGAACTGCGCCTGCGGCAGTTCGAGGATCGGGATCTGCCAGGCCCAGCCGCGGTCCGGCTCGGCGTAGAAGTGGAACTCGTCCATCACGACCTGGCCGACGTCGGCGGCCCGGCCGTCGCGCAGCGCGATCGAGGCCAGCACCTCGGCGGTGCAGCAGATCACCGGGGCGTCCGGGTTCACCGAGGCGTCGCCGGTGAGCATGCCGACGTTCTCGGTGCCGAACATCTTGCACAGGTCGAAGAACTTCTCCGAGACCAGCGCCTTGATCGGCGCGGTGTAGAAGGTGACCTGGTCGGCGGCGAGCGCGGCGAAGTGCGCGCCGGCCGCCACCAGACTCTTCCCGGAGCCGGTCGGGGTCGAGAGGATCACGTTCGATCCGGAGACGACCTCGATCAGCGCCTCCTCCTGGGCGGGGTACAAGGTGATGCCGCGTTCCTGCGCCCAGCCGGAGAACGCTTCGAACAGGGCATCAGGGTCCGCGGTGGTCGGCAGCCGATCGATGAGGGTGGTCACCCCTCCATCTTGCCCGCTCCGACCGCTCCGGGCGGAACCGGGCGTCCGGCGCATGATCACCCACCGCTAGGCTGTGCCGACACTTCAGGGGCAACTCCCGTCCACGGACGGGCCGAACGGGGCGAGGCAGCGACCATGATGGGACCGGCACACTCACTGTCAGGGGCGGCTGCCTGGCTGGGGGTGGGCGCGCTGGCGGTCGCCCTCCATCATCCGATGCCGTGGCCGACCCTGGTGGTCGGCGCCCTGATCACGGCCGGCGCCGCCCTCGCCCCGGACCTCGACCACAAGCCGGCGACGATCTCCCGCGCCTTCGGCCCGGTCTCGCACGGGCTGTGCGACGTGGTCGAGAAGATCGCGCACGCCGTCTACAACGGCACCCGGATGAAGGGCGACCCGCACCGCGACGGCGGCCACCGCACCTTGACCCACACCTGGCCGTGGGCCCTGATGTGCGGCGCCGGCAGTTCGGCGATCGCCGTCTACGGCGGCCGGTGGGGCGTGCTGGCGGTGCTCTTCGTCCACATGGTGCTGGCCATCGACGGACTGCTGTGGCGGCAGGTCAAGGGTGCGCACCACATCCTGGTGTGGCTGCTCGGCGCGGTCAGCGCCTGGTCGCTGGTCGGCGTGCTGAACGACCCGGGCAACGGACGGGCGTGGCTGTTCACCCAGCCCGGCCAGCAGTACCTGTGGATCGGCCTGCCGGTGGCGCTCGGCGCGATCGTGCACTGCCTGGGCGACGCGATAACCGTCTCCGGCTGCCCGTTCCTGTGGCCGATACCGATCGGGCGCAAGCGCTGGTACCCGATCGGTCCGCCGCACTTCATGCGCTTCCGGGCCGGCAGCTGGGTGGAGCTGAAGGTGCTGATGCCGGCGTTCATGATCGTGGGCGGCGTGAGCTGCGTGGACGCGCTCGGCCTGCTCACCAACTGACCGGCCGCCGCACGCGACTGCCGCGCGAACGGGGACGGGTGCCGCACCGGCGCCTGTCCCCGTTCGCGTTCCCGCCTCCGGAGGGCGCCGGGTAACGGCCGGGAACCGCCCGGCGGATCAGTGGTCCGGCGGCTCGTCCCGGTCGAGCGCGCCGAGCAGTTCGCCGAGCCGTTCGCGCTGGGCGGGGCCGAGCGGGGCGAGGAGTTCCTCGGCGGCGGCCCGGCGGGCCTCGCGTACCGCCTGGAGCGCGGCGGCGCCCGCCTCGGTCAGCTCGACGCGCACCACCCGCCGGCTCGCCGGGTCGGCCACCCGGCGGGCCAGGCCGCCCTCCTCCAGGGAGTCGACCAGCGTGGTGACCGACCGGGGCACCACGCCGAGCCGTTGCGCGAGGTCCACCATCCGCGGCGGCTGGTCGGAGCGGACCAGCACCCCCATCGCCCGCGACATGGCCGGCGTGATGCCCAGCGGCCGCAGGTTGCGCTTGTGGGCGCGGTGCAGGCGGCGGGTCAGCCTCAGCAACTGGTCGGCGACGTCCCCGCTGGTCTCGACTGTGTCCACGCTCTCGGCCGTGGCGTCCGTGCCCATACCGTGAGGGTAGCAGGACATGGCTCATTGTGATGGGTATCTATTGTGAGTCTAGGTAACAATGACTTATGCTCGCTGTCGCCGCGGCCCGACCGGCCCGCGGCCCGCCCGTTCCCGAGGAGCGCATGAAACCGCCCGACATCGACTGGACCCCGTCGTCCAAGGATTCCGACGCCCCCGAGCACCCCGCCGACCTGCGCCGCATCATGCGGCTGTTCCGCCCTTACCGCGGCCGGCTGGGCTTCGTCCTGTTCCTGGTCGCCGCCTCCTCGGTGGTCTCCATCGCGTCGCCCTTCCTGCTGCGCGCGATCCTGGACACCGCCATCCCGCAGGGGCGGACGGGCCTGCTCAGCCTGCTCGCCCTCGGCATGATCGCCACCGCCGTCGTCAACAGCGTCTTCAACGTGCTGCAGACCCTGATCTCCACCACGGTGGGCCAGCGCGTCATGCACGACCTGCGCACCGCGGTCTACGAGCAGTTGCAGCGCATGTCGCTGTCCTTCTTCACCCGCACCCGCACCGGCGAGGTGCAGTCCAGGATCGCCAACGACATCGGGGGCATGGCCGCCACCGTCACCACCACGGCCACCTCGATCGTCTCCAACCTGACCAGCGTCGTCGCCTCCGTCGTCGCCATGCTCGCCCTCGACTGGCGGCTGACGGTCGTCTCGCTCCTGCTGCTCCCGGCCTTCGTGTGGATCAGCCGCCGGGTCGGCAAGGAGCGCAAGCGGATCGCCACCCGGCGGCAGCGGCAGATGGCGGTGATGTCCGCGATCGTCACCGAGTCGCTGTCGGTCAGCGGCATCCTGCTGGGCCGCACCATGGGCCGCTCCGACTCGCTGACCCGCGACTTCGCGCAGGAGTCGGAGCAGCTGGTCGACCTGGAGGTGCGCTCCAACATGGCCGGCCGCTGGCGGATGTCCACCATCGGCATCGTGATGGCCGCCATGCCCGCCGTCATCTACTGGGCGGCCGGCGTCGCCCTGCACCTCGGCGGCCCGGTGATCTCCATCGGCACGCTGGTCGCCTTCGTCTCGCTCCAGCAGGGCCTGTTCCGCCCGACAGTCAGCCTGCTGCAGACCGGCGTCCAGGTGCAGACCTCGCTCGCGCTCTTCCAGCGGATCTTCGAGTACCTCGACCTGCCCGTCGACATCACCGAGCCCGACGAACCGCTGCGCCCGGAACGCGTGCGCGGCGACGTGCGGTTCGAGCGGGTGGACTTCTCCTACGACACCACCGCGCCGCACGCCACCCTGCGCGGCATCGACCTGACCGTCCCCGCGGGCGGCAGCCTCGCGGTCGTCGGCGCCACCGGGTCCGGCAAGAGCACGCTGAGCTACCTGCTGCCGCGGCTGTACGACGTGACCGGCGGCCGGGTCACCCTCGACGGGACCGACGTGCGCGAACTCTCCTTCGACACGCTCTCCTCGGCCATCGGCCTGGTCTCCCAGGAGACCTACCTCTTCCACGCCTCCGTCGCGGAGAACCTGCGGTTCGCCAAACCGGACGCCACCGACGAGGAGTTGGCCGCCGCGGCCCGCGCCGCGCAGATCCACGAGCACATCGCCGGGCTGCCCGACGGCTACGACACCGTGGTCGGCGAACGCGGCTACCGCTTCTCCGGCGGCGAGAAGCAACGGCTGGCCATCGCCCGCACCATCCTGCGCGACCCGCCGGTGCTCATCCTCGACGAGGCCACCAGCGCGCTCGACACCCGCACCGAACGCGCCGTCCAGGACGCCGTCGACGCGCTCGCCGCCGGGCGCACCACGATCACCATCGCGCACCGGCTGTCCACCGTGCGGGACGCCGACCAGATCATCGTCCTGGAAGCCGGCCGGATCGCCGAACGCGGCACCCACGACGAACTGCTGGCGCGCGACGGACGCTACGCGGCCCTGGTCCGCCGGGACGCGAAACTCACCGAGGAGGCCGAGGCGCTGAGCCCCGCCTCCGGCTGACCCCGGGGCCGCACCGGCCGCGGCTCAAGGCAGCGGCTGGGGCGGCCGGGGTCCGTGGTACTGGCCCACCAGGCGCATGCGCAGCGGCGGTTCCCGGTACTCCTCCAGCGCGTGCGCGATCCACCCGGCGGTCCTGGCCACCGTGAAGACCGTCTCGCCCGCCTCGGCGGGCATCCCGGCCGCCACCGACAGCACCGCGAGCGCCAGGTCCACGTTGGCGTGCACCGGGGTGTCCCGGGCGGCCGCGCGGACCACCGACCGGGCGGCGGCCAGCGGCTCCTCGGCGGCCGGCACCCGCTCCAGCAGCGCGAACAGCGCCACGGCCCGCGGATCCTCGCCGCGGTAGAGCCGGTGCCCGAGCCCCGGCACCGGCCGTCCGGTGCGCAGGTGGTCCGAGACGACGCCGGCCGGGTTCCCGCGCTGCAGCGCCTCGGTCAGCATCCGGTGCGCCAACCCGCTCGCGGCGCCGTGCAGTTGGCCCTCCACCACGCCGAGACCGGCCGAGACCACCCCGTACGGGTTCGCCCACGCCGAGGCCGCCACCCGCGCCGCCAGCGTGGAGGCGGCGAAGCCGTGGTCGATCAGCAGCACCAGCGCCGCCTGCAGCACCGCGATCGACGGGTCGTCGGCGGCGTGCGGCGACAGCCGCGACCACAGCCGCCGCGCGAGGGTGCCGCCCGGCCGCCGCGCCCGGTCGCCGGCCAGCGGCAGCGCCTCCACCAGGGTGGCGATCAGGCCGCGCGCGGTGGTGACGACGCCGGCGGGGGACAGGTCGAAGCGCAGCGGATCGGCCGCCGAGGCCGCGACGCCGGCCGCCCGCAGCCGGTCGGTCAGCGCGGCGTGCGCCGGCAGCGCGCGCCACCGCCCGGTCGGCGGCGCTCAGCGCCTGCTCCGGCGGGGTGAACCGGGTGCCGCGCACGGCCTCACCGGTCCACAGCCACTGCGCGGCCTCCTCGTAGCCGTAGGAGCCGGCCAGTTCGACGGCGTCCACCCCGCGGAAGTAGTACCGCTCGTCGGTGATCAGGGTGATCGCGGTGCGGACGGTGGCGAGCTGCGGCGCGGTGCCGGGCCGGGCGGGCTCGTCGTCCTCGGCGACCGCGCGGGTGCGGCGGCCGCGGGCGGCCAGCTCCTCCACCTCGGCGGGGTCGAAGGTGCTGCCCCGGCCGCCGGGGGCGCGGCGGCTGGTGAGCAGGCCGCGGCTGACGTAGGCGTAGAGCGTCTCGGGCTTGATGCCGAGGCGCTCCGCGGCTTCCCTGGTGCTGAGCCGCCGGTCGCGGGTGGCCGGCCGCGGGCCGTGATCTGTCATGCGGTCCATCCCATCCCATCGGTGCTTCCCATGCCGCATCAACGTTGATTATCTCGCTGTCTAATCAATATTGACAAGTATTGCATCAACAATAGACAGTCGAATCAACATTGATGGAAGGACGACCACCCATGTCGATCACCCCGGCCGGCCAGGCGACCCCCGGCCCGTCCGACGCCGCCACCCCGGCCGCCGTCGCGGTCCCCGGCGCCACCCTCACCGCCCCCCGCGGCCTCAAGGGCGTCGTCGTCACCGACACCGTGCTCGGCGACGTCCGCGGCGCCGAGGGCTTCTACCACTACCGCCAGTACTCCGCGGTCGAACTGGCCCGCACCCGCACCTTCGAGGACGTCTGGCACCTGATGCTGCTGCGGCGAACTGCCGGACGCCGCCGGGCGGGCCGCGTTCGCCGCCCGCACCGCGCCGCTGCGCGTGCTGCCCCCGGCGGTGCGCGACGCGCTGCCGGCGATCGCCCGGGCCGGCGCCCCCTCCGGGCCGCTCGCCGGGCTGCGCACCGCGCTCTCCCTCGCCGGGGCGAACGCCGGATTCGCGCCGCTGTACGACACCGAGCCCGGCCGGCGGCTGGACGACGCGCTCACCGCCTGCGCGCTGGTGCCCACCCTGCTGGCGGCGCTGCACCGGCTCGGGCGCGGCGAGCAGCCGGTCGAACCGCGCGCCGACCTGCCGTACGCGGCCAACTACCTCTACATGATCACCGGCCGGGAGCCGGAGCCCGAGCACGCGCGTGCCATCGAGCGCTACCTGATCTCCACCGTCGACCACGGCTTCAACGCGTCGACCTTCACCGGACGGGTCATCGCCTCCACCGGCGCCGACTTCGCCGCCTGCCTGGTCGGGGCGATCGGCGCGCTGTCCGGACCCCTGCACGGCGGCGCCCCCAGCCGGGCCCTGGACACCCTCGACGCCATCGGCACCCCCGAGCGCGTCGATCCCTGGCTGCGCGCCCGCGTGCTGGCCGGCGACCGCATCATGGGCTTCGGCCACCCCGTCTACCGCACCGAGGACCCGCGCTCGCGGCTGCTCAAGGAGATCGCCCGGGAGTTCGGCGGCGGCCTGGTGGACTTCGCCGTCCGCGTCGAGCAGCGGGCCGAGGCGATCCTCGCCGAGCTGAAGCCGGGGCGCGAACTCCACATCAACGTCGAGTTCTTCGCCGGCGTCGTCATGGAACTGTGCGGGCTGCCGCGCGAGATGTTCACCCCGACCTTCGCCTGCGCCCGGGTGGTCGGCTGGAGCGCCAACATCCTGGAACAGGCCGAGGACAGCAAGATCATCCGCCCGCTGGCCCGCTACGTCGGCCCGCCCCCGCCCCAGCCGGTCCCGGCCGCCTGATCCGCGCGCACGCCGAAGGGCCCGGAGCGTTTCGCTCCGGGCCCTTCTGATGCCGGCTCACGCGTCGGCGGACGTCCAGGAGTCCGTCAGGACTACTCCGGCGCCACGACGAGGGAGTGCAGATGGCGCATCAGCGTCATCAGGACGTCGCGGTTGGAGGCCCGCTTGCGGGCGTCGCAGACCACGATCGGCACGTAGTTCGGCAGGTCGAGGGCGGCCCGCAGTTCCTCGGTGGGGTAGTTCGGCGCCTCGGTGAAGGAGTTGATCGCGACCACGAAGGGCACGTTGCGCTCCTCCAGCCGGCCGATCACGTCGAAGCTGACCTCCAGGCGGCGGGTGTCCACCAGCACGACCGCGCCCAACGCGCCCTGGAACAGGCCGTTCCACAGGAACCAGAAGCGCTGCTGGCCCGGGGTGCCGAACAGGTAGAGCACCAACTCGTCGTTGATGCTGATGCGGCCGAAGTCCATCGCCACGGTGGTGGAGGTCTTGCGCTCCACCCCGGCGACGTCGTCCACGCCGACACCGGCCTGCGTCATCGTCTCCTCGGTGGTCAGCGGGCGGATCTCGCTGACCGAGCCGACGAAGGTCGTCTTGCCTACCCCGAAGCCCCCGACGATCACGATCTTCACCGCGGCGGCGGCCGACGACGGGAGCGCGTCCTCGCTGCGGGGCCCGACCATCGTGTCGACTCCCGGGCCACCGGACACGGCGGTGCCGGAGCGAGCAGTCCCGGGGCCGAGACTGTCAGAGTTTTTGAAGTCCATGCATCACCGCCTCAATCAGCGAAGGTTCTGGGAGCTGAGCGCGCGCCACCAGCGCGCGCGCCTCCACCCGGGAGTCAGCCAGCAGGTCCGTGACGAGCACGGTGACGACACTGACCGGAAGGTGTAAATACGCGGATATCTCAGCCACGGACAACGGGGACTGACACATGCGCAGTATGGCCGAGTGCTCCGGTTGCATCCCCGGCGTGGGGCCGACCTGGGAGACGATCAGCGTGACGAGATCGATGACCTCGGTCTCCGAGGCTCCGCTGCGCCCACGGGTGATCACATAGAGCCGCTCCGGATCGGCCGCGTCCCAGATCTGGTCCGATTCGCTCATGTGGCCTGCCCGTCATGGCGCGGCGGGCTGCTCAGGTGCTCGCCGATGCGAGCCACCAGGTCGCGCATGCGCTGGCCCATCAGCCCCGCGTCGACGCCCTCGTCCGCCAGTACCGCCAGGTACGCGCCGGACCCGGCCGCCATCAGGTAGAAGAAGCCGCCGTTGATCTCGATCACGACGAGCCGCATCGTGCCGTTGCTGTGCGGGAACTCCGCGGCCACCGCGGCGGCCAGGCTCTGCAGTCCGGCGCACGCGGCGGACAGCCGGTCGGCGGCGTCGGTGTCAGCGCCGTACTGGGCCATCCGCAGGCCGTCGGACGACAGCACCACCACCTGGCGGGTCTGCGGAACACTGTCCGCCAGATCCTTGAGCATCCAGTCCATATTGGCTCGCAACTGCATCACGGCTATTCACCCTTATCCAACGACTCGTCACTTTTCTCGCGGGCCGGCGAGGTGGCCGACGAATCGCCGGACACGGCGCTTTGGAAGGCGGCCAACCAGATACCGGGCTGTACGGACTCTTCGGTCCGCGCGGAGGCGTCTGATCCGGTGACGGGACCGGAGGGGGCGGGGCGGGACTCCCGGCTCACGGTGGGCCGCGGGATCACGGCCGGGGAGCGGCGGCGGCGTTGCGGGAGACCGTTGGCGGTCCGCTCGGTCACCACCGGCGAGTCGTCGGCGCTGAGCGGCCCGGGGCCCGCGGAACGGGTCGGTCCGGAGGCGGCGCTGCGCGGCAGGGTGGTGCGCGGCGGGGCCTTCTCGGGCCGGGTGCCGGAGACGGCACCGATGCCGTGGGCGCGGCCGGTCGCGGTGGCGGTCGTCAGATGCTCCTGCGGGACGATGAGGACCGCGCGCACGCCGCCGTAGGCGGAGGGGCGCAGCGATACCTGGAAGCCGTACGCCTGCGAGAGCCGGCCGACCACGGCCAGGCCGAGGCGGGGGGTCTCGCCGAGGTCGTTGAGGTCGATGCCGGCCTGCGCCTGCTCCAGCATGCGCTCGGCGCGCATGCGGGCCTCCTCGCTCAGGCTCACGCCGCCGTCCTCGATCTCGACGGCGATGCCCGCCTGCACCTCGACCGCGGTCAGGTGGACCCGGGTCTGCGGGGGCGAGTAGCGGGTGGCGTTGTCCAGCAGCTCGGCCAGCGCGTGGATCAGCGGCTCGACGGTGGGACCGACGATCGCGATCTCCGAGACCGAGTGCAGCTCGACGCGCTGGTAGTCCAGGATGCGCGACATGGCACCGCGCAGCACGCTGAACAGCGGCACCGCCCGGCTCCACTGCCTGCCGGGACGGGCACCGCCGAGGACCGCGATGGAGTCGGCCAGCCGGCCGATCAGCGCGGTGCCGTGGTCCAGGCGCAGCAGGTCGCCGAAGACCTCCGGCGTGTGGCCGTGGGTGTCCTCCATCTCGCGGAGGTCCTGGGCCTGCTGGTGGACGATCGCCTGCACGCGGCGGGCGATGTTCACGAACGCGCGCTGTGCGGCGTCACGCAGGTCCTCTTCCGCGGAGACCGCTTCCAGCACGGAACTGAGCACCTTGCGGTGCGCCGCCTGGAAGTCGGGGTTGCGGTCGGCTTCGCTGCTGCTCATCGAGGACAGCACGTCCTCGGGGAACTCTCCCTTCTGCAGCCGGGTGACCGCGTCGGGCAGCAGCACCTCGGCCAGACGCACGGTCTCGGCCTCCTGCTGAGCCAGGCGCCGCTTGAGCACGACGTCCTGCTCGGCGTACCGGGCGCGCAATTCGGCCAGCGCACGGCCCCGGCGGCCGACTTCCATGGATATCAGGGCCACCGCGAGCGTCGCGACGACGCCGCACCAGGCCACGGGAGCCCGGGCTCCCGACGATACGACCGACACGGCCACGATCGTGGCCACGGCTATCGCCGCGGTCGGCAACAACCACGCGGCGCCCGCGGCAGGCCGTGTGACTCCGGATGACGATCCAGCACGAACCATCAGCATCCTCAAACCGTCGACAGACTGGGGAACGACATGGGGGATCAGGCATCAACGGCGGGTCGGCTGACATGTCCTACATGAGGGAATTGCGACAACACGCTGAGCCGCAAGTAGCATAGCGGCCTTCCGCTTCTCCCTGACGCATAATCACTGTGCCAGTGGCAACTGCCTGTTGCCGGATCGTTTTTGCACCACTATGCCGGGCGCCCCGAACGCACTTCGTCCCGCCGGGCTATGCCCGGCGGGACGAAGGGTGCGGAGCCTTTATTCGGTTACCGCTGACGTACGTCCGCCATGGCGGACTACCGTCAGTTGTAGCCCTTCCAGGTGTCCGAGAAGCTGCCGCCGGACAGCGAGCCCGGCTGAGCGATCACGTTGCCGGAGGAGCCGCCCACCATGGTGATCTCGTCGGCGCCGCTCATCGTGGAGCCGTTGACCTTGGAGCCGCTGAAGGTCACGGTGCCGAAGTCCGACAGCTTGGCGATGGAGCCGCCGACGTCGGTGGCCTCCGCGATGACCTCGGCCGAGGAGTTCTGGAAGCCCGACGAGCCCGCGTGGGTGGTCGTCTTGGTCCAGCCCTGGGTGGAGTCGGTCAGCGACATGGTGAAGCTGGTGCCGCCGTTGAAGGTGACCGAGGCGCTCAGGTGGTCACCGCCCTTGACGGTCGCGCCGGAGTAGACGCTCTCCGACGCCGGCAGCACCTCCCACCAGGCACCGTAGGTGGCCCGGCCGCTGATGCAGTCGGCCTCGGTGCCGGTCTGCTCCAGCGCGGAGTTGCTGAATCCGTCCAGGCCCACCCAGTACGACGAGTAGGTGTTCGTCGAGGTGCAGCTGATGCTCGGCTGCACCCAGGAGGAGGACACCGAGGTGTAGGACCCGCCGTCGTTGGCGTAGCCCGACCAGTTGGTGGACTCGTAGTCGGTAGACTTGCCGCCGCTCTTGGTACCGTGTCCCAGAGTCTCGAGTCTGTGGCTCTCGTGGCCCGCCACCGACTGGTTCACCTGGTTCACCGGGGTGTGGCTGGGAGCCGCGTTGGCGGCCGGGACGGCGAGCGCCAGCGAGGCGACACCGGCGGCCAGGGCGACGAGACGTGCAGAACCCTTAGGGGTCATGGGGGAACTCCCTTTGTTCTTGGGGGCGTTCAAGAGGAGTGCGCCGAAAGTCCCACTCGGCGGACGAAATCCTCTGCGACGGCCATGAGCATGGCAAGGCATCCCGTCGTCTTCAGTCTTGAGTGAATTCATGCGGCGATCGCGGCGGATGCCGGGTAACGTTGCGGCAGACCGCAGCAGTAACGAGGTGGGAACCGGACGAAAACCGGCTATGTCGGAGGTTGCTCCGGATCCCGATGGTTCCGTCCGGTACCGTCACGAAAACTTCAAAAAACGGGAAAATACCTGGCCAACGATGGCCCGTTCGCCTCCGCCTGGCAGCAGAGTTGGTGCCCGGGGGCAGTGGAGACGGGCTCGCGAGATGGAACTGGCATCTCCGGACTCGTCCGGACGCCGGGAAAGGGCAGGACGTCCTCATGAAGTCCAGACCGGTCCCCACCGCGGATCACCAGACACCGTTCGTTGCGGAGCCGCCCTCCGCGCCGTCACCCGCTCCCTCCCCGGTCCCCGCACACCTCGCCAGACTGCTGCGCACCGGACCGTTCCCCGAGGCGCTGCGCGCCGCGATCAGCGCGCGCGGGCTGAGCCTCGACCGCATACAGGACCGGCTGCGCCGCCGGGGCAGTACCGTTTCCTCGGCCACCCTCAGCTCCTGGCAGTCCGGCCGGAACCGGCCGGAGCGGCCGAGTTCGCTCGCCGCGCTCACCGCCCTGGAGGACGTGCTGCGGCTGCCGCCCGGCGCGCTCGCCGCACTGCTCGGCCCGCCCCGCCCGCGCGGCCGCTGGCTGCCGGCCGCCTCCGCCCGCCCCGGCCTCGCCGACGTGTGGCCCACCTGGAACGACGTCTCCGGCGCGCTGCGCCTGGTCGACACCCGGTGGGACTCCAGCCTGACCCGGCTCAGCTGCCACACCCGGCTCGAACTCGACGGGAGCGGCCGGGAGAAGTCCAAGTGGAGCCGCCAGCTGCTGCGCGCCGACTGCGACGGCCCGGACCGCTGGATCACCATCTACCGGTTGGGCCGGCCCGGCCCGCCGCCGCTGGTCCACCCGGCCGGCACCTGCCGCACCGGCCGGGTCATCGAGGTCCCCGAGTCCGGACTCGTCGTCGCCGAGCTGCTCTTCGACCGGCCGCTGGCCAGGGGCGAGACGATCATCGTCGAGTACACCCTGGAGCACCGCTCGCCGCTGCCGTTCTCCACGAACATCGAGTCCACGCTGCACGTCCCGGTGCGCGAGTACGTGCTCGAAGTGGCCTTCGACCCGGCGGCGCTGCCCACTTCCTGCCACTCCTACCGCACGGCGGACCTCGAATCCCGGCCGCAGGAGCGGCTGCTGCGACCGGATTCGGCCGGCTCGGTGCACGCGGTCGCCCTCACCGCGGGCCCCTGCCGGTTCGGCATCCGCTGGAGCTGGGACTGACGCCGCCGTTCAGCGCGCACGCCGCGCCCGGCCGCGTTCGCGCAGCAGCACCCGCGCGGTGGTCACCGCCGGCGGCCGGGCCGGGCCGCGCAGCAGTGCGGTGCCCCGGGCGGCGGCCGCCCGGGTGGTCGCCGCCTCGATGTCGATCAGCGCGCGCACCAGCGGGCGGCCGGCCGGCGCGGTGAGTCCCACCAGTTCCCGGGCCGCCTCCAGCCGTTCGCCGGCCAGCCCGAGCAGGTGGCCGAGCAGCCGGGCCGTCCCCGGCTCCGCCCGCCCGCCCTCCAACGCGGCCCGGGTGACCCCGAAGCGCTCCAGCGCGTCGAGGGGCAGGTTGAGCCTGCCGTCCGCCAGGTCCTCGGCGAGGTCGTTGACGAAGTCCAGCCGCTGCGAGCCGTCGATGTAGGTGCGGCACGCCGCCCGGTACGCCGCCGGATCCCCCTCGGGCTCCAGCAGGCCGGCCACCAGCATGAACGCCGGCAGCGAATAGCCGTCGACGTACCTCTGGTAGTCCGCGTCGGTGTCGAAGCCCGCGAAGTCCAGGTCGGTGGTCGCGGTGGCCAGATACGCCGCCACGTGCCCGCGCACGGCGGGCCGGTTCGTGACGGTGTGCAACAGCGGGCGCACCACCGGGTCCTGGCTCCGCCCGGTCTCCAGCGACTCGCGCACCTGCCCCTCCCACGCCGCGTACCGGGCGGCGCGCCCGTCCCGCGGACCGCTGTCCAGCAGGTTGTCGGCGTGGTGCATGAACGCGGTGGCCGCCACCACCGCCGGCAGCAGCGGCCGCGGCAGCAGCAGCCGGGCGGCCAGGTAGGAGCTGCGCCGGAACCGGGCGACCAGCCGGCGTTGCTCCGTGTAGTCGCGGCGCAGTGCCGGATCGTTGACGCCCGCCGCGTCGAGTGCCGCGTGCCACACGCTCATCCGCCGATGCCTCCCGGTTCGGTGCCGGGCGGCTGCCGTTCGCCGCCGCCGACCTGCCCACCGTAGGGTGTCGGCTGTGCGCACAGCCGTCGTCCTGGGGGGAAGCGTCGCGGGCCTGCTGGCGGCGCGGGTGCTCAGCGACCACGCGGAGAGCGTGGTGATCGTCGAACCCGACCGGCTCTCCCCGGCGGCGCACGACGCTCCCGGCGAGGCCAGGCCCGGCGTGCCGCAGGGCGTGCAGCTGCACGTCCTGCTGGAGATGGGCCGCCTGCAGCTCGACCGCTGGTTCCCCGGCATGTCGGCCGAACTCCTCGCGGACGGCGCGGTGTTGTGCGAGGGCATGGCCACCCACCAGTACACCGACGGCCGGCGCCGCGTCCTGCTGCCCGGCCACGACCTGATCAGCTCCACCCGGCCGTTCCTCGAAACCCGCCTGCTGCGCCGGGTGCTGGCCCGGGAGAACGTCAGCGTGCTGCGCGGCCGGGCGGACGGCCTGCGGTTCGGCACCGACGCGCGGCACCCGGGAGTGCGCGGCGTCCACCTGCGGCCGCACGGCGGCGACGGCGGTCCGGCCGGCCGCGAGTGCCTGGCGGCCGACCTCGTGGTGGACGCCACCGGCCGCGCCAGCCGGGTCGGCGTGTGGCTGCGGCAGGCCGGCTGGCCGGCCCCGGCCCTGGAGCGGATGCCGATCGATCTCGGCTACGCCACCGCCCGGTTCGCCCGCGGCGCCGAGCTGCCCGGGGTCCGCGCGGTGACGGTGGTGGCCGGCCCGCGGCCCGCCGGGCAGCCGCAGCCGGACACCGCCGCGATGGCCGAGGTCGAGGACGACCGGTGGATGGTGGTGCTGGCCGGCTACGCGGACCGGCGGCCGGGCACCGACCCGGTGGAGTTCCGCGCCCGGTGCGCCGCGACCGGGATCGCCCCGCTGCGGGAGGTGACCGAGCGGCAGGAGATGCTCGGCCCGGTCCTGGTGCACCGGGCGCCGGACAGCCGGCGCCGCGACTTCCTCGGCCTGCGCCGCTTCCCGGCCGGCCTGGTCGTGGTCGGCGACGCGGTCGCCTCCTTCAACCCGGTCTACGCCCAGGGCATGACCTCCGCCGCGCTGCACGCCTCCTGCCTGTCGGCGTACCTGCGCTCCGGTGCGCCGGTGGACCGGCCGGCCCGCGGGTACTTCGAACGGCTGCGCGTCGTGGTGGACGCCGCGTGGAACCTCTCCGCGCTGCCCGACCTCGCCCAGCCGCACGTCGACGGGCCCTACCCGGGCGGCTACCGGGCCGCCCGGTGGTACGGCGCGCTGCTGGAGCGGGCCACCACCACGGACGCCGAGGTCAACCGGCGCTTCCTCGACGTGATCAACATGCGCGAGCACCCGCGCGCCCTGGCCCGGCCCTCCACCGCCTGGCGGGTGGCCCGGGCCGCCTTGACCCGCCAGGGGAGCCGCCCGCCCGGCTGACCGCGGGGCCGGGTCAGCCGCAGGCCGCCGGATCGCGCTGCCGCAGCACCGCGAGCACCGCGGGGTGGTCCAACGACCGCGCCACCCGGACCAGATGGGCCCGCTCGCTCTCCGGGGCCACGTCGTCCGGGCGGTGCCGGGGCGTGTCGACGGCGGGCGGCACGCCGAGGCTCCGGCGGCGGACCGCGTCCAGCAGCATGGCGGCGGCGGCCAGCGCCCGCGTCTCCTCGCCGGCGGCCGGCGGCCCGGCGGCCTCGGCCACCGCGGGGGCCAGGCTCGGGTCCATCCACGGTGCCAGCGCGCGCTCCGCGTCGCAGATGTCGGCGAGCCGCCGCACCAGCAGCCAGGCGCCCGCGCTCAGCAGCGACCAGCGCTCCACCCGGCGGCTCGGCGGCGCCAGCGCCACCGTGCGGCCCGCGCCGTCGACGGCCGTCTCCCACAGCACCCGCAGCCGCCGGTAGTCGCGTCGGTCGCGCCACCACACCTGCACGACCGGGCCGCTGAAGCCCCAGTTGAGGATGAAGGCGCCCACCGTGCCGGACAGCGCGGCCAGATCGGTCAGCGGGTCGAGCGCGTGGTGCCCGGTGGCCGCGCCGGCCAGCGACGGCGCGGCGAAGACCACGTAGCCGAAGATGAACAGCGACGCGACCGATATGTGCCGCAGGCCGGTGCTCAGCCGCTCGTTGTCGGTGTGCGAGCCGCGGCGGCACTCCCAGGCGGCCGACAGCATCGAGTACGACAGGCCGGCCATGAACACGGTGAGGAAGGCGACGACCTCCGGCCGGCCGGCGTAGGTGATGTTGAAGGTGAGCGGGTGCTCGGGGCCGGTGACGCGGGCCCGCAGGAAGGTGACGGCCATCGCGGCCAGGATCGCCGCGTAGCAGACCGGCAGCGCGGTCAGCCGGATCCGGGGCACCGGGCGGCCCCTGACCTCGGCGGCCCAGATCAGCGCCAGCAGGTGCGCGTGCGCGCTGAACAGGATGATGAACGAGTAGACCACCAGGGAGGCCAGGCCCGGCCGGCCCGCCCAGCCGTCCAGGGCCCGGTAGACCAGCGGAGTGGCGGTCAGGAACGCGCAGACGCCCGCCAGTTGGCAGGACAGGATCATCACCAGCGAGGCGCTGAAGCCGCGGCGCAGCGCGGACAGCTTCACCGCCGCGCTGCCGCAGCCGATCAGCACGATCGCGAGATACGCGACGTTCGCCTCGCTCTCAGACACCGGGCCTCCGGTTCTCCAGCGCGGAGGTGTAGGAGCCGGTGGCGGCGGCGCCCGGGGTGAGGTCGATCATCTGCATCAGCTCGGTGCCGCCGACCTCGGCCAACTGCTCGATGCCCTCCGGTGCCTCGTGTCCGTCGAGGCAGCGGCCGAGCAGCACCATGTCCACCATGTCCTGGCCGAGGCCGGGCATCAGCGCCTCGGCAGTCTCCCGGTCGATGGGCGCGCTCTCGCCCGGCGCGGCGTCGTCGTGCAGCAGGTGGAACAACTCGTGGCAGACGATGACGACCTGCAGGAAGCGCGGCGCGGTGGCGTCCACCACGATGACGTCCCGATCCGGCCGCACGGCGCAGAACCCGGTGACGCGCGGCGCCAGTTCGCGCCGGACGATCTCGATCGGCTTGCCCGCCCGGGCGGCCGAGACCGCCTCGATCAGGTCGTGGAGGGTGAGCGGGCGGCCCTGCGGGAGGGTGAGCCGGCGGCGGATGAGCTTGCGGGCGCGACGGCGATCGCGGGAGATGCTCATCTGCCGTTCCTTCCCGGGGCATGTCGGCCGGCTTGTGACCCTTCGGGCAGAGATCGTAGTCCCGGGCACCGACAGCGCCGTCCGCCGCGGACGACGACCCGTCATCCGGGCCAGCGCAGGTTCAGGACCCGGCCCACCACCCGTTGCACCCGTTCGTCGCGCAGCGCGATCAGAGTGCGCAGCGAGTCCTCGATCTCCCGGACCACCGGTGAGTCGTCGTCGGCGGTCAGGTACACCTCCGCGACCCGGAAGTGCCGGGCCACCAACTCGACCGGCCCGTGCACGAAGTAGGAGACCGACACCCCGAAGAACCGGGCGAGCGCGGTCGCGACCGGCAGCCCCGGTTCGTTGACCCCGGCGCGCAGGTTGCCGATGTACTGCCCCGACCGGCCCACCGCGGCGCCCACCTCGCGGTTGGAGTACGGACGGCCGGTCGCCGGCGAGGTGCGCAGGCAGAGTTGGTCGAGCCGGGCGGCGAAGCAGCCGCCCTCCAGCGGTGCGGCGGCGCACAGCCGGCGGATGTCCTCGACGGGCACGCCGCTGGACTCGGCGACCTCGACCGCCGTCCACGGGCCGCGCCCGGCGGGGTAGATGTCGGCGAGCAGCAGCCTGAGCCGGCGGGCGGTGCGCTGCCAGGCGAGGATCGCGGGGGAGTCGTCGGCCTCGGTCAGGAACCAGGGCGGCACCCGGAAGTGCCGGGCCAGCCCGAGCAGCGCGGCCTGGCGCGCGCCGCCCTCCAGCGGTGCGGCGGCGCACAGCCGGCGGATGTCCTCGACGGGCACGCCGCTGGACTCGGCGACCTCCACCGGCGTCCACGGGCCGCGCCCGGCGGGATGGATGGCGTCGAACAGCGTGCGCAGCCGACGGGACGTCAGCCCGGTGTCGCCCTCGGCCCTGCCGCTCACGTTCATCGACGGTCGCTCGCTTCCGGAGTCAGGACCGGGGACCCCCCGTGATCACCGCCCCCACGCGGCAAGTCTCCCAGTGGCGATCCGGCCCGGGCAAGAGTCGGAAGGACCGGGAGGCCGGATGGATCTCGTTGGTTGAAAGTATACTTGACAACCCGTCGGTGGCTGGCGGAGGATCATCGGACAACGGCCGCGCGGGCCGGCCGAGGTCGGCTCCCAAGCGCCGTACACGGGGGTAGTCGCAGCTCAGGGCGTGGCATCGGATCACGCCTTGAACTGTGACTCAGCGTCAGGCGGTTCGCCTCCCTTCCCCTTACGCAGCGGTAACAAACCGGCTTGTCGGACGGCTCTTGACGAGTCGCAGTGACTACCGCTTTGCTGTGCGTGATCAAGCGAGTATGCGCCAGTGAACGGACGCCGCCCTTCCGGCGTTCGGAGGGGACGTGCGGCATGAAACGAGTCTGCCGATGACGCCTCCGCATCTGGGCCTCTCCCGCGGCAGGGACCGCTCCCCGCTCGATCCGGCGCTGGACGACGCCCCGTTGGCCGCCGCCCGGGACGCCCTGGCGCGCGGCCGCTGGACCGAGGTCCGCTCGCTGCTCGCCGACACCGGTGAGGACTGGGACCGCCGCGGCCACCGCCTGGTCGTGCTCGCCGAGCAGCCGGCCAGCGCCACCTGGGCCCAGGAGTGGCGGCTCACCGAGCCTGACAGCGCCGACGCGGTCACGCTGCAGGCCATCGCCACCGTCCTGCGGGCCGTGCGGCGCAAGGCGTCCCCCGACGCCGCCCGCGAGCTGTGCCTCGCCGCGGCCGGGATGGCGCCGCGGGACCCGTCGCCCTGGCTCGGCGCGCTGATCCTGGCCCGCCACACCGGCAACGACGACGAGCGGGCCCGCGCCTTCGACCAGGTGCTCGCCCGGCACCGCGACCACCACCACGCGCACCACCTGATGGTCGCCTGCCTCGCCGAGCACCAGCGCGGCCACCTCGACGACCCGTTGCACGAGGTCTACGATTTCGCCTCCTGGGCCGCCGAACAGGCGCCCGCGGACTCGCCGTTGGCCGTGCTGCCGGTGGTGGCGCACGCCGAGCGCTACCGGGTGCTCGCCGCCTCCGGCATCGACCCGGGCGATCCGGGCTCCTGCGGCCACTGGACGACCAGACGGGCCCGGCAGGTGATGAAGACCGCGTTCGACTGGTGGCTGGAATGGGACGGTTCGTGGGAGCCCGAGGAGCCGGGCGAGCCGTTGCCGGCCGGCGACCCCGCGCGCCATCCGCGCCGGATGGTGGATCTCAACTACCTGGCGCACGCCAAGTTCCACGAGGGCCGGATGCCGGAGGCGGCCGCGATCTTCGCCCGGATCGGCCGGCACGTCACCGCCCTGCCGTGGTCCTACCCCGGCCGCGACGCGAAGAAGGAGTTCCTCGCCGCGCGCGACACCGCGCTCGGCTCCTCCTGACCGACCCCGCCGCACCCCCCACAGATAGCCGCACAACGCACGTACCCCGGAAGGAAGTCCAGCGCATGGCCACCGGCACCGACAGTGAGATCCCCACCTACCTCGGACAGGAGCGAAGTCTGCGGTCCGACCGGATCGGCCTGCCCGGCCTGCTGCTGTCGGTCCTCGCGGCCACCGCGCCGCTGATGGTCGTCGCGGGTGTCATGCCCGCGACATTCGGTGAGATGGGTGTCGTCGGACAGCCCCTGCTGTTCGTCGTCCTCGCCGTCGTGCTCGCGCTCTTCAGCGTCGGCTACGCCGAGATGAGCCGCCACGTGCACAACGCCGGCGCCTTCTACTCCTACATCGCGCGCGGCCTCGGCGGCACCATGGGCGCCGCCGCGTCGATGGTCGCCCTGGTCGCCTACAGCACCCTGCAGGTCGGCATCTACGGCATGTTCGGCTACGAGATCTCCTCCCTGCTCGCCGAGCACTTCAACCTCGCCGTGCACTGGTGGGAGCCGGCGCTCGTCGCGGTGGCGGTGGTCGGCGTGCTGGGCTGGCTCAAGATCGACCTCAACGCCAAGGTGCTCGGCGTCCTGCTGCTCATCGAGGTCGTCATGGTGCTGGTCTGCGACGTCGCCGGCCTCGCCGACCCGTCCAAGGCCGGCGTCTCCCTGCACGCCTTCAACCCCTCCACCCTCACCGGTCCCGGGCTCGGCACCGCGCTGTGCTTCTGCATCGCCGCCTTCGTCGGCTTCGAACAGGCCCCGGTCTACGCGGAGGAGACCAGCCACGCCAACGTGCTGGTCGCCCGGGTGATGTACCTGGCCGTCGCCTTCGTCGCGCTGTTCTTCGTGCTCGGCGCCTGGGCGCTCACCGTCGCCGCCGGGCCCTCCCACATCGTCGAACTCTCCGTCAAGCAGGGCCCCAACCTGCTCTTCGACCTCACGCAGGCCCGGCTCGGCACCACCTTCACCGACATCCTCAACGTCTTCTACCTGACCGGCATGTTCGCCGCGCTGCTGAGCTTCCACAACGTGGTCGCCCGCTACGCGTTCGCCATGGGCCGCGAGGGACTGCTGCCCGGCATGGTCGGCCGCACCTCCCGGGGCAGCGGCGCGCCCGCCTACGGCTCGCTGCTGCAGAGCGCCGTCTCGCTGGTCGTCGTCGGCCTGTTCACCCTCACCGACAACCGGCCGGACGCCGACCCGACCGTGCCGGTGCTGCGGCTGTTCACCTGGGGCGGCAACGTCGGCGCGCTCGGCGTCATCCTGCTGATGGCCACCGCGAGCGTCGCGGTCATCGCGTTCTTCGTGCGGCGCGGTGCGGCGCGCTTCCAGATCTGGCGGCTGATCGCGGCCGGGCTGTCCTGCCTCGCGCTGCTGGCCATCGCGGTCTACACGGTCAAGGACTTCGCCGTGCTGCTCGGCGCCGACCCCGGCTCGCCGCTGCGCTGGATCCTGCCCGGCCTGATCGGCGTCGCCGCGATCGGCGGTCTGGTGTGGGGGCTGGTGCTGAAGTACACCCGCCCCGAGGTGCACTCCCGCATCGGCCTGGGCAACGAGGCGTTCCAGCTCGACCGGCTCGGCGAACTCGACCGGTCTGCCTCCGCCTGACCGGTCCTGCCTGACCGGTTCCGTCCGACCGCCCGCCCCGTGCGCCGCCGCCCAGGCGCCGGGGCGGGCTCGCGCGTACGCTCGATGGGACGGCGGGTGTGCGCGAGCCCGCGGGCAACCGGCCGACCCGACGGCAGGAGGGCGTCATGACCGACCACGTCTACCGGGTGACCGAGATCGTCGGCAGCTCACCGGAGAGCGTGGACGCGGCGATCCGCAACGGCATCGACCGAGCGTCCCGCACCCTGCGCAACCTGGACTGGTTCGAGGTAGTCCAGGTGCGCGGCCAGATCGCGGACGGCGGCGTGCGGCACTACCAGGTCGGCCTGAAGGTCGGCTTCCGGCTGGACGACGTGCCGGCCTGACCCGGCCGCTCCTTCATCAGAAGCACAGCAGGACGCAGCCCTTGCCCGGAGGCCGGGTGTCGGTGGGCTGCGGTCGCGGCTGCTGGGTGTGCGCGGGTGGCGTCTGCGTCGCGGTCGGAGCGGCCGGACGGCCGGGGGCGACCGGGCGGGCGGAGCCGCTCGACGGCGCCCGGACCTTGGCGGAGTGGCTCGGGCTGGCCGACGCGCTGCCCGACGGGGTGGAGCCGGCGCTCGCCGCGGCGCCGCTCGGTGAGGCCGCCGCGCCGTCGGAGAGGGCGTCGGCCTTGTCGGGGTTGTCCTGCGCGGAGTTCTGCGCGGTCGGCGCGAGTTCGTGCGGTATCACGGCCGCCAGCACGCCGACCAGGGCGAGTCCGGCGGCGGTGCCCACCACGATCCGGACCCTGCGGCGTCTGGACTTGCGGCGCCGTCGGTTGACCGGCTCCCGGCTCTCGGCCTCGGCCGGTGCCGCGGCGCCCGGCAGGCCGTCGTCCGGTCCGGCGTGATCGGCGGTGTCCTGAGGGCTCCGCGCGCCCTGCGGCTGCTCGGGGTCCGCCGCGCTCGCGGCCACCGCGGGCACCGGCGGGGAGGGCGGCTCGGCGAGATCCACCGGGTCGGGCAGCTCGGTCAGCTCGGAGGGCAGCTTGGAGCGCCGGGTGGCGGGCGCCGGGGCCTGCGCCGGGCCGGGGCCGAACCCGGCGTGTCCGGGCGGCTGTTGGGCCGGGTGGCCCTGCGCCGCGTACGGCTGGGGCTGCGGGCCGTACTGCTGGGCGGGGGCGTACTGCTGCGGGTGTCCCTGGGGGTGCGGGTACCGGGCCTGCGGTACCTGCTGCTGAACGCGGTTGCCACAGGAGGGGCAGGCGTAGCCGCCGCCCAGATAGCCGCCGCAGACAGGGCAATAGTCCATGGACCGCCCGCGCTCCCTCCCGTTGGCCTTCTCCATCGGATTGGATGAGGCGCCGCACAAATGTACTGGCGCCTCCGGCCTGGAAGGGAGGCAATCCGGTGGTTCGTGCGTGAAGGATGTTCCGGGAAGGTGCGGATCCTGTGCGCGCGCGGCGGGTCAGTGCAACGGCTTGACGTCGGACGGCCGGGTGATCGCCTGGCGCCCGCCGGTCTGGATCATCCGCACCTCCCCGCTGTCGCTTATCTCGGCTCTGACGATGCCGCTGTCGTCCGCGTACACGGAGTTGCCGCCCGGGCCCGCCGCGTCCGTGCGGTGGACGACCACCTTGTCGGGGTCCTCCTGCCCGGGATGCGGGAAGGTGAGCTCGTATTCCTTGGGCCGTCGCATCGAATCTCCCGTGTCGCTCGTCGGCGCGCGCTGTCGAGGAATGTCCCTTGTCTGCATTTTCGCACCTTTCCGCGCCCGTCGGAGTCCGCCGCCGACGGTTGTCCTGCCGGTCGCCTTGCGGCGCGGGCGAGTTGCCGCCTCGAAGGCGTCCGCCACGCCCCGGCGCCGCCGGCCTCAGGTGGGGGCGCGCCGCAGGAACGACGGCGGCACCGGGCAGCCGCGGATCCCGGGCGGGCCGACCGACCCCTGCAGGACGTACGCCCGCCGCCGTACCGCGGGCAGCAGGCCGTAGAGCGCGTCTCCCGGGCAGTCGGTGCGGTAGCCGTCCCGGTGGCCGGCGACGGTGTGGAAGAGCGCCCGCTCGCCCCTGCGGTAGCGGGCCTCGTCGCTGGTGGACGTCAGCAGCGTCCGGGCGCGCGGGTCCACCCCGTAGCGGCCGAGCTTCCAGGCGGAGAGCCGGGCTATCGCCTCCAGCAGCGGCTCCGGCACCCGCTCGCCGGGCCCGAAGCTGCCGATCGCGGCTATCCCGACGGTGCCGACGTTGAAGCCCTTGGTGTGCGCGCCGATGACGGCGTTGTCGATGCCGCCGGCCCGGCCCTCGTAGACCGTGCCCGTCCGGTCGACCAGGAAGTTGTAGCCGATGTCGTCCCAGTCGTTGTCCTCGATGTGGCCGTCGTAGAACGACTCGATCATCCGCGGCACGTCACCGGGCGCATAGTCGTTCCCGCTGTCGGTGTGGTGGACGAAGACCGCCCGGATCGACGCGGCGCTCGGATGCGGTCCGCCCAGGTGGGCGGGGACGCCCTCGGTCTGCCAGACGCCGCGCGGCACGACGGGCGGGCGCAGGGCGGTCCACCGCGCGCTCTCGTCGGCTACCGCGTGCGGGGCGCCCGGCGGCGCGACGGGCGCCTGCCGGTCCGCACGGCGCGCGGGGCGGCCGGGAGCGGTGGCGGCCAGCGCCGCGCCGAACGTGCCGGCGGCCGCCGCCCTGCCCATGCGGCGCAGCAGGGTGCGCCGGTCGATGGTCATGATCGAGAGCGTAGGCCGGACGGCGGCGCGCCGCATCCGGGAGCGTCACGCACGGTGACCGAATGTGTACCCGGCGGGGCGGCGCCGGCGCAGAAGAAGACCCGCCCGGTGCGACGGGGGATGCACACCGGACGGGCTCAAGAAGCTTCTTACCTCGCGGGCGGCAGGTTATGCCTCCAAGTCCCGTCCATTTTCCGGCATCCCGCGTCCGGCCCGTCTCCCGCGGCGCGGATCGCGGTGCGCGACGGCGCCGTGCCGCGGGAGACGGCGTCCGCGGGCCGGTGCGGCTCAGTGCTGGTGCGGGCCCTCGCGGTGGATCGGGCCGTGGGCGTCGGCGCAGTGGCCCTGACGCGGGTCGTCGGGCCGCCTGGTGAGCGCGAGGAGGTGCTCCGGGGCGTGGTCGACCTGCAGGGTGGTGTGGCCGATGTCGTAGTCGCGGCGCAGGAGTTCGACCATCTCGTGCTGCACCGCGTGGCAGTCGCCGCCCGACTCGACCAGGATGTGCGCGGACAGCGCGGGCTGCCCGGAGGTGATCTCCCAGACGTGCAGGTCGTGCACCTCGACGACCCGCGGCCGGGAGGCGAGCACGTCGCCGATCGCGTCCGGGTCGACGCCCGAGGGCGCGGCCTCCAGGAAGATGCGGCCCGACTCGCGGACCAGACCGGTGCCGGCCCGCAGCATCAGGCCCACCACCACGAGCGAGGCGATGGCGTCCGCCCGGGAGAACCCGGTGGTCAGCACGAGGAGTCCGGCGATCGCGGTGGCGACGAAGCCGAACAGGTCGGTCAGGATGTGCTGGTAGGCGCCCTCGACGTTCAGCGAGGTGCGGTTCGCCTTCGAAATCGACCACGCCGCCGCGATGTTGACGACCACGCCGACCAGCGCCACGGTCAGCACCAGGCCGCCGGTGACCTGCGGCGGGCTGATCAGCCGGCGCACCGCCTCGTAGGCCAGCCACACCGAAAGCAGCAGCAGGGTCAGCCCGTTGGCCTGCGCGGACAGGATCTCGGCCCGCTTGAGGCCGTAGGTGAAACCGCCCCGGGCCGGCCGGGCGGCCAGCCGCATCGCCAGCAGGGCGAAGCCGATGGAGGCCGCGTCGGTGAGCATGTGGGCCGCGTCGGAGACCAGCGCCAGCGAGTGCGCCACGAGCCCGGCGCCCACCTCGACGACCATGAACGCCACGATGAGCCCGAGCGCGGCGAGCAGCCACCGGTGGTCGGCGCCGGCCCGGACCCCGTGGGTGTGCCCGCCGTGGCCGGCGGCCGGGTGCCCGTGCCCGGCGTCGTCCCCGAGGCGCTGGCCGTGCCCTGTTCCGCTGCCCATCGCCGTCCTCTCGCTCCGCGGTCCGAGAACCGGACCACCTGCAGTGAACCGCGAATCACCACGAGATCCAAAGACTGCACTGGCAACGGTTATCGGTGCCGTCACCGCCGGCCCGGCCGGCGCACCGACCACTGCGTGACCGGCATCGCCGCCCGCCAGCCGGTGAAGCCGCCGACCGCGACGGCGTGCGAGACGGCGAGCCGGACGAGTTCGCCGCCGTGCCGCCCGTACCAGGAGGCGAGCAGCGCCTCGGACTCCAGCGTCACCGTGTTCGCGACCAGCCGGCCGCCCGGCGGCAGCGCGGCCCAGCAGGCGTCCAGCAGCCCGGGAGCGGTCAGCCCGCCGCCGACGAAGACCGCGTCCGGAGCCGGCAGCCCGGCCAGGCACGCGGGCGCCGGCCCGGTCACCACCCGCAGCCCCGGCACACCCAGCGCGGCGGCGTTGCCGGCGATCCGCCCGGCCCGCACCGGATCGCGTTCGCAGGCCACCGCGCGGCAGGACGGATGGGCGCGCGACCACTCGATGCCGATGCTGCCGGAGCCGGCGCCCACGTCCCACAGCAGCTCGCCCGGCGCCGGGGCCAGCGCGGCCAGCGTGGCGGCCCGCACGTGGCGCTTGGTCAACTGCCCGTCGTGCTCGAACGCGTCGTCCGGCAGCCCCGGCACCGCGGACAGCCGCGGCGTGCCGGCCGCCACCTCGCCGGCCGCCGGGCACTCCACCGCGACGAGGTTGAGCGGATCGCCGGGCGGATGCGGCCAGGAGTCCGCCGGGCCGGCCAGCACCCGTTCGCCGGGGCCGCCGAGTTGTTCGAACACCCGCATCCGGGCGGCGCCGAACCCGCGCTCGCACAGCAACCGCGCGACCTCGGCGGGGGAACGGGCGCCGGCGCTGAGCACCAGCACCCGGCGGCCCGGAAAGAGCGTCGCCGCGAGTGAGGCCACCGGGCGCCCGACCACGCTGACCACCGGCGTCTCCTCCACCGGCCAGCCCAGCCGCGCGCACGCCAGGCTCACCGAGGACGGATGCGGCAGCACCCGCAGCCGGTCCGCGCCGATCACCTCGCACAGGGTGCGGCCGATCCCGTAGAACATCGGGTCGCCGCTGGCCAGCACGCACACCCGGCGCCCGGCGTGCGCGGCGAGCAGCCCCGGCACCGCGGGCCGCAACGGCGAGGGCCACGGCACCCGCGTCCCCGCGCACCGCTGCGGCAGCAGGCCGAGTTGGCGGTCCGAGCCCACCAGCACCTCGGCGGTGAGCAGCGCCTCCCGGGCGGCGGACGACAGCCCCGGCCAGCCGTCCGCGCCCAGGCCGACGACGGTGACGGGCGGCTCGGCGGATGCGGTGGACACGCCCGCACCCTATCCAGCGCCGCCCGGCGCGGATCGGGCCGGTCCGGTCCGGTCAGATACCGCCCATGATCAGCCGCTCCAGGGCCGCTTTGGCCCGCGCGTCGGACTCGGCGCGCACCGAGATCGCGGACGCCAGCGCGGCGACCCACTCGTCGAGCGGGGCCGGGCGGCGGGAGAGCACCACCCCGCGCACCTCCTTGCACACCTCGCCGGTGACCCGGCCGCCCTTGAGGATCAGCGCGAGCCGCTGCTCGCCGAGGGCCACTTCGAGCCGCTCGACCCTGCCCTCCCGCCCGGCCAGCCGGTCCGCCATGCCGCGCTTGCGCTCGACGGTGACCGAGCCCTCCGGGAGCGCGTCGGCCAGCGTGCCGGTCAGCACCCGGGCGTAGATCTCCAGGTCGGCGGCGTCCTGGCGCAGGGCGGCGGCCAGCAGCTCCACGGAACCGGCGGAGCCGTCCGGCTCGAAGGGGACGGGGTCGTTCGAGGTCATCGGTGCCTCTCGGGTGGGCTCGGTGCGGACGGCGCGGGGGATCGGGCGGGACGCGGCGGGCCGGGCGCCGGCCGGCCACGCCTCCAGGGTCTCGCGGTCAGCCGTCCAGGCTCAACACCATCGTGGGCCGCTCGATGACGTGGTCGTCGCGCAGCGGGCGCACGGCGGTGCCGATGGCGAAGAACTCCGTGGTGTGCCCGCCCCAGCGGTGGTTGTGGGAGTTGAGCTGGACGCCGACGATGCCTTCGGCGTGCAGCTCCTCCGCCTCGTTCTGCATCCGCTCCATCGCCAGCTCGCGGGCGTCGTAGAGCGCCTGGGTGTACGGCTCGATCTCCACGTTCTTGCCGATGTTGGAGAAGACCGAACCCATCTTCTGGTGGGCGATGTGGTACACGCAGGTGCCCATCACCATGCCGAGCGGCGCGTAGCCGGCCCGGATCAGCGTCCAGAAGTCCTGGCCGCTGAGGTCGGAGGTGAACGGCTGGCCCTTCACGTTGCGCCAGGTGCCGCCGCTGGCCGGCGGGGCGTCGGCCTTGACGGCGGTGCCGATCGCGATGAACTCGGCGACGTCGTTGCCGAACTCGCGGGCCTCCACCGACAGCCGCACGCCCACGATGCCGTCGGCGCCGAGCTGGGCGGCCTCCGCCTCCATGCGGGTCATGGCCAGCTCCCGCGCGTGGTACATCGCCTGGCTGAGGGTGGTCAGCTCCTGGTTCTTGCCCCAGCGGCCGAGCTGGATGCCGACGTGGTAGATCGAGCTGCCGAGCACCAGGCCGATCGGCCGGAAGCCGGCCTCCCGGACCAGCAGGAACTCGTTGACCGACAGGTCGCTGGTGAACAGGCCACCGGGCTTGCCCGGCTGCAGCTCCGCCAGGCGGCGCATGGCATCCGCGGGGACGCCCTCAGCGGTGGGATCGGTGGCTGTCATGATCGGGTTCCCCTCGTGACGTGGTGGCTGGTGGTGCGGTGCCGTCGGGCGAGCCGGGTCATTCCCCGTCCCCCAGCTCCGACAGCTCGGCGAGCTTGGCGCGCAGCTCGTAGGGATCGGTGCCGTACGAGCCCAGGTCGCGCTCGATCCGCCGCTTGAGCCGCTTGCGGCGCGAGTCGAGCGGCATCACGCTGAGCGTGCGCGGCCGGGGGGTGCGCACCTTGAAGGAGGCGATCGAGGTGCCGACCAGGGTCGCCTCGGCGACGTGGTCCTCGCCCTCGCCGTTGTTGCGGCTCGCGCGCTGGCAGCGCTCGCCCCACACCTGGAGGTCGCTGCTGCCCAGCACGACGCCGCCCGCTCCGGACTGGCCCGCCTGCTGCCGCAGCTGGGCGCGGGCGTCCTGCCGGGTGCGGCTCACCAGCTCGCTCCAGCCGGCGATCTCCTGGTTCTGCGCGGTGAACCGGGTCTGCTGCCGCAGCCGGTAGTCGTCGTGGCGCACGCCGATCGACAGCCCGACCAGCAGCTCGACCGGCACCCAGCCCGCCGTGATCAGCTTGGCGAAGCCCTCGCCGTCCACGTGGGAGGTGAACGGGCGCTTGGGGTGGACGCCGCCCTGCGCCCGGACCGCGGTGCCGATCACCTGGAACTCCAGGCAGTTCGGCGCGGAGGGGAAGGGTGCGATGGTCAGATTGGCCGAGACGACGCCGTCGCCGCCGAGCGCCCGGCACTCCGCGCGCATCCGGGACAGCGCCTTGTACCTGGCCTCCATCAGCACCCGCACCAGCGCCCGCGCCTCGGAGCCGCGGCCGGAGATCGCGACCGGGGAGGACGCGGCGCCGTAGGTGAGGCCGGCGTACGGGCTGCCGCAGTCGTAGTAGCCGAAGAACGGCCCGACCCGCGTCACCTGGTAGACCGCCGAGCCCATCACCTGGCCCACCGGTTCGAAGCCGACCGACCGGATCGAGGCGAACTCGCCGGTGGACAGCGCCGATGACCACGTGCCGGTGCGCCGTGCCTCGGCGGTGCGCGCGGCGGCGACCGGTGGCAAGGACTCTCCGGTCCATTCCCCGCTCATGGACACCACTCCCCCTCACTGGGATGACAACTCTAGGCCCCGGCTCGGACAGCGCGCACGGAGGTGGGGCAACTATCGCGGCAGCAGGGCGACCGGCATCGGCGCGGCGAACGGCGCCCCCGCCGCGGTGAGCGCGCCGGTGTCCGGATCGATCGCGAACACGGTCACCGTGCCGGAGCGCTGGTTGCCGGCGAACAGCAGCCGCCCGCCGGGGTCGAGGGCCAGACCGCGCGGGAAGTCGCCGCCGACCGGGGTGGCGTCCAGCAGCCGCAGCACCGCGCCGCCGTCCTCGATCGCGTACCGGGCGATGGTGTTCCAGCCGCGGTTGGCCAGGTAGGCCGTCTCACCGCGGGCGTCGACCAGGATCTCGGCCGGGTGGTTGGTGCCGGAGCCGGTGCCGGTCGGCAGCGTGGCGCCGGGGGTGAGCCGCCCGGAGGGGGCGTGGTAGGCGCAGACCGTGACGCGGCCGGCGAGCTCGTCGGCGAGGTAGGCGTGCCTGCCGTTCGGGTGGAAGGCGAGGTGGCGCGGGCCGGTGCCGGGCGGCAGGGTCGCGCGGGAGGTCTCGGTGAGCCGGCCGGTCTCCAGGTCGAGCAGGTAGCTGTAGACGGTGTCGTTGCCCAGGTCGACGGCGAGGACGTGGCCGCCGTCCGGGCTGGTGATCACCTGGTGGGCGTGCGGGCCGGTCTGACCGGGGCCCGGCGGCGGCGTGGAGTGCCGGACCAGGTCGGTGCGGGTCCCGAGCGAGCCGTCCGCCTCGATGGGGTGCACCGCGACGCTGCCGGAGCCGTAGTTGGCCGTGAGCAGGTGGCGGCCGCCGGGGTGGACGGACGCGTGGGTCGGCCCGTCGCCGCCGGTGGAGCGGGAGTTGAGGATCCGCGGCCCGTCCCGCGGATCGAGCGCGACGGCGGTCACCCGGCCGTCCGGCTGCTCGTTGACGGTGTAGAGGGTGTTGCCGTCGGGGGCGAGGGTCAGCCAGGACGGGTTGTCCACCGCCAGCACCGGGCCCGCGGTGACCGCGCCGGTCGCCGGGTCGTAGCCGCCCAGCGTGATGCCGCTCCCGCAGCCGTCCCCGCTGGTGTACGTGCCGAGGTAGAGCGGCCGCGGCGCGCGGCGGTCGTTGTCCATCCCGCAACCCTGGGCCAGCCGAGCCGGGTGTGGCAAGCAACGCCACGCCCGGATGACGGCGACCGGCGGCCATGGCGGGGGCCCGGACCGCGGACGGTCCGGGCCCCCGGCGGACATGCGTCAGTGCGAGCCGCTGCGGCGCTTGCGGCTCACCAGCACCAGCGCGCCACCGGCGACCACGACGACCGCCGCGATCCCGGCGATGACCGGGGTGGCGCTCGACGCACCGGTGTCGGCCAGGCCCGGCGGGGTCGTCGACGGAGCGACGACCGGCGCGCTGTGGGTCGGCGACGGGGTGGCCGACTGGCTCGGCGACGGCGAGCCGGGCGGGGGAGTGCTGGGCGGCGGGGAGGACGGCGGCGGCGTGGTCTGGCACGCGTCGGCCGTGGCCGTCTTATCCACCGACCAGCCGTTCTTGCCCTGCGGGTCGTCACTGGCCTTGACGATCAGTTCCAGCGCGATCGAGCTGTCGTGGTCCGGCAGCGCCACCGTCTGGTTGAAGGAGGTGCTGAACGCGGTGACCGGGATGAGGTCCTTGCCGTCCGCCTTCACCTCCACGCTGTTGGTCGCGTTCGCGTTGTAGTCGGTGAGGTTGACCGTCACCGAGTCGCACGTGTTGCTCCAGTTCGGCACGTGCGCGGACGCCGGGGAGGCGAGCACGCCGGTGCCTATCAGGGCGGTGAAGCCGGCTGCGGCGATGACACCCGCTCTCTTCCTGCCCTGATGCCTTTGACTCATCGTGTCTCCGTTTCACGGTTCAAGATTTCGAGTGTTCCGGGGTCCTGGGGGATCTCGCGTCCCCAAGTCCCTGCGGCGGCGCCTCCGTTGCCCCGGACGCCGCGAATGCCCGAGAGATGGGGACCTTACACCTCTCCGTCACACAACGGGCACTCGGGGTGCTCAACGTCCATGCATCGATCACAAGTTGATCGCTCCGGACGGCTGTGCGGTGGTCGTGGGCTGCGCGGTGATCGTGAACGGGACGCCGTTGCTGGTACCCTGGAGGGCAGCACGTGGTTTGCTCCGTGCTTCCCATGCGGCCGTGGCGTATCGCCCGTCCGCTCCCCCCGGCTCCATCGTGCGGAGTCGGTGCTTCTCTCCCCCTCCTCGCGGCGACGTGACGTACTCCGTGCCGCGGTGGCTTTCGGGATTCCCATCACATATCACGCAATCCCTTTGTCCGGAAAGGACTCTGGATGACCATCACCACGGAACACGCCACCCGGCCCACCCGTCCCACCCACCCGTCCAGGAGCGCGCCCGCCGCCGGGTCCGGGGCGGGTCCGGCCGACCGCGACGGGGGCCGGACCGCCGTCGCGGGGATCCTCACCGTCGAGGGCAACCGGGCGGTGCTGCGCACCGAGGGACTGCTGCCCTCCGCCGCCGACGTCCCGGTGCCGATCGCGCTGGTGCGCCGAGCCGGCCTGCGGGAAGGCGACTTCGTGTGCGGCGAGCGACCCGGCGGCGGGGGCGGCGCCCGGCCGCTCGGCGCCGTCGAGACCGTCAACGGGCAGCCGCCCGGCGCGCTCGCGGGCCGCCCGCACTTCGCCGACCTGACGCCCGTGCACCCCAGCAGCCGGCTGCGGTTGGAGACCGGGCCGAAGCGGACCACCGCCCGCGTCGTCGATCTGATCGCCCCGATCGGCAAGGGGCAGCGCGGTCTGATCGTCGCACCGCCGAAGGCCGGAAAGACCATGGTCCTGCGCGCGCTGGCCGAAGGGCTGGCCGCCAACCACCCCGAATGCCATGTCATGGCGGTGCTCGTGGACGAACGGCCGGAAGAGGTCACCGAGATGGCTCGATCCGTCCCCGCCGAAGTGCTCGCCTCCACCTTCGACCGCTCGGCCCGCGAGCACATCGCGCTCGCCGCCCTCGCCGTGGAGCGCGCCAAGCGGCTCGCCGAACTCGGCCGGGACACCGTCATCCTGCTCGACTCGCTCACCCGGCTGTGCCGCGCCCACAACAACCGCGCCTCCTCCGGCGGACGCACCCTCAGCGGCGGCGTGGACGCCGGCGCGGTGCAGGGGCCCAAGCGGCTGTTCGGCGCGGCCCGCGACCTGGAGGGCGCCGGCTCGGTGACCATCCTGGCCACCGCGCTGACCGGCACCGGGTCGCGGGCCGACGACTACTTCTTCGAGGAGCTGAAGAGCACCGGCAACATGGAGCTGCGGCTGGACCGGGTCGCCGCCGACCGACGGGTCTTCCCGGCTGTCGACACCCTCGGCTCCGGCACCCGCCGCGAGGAGCTGCTGCTGCCGCCCGACGAGCTGGCCGCGGTCCGCTCGCTGCGCCGGGTGCTGCACGCCCGCGACCCGCAGCAGGGCCTCGACCTGCTGCTGGACCAGCTCGCGAGGACGCCGGGCAACGCCGATTTCCTGCGACGTCTGTCACAGACGGTGCCGGACCGCCGCTGAGGGCCCTCGGCGGTCCGCGGAGGCGTTAAGCTAAGTTGCTGGATACAAGCAACACAATCGGGCGGCATGGAGACGAGGCGGAGGGCGATGGCCGAGGGCACCGCGAGCGCCGCGGAGGCGGCGACCGGGCTGGGCGACGAGATCGTCCGGTTCACCCGCATGATCGCGGCGTGGAAGCACAGCCTCAAGCACGAGGGCGGCTCGGCCGACCGGGTGCTGCTGGCCCGGCTGGTGATCGGCGGCCCCCGGCGCGCGACCGACCTGGCCGCGGACGCCTTCCTCGATCTGTCGACGGTCAGCCGCCAGGTGCGCTCCCTGGTGGAACGCGGACTGGTGGAGCGGAGTCCGGACCCGGAGGACCGACGTGGTTCGATGTTGTCCGCGACCGCTGCCGGACGGGCCGCCTTCGAGCACTACCGCCGCCAGCGGGACACCGAGCTGGCGGCGCTGCTGGAGCCCTGGCCGGCCGAAGACCGCTACCAGCTGATCCGGCTGTTGGCACGGCTCAACGACGACCTGGTGGAACATCAACAGGCGCGCGAGTGTCCCGGAGGTCACACGGGCAACGCGGCGAAGCAGGGAGAAAGCCAAGAATGAGTACCTCCGCGTCCCCGCCGACCGCGGGAGCGAAGACCATATCCTCGCCGGTGTCGCTGACTCACCGGCAGATCCTCACCATCCTCAGCGGCCTGATGCTGGGGATGTTCCTCGCGGCGCTCGACCAGACGATCGTCGCCACCTCCATCCGCACCATCGCCGACGACCTGCACGGGCTGAGCCAGCAGGCGTGGGCGACCACCGCATACCTGATCACCTCGACGATCGCCACGCCGCTGTACGGCAAGCTGTCCGACCTGCACGGCCGCAAGCCGTACTTCCTCACCGCGATCAGCATCTTCATCGTCGGCTCGGCGATGTGCACCTTCTCGACCTCGATGGACGAGCTGGCCGCGTTCCGCGCCTTCCAGGGCATCGGCGCCGGCGGCCTGATGTCGCTGGCGCTGGCCATCCTCGGCGACATCGTGCCGCCGCGCGAGCGGGCCCGCTACCAGGCCTACCTGCTCGGGGTGTTCGCCACCTCCAGCGTGCTCGGGCCGCTGATCGGCGGCTTCCTGGCCGGCCAGAGCCACCTGCTGGGCATCACCGGCTGGCGCTGGGTCTTCCTGGTCAACGTGCCGGTCGGCATCATCGCGCTGTTCGTGGTGGCCAAGGTCCTCAACATCCCGCACACCCGGCGCGACCACCGCATCGACTGGTGGGGCGCGATCACCATCGCGGTCGCCGTGGTGCCGCTGCTGGTCGTGGCCGAGCAGGGCCAGGGCTGGGGCTGGACCGCGAACCGGTCGCTGATCTGCTACGGCATCGGCTTCGTCGGCCTGGTCGCCTGGATCCTCGTGGAACGCGCGATGGGCGACGACGCGCTGATCCCGATGCGGTTGTTCCGCAACGGCACGTTCAGCAAGACCAGCCTGCTGTCCGCCCTCGTCGGCATGGGCATGTTCGGCGGCCTGCTGCTGATCCCGCAGTACCTGCAGATCGTCAAGGGCGCCAGTCCCACCAAGTCCGGCCTGGAGATGCTGCCGCTGATGGTCGGCATGATCATCTCGTCGATCGCGTCCGGCCAGACCACCGCCAAGACCGGCCGCTACAAGATCTTCCCGGTCGTCGGCACCGCCATCATGATCGCCGCGATGCTGCTCTTCCACTACCGGGTGCAGTGGGACACGCCGCTGTGGCAGACCATGGTCTACATGCTCATCTTCGGCCTGGGGCTGGGCAGTTGCATGCAGACGCTGGTGCTGACCGTGCAGAACGCGGTGCCACCGCGCGACATGGGCGTGGCGACCGCGTCCTCCACCTTCTTCCGGCAGATGGGCGCCACCGCGGGCACCGCGATCTTCCTCTCGGTGCTGTTCAGCAGCGTCCCCGGCAAGATCACCTCGGCCTTCAGGGCGATCGTCCCCACCCCGTCCTTCCAGGCCGCGCTGCACGACCCGGCCGTGCTGGCCAACCCGGTCAACAAGCCGGTCATCGGCATGCTGCAGCACGGCGGCGGTTCCGGCGGCGGCGCCGCGACCTCGGTGCTCGGCGACTCCTCGTTCATCCAGAAGCTGGACCCGCGGCTCGCCGAGCCGTTCAAGCAGGGCTTCGCCTCCTCGATGCACACCGTCTTCCTGCTGGGCGCCGCCGTGATGCTGGTCTCCTTCATCCTGGTGCTGTTCATCAAGGAGGTGCCGCTGCGCCAGGTCTCCGGCCTGCAGGCCCGGGCCGACGAGGCCGCGGCGGCCGAACAGGCCGCCGGTGCCGTGGCCGTCGAGGCCGCCCCGGTCGACACGCTCCCCGCGGCCTCCCCCGAACTGGTCGGCCCCGCGGTGCGCGGCCGGGTCCGGGACGGGGACGGCTCACCGGTGGCGAAGGCCGTGGTGACCCTGATCGACGTGGGCGGCCGGCAGTTGGGCCGCACGGTCTCCGAGGAGGACGGCCGCTACGCGGTCGGCGTGCCGGCCAGCGGCACCTACGTGCTGATCGGCTCCGCCGGAGCGCGCCAGCCGCAGGCGGCCACCGTGGTGGTCGGCGACGTGCCGCTGGAGTTCGACCTCACCCTCAGCGGCGCCGCCGGGCTCACCGGCACGGTGCTGGACGCGGAACGCGGCGGCGCGCTGCCCGGCGCGCTGGTGGTCGCCACCGACTTCCGCGGCGAGGTCGTCGCCACCGGAGCGGCCGGCCAGGACGGCGGGTTCGCGTTCGGCGAGCTGGTCCCCGGCGCCTACACGCTGGCCGTCAGCGCGGAGGGCTACCGGCCGTCCGCCCTGCCGGTCGAGGTGGCCACCGGCACGCCGAACTGGTACGAGGTCCAACTCGCCACCGGCGCCCGGATCAGCGGGACGGTGCGCACCTCGGACGGCCGTCCGCTCGACGACGCCCGGGTCACGCTCCTGGACCCGGCGGGCAACGTGGTCGGCACCGCCACCACCGGCACCGACGGCGAGTACGGGTTCACCGACCTGGACGGCGGCGACTACACGGTCATCGCCAGCGGCTACGCGCCGGTCGCCACCCCGCTGCGCCTGGAGGCCGAGGGCCGGGACGACTTCGACATCGACCTCGGCCACGACCCGGTCGGCTGACCGCCGCCGCGTCGAGTACCCCCCGCGCCCGCCCGCTCGCCCGTCGAGCCGGCGGGCGCGGGCATGCTCCGGCACGGGGGCGCGGACGGGGGCGCGTTTCCCGAACCGCGAGCGCCGGGTGCACAACGCGTGCCGGTGCGCGTACCCTGCCGCCCACGATCGCGGTCGGGACCGACGGCTCCGGCCCTGACAGCCAGGGAAAGGGCGGCAGTTGTGCGGATCGGACTCCTCGGCACCGGCCCGTGGGCGGAACTGGCGTACGCGCCGGCGCTGAGCGCGCACCCCGAAGTCGAATTCACCGGGATCTGGGGACGCCGCCCGGAGGCCGCCCGCAAGCTCGCGGAGACCTTCGACACCCGCCCCTACGACGACGTGGACGCGCTGATCGAGGTGAGCGAGGCGGTCGCCTTCGCCCTGCCGCCCTACGTCCAGGCGCCGCTGGCGGTCCGCGCCGCCGGCCGCGGGCGCCATCTGCTGCTCGACAAGCCGCTGGCCGCCGGCGTCGCCGACGCCCGCCGGGTGGTGGCGGCGGTCGCCAGGGCGAAGGTCGCCTCCGTGGTCTTCTTCACCCTGCGGTTCGCCGAACCGTCGGCCGGCTGGATAGCCGAACAGGCCGCGGCCGGCGACTGGTTCACCGGCCGCGCCGACTACCTGGGTGCCGTCTTCACCTCCGACAGCCCGTTCGCGGCCTCACCGTGGCGGCGGGACAAGGGCGGGCTGTGGGACGTCGGCCCGCACGCCCTGTCGGTGCTGCTCCCGGTGCTCGGCGACGCGGTGGAGATCAACGCCTCGCACGGACCCGGCGACACCGTGCACCTCGCGCTGCGCCACGCGGGCGGCGCGTCCAGCACCGCGACGCTCACCCTGAGCGCTCCGCCGCAGGCCGCCGGGGTCGTGGTGGAACTGCGCGGCGAGCACGGCGTCGTGCGGCTGCCGGAGGGCCGGGACGGCGCGGTGGTGGCGCTCGGCCGGGCGGTCGACGCCCTGCTGGCGTCGGCCCGGACCGGCGAGCCGCACCCGTGCGACGCCCGCTTCGGGCTGCGCGTGGTGGAAATCCTCAGCCAGGCGGAACATGCCGCCGCGGGCGGGCGTTGACGCCGGTGGCCCGTCCCGCCGGCCTTCGGCGGGCTCGCGGCGCCTGGCCACGGCACCCCGGTGCCCGGCCTCGTGGCGCCCGGAACGCACCCGCGAACAGGAGAACCCCATGGCACACGGTGACTCGGGAGACCGCGGCGGACACCGGGTGGTGGCCGTGCCAGGAGCCCAGCACGTCACGGTCGAGATCGACGGCGCGGTGGTCGCCGAGACCCGGCGGCCGGTCCTCGTCTACGAGACCGGCATCCCGGTGCGGCTCTACCTGCCGGCCGAGGACGTCGACCTCACGCGCTTCGAGGCCAGCGACACCCGCACCACCTGCCCGTTCAAGGGCCTGGCCTCCTACTGGACCTACCGCGGCGACGGCACGGCGCCGGCCCGCGAGGACGTGGTGTGGTCCTACCAGGACCCGATCCCGTCCGTCCTGGCGATCAAGGGCCACCTGTCCTTCTACGACACCGTCGCGCGGCTGACGGTCGAGGGCGACGTGCCGGCGGCCCCGCAGGTCTGACCGGCGCCCGCCTCAGTCCTTGGCGTCGGCGTAGCACTCGACGATCCGGGTCTCCAGCGGGAAGTACACCTCGGTGGGGCCGAAGACCAGCCGGCTGGCCTCGGCCGCGGCGGCGGTGATCGCCTCCGCGACCGCGGGCGCCGCCTCCACCGGGGCGTGCACGATCACCTCGTCGTGCTGGAAGAACACCAGCCGCGCCGCCGGCTCCGCGCCGAGCGGGGCGAGCCGGCGGCGCAGCGCGGCGAGCATGGCCAGCGCCCAGTCGGCGGCGCTGGCCTGGATGACGAAGTTGCGGGTGAAGCGGCCCCACGAGCGGGCCGCCCGGCCGGCCGCCGACGACCCGTGGTCGCCGCCGTCGAGGCCGTCGCCGCCCTCGGTGCCTTCCGCGCCGTCCGCCATGTCGTCGGGCCCGCCGCCGGACGAGGAGGGCCGCGGCGAGGTGCGCCCCAGCCGGGAGCGGACCACGCCGCCCGCCTCGCCGGTGCGCGCGGCGCTCTCCACCAGCTCCATCGCGGCCGGGAAACGCCGCCGCAGTATCGCCAGCAGTTGCCCGGCCTCGCCGCTGGTCTGCCCGTACATCGCGGCGAGCAGCCCGATCTTCGCCCGCGCCCGGTCGCCGTCGAACGCCGTCCTGGCCAGCCCCGCGTACAGGTCGCCGCCGGCCGCCGCCCGGGTCATCGCGCGGTCGCCCGACATGGCGGCGAGCACCCGCGGCTCCAACTGCCCGGCGTCGGCGACCACGAGGCGGTGTCCCGGGTCGGCGACCACGGCGGTGCGCAGCAGCCGGGGGATCTGCAGCGCGCCGCCGCCCCGGGAGGCCCAGCGGCCGGACACCACGCCGCCGACCACGTACTCCGGGCGGAACCGGCCGCCGCGCACCCAGCTCTCCCGCCAGGCCCAGCCGTGCGCCGAGTGGATCCGGGACAGCTCCTTGTAGCGCAGCAGCAGGGCGGCGGCCGGATGCCCCACCTCGCGCAGCAGGTCGGAGCGGGTGGAGGCGAGCGGCACCCCGACGCGGGCGAACGCGGCGAGCACCTGGGCGGGGGAGTCCGGGTTGACCGGCCGGCCGATCTCCTCCTGGAACCGGGCCGCCAGCGCGCCGAGCAGCTCCGGCCGGGCGCCGCCGGCCGGCCGCGGGCCCAGCAGCGAGGTCAGCAGATCGTCGTGCGCGCTGGCGCTCCACGGCAGCCCGTCGCGGGCCATCTCCGCGGCGGCCAGCGCGCCGGCCGACTCCGCGGCGCACAGCAGCCGCATGCCGTCCGGCCGTTCCACCGCCGCGATCCGCCGCAGCTGGTCCGCGTGGACCGCGACCACCGCCGCCAGGTGGTCCACGCCGGCCGGCAGGCGGTGGCGGTCCGGGACGAAGAGCGAGGGCTGCCCGTCCTGCGCGCCGCCGCGGGCGTCGTCGGGCACCGGCAGGTCGTGGAGCCGGGCCCAGCAGGCGCCGAGCGAGCGGGGCAGCCGGTGCTGCTCCGCGTGGCCGAGCAGCAGGCTCTCGACGAGCTTGAGGTCGTGGCAGCGGCCGAGCCGGGCGGGCGACTGGTCGAGCAGCCGGGCGTAGAGGTCGTCGGTGGCCGCCCAGATCCACCGGGGGTGCTGGGCGGCTTCCAGGTCGGCGACCGCCCGGGCCAGCTCGGCCACCCGCCGCGGCGGGCCGGCGGGCGTGCCGTCCGGGCCGAGGGCCTGCAGCCGTCCGCCCGGCCCGACCTGGTCCTGGGCGACGGCGATCCGCTCGGCGCGGCTGGTGGTGGTCACCGGCCGAGCCTAACCGAACTCCTGTGCGGTAACGGCCGGAAGCGCCCGCGACACGGCGGGCGCTTCCGGTGGCCGGCGGCTCAGAAGCCGGGGGTCCAGGTGACGCCCTGGTGGGTGGCGATCAGGACGGCCAGCACGACGATGTCGGCGGCGCCCAGCGCGATGCCGAGCAGCGCCCGGCCGCGGCGCGCGGTGCCGCGGGCCAGCGCGACGCTGCCCAGGATCAGCGCGAGCGGGCCGAAGACGAAGTTGAAGACGAACGTGCCGAGCAGTCCCAGGATGAACGAGGCGATCGCGGTCCCGTCGGTGTCGGAGCGCGTCGCGACCGGCGGACGGGTGGTGCCTGCGGTGGTCATGGGGTCAGCTTCCTCGAGTGGTTTTCCGGTGGGGACGCGGCGGCCGCGTCGGGGGTCAGTGGTGCCGGGCGCGGGCGGCGCGCTCGCGGACGTAGAACGCCAGCAGCCAGCCGCCGATCGCGACGGCGGCGACGGCCAGCACCGGGCCGCTCGCGTAGGCGGCGCTGCCGAAGAGCGTTCCGAGGGCGATGACGATGAGGGCGAGAGCCATGATCGGCCTTCCCATGGGCGGTTGAGAGGTGATGAACGGACGCGGACGGCTCGCGCCGCATCCGGTGAACGATCGTCTTAACAACTGTTCACTGAGTTCACTCTACGCTGGCCAATTCGGGAGAACGACTGTTTACTGGATGACGTGAGTCACAGTTGCCGAGCGCCCGGGGCCCGCCAGGCCCAGAAGCTGCGCACCCGCCAGGCGCTGCTGGACGCCGGGCTGCGCCTGCTGGCGGAGCAGAGCCTCAGCAGCCTCGGGCTGCGGGAGATCACCCGGGAGGTCGGGGTGGCCCCGGCCGGCTTCTACCGGCACTTCCGCGACATGGCGGAACTCGGCGTGGCGCTGGTCGAGGAGTCGTTCGCACCGCTGCACGCCATGGTCCGCGCGATACGCGGCGAGCCGGCCGCCTCCGAGGCCGTCATCGACGGCACGGTCGCCGTCATCGCCGACCACGTACGCCGGCACCGGGCCCACTTCCGGTTCATCGCCCGGGAGCGGCACGGCGGCGTCGCGCAGGTGCGGGCCGCCATCGCCGGAGAACTGAGCCTGTTCTCCGAGGAGTTGGCGAACGACCTGGCGGACCAGCCCGAGTCGCGCGGCTGGAGCGGGCAGGATCTGCGGATGCTCGCCGACCTGTACGTCGACCACATGGTCATGACGGCGACCGCGTTCCTGGAGGCCGGCCCCGACGACCCGGCCGCCGAGCAGGACATCGCCCGGGCGGCCGGCCGGCAGCTGCGGCTGATCCGGCTCGGCCGCCTGCACTGGCTGGACGCCTGACCCGGGCACCCTTCGGTCCTTCGGAGTGGAAAGCCCCCCGCATCCGGGCGCATTCGCCGCCGCCCCGGCCTGTCAGCCCGCCCGCGCGCCGCGCCCTGGTGTAGCCGAGAGGGCGGAGGCGAGCCGATGGCGAGTGCGGATATCAGGAGCGGGCCGTTGCCGGGCGGCCGGTCCGGCGCGGTGGCGCGGCCGTCGCGCGCGCTGGTCGCGGCGCTGCTGTGCGCGCTGGTGCTCACGGTGCTGCCGCTGCCGCGTCCCGGCGGCGGCGTGGTCGGACGCCGCCGCGGGCCGCTACTGGAGCGCGCGGCGGATGGCGGCGGCGATGGCGGCCACCGTGCCGCGGCCGCGCACCCGCTGGGGGCCGCAGGGCCGGTTCTTCGCCGGACTGCCCACGGTGGGCGTGCTGTTCGCGGTCGACCGGGGCATGCGCGCGCACACCTGCACCGCCAGCGTCGTGCACAGTCCGCACCACGACGTGGTGCTCACCGCCGCGCACTGCCTGGGCGGCTCGCACCGCGCGTTCGTGCCGATGTACGACGGCGCCCGCGGCGCGGACCGGGCGCGCTACGGGGTGTGGGCGGTCAGCGGCGGCTGGCGGCCGGCCGGCTGGACGTCCCGGGGCGCCGGGTCCGACCTCGACGTCTCCTTCCTGCGGCTGCGGCCGGACGCGGCGGGCCGCCGGGTGGAGGACCTGACCGGCGGCAACCGGCTGACCAGGGCGACCGGTTACGTCCACCGGGTCACCGTGGTCGGCTATCCGGACGCCGGGCCGCACAACCGCGGCGACCGGGCGCTCGAATGCACCGCCCGGACCAGCCGGCTGCCCGGCCGCCGCCAACTGCGCTTCGTGTGCGGCGGCTTCTACGGCGGTACCTCGGGCGCGCCGTTCCTGACCGGCGTCGATCCGCGCACCGGGGCCGGCGACGTGATCGGCGAGATCGGCGGCTGGAACGGCGGCGGCCCGGCGGACGGCAGCGACCGGATCTCCTACGCGCCGCTGTACGGGGACGAGGCGTTCCGCCAGTTCGCCGCCGCCGCGGCCGGCTGAGCCCGGACGTGCGGACGGGCCGGGCCGCCCGCTCGCGCGGACGGCCCGGCCCGGTAAGTGACCTGACGGTTGATCAACCAGGCAGCTGCCACAGCTGGTTGGCCGCGCCCGTGCAGTCCCAGATCTGCAACCGGGTGCCGTTGTCGGAACTCGGCCCGGTGGCGTCCAGGCATCTGCCGGACTGCGGATTGACCAGTTCGCCGTTGCTCTGCGCGATCCACTGCTGGGCTCCGGAGCCGTTGCAGTCGTACAACTGCGCCTGGGTGCCGTTGGCGGTGCCGCCCGAGGTGAGGTCGAGGCACTTGCCGAGGGCGCGCAGGGTGTTGTCCGAGGAGACGGTCCAGCTCTGCGCGGTCGTGCCGTTGCAGTCGTAGAGCTGGACGGCGGTGCCGTTGTCGGAGCTGCCGCCGGCCACGTCCACGCACTTGCCGCCGTAGCCGGTGATCTGGCCGGTGGGGGAGGTGGTGCCGCCGCTCTGCGTGCCGTTCCAGGTGAAGGTCGCCGAGGTCGCGGCCGGGATCGAGTAGGTGAACGTCTCGCCGCCCCAGTTGACGGTGAACGGCTGCGCCGAGGAGGAGCCGTTGTAGGCGACCAGCGCCTTGGAGCCGTCCGGGTTCTCCCACGCGACGTTGGGGATGGTGCTGCTCGCGGTGGAGTCGATGCGGTAGGCGCCCGGCTTGACGAACTTCGTCAGCTGGCCCATGTCGTAGTACTCGATGTTGTAGTCGACCGTCCCGCTCTCGCTGTCCCCGTTGTGCACGGTGATCAGTCCGGTGCAGGTGCCGCAGCCGCCGTTGTGCGGGCCCATGTTCTGGTCCACCGCGAGCGACCACTTGACCACCGACTTACCCCAGTTGCGGGTGTAGTCGATGATGTTGTTCATGTCCTCGTTCTGCTGGTTGGCGATCCAGGTGCCGCCGGAGTGCTCGGTGTCGAACATGTCGACGTTCGGGTACTGGTCGTGCACGGTGGTCTGCTCGGACGCGCTGCCCTCGTCGTAGCCGTGCCAGGCGATGCCGCCGAACAGCGGGTCGTTGCGGATGGCCGAGTCGTCCACCGTGGGCGCGCCGTAGTCGGCGTAGTTGCTCCAGTTCCAGTCCAGCGCCAGCACCTTGGTCGACAGGTTCGCCGCGTGCAGCGCGGGGAGCAGGTCGGTGCCGATGAAGTAGTCCAGCCCGGAGCCGTTCCACTGCATCGACGGGTATCCGGAGCAGCAGGTCGGCTCGTTCTGCGCCGAGACGTAGTCGATGTGCACGCCCTGCGCCTGGTACGCCTGGATGTACTTCACGAAGTACTGGGCGTAGGCGGCGTAGTACTGCGACTGCAGCCAGCCCTGGTCGTCGGAGTCGCTGTCCTTCATCCAGGCCGGCGCGGTCCACGGAGTGGCCATCACCTTGAGGTTCGGGTTGAGCTGCTCGGCCTGCTTGGTCAGCGGCAGGACGTCCGCCAGGTCGTGCGAGATGGAGAAGTTCGACAGCGACGGGTCGGTCTGCCCGGCCGGCATGTCGTCGAAGGTGTAGTCGGCGCGGGCCAGGTCGGAGGCGCCCATCGGGTTGCGCAGGAAGTCCAGCCCGATCCCGGAGTTGGGGTCGAAGAGCTTCTGCATCACCTGGGTGCGGGTGCTGGAGCTCAGCGCGCCGCTGGAGTTCATCAGCCACGCCGCCGTGTCGGTGAACGAGGCGCCGCCGCCGGTGAACTGCTGGTACTTGGTGTTCTCGTCGACGCCGACCGTCGTGCCCGAACTGCCGCTGCCGGCCGAGAAGGCGATCGGGGTCTGCTCCTGGAGACCGCGGGTGACGTGCCGGCCGCCCGAGTCGTCGGTGGTGGTCAGCCAGATGTTCACCGGTTCGTTCGCGTGCGGCCCGCGGGCCGCCGGGGTGGCCGCGCCGGCGCTGCCGGTGCCGGGACCGGCGAGCAGCAGTGCCGCCGCGGCCAGCGCCGCGGAGGCGAAGGCGGCCACGAATCGCCGTGTTGATCTGCGGCGGAGCCGGTGGGGGGAGGATGCCACGGGGGTCTCCTTCCGGAGAAGGTCGTGGTGCGGGGTGTGACCGGTCGGGCACGGGGGCCATGGGCCCGACAAGCCATCACGAGGGCTTAATTCACGGCGTGATTTAACTCGTGAACCGTTGGACCGTCAAGACTTGTCACACCGTTCAACACTTGACCGCCTCGCGGACGGCCGCCGGCGAAGCACCGCGGAGCGTCAGGCGTCGGCCGGCGGTTCCTCGGCGCCGGTCGCCACCGCGAGGAAGTCCTCGCGGATCTCCTTGGGACCGAACGGCCAGGTGTGCTCGCGGCGGGCCCAGGCCAGGAAGGCGACCAGGCCGAGGGCGACCCAGGCCAGCGACCATTCGATCGGGTGCAGGCCGGGGTTGCTGTGGTCGGCGAAGCAGTAGACGGTGAGCCAGCCGACCAGCGCGACCAGGCTCGGCAGCGGGTAGAGCCACATCCGGTACGGCCGGGCCAGCCGCGGCTGCCGCCTGCGCAGCACGGTCACCGCGGCGATCTGCGCGAAGGACTGGACGATGACCATGACGGTGGTCAGGAAGGTGATCAGCACGGTCAGCGGCGGCGTGCGCAGCGAACTGCCGACGTGCCGGCTGGCGAGGAAGGCCGCCGCGGTGATGACGCCCATCGCCAGCAGGCTCAGCGTGGGGAAGCGGTGCTTGGGGTGCAGCCGGCCGAACTGCCGGAAGAAGACCTTGTCGCGGGCCGCGTCGTAAGGCACTCGTGAGCCGCCGAGCAGGCCGGCGAAGACCGAGGCGAACGCGGTGACCAGGATCAGCACGGTGATGACGTTCGCCGTCGGCTTGCCCCAGGCCCGCTGCAGCACGACCGCCGCCACCGACTGGGAGGCCGGGTTGGAGGGGTCGATCATCTCCCGCCAGTTGACCACGCCCAGCACGCCGATCTGCATGAGCAGGTAGATGCCCATCACGCCGAAGATCGCGTAGACGATGGAGCGCGGCAGCACCCGGCCGGGGTTCTTGATCTCGGCGCCCATGTACGCCGTGGTGTTGTAGCCGAGGTAGTCGTAGATCCCGATCGTCAGACCGCCGGCGAAGCCCAGCCAGAACTTCGAGGTGCCGAGCGAGAACGCGCCGGCCGGGTAGCTGAAGGCCGCGTGCGCGTGGAAGTGGGTGAAGGAGGCGATGATGACGGCCGCGACGCTGATGATCATGATCACCCAGAGCGCGGAGGCCAGCCGTCCGATCTTCTCGATCCGCCGCCACAGCAGCGCGACGACCGCGACGCACATCGCCAGGCCCACCAGGTCGCCCTCGCCCCGGCTCATCGACGGCCACAGGAAGGTCAGGTACTGCACGAACCCGGCCACCCCGGTGGACATGATCAGCGGGATGAACAGCATCGCGGTCCAGGTGAACAGGAACGGCATCAGCCGCCCGGTGCGGTACTGGAACGCCTCGCGCAGGTAGATGTACGAGCCGCCGGCGCCCGGCAGCGACGCGCCGAGTTCGGCCCAGACCAGCCCGTCGGCCAGCGCCAGCACGGCGCCGGCCACCCATCCCACGATCGCCTGCGGTCCGCCGAACGCCAGCACCATGGCCGGGATCGTGATGAACGGCCCGATGCCGACCATCTGGCTCATGTTGATCGCGCTCGCCTGGAACTGGCCGATCCGGCGGACGAAGCCGGGATCGGCCTGCGGGCGTGCCTCGCGGTCGGTGGCGGCCATCCGGCCCACCTCCTCGGGTGACGACTGCTGGCGGGCCGGTCGTGGTCTCTCCGGCCTCATCAAGTTAGTGTTCTTAACAAAAGCAGGTCAAGACCTCGGACCGGATGCGGTCGCGGGGCCCGCCGCACCGGGGAGGACGCGGAAGGCATGATCAGCCCATGACCAGCGGGACGATGCGGGGCGACGCGTCCGGCGCCGGCCGGCCGCGCGAGCGGGCGGCCGGAGCGGGCGCGGGCGACCGGGAAGCGGACGGGCAGCCGTGGAACCGGGGGGTGCTGCGCGGCTTCAACGAACGGGTCCTGCTGGAGGCGCTGCGCGCGGCCGGCACCACCTCGCGCGCCGAACTCGCCCGCACCACCGGCCTGTCCAAACCGACCGTCTCCGCCGCGCTGGCCAGCCTGGAGCGCGCCGGCCTGGTCCGGCGCACCGGCGAGGTCAGCCGCCAGGGGCGCGGCCGGGCCGCCGTGCTCTACCAGGCCGACCCGGCCGCCGGGTACGTCATCGGCGTGGACGTCGGCCGGGGCTGGATCCGGGCCGCCGCGGCCGACCTGGAGGGCACGGTCGTCGGCCGCCGTGACGCGCCGAACACCGCGCGCAGCGCCGCGACGATGGTCCGCGCCGCCGTCCGGCTGGCCCGCGAGGTGGCCGGGGAGGCCGGGCTCGACTGGTCGCAGGTGGTGCACACCGTCGTCGGCAGCCCCGGCGTCACCGACCCGGGCACCCACCGGGTGCGCTACGCGGTCAACCTGCCCGGCTGGGGGAGCAGCGGCCTGTTCGACCGGCTGCGCGCCGAACTCGGCACCCGGCTCGACGTGCTCAACGACGCCAACCTGGCCGCGCTCGGCGAGTACGCGCTCGGCGCCGGCCGCGGCTCACCGCTCTTCGCCTACCTGTGGATCGGCACCGGTCTCGGTGCCGGGGTGGTCGCGGACGGCAGGCTGTTCCGCGGCGGGCACGGCGCGGCGGGCGAGATCGGCTACCTGCCGATGTCCCCGCTGCCGGTGCCGGGCGAGAGCGCGCCGCCCGCCGCCCGGGGCGGACCGCTGGAGGACGCGGTCTGCGCCGACGCCGTCGTGCGGCTCGCGCACGCCATGGGCATGCCCGCCGCGACCGCGCGGGAGGTCTTCGCCGCCGCCCGGCACGGCGATCCGACCGCCCGCCGGGTCGTGGACCACGAGGCGGCCCGGCTCGCCCACGCGGTCGCCGCGCTCGCCGCCGTCCTCGATCCCGAACTCGTGGTGCTGGGCGGCGCGGTGGGCGCCAACACCGACCTGCTGCTCGCGCCGCTCACCGCCCGCCTGCGCGAACTGACCCCGCTGCGCCCGCGCGTCGTGCCGTCCGCGCTCGGCGACGACGCGGTGCTGCTCGGCGCGGTCGCCACCGCCGCCGAGGCCGGCCGGCGGCACGTCTTCGACACCCGCGGCGGCTGACCGGCGCCCGTCACACCGGCGCCCGTCACACCGGCGCCCGTCACACCGGCGCCCGTCACACCGGCGCCCGTCACACCGGCGTCGTCACACCGGCGTCGTCGCACCGGCGTCGTCACACCGGCTCCGCCTCGCCGCGGGCCGGCCGCCGCGCCGGAGCGTCCAGGTAGCCGCGGGCCTGCAGCGCGAAGAGCTGGGAGTAGGCGCCGCCGGCCGCCATCAGGGCGTCGTGGCCGCCGACCTCGGTGACCCGGCCGCCGTCGAGCACCACGATGAGGTCGGCGGTGCGCACGGTGGAGAAGCGGTGCGAGACCAGCAGCGTCACCGCGCCCCGCTCGGCCGCGCCCGCCCGGGCGGCCTCGCCCCACCGGGCGTACAGCGCGCTCTCGGTGGCGGCGTCCAGCGCGGCGGTCGGCTCGTCGAGCACGGTCAGCAGCGGACCGCGGCGCATCAACGCCCTTGCCAGCGCGAGGCGTTGCCACTGGCCGCCGGACAACTCCGTGCCGCCGCTGAAGAACCGGCCGAGCTGCGAGTCCAGGCCGCCGGGCAGCCGGTCCACCACGTCGGCGGCGTCCGCGCGGTCCATCGCGCCGCGCACCGCGGCGTCGTCCGGCATCCGCGGCAGGTCGCCGGCGCCGACCGCCTGGCGGGCGGTCCACTGGTAGCGGGTGAAGTCCTGGAAGGCGGCGGTGGTGTGCTCCCGCCAGGCGGCCGGTTCGATGTCGGCCAGGTCGGTGCCGTCCAGCGTGATCCGGCCGGCGGACGGCCGGTACATCCCGGTGAGCAGCTTGACCAGCGTGGTCTTGCCCGCGCCGTTCTCGCCGACCACCGCCACGGTGGCTCCGGCCGGCAGGTGCAGGTCGATGTCGCGCAGCACCGGGGCGTCCGCGCCGTGGTAGGCGAACGACACGCCCTCCAGCCGGATCCCGTCCGCGAACCGCTCCGGCACGGCGGCCGAGCGCTCCGCCGGGACCCGCTCGGCGGCGATCCGGTCCTCCAGCTCCAGCAGCCCGCGCGCGGTGCGGAACGCGGTGCCCATCGCGCCGGCGGTGTCGGTGGCGCCGGAGACCTGGCCCTGCGCGCGCCGCAGCAGGCTCACCGCCATCACCACCTGGCCGGGACTGGTGTGCCCGTGCGCCGCGCGCCACACCAGCAGCACGATCGCGCCGGTGAACCCGGCCGCGTAGACCAGCCAGCCGGCCGCCTCCCAGCCGGCGCTGCGCCAGGCGGTCCGCACCGTGCGGGAGCGCACCCGCTCGCCCAACTCCGCGTGCCGCTCGGCCAGATCGCCGGTGACGCCGGATATCCGCAGCTCCTTGGCGGTCTCGGCGGTCGTGGTGAGCCGGAAGAGGTCGGCGAGCAGCCGGCGGTCCTCGGCCAGGTCGTCGTCGGCCCTCTTCTGCAGCCGGGAGGCCCGCCGGTCGGCGAGCGCGGGCACCACGCCGAGCAGCGGGACGATGAGGATCGGCGGGTAGACGGTGACCAGCAGCACCAGGATGCCGCCGCCGCGGATGACGGTCTGCAGCCCGCGCAGGAACTGCCGGGACGCGCCGGCGATCGAGCGGCGGTTCTCCCGCACCTGGTCGAGCTCGCTCAACTGGTCGGGGTGCTCCAGCAGTTCGAGACCGCCGGCCGCCGTCGCCACCCGGGCGACCCGGGTGTTGACGAGCCGGCTCACCCGGTCGGTGAGGACGGAGTTCTGCATCGCGCCGACGATCCCGCACACCCACGCCACGGTGAACAGCACCGCGACCAGCGCGGCGCCGACCACCGCCTGCCGGGCGTCGTGGTGCGCGGCCGAGTCGATGACCACCCGGTAGCCGATCGTGCCGCTGATCGAGGCGACCGCGCCGACCACGAGCATCGCGCTGGTCGCCGTCATCAGCAGCGGCGCGGCCCGGAACCCGGCGGCGCCCAGCAGCGCGACGGTCCGCAGGCCGTACAGCCGCCGGGATGCCCGCGCGGCCGGCGCCGCCTGCGCCGTGGGGGTGTCCGCCATCACTGCCTCCCGCGCTGGGTCGCGGGCGGCCCGGTGAAGCGGGCCGCCTGGGCGCGGAACAACTCCGCGTACTGTCCGCCGGCCGCCAACAGCTCCTCGTGGCCGCCGAGTTCGGTGATCCGCCCGCCGTCCAGCACCGCGATCCGGTCGGCCCGCCGCACGGTGGAGAAGCGGTGCGAGATGACCACGCTGGTGGTGCCCTCGGTGATGTGCAGGAAGCGGTCGTAGAAGGCGGCCTCGGCGCGCACGTCGAGTTGCGCGGTCGGCTCGTCGAGCACCAGCACCCGCGCGCCGCGCTCCACCGCGTACAGCGCCCGGGCCAGCGCGAGGCGCTGCCACTGGCCGCCGGACAGGTCGGTGCCGCCGGTGTAGTGCGGGGACAGCACGGTCTGCCAGCCGTGTGCCAGCCCCTCGACCAGTTCGGCCGCGCCGGCCCGCTCGGCCGCCCGGCGCAGCGCCCGCTGATCGGGCGGCTGTTCGCGCAGCGCCAGCGAGACGTTCTCCGCGGCGCTGAACGGGTAACGGGTGAAGTCCTGGAAGACGACGGCGAGTTGGCGCTGCCAGCCGACCGGGTCGAGGTCGGCCAGGTCGGTGCCGTCCACCGTGATGCGGCCGGCCGTCGGCTCGCGCAGTGCGGCGAGCAGGGTGACCAGGGTGGTCTTGCCCGCGCCGTTGACCCCGACGACGGCCAGCGAACCGCCGGCCGGCAGCTCCAGGTCCAGGCCGTGCAGCACCTCGTGCTCGCCGCCGGGGTAGCGGAAGCCGACGCCCTCGAACCTGATGCCCTCGCGCGGCAGCCCGCCGGCGCCGAGCCCGCCGCCGGGCCCGGGGTCGGGCGGGGCGAGGCCGGCCTCCAGGCTGTCGAGGTCGGGCAGCGAGGAGAGCATCGACTCCAGGCTGAAGTCGGTCGCGGTCACGCTGCCGACCGGCATCGTGGCGAGCAGCATCGGCAGCATGGTGGCCAGCGTGCGCAGCCCCACCGTGTGGTGGTAGGCGCTCCACGCCAGCGTGCCCGCCCCGAGCCCGTAGGCCGCCAGCACCAGCAGGCCCGCCGCGGCCACCCGCAGGTTCAGCCGGCCGACGGTCCGCCAGGACGGCCGCATCGCGTCGGTGTACAGGCCCTCGTAGGTCTCCAGCACCCAGTCGGCGAGGCCGAAGACCCGTACCTCCTTGGCGAACTGCGGCCGCCAGGTGACGCCCAGGAAGTACCAGGCGCGGCGCAGCGGTTCGCTGGCCGCGCGGAAGGTGCCGACCCGGGAGCGCACCAGCGCGCCCAACGGCCGGCGCACCACCAGCCAGGCGGCGAGCAGCGCCAGGCCCAGCCACCAGCGGTAGGTGCTCAGCACGCCGCAGGCCACCAGGCCGCCCAGCCGGCTGCCCGCGGTCTGCAGCAGCGTCATCGGGGCGTCGGCCGGCTGCTGGCCCATCACCTCGCCCTGCGCGGACGAGAGCCGGTCCAGCACCTGCGGGTCCTCCAGGTGCGCGATCCCGCTGGGCGCCGATACCGCCCGCACCAGCCGGCCCTGCAGCACCGCGGTCAGCCGGGCCTGCGCGGTCGCCGACAGCACGTCCTGCACCGGGCCGCGCAGCATCGACAGCGCGAAGCAGGCCGCCGCCACCGCCAGGCTCCACCACAGCGCGTGCCCGGCCGGCGAGGAGACGCCGTGCGCCACCGCGCCGGGAATGCGCCCGGTGGCCCAGCCCATCGAGACCAGCGTCAGGCTCGGCAGCGCCGCGTCGGCCACCAGGAGCACCAGCGCGCCCACGGTCAGCGCCGGCGAGGACCGCCACAGCATGCGCAGACTCGCCCATCTGGTGCGATAGCCGTCAGGCAGCCGCATGTTCTCCCCCGAAGCGGTACGCGATCCCGTGCGGTCCCGAGTCTTCGCCTCCGGCGGTGCGCGCCGCAACCGGATTGCGGCCGTCCACCGGCTCACACCGGCGGGTAGCCACCGTGAGGCGGGGGGCGGGCCGCGGCCGGCGGTCAGGTCCGCCCGACACGCCCGGCGCGGGGGCTCAGCGCGGCGACCTGCGGGCGGCGCGCAGGAACTCGCGGTTCAGCGCGTTGATGCCGGACAGCGGGATGCCCTTGGGACACGCGGTGGCGCACTCGCCGGTGTTGGTGCAGCCGCCGAAGCCCTCGGCGTCCATCGCGGCGACCATGCCGAGCACCCGGCTCTCGCGCTCCGGGGCGCCCTGCGGAAGGGAGTTGAGGTGGACGACCTTGGCCGCGGTGAACAGCATCGCCGAACCGTTCGGGCAGGCGGCCACGCAGGCGCCGCAGCCGATGCACTCGGCGTGCTCGAAGGCCAGGTCGGCCTGCGGCTTGGCCACCGCGGTGGCGTGCGCCTCGGGCGCCGAGCCGGTGGGCGCGGTGACGTAGCCGCCGGCGCCGATGATCCGGTCCAACGCCGAGCGGTCCACCACCAGGTCCTTGACCACCGGGAAGGCGCCGGCCCGCCACGGCTCGACGTCGATGGTGTCGCCGTCGGTGAACGAGCGCATGTGCAACTGGCAGGTGGTGGTCGGCTCCGGGCCGTGTGCCCGGCCGTCGACCACCATCCCGCACGCGCCGCAGATCCCCTCCCGGCAGTCGTGGTCGAAGGCGACCGGCTCCTCGCCCCGGTCGGCCAGCCGCTCGTTGAGGGTGTCGAGCATCTCCAGGAACGACATCTGCGGGACGATCCCGTCGACCTCGTACTCGACCGTCGCGCCGGGCAGGTCGGGCCCCGGCTGCCGCCAGATGCGCAGGGTGAACTTCACGCGTAGCTCCGCTGGGTGGGGTGGACGTGTTCAAAGGTGAGCGCCTCGCGGTGCAGGACGGGCGGGCGGCCGGCGCCGGCGAACTCCCAGGCGGCCACGTAGCAGAACTCCTCGTCGCGGCGGGCCGCCTCGCCCCGCGCGGTCTGGCTCTCGGTGCGGAAGTGGCCGCCGCACGACTCCGAGCGGTGCAGCGCGTCCAGGCACATCAGCTCGGCCAACTCCAGGTAGTCGGCCACCCGGTGGGCCTTCTCCAGCGACTGGTTCAGCTCCGCGCCGCCGCCGGGCACCCGGATCCGTTGCCAGAACTCCGCGCGCAGCGCCGGGATGCGCTCCAGCGCCTTGCGCAGCCCCGCCTCGTCGCGGGCCATCCCGCAGTGCTCCCACAGCAGTTCGCCCAGCTCGCGGTGGAACGACTCCGGCCCGCGGTCCCCGTCGACCGCCAGCAGCCGCCGCAGCCGCCCCTCGACCTCCTCGCGCGCGGCGCGCACCGCCGGGTGCGCCGGGTCCACCGGCTCGCGCGGCGGCCCGGACAGGTAGTCGTTGACGCTGCAGGGCAGCACGAAGTAGCCGTCCGCCAGGCCCTGCATGAGCGCCGAGGCGCCGAGCCGGTTGGCGCCGTGGTCGGAGAAGTTGGCCTCGCCGATCGCGAACAGCCCGGGGACCGTGGTGCGCAGGTCGTAGTCGACCCACAGCCCGCCCATCGTGTAGTGGATGGCCGGATAGATGCGCATCGGCACCTCGTACGGATCCTCCGCGGTGATCCGCCGGTACATCTCGAAGAGGTTGCCGTACCGCTCGGCGACCTTCTCCCGGCCCAGCCGCGCGATGGCGTCCGCGAAGTCCAGGTAGACGCCCTGCCCGCCCGGGCCCACGCCGAGGCCGGCGTCGCAGACCTGCTTGGCGGCCCGGGAGGCGATGTCGCGCGGCACCAGGTTGCCGAACGCCGGGTAGCCGCGCTCCAGGTAGTAGTCGCGCTCGGCCGGCGGGATGTCGCCGGGAGCCCGGGTGTCGCCGGCCCGCTTCGGCACCCAGATGCGGCCGTCGTTGCGCAGCGACTCGCTCATCAGCGTCAGCTTCGACTGGTGGTCGCCGGAGCGCGGCACGCAGGTCGGGTGGATCTGGGTGAAGCACGGGTTGGCGAAGTACGCGCCGCGCCGGTGGGCCCGCCAGATCGCGGTGGCGTTGGAGTTCTTGGCGTTCGTCGACAGGTGGAAGACGTTGCCGTAGCCGCCGGTGGCCAGCACCACGGCGTCCGCCAGGTGGGTCTCGATCCGGCCGGTCACCAGGTCGCGGGCGACGATGCCGCGGGCCCGGCCGTCGACCACCACCAGGTCCAGCATCTCGGTGCGCGCGTGCATCTCCACGGCGCCCGCCGCGATCTGCCGGCTGAGCGCCTGGTAGGCGCCGAGCAGCAGTTGCTGCCCGGTCTGGCCGCGCGCGTAGAACGTCCGCGAGACCTGCACGCCGCCGAACGAGCGGGTGTCGAGCAGCCCGCCGTACTCACGGGCGAACGGCACGCCCTGCGCGACGCACTGGTCGATGATCTCCACCGAGATCTGGGCGAGCCGGTGGACGTTGGACTCGCGGGAGCGGAAGTCGCCGCCCTTGACCGTGTCGTAGAAGAGCCGGTGCACCGAGTCGCCGTCGTTGCGGTAGTTCTTGGCGGCGTTGATGCCGCCCTGCGCGGCGATGGAGTGGGCGCGGCGCGGCGAGTCCTGGAAGCAGAACTGCACGACCCGGTAGCCCTGTTCGGCGAGCGTCGCGCCCGCGGAGCCGCCCGCCAGTCCGGTGCCGACCACGATCACCGTGTGGCGCCGCCGGTTGGCCGGGTTGACCAGGCCGGCGGTGAAGCGCCGCCGGTCCCAGCGCTCCTCGATCGGGCCGTCCGGGGCCCGGGTGTCGGCGATCGGCTCGCCGGTCGGGTAGTCGGTGTAGTCGGTCATGTCAGCTCACCACTCCGGTCATCACCGAGACGGGGACCGCGACGAACCCCGCGGTCAGGACGAGGGCCAGCGCGTTCCCGGCGATCCGCAGCGCCCGGTCGCGGCGCGCGGAGGCCGCGCCGAGGGTGCGGGCGGCGCTGTGGAAGCCGTGGCGCACGTGCAGCCCGAGCGCGAGCATCGCCACCAGGTAGACGACGTTCGCGTACCAGGTGTGGAAGTCGGCCACCACGTTCTGGTACGGATGCCCGGCCTCGCCGCGCGGGTTCACCGTCAGGGTGGTCAGGTCCAGGATGTGCCAGACGACGAACAGCGCCAGGATCACCCCGCCCCACCGCATCGTGCGGGTCGCGTACGTGGTGCGCTGCCGGCGGTGGGTGTAGCCGACCGGGCGGGCGGCCCGGTCGCGCCGGGAGAGTTGCGTGGCGCAGACCGCGTGCAGCACGACGCAGCAGGTCAGCGCGGTCCGGCTCAGCCACAGGAACCAGGTGCGGTGCAGCACCGGCTCGCCGATGGTGCGCAGCCACGCCGCGTAGCCGTTGAAGTCGGCTGCGCCGAAGAAGATCTTCAGGTTGCCCAGCATGTGCGCCACCAGGAACAGCAGCATGACCACGCCGGTCGCCGCCATGACCGCCTTCTTGCCGATCGTGGAGTGCCACAGGGTCGCCGCGGTGGACGGCCGCCGCTCGGTGCGTCTCGCCAGTGCCATGCCCCGACGGTAGGCAGGCCGTCCGGCATCGGTCCAAGACATGATGCGGCTCGAATCGATAGCCGACGCCTATCGTCGCCTACCATGGCCGGTGTGCAGCTGCAGCAGCTCCAGTACTTCGTCGCGGTCGCCGGCACCCGGCACTTCACCCGGGCCGCCGCCGCGGTCCACGTCGCCCAGCCGTCGCTGTCCCAGCAGATCCGCGCCCTGGAACGGGAGCTGGGCGCCGAGCTGTTCCACCGCGCCCGCGGCCACATCTCGCTCACCGACGCGGGCGAGGCGCTGCTGCCGCTGGCCCAGCGGATCCTGGCCGACGCCGACACCGCCCGCCGCGAGGTCCAGGAGGTCGCCCGGCTGCGCCGCGGCCGGGTCCGGCTGGGCGCCACGCCGAGCCTGTGCGCCAGCCTGGTCCCCGACATCCTGCGGGTCTTCCACGACCGCTACCCGGGCGTCGAGCTCCTCGTCCACGAGGACGGCTCGCACGACCTGGTCCGGGTGCTGGCCGCCGGCGAGCTCGACCTCGCGCTGATCATCACCCCGCTGACCGGCCACGCCCCGGCGTTCACCACCACCGAGCTGCTGCGGGAGGAACTGGTCGCGGTCACCTCGCCCGCCGAGCCGCCGCCCGGCCCCGACGGCCGCCCGCTGCGCGTCGCCGACCTGCGCGACCGGCCGATGGTGATGTTCCGGCGCGGCTACGACCTGCGGGACTTCACCACGGCCGCCTGCCGCGCCGCCGGGTTCGAGCCGGTCTTCACCGTCGAGGGCGGCGAGATGGACGCCGTGCTCGGCTTCGTCCGGGCCGGCCTCGGGCTCGCGGTCGTGCCGGCCATGGTCGCCGCCCGCTCCGCGCTGCGGGTGACCCCGTTCGCCGCCGCCCGCGCTGCGGCGCACCATCTCGGTCGCCCACCGCAAGGACGTCGCCCCGCCGCGCGCCGCCCGCGAGCTGCGCCGGCTGCTCCACGACCACCTGCGGGCCGCCGCCCTCGACGACCGGCTGCCCGCCAGCACCCGGCTGCCGCCCGGCGAACGGTAGGGCCCGGTGGACCGCGCCCCGACGTCGCGCGGCGTCGGGGCACGGGGGAGGGGCACCGAGCGCACTCGTCCCCTCCCGTCATTGCGTCCCGTCATTGCGACGGCGGCCGGCACGCGGACCGGCACCACTCGATGGAAGCCGGGGAACGGCTCCGACGCGATCCGAACAAATCGCCGAAACTCACTCCGGCGCAGTAGCGGCGGGCCGGGTCGCGGCGGCGTTCTCGCAGGTCGGAACGGGTGTCAACGGCCGCCGGCAGAACGCGGGACGGGTCGGGGGACGCCACCCGGGTGGGGGCGCCCCCCGACCCGTCGGGGAGGAGGAAGGGCCGCGCGTCAGTTGCTCTGCGCGTCCTTGTCGGCCGCGTCGGCCGCGCTCTGCGCCGCGTCGACCTTCTTCTGCATCTGCTTCAGCTGGTCGGCCGAGGAGCCCGACCCGGCGGCCGAGCCGCCCGTCGGTCCGGCGGCCGGCGAGGCCGAGGAGGAGGCGGCGCCCGGCGAGGCGGCGGCGGTGTGCGAGGAGCATCCGGCCGTGGCGAGAATCGGCAGCGCCAGGGCTGCCGCCAGGGCCACGGACATCCGACGGCGCCGGCTCATGAGGAGGTCGGGCTGCCGGTGGTGGCGCCCTGAACGGCGTTGCCGTTCTGCTCGCACCAGGTGGCGACCGCGGTGAGGTCGGTCTGCCGCTGCTTGAGGTTGGGCAGCAGCGACTTGCGGTAGGTCATCCGGTCACCGAGGAACTTGGCGATCGCGGTGTGGCCTTCCTTGTTGGCGTTGTCGATCCGCGCCTGCAGCCGGGCGATGGAGCCGCGGGTGTCGACGCCGCCCTCCAGCCGCCGGATGCCCCGGTAGATCCGGGTCTCCAGACGCGGCACCCGGCGGCACAGGAACTTCGCGCCGTCGGTCTTCGGCGCCCTGGCCGCCGGCTTGACGGCCTTGGCCGCCGACAGCGTGCCGGACGGGGCGTTGCCGGCCGCGTAGCTCGGTGCGACGCCTACCGCCAGCGAACCGGTGAGGACGAGTCCGGCGATGGTCGCGGTCATCGCCGCTTTGCGACGCTGCATGGTGGCTGTCTCCACTTCATGAGGTGCCAGTTCCGGTCGCGTGCCGGCCGCCGCGCGAGGCGGGACCGGACCGCGTGCCACGAAGGTAGAGACCCTTCTTGTGGTTTCCTTGTGGGCTTGCCCAGCCGCCGCGTCAGTCGCGCCGCCGGGCCACCGAACCGGTCAGCCAGTCGCGGTGCCGCGGCAGTTCGAGCGTGGTGGGCTCCGCGTGGGTGATCGGCAGGCACACCTCGAACCGGGTGCCGATCCGCCCGTCCGGCCGGTCGAGGATCCGCACCGTCCCGCGGTGCAGCGCCACCTGCTGGGCCACCAGCGTCAGGCCCAGCCCGGTGCCGGGGCTGTCGGCGCCGCGCTGGAAGCGCTGGAAGACCCGCTCGCGGGCCTGCGGCGGTATGCCCGGTCCGCGGTCGTCCACCGTCAGCACCGCGTTGCCCGGCCAGGACGCCAGCGTGACCTCGACGACCGGCTCGTCCGGGGTGCGCGGCGGACTCCCGTGCACCAGGGCGTTGGTCAGCAGGTTGTCGGCCACCATGCGCAGTCCGGGCTCCCAGCCGGGCGTCCACAGGCCGCCCGCGGCGCGCACGGTGATCCGGGCCCGCGGGTGGCGCCGCGCGATGTCGGCCGCCGACGCCTCCACCAACTCGCCCAGGTCCACCGGCGTGAAGGAGTCCGCCTCCACCAGGTCGCCCTGCGCGAGCGCCCGCAGCGTCACCAACAGGCCCTGCAGCCGGGCGTGTTCGGCCCGCAGGTCGGCCAGCACCTCGGCGCGCTCCGCCGGGTCCAGGTCCGGGTGGGCGGAGAGGATCTCCAGGTTGGTCTGCATGCTCATCAGCGGGGTGCGCAACTCGTGCGACGCGGCGGCCGAGAAGGACCGGGCGGTCGCCAGCGCCTCGCCGGTGCGGGCCGCCTGCTCGTCGTAGCGGGCCAGGATCGTCTGCAGGGTGCGCGCCAGGTCGTCGACCTCGGTCACCCGGGACGGCGTGTGCTCCAGCCGGGCCTCGTTCACCCGCGGATCGAGCCCGCTGGCCCGGCGCTGCAGCCGGCGCAGCGGCAGCGTGGCCCGCTCCGCGATGGCCAGCGCGAGCAGCGCCGAGATCGGCGCGGCGAACAGCGCGATCACGAAGATCCGCCGGCGCACCGCCCCCAGGCCGTCGTCCACCGAGGACTGCGGGGCGAACACCCACACCGCGTCGCCCGGCACCCCGCCGGACACCGGCAGCCGCAGCGCCCGCCAACTCCCGGCGGACGACGTGACGGTGACCGGGGTGTCCGCCTTGGCCGCCGCCGGCAGCGGCACCGAGTCGGCCGGCTGCGGACCGCCCTCGGCCACCGTGGAGCCGTCGTCGCCGGAGACCACGCGCAACCCCACGTCCAGCGCGGCGGTGAACAGCCGGCGCTCCCGGGTCTGCTCCTGCAACTGCCGGCCGGCCCGCTCCACCCGCAGGAAGTTGCGCGCCAGCGGCCGCACCGCCGCCGCCCGGTCCTGCAGGTGCGCGTCCTGCTCGGCCCGCGCGTCGCCGCCCACCAGCCGCAGCAGCAGCGCCCCGGACGCCAGCACCAGCAACGGCACGGTGACGCCCACCGCGATGGCGATCCTGGTCGACAGCCTCATGACGCGTCCTGCCTCAGTACGAAACCCACGCCGCGCACGGTCTGTATCAGCCGCGGCCTGCCGCCCGCCTCCAGCTTGCGCCGCAGATAGCTGACGAAGGTGTCCACCGCGTCGCTGCGCACGTCGAAGTCGTAGCCCCACACCCGGTCGAGCAGCTGGTCGCGGGTGAGCACCACGCCCGCGTTGCGGGTCAGCACCTCCAGCAGCTCGAACTCGCGGCGGGTCAGCCGCACCGGCGCCCCCGCGTACCACACCTCGCGCGACTCGGGGTCGAGCACCAGCTCGCCGGCCCGCACCTGCCCGCCCGGCGCGGCCGGCCTGCGCCGCAGCAGCGCCTGCAGCCGCAGCAGCAACTCCTGCAGCGCGAACGGCTTGACCAGGTAGTCGTCCGCCCCCGCCTGCAGTCCGGCCACCCGGTCGGCCACCTCGTCGAGCGCCGAGAGCATCAGCACCGGCACGTCGTCGCCGCAGGCCCGCAGCCGGCGGCACACCTCGGTGCCGCTCAGCCCCGGCATCGAGACGTCCAGCACGATCACGTCGGCCGACTGCTCGGCCAGCCGCTCCAGCGCGCTCTCGCCGTTCTCCGCCAGCGACACCGCGTAGCCGTTCAACCGCAGGCCGCGGCCGAGCGAGCGCAGGATGGCCGCGTCGTCGTCGACCACCAGCACGCGGCCCGCCCGTTCGGTGGCGGACCGCTGCCATGGGGTGGATGGGGGTGCGTTCATTCCGCGCTCCTGTGCGCCTGCGCCTGGGATCGGGTAAGCATCGCACGGGCCGCCGCGCGGGCGGCCGGGAGCGGTCAGTGCGCCGAGAGCGCCAGCAGCCGCGCCCGCCGGTCCGGGGTCAGCCCGGCGAGGGTGGCCGGATCCCAGGCCGGCCGGCGGTCCTTGTCGACCAGCATCGCGCGCACCCCCTCCGCGAAGTCCGGCAGGCCGGCCACCCGCACCGCCAGCCGCAGATCGCGCTCCAGGCACGCGGCCACCGAGGCGCCCGCGCCGCCGCTCAGCAGCGCGTGCGTGATCACCAGGCTGGACGGCGACGCCCCGCGCAGCACCGCGAGCGTCTCGTCGGCCCATTCGGTCCGCTCGGCCGCCAGCAGCTCCAGCACGCCGTCCGGGGTGTCCGCGCCGAAGCACCGGTCCACCGCGTCCTGCAGCCCGTGCAGTTCGCCGCCGCCCGGCGTCCGTGCGAACCGGTCCAGCACCGCGGCCACGCCGCGTCCGCCGTCGGCCGCCAACGCCCGCTCCAGAGCCGGGAGTTCGGCGGAGTCCACGTAGTGCGTGGCGAGCCCGCACTCCACGGCCGCCGCGCCGGAGATCCGGTTGCCGGTCAGGCCCAGGTACATGCCCGTCGCGCCGCGCAGCCGGGGCAGGAAGTACCCGGCGCCGATGTCGGGGAAGAAGCCGATCGCGGTCTCCGGCATGGCCAGGCCGGCCCGTTCGGTGACCACCCGGAAGGCGCCGTGCACCGAGATCCCCAGGCCGCCGCCGAGCGCGTAGCCGTCGATCAGGCTCACGTACGGCTTGGGGTACGAGGCGATCGCGGCGTCCAGCGCGTACTCCGCGGCGAAGTACTCCCGCACCGCGCCGGGCCCGTCGCGCAGCGCGACCTCCCGCACGGCCCGGATGTCGCCCCCGGCGCAGAACGCCTTCGGGGACGCGCTGGTGACCACGACCGCGCGCACCGCGGCGTCGTCCCGCCAGGCATCCAGGGCGGCCGACATCCGCCGGATCATCGCCAGGTCCAGCGCGTTGAGCGCGGTCGGGCGGTCCAGGACGATCGACCCGATCCCGTCCGCCACGGACGTCCTCACGGGGTGCGGCATGCCTCTCCTCCGGGTGGTGCGGGGGCTCGCTGGGTGTCTCGCCGGCCCACCCTACGGCGCGCGCCCGGACTCCCCGTCGAGGGCGGTGCGTTCACTCGGAAGGAGTCGATTTCGCCATGGGTGGGCAAAGGGCGCGTCGTGCCGCGCCGCGATCGCCGCCAGACCTCGCATAGTCGGTGAAATCCCGCCGATCCGCCCATATCGCAGCGCGGTTCGGGCGCCGGGCGGGACGAGTTCCCGACGCATCCTTCCTGGAGGCAACAGCCATGAAGCTCCTCTCCACCCCGACCGCCGCGTTCGGCGTCAAGGCGCTGACCGGCGCGGTCGCCGCGGTCCTGCTCGCCGCCGGCGGCGCCGCCGCCGTCACCCCCGAGGCCGCCGCGCACCACGGCCAGGGCCGCGGATACGACTCCCGGGGCCACGGTCAGGGCCGCGACGACTCCTGGGACCACGGTCGCCACATGCGCTACGGCGGCCACCGCTGGTTCCACCACCGCCACGTCAGCCACCACATCGGCTACTGGCACCCGATGGAGCACCGCTCCGGGCGCTGACCCGCCACCGCCGCGCGGGAGCCGGGTCCGGGCCCCGCGCGGCCCCTGCGGAATCGTTTCCCTACCCGGCGGCCGGGCAGTACGCTGGCCGGCATGGTTCCGCTCGTACGCCGCCGCCACGTGGACTTCGTCCGCGTCACGAGCATGTCCTGTCGGCGCGAGGCCGCAGCCCGCTGACCGGTCGGCCGCCGGCCCGGCCCCACCCCGGCCGTGCTCCGCCCCGCACCGGTCCCGATCCGTCCGGATCCCCGCGCCGCCCCCGCGGCGCACCACCGCCGCCCTCCGGCTCCGCGCCTGCCGCCCCACCCGGGCGCCGGCACGGCGTGCCCCGGTGACCACCGGGCCCCGGCCGGACCGATCACCCCCCGGGACACCACCCATGACCCAGCACGCTCCGTACCAACTGCCCGTCATCGACCTGTCCGCCGCCTCCGGCAGTCCGCAGGACCGGGCCCGGCTGCGGGTCCTGCTGCACTCCGCCGCCCACGACGTGGGCTTCTTCCAGTTGGTCGGCCACGGCGTGACCGAGCGGGAGACCGCCGAGCTGTGGCGCGTCACACGTGCCTTCTTCCGGCTCCCGGAGGCCGAACGGCTCGCCATCGGCAACATCAACTCGCCGCACTTCCGCGGCTACACGCGCATCGGCGACGAGCGCACCGCCGGGGCCCGCGACTGGCGCGACCAGCTCGACATCGGCGCCGAGCGCCCCGAGCGGGTGCCCGGCCCCGGCGAGCCGGAGTACTGGTGGCTGGAGGGCCCGAACCAGTGGCCGGCCGCGCTGCCCGAACTGCGCACCACCGCGCTGGCCTGGATCGAACGGCTCAGCGCGGTCGCCGGCCGGCTGCTGCGCGAACTGCTCGGCGCGATCGGCGCACCGCCGGACTTCTATGACGGCGCCTTCGCCGACCGGCCGCACCTGCACCTGAAGATGGTGCGCTACCCGGGCAGCGCGCCGGACGGCGCCGGCCAGGGGGTCGGCGCCCACAAGGACTACGGCTTCCTGACCCTGCTGCTCCAGGACGACATCGGCGGGCTGCGGGTCGAGCGGTCCGACGGCGCCTTCCACGAGGTGCCGCCGCTGCCGGGCGCGTTCGTGGTCAACCTCGGCGAGCTGCTGGAGGTCGCCACCGACGGCTACCTGAAGGCCACCAACCACCGGGTGGTCAGCCCGCCCGGCGCCCGCGAGCGCTTCTCGGTGCCGTTCTTCTACAACCCGCGACTGGACGCCCGGATAGCGCCGCTGCCCTTCCCGCACGCCGGCCACGCCCCCGGCGCGACCCGCGACCCGGCCAACCCGCTGTTCGCCGAGTACGGCCGCAACGAACTCAAGGGCTGGCTGCGCGCCCACCCTGCGGTGGCCCGCCGCTACCACAGCGGACACCCGGCGACCGCCGCCCACGAGTGACCCCGGCGGCCCGGGGCGTCCCACGGATCTCCGGCGGGCTTCGCGAGGCCGGCCCCGATCGACGAGGCGCCCTCTAGCCTGTCGCCATGACGGATCACTCCTACCAGGCGGACGACGGCGACTACCGCGAGTTGTACCGCGATCTGCACGCCCACCCCGAGCTGTCCTTCGCCGAGCACCGCACGGCCGGGATAGCGGCGGCCCGCGCCGAGGCGGCCGGCTGCGAGGTGACGACCGGGGTCGGCGGCACCGGCGTGGTCGCGGTGCTGCGCAACGGGCCCGGCCCGGTCGTGATGCTGCGCGCCGACATGGACGGCCTGCCGGTGCTGGAGGCCACCGGGCTGCCGTACGCGAGCCGGGCCGTGGCGCCGGGGCCGGACGGGTCCGAGGTGCCGGTGATGCACGCCTGCGGCCACGACGTGCACGTCACCTGCCTGGTGGGCGCGATCGAGCGGCTCGCCGGCGAACGGGCGCGGTGGTCGGGCACGCTGATCGCGCTCTTCCAGCCCGCGGAGGAGATAGGCCGCGGCGCCCGCGCCATGCTCGACGACGGCCTGCTCGACCGGTTCGGCAGGCCGGACGTGGTGCTCGGCCAGCACGTGGTGCCGATGCCGGCCGGCAGCGTGGGCGCCCACCCGGGGCCGGCGTTCTCGGCCGCCGACGCGCTGCGGGTGCGGCTGTTCGGCCGCGGCGGCCACGGCTCCCGGCCGGAGACCACGGTGGACCCGGTGGTGATGGCCGCCGCCACGGTGATGCGGCTGCAGACGGTGGTCGCCCGCGAGGTGCCGCCCGGCGAGACCGCGGTGCTGACCGTCGGCTCGCTGCACGCGGGCACCAAGGAGAACATCATCCCGGACGACGCCGAACTCGGCCTGACCCTGCGCTCGTACACCGAGCCGGTGCGCGAACGGCTGCTGGAGTCGGTCGGCCGGATCGTCCGGGCCGAGGCGGCGGCCTCCGGCGCGGTGAAGGAACCGGAGATCACCAGCCTCGGCGCCTTCCCGGTGCTGGTCAACGACCCGGAGGTGACCGGGCGGACCATGGACGCCTTCCGGGCGGAGTTCGGCGCCGACCAGGTGCTGGACCCGGGCCCGGTCAGCGGCAGCGAGGACGTCGGCATCCTCGCCACCGAGGCCGGCGCCCCGCTGTGCTACTGGCTGCTGGGCGGCGCGGACCCGGAGGCGTTCGCCGCGGCGGGCGAGGCGGGGCTGCCCTCCAACCACTCGGCGGGCTTCGCGCCGGCGGTCGAGCCGACGCTGGCCGCCGGCATCCGGGCGCTGGTCACCGCGGCCCGCACCTGGCTGGACTGACCGGGCGGCTCAGGTGGCGGACCCGGCCGCCGCGCCCGTCCTGCGCTCCGGACCCCAGCGGTCCAGCGACTCCTGGAGGTCGAGCGGCGCCGGCCGGGTCTGCTCGTCCGCGCCCGGCCAGTCCTCGCGCGGCACCCGCCACATGACCTCGAACTCGTTGCCGTCCGGGTCCTTGGCGTACAGCGACTTGGAGACCCGGTGGTTGGTGGTGCCGACCAGCGCCCGGCGCCCGGTCAACCGCTGAGAGACCTCGGCCAGTTCGCCCAGCGTGCCGACCTCCCAGGCCAGGTGGTAGAGCCCGACCCGGCCGTCCTCCGGTCCCGGCGCGTCCGGACCCAGGGCGAACAGGCCGAGGTCGTGGTCGTTGAGGGTGTCCTGGGAGCGCAGGAAGGCGGCCCGTCCGGCGATCAGGTGGGCCACTTCGAAGCCGAGGACGTCGGTGTAGAACGCGACGGCGCGCTTGACGTCGCGGACGTAGAGCACCGCGTGGTTGAGGCGGCGTACGGGCATGGTGTCCTCCCCGGGCACAGACGGTGACCAGTACGCCTTCACTGTACGTCGGCATGCTTGAAGCTTCAAGAAAGCCGCTCGCGGACACCCGGCGCCCCTGCGCGACAACGGCCGGGGCGCGACGGCAGAATGCCAGGGGTCAGCTCCACCGGCCCAGCCGGTTCACGTGACGAAGCGGATCGAGACAGTGACCACAGCGGCAGACAGCTCCACCAACGCGTCCATCGGGCGCCGGATCGCCGACGAGCTCGGCGTACGCGAAGGGCAGGTCAAAGCGGCCGTCGACCTCCTCGACGGCGGCGCCACCGTGCCGTTCATCGCGCGGTACCGCAAGGAGGCCACCGGCACCCTCGACGACACCCAGCTGCGCACCCTGGAGGAACGGTTGCGCTACCTGCGGGAGTTGGAGGAGCGCAGAGGCGCGATCCTGGAGTCCGTGGAGTCGCAGGGCAAGCTCGACGACGCGCTGCGCGCCCAGATCCTGGCCGCCGACTCCAAGGCCCGGCTGGAGGACATCTACCTGCCCTTCAAGCCCAAGCGGCGCACCAAGGCGCAGATCGCCCGGGAGGCCGGCCTCGAACCGCTGGCCGACCGGCTGCTGACCGACCCGGGGACCGAGCCCGCCGAGGCGGCCGCCGGATTCGTCGGCGAGCAGGTGGCGGACGCCGCCGCCGCGCTGGAGGGCGCCCGCGCCATCCTGGTCGAGCGGTTCGCCGAGGACGCCGACCTGATCGGCGTCGCTGCGCGAGCGCATGTGGACCCGCGGCCGGCTGGCCGCCCGGGTGCGGGACGGCAAGCAGGAGGCGGGCGCCAAGTTCGCCGACTACTTCGACTTCGCCGAGCCGTTCGAGAAGCTGCCCTCGCACCGGATCCTGGCGATGTTCCGCGGCGAGAAGGAGGAGGTGCTCGACCTCACCCTCGACCCGGAGTCCGAGCCGGCCGGCCCGGCCGACGGACCCTCCGGTTACGAGCGGTCCATCGCCGCCGCCTTCGGCATCGCCGACCGCGGCCGGCCCGCCGACCCGTGGCTCGCCGAGACCGTCCGCTGGGCCTGGCGCACCCGCATCCTGGTGCACCTCGGCATCGACCTGCGCACCCGGCTGCGCACCGCCGCCGAGGACGAGGCGGTGCGGGTGTTCGCCGCCAACCTGCGCGACCTGCTGCTCGCCGCGCCGGCCGGTGCCCGCGCCACCATGGGCCTCGACCCGGGCTTCCGCACCGGCGTCAAGGTCGCGGTGACCGACCCCACCGGCAAGGTGGTCGCCACCGCGACCATCTACCCGCACGTGCCCAAACGCCGCTGGGACGAGTCGCTGGCCACCCTGGCCGGCCTCGCCCGCGAGCACCACGTCTCGCTGATCGCCATCGGCAACGGCACCGCGTCCCGCGAGACCGACAAGCTGGCCGGCGACCTGATCAAGGCGCACCCGGAGCTCGGCCTGACCAAGGTCGTGGTCTCCGAGGCCGGCGCCTCGGTCTACTCCGCCTCGGCGTTCGCCTCGCAGGAGCTGCCGGAGCTCGACGTGTCGTTGCGCGGCGCGGTCTCCATCGCCCGGCGGCTGCAGGACCCGCTCGCCGAACTGGTCAAGATCGACCCCAAGTCGATCGGCGTCGGCCAGTACCAGCACGACCTGTCCGAGACGAAGCTGTCGCGCTCGCTGGACGCGGTGGTCGAGGACTGCGTCAACGGCGTCGGCGTGGACCTCAACACCGCCTCCGCGCCGCTGCTGCGCCGGGTCTCCGGCATCACCGGCACGCTCGCCGACAACATCGTGCAACACCGCGACGAGAACGGCCCGTTCCGCGACCGCAAGGCGCTCAAGGAGGTGGCGCGGCTCGGCCCGAAGGCGTTCGAGCAGTGCGCCGGCTTCCTGCGGATCACCGACGGCGACGACCCGCTCGACGCCTCCAGCGTCCACCCGGAGGCGTACCCGGTGGTGCGCCGGATCGCCGCGGCCACCGGCGGTGACCTGCGCGCGCTGATCGGGGCCGGCGCCACGCTGCGGGCGCTCAGGCCCCAGGAGTTCGCCGACGAGACCTTCGGCGTGCCGACGGTCACCGACATCCTCGCCGAACTGGAGAAGCCGGGCCGCGACCCGCGGCCGGCGTTCCGCACCGCCACCTTCAAGGAGGGCGTCGAGGAGCTGAAGGACCTGGTGCCCGGCATGCTGCTGGAGGGCGTGGTCACCAACGTGGCCGCCTTCGGTGCGTTCGTCGACATCGGCGTCCACCAGGACGGCCTGGTGCACGTCTCCGCGATGTCCAGGACCTTCGTCAAGGACCCGCGCGACGTGGTCAAGCCCGGCGACGTGGTGCGGGTCAAGGTGCTCGACGTGGACATCCCGCGCAAGCGCGTCGGCCTCACCCTCCGGCTGGACGACGAGCCCGGCACCGGCCACTCCGGCGGCGGCCCGCGCCGCGAGCAGCGCGACCAGCGCGGCGGCGGCAACGGCGGTGGCGGCAACGGGGGCGGCGGTGCGGGCGGCGGTGACCGGCGGCGCGGCGCCCCGCCGCGGCAGAACCGCAATGGCGGCGGCTCCGGTTCGCGCGCAGGCGGTTCCGGCGGATCGGGCGGATCGGGCGGTTCCGGCGGGGGCGCGCTCGCCGACGCGCTGCGGCGGGCCGGCCTGGTCGGCGGCGACGGCGGCCCGTCCAGGGGCCGGCGCTGACGGCCCACGAGTAGCGGTCCACCCGGAGGCGAGGCGGCCTCCGGGTGGATTACTCGTCAGTACGAAAGGCTTGCGCCGGCCCTCCCGGCTTCCTAACATCGTTACTGTTACATCGTTACTGTCACAGTCATGCCTACGCGATGGGGGAAGCCGCCCATGGAGCAGCCGCCAACTCCCGGTCCCCTCGCGGGAGTCCGGGTGGTGGAGGTGGCCGGCATCGGGCCGGGGCCGTTCGCCGGCATGCTGCTGGGCGACCTGGGCGCCGACGTGGTGCGGGTGGAGCGGCCCGGCGGAGCGGAGCTGGGCATCGATCCGGCCCGCGACGTGACCAACCGCAACAAGCGGTCGGTGGTCATCGACCTGAAGGCGCCCGGCGGTTCCGCGCTGCTGCTCGACCTCGCCGAGCGCGCCGACGTCCTCATCGAGTGCTGGCGGCCCGGCGTCGCCGAACGGCTCGGTGTCGGCCCGGCCGAGTGCCTGGCCCGCAACCCCCGCCTGGTGTACGGGAGGATGACCGGCTGGGGCCAGGACGGACCGCTGGCGGCCAGCGCCGGCCACGACATCGGATACATCGCCACCACCGGCACGCTGGGCATGGTCGGTCCGGCCGGCGGCCCGCCCGCCATCCCGGCCAACCTGCTCGGCGACTACGCCGGCGGCTCGCTCTACCTGGTGGTCGGCGTGCTCGCCGCCCTGCACCACGCCCGCGCGAGCGGCGCCGGCCAGGTCGTCGACGCCGCCGTGGTGGACGGCGCCGCCCACCTCGGCGCGATGATCTGGGGCATGCTCGGCGCCGGCGCCTGGCAGGACCGGGCCGGCGTCAACCTGCTGGACGGCGGCGCCCCGTTCTACGCGGTCTACCGCACCCGCGACGGCGGCCACATGGCGGTCGGCGCGCTGGAGCCGCGGTTCTACGCCCGGTTCACCGAGCTGCTCGGCCTCGGCGACGACGCGCCCGACCGCGCGGACCCGGCGAGCTGGCCGCAGTTGCGCGAGCGCATCGCCGAGCGCTTCGCCGGCCGCACCCGGCAGGAGTGGACGGAGGTCTTCGAGGGCACCGACGCCTGCGTGGCCCCGGTCCTGTCGCTCGGCGAGGCCGCCGCCCATCCGCACCTGGCCGCCCGGGGCACCTACACCGAGGTCGGCGGCCTCACCCAGCCCGCGCCGGCGCCGCGGCTGTCGCTCACCCCCGGAACGCTGCGCCGCGAGCCCGCGCCGCCGGGGACACACACCGCCGAAGTGGCCCGCGACTGGGCGCTGCCGGGGCTGACCGGCGCGGACGAAGGGTAGGGGATCGGCATGCGGCGCGAGTTGTTCGCAGCGGAGCACGAGGCGTTCCGGGAGACCGTGCGCACCTTCCTGGCCAAGGAGGTCGTCCCGCACCACGAGCAGTGGGAGAAGGACGGCGTGGTGGACCGGTCCGCCTGGCGCGCGGCCGGCCGGCAGGGCCTGCTCGGCCTCGCGGCCCCCGAGGAGTTCGGCGGCGGGGGCAGCGCCGACTTCCGCTACTCGGCGGTCCTGGGCGAGGAGTTCGTCCGGGCCGGCGCGTCCGGCTTCGCCGTCTCGCTCCACAACGACATGGTCGGCCCGTACCTGACCTCGCTGTCCACCGAGGAGCAGAAGCGGCGCTGGCTGCCCGGCTTCTGCTCCGGCGAGCTGATCGCCGGCATCGCCATGACCGAACCGGGCGCCGGCTCCGACCTGCAGGGCATCCGCACCACCGCCACCGACCAGGGCGACCACTGGGTGCTCAACGGCGCCAAGACCTTCATCTCCAACGGCATCCTCGCCGACCTCGTCGTGGTGGTCGCCCGCACCACCCCGGCCGGCGGCGCCAAGGGGCTGAGCCTGCTGGTCGTCGAGCGCGGCATGCCCGGCTTCGAACGCGGCCGCAACCTCGACAAGATCGGCCAGAAGGCCCAGGACACCGCCGAGTTGTTCTTCTCCGACGTGGCCGTCCCCAAGGAGAACCTGCTCGGCGAGCTCAACGGCGCCTTCGGCCACCTGATGACCAACCTCGCCCAGGAGCGGCTGACCATCGCGGTGTCCGCCATGGCCGCCGCCGAACACGTGCTGGAGTTCACCACCCGCTACGTGCGGGAGCGCGAGGCGTTCGGCCGGCCGCTCGCCGCCCTGCAGCACGTCCGCTTCGAGATCGCCGAGATGGCCACCGAGTGCGCGGTCTCCCGCACCTTCGTCGACCGCTGCGTCACCGAGCACAACCGCGGCGAACTGACCGCGGTGGACGCCTCGATGGCCAAGTGGTGGGCCACCGAGCTGCAGAAGAAGGTCGCCGACCGCTGCCTGCAACTGCACGGCGGATACGGCTACATGGCCGAGTACCCGGTCGCCAGGGCGTTCACCGACGGCCGCATCCAGACGATCTACGGCGGCACCACCGAGATCATGAAGGAGATCATCGGCCGCTCGCTGCTGTCCTGACCAGGCTGTTCCAGACGAGAAACACGAACCCCGGAAGGTTGCCCGACGTGAGCACCGAAGCGTACGTCTACGACGCGATCCGCACCCCGCGCGGCCGCGGCAAGGCCAACGGCGCGCTGCACGCGACCAAACCCATCGACCTCGTGGTCGGCCTGATCCACGAAGTCCGCCGCCGCTTCCCCGACCTGGACCCGGCCGCCATCGACGACATCGTGCTCGGCGTGGTGGGACCGGTCGGCGACCAGGGTTCCGACATCGCCAGGATCGCCGCCATCGCCGCCGGGCTGCCCGACACGGTGGCCGGCGTCCAGGAGAACCGCTTCTGTGCCTCCGGGCTCGAAGCGGTCAACCTGGCCGCGGCGAAGGTCCGCTCCGGCTGGGAGGACCTGGTGCTGGCCGGCGGCGTCGAGTCGATGTCGCGGGTGCCGATGGCCTCCGACGGCGGTGCCTGGTTCGCCGACCCGATGACCAACTTCGAGGTGGGCTTCGTCCCGCAGGGCATCGGCGCCGACCTCATCGCCACCATCGGCGGCTGGACGCGCCGGGACGTCGACGAGTTCGCGGCCCTGTCGCAGGAGCGGGCCGTCGAGGCGTGGAAGGACGGCCGCTTCGACCGCTCGGTCGTCCCGGTGCTGGACCGCAGCGGGCTGACCGTGCTCGACCGCGACGAGCACATCCGGCCGGGCACCACCGCGGACTCCCTCGCCGCCCTCAAGCCCTCGTTCGCCGGCATCGGCGAGGCCGGCGGCTTCGACGCGGTGGCGCTGCAGAAGTACCACTGGGTCGAGCGGATCGACCACGTCCACCACGCCGGCAACTCCTCCGGCATCGTGGACGGCGCCGCGCTGGTGGCGATCGGCTCGCGCGAGGTCGGCGAGCGCTACGGGCTCACCCCGCGGGCCCGGATCGTCTCGGCCGCGGTCTCCGGCTCCGAGCCCACCATCATGCTCACCGGCCCGACCCCCGCCTCCCGCAAGGCGCTCGCCAAGGCCGGCCTGACCATCGACGACATCGACCTGGTCGAGATCAACGAGGCGTTCGCCGCCGTGGTGCTGCGCTTCGTCCGCGAGATGGGCCTGAGCCTGGACAAGGTCAACGTCAACGGCGGGTCCATCGCCATGGGCCACCCGCTCGGTGCCACCGGCGCGATGATCCTCGGCACCCTCATCGACGAACTGGAGCGGCGCGACCAGCGCTACGGCCTGGCCACCCTGTGCGTCGGCGGCGGCATGGGTGTCGCCACCGTCGTCGAACGCCTCTGACCGTCCCGCGCCCACCCGTTCACCGTATTCACGGATATCCGGAGCCGAGCATGCCCGAGAGCACCACCATCCGCTGGGAACAGGACGCCGACCAGATCGTCACCCTGGTCCTGGACGACCCCGACCAGTCCGCCAACACCATGAACGCCGCGTTCGCCGACTCGCTGGAAGCCGTCGTCGAACGCCTGGAGGCCGAGCGCGAGAGCGTGCGCGGCGTCATCGTCACCTCCGCCAAGAAGACCTTCTTCGCCGGCGGCGACCTGCGCGACCTGATCCGCGCCACCCCCGCGACGGCCGGCCAGGTCTTCGACGGCGGCATGCGCGTCAAGCGGCTGCTGCGCCGCCTGGAGACGCTCGGCAAGCCGGTGGTCGCCGCGATCAACGGCGCCGCGCTGGGCGGCGGTTACGAGATCGCGCTCGCCTGCCACCACCGCGTCGCGCTGGACGCCAAGGGGTCGAAGATCGGCCTGCCCGAGGTGACCCTCGGCCTGCTGCCCGGCGGCGGCGGCGTGGTCCGCACCGTGCGGCTGCTCGGCATCACCGACGCGCTGCTGAAGGTGCTGCTGCAGGGCACCCAGTACTCCCCGCGCCGCGCCCTGGAGGCCGGCCTGATCCACCACGTCTCCGGCAGCCGCCAGGAGATGCTGCAGCAGGCCCGCGCCTTCATCGACGCCAACCCGCAGGCCGAGCAGCCCTGGGACGCCAAGGGCTACCGGATCCCCGGCGGCACGCCCGCGCACCCGAAGTTCGCCGCCAACCTGCCGGCCTTCCCGGCCAACCTCAAGAAGCAGTTGGGCGGCGCGCCCTACCCGGCGCCGCGCGACATCCTGGCCGCCGCGGTGGAGAGCACCCAGGTGGACTTCGCCAACGCCGAGCTGATCGAGGCGCGTTACTTCACCGAGCTGGCCTGCGGTCCGATCTCGAAGAACATGATCCAGGCGTTCTTCTTCGACATGCAGGCGGTCAACTCCGGCGCCAGCCGCCCGGACGGCTTCGTCAACCGCCCGGTGCGCCGGGTCGCGGTGCTCGGCGCCGGGATGATGGGCGCCGGCATCGCCTACTCGTGCGCCCGGGCCGGCATCGACGTGCTGCTCAAGGACGTCTCGGTCGAGGCGGCCGAGCGCGGCAAGGCGTACTCGGCGGGCCTGCTGGACAAGGCGGTCGCCCGCGGCCGCAGCACCGAGGCGCAGCGCGACGAACTGCTGGCCCGCATCACGCCGACCGCCGACCCGGCGGACCTGGCCGGCTGCGACGCGGTGATCGAGGCGGTCTTCGAGGACCCCGCGCTCAAGCACAAGGTCTTCCAGGAGATCCAGGAGGTCATCGCCCCGGACGCCCTGCTGTGCTCCAACACCTCCACGCTGCCGATCACCCTGCTCGCCGAGGGCGTCGCGCGGCCCGACGACTTCGTGGGCCTGCACTTCTTCTCGCCGGTCGACAAGATGCCGCTGGTGGAGATCATCCGCGGCGAGCGCACCGGCGACGAGGCGCTGGCCCGCGCCTTCGACCTGGTCCGGCAGATCCGCAAGACCCCGATCGTGGTCAACGACTCGCGCGGCTTCTTCACCTCCCGGGTCATCGGCCAGTTCATCAACGAGGGCGTGGCGATGGTCGCCGAGGGCGTCGAGCCCGCCTCGGTCGAGCAGGCCGCCGCGCAGGCCGGCTACCCGGCCAAGGTGCTGTCGCTGATGGACGAGCTGACCCTCACCCTGCCGCGCAAGATCCGCAACGAGTCGCGCCGCGCGGTCGAGGAGGCCGGCGGCACCTACCGGCCGCACCCGGCCGAGGCGGTCATCGACCGGATGGTGGAGGAGTTCGAGCGTCCGGGCCGGGCCGGCGGCGCCGGCTTCTACGACTACCAGGACGGCAGGCGCACCCGGCTGTGGCCCGGACTGCGCGAGCACTTCACCAAGCCCGACGTGCGGATCCCGTTCCAGGACATGGTCGAGCGGATGCTCTTCTCCGAGGCCATCGACTCGGTGCGCTGCCTGGACGAGAAGGTGCTGACCTCGGTCGCCGACGCCAACATCGGCTCCATCCTGGGCATCGGCTTCCCGGCCTGGACCGGCGGCGTCCTGCAGTACGTCAACGGCTACGAGGGCGGCCTGCCCGGCTTCGTGGCCCGCGCGCGCGAGCTGCGGGCGGCCTACGGGGAGCGCTTCGAGCCGCCGGCGTCGCTGGTGGAGCGGGCCGAGCGCGGTGAGGCGTACCGCGACTGACCGAGGTCGGCCGTGCGGTCACGGCTGAGGTTGCGGGTCCGGGTCCGCCTGGGCCCGCAACTCCTCCTTCAGGGAGCGCTGGAACGCGGTCACCAGCGCCTGGACCACCAGCGGCTGCATGTGGGCCGACAGCGAGCGCATGGCGCGCTCCTGACCGGGCCGCCAGACCTCGTCGCGGAACATCCGGCTCAACTCCCGTGCCGCCGCCCGCGCGTGGCCGATCATCACCTCGCGGGCCGCCAGGATGGTCTCCAGGGCTATCGGCACGTCCAGCAGCCGGACCCCGAGGTGCAGGATGCCCGGGTCCACCTCGAAGACGTCACGGTCGGCGGTGCGGCGCAGCACGGTCATCGCGGCGAGCCGGTCGATGTCCGCCTCGTCCAGCGCCCGTCCGGCCCGCCGCTCCAGGTCCGGCCGGGTCGTCTCCTGCGCCTGCTCCGGCACCCAGGAGGCGACCAGCGCGCGGTGGATCGCCAGGTCGTGCGCGGTGATGCCGGCCGGCAGCTGCTCCAGGTAGCGTTCGATGGCCGCCAGGGTCAGCCCCTGGTGCTGCAGCTCCTCGATCAGGGCCAGCCGGGCCAGGTGCTCGGGGCCGTAGTGCCCGACCCGGCGCGCACCGAGGACCGGCGGCGGCAGCAGCCCCTTGGTGCTGTAGAAGCGCACCGTGCGCACGGTGACCCCGGCGCGGGCTGCCAGCTCGTCGACGGTGAGTCCGGTGGTCGCGTCCATGTGGAACAGTATTGCTGTCTCAGCGGTGATGTGAAATGCCTCGCGGCCACCCTCGTCAGCCCGCGGACCGCAGTTCGCGGCCGACCGCGTGCAGGTGGGCCAGCGCCTGGGCGTAGGACGCCACCACTCCCGCCTCGGTGTACGGCACCCCGGCCGCGGCGCAGTGCGCGCGCACCAGCGGCTTGGCCCGCCGCAGGTGGGGGCGGGGCATGCTGGGGAAGAGGTGGTGCTCCACCTGGTGGTTGAGCCCGCCGAGGAACCAGTCGGTGACCGGTCCGCCGCGCACGTCGCGCGAGGTCAGCACCTGCCGGCGCAGGTGGCCCCACCGCTCGTCCGGCCCCGGCATCCGCATGCCCTTGTGGTTCGGCGCGAACGTGCAGCCCAGGTGGAGCCCGAACAGCGCGTGGTGCACGGCCGCGAACACCACGGCCGTCCACAGCGGCATCGCCGACAGCAGCAGGCCCAGGTAGAGCGCGAGGTGCGCGGCGAGCAGCGTGCCCTCCACCGCCCGCTCGCGGCGCGGCTGCCGGGCCAGGTCCCGCACGCTCGCCACCTTCAGCGCCACGCCCTCCAGCAGCAGCATCGGGAAGAACAGCCACGCCTGGTACTTCGTCAGGAACCGCGCGAAACCGGCCCGTTCCACCGCCTGCGCCCGGGTCCACACCAGCGCGCCCACCTCGACGTCCGGGTCCTTGCCGACGTGGTTGGGGTGGGCGTGGTGCCGGGTGTGCTTGTCGTTCCACCAGTGGTAGCCCATGCCGAGCAGCAGGTCGCCGTGGACCAGCCCGATCACCCGGTTCGCCCGCCGGCCGGCCGCGATCTGCTGGTGGCCCGCGTCGTGCCCGATGAACGCGCTCCGGCCGCTCAGCAGCGCCATCGGCACCGCGAGCGCCACCGCCCACCACGATCCGCCGGCCAGGAAGACCGCCGTCCACACCGCCGCCAGCGCCGCGGCGTTCACCGCGATCTCCCGCGCGTACCACCCCGGACGGCGGGCCAGCAGCCCCCGGTCCCGCACCTGCCGCAGCAGCGGGGTGAACTCGCCGGCGCCCACCGCCGGGCGGACCGGCCGCGCCGGCCCCGGCGGCGGACACGTGCTGGTGACGGTCATGCGGACTCCTCGGCACACGGGACGAACGGACCCCTCGACGCTACGGAGCGCCACGACCCGGCCACCATGGAGCGGCCACCCGGCCGGTCCGGGTGCCGCCCGCCCGCCGCTGGTGGGGACAACCCCCGGGCGGCCGAATTCCCGTTGCGGCGCCCGCGGAGCGCCCGTAGCGTGGCCGGCGGCTCTGCTGCCCCTGATAGGAGAAGGCCGTTGCTCGTCTGAGGTCCGCGACACCGTGCCCGCGCGAGATCCCGCGCGGCCGTGTGCCGACCTCGGCGCAGCCCGCTTCGAGCCGTGCCTTCGTGCGTCGTCCCGGTGTCGTGTCCCGCGTCCGCTGTCGCTCGTCCACGCCACCGGGAGCCATCCATGACCCATACCGCCTCCGGCGTCTCCGCCGCCGCACTCTCCTTCTGCTGGCCCGACGGGACCGAGGTCTTCGACGGGCTGCAACTCGCCGTCGGCCCCGGCCGCACCGGCCTCGTCGGGCTCAACGGCTCCGGCAAGTCCACCCTGTTGCGGCTGGTCACCGGCGAACTCACCCCCACCGCCGGCACCGTGAGGGTCGCCGGCGAGTGGGCCTTCCTGCCGCAGAACGTCACGCTGGACACCGCGCTCCGGGTCGACCGGGCGCTCGGCATCGACCGGGCGCGCGCCGCCCTGCACCGGATCGAGCGCGGCTCGGTGGCGGAGGCCGACTTCACCGCGCTCGGCGACGACTGGGACGTGGAGGAACGCGCCCGGGCCACCCTGCGCGGCCTCGGCCTGGGCCGGCTCACCCTGGACCGCACCGCCGGCGAGCTGTCCGGCGGCGAGACGGTGCTGCTGCGGCTCGCCGCGCTGCTGCTGCGCCGCCCCGACGTGCTGCTGCTCGACGAGCCGACCAACAACCTCGACCGGCAGGCCAGGGAGCGGCTGTACGAGACCGTGGCGTCCTGGCGCGGCGTGCTGCTGGTCGTCAGCCACGACCGCGAACTGCTGGAGGGCGTCGACCGCATCGCCGACCTGCGCGACGGCCGCCTGCACTGGTACGGCGGCGGGTACACCGCCTACCGCGACGCGCTCGCCGTCGAACAGGAGGCGGCGCAGCGCACGGTGCGCGCCGCGGAGGGCGACCTGGAACGCCAGAAGCGCGAACTGACGGAAGCCCAGGTCAAGTTGGCCCGCCGAGCGCGCTACGGGCAGAAGATGTACGACACCAAGCGCGAGCCGCGGATCGTGATGGGGCAACGCAGGCGGCAGGCCCAGGAGTCGGCCGGCAAGCACCGCGTCCAGCAGACCGAGAAGGTCCGGGAGGCCAAGGAGCGCCTCGACGAGGCGGTGCGGGCGGTGCGCGACGACCAGGAGATCCGGGTGGAGCTGCCGCACACCGCGGTGCCCGCCGGACGCACCGTGGCCACCCTGCGCGACCTGCGGCTCGCCCACGGCTGCGCCGCGCCGACAGCGGCCTTCGAGATCCGCGGCCCCGAGCGGATCGCGCTGACCGGGCGCAACGGCGCGGGCAAGTCCACGCTGCTGCGCACCCTGGCCGGACGGCTGGCGCCGGCCGGCGGATCCGCCTCGGTGCAGGTGCCCGCCCGCTACCTGCCGCAGCGGCTCGACGTGCTGGACGACGCGTTGACGGTCGCGGAGAACGTCGCCCGGCTCGCGCCGTCCGCCACCGACAACGAGATCCGGGCCCGGCTGGCCCGCTTCCTGTTCCGCGGCGCGCGCGCCGACCAGCCGGCCGGCACCCTGTCCGGCGGCGAGCGGTTCCGGGCCACCACGGCCGCGCTGCTGCTCGCCCAGCCCGCGCCGCAACTGCTGATGCTCGACGAGCCGACCAACAACCTCGACCTGGCCGCCGTGCGCGGTCTCACCGAGGCGCTGGCCTGCTACCGCGGCGCGCTGATCGTGGCCGGCCACGACCTGCCGTTCCTGCGCGGCATCGGCGTGACCCGCTGGCTGCGGCTGGACGACGGGGGGTTGACCGACACCGGGCCGCAGTGAGCCGCGACATGCCCGCGGGCCCGGTGCGCCGGCCGGGCGCCCGCGCGAACTACCGTGGGGGCGTCAGACGACCGACGCACCGAGGAGGCGGCATGGCGGCCTACGATCCCCGACAGGTGAAGCCCAGTCCCGCGCAGTGGGTGGCCGAACAGGCGGAGAGCTACGAGTCGTCGGGCGGCACCAGCGCCACCGACATGAACGGCTCACCCTGCCTGCTGCTGGACTACCAGGGCCGCACCTCCGGCGACTGGCACCGCACCGTGCTCATCTACGGCCGCGACGGCGAGGACTACCTGGTCGTCGCCTCCAAGGGCGGCGCCGACGACCACCCGCAGTGGTACCGCAACATCGAGGCCCACCCGCAGGTGCACCTGCGGGTGGGCCCCGAGCGCTTCGCGGCCCGCGCCGAGACGCTCTCGGCCGCCGACAAGGCCCGCGTCTGGCCGCACCTGGTGGACGTCTACGGGCCCTACGAGGAGTACCAGCGCAAGACCTCCCGGGACATCCCGGTGGTCCGGCTGCACCGCACCGGCTGAACCGCCCGGACCAGCCGCGGCGCGCGGCTCAGCGGTCGCGCCGGGTGACCAGCTCGGCGAGGGCCAGCAGGTCCCCGGTGCGGCTGCCGTCCCGGACCGCCTGCGAGAGGTGGCCGATCGCGCCGGCCATCCGGTCGCCGGCCTGCATCTGCGCCCAGTCCCGGCCGCCGGCCCGCTCGACGGCGTCCGCGGCGGCCCGCAACTCGCGCTCGCCCAAGGGCTGTTCGGAGGCGTAGATCCCGGCCAGCCGGCCGCCCGCCGGAGTGCCGGAGCGCAGTGCGGCCACCACGGGAAGCGACTTCTTGCGGGCCGCCAGGTCGCCGCCGACCGTCTTGCCGGTCACCGCCGGATCCCCCCAGATCCCGATCAGGTCGTCGATGAGCTGGAACGCCAGCCCCATCTGCCGGCCGAACGCGTCCATCGACTCGACCGCGGCCTCCTCGGCCCCGGCGTACAGCGCGCCGATCGCGCAGGCGCAGCCGAGCAGCGCCCCGGTCTTGCTCTCGGCCATCGTCAGGCACTCGTGGAGCGAGACGTCGGCCCGGCGCTCGAAGGAGCAGTCCGCGTGCTGCCCGTCGCACAACTCGATGACGCAGTGCGACAGCCGGGCGATGGCGCCGGCCGCCGCGGGATGCGGGTCCTCGGCCAGGATCCGCAGCGCCAGGGCCTGCAGGGCGTCGCCGGCCAGGATCGCGTTGTCGGCGCCGAAGACCGTCCACACGGTGGGCCGGTGGCGGCGGGTCGGGTCGCGGTCGATCACGTCGTCGTGCAGCAGGGAGAAGTTGTGCACCAGCTCCACCGCGGCCGCGGCCCGTATCGCGGGCTCCGCCGGTCCGCCGAGGGCCTGCGCGGCGGCGAGCACCAGCGCCGGGCGGATCGCCTTTCCCGCGTCCCCGCCGGCCGGGCTCCCGTCGGCGTTCAGCCAGCCGAAGTGGTAGCCGGCCATCCGGCGTATGGAGCGCGGCAGGCTCGCCACCGCCGCCCGCAGCGCCGGGTCCACCTGCTCGCGGGTTCTGGCCAGGATGGCCGCGGCCTCGTGCCCTTCGCGGTCGACCGTGAAGATTCCCATGACTGCCACACCTCGAATCGTGAGTGAGCAAGGGGTGCGCGCGGATCGTCCCGCGGCGGCTGTCGGCAGGGTGAACAGCCGCCGCGGGACGCTTGGGGGAGCGGTGGACCACCGCTCGTGGACCGGCCGGGGTGTCAGTCGCGCGAGGCGACCTGGACGTTCTCCAGCACGCCGATCGCGTCGGGCACCAGGATCGCCGCCGAGTAGTAGGCGCTCACCAGATAGGAGATGATCGCCTTCTCGTTGATTCCCATGAAACGCACCGAGAGGCTGGGCTCGTATTCGTCCGGCAGACCGGTCTGGTGCAGCCCGATCACGCCCTGGTTGTCCTCGCCGACCCGCAGCGCGATGATCGAACTCGTCATCTCGCCGGTCACCGGGATCTTGTTGCACGGCAGCAGCGGAACCCCGCGCCAGGACGGCACCGCGTTGCCGTTCAGCACCGCGCTGTCCGGATACAGGCCGCGTTTGCTGCACTCCCGGCCGAAGGCGGCGATGGCGCGCGGATGGGCCAGCAGGAATTGCGTGTTGCGGCGCCGGCTGAGCAGGTCGTCGAGGTCGTCCGGAGTGGGCGGGCCGGAGTGGGTGTTGAGGCGCTGGGCGTATTCGGCGTTGGTCAGCAGGCCGAATTCCGGATTGTTCACCAACTCGTGTTCCTGGCGCTCGCGCAGCGCCTCGATGGTGAGCTTCAGCTGGTGCTCGACCTGGTTCATCGGCTGGTTGTAGAGGTCGGCGACCCGGCTGTGCACCCGCAGCACGGTCTGCGCCACGCTCAACTCGTACTCGCGCGGCGAGGTGTCGTAGTCCACGAAGGTGCCGGGCAGATCGGCCTCGCCGTGGTGGCCGGAGGACATGTCGATCGCGGCCTCGCCGTGCTTGTTGCGCGCCCGGCCGCCGCCGTCGATCCAGGAGGCGACCCGGTCGCGCAGCGGCCCGGACTGCTGGGCGACGCTGCTGAACGCCTCGCGGGGCAGCGTCAGCACGGTGCACGCCGTGACGGCCTTCGCGGTGAAGCCCCAGCTGCCGTCCTCGTCGACCAGCGAGTCGTCGCCGAAGTAGCCGCCGTCGGCGAGCACGCCGAGCACCGCCTGCTCGCCGAACTTGCCGGCCCCCAGCTTGTTGATCTTGCCGTGCGCGATCAGGAAGACCTGGTCGGCCGGTGCGCCGGCCTCCACGATGACCTGTCCCGGCTCGAACTCCCGCTGCACGAAGCGGTCGGCGAGGGCCTGCAGCGCGGCGGTGTCCTCGAAGTCGCGCAGCAGGGGCAGCTCGCCCAGCTCCGCCGGGATGACCCGGACCTCGGAGCCGGTCTGGACGAAGGTCACCCGCCCGTCGCCCACCGTGTAGCTCAGCCGCCGGTTGACCCGGTAGGTGCCGCCGGCCACGTGCACCCACGGGAGAACGCGCAGCAGCCACCGCGAGGTGATGCCCTGCATTTGCGGCGCGGACTTGGTGGTGGTCGCCAAGGTGCGCGCGGCAGCGGTGCTCAGGCTCAGCTGGGCCTGATCGTCCCGTGCCCCGCCCGATTCCCCGGCGGATTCCACGCCAAGACCAGCATCGACCGACATCGAAGGTCCCTCCCCTTGATTCATGTGGCCTGCGTTCCCATAGTGAAGGCGGCGGCCGTTGCTTCGCTATCACACGATCAGGTGATTCACGGGAAACGAACGCACGACCGAATGGGTCGGCAAATGTCGTTTCACGCAAGGAAATTGACCACACGAAAAAGGTTTGGCATACAACGACCACGCAACGCCGGGCGTTGCCGGGATCGTCCACCGTGTACGGTTTCCCGTTTCGGCGTCACTCCGACGGGGAAGCCCCGGCCGCCCCCGAAGCGCCGTGCGCCGCGGCCGCGTTGATCGCCGGGCTCGACAGCACCCGCTCCGGCCAGCCCTCCCGGGCCACCGTGAGCATCGCCCGGCCCATCGCCTCGGTGGTGGTCACCTGGCCGGGCGCGATCCGCCGCAGCAGCGGGTAGAGCGGCCCGAGCACCGTGTAGAACGCCCGGTACCAGCCGGTCTTGGAGGTCACCCCGTGCATCGGCTGGATGTAGCCGGGCCGGAACGCGTAGGCCCGGAACGGCAGCGCCAGCAGGGCGTTCTCGGTGGCGCCCTTGACCCTGGCCCACATCGCCCGGCCCCGCTCGGTGCTGTCGGTGCCCGTCCCGGAGACGTAGACGAAGGCCATCCCCGGGCTGCGCCGCGCCATCGGCCCGGCGGCGGCCATCGTGTAGTCGTAGGTGACGCGCCGGTACTCCGCCTCGCTCATCCCGGCCGCCGAGACGCCCAGGCAGAAGAAGCAGGCGTCCACGCCGTCGAACTCGGCCTCCAGCGCGCCGAAGTCGGTGAAGTCGAGGTGGACCAGCTCGCGCAGCTTGCCGTGCCGCCGCCCGGTCCTGGTGCGGCCGACCACCAGCACGTCGTCCACGCCGGGATCGAGCAGGCACTCGCGCAGCACGCCCTGCCCGACCATGCCGGTCGCGCCGAAGACGATGACCCTCACCCGGTCCCGCTTTCCGCCCCCGCGCACGGGGGCCACTCGTCCGCGCTACCGGTCCGCCACGCTCACGGCCAGGAAGCGCTCGATCATCGCATTGACCTGCCCGGGCACCTCCAGCTGGTGGAAGTGCCCCGCCCCGACGGTACGGCCCAACGCGATGCCGGCGTGCTCGCGCAGCGCCGATTCGGCCTCCCGGGAGGTGATCGCCAGCACCGGGACCCCGGCCGCCGCGACCGCGCCGAGCGCCGCCGCGCCGTCGAACCCGGCCATCGCCCGCATCCCGGCCGCCGCGACCGCCGGGTCCCCGGCCGATATCCCGGCGATCGTCTCGGCGCGCCGCACGGTGTCGGCCGGACCGAACTGCCGCTCGGCGAACCGCCGCCGCACCGCGCCGTCCGCGTCCGCCGCCACCGCGTCCGCCGAGCGCGCGAAGTACGCCTTGCCGCGCTCGTCGACCACCGGCGCCGGATCGAGCAGCACCGCCGCCCGCACCGCGCCGGGCCGCGCCGCGCAGGCCAGCGCCACCAGGCCGCCCATGCTGTGGCCCACCACGACCGGCCGGTCCGCCCCGGCCGCCCACGCCGCCGCCAGCACGTCGTCGGCGAACGCCGCGATGTCGTAGACGCCCGGTCCCGGCCGCGGCCGGCCGCTCTCGCCGTGCCCGCGCAGGTCGGGCGAGACGACGGCGTGCCGGGCGGCGAAGTGCGCGGACTGCGGCGCCAGGTACGACCCGTCGCAGCACCAGCCGTGCACCAGGACCAGCGCCGGGTCGCCGCGGCCGGCCGCCCGGTAGGAGATCGGTGTCCCGTCCGCGCTCACGGCGCTCCGCGTCCCGCCGCCGTCCGCCGCGCACCGCGTCATCCCCGCCTCCGCCCGCCGCCGGGCCCGGCACCGGCGTCCGGACCGCGATCCGCGCATCGTATCCGGGCCGGCGGCCGGCTCCGTCGCGTTCACCACCGGTCGCCCGCGGTGACCGGCGGGGTTAGCCGCCGCCCGCTCGGGGCACTCCGACGGGAGAGCCCCGAACAGCCGAAGGAGGCCGACCATGGCAGGACCGGAACTGCTCGGCGCCAGGGAAACCGACAAGGCGATGGCGGACCTCCCGGAGTGGAAGCGGCAGGGCGGCGCGCTGCGCCGGACGTTCCGGGCGTACGACTTCCCGACCGCGGTCCGCGTCGTCGAGCAGGTGGTGATCGACGCCCAGAAGCTCGACCACCACCCGGACATCGACATCCGCTACAACCTGGTGCACTTCACGCTGAGCACCCACTCCGCCGGCGGCGTGACACGGCTCGACGTGGAACTGGCCCACCGCATCGAGGAGGCGGCCGGCCGCCTCGTGCAGGGCAACGACTAGGTCCGCCTAGCGCGCTCCGCCGGCCAGCACCGCGCGGGTCTCGGCCGCGACCTGCTGCGCCTCGCCGGTCGGCACCACGGCCACCGGCACCGCGGCGCCCGGCGGGCTGACCAGCGCCGGGCCCGGCGGGCTGTCGCCCAGGCCGCCGGCCAGCCCCAGCACGGCGAGGCCCGCGCACACCTCCTCGCGCACCTCGGGCCGGTGCACGCCGATCCCGCCGGTGAACACCAGCGCGTCGAGCCGGTCGAGGGAGGCGGCCATCGCGGCGACGCCCTTGCGGCAGTGGTGCGTGAAGACCTCCAGCGCCAGCGCGGCCCGCGGATCGCCCGCCGCCCTGGCCCGCACCAGATCGCGCGGGTCGTCCGAGGTGCCGGAGAGCGCCAGCAGCCCGGAGCGGTGGTTGAGCCCCTCGTCGATCAGCTGCGCGGGCACGCCGTACCGGGTCTGCAGCCACAGCAGCGCGCCCGGGTCGACGCTCCCGCTGCGCCGGCTCATCACCAGCCCCTCCAGCGGGGTGAACCCCATCGTGGTGTCCACGCTGCGCCCGCGCCGCACCGCGCACACCGAGGCGCCGCGGCCCAGGTGCGCGATGACCACGTCCAGCTCCGCCGCCGGGCGGTCCAGCAGCTCGGCCGTCCTGGCCAGCGCCCACTGGTAGCTGAGCCCGTGGAATCCGTAGCGCCGCACCCCGTAGCGTTCCCGCCAGACCTCCGGGATCGCGTACTCACGCGCGGCGGGCGGCAGTCCGGCGTGGAAGGCGGTGTCGAAGCAGGCGACGTGCGGGAGGCCGGGCAGCTCGGCGCGGGCGGCGTCCAGCACGGCCAGCGCCGGCGGCACGTGCAGCGGCGCGAGGTCGGCGGCCTGCTCCAGCTCCTCGCGCACCGCGTCGTCCACCACCGTGTGCGCCAGCAGGCCGGGCCCGCCGTGCACCATCCGGTGGCCGACCGCCGAGGGCGCCGGCCTGCCGTCGAGCAGCGCGCGCAGCCGGTCGCGCGCCTCGCCGTCCGGCGGCTCGGCGGACTCCTCGGCGGCCGCCACCGTGCCGTCCGGCGCGATCAGCGCCAGGCGCAGGCCGGACGCTCCGGCGTCGGTGACGAGGACGTGGCCGGGTTCGTTGCCGTTCATGCCGCCTGCTCGTGGGGCCGGGGACCGGGGGCGATCGGCGCGCGGGCCGAGTACCCGTCAGTCTCCCCGCCGGCGCCCGCTCTCCGGGCCCGCCACGCGCGGGCGCCGGCCACCGAACGCCCGCCCGGCCGCCCTGGTGCCCGCCGGGGGAGTGTGGGACGGTGGAGGGAGCCCCAGAAAGGCTTGACGATGCCCCATGCCTTCGCCGTGACCGCCGATCATCGCGAATCCGAGTACACCGTCCGCCTGTCCGGCGAGATGGACCTCGACAACTGCCCGCGGATCGACGCGGCCCTCGACCTGCCCGCCGGCTGCACCACGGTGCGGCTCGACCTGTCCGACGTCTCCTTCATGGACTCCTCCGGGCTCAACCTGCTGCTGCGCCTGCGGCTGCGGCTGCAGAAGCAGGAGATCGCGCTGGCCCTGCTGGGCCTGGACGGCCAGCCGCGTTCCCTGTTCGACCTGGTCGGCGCGCACGAGGTCTTCGGCACGGCGGCGACCGAATCCTAGGACCCGGTCGCCGCCGGGGGAGTGCGGCCGGCCGTTCAGCCCGCGTTCATCGCGTCCAGCGCGCTCTGCTGCCGGGCCGCGTCGCTCTGGTCGAACGGCCCGGACCAGTGCAGGCCGTACTGGTCGAGCGAGTCGCGGTCCGAGGCGTAGGCGGTGTCCGCCTGGCGCTGGAGGTAGGCGGTGTAGGGGTGGCTTGACAACACCGAGTTGAGCTTGGCGAGGCCGCGGATGTCGGCGCCCTTGAACGACGGGCCGTCGGCGCCGCAGCCACCGCTCTCGCACGGATCGGTCAGCACGCCGGCCGAGGTGTTGAGCGACGAGGACGTGGTGTTGGCGTCCGCGATCTGCTGGGCGGTGGTCAGCAGCGAGGAGTCGCCGGTCGCCCGGTACAGCTCGGTGAGCCCGCCGACCAGCACGCCCTGGTTGTAGGACCACACGGTGCCGCCGTTGTTCTGGCAGGTGCTCAGGTCCGTGCCGTCGTTGACCAGGTGCGAGCTGTTGATCATCCCGGTGCCCTGGAACCACGTCCAGTCGTCCTGGGCGCGCTGCAGGTAGGTGGTGTCACCGGAGATCCGGTTGTGCAGTTCGGCGTTGAGCTCGATGTAGAGCGAGTTGGCTATCGCGTTCTTGTAGGTCTTCGCGGTGCTCCACCACACTCCGCCGCCGCAGGTGCTGTCCCAGTACGACGCCATGTAGTCGGCGTCCGCGCGGGCGGTGTTGAGGTAGTCGGTGTCGCCGGTCTGGTCGTACGCCGCGACCCACGTCAGACCCCACCAGCCGGTGTCGTCCAGGTAGTCGTTGCGGAACTGGCCGTCGTTGGCGTTGATGTTGAGGCTGTAGGTGCGCGCGATGGCGTAGCTGTAGCTGCCCATGCCGGTCACCCGGATGTTGTCGATGATCGAGTTGAGCGCGTTCGCCGAGTTCCACCAGCCGGTCGTGTCGAACAGGCCCGTGCCGTTGTCGTAGTACATCATCTCCGCGGTGGCCGCCGCGGTCTGCCGGTTGCCGGCGTTCCAGGTGGTGCGGGCCCAGGAGGTGCAGGCGATGTTGGAGTTGGTCGTGGTCTGGCCGCAGGCCCGCAGCGCGCCCACGCCGTCGTTCGCCCAGTCGTCGTTGTTGTACATCAGCGTCCGCCAGCCGGTGTCGCCGGCCGGCACGGTGGTGTCGCCCAGCTTGCTGCCCGACGTCCAGGTCTGCCCGCCGTCGAAGGACCGGTCCATCCACACCTCGTCGCCCGGGCCGCCGTTGCCGATCGAGGCCCAGCCCATCGCGTCGGTGTCGTCGAGGTGCAGGGTGATGGTCCGGGAGTTCAGCGTGGCGCTCACCGGAGTGCGGTCGCCCGGTGAGTCCGCCGGGTCGCGCCCGTCGCAGTATTTGTTGCAGATCGCCGTCCGGGGGGCCACCGTCGCGCCGTGCGGCGCCGGTTGGGCCGAGGCGGCGGAGATCGACATCGTTGTCCAACACACCGCGGCGAGGATCGCCGCCCCAATTCCTCGCAGTGTTCTCATCTTCCAGAAGTTAAGAGCGTGACGCGGACACGTCAATAAGGTGAACGCCGCGTCACGCTGCCGGACTTCCGGCCGCCGGCCCGCAGACAAGCCCCCCGATCCTCTGATATCACGATACCGTCCGGACGGTATGGAGGGCTCATGAGCGGTTTCAAGGTGGACGCGGAGGCCGGGGAACTGGGCTTCGACGCGCGCAGGTTGGCACGGATCGACGACTGCATGCGGCGGTACGTGGACGACGGACGGCTGCCCGGCTGGCTGGTGTCGGTCAGCCGGGCCGGCCGGATCGTGCACCTGTCCACGTACGGGCGGCGCGACCTGGAGTCGGACCTGCCGGTCACCACGGATACCCTGTGGCGCTGGTACTCGATGACCAAGCCGGTCACCTCGGTCGCGGCGATGATGCTCTACGAGGAGGGCGCCCTCCAACTCACCGACCCGGTCAGCGACTTCATCCCCTCCTTCGCCGAACTGCGCACCTACGAAGGCGGCAGCGACGTGCGGCCCGCCCTCGTGCCGGCGCTGCGCACCCCCACCGTCTGGCACCTGCTGACCCACACCGCCGGGCTGACGTACGGGTTCATGCGCGCGCACCCGGTGGACGCCATGTACCGCGCGGCGGGCTTCGAGTGGGGCCAGCCGGCCGGCTACGACCTGGCCGACTGCTGCGACGCGTGGGCGTCGATGCCGCTGCTCTTCCAGCCCGGCGCGGAGTGGAACTACTCGGTCGCCACCGACGTGCTCGGCCGGATCGTCGAGGTCGTCTCCGGGATGAGCCTGGACGCGTTCTTCCGCACCCGGATCTTCGAACCGCTCGGGATGACCGAGTCCGGCTTCCACCTCGCCGAGGGCGACGAGGAGCGGCTGGCCTCGCTCTACCTGCCGGGCCCGGAGGGCGGGACGGTCCCCGCCGGTGGCCTCGGCCGGGTCGCCACCCGGCCGCCGCGCCACCTGTCCGGCGGCGGCGGCCTGCTGGGCAGCGCGGCGGACTACCACCGCTTCACGCAGATGCTGCTCGGCCGCGGCGCCCACGACGGCGTGCGGCTGCTCGGCTCGCGCACCGTCGACCACATGACCCGCAACCAACTGCCGCACGGCGCCGACCTGGAGTCCTTCGGCCGCCGGCTGTTCAGCGAGACGCCCTTCGAGGGCACCGGGTTCGGCCTGGGCTTCTCGGTGGTGGACGACCCGGTCGCCCTGCACGGCCTGGCCTCCCGGGGCGAGTACGGCTGGGGCGGCGCGGCCAGCACCCTGTTCTGGGTCGATCCGGCCGAGGAGATCACCGTCATGTTCTTCACCCAACTGCTGCCCTCCGGCACCTATCCGCTGCGCACCCGCCTGCGCGGCCTGGTGCGCCAGGCGCTGGTCGACTGATCCCGGCGCGCCGCCGCCCGCCGTCCCGGGCGCCGGTGCGACAGGATGTGCGGATCGCGTCGTACGGAAGGATCCGCATGAACCGGGGTAGAGCGACCGAGCTGACCGCCGAGCACGTCACGGACGCCGAGGTCCCGCAGCGGCCGGTCCTCTCGCCGGACGGGCGGTGGGTCGCCTACGCGGTCGGACCGTCCGGGCTCACCCGGCCCTGGCCGCGCGCCGCGCTGTGGATCGCCGCGGCCGACGGGAGTTCACCGCCCCGGCGGCTGACCGACGGCGCGGCGTGGGACTCCCGGCCGCGCTGGTCGGCCGACTCGCGCTCGCTGCTCTTCGCCTCCGACCGGGACCACCCCGGCACGCCCGTCCCCCACCGGATCGCGGTGGACGGCGGCGAGGCGGCGGCCCTGCCCGTCCCGGCGGGCTGCGGCGCGCCGCTGGACCACCTGCCGCTCGGCGACGGTGTCACGGCCCTGATCGCCCGGGAGGCGCCGGACCCCGCCGCGCCGGACATCGTGCGGTCGCCGGCCGGACGGCTGTGGCTGACCGGGTCCGCCGCGCACCCGCCGCGCCCGGTGGACGGGCTGGCGGACCGGCACGTCGTCGCGATGGCGCCGCGCCCGGACGGCGCCGCGCTCGCCGTGCTGAGCTGGGCGGAGCCGGACATCGACCCCGGCGTCTTCACCGCGCAACTGCACGTGGTGGAGACCGCCACCGGCGCGGTCCGCCCGCTGGGCGCCACCGAGTTGGAGGCCGGGTCGCCGGCCTGGTGGTACGACGCGCACACCGCCGCCTGGCACGTGTGCTACCTCGCGCGGACCCCGCCGGACCCGGTCAGCGGGCTCGCGGTCTTCGACGTCGCCGTGCCCGGCCCCGACGACGCGGCCGGGGAGCACCGCAACCTCACGGCGGGCATGGCCTGCTGCCCGACCGAACTCGCCCAGGTCGCCGACGGACCGCCGCTCGCGCTGTTCGCCGAAGGGCTCGACACCGCGATCCACCGGCTCGACCCCGGCGCCGCGCGCTTCCGGCGGCTGTGCACGCTGCGCGGCCGGGCCGAGGCGCTGACCGCCGACTCCTCGGGCGAGGCGGTCGCCGCGCTGGTCACCACGGCCTACCGGCCGCGCGACGTGCACGCCGGACCGCCCGGCGGCCCGCTCGTCCGGCTCAGCCACACCCGGCCGGAACTGGACGGCATCACCTGGGGAACCCAGGAACGCCTCGGCTACACCGCCTCCGACGGGCTGGACCTCGACGGGCTGCTGATCCTGCCGGCCGGACGCGGCCGGGACGAGGGCCCGTTCCCGCTCGTCACGCTGGTGCACGGCGGCCCCGACGAGCGCAACGCCGACCAGCTCCACCTCGGCGCGATCCCCTCGGGGCAGTGGCTGGCCACCGCCGGGTACGCGGTCTTCCTGCCGAACCCGCGCGGCGGCACCGGGCACGGGCACGACTTCGCGGCCCGGGTCGCCGGCCGGGTCGGTCTGGAGGAGTGGAGCGACATCGAGGAGGGCATCGACCTGCTGGTCGCCGAGGGGGTCGCCGACCCGGACCGGCTCGGCATCGCGGGCTGGAGCCACGGCGGCTTCATGGCCGCCTGGGCGGTGGGCCGCACCGAGCGGTTCAAGGCGGCACTGATGGGCGCCGGCATCAGCGACTGGGGCATGCTCGCCGCCACCGGTGAAGGCGGCGCCCTGGAGGCCGCGTTGGCCGGCAGCCACGGCTGGGAGGGACCGGGCCCGCATCCGCACGACCGGCTCAGCCCGCTCTCGTACGCCTCCCGGATCCGCACGCCGGTGCTCATCGCGCACGGCGCCGAGGACACCAACGTGCCGCTCGGGCAGGCCGTCGGATTCGCCCGCGCGTTGCGGCACTTCGGCGTCCCGCACGAGCTGGTCGTCTACCCGCGCGAGGGCCACCCGATCAGGGAACGCGGCCACCAGCTGGACCTGATGCGCCGCACCCGGGAGTGGTTCGACCGCTGGCTGGTGGGCGAAGCGGCCGGTTAGCCGGGGATCTTATGGGTGATTCCGCCTGTCGTATCAGGTTATTTCGGTCTCGAATATGTCGGTTCATTTTTCGAATCCTGTCGGCAGCCGATCCGGCTCGCGGTACGATCACGAGCGTCATGGCCCCTTGTCGACCGCGTGAGGCTTTCCGTGTCCGAGCAGGAAACACCCAGGGTGAGCGGCACCGCGACGCTGGCCGAGATCGCGCGGCTGGCCGGGGTTTCGGCGCCGACTGTTTCGAAGGTGCTCAACGGCCGGGCCGATGTCGCGCCGGCCACCCGGGACCGGGTGGAGGAGCTGCTGCGTGACCACGGATACCGGCGCAAGCGCAGCGCCGCGCGGTCGGCCGCCCTGCTCGAACTCGTCTTCCACGAGCTGGAGAGCGTCTGGGCGATGGAGGTGATCCGCGGCGCGGAGAACGTGGCGCGGGAGGCCGGGCTGAGCCTGGTGCTGTCGGAGTCGGCCGGCCGGCTGAGCCTGGGGCAGTCCTGGGTGGACGGCGTGCTGGCCCGCTGCCCGACCGGCGTGATCCTCATCCTGTCCGGGCTCGACGCCGCCCAGCGGGCCCAACTCAGCAGCCGCAACATCCCGTTCGTGGTGATGGACCCGGCCGGCGACCCCGGTGACGAGGTGCCCTCCATCGGCACCACCAACTGGCAGGGCGGGCTGGCGGCCACCCGCCACCTGCTGGAACTCGGACACCGCCGGATCGGCGTCATCGGCGGCCCGCCCGGGATGATGTGCAACCGGGCCAGGATCGACGGCTACCGGGCCGCGCTGGAGACCGCCGGGGTGGTCTTCGACCCGCGGCTGATCCGGGACGGCACCTTCCACCACGAGGCCGGATACGCCGCGGGCAAGGAGCTGCTGGGGCTGCCCGACCCGCCCACCGCGGTGTTCGCCGGCAACGACCTGCAGGCGCTCGGCCTGTACGAGGCGGCCCGCGAGCTGGGGCTGCGGATCCCGCAGGACCTGAGCGTGGTGGGCTTCGACGACCTGCCGATCTCCCGGTGGATCGGGCCGCCGCTGACCACGGTCCGCCAGCCGCTCGTCGAGATGGCCGAGGCCGCCGCCCGGCTGGTCCTCGACCTCAGCCGCGGCAAGCAGCCCAGCATGCGCCGGGTGGACCTGGCCACCCGGCTGGTGGTCCGCAGCAGCACGGCCGCGCCCCGGGCCTGACGCCGGGGCGCGGTCCGGGCGCGCGCTACGCCGCGAGCTGCTTCTCGTACTCGGCGCGCATCCGGTCGCCGCCGGCCGAGCGCCAGGTGCGCACCGCGCCGTCCCAGGAGGACAGCGGCTGGCGGCCGGCGAGGATGTCGTTCATCGCGTCGGTGAGGTTCTGCGCGAGGACCGCGCCGGTGCGGTTGTTGGTCTCGGAGAACAGCGAGACGGTCGGGTCCTTGACCGAGGTCGGGATGATCGCCTTCTGGTACGCGTAGCACCGCCGGGTCGCCGCCTCGTCGCCCGGGACGAAGAGCACGTCGGGGGCGTCGACGATGTAGCGGATGCCGAGCACGGTCTGGGTCAGCCCGGCCTGGGTGGGGGACGGGCTGCCGTGCACCATGGCGTAGTCCCGGCCGGCGAGCCCGTACTTGCGGAAGAGGTACTCCTCGGTGCCGAACGGCGCCGCGAGCCAGTTCGCCACCCGCAGCAGCTCCCTGATCCGGGACGCGGACGCCTTCTTCAGCGGCGTGAAGTTGTTGACCGGCGGCGACTGCCAGGTGCCGGCGAAGCCGCCGCCGTCGTACTTCGGCGGCCGCATGCCGTCCAGCGTGAAGCCCGGCCCGGCCACGTTGTCGGCGTAGTACTGCGGCCAGCCGGTGTAGCGGTCCTCGACCATCAGCGCGTTGCCGGCGTTGAGCCACTGCTTCCAGGGCGCGGTGGGGTCGAAGCTGTCCGGGTGGATCACGCCGTCCGACACCATGGCGCGCACCTGGGAGATGGCCTGCTTGTACCGCTCGTCCTCGTAGTAGCTGGTGAGCTTGCCGCCCTCGGCACTCCAGGTGTTGGGCACGCCGAGCATCTGCGCCACGAAGACCACCGCCGAGTTCGCGGTGGCGATCGCCCAGCGGCTCTTCCTGGCGTCCGTCAACTGCCGGCACAGCGCGCGGAACTGCGCGAAGCTGCCCGGCCGCGGATCCGCCCCGAGCCGTTCGAACAGGTCGGCGCGGTAGAACATCAGGCTCCCGGCCACCCCGCGCGGCACCGGCAGCCCGTAGATGCCGCCGTTGAAGACGCACGAACGCCACGCGTCGGTGGGCAGGTTGGCGAGGAACGGGTACTCCTTGACCGCGTCGCCGGACAGGAACTTCGTGAGGTCCTGGCACTTGGCGGCCAGGAACTGCGGCAGTTCGCGCACCCCCTGCAGCGGTGCCAGCGGCGGCACCAGGAAGTCCGGCAGGTCGCCGCCGGCCATCAGGGTGGCGAACTTGGTGCTCAGGTCCGCCGAGGGCACGATCGTCAGGTCGAGGTGCGCGCCGAGGCGCTTGTCGAGCTGCTGCCAGTACGGATTGCCGCCCACACCCGGTGGGATGGGCGACGAGGTCTCCACGAAGGCCGAGATGCCGCCGCCGTGCGCGGGCGTGCCGGGCAGGGCGTGCAGCGGGTGCGCCGGGTAGGTCGTGAACCCGTTGAGCAGTCCCTGCGCGTCGCCCGGGAACTGCGGCTTGACCCCGGCGTACGGCAGGTAGGCGGGCAGCTTGACGGTCGTGTCGGCGGCGGCGGTGTCGCTTCCGGTGCCGCTCGCGGTCGAGCAGCCGGACAGCAGCCCGGTGCCGGCGGTCGCTCCGAGCGCGGTCAGGGCGGCTGTCCGCAGGAAGGCCCTGCGGCCGGGTCCGGTGGTGGCGGTCATTGACGCTCCTTCGGGCGTGCGGGTTTCGCCGGTCAGCCCTTGACGGCGCCGGTGAGGACGCCCTTGCTGAAGTGGCGTTGGACGAAGGGGTACACGATCAGGACGGGGACGACCGAGATGACGAGGATCGCCATCTGGATCGCGATCTGCGGTGGCAGCGAGGACCCGGCGGCGCCCACCTGGTCGACGCCGAGCGAGGTGTTGTCGACCACGTAGGTGCGCAGCACCAGTTGCAGCGGCCACTTGGTGTTGTCGTCGAGGTAGAGCAGGGCGTTGAAGAACGCGTTCCAGTACGCCACCGCGTAGAACAGCCCGACGACGGCGAGCACCGCGCGGCTCAGCGGCAGCACGACGCGCCACAGCGTCGTCCAGTCGCCGGCCCCGTCGATGCGGGCGGAGTCGGTGAGTTCCCGGGGGATCTCCATGAAGAAGGCGCGCACGATGACGACGTTGAACGCGTTGACCATGGTGGGCAGCACCAGCGACCAGTAGCTGTCGAGCAGCCCGAACTCCTTGACGATCAGGTAGCTCGGGATGATTCCCGGCACGAACAGCACGGCCAGCAGCACCACCATGAGCAGCGGGGTGTGCGCCACCGAGTCCCGGCGGCTGAGCCCGTAGGCCAGCAGCGCGGTCGAGGAGAGCGAGAGCAGCGTGCCGATCGCGGTGACCAGCAGGCTGATCACCAGCGCACGGGTGACCACGCCGCCGGACAGCACCGCCTCGTAGGCGCCGAAGTGCAGTCCGTGCGGCAGCAGCACGAAGCCGCCGGAGTCGGTGATCTCCGCCCGGCCGGCCAGGCTGGTGGAGACGATGCCGACGAAGGGCACCAGGACCAGGGCGCAGCACAGGGTCAGCACGATCCCCTTGAGGCCCCGGCCGGCCGGGGACGGTCGCCGGCGGTGCGGAGGGCGGGCGGCTCGGCTGGTCATTTCTGGTAGACCCCCTGCTCTCCGAGCCGGTGGGCGACCTTGTTGGCGCCGAGCACCAGCAGCAGTCCGACGACCGCCTTCACCAGTCCGACGGCCGCCGACTCACCCCAGTCCCCCTGCTGGATGCCGTTGTTGTAGACGTAGGTGTCCAGCACCTCGCTGGCCCGCACGCCGACGCCGCCCTGCTGCAGGAGGATCTGCTCGAAGCCGACGGTCAGCGACTCGCCCAGCCGCAGGATGAGCAGCAGGACGATGATGCCGCGCAGCCCCGGCAGCGAGACGTGCCAGACCTTGCCCCAACTGCCCGCGCCGTCCACGTCGGCGGCCTCGTAGAGCACCGGGTCGATGCGCGAGAGGGCCGCGATGAACAGGATCATCGCCCAGCCCGCGTCCCGCCACAGCACCTGGGCGGTGATCAGTTCCTTGAAGATGGCCGCGTTGCCGACGATGTGGACGGTGCTCAGGCCGTGCGCCCGCAGGAAGGTGTCGAGCAGCCCGGCGTCGCCCAGCATCTGCTGGAAGATCGCGACCACGATCACCCAGGACAGGAAGTGCGGCAGGTACAGGATGCTCTGCACGGTCCGCTTGAGCCGGTCGGAGACCAGGCTGTCGAGGAGCAGTGCCAGCGCGATCGGCGCCGGGAAGACGACGAGCACCTGCAGCAGCGTGATCACCAGCGTGTTGCCCAGCGCGTTGAGGAACGCCGGATCCCCGTCGAAGATCACGTGGAAGTTCTGGAGCCCCACCCACGGACTGCCGCTCATGCCCAGGAAGGGCTGGTAGTCCTTGAACGCGATGATGTTGCCCAGCCACGGCAGGTACTGGAAGGCCAGCAGCAGGGCGATTCCCGGCACGCAGACGGCCAGTAGCACCTTGTCGCGCTTGACCCGCTGCCACCGGGTCAGCCGGCGGGACGCCGGGGGGACCGCGTTCGACCGCACGCCGCACCCCCTACGCGTCGGTTCCGCTGCCGCCGAGCGCGTCGAGCGCCCCGGCCCCGGCCGCCGCCAACCGCCGCGCGCCGTCCGCCCCGCGGTCGCCGTCGGCGATCACCACGGCGTACTCGCGGGCCAGTGTCGCGCCGTCCTCGACCGCGACCTCCGCGTCGAAGAACGGCGCCGGGTTCACGCAGGCGAACGGGGTGCTGCGGACGAACCACTTGACGTGGTCGTCTCCCGCCTCGTTGCCCGAGCCGTCGACGAACGCCAGCGTCGAGGAGCGGCAGTGGTCGTCGTGGCCGCCGGTGAAGGCGACCCAGGGCGCGCGCACCCCCATCAGCTCGTCACCGCCGCCGGCCTGCGGCGTGTGTACGGTGCCGCCGGTGAACGAGCGCGGACCGCGCCAGAACAGGCCGCCGTACCCGGCGTTGTCGCGGCCCTCGGTGGTCGGGCTGCCGATCAGGACGCGCCGGCCGCGCACGTTGGTGATCTCGGTCCGGAAGACCAGCGCCCACGCGTCGTGTTCGGGCAGCACGGTGACCGCGAGCCGGCGGCGCTCGGTGAACCACGCCTGGCCGGCCTGGGCGTTCCAGCGCAGCCGCTCGGTGACCCGCAGGCAGCCGTCGCGCACCGACAGGTGGTCGAAGCCCTCGTGGTCCATCGAGCCGTTGTTGTCGAACTGGCCGTATCCGGTGCCGCGCCGGTAGGTCGGCCCGCCCCAGAAGTTCTCCGTCTCCACGTTCGGCAGCGCCAGCGAGACGCCCTTGTGCCAGATGTGGTCGTGCGGCCGGAAGATGCTGACCACGTCGCCGCCGAGGGTGCGCAGCGGGTGGAAGTACGGCTTGGGGGACTCCAGCCGCTGGTCCCACGGGCGGTAGACGTACCGGGTGAGCGGCCGGCCGTCGTGCAGTACGTGCAGCGACAGGCCCTCCTCGTGCGTCAGCGCCAGTCCCGACGCGGCGGGTTCCGAACTCGGCGGCAGCAGCGGTGCGGCTTCGGCGGTCAACGGGACTCCTCGGGGCTCGCGGTGTTCTCGGGCTCCGGCGGCCAGGGGGCGCCGTCCCCGCGCATGCGCTGGTAGAAGGGACTGTCCGGCCCGATCTCGCCGCGCCGCACGGGGCGCCGCTCGAAGGCGGAGGCGTAGGTGGCGGCGACGAACTCCAGCGTGTCGCGGGAGTGCGGCAGCGCCACCGGCAGCCGCTCGCCGGCTTCGAGCGCGTCGAGCACCGCGCCGAACTGGGCGGCGTGCCCGGAGCGCCGGCCGCTCGGACCGGCCTCCCAGGCGGCCCGCACCCGATCCTCGTGGCCCGGGGCCGGCGTCACGCGCCAGTCGTCGTCGCCGTAGCCGTACAGGTGCTCCAACTCGACGGTGGCGTGAGCGAAGTCGAACCGCAGGTAGCTGGTCTCCCGCGGCGACAGCAGCGAGTTGACGACGGTGGCCACCGTGCCGTCGGCGAAGGTGGCGATCGCGCACGAGACGTCCTCGGTCGCGGTGGGCCGGGCCCGGCGGGCGGCGACCGCGGTGACCTCGTGCCAGTCGCCGAGCACCGACAGCAGCAGGTCGAACTGGTGGATGCCGTGGCCCATGGTCGGACCGCCGCCCTCGACCTCCCAGTTGCCCCGCCACGGCACCGCGAAGTACCCGTCCGGCCGGTACCACAGCGTGTCGCAGACGGCCACCATCGGCCGGCCGAGCGCGCCGTCGGCCGCGGCGGCCCGCAGCCGGGCGGCCCCCGATCCGAACCGGTGCTGGAAGACGGTGGCGAAGTACGCGCCGCCCCGCTCCTCGGCGGCGGCGATCGCGTCCAGGTCGGCGAGGCTGAGCGCGGGCGGCTTCTCGCACAGCACGTTCACCCCGGCCTCCAGGCAGCTGACGGCCTGTTGCCGGTGCAGGCCCGGCGGGGTGCACAGGTGCACCAGGTCCGGCCGCTCCTCGGCCAGCAGCGTCTCCAGGTCGCGGTAGCGGCCCGGCACCCGGTGGCGCGCGCAGAACGCGTCGAGCCGGTCGGCGTCGATGTCCGCGGCGGCCACCAGCCGCGCCCGGTCGGACAGGGTGGCGAGCCCGTCGGCGTGGACCGCGGCGATGCCGCCGGTGCCCACGACGGCGATGCGGAAGGTCTTCGCTGGCACTACTCCTCCTGGACGCCCGGCAGTTGGGGGAAGCCGCCGGACCTGCCTCCGAAACAGTCGGAAGGCTTTCGGCAATTTTTGTTGCCAGGAAGCTATGACCACAAAGTACGGGCGTCAACCGTGTGGACAAGAGTCAGAGATTTCGCCGACTTCGGGCCGGTCAGCAGGCTGGAAACTTTCCGAAACTATCCAGTAATCTCAGGGTGAACCATCCCGGGCAACCCGACCCCTGCCGATCGACCGACCCGGCCGGATGCCCGCCGCGTACCGGAGGAAGCCGATGACCGACGTGCCAGCGCTGCCCGGCGGAGTGGGCCTGTCCCGGCTGCGGGTCTACCCGTGGGCCACCGACGACGGCCTGCACGGCGGCTCCCCGCACACCCACCTGACCTGCACCGAGTGCTACGTCGTGCTGTCCGGCAGCGGCGAACTGCACACGCTGACCGCCGAAGGTGCGTGCCGCGTGCCGCTCGAAGCCGGCGACGCCGTGTGGTTCACCCCGGGGACCCTGCACCGCGCCGTCAACACCGGGGGGCTGCGGGTCCAGGTGGTGATGCAGAACGACGGCCTGCCGGAGGCCGGGGACGCCGTGCTCACCCTGCCGCCCGCCCACCTGGCCGACCCCGGCAGCTACGCGGCGGCCGTCGGGCTCGGCGACGGACCGGGCCCGGACCGCGAGCGCCGGGCCCGCGAGCGCCGCGACCTCGCCATCACCGGCTTCGCCGCGCTCGTCGCCGACGTCGAAGGCGGCACCGGCGAGGCGCTGGAGCGCTTCTACCGCTCCGCCGCCGCACTGGTCGCCGACCGCCTCGACGCCTGGGAGAGCGCCTGGCGCGCCACCGCCCGGGCCGCCGCGGAGCGCACCGGCGAGCAGATCGCCGCCCTGCGCCGCGGCGACGTGACGCACCTGGGGTCGGCCACCGTGGTGCGGCTGGCCGACCCCGTGCAGGACACCCTCGGCATGTGCGGCTTCCTCGCCCCGTATCCGCGTGCGGCGGCCGAGGTGGGGGCGCCGCCGGTCAGCCCGGGATGAGCAGGTCGATCCCGTAGGCCGCGACGGCCAGGCAGCCGCCGAAGCACAGGCACGCCGCGGCGGCCGCGAGCCGTTCCTGCCCGGTGCGCGGGGCGGTCCGGTGCGTCCCCGCCCCGCCCGTGCGGGCCCAGGCCACCACGCCGAGCGAGAACATCACCACCACCACGACGGTGACGCCCAGGCTGACCACGAGCACGTCCCCGAGACTGCCCCACTTCACGTCCATGCCGCACCAGCTCCCGCGTTCCTCGGAACGTCCGGTTGTCGGTCTCTTGCGCCGTCGCTCGCGTCCGTGCTCCGGCCGCGCCGGTCCCGCCCTGGTCAGGCGGCCGTGCGTGCCGGCTCCTCCAGCCGCTCCGGCGGCGCGTTGACGTTCTCCCGGGTGACCGGGCGGCGGCGGGAGAGCACGTAGAAGCCGGCGGCGGCCGCCAGCGCCACCGCCGCCACCAGCACGATCCCGAAGTCCCCGCGGTCGGCGACCCAGGCCGCCACGCCGCCCACCGCCGCCGCGGCCGGCAGCGTGAGCGCCCAGGAGACCGCGATCCGCCCGGCCACGCCCCAGCGCACCCGGGCCAGCTTGCGCCCGAGCCCGGCGCCGAGGATGCCGCCGGTGCACACCTGGGTGGTCGACAGCGCGAAGCCCAGGTGCGAGGAGGCCAGGATGACGGTGGCCGCACTGCTCTCGGCCGCGAAGCCCTGCGGCGGCTCGATGTCGGTCAGCCCCCGGCCCATGGTCCGGATGATCCGCCAGCCGCCGGCGTAGGTGCCGGCCGAGATCGCCAGGCCCGCGCTGAGCACCACCCACCACGGCGGCCCGGACCCGTGCGGCAACTGCCCCGAGGCGATCAGCGTCAGGGTGATCACGCCCATCGTCTTCTGCGCGTCGTTCGTGCCGTGCGCCAGCGCCACTAGCGACGCCGAGCCGACCTGCCCGGCCCGGAAGCCCCGGCGCACCGCGCCGCCCCGGGTGCGCCGGGTCAGCACGTAGGCCAGGTAGGTCGCCAGCATCGCCACCAGGCAGGCCACCAGCGGCGAGGCGATCGCCGGGACCACGATCTTCTCCAGGATCTGCCCGAAGTGCACCGCCGAGCCGCCCGCCCCGACCCACACCGCGCCGATCAGCCCGCCGAACAGCGCGTGCGACGAGCTGGAAGGCAGTCCGAGCAGCCAGGTGACCAGGTTCCACAGGATCGCGCCGATCAGCCCGGCGAAGATCATCACGAGGGACACCCTGGAGTCCGCCACGATGCCGCCGGAGATGGTCCGCGCCACCTCGGTCGACAAGAACGCCCCCGCCAGGTTCAGCACCCCGGCCACCGCCACCGCCAGCCTGGGCGAGAGCGCACCGGTGGCGATGGAGGTGGCCATCGAGTTCGCGGTGTCGTGGAAGCCGTTGGTGAAGTCGAAGGCCAACGCGGTGACGATGACAACGATCATCAGAAAGGAAACGGCGCCCACATCGGCCTCCCGTTGCCGGGGACGTGATTCCCGCCGCCCCGCCGTTTCCACGCTAGGAGACCCCGGCGTCCCCCGCCAGCCCAACCATGTGCGGCCTGGGGCGTGGTGCACCCGGGTGGCCGTCGGCGGCCCGCCGCCGACGGCCACAGGCGGCGGTCAGTGGCTGTAGGCCACCGCGCCGGACGCCTGGTTGTCGATCTCCGGCTGACCGACCATCTCGACGAACACGTCGTGGGCGCCCGCGGCCAGGCCGGACAGGTCGAAGGAGCGCGCGGTGGCCGGGAGCATCGAGCCGACCGGCTGGTAGTCGGCGCCGCCGTCCGTGGAGTCGTAGACCTGGAAGCCGGCCACCGTGCTGGTGCTGGCGGCCGAGGAGGTCGGGTTCAGGCTCCAGTCCAGTGTCGAGCCGGCGGCGCTCGCCGAGACCGTGTAGCAGTTGTCGACGCCGTCCTCGATCGAGGTGCCCTCGTTGTAGTCGTTCCAGGTGGCGACCTGCAGGAACGGCAGCTGGTTCGAACTGGAGTAGAACGCGTTCGCCTCCTGCATCGACTTCACCCAGGTCTGGCCGCACTGCTGGTCGATCAGCCGGCCCGCGCCCCACGCCGACTGGCTGTCGTTGAAGCCCTTGTAGGCGACGCCCCAGGTGAGCTTGCCGGGGTTGGCCGCGGCCGCCTGGTAGAACTCCTGGATCGAGCGGCCGGTGCCGGTCGAGGTGATCTCGTAGTCGCTCTGGCTGCCCGACGGCAGCACCCAGCCGAACGCGCCGCCACTGCCGGACTGGCTGAAGCCGCCGGCGTTCTCGAAGACCAGCAGGGGCGCGCCGTTGTTCACGTCGTACGGGTGCGCGGCGCCGGCGTTGTCCGGGCTGGAGCAGTTGCCGGCCAGATCGGCGGAGAAGCCGCTGACCTGCGACCAGAGGTCCGGCCAGGAGGGGGCGGCGCCGCTCTTGGGCAGGTTGCCGTACTCGCCCTCGTCGACGAAGAACTGCACGACCGGGCGGCCCTGGTACTTCTGGTAGGCGTCGTTGCCGAAGTGCAGGCCGTTCATGTAGCAGATGTCGTTCTTCAGCCGCGCCACGATGCACGACTCGGCGGCCTGCGCGGCCAGACTCGTGGCGCACGCGGCGTTGCTGGCGCCGGTGACGTGGGTCGGGTTGTCCGCGTACTTCAGGCTGGCGCCGTCGAACATGATCATGTACATGATCTTGCACTTCTGCGGGCCGGCGGTGCACAGCCCCTGGCTCTGTATCTCGGACTGGAACTTCAGCGCCACGGCGTCCGGGTTCTCCGCGCCGCTGCTCGGCCCGTACCAGTCGATCGAGGCGCCGTCGATCCCGCGCCGCGCCATGTCGGCGAGCTGCTTGTCCACGGTGAGCGTGTTGTTCTCGGTGTACTGCGTCATGACGTTGCTGTTGCAGCGCGGCACGGACGCGCTGCTGCTGCCGTCCTTCGGCGTGCAGAAGCCCGGCATGACGTTGACGTAGACCTTGGTGGTGCTGCCCGGGTAGAGCAGGCTGTGGATGTCCCGCGTCGAGACGTCGCCGCCCGCCGGGTCGAACACCGGGGTGGTGATGCCGGCCGCGGTGTCCTGCTGGCCGGTGAACGTCGCCGCGCAGTCGGCCGGCGACGTGGTGTCGCCCAGCACGCACGTCGAGGTGTTGTTGGCCATGAGCGTGGAGATGCCGTCCGCCCGGGCGCTGCCGGTCGTGGCCAGCAGCGCCGCGCCGGCGACGACGAACGCGGCGGCCATGCGGCCCGCCCTGGATCCCAACCGCAGCACGGTTGCCCCTCACTGAGCTCCGGGGTGCCGCCCCCGCGATCCGCCGCGGCGGCACCGGGTCGAACCGCCGGCGCCAGCCGCCGGCGACGGCTCAACGTGCCCGCGGCCCGAACGGGGTGTCAAGGCCGCGCGGCGCTCGCGGCAGCCACCGGACGCGTTCGCCCCACCGGGTGGTAAAGGGCTCAACCTTTGTGCTCAGCAAGGGAGTTGACGGATCCGGCGCGAGGGTCCGGCCGGGACGCCGCCGGGTTGTCACCGCCGGGTGGAATCATGTGGCCGTGATCGGGGCGGGCGCGGACGGGGGAGCGATGGACGAGGACGAGCCGGAGCGGCAGGTGCCGACCGGCCGGCAGGCGCGGGCGGTGCTGTCCAGGGCGGCCGGCCTGCTGGCCGCGGCCCGCACCCTGGCCGCCGAGCACGAACGGCTGCGCGACGCGGTGCGCGAGGCGGTCGGCGCGTTGCGCGAGGAGCTGGTCGGCCGGGAGCTGCGCGGCATCCCGGTCGCCCGGCTCAAGGACGTCACCGAAGGCCGGCTGCGGCTCGGCGCGTTGGAGCAGGCCGGGTACACCACGGTCGGCCAGGTGCTCGACGCCGGGCCCCACGCGCTCCAACAGGTGCCGGGCGTCGGCCTGCAGAGCGCGCGTCAGGCGGTCGCCGCCGCCCGGCAGATCGCCGAGGCGGCCAAGGACTACGTCGCCGTGCGCATCGACACCGCGGCCGAGGCCGACCCCCGCGCGAGCGCCCTGGTCGTCGCGCTGGGCGCCCTGGTGAACGCCGGACCCGACATCCCCCGGGCCGTCGCCGCCGCCGACCGGGCCGCCGCCGAGCTGGGCCCGGCGCTCGCCGCCGCCCGCCCGGCCCGCGGCCGGCTGCGGATGCTGCTCGCCGGGCCGCGCCGCCGCCAGGAGGCCCGGGAGGCCGTGCGGCGGATCGAGGCGTTCCTCGACACCGCCCGCGGCCCGCACGACGGGATCGAACTGCTCCTCGCCCAGGCGACCACCGACCTGCTGCGCCCGGCGCCCGGCGGGCGGCAGGCGTGGCTGGACTACCGGGTCCGCCCGGCGGAGTACACCGTGCTCCTCGCCGAGCTGGCCGGCACGGTCACCGACCTCGACGCCGCCGAGGGCTTCCTGCCCGCCGGCGTCGCCGACCGGGTGCGCGCCCAGCGGCTCGACGACACGCACCGCCGCGTCTCGCTCCGCGGCTACCAGGCGTTCGGCGCCCGGTTCGCCCTCGCGCAGCGCCGGGTGGTGCTCGGCGACGAGATGGGACTCGGCAAGACGATCCAGGCCATCGCCGCGCTCGCCCATCTGCGGGCCGCCGGCGCCACCCACTTCCTCGTGGTGTGCCCGGCCAGCGTGCTGATCAACTGGACCCGCGAGACGGAATCCCGCAGCACCCTGGCGGCCCACCGGGTCCACGGTCCCCACCGGGAGGCCGCGTTGGCCGAGTGGATCCGCACCGGCGGCGTCGCCGTCACCACCTTCGACGCCCTGGCCGCTCTCACCGTCCCGCCGGAGGTGCCGGTGGCCATGCTCGTGGTCGACGAGGCCCACTACGTCAAGAATCCGGCCACCCGCCGCTCCCGGGCGGTCGCCCACTGGAGCGCGCGCACCGACCGCGTCCTGTTCCTCACCGGCACGCCCATGGAGAACCGGGTCGAGGAGTTCCGCAGCCTCGTCCACCACCTGCAGCCCGACCTCGTGCCGCTGATCCGCGGCAGCGACGCGGTGGCCGGCTCCCGGGCCTTCCGCCGCGCGGTCGCCCCCGCCTACCTGCGGCGCAACCAGTGCGACGTGCTCACCGAGCTGCCCGAACTGGTCCACACCGACGAGTGGGACGAGTTCACCGCCGCCGATCTGGCCGCCTACCGGGACGCGGTGGCCTCCGGCAACTTCATGGCCATGCGCCGCGCCGCCTACGCCGATCCGGCGAACTCCGCCAAACTGCGCCGCCTGCGCGAGATCGTCGCCGAAGCCGCCGACAACCAGCTCAAGGTGGTCGTCTTCTCCTACTTCCGCGACGTGCTGGCCACCGTGCGGGACGCGCTCGGCACCGCGCCGTTCGGCCCGGTCACCGGCAGCGTGCCGGCCGCCGCCCGGCAGGAGCTGGTCGACCGGTTCGCCGCCGCGCCGGGCCACGCGGTGCTGCTGTGCCAGATCCAGGCCGGCGGCACCGGGCTGAACATCCAGGCCGCCTCGGTCGTCGTGCTGTGCGAACCGCAGGTCAAGCCCACCCTGGAGTCCCAGGCCGTGGCCCGCGCCCAGCGGATGGGCCAGATCCACCCCGTCCGGGTACACCGCCTGCTGACCGCCGACAGCGTCGACCAGCGCATGCTCGCCCTCCTGGAGGCCAAGCAGCGCCTGTTCGACGCCTACGCCCGCCGCAGCGACACCGCCGAGTCCACCCCGGAGGCCGTCGACGTCTCCGAGCCGTCGCTCGCCCGCCGGATCGTCGAGGAGGAGCAGGAACGCCTCGCTCTGGTCTCGCTCACCAAGAGCCCCGCCGGCCCCTCGCCGCACCCCGCACGCCCGTTCGCCGAGTGACCGAAATATCACCGCTTGTCGTCGTGGCGCGAGGGGTAGGTCTCCGTCATGGTGACCGTCGGTGTCGAGGAGGAGTACCTGCTACTGGACGCGGACAGCGGTCATCCGGTCTCCCGGTCGGCACAGGTGCGTGCCACCGCCGGCCTGCGGCCCGCCGTCCTCGCCGGTGAGGTGGACCGCGAGTTGCTGCAGGCGCAGGTGGAGGTCGCCACCCCGATCTGCGACCACCTCGACGAGCTCGACGGCCACCTGCGGCGGCTGCGCGGCGCGCTCGCGGTCGGCGCCGCCGAGGTGGGCTGCCTGATCGCGGCGAGCGGCACCGCGCCGGTCCGCGCCAGCGTTCCGGTCACCGACGAGCCGCGTTACCAGGCGATGCTGCGGGACGCCCCGCAGCTCGTGGACGAGCAGCTGATCAACGGCATGCACGTCCACGTCGCGGTGCCCGGCCGGGAGGCCGGCGTCGCCGCGCTGAACCGGATCCGGCCCTGGGTGCCGGTGCTGGTGGCCCTGGCGGCCAACTCGCCGGTCTGGGAGGGCTCCGACACCGGCTTCGCGAGCTGGCGCACCCTGGTCTTCGGCCGCTGGCCGGTGAGCGGCCCGCCGCCGGCGTTCCGCGACGCCGCCGACTACCGGCACCGCACGACGGCCCTGCTGCGCACCGGCGTCATCCGCGACCTGGGCCAGATCTACTGGCAGGCCCGGCTCTCCGAGCGCTACCCGACGCTGGAGGTCCGCGCCCTGGACGTGCAGCTGCTGCCCGAGGACGCCGTGACGCTCGCCGGCGTGGTGCGCGCGCTGGTGACGACCGCGCTGGGCGACGCCGCCGACGGCGCCCCCTTCGACCCCGGCCCGGCCGAGCTGCTGGCCGCCGCCAACTGGCACTCCGCCCGGCACGGCCTGGACGACAACCTGTTCACCCCGGACGGCGGCCGGATCCGCCCGGCCGCCGAGGTGGTCGCCGCCCTCCTCGACCGCATCACCCCGGCCCTGAAGACCAGCGGCGACCTCGACCGCGTCACCGACGGCGTGGACCGGCTGCTGCGGGACGGCAACGGCGCCACCCGGCAGCGCCGCGCCCGGGACACCGGCGGCACCGGCGCCCTGCTCCACCTGCTCGGCCTGGACGGCGGCGGCACCGCCCTGCCGCCCGCGGTGTAGGGGAGGCCCGACCGCGCGTCGGCGGGCGGGTTGCGTCGAGGAGACATATCGACAAGGAGATGGATGGACGGCGGGCGGGCCGGAGCGACTGCCCCGGCCCGCCCGCCGCGTGGACGCGCGGTGCGTCGGCTATGCGACGGACTCGACCTGCTGCTGGTCGCCCTGCGCCGCCACGGCCACCGTGGAAGTGGCGTCGGCGGGGCGCTTGGCGAAGAGCATGACGACCGCGGCGACGGCCACGGCGACGGCGCCGACCCACAGCGCGGGGACGAAGCCGTTGACGAAGTCCTGGCCGGAGGCGTAGCCGCCGTTGGTGGCGAAGACGTAGGCGAGCAGCGCGATGCCGAGCGCCGCGCCGATCTCCCGGGTCGCGGCCGAGGTGCCGGAGGCGACGCCCTGCTCGCCGGGGTTGACCGAGCCCATGAGCAGGTTCATCAGCGGGGCGTAGAAGCAGGACACGCCCGCGCCGCCGAGCAGGTAGCCGGGCAGCTGCACCAGGTAGGAGGTGTTGGGCTCCATGACCAGCGCCCAGTAGCCGAAGCCGATCGCCATGAAGACCAGGCCGAGCACGACGACCGGACGGCCGCCGATCCGGTCCGAGACCATGCCGGCGATCGGCGCGAGCACCATCGGTATGGCCGTCCAGGCGAGCATCCGCACGCCCGCCTCGGTCGGCGAAAGACCCTGGATGGTCTGCATGAACTGCGTGATCAGGAACGTGATGCCGAACATGCCGACCGACATCAGCAGGCCGCCGAGGTTGATGGCGGAGAAGGCCCGGTTGCGGAACATGGTCATCGGCAGCATCGGCTGGGCGGTGCGCCGCTCCCACATCACGAACAGCGCGACGATCAGCAGGCCGGCGACGAGCGGCAGCAGGACGCGGGTGGAGCCCCAGCCGTGGCCGTTGGCGGAGATGAGCGCGTAGACGATGCCGAACATGCCGAGGCTGACCAGCACGGTGCCCATCAGGTCCAGGCGGCTGTTCGGGCCGCGGCTCTCCGCGAGGCCTCTGAAGGCGGCCGGGGCGAGCAGCAGGCCGACCGGCACGTTGATCCAGAAGATCCACTGCCAGGACAGGTGTTCCACGACCAGGCCGCCGACGAGCGGGCCGGCCGCGATCGACAGGCCGTTGATCGCCCCGTAGATACCCAGTGCCGCACCGCGCTTCTCGGCCGGTACCGCATGGGTCAGCAGGGTCAGCGTCAACGGCATGATGATCGCCGCCCCCGCGCCCTGGATAGCCCGGAACGCGATCAGCTCACCCACCCCGGACGCCACCGCGGCACCCGCCGAAGCGGCGGTGAACAGCAGCAGGCCCGCGACGAAGATCTTGCGGCGGCCGAAGCGGTCACCGATCGCGGCACCGAGGATCATCAGGACGGCGAAGGACAGGGTGTAGGCGTTGACCGTCCACTCCAGGTCCGACAGGCTGCCGCCCAGCTTCACTCTCATGGTGGGCAACGCGGTCACGACCACGAGGTTGTCGAGTCCGGCCATGAAGGCGGCCAGACCGGTGATCAGCGTGGCCGCCCCAGGAGACTTCTGGGTGGCTCCGTCGGCACGGGCTGCGTTGACGGTACTCATTCGAGAATCCCTTCCGTATGACGCGTCCGGGACCGGCGGCGTGGTACGACGCGGCCCGCGGTCGCTCAAGCGGCCGGAAAGAACCCCCGAACGCGTCCACCCGTTCCGCTAGGGGTTCCGTCCGGCGGTAACAATCTGTCGGTACGTCAGTTTATCTGCGTAGCAGGGCTTTTGGGCCGGCTACGCTCGAGTACCGCTTGAGCGCCGCTTGAGCGGTCGTTGACCTCGGGACATCGGCTGCCCGCAGACGGCCCGCGGCCCCGGAACCGGCCCGGTGGGGGCGGTTCCGGGGCCGCGGAGCGCGCTGCCGGGACGCGGGTGTTCAGAAGCCGCTGTCGCCGGAGCCGCGGTTGATCGTGTAGCCGCCCGGGTTGTTCAGGCCACCGGACGTGGTGTTCGAGACCGTGACGCCGGTGGCGGACATGCTGCCGGTGACGTCGTCGATGTTGATGCCGTACGTGCCCGCGCCGTTGATCGTGTCGCCGGTGAGGTTCAGGTTGCTGATCTGCTTGGCGTAGCTGAGCAGTACGCCCTCGTAGGTGCTGTCGGTGATCGTGTTGCCGATGACGTCGACCGGTTCCGTGATGTCGGACTGGTCGGCGTAGATCCACAAGCCCCCCAGCGACGAACCCCAGTTGACGTTGTAGGAGCCGGTGCGGGTGAGCACGTTGTCCTGCACGGTGGTGGGCCCGGTGAAGCCGCCGCCGAACGCGGTGCTGATGGTGATGCCGGAGCCGAACGCCACCGTGTCGCTGACCTCGTTGTCCTCCACGGTGTTGTCCGCGCCGCCGTACACGCCGATGCCGTTGGCCTGGATCGGGCTCTGCACGGTGTTGTGGCTGACGTCGCAGCCGGTGACCTGGCCGCCCTCGGTGTCCAGCGCGATCTCGTCGTCACCGGTGTTGCGGACCTGGGACTGCTCGACCCGCGATCCGCTGGTGCCGCCGTGCAGGTGGATGCCGTCGGCGAACACGTCGCGGACCCGCAGGCCGGCCACGTGCAGCCCGGTGCCGGGGTTCGCCCACAGGCCGACCTTGGTGTGCTCGATCCACACGTCGAAGATGAGCGAGCCGGAGGTGAAGGTGCCCTCGATCCCGGCAGCGCCGGAGTCGTTGTTGCGGGAGGTCTGGTCGCCGGAGATCTCCAGGTCGGCGATCTGGTTGCGGCCGCCGGTGGCGAACAGGCCGCCCGAGCCGTTCTCCGCGGTGGCCTGGATCCTGGTGTACCACTCGCCGGCGCCGCGCAGCGCGACGTTGCTGAGGTTCACCCGGCCGGAGATGTCGTAGGTGCCGGCCGGGAACCACAGGCCCTTGCCGGTGCCGGACAGGGCGCTGAGCGCGCTGTTGATCGCCGAGGTGTCGTCCGCGCCGCTGTTCGGGGTGACCCCGTAGCCGGTGACCGAGACGAAGCCGGCGGGCATCGAGTAGGCCGGATCGACCTGTTCGGCGTCGAGTACGTCGATGGTGTAGGAACTGGCGGTGTCGGCCGCGTCCTTCTGCAGTTTGAGCACCGTGCCGGCCGGCCAGTCGCCGATCAGCGCGCTGGTCTCGTCGTAGAAGTGGTGGCCGGAGCCGTCGCTCGGCGAGTTGGTGTCGTAGTAGCCACCGCCGTACAGCCAGGAGTACTTGTTGGTCAGCGTCAGGTCCTGCACCTTGGTGCCGTTGGCGTAAAGGGCCAGCGGCGCGGTGGTGACCGACCCGTCGGAGGTGTCCGGGACGGAGTAGCGGACCACGATCGAGTCGGCCGGCGCGGTCAGGGTGAACTGCACGTACTGGCCGGTCGAGTCGAGCCGCACGGCACGCCGCCCGGTCGACTCCCCGGCGATGCCCGGGTAGGCGGTGCTCGCCGCCAGCACGGTGCCGTCGGTCGTCGCCGAGGCGGCCTGGTACTCGGTGTACGGCACGGTCGCGCCGGTGGCCGCCAGCGGCACGCCGCCGTCCACCACGGTGTTGTCGATCGCGACGTCGCCGGTGTCGCCCGGGTCGGTCTGGTAGGCGATCAGGTTGAGCCCGGAGCGCAGCGGCACGGTCTTGGAGACGTAGATCCAGCCGCTGCCGGACGCCAGGCTGAGCTGGCCGTTCCTGATGCCGTTGAGGTAGAGCGAGATGGTCTGCGCGGTGCCGGTCGTGTTCGCGTAGCCCACCGCCACCGGGTAGTCGCCCGCCGAGGGCACGTCCGCGGTCATCTCGACCTCGGCGCCCTGGCCGGTGAAGCCGGTCAGGTAGCCGCTGCCGGTGTAGCCGGACAGCGAGGTGGCGACCGACGGTCCGCCGGTGAAGAAGGCGGTGGACGCCTGGTAGACCTGGCCGGGCGCCGAGGTGGTCCCGCCGCCACCGCCGGTGGACGGGGTACCGACGGTGATGTTGTCGAGGTTGACGTTTCCGCTGTCGGAGCTGTCGAACCTGTAGGCGATCGTGTTGGTGCCCGAGGCGACCGCCAGGTTCTCGGTCTGGGTCGTCCAGGTGTTCCAGTCGGCGGTCGCCGCCAGCGAGGTCTGCAGCGCCTTCGCGCCGTTGACGTAGACGGACAGCGTCATCGTCGCGGTCGTGCCGTTGGCGTAGCGCAGCGCGACCGGCGCGGTGCCGGCCGCCGTGGTGGTGACGGTGAACGTGGTGGACGCGGTGCCCTTGTTCGTGTCGGTGTAGCCCTCCACGAAGCCGGTGCCGGTGTAGCCGGTGTGGTCGGTTCCGACGACCGCGCCGCCGGACAGCGCGGCGGACTCGGCCTCGTACTGCCCGTCGGCCGACCCGGCGACGGCGGCCAGCGTGATGTCGTCGAGGTTGACGTTGCCGCTGTCGGAGCTGTCGAACCTGTAGGCGATCGTGTTGCTGCCCGACTTCAGGGTGACCGCGGTGGCCGCGGTCGTCCAGGTGTTCCAGTCGGCGGTCGCCGCGAGCGTCGCCTGGGTGGCCTTGGTGCCGTTGACGTAGACCGACAGCGTCATCGTCGCGGCGGTGCCGTTGGCGTAGCGCAGCGTCGAGGTGTAGGAGCCGGCGTCCGCCGCGGTGACGGTGAACGTGGTGGACGCGGTGCCCTTGTTCGTGTCGGTGTAGCCCTCCACGAAGCCGGTGCCGGTGTAGCCGGTGTGGTCGGTTCCGACGACCGCGCCGCCGGACAGCGCGGCGGACTCGGCCTGGTAGGTGGTGGGGGTGGCGGCGGCGGCCGGCGGGGCGGACCAGCCGGTGAGGGCGAGCAGCAGGGCCGCCAGCGCGAGGAGCGCGGTGGGCAGCGGGCGGGTGCGTGGTCTGCCCGGGCGCGGAGTGGACATGGGTGAGCTCCAGAAGGGGGGAGGAGCCGAGCGAATTGACGTGCACAGTAGTGCTGTCGACGAACTCGCACAATATTTCGCGCAAATGAAGAAAAAAATTGGCAGAGTGCTGTGCTGTTTGCTTTCTCGCGGTGTCCGCGCCGCTGAACTGGGCTGTTGTGGCGGAGAGTCAATCCTTTTCCGCCTGGCCGCTGAATACAACGGCCGGGTGTTGTCGCCTTTTTGCAGCGTTCTTTCGGTGGATTATCGGTGCTCGACGCCGCCGTCGACCGCCGCGGCGAGCCGCACCGGACCGGTGGACTGCCGGACCACGAGCTCCGGTTCGTGCAGCAGCTCCTTCGGGGTCGGGGCGTTGCCGTCGATCTGGTTGACCAGCAGGGTGACCGCGGCCCGGGCCATCGCGTCGATCGGCTGCCGCAGGGTCGTCAGCGGCGGATCGGTGTAGTTCATGAACGCCGAGTCGTCGAACCCGACGATCGAGACGTCGCCCGGCACGCTCAACCCGGCCCGCCGCGCGGCCCGTACCGCTCCCAGGGCGAGGATGTCGCTGCCGCAGATCAGCGCGGTCGCCCCGGAGGCGATCAGCTCGGAGGCGACCGCGTGCCCGCCCTCGAAGGAGAAGAGCGCCTGGCGCACCCGGTCCGCCACCGCCGTCCCGGCCCGCTCGGCAAGCGCGGTGAACGCCGCGGTCTTGCGCTGCGACGGCGTGTGGTCGAGCGGACCGACCATCAAGGCGATGTCCCGGTGCCCCAGCGTCATCAGGTGGTTGAACGCCTGCTCCACCGCGGCCGCGTCGTCGGTGGAGACCTGCGGGAAGCCGGTGAAGTCGACGGCCGCGTTGAGCAGCACCACCGGCACGCCGCGGCCGCGCAGGTGCCGGCACTCCTCGGCGCTCAGTCCGCCGCAGAAGATCACCCCGGAGACCTGCTGGTCCAGCAGCATCGCCACGTACTCCGCCTCGGTGAGCCCGCCGGCCGACCGGGTGCACAGCACCGGGGTGAAGCCGAGCTGCACCAGCGCGCCGCCGACCACCTCGGCCAGCGCGGGGAAGATCGGGTTCTGCAGCTCCGGCAGCACCAGGCCGACCAACCGGGCGCGTGCGCCGCGCAGTTGGGTGGGCCGCTCGTACCCGAGCACGTCCAGCGCCGTGAGCACGGCCTGGCGGGTGGCGCCGGAGACGCCCGGCTTGTCGTTCAGCACCCGGCTCACCGTCGCCTCGCTGACGCCGGCCTTCCGGGCCACTTCTGCAAGTCTGCGAGTCATGCGACGCAATATGTCATGAATCTGCGTGCGTTTGCAGAGGGCGGGCTTCATCCATCTGTCATTGATCCATTTTTTGCGTAAATTAGTTTCACCATTGCAGAACCCTGGATCGGGTCGTACGTTGTGCTGCACGCCGGACCGAGGCCGCGCAGCCGCCGCCGGCCAGCCGACAACTCGACTCCAGGGGCCATCAGATGACTGGTATCAGGCCGGGCGGCAGAGCCCGGATCCTCCTCGCCGCCGCTGCCACCGTGAGCTTCGCCCTGACGCTCAGCGCCTGCGGGGGCTCCGGCGGTTCCGGACCCTCCGCCGCGGCCGACGGCCGGGTCACCATCACCGTGGGGTGCGAACCGCCCACCTCGCAGGCCACCCCGCGCAAGAACTGGATCGCCGACGCGCGCGCCTTCGAGAAGCTCAACCCGCTCATCACCGTCAAGGGCGACGACGCCAACCCCTGCGACGACCCGGCCACCTTCAACGCCAAGCTCGCCGGCGGCAGGATGGACGACGTCTTCTACACGTACTTCACCGACGCCGGCAACGTCATCTCCTCCGGCCGGGCCGCCGACATCCAGAAGTACGCCGGGCAGATCACCGACGTCGCCGACATCCAGACCTCGCTGACGGACATCTACCGGCAGGGCGACTCCGCCTCCGGCGACCTGTACGGCATCCCCACCGGCAACTACAGCCTCGGACTGGTCTACAACCGCACCCTGTTCAAGAAGGCCGGCCTCGACCCGGACCAGCCGCCCACCACCTGGGACCAGGTGGAGAAGGACGCCGTCGCGCTGGCCAGGCTGGGCGACGGGACCGTCGGCTACGGCGACTACAGCGCGGCCAACACCGGCGGCTGGCACTTCGCCACCGAGGTCTACTCGCGCGGCGGTGCCATGGTCACCCCGAACGGCAGGTCGGCGGCGTTCGACGACGCCGCGGGCCTGGACACGCTCCGGTTCCTGCACCGGCTGCGCTTCACCGACAACGTGATGGGCACCAGGCAGGGCCTGCAGTACAACGACCTGCTGCAGATGATGGCCTCCGGCAAGCTCGGCATGTACCTCGGCTCCCCGGACAACCTCACCGCGATCCACACCCAGTACAAGGTGCCCTACGCCGACCTCGGCGTCGGACCGATGCCCGGCGAGAAGGCCACCCTGGTCGGCGGATCGGGCTACATGTTCAACAAGAACGACACCCCGGCCCAGATCCGGGCCGGCATCGAGTTCGTGGACTACGAGTACATGACCTCCGGCCTGGGCCAGTTCGACTACAAGCGGCTCGCCGCCACCGGCCAGCCGGTCGGGCTGCCCGAGCCGGACCTGTGGACCGGCACCGCCGCGAGCGACAACGCCAAGGCGGTCAGCGAGTACGCCAACATCCCGACCCGCAACTTCGCCGTCTACGTCGCGGCCACCCCGAGGATGAAGCTCCTCGTCGAACCGCCGCAGGCCCAGGCCATCTACGCCCAGGGCGACAAGGCGATGGACGCGGTGCTGACCGACCCGAACGCCGACCCGCGGCAACTGCTCGCCACCTTCAAGGCCGCGACGAACAGCATCCTGGCGAACGCGCAGCACTGACACCGCCCGCCCCCGCACGTGCCGCCCGAAGACAGTCCACCGGACAGACGGGAGAACCCGCCGACATGGCGACGCTCAACCTGACCCACGCCGTGGCACGCGAGGTGCGGGCGGCGCGGCGCACCGGCAGCCGTCCGCCGTTCCACCGCCGGCTGCGGCGCAACGCCACCGCCTACCTGTTCCTGGCCGGCGCGGTCCTGTGCTTCGCGCTCTTCTCCTGGTACCCGATGATCCGCGAAGCGGTCATGAGCTTCCAGTACACGAACCTCTCCGGGCACAGCACGTGGGTGGGACTGCGGAACTACCGGCACGTCATCGACGATCCGAACTTCGCCGAGGCGTGGCGCACCACCGGCCTGTTCACCCTCTTCGCCCTCGTCCTCGGCTACGCGATCCCGTTCCTGACCGCCGTGGTGATGAACGAACTGCGGCACGTGCGCTCCTACTTCCGGCTGCTGGTCTACCTGCCGGTGATGATGCCGCCGGTGGCCGCCGCCTTCCTGTGGCGGTGGTTCTACAGCCCCGACGACTCCGGGCTGTTCGACGCGGCCCTGCACGCGCTGCACCTGCCGAGCGTGCAGTGGCTGCAGTCCTCGCACACCCTGGCCGTGCTCTGCCTGGTGCTCTTCTCCACCTGGATCAACATGGGCGGCACGGTGCTGGTCTACCTCGCCGCGCTCCAGGGCATCCCCGGCGAGCTGTACGAGGCGGCCGAGGTGGACGGCACCGGCATCCTGCGGCGCCTGTGGCACATCACCATGCCGCAGACCCGGCTGATCCTGTCGCTCATGCTCCTGCTGCAGATCGTCGGCACCATGCAGGTCTTCCTGGAGCCCTACGTCATCACCGGCTCCTCGAACGACACCACCACGGTCGTCTACCTGATCTACCAGTACGCCTTCAACTTCAACAACTACGGCAGCGCCTCGGCGCTCGGCATGCTGCTCCTGCTGGTCCTGGTCGGATTCGCGGGCGGCTACCTGTGGCTGAGCCGCCGCGCGGTCGAGGAGTAGAGCGATGGCAGTATCCGACACCCGGACCAGGACCCTGGTCTCGCAGGCGCAGTTGGCCCGGCCGGTCGGCCGCGTCGTCTACTGGGCGGTCTTCTGGTCGCTCGTCGGGCTCTTCGCGCTGGTCTTCCTCTTCCCCCTCTACTGGATGGTCAGCGGCGGCCTGAAGTCGCCGCAGGAGATCATCCGGATCCCGCCGACCGTCGTGCCGTCCGCCCCCGATCCGGGCAACTACGTCGCCGCCTGGCGGGACGTGGACCTCGGACGGCTGATCTTCAACACCGCCTACTACGCGCTCGGGGCGCTCGCCTTCCAACTGGTCTTCGACGTGGCCGCCGCCTACGCCTTCTCCAAACTCCGCCCGGTGTTCGGCAACGCCGTGCTGTTCGCGATGCTCGCCACCTTGATGATCCCCACCACGGTGATCATCCTGCCCACCTACCTGACCGCGACCGACCTGCCGTTCCTGCACGTCAGCCTGCTCAACACCCCGTGGGCGGTCTGGCTGCCGTCGGTGGCCAACGCCTTCAACGTCTTCCTGCTCAAGCGGTTCTTCGACTCGATCCCCGCCGAACTGCTGTCCGCCGCCGCGGTGGACGGCGCCGGCCCGGTGCGGGTGCTGTGGTCCGTCGTCCTGCCGATGTCCCGGCCGATCCTCGGCGTCGTGTCGATCTTCGCGGTGGTCGCGGTCTGGAAGGACTTCCTGTGGCCGCTGCTGATGCTCACCCAGACCTCGGCGCAGACGGTCAACGTCGGGCTCAACCAGTTGAGCGTCGGACTCTCGCAGAACGTCTTCATCGCCGCGCTCGGCATCGCCAGCGTGCCGACCATCGTGTTCTTCCTGGTCTTCCAGCGCAACATCATGGCCGGCCTGACCGCGGGGGCCATGAAGGGCTGACGCCCGCCCGCCGCACCGCAGCCCGCCGACCCGGCACGCCCCCGGCTCCCGGGGCGGTCCCGCACGCCTTCCCACCCACGTCCGATCCCCCTTCGACGGGCAAGGAGAGCTCCTCCCGATGACCATCCGTACACACTCCGCCGATCCCGCAACCGACCGCGCGGCGCCCTGGTGGTGCGACGCCGTCATCTACCAGGTCTACGTCCGCTCCTTCGCCGACGCCGACGGAGACGGCGTCGGCGATCTCGCAGGGGTCCGGGACCGGCTGCCCTACCTGGCCGAACTGGGCGTGGACGCCCTGTGGTTCAACCCCTGGTACGCCTCCCCGATGGCCGACGCCGGCTACGACGTGGCCGACTACCGGCGGATCGACCCGGCGTTCGGCACCCTCGCCGAGGCCGAGGCGCTGATCCGCGAAGCCCACGACCTGGGCCTGCGGATCATCGTGGACATCGTGCCCAACCACGTCTCCGACCAGCACGCCTGGTTCCGCGAGGCGCTGGCGGCCGGCCCCGGATCCGAGGCCCGCGACCTGTTCTGGTTCCGCCCGGGCCGCGGCACCGCGGGCGAACTGCCGCCCAACGACTGGAAGTCGGAGTTCGGCGGCCCGGCCTGGACCCGCGCCGACGACCCGGACGGCCGGCCGGGGGAGTGGTACCTGCACCTGTTCGCCGCCGAACAGCCCGACCTGAACTGGAACAACCCCAAGGTCCGCGAGGAGCACGAGGACGTGCTGCGGTTCTGGTTCGACCGCGGCGCCGACGGGGTGCGCATCGACTCGGCCACCATGCCCGCCAAGGACCCGCTGCTGCCGGACCTCGGCGGCGTCGGGCCCCGCCCGCACCCCTTCGTCGACCGCGACGAGGTGCACGGGATCTACCGCGCCTGGCGCGCGCTGGCCGACGGCTACCCGGAGCCCAAGGCGCTGATCGGCGAGGTCTGGCTGGACGACCCGGTCCGGTTCGCCGCCTACCTGCGGCCCGACGAGATGCACACCGCGTTCAACTTCGACTACCTCAACTGCTCCTGGGACGCCGCCGCCCTGCGATCCGTCATCGACGCCACGCTGGACGCGCACGCCCCGGTCGGCGCCCCCGCCACCTGGGTGCTCTCCAACCACGACGTCACCCGGCACGTCACCCGCTACGGCCGCGCCGACACCGCCTTCGGCCGGGCCCCGCAACAGCACGGCGCCCCCACCGATCTGGAACTCGGCACCCGGCGGGCCCGCGCCGCCCTGCTGCTCAACCTGTCGCTGCCCGGCTCCTGCTACCTCTACCAGGGTGAGGAGCTCGGCCTGTGGGAGGTGGCGGACATCCCCGACGAGCTGCGCCAGGACCCGTTCTTCCAGCGCACCCAGGGCGCGGATCCTGGCCGCGACGGCTGCCGGGTCCCGCTGCCGTGGAGCGGGCAGCACCCGCCGTTCGGCTTCAGCCCGGAGCCGGCCGCCGCCGCGCCCTGGCTGCCGCAGCCGGCCGGCTGGTCCGCCCACACCGTGGAGGCGCTCGACGCCGACGACACCTCGGTGCTGGCGCTCTACCGCGCCGCCCTCGCCAGGCGTCGCACCGAAGCGGCCCTGCACGAGGGCGAGTTCGCCTGGCTGTCCCCGGCCGACGATCCGGTGCTGCGCTTCCGGCGCGGCACGGACTTCCAGTGCGCGGTGAACCTCTCCGCGGCGCCCGTCGCGCTGCCGGAGGCCGACCGGGTGCTGCTGGCCAGCGGTCCGCTGGCGGACGGCGGAAGCCTGCTGCCCCGCGACACGGCGGTGTGGCTGCGCTGCTGAGCCGTCGGCCCGGCCACGAGGGCGTGGCCGGGCCGTCGGCCCGGCCACCGCCCCCGTCCGGTCGGCGGACCGCCGGTCAGTTCGCGGGGAAGTCGAACCAGTGCAGGCTGACGTAGGGCTGGTTCGGCACGCCGGAGGAGAACTCCAGGTAGACGGTGTGCGTTCCGGTGGTCCGGGTGATGTTGGCCGGAACGGTCTGCCACGAGTTCCAGCCGCCGGTATTGCCGACCCCGAAGGAGCCGATCGGGGTGTTGGCCGGGTTGTCGAGGACCACGTTGACCAGGCCGCTCACCCCGCCGGCCGCGCCGGAGGCGACTCTGGCGTCGAACTGGGAGGAGCCGCCGGAGCCGAAGTTGACGTTGTCGTACTCCAGGGTGGCGCCGTTGGCGAGTTGGGCGATCTGGTTGCCGTCGGTGCCGGCGGGCACGGTGTCCGAGGTGGTGGTGACCGACGCCGAGCCGAGTTGCGCGGTGGTGTAGCAGTCGGCGGGGAAGTCGGAGGTGGCGGTGGCCGGGCAGGTGGCCCCGCCGCCGCCGGATCCGCCGGTGGTCGTGCCCCCGGTGGTGGTGCCGCCCGTGGTGCCGCCCGTAGTCGTGCCGCCGGTCGTGCTGCCGCCGTCGCCGGTGGTCTCGTACGCCGCGAACCAGTCGACGCTCATCGCCGCGCCCGACGAGGTGGAGGCGTCCGGCGAGGTGCAGCCGCAGACCTTGTTGGGGTAGGAGCCGCCGATGGCCAGGTCGAAGATGGCGAAGAAGCCGTGGTCGATGGCGGCCTGCCATACCGAGGTGGAGACCTGGCTCTCGTTGACCGTGTAGGTCAGGGTGCCGTCGAGGTAGAAGCGCAGCTGCTCGGCGGCGGTGTTGGTGCGGTCGATGATCGCCGAGTAGGTGTGGTAGCCGGTCTGGCAGCCGGAGCAGGGCTGCAGGCCGCTGCTGATGCCGTCCGGGTCGTTGCACTCGCCGCCCCACACGTCGCAGTGGAACGTGGTGGAGTGCTCGCTGAGCGCGTTGACGTCCTCCATGATGTCGTACTCGCCGATGCTCGGCCAGTTCGTGGCGGCCACCGGACGGGCGGCGGCGCCCAGCGCCCAGAAGGCGGGCCAGTAGCCCAGGCCGGAGGCCGGGTTGGGCTGCTCGATGGAGGCGCTCAGTTCCAACTCGCCGCCGGCCGGGGCGGCGAAGTCGGTGCGCTGGGTCTCGACGCGGCCCGAGGTCCAGTTGCCGGAGGAGTCCCTGATCGCCTTGATCACCAGGTGGCCGTTGCCGTCCTGGTAGACGTTGGCCGTCGAGTTGGTGGCCGTCTCCACCTCGCCGGTGCCCCAGGCGGCCGCGCCGCCGCCGGGGTAGGCGGTCCCGGTGTCGTAGAGCCAGTCGGAGGTGTTGAGGCCGGTTCCGGCGGCGCCGTTGAAGTCGTCGCTGAACGCGGTCGTCCAACCGGCCGGCGGCGCGGGCACGGTGGACGGGGTGACCGCGCCGGCCGGGCCGGCGGTCGCGGCGGTGGCGGCCAGCCCGAGCAGTCCGGCGACCGGGAGCAGCAGTGCGGTGAGCAGCGCGGTGTGCCGCCGGCGGTGCCGGCGGACGGGCGGTTGGTCGGAGGTCAGTCTGCGCATGGGTTCCGAGCCCTTCTGCAGTGGAGGGGGGACCGTTCCGGCTCCGCGCACCGGGGCCGGCCGCGTTCAGGAAGTTGACGCCGGGAACGCGGCCGGTGCCGGTGACGCGGGCTCCGGCCGATGGCGGAACGTGGTGCGTGCGCCGGCGACTTCGGGTGGTATCGGCCCCTTCGGAACCGACGCCCCCTGGTCGCGTGGCGCTGCGGAGCAGGAATTGAGAGCGCTCTCAATCGATGCTCAGGAGAGTCCCGCCGTCCGGGGCATACGTCAAGACTTGGAGCCGGAATGGACCGGAAACCGGCCGCGCCGCGCGCCCGCGGGGACTGCCGGGGCGTCAGGCCGAGGCGCGGCGCACCAACCGGGTCTCGGTGATCACCGACGACGGCGCGGGCGCCCGGTCCGGCTGCCCGGCGTGCCCGTCGAGCACGCGCAGCAGCAGCCGGGCCATCAGCCGGCCCATCTCCTCCACGTCCTGACGCACCGTGGTCAGCGGCGGATCGGTCCACCCGGCGACCTGCACCATGTCGTCGAAGCCGACGACCGCCACGTCCTCCGGCACCCGCCGGCCGCGCCGGCGCAGCACGCGCAGCGCTCCCGACGCCATCAGGTCGGAGGCGGCGAAGACCGCGTCGAGGTCCGGGCAGCGGTCCAGCAGTTCGGCCATCGCGCGCTCCCCGCCGTCCGGGGTGAAGTCGCCCTCCACGATCAGCCGCGGGTCGGCGTCGAGCAGCACGTCGCGGAAGCCGTCGAGCCGGTCCACCGACGCGGTCTGGTCCAGCGGCCCGCAGATGTGCGCGATGCGCCGGCGGCCCAGCGACACCAGGTGGCGTACCGCCTCGCGGGCGCCGCCGCGGTTGTCGCAGTCCACGTACAGCACGCTGCGGTCGACCCGCCCCTGCGCCCAGCCGGGCCGGCCGCCGAAGACCACCGGCATCCGCAGCCGCTCGGTGATGGTCGGCAGCGGGTCGTCCGCGTGCAGCGAGAAGATCAGCGCGCCGTCGACGTGGCCGCCGGACAGGTAGCGGCCGACCCGGGCGAAGTCGTCGGTGTCCTCGATGAGCAGGAGCACCAACTGCGAGTCGTGCGAGGACAGTTCCTTGCTGATCCCGCGCAACTGCTGGGCGAAGAACGGGTCGGCGAACACCCGTGTCTCCGGCTCCGCTATCACCACGGCCACCGCGTCGTTGCGCCTGGTCACCAGGGTGCGGGCGGCCTGGTTGGGCACGTAGCCGAGTTCCTCGACCGCGCTGCGCACCCGTTCCACCAGCGGCGTGCGCACCCCGGCCGCGCCGTTGACCACCCGTGAGGCGGTGGCCCGGGAGACGCCGGCGCGCTCCGCGACGGCTTCGAGGGTGGGCCGGCCACCGGCAGTCTGCTCAGACAACGGGTGCTCCTCTGCGCGTACAGCGGGAAAGCACCAGCGTAGCCTGTGTTCCGGAGTTGAGAGAGCGCTCTCTCGGGGTCGTTCGCCCGCGCTTTCACAAACCGAATGGTGCACGCGTCCCGCCGCACCGGCCCGGCGGCGGCTCCGCGGCGCTCCGGGTGGGCCGGCCGGGTCAGCGCTGCGGCGGTCCCGGCAGGCGGCGCGGGCGCGGGCCGGCCAGGACGCAGTCCCCGCACAGCGCGCCGGCGGAGTTCGGCGCGGCGCGGTAGATCAGGCAGCAACTGCGGCGCCGGAAGCGGCCGTCGGGGCCCTGCCGGGTATGGGTGCCCTCCAGCCGGGGTTGCGCCAGCAGCAGCGCGGCGGCCTGCCTGGCCCGTTCCCGCACCTGCCGGGAGGGCGCCGCGGCGGCGAGGGCGGTGGCCGCCCCGTTGACCGCCGAGGCGACGTTGCCCCACAGCACGCGGCGCGAGACGCCCAACCGCGCGGCGGCCTCGACGAGTTCGTGGACCGGTCCGTCCAGCAGCGCCCGCGCGGCACCGGCCGGCGGGTCCTGCGGCTCGCCCGGCCGCAGGAGCCCGGCCGGCAGCGAGAGCGGGAACAGGCCACCCGGCACCGGCTGCCAGCGCGCGCCGGCCAGGTCGAGGCGCGGCGGGCGGCCGAGCAGCACGGTCAGGGCGAGGGCCGGCGACACCAGGCGGGCCACCAGCCCGAGATGGTCCACCGAGGCGGCGACCCGCGGCTCGATCCGCGTGCGCTCCCGGCCGCCGGCCGCCGCCAGATACCCGCGGACGGACTCGGCCCGCTCGGCCAACACGCCGCCGTCCGAAGTCAGTTCGCCCATCGGCCGCCAGGGGTGGACCACGGCCGAGTCCGGGTCGTGGATCTCGAAGGCGAAGAACGGGCCGAAGGCGGCGGCCTCCCGCGGCGTCGCGGCCGCCGGGTCCGTCATGCCGCCACCGCCACCGACGGGACCGGGGCCGGGGCCAGCGCCGACGAGCAGCGTCCCGGCGTGGACGGGCCGTTCATCGGTGGTCTCCTTCGGGAAGGGTGCGCCGTCGCCCCGGCCCGATCACGGTGGCGGCCGGCCGGCATCCCACCGGCTTGCGTTGCGCCGCCCGGCGCCGCGAGCCTACGGAGCCGCCGAGCCGGCCGTCAACGACGGACTTGGCGGTCGGCCGGGGGATGCGCGTAGACTGTCGCACGTTGTAGGCACCTCGTTCGGTGAGGCGTCTTCACGGACACAGGCCACTGATCCCACCCGTCGAGAGACGCTCCGGATCAGGACAGGTCTCCCCGACCTAAGGGGTGATCCCAAGTGGCTTCCCGCACCGGGACACGCCGTGAAGTGCCAAAGCTCTGACGAGTTGGGGTGAGCCGGGATGTCGCCCGGTCCGCTCCTTGCCGAGTCGCTGCGACGCCATCGGGCGTCCCCGGCCGGAAGGAGGCGAGATGGACAGTAGTCCGGGCCATAGTCGGCCCCTCTCCCGGTTCGCTGCGTTCCGCACGTCGTCATCGTCGTCACCGACGTCCTTCCGCGACTCGGCGCAGCCGCTCCTTCCCTGACCGTCGTTCGGCCCGCCGCCGGTGCCACCGCTGCCCGGCATGCCCGCGACGCGTGCCCGGCCGCCCTGTCCGGCCCCGCGCGCGCCGTGGTGCGCGGCCGCGGCCTGCCCACGGCCAGGGGATCGCGGCTGCCGCCGGTCGCCCGCGCCCCGCCGTCGCGGGGCAAGGGGGTGTTCCTCATGGCCGCAAGCACTCTGCTCACCACTACGTTCACGACCACGTCCGCCCGCCTGCGCGATCGCCGGGTACACCTGGAACGCCGGGCCACCGCCACCCGGGCGGTGCGCACCTCCCTGGTGTCGCTGGCCGGCCTGATCGGCTGCCCGGTGACCAACCAGGCCGGCGAGGAGGTGGGCCGGGTCTTCGACGTGGTCGCCCGGCTCTACGGCACCGAGCCGTACCCCCCGGTCACCGGGCTGGTCATCCGGGTCGGCCGCCGCCACGCCTTCCTGGTCGCCGACGCGGTCGGCAAGATCCACCACGACCAGGTGCGGCTGCGCACCGCCCGGGTGGACCTGCGCGAGTACGAACGCCGCCCGGGCGAGGTGCTGCTGGCCCGCGACGTGCTGGACCACCAGCTCGTCGACGTCGACGGAGTCCAGGTCACCCGGGCCGCCGACCTCTACCTGGCCCCGCTGGTGGACCGGGTCGTGCTGGTCGGGGTGGACGTCTCGCTGCCCACCCTGCTGCGCCGGCTCGGCCCGCGCCGCTGGCAGGCCCGCCCGACGCCGGACCGGGTGCTGGACTGGCAGGCGGTCGCGCCGTTCGCCGAACACGCCACCGCCGGGCCGGCCGAGGTCCGGCTGCGCGCCTCGCGCTCCGCGCTGCACCGGCTGCGCCCAGCGGACCTCGCCGACGTGCTGGAAGACCTCGGCCGCACCGAGCGCCAGCAGCTGCTGACCTGGCTGGAGCCCGCGCGGGCCGCCGACGCGCTGGAGGAGATGGAGCCCGCCGAGCTGGAGAACCTGCTGCGCGAGGCACCCCCGGAGGACGCCGCGCGGCTCGTGGAGGAGATGGAGCCGGACGAGGCGGTCGACGCGCTGCGCGATCTGCAGTCCGGCGAACGCGAGACGCTGCTGGCCAGGATGGCCCAGGGCGACGCGGCCGAACTGCGCGGCCTGCTGGCCCACCGGGAGGGCACGGCCGGCGGCGCCATGACCACCCTGGTGGTCACCGCGACCCGCGCGCAGACCGTGTCCGAGGTCCGCGCCGTCCTCGCGGGCCAGTCCGAGCACCGCGCCGAGATCGACGCCGTCGCGGTGGTCGACGACGACGGCCGGCTGACCGCCGACATCGCGCTGTTCGACCTGACGGTGGCCGAGGACACCACCACGGTGGGAGAACTCACCGACTGGCTGGCCCAGTTCGGCCCGCCGGTGGTGGTCAGCCCCGGCACCCGGATCGCCGAGGCCGCCGAACTGCTGGTGGCCGCCCGCGTCTCCTCCCTGCTCGTCGTCGACGAGTCCGGCCGCCCGCTCGGCCGGATCCTGGCCGACGACGTCCTGGACACCCTGCTGCCCGAGCGCGGGCGCCTGCACTTCCGGAGGTTCCTCCAGTGACCCGCGACCTCGACACCGCACCCGGCACCCCGCCCGACGCCCCGCCCGGCACCGGAGCCGGCGCGGCGAAGCCCGGCGGCCTGAAGGCGCGCTGGCGGCGGCTGGCGCTCGTCGCGGCGGTCGCCGGCCCCGGACTGGTGGCCGCCAACGCCGGCAACGACGCCGCCGGCATCGCCACCTACGCCTCGGCGGGCTCGCAGTTCGCCTACGGCACGCTGTTCTTCATGGTCCTGGTCACCGTCGCCCTGGTGATGGTCCAGGAGATGGCGGTGCGGCTCGGCGCGCACACCGGCAAGGGCCTGGGCGCGCTGATCCGCGAGCAGTTCAGCCTGCGGCTGACCGCCGTGGCGCTGGGCTGCCTGCTGCTGGCCAACACCGGCCTGGTCGTCTCGGAGTTCGCCGGGATCGGCGCGGCCTTCGAACTCCTCGGCGTGCCCAAGTGGGCCGTCATCCCGCCGGCCGCGCTGCTGCTGTGGTCGCTGGTGCTCTTCGGCTCCTACCGGTACGCCGAGCGGATCTTCCTGCTGATGTCGCTGGTGTTCTTCGCCTACCCGATCGCGATGGTCCTCGGGCACCCGCGCTGGGGCACGGTCGGCGTGCACCTGGTCGTCCCGCACTTCGAGCCCAGCAAGGCGTTCATCCTGCTCGGGGTCGCGCTGATCGGCACCACCGTCAGCCCCTACATGCAGTTCTACGCGGCCGCCGGGGTCGTCGACCGGGGCGCCCGGCCGGAGGACTACCGGCTCATCCGGGCCGACGCGATCCTCGGCGCGGTGTTCGCCTGCGTGATCAGCCTGACCATCATCATCGCCACCGCCGCGGCGATCGGCGGCACCGGACCGCTGCAGTCCGCCGCCCAGGCCGCCTCGGCGCTCAAGCCGGTGGCCGGCCACGACGCCGAGCTGCTGTTCGCCTTCGGGCTGATCGGCGCCTCCGCGCTGGCCGGCGCGGTGGTGCCGCTGTCGGCGAGCTACGCGATCGGCGAGGCGGCCGGCGTGGAGCGCTCGGTCTCCCGCAGCTTCCGCGACGCGCCGCTGTTCCTCGGGCTGTTCACCGCGCAGATCGGGCTCGGCGCGCTGGTGGCGCTCACTCCGGTCAACGTGATCCAACTCCTCATCGGCACCCAGGTGTTGCAGGGCCTCATCAGTCCCGTGGTCCTCGTCTACCTGCTCATCCTCACCAACCGCCGCAGCCTGCTCGGCGCGGCGGCCAACAGCCCGCGCTACCGGATCGCCGCCACCGTGGTGGTGATCGGCGTCGCCAGCATGTCCACCGTCCTGCTGGTGCAGACCGTCCTGAGCTGGTTCGGGGCCGGCTGACCCGGCGCCGGACGGCGTACTACCGGGGGGCGCCGCGCCCTGTCTACGGTGGAACCGACGGCCGAGCGGGGCCGGCCGCGCGGCCGAAGGGGGAGTGGTGGAAGCCGAGCTGGTGGCACTGGCCGGGTCGGGCGCGTCGACGCTGGTCGGACTGATGGTGTCGGACGGCTGGGAGCAGGTACGGCGGCGGGTGGCGCGGCTGCTCGCCCGGGACGGTGACGAGGCGTCGGCCGAGGCGGAGTTGGAGCGCTCGCGGGACGGCGTCGTGGCGGCCCGCGACGCCGGCGACGAGGACGGCGAGGCCGACTACCGCGACGAGTGGAGCGCCCGCCTGCGCCGCTTCCTGCGCAACGATCCGCAGGCCGCGCGTGAACTGTTCGCCCTGCTCGCCGAGTTGGGTCCGCCGCCGGAGCGGGATACCGGCGGCGTCCACAACACGATCAGCGGCGACGTGCGGCACAGCATGGTCGTCCAGGGCCGCGACTTCTCCGGCGGGTTCACCTGCAACGGCCCGTCCGCCACCGGCACCGACCGCTGAACCCGGGCGTCCGGCGGGCCCGGACGCGGGCCGGGCGGCCCTGGCCGGCCGCTCGCGCTTCGCCGGGCCGCGCGGGGTGGTCGCGGTGTCCACGCCGCATCCGCCCGAGCCCCCGGCGACCAGGCTCTCCGCCGATTCCCTTCCTCGGCTGCCCCGGCGTCGGCGCCCGTCCGGTGTCCCCCCTTCGGCCGACACCGGTCGCCGGGGACCGGGCGCTGACCCACGATGGCTGCACGGTGAAGTACCAGGTGAGGGACGGGTCCGATGGACGACGCCGAACACCCCGACTGCCCGCAGGACGCCCGAGGAGCCGCCGACGCGGCGGATGCCGGGTACCGCCCGGACGGCGGCGAGGACGGGGCCGCTCTGGACCGCCGGCACTTCCTGGGCGCCGCGGCGGCGGCCGGCGCCGGTGCGGCCGGCATGGCGCTCGCGGGCTGCGACGCCGGTGACCAGGGCGGCCCCCACCCGTCCAGCACGCCGTCCGCCCCGGTCGGCGGCGCCCGCTCGGACGGCTCCGGCTGGCGCATCCGCTCCTTCGGTCCGCCGGACGCCGTGGAGGGCTACACCGACCGGGTCAGCGTCCTGCCGGGCGAGGAGTTCGGGCTGTACGTCTCCACGACCGCGCCCGGCTTCCGGATCACCGCCTACCGGATCGGCTGGTACGGCGGGGCGCAGGCGCGCGTGGTCTGGCGCTCGGAGCGGCAGGCCGGCCGCGTCCAGGGCGGACCGCGGCTGGACCCCGTCACCCGAACGGTCCAGGCGCACTGGGAGCATCCGATCCGGATACCCACCGCCGGCTGGCCGGAGGGCGCGTACCTGCTGCGGCTGGACGCCGAGAACGGCCACCAGCGCTACGTCCCCTTCGTCGTCCGCTCGCGCAGCGGCGCCGGCCGCACCGTGCTGATGCACGCGCCGTCGACCTGGCAGGCGTACAACCGGTGGGGCGGCTACAGCCTCTACAACGGGGCGGACGGCAGCTACCGGCAGCGCTCACTCGCCGTCAGCTTCGACCGGCCGTACGACCGCAGCGGCGCGGAGAAGTTCCTGGTCTACGAGCGGGCCGTGGTCGTCCTGGCCGAGCGGCTGGGCATCCCGCTCGCGTACACGACCGGCGTCGACGTCCACCTCGACCCGGCGGTGCTGAAGGGGGCCGCGGCGGCGTTCTCGCTCGGCCACGACGAGTACTGGACGCCGCAGCAGCGGCACCACGTCACGCGGGCCCGGGACGCCGGCACCAACCTCGCCTTCCTCGGCGCCAACAGCTGCTTCCGCCGCGTCAGGCTGGAGCCGGGGCCGGGCGGCCGGATCCGCACCGTGGTCTGCTACAAGACCGCCTACCAGGACGACCCCTACTTCCGACGCCACCGCGCGATGGCCACCACCGACTTCCGGCAGCACCCGGGCGCCGACCCCGAGTCCTCGATGACCGGCGTGCTCTACGAGGGCTATCCCACCGACGCGCCCTACGTCGTCCACAACGCCGACCACTGGCTCTTCACCGGCACCGGCGCGCGCCGCGGCGACTCCTTCCCGCACCTGGTCGGCGTCGAGTACGACCGGGTCACCCCGGGCGTCCCCACTCCGGCGCCGATCGAGATCGTCGCCCACTCCCCGCTCGTCTGCGAGGGCCGGCACAGCTTCTCCGACTCCGCCTACTACACCGTGCCCAGCGGCGCCGGGGTCTTCGCCTCCGGAACGATGCGCTGGGTCGAGGGCCTGATGGCCGGCACCTCGCAGGACGGCCGCGACCACGGCATGGACGCCCGCACCGCGTCGTTCGTCACCCGGACCACCGAGAACCTCCTGCACGCCTTCGCCGCCGGCCCGGCCGCCCGCACCAGGCCCAGGCCCCGGGACAACGTCCGCGACGTCTACCACTCCGAACTGAGCCCCGATCCCGGCGTGCCGAAGTCCCCCGAGCGGCGGCTCCCCCAGTAGCGCGCCCGGCGGTTCGCGTCCGGTGTCACGTCGGTCACTTCCGGCTCCGCGCTCTCCCGCGGAGTGGCGGTGGCGCGCGTCCTTAATGCAAATATATTGCAACTAGTAATTATGCGCGTCTACGCTGCGTTGTTGTCGACACCTGGGAGAGAAGAGGCTCCATGGCCACCGCACCCCCCGCCACGTCCGATCCGGCGGCATCCGGCTGGGCCCGGGTCCGCCACTCGATGAGCCGCCGCGAGTGGAGCAGCCTGGCCGGGATGGGCTCGTTCGTCGTCGCGCTGCACGTGATCGGGTGGTTCACCCTGATCGCGATCGTCTCGCCCGAACACCTCAGCCTGGGCACCAAGTCGTTCGGCATCGGGATCGGCGTGACCGCCTACACGCTCGGGATGCGGCACGCGTTCGACGCCGACCACATCGCCGCGATCGACAACACCACGCGCAAGCTGATGCACCAGGGCCAGCGTCCGCTCTCCGTCGGCTTCTGGTTCTCCCTCGGCCACTCCTCGATCGTCTTCGGGCTGGCCTTCCTGCTCTCCCTCGGCGTCAAGGCGCTGGCCAAGCCGGTGGAGAACGGCGGCTCCCAACTGCACAGCGTCACCAACCTGATCGGCACCACGGTCTCCGGCACCTTCCTCTACGTCATCGCGATCATCAACGTCGTCATCCTGGTCGGTATCTGGAAGGTCTTCCGGGCGATGCGCGAGGGCCACTTCGACGAGGCCGCGCTGGAGGAGCAGCTCAACAACCGCGGCTTCATGAACCGCATCCTGGGCCGGGTCATGAAGTCGATCGACAAGCCGTGGCAGATGTACCCGGTCGGCGTCCTGTTCGGCCTCGGCTTCGACACCGCCACCGAGGTCGCGCTGCTCGTGCTGGCCGGCACCGGAGCCGCCTCCGGGCTGCCCTGGTACGCGATCTTGTGCCTGCCGGTGCTGTTCGCCGCCGGCATGTCGCTGCTGGACACCATCGACGGCTCGTTCATGAACTTCGCCTACGGATGGGCCTTCTCCCGCCCGGTGCGCAAGGTCTACTACAACCTGACCATCACCGGCCTGTCGGTCGCCGTCGCCCTCATCATCGGCACCATCGAACTCGGCGGCCTGTTCGCCCAGCAACTGCACCTGCACGGCACCTTCTGGTACTGGATCAGCAACCTCGATCTGAACATCATCGGTTTCGTCATCGTCGGACTGTTCTTCGTCACCTGGGCCGTCGCCCTCGCGGTGTGGAAGTTCGGCCGCATCGAGGAGAAGTGGTCCGCCGGCCTGCGCGCCGCCGAGGCCGCCGCGGACTGAACGGCCCGGCGCGCACCGCGTACCCGCGCGCCCGGCTCGTCGTGCGGCGAGCCGGGCGCGGGGTGGGCGTTTGACGCGTCGGTGCGGTCAGGCGTCCGACCCGGGTTCGGCGGCCGGCGTGCGGCGGGCGGAGGCCATGGTGCCCGCTGCGACCGCTGCCGCGGTCATGAGGGCGGCGCCGCCGTAGACCAGGCCCGCGTCGTGGTGGCGGGATCCGCCGGCGCCGGTGGCCGCTCCGCCGGTGGGCACGGTGCCCTGGTCGGGGGCGGGGGCGGGGGTGTCGTCGCCGGGGTTGAAGAACCCGCTGTGCGGGGTGCCCAGGTAGGGGAAGACGGGCAGGTAGTGCACGGTGTTGCGGGCGGTGACGTCGGTGTTGCCGGACGTCAGCCCCTGGGTGATGAGGCCGGCGGCCGCATCGGGCACGTAGCTCTTGTCGACCAGGGGGTAGGTGGTGCCGGCCAGCGCGCGCAGTTCGATCGTGGTGACGTCGTCGAAGACCCGGCGGCCGTTGGGGTACCCGGCGGGGTCCATGCCGATCAGGCCGAGGTTGCTGGGGTTCCTCGTGGTCGGCGCGATCGCCATGTTGAGCCGGAGCAGGTCGGCCTCGACGCTGCCCGTGCTGTTCTGGAAGCCGGGGACGACCCCGGCCGGCAGACCGGTCAGCAGGATGGCCAGCAGGTCCGTGCGGGGCTTGCCGGAGGCGTTGAGCGCCGCGAGGTGTGGGAAGACGCCGGGGTAGAGCACCGGCAGCAGCTGGGAGAGTTCGGGCCGCGAGACGTACGAGGCGAACTGCTTGTCGTCCGCGGGCGACTGGGAGTTCCAGTAGTCCTTCCTCGTGATGGGTACCAGGACCTCGTTGAACAGCGGGTTGCCCAGCCGGGAGACCTGCACGTACGCCCCGGAGTTGACCACCCGGCCGTCGGCCTCGTACATCCGGCCGCGCTGCCGGCCGGCGGTGGCGTAGACGCCGATGGTGGCGTGCGGGCTCATCGGGTCCTGCGGTGCCCGGCCGCCGTACGCCAGGTCGGACTTGGGGACCTGCAGGGCGATGGAGTGCACGTTCTTCGCCTTGGTCGCGTTCACGCCGGGGGCGGCGGGCATGCTGGAGGCGACGTGCAGGTTCTGGAACGGCCGCAGGTCGGCGAGGTCGAAGATGGCTCCGAGGTCCACGTAGAAGCCCTCGGCCCGCTGACCGGTGAACACCGTCCGCCCACCGGGCAGCCGGTGGATCGCCTGGCTCGCCAGCGCGGCGTAGTCCGGCGTGGACAGCGGTCCGATGTTGCACGGCGGGCAGGGCAGGTCGCTGCCCAACTCCTCCACCTGGCCGCTCTTGACGTCCACCCGGCTGACCGAGGCGAACTGGCGGCGGTTCCAGTTCTTGCTGTTCAGCGACTCGATCCGCCCCACGTTGTACAGGAACGTGTTCGGGATCGCGTAGACCGTGCGGAACCGGAAGCGGTAGGTGATGTCCGGCCGGCCGTCGCCGTCGTTGTCGATGTGGATCTCGTAGAGGACGTCGTCGCCGAACTCGTAGAAGTTGGGTCCGCCCGCCGGGTCCTCCAGGGGCACGAAGTTCGCGATGAGCGTGACCGTGGACGGCTTGTCGGGACTGACGAACGCGTAGACGTCGGTGCTGTCGGCGGCCGGGTCGTTGGAGATCCCGGGGGCTTCCCTGTGCGAGGACATGCGTGTTCTTCCCCTCGGCGGGCGGGCGGGCGGGTCGGTGGCAGTGGCGGGGGCGTCAGGCGTTGCGGGCGCGGTCGGCCGCCCGGCCCAGGCGTTCGGCCAGTTCGCGGTCGCGGTGCAGCACCTCGTGCTCGCCGACCAGCACGGCGATGTCACCGGTGAGGGCGTTCTTGACGTAGGCCATGAAGGGCTCGTCGTGCACTCGGCCGGCCGCGTGGTCGGCGGATCGCGGGGGGCCGGCGGATATCGGGTCGTTCAGCAGCGCGGGCGTCAGCGCGGCTATGCCGACCGCCGCTCCGCCGGCCGAGGCGGTCCTGAGGAAGGCGCGTCGGGAGTTTTCGGCCATGTGGATGCCCTTCCGGCTCCAGGAGCGACGACGCTGTCCGTGCGGTCGGAACGCGGCGCGGCGGGATCTCCTCGCCGGGCCCGGACCGTCGGCGTCCCGTGTCGCCCATACGTGTACGGATCCCCGAAGCGGGCCCGCCGGATCGGCCGGCCGGCCCTCGGCCAGTCCAGCACACGGGCCCGCGCGGTGCCCGGCCACGCGGGCAAACGGGTGGCGGACCGGCCGCGGCCACCGTCCCCGCGCCCGGGGGCCGGTATCACCGGCGCCCGTGGAGGCCGCCCCGCGCGGCCACGGCGGCGGGACGCGGCGCCGAAAACGGCTCGCCGGCGCCGCCCGGGGTCCGTTAGCGTGCCGGGCGTGGAAGACCCCGGCTCGCTGATGGCGGGCATCCTCCGGTGGGCGGCGCGCGACCCCCGGGTCGGCGGCGTCGTGCAGACCGGCTCCCGGGCGCGCGGCCGGCGGGTGGACCGGTACTCGGACCTGGACGTCGAGGTGATCGGCCCCGGCTGGCGCGAACTGGCCGCCGACTCCTCGTGGTTCGAGGCGCTCGGCGACGTCATGGTCGTCCTGCCGTTCGAGTCCGACGGGACGCCGGACGCCGATCCGCCGTGGCCGGTCCGCCTGGTGGTCTACGCGGGCGGGCGCAAGATCGACTTCACCGTCGCCGGCGAGGAGCGCGTCACGCGGATGCTCGCGGCGGGGCTCGACCCGCTCTACGACCACGGCTTCGTCGTGCACTGCGACAAGAACGGCCTGCTCGGCCGGCTGCCCGCCGCACGGGTGGCCCCTCCCGTCCACCCCCTCCCCGCGCACGACGAGTACTGGAGCACGGTCGGCGAGTTCTGGTTCGAGGCGTCCCAGGTGCCGACCTACGTGGCGCGCGACGACCTGTGGGTCGCGCAGTTCCGGCTCAACACCATGCGCGAGATGCTGCTGCGCATGCTGGAGTGGTCCGCGCGGACCGACCCGGACGGCCCCCGCGAGACCTGGCACATCGGCCACCACATGAAGGAGTGGCTGCCCGCACCGCGCTGGGAGCAGGTCGCCAGGACCTTCGGCGGCCTGGACGCCGGGTCGCTCACCGCCGCCCACCGCGCGGCCATGGACCTGTTCGAGACCGTCTCCGACGAGGTCGCGCGGCGGGTCGGCTTCCGGCGGCCGGACGTCGGCGCGCGGGTCAGGGCGGCGATCGCCCGCGACTCCTGACGTCCCGGCACGCCGACCGGCAACCGTCGATGAGGGGTAGTCAGCGAGCCGGTGGTCCCCGTAGGTTGGCCAGCGTTTCGCGCACACCGCTCCTGACCTCGTTCAGGCGACTCGACGGCAGGGAGAGCCCGATGCGGGTACGACACTCACGGCGCAGAGCGGTGCTCGCCGCGCTGACCGCGGCGGCGCTGGTGGCGGTGGGCGGTGGTGGCGCGGTGGCGGCCACCGGCGGGTCGGGCGCCGGCCCGGGCGCGCCCTCGTACTACGACCTGGCCCGCAAGGACTGCCTGGGCACCGCGCGCGACACCGGTTCCAAGGTCTGGTACACCGTCGCCGACGGCGTGCTGTCCGACGTCTACGAGCCGACGATCGACAACACCGACGTGCAGACGCTGCAGTACGTGGTCACGGACGGCTCCACGTTCACCGATCTGCAGACCCGCGACATGACGTACACCGTGCGGTCCTCGGACGGCGGCATGACGTGCCAGGTCACCTCGGCCGACGCGGCGCACGGCTACCGGCTCACCACCACCTACGTCACCGACCCGGCGCGCGACACCGTGCTGATGCGCACCCGGATCGGCGCGCTGCCCGGCCGGTCCACCGACCTCGGCCGGCTGCGGGTCTACGCCCGGCTCGACGCGCACGCCAACGGGGACGGCGGTGGCGGCAGCGCCAACGCGGGCGCCAACTCCGGTGTGGTGCGCGGCGGTTCGGGCGTGCCGGTGGTCTCCAGCGACACCACCGTCACGCAGGCGGCCAACCGCGACTACGCCGTGCCCACCTCGATGGCCCTCGACGCGACCTCGGCGGGCACCGCCTCGGTGGGCTACGCGGGCACCGCGAGCGACGGGCTGTCCCAACTCGACTCCGCGCACCGGCTGTCGGCCGGCGCCTCCGCGCCCGACGGCCACATCGTCGCGACCGAGGACGTGACGCCCCGGCACGGCCACGACTTCACGCTCGCCCTCGGCTTCGGCCGCGATCCCGCCCAGGCGGCCGGCACCGCCGCCGCGTCGCTGCGCACGCCGTTCGACGCCGTGCGGGCGGCCTACGCGGCCGGCTGGCGCGGGTACGACGCCTCGCTCGACCGGCCGCCCGCCCGGGTGCCCGGCATCGCCCCGGCCGCGGTGCGCGACACCTACTACCTGGACGCCAACGTCCTGAAGGCCGGCGAGGACAAGACGTATCCGGGCGCGATCGTCGCCTCGCTCTCCTCGCCCTGGGGCCAGGCGGTGAGCGGCAGTTCGCTGGTGAACGGCAAGCCGGTCTACTTCGGCTCCTACCGCGAGGTCTTCGGCCGCGACCTGTACGAGGCGTTCACCGGACTGATGGCGGACGGCGACACGGCGACCGCCCGGGCGGCGACCCGGTTCCTCTTCGACCGCCAGCAGATGGCGACCGGTGAGATCCCGCGCAACTCCCTGGTCAACGGCAAGGCCGCGCCCGACACCGGCGGCGACCAGCTCGACGAGACCGCCTACCCGATCCTGATGGCCTACCTGTCCGGGCTCGGCGGCGACCAGGCGCTGTGGTCGGACCACATCAAGCCGGCCGCCGACTTCCTCGTCTCGCACGGTCCCTCGTACGGCGTCGAGCGCTGGGAGGAGCAGTCCGGCTACTCGCCCTCCACCATCGCCGCCGAGATCGCCGGGCTCACCGCCGCCGCCGCGATCGCGCAGCGGCACGGCGACACCGCCGACGCCCAGCTCTACCAGGCCACCGCCGACGACTTCCAGCGCCGGATCAAGGACTGGACGGTCACCACCGACGGGCCGGACAGCTCCGCGCCGTACTTCATCCGGCTGTCCAAGACCGGCGACCCGAACGCCGGCGTCGACTACGGCCTGGGCAACGGCGGCCCCACCCTCGACCAGCGGTCCGTCATCGACGGCGGCTTCCAGGAACTGGTCCGGCTCGGCGAACTGTCGCCCCGGGACCCGGCGTTCACCAACTCCCTGAAGGTGCTCGACGACCACATCGCCGTCACCACCCCGACCGGCACCGGCTACTACCGCTACGGCGACGACGCCGCGAAGGGCAGCGCGGACGGCTACGGCGACTGCTCCACCACCGGCTCGCAGACCTCCTGCACCACCGCGGGCCGGCCCTGGCCGACCACCGACACCGGCACCGGGCACCTGTGGCCCGTGCTCTCCGGCGAACGCGGCGAATCGGCCCTCGCGACCGGCGACCGCGGCCAGGCGGCGACGCTGCTCGGCTTCATGATGAAGTCGGCCTCCGGCGTGGGCCTGGTGCCCGAGCAGGTCTGGGAGGACCCGGCCCTGCCGGCCGCGCCGTTCGGCTCCGACCCGACCTCCGCCTCCATCGGCTTCGCCGACGGCCAGGCCGCCGGCTCCGCCTCGCCGCTCACCTGGGCGCAGGCGCAGGAGCTGCGGCTCATCGTCGACCTCGGCTCGAACCGCACCGTCGACCGCCCGGCGCTCACCACCGACCGCTACGTGGACCACGCGGCGCCCGCCAAGGTGGCCGTCACGCTGACCTCGCCGGCGTCCGGCGCCACGATCGAGGGCGCCACCACCGACGTCACCGGCACCACCACCCCGGGCGCGTCGGTCGTCGTCGGATACGCCGACACCGACACCGGAGCGGCGGCCGGCACGGTCACCACGCGGGCCGACGCCGCCGGCTCCTTCACCGCGCGGGTCGCCGTCGGCCTCGGCGCGAACACCCTCACCGCCGCGGCCACCACGGCGTCCGGCGGCACCGGGTACGCCCAGACCACCGTCGTCGGGGACTTCGTCGGCGGCACCACCGTGCTCGACACCACCGACCCGACCGGCGACGACAACGGCCCCGGCACCTACCAGTACCCCACCGATCCGGCCTTCGCCCCCGGCTCGTTCGACATCACGCGATTCCAGGTCATCACCAGCGACGGCACGGTCTTCCTGCGCACCACGCTCAAGTCCCTCGTGCCGACGTTCGGCAACACGATGGGCGCGCAACTGCTGGACGTCTACGTGCACGACCCGGCCGCCTCCAGCACCTCGACGGCGGCCGCGTATCCGTCCCGCGGCTACACCATCGCCCCTGCGGACGCCTGGAGCCAGCGCCTGGAGGTGCAGGGCTTCGCCGCGCCGGTCTGGGACGACCCCTCCGGCGACCAGATCGGCACCCCGACCGCGGTCGCCTCGGCGGCCGGCCACACCATCACCGTCGCGCTGCCGCAGGCGCAGTTCGGCACGCCGGGCTCCGGGTGGACCTTCACCGTCGCCCTCACCGGCCAGGACGGCAACTCCGCCGACCAGGCAAGGGCGTTCGCGCCCACCGCCCAGCAGTACGCCTTCGGGATCTGCCCGGCGGGCGGCACCGCCGCCATCTGCTCGGCCGCCCCCGCCACCGTTCCCGAGGTCATGGACACCATCACCCCGCCGGGGGTCTCGGCGGCCGACCGAACTCGACCCCACCCGCGGCCCGGTCGCGCTGCAGGGGATCACCGTTCCCTGACGGCCGGGGGCACGTGTCACGTGATCCGGTAAGGCCCGGTGTCCTGGACACCGGGCCTTACCGCTGCCGCGCCGGGGACGCTCAGCTGTTGGAGACGGTCAGCCCGTAGAAGGCGACGCGCGCGCCGTTCGTGGTGCTGTCGGAGGACGACTGGTTGTACGAGCCGGCCTTGAAGTACTGGTGGTACGCGTCGAACGACGACGGGATGGCGTAGTGCGTGGTGCTGCCGTTGACCGTCAGGTCGATCGTGTCGCCGCCGGAGACGCCGAGCGTGTAGCTCCACGTCTTGCCGATCGGCACGTTGCCGACGGTGTGCGTGGTCTGGCCGCCCGACGGCGAGTTCTCGGTGCCGGCCACGATGTCGCCGTTCGAGTGGTAGTACAGCTCGACCAGCGGCTTGGTGGACGAACCGCCGGTGCCGAGGTGGATCTGCCCGACGCAGACGTTCGACGTCACCGAGACCACGCGCAGGGTGGCGCTCAGCGTGTGGGTGCCGCTGAGCGACCAGTCGGCGGCGCTGCCGTCGGAGTTCATCTCGCGCAGCTCGGAGCGCGCGTAGTTGGAGTTGGGCGTGGTGACGCCCGCCTCCGGGTCCCAGAAGGTCATCGCTCCGTCGCGGGTGTCGGTGTAGAAGTAGGAGTCCTGGTAGCCGTCCGCGCCCTGCAGCTCGGACGACGGGATGGTGGTCGGCGAGCCGGGGGAGCCCACCGGTTCCTGGAGTTCCCACACCGACAGGTCGAAGTTGCCGCCGGGCGCGACCGTCGGGTCGTCGTGCGGCACGACGGCGGCGCCGGCGCTGGTGCTGCCCAGCACGCCGAGCGTGCCGGCGATGGCGACGGCGGCGGCCGTCGCGAGGAGTTTGGAGCGCAGGTTCATGTGGGGGCCCTTCGGCACTCGGAGTGGCGAGCAGGAACTAGGTCTAGTCCAATGGGGGCGCCAGTTCTGAGTACCATGACCCGGTTTCCGGCGTCAACAGCCCGCTCCGTGCGAGGAGTTCGGCGCCGGCCCGCGGTGGGCCGACGCCGGCGCGTTGTCCGACGGGTCCCGGGCCGGGCGGCCCGGGGCGCGGACGTCAGGGCTTGAGCACCTCGGCCATGCCCCATCGCCGCAACGGCTCGGGCACCCGGACGCTGCCGTCCTCCTGCTGGAACTGCTCGTCGAAGGTCTTGGCCATGGCGGCGCTCAGATCTGGTGGATCACCCCCGACGGGCCGGACAACCGAGCCGCGCCGCCCGCCCGTCAGTCCGGCTCCACGGTCAGCGGCAGCCGGGCGAGGGTCCGGTCCGCGACGGCCTGCGCGGCCTCGATCGTCTCCGCCCGCACGATGACGCCGGCGAGCATGTCCTTCCCGCTGCGGTACACCGGCAGCCGCGTGCCGACCCGCAGATCGGCCTCCCAGAACAGGTCGTAGACCCGCTCGTCGCGCCCGACCGCGGCCAGGTCGCCGATCGCGGTGACCCGTCCGCCGGTGCCGGGCAGGTAGCGCAGCACCACGGCGTCCGACCGCACCGGGGTGAACTCCCGCTCCACCAGCGGCTCGTCGAGCGCCATCCGGACCGCGTTGGGCAGCAGGTTGACGCCGGTCGACAGCGGCACGATCTCGGTGCCGAACCGGGAGCCCGCCATCCGGCCGGCGACCTCCAGCACGACGACCTCGCCGGCGTCGGTGAACAGGATGTCGGCGTGGAAGACCGCCGTGCCGAGGCCGAGCGCCTTCACGGCGGCCGCCGTGGTGTCCCGGATCCGCTGCTGGTCGCCGGCGGCCAGCACGCTCGGCAGGGTGTCGCCGTTCTCGTAGAAGTAGGGCGGAAAACGCTCCTTCGCCGCGTAGTTGCGGTCGGAGAACCCGGTGAAGCGGATCGACCCGCCGCTGCTGACGCCCTCGACGGTGTGCTCGGTGCCGGAGAGGAACTCCTCCACGACGACCCGGCCGCAGACCGACGCCTGCAGCGCGTGGGCGACGGCGCGGGCGGCGCCGGAGCGCTCGGCGACCTTCGTCACCCCCATCGAACTGGTGCCGTCCGCCGGCTTGACGACCGCCGGTACGCCGATCCGGTCGATGCCGGCGAGCGCGTCCTCGGCGTCGGCCGCCACGTGGTGCGCCGGGACCCGGACGCCGCTGCCGCGCAGCACGGCGAGCCGCCGGTCCTTGCGCGTGCAGTTCAGCGCGGTCTCCATGTCCAGGCCAGAGACGCCGAACCTGGCCGCCAGGGCGGCGATCACCGGCGGGTTCTCGTAGCCGAGGGACAGCACGCCGTCGGCCGACCCGACGCCGGCGGTCCGCAGCCCCTCCCACACCGGCTCGATCCGGCGCGGGTAGGCGTGCACCGTGCGGTCGGCCAGCCTGCGCACCGTCTCGTTCGGCTGGTCGGTGACCGCGGTGATCTCGACGCCGAGGTCCTTGACGAGTTCCAGCGAACGCTCCATGCCGGAGCCGACACCGCAGACCACCAGGTGGCGGCTCATGCCCGGCCGCCGATCCAGGCGGCGGTCTCGGTGCACACCACGTCCACCGAACCGTCGTCCAGTGCCCGTAGCGCGTCGTCGAGGGTGAGCACGATCGGCTCCTCGTGCCGGTTGAAGCTGGTGTTGATCAGCGCCGAGCGCCCGCTGATCCGCTTCGCCCGGGTCAGCACGTCGTGCATGAACGGGTCGCTCTCGGCGGTGACGGTCTGCGGCCGCGCGGTGCCGTCGACATGGACGACGGCCGGGTGCGCGGCGGTGAACCGCGGGGTGCAGGCGTAGGCCATGGTCATGAAGGGCGAGCACCGGTCCCCGGCGTCCCAGCCGACGAACGCCTCCGCCGCGTCCTCGGCCCGCAGCACCGGGGCGAACGGCATGAACTCGGTGCGGTTCAGGCGCTTGTTGAGCTGGTCGTTGATGGCCTTGTCCTGCGCCTCGGCGATGATGCTGCGGTGGCACAGCGCCCGCGGCCCGAACTCGCAGCCGCCGCGCACCAGTCCGACGATCCGGCCGTCGGTCACCGCCCCGGCGATCCAGGCCGCCGCCTCCCCGGCGGAGCCGAACTCCACGTGCGGGGGCCGCGGTCCGGCCGCCGTGCCGAGCGGCTGCGGACCGAGGAACATGTCGGCCACCTCGACCTTGGCCTGACCGGAGATCCGGTGCCAGACGGCGGCCACCGAGCCGATCGGCAGCCCCCCGTCACCCATGTTGGGCTGGACGTAGACCCGGCGCACCCCGGGCAGTTCGCGGATGCGCTGGTTCACCTTGACGTTGGCGAAGACGCCGCCGGCCAGCGCCACGTCGCGCACGCCGAACCGCTCGACCCGCTCGGCCACCAGCCGGCACAGCAGTTCCTCGACCAGGCTCTGCACCCCGGCCGCCAGCTCCTCGGGTGCGAACGAGCGCATCCTGGCCAAGGTGGCCTGCGGGATGTCGACGTCGCTGGGGCGGAACGCCTCGCCCGCGTCGGCCACGATCCGGTCGTCGCGCCAGTCCACCAGCGTGCGCAGGAACTCCTTCGCCTCGGTGCCGGTGCCGTGCGCGGCCAGCCCGGTGATCTTGCCCTCGTGCCGGTTGGGCCGGTAGCCGAGCACATGGGTGACCTGGCTGTAGAGGTGGCCGAGGCTGTCGATGCTGGAGTACCACTCCCGCTCGACGAGGCCGTCCGCGTCCGCCGTGCTGACGGTGATGGACTTGCGGTCACCGCGGCCGTCCGCCGTCACCACCAGCGCCCGGTCGAACGGCGAGCAGGCGAAGGCCGACCAGGCGTGCGTGGGGTGGTGCTCGGTGCAGCCGATCCGGTCGGCCGGCACTCCGAACTCCAGCGCCTCCCGCATCCCGCGCTCCCGGATGGCGGTGTCCTTGCGGTGCTCGGACTCCACGCGGTCCGCCATGACGCGTACCGCCTCGGCATTGCCGTCCGCCATCGCCACCCGCCGGCACAGTCCCGGCAGCAGTTCGTTGGCGTTGGTCCCCTGGAAGAACCCGTAGACCCACTCGTCCACGTCCCCGACCGCCAGTCCGGCTCGGGCCAGCAGCCATTCGACGGACCGCGCGGGGAAGCCCTCCTGCTGCTTGAGGCGGGTGAACCGCTCCTCCTCGACCGCGCCGACGACGCGGCCGTCGACGAGCAGCGCCGCGCTGGCGTTGAGGTCGTTCTGCCAACCGATGAGCGTGGTCACTGCGTTCCTCCGATGCGTTCGGCCCAGGTGCGGTGGATCGCGTCGCACGCCTCGGCGACCCGGGCGGGGGATTCCCACGAGGTGCTGACGCGTACGTGGTGCGCGGCGGGCCCGGCCGGGAAGAACGGGGTGCCCTCCGCCACCTCGACGCCGGTCGCCGCGGCGGTCGCGGCGCGGAACTCGGCCGGCGGTACGTCGCCGGTCGGCAGCCACACGAAGTACCCGCCGGCCGGCTGCCGCACCGGCAGCGGCCAGCCGTCGAGCGCCTTGGCCGCGGCGGCCAGGCCGTCGGACAACCGGCCGCGCACGGTGGCCAGCAGATCGTCCCAGCACCGCCCGTCGTCCAGCACCCGTTCGACGAAGGCGCTGGCCAGCGGTGAGGTGCCGAAGTCCGGCTTGGCGGCGTCCAGTTGGGCGATCACCGGCGCGGCGCCCTCCACCACGCAGACCCGCGCTCCGGGCATGAGGATCTTGGAGAACGAGGCCAGCCGGACGGCGGGCCGCTCGGGGCACACCTGCCGCAGCAGGCCGGTCACCGAGGGGATCCGCCCGAAGTCCCCGGCGAGCGGCCCGTAGGCGTCGTCCTCGACCAGCCGGGCGCCGCTCGCCGCCACCGCCTCGGCCAGCGCCCGCCGGGCGGGCGCGGTCAGCGAGAAGCCGTCCGGGTTGTTCAGGGTGGGCACCAGGTAGACCACGTCGTCGGCGCGGGCCCGCTCCCGCACGAAGCCGACGTCGACCTCGTCGCCGTGCCGCGGGATCTCCACCGGTTCCAGGCCGTGCGACCTGGCGATGGTCAGCGCCTCCCGGTAGGTCGGGCTCAGGCACAGGAACCGCCGCGGCGCGGGGTGCCAGGCGCGCAGGACCAGGTCGAGGGCGCCGAGCGCGCCGTGGGTGACCAGCGTCTCGTCCACGTCGGCGGCCACCCGGGCCAGCCGCGCCACGAACCGGGTCCGCAGGGTGACCGACCCCTTGCGGTCGCAGTAGTTGAACCCCTGGCGCACCAGGTCGCCGAGGTCGAAGGGGAGGGCGAGGCCGGCCAGCGCGTCGGCCGGCAGCTCGCCGCGGGCCAGGTCGTACCGCTCGCGGTGTGCCGCCGCACCGGCGCTCTGGGGGGAAGTCATCTCCGTGCCTCCTCAGTCCCGCTGGCCCTGGGGGCGCATGATGACGTCGGTCAGTTCGATGTGCTCGGGGGCGTCGAGCACGAAGAGGATCTGCTCGGCCACCTCTCGCGGGCTGAGCGCCCGGAACTCGCCGTACAGGTCGGTGTCGAGCTCCGGCCGGTCGCGATAGAAGTTGCGGCCGAAGTCGGTCCCGGTGACGAAGCCGGGCGACACGCTGAGCACCCGGGTCCGCCGGCCGCTGGCCCGCAGGGTGCGGCGGTAGTCCTCCATCAGCAGCCGCGCCGCGGTCTTGGTCGCCGAGTAGAAGGCGTTGCCCGCCACCTTCGAGGGGCGGTACGCGGCCAGGGTGTTGACGAGGAGGAAGTCCGTCGGCGGTTCGGGCAGGCCGTGCGCCGCGGACAGGAGGTTGGCGAGTCCCACGAGGTTGGTCTGCGCCATCTCGTTCCACGCCGTCGAGCAGTCGTCGCCCTCCATGGGCGCGTAGAAGCCGACGCCCGCGCAGTTGACGACGTGCCGCACGGGCTCCGGGATCCCGTGCAGCAGCCGGCCGACCTCCTCGAAGGAGCGGATGTCGCACGGCAGCGGTGTGACCGTCGGCGCGTCCGCCGTCGTGGTGCCGCGCCGGGAGACCGCGTAGACCCGCGATCCCCTGGCCGCCAGCGCCTCGACGACGGCCGCCCCGACGCCCGACGAGGCCCCGACGACGACGTGGGCGGACCCCCGGTCCGGTTCAGCGCTGGACTTCATACTCCTCGATCCACTCCTGTGACAGGCGTACGCCGAGCCCCGGGCGGTCCGGGGCCAGCAGGCTGCCGTCGCTCAGCGACCAGCCGTTCTCCCGCAGCAGGCCGAGGTCGGCGAGCGGGTTGCCGGTGCGGTCGACCTCCAGCAGGCTCCCTCCGGACAGCGAGGAGGCGTGGTAGTTGGCGGCCGTCCCGATGACCCCGGAGAAGTTGTGCGGGATGAACCGCACCCCGTTGCGCCGGGCGTGTTCGGCCACGGCGAGGCATTCGACCAGGCCGCCCGACCACGTGGTGTCCGGCTGGATGTAGTCCACCGCCCGCTGCTCGATGTACGGCAGGCAGCCTTCGTAGGTCGGCTCCAACTCGTAGCCGGAGACGGCCACGCCGCAGCGGCCGCGCAGTTCGGCGCTGGCCCGGGGCAGGCCGAAGGGGATCGGCTCCTCCAGGAACAGCAGCCGCGCGTCGCGGACCTGTTCGGCGAACGCGACCGCCTCGGCGACGTGGTAGGCGTTGTTCGCGTCGGCGACCAGGAGCTTGTCGGGTCCGAGCACCTCGCGGGCCAGGCGCACCCGGGCCACGTCGTCGGCGATGCCGTGCCGGCCGATCTTGATCTTGATGCCGGCCAGCCCCTCGGCCGCCGCCGGCAGGCCGGTGCGCAGGCTCTCGCGCGAGGCGGCCGCGTCCTGACCGGTGTAGAAGCCCGTCGTGCCGTACAGCCGCACCGGGCGGGGATCCGCCCCGAACAGCGTGCCGACCGGCAGCCCGGTCTCGTGGCCGAGCAGGTCCCACAGTGCCAGCTCGATGCCGGAGATCGCCGAGACGACCAGCCCGCGCTGGCCGAAGTGCGCGCTGCCGCGGCCCAGTTCGGCGGCGAGTTCGCGCGGCCGGACCCGGCGGCCGGCCAGCGACCCGGCGAGGTGGTCCACCGCGGCGGCCACCAGAGGGCCGACCCCGCCGAAGCACGCCGCCTCGCCCCAGCCCTCCGCACCGCTGTCCGACCTGATCCGGACCAGGACGACGCCGCGTTCGGTGATCACCGACCGGGCGTCCAGCAGCGGTTCGGGCAGCGCGGCCCGCAGCACGAAGGCCCTGACGTCCGCTACAGGCATATCTCCGCCCCGTTCTTCCCGGCCGAGGTCAGCGCCGCCTCGCACACCCGCACCCCGTGCAGCACGTCCTCGGGATCGATCTCCACCGGTACGCCGTGCAGGCAGGCGCGGCCGAACTGCTCCAGCGCCGCGGCGTAGGCGGCCAGCCGCTCCGGCGCCTCGAACCCCTCCCAGACCGGCAGCGTTCCCAGCGAGGTGCGCGTCCCGAGCGAACTGGCCGACGCCTCGCCGTAGGAGTCCACCTCCAGCAGGCCGTCGCGGGTGACCAGCAGCGTCTGGAAGACCGCCCGGCCCACCTGGGACGTGCCGTCGGGCCTCGGCCCCTCGTCCGAGGTCACCAGGTGGATCTCGGTGCCCCGGGAGAAGCGCAGGGTGGCCGCGGTGGTGTGCTCGACCCCGGCGGCGTCCACCGAGGAGCGGGCCCGGACCGCGGTGACCCGGTCGGCCAGCCACCAGCACAGCAGGTCGATCGCGTGCACCCCGTACCCGAACAGGAAGCCGGAGTTGCCGCCGCGCAGCTGCCAGGGCTTGTCCATCGGCGTCTCGACGAGCCGGCAGTGGCCGCCCAGCACGCCCGCCTCGCGCCGCGCCAGGTGCTCGCGGGCGGCGGCGTTCGGAATCCGGTAGCGCTGGAAGTGGTTGACGGACAGCACGAGCCCGCGCGAGCGCGCCAGGCCGATGATCTGCTCGCCGGCGCGGGAGTCCAGGACGAACGGCTTCTCGCACAGCACGTGGCGGTCGGCCAGCAGCGCGGTGCGGCAGTAGTCGGCATGGCTGTCGTGCGGCGACGCCACCATCACGGCGTCGACGTGCGGCAGCATCGCGGGCAGGTCGGCGAAGCGGCGGGCGCCCGCCCGGTCCGCGAGCTCCGCCGCCCGGCCGCCGCCGGTCACCCCGGCGACGGTGATGTCGGGACAGCGGCCGGCCGCGGCGGCCACGGTGCGGGCCGCGAAGCCGGAGCCCACCACCCCCAGGCGCAGCGGCGGGCCGACCGTGCTGGTGGCCATCGGCTACCCCGCCGTCGTCGGGTTGATCGAGGTGACGGTGGCGCTGCGCGCCGACGTCTCCTCCAGGGCGTTCTGCACCCAGCGGGCGCCGTGCAGGTTCACCAGTTCGCGGGCGTCCGCGGTACCGGACAGCAGCCGCAGGCTCTCCACGGTGAACCGCGCCACCTTGAAGATCTGCTCCAGCCCGGCCGGGTAGTCGGCGATGGTGTACTCGCGTCTGAGCACGCTCTCCCGTTCGCCGCGGGACGGGTCGAGCCGGAAGATCTCCAGGCTGTCCTCGTCCCACCTGGGCCGGTCGAAGGCGAGCACGGCCTGGAAGATCTCCCCGGTCGCCGGCTTGCGGCAGTACAGCAGCACCTGCCTGCGGCGCGTCTCCCACAGGAAGGAGGAGTGCCCGCGCACCAGCGTGCCGCCCAGCCGGTAGAGCACGTCGGTCGAGTCGGACACCGCGCCGGCGAGAACGGAGAAGTCGCTCGCCGAGGTCGAGGAGTCGATCAGCTCGAACGAGCAGTCGTCGGGCTCGCCGCACAGCGCGCGCACCAGGTCGATCGGGTGCGATATCTCCGAGAAGACGCCCATGGTGGGGCGCTCGTCCATGTAGCGGTACTTCCCCCAGAAGAACTCCGCCCGGAAGATCTCCAACTCCTGCGCGTCCCGCCATTCGCAGAACTCGCTGACGACGTTGCTGTAGCGCTCGACGAAGTTCACCGTGATGGTGTCCGGCGCGTAGAGCCCCTCCACCTGCATGAACTCGGTCATCGTCGCGGTCAGCGGCTTCTCCGACATGATCAGCCGGATGTCCGGGCAGATCTTCGCGACGGTGGCCAGCACCTCGTAGTGCGCCGACTCGTTGACGCAGACGCACACCACGTCCGGCCGCACCTCGGCCAGGGCCGTCGCCAGGTCGGTGTGCGTCTCCAGCTCCCCGGCGTACTGTTCGAGCTGCCGCTCGGCGGTGTCGCAGACCCCGACCACGTCCGGCGTGCCGTAGGCGGCCTGCAGGTACCGCATGGCGTCGAGGAAACGGCCACCGGCCTTTCCCGCACCGACCACGAGGACGCGCGGGGCCGCTCCGACTTCCAGAACGCGGCCGAGCAGTCGCTCCGAGCGCTCCAGGCGGCTGTTGGTGGTCACCTTCACTCCTTGAGTGGTTGACGAAATCAGGCGGAAATGCGCGGGTTGTCCGAGTCCGGGCTCTGGAACCAGGCGACGGTCTCCTTGAGCCCGGTCCTGACCGAGACGGGCGCCACGTCGGGGAAGAGCCTGCGCAACTCCTCGCCGGATGCCTGCGAGTGCGGTACGTCGCCGATCCGGGCCGCCACGTGGCGGCGCTCGACCGGCCCGCCCACGATGGCCTCCAGTTCGTCGAGCACCTCCAGCAGGCTCATACGCACCCCGAACCCGAGGTTGACCGGGGTGTCGCTGGTGACCCGCCGGCGCAGGGCGTCGGTGATCACGCCGCAGACGGAGTCGATGTAGGTGAAGTCGCGGCTCTGCTCGCCGGTGCCGTGTATCTCCACCGGCCGGCCCTCCAGCGCGGCCGAGACGAAGGCCGGGATCACCGCGGAGTAGGCGCTGCGGGCCGGCTGCCGGGGACCGAAGACGTTGAAGAAGCGCAGCGCCAGCGTCGGCAGCCGGTAGGTGCGCTGCCAGGCGATGGTGTAGGACTCGGTGGCCAGCTTCGAGACCGCGTAGGGGCTCATCGGGTCCAGCTTGAGCCCCTCGTGCTTGGGCAGTTCGGTGTTCGCGCCGTAGACCGAGGACGAGGAGGCGACCACCGTGTGGAGGTCGCCGTGCCGCCGGGCGGCTTCCAGCACCATCAGCGTGCCGGTGGCGTTCGCCTGGTGGGAGCTGACCGGGTCGTCCACCGACCGCTGCACCGACGGGCGGGCGGCCAGGTGCACCACCGCGTCGGCGCCGTCGAACGCCTCGTCGAGCGCCGCGTCGTCGAGTATGGAGCCCTCCACCACTCGGGCGTCCAGGCCGTCGAGGTTCGACCTGATCCCGGTCGAGAAGTCGTCGAGGACCACGACCTGCGTGCCGTCCGATGCCAGCAGCCGCCGGCACAGGTTCGAGCCGATGAAGCCTGCGCCTCCGGTGACAACCACCCGCATTGCCGATCCACCCTTCGTCGTCATGTCAGCCAGTTCGGCCCGGCCGTCGGTGGCTGCTCCCCAACGTCCGTTCGGCGCTCCGGTCACGCCCGTACCTCTCGCACGTCACGGGTCATCAGCGGGACGACCACGGTCAGCAGGGCCGCCAGCCCGGCGACCACCAGCGTGGGGGAGAGCCCCACCGCCGCGGCGATGCTGCCCACGAAGGCGGTGCCCAGCGGCATCAGGGCCATCGAGCCGACCCGGTTGAGCGAGTCGACCCGGGAGAGCACGTCGGCCGGCACGCCGTTGGCCACCGCCGCCGACTCCGCCGCGGAGAAGAAGGAGATCACCACTCCGGAGACGAACTGCGATGCCACCAGCCACGGCAGCGGAGCGGGAACCGCCAGCAGCAGCAGGGTCGGACCGGCCCCGAGCAGGAGCAGCCCGTAACCGAGCAGCAGCGGCCGGCGGGCCCGCACCCGTACCGCGACGAGGCCGCCGACCAGGCTTCCCAGGCCCAGCGCGGTGGAGATGGCGGCCCAGGCCCCGCTGCCGCCCAGGCTGCGCACCGCCACCACCGGGCCGAGCACCTGCAGCGGGGCCAGCAGGAAGAACTGGGAGAACGCGGCGCCGGCGATCAGCACGTACAGCCAGCGGATCGAGCGCACCACCCGCACGCCCTCGGCCAGATCGCGCAGGTAACCGCCGGCGCGAGCGCGGGGCTGGGCGCGGCCGAGGCTGCCGCCCACGCCGACCAGCAGGATGCTCGCGGCGAACGTGGTGCCGTCGAAGATCAGCAGCCAGCCGGGGGACAGCACCGCGAGCAGGAGCCCGGCGACGGCCGGCCCCGCGATGTCGCTGACGTTTCCCACCGTGTTGAACATCGCGTACACCCGGCGGCGGCTGTCCTCGGGCGCGATGTACGAGATGGCGGAGGTGGAGACCGGTCCGAACAGGGCGCCGGCCGCACCCCGGCCGGCCAGCAGCAGGCAGTAGTAGAGCAGATGCGTGTTGCCCGCGACCAGGAGGGCGCCCGCCGTGATCAGCACGACGGCGGAGACCGCCTCGCTGGCGACCAGCACCGCCTTGCGCGGCAGCCGGTCGCCGAAGACCCCGCCCACCGGGAGCAGCAGCAGGCTGGGGATCGCCCGGGAGGCGAGCACCAGGCCCACGCCGGCCGAGTCGGAGAAGCGCAGGATCGCGAAGGCCAGGCCGACGACGGTCAGCGCGTCGCCGATCTGCGAGAGGCTGCGGGCCAGCAGGAAGGAGCTCAGCCGCGGGTTGTTCCGCAGGAGGTCGAGCACTCCCCGCTCGGGCCGGTCCCGGTCGCCCGCGTCGGCGTCGGTGCCGTCGTGGACCTCCTCCCGTACGGCGTCCGCCACGGATTACGTCCTTCCTCGATGAGCATGGTTCGCAAAGGGACCGGTCCGGCCGGCCGGATCAGGGAAGGCCCACTTCGTCCATCGCGGCCCCGTCGCCGGACAGGACCGCCTCCGCACGCGTCGCGTTCCAGGAGCGGAATACCGGATCGTCCATCGGGGTGCGGCCGTCGGCCGAAACGGAGAATCCCCAACTCGGCTCGATCCGGGCGCCGCGGTAGACCTTCGCGCGATACGTCGACATTCCCCAGACGATGTTCCGCGCGTTCCACGCTATTCCCCGCCGCAGCAACTCGTAGTACGCCAGGTTGAAGTAGGCGAAACTGCGGCCGACGCGCTCGTAGTCGAATCCGGCGGTGCGCGCGTGGATCGTGTCGCCGTGCACGCCGAGCAGCAGCGCGCCGACCGGCTCGTCACCGTCGAGGACGCACAGGACGCGACTGGCTTCCCCGGTGCTCCGCGCGAGCAGTTCGAGTTTCCTCGTCTCGGCCTCGCGGCAGACGTCGTTGCCGTACCGGGAGTCCAGGGCGACGAACAGCGGTGCGATGTCGCGGTACCAGTCGGCCAGGAGCCCCTCGGTCACGGTGTAGCCGCGGCTGTCGAACCTCTTGATCTCCCGGCCGATCGACCGCTTGCGGCCGCCCAGCGAGCCGAGGTAGTCCTCGAAGGAGTCCCACTTCAGGTCGATCAGCGCCGTCGCGCCCGCGGTGAAGAACCGCCTCGGGTCGACCAACGCCGCCAACTGCTGGTACCCGTCCGGGTTGAGGTAGGCGGCCGAGAAGGAGCGGGCGCCCAGCGAGGCGGCCGTCTCGGCGCCGACGGCCAGCAGGTGGGCCAGGACGTCCGACCGCTGCTCGCCCGTCAACTCCCGGGAGAGCAGGAACTCGTTGGACAGCCCCTCCCGGCCGCCGAAGAAGCAGTGGTCGGACCAGTCCGCCGCCGAGGTCGCCACCGAACCCGACCGGGTGACGAAGCGGCCGTGCACGTCGAAGATCCCGCCGGGCGCCGGATCCCCCACGTACACCGGGACGACCCCGGCGAGCCGGCCGCCGACGGTGTGGCAGGTGGCGTAGCGGATGCGGTCGTCCACCCGCTGCCGCTCCACGAAGCGCAGCCATTCCGGCTGCACGTAGAAGGTGCGGCCCCGGCCCAGTTCGCGAAGGCCGGCGTGGTCCAGGTCGTCGACGCTCGACACGACGTCGAACCGGAGGCCGTCCGGCGACCGGCCGGCCCGCAGGGAATCGGCCCAGCCGGTCATGCCTGTACTCCCGCGGCTTCCGTGGTTCCCGGCAGCGGCGTGGCACCGGCTGCCCTCGTGCGTTCCCGCGTGAGATACCTGCACAGGATCAGGCTTCCCTGGGCCAGTTCGTCCAGCGAGACGAATTCATGGGCCGAATGCGCGTCCTTGAGGTCCCCACTGCCGAACACCACCGTCGGAACACCGGCCACCTGTGCGTAGTGCCGCGCGTCGCAACTCACGTTCCATCCGGACGACTCCGTCTCGCCGGTCCCGGTGGACGCCAGCAGATCCCGGACCACCGGCTCCTGTTCACCGCTGAGATAGGCGTCGTTGCGCAGTCCGGACTGGAAGTCGACCGAAATGCGGCCGCGCGGCCAGGAATCCAGCACCTCGTCGCACGCGGCGCGGATGAGGTTCTCCGTCTCGGCGAGCGAGTACGTCGGAAGGAATCCCAGGTCGCCGATCACCTCGCACTGCTCGGGAACGCTGCCGGACCACTCGCCGCCCCTGATGATGCCGATGTTCATCTGCAGCGGCCGGTCCCACACGGTGAACGCCGGGTGCCGGCGCGCCTCGTCGAGGAGCTGCTGTTCGAGCCGCTTGAGCCGGCCGATGACCGCCACGGCGCCCTCGATCGCGCTCACGCCGCTGTCCACCTCGCCCATGTGCACGCTGTGGCCGAGCAGGACGACACGGAACGTCAGGCAGCCGCGGTGCCCGCGGAAGACCTTCAGCGAGGTGGGTTCCAGGCAGATCGCCTCGTCGGGGGCCGGACCGTGCAGGATGCACGAGAGCGTGCCGTTCCCGCCGATCTCCTCCTCCGACGGCAGGTCGAGGTCGACGTTCGAGCCGAGTGCCAGGCCGCGCTCGCGCAGGTAGCGCAACGCCTCGACGAACATGACCAGGTTGTTCTTGGTGTCGCACGCGCCGCGGCCGTACACCCCGCCGTCGGCGACCCGGGCGTCGAACGCGGTCGGGAACTCCTCGGTGGCGGGCACCACGTCCAGATGGCTGTTGAAGCGCGTGTTGACCAGGCCGTCGCGTCGCGGCCCGAAGGCCACCCGCAGCGAGGGCGCCGCCTCGGGTTGCGACATCGGGTGCGGGGAGAGCGCGGGGTGGCCGGCCAGTCCGGGGTGGGCGGGAAGCTCCTCGGTCACCCCGCCGACCTCCGCCACGTAGCCGCGGACGAAGTCGAAGCAAGCGCTCTCGGCGGGGGTGACGGTGTCGATGTTGATGAATTCCACGAGTTTGTCCGCGACGGCCTCCCGGCGGGCGTGAAACCAGTCGAGGAAGTCCTGCGCGGAAAACACGTCGTTCACGGATTCGGTCCCTCGTGCCTCGGTGGTGGATCAGGACGGCAGCGGTGCTGCCGGGTCAGCCGGCCGCTCCGGCGAGCCAGGCGGCGGGGGCGACGTAGTCGTTGTCCCGCAGGAGTTCGGCGATGGCGACCTTCGGGTCGGTGTTGAGGCTGAGGTCGGGCAGCGGGTCCTTGGCCTTGGTGCTGGTCGTCGCCAGCTTCCGGCGCAGCGCCTCCTCGTACACCGCCGAGCAGGACAGCACCTGCTCCAGGTGCCGGGTCCTGGCGGCCGGCGGATCGCCGGCGATGTCGGGACCGTAGGCGGCGGGCGCGAGGAACCGGCTGAGCCGGGCCACGTCGCTCTCCAGGGTGGCCCGCTCGTCGTCGCGGTAGTGCGCGTGCGCGTTGACCGAGATCATCCGGCGCTTGGCGCCGCCGCCGAAGGAGGCGTGCAGCAGGTTGTGGTTGAACAGCAGGCCGTCGCCCGGCTCGGTGGTGACGGTCAGGCAGGGGATCTCGGTGCTGGTCAGCCCGAGGGACTTCACGCTCATGCCGACCGACAGGTGCACCTCGTTGATCTCCTCGGCGACCCGGTGGCTCAACGGGAGCAGGCTCAGACCGCCGCGCCCGGGACCCGTGGGGTCGAGGTAGAGGGCGAGCTTGGCGCGGTGGTGGTGCGCGTAGTTGTCGGTGTGCCAGCCGGTGTCGCCGGAGTAGATGTTGCCGACGCTGCCGAAGTACTGCCAGTCGTCGCCCAGGACGGCCTCGAAGACCTCGCCGAACTCCTCCAGCAGCGGGGAGACCACCGGGCTGTGGTCGAGGAACTGCCAGACCAGCTTCCGTGACTTGCCGTCGTGCGCGTCCGCGTCGGTGAGCCGGTCGAACTCGGAGTCGAGATCCCGCAGGTGCCCGGTGACCAGCCCCGGCAGCACGACGTAGCCGAACAGCCGGTAGTGGTTGACCTGTTCCTCGGTGATTCCTGTCATGCCCATCTTTCCCTTTGTGCCGTTCCGTGCCGCTGTCCGCCGGTTCCGCCGGTCCCACCGATGCCGCTGTGTGCGCTCCTACATGACCTCGACGTTCGCTCCCCGCACGGCGCAGCGGCAGTCCAGTACGTAGGGCGCCGCGCCGACGATCCCGGGGAGGTCGAACGCCTCGTGGTCCACCAGCACGACCACCGCGTCGGCCCGTGCCGCCTCCGCGGCGCCGGCCTCGGCGAGGGTGAGGTCGGCGGGCAGCGCGCCGGCGTCCACGTGCGGATCGCAGCAGCGCACGTCGGCGCCGCGTTCGGCCAGCAGCCTCGCCACCACCAGGCTCGGGGACTCGCGCAGGTCGCCGGTGTTGGGCTTGTACGCCAGCCCGAGCAGCAGCACGCGGGCGCCCGCCAGCTCGATCTCCCGCTCCTTGAGCGCGTACGCCAGCCGGTCCACGACGTGCGCGGGCATGCCGGAGTTGACCTTGTGGGCGAGTTCGATGAACTGCGAGGTGGCGCCGAGCTTCTCCCGCATGCGCCAGGTCAGGTAGAGCGGGTCGACGGGCAGGCAGTGTCCGCCGACGCCGGGTCCCGGCCGGAACGGCATGTACCCGAAGGGCTTGGTGCCGGCGGCGTCGATCGCCTTCCAGATGTCGAGATCGAGGTCGCGGGCGAGCAGCGCGAGTTCGTTCACCAGGCCGATGTTGACGTACCGGAAGGTGTTCTCCAGTATCTTCGCGAACTCGGCCAGCCGCAGCGACTCGACCGGCACCGGCCGGCTGACGATCGTCGCGTAGAACGCGCGCACCGACTCGGCGCAGGCCGGGGTGTACCCGGAGACGATCTTCGGGGTGTTCTCGATGTCGTACGTGGGGTTGCCCGGATCGCACCGCTCCGGGCTGTAGCCGAGCGCGAAGTCCTCGCCGGCGGTCAGGCCCGAGACCCGCTCCAGGATCTCCTTGACCACCTCCTCGGTGGTGCCGGGGTACGTGGTGGACTCCAGGATCACCGTGCTGCCGCGCGTGACGTACGGCGCCAGGTCGAGGCAGGCGTCGCGCACGTGGCCGAGGTCCGGGATGCCGTCGCGCAGCGGCGTGGGAACGGTGATGACCGCGTAGTCGAACCCCTGGGCCGCCTTGATCTCCGCCGTCACCGTCAGGGCGCCGGACTCCGTCACCTCGGCCAGCCGGGCGTCGGATATGTCCGGCGTGCAGGAGCGCCCGGCCCGCAGCGCCGCCACCCGCTCGGCCGAGACGTCCACCCCGACCGTCTCCCAGCCCCGCTCGGCCGCGCGTACCGCGAGGGGAAGTCCGACGTATCCCTGGCCGATGACCGCGAGACGCCGACCCCGTAGCTCGTTCAACTTCTTTCCCCTAAGCATCGCTGACGGAAATTCAGGCCGTGACTATCCACGTTCGTAGAGCCAGCGTTCGAAGCCGCGGCCGGGCCAGTGGGCCTGCTGCCAGTCGCGCAGCTCGCTGCGCGTGCGGTTCTCGGGCAGGACGGTGACCCGCTGGTGGAACCACTCGTGCGTCTCGGCGGCGGTCTTGTCGAACGCCTCCTGGTCCGCGGCCCGCAGCAGCACGATCCCCATGCCGATCGTCGTGTCGGCCGTCGTGCCCATCCGCTCGCCGAAGGAGACGTCGATCGTGGCGAACTCCACGCCGGGCAGGGCGCACAGGTCCCTCGGCGACGGGCAGGAGATCACCGTTCCCTGGCGGCGGACGAGGAAGCTGGTCCCGATGACCTCCGGGACCGGCGTCTCCTCGACGGACACCCGCTCGCCCAGCGCGATGCGCAGCGCGCCCTCCGCCAGGTCCACCCCGAACTTCGCCATCACCTCTTCCTGGGTGAGCCCTCCGCCGCGCCGCATGCCGCACTCGCCGAAGACGGCGGTGCCCTCCTCGGGATCGGCGAACAACTCCATGTGGAAGACGCCGTCGCGCAGCCCCAGTGCCTCGATCGCCGTGTGCAGCGGTTCGTCGACGGCCCGGTAGAGGGCGGCGTCCCGCTCGCGGTCGAGCCGCTGCATCACGATCGGCCGGTCCTTGTCCTCGATGAACCGCAGCAGGGGTTCTGCGTAGCGCGCCAGGCACCAGAAGACGACCCGCCCGTCCTGGACCAGGCCGTCGGCCGCCACCTCGACGCCGCTGACGAACTCCTCCAACGCGTAGGTGCGCCGGGAGGGTTGGGCGGCCAGCGCGCGCTGCGCGAACTCCCGCAGCTCCGCCACCGAGGAGACCGCGGCCGTGTTCGAGGTCGCCGCGCCGCGGATCGGCTTGACCACGGCGCGCGGTCCGGGAAGCAACTGGTCGTCGGGGATGCGGCGCAGGTCCTCGATCACGCTGGTCCCCGCGGTGCGCACACCGGCCTTGGCCACCAGCCGCTTCTGGATCACCTTGTCGCGGAAGCCGGCCGCCGTCAGCGGTGCGGCCGACGGGCAGCCGAACGCGGTCGCCAGCAGGCTCGCGAGGACCACGCTGGTCTCTTCGTTGGTGTAGACGGCGGTGTACTCGCCCGGCAGCCCCTCGCGTTCGATCGCGGCGAGCACGGCCTCCGGATCCGCGGCGCTGTCGACGAAGACCGGGGTGACGTCGGCGGCCAGTCGTGGCAGGGGCTTGGCGTCGCGGTACCCCGCGTCGTAGAGCAGGACCACGGGCACGTCCATGCGGGCTGCTGCGTCGAGGGCGTACCGGTCCGGCCCCAGCATGAGAATCCGACGTTCACTCATAGAATCTCCTGCCCACCTCTGAACTGTTTTGCCGCGTGCCGAGACCCACGTCCGAGGCAGCCCTTTCTATCGACTCGGCACGTGAATACCTAGGCCGACAGGCTGGACACTTAGTGCCATCGCCGTCAAGGGTCAGGCCCAACGAATCACCTTGCGTGGCTTCTTGACGGGTCCGCCCGGTTATCCGTGAAGGTGTCCGGGTTCGGGTCGGCTCGGCGGGCGAATTCCTGGAGATTCCGGTGCCGGGTCGTATAGGGTCTGGCCGTCGGGGTTGTTGAGTACGGCAGCGGTGCGGCGACGATAGCGTCTGCGGATGGGCGGGTTCGTGCGTTTCGGGCCGAGGCACGCCCCGCCGTGGCGACTCGTGCCTGTCGGCGTCCCGTATTCGGTTTCACGCCGGCTTGGCGGCCGCACCCCTGTTTGAGGGCGCCAGTGCGCGATGGGTGGTTTTCCCGGCGGCCGCGAAGGGGCGGAATTCACGTCATATGGAAGATATTTCGGTCATACAAGTCGAGGAAATCCGCAACGACATCGCGCTGCTCATGAGAGCGGCCGATCGCAGTACCGCGCGCGGAGAGGCGCGGTTCGCCGTTCTCGAAGCCGCCCTGCACCTGCTGCGGCTCGACGACCGGCAGCCGCCCCCCGGCACGGCCGACGACGTGGAACCGCTGCGGGACGCCCTGGCCGCCGCGCGGGCCGCCGTCGTGGCGACGAACCACGCCCTGGTGCGCGCCTGCGACGCCCGGCGTCTGGCGGTCCGGCGCGACCTGCCGACCGATCGGGCCCCGATCGCGGCCGCCCCGCGCGGCGTTCCGGCAGGCCACCTCTAGGACGGGCGCCGCCGCCGGCTTCCGCGCACCCGGCCCGCGCGAACTCGGCGCGGCCCGGCTCCGGTCGGATGCGCCGCCGCACCCGCACCGTGCGGCTCCGTGAAGGCCGCCCGCTCGGGACCGTGCCGGGTGCGCCGGGCCGCCTCCCGCCCGGCCGCCGAACAGGCGGCCGTCGACCCCCGGTTGCCGCCGGCGGACGGTCCACCGGCTTCACGACAGGTGCGGGGAATGCGCCGAACTCCGCGCTCGGCGGTTGCCTCCCGGCTGATACACGCACCTGGCCGAAGTCCGCTTCACGCCGCTCAGATCCGCTCTTTCCGAATTCGCCCGCGAGGGATCCGCACCACCGACTCGTGCACCGTTCGGGTCGGGCCACGTCAATTCTGCTTTTTTCGACCGTGATGGTCCGTCCCCTGCGTGACGCACTTCTGCGTGGTCCGTACAGCTTTCTCTCGGGTTGGAGCCGGCCATGCCCGCTTTTTCCGGGTGGACGGTGTACAGATCCATGCGGCATACGTTTGCTTTGCCCGACTCCGTGCCGTGTACATCTCGTTCACGCAGGTCCATCCCACGGGATGAGACTGCCGGGGCCGTCACTCTCAGTCGGCGGGATATGCGGCTCTTTACCGTTCGGCACGCCCTCGTGAACACCGGACAGGGCTTCGGTGTTTCCCGCGGTCTCCGTCGCGGATGGCGGACCGCGTATTGCCGGCGCCGCCGCTCGCGCCGTCCGGAACGCCGTCCGTGCCTTTCTCTCGCTCGCCGGCGGAGCGGTGCTTTCCGGCGGGGTCGGCGAGCGGGAGCGCGGGGGTCACGCCTCGACGAGGTTGCCCGGTTCGGTCGGAGCGGCCGTCGCGGTGGCAGCGGTGCGGCGGCGGGCGAGGCGGCCGGAGATCCGGTGGCCGGCCAGCATGACGGCGACGACGGCGGCGGTCTCCGCGCTGCCCCAGACCCAGGTGGAGGTGGTGGCCTGCTTGGGGTCGAGCCTGGGCAGCTTGTCCGGCGCGACGGCGACGGCGGAGTGCTCGGCCACGTCGGCCTGGTAGGCCTGGTTGCGCGCCGAGCCGTGCAGGAACGGCGCGACGAACAGCACCGTCAGCCCGAGCAGGATCTCGGCGGCGAGCACCGCGGGGAACCGGCGGAGCAGGATCGTGTGCAGCGGACGCCGGTCACCGGCGGCGCGCAGCGCGTCGACGCGCGGGTGCAGCCAGAACTGGTTGAAGGCGCCGAGCGCCAGCAAGGCGCCGAAGAGGAGGATCTTCACGCCGAGCACCCGCCCGTACATGGTGGTGACCAACTGGCCGGGGCCGTCCACGTGTTCCCAGAGCAGGAACAGGCCGGACAGCGCGATCGCCGCGACGCAGCTCATCGCCGCGACGGAGAAGCGGCGGATCGCCGGGGACCAGAACGCGCCGCGATCCGCGGGGGAGACCGCACCGGGAAGGGCGAGCAGCAGCAGGCCCGCCAGGCCGCCGAGCCAGACGGCACCGCCCAGCAGGTGCAGCATCCACATGAACGTCTCGAAGACCGCGCGTCCCCAGTCGTCGGGCGCGGCGTCGGGGAACTTGGTGGTGCCGAGCGCCACCGCCCCGGCGGCCAGACCGGCCGTCAGCAGCCACCGCCGGGCCGGACCCGCCGCGCACCCGCGGACGGTGAGCGGCGCGAGCAGCGCGGCGCCCACCAGGAGGAGGGTCACCTCCAGCCCCGACAGGCGGCCGTCGTTGGTGCCGTCGTACAACGAGTTCCACGCCGCGCCGAACCGGTAGCCGCCGTTCGCCGACGCTCCGTGGGCGAGGCCGGTGAGCACCGCCGGCGCGGCCAGCACCCCCAGCACGACCGCGGCCCGCGACAGTCTCACGGTCACCGCGGCGAGCGTGTCCGACCCGATCCGGCCGGCCACCGGGCCGACGGCCACCAGGGCCAGCGCGGCCAGTCCGACGAATCCCATGAGGGTCACCCAGGCCGTCCAGGCGACGGCGCTGTCCACGAACGGACCGAGCGGCGTCGACGGCGCCGCCGCCGCGCGAAGAACACTGGGCTGACAGGGAAGAGGCACGGCTGACCGTCCTTGCTCGCGAACCGGATGGTACGGGCAAGTTAGGTTAGGCATACCTAAGTTCTATGGTCAATGTGACGAACCCGACCGCTCCGCTGCCGAGCGGAAGGCGGCGCGGCGACGTATCTGCCTGTTCCGCCCGGCGAGGACGGCACCACTCCGGTGCGTCGGGCCGGCGCGGCGTCAGCCCACCGCGGCGCGGGACGGCGGCTCGCGGTACTCGGTGGGGAACGGGTGGGCGCCGAACCACACCGTGGTGATGGCGCTGACGTAGCGGGCGCCGCAGCCGTCGCCGGGGACGACCAGTTGGCAGCCGCCGCCGTCGAGCGGCCGCCCGTCCATCGAAACGCCGAGCAGGATGGGGGAGTTGCCGAACTCGGGGTCTATCTCCGCCCAGGACAGCACGGCCCGGTGCCCGTCCCGGCCGCTGACCGCCAGCAGGAAGCGCGAGCGGTCCTTGCGCCGCCGGGCGTCGAACGCCGGTCCGGCCGCGTTGACGACGTCGTGCAGCGCCCGAGTTGAGGGCGGATCGGGGAACGGCCGCGCCGGGTCAGCCGCGGCGGTCGTCGACCTCGACGGACAGCAGCGGCCAGCGCGTGACGAACCGCAGGAGCTCGTCGCAGGTGGGCGCGGCTGCCGCGCGCAGGGGTTCGCTCGCACGGAAGCGGACCGTCGTCCCGGTCGTGCCGTCGTCGGCGACCGGTGTCAGATCCGTCGCGGGGACGCCGTGCTCGTAGCGCTGCGTCCAGGCGCCCTCCGCGCGGCGGTTGGTGTGGACGAGCCATTCGCTGAGCGCCGCGACGACGGACATGCCCCGACGCGGGTGGCCGTCGGGGAGCGACCGCGCCCGCGGGTGGTCGAAGAACCGGAGGTCCTTGGTCGCCATGACCGGCTTCCGCACGGCCCGGCCGCCGGCGTCGAACCGGGTGTCGGTGCCCCGTCCGTCGTCCGCGACCGACACCGACCCGTCGGCGTGGAGCGTGACGACGCACCGCCCGCCGCCGGCGAACTCCGCCTCGTCGGCCGCTGGCGAGGACTTCGAGGACCAGGTGGCGCGTGCCGCCGGGAGCGAACGCGGCCGGATCGCTGCGGACGAGCGCGAGGTGCTCGGTGTCCACGGTGCTCGCCCAGTCGTGGGTCGTGTTGCGCCAGGAAGCCGTCCGCCTGTCCATCGGGCCAGTATGCCAAGCGGGCGGCCGGCTGCTCCCGGATCGCGGCGCACCGCCTACCGGGAGGTCCAGGCCGGCCGCCGCCGGCCGGCCTGGACGCCGGGATCAGACCAGGTCGAACCGGTCGAGGTTCATGACCTTGTCCCACGCCGCGACGAAGGCGTGCACGAACTTCTCCTTGGCGTCGTCGCTCGCGTAGACCTCCGCGAGGGCGCGCAGCTCGGAGTTGGAGCCGAAGAGGAGGTCGACACGGCTGCCGGTCCACCGGACCTCGCCGGTGGCGGCGTCGCGGCCCTCGAAGGTGTTCGCGTCCTCGGAAGTCGGCTTCCACGTCGTGCCCAGGTCGAGCAGGTTGACGAAGAAGTCGTTGGTCAGCGACCCGGGGGTCGCGGTGAGGACACCGACCGGCGACTGCTGGGAGTTGGCACCCAGCACGCGCAGGCCGCCGACGAGGACCGTCATCTCCGGGGCGCTCAGGGTCAGCAGGTTCGCCCGGTCGATCAGCAGGTACTCGGCCGACAGCCGGTTGCCCTTCCCGAGGTAGTTGCGGAACCCGTCGGCCACCGGCTCCAGCGCGGCGAACGACTCCACGTCGGTCTGCTCCTGCGAGGCGTCCGTGCGGCCCGCGGTGAAGGGCACCTCGACCTCGAAGCCGGCCTCCTTGGCGGCCTGCTCGACCGCCGCGTTGCCGGCCAGCACGATCAGGTCGGCGAGCGAGACCTGCTTGCCGCCGCTCTGCGCGCTGTTGAAGCCCTCCTGGATCCCCTCCAGGGCGCGCAGCACCGTCGCGAGCTGGTCGGGGTCGTTGGCCTCCCAGCCGCTCTGCGGCTGGAGGCGGACGCGGGCGCCGTTGGCGCCGCCGCGCTTGTCGCTGCCGCGGAAGGAGGCGGCCGACGCCCACGCGGTGGAGACCAGCTGGGAGACCGACAGGCCGGAGGCGAGCACGCGGGCCTTGAGGTCGGCGACGTCCTCGGCGCCGATCAGCTCGTGCGTCACCGCGGGGACCGGGTCCTGCCACACCAGCGTCTCGGCCGGGACCTCCGGGCCGAGGTAGCGCGCGACCGGGCCCATGTCACGGTGGGTCAGCTTGAACCACGCCCGGGCGAAGGCGTCCGCGAACTGCTCGGGGTTGTCCAGGAAGCGGCGCGAGATCTGCTCGTAGGCCGGGTCCACGCGCAGCGCGAGGTCGGTCGTCAGCATCGTCGGGGCGTGGCTCTTCGACGGGTCGTGCGCGTCGGGGACGGTGCCCGCCCCGCCGCCGTCCTTCGGCTTCCACTGCTGCGCGCCGGCCGGGCTCTTGCTCAGCTCCCACTCGTGGCCGAACAGGATCTCGAAGAAGCTGTTGTCCCAGGCCACCGGGGTGTTGGTCCAAGCGCCCTCAAGGCCGCTGGTGATCGTGTCGCCACCCTTGCCGGTGCCGAACGAGTTGCGCCAGCCGAGGCCCTGCTCCTCCAGCGAGGCGGCCTCGGGGTCGGGGCCGACGCTGTCCGCCGGGCCCGCGCCGTGGGTCTTGCCGAAGGTGTGGCCGCCGGCGATCAGCGCGACGGTCTCCTCGTCGTTCATCGCCATCCGGCGGAAGGTCTCACGGATGTCGCGGGCCGCGGCCAGCGGGTCCGGGTTGCCGTTCGGGCCCTCGGGGTTGACGTAGATGAGGCCCATCTGGACCGCGCCGAGCGGGTTTTCCAGCTCGCGGTCGCCGGTGTAGCGCTCGTCGCCGAGCCAGGTGGTCTCCGGGCCCCAGTAGACGTCCTCCTCGGGCTGCCAGACGTCCTCGCGGCCGCCGCCGAAGCCGAAGGTCTCGAAGCCCATCGACTCCAGGGCGACGTTGCCGGCCAGCACCATCAGGTCGGCCCACGAGAGCTGCTGGCCGTACTTCTTCTTGACCGGCCACAGCAGGCGGCGGGCCTTGTCGAGGTTGGCGTTGTCCGGCCAGCTGTTGAGCGGGGCGAAGCGCTGCTGGCCGGCCCCGGCGCCGCCGCGGCCGTCGCTGATCCGGTAGGTGCCCGCGCTGTGCCACGCCATCCGGACCATGAACGGGCCGTAGTGGCCGTAGTCGGCCGGCCACCAGTCCTGCGAGGTGGTCAGCACCTCCGCGATGTCCTGCTTGACGGCCGCGAGGTCGAGGCTCCGGAACGCCGCGGCGTAGTCGAACTCCTCGCCGAGCGGGTTGGCCACGGCGGGGTTCTTGGCAAGGATCTTCAGGTCGAGCCGCTCCGGCCACCACTGGCGGTTCCCGCCGCCCTGGGTCGGATGCGGGGCGCGCCCGTGCACGACCGGGCAGCCACCCTCGCTCTCCGTCTTGGCGTCTACGACGATTGCTTCATGGTTCTCAGACATGAAAATCCTTCCGGACCAGGCGGATCACGGTGCTCGGGAACTGCGGCGGTGGAACAGCCGGGCACAGGCCCCAGACGGTGGCCTCGGCCCCGCCGGCCACGCGGCCGGCGTCGGCGACGACACCGTACGGCCGGCACGCGACGTGGTGGGGATTGTCCCCGACACGTCCCTCGAACGGGGCCGGGTCGCCGACGCGAAGGGAGAACCGGCCCACGCGATCGCGCACCCCGGAGGTGAGCGTGCCGCGAGCGGGCGTCACGTGCGGGCCCGCACCGCGCAGCTCCCCGGCGGTCGTCCCGTCACGTCCCCGTCTCCTGCCGTACTGGAGTCTTCCTGTCCCTTGGCTACCGCCGGAAGCGATCCTACAATGGACAGATTCTCAGTCAAGAAGCTTGCCAAATCCATATCCAATCGAAACCCGGACGTCCACTGGTAAACTTCGGATATCCCACCGAACCCGAACAGGTGAACCGATATGAGTGACCTGCTGGAGCGACTGCGAGGCCGTGGCTGGCGGATGACCTCCCAGCGGCGCGTCGTTGCGGAGGTCCTCGACGGCGACCACATCCACCTCACGGCCGACGAGGTGCACGCCCTCGCGGCGCGGCGGCTGCCCGAGATCTCCCGGGCGACCGTCTACAACACCCTGGGCGAGATGGTCTCGCTCGGCGAGGTCGTGGAGGTCTCCACCGACGGCCGCGCCAAGCGCTACGACCCGAACGCGCACCACCCGCACCAGCACCTGGTCTGCTCCGGCTGCGGCGCCATCCGCGACGTCCACCCGACCGGCGATCCGCTGACCGACCTCCCGCCGAAGGAACGGTTCGGCTTCACCGTCTCCGCGGTCGAGGTCACCTACCGCGGCCTGTGCCCGTCCTGCGGGTAGCCGCAGGGGGACCCGGCCGGCGCGGCCGTGACACGCGAGAGGTGCCGGCCGAGGTTCGGCCGGCACCCGTGTGCCCGGAATTCGGAGCGCCCCCGACCCTAGATGCGGTCCGCGGCGATCAGCAGGTACTGGAAGGAGCCGTCCTTGTAGGAGGACAGGAACGCCTCCTCGATGCCGGTGGCGACGCAGGACTGGATGCGCAGTTCCCAGTAGGGGATCGTGTCGGGCGTCAGGTCGTGCACCTCGACCGGGACGAGGCGGTTGGCGGCCATCGCGCGGAAGTACTCGGCGCGGCCGTGGATGTTGCACTCGTAGTGCGCGTTGATGGTGGACACGGCCTTGCTCGGCTGGCCGTAGACCTCGTTGTAGCAGCCGGTGATGGTCACGTAGCGGCCGCCGGGCCTCAGCAGCCTGGCGTGCGCGGCGAACAGGTCCGGCAGGTCGACGTACATGGTGGACTCGTTGTTCCAGACGGCCTGGTAGGCGCCGGGGGAGAAGCCGGTCTGCAGCATGTTGCCGGTGTGGAAGTTCACCCGGTCGGTGACGCCGCGGCGGTGGGCCTGCTCGTTGGCGAAGTCGGCCTGCTTGGACGACAGGGTGATGCCGTCGACCCGGCAGCCGAAGCGCGCGTTGGCGAGGATCGAGGTGCCGCCGCGTCCGCAGCCGGCGTCCAGCAGGCGGTCGTCCGGGCCGACGGGGCCGAGGGCGTCCAGCAGGAGTTCGGACTGGGCGGTCTCCAGTCGGTGCATCTCGCTGATGACCGCCTGGTCCCGCTCCTCCTCGGGGGCGTCCAGGACGCTCCAGTCGACCTTCCCGACGCCGTAGTGGTGGTGATATAAGCCGTCCACGTCGCCGAGACGCAGGTTGACGGGGCGTGCCTCGGAGTTCCAGTAGCGGGCGATGTCGCTCTGGTAGGGGGTGACGGCGGCGCTCATGAGGTCTCCTCCTCGGGCCAGAAGTCCGGCAGGGTGTAGCGGTGGTGGTTCGTCGCGTGCCACTCGTGGTTGCCGGACACCCAGGCCGCCAGGCCGGTCCGGTAGCGCGCCAGGACCGGGTCGGGCATCCGGGCGTGCAACTGAGCGCTCTCGGTCTCGAAGGCGTCCATGACGGTGTTGTGGATCTCGATCGTCTTCAGGTAGGCGTCCCGCTCGCAGAGCGCTTCGCGGTGCGCGAGGACGGTCGGGAGGTTCAGGTGCGGGCGCTTGGCGCGCTTCTCCTTGGTGTAGGAGTACAGGTCGTTGACCAGGGTGGTCGCGTTGCCCGCCAGCGCCGTCAGCCGCTGCACGGCCGGGAGCGCCTGCAGGTGGGCGGGCAACTCGTAGCCGGCGACCAGGTCGGTGAGGGTCAGGCAGGGGCGGAAGTTGTTGAACTGCCGCATCACCAGGTACTCCCAGACCTCGGGGACGACGCCGTCCAGGCTCCAGGCGGCCTCGCCCAGATAGCCGAGGTGGAGCCGGGCGAGATCGTGGCGCAGCCGGTCGGCCTGGGCCGGCGTGGCCCACGACCCGGTGTGCCGCATGGCGGAGTGGTACGCGCGCAGCGGCGCGTCCGCGGTCAGGCCCTCCCGCCACGCGGCCTCGTACTGCGGCACGCAGTGGAAGGGGTCGAGGGCGGAGTGGGCGATGAGCAGCCGGGAGCCGAGGCCCTCGGGCGAGCCGCCGTAGTCCTCGCAGTAGCAGTCGTCCACGGCGTTCTCCGCCGCGAGCAGCCGTGCCGCGACCAGCAGGCGGTCCATGTCGGCGTAGTCGGGATGGCACAGGCAGATCGCGCGGCCGGTGCCGAAGCCGTCGAAGTCGCCCTCCCATTCCGGCGGGAACAGGTCGATCTGCCGGGCCCACTCCTTGGTGCGCCGGTCCAGTTCCGCCACCACGGCCGGATCCGGTTCGACGGCGGGGCGGTGGCGCAGGCCGGGGATCGGCCGCACCGGCCGCTCGCCGCCGCTCGGCGCTTGGGGCTGTGCGGTGAGGTGCAGGCCGGAGGTTCCCAGGCCGGTCGGCCCCTGGGGGATGGCGGAGGCCACGGGTATCAGCTCTCCTCGGCGCAGGTCGAGACGTTCTCCAGCAGCCCGACCGCGTCGGGGACGAGGATGGCCGCCGAGTAGTAGGCGGTGACCAGGTACCGCATGATCGCGCGCTCGTCGATGCCCATGAAGCGGACGTTCGCCCCGGGTTCGCACTCGTCCGGCAGGCCGGTCTGGTGCAGCCCGATCACGCCCTGCCGGTCCTCGCCGGTCCGCATGGCGATGATGGTGGAGGTGCTGTCGGCGGTGACGGGGATCTTGGACAGCGGGAAGATCGGCACCCCGCGCCAGGCGGGGATGCGGTGGCCGTCGACCTCGGCGGCATCGGGGTACAGGCCGCGGCGGTTGCACTGCCGGAAGAACGCCGCGATCGCCTTGGGATGGGCGAAGAACGCGTGCGTGCTGCGGCGCATGGTCAGCAGGTCGTCCATGTCGTCGGGCGTGGGCGGCCCGGAGCGGGTGGAGATCCGCTTGTCGTACGCGGTCTGGCTGAGCAGCCCGAACTCCGCGTTGTTGACCATCTCCCACTCCTGGGTCTCGCGGATCTCCTCCAGGGTGAGGCGGAGCTGCTGCCGGAGCTGGTCCATCGGCTCGTTGTAGAGGTCGGCGACGCGGGTGTGGACGCGCAGGACGGACTGCGTCAGCGACAACTCGTACTCGCGCGGCGCGAGTTCGTAGTCGACGAACGTGCCGGGGATGACGGCTTCGCCCTCGTGGCCGGCGCGGACCGCGACGTCGGCCTCGCCCTTGCGGTTGGTCCTGACAGCACGCAGCCGGGCGAAGTCCGCCAACTGCCCCTGGAGCGAGGGCGCGTCGTCGCGCAGCCGCCCGAAGGCGGTCCAGTCCAGCTCCATCACGGTGCCGGCGGTGGCCGCCCGCAGCGTCGCCGACCAGCGCGGGTCCTCCTCCCCGATCGCCTCGTCGCCGATCTGGTCGCCGTCGGTGATCACCCCCCGGTGCTCCAACGCCCCGTACTTGCCGGTGGCGACCCGCTCCAGGCGCCCGTGCGCGACGACGTAGACCTTGCTGACGGCCTCCCCCTGCTCGGCGAGGATCTGGCCGGGGCGCACCTGGACGGGGGTGAACAGCTCGGCGAGCCGCTGGAGAACCGGCAGGTCGGCATAGCCGCGCAGCGCGGGCAGTTCGGTGAGGGTCCGCGGCACGATCCGCACCTCCTGCCCCTCCTGGACGAACGACACCCGGCCCCGCCCCGGCGTGAGCGTCAGGCGTCGGTTGACGCGGTACGTGCCTCCTTTGACGTCCACCCACGGCAGGCGCCGGAGCAGCCACCGGGAGGTGATGGACTGCATCTGCGGCGGTGTCTTGGTCGTGGTGGCCAACAGCCGTGCCGCTCGGGTGGAAAGACTGGTCGGCGCGCCCTGATCGAGCGCCCGTTCTTCGGTCACGATGAAAGGCCTTCCGTCTGTGAGCCGGGATCAATGCGTCGGGTCGTTCCGCTGCCAGGCGCCGTGCGGATGCGGGCGCGCGCGGACGGCCGGGGTGACCGTGACCCTCCGTGAGGGGTGCGGCGGACCCCGCGAAGGCAGCCGTCGGTCACCGCGGATGGTCCGCGGTGCGCCTGTCGAGAAGGGACGTCGTCGTCGGTACCGCTCGGTGCCGGGTGCGCGTGCCGCGGCCGAACCGGTCCGTCACGCCACCACCACCTGACTCCCGGGGCCGGATCAGCACCGCGCTGCCCAGGCGCTTACCACCGTGCCCCAGACGGGGCGCGACCAGGCAGGCGCGAACCGGGAGCACGCGAAGCACCCGCCGGGCGCCCCCCACGGCCGTGTGTGACGACGGTGACCGCAGTGGCCGGTGGGATTTTCGGGAAGTGGCCGCCCCGCGCTGCCTGTTGCCCGCGGCGGGGTGCTGCCGCATGATCGGGCGGTCGTGGAAGAACTGATGCGCCATTCCAGGGAGCGTTGATGACACACATCACCCGCAGGGCCTTCGTGGCGGTTTCGGCCGGCGTGGCCGCGACGGTGCTGCCGGGCGGGAGCCCGGCGTACGCGGACGGCGGCGGACGTCCGCCGGAGCAGCTGCGCGGCATGTGGATCGCCACGGTGACCGACGACGACTGGCCGTCGGCGCCCGGGCTGCCGGCGGACCGGCAACGCGCCGAGCTGACCGCGCTGTTCGACGCGGCGGTGGCACGCCGGCTCAACGTCGTCTACCTCCAGGTCAGGCCGACCGCCGACGCCTTCTGGCCGTCCCCGTACGAGCCGTGGTCGCAGTACCTCACCGGTACGCAGGGGACGTCCCCCGGATGGGACCCGCTGGAGTTCGCCGTGCGGGAGGCACACCGCCGCGGGCTGCGACTGCACGCGTGGTGCAACCCGTACCGGATCTCGGTCACCGGCGACCTCGACGCGCTCGTCCCCTGGCACCCCGCGCGCCGGCATCCCGAATGGGTCGTCGCCTACGGCGGGCAGCTCTACTACAACCCGGGCATCCCCGAGGTGCGCCGCTTCGTGCAGGACGCGATGCTGGACGCCGTCGAGCACTACCCGGTCGACGGACTGCACTGGGACGACTACTTCTACCCGTACCCCGTGGCCGGCCAGACCTTCGACGACGACGACGCCTTCGCCCGGTACGGCGGCGGCTTCACCGACCGCGACGCCTGGCGCCGCGACAACGTCAACCTGCTGGTGCGCGAGACGGCGGAGCGGATGCGCGCGCTGCGGCCGCGGGGGAGCTTCGGCATCAGCCCGTTCGGCGTGTGGCGCAACGCCTCCACCGACCCGCGCGGTTCGGACACCACCGCCGGCGTCCAGACCTACGACGACCTGCACGCGGACACGCTGCGCTGGGTGCGCGAGGAGTGGATCGACTACATCTGCCCGCAGATCTACTGGAACATCGGCTTCGCCGCGGCCGACTACGCGAAGCTGATCCCCTGGTGGTCCGAGGCGGTCGAGGGCACCCGCGTGCTGCTCTACGTCGGCGAGGCGCTCTACAAGCAGGGCGCGGCCGGGCAGCCCGCGCCGTGGCAGGATCCGGCCGAGCTGAGCCGCCACCTCACCTTCGACCAGGCGTGGCCGCAGGTGCGGGGGAACGTCTACTTCTCGGCGACCGAGGTCGCGGCCGACCCGACCGGCGCGATGGCCCGCGTCGTGGCCGACCACTACCCGACCCGGGCCCGCGTGCCGCGCTGACGGACGCACCGGAACGGACCTTCGTGGGTGATGGTTCGTATACATGTGCCCATATTGGTCAGGGCACGACCCGGCCTATAGTCACATGTTGTCCTCCGTCCCGTAGGACGGCGGTTCATGGTGCGGTTCGGCGTCGAGGGAGGCCGTTCATGGCCGGCGCGTTTCAGGAGCGCAAGTTCAAGGGGATGTTCGCCGCGTTCGACGCGGACGGCGACGGCCGGCTGCGCGAGGAGGACTTCCGGGCGCTCGTCGCCCGCTGGAGCCGGCTGCCGGGGGTGGGCCCGGGAACGCAGCTGCGCGCCCGGGTGGAGGCGCTGCTGATGGGCTGGTGGGCGGCGCTGCTGGAAGCCGGGGACGCCGACGGGGACGGCACGGTCGACATGGGTGAACTGCTCTCGCTCGTCGACCGGCTGCCCGCCATGGTCGCGGACGTCACCGCGACCGCCGAGACCCTCTTCGACGCCGTGGACGCCGACGGGGACGGCCGTATCTCCGCGCAGGAGCACCGCAGGCTCGTCGAGACCTGGAACGGGCGGCCCGTGGACATGACGGGCGTCTTCGAACGGCTCGACCTCGACGGCGACGGCCACCTCGGCCGTGCGGAGTTCGCGCTGCTGTGGCGCCAGTTCTGGATCAGCGACGACCCGGCCGAGCCCGGCAACTGGCTCTGCGGCCGCTTCCCCGACTGACCAGCGGTGGACGCCGGCCACCCCGCGGCCCCGCGGTCGTCCCCGGCCCGGCCCGGGCGCGCGGTCCTTGTCGGCCGCGCGCCCGGGCCGCCGGGTTGGAGGTGTTGTCAGACCGTCGCGGTGCCGTCGGTGTAGGACTTCATGTCGTACGTGCCGAAGCCGTTCTGGACCGGGTCACCGGCGTTGTTGATGCAGTGCAGGATGCCGCCGCCGCCCGCGCCGTTGAGGCAGACGGTCATCAGGTCGGTGAAGACGACGCCGGGCGTGTCGGGGACCTCGTAGGCGCGGTCGGTGTAGATGTCGGCGTTGAGATCGAAGAAGCAGTAGCTGCCGAGGCCCCAGGCGTGGTGGTCGGTGACGTGGTCGGCGACCTTGTAGGCGGCGTAGCCCCTGGTGGTGCCGTGGTTCCAGGCGGTCTGGGTGGGGACGTCGTAGGGGTGCTCGTTCTGGAAGAAGTAGGTGCTGCCGTGGTTGCCCAGCCACAGCACCTCGTACTTCTGGTAGTGCTCGACGGCCAGCCCGTACGCGGTGACGTGGTCGCCGTTGACGAGGATGCCGGTGTCGGCCGGGTTGACCGACCAGCCGACGGTGCCGTCCAGGCCGTGGTCGGCGCGCCAGAGCCACAGGTTGTCGCAGATCACGTCGTTGCTGTCGAGCTGGACGCTGACGTCCGCGCCGCCGGGCAGCGCGCCGCCGATACGGGCGTAGACGTCGTAGAGCGCGGTGGGGTCGGCGGTGTGCCGGAGCCAACTGCGGCCTCGGCCGACGCGGAGCAGCACGGGGGCGTGGGCCGAGGCGGCCTCGAAGAGCACGCCGGCGACGCTGACGCCGCCCACGTCGGCGACCTCCATGACGGTGTTGTCGTGCGTGGACTGCAGCGTGGCCAGGCCGAGGCCCAGGACGACGGTGCCGGGACGCGTGACGCGCAGCGGCGAGGAGATCGGGTAGACGCCGGGGGTGAGCAGCAGGTGTCTGCCCTGGGAGAGCGCCTGGTTGATGGCGTCGGCGGAGTCGCCGGGCCGGGCCACGTGGAAGTCCGACAGCGGGATGCTGTGGCCCTCGGCCGGCCCGTTGGCCCAGGTGGTGCCGGTGCTGTCGCGGCGCAGCGCGGGCACGAAGACCTGGTAGGAGCCGTGCCGGTCCACGGTCAGGAACGGCTTCTCCCGCACCACCGGGGTGCGGTCGACGGTGGTGAACGGCGGCGTGGGGAAGGACTGGGCGGGAGCGCCCTGCACGCCGACGAAGACCATGTTCCAGTTGGAGCCGGTCCAGCTGCCGAAGGTGTCGTTGCGCGACAGCCACTGCTGCTGCGAGCCCGAGTCCACCTGGCCGTCCACCACGCTGTCGGCCAGGAAGCCGCCGCTGGACCACTGGTTGCCGGGCGGGCTCGGCCACAGGGTCATGTTCCCCTTGACGTGGACGCGGCGCATCGGACCGGCCTGGGCGACCGCCCAGCGCTCCAGTCCGTCGGGCGGCACGATGGTCAGGTTCTCGGCGGACCGCCAGAAGTCCTGCGTGCCGTTGCCCTGCAACCACTGGGCGTCGACCGTGACGTGACCGTTGATCACGACGTCTTCCGGGCTCTCGCCGAGCCCGAGGACGTGGGTGTAGAACCCGACGTTGACGTCCACGGTGTAGGTGCCCGGCATGAACGCCAGGGCGTACCGCTCGGTGCCGAACTGGTTGGACTGCTGGGTGGCGAACACGGCGTCGACCTGGGCCTGGATCGCCGCGTCGCCCATGGACGGCTCGAAGACCAGCACGTTCGGGCCGAGACCGGCGCCGCCGTGGCCGTGCGAGGGCTTGGCGGACGCGGGCGACGAGGCGAAGGCTGATCCTGCGGAGATGCCGCCGACCAGCGGCACCGCGGCGGCAGCGGCCGCCCCACGGAGCATGGCACGGCGAGTGGGAATCACGGACACGGCTCTCCCTGGACGTGGTGGATGGGGGGACGGTGAATGGTCCCCAACCGCAAGAGAGCGCTCTCAGGCACGAAGTGAATCACCGTCGGTACACAGCGTCAATAAGAGGAACCCACCCAATACGGCGCGTGTGATCGGCGGGTGATCGCCCGGCCGGATGCCTGCGGCGAAGGAACGGAAAACGGCCAACGCCCGCGTTGGGCCGGGGAGTCGAAGGCGGGCGGCCGGTCGGCGGGGCGGTGGGGCGGCGGGGCGGGACCGGGGGGCGTACGGGACGTGGCTCGATCACCCGTCGCGCGGTTCGCCCGTCGGCGAGTCGGCGCGTGATGCGAGCCCGTTGCCGGCTGACCGTGTCGCCGCGCCTGACGCCGACGCCCGTAACTTCGTCGGACGGTATGTCCATTCGGTCGCCCGGCACGATCATCATTCCCGCCGCGGAATCCGTCGGCCTCTCGGAATCGACTTCCGGCGTTCGTCACAATCCTGGGGGATTGTCGAAGGACTGATGAGCGGTTAGCGTTGAAGACGGTTGCGAGTGTCGGCGTACAGCTCTGGCCTACTGACAGGACATGCGTCGTTGTCGGTGCGGGGGCCGGAAGGGTCGACGGATTGTGGGGTGATCGACATGCGCGGACCGGTCGTCGGCGGCATGCCGATTCCGGACGATGGCTTCCCGCTGGTCCTGATCGCCCGCTGGTACGTCGTTCCTCTGCGGGGCCGCATATCCCCGGTCCGCTGACGGATCTCGGGCCGGCCGTGAACCGCCCTCCGCGCTCGGCGCGTTGACCAGGCGGCTCAGTCCACGTTGATCGCGTCCGCCATTTCCGGTCCGCGCGTATTCGGCGAATTCCCGCGTGCTGCGGGTTCTTTCGGATTCCTATGATCAGACCGGAGACAGCAGGCCATGACAGACGAGCAGTTGCTCGGCGCGAAACTGGTGCCGTGGCGTCGTCCGGGGCAATGGGTCTCCGCTGCGGTCGTGTTGGTGCTGTTCGCGATGCTGGTTCACACCCTGCTGACCAACAGCAGATTCCAGTGGGATGTCGTGGGCGGGTACTTCCTGCGCGGATCCGTCGTGCGCGGCCTGGAGCTGACGCTGTGGCTCACCGTGGCGGTCATGGTCTCCGGCTATCTCCTCGGTATCGGCATCGCCGCGATGCGGCTGTCCGCCAACCCCGTTCTGCGCGCGCTCAGCGCTGGCTACGTGTGGCTGGTCCGCTCGGTGCCGCCGTTGGTACAGCTCCTCTTCTGGTACGAACTCGCCTCGCTCTACCCGCAGCTCTCGTTGGGCGTCCCGTTCGGGCCGCGGTTCGTGACGGTCAGGACCGCGCGCCTGTTCACCGGCGTGCTCGCCGCGTACGTCGGACTCACGCTGGACGTGGCCGCCTTCTCTGCCGAGATCGTCCGCGGCGGCATCCTGTCCGTCGACCACGGCCAGTCAGAAGCCGCCCAGGCGCTCGGCCTCGGCAGGGTGCGGACGTTCCGCAGGATCGTCCTGCCGCAGGCGATGCCGGCCATCGTTCCGGCGTCCGGCAACCTGCTCATCGGGATGCTCAAGGCCACCTCGATCGTGAGCGTCATCGCCGTCCAGGATCTGCTGTATTCGGTGCAACTCGTCTACAACCAGAACTACCTGATCATGCCGCTGCTGCTGGTGGCCACCTTCTGGTACGTCGTCCTCACCACGCTGCTGTCCGTCGGCCAGTACTACGTCGAACGGCACTACGGGCGCGGGAGCAGCCGAACGCCCCGCGTTCGACCTGGCAGCCGCGGCTTCTGGCGGACCGCCCGCCGCGACATACCGCTCCTCGGCACGGCCGGAAACGATCTGGCGGGTCTGCCGTGACCGGGACCGCGGGGCCGCTGGTCCGGATCAGGAGCCTGCGCAAGAGCTTCGGCCCGCACACGGTGCTGGACGGCGTCGACCTGGATGTGGCCCAGGGCGAGGTGGCGGTGGTGCTCGGGCCTTCCGGTTCGGGGAAGTCCACCCTGCTGCGCTGCGTCAACCACCTCGAGAAGCCCGACTCCGGCTTCGTGGAGGTGGGCGGCGACATCATCGGCTACCGGCATGTCGCGGGGAGCCTGCACGAGTTGCGAGACAAGGCGGTCACCCGGCAACGCACCCGCATCGGCATGGTCTTCCAGCAGTTCAACCTGTTTCCGCACCTGACCGTGCTGGAGAACATCGTCGAGGCTCCGGTCGCCGTCCTCCGCCAACCCAGGAAGCAGGCCGCCGCACGGGCGCGTGAACTGCTCGCCCGAGTGGGGCTGGCCGGGCGGGAGGAGTCGTATCCCCGGCGGTTGTCCGGGGGCCAGCGGCAGCGCGTGGCGATCGCCCGGGCCCTCGCCATGGAACCGCGGCTGATGCTGTTCGACGAACCGACCAGCGCCCTCGACCCGGAACTCGTGGGCGAGGTCCTCACCGTGATGAAGGACCTCGCCCACAGCGGAATGACGATGATCGTGGTCACCCACGAGATCGGCTTCGCGCGAGAGGCCGCCGACACGGTGGTCTTCCTCGACGCCGGCCGGGTCATCGAGACCGGCGCGCCGGCCGACGTGCTCACCGCCCCCCGGCACGAGAGAGCACGGACCTTCCTGTCCGCCGTCCTGTGACGCGCCCGCCCGCGGTACACGCTCTCTCCCGGAAGGCATCCCGCATGCCCGTCAACAGACGCCTCCCGCACGGCACTTCGCGCCTCGGCCTCTCGGCGACCGCCACCGCCGCGGCGCTCATCCTGCTCGCCGCCTGCGGCACGTCCTCGGACTCCGGCGTGCCGGGGACGGACGGCGGACACCGGACCGGCCCGGCGGCAGCGGCCGCGCCGACCGCCGTCCCCACCCGGGACGTCGTGTCGCCGGTCCGCGCGGACCCGGCGCTGAGAGCCGAACTGCCCGCCGCCGTGCGCGCTCGCGGCACCCTCGTCCTGGGCACCACGCTGGTGCCCGGATCGGCGGGCCTGCCACACGCCGGCCAGACCTCCGGCGGCCAAAACATCGGCCTCGACGTCGACCTGCGCGACGCGGTCGCCAAGGTGCTCGGCGTCACGTGGGACGTCCAGAACGGGACCTTCCCCACCGTCATCCCCGGCGTGCAGAACGGCAAGTACGACGTGGGCCAGGACGACTTCGGCGTCACCAGGGCCCGCGAGAGGGTCGTCGACTTCACGACCTACCTCAACGACGGCCAGGCGTTCCTGGGCGCGAGCGACACGAGACTCACCGCGGTCACCAGGCTCACCGACCTGTGCGGACTCGTCGTCGCCACCCGCCCCGGATCGACGTTCCAGCAGATCCTCACCCAGGGCGCCGCCAAGTGCCGCGCGGCCGGCAGGCACCCGTACACCGTGCGGTACTTCACCGACAACGCGCCCATCTTCCTGGGCCTGGCCAACGGCAGGGTCGACATCTACTTCGGGCCCACGCTGAGCCTCAGGTACCAGTCGGCACACGTGCCGAACACCAGGTTCCTCGGCCAGATCGGCACCACACCGGTCGGATTCGTCACCGCCAAGGGCTCACCGATCGCCAAGGCCCTCGGCGACGCCGTCAACAAGCTCATCGCCGACGGCGCCTACGCGAAGATCCTCGCGAAATGGGGAGTCGCCGGCATCGGCGTCGCCACGTCCCAGGTCGACCCGCCGGCCACCCTCTGACCACCGCGCCGGGCATGACACACGGCCGCGGTGTCGCCGGGTGCCGGGTGGTGCGCCCGTACGGCGCTGCGCTGCCCGCCAGCCATCGGGCCTACCGGCGTCCGGTCAGGAGTTTTCGCTGAAGCGCACGGACCAGGCGTAGCCGCTCGCGGAGTCGTCCGGGACTCGCCTGACCTCTGTGACCTGGCAGCCGTCATGGGCGTACTTGCGGGAGAAGCGTTCGAAGCGCTGCGCCTCGGTGAGGTCCTCCATGGACAGGGGAGCCCCGACGACGAGGTCTTCGTGCAGGATGCTTCCGGGCGTGCGACCGTCGGAGCAGCCGGAGCACTGATGCGTTCGGGGTAGGGACATACGACCAGTGTCCTCCCGCCGCCGAGAGCATGCGAGCGTCCTGTGTGCCTTTGGCGCGTATGGCGGGTAACGGAGCGTGAGGCTTCGGCGTCACCCGCGAGCCCGGCTGGGCGAGCGCCGGACCGCCGACGCCCCGCTGCCCGCTTCCGGGGTCCCGCATGGATCGGCTGGTAACACCGAACCGCCTCCGACGCGAGCGGGGTGATTCGCCGCGTTTCGTCCTTTTGTCGATGGCGATCGGGGGTACTCGGACACACCGGAAGCAGTTCACCGAAACCGACGGGAAGTGGTGAGTCCACGTGAAGGCGCTGGTGTACGAAGGTCCCCGCGAGATCTCCGTCGAGGACGTCCCGGACGCCCGGATCGAACGGCCGAACGACGTGCTGGTCAAGGTCACGACGACCAACATCTGTGGCTCGGACCTGCACATGTACGAGGGCCGCACTACGATGGAGGCCGGTCGGATCCTCGGGCACGAGAACCTCGGCATCGTGGTGGAAACCGGTGACGGGGTCGAGCACGTCAAGGTCGGCGACCGGGTGTGCCTGCCGTTCAACATCGGCTGCGGCTTCTGCGAGAACTGCGAGCGCGGCCTGACCGGCTTCTGCCTGTCGGTCGACTCGGACACCCCCGGCGGCGCGTACGGCTTCGCCGAGATGGGCAGCTACGCCGGCGGCCAGGCCGAGTACCTGCGCGTGCCGTGGGGCGACTTCAACTGCCTCGTCCTTCCCGAGGACGCGCAGGAGAAGGAGAACGACTACGTGATGCTCGCCGACATCTTCCCCACCGGCTACCACGCCACCGAGCTGGCCGGGGTCTCGCCCGGCGAGTCGGTGGCCGTCTACGGCGGCGGGCCGGTCGGGCTGATGGCGGCGTACTCCGCGACGCTGCGCGGGGCGAGCCAGGTCATGCTCGTCGACCGGCAGCCGGACCGGCTGCGGCTCGCGGAGACGGCCGGGGCGATCCCCGTCGACGACAGCGACGGCGGCCACGTCGACCGGATCCTCGAGATGACCGGCGGGCGCGGCGCGGACAAGGGCTGCGAGTGCGTCGGCTACCAGGCCCACGATCCGCAGGGGCGGGAGAAGCCGGAGTCGACCATGAACGACCTGGTGGCCTCGGTGAAGGCCACCGGAGCCATCGGCGTCGTCGGGGTCTTCCTCCCGCAGGACGACGGCGCGCCCACGGAGCTGACCCGGCAGGGGAAACTCCCGTTCGACTTCGGGAAGTTCTGGTTCAAGGGCCAGCGGATCGGCACCGGCCAGGCCAACGTCAAGGCGTACAACCGCCGGCTGGCCGAACTCATCCACCGCGACCGTGCCAAGCCGTCGTTCGTGGTCTCGCACGAACTCCCGCTCGACGGGGGTGCCGAGGCGTACCGCAACTTCGACGACCGCGCCGACGGCTGGACCAAGGTCGTCCTCAAGCCCTGACGGCCGCGGTCCTGGGACCGTCCCCGGTTCCCCCAACACGCGCGATCGGCGGAGAAAGGCGAACGCGATGCCCGCAGGTGCGAATGCCAAGCGCCAACGACAGTACGAGCACATCAAACAGAGTGCCGAGGACCGCGGGGAGAGCGAGAGCCGCGCGGAGGAGATCGCGTCCCGCACGGTGAACAAGGAGCGGGCGCGCTCCGGCGAGTCGAAAACGGCGAGCCGATCGTCCATGCGGGACATCTCCTCCTCGCGGCGCGGCGGACTGCGGTCCCATTCGGGCAGCCGCGGGCAGACCAAGGAGCAGTTGTACGCCGAGGCACAGCGCCGCCGCGTCAAGGGCCGCTCCACGATGACCAAACGGGAGCTGGAAGAGGCGCTCGGATACTGACGTACCTCCTGCCGGTTCGGTCGCCGGACCCGACCGTCCGGCCGCCGTCGGGCAGGACGGTCATGGCCGGCGAGCCCGCGGCGCGGCCCGGTGGTCAGTCGCGCGGCAGCAGGCTGCCCAGCGGGCCGAGGTCGAGGTTCAGGTCCTCGGGGCGGACGCCGTGGCGTTCGCACAGGTCTGTCATGCGTTCGTCCAGCGCCATCAGGGTCTCGCCGATGCGCTCTTCCTGTTCCGGTGTCAGGTCACCCTGGTCGATGCGGCGGACCGCCTGGCGTTCCATGAGCTGGCGCAGGAGTTCCACGACGGTCAGCACGAGGGCGACGAGGTCGCGGCCGGCCTGGTCGGGATCGAGGTCCAGGCGGCCGGCGCGGCCGTCAGCGACGGCCGGCGGGGGAGTCTCGTGGCGCGGCGGGCGGTTCACAGCGGTCCTGCGTCGGCCCAGGGCGCCGGGACCTTGTCGCTGACCGAGGAGAGCAGGGCGTGCAGCGACAGCCGCACCAGGGGAACGTCGGCGATGGCGATGACGAGGTCCCCGCTGATCACCACACCCGTCGCGAGGACCCGGTCCAGCAGATCCACCAGCGGCACGCCGATGGGGGCGATCGGGCCGTCCGGGCCCTGCCACGGAACGGGTGCGGGCAGCGTCACGACGCGTCCTCCCCGAGGCCGGCGAAGGAGTAGGGGACCCACGGTCCCGTCACCTCGATCCGGGAACCCAGCCGCTGCCGGGCCCGCTCCACCGTCGTCATCAACTCCGGCTCCCGGCCGCGGGCCACGAGGCAGGCCGCGTTGAGCAGTTGGGGTCCGGATCCGTCCGCCGCCGGCCCGTGCACTCGCAGCCGCCGGACCGCCGCGGCCACGTCGCACAGCTCCCGCTCCACCCCGTCGGCGACCTGAACCGCCTCCTCCCACCTGCGGTCGCGGTCCCGGTACTGGGCTCGCCGGCGTTCGAGGTAGGCGCGCCCGTCGCGGACGGGAGCACTCCGGTCGGCCGGCGCCCGCGGCGTCCGGTCCGCCGCCGCGTAGACCTTGACGCCCCACTCCGCGTGGCCGCTGACCCGGTCCAGCACGGAACGGAAGCGGTCGGACGCCCGCTCGACGGCCTCGGCGGCCCGTTCGTCGCCGCCGTAGAGGGTCGCCAGGGCCAGCGGTGCGACCGGCCCGGGCCAGGCGACCGCGGACACCACCTCGTGGTGGGCCAGCGCACACCGCTCCACCTCACCCGCCTCGCCCATACGCCGGCGCCAGGCGTCCTCGGTGACGTCGCGTTCCGGCATCCGCTGCACCACCGCGGTCAGTCCGCCGGCGGGCAGCGCCCGCACCGGCTCGCCGGGGCACACCCCGGGCAGATGCCGCAGGACGAGCGGATCGACGGTGCGGCAGACCGCGTACAGGTACGTCGCATGCGTCACGCGTTCTCCTTCGCCGCAGGCCGGGACTCCTCCAGGCTCGCGCGCAACCCCCGTAGTTCCGCGCGCAGTTCGCGGTTCTCCTCACGCAGTTCGTCGCGCGCGGCGTGCGAGCTGAGGGCCGGGTCCGTCTCCCACCAGTCGATGCCCGCCTTCTTGGCCGTGTCGACCGAGGCCACGAACAACCGCAGCCTGATGGTGAGCAGTTCGATGTCGAGCAGATCCACCTTGATGTCGCCCGCGATGACGATGCCCTTGTCCAGGATGCGTTCGAGGATGTCCGCGAGATTCGCGGTGTTCCCGCCGCGCGCGGGGGTCAGGTAGGGCTGCACGTCCAGGTCGTTCACCACGGAACCTCGGTCTTCCGGCTCGTCTCTCGGCGTACGGTTCGGTGTTCAGCGGCCGGGAGCGGCTATCGGGTGGTCCACGAGCAGGTCGAGCAGGCGCTCCTCGGCGCGCTCGAACTCCTCCTCGTCGATCAGCCCGTCCTCGAAGTCCCTGTTCAGTTCGGCCAGCCGGGCACGGACGGCGGCCGGATCGGTCTGCTCCTGCTCGGCGGCCTCGATCATCCGGTCGGCGACCCAGAACACGCCGCGCGCCGGGGCCAGCGGCAGCGTGAGCAGAGCGGAGAACAGCCCCATCAGACCGTCACCCCGGCCGGAGCCTCGACGAAGCTGTAGCAGGGCAGCGGCCCGGTCACCCGCAGTTCGGCCTCGTCGGCCCGGGCGCCGGCCAGCCGGTCGGCGGTGGCACGGAAGACCTCCGCCGACGCGGTCTCCACCAGGAAGGAGGCGTTCACCACGCAGCCGCGCACCGCGGGCCCCTCGCACGCCTCCACCGCCGCGGACGCCAACTCCCGTACGAGATCCTCGCCGGCCCGCGCCGCGGTCGCGGACAGCGCGGACGCGACCGCCTCCCCGAGCCGGACCTCCGCCTCGAACCCGGGCCGGGCGCGCGCGGCGTTCCGCAGCCGAAGGACCGCCGGATCGTCGCGCACCACCCGGGCGAGGGCCCGATCGGTGGGCTGCGCCTTCACGTTGAACTCGCATCGTCCCGCGAGCCGGTCCAGCGCCCGCGCGTGACGCTCATGTCCCTCGCGCAGCTGCCCGCGCACGATGTCCTCGTCCGCGGCCACCGTGCCGAACCGCATGGGCAGCAGCGGTCCGCCCGCCGCCAGCGCGGACAGCACGTCCTGGTGTGCCATCAGATCGCGCCTCCGTGGCCGCAGCCGCTCCGGGGCGTCGCCGACCACGGCGGCCAGCTCGCCTTCCCGAACCGCGCGCAGCGACGAGGCGACGGTGCCGCCGACGGACGTGGGCACCGGTTGCCCGGCACGTACGATCGCGAAGACGTAGAGTCCCGCGCCGCTCATCGGGTGGCCTTCCGGCGCGACTTGGACCGGGAGCCGTCGTCCGAGCGCGACCGTCCGCCGGACTCCTGCCGCTCCTCGGATTCGTCCTCCTCGGAGTCGCCGGTGACCGTGTCCTTGACCTTGCTTCCCGCTGACGTGATCGCCTTCTTCGCGACTTTCTTCGCAATCCCGCCGCCCCCGCCCCCGTCGCCGCCGCCCACGCCGAGCAGCTCCGGGACGGTGATGCTGCGCGTGTCGCTCTCCAGATCGAGCCGGTTGCACGCCTCCGCGAACCTCAGGTAGGTGTCGACGCTCGCCACCACGACGCGGGCGTCGATCTTGACGATCTCGATTCCCACCAGCGAGATCCGGATGAAGACGTCGATCACCATTCCGCGGTCGAGGATCAGTTCCAGGACGTCGTAGAGGGTGCCGGCCCGCTGCGGAACGTAGGCGAGCTGCGCCGGATACGTGGTGGTGGTGGAGCTCATGCGCGTTTCCTCTCAGCCGGTCCGGTGGTCACTCGTCGGCTGCGCCGCGCCGGTATCGGCGGGTTCTGCGGTACCCCGTCAGATCGCCGTCCTGGTCGAGCCGGACCTCGTACGTCGCCATCAGGCTGGTGGTGTCCGGGATCCGCGCCACCTCCAGGACGTCGACGAGGACCGTCCATCCGTCCTTGCCCCGCTCCACGCCGGACGCGCCCTCCGCGGGGTGGCCGATCAACCCCTCCAGCGCGTCGCACGCGTTGTGGGCCGCCCGCGCCGGTCCCAGACCGGAGCGGCGGGGCTTCGTCGCCGTTCGTGAGGGCCGCTCCCGCGACGCACGTTGCTCTGCCATGCGCCCACTCTCGGCGCCGGTCCGCCGGCCCGCATCCGGGAAGGGGTCAACCGGGCGCGGACCGTCCGCGTGATGTCCCGGGTGCCGTGGTGACACGGGCCCTCCCTCGCCGCGAGTACATGGCCCACTCCGGGGCAGTGGTGAGGAAAGGATTAAATCGGAGGCAATCAGTTCATATGGTTACTGCTGCGATCGCTCGGCATGAGCCGCATCTCCTCCCGGGGACGTCGATACCCGGACCCTGCCGGTACGCCGTCCTGAGGCGGCACCCGTGACGTCTGCCTCCGCCGTCGCCCCGCGGGCCGACCTCGGGGCGGTGTGGACCCTGCCGGGCGTCTACGTTCCGCAGGCCGATACCCGGCTGCTTGCCCGGACCATGCGGCACGAGGGTGTCTGCCCGGGCATGGAGGTGCTCGACCTGTGCACCGGAAGCGGGGCCCTCGCCGTGCACGCCGCCCGGATGGGGGCCCGCGTCACGGCGGTGGACATCGGGCGCCGGGCGGTGCTGACGGCACGGATGAACGCCGCCCTGGCCCGCCGGCGGGTCGCGGTGCACCGCGGCGACCTCGCGGCCCCACTGCCGGGGCGGCGGTTCGACATGGTGGTCAGCAATCCTCCGTACGTACCCGGCCCGGCGGCCGAGCCTCCCCGCAGGGGCCGGTCGCGGTCCTGGGACGCGGGACACCGGGGACGGGCGCTGCTCGACCGGATCTGCGACGCGGCGCCCGGACTCCTGCTGCCCCACGGAATCCTCCTGCTGGTCCATTCCGCGCTCTGTGATCCGCTGGTCACCGTGAACCGGCTGGACCGCGCCGGCCTGAAGGCGTCGGTGCGAGAACGCGAGCCGGTGGCCTTCGGACCAGTCATGCGGTCACGGGCCGGCTGGCTGAGTGCCGAGGGCCTCATGGGCCCCGGCGATGATGGGGAGGAACTGGTGGTGGTCCGTGCCGAACGGATCTGATCGCGCATGCCGCATGGCCGTCGACCGTTCCGGCCCCCTGTTGGTGGAGGGCCCGGTCGAGGTCGAACTGGAGGACGGGCGCGTCGTCCGCTCCGACCGCTTCAAGGTCGCCGTCTGCGTGTGCCGCCGCAGCCGCACCTACCCCTGGTGCGACACCAGCCACCGCGGGCGGGTGAAACCGCCGACAGCGGCTGGAACGGACCGCAGCGAGCGAGAGGAGAACCCGATGACCACACCGGCGCCCCCCGCCCCGGTCGGCCACAGGGCCGGCCCCTGGCTCCCCGAGCCCCGGGGAGACCTCTCGGCGCGGGTGAACGCCCTCCTGCGCGACAGCGCCGGTAGCGCGCCACCGCGGCCTGCCGCCGACCAGGCCGACCCGTACGGCGACGACCTGCAACTGGCGCTGTACACCCTGTACGAACTGCACTACCGCGGGTTCGCCGGGGTCGACGACGCACACGAGTGGAACCCCGACCTGCTGCGGCTGAGGCGGGAACTGGAAGACCGCTTCCTCTCGGCCCTCCGTGCGGACGCCCCGGCGGTGACCGGGGCCGGTGAAGCCCTCGACGCACTGCTGGTCGAGCCCACCGGGCACGACCCGGACAGCGTCAGCCACCACCTGGCCAGGGACGGCACGGCATGGCAGCTCCAGGAGCACGCGGCGCTGCGATCGCTCTACCACCTCAAGGAGGCGGACCCGCACGTCTGGGTCATCCCCCGGCTGCGCGGCCGGGCCAAGGCGGCGATGGCCGCGATCGAGTACGACGAGTTCGGCGCCGGACGAGCCGAGAACGTCCACGCCCAGCTGTTCGCCGACCTCATGACGGATCTCGGGCTCGACACGGCGTACGGCCGCTATCTCGACGCCGCCCCCGCCGAGGCGCTCGCCACCGTCAACCTGATGTCCCTGTTCGGCCTCCACCGGGCCTGCCGCGGCGCCCTCGTCGGGCACTTCGCCTTCGTCGAGACCACCTCGTCCCCGGGGTCCCGACGACTCTCCCAGGCGCTCCGCAGGGTCGGGGCCGGCCCTGCGGCGCTGCGCTTCTACGACGAGCACGTCGAGGCCGACGCCGTCCACGAACAGGTCGTTCGCCACGACGTCGTCGCCGGCCTGCTCGCCGAAGAACCGGAACTCGACGCCGACGTGGCCTTCGGTGTCCGGGCGACGGGTTTCCTGGAGGAACGCCTCGCGGAGCTGCTGCTGACCGCCTGGCGCGGCGGGCGCAGCGCCCTCTACAGCCCGCTCCTCAGCTGTCGCGGCTGAGGCGGTGGCGGGCCGCCCATCGTGGCGGATACCTCGGGAAGCGCCGCTCGACGCCCCTCGCGACCACCGAAGGCCGCGCCAGGTCCCACCGCGGCGGGGAGAGCGGAGCGGGCGGCCCGCCGCGACTACGGGCTGTCACTTCTCCTCCTCCTCGGGTTCGTCGTCGTATTCGTCGTCTTCCTCGTCCTCGTCCTCGAACTCGTCCTCCGGTGCCTCCTCGTCGTCCCCGTTCTCCTCGTCGTCCCCGTTCTCCCCGTTCTCTTCGTCCTCCTCGTCGGCCATGGCGTCCTCGTGGGAGCGGACGACCTCGGCGTCGCGGATCTCGCCGCGCCAGCCCTCGGCCTCCTCGGTCGTGAAGGTCACGTACCGCTGGAAGTGCTTGAAATCCAGCCGCATACGACGCCCTTGGGCACGCCAGAGGTTGCCGGTCTTCTCCAGGAAGCCGGAGGGGTAGTACTCGACGGTGAGCACGATCCGGGTCAGGGTGGGCGCGAGTTCGTGGAAGCTGACGGCGCCGTGGGTGGTGCCCTGCGGGCCCTCGCTCTTCCACACGATGCGGTCGTCGGGCAGCTGCTCGACCACCGTCGCCTTCCAACTGCGCGTTGACCACAGGACCTTGACCTTCCAGTCGCTGATGATCTCGTCTTCCTTGGACACGTCGCGGACGCCCTTGGTGAACGAGGTGAACTCCTCGTAATCGCACCAGTGGTCGTAGGCCGTGCGCAGCGGCACGCCGACGTCGATCGACTCGATGATGCTCGTCGTCTTCACGTCGCCCGGACCGTCCTGCGAGCCGCCCGAACTCTCCGCGTCGCTCTCCTCGCTCTCGCCGCCGCCGAGGCCGGGAATCTTGTTCTTGACGTTCTTGGTGGTCTCGCCGACGGCGGCACCCACGGGTGACTCGCCCTTGAGGATCCGGGACCCTATGCCCAGCAGCGGAGTGCCGTTCTCCGCCGAATCGGTGAGCTTGTCGGTGATGTCGCCCAGTTTGTCGCCGACCTTGGACGCGAGGGATTCGAGCTGCTTGGTGAGGAAGCTCTGCATCCCCTCGCGCAGTTTGCCGAGGATCGGATGCTCTGCGGTCTGCTGAGCCATCGCGGCTCACCTCCCGGGCCGGGTTCGGGTGGACGGCGAGCGGCTGCCGGTCGTCCGCTTCCCCCGCTCGCCGGTCTTCCCGGCTCCGCCGGACTTCTCGGCGCCGGGCTTGGCCGCGCTCTTCTTCGCCGGGGGCTTCTTCGCGGCGGACTTCCCCGCCGGTGGCTTCTGCGCCCTCGCGGGTGCCCTCCTCCTCGCCGCACCGCCTGCCGTGCCCCGGCCGGCCTGCTCGTCGCGGTCCGAGGAGTCGGCGTCTTCGTCCTCGCCCTCCTCGGGTTCGTCTTCCTCCGGCTCGGCCTCCTCGGGCTCGCCCCCGGAGCCGCGGCCCCCGGTCAGACTGCCGAAACGACGGCTGACCGCGGCACCGGCGGCGTCCCGGGCGGCCTGGTACACCTCGCCGCGCAGCTGGTCGCCTACGGCCGCGACCCCGGGAACCCCCCGCAGGAGGCGCACCCCCTCCATGAGGAGCTGGCGTGGTTCGAGACTGCGGCCCATCACCAGCGCGGCGCCGGTGAGCGCCAGCCGGCCCTTCTTGGTCCGGCCGAGCACATAGCCTCCCGCGACGGCCGCGGCGAGTTTCACCTTCGCTTGCTGGTCCATCAGGTGCCGCCTTCCTCGCTTCGTCGTGCGGCTGTCGAGCCGCCTGGCAAGAGGACGCGATCAGCCGCGACGGCCGGTGGCCGGACCGGTGGTCCAAGGCCGGTGCGACGCGATTCCCGGCCGGCCCCGGCACCGAGGCGAACCCATGGCGGGCGCCGTCGCTCGCGACCTCCCATAACACCCAGTCTGGCGCCAATCGGCCAAAGCGCACGTTCGCGCGCGAAACGGATCACCACCGGTCCGCAACGTCCCGAACGGGGAGCTGCTGCTTCGGGCGGGAGGGTTCGCGGCGCCGACAACGACCCCGCCGCCCGGACGAGTCGAGCGTGTCCGGGCAGCGCACCGAATGAACTGCTGACCAGTTGGCTGCCGTTCACGCGTGGATGACCCGGGGGCGGGATCAGGTCGCGCGTCGGATGCGAAGCGTTTCCGCGTCGTTCGCTGGATTTCGGTCCTGCGGGTCGACGCCGGAGCGCCCCGAGGCGTCCCCGCTGCCGCTGGGACGCTGCTACGGCCCCTTCGGACCGGTGTCGCCATGGACGGGATGCGACTGGTCGCGCTTCGCCATGGCTGACCTCCTCTGCGTCGATGCTCCGCGACCGTGCGTGCGGCCCGGACGTTCCTCACCAAGCCTAGTGGAATGTCGCTTTTGGTGAATTTGGCCCCAAAGTCAGACGATATCGGAGCCGCCGCAGGAGAAGTCGCCGGTGAACGGGGTCGCGGTGGCGGCACCTGTCGATGGAGGTTCCCATGGAGAGGAGGCGGATACGCCGTGGCCGTCCCGCACGGGGACGCAGGGAACCAGCGAGACCGGGAGGCGGCGGGCGGAGACGGCACGCGGCGACGCCCGCGGACCCGCCCACCCGGTCCTCACGAGCAGAGGGGAGAGCATGGACTTCACGACCCCGCCCACCGTCCCGGACACCGCGGACGGGGATTCCCGGGCCGGCAGCGACTTCGCGGAGCTCTCCCGCCAGGTCCAGGACGCGGGCCTGCTACGACGCCGCCCGGTAGCGGCGCACTCCTGCTGATCGTCACGGCGGCGATGCTGACGGGTGGGTGGGTCGCATTCCTCGTGGTCGGCGACTCGTGGTGGCAACTCGCCGTCGCCGTGCCGCTGGCCTTCGCGTTCACCCAGTGCGGCTTTCGCGGTCACGAGGCCGGGCACCGTCAGACCTTCCGCAGCAAACGGCTCGACAACACGGTCGGGCTGGTCTTCGGCAACCTCTTCATCGGGCTGGGCTTCGGCTGGTGGACGAACAAGCACAATCGCCATCACGCCCATCCCAACAGCGTCGGCCGGGACCCGGACATCGAGGCCGGCGCTCTGGTTTTCGACGAGGCCGACGCGCCGCGCGGCGGGTCCGCCCACGCCTTTCTGACACGCCACCAGGCGGGACTCTTCTTCCCCCTGCTGTTGCTGGAGGGCTGGAACCTGCACGGGGCCAGCATCCGGTCGCTGCGTTCCCGGCAGAGCGGCGCCCCCGCACCGGTGGCGGTCGAGGCGTTCCTGCTGCTCGTGCACGCGGTGAACCACCACGATCGCGCCGCGCGGCCGCGTGACCGGTGACGGCACGCTCCCGGAGCGCGGCGGTGGTGCTGCCCCCTCTACCTCGCCCGCACCTCCACCGTGGACCTGCTCGCCGTCACAGCGTGCCGCCCGGGAATGCGGCGTGCCCGCACACCTGCGGCAACGGACGCCGGCGGCCCCGCGCCGTGAACAGCGTGGGGGCGCGGCGTCCGTTGCCGGTTCGCGGTGCGGCCGTCAGGATTCGTAGAACATCAGCCAGGTGTTGTGCACCGCGTCGTGGACGCAGGTGGTGGCCTCGACCCACCAGTACTCGTTCTTGTACGCGGCGGCCTTGGCCAGGCAGGCGCCGGCCGTGGCGAACGTGGCGTAGAACGTCCAGTCCGTGTCGTAGGTCGGACGGGCGGCGGCCGCGTACGAGTGGTTCGCGGGGGCGGCCGCCGGAGCCGACGGCGCGGCGGTGACGCCCACGACGGCGGCCAGTACACCGGCGGTCAGAAGCCGCTTGGCGACGGAGGTCATGCGCACCATCAGTCCCTCTCCCAGACGAAGACGTAGGTATGCCCGCCGGACATCTGCTGGGTCGCGTCGACGACGTTGTACATCTGCGTGTGCACGCCGAACGTCTTCGCCTTCCACAACTGGAGTCCGTGGGCCCGGAAGTCGGACACCGAGAACTGCGCGGCGGACGAGGTCTGGTTGTCCTGGGCCTGGCAGAGCACGATCGGCCCGGACTGGATGCCCTTCCACCAGCTCACCCCGGCCAGTTTCAGTTGGATCTTGATCACCCCGGAGTCCACGCCGCCGGGCATGTCCGTCGCCTGGATCATGTCTCCGTCGGACAGGCGTTCACCGTTGAGGAGTTGACTGAACCGGATCCCGACGGCGGCCTGGGCGGCCGGGGCGTTGGCCGCCACCTGCACCGCGGCGAGCATGACCGCGGACAGGCCGAGGGCCGAGAAACGTTTCACGGACGCACGCATAATTCCACCTCACGCGATTGTAGAATTACCAGCGGAAAGGCGGCATGAACCCGGTCAAGGGAGTGCGCCTTTGTTTGCGCGTCAAGATTCGCAGTCCTTTGCGCCGACCCGGCAGGGCGCGAAAGGGGGCGCCCGGAGTATACGTGTTTGTCACATTTCGTCACGTGCTGCTCGATCGGATCCGGGGAGGGGCGACGCCCGTGGCGCGTGACCCCGGCTCCCGCCAATAGCGCCGAGTAAGCCGATGGATAGGCGCGGCGCGGAGACTGCCCAGTGCGCACGTGGAGTGACCGAAGCAGAGTTGTGCAGATCCCTCATGGCGTGGATGGGAGCGCGGGAATGGCCGAGGAGCAGGAACCCCTGTTCAGGGTGGTCCTCAATCACGAGGAGCAGTACTCCATCTGGCCCGCCGGCCGCGAGGTGCCGCCCGGGTGGACCGACGAGGGAACGGTCGGCGTCAAGGACGCCTGCCTGCAGCACATCGGCGAGGTGTGGACCGACATGCGGCCGCTCAGCCTCCGCAGGCGGATGGAAGAGCGCTCGGCCTGACCTCCCGGCAGCACACCGTTCCAGCGCGCCGGCGCAATGAGAGGTGGCGCGGAGGGTGTGAGCCGGCGACGCCGTTCCGGAGCCCGGGGCGGGCGGTCCGAGGATCGCCCGCCCGGCACGTTCAGCACGCTGCGGACCATGTGACAGGGAGTCGACCACGGTGAAGAGAGCCCGCCCGCTGCTGCTGGCCCTGTACCGCAAGGGATCCGCCACAGCCACGGGCCTGGCCATGGCCGCCCGGCCCGTCGGCGACCTGGTCTTCATGGCCGACCTGTCCGATCCGAGAACCGCCGCCGAACTCGCCGGGCTGCCCCGGTCGCCGTCCGTCATCGACACGGCGGGCCTGGCCGTCGACGAGATCGTCGCTCGCGCGAAGCAACTCCAGCCGGACGGGGTGATCACCTTCAGCGACTCGCTCCTGCGGACCGCGGCCGCCGTCGCGCAGGTCTGCGGCCTGCCCTTCCACAGCCCGGAGACGGCGGACGCCCTCGTGGACAAGGTGCGGCAGCGGAAGCTGCTGCGGGACGCCGGCGTGCAGTCCACCAAGTGCGTTCCGGTCTCCGACGCGAGCGACCTCGCGGGCGCGATGCGGCACACCGGCGCCCCCGCGGTGCTCAAGCCGCGCTCCGGATCCGAGAGCGTCGACACCTGCGCGGTGCGCAGCCTGGAGGAACTCGTCGAGCGCTACCGGGACTTCACCGCCAAGGGATCCGGCCGCGACTTCGTCGTGGAGGAGTACATCGGAGGGGACAGCGACGTCATCGGCGATTTCTGGGGCGACTACGTGTCGGTCGAATCCCTGGTGGCCGACGGCGATGTGACGACCTTGGGGATCACCGGAAAGTTCCCCATGGCGTACCCGTTCCGCGAGACCGGGATGTTCGCGCCGGCGCTGTTGCCGCAGGACGTCGCCGCGGAGGTCGTGCGCCTCGAACGGGCGGCCCTTCGCGCTCTGGGAGTTCGCGAGGGCGTCACGCACACCGAGATCAAGATGACGGCGCAGGGCCCGCGGCTCATCGAGGTCAACGGGCGCATGGGCGGTCACGTCGGGGACCTGCTGCGGCGATCCGCCGGCGTCAACCTGTTGTCGTTCGCCATCCGGGTCGCGCTGGGGGACACGTCCGCGCTCGAACGCTTCCTGCGACGGGATTCCGCGCGCGATGCCGTGGTCTTCCAGTACTTCCTGACGCCGGCGTCGAATGACGTGGTCCCCGGGGATCCGGGAATCATCGACAGGCTCTCCGACGTCGATGGCGTCGACCTGGTGGACGCACGGTGGGATCCCGAATGGCGGCCCGACTGGCGGGCCGGTACGGAGTGGATGCTGGGGACGGTCTACGGCTCGCTCCCGGACCACGCCCGGCTGCGGGAGGCGATCGGGTCCATCCGGCAGAGGATGGGCGAGTTCTGGGTCTCCGCCGGGCGTTCTGAGGCGCGCGCCACGGCGAGCGGCGGCAACGGCTGAGGCGCCGGGACGGCCGGTCAAACCACCGGTCTCCCGCGATCGGCGGTATGCGCTGAGCGCGTAACGCGACGGCCTTCCGGGCCGTGCCGCGTGCCCGGCGGACCAGGTGGCGCACGCCCCTCTCACGCGCCTCGCCGACCGGCGACGGACCGGTGCCGGCCCCCACCCGCGGCGCCGGCCGGTCGCGGCGCCGGCGCTCGGGGCCCGGGGGCTCTCGCCCGGCCAGGGCGGCGACAAGGGCCCGGTCAACGGCCCTCGGTCACCGCCGACGATCCGCGGCAGCCTCCTCATACCAGGCGCGCGACCAGATCATCACATCAGTCGAGGCATACCCGGTCGCCGCCCACAAGATCGTCCTCCCCGCTCATACCAGATGCCCCCGGACGGCCCGAACAGGGCCCTCCCCGTTGCCCGGGAAGCGCACGTGACGCCGCCTGCGGCCATCTTGGTACGGGTCCACCAACTGGTTACTGTGTTGCTCCTGACACGGACGGGGAGGGAGATGGGGGAGCGAATGGATCTTGACGCCCAACTGCTGGGCCCGCTGGAGATCCTGGCCGGAGGCAAGACGCTCTCCCTGGGAGGACCCCGTTCGTGCCGGCTGCTCGCCGTGCTGCTGCTGAACGCCAACAGCGTCGTGCAGACCGACCGGCTGATAGACGTCATGTGGGAGGCCGCACCGCGGTCCGCACGCCAGCAGATCCACAACACGGTGGGCGTACTGCGCCGGGTCACCGAGCCGGTCGCGGGTCTGGCCATCGGCACGAGCCGGCTCGGCTACCGGATCGACATCGACAGCAGCCGGCTCGACCTGACCCGGTTCCGCACCCACGTGCGGCAGGCCAATGACGCGATGTCAGGGGGAGACCCGGACACGGTCATCTCCTTGCTGACCAGCGCCCTTGCGCTGTGGCGCGGCACACCGCTGGCAGGCCTCGACGGAGAGTACTTCGTCAACGCCCGCACCCGGTTGGCGGAGGAGCACCTGTCGGCGACCGAGCTGCTGCTGGAGTTACGCGTCCGCAGAGGCGACGGCGCCCTCGTCATGGGCGAGCTCCTCGAACTGGTCGCCTCGCACCCGTCACGCGAATCACTGCGGGCAAGCCTGATGGCCGCGTTGCACTCCACCGGCCGCCAGGCCGAGGCGCTGGAGGTCTACGAGGAGGGCAGACGGCTGCTCGTCGAGGAGTTCGGGCTCGATCCGAGCGACGAACTGAAGGCGCTGCACGAACGCATCCTGCACGGGATGCCGATCATCGACTCTCCCGCGACGAAGCGGTCCCCGGCCCCGCTGACGCCCCCGCCGGCCCCGGACGCCCCCGCCGCCCAGCAGCCGAACCGGCGGCGGTTCCTGCCGCACGACCCCCGGGAGTTCTCCGGACGCCGACACGAGATCCTCCAACTCATGGAGGACTGCCTGCAGTCCGGATCGGTCTCGCTCGTGATCTCCGTGATCAACGGGATGGGGGGAATCGGGAAGACCGCCCTCGCCGTGCGGTTCGCCCACACCGTCGCGGCCGACTACCCCGACGGCCAGTACTTCGTCGACGTGCGGGGGTTCGCGGTCGGCGTCGAGCCGCTCAGTTCGGCGGACGCCCTCGGGATACTGCTGCGGCAGTGCGGATTCCCGGACGAGCTGATCCCGCCGGACCTGGAGGGCCGGGCCTCCGCGTGGCGCGGCGCCATGGCCGGCAAGAGAGCCCTGGTCCTGCTGGACAACGTGGTCGACGTCGAACAGGTACGGCCGTTGCTGCCCGGCACCAACGGCCCGCTCGTGCTCATCACGAGCCGCCGCCGGCTGCCCGCGCTGGAGGGAGCGGTGCCGCTGCCGCTGGACCCGATGCCGCCGGACGACGCGGTCGCGCTGTTCGTCCGGATCGTCGGCGCCCAGCGCCTGGCCGGCCACGAAGCGCGTCTCGCCGACGTGGTCGAGCTCTGCGGCCGGCTGCCGCTCGCCATCCGCGCCGCCGCCGCCCGCTTCCGGGAACGCACGAGCTGGACCGTGCAGTATCTCGTCGAGCAGCTCAGCGACCAGGAACAGCGGGCCCGGTTCTTCGACTTCGGGGAGCAGAGCGTCTCCGCGGTGCTCGCCCTGTCGTACCGCTGCCTGAGCGCCGACCACAGCCGGCTCTTCCGGCTGCTCAGCCTCTACCCCGGCCCCGACTTCACCGCGCCGGTCGCCGCCGCGCTCGCCGCGCTGCCGACGGACCGGGTGCAGCACATCCTCGAATCACTGCTCGATGACAACCTGGTCCTCGAAGTCCGGCCCGGCCACTACCGGTTCCACGACCTGGTCCGCGACCACGCGGCCAGAGCGGGCCGGGAACACGACCGCGGTGAGATCAAGGGCCCGGCGCTGGAGCGACTGCTCGACTACCACCTCCAGTGCGCCGCGACCTGGTGCGCGCCGCTGGCGAAGCGGCCCTTCCGCCTCACCCCGAGCAGCAGCCACCCCATCCCCGGCATACCCGTGCCGGCCTCGGCCGCCGAAGCCATCGAACTGCTCACCCAGGAGGGGCCCAACCTCATCGAGGCGGCCAGGACCGCGCTGAGCGAAGGCCGCGCCGACGCGGCCTGGCAACTGGTCTGCGCGCTCCAGCCGTTCCTGCGGCGTGCCAACCACGCCGACCTCGCGCTCGAACTCTTCGAGAACGCCGTCGGGGCCGCCAAATCGGCCGGGGACGAGCACGGCGAGGCACTGAGCCTGTTAGGACTCGGCTGCGCCCTGCGGGAACGGGGCCGAAGCACGGACGCCTGCACGGCCCTGAAGGCCGGGATCGCCGTCAGCAGGAGCTGCCGCGACCAGTCCACCGAGATGTACCTGCTCAACGAGCTGGGCAGTCTCAAGGCCGCCGACGAGAGCTTCCGGGAAGCCTACGAGTGCTTCCGCTCGGCCCTGGGCATCGCCGAGAGGCTGTCGGACCTGGAACTGAGCGCGAACCTCAAGAACAACCTCGGGGTCACGTGCGGGGAACTGGGCTGCGGCGCCGAAGGTCTCAGCTACTTCGCCCAGGCGCTGACCTCCTACCGGGCGAACGGCAGGGATCCGGTGGCCCGTCAGTCCCTCGCGTGAGGGAAGCCGCGTTCGCACGAGGTCCGGGTGCCGCAGGCTCCCGCGCACGCCGCACCGTGCCGAGGTGCCGAGTCCGCCGGACGGCAGCTTCGACCATGAGGCCCCAAGGGCGCTCCCTCCGTGCGGACGTGACGGCGCGTCCGCGGACGGCCGTACCTGTGCGGTGACCTCACCAGTGTCGAGCCCGCGCCTATCACCCGGATACCGGTCCGGTCCCCGTCGCGGGTTGCCGCGCGATAGCCGGACGATAGCGCGGCCTCCACGGCGGCCGGATCCGGCCCGTGAAACCCGCCGCTAGCCTGCGCCTCTACTCGGACACTATCGAGGGTCGATCGCGGAGGAGTATCCCGGCGATGAGGTTGCTTCATACACTCGACCCCGACGCGCCGCCGGACGGCTTCAACAGGCCCCCGGCGCCCGCACCTCAAAGATTTCCTTAGCGATCTTTTGCGGAGGGGATGCATGAAGAACTCAACATCCGTCGAGGATTTCACCTTTCGCATTCTCGGACCGCTCGAAATATTAGGATCCGGACAGACGGTGAAGCTCCCTGCGGGCAGACAGCAGGTGATACTCGCCATGCTGCTGCTGGAAGCGAATCACATCGTCCCCTCCGACCGGCTCATCGACGCCGTCTGGGGCACGGAACCCCCTTCCACCGCCAGAACGCAGATCCACGTCTGCATCTCCGCCCTGCGGCGCCTGCTCGCCGGGCTCGGCAAGGGCGACGCCATCGTCACCCGGCCCCCCGGCTATTCGCTGCGTGTCGGGCCGCGGCTGATCGACGCGGATGTCTGCAGCGCGTTGGTGGCCCAGGCCCGGCTGGCCGCCGCACGCGGCGCGGACGCCGAGTGCGTGGCGATGCTGCGCTCGGCGCTCGACCTCTACCAGGGCGAGGTGCTGGCCGGCATATCGAGCCCGCTGATCGCGGCCAAGGCGACCCGGCTGCAGGAGGAGCGGTTACTGATCCTCGAGGAGTGCCTGGACCGGGAGATGCGGTTGGGCCGGCACCGGGAACTCGTCGGCGAACTGCGGGACGTGGCCTCCCAGTACCCGCTGAGGGAGCGTCCCCAGGGACTGCTCATGCTCGCGCTGTACCGCTCGGGGCGGCAGGCCGAGGCCCTGGAGGTCTACCGGGAGACGCGCCGGCGGCTGGTCGGAGAGCTCGGGATCGAGCCCGGCGACGAACTGCGCGACCTGGAGAGGGCGGTCCTGGCCAAGGACCGGGACCTGCTGATCGAGCCCGGGCCCCACGGCGGTCCCGGCTCGCTGCTGGACGTCGTGTCGGTCGCCGGCGGTCCATGGGCCGGCGCCGCCCGGTAGCAGGTCGATTCCCTGTCGATAGGGACGCGCCACAAGCTTTGCTGAGCGAGAGATCCAACGGCAGGTGCCGGCACCGGCGCGGGGCTACCCCTCGCCGGGCGTCCGCCGTGCCGGACGGTTGTAGACGCGCAACGGTAGGCCGGCGGAGTGACCGGCCGGGGATGGTGTGACCATGAGCACTGTTGGCTCCGTAGTCGATTCTGTGATGCCTCGTGATCCCGACCGCACAGGGCGGGGTGTGGAACCGCCCACGGTGACCGTCGTGCTCGCCGACGAGCAGCCGGTGGTGAGGTCCGGTCTCCGGACGATCCTGTCGAGATCCCGCACCGTCCACGTGGCCGCGGAGGCCCCGAGTGCGCTCGAATCCGTTCGGATCGCCGTCCTGCACCGGCCGGACGTGCTGATCATCGACATCGAACCGCTCGGGAAACGGGCCGAGGCGACGATCCGGGAGATCCGGCACCGCACCCCGTCGACGGCCGTCCTGGTGTTCACCGCCGTCGACGACGACCAGGCCATCGTGTCCGCTCTCCGGGCCGGCGCCCGGGGATACCTGCTCAAGAACAACTCGGACGAGGGCGTCGAGCGCACGGTTCACGCGCTCGCGATGGGTGAGACGGTTCTCGGCTGCGGAGTCGCCGACCGCATCGTCAAGCGGATCGACGACAGCCCAGAACTGCTCCAGGAGGTCTTCCTCGATCTGACCGCGCGCCAGCGCAACATCCTCGAACTCATGGTGTCGGGACGGCGGAACTCGGCGATCGCGGCCGAGCTCCACCTGTCCCCCAAGACGGTCGCCAACCACGTGTCCCGGATCTTCGGCAAGCTCCGGGTCGCCGATCGCGCCGAGCTGATCCAACTGGTGCGCAGGGGCCGGGGCGACCGCGGCGGTGGGGTCGGGCTGGACACCGGTCCCGGGCGGGTCACCACCGCTTAGCCCGCCCGGCCGGGTCGAACGATCACGGGCCGCTCCAGCCGCCGCCGCAGAAGTCCACCACCGCGTTGTAGAGCGCCTGGCACCCCTTGACGAGCTGCGCCGGCGGGGTCGACTCCTGCGGTGCGTGGCTGATCCCGCCGGTGCTCGGCACGAACAGCATGCCGGTCGGCACGCAGGAGCTGAGCACGCTGGCGTCGTGGCCGGCGTAGCTCATCAGCTGCCCGGTGAGGCGGCTGGTGCGCGCGCAGGCCGATTCGACCAGGTCGCGCACGCGCTTGTTGAAGCGTACGACCGGCTTGCGGGAGATCCGGGTGACGGTCGCGGAGCAGCGTTCCGCGGCGCTGACCCGGGAGACCAGCGTGTGCAACTGCGCTCCCGCGGCGTCCAGGGTCGCCTGGTCGTCCGCCCGGAACTCGATGGTCATGGTCGCGGTGCCGGGGATGACGTTGGGGGCGCCGGGGACGAGGTCCAGGCAGCCCACCGTGACGACCATGTCCGGGTCCAGGCCGAGGGCCAGTTCGCGGACCTGGGTCAGCACCCCGGCGGCGGCGCAGCCGGCGTCCGCCCGGAAGCCCATGGGGGTGGTGCCGGCGTGGTTCGCGGCGCCGTGGACCGTGACGCGGTAGCGGTCGATGCCCACGATGCCGTCCACCACGGCGAGATCGAGACCCGTGGCCTCCATCCGCGGCCCTTGCTCGACGTGGAGTTCCAGGTAGGCGCTGACGCTCCGGATGCCGTCGCCCTCGCACAGCGCGGTCGAGCCGGTCAGACCGCCGGTGGAGGTGGGGGAGGCCCCCTCCTCGTCCCAGAAGCTGACGATCTTCACGCTGTCGGCTGCGGGATGGCGCTGTTCGTGCAAGGTGCGCAGTACCTCCAGGGCCGCGATGACCCCGTAGGCGCCGTCGAGCCGTCCGCCGGACGGCACCGTGTCGGTGTGCGAGCCGAGGAGCAGCCACGGCCCGCCGCCGGCGTGGGTGCGGCCGAACACGTTGCCGATGTCGTCGGTGTAGGTGTACATGCCGGCCTGTTCGATGCGTCCGCCCAGCCAGGCCCGGGCGTCGAGGTCGGCGGTGGACCCGGCGACCCTGTCCACTCCGCCGTCCGGTCGTCCGCCGAAGGTGGCCAGGTCGTCGAGGTCGTCGAGCAGTCGCTCCGCGCAGATGCCGTCGTGGCCCGTCACGTTGGTCGGACGGGGAGGAGAGATCCCATCGTGGTTGCTCATGCCTGCCTGCCGTCGGCCGTCGGGTCGCCGGGTGTCGGGGCGACCTCGGGGTGGATGGTCCGTTCGATGACATCGGCCAACGCCCGCACGGTCGGTGCGTCGAAGAGCGTGCGGAGCGGTACGTCGATGTCGAACTCGTCCTGGATCTGCACCTGCGCCTCGATGGCGAGCAGCGAGTGACCGCCCAGGTCGAAGAAGTTGTCGTCCATGCCCACGTCGTCGAGGCCGAGGACGTCCGCGAAGATCTCGGCGACCGCCTGCTCGGCCGCGGTCTCCGGCGCGCGGTAGTCGGTGCTGGCGACCAGGTACGCGACCGGTTTCGCGGCCGGCTCCGGCCTGCCGAGGTCGGGGAGCCGCTGCTCCGGTGCGGCGGCGGCGTGCTCGACGACCCGGAGGAAGTCGTCGGCGAGGAGTCGCGCGCCGCTCTCGTCGAACAGCGCCGCGGCGTACTCGACGCTGCCCAGGTACGAGCCGTCCTGCTGCTCGTCCAGATGCACGATGAGGTCCAGCTTCGCCTGCGGTCTGCCGACCGGGATGGTCTCGGTTGTCACCGCGTCCAGTCGCAGGCCGCCGGGGCTGTACGGCTCCAACTCGAACAGCACCTGGAAGAAGGGGTTGCGCGTCGAGTCCCGTCGCGGCCGCAGCTCGTCCACCAGGCGTTCGAAAGGGATGTCCTGGTGGGCGAACGCGGACAGGGCGCTGTCGCGCACCCGGGGCAGGACGTCGGAGAAGGCCGTGCACCCCGCCAGGTCGACGCGCAGGACCACGCTGTTCATGAACGGTCCCACCAGGCCGTCGAAGGCCGTGACGGGCCGGCCGGTCACCGTGGTGCCGACCACGATGTCCTGCTGGGCCGCACGTCGCGCGAGCACGATGTCGAAGGCGGCCAGCATGGTCATGAACGGCGTCGCCCCCTCACCGCGGCCGATGTCCGCGAGTGCGCGGGCCAGCGGTGCCGGCACCCGGAAGTCGACGGCCGCTCCGCCGGCGTCCCGGGCCGGCGGGCGCGGTCGGTCGGTGGGCAGTTCGAGCGGGCCGGCGCCGTCGAGCCGCCGGCGCCAGAAGTCCAGTTGGGCCGCGGCCTCGGCGGAGTCCGACCACGACCGCTCCCACGCGGCGAAGTCCGCGAACCGCACGGGCAGCGGATCCAGGTGGCGGTGCGCGTACAGCTCGCTGATCTCGCGGGTGATCACCTCGATGGAGCGCGCGTCGCAGGCGATGTGGTGCATGGCGAGCACCAACACGTGGTCGTCGTCGGCGAGTTTCGCCAGTGTCGCGCGCAGCGGGGGTTCCTCGCCGAGCCGGAAGCCCGCGCCGGACACCCGGCCGACGAACGCCTCGATCCCGTCGGCGAGGCTCTCGGGGTCCGGCGCCACCTCCTGCCACGGCACGGCCTGCGGTGGGTCGATCAGCTGGACCAGGTCGTCGCCGCGCAGGTCGCAGCGGGTGCGCAGCGGTTCGTGCCGCGTCACCACCTCGCGGAAGGCGTCCCGCAGCGCCCGGGTGTCGAGCGGCCCGCGCAGCCGGGTGGCCACGGTGACGAGGTAGTCGGACGCGCCGGAGCGCAGCCGGTCGAGGAACCACAGCCGCCGCTGGCCGGACGACGCGGGCGGTGCCACATCCCGCGGAGCCGAGGGGATCACCCTGTCCTGCGGCGCCGCCGTCCGCACCGCGCGGGCGATCCCCTCGGGCGTCGGAGCCTCGAACAGCAGCCGGGCCGGCAGTTCGGCGGACAACTCGGCGCGCAGCCGCGACACGGTGCGGATCGCGAGGAGCGAGTGGCCCCCGAGGCGGAAGAAGTTGTCGTGCAGTCCGACCCGCTCGACCCCGAGCGCGGCGGCGAGGATGCCGGCCACCTGGCGCTCGGTCTCGGTGCGCGGTGCCACGTACGACTGGTCGTCACGTGCCTGCCATGCGGGCAGCGCCTTGCGGTCGATCTTGCCGCTCGTCGTCCGCGGGAGGCGGTCCAGGGGGACGAACTGGGCCGGCACCATGCTCGCGGGAAGCTGCGCGGCGGCGAACTCGCGCATTTCGGCCGGCGGAGTGGCCGCCGGCTCGTAGTGGGCGACCAGGAACGTGTCTCCCGCCTGGTCGGTGCGGGCGGTCACCGCGACACCCGTGATGCCGTCCCTGCCGGCCAGGGTCGCCTCGATCTCGCCGGGCTCGATCCGGACTCCGCCCACCTTGACCTGGTCGTCCAGCCGGCCGAGGAACTCCAGGTCCCCGCCGGGGAGCCACCGGACGCGGTCGCCCGTGCGGTACAGCCGCTCGCCGTGGCCGAACTCGCTGGGCACGAACCGTTCGGCCGTCAGCGCCGGCCTGGCGAGATAGCCGCGGGCCAGCCCCGCACCCCCGACGTAGAGTTCGCCGGGAACGCCGACCGGTACCGGGCGGCCGTCCTCGTCCATGACGAAGACCTGGACGTTCTCGATGGGGCCGCCGATGGCCACCCGCTCGTTCTTGGCGTACCGCCACGTGGTGACGTCGATGGTGCACTCGGTCGGCCCGTAGAGGTTGCGCAGTTCGACGTCGAGCAGTTCGCTGACCCGTGCGCACACGTCGGCGGTGAGCTGCTCGCCGCCCGAGTAGACCAGGCGCAGCGACGTGCACTCCGCGAAGCCCGGTTCCTCGACCAGCAGCCGGAGCATCGACGGCACCATCTGCAGCACGGTGACGGCGTGGTCGTCGAGCGAGCGGACCAGCGCCGCCGGATCGCCCTCCACACCCGGCGGCGGGGAGACCACGGTGCCGCCCACGACGAGCGGCGCCCACACCTCCCAGCCGGCGGCGTCGAAGGTCAGCGGCGTCTTCTGGAGCACCCGGTCGGCCGGTCCGAGGTGCCGGGCGCCCCAAAGCGCCCGGTTGACCATGCCGCGGTGCGTGATCAGGGTGCCCTTGGGCCTGCCGGTGGATCCGGAGGTGTACAGGACGTAGAGCAGGTTGTCCGGGCCGACCCCGGTCGCCGGCGCGTCGGCCGCGAGCCCGGGCTCGTCCAGCGTGACCAGCCGCCGTCCGGTGCCGGCCAGCCCGTCGGCCGAGACCGGGTCGGTGAGCACGATCGACACGCCCGCGTCGTCGAGTGCGCGTCGCGTCCGTGCCCGGGGGTGGGCCGGGTCGAGCGGCACGTAGGCCCCGCCGGACTTGAGCACGGCCAGCAGGCCGACCATGAGGTCGACGCCGCGGCGCACGCACACCCCGACGCGCGACTCCGGGCCGACCCCGAGTTCGCGCAGCTGCCAGGCCAGAGCGTTGGCCCGCTGGTCGAGTTGGCGGTAGGTCAGTTCCTCGGACGGGTCCACGACGGCGAGCGCGTCGGGTGTCCGCTGCGCTTGGCGGGCGATCAGTTCGTGGACGCACCGCTCGGGTCGCGGTGCGGCCGTCCGGTTCCACTCCAGCAGGACGCGGTCGCGGTCCTCGCCGACGAGCAGCGGGAGTTCGCCGATCGCGGTGTCGGGTTGCGAGGCGGCGCTCGCCATCAGTTGCGTGAGGTCCTTCGCGACGCCCTCGACGGTGGTCTGGTCGTACAGGCTGGAGGCGTAGGTGATCAGCCCGTCGAGGCCGCCGTCGGCGTGCGAGGTCAGTTCGAAGGCGAGGTCGAACATCGGGCTGTCGGCGGCCAGCGGCTCCTCGACCGTGCGCACCCCCGGCAGATCCGGCAGCGGACGCTCGGCGGCGACATGGCTGAACATGATCTGGAACAGCGGGTTGCGGGACAGTTCGCGCTCCGGGGCGAGGTCCTCCACCAGCCGCTCGAACGGCAGGTCCTGGTGCTCGTACGCCTGCAGGCAGAGCGTGCGCACCCGGCGGAGCACCTGGCGGAAGGTGGGCCGGTCCGCGAGGTCGGCGCGGATGACGACCGTGTTGACGAACAGCCCGATCAGGTCCTCCAGGTCCGGACGGCCGCGCCCGTTGAAGGGCGAGCCCACCGTCACGTCCGTTCTCCCGGTGCGCCGGGAGAGCAGCACGAGCACGGCCGCCAGGAAGGTCATGTACGGCGTCGCCTTCTCCGCGCGGCCCAGGGCCACCATGGCGCGGCCCAGCGGTGCGGCGACGGTGAACCTCGCCACCCCTCCGCGCGCCTGCCACTCCGAGGGGCGTGGCCGGTCGGTGGGCAGCTCCAGCGGTTCGAGGCCGGCCAACCGCTCGCGCCAGTAGCCGAGATGGCGGTCGACCACCTGGCCGGTCATCATGCCGCGCTGCCAGGCGGCGAAGTCGGTGTACTGCGCGGGCAGTTCGGCGAGCCCCGTCCGCCCGCCGTCCGCCTCGGCGCGGTACAGCTCCCCGAGATCGCGCGCCAGCAGACCGATGGACCAACCGTCGCCGGCGATGTGGTGCTGGACGAGGACCAGGACGTGCGTCTCGGAGTCCAGCCGGAACAGCCGTGCCCGCAGCGGCCAGTCCCGGTCCAGGCGGAACGGCCGGCCCGCGATCTCGTCGATCGAGGTGCGCAGCCGTGCCTCCCGCTCGCCGGGCGGACAGTCCGTGAGATCGATCGACGACCACTCGGGCTCGCCGGGCGGGTCGACGATCTGGCCGGGCACTCCGTCGGCCGAGACATAGCGGGTGCGCAGCACCTCGTGCCGCGCGATCAGCGCGGCCACCGCACGACGGAGCCGCAGCGGGTCGACATCACCGAACAGGCGCCAGCCGATCGGAACCGCGTACTCGGCGCTTCCCGGCCGCATCTGGTCGATGAGCCACAGTCGTTGCTGCCCGAACGACAACGGAAAACTAGCCGCAGTCACAGAAGTCCTCCGTGCTGGCGCAGTAGTGGGGGAAGCGGATCGGCGGTCGATGGGCCGGGTCGATCCGTTCGGGATGGGTTGTCCGCCGGCGGCCCGCGCCACCACGCGGCCGCGCTCACCGCGGCGGCGGTCTCACTCCAGAACGCAGTGCCCATGGGGACGCATGGCCCGGGAGTCGCGGTGGTTGAGATGCACGAAGGCCCGTTGCAGCCAGCGGTCCCGGCCGTCGTAGTACGGACTGAACGCGGTACGGCCGTGCACCGTCAGACGGTTGTCCAGGATGGCCATGTCGCCCGAGCGCAGCTCCACCTGCTGGGTGACCGCCTGCAGCGCCTCCGCCAGCTCGTTCATCGCCGCGGCGGCCATCTCGTCCAACGGTTTGGTGCTGAAGAAGTCCACCTGCAGGTCGGGATCGTCGAAGTCGCCGTCCAGGACCGCGTGGTCGGAGGCGAGCGCGGCGCCGGTCCCGAAGGAGGGCGGTGGCTCGGTGACGAACGAGCGGGTGGCGAGCACCTTGCGGGCCTTGGGGGACAGCAGCGGCAGCGCGTTGCGGATCGAGGCGACGGTGAGGGCGCCGCGGCCGTCCCGGTCGCCGCGCAGGCATAACAGCGCGACCATGTCGGGCCGGTGCGGATGGAAGGCGTTCTCCACGTGCATCTGCAGCAGGACCGAGCCGGCGTTGCTCTGGTCCTGCTCCCGGTGGGGAACCGGCACCACGTCCTGGATCAGCGCACCGGACTTCTCGGCCCGGAAGGCCACCAGTTCGCCGAGCTGCGCGTTGGTCATGGCGAGCATGGACGCGCTCGGGGTCGCGTGGGTCGCCACCGACTCGGCCACGGTCGGTGTGGCCGGAAGGTCCTCGTCCCGTATCGGGAAGCCGTGCAGCAGCAGCACGGCGTCCGGTCCGGGGTCGTGCCGGAAGTCGCGCAGCGCCTCGAGCAGCTTCACCGGCAGCCGGCACGACGCTCGGCGAGCGGACGCGAGCCACTCCGGGTGGTCCACGAGACCGGGGCCGGCGACCGAGACCTCAGCGGCGAGTGCAGCGATCGCGTCAGTGGTTTCCTGGGCGAGCGCCATCTCCATACCAAGCACCACTTTCCGGTTTGTCCGTCGCGAACTTCACGGGGTCATTCGGGTCATTCGGTATTCCCAACACGACAACATCATTGCCTTTCAACGCATCGATCGTGTCCGGTCGGACTTTGCTTGGCAATGGCAGGCGATCCCGATCGGCCGGGAAAAACTCCCGATGACTTCCCGGGCCGCATCGCTGTCGTCGCATTGCACCGGTAGAGCACACTGGCACGACGAACCGGGCTGCGAGTCAGCCGATTGGAGGACGTCGTGGACGGCCCACAACAGGTGAAATCGGCGGCACCGGGAACGACCGAGGTGGTTCGCCGAGCCGACCGCCGGTTCGGCGTCTTCTGGCTGGGACAGACCGTTTCGCAGTTCGGCGACCGGATCAGTGAACTGGCCCTGCCGCTCATCGCGGTGGCCCTGCTGCACGCGGACGCGCGGCAGGCGTCGCTGCTGACCGCGCTGATCTGGCTGCCGAACACGGTGGCGCCGGCCGTCGGCGCCTGGGTCGACTCCCGCACCCACAAGCGGCTGCTGCTCGTCGCGGCCGATGTGCTGCGCGCCGTCGCGCTGTTGAGCCTGCCGCTCGCCTACTCGTTCGGTCGGCTCGGGCTGGGGCAGCTCTACATCGTCGGCGCGGTGACCGGCGTGGGGCAGACGGTGTTCGACGTCGCGTACCCGACGTTCTTCGTGACGCTGATACCCCGGTCCGGCTACGTGAGCGCCAACAGCAAGCTGAACACGAGCCGGTCGGCGTCGTTCGTCGCCGGGCCCGCGGTGGGCGGCGCGCTGATCCAGGCGATCACGGCGCCCTTCGCGGTGGCCGTGGACGCGGTCTCCTTCCTGTTCTCCGCGGCCATGATCAGCTGCGTCAGGACGAAGGAGCTGCCGCCCGCCTCCGACGCCCACCTGCCGCTGCGCACCAGGATGGCCGCCGGCGGCCGCTTCATCTTCCGGCACTCCATCCTGCGCGCCAGCCTGGCCTGTTCCACCACGATGAACTTCTTCATGTACGCCGCGCAGGCAATCATCATCCTGTTCGCCAACCGTGAACTGGGCCTGTCGGCGGGCACGATCGGCCTCTCCCTCGGGCTGGGCGCGGCGGGCGGCCTGATCGGCGCGGTCGTGACGCGCAAGGTCGTCGACGTCATCGGCCTCGGCTGGACGATCACCCTGGGAGCCGCGCTCTACCCCAGCCCGCTGGTGCTCCTGACGGCGGCCGGCGGCGCCCACTGGAAGAGCGCCGTGCTGCTCGGTGCGATGGAGTTCCTGTCGGGCATGGGCGTGATGTTCTTCGACATCGCCAACAGCTCGCTCAGGGCCGCGGTGACCCCCGACAGCCTGCGCAGCCGGGTCTCCGGCGCCTACAGCGCGGTCAACTACGGCTGCCGGCCGCTCGGCGCGCTGGTCGGCGGCTGGCTGGGATCGGGGATCGGCATGCGGCCGACCCTGCTGACCGCGGGTATCTGCGGTGCGCTCGGCAGCCTGTGGCTTTTGCTGTCCCCCATTTCCGGCATCAAGGTCGTGCCGGAATCCGTCAACAAGAGTTGAACTCCCGAGTTCCGACTTTTCTCGCTGACCCGAGTTCCAAGTGTGTTTAGGGGTGATCATGCACGACGCGCGTGCCTACAGCGTGGTTCTCAATGACGAAGAGCAGTATTCGATCTGGCCGGCGGAGCGGAAAAGCCCGGCCGGGTGGCGTCTGGCGGGTGTGGTCGGCACGCGGCAGGAATGCCTGGACCACATCGGCCGCGTGTGGACGGACATGCGCCCGCTGAGCCTGCGCGAGCGGATGGCGCGGTCCCAGGAGGGCCAGGGCACGGCGGACCAGGTCGAGACAAGTGAGCGGGGGCGCTAGCCATGGCGGTTGAGAAGGACACGCGACAGGGCACCGCGGGCCGCTCCGGCCGGGAGCCGCGGCGGCGCTCGTCGATCCAGCCGATCGATCGCGGCGGGAAGCTGCCGCTCTCGTTCGACCAGCAGAGACTGCTGTTCCTGAGCCAGCTCGAACCGGAGAGCCCCGCCTACCTGGTGCCGCTCGTCCTGCGGCTGCGCGGCGAACTCGATCACCACGCCCTGGACCAGGCGTGGCACCGCCTCCTCGAACGCCACGAGATCCTGCGCACCCGCTTCCGCCTCGACGGCGGCGAGCCGGAGCCGGTCATCGACACCCCGCCCGAGGACGGTATCCGCCACGCGGACGCGCCGGGCCTGGAGGAGGCCGTCGCGCTCGCCAGGGAGGAACTGCGGGCGCCGATGGATCTCGCGCGCGAGCATCCCGTGCGGGCCAAGCTGGTGCGGATCGACGCGCGGGACCACCTTCTCGTGGTGGTGCTGCACCACGTCGCCTGCGACGACACGGCCGTCGCGGTCCTCATGGACGAACTCGCGGCGCAGTACGGCTCCGACGCGGCCGCCGAGCCGCCGGCCGTGCAGTACGTCGACTACGCGGCATGGCAGCGCGAGCAGTTGTCCGGCAAGGCGCTGGAGCGCCAGCTCGGATACTGGCAGCGCCGGCTGGCCGGGCTGGAACCGCTCGACCTGCCGACCGACCGGCCGCGGTCCGCGGTGCGCGCCTGGGCGGGCGACCGGGTCGAGTTCACCGTGCCCGCCGGCCTCGCGGACCGCGTCCGCGCCCTGGCGCAGGCGCACAACACGACGGTGTTCACCACCGTGCTCACCGCGTTCCAGGTACTGCTGCGCAGGTTGTCCGGGCAGGACGACATCGCGGTCGGCAGCGCCCTGTCGCGCCGCAACCGCGCCGAGTTGCGGCGGATGATGGGCTTCCTGCTCAACACCCTGGTCCTGCGCACTCCGTGGGAGGGCGACCCGTCGTTCGGCGCCGCCCTGGACCGCAACCGGGACGCCGTGCTGGACGCGCTGGACCACCAGGACGTGCCCATCGACCGGCTGGTGAGCTCCGTCGACCAACGACGGGACCTGTCCCGGACACCGCTGTTCCAGGTCATGTTCGACATGATGGACACCTCGCCCGTCGCACCGCGGATGGCCGGCATCGAGGTCGAGCAGCTCCAGGTCGCCGGCCGGGTGGCCAAGTTCGACCTCACCATGCAGATGGGCGACGGCGCGGACGGCGCCATGGCCGGCGTCGTGGAGTACGCCACCGAGCTGTTCGACCGCTCGACCGTCGAGCGGCTGACGGCGAACTACGTCCGGCTGCTGGAATCCGCGGTCGACGCGCCGGACACCCGGCTGTCGGCGTTGGACATCCTCAGCCCGGCGGAGCGGAGCCTGCTGCTCGACGAGTGGAACCGCACCGAGCTGGCGATGCCCTCGGCGTCCGTGCCGGCGGCGATCCGCTCCCAGGCGCTGGCGACACCGGACGCGATCGCCCTGGCGGCGGGCGGGGACACCCTCACCTACGCCGAACTGGACCGGCGGGCCGGTCAGTTGGCCGCCCGGCTGCGCGAGGTGGGGGTGCGGGCGGAGAGCGTCGTCGGGGTGTGCCTCGATCGCGGTCCCGACCTGCCCGTCGCGCTGCTCGCGGTGTGGAAGGCGGGCGGGGCGTACGTGCCGGTCGACCCGAGCCAGCCGGCCGACCGGATGGGCTACATCCTCGCCGACTCCGGGGCGAAGGTGGTCATCACCGAGGAGGCGGTGGCCGGCACCGTCGCGGACATCCACTCCGGAACACACGTGGTCGTCGACCGCGAACGATCCGCGCTGGAGCGGCTGCCGGCCGACACCGAGGCCGACACCGACCCGGACGGGCTCGCCTACCTCGTCTACACCTCGGGCACCACCGGCCGGCCGAAGGGCGTGCTCGTCACCCACCGCGGCCTGGCCAACTACCTGTACTGGGCGGCGGAGACCTACGCCGGCTCGTCGCCGTACGGCACGCCCCTGTTCGCCTCCATGGCCTTCGACCTCGCCGTGCCGAACCTCTACGTCCCGCTGATGACCGGCCGCACGGTGCAGCTGCTGCCGCCGCGGATCGAGGCCGACGAACTGGCCGACCTGCTGGTCGCGCACGGCCCCTACTCCTTCCTCAAACTGACGCCGTCCCACCTGGAGTTGCTGGCCAGCCGGCTCACCTCGGCCGACGCGAGCGCGCTGGCCTCGGTGATCGTGCCGGCCGGCGACTCGTTCTCCGCCTCGCTGGCGGACCGCTGGCGGCAGCTGTCCCCGGCGCGGATCATCAACGAGTACGGCCCGACCGAGATCACCATCGGCAACTCGGCCCACCCGCTGAGCGACGACTCGCCGAGCACGGAACTGATCCCCATCGGCCGTCCCATCCCCAACACCACGGCGTACGTCCTGGACCCGGAGCTGCGCCCGGTGCCCATCGGCGCGGTGGGGGAGGAGTACGTCGGCGGCGTCGGCGTGGCACGCGGCTACCACGGCCAGCCCGCGCTGACCGCGGACCGGTTCGTGCCCGACCCCTACGGATCCGTGCCGGGCGGCCGGCTGTACCGGACCGGCGACCTGGTCCGCGTGCTGCCAGGCGGCGACTTCGACTTCGTCGGCCGGGTCGACAACATGGTGAAGATCAAGGGGTACCGGATCGAGCCGGCCGAGGTGGAGGCGGCGCTCACCTCGCACCCCGGTGTGCAGGACGCCGTCGTGCTCGCCGCCGACGGCCGGCTCGTCGCCTACCTGGTCCAGCGGGACGACCGGCTCGAACTGCGGGAGCTGCGGGCGTTCCTGGCCACCCGGCTGCCCGAGTACATGATCCCGGCGACGTTCGTGACGCTGGACTCCTTCCCGCTGACCGCCAACGGCAAGGTGGACCACCGCGCGCTGACCCGGCTGGAGGCCGTCGGGCTCCCGCTCGGCGAGCAGTACGTCGCGCCGCGCACCGACCCGGAGGCGCGCATCGCCGAGGTGTGGCAGCAGGCGCTGGACGTCGACCGGATCGGCGTCTTCGACAACTTCTTCGACCTCGGCGGCGACTCGATGCGCGCGGTGGGGCTGGTCGGCGCGCTGCGGGAGGCCGGCCTGGACGTCACCGTCCGGGACCTGTTCCAGGAGCGCACCGTCGCCGGCCTGGCCGAGTTCCTGACCGGGCGGGCCGCACCGGCCGAGGCACGCGCCTGGGTCCGCCCCTTCGAACTCCTCAGCCCCGCCGACGCCGCCCGCGTGCCGGAGGGCATGGTGGACGCCTACCCGCTCTCGCAGGTCCAGGCCGGCATGGTGTTCGAGATGATGGCCGACGCGGACGCGCCGTACCACAACGGCACCAGCTACCACATCAAGGACGGCCGGACCTTCTCCCTCGACCTGCTGCGCGAGGCCGCGGCCATCGTCGTCGGACGGCACGAGGCGCTGCGGACCTCGCTCGACCTGTCGACGTACTCGGTACCCATGCAACTCGTACACGCGCAAGCCACCATGCCGCTCGACGCGCAGGATCTGCGCCACCTCGGGACGGACGAGCAGGAGATCGAGATCCGCCGGTACATGGCGCAGGAGCGGCGGAACCTGTTCGACTTCACCGAGCCACCGCTGCTGCGGCTGTTCGCGCACGTCACGTCCGACGACGCGTGGTGGATCACGATCACCGAGTGCCATCCGGTGATCGAGGGCTGGGGCTACCACGTCATGCTCATGGAACTGCTGACCAGCTACCACGACCTGGTCGACGGCCGCACCCCGCAGCCCGCGCGGCTGCCCGCCGTCCGGTACGCCGACTTCATCGCGGCGGAACTGGAGTCGCTGCGCTCGGTGGAGGACCGCGACTACTGGCGGGGGAACATCGCCGGCGCACCGCCGCTGACGCTGCCGCCGAGCTGGGGCGGCGGCGACCGGGAGGAACAGCCCAACTACGACGTCGAGGTGCCCTTCCACGACCTGCGCCCGGCGCTGCTCAACATGGCCAGCCGCGCCCGGGTCCCGCTCAAGAGCGTGCTGCACGCCGCCCACCTGACCATCATGTCCATGCTGACGACGGAACCGAGCTTCTCCTCCGGCCTGGTGTGCGACGCCCGTCCGGAGGTGGCCGGCGCCGAGCGGGTGCTCGGCATGTACCTCAACACGGTGCCCTTCCCGTTCCAGCGGTCCACCGGAAGCTGGCTCGACCTCATCCAGCGGGTCTTCGCCACCGAGGTGGAGCTCTGGTCGCACCGGCGCTATCCGGTGCCCGCGATGCGGCGGGAGTCGGCCGGCACCAGCGCGTTCAACCACGTCCTGTTCAACTACCTCGACTTCAACACGGTCGACACCGACCTGGTCGACCTGCACGGCGGCATCGACTTCAGCCCCAACGACTTCCAGCTCGTGGTCACCACCCACCGGGCCGGCACCGTGCGGCTGTCGGCCAAGCCCGGAACGGTCAGCCGGCCGTTCGGCCTGCTGCTCGGCGACATGTACCGGCGCGTGCTCGAACTCATGGCAGCCGACCCGGAAGGCGACTGCCGGGAGAGCTGCCTGCCGGCGGCGGAGTGGGAACGCGCTGTGCGCGGCTCCAACCGCACCGACGTCGCGTGGCCCGAGGCGCTGACCCACCAGCTGTTCGAGGCCCAGGTGCGGCGGGCACCGGACTCCGTCGCCGTGATCGACACCGACGGCTCGACCGTGACCTACCGGGAGCTGAACGAGCGGGCGAACCAGCTGGCCTGGCATCTGCGCGGACTGGGGGTGGCCGCGGAGCAGTTCGTGGGCATCTGCGTCGACCACAGCGTGGAGATGTTCGCCGGCCTGCTGGGCATCCTCAAGTCCGGCGCGGCCTACCTGCCGCTGGACGCCACCCATCCGGCGGACCGGGTGGGCTACATGATGGCCGACGCCGGCGTCCGGATCCTCGTCGTCACCGAGCGCACCCGCGGCGCCCTGCCGGTCGGCGACTGCCATGTCGTGTCGCTGGACGGGGACCTGGAGACGATCTCGGCCGAGCCGGTGACCGATCCCGAACCGTGCACCACGCCGGACAACCTGGTCTACGCGATGTACACCTCCGGCTCGACCGGCCGGCCGAAGGGGGTGATGATCAGCCACCGCGGGCTGAACAACTACCTCCTGTGGGCCGTGGACGGCTACGGGCTCAAGGGCGAGCACGGCGCGCCCATGCTCGGGTCCATCGCGTTCGACCTGTCGGTGCCCAACTTCTTCCTGCCGCTGATCGGCGGCCGCGACGTCACCCTGCTGCCGCCCGACCCCAGCCTGGCGGCGCTCGGCGAACTGCTGCGCAAGCCGGACGACTTCAGCCTCCTCAAGATCACCCCGGGGCACCTGGACGTCCTGCGCGCGACCGTCTCGGAGGGGGAGCGGGTCACCTCGGTGCGCACCTTCGTGGTGGGCGCGGACGAGGTCAAGCCGGAGACGATGGCCGCGTGGCAGCGGCACGCGCCGGACTCGCGCCTCATCAACGAGTACGGGCCGACCGAGACGGTGGTCGGCTGCTCGATCTACACCATCGGAGAGGACTTCGACCCCTCCGTCCCGGTGCCGATCGGCAAGCCGATCGCCAACATCCGCATGTACGTGCTCGACGAGAGCCTCAACCCGCTGCCGACCGGGGTGGCCGGTGAACTGTTCATCGGCGGCGTCGGGGTGGCCCGCGGCTACCTCAACCGTCCGGGACTGACCGCCGAGAAGTTCCTGCCCGATCCGTTCGCCGCGGTCCCCGGCGGGCGCCTCTACCGGACCGGCGACCTGGCCAGGCTGCTGCCCAGCGGCGACCTGGAGTTCCTCGGCCGGATCGACAACCAGGTGAAGATCCGCGGCTACCGCGTCGAACTGGGCGAGATCGAGGCCCGGTTGCTGCTGCACCCCGCGATCAGCGAGGCCGTGGTCGCGGCCCGGCCCGACCGCAGCGGCGGGAAGCGGCTGGTCGCCTACGTCGTCCCGGCCGGGCCCGCGCCGCAGGCCGTCGAGTTGCGCCGGTTCCTCGGCGAGGCGCTGCCCGACTACATGGTGCCCGCGGTCTTCGCGGTGCTCGACGCCCTGCCGCTGAGCGCCGGCGGCAAGGTCGACCGGGCGAACCTGCCCGAGCCGCGCTCCAGCCGGTCCACGGACGACCACACGTACGTCGCGCCGCGCACCCCGACCGAGCAGGCACTCGCCAGGATCTGGGCCGACACGCTGCAGGTCGAGCGGGTCGGGGTCCGCGACGCCATGATCGACCTCGGCGGCTACTCCCTCGCCGCCCTGCGCGTGGCGGGACTGGTCCGGGCGGAGCTGGACGGGGGCATCTCGGTCACCTCCATGCTCCAGGCGACCACGGTCGAGGAGCAGGCCAGGCGGCTCGACGAGCGCAGGGCGGCCGGCCTGGCGCGGCCGGTGGCGCAGGGCCGTCCGGCGGCCGAACCCGCGCCGGCCACCGCCGCCCAGCCGTCCGCCCGGGTCTGGTCGGCGGCGAGCGGCCCCGACGACGCGCTCCTGGCCGGCCTGGCCGAGCACAAGGTGCCCGGAGTGAGCGTCGCCCTCTTCAGCGGCGGCGACATCATCGACACCTGGCAGCTCGGCGTGCGGCACGCCGGGACCGACACCCCCGTCACCGCCGGCACGGCGTTCCACTGCTCGTCGCTGAGCAAGCACGTGACCACCCTGGTCGTGCTGGCCATGGCGGCCGAGGGGCGGCTCGGACTCGACACCGATGTGGCGGACTACCTGCGCACCTGGCGGCTCCTCGACGTGGCCGGCCGCCCGGTGCCGGTCACCCTGCGGCAACTGCTGACCCACACGGCCGGACTGCCCTACGCCGGCTACCCCGGATACCACCCGGCCGGGCCGCGGCCCGAGCTGGTGGACCTGCTGGAGGGGCGGCCGCCGGCCCTGCACCCCGCCCTGCGGATCGAACCGGAGTGGTCCGGCAGGTTCCGCTACTCCGGTGCCAACTTCGCCGTGGTGCAGCAGGTGCTCACCGACCTCGCCGGCGAGCCGTACCCGGAGCTGGCGCGGCGGCTGGTGCTCGATCCGCTCGGCCTGCGGAACACCAGCTTCGACCAGTCGTACCCCGAGCTGTCGGCCGAGCCCGTCGCACACGGCCACGACGAGCGGGCGGAGCCGATCGACGGCGGCTGGCGAGCCGTCCCCGAGGCCGCCGCCTGCGGACTGTGGACCACCCCGACCGACCTGGCCACCGTCGCGCTGGCCCTGCGGCGGGAGGCGCTCGGCAACGGTCCCGGCCTGTTCACCCCCGAACTCGCCCGCGAGATGCTCACCGACCAGGTCGGCGTCGGCTACGGCCTGGGCGTCGTCCTCCACGAGCAGGGGCTGCTGTACGGCCACGCCGGCACCGGCACCGGTTACCGGGCGGTGTCCGCGGCCGACATGTCCACGGCCAGCGGTCTGGTGGTGATGACCAACGGTGACAACGGCGACGAGGTCATCGAGCTGGTCGCCGAGTCGGCCTCCCGCCGCCACCCGGCACTGAGCTGGGCGGCCGAGCTCTTCCTGTGGGTGCGCATCACGCGTCGCCTCGCCGCTTCGGGGGGATGACCGGGGAATTCGGACGGTCGGTCGCGCGCCGCGGGACGGCTCCGTCAGTTCTGACGAGAGCCGTCCCGCCGGCCGGGACCGCGTTGAGATGTGGCAATGGCTGAGGGAGAAGGAGGTTGTCAGTGCCCACGAACTCCGAGGGCGGTCGGGACATCCGTGTCGAGCCCGTTTTGGAAGACCTGATCGAGGTGTGGCGGAAGGTGCTCGAGATCGACGAGGTCGGTCCCGACGACGACTTCGTCGAGCTGGGCGGGGACTCGTACACCGCTCTGCGGGTCCTGGCCTGGATCCGCACGAACCTGGAGGTCACCGTGACGTTGAGCGAACTGCTCGACCTGGCGACGCCGCGCATGCTCGCCAAGTCGCTGGCCTCGACGGCGCGGGGCGACCTGCCGGAACGGGACCACGTGGATGAATGAGCTGTGGGCCTCCCTGCAGCGGGAGGCGAAGAACGATCCCGGCCGCACGGCTGTCGAAGGCGCGGCGGACCTGAGTTACGAGGAGCTGTGCCAGCGCGTGGCGGACGCCGCGGCGGAACTGCGGCGGTTCTGCGGTCCTGGCGAGGTCGTCGCGCTGGCCTGCTCGTCACCGGTGACGAGCCTGGTCCAGCTTCTCGCCGTCCAGGCGATGGACGGGATCTTCCTGCCGCTGGACGTCAACGGACCGCAGGCCCGCAGGGAGCACGCACTCGAGGTCGCGGGGGCCCGCCTCCTCGTCTCGGACGCGGAGGACGGCGGACCGCGGCTGCAGGCCCTGCGCGGTGGCGGCGCCGGCGTGGCGCGGCCGGACCGGGGCGGTTATCTCATCTTCACCTCGGGTTCGACCGGCGCGCCCAAGGGCGTCCACGTGTCGGCGGACGCCCTCGCCGAGAGGCTCGCCGGGCTCCTGGTCCGGCCCGGCTTCGACCGCGAGGACTCCTTCCTGGCGCTCACCTCCCTGTCCTTCGACATCTCGCTCGCCGAGTACCTGCTGCCCATCCTGTGCGGCGGCCGCGTCGTGCTCGCCCCGACGCGTGCCCGGCGGGACATCGAGGTCTTCGAGAGCGTGGTGAACGAGTTCCGCCCCCGCGTCGTCCAGGCGACGCCGTCCTTCTGGCGTCTCATGCTGGCCTCCGGCTGGCGCGGAGCACCCTGGGCGTCGATCTGGTGCGGCGGGGAGCACATGACCTCGCAACTCGCGAAGTCCCTGATGGCCGGTGGCCGGCAGCTGTGGAACGTCTACGGACCGACGGAGGCCACCATCTGGGCCACGGCCGACCTCGTCGAGGACGGCGACGACATCGCGCTGGGAGAGCCGTTGGCCGGCACCGGCCTGGCACTGCTCGACGAGAACGGGCGGTTGACCGACCGCCCCGGATCGGAGGGCGAGATCGTCCTGTGGGGCGCGGGGCTCGCCGAGGGGTACGTCAACCAGCCGGGCGCCCGCGAGTTCTTCGAAGGCGGCGAACCCCCCAAGCCGTGCTACCGGACGGGCGACCGCGCCAGGAGGACGGGTGAGGGCCGGCTGCGCTACCTCGGCCGCGCCGACTCGCAGATCAAACTGCACGGCAACAGAATCGAACTCGCCGAGATCGAAGCGGTCCTGGAGAAGACCGCCGGGGTGGTGGACGCCGTCGTCTTCCCGTGCGATCTGGACTCGCCGTCCGGCGGCCACCTCGTCGCCTGCGTCACGTCCCGCGACGCGGCCTTGAACGCCCGGGAGTTGCGCAAACGGCTGCTCGACGTCCTGCCGGCGGTCATGGTGCCGCGGAAGATAGTCGTCCAGGACGAGCTTCCCCGGTCCAGCAGCGGCAAGCTCGACCGCGCGAGGATCAAGCGCGAGTGGTTCGCCAGCCGGCCCCTGACTCCCGGGACGGTCCTGTAGGGATGGGCCGGGTTTGAGCCGACCGCGCCGCCGGAGCGGGCCTACGCCGGGGTGATGTTCTGGTTCACGTGGAAGAGGTTGTCCGGATCGTAGGTCCCCTTGATCCGTGCGAGACGGTCGTAGTGGCCGCGGTAGGTCGCCCGGACCCGGCCGCTGTCCTCGCCGGCGCCCATGAAGTTCACGTACGACCCGCCCATCGAGTACGGGTGAGCCTCCTCCCAGTAGTCGACGCACCACTGCCTGATCGCCCCGGCGTTGGCCGGATCGGGGTCGACACCCGCGTAGACGCCGGACCACATGGCGTCCCGGTAGCTCCACGCGGTGTCGTCGGGACCGGCCTGGTGCGCGGCGCCGTCGACCGGGTAGAGGTGCATGAGCGAGAGCGGGGTGGGGATGTTCTCGCCGTACTTGAGGTGCACGTCGATGGCGGCGTCCGGGATGTGGTCGAAGAAGTCGCCGCGCCAGTACCACTGGTACCCGGTGGGCATCAGTTCGTCGAACATGCTCTGCAGGGCGGTGTAGGGCATCGGGGCCGTGAAGTGGAAGGCGGGCCGCCCGGCCTCGTTCGCCACCGCGAGCGTCTGCTCCGTGCGGTCGAGGTCGCCGGTGTGGCACCACACGATCCCGCACATCTTCTGCCCGTGGAGCTCCTCGGGGAACGGCGGAGCGGGCGGCACCACGAAGACCATGAAGAAGCCGTAGACGTCCCGCGGAGCCTGCGGGAGGAAGTCGCGGTACCACGCGAGCACCTCGCGGGTGTGGTCGACCGGCCACACCGTGATCCCGACCCCGACGGTGTCCACCGGGTGGAGCCGATAGGTGAAGGAGGTGACGACGCCGAAATTGCCCCCGCCGCCGCGCAGCGCCCAGAACAGGTCCGCGTGGTCGGTCTCGTTCGCGGTGACGACGCTGCCGTCGGCCAGCACGACGTCCGCCGACAGAAGGTTGTCGACGGTCAGGCCGTACCTGCGCGTGAGGTAGCCGTGACCGCCGCCGAGGGTCAGGCCGCCGACGCCCGTCGTCGAGATGATGCCGGCCGGTGTGGCGAGCCCGTGGGCGGCGCCGGCGCGGTCGAGGTCGCCGATCTGGGCACCGCCGTCGACCCGGGCGGTCCTGGCGTCGGGGTCGACGTCCACCCGGCGCATCGGCGACAGGTCGACGGTCACGCCGTCGTCCACCAGGCACAGTCCGGGCCCGCTGTGCCCGCCGCCCCGGACCGCGAGTTCCAGGTCGTGGTCGCGGACGAAGTCGACGGCCGCCACCACGTCCTCGGTGTCCGCGCACCGCACTATCGCGGCCGGGTACTTGTCGATCATCGCGTTGTAGATCGCCCGGGCCTCGTCGTACGCGGGGTCCCGAGGCGCGGTGACCGGGCCGCGCAGCCTGGTTCGCATCTGTTCGAGCGTTCCGCTGTCCATGACCTCTCCTGATGCGAGACGGCATACCGCCCCCTCCTGCCAGTCTCCCTCGGCCGCCCGGCCCCGCAATGCGGGGCGCCGGTCGAGGCGACCCCGCGTCACGGCAGGCGGTGCGCACGTCCTGTGACGCGAGTGACGCGGGGGTTCGACGAGGCGCGGCGGACGCGCTGTTCGTGCGGTCAACCGCAGGCCGCCGCGACCACGTCCACGCTGGTCAAGCGCCATGCGGAGGCTCCCGCCCGCCATGTCCCGGCGAAGCCGCCCCGCCCGCGCCGAGGCCCCATGGTTCCGGCCCGGAGATCTTCCCGGTGTGCGGTAGGCGCCCGATCCCGCATGCGACCGGGCTGCGGCGGGGTGAGTTCGTTGACGCATGGTGATGGTTCCGGTGCTTCGGGTGCTTCGGGTGCTTCGGGGCGGATGGGGAGGACGGATTCGGCCAATACGTGGATGCGGCAACCGCCGAACCGCCAAGGTTGCGGCGCGAGTTGAACCGACCGTGCGGACTGTTCGGGAGACCGTCGGCGCGAATCGTGGGGAATCGGTGAACCCGGGTGACCGGCGCGGAGAGACGCAGGTACGCCCGGTACGGTTTGTCCTCTGGACGGCGGCCGGGCACGGCCGGCGAGGTGCGGGGGCGGACCACGGTTCCGGGCCCCGCTGAGCGGACGGAAGAACGGGGATGGCGGACCTCAAGGTCTCGTACGACCGGCTCGAGGAGTCGTGCCGGAATCTCGCGGCGATCAAACACGAGCTGGACACCACCGGCGACCACCAGAGCGACATCAGCGGCGAGCTCGGCTCCGGCGACATGGCCCACGCGATGAAGGACTTCGCCGACAACTGGGATTACCACCGGCACAAGCTGCTGGACAAGATCCAGGCCATGCACGAGATGAGCGATCAGGTCATGGAAAAGTTCACCGATGTCGACCGCAAGCTCGCCTCCGGGTTCCACGACGACGGCAAGAAGAAGTAACGGGCAGGCGACAGGACAAGTGGGGGAGCACGCGTGAGCAGGCCGGCGGACTACGAATGGGAAGTGCTGGGCGAGGGCCGGGACCCGATACCCGGCGACCCGCACGAGGTGCGGGACGAGGCCACCCGGCTGGGGAAGATGGCACACACCATCCGTGACCAGATCAAGCTGCTGGGCCAGATCGCCAGCGATGAGAACGTCGGCAAGTTCGCCGAGAAGCTGGAAGAGGCGGCCAACGAGCTGAAGGGCAACCTGGGGGCCGTCGCCGACCGCTACTCGGAGGTCTCGGGGTATCTGGGCAATTGGGCCGGGGATCTGGAGTACGCCCAGTCCGAATCGCTGAAGGCACTTACCAAGGCGCAGCAGGCGGCCCCCGGCGCGAAGCCGGCGCCGCCGTCGCACGACAGCGGCGACCACAAGATGACGCCGGCCGAGGAGCACCAGAAGGTCGCCGCGGACAAGGCGCGCGACGCCGCGCAGCACGAAATCAACGAGGCGAAGCGGCAGTTGCAGTCCGCGAAGGACTACCGCGACGAACGCGGCCGCCACTGGATGCAGAAGATCGAGGACAGCGAGCACGACTCCCTGAAGGACAGTCACTGGGACTCGGTGAAGGACTTCATCCACGAACACGCGGGCTGGATCAAGGTCCTGGCCGACGCGTGCACGTGGGTGGTGACGATCCTGGTCGTCATCTCGCTGTTCATCCCCGGCCTGGACATCGCCACCGGCATCCTGGCGGGCTTCATGCTGGCCGCGTTGCTCGGGCATACGGCGCTGGCCCTGTCGGGCGACGGGTCGTGGACCGATGTCGCGTTCGACGTGGTGGGACTGCTGACGCTGGGGGCCGGCACGTACCTCAAGGGCGCGTTGAAGGGACTCTCCGAATCGGCGGAGGCGTACTCGAAGTTGGCCGACTCGGCGGACGAGGTCGAGGAGGCAGGCGCCGCGGCGATGAAGGCGGCCGGAGATGCAGCAGGTGAATCGGGGGACCTGGCGGAGGGCGCCGACCAAGGGGCCGGCGGTCCGATTGGTCCGGATCGGTGACCAAGTACGGCAAGGGCCTGTGGGACGCCGTCAAGGCCGGCGGTGAGGGCGAAGCGGCCGAAAACCTCGCCACACTCCAGAAGCTGGCCCACGACTTCCCCGACAACGTCGCCCTCAAGTTGGCCGCCGACGGGGGCGGAAAGTTGGTCGGGCAGTTGCGCGGTGTCAACCTCGTGGCCAACGGCACCGACGAGTTCGCCCACTGGGTCGGCGGCAGCGACTACCTCCAGTATCTCGAGAACGGCTTCCACGGCACGCTCTTCGACGCCGGCCACGGGCTGGGGAACCCCAACGTCGAGGCGCCGGAGAACGTCACGGACACTCCGCACGGGTTCGCGGCCGTCAAGGCCGACTTCGCGGCGTTCAAGGAACTGACCACGATGGAGGTCGGCTCGTGACCGAAATCCAGGACCGTCCCCGTACGGTGGACGGATACCGGCTGGTCGTTCCGCAGGAATGGCAGAAGATCCCGGTCCGCCGGGGCACCGACAAGGCGCTCAAGGAATTGCTCGACCAGACTTTCGCCAAGCACAGCCGGGACGCGGTGGCGCAGTACCGGCGTGAGTTGGAAGCCCGGCTGAAGAAGGCCGTCAAGCAGGCCCGGAGCAACGCGGGCGTCGACATGTTCATCCCGTTCGGCCGGCGGGACCGCAATCTGCCCGCCTCCTTCCTCATCTCCTACGTGGAGTTCGGCAGCCCCAACGCGCCCTCCAAGGACGCGGTTCTCGCCGAGTTGTCCTCCAGCCTCACCGGCGCGGAACCGGCCACCCTCGACGGCACCGCCGGAGTGCGCACGGAGCGTGTCCACCCGGCCGAACCGGAGCGGGACGTCCCCTATCCGTCGCGCCGGATCGAGTACCTGCTTCCTGTACCGGGCAGCGCGGACAGTTGGTTGTCGGCGGCGTTCTCGACCGTCGGCGGGGAAGGGCCGGACGACGAGTTCGCCCGGCTGTTGTGTTCGTTGTTCGACGCGATCATGTCCACCTTCCGGTGGCGTTACAAGGAGGACCAGGCGTGACCAGTATCCGCGACTTCGAACACCGTCAGAGCACGGACAACTGGGCGAAGGTTTCGTACGACAAGACCCGCTGGATCCCGATGCCGGGTGCCTTTCAAGGGACCCCCTGGGCGAACACGGCCGAGTGGGCGTTCTACCAGGCCGAGATGGCGTTCCTGCGGAGTGGGCGGGAGCTGAACAAGAAGGTCGTGAAGAAGGAGGTCCTCCCCTTCTCCGAACTTCTCCTCCACCTGTACGACCTGGTTGTTCGCAAGTTGGCGGCTCACAAGCTCTACCTGCACTGCCCGGACTACACCAAGGCGCCGGTGGGAACATACATCGGCCTGTGGAAGTGTCTGGGTACTCGTGAGGAGGCGTTCGACTACTACAGCCTTTGGGGTACCCGGACCGCCGTTGAGTTGATCGGTCCGGAGACGGTGCCGTTCTCGACGGAGTCCCTGGGCGCCGGACTGCGGACCCAGTTCTCCGACATCGTGGACGGGCGGCGCATCTACAGCGTCAACTACGTCTTCCGTAACGAGGAGTACAACACCGATGTCCATGTCTTCATGAACACCCACGAAGAGCAGCGCTTCTGGGAAGTCCTCCCCGAACTCGACACCTTCGTCAACCAGCTCTACTGCTCCCCCGATCCCCACAACGACGGCCGCGTCATCGGCCCGGCCGGAGCCTGAACGAACGGACTCCCGGAGCGCCGCCACTGCAGCGCTCCGGGAACGTCAGGTCACGCTGACTCGTCACGAGCCGACTGATCCCACGCAGGCGTTACAAGGAGGACCAGGCGTGACCAGCATCGACGAGTTCGACCACCGTCGCAGCACGGACAACTGGGCGAAGGTCTCGTACGACAAGACCCGCTGGATCCCGATGCCGGGTGCCTTTGAAGGAACCCCGTGGGCGAACACGGCTGAATGGGCTTTCTACCAGGCCGAGATGGCGTTCCTGCGGAGTGGGCGGGAGCTGAACAAGAAGGTCGTGAAGAAGGAGGTCCTCCCCTTCTCCGAACTTCTCCTCCACTTGTACGACCTGGTCGTTCGCAAGATCGCGGCCCACAAGTTCTACATGCACTGCCCGGACTACACGAAGCCGCCGGTGGGGACGTTCGTCGGCCTGTGGAAGTGCCTGGGCACGCGTGAGGAGGCGTTCGATTACTACCGTCTCTATGGCACCCGGACCGCCGTCGAGTTGATCGGTCCGGAAACGGTGCCGTTCTCCACGGAACTTCTGGGAGCCGGGCTGCGGACCCAGTTCTCCGACATCGTGGACGGCCGGCGCATCTTCAGCGTCAACTACGTCTTCCGCAACGAGGAGTACAACACCGATGTCCATGTCTTCATGAACACCGACGAAGAGCAGCGCTTCTGGGAAGTCCTCCCCGAACTCGACACCTTCGTCAACCAGCTCTACTGCTCCCCCGATCCCCACAACGACGGCCGCGTCATCGGCCCGGCCGGAGCCTGAACGAACGGACTCCCGGAGCGCCGCCACTGCAGCGCTCCGGGAACGTCAGGCCGCCCTGCTCGGCCGCGTCTCACCCCGGGTCAGAGGGGGCGGCGGTGGGTGACGCGGAGTTCGGAGACCTCCAGTAGGCCGTCGAGTTCGACCTTGGCTCTGCTCTGTTCCGGGCTGACGATCAGACCGTCGCGGCGCACGATGTCCAGGAGGCGTTCGGCGAGGGGGAGGACCATGTGGCGTCCCCAGCAGCGTTCGTTCGCGTGGCCGAACGGGAGGTAGCCGGGGTGGTTGTCGCCGTCCAGCTCGTCCCAGCGTTCGGGGAGGAACTCCTCGGGGTCGTCCCAGAGTGCGGGGTCGCGGTGGCTCAGCAGGGGGAGCAGCAGGACGTCGTCGCGCGGACCGATCCGTTCGTCCACGCCCGCGAACTCCGGGGAGGCCACCCGCAGGATGTTCCAGGACGGGGGAAGCAGCCGGAGCGCCTCCAGGATGATGTTGCGGTTCGGCGTGTCGTCGCTGAACGGCGAGCCGAGCCAGAGGGCGTTGGTGACGAGCGCGGAGACGGTGAAGCACACCGGCGCCGCCACCCGACGGTAGAGGTACATGGCGTAACGCCGGTCGTCGTAGGTCCGGGAATCGAGCACGAGCGCGGCGAGCTTCGACAGCGGCACGCTCTGCCCCGGCCTGCCCAGCAACGCGGCGCCGGAGGCCACCGCGGACCAGGTGATCTTCGGCGTCAACTCCAGCCTGCGGTCGACCAGGATGCGGAAGCGCAGTCTCTCGTGTCCGAAGACGAGATCCCTCAGGTAGGCGTGCGGCACCTGCGGCCACCGGCCGGTCAGGTCTACCGTCTCGTCGACCGGGCGTTGCAGCGCGGTCCGTACGTCCGAGCCCACGGCCTGCATGAAGGTGGCCGCGTCGGTGCGGCTGACCAGCCGTCCCTGAACGGGTTTGAAGGTCGGCCTTTCCTCCGCGTTGGCCGGCCTGCCGCGCAGCACGCCGTCCATCAGTTCCGCGCCCGCCACACCGATGGTGTCGGGCTCCAGACGGAACAGGGACGCACCGCGATAACGGCTCAGCAGCTCGTCGATTCTCGGCGCGAACTCCACGGGCCGGGTGATCCCCCCGGCGCGGTGCTTGGGCATGCCACGAACTCCGTTGGTAGGCAGCTCGTGCCGGCCAGGGAACCCTGGCCGGCACGAGTCCGAGCGGGAAAGTCGCCTGATCAGACCCAGCCGTACCAGGCGTATGCTTTCAGGCTCTTCTCCGGGCGGAACTTCTTGACGAGGCGAACGAGTTTCATGGATGCCTCCATTTCCCGAGCCGACAAATTCCCATATCAGCGGGGCGTGATATCCGAACAGAGTCGAATCGCCCGGAAATAACGCCATCCGCCACGGGAAGTGAATACCGGATCGACAACGCTGTCAAGTGGTTCGCGCCACGGATCGAATCGGCTCGGTCGAGTTTCGAATTCAAAGACGCCGACATTCCGACAAACGACCCATATATTGTCCATCCGGGTCGGTATGGACGTGTCCGGGGAAAGGGCCGGCGTGAAACGGGCCGTTTTGATCGCGTACGCGTGATGTGAACATGCCCCGCAGCCGCCCTGAACGGCCGGGCGGCGCGTCCTGCTCGGTCATGGCCACCGACCCATGTCGTTTGCCGTGGTTGGTCTCGCACGCCACAACGCGAGCGTGTCGGCGCTGCCGGGGCGGAGCGGCGTGGCTCCCAAGCCGGAGGTCCGCTCGAACCCGCAGGCCGCATCCACACCTACGTACACTGACGGGCATGGCATGCCGCATCAGCGAGTTGGTCATCGACGCCGCCGACGCCGATCAACTCGCCTCGTTCTGGAGCAAGGTCCTCGGCTACGTCGAACTCGGCCGGGAGGACGACGGCAGCATCGAGATCGGGCCGCCCGACGCCGGCTTCGGCGGCCCGCAGCCCACCCTCATCCTCAGCCCCAGCACCGCACCGCGGACCGGGAAGCTCCGACTCCACATCGACGTCAACGCCACCGACCGCGACCAGGACGCCGAGTTGGAGCGGCTGCTCGCCCTCGGCGCCAGGCCCGTCGACGTCGGTCAGACCGGCACCGAGAACTGGCACGTCCTGGCCGACCCGGAAGGCAACGAATTCTGCCTCCTGCACGCCCGCCTCCAACCCCTCTGACCACGCGAGTCCTGGCGCCAAGCCGCTCGGCTGACTACCTCGTCATGGGTGGCGGGTGGGCGCGGGCCTCGGCGAGCAGGCCCTCCGTGCCGTAGGTCGCGCGCGCCGTCGTTGTAGCGGCACGCGGCGCGTTCCGTCCTTGCCGTGTTCGGAGCGGTCGGCCTCGCGCCGGCGCCGCCACCCACGTGATCGTCCCGGCCGAGGGCTCCGGCGGCGAGACGGTCAAGGTGGCCAGCGCCGGTGCGAACGGCTGGGGCAGCGACGCGGGGGAGTGCGACGCGAGGTGCGACACCTCCGTCACCGTCAACTTCGACGTGTCCCCAGAACCAGACCAGTGGCGGCGTCGGCGTCGCGGGAACCCGCACCTTCGCCCCGAAGGTGCCGACCGTGGCGAGCAATGCCGACTCGTTCGACTGAGCCGCGATCATCACCGGCCGGCAGCGCCACCATCGACACAACGCGGCTCGACGCGCGGCTCGCGGTGGCAGATCGCCCAGCACCGCGCCGTTTTCAGAAGCCGACGGCGAACCGGCCCCTGGAGGTGCGGCCCGCGCAGGCTCGGGTCCGCCCGACTCGGCCGACCGGCCGGCGGGGGCCGCCGGATGCGCCACGACAAGATCAACGCTGTGGCGTGATCAGTCCTGCGTCCAGGATTCAGCCGTAGCGTCACCCAGCGGAGTGTTGGCCGACCAGAAGGCGCCGCCGGGAAACGTCCACTCGACGGGCTCAAGCCCCTTCGCGGCCTTTGCAGCGATTTCTTCGGTTTCCCCATGCCGTGCCTCGAATCCGGATTCACCGATTTCTCAGACCTGAACGAGACCTTGAGCCGGCAGAGATTCCATGATGCTCACCGTCAAGGGCGTGAAGTCTCCGCGCCGCAACTCCTCCGCTTCGCGCGCCAGGGCGATCAGTGTGTCCACCGGGATCCAGTCGTCGAGACCTTCAATGCTTTTCCGGTCGATGGGAATATGTCGATGGTTTCGCCACCCGATTTGGAGCCCGGGCGCCATTGCATCACGGTTCCATCAGGTAGCTTGTATACCTCAGGGATTTTTGGTCCACGTGCGGGAAGTTGCTCTGCACCCGTGGTCCCGTGGTCGAATGCGGCACGCATCTTTTTGTCATCAGCTATTTCTCTGATAGTAGCGGAAGTAGTTGTGGTGGAGGCCGGTTTCGGGGTCGGTGTACTGGCCGGGGAAGCGCAGGGGAAGTCGAGCGGGTCGGTGATGACGGCGTGGAAGCAGGGCGCGGGGGCGGCCGGGCCGGAGAGGCGGGCGAGGACGGAGGAGTTCTCCGGAGTCGTGCGATGCGTGGCGGTGCCGTCGGGGGTGGTCTGTTCGGTGAGGCGGGTGCCGTCCCAGGTGAAGTTGGTGCGGTCGGCTTGGCCGCCGTCTTCGGTCGGGCGCCATTTGGCGGTACGTCGGCCGAGGGGGTCGTAGGCGTAGGCCCAGGTGTGCCCGTCCGGGGTGGTCGCGAGGGTGAGGCGGTCCTCGGAGTTCCAGGGGTAAGAACTCCTGACGGAATGAGCTTTCGGCTCAGGAATCGATCTCCCAGTGGACAGCGCCGGCCTGAGCGGGTGCCTCCAGGATCTTCACGAGTGCCGTCGGATCCGTGCCCGGCGGGAGGTCGGCCGCGAGGTAGGTCCCCTGGAGCCATTCGTGGGGCAGGCCGGCCTCGACGACGCTGCCGTGCAGGAGTTCGTGCAACTGGTTTCGATCCGGGTGGTCGACGACCATCGCGACCCGGAGGGTCCGGTGGCCGGACTTCTCCGGCACGGCGCCTACCAGGTGATTGCTGCCAATGGCCACCACGTCGCGGTGGCAGATGCCGTAGGTGAAGAAGGGCAGGCAGGCCACCTCGAACCGGTCGGGCGCGAGCTGCCGGGTCCAGAGCTGCTCGCGCCAGCCGTCCTGCCGATCCGACAGGTCGGCGTGGATCATGTAGTCGCTGGGGCCCCGGCCGATCGGGCTCTCGTGCGTGATCACGGTGATGGGGTGCCTCCTAGAGCAGGATCCCGACCTCGGGATCCTGCACCGGCGGCCTCGACCGGAACCAGGCGGGGCGCGTTCAGGCGTCGCCAGCAGATGAGTGCGCAGCCGGGGGTGAGGAAGGCTTCGTGGATGTCGTCGCGTATCTCCCAGCGGATGCGTAGGTGGCGGAACCCGTGCAGGTGGGCGAAGGCGCGCTCCACGACCTGCGTTGGGTGCCCAGGCCGCAGCCGTGCTCGGTGCCGCGGCGGGTGATCAGTGGCTTCACCCCGAGGTCTCAGACGAGGCGGCGGTACGGGTCCTGGTCGTAGCCACGGTCCCCGAGCACCACGTCCGGGCGGCGCCGGGGCCGGCCGCGATTGCCCCGCACCGGCGGCGCGGCCTGCGGGAGTGGGATCAACTGGGTGACCTCGTTGCGGTTGCCGGTCAGGGCGACGGCGAGCGGGATGCCGGTGGCGTCGGTGATCAGGTGGTGTTCGCTGCCCGTCCTAGCCCCGGTCGACGGGGCGTGTCCAGTCTTGGAGCCCCTTTCCAACGCCCGGAGGTGGGAGCCGTCGACCGCCGCCCGGGAGAAGGCCAAGTTGGCGGCGAACGCGGTGATGGAGACCGGTCTCCCCGGCCGCGCCCTCCGCCGGGAAGGCTCGGCGGCGTGCGGACCGTGCCGTCCCCCGTCGGCGGTGGTGACCCCCACGGAGTAGTCCCTGCCCGCCAAGCGAGACGCGGCCGTCCTCGTCGGCGAACTCGCCGCGCGCCCAGCCGTGTCGGAGACGGTCGCGGAGAACACCGGTCCCCGGATACCTTGACGTGCCTGCGACAACGGGCCACCATAACCAGTGAAACTATCTGACATCGTTGTCATCGCATGGCGAGCAAGGCCTGACCAACCTCCCTCGGCACTGCATCGCGATGGTGACGGCGGATCTGTCGAGGAGTTCAACGGTGAAGTGGAGACGACGTCAAGGCATAGGCCGTTGGCCGGCCCTGACCGTTCTGACAGCGACGAGTACCCTCATGCTCACCGGGCTCGCCCAGGCGAGCGCCACGCCGAGCCCGAGCGCCAGCACATCCCCGAAGCCCAGCGTCAGCGCGGCACCGGGGCCCGGCGCCTCCGCCGGCCCGCACACCGGTGGAAAGCGGTTGACCGCGGGAGAGCCGGGCGCGACCTGCTCGGTGACCGCTACCGGTCGCGTCACCGACTGCCAACGGCCCGTCGCCAAGACCAGGCTGCCGGCGGGTGCCAGGAACACCGGCACCGTGGACCGGCCCGTCACCGACCTGGCGTCCCTCGTGGACACCCGCACCTGGACCACCGGCGGCGGCAACACCTTCCCGGGCGCGGAAGTGCCCTACGGGATGGTGCAGTGGTCACCCGACACGCTGCCCGACCGCAACGCGGGCGGTGGCTACAGCTACACCGACACCACGCTCACCGGCTACAGCCTCGACCACGTGTCCGGGCCGGGCTGCGGCGCCGCGGGCGACGTGCCGATCCTGCCGGTCACCTCGGCCCTCCCGTCCGGGACCGACCCGAACGACGTGACCACGCCGATCAGCCACACGAACGAGACCGCGCAGGCGGGTTACTACTCCGCGCAGAGCAACGGGACCGACAACCCCGTCACGTCGGAGTTCACCGCGACCCCGCACAGCTCGATGGGCCGGTTCACCTTCCCGAAGGGGAGCGACGCGGGCTTCGACATCAAGCTGCGGGACAGCCAGAACGACGTCACCGCCGACACCGCGCAGATCGTCGGGAACGACGAGGTCTCCGGCTCGGTCACCACCGGCGACTTCTGCGGCGAGTCGACCAACGACGGCCAGTCCCAGCTCTACACGGTGTACTTCGACATCAAGTTCGACCAGCCGTTCGCCTCGTCGCAGGTGATCACGGCCTCCGGGAAGACCGACCCGTCCGCCGTGTACGTCGGCTTCGACACCACGTCCAACCCGGTGGTGAACGCCAAGGTCGGCATCTCCTACGTGAGCGCCGCGAACGCCCAGCTCAACTGGCAGACCGAGAACCCCGGTTGGAACTTCGACGCGGTCGAAGCCGCGGCGCGCCACACCTGGAACGAACTGCTCGGCAAGATCAAGGTCTCCGGCGACACCTACGCGAAGACCCAGGAGTTCTACAGCCTGCTGTACAAGGACTTCATCGACCCCAACGTGACCAGCGACGTCAACGGCCAGTTCATGGGGTCGGACGAGAAGACGCACACGCTGGCGTCGGGGCAGAAGAACCAGTACGGCATGTACTCCGGTTGGGACATCTACCACACGACCGCCCAACTGCAGGCCATGCTCGACCCGTCGGCCGCCTCGGACCAGGCGCAGTCGCAGGTCAACTACTACGCGGAGGACGGAGTCCTGCAGCAGTGGGGCTACCTGCAGGCCAACAACTACGTGATGGTCGGTGACCCCGAGGACGCGATCATCTCCGACTACTACGCGTTCGGTGCCCACGGGTTCCACACCGGGCAGGCGCTGGCCGACATGGTCAAGGAGGCCACCACCGTCAACGACGCGCGCCCCGGCGAGGCCCTGGAGCAGAAGTACGGCTACCTGCCCGAGGACGGCACCTACGGCTGCTGCAACGCCCACGGTGTCATCGCCACCCAACTGGAGGACGACGTCGCGGACTTCGCCCTGTCCAGCTTCGCGAAGTCGCTCGGCGACAGCGGCGACGCCGCCATGCTCAAGGCGCGCGCCAACAACTGGGAGAACACCTTCGACCCGAACAACGGCCTGCTGAACGCGCGCTACGAGAACGGGCAGTTCGAGCAGGGCATCACCAAGACCACCCAGCAGAACAACGAGCCGGACTACGTCGAGGGCGACGCCTACGAATACCTGTGGGAGGTGCCGCAGGACTACCCGACGCTGTTCAACCTGCTCGGCGGCGACTCCAAGGTCGTGCCCGCGCTGCAGGACTACCTCTCCCAGCCGAACGCGGCGGGCGTGCACGCCGAGATCGCCAACGAGTTCGACCTCGGCGAGCAGTACGCGGCCTACTACGCCGGCGACCCCGCCGGGGCGCAGACGGCCATCCACACCATCGAGACGACCGTCTACCAGCCCGGGCCCAGCGGTCTCGCCAACAACGACGACCTCGGCGCGATGAGTGCCACCGACGTCTGGCAGCAGCTCGGCCTCTACCCGGAGAACCCCGGCTCCGACACCCTGCTGCTGAGCACCCCCGGGTTCGCGCACGAGCAGATCACCCTGTCCAACGGCAGGACGATCACGATCAACGCGCCGGACGCCCAGAACGAGTACTTCGCCAAGTCGCTGCGGATCGACGGCAGCGCCGGACCAGAAGCTGTCCACCAGCTACCGCGCGTTGGACAAGGGCGCGACCCTGGACTGGACGCTCAGCTCGACGCCGACCGCGTGGGGCACCGCTCCGCAGGACGCGCCGCCGTCCGACGCCTCCGGCACCACGGCGACGGTGGGCTACCTCACCGACCAGACCGCGACGGTCGCGCCGGGCAAGTCCACCACGATCACGGTCGGCGCCGACAACGCCACCGACCGGCCGCAGAAGGTCAAGGTCGGCATCGAGGCGCCGTCCGGGGTCACGATCACGCCGGGCTCGGCCACGATCCAGCTCCCGCCGCACGGCACCGGGACCGCCGATCTGACGGTGTCGGCCGACGCGGGCACCACGCAGAACTTCTACAGCGCGCCCGTCACCGTGACCACGGAGAGCACCGGCGCCACCGAGCCGCTGAACCAGACCGTCCTGGTCGCCACTCCCGGCAGCCTGCTGTCGACCTTCGACAACGTGGGCATCTCGGACAGCAGCGACGAGGCGACCGCCGACATCGACGGCAACGGGTACAGCTACTCCGCGGCGGCTCTGGCGGCGGACGGGTTCACCGCCGGGCACGACGTCACGGTCGACGGGGTGACCTTCTCCTGGCCGCTGCCGTCCGCCGGCTTCCCCGACAACACGATTCCCCAGGGGCAGACGGTCACCGTAGACGCGGCGGCCGGAACGCAGAAGCTCGCGTTCCTCGGTTCCGCGACCTCCGGCCCGGTGTCGGGACCCGTCACGCTGCACTACTCCGACGGCAGCACCGGCACCTACTACCTCGGGCTCAGCGACTGGACGCTGAACGGCGGCAGCGGCAAGCCGTCGTACGGCAACAAGGTCGCGGCGGCCACGACCTACCGCAACTGCCCGACGTGCACGGGCGGCCAGCAGTCCGTGAGCACGGACGTGTTCTACACCGCGGTCCCGGTCGACCCGGGCAGGACGCTCACCAGCGTCACCCTGCCGAACGGCACCGGCGACGGACAGGAGCACATCTTCTCCATCGGCACCTCCACCACCGCGATGACCGGCCCGGTCGCCACCTCGCTGAGCACCGGCAGCGCCAAGGCCGGCGACCAGGTGACGATCAACGGCACCGGCTTCGGTCCCTCGCAGGGCAACGGCTACCTGGCGTTCAGCGACAACGGGACGAACTGGGGCTCGCCCGGCAACACCGCCTCCCTCACCATCGACAGCTGGAGCGACACGGCGATCACCTTCACCGTGCCGACCCCGAGCGGACCGGACGGCGAGTACCAGGTCTGGGCGGGCACTCCCGCGTCGGTGACGGTGGTCGACAACTCCGGTGACGTCTCCGACAGTCCCGAACTGGGGATCACGCCGACCGCCGACCCGGCCGACTACTACGACAACGCCGGCATCTCCGACGACAGCGACACCTCGTGCGCCGACTACGACGGCGGCGGGTACAGCTACTCGGCGCAGGCACTGTCGGCGGCCGGGCTGACCCCCGGCGGCACCGTCAGCAGCGGCGGGCTCACCTACACCTGGCCCGACACCGCCTCGTGCGCCGACGACAACATCCTTGCCGCCGGTCAGACGATCCTGGTCCACGGAGCGGCCGGGGCCGGCAAGCTCGGCCTGCTGGAGTCGGCCTCGAACGGCACGACATCCGGTCCGATCACCATCACCTACACCGACGGCACGTCGACCACGCAGACCGTTCCGTCCAGCGACTGGGCGCAGGGCCCGGGAGCCGGCGAAACGGCGGTCGCCACCATGAGCTACCGCAACGTGAACGGCGGCGGGCCCCAGGCGATCCCGATGTACGTCTACGCCACCACGGTCCCGGTCGACTCGTCCAAGACGGTGGCCTCGGTCACCCTCCCCGACATCAGCAACACGACCGCGTCCACCGCCATGCACGTCTTCGCCATCACCACCGGCTGACGTCGCCGACCCCGGAGTCCGCCCGCCGGCACCACGCCGGCGGGCGGACTCCGACCGTTTTGGGCCGCTGCCGCCGGCGTCCCGGCCCTCGTCAGCCGGCCGCCCTGAGGATGGCGGCGACGATGGGCCCGGCGTACTTGAAGCCCTCACCGCTGTCCGGAACGGTGGCGGCGGCGGCCACGTCGTCCCGGTAGGCCACGAACCAGCTGTTCGGCTTGGACTGCCCGTCGACTTCGGCGGTGCCGGTCTTCGCGCCGACGTCGCCGCTGATCCCGGACACCGCGGGGGCGGCCGTTCCGGACCGGGCGGTCAGCCTCATCATGGAGCGCACCTGCGCGGCCACCGAGCCGCTCAGCCGCCGCGGCGCCCGGGCGAGCGCGCGGTGGTCGAAGGACGGCGGGACGACGTAGGGCTGGTGGAAGCCGCCGGTCTTGACGGTGGAGGTCACCGACGCCATGGCCAGCGGGCTCATCAGGTCCTTGCCCTGCCCGATGTACGACTGCGCCTTCATCGCGCCGACCGCCGCCGGGACACTGCCGCTGTAGGCGGGCACGCCGACGTTCCAGTCGAGCCCGATCCCGAAGTCGTCGCGGGCCTCCTGGGAGACGGCGTCGTCGGGCAGGAACGCCGCGGTGGAGATGAAGGCGGTGTTGCAGGACTGGGCGAAGTCCTGGGCCATCGTGGCGTCGCGGAGCGAGAAGTGGTCGACGTTGTGGAACAACTGGCCGCCGTAGTCGTAGGTCTTCGGGCAGTCGAGCCGCTTGTCGGGGGCGACCCTCCCGGTCTCAAGGGCGGTTGAGGCGGTGATCAGCTTGAAGGTGGAGCCGGGTGCGTAGGTGCCGCTCATCGCTATGTCGTACCCGGAGGAGGGCTTGTCGGCGATGGCCAGGACCGCGCCGGTGCTCGGCTGCATGACGACCGTGGAGGCCGAGTGGCCCTGGGCGGCGACCGCCTGTTCCGCGGCGGACTGCAGACCGGCGTCGATCGAGGTCGTCAGCGGCTTGCCGGCGCTGCCCCGGGAGAGCTGGTGCAGGGAGCGTCCCGGCCGGCCGCTCGCGTCGGCCACCTGGATCTCGGTGCCGGGCGTGCCGCCGGTCGCGGTGCCGTAGCGCGCCCGCAGGCTGTCCAGGACCGGGCCGAGCGAGGGGTAGCGGGCGGCGGTCAGCTCCTTGCCGGTGCGGTCCAGCACGGTCAACGGGGGCTCGACGGTGTCCGCGGTGCGCAGGCTCTCGCCCGGACCCAGGCCCGGATACAGCACGGACGGCGTCCACTTGACCGCGGGGCGGCCGGCGGCGTCACGGATGACGGTCAGCGCGCAGTCGTAGTGCCAGACGGACCGCTGCCCGTCGTGGTCGAAGCTCGCGTCGGCCGAGAACGGCACGCTCGCGCCGCGGGCCGGCCGGCTCCGGAACGCGACGGCGGCGGCGTGCAGCCGGGTGCGGAAGACGTCGAGCTGACCGGCGGCCTGCGCGGCGTCGTCGGTCAGGCCCGCGGCCGTGCGGATGTCGCCCGAGGACCAGGCGGCCAGGAACCGGCGCGCGGTGGTCGTCACCTCGGTCTCCGACGGCGGCGTGGTGATCCGCGGCGAGGGTTTGCGGGCGGCGTGGCCCGCGACCGTGCCGGCGGACCCGCCGTGGAACGCGGTGTAGCCGCCGTACCCGGCCACGCCGACCACCACCGCGCAGGCGCCGCCGATCAGCGCGCCTCTGGTGGCGCGGTGGGTGCGCGGGCCGGTCAGGAAGGACAGCCCGGGCGTCCGTCGTCGTCGGCGCGCGTGCCGTGCGCGGGTGGTGTCCTCGTCGTGCGCCGGGGCGCCGGGCCATCGCTCCCGCGCCGACGGGTGTGCCGGGTGCGCCTGCGGGGCCGGAGGCCCGAGAGGCGTCGGCGGCATCGCGCCTCCCGCGGCGGGGCCGCCGCGGGAGTGGGGCTCTGACGGCGTTCGCCGGTTCTCGCTCATGCTTCCAGCTCCTCGGACAGGCGGATCTCGCTCGCCTGTAGTCGGTGATGGACGTCGGCCCCCGTGCGTGACCCGGCGGGTCACGCGGTCGTGCACCAGGACGTCGTCCCTTCCTCACCGGGTTCCCAGAAGATGCCGGGACGGGCAAATGGTCACATTGTCACGGCCATAACTACGCCGGATGTCCACCGATGCCCCTGAACGTTGACAACCCGCGCGAGGGCGCCCAGCCCGCCGGCGGCGGGAGCCGTCCCACGTCGCCGAAGCCCGCGCGTTCCACCCCGGAAACGCCGAACGGCCCCTGGCAGGGGCCGTTCGTGTGCCTGTGTACCGTCCGTCACCCCTGTCAACCGTTGGGGTGGGTGCGGAACCAGGTGTAGAAGTCGGGGGCGGGCGTGCCGACGCCGGTCACGTCGTCGTAGCCGGCGGTGGCCTTGAGCGAGGTGTCGTCGCCGAGCCTGACCATGACCGGCTGGTGGTCCTTGTCCCAGTCCTCCATGGCCGGGGTGTATCCGAGGCCGGACGCGGTCGAGGTGATGTCGTGGAGGGCGCCGGTGCCGTTGAGCTTGTAGAGCACCGGGTTGGCGAAGCCGACCGGCCGTCCGGCGGCCTGTCCGGCCAGCGCCTCGATGCCGGAGAAGAGCGGCGCGGCGAGGCTGGTGCCGCCGACCTCGAAGTCGGCGTACGTGGTGCCGGACACGGAGAGGGTCACGCCTCCGTCGCCGCCCGGCACGACGTTCACGCTGCCGCCGGTGCTCTGTCCGGCCAGGATGCCGGTCGCCTCGTCGGCGAGCATGCCGACGTCCGGGATCACCCGGTCGGCCTTGCCGGTGGCCTTGGTGGCGAGGGAGCCGGGGACGACGCCCTGCTGGTAGCCGGGTTCCAGGAAGTCCGAGCTGGTGCCGCCGCCCGCGCCGCCCAGGAACTCGCCCCGCTCGTCCCAGCCGCCGCCGGAGACCGGGTATCCCCAGGTGCCCCAGCCGATCTCCCAGGACCGCCTGCCGTGGGCGTCGATGCCGAGGCTGGTGCCGCCGACGGCGGTGACGAAGGGGTCGCTGGCCGGGAAGTTCGTCTCCGGGCGGACGGACGTCTCGCTCGTCGAGCTGCCGGCCGCGGCGACGGTGTAGTCGCCGTTGTCGCCGCTGGAGAAGTTGAAGCCGATGCCCTCCACGGCGCCCTGTTCGAAGATCTGGTTCTCGGCCTGCATCTCCTGCGAGTCCTGATCCTGCTCGGGGCCGCCCCAGGAGCAGCTGACGATGTCGGCGGAGTGGGTGCCGACGATCGTCTCCAGGGCGTTGTCCATGTCCGGCCCGTTGAGGTTGGTGCCGTAGTAGACGATCTTCGCCGCGGGGGCCATGGTGTGGACGGCCTCGATGTCCAGCATCTCCTCGCCGAACCAGCCCTCGGCCTCCGCCGCGGTGGTGGTCTGCGCGTCGTAGGACTGCGGCACCACCATCCGGAACTGACCGGGAGCGAAGGCCGGCAGGCCCATCTCCCGGTTGTAGCGGGCGAGATCGCTCTCCATGGTGGGCGAGGCGAAGGCGTCGACGACGGCCACGGTCATGCCCTTGCCGGTCAGACCGCTCGCCTTCACCCCGTAGGCCGCCCGTACCTGCTGGGGGGTGTACCCGCACAGCCGCATCGGCAACGTGCCGCCGGAGGGACCCGCGGGCGCGTCGTCGTGGTGCTTCTGGGCCCAGTAGGCGCTGCACGCCTGGCTCTGGACGCCGGGGTAGGCGGCGGGGGCGTACGTGCCGGATCCCGCGGACCTCCCGCCGGCCGCCGCCGGCCCCGCCGCGGAGACGAGGTCGTTGTCGACGGGCGCCGTGCTGGTCAGACCGGTGATGCTGGAGACGTACTTGGTGACGGCCGCGGGAACCCGCGGCTGGGTCCGCGGGGATATGTCGATCCGGCCGTCGTGCTTGAAGCGGTCCACCTTGACCTTCAGCTGGGTCTCGACGTTGCCCAGCGTGCTGGAGACGACCATGGACTGGGCGTTCTGCGAGACGATGGTCATCCTGCTCCGCGTCACCCACTGCCCGACCGCCGAGGCGGCGTTCTGCTTGGTGGTGAAGGTCGAGCTGAACTGAGCGGGCGTCAGGTACTTGTGGTAGTCGGGTGATCCGGGGGTGCCCACCGCGATCGCGTAGCCGGCGAGGTTCTTCGGGTTCTTGGTGGCGTACCAGACGGTCCCGGTCACGATCGTCCGCGGGTCGGCCGGCCCGAGGTCGTTCGCCTTCGTGGCCCAACCGGGCAGCTTCCAGCTGGCGTTGACGGTCGCGCCGCCGGGGTTCAGGTCCGCCGGGGTCGGAACGTCGTCGCCGGGGGAGTTGTGCGTGAAGTTCTCCAGAGCCACGCCGGCGACGACGACGGCGAGCACGACGCCGAGCGTGACGAAGAGCCGCTTCTTCGGCCGGCCCGGGCGACCGGGACCGCCCGGACCGCCCGGCATGCCGGGACCGCCGCCGTAAGGGGGCTGCCCGCCGTACGGAGGCTGACCGCCGTAGGGGGGTTGGCCGCCGTAGGGAGGTTGGCCGCCGTAGGGAGGCTGGCCGCCGTACGGCGGTTGCTGTGCGGGCCAGCCGCCGCCGTACGGGTTGGGCGGGGGCTGCGGTGGGGGCCAGCCGCCGTAGCCGGGCCCCGGCTGCTGCGGGGGCTGTGGCTGCTGGGGCGGGTAGGGACCGTTGGTGTACGGCGGGTAGCTCACGGTCTGAACCGTTCTCCTCGAAGTCGTCCGGGAGCCGTGACGGACCGCCAGGCGTGCGTGCTCCCCCCGTTGCCGACCTTCGGTCGTCGCACGCCCGTGTGCATATTAGCGATCGGCGAATGCGTCCAGCCGGTACCGGGGGCGCACCGGGGGTTTCCCAACGGCTCGCCGTTCGTGCGTTGTCGGGGACGAGAACGGTTCGGCGACGGTTCCGACGCGGCGGAGATCATCGGCGGCGGGGCATGTGGCGTCGGGCATTCGGCGGCACGTTCACCACCGGCGCGGCCGGCTTTTCCCCGGCCGTGTTCCTCCGTGCCCACGGGCATTCATCCCTCACTATGGAAGGAAACATCCGATTCGCCTGGAGGCTTCGAATGCAGCGTGACGGTTTTCCCGCCCCGGATTCCGGGCTTCTGCTCACCCACTTCCTGACGGTGGCCGACGTCGCCCGATCGCGCGCCTTCTACAGAGACGTCCTCGGCGGTGAGGTGGTGCTGGAGGAGAACCCCTGCACCATCAAGCTCGCCAACGGATGGATCATCATGAACCCGGGCGGCGGCCCCACCCCCGACAAGCCGGACGTCACCCTGCGCCCGCCCGGCGACCCGGGCACGGTCAGCAGCTTCCTCAACCTCCGCGTCGCCGACATCGAGGCGTGCCACCGGCAGTGGAGTGCGAAGGGCGCCGAGTTCCTCACGCCGCCCATCGACCGCAAGGCCGAGGTGCGGTGCTACCTGCGCGACCCGGACGGCTACCTCATCGAGGTCGGGCAGGCCACCGGCATCCTGCAGGGCGTCTACGCCGACCCGCCCGCCGGTACGAGGTAGGCGTAGCGACCCGGAGCGTTGTGCACGAGGCTGGTCGGCGGCCTCCGGGCGCGGTGTGGCAGCGGTGTGGCGGTGGTGGCGGTTGCGATGAGGTGCGGCGGCGGGTGGCCGGCCGGCCGTGCTTCGTCGCCGGTGAATCGCGCTGCCGGAGCCGTTTGACGGATCGTCCGTGTGTGCGACAATCCGAACGTCTTCCTGGCCGGGAGGCGGGATCGCCAACACCGAAGGGACCTCCGGGTCTTGACGCACCAGTCCTTACCGTCGAAGGACGGCACCGAGGCACCAACCCGCCTTCCGGGCCGATTCGCGGGGATGGGTGGCTTCTCGCTCATCTGGACCGGTCAGTTGGCCTCGATGGTGGGCAACTCCATGTTGCGGTTCGCCTTCATCATCGCGGCCTGGTCCGCCGGCGACCGGGCCACCGCCGTCACCACGTTGTCGTTGTGCGCGCTGCTGCCGCAGGTCGTCTTCAGCCCGCTGGCCGGTTCGCTGATCGACCGGTGCAGCAAGCGCGTCGCACTCCAACTCTCCGACAGCGGCGGCCTGGTGGTCGTCGCCGTGCTGTGCGCCGTGCACTTCCTCGGCGGCGGGCTGCGGCCCTGGCTGATCTACCCGGCCGTCGTGCTGCTCGGGGTGTCCGCCGCCTTCCAGTTCCCCGCGATGGCCTCGGCCGTCCCCATGCTCGTCCGCAAGGACCAGTTCCAGCGCGCCAACGGGATGCTGGCGAGCGCCGGCAACACCTCGCAGATCTGCGGGCCGGCGCTCGGCGGACTGCTGATCGCGGTGTCCGGCATCGGGTCCATCCTCGTCATCGACGCGGTCAGCTTCGTCCTGGCCCTCGTCGCCATCCGCGTGGTGCGGTTCAACGGTGACGAGAAACGGCAGCAGACCGGACGCCGTAAGAAGATCATCCCGGACGCCCTGGACGGGATGAAGTACCTCCTGCGCAACCGGAGCCTTCGCGACCTCGTCCTGACCGACTGCGCCACCAACCTGGTGATGGTCTTCGGGTTCGCCGTCATGCAACCCATGGTGCTCGCCAGGACCGGCAACGACGCCACCTCGCTCGCCCTGGTCAACACCGCCATCGGGGTCGGCGGGGTCGGCGGCGGACTGCTGATGGCCTCCTGGGGCGGGCCGCGCAACCGCGGCCGCGGCATGATGATCGGGATCATCTGCATGTGCCTGTCCGGCCAGGTGGCGATGGCCCTGTCCGACGGGATCGTGGGATGGTGCGCCGCCACCGTGCTGGGCGCGCTCATCATGCCGATCATCAACGGCACGATGCAGTCCGTCGTCCAGACCAAGGTGCCGGCCGACTGGCAGGGCCGGGTGTTCGGCGCGGTCATGTCCCTGTCCCAGGTCTCCGTTCCGCTGGCCACCGCGATCGCGGGCCCGTTCGCCGACCACGTCTTCGAGCCGCAGGCGAGCGCGGGCACCGGGCTGTTCGTCGTGCTCGGGCCGCTGCTCGGCCACGGGCCGGGCAGCGGCATGGCGGGCATGCTGCTGCTCGCCGGCCTGGGCGGCATCGCCGTCGCCCTGTGGGGACTCGCCCGGCGCTCCGTGCGTGACATCGACGTACTTCTTCCGGATCTGGAGCAGTGACATGACGGTCGACCCGTTCGACAGAGCGTGCGGGTGCCCCCGGCCGCGCACCGACGGCCGGTCGCGGCCTCCACTGACGGCCGGCGGACGGCCGGCGGGAACGCCCAGCGGCGATCACTGACATGTGGTGCGTGCACGAGCGGTTCGCGCGGCAGGCGTGGCGCACGCCGGAGCGCACGGCCTTGGTCTACCGCGACGAGCGGCTGACCTACCGCGAACTGGACGCGCGGGCCGCGCGGTTCGCCGGACTGCTGTCCGCCCGCGGGGTGGGACGCGGCGCGCTGGTCGGGGTCTACCTGGAGCGGTCCACCGCGATGGTGGCGGTCCTGCTCGGCACGCTCAAGGCGGGCGCCGGGTACGTGGTGCTCGACCCGGACTTCCCCGCGCGGCGGCTGCGTGCCATGGCCGCGGACGCGGGCGTGCGGGTCGTCGTCTCCCGGCGCGGTGCCGAGTGGGACGGGGACGAGGTGGCGGTCCACGTCGAGGACGCGGAGCACGCGCCCCGCCTCGACGACGTGGCGGTGCACCCCGGCGGTCCGGCCTGCGTGATGTTCACCTCCGGGTCCACCGGGCGGCCGAAGGGCATCGTGGCCTCCCACCACGCCGTCACCGGCACGCTGACGGGGCAGGACTTCGCCCGCTTCGGGCCGGACACCGTGTGGCTGCAGTGCGCGCCGGTCTCCTGGGACGGCCTGGCGCTGGAGCTGTGGGGGCCGCTGATGGGCGGCGGCACGTGCGTGCTGCATCCGGGACAGCGGCCCGATCCGGTGGTCGTGGGGCGGCTGGTCGCCGAGCACGGCGTCACCTCGATGTATCTGTCCGGCAGCCTGTTCAACGTGATCGTGGACGACTGCCCGCACGCCCTGGACGGCCTGCGGGAACTGCTCGTCGGCGGCGAGGCGCTGTCCGCAGACCACGTGGCCGGGGCCCTGCGGCGCTGGCCGGGACTGCGGCTGAGCAACGGATACGGGCCGGTGGAGGGCATGGTCTTCCTGACCGTGCACCGGGTGGACGCGCGGGATGTGCGGGACGGCGGATCCGTGCCGATCGGACGGCCGCTGGCGGGCAAGCGGGTGTACGTGCTGGACGAGGGGCTGCGTCAGGTCGCCGACGGCGCGGTCGGTGAGCTGTACGCCGCGGGGACCGGCCTCGCCGACGGGTACGCGGGACGGCCCGGGCCGACCGCCGTGCGGTTCACGGCCGACCCGTACGGCGGGCCGGGCGGGCGGATGTACCGCACCGGGGACCTGGCGCGCCGGCGTGCGGACGGGGTGCTGGAGTTCGTCGGCCGGGCGGACGCGCAGGTGAAGATCCGCGGCTTCCGGGTGGAGCCCGGCGAGGTCGAGGCGGTGCTGGGACGGCACCACCGGGTCCGGCAGGTCGCCGTCGTCGCCCGCGCGGACGGCGACGGCGGGCGGATGCTCGTCGCGTACGTGGTGCCGCGGGACGGCTACGACGAACGGGAGTTGCGCGACCACGCGAAGGGCGTGCTGGCCGACTACCTGGTACCGAGCGCCTTCGTGGTGCTCGACGCACTGCCGCTGACGCCGAACGGCAAGCTCGACCGGGCGGCGCTGCCCGAGCCGCCGCAGCGGCCCGGGACGACCGCCGGGGCCGGGGCGTCCGACCCGCGCACCCCCCTGGAGCAGCGCATCGCCGACGTCTGGGCCGAGGTCCTCAGGGTCGAGCGGGTGGGCGTGCACGACGACTTCTACCTGCTCGGCGGCAACTCCCTGCGCGCGGTGCGGGTGGCCGCCCGGCTCGCGGCCATCGGTGCGGGCACCGTCACCGCCGCGCAGTTCCTCGACGCCCCGACCGTCGCACGGCTGGCCGCCGTCCTGGAGGCCGGCGGCGCTGCGGCGGCGGCACCCATTCCGCGACAGGCCCGGGTGCCCCGCGGGAAGCCGAGCGGACGATAGGAGGAGACGACGTGGACCTCAGCGTGATGTTCTTCGGTGCGGACGCGGGCCAGGTCCGACACCTGCAGGCGTACGACGACATCCTCGCCGTCGCCCGGGCCGCCGACCGGCTCGGCTTCCATGCCCTGTGGACGCCGGAGCGGCACTTCCAGCAGGTGGGACAGGTCTTCCCCAGCCCGCCGGTGCTCAGCGCGGCGCTGGCGGTGGCCACCGAGCGCATCGGGATCCGAGCCGGGAGCGTGGTGCTGCCACTGCACCATCCGCTGCGGGTCGCCGAGGACTGGGCGGTCGTCGACAACCTCTCGCACGGCCGGATCGGGCTGTCCCTCGCGACCGGCTGGCACTCCGCCGACTTCGTCCTCTCGCCCTCGACGTACGCCGACCGCCGGGAGCGGATGCTGCGCGACATTCCGCTGCTGCGCCGGCTGTGGGCCGGCGAGGCCGCCGAGTTCCCGGACGGCACCGGGGAGCCGGCCTCGGTGCGACCGCAGCCGCGTCCGGTGCAGGCCACCCTGCCGCTGTGGATGACCACGTCGGGCAACCCGCTGACCTGGGAGACGGCCGGCCGGCTGCGCACCGGCGTGCTGGGTGCCACCGTCGGGCAGAGCCGTGAGGAACTGGCCGGGAAGATCGCCCGGTACCGGGCCGCCTACGCCGCCGCCCCCGACCAGGACGGCAGCTGGCCGCGCGGCCGGGTCACCCTGATGGCGCACACCTACGTCGGCACCGACGACGAGCAGGTGCGGCGGCTGGTCGAGCAGCCGCTCAAGACCTACCTGCGCTCCTACGTCCGGCAGACCTCCGCCAACCGGACCGCCGACCGGGCCACCGCGGAGATCACGGACAAGCAGACCGGGATGCTCGCCGAGTTCGCCTTCCGGCGTTACCTGGTCTGGGGTTCGCTGCTGGGCTCCGCGACGGCCTGCCGCAAGATGCTGGCCGACCTGCGCGACCTCGGTGTCGACGAGGTCGCCTGCTTCATCGACTTCGGCCTCGGCCGGGAAGAGATGCTGGCCGGTCTGCACCGGCTGGCCGAACTCCGGGAGGAGATGTCGTGACGTCGGGACCGGGTTCACCCGCCGACCGGTTCAGCGCGCTCGGCTCCGAGCAGCGGGTGCGGCTGATGCGCCGCCTGGTGGAGGCGGGCAGGGCCAGGACGGTGCCCGCCGTCGTGCCGCCCCGGGACGGCACGGGTCCCGTGCGGCTGAGCCCCGCGCAGGAGGACCTGTGGGTCTACGAGTCGCTCTATCCGGGCACGCCCGCGCTCAACCTGTGCTCCGCGTACCACTTCGACGGGCCGGTCGAGGTGGCGCAGCTGGAGGCCGCTTTGACGCTGCTGCAGGAACACCACGACATCCTGCGCGCCCGGATCAGCGGGGCGCCGGGGGACCTGTGGCTCTCCTTCCCGGCCACGGGTCCCCTCGTGGTGGAGCAGGAGGACCTGCGCGGCACCGCGACGAGCGTCGAGACGGCCTTCGAGACCTTCCGCAAGCGGCCCTTCGACCTGGCGGCGGACCGGCTGCTGCGGGCCGGGTTCGTCCGCGCCGACGAGCACCACGGCATCCTGATGCTGAGCCTGCATCACATCATCACCGACTGGTGGTCCTTCGACGTGCTGCAGAACGAGTTCGCCGAGGCGTACCACGCGGTACGGAACGGGCGGGCGCCGCGGCTGACCCGGCCGGGCCTGCAGTACGCGGATTTCGCCTCCTGGCAGGGCGAACTGGACCGGGCCGGGGTCTTCGAAGCGCGACTGGAGTTCTGGCGGCGCTATCTGGAACGGCCGCCGCAGGCGCTGTCGGTGCCGGGCGCCCCCGCCGGAGACCGTGACGGCATCGCCCGGATCCCGTTCCGGATCGAGGCGGCCACCGCGGACGCGGTACGGGCCCTGGCCCGCGAACTCAGCGCCTCGGTCTACGTCGTGCTGATGGCCGTCTTCGCGGTACTGGCCAACCGGTTGACCGGCGCCGAGGACATGGTGCTCGGCACGCCCACCGCCAACCGCTCGGCCAAGGGGCTGGAGCGGGTCATCGGCTATGTGATGAACGCGCTGCCGACACGGTGGCGGATCGGGCCCGGCGACTCCTTCGTCCGGGTGCTCCGCCGCTTCCTCGCCGACTTCCCCGACCTGCTGGCCAACGCCGACGTGCCGGTCGGCCGGATCGTCTCGGCGGTCGCGCCCGAGCGCAGTGCCGGCCGCTCCCCGCTGTACCAGTGGGTGTTCATGTACCTCTCGCAGCAGGAGAGCGAGCGCAGGGTACGGGAGTTCGCCGAGCCCGAGCGGATCCACACCGGCGGCGAGCACGATCTCGTCGGCATCGTGCAGGACGGCGACGACGGCATGGAGGGCAGCTTCGAGGTCCGCACCGAACTGTTCTCGCCCGACGTGGTGGCGCGGTGGACGCAGGGCTTCGTCGAACTGCTGCACCAGGTCATCGCGGCCCCTGACGCCCCGCTGAGCGACCACGACCCGCTACCGGAGGCGGAACGGGCCAGGCTGCTGGCGCTGTCGGCGGGACCGGGAGCGCCGCGGCCGGAGACGCTGCCCGGCATGGTGGCGCGGCAGGCGGCCCGCACCCCGGACGCGCCGGCACTGGTGTGCGGCGCGACCACGCTGACCTACGCGCAACTGGCCGATCGGGTCGACCGGCTGGCCGGACTGCTCGCCGGGCACGGCGCCGGAAGCGGGCGGACCGTGGCGCTGGCGCTCGGCCGCGGCGGCGAGGCGGTGGTGGCCTCGCTCGCGGTGCAGCGGGCCGGCGCCGCGTATCTGCCGGTCGACCCCGGCTACCCCGCCGACCACGTGCGGTACGTGCTGCGGGACGCCGCGCCGGTGCTCCTCGTCACGGGCCGCGACCCGGTGGCCGGCGTTCCGCACGATGTGCCCCGGCTGGTGCTGGAGGAGTCCGCCTGGGAGTACGAGCCGACGGCCGCGCCGGCGGTGGACCCGCGGCAGGCCGCGTACGTCATCTACACCTCGGGGTCCACCGGCCGGCCCAAGGGCGTCGTGGTCCCGCACACCGGGATCGCCGCGCTCACCCACGGCACGGCGCGGGCCTGCGGGCTGGCGGGGTCGGACCGGATCCTGCAACTGGGCTCGCCCGCCTTCGACATATCGATCAGCGAGATGGGGGCGGCGTTCGCCTCCGGCGGCACCCTGGTCGTCGCGCCCCCGGGGCCGCTGGCCGGAGCGGCGCTCGGGGAGTTCCTGGCCCGGGAGCGGATCTCCTTCGCGCTGCTGCCGCCCTCGGTGCTGGCGAGCGTCCCGGAGGGCGCCTATCCGCACCTGCGCACGGTGGCGGTGTGCGCGGAGGCGTGCCCGCCCGGCCTCGTGGCGCGGTGGGCGGCCGGCGGCCGGCGGTTCCACAACACGTACGGGCCGACCGAGGCGACCGTGGGGGTGACGGCTTCCGGTCCGCTCGCCGCGGACGGCACGGCGCCGACGATCGGGCAGCCGCTGCCGGGCGTCAGGGCGTACGTGCTGGACACGCTGCTGCGCCCGGTGCCGGTCGGGACGCGCGGCGAGCTGTACCTGGCCGGCGACTGCCTCGCCCACGGCTACCGCGGGCGGTCCGCGCTGACCGCCGAGCGGTTCGTCCCGGATCCGCACGGGCCGGCCGGGACCCGGATGTACCGCACCGGTGACCTGGTGCGGTGGCGGGAGGACGGCGCGCTCGACTACCTGGGCCGGGCCGACGACCAGGTGAAGCTGCGCGGCCTGCGGATCGAGCCGGCCGAGGTCGCCGCCGCGCTGGCCGGGCACGCCGAGGTGGCGCAGGCCGCGGTGATGGTGCGAGAGGACGTACCGGGCCGCCGGCGGCTGGTCGGCTACGTCGTGCCGCGCTCCGCGGGAACGGACGCCGGGACGCGGGCGCTCGCGTACGCGGCGGCCCGGCTGCCCTCGCACATGGTGCCGGCCGACGTGGTCGTCCTGGACGCGCTGCCGCTGACCCGCAACGGCAAGCTCGACCGCGCCGCGCTGCCGGCGCCCGAGGCGGCCGAACCGGCCGGGGACGTGCCGTCGTCCGGCCGCGAGAAGGCGCTGTGCGAGCTGTACTCGCAGGTGCTGGGCGTGGCCGGGGTGGGGGTCGAGGACGACTTCTTCCGGCTCGGCGGCGACAGCATCATGGCCATCCAGCTCGCCGGGCAGGCGCCGGCCGCGGCCGGTCTGGCCTTCACCCCGCGGGAGGTGTTCACCGCACGCACCCCGGCCCGGCTGGCGCTGGTGGCGCGTACCGACCAGGCCAGGCCGCACGACGACACGGGAGTGGGACGGCTGCCGCTCACCCCGCTCATGCGCTGGTGGCGTGAGGCGGGCGGCAATCGGACGACGTTCACCCAGTCGATGTCCTTCCCCCTGCCGGCCGGGACCGGCGCCGAGCGACTGGCCGAGGCCCTGCGGCTGCTGGTCGACCGGCACGGAGCGCTGCGCATGCGGCTGCTGGCGGACGAAGAGGGACTGGAGGTCGCCGAGCCGGGAGCGGCGGTGGAGGTGCACCGGGTCGACGCCGGCGGGATGGACGATCTCGCCTCCCACGCACGGGAGTTGGCGTACCGCACCCGGCTGGACCCGTTCGCCGGCGAGATGGTGCGGGCGGTGTGGCTGGACGCCGGTGCCGGGCGGGCGGGGCGGTTGCTGCTGACCCTGCACCACTTGGCCGTCGACGGGGTCTCCTGGCGGGTGCTCGGTCCCGAGCTGGCCGGAGCGCTGGAGGGCGCGCGGCCGCCGTCCGGCGGGACCGGGACGTCGTTCCGGCGCTGGGCGGAGCTGCTGCGCGACGAGGCGGCGCGGCCGGAGCGCGCCGGTACCGAACCGGGTTGGTGGCAGCGGGCGCTGGCCGGTCCCGACGCCCGGCTCGCGGGCGGCCGGGTGGCCGGGGCGACGCGGGCGTCGTTCACCGTCGAGCTGGACGCGCGGGTCACGGACGCGGTGTTCGTGAGCGTGCCGGCGGCCTTCGGCTGCGCCACCGACGCGGTGCTGCTGGCCGCCCTGACGGCCGCGGTCGTGCGCTGGCGCGGCGACGGCCGCAGCGGGCTGCTGGTGGACCTGGAGGGCCACGGCCGCAAGGAACTCGCCGGCGACGCGGACGTCTCCCGTACGGTCGGCTGGTTCACCACCCAGCACCCGGTGAGGCTGGACGCCGGACCCGCGGCGGGCGACGCCTTCTGGGACGCGGACGGCTCCGCGCCCGGCGAGGTGCTGAGCCGGGTCGGGAAGCGGTTGCGCGCGGTGCCGGACGGCGGGCTCGGCTGGGGCATGCTGCGGTACCTGAATCCGCGGACCGCGGCGGAACTGGCGGCGCTGCCGGTGCCGGACCTGCGCTTCAACTACATGGGACGGCTGGCCGGGGCCGACGCGGCGGGCGGCGAGCTGATCGGCGCGGCCGCGGACGGCTTGCCGGTGACGCACGCCGTCGAGATCGACGCCGCCGTGCTGGACGGTGCGGGCGGCGGGCTGCGGCTGGTGGCCGACTGGTCGTACGCCGAAGGGGTGCTGACCGAGGCCGGGGCGCGGCGCCTCGCGCGGCTGTGGCGCGCGGCGCTCGACGTACTGCTGGCGCACGCCGCGCGCGAGGGCACCGGCGGGGCGCCGGACCTGTCCCACGACCGCCTCGCGCCGCCGGACGACGACCTGTGAGCGGGCGCGTCGCCGGCGTGCCGGGAGCGGGCCCGCGCGAGCCGGACGGTGAGCGCCGCGACGTGTTCCGACCGGGACCGGCCGCCGTCATCGGTGCCGTCCCCGAAACGGTTCTCCGGGGAAGGTAGGAGCAAGGGGATGGACGTCCAGGAGCACGACGAACACGAGGATCACCGGGAGTACGAGGAGTACGAGTTCCCGCCCTCCGAGGCGCACAGCCGGCTGCTCGTCCTCGACCGGATGAACCCGGGCTCCGCCCAGTACAACGTGCCCGTCGCCTTCGTGGTGCGCGGGGCCTTCGACCCGGCCGCGTTCCGCGGTGCCATGGACGCGCTGGTCGAGCGGCACGAGTCGCTGCGCACGGTCTTCCGCACCGGTGCCGACGGGGCGCCGGTGCAGATCGTCTCCTCGGGCGGGCGCGCCGCGCTGCGGACGGAGACCGGGCTCGCCCCCGACGAGGTCGACGCGCTGATCCGCGCCGAGGCGGGCCGTCCCTTCGACACCGCCGCCGGGCCGCTGCTGCGCGGCACGGTGTACGCGCTGCACGACGGGACGCACCGCGTGCTGCTCGTCGTCCACCACCTCGTCTGCGACGGCTGGTCGCTGCAGGTGATCCTGCGGGACCTGGCGAACGCGTACGAGGCGCGGCTGAAGGGGCTGCCCTTCGAGCCGCCCGAGATGCCGCTGCAGTACCCGGACTACGCGGCCTGGCAGCGCGAGCGGCTGGCCCGCGGCGAGTACGCCCCCGCCGTCGCACACTGGGCGCAGCGGCTGCGCGGCGCACCGGAGGTGGTCGCCCTGCCGCTGGACCGGCCGCGGCCGGCGGTGCGTTCCTGCGCGGGCCGCTCGGAGCGCTTCGTCCTGGGCCCCGCGGTCCGCGAGCGGCTGGCGGCGGTCGCCCGGGTACACGGGGCCACACCGTTCATGGCGCTGTTCGCCGGGTACGCCGCCTTCCTCCAGCGGCTCTCCGGCGCCGACGACCTGGTGGTGGGCTTCCCGGTCTCCGGCCGGGACCGCCCCGAGCTGCAGGAGATGGTCGGCATGCTGACCAACACCCTCGCGCTGCGGGTGGACCTGGCCGGCGACCCGTCGTACGGCGAGCTGGTCGAGCGCCTGCGGGACCTGCTGCGAGCGGGAGCGCCCTACGAGGACGCGCCGTTCGAGGCGGTCGTGAACGCGGTGGCCCCCGCACGCGAGACGAGCCACGACCCGGTGGTCCAGGTGGTGTTCGGCTACGACGACGACACGGACATGACGCTGCGGTTGTCGGGCGCCGAGGTGACCCGCGAAGAACTCGCCCTGGACGTCGCCAAGTTCGACCTGCAGCTGCAGGTCGAACGGTGGGGCTCCGACCTGGTCGGGCGGTTCTTCCACCGCAGCGAGCTGTTCGACGCGGCGACGATGCGTTCCTGGACGGGCAACTTCCTGACCCTGCTGGAGGGCATGCTGGCCCGCCCGGACGTGCCGGTCTCGCGGATCGACGCGGTCGCGGCGGCCGAGCGGGCCGGCGTGCTGGCGGCGGCCGACCGCACGGCGTGGGCGGCGCCGGTGGACGTCCTGGTCCCGGACCTGGTGGCGCGGCAGGCCGCCGAGCGCCCGGAGGCGACCGCGCTGGTCTGCGGCGAGGTCCGGCTCAGCTACCGCGGGCTGCTCGACCGGGCGGACGCGCTGGCGGCCGGGCTGCGCGCGGCGGGAGTGCGTCCCGGCGTCCGGGTGGGCCTGCTGCTGCCGCGCTCGGTGGACCTGGGCATCGCGGCGCTGGCGGTCCTGCGGGCAGGCGGCGCCTACGTGCCGCTGGACGAGGCGCACCCGCACGCGCGGCTGGCGTACATGGTCGCCGACTCCGGCATGTCGCTGCTGCTGGCGGCCGACGGGACGGCGCAGAAGGCGGCGCGGCTGGGGATCCCGGTGCTGCGGACGGACGAGCCGGCCGAAGCGGTGGCCGTGCCGCCCGCCCGCTCCCCGCGGCCCGGCGATCTCGCGTACGTCCTGTACACCTCCGGGTCCACCGGCGTGCCCAAGGGCGTGGCCGTCGAGCACCGCGCGCTGGCCAACCTCTGCGTCGCGGTACGGCCCGCGTTCCCGGTCACCGCGGACGACCGCGTCCTGCAGTTCGTGTCGTTCGGCTTCGACGTGGCCGTCTCCGACCTGTTCTTCCCGTGGACCGCCGGCGCCGAACTGCACATCGCGCAGGAGGACGAGCGGCTCGGCGACGCCCTGTTCGCCCGGCTGCGGGACTCGGCCATCACCTACGCGTTCCTGCCGCCGTCCGCCGCGATGACGCTGCCCGCCGACGCCGGCGGCGCGCTGCCGCACCTGCGCACCCTCGCGGTCGGCGGCGAGGCGTGCCCCGCCGAACTCGTCGAACGGCTCAGCGCGCCCGGCCGCCGCATCGTCGACGCGTACGGGCCGAGCGAGGCGGCCGTCTACTCCACCACCGCCGACCTGAGCCCCGGCGAACCGGTGGTCATCGGCACCCCGGTGCCCGGCACCCGCGCCTACGTGCTCGACGCGCGGCTGCGTACCGTCCCGGTCGGCGTCGTGGGCGAGATCCACGTCGCCGGGGCATCGCTCGCCCGCGGCTACATCGGCCAGCCGGCGATGACCGCCGAGCGGTTCGCCGCCGACCCGTACGGCGCGCCCGGCACGCGGATGTACCGCACCGGCGATCTCGGGCGGATCGACGCCCGCGGCGTGCTGCACTACCTGGGCCGCGCCGACTGGCAGGTGAAGCTGCGCGGCTTCCGTATCGAACTGGGCGAGATCGAGGCGGCGTTGGCGGGTCTGCCCGGCGTCACGGTCGCCGCGGCCGCGGTGCACGGCGGCGGCGGTGAGCAGCGGCTCGTGGCGTACGTCGTGGGCACGGCGGCCGACGAGGCGTTGCGCGCCGGGCTCGCCGAGCGGCTGCCCGGCTACATGGTGCCGGACGTCTTCGTCCACCTGGAGGAGCTGCCGCTCAGCCGCGCGGGCAAGATCGACCGGTCCCTGCTGCCCGAACCGTCCGCGCTGCGACCGCGGTTGGCGCAGTCGTACGCTCCGCCGAGCGGGGCGACCGAGATCCTGATCGCCGGCGTCTGGGCGCGGGTCCTGACCGTCGACCGGGTCGGCGTCCACGACAACTTCTTCGACCTGGGCGGCAACTCGGTGCGGCTGCTGGCCGTACTGGCGGCGCTGCGGGACCGGTACGACGAGGAGGCCGTGGGCCTCGTCGACCTCTTCCGCCACCCCACCGTCGCCGCGCTCGCCGCGCACCTCGACCGCGGCCCGGACGCCGCCACCGGCGAGACCGCGTCACCGGCGGCCCGGCGCGGCGGCGACCGGCGCGCCCGGCAGACCGCCGCCGCCCGACGGCTCCGCGACCGGAAAGGCACCGACCGATGACCGAGGCGAGCGACACTCCGATGGATGCGATAGCGATCGTGGGGATGAGCGGGCGCTTCCCCGGTGCCCGCGACCTCGCCGAGTACTGGGCGAACCTGCGCGACGGTGTCTGCTCCCTGACCGACTTCACCGCCGCGCAACTGCTCGCCGACGGCGCCGGCGAGCAGGAGATCGCGCACGCCGACCACGTGCCCACCAAGGGGTACCTGAGCGGCGCGGACCGCTTCGAGGCCGAGCTGTTCGGCTTCAACAAGGCCGAGGCCGCGGCGCTCGACCCGCAGCACCGGCTGCTGCTGGAGACCGCGTGGTCGGCGCTCGAGGACGCGGGATACGACCCGTCGCGCGCGCCCGCGCGCACCGGTGTGTACGTCGGCGGCTCCCTCACCGAGCACATGATCGCCGCCGCGACCGATCGCCGGCTGGCCGCGTCCCTCGGCCCCATGCAGGTGCGGATCCTCACCGACCGGGAGTTCCTCGCGCCCTGGGTCTCCTACCGGCTCGGGCTCGACGGGCCGAGCATCACCGTGCAGACCGCCTGCTCGACCTCCCTGACGGCGGTGCACCTGGCGGCGCAGGCGCTGCTGCTCGGCGAGTGCGACGCGGCGCTCGCCGGCGGGGTGTCGGTGGACTGCGTGCGCCGGCGCGGGTACGTCCACCACGAGGGCGGGATCTTCTCACCCGACGGCAGGTGCCGGCCGTTCGACGAGAAGGCGGCCGGCACGGTGCCGGGCACCGGCGTCGGCGTGGTGGTGCTGCGGCGGCTCGACGACGCGCTGGCGGACGGCGATCCGGTGCGCGCGGTGATCCGCGGTTCGGCGGTGACCAACGACGGGAAGGCCAAGGTCGGCTTCACCGCGCCCGGCGTGGACCAGCAGACCGCCGCGATCGTGGAGGCGTGGTCCGCGGCCGGCCTGGATCCGTCGGCGGCGCAGTACCTGGAGGCGCACGGCTCTGGCACGGAACTGGGCGACCGCGTCGAACTGGCCGCCGCGGCGGCCGCGTTCGGTGGCGGGCACGGAGTGGGCATCGGATCGGTCAAGTCCAACATCGGGCACCTGGACGCGGCTGCCGGCGTCGCCGCGCTCATCAAGTCGGTGCTGATGCTGGAGCACCGGACGCTGGCACCGACCGTGAACGGCACCAGCCCGCTCCCCGAACTGCGGTCGTCCAGCACGCCGTTCAGGCTCGTCGACGAGCGGGCGGCGTGGCCGGCGCCGGCGCGGGGGCCGCGGCTCGCGGGCGTGACGTCGGTCGGCATCGGCGGCACGAACGTGCACGTGGTACTCGCGCAGGCGCCCGAGCGGCCCGTCCCCGCCGAGCGGCCCGGCATCGAGATCCTGCCGCTTTCCGCCCGCACCGATGACCAACTCGCCACTGCGGTAAGGGCGTTGGCCGAAGCCCTGCGGGCCGATGACGCGCCCTGCCTGGCCGAGGCCGCGCACACCCTGCGCACCGGCCGCACCGCCTTCCCGGTGCGCACCTACGTGGTGGCCGCCGACCGGGAGCAGGCGGTGGCGCGGCTGCTGGACGGGACGCGGGAGAGGCACCCGCTGGGCGAGGCGTGGCTGGCCGGTGAGGAGGTCGACTGGCCGGCTGCGCAGGGCGTTCGGCGGGTGAGCCTGCCCACCTATCCGTTCGCCGGCGAGAGCCACGGCGCGCTGTCCCTCGTACCGCCCGGCGCCCCGGAACCCGCGGTGGACCGGGCGGTGCAACAGCCCGTGGAACAGCCGGACATGGAGACCGCCGTCATCGCCATCATGCGTGAGGCCCTCGGCCTGGACGCCTCCGGCGCCCTCGACCGGACGTACTTCGAGGTCGGCGGCGACTCGCTCACCGCGGTGCACCTGGTGGGCAGGATCGGCGACGAGTTCGGCGTCGACGTGCCCTTCGACCTCTTCCTCGGGCAGCTCACGCTCGCGGAGATGGCGGCCAGGATCTCCTCCTCCGCGGCTCCGGACGCCGAAGGCGACTCCCTGGCGTCGCTGCTGGACGAGTTCGAGTCTGAGTCGTAATCCGGCGACCGCGTGTCCGGCGACGGCACCGCTCCTTGCCACGCCGGGGGCAAGGGCGCCGTCGGCCCGTGGCGTTGGTGACCGTGTTTCGCTCGGGTGTGGTCATATGACGAGCGCTCAGGGCAGGCCGGTCCAAGTGCGGCGCTGACCCGCAACCGTAGGTCCACCGTGAGTGGGTGATCCGGGGGCGTTCGGCGCCGTTCGCGTCGTGCCGTGCGACGGGTCCGGGGAGCGGTGAGCGCGGGGCCGGCCGGACCGGCGGGTGCCGGGCTGAAAAGACGATCGGCCGGAGGAACGGGCCTCGGAAGACCGACGGACCGATCCCGCGCCCCCACTGTCCTGCATCATGCTGGCAGTTGCAACTCGTGTGCAATAGTCTGGGCGCCGACAGACTTCGCCACCCCGAAAGGGGCACGCGTTCGGTGGCCGGAGCGTTGCCCGCCTTTCGCCTCCTCACACTCCTTCCGCTTCCGGGCATCACGAGAGGCAGGACCATGGACGTCACGCTCGTACGGGACTGGGTCGACGGATGGGTGGTGTCGCGCGGCGCGGCACCCGCCGTCGTCGAACCGTGGGGGTTCACGGTCGAGGTGGGCGTGGCCGGACAGCTGCGGCGGCACGTGCTGCCGGCGGCGGACGAGGTGCTCGTGCGGAAGTTCGACGGGGCCGACTGCGCGCCGGACACCTGGCTGAAGGTGTTCGAGCCGCCGGAACGGGTGGCGCCCTGGGTGGGTCCGGAGTGGGAGTTCGACGCGCCGGCCTTCCTGATGTGGCTGCCGCTGAGGCCCGGTTCCACCGCGGTGCCGGACGGCTACCGGCTGCGGACCTGGTCGCACGGCGGACTCACCCGGGCGCTGGTGACGACCCGGACCGGTGCGTTCGCCGCCCGCGCCCAGACGGGACGGCTCCCGGGCGCCGCCGCCGTCGTGGTGGACCAGGTGGAGACGGCTCCGGACCACCGGCGGCGCGGCCTCGGCGCCCTGGCGATGCGCACGCTGCAGAACGCGGCACTCGAAGCCGGCGCCGAGCGCGCGGTACTCGGCGCGACGGTGGAAGGCCGCGCCCTCTACACCGCCCTGGGCTGGCGGACGGCCGCGCCGCTGACCGGCCTCCTGCGCCTCGACAAGGCGGCGAAGGGCTAAGGCCCGTGTCGACGCACCGGATCGCGATGAACCGTGTTCCGGGCCGGCACCGGCTCGGACCGAGCCCGACGGCGGTGTCCACCGCGGCGTTGCTCCGGCTGCCGACGGCCGAGGCCGCCACGGTCACGCTCGCGGCGGCCAGGACCCTTGAAGCGTCAGGGGAGTTGGCCCCGCACGGCGGCGACGGCCGGCGTCCCGCGATCGTGTACCGGGTAGGCGACGAAGGCGAACCGGGTGCTGTCGGGGGCCCAGCTGTTGACGTTGAGGCTGCCCTGCCCGCCGAGCAGGGCGATGTCGATCCGCAGGGTGTCCCAGTCGGCGGTGGCCACCGCGCGGATCCGGACGTCGAGGTTCTCCGGGTGGCCGAGCGTTCCCGGCGGGAAGCTGAGGAAGCTGGCGAACCGTCCGTCCGGGGAGGCGTGCGGGAACCAGTCCACGTCGTCCGAGTCACGCAGCCGCTCCCACCCCGTGCCGTCCGGCCGGACGCGGGCGAGCTGGGCATGGCCGGGGGCCTCGGTGAACGCCTCGCTGTTCAGCCAGATCCACTCCCCGTCCGGGGTGAACTCCGCGCCGTCGCTGTGCCCCGGACCGGTCCTCAGCCGCCGCACCGCCCCGCCGCCGGAAGCCGGCACGACCGCCACCACGCCGGGTGCCGCCGGGTCCTCGCGCACGGTTTCGACGTAGGCGAGCAGCGTTCCGTCGGGGCTGACGCCGTGCAGGTACTGGCGGGTGGCCGGATCGTCGGTGAGCCGGACGCCGACCCCGCCGGCCAGCGGCGCCCGGTAGATGTGGCCGTCCTCCGCCGACATCAGGACCGTCGTGCCGTCCGGGTGCAGGACGTGGTCGTTGTTCAGCGGCGGCAACCCCGGAAGCGGAATCCCGCCCAGTTCGCCGGACGCCGGGTCCAGCCGCCACAGGTGCCCGTCGCCGTTGAGCACGAGCGCCTCGCCGTCCCGTGTCCAGTTCGGCGCCTCCAGCAGCAGATCGGCGCTCTCGTGGCACAACTCGACGGTCCCGTGTGCCACATCGGCGATCCACACCTGGCAGCGCCGGCCGTCGGAGAGGGTACGGGCGGGCCCACGCGGCTCGTCGTTCACGGAACGTCTCCTTCTCGGGAACGGCGTTGCTGATCGGCCATAGTGTGATGATCGTTAGTCCTGAAGAACGACGGTACGCCAGGTTCCAGGGGGAGTGGCGACCGCGGATCGAAGTCCGCCGCGGCGACAACGACGGAGTGCCCGACGGCTTCCGGCGCCGCCCGCGCTCCCGCGGCCTCAGGCCCGCCCGGATCCGGAGTCCGCCGCCTGCCGGACGGATCCGCTTCATCCGTGCCACACCCGGTGCTCGTGTGCCGGTCACCTGCCGGGGGAAGTCTGTTTGGCATGCCCATTACTTTTTCGGCTCGCCGTTCGGTCACCGCGGCCGCGATCGCCCTCGCCGCGTCGCTCACCGCCTCCGTCGCCGCCCTCGCCCCGGCGACGCCGGCGTTCGCCGACGCCAACGCCGTGCCGACGTACGAGGTGAAGATCGATCTCACGACCGCGGCGCTCGACGCCTCGCACGCCCCGACCGCGGCCGTGAAGGCGGCCTTCGGGATCACGGGCTCCGCCGAGGCGCGCTCCTACGAGTACTACGACACCGACGCGCTGGACCTCAACGCCCAGGGCTGGGACGTACGGCTGCGTCACAAGTCGGGCTCGGACTTCGAGGAGACCTACAAGAAGCGCTTCCCCGTGGCCGACGGCGACATCGACGCCGCCCTGGACGAGGCGAACGCGGAGGGTTTCGACAGCAGCGACACCAACTACGACGCCGAGGTCGACTGGGGCTACGCCGACCAGACCCTGAGCTTCAGCAACGACAAGAGCCACAGCGCCAGCGGCTACTCCGGCACGTCGATGCCTTCAAGCAGCACCGGCCGCAGCTGGCTGGTCAACGAGATCCCCGGCAAACTCGACGACTGGAACACCAAGAACTGGGGCTCGGACACCCTCAACGCCTCCCGCGCCCACGGCCCCGTGACCTCGCAGGTCTGGTCTGGCGCCTGGGAGTCGTCCGACGACGCCAGCATCGAGGTGCTGCCCGTGACGGACTCCAGCGGAACCGGTACCGAATACGTCGTCGAACTGTCGCTCAAGACCGACAACTACACCGACGCCGCGCAACTCCACTCGGACGCGATCGCCGTCGCCCAGGAGAACGGCTGGCTGTACCAGGGCGACATCCTCAAGACCCAGCTGATCCTGGACCGTTACTGAGCGACCCCGCCCGGGGAAAGCCAGCGGCGCCGTCGCTGTCGGGCCGGTCGCGCGCTCACCGCTCGCCGCTTCCCCCGTCCTTCTCCCCGAGCCCGTCGAACCGGGACGGGAGCGAGCGGGGTTTCCGGAACGGCACGCAGCCGAGGGCGTTGCAGATCGCGTCCTCGGCAATCCCGTGCGGCCCTTCGACGCGAAGGGTCTCGAAGGTGCCTGCGAGGCCACCGAGGAGCCGTGCCGCGTGACCGGCGGTCGAGCCGTTCGCCGCCGAGCCGCCCGATCCTCAGCCGCGCGCGGCGGCCGAGACGGTGTCGTGTGGACTGATCCATTGCCTCACACCCGGGTCTACGTGCGGCACATCGTCCGTCCTGACGACAGCGTGCGCTCCGGCTCGTCGAGTACTCGGTCGAGAGCGTCGACATGAACGCCCATCCGACGGGTCGCGCTCGGCGACCGCCGCGACCGAGGAGAGGACCCAGCAGTCCCCCAGACCGCCCTGGTTGAGGTCCTTCTTGATGTCCGGGCCGTCGGGGCCGAAGAGCGGCATGTCCCCGATCTGGCCGTACTGGACGTTCTTCGCGTCCTCGCTGCCGTCCGCCAGCCCCGGCCGGAGGTTTGGCACCCCCTGCTGGACCTTCGCCAGCGCCAGCGCATCCTTGACGTTCTGGTCGTACTCCGGCCGCACGTCCGCCGCGTTCTCCTGCTGGAGACGCTGGAGTTGGCCAGTGTCCTGGTTGTACCCGTACACGCCCTTGCCCGGCGGCAGGGTGTCGAGGCGCGTGGTGACCCGGGCGAGCGCGTTCGCGGCGTCCAGGTAGCGCTGGTGCGGGTTCTGCGCCTGCTGGTGGACGCCGGTCAACTGCTGCGACAGCGCGTCGGTGTGGTTCTTCGCGGCGGTGTCCGCGGGTGGGCTGCCGGTCGGGTGCTGGGCGGAGGCGGCGGCCTTGCGGTGCTGGTGGTCGTGCGGATTTCCCCATGAACCACCATCGGCGAGGTGGCAGGAAACGACGAACACCCGCGCGCGGCCGGGGGCCGAAGGCGGGTGCCGGTTCCGCGTTCCCGCGGAGCGGGACCTGCGGGGGAAAGGTGTGTCCGAACTCGAATACTGCGCCCACACGTTGGGGAGGCGATGGGGCGGCATTTCCCGGTTCGCCGGCGATCCTTCGCCATTGCGGTGGCGGCCCGGGAGCTGTGGGCGTAGCCGCCCCTAAGCGGCTCGGGTCCATCGCAGGGGCGGCGCGGAACAGCAGCCCCGGCGGCCGGTCCGGTGCGGGAGCAGTGGACGGCCGGGGTGCCCGTATGACCGCCGAAGCACGGGACCACGGTGGCGGGCAGGGCGTCACCCGTCGGCGATCACCACCTCGTCGGGAACCACGGAGCCGGAGAACCAGGGCTGGCGGGCGCGGGCCGCCTCGGTGAGCTCCTGCGGGCTGACGGGGGTCCGGGTGCGTACGTGTGCGGTGACGCGCAACGGGCCCGGCGTGCCGAGGCGGGCGTCCAACCGGCATTCCTCGACGCCGGGCAGGTCCAGCATCAGGGCGCGGGTGCTGGGGAGGTCGACGGCCGTACCGCTGACGTGGCCGCCGGCGTGTCGGGCCGCTGAGGGGAACGGCGCGACCGGTAGGTCGGTGATGCGCTGGTGGGCGGAACCGCACAGGGCGCGTACCACGGTCAGCAGGTCCTTCAGCAGCGGGATCGCGTCGCGTTCGGCCGACACCGGTTTGTTGGCCAGCAGGCGCACGGTCGGCCCGGGGCCGCCGGAGACGGTGACGAACAGATCCGCCTTGGCTGCGGACGGGTCGATGCGGGTGGTCCAGAGGACCGCGCCGGAAAGCCGGCGATCGGCCGCGCCGGCCGGGCGCCCTGGGCCGGCCCGGTCCCGGTCGGCGACAGCAGGTAGCTCTCCTCGTAGTTGACTTCGAACGCCGGCTGGAAGACCGCGTTCACGCGCGCGTCGGGGCGGTTGAGCCAGTTCTGGAGCTCGACCGCGTCGTAGAGGCCCCAGTCGTAGGTCCGCACGGTCGTCTCCATGACATGTGCCGCGCGCTCCTCCAGCGTGTCCTGCGGGCCGCCGTGGATCGGCAGGTACACCGCCTGGGCGAGTGGTGTGACGGCGTCGAACTGCTCCGGTGTGAAGCGGTTGGCGTACGTGGAGCGGAAGACCTGCTGGTGCTGCCCGGTGACCGTCTGGACGAACGCGCTGACGGCGGTGACCCACAGCACGTACGGGGAGACCCGCAGTCGGCGCGCCGCCTCGGTGATCTCCGCGCACTGGCGCGGCGCGAGCGCCAGTGTGGCGACCTGCACGGACTCGTACTCGGCGCGCGGCACCCCGGAGTAGGTACACGACCGGGGCACGTCGGCCAACAGCTCCTTCCACCGCCCGGTGTTGCGCCGGACGGTCTCCGCGACGGCCTCGTAGCCGAACTCGTGGGCCTGCGGTGGCGGGTGGGCGGAGGGGAGGCCGTCGTGCAGCAGCGCCGTCAGGTCCCGCCTGAGGACCTGGCTGCCGATGCCGTCGGTGAAGATGTGGGAGATGCACAGCAGGACGGCGATCACCCGGCCGCCCTGCTGGTGGACGGTGCAGCGGAAGGCACCGGTGGTCGGGTCCACTTCGGCCGGCGTGGCTTTGGCGGCCGACAGCAGTTGGGCGGCCAGTGCGTCGGGATCGACGCCGTCCACCGCCTCGGCGGTCTCCAACGGGTACGCCAGGTCCTCCGGCGACACCACGGCCTGCGCCTGGTCTCCGTCGGGCGTGTCGACCAGGCGGCTGCGCAGTTCCTCGTGCCGGCGGGCGAGCGCGCCTACGGCGGCCCGCACCGCGTCGAGGTCCCGGGGCCGGTGGACCGCAACGGCCACCGGAATGGTCTTCGCCGGGATTTCGGAGGACAACCAGTTGCGCAGGTTGCGCTGTTGGGAGGTGTTGAACGCGAAGATCCGCTCGAAAGTCGGCACGCCGTCCCCTACTTCGCTCGCCGGTCGGACACTTGGGCGGGGACCGGCGGACGCGGACCCGGCGGCCGGCGATGCACGGGACGCCGGAGGCGTGACCGGAGTCCGCCAGGCCGTGCCGATGGGCGAAGACGACCGCCTGCAGCCGGTCCCGCAGCCGGAGTTTCCGCAGTATCTGCGACACGTGGTACTTGACGGTCGGCTCGCCGATGTAGAGCTGGTCGGCGATCTCCTCGTTGGACAGGCCCTGGGTCAGCAGCCCGAGCACCTGTAGCTCCCGACCGGTCAACGCCCGCAGTGCTTGCGAGCCCTCCGAGGTGACGGGCTGGTCGAAGGCCAGGCGCAGCACGTCGCCGACGATCCGCGGGGCGATGAACCCGTCGCCCTGCCGGGCCGCGTCGACGGCCTGTGCCAACTCCTCAGCCTCGCACACCTTCGGCAGTACCCCCGACGCCCCCGCGCGCAGCGCGGCGACCGCCCGGGGGTCGACGGCGAGACAGCAGAATGACCGAAGGGGTGACACGCTCGGTCCTCGTCCCGGAACGCGCCGGTCCCTGGGCCGCGGCGCCGAGCAACCGCCGGGTGCCTTCCGCCGGGTCGAACCCCGGCAGGGACACGTCGGTCAGCACCACGTCCGGGGTGAGGCGCAGGGTGGCGCGCGTCGCCTCGTCCCCGGTGTCCGCCTCGCCGACCAGCTCGATTCCCGGACACGCGGTGAGCATGGCTTTCAGGCCCATGCGGGTGACGGGTTGCGAATCGCACAACAGGACGCGTGCTGTCATGATGCTCCCCTCGAACCGATCAAGGCGTTGCCTGTCGCGCTCCGGCGGGCACCGACCCCACGGCTCGCGGGTGACGCGACGTGCACGGACGGCCGACCGGCCGCCGGGTCGTCACCCCGGCGCGCCGGCGAGCGAATACGGTTCCGGTGGCCAGGGCGTGTCCTGTGGATCTCCGCCGGGCGTCGCTCCTGATCCGACGAGATCCACAAGACACGCCCTGGGCCCGCTGCCCATGCCGGACTCCGGCCGCGACGCCGCGGAGGAGAGGAACCGTACACAGGCCGGTGATCCGGCTTCAAGAAGCGGCGGACCCCACAGATGGCCGGTTCAGTGCTTTGCACCGGCGCCGGCCCGCGCCCGGTGACGGGTCGGAAGGGAACAACCGGGGCATGGCGGACGTGGGCGCCATTACGAAGGGCGAGAAATCCGTCACAAATCCGGAACGTTCGATACCAGTTCGCCGATCGACGTGCGGTTGAATCACGCATCCTCGGCTGCCTGTCGGGGCGGCGCGCGGACCGGAGCGCCGGTTCGGGTGGCGGGAAACCCGCCGCCCCCGGAGCACTGACAGTAACCGGTCGCCGTGCGGGACGCGCGGCCCCGGGTGGGGCGACCCACCTTTTGCGCTTTCGCATAATATGGCTCAAGAAACACCCTCGGCACCGGTTCTCGTCCACCCATTCGCGATTATGCGGCTTTGCTTCGGATATCGTTTCTTGGCATGTTCCGGTCAGTACGAGAGTCCTTGAGGGCCTTCGAACGCATCCCTACTATTCCAAATATGTCCTTGAACTCCGAATCGGAAACTCACCCCCCGGGGTCCCCCGCCCAACTCGGTAGGGGACCCCGGTCGGACGTCGGCGCATCCTGGACGAGCCCATGGCCATCCGGGCGTTGGCACATCCGCTGCGGGCGGAGTTGCAGGGGCTGCTGCTGCGGGAGGGCGCGATGACCGCGGCCCAGGCGGCGCGGCGGCTGGGCATCAGCCAGGCCCTCGCCTCCCACCACCTGCGGCAGTTGGCCAGGTACGACTTCGTGGAGCCTGCGGAGGGGAAGGACCACCGCGAACGGCCATGGCGGGGTGGTCGCCACCTCCACCAGTTGGCGCGACGCCGAACTGGCCGGTGACAGCCTCACCTCCGCCCACCTGCCGGAACAGGTACTGGCCGAACGCGCCCTCGGCCAACTGGTCGACTGGCAGCGCCGGTCGGCTCGGTACGACCCCGAGATGGCAGCGGGTCACCGGCCTGAGCCACGCCTACGCCCGCCTGAGCTACGAGGCATGCACCAGATCACCGGCGCGCTCGCGGAACTGCTCCGCCCCTACGTGGAGGCGCACCCGCCGGGAGAACCGCACCACGGCGACGACGACCGGGTGCTGGCCGACTTCACCTGGCTGGTGTCCGTGTCCCGGAGAGAAGACGAGGAGCCGACGTGACCACCGAAATCTCCGGAGAGAGCGTGCCACCGACCGCACGGCCGTTACGTTCGGCCTTCGCACGGCTGTGGGTCTCCAACGCCTGCTCCTCGCTCGCCGACGGGCTCGCCTCATGCTGCTGCCGCTGGTGGCGCTCGGTCTGACGCACCGGCCGACCAGATCGCCGGGGTGCGGGTGGCGCAGACCGCGGCGGGCTTCCTCACCGGGCTACCAGCCGGCGCCATCGTGGACCGGTTCGACCGCAGGCGCCTGATGATGGCCGCCGAACTCTGCGCGGCGCAGCGGTGGTGGCGCTGGCCGTCTGCTCGACCTTCGGCGGCCTGAACCTGCCGCTGCTTTACGCGGCGGCGTTCGTGGTCGGGACCGCCGAGGCCGTCAGTCAGACCGCGGCCCAGGCGATGGTGCCGATGGCGGTCACCAAGGACCGGCTGTGGAAGGCCAACGGCCGCATCTACGGCACGCAGACCCTCATGAACGACTTCATCGGGGCACCGCTGGGCGCTGCCCTGTTCGGCCTCGGCGTCTCGATCGCGCTGTACGCCCCGGCCAGCCTGTACTTCGCGGCCTCCCTCTCGGCGCTCATCCGGTGGCCTGCGATTACGCGGTGGTACGGCAGTCGCGCACCTCTGTGGCCGAGGACGTGCGGGCGGGCATCGGCCTGCTGTGGCGTGACCCGGTGCTGCGCAGACCGGCGCTCTTCCAGGCGCTCGCCCAGTTGGCGAACTCGGCGTTCTTCGCGGTGTTCGTCATCTTCGCGGTCGGTGCCGTGTCCACCCTGCACCTGTCGAAGTTCCACTACAGCCTGCTGCTGACGGCCGCCGCGACCGGTGCCGTCTCCGGCTCCATCGCCTCGGACCGGCTGGTCAGACGACTGCCCGGCGGGGTGCTGCTGGTCGCCATGTCGGTGGGCCTCGCGGTGTGCTTCGGAGTGCCGGCGTTGTTTCCCCGAGCGGTGGCGGTGGCGGGCGCGTTGGTCGTCTCCGGCTTCCTCACCGCGATCGGCGGCATCTTCATCACGACCCTGCGCCAGTCGCAGGCGCCCCCGCACATGCTGGGCCGGGTCGCAGCCGGCACCCGGATGCTGTCGCTGGCCGCCCGCCCGGTCGGCGCGCTGCTGGGCGGTCTGGTGGCCCAGTACACCTCCGCCCGCACGCTGTTCGTGGCCCTCGCGATCGTCATGCTGGCCGCCATGCCGCTCGCGTGGGCCTCCGTCGCGCCCCTGGAAGGCGCGCGGCCCGATCCGCGGTGACCGCCCTGTCCGGGAGACGGGGAAAGGCTTCGACTTCCGGACGGGGGCAGGGCAGGACCCGTTCGCTATGGTTCTCGGGTGCCCGAACGCGGTTCGCACGTGGTGAACGGAAACACCACGGTGTTCGATGGCGGCACCAAATGCCCGTAGCTCGCGGCGGGGGACGTCCGGCACAACACCGACCGGAGCCGGGAAAGAACGGACAAGGTTCAACCCCAGCAGTGTGGCCGACCCTGAGGCGGGGGCGATGACGCGCGTTATCGGCATCAGCGGAATGCATGACAGTATCGAGTTCAAGCGTAGCGCGATACCCGGTCTGGAATCCCGTCTCTACCGTGTCGTGCAGGGTCTGGACGCGGCCGCCGCCCTGGTCACCGACGAGGGAGTGATCGCCGCCGCAGCCGAGGAGCGGTTCACCGGCGAGAAGACCACCGGCGCCTTTCCCGTCAACGCGGTAGAATTCTGCCTGCGTGAGGCCGGAATCACCATGGACGAGGTGGACCGCGTCGCGTTCGGATTCGACTACCGGTCCGACGAATTCGGCGGAGGCGAACTCCTATCACCGCGACCTGTTCCGTGAGGTGTATTCCGCCGACGCGAAGCGGAAGCTGCTGCGCCGGCAGTGGCCGGGGATCGACTGGGAGCGCCGGTTCGTTCCGGTGCGCCACCACCTCGCGCACGCGGCCAGCACCTTCCACCTGAGCGGCTTCGACGAGGCACTGGTTCTGGTGGCCGACGGCATGGGCGAGACGGACAGCATGACCGTGGCCATCGGCCGGGCGGACGGGTTGGAGGTGTTGCGCACCACGCCGGCCCTGCACTCCCTCGGCACCCTGTACGGCGTCGTCACGCTCTACCTCGGCTTCGAGTTCGGCATGGACGAGTACAAGGTGATGGGACTGGCCCCCTACGGCGACCGCAACCGGTTCGCCGCCCAGGCCGGCCACCTGGTGCGGCTCGGCGACCGGGGCGGGTACGCGATCCCCCTGCTCGGGGCGGACCGCGACTGGCTGGAGCGCGAGACGCACGCGGGAGCGCTGCGTGCGCTGACCGAGCTGTTCGGCCCGCTGCGGGAGCCCGGCGCGCCGGTCGAGCAACGGCACATGGACGTCGCCGCGACAGTACAGGCGGTGCTGGAGGCGACGTTGCTGCACGTCCTGCGGCACCATGCGCGGGAGACCGGGCAGCGCAGGCTCTGCCTGGCCGGCGGCGTGGCGCTCAACTGCACCGCGAACGGGCTCATCTCCCGCAGCCGGCTGTTCGACTCGGTGTTCGTCCAGCCGGCCTCCGGGGACGACGGGGCCGCGCTCGGCGCCGCCCTGCACGTCCACCGCCGGCATTCCGCCGTCGACGTCCGGCACCGGATGACGATGCCGTACTGGGGACCGCGCTACGACGCGGCGGACGTGGACCGCGCGCTGCGCGAGGTCCCCGGCTGCACCGCCCACCGGCCCGGCTCCCCGGCCGAACTCGTGGACGAGACCGCCCGGTTGCTCGCCGCGCGCAAGGTGGTGGCCTGGTTCCGCGGTCGCATGGAGTTCGGCCCGCGGGCGCTGGGCAACCGCAGCATCCTGGCCGACCCACGTGACCCGGGAATGCGCGACCACCTCAACGGCGTGATCAAGCAGCGCGAGGACTTCCGGCCGTTCGCGCCGGTCGTGCGAGAGGAGGACGTGCACCGCTTCTTCGAGGTGGAGCCTGGCACCGAAGCACGCTACGCCCACATGCTGTACGTCGTCCGCGTCAAGGAGCCGTACCGCGGCGCGCTGCCGGCCGTGACCCACGTCGACGGCACCGCACGGGTGCAGACGCTGCGGCGCGCCGACAACCCCGTGCTGTGGGAACTGCTCGGTGCCTTCGGCGAGTTGACCGGGGTGCCGGTGCTGCTCAACACCTCCTTCAACCTGCGCGGCCAGCCGATCGTCCGGGACCCGGAGACGGCCCTGCGCACCTACGCCTCCTCCCGACTGGACCACCTGGTGATCGAGGACCGCGTCGTGACGCGCGGCGCCCGGCCCGTTCGCCCGCCGGCGGTCGCACCCGTCGCGACGGCGGGGGCGGAGGGTTCGTGACCGCGCAGCCCGCGCGGATCTCCGCCGCGGATCCGGCTGCGGCGCCCGCCACGACGCTGCCGCCGGACCTGCCCGAGCCGCTGGCGCCGCAGTTCTTCCGCGACCGGTGCCACGTGGCGGCCACGCTGCCGGACGCCGACGCCGACGATCTCGCGGTCGCGCTGGCCGTCGTGCTCGCCGGAGCGACGGGCGCCCACGAGGCGGTGGTCGGCCGGTCGGCCCCCGCCGGGCCGGACGCCACCCCCGTCGCGCTGGCGGCGCGGTACGAGGTGCGGCCGGACACCGCGCTCGGCGACGTCGCACCGGATCCGGCTCCCGGCCCGCTCCCGGCGTCGGCCGTCGTCGCCGTCGCGCTGGCCGACAGCGCCTGCGGTGGCCGAGCAGCGGCCCCCGGCCGGCGCCGACGTCGTCGTCTACCGGGCGCCGGGACTGCTGGTGGCCGACTACGACACCGACCGCTACTCCGCGCAGGGCATGCGGCTCTTCCTCGACGAGGTCGGCGCGGTGCTCCGGGAGCTCACGACCCGGCCGAAGCGGTACCTCGCCGACCTGGGGATCGCCCGCCGGACGCCGGCCGCGCAGGACGGACCGCGGCTGACCGGGACCGCGCCGGCCGAGCAGCCGACCGGGCCGGTGGAACAGGCGGTCGCCGCGATCTGGGCGGACCTCCTGGCCGACACGGAGCCGTCCGCGATCGGCCGCGACGTGAGCTTCTTCGCGCTCGGCGGCAACTCCGTGACGGCCGTCAGGGCGGCGAACCAACTGCGGGACCGCTTCGATGTCGAACTGCCCGGCGACCTGGTCTCCGCGGCGCAGACGGTCCAGGCGACGGCACAGGCGGTCGAGGAGGTGTTGGCAGGGCAGGGCCGGGCCGCGGTCGCCGGACCGCGCCGCCGCCCTGCGGGCACCGCCGCACCCGCCTCGTTCGAGCAGGAACGCATCTGGCTCGACGAACAGTTGGCGCCGGGCGGGGCGCGTACGAGATGGCCTGGGTGGTGGAGGTCCGGGGCGAGCTGCGTACGGAGGCGTTGCGGCACGCCCTGGCCGAGGTGGTCCGGCGGCACGAGGTGCTGCGCACCGCCTACCCCGAGCACGAGGGCGTGCCACGGCCGCTGCCGCACGAGGACGCCGAACTGTCCTGGGCCGTGCACGACCTGTCCGCTGTGGACGAGGAGCACCGCGGGTGGCTGGCCGACCGGCTGGTGGCCGGCCTGCGCGAGGTGTCCTTCGACGTCGCGCGGGGACCGCTGCTGCGTGCGCAACTCGTGGGCCTGGCGGCCGACCGCCACCTGCTGCTGGTCGCCGCACACCATCTGGTCTTCGACGGCTGGTCGTTCGAGGTGCTGCTGCGGGAGACCGCCGCCGGGTACGACGCCTGGCACACCGGTGGCCCGGTGCCGCCGGCCCCGCCCGTGCAGTACGCGGACGTGGCTGTCTGGCAGCGCGCCTCGCTGACGTCCGCCGCGGTCGACGAGGCGGTGGCGCACTGGCGGCGCGAACTGGCCGGCGCGCCGCCGGTGTCCGCCCCGGAACCCGACCGCCCGCGGCCCGCGGCGCCCACCCGCCGGGGCGCCACGGTCGCCTTCGCCGTGCCGGACCGCCTGGTGGCCGCGGTGCGCGCGCTGGCCGAGGCGCGCACGATGGCGCCCTACACGGTCTACGTCACGGCGTTCGTCGCCGCGCTGGCCCGGTCGACCGGTCGGTCCGACGTGGTGGTCGGCACCAACGTGACCACCCGGGACCACCGCGACACCGAGGAGCTGATCGGCCCGCTCTTCAACATGCTGCCGGTACGGGCCGACGTCGGCGACGATCCGGTGCTGGAGCACCTGCTCGGCCGCACCAACCGCAGGCTGCTGGCCGGCTTCGCCCGCAAGGCGGTGCCGTTCGACGTCCTGGTGGACCGGCTGGCGGTGGACCGGGAGCCGGGCCGGTCGCCGGTGTACCAGGTCCTGTTCGAGCTGGCCGCCGTGGCCGACGTACCGCCGCCCGCTGGACTGTCCTGGTCCCACCGGCTCGTCGCGGCGGAGCGGGCCAAGCTCGACCTGGCGCTGACCCTCACCGAGCACTCGTCCGGCGTCGAGGGGCTCGTCACGTACGCCACCGACCTGTACGAGCGGGCGAGCGCGCAGCACCTGGCGGACGCCTTCACCGCGGTACTCGACGCGGTGTGCGCCGACACGGCGCGGCGTTTCTGACGGCTGCCCGTCGCGGTGGCGAAGGGCAGCCCGGCGGCACCGGCCCGGCGGCCGGACCTCCGGGCCCTGCCCGACGCGCCGGACGACCCGGTGTGCTCGGTGCTCACCCGGCTGTGGTCGCAGGTCCTGGAGGTGCCGGAGGCCGAGATCGGGTCGGACGACAACTTCTTCAGGCTGGGCGGGCGTTCGGCTGGACCTGACCCGGCTGACCTCCGCCGTCCGCGACACCCTGCACGTCCAGGTCCCGGCCGCCCGGCTCTACCAGGGCGCGCACGGTCGCCGAACAGGCCGCGGCCGTCCGTGACGAGGAGCCGCAGCCCGGGTTCGCCGAGAAGCTGGCCCGCGCGGTGCTGCGGTTGTGGTCCATGTCCCCGCAGGAGCGCCGACGGCTGGCCGCCCGTCGCCGCCCGGACGACGCGGCGGCCCCCGTACCACCACCACGCGGAGAGGACTGACATGACCGAGCCGAAGGACGGCGGAGCGTCCGACAAGGTCGTCATCAACGGCGAGGAACAGTACTCGGTCTGGCAGGCGGACCGCGCCAACCCGGCGGGCTGGCGGGACGAGGGGGTCCGCGGCAGCCGGGCCGAGTGCCTGGCCCACATCGAAGCGGTCTGGACCGACATGCGGCCGCTCAGCGTCCGGCAGCGGCTCCGGGCCCAGCGTCCCTGACCCCTCGCGCCGGCACGATCCGCTCAGCTCACGCCAGTCAACTCGGGAAAGGGCACGACAGCGATGGCAGGACGGACCGACAGCTTCGGCGAACCGACGGACGAGGAACTCCTCGGCATCCTCCTCGCGGAGGACGACATCGACCTGCCGGCCGCACCGGCGCCGCCGGCGGAGGCGGCCGCGCCCGCCACCATCGAGGCACGCGCTGTCCTTCGCCCAGCGCGGCGTGTGGTTCTTCGAGCAGTGGCAGCCCAACACCCCGACGTTCACGGTGGGTTCCAGCCTGCGGATCGACGGGCCGCTGGACGCGGGCGTGCTGGAGCGGGCGTTCACCGCCGTCGCCAACCGGCACGGCGCGCTGCGCACCGGGTTCGCCGAGCGCGGCGCGGAGCCGGCCCAGGTGGTGCGGGCGACCGCCGAGGTGCCGTTCCGCTACCGGGACCTGACCGACCTGGACGCGCCGCGGCGGACGGCCGTGGCGCGCACCCTCGCCGAGGAGGAGGTGCGGCGCCCGCTGCCGTTGCGCGAGGGGCGGCCGCTGCGGGTGCTGCTGATCCGGCTCGGCCGGCAGGAGCACCTGCTGGTGCTGAGCGTGCACCACATCGTCTGCGACGGCCGGTCGATCGCCGACGTGCTGCTGGCCGACCTGTCGGCCGCCTACGCGGCGCTGGAGTCCGGCCGGCCGTGGCCGGAGGCCGCCGCACCGCAGTTCGTGGACTTCGCCGCCGACGAGCGGCGGCGCTGGGACGCGGGCGAGCTGCGCCGCACGGCTGGCGGCGGTGACCCGGCGGCTGGCCGGCGCCCCGGAACTGCTCCCCGTGCCCACCAGCCGGCCCCGCCCGCCGCGGCAGACCTTCACCGGCCGCACCCTTGAGGTGCCGCTCCCGGACCGGCTGCTCGCCCGGGTCGAGGAGGCGGCCGCAGCACACGAGGTCACCCCCTTCACCGTGCTGCTCACCGCGTTCTGCGTCCTGATGACCCGTTACAGCGGGCAGACGGACCTGGTGGTCGGCACCCCGGTGGCCACCCGCGACCGGCCGGGCACCGAGGGGATGATCGGACTGCTGGTGAACACGGTGCCGGTGCGCGCCGACCTGGCCGGCAACCCGACGTTCGCGCGGGCGTTGGCCCGGCTGCACGCCGCCGCCGGCGAGTCCTACGCGCACCAGGACGTCTCCTTCGACCGGCTCGTGCACGCCCTGGGCCTGGAGCGGGCGCTCAGCCACAATCCCGTCTTCCAGGTGGTCTTCGGCATGCTCGACGGCCCGTCACCGAGCCGCACGCTCGGCTCCGCCGCGGTGTCCGAGCTGACCTACGTCGAACGCGGCGCCGCCAAGTACGACATGACCTGGAACGTCGTCGCGCGGCGAGACCACCGGCATCGAGCTGGAGTACAACACCGGCCTGTTCGACCGGGCGGCGGTGCTCGCCATGGCCCGGCACTTCCTGCGGCTGCTGGAGTCGCTCCTGTCCGATCCGTCGGCCCGGATCGCCACCGCCGAGATGCTGGAGGCGGCCGAGCAGCGCCTCGTCGACCTCGCCGGCGGCCGCGCCGGCTTCCCCGGTGGCGTGCCTGCACGAGCTCTTCGAGGCCCGGCAGGCCGCGCCGGCGCGCCGGACGCGCTCGCCGTCACCGCGAGGCCGCGTCCTGACGTACGCGCGAGCTCGACGCGCGCGCCAACCGGCTCGCGCACCCGCTGCGCGCGCTCGGCGTCGGGCCCGACGCGCTCGTCGGCCTGTGCGTCGAGCGCTCGCTCGAGCGTCGTGGTGGCGCTCCTCGGCATCCTGAAGGCCGGCGGCGCCTACGTGCCGCTCGACCCCGACTACCCGCGCGACCGGCTCGCGTTCATGCTCGAGGACGCCGCGCGCCGCGCTCGTGCTGACGCAGGCAGGCGGCTCGCGGCCGGCGTGCCCGCGGCCGGTGGCGCGCGTCGTCGCGCGCTCGACGCCGACGCTCGCCGCGATCGCCGCGCAGCCCACGACCGCGCCGCAGCCGCCCGCGCACGCCCGAGCGACCTCGCCTACGTCATCTACACCTCGGGCTCGACCGGGCCGGCCCAAGGGCGTCGATGGTCACGCACCGCAACGTCGCGCGGCTGTTCGACGGCGACCGACGCGCTGGTTCGGCTTCGGCGCCGGCGACGTGTGGACGCTGTTCCACTCGTACGCGTTCGACTTCTCGGTCTGGGAGCTGTGGGGCGCGCTCGCTCTACGGCGGCCGCGCTCGTCGTCGTGCCGTACTGGGTGAGCCGCTCGCCGGACGACTTCCACGAGCTGCTCGCGCGACGAGGGCGTCACCGTGCTCAACCAGACGCCGTCGGCGTTCCGCCAGCTCGTGCGCGCCGACGAGGCGGCCGACGAGGCGCCGCGGCGCGCTCGCCTGCGCTAGGTCATCTTCGGCGGCGAGGCGCTCGACGTCGCGCGAGCTCGCGCCGTGGTGCGAGCGGCACGGCGACGAGCGCGCCGCGGCTCGTGAACATGTACGGCATCACCGAGACGACCGTGCACGTCACCTACCGGCCGCTCGGCCGCGCCGACCTCGAGCGGCCGCGGCGCAGCGTGATCGGCGTGCCGATCCCGGACCTGCGGTGCACGTGCTCGACGCGCGACGGCGAGCCCGTGCCCGTCGGCGTGGCGGGCGAGATCTACGTCGGCGGCGCCGGCGTCGCGCGCGGCTACCTGGACCGGCCCGAGCTCACCGCCGAGCGCTTCGTGCCCGACCCGTTCGGCGCGGCCGGGCGCGCGGCTCTACCGGACCGGCGACCTCGCGCGGCGCCGCGGCGGACGGCGACCTCGAGTACCTCGGGCCGCATCGACCACCAGGTCAAGATCCGCGGCTTCCGCATCGAGCTCGGCGAGATCGAGGCGGCGCTGCGCGCAGCACCCGGGCGTGGCGCGGCCGTGGTGGTGGCCCGGCGAGGACGACGGCGGGGCCGCCCGCTCGTGGCGTACGCTGGTCGGCGCCGGGAGCCGGCTCCCGCCGACGCGCTGCGCGACTTCCTGGGCGGCCGGCTGCCGGAGTACATGGTGCCGGCGCCGCTTCGTGCGCTGGACGCTGCCGCTGACGCGCCAACGGCAAGCTCGACCGCGGCGCGCTGCCGCGCCGGACGCCGAGCGCTCCGCGCTGGCCGTGCGAGTACGTCGCGCCGCGCACCGGCCGGAAGGAGGTGTTGGCCGACATCTGGGCGGAGGTGCTGGGGCTGGAGCGGGTCGGCGTCCCGACAACTTCTTCGCCCTGGGCGGCGACTCGATCCGCAGCATCCGGGTCCTCGGCGGCCCGGGAGCGCGGCTGGCTTCGCTGCAGCGACCTGTTCCGCCACCAGACCGTCAGCGCCCTCGCCGTGCTGTCGCGGCCCACCGGGGGGAGCGAGCCGACCACCACCGGGCGCCGTTCGCGCTTGGCCGAGGACCGGGCCGCGATGCCCGACGGCGTCGAGGACGCCTATCCGCTGGCGCGCTTCAGGCCGGCATGCTCTTCCATGGAGCTGACCCGGAGGCCCCGCTTACCACGACGTCTTCAGCTGCCATCTGGTGGCCGTCGACGCGGGCGCTCCAACAGGCCGTGCGCCACGTCGCGACCCGCCATCCGATCCTGCGCACCTCCTTCACCAGGGGGGCTTCACCGAGCCGCTTCAGCTCGTGCACCGCCAGGTCGACATTCCGATGACGTCGTCGACCTGCGGGGCCTGCACGCGCCGGAACAGGAAAGGCGCGCCTCTCGGGGTGGATGGCACGCCCAGCGGCAGCACCCGTTCGACTGGAGCCGCGCGCCGCTGCTCCGCCTGCACGTGCACCGGCGCACGGACGACACGTTCCAGTTCTCGTTGAGCGTCCATCACACCATCCTCGACGGCTGGAGCCTTTTCACCTTCCACGCCGAGGTCTTCCACCGCGACCTGCGGCTGCTGGCCGATCCGGCCGCCCCGCAGAACCCGGCGCCCCGCTCGTTGTTCCGCGACTTCATCGCGCTGGAGCGGGCCACCGTGCAGTCCGCGGGCGAACGGCGTCACTGGACGGAGAAGTTCGCCGACTACACCCCGGTGACGCTGCCCGGCGGCGGGGCCGGGGCCGGGCAGCCGGCGACGGCCGAGGCGTACTACACCACCATCAGGGGGGAGGTCGACGACGGGATCCGGCAGTGGCGGTTCACCTCCACCACCGACGCCTCGCACCGCTCGGTGGAGTCGCTGCTGCCCGGCACCCTGGTGGAGGAACTGGTCGCGCTGGCCGCCCGGGGTGGGCGTGCCGTTCAAGAGCGGCGCCGTCCACCGCGCACCTGCAAGGTCATCGGCACGGCCACCGGCCGGCACGACGTGGTGACGGGGGTGACCGCCAACGGCCGGCCCGAGGACGTCGACAGCACCGACGTGTGCGGCATGTACCTCAACATGCCGCCGCTGCGGGTGGACCTGGCCGGCGGCACGTGGGCCGACCTGGTGCGGCGGGTGTACGAGGCGGAGGAGGAAGATGCTGCCGCACCGCTGGTACCCGCTGGCCAACATCCAGTGGGACCTCGGCGACATCGAGCTGTTCGACAACACGTTCGTCTACAACCACTTCCACGTGCTCGCCGACGTGCTCGGCTCCGGGATGTCGGTGCTCGGCAACCGCGTCGAGTCGACCGGCGACTACCGGGCGGAACCCACCAACTACACGCTCTCCACCGGGTTCCTGCGTGACCCGCGTTCGCTCGACATGCTGCTGCGGATGGACTACTACACGGCGAGGCTGAGCGACGCGCAGGCGCAGGCCATCCACGGCTACTACGTGGCGGTGCTGGCCGCGATGGTCGTTCTGGACGCCCCGCACGAGGAATTCTCCCCGCACGGCCCGCGCGTGCTGCACGAGTTGCTCCACGAGTGGCAGGGCCCGGCCTGCGACTACCCGCTCGACCGGTGTGTGCACGAGCTGTTCGAGGAGCAGGTGCGGCGGGTCCCGGACGCGGTCGCGGTGGCCGACGGGCGCGTGGAGTTGAGCTACGCGGAGCTCAACGAGCGCGCGAACCGCCTGGCCCGGCTACTGCGCGGCCAGGGCGTCGGCCCGGAGTCGGTGGTGGCGGTGTGCGCGTACCGGGACGCCGAGCTGCCCGTGGTCCTGCTGGCCGTGCTGAAGTCCGGTGCCGCCTATCTGCCGCTGGACCCCAAGTACCCCGCGGAACGGATGGAGTACGTGCTGCGGGACGCGGGGGCCACGCTCGTGGTGGCCGGCGACGAGGTGGCCGCCAGGGTCCCGGCGGGACCGTGGCGCACGCTGACCGTACGCGGGCACGCGGCGGAACTCGCCCGCCTGGACGCGCGCGACCTGGGCCGCACCAGCCACCCGGACAACCTGATGTACATCATCTACACCTCGGGATCCACCGGACGGCCCAAGGGCGTGCAGGTGCCGCACTCCGGGGTGGTCAACTACCTGGGGTTGGTGCGTGGAGGGATACGCCGCGCGCGGCTCGGGCGGCGCGCCGGTCTTCTCCTCCATCGCCTTCGACATGGTCGTGCCGGACCTCTACACCCCGCTGGTCACCGGGGAGCGGCTGTGCATGGTGCACGACTCCCTGGAGACCGTGGAACTGGTCAAGCAGCTGGACGCGATGGCCCCGTTCAACTTCGTCAAGCTCACCCCCGGCCACCTCGACCTCCTCGCCCAGTTGCTCGAACCGGAGCGGGCGCGGCGACTGGCGGCCACCCTGGCCGTCGGGGCGGACTCCTTCCCCACCCGGATCTACGACACCTGGCGGCAACTGGACCCGGACTCCGTGGTACTCAACGAGTACGGGCCGACGGAGGCATCGGTCGGCAACAGCGTCTACGTGCCCGACGGGACGCCCGACGGCGACCTCGTCCCGATCGGCCGGGCGATCCCCAACACCACGATGTACGTGCTGGACCACGCGCTCAACCCGGTGCCCGTCGGCGCGGTCGGCGAGCTGTTCATCGGCGGCGAGTGCGTGGTGCGCGGCTACGCGGGACGGCCGGGGATGACCGCGGACCGCTTCGTACCCGACCCGTTCGCCGCCCGGCCCGGCTCCCGGCTCTACCGGACCGGGGACCTCGGCCGCTGGCTGCCGGACGGCCAGATCGAGTTCCTGGGCCGCAACGACGAGCAGACGAAGATCGCCGGCTACCGCGTCGAACCGGGCGAACTCGAGGCGGTGCTGGCCGAACACCCCATGGTCACCCGGGCGGTCGCCGCCGTCATCGGCCGGGATTCCCAGCAGCGCCGCCTGATCGGCTACTACGTCCCCGCCGGCGAGGTCACCCCGGACGAGATCCTGGCCTACCTCGGCGAACGGCTGCCGGCCTACCTGGTGCCCGGCGTCGTCATGCCGATCGACAGCGTGCCGCTCAACGCCAACGGCAAGGTCGACCGCGGTGCTCTGCCGCATCCGCGGGCGGCCGACCGGACCCCGACCGGCCGGACCGAGCCACCCGCCTCCCCGGCGGAGAAGGTGCTCGCCGCCCTGTGGTGCGAGTTGCTCGGACTGGCCGCGGTCAGCCGCGACGACGACTTCTTCGCACAGGGCGGCAACTCGCTGCTGGCCGTGCAGCTCACCTTCCGCCTGCGCGACGTGGGCATCGACGTCAGGCTGCCCGACCTGCTGCGCGCCCGGACCCTGGCGGACCTGGGCGCCCTGGTGGCTCGGACAGCCAACCGGGAGCGGGTCGAGGAAGCGGCCGCCCTGCTCGACCCGTCGGATCGGCCCCACCACTGAAAGGGCGATCGTGAGCATGGTCTCTGCGCCTCGTGCACACCGGGAACCCCAGCCACCGGGGTCGCCGGAGCTGTCGATCAACGCCGCCCGGCTCCTGGGCCGGATCGCTCGGTTCGCCACCATCGGCCACACCGAGGGCCACGGCGTCACCCGGCCCGGCTTCAGTGCCGCCGACCTCGAAGCGAGGTCCGCGCTGATCCGGGAGGCCCGGGACGCCGGGCTCTCGACGGCGGTGGACGCGGCCGGCAACCTGCTGATCCGCCTGGAAGAGCCGGCCCCGGACCTGCCCAGACCCGCCCTGCTGCTCGGTTCGCACCTCGACACGGTGGTGGACGGCGGCCGGCTCGACGGCGCCTACGGCGTGCTCGCGGCGCTCGAAGTGCTCCACGTGATCGCCGAGGCCGGGATCGAGACCGCCTGCGAGCCGGTCGCGGTCGCCTTCGCCAACGAGGAGGGTGCCCGCTTCCCTCAGCCCTTCTGGGGATCGAAGGTGCTGGCCGGCCGGGTGGCCGAACTGCCGGCGGAGGACCGCGTGACCACGACGGCGTGCCACTGCGCCAGCCGCTCGCCGAGGCCGGCGGCGACCTGGACGCGCTGCCCTCCGCGGTGTGGTCGCCCGGCAGCCTCGCGGCCTATCTGGAACTCCACGTCGAGCAGGGCCCGGTGCTGGAGCGCAGCGGCAACCGGATCGGCGTGGTCAGTGCCATCACCGGCCGCACCGTCCTGGAGGTGGAGATGCGCGGCGCGGCCGGCCACGCCGGGACCACGCCGATGGGTGCGCGCCGGGACGCGATGGCCGCCGCGTCCCGCGTGGTGACGGCGGTCGAGGACATCGCCCGGCGTCAGCGGCTGTGCCGGGTGGCGACGGTCGGGCGGGTGGAGGTCTTCCCCAACTCGCCCAACACCATCGCGCAGGTCGCCCGGCTCACCGTCGACCTGCGCGACGACCGGCCCGCCGGGCTGGAGCACGCCGAGTCCGCCGTGCGGCGCGCCGTCGCCGGCATCGCGCAGCGCACCGGCACCGAGGCGGAGGTGCGGGTCAGCACCCGCTCCCGACCGGCCCATGCCGACGCCGCGCTGTGCCGGGCGATCGCCCGCAGTGCCGAGGAGTTGGGGCTGCCGTTTTAGACGCTCACCAGCGGGGCGGGCCACGACGCGCAGATCGTCGCGTCCGTCGCGCCGATCGGGATGATCTTCGTGCCGAGCATCGACGGCGTCAGCCACGTCCCGGAGGAGGACACCACCCCGGAGGACCTGGTGGCCGGCGCGGAGGTGCTGCTACGCACGGTGCTCGCGCTCTGAGGAGGAACATGGACCCGGGCCGAGCGGGCGGCGCGACGGACCTGCGAGAGGTGGAGGAGACGCTGGTTCGGCTGATCCCGCGGCTCCTGACGGAGTTGCGGGTCACCGGCGACCCCCTTGACCCGCTGCACGAGGCCAGGGTGGCCGCCCTCGAAGCGGTGACCTGTCTGCTGGGCGTGGACGGCCGGGAGACCGCAGGCATGCCGGACGCCCACCGTGCCGACCTGCTCAGGACGGCGCTGGCCTCGGCCCGGGCCAGCGTCGTCGCCCTGGGCGTCGCGGTCTCCCGATCCGCCGATTCCGCGCGCCGCCGACAGCGTCCGGTCGAGTAGGACCGTGGCGGGGGTCCCACCTCGGCAGGCCCGGGTCGCACGGTCCGGAGCGCGGAGACGGCGGGTGCGGCGGCGCCGGCCGGCGGTGATCCGCTCGGTCAGCTCGGCGTCACGCACCGCGCGGGGACCGGGGGGCTGCGGTGCGGAGAGCGTCATAGGCGGTTCGGGAGACCTCCAGCAGCTCACAGGCCCGTTTGACGCTGTGACCTGCGCGTTTATCCGTCTCGATGAACGGGTGCACCGTCGCCGGGTCTCCTTCGCGAAGAAGGCCGTGGCCCGCTTGAGGACCTCGACGTCCTCGCGCAGCCGGCGGTTCTCCCGCCGCGGCGCGGCCAACTCCTCGCGCTCGCCGCTGGTCAAGCCATCGCGCTCGCCCGCGCCGACCTCGGCCTGCTTCACCCAGTCACGCACCGCGGTCTCCGTCAGGTCGAAGTCCTTGGCCACCTGACCGACCGAGCGGTCACCGCGTCGGCACAGCTCAACGATCTCGGCCTTGAACTCCGGCGTGAACGAGCGGCGAGGGCGTGAGCTTTCTCGCCGGGTAGCGGGAGCGCATTGCTGCGCTCCCGCCCCCTCAGAACCGGACGTGCGAGTCGTCCCCGCATCCGGCTCAAGCGGGCCTATGGCCGCTGGGAGTTTGCATCCTTCTTCCGGTCACCGGCGTGAAGCTGCCGGTGGCATTGCGTGTGAATGACTTCCAAGTTTCTGAGGTGGTCGGAACCACCTCGGCTGCGGTAGGTGAGGTGGTGCACATGGACGCCACGGTAGAGCGCTGTGAACCAATTTGCCCAGTCGCGGACGTCGTCGGGGTCGTACCCCGCGCCCTCGATCAGGTCCCGACCGCACCTGGTGCACAGTCCCTTTCTGGCGGCTCGCCAGGGACAGAATCCTCTTCGATTCGATCTCCGGTAGCCGCTTTCGGGCTCTGACCGTCCAGTACGTCTCTAGTTCCGCGTCATCCCGCGACGCGTCGCTCTTGACGAGCGTGTGCCGCACGATAGGGGTCCAGGCAAACTTCACCAGATGTTTGGCCGGAGGGCCGAACACCCACTTGTCGCCTCGGCCCTTGCGGAACTCTCCCCAGTAGCGCTCCCTGACCCACCGAGTGGTCTTATTCGGGTGAGCGCGCAATGCCCACCTCTTCAGAGTTGCGTACGTGTAGGCATCGAGCGTTCTGAACGTTCGTTTTGAGACAGCGTGCCGATAGTAGGTCGACCACCCTCTCACGAAGGGGTTCAGGGCATTCACCAGCCTTTCGGCTGGCTGTCCGCGATGTGCTCGGACGATATCCTTGACCCTTTTCCCTGGCCCGCTGCACTGCGCCCTTGCTCGGTTTGGTGATCATCTTGCCGTGGTAGCGCCGGACATTGAAGCCGAGGAAGTCAAAGCCGTCTTCGAGGTGGACGATGCGCGTCTTCTCCTCGTTGAAAGTCCAGTCCTCTCGGCTCAAGCCAACCAGCTAACCTGGCTTTCGGGTCCCCCGCTTCATCCTTCGTGGCACAGATCACCACAAAGTCGTCCGCGTATCGAATAAGGGTCGGGGAGGGCGTCTTCCGTCCAGCCTGTGGGCGGTTGGCGCCGATTGCCTCCCCCATCCCGTGCAGGGCGACATTCAGCAGCAGTGGACTGATGACCCCGCCTTGCGGCGTGCCCTCGGTCGTGTGCGCGTAGGTGCCCTGCTCCATGACCCCAGCTCGTAGCCATCCCTGGATCTGCCGCCGGCCTGGGAACAGGCCGATGGAGTCCATCAGGTGCTCGTGACTGATGCGATCGAACGCCGCCGACAGGTCTGCGTCAAGAACCCACAGCCGCCGCGCGCTCTTCTGGGCCGCCGCAAGGAAGATTGCCCTCGATAGCATCGTGGCATCCGCGTCCCGGTCGGAATCCGTAGCTCCGCCCCTCGAATCGTGCTTCCCATTCTGGCTCAAGGGCGTTCTTGGCCCTCGCCTGGTTTGCTCGATCTCGAATGACGGGGATACCGAGTCGTATGGTCTGCCCCCCATTGGCTTTCGGGATGTACACACGCCTTGACAGGCGCCGCAGGAATCTCGGCCCGGCAAGGGTCTGCCGGGCCAGACGCCCGCGTTTCTCCGGGGTCAGTGCAACTTCCCCATCGATGCCTGCTGTTTTCTTCCCGGTGCTCTGCTGGGTCACTCGACGCACACTTGTCAGGGTGTTTGCCCTGGATCACAGCATGAGCTTTTGCAGGTTGCGCACCTGCTTCAGGTTGCCGTCCCTGGCGGCCCTGTAGATTCGCTGACGAAGTCGCTTTACGGACTCCTCCTCCTGGGCGCCAGTTTATGTTAGCCCAGAATTCGGCGTCGCCCTCGGGTCCGTTCCTCGGGCGAAGAGCGGTGAAGCGGATAACGCTGCTTCGTTCCCCCCGCTGTCTAACTTGTGCCTCGGTGCAAGTTCCCACTCAGTTTCCTTACATGGCCTACCTGATCCACGTCAGCTCCCTTTCGGGCCCAGCCGCGAACTGCTGGTATCCGCCGAGTTATAGCCAGGAGGGAGAGTCCTCCGTGCCTGACATTTCCTCCGGGCTTTCGCCCAAGCGGCATTCGCTTCTTGGATCATCCTGTTCCCGCACGGGACTTCTGCCTTCGTTGCCTCCGGCCTACCGGCTGACAAACCGGACCAGTACGGGGTTTCCACGTTCCGCTGCCCTTAGTTACGTCCGGATTGGGTGCCCTCTGTGAGCCAGGGCGGTTTCAAAGTCTTGCTGATCAAGTAGATGCGCTGGTCACGGCATCATGACGATGGTCGGGAGGCCCGCCACACACGCAACGAAGCTCCGGTTGGTGTTGGTGACCGATCAAGTCGCCTGTCCGTCCGGAGCTTCGATGTGCCGTCAGTCTGCCACCGTATGTCTGATCAAATCGCCCTCGCGTCAGCACCGCGCGATTGCCGGCCTGGCGGAAAGGCTGGCGACCCTGCCCGATCCCCGAGACCGGCGTGGGCGGCGTCACCCGTTCGTGTGTGTGCTGCTGGTGGCCGGCCGGCGGTGGTGACCGGCGCGAAGTCGTTCGGGGCGATCGGGCAGTGGGCGCGTAACGCTCCGCAGGATGCCCTGATCCGGCTCGGTGCCCGTGCGGTGTCGGTCTTCGGTGTGCGCATCGCGCCGAGTACGGCTACGATCCGCCGGATCATCACCACAGTTTGCCCCGGTGGTCTCGCTGACCTGCTGGGATGCGACCCAGCCGACGCCGACACCCTCGCGGTCGACGGCAAGAGCGCCCGCGGCTCGCGCCACGGCATCACCCCGGCCGCTCATCTCCTCGCGGCGATGACCGACTCCGGGCAGACCGTCACCCAGCTCCGGGTACCGGACAAGACGAATGAAATCACCTGCTTCGCCGACTTGCTCGCCCCCTTCGACCTGACCGGGGTGACCGTGACCGCCGACGCCCTGCACGCCCAGCGCGACCACGCCCGCTTCCTCGTCGAGGACAAGAAGGCCCACTACGTGCTGTGCGTGAAGAAGAACCGGCCCGGCCTGTTCGAACAGCTCCACAGCCTGCCCTGGAAGGAAGTCACCGCGAAGTTCTACGACCGCGCCGAAGGCCACGGCCGCAGGGAAACCCGCCTGGTGCAGGCCTCCCTCACAATCGAGGACCTCGACTTCCCCCACGCCGCCCAGGCCGCCCGCATCACCCGGCACCGCACCTGCATCAACTCCGGCAAGCGCACCCGGGAGACGGTCTACGTCATCACCGACCTGACCAGCCGCCAAGCATCCCCGCAACGGCTCGCGAAGATCGCGAGGTCCCAGTGGATCATCGAAAACCGGCTCCACTTCGTCCGAGACGTCACCTTCCGCGAGGACGCCTCGAAAGTCCACACCGGGCACGGCCCGGAGACATGGCCACCCTCCGCAGCTTCGCGATCAACCAGCTCCGCACAGCCGGACACTCCAACATCGCCGCCGGCCTCCGCGAGATGTCCTACGAGCTCTTCACCCGCCCCCTGAACCTACTCGGCATCGCCTGACCAGCACGAACACCTGATCACTCAGACTTTGAAACCGCCCTGGCCGGCGCAGCGGCGCGACCCCCCCGGCAATCGGGTGACACATGCTCCTTGCCAGGCCGAGCAATTCTCAGGAATTCTGAAATCCGTCACCAGGCCGCCGATCAACAGAGCATGGGAGAGCCCGCTAGGCAATGCCTCTCCGATCATGAGCGCAGCCAGATGCTGACGGCCCCGACGGCCATGATGCCCAGAAAGACGTGTCCTCGCTTGATGCCCCTATGGATGTCAAGCAGCGGTTGGCGGGTCTGTCAATCGAGCGGTGTAACTGGGGTGGTTGGGGTTACTTGCGGGCTGCGGAGAGTCGGCCGTCGAAGGCGAGGTCGAAGGCGTTCAGGGCGGCTTCCAGCGGATGTTCCAGCGGTTGTCCCTCGCCGGTGGGGTCGAGGGACATGATTGCCAGGTAGAGGCGCTTGAGGGCGGCCGTCTCGTTCGGGAAGTGGCCCGGGCCTTGACCGCGCGCCGGAAACGGGAGTTCAGGGACTCGATCGCGTTGGTCGTGCAGACGACGCGGCGGATCTCGGCGTCGAACCGCAGGAACGGACGAACTCCTCCCAGGCGTTCTCCCAGAGCCTGACGATCGCGGGGTACTTCCTCCCCAGACGTCGGCGAATTCGGCGAACCGTTCGAGCGCGGCCTCCTCGGTCGCGGCGGTGTAGACAGGCTTGAGATCTTGGCGAGCTCGGCCCAGTCCTGGCGCGCTGCATAGCGGAAGGAGTTACGCAGAAGGTGGACCACGCAGGTCTGCACGACGGTCTCTGGCCAGACCGTCTCGACCGCGTCGGGCAGGCCGTTCAGCCCGTCGCAGACGAGCATGAGCACGTCGCGCACGCCTCGGTTCTTGATCTCGGTCAGGACGTGCTGCCAGTGCTTGGCGCCCTCGCCGCCGTTCCCGGCCCACAGGCCGAGGATCTCGCGCCGCCGTCGGCGGTGACCGCCAAGGCGACGTAGATGGGCCGGTTGGCGACGTGCCCGTCCCGGATCTTCACGTGAATCGCGTCGATGAACACGACCGGGTAGACCGGATCGAGCGGTCGGGTACGCCATTCCGCCATGCCCTCGAGGACCTTGTCGGTGATCGTGGAGATCGTCTGGCGCGAGACGTCGTCGCCGTAGATCTCGGCGAGGTGGGCCTGGACTTCGCCGGTGGTCAGGCCCTTCGCGGCCAGCGAGATAACGATCTCGTCCACACCGTCAAGCGCTTCTGCCGCTTCTTGACGATCTTCGGCGCGAACGAGCCGTCGCTGTCGCGGGGGACGAATATCTCCACCGGCCCGACCTCGGTCGGCGCGGTCTTCGCCCGGATTCCGTTCCGGGAGTTCCCGCCGTTCCGCCCGGCCGGATCGTGCTTGTGATCGCCGAGGTGCTCGGTGATCTCGGCTTCCAGCGCGGACTCGAGCACCCGCTTCGTCAGTTGCTGGAGCAGACCGCCTTCGCCTGTCAGTTGCAAGCCCTCGGCCTGAGCCCGGGACACCAACTCGTCGATCAGCCGGTTGTCCACCGCCGTCGCCGCCTGCGGCTCCAACAGCTCGACGGCCTCAGCCTCGGTCACGTTCTCACTGGTCATCGGTGCATCCTCCATGATCGGGAGTTACACCGAACGATTTACAGTCCCCCATCCGAACGCTCAACTCCCAGCAGGACACGATCACCAGTGCGAATTCATCTCATTGTGTTAGCCGTTGCAACTCCCGGCAGAATCTGGCCTCATGGGTGAGTTTCGCCGATTCAGTCGGATGATCATGCTCACCAAGATCATCGAAGCTGAAGACAGCATGAACTGGGGAACATCCATGCTCGGCCGGTTCGGCGACAAGGATGGAGAGCAAAGCGGATCTGCGCCTGCCGATCCGACACCGCGATGGACACGAAAACACATCTGGGTGCCGGGCTTGCAAACCGTGCGAAGGGGTCATGTTTCTCCCCGGTGGAGCGGCCAGTGCGGATCCGAACCAGAAGCACATCTGGGCGCGCCCGATTTTGAGCCCCTTCTGGAGCGGCTCTACACTCAAAGATGCAACGGATTTCACCGTCCTTCCGAACAGCATTTCACTGCCGAATGCCAAACCCGTCATATTCGGCTATCGTCGACCAAGGATCAAAGAGCGAACCTCGTCGGACCATATCCGTCTTATCGCGAAAGTCGGACGATAGCCGAGAATGATGAGTACTGGCACGAATGTCGTGAACTCAGGTACAACTGGCGTCCGATACTCCCCCCGATCTGAAACGATGGGGTTAGGCGTGACGCTAGTCCTCCAAGTTCGGCAGCGCCACGGCGGTCGCCGCTCGGGGTCCCTCCACGCAAGTCATGAGAAGTCGCTACCACGAAATGCCCCGACCGCTTGGTCGGGGCATTTCGTGGTACTGTCCCTGTTCAGAGGGACAGTACAACCTGAAAGGGAAATCGTGAACACGGAGAAGATCGCAGCTCGCCGCCTCTCGCTAGAAGAGGTGACGAAGCTCGGGGTGAGGGACAGGATCTTCGTATCCGCCGACACGGCAGAATTTAAGCTCCCCGACTGCTACGTCCCTGCCTTTCTGACCAAGCCCGGTGAGCACTTCGAGGGCGGCTCGGTCAGCGCGAAGACCATCTTCCAGGAAGAAATCTTTTGCCTCCCCGACGACGAGAACGAATGCGGGGTTTACCTCGCCGACGAGGACAGTTCCGATACCATCGAGGTTCTCCAGTCCGCCGGAGTGGTGCTGGACCTGGCGCTCTTCGTTCCCGGCGGCGACAAGGGGGCTCTCACGGCCCTTTATGCGGCGGCCCGGCAGGCGTTCGGTGCCGATATCGTGCAAATCTGGCGTCAGGGTCTCCAGGAAGTTCCGGACGTGAAGGTCGACATTTTCGAAGAGCAGGTTCCTAGGGGACGCAAGGGGACCGACAGCCCCAAGCGTGATCGTCGCGCGCTGGACACCTATCCCACTCGCGCGGACTTCATCGAGTTCTCTTCGGGATGGAAGCCGATCATCGAGCTCCACAAGCCACTCGTGGACGACACCCCGACCATCTGATGTAGCGTCACCTCAGTAATCTCGGCCAGAGAGAAGGCCGAACGCGTGTCTGTCAAGCCCCAGCCAACTACCGAGCGGTTGGGGCTTGGCGCTTTTCTCCGTTCTTGTGAGCTCGTAACACGATCTTGCAGGAGGGCTCGGCGGGGGTGACTGGCGTGATGATCCGGTCGCTTCCTGGCATGAGCATGCTTCCTTGGATCGTAGACGACGAGCTGTGGGCTTTGATCGAAGCGTTGTTACCGCCCTGGCCGGACAGGGCTCCGGGTTCCCGGCCGGTGCCGGACCGGCTCTGTCTGCACCTCGTGCAGCCGCTGCCACACGCCGGCACCGCCGAAGCGGAAGCCGGAGGCCCGGCTTACGGCTTGCTTGGAACGGGGCGTCCGCGAAAAGCGGTTGGCTGTCCCCAACGTTGGGACGGTCGACCTTGGCGATGTCTCGGTGTCCGTCCCGGCAGACTCGACCAGCTTCCGCCTGCTCTCCGACGACCTGCCGGTGGACATCATGTGCCCCGGAAACCAGATCAGCCTGCTTGTGGCCGTAGTGATGGGCGGGGACAGGTGAGTCTTCGATGTGGAGCTGTCGGGCTTCGGCGAGGCAAGCATGGCCTTGACAAGGAAAACCATCGGCGAGCAGAGCAGGCAAAGAAAGGACTGAAACGACGAACACCCGTACTCCGCCGGGAGCCGAAGGCAGGTGCCGGTTCCGCATGCCCACGGAGCGGGACTCCGCAGGTCCAGGACGGCCAATCCGATTGGTCGAAGGATCCGGGGCGGCCACGACATACACCGTTGAGCCGGAAACAGTCCAGTGCGCCGCCAGGGGGTCGGCGGACCGGTAGGTCCACACCGGCGTCCCATCCGTCTCACGGAATACGTCCAACCGGACCCCGGACCGGTGCTCTGCGCCGGCGCCCGATCGCGCCTGGTGAAGAAGGATGACAAGGCCATCGGCCGCACGCGGTGCCGAGACGATCTCCCATCCTGCCAGGGGACGTGTCCACCGGCCGGTTCGGGCAGCGGGGACGAGAGCGTGCACCCGGTCGTCCATGCCGAAGACGTAGAGCGTGTCGGACGAAACGCCGATTGTGCCGTCACGGACCCGGATCCCGCTGTTCCAGCTCCGCCTTCCGCTCTCCAGGTCCCATTCCAGGAGTGTGCCGCCGCCCAGGGCGGGGGAGTAGGAGTTCCCGCCGAGGAAGGCGGGCATCGTCCGAAAGGCGGTCTGGAGCATCGCCGCCCTGCTGCTGGTCCGTGGGTCGAGGACGTGCAGGCGGAAGCCGTCACGTACGACGAGGAACGCGCCGACGGACACGGGCTGTTGGGAAGCGGGAGAACCCATGTTTCGTTCGGACCACCGCCGGCACTGAGGGCGTTCCTGGTGGCGGGGCCGCCTTCGGCTCGGAGACGCGCTGCTTGCTCTCGGGCTTCTTCCGCGGGTGGCGGGCCAGAGCGACGGCGTTCTCGACTTCGCCCCACAGCCTGGGCTTTTGCGGCACGCCCTCGCGCAGGAGTCAGACATAGACGTGGTCGTAGAGCCCCGCTGTGGTGGCGCGCCCGTCGTTCTCGACCGCTCCGGACCGCAAACCCTCGATGACCGCTTTGGTGAAGGGTGAGATCTCCACGGACTCGCCCGGGGGTCCCCCTCGTCCGCCCAGGTCATGCGGTCGGTCGCGGTGATGACGACTCTGCCGTGTCCGGCCGGTTGCTCCACGGGCCCCGACCCGTTGTCCTTGATGCCCGGGATGAACGCGCCGCGGTAGCAGCAGTCGAGCAGCACAACGATGCTGCGGCCGCGGGCCATCTGCGCACGCAGGAAGTCTGCGGAGAGCGACGTCGAGGCCAGCATTTCGGGCATGCTGTCCCGGCCGCGAAGTGCAGCTCGCCCAACTCGGCGGACCGGCCGGCGAAGGCCGGAGGATGAGCCGCGACGAGATCCGCAGCGTCGTCGATGCCCTCGGCGGACTGCTCGCAGTGCTGCGCTCCGCCGACGCGGCCGACGTCGCCGAGGTCTACCAGCAGCTGGGTCTGACCGCACTCGACGTGGCCCAGCCCAACAGCAGCGATGGTCAGCGCTGCGCAAGAAGATCACCGAATGCGACCGCAAACTCGCCCAGCACCGCGCCGTCGCCGAGGCCGGAGGCGACCCCACCCTCATCGCCTCCTGGAGCCGCGAAGTCCAGGCTGAACGCATCACCGCCCAGGCCCGGCTCACCCAGATCGGCGAGAACGGGGCGGCTCCGCGGCGCCTCACCCGTGACGAGATCAGCGGCCTCGTCACGGCCATGGGCGGGCTGCTGTCCGTCCTGTCGAAGGCCGACCCGGCCGGACTCCGCAGAGGTCTATCGACAGCTCGGCCTGACCCTGACCTACGACCATGAAACGCGAAAGGTGCTGGCCGAAGTTCAGCCAGCACCTGTAGGCGTAGTGTGCGTGTCCGAGGGGGGACTTGAACCCCCACGCCCGATAAAGGGCACTAGCACCTCAAGCTAGCGCGTCTGCCATTCCGCCACCCGGACGGGGTGAGTCGCGGCTGGTGGGCCGCGGCGACGGGGGAAACGATAGCAAAGATCTGCGGGGGGTTGATCGCCGGCGGTGGTGGCAGGGGGCGCGGGGGAGGGGGAGGATGGCGGGGGAGCAGACAGACCCCGCAGGGATGAGGAGGCAGGCGTGAGCGAGCCGAACCCGGTACGGGTGGGCGGTGGCGAGGACGAGGTCGTCGATCTGTGCCGTGAGCTGATCCGGATCGACACCAGCAACTACGGGGACCACTCGGGGCCGGGGGAGCGGGCCGCGGCGGAGTACGTCGCGGAGAAGCTGGCCGAGGTCGGACTGGAACCGCAGATCTTCGAGTCGCACAAGGGCCGCGCGTCGACCGTGGCGCGGATCGCCGGCGAGGACCCGTCGCGTCCCGCGCTGCTGATCCACGGCCACACGGACGTCGTGCCGGCCAACGCCGCCGACTGGACGCACCACCCCTTCTCCGGGGAGGTCGTCGACGACTGCGTGTGGGGGCGCGGCGCGGTCGACATGAAGGACATGGACGCGATGACGCTCGCCGTCGTGCGCGACCGGCTGCGCAGCGGCCGCCGCCCGCCGCGCGACATCGTGCTCGCCTTCCTCGCGGACGAGGAGGCCGGCGGTGTCTACGGCGCCAAGCACCTCGTGCGCGAGCACCCCGACCTGTTCGAGGGGGTCACGGAGGGTATCGGCGAGGTCGGCGGCTTCTCGTTCACCGTCAACGAGAACCTGCGGCTCTACCTGGTCGAGACGGCCGAGAAGGGCATGCACTGGATGCGGCTGACCGTGGACGGCACCGCCGGCCACGGGTCGATGACCAACAAGGACAACGCGATCACCGAGCTGTGCGAGGCGGTCGGACGGCTGGGCCGGCACACCTTCCCGGTGCGGGTCACCAAGAGCGTGCGGTCCTTCCTCGACGAGTTGTCCGACGCGCTCGGCACGCCGCTCGACCCGGAGGACATGGAGGCCACCCTCGCCAAGCTCGGCGGGATCGCCAAGCTGATCGGGGCGACGCTGCGCAACACCGCCGCGCCCACCATGCTGGAGGCCGGGTACAAGGTCAACGTCATCCCCGGGCAGGCGACCGCGTTCGTCGACGGGCGGTTCCTGCCCGGCTACGAGGAGGAGTTCCTCGCCGACCTCGACCGGGTGCTCGGGCCGCGGGTCAGGCGCGAGGACCTGCACAGCGACAAGGCGCTGGAGACCACCTTCGACGGTTCGCTGGTGGAGGCTATGCAGTCCGCGCTGCTCGCCGAGGACCCGATCGCCCGCGCGGTCCCGTACTGCCTGTCCGGTGGCACGGACGCCAAGTCCTTCGACGACCTGGGGATCCGCTGCTTCGGCTTCGCGCCGCTGCGGCTGCCCGCTGAGCTGGACTTCGCCGGGATGTTCCACGGCGTGGACGAGCGGGTGCCGGTGGACGGGCTGAAGTTCGGGGTGCGGGTGCTCGACCGGTTCATCGATCAGTGCTGACCGGTCGGCGGCGATTCGCCGCCGGTGGATGACCGAAGTCCGTTGTGTAAGGAACGGGTTATCGAGTGCCCGTCCGGTCGTAGCCGGAACGAGTGAATGGATTGCCGGGCTCGTTGCCCCGCCCGGTCGGCTTCGTTAGGTCAGTGCGGTCCGCGGCTGGGACCGCACTGCCAAACGAGGAGGAACAATGATCAACAAGGTCGTCGCGGTTGCGGCTGCCACCGGCGGTCTGGTGCTCGCGGGCGCCGGCCTGGCCGTTGCCGACGCGGGCGCCCAGGGGGCCGCTGTGCAGTCCCCGGGTGTCGTGTCCGGCAACGTGATCCAGGCCCCGGTGCACGTGCCGGTCGACGTGTGTGGCGACACGATCAGCGTGATCGGGCTGCTCAACCCCGCCTTCGGCGGCACCTGCGTCAACCACTGACGTCGGGTCGGGCCGTCGCGGCCCGGCCTCGCGCGGCCCTGGAGCGTTCGGCGCTCCGGGGCTTTCGCGGTCTTCAGGTCAATTGTTAGGAAAATCGCACGTTCGGTGTTCTCCGGATGCTCACTCCCTCCTCGCGGGCGCTCGTCCGGCGAGCAGCCGGGAACACCGGACGGCCAATCAGAAACACCAGAAGGCAGGGAACACATGAGGCAGGTCGCGAAAAAGGGCCTGATCACCGCGGTCGCCGCCGGTGGCGTCCTCGCCGTCACCGGCGGCTACGCCTACGCGGACGCCGGAGCGGCCGGCACCGCCGTCGGATCCCCCGGGGTCCTGTCCGGGAACAACGTGCAGGTGCCGGTCGACGTGCCGCTCAACGCGTGCGGCGACACCGTGGACCTGATCGGCGCGTTGAACCCGGCGTTCGGCAGCCACTGCACCAACACCTCGCACGGTGCCGGGACCACCGGCGGCGGCGCGGTGGCGCACGGCACGAGTACCCACTCGCCGGGCGTCCTGTCGGGCAACACCGCCCAGGTGCCGGTCCACGTGCCGGTCAACGCGTGCGGCGACTCGATCGACGTGGTCGGCGCGTTGAACCCGGCGTTCGGCAGCCACTGCACCAACTCCGAGCACGGCGCCGGCACGGGCGGTGGCGGCTCGGTCGCGCACGGCGGCGCCACCGGCTCGCCCGGGGTCGGCTCCGGCAACACCGTGCAGGTGCCGGTCGACGTGCCGGTCAACGCGTGCGGTGACACCGTGGACGTCGTCGGCCTGCTCAACCCGGTGTTCGGCAACCACTGTGACAACGGGTCCGGACCGGCCCCGGCGGCGCCGAGCACGCCGCAGGCCCCGCCCGTCCAGGTGTCCGCGCCGGTGCCCGTCCACCAGCCGCGGCACGCTCGCCCCGAGCAGCCCGGCCCGATGCTGGCGCACACCGGTGCCGAGGGCATGGGCCTGCTCGGCGGGGCCGGGATCGCCGCGATGATCGGCGGCTTCGTCCTCTACCGCCGGGGACGCGCGCTGCGCGGCTGAACCGCCTGCCCGCCGGCCGAGATGCCGGGGAGCGGCCGGGAACAGGTCAGGGCGGCCACACCGCGGTGTGGCCGCCCTTGGCGTGCGCTCACCAGGTCGCGCGGACCTGGCGGATGATCCGGCGCCTCAGCCGTACCTTGCGGCTGCCGTCCGGATACAGGCGCAGCCGGTCGAGCTCCCAGTGTCCGTACTCCGCGTGGTCGGTCAACATGCGCCGGGTGGCGTTCCGTGAGACGCCCCTGGGCACGTACACGTCTTGAAATTCGTATTCCGGCATCGCATCTATTGTGCGGGCAACCGCCAGGTCCGGATAGCGTCTGCACCATGTCTGATGTCGCGCAGCCCACCGTTGCCGAGGTACGTGCCGCCGCCGAGGCGGTCAAGGTCGCCATAGACCGCCATCTGGCCGCCATCGAGAACCGCTCGGGTGACGACGACCCGGCGGTCTACGCCGCCTTCGACGCCCTGGCCGGGGCGGCCGAGGCCTACGACGAGCTGCTCTACGATGCCTACGACGAGGTCACCCCGTTCGAGGTACCCGCGCCGGACTCGCTGCCCGCCTACTCGGGGCCGGAGAACCCGGAGGCGATCAGCGTGCTGATCCGGCGCGACTACACCGTCGCCGAGCCGCAGCGGCTGGTCGCCCAGGCCGGCCGGGTCTCCGACGGCGACCTGGACGAGGACTCCGGCGTCGGCGCCGCGGTCGGCGCGCTGTTCGGCGAGTACGAACCGGACGAAATCGCCTCCCGCCACAAGGAATTCGGACTGGAGGAGGGCGATTCCACCGTCTGGGTGACGGCCGGCGAGATCACCGAGGCAGGGGAGTGGCTCTCGGCACCCTTCGACGCCGCCGACCCGGAGCTGGTCATCTGCCGCTTCGACGTCAGCGCGGTCTTCGACGACGACCCGCAGGACGCCGAGGTCTGACCGGGCGGCCGGGACGGCGCCGGCGCCCCGGCGCCGGTCAGCCCTGGGCGGCGTGCTCGCGCAGGATGGTCCGCAGCCGGGTCGTGCGGTCCTTCGCGGGCCGTTCGGCCACCGCGCGGGGCAGGGCCTGCTCGGCGCCCTGGACGACGGACAGATGGCGCTCCGCGCGGCTGAAGGCGGTGTAGACCCACTGCCGGGTCAGCGGCGCGGAGGCCGGCGCCTCGCCGGGCAGCACCACGACCACGGCCGGCCAACGGCTGCCGGCCGCCTGCTGCGCGGTGACCGCCCAGCCGTGCCGCACGCCGTCCGCGACCCGCTCCGGCGGCACCAGCACGGACTCGCCCGCGCACTCCAGCCGCAGGCCCGCCGGGTCGCCGGAGACGACCGTGCCGGCCAGGAACCGGCCGGGCGCCGGCAGGTGGAGCACCAGGTCGCCGGGGTCGAAGCCGCCGAACCGGCCGGGGCCGGGGTTGAGCCGCTCCTTGAGCGCCGCGTTCAGCGCGCGGGTGCCGACCGGGCCGCCCTGCGTCAGCGCGATCACCCGGGCCTCCCGCGCGGGCACCCCGAACGCCCGCGGGATGGAGTCGGCGACCAGCTGCACCGCGCGGTGCAGCGCCTCGCCCGGATCGCGCACCGGGACGACCACGACCTCCTTGCCCGGTGAGCCGACCTCCGCCAACTCCCCGACGCCGATGCCCGACACGAGCTCGCCGATCGGTCCCTCGTCCGGGGTCCTGGAGACCACGTGCGGGCACGCCTTCGCGGCCAGCACGTCGGCGAACACCCGCCCGGGCCCGGCCGACCACAGCACCGCCGGGTCGCCGCTGAGCACCAGCCGCGCGCCGTCCGGCACGGCTTCGACGAGCGAGGCGGCCTCCTCCACGTCCAACTGCGGGGCGTCCAGCACCACCAGCAGGTCCAGCTCCCAGGTGCCGTCCGCGCCGCGCACCGGGCCCTGCAGGCCGGACAGCAGCCCCGCCACGGTGACCGCCGCCCCCTCCTGGCCGAGCAGCGCTTCGAGCCGGCGCCTGCCGTCCTCGGTGTGGGCGGCCGCGTAGGCGCGAACTCCGGCCGCCCGGGCGGCCGCCACCAGCGCGGCGGGTTCGGCTCGGGCCGTCTCGCCGCCGCTGTGCGCCACCAGGCCGCTCGCCGCCGTCGCCCGGATCAGCGCCGCGGCCGACGGGGAGCCGGCCGAGCCGGCGGCGGCCTCCCAGTCGAGGGTGCCCTCCCCGGCCGGGGCCTCGGGGTCGAAGGTGTTGAGCAGCCTGACCAGGCCGTCGGCCAGGCTCTCCTCGGCGAGCGCGTGCCGGTCGAGGGCGAGCAGGATGTCGGTCGGCGGCTCGTCGTCGCCGTCGGCGTCGGCGTGCGCCGGACGGGCGCCGGGGGCCGGCTCCCGCTCGTCCCGGAAGACCATCACCTGGCCGGCCTCCACCGCCCGGCGCAGCACCTCGTCGGCCTCCGGCACGGCCTGCTTGCCGAGCGCGGCGGCCAGCACGGACCACTCCAGCGCGGTGTGCCCGGCGTCGGCGGCCCGGGCCAGCAGCCAGCCGACCAGCGCGAGGCCGCGCCGCTCGTCGTCCGGGCGGCACGCCTCGCCGAGCGAGGCGCGGGCGAAGCCGTCGGCCTGGTCGGGACGGACGCCGGCCAGGGAGAGCACCGACCACGGGTCCTCGCCCAGCAGTTCGCCCGCACGCTCGCCCAGCGTCTCGACGGCGGAGGCGGCCAGCGCCTCCGGGGCGCCGCCGTGCGCCAGCGCCGCGCGGGCCGCCTCGACCGGCTCCTTCGGCAGCTCCGGCCGCGCCACCGGTGCGGGGGCCGGCCGGGCCCCGGGCGCGGCGGCGTCGGCGGGCGGAGCGGCGGGCGTGGCGGGTGCGGAAGGCGCGGTGGGGGCGGGCGCCGCGGGGCGCGGTCCGGACTCGCCGTCGCGCCGTTCTATCGCCCGGACCGCCTCCGCGAGCCGCGCCAGCTCGGGCGGCCTGCCGTCGGCCTTGGGTGCCGGGTCGCCGGTCCCGGGTCCGTCGTTCACAGCGTGCTCCAGTCGTGGTCCGGATACCGATGCACCGGTGCCGACACGTCGTCCAGCGCATGGTTGATCTCAACGGGAAGAGTAAGCGCCTCCACTGACAACGCCTGGGTCAGCTGCTGCGCGTCGCGGGCACCGAGGATCGGCGCGACCACGCCGGGCCGGTCGCGCACCCAGGCGAGCGCGACCTGCAGCGGGGTCACGGCCAGGCCGTCGGCGGCGGTCGCGACGGCGTCCACGATCAAGGTGGCCGTCTCGTCGAGGTAGGGCGCCACGAACGGCGCGAGGTGGTCGGAGGCGCCGCGCGACCGCTGCGGTATGCCGTGCCGGTACTTGCCGGTGAGCACACCGCGGCCCAGCGGCGAGGAGGGCAGCAGCCCGATGCCCAGGTCGAGCGCGGCGGGCAGCACCTCGCGCTCCACGCCGCGTTGCAGCAGCGAGTACTCCATCTGCGTGCTCGCCACCGGCGTGCGGTTCGGCCCGGCCAGCTGCCAGGTGGCCGCCTTCGCGAGCTGCCAGCCGGAGAAGTTGGACACCCCCGCGTACCGGGCCCGGCCGGAGGCGACCGCGGTGTCCAGCGCCTGCAGGGTCTCCTCCATCGGGGTCGCCGGGTCGAAGGCGTGCACCTGCCACAGGTCCACGTGGTCGGTGCCCAGCCGCTCCAGCGAGGCGTCCAGCGCGGACAGCAGGTGGCGGCGCGAGGCGTCGAACCTGCGGTCCGGATCGGGCACGCTGCCCGCCTTCGTGGCGATCACCAGGTCCTGGCGCGGCACCAGGTTCTCCAGCAGCCTTCCCAGCAGGTACTCGGCGGCGCCGTCCGCGTACACGTCCGCCGTGTCGACCAGCGTGCCGCCCGCGCCCCAGAAGGTCTTCAGCTGGTCCGCCGCCTCACGCTCACCGGTGTCCCGGCCCCAGGTGAGCGTGCCCAGACCCAGCCGTGACACCCGCAATCCGGTACGGCCGAGATGCCTTTGCTCCATGAGCCGTGACACTACTGGCCTGCGGAGGCCGCCGGAGGCGTGTGGCGCACCCGACACCCGACGAGTGGCCGTCCGCGCGCTAGAGTCCCCGGAGACGACGACGTTACCGACGAGTAGGAGACCGTGATGCGGCTCGGGATCAACCTCGGCTACTGGGGTGCCGGCATGGACGCGGACAACCTCGCGGTGGCCCAGGAGGCGGACCGGCTCGGCTACTCGGTCTGCTGGGCGGCCGAGGCGTACGGCTCGGACGCGCCCACCGTGCTGTCCTGGGTCGCCGCGCAGACCGAACGGATCGACATCGGCTCGGCGATCTTCCAGATCCCGGCCCGCACCCCGGCGATGACGGCGATGACGGCGGCCACCCTCGACTCGCTGTCCGGCGGCCGCTTCCGCCTCGGCCTCGGGGTCTCCGGCCCGCAGGTGTCCGAGGGCTGGTACGGCGTGAAGTTCGACAAGCCGCTGGCCCGCACCAAGGAGTACGTGGAGATCGTCCGCAAGGCGATGACCCGCGAACGGCTCTCGCACGAGGGCGAGCACTGGACGCTGCCGCTGCCCGGCGGACCCGGCAAGCCGCTGAAGCTGACCGTGCACCCGGTGCGCGAGTACATCCCGCTCTACATCGCCGCCATCGGCCCGAAGAACCTGGAGCAGACCGGCGAGATCGCCGACGGCGCCCTGCTGATCTTCCCGGCCGCCGAGCACCTGGAGGAGACCGCGCTCGGCTCGATCCGGGCCGGCCGGGAGAAGGCGGGCAAGACCATGGACGGCTTCGACGTCTGCCCGACCCTGCCGATCGCGGTCGGCGACGACGTGGACGGGCTCGCCGACATCTTCCGCCCCTACACCGCGCTCTACGTGGGCGGAATGGGCAGCCGGAAGCAGAACTTCTACAACCGGCTCGCCCAGCGCATGGGGTACGAGAAGGAGGCCGCCGAGATCCAGGACAAGTACCTGTCCGGCGACAAGAACGGCGCCGCGGCCGCCGTGCCGCGCCAACTGATCGACTCCACCTGCCTGTTGGGCGGCGTCGAGCGGATCGCCGACCGGATGCGGGCCTACGCGGAGGCCGGCGTCACCACGCTGACCCTCGCGCCCGCCGGCTTCACCCTGGACGAGCGCCTCACCGCGCTGCGCGCCGGCGTCGAGGCGCTGGAGCACGCCGGGCTCGGCTGACCGCGCCGCGCGCCCGGACGGCGGTCAGGCCGGGACCAGCCTGCCCAGCAGGCGGCCGAAGGCGATCAGCCGGGCTATCTGGCCCGGGCCGCCGTCCTCCAGCGACTTGCTGAACCGGAACGCCTCGGGCCGCAGCCGGGCCGAGGCCACCGGGGACTCCGGATCGGTCTGCACGGCGCTCAACTCGTGCGGCGTGGCGGTGGCCAGCACCAGGTAGACCCCGCGGTCCACCCGGCCGCCGAGCTCGTCGCGCCCGACCAGGGTGCGCATTCCGACGTGGCCGATGGCCTCCAGCGGCAGCACCTGGATCGAGGAGTCCAGCACGGTGCCGCCGGGGGCGGCCTCGTCGGCCAGCTCCTCGCTGTGCCACAGGATCAGCCGCCGCCCGTCGCACACCGCGGCCTCCTGCCAGACGGACGCGCCGGCCTCGGTGAGATCGACCACCCGCTCCAGGGTGAAGCCCCGGATGCGCCGCCGGCCCAGCACACCGGCCACCGCTTCGAGCGCGATATCCGCGTGCAGGAAGTAGGCCCGGGCCGCGTCGTCCAGCCGCGTGTACGGAGACCAGTCGGAGCCGGCCGGCCCCAACTGTCCTGTCGCCGGACGACCCTTGGCGGCCTTGCTGAACATGTCCACCTGCTTCGCGATCCCGTCCCCTGGCGCCTTCATTGCCTTGTTTGAACCTTACCCAGCCGCACCGTCAGGCACGGGGGTCACGTCCGGGGAGGGAATGGCAGGTGGCGGCCAACGGAACGGGCCCGGCGGCGTAGTGACGTTTCTGCGGCCGTGGTGGGGGCTCGGGGGTCTCCCCGCCACGGCCGTCACGGATGTCAACGCGGCACGGCGCGAAGGGTTACGGCCTCGGCCGTACTTCGCCCGCGCGATACCGCGGCGCCGGCCGGGCCCGCTACAGCCAGTCGCGCTGCTTGAAGAAGCGGTAGAGCACCACGCAGACCGCCAGCATCCCGACCAGCGCGATCGGGTAGCCGTAGCGGGTGTGCAGCTCGGGCATGTGGGTGAAGTTCATGCCGTAGACGCCGGCGATCAGGGTGGGCACCGCCGCGATGGCCGCCCAGGCCGAGATCTTGCGCATGTCGTCGTTCTGCCGTATCCCCACCTGCGTCAGGTGGGCGCCGAGCATGTCGGTCAGCAGCCGGTCCAGCGCCTCCACCTGCTCGTTGGCCCGGATCAGGTGGTCGCTGACGTCGCGGAAGAACGGCTGGCTCGCCCGGTCCACGAAGGGCACGCCGGCGACCGCGAGCCGCTGCATCGGGTCGGACAGCGGTGCGGTGGCCCGGCGGAACTCCATCACCTGCCGCTTGAAGTCGTAGATCCGGCTCGCGATGTTCTTGGCGTCCGAGCCGCCGTCGGGGGCGAAGATCTCCTCCTCCAACTGGTCGAGGTCCAGGTGGAGTTCGCCGGCCACGTCCACGTAGCGGTCGACGGTCGCGTCGCTGACCGCGTACATCACGGCGCACGGGCCGTGCGCCAGCACCTCGGGCGCGTCCTCCAGCCGCTTGCGGACCTCCTTGAGCGGCTGGCCCTCGCCGTGCCGCACGGTGACCACGAAGGAGTCGCCGAGGAAGACCATCAGCTCCTCGGCCGAGACCGTGTCGCTCCTGTCGTCGTAGGTGACCGGCTTGAGGACCAGGAAGAGCGAGTCGTCGTAGACCTCCAGCTTCGGCCGTTGGTGCGCCGTCAAGGCGTCCTCCACGGCGAGCGGGTGCAGGCCGAACTCGCCCGCCACCAGGTCGAACTCCTCCTGGGTCGGCTCGTGCAGGCCGATCCACAGGAACGAGTCGCCGGCCTGCCGGGCCTGGTCGAGGGCGTCGGAGAAGTCGGCGGGGCCCTCGGTGCGGTGCCCGCCCTTGTAGATGGCGCAGTCCACGATCACGCCGACCATTGTCACCCCCCGGCCGCCCGGAGGGCCACGAGGGTCCGGTCCGGATCCCCGCTCGGGTGGTGCTCGGGCCGTCCTGGGGTGTACTTCGGCTCCCGGCGGCGGCGCCGTAGGCTCGTGGGCATGCCCATCGTGATCCTGGTCCGGCACGGCCGGTCCACCGCCAACGCCGACGGAGTGCTCGCCGGCTGGAGCCCGGGCGTGAGCCTGGACGAACACGGCGCCGCCCAGGCCGCCGGCCTCGCGGCCCGGCTCGCCGACCTGCCGTTGGCCGCCGTCGTCAGCAGCCCGCTGCAGCGCTGCCAGGAGACGCTCGCGCCGCTGCTGGCCGCCCGGCCGGAGCTGACCGCGCAGACCGACGACCGGTTCGGCGAGTGCCACTACGGCGACTGGACCGGCCGCAAACTGTCCGAGCTCGCCGACGAACCGCTGTGGGCCACCGTGCAGCAGCACCCCTCGGCCGCGGTCTTCCCGGGCGAGGAGGGCGAGTCGGTGCGCGCCATGCAGGCCCGCGCGGTGGACGCGGTCCGCGAGTGGAACGGCCGGGTGGAGCGGGAGAGCGGTCCCGAGTCGGTGTTCCTGGTCTGCTCGCACGGCGACATCATCAAGGCGCTGGCCGCCGACGCGCTCGGCATGCACATCGACCTGTTCCAACGGCTGTCCGTCGAGCCCTGTTCGGTGACCGCGATCCGCTACACCCCGACCCGCCCGTTCCTGATCCGACTGGGCGACACCGGGGAGTTCGGCGCGCTGCGACCGAGGAAGTCGCCGGCCGGCGGGGACGACGCGGTGGTGGGCGGAGCCACGGGCGCGACGTGATCGCCTTCCGCAGTAGGGTGGTGCGGACACCCGGGGCCCCTTCGGCACGCCGGCGCACCACCCAGACAGCTGACCAACCACTAGTCGAGCAAACGGAGCGGAAGTGCCGCGTCAGGTCTTCTTCTACGAGCAGCCGGACCGGTTCGTGGCCGGTACGGTCGGGCAGCCGGGCCAGCGCGTCTTCTTCCTGCAGGCGACGGCGGCCGGCCGCACGACGAGCGTCGCGCTGGAGAAGACCCAGGTGGAAGCGCTGGCCGAGCGGATCGACGAGCTGCTCGACGAGGTCGTGCGGCGCAGCGGCGGCAACGCCTCGGTGCCCGCGGTGGCCCCGGCCGAGCTGTCCGACACCGCCCCGCTCGACACGCCGGTCGAGGAGGAGTTCCGGGTCGGCACCATGGCACTGGCCTGGGACACCACCGCCGAACGGATGATTCTCGAGGCCCAGGCGCTCGTCGAGCTGGACGCCGACGCCGAGCTGTCCTCCGAGGACCTGGAGGCGGCCGAGGAGATGCTCCTGCAGGACGAGGAGAACGGCCCGCCGATGCTCCGGGTCCGGCTCACCGGCGCGCAGGCCCGGTCCTTCGCCAAGCGCGCCCTGGAGGTGGTCTCCGCGGGCCGGCCGCCCTGCCCGCTGTGCAGCCTGCCCCTTGACCCGGAAGGACACGTATGCCCGCGCCAGAACGGGTACCGCCGCTCGGGCTGACGCCCGGGGGCGAGCCGGCCGCCGGCGAGCTGGAGTTCCTCAGCCGCGGCGAGCTGACGGTCAAGGGCCGGGTGCGGGAGGCGTCCAACGCGGTGCTCTACTGCGAGATCTCCCACGACGGCCGCCAGGCGCACTGCGTCTACAAGCCGGTCGCCGGGGAGCGCCCGCTGTGGGACTTCCCCGACGGCAACCTGGCCTCACGCGAGGTGGCCGCGTTCCTGGTCTCCGAGGCGACCGGCTGGGACCTGGTCCCGCCGACGGTGCTGCGGGACGGCCCGTACGGCCAGGGCATGTGCCAGCTGTGGATCGAGGCGGTCGACGACCTGCCGATGCTGGCCCTGGTCGAGCAGGACGAGCCGGGCCCGGGCTGGAAGGCGGTCGTCGAGGCCGAGGTCGGCGAGGGGCGCACCGCGCTGCTGGTGCACGCCGACGACGAGCGGCTGCGGCGGCTCGCGGTGCTGGACGCGGTGATCAACAACGCCGACCGCAAGGGCGGCCACCTGCTGCCCACCGCCGACGGGCGGCTGTACGGCATCGACCACGGTGTCAGCTTCCACACCGACGACAAGCTGCGCACCCTGCTGTGGGGCTGGGCGGGCGAGCCGCTGACCGCGGACGCCCAGGAGGTGCTGGGCCGGCTCGCCACCGCCCTCGCCGGCGACCTGGGCACCCGGCTGGCGCAACTGCTGACCGCGGCGGAGACCGACGCGCTGCGCGGCCGGGTGGCCGCCCTGCTGGCCGCCGGCCGGCACCCGGCCCCCAGCGGCAACTGGCCGTCGATCCCCTGGCCACCGGTCTGAGCCGGGCCGGATCCGGTCGGGGCGGAAAGCACAAGACCGCCGTTCAGGCCATCCGGCGCGGTACTGGGTCGTAAGCGGAACACTCGTCCGGTTAGGCTCATGCCATGCATGCCTGGCCCGCTTCGGAAGTTCCCACCCTGCCCGGCGAGGGACGCGAACTCCGCCTCCACGACACCGCCACCGGTGCTCCGGTCACCCTGGACCCCGGCCCTGTCGCCCGCATCTACGTATGCGGCATCACGCCGTACGACGCCACCCACATGGGGCACGCGGCCACCTACACCGCGTTCGACCTCGTCCAGCGGGTCTGGCTCGACACCAAGCGGCAGGTCCACTACGTGCAGAACGTCACGGACGTGGACGACCCCCTGCTGGAACGGGCCGTCCAGACCGGGGAGGACTGGACGCGGCTGGCGGAGCGTGAGACCGCGCTGTTCCGCGAGGACATGACCGCGCTGCGCCTCCTGCCGCCGCGTCACTACGTGGGCGCGGTCGAGGCGATACCGCGGATCGTTCCGCTGGTCGAGCGGCTGCGGCAGGCCGGCGCCGCCTACGAGCTGGACGGCGACGTCTACTTCTCGGTCGAGTCCGACGAGCACTTCGGCGCGGTCTCCGGCCTGGACGCCGCCGCCATGCGGCTGCTGTCCGCCGAGCGCGGCGGCGACCCGGACCGCCCGGGCAAGAAGAACCCGCTGGACCCGATGCTGTGGATGGCCGCCCGCGACGGCGAGCCGAGTTGGGACGGCGGCTCGCTCGGCCCCGGCCGGCCCGGCTGGCACATCGAGTGCGTGGCCATCGCGCTGGAACACCTCGGCATGGGCTTCGACGTGCAGGGCGGCGGCTCCGACCTGGCCTTCCCGCACCACGAGATGGGCGCCTCCCACGCGCAGGCGCTCACCGGCGACTACCCGTTCGCCCGCGCCTACGTGCACGCCGGCATGGTCGGCCTGGACGGCGAGAAGATGTCGAAGTCCAAGGGCAACCTGGTCTTCGTCTCCCGGCTGCGCCACGACGGCGTCGACCCGGCCGCCATCCGCCTCGCCCTGCTCTCCCACCACTACCGGTCCGACTGGGAGTGGAGCGACGCGGTGCTGGCCGGGGCGACCGACCGCCTCGATCGCTGGCGCGCGGCGGTCTCGCGTCCGGACGGCCCGCCCGCCGAAGCCCTGGTGGAACGGGTCAGGGAGGCGCTCGCCGACGACCTCGACGCCCCGGCCGCGCTGGCCGCGGTGGACGAGTGGGCCGCGCTGCAGAGCGCCGGGGGCGGCACGGACACCGGCGCGCCCGGCCTGGTCTCCCGCGCGGTGGACGCCCTGCTCGGCGTCGCCCTGTAGGAACCGCGGCGAACGGTGCCCCCGGACCGCCCGGTCCGGGGCACCGCCGTGTGCGGCCGCGGTCAGGCGGCGTCGGCCGGACCGCCGCCCGGGTCGTCGCCGTGCCTGTCGCCGTGCGCGTCGTCCTCGTCCCGCGGCGGCTCCTCGCCGCCGGGCTCCTCGGTGGCGCCGTTCTCGGGAGCGCTGTCCTCGGCGGTGTCGTCCGGGGCGCCGCCGGCCTCCCGCGGGGGCTGCCTGCCGCGCAGGAACGGGCCGAGGTCGCCGTCCTGCGGGTGGGACGAGCCGGGCTGGCCGTCCCGGCGGCGCAGGTACCGTTCGAACTCGCGGGCGATGGCCTCGCCGGACGCCTCGGGCAGCTCGACGGTGTCCTTGGCCTCCTCCAGCGACTGCACGTATTCGGCCACTTCGCTGTCCTCGGCGGCGAGTTGGTCCACGCCGAGCTGCCAGGCGCGGGCGTCCTCGTTGAGCTCACCGGTCGGGATGCGCAGGTCGATCAGGTCTTCGAGACGGTTGAGCAGCGCGAGGGTCGCCTTGGGGTTCGGCGGCTGGGAGACGTAGTGCGGCACGGCGGCCCACAGGCTCACCGTGGGGATGCCGGCGTGGGTGCACGCCTCCTGCAGGATGCCGACGATGCCGGTCGGCCCCTCGTAGCGGGTCTCCTCCAGGTTCATGGTGCGGGCCAGGTCGGGGTCGGAGGTGACGCCGGTGACCGGGACCGGCCGGGTGTGCGGGGTGTCGCCGAGCAGCGCGCCCAGGATCACCACCATCTCCACGCCCAACTCGTGGGCGAAACCCATGATCTCGTTGCAGAACGACCGCCAGCGCATGCTGGGTTCGATGCCCCGGATCAGCACCAGGTCGCGCGGCTTCGGGCCTTCGACGCGGACCACGGACAGCCGGGTGGTGGGCCAGGTGATCCGCCGGGTGCCGTTGTCCAGCCACACCGTCGGCCGGTTGACCTGGAAGTCGTAGTAGTCCTCCGCGTCCAGTGCCGCGAACACCTCGCCCTTCCACTCCCGGTCCAGGTGCGCGACCGCGGAGGACGCCGCGTCACCGGCGTCGTTCCAGCCCTCGAACGCGGCCACCATGACCGGGTCGATCAGCTCGGGTACCCCCTCGAGCTCGATCACCCAGAGCCTCCTTCCGTCCTCGGCGGTCCGCAACAGCCGCCGCGGCAGATGTACCCTTCCCCGTTTCGTGCGCCACCAGCCTACGGCTTACCCCCGCGGCGCCCGCAGACCCCGACCGCATCGTGATCACGCCAGCCATCCGCCGCCCCAGCCCCTTCGGTAGGAGGTCCAGTCCCGCGCGGTCGCCGTGAAGTCCACGTACAGCGCCAGCCCGAAGCGCCGGCGGCCCGGATCGGTGCGGGCCAGCCCGAGCCGGGCGCCGCGCACCGCGGCGGCCACCGTCTCGGCGGCGGCGTGGTGGCCGGTGCCGTCCGCGTGGTAGGCGGGCAGCCCGATCTGCAGCTGGACCGACTTCGGGGTGGCCGCCAGGGCCAGCGAGGTCTGCTGCGCGACGTAGCCGCTGAACAGCGCGGTCGTCGGCATCCCGGTGTCGTAGGCCATCACGGCGACCTGGTCCACCCGGCGGGCGACCTGGCCGAAGTAGGACTGCGACCACCACTTCGGGTGGCCGGCCAGCGCGCCGGCCACCGAGTGCAGCGCGGGCAGCGGGTCGATCTGCGGCACGGCGACCGAGAGCGACCGGCCGCGGGCCGCCGTCAGCCGGTGCAGCCCGGCCAGCACCGCCAGGTACCCGGCGTTCCCCGAGGTGACCGGTTCCAGGTCGAGGTGGACGCCGTCGAACCCGGCGTCCAGCGCCTGCGCCGCGGAGGCGCGGATCCGGGACCTGGTGGCCGGATCGGCCAGCCGCAGCCCGGGTCCCGAGCGCCGGTGCGCGACCACGTCGCCCAGCCACGCCTGGACGCTCACCCCGGGCAGATCGCGGCGCATCGCGCGCAGGAAGGCGTCCGCCCCCCGGTAGCGCGCCCGCTGCAGGCCGCCGTCGTCGGACAACGGGCCGCTGTGCACGTACAGTTCCCGGATCCCGGTGCCGCGCAGCCGTCCGGCCAGCGCCGCGACGTCGGCGCCGGAGCGTCCGCCGTCCACCCAGGCGTGGCCCAGCCACAGCGCGTCGGCGCCCCGGGTGCGTCCGGCGGCGGCCGGGTCGCCGTGGTCCGCCAGCCGCAGCCCCGCCACCACCGCCAGCACCGAGCACAGCACCACCGTCGCGGCGCCGAAGGCCGCCCGGCCCAGCCAGCGCAGCGCGGTGCGCCCGGCGGACGGCGTCCGCGGCGCGGCGGGTCGTTCGCCGGGTCTCCTTCGGCGGAATCTCGTCAGAAACCCGTGAACCATCCGAGGTGACTCCGTCCGGCCGCGCGCAGTCGCACTGGTTGTACGTACGACAACCAGGACGGTCGGCGGATGCAACCGGTTGCCCCGGCAACCAGTTGCGGCGCGAAAACCACACCGGAACTGCCCGTGTGGAACGGGCAGTTCCGGTGTCGGCGGGCCGGCGGCGGGCGGTCAGCCCTTCTCGTCCTCGTCGATCCAGCCCTTGGTCCGCTCGACGGCCTTCAGCCACTTCTTGTACTCGCGGTCGCGCTCGTCGGCGTCCATCCGCGGCGTCCACTCCGCGTCCTTCTGCCAGTTGGCCCGCAGCGTGTCGATGTTCGGCCAGAACCCGACGGCCAGGCCGGCCGCGTAGGCCGCGCCGAGGCAGGTGGTCTCGGCGACCTTCGGCCGCACGACCGGGGTGTCCAGCACGTCGGACAGCGTCTGCATCAGCAGGTTGTTGCCGGTCATGCCGCCGTCCACCTTCAGGGTGGTCATCTCGACGCCGGAGTCCTTGAACATCGCGTCGCAGATCTCCCGGGTCTGCCACGCGGTCGCCTCCAGGACCGCGCGGGCCAGGTGCGCCTTGGTCACGTACCGGGTGAGCCCGGCGACCACGCCGCGCGCGTCGGAGCGCCAGTGCGGCGCGAACAGCCCGGAGAAGGCCGGCACGAAGTACGCGCCGCCGTTGTCCTCGACGCTGAGCGCCAACTCCTCGATCTCCGGGGCGGACTTGATCATGCCCATCTGGTCGCGCATCCACTGCACCAGCGCGCCGGTGATGGCGATCGAGCCCTCCAGCGAGTACACCGGCTGCTGGTCGCCGATCCGGTAACCGACCGTGGTGATCAGGCCGTTGTGGCTGACGATCGGCTTGTGGCCGGTGTTCATCAGCAGGAACGTGCCGGTGCCGTAGGTGGACTTGGCCTCGCCCTCGTCGAAGCAGGTCTGGCCGAACAGCGCCGCCTGCTGGTCGCCGAGCGCCGAGGCGACCGGGATCCCGGCCAGCGAGCCGCCGACCGCGTTGCCGTAGACCTCGGAGGAGGAGCGGATGCTCGGCAGGACGGCGGCCGGGATCTCCATGGCGGCCAGGATCTTCTCGTCCCAGTCCAGCGTCTTGAGGTTCATCAGCAGGGTGCGCGAGGCGTTGGTGACGTCGGTGACGTGCACGCCGCCGTTCGGACCGCCGGTGAGGTTCCAGATCACCCAGCTGTCCATGGTGCCGAACAGCACCTCGCCGCGCTCGGCCCGCTCGCGCAGGCCCTCGCAGTTGTCCAGCAGCCAGCGGATCTTCGGCCCGGCGAAGTAGGACGCCAGCGGCAGACCGGTCTCCCGGCGCCAGCGGTCCTGGCCGCCCTTGCTGCCGAACTGCCGGCACAGCACGTCGGTGCGGGTGTCCTGCCAGACGATGGCGTTGTGCACCGGCTCGCCGGTCGCCTTGTCCCACATCATCGTGGTCTCGCGCTGGTTGGTGATGCCGATCGCCTTGACGTCGACGGCGGTGATGGCCGCCTTGGCCACCGCGCCGTCGACGACCTCCTGGACGTTGGTCCAGATCTCGGCGGCGTTGTGTTCGACCCAGCCCGGCTTGGGGAAGATCTGTTCGTGTTCCTTCTGGTCGACGGCGACGATGTCGCCCTGCCGGTTGAAGACGATGCACCGGGATGACGTCGTGCCCTGGTCGATGGCCGCGATGTACGGGCCCTGTCGTGCGGAGGTGTTCGCCTGCGTGTCGTTCACGGGTTGCTCCTGCTCTTCGAGGGGACGGGTCAGGTGAAGGCGAGTTGGTAGATGCCGCCGGCCAGCGCGCCGCCGAGCAGCGGTCCGGCGACCGGGATCCAGGCGTATCCCCAGTCGGAGGCCCCCTTGTTGGGCAGCGGCAGCAGCGCGTGCACGATGCGGGGACCGAGGTCGCGGGCCGGGTTGATGGCGTACCCGGTCGGACCGCCCAGCGACAGCCCTATGCCGACCACCGTCAGCGCGACCAGCAGGATGCCCAGGCCGTTGAGGGCCAGGCCCTTGGTCATGCCCTGGGTGAGGATGAGCAGCACCAGCACCATGGTGGCGACGATCTCGGTCAGCAGGTTCTGGACCGGGTGGCGTATCTCGGGGCCGGTGGAGAAGACGCCGAGCACCGGTCCGCCCCGGCCGCGGCCCGGGCCCTCGACGGCCCGCTCGGCGGCGGCCACGCCGTGCTCCCTGAGCACTTCCTCGTCGGTCAGGTGCGCGGCGAACTGGCCCATGTACGCGACCCAGACCAGGAAGGCGCCGATCATGGCGCCCAGCATCTGACCGCCGATGTAGACCGGCACCTGGTGCCAGTCGCCGGTCTTGATGGCCACCCCGAGGGTGACGGCGGGGTTGAGCTGGCCGCCGGAGTAGCCGTTCGCGATGTAGGCGCCGGCCAGGACGGCGAAGCCCCAGCCGAAGGTCACCGCCAGCCAGCCGGCCGCACGGGATTTGGACTTCTTCAGGCTGACGCCCGCCACGACTCCGCAGCCGAGCAGGACGAGCATGGCCGTACCGATGGTCTCGCCGATGAAGATGTGGCCATTGGACATTGCGACTCCTATGTCTCCGTCCGAAATGGCGGATCCGGATATCGTCCGTTGTTCGACAATGTCGACCTTTGGACGGCAGTTTTCTCCGGCCACTTCGGCCAGTCAAGGGCGCGTCGCCTCCATGCCGGCGCTATGTCCGCTCTGGTTCCGCTCTACGTCTGCTCTATATCGGCTCCATGTCAGAAATGCCCTATTCCATCGTGTTCATGATAAATGGTCCCCCGCCGAGATCGCGTGTTACGGCCCGCGCGCACTCCCGCACCGCCGCCACCAGCGCCGGGTCGACGGCCGCGCCGTCCCGGCGGATCCGCCGCACCGCGCCGGTGATCCCCACCGCGCCCACCGCCGCCCCGCCGCGGTCGTGGACCGGGGCGGCGACCGAGGCCAGCCCGTCCCAGGTCTCCTCCAGGTCCTGCGCCCAGCCGCGGTCCCGCACGGTGCGCAGCGCCTCCTCCAGTTCCCGGCGCCCGGTGACGGTGCGCACGGTGAACCGGGCCCGCTCGCCGGCCAGCGCCGCCTGCCGGGTCGCCGGGTCGAAGGCCGCCAGCGCCTTGCCGAGCGCCGAGCTGTGCAACGGCTGCACCGTGCCGAGGTCGAGCACCTGGCGGCCGCCGCCGGGCGGTCCGGCCGGGAGGGCGTGGTGCACGACCAGCACCCCGCCGCGGTGCGGCACGCCGAGGTGGACGCTCTCGCCGGTGGCGCGGGCCAGGTCGTCCGCCCACCCCAGGGCCCGGGCCCGCAGGTCGCTGACGTCCAGGTAGCCGCTGCCCAGCCGCAGCAGCTCGGCGCCCAACTGGTAGCGGCCGGTCGCGGCGTCCTGCTCGACCAGCCCCTCCTGCTGCAGGGTGCGCAGCAGGCCGTGCGCGGTGGCCTTGGCCAGTCCGAGAGCGGTGGCGACGTCGGTCAGGCCCATGCGGCGCCGGCCCCCGGCGAGCAGGCGCAGGATCGCGGCCGCCCGCTCCACCGACTGGATGCTCCCCGACATCGGCGCGACCGCCTCCCTGTCCCCGCAACGGTGCCGCCCGGGCCGGCGTCCCGCCCGGCGGTCGACGATGCTGACCATCATCGGGTCATGCCGACCGCCAGAATAGGCGGGATCCGGCCGCCCGCCGGTGCGCGACGCCCCGCCGCGGCCCGCTCCTGCCCCGGACGGCCTACTCCCGCCGCCGGGCCGCCGACCCGGTCGGGACGCCCGCCGCGGCGGACCGCCGCGAGGCTCCCACCGTCCACTCCTTGGAATCTCCAGCGGCGCTCGTCCGCCCGGTGGTTAGTCTGGCTAGGTGCTTCTCCGGCGAAACCGGGCACGCATAGCCGACAGCCGTCGCAATTCCAGGGAGCGATTCCATGGCCTCGCCGTCCCACCAGACCGCTCAGCAGTCCCGCGCAGCCGCACTGCGCCAGGCGCTCGCCACCCGTGTCGTGGTCGGCGACGGTGCGATGGGCACCATGCTCCAGGCACAGGACCCCTCTCTCGACGACTTCCAGGGCCTCGAAGGGTGCAACGAGGTCCTCAACGCCACCCGGCCCGACATCGTGCGCTCGGTGCACGAGGAGTACTTCGCGGTCGGCGTCGACTGCGTGGAGACCAACACCTTCGGCGCGAACCTCGCCGCGCTCGGCGAGTACGACATCGCCGACCGGATCTACGAGCTGTCGGAGTCCGGCGCCCGGATCGCCCGTGAGGTGGCCGACGGGTTCGCCACCCCGGACCGGCCGCGCTGGGTGCTCGGCTCGGTCGGCCCCGGCACCAAGCTGCCCACCCTCGGCCACGCGCCCTACCACGCGCTGCGGGACGCCTACGAGACCGAGGTGGCCGGCCTGATCGCCGGCGGCGTGGACGCGGTGCTGGTGGAGACCACCCAGGACCTGCTGCAGACCAAGGCCGCGCTGATCGGCGCCCGCCGCGCGCTGAAGTCGGCCGGGCTCGACCTGCCGGTGCTGTGCCAGGTGACCGTCGAGACCACCGGCACCATGCTGCTCGGCTCGGAGATCGGCGCCGCGCTCACCGCGCTGGAGCCGCTCGGCATCGACATGATCGGCCTCAACTGCGCCACCGGCCCGGCCGAGATGAGCGAGCACCTGCGCTTCCTCGCCCGGCACGCCCGGGTCGGGGTCTCCGCCATGCCCAACGCCGGCCTGCCGGTCCTCGGCAAGGACGGCGCCCACTACCCGCTGATCGCCGAGCGAACTCGCCGACGCGCAGGAGGTGTTCGTCCGCGAGTACGGCCTGTCGCTGGTCGGCGGCTGCTGCGGCACCACGCCGGAGCACCTGCGCCAGGTCGTCGACCGGGTCCGCGGCCAGGAGATCGCCGAGCGCCGGCCGCGCCCCGAGCCGGGCGCCGCGTCGCTCTACCAGTCGGTCCCGTTCCGGCAGGACACCTCCTACCTGGCGATCGGCGAGCGGACCAACGCCAACGGCAGCAAGAAGTTCCGCGAGGCGATGCTCGACGGCCGCTGGGACGACTGCGTGGAAATGGCCCGCGAGCAGATCCGCGAGGGCGCCCACCTGCTCGACCTGTGCGTCGACTACGTCGGCCGGGACGGCGCCGCCGACATGCGCGAGGTCGCCGGCCGGCTGGCCACCGCCTCCACGCTGCCGATCGTGCTGGACTCCACCGAACCGGCCGTGCTGCAGGCCGGGTTGGAGCTGCTGGGCGGCCGCGCGGTCATCAACTCGGTCAACTACGAGGACGGCGACGGGCCGGAGTCGCGGTTCCAGAAGGTCACCAAGCTCGCCGTCGAGCACGGCGCCGCGCTGATCGCGCTCACCATCGACGAGGAGGGCCAGGCCCGCACCCCCGAGCACAAGGTCGCGGTCGCCGAGCGCCTGATCGCCGACCTGACCGGCAACTGGGGCGTCCAGGAGAGCGACATCGTGGTGGACTGCCTGACGTTCACCATCGCCACCGGCCAGGAGGAGTCCCGCAAGGACGCCCTCGCCACCATCGAGGCGATCCGCGAGCTCAAGCGGCGCCACCCGGACGTGCAGACCACCCTCGGCCTGTCCAACGTCTCCTTCGGCCTCAACCCGGCCGCCCGCATGGTGCTCAACTCGGTCTTCCTCAACGAGTGCGTGGAGGCCGGCCTCGACTCCGCGATCGTGCACGCCGCCAAGATCCTGCCGATCGCCCGGATCCCCGAGGAGCAGCGCGAGGTCGCCCTCGACCTGGTCTACGACCGCCGGCGCGAGGGGTACGACCCGCTGCAGCGCTACCTGGAGCTGTTCGACGGCGTGGACACCAAGTCCGTCAAGGCGGGCCGCGCCGAGGAGCTGGCCGCGCTGCCGCTGGACGAGCGGCTGCAGCGCCGCATCATCGACGGCGAGCGCAACGGCCTGGAGGCCGACCTCGACGAGGCGCTGACCAGCACGCCGGCCCTGGAGATCGTCAACGACACGCTGCTGGCCGGCATGAAGGTGGTCGGCGAGCTGTTCGGCTCCGGCCAGATGCAGCTGCCGTTCGTGCTGCAGTCCGCCGAGGTGATGAAGACCGCGGTCGCCCACCTCGAACCGCACATGGAGAAGTCCGACGACGAGGGCAAGGGCACCATCGTGCTGGCCACCGTCCGCGGCGACGTGCACGACATCGGCAAGAACCTGGTCGACATCATCTTGTCCAACAACGGCTACAACGTGGTCAACCTCGGCATCAAGCAGCCGGTCTCCGCGATCCTGGACGCCGCCCAGGAGCACCGGGCCGACGTGATCGGCATGTCCGGCCTGCTGGTGAAGTCGACCGTGATCATGAAGGAGAACCTGCAGGAGCTCAACCAGCGCGGCATGGCCGCCGACTTCCCGGTCATCCTCGGCGGCGCCGCGCTCACCCGGGCCTACGTCGAGCAGGATCTGCACGAGATCTACGAGGGCGAGGTCCGCTACGCCCGCGACGCGTTCGAGGGCCTGCGGCTGATGGACGCGCTGGTCGCCGTCAAGCGCGGGGTGCCCGGCGCCAGCGCTGCCGGAGCTGAAGGCCCGCCGCGTCCCGGCCCGCGCGGCCGTCGAGGAGGAGCCCGAGGAGAACCGCGGCCAGGTGCGCTCCGACGTCGCCGTCGACAACCCGGTGCCCACCCCGCCGTTCTGGGGCAGCCGGGTCGTCAAGGGCATCCCGCTCAAGGACTACGCCTCCTGGCTGGACGAGGGCGCCCTGTTCAAGGGGCAGTGGGGCCTCAAGCAGGCCCGCTCGGGCGGGGCGACCTACGAGGAGCTGGTGGAGAGCGAGGGCCGGCCCCGGCTGCGCGGCCTGCTGGACCGGCTGCAGACCTCCGGGATGCTGGAGGCGGCCGTGGTCTACGGCTACTTCCCCTGCGTCTCCAAGGGCGACGACCTCATCCTGCTGCACGACGACGGCAGCGAGCGCGTCCGCTTCACCTTCCCGCGCCAGCGCCGCGGCCGCCGGCTGTGCCTGGCCGACTTCTTCCGGCCGCAGGAGTCCGGCGAGACCGACGTGGTCGGGCTGCAGGTCGTCACGGTCGGCAACAAGATCTCCGAGGCGGCCAACGAGCTGTTCGCCAACGACAGCTACCGCGACTACCTGGAGCTGCACGGCCTGTCCGTCCAGCTCGCCGAGGCGCTGGCCGAGTACTGGCACGCCCGGGTCCGCTCCGAGCTGGGCTTCGCCGGGGACGACCCGTCGGAGATGGAGGAGATGTTCGCGCTGAAGTACCGCGGCGCGCGCTTCTCGCTGGGCTACGGCGCCTGCCCGGACCTGGAGGACCGGGCCAAGATCGCCGCGCTGCTGGAGCCGGAGCGGATCGGCGTGAAGCTGTCGGAGGAGTTCCAGCTCCACCCCGAGCAGTCCACCGACGCGATCGTGATCCACCACCCGGAGGCGAAGTACTTCAACGCCCGGTGACCTGGACGTAAGCCGTCCGACGCGCGAATGATCGGTGCGCGTCGTAGACTGGACGGTCCGGTGGAGGCCGGTCGCTCATCGCGTCGCAAGCGGTGACGGCCGGCCTCTTCGTCCCCTTAACGGAGGAGCTACCCGGATGACCAGCAGCGTTCCCACCGTCCAGGCCACCCGCCCCGGCGGCGGCCTCGGAGCCGTCCTGCTCGACATGGACGGCACCCTGGTCGACACCGAGGGGTTCTGGTGGAAGGCGGAGAGCGAGATCTTCGCCGAGCTCGGCCACGTGCTGGACGAGGAGCACCGCCAGGTCGTCATCGGCGGCCCGATGACCCGCAGCGTCGCCCACCTGATCTCGGTCACCGGGGTCGCTCTCGGCTTCGCCGAGCTGGCCACCCTGATCAACGCCCGGTTCGTCGAACTCATCGCCCGCGGGGTGCCGCTCATGCCCGGCGTCCGGCGGCTGCTGGCCGAGCTGGCCGCCCACCAGGTCCCGACCGCGCTGGTCTCCGCGTCGCACCGGCACATCATCGACACCGTGCTGCGCTCGCTCGGCCCGGACAACTTCGCGCTGTCGGTGGCCGGCGACGAGCTGGCCCGCACCAAGCCGCACCCCGACCCGTACCTGGCCGCCGCCGCCGGCCTCGGCGTGGACCCGTCGCGCTGCGTGGTGGTCGAGGACACCGCCACCGGGGTCGCCTCGGCCGAGGCCGCCGGGTGCCGGGTGATCGCGGTGCCGTCCCTGGTGCCGATCCCCGCCGCGCCGGGCCGCACGGTGCTCGACTCGCTCGAACAGGTCGACCTGACCTTCCTGCGCTCCCTGATGCCGGCCGCACACTGACGCCGGCGGGCCGGCCCGCCCGGTGAATTCGCTGTGAAACTCCCGGCCGGCGACCGGTCGTTTTCCGTGCCGCGCCGGCACGGAATTGCCGGTTCTACCGGTCGCCTCAGGCAAGTGATACTTGTCACTTTCCGGCCAGTCGACACCTGGCCGATCCTGTGCTGGTGATCCCGATCTGTCGCCCGATCCGGTGCCCTTGTGTCCCGTTTGGTCATGTCAGGAGAAGAACGCTCGGGTGTCCGGATATCGGAGTGCGATGCTCCGTAATCTGGGCGTGATTATGCCTCAACTGGTCTGTGTTCTGGCGAACTACAAGGTTCGGACTAGGGTCCTAGCTGGTCAATGTCCAATCGGCCGATCGGCGTTATGGCGAGGGTGGAAGGGTCCGGCCGGACCCGGGGGCCCCTTCGCCGACCACGTGCGCCGCGGCCGGCCGGGACGAACCTCCGGGGGAGCGGCGGGCGCGGGCGTAGCGCCTGCCGTTGAGCGACCGCCAACGCCGACCAAGGAGACCAACGAGGATGAATCGCAAGCTACTGGTGCTGCCGGCCGTGGTGGGCCTGATCGCGCCCGCGCTCGCCGCGTGCGGCGGTTCGAGCGGCGGCAGCGGGGACAGCGGCGACACCATCGTCGTGGGCACCAGCGACCAGATCCAGGCGACGCCGCAGCAGCCCGCGCCGCTGGACCCGGCCGCCTCGTACGACATCGGCGAGTGGAACGTACTGGCCAACGTCTTCCAGACACTGGTGAGTTACCCGCGCACCGGAACCCAGCCGGTGCCCGACGCCGCCCGCACCTGCGGATTCACCGACAAGGCTGGCGAGACCTACGCCTGCACGCTCAAGAGCGGCCTGGAGTTCTCCAACGGCGACCCGCTGACCGCCGCCGACGTCAAGTTCTCGGTGGAGCGGCAGATCGGCATCCACGACCCGAACGGCCCGTCCGGACTGATGGACAACGTCGACAAGGTCGAGACCTCGGGCAGCCTGAAGGTGGTCTTCCACCTCAAGACGCCGGACGCCACCTTCCCGTACAAGCTCGCCACCCCGGCCGCCGACATCGTCGACCACCGGGTCTACCCGCGAAACTCGGTCTACAAGGGCTTCCACGTCACCGGTTCCGGCCCGTACGCCCTGACCTCGTGGAAGCCCGACGACCAGGCGGTCTTCACCAAGAACCCGCACTACAAGGGCGCCCACACGCTGCAGAACGACAAGATCGACCTGCGGTTCTTCAAGACGTCGGCCGACATGGTCCAGGCGCTGCACTCCGGCTCGGTCGACGTGATCAACCGCACCATGACCCCCGCCGAGATCCAGAAGTTCCAGGACGACACCTCCAGCAGCATCAACCTCGTCGAGGCGCCGGGCTCGGAGATCCGCTACCTGGTCTTCAACATGACCGACCCGACGGCCAAGAAGCTCGCGGTCCGCAAGGCCATCGCCCAGGTCGTCGACCGGCAGGCGCTGGTGCGCGACGTGTACGCGCGCACCTCGGAGCCGCTGTACTCCATGGTCCCGCAGGGCATCGTCGGCCACACCAACTCGTTCTTCGACCTGTACGGCGACCCGAACGTCCCGGCCGCCCGCAGCACGCTGCAGAAGGCCGGCATCAGCACCCCGGTCCCGCTGACGCTCTCGTACACCACGGACCACTACGGCGAGTCCACCGCCGCGGAGTTCGCCGAGCTGAAGAAGCAGCTGGAAGCCAGCGGCCTGTTCACGGTCACCACGCACGGCGTCCCGTGGAACACCTTCCGGCCCGACGCGACCAAGGGCAAGTACGCGATCTACGGCATGGGCTGGTTCCCGGACTTCCCGGACCCGGACAACTACCTGGCGCCGTTCTTCGGCAAGGACAACTTCCTCAGCAATTCCTACGACAACCCCACGATCGACAACCAGGTCATTCCGGCCGAGCGGCACGCGACCAACCGCGGCGCGGTGAACTCGGAGTTCGAGCAGGCCCAGCAGATCATCGCGCAGGACATCCCGTTCCTGCCGCTGTGGCAGGGCAACCAGTACCTGGCCGCCAAGTCGCAGATAACCGGCACCGAATGGGCGCTCAACGCCTCCTCGCAGATCCAGTTCTGGGAGCTGGGCCGCGGAGTCGCGGGCAGCTGACCCGCGGGCCCGAACCGGACCGGCGGCCGCGCGCCGCCGGTCCGGCCCTCAGGAGCCGCCGGGCCGCACCAGGCCGCTCTCGTAGGCGTAGACCGCGGCCTGCACCCGGTCGCGCAGACCCAGCTTGGTCAGCACGTGGCCGACGTGGGTCTTGACGGTGGTCTCGCTGACGAACAGCTCGGCGGCGATCTCCGCGTTGGACAGCCCGCGGGCCACCAGCTTGAGCACCTCCACCTCGCGCTCCGTCAGGGTGTGCAGCGCCCGCGGCACCACGTCCTCCCCGGACGGCAGGCGGCCCGCGTACTTGTCCAGCAGCCGCCGGGTGATGCTCGGGGCCAGCATCGCCTCGCCCGCCGCCACCACCCGGATCGCCTGCACCAGCTCGGCGGCCGGGGCGTCCTTGAGCAGGAAGCCGCTCGCCCCGGCGCGCAACGCCTCCACGACGTACTCGTCGAGGTCGAAGGTGGTCAGCACCAGCACCTTCGCCGGCCCGTCCCGCCCGGGGCCGGTGATCTGGCGGGTCGCCTCCACCCCGTCCATCCGGGGCATCCGCACGTCCATCAGCACCACGTCCGGCTGCAGGGCCCGCACCTGCTCCAGCGCCTGCAGACCGTCCCCGGCCTCGCCGACCACCGCGAGATCCTGCTCGGCCTCCAGGATCATCCGGAAACCGGTGCGCAGCAGCGGTTGGTCGTCGACCAGCAGGACGCGGATTGCCACGGGAACTCCTCAGACAGACGGCAGGCCGACCATTCTTCCCCAGACCGCCGGCCGGCGGGGCCGGTGCCCCGCCCCGGGCCCTACCGCGGCGGCAGGTCGTCCGGGGCCCGGCGGGTGGCCGGGACCGCGGCCGCCGCGGCGTCCGCCTGCGGGCCGGCGGCGGTGACCGGGAGCGGGTAGGCCGGGGGAGTGCCGCCGAACTCCGGGCACACCGCCTGGTGGTCGCACCAGTCGCACAGCCGGCTGGGCCGCGGCCGCCAGTCACCGCTCGCGGTGGCCCGCTGGATCGCCTCCCACAGCGCCTCCAGCTTGCGCTCCACCGCCAGCAGCTCCGGCTCGCCGGGATCGTAGGTGACCACCTCGCCGCTGCCCAGGTAGACCAGCTGGAGCCGGCGCGGCACCACCCCGCGCAGCCGCCACAGCACCAGCGCGTAGAACTTCATCTGGAACAGCGGCTCGGCCGCGTACTCCGGGCGCGGGGCCTTGCCGGTCTTGTAGTCCACCACCCGCAGATCTCCGGTCGGCGCCACGTCCAGCCGGTCCACGTAGCCGCGCAGCCGCAGCCCGGACTCCAGCTCTGTCTCCACGTACAGCTCCCGCTCGGCGGGCTCCAGCCGGCTCGGATCCTCCAGCGTGAACCACCGCTCCACCAGCGCCTCGGCGTCCGCCAGCCAGCGCGCCAGCCGCTGCGCCGCCTCCTCCTCGGCGGGAGCCGCCTCGTCGGCGAACAGCTGCGCCAGCTCCGGCCTGGCCGCCAGCAGCCGCTCCCACTCGCCGGCCACCATCGACCGGGCCCGCACGGGCGTACGCTCGGTCGCGGGGACGTCGAAGAGCCGCTCGAGGACGGCGTGCACCACCGTCCCCCGGGTGGCGGCGGCGCTCGGCTTCTCCGGAAGCTTGTCGATGACGCGGAACCGGTACAGCAGCGGACACCGCATGAAGTCCCCGGCCCGCGAGGGCGACAGGGACGACGGGGGCCGGGGCACGGCCAGTTGGGGCGTGGTGCTCATGGCACACGACCCTACGGGCTGCCGCTGACATCCCCGGGCCGACCCGTCGTTACCATCGATGCGAGAGTTCTCGCACCGCATGATCGGGTCCGTAGGATCAGGGTCCATCGAACGAGGGGTCGACGCGTGGGCGCAAGGGTGAACGGCATCAGGCCGGGCGCAGAAGCGATCGGAATGCGACTGTGAGTCAGACCGGGGGACCGGGCGACCGGCCCACGCCGGGCCGCGGCGGCGACGGGAAGCGACCGCGCGAGTCGGGCGGCATCCTGATGGGGCGCCCGTTCGGAGTACCCGTCTACGTGGCGCCGAGCTGGTTCCTGGTGGCCGCCCTGATCACCTGGGTCTTCGGCGGCCAGCTCGACCGGGTGCTGCCGCAGCTCGGTGCCGCCCGCTACCTCGTCTCGCTCTTCTTCGCGGTCGCCTTCTACGCCTCCGTGCTGGTCCACGAACTCGCGCACACCGTCGCCGCCCTGCGCTTCGACCTCCCGGTGCGCCGCATCCAGCTGCAGTTCTTCGGCGGGGTCTCGGAGATCGAGAAGGAGTCCGAGAGCCCGGGCCGCGAGTTCGTGCTGGCCTTCGTCGGACCGCTGCTGTCCCTGGTGCTCGCCGGGGTGTTCTACCTGGCCCTGCTGGCCGTCGCCCCGGACACCGTGCCGGGCGTGCTGCTCGCCGGCCTGATGGTCAGCAACCTGATCGTCGCCGCCTTCAACCTGCTGCCCGGCCTGCCGCTGGACGGCGGCCGCATGCTGCGCGCCGTCGTGTGGAAGATCAGCGGCCGGCCGATGACCGGCACGGTGGCCGCCGCCTGGACCGGCCGGGCGCTGGCCGTCGCGGTGCTGATCGGCCTGCCCCTGCTGTCCTACGCGGACGGCGTCCGCGGCGCCGGGGGCGGCTCCGGGGTGGACTCGCTCACCGACGCCCTGCTCGCCGCGATCCTGGCGGCCATCATCTGGACCGGCGCCGGCAACAGCCTGCGGATGGCCCGACTGCGCGAACACCTGCCCGACCTGAGCGCCCGCACCCTGACCCGGCGCGCGGTCCCCGTCCAGCCGGACACCCCGCTGTCGGAGGCGCTGCGCCGGGCCGGCGAGGCGGGCGCCCGCGCGCTGGTGGTCACCGACCCGAACGGCGAGGCGATCGGGCTGGTGCGGGAGGCCGCGATCGTCGGCATCCCGGAGCACCGCCGCCCCTGGGTCGCGGTCAGCGGCCTCAGCCAGGACATCCGGCCCGGCATGCGCGTCTCGGCCGAACTCACCGGGGAGCAGCTGCTCGACACCCTGCGCGAGACCCCGGCGACCGAATACCTGGTGGTCGAGGCGACCGGCGAGATCTACGGCGTGCTGGCGACCTCGGACGTGGAGCGGGCGTTCGTCGCGGCCATGGCGAAACCCGCCGCCTGACCTCCGATACGCTGGTCACATGTCCGAACCGACCGGTGCCGCCCGCCGTCGCGGGCCCTTCCAGGTCGGGGACCAGGTCCAGCTCACCGACCCCAAGGGACGCCACCACACCTTCACGCTCGAAGCCGGGAAGAGCTTCCACACCCACAAGGGTGCCTTCCCGCACGACGAGTTGATCGGCGCTCCCGAGGGCACTGTTGTGCGTACCACGGGGAACATCGCGTATCTCGCGCTGCGTCCCCTGCTCCCCGACTACGTCCTGTCCATGCCCCGCGGCGCCGCCGTGGTCTACCCCAAGGACGCGGGGCAGATCCTGTCGATGGCCGACATCTTCCCCGGTGCCCGGGTCGTCGAGGCCGGCGTCGGATCCGGCTCGCTCAGCTGCTTCCTGCTGCGCGCCATCGGCGACCAGGGCATGCTGCACAGCTACGAGCGGCGGGCCGACTTCGCCAAGATCGCCACCGACAACGTGCGCCGGTACTTCGGCCAGGAGCACCCCGCCTGGCAGCTGACCGTGGGCGACCTGCAGGACAACCTGTCCGACACCGAGGTGGACCGGGTCATCCTGGACATGCTCGCCCCCTGGGAGTGCCTGGAGACGGTCTCCAAGGCCCTGGTCCCCGGTGGCATGCTGTGCGCCTACGTGGCCACCACGACGCAGATGGCCCGCACCGTCGAGGCGATCCGCGAACACGGCACGTTCAACGAGCCGGCGGCCTGGGAGACCATGGTGCGCACCTGGCACGTCGAGGGCCTCGCGGTCCGCCCGGACCACCGCATGATCGGCCACACCGGCTTCCTGCTCACCGCCCGCCGGCTCGCGGACGGCGTCGAGCCGCCGCTGCGCCGCCGCCGGCCCTCCAAAGGCTCCTACGGCGAGGACTACGCGGGCTGGGGCGGCTCCAAGGACGCCAAGGCATCCGCCGACGCCACCGACGGCACCGCCGCCCGGGAGGCCGCCGACACCGCCGACACCGAGCGGTCCGGCCGGGACTGACCGCCCCGCGACCGGCGGCGCGGCCCGATCGCCGCGCCGCCCCAACGGCACCACGCCGCCGACGAGTTCCGCCCCGCGGAAGCGCCGGCGGCGTCCTGCTTCCCGGCGGACCCGGTGGCCGTGTGCGATGTGACGTATGGCACGATGCTGCCCATTCCCCGGATCGGCGCTGACCGGCTCCGGGCCGTCCGCCCCCTTCCGGCAGGAGACAGGCGCGTGCACCCCTCGGCAGGCCAGCAGGAGCTTCCCCACACGCGTGCCCAGGCGGTGCACTGGCTCGCCACCGGGCTGGGCCTCGCGGCGGTCGTCGTGGGCGTCACGCTGGCCCAGCCGCCCGGTGCCTCGGCGGCCTCGGCGGCCGCCACGGTGGGTGACGGCGCGGCGGCCTCCGCCCCGAAGGCGACCGATGTTCGCTATCCGCTGAATTGCGCGGGCGCACCGGTGGACATCGTCGCGCGGGCCGCGGTGGACATGGACGCCGACGGCCGGACCGACACGGTGGCCGTGGTGCGCTGCCACACCGAGACCGGCACCCCTCCGAGCGGCGTGTTCGTGCTCTCGGCGGGCCCCGGCCCGGCGGCCAGGCCGCGGATCGTGGCGACGCTGGTGGACCCGGCCGCCAAGCTCAGCCTCAGCGGCTTCGCGGTCACCGGGCGTACGGTTTCGGCCACGCTGCTGGGGTACTCCTCCGACAAGGTGCCGAGGTGTTGTCCCGATCTGGCCCGAAAGTTCAGCTGGGTGTGGCGGGACGGCAGCTTCAGCGCGGTCGCCGGACCGCACGAGGGCACCGTCTGACGGCCGGCCCGGTCAGGAGGCGGCGGGCCCGTGCACCTCGACCCGGTCGGAGACCCGGCGCACGTGGATGCACTCGCCCGGACACTCCTTGGCGGAGTCCACCACGTCGTTGAGCAGTACAAACGGCACCGGGACGGTGGCTCCGGGCTCGGCGCGCAACTCGTCGTCGTCGCCCTTGACGTACGCTAGACCGTCGATGTCGAGCTCGAAGACCTCGGGCGCGTACTGGGCGCAGATCCCGTCGCCGGTGCACAGGTCCTGGTCGATCCAGACCTCGAGCGCCTCGCCGGTCGTGTCGCTCACGCATACCTCGCTGGGTTGGTTCTTCGTCGGTGCCTTCTGGTGCCCCGTCGCCCGGACCACACACGGTGACCTGCGGTGACGCGATCTGCCGAGCCGGGAACAACGGTTTCTGGCGGGTGTTGACCGAACTGACGATACAACCGCTCGCTTTCCCGCGTCGTTGTGTGGGTATCCCCCCAGCGAGGAGCGCGCGCAAGGGTGAAGATCGGACACACCCCGACCGGGTTTGTGATCTAGGGGTTTCAACCCGCACCGGCCCAGGTAGGGTCAGAAAGCGTCCAGCTCCCCCTGGAGGAGGTGAGGACCGTGGCAGCCCACGACGACGACAGCACCCGTGGCAACCGGCCCGCACGGGGTTCGGAGGACCCCGCGAGCCAGTTGGCCTTTCTTGAGCAGGAGATCGCCGTCCTGCGACGCAAGCTCGCCGACTCGCCGCGGCACACGAGGATTCTCGAAGAGCGGATCGTCGAACTGCAGACCAACCTGGCCGGCGTGTCCGCACAGAACGAGCGGCTCGCCAACACCCTCCGTGAGGCCCGCGACCAGATCGTGGCCCTCAAGGAGGAGGTGGACCGGCTCGCCCAGCCGCCCGCCGGGTTCGGGGTGTTCCTGCAGCCCAACGAGGACGGCACGGCCGACATCTTCACCGGCGGCCGCAAGCTGCGGGTGAACGTCAGCCCGTCCGTCGAGATCGACGAACTCCGGCGTGGCCAGGAGGTCATGCTCAACGAGGCGCTCAACGTGGTCGAGGCCATGAGGTTCGAGCGCGTCGGCGACATCGTCACCCTCAAGGAGATCCTGGAGGACGGCGAACGGGCCCTGGTGATAGGGCACACCGACGAGGAGCGGGTGGTCCGGCTCGCCGAGCCGCTGCTCGACGTCACCATCCGGGCCGGCGACGCCCTGCTCCTGGAGCCGCGTTCCGGCTACGTCTACGAGGTCGTGCCCAAGAGCGAGGTCGAGGAGCTGGTCCTCGAAGAGGTCCCGGACATCGACTACGAGAAGATCGGCGGCCTGGGCAACCAGATCGAGCTGATCCGCGACGCGGTCGAACTGCCCTACCTCCACCCCGACCTGTTCAAGGAGCACGAGCTGCGGCCGCCCAAGGGCGTGCTGCTGTACGGCCCGCCCGGCTGCGGCAAGACGCTCATCGCCAAGGCGGTGGCCAACTCCCTTGCCAAGAAGGTCGCGGAGGTCACCGGACAGCCGGCCGGCAAGAGCTACTTCCTCAACATCAAGGGCCCCGAGCTGCTCAACAAGTACGTCGGCGAGACCGAGCGGCACATCCGCCTGGTCTTCCAGCGGGCCCGGGAGAAGGCCAGCGAGGGCACCCCGGTCATCGTCTTCTTCGACGAGATGGAGTCGCTCTTCCGCACCCGCGGCTCCGGCGTCAGCTCGGACGTGGAGAACACCATCGTCCCCCAGCTGCTCGCCGAGATCGACGGTGTGGAGGGCCTGGAGAACGTCATCGTCATCGGCGCCTCCAACCGCGAGGACATGATCGACCCGGCGATCCTGCGCCCCGGCCGCCTCGACGTGAAGATCAAGATCGAGCGCCCGGACGCCGAGGCCGCCAAGGACATCTTCTCCAAGTACCTCACCGCCACCCTCCCGCTGCACCCGGACGACACCTCCGAGCACGGCGGCTCGGCGCCCGCCACGGTCGGCGCGATGATCCAGTCCGTGGTGGAGCGGATGTACGAGGAGTCCGAGGAGAACCGCTTCCTGGAGGTCACCTACGCCAACGGTGACAAGGAGGTCCTGTACTTCAAGGACTTCAACTCCGGCGCGATGATCCAGAACATCGTGGACCGGGCCAAGAAGATGGCGATCAAGGACTTCCTGGACCACGGCCAGAAGGGCCTGCGCGTCTCCCACCTGCTCTCCGCCTGCGTGGACGAGTTCAAGGAGAACGAGGACCTGCCCAACACCACCAACCCGGACGACTGGGCCCGGATCTCCGGAAAGAAGGGCGAGCGGATCGTCTTCATCCGCACCCTCGTCACCGGAAAACAGGGCGCCGACAGCGGCCGGTCGATCGACACCGTGGCCAACACGGGGCAGTACCTGTAACACCTCGTCCGGCTGCGGGTACCGGCCCGGTACCCGCAGCCGGACGTGTTTCTCCGGTCTGCGCCGAAGCCGAGGAATGAGTGTGATGATCTCCCGACCGCCGCTTTCGCGCTCTACGCTCATCGGTACCGCGCCACGCGCAAGGAGGGCCGCATGACCGTACGGCGAGTGATGGGGATCGAGACCGAGTACGGCATCTCCGTGCCCGGCCACCCCAACGCCAATGCCATGCTCACCTCGTCCCAGATCGTCAACGCCTACGCCGCGGCGATGCACCGTGCCCGGCGGGCCCGGTGGGACTTCGAGGAGGAGAACCCGCTGCGGGACGCCAGGGGCTTCGACCTGGCCCGGGAGACGGCCGACTCCAGCCAGCTCACCGACGAGGACATCGGGCTGGCCAACGTCATCCTCACCAACGGCGCCCGGCTGTACGTCGACCACGCCCATCCGGAGTACTCGGCCCCCGAGGTCACCAACCCGCGCGACGCGGTGCTGTGGGACAAGGCCGGCGAGCGGATCATGGCCGAGGCCGCCGAGCGCGCCGCCCAGGTGCCCGGGGCCCAGCCGATCCACCTGTACAAGAACAACACGGACAACAAGGGCGCCTCCTACGGCACCCACGAGAACTACCTGATGAAGCGGGAGACCCCGTTCTCCGACATCGTCCGGCACCTGACGCCGTTCTTCGTCTCGCGCCAGGTGGTGTGCGGGGCCGGCCGGGTCGGCCTCGGGCAGGACGGCGGCGAGCACGGCTTCCAGATCAGCCAGCGCGCCGACTACTTCGAGGTCGAGGTCGGCCTGGAGACGACGCTCAAGCGCCCGATCATCAACACCCGCGACGAGCCGCACGCCGACGCCGAGAAGTACCGCAGGCTGCACGTGATCATCGGCGACGCCAACCTCTCGGAGATCTCCACCTACCTCAAGCTCGGCACCACCGCGCTGGTGCTGTCGATGATCGAGGACGGCTTCATCGCGGTGGACCTGGCGGTCGACCAGCCGGTGCGCACCCTGCACCAGGTCTCGCACGACCCCACCCTGCGACGGCTCGTCACGCTGCGCAACGGTCGCACCCTGACGGCGGTACAGCTGCAGATGGAGTACTTCGAGCTGGCCAGGAAGTACGTCGAGGACCGCTACGGCACCGACGCCGACGAGCAGACCAAGGACGTGCTGGCCCGCTGGGAGGACGTCCTCGGCCGGCTGGAGACCGACCCGATGAGCCTGTCCGGCGAGCTGGACTGGCTGGCCAAGCGGGAGCTGCTGGAGGGCTACCGCCGCCGCGACGGCGTCGACTGGGACGCCGCCCGGCTGCACCTGGTGGACCTGCAGTACGCCGACGTCAGGCCGGACAAGGGGCTCTACAACCGCCTGGCGGCCCGCGGCCGGATGAAACGCCTGCTGGACGAGCGGGAGGTCGCCGACGCCGTGGTCAGGCCGCCGGAGGACACCAGGGCCTACTTCCGGGGCCGCTGCCTGGAGCAGTACGCCGACGACGTGGCCGCCGCCTCCTGGGACTCGGTGATCTTCGACCTGCCGGGCCACGACTCCCTGCAGCGCGTCCCCACCCTGGAACCGCTGCGCGGCACCCGCAACCACGTCAAGGAACTGCTCGACCGCTGCCGCACGGCGGAGGAACTGGTCCGGATCCTTTCGGGAGGCTGAAAACGCTCCGATGGGGGAATCATCCCGGCACCCGGATGTTGAAGGGAGCGGGGGATCACCGCAGCGGAGCGGGATCGTCCGAGAACAGGGCCGATGTCAGAGCCTCCTTGTAGGGTCTGATCTTGTAGGACATGCAACCGAGCGGGGTGAGGGGCACATGGCTACCAAGGACACCGGCGGGCAGCAGCGGGCGACGCGTTCCACCGAGGAGGTCGAGGAGACCGAGCCGGAGGCGCAGTCCTCGGAGGAGCTCAAGGAGCGCCAGGAGAAGCTCTCCGACGACGTCGACTCCGTCCTGGACGAGATCGACGACGTCCTGGAGGAGAACGCGGAGGATTTTGTCCGCTCGTTCGTCCAAAAGGGCGGCGAGTAGGTCCCGCAGTCGATCCGTCCCGTGCCGCGGTCAGGCTCCGCGGCACGGGACGGATGACTCGCACCCCCAGGGGTAGTGTCCGTGCAGTTGATCAGGTACCGGCCGGCCCCGGGGTGGGAGACGGCCGCCAGCCATCGTGGAAGGAAACGTGTGGAAGCCAACACTCGTAGCGCCGGGCGTCTGCCGACTGCCTTCCTGACGCCTGGCTCGTCCTCGTTCATGGACTTCCTGGGCTCGCACGCCCCCGAACTGCTGCCCGGCAACCGCAGCCTGCCGCCGCTGCAGGGGGCCGTCGAGCTGCCGCACGGCACCACCATCGTCGCGGCGGCGTTCCCGGACGGCGTGGTGCTGGCCGGCGACCGGCGCGCCACGATGGGCAACGTCATCGCCCAGCGCGACATCGAGAAGGTCTTCCCGGCCGACGAGTACTCCGCGGTCGGCATCGCCGGCACCGCGGGGCTGGCGGTCGAGATGGTCAAGCTCTTCCAACTGGAGCTGGAGCACTACGAGAAGATCGAGGGCGCGGTGCTCTCCCTGGAGGGCAAGGCCAACCGGCTGTCCACCATGATCCGGGGCAACCTCGGTATGGCCATGCAGGGCCTGGCCGTCGTCCCGCTCTTCGCCGGCTACGACGTCGACCGCCACAAGGGCCGGATCTTCTCCTACGACGTCACCGGCGGGCGTTCCGAGGAGCGCGGCTTCGCGGCCACCGGATCCGGCTCGGTGTACGCCCGCGGCGCCCTGAAGAAGATCTACCGCAAGGACCTGACGGAGCAGCAGACGATCACCGCCGTCGTGCAGGCGCTCTACGACGCCGCCGACGACGACTCGGCGACCGGCGGCCCCGACATGGCCCGGCGGATCTTCCCGATCGTCACCGTCATCACCGAGGAGGGCTTCCGCAGGCTGACGGAGGCCGAGGCATCCGAGGTCGCCCGTGCCGTCCACGAGCGCCGCCTGGAAGAGCCGGACGGCCCGCGCGCCGACGTGCTCTGAGCAAGGCCGGCACAGATGACCTGGACGCACTCACCACCGACAGAAAGGGACGGATAGCCGGTGTCGACGCCGTTCTATGTCTCACCCCAGCAGGCCATGGCCGACCGTGCCGAGTACGCCCGCAAGGGCATCGCCCGCGGTCGCAGCGTCGTCGTACTGCAATACACCGACGGCATCCTCTTCGTCGCCGAGAACCCGTCCCGCGCGCTGCACAAGGTCAGCGAGATCTACGACCGGATCGCCTTCGCCGCGGTCGGCAAGTACAACGAGTTCGAGAACCTGCGCATCGGCGGCGTGCGCTACGCGGACCTGCGCGGCTACACCTACGACCGGGACGACGTGACCGCGCGCGGCCTGGCCAACGTGTACGCGCAGACCCTCGGCACCATCTTCTCCAGCGTCGGTGAGAAGCCCTACGAGGTCGAACTCATCGTGGCGGAGGTCGGATCGGCGCCGGAGGAGGACCAGATCTACCGGCTGCCGCACGACGGCTCCATCGTCGACGAGCACGGCGCGGTCGCGGTCGGCGGCAACTCCGACCAGATCGGCAGCTACCTCGACCAGCGCCACCGCGACGACTTCACCCTCGCCGAGGCGCTCAAGCTCGCGGTGGACTCGCTCAGCCGGGACAACAACGGCGGCGAACGCCAGCTCACCGCCGAGCAGATGGAGGTCGCGGTCCTGGACCGCAACCGCCCCCAGCAGCGCAAGTTCCGCCGCATCCTCGGCGGCCAGCTCGCCGCCCTCCTGGAGGCCGGCGCCCCGGCCGCCGAGGCGGAGCCGGCCGGCGACGCCGACGAGACGCCGGACACCCCGGATTCCGACGAGGGCGCCGGCGAGTAGCGCCACCCGCGATCCGCGGAACCGAAGGGGACCGGCCCGCCGCCGGTCCCCTTCCGCGTCTCAGCGGTCCGCGGCCGGGCCGGTCGAGCCGCGTTCCACCAGGACGACCGGCAGGTCCGGCCGGCGGGCCGGTTCGCCGGCCAGCACGGCGAGCAGGGCGCGCATGCCCTGAGCGCCGGCCTCCTCGGCCGGCAGCCGCACGGTGGTGAGCTCCGGGTCGACGGCGGTCGCCAGCGAGAGGTCGTCGAACCCCGTCACGCTCACGTCCTGCGGCACCCGCAGGCCCAGCCGCCGCGCGGCCTTGCAGGCGCCCGCGGCGAGGACGTCGTCGTCGCACACCAGCGCGGTGGGACGCGGCCCGGGCGCGGTCAGGGCCAGCCGGGCGGCCTGCTGACCGCCCGCCACGCTCAGCTCGGCCGGCTGACGGTGCGCCACCGCGCCGGGCAGGTCCGCCAGCGCGGCGTCGAACGCCGCACCGCGCACCCGGAAGGTCCAGGAGTCGACCGCCGCGGCGAGGTGGGTGATCCGGCGGTGGCCGAGCGCCGCCAGATGGTCCGTCACCTGCCGCATGCCGTCGGCGAGGTCGAGGTTGACGGTGGCCGCCGCGCCGGCCGCGGCCGGCCGGCTGTCGAGCATCACCAGCGGCAGCCCCGCCGTGCCGGGCGCCGGGCCGCCGCTGATGGCCCGCAGCGCGTCCGCCGCCATCGAGGAGGCGATCACCCCGTCCAGCGCCGCCCGCGCCGACGGGAAGGGGTCGCGGGCCGGCCCCACGCCCTCCGGCGACGGATACAGCAGCACGCCGAAGCCGTGCTCGGCGGCGACCCGCTCGGCGCCGGTGTAGACCCGGGCGAAGTACTCGTTGGTCAGCGCCGGCACCACCAGCAGCACGGTCCTGGTCAGCCCGAGCCGCAGGTTGCGGGCGGCGAGGTTCGGCCGGTAGTCCAGCTCGCGGGCGGCGGTGCGCACCGCGGACGCCGTGCGCTGCGAGACCCGCCCGTGCCACTTGTCGCCGAGCACCAGCGAGACGGTGGCCTGCGACACGCCGGCGGCGCGCGCGACGTCCCGCGAGGTAGGGCGGCCGGTCCCGGTCACCTGTCCATCTCCTCGGTCTTCCCCTCTGCCGCGCCGGGCTCCGGGCCCGTTCACCACGTCCTCCGGCTGGACCCGCAGGGCGGGCCCATGCTACGTATGACCATCGGACGTTATACGTAACACGGAGGGGGAGCGGATGGCGGGCGGCTACCTGGAGCTGCTGCGGGCCCGGCACGTGGTGCGGCTGCTGACCGGCACGCTGGCCGGACGGCTGCCGAACGCCACCGCCGCGCTGGCCGTCGTGCTGTTCACCCGGGCGCACGGCGGCTCCTACTCGCTCGCCGGCGCGCTCTGCGCGCTCTACGGCCTGGGCACCGCGGTGGGCCAGCCCGCGCTCGGCCGGCTGGTGGACAAGCGCGGTCAGCCCGTGGTGATGCTCGGCGGCGCGCTGGTGTGCGGCCTGGCGATGACCGCCTTCGCACTGAGCGGCCCGCGGCCGCCGTGGAGCGCCGGCGGCCTGATGGTCCTTGCCGGGCTCGCCACGCCGCCGCTGGAGGGCGGGCTGCGCGCGCTGTGGCCCGGGGTGCTCGACCTGCCCGGCGGCACCGCGCAGGAGGCCGAGGCGCGGGTGCACAGCGCCTACGCGATGGACGCCGCCGCGCAGGAGGTGATGTTCACCGTGGGGCCGCTGCTGCTCACCCTGGCGGTCGAGCGGGCCTCCACGGCCGCCGCGATCATCGCGCTCGCGGTCGTCGGCGTGCTGGGCGCGGCCGTGGTGGTCACCGCGCCGCCCTCGCGCCGCTGGCGGGCGCCGCTGCGCGAGGCGCACTGGCTCGGCCCGCTGCGCTCGCCGGGGATCGCGGTGCTGCTCGGGTCGTTCTTCTTCGTCGGCGTGGCGCTCGGCTCGATCGCGGTGGCCGCGGTGGCCGCGGTGGCGTACGGCGAGGCGCACGGCGGCGGCGCGGTCGCCAGCTTCGTGCTGTCGGCGCTCGGCGGCGGCGCGCTGGTCGGCGGGATTGCGTACGGCGCCCGGCGCTGGAGCGGGGTGCCGGAGCGCCGGCTGCGGGTCCTGGTGGCCTGCCTGGCGCTCGCCTACCTCCCGCTGGTGACGGTGCCCGGAGTGCCGGCGATGACCGCGCTGGGCGCCCTGGCCGGGGTCTTCCTGGCCCCGGTGCTGGCGTGCGCGTTCGTCGTGGTGGACCGGCACGCCCCGGCCGGCACGGTCACCGAGGCGTTCTCCTGGCTCGTCACCGCCTTCGGGGTGGGCGCCTCGGCCGGCTCCGCGCTGGCCGGACCGGCGGCGCAGTACGGCGGCGCGTCGGCCGGATTCGCGGTCGCCGGATGCGGCGGAGCGGTCGCACTGCTGGCACTGCTGGCAGGCGGACGCTTTCTCAGCGTTTCAAACCTGCGGCAGCGGAAGGAAAATGATCGAATCGCAGCCGCTGAACCCGGTTTCAGCAGGACGCATCGGGCGTAATGTTCAGTCATGGACCGCCGCATTTTCGGGCTGGAGAACGAGTACGGCGTCACATGCACGTTCCGGGGACAGCGCCGCCTGTCGCCGGACGAGGTGGCGCGGTACCTCTTCCGCCGTGTCGTGTCATGGGGTCGCAGCAGCAACGTCTTCCTGAAGAACGGTGCCCGTCTCTACCTCGACGTGGGTTCGCACCCGGAGTACGCCACTCCCGAGTGCGACAACGTGACCGAACTGGTCACGCACGACAAGGCCGGCGAGCGCATTCTCGAAGGACTGCTGGTCGACGCCGAGCGCAGGCTCCACGAGGAGGGGATCGCCGGCGACGTCTATCTGTTCAAGAACAACACCGATTCGGCAGGCAACTCCTACGGCTGCCACGAGAACTATCTGGTCGCCAGGCACGGGGAATTCTCCCGGCTGGCCGACATCCTGATTCCGTTCCTCGTCACCCGGCAATTGATCTGCGGCGCCGGCAAGGTGCTGCAGACCCCGCGCGGCGCGGTCTACTGCGTCAGCCAGCGCGCCGAGCACATCTGGGAGGGCGTCAGCTCCGCGACGACCCGCTCCCGGCCCATCATCAACACCCGTGACGAGCCGCACGCCGACGCCGAGCGCTACCGCAGGCTGCACGTCATCGTCGGCGACTCCAACATGTCCGAGACCACGATGCTGCTCAAGGTCGGCGCCACCGACCTGGTGCTGCGCATGATCGAGGCCGGCACGGTGATGCGGGACCTGACCCTGGAGAACCCGATCCGGGCGATCCGCGAGGTCAGCCACGACATCACCGGGCGCCGCAAGGTCCGGCTGGCCAGCGGCCGGGAGGCGTCCGCCCTGGAGATCCAGGAGGAGTACTACTCCAAGGCCGTCGACTTCTGCGACCGGCGCGGCATCAACAGCGGGGTCACCGCGCAGGTCCTGGAGCTGTGGGGCCGCACCCTGGAGTCGATCGGCTCCGGCGACCTCGGCAAGATCGGCACCGAGATCGACTGGGTGATGAAGTACCAGCTCATCGAGCGCTACCGCAACCGCGACAACATCACCATGTCGCACCCGCGGATCGCCCAGATAGACCTCGCGTACCACGACATCCACCGCCGCCGCGGGCTGTACTACCTGCTGGAGCGCAAGGGCCAGGCCAAGCGGATCTGCAACGACCTGCGGATCTTCGAGGCCAAGTCGGTGCCGCCGCAGACCACCAGGGCCAGGCTGCGCGGCGACTTCATCCGCCGGGCCCAGGAGCAGCGCCGCGACTTCACGGTGGACTGGGTGCACCTCAAGCTGAACGACCAGGCGCAGCGCACCGTGCTGTGCAAGGACCCGTTCCGGTCGGTCGACGACCGGGTGGAGAAGCTCATCGCCGGGATGTGACCGGTCGGTCACCACCGGGGCGTCAACCTGGCGCCGGGGCCGCGTACGAGGGTCGTACGCGGCCCCGCCCACGTCGTAGAGTGTCGCGACGCCCCAGTGGATCCCGAACCGAACCGAGGCAACCCGTGCGCCGACGCTCCGCTCTGCTCGCCGTTCCCGCGCTCCTGCTGACCGCCGCCGGCTGCGGCAGCCAGAAGAAGTCCGACCCGGCATCGTCAGCCTCGCCCAGTTCCTCGGCGCCCTCCGTGAAGATCGTCGGCGGCCCGGTGCCGGCCATCACCGCGGGCACCAAGTTCGGCCAGAAGCCGACCATCGCCAAGGGCACCGGCACCCCGACCCCCGACCTCGCGGTCAAGACGGTCATCGCGGGCAGCGGGCCGGCGATCGCCAGCGGCGACTACATCGAGGCCGACTACCTCGGCCAGATCTACGCCACCGGCAAGTCCTTCGACAACTCCTACGACCGGCACGCGCCGTTCGTCACCCAGATCGGCACCGGCAAGGTCATCCCGGGCTGGGACAAGGCCCTGGTGGGCAAGAAGGCCGGCAGCCGGGTGGAGCTGTCCATCCCGCCGGCCGAGGGCTACGGCAGCGCCGGGCAGCCGCAGGCGGGCATCAAGGGCACCGACACGCTGGTCTTCGTCATCGACGTGATCAACTCCTACGACGCCACCAGCTCCGCCAAGGGCAAGGTGATCCCGCAGACCGACGCGAGCCTGCCCAAGATCGGCACCAACACCGACGGCAAGGACGTCTCGATCACCGTGCCCAAGGGCAAGGCGCCCGCCAAGCTGGTCTCCGAGTACGTCATCGAGGGCGACGGCCGCCCGGTCAAGGCCACCGACACGCTGCTGCTGCAGTACAAGGGCGTGCTGTGGGACGGCGGCAAGGAGTTCGACGCCACCTACACCAGGAAGCAGCTGGCCAGCTTCCCGCTCAGCGAGCTGATCGCCGGCTGGAAGCAGGGCCTGGCCGGCAAGAAGGTCGGCAGCCGCGTGATGCTGGTCGTGCCGGGCGCGCTCGGCTACGGCAAGGCCGGCCAGCCGCCGACCATCCCGGCCAACGCCACGCTGGTCTTCTCGCTCGACATCCTGGCGGCGACCGCCTGAGCCCGTCCGGCGGCTCGGCTCTGCAAGACTGGACCACCAGCGCAATCGCATCGAGGAGCACAGACGTGAGCATCGACAAGCCCGAGATCGACTTCCCGGGCGGCGAGCCGCCGGCCGACCTGGAGATCAAGGACCTCTGGGAGGGCGACGGCGAGGAGGCCAAGGCGGGCCACACCGTGACCGTCCACTACGTGGGCGTCGCGTTCAGCACCGGCGAGGAGTTCGACGCGAGCTGGAACCGTAACCAGCCGTTCCGCTTCCCGCTGGGCGGCGGCCGGGTCATCAAGGGCTGGGACCAGGGCGTGCAGGGCATGAAGGTCGGCGGGCGCCGCCAGCTGACCATCCCCGCGCACCTCGCCTACGGCGACCAGAGCCCGACCCCGCTGATCAAGCCCGGCGAGACGTTGATCTTCGTCGTGGACCTGCTCGCCGTCTGAGCGGCCAGCCGCCAACACCGTCCGGCCCCCGCCGTCCAGGCGGGGGCCGTCGGCTTTTGACCTTGAGGCGCGGAGCGGTAGGTTCGACCGCGTAACAGCTGAACAGGAGGGTGTTGTCGATGGCCATCGCCAAGGCCGAGCGGCTGATGAACCTGGCCCTGTGCCTGATGAACACCCGGCGCCCGCTCAGCAAGCGCGAGTTGCGCTCCTCGATCGAGGCCTACCGCGAGATCCACTCCGACGACGCCTTCAACCGGATGTTCGAACGGGACAAGGACGACCTGCGCGAACTCGGCCTGGTCATCGAGACCGTGGACTCCCTGGACGACGTGACCGGCTATGTGGCCCGCCGGGACCGCAACCGGCTCCCGGAGATCTCGCTGGACGCCGAGGAGGCCGCCGCCCTGGGCCTGGCCGCCAAGGTCTGGCAGCAGGCCCGGCTCGCCGGCGCGGCCAGCGGCGCTCTGCAGAAGCTGCGGGCCGCCGGGGTGCCGTTCGGCGACGGCGAGGACGGCGAGTACCCGGCCGGCGGCCACAGCGTCATCGAGCCGCGCATCCCGGCCCACGAGCCGGCCTTCGAACCGCTGATGCTGGCCGCCAGGGACCGCCGCCCGGTGGTCTTCGACTACCGCAAGGCCAACGCGGTGCGGCCGGAGCAGCGCGAGGTCGAACCGTGGGCCCTGGAGTGCTGGCGCGGCCACTGGTACCTGGCCGGCTGGGACCGCGGGCGCGGCGCCCGGCGGGTCTTCCGGCTCAGCCGGATCTCCGGCCGCGTCCGCTCCCGGGCCGGCCGCTTCACCGCCGAGGTGCCCGACCACGTCGACGTGCGCCAGACGGTGGAGAGCTGGGCCGGCGAGGGCGCGACCTCCACCGCCCGGGTCAGGCTGCGCCGTGGCGCCGGGTACCCGCTGCGCTCCCGGGCGATCGAGACCGTCCCGGTGGACGCCGAGTGGGACGAGCTGGAGATCCCGTACGGGCACGGACTCGACGCCTGGCTGGTGGAGTTCGGCCCGGACGCGTTCGTGGTGGAACCGGCCGAGCTGCGGGCCGACGTCATCGACCGGCTGCGTGCCGTCGCCAAGGGCTGTTGAGGGGGAGGACCGGCCTTCGTGAACGCGATCGACCAGACCAGGCGCATGCTGTCCCTGGTGACCTACCTGCGCGAGCGGCCGGGGGCCCGGGTCAGCGACGTGGCCCGCGCCTTCGGGGTGACCGAGGCCGAGCTGATCGGCGACCTGAACGTACTGCCGATGTGCGGCACCAGCTTCCGCGGCGGCGACCTGCTGGACATCGACACCGACGGCGAACGCATCTGGTGGCACAACCCCGGCACCGCCGACGACGTGGCCCAGCCGCTGCGGCTCGCCGCCGACGAGGCCACCGCGCTGCTGGTCGCGGCCCGGGCGGTCGCCACCCTGCCCGGCCTGCGCGACAGCGACCGGCAGGCGCTGCTGCGGGCCTGCGCCAAGCTGGAGACGGCGGCCGGCGAGGCGGCCGGCGCGTCCGCCCGGCTGTCGGTGACCTTCGAGTCCGAGGGCAGCGTCTTCGCCGACGTGGACCGGGCCATCGCCGAGCGGCGCCGGCTGTGGATCCGCTACTACTCGCCGGCCCGCGACGAGCTGACCGAGCGCGAGGTGGACCCGATCCGGCTCTTCGCGGTCGGGCACACCTACTTCGAGGCGTGGTGCCGGCTGTCGGAGGACCGCCGGATGTTCCGGCTCGACCGGGTGGCCGAGATCAAGCTGCTGGACGAGGCCGCCGACCCGCCGCGGATCGAGCCGCGCGACCTGTCCGCCGGGCTCGTGCAGCCGTCCTGCGACGACCCCGAGGTGGTCGTGGAGGTCGGCCCCGGCGGCCGCTGGGTGGCCGAGTACTACCCGTACGACAGCGCCGAGGAGCTGCCCGACGGCGGCCTGCGGGTCACCCTGCGCACCCCGGACCCGGAATCGCTGCGCCGGCTCGCGCTGCGGCTCGGCCGGGACGGGCGGATCACGGCCCCCGCGGAGCTGGCCGACAGCGCCCGGCGGGCCGCGACACGGGCACTGGCGGCCTACGGTGAGCGGTGAGGACACGATGACGGCCACCACCACCGCGGGCGGCACGCTCTTCCGGGCGGCCTGCCCGGAGTGCCGCTCCAGCTTCGAACTGCGCTCCGCCGCCCTGCTGCTCGCCATCGGCGGCAGCGCGAAGACCACCTTCTACTCCTTCACCTGCCCCGACTGCGGCGAGTCGGTCCGCAAGCCGGCCGGCGACCGCATCGTGGAGCTGCTGACCGGTGGCGGGGTGCGCACCATGCGGCTGCACACCGGCTGACGCCGCGTCCGGCCCGGGCCGCTAGGCTCGCCGCATGCTCTGGGTCCTCCTCTCCACCGCTCTCGCGTTCTGCGGCGTCGCCGTGCTCGGTGTGCTGGGCGTGCGGGTCTACCTCGAAACCGGCCGGCTGGCCCGGCAGATCGGCGCCAGCTCGCGGGAGCTGGGCGGCGCCGCCGAGCGCTTCCAGCGTGCCGCCGAGCCGCTGGCCGCCCGCACCGGCGACCTGACCCGACGGTGACGGCTGCCTGACGCGCCGGGAAATCCGGACCGAGGGGGGATTGCCAGGGGTTCACCACTGGGCGTTACGATCGCTTCCGTTACGCAGCAACGATCGGCGGGCGCGAGCGCCCGCCCGACGCACCGCCGCACCAAGCCCTATCGGTACCCCTAGCCGACGACGGCTGCCGCACGAGACGAGGACGCGGGTTGCCCAAGACCAAGGACCCCGAAGGGCGGATGCCGCTCGCGGATCACCTGCGCGAGCTGCGTAACCGCCTGGTGAAGTCGCTGCTCGCGATCGGTGTGATCTGTGTTGTCTCGTTCCTGTACTACCGGCGGATCATCACCTTCCTGATCCACCCGATCAACAAGATCATCGGGTGCACGATCCAGGCCGGCCAGGCGATGCCGCCCGGCAAGCACTGCGCCGTGCTGTCCATCAGCGGGCTGCTCGGGCCGTTCAGCGTCATGCTGAAGGTGGGTCTGATGGTCGGCGTGCTGGTCGCCACGCCGGTCTGGCTCTACCAGCTGTGGGCCTTCCTCGCGCCCGGCCTGCACCGGCACGAGAAGAAGTACGCGCTCACCTTCGTCGGCGCCGGCGTTCCGCTGTTCGTCGGCGGCGCCGCCCTGGCGTACTTCATACTTCCGACCACCGCCCGGGTGCTGATCGACCTGACCCCGGACAAGGTCACCAACCTGCTGCCGCTCGACAGCTACCTCGATCTGCTCGAGCGCATGGTCATCGTCTTCGGGCTCTCCTTCGAACTGCCGCTGCTGCTGGTCCTGCTCAACCTCAGCGGCATCCTCAGCGGCCGCCGGATGCTCGGCTGGTGGCGCTGGATGGTCATGGGCATCACGGTCTTCGCCGCCGTTGCCACGCCCAGCACCGACCCGCTGACCATGCTGGCGCTGGCCGCGCCGATCACCGCGCTGTTCTTCATCGCCATAGGCTTCTCGCTGATCAACGACCGCCGCAAGGCCCGCCGGGCCGACGACGGCCTCAGCCCCGACGAGGCCTCCGACCTCGACCTGACGCCGGACGGCCTGCCGGCCGTCGAACCGGTCTCCACCCCGGCGCTGGACGAGCGGCCGAGCGACCTCGGTGACGGATTCGACGACGCGACCTGATCCGGTCCACTCCGACGGCTGTCGCCCGGACGGGGGCAGCCGGTAGGGTCCCGCGCGTGACCAGCGAGATCGTCCTCTTCGTCAATCCCACCGCGGGCCGCGGCCGCGGTGCGCACGCCGCCCAGCCCGCCGCGGCCGCCCTGCGCGACGCGGGCTTCCCGATACGCACCGTGCTGGGCGCCGACGCGGACGACGCGCTGCGCCGGGCCCGGGATGCGGTGGCCGGCCGGCCGCGGGCGCTGGTCGCGGTCGGCGGCGACGGGATGGTCTCGCTCGCGCTGCGCGCCGTGGCCGGCACCGGGGTGCCGCTGGGCGTCGTGGCGGCCGGCACCGGCAACGACTTCGCCCGCTCCTGCGACCTGCCGGTGCGCCGGCCCGCGGCGGCGGGCGAGCGGATAGCCGACGCGCTGCGCGCCGACCGGGTGCGCACCCTCGACCTCGGCCGGGCCGGCGAGCGCTGGTTCGGCACCGTGCTGGCCTCCGGTTTCGACTCCCGGGTCAACGACCGCGGCAACCGCATGAAGTGGCCCACCGGCCGGCTGCGCTACGACGCGGCCATGCTCGCCGAGCTCGCCGGGCTGCGCCCGATCCCGTACCGGATCCGGCTGGACGACGGGCCCGAGCAGGCGGTCGAGGCCACCTTGGTCGCGGTCGGCAACGGACCCTCCTACGGCGGCGGGATGCGCATCTGCCCGGCCGCGGAGCTGGACGACGGGCTGCTGGAGGTCACCGTCGTCGGCCCGTGCAGCCGCCGCACGCTGCTGCGGGTCTTCCCCCGGGTCTACCGGGGCACCCACGTCACGCACCCGGTGGTCACCGTGCACCGGGCCGCCCGGGTGCGGCTGGCCGCCGACGGGGTCAGCGGCTACGCGGACGGCGAGCGGATCGGCCCGCTGCCGCTCGACGTCGAGGCGGTGCCGGGCGCGCTGCGGCTGCTGGCCTGACGCGCCGCGCGGGCCCGGGCGGATCCGGACGGGCCGGTGGGGAAAAGATCACGCCCGGTGTCGTAGGGGGCCGGTAGTCTCGTACGCACGATGACCGACGAGATCCCACCAGCCGAGCGCTATGCGGCCTCCCGGCGGCGTGCCGCCGACCTGGCCACCCCCCTCGGCTCCTTCCGCGAGATGTACGAGTTCGGCCTGGATCCGTTCCAGATCGCGGCCTGCGAGGAGATGGCGGCGGGCAAGGGCGTGCTGGTGGCCGCCCCCACCGGCTCGGGCAAGACCATCGTGGGCGAGTTCGCGGTCCATCTGGCGCTCGCCGAGGGCCGCAAGTGCTTCTACACCACGCCCATCAAGGCGCTGTCCAACCAGAAGTACGCCGACCTCGTCCGGCGCTACGGCCCGGAGCGCGTCGGCCTGCTCACCGGGGACAACAGCGTCAACTCCGAGGCCCCGGTGGTGGTGATGACCACCGAGGTGCTGCGCAACATGCTCTACGCGGGCTCCCGCACGCTCGACGGCCTGGGCTACGTGGTGATGGACGAGGTGCACTACCTGTCCGACCGGGTGCGCGGCGCGGTGTGGGAGGAGGTCATCATCCACCTCCCGGAGTCGGTGACCCTGGTCTCGCTGTCCGCCACGGTCTCCAACGCCGAGGAGTTCGGCGACTGGCTCGACACCGTGCGCGGCGACACCGCGGTCATCGTCTCCGAGCACCGCCCGGTCCCGCTGTGGCAGCACGTGCTGGCCGGCCGGCGGATGTACGACCTGTTCGAGGAGCGGGACGACGCCGGCGCCGGCAGCGCCAAGCTGGAGGTCAACCCGGACCTGGAGCGGCTCGCCCGGATGGAGAGCGTCCGCTCCTTCAACCCGCGCGACCGGCGCCGCCGCGGCTACGAGGCGGACCGCGAGCGGGAGCGCCGGCAGCGCAGCCGGATCTGGACCCCGTCCCGCCCCGAGGTCATCGAACGCCTCGACGCCGAGGGCCTGTTGCCCGCCATCACCTTCATCTTCAGCCGCGCCGGCTGCGAGGCGGCGGTCCAGCAGTGCCTGCACGCCGGGCTGCGGCTCAACGACGACGCGGCGCGCGCCCGGGTCCGCGAGATCGTCGAGGAGCGCACCGCCGCCATCCCCCGCGAGGACCTGAACGTCCTGGGGTACTACGAGTGGCTGGAAGGGCTGGAGCGCGGCATCGCGGCCCACCACGCGGGCATGCTGCCGACGTTCAAGGAGGTCGTGGAGGAGCTGTTCGTCCGCGGCCTGGTCAAGGCGGTGTTCGCCACCGAGACGCTGGCGCTGGGCATCAACATGCCCGCCCGCTCGGTGGTGTTGGAGAAGCTCGTCAAGTGGAACGGCGAGACCCACGCCGACATCACGCCCGGCGAGTACACCCAGCTCACCGGCCGGGCCGGCCGCCGGGGCATCGACGTGGAGGGCCACGCGGTCGTGCTGTGGCAGCGCGGTCTCGACCCGGGCGGCCTGGCCGGGCTGGCCGGCACCCGCACCTATCCGCTGCGCTCCTCCTTCAAGCCGTCGTACAACATGGCGGTCAACCTGGTCGGCCAGTTCGGGCGGCACCGCTCGCGCGAGCTGCTGGAGACCTCGTTCGCCCAGTTCCAGGCGGACAAGTCGGTCGTCGGCATCTCCCGCCAGGTCCAGCGCAACGAGGAGGGTCTGACCGGCTACCAGCGCGGGATGACCTGCCACCTCGGCGACTTCGAGGAGTACGCGCAGCTGCGCCGGGATCTGAAGGACCGGGAGACCCAGCTGTCGCGTCAGGGCGCCGCCGAGCGCCGGGCCGAGGCGGCCGAGGCGCTGGAGAAGCTCAAGCCGGGCGACATCATCCACGTCCCGTCCGGCAAGTTCGCCGGCCTCGCGCTGGTGCTCGATCCGGGGGTGCCGGCCGGGCGCAGCCAGGGCCGCCACCACCGGCCGGGCCAGCAGGAGTTCGACGACGGCCCGCGCCCGCTGGTGCTCACCGCGGAGCGGCAGGTCAAGCGGCTCGCCTCGATGGACTTCCCGGTCCCGGTCGAGGCGCTGGAGCGGATGCGCATCCCCAAGTCGTTCAACCCGCGCAGCCCGCAGTCCCGCCGCGACCTGGCGTCGGCGATGCGCTCCAAGGCCGGCTCGGCGGGCATCCACGGGCCCCGGCGGCACCGGCACCGCTCGGCCGCCACCGACGACACCGAGATCGCCCGGCTGCGCACCGAGATCCGCGCCCACCCGTGCCACGGCTGCGCCGAGCGGGAGGACCACGCCCGCTGGGCCGAGCGCTACCAGCGGCTGCGCCGGGACACCAAGGCGCTGGAGCGGCGGATCGAGGGCCGCACCAACACCATCGCCCGCACCTTCGACCGGATCTGCGCCCTGCTGACCGAGCTGGGCTACCTGGAGGCCGACCGGGTCACCGAGCACGGCCGCCGGCTCGCCCGCCTCTACGGCGAGTTGGACCTGCTGGCCAGCGAGTGCCTGCGGGACGGGATCTGGGAGGGCCTGGGCCCGGCCGACCTGGCGGCCTGCGTCTCGGCGCTGGTCTACGAGGCCCGGGCCGCCGACGACGCCGCGGCGCCCAAGCTGCCCAACGGCACCGCCCGGCAGGCGCTCGGCGAGATGGTCCGGATCTGGGGCCGGCTGGACGACCTGGAGGACAGCCACAAGATCAGCCAGACCGAGGGGGTCGGCCAGCGCGAGCCCGATCTCGGCTTCGCCTGGTCCGCCCACCGCTGGGCCTCCGGTCACGACCTGGACGCCGTGCTGCGGGAGGCCGACATGCCGGCCGGCGACTTCGTGCGCTGGACCAAGCAGCTCATCGACGTGCTCGGCCAGATCGCCGACGCCGCCCCGCCGGACAGCACCGTGCGCCGCACCGCCCACAAGGCGGTCGACTCGCTGCGCCGCGGTGTGGTGGCGTACTCCTCGCTGGGCTGACGCATCGCGGCGCGCGGCCCCCGCGCGCCGCGCCGGCCGGCTCGGACCACCGGGCTCCCGCTCCGCCATGCCTCCGAAAACTCGCGATGTATCGCGCTTGCCGAAACGTGCGCACTCGCGATATGTTCGGTCACGTATATACGGAGGCGAGGACCGACCGTGGCGAAGCGCCGGAAGCTGGGCAATCCCTTGGCGTTGGCGGTGATGGCGCTGTTGGACGAGCGGTCCATGCATCCGTACGAGATGGGCCAGGTGCTGCGCCGCCGCGGCAAGGAGCACAGCATCAAGATCCACTACGGATCGCTCTACACCGTGGTGCAGAACCTGGAGAAGCACGGATTCGTCGAGGTCACCGGGGTGCAGCGGCAGGGCAACCGCCCGGAGCGCACGCTGTACGGGCTGACCGCGGCGGGCCGGGAGGAACTGCACGACTGGCTGGCCGATCTGCTGGCCGTGCCGGTGCACGAGTTCCCGCGGTTCGAGAGCGCGCTGTCCCTGATGCCGGTGCTCCCGGTGGACGAGGCGGTGGGGCTGCTGGAGGAACGCCTGCGGCAGCTCGACGTGCAGACGGCCGGCCTGCGCGGCGCGTTGGAGAAGCTGTGCGAGACGCTGCCGCGGATCTTCCTGGTGGAGACCGAGTACCAGGCACGGATGATGGAGGCCGAGGCGGAGTACGTGCGCACCCTGCTCCAGGAGATCGCCGACGGCTCGCTGACCGGGGTGGACGCCTGGCGGGCGTTCCACACCGGGGGTGAACTGCCGCCCGAATGGGCCCACTTGTCGACAACCGAATAACGAAGAGCGAACACACCCCGGCCCCGTCGCGGGAACGACGGAGCCGGGGGCGAGCCCCGAACACATGGCCTGCGGGAACAGGCCGGGCGTCCAGGTGCGGCACACCCACGATAGCCCGGTTCACTCCGCGACCCGGTTCGGTGCGCCCTGACACCGTCACCAGAGCGGAGAACCGTTATGAGCACGCCCGCGCCCGCCATCGAGGCGCACGACCTGACGAAGACCTACCCGGGCGGGGTGAAGGCCCTCGACGCGATGGCCGTCACCGTCGCGCCGGGCACCGTCTTCGGACTCCTCGGCCCGAACGGGGCCGGCAAGTCCACCACCGTCAAGATCCTCACCACCCTGGCCCGTCCCGACGCCGGCCGCGCGCTGGTCGCCGGGCACGACGTGCTGCGCCACTCGGACCGGGTGCGCCGTGCGATCGGGGTGGTCGCCCAGCGCTCCGGCGCCGACCCGGTCGCCACCGGCCGGGAGAACCTGCTGCTGCAGGGCCGCCTCTACGGGCTGCGCGGCCCGGACCTGAACCGGCGGGTGGACGAACTGCTGGACCGCTTCGACCTGGTGGACGCCGCCAAGCGGCCGGTCAAGGGGTACTCCGGCGGCATGCAGCGGCGGCTGGACGTCGCGCTGGGCCTGGTGCACCGCCCGGAGGTGCTCTTCCTCGACGAGCCGACCACCGGCCTGGACCCGGAGGCCCGCACCGCGATGTGGCAGGAGATCGGCCGGCTCGCCGGCGACGAGGGGCTGACGATCCTGCTCACCACGCACTACCTGGAGGAGGCCGACCGGCTGGCCGAGCGGATCGCCATCGTCGATCGCGGCCGGGTGGTGGCCGAGGGCGGCCCCGACGAGCTGAAGGGCGAACTGCGCGGCGACGCCGTCCACGTGGAGCTCGCCGAGCCGCCCGGCCCGGTCGACGCGGGCCTGCTGTGCACCGCGCTGACCGAGTTCGCCGGAGTCCGGGACGCGGTGCTGGACGGCCGCCGGCTCAGCGCCCGGGCCGACAACGGCGCCGCCGCCGTGCCGCAGGTGCTGGCCGTGCTGGAACGCGAGGGCGCCGCGGTGGCCTCGGTGACGGTGGCCCGGCCCTCGCTCGACGACGTCTATCTGCGTTACGCGGGCCGCCGGTTCGCCGAGGCCGACACCCCGGCCGCCCAGGTCCCGGCCGCCACCGGAGGTGCCCGATGAGCACGACCCTCAACCACACCTGGTACATGACGCGACGTCAACTGACGGCGATCTTCCGGCAGCCCGCGTTCCTCGTCATCACGCTGGTCCAACCGGTCATCTGGCTCTTCCTGTTCGGCGCGCTCTTCCGCAAGGTGGTCGAACTGCCCGGCTTCGGCGCCGGGTCCTACCTCGACTACCTGGTCCCCGGCGTGGTGGTGATGAGCGCCCTGTCGTCCAACATGTGGGCGGGCATGGGCACGTTGGAGGAGATCGAGCGCGGCACGCTCAACCGGTTCCTGACCACCCCGGTCAGCCGGGCCGCGCTGATCAACGGCAACGTGGGCCAGCAGGCGGTCAGCACCTTCGTGCAGTCGGTGGTCATCGTGGCTCTCGGCAGGCTCGGCGGCGCCCACTACCCGGGCGGCCTGGGCGGGTTGGCGATCCTGATCGTCGCCTCGATCCTGCTGGGCACGGTCTTCGGCGCGCTGTCGAACGCGCTGGGCATGCTGGTGCGGCAGCGCGAGTCGATCATCGGCGTCAACACCTTCCTGCTGCTGCCGCTGACCTTCCTGTCCTCGGCGTTCATGGCGCCGGCCCTGATGCCCGGTTGGATGCGGCACGTCGCCGACTTCAACCCGGTCAACTGGGCGCTGGTCAGCGGGCGTTCGGCGATGGCCGCCAGTCCGGACTGGGGTGACGTGCTCAGCCGCGGCGGCGCGCTGCTGGCGCTGGCGATCGCGGCGGTGTGGCTGTCCACCCGCACGTTCCGCTCGTACCAGAAGTCGGTGTGACGACCGGCGGGCCGGGCCCCGGAAACACCTCTCCGGGGCCCGGCCCGCCGCACCGGGCGCGGCGGCCGGCGGCTCAGCGGGCCGGCGACTCCTGCTCCGCCTCCACCTGGCGGTTCCACTCGCGCTTGCCGGCCTGCCAGGCGTCCTCGTCGGCGCCGGTGCGCCAGTAGCCCGAGATGGACAACCGGTCGCGCTCCAGGCCGCGTTCGCGACGCAGATGGCCGCGCAGCTCCTTCACGAAGTGCGCCTCGCCGTGCACGAAGACCTGCGGCGTGCCGGGGTGGAACTCCAACGCCCGCACCGCCGCCACCAGCGCCTCGCCGACCGGCCGCGCGCCGCGGTGCAGCCAGTGCACCCGGGCGCCGTCCGGCACGGTGAGCTTCTGCTCCTCGGCCGCCCCGGCGACCTCGACGAACGCCTCGGCCGGCACGCCGTCCGGGATCCGCTCCAGCGCCGCGGCGATGGCCGGCAGCGCGCTCTCGTCGCCGGCCAGCAGGTGCCAGTCGGCCTCCCGGGCGGGCGCGTACCCGCCGCCGGGACCGAGGAAGTGCACCCGGGCGCCGGGCCGCACGGTGGCCGCCCACGGGCCCGCGAAGCCCTCGTCGCCGTGGTGGACGAAGTCGATGCTCAGCTCGCGGGCCACCGGGTCCCAACCGCGCACGGTGTAGGTGCGCACCACCGGCCACTGATCGGGCGGCAGTTCGGCGCGGAGCCGCTCGATGTCGAACGGCTCCGGGAGGGCGGTGCCCGGCCGCGGGAAGAAGATCTTGACGTAGTGGTCGGTGTGGTCGCCGGCGGCGAAGCCGGGCAGCTCACCCCCGAGGACGACCCTGATCATGTGCGGGGTCAACCGCTCGGTGCGCAGCACCCGGGCATCGTGCGTCTGCCGCTTCCTGCGCTGCGGTTCCTCGGCCATGCGTACTCCCCTGATCGCGGACTGACGCCGACCAGGCTAGGCGGGCCGGGCTGAGGCGGCCTCAAGCACCGTGCGAGCGAAATGAAAACGATATATCGCCGACCTATCTTATGACTGGCTCGGGCTCGGGCTCGTGGCTCGTGGCACGTGAGCGCGGTCCGCGGCCTCGTCGTCACCCCACCCGCAGCGCGTCCACCACCCGCGCCAGCGACCCGCCGAGACCCCAGCGGCCGGCCAGTTCGCGGACGGCGTCCGGATCGCGCGGCGTGCGGGGCAGCGCGATCGGCACCTCGGGCAGCGGCACGTCGTCGGCGACGCGCACCACCTTCGGCGCGACCGCCAGGTAGTCGCGGGCCTCGGCGAGCCGCCTGCGCTGCGCCGGGGTGAGCGCCGAGCCGGGGTCGCCGGCGGCCCGCAGGATCCCGGCCAGGTCGCCGTGGGCCGCCAGCAGCTTCGCCGCGGTCTTCTCGCCGATCCCGGCCACCCCCGGCAGGCCGTCGCTCGGGTCGCCGCGCAGCAGGGCCAGGTCGGCGTAGCCGGGCCCGTCCACGCCGTACTTCTCGCGCAGCGCGGCCTCGTCGGTCACCTTCAGCGTGCCGACCCCCTTGACCGGGTAGAGCACCCGGATCCCGCGCGCGTCGTCCACCAGCTGGAACAGGTCGCGGTCGCCGGTGACGATGTCCACCGGCCCGGCCGCCCGCCCGGTGAACGTGCCGATCACGTCGTCCGCCTCGTAGCCGGCCACCCCGACCCGGGCGATGCCCAGCGCGTCCAGCACCGCCTCGATCACCGGGACCTGCGGCGAGAGGGTGTCGGGCACCTCCTCGACGTCCGACCCCTGCGGCACCTCCTCGGCCACCCGGTGCGCCTTGTAGGACGGGATCAGGTCCACCCGCCACTGCGGCCGCCAGTCGGCGTCCATGCACGCCACCAGCTCGTCGGGGGAGTGGTCGGCCACCAGCCGGGCGATGAAGTCCAGCAGCCCGCGCACCGCGTTGACCGGGGTGCCGTCCGGTGCCTTCACCGACTCGGGCACGCCGAAGTAGGCGCGGAAGTACAGGCTCGCGGTGTCGAGAAGCATCAGGCGTCGGGTCACACCGAAGATGATGCCGTACCGCCCCCCGGGACGGCCGATCTCACGCACCGTGACCGATCAGTGGGCGAAGGCGGGCAAGAGTGACGTAATGTGACGTCCTTCACTCCGGTGTTTGGACCCGCAGCGGCGGGGCAGCCGCCCGGCCGGAACTGGCCCGGACCCCCGGGTCGCTTGTCAAGACGCGAGGGGTGCTTGTGTCAAGTCTGCAGGCCGATCACTTGTACAAGGTATTCGGAAGACGACCCGCCGACGCCGTGCGGCGGTTGCGCGACGGTGCCGACCGCGCCGAGCTGCGCGAGAACGGCACCACGGCCGCGGTGATCGACACCTCGTTCACCGTGCAGCCCGGTGAGATCTTCGTGGTGATGGGCCTGTCCGGCTCGGGCAAGTCCACGTTGCTGCGCATGCTCAACGGGCTGCTGGAACCGACCGAGGGCCGGGTGCTGTTCGACGGCGAGGACCTGACCTCGCTCAGCCCGCGCGACCTGCGCCGGGTGCGTTCGCACCGGATCAGCATGGTCTTCCAGCACTTCGCGCTCTTCCCGCACCGCAGCGTGCTGGAGAACGCGGCCTACGGGCTCGAGGTGCAGGGCGTGGAGCGCGAGGAGCGGCTGCGGCGCGCGGCCGAGGCGCTGGAGCTGGTCGGGCTGTCCGGCTGGGAGAAGTCCTGGCCCGACGAGCTGTCCGGCGGTATGCAGCAGCGCGTGGGCCTGGCCCGGGCGCTGGCCACCGACGCCGACCTGCTGCTGATGGACGAGTCGTTCAGCGCGCTCGACCCGCTGATCCGCCGCGACATGCAGGACCAGCTCCTCGAACTGCAGCAGCGGCTGCACAAGACCATCGTCTTCATCACCCACGACCTCAACGAGGCCATGCGGCTGGGCGACCGTATCGCGGTCATGCGCGACGGCCGGATCGTCCAGGTCGGCACCGCCGAGGAGATCCTGGTGGACCCGGCCAACGACTACGTGGCCTCCTTCGTCCAGGACGTGGACCGCTCCCGGGTGCTCACCGCGGAGTCGATCATGGAGGAGCCGCGGGTCATGCTCGACCCGGGCGCCACCGTCGGCTCGGCCATCAGCACCCTGCGCACCCAGCACGCCAGCGGCGGCTTCGTGGTGGAACGCGGTCGCCGGCTGGTCGGCGCGGTCACCGAACAGGCGGTCGCCGAAGCCGGCGGCGCCCAGACCACCGTGCGCGACCTGATGGACGACGAGCCCGTCACGGTCAGCGCGGACGCGCCGCTCGCCGAGCTGTTCACCCCGTGCTCGGTCAGCGGCATGCCGATCGCGGTCACCGACGAGAACGAGCGCCTGGTGGGCGTCATCCCGCGGATCGCGCTGCTGGCCGCGCTCGGCGACGAGCCGAAGACCGTGGTCAGCCTGGACCGGCACCGGGAGATACGCCGGCCGTCGGAGGGGGACGCGCCCGAAGCCGCGACCCCCGCCCGAGAGGAGATCGCCGGTGCCTAGGATTCAGCTCGGTGACTGGATCGACTCCGCCGTCACCTTCCTGCGCGACCACCTCGCCTGGCTCTTCGACCTGATCACCACGGTCGTCTCCGGGATGTACGACGGGATCAACGCCGTGCTCTCGGCGCCCGAGGCGCTGCTGATGGCCGGCATCCTGGCGCTCATCGCGCTGTGGCTGCGCGGCCTGACCGCCGGCGTGCTCACCATGGCCGGACTCGCGCTGATCGACTCGGTGCGCCAGTGGGACGCCGCGATGCAGACGCTGTCGCTGGTGCTGGTGGCCACCGTGATCACCGTCGTGCTGGCGGTGCCGCTCGGGATCTGGGCGGCCCGCGACCGCAAGGTCTCCGCGACGCTGCGGCCGGTCCTGGACTTCATGCAGACGATGCCCGCCTTCGTCTACCTGATCCCCGGCATCTTCTTCTTCGGTGTCGGCACGGTGCCCGGCGTCATCGCCACCATCGTGTTCGCCATGCCGCCCGGCGTCCGGATGACGGAACTGGGCATCCGGCAGGTGGACGAGGAACTGGTGGAGGCGGCGGACGCGTTCGGCACCAGCCCGCGCAACACCCTGCTGCGGGTGCAGATGCCGCTGGCGCTGCCCACCATCATGGCCGGCATCAACCAGGTCATCATGCTGGCGCTGTCCATGGTCGTCATCTCCGGCATGGTCGGCGGCGGCGGGCTCGGCTCCTCGGTCTTCACCGCGATCAGCGAGGTCAACATCGGCCTCGGCTTCGAGGGCGGCATCTCCGTGGTGATCCTCGCGATGTACCTGGACCGGATGACCAGCGCGCTCGGCACCCGCGTCTCGCCGCTCGGCCGCCGCGCGTCGGCCAAGGCGAACTCGCTGCACAGCGCGAAGATCTGGAGCTACCGGCCCAACACCGCCGTCGCGATGGTCGGCGTGGTCGCCCTCGCACTGGTGGCCGGCGGGCTGAACGTCTTCGGCGGCAGCGCCCCCAGCGGCCCGAAGGTCTCCGCGGCCGACAACATCGGCAAGGGCAAGACCATCAACCTGGGCTACATCTCCTGGGACGAGGGCGTCGCGACCAGCTACCTGTGGAAGGACGTGCTCGAACACCGCGGCTACCAGGTCAACCTGAAGACCTACGACGTGGGCTCGCTGTTCACCGGCATGGCGGCCGGCGACATCGACTTCGAGACGGACGCCTGGCTGCCGGTCACCCAGGCCCAGTACTGGAAGCAGTACGGCAAGCAGCTGTCCGACCTGGGCTCCTGGTACGGGCCGACCTCGGAGGAGATCGCCATCCCCTCCTACGTCAAGGGCGTGCACTCGCTGTCCGACCTCAACTCGCACGCCTCCGAGTTCGGCGGCCGGATCGTCGGCATCGAGCCGGGCGCGGGCGAGATGGCCATGGTGAAGTCGAAGGTCATCCCGGAGTACGGGATGGGCAAGAACCTCACCCTGACCACCGGCAGCACCCCGAGCATGCTCGCGGAGCTGGAGCGCGACTACGCGCAGAAGAAGCCGGTGGCGGTCACCCTGTGGTCGCCGCACTGGGCGTACAGCAAGTACAAGCTGATCAAACTGGCCGACCCCCGGCACGCGTTCGGCACCGGCGACCACATCCACGCGGTGGGAGCCAAGGACTTCGCGGGCAAGTTCCCGCAGGTCGCCACCTGGCTGAAGCACTTCCACATGAGTGAGGCCGACCTCACCAACCTGGAGGCCGACATCCAGGACGCCGGACAGGGCAACCAGCAGCAGGGCGTGGACAAGTGGCTCGCCAAGCACCCCGGGCTGATCAACCAGCTCGCCCCGGTCGGCCACTGAGCCGACCGGCCCCGCCCCGGCGGGCCGCGTAACCCGGCCCCGGGCCACCGTGATCCTCACGGCGGCCCGGGGCCGGCCTCATGCCCGGCCCCGGCAGGGTGCCGCCGGCCGCGTCAACCACGACACTCGGTTTCGCCGGACAGTGACCACCAGGCCGTTGTGAGAACTCCGAACCGGCCGCCCGGACGGATTTAATTTTCGAATTCAGGAGTGAAGCGGGTCCTCCGCTACCGCGGGGCGGGGGAATTCGGGACGATTGTCGGCGGTAGGTCGCCTGGACGCGGGAGTCTTGAGGGAAAGCGCGCAACGCAGCCGGCCCCGCGCATTTGCCTCGCCCGATGGTCTAGACATGATGATCGCGTAAAGGTATTCTGTGAATCGCCGATGAGTTGGCGATGTCCATTCTGCGTCAGCGGCGTCGGCGAGACCCATGCGGGGGTGGGTTGCAGGGGGATTCCGCAACTGGGCCGGACGCCCAGTTTGTTTTTATTCGGCGCCACATCGCATCCTTGCCTGTTCTCCGCCTGGGCTGAAATCCGCCCCTGGGTCGTGGCATTGAAACGGCGGCCGTCGCGCATCGTTGACGTTTGAGCGCCGCCGTTCCCGCTGGCGACTACGCAAAGGTGATATCTTGTCACGCCTTGTAATCTTCGAAGATCCGCGCACCACTGGTCGCGCGTCATTCTGCTGGTGGTCGCCCTCCTGACGGGCATCATGGTGGCCCCCGGCCAAGCCACCGCCAGTGCCAAGCCCGCGGTGTGCTCCGACGACACGACCGGAGAGTCGCCGATCGTGGTGACTCCGGAGTCCGCCGACACGAACACCGACACCCCGGTGCTGTCGGCGGTCCTGGAGACCTACAACGGCGTCGGCGGCCTTACCGGTTCGCTGTACATCATCGACAGCGCCGGTAACGCGGTGGGCGGCACGCCGACCGCCGGGGGAATGATCGAGAACGGCGAGCGTCTGACCTATCAGGTACCGCCCGGCGTGCTGACCCCCGGGGCGACCTACACGTGGTGGGTGACCGCGTCCATCTCCGCCTGCCAGCACGCCAGTAGCGGCATGCTCGACTTCACCGCCGGCTCCGCGCCCTCGTCCGGGGAGACCACCGGGCCCGACGCGGTGACGATCACCGGCTCGGCCCTGACCGCCGAGACGGCGAAGAGCGACGCCACCGCGTGTTCCGGCTCGCCGTGCCCGCTGACGCAGAACGCCGGCACGCTGGACGTCGGGGGCGACGGCACCTCGCACTGGGTCTCCGCCCTCAAGCCGGACCTGTCGGCCGTCCCCGCAGGGTCCACCATCGACAGCGCCACTCTCGATCTGACGTCGGACGCCTGTCTCAACGGCTGCGCGTCGGACACCCTCGACATCGGGCTGGCGCAGGACGACGTGACCACCCAGACGGACGGCCAGGCGCTGGCCGCAGAGAGCACCTCCCTGGCAGCCACCGGCAGCGAGTCGGCCGGCTCCTACGACATCACTCCGCTGGTCACCGAATGGGCCAACGGCGACGTCGCCGACAACGGCCTCCTCCTGGCGGCCGCCGACGAGACGACCGCGACCTCCGGGTCGGGCTACGCCGGCCCGACAGCGGCAACCGGCGCGGCCTCGATCCGCATCACCTACACGCCGCCCGCCGCGCCCACCGCCCCCACCGCGCTGACGACGACCGTCGGGGACGGCGGAGTCCTCGTCGCCTGGGGCGAGCCGAACTCGACCGGCTACGTCGACGGAGAGAACGCCACCGACGACGACCCCGGCGACGGCATCACGTCGTACACCGTCAGCGCGGTCAACGCCTCGGGCTCCGTCGTGGCGACGACGACCGTTCCGAACACCGAGGCACTGCTGACGGGGTTGACCGACGGCACCAGCTACACCGTCAAAGTCACCGCCACCAACCCCGCGGGGACCGGACCGGCCGCCGCTGCCACGGCCGTCAGCCCCGAGGCCGTACCCGGCGGACCGAACCAGTACATCCAGGCGGTCAGCCAGCTGCTGAACGCTCGCGACGGGCTCGAACAGGGCACCTATGCCACGCCCGCGGCCGCCCTGTCCGGCGACTCCTACGGCAACGAGGTCTCCACCTGGCTCGGCTACGAGGGCGACGCCGACTCCGGGGTCCACACCGTGGAGGCTGCGAACGACGAGTCGGAGACCGACGACTCCACGACGTTGTCGAACTCGCTCGCCGGTCTTTCGCCGGACGGCACCACGGTCACCGTCTACACCACCGCGGACGAGACCTTCACCACGACCGACACCAAGACCGGCGCGACCGACACCGTCCCCGGCGAGGAGATCGACCAGGACGCCTACACCTTCAGCGTCGCGGGCAGCACGCCGCAGATCAGCCAGGAGGCCGACGCCGACGCACTCGTCAAACCCCTGACCACCGCGTCCGAGATCACGGCCTGTTCCGCCGCCCTCGACGGAACACCCACCGACACGCCGACCGAGGTGGCAACGGACCCGGACACCGGGTACTTCAGCGCGGGCACCGAGGTCGTCCCGAACTCGTCCGGCGGCCACTACGCCAAACTCTCCGGTGTCGTCGCGTGGGCCAACAAGTGGTTGACCGGCACGTACAACGGGTTCTCGAACGACTGCACCGACTTCGCGTCGCGCGCCATTCACTACGGCGGCGGGCTGGCCGAGAACACGCCGAGCATTCCGCCGGCGCACCACACCGACGACCACTACTGGTTCCAGTCCCACGGTGCTTTCGGCGCGACCACCAGTTACTCGTGGTCGGGCGCTTATCACCAAGCCGACTTCCAGCACATCGAAGGGTCCTTCTTCTACTCGTACGCCGGTGTCGCCGATCCGGGCGACCTGATCTTCGCCAACTGGACCGGCAGTTCCTTCACCGGAATCGACCACACCGGAGTCATCGTGAAGAATGACGACGGCAACCTCTTCATCGACCAGCACTCCAACACCGAGCGCGGCATTCCCCTGTACAAGGACGGCACCCGCAAGACCTGGTCGACCGGCCACTCCCACCTGCACGTGTGGATCGCGGAACCGCACACGAAGTTCTGAGGAAGGAGCGGCATGAGCCCATCCAGGCGTTACCGCCTGACCGCGTCGACGCTGGCCGCCACCATCGCCGTACTGGCCGCCGGTTGCGCGGGACACACCACATCGTCGTCGACCCCGCACGTCCTGCTGACCGGCGGCACCTACCAGGGCGTGTCCTGGTCGCTCTACGCCTGGCGGCAGGGCAGGCAACTGTGCATGGAGGTCGACGGGCACGGCAGCGCCACGGCCTCCGGGCAACCGGGCGCCGGTGCCTGCGGCTTCGACCACAAGACTCCGACGTCGGGCTACTACGACAGCGGACCCGGGCCCGGAGACAGCCTGGTCAGTTTCGGGCCACTGCCCGAACGCGCGACGCAGGTCCGGGTGGCGACGAAGGAGGTCCTGCCGACCCGGTCCTTCCCGGCCGGCAGGCAACTGCCCGTGGGGCGGTACTGGATCCAGATCATTCCGAAGCGGTGGCCGCTTCCGGCCGAGGGCAAGGAGGTCTGGCCGAAGCCGCTGAACGCCTCCGGCCGGCCGGTCGCGTTCCAGGACTTCTGACCGGCCGGCCCCGCCTACGTAAGCTGGCTCCGGGCCACCGTGATCGGCACGGCGGCCCGGGGCCGGCCTCGTGCCCGGCCCGGGAGGAGGGACATGCGCGTCGTCTCCCTGGTGCCGTCGCTGACCGAGGCGGTCGCCGAGACCGCCCCCGGGCTGCTGGTGGGCGCGACCGACTGGTGCAGCCATCCCGCCGGACTCGGCGTGGAGCGGATCGGCGGCACCAAGAACCCGGACACCGACCGGATCGCCGCCCTCGCCCCCGACCTGGTGATCGCCAACGAGGAGGAGAACCGGGCGCCCGACCTGACCGCCCTGCGGGACGCCGGGGTGCGGGTGCTGGTCACCGAGGTGCGCACCCTGGAGCAGGCGTTCACCGAACTGCACCGGGTCCTGGTGGACGGCTGCCGGCTGCCCGCCCCCGGCTGGCTGGACGACGCCCGCACCGCCTGGCGCGCGGTGCGGCCGCCCGGTGCCCGGCGCACCGCGATCGTGCCGGTGTGGCGCCGGCCGTGGATGGTGCTGGGCCGCGACACCTTCGCCGGCGACCTGCTGGCCCGCCTCGGCGTGGACAACCGCTTCGCCGGCCACCCGGAGCGCTATCCGCGTATCCCGGTCGGCGAACTCAACGACTGCGGCGCCCAGTTGGTCGTGCTGCCCGACGAGCCGTACCGCTTCGGCCCGCACGACGGGCCCGAGGCGTTCCCCGGCCTGCCCGCCGCGCCGGTCAGCGGCCGCCATCTCACCTGGTACGGGCCCTCGTTGGCGAGCGCGCCGCGGGTGCTGGCCGACGCGCTGGCCGCCGCGGCCGGCTGACCGCCGCGGCGGCGCCGGTCAGCGGCGGCGCCGGGCCACCGCCAGGAGTTCGGCGGGCGGGCCCACCAGCCGGCGCCCGCCCGGCCACACGGCCCGCAGCACCCGGCGCAGTTCCAGGTCGGCCACCTCCACCGCGACCAGCCGGCCGTCCGCCACGTCGCCGAGCACCGCCAGTTCGCTGAGCACCGCCGGGCCCGCCCCGGCCACCACCGCGCCGCGTACCGCCGTGGTGGAGCCGAGTTCGAGCAGCGGGCGCGCCGGATCGTGGCCGCCGCGCCGCAGCGCCCGGTCCAGGGTCTCCCGGGTGCCGGAGCCCGGCTCGCGCAGCACCAGCGGCGTGGCGGCCACCTCCCGCGCGGTCAGCGGCGTGCGGCGGCGGGCCCAGGGGTGGCCGGGCGTGACGACCACGGTGAGCCGGTCGGTCGCCACCTGGCGGCCGGCCAGCCCGCCGGGCAGCCGCGGCGACTCGACGAATCCGAGGTCCACCTCGCCGGTCCTGGTCATCTCGGCGACGTGTTCGCTGTTGGTCACCTGCAACCCGACGTACAGCTCCGGCCGTTGGCGGCGCAGTTCGCTGATCCAGCCGGGCACCAGGTACTCGGCGATCGTCATGCTGGCGGCCACCTTCAACTCGGCGTCCCGCTTGGTGCGCAGCGCCTCGGCACCGGTCAGCAGCCCGTCCAGCTCCAGCAGCACCCCCTGCGCCCAGCCGGCCACCACCTGGCCCGGGGCGGTGAGCGTCGAGCCGCGCCGGGTCCGGTCCACCAGGACCAGGCCCAGGTCGCGCTCCAGGTTGGTCAGGCGGCGGCTCGCGGAGGGCTGCGCGATGCCGAGTTCCGCCGCCGCGCGGCCGAGGCTGCCCAGGTTCGCGACGAGCACCAGCAGGCGAAGCGAGTCCGGATCCGGGGTACGTGTCATAGGTCAACGCTATGACCTCCTGCCCGCGCGGGGGCTACTGCGTGGTCGCCGGGGGCGCCACAGTCGGATCATGACCTCCGAGCCCGCGCGGCACCGGCCCACGAAGCCGTCCCCCGCGCCCTGCGCTTCCGGCGTGCCCACCAGGCCCGCGCCCACCCCGCCCGGCGTGCCCGTCCCGTCCCCCGAGCCGGCCGGCGGTGGCGGGCCGCCGGACCGGGCGGCGGCCCGGCTCGCGGCCCGCGCGCCGGGGCTGGCGCTGGCGGTGGCCGTCGCGGCGGCGGCGACCGTGCTCGGCCGGCTGCTGCCGGTGGTCGGCGGCCCGGTGACCGGCATCGTGCTCGGCGTGCTGCTGTCGGTGCTGCTGCGGCCCGGCGCGCGGCTGCGGCCCGGCGTCGCCTTCGCGAGCCGCGGGGTGCTGCAGGCGTCGGTCGTGCTGCTGGGCTGCCAGCTCTCCCTGGTGCAGGTGGTGCGGGTGGGGCTCGGGTCGCTGCCGTCGATGCTCGGCACGCTGGCGGTGTGCTTGGCCGCCGCCTACGGCCTCGGCCGGGCGCTGGGCATCGCCGGCGACCTGCGCACCCTGATCGGGGTGGGCACCGGGATCTGCGGCGCCTCGGCGATCGCGGCGGTCACCCCGGTCATCGGGGCGGCCGAGGCGGAGGTGACGTACGCGGTCTCCACCATCTTCGTCTTCAACGTCGCGGCGGTGCTGGTCTTCCCGGTCCTCGGCCGTCTGCTCGGGATGGACGCCCACGCGTTCGGCCTGTTCGCCGGCACGGCCGTCAACGACATGTCCTCGGTGGTGGCCGCGGCGTCCGCGTACGGGCCGGGCGCGCTGCACCAGGCGGTGGTGGTCAAGCTGACCCGCACGCTGATGATCATCCCGATCTGCCTGGGTCTGGCCGCGTTCGGCCGCCGGGGAGCGCGGAGCGCGCCGGAGGCAGCCGGCACGCCGGTCCGGGTGCGCGCGCACCGGCTGGTGCCGTGGTTCCTGGTCGGCTTCCTGCTCGCCGCCGGGGCGGAGACCGCCGGGCTGATCCCGGCTGCCGCCCGGGCGCCGCTCGGCACGGTGTCGGTCTTCCTGATCACCGTCGCGCTCTCCGCGATCGGGCTGTCCACCGATCCGGCGGCGCTGCGGCGGACCGGTCCCCGACCCCTCGTGCTCGGCGCCGCACTGTGGGTGACGGTAGCGGGCACCGCCGTTTTCCTGCGCTTACTCGCCACCCAATCGTAGAAAGTTGTAGTTCCGGGTGGGGAGCCGACTCCCGCAGGACCCCCACTCCCGGGTACCGTGTGCACTCGCCGTTCGAGTTGCGCTGTTGCACTCTGGAATGGCGTGGACCGGCATGTCAGCACGCAGCACCGGGGGCGAGGATATGTGGGCGGTTTCTTGACCAGGACGCACCAGGAGTCGGGCTTTCCCGAGGATCGCTCGAGGCGGTGGAGGGGGCCCGCCGCGTCACGGCCCGAGGGACACCCCGTGGTGCCGCTGGCGAGTGCGCTGCTGGACAGCAGAGGCCGCATCCTGCACTGGAACGAGGACTCCCAGGCGCTGCTCGGCTACACCCCCGAGGAAGCGGTCGGCAACACCGCGGCCCGGCTGCTGGCCCCGGTCGGCCGGCGCACCGACGCGCTGGAGTTGTTCGGCCGCATCCTGAGCGGGCACGCCTGGTCGGGTGCCTTCCCGGTCCGGCACCGCGACGGCTCCACCGTCGAACTGGACTTCCGCGCCTACCCCGTCGTCACCCCGGACGGCCACTCCTACGTGCTGGCCATCGCCTCGGAGGTGCGGGCGCTGCGCGAGGTCGAGGCGGACCTCGCGGCACTCGACGGCTTCTTCCAGCAGTCGCCGATCGGACTCGCGGTCTACGACGACCAGTTGCGCTTCGTGCGGATCAACGACGCCCTGGCCAAGATGAACGGCCTGTCGCCCGAGGAGCACATGGGCCACACCCTCTCCGAGGTGCTGCCCGGCATCAACGCCGTGGAGATAGAGGACGTCATGCGGCAGGTGCTGCGGACCGGGGAGCCGGTCCTCGACGCCCGCTCGCACGGCCGCACCCCCGGCGACCCGGACCATGACCGGGCCTGGTCGGCGTCCTACTTCCGCCTGGAGGCCCCCGACGGGGAGCTGCTGGGCGTCAGTTCGTCCATCATCGACGTCACCGAGCGGTACCGCGCCGAGGCGCAGGCCGCCCGGGCCCAGGAGCGCCTGGCGCTGCTCGCCGAGGCCGGCGCGATGATCGGCACCACGCTCGACCTGCGCGACACCGCCCGCGAACTGGTCAACGCCATGGTGCCCAAGGTCGCCGACGTGTGCGCGGTGCACATCCTCGAACGCCTCGTCAGCGGCCTCGACCCGGAACCGGTGGACAACGGCGACGCGCTGCTCGTGCGGCGCATCGCGGTGGCCACCGCCCGCGACGACGTGAGCCTGGAGGAGGTGCCCACCGAGGCCGTCTACCGGCTCTCGCCCGACTCCGCCTACGCGCGGGCGATGGCGACCGGCCGGACGGTCGTGATGGACAACTGCGACCTGCCGCCCTCGACGAGCGAACCGGCCGGCAGCGCGCACAAGCCGACCCGGCTGGACCGCGAGTCGGGGGCGCTGCGGGTCACCCCGCTGGTCGCCAGGTCCACCGTGCTCGGCGTGGTGGTCTTCGCCCGGCACGAGGACCGCGGCCAGTTCAACGCCCCGGACACCACGCTGGCCGACGAACTCGTCGCGCGGGCCGCCGTCTCGCTCGACAACGCCCGCCTCTACCTGCGCGAGCACGCCACGCTGGTGGCCCGGCAGACCGCGCTGCGCGAGGCGAACGAGGCCCGCGAACAGCTCGCCCTGATCAACGAGGCGAGCACCCGGATAGGCAGCACCCTCGATCTGCAGCGCACCGCCCAGGAGTTGGTCGAGGTGGTGATACCGCGCTTCGCCGACTTCGTCACCGTCGACCTGCTCGACTCGGTGCTGCGCGGCGACGAGCCGTACATGCCGCGCGACGACCAGCGGGTGGTGCTGCGCGCGGTGGCGGTCGGCGAGGAGAACGGCGACGGACTGACCAGCGCCGCCGACACGGTGGGCGAGGTCTCCCGGTTCGACGCGGCGAAGGTCTACGCGCAGGCGCTGCGCACCGGGCGCTCGGTGCTGGTGCCCGAGGTGGACGAGAAGTCGCTGGCCAGGATCGTCACCTCGCCCGAGCGGGTGGCCCCCGGCCTTGAGGCGGGCATCCACTCCTACCTCATGGTGCCGGTGCTGGCCCGCGGATCGGTGCTCGGCGGCGCGGAGTTCATCCGCACCCGCAACCCCGAGCCGTTCACCGCCGCCGACGTGGCGCTCGCCGAGGAACTGGTCGCCCGGGCCGCCATCAGCATGGACAACGCCCGCCTGTACCGGCGCGAGCGGGAGACCGCGCTCACCCTGCAGCGCAGCCTGCTGCCGCAGGAGGTCCACCACACGCTGGGCATGGAGATCGCCTACCGCTACCTGCCGAGCAGCGTGGCCAGCGAGGTCGGCGGCGACTGGTTCGACGTGGTGCCGCTCTCCTGCGGCCGGGTCGCGCTGGTGGTCGGCGACGTGATGGGCCACGGCATGCGCGCCGCCGCGACCATGGGCCAACTGCGCACCGTGGCACGGACGCTGGCCACCCTGGAGATGCAGCCCGACCAGGTGCTCGCCCGGCTGGACGAGACCGCGTCCGGCATCGGCGAGGGGCAGTTCGCCACCTGCGTGTGCGCGGTCTACGACCCGGTGGACCGCAGCTGCGTCATCGCCTGCGCCGGGCACCTGCCGCCCGTCGTGGTCTCCACCGACGGCACCGCGCGCCCGGTCGACGTGCCGCCCGGGGTGCCGCTGGGCGTCGGCGGCGTGGAGTTCGAGAGCGTCGAGATCACCATCCCGGAGGGCGGACTGCTCGCCCTGTACACCGACGGTCTCGTGGAGCGGCGCGGCCAGGACATCGACGAGGGCCTGGCCCTGCTGACCGAGACGCTCTCCGGGCGCGGCCGCAGCCTGGAGCAGACCTGCGACGCGGTCATCCAGACCCTGGTCACCGACGGCGCCGAGGACGACATCGCCGTCATCATGGCCCAGGTGCTCCCGGTGCCCGAAGGCCGGATCGCCACCCTGCCGCTCAACGAGGACATCACGCTCGCCGGGCAGGCCAGGCGCTTCACCCGCGACACGCTGGAGTCCTGGGGCCTGACCGCGCTGTCCGAGGTGACCGAACTGCTCGTCAGCGAACTGGTCACCAACGCCCTGCGGCACGCCGGACCCCCCCGCCAGCTGCGGCTGTTCCGGGACCGCAGCCTCACCGTCGAAGTCGCCGACGCCGCACACCAGTTGCCGCTGCTGCGCCAGGCGGACGAGAACTCCGGCGAGGTGGAGAGCGGCCGCGGCATGCGCCTGGTCAACGAACTGGCCCACCGCTGGGGCAGCCGCACCACCCGGCACGGCAAGGTGGTCTGGTTCGAACTCGAACTGCCGCTGGGCATCGCCCACCAGGAGGCCGCGGGCATCGCCCTGTAACGGCGCGCCGTCGGTCACCGGCGGCTCGCGGCTTCCACCAGGGCGGCCACCACGCGGGCGTCGTCCCGCATCTCGGGGTGCCACTGCACGCCCAGCGCGAAGCCGTCCCCGGGGTACTCCAGCGCCTCGATCGTGCCGTCCTCGGCGTACGCGGAGGCGACCAGCCCGGCGCCGAGCCCGCCGACCGCCTGGTGGTGATGGGTGGCCACCTCCACCGCACCGGGCAGCAGGCCCGCCGTCACCGTGCCGGGGACCGCCTTGACGGTGTGCGAGGAGAAGACGCCGACCTGCGGATTGTGCCCGGTGTGGCCGACCTCGTCCGGCAGGTGCTGCACCAGCGTGCCGCCGGCGTGCACGTTCATCAGCTGCATGCCCCGGCAGATCCCCAGCACGGGCGTGCCGGCCGCCAACGCGGCGTCCAGCAGGGCCAGTTCCCACGCGTCGCGCTCCGGGCAGGGGGCGCCGGCCCGCGGGTGCGGAGCGTGGCCGTAGCGGGCCGGGTCGACGTCCTCGCCGCCCGCCAGCACCAGGCCGTCCAACCGGGCCACCAGGCCGGCCGCGGCGGCCGGATCCGGATCGGGCGGCAGCATGGCCACCAGAGCGCCGGCCGCCCGCACGTACGCCGGATAGGTGGCCGGCAGCAGCACGGCCGGCGCCGACCAGCCGGCGCCCCAGCGGGCCTCGGTGGCATACGTCGTGACCCCGATCAGCGGTGCCGATTCCACCCGGCGCCCTCCTTCCCGTCACCCCGGAACCTCACGGGTCCGCAATGGTCCCAGTCAACACCATTGCCGTCACGCCAGGAAGCCGCGCAGCAGCGACGCGGTGCCCGCGCAGTGTTCGCGCATCACCTCGCGGGCGCCGTCCACGTCGCCCTCGGCCACCGCCTCGACGAGCGCGATGTGCTGCGCCTGGGAGTGCTCCAGATTGCGCACCAGCAGCGGGATGCGGTCCAACCGCTCGTTGACCGAGGCCCGTACGGCGGCGTACGCGGCCGCCAGCGACGGGGAGCCGGACAGCTCGGCCAGCGTCAGGTGCAGCCGGGTGTCGAGCCGGCGGTAGTCGCCGAGCGGGGCGTCCACGGTCGCCGTCAGGCAGGCCCGCAGCCGCTCCAGGGAGCCCGCGGCCGGCCCGCGCGCCGCGCACAGCTCCGCCGCGCCGACCTCCAGCACCTCGCGGAAGCGCAGCAGGTCGTCCAGGTCCGCCTCGGCCATCCGCTCCGCCGGATCGGCCGCGCCGTCGGCCGCGCAGGCCAACTCGCCGGCCCGGTAGCGCACGAAGGTGCCGCCGTAGCGGCCCCGGCGGCTCTCCACCAGCCCCTCGTCCTGAAGGACCTTCAGCACCTCGCGCAGCGTCACCCGGCTGATGCGCAGCCGGTCCGCCAACTCCCGCTCCGACGGCAGGCGTTCGCCGTACCGGACCAGGCCGAGCCGCAGCACCTGGAGTATCCGCTCCAGCGCCTCCTCGAAGCCGCTGCCCGCCCGGACCGGGCGCAGCACGGGGGAGAACCGGTCGACCGGCGTGGCGTCCGTGTCACTCATCGGTCCACCTCCTCTCTCCCCTTCACAATCAATGGTATCCGTGCATACCTTAGACCGGCCGGCCGGTGCGCGGACCCCGGCCACCGAAGGAGGCTCCACCCGTGGCAGACCGCAAGCCGCCGCTGTCCGTCGACGAGCTGTACCGGCTCGTGGACGCCGGTGACATCGACACCGTCGTCCTGGCCTTCACCGACATGCAGGGCCGACTCCAGGGCAAGCGCTTCGCCGCCCGCTTCTTCCTCGACGAGGTGCTGGCCCACGGCACCGAGGGCTGCAACTACCTGCTCGCCGTCGACACCGACATGAACACCGTCGAGGGCTACGCGATGTCCTCCTGGGAGCGCGGCTACGGCGACTTCGCCCTGCACGGCGACCACGCCACGCTGCGCCGCACCCCGTGGAACGAGGGCACCGCGCTGCTGCTCGCCGACCTGTCCTGGCACGACGGCACCCCGGTCACCGCCTCCCCGCGGCAGATCCTGCGCCGCCAGCTCGACCGGCTCGCCGAGCGCGGCTGGAGCGCCCAGGTCGGCACCGAGCTGGAGTTCATGGTCTTCGACGACTCCTACGAGGACGCCTGGGACCGCTCCTACCGCGGCCTGCGCCCGGCCAACCAGTACAACGTCGACTACTCGGTGCTCGGCACCGGCCGGGTCGAGCCGCTGCTGCGCCGCATCCGCAACGAGATGGCCGCCGCGGGCCTGACCGTGGAGTCCGCCAAGGGCGAGTGCAACCTCGGCCAGCACGAGATCGCCTTCCGCTACGACGACGCGCTCACCACCTGCGACCAGCACGTCGTCTACAAGACCGGCGCCAAGGAGATCGCCGCCCAGGCGGGCCGCGCCCTGACCTTCATGGCCAAGTACGACGAGCGGGAGGGCAACTCCTGCCACATCCACCTCTCGCTGCGCGACGCCGACGGGGTGCCGGTCTTCGCCGACGAGAGCGCGCCGGCCGGCATGTCGGCGACCATGCGGCACTTCCTGGCCGGCCAGCTCGCCTGGCTGCAAGACCTCACCCTGCTGTACGCGCCCAACATCAACTCCTACAAGCGCTACCGCGCCGGCTCCTTCGCCCCCACCGCCGTCGCCTGGGGCCACGACAACCGCACCTGCGCGCTGCGCGTCGTCGGCCACGGCCGCTCGCTGCGGTTCGAGAACCGGGTGCCCGGCGGCGACGTCAACCCCTACCTGGCGGTCGCCGGCATGATCGCCGCCGGACTCGACGGCGTGGAGCGGCAGTTGGAGCTGCCCGCCGCCTGCACCGGCAACGCCTACGCGGGCGACGCCGACCACGTGCCCGGCACGCTGCGCGACGCGGCCGACCGGTGGCGCGAGTCGGCCCTCGCCCGCGAGGCGTTCGGCCAGGACGTCGTCGACCACTACGCGAACATGGCCCGCGTCGAGCAGGACGCCTACGACGCCGCCGTCACCGACTGGGAGCTGCGCCGCTCCTTCGAACGCCTGTGAGGACCCACGTGGCCGACCGACACCCCACCGAGCACCGGATCCTCAACCCCGCCACCGAGGAGGTCATCGCCACCGTCCCGGCCACCGCGCCGCCGCAGGTCGCCGCCGCGGTGGGCCGCGCGGTGCGCGCCCAGGCCGGCTGGGCCGCCACCGCGCCCGCCGACCGGGCCCGCCTGCTGCGCCGCTTCGCCGCCGTCGTGGACGGCCACCGCGAGGAACTGGCCGGGCTGGAGGTCGCCGAGGCCGGCCACCCGATCGGCAACGCCCGCTGGGAGGCCGGCAACGTCCGCGACCTGCTCGACTACGCGGCCGGCGGCGCCGAACGCCTCAACGGCGCCCAGATCCCGGCGCCCGGCGGCCTGGACGTCACCTTCCGCGAACCGCTCGGCGTGGTCGGCGTCATCGTGCCGTGGAACTTCCCGATGCCCATCGCCGCCTGGTCCACCGCCCCGGCGCTGGCGGCCGGCAACGCCGTCGTCCTCAAGCCCGCCGAGACGACCCCGCTGACCGCGCTGCGACTGGCCGACCTCGCCCTCGAAGCCGGGCTGCCGGAGGGCCTGTTCCAGGTGCTGCCCGGCGCCGGACCGGTCACCGGCACCGCGCTGGTCGACCACCCCGACGTCGCGAAGATCGTCTTCACCGGCTCCAGCGCGGTCGGCCGGCAGGTCATGGCCCGCTGCGCCCAGCAGGTCAAGCGGCTCACCCTGGAACTCGGCGGCAAGAGCCCCAACATCGTCTTCGCCGACGCGGACCTTCCCCACGCGGCGCGGACCGCCCCGATGTCCTTCCTGGACAACACCGGTCAGGACTGCTGCGCCCGCACCCGGATCCTGGTGCAGCGCTCGGTCCACGACCGCTTCCTCGAACTGCTGGAACCCGCCGTGCTCGGCGTCGCCGTCGGCGACCCGGCCGACCCGGCCACCGCCGTGGGCCCGCTGATCTCCGCCGCCCAGCGCGACCGGGTGCGCTCCTACGTGCCCGAGGACGCCCCGGCCGCGATCCGCGGCACCGCGCCGGCCGGCAAGGGCTTCTGGTACCCGGCCACCGTGCTGGCCGGCCTCGACCCGCAGGCCCCCGCCGCCACCGAGGAGGTGTTCGGCCCGGTCGCCGTCGTGCTGCCCTTCGACGACGAGGCCGACGCGATCCGGCTCGCCAACGCCACCCCGTACGGCCTCGCCGGCTCGCTGTGGACCCGGGACGTCGGCCGGGCGATCCGCGTCTCGCGCGCGGTGCGGGCCGGCAACCTCTCCGTCAACTCGCACAGCGCCGTGCGCTACTGGACCCCGTTCGGCGGCTACAAGCAGTCCGGGCTCGGCCGCGAGCTGGGCCCGGAGGCGCTGACCGCCTTCACCGAGACCAAGAACGTCTTCATCAGCACCGAGGAGAACTGACGTGACCGACAGCAGCGACCGGACGCCCGTCTGCCGCCGCCTGCCAGGCCGCACCGCCGTGGTCACCGGGGCCGGCAGCGGCATCGGCCTGGCCACCGTGCGCCGCCTCGCCTCCGAGGGCGCCCACGTGGTCTGCGCCGACATCGACTCCGCCGCGGGCCAGGCCGCCGCCGACGAGGTGGACGGGCTCTTCGTCCGCGCCGACGTCACCGACGCGGACCAGGTGGACGCGCTCTTCAAGACCGCCTACGACACCTACGGCTCGGTGGACGTCGCCTTCAACAACGCCGGCATCTCGCCGCCCGACGACGACTCGATCCTCACCACCGGCCTCGACGCCTGGCGGCGCGTCCAGGAGGTCAACCTCACCTCGGTCTACCTGTGCTGCAAGGCGGCGCTGCCGTACATGCGGCGGCAGGGCAAGGGCTCGATCATCAACACCGCGTCGTTCGTCGCCGTGATGGGAGCCGCCACCTCGCAGATCTCCTACACCGCCTCCAAGGGCGGCGTGCTGGCGATGTCCCGCGAACTGGGCGTGCAGTTCGCCCGCGAGGGCATCCGGGTCAACGCGCTGTGCCCGGGACCGGTCGACACCCCGCTGCTGCGCGAGCTGTTCGCCAAGGACCCCGAGCGGGCCGCCCGCCGCCTGGTGCACATCCCGCTCGGCCGGTTCGCCGACGCCGCCGAGATCGCCGCCGCGGTCGCCTTCCTGGCCAGCGACGACTCCACCTTCATCACCGGCTCGCAGTTCCTGGTGGACGGCGGCATCGCGGGCGCCTACGTCACTCCCGCCTGACGGCCCGCCCGGTCACAGGAAGGTGCGGCCCTCGCCCCGGTAGGTCGGCACCGTCGCCACCACCCGGTCGTCCTCGACGAGGTGCAACTGTGCGAACCGCTCGCACAGTTCACCCGCCTTCGCATGGCGGAACCACACCCGGTCGCCGATCCGCAACCCGTCGGCCGCCCGGCCGAGCAGCGGCGTCTGCACCTCGCCGGCGCCCTCCTGCCCGTCGTAGGACAGCCCCGGCGGCAGGTAGGGCACCGGCAGCCGGTCCCGGCCGGCCGCCCCGGACGCCGGATACCCGCCGCCCAGCACCGTCACCACCCCGGGCCCCGGCCGGCGCACCACCGGCTGGGCGAACAGCGCGGCCGGCCGCCCGGTGAACGAGGTGTAGGTGTCGAACAGCCGCGGCACGAACAGCCCGGAGCCCGCCGCGATCTCGGTCACCGCCTCCTCGGCCGCCGTGTACTGCACGCTCCCGGTGCCGCCGCCGTTGACGAACTCCAACTCCGGCGCCACCGCCCGCACCGCGCGCACCACCTCGGCCCGCCGCGCCGCCAACTCCCGCCGCGCCACCGCCTGCATCGTCCGCACCGCCCGCGAGCGCACCGGACTGCCCGGCACCGCGTCGCCCACCCCGGCCACATGGCCCTCGTACGCCATCAGCCCCACCACCGTGAACCCCGGCCGGGCGGCCACCGTCCGCGCGAGCGCCGCCAGCGCGTCGGCGTCCCGCAGCGGCGAGCGCCGCGCGCCGATCCGGATCCGGCCGCCCAACAGCCGCAGCGCGGTGTCCAGTTCGAGGCAGACCCGCACCCGCTGCGTGCCGCCGTCGCGCGCCGCGTCGATCAGGTCGAGCTGCGCCGGGTCGTCGACCATCACGGTGACCGCGTCGGCCAGCGCGCGGTCCGACGCCAGCCGCGCGAAGCCCGCCCGGTCCGCCGACGGGTAGGCCAGCAGCACGTCGTCGAAGCCGCTGCCGGCCAACCACAGCGATTCGGCCAACGTGAACGACATGACCCCGGCGAACCCCTCACGCGCCAGCACCCGCTCCAGCAGCGCCCGGCAGCGCACCGACTTGGTCGCCACCCGCACCGGCTTGCCGCCGGCCCGGGCGGCCAGATCGGCGGCGTTGCGGTCGAAGGCGGCCAGGTCCACCACCGCCAGCGGCGCGTCGAGATCCCTGGTGGCCCGGTCGTAGCGGGCCCGGTCAGCGGCGTGGTCGACCATGCGGGCAGCTTGCCGGGTAAGGATCCGGCCGACAAGACCCCTCGTGGGGACAGACACAGGTACAGCCCGTAAGGTGACGTGTTGCCGAGGCCGGCCGGGACGATGATCCGACTCCGGACCGCCGTACCGGCGTCTAACCGACGTCAGTACTGTGTCCTCCCGAACCCCCGTCTTCCTCCCGCGGAACGGGGATCGCGGCCCCTCGGCAGAGTGCGGCCGCAGCCGGTCCCCGTGGACCGGCGTTGACGACCACGTGGCGCGGACGCGCCGGCCATGAGGGGGCAGTTGGTGGGCACCGGAGTCGACAACGGGGCATCACCGCCCCCCTCCTCCTTCCCGCCGCCACGGCCGCCCGCGCTGCCTCCCAGCCAGCCGCCGGCCGCGCACCAGCCGTGGACCGGCGGCGTCGCCCGCCTCACCGGCCGTGACCGGCGCACCGTGCAGCTCCCGCTCTCCGTGGTGGTCTGCCTGGTGCTCGGCGCCGGACTGCTGGCCGGGGCGGGCGTCGGCAAGGCGGTGGGCCTGCTGTCCTCCGCCAAGCGCGACGGCGCCGCCAGCCCGGCACAGAACTACGCCGAGACCCGCGCCCTGTGGCACGGCGAACCGGTCGACGACCTGTTCCCGCGCACCGTCAAGGCGGCCGGCGCCGGCCCCGGCGGCGCCGACCGCACCTGGACCAGGGTCGGCGTCGCCCCGGACAGCGGCTGCGACGGCGCGTTCGACCCCAAGCTCGCCGCGGCCCTCGCCCCGGCCGGCTGCACCCGCCTGCTGCGCGCCACCTACACCGACGCCACCTCCACCGACGTGACCACCGTCGGCCTGCTGGTCACCGGCACCGACCCGGCCGGCATGGCCGCGCTGCGCCGCCGGCTGACCCGCGGCGGCCTGGACGCCGACCCGCACGCCATGCCGCTGCCCGTGCCCTTCCCCGGCACCGCCGCCGCGCACTTCGGCGCCGCGCAGCGCGGGAGCTGGACGGTCGAGCCGTCCGCCACCCTGCCGCTCGTGGTCTACGCGGTCAGCGGCTTCGCCGACGGCCGCACGCTCGCCGCCCCGCAGGACGCCACCGCCGCCACCGTGCGCGGCGCCGGCTCGGTCGCCGCGCAGTCCGGCCTGGGCTACGACGCCGCCGGGCTGGCCGGTGCGCTCGACCACCGCTTCCTGACCGCCGTCCGCACCGCGCTCGGCGGCCCCGCGCACACCGGAGACTCCTGATGACCCGTGGAGCGAGCGGCCGTCCGGCCGGCCTCGTCGCGCTGGCCGCCGCCCTGCTCGCCGCGTTCGCCACCGTGCTGCTGCCCGGCGCCCCGGCCGCGTACGCCGACTCGATACGCGACCAGCAGTGGCCGTTGACCGCGCTCCACGCCCAACAGGCATGGCAGGTCAGCAAGGGCAAGGGGATCACCGTCGCGGTCCTGGACACCGGCGTCGACCCCGACCACCCGGACCTGACCGGACAGGTGCTGCCCGGCAAGGACTTCATCGGGTTCGGCGCCGAACCGGGCGATCCGACCTGGGCCCGGCACGGCACGGCGATGGCCGGCATCATCGCCGGACACGGCCACGGGCCCGGCGACAGCGACGGCGTGATGGGCATCGCCCCGGAGGCGAAGATCCTCCCGGTCCGGGTGATCCTGGAGGACTCCGACCCCAAGCGCAAGCAGGCCCGCGCCACCCGCGGCGCCGCCCTCGCCCAGGGCATCCGGTGGGCCGCCGACCACGGCGCCGACGTCATCAACCTCTCGCTCGGCGACGACAGCAAGACCGCCCACCCGGACGCCCAGGAGGACGAGGCGGTCCAGTACGCCCTGGCCAAGGGCATCGTCGTGGTCGCCTCGGCCGGCAACAGCGGCGAGCACGGCAACCCGGTCTCCTACCCGGCGGCCTATCCCGGTGTCATCGCGGTCGCCGCCGTCAACGTCTACGGCCGGCACGCCGCCTTCTCCACCGAGCACTGGTACGCCGACGTGGCCGCCCCCGGCGTGGACGTGGTGATCGCCGACCCCGACAAGCACTACTACGAGGGCTGGGGCACCTCGGCCGCCTCCGCCTACGCCTCCGGGGTCGTCGCGCTGATCAGGTCCGCCTACCCGAAGCTGAGCCCGGCGCAGATCAAGACGCTGCTGGAGGACACCGCCCGCGACCGGCCGGCCGGCGGGCGCGACGACGCGGTCGGCGCCGGACTGGTCGACCCGGCCGCCGCGCTGGCCGCGGCGGCGAAGCTGCGCCCCGCCCCGGAGACCCCGGCCTCGCTGCCGTACGCCAAGCAGTACTTCGGCCCCGGGCCGACCGCCGGCGCCCCCGGCTCGTCGTCGGGCTCCGGCCTGGGCCTGTCGGGGATCAGCGCGATCGCCGGAGTGGTGCTGCTGGCCGCCGCGGGCCTGCTGTGGCGGCGCTCGCGCGGTTGAGCGGGGAAAAGCACACGAGCTCCGGTGCGCGGCACACGCACCGGAGCCCGTCCCTTGCGCTCACCACCACTTTCGGGGACGAATCTGCGCACAGCCTGAGACCGGTATGAAGGACACGTGAGAAAGCGCCCGCCGGCCGACGCCGCCGTGCGGGGACCGCGGACCGCGCCGGCCGGCCGCGCCGATACCCTCACCGGTGTGGCCTCCCAGAGCATTCCCGCCCCCGGTTTCTCCGACGACGACGGCACCGCCGACCCCCGGCTCGCCGCCGCCCTGGCCGCCTGGGCGGCCGACCGCTCGGCCGAGGACCAGGTGATCGCCGCGCTCCCCGGCGCCCGGCTGCTGGTCCCGGTGGTCGCGGTGCTCGGCGAGGCCGAGCAGGGGCCGGACGGGCTGCGCCGGGAGAAGAGCAGCGACATGGCGGTGCCGACCATCCAGGCGCCGGACGGCCGGCGCGCGCTGCCCGCGTTCACCTCGGTGGAGAGCCTGGCGCGCTGGCGGGCCGACGCGCGGCCGGTCGCCGTGCCGCTGCACCAGGCGCTGCGCGCGCTCGCCCACGAGCAGGCCGGGACCCTGCTGATCGACCTGGCAGGCCCGGTCGCCTACGAGTTGACCGGACCGGCGCTGCGTGCGCTGGCCGACGGGCGCGACCGGGTCGATCCGCTGACCGACCCGGCGGTGGCCGCCGCGGTGCGCGAGGTGGTGGCCGCCCGGCCGGAGCTGGAACGCGCCTACCTGGCCCCCTCTCCGCCGCCGGCCGACGGCACGCCGCCCAGCGACGGCACCCTGTGCCTGGTGCCCGACCGGGACGCGCCGGCCGCCGCCGTGGTCCGCGCGGTGGCGACCGCGCTGGCCGGGCACGAGGAGCTGCGCGCCCGGCTGGTCAACGGCCTCGACCTGGCCGTTCTGCCGCCCGACGTGCGGGTGCCCGGGGAACCGCTCTACCGCCGCTGAGGCGGCACGGTACGCCTGATTCACCCGAATCGCCCAAGATGTGAAGTGTGACGCTTTGGCCGAGAATTGCCGGTGACTCGGCAATCGTCGCGAGGAGCACTCCATGGACAGGCGACCCGTCATCTGCGAGTTCGTCGGCACCGCGCTGTACGTCTTCTTCGCCGTGGGCTCCCTGGTGGTGGCGGCGCAGTACGTCGGTGCCGTCGGCATCGCGCTCGCCTTCGGCCTGGTGCTGGTCGGCCTGGCCTACACCTTCGGACCCATCTCCGGATGCCATCTGAACCCGGCGGTGACGCTGGGGGCGCTGCTCGCCCGGCGCATCGACCCGCGCACCGCGGTCGCCTACTGGGCCGCGCAGTTCGTCGGGGCGATCGCGGGGGCGGCGTTCCTGTTCCTGCTCGCCAAGCAGATCCCCGGGCTCGGCACGAGCGGCGCCTTCGGCACCAACGGCTACGACAGCCGCTCGGCGGTGGGCCTCAACACCGGTGGCGCGTTCCTCATCGAGGTGACGATGACCTTCCTGCTGGTCTTCGTCTACCTGGCGGTGACCCGGAAGGTCGTGATGACCGGCTTCGGCGCGCTGGCCGTCGGCCTGACGCTCGCCGTGGTGCACCTCATCGGCATCCCGCTCACCGGCACCTCGGTCAACCCGGCGCGCAGCTTCGGCCCGGCCATCTTCGCGGGCGGCTCGGCGCTGTCGCAGTTGTGGCTGTTCATCGTGGCGCCCCTGGTCGGCGGGGTCCTGGCCGCGATGGCCCACCGGCTCACCCACCCGCACGGCGTCCGCCCGACCGCGGGGGAGGGGCTGACCGGCCCGGAGGGCGGCGGAGTGATCGACGACGAGAGCGGCGAGCCGATGCCGGCCGGCGCCGGCCACGGCTTCAGGTCCGGGCGCCGCTAGCCCGCGCGGTCAGGAGTGGACGGGCCCGGTGTACTTCTCGCCGGGTCCGGCGCCCGGCTCGTCCGGGACCACGGACTCCTCGCGGAAGGCCAGTTGCAGCGACTTCAGCCCGTCCCGCAGCGGCGCCGCGTGGTACGTGCCGATCTCCGGCGCCCCGGCGGTCACCAGGCCGGCCAGCGCGGTGATGAGCTTGCGCGCCTCGTCCAGGTCCTTGTGCGCCGCGCCCTCCTCGGCCAGTCCCAGGTTCACCGCCGCCGCGCTCATCAGGTGGACGGCGACCGTGGTGATCACCTCCACGGCGGGCACGTCCGCGATGTCGCGGGCCATGGCGTCGAAGCCGGCGCCCGCCGGCTCGGGCGAGGCGGCGGCCGGGGAGGCGTCGGACGCGGGGGCCGGGATTCCGGTCGGGGAGGTGTCGCGCATGCTCCACACGATAGGCCCCGCGCGACCGGTCCCCGGCACTGGTATGCTGGTCACCTGACCGGCCGGTCATTCGTGTGCCCGGCCCACAAGTGGAGCTCCAACTCCCACCTGACTGGCCCCCGGGTCGGCAGGTTCCGGTCCGGCAGTCTTCGCCGTGCGCCTGCGTACGGAGTGTGGTTGCCCGATGCGCCCCGCGGGAATTACGCGGCGGTGCTCCCGGTTGTGTGGAGCCCCGCCTGTGTCCCGTTCGGGGCGTTTTTCACGCTCGCGGCACGGGGTCGTAAGACAGAAGACTCAAGGCACGGCTGTCCGCCAGACGGCCGCGTGGTGCAAACCGAGGAGGCCCCATCAGCGCCGAGCCCCGCATCAACGACCGGATTCGCGTTCCCGAGGTACGACTCGTCGGGCCCAGCGGCGAGCAGGTCGGCATCGTGCCGCTTGCCAAGGCCCTGGAGCTGGCGCAGGAGTACGACCTGGACCTGGTCGAGGTCGCGGCGACCGCACGTCCGCCCGTGTGCAAGCTCATGGACTACGGGAAGTTCAAGTACGAGTCGGCCATGAAGGCCCGTGAGGCGCGCAAGAACCAGGCGCACACGGTCATCAAGGAGATGAAGCTCCGGCCGAAGATCGACCCGCACGACTACGACACCAAAAAGGGTCACGTCGTCCGGTTCCTCAAGCAGGGCGACAAGGTCAAGATCACGATCATGTTCCGCGGGCGCGAGCAGTCCCGGCCCGAGCTGGGCTTCCGGCTGCTGCAGCGGCTCGCCGAGGACGTCCAGGAGTTGGGCTTCGTCGAGTCCAACCCCAAGCAGGACGGCCGGAACATGATCATGGTTCTCGGTCCGCACAAGAAGAAGACCGAGGCGATGGCCGAGGCCCGCGAGGCGCAGGCCGCCCGCAAGGCCGGTCGCCAGCCTCAGCACGACGAGCCGCTCGACGAGCAGGAGCAGGAGCAGCAGGACGCTCCGAGCGAAGACGGCTGAGGACAAGGACCACAGGGTCCCGGAGCCCCTTTCCGGGTCACCGTCACACAACGCGAGGTCTGGCACTTCCCGTCCGCGGTCACGCGGCGGGCGGGAGGGGCCGGCGACGAGGAGAGTACGGCGCCATGCCGAAGAACAAGACGCACAGCGGTGCGAGCAAGCGGTTCAAGCTCACCGGCAGCGGCAAGGTGCTGCGCGAGCGGGCCGGCAAGCGCCACCTGCTCGAGCACAAGCCGTCGAGCAAGACGCGTGCCCTGACCGGCACCGTCGAGGTCGCTCCGGCCGACGCCAAGAAGATCAAGAAGCTGCTCGGCAAGTGACGCCCGCCGCCTCCCTGCGGAGGCACGGCGTCAAGACCGGGACCCATCGCTTTCGGACCGTGTGAGATCCCACCGCGGTCCCTTACAAGGAGTTACCAAGTGGCACGCGTCAAGCGGGCAGTGAACGCCCACAAGAAGCGCCGGGCAATCCTCGAACAGGCCAGCGGCTACCGCGGGCAGCGGTCTCGTCTGTACCGCAAGGCGAAGGAGCAGGTCACCCACTCCCTCGTCTACAACTACAACGACCGCAAGAAGCGCAAGGGCGACTTCCGCCAGCTGTGGATCCAGCGGATCAACGCCGCGGCGCGCGCCAACGGCATGACCTACAACCGCTTCATCCAGGGTCTGAAGGCCGCCAGCGTCGAGGTCGACCGCAAGATCCTCGCCGAGCTGGCCGTCAACGACTCCGCCGCGTTCGCCGCGCTGGTCGAGGTCGCCCAGAAGGCCCTGCCCGACGACGTCAACGCCCCCAAGGCCGCCTGACGCGCGGGATCGTGGTCCCCGCGGACCCGCAGGCGGTGCCTGCGGGTCCGTCGCTGTCCGCCGCCGTCCCGCGGCGGCCGGCACCCGTGTGCGGCGCCCCCGTGCCCGGTCCCCGTCCCGTCGCACCCGTCCCGTGGAAACGAGCGAAGCGCGCATGGTGAGCCCCGAGCTGACCTCCCTGCGGTCCCCCCGCGTCACCGCGGCCCGCCGGCTGGCCAAACGGAGCTTCCGCGGCAAGGAGCGCCGGTTCGTCGCCGAGGGCCCGCAGGCCGTCCGCGAGGCGCTCGACCACCTCGTCGAGGTCTACGTCACCCCCGAGGCCGCCGAGCGGCACGCCGACATCGTCGCCGCCGCCCGGGCCGCCGGAGTGCCGGTGCTGACCGCCACCGAGCAGGTGGTGGCCGCGGTCTGCGACACCGTCACCCCGCAGGGCGTCGTCGGCATCTGCCGCTTCCTCGACGTCCCGTTCGCCGAGGTGCTGGCCGCCCGGCCGCGGCTGGTCGCGGTGCTCGCCGAGGTACGCGACCCGGGCAACGCCGGCACCGTGCTGCGCTGCGCGGACGCCGCCGGCGCGGACGCGGTCGTGCTCACCGACGCGTCCGTCGACGTCTACAACCCCAAGGCGGTCCGCGCCTCGGTCGGCAGCCTGTTCCACCTGCCGGTCGCGGTCGGGGTCCCCGCCGAGCGGGCCGCCGCCGGGCTGCGCGCGGCCGGAGTGCGCCTGCTGGCCGCCGACGGCGCGGGGAAGCGGGACCTGGACGCCGAACTCGACCGCGGCGGGCTCGGCGGCCCGACCGCGTGGATCTTCGGCAACGAGGCGTGGGGCCTGCCGGAGCCGACCCGCGCGCTCGCCGACGAGGTGGTCCGCGTCCCCATCCACGGCCGCGCCGAGAGCCTCAACCTCGCGACCGCCGCCGCCGTGTGCCTCTACGCCTCCGCCCGCGCCCAGCGCGCCCCGGACGGCTGCCGGGCCGCCCCGGCCGGCTGACCGCGCCCGCCCCCGGTCCGCCGCCCGTCGGATGCCGCATACACCGTGCCGCGCGGGGTGCGCCAGCCGCCGTGACCCATCCGCCGGGCCCTGGGCCGTGTCTGACACATCCCGCCTGGGCCGCGACGCCTGGCACGCACGCTCGCCGCGTTGTCGGGATCGTCCTGGTAGGCCCACTGCGAGGACGACCCTCCGCCTTGCGATCGCACGCACCAGACGCCGCGGCCCCCGCCCTGCGGGCGGACGACGCCATGTGTCAGACACGACCTAGTAGGGTGCGGGGTTCAGCCCGAGAGGGGGAACGGGGTTGCACACCAACAGGCCGCCGGCCGCGGACATCGCATCCGCCCTGGAACCTGGCCTTGAGCTGACCGCCGACGACCTGCCGGACGGCCTCGTGGTCGCCGACGAGACCGGCCGCGTCGTCTGCTTCAACGCCGCCGCGGCCCGCATCACCCACCTGAACGCCGCCGAGATGATGGGGCTGCCCATCGAACGCGCCCTGCCCCTGCAGGACCTGGACGGCCGCCGCTGGTGGCAGCTGACCAACCCCTACCGCGGCCTGGTCATCCGCAGCGGCCAGCCGGAACGCAACCTGCTGCTGCCCGGCGGCCGCGAGGTGCTGGTCTCCGCGCGCTACGTCCGCGAGCACCCCAGGGGCCCGGTGCGCCGGGTGGTGGTCGCGCTGCGCGGCACCGAGTCCCGGCGGCGCACCGAGCGCAGCCACGTCGAGCTGATCGCGACCGTCGCCCACGAACTGCGCTCCCCGCTCACCTCGGTCAAGGGGTTCACCGCCACCCTGCTGGCGAAGTGGGAGCGGTTCACCGACGACCAGAAGAAGCTGATGCTGCAGACCGTCGACGCCGACGCCAACCGCGTCACCCGGCTGATCGCCGAACTGCTCGACATCTCCCGCATCGACTCCGGCCGGCTGGAGGTGCGCCGGCAGCCGGTGGACATCGCCGCGGCGGTGCGCCGGCACGTCGACGCGGCGGTGGCCGCCGGGCAGCGCGCCGACCTCTTCCGGGTCCGGGTCGCCCAGCCGCTGCCCGCGCTGTGGGCCGACCCGGACAAGATCGACCAGATACTCGGCAACCTGCTGGAAAACGCGGTGCGTCACGGCGGCGGCACTGTCACCATCGAGGTGGCGCCCTCGTCGGCCCCGCGCGAGCGGGAGTGGTCGGGCACGGCCGTCACGGTGAGTGACGAGGGGCCCGGGATCACGGAGGAGTCGATGGGCCGCGTCTTCACCCGCTTCTGGCGGGGCAACCGCCGGGGCGGCACCGGCCTGGGCCTGTACATCGTCAAGGGCATCGTCGAGGCGCACGGCGGCACCATCACGGTGGACCGCGCGCCCGGCGGCGGCGCCCGCTTCCGATTTATCCTGCCCGTCGGGACGCCGGCCGTTCTCGGCTGAGCACCCGGCGGGCCGCCCCCGAGCGCGTTCCAGCGCCCCCGCACGCCCGTGCGGGCGTCCACCAGTCGATCCGCGCGGCGGGCCACCCCCTCGGTGACCACTAGACTCGGCCCCTGGCCCCTTCGGGTCGAGCCACAGGCCGCGCGCCAGCGAACCGGAAGCACGGGAAGAGATGTCGGCACCGAACAAGTCGTACGACCCGGTCGAGGTCGAGGCACTGAAACCGGAAGAGATCGAGCGGATGCGCGAGGCGGCGCTCGCCGCCATCGCCGCGGCGTCCGACCTGGACGCGCTGCGCGAGGTGAAGGCGCCCACGCAGCGGACCGGTCCCCGCTCGCCCTCGCCAACCGCGAGATCGGCGCCCTGCCGCCGCACGCCAAGGCCGACGCCGGCAAGCGCGTCGGCCAGGCCCGCGGCGCGGTCAACAAGGCGCTCGCCGCCCGGCAGGCGGCCCTTGAGGCGGAACGCGACGCCCGCGTGCTGGTCGAGGAGGCGGTGGACGTCACGCTGCCGTACGACCGCCGCCCGGCCGGCGCCCGCCACCCGATGACCACCTTCGCCGACCGCATCGCCGACGTGTTCACCGCGCTCGGCTACCGAGGTCGCCGAAGGCCCCGAGGTCGAGGCGGAGTGGTTCAACTTCGACGCGCTCAACTTCCCGCCGGACCACCCGGCCCGCGAGATGCAGGACACCTTCTTCGTCCGCGGCGCGGACGGCGCGGACGACTCCGGGCTGGTGCTGCGCACCCACACCTCGCCGGTGCAGATCCGCTCGATGATCGACAGCGAGCCGCCGCTCTACGTGATCTGCCCGGGCCGCGTCTACCGCACCGACGAGCTGGACGCCACCCACACCCCGGTCTTCACCCAGGTCGAGCGCTGGCCGTGGACGAGGGCCTGACCATGGCCGACCTCAAGGGCACCTTGGACCACATGGTGCGCGAGCTGTTCGGCGAGGGGATGCGCACCCGGCTGCGTCCCAACTACTTCCCGTTCACCGAGCCGTCCGCCGAGATGGACATGGTCTGCTACGTCTGCCGCGGCGAGTCGGTGGGCGACCCGGACCGCCCCTGCCGCACCTGCTCCTCCGAGGGCTGGATCGAGCTGGGCGGCTGCGGCATGGTCAACCCCCGGGTGCTGACCGCCTGCGGTGTGGACCCGGAGCGCTACAGCGGCTTCGCCTTCGGCTTCGGGATCGAGCGGATGCTGATGTTCCGCCACAACATCGAGGACATGCGAGACATCGTCGAGGGTGACGTGCGCTTCACCCTTCCGTTCGGGATGGAGATCTGATGCGGGTCCCGCTTTCCTGGCTGCGGGAGTACGTCGACCTGCCGGCCGGTCAGACCGGCCGCGACGTGCAGGAGCGGCTGATCGCCGTCGGCCTGGAGGTCGAACGGGTGGAGCAGTCGGGCGCCGGGCTCACCGGCCCGCTGGTCGTCGGCGAGGTGCTGGCGATCGAGGAGCTGTCCGGCTTCAAGAAGCCCATCCGCTACTGCCAGGTGGACGTCGGCGACGCCAACGGCACCGGCGAGCCGCAGAACATCGTGTGCGGCGCGACCAACTTCGCGGTCGGCGACAAGGTCGTGGTGATCCTGCCCGGCGGCGTGCTGCCCGGCGACTTCCGGATCGCCGCCCGCAAGACCTACGGCCACACCTCCGAGGGCATGATCTGCTCGGCGGCCGAGCTGGGCATCGGCGAGACCGCCGCGCTCGGCGGCGCCGGCATCATCGTGCTGCCGCCCGAGCACCAGCCCGGCACCGACGCCGTCGAGCTGCTGGAACTCGTCGACGAGGTGCTCGACATCGCGGTCACCCCGGACCGCGGCTACTGCCTGTCGATGCGCGGCATCGCCCGGGAGGCGGCCGTCGCCTACGGGCTGCCGCTGCGCGACCCGGCGCTGATCGACGTGCCGGCCGGCAACGCCCACGGCCACCCGGTCGAGATCGCCGACCCCGCGGGCTGCGACCGCTTCACCGCCCGCACGGTGACCGGCGTCGACCCCGAGGCGACCTCGCCGATCTGGCTGCAGCGCAGGCTGCAGAAGGCCGGCATGCGGCCGATCTCGCTCGCGGTGGACATCACCAACTACGTGATGCTGGAACTCGGCCAGCCGCTGCACGCCTACGACCGCAACCGGGTCAAGGGCCCGATCGGGGTCCGCCGCGCCGAGCCGGGCGAGAAGCTGGCCACCCTGGACGGCGTCGTGCGCACCCTGGACGCCGCGGACCTGGTGATCACCGACGAGTCCGGCCCGATCGGGCTGGCCGGCGTGATGGGCGGGCAGCACACCGAGATCGACGACACCGGTTCCACCACCACCGAGATCGTCATCGAGGCCGCCCACTTCGAGCCGGTCTCCATCGCCCGCACCGCCCGGCGCCACAAGCTGTCCTCCGAGGCGTCCAAGCGCTTCGAGCGCGGCAGCGACCCGCTGGTCACCGGCGCCGCGGCACAGCGCACAGTGGACCTGCTGGTCCTGCTCTCCGGCGCGCACCGCCGAGGCCGGGGTCACCGAGATCGCCGCGCCGGCCGCGCCGCGCACGGTGCTCACGCCGGCCGACCACCCCGACCGGGTGGCCGGCACGGTCTACGGCCGCGAGACGGTGGTGCGGCGCCTGCAGCAGATCGGCTGCCAGGTCTCCGGCTCCGACCTGCTCACGGTCACCGTGCCGAGCTGGCGCCCCGACCTCAACGAGCCCAACGACCTCGCCGAGGAGGTCATCCGGCTGGAGGGCTTCGCCAACCTGCCCTCCACGCTGCCCCAACTCCCGTCCGGCACCGGCCTGACCGCCTCCCAGCGGCTGCTGCGCCGGGTCGGCCGCGCGCTGGCCGGCGCCGGCTACGTGGAGGCGCTCAACTACCCGTTCATCGGGGAGCAGGTCCTCGAACAGCTCGGCGTCGAGCCGTCCGACCCGCGGCGCCGCACGGTGCGGCTGGTCAACCCGCTCTCCGACGAGGAGCCGGCGCTGCGCACCACGCTGCTGCCCGGGCTGCTCGGCGCGCTGCGCCGCAACGACGGGCGCGGCAGCCACGACCTGGCGCTCTTCGAGACCGGTCTGGTCTTCCACCCCACGGGTGAGGAGCCGGCGCCGCCGAAGCTGACCGCCGCCAGGCGGCCCGCCGACCAGGAGATCGCCGCCCTGGACGCGGCCCTGCCGCACCAGCCGCGCCACGTCGCGGTGGTGCTGGCCGGCGCCCGCGAGCCGTCCGGCTGGTGGGGCGCGGGCCACCCGGCCGACTGGGCGGACGCCGTCGAGGCGGCCCGCACCGTCGCGCGCGAGGCGGGCGCCGAACTCACCGTCCGCCAGGGGCAGTCGGCGCCCTGGCACCCGGGCCGCTGCGCCGCGCTCTACGCCGGCGACGAACTGCTGGGCCACGCGGGCGAGTTGCACCCCAGGGCGACCAAGGCGCTCGGCCTGCCGGACCGCACCTGCGCCATGGAGCTGGACCTCGACCGCCTGGAGCGGGCGGGCGACGGCGCGCTGCGGGCCCCGCGGGTCTCCACCTTCCCGGTGGCGACCCAGGACGTGGCGCTGGTGGTCGACGAGGGCGTGCCGTCCGGGGACGTGGAGCGCGCGCTGCGCGACGGCGCCGGCCGACTGCTGGAGTCGCTGCGGCTGTTCGACGTCTTCACCGGCGAGCAGATCGGCGCCGGCAAGAAGTCGCTCGCCTACGCGCTGCGCTTCCGGGCCGCCGACCGCACCCTCACCGCCGAGGAGGCGTCCGCGGCGCGGGCCGCCGCCGTCGAGGCCGCGGCCCGGCACACCGGAGCGGTACTGCGCGGCGCGTGACCGGCTCGGGCGGCCGCGCCGCCGCCCGGGCCCGCCGCTCCGCACCCAGGGGGCGCACTCCGATCCGATCGGAGTGCGCCCCCTTTCGGCTCCTGATGGGACGGTATGTCGCCCTTCCTCATCAGATCGGGTGAACGAGCCCCGACACTCGCGACGCCGTGGCCGTTGATCGCGAGAATCGTCCGCGAAAGAACCGCGAAACAACCGCGGACAAGCAGGGCTCGCTTCTCTCCTGACCCGCACCCAGGGGCGCCCCGGGAGCGAAGCCGTCACCGGCCGAGGCCCGTATGCGAGGGGGAGCCGTCGGAATGAACCGGATCCGTGCCGTTCCGGGGGAACACCCCGGTCCCTCGCCGGTCGGCAGAGCCCTGATCATGGTGCTGCCCGGGCTGTGGACCGGCTCGGTGGTCGCGCTCCGCTACGTGGTCCCCGGCCGGGTCCACGTCGTGCAGCTCCTCGCCGCGGCGCCCGTCATCGCCTGCGCGGGCAGTGGTCGGCGGCGCTGCGTGCTGGTCGGCGGCGGCTGCGCGCTGATCGCGCTCTTCCCGCTCTCCGACGGGCGCCACGGCGGGTTCGAGCTGGAGTTCGGCCACGTGCTGGCCATCGCGTCGGTGATCGCCGCCAGTTACCTCGTCATCGGCCGCCGGGCCCGGCTGACCCGCGAGCTGGAGCGGGTGCGCGAGGTGGCCGTCGCCGCCCAGGGCGTCCTGCTGCGCCCGCTGCCGCGCCGGCTCGACGACCTCGCGGTGGCCGGCGACTACCTCTCCTCCAGCCGCGGCGCGCGGATCGGCGGCGACCTGTACGAGGTGCTGGCCACGCCGTACGGCGTCCGGGTCATCCTGGGCGACGTGCGCGGCCACGGGCTGTCCGCGGTCGGCACGGTGGCGGCGCTGCTCGGCTGCTTCCGCGAGGCGGCCTACGACGAGGCGGAGCTGACCGGGGTGCTGCGGAAGCTGGACCGCGCGCTCGGCCGCCACCTGCGGGAGCGCAGCCGTGCCGAGCACCCGGCGGCCGGCCCCGACGAGCCGCAGGCCCCGGTCGCCGAGGAGTTCGCCACCGTCCTGCTGCTCGAACTGGCCGCAGACGGCGAGCTGTCGGTGCTCAACTGCGGCCATCCGTGGCCGCACCTGATCGACGTCACGCCCGCTTCGGCGCCCTGGATCGAACCGCTGACCACCGCCGAGGCCATGCCGCCGCTCGGCGTGCTGGACGCGGTGGCCGCCCGCCCGGCCCTCCACCAGGCCCGACTGCGGCCGGGCCAGACGCTCTTCCTGCACACCGACGGCGCCGACGAGGCACGGGACGCCGCCCGCGCCTTCTTCCCGCTCGCCGAGGCGCTGGGCACCGCCGCGCGCTACGCCACGGCCGACGGCGTGCTCGACCCCGGCCTGCTGGTCAGCGCCACCCGGGCCGCCCTGATGGAACACGTCGACGGGCGGCTGTCCGACGACGTCGCGCTGCTGGCGCTGGCCCGCGACCCCGGCCCGCTGCCGTGGCCCCGGGACGGCGAGGCGCCCCGCCCGGCGGCCGGCGTCCAGCGGTAGCCGCCCGCCCATGATCCGCGGGGTGACCGCTTCCGCCGGCAAGGAGACCCGCATGCCCACCCCGCCGCCGCGTCCGGCCCCCGACAGCGGGGAGGCCGCCCCGCCGCGCACGCGTTCACCGCCGACGTGGACGCCGAACGCCAGGCGCAACTGGCCCGGTGGGGCGACCGGTTCCACCCCGACGGCACCGGCCCGCGCTTCACCGACCGCGCGCAGGGGGCCCGTTCGGCGTGCGAGGCGGCCTTCGCGTCCGGCCGCGGCACCTGGCGCCACGTGCTGACCGAGGAGTTCTTCGAGGCGCTCGCCGAGTCGGAGCCGGCCGCGCTCCGCGCCGAACTGGTGCAGTGCGCCGCGGTGATCGCCGCGTGGATCAGCGACCTCGACCGGCGCGACGCTCCGGCCGCGCGACCGACGTCCCCCTCCTGAGGATCCCTCGCGGCTCAGCCGTAGTCGTAGAAGCCGTGGCCGGACTTGCGGCCCATCCGGCCGGCGGCGACCATGCGCCTCGGACACACGTGAAAACGAGGCGGATCGGATGCTCGACGTCCCTCCACCCGATCAGGGGGAACAACGCCGTGCGGGGCAGAGGCCCCCGGGAATGTGCCGCGTCCGCTCCCACCCGCTTCGGCGGATGGGAGCGTTCTGCCGTGTGAGCGGCCGCCTACTTGCTGCTCTTTCCCTCGTATTGGGAAAGGGCCAGCCCCAGGCCGATGAACGTGGGCGCCCACTCGCCAACGAAGATCCCCCAGCGGTCTGCGCGGGCCACGCCTTGGTCTGATTCCGCCTTCAGTGACCCGGCCCAGGTCAGGACGGACAGGCCGATCGATCCGAGTCCGGCCATGTAGGCGTGTTCGGAGCGGACACCAGCGTCGTGCAGCTTCTCGATGACCATACGATGCTCCCCTCTACGGCTTGGCGCATACCAATCCATTGAGCCATAAGAGGGACGAGGGCGCATGGCGAGAACGCCTGTGGGTCGTCGTGACCGGCAGGCGTTCTCGGGCAGCGGGAGCGTCCAACCGAGTGCGGGTGAGGAGCGCGGTGGAAGCCCCTCGCTCCAGTGGGACGGAGAGAGGGGCTTTGACTGGGGTGGATGCGGCGCGTCAGCGGCTTCTCGGGGAGGCGTTTTTCCTGCTCAGCCGTAGTCGTAGAAGCCGTGGCCGGACTTGCGGCCCATCCGGCCGGCGGCGACCATGCGCTGCAGCAGCGGGGGAGAGGCGTAGAGCGGTTCCTTGTACTCGTGGTAGAGCGACTCGGCGATGGCGGCCACCGTGTCGAGGCCGATGAGGTCGGAGAGCTTGAGCGGGCCCATCGGGTGGGCGCAGCCGAGCTCCATGCCGTTGTCGATGTCCTCGCGGGTCGCGCTGCCGGACTCGAACATCCGGATGGCGGCGAGCAGATACGGCACCAGCAGCGCGTTGACCACGAAACCCGAGCGGTCCTGGGCGCGGATGGCGTGCTTGCCGAGGACGTCGGTGACCAGCTTCTCGGCGCGCAGCAGCGTCTGCTCGCCGGTGGTGAGCGCCGGGATCAGCTCGACGAGCTTCTGCACCGGGGCCGGGTTGAAGAAGTGGATGCCGAGCACGTGGTCGGGGCGCGAGGTGGCGACCGCGAGCTTCACCAGCGGGATGGAGGAGGTGTTGGAGGCCAAGATCGCGTCCTGACGGGTCACCACCTGGTCGAGGACCTGGAAGATCTCCGTCTTGACCTGCTCGTTCTCCACGACCGCCTCGACCACCAGGTCGCGGTCGGCGAACTCGCCCAGATCGGTGGTGAACGTCAGGCGGTCCAGCGTGGCGTCCCGCTCCTCGGCGGAGATCTTGCCGCGTTCGGCCGCCCGGCTCAGCGAGTTGGTCAGCCGGGTGCGGCCCAGCTCCAGCGCCTCGCCGGTGGTCTCGGCGACCCGGACCTCCAGTCCCGCTCTGGCGCAGACCTCGGCGATACCGGCGCCCATCTGGCCGCAGCCCACCACTCCGACGTGGCGGATGTCGCCCGCGGCCGTGTCGTCGGCCGCCGCGGTGTCCGTCCGCGGGTTCATCTGGGAATCCCCCTGGGGGTTCATCTCGCGCCCTGCCCTCTCCTGGTGACGACCCCGGATCACGGGGTGCTCGGTGGCGGGCACGTCGCGTGGACCGGTGCCCCCGGAGGCGACCCTACATTGGCCGGATCGGCTGCGACTCGATGGTGAATCGTGGCGAGCAGCAGGTGTTTCCCAGGCCCGGTCACCGACCACACCACCTGCCAGCTGTCCCGGTCCAGCGCGGTGAACTCGCCGTCGTACACGTCGGCTCCGCAGTCGTGCCGTACCGTGCGGCGGCCGGTGCGCAGGTCGAGATCGTGGAAGTGCCGCCCGTCGGGGAAGCGGACCACGGCGGTGCCGGGCGGGGTGCCCGGCTCCCAGCGGTGTTCCCGGCGGGCCGGCCGGGTCGTGCCGCGCCAGGTGAAGCCGCCCGCCTCGGTGTGCCGCAGCACCCCGGCGGGGGAGTCCGGGGTGAAGTGCGCGCCGCCCTCGAAGACGCCGTGCTCGCCGCCCGCCAGGTCGCGCACCGTGCGGTCGACCCGCCAGCGCCCCGCGAGGTAGCCGAGCACGTCGGGCACCGGCCAGCCGCCGGCAGGCGTGTCCTGCGGGGTCAACGGGCGTTTCGCGGACGTACCACGCAGTCGGGGCCGGGCGACATCACGCACTCGTGGCCGTCCTCGAACCGCAGGCGGTACGGCGGCTCGCCGCGGTCGCCGATCACCTCGACGATCTTCCCCTCCCGGTCGTGCTGACCGACGGTCCTGCCGTGCATCAGGAGCGTGTCGCCCTTGTGTGCGTTCATCACTGACCTCCCGCGGGCTCCGGGTCTCCAGGCCCCTCAAGTCTAAGCTCCACCTCCCGGCCGCGGCCTGGGCGGGCCGTCGCCGGTGCACTACTCTTCGGTAACCCACAGCACACGAGGATGGACGCGCATGCCGTACGACGCAGATGTGATCGTGGTCGGTGCCGGGCTGGCCGGGCTGGCCGCCACCGCGGAACTCGCGGACGCCGGGCGCAAGGTGATCCTGCTCGACCAGGAGCCCGCCGCCTCGCTGGGCGGCCAGGCGTTCTGGTCGTTCGGCGGCCTCTTCCTCGTCGACTCGCCCGAGCAGCGCCGCATGCGGGTGCGCGACAGCCGGGAGCTGGCCTGGCAGGACTGGCAGGGCAGCGCCGGCTTCGACCGGCCGGAGGACCACTGGCCGCGCCGCTGGGCCGAGGCGTACGTCGACTTCGCGGCCGGCGAGAAGCGCTCCTGGCTGCGCGGGCAGGGCGTGCGGTTCTTCCCGGTGGTCGGCTGGGCGGAGCGCGGCGGCTACCACGCCACCGGGCACGGCAACTCGGTGCCGCGCTTCCACATCACCTGGGGCACCGGGCCCGGAGTGCTGGAGCCGTTCGTGCGCCGCGTCCGGGCGGCCCGCGACCGCGGCCTGGTCGACGTGCGCTTCCGGCACCGGGTCACCGCGCTGTCCCGCAGCGCCGGCGCGGTGGACACCGTCAGCGGCGAGGTGCTGGTGGACAGCGACGTGCCGCGCGGCGAGGCGAGTTCACGCGAGGTGTCCGGCGCCTTCGAACTGCGGGCCCAGGCGGTGGTCGTCACCTCCGGCGGCATCGGCGGCAACCACGACCTGGTCCGGCGCAACTGGCCGCAGCGGCTCGGCACCCCGCCGCGCCACCTGCTGTCCGGCGTGCCGGCCCACGTGGACGGCCTGATGCTCGGCATCACCGAGCGGGCCGGCGGCCGGATCATCAACCCGGACCGGATGTGGCACTACACCGAGGGCATCGAGAACTGGGACCCGATCTGGGCCCGGCACGGCATCCGCATCCTGCCGGGACCCTCCTCGCTGTGGCTGGACGCCAACGGCCGGCGGCTGCCGGTGCCGCTCTTCCCGGGCTTCGACACCCTCGGCACCCTCGAACACATCATGACGACCGGCCACGACCACACCTGGTTCGTGCTGACCCGGAAGATCATCGAGAAGGAGTTCGCGCTCTCCGGCTCCGAGCAGAACCCCGACCTGACCGGCAAGAGCATCCGCGGCGTCCTTGGCCGGGCCCGGGGCGGCGCGCCCGGCCCGGTCGCCGCGTTCATGCGGCACGGCGCCGACTTCGTGGTGGAACGCGACCTGCCCGCGCTGGTCCGCGGCATGAACGCGATCACCCCCGAACCCCTCATCGACGAGGACGAGTTGCGCCGGGAGATCACCGCCCGGGACCGGGAGGTCGCCAACACCTACACCAAGGACCTCCAGATGACCGCGATCCGGGGGGCGCGCAACTACCTCGGGGACCGGCTCATCCGGGTCGCCACCCCGCACCGGTTGCTCGATCCGGCGGCCGGCCCGCTGATCGCGGTGCGCCTGAACATCCTCACCCGCAAGAGCCTCGGCGGCCTGCAGACCGACCTGTCCTCCCGCGTGCTGGCCGAGGACGGCGAACCGCTGCCCGGCGTCTACGCGGCCGGTGAGGCGGCCGGCTTCGGCGGCGGCGGCGTGCACGGCTACCGCTCGCTGGAGGGCACGTTCCTCGGCGGCTGCCTCTTCTCCGGCCGCACCGCGGGCCGCGCGGCGGCCCGAGCGGTCGCCTGACGCACGGCCGGCGGAGCGAAGGGGGGCGGGGTGGGTCCGTTCAGCGGATGATCACGTCTTCGACCATATCCGGCCCGGATTCCGCGCGCCTGGTGTTCGATGGTGAACCACCGACGAAGGGATCCCGTCCGTGACGACGCTGGAGACGCCCAGGCTGGTGCTGCGCCGGTGGCGCGCGGAGGACCACGAGCCGATGACGGCGATCAACTCCGACCCGGAGGTGATGCGGTGGATCGGCGACGGCTCGGTCCACGACGCCGAGCGGACCGCCGCGCTGATCGAGCGCGTGGAACGCGGCTGGGAGGAGGCCGGGTTCGGGCTCTTCGCCGTGCAGGTGCGCGAGACCGGTGAGCTGGCGGGCTTCACCGGGCTCGCCGTGCCGCACTTCCTGCCGGAGATCCTGCCCGCGGTGGAGATCGGCTGGCGGCTCGGCCGGCCGTTCTGGGGGCGCGGCATCGCGACGGAGGCCGCGCGCGCCGCGCTCCGCTTCGGCCTGCGCGACCGCGGGCTCGACCGGGTGGTCAGCGTCCACCAGATCGGCAACACGGCCTCCGAACGCGTCATGGTCAAGCTCGGCATGCGGCGCGAGCGCGACACCGTGCACCCGGAACTCGGCGTGCCGCTGCGGGTGTACGAGGTGACGCGCGACGCCGACGGAGGCTAACGCCGGCCGCGGAAGAGCACGTGCAGCTCGCGGATCCGCTCGGTGAGCGCCGGCACCGGGCCCTCCACCCGGACGCCGGGCGCGACGTGCCCGGCCGGCAGCGGCCGGACCGGCGAGGCGGACACGCCCAACTCGGCGAGCCAGCCGACCAGTTGCTCGGAGGAGGCCACGTACACGATGCGGCCGAGCCCGACCCAGCCGTGCGCCGCCGCGCACATCGGACAGTGCTCGCCTGAGGTGTAGACGGTGGCCGCCGCGCGTTCGGCGGGCGTCAGGTGTTCGGTGGACCAGCGGGCCAGCTCGAACTCCGGGTGCCGGGTCTGGTCGGCCATCGACAGCTCCCGGTTGCGCGCCTCGGCGAGCACCTTCCCGTCCGCGCCGACCAGTACCGAGCCGAACGGCTCGTCGCCGGCCGCCACCGCCTCGGCCGCCAACTCCACGCAGCGGCGCAGGTGGACCATCTCGGCCTCCGGCCGGGCGCCGGCGGCCGGCTCGCCGGGAGGCAGTTCGTCGTCGTGGGTCATGGTCGCTCCGCTCCTGTGGACGGGGTCGTGTGCCGGTGGACGCCGCGGTCGTCGCGGCGGTCGGTCACCGGTGGTCCTTGTCGTGCCGTGCGGCGGCCACTCGGGCCAGCGCGGCCCAGGCGGGCTGCGGGTGCCGGGTCTCCTCCGGGTCCTCGTCGAACGGGTCGAAGACCACCGCCTCGGCGCCCAGCCGCTCCAACTCCTCCAGGTCCGCCAGCACCTGGTCGAGGGTGCCCTCGCCGGCCCGGCGGCCCTCGTCCGGCAGCGGTGCGTCGGTCAGCCGCAGCACCACGCGCGGCGCGAACGCGGGCACCGGCCGGCACTGCGCCCGCGCCTCGGCCCGCAGCCGGTCGGCCGCCTCGCGCAGCCAGGGCATCGTGCGGCGCAGCGGATGCCACGCGTCGCCGAGCCGCACCGCCCGCCTCAGCCCCGCGTCGCTGTTGCCGCCGACCCAGAACGGGATCCGCCCGGCGCGGTAGTCCGCCCGGTCCCGCCAGGCGGCCCGCACCGCGAGCAGGTACGCGTCGGTCAGCCGCCCGCGCCGCCCGAACGGCACCCCGAGCGCCTCGAACTCCTCGCGCGCCCAGCCGGACGCGACGCCGAGCACCAGCCGACCGCCGCTGAGGTCGTCGAGGTTCGCCGCCATGCGAGCGATCAGCAGCGGATGCCGGTACGGGACGATGAGCACCGTGGTCCCCAGCCGCACGCGCCGCGTCAGTCCGGCGAGCCACGACAGCGTGGTGAACGGCTCGTAGAAGGGCGCCGGATACTGCTCGGCGACGTCGGGCGTCACCGCGACGTGGTCGGAGACCATCAGCAGGTCGAAGCCGAGCCCCTCCACCGTCTGGGCCCAGTCGCGCAGCACCGCGGGGTCGGTTCCCGGTCCGAAGTTGGGTACGTTCACACCTAGTTGCACGGGTTCAAATCTATGGCCGTCCGACCGGAGCCGGAAGAGACTCCTTGCGGCGTACGGGCGAACTAGCCGTGGATCTGCCGGTATATTGGCCGGATGGCCGAGAATCTCGATGCGACGGACTGGTCCATCCTGGCCGAGCTCCAGCGGGACGGCCGGCTGCCGCTCACCGAGCTGGGCCGCCGGGTCAACCTCAGCGCCTCCGCCGCGACCGAGCGCGTCAAGCGGCTGGAGGCGGCCGGCGTCATCGGCGGCTACCGGGCCGACGTCGACCTGGTGAAGGTCGGCCTCCCGGTGCTCGCGATCGTCCGCCTGAAGTACCCGGGCAACCGGCACGAGCCGCTGCACCGGCTGTTCGAGGAGCGCCCGGAGATCCTGGAGTGCCTGCGCACCACCGGCGACGACTGCTTCACCCTCAAGGTGGCCGCCGCGTCCATGGCCCACCTCGAACAGGTCGTGGACGAGCTGGCCGGCTTCGGCAGCACCACCACCAACGTGGTCTACAGCCAGACCCTGCCGTTCCGCGGCCCGCGCGCCGGGTAGCGGGCGGGCCGCCGGGCGGCTCAGGCGTCCCGGGCGCCGGGCGTCCCCAGGCCGAGCAGACGCAGCCGGTCCGGGTCGGCGATCAGGTCGATCCCGGTGATCCGGCCGCCGGCGATCGTGAAGCCCATCACCGACACCGGGCTGCCGTCCACCGAGGTCAGCAGGCCCGGCTCGCCGTTGACCAGCACCGGGCGGGCGAACCGGGCGAGCCGCTGGTGGGCGAAGGCCTGACCGGCCACCTCCCGCGCTCCGCGCACCACCCGGGACGGGCCGCCCGCGGCCCCGAGCCCGGTGTCGGCCCGCAGCACCACGTCCGGGTCGAGCAGCGCCACCAGCGCGTCGAAGTCCCCGTCGCGCGCCGCGGCGAGGAACGCCCCGACGACCGCGCGCCGGCCGGCCGGGTCGGCGTCCCGCTCCGGATCCGCCCCGCGCACCCGGCGCCTGGCCCGGCTGGCGAGCTGCCGCGCCGCCGCCGGGGTGCGTTCGACCAGCGGCGCGATCTCCTCGAACGGCACGGCGAACATGTCGTGCAGCACGAACGCGAGCCGCTCGGCCGGCGCCAGCGTCTCCAGCACCACGAGCAGCGCCAGCCCGACCGCGTCGGCCAGCAGCGCCTCGTGCTCCGGATCGGCCCCCGCCGCGTCGTCCACCACCGGATCCGGCACCCGTGCCTCCAGCGGCTCCTCGGCCCGCGCGGTCCGCGACCGCAGCAGGTCGAGGCAGATCCGGCCGACCACCGTGGTCAGCCAGCCACCGAGGTTGCCGATCCCGTCCGCCCCGGAGCGGCTCAGCCGCAGCCACGCCTCCTGCACCGCGTCGTCCGCCTCGCTCAGCGATCCGAGCATCCGGTACGCCACCGCCCGCAGCCGCGGCCGGTGCTCCTCGAAGCGCTCCGCCAGAAGATCGTTCCCGCCCACCTGTCACATTCTCCCGTCGTCATCGGTCATCCGTGTGACGAAGCGGTTCCCGCCGATGTGACAGCGCCGGGCGCCGGTGACCACCGGGTCCGCCACTCGGTCCTCGCTGACTCCGCAGAGCGCGACCGCCCCGCTCGGCCGGGGCCGGGCGGGGCGGTGCGGGGGCCGGGCGGGTCAGCCGAGGGTGGCGAGGGCCTCGTTGAAGGTGGCGGAGGGACGCATGACGGCGGTGGCCTTGGCGGGGTCGGGCTGGTAGTAGCCGCCGATGTCGACCGGCGAGCCCTGGACGGCGATCAGCTCGTCGACGATGGTCCGCTCCTGCTCGGCGAGGGTCTTGGCCAGGGCCGCGAACGCCTCGGCGAGCTGCGGGTCGTCGGTCTGCCGGGCCAGCTCCTGCGCCCAGTAGAGCGCCAGGTAGAAGTGGCTGCCGCGGTTGTCGATGCCGCCGAGCTTGCGGCTGGGCGACTTGTCCTCGTTGAGGAAGGTGCCGGTGGCCCGGTCGAGGGTGTCGGCGAGCACCTGGGCGCGCGCGTTGCCGGTGGTCTGCGCCAGGTGCTCGAAGCTGACCGCGAGGGCCAGGAACTCACCGAGGCTGTCCCACCGCAGGTAGTTCTCCTTGACGAGCTGCTGGACGTGCTTGGGCGCGGAGCCGCCGGCGCCGGTCTCGAACAGGCCGCCGCCGTTGATCAGCGGGACGACCGAGAGCATCTTGGCGCTGGTGCCGAGCTCCAGGATCGGGAAGAGGTCGGTCAGGTAGTCGCGCAGCACGTTGCCGGTGACCGAGATGGTGTCCTCGCCGCGGCGGATGCGCTCCAGGGAGAAGGCGATCGCGTCGGCCGGCGCCATGATCTCGATCCGCAGGCCCGAGGTGTCGTGCTCGGGCAGGTAGGTCTTGATCTTCTCGATCAGCTCGGCGTCGTGGGCCCGGGTCTCGTCCAGCCAGAAGACCGCCGGGCTGCCGGTCGCGCGGGCCCGGGTCACCGCGAGCTTGACCCAGTCCTGGATCGGGATGTCCTTGGTCTGGCACATGCGGAACACGTCGCCCGCGCCGACCGCCTGCTCCAGCACGACCTCGCCGCGGGTGTCGACCACCCGGACCGTGCCGGTGGCCGGGACCTCGAAGGTCTTGTCGTGGCTGCCGTACTCCTCGGCGGCCTGCGCCATCAGGCCGACGTTCGGCACCGAGCCCATGGTGGCCGGGTCGAACGCGCCGTGTGCGCGGCAGTCGTCGATGACGACCTGGTAGATCGGCGGCGTAGCTGCTGTCCGGCAGGACGGCCAGGGTGTCGGCCTCCTCGCCGTCCGGGCCCCACATGTGGCCGGAGGTGCGGATCATGGCCGGCATGGAGGCGTCGACGATGACGTCGCTGGGCACGTGCAGGTTGGTGATGCCGCGGTCGGAGTCGACCATCGCGAGCGCGGGGCCCTCGGCCAGCTCGGCCTCGAAGGACTCCTTGATCTTCGCGCCGTCGGCCAGCGACTCCAAGCCCTTGAGGATGCCGCCGAGGCCGTCGTTGGGGGTCAGGCCGGCCGCGGCGAGCGACGCGCCGTGCTCGGCGAAGGTCCGCGGGAAGAACGCCCGCACGACGTGGCCGAAGATGATCGGGTCGGAGACCTTCATCATCGTCGCCTTCAGGTGCACCGAGAACAGCACGCCCTCGGCCTTGGCCCGGGCGACCTGCGCGGTGAGGAACTCGCGCAGCGCGGCCACCCGCATCACCGACGCGTCCACGACCTCGCCGGCCAGCACCGGCACCGACTCGCGCAGCACGGTGGTGGTGCCGTCGTCCCCGGCCAGCTCGATACGGAGCGATCCGGCCTCGGAGATCACCGCGGACTTCTCGGTGGACCGGAAGTCGTCGGCGTCCATGTGGGTGACGTTGGTCTTCGACTCCGCCGACCAGGCGCCCATGCGGTGCGGGTGGGTCTTGGCGTAGTTCTTCACCGAGGCGGGGGCGCGGCGGTCGGAGTTGCCCTCGCGCAGCACCGGGTTGACCGCGCTGCCCTTGATCCGGTCGTACCGGGCGCGGATCTCCCGCTCCTCGTCGGACTTCGGGTCGTCCGGGTAGTCGGGCAGCGCGTAGCCCTGCTCCCGCAGTTCGGCGATGGCCGCCTTCAGCTGCGGGATGGACGCCGAGACGTTCGGCAGCTTGATGATGTTGGCGCCGGGAGTCTGAGCCAGCTCGCCGAGCTCGGCGAGCGCGTCGTCGATGCGCTGGTCCTCCTGGAGGTACTCCGGGAAGTTCGCGATGATCCGCCCGGCCAGGGAGATGTCACGGCTCTCGACAACGACTCCGGCCGTCGACGCGTACGCCTGTATCACCGGCATGAACGAGTACGTCGCCAGGGCGGGCGCCTCGTCGGTGTGCGTATAGATGATGGTCGAGTCAGTCACCGGTCGCTCCGCTCCACGTCTGCAACATTCCTTGACATCAAGATATCCCGTCGCCGCCCTCCTGCCGAAAGGGGCCCTTCGGCCGGCCGCCGGTCGCGAGCGGGTCCGCGCGGCCGGCGGACCGGCGTTTCGGCTGGCCGGACGGGGTGGGCGCGCCGGGCGGCGCCCGCGGTGGTGACGACCGTCACTGTCCTGGCGCGGCCCCGGAGCCGTCGTGACGAGGAACTGGCCGCGCTGGCCGAGGCGGGCGCCGCGACCGTGGTCACCATGTTGGCCACCGACCTGTGGCAGGGCACCCGGGCCACGGTCCTCCGGCTCTTCCGCCGCTCCGGCCGCCGCCGGCGGGCCGCGGTGCGCGCCCAACTCGACGACAACGCCGCCCTGGTGCGGGCCGCCGCGCTCCCCGACGACGTCCGCCAGGCGCTGTTCGGCCTCTGGAGCCGCGAGTTGGCCGACCTGCTGCGCCAACACCCCGCCGCCCGCGAGCCCCTGGCCCGGCCGGCCGCTCCGGCCGCCCGCCCGCCGTCCGGCCCCCGGCGCCTCCGTAAGACGAACACCGCCCGCGACTCCGGCACCGTCTACGCCGTCCAGCGCGGCGACCAGTCCGTGCACCGCCCGCCGCCGGCCGGGCCGCCGCGCGACGCCCGGTAGCCACCGCAGCGCTCCGACGAGGTGACAGCCCCGCCGGGGGTGGGCGCGTTCGTGTGCTCCGAGACCGCGGGCGGCACGCTCGTCACCCTGGCCGGCGGCGGCTCCCACCACCGCTCTCGCGCCATCGGCGTCCCCGGCCCGGCCGGCTGCCCCCGCGAGCGCCTCGGCCGGCCGGATTGCGAATATTTTGCAATCCCTTTTGTCTCGCCTGCACCGCATCCCAACTGCACGATGTCCGTTTTGTTCGTGCGCGCTGCCTGCCAGCCAGGACGAGTCGGCTGCACCGCTCTTCCTTGCGTTCTACGCGCGTGGTGTCATGCACACGCAACTTCCCCTTGAGGCGTGCAAGACCATCACTTGACGAGGAGTCAAGCATGTTGATGAAGGTGCTCGGCCGGGCCGGTGTCGCCCTGGCGGCAAGCGTCGCCGTAATCGCCACCGCGGTCCCCGCGAACGCCGCCAGCTACACCGCCTTCGCCTTCTCGCAGAGCGGCACCACCCAGCCCACCATCTACGACTTCATCAACTCGGCCACCACCTCCCTCGACATGACCATGTACGAGCTGGAGGACACCACCGCCGTCAACGACCTCATAGCCCTGGAGAAGAAGGGCGTCACGGTGCGGGTCATCCTGGACCGCCAGCACCAGAGCGAGGACGGCTCGGCGTACAACTCGCTGACGAGCGCGGGCGTGGGCGTGGTGTGGTCCTCCTCCGCCTTCGTCTACACCCACCAGAAGACCATCACGGTGGACGGCACCGAGTCGCTGATCCTCACCGGCAACCTGACCTCGCAGTACTACACGACCAGCCGCGACTACGGCGTCTTCACCGACGACACCCGCGACGTCGCCTCGATCGAGAAGGTCTTCAACGCGGACTACGCCGGCACGTCCATCACCCCGACCGACGGCGACCACCTGCTCTGGTCGCCCACCGACTCCCGCAACCGCCTGCTCACCGTGATCAACGGCGCCACCAAGACACTCGACGTGGAGGAACTCGAGTTCAGCGACCCCACGGTGATCAACGCCATCGTGGCGAGAGCCAAGGCGGGCGTGCGCGTGCGGGTGGTCCTGGAGACCCCGTCCGACTACTCCAGCGAGGTGTCCGAGGTCAAGGCGGCCGGCGGCACCGTCGTCGGGTACTCCGACCCCAACGGCTTCTACATCCACGCCAAGGCCATGGTCGCCGACTACGGCCTGTCGACCCAGCAGGTCGAGGCGGGCTCCATGAACCTCAGCAGCAACTCGCTGGACAGCAACCGGGAGCTGGGGATCATCCTCACCGGCACCGGGGTGGCCGAGTCGGTGGCCACCACCATCGAGACCACCTTCAACAGCGACTACGCCGGCGGTACGACCGCCTGACCCGAGGTCCGCGATGCCGTTGCGGATGCCCGCGCCCCCGCCGCGGGCATCCGGCCACGCCGTGCGGACCCGGCCGCGCCCGGCCGGGGCGCCGGCGGCCGGAACGGGGCATTCCCGTACTTTGCGTTGTGCCACATTTGCTTGATGCAATACTAGGGCCGGTGGGGGCGGGGCGGGCGCGTGACGTCCGCCCCGTCCGGGCTCTTCCTGCGGCGACGGAGGTCCGTTCATGGTCGTGGACGCGTGGGTGGATGTCGTCGCGTTCAGGTGCGTTCGCTGCGGCCACAAGTGGACGGCCCGCTACGACCTGTTGCAGTCCCGCGGCGTACAGGGCGTGGAGCGGGAGTATTTCAGCGTTCAGGGTGTGGGGGTGCCCTCTCCCTACACGCCCAAGGGTGCGTCGCGGTGCCCGGAGTGCGCGTGGCGGGCCATCGGCAGCCCGGTGACCCGCCGTTCCGTCGAGGGACCGGCGCCCCGTCGGCGGGAGTCCGAGCGGGCGAGCGCCGCCGCGGACCGCCGCGCCGGCGAGGGGCGCCGGTGAGGGGCGGGCCGCGGAACCGCGCCGTTCACACCGTGCGGCCTCGGCGCCGTAGCGCCTCTCCGCGCCGTGCGACGGGGAACCGGGGCGCCGGCCTGCCCACCGCCCGCTCGGCGCACTTCGGGCACGTCGGCGCTCCGTCGGGGCTGTAGGGCGAGGCGACGCGCTCGCCCGCCAGGCTGAAGTAGTCGCGCACCTCCCCGCTGAGGTATTCGCAGTGGACCAGCGCGTACGAGCGCCGCCACCGGTACCTGCAACCCGGGCAGACGAACTCGACGACGCCCACGTCCTCCTCCACCACCATGCGACGGCACCTCCCTGGCGCTGGCCGCCGGCCGGGAACGAGGATCGTGGCGGCGGCGAACACGGCCAGAGTATTGCACTGCGCAAAATTGGCACAAGGCAAATCAGAGGGCCGGGCCTCAGCCCTTGACGGACTCCGCGATCCGCGCGGCGGCCTGGGCGGGCGTGAGGTGCGTGGTGTCGACGACCTCGGCCTCCTCGTGCAGCCAGGTGCGGGCCGCCTCGGCGTAGGGCTCGAGGTATTTGAGACGGAACGGGGAGTTGGGTCCCATCACGGTGTCGCCCGCGATGCGCCCGCGGAGGGTGTCCTGGTCGGCGTGGAGGACGAAGTGCCGTACCGGGATGGCGTGCCGGGCCAGGCCGGTGCTGATCTCGCGCCAGTACTCCTCGACCAGGACGGTCATGGGCATCACCAGGGTGCCGCCGGTGTAGTCCAGAACGCGGCGGGCGGTCTCGACGACCAGCGGCCGCCACGGCGGCCAGTGCTGGAAGTTGTCCGTCTCCGGCAGCCCGGGCCTGATGTCCATGAGCGCCTCGCCGACCTTCTCGGCGTCGAACACCCGTGAATCCGGGAGGAGTTGCTGCACGAGTGCACTGGTCGTCGTCTTGCCGGCGCCGTGGGTGCCGTTGAGCCATACGATCATGGCTCCGACGCTACCGGTCCGCCTCCGCGCGACGCGCTACCGGTTGCCGCCCGAGTGGTGGGGCTGTTCGTGCTTGAGGTAGATCCCCAGGCCCGGCAGCACGATCGACGCGACGTACCTGGGCCAGACCATCGCCGAGTGGCAGCGGAAGTCGACGACCTCGCCCTCGGCCGCGTCGAACGCGTACTCCCGGCTGGAGTACCGGCCGGCCCGGAGCCGGAGGGTGTGGTGCCCCGGCTCGATCGGGGTGCGGACCGTCTCGTGGCTCTCGATCGAGCCGACCGTCTCGCCGTCGACGTCGATCTCGAACCGGGCGCGGCGCAGTTCGATGCCGACGCCCTCCCGCCTGAGTTCCAGCACTGCGGCCATCGTCGGGCTCCTCTCGTCGTGTGTGCCGGTCCGGGCTGCGGACCGTACGGACTCCCACGCCTGCGGCGCGGGGTCAGCGGGCGGTGATCGTTTTGGCGCCGGTGATCAGGCGTTCGCGGTCGAAGAGCCTCGCGACGGCCAGGTAGGCGGCGAAGTCGACGACCAGCAGCGCGCCCGCGAAGGCGAGGGCGGTCGTGAGCGTCGGCTTGATCACGTCGAACGACATCAGGGCGATCACGGCGATCGGCGGCAGGCTCGCCAGCGTGCTCAACTGCTGGGCGACGCGGGTGTCGTTGGCCCTGGTGGAGACGGCGATGCCGACCCAGACCGCCCAGCAGGCCAGCAGCGGGATGTAGAAGACCTCGGCGAGCAGTTGCGGCGCGTGGTAGATGGCCGTGGCGATCACCGGATCCGCGCCGAGCTTCACGACCGTCAGGAAGATCCCGAGGACCAGGTAGGACAGTGCGACCGTGGGGATGAGGTTCGCCACCGCCTTGCCGATCAGCAGTTCCTCGCGGCGGATCGGCGTGGTCAGCACCGGTTCGAGGGTTCCCTGTTCCCGTTCGCCGACCACCGAGTTGGCCGCGATGGTGGCCGGGAGGAAGACCGGGATCAGCGTCAGGAACATCAGTGACAGCCCGACCTGGTTGTCCAGCTTGTGGCTGTCCGCGGCCGCCTTGCCCGCCAGGATGGAGGTGGTCGGCGAGGCGAGGAAGAGGATCGGCAGGACCGCCATCGTGGACAGGATGAAGCGGTTGCGCCGGAACTCGTTGAGCTCCTTGCGGACGACCGCCGTGACGTGTGCGGTGCTCATCGCGATCCGCCTTCCTGGTCCTCGACCAGTTCGAGATAGACGTCCTCCAGCGAGTGCCGCGATTCGCCGACCGACAGCACGTCGCTCCCGGCGGCCACCAGGGCGCGGACCACCTCGGGTGCCGCCTGCGCGGGATCGGACACGTCGAGCAGGTAGCCGGCCGTGCCGTCGGCCGGCCGGGCGTCGGGCCGCCAGCCCTCGACGGCGGGCAGGCCCGTGAAGAGGCGGTCCGGGTCGGTGAGCGGCGCGGCCGTCGTGATCTCCAGCGACCTGCTGAAGAGCGTGCGGCGCAGCTCGTCGGGCCGGCCGATGGTCTGCAGGCCGGTGTTCATGATCGCGATCCGGTCGCACAGCCGCTCTGCCTCGTTGAGCCGGTGGGTGGTGAGGAAGACGGTGACGCCGCGCCGCCGCAGCGAGTCGATCAGACCGTGCACCTCGTGCGCCGCCACCGGGTCCAGCCCTGAGGTCGGCTCGTCGAGGAACATCACCTCCGGATCGTTCAGCAGCGTGCGGGCCAGGGCGACCCGCTGGCGCAGGCCCTTCGACAGGCTCCCGCAGGCGTCCTGCGCGCGGTCGACGAGGTTGACGGCGTCCAGGGCCTCCTCGATCCGGGCATCCCGGCCGGCCCGGCCGTGCAGGCGGGCGAAGAACTCCAGGTTCTCCCGCACCGTCAGCCTCCGGTACAGGCCCGGAGCTTCCGGCATGATCGAGATGCGCCGCCGGATCTCGACCTCGTTGCCCTCGGTCAGCGGGATGCCGGCCACCACGGCGGACCCCGACGTCGGCGCGATCAGCGTGCCCAGGATCCGCACGGTCGTCGTCTTGCCCGCCCCGTTGGGGCCCAGGAACCCGAACACCTCGCCGCGGGCGACGCTGAACGACACGTCGTGCACCGCGGTGCGGCCGCCGAAGGTCTTGGCCAGATGGCTGACCTCGATCGCGGTGGCCCCGCCGCCTCCGGGAAGGCCGCTGCCACCGGGTGTTCGCGCCGCGGGCGCCGGGCCCTTCTCGACGGGTTTCATCCGACCAGTCCTTCGTCTCGTCTGCGAGCGGCCGGCCGCCCCGGGCCGGCCGGGATCCCACCGCTGCGCCGCCTCGACGGCCGAGGCCCCGGCCTCTCACTCGCTATGTATAGCATAGTGATATCACTTTAACGGCGTCGATACCCAGGGCCGGACGTTCACCGGCGTCGTTGCATAAAAGTGCAGTGAAACGTATAGTCATGCCATCGAGGAGGAGGGTTTTCCGATGGCATTGCGGGTGGCCGTCGCCGGGGCGAGCGGGTATGCGGGCGGCGAGGTGTTGCGGGTCCTGCTGGGGCACCCGGACGTGACGATCGGGGCGGTGACGGGCAACAGCAACGCAGGGGAGCGGCTGGGCGGGTTGCAGCCGCACCTGCTGCCGCTGGCGGACCGCGTGCTGGAACCCACCACGCCGGAGGCGCTGCGCGGGCACCACGTCGTGTTCCTGGCGCTGCCGCACGGCAAGTCGGCCGCGGTGGCCGAGACGATCGGCGACACCGCGCTCGTGGTGGACTGCGGCGCCGACTTCCGGCTGCGGGACCCGGCCGCCTGGCAGCGGTTCTACGGGTCGCCGCACGCCGGCACCTGGCCGTACGGGCTGCCCGAACTGCCCGGCGCGCGCGATGCGTTGCGCACCACGCGCCGGATCGCGGTGCCCGGGTGCTACCCGACCGCGGTCACCCTGGCGCTCTTCCCGGCGTACGCGGCCGGGCTCGCCGAGCCGGAGGCCGTCGTGGTGGCCGCGTCCGGCACCTCGGGCGCGGGCAAGGCGGCCAGGCCGCACCTGCTCGGCAGCGAGGTGATGGGGTCGATGAGCCCGTACGGCGTCGGCGGCGGCCACCGGCACACCCCGGAGATCGCGCAGAACCTCTCCGGCGTCGCGGGCGCCCCGGTCACCGTCTCGTTCACCCCGACGCTCGCCCCGATGTCCCGCGGCATCCTCGCCACCTGCAGCGCGAAGGCCACGCCCGGCGTGACCGGCGAGCGGCTGCGCGAGGTCTACGACAAGGCGTTCGCCGGCGAGCCGTTCGTCCGCCTGCTGCCACCCGGGCAGTGGCCGTCCACCGGCGCGGTCCAGGGCTCCAACGCGGCGCTGGTCCAGGTCGCCCACGACGAGGAGGCCGGCCGCGTCGTGGTGGTGAGCGCGATCGACAACCTCACCAAGGGCACGGCGGGCGGCGCCGTCCAGAGCATGAACATCGCCCTCGGCCTCCCGGAGGAGTCGGGGCTTTCCACGATCGGAGTTGCGCCTTGAGCGTCACGGCGGCGAAGGGGTTCACGGCGGCGGGGGTCGCCGCGGGGATCAAGGACAGCGGAGGGCCCGACCTCGCGCTGGTGGTCAACAACGGCCCGCGGCTGGCCGCGGCCGGCGTCTTCACCGCCAACCGCGTCAAGGCCGCGCCGGTCCGCTGGTCGCAGGCCGTGCTCGGCGGCGGCACGGTGAGCGCCGTCGTGCTCAACTCCGGCGGCGCCAACGCCTGCACCGGGCCGCTGGGCTTCCAGGACACCCACGCCACCGCCGAGCGGGCGGCCGGGGTGCTGCCCGGGCACAGCGCCGGGGAGGTCGCGGTCGCCTCCACCGGGCTGATCGGCATCCGGCTGCCGATGGACCGGCTGCTGGCCGGCGTCGAGAAGGCGGCGGGCGAGCTGTCGCGGCACGGCGGCGAGAAGGCGGCCATCGCCATCAAGACCACCGACACCGTGCACAAGACGTCGGTGGCCGAGCGCGACGGCTGGACGGTCGGCGGCATGGCCAAGGGCGCCGGAATGCTCGCGCCGGGCCTGGCCACCATGCTCGTGGTCCTCACCACCGACGCCGACCTCGACAGCGCCGCGCTGGACAAGGCGCTGCGCGACGCGACCCGCACCACCTTCGACCGGATCGACTCCGACGGCTGCATGTCGACCAACGACACCGTGCTGCTGCTCGCCTCCGGCGCGTCGGGACACGTTCCGGAGTACGACGCGTTCGCCGACGCGGTGCGCACCGTCTGCGCCGACCTGGCGCGGCAGTTGATCGGCGACGCGGAGGGCGCCTCGAAGGACATCCGCATCGAGGTGGTGGGCGCGGCGAGCGAGCGAGGACGCGGTCGAGGTGGGCCGTTCCATCGCCCGCAACAACCTGCTCAAGTGCGCGATCCACGGCGAGGACCCCAACTGGGGCCGGGTGCTGTCCGCGATCGGCACCACCGGCGCGGCCTTCGAACCCGACGAGATCGACGTGGCCATCAACGGCGTGTGGGTGTGCCGGGGCGGCTCGGTGGGCGAGGACCGGGAACTGGTCGACATGCGCTACCGCGAGGTGGCCATCACCGCCGACCTGTCGGCCGGGTCGCACTCCGCGGTCATCTGGGCCAACGACCTGACCGCCGACTACGTCCACGAGAACAGCGCGTACTCGTCATGACCACCCGACGGCACACCGCGCTGCCCAAGGCCCGCACGCTGATCGAGGCGCTGCCCTGGCTCACCCGGCACCACGGCCGCACGGTCGTGGTCAAGTTCGGCGGAAACGCCATGGTGGACGAGGAGTTGAAGGCCGCGTTCGCCCAGGACGTGGTCTTCCTGCGGCACGCGGGGCTGCGTCCCGTCGTGGTGCACGGCGGCGGTCCGCAGATCAACGCGCACTTCGACCGGCTGGGCCTGGTCAGCGAGTTCAAGGCCGGACTGCGGGTCACCACGCCGGAGGCGATGGACGCGGTGCGCATGGTGCTGGCCGGGCAGGTGCAGCGCGAGATCGTCGGCCTGCTCAACCGGCACGGGCCGTTCGCGGTCGGGCTGACCGGCGAGGACGCCCGCACCATGACCGCGGTCAAGCACTTCGCCCAGGTCGAGGGCGAGAGCGTGGACATCGGCCGGGTCGGCGAGATCACCGAGGTGGACCCGGGCGCGGTGCGCGCCCTGCTGGACGACGGGCGCATCCCGGTCGTCTCCTCCATCGCCCGCAGCGCCGACGACGGCCACGTCTACAACATCAACGCCGACACCGCCGCCGCCGCGCTCGCGGTCGCGCTGGGCGCCGAGACGCTGATCGTGCTCACCGACGTCGAGGGCCTGTACGCGGACTGGCCGGCCAGCGACGAGGTGATCAGCCGGCTCACCGCGAGCGAGCTGGAGAAGCTGCTGCCCGAGCTGTCCAGCGGCATGGTCCCGAAGATGCGCGGCTGCCTGGACGCCGTGCGCGGCGGGGTGCGCACCGCGCGGGTGCTCGACGGCCGCGTCCAGCACGCGATCCTGCTGGAGATCTTCACCGACGAGGGCATCGGCACGATGGTCGTGGCTGACGACGCATCAGGAGGGGAGAGCACATGACCAACTCCGGGCTCACCGGGCGCTGGCAGGACGTCCTGATGGACAACTACGGCACCCCGCGCGTGCCGTTGGTGCGCGGCCAGGGCTGCCGGGTCTGGGACGCGGACGGCAAGGTCTACCTGGACTTCGTCGGCGGCATCGCGGTCAACGCGCTCGGCCACGCGCACCCGGCGGTCGTCGCGGCGGTCTCCCGGCAGATCGCCCGGCTCGGCCACGTCTCCAACCTGTTCATCGCCGAACCGCCGGTCGCGCTGGCCGAGCGGCTGCTGCGGCTGTTCGGCAGGCCCGGCCGGGTCTTCTTCTGCAACTCCGGCGCCGAGGCGGTCGAGGCCGCGTTCAAGATCGGGCGCCGCACCGGCCGCACCCACAACGTCGCCACCGTCGGCGGCTTCCACGGCCGCACCATGGGCGCCCTCGCGCTCACCGGCCAGCCGCCGAAGCAGGAACCGTTCCGCCCGCTGCCCGCCGACGTCACCCACGTGCCGTACGGGGACGCCGACGCGCTGCGCGCCGCGGTCACCGAGCGGACGGCCGCCGTCTTCATCGAGCCGATCCAGGGCGAGAACGGGGTCGTCGTACCGCCCGAGGGCTATCTGGCGCAGGCCCGCGAGATCACCCGGGCCGCCGGAGCCCTGCTGGTGCTGGACGAGATCCAGACCGGCGTCGGGCGCACCGGGCACTGGTTCGCCCACCAGGCGCAGGGCGTCGAGCCGGACGTGGTCACCCTCGCCAAGGGGCTGGGCGGCGGGCTGCCGATCGGCGCGACGGTGGCCTTCGGGCCGACCGCCGAACTGCTCACCCCCGGCCAGCACGGCACCACCTTCGGCGGCAACCCGGTGGTGTGCGCGGCGGCGCTCGCGGTGCTGGACACCATCGAGTCGGACGGCCTGCTGGACCGGACCAAACGGCTCGGGGAGCGGCTGCGGGACGGGATCGAGGCGATCGGTCACCCGCTCGTCGAGCAGGTGCGCGGCGCCGGACTCCTGATCGGTATCGTGCTCACCGAGCCCCTCGCGCCCCAGGCGCAGCAGGCGGCTCAGGACGCCGGGCTCCTGGTGAACGCCGCCGTGCCCGGCACCGTGCGGCTCGCGCCGCCGCTGGTGCTCGGCGACGACGAGGTGGAGACCTTCCTGCGGGCGCTGCCCGACGTCCTCGACGACGTCCAGCGGCACCACCGACGATCCGGAGGATGACGACGATGACCGATGCCCACAGCGCCGGGCAGTCCGTGCCGCAGACCCGAGCGGCGCGGCACCGCCGCATCGTGGACATCCTCAACCGCCAACCGGTGCGCTCCCAGAGCCAGTTGGCCAAGACGCTGGCCGACGACGGGCTCAACGTCACGCAGGCGACGCTCTCCCGCGACCTCGACGAACTGGGCGCGGTCAAGATCCGCAACGCCGGCGGCGAGCTGATCTACGCCGTGCCCTCCGAGGGCGGCTTCCGCACCCCGATGGCGCCGCTGGGCGGCTCGGTCAAGGAGGAGCGGATGGCCCGGCTCGCCGCCGAGCTGCTGATCTCCGCCGAGGCGTCCGCCAACCTCGTGGTGCTCCGCACCCCGCCGGGCGCCGCCCAGTTCCTGGCCTCCGCGATCGACCAGGCCGAGGTGCACGACATCCTCGGCACCATCGCCGGCGACGACACCGTGCTGCTCATCAGCCGGGCGCCGAGCGGCGGCCAGCTGGTCGCCGACCACCTGCTGCGGCTCGCGGAACGGGATAACGGCACCCTCTGATCCGGCGCCGCGCGGCCCGACGTCACCCCTTTGACCAGCGGTGTTTTGAATTCCATACGGACTCATGCATACTTATGCCAGACACTGCATGATGCCGTGCCCCGCACCCGCGCACAGTAAGGAGAAAGCCGTGACAGAGCGCGTCGTACTCGCCTATTCCGGCGGCCTGGACACCTCCGTCTGCATCGGCTGGATCGCCGAGGAGACCGGCGCCGAGGTCATCGCGGTGGCGGTCGATGTCGGCCAGGACGGCGAGGACCTGGACGTCATCCGCAAGCGCGCGCTGGCCTGCGGGGCGGTGGAGGCCGAGGTGGCCGACGCCAAGAACGAGTTCGCCGACGAGTACTGCCTGCCGGCGATCAAGGCGAACGCGCTGTACATGGACCGCTACCCGCTGGTCTCCGCGCTGTCCCGGCCGGCCATCGTCAAGCACCTGGTGGCCGCCGCCGAGAAGCACGGCGCCGACACCGTCGCGCACGGCTGCACCGGCAAGGGCAACGACCAGGTGCGGTTCGAGGCCGGCATCGCCTCGCTCGCCCCCGACCTCAAGTGCATCGCCCCGGTCCGCGACTACGCGATGACCCGGGACAAGGCCATCGCCTTCGCCGAGAAGGCCGGCCTGCCGATCGCCACCACCAAGAAGTCCCCGTACTCCATCGACCAGAACGTCTTCGGGCGGGCCGTGGAGACCGGCTTCCTGGAGGACATCTGGAACGCCCCGATCGAGGACGTCTACGAGTACACCCAGAACCCGGCGACCCCGCGGGAGGCCGACGAGGTCGTCATCACCTTCAAGCAGGGCGTCCCGGTCGCCATCGACGGCTCCCCGGTCACCGTGCTCGAAGCGATCCAGCAGCTCAACGCCCGGGCCGGCGCCCAGGGCGTCGGGCGGCTCGACATGGTCGAGGACCGGCTCGTCGGCATCAAGTCCCGGGAGGTCTACGAGGCCCCCGGCGCCATCGCGCTGATCACCGCCCACCAGGAGCTGGAGAACGTCACCGTCGAGCGGGAACTCGCCCGCTACAAGCGGCAGGTGGAGCAGCGCTGGGGCGAGCTGGTCTACGACGGCCTGTGGTTCTCGCCGCTCAAGCGGGCGCTGGACGGCTTCGTCGACGAGGCCAACGAGCACGTCTCCGGCGACATCCGGATGACGCTGCACGGCGGCCGCGCGGTCGTCACCGGCCGGCGCTCCGGCGAGTCGCTCTACGACTTCAACCTGGCCACCTACGACACCGGCGACACCTTCGACCAGTCGCTGTCGAAGGGCTTCATCGAGCTGTTCGGCATGAGCAGCAAGATCGCGGCGCAGCGGCAGTCCCGGCTGAAGAACGACGGGGACCTGGTCAAGTGACCCAGGACGTACGGCTGTGGGGCGGCCGGTTCGCGGACGGACCGGCCGAGGCGCTCGCCAGGCTCAGCGCCTCGGTGCACTTCGACTGGCGGCTGGCGCCCTACGACATCGCGGGCTCCCGGGCACACGCCCGGGTGCTGGCGAAGGCCGGGCTGCTGACCGAGGACGAGCTGCACCGGATGCTGGCCGGCCTCGACGACCTCGAACAGGCCGTGGCGCGGGGCGGGTTCACCGGCACGGTGGCCGACGAGGACGTGCACACCGCGCTGGAGCGCGGCCTGCTGGAGCGGCTCGGCCCGGACCTGGGCGGCAAGTTGCGGGCCGGCCGGTCGCGCAACGACCAGGTGGCCACCTTGTTCCGGATGTACCTGCGCGACCACGCCCGGATCATCGGCGGGCTGATCGCCGACCTCCAGGAGGCGCTGGTCGGGCTGGCCGAGGCGCACCCCGCGGTCGCGATGCCCGGCCGCACCCACCTGCAGCACGCCCAGCCGGTGCTCTTCGCCCACCACGTGCTCGCCCACGTCCAGGCGCTGACCCGTGACGCGGAGCGGCTGCGCCAGTGGGACGAGCGCACCGCGGTCTCGCCGTACGGCTCCGGCGCGCTGGCCGGCTCCTCGCTCGGGCTCGACCCGCGGGCGGTCGCCGCCGACCTGGGCTTCGAGCACGGCTCGGCGGCCAACTCGATCGACGGCACCGCCTCCCGGGACTTCGTCGCGGAGTTCGCGTTCGTGACCGCGATGATCGGGATCGACCTGTCGCGGATCGCGGAGGAGGTCATCATCTGGAACACGAAGGAGTTCTCCTTCGTGACGCTGCACGACGCCTTCTCCACCGGCTCCTCGATCATGCCGCAGAAGAAGAACCCGGACATCGCCGAGCTGGCGCGCGGCAAGTCGGGCCGGCTGATCGGCAACCTGACCGGGCTGCTCGCCACCTTGAAGGCGCTGCCGCTGGCGTACAACCGGGACCTCCAGGAGGACAAGGAGCCGGTCTTCGACTCCTGCGACCAACTGGAGGTGCTGCTCCCGGCGTTCACCGGGATGATGGCCACCCTCACCGTGCACCGCGAGCGCATGGAGGAACTGGCGCCGGCCGGCTTCTCGCTGGCCACCGACATCGCCGAGTGGCTGGTCAAGCAGGGCGTCCCGTTCCGGGTGGCGCACGAGGTCGCCGGCGAGTGCGTCAAGGTCTGCGAGGCCGAGGGCATCGAGCTGGCCGACCTGACCGACGCGCAGTTCGCGGCGATCTCCGAGCACCTGACCCCGCGGGTGCGCGACGTGCTCGACGTGCCCGGCGCGCTCGCCGCCCGGGACGGCCGCGGCGGCACCGCGCCCTCCGCGGTCGCGATCCAGCTGGCCGAGGTCAAGGAGAACCTCGCCGTCCAGCGCGAGTGGGTGGACGCCAAGCGCTGACCGTCGGTCGGTCTCGGGGCGCGGCGGGCCGGCGGTCCGCCGCGCCCCGCGTGCGTCGGGTCGAGGCGGGCGCGCCGACCGGCCCGGTCGGCGGCCGGGCGCGGGGATGATCGCCGGGAATCCATTGACCGGATAATCATACGGATGTCGCGTATGAGACATCATCGTCTCACCGGCGGTATCGTCGTCTCATGAGCTTCGACCGCGAACACGTGCTGCGCACCGCCGCCGAGCTGCTGACCCGCCGGGCCACCGCCTCGATGGACGACATCGCCAGAGCCGCCGGGATCAGCCGGGCCACCCTGCACCGGCACTTCCCCGGCCGGGAGGCGCTGGTGCGGGCGCTCGGCGCGATGGGCGTCGCGCAGATGCTGGAGCGGTTGGACGCGGCCCGCATCGAGCAGGGCGACCCGGTCGAGGCGGTGCGCCGGCTGATCGCCGAGGCGGTGCCGGTCTCCGGCTTCCTGGCCTTCCTGTACGGCGAGAACCAGCTGGACGAGTCGGCGGAGATCAACGCCGGCTGGGCCAGGATCGACGCCCGGGTCGGCGCGCTGTTCCGGCGCGGCCAGGAGCAGGGCGTCTTCCGCTACGACCTGACCCCCTCCTGGCTCGGCGAGGCGCTGTACGCGCTGATCGCCGCCTCCGGCTGGGCCGTGCAGGACGGCACGATGGCGCCGCGCGACGCCGGCCGCATGGTCGGCGACCTGCTGCTCGGCGGAATGCTGCGCGGTCCGCACGAGCGGCGGGAGCGGTCGTGAGCCAGGAGACGCTGCACCGGGCACCGGCGGTCCGCGCCGCCGTCGCCGAACCGCACCCGGCCCGCTGGTGGGCGCTGGGCGTGCTCACCCTGGCCCTGCTGGTGGTGGCGGTGGACGCGACCGTGCTGGGACTGGCGATGCCGTACCTCGGCGAGGACCTGCGGCCGTCCTCCACGCAACTGCTGTGGATCGGCGACGCCTACTCCTTCGCCGTCGCCGGCTGCCTGGTCTCGATGGGCGGCCTCGGCGACCGGATCGGCCGCAAGCGGCTGCTGCTGTTCGGCGCCGGGGCGTTCGCCGTGCTCTCGCTGGCCGCCGCCTACGCGCGCAGCCCGGCCATGCTGATCGCGGCCCGCGCGCTGATGGGCGTGGCCGGCGCCACCCTGATGCCCTCCACGCTCGCCCTGATCCGCAACCTGTTCACCGACGCGCGCGAACGCAGCCTCGCCATCGGCGTGTGGGGGTCGGTGTCGATGGCCGGCGCGGCGCTCGGACCGGTGGTCGGCGGGTTCCTGCTGGAGCACTTCTGGTGGGGATCGGTCTTTCTGATCAACATCCCGGTGATGGCGCTGATGATCGTCTTCGGCGTCCCGCTGCTGCCCGAGTCACGCGATCCGGCCCCCGGGCCCTGGGACGCGCCGAGCGTCGCGCTGTCGCTGGCCGGGGTGATCGGCGTGGTCTACGCGATCAAGGAGACCGCGGTGCACGGACCGCGGCCGTTCGCCGAGGCCGCCGGAGCGCTGGGCCTGGTCTGCCTGGCGGTGTTCGTACGGCGCCAACTGACCATATCCACCCCGCTGCTGGACCTGCGGCTGTTCCGCGACCGCGGGCTGAGCGCCTGCGTGCTGGCCGATCTGCTGAGCGTGCTCGGCATGTCCGGGCTGGTCTTCTTCCTCTCCCAGTTCCTCCAGCTGGTCCAGGGCCGCTCGCCGCTGCAGGCCGGGCTCGCCGAGATCCCGGCCGCGGCCGGCGCCGTGGTGACCGGACTGCTCGCCGGCCGCGCCGCCCGCCGCTACTCGGTGCGCGCGGTGGTCACCGCCGGGCTCGCCACCATCGGATCGGGGCTGGCGGCGATGGCCGCGCTCGGCCCGCACACCGGCTACCCGCTGCTCGGCACGGTGTTGCTGGTCACCGGGATCGGCGCCGGGCTGTCCTTCACGGTCACCGCCGACGTGATCCTGTCCGCGGTGCCGCCCCGGCAGGCGGGCGCGGCCTCCGCGGTCTCCGAGACGGCGTACGAACTCGGCGCGGCCCTCGGCATCGCGCTGCTCGGTTCGGTGCTCACCGCCCGCTACACCGGGACCGCGGTACCCCGCGGCGTGGCCCCGGCGGTCGCCGCCGGCGCCCGCGGCTCGCTGCCGGCCGCGCTGCGGGAGGCCCGCGCCCTGCCCGGCCCGGCCGGCGACGCGTTGGCGACCGCCGCCCGCACCGCGTTCACCGACGGGCTGCGGTCGGCCTGCTGCGTCGGCGCGGCCGTGCTGCTGGTCACCGCCTGCTGGGCCTGGCGGGCGCTGCGCGGCCAGCGGCTGGACGGGCGCGGCCCGCGAGGCGATGCGGCGCGTGGGGCGAACGGGTGAACGCGCGAACGGGACGCGGCGTTGGGCCGGGCGGGCCGGCGGGCGGTGCGGGCGGGCCGGGTCAGGCGGCCGTGGCGTGGTCGGCGGCCTGCGCCTTCGCCTTCGTCGCGTAGACGTCCACGTACTCCTGGCCGGACAGCCGCATGACGTGGCTCATCACCTCGTCGGTGACCGCCCGCAGGACGTAGCGGTCCCGGTCCATGCCCTCGTAGCGGGCGAAGCCGAGCTGCTCGCCGAACCGCACGGTGACCTTGCTGATCCGGGGCAGGCCGCTGCCGCCGGGCTGCACGCGGTCGGTGCCGATCATGGCGAACGGGACCACCGGCGCCTCGGTCATCAGGGCCAGCCGGGCGATGCCGGTGCGGCCGCGGTAGAGCCGGCCGTCGGGGGAGCGGGTGCCCTCCGGGTAGATGCCGAAGACCTTGCCCTCCTCCAGGACCCGCTTGCCGGTCATCAGCGCCGCGACGCCGCCGCGCCCGCCGTCCCGGTCCACCGGGATCATGCCCACCGTGGTGAAGAACCAGGCCATCAGACGGCCCTTCAGCCCGCGGCCTTTCACGTACTCGTCCTTGCCGATGAAGAAGACCTGCCGCTTGACGAGCACCGACAGGAACATCGAGTCGATGAACGTCACGTGGTTGCCGGCCAGGATCACCGGACCGGTGCCCGGGATGTTGTCCGCGCCCTCGACCTGCGGGCGGAACAGGACCCGCATGACGAGTCCGAACAGCGCCTTGAGCAACAAACGGGACAACGGACCCTCCGTCGGTGGGCGATCGGCTGAACGGTGACGCTGTATCGGTTACGGTGCGGAACTGCTCCCCGTGGGGACGATACTCGCGGTTACCGGTGAGTTCCACGCAAGGTTCACCCAGGCGATACACGAGGTTGACAGACGCGTCCGGAAGCGACTCACCGAACCGCTCGTACGGGTGAATCACCGCACGGTCGGAAACCGGCCGCCGACCGGGCCGCGTTTCCCCGGTATGACACCGAGCGCGCCGCACGGCTTCCTGCGCTTCGCTCCGCTGATCGCCGCCGAGGCCGCGGCGGAGGCGGTCTTCGGCGCGGTCGCCGGCGTCGAGCCCGCCGATCTCGAACAGGCCGTCTGGCTGCGGATGCTGGAGGGTCCGGGGCCGCCGGGCGCCGGCGCCGCCGGCTGGCTGCGCGCCGCGGTCCGGGCCGAGGCGCGCGCGGCCCGCCGCCGCGCGCGCCGCGAGGTGTCCTACGACGCCGACCGCCGAGCCGGTCCCGCGGTCGCCGCGTCGGCCGAAAAGCAGGTGCTGCGGGAGGAGGGGGAGCGCGCGCTGCGGGCCGCGGTGGGCCGGCTGCCCGGGCGCTGTCCGCAGCTGCTTTCAGTGCTGATGTCCGGTTCCGACCCCACATACCGGGAAATCTCCCGCGAGTTGGGAATCTCACAGGGCAGCCTCGGCCCGCTGCGCTCGCGGTGCCTGGGCTGTCTGCGGGTGATGCTGGGATCCGTTGAATCCGAGGGTTGAGACGGGTGAACTGCGGGGTAAAGAGCGGTTGGCAGTCGGCGAACGACGCGGTGAGGCGTCCCGAAACCGCCGAGACGGGTAACGGCGCCCGTGTCCGGCGATTGGGACGTCTGTGCGATCATCGGCGCCACGGAGACGGTGTGCCCACCACGCCTCCGTCCAACAGGGCAGACATTCCGGACGCGCAACCCTCACCCGCGCGCGGTCGGGAGATCACAAGGGGAGGCCAGCGCACATGGGCATGAGCGTGACCATCTCTACGGCGACCGAGCAGGACGCCGAGAACATTCTCAAACTCCAGTACCTCTGCTACCAGCGAGAGGCCGAGCTCTACGGCGACTACGGCATCGAGCCGCTCACCCAGACCCTCGACGACCTGCGCGCCGAGTTGGGCGAGGGCTGCGTGCTGGTCGCCCGGCTCGGCCACGAGGTGGTCGGCTCGGTCCGCGGCACCGTCGACGACGACGGCACGGCGGCCATAGGCAAACTCATCGTCCACCCCCGTATGCAGCGCCACGGCCTGGGCGGCCGGCTGCTGGGCGCCATCGAGAAGCGGCTCGCCGCCGAGCGGGAGGCCAAGCGCTTCCACCTGTCCACCGGGCAGCTCAGCGAGGGCAACATCCGGCTCTACCGCCGGCTCGGCTACGCGCAGACCGGCACCGAGCAGGTCAGCACCCAGCTCGTCCTGGTCCACCTGGAGAAGGCCGCGGTCGTCCCGGACGCCGCGTCCTACGCCACCAGCGCCTGACCCCGGCCGATCACGCCTGCCCCTGCCCCGCGGCCTCCTCGGCCCGCGGGGCTTCGGCAGTCCCGGCCGCGCTCTGCTGCCGGCCGGCCCGGCGCAGCCACAGGATGCCGGTCACCGGAAGCGCCAGTGGGATGAACAGGTAGTCGGCGCCGTAGTACGACCACACCGTCTGGTCGTGGAACGCGGACGGCACGACGATCGTCAACGTGCCGACGATCAGCACCCCCGCCAACTCCAGCCCGCAGCACGCCATCGCGATCCGCCGCGCCGACTCCCCGCCGCGCACCAGCGTGACCAGGATGAACGCGTAGACCACCGCCGCCACCGCGGAGAGCAGGTAGGCCAGCGGCGCCCGGTCGTACTGGGCGATCAACTGGTAGAGCGAACGCGCCCCCGCGGCCACCGTGAACAGCCCGTACAGCGAGACGATCAGCCGCCCCGGGCCCTCGCCGATCTTCCGTCGCGCGCCGGCCTCAGCCATGGCCGCCTCCCCAGATGTCGAACAGCCGGACCTCCAGCACGGCCAGCACCAGCCCGCCCGCCGTCACGATCGCCGAGCCCCAACGGGTGCGCTCCAGCAGCGACATGAACCCGGCCGCCGGAACCGCCAGCGCCGCGCCGGCCAGATACGCCACGAACAGCACGCTCCCGCCGGCCGCCGACCGCCCGCGGGTCAGCTCCACGATCCCCACCGCCAGCTGCGCCAGCGCCAGCACCGTCACCACGGCCATGCCGATGAAGTGCCAGTCCTTCGTCGACTGGTCACGCGCGGTGGCGTAACCGCACCAGACGGCCAGCAGCAGCGCGGTGACCGTGATCGCCACCGTCAGGGCACCGATCACCGGACCCTCCGCGGGGCGCAGGACGCCGCGCGGCGGCGAGGGGGCTGACAGGGTGAGACGGACATGGCGCGACTCTAGTACCCCGTGTGCCGCCGCCCGCGCCGGGGCCGGACCGCGCCCGCCCGGCCCCCGGCGGGGCCAGGCCGTGTCCGACACATCCCGTCTGGGCCGCGGGCGGACGACGCCATTCGTCAGACACGACCTATCCGCGCCGCCGTGACCAGTACACGTCCGTCGTGTACGGCATCTCCAGCCGGTGCTCGCCGGCGGTGGCGCCCTGCCGGGCCAGCACCTCCAGCGCCTGCGTCCTGACCTGCTCCTGCTCGGCCGCCGGGAGCACCACGATGTGGCTGGAGGACATCATCCGCTCGACCACGTCCGCCACGGTCGTGGAGTGCGGGTTGGGCCAGTGGCGCTCCTCCGGCGCCGACCAGCCGGGCCGGCCGGCGAAGTGCCCGCGCCAGTCGCCGTCGAGCGGGCTCGGCAGGTCGCGCGGCGCGCAGCGGAAGTAGATGTCCTGGAATTCGCGCACCCAGGGCACCGAGGTGTCGTAGGTGTTCCACACCAGCGCCAGCACGCCGCCCGGCCGCAGCAGCCGCTCGACCTCGGCCAGCGCGCGGTCGGTGTCGAACCAGTGCCAGGACTGCGCGGCCACCACCGCGTCGGCGCAGCCGCCGGCGAGGCCGGTGTCCTCGGCGGTGCCCGCGGTGACCGCCACGCCGGGCAGCAGCTCCGCCAGCCGCTCGCGCATCTGTGTGACCGGCTCGACCGCGACCACCTCGGCGCCGGTCAGCGCCAGCAGCCGGGTGAACTTGCCGGTGCCCGCCCCGAGATCGACGACCGTGCGCCCGCCGTGCAGCGGCAGCGCGTCCGCCAACTCGGCGAGCGCGGCCATCGGATACGAGGGCCTGGACCGCTCGTACCCGCCCGCCGACCGCTGGTAGCCGATGTCTGCTGCGTGGTGGACCGTCACGCGGGCAGACGGTAGCAGCACACAGTGACACCGAAGGGAACGGGAGGCGGCGCCCCGGCGGCTCCCGGCGACCTCAGCGGCCCGCCGCCGCCCGCGCGGCGATTACCCGACGTGACGACCCGCGCGCCCTGCCCTGCGCGAGCCGGTCCCGATGCTGCATGCTGTGGTTTTCACACGGCTCGCTAGACGGGGCTCGGCGACTCGGCGAGGAGCAGCGCATGACATCCATCTTCCCGGACGTCTCGGTCAGTACCGAACGCCTCAGCATGCGGCGGTACGACGAGGAGGACGTCCCGGCGCTGGTGGAGATGATGAACGACGAGTCGGTCGTCACCTGGCTGCCCGCGCCGCACCCCTACACCGAGGCGGACGCCCGCGCGTGGGTGGCCCGGATCGCGCCGGGGCTGCGGGAGTCCGGTGACGGGATCACGTTCGCCGTCAGCGAGTTCCTCACCCAGCGGCTGGTCGGCACCGTGCGGCTGCACCGCGCGGACTGGGCGATCCGCAGCGCCGAGGTCAGCTACCTCACGGCGCCGTGGGCCCGCGGCGAGGGCTACGCGTCGGAGGCGGTGCTGGCCGTCGCGCACTGGCTCTTCCACGACCAGAAGTTCGAGCGCCTGGAGTTGCGGACCGCAGCCGACAACACCGCCGCGCAGCAGGTGGCCCAGAAGATCGGCTGCATCAGCGAGGGCGTGCTGCGCAACGCCGGCCTGACCAGGCACCATGAGGAAGACCGGGGTTGGGCGCGGACCCGCACCGACCTGATCGTGTGGAGCCTGCTGCCCGAGGACCTCGACGGCGCGGGCGACCATGCCGGTGCCGCCTCCGGCGGGGTATCCGACGGGTCGGGATACGCCTTTCCCGAGTGGCACTGATGACCGCCGGGCCGGGCACCGGCCGGCCGGGGGCCGCGCCGATGCCGCCGCCGGCCGCCCGGGATACTGTGTGTCCGCCCAGGTCCGAACCGTCAGCGTGAGCCGCCGAGCGGTCCGGGCCCGTGGCGGGGGAGACGATCGGCGCACACCGAGCGAAGGACGACGATGGCTGACCGGGTCACGGTGATCGGCTGGGACGGCTCGGCGCCCACCGCGGCGGCGCGCTCCGCGCTCGGCGCGGCCACCCTCGTCGCCGGCTCCCGGCACCACCTCGCGCTGCCCGAAGTCCCCGAGCACGCCGAGCGCGTGCTGCTCGGCAGCATCGACCTCGCCGCCCGCCGCATCGCCGCGCACCGCGGCACCGCCGTCGTGCTGGCCGACGGCGATCCGGGCTTCTTCGGCGTCGTGCGCACGCTGCGGGCCCCGGAGCACGGGCTGGAGATAGAGGTCGTGCCGGCCGTCTCGCCGGTGGCGCGCGCCTTCGCCCGGGCCGGGATGGCCTGGGACGACGCCCGGATCGTCGTCGCGCACAGCCGCACGCTGCGCCGCGCGGTCAACGTGATCCGCGCCAACACCAAGGTCGCCGTGCTGACCGCGCCGGGCGCCGGGCCGGCCGAACTCGCCCTGCTGCTCGGCGGCGTGCACCGCACCTTCGTCATCTGCGAGGAACTCGGCACCGAACGCGAGGTGGTCACCATGCTCACCTCCGACAAGGTCGCCGACCACATCTGGCGTGATCCCAACGTCGTCATCGTCATCGGCGGCACCCCCGCGTCCGGCGGCAGCGGCTGGCTGGCCGGCCAGGAGCCCGGCTACCCCGGCCCGCTGCGCGGCTGGGCGCTCCCGGCGGCCGACTACGGGAGCGAACCGGGCGCTCCGGGCCGCTCCGCGCAACTGCGCGCGCTCCAACTGGCCAGGCTGGGCCCGCGCACCGGGGACCTGGTGTGGGACATCGGCGCCGGGGGCGGGGAGTTCACGGTGGAGGCCGCCCGGCTGGGCGCCGCGGTCATCGCGATCGACCGGGACGCCGAGGCATGCGCCCTGGTGACCGCCAACGTCCGCCGCTACGGCGTGCAGGCGCAGGTGGTGCACGGCACCGCGCCGCAGGTGCTGGAGGACCTCCCGGAGCCGGACGTGGTCCGGGTCGCGGGCGGCGGCGCCGAGGTGGTGGCCGCCTGCGCCGAACGCCGCCCGGAACGCGTGATAGCCGCGGCCACCACCCGCGACGAGGCGGAGGCGGCCGGCCGCGCGCTGACGGCCGGCGGCTACCGGGTGGAGCGAACGCTGGTGCAGTCCGTCGAGTTGGACGACGAGTGGGCCGAGCGCGAGCGCGCGACGGTCTTCCTGCTCACCGGGATCCTCGACGGACCGCAGTCGCGGGCCTGACGCCGACTGCCGCGATCCACCAGCCCGTTCGACGACTGGGACCGGGGTCACGGTCCGAACCGGGGACACGGCGCAGCCGGCGCGCGGTAGGCTGGCGGACCGTTGTGCCGCCTGCCGGTGAGTACGCGCCCCGGCCCGGTCCGGGAGGCGTTTTCGCTGGCGGCGGGCGCGGCGCCGGGCGCGGACGTGGCACAGTCCACAGTGCTCGGAGGGCGAGTTGGGTGGCCGCTGCGCGCGGCCGGCCGGGAGAATGTCCGTCCCGGACCGGTCGTGCCGACTGCCACGCGTGCTCGTTCCTGCTTCGGGTGGTCCAGGGTTGTCGCGCCGGTCTCCACCCGGTGCCGCGGCCGGCGGCACGTCACGGGGCTGAAGGAGCTACACCGATGGGCGAGGGGCACGCATGACTGACACCGGCCCGGTCCCCGGCGAGGGACTGCCGGAGAGCACTGGCGCGGAAGCGGTTCCGCAGCCGCACTCCGACCACTCCGGCGAGACCCCGGGGCCGACGGGGCACCACTGGAGCACCGACGCGTTCCTGGCCCCCGCCACTCCCGCTTACACCTTCCTCGACCAGCCGGAGGCCGCCGGGCAGAGCGGCCTGCCGGGCGGCGAGTACGAGGACGACATGCTGCTGATGCCGGGCCCGCAGGGCAGTTGGGGCGGCGACCCGCAGTTCGCGCCGCCGTCGGCCCCGGAGCCGCCGTTCACCGAGGACCTGATGTCCCGTCCGTCCCTGCCGCTGCCCCCGCGGCCCCAACCGCCGCAGCCGATGCCGCTGCCGGAGCAGCCCGTCGGGATGTATCAGCCGCCGATGCCCCCCGAGGCGTTCGCCGCCGGACCGGTCGGCGCGGAGCCGCTCGCCGGCCCGCACCCGCCGGTGGAACCCGTGCACATGGAGCCCGTCGCGATGGAACCGATCACCATGGAACCGCTCACCGTGGAGCCGATCGCCATGGAGCCGCTGCCCCCGCAGGCGCCGGCCGTCGAGCCGATCGCGGCTGAACCCCCGTTTGCCGGACCGGAGTTGACCGGTCCGGTCGGCATGGAGACGGTCACGCTGCGCTCTCCGGTGCTGCCCCCCGAGCCCGCCGCGGCCGAGGCGCCGCGGGTGCCGGCCCCCGCCGTCTCGCCGGAGGGCGGCCAGAACGCCCCGGCCCGCCGCCCGTTGAACCTCGGCCCGCCGCAGGCGCCCGGTTCGGGGGAGGCCAGGCCGGAATCCGGCGTGTCGGTACGGTCGTTGGCCGACCGCGGTCCCACGCCGCCGCCCGCGCCGCCGGTCACCGCCCCGGCCCCCGAGCCGCAGCCGGAGGCCGTCCAGCCCGAGGCGGCCGCCGTCCCCGACGCCGCGGCGGAGGCGACCGGGCTCATCCCGGCGCAGTCCACCGGCGAGGCACCGGTCAGCGGCGGCCCCTGGGGCGCCGACGGCGGGCCGGCCGCGCCGCCGCAGCCCGCCGAGCCCACGCCCCCGCCGGCCGACGCCGCGTCGCCCGGCCCGGCGGTCGCGGAGGCCGTGACGCCCGAGCCGACCGCCGCCGAGCAGGCCGCCGTGCCCGAACTCCCGCAGCAGCTCCCGGCCGACGAGCCCGGCGGCCTGGCCGATCTCGACCGCGCGCCGGTCGCGGCCGAGATCGTCGCGTCGCAGCCCGCCGCCGAGGAGGGCGCACCGCAGCCCGAGCCGGTGCCGGAACCGCCGGCCGAACTGCCGCCGCCTGCGGCCGAGAGCGCTCCGGCCGCCGAGGAGAGCGCGCCGGAGGCCGAGCCCGCGCCGCCGGCTCCGCCCGTCGAGCCGGTCGCCGAGCCCGCCGTCGAAGCCGAGGCCGCCACCGCGGAGCCGGAGCCGGAGTCCGAGCCGGCCGCGGAGCCGGTCGAGGCCGAGCCCGAAGCCGTCGCGGCGGAGGAGCCGGCCGCCGAAGCCGCCCCGGAAGCGGAAGCCGAAGCCGCCGCCGAGAGCGAGCCGGAGCCGGAGGCGGTCGACGAGCCGGCCGCCGAGCCCGCCGCCGAGGCCGAGGCGCCGCCGGTCCAGGAGCCGGCCGAGGAGGAAGCCGCCCGGCAGGAGGCTGAGCCGGAGCCGAGCCCGGAGCCCGCGCTGCTGCACGCCGGCTACGAGCCGGCCGTCCGGGACGCCGTGCACCGGGTGATCCGCGAACGCCGCGACATCCGCAACGGCTTCCGGCAGGACCCGATCCCGCCCGAGGTGCTGCTGCGCGTGCTGGAGGCGGCGCACACCGCGCCCAGCGTCGGGCACTCCCAGCCGTGGGACTTCGTGGTCATCCGGTCCGACAAGACCCGCGAGAAGATGCACGAGTTGGCGATGCGGCAGCGCGACGCGTACGCCTCCTCGCTGCCCAAGGCCCGCGCCAAGCAGTTCCGCGAGCTGAAGATCGAGGCGATCCTCGAGACCCCGGTCAACATCGTGGTGACCGCCGACCCCACCCGCGGCGGCCGGCACACCCTCGGCCGGCACACCCAGCCGCAGATGGCGCCCTACTCCTCGGCGCTCGCCGTGGAGAACCTGTGGCTCGCCGCCCGCGCCGAAGGGCTCGGCGTCGGCTGGGTCAGCTTCTTCGACGAGCGCGAGATGGTCCGCGAACTCGGCCTGCCGGAACACCTGGAGGTCGTCGCCTACCTGTGCGTGGGCTACGTCGACGAGTTCCCGCAGGACCCCGAACTGGTGCAGGCCGGCTGGTCGAAGCGCCGGCCGCTGTCCTGGGTGGTCCACGAGGAGGAGTACGGCAACCGCGCGCTGCCCGGCGAGGAGCCGCACGACCTGCTCGACGAGACGCTGCGCGGCATCCGCCCGCTGGACGCCAAGGCGCTCGGCGAGGCGTGGGAGCGGCAGAAGCGGATGACCAAGCCGTCTGGCGCGCTCGGCATGCTGGAGATCATCTCCGCCCAGCTGTCCGGCCTGTCACGGCAGTGCCCGCCGCCCATCCCGGAGCCCGCCGCCGTGGCGATCTTCGCCGGCGACCACGGCGTGCACGCCCAGGGCGTCACCTCCTGGCCGCAGGAGGTCACCGCGCAGATGGTGGCCAACTTCCTGGGCGGCGGCGCGGTCTGCAACGCGTTCGCCAACCAGGTCGGCGCCGAGGTGTGCGTGATCGACGTCGGCGTGGCGGCCGAACTGCCCACCACCCCGGGGCTGTTGCCGCGCAAGGTGCGGATGGGCACCGACGACTTCACGGTGGGCCCGGCGATGAGCCGCGCCGAGGTGCTGCGCGCCATCGAGGTCGGCATCGAGACCGCCCGCGACCTGGTGGCGGCCGGCAACAAGGTGCTGCTCACCGGCGAGATGGGCATCGCCAACACCACCGCGTCGGCCGCCATGATCTCCGTCTACACCGGCGCCGACCCGGCCGAGGTCACCGGCCGCGGCACCGGCATCAACGACGAGATGCACGCCCGCAAGGTCGACGTGGTGCGCCGCGCGCTGGAGTTGCACCACCCGGACCCGGCGGACCCGATCGGCGTCCTGTCGGCCATCGGCGGCCTGGAGCACGCCGCGATGGTCGGACTGCTGCTGGGCGGCGCCTCGTTGCGCACCCCGGTGATCCTGGACGGCGTCAGCGCCGGGGCCGCCGCCCTGGTCGCGCGGGCCATCGCCCCCGAGGCGCTGGCCGCCTGCATCGCCGGCCACCGCAGCGCGGAACCCGGCCACGTCGCGGCGCTCACCAAGCTCGGACTGCGCCCGCTGGTCGACCTCGACCTGCGGCTCGGCGAGGGCACCGGCGCGCTCCTCGCGCTGCCGCTGGTGCAGAGCGCCGCCCGGGTGATGCACGAGGTCGCCACGTTCGACGCCGCAGGGGTCACCGAGAAGGGCTGACGCCCGGCCGGCCGCCGGGTCGTGCCTGGTCAGGGCGTCCGCCTCCCGCGGGGGGAGGCGGACGCCCCTGCCGCGCGCGGCCCGTAGGGTGGGGCCCACCGCCACCCCGTCGTCACCCCGCCCCCCGACCCGCACCCGAGGAGCCACAGCGCCATGGACCACAACGACGCCCCCGCCTATCCGGTCGGACTGCGGCTGGCCGGACGGCGGGTCGTCGTGCTCGGCGGCGGCCAGGTCGCCCAGCGCCGGCTGCCGTCCCTGATCGCGGCGGGCGCCGACGTCGTGCTGGTCTCCACCTCCGCCACGCCGTCCGTCGAGGCGATGGCCGACGCCGGCGAACTGCGCTGGGAGCGCCGCGCGTACGCCCGCGGCGACCTCGAAGGCGCCTGGTACGCCGTGGTGGCCACCGACGACCCGGCCGCCAACGCCGCCGCCTCCGCCGAGGCCGAGGAGCGCCGGGTGTGGTGCGTGCGCAGCGACGACGCGCACGCCGCGACCGCCTGGACGCCGGCCACCGGCCGCAGCGAGGGGGTGACCGTCGCGGTGCTCACCGGTGACGACCCCCGCCGGTCGGCGGCGGTCCGCGACGCGGTCGTCGAGGGCCTGCGGGACGGCACCCTCGCCGCGCCGCGGCACCGGGCCCGGGCCGCCGGAGTGGCGCTGGTCGGCGGCGGACCGGGCGACCCGGACCTCATCACGGTGCGCGGCCGGCGGCTGCTGGCCGAGGCCGACGTGGTGATCGCCGACCGGCTCGGCCCGCGCGCCCTGCTCGACGAACTGCCGCCGCACGTCGAGGTGATCGACGCCGCGAAGATCCCCTACGGCCGGGCGATGGCGCAGGAGGCGATCAACTCCGCGCTGATCGAGGCCGCCAAGGCCGGCAAGGCGGTGGTGCGGCTCAAGGGCGGCGACCCGTTCGTCTTCGGGCGCGGCATGGAGGAGGCCGAGGCGCTGGCCGCACACGGCATCCCCTGCACGGTGGTGCCGGGCATCACCAGCGCGGTCAGCGTGCCGGGCGCGGCGGGCGTGCCGGTCACCCACCGCGGGGTGGCCCACGAGTTCACCGTGGTCAGCGGCCACGTCCGGCCCGACGACCCGCGCTCGCTGGTGGACTGGGCGGCGCTCGCCCGGCTGCGCGGCACCCTCGTGCTGCTCATGGCCGTCGAGCACTGCGGCGCCATCGCCGACGCCCTGGTCGCCCACGGCCGGGCCGCCGACACCCCGGTCGCCGTCGTCCAGGAGGGCACCACCGCCGCGCAACGCCGGGTGGACGCCACCTTGGCCACCCTCGGCGCGGTCGTCGCGGCGCAGGGCGTCCGGCCGCCGGCCGTCATCGTGGTCGGCGAGGTCGTCAACGTCTCGGCGGCGGGCGGCCGGCGTGGCTGAGCCGATCCTGCTCGACGATCCGGCCGACCCGCGCCTGCACGACTACACCGGCCTGACCGACGTCGAGCTGCGCCGCCGCCGCGAACCGGCCGAGGGCCTGTTCATCGCGGAAGGCGAGAAGGTCATCCGGCGGGCCCGCGCGGCCGGCTACCCGATGCGCTCGATGCTGCTGTCGGCCAAGTGGGTCGCCACGATGCGCGAGGTCATCGAGGAGAGCACCGCGCCGGTGTACGTCGTCGCGCCGGAACTCGCCGAGCGCGTCACCGGCTACCACGTCCACCGCGGCGCCCTCGCCTCGATGGCCCGCCGACCGCTGCCCGCCGTCGCCGACCTGCTGCGCGACGCCCGCCGGGTGATCGTCACGGAGGCGGTCGACGACCACACCGACATCGGCGCGGTCTCGCCTTCGGATCCGCGAAAGCCTGCTGGCCGACGTCGTGTGGCGATCTTCGAGGACATCGTTGATCACGCCAACCTGGGGGCCGCCTTCCGCAACGCGGCGGCTCTGGGGGTGGACGCCGTCTTCCTCACCCCGCGCTGTGCCGATCCTTTGTACCGGCGGGCCGTGAAGGTCTCGATGGGTGCGGTCTTCTCCGTCCCGTACACCAGGTTGGAGTCCTGGCCGCAGGACGCCGGGCTCTTCCGGGAGCAGGGCTTCGTGGTCGCGGCGCTGTGCCTCTCGGAGAACTCGATCACTCTCGACGAGCTCGCCGACCGCCAGTACGAGAAGTTGGCCCTGATGCTGGGCACGGAAGGGGACGGCCTGTCGGTCAGGGCCCTGCGGGCGGCCGACGAGTGTGTACGCATCCCGATGGACGCCGGTGTCGACTCACTGAACGTGGCCGCCGCCTCGGCCGTCGCCTTCTACGCCACCCGGCCGAGGTCCGACTGACGCCGGCGAATTCCGCAGGGAGGCAGAACGGTCGTTCACGCTGTGGCTCCTACTGCTCCCACCGCTCCTTGGTGATCTCGTACCGTACGCCTCCGTGCTCGGAGCCCTCGACCATCTCCATGTCGGGGGGAGTGGGGATGGTGTCCGTGAGCGTCATGTCGAGCTTCTCCATGATGTTGCGCGAACCGTGGTTCACGGTCATCGTCTCAGCCCAGACCATGCGCACACCGAGTTCCGTGAACGCCTTGCCCAGCAACGCCCGCGAGCCCTCGGTGGCATAACCCCTGCCCCAGGCCGCCTGCCGCAGCCGGTAGCCGAGTTCGACTTCGTCCAGCGGGCCCTCCGGCTCGGGACGCAGGATGAACCAGCCGATGAACGCGCCGCCGTCCTTCTCGTGCGCGGCGAACAGTCCGAGGTCGCCGCCCCACTTCTCGTAGCCTCCGAGGATGTTCGGCAGATAGCGCTCGCGGACGACCTCCGGCGCGGTCGGATCGCCGCCGGTCAGGTAGCGCATCACCGCCGGATCGCTGTCCAACTCGATCAGCAGGTCCGCGTCATCGGCGGTGAAGCGACGCAGGGCCAGGCGCTCGGTCTCCAGATAGGTGTCCACGAGTCGATCATGCGTGAAGCAAGCCGGGAAGCCCAACGGTTTTCCCCGGCGACTCGGGGGTGTTGCCATGACGTCGCAGGATATGGAGACGGGCGCGCACCTGGCGGGGTCGCTTCGCCGCTGGAGGCGTGCCGGCACGCGGCCCGGCCGGCCCGGCGGTCGGCGGGCTGACGTGCGTCAGCAGTAGGGGTGTTGGCCGGTGACCGAGGCGGACACCCGCATCATCACGCCGAAGAGCCGGTAGAGCGCGGGCAGTTGACCGGACACTTCGACCGTGCGGCTGTCGCGGAGCGCGACGCCCGGCACGGCGGTCAGCAGGGAGGCGACCGAGGCGGACTGCCAGCGGACCGCCAGCGTGCCGGAGTGCGGGCCGCGCGCGGCCGGACCGGGGAGCGCGGCGGCCCGCCGCACGCCCTCGCAGGCGGCCTCCGCGATCGCCTTGCGGGCCTCGGCGACCGGCCGCAGCCGGGCGGCGAACCGGTCCCTGGCGTACTTCACCGGCGCGGTGACCACCGTCTCGTCCCGCTCCGCCATCTCGTCGCAGGCCACGTCGTCGCCGGAGAGCATCACCACCGGCACGCCGATCGCCGAGGCGGTGGCGTGCGCCAGGCCGATCTCGCCCACCGGCAGATCGTCGAGCCAGATGTCCTCGATCTCGTGGCCCATGAAGCTGTGGCTGAGCACCCCGAGGGCGCCGGCCCGCGCGTGGTAGCCCACGCAGAGCATCGCGCCGAACTCCCGGTCCAGCCCCTCCAGCATGCCCATCGGCTTCGGCTTGCCGCGCACCAGCACCGCCTCGGGGTGCATCCGGTCGGCGAGCAGGTTGCGCATGGAGCCGTGCGCGTCGTTGACGACGACCTCGGTGGCGCCGCCGGCCAGCGCCCCGCCCACCGCGGCGTTGACGTCCTCGGTCATCATCGCCCGGCCGTGCTCGTAGTCCCGGCCGCCCGGCTGCGCGTCCTCCGCGTCGACCAGGCCGGTCACGCCCTCCATGTCGGCACTGATGTACACCCGCACGGTGATCCCCGCTCCTCGCTGCCCGACACCCGGTCCGCGTCCATCATCCACCGGCCGGTCAGGACGCCGGCGGCAGGTCGGCCCATCCGGCCAGCAGCGCGCGGTGCCGGCCCGCGGTGCCCAGCGCGAGCTGGTCGGCCTTGGCGCGCTTCAGGCGCAGGTGCGCCGGGTGTTCCCAGGTCATGCCGATGCCGCCGTGCAGTTGGACGCACTCCTCGGCCGCGTGCACGGCGACGTCCGAGCAGAACGCCTGGGCGACCGAGACGGCCAGTGGCGCGTCGGGGGCGGACGTGGCGAGGGCGTCGGCGGCCGAACGGGCGGCGGCGCGGGCCGAGACGACCTCCAGCCACAGGTCTGCCAGCCGGTGCTTGACCGCCTGGAACGAGCCGACCACCCGGCCGAACTGCCGCCGCTGCGCCAGGTATTCGACCGTGTCGGTCAGGCACCGTTCGGCCAGGCCGAGTTGCTCGGAGGCCAGCAGCCCGGCGCCGGCGGTCAGGGCGTCGCCGAGCGCGCGCCGCGCGGTGTCGCCGGCGGCGAGCGGCTGCCCGGCCGCGCCGTCCAGGACGAGGTCGGCGACCGGCCGGGTCAGGTCGAGCGACACCACGGTCTCGATCCGCACGCCCGGCGTGCCCGTCCGGACCTCGTAGAGCGCCGGCCCGTCCGGCCCGGTCGCCGGGACCACGAGCACGTCGGCGGTGATCGCGTCGGCCACGCTGGTCACCCGGCCGGTCAACGCGCCCGCCGGGTCGGCCCGCACGGTCTCCGGGAACGCCGAGCCCGGCCAACTGGTCAGCGGCACGGCGAGGGTGGCCACCGACTCGCCGGCCGCGACCGGCTCCAGCACCGCGGCGTCCGGGCAGCCCAGCAGCGCGGTGGTGGCCAGCACCGCGCTGCCCAGGAACGGCACCGGCGCGACGCCGGCGCCCAACTCCTCCATCACCACGGCCACTTCGCGCGCCGAGCCGCCCTGGCCGCCGCGGCCCTCCGGCACCAGCAGGCCGGCGAGCCCCAACTCGGCCGCCAGCGTGCGCCACAGGGCCGGGTCGTAGGGTGTGCCGCTCTCGCAGCGGGCGAGCACCGCGGCGGGCGGGCAGCGGTCGGCCAGCAGGCCCCGCACCGCCGCGCGCAGGTCGTCCTCGACATCGGAGTAGAGCAGGTCGGGGGAGCCGGCGGGGGAGGCGGTCATCGGGGCAGGTCCTTCCAGGCGACGTCCTTGTCGGTACGCGGTTCGGCGGGCAGCCCGAGCACCCGCTCGGCGATGATGTTGCGCAGGATCTCGGAGGTGCCGCCCTCGATCGAGTTGCCCTTGGCGCGCAGGTAGCGGTAGCCCGCGTCGCGTCCGTAGAAGTCCACGACGCTCGGCCGGGTCATCGTCCAGTCCTGGTAGCGCAGGCCGTCCTCGCCCAGCATCTCCAGCTCCAGGCCGCTGATCTCCTGGTTGAGCCGGGCGAAGGCGAGCTTCAGCCCGGAGCCCTCGGGTCCCGGCGCGCCGACGGCGAGTTGCTGGCGGACGCGTTCCGCGGTCAGCCGGGCGACCTCGGCGGCCACCCACGAGCGCATCAGCCGGTCGTGCAGCTCCGGGGTGCGCACCTGCGGCCGCTCGCGCCAGGTGGCGGCGGCCCGGCCGATCATGCCGCCCTCCCGCTCCGCCGCGCCGCCGCCGATGGCGACCCGCTCGCTCATCAACGTGGCCTGCGCGACGCGCCATCCGTCGCCGATCCCGCCGAGCCGGTGCGCGTCGGGGATCCGGACGCCGGTCAGGAAGACCTCGTTGAACTCCGCCTCGCCGGTGATCTGCCGCAGCGGCCGGACCTCGACGCCCGGGTCGGTCATGTCGCAGACGAAGTAGGTGATGCCGCGGTGCTTGGGCACGCCGGGATCGGTGCGGGCGATCAGGATCGCCCAGCGGGCGTTGTGCGCGCTGGACGTCCACACCTTCTGGCCGTCGACCACCCAGCTGTCGCCGTCGCGGACCGCGCGGGTGCCGAGCGACGCCAGGTCGGATCCGGCGCCCGGCTCGCTGAACAGCTGGCACCACACCTCCTCCCCGGTCCACAGCGGGCGCAGGAAGCGCTTCTTCTGCTCCTCGGTGCCGTAGCGCAGGATGGTCGGCGCCGCCATGCCCAGGCCGATCCCGATCCGCCGCGGCTCGTTGTCCGGGGCGCCGGCCGCCGCGAACTCGGCGTCCACCGCGCCCTGCAGCGCGCGCGGCGCGTCCAACCCGCCGAGCCCGGCGGGGAAGTGCACCCAGGCCAGCCCGGCGTCGAAGCGGGCCCGCAGGAACTCCAGCCGGTCGCCGGCCGGGTCGTGCGCGGCCAGGAACGCGCGCACGAGCCGCCGCGGTTCGCGCGCGTCGCTCCCGTCGGCTGCGGTGGTCGTCGTCATCGGCCGCGTCCTCTCCGGTCGTGCGGGTGGTGCGGGGGCGGGCCCGGGCGGTGCGGGACGCAGCCGGGCGCCGCGAACTAAGCAAGCGCTTGGAAACGTATCCGACCGGACCCCGGCCACGCCAGCCCCGGAGCCGGGAAACCCGCCGCCGGCTCAGCCCGAGCGGGCCGCCAGCGCCCGCGCCGCCGGGGCGTCGGCGCCGCCGGGCTTGCCGAGGCCGTGCGCCGGGCCCTGGCAGCCGCGCGCCGCCGCGATGCCCAGCGCCACCAGCAGGGTCACCGTGACGAAGACGATCAGCCGCTGCCGCAGCAGCCCGCGGTCCCGGCCGGGGCCGCGCCGGCCGGCCGGCGGATGGGGCGCGGCGGCGCGCTGCGCCGGGGTGCGCGGCGCGGGTGTGCGGGTCGCCGAGCGGCCCGGCGCGCGGCTGCCCGACGTGCGCGGCCCCGGCGGGCGCGCGGTGGCGGTCTCGCCTACCGCCGGGCGGTGCTCGGTGCGCTGCTCGGCGTAGTGCGCGGCCCGCGAACCGGTCGGCCGCTCCGGGTGCGGGCCGGCCGCCTTCGGCAGCGCCCCGGCCTCCCGCCGCACCGCGTCGAGGCCGCGCGCCTCCCGGGTCGCGATCTCGGCGAGCCGCTCCGCGAGCCGCGCGGTGCCCGGCCGGTCCTCCGGCTCCTTGGCCAGGCAGGCGTAGACCAGCGGCGCCAGCGCGTCCGGCACCCCGCGCAGATCCGGCTCCTCGTGCACCACGCGGTAGAGCATCACCTCGGAACTGCCCTGTCCGAACGGCGAGTCGGCCGCCGCGGCGTACGCGAGCGTGGCGCCGAAGGCGAACACGTCGGTGGCCGGGGTGACCGCCGCGCCGCGCACCTGCTCGGGGGCGAGGAAGCCGGGTGAGCCGACCGCGGTGCCGACGTGGGTCAGCGTGCTGGCGCCGGTCGCCCAGGCGATGCCGAAGTCGATGATGCGCGGGCCCTTGGGGGACAGCAGGATGTTGGACGGCTTGAGGTCGCGGTGGACCACGCCCGCGTCGTGCACCGCCACCAGGCCCTCGGCCAGCGCCGCGCCGATCGCGGCCACCTCGGCGGCCGGCAGCGGGCCGTCGGCGCCCACCTTGTCGTACAGCGAGGGGCCCGGCACGTACTGGGTGGCGAACCACGGCCGCTCGGTCTCCAGGTCGGCGGCGACCAGCCGTGCCGTGCAGCCGCCGCGGATGCGCCGGGCGGCCGAGACCTCGCGGGCGAACCGCTGGCGGAACTCCTGGTCCTCCGCGAGCTCCGGCCGGATCACCTTCAGCGCCACCCGCTGGCCGCGCTTGTCGGAGCCGAGGTAGACCACGCCCATGCCGCCGGCGCCGAGCCGCCGGTGCAGCCGGAACGAGCCGACGACACGCGGGTCCTCGCGCCGGAGCCGCATCATCGCCATCTTCTTCCCCTACCTCCGGTGGGGAGACGCCGATCGCTGCCCGCCCCGTCCGACTGACCTGGCACAGCTTACGTACTGACACGGCGTCGCGTGGCGAGGCGCCGCCCGCGACGACCGGGGGATTGTCAGTGGCGGGTGAGATCCTGGACAGGTGGGGACGTTCCGGGAGCGATCGGGGGCGGAGCGTCCGCACACCACCAATGGCCCGTCCTGATTGGGGGATTGACGGCGTGAAAGGTGATCGCGTGGAGATAGTGGTGGACGCGGGCGATACCACCCGCACCTACGAGGTGGTGGCCACCCGGGCCGGGCGCCGGGTGGAGACCGCGGTGCGCCGCGGGGTGGTCGAGGTGAGCGAGGTCACCCGCAGCGGCACGGCGGTGCGCACCGCGCGCTTCATGGCCAACCGGGTGCTCGCGCTGGTCGAGCAGCCCGTACCCAGGGAGGATCCCGGCGAGCGCGCCGCGGCCGGCGCCTGACGGACGGGTGCGGAGCCGACCCCTCCGGGTTCTCTCGGGGTGCGGCCGGGTGCGTGTCCACCCAGGGGAGTAGTCCGCAGGTCGCGGCGTCATCCTCCGGGAGGCCGTCGAAGGGGTACGACGGCATGACGCCCCGGCCCGCCCCGGCCGCCTAATGTGGACACCGAGCGGCGGGCGGCACGGGGCAGCCTGCGGGGCACTCGCCACCAGGCGGGGCGGCCCGCCGCGCGGGATCGGACCACGGGGAGCACGTCATGGCGGACACGGCGGCGGTACGCACGGCGAGGCGGGTACGCGGCCTCACCTCCGCCGTACTGCCCGGCGGCCGCGGTGGCGGCACCCGGCATCCGCTGGTGGCACTCGCGATGGCGGTGCCGGTGGCGCTGCTGCTCGCGGTGGCGTGCGGCGGTTGGCATGCCGTGGTCGTACAGGCGTCGTCCGTGGCCGGGGCGATGGGACGCTGAACAAGGCGTCCCCTGAGTCCGGGAGAGCGGCCCGGACCGGTGGAACCGGCATCAGACCCCGTGGGGACGGGGGGCGAGCGGACGGCACGAGGGGCCGGGGCGAAAGCCCCGGCCCCTCGGACCATGCGGTGGACGATACTGGGATTGAACCAGTGACCTCTTCCGTGTCAGGGAAGCGCTCTCCCGCTGAGCTAATCGTCCGGGATGCCGGACTCGGGAGAGCCGGTCAGGCGTGCGCGATACTGGGATTGAACCAGTGACCTCTTCCGTGTCAGGGAAGCGCTCTCCCGCTGAGCTAATCGCGCGGGACGGTCCTCGCGGACCAGTGGACGATACTGGGATTGAACCAGTGACCTCTTCCGTGTCAGGGAAGCGCTCTCCCGCTGAGCTAATCGTCCGAGGTGGAGACGGGATTTGAACCCGTGTAGACGGCTTTGCAGGCCGTTGCCTCGCCTCTCGGCCACTCCACCAGAGCGAGGATCCAGGGACCCTCTCCGAGCGGACGACGGGATTCGAACCCGCGACCCTCACCTTGGCAAGGTGATGCTCTACCAACTGAGCCACGTCCGCGTGCGCCGTGATCCAGGATGCTCCCGCGCCCCGGCGACGTGTTGAACTCTAGCGGAATTCCCCGCCAGCTCAAATTCCGTTTCCGCAGCGTGCCGGGCGCGTGAACGGCCGTCCGACGGGGAAGTGCCTGACGGGTGCGCCGGGATTGAGAGGATGGACGTGCCGATGGACGGCAGCCGGGGGCTGACGAGCGGAGGGCCACCACCGTGAGGATCTGGGTCAACGGCACGCTGGGCGACGCCGCGAGCGCCCGCGTCTCCGCCCTCGACCACGGACTGACCGTGGGCGACGGGGTGTTCGAGACGGTCAAGGTCGTCGAGGGACGGCCGTTCGCGCTGGACCGCCACCTCGACCGGCTCGCCCGGTCCGCCCGCGGCCTCGGCCTGCCCGCGCCGGACGCCGGGCAGGTGCGCCGGGCGGTCGAGGCGGTGATCGCCGCCGAGCCGGTGCAGCTCGGCCGGCTGCGCATCACCTACACCGGCGGCGAGTCACCGCTCGGATCGGAGCGCGGCACGTCCGCCCCGAGCCTGCTGGTCGCCCTCGACCCGGCCACCAGGCGCCCGGAGACCACCGCCGTCGTCACCGTCCCCTGGGCGCGCAACGACAAGGGCGCCCTGACCGGCCTGAAGACCACCTCCTACGGCGAGAACGTGGTCGCGCTGGCCCGCGCCCGGGAGCACGGCGCCACCGAGGCGCTCTTCGGCAACACCGGCGGCCGGCTCTGCGAGGGCACCGGGTCCAACGTCTTCGTGGTGCTCGGCGGCGAACTGCTCACCCCGCCGCTGGCCTCCGGCTGCCTGGCCGGCATCACCCGGCAGCTGGTGATCGACTGGACCGGCGCCCGGGAGGCCGACCTGCCGATGGCGGCGCTGGAGGAGGCCGACGAGGTCTTCCTGACCTCCACCCTGCGCGACGTGCAGGGCGTCCACCGCGTCGACGGACGCGAACTGCCCTCCGCGCCCGGCCCGGTCACCGCCGGGGCGATGCGGACCTTCGCCGAACGAGCCGCCCGGCAGGTGAACCCGTGACCACCACCCTGCGCCCCGCCGCCCCGCGGCAGGACGGCCCGGACGGCACGCGCTCCCGCGACTTCGCCGTGTGCGTCAACGGCCGCCCGGTCGGGCAGCTGCGGCTCTCCACCGATCCGCGGTACGGCCCGCGCACCGGCCGGATCGCCGGGCTGCACATCGACGCCCCGGACCGGCGGCGCGGCCGCGGCGCGGTCGCCGTGCTGGCCGCCGAGGAGGTACTGCGCGGCTGGGGCTGCCGCCAGGTGCGGTCCCTGGTGCCGGCCGACGAGCCGTTCGCGCTGCGGCTGGCGCTCGGCATGGGCTACACCGAGCGCAACCGCGGCATGGCCAAGCCGCTCACCGAGCCGGTGCCGGACCCGCCGCCGGGCAGCGTGGTGCGCGCGATGGACGAGCGCGACTACGCGCGCTGGTTCGAGCGGACCCGGGCCGACTACGTGCGCCGCTGGCAGGACGAGGGCGTCGCGCACGACCGGGCGCTGGCCCTCGCCGACGCCGACTACGCCGCCACGCTGCCCGACGGGCACCGCTCGGCCGGCGCCGCGCTGCGGGTGCTCGTGCACGAGGGCGCCGAGGTCGGCTGGCTCTGGGTACGGGTCCAGCCGGAGGCCGGCCGGCGCCTGCCTGCCTGGGTCTACCTGGTGGAGACCGCCGAGGAGCACCGCGGCCGGGGCCACGGCCGCACGCTGATGCTGGCGGCGGAGCGCGAGTGCCTGGCCGTCGGATCGCGCGAGCTGGGCCTCAACGTCTTCGCGGACAACGTCCCGGCCCAGCGGCTCTACGCGTCGCTGGGCTACCGTCCGACGTCCTACGAGATGGTCAAGTCCCTGGCCTGAACCGCGGTGCCCGGGGCGGCGGGGGAGCCGTCAGGAGCCGGCGAGCAGCCGGTCGGCGATCTCCTCGATCCGCGCGCGCAGCCCCTCGCTGCCCTGGCCGCCGTCCAGCCGGACGCCGTCGATGACGTAGGTGGGGGTGCCGGTCACGCCGATCGCCTTGCCCTCCGCCTGGTCGGCGTCGACGGTCAGGGTGTGCCGGCCGTCGACCAGGGCGGTGTCCAACTCCTCGGCGTCCAGGCCGAGTTCGGCGGCGACCTCGATCAGCAGCGACTCGCCGCGCTCGGCGAGCTCCGCGGTGCGGGCCAGTACCGCTTCGAGGTACGCCCATCCCCTGCCCTGGACGAACGCCTCCTCGGCGGCCTGCGCGGCGGCGTAGGCGTGCCGGTGCTTGTCGAGCGGGAAGTGCCGCAGCCGGATGTCGAGCGCGTCCCCGTACCGGGCGCGCAGCGCGTGCAGGTCGTCGAGCGCGTCCCGGCAGTCGGGGCATTGCGGCTCGCACCAGAATTCGAGGACCGCTGCGGGCGCGGTGGCGTCGTTCATACGGACAGTCTCTCAACGCTCCGGGGCCGCTCCGACCGCCGCCGCTCCTCGCACCCCCGGAGGAGAAACCCCGGAGATCACCCTGAACCCGGTCGCGGACCGTGGCCGCCGGCCGTCCGGCGAGGCAGGATGGAGAGCGGACGGGGACAGCACGGGGGACATGGGCACGCGCGGGCACACCGCGCCGCGCGGGGCCCACGGGAATGGGAGACCGATGCCCGCGACAACGACGAGAGGGACGAGGGCGCTGCCGGCGACGGCGGCCGTGAAGGGCGGTCGGCCGTGCTGACCGCGACGGTGTGCGTGGCGCTGTCCGGCGCCGGACTGGCCATCTCGCTGCTGACCGCGTGGCGCCGCAGGTTCCGCGCCGCGACCCGGCTCGCCGCGATCTCGCTGCTGCCGGTCGGGCTCTACCTGGCCGGGCTGATCACGCTGGCGCGCAAGATCGGCACGGCGGTCGGCGTCTGGGCGGCCGACCTGGTGCTCAAGCCGACCGTCTGGGCGGGCTTCGCGGTCATCGCCGTCGCGGTGGTGCTCTACCTGGCCTCCCGGATCGGCCGCGACCGCTCCGGCCGCAAGGCCGCGCGGGGCGGCACGGACGACGCCTCGGTCGCGCCGGCCTCCTCGGCCCGGGCGATCCCGCCGGCCGGCCGTACGCCGGCGGTGCCGACCGCGTCCCGGCAGCCGGAGAAGTCCGGAAAGGCCGGCAAGGGCGGCGAGTTCGACGACATCGAGGCGATCCTGCGCAAGCACGGCATCTGACCGCCGCGGACCGGCCGGCGTCTCACCTGTCGAGACGCCGCTTCCGTATGCCAGAAAACCACCCGCGCGTGTGCGCGTGTTGGGTACGGCGGCCCGCCCGCGCTGCGTCATGATCAGCACGGCTGCCGCCAACTCCATTTACTGATAAGCGACTTGAGCCTGTCGGGTACGGACGGTTGGGCGGGCACGCCCCCTGCCGAGCGATCCGATACCTGTAAGGCCACGCACCAAAATGAACCACGAGTCCCGCGGCTGCCTGTACGCACTCTCCCAGCCGCCGCTCATGCTCTTCCTCGGGGTGATCAGCAGCCTGCTGCTGTTCGGCGCCTGCTACGACCTGTTCGGCCTGTGACGGCCGGCCGGCGGCGCCGGTCAGCCGGTGGCCTCCCGGCGGCGGGCCCGGTACGCGGCCACGTGCAGCCGGTTGCCGCAGGTGCGCCCGTCGCAGTAGCGCCGCGAGCGGTTGCGTGACAGGTCCACGAAGGCCCGCCGGCAGTCCGGCGCCGCGCAGCGCCGCAGCCGCTCCCGCTCGCCCGCCACCAGCAGGAAGGCCAGCGCCATGCCGCAGTCCGCGGCCAGGTGCGGGGCGATCGAGGCGCCCGGCGCGAAGTAGTGCACGTGCCAGTCGTAGCCGTCGTGGTCGGTCAGCCGCGGTGTGGTGCCGGCCTGCGCGATCATCGTGTTGATCAGCGCGCTCGCCTCGGCGGTGCTGCCGGCCTCGAACACCTCGGCGAACCGGTCGCGCACCTCGCGCACCGCCGCCAGGTCGGTGCCGGCCAGCGGTCCCAGCTCGCTCATCCGGTTGCGTCTGATGAAGCGCTCCAGCGCGGCCAGGTCGGGCAGTCCCTCGCGGCCGTCGGTCTGCGGCGCGGTGTTGAGCAGGTCCACCGCGGTGTCGAGCGCGCACCGGGTGTCGTGGTTGATCAGCACGGCATCGCTCCCTGGCCGGACGTCCGGCGGCCGGCCCGCGGGAGGGCGTGCCGCCTTGTGTCGCGTGACTCTAGCGCGCGGGGCGGCGCCTTCCGGCGGGAAAACGGCCGCCCACCCCGCCCTGGGCGGTCCGGGACGCGCCCCGAACGCGTCCCGAACGCCGGCCCGGCGGGACCGGCACGCGGGCCGGCACCGGCGCCGCACGGTGAGGTGCGCCGACGGTGCCGGCCCGCGTCCGGTCATGGGCCCGCGGCCGTCCCCCCGAGTCAGGACGGTCGCGGGCGGCAGGTGAGCTCAGCTCTCCGCGAGGATGTGCGACAACTCGGTGTCGAGGTCGAAGTGGCGGTGCTCGGTGCCTGGCGGCACGGCGGCATCGGTGCGCTTCAGGAACGACTCCAGGGCGCGTGCGGGCGCTTCGAGCAGCGCCTCGCCCTCCGGGGAGCTCAGAGCGATGCAGACGACGCCCTGGCCATGACTCCTGGACGGCCAGACCCGGACGTCGCCGGTGCCGGTGGGCCGGTGCAGCCCCTCGGCGAGCAGATCGCGGGCGAACACCCATTCGACCGTCTCTTCGGCACCGGTGTGGAAGGTGGCGTGCACGGCATAGGGATCGGCCGTGTCGTACCGCAGGCCCGCGGGCACGGGCAGTGAGGATTCGCTCGACACAACGAGGCGCAGGTGCAGCTCGCAGCTGACCGTGGTGTTCATAAGCGCCAGGGCCTTTCGCTCAGTGTGCGCTCGGGATTCGCACGTCGGCGAAATCGACATGCCACCTGCGGGGACGTTGTAAACCCCTCTGACTGGTTTGTGAAGCTTCCGGTACTTCGTTCGGACCACTGCGAGCCAGTGCTGATGGGCTGAGATGGTGATGAAACCGGATCGCGGATTTTGCGGAGAAAAATCACCCTGCGTCACGATCCGTGGGCCCGCCGCGATCGGACTCGGGCGCGACGGTCCGCCGGCTCCCGAAGGCTGGTCGTGAGCACGTCCTGACATGCGGTAATGTTTCCCGCGCAGCGGGCGATTAGCTCAGTGGAAGAGCGCTTCGTTCACACCGAAGAGGTCACTGGTTCGAACCCAGTATCGCCCACGCATTCGACAGGCGACGTGTGTCCGCGGAAGACGCGGACCTCGTCGCCTGCTTTGTCTTCCGCTCGGCTTCGCCTCGCTGCCGCGGGGGCTTCGCCACCCGCACCCCCGGTCGGTGGCGGGCCGGTGCCTCCACCCGCACCCCCGGTCGGTGGTGTCCGGTGCGTTCCCCGCGCCCCTCGTCGACTCCGCCCCGCCGTTCCGGGAGACTGATGGCATGCAGTGGTCGAGGTACCGGTTCCGGAGCGTGTGGCTGCTGCCCGCGCCGGCCGGGGCGGTCTACGCGGCCCTGGAGCGGGTCGAGGAGTACCCGCTGTGGTGGCCGCAGGTGCGCGGGATCACCCGGACCGACGACCGGTCGGGCGTGCTGCGCTTCCGGTCCTTCCTGCCGTACGACCTGCTGGTGACCGCCCGGGAGGCGCGGCGCGATCCGGCGGCCGGGGTGCTGGAGATCGCGATGACCGGCGACCTGGAGGGCTGGGCCCGTTGGACGGTCGGCCCCGATCCGGCCGGCACCCGGGCGCTGTTCGAGCAGGAGGTCGTGGTCCGCCGGCCGCTGATGCGGCGTCTGGCGCTGGTCGGACGGCCGTTCTTCCGCGCCAACCACGCGCTGATGATGCGTGGCGGCCGGCGCGGGCTGACCGCGTCGCTGGCCGCCGGAAGCGGTTTGAAGCCGGAGTCCCGCGCCATGTATGGTTCACGTCGTCCGGGCGATTAGCTCAGTGGAAGAGCGCTTCGTTCACACCGAAGAGGTCACTGGTTCGAACCCAGTATCGCCCACGCATTCGACAGGCGACGTGTGTCCGCGGAAGGCGCGGACCTCGTCGCCTGCTTTGTCTTCCGCTCGGCTTCGCCTCGCTGCCGCGGGGGCTTCGCCACCCGCACCCCCGGTCGGTGGCGGGCCGGTGCCTCCACCCGCCCTCCCGGTCGGTGGCGGCCGGTGCGGGTTGGTCGGTCACGGGGTCGCGGGACGGCTCGGTACGATTCGACAGTGCAGCCCGTGCTTCGGGCGCCGGCCGTCCGCAGGACATGAGTCAGGAGAGAACCCGTGTCAGAGTTCCGTGTGATCATCAAGCGCGATTCCGCCCCGCCGGAAGAGCGGCTGGTGACGACGGGAACGACGGCGGCGGAGCTCTTCGACGGCGACCGTGCCGTGGTGGCCGCCCGGATCGGCGGCGCGCTGCGCGACCTGGCCCACCCGGTCGCCGACGGCGACGAGGTCGAGCCGGTCGTCATCACCAGCGAGGACGGCCTCGACATCCTGCGCCACTCCGCCGCCCACGTGATGGCCCAGGCGGTGCAGGAGCTCTTCCCGGAGGCCAAGCTCGGCATCGGCCCGCCGATCAAGGACGGCTTCTACTACGACTTCGACGTCGAGCAGCCGTTCCACCCCGACGACCTCGGCCGCATCGAGAAGAAGATGCAGGAGATCGTCAAGCGCGGCCAGCGCTTCTCCCGCCGTGCGGTCTCCGACGAGGACGCCCGCGAGGAACTGGCCGCCGAGCCCTACAAGCTGGAGCTGATCGGCCTCAAGGGGTCGGCGGCCGACGCGGCCGAGGGCGCGTCCGCCGAGGTGGGCGCCGGGCAGCTGACCATCTACGACAACCTCGACGCCAAGACCGGCGACCTGTGCTGGAAGGACCTGTGCCGCGGTCCGCACCTGCCGACCACCCGGGTCATCCCGGCGTTCAAGCTGATGCGCGTCGGCCGCCGCGTACTGGCGGGGCAGCGAGAAGAACAAGCAACTGCAGCGCATCTACGGCACCGCGTGGCCGACCCGCGACGAGCTGAAGGCGTACCTGGAGTTCCTCGCCGAGGCCGAGAAGCGCGACCACCGCAAGCTCGGCGCCGAACTCGACCTGTTCTCCTTCCCGGAGGAGCTGGGCTCGGGCCTCGCGGTCTTCCACCCCAAGGGCGGCGTGGTCCGCAAGGAGATGGAGCAGTACTCGCGGCTGCGGCACGAGGAGTCGGGGTACGAGTTCGTCTACACCCCGCACATCTCCAAGGCCGGGCTCTTCGAGACCTCCGGCCACCTGCCGCACTACGCCGACGGGATGTTCCCGCCGCTGGAGTTCGAGGGCCAGGACTACCGCCTCAAGGCGATGAACTGCCCGATGCACAACCTGATCTTCCGGGCCCGCGGCCGCTCCTACCGCGAACTGCCGCTGCGGCTCTTCGAGTTCGGCACCGTCTACCGCTACGAGAAGTCCGGCGTGGTGCACGGCCTGACCCGGGCCCGCGGCTTCACGCAGGACGACTCGCACATCTACTGCACCAAGGAGCAGATGCCGGACGAGCTGGACAGCCTGCTGACCTTCGTCCTCAACCTGCTGCGCGACTACGGCCTGTCCGACTTCTACCTGGAGCTGTCCACCCGCGACGAGTCCCCCAAGTTCATCGGCGAGGACACCGAGTGGGAGGAGGCCACCGAGGCGCTGCGGGTGGCGGCCGAGAAGCAGGGCCTCGACCTGGTCATGGACCCGGGCGGCGCGGCCTACTACGGCCCGAAGATCTCCGTGCAGGCCCGGGACGCCATCGGCCGCACCTGGCAGATGTCCACGATCCAGGTCGACTTCCAGCAGCCCAAGCGGTTCGAGTTGGAGTACACCGCGGCCGACGGCTCCCGCCAGCAGCCGGTGATGATCCACCGGGCGCTGTTCGGCTCCATCGAGCGGTTCTTCGCCGTCCTGCTGGAGCACTACGCGGGCGCCTTCCCGGCGTGGCTGGCGCCGGTGCAGGCGATGGGCATCCCGATCGGCGACGCCCACGTCCCCTACCTCCAGGAGTTCGCCGTCAAGGCCAAGGAGCGCGGTCTGCGCTTCGAGGTGGACGCCTCCTCCGACCGCATGCAGAAGAAGATCCGCAACGCGCAGCGCGCCAAGGTGCCGTTCATGGTCATCGCCGGCGACGACGACGTGGCGGCCGGCGCGGTCAGCTTCCGCTACCGGGACGGCAGCCAGAAGAACGGCGTGCCGATCGAGGAGGCGCTGGCCGAGATCGCCGACGCCGTCGCGCGCCGCGTCCAGGTCTGACCCGCGGCTTCCAGCAGCCGGCCCCCGCGGTCTCAGGACCCCGGGGGCCGGCTGCCGCGGTCGGCCACCCGGAACCGGTTGACCAGCCAGGAGGAGAAGGTGCTGATCACCGAGCCCAGCAGTCCCAGGCCGGTGATCATCGTCCCCACCCCGACCACCCGGCCCCAGCGGGTGACCGGGAAGACGTCCCCGTATCCCACGCCGGTCAGCGTGGAGCACGCCCACCAGACCGAGTCGCCGAAGGTGACGATGTTGGCGCCGGTCGCGCGGTGCTCGACCTGGTAGACCGCGAGGCTCGCGCTGAAGCCCAGCAGCAGCGTGGTCAGTCCGGTGTAGACGATCACCCGGGCCTCCAGCGTCAGCCGCGGCTCGTGCCCGCGCCGCTCCTGCGCCCTGGCGTACGTCTGCACCACCCGCAGCGGGCGCAGCAGCGGCAGGATCAGCACCACCAGGTCCAGCCACCGGGTCCGCACGAAGCGCAGCCGCGCGGTGCTGAGCGCCAGCCGGACCACGTAGTCGGCCACGAAGATGCCCCACGCGGTGAACAGGACCACCCACCACAGGTCGCGCCAGGCGGGCCACCGGCTGTCGTCGAGCACCAGCACCGCGTAGGCGCCGAGGAAGCACAACGAGGTGATCAACAGCGGAAAAGCGCTGACCCGTTCCCACGCGCGCACCCGGTCGTCCTGGTCCATCGCCCCAGCATCGCGCCCCACCCCGGAGCCTCGCCCCGACGACACGCCAGACCCGTCGGAAGCCATATGCTGCACAGCATGACGACAGAGCCGGAGCAGCAGCTCGGAGTCGGGACCCCCGACGCGTTCCAGCGTTTGTGGACACCCCACCGCATGGCGTACATCCGGGGCGAGGGCAAGCCGACCGGCCCGGACGCCGGCGACGGCTGCCCCTTCTGCTCGATCCCCGAGAAGTCCGACGAGGACGGCCTGGTCATCGCCCGCGGCGAGTCGGTCTACGCGGTGCTCAACCTCTACCCGTACAACGGCGGCCACCTGATGGTGGTGCCCTACCGGCACGTCGCCGACTACACCGAGCTGGACACCGCGGAGACCGCCGAGCTGGGCGAGTTGACCAAGCGGGCGATGACCGCGCTGCGCTCCGCCTCGGGCGCCCACGGGTTCAACATCGGGATGAACCAGGGCTCGGTCGCCGGCGCCGGGATCGCCGCCCACCTGCACCAGCACGTGGTGCCGCGCTGGGGCGGCGACACGAACTTCATGCCGGTCGTCGGGCACACCAAGGTGCTGCCCCAACTGCTCGCCGACACCCGGGAGATGCTGGCCGACCACTGGCCCGCGTAGCCGGAGCGTACGCGGGCCGTGCGGCGTCAGACCTTGTAGGCGTCCGGCGCACCCGGCTCCGCGCTCTGCACCTGGCCGCCGAGGGCCATCGCGCGGCTGCTGAAGTTCGTGGTGTCCACGCCGTTCTCCCGCAGCACCGACAGCAGCGCCCGGTGGACCGCGCGCAGCACGGGCGTCGCGGTGCGCAGCGCGTCGTCGGCCATGAAGCGGTGCGGCCAGGGCTTGTCGGCCCAGGCGTGCCGCAGCCCGAACGGCTCGGGGAGCGCCAGGCTGCCGCCGAGGTGGTCGAGCACCGACGGGAACCAGGTGAGCGGCGCGCGGGCGGCCAGCCGGACCACCTCGCCGGTGTCCATCAGCGGCAGCTGGATGGTCCTGGTCTCCCAGAACTTCACGCTCTTGGAGACGGTCTTCGTCTTCGGGCTGGGCTTGGACATGAACAGCCCGATGACCGGGCCGAGCGCGTGGCCGGACACCTCGACCCGCAGCGTGTTGTGCAGCACGGTCACCGTGGTCAGCATGGTGATGATCAACTGGCCGTCCCACAGCACGAACTGGACGCCCAGGTAGTGCCGGTCACCGGAGTCGAACTGCTGCTCGTTGCATATGCGCTGGATCTCGAAGTCCTTGACGGTGAAGCCCTCGACCTCGGCGCCCTTGGGCCGGCTGACGCTGCCCGCGCCCTCGCCGATCGGGCGCACGATCCAGTGCCGCACCGACGGCTTGGGGAAGCCCTTGGTGTGCAGCTGGCTGCGCTCCAGGTCGCGCAGCCGGTCGTGCATGACCCGCACGACGTCCCAGGAGCGGAAGCGGTTGAAGTCCTTGCCGTCGGCGGGCAGCAGCTCCTCGGCGAGCTTCCACTCGCCCCACCGCGCCCCCATGCCGAGTATGCCCTTCTGGCCGGCGTAGAAGACGACGTTGCTGTTCTGCTCCTGGCCGAGCACCACGAGCGACTGGCGCAGCCGCTCGGCGCGCGCGTCGTTGGGGTTGCGCGGCACGGCCTGCGGGATCTTCGCGCCGAGGTTGGGGCCGGACAACGATGCCGACCAGCGCGACCGCAGGTCCTCCGCGGTCCGCTCGCAGATCCGCTTGGCCAGGAACCAGCCGGCCACCGGAAGCAGCAGCAGCACCCGCATGTACATCGCCCAGAAGCCGGTGAACGGCGGCCGCCAGACCAGCAGCAGGGCCAGGCCCACCACGACCGCGATCACCACGCCGCCGAGCGCCCCGTCGTACCTGCCGGAGCGCTTGCCGGTGGACTTGCGCAACTGGAAGGCGCCGAGCCAGACCAGCACACCGGGCAGGAACAGCAGCCCGCAGACGCCCATCACCGCGGTGAGGCGCGCGTCGCGCTGCTGGCGGATACGGCTGGCCGCCAGGCAGTGCTCGACCACCGTCTGCGGATCCATCCCGAAGGACTGCACGGTCTCCTTGCGCGCGCCGCCGAGCAGCCGCACCTCGACCGCGCGGGAGAACGCCTCGCCGAGGTTGGGCTCGAACAGCGAGAGCCGGCCCTTCTTGACGCTCGCGCCCACCCCCGCGCCGACCAGGCCGTCCAGTGAGCCGTCCCGGTAGGCGGTGGACGACAGCGCCTGCGTCGCGGCGGTCTCGCCGTCGGAACCGGAGAGCGGCACCTGCGCGCCCGGACTGAAGTCGAACTCCACACCGGATGAAAACGACACTGACGCCCCCAACTCCTTCGGCGACTCCCGGCACGGCCCGCGTGCCACCGTGGATCGGATTGGCACACCGGCCGATCTGGAAGTAAGCGTATCCGGACAGTGACCGACGCGTCAGCGGTGCGCGGACAACTGCTGGCGCCCGCACACCGTTTGACGGGGGATCGCGTCCCGCGCCGCGCGCCGCTACGCCTCCCCGCGCAACTCCTCGCGCAGCCGTTCGGCCGCCTGGGCGGGCATCGGCTCGTGCCGCGCGTAGCGGCGGCTGAAGCGCCCGGTGCCGTGCGAGAGGGAGCGCAGGTCCACCGCGTACCGGCCGATCTCGGTCTCCGGCACCTGGGCGCGCACCAGCGTGCGGCCGCGCGGCACCGGCTCGGTCCCCGACACCCGGCCCCGGCGGCCGGCCAGATCGCTCATCACCGGTCCCACGAAGTCGTCCTGGACCATGACCGCCACGTCGAAGACCGGCTCCAGCAGGTGGATGCGCGCCTCGTCGGCGGCCTCCCGCAGCGCCAGCGCCCCGGCGGTCTGGAACGCGGCGTCCGAGGAGTCCACCGAGTGCGCCTTGCCGTCGACCAGCGTCACGCGGATGTCCACCACCGGGTATCCGGCCGCGACGCCCCGCTCGGCCTGCGCGCGCACCCCCTTCTCCACCGAAGGGATGAACTGCCGGGGCACCGAGCCGCCGACCACCTTGTCCACGAACTCGATCCCGGAGCCCACCGGCAGCGGCTCCACCTCGATCTCGCAGATCGCGAACTGCCCGTGCCCGCCGGACTGTTTGACGTGCCGGCCGCGCCCGGCCGCCCGCTCGCCGAACGTCTCGCGCAGCGACACCCGGTACGGCACCGCGTCGACCCGCACCCCGTACCGGCCGCGCAGCCGCTCCAGAGCCACGTCCACGTGTGCCTCGCCCAGGCACCACAGCACGACCTGGTGGGTGTCGGGGTTCTGCTCCAGGCGCATCGTCGGGTCCTCGGCCACCAGCCGGGCCAGCCCCGCCGACAGCTTGTCCTCGTCCGCCTTGCTGTGCGCCTCGATCGCCACCGGGAGCAGCGGATCGGGCATCTCCCACGCCTCCATCAGCAGCGGCTGGTCCTTGGCGGACAGCGTGTCGCCGGTCTCCGCCCTGGCCAGCTTCGCCACGCACACCAGGTCGCCGGCGACCGCCCTGGGCACCGGGCGCTGGGCGCGGCCGAACGGGGAGGACAGCGCGCCGATCCGCTCGTCCACGTCGTGGTCCTCGTGCCCGCGGTCCTCCAGCCCGTGCCCCGAGACGTGCACCGTCTCGTCGGGCCGCAGGGTGCCGGAGAAGATCCGCACCAGGCTCAGCCGCCCCACGTACGGGTCGGAGGAGGTCTTGACCACCTCGGCGGCCAGCGGTCCTTCCGGGTCGCACTCCAGCGGCGGCCGGGCCGAGCCGTCCGGCGCGGTCACCACCGGGGGGCGCCGCTCGGTCGGGGTGGGGAAGCCGCCGGTCACCAGCTCCAGCAGCTCCAGCGTGCCCAGGCCCTGCCGGGCGCCCTCGGCCGGCGGCGCGGCGGCCAGCACCGGGTAGAAGGTGCCCCGGGCCACCGCCCGCTCCAGGTCCTGTACCAGGGTCTTGAGATCCAGTTCCTCACCGCCGAGATAGCGGTCCATCAGGGTCTCGTCCTCGCTCTCGGCGATGATGCCCTCGATGAGCCGCGCCCTGGCGTCCTCGATCAGCGGCAGGTGCTCCGGATCCGGCGCCCGCTCCACCCGCTCGCCGTCCGAGTAGTCGTAGACCCGCTGCGACAGCAGTCCGATCAGCCCGGCCACCGGGGCGTGCCCGTCCGAGGCGTCCCCGGCGTCGCCGTACAGCGGCAGGTACAGCGGCAGCACGGCGTCCGGGTCGTCGCCGCCGAACGCCCGCTGGCAGATCGCGGTCATCTCGTCGAAGTCGGCCCGCGGCGACTCCAGGTGCGTGACCACCACCGCGCGCGGCATGCCGACCGCGGCGCACTCGTCCCAGACCATCCGCGTCGAGCCGTCCACCCCGTCGGCGGCCGAGATGACGAAGAGGGCCGCGTCCGCTGCCCGCAGACCGGCCCTCAACTCCCCGACGAAATCCGCGTATCCGGGGGTGTCCAGCAGATTGACCTTCACGTTCCCCCAGTCCACCGGGACCAGGGACAGCTGTACCGATCGCTGCTGGCGGTGCTCGATCTCGTCGTAGTCGGAGACCGAGGTGCCGTCCTCCACCCGGCCGCACCGGGTCAGTGCCCCGCAGGTCCTGGCCACCGCCTCCACCAGCGTCGTCTTGCCGGATCCGCTGTGGCCGACCAGCACCACGTTGCGCACCGCCTCGGGCCGGTCGGCCGCCGGTACGCCTCCGGCGGCTCCCGCGTGTGCTGGAAGTTTGTCGCCCATCGCTCGCCTCCCGGTCACTTCACGGTGACTGCCCCGGCCGGGGCGCAGGCCGCGTCGGTCGCGGGCGGGAAAGCCAAGGCCACGGGAAGTGCGTGCGGCATCGGTGACGCCCGCGGTCCTTCGACCTTCCCACGCCGGTCACCGGCCGTCCATACGTCGGACGGGGGCCCGTCCGCCCCGGCCCCGGCGCGGGCGTGGCTACGATGGGGCCGCGGGAGCCCACCCGGGGTCCTCCGGTACCACTGACCTGTCGGGAAGGCCATGCTGAACAAGTACGCGCGTGCTTTCTTCACGCGTGTCCTCACACCGTTCGCCGCCATGCTGCTGCGGAAGGGGGTGAGTCCCGACGCGGTCACCCTGGTCGGCACCGGCGGTGTCATCGTGGGCGCGCTGGCCTTCTATCCCAGGGGCGAGTTCTTCTGGGGCACGGTCGTCATCACCCTGTTCGTCTTCTCCGACCTGGTGGACGGCAACATGGCCCGCCAGGCCGGCCGCTCCAGCCGGTGGGGCGCCTTCCTCGACGCCACCTTGGACCGGGTCGCGGACTCCGCGATCTTCGGCGGCCTCGCCCTGTGGTACGCGGGCGGCGGCAACGACCTCGTGCTGTGCGCGGTGAGCATCTTCTGCCTGGCCAGCGGCCAGGTCGTGTCGTACACCAAGGCGCGCGGCGAGGCCATCGGGCTGCCGGTCAAGGTCAACGGCCTGGTCGAGCGGGCGGAACGCCTGGTGATCACCCTGGTGCTGTGCGGCTTCTCCGGGCTCCACAAGTTCGGCGTGCCCTACATCGAGGTGCTGCTGCCGATCGCGCTGTGGGTGGTGGCCGGCGGCAGCCTGGTGACCATGATCCAGCGCGTCGTCACCGTGCGCCGGGAGGCCGAGGAGGCCGACGCCGCGCAGCGCGACGGCTCACCCACCCCGGGGAGGCCGGCGTGAGGGAGCGGCTGACCGACGGCCTGTACGCGGCCGGCTGGGCGGCGGTCAAGCGCCTCCCGGAGCCGGTGGCCAACGCGCTCGGCGAGCGGATCGCCGACCTCGCCTGGCACCGCCGCGGTCGCGGCGTGCTGCGCCTGGAGGCCAATCTGGCCCGGGTGGTCCCGGACGCCGGACCGCAGCGGCTGGCCGAGCTGTCCCGGGCCGGCATGCGCTCCTACCTGCGCTACTGGATGGAGTCCTTCCGGCTGCCGGCCTGGAGCGAGCAGCGCGTCCGCGACGGCTTCGACGTCGCCGACGTGCACCTGCTCACCGACGGCCTGGCCTCCGGCCGCGGCGTCGTCCTCGCCCTGCCGCACATGGCCAACTGGGACCTGGCCGGCGCCTGGGTCACCACCAAGCTCGGCGTCCCGTTCACCACCGTCGCGGAACGCCTCAAGCCCGAGAGCCTCTACGACCGCTTCGTCGCCTACCGCGAGAGCCTGGGCATGGAGGTGCTGCCGCACGTCGGCGGCGCGGCCTTCGGCGGGCTGGCCAGGCGGCTGCGGGCCGGCGGGCTGGTCTGCCTGGTCGCCGAGCGCGACCTGTCGTCCTCCGGCGTCGAGGTGGACTTCTTCGGCGAGCGGACCCGGATCCCGGCCGGGCCCGCGCTGCTCGCCCAGCAGACCGGCGCGCTGCTGCTGCCGGTCACCCTGTGGTACGAGGGCCCGGCGATGCGCGGCCGGGTGCACCCGGCGGTGGAGGTGCCCGAGCAGGGCACCCGGGCGGAGAAGACCGCGGCCATGGCCCAGCGGCTCGCCGACGTCTTCGCGGCCGGCATCGCCGAGCACCCGCAGGACTGGCACATGCTGCAGCGCCTGTGGCTGTCCGACCTGGAACCCCGCGAACCCCTCGCGCCCCCCGCCGCGGTCTCCCCCCGGCTGCCGGACGCCGAAGCCGGCGAGGCACCCTCCGGAACGGAGACACCTTGAGGATCGGGATCGTCTGCCCGTACTCCTGGGACGTCCCCGGCGGCGTCCAGTTCCACATCCGCGACCTCGCGGAGCACCTGATCGCGCTGGGCCACGAGGTCTCCGTGCTGGCCCCCGCCGACGACGACACCCCGCTGCCGCCCTACGCGGTCTCGGCCGGCCGCGCGGTCCCCGTGCCGTACAACGGCTCGGTCGCCCGGCTCAACTTCGGCTTCCTGTCCGCCGCCCGGGTGCGGCGCTGGCTGCACGACGGCGCCTTCGACGTCATCCACATCCACGAGCCCGCCTCGCCCTCGCTCGGCCTGCTGGCCTGCTGGTCGGCGCAGGGCCCGATCGTGGCCACCTTCCACACCTCCAACCCGCGCTCGCGGGCCATGATCGCCGCGTACCCGATCCTGCAGCCGGCGCTGGAGAAGATCAGCGCGCGCATCGCGGTCAGCGAGTACGCCCGCCGCACCCTCGTCGAGCACCTGGGCGGCGACGCGGTCGTCATCCCCAACGGCGTCGACGTGGGCTTCTTCGCGAAGGCCGAGCCGCGACCGGAGTGGCAGGGCGGCCCGGCCGGGCGCACCATCGGCTTCATCGGCCGCATCGACGAACCCCGCAAGGGCCTGCCGGTCGTGATGCGCGCGCTGCCCAGGATCCTCGCCGAGCGGCCGGACACCCGGCTGCTGGTCGCCGGCCGCGGCGACACCGAGGAGGCGGTCGAGGAGCTGCCGGCGTCCATGCGCGGGCAGGTGGAGTTCCTCGGCATGGTCAGCGACGAGGACAAGGCCAGGCTGCTGCGCAGCGTGGACCTCTACCTCGCCCCGAACACCGGCGGCGAGAGCTTCGGCATCATCCTGGTCGAGGCGATGTCGGCCGGCGCCCCGGTGCTCGCCAGCGACCTGGACGCCTTCCGCCAGGTGCTCGACCAGGGCGCCGCGGGCGAGCTGTTCCCGGTGGAGGACGCCGACGCGCTGGCCGGCGCGACGCTGCGGCTGCTCGGCGACACCGACCGGCTCGCCGCGCTGCACGCCGCCGGCAGCCGCCACGTGCGCCGCTTCGACTGGTCGGTGGTCGGCGCCGAGATCCTCTCGGTCTACGAGACGGTGACCGACGGCGCCTCCCGGGTCGCCGCCGACGAACGCACCGGGCTGCGCGCCCGGTTCGGCCTGGCCAGGGAGTGACCCCCCGAGCGGGCGCCGCCGGGTAGCCTTGCCCGCTGTGAGCTTCACTTTCGTGTGGATCGCGGTCGCGGTCGTCCTGCTCGGCGTCTACCTGAGCTGGACCGCGGGGCGGTTGGACCGGTTGCACGCCCGGATCGACGCGGCCCGGGCGGCGTTGGACGCGCAACTGCTGCGCCGCGCCTCGGTGGCCCAGGAACTGGCGACCGCGGGGGTGCTCGACCCGGCGGCGTCGATCGTGCTCTACCAGACCGCGCACGCCGCCCGGCAGGCCGAGGCCGAGCAACGCGAGGTGGCGGAGAGCGAGTTGAGCCAGACCCTGCGCGCGGTCTTCGCCGAACCCGGCGCGATCGAGGCGGTCCGCGAGGCCCCCGGCGGCCCGGAGACCGTCGGTGAGCTGACCGCCGCGATCCGCAGGACCCCGATGGCCCGCCGCTTCCACAACGACGCCGTGCGCGCCGCCCGCGCCGTACGCCGCCACCGCGTGGTCCGCTGGTTCCGGCTCGCCGGACACGCGCCGTTCCCCATGGCCTTCGAGATGGACGACGAGCCGCCGACCGCGTTCACCGCCGACGGCTCACCCCGCTGAGGCGCGCGCCGGCGCGACGGAAGACGACGGAGGAAGCCGTTCCCGACCTGCGGTTCGGGGCCTGACGGCCGGATCCGCACGCGGACCGCCCCGGGGGAGCGCGCCGGGCCGGGAGGCGGCCGGCCGGGCGAGGGGGTCCGGCGGTCCACCGGAGGGCGATTGGCCCTTGCCGGGCGGAGCGGGGGCGCGGTTTTGTCATATACGGCAGCGCGGCCCGGCCGACTTGGCCGCCGAGGCGGATCCGCCGCCGAATCGCGTCGTCCTACGATGGTGCTATCGCACTTATGTCCACTCGAGTGAGGTCAACCGTGTCCACCACGCCCCCCAGCACGTCCGACAGCGCCGCGGCGCCCGAGACCGGCACCGCGCGCGTCAAGCGCGGCATGGCCGAACAGCTCAAGGGCGGCGTGATCATGGACGTGGTCACCCCGGAGCAGGCGAAGATCGCCGAGGACGCCGGCGCCGTGGCCGTCATGGCCCTGGAGCGGGTGCCCGCCGACATCCGCCAGGACGGCGGCGTGGCCCGGATGTCCGACCCGGACATGATCGACGGCATCATCTCCGCCGTCTCCATCCCGGTGATGGCCAAGTCCCGCATCGGCCACTTCGTCGAGGCCCAGGTGCTGCAGGCGCTCGGCGTGGACTACATCGACGAGTCCGAGGTCCTCACCCCGGCCGACGAGGTCAACCACAGCGACAAGTGGGCGTACACCACGCCGTTCGTCTGCGGTGCCACCAACCTCGGCGAGGCGCTGCGCCGGATCGCCGAGGGCGCCGCCATGATCCGCTCCAAGGGCGAGGCCGGCACCGGCAACGTCGTCGAGGCGGTCCGCCACCTGCGGCAGATCCGGGGCGACATCGGCCGGCTGCGCGGGCTGGACAACCACGAGCTGTACGCCGCCGCCAAGGAGCTGCGCGCCCCCTACGAGCTGGTCAAGGAGGTCGCCACGCTCGGCAAGCTGCCGGTGGTGCTCTTCAGCGCGGGCGGCGTGGCCACCCCGGCGGACGCCGCGCTGATGATGCAGCTCGGCGCCGAGGGCGTCTTCGTCGGCTCCGGCATCTTCAAGTCCGGCGACCCGGCCCAGCGCGCCGCCGCGATCGTCAAGGCCACCACGTTCTACGACGACCCCAAGGTCATCGCGGACGTCTCCCGCGGCCTGGGCGAGGCCATGGTCGGCATCAACTGCGACACCCTCCCGGAGACCGAGCGCTACGCCAACCGCGGCTGGTAGCCACCGCTCCCGCGGCGACGGGCCGCCCGGCCCGTCGCCGCCGCCCCGCCGACCCCACGAACCCGAAAGGCGCCCCGTGCCCACCACCCCCACCGTCGGCGTGCTCGCCCTGCAGGGCGACGTACGCGAGCACCTCGCCGCCCTCGGCACGGCCGGGGTCGAGGCCGTCACGGTGCGCCGCCCCGCGGAACTCGCGGCGGTCGACGGCCTGGTCGTCCCCGGCGGCGAGTCCACCACCATGTCCAAGCTGGCGGTCGCCTTCGGCATGCTGGAGCCGCTGCGCGAGCGGGTCCGCGCCGGGATGCCGGTCTACGGCTCCTGCGCGGGCATGATCATGCTCGCCGACAAGATCCTGGACGGCCGCGACGACCAGGAGACGATCGGCGGGATCGACATGACCGTGCGCCGCAACGCCTTCGGCCGGCAGAACGAGTCGTTCGAGGCGGCCGTCGAGTTCGACCGGCGTGGACGGCGGTCCGGTGGAGGGCGTGTTCATCCGGGCACCCTGGGTGGAGTCGGTCGGCGCCGGGGTCGAGGTACTGGCCACGCTGCCGGACGGCACGGTGGTCGCGGTGCGCCAGGGCGGCCTGCTGGCCACCTCCTTCCACCCCGAGCTGACCGGCGACCAGCGGGTGCACCGGCTCTTCGCGGAACTGGTGCGAGGGGCGTGCGGCTGATCCCGGTAGGATCGGCGGTGTTGGATCTGGTGAAGCGAAGGAGACAGGCAGATGTCCGGCCACTCTAAATGGGCTACGACCAAGCACAAGAAGGCCGTGATCGATGCCAAGCGCGGCAAGCTCTTCGCGAAGCTGATCAAGAACATCGAGGTCGCGGCGCGCACCGGCGGCGCCGACCCGGACGGCAACCCCACCCTCTTCGACGCCATCCAGAAGGCCAAGAAGAGCTCGGTGCCCAACGAGAACATCGACAGCGCGGTCAAGCGCGGTGCCGGTCTCGAAGCCGGCGGTGCCGACTACCAGACGATCATGTACGAGGGCTACGGGCCCAACGGCGTGGCCGTCCTGATCGAGTGCCTCACCGACAACCGCAACCGCGCGGCCTCCGAGGTCCGGGTCGCCATGACCCGCAACGGCGGCTCGATGGCCGACCCGGGCTCGGTGTCCTACCTGTTCAACCGCAAGGGCGTCGTCATCGTCCCCAAGGGCGAGCTGAACGAGGACGACGTGCTCGGCGCGGTGCTGGACGCCGGCGCCGAGGAGGTCAACGACCTCGGTGACTCCTTCGAGGTGATGAGCGAGGCCGACCGACCTGGTGCCGGTCCGCAAGGCCCTCCAGGAAGCCGGCATCGACTACGACTCGGCCGACGCCAACTTCGTGCCCACCATGCAGGTGGAGCTGGACGAGGAGGGCGCCCGCAAGATCTTCAAGCTGATCGACGCCCTGGAGGACAGCGACGACGTGCAGAACGTCTTCGCCAACTTCGACGTCTCCGACGAGGTCATGGAGAAGGTCGAGGCCTGACGGCCGATCACTTCCAGCTGGGCCGGCGGGCCGACGGGACACCTCCCGTCGGCCCGCCGGTTTGTCGGTGCCGGCGGATAACCTGCCGGAGACGGTGTCCGGTCCGGCGGACGCGGGTGCGTGCCCGCCGGCTGCGGCGCGTTCCCTACGGCGACAGGAGAGCTGACGTGCGGGTGCTGGGCGTCGACCCCGGGCTGACCCGGTGCGGCATCGGTGTGGTCGAGGGGGTGGCCGGCCGGCCGCTGACGATGCGCGGCGTCGGCGTGGTGCGCACCCCGGCGGAGGCGGAGATCGGGGAGCGCCTGGTGCTCGTCGAGCGCGGCATAGAGCGCTGGCTGGACGAGTACCGCCCCGAACGCGTGGCCGTGGAGCGGGTGTTCAGCCAGCACAACGTGCGCACCGTCATGGGTACCGCCCAGGCCAGCGCGGTCGCCATCCTGTGCGCGTCCCGGCGCGGCCTGCCGGTCGCGCTGCACACCCCGAGCGAGGTCAAGGCCGCCGTCACCGGCTCCGGCCGCGCCGACAAGGCCCAGGTCGGCGCGATGGTGACCCGGCTGCTGCGGCTGGACGCGCCGCCCAAGCCCGCCGACGCGGCCGACGCGTTGGCGCTCGCCATCTGCCACATCTGGCGCGGCCCCGCCACCAACCGCCTCCAACAGGCCGTCCAGGCAGCCAAGGAGTACAGCAAGTGATCGCCTTCGTCACCGGACCGGTAGCCGCGCTCGCGCCGGACAGCGCCGTCATCGAGGTGGGCGGCGTCGGCATGGTCGTCAACTGCGCGCCCAACACGCTCGCCGGACTGCGGATCTCCGAGCCCGCCCGGCTGCACACCTCGCTGGTCGTGCGGGAGGACTCCCTCACCCTCTACGGATTCGCCGACGACGACGAGCGCCAGGTCTTCGAACTGCTGCAGACCGCCAGCGGCGTCGGACCCCGCCTCGCCCAGGCGATGCTCGCCGTGCACAGCCCCGACGCCCTGCGCCGCGCGGTGGCGTCCGGCGACGAGAAGGCGCTCACCGCGGTGCCCGGCATCGGCAAGAAGGGCGCCCAGCGGCTGCTGTTGGAGCTCAAGGACCGGCTCGGCGCCCCGCGCGCCACCGCCCCGGCCCGCGCCGCGGCCGCCGTCGCGCCCGCCGCCTGGCACGAGCAGCTGCACACCGCCCTCGTCGGCCTCGGCTACCAGCCCCGGCAGGCCGAGGAGGCGGTCGCCGCCGTCACCCCGCAGGCCGAGGCGGCCGAACGCCCCGACGTCGGGACGCTGTTGCGCGCCGCCCTGCAGACCCTCAACCGCGCCCGCTGACCGTAAGGCACGCCACCGTGAACCCGTACGAGCCCGAGCCCGCCGACCCCGCCGCCGGCGCCGAAGACCGGCTGGTCGGCTACGCAGCCGACAGCGAGGACCAGGCGGTCGAGGCCGCGCTGCGCCCCAAGGACCTCGGCGAGTTCGTCGGCCAGGAACGGGTGCGCGAGCAGCTCGACCTGGTGCTCAAGGCCGCCCGCAAACGCGGCGCCACCGCCGACCACGTGCTGCTGTCCGGCGCGCCCGGCCTCGGCAAGACCACGCTCTCGATGATCATCGCGGCCGAGATGGGCGCCCCGATCCGCATCACCTCGGGCCCGGCGATCCAGCACGCCGGCGACCTGGCCGCCATCCTGTCCTCGCTGCAGGAGGGCGAGGTGCTCTTCCTCGACGAGATCCACCGGATGTCCCGGCCCGCCGAGGAGATGCTCTACATGGCGATGGAGGACTTCCGGGTCGACGTGATCGTCGGCAAGGGGCCCGGTGCCACCGCCATCCCGCTGGAGCTGCCGCCGTTCACCCTGGTCGGCGCCACCACCCGGGCCGGCCTGCTGCCGCCGCCGCTGCGCGACCGGTTCGGCTTCACCGGCCACATGGAGTTCTACGCCCCCGCCGAGCTGGAGCGCGTCATCCACCGCTCGGCCGGCCTGCTGGACGTCGTCATCGACGCGAAGGGCGCCGCCGAGATCGCCGGCCGCTCCCGCGGCACCCCCCGGATCGCCAACCGGCTGCTGCGCCGGGTGCGGGACTTCGCCCAGGTCAAGGCGGACGGCCGGATCGACCGCGAGGTGGCCGGGCAGGCCCTGGAGGTCTACGAGGTGGACGCGCGCGGTCTCGACCGGCTGGACCGCGCGGTGCTGCACGCGCTGCTGCGGCTGTTCGGCGGCGGACCGGTGGGGCTGTCGACACTGGCGGTGGCGGTGGGGGAGGAGCGCGAGACGGTGGAGGAGGTGGCCGAGCCGTTCCTGGTGCGCGAGGGGCTGCTGGCGCGCACTCCGCGTGGCCGGATCGCCACGCCGGCCGCCTGGTCCCATCTGGGCCTGACCCCGCCGCCGGCCGCTCCGGGGCCCGCGCAGGGCGGCTTGTTCGGCCCCTGACGGCGCGCGCAGTCGCCGCTACCGGAACCGGAGTGCAATGCTGGGCGTTGTTCCCAAGGCGCGGGTTCGCCTAGACTCCGCCGATGCGCTCCCTGACGGACGGCGCCACACCCGCACATCCCACCCGTAGTCCAGGCCGCACCCCCCGTGGCCACGCGAAGGAACCTCCCAGGCCGTGAACATCGCCACGCTTCTCCCCTTCATCCTCATCATCGGCGTCATGCTGCTGATGACCCGCTCGGCGAAGAACAAGCAGCGCCAGGCGTCCCAGATGCGCGACCAGATGCAGCCGGGCTCCGGCGTGCGGACGATCGGCGGCATCATCGCCCTCGTCAAGGAGGTCCGTGACACCACGGTCCTGCTCGAGGTCGCCCCCGGCGTGCACTCGATCTTCGCCAAGAACGCCATCGGCGCGGTCCTCAGCGAGGAGGAGTACGACCGGCTCGTCAACAACGACGTGCCGCTCAGCTTCGACGACGCTGTCGACGCCGACGCCGACTCGGTGGAGGGCGAGAAGGTGGACCTCGGCAAGGCCGAGCCCGCCGAGGCGGCCGACGCGACGGACGCGGACGAGCTCACCGCACACGCGCAGGACGTCAAGGACGCCGAGAAGAAGTAGCGCGCGGGTCCCGGGCCCCAGGCTCCGGACCGCCGCTCACTGCGCGGCCCGTACGGCAGCACACGCGTGCGGGGCTTCGGTACGTCCTCACTACATTCGTGGCCTTCCCGCCGCGCCCCTCGACGCGGCGGGAAGGTTTGGACAGGGAGAAACGAGAAGGTGGCAGCAGCCAAAAAGGGTCGCAGGTCACCGGGTGCCGATGGGCGCCCGGGCCGCGCGCTGGCGATCATCCTCATCGCACTGGTCGCGCTGACCGGCGCGATGTTCATCTCCGGCGCCAAGACCCCGCGTCTGGGCATCGACCTCGCCGGTGGCACCGAGATCACGTTGACGGCCAAGACCACGCCGGGCCAGCCCAACGCGATCAACAAGACCAACATGAACACCGCTGTGTCGATCATCAACAAGCGGGTCAACGGTCTTGGTGTCTCCGATGCCGAGGTGCAGCCCCAGGGCAACCGGAACATCATCGTCGACATCCCGCGCGGCACGAACACCCAGCAGGCGGTGAAACTGGTCGGTACGACCGCCCAGTTGTACTTCCGCCCGGTGATCACCGAGGCGGCGGGCAGCCCGACGCCCAGCTCGTCCGCCTCCCCGTCGGCCAGCCCCTCCGGGGCCCCGTCGGGCAGCCCGTCGCCGTCGGCGTCCAGCAAGGCGACCACCGGCGCGAAGGCGTCCGGCACTCCCAAGCCCTCGGCGAGCTCCACCACCCAGGGACGGGCGGTCACCGACGCGCTCAAGTCCGGCGCGGCCTCCTCGGCCAAGCCGACGGCGCCCGGTCTCACCGCGCCCACCCCGGCCGGCTCCGCAGCGCCGACCCCGCAGGCCGGCGCCGCCCCCGGCGGCCTGAACCTGAACGCCAGCCCGGCCCTGCAGAAGCAGTTCACCGCGCTGAACTGCAGCAACAAGAAGCAGGCGGCCGAGGCCGGCGCCTCGGCGAAGTCCACCGAGGCCACCATCGGCTGCAGCCAGGACGGCACCACCAAGTACCTGCTCGCCCCGGCCGCGGTCTCCGGCAAGGACGTCTCCAGCGCCAAGTCGGTCTACGACACCCAGACCGGCTCCGGCTGGATCGTCACCCTGGGCTTCAACTCCACCGGCAACGGGCAGTTCGCCAACGTCACGGGTGAGCTCGCCAAGCAGCAGGCGCCGAACAACGAGTTCGCGATCGTGCTGGACAACCAGGTGGTCTCCTCGCCGTCGGTCTCCTCCGCCATCACCGGCGGCCAGGCCCAGATCTCCGGCAACTTCACCCAGCAGAGCTCCGAGGACCTGGCCAACGTGCTGTCCTACGGCGCGCTGCCGCTGTCCTTCGCGCACTCCGACATCACCACCGTCTCCCCGCAGCTCGGCGGTGAGCAGCTGCACGGCGGCCTGATCGCCGGCGCGGTCGGCCTGGTGCTCGTGGTGCTCTACCTGCTGGCGTACTACCGCGGCCTGAGCTTCGTCTCGGTCTGCTCGCTGGTGGTCTCCGCGGTCCTGACGTACGCGATCATGTCGCTGCTCGGTCCGGCGATCGGCTTCGCGCTGAACCTGCCGGCGGTCTGCGGCGCCATCGTGGCCATCGGTATCACCGCGGACTCCTTCATCGTCTACTTCGAACGGATCCGTGACGAGCTGCGGCAGGGGCGCACCCTGGCTCCGGCCGTGCAGCGCGCCTGGCCGCGGGCCCGGCGCACCATCCTGGTCTCCGACTTCGTCTCCTTCCTGGCCGCCGCGGTGCTCTACATCTGCTCGGTCGGCGACGTGCAGGGCTTCGCGTTCACCCTGGGCCTGACCACCGTGCTCGACGTGGTCGTGGTCTACCTGTTCACCAAGCCGCTGATGACGATCCTGGCCCGCCGCCCGTTCTTCTCCAGCGGGCATCCGTGGTCCGGGTTCAACCCCGAGAGCCTCGGCTTCAACGCGCCGTTGCGCCGAGTCCGCCGCCAGGGTTCCACCGAAATCAAGGAGGCCTGATGTCCCGGCTCGGCAATCTCGGGCACCGCCTGCACCGCGGCGAGGTCTCCTACGACTTCGTCGGCAAGCGCAAGATCTGGTTCGGCGTCTCGATCCTCATCACCGTGGTGTCGATCGTCGGCCTGGTGGTGAACGGCCTCAACCAGGGCATCGAGTTCTCCGGCGGCGCGGTGTTCACCACGCCCAAGACCTCGATCTCCGCCTCCACCGCGCAGGACAAGGCCGAGTCCGTCATCACCGGGCACCACGACGTGGTGTCCCAGAAGCTCGGCACCGGCGGCCTGCGCATCCAGATCAGCGGGATCAGCGAGTCCCAGGCCAACCAGCTCAAGGGCGACCTGGCCAAGGAGCTGGGCGTCAACCAGAACACCATCTCCCCCGAGGTGGTCGGTCCCAGCTGGGGCCAGGAGATCTCCCAGAAGGCCGAACTCGGCCTGGTGATCTTCATGGTGCTGGTGGTGATCTATCTCGCCATCGCCTTCGAGTGGCGCATGGCGCTGGCAGCCCTGGTCGCCCTGATCCACGACCTGACGATCACCGTCGGCGTCTACGCGATCGTCGGCTTCGAGGTCACCCCGGGCACCGTGATCGGTCTGCTGACCATCCTCGGTTACTCGCTCTACGACACCGTCGTGGTCTTCGACGGCCTCAAGGAGAGCACCAAGGGCATCTCCGGCCAGACCCGCTTCACCTACGGCGAGATGGCCAACCGCAGCCTGAACCAGACGCTGATCCGGTCGATCAACACCACGGTGGTCGCCCTGCTCCCGGTCGCCGCGCTGCTGTTCGTCGGCGGCGGGCTGCTCGGCGCGGGCACGCTGAACGACATCGCGCTCGCGCTGTTCGTCGGCCTGGCCGCCGGTGCGTACTCCTCGATCTTCATCGCCACCCCGCTGGTCGCCGCCTTCACCGAGGGCACCCCGGAGATGAAGGCGCTCACCCGCCGCGTGCTGGCCAAGCGCGCCAAGGCGGAACGGGACGGCACCGCCGACCCGGACGCGGCCGAGGCCGGGGACGCGGAGCCGGAGGCGGACGTGCCGGCCCAGGCCGGCGCGGGCACCGCGGTCGGCGCCCAGCGGCGCCAGCCTGCGGCCCGCAACCGCGGCCGTGGCCGCCCGTCCGGCAAGCGCCGCTGACCGGGCCCGGGAGGACCACACGATGACCACCGCGGACATCGCCGGCCCCGAGCTGCGCGATCTGCTCATCAGCCGTATACGGGACGTTCCGGACTATCCGACCCCCGGCGTGGTGTTCAAGGACATCACCCCGCTGCTGGGGGACCCGGAGGCGTTCGGCGCCCTGGTCGAGGCGCTGGCCGAGCTGTGCGTCAAGCACGGCGCCGACAAGATCGCCGGCCTGGAGGCCCGCGGCTTCATCCTGGCCGCCCCCGCGGCGGCCAGGGCCGGGCTCGGGTTCGTCCCGATCCGCAAGGCGGGCAAGCTGCCCGGCCGCACGCTGGGCCAGGCGTACTCCCTGGAGTACGGCACCGCCGAGATCGAGCTGCTGACCGACGCGTTCGCGCCCGGCGACCGGGTGCTCGTCATCGACGACGTGCTGGCCACCGGGGGCACCGCCGAGGCGTCCCTGCAGCTCATCCGCCGGGCCGGCGCCGAGGTGGCGGGCGTCGCCGTGCTGCTGGAGCTCGGCTTCCTGGGCGGCCGCGAGCGGCTGGAGCCGGCGCTGGCCGGCGCCGTCCTGGAGGCGCTGGTGACCGTCTGACGGGCGCCACCCGCCCCGCAACGGATCCCGAAGCGCCGGGGCCGTCCCGGAACCACTCCGGGGCGGCCCCGGCGTCGTCGTGCGCTCCTGCGGGGCCCGGCGCGACCGTGCGCGAGGTCCGCACGCGGCACATCGATACCATGGGAGTCCGGCCCGTACCGGGACCGGACCCGTGGGATGGAGTGCCGTTGCCAGACGAGGCCAAGCCGCTCGCCACCGGGAGCGGGGAAGAGACGTCGGCGCCCGAGTCGGCCACCGCCGCCCCGGTCCACCCCGACGCGCCCTCCGACGGCGCCGGCGCACGCCCCCCGGCCCCCAAGCCACCGGTCGGCCCGGCCGTGACCCCGGTACGCTCCGCGAGCTCCCCGAGCCGGGTGCGGGCCCGCCTGGCGCGGCTCGGCGTGCAGCGGCAGAGCCCGTACAACCCGGTCCTGGAGCCGCTGCTGCGCATCGTCCGCAGCAACGACCCGAAGATCGACTCCTCCGGCCTGCGGCAGATCGAACGGGCCTACCAGGTCGCCGAGCGCTGGCACCGCGGCCAGAAGCGCAAGAGCGGCGACCCGTACATCACCCACCCGCTCGCCGTCACCACGATCCTGGCCGAGCTGGGCATGGACCCGGCCACCTTGATGGCCGGCCTGCTGCACGACACCGTGGAGGACACCGAGTACGGCCTCGACACCCTGCGCCGCGACTTCGGCGAGCAGGTGGCGCTGCTGGTGGACGGCGTCACCAAGCTGGACAAGGTCAAGTTCGGCGAGGCGGCGCAGGCCGAGACGGTGCGCAAGATGGTCGTCGCGATGGCCAAGGACCCCCGGGTCCTGGTGATCAAGCTCGCCGACCGGCTGCACAACATGCGCACCATGCGGTTCCTCAAGCGGGAGAAGCAGGAGAAGAAGGCCCGCGAGACGCTGGAGATCTACGCCCCGCTCGCCCACCGGCTGGGCATGAACACCATCAAGTGGGAGCTGGAGGACCTGGCGTTCGCCATCCTCTACCCCAAGATGTACGACGAGATCGTCCGGCTGGTCGCCGAGCGCGCCCCCAAGCGCGACGAGTACCTGGCCGTCGTCACCGACCAGGTGCAGCAGGACCTGCGCGGCCGCCCGGATCAAGGCCACCGTGACCGGCCGCCCCAAGCACTACTACAGCGTCTACCAGAAGATGATCGTGCGGGGCCGCGACTTCGCCGAGATCTACGACCTGGTGGGCATCCGGGTCCTGGTCGACACCGTCCGCGACTGCTACGCGGCGCTCGGCACCATCCACGCGCGGTGGAACCCGGTGCCCGGCCGGTTCAAGGACTACATCGCGATGCCCAAGTTCAACATGTACCAGTCGCTGCACACCACGGTGATCGGTCCCAGCGGCAAGCCCGTCGAGCTGCAGATCCGCACCTTCGACATGCACCGCCGCGCCGAGTACGGCATCGCGGCGCACTGGAAGTACAAGCAGGAGGCCGTGGCCGGCGCCTCCAAGGTCCGCAGCGACAGCCCGAGGTCCGCCAAGGCCGACGACGCCGTCAACGACATGGCCTGGCTGCGGCAGTTGCTCGACTGGCAGAAGGAGACCGAGGACCCGGGCGAGTTCCTGGAGTCGCTGCGCTTCGACCTGTCGCGCAACGAGGTCTTCGTCTTCACACCCAAGGGTGACGTCATCGCGCTGCCGGCCGGCGCCACCCCGGTGGACTTCGCCTACGCGGTGCACACCGAGGTCGGCCACCGCACCATCGGCGCCCGGGTCAACGGCCGCCTGGTGCCGCTGGAGTCGACGCTGGACAACGGCGACCTGGTCGAGGTCTTCACCTCCAAGGCGCCCGGGGCCGCGCCGTCCCGCGACTGGCTCGGCTTCGTCAAGTCGCCGCGGGCCCGCAACAAGATCCGCGCCTGGTTCTCCAAGGAGCGCCGCGAGGAGGCGATCGAGCAGGGCAAGGAAGCCATCGCCCGCGCGATGCGCAAGCAGAACCTGCCGATCCAGCGGGTGCTGACCGGCGACTCGCTGGTCACCCTGGCGCACGAGATGCGCTACCCCGACATCTCCGCGCTCTACGCGGCGATCGGCGAGGGCCACATCACCGCGCAGTCCGTGGTGACCAAGCTGGTCGACGCGCTCGGCGGCGAGGAGGGCGCGACCGAGGACATCGCCGAGGTCACCACCCCGTCCAGCACCCGCGGACGCCGCCGCGCCAACGCCGACCCGGGCGTCATCGTCAAGGGCGAGCGCGACGTGTGGGTCAAGCTGTCGCGCTGCTGCACCCCGGTCCCCGGCGATCCGATCATGGGATTCGTCACCCGGGGCAACGGGGTCTCGGTGCACCGCGCGGACTGCGTCAACGTCGACTCGCTCGCCCAGCAGCCGGAGCGGGTCATCGACGTCGAGTGGGCGCCCACCCAGTCCTCGGTCTTCCTGGTCGCCATCCAGGTCGAGGCGCTGGACCGCTCCCGCCTGCTGTCCGACGTCACCCGCGTGCTGTCCGACCAGCACGTCAACATCCTGTCGGCCGCCGTGCAGACCTCCCGCGACCGGGTCGCCATCTCCCGCTTCACGTTCGAGATGGGCGACCCCAAGCACCTCGGCCACGTGCTGAAGGCGGTCCGCGGTGTGGAGGGCGTCTACGACGTCTACCGCGTCACCTCGGGCCGGCAGCGCTAGACCAGCGCCAGAGCGGACGCGGCTCGCCCCCGGTGCCGTGGCCGGCGCCGGGGGCGAGGTGGGGCGAGGCGGCCGGCTCAGCCGCCGAACTCGTGCAGGCCCTTGAGCGCCTGGTCCAGCAGGGCCTGGCGGCCCTCCAGCTCCCGGCCGAGCTTGTCGGCCTTGGCGGTGTTGCCCGCCGCGCGCGCCGCCTCGACCTGCGCGGTCAGCTTCTCCACCGCGGCCTGCAGCTGGCCGGTCAGACCCGCGGCGCGGGCCCGCGCCTCCGGGTTCGTCCGGCGCCACTCGGTCTCCTCGGCCTCCTGCAGGGCGCGCTCGACCGCGTGCATCCGGCCCTCGACGCGCGGCCGGGCGTCCCGCGGCACGTGGCCGATGTTCTCCCACCGCTCGTTGAGCCCGCGGAAGGTGGCGCGCGCCGCCTTCAGGTCGGTCACCGGCAGCAGCTTCTCCGCCTCCGTGGCCAACTCCTCCTTGAGCGCCAGGTTGTCGCGCTGCTCGGAGTCACGCTCGGCGAACACCTCGGCGCGGGCCGCGAAGAAGACGTCCTGGGCGCCGCGGAAGCGGTTCCACAGCTCGTCCTCGGCCTCGCGCTGCGCCCGGCCGGCGGCCTTCCAGTCGGTCATCAGCTCGCGGTAACGGGCCGCGGTGCCCGCCCAGTCGGTGGAGCCGGAGAGCGCCTCGGCCTCGGCGGCGAGCTTCTCCTTGACCCGGCGCGCGTCGTCGCGCTGCGCGTCGAGGGAGGCGAAGTGCGCCTTGCGCCGCTTGGAGAAGACCGAACGCGCGTGGCTGAAGCGGTGCCACAGCTCGTCGTCGGACTTGCGGTCCAGCCGCGGCAGGCCCTTCCAGGTGTCCACCAGCGCGCGCAGCCGCTCGCCGGCCACCCGCCACTGCTCGCTGTCGGCCAGCTGCTCGGCCTCGGTGACCAGCGCCTCCTTGGCCCCGCGCGCCTCGTCGGTGGCCTTGGCCTTGGCGACCCGGCGCTGCTCGCGGCGCTCGCCCACCTCGGAGACCAGCACGTCGAGCCGCTTGGAGAGGGCGTCGAGATCGCCGACCGCGTGCGCCTCGGTCACCGTCGAACGCAGGTGGTCGATGGCGGTCATCGCGTCCTTGGCCGACAGGTCGGTGGTCCGCACCCGGCGTTCGAGGAGGCCGATCTCGACCACGAGGCCCTCGTACTTGCGCTTGAAATAGGCCAGCGCCTCGTCAGGGGAGCCCGCCTGCCACGAACCGACCTCCCGCTCTCCGTCGGCCGTCCGCACGTACACGGTCCCCGTCTCGTCGACGCGTCCCCACGGGTCGCTGCTCACAGCGCCTCCTCCACGTGATGCCCGGCCGTCTGGCGGGAACGGGCATCGTCCACAGTTTCCTCCGGCCGGGCCTCGCCCTGACCGGTCCGACGTGCTGCTTGGTGTCTGCTCTGGTACCTGGGCGGCAGCCGCCGGTGCGGGCACCCTATACAACGCCAACATAGGCGACCGGCGGCCCGGCTGTCCTGCATCGGTCAGGCCGAAAATCGTCCGCCGGTCGCCCGCGTCGGTCAGGACTTGACGACCGTCGCCTTGTTGATCACCACGGTCGCGTTGGGGGCGCCGTCGCCGGTGCCGGTGTTCTCACCGGCGGCGGCGATCTTGGCCAGTACCTTCATGCCGGAGGGGCTGATCGTGCCGAACGGCGTGTAGCTCGGCGCCAGCGGGCTCGCCTTGTAGACCAGGAAGAACTGGCTGCCGCCGGAGTGCGGGGCGCCGGTGTTCGCCATCGCCACGGTGCCCGCCGGGTAGGTGACCATGCCCTTGGCGTTCTTCTTGCCCAGCGACGCCAGGTTCTCGTCCGGGATCGTGTAGCCCGGCCCGCCCGAACCGTTGCCCTTGGGGTCGCCGCACTGCAGCACGAAGATGTTGCTGGTGGTGAGCCGGTGGCACTTGGTGTGGTCGAAGAAGCCCTGGCCGGCCAGGAAGTCGAACGAGTTGACGGTGTGCGGCGCCTTGGCCGCGTCCAGCTTCAGCGCGATGTCGCCGCAGGTGGTGGAGAGGTTCATCGTGTAGGCGGCCGAGGTGGTGATCGCCATCTTCGGCTCCGACTTCCACTGCCTGGTGGTCGGCGAGCCGGCCGCCGGCTTGGCGCACGGATCGGGAGCCGCGGAGCTGGGACTCACCGACGGCGTGCTGCCGGCCGCCGCGGACGGGCTCGTCTTCTTGCCGCTGAAGCCGCCCGCCCAGGCGGCGCCGCCCACCCCGAGCACGACGACGACCACGCCGGCCAGCAGCGCGTTGCGCCGGCGGGCTCGGGAACGCTGCACGACACGCCGCTGCTGCTGGCGCAGCCGCTTCTCACGGGCGAGCTGCCTGCGACGCTGCTCCTTGTCACGAGCGAGCGGACGCGGCGGCTGCTTCTTGGCGCCTGCGGACTGACGCCGCCCATCTCTACTGGCCACTTCAGCCTCTCCCGGGGTCCGGTGGTAGGGGTGAACGCTGTCGTTCGGTGTCGCTCGCCGGTGACGATACGGGTTCGCCTGACTCCTGCCACCGCCGGTAGGCTCGCGACTGCAGAATCCTCCCACGCAGGCTCGCCGACGACAGAAGGACGAACGTGCTCATTGCCGGGTTCCCCGCCGGGGCCTGGGGGACCAACTGTTATCTGGTCGCCCCCGCCGCGGGCGAGGAGTGCGTGATCATCGACCCGGGCCACGACGCGGCCGCCGGTGTCGAGGAGACCCTCGCCAAGCACCGCCTCAAGCCGGTCGCCGTCATCCTCACCCACGGCCACCTCGACCACGTCGCCTCGGTGGTGCCGGTCTGCGGCGCGCACGACGTGCCGGCCTGGATCCATCCCGAGGACCGCTACATGATGAGCGACCCGGAGAAGGCGCTCGGCCGCTCGGTGGGCCTGTCCCTGATGGACGGCATCACCATCGGCGAGCCCGACGACGTCAAGGAACTGTCCGACGGCGCCGCGCTGCCGCTGGCCGGGCTGGAGTTCTCCGTCGCGCACGCGCCGGGCCATACCAGGGGGTCGGTGACCTTCCGGCTGCCCGAGAACTCCGACATCCCCCCGGTCCTCTTCTCGGGCGACCTGCTGTTCGCCGGCTCCATCGGACGCACCGACCTGCCCGGTGGCTCCCACGACGAGATCCTCGAATCGCTGGCCCGCGTGTGCCTGCCGCTCGACGACTCGACCGTGGTGCTGTCCGGACACGGTCCTCAGACGACCATCGGCCGCGAACGCGCCGGCAACCCCTTCCTGGGTCAGGCGGCACGCGGCATCGGGGACCCGACAGCGGCCCCGCGACGAGGAATGTGACGGACCCTCCGTTGAGCACCTTCAATGCCCCCAAGGGCACGTACGACCTGATCCCGCCGGACTCCGCGGCCTTCCTCGCGGTGCGCGAGGCGATGTCCGCCCCGCTGCGGCGAGCCGGCTACGGATACGTGGAGACCCCCGGCTTCGAGAACGTCGAGCTGTTCTCCCGCGGCGTCGGGGAGTCCACCGACATCGTCACCAAGGAGATGTACACCCTCACCACCAAGGGCGGCGCGCGGCTCGCGCTGCGCCCCGAGGGCACCGCCTCCGTGCTGCGCGCGGCACTCGAGGCGAACCTGCACCGCGGCGCGCTGCCGGTCAAGCTGTGGTACTCCGGCTCCTACTACCGCTACGAGAAGCCGCAGGCCGGCCGCTACCGGCACTTCTCGCAGGTCGGCGCCGAGGCGCTGGGCGCCGAGGACCCGGCGCTGGACGCCGAGTTGATCGTCCTGGCCCACGACGCGTACCGCTCGCTCGGGCTGAGCGGCCACCGGCTGCTGCTCAACTCGCTGGGCGACCGGGAGTGCCGGCCGGCCTACCGCGCCGCGCTGCAGGACTTCCTGCGCGGGCTCGACCTCGACGAGGAGACCCGGGCCCGCATCGAGATCAACCCGCTGCGGGTGCTGGACGACAAGCGCGACGCGGTGCAGAAGCAGCTCGCCGGCGCCCCGATGATCCGCGACCACCTGTGCGAGGCGTGCAAGGCGTACGACGAGCAGGTGCGCGAGCTGCTGACCGCGGCGGACGTGCCCTTCGAGACCGACCCCAAGCTGGTGCGCGGGCTCGACTACTACACCCGCACCACCTTCGAGTTCGTGCACGACCGCCTCGGCTCGCAGTCCGCGATCGGCGGCGGCGGGCGCTACGACGGCCTGTCCGAGATGATCGGCGGCCCGCCGCTGCCCTCGGTGGGCTGGGCGCTGGGCGTGGACCGCACGGTGCTCGCGCTGCGCTCGGAGGGCGTGGCGCCGCCGGAGGCGGTGAGCGCCGACGTGTTCGCCGTGCCGCTCGGCGAGCTGGCGCGCGCCGCGCTGTTCGGCGTGGTCACCGGGCTGCGCCGGCAGGGGGTCGCGGCGGACTTCGCGTACGGCGGCAAGGGCCTGAAGAACGCGATGAAGTCGGCCAACCGCTCCGGCGCCCGCTTCGCGGTGATCGCCGGGGAACGCGATCTGGAGGAGGGCGTGGTCCAGCTCAAGGACCTGGCGAGCGGCGAGCAGGGCCCGGTGCCGCTCGGCTCGGTGGTCGAGGTGCTGCGCGAGCGGCTGGCCGAGCAGCCGGCCTCGGTCTGATTCCGGGCGCGGCCGCCGGGCGTCAACCCGGCGGCCGCGCACTCACCCTGCCGGTCCGCCCGGCCGAGCTGTGATCTTCCGCGCCGCGGATTTCTACGACAGGCTACGGGTGCACAATGAGGAATCCGGCGCCTACCGATCCGCGGCGGTGCCGTGCAAGCTGGTAGGACGGCGCACCCCGAGGACACGGCCACGGAAGGCGACATGACGACGACGGCGCTTGACGACGACACGCGCAGTGACGAGCACCAGGAGGACAACGGGCTCATCGGCGCCGGCCGGGCGTTCGGTGTGCTGCTGGTGATCTGCGGAGTGCTGGGCCTGCTGGCCGCCTGGCAGATCACCCTGGACGAGTTCCAGCTCTACAAGAACCCCAACTTCGTCCCGGGCTGCAGCATCAACCCGATCATCTCCTGCGGCAACATCATGAAGAGCCACCAGGCGAAGGTCTTCGGGTTCCCGAATCCGATGATCGGCCTGGTCGCCTACCCGGTGCTGGTCACCGTCGGCATGGCCGTGCTCTCCCGGGCGCGCTTCCGCCCCTGGTTCTGGCTCGGCCTGCAGACCGGCACGCTGCTCGGCGTGGTCTTCGTGACCTGGCTGCAGTACGAGTCGCTGTACTCGATCCACTCGCTGTGCCCGTGGTGCATGCTCGCCTGGCTCGCCACCATCACCGCGTTCTGCTACACCGCCATCCACAACATCAAGCACCGGATCATCCCGGTGCCCGAGGGGCCGCGCGGGCTGCTCCTGGAGTTCCACTGGGCGGTCCCGGTGCTGTGGCTCGGCGTGATCGTGCTGCTGATCCTGGTGCGCTGGTGGTCGTACTGGAGCACGCTGATCTGACCCCGGGCGGCCCTCGGCGGCGGGCCGCGGGCGTTGTCGGCGCCTTGCTCTAGGCTTCGTCCCGTGGAACCGGACCTGTTCACCGCCGCCGCCGAGGACCGCCAGGAGCGTGAGCCCGGCGGCAGCCCGCTCGCGGTGCGGATGCGTCCGCGCACGCTCGACGAGGTCGTGGGGCAGGGCCGGCTGCTCGGTCCGGGATCGCCGTTGCGCCGCCTGGTGGGCGAGGGCAGCGGCGGTCCGGCCGGACCGGCCTCGGTGATCCTGTGGGGCCCGCCCGGCACCGGCAAGACCACGCTGGCCTACGTGGTCAGCCACGCCACCAAGCGGCGGTTCGTCGAGTTGTCGGCGATCACCGCGGGCGTCAAGGAAGTGCGCGCGGTGATCGACAGCGCGCGGCGCGAGTCGGGTGCCTACGGGCGCGAGACGCTGCTGTTCCTGGACGAGATCCACCGGTTCAGCAAGGCCCAGCAGGACTCGCTGCTCCCCGCCGTGGAGAACCGCTGGGTGACGCTGATCGCCGCCACCACCGAGAACCCGTACTTCTCGATCATCTCCCCGCTGCTGTCCCGCTCCCTGCTGCTGACCCTGGAGGCGCTGACCGAGCAGGACATCCGCGGTCTCGTGCGGCGGGCGCTGACCGACCCGCGCGGTCTGGGCGGCGCGGTGCGGCTGCCGCAGGACGCCGAGGAGCACCTGCTGCGCGTCGCGGGCGGCGACGCGCGGCGCGCGCTGACCGCCCTGGAGGCCGGCGCCGGCTCCGCGATGGCGCAGGGCGAGCAGGAGATCACCCTCCCGACGCTGGAGGCCGCGGTCGACCGGGCCGCCGTGCGCTACGACCGGGACGGCGACCAGCACTACGACGTGGCCAGCGCCCTGATCAAGTCCATCCGCGGCTCCGACGTGGACGCCGCCCTGCACTACCTGGCCCGGATGGTGGACGCCGGCGAGGATCCGCGGTTCATCGCCCGGCGGCTGATGATCGCCGCCAGCGAGGACATCGGCATGGCCGACCCGCAGGCGCTGCAGACCGCGGTCGCCGCGGCCCAGGCGGTCGCGATGATCGGCTTCCCGGAGGCGGCGATCACGCTGTCGCACACCGTCATCGCGCTGGCGCTGGCCCCCAAGTCCAACGCCGCGGTGCTCGCCATCGAGGCCGCGCTCACCGACGTCCGCAAGGGCCTGGCCGGTCCGGTCCCGGCCCACCTGCGCGACGCGCACTACAAGGGCGCGGCCAAGCTCGGCCACGGCAAGGGCTACCAGTATCCGCACGATCTGCCCGGCGCCATCGCCGCCCAGCAGTACGCGCCCGACGCGGTGCACGGCAAGCGGTACTACGAGCCGACCCGCTACGGCGCCGAGGCCCGGTACGCCGACATCGTCGAGCGGGTCAGGGAGCGGCTGGCCGGCCAGTAGCCGGCGGCCCGGTCACCCCCGCGGGCCGGCCGCGGCGAACAACTCGTGCAGCGCGCGCCGCAGTTCGCCGATGCCGCGCACCGGAGCCGGGAAGTCGAAGCGGGCGTCGCAGAGCGTGCCGCCGGCCCGCAGGCGCACCCGCAGCCCGAACCGGTCGAGCGCCACCGGCACCGCCGTGCCGGCGTCGCCGAGCCCGTCGGGCCGTCCGGGGCACCGCGCCACCAGCCGGGTCAGCAGGTCGAGTCGGTCGCGGTGCGCGGCGGCCAGGTGCTGCAGCAGTTCCGCCTCGCGCGAGGCCAGCGGGTCGGCCGTGGCGGCGGCGAACTCGGCCGGCTCGACCTGCTCCGCGCCCCACAGGTCGTCCACCGTCACCTCGCCGACCTCCAGCCGCAGCAGTCCGGGCCGCCGGTCGCGGGCCGCGGTCAGCCAGCCGGCCACCCAGGCCCGGCCGCGGATCCGGTGCGCCACCGCGACCGGTGCCACGTCGGTGATCTCCAGCACGGCGACGAGTTCGGCGCCCCGGGCCCGGGCCGCGGCGCGCACCGCGGGAGAGCCGGACGGCAGCCGCAGCAGCACGTCTCCGTCGGCGTCCACCAGCCGTTGCTCGGGCGTCATCAGGTGAGCGGCCAAGTGCGGCTCGACGCCCTGAAGTCCGGGAATGTCCAGCACGGCCGACGAGTTACCCTCGACGAGAGTTCGCGCGCGCTCGGCCGCCGTAGGCAGCCTGGGCGCGTCTTCCACTTCGGGGCGCGGCTGACCGTGTTGACGCACGGGGTTCCCAGGTCGAAGCATGCGGTCTCCTTCGCTAAGGTAAGCCTTACCTAACTTACATGGAGGTCTGGAGAACGTGAACCAGTCGCGTCCCAAGGTCAAGAAGTCCCGCGCGCTCGGCATCGCGCTGACCCCGAAGGCGGTCAAGTACTTCGAGGCCCGTCCCTACCCGCCCGGCGAGCACGGCCGCGGCCGCAAGCAGACCAGCGACTACAAGGTCCGGCTGCTGGAGAAGCAGCGGCTGCGCGCCCAGTACGACATCAGCGAGACCCAGATGCGCCGCGCCTACGACCGGGCCCACAAGGCCGAGGGCAAGACCGGCGAGGCGCTGATCGTCGAGCTCGAACGCCGCCTCGACGCGCTGGTGCTCCGCTCCGGGCTGGCCCGCACCATCTACCAGGCCCGCCAGATGGTGGTGCACGGCCACATCGAGGTCAACGGCCGCAAGGTGGACCGCCCCTCCTTCCGGGTGCGGCCGGACGACGTGGTCGCGGTGCGCGAACGCTCCCGCGACAAGACCCCGTTCCAGGTCGCCAGGGCGGGCGGCTGGGCCGGCGACGGCGAGACCCCGCGCTACCTGGAGGTCAACCTCGACGCGCTCGCCTTCCGCCTGGACCGGGCGCCCAACCGCCGCGAGGTCCCGGTGATCTGCGACGAGCAGTTGGTCATCGAGTACTACGCGCGCTGAACCCCGGCCGCCGCGCGGGCACAAAGCGGTACGTCGACGCACCCCGGGCGCGATAGGGTCGGTAGCCGCCGCCCGCGCGCTCGGACCGCGCACGGCGCGACCGGGGGAGTGCCCGCGCATGCCGGCCCCTCACCCGGTCCGCCGCCTCTGCCCGCCCGCGGACGGCAGCCGACCGACGTGAACCCAAGGAGCCCGCAGTGTCCGGTGGAGAGGTGGCCGGCCTCATCGTGGCCGTCTTCTGGGCGATCCTCGTCTCGTTCCTGGCCGTCGTGCTGGTCCGGCTCGCGCAGACCCTCCGGCAGGCCACCACGCTGGTCGCCGACGTCACCCGGCAGGCGGTCCCGCTGCTCGCCGAGGCCACCGAGGCGGTGCGCGCCGCGCACACCCAACTGGACCGCGTCGACACCATCACCGCCGACGTCCAGGAAGTCACCGCCAACGCCTCGGCCCTGTCCACCACCGTCGCCTCCACCTTCGGCGGCCCGCTGGTCAAGGTCGCCGCCTTCGGCTACGGAGTGCGCCGCGCCATGGGCCGGCAGACCCGGGACGACGAGCCGGCGGCCCGGGACCGGGCGGCCGGCCCGGCACACCGTACGGTGATCGTGGGCAAGGCGCTCCCCGGCGCCCGCCGCGGCCTCCGCCGCACCCGAGGGAAGGGCTGACGCCATGTTCCGCCGCCTGTTCTGGTTCGCCGCCGGCATCACCACCGGCGTGTGGGCGACCATGAAGGTGGGCCGGGCAGCCCGCCGCCTCACCCCGGAGAGCCTGGCCGGCCAGGCGGCCGACCGGGCCGTGCGACTCGGCGGCCGGGCGCGGCAGTTCGCGCTCGACGTGCGCACCGGCATGACCGAGCGCGAGGCCGAGCTCGGCCAGGCCCTCGGCCTCGATGCCGAGCCGTCCCGGCCGCGGCACCCCCAACTCCCCGGGCAACGCCCGGAGATCGCCCGAGGGCGACACCCGCACCAGCAGAAAGAGGGCCATTGATGGAGTCGGCAGAAATCCGCAGGCGCTGGCTGCGCTTCTTCGAGGAGCGTGGGCACACCGTCGTGCCGTCCGCGTCGCTCATCGCGGACGACCCGACCCTGCTGCTGGTGCCCGCGGGCATGGTCCCGTTCAAGCCGTACTTCCTCGGCGAGGTCAAGCCGCCCTTCGCCCGCGCCACCAGCGTGCAGAAGTGCGTGCGCACCCCGGACATCGAAGAGGTCGGCAAGACCACCCGGCACGGCACGTTCTTCCAGATGTGCGGCAACTTCTCGTTCGGCGACTACTTCAAGGAAGGCGCCATCCGGCACGCCTGGGAGCTGCTGACCGGCTCCCAGGACGACGGCGGCTACGGCCTCGACCCCGAGCGGCTGTGGATCACCGTCTACCTGGACGACGACGAGGCCGAGGGCATCTGGCGCGAGCAGATCGGCGTGCCGGCCGAACGGATCCAGCGGCTGGGCAAGAAGGACAACTTCTGGTCGATGGGCGTCCCCGGACCCTGCGGACCGTGCTCGGAGATCAACTACGACCGCGGTCCGGAGTTCGGCGTCGAGGGCGGCCCGGCCGTCAACGACGAGCGCTACGTGGAGATCTGGAACCTGGTCTTCATGCAGTACGAGCGCGGCGCCGGCGAGGGCAAGGACGACTTCCCGATCCTCGGCGACCTGCCCGCCAGGAACATCGACACCGGTCTCGGCCTCGAACGCCTCGCGATGATCCTGCAGGGCGTGCAGAACATGTACGAGATCGACACCTCGCGGCTGGTCATCGACAAGGCCACCGAGCTGACCGGCAAGGCATACGGCGACGAGCACGCCTCCGACGTGTCGCTGCGCGTGGTCGCCGACCACATCCGCACCGCGGTCATGCTCATCGGCGACGGCGTCACCCCCGGCAACGAGGGCCGCGGCTACGTGCTGCGCCGCATCATGCGCCGCGCCATCCGCAACATGCGGCTGCTGGGCGCCGCCGAGCCCACCGTCGGCGTCCTGGTGGACACCGTCATCAAGGCCATGAGCCCGCAGTACCCCGAGCTGGAGGAGGACCGCAAGCGCATCGAGACGGTCGCCCTCGGCGAGGAGGCCGCGTTCCTCAAGACGCTCAGGACCGGCACCAACATCCTGGACACCGCGGTCCACGACACCGTCTCGGCCGGCTCCTCGGTGCTCTCCGGCGACAAGGCGTTCCTGCTCCACGACACCTGGGGCTTCCCGATCGACCTCACCCTGGAGATGGCCTCCGAGCACGGGCCTGAGCGTCGACGAGGACGGCTTCCGCCGGCTGATGAAGGAGCAGCGCGACCGGGCCAAGGCCGACGCGCGCGCCAAGAAGCAGGGCCACGCCGACCTGTCCGCCTACCGCGAGGTCGCCGACGCCTCGGGCGCCACCGTCTTCACCGGCTACACCGACAACGAGTCGGAGTCCACGGTGGTCGGCCTGCTGGTGGACGGCGTGCCCGCGCCCGCCGCCTCCGAGGGCGACGAGGTGGAGATCGTGCTCGACCGCACCCCGTTCTACGCCGAGGGCGGCGGCCAACTCGCCGACTCCGGCCGGATCCGCACCGACACCGGCGCGGTCGTCGAGGTCCGCGACACCCAGAAGCCGGTGCCCGGCGTCTACGTCCACAAGGGCGTGGTGCAGGTCGGCGAGGTCACGGTGGGCGCCCCCTGCCACGCCCGGATCGACCTGGTGCGGCGGCGGGCCATCGCCCGGGCCCACTCGGCCACCCACCTGACCCACCAGGCGCTGCGCGACGCCCTCGGCCCGACCGCCGCCCAGGCCGGCTCGGAGAACTCGCCCGGCCGCTTCCGGTTCGACTTCGGCTCGCCGGCCGCCGTGCCCGGCACCGTGCTGACCGACGTCGAGCAGAAGATCAACGAAGTGCTGGCCCGCGAACTCGACGTCACCGCCGAGGTGTTGCCGATCGCCGAGGCCAAGCGGCAGGGCGCCATCGCGGAGTTCGGCGAGAAGTACGGCGAGCAGGTGCGGGTGGTGACCATCGGCGACTTCTCCAAGGAGCTGTGCGGCGGCACCCACGTGGCCAACACCGCCCAACTCGGCCTGGTCAAGCTGCTCGGCGAGTCGTCCATCGGCTCCGGGGTGCGCCGGGTCGAGGCCCTGGTGGGCGTCGACGCCTACCGGTTCCTCGCCGCCGAGCACGCGCTGGTCGCCCAGCTCACCGGGTTGGTCAAGGGCCGCCCGGAGGAGCTGCCGGAGAAGATCTCCGGGGTGCTGACCCGGCTGCGCGACGCCGAGAAGGAGATCGAGCGGTTCCGCGCCGAGAAGGTGCTGCAGGCCGCCGCCGGGCTCGCCGACGACGCCGAGGACGTCAAGGGCGTCGCGCTGGTCACCGGCCGGGTTCCGGACGGCACCGGCGCCGACGACCTGCGCAAGCTCGTCCTGGACGTGCGCCAGCGGGTGGGCGCCGGCCGGCCGGCCGTGGTCGCGCTGTTCACGGTGGCCGGCGACCGCCCGCTGACCGTCATCGCCACCAACGAGGCCGCCCGGGAACGCGGCGTCAAGGCCGGCGAGCTGGTGCGCGCCGCCGCCAAGACCCTCGGCGGCGGCGGTGGCGGCAAGGACGACGTCGCCCAGGGCGGCGGCAGCAACCCGAAGGCCGTGGGCGAGGCCGTCGAGGCGGTCCGCCGCCTGGTCGCCGAGCGGGCCTGACCCCTCGTCGTGCGGGCCGCCCGCGAAGGCGGTCCGCACGACGTGCCGGGCGGACGGAGGAGTGCCGGCGAGGAACAGAGGGAGAGGAAGGAACGCCCATGCGACGCGGCAGGCGGATCGCCGTCGACGTCGGCCAGGCCAGGATCGGTGTCGCCTCCTGCGACCCGGACGGCCTGCTGGCCACCCCGGTGGAGACCGTGCCGGGCAAGGACGCCCCGGCGGCCCGCCGGCGGATCGGGGCGATCGTCGAGGAGTACGAGCCGATCGAGGTCGTCGTCGGCCTGCCACGGTCGCTCAGCGGCGCCGAGGGCCCGGCCGCGGCCAAGGCGCGGGCGTTCGCGGCCGAGCTGGCGAAGCTCGTCGCGCCGGTTCCGGTCCGGCTGGTGGACGAGCGGATGTCCACCGTATCGGCCACCGCGGGGCTGCGCGCCTCGGGTGTCAACTCCCGCAAGGGCCGCGCGGTGGTGGACCAGGCGGCGGCCGTGGTGATCCTGCAGAGCGCCCTGGAGACCGAGCGGATGTCGGGAACGGCACCGGGCGAGACCGTCGAAGTGGTCATCTGATCGCGGTACGGTAACGTTCCGCGCCGAAGAGGCGGAACCCCACAGGCCGCGCACCCACGCCGACCGTTCCCGCCGCGTTCTCAGGAGACCCATGACCGACTACGGACCGGGCCACGGATCACCGCCGTGGCAACCCGAGCCGTGGCACCCTGACGACCCCCTCTACGGCGAACAGGGGTGGGACGCCGGCCGGCAGGGCGGCGGCGGTTGGGACCCGTACGCGGAGGGCGGCGAGTACTCCACCGGGCAGTACCCCACCGGCCAGTACCCGCAGTTCCCGCACCAGCAGCAGTACCCGCAGCAACAGCCGTACGGCGGGCCGGGCGAAGGCTGGGAGACCGGCCAACTGCCCACCCACGAACCGCAGCAGACCTACGGCTGGCACGTCCAGTCCCCGCAGCCCGGCACCGGCTACGACACCGGCCAGTTCCCCGCCCAGGGCTTCTACCCGGACCAGGCGTACGGCAACGGCGGCTACGGCGGCGGCGATCCCGGCACCGGCCCGATCGACATGTACGGCGGCCAGCAGCAGGCGTACTACCCCGGCGACACCGGCACCCATCCGGTGCAGCAGATCCAGCAGCCGGTGCCCCAGCAGGCCCCGCTCCGCCCGTCGCCGCCCCCGCAGCGCAAGCCGCCGGAGCAGGAGCAGTCCGGCGAGTGGAACCCGTTCGACGAGGACGACGACGGGCCGGAGACCCACCCGTTCTTCACCCGCGGCTCCGACGCCGACGACACCGACGACGAGTACGAGCGCCGCCGTCCCCGCGTCGCCGATGACGACGACGATGACGACGGGTACCGCGACACCCGCCGCAGGCCGGCCAAGGACGGCAAGCGCGGCGGCACCAAGCGCCGCGGCGGCTGCGCCTGCCTGGCCGCGGTCGTGGCGCTCGCCGGGGTCGTGACGGGCGGCGGATACGCCGGCTACCAGTACTACGAGAACCACTACGCCCCGCCGCCGGACTACGCCGGGCAGGGCGGCGGCACCGTGCAGGTGCAGATCCCCGACTCCGCCACGCTGGCCCAGATCGGCAACATCCTCAAGCAGGACGGCGTCGTCGAGAGCGTGGACGCGTTCACCAAGGCCGCCGCCGTCAACCCCAAGGGCGCCAGCATCCAGGGCGGCATCTACTCGCTGCACATGCGGATGTCGGCGGCCAGCGCCGTCACCTTGATGCTCGACCCGGCGGCGCAGAGCGCGCTGATCATCCCGGAGGGCTGGCGCGCGAGCCAGGTCTACCAGGCGCTCGACTCCCGGCTCGGCGTCAAGCCCGGCACCACCGCGCACGACGCCGCGACCGCCAAGCTCGGTCTGCCCTCCTACGACAAGAACGGCACCCCCGAGGGCTTCCTCTACCCGTCCCGCTACGCCGCGGCCCGCGGCGGCGATCCGGTGGCGATACTGCGGCAGATGGTCCGGCAGGCCCAGGCCGAGTACGCCCAGGACGACCTGACCGCCGAGGCGGCCAAGGTCGGCAAGACGCCGTACCAGATCATCGTGATCGCCAGCCTCATCCAGGCCGAGGCCCAGGAGCCGCACGACTTCGGCAAGGTCTCCCGGGTCATATACAACCGGCTGGACCAGGACATGGCGCTCGGCTTCGACTCGACGATCAACTACGCCAAGGGCCGCTCCACGCTGCACACCACGACGGCCGACACCCAGTTCGACTCGCCCTACAACACCTATCTCCACAAGGGCCTGCCGCCCGGGCCGATCGACAACCCGGGCCACGAGGCGATCGAGGCCGCGCTCCACCCGACGCCGGGCGACTGGCTCTACTTCGTCACCGTCCAGCCCGGCGACACCCGCTTCACCGCGAGCGCGGCCCAACACGAGCGCAACGTCGCGGCGTTCAACAAGTACCAGCAGGAGCACGGCGGTTGATGTCCCACCCCATCGTCACGCGGGCGGCGGTGCTCGGTTCGCCCATCGCCCACTCGCTCTCCCCGGTGCTGCACCGCGCCGCCTACGCCGAACTCGGCCTCACCGGCTGGGAGTACGGGCGGCACGAGGTGGACGAGGCGGCGCTGCCCGGCTTCTTCGACCGGATCCGCCGCGACGAGGTCCGCTGGGCCGGGCTGTCGCTCACCATGCCGCTCAAGCGCGCGGTCATCCCGCTCCTGGACCGGATCGGCGAGACCGCGGCCTCGGTGCACGCCGTCAACACCGTGGTCTTCGGCGCCGACGGCTCGCCCTCCGGCGAGAACACCGACGTGCCCGGGATGGTCGCCGCGCTGAACGAACGCGGGGTGCGGCAGGTGCCGTCCGCCGCGATCCTCGGCGCGGGCGCCACCGGCTCCTCGGCGCTCGCCGCCCTCGCCCGGATCTGCTCGGGCCCGGTCACCGTCTACGTCCGCAGCCGGGCGCGCGAGGACGAGATGCGCGAGTGGGGGCAGCGGCTCGGCGTGCCGGTGGCCGTCGCGCCCTGGTCGAGCGCCGCCGAGGCGTTCGGGCAGCCGCTGGTGGTCACCACCGTCCCGGCCGCGGCGGGCGCCCGACTGGCCGCGGCCGTGCCGTCCGGCCCCGGCACGCTGTTCGACGTGCTCTACGACCCCTGGCCCACCCCGCTGGCCGCCGCGTGGGCGGAGCGCGGCGGCGCGGTGGTCGGCGGCCTTGACCTGCTGGTGCACCAGGCGGTGCTGCAGGTCGAGCTGATGACCGGGCGGTCCCCGGCGCCGCTGGCCGCGATGCGCGCCGCCGGGGCGGCCGCGCTGGCGAACCGCTGAGCGCGCCGGGCGTCCCGGACGCTGGACGGATGCCGGTCCGCCCGCCCGCGCGTGGGAGGATCGGAAGCGCACGTCGCACGGGCAGGAGAAGGGAACACCGTTGAGCAGGTTGCGCTGGCTGACGGCGGGAGAATCGCACGGTCCGGCCCTGGTCGCCACGCTGGAGGGGCTGCCCGCCGGAGTGCCGGTCACCACCGACATGGTCGCCGACGAGCTGGCCCGCCGCCGGCTCGGCTACGGCCGCGGCGCCCGGATGAAGTTCGAGCGGGACGAGGTCACCTTCCTCGGCGGCGTCCGGCACGGGCTCACCCTCGGCAGCCCGGTGGCCGTCATGGTCGGCAACACCGAGTGGCCCAAGTGGGAACAGGTCATGGCGGCCGATCCGGTGGACCCCGCCGTCCTGGCCGAGCTGGCCCGCAACGCCCCGCTGACCCGGCCCAGGCCCGGTCACGCGGACCTGGCCGGCATGCAGAAGTACGGCTTCGGCGAGGCGCGCCCGATCCTGGAGCGGGCCTCGGCGCGGGAGACCGCGGCCCGGGTGGCGCTCGGCGCGGTCGTCCGCTCCTACCTCAAGGAGACCGCCGGCATCGAGATCGTCTCCCACGTGGTGGAACTCGGCGGTGCCAGGGCCCCGCACGGCGTGCTGCCCGTCCCGTCGGACGTGCCGCGGCTCGACGCCGACCTGGTGCGCTGCCTGGACCCGGCGGCCGGCGAGGCGATGGTCGCCGAGATCGACCAGGCGCACAAGGACGGCGACACCCTCGGCGGCGTCGTCGAGGTGCTGGCCTACGGCGTGCCGGTCGGCCTCGGCTCGCACGTCCACTGGGACCGGCGGCTCGACGCCCGGCTGGCCGGCGCCCTGATGGGCATCCAGGCCATCAAGGGCGTGGAACTCGGCGACGGCTTCGAGCTGGCCCGGGTGCCCGGCTCCGCCGCGCACGACGAGATCGTGCGCGAGCCGGCCGGCGGCATCCGCCGCGCCACCGGCCGCTCCGGCGGCACCGAGGGCGGCCTGAGCACCGGTGAGCCGCTGCGGGTGCGCGCCGCGATGAAGCCGATCGCCACCGTGCCGCGGGCGCTGGCCACCATCGACGTCGCCACCGGCGAGGCGGCCCAGGCCCACCACCAGCGCTCCGACGTCTGCGCGGTCCCGGCGGCCGGCATCGTCGCCGAGGCGATGGTCGCCCTGGTGCTGGCCGACGCGGTCGCGGAGAAGTTCGGCGGCGACAACGTCACCGAGACCCGGCGCAACGTGCGCGGCTACCTCGACAGCATGGAGATCCGATGAGCAGTCCGGTTGTCGTGCTGGTCGGCCCGCCCGGTGCGGGCAAGACCACCGTCGGGCAGGAGCTGGCCCGCCGGCTGTCGATCGGCTACCGGGACACCGACGCCGACATCGTCGCCGCGCAGGGCCGGGAGATCTCCGACATCTTCGTCGAGGACGGCGAACCGGTCTTCCGGCGGCTGGAGCACGCGGCGGTCGCCGCGGCGCTGGCCGAGCACCCCGGTGTGCTCTCGCTCGGCGGCGGAGCGGTGATGGACGAGGACACCCGCGGCGCGCTGGCCGGGCTCCCGGTCGTCTTCCTGGACGTCTCGCTGGCCGACGCGGTGCGCCGGGTCGGCCTGGACGCCCCGCGCCCGCTGCTGGCGATCAACCCGCGCGCCGCCTGGCGCGAACTGATGGAGTCGCGCCGCCCGCTCTACACCGGGGTGGCCCGCGCGGTCGTCGGCACCGACGGGCGCACCCCGCAGGAGATCGCCGAAGAGATCCTGGACGTACTGGAGTTGAAGAGCGCATGACCGAGGCAGAGCCCACCCGCATCCCGGTGGCCGGCAGCGCGGGCACCGCCGGCTACGACGTGCTGGTCGGACGACAGCTGCTCGGCGAACTGCCCGGGCTGATCGGCCGGTCGGCCCAGCGCGTCGCGGTCGTGCACCCCGAGGCGCTGTCCACCACCGGCGAGGCGATCCGCGCCGACCTGGCCGAGCAGGGCTACCAGGCGATCGCGGTGCAGGTGCCGAACGCCGAGGAGGCGAAGTCCGCCGAGGTGGCCGCCTACTGCTGGAGCGTGCTCGGGCAGACCGGCTTCACCCGCAGCGACGTCGTCGTCGGGGTGGGCGGCGGCGCCACCACCGACCTGGCCGGCTTCGTCGCGGCCACCTGGCTGCGCGGCGTGCGCTGGATCGCGGTGCCCACCACGGTGCTCGGCATGGTGGACGCGGCGGTCGGCGGCAAGACCGGCGTCAACACCGCCGAGGGCAAGAACCTGGTGGGCGCCTTCCACCCGCCGGCCGGCGTGCTGTGCGACCTGGCCACCCTGGACTCGCTGACCGCCAACGACTACGTCAGCGGCCTCGCCGAGGTCATCAAGGCCGGCTTCATCGCCGACCCGGTCATCCTCGACCTCGTCGAGTCCGACCCGCAGGCCGCCCGCACCCCGCAGGGCCCGCACACCGCCGAGCTGATCGAGCGGTCCATCCGGGTCAAGGCCGAGGTGGTCTCGCAGGACCTCAAGGAGTCCGGGCTGCGCGAGATCCTCAACTACGGCCACACGCTGGCCCACGCCATCGAGAAGAACGAGCGCTACAGCTGGCGGCACGGCGCGGCGGTCTCGGTCGGCATGGTCTTCGCCGCCGAACTCGGCCGGCTGGCCGGCCGGTTGGACGACGCGACCGCCGACCGGCACCGCGCGGTGCTGGAGTCGGTCGGCCTGCCGCTGACCTACCGGGGCGACCAGTGGCCGCGGCTGCTGGAGGCGATGAAGGTGGACAAGAAGTCGCGCGGCGACCGGCTGCGCTTCATCGTGCTGGACGCGCTGGCCAAGCCGGTCGTCCTGGAGGGTCCCGACCCGGCGGTCCTGGTCGCCGCCTACGGTGAGGTGGCCAGGTGACGCGTCCGGTCTACGTGTTGAACGGCCCCAACCTCGGCCGGCTGGGCAGCCGCGAGCCGGACGTCTACGGCTCCACGTCCTACGCCGCGCTGGTCGAGCAGTGCACCGCGCTGGGCACGGAACTCGGCTTCGCGGTGCAGGTCCGCGAGACCAACGACGAGGGCGAACTGATCCGCTGGCTGCACGAGGCGGCCGACGGCTCGATCCCCGTGGTGCTCAACCCCGGCGCCTTCACGCACTACTCCTACGGCATGCGCGACGCGGCCGCCCAGCGCACCGCGCCGCTCATCGAGGTGCACATCTCCAACCCGTACACCCGCGAGGAGTTCCGGCACACCTCCGTGGTGGCCGGCGTCGCCACCGGCACCGTGGCGGGCTTCGGCATCGGCTCCTACCGGCTGGCACTGCGCGCGCTGGCCGAGGAACTGTAGCGAACCTGCCGGGGACGCCTTCGACGTTCACACCTGGGCGGCCGGGGACGGTACCGTTCTTTGTCGACGACCGGCCGGTTCGCACCTGGCCGGGAGAACCGAACGGATCGGCACGAGACGGAGTGCGCCGAGATGCAGCATGTGGGGGCGTCGCCGCCACCGCCTCAGGGCCCGGAGCGGGGTACCGCCGACGGCTGGACACCGGCGGCACCCGGCCAGCCGGGCCCGCACCCGGTCCCGCCGCCGCAGAACTGGCCGGGCGGCCAGCCGGCCGGCGCGGTGTACAACAGCAACGCCACCGGCACCTTCCCGCTCCCGCCGGTCCCGCCGCTCGCCGCGCCCGGCCCGCCGCCGGCGCCCGTCCCGGTCCCCGGGCCGGTCGCGGTGCTGCTGATCGGGCCGGCCGGAGCAGGCAAGACCACCATCGCCCGGCACTGGGCCGACCACCGCGGCGTGCCGACGGCGCACATCAGCCTGGACGACGTGCGCGAGTGGGTGCGCTCCGGCTTCGCCGACCCGCAGTCCGGCTGGAACGACCACTCCGAGGCCCAGTACCGGCTGGCCCGCCGCACCTGCGGCTTCGCCGCCCGCAACTTCCTGGCCAACGGGATCTCCTGCATCCTCGACGACGCCGTCTTCCCCGACTGGCCGGTCGTCGGCCTCGGCGGCTGGAAGCGGCACGTCGGCCCGGGGCTGGTGCCGGTCGTCCTGCTGCCCGGTCTCGAAGTGGTGCTCGCCCGCAACGCCGCCCGCAGCGGCAACCGGCGGCTGCCCGACGAGGAGGTGGCCCGCATACACGGCCGGATGGCGGGCTGGTACGGCTCCGGGCTGCCGATCATCGACAACTCCCAACTGGACGTCACCGCCGCCGCGGAGGCCCTCGACCAGGTGGTGGCCCGCGCCCTGGCCGGCACGCCGGTCCGCTGAGCCGCCGCCGGCACCGGTTACCCGTCCGGCCGTCTCCGGAGGTCCGGGCGGGCGCGGCATCGTACGCTCGGCACATGTCCGAGGTGCACGCTTCCCGACGGATGCGTCTGCGTGAGAGGTGCGCGGCTGCCGGAATGTCGGCCGCGCTGGTCTCGCGGCCCGCGAACATCCGCTATCTCGCCGGCTGGGCCCCGCCCGGCGCCGCGCTGCTGATCGCGCCGCAGGAGGAGGTGCTGGTCCACCCGCGCCCCGCGGCCGGCACACCGAACGAGGGCCGTCCGCCGCGCGACCTGCGCCGCGTGGTGCTGGACGCCTCGGAGGGCGATCCGGCGGTCGCGGCGGCCGACCTGGCCCCGGAGCTCGGCGCCGACAGCCTGGCGCTGGAGGAGCACCACCTCACCGTGCTGCGGCACCGGGCGATCGCCTCGGTCACGCCCGGCGTGCGGCTGGCCAACCTGGGCCAGCTCGTCGAGCAGCTGCGGCTGGTCAAGGACGAGGAGGAGATCGCCTGCCTGCGGATCGCCGCCGAGATCACCGACCAGGCGCTCGGCGAGCTGCTGGAGTCGATCCTGGTGGGCCGCACCGAGCGGCACCTCGCGCTGGAACTGGAGCGCCGCCTGGTGGACCACGGCGCCGACGGCCCGGCCTTCGCCACCTACGTCGGCACCGGGCCGAACTCGGGGGCGCCGCGGCACGCGCCGACCGACCGCCGGGTCGAGGAGGGCGATTTCCTCACCGTGTGCCTGGGCGCCCGCTACCGCGGCTACCGCTGCGAGATCGGCCGCACCTTCGTCATCGGCACCGCGCCCTCGACCTGGCAGATCGAGCTGTACGACGTCGTCTTCGCCGCTCAGCGGGCCGCGCGCGAGTCGCTGGAGCCCGGGGTGGCGTGCCGCGAGGTGGACCGGGCGGCCCGGCAGGTGCTGGAGCGGGCCGGGCTCGGCGAGGCCGCCGCGGCGTCAACCGGGCACGGGGTCGGGCTCGAAATCGACGAGGACCCTCGGCTGACCCCGGACGCCATGGGTAAACTGGACGCTTGTGTGCCGGTCACCGTCGAACCCGGGGTCCACTTCTCGGGCCGGGGCGGGGTACGGATCGACGACACACTCGTCGTACGCCCGTCGGCGGACGGCGGTCCCGAGCTACTCACCATCACGACCAAGGAACTGCTCGCGCTGTAAGCGGTAGTGTCTGGGTGTTCCTTCCGGTCCCCGATGCAGCACTTTTCAGGAGAATCCGCAACCGTGGCCACCACGAACGACCTCAAGAACGGCCTGGTGCTCAAGCTCGACGGGGACCAGCTGTGGTCCGTCGTCGAGTTCCAGCACGTCAAGCCCGGCAAGGGCCCGGCCTTCGTCCGTACGAAGCTCAAGAACGTGCTCTCCGGCAAGGTCGTCGACAAGACCTTCAACGCCGGCGTGAAGGTCGAGACGGCCAACGTCGACAAGCGCGGGATGCAGTTCTCGTACAAGGACGGCGAAAGCTTCGTGTTCATGGACATGGACACCTACGACCAGATCTACGTCAGCCCCGAGGTGGCCGGCGACGCCGCGCACTTCCTGCTGGAGGGCTTCGAGGCGGTCGTCGCGATGTACGAGGGCGCCCCGCTGTACGTCGAGATGCCCGCCGCGGTCGAGCTGACCATCGAGTACACCGAGCCGGGCGTGCAGGGCGACCGCTCCACCGGCGGCACCAAGCCCGCCAAGCTGGAGACCGGCTACGAGATCGGCGTCCCGCTCTTCATCACCACCGGTGAGAAGATCAAGGTCGACACCCGCTCGGGTGAGTACCTCGGCCGGGTGAACAGCTAACCGTGGCAGCCCGCACCAAGGCCCGCATGCGGGCCTTCCAGATCCTGTTCGAGGCGGACCAGCGCGGCTCGAAGCCCGGGACCGTCATGGCGGACTGGATACGGCTGGGCCGCAGTGACGACCGGCAGCCGCGCGTGACCGAGTACACCATCCAGCTCGTCGAGGGCTACGAGGCCAACGCCGAGCGGGTGGACGAACTGATCGCCACCTACGCGGTGGACTGGACGATCGACCGGATGCCCGCGGTGGACCGCAACGTGCTGCGGCTCGGCACCTACGAGCTGATCTGGGAGGACGAGATCCCGGACGCCGTGGTGCTGGACGAGGCGGTGCAGCTGGTCAAGGAGTTCTCCACCGACGAGTCGCCGGCGTTCGTCAACGGGCTGCTGGCCCGTCTGAAGGAGCTGAAGCCGACTCTGCGGCGCTGAGACGACCCTCGCGGTGCGAACAGCGCCGCCCATGACAACGGCCCCGGAGCAGCCGCTCCAGGGCCGTCGTCATGCCTGCTGGCGGTCGCGGCCGGGTCCGGACAGCGGTCCGGACGCCGGAGCGCGACCGATCCGGCAGAGGGGACGTTTCTTCGCTTTCCGGGCGCGGGGTCAGCTCTCCTCGTGCTGGACGGCCCGGCGCGCGTCGGCGTCCAGCACACCCCAGCCGATCAGCTGCTCGGTCAGCACCGAGGGGGACTGGTCGTAGATCACCGCGAGGGTGCGCAGGTCGTCCTGGCGGATCGAGAGGACCTTGCCGTTGTAGTCGCCGCGCTGGCTCTGGATGGTCGCCGCGTACCGCTGGAGCGGGCCGGCCTTCTCGGACGGCACCTGGGTCAGGCGCTCCAGGTCGAGCACCAGCTTCGGCGGGGGCTCGGCGGCACCGCCGGGCGCACTGCCGGGCAGCAGCTCCTGCACCGGCACGCCGTAGAAGTCGGCCAGCTCGGCGAGGCGCTGTACGGTCACCGCGCGGTCGCCACGCTCGTACGAGCCGACCACGACAGCCTTCCAACGGCCCTGGGACTTCTCCTCGACTCCGTGGAGGGAGAGACCCTGCTGCGTGCGGATTGCTCGGAGTTTGGCCCCGAGCTGCTTGGCGTAATCGCTGGACATAAGGCTCCCCGGATGGACACGTGGTAACTCACTGTGAGGTTACGCAGCGTAATTCGGGGTCGTCAAGCCGAATGGTCCACACCCCCCTCTGACCAGGCACGTCGTGACAGCCTGGTAGGGTTCGACGCGGTAACCCAGACCGTCCTTTAATGCCCGTCCCGTGAGGCGGGGAAGGAGGTCCCCGACCCATGGTCGAAGACCGCTCCACACCGGCACGCCCGGTTCTCGAAGCACCCGACATCGCCCGGGTGCTCACCCGCATCACCCACGAGATCGTCGAACGCGCCAAGGGCGCCGACGACGTGGTGCTGCTCGGGATCCCCACCCGCGGGGTCTTCCTCGCCGACCGGCTGGCCGAGAAACTGGCCCGCATCACCGGCCGCCCCACGGCCGTCGGCTCGCTCGACATCACGATGTACCGCGACGACCTGCGGCTCGGCCCGGCCCGCGCGCTGGCCCGCACCGAGATCCCCGACGAGGGCGTCGACGGCCGCCTGGTGGTCCTCGTCGACGACGTGCTCTTCTCCGGCCGCACCATCCGCGCCGCGCTGGACGCCCTCAACGACATCGGCCGCCCGCGCGCCGTGCAGTTGGCGGTCCTGGTCGACCGCGGCCACCGCGAACTGCCCATCCGCGCGGACTACGTGGGCAAGAACCTGCCCACCTCGCTGCGCGAGACCGTCAAGGTCCAACTGGCCGAACACGACGGCCGGGACTGCGTCCTGCTGGGCGCCGCGCCCGGCTCGGGGGACGCGTAGGGCCGCCGCAGGCCCCGCTCCGCCGCACCCCGGGCCACCGGCCCCCGCCGCCCACGCACCGTCGCATCCTCGTACCCTCCGGAGTCGCATCCGATGAAGCGCCACCTCATCTCGGCCGCGGACCTCACCCATGACGACGCCACGCTGATCCTCGACACCGCCGAGGAGTTGGCCCGCGTCGCCGACCGGCCGATCAAGAAACTGCCCACCCTGCGCGGCCGCACGGTCGTCAACCTCTTCTTCGAGGACTCGACCAGGACCCGCATCTCCTTCGAAGCCGCGGCCAAGCGCCTGTCGGCGGACGTCATCAACTTCTCCGCCAAGGGCTCCTCGGTCTCCAAGGGCGAGTCCCTGAAGGACACCGCGCTGACCCTGGAGGCCATGGGCTCCGACGCCGTGGTCATCCGCCACCCGTCCTCCGGCGCACCGCACCGGCTCGCCACCTCCGACTGGATCGGCGGCTCGGTGGTCAACGCCGGCGACGGCACCCACGAGCACCCCACCCAGGCGCTGCTGGACGCCTTCACCATGCGCCGCCACCTGGCCGGCGGCCCCGGCGGCGCCCCGACCCGGCACCGCGGCGCGGGCGACGGCACCGGGCGCGACCTGGCCGGCCGCCGGATCACCGTCGTCGGCGACGTGCTGCACAGCCGGGTCGCCCGCTCCAACGTGCTGCTGCTCAACACGCTCGGCGCCCAGGTCACCCTGGTCGCGCCGCCCACCCTGCTGCCGATCGGCGTGCAGACCTGGCCCTGCGAGGTCAGCTACGACCTCGACAGCGTGCTGCCGAAGTCGGACGCCGTGATGATGCTGCGGGTGCAGAGCGAGCGGATGAACGCGGCGTTCTTCCCGACCGAGCGTGAGTACGCCCGCCGCTACGGCCTGGACGGCACCCGGATGGCCGCGCTGCCCGAACACGCCATCGTGATGCACCCCGGACCGATGAACCGCGGGATGGAGATCACCGCCGAGGTCGCCGACTCGGGCCGCTGCACGGCCGTCGAGCAGGTCGCCAACGGCGTCAGCGTCCGGATGGCCGTGCTGTACCTGCTGCTGGGCGGCAGCGAACCCGCCGTGTCCACCCACCGCACCGAGGAGGGCAAGTAACCCCATGAGCACCATCCTGATCCGCGGCGCGAAGGTTGCCGGCGGCGAACCGCGGGACGTCCTGATCACCGGCGAGACCGTCACCGCGGTCGGCGCCGGCCTGCCGGCCGAGGGCGCCACCGTGGTCGAGGCCGCCGGCCAGATCCTGCTGCCGGGCCTCGTCGACCTCCACACCCACCTGCGCGAGCCGGGCCGCGAGGACTCCGAGACCGTGCTCACCGGCACCCGGGCCGCCGCGCTCGGCGGCTTCACCGTCGTGCACGCGATGGCCAACACCTTCCCGGTCGCCGACACCGCCGGCGTGGTGGAGCAGGTCTGGCGGCTGGGCCGGGAGTCCGGCTACTGCGACGTGCAGCCGGTCGGCGCGGTCACCGTCGGCCTGGAGGGCAAGCAGCTCGCCGAACTCGGCGCGATGGCCGAGTCCGCGGCCGGCGTACGGGTCTTCTCCGACGACGGCAAGTGCGTGGACGACGCGGTGATCATGCGCCGCGCCCTGGAGTACGTGAAGGCGTTCGACGGCGTCATCGCCCAGCACGCCCAGGAACCGCGGCTGACCGAGGGCGCCCAGATGAACGAGGGCACGGTCTCGGGGGAGTTGGGGCTGCGCGGCTGGCCCGCCGTCGCCGAGGAGTCCATCATCGCCCGCGACGTGCTGCTCGCCGCGCACGTCGGCTCCCGGGTGCACGTCTGCCACCTGTCCACCGCCGGCTCGGTGGACCTGGTGCGCTGGGCGAAGTCCAAGGGCTGGAACGTCACCGCCGAGGTCACCCCGCACCACCTGCTGCTCACCGACGAGTTGGCGCGCACCTACAACCCGGTCTACAAGGTCAACCCGCCGCTGCGCACCGAGGCCGACGTGATCGCGCTGCGCGAGGCGCTGGCCGACGGCACCATCGACTGCGTGGCCACCGACCACGCTCCGCATCCGCACGAGGACAAGGACTGCGAGTGGGCCGCCGCCGCCATGGGCATGGTCGGCCTGGAGACCGCGCTGTCCGTGGTGCAGCACACCATGGTCGACACCGGGCTGCTGGACTGGGCCGGCGTCGCCGACCGGATGTCCTGGCGCCCGGCCGCCATCGGCCGGCTGTCCGGCCACGGCCGGCCGATCGCGGCAGGTGAGCCCGCCAATCTCACCCTGGTCGATCCGGCATACCGTGGGGTGGTGAACCCCGCCGGTTTCGCCTCCCGCAGTCGCAACACCCCCTACGAGGGTCTGGAACTGCCGGGCCGGGTGACCGCCACCTTCCTGCGGGGCAAGGCGACGGTCAGGGACGGACAACTCGTATGAACACCACACCGCTGCAGCAACTACTCCCCGGACGGCGGCTTCCCGGCGTCCACGCGCCGGCCCTGCTCGCCGTCGCCAAGCACTCCGCCCCGGTCACCCGGCTCGGCGACCGGGTGCTGTGGCTGGCCGGGCTGCTGCTCTTCGTCTGCCTGGTCTACTGGCTGATGTGGCGTGCCTGGCGCCGCCGCGCCGAGCGCCAGGCCGACCTGCCCGAACTGCCCGCCCTCCCCGGCACGCCCGGCGAACCGCTGGCCGAGCTGTCCGGCCGCTACTACGCCAGCACCACCGCCGGCGAGTGGCTGGAGCGCATCGTCGCCCGCGACCTGGGCACCCGCAGCCTGGCCGAGCTGACCCTCACGCCGCAGGGTGTGGAGGTGCGCCGCCCGGCCGCCACCGACTTCCTCATCCCGGCCGACTCACTGCGCGGCGCCCGGCTCGACCAGGGCATCGCCGGCAAGGTCGTGCCCGAGGGCGGGCTGCTGGTCATCACCTGGCGCCACGGCGACCGGCTGATCGACTCCGGATTCCGCGCCGGTCACCCCGCGGAGCACGCCGCCTGGGTGGCGGCGGTCGAGAACCTGTGCACCACCACGGAAGGGACCCGATGACCACCGCCAGCAACAGGGCCCGCGTGCCCGCCGTACTCGTCCTGGAGGACGGCCGCGTCTTCCGCGGCCGTGCCTACGGAGCGGTGGGGGAGACCTTCGGCGAGGCGGTGTTCTCCACCGGCATGACCGGCTACCAGGAGACGCTGACCGACCCGTCGTACCACCGCCAGGTCGTCGTGATGACCGCGCCGCACGTCGGCAACACCGGCGTCAACGACGAGGACCCGGAGTCCCGCCGCATCTGGGTCGCCGGCTACGTCGTGCGCGACCCGTCCCGCGTCTCCTCCAACTGGCGTGCCCGGCGCACCCTGGACGAGGAGCTGACCCGGCAGGGCGTCGTCGGCATCAGCGGCATCGACACCCGCGCCCTCACCCGCCACCTGCGCGAACGCGGCGCGATGCGGGTCGGCATCTTCTCCGGCGCCGCCGAGGCGCTCACCGACGAGGGCACGCTGCTCGCCAGGGTGCGCCAGGCGCCCGAGATGGCCGGCGCCGACCTGGCCGCCGAGGTCGCCACCCCGCAGCCGTACGTCGTCCCGGCGGTCGGCGCCAAGCGGTTCACCGTCGCCGCCATCGACCTGGGCATCAAGGGCATGACCCCGCACCGCATGGCGCGAGCGCGGCATCGAGACCCACGTCTTCCCGGCCTCCGCGACCGCCGAGCAGGTCTACGCGGCCGCCCCCGACGGCGTCTTCCTGTCCAACGGACCGGGCGACCCGGCCACCGCCGACCTCACGCTGGTGCGCGCCGTCCTGGAGCGCCGCACCCCGCTGTTCGGCATCTGCTTCGGCAACCAGATCCTCGGCCGCGCGCTGGGGTTCGGCACCTACAAGCTCAAGTACGGCCACCGCGGCATCAACCAGCCGGTGCGCGACCGCGGCACCGGCAAGGTGGAGATCACCGCGCACAACCACGGGTTCGCCGTGGACGCGCCCCTGGACCGGGACGCCGACACGCCGTTCGGCCGGGTCCGCGTCTCGCACGTGTGCCTCAACGACGACGTGGTCGAGGGGCTGGAGTGCCTCGACGTGCCCGCGTTCAGCGTCCAGTACCACCCCGAGGCGGCGGCCGGCCCGCACGACGCGGCCTACCTGTTCGACCGCTTCGCCAGCACGATGGAGGACCACCGTGCCTAAGCGCACCGACATCCAGTCCGTCCTGGTCATCGGATCCGGGCCGATCGTCATCGGCCAGGCCGCCGAGTTCGACTACTCCGGCACCCAGGCGTGCCGCGTCCTGAAGGCCGAGGGGCTGCGGGTCGTCCTGGTCAACTCCAACCCGGCCACGATCATGACCGACCCGGAGATCGCCGACGCCACCTACGTCGAGCCGATCACCCCGGAGTTCGTCGAGAAGATCATCGCCAAGGAGCGGCCGGACGCCCTGCTGCCCACCCTGGGCGGCCAGACGGCGCTCAACACCGCCATCGCGCTGCACGAGGACGGCACCCTGGAGCGCTACGGCGTGGAGCTGATCGGCGCCAACGTCGCCGCCATCCACAAGGGCGAGGACCGCAACCAGTTCAAGCAGGTCGTCGAGGCGGTCCGGGAGCGGATCGGGCACGGCGAGTCCGCCCGGTCGGTCATCTGCCACGCGATGGACGAGGTGCTCGCCGGCGTGGAGACGCTCGGCGGCTACCCGGTCGTGGTCCGCCCGTCGTTCACCATGGGCGGCGCCGGCTCCGGCTTCGCGCACGACGAGGAGGAGCTGCGGCGGATCGCCGGCCAGGGCCTGGCCCTGTCGCCGACCACCGAGGTGCTGCTGGAGGAGTCGATCCTCGGGTGGAAGGAGTACGAGCTGGAGCTGATGCGCGACAAGCACGACAACGTCGTGGTCGTCTGCTCCATCGAGAACTTCGACCCGATGGGCGTGCACACCGGCGACTCCATCACCGTCGCCCCGGCGATGACGCTGACCGACCGCGAGTACCAGATCCTGCGCGACGTCGGCATCGCGGTGATCCGCGAGGTCGGGGTGGACACCGGCGGCTGCAACATCCAGTTCGCCGTCAACCCCGAGGACGGCCGGGTCATCGTCATCGAGATGAACCCGCGCGTCTCGCGGTCCTCCGCGCTCGCCTCCAAGGCCACCGGCTTCCCGATCGCCAAGATCGCGGCCCGGCTCGCCGTCGGCTACACGCTCGACGAGATCCCCAACGACATCACCGAGCGCACCCCGGCCTCCTTCGAACCGACCCTGGACTACGTGGTCGTCAAGGTGCCGCGGTTCGCGTTCGAGAAGTTCCCGGCCGCCGACGCCACCCTCACCACCACCATGAAGTCGGTCGGCGAGGCGATGGCCATCGGCCGCAACTTCCCCGAGGCGCTCAACAAGGCGCTGCGGTCGCTGGAGAAGAAGGGCTCGCAGTTCGACTTCGCCGGCCCGCCCGGCGACAAGGACGCGCTGCTGCGGCTGGCCGCGGTGCCCACCGACGGGCGCATCAACACCGTCATGGACGCCATCAGGGCCGGTGCCACCCCGGACGAGGTCTTCCGGGCCACCCGCATCGACCCGTGGTTCATCGACCAGCTCTTCCTGATCAAGGAGATCGCCGACGAGCTCGCCGCGGCCGGCACCCTCGACCCGCTGCTGCTCGCCGACGCCAAGCGGCACGGCCTGTCCGACGCGCAGATCGCCGCGGTGCGCGGCCTGCGCGAGGACGTGGTGCGCGAGGTGCGCCAGACCCTCGGCATCCGCCCGGTCTACAAGACCGTCGACACCTGCGCCGCCGAGTTCGCCGCCCGCACCCCGTACTTCTACTCCAGCTACGACGAGGAGAGCGAGGTCGCCCCGCGCGCCAAGCCCGCGGTGCTGATCCTCGGCTCCGGGCCCAACCGCATCGGCCAGGGCATCGAGTTCGACTACTCCTGCGTGCACGCCTCCTTCGCGCTGTCCGAGGCGGGCTACGAGACCGTGATGGTCAACTGCAACCCGGAGACCGTCTCCACCGACTACGACACCTCCGACCGGCTCTACTTCGAGCCGCTCACCCTGGAGGACGTCCTGGAGGTCGTGCACGCCGAGACCCAGGCCGGTCCGGTGGCCGGCGTCATCGTGCAACTGGGCGGGCAGACCCCGCTCGGGCTCGCCCAGGCCCTCAAGGACAACGGCGTGCCGGTGGTCGGCACCTCGCCGGAGGCGATCCACCTCGCCGAGGACCGCGGCGCGTTCGGCCGGGTGCTCGCCGAGGCCGACCTGCCGGCCCCCAAGCACGGCACCGCCACCTCCTTCCCGCAGGCCAAGCGGATCGCCGACGAGATCGGCTACCCGGTCCTGGTCAGGCCCTCCTACGTGCTGGGCGGCCGCGGCATGGAGATCGTCTACGACGAGACCCGGCTCGCCGCCTACATCGCGGAGTCCACCGAGATCGGCTCCGACCGCCCGGTGCTCGTCGACCGGTTCCTCGACGACGCCATCGAGATCGACGTGGACGCCCTCTACGACGGCCGCGAGCTCTACCTCGGCGGCGTCATGGAGCACATCGAGGAGGCCGGCATCCACTCCGGCGACTCCGCCTGCGCCCTGCCGCCGATCACGCTCGGCGCCCACGACATCAAGCGGCTGCGCGCCTCGACGGAGGCCATCGCCAAGGGAGTCGGGGTCCGCGGGCTGATCAACATCCAGTTCGCGCTGGCCGGCGACATCCTCTACGTGCTGGAGGCCAACCCCCGCGCCTCGCCGCACCGTGCCGTTCACCTCCAAGGCCACCGCGGTGCCGCTGGCCAAGGCCGCCGCCCGCATCTCGCTCGGCGCCACCGTCGCCGAACTGCGCGCCGAGGGCCTGCTGCCGGCCGTCGGCGACGGCGGCACCCTGCCGCTGGACGCGCCGATCTCGGTCAAGGAGGCCGTGCTGCCGTGGAGCCGGTTCCGCGACGCCTCGGGACGCGGCGTGGACACCGTGCTCGGCCCGGAGATGCGCTCCACCGGCGAGGTCATGGGCATCGACGCGGTGTTCGGCACCGCGTACGCCAAGTCGCAGGCCGCGGCCTACGGCGCGCTGCCCACCAAGGGCCGGGCGTTCGTGTCGGTCGCCAACCGCGACAAGCGCGCCATGGTCTTCCCGGCCCGCGCGCTGGTCGAGCACGGCTTCGAGCTGCTGGCCACCTCGGGCACCGCGGAGGTGCTGCGGCGCAACGGCATCGAGGCGACCGTGGTGCGCAAGCACAGCGACGGCCCGGGCGGCGACGGCGAGCCCACCGTGGTCCAGCTCATCCACGAGGGCCGCATCGACCTGATCGTCAACACCCCGTACGGCACCGGCGGCCGGCTGGACGGCTACGAGATCCGCACCGCGGCCGTCGCGCGCGGCGTGCCGTGCCTGACCACCGTGCAGGCGCTGGCCGCCGCCGTGCAGGGCATCGACGCGCTCGGCCGCGGCCAGATCGGCGTGCGCTCCCTGCAGGAGCACGCGCAACACCTGATCGCCGCCCGCGAGGGATGACGAGCCGGAGGGGGCGCCGCGATCGGCGCCCCCTCCCGCACGTAGGCCGCCCGCCCGCCGCACGTCCGAGGAAGCGAAGAAGCCACCGCGCATGTACCGCCTGATGTTCCGCCTGCTGTTCACCCGGATGGATCCGGAGAACGCCCACCACCTCGCCTTCGGCTGGATCCGCCGCGCCGCCCGGGTGCCGCTGCTGCGCGGCCCGGCCGCCGCCGTCCTGGCCGCCCGCGACCCGGCGCTGCGCACCACCGCGTTCGGGCTGGAGATGCCCGGCCCGTTCGGGCTCGCCGCCGGGTTCGACAAGAACGCGGAGGGTGTCGACGGCCTGGCCATGCTGGGCTTCGACCACGTCGAGATCGGCACCGTCACCGGGCAGCCGCAGCCCGGCAACCCGCGCGACCGGCTCTTCCGGCTGGTCCCCGACCGGGCGCTGATCAACCGGATGGGCTTCAACAACGACGGCTCGGCCGCCGTCGCCGCCCGGCTCGCGGCCCGCCGCGCCGCCGCCCCCGGCGCGGCCCGCCGGGTCACCCTCGGCGTGAACATCGGCAAGACCAAGGCCGTCCCGGAGTCCGGTGCGGTCGCCGACTACGTCACCTCCACCGAACGCCTCGCCGAGCACGCCGACTACCTCGTCGTCAACGTCAGCTCGCCCAACACCCCCGGTCTGCGCGACCTGCAGGCCACCGAGCAGCTGCGCCCGCTGCTGACCGCGGTGCGCGCGGCGGCCGACCGGAGCGTCACCGGCCGCCGGGTGCCGCTGCTGGTCAAGATCGCCCCCGACCTGGCCGACGAGGACATCGACGCGGTCGCCGACCTGGCCGTCGAACTCGGCCTCGACGGCATCATCGCCACCAACACCACGATCGCCCGCGACGGTCTCGGGCTGCGCACCCGGCCGGAACTCGTCGCCGAGGCAGGCGGCCTGTCCGGAGCCCCGCTCAAGGAGCGCTCCCTGCAGGTGCTGCGCCGGCTCTACGACCGGGTGGGCGACCGGGTGACCCTGGTGGGCGTCGGCGGCGTCGAGACGGCCGACGACGTGTGGCAGCGCATCCTGGCCGGAGCGACCCTGGTCCAGGGCTACAGCGCCTTCGTCTACCGCGGTCCGCTGTGGTGCCGGGCCGTGCACCGGGGACTCGCCGCCCGGCTGGCGGCCAGTCCGTACGCCACGCTGGCCGAGGCGGTCGGCGCCGGTGCCCGCCGACCCGAGGAGGACCACCGATGACGCCGGAACCTTTCGGGGCCAGGCTGCGCCGCGCGATGCGGGTGCGCGGCCCGCTGTGCGTCGGCATCGACCCGCACGCCGCCCTGCTGGCCGGCTGGGACCTGCCGGACGACCCCGCCGGGCTGGAGCGCTTCGCGCTGACCGTCGTCGAGGCGCTGGCCGACCGGGTCGCGGTGCTCAAGCCGCAGTCCGCGTTCTTCGAACGGTTCGGCTCGCGCGGCGTCGCGGTGCTGGAACGGGCGGTCGCCGAGGCCCGGCAGGCCGGCGCGCTGGTGCTGATGGACGCCAAGCGCGGCGACATCGGCTCCACCATGGCCGCCTACGCCGCCACCTACCTCGACCCCGGCAGCCCGCTGTCCAGCGACGCGTTGACCGTCAGCCCCTACCTCGGCTACGGCAGCCTGCGCCCGGCCGTCGACGCGGCCCGCGCGGCCGGCGCCGGCCTGTTCGTGCTGGCGCTCACCTCCAACCCGGAGGGCGCGCAGGTGCAGCGGGCCGTCACCGGCGACGGCGACACGGTGGCCGGTACCGTGCTGTCCCGGCTGCGCGCCGAGAACGCCGGCGAGAGCCCGCTCGGCTCCTTCGGCGCGGTGGTCGGCGCCACGCTCGGAGCGGGGCTGGCGGAGGCCGGATTCGACCTCGACACCGGCGGCCCGCTGCTCGCCCCCGGCATCGGCGCCCAGGGAGCGACGCCGGCGGATCTGCCGGCCGTCTTCGGCTCCGCGCTGCGCAACGTGCTGCCCAGCGTCAGCCGGGACGTGTTGCGCCACGGGCCCTCCGTGAGCGGTCTGCGCGAGGCGACGGAACGGCTGTGCGACCGGATCCGGACGGTCGTCGTTGCCTGAACTGCCGCCCGGGAGGCCGACGATCCGGGCGTTGTGCGGAGAAATGTCCGCTAGGATCACCGCGGGATCGAGTCTGACCAGGACTTTTCGTCTGTTCTCGCTGACGGGGGCCGGTTCGCCCGCTAGTCTCCGACCAGGGAACGCAAGGCAACGCGTTGCTCGTTGATCCGTGCGAGCGGAGCAACTAGGTTCCACACCGGTCAAATATCCGACAGTTCTAAATCCGAGGTGACGTAGGCGTGGCTCTTCCGCCCCTTACCCCTGAACAGCGCGCTGCCGCGCTCGAGAAGGCCGCTGCGGCTCGCCGGGAGCGCGCCGAGGTCAAGAATCGTCTCAAGCACTCCGGGGCCTCGCTCCACGAGGTCATCAAGTCAGGCCAGGAGAACGACGTCATCGGCAAGATGAAGGTCTCCGCTCTCCTGGAGAGCCTGCCGGGCGTCGGCAAGGTCCGCGCCAAGCAGATCATGGAACGGCTCGGCATCTCCGAGAGCCGTCGCGTCCGTGGTCTCGGCTCGAACCAGATCGCTTCCCTGGAGCGCGAGTTCGGCGGCGGCGCCGCCTGATCCGATCCCCGCGCGCCCGGAGATTTTATCCACGCGCGGGGAACCGGGATAATCACTGCATGGCTGCACAATCCAGGGGGACGACCCCCGTACCCCCGGACGCGACTCCGCGACTGACCGTGCTCTCCGGCCCCTCAGGGGTCGGCAAGAGCACGGTCGTCGCGTTCCTGCGCAAGATCCACCCCGACATCTGGCTGTCGGTCTCGGTCACCACCCGCAAGCCGCGCCCCGGCGAGCAGGACGGAGTGCAGTACCACTTCGCGGACAACGACGAGTTCGACAAGATGATCGCCAACGGCGAGCTGCTGGAGTGGGCCGAGTTCGCCGGCAACCGCTACGGCACCCCGCGGCAGGCGGTCCTGGAGCGGCTGGCGGCCGGCTGCCCGGTCCTGCTGGAGATCGATCTGCAGGGCGCCCGGCTGGTGCGCGGTTCGATGCCCGAGGCCCAGCTGGTCTTCCTCGCGCCGCCGAGCTGGGAGGAGCTGGTCCGCCGGCTCACCGGCCGCGGCACCGAGTCGCCCGAGGTGATCGAACGCCGGCTGGCGGCCGCCCGGGTCGAGCTGGCCGCCGAGTCGGAGTTCGACGTGACGCTTGTCAATACCTCCGTCGAGGACGTGGTCCGCGAGCTGCTAGCCTTGATGACGCGTATCTGAAGGGGATCTGATTCCCCGGTCCCCAGCAGAGAAAGGCAGAGCGTGTCCTCTTCGATCACCACGCCCGAGGGCATCATCAACCCGCCGATCGATGAGCTGCTCGAGGCCACCGACTCCAAGTACAGCCTGGTCATCTACGCGGCCAAGCGCGCCCGGCAGATCAACGCCTACTACTCGCAGCTCGGCGAGGGCCTGCTGGAGTACGTCGGCCCGCTGGTGGACACCCACGTCCACGAGAAGCCGCTGTCCATCGCGCTCCGCGAGATCAACGCCGGACTGCTGACCTCCGAGGCCGTCGAGGCCCCGCAGTAAGCCATCTCACAATCCCCGCTCCGGGCCCGGCCGCCACAGCGTCCGGGCCCGTGGTGTGTCATGGAGACGGACACTCGACGCGGACCCGTCGCACGGGCCACGAACGACAGCGGGAGCAGCGATGGACAGGCCACGGATCGTCCTGGGGGTGGGCGGCGGCATCGCCGCGTACAAGGCGTGCGAGCTGCTGCGGCGGCTGACCGAGTCCGGTCACGAGGTCCGGGTGGTGCCGACCGCCTCCGCGCTGCACTTCGTCGGCGAGGCCACCTGGTCGGCCCTGTCCGGCCACCCGGTCGCCACCGAGGTCTGGGACGGCGTCCACGAGGTGCCGCACGTGCGGATCGGCCAGCACGCCGACCTGGTGGTGGTCGCCCCGGCCACCGCCGACCTGCTCGCCAGGGCCGCCCACGGCCTCGCCGACGACCTGCTGACCAACACGCTGCTGACCGCCCGCTGCCCGGTGGTCTTCGCCCCCGCGATGCACACCGAGATGTGGGAGCACCCGGCCACCCGGGAGAACGTCGCCACCCTGCGGCGGCGCGGCGCGATCGTCATCGAGCCCGCCGTCGGACGGCTGACCGGCGTCGACACCGGCAAGGGGCGGCTGCCCGACCCCGGCGAGATCTTCGAGACCTGCCGCCGCGTGCTGGCCGCCGGCCCCCGCCCGGTCGCGGACCTCGCGGGACGGCACGTCGTGATCAGCGCCGGCGGCACCCGCGAGCCGCTCGACCCGGTCCGCTTCCTCGGCAACCGCTCCTCGGGCAAGCAGGGCTACGCGCTCGCCCGGTCCGCGGTGGCGCGCGGCGCCCGGGTCACCCTGGTCGCCGCCAACGCCGAGCTGCCCGACCCGGCCGGCGCCGACGTGGTGCGGGTCGGCACCGCGTCGCAGCTTCGCGAGGCGGTGCTGAAGGCGGCGGCCGACGCGGACGCCGTGGTGATGGCGGCCGCGGTGGCCGACTTCCGCCCGGCGCACTACGCCACCGGCAAGATCAAGAAGAAGGACGGCGAGGAGCCCGCCCCGCTGGAACTGGTGCGCAACCCCGACGTCCTCGCCGAGCTGTCCGCGACCCGCCCGCACCCCGGGCAGGTCGTCGTCGGCTTCGCCGCCGAGACCGACGACGTGCTGGCCAACGGCCGCGCCAAGCTCGCCCGCAAGGGCTGCGACCTGCTCGTGGTCAACGAGGTCGGCGACACCAAGGCGTTCGGCCGGGAGGAGAACGAGGCCGTCGTCCTGGACCGCGACGGCTCCGAGACGCCGGTGCCGTTCGGGCCGAAGGAGGACCTGGCCGAGCTGGTCTGGGACCTGGTGGCCCGCCGGCTGTGACCCGGCCGGCGGCGGCCGGGCGCGGGAGCCGGCGAATCAGCCGGACGGCCCCCGCGACGCGGGAAATCTCCCCCGGTCCGAGCAGGTCGAGGCGTATCGTCGTAGTGTTCGAGAGGGCGACCCGCCGTCCCGCCCGGCGATCCGGACGAAACGGATCCAAGGAGCGAGACGCCGTGTCGCCTTCTGGACACGACCGATAAACTGGCCGTGGTCCGACGGGCGCAGCCCCGCAAGTCGGACACCCATATCAGCCAGCAGCCGCTGCAACCCCAGGGAGCGATGTGTCTCGCCGCCTGTTCACCTCGGAGTCCGTGACCGAGGGCCACCCCGACAAGATCGCCGACCAGATCAGCGACACCATCCTCGACGCCCTGCTCAGGGAGGACCCCACCTCGCGGGTCGCCGTCGAGACGCTGATCACCACCGGTCTCGTCCACGTCGCCGGAGAGGTCACCACCAAGGGCTACGCCGACATGGCCACCCTGGTGCGCAACACCGTCCTCGGCATCGGCTACGACAGCTCCAAGAAGGGCTTCGACGGCGCTTCCTGCGGTGTCTCGGTCTCCATCGGCTCCCAGTCCCCGGACATCGCGCAGGGTGTCGACACGGCGTACGAGAACCGCGTCGAGGGCGACGAGGACGAGCTGGACCGGCAGGGCGCCGGCGACCAGGGCCTGATGTTCGGCTACGCCTGCGACGAGACTCCCGAACTGATGCCGCTGCCCATCACGCTGGCCCACCGGCTGTCCAAGCGGCTCACCGACGTGCGCAAGAACGGGACCATCCCCTACCTGCGCCCGGACGGCAAGACCCAGGTGACCATCGAGTACGACGGCGACAAGGCCGTGCGGCTCGACACCGTGGTCGTCTCCTCGCAGCACGCCTCCGACATCGACCTCGACTCGCTGCTCGCGCCCGACATCCGCGAGTTCGTCGTCGAGCCGGAGCTGCAGGCCCTGCTGGACGCCGGCATCAAGCTGGAGACCGACGGCTACCGGCTGCTGGTCAACCCGACCGGGCGGTTCGAGATCGGCGGCCCGATGGGCGACGCCGGGCTGACCGGTCGCAAGATCATCATCGACACCTACGGCGGCATGGCCCGGCACGGCGGCGGCGCCTTCTCCGGCAAGGACCCGTCCAAGGTGGACCGCTCGGCCGCCTACGCGATGCGCTGGGTCGCCAAGAACGTGGTCGCCGCCGGCCTCGCCTCGCGCTGCGAGGTCCAGGTCGCCTACGCCATCGGCAAGGCCGAGCCCGTCGGCCTGTTCGTCGAGACCTTCGGCACCGCCAAGGTCGACGTCGACCGGATCGAGGCCGCCATCTCCCAGGTCTTCGACCTGCGGCCGGCCGCGATCATCCGCGACCTCGACCTGCTGCGCCCCATCTACGCCCAGACCGCCGCCTACGGCCACTTCGGCCGCGAGCTGCCCGACTTCACCTGGGAGCGCACCGACCGCGTCGACGCGCTGCGCGCCGCCACCGGCCTCTGACCGGCGGCGCCCCCGCACCACCGAGTCGAGCGGACCCCCGGCCCGACCGCCCTCGCCGAGAGCGGCCGGTGTCCGGGGGTTCTGCTATGACTGGGGGTGTGAGCGGTGCGGACGGGCGGGGGGACGGGGTGGGGGAGCAGCTCGCGCTGATCCGCGAGGGGGTGCGCAAGGCGAAGGAGCCGCGGGCGAAGCCGCGCAGCTGGCGCGGGGCGGCGCTGGCCGAGGGGCTGCCGGTGGCGCGGGTCCTGGTGGACAAGGGGTTGCTCCACCTCGACCAGTTCTTCGACTACGCGGTGCCGGAGGCGATGGACGAACAGGCGCAGCCGGGGGTGCGGGTGCGGGTGCGGTTCGGGGCGCGGGTGGTCAAGGGGCGCCGGGAGGGCGGCGGGCTGCACGACGGCTTCGTCGTCGAGCGGCTGCCCGGCACGGACTACCCGGGGCCGCTGGCGCCGGTGGCCCAGGTCCTGTCGCCCGAGCCGGTGCTGACGCCCGGACTGCTGGCGCTGTGCCGCTCGGTGGCCGACCGGTACGCGGGCGCGCTCGCGGACGTCGTGCAGCTCGCCGTGCCGCCGCGCCGCGCCCGGCCGGAGGGCCGCCGGTCGCCGGAGCCGCTGCCGCCGCCGGCCGCGCCGGAGCCCGACGGCTGGACGCGCTACCGCAGCGGTCCCGACTACCTGGCCGCGCTGGCCGCCGGCGCGAGCCCGCGCGCGGTGTGGACCGCGCTGCCCGGTCCGGCGTGGCCGGGGGAGCTGGCCCGCGCGCTCGTGGCGGCGCTCGCCTCCGGGCGCGGCGCGCTCGCCGTGCTGCCGGACGGCCGGGCCGTCGACCGGGTGGACGCCGCGCTCACCGGGCTGCTCGGCGACGGCCACCACGTCGTGCTCACCGCCGACAGCGGTCCCGAGGAGCGCTACCGGCGCTGGCTCGCCGTCAACCGCGGCGCGGTCCGGGCGGTGGTCGGCACCCGGGCGGCGATGTTCGCCCCGGTCCGCGACCTGGGCCTGGCCGTGATCTGGGACGACGGCGACTCCAGCCACGCCGAGCAGCACGCCCCGCAGCCGCACGCCCGGGAGGTGCTGCTGCTGCGCGCCACCGAGGAGGGCGCCGCGTTCCTGCTCGGCGGCCCCTCGGTCACCGTGGAGGCCGCGCAGTTGGTGGAGACCCGCTGGGCGGCGCCGCTCACCGCCGAGCGTGAACAGGTGCGGTCCGCCGCGCCGTTGATACGCACCGTGGGCGACGCGGACCAGGCACGGGACGCCGCGGCGCGCTCCGCGCGGCTGCCCTCGCTGGCCTGGCAGGTCACCCGGGACGCGCTGCGCGCCGGGCCGGTGCTGGTCCAGGTGCCGCGGCGCGGCTACGTCCCCCGGCTGGCCTGCGAACGCTGCCGGGAGCCGGCCCGGTGCGGGCAGTGCGCGGGGCCGTTGGAGCTGTCCGAGGCGCCGCGCGCCGAGGGCGGCACGCTGCGCTGCGGCTGGTGCGGCCGGCCGGAGGCGGGCTGGCACTGCGCCGCCTGCGGGGCCGGGCGGCTGCGCGCCCAGGTGATCGGCGCCCGGCGCACCGCCGACGAACTCGGCCGGGCCTTCCCCGCCGTGCCGGTGCGCACCTCGGGCCGGGACGCCGTCCTGTCGCGGGTCGGCGCCGAACCGGCGCTGGTCATCGCGACCCCCGGGGCCGAGCCGGTCGCCGAGGGCGGCTACGCGGCGGCGTTGCTGCTGGACGGCTGGGCACTGCTGAACCGGCCGGATCTGCGGGCCGGCGAGGAGGCGCTGCGCCGCTGGCTGATCGCCGCCGGGCTGGTGCGTCCCGCCGCGGAGAACGGCACGGTGGTGGTGATGGCCGAGTCCACGCTGCGCCCGGTCCAGGCCCTGGTGCGCTGGGACCCGGCCGGGCACGCGGTGCGGGAGCTGGCGGAGCGCGCGGAGCTGGGCTTCCCGCCGGTCTCCCGGATGGCCGCCGTCACCGGCACCGCCAACGCCGTCGCCGACCTGCTGCACACCGTGGAACTGCCGCCCGGCACCGACGTGTTGGGCCCGGTGCCGCTGCCGCCGGTCCCGGCGGGACGTCCGCGCCGGCCCGGTGACCCGCCGCCCGGCGAGCACTGGCACCGGGTGCTGCTGCGGGTGCCCCCGGGCAGCGGCGGCGCGCTGGCGGCCGCGTTGAAGACCGCCCAGATCGCCCGGATCACCCGCAAGGAGCCCGATCCGGTGCGGGTGCGCATCGACCCGCAGGAGATCGGCTGATCCGGTTCAGCCGTTGCGCGGACCGGGCAGCGCGCCGCCCGGCAGCGCCTCGTCGCGCTGGCCGCCCGGCGCGGCCGGCGGCACGGTCCGGGCGGCCGGGACCGTGGGCACGCCCGCCGGGCCGGTCGAGGCGGCGGAGCCGCCGGCCCCGCGGGAGGGTTCGTCGTCGGCGCTGCCGCCGGCGGCGCTGGCCCGCCGCGATCCGTAGCGGCGGTGCACGGCCTGCTTGGTCACGCCGAGCGCCGAGCCCACCGCGTCCCAGGAGAAGCCGAGCGAGCGGTCGAAGTCGACGGCCGCGGTGACCAGGGTCTCGACGCTGTCGCGGAGTTCCTGCGCGAGGCGGACGGTGGGGGCGGGGGCCCGGCCGTAGACGACGAACCCGGCGGCCGGGCCGCTGCGCCGGGGCCGGTAGACGTTGCCGAGCTGAGCGGTCAGGGTGCGCAGTGCGTCCACCTGGCGGCGAACCCGCTCGATGTCCCGTACCAGAAGGTGCAGGCTGGCCCGTGCCTGGGCGTCGTGGGTTGCGTGGTCGGCCATGAACAAGCCTCTCGGAACCGGCGATTGGAGTCGTGTGGGTCAAGATGCGGTGAACGTCACCGAGTTGACGTCGGAGACGGCCGCCCGGCGACCCGACCTCGGTCAAACTGTCTTGACCAACGCGTCAGACGCCCAAGGGGTCACGCGCAAGGGGCGCGTCGAGGCATGCGGGAGGCGCGATTCGTCTCGTACGCCCCCGCACGCCCGCTCCCCCCTAGACTGGGGCGCTCGCGTTTTCCGTCCCGCGCCCCGCCGTCCCGAGGAGCCCGCCCGTGTCCGTGCTGCCGATCCGCATCTTCGGCGACCCGGTGCTGCGCATGGCGGCCCAGCCGGTCACCGTCTTCGACAAGGAGCTGCGCGGGCTGGTCAAGGACCTCACCGACACGATGGTCGACGCGCCGGGCGCCGGGCTCGCGGCGCCGCAACTCGGCGTGTCGCTGCGGGTGTTCACCTACCGGGTGAACGGCGAGATCGGGCATCTGGTCAACCCGGACCTGGCGCTCAGCGACGAGCGGCAGGAGGGGCCGGAGGGCTGCCTGTCGCTGCCCGGTCTGCGGTTCGACTGCGAGCGTGCCTTCGGCGTGGTCGCCAAGGGCTTCAACATGTACGGCGACCCGGTGACCATCGAGGGCACCGAGCTGCTGTCGCGGTGCATACAGCACGAGACCGACCACCTCGACGGCATCATCTTCATCGACCGGCTCGACCCCGAGCAGCGCAAGGCGGCGCTGCGGGCGATCCGCGAGGCGGAGTGGGCCGGGCAGCCGCCGCCGCAGGTGCGGGCCTCGCCGCACAGCACCTTCGGCGCCGCGCGGTGACCCCGCCCGGCGGTGAACTCGGCGGATCCGCCCACGGCGGCGGATCCACCCACGGCACGGACCGCAGGCAGACGGACAGAAAGGCACTCCCTTCACGATGAAGCTCGTCTTCGCCGGTACCCCCGAAGTCGCCCTGCCCGCCCTGGACGCGCTGCTGGCGTCCGAACGGCACGAGGTCGTCGCGGTGGTCACCCGGCCCGACGCCCCCGCCGGCCGCGGCCGCAAGCTGGTGGCGAGCCCGGTCGCGCAGCGCGCCGAGGAGGCCGGGATCGAGGTGCTCAAGCCCAAGCGGCCCCGGGAGGAGGACTTCCTCGCCCGGCTGACGGACCTCGCCCCCGACTGCTGCCCGGTGGTCGCCTACGGCGCGCTGCTGCCCAAGGTGGCGCTGGACATCCCCCGGCACGGCTGGGTCAACCTGCACTTCTCGCTGCTGCCCGCGTGGCGCGGCGCGGCCCCGGTCCAGCACTCCGTCATCGCCGGCGACGAGGTCACCGGCGCGTCCACCTTCCTGATCGAGGAGGGCCTCGACTCCGGACCGGTCTACGGGATGATCACCGAGACCGTGCGGCCCGCCGACACCAGCGGAGCGCTGCTGGAACGCCTGGCGGCGGCCGGCGCCGGGCTGCTGACGGCCACCATGGACGGCATCGCCGACGGCACCCTGGTCGCCCGCGAGCAGCCGTCCGACGGGATCTCGATAGCGCCGAAGATCAGCGTGGAGGACGGCCGGGTGGAGTGGCGGGCGCCGGCGCTCCGCGTCGACCGGCTGGTCCGCGGCTGCACCCCGGCGCCCGGCGCCTGGACCCTGCACCGCGGCGAACGCCTCAAGCTCGCGCCGGTCACCCCGCGCTCGGACCGCGGCGACCTGCGGCTGGCCCCCGGCGAGCTGTCGGTCAGCAAGACCGCGGTCCTGGTCGGCACCGGCTCGCACCCGGTCGAACTCACCGACGTGCAGCCGCAGGGCAAGAAGGCGATGCGCGCGGCCGACTGGGCCCGCGGGGTGCGCCTGGCCACCGGCGACCGCCTGGGGGAGTGAGCACCTACGCTGGACCGTGACCGGCCCGCCGCGGCGGGCCGGTCCGCCTCCCCGGCATCCCCGGGCCCGCCGCACCCACCCCGTTCCCAGACTTCCCGGAGCACCTTTCCCCGTGACCGACCACTCCTCCCGCCGTCCGAAGGGCCGGCCGCACGGTGCGGCGCAGCGCAAGCCCTACCGGCCTCCGGCGCCCGACCCGGTGCGCCGGCTCGCCTACGACGCGTTGCGCGCGGTGGACGAGCGGGACGCGTACGCCAACCTCGTGCTGCCGGCGCTGCTGCGCGAGGCGGCCAAGCGCGGCCCGTTCGACCGCCGGGACGCCGCGCTCGCCACCGAGCTGGTCTACGGGACGCTGCGCCGGCAGGGCACGTACGACGCGGTGATCGGCGCCTGCGTGGACCGGCCGCTGCGCGAGGTCGATCCGCCGGTGCTGGACGTGCTGGCGCTCGGCGCCCACCAGCTGCTCGGCACCCGGATCCCGCCGCACGCGGCCGTGTCCGCCACCGTGGAGCTGGCCCGCGAGGTGGTCGGTGACGGGCGGTCCCGGTTCGTCAACGCGGTGCTGCGCAAGATCGCCGCGGACGACCTGGACGGCTGGCTGGCCCGGGTCGCGCCGCCCTACGACGAGGACGCCGAGCAGCACCTCGCCGTCGTGCACTCGCATCCGCGCTGGGTGGTCTCGGCGCTGTGGGACGCGCTCGGCGGCGGCCGGGCCGGCATCGAGGAGTTGCTGGCGGCGGACAACGAACGCCCCGAGGTGACGCTGGTGGCCCGCCCGGGCCGCTCCACGGTGGCCGAACTGGCCGACGCCGCCGGCCCGGACGGCGTGCCGGGACGCTGGTCGCCCTACGCGCTGCGGCTGGCCGACGGCGGCGACCCGGCCGGCCTCGACCCGGTGCGCGAGGGCCGCGCCGGAGTGCAGGACGAGGGCAGCCAACTGGTCGCGCTGGCGCTGGCGTCGGCGCCGCTGGACGGCCCGGACCGGCGCTGGCTGGACGGCTGCGCGGGCCCCGGCGGCAAGGCGGCGCTGCTGGCCGCGCTCGGCGCCGAGCGCGGCGCGCTGCTGGTCGCCTCGGAGAAGCAGCCGCACCGGGCCCGGCTGGTGGCCCGCGCGCTGGCCGGCAACCCCGGGCCCTACCAGGTGATCACCGCCGACGGCACCCGGCCCGCGTGGGGCGAGGGGACGTTCGACCGGGTGCTGGTGGACGTGCCGTGCACCGGCCTCGGTGCGCTGCGCCGCCGCCCGGAGGCCCGATGGCGGCGCCGGCCGCAGGACGTGGCGGGCTTCGGACCGCTCCAGCGCGACCTGCTGCGTTCGGCGCTGCGCGCGGTGCGGGTCGGCGGGGTGGTGGGGTACGCGACCTGCTCGCCGCATCCGGCCGAGACCCGGGTGGTGGTGGACGACGTGCTGCGCGGCCGGCTGGGCGGCGCCCCCGCGTCGGCCGAACTGCTGGACGCCCGGCCCCTGTTGCCGGGGGTGCCGGGACTCGGCGACGGGCCCGACATCCAGCTGTGGCCGCATGTGCACGGCACCGACGCGATGTACCTGGCCCTGCTGCGCCGCACCGGCTGACCGGCTCAGTGCGCGGCGACCGTCATCTCGAAGGAGTAGCGGGAGGCGCGGTACAGGTGGGAGCCGTACTCCACGGGCCGCCCCGCGCTGTCGTAGGCGGTCCGGGTCATGGTGAGCAGCGTCGCGCCGCGTGACTCGGTGAGCAGCCGGGCCTCGGCGGCGGTGGCCCGGCGGGCGCCGATGGTCTGGGCGGCGGTGCTCAGGTCCGTCCCCGAGCGGCGCAGCAGCGGGTACAGGCCCTGCTGGGACAGCGCCTCCTCGGTCAACTCGACCAGCCCGGCGGGCAGGTGGTTGTGCATGAGGGCGATCGGCTGGTCGTCGGCGTACCGCAGCCGGCGCACCGAGACGACGTCGGAGCCGGCGTCGATCCGCAGCGCGGCGGCCACCTCGGCGCCGGCCTGGAGGGTCTCTATGGACAGCACGTCGGTCCGCGGGTGGCGCTTGTCGCGCACCAGGTCCTCGTAGAGGCTGGTGAGTTCGACCTGGCGGCGGATGCGGTTGGTGACGACCTGGGTGCCGACGCCGCGCTTGCGGGCCAACAGGCCCTTGTCCACCAGGTGTTGCATGGCCTGCCGCATGGTCGGGCGGGACAGGCCGAACTGGTCCGCCATCGCGATCTCGTTGCTGAGCCGGGTGCCGGGCGGCAGCACCCCGGTCTCGATGAGCTCCTGCAGCTGCTGGGCGAACTGGAAGTACAGCGGCACCGGACTGCCCCGGTCGATGGTGATCAGTTTCGCGATGGACTCCACGCCACCCTCCCAGGGGCCGTATGCAACCGCCGCCAGTATGCCTCATGTCAGGTTAAGCTCTGAACGTCCGTATGTCATAACAAACACTTGATCCGGGCCCGATCGAAGAGTAGAAAACAGGGTGGGCCGCTCACCGGTCCCCGCCCACGGAAAGGCATCCGTATATGCGTATCGGACTCATCGGTACGGGCCGCATCGGCGCGTTCCACGCCGAGACACTCGTCTCCCTCCCGGCCGTGACCGCCGTGGTCGTGCACGACGCCGACGAACGCCAGGCCCGGGCGGTGGCCGACAAGCTCGGCGCGCAGCACGCCGGTGACCTCGACGCCCTGCTCGGATCCGGACTGGACGGCGTGGTGATCGCGGCGCCCACCGCCGCGCACGCCGAGCTGATCACCACCGCGGTGCGCGCCGGGATCCCGGTCTTCTGCGAGAAGCCGGTGGCCGGCACGCTCGCCGAGACCGACGCGGTCCTCGCGGAACTCGCGGGCGGCGACGTGCCGTTGCACATCGGCTTCCAGCGCCGGTTCGACGCCGGGTACCAGGCGCTGCGCGCGGCGGTCGCCGACGGCCGGCTCGGCTGGCTGCACACGCTGCGGGCCTGCACCTCCGATCCGCTGCCGCCGCACCCGGGCTATCTGCCGGCCTCCGGCGGCATCTTCCGGGACTGCTCGGTGCACGACTACGACATCGTGCGCTGGGTCACCGGCCGCGAGGTCGTCGAGGTGTACGCGGTCGGCGCCAACCGGGGCGAGGAGTTCTTCGCCGCCGCCGACGACGTGGACACCGCCGTCACCCTGCTCACCCTGGACGACGGCACGCTGGCCACCTGCACCGCGACCCGCTACAACGGCGCCGGCTACGACGTGCGGCTGGAGGCGTGCGGCGCGCGCGGCTCGCTGGTCGCCGGACTGACCGACCGGGCGCCGCTGACCTCCGCCGAGGGCGCCGGATGGCCGCCCGGCGAGCCCTACCCGGGCTTCATGGACCGCTTCCGGGACGCCTACGTCGCCGAACTGGCCGCGTTCACCGAGGTGGTGGCCGGCGCCCGGCCCAGCCCGTGCACCGGTGCCGACGCGCGGGCCGCGCTCGCGGTGGCGGACGCCGCCGACCGCTCCCGCCGCAGCGGCCGCCCGGTGCGGCTGCCGGAGGTGGCCGCGTGATCCGGGTGGCCGGGGCCCCGATCTCCTGGGGCGTGTGCGAGGTGCCCGGCTGGGGGCACCAGATGGCGCCCGGCCGGGTGCTCGACGAGATGAGCCGGGCCGGCCTGACCGCCACCGAGTTCGGCCCCGACGGCTTCCTGCCCGCCGACCCCGGCGAGCGCGCCGCGCTGCTGGCCGGCCACGGGCTCACCGCGGTCGGCGGCTTCGTCCCCGTCGTCCTGCACGACCCGGACCACGACCCGCTGCCGCAGGTGCGCCGGGCGCTGTCCGGCTTCGGCGGCGCCCGCACCCTGGTGCTCGCGGCGGCCACCGGCACCGACGGCTACGACACCCGGCCGGAGCTGACCGCGCACGGCTGGCGCACGCTGCTGGCCAACCTCGACCGGATCGCCGAGCACGTCGCCGCCCGGTCCGGGGCCACCACCGTGCTGCACCCGCACGTCGGCACGATGGTCGAGGGCCCGCAGGAGGTGGACCGCGTGCTGGACGGCAGCGCCATCCCGCTCTGCCTGGACACCGGCCACCTCCTCGTCGGCGGCACCGACCCCGCGCAGCTGGCCCGCCGGGTGCCGGAACGCGTCGCGCACGTGCACCTCAAGGACGTGGACGCGGCCGCCGCGGAATCGGTGCGCGCCGGCCGCACCACGTACACCGACGCGGTCCGCGCCGGCATGTACCGGCCGCTCGGCCGGGGCGACGTGGACCTGGCGGCGATCGTGGCCGCGCTGGACTCGGTCGGCTACGCCGGCTGGTACGTCATGGAGCAGGACTGCGTGCTGGACCGCGAACCGGAGCCGGGGCAGGGCCCGCTGGCGGACGTCAGGGCGAGTCTGGACCGGTTGACGCTGCTGGCCGGGTAGCGCGCGGCGCGTCCAGGGCGCTGGGCCACCACATCCGGTGGCCCAGGTCCAGCGTCAGCGCGGTCACCAGCACCGAGCGGACCACCAGGGTGTCCAGCAGGACGCCGAGCGCCACCGCGAAGCCCATCTCGGCGAAGGCCACCACCGGCAGGGTGGCCAGCGCCGCGAACGTGCCCGCCAGCACCAGGCCCGCCGAGGTGATCACGCCACCGGTCGCCGCCAGCCCGGTCAGCGCGCCGGACCGGGTGTCGGAGTGCACGGTCTCCTCCCGGATCCGGGTCATCAGGAAGATGTTGTAGTCGATGCCCAGCGCCACCAGGAAGACGAAGACGAACAGCGGGAACGCGGTGTCCTGCGCGGCGAAGTGGAACAGGTGGCGGAAGACGAGCGCGCTGATGCCGAGCGCCGCCGCGAACGACAGCACCACCGTGGCGATCAGCAGCAGCGGCGCCACCACCGCCCGCAGCAGCAGCCCGAGCACCACCATCACCACGACCAGGATGATCGGGATCAGCAGCCGGTTGTCGCGCTTGGAGGCGCGGTCGGCGTCCAGTTGGGCCGCCGACCCGCCGCCGACGACCGCGTGCGCTCCCGGCACCGCCGCCACCGCGTCGCGGGCCCGGTCCACCGTGGCGAAGGCCACGCCGCCGATCGGCTGGGCGGTGAGCGTCGCCTCCTGGTAGGTGCGCCCGCCGCGGGAGGCCGGCACGCCGCGCGGCACCCGCACGCTGTGCGGCGCGATGCCCGGCACCGAGGCGAGCGCGCGGCGCACCGCGGCCGCCCGGCCGGTGTCGCTGATCACCTGCAGCGGCGTGCCCGCCCCGGCCGGGAAGTAGCGGTCCACCACCTGCTGGCCGACCACCGAGTCCGGCTTGCCGGTGAAGCTCTGGGCCTGGCTGAGCCCGACCGCGTTCAGCGCGATCAGCCCGAACGAGCAGGCCGCCAGCGCCAGCGCGGTCACCAGCCACACGGCGCGCGGCCTGCGGGCGATCCGGCGGCCCATCCGGGCCCACACCCCGGTCCTGGTCGGCTCGTCGCTGCCCAGCCGCGGGATCGTCGGCCAGAAGATCCAGCGGCCGGTGATCAGCAGCAGCGCCGGGAAGAGCGTCACCATCGCCAGCAGTGCCACCGCCACGCCGATCGCGGCGACCGGGCCGAGCCCGCTGGTGGAGTTCATCTCGGCGGCCAGCAGGCACAGCATGCTGACCACCACGGTGGACGCGCTCGCCACCACCGCCGGGCCCGCCCGGTGCAGGGCCAGCGCCATCGCCTCGTGCCGGTCCTCGTGCCGGCGCAGCTCCTCGCGGTACCGCGCGGTCAGCAGCAGCCCGTAGTCGGTGCCCGCCCCGAAGACCAGCACCGTCAGGATGCCCGCGCTCTGCGCGTTGACCACCAGGCCGGCGTGCCGGGCCAGCAGGTAGACCACCGACTCGGCGGTCAGCAGCGCGCCGATCACGCACAGCACCGGCACCACCAGCAGCGTCGGACTGCGGTACGTCAGCAGCAGGATGACCACCACCACCGCGAGGGCGGACAGCAGCAGGGTGCCGTCGATGCCGGAGAAGGCGTCGCTGTTGTCGGCCGCGTTGCCGGCCGGGCCGGTGATATGGGTGTGCAGGCCGGCCGGGGCGCCGCTGATGACGTCCCGCATCCGGTCCACCGCCTTGCCGATGGTGGTCCAGCCGTTGGCGCCGTAGCTGACCGGCACCAGCACCAGGGCGGCCCGCGGCGCCCGGGCGGCGTTCGGCACCGGGCCCTGCACCTGGCCGCCGTCGATGCCGTCGCCGGTCAGCCGGCGCAGCCCCCGCACGTCCGCCGCGATCGCCGCCAGGTCGGAGCGGGTCAGGCCCCGGTCGCGGTCGTAGACGATGACCGCGGTGGCGTTCTGCGGCAGGAACGCCTTCGACTCGTCCACGACCTTGGTGGACTGCGCGCTGGCCGGCAGCCAGGCCGAGGCGTCGTTCTTCTCGGCGTCCATCAGCTTGCCGGCCCGCGGCGCCGCGACGGCCAGCACGATCAGCCACAGCACGAGGATCAGCCACTTGACGCGGTGTCCGCTGACCAGCCGCGCCGCCCTGCCCGGTCCGGCCATCGTCCGCGACCTTTCGCTCGGGGCGGCACCGCACTTGCCGCCACCCTCGCACCGGGACCGGTCCACCGCGCCCGCAGCGCCGCCATCGGGTGGGCGCCCGGTGGGATGATCGGCCGGGCGGTCATACTGGGCGCATGCCTGCGCAGATCAACCCGAGCATCCTGTCCGCCGACTTCGCCCGGCTCGCCCAGGAGGCCGAAGCCGTCAAGGGCGCCGACTGGCTCCACGTCGACGTGATGGACAACCACTTCGTGCCGAACCTGACGCTCGGCGTCCCGGTCGTCGAGTCGCTGCGCCGGGCCACCGGCACGCCGCTCGACTGCCACCTGATGATCGAAGAGCCGGACCGCTGGGCGCCGGCCTACGTCGAGGCGGGCGCCGGGTCCGTCACCTTCCACGCCGAGGCGGCCGCCGCCCCGGTCCGGCTGGCCCGGGAGATCCGGGCGAAGGGGGCCCGCGCGGCGCTGGCCCTCAAGCCCGGCACGCCCATCGAGCCCTACGAGGACCTGCTCGCCGAGTTCGACATGATCCTGGTGATGACGGTCGAACCGGGCTTCGGCGGCCAGTCGTTCCTCGACATCATGCTGCCCAAGATCCGGCGCACCCGGGAGCTGATCTCCCGGCACGGGCTCGACCTGTGGCTGCAGGTGGACGGCGGTGTGTCGGCCGGCACCATCGAGCGGTGCGCCGAGGCCGGGGCCGACGTGTTCGTGGCCGGCTCGGCGGTCTACGGCGCCGACGACCCGGCCGAGGCGGTGCGGGCGCTGCGCGGCCAGGCGGACTCGACGATCGCGGCGGCGCCCTGGGCCTGCGGGCACTGAGATCCCCGGCGGGCCGTCTCAGCCCCCGGCGCGGTCGGCGGGGGCACCGGGACTTCCCGTAGATTGAAGATGTCGAGTCGCGATGAGTGGACGCCGACTCGCGAGGGAGAAACGCATTCGCCCTTGCCGCCGCCGTCGGACACCCCAGCGCCTCGTCATCTGCAAAGATGAGCGCGTAGGCAATCAGATGAGCACTGGGGAGGGTGACGTGACCACTGGCCGCTCACCGGTCCGCATGGGCCCCGCCGAGATGGTTCAGGCGGCCGCGATGGCCCGTCGTTTCTACCTGGAGGGCAAGTCCAAGATCCAGATCGCCGAGGAGTTCGGCGTCAGCCGCTTCAAGGTGGCCCGCGTGCTGGAGTCCGCGCTGGAGCGTGATCTGGTGCGGATCGAGATCCGGGTCCCCGCCGAGCTGGACGCCGAACGCTCCGACGCGCTGCGCGCCCGCTACGGACTGCGCAACGCGGTCGTGGTGGAGTCGCCCGCCGAGCGGTCCGACGGGCCCGACCCGGACCGGGACGCCCCCGACCCGGAGAACCTCGGCGCGGTCGCCGCCGGCCTGCTCGGCGAGCTGGTCGCGGAGGGCGACGTGCTCGGGCTGGCCTGGGGCCGGTCCATCATCACCATGGCCAACGCGCTCGACCACCTCCCGCCGTGCACCGTCGTGCAGCTCACCGGGGTCTACGACGCCGGCACCGCGGAGCGCGGCTCGGTCGAGGCGGTCCGCCGGGCCGCCGCGGTCTCCGGCGGCGAGGCGCACCCGATGTACGCGCCCATGGTGCTGCCGGACGCCGGCACCGCCGCCGCGCTGCGCCAGCAGACCGGGATCGCCGCCGCCATGAGCTACTTCGACAAGGTCACCGTCGCGGTGGTCTCCATCGGCTCCTGGGAACCGCGGGTCTCCACCGTCTACGACGCCCTCAGCGACGCCGAGCGCAAGCACTACGCGGAACTCGGCGTGGCCGCCGAGATGTCCTCGCACCTGTTCGCCGACGACGGCCGGCGCATCGGGCACGACCTGCGCGACCGCTGCATAACGGTGGACACCGACCGGCTGCGCCGGGTGCCGGAGGTGGTCGCCATCGCGGGCGGCATCCGCAAGGCCAACGCGGTCGGCGCCGTGCTGCGCTCCGGACTGGTCACCAGCCTGGTCACCGACACCGCCGCCGCCGACCACCTGCTCACCCGCCAGTCGCCCGGCTCCCGCCCCGCCCTGGACCGCGCGGACCCGGGGGAGGCGTAGGCGCCGGCGTCACAGGCCGGGAGCGCCCCACACCGGGAACCAGCGGCTCAGGTCGTCCTCGACGCGCAGGTCGTTGGCGACCATCGCCTTGACCTGCAGCTCGGTCGCGTTGTCCCGCTTCTCCCCGGCGCGCGGGGCGAACGGGTAGAAGGTGCCGCGCTTGTAGAGGTAGACCAGCGCCAGCGGATCGCCCTGCGCGTTGCGGAACACCACCAGCGAACAGAGCAGTTGGGGGCCGAAGCCGCCCTCCTCCAGGATGGTGTTGACCGCGTGCAGGTCGGTGACCAGGCCGGAGACGTCGTCCGCCGGGTGGTGGGAGCGCAGCCAGGTGTAGCCGTAGGAGTCCTGCACGAACTCCACCGGCACCCCGCCGTCGGCGTCGAGCAGGCCCTGCATCTCCTGGCGGGCCTGGGCGAACGCGCCGCCCTCCACGGCGGCGAAGCACACCGAGCCCTCACCGGTCGGCGTGTAGCCCGCGGCGGCGGTGAGGGTCACCGCCGCCGACGGAAGGCCGAAGAGCTGGTCGAGATCCGGCCGGACCGGCTTGCTGCGGCCGAGCAGCGTGTCGAGGAATCCCACGGAAGCTAGCTCCTAGCGAGTGGTCGCGGTCAGCCCTGGTTCAGCTCGGCGGAGATCCGGCCGAGCTGCTCCAGCCGTGTCTCCAGGCTCGGGTGGGTGGACAGCAGGTTGGCCATGGTGCCCTTGCCGGTGAGGGCCGGGGAGAAGTAGAAGGCGTTGAACGGCTGGGCCTTGCGCAGGTCCTCGGTCGGGATCCGGGCCATCGTCCCGGTGACCTTGGTGAGCGCCGACGCCAGGGCGGAGGGCCGCCCGGTCAGCTGGGCGGCGGAGCGGTCGGCCGACAGCTCGCGGTAGCGCGAGAGCATCCGGGTCAGCAGGAAGCTGATCGCGTAGACCACCGCGCTGACCGCGGTGACCACCAGGGTGATCATCGCCGCGTTCTGGTCCCGGTTGTTGCGGGCGCCGACGCCGCCCCACAGCGCGATGCGGGTGACCACGCCGGCCAGCACGCCGAGGAACGAGGCGATGGTCATCACCGCGACGTCCTTGTGCGCCACGTGGGACAGCTCGTGGGCCAGCACGCCCTCCAGCTCCTCCGGCTCCAGCCGGCGCAGCAGGCCGGTGGTCGCGCAGACGACCGCCTTGTCCGCGTTGCGCCCGGTGGCGAAGGCGTTCGGGATGTCGGACTGGGCCACCGCCACCTTCGGCTTCGGCATGTCGGCCAGCGCGCACAGCCGGTCGATCACGCCGTGCAGCTGCGGGAACTCCTCGGGGGTGACCTCCCGGGCGCCCATGCTGAAGGTGGCGATCTTGTCGCTGAACCAGAACTGCGCGATGAACAGGCCGCCGGCCACGATCACGATCAACGGCCACGAACTGCGCAGCAGCACCAGGAGGGCGCCGACGAAGACCACGTAGAGCAGGCCGATGAGGAACATGGTGATGACCATGCGACTGGACAGCCCGCGGTCAGGAGCGAAGCGGGTGCGGTTCATGTCCCCTCCCGGGGTCCGAGGGCTCGGCCGGTCCTGTCTGGCCGGTGGACGCCTGAAACGATTGTCCCTCCACCGAGGCGGATCATGCCCCGGGGTACCGGTCGAGAGCACCCCGGCGCGCCGCGCCGGATCATGCCCCAAGAACGCTTCCGGTACCCAGGAGGTTCCTCCGTGCCGGTTTTCCCACACCGTCGTGCAAAAATGAAGTACGTGCGCTTCCTCAATGACTCCCTGCCCACGTACGACCTGACATACGACGACGTCTTCATGGTTCCCAGCCGGTCGGCGGTGGGCTCCCGGCAGTCGGTCGACCTCACCTCGCCCGACGGATCGGGCACCACGATCCCCCTGGTGGTCGCGAACATGACCGCCATCGCCGGCCGGCGGATGGCCGAGACGGTCGCCCGGCGCGGCGGCCTGACGATCATTCCACAGGACATCCCGATCGCCGTGGTGGCCGACGTGATCGCCTGGGTCAAGGGGCGCCACCTGGTCCTGGACACCCCGATCGCGCTGGCCCCGGACAGCACCGTCGCCGACGCCATCGCGCTGCTGCCCAAGCGGTCGCACGGCGCCGGGGTCGTGGTGGCGGACGGCCACCCGGTCGGCATCGTCACCGACTCCGACCTGTCCGGCGTGGACCGCTTCACCCAGTTGTCCGAGGTGATGTCCCGCGACCTGCTCGTGCTCGACCAGGACATCGCGCCGCGCGACGCGTTCAACCGGCTGGAGGACGCCCGCCGCAAGCTCGCCCCCGCGGTGGACGCCGACGGCCGCCTCACCGGCATCCTCACCCGCAAGGCCGCCCTGCGCGCCACCCTCTACGCGCCGGCCACCGACCAGGCCGGCCGGCTGCGGATCGGCGCCGCGATCGGCGTCAACGGCGACGTGGCCGGCAAGGCGAAGGCGCTGGCCGCCGCCGGGGCGGACGTGCTGGTCGTGGACACCGCGCACGGCCACCAGGAGTCGATGCTCGCCGCGGTCCGCGCGGTCCGCGCCACCGATCCCGGGGTCCCGGTGGTGGCCGGCAACGTGGTGGCCGCCGAGGGGGTGCGCGACCTCGTCGAGGCGGGCGCCGACATCGTCAAGGTCGGCGTCGGACCGGGCGCGATGTGCACCACGCGCATGATGACCGGCGTCGGGCGCCCGCAGTTCTCCGCCGTGCTGGAGTGCGCCGCCGCGGCCCGCGCGCACGGCAAGCACGTGTGGGCCGACGGCGGGGTGCGCCACCCGCGCGACGTGGCGATGGCGCTCGCCGCCGGCGCCTCCAACGTGATGATCGGATCGTGGTTCGCCGGCACCCACGAATCCCCCGGCGACCTGCAGCAGGACGCGCAGGGACGGCTGTACAAGGAGAGCTTCGGCATGGCCTCGGCCCGCGCGGTGCGCAACCGCACCAGCGAGGAGAGCGCCTACGACCGGGCCCGCAAGGCGCTGTTCGAGGAGGGCATCTCGACCTCCCGGATGTACCTCGACCCGGCCAGGCCCGGCGTGGAGGACCTCATCGACTCGATCATCGCCGGGGTCCGCAGCTCCTTCACCTACGCGGGCGCCGCCTGCCTGGCGGAGTTCCACGACAAGGCGGTCGTCGGCGTGCAGAGCGCGTCCGGCTACGCCGAGGGCAAGCCGCTGCACTCCAGCTGGACGTGAGGCGGACCCGGTGCGACTGAGCGAACTCGACGAACGCATCGTCCACGCCCTGGCCGAGGACGCCAGGCGCACCTACGCCGACATCGGCGCCGAGGTGGGGCTGTCCGCGCCCGCGGTCAAGCGCCGGGTGGACCGGCTGCTGGCCACCGGCGCCATCACCGGGTTCACCGTCCGGGTCGATCCGGCCGCGCTCGGCTGGGAGACCGAGGCGTTCGTCGAGCTCTACTGCCGCCACAACACCTCGCCGCACGACATCCGGCGCGGTCTGGAGCGCTACCCCGAGGTGGCCGCCGTCTCCACCGTCACCGGCGAGGCGGACGCGGTGGCGCAGATCTACGCGGAGGACGTGCGGCACTTCGAGCGGGTGCTCGAACGCATCGCGGGCGAGCCGTTCGTGGAGCGCACCAAGTCCGTCCTGGTGCTCTCCCCGCTGCTGCGCCGCTTCAGCATGGGCGCCCCTTCGTGAACCGGCCCGCGCAACGGATCGCCGGTCCGGCCCGGCAGGACGCAACGGATCGGGGTCCGGCGCGCAACGCCGCCGTCTTGTCGCCCGGCCGGCGCGACCGTACCGTCGAAGGACCCCCGCGACGAACGGACTTCGAGCTTCCATGACCCCCCTGCGCATCGCGCTCTTCCAGGGCCCGACCGGCGTTCCGGACTCCGTCGAGCGAAGCCTCGCCGCGCTCGACGAGGCCGCCGCCCGCGCCGCCGCCGGGGGAGCGGGGCTGCTGGTGGCGCCCGAGATGTACCTGACCGGGTACGCCCTCGCGGACGCCGCCGTCGCGCAGTCGGCCGAGGACGCCGACGGTCCCGGCGCGGCCGGGGTCGCCCGGATCGCCGCCCGGCACGGCGTCGCGATCGCCTACGGCTACCCGGAGCGCGGCGCCGGCGGGGTGTTCAACTCCGTGCAGCTCGTCGGCCCGGACGGCGGCCGGCTCGCCAACTACCGCAAGACGCACCTGTACGGCGACTACGAGAACCGGGTCTTCCGGGCCGGCGACACCCTCGTCGTCCAGGCGCCGCTCGGCGGGCTCACCGTCGGCCTGCTGATCTGCTACGACGTGGAGTTCCCCGAGGCGGTCCGGGCCCACGCGCTGGCCGGCACCGACGTGCTGGTGGTGCCCACCGCGCTGATGCAGCCCGACGTGTTCATCCCGCAGACCCTGGTGCCCGCCCGCGCCTTCGAGAGCCAGCTCTACATCGCCTACGCCAACCGCTGGGGCGTGGAGGGCGAGTGGGACTTCACCGGGCTCAGCTGCCTGGCCGCGCCGGACGGCGTGGTGCGGGCCCGGGCCGGCGCCGGTCCCGACCTGGTGTTCGGCGACGCCGATCCCGCCCTGCTGCGCGCCTCGCGCGAGCGGATGCCGTACCTGCGCGACCGCCGTCCGCCGCTGTACGGCTCACCGGCCTGACGCTCCCGGCCGCCGCAGTTCCACCGTGATGCAAGGAGAACCACCCCCATGACGTCCACCGTGCCCACCGCCGTCCACGACGAGCCGGCCGCGGAGGCCGCCAAGCCGGTCACCATGTTCGGCCCGGACTTCCCGTACGCCTACGACGACTTCCTCGCCCACCCCGCCGGCCTCGGCTCGGTCCCGGCGCAGGCGCACGGCACCGAGGTCGCGGTGGTCGGCGGCGGCCTGTCCGGCCTGGTGACCGCCTACGAGCTGATGAAGATGGGCCTCAAGCCGGTGGTCTACGAGGCGGACCGGATCGGCGGCCGGCTGCGCACCGTCGGCTTCGACGGCTGCGAGGGACTCACCGCCGAACTGGGCGCGATGCGCTTCCCGCCCAGCTCCACCGCGTTCCGGCACTACGTGGACCTGGTGGGCCTGGAGACCGAGCCGTTCCCCAACCCGCTGGCCCCCGGCACCCCTTCGACCGTCGTCGACCTCAAGGGCGCCTCGCACTACGCGCGCACCCTCGACGACCTGCCGCCGGTCTACCACCAGGTGATGGACGCCTGGAACGCGTGCCTGGAGGGCGGCGCCCGCTTCTCCGAGATGCACCGCGCGATCCGCACCCGCGACGTCGGGACCATCCGCGAGATCTGGGCGGAGCTGGTGGAGAAGCTGGACAACCAGACCTTCTACGGCTTCCTGTGCGACTCGCCGGCCTTCCGCAGCTTCCGGCACCGGGAGATCTTCGGCCAGGTCGGCTTCGGCACCGGCGGCTGGGACACCGACTTCCCCAACTCCATCCTGGAGATCCTGCGGGTCGTCTACACCGGCGCCGACGACGACCACCGCGGCATCGTGGGCGGCAGCCAGCAACTGCCGCTGCGGCTGTGGGAGGACGAGCCGGCCAAGCTCGTCCACTGGGAGCCGGGCACGTCCCTGAAGTCCCTGCACGGCGGCGCCCCGCGCGGCGCGGTGACCCGGCTGCACCGCACCGCCGGCAACCGCACCACGGTCACCGACGCCTCGGGCGACATCCGCTCGTACCGGGCGGTGGTCTTCACCGCGCAGAGCTGGATGCTGCTGTCGAAGATCGCCTGCGACGACTCGCTCTTCCCGATCGACCACTGGACGGCGATCGAGCGCACCCACTACATGGAGTCCTCCAAGCTCTTCGTCCCGGTCGACCGGCCGTTCTGGCGCGACCGCGACCCGCGCACCGGCCGGGACACCATGAGCATGACGCTCACCGACCGGATGACCCGCGGCACCTACCTGCTGGACAACGGACCCGACCGGCCCGCGGTGATCTGCCTGTCCTACACGTGGTGCGACGACAGCCTCAAGTGGCTGCCGCTGTCGGCCGGCGAGCGCATGGAGGTCATGCTCAACTCGCTCGGTGAGATCTACCCCGGCGTCGACATCAGGCGGCACATCATCGGCAACCCGGTCACCGTCTCGTGGGAGAACGAGCCGTACTTCATGGGCGCGTTCAAGGCCAACCTGCCCGGCCACTACCGCTACCAGCGGCGGCTGTTCACCCACTTCATGCAGGAGGGGCTGCCGGACGACCAGCGCGGGGTCTTCCTGGCCGGCGACGACATCTCCTGGACGGCCGGTTGGGCCGAGGGCGCCGTGCAGACCGCGCTCAACGCGGTGTGGGGCGTGATGCGCCACCTCGGCGGCGCCACCGACCCCGCCAACCCCGGCCCCGGCGACCTCTACCACCGCATCGCGCCGGTGGAACTGCCGGAGGACTGAACGGGGAACGGCGTCAGCAGGCAGCGGCCCACCAGGCCCACGCCCGCGTCCAGCCGGGCGGCGCACTCCTGTTGGAGGGCGGGGCGGCCGCGCAGGTTCCACAGCAGGCGGGCCGCCGACCAGGCGGCCTCGCGGGCCCGCTCCAGGCTCCAGGAGCCGACCAGGTGGGTGAGCGGATCGGCCAGCTCCAGCAGGTCGGGGCCGGGCATCAGCTCCTCGCGCACCCGTTCCTCGATCGCCTCCAGCACGTCGCCGACCCGCTCGAAGTCCCGTTCCACCTCGTGCGGTTCCAGGCCGAGCGCGTGGCAGGTGTCCAGCACGGCGAGCGCCAGGTCGTGGCCCACGTGGGCGTTGACGCCGGCCACCGCGAACTGCAGCGGCCGGATCCCGCGGTGCCGCCGCGCCTGGAACAGCGGACGCCAGCAGGCCGGTACCGGCAGGCCGGCCGCGTCGGCGTCCACCGCGGCCAGGTAGCGCGCGGCGAACAGGGCGCCCAGCCGCGCGGTGCGTTCCGGGTGGCGGAAGCAGCCGCCGGCGACGCGGACGGCCAACTCGCGGGTCACCGACAGGTAGACCCGGTTGAAGACGGCCACCCCGTCCCCCTCCGGCAGGCCGGCCGACACGGCCCGCATGCGCGCCACGGCCGCCTCCACCTGCGGGACGGCGGGTGGCGGCGGCTCGTGTCGGGTCATGCGGCAAGCGTCGCAGCGCCGGCCGGCCGGGCGGTCACGGCGCACGGCCGGTTCCTCCCAACGGGCGACGCCCCGGCGCCGGCCGGCTACTCGCCGCCGAGCGGCAGCGGCTGCGCGGTGTCCAGGAAGAAGGCGTCGATGCTGTGCACCGAGGCGATGAAGTCGTCCAGGTTGACCGGCTTGGTGACGTAGGCGTTCGCGTGCTGCGCGTAGGCCTGCTGGATGTCGTCCGGGGCGCCCGAGGTGGTGAGCACCACGACCGGGATGGCACTGAGGTCGGCGTCGTCCTTGAGGATGGTCAGCAGCTCGCGGCCGCTCATCCGCGGCATGTTGAGGTCGAGCACGATGAGGTCGGGCCGCAGGCTGTCCGGGGCGCGCAGGTACTCCAGGGCGGCCACGCCGTCCTCGACCCGGTGCACGGTGCGGGTCAACTGCCGTTCGACCAGGGCCTCCTCGACCAGGAGGGCGTCGGCCGGGTCGTCTTCGATCAACAGGACGTTGTAGGGGCGGGTGGGAACGAGTGCGTTCACGTCGGTGCTCCGGATCGAGGACGAAGGGGGGATGCGGTGGCGTGCCGGGCGGTGAACGCCAGACCGGGCCACCTGCGACGGGCGCCCTGCCGGCTGATGCCCCAGGCGCTCCCCAACTGGGGATAGCCCGCGCCGGCGTGTGCCGCCGCCTGTGCTTCCTGCTCCGCACACCGTTCGACGGCGTGGTGGAGCTGTGCCAGAGCGTGCAGACGGGCGAGCGAACCGGTGAACTCCTGTGCCGCCGGGGCGGACGAGCCGGACTCCGCGTCCGGATCCTCCGTGTTTCCCGGGCTCCCCGGATCCTCCGGTCCCGCCAGGGGACCGAACGCCTGCTCCGCCAGGACGCGGGCGAGATCGACGACGGCCCGATCGGCCAGGGCGGCGATGTCGGACCGGCCGATCAGCGGAGTGGGGGGTGGATCCGCGCGGTGCACTTCGACAACCCTACGCTGCGGGTGATCTCACGACAACAGTCGTTGTCGCCGACGGTATGCTCTGCCCGATCGAGCGGCGGGAGGGAGGGGCGACATGGCGGAACGGTCCGCAGGACGCGGTGCGCTGGACGGCCGCACCACGCGGCAGTTGCTGACCGCGGGGGTGTGCCTGGCGCTCGCCGTGCTGGCGGCGCTCTCACTCGTCGGCGCGCTGGTCTTCTCGCGCGCCTCCGACATCAGCGACGAGTTGCTCGACCGCCAACTGCCCGCGCTCGCGACCTCCGAGCAGCTGTCCAACGCGCTGATCGACCAGGAGACCGGGGTACGCGGCTACGGGATCACCGGGCGCGCCGACTTCCTCACCCCCTACCGGTCCGGCCTGGTCCAGCAGAAGCAGGCGGTGCGGCGGCTCGACCTCCTGCTGACCGCCGGCTCGGCGACCGCCGCCGACCTGCGCGAGGTGGAGCGCCGGGCGGCCGTCTGGCAGCGGGACTTCGCCCGCCCGGTGGCCGACGCCCCGGCCGGCGACGCTGCCGCGACCGCCGACCGGCGGGCCGACGAGGGCAAGGCCGACTTCGACGCGGTCCGCTCCGCGCTGTCCCGGCAGCAGCGGCGCCTGCAGAGCGAGGAGAACCGCACCGACGCCTCGCGCGGCCGCCTCGACACCGAACGCGACCTGGTCCTGGTCCTCATCGGGATCGTGGTGGTCATCCTGGCCGTCCTGGTCTTCGTCGGGCTGCGCCGCGGGGTGACCGATCCGCTGGAGCGGCTCTCGCGCGACGTGCGCTCGGTGGCCCGCGGCGACTTCGGCCATCCGGTCACCGGCACCGGCCCGGCCGACATCCGGCGGCTGGCCGCCGACGTGGACGCGATGCGCCGGCGCCTCGCCGAGGAGCTGTCCTTCACCAACCAGACCCGCGACCAGCTCGACGAGCAGGCCGCCGACCTGCGGCGCTCCAACGCCGAGTTGGAGCAGTTCGCCTACGTCGCCTCGCACGACCTGCAGGAGCCGCTGCGCAAGGTGGCGAGCTTCTGCCAGTTGCTGGAGCGCCGCTACGCGGAGCAACTGGACGACCGGGCCCGGCAGTACATCGGCTTCGCGGTGGACGGCGCCAACCGCATGCAGGGGCTCATCAACGACCTGCTGGACTTCTCCCGGGTGGGCCGGCTGCACACCGAGCACACCCTGGTCGACCTGGAGGCGGTCTTCGCCCGCACCCAGGACTCGCTGAGCATCGCCATCGAGGAGTCGGGCGCCGAGGTCACCCACGACCCGCTGCCCACCGTGCCCGGCGACGCGACCCAACTCGGCATCGTGCTGCAGAACCTGCTCACCAACGCCGTGAAGTTCCGCTCGCCCGACCGCGCCCCGGCCATCCACGTCGGGGTGCGCGGCCGAGGACCGGTCTGGGAGCTGACGTTCAGCGACAACGGCATCGGCATCGAGGCGGCCTACGCGGAGAAGGTCTTCGTGATCTTCCAGCGGCTGCACACCCGCGAGACCTATCCGGGCAACGGCATCGGCCTCGCGCTGTGCAAGAAGATCGTCGAGTACCACGGCGGCACCATCGCCATCGACCCGGACCACCGGCCCGGCACCCGTTTCGTCTTCACCCTGCCCGCCCAGGACGAGGCGCCCGCCGCCGAACCGCCCGCAACGGACTCCGACGAGGAAGGCGCGACGGCCCGGTCATGATCCCGCCGCACACCGAGCCCGGAGCCCCGCTCCCGCCGCAGGCCCCGGCCACCCCCGGCGCCTACCGGGTGCTGCTCGTCGAGGACGACGCCGGCGACGCGCTGCTGGTGGAGGAGCACTTCAACGACACCGGGCTCGCGGTCTCGTTGACCTGGGTGCAGACCTTCGCCGACACCCTGGCCCACCTGCGTCGCGAGCCGGCACCGGACTGCGTCCTGCTCGACCTGCACCTGCCGGACGCCTCCGGCCTCGACGCGGTGCGCGACGTGCACCGGGCCTGCCCGGACGCCGCCGTCATCGTGCTGACCGGGCTCGCCGAGGGCGGCGCGGGCGCCGAGGCGGTGGCCATCGGCGCCCAGGACTACCTGGTCAAGGGCCAGGTCACCGCGGAACTGCTGGACCGGGCGCTGCGCTACGCCGTGCACCGCAAGCAGGCCGAGCGCACCGCCGCCCAGCTCAGCGAGAACCGGTTGCGCGCCGAGGAGAACATCCGGCTGGAACGCGGCCTGCTGCCGGCGCCGCTGCTGCTGCACGACACGGTCGTCCCGGTGACGCGCTATCTGCCCGGCCGCGAACACGCCCTGCTCGGCGGGGACTTCCTCGACATCGTGCAGACCGACGACGGCACGGTGCACGCGGTGGTCGGCGACGTCAGCGGCCACGGCCCGGACGAGGCGGCGCTCGGGGTCTGCCTGCGGATAGCCTGGCGTTCGCTGGTGCTCGGCGGCCACCGGGACGGCGAACTGCTGGCGCTGATGGAACGGATCATGGTCGCCGAGCGGCCGCACGCCGAGAAGTTCGCCACCTGCGTCACGCTCTCGGTCGTGCCCGGCTCCGGCCGGGCCGACATCACCCTCGCCGGCCACGACGCGCCCCTGGTGCTCGGCCCGGCCGGGGTCCGCTCCCTCTCCTGCCGCCCGGGCATCGCCCTCGGACTGCTGCCCGGCGCCCACCGCTGGGAGACCACCCGCACCACGCTGCCGCCGGGCTCCTCGCTGCTGATGTTCACCGACGGGCTGGTCGAGGGGCACAGCGGCGCCGGCAGCGAACGGCTCGGCGTCGAGGGGCTGATCCGCCTCATCGAGCGGTCCCCGGACCTCGCCGGCGGCCCTCTCGTCCAGCACCTGGCCACCACCGCCCGCCGGCTCGACGGCAACCGCCACACCGACGACCTGGCCGTGCTCCTGCTCAGCTGGTCCGCCACCGGCGGCGGCCCGGTGGTCGCGGCAGTCGGCGCCCCGCGACAGGGCGCCGACGACCGCTGAACCGGGTCAGGCGCTGAGCACGGTGTCGTCGCCGGCCCGGTCCGCGGACAACTGGTGTCGCGCGACCATCATCGCGGTGTCCACTTCCCGGGTCCCGGTGACGACGCACAGCGTGTACGCGGCGTCGTTCATCCGCTGTCTCAGTTGCACGTCCCCCGTTTTCGCGTAGCGCGTTCGCAGGGAGGTGTACTCGTCCATGAGTCTCTTCAGGACCGAGGGGTGGGCCTGCAGCATGCGGGTCTCCTTCCGCCGAGGCACCCGCGGCCCGTGCGCGTGTGCCGTTTGCGCCCTTACCCACTGTTCGCACGCTCACGCGGAACGTGACCCAGCCGTCACGCGAGTGTGACTCCACTCACGTGCGCTAGCGGACGGCCCGGCCCCCGCCGCGGAACACCGCCGGCGTCGAACTCCTTTGCCGGATAACGGTGTTCTTCGATTTCCGCGACGCGTTGTGCCGCGACGACGAACGTGATTCCTGGTCAGTAGGAATTCACGTTTTCCCATCGGTCCGAATCCGTTGCATAGGTTCGGAATGCCAGGGCAGACGGCTGACATCCAAGAAGGCACTGCGGTGTATCCGTCGACCACCGAGCGCACAATCATCGGACGGGATCATGGCGACGACACAGGAAAAAGAATCCGAAGGCGAACACCCGATCAGCATGCCCGAGGCGATGCGGGCGGCCGCCGCACAACTCGCGGAGTTGTTGCGCCAGGAACCGGGTTCGGTGTCCGCGGTGAAACGCGAGGACCACGGCTGGACGGCGGAGGTGGAGGTGATGGAGATCGAAAGGGTTCCGGACACCACGAGCGTCATGGCGTCGTACCGCGTCGAACTCGACGAGCGGGCCCGGATCGTCGGATACCGGCGTACCCGGCGCTATGCGAGAGGGCAGATCGATCGCTGACCAGCAACAGCGGCGCCGCGGGCACCCCGCCCGGCGGCCCGGCCTGTCCATCGGAAGGGATGAACGAACGTGAGTGTGGTAACCCAGTCCTCGTCGGACGTGAACAGCCGAGGCGGCGGATCCGCCGGCCTCTACGACGTCCTGGAGCTGATCCTCGACCGCGGCCTGGTCATCGACGCCTTCGTCAGGGTGTCGCTGGTGGGGATCGAGATCCTCAAGATCGACGTGCGCATCGTGGTCGCCAGCGTCGACACCTATCTGCGCTTCGCCGAGGCGTGCAACCGGCTGGACCTCGAATCGGGGCGCAAGGCCCCCACCACGTTGACCGACATCGTCGGCGACACCCAGGAGAGCGGCGCCAAGGGCAAGACCAAGGGCGCGCTCACCGGCGCCGTCGAGGCGATCGGCGAGTCCCTGACCCGCGACGACTCCGACGATGACGCCAAGGCCCCGTCACGCCGTAGCTCCTCGTCCAGCGGCAGCAGCCGTCGCACCTCGCGCCGGCGGGAGGAGTGACCATGGCCACCTACGTGTACGCCGTCACGGCGGCGGAGCACCCCGTGCGGCTCGACGGGATGCGCGGCGTCGGCGACCCGGCCGGAGCGCTGCGCACGCTGGAGGCCGGGCCGGTGAGCGTGGTCGTCAGCGACGCGCCCCTCGGGCTGCGGCCCAAGCGGCGCGATCTGATGGCCCACGAGGCCGTGCTGGAACGGCTGTTGGACGACGGCGCGGTCCTGCCGATGAGGTTCGGGCTGGTCGGCCCGGACGACGACGAGGTGGCCGGCTCGGTCGCCCGGGACGGCGAGGCGTACACCGCCCGGCTCCGGGAGATCGGCGGCTGCCTGGAGTACCACCTCAAGGCGTCCCGGGACGAGGCCGACCTGCTGCGGGAGATCGTCGCCGAGGTCCCGGAGGCCCGCCGGCTCAACGAGGTGACCCGTGAACAGCCGCAGGCCCAGCGGGAGAAGGTGGCGCTCGGCGAGATCCTCTCGCGCGAGGCCGCGACCCGGGAGGCGCTCGCGGCGCAGGAGATCACCGCCCGGCTCTCCCGGCTCGCCGAGGCCCACAGCGTCGGCGAACCGTCCGGCGGCCACTTCCTCGGCGTCTCCTTCCTGGTGCACCGCGAGAAGGCCGCCGCGTTCTCCGAGGGCGTCCACCAGGAGGCCGCCCGGCGCGGCGACGGCTACGAGCTTCGACTGCACGGTCCGCTGCCGCCCTACAGCTTCGTGTGAACCGGCGGCGTAGGGAAGGAAGGTGCGCATGGGCCTCATCGGCCGGCTCCTCACCCTGCCGCTCGCGCCGGTCTACGGAAGCGTCTGGGTGATCGACCAGGTGCTCCTCACCGCGGAGCGCGAGTACTACGACCCCGAACCCGTTCGCCGCGAACTGGTCGAACTGGAAAGGGAATTCACCGCCGGACGTATCGGCGAGGAGGAATTCGACCGGCGTGAGGACGAGCTGCTCGACAACCTGGAGTGGCTCGTAGCCAAGCAGCAACAACTGCGCGCACGCCCGTGAAAACCGAAGAGGACGAGGTTTCCCGAAGATGATGACCAACGCGAAAATAGGAACGGCGCTCGTGGGTGGATACCTGCTGGGGCGCACCAAGAAGGCCAAACTGGCCATCGGACTCGGCATGTTCCTCGCCGGCCGGAAGATCAGTCTGGATCCGCAGGCGCTCAAGAGGCTGGTGGCCGATTCGCCGGTGTTCGGCGCTCTCAACACCCAGGTGCGCGAGGAGATCCTCGACGCCACGAAGCACGCCGCCACCAGCGCCCTCACCAAGCGGGTCGGCGGCTTCGCGGACTCGCTGCACGAGCGCACCCTCTCGCTCGGCTCCTCCGACGCGTCCGACGAGCCCGACGAGCCGGACGACGACGCGGGCGAACCGCCGGCGCCCAAGCGCAGGACCGCCCGGCGCTCCGAGTCCTCCGACGAGGCCTCGGGTACCCGCCGTGCCCGGTCGGCACCGGCCAAGGCGCGCAAGACCGCCTCCTCCGGCACCCGCAAGACCGCGTCCAAGGCGTCCGGCAGGACGAGCGGCCGGGGAGGCGGCAATGCCTGAGTCGACACTGCGCACCCTCAAGGACGAACTGCTGGACAGCCCGGCCGCCGACCGGCTCAAGGAGGAGCTTCGCGACTATCTGGCGGCCCGGGCCCGCAAGGCGGTCACCGGGCTCGGCAGCAAGCTGGGAGAGGGCATCGGCACGCTCTCCGAACCGGGCGGGCTGGCCGGCAGCCTGGCCAAGACCGGCCAGGCGCTCAGCGAGGGCAAGTCACCGGTCCAGGCCATCGTCTCGGCGGGCGCCTCACACCTGAAGGACACCGTGAAGGAGGGGTTCAAGGGTCTGTTCGGCAAGGGCCGCAAGGGTGGTGGCGCGTCCAAGTGCATCACCATCAGCGAGGACATCGACGTCGGCGTACCGCTTCGCGAGGCGTACGACCAGTGGACCCAGTTCCAGGAGTTCAGCACCTTCGCCAAGGGCGTCGTGAGCGTGGAGAAGGCCGACGACACCACCACGAACTGGAAGGTCAAGGTCGCCAAGTCCACCCGCAGCTGGAAGGCGAACGTCACCGAGCAGATCCCCGACGAGCGCATCACCTGGACCACCGAGGGCGCCAAGGGCACGGTCAAGGGTGTGGTGACCTTCCACCGCATCACCGACAACCTCACCAGGGTGCTGCTGGTCCTGGACTACTTCCCCAAGGGCCTGTTCGAGAAGACCGGCAACATCTGGCGGGCGCAGGGCCGCCGCGCCCGGCTCGATCTCAAGCTGTACCGCAAGTTCATCATGATGCGCGGCGAGGCCACCGACAGCTGGCGCGGCGAGATCCGTGACGGCGAGGTCGTCATGGACCACGACGAGGCCGTCGAGCAGGAAGAACGTGAGGAGCAGGCCCGCGACCGGGATTCCGACGACCGCGAGGACGACGGGTTCGACGACGAGGCACCCGACGACGATTTCGAGGACGCCGACGACGATTTCGACGACGAGGACGCCGATTTCGATGACGAGGACGCCGACGACGAGGACGACGAACCCGACGAGTTCGACGAGTTCGACGAGGACGCCGACGAAGACGACGACGGGCCCCGGGACGACGCGTCCGACGACCACGCCGCGGACGAGGAGCCGGAAGCCGACGCGCCGGCCCGCCGCCCGCGCAGGCGTTCCGCCGCGGCCCGTCGCTGACGGGTCCTGACCGCAGACAGGGTTGACGACACGTGTCCGATTCACTCGCCGGCCGTATGGGGCCGTCCGCGACGTCCCCGTACGGCTCGCAGGGGTCCTCCGCCAACCTGGCCGACATCCTTGAGCGCGTACTCGACAAGGGCGTGGTCATCGCCGGGGACATCCAGATCAATCTGCTCGACATCGAGCTGCTGACGATCAAGCTCCGGCTGCTGGTCGCCTCCGTCGACAAGGCGAAGGAGATGGGCATCGACTGGTGGGAGCGCGATCCCTCGCTCTCCTCGCGCGCCTCGGTGCCGGACCGCTCGCCGGTCGCCGACGAGAGCCTGGCCAGGGAGAACGAGGACCTGCGGGACGAGATCGCCCGGCTGCGGGAGGCCGCGTCGCTGCCCGGCGGCCGGCGGGAGGCCGAGGAGGACCGCGCCGGCGGCCGGGAAGGGACCGGGCGATGAACGGCACCGATCCGGCGCACCGCCTGCGCTACGTCTACGCCGTCGGCCGGGCCGGTCCGCGACTGGCCGCGGCCGCCGAGCGGGCCGGCACCTCGGGCGTGGCGGGCGCCGGGGTGCGCACGGTGTGCGAGGGCGGGCTCGGCGCGATGCTGGCCGACGTGCCGGCCGAGGAGTTCGGCGCGGACGGCCTGCGGGCCCAACTCGACGACCTGGAACGGCTGGAGGCCGTCGCCCGGGCCCACCACGCCGTGGTCGACGGCGCCTTCCCGGACGTCGTCGTGCTGCCGATGCGGCTCGCCACCGTGTACGTGGACGACGCCCGGGTCGCCGCCATGCTCCGCGAGCGGGCCGCCGAGTTCGACGACCTGCTCACCCGGCTCGACGGCCACCTGGAGTGGGGCGTCAAGGTCTATGCCGACGCCCGGCAGCCCGCCGCCGTCTCCGCCGCTGCCGCGCCGGCGCCCGACCCGGCCCGCGACACGCCCGGCCGCGCCTACCTCCGGCAGCGCCGGGCGCAGCGCGACGGCGCGCACGCGGTCCGGCAGCACGCCCACGAGGTCGCGACCCGGGTGCTGCGCCGGGCCGGCGGACTGGCCTCCGCCCAGGTGGCGCACCGCCCGCAACAGGGCGCGTTGGCGGCGATGGATGGCGGGAACGCCGGGCAGGCCGGGCACGCCGAGAACATCGCCAACCACGCGTTCCTGGTGCCGGTCGACCGGGCGGCGGAGTTCGCCGCGGCGGTGTCCGAGGCGGCGCGCGCCGAGCCCGGGATCCGGGTCGAGGTGACCGGCCCCTGGGCGCCGTACTCGTTCGCCCAGCAGGCGTCCGAGGAGGTCCGCGATGGACGGTGACCGGACCGCCCCGGCGCCCCCGTTCGGCGGCGACCGGCGGATCGCGGACCGGCAGGTCGCGTTGGTCGACCTGCTCGACCGGCTGCTCAACGGCGGCGCCGTGCTGACCGGCGACCTCGTGCTGTCCATCGCCGACGTGGACCTGGTGCACGTCAACCTGCGCGCGGTGGTCCGCGCCATCGCCCCCGACGCCCCCGCGCCGTGGTGAGCCCGGACGCGTCGCGCGCCGCGCGGTGGAACGAGGTCGCGCGAGCCGCGGCCCGCGCGACCGACCTCGTCGCGGAGGGCGGAGACCGCCCGGCGAGCGCCCGGAGCGGACGGCTGCGGTTCGGCGCGGAGCCCGACACGGTGGAACGCGACCTGATGAAACTTGTGCTGACCATCGCCGAACTCCTGCGCCAACTCATGGAGCGCACCGCCCTGCACCGGGTGGACCACGGCGACCTCAGCGAGGAACAGGAGGAACGCGTCGGCATGACGCTGATGGTCCTGCGCGACCGCATGTCCGAACTGTGCGACCGCTACGGGCTGACCCCGCAGGACCTCAATCTCGATCTCGGTCCGCTCGGCTCGCTGCTGCCGGACGACGAATCCGTCCTCGGTCCGCGGCTTTGAATCCTTGACGAGTGGTTAGGCGAGAACCATGGCTGAAATCAATGCACATGGGGACCAGTCCACTCGTCGGACACCGGGCACCGGTGGGCGACAGCCGCGTTCCGAGGCCGCCTCGACGGCCGAGTCCGCCACCGGACCGGCCCGTTCGAAGGCCGAAGCGGGCCGCAGGGCCGCGTCGGCGTTCTCCCGCGCGACGACCGCGAAGGCGGCTCGCGCGGCGGTCGGCGCCGCCGTCGCCGCGTGGGCCGCGGTGCGGGCGCGCGGGACGGTCGCGGCCGGCGCCGGACTCGGTGCCGCGGTGGCCGGAGCGTGCTACGCCGCGGGCCGCCGCTCGGCCTCCCACCGCTTCGGCCCGGTGACCCGGATGACCGGTGGACGGCTGTGAAACGGCGCTTTTCGGTCGGGATTCTGTGACTGAGGACACTGGATCACCCACGCTGCGTCTTGACGCGGCATGGCACACTGAAGGTGTACCAGTGACGTTCAGCGCACTCCGGGGTCGGTGAAACTCCGAACCGGCGGTTACAGTCCGCGACCCGGCCGCTGCCAGCGGCCGGTTGACCAGGTGAGATTCCTGGACCGACGGTTAAAGTCCGGATGGGAGGCAGTGCGCGACGGAGCCGAACCGGTACGCCGTGGCCGGTGAACCGCCGCGACCTGTCCGTCGCGTATCGCCGTTCGTCGTCCCGGCGTCCCCCGGTCGGGTTCTCCGTTATTGTCCCACCACAGCCCCGGAGTCCGTGCCAGAAAAGGCAGGGAGGACCCGGTGGCCACTCCGCAGGAGACCGAGGCGATGCGGCGCGCCGTCGCGCTCGCCGCCCGTGCCCTCGGCTCCACCAGCCCCAACCCGGTCGTGGGATGCGTCGTGCTCGACGCCGGCGGCCGGGTGGCGGGGGAGGGCTGGCACCGGCGGGCCGGCGGTCCGCACGCCGAGGTCCTGGCGCTGCGCGCGGCCGGCGAGCGGGCCCGCGGCGGCACCGCGGTCGTCACGCTGGAGCCCTGCGACCACACCGGACGCACCGGCCCGTGCACCCGGGCGCTGATCGAGGCCGGGGTCCGCCGGGTCGTCTACGCGGTCGCCGACCCCAACCCGTCCGCGGCCGGCGGGGTCGACACCCTGCGCGCCGCCGGAGTCGCGGTCGAGGGGGGCCTGTTGGCCGCCGAGGCCGCCGCCGGCAACGAGGCGTGGCTGACCGCCGTCCGCCGCGGCCGGCCGTTCGTGCTGTGGAAGTACGCGGCCACCCTGGACGGCCGGATCGCCGCCGCCGACGGGACCAGCCGGTGGATCACCGGCGCCGAGGCCCGCGCCGACGTGCACCGGCTGCGCGCCGAGGCGGACGCCGTCGTGGTCGGCTCCGGCACGCTGCGCGCCGACGACCCCCAACTCGCCGCCCGCGTCGAGGGCGCCACCGCTCTCGTGCAGCCGCTGCGCGTCGTCGTGGACACCGCGGCGGCCGTCAAGCCCGGCGCCCGGATCCTGGACGGCGCCGCCCCCACCCTGGTCGCGGTCGCCGACGACGCGGCCGCCGACCACCTGACCGGGCCCGACTGCCCGGCCGAGGTCGTGCGGCTGCCGCGCTCGCCGGCCGGCCGCGGCCTGGACATCCCCGCGCTGCTCGCCGAGTTGTACCGCCGCGACGTGCGCTCCGTGCTGCTGGAGGGCGGCCCGACGCTGGCCGGGTCCTTCGTGGCGGCCGGCGCGGTGGACAAGGTCGTCGGCTATCTCGCACCCGTCCTGCTCGGCGCCGGGCCCGCCGCCCTCGCCGACGCCGGCATCACCACCATCGCCGACGCGCTCCGGCTGGAAGCGGCCGACGTCACGCGCATCGGCACCGACCTGCGGGTCACCGCCCGTCCCCGCCGTCCCGAGGAGAGCTGAGCCGTGTTCACCGGAATCGTCGAAGAGTTGGGCGAGGTCGCCGCGGTCGAGGACCTCGCGGACGCCTGCCGCTTCACCGTGAACGGACCCCTGGTCACCGAAGGCGCCGCGCACGGCGACTCGATCGCGGTCAACGGGGTCTGCCTCACCGTCGTCGGGACCGCCGACGGCTCCTTCACCGCCGACGTGATGGCCGAGACCCTCAAGCGCTCCAGCCTCGGCGCGCTGCGGCCCGGCTCCCGCGTCAACCTGGAACGCCCGATGGCGCTCGGCGGCCGGCTCGGCGGCCACCTCGTGCAGGGCCACGTGGACGGCACCGGCACCATCGCCGCCCGCACCCCGGCCGAGCACTGGGAGATCGTCCGGATCGCCCTGCCGGAGAACCTGTCGCGCTACGTCGTCGAGAAGGGCTCGATCACGGTGGACGGCATCAGCCTCACCGTCGTGGACGCCGGACCCGACTTCTTCACCGTCAGCCTGATCCCGACCACGCTCGCGCTCACCACCCTGGGCGTCAAGCAGGTCGGCGACCCGGTCAACCTGGAGGTCGATGTGCTCGCCAAGTACGTGGAACGCCTGCTCGGCGACCGGACGGAGGGCGTGCGGTGAGCGGTGTCGACTCGCTCAACAGCGTCGCCTTCTCGGTCTTCGGGGAGCACGTCAAGTGGGCGGACATGACCGGCAACCTGCTGGGCCTGGCCGGCCTCGCGCTGGGCTGGCGCCGCTCGGTGATCGCCTGGCCGGTCCAGCTGCTGTCCGGCGCCGTGCTGGTGATCGCCTACTGGTCCGCGCAGTTGGCCGGCGGCGTCGGCAAGCAGCTGCTCGTCGTGGTGGTCGCCGGATGGGGCTGGGCGCGCTGGCGGCAGGGACGGCGCGACTCCGGCGCCGTCGAGGTCCGGTTCGCCAGCTGGCGGGAGCGCGGCTGGCTGGCCGGCGGCACCGTGCTCGGCACCCTGGCGGTCGTCGGCCTGTTCACCGCGTTCCCCTCGCTGTCGTGGAACCCCTGGCCGGACGCGTACATCTTCGTCGGCACGCTCGCCGCGATGTACGCCATGGCCCGCGGCTGGGTGGAGTTCTGGTTCGCCTGGCTCGCCGTCGACGTGGTCGGCGTCCCGCTGGCCTGGAGCAGCGACCTGAAGTTCTCCGCGCTGGTCTACGTCATCTACTTCGTCCTGGTGATCGCCGGGATGCGCGCCTGGTGGTCGCGGACCCGGGTGCGAACCGGTCCGGTCCCGGAAGGAGCCGTCGCATGAGTGTCCTGCAGAGCTGGTACCCGGAGGAGGGCGAACGCCTCCTCGACCCCGTGGAGCTGGCCGTCACCGAGATCGCGGCGGGCCGCGCGGTCGTGGTGGTCGACGACGAGTCCCGGGAGAACGAGGGCGACCTGGTCTTCGCCGCCGAACTGGCCACCCCCGAACTGGTCGCGTTCATGATGACCGAGGCCCGCGGCCTGATCTGCGCGCCGATGCCGGGCGACGAGCTCGACCGGCTGGAGCTGCCGCAGATGGTCGAGCACAACACCGAGTCGATGAGCACCGCGTTCACCGTCAGCGTGGACGCCGCGCCCGTGCACGGCGTCACCACCGGCATCTCGGCCGCCGACCGCGCCCTGACCCTGCGGATGCTGGCCGCGCCCGGCAGCGAGCCCGGCGACTTCGTGCGCCCCGGCCACGTCTTCCCGCTGCGCGCCCGCCCCGGCGGCGTGCTGACCCGGGCCGGCCACACCGAGGCGGGCGTCGACCTCGCCCGGCTCGCCGGACTGCGCCCGGCCGCGGCGATCTGCGAGATCGCCAACGAGGACGGCACCATGGCCCGGCTGCCCGAACTCGTCTCGTTCGCCCGCAAGCACTCGCTGGCGATCATCTCCATAGAGGACCTGATCGCCTACCTGGGCGAGAGCGAGCCGGTGGTGCGCCGCGAGGCGGAGATCCGGCTGCCCACCGCGCACGGCGAGTTCCGCGGCTACGGCTACCGGGACAACGCCGACGGGCTGGAGCACATCGCGCTGGTCGCCGGCGACCTCGGCGACGGCGAGGACGTGCTGGTGCGGGTGCACTCCGAGTGCCTGACCGGCGACGTCTTCGGCTCGCTGCGCTGCGACTGCGGTCCCCAACTGCAGGCGTCGCTGGAGCGGGTGGCCGCCGAGGGCCGCGGCGTGGTGGTCTACCTGCGCGGCCACGAGGGCCGCGGGATCGGCCTGCTGCCGAAGCTGCGCGCCTACGAACTCCAGGAGCGCGGCCGCGACACGCTCGACGCCAACCTCGAACTCGGACTGCCCGCCGACTCCCGGGACTACGGCGCCGGCGCGAGCATCCTGACCGACCTCGGGGTGCGCTCGGTGCGGCTGATGACCAACAACCCCGACAAGGTCGCCGCGCTCGCCGCCCACGGGCTGCGGGTCGCGGGCCGCGAACCGGTGCCGGAGGGCGCCGGCGAGCACAACCTGCGTTATCTGCGCACCAAGCGCGACCGGATGGGCCACGAACTGCCGTGGCTGGAGGCCGGCCGCGCCGGGGTGTGCGGCAACCAGTAGCGCGCGGCGGCCGCCCGCCGCCACCACACGACCCGAGCACCACGATCACCGAGGAGAGACGTTGAGCGGCAAGGGCGCCCCCGAGTTGGAGTTGCGCAAGTGCGGTGACCTGCGGGTCGCGGTCATCGCGGCGCAGTGGCACCGGCAGGTCATGGACGGCCTGCTGGACGGTGCCCTGCGGGCGCTGGACGAGCTGGGCATCGAGGAGCCGACGGTGGTGCGGGTCCCCGGCTGCTTCGAACTGCCGGTCGCCGCCAAGGTGCTGGCCGGCCGCGGCTACGACGCGGTGGTCGCGCTCGGCGTGGTGATCCGCGGCGGTACCCCGCACTTCGACTACGTCTGCCAGGCCGCCACCGCCGGGCTCACCCAGGTCTCGGTGGACAGCGGCGTGCCGGTCGGCTTCGGCGTGCTGACCTGCGACACCGAGGAGCAGGCGCTGCAGCGGGCCGGCCTGGAGGGATCGTCGGAGGACAAGGGCCACGAGGCGGTCACCGCCGCGGTGGCCACCGCCGCCACGCTGCGCTCGGTATCCGAGCCGTGGCGCTGACGAGCGGGTTGGGACCACTAGGCTAGGCACCACCATGGCCAACAAGACATTCGAGGAGCTCTTCACCGAGCTCCGCACCAAGGCTGCCTCCGCCGACCCCGCCACCTCGCGCACCGCGCAACTGGTGGAGCAGGGAGTGCACTCCATCGGCAAGAAGGTGGTCGAGGAGGCCGCCGAGGTGTGGATGGCCGCCGAGCACGAGGGCGCCGAACGCACCGCCGAGGAGATCTCCCAACTGCTGTACCACCTTCAGGTGATGATGGTCGCCCGGGGCATCTCCCTGGACGACGTATACGCTCACCTGTGAACATCCCCGATATCCGCTGAGCCGTGTCCACCGAACGCACGAAGGAACCACGCACCATGCTGCGCATCGCCGTCCCCAACAAGGGTGCACTCTCCGAGCCCGCGGCGGCGATGCTCCATGAGGCCGGATACCGCCAGCGCAAGGACCGCCGCGAACTGGTCCTGGTGGACGGCGACAACCAGGTGGAGTTCTTCTTCCTGCGGCCGCGCGACATCGCCCTCTACGTCGGCTCCGGCCGGCTCGACATCGGCATCACCGGCCGCGACCTGCTGCTGGACTCCGGGGCGAAGGCCGAGGAGATCATGCGACTCGGCTTCGGCGCCTCCACCTTCCGCTACGCCACCCGGGCCGGCACCGTCACCGACGTCAAGGAGTTCGGCGGCCTGACCGTCGCCACCTCCTTCGCCGGCCTGGTCGAGAAGCACCTCGCGGACCACGGCGTGCAGGCGTCCGTCGTCCACCTGGACGGCGCGGTGGAGACCGCGATCCAGCTCGGTGTCGCCGAGGTCATCGCCGACGTCGTGGAGACCGGCACCACCCTGCGCAACGCCGGCCTGGAGATCATCGGCGAGCCGATCCTGGAGTCCGAGGCGGTCGTCATCCGCCGGGCCGGCGCCGGTGACCAGGGTCCGGCCGAGCCGAAGGTCCAGCAGTTCCTGCGCCGCATGCAGGGCGTCCTGGTGGCCCGCCGCTACGTGATGATGGACTACGACATCCGGGCCGAGCGGGTCGACGAGGCGGTCGCCCTGACGCCGGGCCTGGAGTCGCCGACCATCTCCCCGCTGCACCACGAGGGCTGGGTCGCGGTCCGCTCGATGGTCCCGGCCGGCGAGGCGCAGCGGATCATGGACGACCTCTACGAGCTGGGCGCCCGGGCCATCCTGACCACCGGCATCCACGCCTGCCGGCTGTGAACGCCGACCGGCCCGATCAGCTGCCGGTGGTCTTCCGGCCCGGGCGCACCCGCGCGGTCCTGCTGACGGTGGGCGTCGCGACGGTGGTGACCTTCACCACCGTCGCCTTCGCCATGCCGGAGCCGTGGACGATCGCCGACCGCACCGTGATGACCGCCACCGGCCTGGTCATCTTCGGCATCCTGCTGGTGCTCTCCCGGCCGAAGGTGGTCGCGGACGACGCCGGGGTGACCGTGGTGAACCTCACCACCAGCCGCCGGCTCGCCTGGGCCGAGGTGCTGGGGGTCAACCTGCGCTCCGGCGACCCGTGGGTCTACCTGGACCTCGCGGACGGCACCAGCATGGCCGCGATGGGCATCCAGCCGGGCAACGGCCGGCAGGGCGCCACCCGCGACGCGCGGCGGCTGCGGGCACTGGTGGAGGCCCGCGGCACCGGCGATCCGGACGCCGGATGACCGCGGCCGGTACGCCGGACCTCCCGGTCCGGCGGTCTCTTCATTAGTCTGGTGTGGCGGCGCGGTCAGCGCCCGTCCCACCGCCCAGCGCCGAGCGAGTCCGCGCGGCCCGCGGGGGAACCGTGACCAACCGAGGAGTGACACCTTTCCGGCGATGGACGAACCGTCCTGTAGTACCTGCGCCGTCCCCGTACCAATCGCCCTGAGCGTGGCGGTGGCGGCATGATCTCCCTGTTGCCGCTCGGTGCGGCCTTCCTGCTGATCCTGGCCAACGGCTTCTTCGTGGCCGCCGAGTTCGGTCTGGTGACCGTGGCCCGTCCGGAGGCCGAACGGGCCGCCGCCGACGGCGACCGCAGAGCCCGCAGCGTCGTGTCGGCGCTGCGCAAGCTCTCCTTCCAACTCTCCGGCACCCAGCTCGGCATCACCATCACCTCGCTGGTGGTCGGCATGCTGGCCGAACCGGCGCTGTCCCGGCTGCTGACCGGTCCGCTGACCACCCTGGGGCTGCCGGCCACCGTGGCGCCCGGCGTGGCGGTCGTGGTCGGCATGCTGATCGCCTCCGCCGTCCAGATGGTGATCGGCGAGCTGGTGCCGAAGAACTGGGCGGTCTCCCGGCCGATGCAGGTCGCCCGGATGGTCGCCGGACCGCAGCGGATATTCAGCCGGATATTCCGGCCGGTCATCGAGCTGCTCAACGGCGCCGCCAACCGGCTGGTGCGCGCGCTCGGGGTGGAGCCCACCGACGAGCTCGCCTCGGCCCGCACGCCCACCGAGCTGGTCTCGCTCGCCCGGCACTCCGCGCTGGCCGGCGCGATCGAACAGGACACCGCCGACCTGTTCGTGCGCACCCTCAACCTCGGCGAGCTGACCGCGCAGTCGGTGATGACCGCCCGGGTGCGGGTCAGCGCGCTGCAGGACACCACGACCGCGGCCGACGTGCTCAACCTCACCCGGGCGACCGGGCTGTCCCGCTTCCCGGTCTACCGGGAGCGGCTGGACGAGGTCGTCGGCATGGTCCACCTCAAGGACGCCCTGTGCGTGCCGGCCGCCGAGCGGGACCGCACCCCGGTCGGCCGGATCGCCGTGGCGCCGCTGCTGGTCCCCGAGACGCTGCCGGTGCAGTCGCTGCTGGAGCAGTTGCGCAGCGAGCAGCCGATCGCGGTGGTCGTCGACGAGTACGGCGGCACCGCCGGCGTGGTGACCCTGGAGGACATCGTCGAGGAGCTGGTCGGCGAGGTCCGCGACGAGCACGACGACGCCGACGTGCCCGAGCTGTCGCCCGCGCCGGCCCAGGACGGCCACCCCGCCTGGGACGCCGACGGCAGCTGCCGCGTCGACATCCTGACCCGGATAGGCCTGGACGTCCCGCAGGGGCCGTACGAGACGGTGGCCGGCCTGGTCGCCGACCACCTCGGCCGCATCCCGGTGCCGGGCGACGTCGCCGAACTGCCCGGCTGGCGGGCCCGGGTGCTCGGGGTCGGCCACCACCGCGCGGAGTTGGTGCGCCTGGTGCGCACCGGCGGCGGGCAGGAGGAGCGGTGATGAGCTTCCTGCAACTGCTGCTGGCCCTGGTGCTGGTGCTGGCCAACGGCTTCTTCGTCGGCGCCGAGTTCGCGATGGTCTCGGTGCGCCGCAGCCAGATCGAACCGCTGGCGGCCGGCCAGCGCCGGGCCCGCACCGTGCTGCACGGGCTGGAGAACCTGCCGCACATGATGGCCGCCGCGCAGTTCGGCGTCACCATCTGCTCGCTGACGCTCGGCGCGGTCGCCGAGCCGACCGTCACCCGGTTGCTGGAGCCGGCCTTCGCCGCGACCGGGCTGCCGGACGGCCTGGTCCACCCGGCGGGCTACGTCATCGCGCTGGCCGTGGTGGTCTTCCTGCACCTGGTGATCGGCGAGCTGGTGCCGAAGAACCTGGCGATGGCCGCGCCGGAGAAGGCCGCGATGTGGCTCGGTCCTGAGCTGGTCGCCTTCGCCGGGGTCTTCCGCCCGGTGATCGTGGTGCTCGGGGCGTGCGCGCGGCTGATGCTGCGGCTGTTCCGGGTCGAGCCGCGCGACGAGGTCGAGGCGGTCTTCACCAGCGAGCAGCTGACCTACCTGGTGGAGGACTCCGGCCAGGCCGGGCTGCTGGACCCCGGCGACCAGGAACGGCTGTCCGACGCGCTGGAGCTGGGCACCCGCCCGGTCACCGACGTGCTGCTGGAGCCGGCCCAACTGGTGACGGTGACCCCCTCGGTGACCCCGGCCGAGGTGGAGGCGCTGACCGTCCGCACCGGGTACTCGCGGTTCCCGATCGCCGGACCCGGCGGCGGGTTCCTCGGCTACCTGCACGTCAAGGACGTCCTGGAGGCCCAGCAGAACGAGGAGGGCGACCAGCCGGTGCCGGCCAGGCTGTGGCGGCGGATGGCGACGCTGCGGGCCGAGCTGCCGCTGGACGACGCGCTCACCTCGATGCGCCGGGCCGCCTCGCACCTGGCGGCGGTGGCGGACGCCGACGGCCGGGTGCTGGGCCTGGTGGCCCTGGAGGACGTGCTGGAGCTGCTGGTCGGCGAGGTGCGCGACCCCGCGCACCGCGCGCAGGGCGCCCCGGCCGGGCCGCGGGCCGGCCGGCCGGCCGCCATGGCCGGCTGAAGGGTCCGGCCGCGCTCCTGGGCCGCCGTCACTCCGACGGCAGCCCGGGACCGCGGCCGGCCAGCACCTCGCCGTACGCCTGCATCAGGTCGGGCAGCCGCAGGGTGGCCAGGTCCTCGCGGCCCGGGGTGCCGGTGTAGCCGGACAGCCGCAGGTCGCGGTAGGCGCAGCTCTTCTCGTACAGGGTGCGCAGGAAGCGGCCGTTGCCCAGCTCGTCGATCCAGTGCTCGGCGACGACGTGGCCGCTGATGCTGCGCAGTTCGTCCAGCGCCTCGGCGTCCCAGCGGTCGCCGCCCTCGGCGGCCAGCACCTCGCCGATCCGGGTCAGCTCCAGCGGGCGGTAGCTGGGGAAGTCCACCCGGGTGGTGAAGCGGGAGGACAGGCCGGGGTTGGCGGCCAGCAGCCGGTCCATGCCCTCGGGATAGCCGGCGAGTATCACCACCAGCCGGTCGCGGTTGTCCTCGGCGCGTTTGAGCAGCACCTGCAGCGCCTCGTCGCCGTAGGCGTCCGCCTTGCCGTAGCCGGAGTTCGACAGGCTGTACGCCTCGTCGACGAAGAGCACCCCGCCGAGCGCCGTGTCGATCAGGTCGTTGGCCTTCACCGCGGTCTGGCCCAGGTACTCGCCGACCAGGTCCGCGCGCTGCGCCTCCACCAGGTGGTCGCCGCCGAGCAGCCCGAGGGCGTAGAAGACCCGGCCGAGTATCCGGGCGACGGTGGTCTTGCCGGTCCCGGACGGGCCGGAGAAGACGAAGTGCCGCTTCGGCGGCTGCACCGGCAGGCCCTGCCCGGCCCGCAGCCGCGCCATCCGCAGCTGCGCGGACAACGCCTTGACCTGCCGCTTGACCGGGTCCAGGCCGACCATCCGCTCCAGCTCCGCCAGCGCCTGGTCGAGCAGCACCGGATCGGCCGAGCCCATCCGGGCCGCGAACGGCGGGGCGGACAGCGCCGCGGCCAGCAGCGCGGTCTCCCGGGTCCCGTTCTCGTCGACCGCCGCCGGTCCGGCCGGCGGGCCCGCCGGGTCGGGACCGAGCACGTCGGCCGGGTCGAACCCGGGGTCCTCGCCGGGCGGCAGGCCGGCCCGCCCCGGCTCGGAGCCGCCGGGCAGCGGCAGGGCGGCCGAGACGTCGTCCAGCCCGTCCTCGGTCTCGGTGATGGCGGACAGCCGGGCGGCGGTGTCCATGAACTCGGCGTCCACCACGTGGACCGCGCGGTAGAGCGGGAGGGCCGCGGCGGTGCGGCCGTTGCCCTCGTGGGCCCTGGCCAGCCAGTAGCGCAGCTCCTTGCGCTGCGGCTGCTCGCTGCGGCAGCGCATCAGGGCGCTCGCCAGCACCGGTTCGGCCTGCCCGCACATCTCCAGCCGCACCCGGGCCATCCCGCCGAACAGCCCGGCCTCGATGCCGAGCACCGGATCGTCCAGCAGCGGCTCGGCGTGGTGGGCCAGCTGCTCCCAGTCCTTGAGCAGGTAGGCCCGGCAGGCGTGCAGGAACCGCACCCGCGGGTCCTCGTCGAGCGCCGGGAGCGCGCTGAGCGCCGCGTCGAGCTCGGGGACGTGGCGCTCGTCCAGCCAGTGCGAGGCGTGCGCCAGCTCCAGGTCGCGGGCGGTCTCCAGCACCGGCTGCACCCACCAGCCCAGCCAGTACCAGGAGTTGAGCGGGCGGCCGTGCCGTTCGCGCTGCTCGCCGAAGCGGTCCCGGTGCCGGTGCATCCCCAGCAGCGCCCCGGCGGTGTCCACCCGCAGCGCGTGCAGCCCCAGCCACGCGTCGGCCATCCCGGGGTCGAGCCGTACCGCCTCGCGGAACTCCTCCTCGGCGCGGCCGTAGGCGGCCACCGCGTAGGCGTCGACGCCCCGCAGCCATGCCAGGTCCGCGGGGGCGCCGGAGCGCTGCGAGCCGAAATCCATCGAACCCCCCACAACTGTGCCCCCTGGCCTGCCGCCGCCACCTCGCGAGAACACAACCGCCGTACCCGGTCGGTGAGTTGACGCGAAAGCGGAGCGCGTGAAGCCACCCGACCGCGTCCCCTTCGGCATGGTACCCGCGGGGCATCCCGGCGGAAGAGGAGACCGCCGTCGGCCAGCCATGAGCCGATCACGGAACGTGAGATCACCAGGGGAGCAGATCCGGCGAAACGGAGATATCACCGCGCCGGAAACGGACGAAGCCCCCGGTCACGGGGGAACAACCGGGGGCTTCGTGCTCGTTGACGGCTCGCGTTCGGCCGTGCATTGAGAACGTAAGTCCTGTACACCCCCCAGGTCAAGCCGCGTTGGACGACCGGACGGAGCCGATTTCCGGTCCGCAGCGCACCGGCTGCGCCCCGTCACGCTGGGTGATGGCTGGAGGTTCCCTCGATCCGCTCAGCCGCGGCCGGCCGGACCCGGCAGCACCTCGTACCCGTCCGGCACCTCGCGCACCAGCCGGTCGGCGTGCGGCCGGCTGGGGTCGGCCGCGAAGTGCATGCTCTCCGCGCGCAGCCACCGGCGCCAGAAGCCATCGAGGTCGGGGCCGTCGCGGTGCCGGCCGCGCGCCCACGCGGTGTCCCGGTCGGTCTCCATCCACAGCAGCCCGGCCAGGTGGGGGCGCAGCGCCGCCCGGCCCGCGCCCACCCCCTCGACCAGCACCACCGATCCGCACGGCACCCGCACCGTCCGGCCGAAGCGCCGCGCGGTCCAGTCGTAGACCGGCAGCCACGCGTCGGCCCCGCGGGCCAGCGGCTCCAGCACCGTCGAGCGCAGCCGCGAGGTCCAGGCGAACAGCTCGTCGTGGGTGGCCACGTCGTCCAGGTGGACCACCGGCGCCCCGCCGAGCGCCTGCGCCAGCCGGGCGGTGAAGGTGGTCTTGCCGGAGCCGGCGTGCCCGTCCACCGCGACCAGCCGCACCCGGCCGCAGGAGGGCCGCAGTTCGCGCACCCGCCCGGCCAGGTCGCACAGCGCGGGACACGCCGGGCGCGGTCCGGATTCGGAGGCGCCCGAAGCCGGCGAGGCGGGGTCGGTCGCGCGGGGGTCGCGGGGCGTGAGGTGCTGGTCCATCGCGATCAGAGTACGGTTTCGCGGCGCCGGCGCGGGTGACTCTGGTCGGGTGCCCTCTTCGCGTGCCCCCGCCCCGGGCCGCCCGCCGGGCGTCTACGGTGGCCGGTGTGACTGACTCCCCGCACGCCCCGACCGCCACCGCCGCGCCGGATCCCGGCGCCGCCGCGCTGTTCTCCGCCGACCGGGTCGCCGAGCGCCTGCCGGGCCGCCGCCGCGGCGGGGCTCGACGCGCTGCTGATCTCGCCGAGCGCCGATCTGCGCTACCTCACCGGCTACCACGCGCATCCGCTGGAGCGGCTGACCTGCCTGGTCTGCCCGGCCGAGGGCGATCCGGTGCTGGTCGTGCCGGCCCTGGAGAAGGCCGCCGCCGAGGCGTCGCCGGCCGGGTCGCTGGGGATGGAGATCATCGGCTGGGCGGAGACCGACGACCCCTACGCCCTGGTGGCCCGCCGGCTGCCGGACGGCGTGCGGCGGATCGCGGTGGACGACCACATGTGGGCCGAGAAGGTGCTCGCCTTCCGGGCCGTGCTGCCGGACGCCGAACAGCGGCCGGCCGGGCAGGTGTTGCAGGCGATGCGGATGCGCAAGAACCCGGCCGAGGTCGAGGCGCTGCGCCGGGCCGGGGCGGCGATCGACCGGGTGCACCGCCGGATCGGCGACTGGCTGCGCCCGGGCCGCACCGAACGCGAGGTGGCCCGCGACATCGCCACGGCGATCCTGGACGCCGGCCACGCCACCTGCGACTTCGTGATCGTCGGCGCCGGCCCCAACGGCGCCAGCCCGCACCACGAGGTCTCCGACCGGGTGATCCGGCGCGGCGACCCGGTCGTGGTGGACATCGGCGGCACCACGCAGGACGGCTACTGCTCGGACTCCACCCGCACCTACGCCGTCGGCGAGCCGCCGGCCGAGTTCCGCGAGCTGTACGAGGTGCTGCGCCGCGCCCAGCAGGCGCAGACCCAGGCGGTGCGCCCGGGGATCACCGCGCAGGAACTCGACGCGGTCGGCCGGGACCTCATCGCGGACGCCGGGTACGGCGAGCACTTCATCCACCGCACCGGGCACGGCATCGGCATGGAGACCCACGAGGAGCCGTACATCGTGGCCGGCAGCGACCGCAGGCTGGAGCCCGGCATGGCGTTCTCCATCGAGCCGGGCATCTACCTGCCGGGCCGGTTCGGCGCCCGGATCGAGGACATCGCGGTGTGCACCGCGGACGGCGGCGAGCGGCTGAACACCACCGGCCGCGAACTCGTCGTCCTGCCCGGCTGACCGGGCGCCGTCCCGGTGAACCTCCAGTGGTCTCTACCAATAAACATCTCTGACCTGCCGGTGAACCCTGGCAGAACACCGGGGACAACAGCGATAGTTGCCCCCACGGACCAGTGATTGATCGGCCACGGACAAGCTACGAAAAACCCGCAGTGAACCATACGAACACCTCGGTCCGACCGAGGAGATGGGGCTCCGCAATGACAAGACCCGCCCCGCGCCGCGCCGTTCTGGCCGCCGCGCTCGCGACCGCGGCCACCGCCGTCGTCGTCGACCCCGCGCTCGCCTCCGCCGCGCCGCGTCCGGCCGCCCGTCGGGGGACCACCGCCCCGGCTCCGCAGGACGCACCCGTGGACTACCACTCCTGGACCTCCTACACCGACTGGCGTTGCGGCGCCGGCCGGGGCACCCGCGTGGTGCCCGGTCTGCGGCCCGGCATCGTCATCGCCGCGCCGCTGGGGACCGTCAGCTACACCGACCCGCACACCGGCACCACCGCCGAGTGGGAGTACGCGCAGTGGACCTCCCCGGTGCGCGTGCTGCCGCACGCCGCCACCGAGCTGGTCTCCTCCTGGAACGCCAACACCCCGGAGAGCACCTGGATCCAGGTCGAGCTGGGCGGCACCTACAACGACGGCACCACGACGCCCTGGTACGTGATGGGCCGGTGGACCTCCGGTGACAGCGACGCCGACATCCGGCGCACCTCCGTCGACGGCCAGGACGACGGGCGCAGCGGCATCTCCACCGACACCTTCGCCATCGACGACGAGTCCAGCGCGCTGCGGCTCTCGTCGTACCAGCTGCGGGTGACGCTGTACCGCAAGCCCGGCACCCGGCTGACCCCGACGGTCTGGCGGATCGGCGCGATGGCCTCCGACATCCCGGCCCGCTTCACGGTGCCCGCCTCCACGCCCGGCGAGGCCGCCGGGATCGAGCTCGCGGTGCCGAGCTTCTCGCAGGACATCCACTCCGGCCAGTACCCGCAGTACGACAACGGCGGCGAGGCGTGGTGCAGCCCGACCTCGTCCTCGATGGTCGTCAAGTACTGGGGGCGCGGCCCCTCCAAGGCCGACCTGGCCTGGGTGGACCCGACCTACCAGGACCCCGAGGTCGACTACGCGGCCCGCTACACCTACGACTACCAGTACGAGGGCTGCGGCAACTGGCCGTTCAACGCGGCCTACGCGGCCCGCTGGCACGACATGGAAGGCGTCATCACCCGGCTGCACACGCTCAACGACATCGAGCACCTGATCAAGCACGGCATCCCGGTGATAACGTCCCAGTCGTTCCTCGCCTCGGAGCTCGACGGCGCCAACTACAGCACCTCGGGCCACCTGATGTGCATCGCCGGCTTCACCCCGCAGGGCGACGTGGTCGCGCACGACCCGGCCAGCTCCGACGACGCCGCGGTCCGCAACGTCTACAAGCGGGCCCAGTTCGAGACGGTGTGGCTGCGGACCAAGCGCTACAACGCCTCCGGCCAGCTCTCCAGCGGCACCGGCGGCGTGGTCTACGTCTACTGGCCCACCGACGCCACCCCCGCCCAGCGCCTCGCGCTCGCCGAGGTCGGCATCCGCTGAACCGACCGGGCGCGGCCTGGCTCCGGCGTCCCGGGGTCAGGCCACGCCCGCCGGCCGGAACTGGATGCTGATGCGCGGTCCGACCGGCCGGCCGGTCTTGGGGACCGCGTGGTCCCAGGTGCGCTGGCAGCTGCCGCCCATCACCACCAGGTCCCCGTGCCCGAGCGGCGTGCGGATCGTCGGCCCGCCGCCCTGTCGCGGGCGCAGGGCCAGCAGCCGCGGCTCGCCGACCGAGACGATCGCCACCATGGTGTCCTCCCGCGCGCCGCGGCCGATCCGGTCGCCGTGCCAGGCCACGCTGTCGCGGCCGTCGCGGTAGTAGCACAGCCCCGCGCTGCGGAACGGCTCGCCCAGCTCCGGGCCGTAGTGCGCGCTCAGCGCCGCCCGGGCGGCGTCCAGCACCGGGTGCGGCAGCGGGTCTTCCGCCCGGTAGTACGACAGCAGCCGCGGGACGTCGACCGTCCGGTCGTACATCTGCCGCCGCTCGGCGTGCCACGGCACGGTCCGCGCGAGCGCGGCGAACAGCAGGTCGGCGCCGGTCAGCCAGCCCGGCAGCACGTCGAGCCACGCCCCGTGCGCCAGCCCGGTGCGGCGCACCCCGGCCAGCGGGCGCAGCCCCACCTGGTCGGCGGCGTCGAAGAGTGAGCCCTGTAGCGCGGTCATGGGCCCAGCATAACCATCGACTAGAACAAGTGAGCGAATATTTCGAGCGGGCAACCGTTAACCGGTTGAACCGCGCTCGTCCCGGCCGGTAGGCATGCGGGGTGATACGAGGGAAGAGAATCGCGCTGCGGGCCCGCTTCGAGACCGATGTGCCCCTGCTGCACTCCGAGTTGTACGGCGACGTCGTGACCCGGGCGCGCGCCGACACCCGGCCGTGGACCCCGGTGCCGCCCGCCGCGTCGGTCTACGCCGCCGAGCCGTCACCGGGCGCGGCGGTCTTCACCGTGGTGGAGCCGGCCCCGGACCAGCCCGGCGGTGACCGGCCGGTCGGCGAGGCCCTGTTGTGGGGGATCGACCTGCACAACCGCGCGGCGCACCTCGGCGTGTCGCTGTTCGCCTCGGCACGGGGCCGGGGGATCGGCACCGACGTGGTGCGGGTGCTGTGCGAGTACGGGTTCGCCGTGCGCGGACTGCGCCGGCTGCAGATCGAGACCCTGGCGGACAACGCCGCGATGCTGGGCGCCGCCGCCCGGTCCGGCTTCGTCGTCGAGGGCACCCGGCGGGCCGCCGCGTGGGCGTACGGGGAGTTCGCCGACGAGGTGATCCTCGGCCTGCTCGTCGAGGAGTGGCGGCCGGCCGGCTGAAGCCGCGCGCCGGCCGGTCAGCCGCCGGGCTGCCCGGCCTGCTCCACCGACCCGCCCAGCCGCTCCTGCACCGGACGCAGCGCGCCGCGCGGGCCGCCGACCACCCAGCGCGCCCCGACCAGGTACGCGCCGCTGTAGCCCCGCGCGTCCGCCAGCCAGGTCCGCATGCCGGCCGTGGTGCGGAAGGTCGCCAGGACGTAGCTGCCGCGCGCGGTCAGGCAGGTGCCCTCCCGCAGGTCGGCCGCGTTCGCCTGGATCGCCGGGTCGCAGCCCGCCGCCGAGGCCAGCCGCTCCAGGGTGGTCGGACGGGCCTGCGGACGCCCCGCCGGGCCGCCGCAACCGGCCGCCAGCACCGCCACCGCCGCCCCGGCGGCCGCCGCCGCGATCGGTCCGCCAACGCCGCGCCCCATGGGTCCTCCAGTACCAGTCGTTATCACTTGTCCACGTGATCCGGTTCCCGCGACGGCACGCCGTCGAGTCCGAGTACGTACCCGTCGTACGCGATCCAACCCACCGGCGGCACCCGCCGATGGCACCGAACGAGGGCCGTCCACCGGCCCGGCACGCAGGCGGCAGCAGGGCCCGCGGAGTACTACCGGGCAACCGGTCCGTGACGGAAGACCCCCGATCGGGCATACTCCTACGGCCACAAGCCGCTGATCAGCCAGACCGCGACCCGGCCAGGACCCTCAGCGACCTGCGGCCTCACCATCCGACGGCCGCGGCCCCACCCCTGGCCCACCGCCGAAGCGCCCGACAAGGGAGGAGCGCCGCCATGCGTCCCGACGGCCCGCAGCCGGTCGAACGTCACCTGCCCACCGAGGAGGCCCGCGACCTGCTGGAACTCACGCATGAGATCGCCCAGCGCGAGATCCGCCCACGGGCGGCGCAGGAGGAGGACGAGGGGCGCTTCCCGCGCGGCGTCTTCGCCACCATCGGCGCGGCCGGCCTGCTCGGGCTGCCCTATCCGCAGGAGTACGGCGGCGCGGAGCAGCCGTACGAGGTCTACCTGCAGGTGCTGGAGGAACTCGCCGCCGTCCGGCTGACGGTGGGCCTCGGCGTCAGCGTCCACACCCTGGCCTGCCACGCGGTCGCCCAGTTCGGCACCAAGCAGCAGCGGGCCGAACACCTGCCCGCCATGCTCGGCGGCACCCTGCTGGGCGCGTACTGCCTGTCCGAGCCCGGCGCCGGCTCCGACGCCGCCAGCCTGCGCACCCGGGCCACCCGGGACGGCGACGGCTGGCGGATCGAGGGCGGCAAGGCGTGGATCACCCACGGCGGCATCGCCGACTTCTACACCGTGCTGGCCCGCACCGGAGCCGAGGGCGCACACGGCATCACCGCGTTCCTGGTGCCCGGCGACGCCGAGGGGCTGAGCGCCGCCGCCCCGGAGCACAAGATGGGCCTGAAGGGCTCACCGACCGCCCAGATCCACCTGGACGGCGTGTGGGTGGACGACGCCCGCCGGGTCGGCGAGGAGGGCCAGGGCTTCTCCATCGCGCTGGCCGCGCTGGACTCAGGGCGGCTCGGCATCGCCGCGTGCGCGGTGGGCCTGGCGCAGGCGGCGCTGGACGAGGCGCTGGCGTTCGTCACGCAGCGCCGGCAGTTCGGCCACCCGCTCGCCGACTTCCAGGGCCTGCGCTTCATGCTCGCCGACATGGCGACCGGCATCGAGGCGGGCCGGGCGATGTACCTGACGGCCGCCCGGCTGCGCGACGCGGGGCTGCCGTTCAGCAAGCAGGCGGCGATGGCCAAGCTGCTGTGCACCGACACCGCGATGAAGGTGACCACCGACGCGGTGCAGCTGATGGGCGGCTACGGCTACACGGCGGACTTCCCCGCCGAGCGGTACCTGCGGGAGGCGAAGGTGCTGCAGATCGTCGAGGGCACCAACCAGATCCAGCGGATGGTGATCGCCCGTCACGTCGCCGGCCCGGAGTCCCGGGCCTGACGCGGTGTTCGTTGGGGGGCCGGGTACCGCCACGGCGGGCGCGGCCCCTGACGACTTCCCGGCCGGCGGGCGGTCAGCCCTGCGGCTCGCGCACCCGCGGCACCCGGATCGGGCGCGAGCCGGGTCCGCCCGCGTGCGAGAAGGGCTGCTTGCGCCAGTCGAGCCCGGCGGGCAGCGTCAGCAGCACGGCCACGTCCTGCTCGGTGCCGTCCATGGCGCCGTCCAGCGGCCTCGCGTCGGCGACCGCCCGGCCGGAGCCGGCGCACACGCTGAGCCCGAACGGGTTCCAGGGCGTCGAGCACAGGGCGTGCTCCGGCAGCACCTGCTCGTCGGCCAGCAGCGCGATGGGCCGCGCGCAGTCCGGGCAGTAGACCCGGAAGATGTTGTAGAGGTCCTCCTCGAAGTCGCCCTGGTCGCTCGGCTCGTCGAACTCCTCGCCGTCGGCGAACTCGCCGGTCACGGCGTCGTCGCTGTTCTCGGTCGCGTCCGGCTCGTGGTCGAGCACGGAGCGCGTGCGGACACCGCGGCTCGGCCGCTTCAATGCGCGCATGGTGGTTCTCCCCCTGTGGCGGGCACCCTTGTGGGTGTGAGCCGGGCTACACGGCCACGGCCCGAGCTGAGCATTTCCCGCCGTGACGCTCCCGTAACCACAGCGTCAGAACCCGGCGGGCGCACGTGCTGTGGCATTGATCACACACAGGGGCGCAGGGGGGCGCACGGTGCTCGTTGTGCCGGAAGGGCGCCCGGGCAGTAGGTTGATCCGCTGTGGAGGAGTTGGACCGGCAGATCGTGGAACAGCTCGTCGCCGATGGGCGGATGAGCTACACCGACCTGGGCAAGGCCACCGGCCTGTCCACCTCGGCGGTGCACCAGCGGGTGCGCCGGCTGGAGCAGCGCGGCGTCATCCGCGGGTACGCCGCCCTCGTCGATCCCGAGGCGGTCGGCCTGTCGCTGACCGCGTTCATCTCGGTCGCCCCCTTCGACCCCAGCGCGCCCGACGACATCGCCGACCGGCTGGCCGAGGTCCGGGAGATCGAGGCGTGCCACAGCGTGGCCGGCGACGAGAACTACATCCTCAAGGTGCGGGTCGCCACCCCCGGCGACCTGGAGCTGCTGCTCGCCCGGATCCGCACGCTGGCCGGCGTCTCCACCCGGACCACCGTGGTGCTCTCCACCCCGTACGAGGCCCGTCCGCCGCAGGTGTGATCACCCGGCCGCCCCGGCCGCGCGGCCAGGCGCCAGACTGTGTGCCATGAACGAGCGCACCCCCGGCACCGTGCTGCTGCGCAACGGCACCGTGTACAGCCCCGCCGACCCCTTCGCCACCGCCATGGTCACCGACGGGGAGTCCGTCGCCTGGATCGGCTCGGAGGGGGCGGCGGACGGCTTCGCCGACGGGGTGGACGAGGTGGTGGACCTCGGCGGCGCGCTGGTCACCCCGGCCTTCACCGACGCGCACGTGCACACCACCGCGACCGGGCTCGCGCTCACCGGGCTCGACCTGTCCGGGGCCGCCGGCCTGGCCGACGCGCTCGCCCGGATCGCCGCGCACGCCGCCGGCCGCCCTGACGACCCGGTGCTGCTCGGCCACGGCTGGGACGAGACCCGCTGGCCGGAGCGCCGCCCGCCGACCCGCGCCGAACTCGACGCGGCCACCGGCGGGCGGGCCGCCTACCTCAGCCGCACCGACGTGCACTCCGCGCTGGCCAGCACCGCCCTGCTGGAGCGCTGCCCGGCCGTCGGGTCGCTCGCCGGCTTCGACCCGGCCGGCCCGCTCACCCGCGAGGCGCATCACGCGGTGCGCGGCGCGGCGCACGGCACCGTCTCGGCGGCGCAGCGGCGCGCGGCCCAGCGCGCGGCCCTGCGGCACGCCGCCGCCCAGGGCATCGGCGCGATCCACGAGTGCGCCGGCCCCGACATCTCCTCGCCCGACGACCTGACCGGCCTGCTGGCGCTGGCCCGCGACGAGCCCGGAGTGCGCGTCTTCGGCTACTGGGCCGAGGCGGTGGCCACCGCCTCCGACCTGGACCGGGTGCGCGACCTCGGCGCGGTCGGCGCGGCCGGCGACCTGTTCGTGGACGGCTCGCTCGGCTCGCACACCGCCTGCCTGCACCGGCCCTACGCCGACGCGCCGCACACCGGGGTCGCCTACCTGACCGCCCGGCAGATCGCCGACCACGTCGCCGCCTGCACCGAGGCGGGCCTGCAGGCGGGCTTCCACGCCATCGGGGACGCCGCGACGGCCGCGGTGGTCGCCGGCGTGCGCGAGGCGGCCGAACGGGTCGGCACCGACCGGGTACGGGCCGCCAGACACCGGGTGGAGCACGCCGAGATGCTGGACGCCGCCACCGTCGCCGCGCTGGCCGAACTCGGCCTGGTGGCCTCCGTGCAGCCGGCCTTCGACGCCGCGTGGGGCGGTGAGCGGGGCATGTACGCCGACCGGCTCGGCGCGGCGCGGGCGGCCAGCCTGAACCCGTACGCGGCCCTGCTCAAGGCCGGGGTGCCGCTGGCGCTCGGCTCGGACAGCCCGGTCACCCCGCTCGACCCCTGGGGCACGGTGCGGGCCGCCGCCTTCCACCGCACGCCCGAGCACCGGATCTCGGTGCGGGCCGCCTTCACCGCGCACACCCGGGGCGGCTGGCGGGCCGTGCGGCGCGACGACGCGGGCGTGCTGGTGCCCGGCGCACCGGCCGACTACGTGGTGTGGCAGGCCGGCGACCTGCTGGTCCAGGTGCCGGACGAACGCGTCGCCGGCTGGTCGACCGACCCGCGCTCCGGCACGCCCGGACTGCCCGACCTGACGCCCGGCGCCGAACCGCCGGTCGCGCTGCGCACCGTGGTGGCCGGCCGCACGGTCCACGCACGGCCGGACGAGTGACCGAGGCGGCCCGCCGTACCGCCGAACGATGTCCCCTCGGCCTGTCGCGCCCGGCCGGCAGGCCCCGTACTGACCTGCTGATTTGTCGAATGACCGCAGGTCAAGCGGCTGTTGACAGGCTGCGGTCGCGGGCGAGTAGGTTCGGCCGAGTCCACCACAGGACGTCCGACCCGGGATCCTCCGTCCTTTTCCCGACCGCCGCTGGGCCATGGGGTGGCGCGCCGCACGGGCGCACCGCCACCGGGAGCCAGGTCCAGCGCCCGCGGCAGGGGAACGCGACCCGCCAGGGCCCCTTCCCCGCCCGAGGGCGGGTCAAGGGGGGATGCCACCCGGCCGGCCGGTGCGACCCGGGTGGGGCCCGGACGCTCAGTAGACAACGGCTCTCGGTCGACTCGCAGCCAGCGGGTTCCAGGTCGGCCCGAAGGGCGTTCGGGTCCCCACCCGCAGTCCCCGCCAACCGGACGACTCCGGTCCGCGCGGCCGGCCCGATCGGCCCCGCCGGCCCGCGCGCACCCGCGACCCCGGCTCATATCAACGCGATGTACGGTCAGCCCATCAGCGCGATCCGGCCGCACGCGTCCCCGCGGGCCGGATCTTCCCGGGAAGCAGAAGAAAGGCCGCGACCTTGCCACCGCGACCCGACACCGCCACCGCCGAGCCTGCGGGCGAACCCGGCGGGCCGTCCGTGACCGGCGACACCGCGTCGCGGGCGCCGCGGGAGGCCTCCCGGCCGCGCGCCGGCGGCCGGATCCGCCGCACCGGAGCCGCCCTGCGCCGTGACTGGCGGCGCAGCCTGCTCGCCGTGCTCAGCGGCCTGCTGCTCACCCTGGCCTTCCCCGCCTTCAGCGTCTGGCAGTTCTCGCTGGTCTCGGTCGCCGCGCTCGCCCTGCTGACCCGGGGCCGCCGGGCCGGGCAGGCGGCGTGGACCGGGTACGTCTTCGCGCTGCCGTTCTTCCTGTGGCTGCTGGAGTGGCTCAATCCGATCGGCTGGGACGCGGTGGTCGGCCTGTCGCTGATCGAGGCGCTGTTCTTCGCGCCGCTGGGCGCCGCGCTGGCGCTGACCTCGCGGCTGCCGGGCTGGCCGCTGTGGGGCGCGTGCCTGTGGGTGACCGAGGAGTGGGCCCGCGACCGGGTGCCGTTCGGCGGCTTCCCGTGGGGCCGGCTGGCGTTCGCCAACACCGGCTCGCCGTTCACGCCGCTGGCCGCGCTCGGCGGCGCCCCGCTGGTGAGCTTCGCGGTGGCGCTGTGCGGCGGGCTGCTGGCGGCGGCCGTGCTCGGCTGCCGGCGGCTGCGCACCGACCCGGCGGCGCGGCGGCGTGCGGTGGCCGTGGTGGCCGGCTGCCTGGCGCTCGCGGCGGCGGTGCTGTGCGCCGGGTTCGCGGTGCCGGCCCAGACCACGGCGGACGGGTCGATGAAGGTCGCCCTGGTGCAGGGCAACGTGGCGCGGCCCGGCATGCACTTCCTCGGCCGGCCGCTGGAGATCCTCGACAACCACGTGAACGCCACCCTGCGGCTCGCCCAGGACATCAAGGCGGGCCGGGCGCCCCGGCCCGACCTGGTCATCTGGCCGGAGAACTCCTCCGACCTCGACCCGTTCACCTACCCGCAGGCGTACGCGCGGATCACCGAGGCCGTCCAGGCGGTGGGCGTGCCGGTCCTGGTGGGCGCGCTGGTCAACGGCCCGGACGCCGAGCACGTGCAGAACGAGGGCATCCTGTGGAGCCCCACGTCCGGCCCCGGCGCCTCCTACACCAAGCAGCACCCGGTGCCGTTCGGCGAGTACGTGCCGTTCCGCAAGATCCTCACCCGGGTGATCCCGCAGCTCAAGGAGATTCCGAAGGACTTCTACCCCGGCGACCACAACGGCGTGATGCGGATGGGACCGGGCACGCTCGGCGACGTCATCTGCTTCGAGGTGGCCTACGACGACATCGTCCGGGACACGGTCGACGCCGGGGCGCACGCCATCGTCGTGCAGACCAACAACGCCACCTACGGCCGCAGCGCCCAGCCCGCCCAGCAACTGGCCATGTACCGGCTGCGCGCGGTCGAGCACGGCCGCGCGGTGGTCGCCGCCGCCACCAGCGGCATCAGCGCCTACGTCGCCCCGGACGGCGTGGTCGAGGCGCACACCAGGGAGTTCACCCGCGCGGTGATCAACGTCGACCTGCCGCTGCGCAAGGGCACGACGCTGGCGGACCGGATCGGTGCGGCTCCGGAATGGACTCTCGCTATCGTTGGCCTGCTGTCCTGGGCCGCCGCGATCGCGGCCGGCCGCCGGACGGTGGCGCGGGAGCGTACGGAGAAAAAGGGGAAGCAGTGAACGACGGCGAAAACGCCACCCTCGGCGACACCGGGGCGCGGCAGTTCGCTCCGCTCGGCACGGTGCTGGTCATCATCCCGACCTACAACGAAGCCGAGAACATCGAGCCCATCATCGCCCGGCTGCGTGCCGCCGTGCCGCACGCGCACGTGCTGATCGCCGACGACAACAGCCCGGACGGCACCGGCAAGCTCGCCGACGAGCTGGCGGCCGGCGACGACCACGTCCAGGTGCTGCACCGCAAGGGCAAGGAGGGGCTGGGCGCCGCCTACCTGGCCGGGTTCCGCTGGGGCATCGACCACGGGTACGGCGTGCTCGTGGAGATGGACGCCGACGGATCCCACCAGCCCGAGGAACTGCCGCGGCTGCTGACCGCCCTGAAGGGCGCCGACCTGGTGCTGGGGTCCCGCTGGATCGCCGGCGGCCGGGTCGTCAACTGGCCGAAGTCCCGGGAGCTGCTCTCCCGCGGCGGCAGCACCTACTCGCGCATGATGCTCGGGGTGGGCCTGCGCGACGTGACCGGCGGCTACCGGGCGTTCCGCAAGGAGACGCTGGAGGGGCTCGGCATGGACGAGGTGGCCTCGGCGGGCTACTGCTTCCAGGTCGATCTCGCCTGGCGGGCGCAGAAGGCCGGCTACCACGTGGTCGAGGTGCCGATCACCTTCGTCGAACGCGAGCGCGGCGACTCCAAGATGAGCCGCACCATCGTGGCCGAGGCGCTGTGGCGGGTCACCACCTGGGGCGTCGGCGACCGGGTGAACAGGCTGCGCGGCGGCGGGCACAATTGAGACATGACCTTCGGCACCTCTGACCGCACCGCTCCCGACCCGCCGCGGCGCCGCTCCCGGGCCCGCCGGATCATCCCGCTCGCGGTCGTGGTGTGGGCGGCCCTGGAGATCTGGCTGCTGACCGTGGTGGCCGGCCACATCGGCGCCGGCCCGGTGCTGCTGCTCCTGCTGGCCGGGCTGGTGCTCGGCGGCATCGCGGTCAAGCGGGCCGGCCGCCGGGCGTGGAACAGCCTGGCCGCCGCGGTGCGCTCCGGCGCCGAGGCGGGAGCGGACGGCCGGCCCGGCCCAGACGCGGCGCGGCGGGTCGCGCCGGCCGAGGGCGCGGGCACCGCGATGCTGGGCGGGCTGCTGCTGATGGTGCCCGGCTTCGTCTCCGACGCGGCCGGGCTGCTGTGCCTGTTCCCGCCGACCCGCCGACTGCTCGGCGCGGCGGCCGGCCGGCTCGGGCGGCGGCTGGGCCGGCGCGGCTATCCGGCCGGTTCGTTCGGCGACGCCTTCCAGCAGGCCCGGATGCGGATGCCGGACGGCAAGGTGGTGCCCGGCGAGGTGGTCAGGGACGAGCGGCGTGACGGGAATCACGGCCCGGACGACGATCCGCCGAGGCCGCCGCTGACCCGGTGAGCGGAGAGGCGGACACGCCTACGCACCGGTCGGCGGCACACCTCACGTGAGGTGTGCCGCCGACCGGTGCGTCGTGGAACGGTACGCGGTGGTCGCCGCAGCCGCGTCAGGCGGTCTTGCGGTTGTCGCGCGGATGGACCGCGATGTTCATCCCGCCGGAGCGCAGGACGGCCAGCCGCTCGGCCAGCACCTCCTCCAACTCCTCACGGGTGCGGCGCTCCATCAGCATGTCCCAGTGTGTCCTCGCGGGCTTGGTCTTCTTCTCCTCGGGGCCTTCGCCGTCCACCAGCAGAGCCTGGGAACCGCACGCGCGGCACTCCCACTCCGGTGGAATCTCGGCCTCCATAGAGAACGGCATCTCGAATCGATGGCCGTTCTGGCATGCGTACTCCACCGTCTGGCGCGGGGCCAGATCGATGCCGCGGTCGGTCTCGTAGCTGGTGGCCCCGAGTCGCGTGCCGCGGAGAGCTCGCTCACTCATGAATCGTGCCTCCCGGGCTTGTCGCCCACAGGACAGGTGTCGCTGTCGTCGTCATCCGGTCAACGTCCGGTCGGCGGTGAAGATTCCCGTTTTTGGACACCCGCGCCCGACCGTGACTCTCCGCCACCCTTGCCGGAGGTACGCCGTCGTGGTGCCGCCTCTTCTGTGCCGCCCTTTTTGTACCCGCCGTCGCCGGGTTTGTCACACGCGACAGGAGATGTCACCCATCGTTTTCACGTCGATTGCGCGCAGTAACGGTCCTCCGGCTGGTCAACGGCGTACACTACCCGGCCCGAGCCCCAGCGTCTAAATCAGCTCCGGGGCCGAACGGCCGACGGCCGCCGCGGCCCGACCCACCGGAACCCTGGCGAGCAGGACGAAACCGACCACGAAGAACACCACAAGTGAGATGATCGCGTCCCGATAACTCCCGGTGAGCTGGAAGGCGAGACCGAAGATCAACGGTCCCAGCCAACTCGTGCCCCGGTCGCTCACCTGGTACACCGCGAAGTACTCGGCCTCCTTGCCCCGCGGCACCAGCTGCGAGAACAGCGAACGCGACAGCGCCTGGCTGCCGCCCATCACCAGCCCGATCGCCGCGGCGAGCACGAAGAACCACGCCGGACGGTGGGCGGGCATGAAGAAGCTCACACCGATCGTCACCGTCCACGCCACCAGCGCGCCCAGCACCGTGCGCTTCGCCCCGTACAGCCGGGCCAGCCGCCCCAGCAGCAGCGCGCCGGCCACCGCGAGGACCTGCACCATGAGCACCGCGCCGATCAACGTGGTCTGCCCGAGCCCCAGTTCCTGCGAGCCGTACAGCGACGCCTGCGAGATCACCGTCTGCACGCCGTCGTTGTAGACCAGGAACGCCAGCAGGAAGCTCAGCGTCAACGGGTAGCGCCGCAACTCCCTCGCGGTCCTGACCAGTTGGCGCAGGCCGCCGCCGACCCCGGCCGGACCGCCGTCCGCCACCGGTCGCTCGCGCAGCCGGCGCAGCGGCACGATCGTGAAGATCGCCCACCACACGCCGGCCGAGGCCATGCACAGCCGCACCGCGGTCGACTTCGACACCCCGAAGCTGTCGTGGCTCAGGAAGAGCACCAGGTCCACCACGAGCATCATCGACCCGGCGACGTAGCCGCTGGCCCAGCCGCGCGAGGAGACCCGGTCGCGTTCGTGCGGTTCGGCGATCTGCGGCAGGAAGGCGTTGTAGACCACCACCGACGAGCTGTAGCTGACGTTGGCCACGACCAGCAGGGCGCCGCCGAGCAGGTAGCGGTCGCCGTGCAGGAAGAACATGCCGGTCACCGCGGCCGCGCCCAGGTAGGCGAAGAGCGCGAGCACCGGCTTCTTGCGGCCCGTGCGGTCGGCCACCGCGCCGGCCAGCGGCATCACCAGCACCGACAGCAGCACCGAGGCGGAGACGGCGTAGGCGAAGTAGGAGCCGGCGCGCACCGGGATGCCCAGCGGGTGGACGAAGCCGTGCGCGTCGGCGGCGGCCTTGGTGACGTCGGTCAGGTACGGCCCGAGGAAGACGGTGAGCACCGAGGTGGAGAAGACGGTGATCGCGAAGTCGTAGACGTACCAGCCGCGTTGTTCGCGCCGGCGCTCGGCGGCCGCGGGGTCCGCGGCCGCCGGGGCATCCGGCCCGGCGGTCCGCGCGGGCCCGTCCTGTGTGCCCTGCCTGCCCACGGCCTACCCCTTGCTCGTGCCCGGTGATCGCGGCGGCCCCGCCGGGCGCGGGGGCGCGGTCAGCCGTCGGCGGGCCAGGCCCCTCGCTCGGCCAGTACGGCACGCAGCGTCTCGATGTGATCGGTCATGATGCCATCCACACCCAGATCGAGCAGCGATGTCATCCGATCGCGATCGTTCACCGTCCAGACGTGAACCTGCAAGCCCCTGCGGTGGGCGGCTCCGAGGAACGCCCGGTCCACCACCCGCACGCCCGACTGCCGCTCCGGCACCTGCACGCACACCGCGGTGCCCAGACCGGTCCAGCGCGGCGCCCGCCCGGCGTACCCGGACGCGCTCAGCAGCCGCAGCGCCGCCACCCCGCGCACCCCCACCGAGGTGGCCAGCCGCGCGCCGGCCAACGCCCGCACCCGCGCGATCCGTTCCTGCGAGAACGAGCTCACGCAGACCCGGTCCCACGCGTCGGCGGCCCGGATCGCGTCCACCAGCGGGGCGATCGCCGGGGCAGCCTTGACGTCCACGTTGAACCGGGTCGCCGGGAACTCGTCCAGCAACTGCTCGAACAGCGGCAGCGGTTCGCGGCCCGCCACCCTGGCCTGCCGCACCCGCTTCCACTCCAGCCGCGCGATGGCGCCGCGCGCGTCGGTGACCCGGTCGAGCGTCGCGTCGTGGAAGGCGACCAGCACGCCGTCCCGGGTGGCGTGCACGTCGGTCTCCAGGTACCGGTATCCCAGCTCCACCGCGTGGCGGAAGGCGGTCAGCGTGTTCTCCAGGCCGTTCGCCGCGCCGCCGCGGTGCGCGAAGGCCAGCGGTCCCGGATGGTCGAGGAACGGGTGGCGCGGGGCGCCTGCCGAGCGGTCCGCGGCGGTCCGCGGGCGAGGGGTCACCCCGGAAGTATGGCCTGCCCGGCCGGCTGCGTCCGCGCCGAGCCGGCGACCGGCGCGCGGTGCGGCTCCGGCAGCGCGAAGACCCGCAGGAAGAGCTGGGCGAGCGGTCCTATCGACAGCGCGTACGCCACCGTGCCGACGCCGAAGGAGCCGCCGAGCGCGATCCCGGTCCCCAGCACCGCCACCTCGATGCAGGTGCGCACCAGCCGCACCGAGCGCCCGGTGCGCAGGTGCAGCCCGGTCATCAGGCCGTCGCGCGGCCCGGGACCGAACCGCGCGGAGATATACAGCCCGGTCGCCGCGCCGTTCAGCACGATGGCCGCGACCAGCAGCGGAATCCGCACCGCCAGCGAGTGCGGCGTGGGCAGCAGCCACAGCGCCGCGTCCATCGTCCCTCCCACCATCGGCACGTTGGACAGCGCGCCGAGCCCGGGACGCTGCCGCAGCGGCCACCACAGCGGCAGCACCAGGGCGCCGACCATGATCGAGACCACGCCGATGCTGATCCCGGTGTGCCGGGCGACGCCCTGGTGGAAGACGTCCCACGGGTCCAGCCCGAGCCCGGCGCGGACCATCAGCGCGCAGCTGGTGCCGTAGAGCGTCAGCCCGACGTACAGGTGCACGAGACGCCGGACGAGCGGCCGGGTACCCGGCCGGGTGAGCGGTACGACACGGCGCACGATGGCCACCCCCTGGTGCGTTGGCTTGACACATGTCACTGTGGAGGAGCCAAAGGGCCAATTCCATGGCCAATTTCAGGAAGGTGGACTGGACAACCATGACGCAGTGGACCGCCGCGATCGGCGCCGCCCACTTGGCGCGGCTGCTCGTCCCGCACGGCGAACCCGCCGCCGCGGGCGGCGCCCGCCGGCTGCCGGCCTACCAGGGACTGGCCGAGCGGGTACGGCTGCTGGTGCTCGAAGGCCGGGTGCCGGTCGCCGCCCGGCTGCCCGCGGAACGCGAACTCGCCGCCGCGCTCGGCGTCAGCCGCACCACCGTCGCCGCCGCCTACGACGCCCTGCGCGCCGAGGGGTTCGTCAAGTCCCGCAGGGGAGCGGGAAGTTGGACCTCGGTGCCGGACGGCAGGCCGATCCCGGCCGGCGGCATCGAACCGCTGCCCCCGGAGGCCGCCGCCTCCGTCATCGACCTGGGCTGCGCCGCGCTGCCCGCCCCCGAGCCGTGGCTGACCCGCGCCGTGCAGGGCGCGCTCGCCGAACTGCCGCCGTACGCCGCGACCCACGGCGACTACCCGGCCGGGCTGCCCGCGCTGCGCGAGGCGATCGCCGACCACTTCACCGAGCGCGGCGTGCCGACCATGCCCGAGCAGATCATGGTGACCACCGGCGCGATGGGCGCGGTCGCCGCCGCGGCCCGGCTGCTGGCCGGACCGGGCGAGCGCATCGCCGTCGAGGCGCCGAGCTACGCCAACGTGCTGCAGCTGTTCCGGGAGAAGGGCGCCCGGCTGGTCCCGGTGCCGATGGCCGACGGCCTGGCCGGCTGGGACCTGTCCGCCTGGCGGCGCACGCTGCGCGACGCGGCCCCCCGGATGGCCTACGTCATCCCCGACTTCCAGAACCCCACCGGCGCGCTGGCCGGCGACGACCAGCGCCGCAGCCTGGTGGAGGCGGCCCGCTCCTGCGGGGTCGTGCTGGTCGCCGACGAGACCATGGCCGAGCTCAACTTCCACCCCGAGCGGGGCGTGCCGCGCCCGCTCGCCTCCTTCGACCGCGGCGGCGGCACCGTGGTGACCGTCGGGTCGGCCAGCAAGGCGGTCTGGGGCGGCATGCGGATGGGCTGGGTGCGGGCCGCGCCGGAGGTCGTGCGGCACATGATCTCCGCCCGCGCGCACCTCGACCTCGGCTCCCCGGTCGTCGAACAACTCGCGCTGACCTGGCTGCTGCGCGGCGAGGGCTGGAACCGGTGCCTCGACCTGCGCCGCGAGCTGGCCAGGGAGAACCGGGACGCGCTGGTGGCCGCGCTGCGCCGCCGGGTGCCCGACTGGGACTTCGCGGTGCCGGACGGCGGCCTGACGATGTGGGTGCGCACCGGCGACCTGTCCGGCTCGCGGCTCGCGGTCGCCGCCGAGCAGTACGGGGTCCGGGTGCCCTCCGGTACCCGGTTCGGGGTGGACGGCGCCTTCGAGGGCTACGTGCGGCTGCCGTTCACCGGGGTGCCCTCGGTCTCCGACGAGGCGGTGGCCCGGCTGGCCACCGCCGCCGAGGCGGTCCGCTCCGGCGTGCTGCCCTCCGGACTGCAGGGGTCCGGGTCGCTGGTGGCGTGAGGCGGGTGTCGCTCAGCCCTCGGCGGGCTGCCAGGCCGGCGCCTTCAGCAGGTCCACCGGCTCCGGCGCGCCGGGCAGCAGCGCCAGCACCGCGCGGCGGTGCGCGTCGGCGGTCTCCTCGTCGTGCGGGTCGGGGGTGGCCGGCACCTGCAGGCGGCAGACCGGTCCGTCGCCCAGCCGCGCGTAACCGCGGCCCGGCGGGGTGTGCGCGCACTGCGTGGTGTGCGGCGGCAGCCCCAGCACCGCGTGCGCCCGGTCGGGCTCCGCCGGGCCGAGCAGCACCCGGGCCCTGGTGTGGGCGGTGACCGGCGCGGCCAGCGCCTCGGCCGCGTCGAGCTGTTCGCCCACCGCGACGGTCACCCCCACCGCGCGGCCGTGCCGCAGCGGGGTCTCCAGCAGGTCCTGCGGATCCGGGCGGCCCTCGGCGTGCGCCAGTTGGGCCAGCGCGGTCGGCCGGTCCACGACCGCCCACAGCGGGCGCCTGACGTCCGCCGGCGCCGGGCGGCCGGCCTGCCGCGCGCGGTTGACCGCGATCAGCCGCCGCTCCGTCTCGTGCGCGAGCCACTCCAGGGTGGCCAGCGTCCCGGCGAGCCCGGACTCCACCGCCAGCACCCCGGGCCGCCCGGTCAGGAACCCGTACTCGCCGCTGCCCGCGCCGTCCACCACCAGCAGGTCCCCGTGGTGCAGCGCCTGCAGGGCCACCGACCGCAGCAGCGTGGTGATCCCGCAGCCGGCCCGGCCGAGCGCCAGCAGGTGCGGCTCGGTGGAGCGCGCCCCGGTGCGCCACACCACCGGCGGCGCGTCCCGGGTCTCCCCGCCCTCCGAGACCGGGATGGTGCGGCCCACGTCGGTGTCGTCGGTGAAGCCCAGCACGGTCTCGCCCGGCGCGGTCACGAAGCGCTGCGCCGCGATGTCGGTGGTCAGCGGCGGCAGGGCGGTGAGCGTGAGGTGGTTGTCCTCCTCGTTCCAGTCGAACCGGTACTCCCGGCCGCGGCCGGCCTTCGCGTGCAGCAACTGCTCGACGCGGGCCCGGGACTGCGGCTCGCCGTCGGTGAAGTAGGCGGGGTAGCGCAGGTGGAGCCGGCTGATCCGCCCCTCCTCGAACGCGTGGCCGGTGAACGCCCGCGCCGGGTCGCCGTCGTGCGCGTACAGCGGGTCGGGGTCGTCCGGGTCGGACAGGTAGGGCACCAGCGCCTCGTAGACCGCCTTGAGCTTCGCGCTCTCCGCCTCGGTCGGGCCGGCGGGCGCCGGCGCGCGGTCCCGGCCCTGCCAGGCGGCCGAGCCCAGCAGGGCGATCCCGGCCAGCATCGGCCCGTACGGCAGCAGCGCGACCACCGCGACCCCGGCGGCGAGCAGCAGCAGCGCCGGGCCGCGCCGGTCCTTGGGCGCCGCGGCCCACCAGCCGACCGCGCAGCCGGCCTGGCGGCGCAGTCCGCGGCCGAGGACCACCAGCGGCCGGACCATGTCGCCGGCGTTGTCCGCGGCGGACCGGGCCAGATCGCGCCCGCGGCCCAGCGAGGTGCCGAGCGAGGGACGGGGACGGTTGGTCAGGATGCTGGGCAGCGGTCGCCGGCGCACGGAGGCCTCCTGGCGGTGACGGGGAACGGTTGCGTGGTGCGGGACCCGCGGCCTAGAGCTTGATCCCGCCGAGCAGGCCGGCCAGGCTCGCGCCGCCGGCCCTGATGCTGGGCGCGACGGCGGTGCTGGCGAGGTAGAAGCCGAAGAGCGAGCAGACGACGGCGTGCGAGATCTTGAGCCCGTCCTTGCGGAAGAACAGGAACGCGATGACGCCCAGCAGCACGACGCCGGAGACGGTCAGGATCATGGGTGCTCTCCTGTGGGTGCGGAAGGACGGTCACCATGAGGTGTTCCAGCATCACCGGAGGTGAATGTCCGGGCCAGCTGCCATGCGGGTCATTTCTCGGACTTTTCGCCCGGTCGGCGGCGGCCGGCGGGCCGGTGACCGTTGTCGGCGCGATCATTGCCGACCCGGCGGCGCGGTATGTGCGACGACGCTCGACCGGCCCAACGTTGCCCCCCGTTCGGGTGACGCCGGACCCCGCGGACCGCCCCGGGGACCCACCGCCGGGCCGGCGGCAGGTCCTAGGGTGGAAGCAGGCGGGACCGGGTAGGGATCGCACTCCGATCCCCCCGTACGGCACGACCGACGCGCAGGAGTCAGCCCCGATGACGCGAACCCCCGCAGACGACCAGCCGGACCCGCAGGCGGAGCCCGCGCACGACCCGGAGGTCATGCAGCTCGCGACGAAGGTGTTCGACCTCGCGCGGCAGGGCGGCACCGACACCCTCGCCGCCTACGTGGACGCGGGCGTGCCGGCGAACCTGTCCAACGACCGCGGCGACACGCTGGTGATGCTCGCCGCCTACCACGGCCACCCCGGGACGGTCTCCGTGCTGCTGGCCAGGGGCGCGGACCCGGACCGGGTCAACGACCGCGGCCAGTCCCCGCTGGCCGGCGCGGTGTTCAAGGGGGAGGACGAGGTGGTCGCCATCCTGCTGGACGGCGGCGCCGACCCGCTGGCCGGAACGCCGTCCGCGCTGGAGACCGCCCGGATGTTCGGCAAGCAGGATCTCGTCGCGCGCTTCGAAGCGCGGTGAGCGCCCGAAGGCCGGCGGCGATATCCGACCATGTGCGGACAACGAAGCGGAACGGCCGACCGGCCGTTCAATGTGGAACGGAATCGCCTCCTTCGAGTGATCCAACCGAGACATCGCGCGACTTCCATGTCGCCGTCGGCCATCGGTTCGTGTGCACCAGGAGCGCGATATCACTACCCCAGAGCCACACCGCCCGGACCACCCGCTCGGGCACCCGGGCACGGTCCCGGACGACTTCCCGGCCGACCTCGGGACGGCCACCGTCGCCGAACTGCACGAACTGCTGGAGCGCGGCGCGGCCACCAGCGTCTCGCTCACGGCCGCGTATCTGCGCCGCATCGACGAACTCGACGTGCGCGGCCCGGCGTTGAACTCCGTGCGCTGCCTCAACCCGGCCGCGGCGGCCGAGGCGGCGGCGGCCGACGAGCGGCGGGCCGGCGGCGAGCGCGGTCCGCTGCTGGGCATACCGGTGCTGCTCAAGGACAACATCGACGCGATGGGCATGCCCACCACCGCCGGATCCCCCGCGCTGGCCGGCAACCTCCCCGCCCGCGACGCGCCCCTGGTGGCCCGGCTGCGGCAGGCCGGCGCGGTCGTGCTCGGCAAGCTCAACCTCACCGAGTTCGCCAACTACCTCACGGTGGGCATGCCGAGCGGTTACAGCTCGCTGGCCGGCCAGGTGCTCAACCCCTACGACGTGAGCGTCACCCCGAGCGGCTCCAGCGCCGGTTCCGGGGTGGCCGCCGCTGCCGGCCTCGCCGCGGTCACCGTCGGCACCGAGACCTGCGGGTCCATCCTCAGCCCGGCCGCGGCCAACTCGGTGGTCGGCGTCAAGCCCACCGTCGGACTGGTCAGCCGCACCGGCGTCGTGCCGATCGCCGCCAGCCAGGACACCGCCGGCCCGATGACCCGCACGGTCGCCGACGCCGCGGAGCTGCTCACCGTGATCACCGGCACCGACCCGCTGGACGAGGCCACCGCCGGCAACCCGCTCACCGGGCACGACTTCCGCGCCGACCTGTCGGCCACCGCGCTGGCCGGCGCCCGGATCGGCGTGCTCGCCGGGGCGGTCCCCGAACCCGGCACCGACGAGCGGGAGTTGTGGGACGCGGCGGTCACCGCGCTGACCGCCCGCGGCGCGGTCCTGGTCGACCTCGAACTCGGCCCGGAGGTGCCCGGCGCGCAGGACTCCACCGTCCTCAGCTACGAGTTCAAGCGCGACCTCAACGCCTACCTGGCCGGCCTGCCCGAGGACGCCCCGGTGCGCACCCTCGCGCAGCTGATCGCCTACAACGAGGCGCACGCCGCGCGCTGCCTGAAGTTCGGCCAGAGCCTGGCGCTCGCCGCCGAGGCCAGGGACCTGGCGCCGGACAGCGCCGACACCCGCCGCTACCGGGCCGACCGGGCGCTCGACCTGGCGGACAGCAGGGAACTCCTGGAGGCCGCCCGGGACGAACACCGGCTGTCCGCCTGGCTGTTCAGCGACGCCGGCAGCGCGGAGCTGGGCGCGAAGTCCGGCTGGCCGTCGGTGAGCGTGCCGGCCGGCTACCTGGCCGCCGACCGCCGCCCGTTCAGCATCGCCTTCCTCGGCCCGGCGTGGAGCGAGCCGGTACTGCTCGGCTACGCCTACGACTACGAGCAGGCCACCACCGCCCGCCGCCCGCCGGCCGAGATCAACCCCACCCTCTTCGACCGCTCCGCCCTGTGACCGACGCGACACCCCGGGAGAACAGCCCCTTGGCCGAGCACCGCCTGACCGCCGGACCCGGCACGACGACGGACGTCTTCTGCTCCGACACGCCGCCGGTACTGACCGTCGATCCGGGGGACACCCTGGTCGTGCACTCGCTCGACGCCCAGGGCCACCTGGAGCGCCAGCGCACCCCGGGCGAGAAACGCCCGGTGCTGATCCCCGGCCGGCGCGGCCACTGCCTGGTGGGGCCGATCGCGGTGCGCGGCGCGCGGCCCGGCATGGCGCTGTCGGTACGGCTGGACTCGCTGCGGCCCGACGGGTGGGGCTTCACCGTCGCCGCGGCCGGCGACACCCCGCTCAACCGGCGGCTCGGACTGGCCGGCAGCGAACCGTCCTGGCTGCTGTGGGAGTTGGACGCCGACCGGCACACCGGCGTCAACCAGTACGGGCACAAGGTGAACCTGGCGCCGTTCCTCGGGGTGATCGGCATGCCGCCGCCCGAACCCGGCGAGCACTCCACCATCCCGCCGCGCGTCCTGGGCGGCGGCAACATCGACTGCCGCGAACTGACCGCCGGCTCCACGCTGTTCCTGCCGGTCACGGTGGACGGCGCGCTGCTGTGCGTCGGCGACGGCCACGCCGCCCAGGGCGACGGCGAGGTGTCCGGCACCGCGATCGAGTGCGGCATGACGACCCGGCTCACCGTCGGCCTGGAGCCCGCCCCGCCGGTCGCCACCGCGCACGCGCTCACCCCGACCGGCCGGATCACCTTCGGCTTCGACGCCGACCTCAACGAGGCGTCCGCGCAGGCCCTGGAGGCCATGCTCGACTGGCTGGGCGTGCTGTACGACCTGGACCGGGCCGCCGCGCTCGCCCTGGCCAGCACCGCCGTCGACCTGCGCGTCACCCAGGTCGCCAACCAGGTCTGGGGGGTGCACGCCGTACTGCGCAAGGGCGTGGTCCGATGACCTGGGAGGTACGGGAGGGCGCCTTCCGGCTCGGCGACTTCCTGGTCGACAACGGCGGCGTCATCCGGGACGCCCGGCTCGCCTGGCAGACCCACGGCCGGCTCAACGAGGCCCGCGACAACGTCATCGTCTACCCGTGCAGCTACGGCGCCGATCACGACGACCTGCGCTCGGTCATCGGACCGGACGGGGTGCTCGACCCGACCCGCTGGTTCATCGTCATCCCGGACCTGTTCTCCAACGGCCGCTCCTCCTCGGCCTCCGACACCGCGGACTACCCGGCGCTGGTCACGCTGCGCGACAACGTGCGCGCCCAGCACCGCCTGATGGTCGAGCACTTCGGGCTGCGCCGGATCGCGGCCGTCTACGGCTTCTCGATGGGCGCCTGCCAGGCGTACCACTGGGCCGCGATGTACCCGCAGAAGGTCCGCCGGGCCGTGGTGGTGTGCGGCAGCTCCCGCACCTCGGAGCACAACAAGGTCTTCCTGTCCGGCCTGCTGCGCATCCTGGAGGCCGCCCCCGAGTACCTGGGCGCCGGCCGGTTCGCCGGCCGGCCGGCCGCCGCGCTGCGGGCGTTCGCCCACGTCTACGCGGGCTGGGGGCTGAGCCAGGACTTCTACCGCCAGCGGCTGCACATCCGCGCGCTGGGCGCCCCTGACCTGCAGACCTTCCTGCGCACCGGGTGGGAGGCGGAGTTCGCCGGGCGCTCGGCCGCCGACCTGTACGCGCAGGCGCTGACCTGGTACCACGCCGACATCAGCGCCGATCCGCGCTACAACGGCGACCTGCCCCGGGCGCTCAGCGCGGTCACCGCCCGGGTGCTGCTGCTGCCGAGCGAGACCGACCTGTACTTCCGGGTCGCCGACAACGCCGCCGAACTGCCGCACCTCGCCGACGCCGACCTGCGGGTCATCCCCAGCGTCTGGGGCCACCGCGCCGGCGCGCCGGAACCGGGCCACCGGGACTTCGCCTTCCTGCGCGAGGCGGTCCGCGAATGGCTGGAGTGCTGAACCGTCAGCCGGCGAACACCACGGTGACCGGCGCGTGGTCCGACCAGCGCTCGGCGTGGCCCGGCGCGCGCTCCACCACCGCGGAGACCGCGCGGGCGGCGATGCCGGGGGTGGCGACCTGCAGGTCGATGCGCCAGCCGGAGTCGTTGTCGAAGGCCCGGCCGCGGTACGACCACCACGAGTACGGCCCGTCCTGCGACGGGTGCAGCGCGCGCACCACGTCCACGTAGCCGAGCGTGTCGTACAGCCCGCCCAGCCAGGAGCGCTCCTCGGGCAGGAAGCCGGCGTTGCGGGTGTTGGCCCGCCAGTTCCTCAGGTCGGCCTCGCGGTGCGCGATGTTCCAGTCGCCGCAGACCACGACCTCGCGCCCGGCCGCCTCGGCCGTCGCGCGCAGGTCGGCGAGGTGCGCCTCGAACTCCTTCATGAACGCGTACTTCTCCTCCTGGCGCTCGGTGCCGGCCTCGCCGGAGGGCAGGTAGAGGCTGGCCACCGTCACGCCCGGCAGGTCCGCCTCGACGTAGCGGCCGGAGGTGTCGAACCGGTCGGAGCCGAAGCCGACCCGCACGCGTTCCGGCTCCTGGCGGGTCAGCAGGGACACGCCCGCCCGGCCCTTGGCGGCGGCCGGCGCGTGCACCGCGTGCCAGCCGAGCGGCGCGCGTACCTCGTCGGGCAGCTGCCCGGGCTCGGCCCGCACCTCCTGAAGGCAGACCACGTCCGCCGAGGTGGCCGAGAGCCACGGGACGAAGCCCTTGCGGGCGGCGGCGCGCAGGCCGTTGACGTTCACGGTGCTGACGGTGAGCATGCGCCGACCCTATCGGCCGTGTGGCCCCGCCCCGCCTCGTACGATGCGGGGGTGGACAACCTCGTGGAGATACGCCCGGTCGGCTACGACCACCCCGACGCGGTACGGCTGACCGACCGGGTCCAGCAGGAGTACGTCGAGCGGTACGGCGACCCCGACCTCACGGTGGTCGACCCGGCGCACTTCGTCCCGCCGGCCGGGGCGTTCCTGGTCGCCTACCTCGACGGCGTCCCGGTGGCCACCGGCGGTTGGCGGGCCATGGACACCACGCCCGAGGGCCACCGGGACGGGGACGCGGAGATCAAGCGGATGTACGTGGTGCCCGAGGCGCGCGGCCGCGGCCTGGCCCGCGCCATCCTCGCCGAGCTGGAGTCCGGCGCGGCGGCGGCCGGCCGCACCCGCATGGTGCTGGAGACCGGCAGCCTGCAGCCGGAGGCCATCGCGCTCTACACCAGTTGCGGCTACCGCCCGGTGCCCAAGTTCGGGCTGTACCGGGACGAACCGCTGAGCCGCTGCTTCGGTCTCGACCTGCGCGGCCGAACGCGGACCGGACACACCTTGCAGGTGCGGGCACCGGCCCGTTAGCGTCCGGTCGCACCATGACCTTCGCCATCGCGCCCATGTCGGCCGAGCACATACCGGAGTCCGCCGCCCTGCTGGACCGCTGGTACGCCAGAACCCGCAAGCGTCCGTTCTCGGCCGTCGGGACCAGCGGCGCCGCCGCGTCCTCCGCCGGCTACGACAGCGCGGACCGCCTCGCCGAACTCCTCGCGGTACCGGGCGTCGAGGCGGTCGTCGCCCGCGGCAGCCGCTCCCGGTTCACCGGATACCTCGCCGTCGCCCCCTCCGAGTCGCTCGGCGCCGACCGGCCCGACGACCACGGCGGCCCGCGCAGCGCCCTGATCGCGCACGGCGGCCACGCGCTCCACCCCGGCACGGAGAACGACGCGGTGCGCGAGCTGTACGCGGCCGTCGCCGACCGGCTGGTCACCCGGGGACGGCTGATCCACCACGTGGAACTGCCCGCGGACGACACCGTGGCGATGGCGTGGTTCCGGCTCGGCTTCGGCCTGGAGCAGATCCGCGGCGTGGTGCCGGTCAAGGGCAGCGGACGCCAGCCGCGCGGCGTCGAGGGGCTCTCCATCCGCCGCGCCGGCCCGGCCGACCTCGCCCCGATCGGCCGGATGGCCGCCGACTCGGCCGGCCACCGGCGCAAGTCGGCGACCTTCCAGCCGGTCTCCGAGGACGTGCTGACCGAGCAGCGCTCCCGGTACGCCGACGCCCTCGCCGACCCGAACTGCGGCGCGTGGCTGGCCATGCGACGCGGCGAGGAGGCCGGGATGATGATCCTCACGCCGGCCCGCACTGGTCCGTTCACCCCGGAGGAGACCGCCGAGTTGTCCGAGGCGTACGTCGAGCCCAACGCGCGCGGCGAGGGGATCAGCCGGGTGCTGCTGGCCACCGCCCTGGCCTGGGCCTACGGCCGCGGCTACCGGCAGCTCACCGCGACCTGGCCGACCGCCTCGCCGCTGACCGCCGGGCACTGGCCCACCCTCGGCTTCTCACCGGTGACCTACCGGCTGTGCCGGGTCGTCGACCCCGGCATCGCGCCGTGACCCGGTAGGGCCCGTCCTGCCGGTCCGCGTCAGCCGAAGCGCAGCACGCGGTGGTCGCGTACCGGGCGGAAGCCCAGCCGCTGGTAGAGGGCGTTGCTGACCGGGTTGGCCAGGTCGGTGAAGAGCAGGATCTCGCGCGCCCCGGCGGCCAGCGCGGTCCGGCACACCTGCGCGGTCGCCGCCGCCGCGTAGCCGCGCCCGCGCAGCGGTTCGGGCGTGTAGACCGGCGCCACCCGCACCGTGCCCTCCACCGCGAAGGTGTGCCCGGCCATCGAGACCGGCCGGCCGGCGTCCTGCCACAGCGTGATCGCGCCGCGCGAGAGCCAGTCGTCGGCCTGCTGCTCCGCGCGGCGCGGTGACGGATCGCCCGAGGCGCGGGCGAACGCGGTCCACCAGGCGGTCAGCAGCGCCCGGTCGGCCTCCGCCGCGATCCGGCCGGACTGCCCGGCGCGCGGCGCGGGGGAGGCCAACTCGCCCAGCCGGTAGAGGCGTTGGTTCTGGCCCACAGCGACGGGTGTCCCGGTCTCCGCCCGCCAGGCCGCGCCGAAGGCGTCCGCGGCCGCCCGGGGGCCGGAGACCCCGGACAGCGCGGGGTCGAGGCGCGCGTAGCTGCCGGCCAGCTCCTCGGCCGCGCCGTCCGGCAGGTCGGTCAGCAGGATCGGATGCGGCGGGGTGCGCAGGAACGCCGCGCCCACCGCGCCGTCCGGCCCGGTCCACCAGCCGTACTGCGGTGGCTGGTTCCCGTAGGCGTCCGGACCGCTGCGCCGGACACGTTCCGCGACGCTGAGTATCACGGTGTGCTCGGAGGGACGGGAGCGCACGAAGCGCCCCGCGGTGTTCTCATAGACGGCCGAATCCGTCGAGATAGCCCAACTCATACGGCATATTCGCGCACCGTGGCGGTCATACGCATCTCAATTACTCATTGACGGCAGCCCATTTCCCTGAAGTTTGAACCAACTTCGGGCGAACGGGCACTCGTGTACAGCGCGCTATCATTCCCGCTGGTGAGAACACCTGTTCCAGGAGGTAATCCGTGCGCGGCACGTACAACGGCATGGCGGCCAGTGAACTCCACGACGCCGTATGGCAGAAGAGCCTGCACAGCAACTCGCAGGGTACGTGCGTTGAGCTGGCAAGACTGCCGCACGGCGAGGTGGCGGTGCGCAACTCCCGTTTCCCGGAGGGGCCCGCGCTGATATACACCCGGGCGGAGATCGAGGCACTGCTACGGGGAGTGAAGGACGGGGAGTTCGACCACCTGCTGTGAGTTCGGCCACCCGCTGAGCGGTGGCCGGCCCCGGACCGGCCGGCCCCGGAACCGCTCCGGCCTAGTCCCGGTCCGGCGCCGGGAACAGCGCCCAGACGACCTTTCCGGCCCCGGCCAGCGGATGCCACCCCCACGCGTCGCTGCACGACGCCACCAGGTGAAGCCCGCGTCCCGATTCGGCTATGAAGTCCGGCGTCCTCGCCATCGGGCCCTGGTCGCTGGGGTCGCGCACCGAGCAGACCACGCGAGACGTCCAGTGCGCCAGGCTCAGCCGCACCGAGGGCGGCAGCGCGGCGTGCGGGCCGTCGCCGTGCGCCCGCGGGTCGGCCCCGACCCCGTGCCGCAGCGCGTTGGTGACCAGCTCCGAGGTGACCAGGGCCACGTTGTCGAACAGCTCGGACAGGCCCCAGCGTTGCAGGGTGTGCCGGGTGAACAGCCGTGCCTCGCGCACGGATTCCAGGCAGGGCGGCAGTTCGCATGCCGAGGAGGCCAGCCGTTGGGTGGGGAACACCACATCTCCCGACGGCGCCAGCGCTCGGGAGCCCTCACTCCTCATGAACGGCACCTCGGTTGTCAGGATCGGTGGACGACACGTGCACGGAGCACATCGTCCCCAACGGCCACTCCGGATGCAAGGTCAGATGCACGTGCATCTGCAAACTTGGCATATGCATGGGCGGATTCACGTGCATCAATCGGACCCAGACCGCTCGAAAGGTGCCGCCCGGCGCCATGAAGTGGAAGACTTCATCCGTTCCGGAGGAGGGGCCGAGTCGATGTCAGCAGAGCAGACGGGCGGTGCGGTGGTGAGTGGCGTGGCGCCCGGCAGCGGATCGATGATGCGGCGCATACTGCTCGGCTCCCAGCTGCGCAGGCTGCGCGAGTCGCGCGGGCTGACCCGGGAGGACGCCGGCTACTCGATCCGGGCCTCCGAGTCGAAGATCAGCCGGATGGAGCTGGGACGCGTCAGCTTCAAGGAACGCGACGTCGCCGACCTGTTGACGCTCTACGGCGTGGAGGAGGCCGACCGCGACAACCTGCTGGGCCTGGCCCGGGAGGCGAACGTGGCCGGCTGGTGGCACGGTTACGGCGACCTGCTGCCCGGCTGGTTCCAGACGTACGTCGGCCTGGAGGAGGCGGCCGCCCGCATCCAGACCTTCGAGGTGCAGTTCATCCACGGCCTCGCGCAGACCGAGGAGTACGCCAGGGCCGTGGTCGCCTACGGGCTGCCGGCCGCCCCGCGCGCCGAGATCGAGCGCCGGGTCGACCTGCGGATGCGCCGCCAGCGGATCCTGGCCGCCGACGACGCCCCGTCGTTCTCCGCGGTGCTCGACGAGGCCGCGCTGCGCCGGGCGCTGGGCGGACCGCAGGTGATGCGCGGTCAGCTCGCCCGGCTGCTGGAGCTGTCCGAGCGGCCCAACGTCCAGCTGCAGGTGATGCCGTTCGGACACGGCGGGCACGCGGCGGAGGGCGGCGCGTTCACCGTGCTGGGCTTCCCCGAGCCCGACCTGCCCGACGTGGTCTACCTGGAGCAGCTGACCAGCGCCCTGTACATCGACAAGCGCGACGAGGTAGCCCAGTACACCCGCGTGATGGACCGGCTGCGCGCCGACTCGCTCGCCCCCGACCTGTCCCGCGACCTGATCCGGGCGCTGATGCTGGAGCTGTGAGCCGGCCGGCCGTCAGTGGTGGAAGCCGGGGTGCTCCTCGGCGGCGCCGACCTTGCGGCGGTCCAGCTCGGCCAGCGCGGTGCGCAGGTCGCCCAGCAGCAGGTCCGCCAGGTCGCGGCTGACACCGTGCCGCACCACGACCCGCTGGACCACCACGTCCTGCCGGTCGGCTGGCAGCGGATACGTCGGCAACTGCCAGCCGCGCATGCGCAGCCGTTCCGACAGGTCGTAGAGCGTCCAGGATCCCGGCGCCGGCGGTTCGGTCAGCGTCCAGCACACCACCGGCAGCGCCGACTTGCCGTCGTGCAACACCGTGAAGTGGCCCAACCCGGCCACCGCGTCGGCGAGTTGGCCGGCCGTCTGCGCGCAGGCGCCCTGCACCTGGCGGTAGCCGCTGCGGCCCAGGCGCAGCAGGTAGTAGTACTGCGCCACCACCTCGCCGCCCGGCCGGCTGAAGTTGAGCGCGAAGGTCGGCATGTCGCCGCCGAGGTAGTCCACGTGGAAGACCAGCTCGCCGGGCAGCTCGTCGGCGTCCCGCCAGATCGCCCACCCGACGCCCAGCGGCGCCAGGCCGAACTTGTGGCCGGAGGAGTTGATGCTCTTCACCCGCGGCAGCCGGAAGTCCCACTCCAGGTCCGGTTCGAGGAACGGCGCCACGAAGCCGCCGCTGGCCGCGTCGACGTGCATCGGGATGTCCAGGCCGGTGGTGCGCTGCAGCTCGTCCAGCGTCGCGGCGACCTCGGCGACCGGTTCGTAGGAGCCGGTGAAGGTGACCCCGAGGGTGGTGACCACGCCGATGGTGTTCTCGTCGCAGTACTCGGTTAGCTGCTCGGGGCGCATCGTGAGGCTCTCCTCGCGCAGCGGGATCTGCCGCAGCTCCACGTCGAAGTAGCGCCCGAACTTCTCCCAGCACACCTGGACCGGGCCGCACACCAGGTTCGGCCGGTCGGCGGACTTGCCGGCCTCGCGGCGCCGGGCCCGCCAGCTGCGCTGCAGCGCCAGGCCGCAGAGCATCGCCGCCTCGCTCGACCCGGTCGTCGAGCAGCCCACGGTCCGCGTCCCGTCCGGCGAGTGCCACAGGTCGGCGAGGATGTGCACGCAGCGTGACTCCAGCTCGGCGGTCTGCGGGTACTCGTCCTTGTCCACCAGGTTCTTGTCCAGCGTCTCGGCCATGATCGCCTTGACCTCGGGCTCGGACCAGGTGGTGCAGAAGGTCGCGACGTTCTGCCGGGAGTTGCCGTCCAGCGCCAGCTCGTCCTGGACCAGCCGCACCGCGGCCTCGGCCCGCATCGAATCGTCCGGGATGCGGTAGCGCGGCAGCGGCGAGCCCGCTCCCGGCAGCGCGTAGAGGTCGTCGGGGGCGTAGCGCAGATCGCTTTCGACTTCGTGCAGAGCCATCGGGCACCTCCTCGGCCGGTCCTCCCATCGTGCCCCCGCGGAGCCGGACGCGCCCGGCGCACAGCCTTGACAGGTATGCGTCATGGAGTCACGCTGTCACGCACTCCGGTTAGGAAAGTTTCCTAACGAATGTGGGGGCAATCGCGCCACCCGTGGCGCCACCCGAGGTGAAGGAGAGTCGATGGCACACCAGGGCACCAGATGGACGGCGGCCGTGGCCGCACTCGCCGCCGCGGTCTTCGGCCTGGTCGCGGGCGCCGGCGGCAGCGCCGAGGCGGCCACCGCGCAGCGGCCGTTCCCGCAGCACACCACCTACCTGACGGGCGTGATGCCCTCCGCCTCGCAGTCCGCCAGGGACGCGGCCGTCACCAAGCAGTACGACTCGTGGAAGAAGAACTACCTGGTCCACGGCTGCGCCTCGAACGAGTACTACGTCTCGACCAAGGGCGACGACGACGCGCCGAACGACGGACCGGTCTCGGAGGGCCAGGGCTACGGCATGAACATCGTGCCGCTGATGGCCGGCTACGACCCCGACGCGCAGAGCGAGTTCGACGGACTGTGGCAACTCGTCCGCGACCACGAGGACGCCGACGGCCTGATGGAGTGGCAACTCGACGGCAAGACCTGCGACTACGCCGACTCCGGCACCCCGGACGCCGCCACCGACGGCGACCTCGACATCGGCTACGGGCTGATCCTCGCCGACCGGCAGTGGGGCGGCTACACCGCGGACGCCAAGGCGTGGCTCGCCTCGGTCTACGCGCACGACGTGGCCCCCGACGGCCACCTGAAGTGCGAGGACGACGGGCCCGACACCGACACCCGGCCGTCCGACATGATGCTCGACCACCTGCGCGCCTTCGCCGCCTACGACACCGCGCACGACTGGAACAAGGTGATCACCAGGACCGAGGCGGTCATCGACGAGTTCACCGGCGCCTACTCCCCGTCGGCCGGACTGCTGTCCGACTTCGTGGTCAAGGCCGACACCACCAGCCCCAAGCCGGCGCCGGCCGACTACCAGGAGGACCAGCCGGACGACATCGTCGGCTACAACTCCATCCGGGTGCCCTGGCACCTGGGCACCGACGCGCTGCTGTACGGCGGCGGCACCGCGGCGACCTCGCTGGCGATCGCCGAGAAGGAGTCCGCCTGCCTCGAGTCGCTGTCCGGGGGCGATCCGCAGGAGGTCTATCCGCACGTGAAGCTCGACTGCACCCCCTACTCCACCGACGACCAGGCCGAGGAGGCCGGCGACGCGGCGGGTCCGGCCGCGATGGCCGCCGGCGACCAGGCGTGGACCGACACCATCTGGAAGTACCTCGGCACGAATCCGTTCGGCGACGGCTACTACGGCGAGAGCATCAAGACGCTGGTGACGATCGTGATGGCCGGCGACTACTGGAACCCGGCCGGCTGAATTCCCCGGGAATCGCCCGCGACCGCCGCGCGGACTTTCCCGACATGCCCCCGCGCACCTGCCCGGATCCGGACTTCCCGCTGGTACCACGGCCGGGAATGGATCCGGGCATGTGTCGGCGGCAACCTCAGATCTTGCTCAAGTAATATCGATCCACGGCTCGACCGGACCACCCCGGGGTAGCGTCGGCGGGGCACAACACGTCACGCGAGGAGAACCTGACGGTATGTCCGATGTCTCGCCACCTTCGATACGCCTGCCGGACGACGTCACGGCGTCGCTGGCCGCGGAGTTGCACGGTGAGGCGGAGTTCGGCGGCACCGTACCGGACCGTGACCCCTGGCTCTTCTCCCGCACCGGCGCCAAGCACCTGCGCAACCACCTGCCGGCCACCGTGCTCGAACAACTCACCGCCTGGCGCCGCGAACCCACCGCGTGGCTGACGATCCGCAACCTCCCGCAGCCGAGCCGCACCGTCCCCACCCCCGGCGACGGGTTCGGCGACGAGCGCGCCCTGAGCGTGCCGAACCTCGTGCAGTTCGGCCTGCTGGAACTGCTCGGGCTCACCCCGGTCGCCTACCGCTGGGAGAACGAGGGCCGGCTGGTCCGCAACGTCGCGCCGCGCCCGGGCTCCGGCCTGGCCCGCACCTCCTGGGGCTTCGGCGCCGCGCTGGACTGGCACACCGACGACTCGGTGCTCGACCACCACGACGGCGCCCCGCCGTCCTGCGCGATCCCGCACCACCTGTCCTTCTACGGCATGCGCAACCAGGAGGGCGTCCCCACCGACCTGCTCGCCCTCGACACCGTGCTGCGCGACCTGCCCGCCGCGGTCGCCGAGGACCTGCGGCGCCCGGAGTTCACCGTCCGCGCCCCCGAGTCCTACGCCGCCGACGAGGGCCCGCTGCGCCGTGAGCACGTGCCGCTGCTGTGGACGCTGCCCGACGGCCACCGGGCGGTGCGCTACGGGCCGGCCCTGGTGGCGGGCGAGACGCCGCGCGCCGCCGACGCGCTGGCCCGCTTCGAGGAACGGCTCGCCCGCCGCGACGGCGAGTCGGTGCTCATCGGGGCCGGCGACTTCCACCTCTTCGACAACCGCCGGGTGCTGCACCGCCGGGTGCCCTTCACCCCCGCGGCCCCCGGCGCCGCCCGCTGGCTGCGCCGCTGCTACGCCCGCGGCTGACGGCCCGCCCGCGGCCCGGATGGCCCACGCCCGGCGAGGCGGCGCACGGCCGGCGCCCCTAGCGTGGGGTGCGCGGACCGGTCGGCCCGCTCCGGCCGGACGAGCGCTGGAGGGCCATGAGCAGCACCGACACCACGGTCGCGGCCCGCTGCCTGCGGCGGATCGCCTCCCGCACGCCGGCCTGGCTCGGCGGCTTCTTCGGGCTGCTGGGCGCCGTGTGCGCCCTGACCGCGGTGATCGACCCGCTGCGCAGGCTGCTCGCGCCGGCCCTGCGGTTCGTCGACGACTGGGTGGTGCCCGCCTCGCCGAACCTGGCCTACGCGGTCTTCCTGCTCCTGCTGTCCGGCGCGATGCTGGCCAGGAAGCGGGCCGCCTGGTGGGTGGTGACGTTCTACGTCGGCCTGGTGCTGCTGGCGGAGGCCCTCACCGTGCCGTCGATCAGCGCGACGGTCTCCGCCCTGTCGCTGGCGATCACCTGCCTGGTGCTGGGGGTCCTGGTGCTGGCCAGAGCGGGGTTCCCGGCCCGGGTGCGGCGCGGGGCGTTCTGGCGGGCGCTGGCGGTGCTGGTGGCCGGGCTGGCGCTCGGCGTGCTGGCCGGCTGGGCGCTGGTCGCCGCGGTCCACGACGGGCTGCCCGCACGGCAGTGGCTGCTGTGGTCGGCCGACCGGGTGCTCGGCGGCCTGACCAGCGAACGGCACTTCAGCGGCCGGCCGCCGCACGCGGTCAACTTCTTCCTCGGGCTGTTCGGCGCGCTCGCCCTGCTCAACGCCGCCCGGGTGCTGTTCCGCTCGCAGAAGGCCAGAGCCGGTCTGCGGCCGGACGAGGAGACCCGGATCCGGGCGCTGCTGGACCGGCACGGCCGGCAGGACTCGCTCGGCTACTTCGCCACCCGCCGTGACAAGTCGGCGGTCTTCGCGCCCAACGGCGCCGCGGCCGTCACCTACCGGGTGGAGGCCGGCGTCTGCCTGGCCAGCTCCGACCCGGTGGGGGAGCGCGGCTCCTGGCGGCCGGCCATCGACGCCTGGCTGGACCTCGCCCGCCGCTACGCCTGGACCCCGGCCGTGATGGGCGCCGGCGAGGACGGCGCCAAGGCGTACGCGCGCGCCGGGCTCAACGCCCTGCAGCTGGGCGACGAGGCGATCCTGGAGCCGGCCCGGTTCGACCTGGCCGGCCGCGACATGCGGGTGACCCGGCAGGCGGTCAACCGGGTGCGCCGCACCGGCATGACGATCCGGGCCCGCCGCCACTCGGCGCTCGCCCCGCAGGAGATGGACCGGGTGGTGGCGCTCGCCGACCGCTGGCGCGACACCGAGGTGGAACGCGGCTTCTCCATGGCGCTCGGCCGGCTCGGCGACCCGGCCGACGGCGACTGCCTGCTCGTCGAGGCCATGGACCCGGCGGGCCGCACCACCGCGCTGCTCTCCTTCGTGCCGTGGGGACGCGACGGCATCTCGCTGGACGTGATGCGCCGCGACCGCGCCGCGCCGAACGGGATCATGGAGTTCATGGTCGCCGAGCTGATGGGCCAGGCCGGGCGGCTGGGCGTCAAGCAGGTGTCGCTGAACTTCGCGGTCTTCCGGGCGGTCTTCGAGGAGGGCGCCCGGATCGGCGCCGGACCGGTGCTGCGGCTGTGGCGCAGGCTGCTGCTGTTCTTCTCCCGCTGGTGGCAGCTGGAGGCGCTCTACCGCTCCAACGTCAAGTACCAGCCGCACTGGAACCCGCGGTTCCTGTGCTTCGCCGAGGGCCGGATGCTGGCCCGCATCGGCCTGGCCGCCGGCATCGCCGAGGGGTTCGTCGACTTCCCCCGCCTCGGCGGGCACCGGGCGCACGGGGTGCGTCCGCCGGCCAGCGCCGCGCCGCTGCCGCCGCTTCAGGCCGCCGACCTCGACCGCGCCGCCCCGGCCACCGCCGGCCTGCCCGGCGAGCCGGACCGCGCGCTGCCCGAGCAGGTCAGGGTCCGGTACGACAAGCTGCGGGGGCTGCGGGCGGCCGGCGTCGAGCCCTACCCGGTCGGTACGCCGCCCACCCACACGCTGGGCGCGCTGCGGGCCGCCCACCCGCACCCGCGGCCGGGATCGCGCACCGGCGAGCAGGTGGTGGTCGCCGGGCGGCTGATGCTGCGCCGCGACTTCGGCGGCGTGGTCTTCGCCGTGCTGCGCGACTGGTCGGGCGACCTGCAGGCGGTGCTGACCCGGGACGACGCCGGCGCCGAACGGCTCGCCCGGTTCGCCGCGGAGGCCGACCTCGGCGACCACGTGGAGTTCACCGGAGAGGTCGGCGCCAGCGACCGGGGAGAGCTGTCGGTCTTCGCGCGGTCCTGGCGGCTGACCGCCAAGTGCCTGCGCCCGCTGCCCGACAAGCGCCGCGGGCTGACCGACCCCGAGGCCCGGGTCCGCCAGCGGTACGTGGACCTGGTCGTGCGGCCCGAGGCCCGCCGGGTCGTCACCGCCCGGAGCACCGCGGTGCAGGCGCTGCGCCAGGGGCTGCTGGACCGCGGCTACCTGGAGGTCGAGACCCCGATGCTCCAGCGGGTCCACGGCGGCGCCAACGCCCGCCCGTTCACCACCCACATCAACGCCTACGACCTCGACCTGTACCTGCGGATCGCCCCCGAGCTGTACCTCAAGCGGCTGTGCGTGGGCGGCATGGAGCGGGTCTTCGAACTCGGCCGCACCTTCCGCAACGAGGGCGTCTCCTTCAAGCACAACCCGGAGTTCACCGTGCTGGAGGCGTACCAGGCGTTCGCCGACTACGGCGTGATGCTGGAGCTGACCCGCGAACTCGTCCAGGCCGCCGCCACCGCCGCCAACGGCTCGCCGCACGTGCGCAGGACCGGCGCGGACGGCCGGGTGAGCGAGATCGACATCTCCGGCGCCTGGCCGGTGCGCACGGTCTACGAGGCGATCTCCGACGCGCTGGGCGAGCCGGTGGACGCCGGCACCGCGATCGGCACGCTGACCGCGCTGTGCGACCGGGCCGGCGTGCCGTACCGGCCGGAGGCGGGACGCGCGGACGTGGTGCTGGAGATGTACGAGCGGCTGGTGGAGGAGCGCACCGAACTGCCCACGTTCTACAAGGACTTCCCCACCGAGGTCTCGCCGCTCACCCGGCAGCACCGCACCGACCCGCGGCTCGCCGAGCGCTGGGACCTGGTGGCGTTCGGCACCGAACTGGGCACCGCGTACTCGGAGTTGACCGACCCGGTCGAGCAACGCCGGCGGCTCACCGAGCAGTCGCTGCTGGCGGCCGGCGGCGATCCGGAGGCGATGGAGGTCGACGAGGACTTCCTCGCCGCGCTGGAGTACGCGATGCCGCCGACCGGCGGACTGGGCCTGGGCGTCGACCGGCTGGTGATGTTCCTGACCGGCCTGACGATCCGTGAGACGCTGCCGTTCCCGCTGGTGCGCGGCAACTGACGGCACATCAACTCGCCTGTTGGACAAGGCGGTTCAGGACCGGGCGACCGCCTGGTCGTACAGGTCCCGTACCCGGGAGTCGAAGTAGCTGCTGTAGGAGATGTCCGGCGTGCTCCCGCCCCGCTCGTAGCCGCCGATCACCCCGATCACCGAGCCGCTGCCCGCCCCGGCCGCGCCGTCCTGCGCACCGGACAGCCACGGGCTGCCGCTGGTGCCGCTGCTGAACCCCGGGCAGTAGACGCGCAGTTGGTCGAGGCCGCTGCGCTGCCCGTCGCCGTCGCAGACCACCGGCACGTCGTCGTCGGTCGGGTAGCCGATCAGCTGCACCGGGCCGTCGCCGGCGTGGTCGAAGGAGATCGGGTTGCCGCCGACCGCGTCCTGGATCTCCCGGCCGTCCAGCGGGTCGACCACCAGGAAGGCCACGTCGACCGACGGATCGGTCCCCGCCAGCCAGCTCGGCGCCACCACCGAGGCCCGCACCTGCCACCGGCCCGCGTCAGCCGTCCCGCCGGCCCGCAGCCCCGGCGCGAACACCAGCCCGCCGCCCAGACCGGCCGCCGCGTCCGGCACGCAGTGCGCCGCGGTGACCACCAGATCGCGGTGCGGGCTGTCCACCACGCTCCCGGTGCAGTGGTGCCGCGGCCGCGCCCCGCCGGAGTAGAGCGCGCCGATCCGGAACTGCGCGGGGAAGGAGGGGACCGGCGCCGCCGAGAAGGCCGCGTCGTCCTCCGGCGCGGCGGCCGGCCGCGGCGGGACGCTGCGCCGGGACGGCCCCGGCGCCATCGACCGGCTCCCCGGCCGCGGCCCGGCGCCGCCCCGGGACGGCGCGGCGGGCATGGCCGACGAGAGCAGGACGCCGGTCAGGCAGGCCACTGCCAGGGCCCACAGCCGCTTCGAACGGTCCATCGTGCCCTCCTGCCCGGGTGGCACGGCACGGTTCGCCCGCGATCCGGCGTGACCCTCCTCATGCAGATGATCCGACAAGCGCGCCGCGCGCCGCGCCCGCGACACTCCGCTTCCCCGCCGATCTCCCGACGTTCACTCCGACGGCCCACCGGCCGCCCGGCGTCCGGCAGGATGTCCCCATGGCCGACACGTCGCCGATCCCTGTCACCTGGTCGCTGCTGACCGACACGCTGGCCGACCGCATCGCCGGTCTCGAGGCCGTGGACGGCGGCGCCTGGCCGCGGGTCGCGGTGGACGGCGCGCCCGCCGCCGAGCCGCACCGGCTCGCCGACGCGCTGGCCCGGGCGCTTCCCGAGCGCGGCCGGCCGGTGCTGCGGGTGCGGGCCGACGGCTTCCTGCGCCCGGCCTCGCTGCGCTTCGAGTACGGCCGCGAGGACGCCGACTCCTACTACGACGGCTGGCTGGACACCGGCGCGCTGTGGCGGGAGGTCTTCGCCCCGCTCGGCGCCGTCCGGACGGCCGACGGGCCCGGGGGTGCCGCAGCGGGCGAGCGGGACGCCCGGGTGCTGCCGTCGCTGTGGGATCCGGCCACCGACCGCGCCACCCGTGCCGACTACGCCCTGCTGCCGCCCGGCGGCGTCCTGCTGCTGGACGGCCCGCTGCTGCTCGGCCACGGCTTCCCGCTGGACCTCACCGTCCACCTGCGGCTCTCGCCGGCCGCGCTCGCCCGCCGCACCGCCGCCGAGCTGCACTGGACGCTGCCCGCCTTCGCCCGCTACGAGGACGAGGTGCGGCCCGCCGAGACCGCCGACGTCCTGGTGCGCTGCGACGACCCCCGGCACCCCGCGTGGAACGGCTCCGCCTGACGCCCCGGCCCGCTCCGGGGTGACGCCGTGTCACCCGCCGCGCGGTCCGGCGGCCTCCTGACGGCCCATCCCTCCGCGCGCCCGGCGGGCGGACCGGGCCAAGGTGGTCGCAGGCGCGCGGCGCCGGACCGCCGGGCGGGACGGGTATCCGGCCGGATCCCGGGCAGGAGCGGGCCGGGGCCGCCTGAGGTTCGCACCCGGGCAGGACCCGACGGCCGAACGCCCGACCCGACCGCAGGAGGTTCACATGCCGACACCGCAAGCGACCGCACCGATCCGGTCCGTCGACGCCGGACGGTACGACTCCTCACCGACCCCCGGCCCGGTGCCGCCGACCCCGGCCCCGGCACCGTCGCCCGGCCCCGGCGGACCCGAACCCGGCCCGCTGCCCGGACCGGGCCCGGTGCCCACCCCGCCGCCCTCGCCGACGCCGCCGGGACCCGCGCCCCACCCGGTGCCGAGCCCGCCGCCCGGCCCGCTGCCCGACCCCTCGCCCGAGCCGGTGCCCGACCCCGGACCGCTGCGGTAGCGCCCGGTGCCCGACGCCGGCCGGCACGGACCGGGCACGGCCGAGGAGACCGCCGTGGTGCTGCTCGCGGCCGCCTCGGGAGCGGTGGACGCGACGGCGTTCACGGCGCTCGGCCACGTCTTCGCCGGCGTCATGACGGGCAACCTCGCGCTGCTGGGCATCGCGGTCGGCGGCGACCACCTCGCGGACGCCGTGCCGCCGCTGGTCGCGCTGGCCGGGTTCGTCACCGGGACGGCGGCAGCCGGCTACGCCTGCCGCGGACGGCCCGGCGGGCGCACCGGCTGGCCGCGGCACACGACGGCCGTCCTGGTCTGCGAGGCGGTACTGCTGACCGCCGCCGCCGTCGTGTGGGCCACCTGCGGCGCGCCGCCCGCCGGAGCGCTGCGCGACGTGCTGCTGGGCACGGTCGCCGTCGCGATGGGCGCCCAGACCGGGGCGATGCTCGGCGCCGGACCGGCCGCCCGGCCGTCCACCTACCTCACCGGCACGCTGGCGGCGTTCGTCACCCGCGGGGTCGGCCCGGCCCCCGGCGGTGACGCGCGGCGGGCCGACCGCTGGGTCCCGGTGCGGCTGGCGGCGCTCGCGCTGGGCGCGGCGGCCGCGGCGGCCGTCTTCCGGTTCGCGCCCGGCTGGACCGCGTTCCTGCCCCCGGCGCTGGTGGTGGCCGCCGTGCTGACCGCCGTGCGCACTGCCCGACATTGATGCGTAAATCATTAGATATAGGGCAGTCGTCCGGCGGCGGGAACCGCGCCCATCACCAGGTCCTGGAGGAGCAGCCATGCCCATCGCAACCGTGAATCCGGCGACCGGGGAGACCCTGCGCACGTTCGAGCCGTTCGGCCCGGAGGAGGTGGAGGCGCGGCTGGCCCGCGCCGAGGCGACGTTCCGGGAGTACCGCACGACGGACTTCACCACCCGCGGCGACCTGCTGCGCCGGGCGGCCGACCTGCTGGACAAGGAGCGCGACGAGATCGCCGCGACCATGACCACCGAGATGGGCAAGACCCTCGCCTCCGCCCGCGCCGAGGCCGCCAAGTGCGCCAAGGCCATGCGCTGGTACGCGGAGCGCGCCGAGGGCCTGCTGTCCGACGAGTACCCCTCGCCCACCGACGTCGAGGACTCCGGTGGCACCGCGGCGCACGTGCGCTACCGGCCGCTCGGCGTGATCCTCGCCGTCATGCCGTGGAACTTCCCGCTCTGGCAGGTGGTCAGGTTCGCCGCCCCCGCGCTGATGGCCGGCAACGTCGGACTGCTCAAGCACGCCTCCAACGTGCCGCAGACCGCGCTGTACCTCGGCGACCTCTTCCACCGCGCCGGATTCCCCGAGGGCTGCTTCCAGACCCTGCTGGTCGGCTCGGACGCGGTGGAGGGGTTGCTGCGCGACCCGCGGGTCGCCGCCGCCACCCTCACCGGCAGCGAGCCGGCCGGCCGCTCGGTGGCCGCCGTCGCGGGCGACGAGGTGAAGAAGACCGTGCTCGAACTCGGCGGCAGCGACCCGTACATCGTCATGCCGTCCGCCGACGTCGCCCGCGCCGCCCGGATCGCGGTGACCGCCCGCGTCCAGAACAACGGGCAGTCCTGCATCGCCGCCAAGCGCTTCCTGGTCCACGCGGACGTGCACGACGAGTTCGCCCGGCGGTTCACCGAGGCCATGGCGGCGCTGACCGTCGGCGACCCGATGAGCGAGGGCACCGACGTCGGACCGCTGTCCGGGGAGCGGGGCCGGGCCGACCTGGAGGAACTCGTCGAGGACGCCACCGAGAAGGGCGCCACCGTGCTGTGCGGCGGCCGCCGCCCGCCGTCCCTGCCCGCCGGCTGGTTCTACGAGCCCACCGTGCTGACCGGCGTCACCCCCGCCATGCGCGTCCACCACGAGGAGACCTTCGGCCCGGTCGCCACCCTCTACCGGGTCGCCGACCTGGAGGCGGCCGTCGCCCTCGCCAACGACACGCCGTTCGGCCTCAGTTCCAGCGTGTGGACGAACGATCGCGAGGAGCAGGACCGTTTCGCCTGCGACCTGCAGGCGGGCGGCGTCTTCTTCAACGGGATGACCGCCTCGCACCCCGCGATGCCGTTCGGCGGCGTGAAGCGCTCGGGCTACGGCCGCGAGCTGTCCGGCCACGGAATCCGCGAGTTCTGCAACGCCACCACCGTCTGGTACGGCGGTTGACCGGCCGGCGGGCCCGGGCGTCAGACGGCCGGCGGCACGATGTTCCAGCCGGTGATCGCCGGGTGGCCGTGCTCGTGGCCCAGGAAGCCGATGCCGGCGGTGTCGAGGTGCAGCATGGCGCCGCCGGCCGCGGACAGCCCGAGGCGCCGGGCGGCCAGCACGCGCAGGAAGTGCCCGTGCGCCACCAGCGCGACGTCGCCGCCGCCGTCGCGCTCGGCGTCCCGCAGCCCGGAGTCGGCCAGCTTGAGCACCCGGTCGGCCCGCTCGCCCACCTGCTGCGGCGACTCGCCCGGGTGCTCCGGCGACCCGGGGGCCACACCGTCGGCCCACAGGTCCCAGCCCGGCCGGTCGCGGTGGATCTCGTCGGTGGTGACGCCCTCGTAGCCGCCGTAGTCCCACTCGTGCAGGTCGCCGTCGGTGACCGGCGCGTGGAGCCCGGCCAGTTCGGCGGTGCGGCGGGCGCGGGCCATCGGGCTGCACAGCGTCATCGCGATCCTGCGGCCGGCCAGCAGCGGCACCAGCGCCCTGGCCTGCTCCTCGCCGTGCGCGGTCAGCGGCAGATCCGTCCAGCTCGTGTGCTTCATCTCCCGGCTCCACTCGGTCTCGCCGTGCCGGATGAGAATCAACTCGCCCATGGATCCGTCCCTCCGTCGTCGCGGCCGCCGCGCACGCCGCCTCCCGACCAGTCTCCCCGATCACCATGCGGGGTGCGCTACGAGGGTCTTCGGCCGTGCCGGGCGGCGACGCGCCCGGCACGCGAGACGATGGCCGTGACGACCGTACAGATCAGGAGGCCACCGGATGGCAGCGGCAACGGGCGGTAGGCGGACCGAGTACGACGTGGTGGTGATCGGCGGCGGCCCCACCGGCGAGAACCTGGCCGACCGGGCGCACGCGGGCGGCCTGTCGGTCGTCGTGGTGGAGAGCGAGCTCGTCGGCGGCGAGTGCTCGTACTGGGCCTGCATGCCGAGCAAGGCGCTGCTGCGCCCGGTCGCCGCGCTCGCCGAGGCGCGCCGGATGCCCGGCGCCCGGCAGGCGGTCACCGGCGATCTCGACACCGCCGCGGTGCTGGCCCGCCGGGACGCGTTCACCTCGCACTGGAAGGACGACGGGCAGGCCGACTGGCTGGCGTCGGCCGGCATCGACCTGGTGCGCGGCCACGCCCGGCTGGCCGGCCCGCGCCGCGTCGCGGTGGCCACCCCGGACGGCGGCGAGGTGCTGCTGACCGCGCGGCACGCCGTCGCGGTGTGCACCGGCACCGGCGCCGCGCTGCCCGGCCTGCCGGGGCTGGCCGGCGTGCGGCCGTGGACCAGCCGGGAGGCGACCAGCGCCAAGGAGGCCCCCGGGCGGCTGGCGGTGGTGGGCGGCGGCGTGGTCGCCGTCGAGATGGCCACCGCCTGGCAGGCGCTCGGCAGCCGGGTCACCCTGCTGGTGCGCGGCGCCGGGCTGCTGCCGCGGATGGAGCCGTTCGCCGGCGAGCTGGTGGCCGAGGGGCTGGCGCAGGCGGGCGTCACGATCCGCACCGGGGTGTCCGTCGACGCCGTGCGGCGCGCGGACGGGGACGGGGACGGGCCGGTGACCCTGGCGCTCGACGACGGCGGCGAACTCGTCGCCGACGAGGTGCTGTTCGCCACCGGCCGCACCCCCGCCACCGCCGACCTCGGCCTGGAGACGGTCGGCCTCACCCCGGGCGACTGGCTCACCGTGGACGACAGCCTGCAGGTCACCGCCATCGCCGGCGGCTGGCTCTACGCGGCCGGCGACGTCAACCACCGCGCCCTGCTGACCCACCAGGGCAAGTACCAGGCCAGGATCGCCGGCGCGGTCATCGCCGCCCGGGCCGCCGGGACGGAGCCGGACACCGCCGCGTGGGGCGCGCACGCGGCGACCGCCGACACCGCCGCGGTGCCGCAGGTCGTCTTCACCGATCCGGAGGTCGCCGCGGTCGGGCTCACCGCCGAGCAGGCCGAACGGGCCGGGCACCGGATCCGGGCGGTGGACCACGACCTCGGCCAGGTCTCCGGCGCCGCGCTGTACGCGGACGGCTACCGCGGCCGGGCCCGCATGGTCGTCGACCTCGACCGGGGCCACCTGCTCGGGGTGACCTTCGTCGGCCAGGGCACCGCCGAACTGCTCCACTCGGCCACCGTCGCGGTCGCCGCCCAGGTGCCGATCGACCGGCTCTGGCACGCCGTCCCGTCGTACCCGACCATCAGCGAGATCTGGCTGCGGCTGCTGGAGGCGTACCGCGGCTGACGGCCGGCGTCGGCTACGAGGGCGCCGGGCCGCTGGCCACCGCCGGGCGGGTCAGCCCGACCAGCAGCCGGTCCAGCACCAGGCCGGCCTCCCGGCGGGCCAGGCCGTGGTCCTCGGCGCGCGCGATGTACAAGCTCGCCTCCGAGATCAGCGAGGCCAGCATCCGGGTCAGCGGCGGCACCGGCAGGTCGTCGATGCGGCCCTCCTGGATCGCCTCGGTCAGCGCCTCGGCCAGCAGCCCGTACCCGTGCTGCTCGACCAGCGCGTCCCAGGCGCTGTGCCCCAGCACGGCCGGCCCCTCGACGAGCACGATGCGCTGGAAGTCCGGGTCGGTGCACGCGTCCAGGAAGGACTGGAAGCCGGTGCGCAGCAGCTGCCAGGAGTCGCCCTGCTCGGCCTGCGCCCGCAGCGTCTCCTGCTCGACCAGCCGCTCCGCCATCTCCTGGGCGCACTCCGCCATCACCGCGCGGAACAGGTCCGCCTTGTCGCGGAAGTGGTGGTAGAGCGCACCGCGGGTCACCCGGGCCGCGGCCACGATGTCCTCGGTGCCGGTGGCCGCGTAGCCGCGCTCCGCGAACAGCGTGCGGGCCACCTCCACCAGGGCCTGGCGGGTGTCCGTGACCTGCTCGGCCCGGCGTCCGCCGCGTCCGCCCTCCGGCACCCGGGGGACCCCGGAGAATCGAGGACTTCTCATATGTCCATCCTGTTACATACCGACTGTATGTGACCGACAAGTCTGGCACGCCGGGGGCACCCGGGGTCAAGTGCCCCGATCCCGTCCCGGCGCGAGCGTTTCGGCCACTGATCCTTGACATGGATAGACCAAGGTTGTAGAAATCGACGAGTTGCTTTCCACTGATTCTTCATCAGGCCCTTTGTCCAGTACATCTTTTGAATGCGGCGACGCCGGGATCGCCTTTCCGAGTGTTTCGTTGCTCCTCCGTTGCGAGCCGGAGTGAGCCGGTCACCCGCGGCAAAGCCGAATCGTGGACCGACCGCGTCGCACCCGCGCCCACCGCGCGCACCTCAACTTCAAAGCGGGCGAGTAATAGACGCGTGCTTTGAGGGCCCGATATCACGGGTTTTGTATTCCATTCATCCGCTGAAAGGGGATTCGACATGACTCGCAACCACGTTGCGCTGCTCCGTCCGCGCATCACCAAGAAGGCCGTTACGAGCAAGGCCAAGTAAGCGGTAGGCGTGGGCCGCCGATCCAGGCGGCCCACGCCGTCCACGCCACGACCAGGGAGCTTCCAGGATGTCAACGGCGCACGCGCCGCGCGGCACCGGCGGGTCGGACCCGCACCGCTGTGTCCGCCACCACCAGCCCTGGCTCGGCACGACCGCGGTGTGCGTCGGCGTCGACCGGGGGAGCAGGACGGACCCGGACGGCCGGGCCGGCATCGCGCACCTCTTCGAGCACCTGGTGATGTCGGCACGCGGCGGCGGCGCCTCGCTCACCGACGTGATCGAGCAGCGCGGCGGCCAGTCCAACGCCAGCTCCGGCAACGAGAAGACCCTCTACTTCGCCCGGGTCGCCAACGAGGACGCCGCCGACACGCTGCGCGCGCTGTGCGAGGCCGTGACGAAGCCGGCCATCGAACCGGCGGACCTGGAACGGGAGCGCACCACCGTCCTGCAGGAACTCGCCGCGGCCGCCGCCGACCCCGGCGACGTGGTGCAGGACGCCTTCCTCGCCGACCTCTTCGGCGCCCACCCGCTCGGCCGGCCGGTGGGCGGCGCGCGCGAGGACATCGAGGCCGTCCGCCACGAGGACATCCTCGCCTACCAGGCCCGATCGCTCGAAGCCGACGGCATGGCCGTCGCCGTCGTCGGCGGGGCGTCCCCGGAGGCGATCGACGCGGTCCTGCCGGCCTACGCCGGGTACTTCGACCGCCCCGCGCGCCGGAAGGCCGCCGGCGCCCCGGCCGCGGCCGGCCCCGCGGACCGGACCGGCTGGCCCGCGGACGAGGACTTCGTCTGGGCGGCGGTGGGCGGCCGGTCGGTGGCCCAGACCGATCCGCGACGGCACGCCTTCGCCGTGCTCGGGCACCTGCTGGGCGGCAGCCCCGCCTCGCTGCTGTACCGGGCCCTGCGCGACGAGGCCGGGCTCGCGTACACCTTCCAGGCCTGGCCGTCGCACTACGACGACGCGGGATCCTGGCGGGTCCTGATGGGGGTGGAGACGGCCAACGGCCCGGCCGCGGTCGGCATCGTCGAGCGGCTGCTGAACGACCTGGCCGAAGCCGGCCCCGCAGCGCGCGATCTGGACATCGCCCGCCGCCAGGCGGTCGGCGCCTTCGTGCGCGACCAGGAGGACCCGCTGGAACGCGCGGTCAACGAGGTCATGGGCGCGCTGTCCGGCCTGGACGGCTGGACGGCGCAGGCCGAGACCGCCGCCCTGCGCGCGGTGGACGCCGACGCCGTCCGGCACGCCGCCGCCGACGTGCTCGCCAGCCTGCGGGTGACGGTGCGGCCCACCGGCGCCTCATGAGCCCGGTCGCCCCCGGTTACCTGGCGGAGTCGGCCGAGGCGGGCGTGCTCCACCGCACCGCCGACTTCGACCTGGTCGCCGACGCCTACACCGACCCGTCCAGCGGCCGCCGCCAGGCGCTCGTCGAGTACTGGCACCCGCGCCGGCCGGCGCCCGACCCCGGACGGCGGCTCGCCGCCGCCGTCGCCGGGCTGTGGCCCGACTGCCTGGACGCCGTGGTCCGCACCGAGGACCCGGACGGCTCCCCGGGTGAGCCGTTCGGCCCGTACCTGACGTACCTGGCGCTCGACACCTCGGCGGACGCCGGACCCGCCGAGCCGCTCCCGACGGGGCTGCGCGTGCTGCCGGCCGGCCCGGAACACCAGGACGCGGTCGCCGGCATGCTGCGGCAGGCGTTCGAGCAGGCCCAGCACGAGCGCGGCTGGGACGGCCCGAGCCGCGAGCAGGTCGACGCGTCGGTCTCCGCCGTCCTGCTCGCCCCGGACCGCCGGACCCTGGTCGCCGAACGCGACGGACGCTGCGTCGGGCAGGCCACCGTGCTGATGGACGCGGTCGACGATCCCACCGGCACCGCGTACGCCGAACTCCTCGACGTGCTGGTCACCGACGAGGACAACCGGGCGATCCAGCGGGCCCTGGTCGCCCGGGCCCGGCTCGCCGCCCGGCAGGCCGGACTCCCGCTGCTGGGCCACGTGGTGCACGGCGCCGGAACCGACCACGGGGAGCGCGTCGTCGCCGGACTGCGGGCCGGCGGCTGGCGCCCGGTGCACTCCTACCGCATCGCCCGGCTGCGTCCGGCCGCCGCCGACGGCCCCGACGGCCCATGACCCCGGCGCCCACCCGTCCCGATCCCACCAGGCGGTGCAGATGCTCACCGAGCTACTCCTCGTACGGCACGCCCTGTTCGACGACAGCACGGCCCGCAACCCCGAAGGCCGGTGGGACCCGGCCCTGTCGCCGTCCGGCCGGGAACAGGCCGAGGCGCTGGCGGCCCGGCTGGAGGAGCACGCCTTCGACACCGTGGTGACCTCGCCGCTGGAGCGCTGCGTGGAGACGGCCCGCATCCTGGCCAAGGACCGCGCGGCCGAGCCGGCCGTGGACCCGCGGCTGGCCGAGTACCACCGCGGCGACTTCGAGGGCGTCTTCACCACCGGCACCGCCGCGTACCGGGCCGCCTGGCGGGACGGGGACTGGACGGCGTGGCCGAACGGCGAGACCCGGCAGGCGTTCAGGGACCGGCTCGCCGAGGCGCTGGCCGACCTGGCCGCGGCGGGCGGCAGGGCGCTGGTGTGCACGCACAGCGGGGTGATCAACGAGCTGCTCTGCCTGGCCCTCGGCGTCCGCGGCGGCACCGTCTTCCGGCTCGACACCACCGGGGTGACCCGGCTGGGGACCGACGGGCGCCAGGTGGTCGTCGCGGCGGTCAACGACGTGTGGCACCTGGAGGACTCGCTGTCGGTGCCGCTGTCCACCTTCGCGCTGCCCGGGGAGGCCCGGTGACCGACCTCGCCGCGCTCCACCGCGCGTTCGACGTGCCGCCGGACGCCCCGGTCCGCCGGCTGGTGCGCCGGGCCCAGGAGGCGGCCGGCCTGGGACCGCTGGTGATCAGCATGGCGGTGGCCGAGGGCCACCGGCTGGGCACCGGCTCCGCCCACCAACTGGCCACCCACCGGCGCCGGGCCGCGGTGTACGCCGCGCTCGCCGAACGGCTGGCCGAGGCGGCCGACGTGACCGTCCTGAAGGGCGCGGCGATCGCCCGCCACTACCCGGTCGGCCTGGTGCGGCCGGCCGGCGACCTCGACCTGGTCGTCGCGTCCGAGCCGGAGCTGTGGAGGGCGGCGCGGGTCATCGCCGACGCGTGGCATCCCGACGCCATCGCGCTCACCGCCGTCGACACCGACGACGCGTGCCACCTGGTCATCGGCTTCGACCGGCCCGCCGAGGACCCGCTGCTGGAGCCCGACTACGCGGTCGAGCTGGCCACGTTCGCCTTCCCCGGCGACCAGGCGGCCGTCCCGCTGCGGGCCGCGCCGCCCGCCGACGGCGCGGTGGCCCAACTCGTCGCGCTGGCCGAGGAGCGCTGCCAGCGCCCCTTCTCGGTCAAGGACGCGCTGGACTGCGTCTACCTCCTGGACGCCGAGCCGGACGCGCTGCGCACCGACGGCGCGCGGCAGGCGATCGACGAGGCGTGCCGCGCCCCCGAACTGGCCGAGCTGCTGGAGTTCGCCGCCGCCGTCTTCCCGAAACGCCTCGACCCGCGGGCGGCCGAGGGACTGGCGCCGCTGGCCGCGGCCGAACACGACCGGCGGCGCGAGCGCGGCGCGGGCGGCGGCGCGGCGGGGGTGGGCCGGTGGTCCGCGGCGCCGCGGTCGAGCTTCGGCCTGTTCCTCGGCGGCGACGGCCACCGGCAGGTGGCCGCGGCGACCCGGCACCCGGCGCCCGGCGGCCACCTGCTGTGCACCCCGGTCGGCGACTTCCTCATGGTGCCGGGACCCGAGGTCGACGAGGACGACCACGCGCAGGCCGTGCGACTGGCCCGCGCCCTCCATCCCTCCAGCCGAGCGGCGGGTGAGTGACCATGGCGGTCATCGAGGTCGAGAAGCTGACCAGGATCTACCGGGAGCGGCGCGGCAAGGCCGAACTCGTCGCCCTGCACGAGGTGGACCTGCAGGTGGCGGCGGGCGAGGTGGTCGGCCTGCTCGGCCCCAACGGAGCCGGCAAGACCACGCTGGCCCGCATCCTGACGACGCTTCTGCTGCCCACCTCCGGCCGGGCGGCGGTCGCGGGCCACGACGTGGTCGCCCATCCGCGGCGGGCGCGCGGCGCGGTCGGGCTGGTGCTCGGCGGCGAACGCGGCCTGTACGGACGGCTGTCCGCCCGGCAGAACCTCGCCTACTGGGCCGCGCTGTGCAAGCTGCCCCGCAAGGCGTCCGACGCCCGGATCACCGAACTCCTCGGCCGCCTGGGACTCGCCGAGCGGGCCGACGAACCGGTGGAGCGCTTCTCGCGCGGCATGCTCCAGCGCGTCCACCTCGCCCGCGCCCTGGTCGCCGATCCCGCGGTGCTCGTCCTCGACGAACCCACCAGCGGGATGGACCTCAACGCCGCCCTCGGCTTCCGGCGGCTGGTCGCGGCGCTGCGGGACGAGGGGAAGGCCGTCCTGCTCAACACCCACGACATGAGCGAGGCAGAGGAGGTCTGCGGCCGGGTCGCCTTCCTCGACCACGGCCGGATCGTCGGCTCCGGCTCGCCGGCCGAACTCACCCGGCTGCTGGAGAGCATCGCCACCGTCACCGGTGAGCACGCCACGCGAGACACCGCCGACGAGCTCGCCCGGACCCCCGGCGTGGTCTCCAGCGTGTGCACGCCGGACGGCACGATCACCGTGGTCGTCCACGACCGCGAACTGCTGCCCACCGTGCTCGGCACGCTGGCGGTCGCGGGGGTGCGCGGCATCGCCACCCGGACCGCCGGGCTCGCCGAGATCTACCGGCTCATGATCTCCGACCGCGAGTTCGCGGTATGAGCACCTACGTCAGGACGCAGTGGCTGCTGCTGGTGCGGCGCCCGGGGATGCTCGCGCCGCTGGCGGTCACGCCGCTGTTCGCCTGCGTCTTCTTCGCCGCCGCGCGGACCTCGGCGCCCGCCGCGCTGACCTGGCTGTCGGTGGCGGCGTGCACGATGACCTTCTGGGCGCACTCGATGTACGTGGCCTCCGAGGTGGTCGACCAGGACCGCTACGCCGGCACGCTGGAGATCTTCCTGACCGCCCCGCGCGGATACCTGCGTTCGCTGGTCGTGCGGATCCTCACCACCTCCGGCTGCGGGCTGGTCGCGTTCGCCGAGGTCGCGCTGATCGGCTACCTGGCCCGCGGCTTCGTGCCGAGCGTCCGCCTGCCGCTGCTGTTCGCGCTGGCGATCGTGGTGTGCGTGGCCGGCTGCGGGGCGGCCGCCCTGCTGCTGGGCGGCGTCGTGCTGATCGTCAAGGGCGCCAGAACGCTGCAGAACGCCATCACCTATCCGTTCTACCTGCTCGGCGGCCTGCTGCTGCCGCACGGGTCGCTGCCGGCCGTCTTCCGGTGGCTGTCCGACGCGTTCTTCCTCTCCTGGGTGGTCGACGCGCTGCGGACCGCGGTGGGCGGGGGGAGCGGCGGGTGGGGCGCGCTCGCCGTCGGCGCCGCGCTCGTCCTGGCGCAGGCCGCCGCCGGCCTGCTCGTGCTGCGTACCGTCCTTCGGCGGCTCCGCGACGGAAGGGTGTCACTCCATGGGTAGCCGGGCGGCGTCCCTGGTCCGCGTCGTGTGGATCGGCCTGATCAGCAGTTTCCAGGACTACCGGCGCATGTTCACCTGGCGCTCGTGGGCCTTCGGCTGGGTGCTGCGGCTGGTGTCGCAGGTCGTCTTCTTCACCATGCTGACCCGGATCGGCGGCCGGAGCGGCGGCGAGCAGTTCGCGGCGGTCGGCAACGCGGTGGTGCTCGCCCCGCTGGCCACCCTCGGCCTGGTCGCCTCGACCACCATGGAACGCCGGCTGGGCACCCTGCAGTTCCTGCTGGTCTCCCGCACCAACCCGCTGCTCGCGCTCGGCAGCCGGGGCCTGTACTGGATCTTCGACGGGATGGTCACCTCGCTCATCGCGCTGGCCGCGCTGCCCGCCGTCCTCGACGTCCACGTCGACTACCGGCGGTTCGCGCTGGTGCCGCTGCTGCTCGCCGTGCCCGCGCTGTCGGCGTTCGCCATGGCGCTGGCGCTGTCCGGGCTCAGCCTGCGCTGGACCGAGGCGCGCACGCTGATCACCGGATGCGTCTCGGTCCTGCTGCTGACCGTGGCCGGCGTCAACGTCCCCGCCGCCCGGCACGGGTTCGCCGGCGTCCTCGCGCACTGCCTGCCGGTCACCAACAGCCTGCCGGCGCTGCGCGCGGTGGTCGCGGGCGGCGCGGTCCGGCCCGGCGGGCTGCTGGCGGAGGCGGCGGTCGCCGCCGGGTGGCTCGCGCTGGCGCACCTGACCGTCACGTTCTCCATCCGCTGGTCGGTGGCCGGCGGCCGGCTGACCGTCGGGGCCTGAGCCGCGCGGCGCACCGGGGACGTTGTCTCACGTCGCTCTCCATCATTGGGCAATGGCCGCGCACCCGCCCGCGCCGGCGCCCCTGCCGCCACCTGGCGTTTCGTCAACCGGACCGGTGGCCGGGGCGGTCGCGCCGTCTCACGTGGACCTTGACGCCCCGTGGGGCCGGCGGTTGCATCTGCGGTGTTCGGGCGGGACGGAGGCGACTTCGCTCCCGCGGTTCCCGGTCGTCAGCGGGGAGGTGATTGTGATGCGCAAGTACACCAAGCCGGTTGCCAAGGAGGTCCACTCCGGCACCGTCCTCAAGACGATGGTCTGAGCCCGGTAGGGACGACCAGGTGCCGCGCCCGGCTGCCGGGCGCGGCACGACCCCGTCGGTGTCGAATCCACCCAGCGAGTGAGGTAGCTGTATGTGTGGCCTGTCCGGGATCGCACGGGTCGACGGCCGTCCGGTCGGCGAGGCGGCGGACCCCCTGCTGCGCCGGATGGCGCGCGCGGTCGCCCACCGGGGACCGGACGACGAGACCTACTTCCGCTCGGGCCCGATCGGCCTCGGCTTCGTCCGGCTCTCCCTCGTCGACCCCGAGGGCGGCGCGCAGCCGCTCGCCACCGACGACGGATCGCTCGTGCTGATCGCCAACGGCGAGATCTACAACCACCGGGAGCTCGCGAGCACGCTGCCCGCCGGCACCCGGCTGCGCACCCGCTCCGACTGCGAGGTGCTGCTGCACCTCTACCGCCGCGACGGGCTGCGCTTCCTCGACAACGTGCGCGGCATGTTCTCCCTGGTGCTGTGGGACCGCGACCGCGACCGGCTGGTCTTCTGCCGCGACCGGTTCGGCATCAAGCCGCTCTTCTACCACCTCGACCGCGAACGGGTCGTCTTCGCGTCCGAGATCAAGGCGCTGTTCGAGGACCCGGCCTGCCCCCGCGAGCTGGACTGGGACCGGGCGCTGGGCGACCAGATCCTGAGCCTGGCACCCGTCACCGACGACAGCCCCGCGCACTCGTGGTTCAAGGGGATCGAACTGGTCCCGGCCGCCTCGATCACCACCATCGACCTGAAGAACGGCGCCACCGCCACCCACCGCTACTGGGACTTCCCCAGCTACGAGGGCGACTTCGGCGCATCGGAGTCCGAACTCGTCCGCGACTACGGGGCGGTGCTGGCCCAGAGCGTCGAAGAGTGCCAGATGGCCGACGTCGAGATCGGCCTGTTCCTCAGCGGCGGCATCGACTCCGCGGCCGTCGCCGCCCTCGCCGGGGTCAAGCCGCGCACCTTCAGCGCCCTCAACGGCAGCACGCTCGGCAACGGCGACGCGCAGTCCGCGCACAACATCGCGGCGACCCTCGGACTGACCAACCACCAGGTCCTGCTGGACACCGCGCACACCCCGACGGTCGAGGAGTGGAAGCGCCACCTGTGGCTGCTGGAGACCCCGCTCGCCGGACCCGAGACGTTCTACAAGTACGAGATGTACCGCTACGTCGGCGCCAACGCCCCCGAGATCAAGGCCATGCTGCTGGGCGGCGGCTCCGACGAGTTCAACGGCGGCTACTCCAAGACCGTTGCGGGCGGCGGCGGTTGGGACGACTTCATGGCCAACGTCACCGCCCTCGGCGCCGCCCGGGACCGCGCCGCGCACCCCGGCCTGGCCGCCTGGTGGGACCGCTCGGGACGCTCGCCGGTCAGCGCCCGCTACCTGCGCGACGCGGCCGGCGGCGACGCACCCGACCCGTACGGCGCGCTGTTCCGCTGGAAGTACCGCGACCTGCAGCTCTACAACTGCTGGCACGAGGACCGCACCGCGGCCGGCAACGGCATCGAGGCCCGCGTCCCGTTCCTCGACCACCGCCTCATCGAACTCGCCGCGGCCGTCCCCGAGCCGCTGCGGCCGAGCCTGATCTGGGACAAGCAGATCCTGCGCCGCGCCATGGTCGGCGTGCTGCCGCCCGAGATGGTCAACCGGCCCAAGGGCCCCTTCTTCTACGGCGACGGGGAACACCACACCTACCGCACCTTCGTGCGGATGCTCGCGCAGGACGGGGACCGGCTGCTCGACGAGGCGCTCAGCGGTCCGGCCGCCCGCTACCACCTGGACGCCGACGAGATCCGCGCCCGGCTGCGCCGCCTGGAGCGCGACCCCGGCGACGGACACGTGGAGGGACTGCTGCGGATCGTCAACCTCGGACTGCTGGAGCAGATGACGAGCCGACCGCCCACGCCGCACGTCGAGTCGGTCAGGGCGGCCGTCCCGCAGCGCGTGACGGTCGCCGACTGGGACGCCGAACGCGACGCCATCGAGGCCCGGGTGGTGCGCCGCCCGGCGGTGGACCGCGACCGGCCGCTGTCACTGGCCGGCGGCGCGATGCTGCTGCACTCCGCGGACGAGCCGAGCGTGTGGTACCTGACGGTCGACGGCAGCGTCGAGTACGTCCTGGACGAGGTGGAGGACCCCCAGTGGGTGCGCCTGCTGCTCGCCCTCGACGGCAAGCAGGCGCTCGCCGAACTCGCGGACGACCTCGGCATCGATCTGGCGCCGCTGGAACCGCTGCTGGCCGAGTCGCTGGAGCTCGGGCTCCTGACGGCCGGTGCGGTGCTCACGCGGTGACCGGGCCGGGACGCCATGGCGAACGCGACCTTGCCGCACGGCCCGTGGCGGGCCCCGGCGGCGCACGGTCCGGCCGGCCGCCTCGATGAGCCGGCGGGATGCCGGCCGCCGGCCGGTATCCCGCCGCGTTCGTCACCGCGCGCCCGCCCGACGCGGCGGACGACGCGCCGCGGGACCGCGCCGGACGGCTCGCGGCCGGTGACGCCGACGGCGCGGTACTGTCCGCCCGCAGGGCAGGGGGCCACACGGTGCACGCCTCCGGCGGCCCATGTCCTGCGGCGGTGCAGGGATTTGTCGATCGAGGTGGAGATTCACTGATGCAAGCGACGGAGCTGACCCCCGGCAGCGTGGTGCGGCGGAGCATGGAGGCCCAGGTGCGCAAGTACCGCGGCAAGCTCTACATCGGGTTCCAGGACCAGGCGCTGGAGCTGGACGAGGTCGCGGAGGTCATCTTCCGCCGCATCGACGGCACTTCCACCATCAGGGAGATAGCCGCCGAACTCGCCTGCGAGTACGAGGTCCCCGACGACGAGGCGGTCGGCGACACCGTCGACTTCGTGACCCAGCTGCTCGGCCACCGCGTGGTCGAGGTCGTCAGTTGAGCGGTGCCCCCGGACACCGGCAGTCGTGAGAGGAAGCCGCATGTGCGGGACCGTTGGGATGTTCGTCGGCTGCTCCGCCCTGTCGTACTGTCCGCGGCGGCTGCTGGCCGGGCCCGCCGCCGATCCGCGGGACGGCGCCGAGGAGCCGCCCGGCGAACCGGGGGCGTACCGCAGCCCGTTCCGCAACTGGTACGAGCGCTCCAGCGTGCGCAGCGCGCCCCGGCGGGTGCTGGAGGAGCGCAGGCACGAGGAGGGGGCGGAGCCGCAGCGGTTCTTCCCGCCCGAGCTGGTGCCGGTCAGCCGGCACCCGCTGGTCGCCGCACTGCCTGCGGACGTCTTCGACGAGGTGCTCGTCCAACACCTCTACCGCTACCTGGACTTCACCGCCAAGCTGGAGTACCTGGTCGTCAACCGCACCGTCCTGGGCATCGCGCACGGCTCGGTGGGCGTCGAACTGCCCGAGGAGATGCGGCTCGACGCGTACCGGATGTACTGCGACGAGGCGTACCACGCCCTGTTCTCCGCAGACCTGGCCGTCCAGGTGCGCGACTCGACCGGCATAGCGGCCCGGCTGCCAGAGGAGCCGTTCTTCCTGCGCAGGCTGCGCGGCATCCAGGACGGCCTTCCGGCGGCCGAACGGGCGCTGGCGGAGCTGCTGTTCGTGATCGTCTCCGAGACGCTGATCTCCGCCAGCCTCGCCGAGGTGCCGCAGCGCGAGGAGGTGGTCCCCGCGGTGACCGGCACGATCCGCGACCACGCGATGGACGAGGGCCGGCACCACGCCTACTTCGCGCACTTCCTCCAGCGCCTGTGGGCGCAGCTGCGGCCCGCCGAACGGGAGGCGGCCGGCCGGCTCGTGCCGTGCCTGATGGACGCCTTCCTGCGGCCCGACATCGAGGCCCTCCGGCTGGAACTGGCCGGATACGGCCTGTCCGCGCAGGAGACCGAGCAGATCGCCGCCGAGGTCTACACGCCCGAGGTGGTGGCCGAGCACGCCCGCGCGACCTCGGCGCAGACCCGGCGCTACTTCGCCGATCTCGGCGCCTTCGACTCGGCGGCGGCGCAGGACGAGATGGCGGCCTACGGCTTCCGGCCGTGACGGATCGTCCCGCGGCCGTCACCCGGGTCCGGTCGGCAACTGTGCCGGTCAGGGGAACGCGGCGTCAACTCCCCGCGCGGATCGGTGTTCCGGGGGGCGCCGGGCCAAGTCCTTGACACCTTCGTGATCGGCCCCTAATTTTCCGGACGGGCGTGGAGCGCGGCCGAGGGCCGATGGAACGGAACGACCCGTTGCGGGAGGTACACGCGATGAACAGGCCCACCGACTCCGCCTCCGCCGCGCCGGGCGCCGAGTGAACCGGCGGCCGGGGACGGCACCTCCGCTCCGCCGCGCCGGTGCCCCGGACCGGGCCGCCACGGGCCCCGTTCTCGGCCGCTTCGGCTGGCTGGCCCCCATGGCACTGTGGCCGGTGGCCCGCAAGCACCTGCCGCGCCCGGCGACCCGTCCGCAGGGCGGCGGCACCCAACGCGCCGACGACGAGGCGATGTTCGCCGCGGTGCTGTACGTGCTGGTCAGCGAGTCGCCGTGGCGGGCGCTGCCCAAGACGTTCGCGGTCTCCTGGCAGAACACCCACCGCCGCTTCACCGAGTGGAGCGAAGCCGGGCTGTGGGACCGGCTGCGGGACGCCTGCCGCGACCCGCAGGTGCCGGTCCGGCTCCGGCAGTGGGCCGACGCCGTCGCGCTGCTGGCCGAACGGCGCCTGGAGCGCGCCCCGGCCCCCGCACACCGGACGCCCGCGGCCACCGCGCCGGCCGGCCGGCTCAAGCCGCGCATCCTGCTGCACGGCCGCGGCAACTTCACCGCCCGCCTCTTCGGCCCCAGCCACACCCCGGCCCAGCCGGCGCGCCGTCAGAGCCTGCGCCGGGCCTAGATTTCCGTCCGGCACGGCCGGACAGCACGTCACACCGGCTCGGGAGGTACGAGGAATGAAAGCGAATTTGACCGGCTGCCTGGAGGAGATGGAACGCCGGGGGCTCCTGCCGGCCGACTACCTGGCGGTCGCCTGCGTGGGCTCGGTCCCGCGCGGCTGGGCCAACGACGGCAGCGACTACGACTTCAACGTCATCACCTCCACCCCGTGGACCGGGGAGAGCGCCCGCACGATCCCGGTACCGCTGGACCCCGGCGTGGTGCCGACCGTCGTGCTGTTCGTGGACGACCGCCGCTGGGAGATCAAGTACTGGCTCGACACCCAGGTCCGCCAGATGATCGAGAAGGTCAGCTGGGAGCAGTTCGAGCGGGGCATCGGCACCGCCAAGGTCCTCGTCGCCTCCGAGCAGCTCTTCCTGGAGCGGCTGGCCAGCTGCCTCACCCTCGGTGGCGCCGCCTGGATCGAGGAGTGCAAGCAGGCGCTGGAGGAGTCCGCCTTCCGGGCCTTCGTGACCACCGGTTCGCTCGCGCTGGCGGACGGGTCGATCGAGGACGCGGTCGGCCAGCTGGCCGCCGACGACGTGGACAGCGCGGTGCTCTCCGCCCGCCAGGCGCTGGGCCACACCGTCGACGCCCTGCTGGACAGCCAGGGCAACTACGGCTCCCGGACGCCCAAGTGGCGGGCCCGCCGGGTGCGGGAGACCCGGCCGAAGGCGCTGTCCTTCGAGGAGTACTGGGCGATGGAGACCATGCGCTCCTTCGACCCGGACGCCCCGCACGTGTGGATCGGCCACGTGGTGCGGCGCTGCAAGGAGCTGTCCATGGAGGTGGAGATCGGATGACGGCGGACCAGGAGACCCGGTCGGCCTACGCGCCGGCCGGCCGCCGCCGGGGCATACCCCCGTTCTGGCGGTACTGGACCGCCTCGACGATCAGCAACACCGGCGACTGCGTCACCACGGTCGCCCTGCCGCTGCTGGCCGTCGCGGTGCTGAACGCCTCCAGCCTCGAAGTCAGCTCGCTGACCGCGGCCCAGTACGTCGCCTGGATCGTCCTCGGGCTGCCGGCCGGCGTCATCGTGCAGCGCCTGCCGCTGCGCGGGGCCCAGGTCGCGATGGACCTCATCCGGGCCGTCGCCGTGCTGTCGGTGCCGCTCGCCTACGCGCTGGGCGTGCTGACGCTGGCCCAACTCGTCGTCGTCGCGCTGGTGGTCGGCCTGGCCAGCGTCATCTTCGACGTCGGCAACTCGACGTTCCTGCCGTCCATCGTCGGCAAGGAGGAACTGACCGCGCGCAACAGCTTCGCCTCCGGATCCGCGGCGGCGACCCAGCTGGGCGGCCTGTCGCTGGGCGGCCTGCTCGTCCAGACCCTGGGCGGCCCGCTCAGCATCGTCTTCGACGCCGTCAGCTACGTGCTCTCCGCCGTCCTGCTGCGCAGCCTGCCGCGGCCGACGAACGCCCGGGCGCGCAGGACCCGCGAGCCGGCCATGACGCTGATCAAGGAGGGCTGGCGCTTCGTGGTCCGGCACGAGGCGATGCGCCCGTGCGCGACCGCGGCCACCCTGGTCAACTTCATCTGCGGCGCGCTGATGGCCCTCACCCCGGTCTACCTGGTGCGCACCCTGCACGCGCCGCCCGGCCTGGTCGGCCTGGTCATGGCGGGCGAGGGGGTGGGCAGCGTCGTCGGCGCCGCGGTCACCACCCGGATCGCCGACCGGCTGGGCAGCGCCCGCTCGATCCTGCTCGCCACGCTCGGCGGCGCCTCGGTGACCGTCCTGCTGCCGCTGGCCCGCAGCGGCTGGGGGCTGGTGCTGTTCGCGGTGGGCAACATGGGCTACGGGGCCGGGGCGGTGGTGCTGAGCATCCTCGCCCGCACCCACCGGCAGACCGTCACCCCCTCCGAGCTGCTGCCGCGCGTCATGGCCACCGTGCGCTTCGTGTCGTGGGGGGCGGTGCCCTTCGGCGCGCTGACCGCGGGCTTCGCGGCCACCGCGATGGGCAACCGGGGTGCCATGTGGCTGATCTGCGTGCTGTCCTTCATGGGCCCGGTGGCCCTGTGGAGCAGTCCCATCAGGCGGATGCGCGACCTGAGTTGAGCGCCCCACCCGGTATCCTCCCGGCCATGCGCCCTTCGCCCGCCGCGTCCGTCCGCGAGTTCCACCTCGCCTTCGGACTCGATGCCCGCAGCACGCCCACCGAGCTCGCCCCGCAGGTCGCGGCGCACCGCGCGGAGCTGCTCGCCGAGGAGGCCGCGGAGGTCGCCGAGGCGGCCGTCGACGGGCCGTTGGACCACCTCGCCCACGAACTCGCCGACGTCGTCTACGTCGCCTACGGCACGGCGCTGGTGTACGGCATCGACCTCGACGCGGTCATCGCCGAGATCCACCGGGCGAACATGAGCAAGCTCGGCCCGGACGGCGAGGTGGCCCGGCGGGCCGACGGCAAGGTGCTCAAGGGCGCGCACTACCGGGCCCCGGACGTCTCGGCGGTGCTGCGGCGCCAGGGCTGGGCGGCCTCCCCGGCGGCCGGCGCGCACCGAAAGGACGATCCCGGCGCCCGGCGGGGATGACCCGAATATCCGCGCTCGAATTCGTGCGCGGCCGGGCCGTCCGGGGTGTGCAGGGCGGCCTGCGCGGCGATTTCCAATGAGCGGCGCGCTTTGTTTCCGGTCGCTGTCGATTGCTGCCGGTGCCATTGCACCGCGCAGCCGTCCCGGAACCCAACGACACTAGGTCGCGTGCTCCGGCCTGTCAAACACCCGGAGTCCCGAAAGGATCGGCGTCTGACATGCGACAAGATTCCCGTGGATGACCCGTGTTGACCGCATGTCACGATTTTCGACCTGCGGGCGCCGGCCGGCCGGGCCGCTGACCGGGGGGTTGAACTCCGGTGCACGGCAGGGCGGGTGACGGGACATATCGCCGGTGCGCTTCTCGCTTTGAGGGCCCGCCCGTCGTTGTCTTGTACAGCAAGTCATCACGGATTCTGTGCCGTGACGTGCACATATTGTTAACCGTGCGGCTTAGTCCTTGACACGTCATCGACACGCTGGATACGTTGCGCAACGCATCCGCAGCTCCATTAGCGGCGGCATGGCGCGGGATATCGGGAATCGTTGTTGCCGATCAATATGGCCGTCTTTTCCGTGCGCCGAATTACGACAGGAACGACGCAGGACTGGAACAAGGTACAGCGGGTCCGCGGCAGGAAGGCGTTCGAGCCACGGCCCCTCCACTCGCCGAGAGGTAGCGGAAGCAGATGACCCAGAATGCGGCAGAGGCAGCTCCGTTGCAGCAGTTCAGCTTCGGTCTCGACTACATTCGTGACCACTTCGGCAACAACACCGCGCTGGCGACCCAGCAGATGACGCACAACCTCTACCGCGACAACCTCGAACCGCTGGTCGACCACATCTTCCGCTGCCTGGACCTGACCGGCCGGGAGGCCCTGCTCGACCTCGGCTGCGGCAACGGCTTCATCCTGCGGGACGTGGTGAGCCGGATGCGCCACGGCGGCCGGGCCGTCGCGGTGGACATCTCGCCCGCGATGCTGGAGCTGGCGAAGCGCAACGTGACGATCTCCTGGGTGCCCCTGGAGTTCACCGAGGGCCGCGCCCAGGACCTCTCGCGCTTCCGCGACGGCGAGTTCGACCGCGTCATGGCCAACTTCATCTTCCACTACATCGAAGAGCCGGACGTGGTGCTGGCCGAGATGTCCCGTGTGCTGGCCGACGGCGGCCGGGCGCTGGTGACCATCGAGGCGCGCGACTCGATGCCGGAGATGTACGGGATGCACTTCGCCGCGATGGAACGGGTCGGCTTCCCGGCCGACTTCATCGCCCGGCTGCCCAGGGGCCGCCGCGGCCGGATGACCCTGGACAACACCGCCGAGTACCTGACCTCGCACTTCGAGCGGGTCGAGGAGAAGCCCTACGTCGACGCCCTGCGCTTCGAGACGCCCGAGCCGTACATGAACTTCTACGTGGCGGGCCACCGCTTCTGCGGCGCGAAGGCGATGGCCGGCGACGACCTGCCCGCCGAGCTGTTCGACGCGCTGCACGCCGAGGTCGAGGCCCAGGTCAGCAAGCGCATCGCCGAGGTCGGCTACTTCGAGCTCAGCAAGCAAAACTCGGTCTTCGTCTGTTCGTGAGCCGTAGGGGCACTGATATGACCACCGCCACCCAACCCGCCCTCCGCATCGCGCTGTTCGGCTGGCCCGGGGCCGGCAAGTCGACGACCGCGAGCGCGCTGCGGCGCGTCCTGACCGGGATGGGGCGCGAGGCCGCGGTCGTGCGGATCGCCGCACCCCTCTACGACGTGCAGCGCTCCTTCTACGACCGGGCGGACACCGCCCTGGGCGAGGGTCAGCAGGACGGCCGGCTGCTCAACTTCCTGGGCTCGCACTTCCGGCAGGCGACCCCGGGCTTCCTGCTGGCCGACTTCGCCCAGCGGTGCGCCGGCGCGCTGCTCGGCGGCGCCGACGCCGTCGTGTGCGACGACGCCCGGCCCGCCGACTTCCGGGAGGTCGCCGAACAGGGCTTCACCGTGGTGCGGGTGACCGCGCCGGACGCGCTGCGCCGTGAGCGCAAGTCGGGGCGGGGCGACCGGCTCGCGGGACGCGACGACCACCCCACCGAGGCCGGCGTCGACGACATCACGCCCGACTACGAGATCGACAACTCGGGCACCCTGGAGGAGCTGGAGTCCCAGATCCGCGCGGTCGCCGAGAAGCTGATCGCCCACTCGGCCGCGGGCCGGGCCGACGCCGCGCCCGACGAAGACGACGTGGTGCGGGCGCTGATCGACCGGGCCACCCGGGCGATCACCCCGCGCTACGCCGAGAACCGCCACCAGATAGGCGCCGCCATCCTCGCCGCGGACGGCCGGGTCTTCACCGGCCTGCACGTGGAGGCGATGGTGGGCCGGGCCTCGGTCTGCGCCGAGGCGGTCGCGCTGGGCAAGGCGTGCGAGGCCGGCGCCACCGACCTGCGCGTCGCGCTCGCGGTCCGCCACCCCAAACCGAGCGAGGCCGACCGCCGCATCCGGCTGGTCCCGCCGTGCGGCCTGTGCCGCGAACTCCTGCTGGACTACGGCCGCGACCTGCGGACGGTCGTCGACGTGCGGGGCGAGCGGGTGCTCGTGCCGCTCGCCGAGATGCTGCCGCACAAGTACGTCGGAACGAAGTGGGGGCCGGACGCCGGCCGTCCCCCCGCCGACGGGCGGTAGTCCGGTGTTCCGCGGCGGCCAGCGCCGACCCGAAAGAAACTGGTGAACGGATGAGCACATTCCGGGCGTTCCTCGAATCGCAGTACCCGGGGGCGTGGATCACCGGGCTCAGCGAGTCCAACAACGCCGTCTACCTCGTGAGGTCCCAGGGCGAGGTGGTGGTGGCCAAGCACGTCACCGACACCGACATCCCGCTCGGCTACCTGGCGGAGTCGAGCGCGCGCCTGGGGGAGCTGGTCCCGGTCCAGCGGATCCACCGGGTCTACGAGACCGAGCGGGGCGACCCGTTCGACGCCGTGCTGGCCGAGTACGTCGAGGGCACCGACCTGGCGACCGTGCTGGGCCGCGGCGAGCCGGAGCTGCCCCCGGCCGAACTCGCCGCGTTCCTGGGCGAGTTCGTCGTCGCCTGCCGCCAGGTGCCGCGGATGCACGACGGGTTCGGCCTCTACAAGCGCGACGCCCCGGTCATCGACACCCACCCGGAGTTCGTGGCGCACTACGCGCGGCGCTACTGGGGCCGGGCGCGGCCGTTCTACGAGGGCACCCCGGTCGGCGACGCCGTGCAGGAGTGGCTGGACGGCGGGCTCGTCGAGGCGCTGCGCGCCCACCCGGCGCCGTACGACGTGGTCCCGGTCGACGCCAACCTGAAGAACTTCGTCGTCACCCCGGACGGCCGCATCGTCGTCCTCAACGTGCCGATCGCCGGGGTCTCGACGCCGGCCCAGGCGGTCGCGGCGATCAGCGCCCACCTGCGGCACCACAAGGTGCACGAGGTGTTCCTGGAGTCGGTCGAACACGGCATCTGCAAGGACGACTTCGCCCTGGTCCCGCACTTCGAGCTGTGGGCCCTGCTGGGCATCCTGTCCTTCTACGCGGTGCGCGAGCCCGACCGCCGCGGCGAATGGCGGGACTGGGGCTCACCCGCCCTGCTCGACGAGGACTTCACGGCACTGGCCGGCTCGCTCCTGCGCGGATCGGGGACCCGGTGATCCTCACCGGGGCGGCGATCCGCGACGGTGTGGAGTGCGGCGACATCGTCATCGACCCGTTCGACGCCGAACGGGTCAACCCCAACAGCTACAACTACCGGCTCGGGTCGGAGATCCAGTCCGTCGAGGTGGCCGACGATCCGCTCCTCGGCGTGGAGCACACCGTCCTGGAGCCGGACGGCGGGCGGTTCCTGCTGCGCAAGGGCCGGCTCTACCTGGGGCACACGATGGAGCGCATCGGCAGCACCCGGTACGTGACCTCGCTCATCGGCCGCAGCTCCATCGGCCGGCTCGGGCTGTTCGTCCAGCTCTCCGCCGACCTCGGGCACTGCGGCGCGGTGCACCGCTGGACGCTGGAACTCCTGCCGGCGATGGACATCTACGTCTATCCGGGGCAGATCATCGGACAGGTGTCGTTCTGGTCCTCGGTGGGTGACGTCGCCGCCTACGAAGGCTGGTACGGACAACACGACCGGCCCATGCCGTCCAAGCTGCACGCGAACACCGACGCCCTTCCACAGATTCGAGAGCCACAGTGATTCTCAGCGGTCCTGAGATCCGACGGCAGATCGAGAACAACGCCATCACGGTCAGCCCGTTCGATCCCGCGCACATCAACCCCAACAGCATCGACCTCACGCTCGACGACAAGATCCTGCGCTACCGCGAGCCGGTCATCGACCCCCGGGTGGAGCAGGAGGTCGACGAGATCAAGGTCCCGGAGGACGGCCTCCTGCTGGAGCCGCTGAGCTTCTGCCTCGGCTCGTCCCGGGAGATCGTGGGCAGCACGCAGTACGTCCCCATGGTGCACGCCAAGTCCAGCACCGCCCGGGCCGGCCTGTTCGTGCACGTCACCGCGGACCTCATCGACATCGGGTCCATCGGCTCCACCACCTTCCAGCTCTTCTCGACGCTTCCGCTGATGGTCTATCCGGGGATGCGCATCGCGCAGATGACGTTCTGGAAGCCGCAGGGCGAGATCGAGCTGTACCGCGGGAAGTACCAGGGCTCCCGGGGGCCGATGAAGTCCATGATCTTCCGCGACCGGTACTGGGAGACGCTGTCCGGCGCCGGTTGAGCACCGCCGCGGCGCAGCCGCGGGCCCACCACCAGCCAACCTCACGAAGGACGAGAAGATGAGCGGCGAACGCCGGGTGCGGGCCCTGGTCCAATCCGCCGAGGTGCTGATCCGCGCCACCGACGAGGTCGTCGAGGAGTTCGCCCGGCTCTCCCGGCCGTTCATCCGCCTCGAACCCGCCGGCAGCGGCGCGTCGGACTCCCCGGCGGTGCTCGTCCGCGACACGCCCCCGCCGGGCGGCGACTGGCGCCGGATCGCACTGTCGTCGGAGTACGAGCCGGACCGGGTGCTGTGGGTCGACGACCGGCGCCGGCAGGTCGCGGTGGTCGGCGAGCCCTCCGCGTGGCGCACCCAGCAACTCCTGCGCTCCGTACGGCACATGCTGCGCTGGCAGGCGTACGCGCGCGGCGACCTGTTCCTGCACGGCGGCCTGGTGCGGGCCGCCGGGACGGGCATCGCCTTCCTCGGCCACAAGCGCTCGGGCAAGACGTCGAGCATGCTCAGCGCCCTGCTGCACGCCGGCGCGGACCTCGTCTCCAACGACGACGTCGTCATCACCGACCCGCCCGGCGGCCTGACCGGCTACGGCTCGCCGCGGTCGATCAACATCCGCACCGACTCGCTGCTCGCGCTCGCCGAGTCGGTACCGGCCATCGCCGGCCTCATATCCGGCTCCAGCCACCCGACGAACGGCTTCCGGGGCCGGCACCACACGCTGGACGCCATCACCACCGGCACCGGCGCCGTGCTGCCCGGATCCGTCTGGGTGCGCTGCGCCGAACTCTCCCGGGCCACCGGCTGCCGGCTGCTGCCGGACCAGCGGATCGGCGCCGTGGTGCTCCCGCGCTTCGACGACGCGCCGGACGGCCCGCGCCTCACCCCGCTGGACCGTGACGCCGCCCTGCGCGGACTGCTGGACAACGTCGAGCAGACCGCCACGAAGTACGACCCCTTCCTCGCCGACTGGTTCCCGGACACCGACCGGGCGCGGCGCGAGCGGCTGATCGAGCGGCTCGTGGACGAGACGCCGTTCCACCACCTCACGCAGGACATGAACCGGCTGGCGGAGGCGACCGCGCTGATGATGGACGCCCTCGGCGGCCGGGCGGCCGCCACCGCCGACCACGCGATGCTGGAGCCGCGGACACCATGACGAACCCCGAAGCCGACGAGCGGGCCCGCGGGACGTCGCTCCGCTCGGCCGTGCTGATCACCGATCCGGACGGCCGCGTGCTGCTGACCCGGACCGCCGAACGCTGGAGGCTGCCGGCCGCCGGGGTGGCGGCCGGCGAGACGCCCCGGCAGGCCGGCATCCGGGCGGTGGCGCGGGACCTGGGACTCGCCCCGCGCCTCGGCGACCTGCTGGTCTGCGAGTGGAGCGGCGGCCGGCTGCGCCAGGTCCACGACGGCGGCCGGATCAGCCCGACGGCGCTGCGGCGGCTCGCCGATCCCGGCCACCGCTCGGCCCCGGTCGCCCTGGTCGCGGTCGAAGAGCTGCCCGAGCGGGTGTCGCCGCCCGCGCTGCGCCGGATCACCGCCGCCCTCGGCGCCCGGCGCGGCGGGCGCACCGCCTACCTGGAGAACGGCCGCACCCCGCCGGTGCAGGAGCTGATGCGCCGCTACGGCATCGTGCCCGCGGTGCAGAGCGGCGGCGCCTGGGTGTGGCACGAGGAGCCGGTGCCGCCGCGGCTGCCGATCCGCCAGGCGTGGGTGTGGGTGTTCGCCCCCGACGGGCGGGTCGTCGTCTACCTCGACGACAGCGGCATGATCGGGCTGCCCGGCGGCACCCTGGAGGACTTCGAGCACCGCGACCCGGCCGCGGCCGCGGTGCGCGAGGTCATGGAGGAGACCCAGATCTCGATCACCGAGCCGGTCTACCTCGGACACCTCGTCGACCGGCGTCCCGGCGGCGCGGCCGTCGCACGGGTCCGGATGGCCGCCGCCGCCACCGCCGTCGGCCCGGCGGCCCCCGACCCCGCCACCGGCACGACCCACCGCCGCCTGCTGGTGCCGCCCGGCCTGGTCGGCGAGCTGTGCGGCTGGGGCTGGGACGGCGAACGGCAGGCGGCCGCCGCCCTCGCCGCGGCCAAGCGGCTGGCCGTCCCCGAGGCGGATCCCGCGGCCGGCACCGACGAGATCCCGCCGGCCGGCATGGCCGTCTGAACGGCCGCCACCGCGCGGTGCCCGCGTGTTCCCCACCGTTGTGATCGGAAGTCCTTTTCAACGGGACGCCCCGGCATACAGTCTGTATGTTGGTAGTAGTGATCCGATTCCGGGAACGGAGACATCGCTCATGGGCCTCCCGCTCAACCTCGCGGTCAAGATGGGCACCTACCTGGTCAAGCAGAAGCTTCGCCGACGGGAGAAGTTCCCGCTGATCGTCGAGGTCGAACCGCTCTTCGCCTGCAATCTCAAGTGCAACGGCTGCGGGAAGATCCAGCATCCGGCGGGGGTGCTCAAGAAGCGCATGCCGGTCGCCCAGGTGATCGGCGCGGTGGAGGAGTGCGGCGCCCCCATGGTGTCGCTGGCCGGCGGCGAGCCGCTGATGCACCCGCAGATCGACGTGATGACCCGTGAGCTGATCTCCCGCGGCAAGTTCGTCGTGCTGTGCACCAACGCCGTGCTGCTCCCCAAGCACCTGCACAAGTTCACCCCGCACCGCAACTTCGCGTGGATGGTCCACATCGACGGACTGCGCGACCGGCACGACGAGTCGGTGAGCAAGGACGGCGTCTTCGACGAGGCGATCGAGGCCATCCGGCAGGCCAAGGCCGCCGGGTTCGCCGTGTACACCAACTCCACGTTCTTCAACAACGACAGCCCGCAGGACGTCATCGAGGTGCTGGACTACCTCAACGACGACCTCAAGGTCGACCGGATGGAGATCTCCCCCGGCTACGCCTACGAGAAGGCGCCCGACCAGGACCGCTTCCTCGGCGTCGAGCAGACCCGGCAGCTGTTCAAGAAGGCGTTCTCCGAGGGCCGGCGCCGCAAGTGGCGGCTCAACCACTCGGAGCTCTACCTCGACTTCCTGGAGGGCCGCACCGACTTCGAGTGCACCCCGTGGGCGATCCCGTCCTACTCGCTGTTCGGCTGGCAGAAGCCCTGCTACCTGATGTCGGACGGCTACACCGAGACCTACCAGGAGCTCCTGGACACCACCGACTGGGACGCCTACGGCCGCGGCAAGGACCCGCGGTGCGACAACTGCATGGCCCACTGCGGATACGAGCCCACGGCGGTACTCGCCACCATGGGCTCGCTGCGCGAGTCGCTGCGCGCGGTGACCGCACGCTAGAGGGGGATCCGAGAGCCCCGGTCAGGCGGTGAGAAGCGCGGTGAGGCCGCCGCCGCGCGCGAGCGCTTCCAGCTCGTCCAGCGCCTGCCGGGCCCGGTCCGCCGCACCCGGGTCGCGGTCCGCGAGGCCGCCGGCGAGGAACTCGTCCTCGTCCAGCCTCAGGATCGTGGCCCGGTCGGCGGACATCCACAGGTCGAGGTCGAGGTCCTCCACGACCAGCTCGCCCGGCCGCACCAGCGCCGGCCGGTTGACGTCGCAGTACCAGCCCTTCAGCGTGCCGTCGTGCGCGCGCACCTCCTTCACCGAGTACCAGCGGTCGCGCCAGTAGTACTCGGTGAACAGGTCGCCGCTCCGGAAGGTGACGAAGCCGAGCTCCCGCTCCGGCGCACCGGCCCACGGCGCCCGCACGACCACCCGCGTGCCGTCGTCGGCCAGCACCCGCGCCGGATACCGCACGTCGGGGCGCGGCTGCTTGACCAGCAGCACGCTCACCTCGCTCCCGGCCTCCAGCCTCCCGGTCCCCGCACCCGTCATCGCCCGCCACCCCTCGCCGCACCGGCTGATCCGGCCGATCCGGATCCCGTTGTGCCGAGCCTCGCCCAGCCGCGGGCGGACCGCCACCGGTTTCCCGGCACGGGCAAGGGCCCGCGCCCAACGGGCGCGGGCCCCTCACCGGCAGGTCGGGTTACTTCCGGTCGGACTTCGGGCGGGAGTCGCGCCGCGCCTGGTCCGGCGTCTCCCGCGTGCCGTCGCCCTCGGTGCGCTTCGTCTGGGCGGTCCGTTCCGCCTTCTCGCGCTGCGCCCTGGCCTTCTCCGCCATCTCCTTGGCCAGCCGCTTGAAGTCTTCGTTGGCGCCCATAATCCGCACCTCCTGTGGATCTCACGCTTCGCGCGTTCACCAGGCTGGCACGTGGCGCCCGGCCGCGCATGTCGGACGTCGCCCTTCCCACCGTACGACGGACCGGCGGGTATCGAACGCGGGAGTGGCCGCGGGCACGTCCGGGTGAACGCGGACGCCCGGCTGTGACCGGCGGGGCGTCCGGCCGGTTGATGGGGTATGACGACGATGCCGCAGCACGGGGGGCCGACCCGGTCCTGGGGCGAGGAATCGATTCCCCAGTACCTGGACGCGCCGATCTACGAGGCGTTGGCCAAGGGCTGGGTCCGGGCCGGCCGCTGCGTCCCCGGCCGGCACGACCGCGAATGGGCCGAGCTGGCCGGGCAGTGCCCCTGGCCGGGCAACGGCCGCCGCCGGGCCGCCTCCGCCCGTCCGGCGCCCTACGCCCCGGACCCGTTCGGCCCCTGACCCGGCGAGCCCCGGTCAGCCGCCGGCGGCGGTGGAGGCGGGGGCCGGGAAGCGCTCCACGGCGACCATGGCGAGATCGTCCTCCAGCGGCTGGCCGGTGTACGCGCGCAGGTCCTTCGCGATCCCGGTCAGCAGCCCCTCCGGACCCACCGCCGACCAGTCGGGGGCCCGGGCGGCCAGCGGGTAGAAGACCCCGTCGCGGTCCCGGGCCTCGCTCAGACCGTCGGTGTACAGCAGCAGCACGTCGCCGTCGAGGAACGAGTGCGTCGCCACCTCGTACCTGACCTCCAGCAGCTCGCCGAGGCCCAGCGGGGGAGCGGGCTCGCAGGACGTCAGCGGCACGCCGCGGCCGTCGTGCAGCAGCAGGGGCGGCGGATGGCCGCAGTTGACCACCCTGATGCACGGCTCGTCGTCCGGTATCTCCACCACCGCCGCGGTCACGAAGCGCTCTCCCACGTCCAGTCCGGCCGGGTCCCCGTCCCGGCCGGGCTCGGCATCGCCGTCGTCGGACGCCTCGGCCGGCCGCTCGGTCAGCCCCCAGCGCACGCTCCCCTCCAGGTACGCCATCAGCTCCGGCAGCGGGGCGTGCCGGTGCGCGGCGGCCCGGAACGCGCCGAGCAGCATCGCGGTGTCGCTGATCGACGAGAGCCCGCGGCCGCTCACGTCGCCGATGATCAGCCGGGTCGCGCCGACCGTGCGGGCGATCGCGTACAGGTCACCGCCTATGTGCGCCTCGGCCTCGGCTGCCCGGTAGTGCGACGCGATCGACAAGGAACCCATCCGGCTCGGCAGCGGGCGCAGCAGTACCCGCTGGGTAGCCTCCGCGACCTCCCGCACCTGGGCCAGCTCGTGGTCGCGCCGCTCGCGCACCACGCAGAAGGCGACCAGCAGCGCGGACAGCAGCAGCAGCGCTCCGGCCTGCACCACCAGGTTCTCGGTGTACAGCTTCCCGCGTTCGCTGCTGACGGCCAGCAGTGTCAGCGTCGCCAGCAGGCCGGCCGCCGCGGTCCAGCGCGGGCCGGCCGTCGCCGCGGTCAGCGCGGGCACGATGACCAGCAGCGATCCGAGGTGGATGTCGGGCGGGATCAGCGCGTCGGTGACGGCCAGCGCGACCAGCAGGAGCAGCGGCACGACGACCATGGGGACTGGCCGTCGCAGGGGACTCCGCGTCCCGAAGCCGGACGGGGTGCGCATGCCTCCTGCTTACACCTTCCCGTCCCCGGCCGCACGGCTCCGGCACCTCGGTGAACTGCCGCGATCCGCCGCTCGCGCTCCCCAAACCCACCGCGCGGGATATCCCCCTATCGCGTGAATCGACGCGGCGTGTCTGCCTGGCGGCCGCAGCGCGGGACAAACTCCTCCCCGGAGGGGCGAAACGGCACCGACTGCCGCTCTCGCCCGGTGGGGACAGGGTTTCGGGCGCCGGCCCGCGGCACTGGGGGATCGTGTGAGGGGGCGGGTCGTCATGCCGGCACGTGCACAGATGGGGCGGCGTCCGGGTGGCGGCCGTCCCGGTGACCGGCCACCCCGGCGCGGAGTGCGGCGGCGCGGATCGCCCGCCCGCCGCTGGCTGCTGGGGATTCCCGGGCTGCTGCTGGCCTGCGGTCTGGTGCTGGCCAGCGCCGGCCTCGGCTACGCCCTCACCTGGCCGGCCGGACCGTTCCAGGGGGGAGGCGGCCAGGGCCCGGTCGAGCGGGCCGCCCGGTCGTCCGGCCTGCTCGACGGGCTGCTGGGCGGCGGTTCCGCGCTCCGCGGCCACGGCGTCGGCGTGCCCGGTGGGGGAACCGGCGGGCTCCGGCCCGCCGCACCGGGATCGCGACCGGCGCCGGTGCCCGACGGCCGGCGGACGGCCGGGTCGGGTCGTCCGGCGCGTCCGGCCGCCGAGCATCGGCCTGCCGCCGCGCAACGGCCGTCGCGATCGCCCGGCTCCACCGGATCGCCGGGCGGCTCCTGGCACGGCCGCGGGGCCTTCGTCCCGGCATCGCCGTCGCGTCCGTCCCGCCCGGCGCGCCCGTCGCACCCGCGCCACGGCCCGGTGCCAGGTCGCCCGCCGGTGGTCCTGGGGAGCGGCGGGGGGCTGCGGATCGGGGTGCGGTGCCCGTTCGGCGGCGTGCGGGTCTCGCTGCTGCCGGGGCTGAGCCCGGACCTGTGCGGGGTCTTCGTGCGGATCGGAGCCTGCCGCCCGCTGCTGGTCATCGACGTCTGGGGCAACCGGGTCGTGGCCGGCGACCTCCGCGACCGCCCGGAGTTGCTCCGGCTCGGCGGCATGGCGGCCCGCCGGTGCCGCCCGGTCGCGCGGCCCACCCCGACCCCGACGCCCACCGCGGTGCCGACGCCCGACGCCCACGGCCCGCGCTCCGCCGCCCCCGCCGACACACCGCCCGGCTCCGGCGCCGCTGCCGGTGGCGGCTCCCGCGCCGCCGCCCGCCCACCACGTCACCCCGCCGCCGCGTCCCACTCCGACCCCGACGTTCCGCCACCGCACGCCCCGGGCCGCGCCGCGGCCGCACTCGGGGCTGTCCACCGCGGGGGCGGTCTTCCTCGTCCTGCTGCCGGCCGCCGTCGCGGCCGTCGTGGCGGGCGCCCGCGCGCTGTCACGTTCCCGGTGAACCCGAGGAGATCTCCTTGTCCTCTCTGACCGCAACGCTCGGCATCGTCCTCGGCTGCGCGCTCGCCGCCGTCGTCGCCGTGCTCCTGAAACACCGGCTCTTCCCGCCCAAACCGGACGCCGAACCGGACACCGAGCCGGCCGACTACATCGCGATGATGATCAGCGTGATCTACGCCCTGGTGCTCGGCCTGGCCCTGGTCGCGGTCTACGGCACCAACTCCGACGCCGCGACCGACGTGCAGACCGAGTCCGGCGCGCTGCACCAGGTGTACCTGCTCGCCGACGCGCTCCCGCCCTCCGCCGAGGCCCAGGTGCGCACCACGGCCGACGACTACGCGCACTACGTGACCACCGTGGAGTGGAAGCGGATGGCGGAGCACAAGCCGCTCGGCAGCGAGGGCTGGACGATGCTCAACAAGCTGCGCGACATATACCAGACCACCCAGCCCGCTCAGCCGGCCGAGCAGAACGCCTCCCAGGAGGCGCTGTCGCAGATCTCCACGCTCGACGAGGCCCGGATGGGACGGGAGTCGGACGGCGAGAGCACGATGCCCCCGGTGCTGTGGGTGGGGCTGTTCATCGGCGGCGCGCTGACCGTCGGCTTCATGTTCGCCTTCGGGGTGCGCCGCCGGGCCAGCCACCTGATCATGGTGATGTCGCTGAGCGGGTTCATCGTCTTCATGATCCTGCTCATCTACCAGCTGGACCAGCCGTTCAGCGGGATACTGAGCGTCGGCACCGGCGACTTCGGCAGCTACTTCAACGGGGCGTGAGGCGGGGTCAGTACGGGCGGCTGATCAGTGAGAACAGCCCGCCCTCCGGATCGCGCAGCCCGGCGACGCGGCCGTAGGGGGAGTTCTCCGGCTCGCCCGTGACCTCGCCGCCGAGCGCCCGGGCCGACTCCAGCGCCGCGTCCACGTCCTCGACCGAGAAGTAGACGTGCCAGCGGGGCCGGACCCGGGGGTCGATGGCGGCCTGCGTGCCGCCGCCGGACAGCGCGGCGGCGGCGTACCCGTCCACCCGCAGCACCACCCGGTCGTACTCCCACACCACCTCGTAGCGCTCCGGCTCGTCCGCGGTGTCCCAGCGCAGCACCCCGCCGTAGAAGATCGCGGCGTCGAAGGCGTCCCGGGTCCGCAGCTGGATCCAGGCGGGGGAGCCGAGTTGCCGGCGGTCGGCGCAGCGGCGCCGGGCGCCCTCCCACAGGCCGAAGGACGCGCCGAACGGGTCGGCGGCCAGCGCCAGCCGCCCGGCGTCGAACTCCAGCGGTCCGACGGCCACCGTGCCGCCGCGCTCCCGGACGGCGTCGGCGGTCTTGCCGGCGTCGTCGGTGGCGAAGTAGGTCGTCCAGGCGACGGCGAACTCCCACTGCCTGGCCACCTCGCCGATCCCGGCCACCTCGCGGTCGCCGCTGAAGACCCGCAGGTAGCGGCCCCAGCGCTCGGGTCCGGGTTCGAAGCGCCAGCCCAGCAGCGGGCCGTAGAAGCCGGTGGCCGTGTCGAGGTCGCGGGCCAGCAGGCTGACCCAGCAGGGCGCACCGGCGGCGCACTCCTTCGGGGTCCCGGTCACGTCGCACTCTCCCGCCCGTGTGGGATGCGTGTGGGCGCACGGCGAAGCCGTACGGGGCGCGAATCGGGCGCCCCGTACAGCCTATGCCCGTGCTCCGGTCGCCGCGCGGGCGCGCTGACCAGCGCTGACCTGCGCCGACGTGTCAGGGACGGCTGGCCGGGACCGACTCGTGGGTCTTGACCGGGTCGGTGACCGCGACCGGCGAGATGATCTCGTCGATGCGCGCCATCAGCCCGGTGTCCAGCCTGACGCCGGCCGCCTTGACGTTCTCCGCGACCTGCTCCGGCCGGGAGGCGCCGATGATGGCCGCCGAGACGTTGGAGTTCTGCAGCACCCAGGCGATGGCGAGCTGGGCGAGCGAGAGTCCGGCCTCGGTGGCCAGCGGACGCAGTTCCTGGACGGCCTTGAGCACGTCGTCGCGCATGAAGCGGCCGATCATGTCGGCGCCGCCCTTGTCGTCGGTGGCGCGCGAGCCCTCCGGCGGCTGCTGCCCGGGCTGGTACTTGCCGGTCAGCACGCCCTGCGCGATCGGCGACCAGACGATCTGGCCGATGCCCAGCTCCTCGCAGGCCGGCACGACCTCGGGCTCGATGACCCGCCACAGCATCGAGTACTGCGGCTGGCTGGAGACCAGCGGGATCCGCAGTTCCCTGGCCAGCCGGTGGCCGTGCCGGATCTGGTCGGCGGTCCACTCGGACACGCCGATGTAGTGCGCCTTGCCGGAGTGCACGACGTCGGCGAATGCCTCCATGGTCTCCTCGAGCGGGGTGAACCGGTCGAAGCGGTGGGCCTGGTAGAGGTCCACGTAGTCGGTCTGCAGCCGGGTCAGGGAGTTGTCGATGGACTCCATGATGTGCTTGCGCGACAGGCCGCGGTCGTTGTGGCCGGGGCCGGTGGGCCAGAAGACCTTGGTGAAGATCTCCAGGCCCTCGCGGCGCTCGCCCTTCAGCGCCCGGCCGAGGACCGACTCCGCCCGGGTCCCGGCGTAGACGTCGGCGGTGTCGAAGGTGGTGATCCCCTCGTCGAGGGCGGCCCGCACGCACGCGGTGGCGGCGTCCTCCTCCACCTGGGAGCCGTGGGTGAGCCAGTTTCCGTAGGCGATTTCGCTGATGACAAGGCCGCTGCGGCCGAGGTGACGGTATTCCATGGAAGTTCAATCTAGGACGAGTGGTGCCTGTGACGCGAGTGGTGGTCCGCTCGACGGCGTGAGGCCGGAGCGCCGATCGCGCCCCCGTACCGGTGACGCGGTCCGCGATCCGGGCCGGACCGGGTACCACGAAGAACGTGACCGATGCCCACCGGCGCCGCGAGAACGGCGCATCCGAGCGGCGACCGCTGGCGGACCGGGTCGTCGCCGGTCCGGGCGGCGCGATGACCCGTGACGGCGGAACGCTCACCGGGACGCTGACCGTGACCACCACCCCGTCGCCGCTGGGGCGCAGCGCCCGGGTCACCGTGCGCCGTCCGGGCGGCGAGGAGCACGACCTGGCCGGCAGCCCCTTCCAGGTGCCGCCCGAGGGGATCGAGGCGCTGCACCGGATCGTGGTCGCCGCCATCGGCGCCGGCGGCGAGCCGCCGTCCGACCGGGGGTGACCCCGGCCGGGTCCGTAAGCCGGCCGGCCGGGCCGGTGCGGCACGGCCGACGCGATGCCCTCCCCGTGGCCGACCCTCCGCGCGGTGGCGGTGCCGTGCCGCCGCGCCCGCCGGGCGTCACCCGCTTGGCCCCCGTCGGGTGTCGGATCCGGTCTCGCCGTGGTACGTGCGGGTGGTCTTCGCGGGCCGGCACGCGTGGCGGTCCTGGGAGCCCGCCGGCGAATCGATTGAGTGGCGGGCGAGCGGACCAGCTCCCTGTCAAGGAGATACATCATGATGCGTAAGGCTCTCGCCGCCGCAGCCGTCATCGCCCTCGGTGCCTGCGGTGTCGCGTTCGCCGACTCCGGTACCGAAGGTGCCGCCTTCGACGCACCGGGCGTGCTGTCCGGCAACGTGCTCCAGGTACCGATCCACGTGCCGATCGACATCTGCGGCGACAGCATCGACATCCTCGGGCTGCTGAACCCGACAGGTTGGAACGTCTGCCTCAACCGCTGACGTCGAACGGCCTCGCAGCCCGCCCGGTCCCCGTCCTCGTGACGGGCCTGGCGGGCTCGACGCGTTTCGCGGTCCGATCCTCGGATGAAATCCGCTTGCGATCCGGCGGTCCAAGCCCGCATAGTTAGTTGATGTCGGCTAACTAAATCGGGCGGAGCGGGCGAGGATCGGATGAGAACCGACTACAAATGGGTGGCGCTGTCCAACACCACCCTCGGCACGCTCGTCGCGGTGATCAACAGCTCGATCGTGCTGATCTCGCTGCCCGCGATCTTCAACGGCATCCGGCTCGACCCGCTGGAGCCCGGCAACATCAGCTACCTGCTGTGGATGCTCATGGGCTACATGCTGGTCACCGCGGTCCTGGTGGTGACGCTGGGGCGGCTCGGGGACATCTTCGGCCGGGTGAAGATCTACAACGCCGGCTTCCTGCTGTTCACGCTCACCTCGGTGGTGCTCTCGCTCGACCCCTTCCACGGCGGCACCGGCGCCATGTGGCTGATCGGCTGGCGGGTCGTGCAGGCGGTCGGCGGCTCCATGCTGATGGCCAACTCGGCGGCGATCATCACCGACGCCTTCCCGGTCTCGCAGCGCGGCATGGCGCTCGGGGTGAACGTCGTCGCCGGCATCTCCGGCTCGTTCATCGGACTGCTGCTCGGCGGACTGCTCGCCGAGTGGAACTGGCGGTCGATCTTCTGGGTCAACGTGCCGATCGGGCTGCTGGGCACCGTCTGGGCGTACCACTCGCTGCGCGACACCGGCATCCGCCGCCCGGCCAGGATCGACTGGTGGGGCAACATCACCTTCGCGGTCGGCCTGACCGCGCTGCTGGCCGGGATCACCTACGGGATCCAGCCCTACGGCGGCCACACGATGGGCTGGACCGACCCGTGGGTGCTCGCCGGGCTGATCGGCGGCGTCGTGACGCTGATGGGGTTCTGCGTCATCGAGATACTGGCCGAGGACCCGATGTTCCCGCTGCGGCTGTTCCGCAACACCACGTTCACCAGCGGCAGCGCGGCCAACCTGCTCGGTTCGATCGCCCGCGGCGGCCTGCAGTTCATGCTGATCATCTGGCTGCAGGGGATCTGGCTGCCGCTGCACGGCTACCGGTACGCCGACACCCCGTTGTGGGCCGGGATCTACCTGGTGCCGCTGACCATCGGCTTCCTGGTCTCCGGACCGATCGCCGGACACCTGTCGGACAAGTTCGGGGCCCGGCCGTTCGCGGCCGGCGGGCTGATCGTGGTGGCGCTCTCCTTCGGCGGACTGCTCCTGCTGCCCACCGACTTCGGCTACCCGTGGTTCGCGGCGCTGGTCTTCCTCAACGGGGTCGGCAGCGGGCTGTTCTCCGCGCCCAACACCTCGTTGATCATGTCGAGCGTGCCGGCCGAGGCCCGCGGCGCCGCCTCCGGCATGCGGGCCACCTTCCAGAACGCCGGCATGGTGCTGTCGATCGGCATCTTCTTCTCGCTGATGGTCGCCGGACTCGCCGGATCGCTGCCGACCGCGCTGACCGGCGGCCTGACCGCGCAGGGCGTGCCCGCCTCCGCCGCGCACACGGTCGCCGCGCTGCCGCCGGTGGGCACGCTGTTCGCCGCCTTCCTGGGCTACAACCCCATCCAGCAACTGCTCGGTCCGCACGTGCTCGGCGCCCTGACGCCCGCGCACGCCGCGACGCTGACCGGCCGCCAGTTCTTCCCGCACCTGATCTCCGGTCCGTTCCACGACGGCCTGCTGGTCGTCTTCTGCCTGGCCATCGGCATGTCGCTGGTCGGCGCGGTCGCCTCGCTGGTCCGCGCCCGCACCGACCGGGTCCCCGGTACGGATACCGTGGGGGAAGCAGACACCGTGGCGGCGCAGCGCCGCTGACGGGCCTGGCCGAGCCCGATCTAGGAGGAACAGCGCAGCCATGACCGACCGGAGCGCCCGGACGGCGCCGACCGTCGTCGACCCGGCCACCACTGCCCGCCTCCGGCTGGCCATCGCCCGTCTCAACCGGCAGATGGTCCGCGCCTCCAGCGGCCAGGACCTGACGTTCGCGCAGCTGTCCGCGCTGTCCAGGATCGAGCAGTTCGGGCCGCTGCGGCTCGGCGAACTGGCCACCAGGGAACGGGTCGCGGCCTCCTCCATGACCCGTACCATCGCGCCGCTCACCGCGGCCGGACTGATCGGCAAGGCCCCCGACCCGCAGGACGGCCGGTCCTACCTGATCGAGATCACCGCCCACGGCGCGCGGGTCATCACCGACATCCGCCGCCAGCGCTCCGAGGTGCTCGCCGACCGGATCGCCCGGCTCACCCCGCAGCAGGCCGAGGCGCTCTACGCGGCGCTGCCGGTCCTGGAGGCGCTGGCCGACGAGCCGGAGGAGACCGGCTGACCCGCCCGCCGGTCAGCGGGTGCGCCGCCGCATGCTGCGCCGCTCCCACTGCCGGCCCAGGTGCACCAGGTCGAAGACGAACACGATCACGCCGATGACCAGCAGGTAGAACAGGCCGTGCGCGAGCGCGCCGACCAGTCCGAGCACCAGGGCGACGACGGCCAGCAGCAGGACGAGCACCATCGCGGGACTCCCCGGCCGCTCAGCGCCGGGCCAGCCGGCGTTCGCCGCCGCCGCCCGGCTGGAAGACCAGCCCGTAGTGCTTGAAGATCCCCTCCTCCTCACCGGCCGGCAGTTCGCCGTCGGTGTCGATGAACGGGGCGTCCTTCACCAGGGCCTTGGGGTAGTGGACCTTGAGGTAGGCCGGGCCCACCGTGGCGTGGTCCAGCGGCACGAACACCAGGCGCCGGCGCTTGAGCAGCCCGACCGTGACGGTGGCGAACGACGGCTGGTCGGTGCCGGTGTCCACGTAGACCGATTCGAGCGAACCGATCCGGTGGCCCTCGTCGTCCACCACGTCGTGTCCGCGCCACTCGCGGATGTCTCCGGCCTCGAACATCGCCGACCACTCTCCTTCGAAAGGCGCCTGCGGGGCGGATCCCCCGACCTCGCCCTCCCGCTGCTGTCCTCCTTCCCCTACCCGCGTACGCCCCGCTCAGCCGCGCCCGGCGGCCGGTGACACCCGTACGGGCTGATGTGCGCGGGGTCGCCCCGATGGCGGGCTACACTGCGCTCAGTGATCGACTGATTACGTTGAGTGTTCGGGAGTCGTGATGTCCGGGTCCGATCTGGCCGTCGGTACGCAGGAGCCGCAAGCGCCGTCCGCGGGGCGCAAGCCCGGTTACGGCTCGGTGGTGGCGAATTGGCTGAGCACGACCGACCACAAGACGATCGGTTCGCTCTATCTGGCCACCTCCTTCGCCTTCTTCCTGGTCGGCGGGGTGATGGCGCTGCTGATGCGGGCCGAACTGGCGCGTCCCGGCCTGCAGATCATCTCGAGCGAGCAGTTCAACCAGGCGTTCACGATGCACGGCACGATCATGCTGCTGATGTTCGCGACGCCGTTGTTCGCCGGCTTCACCAACTGGATCATGCCGCTGCAGATCGGCGCGCCCGACGTGGCGTTCCCGCGGCTGAACGCGCTGGCGTACTGGTTCTACCTGTTGGGCTCGCTGATCGTGGTCAGCTCCTGGCTCACCCCGGACGGCGGCGCCGACTTCGGCTGGTTCGCCTACTCGCCGCTCACCGACGTCGTCCACTCGCCCAACATCGGGGCGGACATGTGGATCATGGGTCTGGCGTTCTCCGGCTTCGGCACGATCCTCGGCGCGGTCAACTTCATCACCACCATCGTGTGCATGCGCGCCCCCGGGCTGACGATGTTCCGGATGCCGATCTTCGTGTGGAACGTGCTGTTGACGTCCGTGCTGGTGCTGATGGCGTTCCCGGTGCTGGCCGCCGCGCTGCTGGTGCTGGAGGCGGACCGCAAGTTCGGCGCGCACGTCTTCGAGGCGTCCAACGGCGGCGCGCTGCTGTGGGAGCACCTGTTCTGGTTCTTCGGCCACCCCGAGGTCTACATCATCGCGCTGCCGTTCTTCGGCATCATCACCGAGGTCATCCCGGTCTTCAGCCGCAAGCCGATCTTCGGCTACCTGGGCCTGGTGGGCGCCACGATCGCCATCGCGGGGCTGTCGGTGACGGTGTGGGCGCACCACATGTACGTCACCGGCGGTGTGCTGCTGCCGTTCTTCTCGTTCATGACGCTGCTGATCGCGGTGCCGACCGGGGTGAAGTTCTTCAACTGGATCGGCACGATGTGGCTCGGCTCGCTGTCGTTCGAGACCCCGATGCTGTGGGCGATCGGCTTCCTCGTCACCTTCCTGTTCGGCGGTCTGACCGGGGCGATCCTGGCCTCGCCGCCGATGGACTTCCACGTCTCGGACTCCTACTTCGTGGTGGCGCACTTCCACTACGTGGTGTTCGGCACGGTGGTCTTCGCGATGTTCTGCGGCTTCCACTTCTGGTGGCCGAAGATGACCGGCAAGATGCTCGACGAACGCCTCGGCAAGATCACCTTCTGGACGCTGTTCGTCGGCTTCCAGGGCACCTTCCTCGTCCAGCACTGGCTGGGCGCCGAGGGCATGCCGCGGCGCTACGCGGACTACCTGGCGGCGGACGGCTTCACCACGCTGAACACCATCTCCTCCATCAGCGCCTTCCTGTTGGGCTCCTCGGTGCTGCCGTTCCTCTACAACGTCTGGCTGACCGCGAAGTACGGCAAGAAGGTCGAGGTGGACGACCCCTGGGGGTACGGCCGTTCGCTGGAGTGGGCGACCTCCTGCCCGCCGCCGCGGCACAACTTCCTCACCCTGCCGCGGATCCGCTCCGAATCCCCGGCGTTCGACCTGCACCACCCGGAGATCGCCGCGCTCCAGGACGAGGAGCACACCGTCGACGACAAGAAGGCGGCCCTGCCCGACACCCACGACGAGGGCTGACCGGTGCCGGTGGCCGAGGAGGGCGGCGGATCGTGGGGGAGGAGCCGCGGGCGTGAGGCGGCGGCCGGGATCAACGCCGTCGAGGGCTACCTGCTGTGGCAGGCCGAGACCTCCCGCGCGCAGGAGCGGGCCCGGCGCTTCGCCGACGGCCTCGCCTGGCTGACCACCTCTCAACGCGCCGAGGTGGAACGGGCCTACGCCCGCGACCACCTCGACCACGCCGAAGCCGCCCTGCGGGCCACCGCGGAGCGCATCGCCCAGTTGCGCGCCGAGTACGGCGACGCCTACCGCACCCTCAGCCGCCGGCTGATCGCCACCTTCCTGCTGGCGATCGCGATGCTCGTCACACTGGCCGCGTTGATCCCGGCGATCGGGTAGGAGCCGGGCACGGCCGGCCCGGGCCGCGGGGCGATCCGGTGCCAATCATCTCGTAACGCATGAAAACGGCGCGGCGCGGGTAGCAGACCGCCATGGCAGAGCAGTGCGACATCGAGCCGCTGGGCGGCCACGAGTACCTGATCCGGGTCCGCACCGAGGCGGAGGTCGTCGAGTCCCGATTCCAGGCGACGGAGAGTGTGCTGAGGGATCTGCGGGTCGAGGACGGCGACGAACGGCGACTGATCGAGGCGACGATGGAGTTCCTGGCGACCCGCCAGTCGGTGGCGGAGTTGCCCGGCTTGGTCGATCTGGACGACATCGCGGCCAGTTATGACGACTATCTGGACGAGTTGCGGCGCCGGCTGCCCACCGGCTGAGTGCCCGGGCGGCGCTGACGCGCCGTCCGCCCGGACCATTCGTGCGAGCGGCGGCTCAGGAGCGGAACGAGGACGCCACCACGCAGGCCAGCGGCGCCCACAGCAGCACGGCTATCGCGGTCAGGGTCAGCGCCGGGGAACTCAACGCCACCCCGACGGACAGCAGCGCCACCCAGGCCATGATGAGCACGGTCCACACCACGTGGCGTGGCCGGACGATCGCCCGCAGTCCGCGCCGCTCGGGAGGGACGGACCGCAGGCTCGCCGCCTGGGGGTCCGTGAACTGGCGTGCCCACCCGGGATCGTCGGCGACCAGGGTCGCTTCGATCGCCCGGAGCAGCCGCCCCTCTTTTTCCGACAGAGCCATGGATTTCACCCGCTTCCGCCGTCCTACCGGTGTTCTGCCCGCACGGGAGACGGATGAAGCGCACATAAGTTCGTCGCTTTGGGTGTCCGCGCGGTAGCCGAGAGCATCGGACGGCGGTGCCGAAAACCGCTGGTGCCGCGCAGGGGTCGCAATGGCGGGCATCGGCGGTCGCTGCCCATATCATCCGGTGGTGACGCGTGGTGACGGAAAGTGATCGGAGTATCGCCTTCCGTCGATCGCCGTCGTTTCCCGTGGACCGGCGGTCGCCGCCGCCAGACGCCGAGGAGCCCCGAAATGCGCATCCGCACCCTCGCCGCCCTCAGCGGTGCGGTGCTCGGCCTGTCGGTGCTGCCGTTCACCGCCCTGTCGCACGCCCGGTCCGCCGCCGCGCCCGGCCCGGTCCTGGCCATCGGACACCGCGGCGCGCCGACCAGGGCGCCGGAGAACACCCTGCCCTCCATCGACGCGGCCCACCGGCTCGGCGTCCAGTGGGTGGAGAACGACGTCCAGCGCACCCGGGACGGCCGGCTGATCGTCATCCACGACGACACCCTGACCCGCACCACCGACGCCGCGACCCGCTACCCCGGCCGATCGCCGTGGAAGACGGGGGAGTTCACCCTCGCCGAGATCGAACGGCTGGACGCCGGGAGCTGGTTCGACCGCCGCTTCGCGGGCACCCGGGTGCCGACCCTCGACGCGTATCTGCGCCGCCTCGACCACAACCGGCAGAGCCTGCTGCTGGAGATCAAGAACCCGCGGCTCTACCCGGGGATCGCCGGGCAGATCGCCGCCCGGCTGCGGGCCGACGGCTGGTCGGACCCGGCCCACCTGCACGGCCGGCTGATGGTGCAGAGCTTCGACGCGGGCGCGCTGCGGGACTTCCACCGCGCCTGCCCCGGCGCGTCGACCGGCCTGCTGGGCGCACCGCCCGCCGCCCGGCTCGGCGGTTACGCGCGCTACCTGGACACCGTCAATCCCGATGCCTCCCGTCTGACGCGCCGCTACGTCGCCGCGGTGCACGCGGTGCGGGGCGCTCACGGCCGGCCGCTGCGCGTGTACGCCTGGACGGTGGACGACCCGGCCCGGGCGGTCGCGCTGGCCCGGCTCGGCGTGGACGGGGTGATCACCGACCGGGCCGACGTGATCCGGACCGCGTTGGCGGCGCCGGGCGCGGCGCGCTGACGGCCGGGGGCGCACGGATGCCGGAGCGGCCCGCTCAACCCGACCGCCAGACCGTGGAGTTCGAGGGCCGCCGCCTGGTCCTCACCCACCTGGGCAAGGTGCTCTACCCGGCGACCGGGACGACCAAGGCGGCGGCGCTGCACTACTACACCCGGATCGCCCCGGCCATGCTGCCGCACTGCACGGGCCGGCCGGCCTCGTTCGTCCGGGCGCCGGAGGGTCCCGGCGGGCAGCGCTGGTACGCCAAGAACCCGCCGCCCGGCCTGCCGGACTGGGTGCCGTTGGCCGAGGTGGCGAGCCGGGAGGGCCCGGCGCGGTACGTCGTGGTGGACTCGGCGGGCGCGCTGCTGGCGATGGCCAACCTCGGGGCGTGGGAGATCCACGTCCCGCAGTGGACGGTGGAGGCCGGCCCGGACGCCCACGACCGCCTGGTGCTCGACCTCGACCCGGGCCCCGGCGCCGATCTGGTCGCGTGCTGCCGGATCGCCGAGCGGCTGCGCGAACTGCTGGCCGACGACGGGCTGACCGCGTGCCCGGTGGTCTCCGGGTCGAAGGGCCTGCACCTGTACGTCTCGCTCGTCCCGGCCGGGCAGGACGCCGTGCGCGGCTACGCCAGACGGCTCGCCGGGCGGTTGGAGGCGGAGGACCCGCGGCGGGCGACCGCCACGATGGCGAAGGCCGCCCGCGCCGGCCGGGTGTTCGTCGACTGGTCGCAGAACGCCTCGGCCAAGACCACCGCCGCGCCCTACACGCTGCGGCTGACCGAGGCCCCGGCAGTCGCCGCGCCGGTCACCTGGGACGAGGTGGCCGCCTGCCGCCGCCCGGCCGACCTGCGCTTCGGGCCCGAGCGGACATTGGAGCGGCTGCAGCGCCACGGGGATCCGCTGGCCGGCTTCGGGGCGGAGCCCGCGCAACTGCCGTGAACCGGTCCCGGCGAGGCGGCGGCGGCCGGACGGCGCCGGTCGGCGGGGGCGGGCTGCCGGTGGCGGTCGATCAGGGTATTCTAACGTTGTAATCGCTGGCGGGCCGGAAGGCAGGGTGCGGGTTGGCAACCAGGCGGGCGGGCGGGGCCCAGCCGCGGCTGAAGGATGTCGCCGAGGCCGCGGGGGTATCGGTCAAGACGGTCTCCAACGTGGTCAACGGCTTCGAACACGTCGCCGAGGACACCCGGCAGCGGGTCCAGCGGACCATCGACGAACTCGGCTACCAGCCCAACATGATGGCGCGGCGGCTGCGCTCCGGACGCAGCGGGGTGCTGGCACTGGCCTTCCCCGAGCTGCCCTCGCCGTACTTCGCCGAGCTGGCGGTGGAGGTGATCGCGGCGGCCAGGCGGCACGGCTGCACCGTGCTGATGGACGACACCGCGGGGGACCCGGGCGCCGAACTGCGGATCGCCTCCGGGCTCGGCGACCCGCTGATCGACGGCGTCATCCTCAGCCCGCTCGGCCTCGACCAGGCCGAACTCGCCGCCCGCGAGCGGCCGATCCCGCTGGTGCTGCTCGGCGAGGCGGACTTCGGCCTGGTCTGCGACCACGTGCACATCGACAACGTCGCCGCCGCCCGCACCGCCACCCGGCACCTGATCGACCAGGGCTACCGGCGGATCGCGGCGGTCGGCTGGCAGGACCCCGCGCCGCGCGCCACCGCGCAGCAGCGGCTGCTCGGCTACACCCAGGCGCTGGCGGCGGCCGGCCTCGCGGTCGACCCGGACCTGCAGCCGCCGGTCGCGGCCTACTTCCGGCCGGACGGCGCGGAGGCGATGCGCCGGCTGCTCGCGCTGCCCGAGCCGCCCGACGCGGTCTTCTGCTTCAACGACCTGATGGCGCTGGGCGCGTTGCGCGCGATCCACGAGGCCGGACTGCGGGTGCCGGACGACATCGCGCTGGTCGGGTTCGACGACACCGAGGAGGCGGAGTACGCGGTCCCCTCGCTGACCACCATCGCCCCGGACAAGGCGAAGATCGCGGAGGCCGCGGTGGAGGCGCTGCTCGACCGCATCGCGCACGGCGACGACGCCCCGCGCCGGCTGGTCCAGCCCGGCTACCGCCTGGTGGTGCGCGAGAGCAGCCGTCCCGCCTGACCGGCCGCCGGCCCGGGGCTCACTCCAGCCGCCGGGCCCGGCCCAGCAGGGTCTGCGCCAGCACCACCAGCGCGAGGAAGCCGCCGTTGACCGCGTCGGTGAACGCCGAGCCGTACTGCGAGAAGTACTGGTCGATCAGGTTGTGGATCACCGCGAGCAGCAGCACGCCGCAGACCGTGCCGCCCACGGTGCCGTAGCCGCCGGTCAGCAGGGTGCCGCCGATGACCACCGCGGCGATGGCGGTGAGTTCGTAGCCCACCCCGATCGTGGTGACCCCGGAGCCGAGCCGCAGCCCGCCCAGCGCGCCGGCCGCCGCGGCCAGCGTGCCGGACAGCAGGTAGACGCAGACCTTGGCCCGCGCGACCGGCAGGCCCATCAGCACGGCGGCGTTCTCGTTGCCGCCGATCGCGGTGAGCGTCGCGCCGAACCGGGTGCGGGTCAGCAGCAGCCCGCCCAGCGCGAACAGCACCGCCACGATCAGCACCGGCGCCCAGGTGCCCGCGCCCAGCCGTCTGGCCACCGCGTGCGCCGGCACGAGATACGTGGTCGACCCCTCGTCGGTGATCGCCTGCAACACCCCGCGCACCCCGAGCAGTCCGGCCAGGGTGACGATGAACGGCGCCATCCGGGCGCGGGCCACCAGCAGGCCCTGCACCGTGCCCCACAGCGCGCCGGCCGCCAGCGGCAGCAGGATCGCGAGCCAGGAGCCGGCCCGTGAGCCGTCGGCCGCCAGCACCCCGCCCAGCGCGTACATCGAGCCCACCGACAGGTCGATGCCGCCGGTGGTGATGACGAAGGTCATGCCCAGCGCCAGCAGCCAGACGAACGCGTTGTTGCCCAGGATGGAGCTGACGTTCGACCAGGTGGGGAAGGTCGAGGAGGTCGCCGAGGCGATCACCGTGACCAGGACGAGGACGGTCAGCGCGCCGCGCCGCTGCAGCAGCGCGGCCAGCCGCTCGGCCCGGGTGGCCGCGCCGTCCCCGCCGCCGGGACGCGGCGATCTCGCGCCGGTCTGGTCGCGTACCGCGGTCGAACTCATCGGTTCCCACGCTCCCGGGAGACGTACACGGCGCAGCAGATGATGGCCGCCTCGATGATCTGGGTGTACGACGTGTGCACGTTGTGCTGGGTGAGCACCGCGCTGATCAGCTGCATGAACATCGCGCCCGCCACGGTGCCCAGCACCCGGACCCGCCCGCCGCTCAGCGGGGTGCCGCCGACCACGACGGCGGTGATGGCGTCGAGTTCCATGTTCAGGCCCTGGTTGGCCGGGTCGGCCTCGGCGCCGTGCCCGACGAGCAGCACCCCGGCCAGCGCGGCCAGCACGCCGGAGACCAGGTAGACCGTCACCAGCACCCGGCGCACCGGCAGCCCGGCCAGCCGGCTCGCCTGCCGGTTGTCGCCGATCGCGACGAGCTGCCGGCCGAAGGTCGTGCGCCGCATCACCAGCGCCACCAGCACCGCGACGGCCGCCGTGAGCCAGGCCATCAGCGGCACGCCCGCGACGTTGTCGCCGCCGAGGCCGAGCAGCGCCGCGTCGGTGACCGGCTTGGCGGTGTCGCCGTTGACCAGTTCGGCCAGCCCCCGCACGCCGATCATCAACGACAGCGTGGCGACGATGGGTTGGACCCTGGCGAACGCCACCATCGATCCGCCGACCACGCCGGCCAGCGCGCCCAGCACCAGCGCGACCGCCATCGCGCCGGGCAGGCCGTAGCCGAGGTAGAGCGGCAGCACCGCGGCGGACAGCGCGATGGTGGCGCCCACCGACAGGTCGATGCCCTCGGTGCCGATGACCAGCGCCATGCCGAGCGCGACCAGCAGCGTCGGCGAGACCTGGAAGAGCTGCACCCGCAGGTTGCCCAGCGACAGGAACGAGGAGTCCAGCGCGCCGGCCACCACCAGCAGCAGGACGAACGCCAGGTAGACGCCGTACTCCTGGAGCCAGGACAGCAGCCGGGCCCGGTCGGGCGCGGTGCGCGGCACGGTGGTCGCGGTCATGACCGGTCCTCCTCCCCGGCGCCCTCGCCGGCCAGTGCGGCCAGCAGCGCCTCCTCGGTCACCTCGTCGCCCTCCAACTGCCCCACCACGCCACCGTCCTTGAGCACCACGATCCGGTCGGAGCCCTCGATCAGCTCCTCCAGCTCCGAGGAGATCAGCAGCACGCCGAGGCCCTCCTCGGCGAGCGAGTCCACCAGCGCCTGCACCTCGGCCTTGGCCCCGACGTCGATGCCGCGGGTCGGCTCGTCCAGCAGCAGCACCTTGGGGTTCATGCACAGCCAGCGGGCCAGCAGCACCTTCTGCTGGTTGCCGCCGGACAGGTCGCTGACCCGCTGCTGCGGGCTCGACGCCTTGATGCGCAGCCGTTTCATGAAGTAGTCGACGACCTCGTTCTGCCGCGCGGTGGAGACCAGGCCGGCGCGCGAGAGGCGGGGGAGCGCGGCGAGCACGATGTTCTCGCGTACCGACAGGCTGGGGATGATCCCCTCGCTCTTGCGGTCCTCCGCGAGCATCACCACCCCGGCGCGCATCGCGGCGGCCGGGCCGCGGTGGCGCAGCAGGCGGCCCGCGACCTCGACCGTGCCGGACTCGGTGGGCAGCGCGCCCACCACGGCCTTGGCGGTCTCGCTGCGGCCGGCGCCCAACAGGCCGCCCAGGCCCACGACTTCACCGGGACGCACGTCGAGCGAGACACCGTGCAGCTTATGGCGGACCGTCAGATCGCTGGCGCGCAGCACCGGTTCGGCCTCCCGGCGCCGGTGGCCCTCGGCGTCGAAGGCGGTCGCGCCCTCGCGCCGGACGGTCGCCATCTCGCGGCCGAGCATCAGCGAGACCAGCCGCAGCCGGTCGAGTCCGGCCATCGGACCGGTGTGCACCACGGCGCCGTCGCGCATCACGGTGACCCGGTCGCAGATCGTGTACAGCTCGTCGAGCCGGTGGCTGACGTAGACCACCGCCACGCCGCGCGAGCGCAGGTCGCGGATGACGTCGAACAGCGTCTCCACCTCACGGGGTTCGAGCGAGGAGGTGGGTTCGTCCATGACGACCACCCGGGCGTCCACGCTCACCGCGCGGGCCAGCGCGACCATCTGCTGGGCGCCGAGGCCGAGGGTGTGCAGCGGCCGGGTGACGTCGGCGTCCACGCCGTAGCGGCGCAGCACCTCGCTCGCCTGACGGTTCATCAACGCCTGCCGCACGATGCCGAACCGGCGCGGCTCGCGGCCGAGATGGAGGTTGCGGGCGACCGACATCAGCGGGACGAGGTTGACCTCCTGGTAGATCGTGGAGATCCCGGCGCTCTGCGCCTCCAGCGGCGTCCCGAACGCGGCCGGCCCGCCGTCCAGCCGCAGCGTGCCGGAGTCCGGCCGGTACACGCCGGTCATCACCTTGATCAGGGTGGACTTGCCGGCGCCGTTCTCGCCGATCAGGGCGTGCACCTCGCCGGGGCGCAGCCGCAGGTGCACGTCGCGCAGGGCACGCACCCCCGCGAAGCTCTTGTTCGCCCCGACGACCTCCAGCACGAAGTCGCCCTCGTCAGAAGGTTCCTGAGCGGGGATCACCTGTCGTTCCTCCTTGCGCGAACCGGGAGCGCCGGCCTCGCCCGGCTCGCCCCCGGTCCTGGCGGGCCGGGGGCGGCGGGGTCGGGGACGGGTCAGTAGACCAGGCCGTCGGACAGGGCCTTCTTGGCGTTGCCGCCGGTGAAGTGGCTGTCCTTGATGATCACGTCCGGGTGGACGCCCTTGCTGCCGTAGAAGTCCCGCAGCGACTGGAAGGCCAGCGGGCCGAAGCGCGGGTTGGTCTCGATGTCGGCGACCACCAGGCCGGCCGCGACGTCCTGTACCACCTGCTGGGTGCCGTCGATGGAGACGATCTTGATGTCCTTGCCCGGGGTCTTGCCGGCCGACTTGATCGCCTGGATCGCGCCGAGCGCCATCTCGTCGTTCTCCGCGTAGACCGCGGTGATGTCCGGGTGGCTCTGCAGCAGTTGCTCCATCACCTTCTGGCCGTCGGTCTGGTCGAAGTTGGCGGTCTGCGAGGCGACGACCTTCATCTTCGGGTACTTCGCCTTGAGTTGGTCGGCGAAGCCGCTGGTGCGGTCGGTGGAGACGTTGTTGCCGGGGGTGCCGGTGAGGATCGCCACGTGGGCGCTGCCGCCGGTGGCGCCCGCGAGGTCGTCGGCCGCGATCCGGGCCTGGCCGGAGAAGTCGGAGCCGATGAAGGCGATGAAGTCCGTGCAGGCGCTGCCCTGGGCGGTGCGGTCGATGGTGAGCACCGGGATCTTCTTCGCCTTGGCCTCGCTCAGGGCCGGTCCGAGGCCGTCGGAGTCCTCCGGCGCCACGATCAGCGCCTTGGCGCCCTGCGCGATCATGTCCTCGATCTGCGAGTTCTGCGCGTTGACGTCGGCGTTGGCGTTGCGCTGGATGAGCTTGACGCCCAGCCGCTTGGCCTCGCTCTGGATGGTCGCCGTCTCGGTGGCCCGGAACGGGTTGCTGGTCGACTCCGACTGCGAGAAGCCGACGATGGTCTTGCCGTCGGTGATGTCCAGCTTCGGCACGCCGCCCGCGTAGTCGCGGTAGGTGCAGGCCGGGCCCTGCGAGCCGGTCGAGGCGACCTGCTGGGCCGCGGCGGAGTTGGTCGCGCCGGAGGACGGTGCGCTGCTGGTGGTGCTCGCCTTGGTGCAGCCCGTCGCTGCCAGGCACAGGGCGGCCACGACGACCGCAGCGGGGAGGGCTTTGGTCGGGAAGGCGTTCACGCGCCGATCACATCCTCGTCAGTGTTGGCGGACCGCGCGCCGGGGTAGTCCTGTGGGAGCGGTCGGCGCGCGTCAACCTGGTCGATTCCAACGATGTAACGCTGACATTCAGACAGCCTCGGCATGGCCTGTCAAGAAGGTGAGTTGTCCAGACCAGGTATCCGTTCGGGAACGTCCGGCACTCGCAACCTGGTTGACCTGCTTGCCCCTTGACAGCACGGGCCGGCGAGCGCGGCAGCCGTTCCGCTTGGCCGGGGAAGCCTCTTGACCGCTCGCCCGGGTGGTGCCTCAATAACGGATTACAACGTTGTCAAAGATTCTGGACGACGTGCCCCACCCCACCCCACCGGCTCGCCGCAATCGGAGACCGCCGTGACGATGTCCCGCCGCAGATTCGTGCAGAGCGCCGCCCTCACCACCGCCGGGCTCGCGGCCGCCGGCCGCTGGGGCGCCACCCCGGCGGCGGCCGCCGCCCGCGCCCACTACACCGGCAACGCCGCGCCGCTCGCCCCGGCCGCGTTCCTGCGCCTGCCACCCGGCAGCGTGACCGCGAAGGGCTGGCTGGCCGGCCAACTCGCCCTGCAGCTCGACGGGTTGTGCGGGCGCTACCAGGACACCTCACACTTCCTCGACTACTCCACCACCGGCTGGGTCACCCCGGCCAACGTCGGCTGGGAGGAGGTGCCGTACTGGCTGCGCGGCTACGGCGACCTGGCCTACGTCACCGGTGACGCCACCGCGCTCAGCTCCACCGAACGCTGGATCGACGGCATCCTGGCCACCGCCCAGCCGGACGGCTTCTTCGGCCCGACCTCGCTGCGCACCTCGCTCAACTCGGGCCCCGACTTCTGGCCCTACCTGCCGCTCGTCCAAGCGCTGCGCAGCTTCCAGGAGTTCAGCGGCGACAGCCGGATCGTCCCGGCGCTCAGCGCGTTCTTCCAGTACATGCACGCCCAGCCCGGCTCGGTGTTCGCCTCCAGCTGGGTCTCCTACCGGCTCGCCGACGCGCTCGACAGCGTCTACTGGCTCTTCAACCGCACCGGCGACTCCTACCTGCTCGACCTCGCCGACACCATGCACGCCAACGGCGCCGACTGGACCGGTGCGCTGCCCACCCCGCACAACGTCAACATCGCCCAGGGCTTCCGCGAACCCGCCCTCTACGCCGTGCGCTCCGGCAGCCAGTCGCTGACCCAGGCGACGTACGGCGCCTACTCCTCGGTGATGGGTACCTACGGGCAGTTCCCCGGCGGCGGCTTCGCCGGCGACGAGAACTACCGCGCCGGGTACACCGATCCGCGCCAGGGCTTCGAGACCTGCGGCATCGTCGAGTTCATGGCCAGCCACGAGCTGCTGACCCGGGTCACCGGCGACCCGGTGTGGGCGGACCGCTGCGAGGAACTGGCGTTCAACTCGCTGCCCGCAGCCCTCGATCCGCAGGGCCAGGGCGTGCACTACATCACCAGCGCCAACAGCGTGGACCTGTCGGACACCGCCAAGACGCAGGGCCAGTTCGACAACACCTTCGCCATGCAGGCGTACATGGCCGGCGTCGACCAGTACCGCTGCTGCCCGCACAACTACGGCATGGGCTGGCCCTACTTCACCGAGGAGCTGTGGCTCGCCACCCCCGACGGCGGCCTGTGCGCGGCGATGTACGCGGCCAGTTCGGTCACCGCCGCGGTCGCCGACGGCACCTCGGTCACCTTCACCGAGACCACCGACTACCCGTTCTCCGACACCATCACCCTCACGCTCGGCACGCCGCGCTCGCTGGACTTCCCGCTGGTGCTGCGGATCCCCGGCTGGTGCTCCGCGCCGAGCCTGCAGGTCAACGGGCAGGCCGTCAGCGCGCCCGCCGGACCGGCGTTCGCCCGGATCGACCGCACCTGGAACAACGGCGACACCGTCACCCTGCGGCTGCCCCAGCAGACCGCCGTGCGCACCTGGAACGCCGACCACCAGGCGGTCAGCGTCGACCACGGGCCCCTGACGTACTCGCTGGCCATCGGGGAGGACCACGTGCGCACCGGCGGCAGCGACGAGTTCCCGCAGACCGAGGTGCACGCCACCACCGCGTGGAACTACGGGCTGGCCCTCGACCCGTCGAACCCGGCCGGCTCGCTGTCCTTCACCGCCGCCGGCGGCACGCTGCCCGCCAACCCGTTCACCACCGACGCCGTGCCGCTGTCCATCACCGCGCCGGCCCTGCCGGTCACCGCCTGGGTGGCCGACGGCGAACGGGTCGTCACCACCCTGCAGACCTCCCCGGCGCTGGCCGGCGGCAGCACGCAGGACGTCAAGCTGATCCCGATGGGCGCCGCCCGGCTGCGGATCACCGCCTTCCCCACCGTCTCCGCCACCGGCACCCCCTGGACCACCGCCTGGCTGCGGCTGCGCAACGTCAACAGCGGCAAGGTGCTCGGTGTCGACCAGATGTCGACCGCCGACAGCGCCGACGTCGTGCAGTTCGACGACAACGGCACCGCCGACCACCTGTGGCAACTCGTCGACAACGGCGACGGCTGGATGCGGATCCGCAACTCCAACAGCGGCAAGGTGCTGGGCGTGGACCAGATGTCCACCGCGAACAGCGCGCACGTCGTGCAGTTCGACGACAACGGGACCGCCGACCACCTGTGGCAGTTCGTCGACAACGGTGACGGCAGCGTGCGGATCCGCAACTCCAACAGCGGCAAGGTGCTGGGCGTGGACCAGATGTCCACCGCGAACAGCGCCCAGGTCGTGCAGTTCGACGACAACGGCACCGCCGACCACCTGTGGCTCCTGCTGTGAACCGGCGTGTCCCCACCGCACGGTGAACCACCGCCCGCCCCCACCCACCGGAAGGACCGTTGCCGTGCCCCACCCCGATGACCGCGACCGCCCCACCGCCGTCCCCGGCCCGCTCTCGCGGCGCGACCTGCTGCGCTGGGGCGGCGTCGCGACCGCGGCGGCCGTCACCTCGACCTGGCTGTCCGCCGGCCGGGCCGCCGCCGCGACCCGCGCGCCGGGTGCCGTGCCGGCCGGCACCTTCAGCCCGCTGCGCCCGCCCGCCACCCCGCTCGCCGTGCGGTCGATGTACCTGACCACCTGGCTGCCCGGCGACAACCTGGCCGGAACCTGGCCCGCGTTCTGGAACGGCCGGACCACCGCGCTGTGCGGCCTCGCCCGCATCGACGGGACGCCCTACCTGTTCGCCGGGGCGCCGAACCTGCCCGGCGGCCCGGCGCTGACCACGATGACGCAGACCTCGCTGTCGGTCACCGCCACCCAGTCCACCTACGTGCTCACCGGCGGCGGCGTCGCGCTCACCGTCAACTTCTTCTCGCCGGTCGACCCCGGCAACCTGCAGCGCCAGTCGGTGCCGCTCAGCTACGTCACCGTCTCCGCGGCCAGCGCGGACGGCGGCAGCCACAGCGTCGCGGTCTACCTGGACGCCTCGGCGGAGTGGGTGCACGGCGACTCCGGCACCCAGGTGACGTGGGGCCAGCAGCAGACCGGCGCCACGATCGCCCTGTCCTGCCAGCCCGCCACGCCCGGCGTGCTCCAGGAGGACAACGACCAGGCGTCGTGGGGATCGCTGGTCCTCGCCTCCCGCACCGGCGGCGGCCTGACCTGGCAGACCGGCCAGGACACCGTGGTGCGCTCCGGGTTCGCCGGCAGCGGCAGCCTGCCCAACACCGGCGACACCGCGCAGCCGCGCGCCATCAACGACGACTGGCCGGTCTTCGCGCTCGCCAAGGACCTGGGCACCGTCAGCTCCGGCAGCGCCTCCGGGCTCTTCCAGATCGACCTCGGCCACGTGCGCACCCCGGCCGTCAGCTACCTGGGCACCGACCTCCAGCCGTGGTGGACCAGTTACTGGGGATCGTGGACCGCGATGCTCGACTGGTTCGACGCCGACTACGCCGCCGCGCTGTCGGCCGCCGACGCCCTGGACGCCAAGGTCCGCTCCGACGCCTCCGCCGCGGCGGGCGGCGGCACCACCGGCGACCACTACGCGGCGGTGTGCGCGCTGGCGCTGCGCCAGGCGGTCGGCGGCACCGAACTGGTCGACCGCGGCGGTTCGCCGTGGGCGTTCCTGAAGGAGATCTCCTCCGACGGCAACGTCTCGACCATCGACGTGATCTACCCGGCCTTCCCCGCCTACCTCTACCTCGCGCCCTCCTACCTGCAACTGCTGCTGGAGCCGGCCCTCGACTACGCGGAGAACGGCGGCTGGCCGAAGACGTTCGCCGAGCACGACCTCGGCTCCAGCTACCCCAACGCGGCCGGCCACAACGACGGCAACGAGGAGGACATGCCGGTCGAGGAGTCGGCCAACATGCTGCTCATGACGGCCGCCGTCGTGCAGAAGCTGTCCGCCGCGCAGGCGTCGTCGTTCGCCAACGCCCACTACGCGATCCTCCACCAGTGGGCGGAGTACCTGGTCGGCAACGCCCTCGACCCGGGCAACCAGAACCAGACCGACGACTTCACCGGCTTCATCGCGCACAGCGTCAACCTCGCGCTCAAGGGCATCATCGCCATCGGCGCGATGAGCCTGATCGCCACCGCGGCCGGCAACACCGCCGACGCGGCGCACTACATGTCCGTCGCCCGCGGCTACATCAGCCAGTGGGTGACCATGGGCCTGGACTCCTCCGGGCAGCACATGAAGCTCGCCTACGACCAGGACGGCACCTGGAGCCTGAAGTACAACGGCTCCCCGGACCGCTTCCTCGGCCTCGGCCTGGTGCCGCTCGGGGTCGCCTACATGGAGGCGAACTGGTACCAGTCGCAGGCCGGCACCTACGGCGTGCTGCTCGACCCGCGCAACGACTACACCAAGACCGACTGGGAGATGTGGACCGCGGCCTGGCTCGCCGACCAGACCGGCGCCCGCGACATGCTCGTCGAGGGCGTCTACGGATTCGCCGACACCACCCCGCAGCGGGTGCCGTTCTCCGACTGGTACGTGGTCTCCTCCGGCGCCCAACAGGGCTTCGCTGACCGCCCGGTGATCGGCGGCGTGCTCTCGCTGCTGGTCACGCCGGCCGCCCAGGCGGTCACCTGGAACAAGATCCAGAACAAGAACTCCGGCAAGATGCTCGCCGTCTCCGGCCAGTCGATCGCCGACAGCGCCGACGTCACCCAGTACACCGACAACGGCACCAACGACCACCTGTGGACGGTGGTCGACAACGGCGACGGCACCGTCAAGATCTACAACCGCAACAGCGGCAAGCTGCTCGCGGTCAACAACCAGAGCACCGCCGACGGCGCCTTCGTCCAGCAGTACAACGACAACGGCACGCCCGACCACCTGTGGCAGCTCGTCGACAACGGCGACGGCTGGACGAAGATCGTCAACGTGCACAGCGGCAAGGTGATGGCGGTGGACGGCATGTCGACCGCGGATTCCGCCCAGGTCACCCAGTACACCGACAGCGGCACGCCCGACCAGTTGTGGAAGCTGGTCTGAGGCGTGCCGCCGCGTCCTCGCCGCCGGGTCAGCCGGCGGCGAGGACGGCCAACCGCTCGGCCAGCGTGTCCACCGACTGGAAGGTGGCGCCGAGCAGCGCGACGTGCTTCCAGCGCAGCGTCCCGTCCGGGCCGATCAGGAAGACCGCCCGGCGCAGCCCCAGGCCCGGCATCGAGATCCCGAACGCCCGCACCAACGCGCGGTCCGGGTCGGCCAGCAGCGGCATCCGCAGGTCGTGCTTGCGGGCGAACGCCTCGTGGCTGTCCACGTCCTGCGGGCTGATGCCCCACACCCGCGCGTCCAGTTCGGTGAAGCGTTCGAGACCGGAGGAGTAGGAGCACAACTGCTTGGTGCACACCGAGGTGTCGTCGCCCGGGTAGAAGGCGAGCACCAGCGGGTGCCCGGCGGCCTGCGACAGGCTGAACTCCCGGCGTTCGAAGCGCTCACCGTCCAGCACGCCACCGGAGAGTGTGAAGTCGGGGACCTTCGTGCCGAGTTGCGGTGTACCGGCCATGATGCGGCTCCCTCAGTGGAGTGCGAAGCGTAGATCCGCGCGGATCCGCCGGGCCTTACGTTATCCGGGGTGCCGCGGGGCGGACGCGGCACCGTCCCGCCCGGTGCCGGACCGGGCGGGACGGTGCCTGTTCCGCGGGAGCGTCAGTCGTTGCACCAGCGCACGTGGCGGTAGTTGTCGACGTAGTGCGCGGCGGCCCAGCCCTGGCCGTCGGCCAGCTTGTACCAGCGGTCGTTGCCGCCGACCCGGGTGCCGGTGGACTTACAGGTGATCCACACGTGCATGCCGTTGCTCACCGTCCCGGTCGCCCAGTGGCCGGTGCCCGGTCCGTAGCGGATGTTCAGCGGGGTCCGGGAGACCACCCGGCCCTCGACGCGGTGGTGCCAGGAACCGTACGCCGGGGCGGCCTGCGCTCCGGCGGCCGACGCCAGCATGCCTGCGGCGAGTCCGACGGCGAGCACGACGGCGGCACCGGCCCTGCGGATGGAGTGACGATTCTTCATGACGCTCCTCTCTCCAATACGACTACATACAATGGAATTTGCTGTTTTGCCGGTATTGGCATGTAGAGGTTGCCCATGGACCGATATGGGCCATGCGGCATGGTGGAGTGAATGGTCGAGTACGCTGCTTGACGCGCGCACAGCAAGCACACAGACAGCCGGACATGCCCGGCCGCGGGGGACGAGGACTCAACGGCCCGGCGCGGCCACGCTCCCGCCCCGCCGGGACAGCAGCCCGGCCAGCCCGGCCGGGGAGAGCAGATGGAGCCGGGCCAGCCGGCCGGCGCCCTCGACGCCCGCCCAGGCGCCCAGGCAGGACGCCTCCATCGACAGGCTGCGGGTGGCCAGCGGCAGCGCGCGCCGGTAGACGACGGCGCGTATCTCGGCGAGCAGGTCCTCGTGCAACTCGGCGAGGCTGCCGCCGAGGACGATGACGTCGGGGTTGTGGAAGCTCACCGCGGACGCCAGGACCTCGCCGAGCCGCTGCCCGGCCAGCCGCACCTGGCGGCGGGCCGCCGCGTTGCCCTCCGCGACCAGCCGGACCACCTCGCGGGTGCTGCCCACCTCGAACCCGGCGGCCCGCAGCGCGGAGACCAGGGCGCCGCCGGAGGCGACCGCCTCGACGCAGCCGGTGTTGCCGCAGTGGCAGGTGACGTCCTCCTGGCCGGGCACCCGCACGTGTCCGATGTCGCCGGCGGCGCCCGCCGCGCCGCGGTGCAGCTTGCCGCCGGAGATGATGCCGCAGCCGATGCCGGTGCCGACCTTGACGTACAGCAGGTTCTCCGAGCCGGCGCGCAGGCCGAGTTCGCCGAGCGCCATCAGGTTCACGTCGTTGTCGACCAGGACGGGCGCGTCGTAGCGGCCGGTGAAGAACGACGGCACCCGGTAGCCGTCCCAGCCGGGCATGATGGGCGGCCGCACGACCGTGCCGGTGGCGAAGTCGACCGGTCCCGGCACGCCGACGCAGATCGCCCGCACGTCGGCCGGGACCCGCCCGGTCCGCGCCAGCAGGCCGCCGATCAGCTCGTCGACCCGGCGCAGGATGACGGCCGGCCCGTCGCCGATCGCGATCGGCTCCTCCGCCTCGGCGAACCGGGTGCCGCCCAGGTCGGTCAGGACCATCCGGCAGTGGGTGGCTCCCAGGTCCACGCAGCAGACCGTCCCCATGAGGGGGTTGAGGCGCAGGGTGAGCGGGGGGCGGCCGCGCGGCGCGGCGGCCGGCTCGTTCTCCAGCACCAGGCCGGCCGCGATCAGCGTGTCCACCCGCTGGGAGACGGTCGCCCGGGAGGTGCCCGTGACGGCGGCGAGCCGGCCGCGGGTGTCCGCGGTGCCGGCCGCGACGAGCTGGGCCACCTCGCTCAGGGCCGTCCACTGCCGGGAATCGATCGCCGCCACCGCGCCCACTCTCCGCCGTCCGTTATTTATGGCAGAAAATAGCGTAACTCGCGTCATTGTCAAGCGGATAGAGGCGGCTTTACGGTTCTGACGGACCTAATCGGAGGCCAACCAGTGACTCAATCCACGCCACGATCCACCCCGCGCGTCGCCATAGCGGGAGCCGGCATGGTCGCGCGCGTCCACCTCGACGCCGCCCGGCGGGCCGGCGCCCACGTGGTCGGCGTGTCGGCGTCCACCCCGGACCGGGGACGGGCGGCGGCCGACGAACTCGGGGTGCCGCGCGCGTTCGCCGACTCCGAGGAGCTGGTGGCCAGCGACGAGGTGGACGTGGTGCACATCTGCACGCCCAACGCGCTGCACCGTCCGCTCGCCGAACGCGCGCTGCGGGCCGGCAAGCACGTGATCTGCGAGAAGCCGCTCGCCACCGACGCGGCCGACGCGGCCGCCCTCGCCGAACTCGCCGACCGGCACGGCACGGTGACCGCCGTACCGTTCGTCTACCGCTACCACCCGATGGCCGCCGAGGCCCGGGAGCGCTCCCGGACCGGCGCGCTCGGCGACCTGCACCTGATCCACGGCCACTACCTGCAGGACTGGCTCTCGCAGCCCGGCGACAGCAACTGGCGGGTCGATCCACGGGCCGGCGGCCCCTCGCGGGCGTTCGCCGACATCGGCTCGCACTGGTGCGACCTCGCCGAGTGGATCACCGGCCACCGCATCACCGAACTGACCGCGACCGTCGACACCGTCTACCCGCGCCGCGCCGCCGCCGGGGCGCGCACCTTCACCGGGCCGGCCGGCGGGGAGCGCACCGAGGAGGTCACCACCGAGGACGCGGCGCACGTGCTGTTCCGCACCGACCGCGGCGCCACCGGATCGCTCACCGTCTCCCAGGTCTCGCCCGGCCGCAAGAACCGGCTGTGGATCGAGGTGGACGGCTCGCAGGCCGCCGTCACCTTCGACCAGGAGAACCCCGAAACCCTGCTGGTCGGCAACCGCCGGATCAACGAGACGCTGGTGCGGGACGCGGCCGTGCTGTCCGCGCCGGCCGCCCGGCTGTCCGTCCTGCCGCCCGGCCACCCGATGGGCTACCACGACTGCTTCGCCGCGTTCGTCCGCGACGTCTACGCGGCGGTGGCCGGCCGCCCCGCACCACTGCCCCACCCCACCTTCCGCGACGCGGCCCGCACCGCGGCGCTCACCGACGCCGTGCTGACCGCCGCGCGGACCCGTACCTGGATCGAGGTGTGCTGATGAAGCTCGGATTCCTCACCGCGTGCCTGCCCCAACTGCCCCTGGAGGACATCGTCTCCTGGGCCGCGGACCACGACTACGACGCCCTGGAGGTCGCCACCTGGCCGGCGACCGGCTCCCGCGACTTCGAGGCCAGCCACCTCGACGTGGCCGCGATGGACGCCGCGGGCGCCGAGCGGGTCCGCGAGCTGTTCGACCGGCACGGGCTGGAGATCTCCGCCCTGGCCTACTACGAGAACAACCTCCACCCCGACCCCGCGCGCCGCACCGAGATCGCCGACCACGTACGGCGCAACATCGACGCCGCCGCGCTGCTCCAGGTCCCCTACGTCGGCACCTTCATCGGCCGCGACCCGGGCAAGTCGGTCAAGGAGAACGTCGCGCTCGGCGAGAAGATCCTGCCGCCGCTCGTGGAGTACGCCGGCGAGCGCGGCGTGCGGCTCATCATCGAGAACTGCGTGATGGAGGGCTGGCACCCCGACGGCCACCCCGGGAACCTCGCCTACTCGCCCGAGCTGTGGGAGTGGATGTTCTCCCTCGGCTTCTACCTCAACTACGACCCCTCGCACCTGATGTGGCTCGGTATCGACCCGGTCGAGGCGCTGCGCCCCTACGTGGACCGCATCCCGCACGCCCAGGCCAAGGACGCCCAGCTCGACCCGCGGGCCCGCGACCGCTACGGCTTCTTCGGCAAGACGCTGGAGCGTGACGACCCCTGGGACGTCGGCTGGTGGCGCTACCGGGTGCCGGGACTGGGCGACGTGGACTGGCGCCGGGTCGTCGACACCCTCTACGAGGGCGGATTCGAAGGCGTGCTCTCCGTCGAGCACGAGGACCCGGTGTGGGGCGGCGACGAGGAGAAGGTCAAGCAGGGCCTGGCCATCGCCCACCGCACGCTGCGTCCGCTCATCATCGCCTGACCGTCGCCCGACCCCATCACTCACCACTCGCGAGGAGCGAACTCACGATGGCACAGCCCCTGTCAGTGCAGTTGTATTCCGTGCGTGACCAACTGGCCGGCGACCGCGACGGCGTGCTGCGCCGCATCGCCGACATCGGCTACGGCGCGGTGGAGCCCTTCAAGCCGACCCAGGACCCGCACGGCTTCCGCGCGGTCGCCGACGACCTGGGCCTGACCGTCTCCAGCGTGCACGCCGGCGGCCTGCTCGGCGACGAGGCGGACGAGGTCTTCGAGGCGGCCGGCGTCCTGGGCACCGACCTGGTCATCGTGCCGGCCGGCATCGCCCACGAGGAGTTCACCACCGCCGACGGACTCCGCCGGACCGCCGACACCCTCAACGCGATCTCCGCGCGCGCCGCCACCCATGGCCTGCGGCTCGGCTACCACAACCACGCCTGGGAGTTCGAACCGCTGGTCGGCGGAGAACACGCCCTGGTGGCCCTGGCCGGCCTGCTCGCCCCCGAGGTGGTCCTGGAGATCGACACCTACTGGGCCGCGGTGGGCGGCGCGGACGTGCCCGCGGTGCTCGACCGGCTCGGCGACCGGGTGGTCGCGCTGCACGTCAAGGACGGCCCGGTGGTCAAGGGCGAACCGAACACCGCGGTCGGAACGGGCGTCATGCCGGTGCCGCGGGTGCTGGCCGCCGCGCCGAAGAACGCCTGGCGCATCGTGGAGTTCGACTCGTGCGCCACCGACCTGTTCGACGCCCTCGCCGAGAGCCACTCCTACCTCGCCGCGCTGGAGAACGCATGAGCAACGGCCCGGTCGGCATCGGCATCGTCGGCGCCGGCGTCATCAGTGCCCAGTACCTGCGCAACCTGACCACCTTCCCCGACGTGGCGGTCCTCGGCATCGCCGACCTCGACACCGACCGCGCCCGGTCGGTCGCCGACGAGTACGGCATCCCGGTGGCCGGCGACCTCGACACCGTGCTGGCGCTCCCGGACGTGGAGATCGTCGTCAACCTCACGCTGCCCGCGGTGCACGCCGAGGTGGCGACCGCGATCCTGCGGGCGGGCAAGCACGTCTACGGCGAGAAGCCGCTCGCCCTGAGCCCGCCGGACGGCGCGAAGCTGCTCGCCGAGGCGGCGGAGCTCGGCCTGCGGGTCGGCAACGCGCCCGACACCTTCCTCGGCGCCGGGCTGCAGAGCGCGAAGCGGGCCATCGAGGCGGGCGTCATCGGCGAGCCGGTCGCCGCCTCGACCGCCATGATGAACTTCGGCCCGGAACGCTGGCACCCCAGCCCGGAGTTCCTCTTCCAGCACGGCGCGGGCCCGCTGTTCGACATCGGCCCCTACTACCTGACCGCGCTGGTCGCGCTGCTCGGCCCGGCCCGCCGGGTCGGCGCCACCGCGGCCCGGGGCCGCAGCCACCGGGTGGTCGGCTCCGGCCCGAAGGCCGGCACCCGGTTCGAGGTCGAGGTGCCCACCCACGTCAACGCCCTGATCGACTTCTCCACCGGCCGCAGCGCGGCGTCCATCTTCAGCTTCGACTCGGCGCTGTCCAGGACGCAGTTCGAGGTCACCGGGACCGAGGGCACGCTCGGGGTCCCCGACCCCAACACCTTCCAGGGCCCGCTCCTGCTGCGTGCCCCCGGGGAGAAGGAGTGGCGGGAACTGCCGGTCACCGGCACCGAGGCGGGCCGCGGCCTCGGCGTGCTGGACCTGGCCCGCGCCATCCGGGCCGACCGGCCGCACCGCGCCTCCGGCGAGCTGGCGCAGCACGTGCTGGACGCCATGTCCGCGATCGAGGAGTCCGCGCGGACCGGGCAGTTCCGCGACGTCGTCTCACCCTGCCCGGTCCCCGAAGCGCTTCCCGAGAGCTGGGACCCGCACGCGCTCACCCTGGGCTGACGGACACCGCCGCGCTCACCGCGGTGTGAGGGAGGCGGGGGTGTTGAGCGCCCGCACGTCGCCGCCGGTGTCCCGCCGGTAGGCGGCGGTCACCCGGGCCAGGTCGCGCGGGCTGCGGCCGCCCGCCCGGTTCATCTCCCGGTTCGCGAGCACCACCGCGGTGGTCGCCGGGCGGCGCACGTCCTCGTAGGCCGCCAGGCCGGCGGGTACGTCGCCGCCGGCCGCGGCGAGTTCGGCGGCGAGCACCCGGGCGTCGACGATCGCCTGGGACCCGCCGTTGGCGCCCACCGGGTACATCGGGTGGGCGGCGTCGCCGAGCAGCGTCACCGCGCCGGTGCCCCACGACGGCAGCGGCTCGCGGTCGACCATCGGGTACTCCAGGATCCCGCCGCAGTCGGCCAGCAGCCGCGGCACGTCGATCCCGGCGACCGACCAGCCCACGTAGTGCGGCAGCACGTCGGACAGCCGGCCGGCGCGGTTCCACTCCGCCTCCCCGGTCAGCGGCCGGGGCCCGGACTCCCGCACCAGGCATACCCAGTTGATCCGGTCGCGGCCGATCGGATACGCGATCAGCTCGACGTCGCCCTCCCGCACGATCACCATCGAGCGGCCGGTCAGGAACGGCTCCGCCTCGGTGGCGCCGCGCCACATCCGGATCCCGGACCACAGCAGCGGATCGCCGTGCGGGTGCAGCCTCGCCCGCACCGCCGACCTGATCCCGTCCGCGCCGACCAGCGCCGCGGCCCGCACCTCCTCGACGGTCCCGGTCGCCCGGTCCAGCAGCCGGGCCCGTACCGCGCCGCCGGCCTGCGTGAAACCGACCAGCGGACGGCCGGTGCGGACCGCGCCGGGCCCGAGCCGGTCGCGCACCGCGGCCAGCAGCAGCGCCTGCAACTCCCCGCGGTGCACCGAGTACTGCGGCCAGCGGTAGCCCTGCGCCAGCCCGCGCGGCTCGCTGAACAGCCGGTTGCCGGACCGGTCGCAGTAGACGTTCTCCGCGGTGGCCACCCCGAGGGCGGCCAGGTCGTCGCCGAGGCCGAGTTCGGTCAGCTCGCGCACCGCGTGCGGCAGCAGGTTGATCCCGACGCCGAGCGGCCGTATCTCCCGGGCGCTCTCCACCACGACCGCGTCGATGCCCGCGGCGTGCAGGCTCAGCGCGCAGGCCAGCCCGCCGATCCCGGCGCCGGCGACCAGAACGGCGTTCACCGCGCGGGCAGTTCGGGCCGGTCGATGATCCGCAGCCAGCTCCCGTCCGGCTGGTGGCGCGCGACCTGCACCCGGCCGCCGGTGCCGTCGGCGGACCGGGTCGAGGTGAGGGCGAGGTCCGCGTACCGCACGGTGGGAAGGGGGTCCTCGGCCGGGAACGGCAGCGACACGTGGTCGAGCATCCGGGCGCAGACCGCGCGGATCGCCTCCCGGCCGACGGTCGCCGACCCCGGGGGATAGGCGAGCACCGCGTCGGGGGCGTAGAGCGCGGCCAGCCCGTCGGCGTCCCGCGCGTTGGCCCGCTCGACGAACAGCCGGGTCAGGTCCTCCGGGGTCGCTGCGGTCTCTCGGTTCTCGGTCATGGTGTGCTCCTCGCTCCTCGGGCTCCGTGCGTCCCGCTCCTCCACTGTGTCGCCGGCCGCACCAGAAGTCCAAGAGATGGTGAGTCTGGTGATCAGAAGGATCGGTTATAGAGTGGCGGGATGGAACTTCGGCAGCTCGAGTACTTCGTGGCGGTGGCCGAGGAGCGCAGCTTCACCCGGGCCGCCGAGCGGACCCACGTGGCGCAGCCCGGCGTCAGCGCGCAGATCCGCCGCCTGGAGCGCGAACTCGGCCAGGAGCTGCTGGACCGCTCCGGCCGCGCGGTGCGGCTCACCGACGTCGGGGCCGCGGTCCTGCCCTACGCGCGCGCCGCCCTGGCCGCGGTGGACGGCGTGCGGCTCGCGGTCGACGAGTTGACCGGGCTGCTGCGCGGACACGTCGCGGTGGGGACCGTGACCTCGCACGACGCCGACCTGCCCGGCCTGCTCGCCGCGTTCCACCGCGACCACCCGGCGGTCGAGATCACCCTGGCCGAGGCGGCCTCCGACCGACTCCTGGCCGACCTGCTCGCCGGCCGGCTCGACGCGGCGATCATCAGCGTCGGCGACACGCCGCCGGACGGCGTCGGCTTCCAGGTGATCGCCGACCAGCCGATCGTGGCCGCCGTCAGCCACGACCACGAACTCGCCGCCCACCAGGCGGTCTCCCTCGACACGCTGCGCGGCCGCGGCCTGATCTGCCTGCCCCGGGGCACCGGGCTGCGCGCCCGCATCGAGGAGGCGTGCGCGACCGCCGGCTTCACCCCGCGCGTCGCGTTCGAGGCCAGCGACCCGGAGACGCTGGCCCGGCTGGCCGCCCACGGCATGGGCGTGGCGATCCTGCCCGGCGCCTTCGCCGAGAGCCGCTCCGCCACCCTGCGCGCCATCGCCCTGCGACGGCCCGCCCCGCGCGGCCGGCTGGTCTTCGCCTGGCGTGCCGACGGCCCCACCAGCCCGGCGGGCCGCGCGCTGCTCGCCCTCGCCCGCACCGATCTGCGCACCGCCGGGCGGTAGGGCGCGGCCGGGGTTTGACCCGGCGGGTGGGCGACCGCATGCTGTGCGGTATGTCTGAGCAGCGCAGTCGCCAAGTCCGGCTGGGTGTCATCGGGTTGGGCGTGATGGGTTCCAGGACCCTGAACGCCGCGCTCGCGCACCCGGAGTACGTCGTGCCGCGGGCCGCGGACCTCCGTGCGGACGCGGTGGCCGCGACGCGGGCCGCCCACCCGGGCATCGAGTTCGGCAGCCCGCTGGAGGTGGCAGAAGCGGCGGACCTGGACGCGGTCTACCTCGCCACCCCGCCGGCGTCGCACGCCGAACTCGCGGTGGCCGCCCTGCGGTCCGGCAAGGCGGTCTTCTGCGAGAAACCGCTCGCGGTCGACCCGGCCGAGGGCCGCCTGATGCGGGACGTCGCCGTCGCCACCGGCCTGCCGAACGCGGTCAACTTCCCGCTCGCCGACACCGAGGCCACGCTGCGCGTCGAACGCGACCTGCGGGCCGGGGAGGCCGGCGAGCTGCGCGGGGTCGACATCCGGCTGACCTTCCCGGTCTGGCCGCGCGCCTGGCAGGCGTCGGCCACCTGGGTCGGCGAACGCGCCGAGGGCGGCTTCATGCGCGAGGTCTTCTCGCACTTCGCCTACCTGACCGACCGGCTGGCCGGACCGCTGCGGGCCCTCGAGACCCGTCTCGACTTCCCCCAGGACCCGGCGGCCGGCGAGATCGCCGCGTACGGGCTGCTGTCGGCCGGCGGCGTGCCGGTGCACGTCTCGGGCCGCGCGGGCGTCGCGGGTCCGGAGAGCTACGAGTGGATCCTGTGGGGCACCCGCCGCTCGTATCTGCTGCGCGACTGGCGGCAGTTGTCCGTCTCGGACGGCGGCGCCTGGTCCCCGGTGCAGCCGGACGCCGACGCCCCGGGCGGGGAGGGGAGCCGGCTGACCTCGTTCGCCCGCGCGGTCCGCGGCGAGGAGTACGGCAACCTGTCCGACTTCGCCGCCGCCCTCCGCGTCCAGGAGGCCGTCGAGGCGTTCCACCACGGGGGCCGGGGGCCGCGCGGGTAACACCCCGACGAGCGGGTACCCGCAGGGAGAGCCCGCGGCGGCCACCTCGCCGGCGGCGGGGCGGCACCCTCACGCCCGCGGTCGCGGTAAGGAGGACGCCGTGGTGAAGGTTCTGCTGGTGCTGCTCTGCCTGGTGCTGCCCTGTGTCGCGGTGCTGATCAAGGACGGGCTGAGCCTGAAGGTCCTGTGGGCCTTCCTGCTCCAACTCCTCGGCCACATCCCCGGCGTGATCTACGGCATCTACCAGGTGGTCAAGGACTGAGGGCGCGGGCCGGCGCCGCCGCGGATCCCCGACCGGCCGGCGGTCAGGGCACGAAGACCACCCGCCGCCCGCCGCCGGGCCGCCGCCAGGTCCGCTCGACCTCGGCGAGCGGCACCGCCTCGACGTCGAGCGGGAGTTCACCGGCCGCCGCCTGCCGCAGCAGGTCCGCGTAGGCGGAGACCGACTCGGCGAGCGGAGCCGGGGCGGCGGTCCCGCTGCCGATCAGCTCGACCGGTGCCTTGCGCAGCGTCATCGCGGGCCCGGCGCGGCCGCCGGGAGGGCGGGCCGCACCGGGCCGGGTGCCGGGGTGCTCGGGTCAGTAGCCGACCGCCACCTCCAGCCACTGCGGGCTGCCGTGCGAGACGAAGGAGGACTGGCCCGCCACGTCGTCGTACGGGAAGCCGTAGGCCAGGTTGCCGATCGCGTTGTCGTGCCAGAACTTGGCGTAGTAGTTGGCCGGCGCCGCCTGGTAGAACTGCGTCGGGTCGGACTGCTGCGAGGACGGCAGGGTGGCCACGTGGCGGTTGAGCGCCGCGCACATGTCCGGGTTGCTCGCCAGGCTTCCGGCGCAGCCGAAGATGTTCTGGGTGGTCTCGTTCACCCCGGCCGACTGCGCGTACGAGGTGAAGTAGTCCGCGTTCGCGCCGCCGGGCTGGAAGCTCGGGTCGCTGCCCGGCGCGATGATCCGGTACGGGGCCTGGGTCTGCGCCAGCACCTTGAACTGCTGCGGGACGGCGTTGGCGAAGTCCTGGAAGACCTGGGTGCGCGGCTCGTCGAAGATCTGCTGGGTGTCGCCGACCTGGACGTCGTAGCCGTCGGTGGCGTGCAGCCGCATCGCGATCGGCAGGCCCCAGGCGTCCACCCGGGTGGTGTTGCCGTTGAACACGCCGTTGCCCACGGTGAATTCGATGAAGTCGTAGTACTGGCTGTTCGGCGAACCGATGTAGAAGTACATCCGGCCGGAGGAGTTGGCCGGCATGTCCAGGTAGGGCTGGTCGGCGATGGAGTGCGTCTGGCCGTCGAAGCTCCAGTACACCTCGCTGTCCGGGTAGGCGCCGTTGGTGCGGTTGAGGATCTTCACCTCGATAGCGTTCTGCGCGGGCGGGATGGTGCTGGTGTCGCCCCAGAACGCGTCGCCGGTCGGGTTGCCCGGACCGGTCGTGCCGCCGCCACCGGTGCCGTAGACCTGGAACTCCCACAGCGAGTAGCCGTACGGGGTGGCCCGCTGGGTGCCGTACATGCGCACGTACCGGCCGGAACCGGAGACGTCGAGCGTCTGCACGCCGCCCGGCCCGGTGGTGGTGGAGTAGATCGAGGTCCAGTTCGTGCCGTCGGTGGAGGTCTGGATCTGGAACGCGGTCGCGTAGGCCGCCTCCCAGTTCAGCACCACCTGGCTGATCTGCGCGGTGGATCCGAGGTCGACCTCCAGCCACTGCGGGTCGCTGAACGCGCTGGACCAGCGGGTGGTGGTGTCGCCGTCGACCGCGTCCGCGGCCGGGGTGCCGACCGCCTCCTGGGACGAGGCGGTGGCCGGCGCGCCCTGCGAGAGCAGCGTGCCGTCGGCGTGCGCGGGGGAGGGGGTCAGTGCGACGAGGAAGGCCGCCAGCACGGCGACCAGCACGGTGAGGACGAGGAGCGGTCTCGGCCGGTGCCGTGACCGCCGCCGGTACACCGGCGCGAGGGCGTTGCTCGACATGGCGTCTCCTGAACCGGATGGGTATCGCTGCGGACCATGACGGTGTCTCAGGTGTACTGCCGGGGCGACTCGGAGAGCGCTCTCCCGAACGTATCCGATATCTACTCCGCCGCCACTCTCGCGTCAATGTACCTGTCAAACAATCAAGTCCCAGGCGGCGGAAGGCCGGAGCGGCTCGCCGGACGATTGGCCGATTCCGTAACCTATGCTCTCTCTTCACCGTGCCTTGACGGTCCTCGGAGCGGAGGCCGATATTCGAGAGAGCGCTCTCTCAGTCGTCGCCCCACCGCACCCCCCGCAACGGCGTCGCCTCCCGGCCGGGTTCGGCCGGATGCCCCGGCGCCGCCCGCCGCGCGGGTGCCGGCGCCGTTCGGGGGAGCGCGCCTTCGCACCGCACGCACCGTCTCCCTCCAAGGAGTACGCATGTCGACACGTGGCAAGCGCGCGCACCTTCCGCACCGCAGACCCGACGGACGGCTGACGCTCGGTCTGCTGGTGCTGTCCGTCACGGCGGCCCTCACGCTGGCCGGCTCGCCGTCCGCCGCCGCCCAGCCGGCCGCCCACCCCGCCGCCCAGCGGCCCGCGGCCGCCGCGGCGCTGCCGTCCGACGTACCGGCGCCGCCCGCCGGGTTCACCACCACCTGGAGCGACGACTTCGACGGCGCCGCCGACTCCGGCCTGGACACCGGGACCTGGCGCTACGACACCGGCGCCGGCAGCGGCTTCGGCACCGGCGAGATCGAGACGATGACCGACAGCACCTCCAACGTCTACCAGGACGGCGACGGCCACCTGGTCCTCAAGGCGCTGCACACCGGCACCGACCCGAACTCCGGCTGGACGTCCGGCCGGGTGGAGACGCAGGCCGACGGCTTCGGCGCGGAGCCCGGCGGCGTGGTGCGGATGCAGGCGTCCATCCAGCAGCCGGACGTCACCACGGCGAACGGCGCCGGATACTGGCCGGCCTTCTGGATGCTGGGCTCGCCGCTGCGGATCGGCGTCCCGTGGCCGGGCTCCGGCGAGGTCGACGCGATGGAGGACGTCAACGGCCGCAGCTCGGTCTTCGGCACCCTGCACTGCGGCACCGACCCCGGCGGCCCGTGCGACGAGACCAGCGGCATCGGCAGCGGCGAGCAGACCTGCTCCGGTTGCCAGACCGGCTACCACACCTACGCGGTGGAGATCGACCGCTCCACCTCGCCCGAGCAGATCCGCTGGTACCTCGACGGCACCGAGTACTTCACCGTGGACTCCGACCAGGTCGACGCCACCACCTGGGCCGACGCGGTCGACCACTCCTTCTACATCATCTTCGACCTGGCGATGGGCGGCGGCTTCCCGGCCGCGTTCGGCGGCGGACCCAACGCCGCCACCGCCTCCGGCGGCCAGATGAACGTCGACTACGTCGCCGTCTACAACAAGCCGCCGGCCGGCAGCCTCGGCCCGAACATCGCCCTCGGCAAGCCCACCACCGCCTCCTCGGTGGAGAGCGCCGACTTCCCGGCGTCCAACTCCACCGACGGCGACCCCACCACCCGCTGGTCGAGCGGCTTCTCCGACCCGCAGTGGCTGCAGGTGGACCTGGGCCGGTCCTACGACCTGACGCACGCCACCTTGACCTGGGAGTCGGCCGCCGCAGCGGCCTACCAGATACAGACCTCCGACGACGGCAGCGACTGGACCACGATCTACAGCAACGACGACAGCCCGGCCGACATCCAGGACGCCGCGCTCTCCGGCTCCGGCCGCTACGTCCGCGTCTACGCGACCAGCCGGGCCTCGCAATGGGGCGACTCGCTCTACGAGTTCGCGCTCTACGGCTCACCCGCCTCCGGCGGCGGCGCCACCCTGCTCTCCCAGGGCCGGCCGGCGACCGCCTCGTCGCAGGAGAACGCCAGCTTCCCGGCGTCCGACGCGGTCGACGGCGACACCGGCACCCGCTGGTCGAGCGGCTTCTCAGACCCGCAGTGGCTGCAGGTGGACCTCGGCGCGACCCACACCATCAGCCAGGTGGCGCTGAACTGGGAGGCCGCCTACGCCACCGCCTTCCAGATCCAGACCTCCACCGACGGCGCGGACTGGACCACCGTCTACTCCACCACCACCGGCACCGGCGGCCTGCAGACCCTCCCGGTCTCCGGCTCCGGCCGCTACGTGCGGATGTACGGCACGGCCAGGGCCACCCAGTACGGCTACTCGCTCTGGGAGTTCCAGGTCCTGGGCACCTGACCCCGATCGCGGCCGGCCCCGGCTCCGGATCGCACGGCAGACGGGCCGGCCACCCCATCCGGAGCCGCCGCGGTCACGACGAGGGCGCGCAGTCGTACAGGGTGCCGCCGCCGGCGCCGAACATCCCGAACGGGCCGCGCGCGGCGGACGACCCCGTAGCCCGCTCGACGCCGTACGCCGAGGACGGGACCGCGGCGCACTCCTTCTTCACCCAGGCGTCGATCCGCGTGACGGAACCGCCGCCGCCCATGCCGGCAAAGCCGCGTCCCGCGCCGCCGGACGTCAGCACGTACCGCACCCCGCCCGTGCGCACCAGCGACTCGAAGGCCGCCGGCGTCGGCTGCGGCACCGACCCGCTGAAGCCGCCCATCGGCATGACCGTGTCGCCGGTGGCCAGGATGTACGGGGACGCGGCGCTCCAGCCGTCGGTGGCCAGCACGTACTTCGCGCCGCCCTGGCGGGACTTGACGTAGTCGTAGAGCCTGCGCTGGTCCGCGGTGAGCGTGGTGGAGATCGCGCCGCCCGGCCCGGTGAAGCCGCCGGGCGATCCGCTGCCCGCGCGGCCGCCGAACCGTTCGGCGATCGCGGCGGGCATGCCCGTGCCGCCCAGCGCCGTCGGACCCGCGCCGGCGTCGAAGGCGCTGCCGGCGTATTTGGTGTCCAGCACCGAGGAGGCCCAGGCGACCGGGGTCACCACGGCGCCCGCGAGCCCGGTGAGCAGGCCGGCCACCAGCAGCCGGCCGCGCGCCCGGCGGGAGACCTTCCCCCACACCATCGCGAACAGCCCGACCACGCCGGCCACCAGCGCCAGCCACCGCAGCCACGGCAGGAACCCGGTCTCGGACGCGCTGAGGTGCCAGGTCCAGGCGGTCTCCACGGCCAGCGCGACCGGCAGCGCCCAACCGCTGCGGGCGCCCTTGCGGTACGCGTCCCACATCATCACGCCGCCGGTGCCGGCGAGCGCCGCCAGCGCCGGGGCGAGCGTCGACAGGTAGGCGGTGTGCGGGATCGAGCTCATGTCGCTGAACACCAGCCCGACCACGGCCAGCCAGCCGCCCCACATCACGAATCCGCCGCGCAGCCGGTCGGTGCGCCCGGCCCGCCGGCGCCACCAGAAGCCGAACGCGAGAGCGGCGAACGCGAACGGGTACAGCCAGCCGATCTGCGGCGCGAACCGGCCGCCCAGCAGCTTGAGCCAGCCGGAGCCGCCCATCCCGCCGAAGCCGCCGCCGCGCGCTCCCGCCCCGCCGCCGAACCCGGTGCCGCGGAATCCGAAGCCGCCAGCGCCGGGGCCGGCCGACCGCCCGTTCGCCGACGATCCGCCGGCCCCGGACGGCATCGCGCCGCCCGGCCGGGAGCCGAACGCGCCCGTCGCGCCTGTCGCGCCCGCCGCCTACGTCCCCGTCGCTCCGGACGCTCCCCGTGAACCGCCGAAGCCGAACCCGCCGGCCGGGCCGGAGCCGTGCGTGGCGCCGGATCCCGTGGTGCCTGATCCCGCCAGGCCGCCCGGCAGTTCGCCGGCGCCGGGGAGGTACCGCGGCCGGCCGGCCCCGCCCGCGCCGTGCGAGCCGCCCGCGAAGCCCATGCTGGCGACCGCGCCGGGCAGGTGGATGCCGAACCGGCCGAGCCCGTTGTAGCCGAAGACCATGGCGACCGCGCTGTTGTCGGTGCTGCCGTCCACGTACGGGCGGTCGTGGGCGGGCACGATCGTCATCATCGCCACCCAGGACAGCGACACCGCCGCGCACACCGCGCCGGCCAGCAGCAGATGGCCGAGCCGGCGCCGCAGCCGCACCGGCGCCACGACCAGGTAGCCGAGCGCGAGCGCCGGCACGATCATCCACGCCTGCAGCATCTTGGCCTGGAAGCCGATGCCCACCCACACGCCGGCGAGCAGCAGCGAGCGCAGGCGCGCGTCGAGCACCGCCCGCTGGTAGGAGTCGGCCGCCATCACCAGGCAGAAGACCAGCGCGCCGTCCTCCATCGAGTGACCGAACATCGAGGCGACCACCGGGGTGAACGTCAGCAGCCCGGCGGCGGCCAGTCCGGCCCGCGGCCCGGCCCAGCGGCGCACCGCGCGGTAGATCACCAGGACGCTGATCACCCCCTCCACGCACTGCGGGAGCGTGACCGACCAGGCGTGGAAGCCGAACATCCGGGCGGACAGCGCCTGCGGCACGAACGACCCGGCGATCTTGTCGGGCGTGATGGTCGCGCCCGGGTCCATCGCGCCGAACAGCAGCGCCTTCCAGCTCACCGACATGCTCCGCACGGCGTCGGAGTAGAAGTAGGCGTAGTCGGCGGAGCGGATGTTCCAGGCGTAGAGCAGTGCCGCCAGTGCCGCGACCGCCAGCAGCGCCGGCCGCGCCCAGCCCGGCTGGCCGGCCGGGGAGCGCCAGAATCTCCAGGCCGGGCGCCCGCCGGCGCCCTCCCGCCGCGCGGTGCCGGTGCCGTTGCCGGTGCCGGGCGAGCCTCGAAGACCTTCGGCGACGATCGCGGACAAGTGCCTACCTCCGGGGACGGTGCGGCGCGGCGCGGTGCGGTGCGGCCCGTCGGGCCCGGCCGGACCCGTCTCGGGGCAGGCCCGGCCCCGGCGTCGCCCGACCACCGTGCCGGGCGGTTCTGAGATCGGCCTGAGTGCCTTCTGGGAGGGATCTGAGAAGCGGCCCTCCGCATCACCCGCCGCGCCGGCGCGCACCCCGCCGCCCGCGGCTGGTACTTCATGATCCTTTCTGCCTGTTCGATCACGTTTCCGCTGCTCCCGGTCGCGTCAGCTTCCTGCAAAAGTGCTGCTGGGCAGGTGTGGGAGGGCCCTCGCGGCGGGGAGCTGAATATGACATGGGCATGCGTGTACTGTCGTTGAACTCGCGCCCGCAAGGCCGTCAGGAGTGTTGAACGTGGGCAACGGTTTCGTCGCGCGACTCGTGGACCGGCGCGACGCCACAGCGCTGGTGATACGTGACGGAATGGTGAGCCACGTGCGCGCGTACGGGCTGCTGGCCCCGGCCCGGCAGCGCGAGTTGCTCGACGAGGTGCACGACACGTGGACGCCGGCGCTCCAACGGGCCGCGACGGACGACCCGTTGTCCGAGTCCGATCTCGACGTCTACCGGGAGCTGGGCCGCAGGCGGGCGGTCACCGGCTTCGCGTTGGACGACATGCGGGCCGGATTCGAGGTGGCCTTCGGCTTCGCGCTCCGCGAGGCCCTGGGCGCGATGCAGCCCAACGACCGCGAGGAGCCGCTCGCGTTCACCGCGTGGGGGGTCCGGCAGCAGCCCCGGGTCACGGCCGCGGCGTCCGACGCGTACGTGGCGGCGCGCGGCGCGCTGGGCGATCCGGACCGGGTCAGGGAACTGCTGGTGGAGTGCCTGCTGTCGGGGCGCTGCGGGCGGACCGCAGCCGCGGCGCTGGGGATCCGGCTGCCGGCCGGTTACCTGGTGCTGCTGTGCCGGCGCCGGCTGCTCGAAGAGGTCACCTTCGGCCTGGACCGGGCGGCGAAGCGGGCCATCGAGGCGGTGCCGGGTGCCCTGTGGCGGCAGGACGTGCCCGAGGGGACGCTGCTGGTGCTGCTCCCGGTCGAGGAGAACGTCGGCGTGGTCCGGGCCGTCGCCGCGGACCTGACGACGACGCTCGCCGAGATCCTGGGGCAGCGCCTGCGGGTCGCCGAGGCGTACGGCCCGACCCTGGAGGCGGTGCCGGCGGCGGTGGAGGAGGTGCGGCAGACCGTCGCGCTGGTCGCCGCGATGCCGGACGCGACGAGCCGCCCCTACCGCGCGGAGGAACTGCTGGTCGCACTCGCCGTCGCCCGCCAGCCGGACATCCGGCGCCGGCTGGCCGACCTGCTGGCGCCGCTGCTGCCCGCCACGGACCTGCGGCGCACGCTGGAGGCGTTCTTCGACTGCGACCTCGACTGGGACCGGACCACCAAGGCCCTCTACGTGCACCGCCGGACCCTGGTCTACCGGCTGGAGCGCATCCGCGAGCTCACCGGCCTCGACCCGACCACCGCCCACGGCATCCAACTGCTGCGCACCGCCCTGACCGCCGCGCGGCTGTCCTGCGCCCGGTGAGCCGCCGCCGACCAGCCGTGAGGCCGGGACGGCGTCACACCAGCCCGTCGGTCTCCGCCCGCAGCCGGATCCCGGTGCGCAGCGCCCCGGCCGCGGCGCCGACCAGCAGGGCCAGGAACACCGGTTCGGCCGCCATGTCGTAGCCGGTCCGGACAGCGGAGGCCGCCGGCGTCCCGTTGACCAGCGCGTGCGTCGTGACCACGTCGAGCGCCGGCACGAGCACGCCGATCAGCAGGAGCGCCACGGCGATGACGACCAGCCGCCGGGTGTTGGCCGGCCGGAAGAAGTCGTTCTCGCCGAAGGTGCGGGACATGTCCAGCAGCACCTGCAGGATCACCAGGACCAGCACGCTGCCCACCAGCCCGGGAAGCACGAGCGACAGCCGCTGCCCCAGATCGGGATGGGCGAGGTAGAGCTCCGCCCGGTCCATCCCGCGCAGCACCGCCCCGCCGGAGCGGACGGCGTCCGGTATCCGCGCGGTCGCGTCGATGCCCACCTGGCGCGAGTGCGGCGGCGGGAACGGCCCGGTCACCCCCAGGATCGGGAAGAGCACCCGGAACAGCCCGATCAGCAACAGCCCCAGCCCGAGCACCAGTTCCAGTGCACGGTTCCCCACCATCGTCCACCCGGACGTCTTCGTCATCGCTCCGCCTTCCGATCGTCCATATCGTTTATCGATGCTATCGAATAACGTTATGAAGGTGTCAAGTGGTCGTGCGGGTACGGATCGTGAGCGGTTCGGCGGAGCGACCGGGCCCGTGAGCGCGGCGGCCGGGACGTCAAAGAACCGCTTGACATCTCCGCCATACGCCAAAGTAGTCTTTGGCGTATGGAGATCAGTGATCCGCGGGCGATCCGGGCCCTGGCCCACCCGCTCCGTCTCGACCTGCTGGAGCTGCTGGCCGCGAACAGCCCGGCGACGGCCGCCCGTTGCGGGCGGCTGCTCGGGGTCTCGCAGGCCAACTGCTCCTTCCACCTGCGGCAGCTCGCCAAGTACGGCTTCGTGGAGGACGCCGGGCCGGGCCGCGACCGGCGGGAGCGGCAGTGGCGGGTGCCGGATCCGCGGCCCACGATGCGGATCGCGGCGGGCGGCGACGCGGTCGTCACCCGGCAGTTGGAGCGGCTCGTGGTCGAACGGGAGACCCGGGCGATCCTCGACCACGCGGAACGCCGGGACGAGGAGGACCCCGGGTGGCGGGAGGCCGCGGGCGTCCTGAGCGCGGTGGCCGTGCTGTCCGCCGCCGAGGCCGCCGAGGTCAAGGAGAAGTGGCTGGCGCTGATCGAGCCCTACCTCGCCAGGACCGGGGCCGACGGCGGGCCGCGCCCCGGCCGGCGCCACGTCCGGTACTTCATGGCCGGCACGCCGATGCCGGACCCCGACGCCCGGCGCGCCGACGCCCGTTACCCCGACGCCCGTTATTCCGAGGACGGCAGCGATGACTGACGGCCCGATCGACTTCGTGAGCACGGCTCCCACCGCCGGCTCCCTGGACGTCGCGTGGATCCACGGCACCCCGGCCGGGCGGCCCGCCACCGATCCGGCGATCCAGGTGCACCGCTACGACGCGCACACGTTCGTCCTGCGCCAGAGCAAGTCCCTGCACTACGAAGCACCGTTCCTCTTCCTGCTGTTCGGCAACGACCGGGCCCTGCTGCTCGACACCGGCGCCACCGAGGACCCCGGGCGGTTCCCGCTGCGCGCGACGGTCGACCGGCTGGTCGCCGAGTGGCTCGACGGCCACCCGCGCGAGGAGTACGCACTGGTGGTCGCCCACACCCACGGACACGGCGACCACGTGGCCGGCGACGCCCAGTTCGCCGGCCGGCCGGCGACCACGGTGGTCCCGCGGGAGGCGGACGCCGTGCGGGAGTTCTTCGGGTTCGGTGACGGCTGGCCGCAGCGGCAGGCCGCCTTCGACCTGGGCGGCCGGGTCCTGGAAGTGCTCGGCTCCCCGGGCCACCACGAGGCGGCGATCACCGTCTACGACCCGTGGACCGGGATCCTGTTCACCGGCGACACCGTGCTGCCCGGCCGGCTGTTCGTCTTCGACGCGGCCGCCTACCTCGCCACCATGCGGCGCATGGTCGCCTTCGCGGCCACCCGGCCGGTGACCCACGTGCTCGGTTGCCATGTGGAGATGACCAGCCGGCCGGGCCGCGACTACCCGATCGGCGCCACCCACCAGCCCGACGAGCGGGCCTTGCAGCTCACCCCCGCCCACCTCACCGCGATCCGGGACGCCGCCGCGGCCGCCGCCGGCCGGCCGGGCGTCCACCGCCACGACGACTTCGTGCTCTACAGCGAACCGCGCAGGAGCGATCTGGCCAGGCTGCTGGCCCGCGGCCGGATCCACCGGATCCGCGCCGCCGTCACCCGGCGCTGAGGCGTATGGAACCGTTGGCGCTGCCGATCGTTGAGGCAAGAGCGGGACCGTTGCGCGGACAGCGGCTGCGACAGGGACGTGAAGGGATGTGGGGCAGTGGTGGTCGGTGCGCCGTCCGGGCAGGGTGAGCCCGAGGGATTGGCCGATCGCGTCGGGGATCCGGCCGGGGCGGGGACGGCGGCGCCGTCCGACGGGTCCGCCGGGGGCGCCGAGACCGCTGAGAGCCGGGCGGACGCCGCGGACACGCCGGACGCGGGGGACGGTCCGCGGCGGGGGAGGGCGAGAAGGCAGCGCTCCTTCTGGAAGGAGCTGCCGATCCTCGTCGGCATCGCGCTGGTGCTCGCGCTGTTCATCAAGACCTTCCTGGTGCAGGCGTTCTCCATCCCCTCCGACTCGATGCAGAACACGCTGCAGCCCGGCGACCGCGTGCTGGTCGACAAGTTGACGCCCTGGTTCGGCGCGCAGCCCGAGCGCGGCGACGTCGTCGTCTTCCGCGACCCGGACAACTGGCTGGCGGACGAGCCGACACCCAAGCAGAACCCGGTGCAGAAGGTGCTGTCCACGGTGGGCCTCATGCCGTCCGCCGACGAGAAGGACCTGATCAAGCGGGTCATCGCGGTCGGCGGCGACACCGTGGAGTGCAAGGGGTCCGGGCCGGTCGAGGTCAACGGCAAGCCGCTGAGCGAGCCGTACGTCTACGCCGGCAACACCCCGTGCAGCCCGGACGACCAGGGCGGCCAGTTCGAGGTCATCGTGCCCAAGGGCCGGATCTGGGTCATGGGCGACCACCGGCAGGACTCCGCGGACTCCCGCTACCACCAGCAGGACAGCACCCACGGCTTCGTGCCGGTCGACGACGTGGTGGGCCGCGCCTTCGTCATCGCCTGGCCGCCCGCCCGCTGGGCCACGCTCCCGGTCCCGGGCACCTTCGGCCAGTCCGGCATCAACGCGGCCGGCACCGCCGCCCCGGACGCGCTCGCCCTCGCCGGCGCGGTGCCGGTGGTACTCGTCCGCCGGCGCCGGCGTGCCAGGACGGGCGGCTGACGCGCGCCACGCCGCGGCGGTGCGGACCGTCGGCCGTGACACTCCGTCACGCAACGGCCCGGCATCGGACGGGCGATTGCGGGACCCCTCCCGAAGCCGGTCTGCGAGCATGGATCCGTGTCGAGACATGAGGATCCGAGTGGTCGGCGTACGGGTGCGGGCAGCGGGGGAGGCGCGGCGACGGGTCCGGCCGGATCGCGGGAAGTCGCCCGCGCCGAGCCCGAGTTGACGCTCGTCGTGGCGCCGGAGGGCCGGGACGGATACCGCACCATCGGCGCGGCGCTGCGGGCCGCGCAGGACCGGCGCGGCCCGGTGCGGGTGCTGGTCGAGGCCGGCCGGTACCCGGAGGCGCTGTCGATCCGGGGGAGCGTCGAGGTCGTGGCGCGCGAGAGCGGCGAGGTGGTGATCGCCCCGGCGGAGGGGATGGCCGTGGACGCCACCGGTTCGGTGCTGCTGCGCGGGCTGGTGCTGATCGGCACCACCGTGCAGGCGGTCCGGATACGCGACGGGTCGCTCACCATGGAGCGGTCGCAGATCCGGTGCGAGAGCGCGGAGATCGGCTTCGAAGCCCTGCCGGCGACCTCCGCCGTGCTGCGGGACTGCCGGATCGACGGCGGACGGGTGCAGTTCCGCGGCTGCACCGGGCTGGTCGAGCGGTGCGAGATGCACGACGCCGAGAACAACGCGGTCTCCAGCTCCGAGGGCGCGGTCGTGCGGATCCGCGACTCCTACATCGCCAACCCGGCCAAGCACGGCGTGCGGGTCATCGGCGCGCAACTCGACGTCGCCGACACCGAGTTCACCGGCAGCAAGCTGGCCGCCATCGCCGGGACCGACAGCTCCGAGGTCACCGCGACGAACTGCCGGATCACGGCGTCCGGGGACGGCGGCGTCTACGTCAGCAACCAGTCCACCGGCACCGTGGAGGGCGTCCGGGTCGGCAACTCCCACAACGGCATCTCGGTCCGCAAGGGTTCGAGCCTGGTGGCCCGGCGCTGCGTCGTGGAGCGGTGCAGCGGCTACTCGCTGTGGGTGTACGAGCAGGCGACGGGACGCTTCGAGGACTGCACGGTCTCCCGGTCCACGTTGAACGCCGTGCAGTCCGACACCAACGGCAGGCTCGAACTCAGCGGCGGCCGGATCGACGGCGCGCAGGTGGGGATCGTGGTCAAGAACGCGAAGGGCGTCTTCACCGACCTCGACGTCCGCGGCGTGGTGACCAGCGGGCTGCAGCTGTCCGAGGGCAGCATCGCGCGGTTCACCCGGGTCCGGATCGACGGCTGCCAGACCGGCGTCGAGACCGACGACGAGGAGACCAGGGGCCAGTTGTCCGAGGTGACCGTGCTGGACGCCCGGGAGGCCGCGGTCGCCACCGCCGGGCTGTCCCGGCTGACCCTGGACAAGTGCACCGTCGAGCGCGGCGCCAACGGCCTGACCGCGGCCGGGCAGAGCCGGCTGACCGTGCGCGACAGCGTGGTGATGGACACCGAGCGCAACGGGGTGGTGCTCGGCGACGAGGCCCGCTTCACCGCCGAGCGGCTGACCGTGACCGGCGCGGAGAGCTTCGGGCTGCGGGCCCGCGGCTCGGCCCGGCTGACCGTCTCCGACAGCGAGTTCACCGACGGCCAGTCAGTCGGCATCAGCATCGGCGACAGCTGCGAGGGGACCCTGTCGCGCTGCCTGATGGTCAGGAACGAGGACGGCCCGATCGTCAACAACGGGCGGGTGCGCATCGAGACGCCGGTCTCCGGGCCCGCGGTCGACGGTGCGTCGGACGGTTCCGGGGAGGCGGCCGCCGGCGTCGCGCCCGCACCGGCCGCGGTCGGCGATCCGCTGGACGACCTGCCCGAGTTGGTCGAGCTCAACCAGCTCATCGGGCTGGAGCCGGTCAAGAAGCAGGTGCGCAGCCAGATCAACATGATCCGCAACGCCAAGCAGCGGCAGGCCGTCGGCCTCCCGGTGCCGCCGCTCAGCCGCCACCTGGTCTTCTCCGGGCCGCCCGGCACCGGCAAGACCACGGTCGCCAGGCTCTACGGCCGGGTGCTGGCCGCGCTCGGCGTGCTGGAGAACGGCAACGTGGTGGAGGCCGCGCGCAGCGACCTGGTCGGCCAGTACCTCGGGGCGACCGCGCTCAAGACCCGCGCGGCGGTCGAAGGGGCGCTGGGCGGCGTGCTGTTCATCGACGAGGCGTACACCCTGGCCCGCCAGTTCGGCGCCAACTCCGACCTCGGCCTGGAGGCGATCGACGAACTGGTCCGGCTGATGGAGGACCACCGGGAGGAGGTGGTGGTCATCGCCGCCGGCTACACCGACGAGATGCAGACCTTCCTCGACACCAACCCGGGGCTGCGCTCCCGGTTCTCCCGCACCATCGAGTTCCCCGCCTACGGGCCCGACGAACTGGTGGAGATCGTCCGCCTGCAGGCGGAGCGCAGCCACTACCGCTGGGCCGAGCAGGCCGCGGCCCGGCTCACCGAGTACTTCCGCCGCCAGCAGACCGACGGCGTGCTCGGCAACGCGCGCGACGCCCGCACCGTCTTCGAACTCACCCTGGAACGCCAGGCGGAGCGACTGGCCGCGGTGGCCGAGCCCAGCGCCCAGCAGCTCACCCAGCTCACCTACGACGACCTGCCCGACGAGGTGCGCGCCGATCCCGGCGCCGCCGGCGCCGCGCCCGGAGGGAACGGCAGCCTGCCCCTGTCCGGCTGATCGCCCGCCGGGACCGGTCGGGTCTGCCAGGATCGCGGACATGGCCGATACGCAGACCGATCTCGTGCTCGACCGGTTCGTCGCCGACATACGGGCGGCCGTGCCGGTGCGGGCCGCCTGGGCGCACGGCTCGCTGGCGATGGGCGACTTCCAGCCGGGGCGCAGCGACCTCGACCTGATCGTGCTGGTCGAACGCCCGCTGGACGCCGCCGACCGGGCCCGGCTGGCCGAAGCGCACCAGCGGCTGCTGGACGAGGAGCCGGCCGCCGCCAAGCTGCACTGCTCGTACCTGCCCGACTCGGCGCTCCGCGACGCCGGGGCGTCCCACGTCACCTGGGCGCACGGCATGATCCTGGAACGCCCGGTGACCGCGGTGACCCGCCGCGAACTGCTCGACGCCGGGCTCGTCCTGTACGGCCCGGCGCCGGCCGGCCTCCTGCCGCCGCTCGCCGACGGCCAGTTGGAGGACCACATCCGGCGCGACCTGGCCGAGTACTGGCTCCCGGTCACCCGCCGGCCCCTGCTCTGGCTCCGGGACAGCTGGCTGGACCTCGGCCTGCTGGTGCTGGGTCGCGCCATCGTCACCCTGCGTGACGGTCGGCTGATCACCAAGGGCGAGGCGCTGGCGGAACTGCGGGAGCTGGGCGCGCCCGCCGACGTGATCGACGACGTCCACGCCCGCCGCTACGGGCACGCCGAGCCGATCGGCCGGCTGCGCCGGGTCCGCCGGGCGCTGCGGGCCCGTGTGTTCGTGAGCCGCGGCATCAAACGCACACTCGCCGGATACCCCTCGTCCACCGGCGATCGTCCCTGACGCCTCCGCGCCGCCCGAGCCTGGTGCGAGCGGGCGCGCAGCGGTGCGCCGGGCGGCGGCGGACCCCCGGCGGATCCGACTACTACATGATGTAGAGTCGCGCGCAATCCACCGAGCCCGGAAGCAGGTTCTCCCGTGTCGCACCACCACGCCCTCGCTGAAACGGGACCGGGCCGGGTCGTCATCATCTCGGCCGGCGTGGGGGCCGGCCACGACGGAGCCGCCGTCCAACTCGCCGACCGGCTGGCCGCGTCCGGCGTCCCGGTGGACCGGCACGACTTCCTCGACCTGCTCCCGGCCCGGCTCGGACCGCTGATCAGCGGCAGCTACCACCAACTGCTGACCCACGCCCCCTGGAGCTACCAGCGCATCTACCGGGCCACCGAACGCTCCGGCGGCTACGGGCAGTTCACCCGGGGCGTGCTGCGGGCGGCCGAGGCACGGACGCTGCGCGCGCTGCCCGCCGACACCCGGGCGGTGGTCTCCACCTACCCGATGGCCAGCCAGGTGCTCGGCGCGCTGCGCCGCAGCGGCCGGTTGCGGGTGCCGGTCTTCACCTACCTCACCGACTTCTCCGTGCACCCGATGTGGGTGGCGGACGGGGTGGACACCCACCTCGCCGCCCACCCGATACCGGCCGGCCAGGCGAGCGCGCGCGGCGCCCAGCAGGTGCGGGTCACCGGCCCGGTGGTGGACCCGAGGTTCACCACGGTGCCGGAGGAGGTGCGGCGCGCGGCCCGCGAGCGCTTCGGCCTGCCCGCCCGGCCCCGGCTGGCGCTGCTGGTCGCCGGATCGTGGGGCGTCGGCCCGGTGGAGCAGGCCGCGGCGGAGATACGCGACTGCGGGGTGGCCGTCCCGCTCGTGGTGTGCGGCCGCAACGAGGCGCTCATCGGCCGGCTGCGGGCGGCCGGGATCGAGCACGCCTTCGGCTGGGTCGACGACATGCCGGGACTGATGCACGCCGCCGACGTCCTGGTGCAGAACGCCGGCGGCCTCACCTCGCTCGAAGCCTTCGCCAGCGGCCTGCCGGTCGCCTCCTACCGCTGCATACCCGGCCACGGCCAGACCAACGCCGCAGCGCTCGACGCCGCCGGGCTGGCGGCGTGGATACGCTCCGTCGACGACCTGGAGCCGACGCTCGCCGACCTGCTGGACGGCGCCTCGGGCATCGCCCAGCGGATCGCCGGCCGCGCGCTGTTCGAGACGGCGCGCAGCGAGGGCCCGGTGGCCGCCGTGCTGGCCGCGATGGACGTGCCGTCCGCCGAGCGGACGCCGGTGCCGCCCGCGGTGCGGCGGGCGCCCGCCCGGCGCCGGACCGCCTTCGTGCTGGCCGCCGCCCTGACCGCCTCGCTCCTCGTGGCGCCGGAGGGCACCGAGGACGTGGTCGCGCGCGGCGGCACCGACCTGCTGCGCGCCTTCGACCTGTGACCCGGGCCGCCCGCCGCCCGCCAGCCCGCCGACCAGGAGCCCCGATGCCCGCCCACCCCGCGTTCCGCGCCGCTGTGACCGCCGCCAAGGTGGGACTCCCGCTGCTGCTCGCCGCGCACGCCGCCCCGGCCCTCACCACGTACGGACCGCTGCGCAACCGCTGGCTCCCCGGCCTGTCCGGGCGGGGCAGGACCGACCACGTGGCGCTCACCTTCGACGACGGACCCGATCCGCTGTCCACGCCGTTCTTCCTGCGGGAGCTGGACCGCCACCAGGTCCGCGCCACGTTCTTCGTCCTCGGCTCGATGGCCCGCCGCTCCCCGGGGCTGCTGCGCGAGATGGCGGCCGCGGGGCACGAGATCGGCATCCACGGCTGGCGGCACCGGCCGCTGCTGCTGTGCGGACCGCGCGGCACCTACGACGACCTGGCGCGCGCCCGTGACGAGGTCGGCGGCATCACCGGCGAGACGCCGAGGCTCTTCCGGCCGCCCTACGGGGTGATGAGCACCGCGACCCACCTGGCCGCCCGGCGCCTCGGGCTCGTCCCGGTGCTGTGGACGGCGTGGGGGGAGGACTGGACCCGGCACGCCACCCCGCGTTCGGTGCACCGCACCGTCACCGCGGACCTGCGCGGCGGCGGCACCGTCCTGCTGCACGACTCGGACTGCACCTCCGCGCCCGGCGCGTGGCGCTCCGCGCTGGGGGCGCTCCCGCTGATCCTCGACACCTGCGCCCGCGAGGGACTGACGCCCGGTCCGCTGCGCGAGCACCGGGTCCGGCGCGTCTGAACCGGTTCTTAACCCTTCTGAACCGGTTCTTAGTCGGACGACTCCTAGCGTGGCAGGGCTCGTTCGCCATTGACTGTACGCGAACAATCACCCCCCACGAGCAACCGAGGAGTTCGGTCATGCGCTCACCCCACAGCGTCGGCTCCAAGCACAGATCGCTTCGCTCCGCCCGCTACGGCCTCGCCCTGTTCGCCGCGGCAGCCACCGCGGTCATGGCGGCGGCGTCCACCAGCACGGCGTCCGCCGCCACCGCGGCCCCCGACTCCGGCCCCGTCGCGTCCGCCCCCTCCGCGACCGGCCAGGTGCACTACGTGCACACCCACGGCAGGACCATCAAGGTCGAGACGCACGGCCGCTTCGGCGTGGTCCCCACGACCACCGCCGCCGCGCGTTCCCACACCGTCACGCCGGACGCGTCCGGCACGCTGCAGTACGGCGGCGGCCCGGTCCAGCACGCGGTCTCGGTCTACCTGGTCTTCTGGGGCAGCCAGTGGAACAGCGACTCCAACGGCGTGCAGTCCTACATGACGAACTTCTTCAACGGACTGGGCACCTCGCAGGACAGCTGGTCCACCGTCACCTCGCAGTACACCGACAGCTCCGGCCAGGGCCCGTCCTTCAACGGCCCGGTGCTGCGCGGCACCTGGGTGGACAACTCCGGCGCGGCCCCCGCCTCGGCGTCCGCCGCCCAGATCGCCGCCGAGGCGACCGTCGGCGCGCAGCACTTCGGCGTCTCCGGCACCAACGTGCAGATCGACGTCCTCAGCCCGAGCGGCACCTCGCCCGACGGCTTCCCCAACTCCGGCTTCTGCGCCTGGCACGACTACAACGGCACGGTCCCCTACACCAACATGCCCTACGTCCTGGACGCCGGCTCCAGCTGCGGCGCCGACTCGGTGCAGAACCAGCTCGACGGCTTCAGCATCGTCAACGGACACGAGTACGCCGAGACGGCGACCGACCCGGAGCCGTCCAGCGGCTGGGTGGCGTCCGACGGTGAGGAGAACGGCGACCTGTGCGCCTGGCAGGACCTGGGCGCCATCAGCCTGCCGACCGGCTCCTTCGCGATGCAGCCGACCTGGAGCAACGCGGTGAACGGCTGCGCGATGTCGTCCAACTGATCCTGGTACCGCACCCCCGCGTGGCGGGCGGGCTCCCACAACGGGGAGAGCCCGCCCGCCACGTGATCTGCCACCCCACCACCCATCCATGGAGTGCCCCATGCGTCCCAGGCCCCGCCTCACCTGGTCGTTCGCCGTCGCCGCCGCGACCGCCACCGTACTGTCGGCCACCCTCGCCCCGCAGGCCGTCGCCCGCGCCGTGGCCCCGGCGCCGGCCGCGGTCGCCGCTCCCGCGCACGTCGTGGTGGTGATGGAGGAGAACCACTCCTACTCCGACATCATCGGCGACACCACCGACGCCCCCTACATCAACTCCCTCGCCTCGCAGGGCGCGTTGATGACCTCGTCCTTCGCGGTCACCCACCCCAGCGAACCGAACTACATGGCGCTGTTCGGCGGCAGCACCTTCGGGCTCACCGCCGACACCTGCCCGGTCAACGAGGGCAACACCGCCAACCTCGGCTCGGAGCTGCTCGCCGCCGGCCTCACCTTCAAGGGCTACTCCGAGGGCCTGCCCAGCACCGGCTCCACCGTCTGCACCTCGGGCAGCTACGCCCGCAAGCACGTGCCGTGGGCCAACTTCAGCAACGTCCCCGGCTCGGACTCGCTGCCCTTCTCCTCCTTCCCCACCAACTACTCCAGCCTGCCGACCCTCTCGTTCGTCATCCCGAACCTCAACGACGACATGCACAACGGCACCATCGCGGAGGGCGACAGCTGGCTGGAGGACAACCTGTCCTCCTACGCCGCCTGGGCGCAGCAGAACAACAGCCTGCTCATCGTCACCTGGGACGAGGACGACTCCAGCGAGGCCAACCAGATCCCCACCCTGTTCGTCGGCGAGAACGTCAAGCCCGGCCAGTACGACGAGACCATCAACCACTACAACGTGCTCGCCACCCTGGAGAGCCTCTACGGCCTCGCACCGGTCGGCAACAGCGCCGGCGCCTCGCCGATCACCGACATCTGGAACTGATCGGCGGGCCGCGACGGAGGGTGAGGTCGCTGTACTAGGGTCGGGTGACATGGAAGAGGGCACGGGTCACCAGGCGGCCGTCGAGACGACCCGGGTCCTGGTGGTCGAGGACGACCCGGGAATCGCCGGGTCCCTGGTGCGCGGCCTGCAGCGCGGCGGATACGAGGCGCGGGGCGTGGAGACCGGACGCGCGGCCCTGGCCTGCGCCCCGCCGCCGGACGTGGTCCTGCTCGACCTCGGGCTGCCGGACATGGACGGTGTCGAGGTCTGCCGGCTGCTGCGCCGCCGCTCCGACACGGCGATCATCGTGGTCACCGCGCGCGGCGAGGAGGGCGACCGGGTGGCCGCCCTTGACGAGGGCGCGGACGACTACCTGGTCAAGCCGTTCGGGCTGGCGGAGCTGCTGGCCAGGATCCGGGCCGTGCTGCGGCGCACCCGCCCGCCGGAGGCGAAGGCGCTGGTGCACGGCCCGCTCCTGGTCGACCCGCGGACCCGGAAGGTCACGGTCGGCGGGACGGAGATCGCGCTGACCCCCAAGGAGTTCGACATCCTGCAGTGCCTGGCGAGCGATCCCGGGCGCGTGGTGCCCCGCCAGGAGATCCTGGAGCGCGCCTGGGACGCCCACTGGTACGGGCCGACGAAGGTGCTGGACGTGCACGTGGCCTCGCTGCGGCGGAAGTTGGGGATCCCTGGCCTGGTGGAGACGGTATACGGACGCGGCTTCCGCCTCGGCGAACCGGCTGACCCGCCATGACCCGCCGCATCGCACTCAGCGTGCTGGCACTGATCACCGCGATCCTGGTGCTCGCCGTCGTCCCGCTGGGGCTGTCCATGACCGACCGCGAGCGCGTCTCGTTCCGCGACGAGTCGGCCGCGTCGGCCCGGACCATCGCCTCGACGGCCGAGGAGAACCTCTCCGACCACCGCTCGGCCGCTCCGGCCCGGATACTGGTCGCCGGCGCCTCCTCGGACGGGGACTGCGCGATGGTCTTCGACCGCGCGCACCGGATGGTCATGTCGGGCGGCTGCCACGGTCCGGCCGCCACCGAGGCGGCCGGGCTGGTGCCCGCCGTGCTGGCCCACGGCGAGGAGCGCACCGCCCAGCCCGGCGAGACGCTCATCACCGCGGTACCGGTGGGCGACAGCTCCTACATCTCCGGTGTGGCGGTGCTGATCCGCTCCACCGATCCGCTGCACGACCGCATCCTGGTGATGTGGGGCTGGCTCGCGCTGACCGGGGTCGGCGCGCTGGGCGCCGCCATCGTGACGTCGGTGTTGCTGGCCCGCTGGGTCGGCCGCCCGCTGCGCGCGGTGGACGCGGCGGCCCAGCGGCTCGGCGAGGGCGCGCTGGAGGAGCGGGCCCCCGACGTCGGCGGTCCGCCCGAGGTGCGGCGGCTCGCGGCCACCTTCAACACGATGGCCGGCCGCACCGAGGCCCTGGTGCACGGACACCGGGCGGTCGTCGCCGACGTCTCCCACCAACTGCGCACCCCGCTGACCGCGCTGCGCCTCAAGCTCGACCTGCTCGCCGCCGACGCCGAGGGGGAGACGGTCGCCGAACTGTCCGGCGCGCAACTGGAGATCGCCCGGCTGTCCCGGCTGGTCGACGGCCTGCTCGCGGTCGCACGGGCCGAACACACCGTGCCGCGCCCGGTGCCCGTGCCGGTGCACGACGTGCTCGCCGAACGGATGGCCGCCTGGGAACCGGTCGCCCACGAACGCGGCGTGCGGCTGTCCGCCTCCTGCCGCTCGCCGATCACCGCCTCGCTCGGCGACGGCGACCTCGAACAGGTGCTGGACAACCTCGTCGCCAACGCGCTGGAGGCCGTCCCGGAAGGCCACTCCGTGCGGATGACCGCGACCCGGCAGAACGACACCGTGCTCGTGCGCGTGGTGGACGACGGCCCCGGCATGACGCAGGCCGCCCGCGACACCGCCTTCCACCGGTTCGGCAACCCCGCGCGGGCGACCGGCTCCGGGCTCGGGCTCGCCATCGTCCACCGGCTCGTCACCGCGAACGGCGGCACCGCCGCGCTGGAGGACACGCCCGGCGGCGGCCTGACCGTGGTGCTGCGGCTGCCCGCCACCCGGCGCACCGGCTCCCCGCTCGGCTGATCCGCACCGGCCGCACGGCCGTGCCGTCCCGCGCCGCCGAAGCACGACCGGGCCGGGTGTCCGGCCATCTTTGCCAGTTCTGAAGGTTTTCTGAACGGGTTTCCAAGCACCTCTTTCGCAGGCTGGTGGCAGTGAGCCGTCGTGTCGGAAGGAGGATCAAGGTGGAATCGAACAGGCCGAACGGTGGATCGTTCCCCCGGGGGTCCGCCACCGAACGCCGGGACCGCGGGCTGCGCAGGGTGCGCGGGCTGACCGGCTGGGCCGCCGCGGCCGCGGCCGCCGGTTCGGTGGTGCTGGGCGCCGGATACGCGCACGCGCAGTCCGGTGCCGCCGCGCCGGCCGCACCGCCGAGGCCCCGGCCGGCCGCCGCCACCGGCCCGGCGAGCCCGGCGCCCTCCAAGCACCCGGCGCCCGCGAAGAAGCACCCGGCCCCGGCGAAGCACCCGGCCCCCGCCCGGCCCTCGGCCGGCCACCCCCGCCACCCCGCGGCCGTGCGGCACACCGCCCACCCGCGGGTCGCACCGCCGAAGCCCGCCCCCGCGCCGTCCCACACGAGCTCGGGAGCCTCGTGACCTGCGCCCCGGCGACGGTCTCCTTCTCCGCCCTCGGCACCACGGCGTCGCTGCTGGTCACCGACCCGGCCGCGCTGCCGGACGCCCGCCGTGCGCTGGAGCGCGAGCTGGCCGCCGTCGACGCCGCCTGCAGCCGTTTCCGGGCGGATTCCGAACTCTCCCGGGTCAACGCCGCCGACGGAGCCTGCGTCGAGGTCTCGCCGGCGTTCGCCGAGGCGCTGGAGGTGGCGCTGCACGCCGCCGAGGCGACCGGTGGCGCCGTGGACCCCACCGTCGGTGCGGCGGTGGTCGCCCTCGGCTACGACCGCACGTACGCACAGGTCGTCCGGAGCGGGCCGGGACCGGCCGGGATCGCCGTGCGGCATGCCGACTGGCGTGCCGTGGAGTGGGACCGCCTGACACGCCGCGTGCGCCTGCCGGGCGGCATGGCGCTCGACTTCGGCGCCACCGCGAAGGCGCTCGCCGCCGACCGGGCCGCCGCCGAGGCCGCCGAGGCCACCGGGTGCGGTGTACTGGTCAACCTCGGCGGAGACGTCTCGACCGCGGGCGAACCGCCGGCCGGCGGCTGGCGCGTCGCGATCGCCGACCACCACGCCCGCCCCGGCCCCGCGGCGCCCACCGTCGCGATCGGCGCCGGCGGCCTGGCCACCTCCGGCACCACCGCCCGCACCTGGCGACGCGGCGGACGCGTGCTGCACCACATCGTGGTCCCCGCCACCGGGGACAGCGCCGAACCGGTCTGGCGCACGGTCAGCGTCGTGGCGGCCGACTGCGTCACGGCCAACACGGCGAGCACCGCCGCCGTCGTGCTCGGCGACGACGCCGTCACCCATCTCGACCGGGCCGGCCTGCCGGCCCGCCTCGTCGGCCGGGACGGGAACGTGCTGTTCGTCAACGGCTGGCCCGCCGACGCCGTGGAGCCGCCGCGATGACCGGCTACGCGCAACTGGCCGCCGCCGGACCGAGCCCCCTGTGGTACGCGACCCGGGCGGCCGGCACCATGGCGCTCCTGCTGCTCACCGGGGCGGTGGCGCTCGGGGTGGCCACCGCGGGACGCTACGCGCCGGTGCGCGTCGCGCGCTTCGAACTCGGCTCGCTGCACCGCAACCTGTCGGTGCTCGCCCTGGTCTTCCTCGCGGTCCACATCACCACCGCCGTCGCGGACTCCTTCGTCCACCTCGGCTGGCTGGTGGCGCTGGTCCCGTTCGGCGCGTCCTACCGTCCGCTCTGGCTCGGCCTGGGCACCGCCGCGTTCGACCTGCTGCTCGCGGTGGCCCTCACCAGCGCGGTGCGCCTGCGCATCGGCCGCCGCTGGTGGAAGGCCGTGCACTGGACGTCCTACGCCGCCTGGCCGCTGGCGCTCTTCCACGCGCTGGGCACCGGCTCCGACACCCGCAGCCCGCTCCAACTCACCCTGTACGCGGTCTGCCTGGCCGCCGTGGTGGCCGCCGTCGGATGGCGGCTGCACCGGGCCCGGCCCGGACACCTCGCGGTGCGGGTGCTGGCCGGCGCCGGCACGGTCGCGCTGTGCGTGCTGCTGACGGCGTTCACCGCGGTCGGCCCGCTGCGGCACGGCTGGGCGCAGCGGGCCGCCGCGCCGCCGCCGTGCTGCTCGACCACCACCCACGGTCCGACCACCACCCACCGGACGGGAGCGTCCTCGTGATCCATCACACCGAGCCGTTCCCGGCCTTCCGGCCCGACGGCACGACGCCCGACGGGGCCCGGCTGCTGCGCGCCCCGGACGCCGCCGGGAGACCGGCCGATCTCGCCGGACACCTCGCGGAACACGGCCCGTTGCCGCTGCCGCGCACCGCGGGCCGCCGCCCGCACCTGCCGCTGATCGAGGCCGTGGAGGCCGCCGGACTGACCGGGCGGGGCGGCGCGGCGTTCCCCACCGGCCGCAAACTCCGCACCGTCGCGCACGGACCCGACCAGCCCGTCGTGGTGGTCAACGCGATGGAGAGCGAACCGGCCAGCCGCAAGGACGAGACGCTGCTCGCGCTCGCCCCGCACCTGGTGCTGGACGGGGCCGTCGCCGCGGCCGCCGCGGTCGGCGCCGACACCGTGCACCTGTGCCTGTCGCGCGCCCGCCCGCAGCAGGCCGAACTGCTGGGCCGGGCCGTCCAGGAGCGCCGTGACCGGGGCGCCGACCCGGCCGTCTTCCACCTGCACTCGCTGCCGCACCACTACGTCTCCAGCGAGGAGAGCGCGCTGGTGAACTGGCTCAACGGCGGCGACGCGCGGCCCACCGCCACCCCGCCCCGGCCGTTCGAGAAGGGCGTACGGGGCCGGCCCACCCTGATCGACAACGTGGAGACCCTCGCCCACCTCGGCCTCGTCGCGCGCCACGGCGCCGACTGGTTCCGCCGGGCCGGCCGTCCGGACGCGCCGGGCACCACGCTGGTCACGGTGAGCGGCGCGGTGTGCCGGCCCGGCGTCCACGAGGTGTCGATGGGCACCACGCTCGGCGAGATCCTCCTGGCGGGCGGCGGCCCGAGCGAACCGCTCGGCGCGGTGCTCGTCGGCGGGTTCTTCGGCAGTTGGCTGCCGGTCGAACCGGCGCTGTCCGTCGCGTTCACCAGGGACGACCTGGCGGCGGCCGGCGCGGGACCGGGCGCCGGCGTCGTGGTCGCGCTGCCGGAGCGGGCCTGCGGGCTGGTCGAGACCGCGCGGATCCTCGGCTACCTCGCGGCGCACAGCGCGCAGCAGTGCGGCCCGTGCCGCTTCGGACTGCCCTCGGTGGCCGACGACTTCGCGGCGCTCGCCGCCGGGCGGGGCGACCCCGACCTGGCCGAGCGGCTCAGGAACCGGACCGCGCTGCTCACCGGGCGCGGCGCCTGCCGCCACCCGGACGGGGCGGCCCGGCTCGCGGGCAGTGCCCTGGCCGCCTTCGACGACGACGTGCGGCGGCACCTGGAACACCGCCCCTGCCCGGCCGCGTCCCTGCCCCCGCTGCTCGCGGTGCCCCGGCCCCGGGTCCCCGAGCCGCACGAGTGGCGGTGACGCCGTGACGGCTCACCAGGTCCTGCGGATCGACCGCATCGCGTGCGACGGCCACGGCCTGTGCGCCGAACTGCTGCCGGAACGCATCGAGTTGGACGAGTGGGGCTACCCCGTGATCCCCGACCCGGACGTCCCCGGCCGGCTGGCGCGGCACGCCCGCCGGGCCGTCGCGGCGTGCCCGGTCCTGGCGCTGCGGCTGGAACCGCGCGGCGCACCCCCGCTCCGGACCCCGGAGCACCACAACCGAAAGGCCGAATGAGTGACCTCCATCAGCGGCGGACCCCTGACCGATCGAGAAACGCGGCCCGCCGGAGGTGACGGCTCCCCGCAGGCGAACTCCCGGCTGACCGCGCTCACCGGCAGTCTGCTGCTGGCGCTGTTCGCCGCGCAGGGGTTCACCATCTTGTTCATCGGCCGGCTCGTGACGTTCCACATATTCATCGGCCTGCTGCTGATCGGCCCGGTCTGCCTGAAGATCGCCTCCACCGGCTACCGCTTCGCGCGCTACCACAGCGGCACCCCGGCCTACCGCCGCGAGGGCCGGCCGGCCCGGTGGCTGCGCGTGCTGGGCCCGTCGGTGGCGGTGAGCACCGCCGCCCTGCTCGTCTCCGGGTCAGCCGTCGCCTTCCTCGGCCCCCGCTGGGGAGCCGTCCCGCTCCTGCTGCTGCACCAGGTGGTCTTCTGGTGCTGGCTGGCCGTGATGTCGCTGCACGTGCTCGCCCGGGTCTGGCGGCTGCCCCGGCTGGTCGGAGCCGACCTGCGCCGGCGCCCCACGCCCCCGGAACCCGCGGTGCTCGGGCGGGCGATGCGCTGGTCCACCCTCGCGGCGGCACTCGGCGCCGGCCTGCTCATCGCCCTGACCTGCGTACACCTCGCGACGGACTGGGTCCACTAGTGCCCAGGACCGCCGCGCGCGTCACACCGGCCGAAGCGTCCGGCCGGCCGCGCTTCCTGTCCCGGGCGCGGATCGCCGCCGCCGCCCGGCACATCGTGGACGCCGAGGGCCTGGAGGCGCTGACGCTGCGCCGGGTCGCCCGGCGGCTCGGCACCGGGCAGGCGTCGCTCTACCGGCACATCGTGGACCGCGGCGAGTTGGTGGCGCTGCTCGCCTCCGAGGTCGCCGCCGGCCTGCCCGCGCCCCCGCGCGATCCCGACCCGCGCCGCCGGGTGACCGGTCAGTGGACCGAGGCGTACGCGTACCTGGCACGCCACCGATGGGCGGTCCGGGTCATCGCCGACAGCCCGTCCCCGCCGGACGGCATGGCGCGCTTCACCGAGAGCGGGCTGCGGGCACTGAACGCGCTGACCGACGATCCCGGCACCGCCGCCCGCGCCCACCGCCTGCTGTGGCGCCTGCTCCTCGGCCGGCTGCTGGAGGAGAACGCGACGTCCGCGAGCGGCCGGGACGACTTCGCCTGGGCCCTGCCCCTCGTCCTGGACGGGGTGTTCGGCCCGGCCGGCCGCTGAGGAGGGGTGGCGGACCCGGACGGCTCGCGGGCCGAGCCGGGGTACCCGGACCGGCGTGGGCGTGCCGCCGGGTCCGGACACCCCGGACCGCGCCGGTGCCTCAGACCGTCAGAAGGCTGGTCTTGGCCGCCTGGCTCACCGGCAGGAACGCGTCCGGGACCGGGTACTGGCCGAGGATGAAGTGCAGGATGGCGGCGTGCATCGCCTCGACCGGCGCGATCGTCGCCGCGGTGTCGATCGCGGCGCCGCTCGTCACGTTGTAGGTCGTGAAGAAATAGGTCTGGGCCGCCTGGTTCTCCAACTGCAGCGCCAGCTTGGCGACATCGGTGACGTTGGTCGCCTTGCCGAGCATGTCGGTGACCGACTTCTGGTCGGAGAGCGGCACACCGGTGATCGTGGGCTTGCCGGCCCCCTTCAGCGCCGCGTTCCACACCTTGGCGTGGTCGGCGTGCTGGGCCATCGCCGTGGTGACGAAGGTGCTCACGGCCGGCGGCACGGTGCCCAGCTTGCCGGCCTTCGCCGCGCTCAACGTCGTCCGGTAGGCGCCCACCGCCTGGTTCTCCAGCGCCACCGCCAGCGCCACGATCTTCAGGTCGCCGGTGTACTGGCTGGCGTCCGCCGCGGTACCGGCCGACTTCAGCGCCGTCGGCGAGCCGGAGCGCCTGCCGTCGGAGCAGGCCGCCAGCAGCAGCCCGGCCCCCGCCCCGCCCGCCCCCAGCAGGAAGCGCCGCCGGGCGACCGCGCCGCGCGGGTCCTCCTTCGTCGCGATCTCCCCGGCGAGCGCAGCCGCGCTCGCGCGCATCACCGGCAGCGTCTCGCGGTGCGCCTCAGCCATCTCCCGGGTCAGGCAGGCGAGTTCGCTCTCACTGACGGGCAGTTCCCGGCTGTCGTGCGTGGTGCTCACTTCACGGCCCCTTCGGAGACGGGCGAGGCTAGCGTGGTCGGGTAGAACGCGTTCGGGAACCCGACGTCGCCGACGGCCGCGGGCAGCTTGGCGACGTCGGTCGGGATCGCGATCAGGCTGTCGTTGTTGGAGGCCAGCAGGGACTGCACGGCCAGCAGCGTCGCCCGGTGCTGCGCCTCGACCGGTGCGACCGACGCGAACAGTTGCCGCAGTTGCGCGTCGCTGACCTGGCCGACGTTCTTGGTGTACGTCTGGGCGGCCACGTCCTCCAGGGTGATGGCCAGCCTGACCACGTCCGCCGAGGTCTTGAGCGTCGGCAGCGCCTTGTTCACCACGGCCGCGTACTTCGGGTCCGGTCAGTTCTGCGCCTTGCCGCCGGCCTGGGTGGCGGCCGAGTTGAACGCCTTGGCGTGCTGCTGGTGCTGCTGGGTGGTCTTGGCGATGAACGCCGCGATCGTCTTGTTGCCGTTCTTGATGAACGACAGCCCGGCGGCGGTCTGGTAGACGCTCACCGCCAGGTTCTCGATCGACGCCGCCGTCTGCAACGCCATGATGTCGTTGCTCGACGCCGCGGCCGCCCGGGTGGCGGAGTTCAGCAGCGCCGCCGCCCCGATCACGCCGGCCAGCGTCCCGCCGCGCTGCCACCAGCGGCGCGGCGGCGGTTCGGCGGCCCGCGCGAAGTCGTCCAGCGCCGTGTTCGTCAGGTGCATGGCGTCGCTGTGCAGGTCCTGGGACTGCTCGGTCAGTCGCTCCAGCAGTCGGGTGTCGATGTGCTCTGAGCCCATCACGCCCCATCTCTCTCGGCAGCCGCTCCAACGCGGTTGCTCTTACGACACGTTGGCCGCTGCGCTACGCGGCGATCGTCTGAAGGGCCCGTATAGCAGCGGATTTCACCCTTACGAATGACGTGTACGGCGGAAGACCGGCCCGAACCTGTGAGCCGGGCGACCAATCCACCCGCCGGGCGGCCTCGAAGAGGGGGTGGGAGAAGTCCGGTGCGAAGCGTCGATCCGTCGCTCGCGGTCGGGGATCCCATGATTTGTTGTGCGAGGGACGGCTTGAAGTCGAACCGTCCGGGAAGGGATATGCGTCCGCGCGGGCATGATTGCCGGGACGCTTTTCGGCATGCCTCCGAATATTATGGGCCTGCCGGCCGGCGGTGGACTTCGTGAATATTACGTATGCATGCCTTCACCTGTGCGTGAATAGCGCATTGCCCTTCGGCATGGGGTGTGTTGGGCCGGTGGACCGACCGCCATCCGATGTGATTAGATGATTTTCGTGCCCCGGGAATTGTGTGTCGGCTCGAATCGTAAGCCGGCATTCTCCTCAAGCATGCGTTCTGGGAATATCTGTTGATTTCCAGAACGGTAAATCCTCATGTTCAAGAGCTACGAAAGGAGTGGACGTCATGCGCAAGGACTCCGCCCCCCAGATTGAGACCTGCGAGATCGACGACACGGAGCTCGACGGCGTGTCCGGCGGCCTCAACATCGGCGGACTCAACCTCGCGCCGGTCACCGGTATCGCTCCCTCGATCACCGCCCCCCTCGGCGGGATCGCCGCCCCCGTCAGCGGCATCTCCGCCGCTGTGGCCGGCGTCACCGCGCCGGTCGGCGGAATCATGGGCAGCATCTGATCGCGCCAACTCTCAGGCGGACCACTTCGGTTGAGTAGCTGATCCACTCCGCCGGCGGTCCGCCGAGCGCTCGGGAATCACGGAGCATCCAGTTCCGTGATTCCCCTGCGAAGCCTCTTTCAGCCTTCGAAACCGTTCTCCCGCAGGATCCGGTCGATCCGCGTGCGGTGCGCCTCTTCCCACGCGTCGAGGGATTCGCCGGCCTCCTTGGCCGATTTCGCCCGGGCGTCGAGCAGCGCCTGCTCCCGGCGGGCCGCCGGGGCGACCACGACGCCCTCCTCGTCGGCGACCACGATGTCGCCGGCGTTCACCCGTACCCCTCCGCAGGTCACCGGGGCGTTGAGCGGCGTGACGGCCGCCTTGGTGCCGGGGATGGGGATGACCCCTCTGGCGAAGACCGGGAAGCCCGACTCGCGCACCTCGGCGAGGTCGCGGATCACCCCGTCCACCACGAACGCCGCGATTCCGCGCCGCTGCGCGACGGCGCAGACGTTTCCGCCGGCCACCGCGTGGTCCACGTCTCCCGCTTCCACGACGATGACCGAGCCGGGTGCCGCGCGGTGGATGGCCGCGTGAAGCATCAGGTTGTCACCCGCGGGACACCGCACGGTGAACGCCGGACCGGCGACCCGCGGCATCGACGGCCACAGTGGCCGAATTCCGATATCCATGACCTGATCCCGCCCCAGAACGTCGGCGAGAGTGGTCGGGGAGATTTCCCTGAATCCGGTCGCGTCGTTCATTTTCTTCCTTCGCTCGGGCGCCCCTCCCACACGGAGCGCGGCCTGCCACGGTCACTCCGCAAAAGCTGCGTGCGTCGCTCTCGAACCGGCGCCGCGAATGCGACCCGCGATAGCCGGTGTCCTGCCCGATTCGCCCCCGCCCACCCCGGTTCCCGCGTACGGTAGCACCGGCCCGGGGTGATCCCGGAGCCGTTCCGGTGCCACGGCGCGGGGCCGTCATCAACCAACCGGCCGGCCGGCTGATTTCCCGCGATCAGGACCAGTGGTATTCGCTGACCGCGCCGCCGGTGACGGTGACCGTGCCGTGCGGGGTGTCGGCGTCGCGCCAGACCGTGTACTCGCCGGCTTCGAGCGGCGCGATGAGCAGGCAGTGGATGGTGCGGTCCGGCAGGTGGCGCGGGCGCACCGCCGCGTGGGTGCGGCGACCGGCGTCGGAGACCGGGCTGACCTCGATCTCCTTGCCGTCGTCCCGCGGACCGGTGTGGATGATGACGGCGCCGGTGTGCTCGCCGATGTCGAGGACGACGCTGCCCTCCGTCGAGGGGGCGGTGGAGTGGTCGTGCATGGCGGATTCCCTTCGGCGGGGTGCCGGCGGCGCCGTGTCAGGGCGGCGCCGCCGGCGGTCGGAGCGGTCAGGAGGACGGGTGGTGGTAGCCGTCGTAGGGCACGCCGAGGTACGGGAAGTGGTCGAGGTAGGGGTTGGTGACGTCGGCGGGCGTGAGGCCGTCGGTGATCTCGCCGGCCGCCGCGTCGGCGGTGTAGGTCTTGTCGACCAGCGGCAGGGTGGCCCCGGCGACGGCGCGCAGCTCCACGGTGACCACGTCGTCGTAGACGCGGCGGCCGTTGGGGAATCCGGCCGGGTCGCCGCCGATCAGGCCGAGGATGTTCGGCTTGGCGGCCGGCGGGACGGCGGTGTTGAGCCGGAGCATGTCGGCCTGCGTGGTTCCGGTGTTGTTCTGGAAGCCGGGCACGACGCCCTGCGGGATGCCGGTGAGCAGGATGGCCAGCAGGTCGGCGCGGGACTTGCCCGACTTGTTGTAGGCGTCGAGGTTCGGGAAGACGCCCGGGTACAGCGCCGGCAGCAGGTTCGCCAGCTCCGGGTGGGCCACGTGGCTCGCGAACTGCTTGTCCTGGTCCGGCGACACCGAGTTCCACCGGTCCTTGGTGCCGAGCGGCACCAGGACCTCGTTGAACAGCGGGTTGCCCAGCCGGGAGACCTGTACGTACGGCCCGTACTCGGAGTCCTCGCCGCGGCCGGCGTCGATGACCTTGGCCTGGCGGCGGGCGGCCGTGGTCCACACGCCGATGGTGGCCCGGGGGTCGTTGACGTCCTTGCCCTGCCAGCCGTGCCGGGTCAGGTCGGTGATCGGGACCTGGAGCGCCAGCGTGTGGACGTTGAGTTCCTTGGTGGTGTTGACCCCGTCGGCCGGCGCGCCGAACACGCTCATGCCGAACTGGTTGTGCAGGTTCTGGAACGGCCGCAGGTCGCCGAGGTCGAAGATCGCCCCGAGGTCCACGTAGAAGCCCTCGGCGCGCTGTCCGGCGAAGACCTTGCGGTTCCTGCCCAGCGAGTGCACCGCCTGGCCGGCCAGCGCGGCGTAGTCGGGGGTGGACAGCGGGCCGACGTTGCACGGCGGGCTGGCCAGCCGGTCTCCCAACTCGGTGCGGCGGCCGTAGCCGTCGACCCGGGTGACGCTGTAGGTCTGGTAGCGGTTCCAGTCGGCCGAGTCGATCGAGAGGATCGGCCCGGTGTTGTACAGGAAGCTGTCGGGGTTGCGCATCCGCGTGGTGAAGCGGAACTCGTAGCTGACGTCCGCCCGGCCGTCCCCGTCGTTGTCCACGTGGATCGCGTAGAGCACGTCGTCGCCGAACTCGAAGAAGTTCGGGCCGCCGGCCGGGTTCTGCAGCGGGATGTAGTTGGCGATCAGCGTGACGGTGCCAGCGGCGTCGGGACTGACGAACGCGTACACGTCCGTGCTGTCGGCGACCGGGTCCTTGGAGATCTCCGGTGCTTCGCGGTGGGAGGACATCAGCGGGCCTCACTCGTTCGGTGAAGGGGCGGAAGGGGGGAGTGCGGTCCGGCGGGCGTACCGGTCATCGGGCGTGGCGGGCGAGGGCCGCGGCGAGGTCCCGGTCGACCACCCGGCGGTGCCGCTCGCCCTGGTACAGGTCGAGTTCGCCCGTCGCCGCGTCCCGCACGTGCACCACCAGCGGCTCCTGGGACACCGGCGCCTGCCCGGCCTTCGCGCCGGCGGCCGGCGCGGCCGGCTCGGCCGCCGAGGCGGGGCCGGCGGTCAGCAGCACGCCGGCGGCGATCCCGGCGGCCCCCATCCCGGCGGCGTTCCTCATCAGCCCGCGCCGGTCCATTCCGGGTTCTGACACCGCGTCGGGCTCGGGGTTTCGTACGGACATGTTCACTCCAGCGACGATTCGAAGGGGGTGCGGTTCTTCCCGCACGGAATGACTCTTCGGGAATCATTCGGTTCCACCGGACGGTGAATGCGGACGCGCGAGCGAATGCTTCGCGGTCGTGGCGATGCCCGTTCGGTGCGCGAGAGATCAAAACGTGAGAAGGAGTTTCGGGCGGCGACTTCTGGCAGAGGGAAGAATCGCGGCCTGCTCGGGGTGAAGTCTCGTCACGCCCCGCGGCGAAGTCAATAGCGGACGCCCGCCGCGCCGGGCCCGCTTCCGGGGCGGCCGTTCGTCGTCGCAGGTCGGAACGGTTGCGCCGGGGCCGGACGGGGGAGTTTTCCGACCGTTTTCAAGGGGCGACCAATCCGCCGGGCCGCCGGCTCCGAAGTAATCGCGGCAGACCGATCGTCAGGAGGCTTCGAAACGGCAGCGGTCGAATTCACGGGAGAACTCTGAGCGATCCCTTTCCCACCGGATCGCCATTCCGTGCGGCCTGGTCCGATCGCCTTCCGGGAACCGGACCGCCTGCGGCCCGTGCCCCCGTGGGGGAGGAGGGCCGCAGGCCGCAGGCGGCGTCATCGGGGCCGGGACGGCGTGTCCCGGCGCGGCTTACCGGTTGACGCAGGTGGTGCCGAACGCCGGGTTCAGCAGGCCGACGACGGCGACGCTGTCGCCGCAGACGTTGACGGGCGCGTCGATCGGCGTCTGGATCACGTTGCCGGACAGAGCGCCGGGGGAGCCGACGGCCACGCCCTGGGCGCCGCTGTCGGCGAAGGCCGCCGCCGCGCCGCCGAGAAGGGTGGAGGCGGAGAGGGCGAGGACGGCGGTGATGCGGGTGGCACGGGACATGGGTGCGGACCTTTCGGGTCGGACGGCGCGCGGCGCTTCGGCCGCTGTACCGGCTATTCGGCGCCGGGAGCACGACGGGTGGCCGGTGGGCCGGGAGTTCACCCGAACGGCGGCAGGACTCGCCTGCGCGTGCCAACGGTGAACGCCCGGGCGATCACCCGCGCCCCTGACCGGAGCACGCCCGGACCGCGCCGCGGTCGGCGCCGGTGGCCATGGCGGCGTAGGCGCGCAGCGCGGTCGTGGGTGCCCGCACCGCGCCCCCTGGGCCCGGTGTCAGTCGCCGGCCGGGCCGAACACGCCGTCCAGGACGCGGGGCAGCGCCCAGCCGAAGTCGTCGCGCAGCGACCGGGCGATCCGCCGCCGGTCGTCCTGGCTCCCGGGGCAGGCCGCCGCTTCGGTGCCGTCGCCCCCCGGCTGGAGGGCGTGGCCGACGGGGTGGGCGTCGAGCAGGTGGCCGAGGAGCAGGTGCCACAGCAGGCGGTAGGCGCGGGCGGCGTGGCCGGGGTCGTCGGTCAGCCCGTTGAGCGCCCGCAGCGCGCTGTCGGCGAACGCAACCGCGCTGTCCACCGGGTACTCGCCCTCGGCGATGACCTGGGCCGCCCAGACGTGGCGTGACAGGTGGTCGTACGCCTCGGTCCACTGGCCGATCACCTGGCGGCGCGGGTCGGGGTCCCCGGGCGGCGCGGGGAGGCTGACGGCGACGTCGTCGGCGAGCAGCATGAGCAGTTCGCCGCGGTCGGCGATGTGCCGGTAGAGCGATGCCTGGCCGGTGCCGAGTTGTTCGGCGACATGGCGCACGGTCAGCGCTTCCAGGCCCTCGCCGTCCGCGATGTGCCGGGCTGCGGCGATGATCCGCTCGCGGGACAGGACGCGCGGCCGGCCGGGTGGACGTGGATTCACCCGATCACCATATCCACCGCGCGCTTCGCCACGGAACGCGCGCGATCCGGTCGCGCCCTGACGGTCCGCCGGACGGCTCCGGGCGACGCCGGGCCGGCCGGCGGCACGCTTGCCGGCACCGCCCGGATGCACCGCGGCGTTCCGGACGGCCACCGCGAGCGTGGGAGCGCGCCGAACGTCCGGGCGGGCCGGTCGTGTTGGGGCGGGCGGGGGAGCCGGGCGCGTCCGGCTCCCCCGAGCGGTCAGCCGCGCCGCAGTTGCACCGTCGCGATCTCCCAGGCGCGCAGCGGCAGGGTGACGGCGTACCCGTCGACCGTGAGCGGGACGCCGGGGGTGCCGAGCAGGTCGGCGCGGCGGGCTTCGAGGAGGCCGTCGAGCCGCAGCACCGCCTCGGTGGCGTCCGGGTGCTCGGCGACCACCCGGGCCTCCAGCCGGCCGTCCTCCGGCCGGGAGCGCAGCGAGGTGAGCACCACGCCCGCTCCGGACACCCGCAGTCCCCGGGCCGGCAGCGGCAGGGTGGTGGTGGCCGGCGCGGCGCCGGGCAGCGAGACCGCCTCGTGCCGGAACTCCTCCGCCGCTTCGAGCACGCCGCCCTCGTGCCACTGTCCCGGGTACGGCAGCAGGCCGAACTCCACCGTGCGCAGGCCGCGGCACTGCGCCTGCGGGGTGGCGACCTGCGGGCCGGCCGGTTCGTCGCGGTGCGCGTGCCGGTTGCGCGAGATACGGCCGGTCGACCGCAGCAGGGTGACGGCCAACTCGCCGCCCTCGTCGAGCAGTTCGTACTCGGTGGCGTGCTCCAGCAGTACCGCCAGACCGCCCGCTGCCACGAACGAGGAGGCCGGGAAGGTCGGCAGCGGCTCCTCGCCGAAGCCCGCTTCCGCGCTCAACCCCCGTTCCACGACGGCGAACTGGCCCTCGGCGAACGACGACGCCGCCCGGGCCGGCAGCGGCAGGTGCATTCGCACGCGGTGGTCGTCGCTGCGGTTGTCGAAGGCGACTCGCAGCCTGGCGAACCGCTCCCCGGCCCGCAGTTCGACCCGGGTGGTGACGGTGGTCGGCTCCGCGTCGCCGGTGCGGGCGTCGGCGGCGAAGTCCCCGGCGGACGGCCACGCGTAGCGGCGTACCACCTCGACCACCGCGGTCAGCGGTCCGCCGCGCACCGTGCGGACGTCCACCGTCTCGGGCGTGTCCACCAGCAGGTCGGCGGCGGGCGGCGCGTAGTTGTAGGTGTCCCCGAGGTCGCCGCCGTCGACGATCCGGCCCAGCCCGGCGACCGCCACGTCCGCCGTGCGCAGGCCCAGCGTGCCGTCGTCGGCCACCTCGACCCGCAGCAGGCCGTTGTCCAGCACCCGGCCCTCGACCGTGACCGGGTGCGCCACCTCGGCCTCCCGGGCGGGCACCGGGCGCACCGCGAGGTGTCCGAGAGCGGGCGTGTCGACGAGCGCGGCGACCGTACGGCGCGGCCGGGCGGTGATCCGCACCCGCCAGTCGCCCGGGTGGCGGCGCACCGCCTCGGCCAGGGCGGCCTTCACGTCGGCGACGTCGAACCCCGGATCGCCCCGGCGGGCCACCTCGAAGTCGAGGACCGGCATGTCCGGCGCGTCCTGCGTGATGCTCCAGCCGGTGATCTCCCGGCCGTACAGCTCGCTGCCGTGCACCCGGGCCAGCACCACCGGCAGCCGGCCGGCCGGGAAGACGTCGTCGGCCAGCACGACCGCCTCGGTGCGCAGCGTCTGCGCGGGGAAGACCCGGCCCCTGCCGGAGACCAGCGAGACCTCACCGTCGGCCTCGACGTCCAGTTCCACCAGCGTCCGGCGGTCGGCGGGTGTCGGGTTGAGCAGCAGGTGGCCGTCGTGCGGTACGGACGACGCGAGGTCCTTGCCGACCAGGTCCTGCACCGCGAGGCCGAGTTGCTCGGCCTCCGCCATCCGCGCGGCCACCTGCTGGGCGGTCCCGTCCGCGCCGCAGCCGGTCACCGAGTCGTGGCAGCTGACCTCGATCAGCCGGTCCCACGCCATGTCCAGGAACCGCTGCACGGAGCGGCCGTGCCAGAGCGCCGACAGGGGCTCCGCGTACCGTTCGACCGAGCGCTCGGCACGGCTCATCGCCTGCTTGAGGTGGGCGCGCACCGAGAAGACGCCGGGCAGGATGTTGGCGTTGGCGTGCGAGCGCAACTCGCCCCGCACCGCGCGCAGTCCGGCCGTGTCGGTCGGCTGGTCGGCGAAGTACTCGGCCATGGTGGCCAGGCGCAGCCGCACCCCGCCGCCGGTCCGGGCGGCCCGGGTGTTGAACGCCTCCAGCAGGTCGGCGAGGTCGGCGGCCGGCGCGGTGTGGTCGGAGCCGTACATGGCGAGCATCGGCCGCCCGTCCGGGCGCCACGGGCGCAGCTTGGCGGCCACCGCCGCGGCCCGCGCCTCCACCTGCCCGGGGTCGTCGAAGAGCCCGGCGGCGTTGCCGTACCCGCCCGCGGCCAGGTACTCGGTGCGCACGGCGGTGCCGTCCGGTGCGACCCAGGCGAAGGCGTGCGAGTCGACCGCCCGCGGCACGCCGCGCCACACGCAGGCGTGCGCGAGGCCGGCGCCGGCCAGGATCTGCGGCATCTGCGCGCAGTGGCCGAACATGTCGGGCAGGTAGCCGACCCGCATGGCGGGACCCATGCCCTCCGCCTTGGCCAGTCCCAGGCGCAGGTTGCGCACGATGTTCTCGCCGGAGCACAGGAACTCGTCCAGCAGGATCTGCCAGGGGCCGACCGCCAGCCGGCCGGACTTGACCAGCGCGGTCAGCCGTTCGCGCTGCTCGGGCCGGACCTCCAGGTAGTCCTCGACGGCGACGGCCTGCCCGTCCAGGGTGAAGCGCTGGCGCGGATCGTCCTCCATCCGCCCGAGCACCTGGTCCAGCAGTCCGACCAACTGCAGCCGGAACTGCTGGAACGGCAGGTACCACTCGCGGTCCCAGTGGGTGTGCGGCACCACCACGAGTTCGTCGGCGTCGGTCATGCGGAGTTCTCCTTTGCGGCGTGCTCGGTGCGGACGGGGTCTTGTGGGCGGGCGTCAGGCGCAGATGGCGACCACGGCGTTCGCCGGTGTCTCCAGGCGGTGGGTGCCCGGGGCGGCGGGCAGCCACACCCGGTCGCCGCGCACCACGGTGCCGCGCCCGTCCGGGGCCACCAGCACGGTGCCGTCGGCGTCCAGGGCGAGGAACCGCTCGCCGCAGCGCAGCAGCAGCGCCGCCGCCGGGCCGGCCGAGACCGCGGTGCGGCCGGCCCTGAGCGCGCCGAGCACGTCGTCGCCCTCGGCGAGCAGCCAGGTGGTCGGCCCGCCCGGCGGCCGGCCCTGCTGGGGGGTGTGGAAGTCGCTGCCGCCGATGGGGGTGATCCGCCCGCCGTCGGCCGGGCCCCTGGACCACGCCTCGGCCCAGGCCAGTGCGGCGCCGTCCCGGCGGTCCGTCCAGGAGTGGTGCCACAGTTCGGCCAGCCGGGGGCGGGTGGTCAGCGGCTGCCGCCAGGAGCAGTCCCCGGCGACCGGGTGGTTGACCGACATCACCCCGCCGGCCGCCTCGGCCGCCGCTGCCCAGCGGTCGGCGGGCAGCCGGAAGTCGATCCAGCCGGTGTCGCCGAAGACGTTGGCGTGCCCGGTGTCGGTGGTGACCTCCTGCCCCGGCAGCAGGGTGATGCCCAGCCGGCGGCCCGCCTCCGGCAGGTGCGGGTGGTGGCTGACGGTGTTGTGGTCGGTGACGGCGAGGTAGTCCAGGCCCTCGGCGGCGGCCAGCGCGGCGAGTTCGGCGATGGTCAGCGAGCCGTCGCTGTGCAGGGTGTGCGCGTGCAGGTCCCCGGCGAGCCAGCGCATGCCGTCCACCCCGGGCAGCTCCCTGCGCGGCGGACGCTCCGGACGGGCCGGCCACGGGTCCTCGGCAGGGGGTTCGGGCGCCGTCCCGCCGGTCGAGGTGGTCACCTCGTAGGCGAGTCCGTCGGCGGGGACGCGGTGCAGCCGCAGCAGCACCCGCCAGGTGCCGGCGGCCGGCTCGCCGGGCAGGTATCCGGGCGTGGCCCACCGCTCGGTCACCGTGAAGGTGTCCCGGGCGCCGCCGGACCAGCCGCGGAACTCCCCGTCCGGGCCCAGCAGTCCGAGGTCCAGCACGCCCGCGCGCCGGTCGTGGGCCAGCCGCGCGGTCAGGTACGCCGCCCCCGCCGGCACCTCGAACTCCACGGCGCGCAGGACGGATTCGGCCCGGTCCTCCAGCGTCCACCGGCCGCGGTGCACGGACTCCCGGGCCGCCGCCGCGCTCACGCCGGGACCCGCGCCGACCGCTCCGGCGCGTCGTCCGGCTGCACGAGGTCGCCGTCGCGGTAGACCAGCACCCGGTCCCGGCGGGGCGCGGCCCACAGCCGGGCGCCAGGCACCGCCTCGTGGTCCTCCGGCACGATGGCCTGCACCTCGGCGCCGCCGGTCTCCAGGGTGACCAACTGGGCGCTGCCCAGGCTCTCGACGACGGTGATCTCCCCGCTCACGGCGTCCTCCAGCGGCGTGTCGGAGCAGGTGAAGTACTCCGGCCGGATGCCGTACTCCGCGCTGTCGCCGTCGGCGACCCGCCCGTCGAGGCCGGCGGGCAGCGGGAGCCGGGCGTCGCCGAAGACGGCGGCTCCCGCCTCGACGGACACCGGCAGCAGGTTCATGGCGGTGGAGCCGATGAAGGAGGCGACGAAGGTGTTGACCGGCCGTCGGTAGACGTCGGTGGGCGTGCCGATCTGCTGGATGCGGCCGTTCTCCATCACCGCGATCCGGTCCGCCATCGCCAGCGCCTCGGCCTGGTCGTGGGTGACGAACACCGTGGTGATGCCCAGTTCGCGCTGGAGCTTCTTCAGGAAGGTGCGCGCCTCGATGCGCATCCGGGCGTCCAGGTTGGACAACGGCTCGTCGAACAGGAACGCCTGCGGCTGGTAGGCCATCGCCCGGGCGAGCGCCACCCGCTGCTGCTGCCCGCCGGACAGCTGGCCGGGCCGGCGTTCGCCGAGGCCGGCCAGGCCCAGCGCCTTCGCGGTCTCCTGCGCCTTGGCCGCGCGCTGCTCCTTGCCGACCTTGCGCAGCCGCAGCGGGTAGGCGATGTTCTCGGTGACGGTCATGTGCGGGAAGAGCGCGTAGTCCTGGAAGACCATGGCGACGTCCCGCTGCCCGGGCGGCAGCGCCGTCACGTCCCGCGAGCCGATCTCCACCGTGCCGCCGGTGGCCGTCTCCAGGCCGGCGATGGTCCGCAGCAGCGTGGTCTTGCCGCACCCGGAGGGGCCGAGCAGGGCGAAGAACTCGCCGTCCCGAACGGCCAGGTCAAGGGCGTCCAGTGCCTTGACGTCGCCCGGGTAGACCTTTGTCAGCCCGTTCATGGTGATGGATGACATCAGGCTTTGATCCCTCCGTGGAAGCGGAAGCCGTACCGGCGGCTGACGAACAGGAACATCACGACCACCGGCAGGGAGTAGAGCAGCGAGAAGGTGGAGATGAGGCCGAGGTCGGGCTGCCCGCCCTCGGTGTAGAAGGTGTACATGACGACCGCGGCCGGCGACTTGTCCGGCGAGCGGATCAGCAGGAACGGGATCAGGAAGTTCCCCCACACCTGCGCCACCGACCACACCAGCACGGTCGCCAGCCCCGGACGCACCATCGGCACCACGATGTGCCGGACGATCTGCAGCGGGCTCGCGCCGAACACCTGCGCCGACTCCTCGTAGGAGCGCGGCGTGGAGTCCATGAAGTCCTTCAGGATGAAGATCGCGCCCGGCAGCAGCCCGCCGGTCAGCACCAGGATCACCCCGAGTTGGGAGTCGATCAGGTTCAGCTTGAAGGCCAGCAGGAACAGCGGCACCATCGCGGCGGTGCCGGTCACGATCGAGGAGAGCAGCAGCAGCGCGTACAGCAGCCCGTCCCGGCCGGGGATCCGCACCCGGCTGAGCGCGTAGGCGGCGAGCGCGGCGAACACCACGACCAGCACGCCGGTCCCGACCGCCAGGTAGATCGAGTTCCTCAACGAGCTGAGCGCGTAGGGGTTGTTGAGCAGGTCGCGGAAGTTGGCCAGCGTGAAGTCCGGCAGCGTCGCGGTGATCTGCGGATGCCGGTCGAACGGCGCGCTGGCCAGCCACAGCAGCGGCAGCGCGAAGAAGCCCAGCACCACGACGACCAGCGCCTTGCCCAGGATCTGCCGCACCACGGCCTTCGGGCTGAGGTCGCCGACGGTCCGTGCCATGCTCATGAGCTCTTCTCCTTGGTCTCCCCGGTCCCCTCGGCCGGCCTGGTGCTCCGCTTGCGCTTGCCGAGCAGCCGCAGGTAGACGAGGGCGATCACCAGGTTGATGACGAGCATGATGAACGAGATCGCCGCGCCGAAGCCCAACTGCCCGCTGTTGAGCGCGGTGTTGTAGACGAACACCGGCATCGTCTCGGAGTGCCCCTCGGGGCCGCCCGCGGTGAGCAGGTAGGGCGTGAAGTCGTTGAAGGTCCACAGGCTGATCAGCAGCAGGTTGGTCAGGATGTGGCCGCGCACGTGCGGGAAGACCACGTCGCGCAGCTGCTGCCACCCGGTCGCACCGGCCAGCCGGGCGCTCTCCAGTTGCGAGCGCGGCACGTTCCCGAGCGCCGCGCCGTAGAGCATCATCGAGAACGCCGCGCCGCGCCAGGTGTTGAAGGTGATGATCGACAGCATCGGGTGGTTGATCAGCCACGCGGTGCCCGGGGTGTGCAGCAGGGCGTTGAGCGTGCCGCTCTGCCGGTCCAGCAGCGCGATCCACAAGAACGCCACCACCGACGAGGGCATGATCCACGACAGCATGACCAGCGCCTCGACCAGCCGGTGCACCCAGCCCTTGCGCTCGCGCATCCACCAGGCCAGGCCGAAGCCCAGGCACGCCTGCCCGATGATCGCCGAACCGAGCACGAACTCCAGGCTGAGCACCAGCGAGTTGAGGAAGCCGCTGTCGCCGAACGCCCGGGTGATGTTGGACAGCCCGACGAACTTGGGCGCCAGCGCGTCCAGTCCGGTGAGCTGGTAGTCGGTCGAGCCGAGGTAGAGCGTCCAGACCGCGGGCACCACGAGGAAGACCGCGATGAGCACCAGCCCGGGGGTGACGAAGGCCAGCGCCCGCCGGCGGCCCAGACCCGCGGCGTCCCGTTCGGCGGCGGCCCGCCGGCCCGCGCGGGAACCGCGCGGGCCGGCGGGCGCCTCGTGCTTCGCCGGGCCGGGTGTCTCAGTGGATGACGTTGCGGGCACCGACGGCCTCTTCCAGGTTCTTGGTGTAGGCGTCGGCCGCCGCCGAGACGGACTTGCCGGCCACGATGTCCGCGGTGGCCTGCTGCAGCGCGGTCGAGACCTGCAGGTAGGCGCCGTTGCTCGGCCGGTAGCCCGTGATCGGCAGCACCTTCTCGGAGATGAACGTCAGCAGCGGGTCGGTCTTGAGCACCTGCTTGTTGACGTCGTTGCGCTCCGAGATGTACGAACCGCCGGCCATCCGCGCCTTCTCCGCCGCCGGCGAGTGCATGAACGTCAGCAGTTCGAACGCCTGCTGCGGGTACGATGAGTGCGGGTTCAGCACGTCCACGCTGCCGCCGGACAGGCTGACGAAGCTCGCGCCGTGCAGCCCCTTGCCGGGCTGGTCCGCCGGGATCAGCGCGTAGCCGACATCGTTGTCACGGGCCTTCATCGGGTCTATGCCGACCTTCGGATCGATGACGCTTCGCCACAGGTAGTCGCTCTCGGCCAGGATGCCGATCTTCCCCTTGGCGAACTCCTGGAACGACTCGTCCCTGCCGTTGACCTCCTTCTGCAGGTCGGGGTCGCCGAGCCCGGTGGTGTAGATGTCCCGGTAGAAGGTGAGCACCGCCTTCAACTGGGGCGTCGCGCCGTACCACTTGCCGCCGTCGTTCACCTGGCCGCCGGCGCCGGCCAGCAGCGGGAGCACGCCCTGCATGGTGGTCGCCTCGCCCATCGCGGTGCCGGCGTTGATCTGCAGCGGGGTGACGCCGGGCAGCCGCTTGAGCTTCCGGGCCGCGTCGAGGATGTCCTGCCAGCTCGTCGGCTGCCACTGCTGCGGCAGCCCGGCCTGCCGGAAGAGCACCTTGTTGTAGTAGAGGATGCGGCCGTCGGTGCCGGAGGGGATGCCGTAGCGCTGGTTGCCGTAGGTCGCCATGCTCTGCACCGCGGTGGTGATCTGCTTCCAGCCGTCCCACTTGTCGGCCGACGAACCGACCACCTGGGGAAGCGGCTTGATGTACCCGGCCTGGGCGAAGGAGCCGACCCAGATGTCGTCGATGGTCATCACGTCCGGGCCGGAACGCGACATCAGGTCGAGCGCCAGCTTGGTCTTGTACTGCTCGTCCGCCAGGCCGCTCGACAGGTAGCTGACCTTCGCGGTGACGCCCTTGGCCTTTTGCGCCTTGACGAAGTTGGGTATCACCCAGTTCTTGACCCAGTCGGCCTGGGCGGCGTTCTTGCCGCCCGATATGGCGTTGGCGGAGAGGGTGAGCGAGAACTCCTTGGCGTCTTTGCCGCGTTGCGGATCCGGCGACCCGCCGCAGGCGGTGAGCGCGAGGTTTCCGGCAGCGAGAGAAGCCCCGATGAGGACGTTGCGTCGGCTGATCGATCCCAAAGCCGCCTCCTTGGATACGAAGAGGGCTCAGAGCCTGTCATGCGAACAGGCTGACGTAAAGACCTATTGTCCTAACGTTCAACGGGGCGCTCGACGCCCGTCAACCAGGCAACCTCCGGACTCGAACGGGGTGTTGACAGTCGTGGTGACCTGCGGATCTCGCCGGCAATTGGGCATTTCTTGACGCAACCTTCAAATGGCGTGCGCCGGTTGCCCGGGTACGGTATTCGGACACCGCCGGACGCTCGCGATCGCCGATCCGGCCGCCGTCCGGCCGGACGGCAACCCCGGTCACGCGCGGCGCATGCGCCGTATCTCGCGGGCCGCCATGAACAGCACGAAGGCGCCGAAGAAGAAACCGAGCACCCGGCTGGGGATGGCCAGCGCCACGAACACCCCGAGGACGGCGCCGGCCGCCGAGCCGCAGGCCAGCCTTCCGCCGACCTGGACGGAGGCGGTCTTCTGCCGCACGTGGGCGATGGTGCCGATGATCGAGTTGGGCAGCATGACCGCCAGCGAGGTGCCGGCCGCGACGTGCAGGCTCGCGCCGAACAGCAGCGCGAGCGACGGCACGGTCAGCAGCCCGCCGCCGAGTCCGAGCGCCGCCGACCAGGCACCGATCAGCACGCCCAGGACCGCCGCGATGACGATCACCGCCGGCAGGCTGTCCCGCACCGACGGCGGCAGGACGGCGGCCTCGCCGATCGGGTCGACGCCCAGCGCGTCGACGATCAGCTTGACCCCGGCCACCAGCAGGACCGCCACGAAGACGGTCCGCAGCACCCGTTCGGGCGTCTTGACCACCAGCCGGGCGCCGAGCACCGCGCCGAACGCGCCGCCGACCATCAGCGGGATCCCGGTGGTCAGGTCGACGGCCCCGCCGCGCAGCGCGTACGCGGCCGTGCCGACGATCGCCACCGCGACGTTCGCGATGCCCGACGTGCCGTAGATGACCTTGCGGGGCAGGGTGGTCAGCTTGTCCAGCGCGGGCACGGTGACCGTGCCGGTGCCGCCGCCCAGCAGCGCCCCGACGACGCCGCCGACCGCGCCGACCCCGACCGCGACCGGGGTGCGCAGGCTCTCCGACCTCGCCGGACCCGCGGCCGCCGCGCCGTCCGGCTCCGGAGCCGCCGCCGGCCCGGTCCCGGCGGGAGCGCGGCCGGCCGGTCCGGAACCCTTCGCATCACTCATGCCATCCATGATCGTCACACGGCGGGGCGGCGGGGTAGCACTAGACTGCCACGGTGTGTCAGGTTCCCGCCATTGTCCGCCACCGCTGACGCGCCGCAGGCTCGGCCACCTCGACCGCGTCGACCGGCACCACCACGAGCAGCACCAGGTCATCTACCCCAGCAGCGGGGTGCTCACGGTGACCACCCCGGCCGGCACCTGGATGGTCCCGCCGCAGCGGGCCATGTGGCTGCCCGCTGGACAGCCGCACGCCCACCGGGCCTGGGGCGACACCCAGGTCTGCTCGGTGCTCCTGCTGACCCGCACCAACCCGCTCGGCGCGGACCGGCCCACCGTGCTGGCCGTCTCGCCGCTGCTGCGCGAGATACTGCTCGCGCTCACCGCCCCCACCGCCCCGCCCGGCCGCCGCAGCGCCCACCTCCACCGGGTGCTGCTGGACGAACTCCTGCCGGCCGACGCCTCCTCGCTCCTACTGCCGGAACCGCGCGACGACCGGCTGCGCGCCATCGCGGAGATCCTGCACCGCGAGCCGGGGGACGCCCGCACCCTCGCCGAGTTCGGGCACGCGGTCGGCGCCAGCGAGCGGACGCTGAGCCGGCTCTTCCACCGCGAACTCGGCCTCACCTTTCCGCAGTGGCGCGGCCAACTGCGCCTGCTGCACGCGGCGATCGGCCTGACGGCCGGCCAGGCGGTGGGCACGCTCGCCCACGAGTTGGGCTTCAGCAGCCCGAGCGCGTTCATCGCCGCCTTCCGCCGCACCTTCGGCGCCACCCCCGGCGGCTACCAGCGGGCCGTGCGACCGCCGCACTGAACGGCCGGGCGCCGTCGGGCGGGAGGAAGCGGTCCGCCGTCGCCCCCTGCCGCGGCCCACGGCACCGGGTGCCGGATGTCCACGCCGACCGGCCGGTCCGGCGCCGGCGCCGGACCCGGCGGCGGCTCGCCGCGGACCGGCCACACCCGGACCGCCGCCGCGTCCCCGGCGGGCGGGCCGCTCACCCCCACAACTCCCGCGAGGCCAGCCGCGCGCCCTCGGCCTGGGCGCGCAACTTCGCCCACATGATGGTCGGATGGACCCGCGCGGTGAACGGGCTCTGCGCGAAGCCGCAGTCCGTGCCGGCCATCACCCGCTCCCGGCCGACCAGCCGGGCCAGCCGCACCAGCCGCTCCCGGACCAGCTCCGGGTGTTCCACGACGTTGGTGGCGTGGCTGATCACCCCGGGCACGAGCACCTTCTCCTCGGGGACCTTCACCTCGCCCCACAGCCGCCACTCGTGTTCGTGCCGGGGCCCGGCCTGCTCGATGACGTAGTGCCCGGCCCGCACCCGCAGCACCAGGTCGATGATGTCCCGCAGCGGCACGTCCCCGGTGTGCGGGCCGTTCCAGCTGCCCCAGCACAGGTGGTAGCGCACCCGCTCCGGGGGGATCCCCTCCAGCGCGACGTTGAGCGCCTCGATGCGCAGCTCCGCCCAGTCGCGGAACTCCCGCTCCGTCGCGGGCACCGGCCTGCGGTGCACCATCGAGTCGTGCGTCATGGTCAGGAACGCGTCGTCCACCTGGAGCATCAGCCCCGAGTCGACGATCGCCCGGTACTCCGAGCGCACCGCGGCGGCGACCGCGAAGACGAACTCCTCCTCGTTTCCGTAGTACTCGTCGTTGAGCACCGGCATGATGCTGGCCGGCGCGACCACCGGCAGGAACGCCCCGGCGGCGCCGTGCCGTTCGGCCGAGGCGCGCAGGTTGCGGATGTCGCGGTCCAGCTCGCGCTGCCCGGAGTACGCGACGGGACCGGTGCACACCCACATCAGGCCGCGCTCCGGCTGGCCCTCGGGCGCCTGGACCTTCTCGTAGTCGGCGAAGAACTCGGCGAAGTTCTGCCGGTCCAGGCCGAAGCGCTGCGACTCCGGCCGCTCGCCCTCGCGCGGCGGCCGCTCGTCGAAGCCGGACAGCCGCTCCCTGATGTAGGTGGCCCACGACAGCGACTTGCCGAACTCGCCGTCCGAGACGAAGTCCACGCCCGCCTCGACCTGGCTGCGCACCGCGTCGTCCACGCAGCCGGCCAGCGTGCGCTCGAACTCCTCCTCGTCGTAGGGCTGCCGGTGGTAGCGCGCCAGCAGGTAGGGCCGCAGCCGCGGCGGGCGCACCAGGCTGCCGCCGTGGGTGGTCGGGATCCGGTTCACGGGGTGACTCCTTCGATCAGCTCTCGATCAACTCGGCCACGTCCACCGACACCGCTCCGGCGTCGGTGAGCTCCTTCAGCCGCTGGAACGCGTCGCGCAGCAGCAGCGAGGTCACCGGATGCCCGCTGTCGACCAGCGCGGTGCGAAGGCCGGCCAGCGTGGTGTGCTTGCCCAGGCCGCCGGTCGCCTCGCCGTCGAGCACCTCGTAGGCGTACGTCGCTGGGTCGCGCAGGCCGGCGGTCTGCGACCCGGCGGTCTCGACCAGCGTGTTGTCGCCCACCACCGGCTTGTCCTGCGCGATCCGGTAGCCGGTCAGCTCGGCGACCATCCGGCTGGTCGCCAGCAGTTCGGCGGTCTCCAGCCCGGTGTGCAGGCCCAGGGTGCCCGACCGGGCCCGCAGCAGTACGGCGAACTCGGCCAGCGCGGTGTTCCCGGCCCGCTCGCCGAGGCCGTTGACTGTGCACTCGGCCTGCCGGGCGCCGGCCATCACCCCGGCGAGCGCGTTGGCCGCGGCCAGCCCGAGGTCGTTGTGGTGGTGCACGCCCAGCGTGACGCCGGCCAGCCCCGGCACCCGCTCCCGCAGCCGGGTGACGAGCGCGGTCACCTCGGACGGTATCGCCCAGCCGCTGGAGTCCACCAGCGTCACGGTGCCCGCGCCCGCGCGCACCGCGTCCTCGGCGATCCGCGCCAGGTAGTCCGGGTCGGCCCGGTAGGCGTCGCCCAGCGAGAACTGCACGTCGTCCACGAGCCCCCGGGCCGCTTCGACCGCCTCCGGGGCCCGGCGCACCGCCTCGGCCGCGGTCAGCCCGTTCGAGCGCTGCTGCGGCGGCGAGGAGGGGACGAAGACGTTGATCCGCGGCCGGGCGGCCGGCCGCAGCGCCGCGGCGGCCCGCCGCACGTCGGCGGGGTAGGTGCGGGCGAGCGCGGAGACGGCGGGCGACCCCTCGCCGGCCAGTTCGGCGGCGACCGCCTCCACCGCCTCGAACTCGCCCGGCGAGATCATCGGGAAGCCGGCCTCCACGACGTCCACCCGCAGCATCGCCAGCCGGCGGGCCACCGCCACCTTGGCCGCCATGCCGAAGGTGATGCCGGGCGCCTTCTCGCCGTCCCGCAGGCTGGTGTCGAAAATCGTGATCTGATCAGTCATCGGACCGCCTCGGCCGTCGCTGCGGACTTCGGTGTCTCCAGCCGGCGCACCAGCAGGGCGCGCAGGCCGCCGCGATCCAGCTTCCCGGCGCCGCTCAACGGCAGCGCCTCCAGCGGCAGGAAGCGGGCCGGCACCATGTACTTCGGCAGATGCTCGCGGCAGTGGGCGCGCATCGACGCGACGTCGGGCTGCCCGTCGGTGACGACGCCCGCGATGAGCAGGTGCTCGCTGTCGTTGCGCACGTCGATCACGCCGGCGCCGCTGACCCCCGGCACCTCCAGCAGGCGGCGTTCGATCTCCTCCAACTCCACCCGGTTGCCGTAGATCTGCACCTGGTAGTCGCGCCGGCCGACGAAGGTCAGCCCCTCGGGACCGGCCACCGCGAGGTCGCCGGTGCGGAACATCCGCTCCCGCGAGCGGCCCAGCGGATCGGGCACCACGACCCGGGCGGTCTGGTCGTCGTCCTGCCAGTAGCCGTCGAACAGCGCGGCGGTGCGCAGGAAGACCTCGCCGGCCACCCCGGTCCGGTCCACCTGCGCGCCGTGCTCGTCGACGAGCAGCAGCTCCCCGCCCGGGTGCGCGCGGCCGATCGGGATCGACTGCCAGTGCTCCGGCAGCGGATCGGGCACCCGGTAGAACGCGCAGCAGATCGACTCGGTCGGGCCGTAGGCGTTGACCACGTCCAGGTGCGGAAGCCGCTCCCGGATCCGGGCCACCACCGTCACCGGCAGCTCCTCGCCGCCGGTCACGGTGCGCCGCAGGTCGCGCAGCGTGCCGAGCCGCTCCGAGCCGTGCCGCAGCAGCAGCGCCCACAACGACGGTACGCAGTGCAGCTGTTCGACCCGGTGGGCCACCAACTGGTCCACCAGGGACCGCGGATGGACGTGCAGGTTGCGCGGCACGTACACCAGCGTCCGGCCGCGTCCCAGGGTCGCCGCGGCGTCGAAGAGGTTGAAGTCGAAGCCGAGCGGCGACATCGAGGCCACCCGCTCCAGCGCGTCGCACGACTCGGCGATCGCGCGGAACGCCACCAGGGCCGCGCGGTGGCTCATCACGACGCCCTTGGGGGTGCCGGTGCTCCCGGAGGTGAAGATCACGTACGCCGGGTCGCTCTCCAGCACCGCCCGGTCCGGCGCCGGATCGGGCAGCGGTCCGCCCTCGACGTCGAGCCGCCCGCCCGCCGCGACCGCGCCGAGCGGGGCCCGCTCGCCCGGCGCCGTCGCGGCGGCGCCGGGCCCGCTGACGAAGACCCGGGGCCGCGTGTGCCGGCAGACCTCCGCCACCCGCGCCTCGGACGCGTCGGCGTTGAACGGCACGTAGACGAAGCCCGCCTCGCTGCACGCCAGCAGCACCGACAGCGCCTCGAACCCCGGATCCATCCGCACCGCGACCACGTCGCCGTGCCGCAGGCCCGCGGCCCGCAGCACCTCCCGGTAGGAGTCGGCGGCCGCGGCGAGCTGCCGGTAGCTGTAGACGGTCCCGTGCGAGACGACGGCCGGCCGGTCGGGATCGTCGGCCGCGTGCCGCAACAGGAATCTGCCGAGGAGCACCGGCGGCCAGTCGGGGCCGTAGCCGACCCGCAGGTCCAGCGGCGCCGGCTCAGCCACGGGAGGCCGTCTCCCCGGCCGTGAGGAAGGTGTCGATGATGACGCGCAGGGTCCGGAAGTTCTCCAGCTGCATGTCCTCCGCCTCGATCGGCTCGCCGCGCAACTCCTCCACCAGGACGAGTAGTTCGACGAACTCGAAGGAGTCGACGATGACCCCCTCCGCCAGGACCGTCTCCTCGTCGATCTCGACGTCGGGCGCCCGCTCGGCGAGCCACTCGGTGATCGTCTGAACCTGGCCGGCCAGAGTGTCGGTCACGGCAATTCACCACCCTTTGCAGTGTTTTTGGTCTTCCAGGACAAGGTCAGCCCCTCCGGGCGCCGGAAGCCGTGCCCGGTCATGGGCGCCGGCTCGCCGACCCGCCGGACGGCGGTGAAGCTCCGCGCGATCTCCTCCAGCAGCACGTCGAACTCCGCGAGCGCCAGATGGATCCCGAGGCAGGTGTGCGGACCCGCACCGAACGCGAGCGACTTCTGCTCGGTGCGCTCCGGCCGCCAGGCGTCCGGATCGGCGAAGGCGGTCTCGTCCCGGTTGCCGCTGGCCAGCGACAGCAGCACCTGGGAGAAGCGCGGGATGCGCACCCCCTGGATCTCCATGTCGCGGGCCGCGTACCGCAGGATCGAGTGCGTCGGCGGCTCCCAGCGCAGCGTCTCGCGCACCGCCGCGCGGCGGAACTCCGGGTCGGCCAGCGCCGCGAGGTCCACCTGCTGGGCGAGGAGCGTGTGCATGATCGTGCTGATCACCGACACGCTGGTCTCGGTACCGGCCAGCAGGAACAGCACCGTGGTGCTCAGGGCACGCGGATCGGCCGAGTCGCCGTTCTGCGGGTCGAGCAGCCGCAGCAGTGTCGGCCGGTCCGCGGCGTCCCGGCGGGTGAGCACGTCGGTCAGGTACTCGGTCAGCTCCGCCTTCGCCGCCCGGGCCGTCTCCAGCGCGCCGCTGGGGAAGTCGATGGCCTGGGCCAGCGGCAGCACCCGCGGCCGCAGCCACCCGGCGTCGGACGGCGGCAGCCCGATCAGCCGGGTCATCACCGCGTACGGCAGCGTGACGGCGACCTGCTCGGCGAAGTCCACCTCCCGCTGCCCGGCCACCGCGCCGAGCACCTCGCGCACCACCGGCACCAGCAGCTCGTCGCGCAGCCCTGACACCGCCCGGCTGCCGAGCAGCGGGGTGAACGCCTGCCGCATCCGGCGGTGTTGCGGGCCGTCGGCGTCCATCATCGTCGGCCCGAACAGCCGGCGGCTGGTGCGCATCGGGAAGTCGGTGACCAGCCGCCGGTCGGCCAGCGCCTTGGAGACGTCGGCGTGCCTGAGCACCAGGAACGCGCGCGCCGTCGCGATCCAGTGCACCGGCTCGGTCTCCCGCAGCATGCGGTAGACCGGCCACGGATCGGCCAGGAACCGCGGCGAGTCGAGATCGACCGGGCCGGCCTGGACCTCCGGCTGTCTCGTCGGCGGAGCCATTACGCCCCCTGGCCGGCCGGGTGCGCCGCGAAGGTCTGGGCCGCCGAGCCGAGCCGGCCGGCCAGGTCGGTGAGCAGGCGCAGCGCGGCCTCCCCGAACTGCGCGTCCCGGCGTCCGGAGGAGCGGAACGCGGTCAGCAGGCCGCAGGTGCGCCCGTGCGCGGTCAACGGGATCACCACGGCCGCGGCGACCTCCGCGTCCACCGCCTGCAGCAGCAGCCCGGAGGCGCTGCCCTGCTGCTGCGGGCTGATCGTGGAGTCGACCGCGGACAGCGCCACCGAGATCCGGCCGCCCTCGGTCAGCTCGGCCAGCGCGTCGGCCAGCGAACGGTAGGCGTCGGGGGCGGCGCCGGCGCCGCGCGAGGAGGCGGTGTACGTGCGGTCGGAGCCGTCGGCCCCGGACGGGGCCAGGCTGACGGACACCCAGTCCGCCAGGTACGGCGCGGCCTGCTCCAGGGCGCCGTCGACCGCCTCGGGCAGCGTGCCGGCGGTGGTGATCCGGTCACCGACGGCGGTCAGGAAGCCCAGCGCCTGCTCGGCGCGCTTGCGTCCGACGATGTACTCGAGTGTGGTGTTCCACGCCTTTTCCTGGGTGGCGGTCGCGGTCATGACGGCTCCTCGATCGGGTGCGGAGTGCGGGGACCTTGCGTTGCGGTGCGGTGCTGCGCGGTTCAGTCCTGCGGCCAGGCGAACCTGCGGGTCGGGGTCGGCGGCGTCTGCGGGTCCGGGTCGACGAAGACCACGTCCCGGGTGTTGAGGAACCGGCCGCCGTCCATCCGGGAGTTGGAGAAGATCACCACCGGCAGCACCCCTCCCTGCCGGTTCACCAGCCGGGCGCGGAAGTTGAGGGTGGGCTGGTCGCCGTCCCACCGCCCGAGCAGGTCCTCCAGGACGGACGGGTCGGCGTAGGCGTGCCGGACCTGGATGCCGAGGAACTCCTCGGGCGCGTCGGCGAACCCGGCCACCGCGGTGTCGATGTGGTTCGAGCTCAGCACCGCCCCGCGCAGGTCGATCAGGTGCACGGCGGCGGGCGTGTCCATGATGAAGTCGTCCAGCTCGGCGAGCCGGTCCGCGGCCTGCTCGTCGGTGTAGCCCTCGACGATCGGCCGGACGTCGGTGGCGGCGCCCAGTTCGGCCGCCCAGGCCAGCGAGTCGTTCTGCGCGACGAGCTCGGGGGTGGGGATCAGGTAGTCGGTCGGGTCGTCGTCGATCGACGGGATCGCCTGGTGCAGTTCGGGGCGCACGACCCAGCGGATCGCGGTGACCTCGCCGTTGTGCACGCGCGGCGCGGCGTTGACGAGAAGGGTGCGCGCGGCCCCCTTCTCGTCGGTCACCGTGACCGACAGGTCGGTGATCGCCTCGCCGGCCTCCAGCGCTGCCCGCACGCTGCCGCCGTCGGCCCGCTCGGCGAGCATCGCGGTGAACCGCGGGCCGGGCAGCTGCTCCGGCCACGGCACGTCGGCGAGCAGGGCGTAGGCCCGGTTGTACGTCAGGGGAAAGCCCTCCGGGTCGGACAGGAGAAATCCGACGGGAGCGTTGTGGAAGAGGTCTTCCAGGGTTTCCAGATCCGCGAACCGGCCGGTCTCGGCCAGAGTGCGACTGCTCACTGAACTCGCCTTCCTTCGCAAGTGAAATCACGGGTGCGCTGGGCGGTTCCAACGGTCGGTGAATCGTGGAACGGTGAACTCACCGGATCGGTCCGGAGGGCCGGGCGGTCGGGTCGGGAACACGGCGGTCGAGTCGGGAGAACCAACTGGGCGTGCGGAAGCGCAATTCCGTGCGGTGGTCGGATCCGGTCGATCCGCGGGTTTATCCGGCGGGGCGGTCGTGCGAGTCCTCTTGCCACGGCCTGTTCTGCTGACGGCTGTTCTCGTACGGCACGTGCTCGCCGGTGCGGCGCGGCAGCCATGAGAGCACGAACGGCTTCGTCCGGCAATACCGCGGCGCCCGGTGTGATCGTCGAGCGAACGGTGGTCCCAAGGCAGTCGGCTTCCCCGGATAAGCCCGCCGAATTCACCCTGTCAGCTTGATGCCACGTTCTTCGGCGTCGTTTGAAACCGCTCCGGACAGCGACTCGACGAGCGGCTTCGAGATCCGCTCGGCGTGGGCGGACAGGTAGGCGTGGCCCGCGTCGAGCACGGTCAGGCGGAACGGTCCCGTGGTGTGCCGCCGCCAGGCCGAGACCTCGTGCACCGAGCTGGCCGGGTCCTTCGCGCCGGCCCAGGCGAACAGCGGCACGTCCAGCGGTTCCGGCTGCGCCCGGTAGGCGTCGGTGGCCGCCAGGTCGGCGTGGAACGAGGGCAGCAGGGCGTCCATCAGCTTCGGGTTGGCCATGACGTGCGGCGGCAGGGCTTCGAGTTCGTGCAGCCTGTCGACCACCCGTTCCCGGTCTCCCCAGTCCGCCGGCGGCACCGGGATGTGCGGCGCGCGGATCCCGGACACCCCCAGCGCGCGGGGCGGCGGCAGCCCGCGGCGGACGAGTTCGCGCACGGTCTCCACCGCGACCATGCTGCCCATGCTGTGCCCGAAGACCGCGTACGGCAGCTGCGGTTGCCCGGCGATTTCGCCGGCGACCCGCAGCGCCATCGCCCGCACGTCGGTCATCGGCGGCTCGCGCAGCCGGAGGCCGTGTCCCGGCAGCGTCACCGCCCACAGGTCCACCCCGGCGGGCATCACCGGCCGCCACGGTTCGAACGTGGTGAACCAGCCCCCCGCAGGTGGGAAGCAAATCATTCGAACTCGGGTTTCGGCGTCTAACGATATTCGGAATAAGCTGTCGGTCAGTCGACGGGGCACGGCATGTCCTGACGATTGAATGTTCTACTTATGAGAGCATCGACACGTGCTTAGTAACGCGACTATCGCTGGGAGCTGGCGCCCACCATGGGAGCAGACCCGCTCAGCGGTGTCAACGGCACCGAAAATCAATTGAGCAAGCGGGTAAAAGGGTACAAGTAATTGACACCCCCCGAACGAGGCCATTCTCCGCAAGGCCGCTCGATACCGGGACGAACTGGACGCGCCTTCCAGGACCGCCCCCGCGGCCGAATGTTCCTTTGTGTGCCCGAGATAAATGCGAACGCATATCCCCGCCCACCCGAACGCCCCTCCCCGGCCCCTTTGCGCCGCGATTACCCCCGCATGGCCCGTTCGAAATAACCGCCCCTCGGCCGGCGGCGGAAAAGGGGCGGGGATCGCCGAATGGTCGCCGGTGAACGCCGGGAGGCGGCGCCGATTTTCCCGGCGGACTCGTCCGGCCGCGCTTTCGCCGAACGGGGACTTCGTGCGCGGCCGGCGCGCGGGCGCGCTCGCGGCTTCGTCACTCCCGCTTGCCCGGGCGGTGCGGTGACGGTGAGGTTACCGGGAGTATCCCTCCTCATACTTGAGCCTTTCTTGGGGTGGCCGCATGTGTGGGGGGCCTGAGTCCGGTTAACCGTGACGGGTGATACGAATCGGATTGGTTGGTTTGGGCGTGGTCGCGGCGGCGGCCGCAGTGGGTGCCGCCGGGTGGGTCTCGCCGTGGTGGTGGATCGCCGGTGCGCCGCTCGTCGCGCTGGCGTTGCTCGGGGTCTGGGACCTGGTGCAGCGCCGGCACTCGGTGCTGCGGAACTATCCGGTCATCGGACACGTGCGGTTCCTGCTGGAGGCCATCCGGCCCGAGTTGCAGCAGTACTTCGTGGAGCGCAACTTCGACGGCCGGCCCTTCGACCGGGCGGTGCGCAGCATCGTCTACGAACGGGCGAAGGGCACCGACGCGGAGGAGCCGTTCGGTACCGATCGCGACGTCTACGCGGCCGGCTACGAGTTCCTGCTGCCGTCGATGGCGCCGTGCCCGGTGCCGTCGACGCCGCCGCGGGTACGGATCGGCGGACCCGACTGCAGCCGTCCCTACGACATGGCGCTGCTGAACGTCTCCGCGATGAGTTTCGGCGCGCTGTCGTCGAACGCGATCCTGGCGCTCAACAGCGGCGCGGCGGCCGGCGGCTTCGCCCACGACACCGGTGAGGGCGGCCTGTCGGAATACCACCTGCGGCCGGGCGGCGACCTCGTCTGGGAGATAGGCACCGGCTATTTCGGCTGCCGGACCCAGGACGGCGAATTCGACCCCGACAAGTTCGCCGACAAGGCCGCGCACGACAACGTGAAGTGCGTGTCGCTGAAACTGTCGCAGGGCGCCAAGCCCGGTATCGGCGGCGTGCTGCCCGGCCCCAAGGTCAACGCGGAGATCGCCCGGGTACGCGACGTGCCGCAGGGGCAGACCGTGATCTCGCCGCCTTACCACCGGGTGTTCACCACCCCGCGCGAACTGGTCCGCTTCCTGGCCCGGATGCGCGAGCTGTCCGGCGGCAAGCCGGTCGGCTTCAAGCTCTGCCCCGGCTCGCGGCGGCAGTTCCTCGCCGTGTGCAAGGCCATGCTGGAGGAGGGCACCGGCCCCGACTTCATCGTCGTGGACGGCGCCGAGGGCGGCACCGGCGCCGCACCGCTGGAGTTCGCCGACCACCTCGGCACCCCGCTCACCGAGGGCCTGCTCACCGTGCACAACGCCCTCGTCGGCACCGGCCTGCGCGACCGGATCAGGATCGGGGCCAGCGGCAAGATCGCCACCGGCGCGGACCTGGTCAAGCGCATGCTGCAGGGCGCCGACTACGGCAACGCGGCGCGCGCCATGATGTTCGCCGTCGGCTGCATACAGGCGCAGCGCTGCCACACCAACACCTGCCCCACCGGGGTCACCACGCAGGATCCGCGCCGCGCCCGCGCCCTCGACGTCGGGGACAAGTCGCTGCGGGTGCAGCGGCTCCAGGAGGCGACGGTCGCCAGCGCGCTGCAGATCATGGCCTCGCTGGGCGTCACGGAGCCCGGACAACTGCGGCCGCACATGCTGCACCGGCGCCTGGACCCGTACACCGTGCGCTCCTACGAGGAGATGTACGAGTGGCTGGCCCCCGGGCAACTGCTCGCCGAGCCGCCCGAGTCCTGGGCCGCCGACTGGCAGGCCGCCGACCCCGACCACTTCACCGTATGACCCGGAGGATCTCGTGACCCGCACCGTTGCCAGTGTCATCGTGGACGCGCTGGCCGAACTCGGCGTACGCCAGGTGTTCGGCGTCGTCGGGGACGCGCTCAATCCGCTGACCGACGCCATCCGCACCACCGAGGACGTCGAGTGGGTGGGGTGCCGGCACGAGGAGGCGGCGGCCTTCGCCGCGAGCGCCCAGTCCCAGCTGTCCGGCAGGCTCGGCGTGTGCATGGGCACCGTCGGCCCCGGCTCCGTCCACCTGCTCAACGGCCTGTACGACGCGGCCAAGAGCCGCACCCCGCTGCTGGCCATCGCCGGCCAGGTGGCGCTGGCCGAGGTGGGCAACGACTCCTTCCAGGAGGTCGACAACGACGCCCTCTTCCGCGACGTGGCGGTCTACCGGGCGACGATCTCCTCGCCCGACCAGTTGCCGCAACTGCTGGAGGCGGCGGTGCGCAACGCCGTGGGGCGCAACGGCGTCGCCGTCCTGACGGTGCCCGCGGACATCGGCGGCCAGGAGGTGCCGGCGGACCGTGCGGCGCGCTTCCCGCTCAGCCCGACCGTCACCCGGCCCGAGGAGTCGGCCGTGCGCGGCGCCGCCGAACTGCTCGACCGGGCCGAACGCGTCACCCTGCTCGTCGGCAAGGGCGCCCGCACCGCCCGCGCGGACGTCCTCGCGCTGGCCGACCGGCTCGCCGCGCCGATGGTGCTCACCCTGAAGGCGAAGGAGGGCTTCGAGGGCGCCGACAACCCCTTCCAGGTCGGGCAGACCGGGCTGATCGGCAACCCGGCGGCCGCCTCCGCCATGCACGACGCCGACACCCTGCTGCTGCTCGGGACGGACTTCCCCTACCGCGAGTGGTACCCGCAGGGCCGCACCGTCGTCCAGGTGGACACCGAGCCCACGCACATCGGCCGCCGCGTCCCGGTCGACGCCGGACTCGTCGGCGACGTGGGCGCCACCGTCCGCGACCTGCTCGGACACCTCGGCGCCGGGGGCGAGCGCGACCGCTCCCATCTGGAAGGCGCGCGCGAACGGTTCGACACCTGGCGCGAGGGCCAGGCGCGGCTCGCCGACCCGGAGCACGACCATCACACGGCCGGCCGGCTGCGTTCCGCGCTGGACAACCCGGAGCACGGGATCCGGCCCGAGGCGCTGGCCGCCGCGGTCGACCGGGTCGCCGCCGACGACGCGGTCTTCACCTCCGACACCGGCATGGCCACCGTGTGGCTCTCGCGATTCGTCGAGATGCGCGCCGAGCGGCGGCTGATCGGCTCGTACAACCTCGGCTCGATGGCCAACGCCATGCCGCACGCGCTCGGCGCCCAGTGCCTGGACCGGGACCGCCAGGTGGTGGCCTTCTGCGGTGACGGCGGCCTGAGCATGCTGCTCGGCGACCTCATCACCCTCAAGACCGGCCGGCTCCCGGTCAAGCTCGTCGTCTTCGACAACCGCCGGCTCGGCATGGTCAAACTGGAACAGGAGCAGGCCGGCCTGCCGGAGTTCGGCACCGTGCTGGACAACCCCGACTTCGCGGCGGTCGCCACCGCGATGGGGATCACCGGCATCCGGGTGGAGGACCCCGCCGAACTGGAGGACTCCGTACGCCGGGCGTTCGCGACCCCCGGGCCCGTCCTGCTCGACGTCCTGACCAACCCCGACGAGATCGCCGTCCCGGCCCAGCCGACCGTCGAACAGGGCTGGGGCTTCACCGTCGCCAAGGTCAAGGAGATCCTGCGCAGCCGCAGCGACCAGGGGTGACGGGGCCCGCCGCACCGGATTCCGCGGCGGGGGATACTGGCCGCATGCGTGTTGACTTCGATCCCGAGAACATGGACCGCAACTCCTTCTACCGGTTGCTGACCGCGACCGTGGTGCCCCGGCCGATCGCGTGGGTCTCGTCGGCGGGGGCGGACGGCACGGTGAACCTGGCGCCGCACTCGTTCTTCACCATCGCGAGTGTGAGCCCGCCGATCGTGCAGTTCACCTCGGTGGGGCGGAAGGACTCGTTGCGCAACGTGGAGGAGACCCGCGAGTTCGTGGTCAACTTCGCGCCGGAGGAGTTGTTCGAGCGGATCAACGACACCGCGACGGACTTCCCGCGCGGGATGAGCGAGTTCGAGGCGGTCGGGGTCGAGGCGGAGGCGAGCGAGCGGGTGAAGCCGCCGCGGGTGGCCGGGTCGCCGGTGGCGCTGGAGTGCGTCCTGCACAGCACGATGCTGCTCGGCGACTCCACCGTGGTCTTCGGGCGGGTCGTGCACGCGGCCGTGGCGCAGGAGGTGCTGGTGGACGGGCACCCGGAGATCACCAGGATGCGCCCGCTCAGCAGGCTCGGCCGCAACGAGTGGGGAACGCTCGGCGGGATCAGGGAACTCGCCCGCGTCTCCTACGCCGACTGGCGTTCCTGACCCGCCGGCGTCCGCGCCGCTCCCGCCGGCCGCTCGGTGCCTGCGGCGCGTGACCGCCGCAGCCGCCGGGCGAGCGGGAGCGCCAGCACCGCGGGGCCGACGACCACCGCGACCGCCGCCAGGAACGCCGGCGACGTCGGCGCCATGGCGTGCCGGCCGGCGATGACGTACGCGGCCGTGTTGGGCACGCTGCCCAGCGCGGTCGCGCACAGGAACGGCGCCCACGCCATCCGGGAGACCGCGGCCCCGTAGTTCGCCGCCGCGAACGGCACGCCCGGCACCAGCCGCAGCGCCAGCATGCTGCGCAGCCCGTGCCGGCTCAACTGCCGGTCCGCCGCGGTCAGCAGGCGACCGCGCAGCAGCGGCCGCAGCGCCTCCTGGCCCAGCGCCCGCCCGAGGCCGAACGCGATCGCCGCGGCCAGCACGGTGCCGGCCAGCGCGGCGGCCGTCCCGGCCAGCGAGCCGAGCAGCGCGCCGGCCGCCACGTTCAGCAGCGGTCGCGGCACGAACGCCACCGCGCACAGCGCGTACACCGGCGCGAACAGCGCGATCCGGTAACCGCCGGAGCCGGCCAGCGCGTGCTGCGGCTGCCACAGCGCGACCGCGACGGCCGCCACCGCCAGCAGCGCCACCAGCGCGGCCGGCCGCAGCAGTCGGCCGAGCGGCACGGCGGAGCCGGCCGGCGGGCGGGGGAAGGGCATCCCGGCAGCGTAGTGGCAGCGCGAATCCGTTCGCCAACCCGCCTTCTCCCGTGGCCGCCGGAGCCATGACCGGGGCCGGCCGGCCGACCGCCGCCGGTCCGCCGCGGGTCACCGGTCCGCGGCGGACCGGCCACAATGGCCGGGTGGACGACACGCACGACGACGAGCGGATCCCGGTGACCCGCGAGGTGGACTTCGGCACGGCGAAGCTGCTGCCGGACGTCGACCGGCCGCACGGCTGGCTGCTGACGGTGGACGGCGCCCCGCAGTCGTACGTCGATCTGCGGGATCCGGCGTACCTGGAGTTCGAGTACCTGCGCAGGCTGGCGTTCGCGGTGGACGCGGCGGCGGACGAGGGGGCGCCGCTGGACGTGCTGCACCTGGGCGGCGGCGGGCTGACGCTGCCGCGGTACGTCGCGGCGGCCCGGCCGGGCTCGCGGCAGCGGGTGGCCGAGGCGGACGTGCGGCTGGCCCGACTGGTGGCCGAGGAGCTGCCGCTGCCGTCCGGGTCGGGGATCGCGGTGTGCGCGCGCGACGCCCGCGAGGCCCTCGCGCGGGCGGACGAGGGGTCGGCGGACCTGGTGGTGGCGGACGTCTTCGGCGGCGCGCGGATACCGGCGCATGTGACGTCGGTGGAGTTCGTGCGGCTGGCGGCCCGCGCGCTGCGGCCGGCCGGCCACTACCTGGCGAACGTGGCCGACGGCGCCCCGTTCGCGTTCCTGCGCTCGCAACTGGCCACGGTCTCGGCGGTGTTCGGGCAGGTGTGCCTGCTCGCCGAGCCCGGGGTGCTGCGCGGCCGGCGGTTCGGCAACGTGGTCGTGGTGGCCGGCCGCGCTGGGTTGCCGGTGCGGGAGCTGGCCCGCCGGGCGGCCGGGGACGCCTTCCCGGCCCGGGTGGTGGACGGCGAGGCGCTGCGCCGGCTCATCGGTGCCGCCCGGGTGGTGCGGGACGCCGACGCCGTGTTGTCGCCCGCGCCGCCGGACGGCGCGTTCAGCGTGGGGTGAGCGCGTTCGGCCCGTCGGGCGCGGCTTCGCGGGCGGCGTCCGGCGCGGTCCGGGCCAGGCGGCGCACCTCCGGCAGGGCGAGCACCGCGGCGGTCAGCAGCACCACCGCGGCGGCGCTGATCCACAGCGCGGTGGACAGCCCCACGGCGTCGGCCGCCGGACCGGCCAGCGCGGTGGCGACCGGGATGACGGAGACCGAGCCGAGCCAGTCGTAGGCGGAGACCCGCGACAGCTTGTCGTGCGGCACCTCCTGGTGCACGGCGATCATCCAGGACACGCCGAACACCTCGATGCCCAGCCCGCTCACCAGCATCGCCGCGTCGATCACCGGCACCGGCGGCACCACGGCGAGCACGACCAGCACGGACGCCAGCGGGAAGACGCACAGCGTTCCGGACAGCAGCAGCCGCCGGGGCCGCCAGCGCGTCATGACCACGCCGCCGAGCAGCGTGCCCAGGCCGAACGCGGCGAGCGCCAGCCCCCAGGGCGCCGCGCCGCCGAGCCGCCGTTGGGCGACCAGCGGGCCGTAGACCGCCTCGCTCGCCGAGAAGACCGCGTTGATCACGGAGAACGCCGCGACGATGCCCCACAGCCAGCGCCGGGCGGTGAACTCCCGCCAGCCGTCGCGCAGATCGCTCACCATCCCGCCGCCGGCCGGCTGCGCGGGCGGCCCGGTCACCCGCAGGAACGAGCGCAGCAGCGCGGCGACCGCGAAGCCGGCCGCCTCCAGCGCGAGCACCCACCCGGGGCCCACCGCGGCGATCAGCGCGCCGGCGAGCGCGGAGCCGCCGATGGTCGCGCCGTTGACGCTGATCCGGAAGAAGGCGAACGCCTGGCCCGCGTGGGCGGATCGGGTGCCGGCCATCAGCATGCCCTCGGCGGCCGGGTTGAAGAACGCCTGCCCGACGCCGCCGAGCGCGCTGAGCCCGGCCATCTGCCACACCGGCGGATGCCCGGTCAGCACCAGGAAAGCGAAGGCGGCCTGCGACGCGCAGTTGAGGATGTTGGAGGCGACCATCACCCGGTGGCGCGGCAGCCGGTCGGCGACCGCGCCGCCGACGAGCAGGAAGAGCACCAGGGTCACCGTCCGGGCGGCGGCCACCGCGCCCACGGCGGTGGCGTCGCCGCCGCCGCGCAGCACCGCGAACGCCGCGGCGACCATCGAGCCGGCCCCGCCGACGCCGGTGACGACCGCCGAGCCGGTCAGCAGCACGTAGTCGCGACTCACCCACGGCGGGAGACGGGACGAGAGCGCGCGCGGCCCGCCGCGGGAGGGTTCGGTCGTCACCCGTCGACTATCGCCGGGGCCGTGACCGCGTGTCGAACCAATTCCCGTCCCGCCGAGGGCTGTTCAGGGGCTCCGGTCAGCCGGCGAGGCCGGCCAGCCAGGACCGCCAGGCGTGTTCGGCCGGCTTCCCGTCCGACTCGCCGGTGAAGTCGTGCCGTTCCACCACGACCGCGTCCCGGTAGCCGTGGACGAACATGTAGAGCGAGTCGGCGGTGCGCACCCCGAGGAAGCCCGGTTCGCGGGCGAACTCCACCACGCCGTCCACCGGTTCGGGCCGGTCCACCGCCAGCCGGACCGGGTCGCCCGGGGCGACGGTGCCGGTGAGGCCGAGCGCGTCCTTGAAGGCGGCCCACACCCGGCCGGGGTCGGCGACCGGCGGGCCCGGCACGAACAGGTTGCGGACCGCCACCCGGTCGGGGAAGTGCGCGAGGTACGCGGCGAGTTTGCGCAGGTACATGCCGTCGCCCACGCTCAGGGCGTCGTACTGCTCCTCCCAGTCGTCGTCGAGCAGGCCGCTGTGCACCATGCGCAGTACGGTGCCGCCGCCGTCGCGGGCCTCGATCAGGTACTCGAAGGCCATGAAGGTGCCGTCGGGGGCGGGGTCGCCGCGGTAGGCGAAACGTTTTCCCGGCTCCCAGGCGGTGATCGTGGCCTCCTGGGTGTGGCCGAGCAGGCTGAGCGCGGTGCGGCCGCCCTCGCCGGGCCGGATCTCGCTGCGGCCCATGAACCACGAGTCGACACCGGGGCCGGTGGCGATCGCCGCCCACACCTGCTCGGGGGTCGCGTCGAGCTGGATCTCCTCGTTCACGTCGAATTCGTGTGGCATGTCAACGCTCCTCTGCGGTGGCCTCGTCGGATGTCCTCGGGGCGGCCCTGCCGGTGGTGACGCCGGGGTGCAGCGCGACGACCACCCGGTGGTCGCGCCCGCGCGGGGCGCCGTCGTCGTGGTACCTGGCCACCAGCGCGGTGACCGCCTGCGCCAACTCCTCGGCGAACGCGGCCCGTTGCGCCGCCGAGGCGAAGCGCACCGTGCCGTCCATCGCGAACGTGGCGACCGGCTTGCCGGCCCGGGCGGAACCGGTGATCAGGTCGCCCGCGTCCCGCACCAGCCGGGCGGCCACCGCGAGCAGCCAGCGCGCCGACAGCCGGTCCGGCGAGCGCCCGGGATCCGGCTCGACGTCGGCGAGCGCGGCCGGCGAGATGACGTAGGAGGACGCCGTGGCCCGCAGCACCCGCTCGGTGACGTTGCCCTTGCGGCGTTCCTCGACGAGCTCGACCAGGCCGTGCCGTTCCAGCGATCTGAGGTGGTAGTTCACCTTCTGGCGCGGCAGGCCGACCCTGGCGGCCAGGGTGGTCGCGGAGCCGGGCTCCGCGAGCGCGGCCAGCAGCCGCGATCGGATCGGATCGAGGGACGCCTCGGCGGCCGCCGGGTCCTCGATCACCGCTACTTCGAACATGCCACCACCCTCACACCGACAAATCTTTTTGTCAAGGAGACTCGATTTGTCGGTGCGAGGGTGGGCGCCGCCGGTGTCTCAGCGGGTCACACCGTGCCGGGCACCCGGTCGGCCACGTCCAGGTCCGCCGCCTCCCGCTTCGCGACGCGCTTCTCGGCCTCGACGTCGATCGTCCGGGCGAACCACCAGTACAGGAGTCCGGAGACCGGCAGTCCGATGAACAGCGAGATGTCCGCGCCGCCCAACGCGTGGGCGACCGGGCCGACGTAGAGCGTGCCGACCGAGAAGAACGGGATCATCGCGGCGAAGCCCACCAGGTAGGCGGTGATGCCGCGCCAGCCCCAACGTCCGTACATGCCATGCGGGTTGAAGATCTCGGCGATGGCGTAGTGGCCGCGCCGCACCACGTAGTAGTCCATCAGGTTGACCGCGGTCCACGGGATGAACAGGTAGAGCACCAGCAGCAGGAAGTTGTTGAAGTTCTCCAGGAAGTGGGAGGTGGCCGCCAGTGCGCCGACCAGCGAGAGCGCGGCGGTGACCCCCAGGGTGACCAGCCGCACGCTGACCGTCGGCTTGATCTTGCGGATCGAGTCCGCGGCGCTGATCAGCGTCAGCGAACCGCCGTACATGTTCAGCGCGGTGACCGACACCAGGCCGAGTGCCGAGAAGATCAGCACGATCGCGCCGAAGCCGTGGAAGACCTTGTCGCCCGCCGCGTCGATCGAGCCGATCGTGTCGAAGTTCTTGCCCGCCCAGGCCGCCAGCAGGCAGCCCAGGATCATCAGCCAGGCGCCGCCGATCGCCGAGCCGAAGTACGTCCAGTAGAAGGTCTTGCGGACCGTGACGTCGGGCGGCAGGTAGCGCGAGTAGTCCGAGACGTAGATCGCCCAGCTGATCTGGTAGCCGGCCACCACGCCGAACTGGCCCAGGAACGGCGTCCACTTGAAGCCGCTCAGGTCGAACGAGCCGGCCGGGTAGTGCAGCGAGAACAGCACGCCGATGGTGAAGATGCCGAAGATGACCAGGAAGGCGTAGGTGAGGAACTGCTCCGCGCGGTGGATGACGTCGTAGCCCACCAGCGCCACGATCAGCGCCAGCACCGTGATGCCCGCGACCCACCACTTCACGCCGCCGTGCGCGGTCTTGCTCATCGCCTGGCCGGCCAGGATCGTGTTGAAGACGTTGAACCCGGCGTACTGCACGTAGGCGAACAGCCACACCAGCAGGGCGCCGATGTAGCCGAACTGCGGCCTGGACTGGATCATCTGCGGCAGGCCGAGCTGCGGGCCCTGGGCCGAGTGGAACGCCATGAAGAACGTGCCGAGGATCGTGCCGGCCACGATCGAGATCAGCGACCAGACCAGGTTGCCCCCGGTCGTGATGCTGATCAGGCCGACCGCGAGCGTGGCGATCTGCGCGTTCGACATGAACCACAGTGGCCCCAGATGCCACAACTTGCCGTGCCGCTCCCGCAACGGAACGTAGTCGATGGAGCGGGTTTCCACCCCCGACACCCGGGGCTGTGAGCTTGTCACGCCGCCTCCTCAAGAAGGAATCAGCAGTTCGGAGCCCACATTCACGCGGAGAAGCGGGGCGGGGTCAAGGCATCGAACGTGATCGATGACGTCACAAGGAGGCGTCGGCGCCCTCCCACCGCCCGGCCGCAGCCCCGCGCGTTCAGGAGTCGGCGCGCAGGCTCGCCTCGACGGTGGCTATGGTGCCCGCGGTCGGGGCGCCGGCCGCTCCGGTGCCGGTCCACAGCACCCACTCGCTCACCTCGTGGTGCGCGTCCAGCCACGCGATCACGTAGACCGTGCCGTTCCTGGTGCACCTGCCCGGCTTCCCGAACGACTCCGAGGCGGTGGCCAGGTAGCCGTGCACGCCGTGCCGGCTGCCGAACGGGACCGGCGCGGTGCTGGTCAGCCTGCCCTTGGGTCCCTTGAAGTCGTTGAAGCCGTAGTAGGCGGTGGAGACCGCGTCGTCGTGCGCGGCACTCGGCAGGCTGGTGGCGTGCGTGTGGCCGCGCACGCCGGTGCCCGCCAGCGGGGATCCCAGGCCGCAGTAGTCCTCCTGGAGATGGGCCGCGCCGGTGACGGCGATCTTCGGGTTGCCGTCCGCGTCGCCGAACACGTCGTACCAGGATGACCCCTTCACCACCCAGTTCCCCGGCACGTCGTAGGCCGCCTCGTGCTGGGCGTTCGCCACCACCTGCCAGCCGGGCACGGTGGGCTTGTTGTCGCTGTCGCGGGTCCCGCCGCCGCCCGCCGGGCCTGGCGAGGCCGAACCCGACGCCGACGAGACGTGCGACCGCGGCGTACCGCCGCCGCCCCTGGTCATCAGCACCGCCGTCACGCCGGCCGCCAGCACCACGGCCCCGGTCAGCGCCGCCGCCACGACGGTTCCGCGGCGCCGGCCGGGCGGCCCCGGCGGCCGGGCGGCCGGACCCGGCGCTCCCCACGGCTGCGGGGCCGGACCGAAGGGGGAGGCCGGAGGTCCCGCCTGGCCGGGCGGGGGTGCGCCGTACTGCGGTGTGCCGTAAGGCTGTTGGGGCGGCTGTGGCGGGTACGCGCCGCCCGGCGGTTTCTGGTACGGGTTCCGCGGCTGCTGCTCGGGGTGGTTCGACGGGTTCCGCTGCCCGCCCGGGTGCTGCTGGTCTCCAGGCCACATGGCGGCAAACCCTACGCGGACCGGGTGTCCGGCGGGCCTGGGCCGCTTGGCTACTGACTGGTAACATGCCGCGCATGTCTGAGACCACGCCCTCGATCGGCGAGATGCTCGCGGCCACCGTGCCGATGGCCCGCACCCTGAATCTGGAGTACCTGGAGACCACGGCGGAGCGCGCGGTCGTCCGGCTGCCCGACCAGCCCGACTACCACAACCACGTCGGCGGCCCGCACGCCGGCGCGATGTTCACCCTGGCCGAGTCCGCCAGCGGCGCCATCGTGCTCGCCGCGTTCGGCGACCAGCTCTCCCGCGCCGTGCCGCTCGCGGTGCGCGCCGAGATCGCCTACAAGAAGCTCGCCATGGGCCCGGTGACCGCCACCGCCACGCTGGGCCGCCCGATCGCCGACGTGATCGCGGAACTCGACGCGGGCGAGCGGCCCGAGTTCCCGGTGAGCATCGCCATCCAGCGCGAGGACGAGGCGGTCACCGGCGAGATGACCGTGGTGTGGACGCTCCGCCCGAACGGCTGAGTACCGCGAGGGCGTGCGGCCGAGGCCGCGTGGCGCACGAGCCGGCCGGTCACGCCGCGCGCCCGGAACGCGGACGGAGGAAGTCCTCGCCCGGTGCCGCACCGCGCCCGAGGGCGGCCGTTCCATCAAGCCGCGCGCCGTATCGGCGAACACCCACCTGCTCGCACCGCGGATGTGGGTAGGAGACCGGTCGGTGCCGGTGACCGGGGTGGTGCCGGACGGCCGAAGGGAGCACGGTGGATCGCGAGGCCGATGACGACCGGGTCCGGCTCGATGCCGCGCTGCGGGCGGTGGGCGTGCCCCCGGACGACGTGGTGGACCGCGAGCAACTCGCCGGCGGCACCTTCAACACGGTCTTCCGGGTGCGCCGGCCGAGCGGTCCGGGGCTGGTGGTCAAGCTGGCGCCGGGTTCCGGCGTCCCGGTCCTGAGCTACGAGCGGGACCTGCTCGCCACCGAGGCGCGCTTCTACGAACTGGCGCGGGAGGCGGTGGGCGTGCCCGTGCCGGCCGTGCTGCCGCCCACGCACGGCGGCGTTCCGGCGGGCGGCCACCTCGTGATGACCGCGTGCCCAGGAGTCGACTGGCACGCGTCGGGCGACCGCATCGACGACCGGCAACGGCGGCGCCTGCGTGCCGAGTTGGGACGCCACGTGGCCGCCCTGCACGGCGTCACCGGCACGGCGTTCGGCTATCCCGCGCTACCGTTCGGCCCGTTGCGCGCCGGCTGGCGCGAGGCGTTCTCCGACATGGTCGACGCGGTGCTCGCCGACGCGGACCGGTTCGGCGTCCCGCTGCCCGAACCCTCGGACCGGATACGGGAGTTGTTCGCGGCGCACGGCGCGGTGCTGGACGAGGTGACGACCCCGAGCCTCGTCCACTTCGACCTGTGGGACGGCAACATCCTGGTCGAGGGCGCCGGTTCCGACGCTCCGCGCATCGGTGGGCTCATCGACGCCGAGCGGGCGTTCTGGGGGGACCCGCTCGCCGACTTCGTGTCGCTGGCCCTGTTCGACGACATCCGGCGGGACGACGCCTTCCTGGCCGGCTACCGGTCGGCCGGCGGCTCGGTGACCTTCGACGCGGCGGCGCGTCGACGTCTGACGTTGTACCGCTCGTACCTCCACCTGATCATGTGGGTCGAGGCGGTACCCCGCGGATACGACGCCGCACGGCTCGCCTGGCTGCGCCGGCACGTCGTACGCCCGCTCGCGTCGACGCTCCGGCACCTTTCTGACGCCCCGTCACTCTCGTGACCCGGCCCGCGCCGCACGGGAGTTGGCGTTCCGGCGGCTCCTCTAGGGTGGTGAGGGTCAGGACGGGAGCGGGTCGGCGCGCACGGCGGCCGGTGGTGAACCAGGGAGGGTCCGCGTGGCGACCGGAGACGACGGCGGCGACCTGACCGGGCGGCTGCTGGCGGGGCGCTACCGGGTGACCGGCACCCTCGGCCGGGGCGGTATGGGCGTCGTCTGCCGGGCGACGGACGAGGTGCTCGGCCGCGAGGTCGCCGTCAAGATCCTGCACGCGTCGGTGAACCCCTCGGCGCCGGAGTGGACCGACGTCAGCTCCCGCATGCGGCGCGAGGCGCGCGCCGCGGTCCGCATCCGGCACGCCGGGGTCGTCACCGTGCACGACGTGACCGAGGAGGACGGCCGCCCGCTCATCGTGATGGAACTGGTGGACGGCTCCTCGCTGGACGACGTGCTCGGCCGGGAGGGCGCGTTGGACCCGATCAGGGCGGCCGCGATCGGCGCCGGGGTGGCCGAGGCGCTGGACGCCGCGCACCGCGCCGGGGTGCTGCACCGCGACGTCAAACCGGGCAACGTGCTGCTGGAGCGCGGCGGCCGGGTGGTGCTCACCGACTTCGGCATCGCCAGCATCCAGGAGACGGAGGCCGAGGCGAAGCTCACCCGGGCCGGCGAACTGGTCGGCTCGCTCGACTACCTGCCGCCGGAACGCGCCCAGGGCGAGGAACCCGGGCCGGCCTCGGACATCTGGTCACTGGGGATGACGCTGTACGCGGCCGTCGAGGGGTCCGCGCCCTTCCACCGCTCCTCGGTCTGGCCGACCCTCAACGCGATCGTCACCGAGGAACTCCCGCCACCGCGCCGGGCCGGTCCGTTGGCGCCGGTGCTGCACGAGATGCTGCGCAAGGACCCGGCGCGACGGCCCTCCGCGGCGCGGGCCGGGCAACTGCTCCGGGCGGTGGCCCCAGGCTCCCCGGCCGTTGCGCCGACGGCGGGCGCCGCGGACGTCCCCTACGTCCCGCCCGCGCCGGCCCCGGCGTCCGGCGCCGGATTCCGCCAGCCCCCGACCAACCCGATGCCGGCCGACCGGGCCAGAAGCCCCTACCAGCCGGCGCCGTTGGCCGCCCGCCACCAGCCGCCGGCCGCCCCGGACCGACCGCCGTCCGAGAGCCGCGGCCGGCGGCGGGGTGTGCTCGCCGGCGCGGTCGCGGCCGTGCTGCTGGTCGGCGGGGGAGTGGCGTACGCGCTCGCCGGCGGTCCGGGCGGCCACACCGGCGCGGCCGGCGGCGGCCACCCGGCCGGCCCGGGCCTGCCGGCGTTCGGATCTGCCCCGGCCTCCGTCCCGCCGTCCGCGTCGCCGTCCCGCACCGCCCCCGCCCGGCACACTGCGGCACCGACCACCGCCCGCCCGGCCACCCACCGCCCCGCGCCGGCGCCCACGACGGCACACCCCGCGCCGCCCAAGCCGGTCGCACCCTCCTGCGCCGGGATCGGCGGCGGCAAGTACGACTGCCACGTGTGGCGGCAGGCCGACTCGATCTCCAGCAGCGGCGCGCACGAGGGCATCCTGAAGGCGGGCACCGACTACTTCTACTGCCAGGCGAATCTGGGCCGCCGGGAGACCTACGGCTCGTGGACGAACGTGTGGTGGGCCAAGACCGACGACGACAGCGGCAACACCGGCGTCTACGTCAGCGACGTCTACCTCTCCGGCGGCGAGAACGACCAGCCGGTGCCCGGCCTGCCGGTCTGCTGACCCGCCGCGCGGCGCCCGCCGTTCAGCGCGCGCGGCGCTGCGTGGTCAGCGCCGCCACCCCGGCCGCGGCGACGAAGCCGGCCGCCGCGAGCACCGCCGACAGGTGCAGCCCCGGCAGGAAGTGCCGCGCCGCGAGGCTGCCGAACAGCGCGACCCCGAGCGCGCTGCCGAGTTGCCGGCCGGCGTTCAACGAGGCCGCCGCCATCCCGCCGCGGTCGTCCGGCGCCGCCTCCATCACGGCGGTGGTGGCCGCCGGCATGGCGAACGAGGTGCCCATGCCGGCCAGCGCCATCGGCGCCACCAGCCAGCCGTACGCCGTGCCCGGTCCGGCGGCCAGCCAGCCGGCCAGCCCCGCCGCGCCGGTCAGCAGCCCGACGACCATCGGGGTCCGCGGCCCGGTCCGCGCGGCCAGCCGGCCGGAGAGGAACGACGAGGCCGCCATCACCGTGAACATCGGCAGCAGCGCCAGTCCGGCCTGCAACGGCCCGTATCCGCGCTGCCGCTGGAAGTACAGCGTCGCCAGGAACAGCACCCCGTAGAAGCCGAGGTTCAGCAGCAGCCCGACCACCGAACCGCCGACCAGGGCCCGCCGGCGCGCGCCGGCCGTCCGCTCCGCCGCGCGCCGCCGCAGCGCCACGCCCGCGCCGCCGAGACCGGCGGCGGCCACCCAGAAGCAGCCCACCACCAGCGGGTCCGACCAGCCGAGCGAGCCGCCCTCGTTGAGCCCGGCGGTCAGCGCGGCCAGCGCCACCACGCCCGCGACCTGGGCCGGCACGTTGATCCGCGACTGCGGCCGGGGCGCCGGAGCCGGCACCCGGGCCCGGGTCAGCAGCAGCGCCAGCAGGCCGAAGGGCAGGTTGACCAGGAAGACCGCGCGCCAGCCCACCCCCCACACCGCGAGGCCGCCCACCAGCGGTCCGGCCGCCGCCCCGAGCCCGGAGACCGCGGCCCAGGCGCCGAACGCCCGCGCCCGCTCGTCGGCCCGCGGATACGACGCCCGCAGCAGCGCCAGCGACGACGGGACCATCAGCGCCGCCCCCGCGCCCTGCGCCAGCCGCGCCGCGATCAGCCAGCCGGCGGAGAACGCCGCCCCGCACGCCGCCGACGCCGCCGTGAAGACCAGCAGCCCGGCCAGGAACGCCGCCCGGTTGCCGAACCGGTCGCCCAGCGCCCCGCACAGCGGCATCAGGCAGGCGAACACCAGCGTGTAGCCGTCCACCACCCACTGCAGCGCGGAACCGCCCGCGCCCAGCGCCCCGCCGATGGACGGCACGGCGACCGTCACCACGGTCACGTCCAGGATCACCATGAAGAAGCCGAGCGAGACCGCCACCAGCGGCAGCCATCCCGTGCCGGGGCGGCCACCGGCCACCCCGCGGTGTTCGCCGGCGGTTACGTCGATCGGATCGGTGGAGGTCATCGCACCACCGTCGCACCGGATCGCTTCGCCCCCGGCCGAACCGTGGCCGTCGCCGCGCGCGACGACGCTTCGCCGGGCGTCGAAACGTCGGCCGCCTAGGCTCGGGGCCATGAAGACGCCCACCGAGACACCCCCGGAGCGGGAAGCGGACGTGGCCCGGGCCGCGGCGGTCTTCGGCGACGCGTCGCGGGTGCGGGTACTGCTCGCCCTCGGCGACGGGCGGCAGCTGCCGGCGAGCGTGCTGGCCGCCGAGGCCGGGGTCGGCGCCTCGACCGCCAGCGCGCACCTCGCCCGGCTGCTGGAGGCCGGACTGGTCGCCGTCGAGCGCCACGGACGCCACCGCTACTACCGGCTCAGCGGACCGGCGGTCTCCGACGTGCTGGAGGCACTGGCCCGGGTCGCGCCGCCCAAACCGGTCCGCTCGCTGCGCGAGGGCACCCGCGCCGCGCAACTGCGCCGCTGCCGCACCTGCTACGACCACGTCGCCGGCCGGCTCGGCGTGGCGCTGATGGACGCCCTGCTGGAGCGCGACGTGCTCACCGGCGGCGACGGCGCCTACCACGCGCGGGACGCCGAGCGGGACCGGCCGTCGGCCCCCGGACACGACATCGCCTACCGGCTCACCGCGCACGGCCGCGAGGTGATGACCGGCTTCGGCGTCGACCCGGAACGCCTCCCGCACCGCAGGCCGGCGATCCGCTACTGCGTCGACTGGAGCGAGCAGCGCCACCACCTGTCGGGGGCGCTCGGCGCGGCGCTGACCGGGCGGCTGTTCGAGCTGGAGTGGCTGCGCAGGAGCGAGGCGCGGCGCATCGTCCGGGTCACCGACGAGGGCCGGGCCGGCCTGGTGCGCACCTTCGGCGTCCGCCCCGACTGGGACGCCGCCGGCTGACCGACCGGGCGAAGTGTTTCCGCTCGACGCCCGCGGGCGCATAGGCTCACCGTCGGGCGCCGGGTCGCGGCCGCCCGGGGCCGGGAGAGGAAGCGGGCTTGCACGTCACGCAGTGGCTCGAACACATTCCGCACGTCGTCGTGTACCTGGTGGTCGCGATCGTGATCGGCGTGGAGAGCCTGGGCATTCCACTGCCGGGCGAGATCGTCCTGGTCAGCGCGGCGCTGCTGGCCGCGCACGGCACGGTCGACCCGGCGGCGGTCGGGGTGAGCGCGGTGGCGGGCGCGGTGGTCGGCGACTCGATCGGCTACGCGATCGGGCACCGCTACGGCGAGACGATCTTCACCCGGCTCGGCCGGCGCTTCCCGCACCACTTCGGGCCGGACAGCATCGACCGCGCCAAGGGCTCCTTCCGGCGCTGGGGCGTGTGGGCGGTCTTCTTCGGCCGCTTCGTGGCCTTCCTGCGGATCTTCGCCGGGCCGCTGGCGGGCGTGCTGCGGATGCCGTACTGGCGCTTCCTGACCGCGAACCTGCTCGGCGGCATCGCCTGGGCGGGCGGCACCACCGCCGCCGTCTACTACGTCGGCCTGGTCGCCGAGACCTGGCTCAAGGACTTCTCCTACGCCGGCCTGGCCGCCGTCGTCCTGCTCGGCGCCGCCGGGTACCTCGTGGTGCGCCGCCGCGCGAGAGCCCGCGCCGAGCGCGCCGGCCGGCCGGCCCCCGACTCGGAGTCGGTGGGACCCTAGGCCCGCCGTCCGCGGCTCAGCCCAGGTCGGCGGCGACCGCGGCGCGCACCGCGGCGAGTTCCCGGTCGAGGCCGGCCGACTCCTCAGCGGTGAGCCCGATCGTCGCCGCGTGGTCGGGCAGCCGGTCCACGAAGGCCAGCCGCAGGTGGGTCGGCGGATGGGCCGCGTCCACCGCGCAGTTGTCGAGCCGGGCCACCAGCAGCCGCCGCTCGCGCTCGCTGTCCGGGATCGACGCGACGTAGCGGCGCAGGTCGCTCCAGAAGTCCGACGCGGCGCCCGCCCCGGCGCCGTCGGGCACCGAACGGGCGAGGTCGCGGCCCAACCGCCGCCACAGCGTGACCTGTTCGTCCGTACCGCCCAGGCAGAGCGCCCCGAGCAGCCCGGCCACCGCGTCCCGGCCGGCGACCCGCGCCGCCAGCGCGTCGGCGTGGTACTCGGCCCGCCGGCCGGCGCGGGTGGTCAGCCGGGAGAGCAGCCGGTGCGCGAGCAGGACGGTCTCGGCGAAGACCGCCAGCACCACGGTGGCGATCAGTTCGCCGATGACGGCCAGCCCGATGGCCGACGATCCCCGGTGGCCGTGGCTCTCGCGCTTCGCTCCCGGCCGGAACAGCCCGTACCACTCGTTCAGGGTCCCCGCCGCCGAGCCGACCCACCACCCGTGCCTGGCGCCGGCCGCTCCGTGCGCGAGTTCGTGCCCGAGCAGCGCGACCCGTTCCGCCGGGGTGAGCGTCTCCCACAGCGCCAGCCCGACGGTCAGCACGACCCGGCGCCGCAGTCCGGTCCTGGACCAGGAGGCCCGGTACGAACCGTTCACGACGATCGACGCGGGCGGGGCGGCGCGCAGCTCGCGGGCGACGCGGTCGGCGAGCCCGTAGAGCGCCGGCGCGGCGTCCCGTTCCACGGATCGCGGACCGCGCCGCGCCAGGCGCCCCGGTCCCAGCCGGGGGCGCACCGCGTAGGCGACGGCGAGCATGCCCGCGCCCGCCACGCGCAACGGCCAGGGGTGCTGGAACAGCATGAACGCGCCGCCGCCGGCCAGGCCGAAGGTCACCAGGTGGATCAGACCGGAGAGCGTCCACGCGCCGACCGCCGCCGCGTCCGGCGGGCGGCGGCAGGTGCCCTGCTCGGTGATCCGGCTGAGGAGACGTTCCTCCGCCTCGCGGCGGGGCCGGCGCCGGAAGCGGTCGGGCCGCTTCGCGTCCCGCGCGGGCTTCGGGTGGGCGTTCCAGCCGCAGGAGCGGCACCACCGGACGAAGCGGGGATCACCGGTCAGTGCGGAACCGCACTCGTCGCACAGCGTGGCGGCGCCGGTGGGCATGGGCTGGGAAGCCGTGGTCACGACAGAGGATCATCCGCCGACCCGCCGATCGGGCAACCGAATTTACCGAATCCGCGCCATCGCCGGCCCCGGCATCCCGCCAACGAGACCCAGGTCACCGCGCCTTGGCGCCCTTTCGTCCGGACGCGGCCGGTACCGTTGCGGCGTGGGGAAGGACCTGAGGGTGTTCTCGTCCGTCGCTGCGTGGCGGCGGCGGGCGGTGTCGCGGTGGGCGCACCGGGCGGACCGGTGGATGCGGGAGGCGGCCACCGTCTCCGCGCAGCGCCCGGGCCCGTACGCGTTCGGCCGGATCGGCGTCGGGACGCGGCTGGCCTACCCGCAGGGGACGATCTTCGGCGAGCGGTGGATCGAGCTGGGGGACTGCTGCATCATCGCCGAACAGGTGACCTTGACCGTCGGCATGATGCCGGGCCAGGAGTTCGGCCCCGAGCCGCTGTTGCGGCTCGGCGACGGCGTGGTCCTGGGCCGGGGCAGCCACGTCATCGCCTCGTCCCCGGTGGCGATCGGCGACAACGTCTACTGCGGCCCCGGCGTCTACATCACCAGCGACAACCACTCCTACGACAACCCCGACGAACCGATCGGCCGGCAGTGGCCGCGCAGCGCGCCCGTCGAGATCGGCGCGAACAGCTGGCTCGGGGTCGGCGCGATCGTGCTGCCCGGCGCGCGGATCGGCCGCAACGTCGCCGTGGCCGCCGGGTCCGTCGTGCGCGGCACCGTGCCCGACCGGGTGCTGGTGGCCGGCTCCCCGGCCCGCGTCGTGCGCCGCTGGGACCCGGTCGACGGCTGGCAGCCGCCGCTGCGCACCCCGGCCCCCGAGCCGCTCGCCGACGGCGTCACGGCCGACGGCCTCGCCGCCCTCGAAGCCTGGCAGACCGCCGAGGGCGTCCCCCCGGCCCGGTAGCTGCGGCGCGTCTCGTCGGTCCCGCGCGGCCGGGCGCTCCGTTCGACGCCGACGGCCGTTCCGCCCGGCCGGTGCGGCACCCGGCCCCGGCGTCAACCGGTGGCGAGCAGCACCGAGCCGAGCAGCGCGAGCCCGGCGCCCGCGGCCTGCACCGGGCGCAGCCGTTCGCCCAGGAACAGCCGCGCGGCGACCGCGGTGACGACCGGGTAGAGCGAGCCCAGGACCGCCGCGACGGTGATCGGACCCACCCGGGCCGCCAGTGCGAACGACCCGTTGGCGGCCACGTCGGCCAGGCCCACGAAGGCGAGCAGCGGCAGGTTCCGCCACACCCGGGCCAATCCGTCCTCCTCCGGCAGGATCGGGGTGCCGCGGCGCACCGAGACGCCCAGCACCGCCCCGCCGATCAGGACGCTGACCACCCGCTGCACGAACAGCGCCAGGAACAGGCCCTTCACGTTGACCGACGCCTGCGCCACCAGCGCCATCACCACCCCGAAGCCGAAGGCCGAGCCCAGCGCCAGCACGATCGCCTTGCGCTGGATCGCCCCGCCCAACTGCGGCCCGCCCGCGAGCATCACCCCGACCACGGCGACCACGATCCCCGCGTACTGCGCCATCGCCGGCCGTTCGCCCAGCAGCAGTCCGAGTCCCACCGGAACGACCACGCCGACCGCCGCCAGCGGTGAGACCACGCCCATCGGCCCGATCGCCAGCGCGCGGTAGAAGCACAGCAGCGCCGCGGGCCCGGCCGCCCCGGCGCCCACCGCTAACCACAGCCGCGGCCCGGCCTCGGCCCACCCGCCGCTCGCCAGCACGATCACGCCGAGCACCAGCGCCGCCGCGGCCTGCGAGATCACCACGACGCTCATCGCCGGGAACCGCCGGGTGAGGACCCCGCCTCCGAAGTCGGCGCTGCCCCACAACAGGCTGGTGGCCAGGGCGAGAAGCACGGTCACGGCACCCTCCTCCCGTACAATATGTTGAACGTCTGAGGACACTCCACAGTAGTTCACTGAAATGAACCCTGTCATCCACAGTATTGAACTTCGGGACCCCGCGGCCTCCCACCGCCGTCCTCGCACATGATCGGGGGAACGCACGTGCCGGATCCGGACGCGGTCGCGCGGGCACTGGCCCGAAACCTCAGGCGGACCCGCCAGGAGCGCGGCTACTCGCTGGAGGCGCTGGCCGCCAGGTCCGGCGTGAGCCGCGGCATGATCATCCAGATCGAGCAGGCGCGCACCAACCCCAGCATCGGCACGGTCGCGCGGCTCGGCGACGCCCTCGGACTGAGCATCGCCAGCCTGCTGGAGAACGCCGGCTCGCCCGCTGTGCGCCTGGTGCCGCCGAAGGACGCCATCCGGCTGTGGCAGACGCCGGCCGGCAGCCACGGCACGCTGCAGGCCGGCACCGAGGCGCCCGGACCGCTGGAGCTGTGGTCCTGGCGGATCATGCCCGGCGAGGGCCACGACTCCGATCCCCACCCGGCCGGCACCGCCGAACTGATCAGGGTCGAGTCCGGTGAGCTGACCCTGGTCGTGGACGGCGAGCGTCACCGCGTCACCCCCGGCACCACCGCCGGCTTCGACGCCGCCGTCCCGCACGGCTACCACAACACCGGCACCGAGCCGACCGAGCTGACCCTCGCCATCTCCGTCCCCGCACCGCACTGATCCCGACCGGGCCGGCGGCCGGATCGGCGCCCGTAGGCCGGGCTGCTAGCGTGCGGAAAATGCGCGCACCCATCGGAACCTTCGACGAGGCCCTGCCCGCCGCCGACCACCTCGACCTCCTCGCCGCCCCGGTCGCCGAGGCGCTGCGGAACTGGCGGGGACCGGTCCCCGTCGAGCAGTTGCTCTACGTGGACACCGACCCCGCCAACGCCGACACCGCGGTCTTCGGCGAGGTCTACGGCATCCCGCCCGAGCGGTCCGCCAACTGCGTCGTCGTCGCGGGCAGGCGCGGCCAGGAGGTGACGCTCGCCGGCTGCGTCGTCCTGGCCCACACCCGCGCCGACGTCAACGGACTCGTCCGCCGCCACCTCGGCGTGCGCAAGGCGTCGTTCGCGCCGATGGACACCGCGGTCGGCGAATCCGGCATGGAGTACGGCGGCATCTCCCCGATCGGCCTGCCCGACCCCTGGCCGCTCCTGATCGACTCCGTCGCCGCCGACACCGCCTACGTCGTCATCGGCAGCGGCCTGCGCCGCGGCAAGCTCCTCGTCCCCGGCAAGGCCCTCGCCTCCCTCCCGAACGCGACCGTGCTGGACGGCCTGGGCGGCTGACCGGCCGCGGGGCGCCCGCCGCCGTGTGCGCCGCAGCCGGACGCCGGCGCCGCGCCCTCGCCGTCAACCGCGGTCCGGCCCGGGCGCGGGCAGGTGCAGCGACAGCGCGGTGGAGTGCTCGGCGAAGCCGAACGCGCGGTACATGCGCTCGGCGTCGGCGGTGGCGTGCAGGTCGATCCGGGTGGCACCGCGCTCCGCGAACCAGTCGAGCAGCGCCCGGGTGGTGGCCCGGGCGTAGCCGCGGCCGCGGTACGCGGGGTCGGTGCAGACGTTGAAGACGAAGCCGAACAGCCCGCTCGGGTGTGACGGGGCGGGCAGCCGCTGCTCGACGGTGCCCACCGCGCACGCGGCCAGCGGCACGCCGGGACCGGTCTGCTCGTGGTCCGCCTCCACGACGAACGCGCCCAGCGTCCCGGCGCCCTCCGGCACGGCGAGCCGAACCCGCGCCAGCTCCGCCGCTGCCGCCTCCCACTCACCCGGCTCGTCCCGCCCGCTCATCGCCTGGAACATCAGCCGGCGCAGCCGCGCCAGCTCCGCCGCGTCGTCCGGTCCGGCCATGCGTACGCCCCTCATGCCGCGCACGCTATCGGCAGACCGCCGCCCGCGTCAGGTGCCGTCCCCCGGGCCGGCTCAGCCCAGCGCGGGTATCTCGATCGCCGGGCAGCGGTCCATGACCATCTCCAGGCCGGCAGCGCGGGTGCGGTCGTACGCGGCCTCGTCGATCACGCCCAGCTGGAACCAGACCGCCTTGGCGCCGATCGCGACCGCCTCGTCCGCCACCGATCCCGCCAGCTCGGAGTTGACGAAGACGTCCACCACGTCGACTTCGAAAGGAATGGCGTCAAGGGACGGATAGCCCTGCTCCCCGTGCACCGTCTCCGCCTTCGGGTGCACGGGGACGATCCGCTTGCCATAGCGCTGCAGGACCTCCGCCACTTCGTAGGCGGCCCGCCGCTGGTTCGACGAGAGACCCACGACCGCCCACGTACCGCCGAACTCCTCGAGGATCCTGCGGACGGTCTCTGCCTCGCTGCGCACGCTGTGCCTCCTGCTGCTCCGATACCTGCCGCAAGGGAAAACGACAGCCGCTCCCGCTCCATTCCGCCCCCCCCCAGTGGAGGGGCGACTTCGCGGTTGGTCGTATCGGCGGGGTCACGCGCATCGCGCGTGGTGGGTACCCAGACCGGGGCCTGGCCGGACCTCGACGCCCGCCCAGTGAGGTTGCGGTCACCACGCGCGGGAGCACCGCTCTTGTAAGGCGGGTGTCGGACGTGTGCTGTACAGCAACGAAGTACAGCACCTCCGGTTGATCACGCGGTACTCCGGATGGAGGCGCTGGATGGCGGGGGAGCAGCAGCCCCCTTAGCGTCGGCCGGGCGGTTGCAAGTTCCGTGATCGCGTAGATCGTCCGTACCCGGCGGAAGTTGACGCGGCAACAACACAGGCACGAGACCGGTGATCATCAGGGTGTCTATGCCAGCTGATCACGTTGAGGTCCCGTGCCTGCCGCTTCATCCTTCCTGATACCTGCCGCCCTGGCGAAACTGGGCCCCCTTCACCAGTACGACACCGGCCGTCTGCGCGTCCACCTCCGGCGCATACCCGATCCGCGTTCGCGTCGCGGGCGGTGGTATCCCCTGGTCAGCCTGCTGCTGGTCTGCGCCTGCGCAGTCGTCTCCGGCGCCCGGACCGTCACCGAGATCACTGAGTGGGGACAGCGCGCCACCACCACGGTGCTGGAACAACTCGGCATCCGCCGCCACCTGCCCGGACATCGACGCGCTCCGTCCCATGCCACCCTCACCCGGCTCCTGGCAGCCCTCGACGGCGATGCCCTGGACGCCGCGATCGGCGCCTACCTGGCCGGACACGACCACACCGACGCCGGCGGCACGGGCTCGGCACCGCGGCCGGCGATCGCGGTAGACGGCAAGGCGCTGTCCGGCTCCGCGCACCGACAGCAACGCCACCGGCACCTGCTGTCCGCCGTCACCCACGCCCCCACCGTCACCCTGGCCCAGCGGGAGGTGGGGGCCAAGACCAACGAGACGGCCGCCTTCCGTCCACTGCTGGAACCTCTCGACCTGACCGGCACGGTGGTCACCTTCGACGCCCTGCACAGCGTCAAGGACCAGGCGCGCTGGCTGGTCCAGGAGAAGAACGCCCACTACATCGCGGTGATCAAGGGAAACCAGCCGACCGCGTCGGCCCAGCTCAAGGCCCTGCCGTGGGAACAGGTGCCCGTGGCGCACACCATCTCCCAGGCCGGGCACGGGCGGCGGGAATCCCGCTCGGTCAAGACCATGGCCATCGCGGCGAACCTGGGCGGGATCGCCTTCCCCGAAGCACGTCTGGCCCTGCGCATCCACCGGCGCCGCCAGGAGAGCGGCAAGCGGCAGACCCGGGAGACGGTCTACGCCGTCACCAGCCTCGACACCCACCAGGCGAGCCCCGCTGACCTGGGCGGATACGTGCGCGGCCACTGGGCAATCGAAAATTCCAGCCACCATGTCAGAGACGTGGTGTTCGCCGAAGACGCCTCCACCGTCCACACCGGCAGCGCGCCGCGGGCAATGGCCGCCCTGCGGAACCTCGCCATCGGCAGGCTCCGGCTGCTGGGAGCGGACAACATCGCCAAGACCACCCGAGCAATCCGGGACGCACCCGAACACGCCATCTGGATCTGGGGCATCACCGACAGCCCACTCCTACCAGGAACTTGAAACCGCCCTGCCGTACACGGGCCGCAGTGAGATGCCTTCGGTAGTGGACCGGGCGCTGCGCTCAAAAGGTGGGATTCTCCCCATGCGCCTTTCGCGAGTAGTGACAACCGCCCTCGGTGGCGTATCAGTTCTGGCTCTCTGCACCCCGATGGCGCTCGCCGCCGATTCCCACCCGGGGAAGCACGACGCGAAAAAGTCGCAGAGCGTGAACGCGGTCAAGTGTGAGCAGGCGCGTGTCGACGGCCATATGAAACGTGGCCACATCGATTCGAGGAAGGCGTCGCGCGAGGAGCCGGAACGGTGTGAGTTCATCAGCATCACGATCAACATCAACAACAGCAACAAGAGCGAGAACAGCAACAAGAACGAGAACAAGGTCAGTAATACGCACAAGGTCAGCGACAGCCACAAGGCCAGCTACGGTCACAAGGTCGGCTACGGCCACAAGGTGGGCTACGCCCCAAAGGTCAGTGACAGCCACAAGGTCAGTGACAGTCACAAGGTCAGCGAGGGCCACAAGGTGGGCAACGCCCCTATGGTCGGCGGCAGCCACAAGGCAAGCGATAGCCACAAGGTGGCCCCTAAGGTCAGCGACAGCCACAAGATCGGCCACGCCTCCAAGGTCAGCGACAGCCACAAGAAGCACCGGTCACTGCTGGGATGACGGCGAGTGACAGACCCCGCCGAGGGTGACGGCCCCTGAACGTTGCGCCAGTTCAGGGGCTGTTGGCGGTGGGTGTGGGACTTACCCACCTACCGATTGGTTGGGACGAAGAGGCAAACGTGCTCCTAGCGCGCCAGATCCAGCGGTCGGCCACGGTCAACAAGGGCGGCCCACGGCCACGACTCCACGAGTTCGCCCAGCTCATGACCTCGAAGGTCAGCGGCGCCCTACCCCTGCCACTCTTGTAAAGCGGGGGTCGTCGGTTTGAACCCGACAGGGGTGCTCTGGGTTTGGCCAGGCAAAAGCCCCGAACCGGATGATGATTCGGGGCTTCGTGGTTCCCGGCCTTGGCGGTTGGCGGGGGCTCTGGGCGGAAGCCAGCACGGCAACCACCCCGAGAGCTTCGCCGAACTCAACTGCGAACATGCTCGGCTGAGGGCTCTGGGCGAACGCGCCTTCGCACAGTTGAAGTGTCCCGGCGACTGTTACAGCGAGCCCGATGCTCCACACGCCGGATCGGCGCTAGCTGGTTCTTATGGATACCATCTTTCCCGTAACGGCATCAATATAGCCAGTGACCGTTGTATCTTGCAGTTGCAGGCTCATGAGCCATTCGGGAGTCCAATGTCCCCTTCTTTTTTCTGCAAGAAGTAGAGCAGATTTCTCCAAGATCCTTCCATGGATTTTATTCACCCGTGTCAACACATTAAAGGCTGCATCCCGCGATAGCCTTGCGGAGGGCAGATGCGGATCTGCTACGCGCCGTTCAACCATTTCGGATATCCTGCCCATGCGGTTGATCTCTATGTCGAGCCGCATCGGCATGAGGACTCCCTCTCGAGTCCGGCGCCAGGTCACCATCCAGCCCAAAGAGTTATTCGGCCCTCCTGCGCCATTGACTGTCACCGTGGCGTTCGCGATCGCCCACGGGGTATGTACTCTTGCGTAATCCATGGCTATCGTCTTCGCATCTTTTTTATTGAGAGGCGCTTTCGATGCTCCATCGATTGGATAGCCGTTTCTGGCGGTTTCGCTGGAGAGGTTGAGACTGGCATTAAAGTTTTCCTGCGATGGCCAGCTGATATTCACGTAGCCGTTCGCGAGTGAAGCCATCACCGTGCCGCTTCCGTTCGGCCCGCCGGTGTAGAAAGTGGCCTTTTCAACGGTGTAGTAGTCACCGAAGGCGAGCTTCACGGCACGTTTGGCTGCTTGTTCCTAAGGTGCCGCCGTCGCCTTTGCCCACGTTCGCCGGCCCGTCTGCGGACGCCAGGTTTGAGCGGATCGTTCGCCCGTTTCCTCCGCTCCGTCAGCGGCAGCTTCGACGTCCGGGTGTCGCGGTGAAGAGGCGTGGACGGTGACGCCGGCACCCTGGTACGCGCGGTCGGCGAGTACCAGGATCGGTCTCGTGAGGCAGACCTGGACGATGCAATTCCGCAGGTCGGCTGAGGAGGGCAGACTCAATCTTCCAAACTTGGGCTCGTGGGTACCCTCCCGCTTGTCAGGATGGGGGACGCCGGGCCTGCATCGGTAGGGGGAGCGATAGTGCGGATCTGGGAGTGGTGCAACGCAGGACCTGTGGCTGCCTGCCGAGGTGAGGGCGGAGGTGATCGCGCTCATTCACGCGGACCAGCGCATACAAGCTGTCAGAGTTATCCGCAGCGCTACAGGATTTGCCCTCAAGCCGGCCGTCGACGTGATGGAAGCCCTCCGGCTCGGTGTCCCCGTGCCCGAATCACGACAGCCGTCGATCAATGGCATTGACGACTGACGCCGGGTTTTGACACCACCAAATGACATCAACGTTGACGGACACGAGCGGACCCGGCTGACCGCGCAAGGGCTGTGGATCCGCTCCGAGCCGCAGTTGCGGCAGGTCGCCGGAGAAGACCGGGCCGCCAGCGCTACCCGTTGGCCGCGGGGGTGTCCCTTACTCCACCGAGCAGTTGGCGACCTGGTCGACCTCCATGAAGACCACCGGGTCCGGGCGCCTGCCCAGGTCGGAGTCGACGGTGGTGCGGATGGCGTGCGGGAGGGCTTGGGCGTTCGGCGTGCACAGGGTGGAGACGCTCCAGTCCGAGAATCCGTCCTCCAGGATCCCGCAGGCGGGTCCCGACGCCACGTCCTGCGACCCGTGCGTCTGGCTGTACGGGGCCGGCGTCGGGAGGCCGTCGGCCTTCAGCCAGGCCAGGATGTCCCCGTTTCCCGCGCGGAACTCCATCCTCAGCAGGGGGCGCGCCGGGGCCGTGACCGACTGCCTGGTGGACGGGTCGAATCGGGACGTGTCGTAGTGCCACTGCGTGACGTGCCTCGGCAGTACGAGGTGCAGGGCCTGCGCCTGCTGCTCGATCGGCACGGTGCTGCCGACGCACGCCCGGCTGTCCGTCTCCGGGAACCGAGGCCGCAGTTCCCACTCCGCTACCGCCCCCACCGCGATCACCACGACCGCGGCCACGACGGTCCAACGCCGCCGGCTCCCGAACCGCCGTCTGCCATCCCCGAGTTCGTCCACGATCTCCGGAGCCTACCGGTGGCCTCCCACGGCGTGGGCCCCTTCGCCGGAGGGCCTGCCGTCGAACGGTCACCCGCAATCTGTCTGATAAGGCTTCAGGTACGACATGATGGCGCCATGGCGTATGCGGTCTCCGGCCCTCCGTCCCGGAGCGAACGGCGTCGGCCGGACAGGACGGCCGTCGACCTCGGCAGCGGCATCGTGCTGCTGCTGGTCGAGGCGTGGGTGTTCGTGTCGACGGCCTTCACGCACGGTGCGCGGATGTGGTCCGCGCCGGCCTCGGCGCAGACCGACGCGGCGACGCTGGCGAGTATCGCGTGGACCGAGCGCGTCCTCGTCGCCGTGCTGGTCCTCGCCGCGCTCGCCGCGCTCGTCCGTGCGTCGTGGACAGCGGTCTCGCAGTTCCTCGCCGCCGCGACGCTCGGCGTGCTGCTCGTGCTCGCCCGGCACCACTACGGCCTGACCCACCCCGCCCCCGCACCGGTCCCCACCGTCCAGCGTGCCCCCTGCTACAGCGGCAGTGGCGCCTGCGACTGAGCCCGCCGTGGGCGACCGGACTCCCAACCGCCGTGCCGTGCAACGGCTTTCGCCCGGCGCTTCGGCGTCCGCCCACGCCCGACCGAGATCCCGCGCACGCCTCTCCGTCCCGCGGTCGAGTCGGAACGCACGAATGCCTGGCTGATCCGACCCCGACAGATCAGCGCGCCGAGCCCATCCGCGACACCGCGGTCACCTCGGCGGTCCCGGGGGAGTCGGCGCTAGGGAACGGGGTCCATGGCGGGGGCTGACGCGTCGGACCAGGCGATGACCGGGCCGTGGACGGTGATGTCGACCGTGTCGCCGACGGTGGGGCGAACGCCTTCGGACAGCCGGAGGCTGAGGAGTTCGGGCAGTCGTTCGTCGGGGTGGTGGGGGCGAATGGTCAGCATCATGTCGTGGCCGAAGTACTCGGTGCGCTCGACGCGCGCGCTCACGACGTGGCCGGACCCCGAGTCGGCGACGGCGAACTGCTCGGGGCGGATCAGCACCGTGCAGGCGCCCGGGCGGGTACCGGTGTCCTGCCGGGTGACGTCCGGGTGCAGGGCGAGCACGCCGAGTGGGCCGGCGTCCACCTGTCCGGTGCCGGTGAGGGTGCCGCCGACCAAATTCGCCTCGCCGATGAATCGCGCCAGCCGCTGGTCGACCGGGGTGGTGTAGAGGTCGTAGGGGCTGCCGTGCTGCACGATCACGCCGTCCCGCAGCACGGCCACCCGGTCGGCCATGGACAGGGCCTCGTCCTGGTCGTGGGTGACCAGGACGGCGGTCGACCGGGCGGCGCGCAGCACGCCGAGGATCTCCGCGCGGACGCTGGCCCGGAGGGTCGCGTCGAGCGCGGAGAAGGGCTCGTCCAGCAGGACGACGGTCGGTTCGTGGGCCAGGGCGCGGGCCAGCGCCACCCGCTGCTGCTGACCGCCGGACAGTTCGTGCGGGTAGCGCGCGTCCAGCCCGTCCAGCCCGGTCATCTCCAGCAGCCGGTCGACCTTCGCGCCGCGGCGCTGTGCGCGGGTGAGGGCGAAGCCGATGTTGCCGCGCACCGTCAGGTGCGGGAAGAGGGCGCCGTCCTGCGGCACGTAGCCGATCCGCCGCTGTTCCGGGGCGAGCGAGCGCCGGCCGTCGTCGGCGAGCGTTCCGCCGAGGTGGACGGCGCCGGCGTCGGCGCGTTCGAACCCGGCGAGGACCCGCAGCAGGGTCGTCTTGCCGCTGCCGGACGATCCCAGTACTGCGGTCAGCGAGCCCTCCTCGACAGCGAGGTCGACGCCGCGCAGGACCTGGTTGTCGCCGTAGGACTTGCGCAGGCCGGTGATGCGGACGGTCATGCCGTGCTCCTCCTGTCGAACCACTTGCCCAGCAGGTATCCCGGCACGACCGCGAGGGCGACCATGGCCGCCGCGTACGGTGCCGCCGCCGCGTACGACTGGTCGTGCTGGAAGGCCCAGAACTGCGTGGCGAGGGTCCGCACCCCGGTGGGGAGCAGGACCAGCGTCGCCGTCAACTCGGTGGTGACGGAGAGGAACACCAGGCAGAAGCCGGCGGCCAGACCGGGCGCGATCAGCGGCAGCGTCACCCGGAGCAGCACCACGAGCGGTGGCTTGCCCAGCGAGCGCGCCGCCTCCTCGAACTTCCTCGGTGCCTGTGCCACCGACGAACGCACCGAGACGAGCGCCAGTGGGAAGAACAGGATGGCGTAGGCGGCGATCATCAGCACCGGGCTCTGGTAGAGGCCGAAGGCGAACCGGACCGCGAAGAACACCAGCGACAACGCGATCACCAGCCCGGGCAGCCCCTGCACCAGGAGCGTGGCGCGTTCCAGCAACACGGTGAAGCCGGTGCGGTGCCGCTCGGCGAGCAGCGCGACCGGCAGCGCCAGCATCGTGGCGGCGAGCGCGGCGAGGGCCGCGTAGAGCACGGTGGTCAACGTGGCGGACGGCAGGGAGGCGGTCGCCGGCAGGGTGCTCGTGTTCGGCTGCCCGAGCCAGTAGGCGAGCGTGGCCACCGGAACGCCGAGGGACAGCGCGGCCAGCGCCGCGCAGCCGGCCGTCACGGGGATCGCCCGCGCTCCCAGCCGGTGCCGGGCCGGCGGGCGGCGGGCCGATCCCGCGGCGCGCGCCGACCGGCCGGCGCCCGCGCGCCCGTCCGCGTTGGACCAGTGCTGCCCGACCAGGACGACAAGTCCGAGCAGCACCAGCACGATGGACAACGCGCAGGCGGCGGAGGAGGAGAAGCCGACCTGGAACTCGGTGTAGATCTCGGTGGTGAAGGTCTGGAACCGCATGATCTCGAACGCGCCGTACTCGGCGAGCAGCGCCAGGCAGACCACCAGACAGCCGCCCAGCAGCGCCGGACGGATCTGCCGCAGCGTGACCCGGCGGAAGACCGCCCACGGGGTCAGCCCCAACGACCGCGCGGCCTCCTCCAGCGCGGGGTCGGTGTTGCGCAGCGCCGCGGCGACCGGCAGGTACACCAGCGGATTGAGGCTCAGCGTCATGACCAGCACCGCGCCGGGCAGACCGTGCAGCCCGGGCAGCAGGGAGGACCACGTGTAGCCGACGATGAAGTCGGGAATCGCCAGCGGCACCACGATCAGCGAGGACCACATCCGGCGCAGCGGCAGGTCGGTGCGTTCCGTCGCGTACGCCGCGGCGGTGCCCAGGACCGCGCACAACACGGTGACGCAGACCGCGAGTTCGGCGGTGTTGGCGAGCAACTGCCAGGTCAGCGAGCGGAACAGCAGACGCCGCAGGGCCGCGCCGCCGACCTGGGCGGCCTGCAGGCCGAGGAAGACCACCGGCAGCAGCACCACAGCGGCGATCAGGATCGAGCCGGCCATCAGCGCCGCCGGACGCCGTCCGCGGGTGCGGACCGGCGTCCTCGCGGCGCTTGCGGCCGTGGCGTCGAGACCCGGGGTCACAGCAGTTGCGCCGCCTGCAGCAGGGCGATGGCCGACTGGCCGTCACCCAGGTCGGCCACGGTGATGCCGTTCGGCCGGAGCGAGCTGAGCGGGGCCAGTTCCGCGTTGGCGGCCACGCCGGGGCGTATCGGGTACTCGAAGCTGTCGGAGGTGGCGATGATCTTCTGCCCGGCCGCCGAGGTGAGGAAGGCCAGGAACCGGTCCGCCGCGGCCTGGTGGCGGGAGGACTTCAGGACCGCGGCGCCGGACACGTCGAGCACGTATCCCGGGTCCTTGGGGGCGAAGTAGGCGATCTTCGAGTGCGTCTTGGCCTCACCGCCGTCCTGCACGGCCTGCCGGTACCAGTAGTACTGGTCCACCAGACCGATCTGCGCCTGGCCCTTGTCCACGTCGGCGGTGACGGTCTCGTTGTCGGGCACGGAGTGGGCGGCGCCGTTGGCCTTGACCGCCTTGAGCCACGCCGTGGCCTTCGCGTTGCCGTACGCCTTCGCGATCGAGGTGACGACCGGCTGGAAGTCGGTCTCCCCGCCGGCCAGCGCCAGCTTCCCCTTCCACCTCGGGTCGGCGAGCTGCAGGACCGAGGTCGGGATCCGGGAGGCGGGCACCTGGCGGGTGTTGACCACCATCACCGAGACGCGGGCCGACACGCCGATCCAGGTGCGGGCCGAACCCTGCCCCGGCGCGCTGTACTTCGCCGGCACCGAGGCCAGCGCGTCGGCCGGTGCCGGGGCGAGCAGCCGCTTGCCCGCCAGGTTCTCCAGCGCGGGGGAGTTCTCCGTGTAGAAGACGTCCGCCGGGGACTTGCCGCCCTCCTTCTCGATCTGCTGGGCGAGCACGTCCTCGTCGTCGCTGCGGACGGTGACCTTGATCGACGGGTTCCGCTTCTCGAACGCCGCCACCAACTGCTGAGTGGTCTGCTCGTGCTGGCCGTTGTACAGCGTGATCGTGGTCTTGTCCGGCGAGGCAGCCGAGCCGCCCAGGGCGCCGCAGCCGGTGGCGGTCAGCGCGAGCAGGAGCGACGGGACGGCGATGGTGACAACTGGACGACGCATGGCGGCTTTCGAAGAAGGGAGGTGAGGATCCGGGCCGGGGTGACCACGGACCCGCTCGGGCCAAGGGAAGACTACCCTAACTTAGGTAAACCTAATTATGATGTACGTCGCTCTCGACCCAGGCTCGGGTCTGCCTAGAACGGATGAACCATCGCTCGGCTCGCTGACGTCGGGACCAGCGGCCGACTGGCTAGGGTGGTGCGATGCCAGAGCAGTACCGGACGGTCGCCCGACGCGGGACGCACGAGACCGAGATCAACAGGTCGCGCTTCCTGTGCGCCCTCGCGCCGGCCGCGACCGAACCGCAGGCGCAGGAGTTCGTCCGGGCGGTCCGCGAGGCGCACCCGACCGCCAACCACCACTGCTTCGCGTACGTCATCGGCACCGACGCGGGGATCCAGCGGGCGAGCGACGACGGCGAGCCGTCCGGCACCGCGGGCGCGCCCATGCTGCAGATGCTGCTGCGCCGTGACGTGCGCTACGCGGTCGCCGTCGTCACCCGCTACTTCGGCGGCGTCAAGCTCGGCGCGGGCGGGCTGATCCGGGCCTACGGCGGCGTGGTCGGCGAGGCCCTGGACGTGCTCGGCACCCGGATCAGGCACCGCCGGCGGCTCGCCACCGTGACCGTGGACCACGCGCACGCCGGGCGGCTGGAGAACGACCTGCGCGGCACCGGGCGCACGGTGCTCGACGTGCGCTACGCCGAAGCGGTCGGCATCGACCTCGCGCTCGCCGAGTCCGACCTGCCCGCCTTCACCGCCTGGCTCGCCGACGCCACCGCCGGAACCGCGACGCTCACCCTCGGCGCCGAGACCTACGGTGACGCCTGACCGAGGTCGCGGCGGGGCGGACCCGGCGGCGCGGACCGCCGCCGTGTCGGCCGTTGTCAGTGGCCGGTGCGAGACTGAGGGCCAGGGCGTGAGGAGCGGGACGCGCGGGGCACGGCGGAAGGCGGGGACAAGGGTGGACACGCGGGTCGGAGTGGTCCGTTGAGGCTGCTGCACACCTCCGACTGGCATCTGGGGCGGTCGTTCCACCGGGTGAACCTGCTGTCGGCGCAGGAGGAGTTCGTGGACCACCTGGTGGCCACGGCGCGCGCCGAGCGGGTGGACGCGGTGGTCGTCGCGGGCGACGTCTACGACCGGGCGGTTCCGCCGCTGCCCGCCGTGGAGTTGTTCGACGACGCGCTGCACCGGCTCGCGGGGATCGGCGTGCCCACCGTGATGATCTCCGGGAACCACGACTCGGCGCGGCGGCTCGGGGTCGGGGCCCGGCTGATGTCCGGCTCGGGCATCCACCTGCGCACCGCGCCCGGCGGCTGCGCGGTGCCGGTGCTGCTCGGCGACGCGCACGGCGAGGTGGCCGTCTACGGGCTGCCCTACCTCGAACCGGCCCTGGTGCGCGAGGAGTTCGGCGCGAGCCGGGCCGACCACGCCGCCGTGCTCGGCGCCGCGATGGACCGGGTGCGCGCCGACCTGGCGGCCCGGCCGGCCGGCACCCGCTCGGTCGTGCTGGCCCACGCCTTCGTCAGCGGAGCCGCCGCCTGCGACAGCGAGCGCGACATCACCGCGGGCGGCGTCGCGGCCGTGCCCGCCGAGGTGTTCGCCGGGGTGGACTACGTGGCGCTCGGCCATCTGCACGGCTGCCAGACGGTCGGCGACCGGGTGCGCTACTCCGGTTCGCCGCTGGCGTACTCCTTCTCCGAGGCCGCGCACCGCAAGAGCATGTGGCTGGTGGACCTCGGTCCGGCGGGCGAGGTGGCGGCCGAGCGGGTGGACTGCCCGGTGCCGCGCCGGCTCGCCCGGGTGCGGGGCACGGTGGAGACGCTGCTGGCCGATCCGGCGCTGGCGGCGCACGAGGACGCGTGGGTCGAGGCGACGCTGACCGACCCGTTCCGCCCGGAAGAGCCGATGGCCCGGCTCACCAAGCGCTTCCCGCACCTGCTCGCCCTCGTCTTCGAACCGGACGGCGCGCAGGACGACCCGCTGATCGGCTACGCGCGGCGGCTGCGGGACCGCACCGACCAGCAGATCGCCGAGGACTTCGTCGCCCATGTGCGCGGCAGCGGTCCCGACGCGGCGGAACGGGCGGTGCTGCGCGACGCGTTGGACGCCGTGCGGGTCCGCGAGGGCGTGGAGGAGGCGCGGTGAGGCTGCACACGCTGACGGTGACCGCCTTCGGCCCGTACCCCGGCACCTCGCGTGTCGACTTCGACGAGCTCTCCCGGGCCGGCCTCTTCCTGCTGCACGGACCGACCGGCGCCGGCAAGACCTCGGTGCTCGACGCCGTCTGCTACGCCCTGTACGGCGCGGTGCCCGGCGCCCGGCACGGGATGCGGCTGCGCAGCGACCACGCGGACGCGCACGTGCTCACCGAGGTCATGCTCGAACTCACCGTCGCCGGGCGCCGGTTGGAGATCACCCGGCGCCCCGAGCAGCCGCGGCCCAAGCGCCGCGGCAGCGGCAGCACCGTGGAGAAGGCGGTCAGCCTGCTGCGCGAGCGGGTGCCGGGCGGCGCCGAGTGGAAGCCGCTCAGCCGCTCCCACCAGGAGATCGGCGAGGAGATCGGGCAGCTGCTCGGGATGAGCCGCGAGCAGTTCTGCCAGGTGGTCCTGTTGCCGCAGGGCGAGTTCGCGCACTTCCTGCGCTCCGACGCGACCGCGCGGGCCGACCTGCTCGGCCGGCTCTTCGACACCGGCCGCTTCGAAGCCGTCGAGAAGTGGCTCGCGGAGCGCCGCCGCGCCTCCGAGTCCCGGGTGCGGGCGGGGGACGAGGAGCTGATCGGCCTCGCGCACCGCATCGGCCAGGCGGCCGGAGCCGCGGCACACGAACAGGCACCGCCCGAACTGGCGGCGGATGAGCCGGAGTTGGCTCCGCACATCCTGCGGTGGGCCGCCGTCGCGCGCGCCGGGGCCCGGGAGCGCCGGGACATCGCCGTCCTCGCCCTCGACGCGGCCGAATCCGCCCACCGGACCGCGCAGGCGGCGCTCGAAGAGGCGGGCGAGACGGCCGCGGCGCAGCAGCGGCACGCGCTCGCGCTGGCCCGGGCCGGCCGACTGGACGAGCAGGCCGAGGAGTTCGACCGCCTCCGGCGCCGGCTGGAGCTGGCCCGCGCGGCCGACCAGGTGGTGCCCGCGCTGGACGCCCTCGACCACGCGGCCCGCGAGCGAGACGCCGCCGTCCGCGAACAGCGCTCGGCCGCCGGGCAGTTGCCCCCCTCCCTCGCCGAGGCCGACGCCGAAGCGCTCACCGAGCGGGAACGCGAGACCCGGCAGGCGCTCGGCAGCCTCGACTCCGCGCGCCGCGCCGAACGCCGGGCGACCGAGATCCGCGGCGAACGCGCCCGGCTGGAAGCCGAATCCGCCGCCGCCGAGGATCTCGAACGCGACACCACGGCCTGGCTCGCCACCTGGGAGCCCACCCGCGACGCGGGCCGGCGCCGGCTCGAAGCCGCCCAGCAGGCCGCGACCGCCGCGGAAGCCCTCGCCGCCCGGCTGGAGTCCGTGCGCCGCCGGGCCCGCGCCGCCCGTCGCCGCGACGAGCTGATCACCGAGGAACGGCAGGCCGCCGAGCGGCTGTTGACACTGCGCGCCCGGGCGGCCGACGCCCAGGAACACTGGCTGACCCTCAAGGAGGCCCGGCTGCGCGGCATCGCCGCCGAACTCGCCGCGGGCCTCACGCCCGGCGAGGACTGCCCGGTCTGCGGCAGCGCCGAACACCCGGCTCCCGCCCGGCCCGGCGCCGGACACGTCGACCGGGCCGCCGAGGACGCCGCGCACGCCGCCCACCGCCGCGCCGAGCAGGAGCGCGCCGCAGCCGACACGCAGGCGCACACCCTGCGCGAGCTGCTCGCCGCCGCCCGCGCCGAGGCCGCCGACCTGACCACCGATCAACTCGACGCCGAACGGCCGCGTTGGACGGCGAGCTGGCCGACGCCCGCCACACGGCCGCCGACCTCCACCCCGCGAAGGAGACCCTGCGCGCCGCCGAGGAGGAGCACGCCCAACGACTCGACGTCCAGCGCGAGACCCAGAAGCGGCAGGCCGCCCGGACTTCCCACCGGGAAGCACTCGATGCCGAACTCGCCTCGCTGCGCGAGCAGTTGGACGAGGTGCGCGGCGACGGCAGCGTCGCGGAGCAGGCCGCCCGGCTGGAGCGGCTGGCCCGCCTGCTCGCCGGTGCCGTCGAGGCCGCCCGCGCCGCCGCCGACGCCGAGGCACGGCTGACCGCTGCGGGCGAGCGCGCCCGGCAGGCCGCCCGCGAGGCCGGGTTCGCCGACGCGTCCGCCGCTGCCGAGGCCGTGCTGAACCCCCGTGCCCGCGCCGAGCTGCGCGAACGGGTCGAGGCGCATCGCAGCCGGCGGGCCGCGGTGGACGCGGAGTTGGCCGATCCCCGGCTCGCCGAGGCCGCCGCCCGCCCGGCCGCCGACCCGCAGTCCTGCCGTGCCGCGCTCGACGCGGCGACGGGACGGCTGCGCGAGGTCTCGGCCGCCGAGACCTCGGCCGGGCAGCGCTGCGCCGAACTCGACCGCCTCTCGGCCGAAACCGCCCGGCAGGCCCGGGCGTTGGCGCCGCTGCGCGCCGAGCACGCCCGGCTGCGCCGGCTCGCCCAGCTGACCGCGGGCACCTCGGCGGAGAACGAGTTGCGCATGCGCCTGGAGTCCTACGTACTGGCCGCCCGGCTGGAGCAGGTCGCGGCGGCGGCGAGCGTGCGGCTGCGCCGGATGTCCGCCGGCCGCTACACGCTGATCCACTCCGACGCCAAGGGCGCCGGCCGGGCCCGCTCCGGCCTCGGACTGCGGGTGGCGGACGCCTGGACCGGCACCGAGCGCGACACCGCGACGCTCTCCGGCGGCGAGACGTTCTTCGCCTCACTGGCCCTCGCCCTCGGCCTGGCCGACGTGGTGACCGAGGAGGCGGGCGCCGTCCGGCTCGACACCCTCTTCATCGACGAGGGCTTCGGCAGCCTCGACGAGCAGACCCTCGACGAGGTGCTCGACGTCCTCGACGCGCTGCGCGAACGCGACCGCACCGTGGGCATCGTGAGCCACGTCGCCGACCTGCGCCACCGCATCCCCGCCCAACTGGAGGTGGTCAAGGGCCGCGACGGCTCGTCGGTACGGCACCGCACGGGCGCCGCGCACGGTCCGGTCGGCCGCCGTGCGGGAGGGTAGCCGCGCGGGCCGCGGCCGTCAGGAGGTCGTTGCGGCGGCCCGGCGCATCACGAACAGGCGCATGCCCTCCCGGCTGCCGGCCCAGCTGAACCCGGCGCGGGCCAGCACCGCCTGCGAGGGGGAGTTGGACGGCTCGGTGGTGGCCACCACCGTGTGCACGTCCGCCTGGCCGAGCGCCCAGGCGGACAGCAGCCGCACCGCGTCGGTGGCCCAGCCCGCGCCGCGCGCCGAGACCGACAGGTCGTAGCCCAGTTCCACCACGCCGTCCCTGGGCGCCCCGTGGAAGCCGATGCCGCCGATCGCCGTGTCGTCCTCGGTCCGCAGGATGGTGAACACGCTCCAACCGGGCACGTACAGCCCGGCGGTGAACGCCTTGACGATCATCGAGGCGGCGATCACCGTGCCCTCGCAGGGCGTCTCGTCGATCCAGCGCAGGTCCGTGGACAGGCCGTCGGCGATCCGTGCCGCCTCCGGGGGCAACTGCTCGCGCAACTCCACCCGTCCGTCGCGCAGCACCACCCGGCCGCCGTCGTAGGAGACCACCATGAACCCTGTCCTTCCGCCGTGCCCGCTCCGAGCGCCGACGCACTGTATCTTGTGCCCGGCCCGGCCCCTCAACCCCTGGCACGCGCTCGGGAGTGTCGGGACGCGCGGTCACCGGAGCCGTCCGGCCGTCCGCCGGCAGGCGCACCGCCGGGCGGGAACGCGCCCTCGGGCGCGGACGAACCGGGGCGGGCGCCCCGGCCCGTGGTCGGGGCTCCCGCCCGTGGAGAGGCCGGCCCGTTCAGAGCCGGGACAGCTCGTCCACCAGGTCGTCCAGGCCCAGCGAGCCCTGGGAGAGCGCGGCCATGTGCCAGGACTTGAGGTCGAAGTCCGCGCCGTGCGCCTGCCGGGCGGCCTCCCGGCCCTGCAGCCAGGCGCGCTCGCCCAGCTTGTAGCCGATCGCCTGGCCGGGCATGCCCAGGTACCGGACGAGTTCGCTGTCCAGGAAGTCGGCGGGACGGCCGCTGTGCAGGCCGAAGAACTCGCGGGCCAGCGCGGGCGTCCAGCGCTCCCCGCCGTCGCGGAAGCCGGAGTCGCGCGGGATCGGCAGCTCCAGGTGCATGCCGATGTCGATGATGACCCGCACCGCGCGCATCATCTGCGCGTCCAGGTGGCCGAGCCGGATGCCGGGGTCGGTGAAGAAGCCCAGCTCGTCCATCAGGCGCTCCGCGTACAGCGCCCAGCCCTCCACGTTGGCGCTGACGAGGCCCAGCGTGGCCTGGTACTTCGAGAGCCGGTCGGCCACGTAGGCCCACTGGGCGAGTTGCAGGTGGTGGCCGGGCACGCCCTCGTGGTACCAGGTGCTCACCAGGTCGTACACCGGGAAGCGGTCCCGGCCGAGCGTCGGCAGCCAGGTGCGGCCGGGCCGCGAGAAGTCCAGGGTGGGCGCGGTGTAGTAGGGGGCCGCAGCGCTGCCGACCGGGGCGATCATCGCCTCGACCCGGCGCACCGGCTCCGCGAGGTCGAAGTGGGTGCCGTGCAGTTCGGTGATGGCCCGGTCCATCATGTCCTGCAGCCAGCCGCGGACGGTCTCCACGCCCTCGACGGCCTGCCCGGACTCCTCCAGGTGCGCCAGCGCCTCCAGCGGGGTGGAGCCGGGCAGCACCTTCTCCGCCTCGGCGCGCATCTCCGCCTCGATGCGGTGGAACTCCTCCCAGCCCCACGCGTACGCCTCGTCCAGGTCCAGGTCGCTGCCGCTCCAGCGGCGTACCCACAGCGCGTAGCGCTCCCGGCCCACCGGGTCGGGGGTGTCGGCCGCGGCGGGCGCGTACGTCTCGCGCAGCCAGTCGCGCAGGTCCGCGACCGCGCCGGCCGCCACCGCGGCGGCCTCGTCCAACTCCGCGCGGCGCTCCTCGGGGCCGTCCGCGACGAACGCGGCGAACCAGCTCTTGCCGTCGGTGCCGACCCACTCGTCCAACTGCCCGATGACCGTGGCGACCTGGAGCGGTCCGGCCAGCAGCCCGCGCTCCAGACCGGCGTTCAGCGACTCGCGGTACCCGCCGAGCGAGTCCGGCACGTTGCGCAGCCGGCCGGCGATCGCCGTCCACTCGGCGTCGGTGTCGGTGCCCATCATGGTGAAGGACTCGCGCACCGTGTGGACCGGCGAGTAGAGGTTGCGGATCCTGCGCAGGTCCTCGCCCGCGTCGGAGACGGCCAGCTCGGCGGTGAGCCGCTCCCGCAGCAGCCGCGCGCAGCGCTGTTCGGCCTCGTCGGCCGCGCCGGGCGAAGCGGCGGCCTCGGCCGCGTCGAGCTCGGCCAGGGTGCGCCTGGCCAAGTCGGCGACGGCTTCGAGGCCGGCCGGGGAGTAGTCGGGGAGCCGGTCGTCGCCGGGGCGGTGCAGGCCGAGGGTGAGGGCGGTGATCGGGTCGAGCTCGGCCAGCGCCGCGACGTACCGGTCGGCGATCGCACGCGGCAGTGCCTCGGCGGCCGGTACGCCGGCGGTGTAAGGAGCATCAGATGTGTCGGACATGAGGGCCATCCTGGTACGACGGGTGGCCCGCGTCGATCACTTTGGGGCGAAGACCTCCGCCGCGTCCGCGAATTCGTCTCTCCGCGGAAACGCCGCGGTGATCACCACCGTGCCGTCCTCGTCACGCACGTCCAACGGCAGCCCGAGCCGGCGCATCGCCGCGGCCATCGCGCGGTCGGACCGCTGGGTGACCGCGTAGACCGCGTCGCGGCCCTCCCGGCGGGCCAGCGCGACCAGATGGCGCAGCAGTAGCGTGCCCAGTCCGCGCCGCTGCCAACCGTCCTCCACCAGCAGCGCCACCTCGGTCTCCGTGCCGTCCCACAGCAGGTGGCCGATCGCCACCAGGTGCCCCGGGCCCGTGGCGACCGCCAGCGTGCGCCCGTGCCGCGGGTCGAGCAGATGGCCGAGATAGCGGTCCGCGTCGGCCACCGGTCCGTGGTAGCGGCGGCGGACGGTGTCGGGCGAGCAGCGTTCGTGCAGCGCGAGCGCCGCCGCCCGGTCGCCGGGGCCGACGGGGCGGACGGACAGGCCGTCGCCGTACGGCAGTTGCCGCGGTCCGGGCTCGGCCGCCGGGCGTACCGGACGCGGCGGATCGTGCAGACCGTGTCCGGGCGCGTCCGGCACGGCGCGCAGCCGGGTGAGCCGCCCGGGCGCCGGACCGGCCGCGCGTGCCCGGCGTGCGCGGAGGCCGGCGTGCCTCCTGCGCCGTGCGGGCCCGGCGTCCTGCGGTGCGGGGGACAGCGGGGGAGTGGACGGGTCGGGTACCGGGGCAACGGTGTGATCGCACATGACCCCCATTGTCCGTTGACCGTGTTGCCCCACCGCGAACGCTTTGTGGCCGATGGGTTAAACAGACCGGGAAAGGGTGTCCGGACCCGCCGCGCTCACCGCCCGCCACCGGTACCGGACGCGGATCCCGCCGGCCCGGCCAGCCGGCGCAGCACCGTCCCGCAGCGGTGCGCGTACGCCCGCTGCCCCACGCGTGCGAGAGGTCCGGCGGCCCGGGTGTACCAGGCGGCCGGCCTGCTGAAGGCGACGACCGCGAGCACCACCGAGTCGTCCGGCTCCCACTCGACCACGAACGACTCCTCGCCGCACTCCGGATGCCCCGGCAGCGTGCCGTAGGCGAACCCGGTCCGCCGGGCCCCGCGCACCGTCCACACCACCTCGCACGGTGCGGCCACCCGCAGCGGGCCCACGCCCAGGCCGACCACGACCCGGGCGCCCGGCACCGCCGCCGGCGCCGCGGTGTCCATCCGCACGCCGAGCCGCCGGTGCATCCGCCAGCTCAGCACCGCCTGCCCGGCCGCCGCGAACACCGCGGGGCCCGCGCCGATCCGGGTGCGTACCCGCAGCAGGTGGTAGCCGGGCGGCGGCAGCTCGCCGGGCCGGCCGGTCGCGCCCACCTCGCGGTAGCTGAACGCGCTCACCGGTCGCGGCTCGCGTCGAGCAGCAGGTGGGCGACGCGTTCCGGGTCGTCGCTCATCGGCACGTGTCCGCAGCCGGGCAGCCGCACCAGGCGGGCGTGCGGTATGGCCCGCTTCACCCGCACCCCCTGGCGGCGCGGCAGGACGCGGTCGCGGGTGCCCCACCCCACGGTGACCGGCACCTTCTCGCTGATGGTGCCGGTGAACGGGCGCCCGGTGCGCGCGGCGGCGATCGTCTCCTCGAAGCCGGCCGCCTCCCGCATCGCCCGGGTCTCGGCGATCACCGCGCCCGGATCCCGCCGCCCGGGGCGGGCGTAGACGCTGCCGGTCAGCAGCGCCCGGCCCGTGGCGCCGCGGGCCAGGAACTCCACGGCGCCGGGCGGCAGGGCCAGCGCGCCGCGCCGGATCACGCTGAGCACCGTGAAGGCGTAGATCCGCTCCGGCGTGTTCCAGAAGCCGCCGGGGGACAGCGCGGTGACGGTGCGTGCCCGGCCGGTCTGGCCGAGCCGCAGTGCGATCAGGCCGCCGAGCGAGTTGCCCGCCACATGCGGCCGGGCCAGGCCCAGCCGCGCGAAGGCGGCGGCCAGCACGCGCACCGAGTTCTCCAACGTGTAGGGCACGCCGGCCGGTTGGGCGGGCGAGGCGCCGAAGCCCGGCAGGTCGAAGGCGATCACCTCGCGCCGCTCGGCCAGCGCGCCGACCACCGGATCCCACGCCTGGAGGTGGTGGCCGATGCCGTGCAGCAGCACCAGCGGCTCGCCCGCGCCGTACCGGCGATAGGCCACGGTGACGGTGGGCAGCCCGGGCGGCGTGACGCCGAGCCGGGAGATCGGATCCGTGGTGGTCATGCGCGGCTCCAGAGCGGCCAGGCGGCCGGAAAGGGCGGAAGTCCCGGGCTTTCGCATGCTACTTGTTGGTAATGTGATGGAGATACCACCGGAAGCCCGCCGTCACACGCCGTGTTCGCTGGACAGCCGTCGACCCGTCAGGTGGGATGGCAGCATGGCCGACCTGACCAGCACCGATGTCTTCGAGGAGCACCGTCCCCTGCTCGGCGCGGTCGCCTACCGCATGCTGGGCCGGGTCGCCGACGCCGAGGACGTGGTGCAGGACGCCTGGCTGCGCTGGGCCGCCGCCGACCACGACGCGGTGCGCGAACCGCGCGCCTACCTCGTGCGCATCACCACCCGGCTGGCCATCGACCGGCTGCGCCACGTGCAGTCCCGCAAGGAGTCCTACGTCGGCCCCTGGCTCCCCGAACCGCTGGCCACCGACCTCGACCACACCGTTCCGGACACGGCCGAACGCGTCGTGATGGCCGAATCGGTCTCCTTCGCCGTCCTGGTCATGCTGGAGTCGCTCTCCCCGCTGGAGCGCGCGGTCTTCGTGCTGCGCGAGGCGTTCGGCCTGCCCTACGCCGAGATCGCCGCCACCTTGGACCGCGGCGAGGCGGCGGTGCGCCAACTCGCCGGCCGCGCGCGGCGACACGTCGAGGAGGGCCGCTCGCGCTACGACACGGACGCCGAGCGGACCGCGGCCGTCACCGAACGCTTCCTGGCCGCCGCGACCGGAGGCGACCTGGCGGCGCTGCTGTCCCTGCTCGCGCCCGGCGTGCGGCTGGTCGGCGACGGCGGCGGCAAGGAGAAGGCGCCGCTGCGCGTCATCGAGAGCGCCGACAAGGTGAGCCGTTTCCTGTTCGCCATCGCAGGCAAGCCGTTCCCCGACCCCGGCGTCAGCATCCGCGAGGTCAACGGCGCGCCGGCGATCGTCGTCACGTCGGGGGGCAGCCCGTACGCCGTGATGTCGCTGGAGACCACCGACGCGCTGGTCACCCGCGTCTACATCGTCACCAACCCCGACAAGCTCGGCGGCGTCTGATCGGCACTCCGGCCGGTCCCCGGTCGTTCTCCCCGGTGTGACGCCCACGCCGCTCCCGCCCCGCCGCCTCCCGACCCCGGATGAACGCGCCGTGTCGGGCGGATGCCGGGCCGACGGCGAATCGCGAATTGGTCTTGACCAACTCCCGCAGCCGCCCTATCGTCCCGTAGTAGTGAAACAACCCTTAATAAATAAGGGTGGATAAAGACCGGGTACGTGCCGACCGTGGAGGACAGGGTGGGGACCACGCAGCTCGATGCGGTTCAGGAGCCCAAGTACTGGCACCTCAGGACAGTGCTCGCCGAGGCCCTCGACTCGGAGTTCGAGGTCGGTGAGGTCCTGCCCAACGAGCGTGACCTGGCCGCCCGTTTCGGGGTCGCCCGGGCCACCCTGCGCCAAGCGCTCGAACAACTGGAGCTGGAGGGACGCCTCCAGCGCCGCCGCGGAGTGGGCACCACGGTCGCCCCGCCGCGCATCGGCGTCAACGTGGCGCCCGCCGAGGGCAGTTGGCCCGGCGCCGGCGGCGACTCCTGGCGCACCGTCGGCTGCGCGGAGGCACTGCCCCCGGCCCACGTCGCGCGGCTGCTCGGCGAGGACGGCGACGAGCCGGTCCACACCGTCCGCCGGGTGCGCACCTCCCACAGCCAGACGCTCGCCACCGAGCTGCTCTACGTGCCGCGTGCCTCGGTGCCCGAGCTGCCCGACATGCTGACGCCCGCCGCCCACCCGCGCGCCGTGCTCGCCGAGCTGCGCCGGCTGGAGATGGAGGGCGAGGACCGCACGGTGGAGCTGGGCTCGGCCGCCGCCGAGGACGCCAAGCAACTGGAGCGCCTGCCCGGTGCGCCGGTGCTCGTCGTCACCACCCGCTACCTGTCCGGCGGCAGGGTCAGCGCCGTCGCGATCGCCACCTACCGTGCGGACACCTGCCGCCTGACCTTCGGCGACACCGGCGCGGTGCAGATCACCCACCACGAGTCCGACGCCGAGGAGACCCGGCAGGCGTCCTGACGCCCCCGGCCGGGCCCGCCGCCCGGCACCGGACGCAACGCTACGAGCGGGTCGCGGTCGCGGCCCGCTCGACGCCGAACAACTGCTCCTCGACGTGGTCCAGCGCCAGCCGCAACGCTCCGGTCGCCACCGCCTCGTCGCCCAGCGTCGACAACGCCACGTTCGGCGGCCGCAGGCAGTAGCGGGCCAACTCGTCGCGCAGCGGCTCCACCACGCCGTCCAGCCCGGTCGCCCAGCCGCCGAGCACCACGAGTTCCGGATCCAGCGCCAGCGCCAGCGCGGCCACGTCGTGCACCAGGCGCTGCAGGAAACGTTCCACCGCCTCGCGGGCGCGCTCGTCGCCCTCCCGGGCCAGCGCGAACACCCGGGTCACCGCCGGCTCGTCCAACGGGTCCAACGGCCGGTCCGTGGTGGACAGCAGCCGCTCCGGAGTGGCCTCGCGCCCCAGCAGGTGCAGGGCGCCGATCTCACCCGCCGCACCGCCGAACCCGCGGTGCAGCCGCCCGCCGATCAGCGAACCGGCGCCCGGACTCAGGCCCGCCATGACGAAGACGATGTCGTCGCTGCCCTGCGCCGCCCCGCTCCAGTGCTCGGCCAGCGCGGCCGCGTTCGCGTCGTTCTCCACCAGCACCGGGCACTTGAAGGACCGCCGCAGCCGCTCGCCGAGCGGCAGCCCGGTCCAGCCCGGCATGGCGGTGCCCAGCCGCACCCGCCCGTCCGACTCGACGATCCCCGGACTGCCCACGCCGACCGCCCACAGCGTGCCGCGCGTCACCCCTTCGTCCCGCAGCAGCTCGTCCACCGTCTCGTGGACCCGCTTCAGCCGCTCGTCCGCCTCCAGCAGCTCGTCCACCCGGCGGCCCCGCGAGCCCAGCACCCGGCCGCCGAGATCGGCCAGTATCACCCGCACCTCGTGGACGCCGATCTCCACGCCCAGCAGATGACCCGACTCGGCGCGGAACCGGAACCGCCGGGCCGGCCGGCCCTGCTTGCGCGCGTCCAACGGGGAGGCCGGCGCCTCGACCACCAGGCCGGACTCGGTCAGGCCCTCGACGACCACCTCGACCGTCGGCCGCGACAGCCCGGTGAAGTGCGCCAACTCGGTCAGCGTGACCGGCTGCGACCCGCGCAGGACGTGCAGGACCACAGCCGAATTGATCCTGCGGAGCAGCGAGGGATCCCCGCCGGTGAGCCGCACCAACGTGACACGCCTCCCTGCCTGGGCGCGTGGTCTCCTGCGCGCCTGTGGGCGGATGTTACCGGTACGAAGGACACACTGCGAGAGCGGCGGCGCGCACGGTCCGGAACCCGTCCGCGCCGGCCCGGCCGGAACGGTCAGCCGCTCCGCCCGGCCGCCTCCCGCAGCCGGCCGAACTCCTGGGCGAGCGTGGTCGGCGTCCAGTGCGCGTTCAGACCGCTCGGGTTGGGCAGCGCCCAGATCCTGGTCCGGCCTATCGTGCGCTCCTGGCGGCCGATCCGGGCGCCGCGGTCGCCGAACGCCGTGCGGTACGCGGTCACCCCGGCGACCGCCAGCCACCGCGGCTCGTAGCGCAGCACGGTCGCCGTCAACAGGCGCCCGCCCTCGCGCAGTTCGTCCTGCGACAGCTCGTCGGCCCGCGCGGTGGCCCGGGCCGCCACGTTGGTGATCCCGAGCCGGTACTCCAGCAGCGACTCCTGCTCGGCCGGCGCCAGCCGCCTCGGCGTGAACCCCGAGGCGTGCAGCGCCGGCCAGAACCGGTTGCCCGGCCGCGCGAAGTGATGCCCGGTCGCGGCGGACAGCAGCCCGGGATTTATGCCGCAGAAGAGCACGTCCAGGTTCTCGGCGATCACGTCAGGGACCGTCCGGTCGCGCGCGGCCGCCAGCTCCTCGGGGGTCAGAGGATCGCCCCCGGCGCGTAGGCCGCCGCCTGCGGGTGCCGGGCCGCCACCTCGCCGATCCGGGCCACCACGGCCGCCACCTGGTCGCCGGCCGCACCGGTGAAGGAGAGCCGGTCGGCCATCAGCGCCTCCAACCCGGCCCGGTCCAGCGGGATCCGCTCGTCGTCGGCCAGCCGGTCCAGCAACTCGTTGCGCTCGACGCCCTTCTCGCGCATCGCCAGCGCCGAGGCCACCGCGTGCTCCTTGATCGCCTCGTGCGCCACCTCGCGGCCCACCCCGGCGCGCACCGCGGCCATCAGCACCTTGGTGGTCGCCAGGAACGGCAGGTAGCGGTCCAGCTCCCGGGCGATCACCGCCGGGAACGCCCCGAACTCCGCCAGCACGGTCAGGAACGTCTCCACCAGCCCGTCGAACGCGAAGAACGCGTCCGGCAGCGCCACCCGGCGCACCACCGAACACGACACGTCGCCCTCGTTCCACTGGTCGCCGGCCAGCTCCCCGGTCATCGAGGCGTAACCGCGCAGGATCACCGCCAGCCCGTTGACCCGCTCGCAGGACCGGGTGTTCATCTTGTGCGGCATCGCCGACGAGCCGACCTGGCCGGCCTTGAAGCCCTCGGTGACCAGCTCGTGCCCGGCCATCAGCCGGATCGTCTTGGCCGTCGACGACGGAGCCGCCGCCAACTGCACCAGCGTGGTGACCACCTCGAAGTCCAGCGACCGCGGATAGACCTGCCCCACCGAGGTGAACGCCCGCGAGAACCCCAGATGCCCGGCGATCCGCCCCTCCAGCTCGGCGAGCTTCGCGGTGTCGCCGCCCAGCAGGTCCAGCATGTCCTGCGACGTGCCGACCGGCCCCTTGATCCCGCGCAGCGGATAGCGCTCCAGCAGATTCTCGATCCGCTCGTACGCCACGAGCATCTCGTCGGCCGCCGAGGCGAAGCGCTTGCCCAGCGTGGTGGACTGCGCCGCCACGTTGTGCGAACGCCCGGCCATCACCAGCTCCGCGTGCTGCGCCGCCAGCTGCGCCAGCGCCACCAGCACCGCCACGGTCCGGTCCCGGGCCAGCTCCAGCGACAGCCGGATCTGCAACTGCTCGACGTTCTCCGTCAGGTCGCGCGAGGTCATGCCCTTGTGCACGTGCTCGTGGCCGGCGAGTGCGTTGAACTCCTCGATGCGCGCCTTCACATCGTGTCGGGTGACCTTCTCCCGCTCGGCGATGGACGCCAGGTCCACCTGCTCCAGCACCCGCTCGTAGTCGTCGAGCGCCTGGGCCGGCACCTCGATCCCCAGATCCCGCTGCGCCCGCAGCACGGCGAGCCACAGACGGCGTTCGAGCACCACCTTCTGCTCGGGGGACCAGAGGGTGGCCAGTCGCGCCGAGGCGTATCGGCCGGCCAGGACGTTCGGAATGCGGGGCTTTGCTGTCACGCTCCCGAAGTCTACTGGGCCGCAGCCGCAGGTCAGCCATGGCCGGCGGCCGCCCGGCGCCGCCAGCGGCAGGCTACGGCTCCAGCGGCAGCAGCTCGGGACGCTTGGGCGGCAGCCCGTCGCCCGAGGAGCGGCCGGTCAGCCGCCTGCCCACCCACGGCACCAGGTGCTCCCGCGTGAAGCGCAGGTCGGCGGAGCGCCGGGCGATCCACGCCGGCGGCCGGTAGGGCGGCAGCGGCTCGCGCCAGTCGTGACCGGCGGCCAGCCCGAGTCCCTGCCAGACGGCCTCGGCGACCCGCCGGTGGCCCTCGGCGTTCAGATGCAGCCTGTCGTCGGCCCACATCCGCTGATCACCGAGCACCTCCGCTCCGAACAGATCGATCACCAGTGCGCCGTGCTTGTCCGCCAGCTCCTCGACGAAGTCGAACAGCCGCAGCATCCGCGGCATGAACCGGGTGGCCACCGGACCGCGCCGGGCGGGGCTGCGCATCAGCACCAGCTGCCGGCAACCCGGCGCCAGCCGCACCACCGCTTCCTCCAGCCGGGCGCACACCTCGTCCACGTCGCACTTCGGCCGCAGGACGTCGTTGAGACCGCCGACCAGCGTGACCAGATCGGCGCCCATCGCGACGGTCGGCTCGACCTGTTCGTCCACGATCTGGCCGATGAGCTTGCCGCGCACCGCGAGGTTCGCGTACCGGAAGCCGGGCGACTCGGCCGCCAGGCGCCGGGCGAGCAGATCGGCCCACCCGCGGTAGGCACCGTCGGGCATGGTGTCCGACATGCCCTCGGTGAACGAGTCGCCCAACGCGACGAAACTGGTGAAGGGTACGTCTTTCCGCATAGCGCGGGCGATCATATCCGGCGGCGGCCGCAACCGTCCCGCGCACCCTGGTCACCGCGCGCTCCCCGGTCACCGCGCGCACTCCGGTCACCGTGCTCGGCCGACCGCGACCCGTTCCCGCCGTCGCCGGGCGGTGCGCCTCCCGTCACCACACGCCGGGTATCAGGCGGCGGGTGTCGGCCGCGTAGGCGGTGTACGCCTCGCCCAGCGACTCCGACAGCATCCGCTCCTCGACCCGGATCCGGTAGCCGCACCCGAGCAGGCAGCACACCGCGGCCAGCACCCAGGCGAACAGGTTGCCCAGCATGGCCTCGAAGGCCAGCCCGGCCAGCAGCGCACCGCTGTAGGCGGGATGCCGCACCCAGTGGTAGGGCCCGGACCGCACGACCTGGTGGTCGCTCTGGATGTGCACCGTGCCCCGGAAGAACCGGCCGAGGGAGACGATCGCCCACAGCCGGACGGCTATGCCGGCCAACGCCACGACCAGCACGGCGGCCCGCACCGCCGCGGGATGGGTGGAGTACGACAGCACGGACGTCCGGCCGGCGATCACGCCCGCCAGCGCCAGCCCGCCGCCGCACAGCACCGTCAGCACCACCAGGCTCCCGCGCTCGGTGCGCTCCGTGACGCCCCGGCGCATGAACTGCCGTGCCTGCAGGACGACTTCGGCCACGCCCCAGCCCCACAACACGACGGTGATGGCCCAGCCCAACGCATCTCGCACGACCGCACCCCTCCTCGATCCCGACCCCTCGGCGACTCCCGGTCGCCGCTTTCCCCGTGCTCACCCTTCTCCGTCGACGATGGCAGCGCCGCCGACGCGGCGGCTCAACCCACGGGTGGAGAACGGGGTGGAGATCATCCGCCGAGGGGGTGGAGACGGACGGCCGGACGACCGGGCCCACCGGGCGGCGTGGGGGAGCGGCCCGGTTCCGCACGGCGTGCGGGGAACGGTTCTGCGCTGCGCGGCCTGGCGCCGGCGGCAGCCCCGGGGCCACGGATCCGCACCGCTTCCGCCGAGCCGGCGATCCGCCCCGCCGGCCCGGCCCGGCCCGTCCCGTACGGCTCGCCTCCCCGCGAGCACCCGTACCCGATCCGCGCCCGTCCCCGGCTGCCTCGCCCGTTCCGCCCCGCTGCCATGCGTTCGGCCCGCGACCCCGCGCGAGCCGCCCCGTTCACCCGTCAGACGTTGCCGAGGGGGCGGCCCACGAGTTCGCGCAGGACGTCTTCCATGGTGACCAGGCCGACCACGTGGCCGTTGTCGTCGACGACCTCGGCGAGGTGGGCGCGGCGGCCGCGCATGGCGGTGAGGACGTCGTCCATCGCGGTGCGGCCGTTGACCCGGCTGATGGGGCGCAGCGCGGCCGGATCGAAGGCCTGGTCGTGCGGTCCGGACTCCAGCGCGTCCTTGACGTGCAGGTAGCCGAGGATGCGGTCGTCCGTGCCGGTCACCGGGAAACGGGAGAAGCCGGTGTCCGCGGAGAGCCGTTCGAGCCCGTCGGGGGTGATGCCGAGCCGGGCGTGCACCACGTCCCCGACCGGGACGACGACCTCGCCGACCGGGCGCCTGCTGAGTTCCAGCGCCTCGCGGACCCGGGTGGTGGACCGGGCGTCGAGCAGCCCGGCGCGTCGCGAGTCGGTGACCATGCGGGCGAGTTCGGCGTCGGAGAAGGCGGCGACGACCTCGTTGCGCGGTTCGACCCGCAGCAGCCGCAGGCCGCCGTTGGCCAGCACGTTGATGCCCACCACCAGCGGGCGCAGGGCCCGGGTCAGGCCGACCAGCGGCGGGCCCAGTGCGAGAGCGGTCCGGGCCGGGGCGGCGAGGGCGATGTTCTTGGGAACCATCTCGCCGACCAGCATGTGCAGGTACGTGGCGACGGCCAGCGAGAGCGCGAAGGAGACCAGCCGGGTCGCGCCGCCGGAGACGTGTGCGGCGTGGAAGAGCGGTTCCAGCAGGTGCTGGAAGGCGGGCTCGGCCACCGCGCCGAGCACCAGCGTGCAGGCGGTGATGCCGAGTTGGGCGGTGGCCATGAGGGCGGAGACGTGCTCCAGCGCCCACAGCACCGTGCGGGCCCGCCGGTCGCCGTCCTCCGCCAGCGGGTCGATCTGGCTGCGGCGCACCGACACGAGGGAGAACTCGGCGCCCACGAAGAAGCCGTTGCCCACCAGGGTCAGCGCCGCGACGAACAACTGGAGCGCGGTCATCGGCCGCGGTCCGGCCGGTGGTCGGCGTCGTCCTCGGAACCCGGTGGCGGCGAGGTCAGCCGCAGCCGCGCGGCCCGGTGGCCGGCCGCCTCGCTGACCTCGACGATCCAGCCGGACTCCTCGATCACGTCGCCGTCGCGGGGAATGCGGCCGAGGCGTTCGGCCACGACGCCGGCCAGCGTCTCGTACGGTCCCGGGCCGACCCTCAGGCCGATGCGGGCGAGCTGGTCGGTGCGGGCGGCGCCGTCCGCGTGGAAGAGCCGGCGGCCCCGGTCGTCCTGACCGGCCGGGGCGAGGTCGGGGGTCTCCTGCGGGTCGTGCTCGTCGCGCACCTCGCCGACCAGCTCCTCGACGATGTCCTCCAGGGTGGCGACGCCCGCCGTGCCGCCGTACTCGTCGATGACCACCGCCATGTTCCGGTCGCCGGAGATCCGGTCGAGCAGCCGGTCGACGGCGAGCGACTCGGGGACGAGCAGCGGTTCGCGCATCAGGGCGGTGACCGGGCGCCCGGCCCGCCGGCCGGGCGGCACCGCGAGCGCGTCCTTGATGTGCACCACCCCGACGACCGAGTCCAGGCTGTCGCGGTAGACCGGGAAGCGGGACAGGCCGGTGGCCAGGGTGGCGCCGGCCACGTCCTCGGCGGTGGCGTCGTCCGGCAGGGCGGTGACGTGGACGCGCGGCGTCATCACGTTCTCCGCGGTGAGGTCGGCCAGGCTCAGGGTGCGTACGAACAGGTCCGCGGTGTCCGCGCTCAACGCGCCCTCGCGGGCGGAGTGCCGGGCCAGCGCCTGCAGTTCCTGCCGGCTGCGGACGGAGGCCAGCTCCTCGATCGGCTCCAGGCCGAAGCGGCGCACGACGCGGTTGGCGGTGTTGTTGAGGTGGCTGATGAACGGGCGGAACACGGCGCTGAACACCCGCATCGGGGTGGCCACCGCGCGGGCCACCGCCAGCGAGCGGGAGATCGCCCAGTTCTTCGGGATCAGCTCGCCGACGACCATCAGGACGACGGTGGACAGCAGGGTGCCCAGCACCAGCGCGGTCCCGTCGGCGGCCGAGCCGAGCCCGGCGGCCCGCAGCGGTCCGGACAGCAGTTCGGCGATGGAGGGCTCCGCCAGCATGCCGATGACCAGCCCGGTGACGGTGATGCCCAACTGCGCCCCGGACAGCTGGAAGGTCAGCCCGCGCACCGCTTTGAGCGCGCTGTCGGCGCCGCGCTCGCCGCTCTCGACCGCCTGCTCCAGATCGGCGCGCTCCACGGTGGTCAGCGAGAACTCGGCGGCCACGAAGACACCGCACGCCAACGCCAGCGCCAGGGCCAGGATCAGCAGGAGCACTTCCGTCATCAGGACACCTCCTTGCCATGATCGTCCAGAGCGGCGCGTCACGCGCGGCCGGCCTGTCACCCGTCAGGGGGAGGGTCGCCCGTTCGGGGGCTCTCACACCTGCGTGTCGCGATCCGCCGGGTCAGTCACCCGTCCGGCGCAGTTCGGCGATCACCGGGGCCATCTCGTGCATCGACGGTTCGAGCACCGTGAAGTAGCTGAAGCCGTACCGCTCCCGGTGGCCGCGCAGCTGGTCGGCGATCTCGGCCGCGGTGCCGAACAGCAGGGTGGGCACCTGCGAGAGCTGCTCCGGCGTCAGGTGGGGCGCGTACGGCAGCGTGCGCTCGGCGGTGGCGGCGCGGTCGTCGGTCAGCTCGACGCGTTGCACCAGGACGTTGAGTTCCGGTTGCCGCTCGCGGTCGCGGGCGAACTCCTGGTGGGCGGCGACCCGGTCCGCGAGCCGGTCGGCGTCCAGCAGCCTCAGCGCGCCGTCCGGCCGGCCGGGGGCCTGCTCCGCGCCGCTGAAGGCGACGATGTCGGCGTGCCGGGCCGCCATGCGCAGCACGCGGTTGCCGTTGCCGCCGAGCATGAGCGGCGGCCGGGGCCGCTGCTCGGGGCGCGGGGTGTGCGAGGGGTCCTCGAGGAGGCGGACGAGTTCGGTGGCGGTGCGCTCCAGGTGGTCCACCCGGCTGCCCGGGGTGCCGAACGTCAGGCCCGCGTCGTCGAACTCCGACCGCACGTAGCCGGTGCCGAGGCCGACCTCCAGGCGGCCCTCGGTGAGCCGGTCGGTGGTGGCCACCTCGCGGGCCAGCAGGACCGGGTTCCAGAAGCCGACGTTGAGCACGAAGGTGCCGACCCTCGGGCGGGTGGTGGCCTGCGCGGCGGCGACCAGCGACGGGAACGGCGCCGGCCACCCGAGGTGGTCGGGGACGAGCAGCACGTCGTATCCGAGCGACTCCGCGTGCCGGCACTTGTCGGCCCACTCCTGCCCGGACGCCGCCTCGAGGAAGTTGATCCCGAACCTGAACCGTTCGACCACCGGCTGTCCTTCCGCCCGCCCAGTACCCCTGTCGGTCTCCGGGCTCCTGGCAAGCCTCCCCCGGACCGGCCGTCGGCAATTGTCGGCGGCGTGAGGTAGACACTATGTGTCCGGAACAGGATGGAACGGCCGCGCAGTCCGCCCTCGTGACCAAGGGGCGGCGTTCCGCGCGCGGCGGAGAACGGGGGTGGTCGTGGTGGACACGGTGGATCTGGTGGTGCCGCCCGAGGCTCGGGAGCGGCTGCTGCGGCGCTTCGGGGCCCCGGCGCAGGTGTGGTGCGACGAGTTGCCCGGCCGGATCCGGGCGCTGGCCCGGTGCTGGTCGCTGGAGCCGGTGGGGCATCTGGGTGGTGGCACCTCACGAGTGGTGGTGTGTCGCCGGGTTGACGGTTCGCGGGCGTATCTGAAGCTCACGCCGGATCCGGTCGTCGCCGCGCAGGAGGAGGAGGCGCTGCGGCTGTGGGACGGCAGCGGCCGCACCTCCCGCCTGCTGGGGGCGGATCCGGCGGCCGGAGTCCTGCTGCTGGCCGAGGTCGCCGGCCCGGACGGCGCCGTCGCGCCGACGCTGCACGGCGCGCGCGGCGTCGGCCTCGACCGGGTGGCGGAGCTGTTCCGCGTCCTGCGGGGGTACGCGCCCGGGCCGGGGTCGGTGCTGCCGTCGCTGGCCGAGCGGGTCGAGTTCCTCTTCGAGCTGACCCGGCGCCGGACGGCCGACGCGGTCCGCGACTCGGCCGGCGGCGTCCCGGTGGCGGCGCACATCGTCGAGGGGTGCCGCCGGGCGGCGCTGGCCCTCGCCCGGTCCGGGCCCGCCGTGCTCGTCCACGGCGATCTGCACGCGGGCAACGTGCTGGACGCCGGCCCGCGCGGTCTGATCGCCATCGACCCGCGTCCGGCCGTCGGCGACCCGGATTTCGACGGGGTGGACTGGGTGATCGAGGACGCCGCGTCCGAGGCCGAGACGGAGGAGCGCATACGCGAACTGGCGGCCCGCGTTCCGGGGCTCGACCCGGACCGGTTGCGCGGCTGGTGCCGGGCCACGGCGGTGCTGATAGCCGGACCCCGGGCCGCCCGGGGCGCCGACGACCCGCACACCCGGATGCTGCTGCGCTTCGCCGAACGCGCCGCCGCCGAAGCCTGAGACGCCCGGTCCGCGCGGTCCGCGGGTCAGCGGCGGACGGTGAAGAGCACGTAGCCGTAGCTCAGGCCCACGGCCCCGGGGTGGGCGGCCAGCCAGTCGTCGGCCGGGCCGCCGGGGAACTCCATGCGCAGCACGGCCTCGAAGTCGGCCCGGCTCTCGAAGCGCCAGGAGCTCATCACCTCGGTGCGCTCCGCCCCGCGCCGCGCCCACCAGGCGTCGGCGACGCCGCCCGCGTCCCGGTCGGCGGCGTCCGGCAGCCCGCGCAGCAGCCGCGCGAACTGCCCGTGGCGGTGGTCGTTGTCCACGACCACCAGCGCGCCGCCCGGCCTGAGCACCCGCAGCGCCTCGGCCAGTCCGGCGTCGCAACCGGGCGGGAAGAAGTAGGCGAAGCGGGCGTGCACCACGTCGACGCAGGCGTCCTCCAGCGGGAGGTGCTCGGCCGACCCGGCCAGCACCCGGGCGCGCGCGTCCCGGGCACGCGCGAGCGGCAGCAGCCGCGGATCGGGTTCCACGCCGACCACCCGGGCCGCCTCGTCGGCGTAACCGGGCAGCCAGAAGCCGCTGCCGCAGCCGAGGTCGAGCAGCGTGCGCCCGGACCAGGGGGCGAGCGAGCGCATGGTGTCCAGGAGCGGACCGCCGGGGTCCAGGGCGCGGTTCTCGATCTCGTACAACCCCGGGTCGCCGCCCTGGTTCGGGGCGGGGCGGAAGTCGGGCAGCTCCACGGCACGGGTCCTTCGCTCGTACGACGATCGCCGGGCAGCATCGCGCCCGGGACCGCCGCCCGGCAACGGGTTTACCGCGCCCGGCTTCACCGCGTTGATCGCGTCCGCGACTTCACCGTGCCGGCCGCGCCGCCGTCTCACCGTGCCGATCGGGTCCGCCACTTCACCGCGCCGAACGGGCCCGCCACTTCACCGTGCCGGCCGCGCCGCCGTCTCACCGTGCCGATCGGGTCCGCGACTTCACCGTGTCGGCCGGGCCCGCCACCTAACCGTGCTGATCGCGCCCGCCGCTTCACCGTGCCGGCCGGCCCCGCCGACTCAGCGTGCGCTGACCCGCAGTGGTTCCGGGCCCATCGCGTCGGTGAAGGCGTCGGCGTCCCAGGTGCCGCCCAGCGCCGGGGCGAGCCAGCCGCCCGCCCGCTGCCGGAAGACCTCCGGTGCCAGGGCCGCCGAGCCCTGCGGGATCGCGCCGAGCAGCGCGGCCCGGGAGGTCCGCGGCAGGTCGGTGAGGTTGCACCGGTCGGCCAGGTCCGGGGCGTCGGGCCAGCTGCCGATCACGACGCCGAGCAGGTCGAGCCGCCGGGCGCGCAGTTCCCGGGCGGTCAGCTCGGTCATGTTGAGCGTGCCGAGTCCGGCGGGCGCGACCACGAGCACCGAGGCGCCGAGCAGCTCGGCCGCGTCGGCCAGCGTGGCGCCGTCCTCGTCGAAGCGGACCAGCAGCCCGCCCGCGCCCTCGACCAGGACGAGGTCGTGCTCGGTGGCCAGCTTCCGCGCGGCGGACGCGATCCGCTCCGGGCCCACCGTCGGCAGCCCCGCGCGCCGGGCGGCGGTGTCCGGCGCCAACGGCTCGGGGAAACGCGCGAGTTCTGCCCCGGTCACCGGGCCGGCGAGCCGGGCGACCTCGGCGATGTCGCCCGGCTCGCCCTCGGCGACGCCGGTCTGGGCCGGCTTGAGCACCGCGACGGAGCGGCCGGCGCGCAGCGCGGTCGCGGCCAGCGCGGCGGTCACCACCGTCTTGCCGATCTCGGTCCCGGTCCCGGTCACCACGATCACCGACATGCCTCAGCCCTCCCGCGCCGCGGCCAGCACGGCCGCGCAGATCCGTGCGACGTCCTCGTCGCCCGTCACGTACGGCGGCATGGTGTAGATCAGATCGCGGAACGGCCGCAGCCACACCCCGGATCCGACCGCCGCACGGGTGGCCGCCGCCAGGTCCACCTCGTGGTCCAACTGGACGACGCCGATCGCGCCGAGCACCCGCACGTCCGTGACGCCGGGGATCCGCGCGGCGGGCGCCAGGCCCTCGCGCAGTCCGGCCTCGATCCGCTTGACCTGTCCCGACCAGTCCTGGCCCAGCAGCAGGTCGATCGAGGCGCAGGCCACCGCCGCCGCCAGCGGGTTGCCCATGAAGGTGGGTCCGTGGGCGAGCACCGGCACCTCGCCCCGGGAGATCCCCTCCGCCACCCGGGTGGTGCACAGCGTGGCGGCCATCGTCAGATAACCGCCGGTCAGCGCCTTGCCGACACACATCACGTCGGGCGCGATCCCGGCGTGTCCGGCGGCGAACAGCGCGCCGGTCCTGCCGAAGCCGGTCGCGATCTCGTCCAGCACCAGCAGCACGTCGTGTTCGTCGCACGCCTCGCGCAGCACCCGCAGGTACCCGGGCGCGTGGAAGCGCATGCCGCCCGCGCCCTGCACGACCGGCTCGACCACGACGGCGGCCAGCTCGTGGGCGTGCCGGGCCACCGACTCCCGCAGGTGGTCGGCGTACCCGGGGTCGGGCGCGTCGTCGAAGCCGCCGGGCGGCGCGTCGGCGAAGACCTGCCGGGGCAGCGACCCGGACCACAGGTGGTGCATCCCGCCGTCCGGATCGCAGACCGACATCGGCTGCCAGGTGTCGCCGTGGTAGCCGCCGCGCCAGGTCAGCAGCCGGCGCTTGTCCGGCAGGCCGCGGGAACGCCAGTACTGCAGGCACATCTTGACCGCGACCTCGACCGAGACCGAACCGGAGTCGGCGAGGAAGACGTGGCGCAGCGGCTCCGGGGTGATCTCCACCAGACGCGCGGCGAGCCGGACGGCGGGCTCATGGGTGAGCCCGCCGAACATCACATGGCTCATGCGCTCCAACTGGCCGCGCGCCGCCTCGTCGAGCACCGGGTGGCGGTAGCCGTGGATGGCCGACCACCACGACGACATGCCGTCCACCAGCTCCGACGTGCCGCCGCCCGGTTCCGCGACCCGCAGCCGCACGCCGCTCGCCGACTCCACGAGCAGCGGTTCGGCGCGTCCGGGCATCGGACCGTAGGGATGCCAGACGTGCTCGCGGTCCAGGTCGAGGAGTTCGCGCAGCGGTGACGGGGCCGCTTCAGGCATTGGGTGGCAGGTCCGTCCCCGCGCCGCGGCGGCGCACCGAGACCAGGTCGGTCCTGGCGGTCGGCGCCGTCACCGTCGCGGTGGCGGCGGCCGGGACGCCCGCCGCGGCCGGTTCGGCCGCGTGGGCCGGCTCGCACGCCCCGCCCTCGCACGCCTGGCCGCCGCATCCGGAGCCCGCCCGCCGGTGCTCGGGCAGCGTCGTGGTCTCGGCGCCCTCCACCTCGAAGCCGGCGTCCGCGATCATCTCCAGGTCGGCCTTGCCCGCCTGGCCCTCACTGGTCAGGTAGTCGCCCAGGAAGATCGAGTTGGCCAGGTGCAGGGCGAGCGGCTGGAGGCTGCGCAGGTGGATCTCGCGTCCGCCGGCGAGCCGCACCTCGGCGTCCGGGCAGACGAACCGCACCATGGCCAGGATGCGCAGGCAGCGCTGCGGGGTCAGCGTCCACTCGCCGCCCAGCGGCGTGCCGTCGAACGGGATGAGGAAGTTGACCGGGACCGAGTCCGGGTCCATGTCGCGCAGCGCGAAGACCACGTCCACCAGGTCGGCGTCCGACTCGCCCATGCCGGCGATCAGCCCGGAACAGGCCGACAGGCCGGCCGCCTTGGCCGCCTGGACGGTCTCGACCCGGTCGGAGAAGTCGTGCGTGGTGCAGATGTCGCCGTAGGTGTTCTCGGAGGTGTTGAGGTTGTGGTTGTAGGCGTCCGCGCCGGCGGCGCGCAGCCGGTCGGCCTGGCCGTCGGAGAGCAGGCCCAGGCAGGCGCAGACCTCGACGTCCTGGTGGCTCTCCTTGATCGCCTCGATGGTCCGCGACACCCGCTCGACGTCCCGGTCGCTGGGCCCGCGTCCGCTGGCCACCAGGCAGACGCGCTTGGCGCCGCCGGTCACCCCGGCGCCCGCCGCGGCCACGGCGTCCTCCGGCTTGAGCCAGCTGTACTTGAGGATCTCGGCCTTGGAACCGAGCCGTTGGGAGCAGTACGAGCAGTCCTCGGGACAGAGCCCGGACTTGAGGTTGACGAGGTAGTTGAGCTTCACCCGCCGCCCGAACCACTCGCGCCGGACCCTTCCGGCCGCGGCCACCACTTCCAGCAGATCATCGTCGGACGTGGCCAGTACGGCCAACGCCTCCTCACGGGTCGGCGATTCGCGTCGCAACCCCTTGCGCACCAGAGTGTTCAGCAGGTCCATGGGGCAGATCTTCGCGTACGCCGCTCGCGGCGTCCTATGGCGAACCGCACAACGTGTTCCGGCGATATGTGTGAACCATCACATGCGGCTCAAGCATGGGCCCCTATCGTTCGGATCATGACCCGCCATTCCGCTCCGAGCGACCCGTCCACGGCCGTCAGAACCGACGAGCCCCTCGGCGATCCAGCCGGCTGGCCAGGGCGTTCCGCCTCGTTCGACTGGATCGACGAACACGCCGCGGCCCGCCGGGCGGCCGGGCTGGTACGGACCCTGCGCCCCCGGGCCGCCGACACCGACCTGCTGGACCTGGCGAGCAACGACTACCTCGGCCTGGCCCGCCATCCCGAGGTCACCCGCGGGGCGGCCGACGCCGCGCTGCGCTGGGGCGCCGGATCGACCGGTTCCCGCCTGGTCACCGGCAGCACCGCGCTCCACGCCGACCTGGAGCGCGAACTCGCCGAGTTCTGCGGCTTCGAGGCCGCGCTGGTCCTGGCCAGCGGCTACGCGGCCAACCTCGCCGCGGTCACCGCGCTGAGCGTGCCGGGCGGCCTGGTGGTCTCCGACGCGGGCAACCACGCCTCCCTGATCGACGGCTGCCGGCTCTCCCGGGCCCGTACCGTCGTGGCCGCCCACCGCGATCCCGGCGCGGTGCGCGCGGCGCTCGACGGCCACCGGGGTCCGGCGATCGCGGTGACCGACGCGGTCTTCTCGGTGGACGGCGACGCGGCGCCGCTGCGACGGCTCGCGGAGGTCTGCCGGCCGGCGGGCGCCGGGATGGTCGTCGACGACGCGCACGGTTTCGGCGTGCTGGGCGACGGCGGTCGCGGGACGCTGGCGGCGGCCGGCCTCGCCGGGGCCGACGACGTGGTGTGCACCCTCACCCTGTCGAAGTCGATGGGCGCGCAGGGCGGCGTGGTGCTGGGCCCGGGCCGGGTGATCGAGCACCTGGTCAACGCGGCGCGCACCGCCATCTTCGACACCGCGCTGGCCCCCGCGTCGGCCGGCGGCGCGCTGGCCGCGCTGCGGCTGCTGCGCCGCGAGCCGGAGCGGCCGGTGCTGGCGGTGGCGCGGGCCCGGGCGCTGTACGAGCGGTTGACCGCGGCGGGCCTCGACGCGTTCGCGCCGGACGCCTGCGTGCTCTCGGTCCGGGCGCCGGGGCCGGAGGCGGCCGTGCGATGGGCGGCGGACTGCCGTGCGGCGGGGCTGTCGGTGGGCTGTTTCCGGCCGCCGTCCGTGTCGGACGGCATCTCCCGGCTGCGGCTGACCGCGCGGGCCGACCTGTCCGACGATCAGATCGCGCGAGCCGTCGAGGTGATCGTCCGCACCGCGCCGGGGAGTTGAGGGCGCCGGCGGTCCCGCCGGCGCCGATACGCCGGCGCGATCGCGGTACGGACCGACAGTCCGCTCCCAAATACGGTCGTTCATCGCAGAGTTCACCGCTTCGGGGGACAGATGTACCCATTCCGTGGCGGTGCGGGCCGATCGGCGGCAGCATGGACGGCACTCTGGTGTGAACAGCCGCCCTCGGCTGTGCCCCTGGCATATCCGGCACGGCTCGCGCTGTGCCGATGCCGCCGCCGGAGTACTGGAGCCGCGGAATGAGGACGGTCGTCATGGCGGACCACAAGGAAGCCGGAGTCACGTTGCCGAGCGCACCCGCCTCGGTGCGCGCGGCGCGTTTCTTCGTGACGGACACCCTCAGGCAATGGGGTCTGCCGGACGGCGCGGACACCGCCGACAGCCTCCGCCTGATCATCTCCGAACTGGCCACCAACGCGGTGCAGCACACCCTGGGCCGCTCGCCCACCTTCACCGTGGACCTGCGCCTGGAGCGCGGCGAGGAGTTGTGGCTGGGGGTGACCGACAGCCACCCGGGCCGGCCGCTCAGCCCAACGCCCGCCGTCCAGCAGGACAGCGGGCGCGGGATGGAGATCATCCGGTGCCTGACGGCCGAGTTGGGCGGCCGGACACACGTCGAGCCGACGGCGGAGGGCGGCAAGACGGTCTGGGTCTGCTGCCCCTGGGACGTCCGCGAACCGCTCCGCGACGGGTTGCTGAATCGATTTGCCACTCGTCCGGAACTGCCGCGGCCCAGCCACCCGGTGGCCTGATCAACCGCTGATCACATCTTCGCTCGACGGTCCACGCGGGCCGATCCGTCGGGCCCGGGCGCATCAGGCCAGGCCGCGCTCCACGGCGCTGCGTTCCACACAGAACTCGTTGCCCTCCGGATCCGACATCACCACCCAGCCCATGCCGTCCGGCGTGCGCCGGTCCTCCAGCACCAGCGCGCCGAGCGTGGTGAGGCGTTCGACCTCCTGATCGCGGGTGCCGGTCGGCGGCTGGATGTCGAGGTGCACCCGGTTCTTCACAGCCTTGCCCTCCGGGACGCGGATGAACAACAGGTCGGGCACGCCGGGCTGGTCGGCGCCGAGCGACACCTCCTCGTCCCCCGCCGCCGCGTCGCGCAGGGCGTACCCGGTCAGCGCCGCCCAGAAGCGGGCGAGTTCGTAGGGGTCGTGGGCGTCGAAGGTGATGGTGCGCACGGGGTTGAGGTAGCTCATGCCGGAACCGTAGACCCGGCCACTGACAACCGCCCCGTGCGCGGCCTCACCCCACCTCAGCTCACCCGTCCGTACCAGACGCTGTGCGTCCAGATCCGCTCCAGCCGCACGCTCGCGCCGGGGTGTGGCGCGTGCCAGATCCTGTTGCGCCCCGCGTAGACGCCGACGTGGTAGACGTCGCTGCCGGTGTGGAAGAACACCAGGTCTCCGGGGGCGCGGGAGGAGGCCGCGATGTGGCGGGTGCGGGCGTACTGCTCGGCCGCCGTGCGGGGCAGCCGGCGGCCGGCCGCGCGGAAGGCGTAGAGGGTCAGCCCCGAGCAGTCGAAGCGGTAGGGCCCGGTCGCTCCGTACTCGTAGGGCGCGCCGCGTTTGGCGGCGGCGACGTGCAGGGCTTCGGCGGCCACCGCCGCGGCCTCCGCGCGGGGCGCGAGACCGGGGAACAGCAGGCTGCCGGCCAGAGCCGCGGACGTCATGAACGCTACGGTTCCCCACCTGTTCGGCAGCGGTCGGGGCAGCGTTGAGGCGGGTATGGGCGCGTGCATGTGCGCTCTCCTTCGTCGTCCGCCTGCGAAGGAGTGCCTGTCGGGTTCGGGCTGGCGAAGTTGCCCGGCCGCCGTGGCGGCTTCACCCCTAGGGGCCTTCCTCACTGCGTCGGTTGACCCCGGACTGCCCGGGTCCTCCGCTCCTGCCGGCTGTTGGCGTCGACCTGGCCTCCGGACGCGGCAGGATTCGGCGTCCGCCCGGAGCGCCCCGCCCTTTCGGCGGGGGCTTGTCGTCCCACGGATGATCACTCATCAACGGGCCGCCCGCCGAGCGCGCCGCACCCCAACTCCACGCCGCGGGTAGCCCGGTCGCCACGAAAGGGCCGGTCGGGGGCGGTGTGCGGGCCCGTTGACGTCACCCGCGGGGAGGTAGGCCATGGGGGTGACCGGCGCGTCGCGCCCCCCGGATCCGCCGAAGATCCACCGCATCCGCCCGCCACCGGGACCACGGCGCCGCCCCGGCACGCGGCCGCGGAACGGCCGTGCGGGACCGCGCCGCGACCGGTGCGCGTGGTGCGCCCTACGGCTCGGCGGTGGGCGCGGCCGGCGGGATCGCGGGCAGCCGGGTGCGCCGTTCGCCGTCCAGCACCCGCAGCGCGCGCACCAGGGTCGGCCCGTGCAACTCCAGTTCGCCGCGTTCGTACATCAACTCCAGCGCCGTGCGGAGCGCCAGCGCCTGCGAGGCCAGTGCCTGGGCGGCCCGCAGGGCGCCGTAGGTGTCGGTGCACCGGACCGGGTTGATCCGGCCCAGCAGGTCGACCATGTCGAGGTAGCGGTCGATCAGTTCGCCCTCGGCGCGGGTGAGGGCGGGCATCGGCGGCAGGTCGGGGACCATCGCCGGTTCACCGTCCGCCCGGCAGCGGGGACGCCGCCGCCCGCGTTCGTCTTGCGGCTGCGGGTGAGCTGGTCGACCAGCCCGTAGGCGAGGGCGCCCGCGCCGTCCAGGACGGTGGCCCGTTCGACGTCCTGGCGGACCGACTCCACCGTGCGTCCGGTGTGTTGGGACAACAGCTGCTCCAACTGCGCTCGTTGCCGCTGCAGCTCGCCGGCGTGGATCTCCAGGTCGGACGGCTGGCCGTGCACCGGCTCGGTGTACGCGGGCTGTTCGAGCACGATGCGGGCGCCGGGCAGCGCGAGCCGCTTGCCGCGGGTGCCCGCCGCGAGCAGGACGGCCGCCGCGGAGAGCGCCTGGCCCAGGCAGACAGTCTGGATGTCACACGTAATGAATTGCATCGTGTCGTACAGCGCGGACATCGCGGTGAACGAGCCGCCCGGCGAGTTGATGTAGAGCTGGATGTCCTGGTCGGGCGAGTGGTGTTCCAGGAACAGCAACTGCGCCATCACGTCGTTCGCCGACGTGTCGTCGACGGGCGCGCCCAGGAAGACCACCCGTTCGGCGAGCAGCTTGGAGTAGGGGTCGGTCGTCCGCAGTCCCTGCGAGGTCCGCTCGGTGAACTCCGGAAGGACGTGTCGACCGGTCGGGACGCCGCCGCTCGGCTGGTGCATCGCGCATCTCCTCCTGTGAGAAATGTACAGGACGTACATTCCACTACGATAGGCAGCATGGCCCACGAAGTCCCGGTGACACAAGCCCGCGCCGAACTGGCGGAACTGATCAACCGCGTCGTCTACGGCGGCGAACGTGTCGTGGTCACCCGGCACGGAAAGCCGCTGGTCGCCCTGGTCTCCGCCGCTGACCTGCGCCGACTCGAAGAGAGCGACGCGGCCCACGAGGAGTGCGTGATCAGCAGCGTCTCGATCGTCGGCGGCGAGCCGTCCTCTGCGGGCGAACGCCACCGGTTCGGCATCGCGGCCCGGCACGTGGCGCGCGGCGAGCTGCGCCGCGACGACCCGCCCGCGGACCGCTGACCGGCGCCGCTCCCGGGTCGGCGTAACCGGCTACGCCGACCGGCCCGCCCGGGTCGCCGGTCGCCGGGCGGTCGGCCGAAGCTGACGAAATGACGAAAAGACGTATTCCGGTCCGGCCCGCGCGGTCCGCCGTGCTGCTCACCGCCACGGCGCTGCTGGCGGCCGGCACCGTCGCCGCCGCGCCCGCGCTCCCGCGCACCGCGCCGCACATCTCCGCCTCCCGGGTGCGCGAGCGCGGGGTGCGGGTGGCCGCGGCCCGGGCCGCCGCGACGGGTGTCCGCTGGACGGCGTGTCCCAGGAGCTGGGGGCTGGCCGCGCCCGTGCGGTGCGGATCCGTCAGCGTGCCGATCGACTACGCCAGGCCGTACGGACCGCACGTGGCGCTGGCGCTCGACCGGGTCCGCAGCACCGGCACCGCCGCGCAACGCCAGGGCGCGCTGGTCTACAACCCCGGCGGGCCCGGCGGCTCCGGGCTGTCCTTCCCGCGCCGGGTCACTGACCGCAACCCGCTGTGGACCGCCACCGCCCGGGCCTACGACTTCGTCGGCTTCGACCCGCGCGGCGTCGGCCACTCCGTCGCCGTCTCCTGCCAGGACCCGCGCGCGTTCGCAGCGGCGCCCAAACCCGACCCGGTGCCCCGTGACGAGGCGGCCAAGACGGCGGCCCGCGCGGTCGCCGAACGGTACGCCGCGGGCTGCCTGCGCCGCGGCGGCCGGCTGCTGCCGCAGCTGACCACCCCCAACCTCGCCCGGGACCTGGACGTCATCCGCGCCGCGCTCGGCGAACGCCGGCTCACCTACCTCGGCGTCTCCTACGGCAGCTACCTCGGCGCGGTCTACGCGACCCTCTTCCCCGGCCACCTGCGCCGGATGATCGTGGACAGCGTCGTCAACCCCGATCCCGCGCGGATCTGGTACCGCGACAACCTCGACCAGGACGTCGCCTTCCAGCGCCGGTGGAACGACTGGAAGGCGTGGGTCGCCCGGCACGACGCGGCCTACCACCTCGGGCGCACGCCCGCCCGGGTGGAACAGCGCTGGCGGCGGTTGCGCGCCACCGCCGCGGCGCGTCCGCTCGGCGGCGTGGTCGGCCCGGCGGAGCTGCTGGGCTTCTTCCAGAACGCGCCCTACTACGACCAGTACTGGCCGATCGTCGCCGCCGCGTGGAGCAGGTACGCGGCCGGCGACCCGCGACCGCTGATCGCCGCCGCGCGCCCGGCCTCCACCGCGCCGGCCGGCGGGCCCTCCCCGGCCGCCACGGCGGAGAACGGCAACGCGGTCTACACGGCCGTGGAGTGCGACGACGCCCACTGGCCGCGGGACTGGGCCACCTGGGACCGCGACAACACCCGGCTGAACGCGGCGTATCCCTTCCTGACCTGGTCCAACGCCTGGATGAACCTGCCGTGCGCCACCTGGGGCGCCCGGCAGTCCACCCCGGTCGACGTGCGCTCCCGCCGCGGGCTGCCCGGCGTGCTCATCGTGCAGAGCGTCCGGGACGCCGCGACCCCGTACGCCGGCGCGGTCGAACTCCACCGGCGGCTGCGCGGCTCGGAACTGGTCACCGAACGGGACGCCGGCTCGCACGGCGTCACCGCACTCGTCAACCCTTGCGTCAACAACCGGGTGACCGCCTACCTCCTGCGAGGGACGCTCGACCGCCACGACGCGGTCTGCGGCCCGCACGCCGCACCGCTCCCGACCGCCGCCGGGCGGTCCACGGCACCGCGCGACGGCCGTACCCGGACCACCGCCGTGGACCGGACCGTCGTCCCCGACCTGCCAGGCATCCACTGACCACCACTAGCCGCCGAACACCCTCCGGAAGGCGGTGCGGGGCACCGACGGCTCCCGTCGGTCGAGGATCGCGAAGACCACCCGGGTGAACCGGCCGGCGAACCGCCCGTCCGCGGTGAGGTGGCCGGCGAACGCGGCGGCCACCTCGGCCGGGTCGTTGCGGAACACCCCGCAGCCCCAGGCGCCCAGCACCAGTTCCCGGTAGCCGTGCGCCGCGGCGACTTCGAGCACCCGGCCCGCCCGGCCGGCCAGCGCCGCCGGTATCCGGTCGGTCAGGCCGGGCAGGTCGCGGGCGATCACCCCGGCGTTGGGCGCCGCGGCGGTCAGGAAGCCGACGAGGAAGGGCTCTCGGAGCAGGTCGCCGCGGTCGTCGCGGAAGACCGGGACGCCGGGGGAGTGGATGACCCGGTCGCTGTAGAACGGGCTGCGGTCGGCGCGGTGGGCCGCGTAGAACTCCGGCGCCTCGCGCAGGCAGGCGTAGAGCGCGCAGCAGCGGCACACCGCTTCCTCCTGCGCCTGGGCGCCGTTGAGGTAACCGCCGCCGGGGTTGCGGGCCGACGCGAAGTTCAGCACGGCGATCCGATCGGGCCCGCCGTCCGGCGTCTCGCCCGACAACCGCGCGGCGGCCCGCAGGCTGCTCTCCGCGGTGACCTCGAAACGGGTCCCGGCGGACGCCGGCCGCGCCGGGAAGGCGACCGGCCCGGGGCCGTGTGTCCGGGTGCCGCGCCGGGCCCGGTCGATCGCCCCGCCGAGCACGACCTCCCGCCCGCCGGGTGCGACGTAGCGGCCGGCCGCCACGATCCGCTCGGTCTCGGCGGCGATCCCCCGCAGGCGCGCGCTCATCCCGGTCGTACTCCTCCCGTGATCCGTCCGCCGGACCACGCGGGGAGCGTAGGCGCCGGGAAGCGGCGCCCGCCACCGTATTGCCCGGCAAGGCTATCGCGATATAGCGTGAACGTTGCGCCGTTCCGCCCGTCGTGCCGTACCGCCGTCCAGGAGGCCCCGCATGTCCCCAGCCGCCGCCCACGAACCCTCGCCGGAGCGCGGCCGCCTGGCCAAGCTGCCCGGCGCCGCGCCCGAACTGCGGGCCTCCGACGAGGAACGCGACCTGGTCGCCTCGATCATCGCGGAGGCGCTGGCCACCGGCCGCCTCACCGCGGAGGAGCACGCGGAACGCCTGGAGGCGGTCTACGCGGCGCGCACCCGCAGCCAACTCGTGCCGCTCACCGCGGACCTGCCGGAGTCGACCGACACCGCGCCGCTCGCGCCCCCGCAGGAAGCCGCCCCGGTCCACGCGGTGTTCAGCAAGATCCGGCGCGGCGGGCAGTGGCCGGTGCCGCCGGAGACGGTGGTGCGCTCCACCTTCGGCGCGGCCGTCATCGACCTGCGGCAGGCCGTCTTCACCCGCCGCGAGGTGGTCATCCGCGCCGACTCGCTCTTCGGCAAGATCGAGATCCTGATCCCGGACAACGCCCGGGTCTACGACACCGGCACCGCCGTGTTCGGCAAGCGCTCGCAGCCCGGCGGCAACTCGCCCAAGAGCGACGACGGCCCGGTCATCCGCATCACCGGCCGCTCGCTCTTCGGCCACGTGCGGGTGATGCGCGGCGGCTTCAAGTGGCCCTGGCACGACTGGCGTTGAACGCAGGCCGTGCCCGGCGCCCGCTGCCGCGCCGTCGACTGACGCCGCGTCAGTCGCTGGCACGCGCCGCCAGCCACGCGTCCTCGGTGGCGTAGTCGAACAGGTCGCCGTAGGACTGCGCCATCCTCGGGTACGCCGTCCGCCAGTCGGCGCCGGCCAGCCGGTCGGTGATCGCCTCCACGGTCGCCGGCAGCGAGTCGCGGTACGAGGTCACCGCGCGGTAGCCCAACTCCCGTTCCGCGGCGGACATGTCGAGAACCACCGGTTCGGGCAGCGACCACGGGCTGTCGCCCAGCCCGGGCAGCGGGGACGCTCCCTCGATGAGGACCGTCTCGCCGCGGTGGCCGGTCACCTCGTCGATCCACCCGGCGATCTCGGCGACCGTCGGCGTCCGCGGATCACCGGCGTTGAGCGCCCGGGTGCCGGGCCGCCGGGCCGCCAGGCGCACCAACTCCGCGATGTTCGCGGTGTGGACGGAGTGGAAGCGGCTCCGGCCGCCGTAGGGCAGCACCCGCACCGGGCGCCGGTCGAGCGCCCGCTTGACGAAGTACAGCTCGCGCGGCGTGCGGCTGAACGGCCCGTGGATGGCGCCGGCCCGCAGCAGCGTCACCGGCAGCCGGTCGCCCAGGGCCGTCAACTCCCGCTCCAGCGCTGCCTTCCGGGTCGCGTAGCTGGTGTCGCCGGGTTCGACCGTCCGGCAGGTCTCCGGGATCGGCACCGGATAGACCGGGAAGCCGTCCGGCTCGCCCTGCGTGTCGAAGCCCCGGCCGCGGTCGTCCTCGTACACCGCGGCGCTGGAGACCACGACCGCGGAGCCGATCGCCCCGGCGAGCCCGGCCAACTGCCGCGCGTGGTCCGCCCCGTACGCCACGCAGTCGAGCAGCACGTCGCACCCGTCGCCCAACCAGGCGGCGAGCGCGCCCGGTTCGTCGCGGTCCAGCGCCGCCGCCTCGACCTCGTCCGGCCACTCCGGCGCCCGCCGGCCGCCCAGCGACGCGGCTCGCACCCGCCAGCCGTCCGCCGCCAGCGCCCGCACCGCCGGCCGCCCGATCTGCCCCATCGCCCCGACCACGCACACCGTTCCCGTCATGAGCGGGACGCTACGTGCCGCCGGCCGGGCCGCCAAGCGTGTTCGCGCTGCGCGGATCCACGGCCGGTGAAGCCCCGCCGGGTCAGGCCGGGCGCCGCAGCCTGGCCGGCCGGGCGCCGCTCTCCGCCTCGGCCTCCGCCTTGACCTCGCTCGCGTAGCGGTCCACGTACTCCTGGCCGGACAGCTCCATGACCTTGTACATGATCTCGTCCACCACGGCGCGCAGGATGAGCCGGTCGTTCTCCATGCCCTCGAACCGGGAGAACTCCATCGGCTCGCCGAACCGGATGGTGACCCGGCGGATCCTCGGCAGCACCCGGCCGGGCGGCTGGATCTCGAAGGTGCCCACCATCGCGCACGGCACCACCGGCGCGCCCGTGGTCAGCGCCATCACCGCCACCCCGGTGCGGCCCTTGTACAGCCGCCCGTCGTGCGAACGGGTGCCTTCCGGATAGACCCCCATCAGCTCGCCGCGGCGCAGCACCTTCTGCGCCTCGCGCACCGCGGACTGCGACGCCTTGCCGCCCGTGCGGTCCACCGGGATCTGGCCGGCGCTGCGGAAGAACGACGCGATCAGCGCGCCCTTGAGACCCGGTCCGGTGAAGTACTCCTGCTTGGCGAGAAAGGTGATGCGGCGCGGCAGGATGGCCGGCATCAGGAAATGGTCGGAAAAGGACAGGTGGTTTCCGGCGACGATCGCGGCGCCTTCTTCCGGGATGTGTTCCAGGCCCTCGATCCTCGGCCGGAACAGCGCGCGGAGCAATGGACCCAGAATCGCGTATTTGAGGATGAGATAGAACACTGCGGACGTCCCTCTCGCTGGCCGAGCCGGTATGAGGCTGATTCCCAGGAGTCGGCTTCGCTCACCTCGCCGCGCGGTGAAACCCGCGCCCGGAAATCCTCAGCGGACTCTCAGAAAGGCCCCCTACGGTTGCGGCCCATGGATACGATCAACAGTGACAAGTCGAACGAGAACCAGGACGCGCCGGCGGACGAGAGCGCGGACGCGCCCGTGACGAGCCAGGCCGAGGAGACCACCGAGGCTCCCGCCGCGGCGCAGCACGACGCCGGGACCGCGGATTTTGACGACACCGAGACCGACGAGGACGAGCAGGCCGCCGAGGCCGAGCTCGCCGCCTTGCACACCTCCCGCGCCGCTTCGAACGTGGGCGTGCTGCCCGGCGCCGCCGCCCTGGTCGGCCTGGGCCTGGCGCTCGCGTCGGTCACCGGCACCTGGCTGGGCACCCTGATGGAGCAGCGCGAGCAGCTCATCGGCCAGATATCCTCCTCCTCCGCGCCCGCCGCCAAGCAGCTGACCGACCAGTTCGGCACCCCGTGGCACACCACCGCGCTCTTCAACGGCCTGTTCGGCCTGGTGGCCGTCCTGGTGGCCATCGGCGTGCTGATCAGCCAGTCGTCCGCCATGAAGCCGCCGGCCGCCGTGTGGATCAGGGCCGTGACGTGGGCCGCGCTGGTGCTCGGCGTGATCGGTCTGATCATCGCCGGCGTGATGTACCTCGACATCTTCACCCACCTGCCCTCGGTGCCGGCCACTCCGACCGCGCCGAGTGGTGGTTCGGCCGGCTGACGTCCTCCGGCCCCGGCAGCCGGGAAGCCCCTGCCGGGTGAACGCCGCCGACCCTTTCGGGGGACACAGCGGCCGGTCACCCGGCACACCGGGCGCCGATGCGATGACATGACAGGTACGGAGCCGTGCCCGCGAGGGAGGGCGGTTCCGTACCCTTTCGCGTCCCGCACCGCTTCCCGGAGGCACCATGTCCGTCGTCCGCCGCGCCGCAACGGCCGCGGTCGCGCTCACCGCGCTGGCCGTCACCGCCCATCCCGCGATCGCCGACGACGACGGGCCGACCGCGCTGACGCTCTCGGTCTCGGCCGCGCAGGACAGCGCCGCCCGGAACACCACCTTGAACTGCGACCCGGCGGGCGGCCGGCATCCGCACGCGCAGGAGGCGTGCGCCGCACTCGACCAGGCCGGCGGCGGCTTCGAACGGCTCGCCCCGACCCGGCAGCTGTGCCCGATGATCTACGCCCCGGTCACCGCGACCGCGACCGGCGTCTGGCACGGCACCCCGGTCAACTGGACCCAGGAGTTCTCCAACTCCTGCCTGCTCGACCAGCGCACCGGCGCCGTCTTCCGCTTCTGACGCCCGCGCGGCTCAACGGTCCCGGGAGAGCGCCGAGGCGACCGTCGCCAGGCCGAGCACCGCCCAGCCGAACCACAGCCAGCCGTCGCCGCCCAACGCGACCGAATAGCCGGTCACCAGCACGAGTGCCACGACCGTGCACAACGCCAACGCCCTCGTGGATCCCGGCATCGCCGACCCACCTCCCGCACCCATGGTCGCCCCGCGGCGGCGCGCGCCGCTACCGGGCCTGGGCGGGGCGTTCAGCGGCTGCTGCGGGCCCGCAGCGAGGCCAGGTAGGCGTTGTACGCCTCCAGTTCGCGGTCGCCGTTCCGCTCGGCGGCGCGGTCCTCCCGCTTGGACTGCCGCAGCTCCGCGAAGTACCACTGGAAGACCAGCGCGATCAGCACCAGCACCGAGGGGATCTCGCTGAACGCCCAGGCGATCCCGCCGGCCAGGTGCTGGTCGACCAGCGGGTCGACGCCCAGCGAGGCGGCCGGGTGCGCGAAGGTCCCGACCATCGGCTGGCTCGCCATCATCAGGGCGATGCCGAAGAACGCGTGGAACGGCATCCCCATGAACAGCTCCAGGATCCGCATCACGTACCCCGGCCGGTGCGGTCCCGGGTCCACCCCCATGATCGGCCAGAAGAAGATCAGCCCGACCAGCAGGAAGTGCACCATCATCACGATGTGCCCGGTCACGCTGCCCATCAGGAAGTCGAACAGCGGGGTGAAGTAGAGCGCGTACAGGCTCGCGATGAACAGCGGGATGGTGAACGCCGGATGGGTGATCACCCGCAGGTAGCGGCTGTGCAGCAGCGCCACCAGCAGCTCACGCGGCCCGGTGCGCCCGCGGCCGGCCGTCGGCAGGGCCCGCAGCGCCAGCGTGACCGGGGCGCCGAGCAGCAGCAGGATCGGCGAGAGCATGCTGATGATCATGTGCTGCACCATGTGCACGCTGAACATGACCATGCCGTAGTCGTTGAGCCGGGTGCACATCGTCAGGGCGATGGTCAGCACGCCGACGAAGAACGCCACGCAGCGCCCGGCCGACCAGCGGTCCCCGCGGCGCAGCAGCCGCGCCACCGCCCACCCGTACAGCGCGAGCGCCAGCAGGCAGCCGACCAGGAAGAACGGATCGCCCCCGAAGGACATCGCCCGCCCGAGGGTGAACGGCGGCAGGTTCATCGGCATATCCATGCCCGCCATACCGTGCCCGCCGTGATCCATCCGCGCTCCCTGTCGTACCGGGCCAGGACCCACACCCGGAAAGACGCGGATGTCCGGTCCTGACCGCACCAGACTAGAGCCGCCGCCCCCCGGCGATTCGGGCGGGGGGAGCGCGACACCCCGGGCGGCGGGGCCGGTCAGATGATCAGAGCACGCACTCGGCCTCGACGTAGCGGTCGGCGGGCACCGTCTTGAGGTGGTCCACCGCCTCGGCCAGCGGCACCAGGACGATCTCCGTGCCGCGCAGCGCGGTCATCATCCCGAAGTCGCCGTTGTGCGCGGCCTCCACGGCGTGCCAGCCGAACCGGGTGGCCAGCACCCGGTCGTAGGCGGTCGGCGTGCCGCCGCGCTGCACGTGGCCGAGGATCACCGGGCGGGCCTCCTTGCCGAGCCGCTGCTCCAGCTCCACCGAGAGCTGGCGGGCCACCCCGGCGAACCGCTCGTGGCCGTAGATGTCGGTGCCGCCGGTGTCGAACTCCATCGAGCCCTCCCGGGGCTTGGCGCCCTCGGAGACCACCACGATGGCGAACTTCTTGCCCGCCGCGAACCGCTTGCCGACCAGCTCGGTCAGCTCACCGATGTCGAAGGGCCGCTCGGGCACCACGATCGCGTGGGCGCCGGCCGCCATGCCGGCGTGCAGCGCGATCCACCCGGTGTGCCGGCCCATCACCTCGACGATCAGCACCCGCTGGTGGGACTCGGCGGTGGTCTTGAGCCGGTCGAGCGCCTCGGTCGCCACCATCACCGCGGTGTCGAAGCCGAAGGTGACGTCGGTGGAGGCGATGTCGTTGTCGATGGTCTTGGGCACGCCGACGATGGGCAGCCCGGCGTCCGACAGCAGCCGGGCGGCCTTCAGGGTGCCCTCGCCGCCGATCGGGATGATGGCGTCGATGCCGAACTGGGCCACGTGCTCCCTGGCCTGCTCGACGCCGCCGCGCAGGTGCTCGGGGCGCACCCGGGACGAGCCGAGGATGGTGCCGCCCCGGGCCAGGATGCCGCTGACCGCGTCCAGGTCCAGTGACCGGAAGTCGCCTTCCAGCAGACCCTTCCAGCCGTCGTGGAATCCCACGACCTCGTCGCCGTGGTCGGCCACGGCACGGTGCACCACCGATCGGATGACGGCGTTCAACCCCGGACAGTCTCCGCCGCTGGTCAGTACACCAATACGCATTGCTTCTCTACTCCCGCATGTGCGACTCCAACCGACCGGACTCCGTCGTCCGGGAGGGACTCCGTCAGCCTAACGGCACCCGGCAGGATCGCCCTCGGGCCGCGTTCAGGGCCGGGTGGCAGCCTGGGTCGCGTAGGCGATCCGCTCCGCGCGCAGGGCCTCGTACCACTGCTCGTCCACCGGCGGCAGGGCGTGTACGTCCAGTGCCAGCTTGAGGAGCATGTCGGCGATGAGCGGGTTGCGCGCCATCACCGGCCCGTGCATGTAGGTACCGAATACCGTGTCGCACCACGCGCCTTCAGTGCCGTCGCCGGTCCCGTTCCCGTTGCCGAAGCGCACGCGCGCGAACGGACGGGCACCGGGACCGATGACGGTGTTGCCCTGATGATTCTCGAATCCGGTCAGCGGGGGAAGCCCCAACCGCTCGTCGATGTCGGCCAGCACGTCGCCGACGTGCCGGGCGCCGTCGTTGCGGACGCTGGTCACGTCGAGAACGCCCAGGCCGGGCTCGGGGCGGCCGAGGTCGTTGATGAACTCGTGGCCGAGGATCTGGTACCCCGCGCAGACCGAGAAGACGATCGCGCCGTTGGCCACCGCGCGGTTCAGCCCGCCGTCGCGGCGCAGCCGTTCGGCGGCCAGCCGCTGCGGGCGGTCCTCGCCGCCGCCGATCAGGTAGATGTCGCCCGAGGTCGGCACCGGCTGGTCGGACCGGACGTCGATCCGGCTGACCGGGATCCGCCGCTGCCGCGCGCGGCGCTCCACCACGAGGGCGTTGCCCTGGTCGCCGTAGGTGCTCAGCAGGTCCGGGTAGACCCACACCAGGCGCAGGCTGGTCTCGCTCATGCTCGCAATCCTTCGTCGTGTCGGTGGGGTCGGCTCAGTTGCCGATGAGGCGGCGCAGGTCCTGGAAGGCCGTGTAGTTGGCGATCACCTCGACCCGGCCCTCCGGCACGGCGCGCACGGCGTCGTCCAGATCCTTGCAGACCCGGAACTCCAGCCCGGCGACCTCCAGGCGGACCGCGAGGTCCAGCTTGCGGTCGCCCAGTACGAAGATCGGATGGCCGGCCAGCCGGGTGTAGTCCACGTCCCACAGCCAGGAGGTGTCGGTGCCGTCGGCGCCGCGCGCGTTGACCGACAGGATCACCGGCGCCGGCGGCCCGTCGATCAGCGAGAACGTCTCCAGCCAGCCCGCCGGGTTCTTCGCCAGCAGCAACCTCAGATGCCGGTCGAGATACGACACGACGTCATAGCGCCCGGCCACCGCCTGCACGGTGTACATCCGCTCCAGCGCGATCTTCGGCGGCACGCCGAACACCGAGCCGACCGCGGCCGTCATCGTCGCGTTGGCCTTGTTGGCCCGGCCGGGCAGCTGCAGCTGGATCGGCCAGGCCACGCCGTCCGGGGAGAGCACGTAGTCGCCGTGCAGCGACCAGGTCGGCGGCGGCCGGCGGAAGCCGCAGTCGCCGCAGTACCAGTCGTCGCCGGGCCGCTGCAGCACGCCGCCGCAGGACGGGCACGACCAGGCGTCGTCCTTCCACTCCTGGCCGGCGGCCACCCACACCACGGTCGGGCAGGAGGACGCGGCCCAGGCCACCAGCGGGTCGTCCGCGTTGGCGATCACCACCGCCTCGGTGCCCGACAGGCCCTCGCGCCAGTGTTCGGCCAGCATCCGGGTCTCGGCGGCCCGGTCGAGCTGGTCGCGCGAGAGGTTGAGCAGCGCGATCGCCTTCGGGGTCACGTCGCGGGCGACGCCGGCGAGGTACTTCTCGTCGACCTCTATCACGCCGTAGCGGGCGTCGGAGCCGCCGGCCAGCGCGGAGGTGATCCCGGCGGGCATGTTGGCGCCCAGCGCGTTGGAGACCACCGGACCGCTGGCCCGCAGGGTCTCGGCGATCAGCCGGGTGGTGGTGGTCTTGCCGTTGGTGGCCGAGACCAGGACCACGTCGAGGTGGCCCGCGAGCCGGGCCAGCAGGTCCGGGTCGAGTTTGAGCGCGACCCGGCCGCCGATCACCGATCCGCTGCCCTTGCCCGCCGCGCGTGACACCGCCGCTGCGGCCTTCCCCGCCGTCACGGCCAACTTCGCCCGCGGCGACAGCGGCTCCGTGTTGCCTGACATCGTCTTTCGATCCTCCTCGCGTCCGGCACCGAGCCTCCGCGCGCGTGGTGGGCCACCGCCTGGCAGAGGTGGTGTCGCGCGTCCGCCGCGTCGCGGCCGGGGGCACTACCCGCGTGCCGCGTCGGTCCGTCATGAGCGGGAGGCTTCGGTCAACGGCCAGCCTATCGACTCCGGGCCCCTTATCAGCACCTCGCCACCGGTGGTGGTCCGCTTGTCCTAGCCTTTCCGGCATGCGACAACGCGGCATTCCCGGCAGTTCCGGAACGGTTCGTTCACTCCGCTGGTTCGGCGACGCCGGGCTGCACGCCCCGGCGACCGAGGTCACCGCCTTCGACGCGGGGCTCGCCCGGCTGGTCGAGGACCTGTTCGCGACGATGTACGCCTACCGCGGCGTCGGCATGGCCGCACCGCAGATCGGCGTCCCGTCACGGGTGTTCGTCTACGACTGCCCGGACGACGAGGACCGCCGCCACCTCGGCCACCTGGTCAACCCCCGCCTGCTGGCCGCGGACGGCGTCGTGGTCCGCGGGCCGGAGGGCTGCCTGTCGCTGCCCGGCACCGAGGCGGCCACCCCGCGCTTCGACCGCGCGGTCGTGGAGGGCTTCGACGTCACCGGTGCCGCGGTGCGGATCGAGGGCACGGGGTTCTTCGCCCGCTGCCTGCAGCACGAGTGCGACCACCTGGACGGAACGCTCTACACCGACCGGCTGCGGGGGCTGCGCAGACGCCGCGTGCTGCGGGCCGCGCGCCGGCTGCCGGTGTGACGAACGTCGCCGGCCGGCCGCACCGCCGGCCTGGCGGGACTCACAGCCCCGGTCCGCCCGGCAGGTCGTCGGCCACCGCGAGGGTGCCCCACAGCAGCCCGGCGAGGTGGTGCACCAACTGCTCGCGGGGACAGGGCCGTTCGCTCAGCCACCAGTCGCCGGCCGCGTACATCATGCCGACGATCCCGTGGCCCCAGGCACGGGCCGACTGCCCGCCGTCCGGTCCGAGGTCGAGCCGCTCCGCGATGATCTCGGCCAACTCCTCGCCCAGCCGGCGCAGCAGCGGCGCGGTGTGCCGGCCGGCGTCGAAGCCGCCCTCGGCGTCCGTGCCCTCCTGCTCGGTGGGGTGCATCAGGAAGCGGTACACCTGCGGGCTGGACTCGATGGCCGCGAGGTAGGCGTCCACCGTCGCCTCGACCCGGTCGCGCCGGCCGCCGGGGGAGTCGAGGGCGGTGCGCAGGGTGGCCAGCAGCGCGTCGGTGTGCCGCTTGGCGAGCGCGCGGTACAGGCCGTTCTTGTCGCCGAAGTGCCGGTAGAGGATGGGCTTGGTGATCCCGGCCTCGGCGGCGATCGCGTTCATCGACGCCTCCGGACCGTCGCGCATCACGACCCGGTCGGCGGCCTCCAGCAGTTCGCGGCGCCGGCGTTCGGTCGCCTGCTGCTGGTCCGGTCGTCGGCTGGTGCGCACCTGAGCCTCCCCGCCCGTCGGTGTTTCCCCTGTTCCTGGCAACGTAACACCCCGTGCGGGCGGCTCCGGACCGGTGGCGGGCGGCTTGACACGGTGTACCCGTCGGTAACAGACTCCGGTGTTACCGCAGGTAACATCATCGACGACAGCCGCGGGTGGAGGACGACCATGAGTGACTTCGGGTGGGAACTGAACGACGACCAGAAGGGCGTGCGCGACTGGATCCACGGATTCGCCGCCGACGTGATCCGCCCGGCCGCCGCCGAGTGGGACGAGCGCGAGGAGACGCCGTGGCCGGTCATCCAGGAGGCCGCCAAGATCGGCCTGTACTCGATGGACTTCTACGCCCAGGCGTTCTTCGACCCGTCCGGACTCGGCATCCCGGTCGCCATGGAGGAACTGTTCTGGGGTGACGCCGGCATCGCCCTGTCGATCGTCGGCACCACGCTGGCCGCGGTCGGCGTGCTGTCCAACGGCACCGAGGAGCAGATCGGCACCTGGGTGCCGCAGATGTTCGGCACCCCGGACGACGTCAAGGTCGCCGCCTTCTGCTCCTCCGAGCCGGACGCCGGCTCCGACGTCGCCGCGATGCGCACCCGCGCGGTCTACGACGAGGCCAAGGACGAGTGGGTGCTCAACGGCACCAAGACCTGGGCGACCAACGGCGGAATCGCCGCCGTGCACGTGGTCGTCGCGGTCGTCGACCCGGAACTCGGCTCGCGCGGCCAGGCGTCGTTCGTCGTACCGCCGGGCACCCCCGGCCTGTCCCAGGGCCAGAAGTTCAAGAAGCACGGCATCCGCGCCTCGCACACCGCCGAGGTGGTGCTGGAGGACGTCCGCATCCCCGGCTCCTGCCTGCTCGGCGGCAAGGACAAGCTCGACGAGCGCCTCGCCCGGGCCCGCGAGAAGAAGCGCGCCGGCGGCGAACGCGTCAAGAACGCCGCGATGGCCACCTTCGAGGCGTCCCGCCCGGCGGTCGGCGCCCAGGCGGTCGGCATCGCCCGGGCCGCGTACGAGGTGGCCCTCGACTACGCCAAGACCCGCGTGCAGTTCGGCCGCCCGATCATCGACAACCAGGGCATCGCCTTCACCCTCGCCGACATGCGCACCCGCATCGACGCCGCCCGCCTCCTGGTCTGGCGGGCCTCCTGGATGGCCTCCGCCGGCCGCCCGTTCACCGCCGCCGAGGGCTCGATGTCCAAGCTCTACGCCGGCGAGACCGCCAAGTGGGTCACCGCCTCCGCGATGCAGATCCTCGGCGGCAACGGCTTCACCCGCGAGTACCCGGTCGAGCGCATGCACCGCGACGCCGCGATCTACACGATCTTCGAAGGCACCAGCGAGATCCAACGCCTCGTCATAGCCCGCACCCTGTCCGGCGTCCCGATCCGCTGACGCGTCCAGGCACGCCCAGGCCCTCCCGCACCGCGCGGGAGGGCCTTGGCGTACCCGGGCTCAACCGCTCGCCCGGCCGGACGACGGGGCCGGCTCGGCGGGGCGGCCGGGGAGCGGGAACAGGTCCCGGAAGGCGGCCGCGATCAGTGCCGCCGCCCGGTCGACGTCCTCCCGCGAAGTGGCACGGCCCAGGCCGAGCCGCACCGTGGCGCGGGCCTGGTCACGCGAGAGCCCGATGGCGGTCAGCACGTGTGACGGCTCACCGCTGCCGGTGTCGCACGCCGAACCGGTGGAGGCCGCGATGCCGGGCAGCCGGCCGAGCAGGTCGGCGGCCTCGACCCCGGGCAGGGTGAGACTGAGGTTCCCCGGCAGCCGTCCGCCCGGATCGCCGTTCACCCGCGCTCCGGGGATCGCGGCCGTGAGGTGGTCCTGCAGCCGGTCGCGCAGCAGCGCGGTCCGCGCGGCGTCGGGCGCCGCGTTCTCGGCCGCCAGCAGTGCCGCGGCGCCGAAGCCGACGATCGCCGGCACGTTCTCGGTGCCGGCCCGCAGTCCGTGCTCCTGGCCGCCGCCGGTGAGCCGCGCCGCGATCGCGGTGCCTGCCCGGACGTACAACGCGCCCGACCCCTTCGGGCCGTAGAGCTTGTGAGCCGACAACGAGGCGAGATCGACGCCGAGTTCGTCGACGTCCAGCAGTCCCTCCCGGCGCTCTGGGCCGCGTCGGTGTGCAACAGGACGCCGTGCGCGCGGGTGATCCCGGCGATGTCGGCCAGCCGCTGCAGCGTGCCGATCTCGTTGTTGGCGTGCATCACGGACACCAGGACGGTGCCCGGGCGGATCGCGGCCTCGACGTCCGCCGGGTCGACGCGTCCGCGGCCGTCGACCCCCACCTGGGTGACCTCGTAGCCGTGCCGTTCGCCCAGTTGACGGCAGGCCGCCAGAACCGCCTTGTGCTCGACGGCACTGGTGATGACGTGGCCGCCGTACGGCCGGACCGCCAACGCCGCGCCGAGCACAGCAAGGTGGTCGGACTCGGTGGCGCCGGAGGTGAAGACGATCTCCCGTTCCCGCGCCGCCCCGACCAGGTCGGCGACCCGGCGACGGGCGCTCTCCACGGCCCGGGCGGCGGCGCGCCCGTAGGCGTGCGTGCTGGACGGGTTGCCGAACTCGGCGGTGAGGTAGGGCAGCATCTCGGCCAGCACGCGTTCGTCGAGCGGCGTGGTGGCCTGGTGGTCGAGGTGGATCGGGCGCCGGTTCATGCGGCGCTCCGCACGGACGCCGTGCTGCGAGGCGCGGTCGCCGCGTACTTGTGGGAGCCGTCGACCAGGTCCCAGTAGACGGTGCGACGAGCGTCGAACACCGAGTATCCGGCGGCCAGGCAGCGCCAGTCGCGGTTGCGTTGCGCGAGGGCGAGCAGGAAGGCGTCCTCGAACAGCGCGGGAGCGCGCTTCATCAGGGACTCCCGGGTCGGCTGGGGCCCGAACAGTTGCGGATATCCGTGCTCGCGAAGCCACGACTCGGCTCCCCGGGCACCGGAGGCCGGATCCAGCCGGCCACTGTCAGCCAGGGTCTGGGCGGCCAGCCGGTCGAGCCGGCGCGTTCGGCGGGCGTCCTCACCGCCGGGACAGCGGTCGCCGGTGACCGTCCACTCGTTCCAGCGCGGCGGCTCGAACCGTTTCCAGTCGACGTCCGCCAACTGGGCGGTGACCTGCGGTGGCAGCTCGCCGCGGGTGAGGTCGGCCACGTCGTAGCCCGGACCGAGGGCCTCCAGGGTCAGGGTGCCGGGCAGGCCCTGTCCCGGCCGGTCCATCCGCACCAGCACGGTGAGCCGGTTGGTGAAGCGGTTGGTGGGCTCGGCCAGGATGACCGCCCGGCCGTCCGCCAGCAGGCCGGCCGCCCGGTGTGCGATCTCGTCGACCGGGAAGGTGTTGCCGCCGCGGTAGTAACGAGCCTTCTCCACGCCCGCGTCGGAGCGGATCATCAGCTCACCGGCACCGGTGGCCGCGGCGAGAGAGCGGGCCGCGAGCCGCACCGCCGTCCGGTTCGCGCCCGGTTCGACCAGGCAGGCATTCAACGTGGGCAGTCCCAGCGAGCGCATCAGCGCCATGGTCTGCCACTTCGGCCAGCGGCGGTCCTTCGCGGCCGCGGTCAACTCGGCGGCGCTGAGCGAGAACAGCGCCGGGGACGGATACCGGCCCGCCGGCCGGCCGCTCCCGTTCACCGGGGGCTCACCGGGCGTAATGCGCCGGCCAGTTCGGCGTGCGTGCCGTCGCGTTCCGCGGCGAACGGATGATCGCGCCAGTCGAACAGCTCGCCCACGCCCCACTGCTCCGCGCAGACCCGCCGGACGAACTGCCGGGCGAACCGGCCCGACGGCCACACGTGGTGCTCGCCGGGCCGCGGCGACAAGTACAGGTAGGAGCCCGTCACCGAGCCGGGCAGATCGGTCAGCGAGCCGATTTGGGTGCCGCGGCCGCCCCTCGCCCGGTAGGCGGCCGTGACGGCGTCCGGGTCGGGGACCGGGATCAGGTGCAGGTGGCAGTGGCTGCAGCAGGAAGCCCCGAGGTCGCAGTCGCGCGGTCCGTGTTCCGCCAGGATGGTCGGACCGTAGCGTCCAAAGGGGCGTCGGCCGCGAGGAGATCGTCGCGCTGGCGGGGCGGGTCGGGTGGGAGCCGGCCCGCGGGGTGCCGGAGCTGCCGCTGGGCGGGGTCTGCCACGCGGTACTGGCGCGGCGCGGCGGTTGAGGGGCGGCGGGTCAGCGGTTCCCCAGCCAGACGACGCGGTCGGTGAAGGCGCCGCGGTCGGCGGACTTGGTCTCGCGGAGTTTCTCCAGGTGTTCCGGCTCGACGCCCAGGTCGGCGGCGAGCGCCCGGACGACCTCCAGGATGTCGGCGAGTTCCTCCGGAGCTGCCTCGTCGTCGGCGTCGAGGAATTCGGCGACCTCCTCGCCGAGCTTGTCGCGCAGGCGCCGGCGGTACTCCGCCGGTTCCGCGATGTGGATGATCGGCTCGGCGCCGCGGCTGCGGATGATCTGCGGAATCCTGTCCCGGACCAACTTGCCCTCGCTGTGCACCGGTTGTCTCCCGTGCTGTCGCCGTCCCGTTGGCTCGGAAGCCTAGGCACGCGGATCACGGGAGGCCATAGCTTCTCGCACAGCGCAAGCATCACGAGTGAACCGCCTCGCCGGGTTGACCAGGGGACGCCGGGGCAGGCAGCAGGGGTGCCTGAAAAGGCGGGGAAAAGGTGGTACGGCGGGACTCGGGGTCTGCTTGAATGTGGGTATGGGTGGCTTGGGTGGGACCGCGACGGGTCGTTGTGACCTGGAGCCGTTCTGGCCGTCCCGGCAGGCGCATCTGTTCGACCGCCTGTGTTGCCGCGCGGCATTCGCGCGGCCCCGCGCTGATCGCTGAGCAGGCTCCGCGGCCTGTGGCGAACGCGCCCCGGCACCGCGCATGACGTCCACGACGCCCCTTCGCGCGAAAGAAGCCGAGACATCATGTCGAAAACCCGTCCTTCCCAGCTCACGTCCGCTCCCCGGCAGAGACTGCGCGCGGTGCGCGCGGACGAGCTGCCGCCGGTGGCCGATTTCCTGCCGCCCGGGGCCACCTGGGTGCCGGCGCCGGGCCACACGCTGCCCTCGGTGCCCGGTCAGCCGCCGATGGTGGGGTACCTGGTGCTGGTGCCGGCCGGCCAGGTGCCCGGCCGGGCCGCCGCGCCGTCCCCGGCCGGCGAGGGGCCGATCGGCATAGACGCCGAGCGGCGGGTCGCGACGGTGGACGGCCGGCCGCTGGAGCTGACGTATCTGGAGTTCGAGCTGCTGGCGCACCTGGTGGCCCATCCGCACCGGGTGCACACCCGCGACCAGCTCGTCACCACCGTGTGGGGGTACGGACACGTCGGCGACGGCCGCACGGTGGACGTGCATGTGGCCCGGCTGCGGCGCAAGCTCGGCGCCGAGCACCGGGCGAGCATCGTGACCGTGCGCCGGGTGGGGTACAAGTACGCGCCGGCCGGCGGCTGACCGCCGGCACCCGACCGGCCGGAACGGGAGACGAACGCGGTCCCAACCGGAACCGAACCGGAAGCCGACTGGGTCGTGTCTGACACATGGCGTCGTCCGCCCGCAGGGCGGGGGCCGCGGCGTCTGGTGCGTGCGATCGCAAGGCGGAGGGTCGTCCTCGTAGTGGGCCTACGTGGACGATCCCGACAACGCGGCGAGCGTGCGTGCCAGACGCCGCGGCCCAGACGGGATGTGTCAGACACGGCCCAGGGAGGAATGCGACGGGAACCGGCGGGCAGACGTTCGTTCGGGCGCATCGGGACGCGTTCCGCGGCTGTGGCGGTCTCCGGGACGCTATGGTCCGGGAACCGCCTCGGCGCCCTTCCCACCGGGATGGTGCGGCCGGCCGCGGGCGGCTCGCGCACCGATGACGAAGGACACGAGGGCCATGGACGTCACGCAGGAGGTCGACGCCGACGTCGACGCCACGGACGAGGAGACCACCGCGCGGCCGGCCGGGTCCGCCGCCGAGGTTCCCGGTCCGCCCGCCGCGCAGCGGACCGACGTGCGGCGCCGGGTGATGGCCCTGCGCCGCTGGTGACGGCCGTCTGCCAGTAGCCTGAGGGCCGCTCACCCGCGACCCGAAGGCGAGGCACACCCATGCCGGCAGCAGTCCAGGCCGACCAGGGCCTGTTCGGCCCGCACAATCTCCCGTACGGCGTCTTCGCCACCCCGGCGGCACCCGGTGAGCGGCGGGTCGGGGTCCGGTTCCACGACAGCGTGCTGGACGCGGGCGCGGCGGCCCGCGCGCTCGGCGACGGCGAGGTGGCCCGGTGGCTGGAGCAGCCGACGCTGAACGCGCTGATGGCGGCCGGACCGGCGGTCTGGCAGCGGGTGCGCGCGGCGCTGACCGAATGGCTGACCGCGGCGGAACACCGCGAGGCCGTCGAGCCGTTCCTGCTGCCGCTGGACGCGGTCACCCTGCACCTGCCGTTCGAGGTCGCGGACTACGTGGACTTCTACGCCAGCGAGCACCACGCGAGCACGGTCGGCGAGATCTTCCGGCCGGGCGCGGCGCTGACGCCCAACTGGAAGCACCTGCCGATCGGTTACCACGGCCGGGCCGGCTCGGTGATCGTCTCCGGCACCGACGTCGTGCGGCCGTCCGGGCAGCGCAAGGGGGTTGACGACCCGTCACCGCTCTTCGGCCCCTCGGCGCGGCTGGACTTCGAGGCGGAGGTCGGATTCGTCGTCGGCGTTCCGTCCCGGCCCGGCGTGCCGGTGCCCCAACACGCCCTGCGCGAGCACGTGTTCGGCGTGTGCCTGGTCAACGACTGGTCGGCGCGCGACATCCAGGCGTGGGAGTACGTGCCGCTGGGACCGTTCCTGGGCAAGTCGTTCGCGACCTCGGTCTCGCCGTGGGTCGTTCCGCTGGCGGCACTCGACGCGGCCCGGGTCGCGCCGCCGGCCAGGGACGTGCCGCTGCTGCCGTACCTGGACGACGCGGCGCTGCCGGACGGCGGCCTGGACCTGCGCCTGGAGGTCGCGGTCAACGGGCACGTCCTGTCGCGGCCCCCGTTCGCGGCGATGTACTGGACGGCCGCGCAGCAGCTGGCCCATATGACGGTCAACGGCGCCCCGTTGCGCACCGGGGACCTGTTCGCGTCCGGCACGGTGAGCGGTCCGGGCGCCGACGAGCGCGGCTGCCTGCTGGAGATGACGTGGAACGGCCGCGAACCGATCGCCCTGCCGGACGGCGGTTCGCTCGGGTTCCTGGCCGACGGCGACGAGGTGGTGGTCTCCGGGTGGGCGCCGGGGCCGGACGGCGCGCGGGTGGGCTTCGGCGAGGTGTGCGGCCGGGTGGCCGGCGCGGTCTCGTGACCGCGGGGGTCCGCCGGACCGCACTCGTGGTCCGGCGGACCCCGCGCGCACAATGGGCGTCATGGGTGATACGGGACCGGTCGCCGGTCTGAACGGGGGCCCGGCCGCCGCGCACGGCGGTGCGGCGGACGGGGAAGCCGAGTCGGTGCGGCAGCTGAGCGGCCAACTGCGCGTCAGGTTGGACCGGTTGGAGCGGATGATCGCAGCCGGCGCCTCCGGCGGCGCTCCGTCGTCCGGGCCGCCCGTCGCGCCGGGGCCCGGCGGGACGGCCGAGCCGGCGTGGCGGCGGGAGACCCGCGGCGAGCAGCGCTGGGCGGTCACCGCGTCGATCATGGCGGCGCTGGTGGTCCAGTGCCTGCTGCCCGACCGGTTGTCGTTCCGGCCGCACTGGGTGCTGCCGGTGCTGGCGGGCGCGCTGCTCATCGGCACGATCGCCGCCAACCCGGTGCGGATGGAGGCCGGTTCGCGCCGGCTGCGGCTGATGAGCCTGCTTCTGGTCGCGGTGATCAGCGTGGCGAACGCCTTCTCGGCGGCGGAGTTGGTCGGCGGCCTGGTGCACGGCAGCGAAGGTGCGGACGCCGGGGCGCTGTTGATGACCGGCGGCGGCATCTGGATCACCAACATCATCGTCTTCGCGCTGTGGTACTGGGAGTGGGACCGCGGCGGACCGGCGTGCCGCGCGGCCGGGACGCATCCGTATCCCGACTTCCTCTTCCCACAGATGCAGTTGCCCGACATGGCCCCGCCGCACTGGGAGCCGGGGTTCCTCGACTACCTGTACCTGGCCTTCACCAACGCCACCGCGTTCAGCCCGACCGACGTGCTGCCGATGTCGCGCTGGGCCAAGATGCTGATGACGGGTCAGTCCCTGGTCTCGCTGGTCACGGTCGCCCTGGTGGTCGCGCGGGCCGTCAACATCCTCAAGTGACACCGGAGTTCGGGACGTGCGCGGCGGCCCGGTCCATCGCACGGATGGACCGGGCCGCCGGGTGATCAGCCCCTACTGCGCTCAGGTCAGTAGCGGATCGTGCCGGGACGCGCGCTGCTGTGCGTGGCGCCGTGCGCCGAGCCGAAGCCCGGAACCATCGAGAAGGAGCTGCCGGACAGCCCGGTCGGGCCGTAGCCGCCGCTCTCGAGGTCGGTCAGGCTGTAGTCCGACAGCGGCTGGCCGTTGAAGTCGACGCCGCTGAAGTTGAGCTGGTTGAACGAGGGGTAGCTGGAGGTCGGCGACTCGATGACCGCCTCCGCGCTGGCGTCGCTCGCGCTCAGGCTCTTGTTGACCGTCTGGGTCCAGCCCTTGGTGTTGTCGGTCAGCTTCAGGGTGTAGCTGCTGCCGCCGGTGTTGACCACCGAGGCGGTGATGCTGTCGCCGGCCGAGACCGGGTTGCTGAAGTACACCGGGGCGGCCGGGTACATCTCGTACCAGCCGGAGTCCACCGGGGAGCCGCTGGAGCAGTCGGTCTGCACACCGGTCTGCTCGACCGTCTGGGAGTTGAAGCCGTCGATGCCGACCCACGGTGCGTACAGGTCGTTGGTGGTGTTGCAGGTGGCCGCCGGCTCGGTCCACGAGCCGCTGACGCTGGTGAAGGTGCCGGTGGCGGCGTAGCCGCCCCAGTTGCTGTCCTCGTAGCGGTTGGTGTGCTGCGGACCGAAGGCCGCCGCGGCCGACGTGCCGGCGGTCGCCGGGACGAGGGCGGCAGCGAGGAGCAGACCCGCCGCGGCGGCCTTGGTGAACTTGCCTCTGGCGCCTGAATTCATACCCATGTGCCGTATCTCCTGTGGGGGGAGGAGTGAAGGGTGAGGGGCCGATCGAGCCGGGTTCATCGTGGTCGCGGCGCTGACCTGGGCTCAAGAGGGCCGGGCGATCCGGAATCCGCCATGGCGAGAACATGACATCATGGGGGGAACGACGGGGTGCGGCCGAAGGGCGGTCATGGTGCTACCAGGAGGTGCCCGCGCGACCCAGGCCGGCCTGCTCGAGGGGCTGGGTATACCGGAGGCCGAACAACGGGCCTATCTGCGGATCCTGTCCAGTGCGAACCTTACCGTGGCCGAACTCGCCGCGGACCTGGGCACCACCACCGCGCACGCCGAACGGCTGCTCGCCGCGCTCACCGCGTACGGGCTGGTCAACCGGCTGGACGCGGCCCCGGCCCGCTGGTCGGCGGCGGCCCCCGATGTGGCGCTCGAAGCACTCTTGCTGCGCCGCGAGGAGGAGTTGCTGCGCACCCGCGGCCGGGTCGGCGAGCTGATGCGGGCCTACCGCAGCGCCCAACGGCCGCACGCCGACGACCTGGTGGAGGTGGTCACCGGGCAGGCCGCGATCGCCGAGCGGTGGCGGCAGATGCAGGACGGCGCCCGACAGCACCTGCTGATGTTCGACAAGCCGCCGCACATCTCGCGCACCGACACCGAGTTGGAACGCTCGCTGCTGGACCGCGGCGTGCGGGTGCGCGCGGTCTACGAGGCGGGATCGGTCAGCGCCCCGGGCCGGCTCGCCGAGATCCGCTGCGTGGTGGCCGCCGGCGAGGAGGCCCGGATGCTGCCCGAACTGCCCTGCAAACTGGCCATCGTCGACGACCGCTGGGCGATGCTGCCGATCGCCTCCGGCGCCGAACTGCACGGCGCGGTGCTGGTGCGCGCCTCCAGCCTGCTCGACGCGCTCACCGGGATGTTCGAGGCGTACTGGCACCGCGCGGTGCGGGTGCCGAGCGCGGAGGAGGGCGGCCCGACCCCGGACCGCAGGACGGAGTTGCTGACGCTGTTGTCCGCCGGGTTCACCGACGACAGCATCGCGCGCCAACTCGGGGTGTCGCCGCGCACGGTGCAGCGCTGGGTGCGCGAGCTGATGGACGCCCTCGGCGCCAGGACCCGTTTCCAGGCCGGGATCCAGGCGTCCCGGGCCGGATGGCTGTGACCGGTACGCCCGGTACGCCTGATGCGGCGCACCGCCCTCACCGCGCGGGCGGCGCGGCGCCGAGCGCGTCGCGGATGGTGTCGGCGTAGATCCCGGTGCCCGACGGCTTCGGGTGGGTGTGGTCGGTCCACAACCGGTCCGGTGTGCGGGAGATGGCGCCGTCCCAGTCGACCAGCACGGTCCCGGGATGCTGGTGGACGGCCCGGGCCAGCGCCGAATTCACCGTCGCCTGCCAGGACTTGGGCACGTGGACGTTGACGAACGCCACCGTGCGGGACGGCCCGGCCACCCGCAGCACGTCGTCGATCACGGCGTCGGTGAACTCGCCGTTGGTGCCGAGCCCGATCACCACGACCCGGCGCAGCCGCCCCCGCGCGGCCAACTCCCGCAGCACGTCGGGCGCCGCGTCCATCTGGCGGCCGACCTTCGCCGCCACCTCGATCCCGGGGAAGTCCTGCCGAAGCGCGTCCGCCGAGGCCAGCATCACCGAGTCGCCGACCGCGGTCATCCTGCTCCCGTCCGTCGTCCCGTCCACCGCGCCCGCTGCCGGTACGCCCGCCGCCCCGCCGGTCCGCGCGGGCCGCCCGCCGGTACGCCCGCCGTGCCGTCCGCCGGAGTGCCCCGGGGACCCGGCCGATGTCGCGCCGCCCGCGTCAGCCGCGCCGGCCAGCCGCTCGCCCGCCGCGATCTGCCCCTGCAGTCCGGTGGCCGCCGGCGCGTGCGTCACGCCGACGCACGCCACGGTCAGGACGCCGGCCGCGCCCGCCGCGAGCGTGATCGCCTGCTTCGGCGCGGCCTCGGCGCGGGCGGTGAACCACCGGGCGGCGCGGGCCAGGTAGCCGCGCGCCCCCAGCCGGATCAGCGGCTCCTCCAGCACCCGGTACGACAGCGCGGCGATCCCGAGGGAGAGCCCGAGCATCACGCAGCGGCCCGCCGGCGACTCGGCGAAGCCCGGCGCCGCGTCGCCCAGTACCGCGATCACCGGCCAGTGCCACAGGTAGACCCCGTAGGAGCGGCGGCCCAGCCACACCAGCGGTCCGAAGGACAGCGCGCGGGCGAACCGCCCCGGCGCGCAGGCCGCCAGCGTCACCGCGACCGCGCCCAGGCAGGCCGCCGCCAGCCCGCCCCGGTAGACCGCGGCCCCCGTGCCGTCCAGCGCCGCGGCGGCCACGCCGAGCACCAGCAGTCCGCCGGCGCCCAGCAGGTCCATCGCCCGGGCGCGGCCGGGTCCGCGGAGCGCCGCGGCCCGTTCCACCGGCAGCAGCAGTGCGGCGGCCGCTCCCAGCAGCAGTGAGCCGCCGTGCGTGTCGGTGCCGTAGTAGACCCGGGAGGTGTCGGTGTCCGGCGAGTAGAGCAGGGCCATCGCCGCGAAGCACCCGGCCGACAGCGCCAGTGCGAACGCGGCCTGGTGGCGCCGCCGGCGCAGCACGGCCGTGGTCAGCGCGAGCAGCAGCGGCCACAGCACGTAGAACTGCTCCTCGACCGCGAGCGACCACAGGTGCTGCAGCACCGGCTTGCCGCCCACCCCGGCGAAGTACGCGTCGTGCCGGCTGATCTGCCACCAGTTGCTGCTGTAGGTCAGCGCGGCGGTCACGTTGCCGCGCAGTCCCGCGTAGGTGTCGCCGCCCAGCAGGGTCGCGGCGCAGGCGGCCACCACGAGGACCGCCCACATCGCGGGCAGCAGGCGGCGGGCGCGGCGTGCCCAGAAGGAGGCGAGCCGCAGCCGGCCGGTGCGCCGCCGCTCGGCCGCCAGCAGGCTGGTGATGAGGTATCCGCTGATGACGAAGAAGAGGTCCACGCCGAGGAAGCCGCCCGGTATCCAGGCCGGGTGGACGTGGTAGGTGACCACCGCCGCCACGGCCAGGGCCCGCAGGCCGTCCAGACCGCGCGAGCGCGGCCCGGCGGGTTGCGGGACCGGCGGGACCTTCTCGGTCGTCTCGGTGCTCATCCGCCCACTCTTCATGCCGGGTCCGCCGTCCCGTCACTTGTGGCGCGGCCGGCTGACCGACCGCCAAACCGGTCATCCGCGCCGGGTGTCGGGCGGAATTCGCAGGTCGGAAGCGGTGGCGGCGGCCGGTTACCAGGACGGCGGCCTTACCCGATCGGGTGAGAAACGGCGTGTCGCGCGGCGTTCTTCCGGCATTGATGTTACGGGCGGGTAACAAGCGGAAACCCGTCGGCCGCGCCTGCGGCCTGTCTCTTGTCGCGGGGTGGAGGAGTCCGCTAGCTTCCAGATGGTCAGACACCACTCGGCGGGGTGGCAGTGGACATTTCTGCGTGTCATGCGCATGTCTTCATGGCAGTGCGACCGCACGGCGTCATGTCCGCGTCGCCACTCGTGTGCCCCCCACTGCGTCCTGCCCCCACATCACCACAGGACGTCGCACGCCGCCGAGTGGCCGACCCGGGACTGCGCCGGACCCGGGGCCCCTCGCGGGCGCCGGGCCGCGCCGTCCCCACCCCTCCAGGGAGGGCTGTTCCTTGCACCGTCCAACCCTCGGCGCGCCGCCGCGGCGGACCCACGGCGGCGTGCGGACCGCGGTGGCCGTGGTCTCGGCCGGCCTGGTGGCCGCCACCTGCGCCGCCTTCGCCCCGGCCGGCTCCGCCGCGCCCGCCACGACCGAACCGCACGTCAGGCGGCTGTGCTCGCCGTCCACCAGGCCGGGCGTGATGGCCTGTGAGGCGCTGGAGCGCACCGACGTGGTCGCCACCCAGAAGCTGTCGCCCGACACGGCCCCCAAGGGCTACGGCCCCTCGGACCTGATCAGCGCCTACAACCTGCCGGCCGGCGGTGGCGCGGGCAGGACCATCGCGATCGTGGACGCCCAGGACGATCCGAACGCCGAGGCGGACATGGCGGCCTACCGCACGCAGTTCGGCCTGCCGGCCTGCACCTCCGCGAGCGGCTGCTTCACCAAGGTCGACCAGAGCGGCGGCACCGCCTACCCGGCTCCGGACTCCGGCTGGTCGGGCGAGATCTCGCTCGACCTCGACATGGTCTCGGCCATCGCCCCGAACGCCCACGTCATCCTGGTCGAGGCGAAGACCGCCGGCATCGCCGACCTCGGCGCCGCGGTCAACGAGGCGGTGCGGCTGGGCGCCGGCTACGTCTCCAACAGCTACGGCGGCCCCGAGGAGGCGTCCGACATCCAGTCCGACAGCGCCTACTTCGACCACCCCGGCGTCGCGATCACCGCCTCGTCGGGCGACAGCGGTTACGCGACCGGGTACCCGGCCGCCTCGCCGGACGTCATCGCGGTCGGCGGCACCGCGCTGACGAAGGACTCCAGCGCGCGCGGCTGGTCGGAGAGCGTGTGGGACACCAGCGGTACCGAAGCGACGGGTTCGGGCTGCTCCACCGTGGAGCCGAAGCCGTCCTGGCAGACCGACACCGGCTGCGCCGGGCGGACCATCGGCGACGTGGCGGCGGTGGCCGACCCGGCGACCGGCGTCGCGGTCTACGACAGCTACCAGTCGGGCGGTTGGGGCATGTACGGCGGCACCAGCGCCTCGTCGCCGATCATCGCCGGCGTGTACGCGCTGGCCGGCACCCCGTCGTCGAGCGGCAACCCGGCGTCCTTCCCGTACGCGCACGCCTCGGACCTCAACGACGTGACCTCGGGGTCCAACGGCTCGTGCGGCAGCTACCTGTGCACGGCGGGACCGGGCTACGACGGCCCGACCGGTCTCGGCACCCCGAACGGCACGGCGGCCTTCACCGGCTGACGCGCACTCCGACACGGGCGGCACCCATATCACACGAAGCTGAGTGGGAGCCGCCCACACCGCCGGTCCCGGCCACCACGCGTGGCCGGGACCGCGTGGCATTTCGGTGAGTGACCGTCAAATCGAGTTGACAAGCGGGTAGGTATATCCCGCTACATGCGGCCATTGCGTCCGGCGGATGGTCATCCGCCGGTAAAAAGTATCACGTCCAAGTAAAACATTTGATACTAAAAACCAAACACTCTTGTCCTGCTCATGACTTGACCGATGGGATCAACGAAGTCGCTTCGGGCGACTTCACTCCGAACAAGGAGAATCCATGCGAAGAGCTCGTCCCCGGCCCCGTGCCGTGGTCGCAGCGGCCGGGGCGACCGCCCTGGCCACCGCTGCGGTGATTTCCGCCGTTCCCGGCGGAACCGCTGTGGCCGCTCCCGCGGTGCAGGTTCCGCAGACCGCGGCGGTGCCGGACATCGTCGGCCACCACCTGGTCAGCCACGTCAGCAGCCCCACCAGCACGGAGCAGTGCGAGGCCACCTGGCAGATCAACTGCTACACCCCGCTGCAGTACCGCAAGGCGTACGACCTGAACAAGCTGTACGACTCGGGCGTGACCGGCCGGGGCCGCACGATCGTCATCGTCGACTCCTTCGGCTCGCCGACCATCCAGCACGACCTGGACACCTACAGCAAGCAGTTCGGCATGGCGAGCACCAAGGTCGACGTGCTCAAGTGGGGCGACGTCCCGCCGTTCGACCCCACCAACTCGGACATGACCGGCTGGGCCGGCGAGACCACGCTCGACGTCGAGATGGCCCACGCCGTCGCTCCGGGCGCCCGCATCCTCCTGGTGGAGACCGGGGTCGCGGAGACCGAGGGCGTCACCGGCCTGCCGGAGATGATGTCGGCCGAGAAGTACCTGATCGACCACAACGTCGGCGACGTCATCACCCAGAGCTTCGGGGCCACCGAGAACACCTTCCCGGGCTTCGACAAGGGCGACTTCACCAGCATCAACAAGCTGCGGTACGCGTTCAAGGACGCCCAGGCGCACCACGTCACGGTGCTGGCCTCCTCCGGGGACGGCGGCGCCACCGACGACACCACGGACGGCAGCGGCACCTACCCGTACCGGGTCAACTCCTGGCCCTCCGCGGACCCGCTGGTCACCTCGATCGGCGGCACCCAGCTGCACCTGAACGACGCGGGCGCCCGGACCGCGCCCGACTCGGTCTACAACGACTACGGAGCGGGCGGCGGCGGCCAGTCGCACGTCTTCGCCCGTCCGTCGTACCAGAACGGCGTCAAGAACGTGGTCGGCGACCGGCGCGGCACCCCGGACATCTCGATGTCCGCCGCGGTGGACGGCGGCGCGTGGGTGTACTCCAGCTACGACCCGACGGCCGTCGGCTGGGACGTCTACGGCGGCACCAGCGAGGCGAGCCCGCTGTTCTCCGGCATCGTCGCGCTGGCCGACCAGGTGGCGGGCCACCGGGTGGGCGACATCCACCAGTCGCTGTACGCGCTGGAGAAGAAGTCCCCGTACTACAGCGGCATCGTGGACGTCGCGGACGGCACGAACAACAGCTACGGCGGGGTCACCGGCTACACCGCGGTGAAGGGCTACGACATGGCCAGCGGTGTCGGCACCGTCGACGCGGCCCGCTTCGTCCCGGCCCTGGCCTGGGAGAGCTGGAAGAAGCGCTGACCCACGGCTGATACCTGACGCCACGTCGGATCGACAGGGCCCGGTTTCCCCCGCGCGGGGGAGGCCGGGCCCTCGGCGACTCACTGACGTGCGACGGCTCCACGAGCAGCCGGCCGGCGGACCCGGCAGGAGGTCCGGTTCCGCGACGACACGGCGGTCTACGGCGTCCACGAGCGGCCCGTCGTCTGGTGAGACGACCCCCGGACCGCGCCCACCCGAGCCGGGCGCGGTCCGGGTCCGCCCGATCCCCGCACGCGGCCGGCGGTGCCGCCGTCCCGGACCGGGTGACCGCGCCGCCCTGGTCCGGCGCGGTTTCACCGATCCGGGACGGTCCGGTCGCGGTGCGTCATGGTGGCGGCCGATCCGGCCCGCGGGACTGTCGCCGCCGCGGCCTTCCGTGATCCACTCCGGCAGGAAACGGAGTTGCCGTCCGTTCGTGCCCGCCGCAGTGGCAGGGTGGAATCCACCAACGTCGAAGGTCAGGTAAATCGTGGTCAGTGCGGATCTGGAGAAGGTGCCGGCCGAAGTCGTCGCGATGTTCGACCAGGTGGCACGCGGATACGACCGTACCCGTGCCCGGCTGTGGCTGGGCCGGATGAACAGCTGGGGGCGGCGGATGGCGGCGGCCACCGGCGCGGCGCCGGGCGTGCGGGTGCTCGACGTGGCGGCCGGCACCGGCACGTCGGGGATGGCGCTGACCGCGCGCGGTGCGAGCGTGGTCGCCTGCGACGTCTCCCCGGGCATGCTGTCGGTCGGCCGCCGGCGCCACCCCGGCATGGAGTTCGTGGTGGCCGACGGGCGGCGGCTGCCGTTCGCCGACGACTCGTTCGACGCGGTCACCATCTCCTTCGGCCTGCGCAACATAGCCGAGACCGAGATCGCCCTGGGCGAGATGCTCCGGGTCACCAGACCCGGCGGACGGCTGGTGGTCTGCGAGTTCAGCATGCCGGTCGACCCGGTGCGCCGGGCGCTGTTCCGCGCCCACCTGCGCCACGTGGTGCCGCGGATCGGCCGCCGGATCAGCAGCAACCCGGCGGCGTACATCTACCTGTCCGACTCCATACAGGCCTGGTCGACACCCGAGACGCTGGCCCGGCGCATCTCCTCGGTGGGCTGGCGGCAGGTCACCCCGCACCCGCTCGACGGCGGAGTGGTCCACCTGCACACCGCCGTGGCCCCCGACCGACCCGGCGAACCGCCGGCGACATAGCGGGGCAGCGGGCGGGGCGGCGGGCCGGGGCGGACCCTGGTCCGGACGGGTGCGCCGTCACCTGTTCGAGGGGTCTCCCGCGACGATCGGGCCGGTCGCGCGTTGAACAGGCTCCCCGCTCGTCGCGGCGGGGACCTTGTGCCCCTCTTGTGAAGTAAGGACTGTGCAATGTCGCGTATCACCAAGGCGCTCGTGGTGTCCGCTGCCGCCGGATTCGCCGTCGCCGGAGCCGCGGGGATGGCCTCCGCCGCCTCCGGTGCCGACGGTGCCGCCGCCGGTTCCCCCGGCGTCGTCTCGGGCAACGTCATCCAGGTGCCGGTCCACGCCCCGGTCGAGGCCTGCGGCGACACCGTCGACGTCATCGGCATCCTGAGCCCGGCCTTCGGCAACGTCTGCTCCAACGGCTGAAGCTGACGGGGCACCGCCCCACCGTCGCCGGGCGAGCCGCCATCCAGCGGCTCGCCCGACGCGTGTCCGCGCCCGGTCCGGCATCCACCGATCGGTTGATACCGCGGATCCACCGGATCGGCGCCCGGGGATGGCCGTCCGGGCGACGCGGCGGACCCGGCCCGAGCGGGAGGCTCTTTCCAGCGGGCGGCGGACAGCCGGCCGGCGGGGAAGGGGCGGGGCGGCATGGCGGTCATCGAGGTCGAGGGCCTCACCAAGAGGTACGGCGGGCACACCGCGCTCAGCGGTGTCTCGTTCAGCGTGGGCGAGGGGGAGATCTTCGGACTCCTCGGCCCGAACGGCGCCGGCAAGACCACCACGGTGGAGTGCGCCGAGGGGCTGCGCCGGCCGGACGCCGGCACGGTGCGGGTGCTCGGGCTCGACCCGGCGGCGCACGGCGCCCGGCTGCGCCGCCGGATCGGCGTGCAGTTGCAGGAGGCCCACCTGCAGGACTCGTTGCGGGTCCGCGAGGCGCTGGCGCTGTACGCCTCCTTCTACCCCGCGCCGCGCGACCCGGAGGCGCTGCTCGCCGAGTGGGGGCTGGCGGAGAAGCGGAACGCCACGTTCGGCAAGCTGTCCGGCGGCCAGAAGCAGCGGCTGTTCATCGCGCTGGCGCTGGTCGGCGCCCCCGAGGTGGTCTTCCTCGACGAACTGACCACCGGGCTCGACCCGCAGGCCAGGCGGGAGACCTGGAAGCTGGTCCGGCGGGTGCGGGACGGCGGGGTGACCGTCGTGCTGGTCTCGCACTTCATGGACGAGGTCGCCGCGCTGTGCGACCGGGCCGCGATCCTCGACGGCGGCCGGATCGTGGCGCTCGGCACGCCGCAGGAACTGATCGCCGACGCCGGCGCCGAGACCGAGATCACCTTCCGGCCCAGCGGCCCGCTCGACCTCGCCGTGCTGGCCGCGCTGCCCGGCGTCACCGACGCCACCCGCCGCGGGGAGAGCGTCCGGATCGTCGGCGCCGGAGCGGTGGTCGACGAGGTGACCGCGCTGCTCGCCCGCAGCGGCCTCGTCGTCGCCAACCTGCGCATCCACGAACGCACGCTCGACGACGCCTACGTCAAGATCACCGGGGGAGACAAGTGAGCACCGCGACCGCCACCACCTCGACGACCGCCGCCACCAGGGGCACCACCACCGGCCGGGCGCTGGCCCGGCTCACGCTCACCGAGGCGCGGCTGTTCCTGCGCGACCCGGCGGCGGCCTTCTTCTCGCTGGTCTTCCCGGTGCTGCTGCTGGTGATCCTCGGCTCGATCCCCGGCTTCCGCGAGCGCACCCCGAAACTGCACGGCCTGAGCACCATCGAGGTCTACGCGCCGATCATGATCGTCTTCACGCTTACCATGCTGGCGATGAACGGCCTCGCGCCGACGCTCACCGGCTACCGCGAGAAGGGCGTGCTGCGCCGGCTCTCGGCCGGCCCGGTGCCGGTGCCGGTGATGTTCGCCGCGCTGAGTGCCGTCTACGCTGCGGTCTGCCTGGTGTCGCTGGCCCTGGTGACGGTGGTCGGGCGGCTGGCGTTCGGCATCGCGCTGCCGCGCCAGCCCCTGGGGTTCGCGCTCTCCCTCGTGCTGGCGGCGACCTCGCTGTTCAGCGTCGGACTGCTGATCGCGGCCCTGGCGCCGTCGGCGAAGGCGGGCAACGCGATCGGTGCCGCCTTCTTCTTCCCGCTGATGTTCTTCTCCGGGCTGTGGGTGCCGCGTGACCTGATGCCCGCGGTGCTGCGGCACGTCGGCGACTTCGTCCCGAGCGGCGCGGCCACCCAGGCCGTGCTCGACAGCTGGAACGGTCATTGGCCAGGCGGAGGGGATCTGGCCACAATGGCGGTGTTCACGCTGGTCGCGGGGGCCGCCGCGGTGAAGCTCTTCCGCTGGGAGTGAGCCGGCGCGCGGCGGATCGGGGCGGCACGGCGCGGAGAGCGAGGGGACCATGACGGCGGGGGACGGGACGGCGGCGCCGGGCACCGGGCGGCTGGGGGAGTGGGAGCGGCGGCTCGGCCGGCTGATGACGTGGCTGCCGTACCTGGGGCTCCTCGTCTCGTTCCTGCTCTCGCTCGTGGTGCCGGGCAACGGGGGCCGCTCGCCCGCCTACACCGCCGCGCTGAGCGGGGCGGCGCTGGTCTGGCTGCTGGTGCGGTCAGCGATGAGCCGCTACGAGATCGGCGCCGGCAAGGACTGGGCCGGCGGGATCCACTTCGCGGTGCTGATCGCGCTGATCTGCCAACTGGTCCTGGACAACGCGGTGTTCGGCTTCTTCGCCTTCGCCGGCTACGTGCACGCCATGCGCTTCCTGCGTGGACGGCGGCTGGTGGCGGGCGTGGCGGTGACCACGCTGCCGACCTCGGTCTCGCAGATCGGCGGCGTGCTGCCCACCACGCCGGAGCTGGCCGGGATCTTCGCGGTGGCGCTCTGCTTCAACCTGGTGGTCGTCGGGGTGCTCATCACCCTGGGGGAGGTCACCGAGCAGCTCAGCGCCCGGCGCGAGGAGGCCAACACCGCGCTGTCGCAGGCCAACGAGAGACTGGCCGGAATGCTTGCCGAGAACGCCGGGCTGCACGCGCAACTGATCAGCCAGGCGAGGGAGGCAGGGGTGATGGACGAACGTCAGCGGATGGCACGCGAGATCCACGACACCATCGCCCAGGGGTTGGCGGGCATCATCACCCAACTCCAGGCGGCGGACCAGGTCCGTGCACACGGGGGTACGGACCTGGCCCACCACCGCCACCTCGGCAACGCCACCCGGCTGGCCCGGGAGGCCCTCACCGACGCCCGCCGCGCGGTGCGGGCACTGCGGCCGGAGCCGCTGGAGCACGCCGGACTGCCCGCCGCCCTCGGCGAGGTGGTGGACAACTGGCGCGAACTGCACGGGACCGCGGTCGAGTTGACGGTGACCGGCAGCGCCGTCGCCCTGCACCCGGAGGTCGAGATCACCCTGCTGCGCGCCGCCCAGGAGGCGTTGAGCAACACGGCCAAGCACGCCGCGGCCCGCCGGGTGGGCCTGACGCTTTCGTACATGGAGGACGTGGTGACGCTGGACGTACGCGACGACGGTGCGGGGTTCGACCCGCTGACCCTGCCGGAGCCGGGCGGCGGCGAGCGCGGCGGTTACGGGCTGACCGCGATGCGCCAGCGGGTGCGGCGGCTGGACGGACGGCTGGAGATAGAGTCCGAGCCGGGCGGCGGCACCGCGCTGTCCGCCACCGTGCCGGCCATCCCCCGTGGCGGCGACCATGGCTGACGCGAGGTCGGATCCCGCGGTCATCCGGCTGCTCGTGGTGGACGACCACCCGGTGGTGCGCGACGGACTGCGCGGCATGTTCGCCGGCGATCCGGGCTTCGAGGTGGTCGGCGAGGCCGGGGACGGCGCCGAGGCGCTGGAGCTGACCGAACGGCTGCGCCCCGACGTGGTGTTGATGGACCTGCGGATGCCCCGGATGGACGGCGTGGCGGCGATCCGCGCGATGGGCGAACGCGGCCTGCCCGCCCGGGTGCTGGTGCTCACCACGTACGACACCGACAGCGACGTGCTGCCCGCGGTGAAGGCGGGGGCCACCGGGTACCTGCTCAAGGACACCGCGCGCGAGGAGTTGTTCCGCGCGGTGCGCTCCGCGTCGCGCGGCGAGTCGGTGCTCTCGCCGGCGGTGGCCACCCGGCTGCTCGGCCAGGTGCGCACCCCGGAGCGCGAGCCGTTGAGTCCGCGCGAGGTGGAGGTCCTCTCGCTGGTCGCGGCCGGCCGCACCAACCGGGAGGCGGCCGTGCGGCTGTTCATCAGCGAGGCCACCGTCAAGACCCATCTGCTGCACATCTACGCCAAGTTGGGGGTCAACGACCGGGCGGCGGCGGTCGCCGCCGGGTACGAGCGGGGCCTGCTGCCCGGCCGCGAGCCGCGCTGACCGGCCCGGCCGGACGGCTCGGGACACGCTGGAGGCCCGCCCGCCCACGCCCCGGCCGGGCGGGTCCGGGGCCGGCGCGGCGGCCTCCTCCGCCGGGGACGTCCACGGCGGCGGACCGCCCGGTGAGCCGACCGGCGGCACGCTCCACAGGCCCACCGGGGCACTTTCCCGGTGGGCCTCCACCATGTGCGGCCCGCGAGGGGGGAGCATAAGCGGACGGATCCGGTCATCGTCGGGCGTCGGGGCCGATCGGTCGCCCACGCCCTATCGTTCCTGCCGGCCCGCCGCCACCACCTGGAGAGCACCGACCGCGATGCGCACACCCCCGCGACACCGGACCGGCCGCCCACCGCGCGCGGTGCGCGGATGACCGGCGGCGACGAGCCCCCCGAGGCCGCGGCCCGCTGGACCTCCTGGGAGCCGCGGCCGCAGCTGCCCGGCCGGACCCGACGCTCGCTGTGGATCGCCGCCCTGCTGACCGCGTTCCTGGTGCTGGCCACCGCCGGCGCCGGAGCCTGGTTCTTCGAGCACCTGAACGGCAACCTGCACGGCCTGCCCCTGCTGGGCGGCGCGAGCGGCGGCGCCGGCTCCGAGAAGCCCGACGCGCTCGGCCGCACCCCGGTCAACGTGCTGCTCATCGGCTCCGACTCGCGCGCCGACCGGGCGGACTGCGTCATCGGCGGCGACTGCGGCCCGGAGCGCAACGCCGACGTCGAGATGGTCGTCCACCTGTCCGCCGACCGCTCCAACGCCACGGTGATGAGCGTGCCGCGCGACACGATGACCGACCTGCCCGGCTGCCGGGACCCCCGGCACGGCACCATGGAGCCGGCGCACCGCGGGCAGATCAACGGCAGCCTCGCCTACGGCCCGGGCTGCACCGTCGCGGCGGTCCACGCCCTCACCGGCATCCCGATCGACCACTTCATGATGATCGGCTTCACCGGCGTGGTGAAGATGTCCGACGCGGTCGGCGGCGTGCCGGTCTGCGTCAGCCAGAACGTCTACGACCCCTACTCGCACCTGAAGCTCACCAGGGGCCGGCACGTCCTGGAGGGCATGTCCGCGCTGCAGTACCTGCGCTCGCGGCACGCGTTCGGCGACGGCAGCGACCTCGGCCGCACCTACGCGCAGCACCTCTACCTCTCGTCCCTGCTGCGGCGGCTCAAGAGCGCCGGCACCCTCACCTCGCCGACCGCCCTGTACGGACTCGCCGACGCGGCGACCAACGCGCTGACCGTGGACAACGGGCTCGACAGCGTCTCCAAGCTGCTCCGGCTGGCCCGGGCGCTGAACCGGGTCCCGGCCGCCCGGGTCACCTTCACCACGATGCAGAACAAGCCCGACCCGGCCAACCCGGACCGGGTCGTGGTCTCCCCGGCGGCCCGGATCCTGTTCTCGGCGATCATCCACGACCGCTCGCTGACCGTGGCCGGCGGCGGCCGGTCCGCCATCGGCCGGCGACTCGACCGGGTGGCCTCCTCGCCGCAGGCGCGCGCCGCGCGACGGGCCAGGATCGCGCTGCGCTCGGCCAAGCACCGCAAGGCGCAGGCCGCGTCCGGCGGAGTCCTCGCCGACATCGCCGCCGGCCTCGGCCCGGGGTTCGGCCCCGGCTTCGGCGCCGACTTCTCGGTTCCGGTCCCCGGTGACAACGCCGGCTACGACGCCCACCAGCGCACCGCCGCCGACACCGCGTCCTGCGCCCAGGTCAGCCCGTTCCCCACCGTCGAGCTCGCCGGCCGCCCGATGACGCCCCGCCAGGCCTTCGCGGCCAGCCCGAACGTGCCGCTGTCGGCGCCGTAGTGGTCGGAAGCGTGGGCTCGCCCGGGCCGCAGTGCCCCGCCGCACCGGCTGGGAAAACCGCTGTCGGGCAGGTGAATCAAGGTGTAGAACCACCGTTGTGCAGAAGACTCTGGAGTTTTCCGATCTGCTGCGGCTGATCGACGAACGTGCGACCGCCTTCCGCGCTGTGATCGCCTCGGCGCCCAGCCTCGACGTGCAGGTGCCGACCTGCCCCGAGTGGACGCTGTTCGATCTGGCGCAGCACCTGGGCCAGGGGCGTCGTTTCCGGGCCGCCACCATCGCCGCGGGACCTGCCGACGCTCCCCCGGCCGAGGCCGTCGCCGAGCGCACCGCGCCGGCCCCTCGGGAGCGCGATGAGCTGCTGGCCTGGTCGGCCGCGACGACGCAGCAGCTGCTCGACGCGCTTGTGGCGGCTGACCCGGACGGCAGTTGCTGGACCGGGTGGGGTCCCACGCAATTGACGGACACCTGCGGTTGCGTCGCCCGGCACCAGGTCCAGGAGATCGCGGTGCACACGTACGACGCGCAGGCCGCCGTGGGCGCCCCGCAGCCGCTGCCGGCCGAGGTGGCACTCGACGGTGTCGAGGAGAACCTGTTCATCGGCAGCTTCACGTCGAGCGCCTGGCCGCACAAGCCCACCGCCTTCGACCTCCACGCCGCCGAGGGCCGCTCCTGGCGCCTCACGGTCGACGGCGACGGTGCGCGGACCACTCGGCTGCCCGCTGCCGGCGGGGGCTCGGGCGCGGCCGGCCTCTCTCTTCGCGGCACGGCCAGTGATCTGGTCCTCTACCTGTACAAACGCATTTCGGTGGACTCCCTGCAACTCGACGGGGACCCGGAGCTGCTCGACCTGCTCCTCGCCTGGGAACCGGAGGACTGGGCGTGACGACCCGCCACCGCAAACCTGCCGCTTGACTCGCGAAGGTCTCGTTGATCGATACCGCCAGGAGGAACCGGTGTCGTACCCGCGACTGCCCACCCCCGAGGAGAAGCTCGCCGACGCGAAGAAGCTGTTGAGCCTCCCGCGTATCGTCGTGGTCTGCGGCTCCACCCGCTTCATGACCGAGATGAACGAGGCCGATCTGCGGGAGACCAAGGCCGGAAGGATCGTCGTCAAACCGGGCTGTGACATGAAGTCGCCGCACGAACTCTGGTCCGATCCTGTCGAGGCCGAGGCGCTGAAGGTTCGACTCGACGATCTGCACCGGGCGAAGATCCGGCTCGCTGATGAGGTGCTCGTAGTCGGCGACTACATCGGAGACAGCACCCGAGCCGAAATCGCCTACGCCCGGTCGCTGGGCAAGCCCGTGCGGTTCACGCACCCCGAAGTCGACCCTGACGCCTGACCGCCCGCCGTCACCTCGACAACCAGGGCCGGCAGCACTGCGGCGATCGGGGCGTGGCGGACGAGGATCGCCGCGACCTGCGGTGGAATTCCCGTCGGAGGTTCCCCTCGGGCGCAGGCGTGCACGAACGCGCTGCGCTCGTCCCGCTCGTACCCGCCCTCATGGTTCTGTGCGAGCACCCAGTTCGTCGTCATGGTGTGCACGGCCAACTCCCGCCAGGCTCCCCATCCCGGGCCTCCGGAACCCCGAGGCCGGGATGGCAGAAGGTCGGTAGCCCGAAGAGGTTCGCCGTGGATCGGACGTTCTCCGGCCGCCTTTCCAGATCGGTCGGCGGCAGCCGCTTGACGAGGGGCCAACCCCCGAAGGACTTCCGGAGCCGACCACTCGGGCCCGGCGTCAGCCGCCCGCGGTGCCGAGCGCGGCGACCGTCGCGGCGGCCAGTCGGTCCAACTCGGCCCGGCTGACCGGGGAGCGGAAGACCGCGAGGCGCCAGTAGAGCGGCCCGGCCAGCAGGTCGACGGCGAGCGGCAGATCGGTGTCCGCGGGCAGTTCACCGCGTCCGACGGCGGCCCGCACCACGGCCTCGGTGATGGCGTACTGCGTGTCGCGCAGCGCGGTCCGCAGCGACTCGGCGATCTCCGGGTTGCGGGCCGCCTCGGCGAGCAGGTCGGGGATGATCTGCGACGCCATCGGGTGGCCCAGCGCCCGCGAGGTGACCTCCAGCAGCAGCCGCACGTCGCCGAGCAGGGTGCCGGTGTCGGGGGTGGGCATGCCCTGCACGGCCACCGCGGAGACCACGTCCAGGACGAGCGGCAGCTTGGAGCGCCAGCGGCGGTAGACCGCGGCCTTGCCGACGCCGGCCCGCCGGGCGATGCCCTCGATGGACATCCGCGCGTAGCCGACCGCGGCCAGTTCGGCGAAGACGGCGTCCCGGATCGCCGCCGTGACGTCGTCGCGCAGGACGGCGGCCCCGGCGGGAGCGCGGCGGGCGGATCGCGTCGGGGAGTCGGCGGGCATGGGCCGAGCCTAGGGCATGTCGCGCGGCACGTTACAACGGAACGGTTGCGTTCCAACGTCGATGCGGCTAGCGTCTGGGCTACGACGAGACGGTGCCGTTCCGACGTTCGACCAGGCGTCGCCCGGCCGCCGCCCGCCGTTCATCCCCGCGTCGTCGCGCTGCGGCACGCTGCCCGCTGCGAAAGGGCCGAACAACAGATGAGCGTTCTCCTCGCGCCGCCGCCGACCTCCCGGCCGGCGCCCCGGGGCGGGCCGGACCGCCGGGCGCTGCCCGGGGCCGGGCCGGATCCGGCCGCGCTGGCCGCCGCGCACGGCCTGTCGGTCAGCGGAGCCCGGCTGCCGCTGCTCGCGTACGGCCGGCAGGTGTGGTCGCGTCGCCACTTCGTGGTCGCCTACGCGACCTCGCGGTTGTGGGCGCAGTACTCGAACGCGCGGCTCGGCCAGCTCTGGCAGGTCATGACGCCGCTGCTGAACGCCGGGGTCTACTACCTGATCTTCGGACTGCTGTTGGGGACCAGTCACGGCATCCCGAACTACATCCCGTACCTGTGCACCGGCGTGTTCGTCTTCAACTTCACCCAGTCCTCGCTGCTGGCCGGCACCCGGGCGGTCAGCGACAACCTCGGCCTGATCCGCGCCCTGCACTTCCCGCGCGCCTGCCTGCCGATCGCCATCACGCTGGTGCAGTTGCAGCAACTGGCCTTCTCCATGGCCGTGCTCGCCACCATCCTGCTGGCCTTCGGGGTGCCGCTGACCGCGCACTGGCTGCTGGTGGTGCCCGCGCTGCTCGCGCAGGCGGTCTTCAACGCCGGGCTCTCCATGGCGGTGGCCAGGATCGGCGCCAAGTACACCGACACCGCGCAGCTCATGCCGTTCCTGGTCCGCACCTGGATGTACTTCTCCGGGATCTTCTACAACCTGCGCGACTTCACCGCGCACGCGCCGCACTGGGTCGCCGCCCTGCTGCAGGCCAACCCGGGGCTGCTGTACCTCACCCTGGCGCGCTACGCGCTGATCGACACCGTCGGCACCCGCGGCCTGCCGCCGCACGTGTGGCCGCTGGCGGTGGGCTGGGCCGTCCTCGCCGGAGTGGGCGGATTCCTTTTCTTCTGGAAGGCCGAGGAGGGCTACGGACGTGGCTGAGACGACACCGGTACCGCAGAACACCGGGACCGCGGAGACCGAGCGGATTCCCACCGTCATCTGTGACGACGTGCACATCGTGTATCGGGTGCATGGTGCGGGGAGTGGGAAGGGGAGTGCGACGGCGGCGTTGAGTCGGATCGTGACGCGGAAGTCGTCGCCGAACGTGCGGATCGTGCATGCGGTGCGTGGTGTGAGTTTTGTGGCGTACAAGGGTGAGGCGGTTGGTCTGATCGGTTCGAACGGGTCGGGTAAGTCGACGATTCTTCGGACGATCGCGGGGTTGTTGCCGGCGGAGAGCGGGCGGGTGTACACGCATGGGCAGCCGTCGTTGCTGGGTGTGAACGCGGCGTTGATGAACGATCTGACGGGTGAGCGGAATGTGATTCTGGGCGGGTTGGCGATGGGGATGGGGAAGGAGGAGATCCGCGGTAAGTACGACAGCATCGTGGATTTCTCCGGTATCCAGGACAAGGGTGATTTCATCTCGTTGCCGATGCGGACGTATTCGTCGGGTATGGCGGCGCGGTTGCGGTTTTCGATCGCGGCGGCGAAGCGGCATGACGTGCTGTTGATCGATGAGGCGTTGGCGACGGGTGACCGGTCGTTCCAGCGGCGTTCTGAGGAGCGGATCCGTGAGCTGCGCAAGGAGGCGGGCACGGTGTTCCTGGTGAGCCACAACAACAACTCGATCCGGGACACCTGTGACCGGGTGCTGTGGCTGGAGAAGGGCGAGCTGTGGATGGACGGCCCGACCGAGGAAGTCCTTGAGGCGTACGAGGAGTACAGCGGCGGCAAGTGAGACACCTACCCCGAGGGGTTCACGTCGCGGACGTGCGCCCCTCACCCGGGGGACACCCCGGTGCGCGAGGGTGCCAGACCGGCCCGCACGGCGACCGACACGGAACGGAACGCGAATGACCAGCACCCCCGTCGCAGCACCCCCGCCCACCCGGCTCGCCGACGTGCCCGGATGGTTCTTCCCCGTCGACCAGCTGCTCTTCGACTGGTTCCTGGCCCGCCAGGGCGACCGCGGCGAGTCCGGCGACCTGCTGGAGGTCGGCGCCTACCTGGGCAAGAGCGCGATATTCAGCGGCTCCTACCTGCGGGCCGGCGAACGCTTCACCGTCTGCGACCTGTTCGACTCGCCCGCCGAGGACACCTCCAACAGCGCCGAGATGGCCAAGTCCTACGCCACCTTGACCCGCCGGGCGTTCGACGCCAACTACGCCGCCTTCCACGACGAGCCGCCGTACGTCGTGCAGGGCCCCTCCTCGCTGGTCGCGGACCGGGTGGCCGCCGGCAGCTGCCGGTTCGTCCACATCGACGCCTCGCACCTGTACGAGCACGTGCACGCCGACATCGACTGCGCCCGCGGCCTGCTCCGGCCGCACGGGGTCATCGCGCTCGACGACTTCCGGGCCGAGCACTGCCCGGGGGTGGCCGCCGCCACCTGGCAGGCGGTGACCAGCGGCGGGCTCCACCCGATCTGCATCAGCCGCACCAAGTTCTACGGCACCTGGGGCGACCCGGAGGAGGTCGCCGACGACCTGCTGCGCTGGCTCGGCACCCGCCGCGACCTGTGGCACGAGGTCCAGTCGGTGGCCGGCGACCGGCTGGTGCGGATCGACGGCAAGAAGGCGGCGGCCCCGGCGCAGCCGCGATCCCGGCACGCCGGCTCCACCGCGGCGCCCCGCACCGCGCGGCCCGGCGCCGGCCGCTCGGCGATCGGCCGCGGCACCCGGCGGATCGCCCGGCGGCTGCTGCGCGCGACGGCCGGCCGCCCGGCCGATCGGCCTGGGCGTGATACCGATCGGTGAGGGAGCTTGTACTCCCAAACACCATCAATCCCCGAGCGGTTGGTGCGCCCACGTGGCGCACCGGCCCTTCCGCCGGGCATGCTGCGGGTGCACAAGGAAACCCGCACGGAATCCTGGCGGAGGAGAAAGACGTGGGAACGGCCCTCGTACTCCCGCTTGTCGGCGCCGCGTTCGCCGCGCTGGCCCCGCGCCTGCTCGTCCGGGCCCGGTGGCAGGACCGCGAACCGGTGGTGGCGCTGTGGGTCTGGCAGTGCGTGGTCGCCTCCGTCCTGCTGTGCTTCGCCCTGCCCCTGCTGGTCACCGGGGCGGCCCTGTGGCCACCGCTGCGCGACGAGCTGTTCTACAGCGCGCCGCGCGGGGTGCAGCAGGCGTACGGGCTCACCGCCGGCCGCGACTGGTGCGGGGTGCTCGCCGCCGTCCTGCTGACCGGGGCGGTGCACCTGGTGCTCCACGTGGCCCGCGAGGCGCACCTGGCGCGCATCAGCCGCCGGCGCCGCTACCGGGAGATCCAGCGGGCGGCGCCCAGGCTGCCGCAGGAGGAGGGCACCTGGCCCGCCACGCTGCTGGCCCGCCGGTCGGAGCGGTTGCTGGTGATGGAGAGCCCGCGCCCGCAGGCCTGGTCGCTCCCGCTGCCCAGCCGCCCGTTGCAACTGGTGGTCTCCACCGGGGCGATGCGCAGGCTCAGTTCGGAACAGCTGGACGCGGTGCTGGCCATCGAGCGGGCCCACGCCCGGGCCCGGCACCACCTGCTGGTGCAGTCGGCCGGCGCGCTGGCCACCGCGTTCCCCGGCGCGGCGCTGTTCACCGCCTACGCCGACAACTCGGCCCGGCTGGTGGAACTGGCCGCCGACGACGCGGCCGCGCACCGGCACGGCCGGCTGGCGACCGCGCTGGCGCTGCTCGACCTGAACGAGACCCGGGTCGGCCCGTCCCGCTCGGCGGCGCCGCTGGCCTGGACGCCGGGCACCCCGCCGCCGCCCCCGGCCGAGCAGATCACCGAGCGCGCCGACCGGCTGCTGACCGGTCCGGGCCGGCTGCGTCCGGTCCAGCGGCTCAACCTGACCGCCGCCGGTGTGCTGATCATCCTGGTCCCGGTGTTCGTGGTGCTGGCACCCGGTCTGAACGCCCTGTTCAGCCGAGTGTGGTGACCTCCGTCCGGTACGTTGTGCCCTGTGATCATCGGCGCCGGTCCGATGCGTCCGTCCTCAGCCGACTGTGGTACGTGTAGGGCTCACGCGAAACCGACAGCCGATGCCAACCACCAGCGAACGGGAGTGGCGATGAGCGACACGTTGACGGCCGGGACGGTCACCATAACGAGTGGGAACGGCGACCCGATCGAGGCATACCTCGCCCAGCCCGCCGAGGGCGCGCACCGCGGCGGCATCGTGGTCATCCACCACCTGCCCGGCTACGACCGCTGGACCAAGGAGGTCGTCCGCCGGTTCGCCGCCGACGGCTACGCCGCCCTGTGCCCGAACCTCTACACCCGGCAGGCGCCCGGTGCCAGCCCGGACGACGCCGCCGCCGCGGTGCGCGCCCTCGGCGGCATCGCCGACGACCAGCTGGTGGCCGACGTCGACGGCGCCGCCCGCCACCTGAAGTCGCTGGAGGGCTCCAACGGCAAGGTCGGCGTGATCGGCCACTGCTCCGGCGGACGCCACGCCTTCCTGGCCGCGTGCTCGCTGGAGCTGGACGCCGCGGTGGACTGCTACGGCGCCTTCGTGGTCAACGAGCCGCCGGCCGAGATGAAGTCCATGCAGCCGCTGCTCGGCCTCGCCCCGCAGCTGTCCTGCCCGCTGCTCGGCCTGTTCGGCGCGGAGGACGGCTACCCCTCGCCCGCGGAGACCGCCGCGCTCGACGCCGAGCTCGAACGGCTCGGCAAGGAGCACGAGTTCCACACCTACGACGGTGCCGGGCACGCCTTCTTCGCCACCGACCGGCCCAGCTACCGCGTCGAGGCGGCGACGGACGGCTACGAGCGGATCGCCGACTTCTTCGGCCGCCACCTGGCCGGCTGAACCGCCGCGCCGCCCCACCCGACGCCGCCCCCAAGGAGGCCATCGTGTGCACCTACCTGACCGAGAAGATCGAGATAGCAGCCAGCGGGAAGGGAGCGCAGGGCTGGATCCCGCTGACCCACGCCACGGTCTACGTCGACCACCCCGTGCACTTCCCGCAGGAGCACACCGTCAACATCGACTTCATCAACCCCGGTCGCGGCCCGTCCGCCCGGGTGGCCCTGGAGATGACCGAGGAGTCCGCCCTCGCGCTCGCCGACGCCATCCGGCAGGCGGTCGCCTCCGCGCCGGCCGGTCTCGCCGCCGCGGCGAACCGGCCCGGCGCACAGGTGGCCGCCGTCAGCTCGTGATCTTGTTGAAGATCTTCGAGTAGGCGTAGCCGGTGGCCTTGTCGTAGCCGTCCACCTCCCAGAAGGCCAGTTCCTGGACGCCCTTGGAGGCGGCGAAGCTCTCCAGGGTGGAGGCGTTCGCCTGGGTGAAGTCCTCGTCGTCGTCGTTCTGGCCGGCGATCGGGGTGAGGCCGAGCTTGGCCCACATCGACGAGGACGAGCCGCCGTAGATCGAGGCGAGCTGCGAGACGGTGGCGTTCGCCGCGGACTCGGCGTCGGCGAGAGCGTTCTCGCCGTCGCCGAAGTCCATGGTCATGATGTTGACCGCGTTGACGTCGACGCCCTTGCTCCGGGCGTCCTGGAGCATGCTGACGGCATCCGACTCCAGGCCGTCCGGGGCGACCGGCAGGGTGAAGTCGACCTGCACCGCCGGGTCGGCCTGCTGCAGGGCGGCCAGCGCCTGGTCCCGGCGGGAGTTCGCCGAGGTGTTGTCCAGCGTGCCGCCCTCGATGTCGAAGTCCAGCCGGGTGACGCCGTAGGTGTTGACGACGTTCTGGTACGCCGCGGTGAGGCTGCTGACGGAGGTGCAGGTCAGCGCCAGCTCGCCGCCGTCCGCGCCGCCGAACGAGATCATCACGTTGCCGCCGGCCGACTGCAGCGCGCCGACCTGCGAGGTGAACGCGCCGAGCGACTCGTCGCCGTCCTCCCACTCGGGGGTGCAGCCCGACTTGGGGGTGAGGAAGGCGAGCGTGTAGTACTTGTCCCCGCTGGCGCTCATGTCCGCCGACATGTCCCCCGAGTCGTCGCTGCCGATCTGCAGGTAGGGCGCCGAGTAGTGCGCCGGGAACGAGGACGCGGCCTGGGCCGGGAGCGTGGTGGCCACCAGGCACGCGGGAACCAGCCCTGAGACGGCCAGTGCGGCCCACTTGATTGACTTGGTCATGTCAAATCTCCCCGAGGTCTATTAGGAAAGTTTCCTAATCGGTTGCACGGGAGAATGGTCCAGACTTGAAGGGCTGTCAAGACGTCCGGCACGGTCCCGTCCGGCGGAAGGACGGATTCCGGCCGTCGGCGCCGGCGGTGGTCCCGGCCGCCGGTCAGCGGTAGTTGCCGGTGTGGCCGAGGCTGTAGCGGCCGGGCTGCGGGAAGAACGCCAGGCCGTGCGGGTTGGCGCCGACCGGGATGCGGGCCAGCAGGCGGCCGTCGGCGGTGTCGAAGACGTAGACCTGGTCGTCGTCCCGCCCGGACAGCCACAGCTGCCGGCCGTCCGCGCTGACCCCGCCCATGTCGGGGGAGCCGCCGCCGGGGATGGTCCAGGTGGCCACCGACCGGCCCGCCGCCGGGTCCACCACCGAGACGGTGCCCGCGTCGCGGTTGGAGACGTACAGCAGCCGGCCGTCCCGGCTCGGATAGACGCCGTGCGCTCCGGCGCCGGTGTGGATGATCCCGGTCGGCCGCATGGTGGCGCCGTCGATCGTCACCAGCCCGGCGTCGTTGAGCGAGGCGACGTAGAACGTGCGGCCGTCCGGGCCGAGCCGTACGTCCTGCGGCATGGCGTTCGCGCCGAGCCCGAGCCGGCCGACCAGTCGCATGGACCCGGTCCGGTACTTCAGCACGTCGCCGGAGAACTCGCAGGTGGCGAGGAAGTAGGAGCCGTCGGCGGAGAAGTCCGCGTGGTTGACGCCCTCGCACGGCACCGGAACCGAGCGGCGCGGCGCCATGGTGTGCGGGTCCAGCAGCTCGATGCGGTCGAGGCGCTCGGCCATCACCACGGCCGCCGAGCCGTCCGGGGTGAAGTAGAGGTTGTACGGCGCGTCCACCGCGACCGGCCGGCCGGGGCGCGCGGTGCGCGGATCGATCGGGATGAGCTGGCCGCTGCCGCTGGCGTCCACCCACAGCGTCCGCAGGTCCCACGACGGGGTGACGTGCTGCGGCAGCCGGCCGGCCGGGAAGTGCCCGACGACCCGGAAGGTCCTCGGGTCGATGACGGTCACCGAGTCGCGGTCCGGGTTGGTCGAGCCCGCCGTCCCGTGCATGCCCGCCTCGCCGCTGTTGGGCACGTAGACCAGCTGCGGGTCGTCCCGGACGGCGGGGGAGAGCATCCCGGCGCGGGTGTGGGAGTAGGTGCCGATCGGCGCGGCGTCCGGGGCCCGGTGGGAGCGGGCCGCCGAGGAGCGGTGCGGCGGGGGGCCGGCAGTGCGGTGGCCGGCGGTCGCGGCGAGCACCGCCGCGAGTACCAGGCCGCAGGCGGCCGCGATTCGCGCAGGGCCCACAGCCACGGCGCATCCCTCCGTCCGGATCCAGCTCTAAATCTGACGATCCGACAATCCGCTTGGGTGTCAGTCAGCATTAAAGCTAGACATACCGGACGAAAGGCGCGATGTGACACGTCGTGTGCGGGCCCAGTCGATAGTGGGGGGACCGGCTGGGCCCGCATGGTGGTGGCGGGGGAGGGGTTCCGCTCACCTGGTCGCTCGCCTGCCCGGGCCGACCGGCGGCAAACAAAAAAAGATCCCGGCCACTTCGGTGGCCGGGATCCCGTGCACGCGCGGCGACGGGCGCCGCATGGCGGCTCCTACGGGTAGCCCACCAGGTTCTGCACGTTCTGCGAACTGTTGGCCGTTCCTCCGCTGCTGTTGATGACGTGGGTGATGGTGCCGGTGCCGCCGAGCGAGACGGTCACCATGTCGTGGAACTTCACCCCCGAGGTGCTCGGCACCTCGATGGCCCGGTCGGCGACCGTGCCGGGGTTGACGTCGAAGTAGCAGTAGACGCCGAGCCCCCACGCCTCGTGGCTGGTCACCGAGTCGGCCACCTTGTAGGAGGCGTAGCCGTTGGCGCCGCTGCGCCAGGCGGACTGGCTCGGCGGGTCGTAGGGCATCTCGCTCTGGTAGAAGTACGTCCGCCCGCCGTTGCCGTTCCAGGTCACCTGGTACTGCTGGTAGTGCTCGACGGCCAGCCCGTACATCGTCACGTCGGAGCCGTTGACGATCAGTCCGTTGGCGGCGGTGTTGCTGGTCCATCCGACGCCGCTGCCATGGTCGGCCCGCCACAGCCACAGGTCGTCGCCGATGACGTCGTCGCTGTTGACCACCAGGCTCTGGGTGGCCTTGCCGACGCCCGCGCCGCCGATCCGGAAGAAGACGTCGTTGAGGGTGGTCGGGTCGGCGGAGTGGTCGGCCGAGGAGCCGGCCGGGCCGATCTGCATCAAGGTGGCGGAGTTGGTGGTGCCGGCGTCGATCAGCAGGCCGGCCAGGTCGATGCCGTTCACGTCGGCGGTGGAGACGGCGGTGACGCCGTTGTCCGGCACCAGGGTGGCCAGGCCCAGGCCGAGCACCACGGTGTCGGGACGGGTGATGTCCAGCGTGCTGGACAGGTGGTAGACGCCCGGGGTGAACAGCAGGTTCTTGCCGGCCGCCAGCGCGTTGTTCAGGTCGGCGGCGGTGTTGCTCGGCTGGGCGATGAAGAAGTCCGAGATCGGCAGGGAGGTGCCGGCCTCGCTGCCGCCGGTCCAGCTCGCGCCCTGGGCGTTGGTGCGCGGCGACGGCACGAAGACCTGGTAGTCGCCGGAGCCGTCCACGTACAGGAACGGCTTCTCGCGGACCGTCGGGGTCTGGTTCACCGTGGTGTCGGGCGGGCTGGGGAAGCTGGTGGCCGGCGCGTTGGTGTCGCCGACGAAGACCATGTTCCAGTTGGAGCCGCTCCAGCCGCCCTGCATCTCGGTGTTGCGGGTGAGGAACTGCTGCTGGGTTCCCGACGTGATGGTCCCGGAGATCCGCGAGTCCCCGATGAACCCGCCGCTGGACCAGTTGCTGCTCGACCCCTCGCTGTTGTCGTCCAGCAGCAGCGAGCCGTGCAGGTCCATCCGGCGGTACGGGTCGGCCTGCGAGACCGCCCACATGTCGGTGCCCGAGGTGGGGTAGACCGACATGTTCTCCGCGTCCCGCCAGAAGTTCTGGGTGGCGTTGCCGCCGTCCCACTTGGCGTCCACGTGGACGCCGCCGTTGATCCGCACGTCGTCCGGCGACAGGCCGAGCCCGGCGACCTCGGTGTAGTAGCCGACCGGCACGTCGACGTTGTACGTGCCCGGGGTGAAGAGCATGGCGTAGCGGTTGGAGCCGAACTGGTTGGTCTCCTGCTGGCTGTAGATGCTGTTGATCTGGCTCTGGATCGTGGCGGTCGGCGTCGAGGGGCTGAAGACGCTGACGTTGGGGCCGAAGTCGGGGGTGCCGGGCGGCGGCTGGACCGAGCTGCCGAAGGTGAAGGACTGGGCGGCGGTGCCGTTGCAGTCGTACTGGTCGAGCTGCACGCTGTCGTCCGTCGAGGCGCCGGGCACGTCGAGGCACTTGCCGCTGTTGAGGTTCACGAAGTGGTAGGACCCGCCCGACTCCGCGACCGGCTCCCACTGCTGGTTGGCGCCGGAGCTGTACTGCCACAGCTGGATCGGGGCGCCGTCGTCGGTGGAGACGTTGGTGACGTCCCACGCCTCGGTGTTGTCGCTGTAGTTGTCCACCTGGTAGTAGCCGCCGCTGGTCGGCTGCAGCTCCCACTGCTGGGCGCCGGTGCCGTTGCAGTCGTACTGCTGGACCGCGGTGCCGTTGGCGGTGCCGGCGGCGCGGGCGTCCACGCACTTGCCGCTGCCGACGTTCACCACGGTGGTGAAGCCGGTCGGAAGGCTCGCCGCCCGCGCGGTGCCGGCGGTGGTCAGGGTGAGGCAGATGGCGGCCAGCAGCGCGAGCACCGCCGTGACGGCGGTCAGTGGCACGGCCGGCGCGTGTGTCGTTCGGGACCGGGGGATCACATGTCCTCCTTCGCCGCCGGGGCGGCGGGCCTCCGTGGAAGGCGCGACATTTATCCACGCCTTATTTTATGGCGTGATTTAACTAGCGTGACGTGCACCCGTCAATAGTCCAGACCAGCCGTTGCCGCCGGGCGCCGCACCGGCCGGATGCTAGGTTCACCGACCACGCCCCGGGCCGGCCCGCGGGCGCCGAACCGAGGAGCCGCCGATGTCCGTGCGCGTCGAGCGTCAGGGGCCGGTCACCACCGTGGTGCTGGCCAGGAGCGAGTGCCGCAACGCGGTCGACGGGCCGACCGCCGCCGCGCTCGCCGACGCCTTCCGCTCCTTCGAGGCCGACCGCGAGGCGCGGGTCGCCGTGCTGTGGGGCGAGGGCGGCACCTTCTGCGCGGGCGCCGACCTCAAGGCGATCGGCACCGCGCGCGGCAACCGGGTCGCGCCGGACGGCGACGGGCCGATGGGGCCGACCCGGATGCGGCTGACCAAGCCGGTGATCGCCGCGATCGCCGGCCACGCGGTGGCCGGCGGCCTGGAACTCGCGCTCTGGTGCGACCTGCGCGTCGTCGAGCAGGACGCGGTGCTCGGCGTCTTCTGCCGCCGCTGGGGCGTGCCGCTGATCGACGGCGGCACGGTGCGGCTGCCCCGGCTGATCGGGGCGAGCCGGGCGATGGACCTGGTGCTCACCGGCCGTGCGGTGCCGGCGGAGGAGGCGTACGCCATCGGGCTGGCCAACCGCCTGGTGCCGACCGGTACCGCGCGGGCCGCCGCCGAGGAGCTGGCCGCCGGCCTCGCCCGCTTCCCGCAGGAGTGCCTGCGCTCCGACCGCGCCTCGCTGCTGGACCAGGAGGGCACGCCGCACCAGGAGGCGATGGCCGCCGAACTCCGGCACGGGCAGGCGGTGCTGGCCCGGGCCGCCGAGGGCGCCGGGCGGTTCGCGGCCGGCGCCGGACGGCACGGCGACTTCACCGGGATCTGACCGCTCCGGCCCGCGCGCTCCGCGGGTCTCGCCGGCTCCACAACGAGAACGCGGCCGGCGCCGAACGGTCACCGGCCGCTCGGGATGCCGCCGGCGCCGATCGTGGGTCCAATGGGGGTACGGGCGGTGTGTCCACGGCGAGGGAGGCGGACGGCCATGAAAGCTGGGACGCGCTTGCTGCGGGCCGTGCCCGCCGAGTACCGGGAGCGCATGCTGACGCTGGCGCGCGAGGTCTCCTTCCCGCAGGACGCCCGGGTCTTCGAGGAGCGCGCCACCGCGGACCGCTTCTGGGTGATCCGTTCCGGGGCCATCACCTTGGACCTCACCCTGCCCGGCCCGCGCACGGTGACCGTGGAGACCCTCGGCCCCGGCGACCTGGTGGGCTGGTCGTGGATGTTCCCGCCCTACGAGTGGGACTTCGGCGCCGAGGCGCTGAGCCCGGTGCGCGCCTACGAGTTCGACGGCAACGAGGTGCGCGCCCTGTGCGAGCGCGACCCCGAACTCGGCTACGCCCTGGTCCGCGCGGTCGCCGAGGTGCTGGCCCACCGGCTGCAGGCCACCCGCTCGCGGCTGTTCAACGGGTGACGCGCCGGCCACCGGGAGCGGTGAGCCCCGCCGACCCCTTCGCGCACCTGACCGAGGAGCAGCGCGGCCTGCTGCGGCCCGCCCGCCCGGTCCGCGAACTGCGCCCGATGCTCGCGGTGCGCACCGACCGCACGGCCTTCGACGACGGCTGGCTGTTCGAACGCAAGCTGGACGGCGTGCGCGCCCTGGCCTTCCGCGACGGGGACCACGCCGGACTCATCTCGCGCAGCGGCCAGGGCCTGACCGCCACCTACCCGGAGGTCGCCCACGCCTTCGGCGGCCAGCGCAGCCGGGATCTCGTGGTGGACGGCGAGATCGTCGCCCTGGAGCGCGGACGCACCAGCTTCGAACGGCTGCAGCGCCGCATGGGGCTCACCGACGCCCGGCTCGCGCTGGCCAGCGGGGTGACCGTGACGTACTACGTCTTCGACCTGCTGCGCCTCGACGGCCACGACCTCACCCGGCTGCCGTTGCGCGCCCGCAAGGCCCTGCTGCGCCGCACCCTCGCCTTCGCCGCCCCGCTGCGCTTCACCCCGCACCGCAACGGCTGGCGGCCCGCGATGCTGGACGAGGCGTGCCGCAGCGGCTGGGAGGGGCTGATCGCCAAGCGCGCCCGCAGCCGCTACGCGCAGGGCCGCTCCGGCGACTGGCTCAAGCTCAAGTGCTCCGCCGGCCAGGAACTGGTGGTGGCCGGCTGGACCGAGCCGTCCGGCGCCAGGAGCGGGTTCGGCGCCCTGCTGCTCGGCTACTACGACGACCGGGACCGCGGCGCGCTGCGCTACGCCGGCAAGGTCGGCACCGGGTTCGACGGGCGCGCGCTGCGCCGGATCTCGGCGCTGCTGGCCGAGCGGGAGCGGTCGGCCAGCCCGTTCGCCGAGCCGGTGCGGGAGCCGCGGGCGCACTGGGCCGCGCCGGACCTGGTGGCGCAGGTGGCGTTCACCGAGTGGACCAGGGACGGGAAGCTGCGCCATCCGCGCTTCCAGGGGCTGCGCGAGGACAAGCCCGCCCGCGAGGTGGTGCGCGAGCGGCCGGGCGGCTGAGTTTCAGGAGGCCCGGCGGGAGGACTTCCTGGCCGGCGCCTTCTTCTTGCCGGCGGCGGTCTTCTTGGCCGTGGTGGACTTCGCGGCGCTCTTGGCGGCGGTCTTCTTGGCCGGCGCCTTCTTCGCGCTCTTGGCGGCGGTCTTCGCGGCGGGCGCCTTCTTCGCCGGCTGCCCGCCGCCGGCGCCGCTGGCCTCCAGGCTGGCCTGCAGCGCGGCGGTGAGGTCGATGACGTTGTCCGGGGCGCCGGCGGCGGCCGGTGCCGGGGCGGGCTTGCCCTCCAGCCGGGCGGCGACCAGGCTGTTGAGCGCGTTCTGGTAGTCGTCGTGCAGCTCTTCCAGGTCGAAGCCCTCGGAGAGGGTGGCCATCAAGCTGGCCGCCATCTTGCGCTCCTGCGGCCGGATCGTGACGTCGCCGGACGGGCCGAGGCCGGCGTCGGAGCGGATCTCGTCCGGCCAGTACATGGTGTGCAGCGTCAGCACCCCGTTGTGCACCCGCAGCAGGGCGAGGGACTCGCGGGTGGACAGCGTGATCTTGGTGACCGCCGCCTTGCCGCCCTCGACCAGCGCGTCGCGCAGCAGGGCGTACGGCTTGTCGGCGGTGGGCGAGCCGGTGTCGAGGTAGTAGGCGGAGGAGAGCATCAGCGGGTCGATCTCGTCGGCCCCGACGAAGGCCACCACGTCGATGATCTTCTTGCTGGGCAGCGGCAGGTCGGCCAGGTCGTCGTCGGTCAGCACCGCCTGGCGGCCCTCGCCGTCCTCGTAGCCCTTGGCGAGGTCCGCGTACGCCACCTCCTCGCCGCACACCTCGCACACCCGCTTCTGCCGCACCCGCCCGCCGTCCGCGGCGTGCACCTGGTGCAACGGCAGCCGGTGCTCCTGGGTCGCCTTGTAGAGCGAAACCGGAATGGAGACCAGGCCGAAGGTGATGGCCCCTTTCCAGATGCTCCGCATGGCTGGCTCCCTCCGTCGCGAGAGCTCAAGCGTATGCCGGGTCACGTCTGCGAGCAGGGCGTGTGCGGCAACGGAACGACACCGCGGGCCGGCCGGCGCCCGCCGGGCCCGGCACCCGGGCCGGCGGTGCGCCGACGGCGAACCGGAAGCTGCCGGCCGGCGGCGCACCGCCCGCCTGCCTGCCGCCTCAGCGCGGCACGCCGCGCCTCACTCGGCGATGCCGCGGGTCAGCAGGACCACCGTGACGAACCTGCGGAAGAGCCGCACCGGGTCCTCGTCGGTGAGGCGGACGCCGACCGCGTCGGTCCGCTCCACGCCGGTGATCCAGGTGGCCATCTCGGCGAGGTCGGGGTTGCGGAAGCGCACCGACAGCGTGGCGGGCAGGGCGATCGCGGGCGGCGCGGCGGCGGGCAGCCCCTCGACGGCGGCCCGGGCGGCGGCGCGGATCGCCTCCCGCGCCTGGAGCGGGTGCATGCTGTCGGCCGCGAACCGCGAGACCGAGGTCTTCACCACCGCGCTGTGCACGCCGGGGCAGAACGGCTCGATCTCGGCCGCGGTCGTGTCGTCCCCGGTGATCAGGACCACCGGCACGCCGTACCCGAGGGCGACCAGCGCGTTGACGCCGCTCTCGCCGGCGATCACCCCGTTGAGCCGGACCTCGCTGATCGCGCGCGGGTTGTAGGTGTGCGAGAGCGTCGAGCCGGAGCCGGACATCGAGCCGTGGTACGAGACGAGGAAGACCGCGTCGAACGAGGCGTCCAGGCCCTGCATCATGTACAGCGGCTTGTGCCGGCCGGACAGGTAGCGGGCGTTGCAGGCCAGGCCGTCGGGGCGCAGGTTGGCCATCGTGGAGTGCGAGTCGTTGACCAGGAACTCGGTGGCGCCGGCCGCCGCGGCGCCCTCGATCGCCGCGTTGACCTCCTCCTGCAGCAGCCCGCGGTAGTACTGGTACTCCGGATCCGGCGCCCGGCACTGCTCCCAGGCCACCACGCCGGCGGTGCCCTCCATGTCGGACGATACGAAGATCTTCACGCCACGCTCCTCGGCCGGAACTCGGGTTCGGTGGACGCGGCCGTCATCACCGCGTAGACGGAGCCCGGCTGGCCGGCGGCGCCACCGTGCCGGCCGTCCGGGGCCAGTGCCAGCGCCCGCAACTCCGCGCGGTACTCGTCGGGCAGGGTGGCCGCGTCGCGCAACGCGGCCGCGCACGCCGCCGCCGGGTCCGCGCCGTCGCGCATCAGGTCCACCACGGTGCGCGCGGTGCCGCCGCGCATGCTCAACTCACCGCGGCCGGTGCAGGCCGCGCCGCCGCCCCGCAGGTCGCACCAGTTCCCGGCGCCGGGCACCGCCGAATCGCCCACCCGGCCCGGGTACTTGTAGGGGTAGCCGGAGGTGGACACCGCCACGCACATCTCGCCCGAGGCGTCCAGCGCCATGATGTTGATCGTGCCCCAGGGCCCGTCGTGCGGCGCGAGCCGGCGCATCAACTCCAGCGCGCCGTCCCGGTAGCGCCGGTCGCCCTCGGTCGCCGTGGTCTCCTCGCCCTCCACCGCCTCGTCGGACTGGGCCAGCTTCGCCCGCCACAGGGCCTTGGACTCCTGCGTCAGCAACTCCGCGGTGGCGAAGCCGCATTCGCCGGCGAACAGCGCCGCGCCGTCGCCGACCAGCAGGCTGTGCTGCGGCAGCCTCTCCAGCACCGCCCGGGCCACCGATATCGGATGCGGGTAGCCGCGCAGCGCCGCCACCGCGCCGAACCGCCGGTCGGAACCGGTCATCAGCGACGCGTCCAACTCCACCACGCCCTGCGCGTTCGGCAGGCCGCCGGTGCCCACGTAGTGGTCCGCGAGGTTGTCCTCGCAGCGCCGCATCGCGCTCTCCACCGCCTCCAGCGCCGAACCGCCGCGCCGCAGCACCTCCATGCCGGCCGGCAGTCCGGCCTCGCTGCGCTCGCTGCCGATGATGACCGCGTCGGCCATGACGTCGCCCGCCTCCCGAGTGCCGATCCGCCGTTCGCGGCAGTCTGCCACCCGTGATCCGGCGTCCACCAGGCTCAGTCCCGGCCGGCGCCGCCCGGCAGGTCGTCGCGGCCGGTCGGCGGCAGGAACGCGCGCACCTCGTCGCGCCGCCACCACTCCCCGGTGGCGCGCAGCCGCCGCCAGTCGGTGAAGCGGTAGCGGAACACCCGGGCGCGCACGTACGCAGGCGGCGCTTCGGGGAACGGGTTGGCGCGCAGCAGCCGGAGCGTCGCGGGGTCGTTGACGAGCAGCCTGGCGACGAACGGCAGGAACCACGAGCGCGCGTAGGCCGGCGACAGGGCGGCGAACCACATCAGCCAGTCGAGCCGCAGGTGGTACGGCGCCCACTGCCGCGGCATGCGGTCCACCTCGACCGGCTTGCCACGGAAGCCGTACTCCTTCCACACCGTGGCCGGCGTGAGCACCGTCTCGTCGGTGCCCTCGACCACCACCTCGGCGCGCACCCGGCTGATCGAGCCGAAGGCGCCGTAGGCGTTGACCAGGTGCCACCGGTTGAACGAGTAGTTCATGACCTGCCCGCGGGCCAGCAGGTTGCGGGCCGGCCAGTAGCTGAGCACCGACGACCGCCGCGGCGGCGGCCAGCACCACGCCCTCGAACCAGCCCGGCGGCGCGGCCTGCCGCGGTCCGCGCGCCAGCCACGAGCCGTCCACCGCGGAGGCGGCCAGCAGGATGGTGAGCCAGTTCAGCCAGGCGAAGTTGCCCGACGCCACCAGCCACAACTGCGTCACCAGCACGGCGCAGGCGGCGGCGCCGGCCACCGGCTGCGGGGTGAACAGCAGCACGGGCACCAGGAGTTGGGCCACGTGGTTGGCGGCCGTCTCCACCCGGTGCACCGGCGCCGGCAGCCGGTGGAAGAACCAGCTGAGCGGTCCGGGCATCGGCTGCGTCTCGTGGTGGTAGTCCAGGCAGGTCAGCGTCCGCCAGCACCGGTCGCCGCGCAGCTTGATCAGCCCGGCCCCGAACTCCACCCGGAACAGCAGCCAGCGCAGCAGCCACAGCACCAGGACCGGCGGCCCGCAGCGCGCGTTGCCCAGGAAGACCGCCAGGAAGCCGGCCTCCAGCAGCAGCGACTCCCAGCCGAACCCGTACCAGACCTGCCCGACGTTGACGATCGACAGGTACGCCGCCCACAGCAGCGCCCACATCGCCATCGACGCCGCCAGCGGCACGGCGTCCGCCGCCCCCGCCGCCACGGCCGCCGCCAGCAGCGCGCCGCCCCAGGCCACGGAGGCGAAGAAGCGGTCCGAGTAGTGGGCGTGGAAGACGCTCGGCGAGCCCCGGAACGGCACGGCGGCCAGGAAGCGCGGCACCGGCAGCATCCCGCGCTCGCCGATCAGTGCCCGGAACTGCCGTGCGGCGGCGACGAACCCGATCAGGTACACGGCCGCCAGACCCCGCTGGAAGACCAGCCGGCTCAGCCAGTACCCGGACGCGGTGAACCACTCCACCGGGCCATCTCTACCACCTGGCGGGCGCCGGGTGCCGCTCCCACACCAGCGGTGGGCGGAGCGCGGCGGATCCCCGTGTAACGGTTTTCGGTCGGCGCACGCGCGGTTTTCGGCCGACCCGGTCACAGTCGGCTCTCAGCGGGACGGCATGATGCCGCCCATGACTGACCAAGACCGCTATGACGATCTGATCGCCCGGGTGGCGGCCCGCGCCGCGGAGCGCTGCGCGCCCCTGCCTCCCGTGGTGTCACCACGGGCCTTGGCCGCTGCCGAGCAGAACCTCGGCTTCGCCCTCCATCCGCTGCTCGCCCGCCTCTACCAGGAGATCGCCGACGGCGGATTCGGCCCCGCCAGGCGGCTGTTCGCGCTCGACGGGCCGCCCGGCGAGCAGGCCGGTGCCGACGGTGGACCGCTGGCCGCCGCCTACCTGGCCCGCCGCGCCAAGAACCCCGCGGACCCGCAGGACGCCGGCTGGTTCTGGCCGGAGGGCGTGGTGCCCGTGCTGACCTGGGGCAGCGGCATGCTGGCAGCGGTGGACTGCCGCAGCGCCGAGGGGACCGTGCTGCTCTTCGACCCGGAGTCCGCCGACGGCGACTGGGCGCGGGCGTGGTTCCAGGACGCCGGCACGCTCGCCGAGTGGCTGGAGACCTCGCTGACCGGGCGCGGCTGGTACGCCGACCCCGACGTGGCCGACGACTGGGGCGACCTGGACCCGGACGTCAGCGAGGACGACATGCAGTCGGTGGACCTCCCCCGCTGGGAGCCCGCCCGCTCGCGCGCCGCCGACACCCCGGCGTCACAGCGGTCATGACCCCGCGTCGCACGCGGCGGCGGCCCGGAACCGTACGGCCGGACCGCCCCCGCGGCGGCGTTCCGCCCGGGCCCCGGCGCGCTCCCGGTCAGCCGCGCACGCCCAGCAGGTGGTCGAGGGCGAGCTGGTCGAGGTGTTCCAGGGCCATGCCGCGGGCGGCGGCCTCGTCGGGGTCGAACGGATCGGCGAGCAGCGAGTCCAGCGACTCGCCCGGGTCCAGGGTGGGCCGGGCGAGCTGGTCGAGCCGGGAGGCGCGCAGCGCCGCGGCGACCTCGGGGTCGGACCGGAAGGCGCTCGCCCGCTCGCGCAGGATCAGGTAGTTGCGCATGCAGCCGGCCGCCGACGCCCACACGCCGTCGTGGTCCTCGGTGCGCGGCGGCTTGAAGTCGAAGTGCCGCGGCCCGGCGTATCCGGCGCTCTCCAGCAGGTCCACCAGCCAGAACGCCTGGCGCAGGTCGCCGGCGCCGAAACGCAGGTCCTGGTCGTACTTGATGCCGGACTGGCCGTTGAGGTCGATGTGGAACAGCTTGCCGGCCCACAGCGCCTGCGCGATGCCGTGCGGGAAGTTCAGGCCCGCCATCTGCTCGTGGCCGACCTCCGGGTTGACGCCGAACAGCTGCGGTCGCTCCAGGCGTTCGATGAACGCCAGGGCGTGGCCGACGGTGGGCAGCAGGATGTCGCCGCGCGGCTCGTTGGGCTTGGGCTCCAGCGCGAAGCGCAGGTCGTAGCCCTGGTCGGTGACGTAGCCGGCCAGGAAGTCGAACGCCTCCTTGAGCCGGTCGAGCGCGGTGCGGATGTCCTTGGCGGCGCCGGACTCGGTGCCCTCGCGCCCGCCCCAGGCGACGTAGACCGACGCGCCGAGTTCGGCGGCCAGGTCGATGTTGCGGATGGTCTTGCGCAGCGCGAAACGGCGCACGTCCCGGTCGTTGGCGGTGAAGGCGCCGTCCTTGAAGACGGGGTGGGTGAACAGGTTGGTGGTCGCCATCGGGACCTTCATGCCGGTCTCGTCCAGCGCCTTGCGGAACCGGGCCAGGTGGGCGTCGCGCTCGGCCTGCGAGGAGCCGAACGGCACCACGTCGTCGTCGTGGAACGTCACCCCGTACGCCCCCAGCTCCGCCAGCCGCCGCACCGACTCCGCCGGTTCGAGCGGGGCGCGGGTGGCGTCGCCGAACGGGTCGCGGCCCAGCCAGCCGACGGTCCACAGGCCGAAGGTGAACCGGTCCTCTGGGGTGGGAGTGAAGGACGGGGACATGAGAACTCCCGGAATTGACGGATGATCGTGACGGACGGCTATTCGTTAACGCAGAAAACAAACTAGTATGCCAAGGCGCCCCCGGGAACCCCTTCGGCGCCGACCCGCCCCCGCAGCACGAGGAGGCCGACATGGCCGACGGGCACGTCGTCATCGGCGTGGACAGCTCGACGCAGGCCACCAAGGCCGTCGCGGTCGCCGTGGAGACCGGCGAGGTGCTCGGCACCGGCCGCGCCCCGCACACCGTCAGCTCCGGGCCCGGCCGGGAGAGCGACCCCGCGCAGTGGTGGCGGGCGTTCGAGGCGGCGGTGGGCGCCACCGGATGCGCGCAGCGGGCCGACGCCGTCGCGGTCGGCGGCCAGCAGCACGGCCTGGTCGTGCTGGACGCGGCCGGCGAGCCGGTGCGGCCCGCCCTGCTGTGGAACGACGTGCGCTCCGCGCCGCAGGCCGAGGCGCTGGCCGGGCGGCTGGGCGCCGGCGAGTTCGCCCGGCGCACCGGATCGCTGCCGACCGCCGCGTTCACCATCGCCAAGTGGGCCTGGCTGCGGGAGAACGAACCGCGGGCCGCCGAGCGCGCCGCCGCCGTCCGGCTGCCGCACGACTACCTGACCGAACGGCTGACCGGAGCCGCGACCACCGACCGCGGCGACGCCTCCGGCACCGGCTGGTGGACGCCGGACGGCTACGACCGCGAGCTGCTGGACCTGGTCGGCCTCGATCCGGCGCTGCTGCCCGAGGTGCTGGCCCCCGGGCAGCGGGCCGGCGTGGCGCGGGCCGGCTCGGTGCTGCGCGAGGGCACACCGGTGGCGGCCGGTACCGGCGACAACATGGCGGCGGCGCTCGGCCTCGGCCTGACCCCCGGCGCCCCGGTGCTCAGCCTGGGCACCTCCGGCACCGTCTACGCCGTCACCCGCGGCCGCCCGGCCGACCCGACCGGCACGGTGGCCGGGTTCGCCGACGCCGGGCACGACTGGCTGCCGCTGGCCTGCACCCTCAACTGCACCCAGGCGGTCGACCGGGTGGCCGCGCTGCTGAGCCTGGAGCGCGACGCCGTCCAGCCGGGCGGCCGCGCCGTCGTGCTGCCGTTCCTCGACGGCGAACGCACCCCCAACCTGCCGTGGGCCTCCGGGCTCTTCCACGGCGTGCGGCACGACACCACCCCGGGCCAGTTGCTGCAGGCCGCCTACGACGGCGCCGTCCACACCCTGCTCGCCGCGCTGGACGACGTGCTGGCCGCCGGCGGCGAGCGGGCCGACCCGTCGGCGGAGCTGCTGCTCATCGGCGGCGGCGCCCAGGGCCCGGCCTGGCAGCACACCGTGCGGCGGCTGTCCGGGCGGCCGGTGCGGATACCCAGGGCGGCCGAACTGGTGGCGCTCGGCGCCGCGGCGCAGGCGGCCGCGCTGCTGACCGGCGAGTCCCCCTACGAGGTCGCGCGCCGCTGGCGGACCTGCGACGGCCCGCTGCTCGACCCGCTGGAGCGCGACACCGAGGCCGCCGAGCGGATCGCCGGGACCCTGGCCCGCGCCGCCGAACTGCTCACGTACCACCGCGCATGACGCACCCGACGCCGCCCGGCGCGGCGCAGGCCGGGCCGCGGCCGGCTTCCCAGGCGGGCATGCGGCGGCAGAACCTGGCGCTGGTGATGGGCGCGGTCGCCGCCGCCGGACCGCTCTCGCGCGCCGCGGTCGCCGCCCGCACCGGGCTGACCAGGGCCGCGGTCTCCAGCCTGGTCGAAGAACTGCTGACCGGCGCCCTGCTGGCCGAGGGCGGTACGGCGCCCAGCGGCCGGGTCGGACGGCCCGGCACCTCGCTGACCGTCAACACCGAGGGCCCGGCCGGCCTCGGCCTCGAAGTCGGCGTGGACCACCTGTCCGCCTGCCTGGTCGACCTCGCCGGCTCGACCCGCGCCCTGGAGCGCGTGCAGGCGGCCAACCGGGGCGCAGACCCCGCCGCCGTGCTCGATCGACTCGCCCTCCTCGCACGGCAGTTGACGGAACGTCATGCGCTGCGCCCGGTCGGCGTGACGGTCGCCGTCCCGGGCCTGCTCGGCCCGGCGCCCGGCGTGGTGGCCCACGCGCCCAACCTCGGCTGGCGCGCGGTCGACGTGGCCGGCCTGCTGCGCGAGCGGTTCGGCCCGCCGCTCGGAGCGCTCGCGCTCCAGGTGGACAACGAGGCCAACCTCGGCGCGCAGGCCGAGCTCTGGCTCGCCGACGGCGCCCGCGAGGCCGTGCACGTCTCCGCCGAGGCGGGCATCGGCGCCGCCCTGGTGGTGGGCGGCCGGCTGCTGCGGGGAGCGCGGGGCTACGCGGGCGAACTGGGCCACGTGCCGGTGTACCCGGACGGACCGCCGTGCGCCTGCGGGGCGCGCGGCTGCCTGGAGCAGTACGCGGGCGAGGCCGCCGTGCTGCGCGCCGCCGGACTGCGCGAGCCGAGCGGCGACCGGGTGGCCGAACTGGCCCGCCGCGCCGCCCGCGACGAGCCGCCCGTGCTGCGCGCCCTGGACCGCGCGGGGGCGGCCCTCGGCACCGCCCTGGCCGGCGCGGTCAACCTCGTCGACCCGGCGGCCGTCGTGCTCGGCGGCGCCTACGCGGAACTCGGCCGCTGGCTGCTGCCCGGCATGCGCCGCGAACTCGCCGCCCGGGTCGCCGTCCGGCCCTGGGACCCGGTCGCGTTGACCGTCTCCCGGCTCGGCCGGGACGGACCGGTGCGCGGCGCGGCGATGGTGACGATCCGCCGGATCATCGAGGACCCGGCGAGCCGCCCGGCCGGCTGAGCGGCCGCCCGGTCAGGACTTGGGCCGCCGGCGGCCGAACAGGCCCCGGCGCCCCGGAATCCGCCCCTCTCCGGGCCCGGCGGGCCCGGCGGGCGCGCCGGGCGCCGCGGACATGCCCGGCGCCTGAGACTCCTGCGGCGCGGCGGGCGTGTCGTCGGCGGCCGGCCCGCTCTCGTCGCCGCGCCGCAGGGTGTCCAGCAGGTCGGCGGCGAGCGTGGTGAAGGAGGCGTCGAGCCAGGGGCAGGCGAGGACGAAGTGGCAGAGCGAGGGCAGCACTTCGACCACCCGGGTCCGGAACGCCTCGGCGGCGCCGAGCATGCGCTCCACCAGGTGGCGGCCGATGTCCTCGCGGGTGGCCGGGTCGCTCCAGGCGACGGCGAGCAGCGCCAGGCCGGCCGCCTCGGTCACCCAGTCCTCCGGACCGCGCAGCAGGTCGATCAGGACCGCGCGGCGCTCGGAGTCCGGCCACGGGCTGTCGGTGTCCTGGTGCGCGATGCCGAGGCAGGCGAAGACCTGCACCGCGCGCACCCAGACGTCCGGCGCCCGGGCGGCGAGCGTGCGGCCCTCCTCGTCCGGCCGGGGCGCCGGCGGGTGGACCAGCACCCCGAGCAGATCCCGCGTGCTGACGGCGGCGAGCCGCACCGCGTGGTCGTACGCGGCGGGCAGCGACGGCCAGCGCAGCCGCGCGCACAACTGGACGGCCGCCGCCGCCTCCGGCGACGGCTCCGGCACCGCGGGAGCGGCCGTGCGGTCCGCGTACCGCCACACGACCGTCTCCACCGGGCCGGCCGGCAGCCGCGGATCCGGCTCGGGAACCGCCTCGAAGCGCACCTCGGCCAGCGGGAAGCCCTGCCGGAACGTCATGATCGCGCTGGGCGCCTCGATGGCCGAACAGGTCAGCTCCACCCGGGATCGCGCGCTGGACGCGCCGGCCAGCATCTGGCGCAGCGCGTCGACCACGGCCTCCCGGCCGCCGGTGACGTTGCCGAGCCAGGGCAGGCCGCAGCTGTGCCGCTCCAGGACGTCGGCCGCGTAGCCGTGCTCGGGGTGGTCGCGCAGGTGGTCGGCGAGGGCCAGCAGGTGGCGGCGGTCGCCGTCGGCGGCGAACCGGACCCCGTGCAGCGCGGGCCCGGCCAGCGGGTGCCCGGGGTCGGCGGCGAGCGCGCGCTCCAGCCAGGGCAGCCCCTCCAGCGGCTTCCCGCAGGACGCGTACAGCTCGGCGACGTCCACGTGCAGCGACAGATCGGACGGATCGCGGGTCAGCTCCGCCGTCCAGACGGCGAGCGCCTCCTCGGGCCGCTCGGCGGCGCGCAGCGCGTAACCGAACATCACCGCGGAGGAGTGTCCCGGCCCCACTTCGTGGGCATGGCCGGCCCAGGCGACCGCCAACTCGTGCTCCTGGAAGCGCCTGGCCAGCCCGGACGCGGTGCTCAACAGCCTCTGGTGGTCCGGGTGCCGGGCGACGGCGGCGCGGGCCAGGTCGAGCAGCGGGCGCAGGGTGGCGGTCAGCGGTTCGCCGATCGGCTCCGGCAGGCCACCGCCCATCACCCGGGCGATAGCGCCGGCCACCGACTCGGCGCTCACCAGCGAGGCGAGGTCGTTGCTCGTCAGCCAGGGCACCTGGGCCCACGGCCGGGCCGGGTCGTGGCGCACGACGGCGGCCAGCGTCTGCAGCGCCTCGTCCCACCGGCGGGCGGCGGCGAGCAGGTGGGCCCGGCAGGCCGCGGTGCCGATGTAGCGGTGCTCGTCGCCGAACAGCTCGATCGCCGCGTCCGCACCGCCGGCCCGGGCGGTCAACCCGGCCAGCGCCTCGAACACTTCGGGCAGCGCGGGCGCCTCGACCATCGCGTTGCCCAGGTGGGTGGCGGCGTGCGGCAGGTCGCCGGCGTCCATGGCCAGCCGGGCGACCGCCAACTCCCCCTCGGCGTTCAGCCTCTCCTCACCGCTCGCCGAACAGGCGGGCAGCCCCTCCAGGTCATCGGACACGACGATTCCCCCCATCGCGCGCAGTCCCGGCCACCGTTCGAACCGGGACCAATGCCAGGCACCCTAGCGGAGGGGTCGGACACCCGACCGGCTCCGCTGGAGCGATCCGGCCGGGTGTTCCCCATGTTCCGAGGCCGGTTTTGTTCAAACCGCTGCGAGTGGGTAGCCGCCCAGTGCGGAGGAAGAGCACGGAATATGAGGTGACTGCGATGCTCCTGCTGGGCTTGCTTCTCGTCGGGGCGACCGCGGCGTTCACCGGCCTGGTGGTCGCCGACAACAACTCGGGAAGCCCGAACTACAGCGTCACGGTGCTGGGACACCACATCGCGACGATGAACACCCTGGCGGCCTTCCTGGCCGGCGCGGCCCTGGCACTGGTGTTCTGCCTCGGTCTCGCGATGATGACCGGCGGCAGCCGGCGTGCCGTGCGCCGGCGCTCCGACCTGCGGGCGGCCCGCCGGGACGCCAAGGACGCGGCGGCGGAGCGCGACCTGCTCGCGTCCCGGGTCGGCGACGACACCGGGCCGATGGCGGACCCGGAGCCGATGGCCGGCGAGCCGCAGGGGACGGAGGCGCAGGTGCGCCGCCGCCGCGCGCGGCATCTGTTCGGTCACTGAGAACCGGACACCGAGGCACGGAGAACGACGGCCGGTACCGCACACTGCGGTGCCGGCCTCTCCGTGCGCCCGGCCCGGGCCGCCGCAGGGGCGGCGCCCGGGACCGGCCCCGCCCGCTCACATCGCCGGATGCGCCGGCCGGTGCGTGGCGTGCTCGATGTCGTCGGCGGCCTTGGCCAGCAGCTGCCGGGCCAGGTCGTTGAGCGCCCGGGCGGCGGCCAGCTCCTCGCCGACCTTGTTCTGCAGCGGATCGTGCGGATGCCGCCGGGCGCGGCCCTCGGCCCGTAGCTCCGTGTCGTCGGGCAGCCGCAGGAACGCGGCCGTCCTGGTGATCTTGTCGCCGTCCTCCTGGATGTCCAGGTCGATATGCCACTTCAGCAACGCCTGCATGGCCATCACCTTCCTCCGTACCCATACCCAGGGTGCACCTGCCGGGCGCCCGCCACCAACGCACAGCGGGGCCCCGGCGCCAACTGCCGCGCCGGGGCTCCGCCTTCAAACGGTGTGCGTGTTCAGCCGGTGAAGGCCGCGGTGCCGTTCGGGGTGCCCAGGCCGGTGGGGCCGTCGTATCCCGAGCCCGCCGAGCACAGGTAGCTGCCGCATCCGCCGTTGGCGCCCGAGGTCACGTCGTTGAGCGACGAGGTGTGCGCGTACGGGAACGAGGCCGGGTTGCTGCCCGAGGACGGGGTGCCGGCCAGCGCGTAGACGCTGGCGATGATCGGCGACGAGGCGCTGGTGCCGCCGTAGACGTTCCAACCGCTCGCCTGGTAGGTGTCGTAGACCGCGACACCGGTGTTCGGGTCGGCGACCGCGGAGACGTCGGCCACGGTGCGGTTGCCGCACCCGGTGTCGGTCTGCCAGGACGGCTTGGGCTCCACGGTGGAGCAGCCCGAGCCGGTGCCCTCGCCGCCGGCACTGCTGCCCCAGACGCTCTCGCTCCAGCCGCGCGAGCTGGAGTCCTGGGTCAGGCTGGTGCCGCCGACGGCGGTGACGCCCGGCGAGGCGGCCGGGTACTCCACGCCGTAGCCGCCGTCGCCCGCCGAGGCGGTGATGACGGTGCCGGGGTGGTTGAAGTAGCTGCTGTCGGACTGGGTGTCCGAGGAGTCCTCGGAGCCGCCGTAGCTGTTGGATATGTAGCCGGCGCCCAGCTTCACGGCCTCGTTGACCGAGGCGCCCAGGTCGTCCATGTTCGCCGAGGAGGCCTCGACGAGGATGATGTGGGCGTTCGGGGCGATGGCCGAGACCATGTCGAGGTCGAGCGAGATCTCGCCCGACCAGCCGGAGTCCGGAGCCGGGTAGTTGGTGCCACCCGTCTCGTCGACCTTGGTGAAGCAGCCGCTGCCGCAGGCCGGCAGGCCGTACTGCGAGCGGTAGGTCGCCATGTCCGACGCGGCGTTCGGGTCGTCCTGGGCGTCCACGATGGCGATGGTCTTGCCCGCGCCACCGCCGGTCGGCAGGTTGTAGGCGCTGGTCAGGTCCGAGGGGCCGTAGCCGTCCGGCGTGGCCTTCGGCGACAGCGCCATGTCCTGCGTGACGTTGGTCCGCTCGAGGGCGTTGCACGCCATCATGCCGGGCTTGGTGGCCACCGAGCACAGGCGCTTGACGTGCGACTGGTGGGCTGCCGGAGTGGCGGCGCCCGCCTGTCCCGCGGTGGCGAGACCGGCCGAGACCAGTGCGGCCGCCGTGACGACGGCACCCGCGGAGCGCCGCAGCCTACGGCGAGCGGAATGGGAAATCTGCAATGAACTGCCCTCCCTGTGGGGGTTTGGGATACGCGGGCCGCCGATGTGGGGTGGCGGATTCTCCACGTTCCCGGGGAGTGGTGTTGTACTGTTCGACACCATTGGCCAGAGCAAGCGTGAGCATGACAAGAAGGCAAAGGGGACGAATCCCCGCCTTCAACTGCCACCCCGTTCAGTGGTGTCTGGCCGTGAACGTAGCCTAACTACTGGCGAGTCACAAGGGATTCGGCCACTCCGGCGCCGAACTGCCGTTGGGGCATGGCGGAGTAAAGCGCCCGAAAAAGGACGGGGTGTGAACGCCCCTTTCGCAGCGGGCCGTTCACACCCCGTGTTCGCCGTGCGGTCGTGCGGTCAGCCGCGGGGCAGCACCTCGGGCAGCACGGTGGTCAGGCCGTGCCAGTCGCAGGAGACGAAACTGGCGTGGTCAGCGGCGAGTTGTGCCACCCTGGCCGACGCCTGGGCGGGCGTCGGGTTGGTGTCGTCCAGCGTCGGCGAGACGTTCTGGGCGTCCGTCATCACCAACAGATAGTGATTGGTGTCGTACCAGGCGGTGTTGATGCCGTTCACGTAGGTGGCCGCGTCGCCGTCGAAGACCACGAACCACGGTCTGATGGTGGTGTCGGTGTACTGGGTGCGCGGATCGCCGGACACCGCGCCCAGCACGCTCGGGAAGACCTCGGCCTGCCCGACGTTGCCCGCGGAGGCCAGGTCGCGCAGGTAGTCGGCGTACTCGATGTCGGTCGGCAGGTTGTCGAACGGGTTGCTCTGCTCGACGGTGCCGGGGATGACCTCGATGATCGCCTTGCCGGCGAGGGCGGAGCGGGTGGGCCAGTTGCCGGCCTTCGCCGCCGCGTCCAGGTTGGCGTAGCTGCCGCCGCCGGACTTGGCCAGCAGGTCGGCCGGGCGGAAGACCATGCTGCCCAGGTGCTGCTTGATCAGGGCGTCGAGCGCGGCCGGGCCCAGCCCGTCGGTCTGGTCGAAGCCGACCTTCATCTCCAGCTTGATCATGATCGGCCCGTGGCCCGGGTGGGCGCCCATCCACAGCCGGATGTCGTCCAGGCAGCTGCCCAGGCCCTGGCTGGTGCTGCCGCTGTAGAGCCCCGAGGCGCTCGTCGCGCTCACGCAGTTGTTGTCGTTGCCGATCGGGTCGGAGTGCGCCACGTCGAAGTTGCCGGTGAACGGGTTGACCCAGGAGTCCAGTTCGATCAGGGATGTCCCGTTGTCCAGCGACTGCGCCAGGTACGGGTAGGCGCTGGTGTCGTAGGTGTTGTGGATGCCGACCGTGGTGGCCGCGGCCAGCGAGAGCGAGCCGGTGTCGTCGGCCGCGGCGCGTGCGCCGGCGCCTGGTACGGCCAGCGCCGCGGCGCAGGCCATGGCACCGACCAGCAGCGGTGTGAGGAGACGGCGGATGCGGTGTGCGGGCATGCCGTGGACCCTTCTCGTAGCAGGGAGGGAGCGGGGGCGAGTGCACCGTACTGGTTTGACATGTCCATCGCAGCAAGGCTGCCGGTTGCGCCGCCTGCGGCAGGACCCCGCCGTCCGGCAACCGGCGTAGAAGAGGACTTTGCCGACCCGCGCTGTCGTCCATAGCCGGTCTATATGCTGGAAGGCATGTTGGACCTGCGGCACCTACGCGTGCTCCGGGCGATAGCCCGGGAGGGATCGCTGGCCGGCGCGGCCCGCTCCCTGCACTACAGCCAGCCCACCATCACCCACCATCTGGCCTCCCTGGAGACCCACTTCGGCGCCCAGCTGGTGCACCGCGGCGCGCGCGGCGCCACCCTCACCGAGGTCGGCGAGGCCCTGCTGCCGCACGCCGACGCGGTGTTGCGGCGGCTGCGGCTCGCCGAGAAGGAGGTACGCGACCTCGTGGAGCGCGGCGCCTCCACGCTGCGGGTCGGCACCTTCCCCACCGCCGGTGCCCTCCTGCTGCCGCCCGCCGTGAAGTCCCTGCACGCGCACGGCGTCGAGCTGTCGCTCACCGAGGGCGAACTGCCCGCGCTGCTGGACGGGTTGCGCTCCCGCGAACTCCACCTCGCCCTGGTCTTCTCCCAGCCCGGCGACCGCCTCGACCTCGACGACGACATCGACGTCCACCCGCTGCTCGACGATCCCCTGCAACTCGTGCTGCCCGCCGACCACCCCTGCGCCCGGCTGGAACGGGTGCCGCTGCGCGCGCTGCGCGACGAGGGCTGGATCGTCGGCACCACCGACTGGGACCCCTGCGACCGGTTGCTGACCTGGGCGTGCCACCAGGTGGGCTACGAGCCGATCCACGCGCTGCGTACCGACGACTACGGGGTCATCCAGGGCTTCGTCGCGGCCGGCGCGGGCGTCGCCCTGCTGCCCCGGCTGGCGCTCGGCACCCCGCGCGACGACATCGCGGTGCGCGCCCTGGACGGCCCCCCGCTGGCCCGCCGGATCGCGGTCGCCATGCTGCGCTCCACCACGGCGGGCAGCGCGCGCGACCTGGTGGCCGCGCTCGGACGGCAGGCCGAACGGATCAAGGCCGCCTGGGCCTGACCCGGCGGCCGGCCGGTCCGCTCACCGGGTCCGGGTGACGGCGACCATGGCGAGGTCGTCGTCGTGCCCGCCGCCGGTGTGCCGGTCCACGTCGGCCAGCACGGCGTCCAGCAGCGCGTCCGGACCGGCGAAGGTGCGGCCGGCCAGGCCGGTCAGCGGATCGTAGAAGGCGCCCGAGCGGTCCCGTGCCTCGCTGACGCCGTCGGTGTGCAGCAGCAGGGTGGCCGCCACCGGGAAGGACACCGTGTCGACGGTGTTGGCCGGCGCGAGCAGCGATTCCATGCCGAGCGGCACCGCGGTCTCGCTCGGCGGCACCTCGGCCACCGTGCCGTCGGGCAGGAGCAGCAGCGGCAGCGGATGGCCGCGGTTGACGACGCGGATCCGGCTCCCGTCCGGCGAGACCTCGGCCAGCACCGCGGTGATGAACCCCTCGATCTGGTCGAAGTCCGCCCGGCGCGGCCCCTCGCGCGCGATGGCCCGCTCCAGCCGCCCGGCCACCCCGGCGATGGTCTCCTCCTGCTCGGCCGCCTCCCGGAAGGCGCCCAGCACCACGGAGACCGCCTCGACCGCTCCGAGCCCCTTGCCGCGCACGTCGCCCACCACGCAGCGCATCCCGTACCGGGTGTCCTGCACGCCGTACAGGTCGCCGCCGAGCTGCGTGTCGGCCTGGGCCGCCTCGTAGCGGGCCGCCACCGCCAGCGGGCCGACCGTGCGCGGCGGCTGCGGCAGCACGGCCCGCTGCACGGCGGCGGCCACGCTGCGCACCGACTGCAGGCGCAGGTCGCTGCGGTACAGCAGCCTGTTGATCACGACCGCGAGCACCGCGACGGTCGCGATGGTGATGACCTCGGTCTGGCCGCCGCTCGTGGTCAGCGATCCGTAGTGCGCGTTGATCGCGGCGTCCGCGGCGCAGGCGCACAGCCCGGTCACGACCGTCGCGCGCAGCGAGAGCAGGGTGGCGGCCACCATGGGGGCCGCCGAGTAGAAGGGCGCCGAACTCAGATCGGGCGGCGCGAACCAGTCGAGCACGACGCCGCAGGCCAGCAGCAGCGGGGGCAGCAGACGCAGCCGGCGCGCGCTGCCCCGCAGGCCGATCAGGCCCTGTCCGTCTCCCGTCCCCACCTTGAGCGCTCCTGCCCGCTGGCTGTCCCTCCAGCGTCGCTCCGCCGCTGCGGCTTGGCCAGCGGGACCCCCGGCGCCGGCCCGCACGCTAACGTCGTCGGATGACCACGGCGGGCGACGGCGGAACGGGTGGCGGCGCGGCAGGCGGCGGAACGGGCGGCGGCGCGCGGGAGGCGGACCGGATACCGGACGGCTTCGGCGGTGCCGTGCTGGTGGCCCGCGGCGGATCGACCCTGCTGCGCGCCGCCCGCGGGGTGGCCGACGCCGGCACCGGCGAGCCCTGCACGCCCGGCACGCGCTTCCAGATCGCCTCGGTCAGCAAGCAGTTCACCGCGCTCGCCGTGCTGTCGCTCGCCGAGGAGGGCGTCCTCGACCTGCACCGGCCGCTCGTCGAGTGGATGCCAGAACTTCCTTCCGCCTGGACGAAATTGACGCTCCATCACCTGCTGACCCACACCGCGGGCCTGGTGCACTGGGCCGGCATCCCCGGCTGGGACCTGCGGGCGCCCGGCACCCCCGAGCAGGTGCTGCGCCGGGTCGCCCGGGTGCCGCTGCTCGCCCCGCCGGGCGCCCGGTGGCACTACAGCAGCCCCGGCTACGTGCTGGCCGCCCGGGCCGCCGAGCGGATCACCGGCCTGCCGCACCCCACGCTGCTGCGCGAGCGGGTCTTCGGCCCGCTCGGCATGACCGCCACCAGCGCCGGGAGCGTCCCCCTCCACCGGGCCGCCCGGGGCCACCGCGCCGGCCGGCCGGTGGACGCCGCGCGGTTCGCCGAGCTGACCGGCACCGGCGACGTGTGGTCCACCGTCGACGACCTCGCCCGGTACGCCCGCGCGTTCGACGCCGGCGCCATCCTCGCCGACCGCTCCCGGGCCCTGCTGTGCACCGCGCACGCGACCCCGGCCGGCGAACCGGACGACCCGCTGACCGAGGAGGGCTACGGGTACGGCGTCTTCCTCGGCACGCTGGACGGCCGGCGGGCCCGCTTCCACCCGGGCGACAACCCCGGCTACCGCTCGCTGCTGGTCCGGCTGCCCGACCAGGACGTGACCGTCGTGGTGCTGTCGAACCACGACGAGGGCGATCCGCACGCGGTGCTGCGGCTGCTGCTGCCCCTGCTCGCTCAGCCGGCCGGCGGCGCCCCGAGCACGTCCGCGAGGTCGTAGCCCACCGGCTCGGCCAACTGCGCGTAGGTGCAGCCGTCCGGGCTCCGGTCCGGACGCCAGCGCCGGAACTGCGCGGTGTGCCGGAAGCGGTCGCCCTGCATGTGGTCGTAGGCCACCTCGACCACCCGCTCCGGACGCAGCGGCTGCCACGACAGGTCCTTCTTGCCGCTCCACCGGCTCGGCGCGCCGGGCATCCGGGCCGACGCGTGCGCCTCCTCCTCGGCCCAGGCCGCCCAGGGGTGCCCCTCGGCCGAGGCCATCCGCAGCGGTTCCAGCTCCTCGACGAGTTCCTGGCGCCGCTTCATCGGGAAGGACGCGCAGACCCCGACGTGCTGCAGCCGGCCGTCCGCGTCGAACAGCCCGAGCAGCAGCGAGCCGAGCACCGGACCGCTCTTGTGGTACCGGAAGCCGGCCACCACGCAGTCCGCGGTGCGCTCGTGCTTGACCTTGACCATCACCCGCTCGTCCGGCCGGTACGGCAGGTCCAGCGGCTTGGCCACCACCCCGTCGAGCCCGGCGCCCTCGTACCGGCTGAACCACTCCTCGGCCACCGCGGTGTCGGTGGTCGCCGGCGCCACGAAGACCGGATCGTCCGCGCCGGCCAGCGCGGCGAGCAGCCGTGCGCGCCGTTCGCGCTGCGGCGCGGCCAGCAGGGAGGCGTCGTCGAGCGCCAGGACGTCGAACGCCACGAAGGAGGCCGCGGTCGTCTCGGCCAGCATCCTGACCCGCGAGTCGGCGGGGTGGATGCGCTCCAGCAGCGCGTCGAAGTCCAGCCGCCCGCCGCGCACGATGACGATCTCGCCGTCCAGCACGCACCGCGCGGGCAGGTTGGCCCGCAGCGCCGTGACCACCTCGGGGAAGTAGCGGGTCAGCGGCTTGCCGGTGCGGCTGCCGATCTCGATCTCGTCGCCGTCGCGGTACACGATGGCGCGGAAGCCGTCCCACTTCGCCTCGTAGCTCATGCCCGGCGGGATCCGCGCCGCCGACCGGGCGAGCATCGGCTTGACGGGCGGCATGACCGGTAGGTCCATGACTGCGATTGTGCGGTGCCCGGCGGCGGCGCGCTCGCCGGGAGGCGGGAGCCCGCGGCCGGTCCTACCGTTGCAGCATGGGCGAGGCGATGGAGCTGCAGGTCGGGGAACGCACCGTGCGGCTGTCCAATCCGGACAAGGTGTACTTCCCCGAGCGCGGATTCACCAAGCTCGACATCGCCCGCTACTACATCGCGGTCGGAGACGGCGTCCTGCGCGCGCTGCGCGACCGGCCCACCACGCTGGAGCGCTACCCGGACGGCGTCACGGGGGAGTCGTTCTTCCAGAAGCGGGCGCCGAAGAACACCCCCGAGTGGATCCCCACCGGGCGCATCGCCTTCCCCAGCGGCCGCCACGCCGACGAGATCTGCCCCACCGAGCCGGCCGCGGTCGTGTGGGCCGCCAACCTCGGCTGCCTGACCTTCCACCCCTGGCCGGTGCGCCGCGGCGACGTGGACCACCCCGACGAGCTGCGCATCGACCTCGACCCGCAGCCCGGCACCGACTACGAGGACGCGGTGCGCGCCGCCCACCGGCTGCGCGAACTGCTGGAGGAGCTGGGCCTGCGCGGCTGGCCGAAGACCTCCGGCGGCCGCGGGCTGCACGTCTTCGTGCCCATCGCCCCGCGCTGGACGTTCGTGCAGGTCCGCCGCAGCGCCATCGCCATCGGCCGCGAGCTGGAGCGGCGGATGCCGGAGCAGGTGACGACCAGGTGGTGGAAGGAGGAGCGCGGCGCGAAGATCTTCGTCGACTACAACCAGACCGCCCGGGACCGGACCATCGCCTCCGCCTACTCGGTGCGCCCCCGTCCGCACGCCCCGGTCTCCGCGCCGCTGCGCTGGGAGGAGGTCGCCGACGCCCGGCCGCGCGACTTCGACCTGGCGACCATGCCCGCCCGCTTCACCGAGGTCGGCGACGTGCACGCCGACATGGACGAGCACGCCTTCGATCTGGAGCCGGTGCTCGAACTCGCCCGCCGCGACGAGCACGAGCACGGTCTGGGCGACCTGCCCTACCCGCCCGACCATCCCAAGATGGAGGGCGAGCCGAAGCGGGTGCAGCCCAGCCGGGCCAAACGCTGACCGCCGTGAAGCGCCGGACCGAGAGGACCGGGCAGCCGCCGGGCGGGCGCCGCGAGTCCGGCCGGCCGGCGCTGCTGCACCGTCCGGTGCCGGCGATCCTGGTCCCCGGGCACGTGCGCCTGCTGGTCCTGCTCGCCTACGCGGTGATCGCCGCCGCGATCGTCGTCGACCTGGTGACCGGCCCCGGATCGACGTTCTCCCCGCTGCTGGCCGCCGTCCCGGTGCTGGCCAGCGCCACCACCCGGCGGGCCTGGGTCCCGCTGGTCGCCGGCGGGATCGCGGTGCTGGCGGTCGGCGTGCTGGGGCTGCTCAACCCGGGGGTGCCCGCCGCCGTCCACCTCACGGCGGCCGTCACGGTGCTCGCCGTGACGTTCACCAGCGCGGCGACCGTGCTCCTGGTGGCCTCCCGGGAACGCGAGCTGGCCACCGCGCGGACCGTCTCCGAGGCCACCCAGCGGGCCCTGCTGCGCCCGCCGCCCGCCCGGGTCGCCGGCCTGCGGGTCGCGGTGCGCTACGCGGCGGCCGGGAGCCAGGCGCGGATCGGCGGCGACCTGTACGAGGTGGTGAACACCCCGTGGGGGGCCAGGGTGCTCCTCGGCGACGTGCGCGGCAAGGGGCTGGCGGCGGTGGAGACGGTGGCCGACGTGCTCGGCGTCTTCCGGGACGCGGCCCGCTCCGAGCCCGACCTCGGCTCGGTCGCGGTCCGGCTGGACACCGCGCTGGCCAGGAAGCCCTGCGACGAGCGGTCGTTCGTCGCCGAGTTCGTCACCGCCGTGCTGGTCGGCTTCGCCGGTCCCGACGAGCCGGCCAGCGTCGTCAACTGCGGTCATCCGCCGCCGCTGCTGCGCCGGGCCGGGCGGGTGACCGAGGTGCTGCCGCCCCGCTACTTCCCGCCGCTGGCGCTGCTGGGGATGGTGGGCGGCCGCTACCCGGTGGGCACCGTGGCGCTGGAGCGCGGCGACGAGCTGCTGCTGTACACCGACGGGGTCTCGGAGGCCCGGGATGCCGCGGGGCGGTTCTACCCGCTGGCCGACCGGTTCGCCGTGCTGCCGGGCGGCGATCCGGACGTCCTGCTGGACGCCCTGCTCGCCGACGTGCGCCGCTACGCGGGCGGCGGACTGGACGACGACGCGGCGGTGCTGGCGGTGCTGCGGGAGGACTGAGCCCCGGCGCGAAACGCCGACGTCCGGCCGGTGGGTACCGGCCGGACGTCGGCGTTGATCGGTTCGTCAGACGGTCACCGGACGATCAGTGGCCACCCTCGTCGACGACCGCGACCTCTTCGACGTTGCTCTCGATGACCTCGGCGGTGGAGGCGGAGCTGCGGGCCCAGTAGTAGATGCCCAGCGAGAAGACGGCGATGATCAACAGGTCCCACCAGAGCGGGATGTTGCCCTCGCCGGCGAAACCGCCCTGCCAGGAGATGATGCCCATGCCGATCAGGTAGACCGGCATCCAGCGGGCGGCCTTCCAGTCCAGCCGCGGGGCGTTCGGCAGGTTCTTGGACGTGGCGTAGGCGGCGTACGAGCCGAGCAGCACGTAGCCGATGATGATCGCCAGGCCCAGGCGCCACAGGGTCTCCCAGCCGGCCCAGTAGATGATGAAGTTGGCGATCACGAAGGACAGCGGGGCGATCCAGGAACCGCCGGGCAGGCGGTAGGGGCGCTCGCGCTCCGGCAGGCGGTCGCGGAAGACGCCGAACGCCAGCGGGGCGCCGGCGTACATCAGCACGCTCGCCGAGGTGATGAAGCTGACCAGCTGCTGCCAGCTCGGGAACGGCAGGAAGCAGATCACACCGGTGACGAAGGACATGATCAGGCCGAACCACGGCACGCCGCGCGCGTCGGTGCGCTCGAAGAGCTTCGGCGCGTAGCCGTTCTTGCTCAGGCCGTACGAGACGCGCGAGGTCGAGGTGACGTAGATCAGGGCGGTGCCTCCGGGGGAGATCACCGCGTCGATGTACAGCACCACGCCCAGCCAGCCGAGGCCGACCACGGTGGCCAGACCGGCCCAGGGGCCGCTGATGCCCGGGTAGTTCAGCTTCGCCCAGCCGTGGACGAAGGACGAGCCCGGCAGCGCGCCGATGAAGACGATCTGCAGCAGCGTGTAGATGATCGCGCCGATGGCCACCGAGCCCATGGTGGCGCGCGGCAGGTCCCGCTTCGGGTTGCGGCTCTCACCGGCCAGCTGGATCGCCTGCTCGAAGCCGAGCAGCGCGAAGATGATGCCGCTGGTGCTGATCGCGCTCAGCACGCCCTTGGCGCCGAACGGCGCGAAGCCGTGCCCGGTGAAGTTGTGCGGGTGGAAGTTGCCGATCGCGATGATGAAGATGGCAGCCAGCGGCACGGCGATCTTCCACCAGGTGGCGGCGCTGTTGGTGTGCGCCAGCAACTTCACACCGAGGAAGTTGACCGCGACGAACACCGCCATCAGCAGCACGGCGACCAGGAAGCCGGTCGTGGTCAGTGTGCCGTTGGTGTGCAGGAAGCTCTGCGCGAACTTCCAGTGACCGGCGTAGCCGATCATGGCCTCGACCTCGATCGGGGCCACGGTCGCCGCCTGGAGCCAGGCGAACCAGCCGAACGACATGCCGGCCAGGCCGCCGAAGGCGTAGTGCGGGTAGCGCGCCGTACCACCGGAGACCGGGAACATGCCGCCGAGTTCGGCGTGCACCAGCGCGAGCAGGACGATCGCGATCGCGCCGATGGCCCACGAAATGACGGCCGCCGGACCGGCGACCACCACGGCCTTCTGCGCACCGTAAAGCCAGCCCGAGCCGATGATGGAGCCCACCGAGGCCCACATCAGACCGATCAGTCCGACATCCCGACGCAAGGAGTTGGAACCTCTGCCCGTGTCGGGGGCGAACTTGTCAACGCTAACCATAAGGGGCCTCTCGAATGAGGACAGGGGTTTAGAAAGTTGCCCCAGGTTAGGGAGTAGCCGCAGATCTGCAAAGGGACGTTGTCTGAATAGTTACCTTCCAACGGGTGTTTCCCCGCAACTGCGACGGCGTAGTGACGTTCCGCGTCCGGTCCGCCGCGCGGATGTCCTCGCAGGTCGGGGCGGTGAATCAAGGGACTATCGAGCGATACGACTATTTGTCTTGACCAGTACTTGACGTTTACTTGAATCCAATTTGGCTCACTTGAGCCCAATTTGAGCATGGTGTGACGGGTGATTTCACTGGAGCGCCCGGTTCTGCCAGTGGGTGAATTGCCGTACCGGGTCGCCGCCGAGTCCCCAGGGCCATGCGGTCACCGTGCCGGCGATCGCCGGGAACACCCGGGCCGCGTCGTCGCTCCGGTTGGCCTGTATCAGGGTGTACGCGAGGAGGTTGAGGTCGGCGAGTGCCTCGGCGTGCGTGAGGTGGCCGGGCTTGGGCCACTCGGCGAGCGCGTGGTCCAGCGTGGCGGCGGTGCGCGGCTGGGACCACTGGCCGCGGGCCATCAAGGCGGTCAGGCCGCCGCCGGAGACCGTCCGCTGAAACCTTTCGACCAATGAGATCAGCTCCACCCCCGCGGTCGGCGCGTCGGGCGGCACGGCGGCCCGCATCGAGTCGATGAAGTCCAGTACCTGGCCGGGCGAGCCGCACTCCTCGGGCGAGAGGTAGCCCAGCATCTGGATGTGCGCCTCGCGGTTCCACGCGTCCCGGGCCGTCGCCTCGCGCCAGGCGGGCAGCACCTCGGCCAGCGGCCGGCGCTGCACCCGCAGCACCCCGAGCACCGCGATCCACGGCGCCGGGTCGTCGGGGGCGAGATCGGCCGCCTGGTAGCAGACGTCCAGCAGGCCCTGCGGATCCGTCAGCCGCTCCGCGCGCCGCCCGTGCACCAGGTCGATCCACGCCTGCAGCAGCAGCGGATCGGCGGCCCGCGGCCGGCGGCGCTGCCAGGACTGCGCGAGCAGCGAGTCGGCGGCCCACGCCAGCACCAGCAACCGGTGCATGCGCCGGTCCCAGTCGCCGGCCGGTTCGCCGAGCACCTCTTCCACCTGGTCGATCCGGATGGAGAGCATGCCGGGCGACGCGGGGGTCGACAGGAGCTTGCGGACCCGGCCCAGCGCGGCGTCGTCGAGCTCCGGAGCCAGGCGCGGCGCGCCCCGGCGGGATCCAAATAGCGGCATGGCCCCGGAGCTTAAGCCTGTGCGCCAACTCCGCCCAGATCGTGGCCAGGATCGTTATCGGCCCCACAGTGGCGGATACCATGCGTGTACGAACGAATGCGCACGGCGGTGACGAAAACCCTTCAGAACCGTTCGAAACGCGGCGTTTCCGGACCGGAACAATCCTTGGCCGGTGCTTTACCCTCCGGTTGTGCAGGCCGGCCGGCGGGTAGATCCTGTGAATCAGAAAAGCCCGCCGAGCGCGGAGCGGAGAGCGTCATGGGTGACTCATCCGCCGGGCCGTCCCCGGCCGCCCCACCGGTGGGGTCGCACGAGCCCACCGACAAGGGCCTCAAGAGCGGCGCCCTCGGCCTGCTCTCCAGCACCGTCATCGGCCTGGCCTCCACGGCGCCCGCCTACAGTCTGGCCGCCACCCTCGGCGTGGTGGTCGCCGTCGTCGGCCTGCAGTCGCCGATCATCATCATCCTCGGCTTCGTCCCGATGCTGCTGATCGCCTACGGCTACAAGGAGTTGAACAACGCCGACCCGGACTGCGGCACCACCTTCACCTGGGCCGCGCGCGCCTTCGGACCGCGCACCGGGTGGATGGGCGGCTGGGGGATCGTGGCCGCCGACATCATCGTGATGGCCAACCTCGCCCAGATCGCCGGGCAGTACGGCTTCCTGCTGGTGGGCGCCGACGGCCTGGCCGCCAGCACCCTGTGGACCACGGTGGTCGGCGTGATCTGGATCGCGCTGATGACGCTCATCTGCTACATCGGCATCGAGATCTCGGCGAACAGCCAGAAGGTCCTGCTGACCATCGAGGTCATCATGCTGCTGGTGCTGGGCGTCACCGCGCTGGTCAAGGTCTACAACGGCAGCGGGCCCAGCGTGTCCGCGCACGTGCAGGGCTCGTGGTTCAACCCCGCCGCGGTCTCCTCGCTCGACGCGCTCACCAAGGGCGTGCTGGCCGCCGTCTTCATCTACTGGGGCTGGGACACCGCCGTCTCGGTCAACGAGGAGACCGCCGACCGCAACCGCACCCCCGGCCGCGCGGCGGTGCTGTCCACCGTGCTGCTGCTGGGGATGTACCTGCTGGTCACCACCGCCTCGCAGGCGTTCGCCGGGGTCGGCACCAAGGGCATCGGGCTGGGGAACCCGAACACCTCCGACGACGTGCTGTCCAACCTCGGGGGCGAGGTCTTCGGCACCAGCGGCTTCGGCTCGTTCCTGGCCAAGCTGCTCATCTTCATGGTGCTGACCTCCGCCGCGGCCTCCACCCAGACCACCATCCTGCCCACCGCGCGCACCACGCTGTCGATGGCCGCCTTCCGCGCCATCCCGCGGCACTTCGCCCGCATCCACCCGCGCTTCCTCACCCCGACCTGGTCCACGGTCGGCATGGGCCTGGCGTCCGTCGCCTTCTACGTCGTGATGACCCGGCTCAGCCAGAACATCCTGGCCGACTCCATCGGTTCCATCGGGCTGATGATCGCCTTCTACTACGGGCTCACCGGCTTCGCCTGCGTCTGGTACTACCGCAGGGTGCTGACCAGATCCGCCCGCGACCTGTGGACGAAGGGGGTCATGCCGGGCCTCGGCGGCATCCTGCTGCTGTACTTCTTCATCGACGCCTGCTTCGTCTACGCGGCGCCGGACTACGGCAGCACCTCCTGGACGCTGCCGTTCGCACCCCACTGGCACCTGGGCGGCGTGTTCGTCATCGGCATCGGCGCGCTGCTGCTCGGCGCGGTCCTGATGGTCGTCTACCGCTACATCGCGCCCGCGTTCTTCCGCCACGAGACCATCCCGGTCTCCGCCGCGCCCCGCCCCGAGCACCGGCACCGCGCGGCCCGTTAGCCGTTCGGCGACACCGGCGCGCCCTCCGGGTCCACGTGCGGCATCACGCGGTCCAGCCAGCGCGGCGTCCACCAGGCCCGGCTGCCCAGCAGGGTCATGACGGCCGGCACCAGCAGCAGGCGCACCACGGTCGCGTCGATCAGCACGCTGAAGGCGAGGCCGAGGCCGAGCATCTTGACCACGATGTTGTCGGACAGGATGAACGCGGCGAACACGCTCACCATGATCAGCGCCGCGCAGCTGATGACCCGGGCGGTGATCTCCAGCGCGTGCGCCACGCTGTCCTTGCTGTCCCCGGTGCGCAGCCACGCCTCGCGCACCCGGGAGAGCAGGAAGACCTCGTAGTCCATGCTCAGGCCGAAGACGATGGCGAACATCATCATCGGCACGTAGCTCTCGATCGGCACCGTGCCCGACACGCCCAACTGCGGCCCGCCCCAGCCCCATTGGAAGACGGCCACCACCACGCCGTACGACGCGGCGATCGACAGCAGGTTGAGCGCCGCCGCCTTGAGGGCCACCAGCACGCCGCGGAAGACCATGAGGATGATGAGGAAGGCCAGCGCCACCACCACGCCGATGATCAGCGGCAGCCGCGCCGAGACGATGTCGAGGAAGTCGACCTGGGCGGCGGTGGTCCCGGTCACGTAGCCCCTCGCCGCGGTGCCGGCGACCGCCTGGGGCAGCACGGTGTCCTTGAGCCGGTTGTCCAGGTCGGTGGTGCCGGCCGCCTGCGGCACGTACGTGGAGATCGCGGTCGCCAGCAGCAGGTCGCCGTCGCTCGTCGGCTTGGGCGGCGTGATGCTCGCCGCGCCCGGCACGTCCTTCAACGCGGCGGAGACCTTGTCCGACAGCGCCGAGCGGTCCGCGGCGGGCACCTTCGTCTGGTCGACGACGAGGGTGAGCGGACCGTTGGCGCCCGGGCCGAAGCCCTGCGAGATCAGGTCGAAGGCCCGCCGGTCGGTGAAGCTCGTCGGGTCGGCGCCGTCGTCGATGTGCCCGAGCCGCATCGAGAACAACGGGATCGCCAGCACCACGATGACGAACAGCCCGCCGAGCAGGAACCACCACGGGTGCCGCTCGACCCGCTGGGCGTACCGGTGCCAGCCGCCGCCCGGCCGCCCGCCGCCGGGTCCGGCGCCGGAGACCGGCTCCGCCACCGCGGTGCGCACCCGCAGCCGGTCGATCGACCGCCCGGCCAGCCCCAGCAGGGCGGGCACCAGGGTCAGCGCGCCGATGACCGCGGTGATCACCGTGACGGCCGCGGCCACGCCGAGCTTGCCGATGAAGTCGACCTGGGAGACGTACAGCCCGGCCAGCGCGACGATGACCGTGCAGCCGGAGACCAGCACCGCCCGGCCGCTGGTGGCCGCCGCCCGGCCGGCCGCGGCCACCGGGTCCACGCCGTCGATGACGTTCTGCCGGTGGCGGGTGATCAGGAACAGCGCGTAGTCGATGCCGACGCCGAGGCCGATCATGGTCGCCAGCGTCGGCGACACGCTGGCGAAGGTGGACACGTTGGCCAGCAGGCTCAGGCAGCTGATGCCGACGATGACGCTCAGCAGCGCGGACAGCAGCGGGAACGCCGCCGCCAGCACGCTGCCGAACGCGGCGAGCAGCACGATGACCGCGACGCCGAAGCCGATCGCCTCGCTCGTCAGGTCGGCGCCCTTGGGCCGGGCCAGCTCGCCGAGCGGACCGCCGTACTCCACGTCGACCCCGGCGGAGCGCAGCGGCCGGACCGCCTGGTCGACGCCGTGCAGGTACGAACTCCCCAACGAGGTGGGGTTGGTGTCGAACCGCACGGTGATGTAGCCGATCCGCCCGTCGGAGGAGAGCGCCCCGGTGGGCTGGGTCGAGCCGGGCGGCGGCAGCGGGTTGACGGCGGCCAGCACGTGGGGGAGGGCGGACAGCGAGCTGACCGTCTGGTCGATCTGGCCGCTCACCCCGGTCAGCGGTCCTGAGGAGTCGTGCAGGACGACCGTGCCGCTCAGGCCGCCGGCCTGCGGGTCGTGCGCCCGCAGCACGTCGAGCCCGGTCTGCGACTGCGTGCCGGGCAGCGAGAAGTCGTCGGAGTAGCTGCCGCCGTAGGTGTTCTGCGCCCAGTGCAGCGCGCCGAGCGCGATCAGCCAGGTGACGATCACCGTCACCCAGTGCCGGGCGCACCACCGTCCGAGCCGGGCCAGCCGCCCCGGGGTCTGGGCCGGATCGCTGTGCTGATTCGCCGCCATGGGGCATATGTACCGTATCGCGGCATGCGACACGCGCAGGCCGCGGTTGTCAGGCCAGCCGGTGCAGCACCACGTCCGTCAGCGCTCCGCGCGCCGCTTCGGCGGTGAGGTAGGTGCGGTACGGCTGGCTGCGGCGGTCGGTGGGGGAGCCGGGGTTGAGCAGCCGGGGACCGCCGGGCGCCACCGAGTCCCACGGGATGTGGCTGTGGCCGAACACCAGCACGTCGAGATCGGGGAAGCGCTGGGCGCAGCGCCGCTCGCGGCCCTTGGCGGCGCCGGTCTCGTGGACCACGCCGAAGCGCAGCCCGCCCAGTTCGGCGCGCGCCACCTCCGGCAGCCGGGCGCGCAGCTCGGGGCCGTCGTTGTTGCCGTACACGCCGATCAGCAGTCTGGCGCGGGCGGCGAACAGGTCGAGGGTGGCGGCGTCCGTCCAGTCGCCGGCGTGCACCACCGCGTCGGCGCGCGCGATCTCGTCGAGCAGCTGCTCGGGCAGCCGTTTGGCCCGCCGGGGCAGGTGGGTGTCGGAGGTCAGCAGCAGGCGCATCGGCGGGTCAGACCGGCACGCCGATGGAGGCCAGCAGCATCGGCAGCGCGCGCTGCAGCTCCCGCTGCCAGTACGGCCAGGTGTGGGTGCCGGCGCCGTAGAAGTCGGTGACCAGGTGCTGGTCGCCGAGGTCGTGCAGCCGGTCCGCGAGGTGCTGGTTCTCCGCCAGGTACAGCTTCTCGTCGGAGCTGGCGGTGCTCTTGTGGTCGAGCGGACCCGCGCTGCCGTCGCCGCAGGACAGGAAGACCGGCAGCCCGCTCAGCGCCGGCGCCAGCTCGTACGGGTCGTGCGCGGCCCACACCGCGCGGTCGGCGACCGGGTCCCCCCACAGCGCCTGCGGGTCGTCGTGGTGGTCGGTGGCGATCGACTGGACGTTCTTCGGGCCGCCGGGGTCGTAGAGCGGATCGGCCAGACCGCTGAAGGAGGCGGCGGACCGGAACATCCCCGGATGGCGTCCCGCGTAGGACAGCGCGCCGAAACCCCCTATGGACAGGCCCGCCACCGCCCGGTCGGGGCCGGCGCCGTAGTAGCGGTCCAGCAGCGGCAGCACCTCCGAGCAGGTGGAAGCTCTCCCAGCCGCGCGCGTCGCCGGTGCCGTGCCGGAGCCAGTCGCTGTAGAACCCGTCCTTGCCGGCCTCCGGCATGACCACCAGCACCCGGCGCAGCTGCGGGATCCGGGCGATGCCGCCCTTCGAGGTCCAACTGGTGTAGCTGTCGCAGCAGCCGTGCAGCAGCCACAGGGTGGGCCAGTGGCGCAGCCCGGTCGGCTGCCAGCCGACCGGGGTCAGCAGCCGCACCTTCGCGTCCTCGCCGAGGGCGGGGGAGTGGATCGTCAGGTCCAGCTCGCGCGGCGCGACCTGCCGCTGGGCGACGATCCGCGCGCCGTCACCGACCGGCCGGGCCGCCGCCCCCGCCGGAACCGGCGCCGCGCCGCCGACCAGGGCGAGCAGCCCGGTCAGCGACGCGGTGACGACGGCCCGGAGGAGGGCGGCGGTGCGTCATCAGTGGCGGTAGTCCATACCCGCTCCGTACCGCAGGATCGTCCCGTTTCCGGAGACGGTCGGCACGGTGACCGGCAGGTGTCCGGTCGGCTGCCGGCCCAGCAGCGTGGCGGCCAGCGCGGTGGTGGAGACCGGCTGGTAGTCGTAGGCGGCCAGGTAGGTCGGCGCCTGCGGGAAGTAGGCCAGGTCGTACGGGGTGCCGACCGCGACCACCACGATCGGCTTGCCGGTGGCCAGCAGCTGGTTCACCAGGTTCTGCTGGGTGGTGTCGCCCCAGGCGTTGTACGTCGTCACCACCGTGACGTCGCTGGTCTTGGCGGCGGCCACCGCGGTGTCGATGACGGCCTGGGAGGGCGAGCCGGTGTACACCCGCTGGGTGGACACGCCGGCCGCGGTCAGCGAGGCGGCCAGGTTGCTGGTGGTGCTGACGCCCCAGCCGGTGACCAGGACGTGCTTGCCGGAGGAGGCGGACAGCGGCAGGACGTGGTCGTCGTTGCGCAGCAGGGTGATCGAGCGCTGCGCGGCGTCGGCCATCGTCTGCAGGTGGGCCGGGGTGCCGACCTCGGCGGTGACCCGGTCGGAGGTGGTGTACGGGTCGGAGAACAGGCCGAGCTCGTACTTCATGCGCAGGATGCGGTAGACCGACTGGTCGATGCGGGCGGTGCTCAGCGTGCCGGACTGCACGGCCGAGAGCACGGTGGAAACCGCCGACGGCAGGTCGGCGGGCATCAGGAGTTCGTCGTCACCAGCGTTGATGGCATCGAGGATAACCTGGTCCTGCGGGATGGCGGCGAGCGCCGCGGCGCCCAGCGAGTCGGTGACCACCACGCCGTCGTAGTGCAGCGTGTCGCGCAGCAGCCCGGTCACGATCGGCTTGGAGAGGCTGGCCGGCAGGCCGGAGGGGTCGAGCGCCGGGGCCACGATGTGGGCCGCCATGATCGACTTCACGCCGGCCTTGATCGCCGCCCGGAACGGCGGGATGTCCTTGGCCATGATCTGCGCGCGGGTCTGGTTGGTCACCGCCACGCCGTTGTCGGTGTTGACGGTGGTGTCGCCGAGCCCGGGGAAGTGCTTGGCCTGCGCGGCGACCCCGTGCGACTGGTAGCCGTCGACCGCGGCGGTGGCCAGCGCGGAGACCATCGCGGGGTTGTCGCCGAACGAGCGCGGGCCGTCGGCGCTGTTGAGCGGGTTGGTGTTGACGTCCACCACGGGCGCGTCGTCCATGTTGACGCCCATCGCCCGCAGCTCGGTGCCGCTGACCGAGGCGGCGTTCCGGGCGACCGACGGGCTGAAGGTGGCGCCGATGGCCATGTTGCCCGGCGAGACCGCGACCGGCGCGCCGATGCGGTTGACCACGCCGCCCTCCTGGTCGGTGCTGATCTGCAGCGGTACGCCGTCCGGGTCGGCGGTGGCCGCCTGCTGCAGGCCGTTGGAGAGCGTCGCGACCTGCTGCGGGCTGTTGAGGTTGTCGCTCCAGGTGAAGTAGATGATGCCGCCGAGGTGGTAGGTGTCCAGCAACTGGGCGCCGTTGTCCACGTTCGGCCCGTACAGCTTCTGGTTGGCCGCCACGTCGGCCGCGTCGGTGGTGGTCGCGCTGTCCCCGTAGACCTCGGAGACGAACATCTGCCCGACCTTCTCCTGGAGGGTCATGCGCGACATGACCGAATGGATCTGACGATCCATCAGAGACTCCCGGTGGGCGGGCGTCGCCAGAGCGGGCGGTGCCGCCGTGGTGAGCGTGACCGCCGCTGCGGCCAGCAGGAGTGGCACGACCGAGCGACCTCGCATCAGCAGCCTCCGGGTTCGGGAGTGGAGTAGACCAGATGTCCGTATGCGGACGCATTGGACCGCGACGGTTGACCCGATGTCAACGATCCGCACCTCATTGACCGCAGGCGGCTACCCGCGTAGCGTCCGTCCCCGTGACGACGGCGGATGCCCTTTCGACTCCGCCTCGCACACACCTCGCGCGAACCCGGGCCCCGCCGATCCCGGGAGCGCCCGGCCGTCCCCAGACCTCGTCACACTTCGTACGCGTCGCGGGAGGATTGCGAATGGCACGGCTCAGCAGACGGGGCTTCATCGCGGCAACTGCCGCCGCCGGCCCCCTGATCGCTTCCGGCCAGGCCCACGCCGCCGCACTGGGCACCCCGGCCGGCGGCCTGTTCGGCGGGCACGGGGCGGTACCGGCCGCCGACACCCTGGCGGCCCAGCGCTGGAAGGCGTTCAGCGGACGCAAGGTGGGCGTCCTGACCAACCCGACCGGCATCCTGCGCGACCTGACGCACATCGTCGACGACCTGACGGCCGCCGGCGTCAAGCCGGTCGCCGCCTTCGGCCCGGAGCACGGCTTCCGCGGCACCTCGCAGGCCGGCGGCTCCGAGGGCGACTACACCGACCCGCGCACCGGCATCCCGGTCTACGACGCCTACGGTGCCGACGCCCCGTCACTGGCGGCCATGTACCGCAAGGCCGGCCTGGACACCGTGGTCTTCGACATCGCCGGCGTCGGCGCGCGGTTCTACACCTACACCTGGTCGATGTACGTCGCGATGAACGCGGCCGTGCTGACCGGCGCGTCGTTCATCGTGCTGGACCGCCCCAACCCGATCGGCGGCGACGCCTACGGACCGGTGCTCGACCCGAAGTTCGCCACCGGCGTCGGCATGAAGCCCATCTGCCAGCAGCCGGGGATGACCGCCGGCGAGCTGGCCCGGATGTTCGACGCGCTCTATCTGCCGCAGGACACCGGCGGCAAGCGGCTGTCCAGCCTGCAGGTCGTGCCGGTGCGCGACTACCGGCGCGACGAGCTGTTCACCGACACCGGGCTGCCGTGGGTGCCGCCGAGTCCCAACATGCCCACCGGGGACACCGCCGTGCTCTACCCGGGCACCTGCATGTTCGAAGGCACCCTGCTGTCCGAAGGACGCGGCACCACCCGCCCGTTCGAGATGATCGGCGCCCCCGGCATCGACTGGCGGTGGGCCGAGCGGCTCAACGGGATGGACCTGCCGGGCGTGCGGTTCCGGGAGAACTACACCGTGCCGACCTTCGACAAGTTCGTGAACCAGACGTGCGGTGGCGTCCAGGTCCACCTGACGGACCGCCGGGCGGTGGATCCGATCAGGACCGCCGTCGCGATGATCGTGACCGCCAAGCAGCTCTACCCGTCGGTGTTCGGCTGGCGTCCGGACAACTGGATCGACGACCTCACCGGCTCCAGCCGACTGCGCACCATGGTCGACGCCGGAGCCTCCACCGACGACGTGGTCGGTGCCTGGCAGGACGAGCTGGCCGGGTTCCGCGCCGCGCGCGAACCCTTCCTGCTCTACCGCTGACCGCACCGAACACCGCTTCACCCGACGATCGAAGGGAAATGCCCCGATGCTCTCTCGCAGAGCCGTTCTCGCGGCCGTACCGCTGACGGTGACCGCGGCCCTGGGGACGACGACCCAGGCAGTCGCGGCCGGCGCCAAGCCGTCGCACCGTTCGCAGACGCCGTACACCGGGCGGTTCGACCAGCCGCAGCAGGGCTTCGCCCCGGAGTGGACCGTGCTGCGCGACGGCACCCCGCAGGAACTCGGCCTCGACCCCGGCATGCTGCAGACCGCCCTCGACGAGGTCGCCGCCTACACGGTGCCCGATCCCACCACCGGGCACCCGCTCTACTCGGGCCAGGTCACCCTGCTCGCCCACGACGGCGTCATCGTCGGCGAGAACTCCGCCGGCTACGCGCTGCGCTACGCCGACCAGCAGGGCACCCTGCTGCCGGACGACCAGTGCATCGCGATGCGCCCCGACACCATCTTCGACCTCGCCTCGCTCTCCAAGCTGTTCACCTCCATCGCGGCGATGCAGCAGTTGGAGGCCGGCCGGATCGCGCTGGACGCGACGGTGGCCGGCTACCTGCCGGAGTACGCCAGCAACGGCAAGGGCGACATCACCATCAAGATGCTGCTCACCCACACCTCCGGGCTGCCCGCCGACCCCACCCCCGCGCTGTGGCAGTACCCGGACATGCCGTCGCGGATCAAGGCCATCCTCGACACGGTGCCGCAGTACCCGGCGGACTCCACCTACCTCTACTCCGACCTCAACATGCTCTCGCTGCAGCTGGTCCTGGAGCAGGTCAGCGGCAAGCCGCTGGACGTGCTGGTCGGCGAGGGCATCACCGGGCCGCTGCGGATGCGCGACACCATGTACAACCCGCCGGCCTCCCTCAAGCCGCGGATCGCCGCCGAGGAGTACGAACTCGGCACCGGCGAGCCGCAGCGCGGCCTGGTCTGGGGCCAGGTGCACGACGAGAACGCCTGGGCGATGAACGGCGTCGCCGGCCACGCGGGCGTCTTCTCCACCGTGCGCGACATGGCCGTGCTCTCGCAGTGCGTCCTCAACGGCGGGGTGTACGCCGGCCACCGGATCCTCAGCGAGCAGTCGGTGACCGAGATGATGACCAACTACAACCAGAAGTTCCCGGGCGACTCGCACGGCCTGGGCTTCGAACTCGACCAGCGCTGGTACATGGGCCGGCTCGACTCCACCGCCACCATGGGCCACACCGGGTTCACCGGCACCACCATCGTCATCGACCCGCTGTCGCGCTCCATCGCCCTGCAGTTCAGCAACCGGGTGCACCCGACCCGCAACTGGGGCTCGACCAACCCGCCGCGCCGCGACGCGGCCGACGGGCTGGCCAACGCCATGGCGGTGCGCGCGCCGGGCGGCGGGCGCACCTGGTACTCCGGCATCCCGGACGCCACCACCGCGACGCTCACCACCACGGTCACGCCGCGTGCCGGGGCCCTGCGGGTGAACTGGACGACGTTCGTGGACACCGAGCCCGGCTACGACCTGCTCGTCCTGCAGTCCAGCACCGACGGCGGCACCACCTGGCAGGGCGTCCCGGTCACCGCCACCGGCGACGGCGCACCGGCCGGAGCGGTGGACTCGCTGTCCGGCGGCACCCGTTCGTGGTGGCAGGTGAGCGCCCAACTCCCGGCCGCCACCGGCCAGGTGATGGTGCGCTGGCACTACGCCACGGACCCGGAGTACAACGGCCGCGGGGTGAACGTGACCCACGTGCGGGTGTACGACGACAACGGCCTGCTCCTGGACGGCGACCGCTCGCCCGGCGCCTTCACCGCGGTCGACTTCGCGCTGACCGACCGCTGACCCGCGCTCACCGCCGGCTCCCGAGGGACCCCGGCCGGCCCGTCGCACCGACGGGCCGGCCGGGGTCCCTCGCCGTGGTGGCCGAAATACAGCGGAATACCGGCCCGCCGACCGTGTTTCAGGGTTTCTTGGGCACAGCTTTGCCTTCGGATCGGATGTCGGGCGTACGACACCTGTGGTTGTCTGCACATCGTCAATCGCAACGCGATTGCTGTTCGCTGCTGGGAGTTCGGCGTCGCGCGGCGCCGGGCTGGCTCAACTGTTCCCGTAACACCCCCACGTGAAGGAGCAGCAATGTCGGCAAGATCCCGTATCGCGGTCCTGTCCGTAGCCGGAGTGGCGGCGCTGTTGTCGGCCGCCATGGTGGCGCCGCAGGCGAGTGCCTCCCCCACGCGACCCGTGCACAACACCCCGGTCGCCGGGCACCAGATCATGGACCCGCACGGCAAGATCCTCAAGAGCACCAGTTCCAACTGGGCCGGCTACTCGGCCACCGGCGGCACGTTCACCAGCGTGTCCTCCAGCTGGGTGCAGCCCGCCGCGTCCTGCTCCAGCCAGGACAGCTACTCCGCCTTCTGGATAGGCATCGACGGCGACGGCAGCGACTCGGTCGAGCAGACCGGCAGCGAGGTGGACTGCTCGGGCGGCTCGCCGGTGTACTACGCGTGGTACGAGATGTACCCCGCCTACCCGGTGAACTACAGCAACACCGTGGAGCCGGGCGACCACTTCACCTCCACGGTGAGCGCCAGCGGCGACACCTTCACCCTGAAGCTGTCGGACACCACGCAGGGCTGGTCGAAGACCACCACCAAGACTTCCAGCACGGCCGAGGACGCCTCCGCGGAGGTCATCGCCGAGGCGCCGTCCAGCGACACCGTGCTGCCGCTCGCCGACTTCGGCACGGTGAACTTCAGCAACTCCACCGCCAACGGCGAGGCCATCGGCGACTTCGACCCGGACCAGATCAACATGGCCGACGGCAGCACCACCAAGGCGACCACCTCCGCGCTCTCCGGCGGCGAGAACTTCTCCGTCACCTGGGACCACAGCTGACCACCTGACGCGGCGTCCCGACGCCGCGTCATCCGGTCGTACGGCAGCGGCCCGTCCGTCTCCCCGGGAGGAGGCGGACGGGCCGCTGCCGCGTCAGCCCGCCGTCACACCCAGTTGCGCAGCGAGGTGATCCGGCTGACCGCCGCGTTGAAGGCCGCGGAGGGCAGTTGGCCGCTGGCGTAGGCGTTGGCCAGCCCGGTGCCCGCGTCGTCGCCCTGGGAGGAGTCCCGCGCCGAGCACAGCAGCAGGTCCATACCGGCCGCCGCGGCGGCGACCGCGCGCTGCGCGGTGGACATCGAGGAGGGCAGGGCGCCGGCCTCCAGGGCGTCGGTGATCGTCACCCCGGTGAAGCCCAGCCGGTCGCGCAGTTCGCCCTGGATGATGGTGGACGACAGGCCCGCCGGGTTGTTCGGGTCGAGCGCGGTGTAGACGGCCCAGGAGGCCATGACGCACTGGACGCCGGAGACGATCGCCGCGGTGTAGGGCGCCTCGTCGATGTTGCGGATGTCGCTGAGGCTCTGGGTCAGGGTGACCGGGCCGGCGTCGGTGTCCTGGCTGGCGGTGGCGGCGCCGAGGCCGGGGAAGTGCTTGGCGGTCGCGGCGACCCCGGTGGCCTGCTGGGCGTGGATGAAGGCGCTGCCCAGGCTCGCGCAGACGCTCGGGTCGCTGCTGTAGGAGCGCTGGTACTGGTCGTCGAAGTCGCCCGGGGTGCGGAAGACGTCGAGCACCGGCGCCAGGTTCATGTTCATGTTGGCGCTCAGCAGGTTCTGCCCGGCCCCGCTGCCGGCGTCGCTCGCGTCGGTCTCGGCCTGCGAGGACTCGCCGATCTGCTTCTCCGACATGGTGGGGGCGCCGGACAGCCGGCGCACCTCGCCGCCCTCCTGGTCGGTCATGAGCAGCAGGGGGGCCTTGACCGGGCTGCTGGCGTTCGCCTGGTTGAGCTGGTCGATCACCGAGGCGATCTGGCTGGTGCTGCTGATGTTCTCGCCGAAGAAGATGACGCCGGCCGCCTCGCCCGCGCTGATCGTGCTCAGCAGGCTGCTGGGCGGGGTCAGGCCCGGGTAGGAGTAGATGACGCGCTGGCCGGCCAGCTGGCGGTTGGTCAGGGTGTGCGGACGGAACGCGGGGCGGGGCGTGGCCGCGTTCGCACGGGCCGCGGAGGCGGAGGCCGCCGCCACGGCCGCGCCGGCCGCGGCGAGCAGGGTCCGTCGCCGGACGGGATGACTGCGGGGTGCGTCCATGGGGACCTCTTCCGGTGCGAGTGGGGAACGGTGCGCCGGACCTGGACGAAATCGCCGTGCCCATGTCAGGACCGAAGCGGAAGCGACCGTACGCGCGGTGACCGAGCCAGCGGAAGGGGATGGCGGTACTGCCGTTGGTCTACACCACCGGAAGACTGAAAGAGCTGCGGAGACGGTGTTCAGGGGAAAGTAAAGTCTTCGCTGGTGAAGGGCCCGGGGCCGCGCTCGGGCCCGGAACGCGGCCGGAGCGGCCGGTCGCCGCCGGTGTCCCCGCCATCGCTCGGCGTATCCGGGCCGGGCCGCCGCCGACGGGCGGTGGAACCCGGCTCGGAGGTAGCTTTGGGTCATGGCACCAAGCGGCCCCGACACCGCGCCGACGGTGTCGCGACTGCTGCGACACCCCTGGGCGAAGCTCGCGGTGGCCCTGCTGTGCCTGTGCGCCCTGCTGCTCGCCGACGTGCTGTCCGGGCCCTCGATCCGGATCGGCGGCCTGATGGTCGCGGTGCCCGCGCTGGCCGCCGGCTTCCTCGGCCCGCGCGCCGTGGCGCTCGTCTCCGGGGTGACCCTGCCCTTCGTGGTGCTGGCCGCGCTGTCGAACAACGCCCTGGACACGACGCAGTTCCCAGTGACGTTCAGCGCGGTGGTGATCATCAGCGTGGCCTCGGTCGTGGCCGCCGCGGCGCGGGAGAAGCGCGAGCGGGAGCTGACCCAGGCGCGCTGGGTGGCGACCACGACCCAGCGGCTGCTGCTGCCTCCGCTGCCGCACAGGCTCGGCCCGCTGTCGCTCGCCTCGCTGTACCTGGCGGCCGACGAGGAGGCGTTCATCGGCGGCGACGTGTACGCGACCGCCTCGCTGCCGGGCCGCTCCCGGATCCTGGTGGGCGACGTCCAGGGCAAGGGCCTGGCGGCGGTCGAGATGGTCGGCTACCTGCTCAACGCCTTCCGCCGGGCGGCCAGGGCGTGCACCGAACTGGCCGCGCTACCCGACTACCTGGACCGCAGCCTGCGCGAGGACCTGTCCGGCAGCACCCACGAGGCCGCGGACGCCGACGCCGACGACGCGAGCGAGGCCCGCACCGCCCGCAGACGGGCGCTGGAGGGGTTCGTGACCGCGGTCGTGGTCGACTTCGACGACGACGGCACCGACCTGGTCCGGATCACCAACCGCGGCCACCCGTCGCCGCTGCTCGTGCACGGCGACCGGGTGCGCGCCCTCGACCCGGCCCGGCCCGGGGTGCCGATCGGCCTGGGCGACCTGGACGGCGAGGCGGCGCACGTGGACACCTACCGGTTCACGCCCGGCGACACCCTGCTGCTGTACACCGACGGCGTCACCGAGGCGAGGGACCGGGAGGGCACCTTCTACCCGCTGCAGGACCGGCTGGCGCGGTGGACCGGCCGCGGCCCGCAGGGCATGCTCGACGCGCTGCGCTCCGACCTGATGAGGCACGTCTCCTCCCGGCTCGGCGACGACGTGGCCATGGTCGCCGTGCACCGGCCGGCCTGAACGCGGCGGCGCCGGGCGCCCGGCGGGCGATGGACCGCGGGACGCCCGGCGCCGTGGTGCGCGCCGACCGGTGGGTCAGGAGGTCCAGTTGGTGCCGCCGGCGTAGTCGGAGGCGAGGGCCGAGTCGATCCCGGAGATGATCGTCGTGTTGTTGGTGACGAAGCCCAGCTCGCGGTTCTCGTTGAGCGAGGCGTTGGAGAAGTTCTGCGAACCGACGTCCACCTGCGCGGCGCTGGTGCCGTAGTCGGCGACGATCGCCTTGGCGTGTATGTACAGCGAGGCGGTGTAGGCGTAGGTGTGCACGTGCACGCCGGCCGCCACGAGCGCGTCGAACTCGGTGGAGTACTCGTTGTCGTCGTTGGTCATGATGACCTCGACGTCGACCCCGCGCTTGGCGGCGTTCTCCAGGTCGGTGGTGACGGTCGAGTCGCCCATCTCCTCGTTCTCCACCGACAGCGACGTGGTGGCGCCGTTGATGATCGAGGTGATCTGCGACTGCGCGTCGGTCGGGCTCCACACCAGGTGGTCGCCGTCGGTCGGGGTGATCGCGGTGCCGGCGTAGTCGGCGTTGAAGACCTTCTCGATCGCCTTGACGTCCAGCGAGTTGTTCTCGATGACCGCGAAGTCGCGGCTGGTCGAGTAGTACTGGCTGGTGAGGTTGCCGGTCATGATCGCGCTGGTGGCGTCGTCGATCGTGATGGTCTTCTGGTGGGTGGCCGCGTAGGTCGTGGACGCCCAGTGGGTCGGCACCCCGTTGGCGTTGAGGTAGTTGTACGCCGCGGTGTTGTTGGACTTCTCCAGGTTCTGGTCCAGGATCACCCGGACGGTCACGCCGCGGGCGGCCGCGGCGGCCAGGTCCTGCTCGGCCGTGGTGTCGGTCAGCTCGTACATCGTCATGTCGATGCTCGTGGTGGCCGAGTTGATCAGGTTGTAGATCGGGGTGTAACCGGCGGCCGGCTCGGTGACCAGGGTGTAGGTCACCGTGTGCGGCGTGGTGCTCGACGGCGTCGCGGCGGCTGCCGCGCTGGTGCCGGCAGCCAGGGTGGCGGCTGCGAGAACGCACAGGGATCTGATGTGCAGGCCGGGCATGCGGACCTCACGGGGGGCGGGGGATATGACGTGCACAGGACAGCACATGCTCCGCCGCTTGATCCACACACGGTGGAACAACGCCTGGGATCGGATTGGTAAATTCTCGCGCCCGGCCGCCGCCACCGGCGGCCGGGCGACGCCGCACTACAGCGCGAAGATCCCGTACGAGAAGCCGCTCGCCACCGCCTGGCCGTCCCGCAGCTCCACGCCGTGCACCGCCAGCGGGCGGGCCGCCTTCGCCCGTTCCCCGAGGTCCACCCGCCCCTCGTCCCGGCGGCCGTTGACCACCACCAGGTGGCTGCCGCCGCGCACGTAGGCGAACGGGTAGCCGTCGCTCAGCACCTCGACCGACGCGTCGGTGCCGAGCGCCGGAGTCTCCCGGCGCAGCGCGATCAGCCTCCGCACGTGGTGCAGCAGCGAGGACTCGTCCGCCCGGGACGCCGCCACCGTCGGCCGGTCCGGCGCCGGGTCCACCGGCAGGTACAGCGACCCCGCCTCAGCGGTGGAGAAGCCGCAGTTGGCGGAGTCGTCCCACTGCATCGGGGTGCGCGAGCCCTGCCGCGCCTCGCTGTCGAGCAGGCTGCCCTCCTTGTCCGGCAGCCCCGGCACGTACCGCATGCCGATCTCGTCGCCGTAGTAGATCACCGGCAGCGTCGGCCAGGTCAGCTGGAAGGCGAACGCCGGGATGACCATCGGCGGGGTGCGCGGCCCGCAGGTGAGCCGGGAGAAGTCGTGGTTGGCGGTCGGCAGCGCCACGTAGCCGGCGCCGTCGATGGCCCGGTCGGCCTCCTGCCACGCGGCCAGGAACTCCCGCATCGAGCCGCGGCCCTCGGGGTCGAAGTAGCACGGCTCGTCGGTCCACCACGCACCGCGGCTGCCGGTGCCGTTGTCCCACAGCGACCGCATGCCGCGGCCGACGAAGTGCAGGAAGAAGTCGGAGTGCAGGCCGGCCGGGACCGAGACGCGCGGATCGCCCCACTCCGACAGCAGCACGCAGTCCGGGTGATTGGCGTCCAGCCACGCGCGGGTCTCGCCCCACAGCTTCGCCGTCTCGACGTGGCCCGGGTCGTCCTTGACCAGCGAAGCGGCCATGTCCACCCGGAACCCGCTGACCCCGTGGTCGAACCAGTAGCCCATGATCTCGCGCAGCGCCGCCCGGTTGGCCCGCGGCGCCTCGGCGTCCACGCCCTGCCGCCACGGCTCCGCGTCGTTCATCCGCGCGTAGCCGAAGTTGAGGGCGGGCTGGATGGGATAGAAGTTCGCCAGGTAGTAGCCGCCGCGCGCGCCCTGGTTGGGGATCCAGTCGCGCACCGGGGCGCCGGTGCGGTCCGACCAGATGTAGCGGTGGTCGTCCGGGTTGCGCGCCGACTCCTGGAACCACGGGTGGCGGTGCGAGGTGTGGCCGGGGACCAGGTCGAGCATCACCCGGATCCCGCGCTCGCGGGCCGCCTCGACGAGCGCGAACGCGTCCTCGTTGGTGCCGTAGCGCGGCGCGATCGTCAGGTAGTCCATCACGTCGTAGCCGGCGTCACCGAACGGCGAGGCGAACAGCGGGCTGAACCAGACGGTGTTCACCCCGAGCCACGCCAGGTGGTCGAGCCGTTCCGTGGCGCCGCGCAGGTCGCCGATCCCGTCGCCGTCGGAGTCGGCGAAGCTCTGCGGGTAGATCTGGTAGAGCACGGCTTCGGAGAGCCAGGCCGGGGCGGAGTTGCGGTGAGCCATGAGCGGGGATCTTCTCCGGGGGTGTGGTGGTGGGACTCGTGGAGATTCGCGGAAGACCGCGGAGGTTCGTGGAAAGACGCACGCCGCCCGCCTCCGGCGGATTGCCGGAAGCGGGCGGCGCAGCGGGCGGTGCGGATGGGTCAGCCCTTGACCGCGCCCGCGGTCAGGCCGGAGACCACGGCGCGGCGGAAGACCAGCACCAGGATGGCGATCGGCAGCATGGCCACCGTCGCCGCGGCGAAGATCGTGCCGTACGGGGTCTGGAACTGGCCGCCGAACAGCGCGATGCCGACCGGGATGGTCCGGTGTGCGTCGTCGTTGTCCAGCGTCAGCGCGATCAGGAACTCCGTCCAGGCCGCGACGAAGGAGAAGATGCCCGCGGTGAAGATGCCCGGCTTGGCCTGCGGCAGGATGATGCTGATGACCGTCCTGACCGGCGAGGCGCCGTCCATCCACGCCACCTCCTCCATCTCCTTGGGGATGGCGAGGAAGTAGTTGCGCAGGATCCAGATCGCGAACGGCAGGTTCAGCGCCGTGTAGGAGATGATCAGGCCCTGGTAGGTGTTGAGCCAGCCGATGTCCCGCATCAGCAGGTACAACGGCGCGGCCAGCGCCACCGTGGGGAACAGCGAGATCATCAGCAGCGTCATCATCACGCCGGACTTGCCGCGCACCGGGAGCCGGGCCAGCGCGTAGCCGGCGAAGATGCCCAGCGACAGCACCAGGATGGTCGCCACGATCGAGACGACGGCCGAGTTCTCGATGTAGCGGCCGAAGTTGTACGTGGAGAACGCGCTGCTGAAGTTGGAGCCGGTCGGCTTCGTCGGGAAGTAGTCCGGCGGGCTGGCCGCCACGTCGTTCGTGCTCTTGAACGCGGTCGCCACCAGCCAGTACAGCGGCGCGGCCACGAACAGGGCGACCAGCAGGGCCGCCAGGTTGATCCAGCTCAGCCAGCCGGGCAGCCGCCGGCCGGGACGCGTGGTGGTGATGGTGGTCATGCCGTCTCCTCGGTGCCGACCTGCGAACGGAAGACCCTGAGGAAGAGCAGGCAGGCGACGAGCACGATGCCTGCCGTACTGGCCGCCACCGCGGCTCCGGGACCGAACTTCAGATCTTGGAACATCGCCTTCCAACCGAGCACCGCGAGCGACTCGGTGGACGTGCCGGGACCGCCGCCGGTCAGCACGTAGGGCAGGTCGAACAGGCCGAACGCCTGCAGGATGCGGAAGAGCACCGCGATCGACAGCGTCGGGCGCAGCAGCGGCAGCCGCACCCGCCAGAAGATCGTCCAGCCGTTGGCGCCGTCGATGCGGGCGGCCTCCACGATGTCGCTCGGCAGCATCACCAGGCCGGCCAGCGCGATGATCGCCACGAACGGCGTGGTCTTCCAGATGTCCGCGACCGCCATCGCCACGGTGGCCGAGAACGGCGAGCCGAGGAAGTTGACGTCATGGCCGAGCAGCGGCGACAGGAGGGCGTTCAGCACGCCGTAGACGCCGTTGTAGACGTAGCCCCACAGCTCCGCCGACACGACCGTGATCATCGCCCAGGGGAGCAGCAGGAGCGCCATCATCCAGCCCCGGGCGCCGGTCAGCCGCTCCAGCACCAGGGCTATCAGGGTGCCCAGGATGATCTCGACGATCACCGTGCCCACCGTGTAGAGCGTGGTGAAGATCAGGGCGTGCTGCCACAGGTCGCTCTTGAAGACGACCGAGAAGTTGTTGCCCGTCAGGCCCGAGAGGCTGAAGCCGTTCCCGGTGACGTTGACGTTGCTGAAGCTCATCACCACGGAGAAGACGATCGGGAAGACCGTCACGGCGGCGATGACCAGAAGTGCGGGCGAGGCGAACAGCCAGCCCAGACGGGCGGATCGTCGCTCCAGCAGGGAGCGGGTACCCGCGTGGGTGTGGCGGCTCTTGTCCGGCCGCGCGGTCTGATCCGGTGGGTGTACTGCCTGGTCCGCGGTCACTTCGATCCTGCCTCTTCACGTGCTGATGAACGGCTTGCGGAAGATGGTGCGACGGCCCCCTCGCACTCGGCTCGAGGGCGAGAGGGCCGTCGGGTGGCTCAGAGGCCGTTGCTGCTGAGCGCGGTGCCGATGGCCGAGTTGGCCTTGCTCAGCGCTGCCTTCGGGGAGGCGGATCCCGAGACGGCGGCGTTGACGTTGGAGTAGATCGCGCTGCTGACCTCGGAGTACTGGGCCGCGTTGGACGGGCGCGGGGCCAGCTTGTTCTTCGCCGCGATCGGGAAGGCCGGGTTGGACGCCTGGACCTTCGGGTTCGCCAGCACGCTGGCCACGGTCGGCAGCTCACCGCCCTGGATGGCGATGATCTGCTGCGCCGCCGGGCTGGTCATCCACTTCACGAAGTCGACGTCGGCGGGGACGTTCTTGCTGTGCGGGTTGATGTAGAGGTTCCACCCGCCGGTGGTGGAGTAGCCCGGGCCGGGCTGGCCGGCGAACGGCAGCAGGTTGGTGATGCCGACCTTGCCGGCCACCTTGGACGCCTTGGAGTTGGCGTCGGCGTAGGCGTACGTCCAGTTGCGCAGGAAGGCGTCCTGGCCGCTGGTGAACAGGCTCTCCGACTGCTGCTCCTGGAAGGTGGTGATGGCCGAGGGGGCCACCCCGCTGCTGACCAGGCCGCGCATGAAGGTCAGCGCCTTGGTCGCGGCCGGCGAGTCGATGGTGGCCTTGGTGGCGCCGTGGTCCACGCTGGAGCCGCCGGCGTCGGCCTCGAACTCGGTGAAGTCGCAGGTCAGGCCCTCGTAGGAGTCGAACTGCGCCGCGAAGCCGTACTTGACGAGCTTCTTCTGCTGCAGGGTCTTCGCCTCGGACTCCATCTGCTCCCAGGTGGTCGGCACCGGCAGGTGCGCCTTGGCGAGCAGGTCCTTGCGGTAGTACAGGAAGGCGTTGTCGGTGAAGTACGGCGCCGCCATGATCTTGCCCTTGTAGGTCAGGGCGTTGACCAGGCCGGGCGAGAAGGACTTCCAGTAACTGGCGGGCATGTACTTGTTCAGCGGCAGGGCCAGGCCCGCCTTGCCGAACTGGGCCGGCCACACGACGTCGCCGCTGTAGACGTCGAAGCTGCTGGACCCGCCGGAGATCTGGGTGGTGAGGGTGGAGCGGATCGTGTCGCTGTCGCTCGGCGCCGGCAGCAGCTTGACCTTGATGTGCGGGTATGCCTTCTCGAAGTCCGCGATCAGGGTCTTGCGGACGTCCATGTTCGTCGGACCGAACTGGTTCGCGTACCAGGTGATGGTGCCCTTGGCCGGCCCCTTCGCGGACGGCTCGGAGGACGAGCTCCCGCTGGAGGAGGAGCACGCGCTCGCGGCCAGCATCAGGGCGGCGACCCCGGCGGCGGCGAACGCCTTGTTCGGTCGGACAGCGTTGCGTATGCGCATGAGGGTTTCCTTGTGCGGAGGAATTTCGAACGGACTGTATCGCTGTGGGGAGAGCTTGAGGCTAGCCCCTGCCACCGGAATATGGATCGAGGGACGCATCGAATTGCTGGTCGCGGATCTTACGAGAGCGGAGCGCGCACCGTCTCCTTGATCACCAGACACGCGGCACCGCGGGCCCACAGGTCGTCCGTCACCGGATCGATCTGGACGACGCAGTCCCGCGCGGCCTCGGAGAAGGCGTGCCGCTCCAGCGCGGCGGTCATCGCCGCGCCGAACAGGTCGTGTTGCGCCGCCCCCTCCCCGGCGATGACGATCTTCTCCAGGTTGAGCAGATTGCACAGCCCGGCGAGCCCCCGGCCGAGGGCGTCGCCGGCCGCCGCGAACGCCGCCCGGGCCACCTCGGCCCGTGCCCCGGCACCGCTGCGGGCCAGCGCGGCCGCGGCCTCGATGTCGTCGACGCCCGGCACGCCCTGCCGGCGCAGCCGGCCGAGTACCGCCTCGGTGCACGCCAGCGCCTCCAGGCAGCCGCGCCGGCCACAGCTGCACAGCGGTCCGTCCGGGTCCATCGGCATGTGGCCCAGCTCGCCCGCCATGCCGCTGGCCCCGGAGAACAGCGAGCCGTCCAGCAGCAGACCGCACCCTATCCCCGAGCCGATGGTCACCACGGCGAACGAGTCGACGTCCCGGCCCTCGCCGAACCACCGCTCGGCCACCACCAGGGTGTTGACGTCGTTGTTCACCACGACCGGCAATCCAGTTGCCGCCGACAGCGGACCGGCAACATCGACCTTGCGCCAGCCGAGCAGCGCGGAGTACCGGCAGACCCCGGCGGGCGAGTCGACGTGTCCGCTGACCCCCACGCCGATGCCCAGCACGTGGTCGGCGGCGGCCGGCACCTCGGACAGCAGCCGCTCGGTCAGCTCCACCGAGGCGGCCAGCGCGGTTTCCGGCGAGGAGTCCGGGATCGGCGCCTCGGCGCGCCGGACCACCTGGGCGCCCATGTCGGTCAGCACCGCCGCCACATGGGTCGGCGCGATCTTGACGCCGACCACGAAGTGCCGGTGGGTGTTGACGTGCAGCAGGCGGCGCGGCCGGCCGGGGCCGACCGCCTCCGAGGTGGTCTCGCGCAGGTAGCCGCCCTCCACCAGCGGGGCGAGCAGCCGGGTCACCGTGGACGGCGACAGTCCCAGCCGGCCGGCCAGCGCGGTGCGCGAGAGCGGTCCGGCGGTCAGCACCAGGGCGAAGATCTCCGCCCTGGTGCGTTCCCCGATCAGGTCGGTGACCGCCGGGCCCGGCGCGCGCGAGAGCCGCTCGTGGAAGTTCATCGGGCTGTCTCCTCCTGCGCGTGTCCTGCGCGTGCGCGCCGTGGCGCGGTGGTCCTGCCGGTGTTCAACGGGTTGCGGGCCGGCGGATGTCAGCCCACCTCCAGGTAGTTGAGGTTGACCGCGCCGGTGTCGCCCGCGGTGCGGGAGACGGTGATCAGGTTGAGGCCGGCGGCGAGCGTGAGCGTGCCGCTGACCGTGGCCCAGGTGTTCCAGTCCGCCGTCGCGGCGAAGGAGACCTGGAACGGGCTGGTGATCACGTTGCGGCTCGCGCCCAGCACCTCGACGGACAGCGTGCTGGTCGAGCCGTTGCCGTTGGAGTAGCGGTAGTTGACCGAGTGGCTGCCCGCGGTGGCGGCCTGCACGGCGAAGGTGACCGAGGAGCCGGCCTCGGCGGCCTCCAGCTTGTCCACGAAGCCCATCGCCGAGTAGCCGGTGTGGTTGTTGTTGAAGTTCGCGCCGCCGCCCCAGGCCGCGAACGCCGCCTGGTAGCGCTTGGTCGACTCGGCCGGCACCACGTGCACCAGCCGGCAGGCGTGCGGGGCCAGGCTCGCCGAGACCGAGGTGCTCGATCCCAGGTCGGTGTGGGTCCACAGGTCCCGCACGTCGGCCGAGCCCACGATGCCCAGGTCGGCGTTGAAGTCGATCGACTTGGTCACCGTGTTGGTGTCGTTGCGGTTGAACAGCGCGACCGCCCAACTGCCGTCCGGGAGCTGGCCGATCCACCGCTCGGTGTCGCGCGAGGAGCCGTCCGTGGAGTACAGGTCGCCGTTGTAGAAGTACGGCTTGCCGGTGAGTCCCTGGTTGTGCAGGCTCAGCACGTCGGTGTTCTGGTAGAACGAGGCGTAGGAGCCGATGGTGTCCACCCGGTCGGAGATCGCGATCGGCGAGCCGGCGATGGTGAACAGGCTGATGGCGGTCTGGCGTTCGGCGTCCGAGGCGAACGAGTTCATCATCAGGAAGTCGCCGTCCAGGATCAGCTGGCCGCGACCCGAGCGGTGCGCCCAGCCGGTGAAGCCGCTGAAGGCGTTGTCCCACTGCGACCAGCTGTCCTGCCAGGTCTGCCGTCCGGCGCTCAGGTGCTGCCAACCGCCGGTCGTCGCGTCGTTGTTGATCCGGATCATGTCGCCGTACTGGATCTCGTTGGCGCCGTTGTTGTAGAGGTTCGGCATCACGACGCTGACCTCCATCGTGTCGCCGGCCGCCTCGGCTATCCACTCCAGCGCGGTGGCGTAGTTGGCGCTGCCGTGCGCGACGATGCCGCCCTGGCCGTCGGTGGCGCCCGCCTCGTACCAGGCCCAGAAGTCGGTGCGCAGGTAGCCCACGCCCATGTTCTTGAAGTAGTCGACGTACCCCTGGACGAACTGCTTGGCGCCGTTCTTGGTGACGTCCACCCAGTACAGCTCGCCGTCGGAGTTGAGGAAGTCGCCGCTGTCGACGATGGAGCCGACGGTGACGGAGGTGCCGGCGACCGTCTTGGAGGAGTCGGCCACCGCGGCCGCGGTCACCCACAGCGGGTTGTAGTAGACGCCGAGCTTCATGCCCTGCGAGCTGAGGTAGTTCGCCCAGTACGACCAGTCGTTGGCCCAGTCGTCGCTGTAACTGGTGATGTAGCCGTTGGCGTTGGTGGTCTGCGTGTAGTCCACCCAGCCGTCGGTGCAGCACATCGTGTAGCCGTAGGACTTGAAGTTCGCGGTCACCCAGTCGATGTTCTGCTTCCAGACCGACTCGGGGAGCGTGGCGTTGTTGGTGTAGTCCCAGCTGTACGCGGACCAGTAGAGCGGTCCGGCGCCGCTGCGGGTGAAGACGCTGTCACGACTGGTCTGCGGGATCGACACCGCCGAGGCCGCCGCCTGCGCCACCCGCAGCGGCACCTCCGTCACCCCGTGCCGCCGCGCCGCCGCGGTGACGCCGCCGAGCGCCGCGGCGCCCGCTCCCGTGAGCAGGGCGCGCCGAGAGATGTTCATCCGTGCCTCCGTTCGCCGATCCGGGCACCGTCGCCCGTGGCCTGTCGGGACCGCGGCGAGTCTGCTGCAGGTTAATTAAGTGTGTCAAGGAAAAAACCATCCGGCACTTTCCGGCCGCCGGGCCGGTACTGTCGCAGCCGACCTGGAGTTTCACCGGACGTCAACACTCTTCCCTGGTTTGTTGCTTGACGGGCGCAATTAACCTCCGCGACACTCATGCCGCCCCGAGGTCGGTCTCGACCGCTGACGCCCCCGGAGGCCCCACACTTTGCGGCTGGCGGGAGGCCCGCGAATGAAGAGACTCCGAACACGACTGATAGGCATGGCCACCGCGGCGGTGTTGGCCATGGCCGGCGCGGCGGGGGCGGCCGCCCTCGGCACCGGCCAGGCCAGCGCGGCGAGCACCACCCAGCCGTCCACCGAGACGGCCAGGTCCCTCTACATGAACAACTGGAGCGACACCACCGGCATCTGGATGGCGCCGCAGCTCGCCCAGACCGACACCAACACCCAGTACGGCCCGCGGCTCGCCGAGTTGCACTACTCGCCGGGCGGCACCGCGTCCAGCGGCTCGGACGTCAACCAGATCAACGACTACACCGGGTTCTTCCGCGACGAGACGCACGGCGTCAAGTACGACCAGGTGCACGACTTCGGCAGCGCCACCGGCTACCTCGACTCCGGCGGCGTGCTGCGCTCCGACTACGGCCCCTACAACGGCCAGGCCATGCCGGTCACCATCGGCCGCGACTACGCGATGGTGCCCAACCAGCACTTCATGGTGGTCACCTACCGGCTGGACAACACCACCGGCTCGGCCGTCACCATGAACGTCCTGGACCAGCTGCACGTCAACAACACCGGCGCCGGCTCCGGCAAGACGGTCACCGCCACCTACGACTCCACCCGGGACGCCGACGTCGTCGACATGTCGGCATCCGGCCAGTACCACCTGGTGCTCGGCTCGTTCGGCGCCTCCACCGGCCACCAGGTCGGCGACGACACCAACTCCAACACCTCCAGCGCCACCGTCGCGCCCTGGTACGCCTTCGACGCCAGCGGCAACCTGCCGGACAACAACTCGGTCACCGCGGCGGACGTGTCGGTGGGCCTGTCGAAGAAGGTGACGGTCCCGGCCAACACCCAGGTGACCACCTCCTTCTACCTGGCCATCGACTCCACCGCGTCGGCCGCGCTCGCCGACGCGGACACCGCCCGGGGCAGCAGCGACACCTCCTGGCAGTCGACCACCACCACCGACTACAGCAACTGGCTGGCGGCCGGCAAGCGGGTCAGCTCGACCTTCAGCGACACCGGCCTGTCCACCTCCTACGACCGGGCGCTGGTGGTGATGAAGCAGACCCAGAACCCGGTCCTGGGCACCTGGCCGGCCGCGACCAACCCGATCGCCTACGGCTACAAGACCTGGGTGCGCGACTCGGCGGTGACCGCGATGGCCATGGACGCCGCCGGCCATCACGCCGAGGCCGACAAGTACTTCAGATGGCTGGCGAGCATCCAGTCCTCCGACGGATCGTTCGGCACCACGTACGACGAGTGGACCGGGCAGTACATCAGCTTCGTCCAGCCGGAGGACGACTCGGTCGGCCTGTTCATCATCGGCGCGCTGCGGCACTACGTCGACACCGGCGACTCCTCGTTCCTGAGCGCGATGTGGCCCTACATCCAGAAGTCGGCGAACTTCATCCAGAACGGCATCGGCAGCAACGGCTTCGGCCCGGCCGACAACTCGATCTGGGAGGAGAACGTCGAGTACAACGCGTTCACCCAGGCGACCTACGTGGCCGGCCTGTGGGCGGCGGAGCAGTTCGCGCAGGACGAGAACAACTCGTCGCTCAAGAGCGGCTGGGCCAACGCGGCGGCCACCATCACCGGTGCGATCAACCGCGACTCCGAGGCGTCGCCGGCCGGCCTGTGGAACTCCGCGGGCGGCGGCTACTTCGACCGCGCGGTCAACACCGACAACACCGCGCGGGTCGACCCGGTGGACTCCTCCTCCGACATGCTCATCGTGCTCGGCGTGGTCAACGCGACCTCCAGCCAGGCGGTTTCGCACATCGCCAAGATCACCTCGACGCTGAGCCAGGACACCTGGGGCATCGCCCGCTACGTCGGCGACACCTTCTACTACACCTCGCAGTACAGCCCGGCCGGCAACGAGGCACTGGCCGCCGAGCCGTCCTGGCCGCAGATGAGCATGTACGTGGCGCTCGACGAGATCTACACCGGCGACAAGGCCGACGCCCTGTCCCGGATGACCTGGTACGCCTCGCGCACCGCGGTCGGCTACATGCCGCCGGGCGAGGCCACCTCCAACGTCACCGACAAGCCCATCGTCTCCACCATGGTCGAGCCGGTCACCGGCGCCTGGTACGTCATGACGGCCCTGCAGTACGCGGGCCAGTTCGACATGCGCGTCCAGGCACCGGCCGGCTGACCCGGTCCGCCTCCCGCCGCCGCGCCGGCCCCGCGACCCCGGGGCCGGCGCGGCGGCGCCGTCCGCCGGCCGTGTCAGGCCGGCACCGCGGGCAGGGCGGCGACGTACCCGGCGCAGGCGTGGCGCAGCGCGGCGAGCATCGCGGAGACCGCGTCCACCCTCATCCGGTCCGGCCACAGCGCGGCCTCCACCCGGCGCGGCGGCCAGCCGCGCACCGGCCGGGAGATCACCCGCTCGTCGCGGTGCGCCAGCAGGGCCAGCCGGGGCAGCACGGCCACCCCCAGCCGGTGGGCGACCAGCGCCTGCATCGCCACGTAGTCGTCGGCGACCATGCTGACCGTGGGGGTGAACCCGCAGCCGACCGCGGCCCGCTGCAGGATCCCCTCGAAGCACTCGCTGCTGATGATCCAGGTCGCGTCGGCGAGGTCGGCGAGCTCCACCTCCTCGCGCCCGGCGAGCGGGTGGTCGGCCGGCAGCACGATCCGCACCGGGTCCTCCAGCAGCGCGATCCGCCGCAGCGGGGCCTCCCGGGCGCCGGACCCGCGCTGCGTCGCGGGGGTCTCGTAGCGGTAGGAGACCGCGATGTCCGCCTCGCCGCGCCGGACCATCGCCAGCGCCGCCGGCGGCTCGGCCTGGATGAGCTGCACCTCCACGGCCGGCCGGGTCCGCCGCATCGCGGCCATCGCCGCGGGCACGATGGTGGCGCAGCCGCTGGGGAAGCCGGCGATCCGCACCAGTCCGGCCTGGGAGCCGACGATGTCGGCCAGGCTGCGCTCCGCGGTCTGGATGGAGCTGAGGATCTGGTCGGCGTGCCCGGCCAGCGCCTCGCCGGCCGGGGTCAGCTTGGTGGTCCGGCCGCTGCGCACGGCCAGTACCGTGCCGACCTCGCGCTCCAGACTGCGCAGCTGGTACGAGACGGCCGGCTGGCTGAAGCCGAGCTCCAACGCCGCCGCGGACAGGGATCCGGTGCGGGCGATTTCCTGGAGCAGCCGCAGGTGACGCGGGTCGAACATGGCCACACCCTAGGCGAGCGAGGGCGCGATCGGTCCGGTGGTGACCGGACTGTGACGTCCGGGTCACCTGTCAGAAGGCGCATAAGCCGCTTTTGGTGGCCTAAGTCGTAGAGCTGGAGTTATAACCAGTTCTTCTGTTTAACGAGAAAGACTCTATTAGCTCTTGGCGGTGTCCGGTCCTATCTTCATCCCCATGGTTGATGAGGCTGACGGGTCGCGAACCCCTTCCGGCAAGGTTCTGCTGAGTGTCGAGTCCGTGAACAAGCGGTTCGGCGACTTCGTCGCGCTGCGCGATGTCGACCTGGAGGTCCGGGAGGGCGAGGTGGTCGTCATCCTCGGCGCCTCCGGCTCCGGCAAGTCCACCCTGTGCCGCTGCATCAACCGGCTGGAGACGATCGACTCGGGCCGCATCGTGTTCGACGGCAGGGAACTGCCGCAGGAGGGCACGCAACTCGCCGCGCTGCGCGCCGACGTCGGCATGGTCTTCCAGTCGTTCAACCTCTTCGCCCACAAGACCGTCCTGGACAACGTGGTGCTCGGACCGACCCGGGTCCGCAAGACGCCCAAGGCCAAGGCGGTCGAGGAGGCCAGGGCGCTGCTCGACCGGGTCGGGGTCGGGCACAAGGAGACCAGCCACCCGGCGGAGCTGTCCGGCGGGCAGCAGCAACGCGTCGCCATCGCCCGGGCGTTGGCCATGCACCCGAAACTGATGCTCTTCGACGAGCCCACCTCGGCGCTGGACCCGGAGATGATCCGCGAGGTGCTGGACGTGATGGTCGGGCTCGCCAAGGACGGCATGACCATGGTCGCGGTGACCCACGAGATGGGCTTCGCCCGCAAGGCCGCCGACCGGGTCGTGTTCATGGACGCCGGGCAGATCGTCGAGATCGGCACCCCGGAGGAGTTCTTCACCAAGCCGCGCACCGAACGAGCTCGAGATTTCCTCTCGACGATTCTCCACCACTGATCCAGACTGCCTGCCGCGGCGCACCAGTTCCGGACGGCAACCTCACTCCGGACGAACCGCCACTACCACCGCTTCATCCCGCACCGAAGGAGTTTCATGATCGCCCAGAAGAACGGGAACCGTTCGGCCGCCCATCGGCACCGGGTCTTCGCCGTAGGTCTGGTCGCGGCGCTCGCCGCGGGTCTGACAGCCTGCAGCGGCGGATCCTCCTCCCTGCCGCCGGCCGGCGCGGGGCACAGCAGCGGGAAGCCGTCCGCGTTCACCCAGGCCCAGGTCGTCTCCTCGGCGCCGGTCGCCGCCTCCTCGGCGATCACGCCGGGCTCCTGGATGGACAAGATCCGCAAGCAGGGCTACCTGCGGGTCGGCGGCACCGACTCGGGCGCGCTGTTCTCGCAGCGCAACCCGGTCAGCGGCCAGCTGGACGGCTTCGACGCCGGCCTGTCGCAGATGCTCGCCAAGTACATCATCGGCAAGCCCGAGACCAAGCTGTCCCTGACCACCGTGGACACCCGCGAGACGATGCTGCAGAACGGCACCGTGGACGCGGTGTTCGCCACCTACACCATCACCCCGCAGCGCGCGCAGAAGGTGGCGTTCGCCGGCCCGTACTACGAGTCCGGCGACGCGATCCTGGTGAAGTCGAGCGACAACTCGATCAAGACGGTCTCCGACCTCAACGGCAAGACGGTCGCCACCGAGGGCAACTCCACCGCCGCGCTGGACATCAAGAAGTTCGCGCCCAAGGCCAAGGTGCTGCTCTTCCAGGAGGACGGCGAGTGCGTCGCCGCGGTCAAGCAGGGCCGCGCCGCCGCCTACGTGCTCGACCAGGGCATCCTGCTCGGCGACTCGGTGAGCGACTCGTCGCTGAAGGTGGTCGGCCAGCCGTTCACCAAGGAGCCGTACGGCATCGGCCTGCCGAAGGCCGACCCGGAGGCCAAGGCGTTCGTCGACGCGTGGCTGAAGAAGATCTACGCGGACGGCGAGTGGGCCAAGCTGTGGAAGGCCACCATCGGCACCAAGCTCGCCGGCAACCCGCCCGCGACGCCGGTGATCGGCTCGGCGGCCGGGTCCTGACGCGCCGCCATGCATGAGGTCCTCAAGCACATCGGCATCCTCGTCGGCGGACTGGGCATCACCCTGGAACTGTCCCTGCTGGGCTTCCTGGGCGCCCTCGTCCTCGGCACCGTCCTGACGATCATGCGGGTCAGCCCGATCACCCCGCTGAGAGTCGCCGGCGCCGCCTACGTCGAGGTCTTCCGCAACGTGCCCCTGCTGGCGTTCCTGGTGCTGTTCGTCTTCGGGCTGCCGGACGCCGGGATCACCTACTCGCTGTTCACCTCGGAAGTCGTCTGCCTGGCGCTGTACTTCGGGGCGTTCGTCTGCGAGTCGGTGCGCGGCGGCATCAACGCGGTGCCGGTGGGCCAGGCGGAGGCCGCGCGGGCGCTCGGGATGACCTTCTCCCAGTCGCTGGGAACGGTCATCCTGCCGCAGGCCTTCCGGACGATGGTCCAGCCGCTGGCGAACGTCTTCATCGGCGTCGTGCTGGGGTCCTCGCTGGGTGCGGCGGTCGGGGTCAGTGAACTGACCGGCCGCACCCAGCTGCTGGACCTGCGCTACGACGAGCCGATCCCGACGTTCGCGCTGGCGACCCTCGGCTACGTCCTGGTGACCTTGACCATCGCCCTGCTGGCCGGGCGGATCCAGAAGCGAATGGCGGTGCGCCGGTGAGCGGCACGAACCGGGTGCTCTTCGACGCGCCGGGACCGAAGGCACGGGCGCGGATCAGGATCTTCACGGTGCTGTCCGTGCTGGTCCTGCTCGGGGTGATCGCCCTGGGGGTGCTGCAGTTCGGCTCGCACGGCCAGCTGGCGGGGTACAAGTGGTCCTACTTCGCCGAGTGGCCCTACCAGCGCTTCCTCTTCCAGGGCCTGGTGATGACCCTGAAGGCGGCGGCGGTGGCGGCCGTGCTGGCACTGCCCTTCGGCGCCTTCCTGGCGCTCGGGCGGCTGTCGGAGAACCGGCTGATCCGGTCGGTCTCCTCCGGCTACGTCGAGCTGTTCCGCTCGGTGCCGCTGCTGCTGGTGCTCTACGTCTTCCTGCTCGCCATCCCGCGGACCGGCTACACCTTCCCGGTCTTCTGGTCGCTGGTCATCCCGATCGTGCTGTGCAGCTCCGCGGTGCTGGCCGAGGTCTTCCGGGCCGGTGTGATGGCCCTGGACCGCGGCCAGTCCGAGGCGGCGTACGCGCTCGGCATGCGGCGGCGGCAGGTGATGTGGCTGGTCGTGCTGCCGCAGGCGATCCGCCTGGTGGTGCCGAGCCTGGTCTCCCAGATGGTCAGCCTGCTGAAGGACACCACCCTCGGCTACGTGGTGAGCTACCCGGAACTGCTCAACCAGGGCAAGTCGCTGGGTTCCTTCACCCACTACTTCGTCCAGAGCTACCTGGTGGTCACCGCGATCTACGTGGTGATGAACGCGGTGCTCTCCCAGCTCGCCCACGCGCTGGAGCGCCGCGCGCAGCGCAAGCCGCGCGCCGACGGAGTGGCGCCGGATCCCGGCAGCACCCGCCCGCCTGTCGAGTTCGGCGCGGAGCCGGTGCACCTCGGGTAGCGGGCGGCCACCACCCGCGGTCCGCCGCGCCCCGGCGGCGCGGCGGACCCCGGCCGGGGCCCGCGGGAGGAATTCCCGCCCGGCCCGGCTCCGTTCACGCACCAGTGGCGGCCCTTCGCGCTGCCCGCGTGCGTGATCCACTTCTCCCAGGAGGGACAGTTCCACCATGTGCCGACTGCTCGGTGTCGTCTCCACGACGGCGCAGCCGCTCACCGCGCTTCTCCGGGACGACCTGCGGCACTTCACCGCGCTGTCGTCCGAGCACTGCGACGGCTGGGGAGTCGCCCACTGGAACCGCGAGGGCGGGCTGACGGTGCGCAAGGCCCCGGAGGCCGCCCAGCCCAGCGCCGCCTACCACGCCGCGGTGGACGAGGCGTACACCGACGCCGCCATCCTGCACCTGCGCAAGGCGTCCACCGGCATGGTCAACACCGCCGACAACACGCACCCGTTCACCGCCGGGAGCATCGCCTTCGCGCACAACGGCTGGGCCAGCGACCTGCCGGCGCTGGACGCCGCGCTGGCCGAGGCGGGCGGCCCGCCGTGCGTCGGCAGTACCGACAGCGAGCGCTACTTCGGCCTGGTACTCGCCGCGTTGCGCTCGGTCCCGCCGGAGGTCGCGCTGACCGCGGTCGCCGCCCAGGTGACCGGCTCGATGCGCACCGAGGCGCTCAACTGCCTGCTGCTGACCGAGGACTCGCTCTACGCGTTCACCAGCTTCGACCCGACCCGGCCGACATCCTCGGGCAAGAACCCGTTCACCTCCTACCAGTTGGGCTTCCGGGTCGGCGAGGACAGCGTCGTGGTGGCCTCCAGCGGCTGGGAGCACTCCGCCGCGCCGTGGGAGCCGCTGCCCAACGGCCGGATACTGCGGGTGCGCCGGCGCGACCTGCACACCTCGGTGCACCGGCTGCTGCCCTCCCAGGCGACCGCGGCCGTCGGCCGGCCCGCCGCGCGGACCTCGGCGGTGGCCGGGTGACACCGCGTCCGGCGGATCAGTTCCAGGGCAGCGAGGAGCGGTGGCGCCAGTAGCGCTCCGCCGGCTCGGCGAGTGCGGCGAGCCGCCGCCCGGTCCCCGGCGGCAGCCGCAGCCCGGCCGCCGCGAGATTGGCCGCCAACTGCCCGGTGGTGGCCGCCCCGGACAGCACCACCGTCACCCACGGCCGCCGCAGCACCGCGGCCAGGGCGAGCGCGTCGGGCGTCGTGCCGGCCTCCGCGGCGAGCGCGCCCAGCGGCCCGTCCGCCGCCGCCAGCCGTCCGTTGGCCATCGCCTCCTTCACGATGACGGCGAGCCCCGCCGCGTGCGCCTCGGCCAGCGCCTCGCCGCAGGAGGGCTCCAGCACGTTGTAGGTGGCCTGCACCGCGCCGAACAGCGGCCGGCCGTCCACCTCGACGGCCAGCGCGGCGCGCACCGCGTCCGCCTGCCGCGGGCCGGAGACCGACAGCCCGACGGTCACCCCCTCGGCCGCCAGGGCCGCCAGCCGGCCGTGCAGCGCGGTGTCGGTGAGCGCCGGCCCGTCCGGGGTGACGGAGTGGATCTGGTAGAGGTCGATCCGGTCGGCGAGCAGCGCGCGGCTCTCGGCGAGTTGGCGGTCGTAGGTGCCGACGTCGTGGTCCTTGACCTCGTGCACCTCGGCGTCGGTGCGCCACCGACCGGTGTAGCGGTAGCCCCACTTGCTGCCCACCACGGCGTCCGCCGCCCCGGGCCGGCCGGCCAGCCACTCGGCCAGGAACTCCTCGGCCCGCCCGTAGGAGCGCGCCGCGTCGAAGTAGCGCACGCCGCGCGCGTAGGCGGCGTCCAGCAACGTGTGGGCGCGCAACCGCATTCCGGCGACCGTGCGGTCCGGCAGGTCGCGGTCGCGGCCCAGGTTGATGTACCCGGGCCGCCCGACCGCCGCGAGCCCGAGGCCGATCCGGGCGGTCGGCGCGGCGGTGGTGTCGAGCCGGTCGAGTGCCATGCCCGCCACCGTACGCGGTCACTTCCCCGGTGCCGGGGAACCGGGGAAGAAGCGGTCCACCACGGCGTTGCGGAACCGGCCGGCCGGGTCGAGTCCGGCCAGCAGCGTGGCGAACCGGTCCGAGCGCGGGAAGCGCGCGCGCACCGCCGCCGGCTCCATCCGGTTGAGCTTGCCCCAGTGCGGCCGCGGGGACCACGGCTCCAGGGCGGCCTCGACCCGCTCCAGCACCGGCAGCACCGCGCCGGTCTCCGGGACCCAGGTGAAGTGCAGGGCCACGCTGTCGCGGCCGTCGCAGGGGCTGAGCCAGCCGTCGTCGGCGGCGACGCTGCGTACCTCGCAGATCCGCAGCACCGGGGCGAGCCACCGCCGCAGGCCGCGCAGCGCCTCCAGCGCGGCGGCCGCGTCGGCGCGGGCCACGAAGTACTCGGACTGCAGCTCCGCGCCGACGCTGGGTGTCGCGCCGGCCCGGAAGTGCGGCAGCCGTTCGTCCCAGGGACCGGGCAGGCCGCCCTGCGGGGTGGTGTTCTCGGTGGGCAGGCCGGGGATGGGGTGCCGGGGCCCGTCGGCCGGCGCCGCGCCGGTCCAGCCCAGGTCGGGTTCGCCGTCGCCCGCCCGGCTCTTGGCCCACACCTGCACGTGGTCGCCCAGGTCGGTGAAGACGCTCACGCTGTACGCGGCCGAGGCGGCCCGTTCGTAGTGCGCCGACAGCGCGTCCCACGACGGGTGCTCCCACACCCGGCACGCCACCTCGAAGGCCGGGCGCACCCGCAGGGTCAGCGCGGTCGCCACGCCGATCGCGCCCAGCGAGGTGACGGCGCCGCCGAACTCCGCGTCACCGCGCGCCAGGGTGCGCAGCGTGCCGTCCGCGGTGACCAGTTCGACCGCGTGCACCAGGGACGAGAGCGTGCCGTGCGCGTCGCCGGAGCCGTGGGTGCCGGTGGCGCACGCCCCGGCGACGGTGAAGTGGCTGGTGGACGGCAGGTTGGCGAGCGCCAGCCCCCGCTCGCGCAGGGCCGCGGCCACCTCGAACAGCGGCAGGCCGCCGCCGACCCGCGCGGTGCCGGCCGCCGGATCGGTCTCCAGGATCCGCGGCATCCCGGCCAGGCTGACCTGGACGCCCTCGGTGTCCGCGGCGCCGTTGAAGGAGTGTCCGGAGCCGAGCGCCTTGACCCGGCGGTGGCCCGCCACGATCTCCTGGAGTTCGGCCAGGGACGCGGGGCGGCGGTGCTCGCGGGCCGTGAAGGTGACGTTCCCGGCCCAGTTCGTCCTCGTCAAGGTGCCGGCCTCCGGCGTCGTCGCGGGGCGGACGGTCCGCCCGGCCCCCGATCATGCACCCTTCGCCCGGTAGGACGCGAGGGTTGGTATGTGACCGATGAGTCACCTATTGTGGAGGTGTGGTGGACGACGACCGCGTGTTCAAGGCCCTCGCGGACCCGACCCGCCGGCGGCTGCTGGACCGGCTCTTCGAGCGGGACGGCCGGACGCTGACCGAGTTGGAGTCCGAGGTGGAGATGACGCGTTTTGGCGTGATGAAGCATCTGCGGGTGCTGGAGGAGGCCGGATTGGTGGTCACCCGGCGCTCCGGCCGCGAGAAGCTGCACTTCCTCAACCCGGTGCCGATCCGGCAGATCCACGACCGGTGGATCGACAAGTTCACCGCGGGCCCGGCCGCCGTGCTCACCGAGTTGAAGCGGACCCTGGAGAACGAGGGGCCGCAGGAGCGGGGCGAGGGCGGCGGATGACGTGCGGGCTGCGCCGTCCTCGGGCCGCTTCACGGGCGTTGCGTATCATCGCGGACTGGTGACCGGTATCCCATACCAATAGTCCATTGAACCAACGCGCCCGGAAGCGAGGTCGCAGCAGGTGAGTTCACGCCCCGCGACCCTGCTCTCCCTCGCCCCCGCGGTCTTCCTGCCCGCGCTGGTCTTCGAGACCGGTATGGGCGCCCTCGCCCCGGTACTGGCCCTGAGCGGGCGGGCGTTGGGCGCCTCGGTCGGCTCGGCCGGACTGGTGCTCGCGCTGCTCGGCGTGGGGCAGATCCTCGGCGACGTGCCGGCCGGGGCGCTCGCCGCCCGGATCGGCGACCGCCGGGCCATGCTCGTCGCGTCCGGGGTCGCCGCCGTGACCCTGTGCGGCTGCGCACTCGCCCGCAGCGTCTGGGAGTTGTCGGTCGCGGTCGCCGCGACCGGTGCGACCGACGCGGTCTTCGTGCTGGCCCGGCAGTCCTACCTGACCGAGGCGATCGCGCCCGGACTGCGGGCGAGGGCGCTGTCCACGCTGGGCGGCATGTCGCGGGTCGGCGCCTTCGTCGGCCCGTTCATCGGAGCCGCCGTGCTGCGCGGACACCCGGTGCGGGACATCTACTGGCTGGCGCTGGGCTGCACGGTGCTGGCCGCCGCCGTGGTGCTGCTGGTGCCCGACGTGACCGATCCCGCCTCGGTGCGGGCGGCGGGCGACGCCGCCCCGGTCCCGGTGCGCGCGGTGGTGCGCGAGCACCGCACGGTCTTCCTCACCCTCGGCCTCGCCGTCCTGCTGGTCGGCTCGGTGCGCGCGACCCGGCAGACCGTGCTGCCGCTGTGGGCCGAGCACCTGGGCGTCAGCCCGGCCACCACCAGCGTGGTCTTCGGCATCGCCGGGCTGATCGACACCATGACCTTCTACCCGTCCGGCCGGATCATGGACCGCGCCGGGCGGCTGTGGATCGCGGTGCCCTCGATGCTGGTGCTCGGCCTGACGCAGGCCGCGCTGCCGCTCACCCACGGCCTGGCCTCGCTCACCGTCGTCGCGATGCTGATGGGCTTCGGCAACGGGATCGGCAGCGGCATCCTCATGACGCTCGGCGCCGACGTGGCGCCGCCCGCGACGCGCTCGCAGTTCCTCGGGGTGTGGCGGCTGTGCGCCGACTCCGGCAGCGCGGGCGGCCCGCTGGTGGTCTCCGCCGCGGCGGCGCTGGGCAGCCTGGCCGCCGGGATCGCCACGATGGGCGCGATCGGCGTGCTGGCCGCCGCCGCGCTGCTGCGCTGGGTCCCGCGCTACTCGCCGTACGCCACGAAGGGCACCCGGTCGCGGTCCACGGTGGTCGCCGGAGAGGCCGCGCACCCCTCGCCGGCCGCCGATCCGCCGAGCCACGGCTGTCGGCTCACCGAGGACCGCCGTGGCCGATAGCCGATCTGGCTGCGGATTTCGTTGCGCCATGTGAGCAGCATCGGCGAAATTGGCTGTTCTCATGGCGATGCAACGCTGATACCGTACGGCCATCCGTTTCGAGACCTCCGCGTCATCGGCTGCCGCGGGGCACTGTGAGAGGCGTCTTCCTATGCGCGAGATGCGCATCCTGCTCGTCGGTGCGGGAGGAGTGGGCTCCGCGATCGCCAAGATCGCCGCCCGCCGGCCGTTCTTCACCGCCATGGTCGTTGCCGATTACGACTTCGCCCGGGCCGGGAACGCGGTCGCCGCGGTCGGCCCGGACCCCCGTTTCCTCGCGGCCCGGGTCGACGCCTCGGACCGGGCCGCGGTCCTCGCGCTGCTCGCCGAGCACCGCTGCGACGTGCTGCTCAACGCCACCGACCCGCGGTTCGTCATGCCGCTGTTCGAAGCGGCCTTCGAGGCCGGGGCGGACTACCTCGACATGGCCATGTCGCTCTCCCGCCCGCACCCCGAGCGCCCCTACCAGGAGTGCGGCGTCAAGCTCGGCGACGAGCAGTTCGCCCGGGCCGCCGAGTGGGAGCGGGCCGGCCGGCTCGCGCTGGCCGGCATCGGCGTGGAGCCCGGCCTGTCCGACGTCTTCGCCCGGTACGCCGCGGACGAGCTCTTCGACGAGATCGAGGAGATCGGCGTGCGCGACGGGGCGAACCTGACCGTGGACGGCTACGAGTTCGCGCCCTCGTTCTCCATCTGGACCACCATCGAGGAGTGCCTCAACCCGCCGGTGGTGTGGGAGAAGGAGCGCGGCTGGTTCACCACCGAGCCGTTCAGCGAGCCCGAGGTCTTCGACTTCCCCGAAGGCATCGGCCCGGTGGAGTGCGTCAACGTCGAGCACGAGGAGGTGCTGCTGATCCCGCGCTGGGTCGGCGCCCGCCGGGTCACCTTCAAGTACGGGCTCGGCAACGAGTTCATCGAGGTGCTCAAGACGCTGCACAAGCTCGGGCTGGACCGCACCGAGCCGGTCGCGGTGCGGCAGGGCATGGTCTCGCCGCGCGACGTGGTGGCCGCCGCGCTGCCCGACCCGGCCGGGCTCGGCGACCGGATGCACGGCAAGACCTGCGCCGGCACCTGGGTCAAGGGCACCAAGGACGGCGCCCCCCGCGAGGTGTACCTGTACCACGTGGTGGACAACCAGTGGTCGATGGCCGAGTACGGTTCGCAGGCCGTGGTCTGGCAGACCGCCGTCAACCCGGTCATCGCCCTCGAACTGCGGGCCACCGGGGTCTGGGAGGGCGCCGGCGTGCTCGGTCCCGAGGCATTCGAGCCCAAGCCGTTCCTCGACCTGCTCGGCGCCTACGGATCGCCCTGGGGCATGCGCGAGCAGTGACGCCGCCCCCGCGGCGGCCCGGCGCGACGGCCCGGGCCGCTGCGCGGAGCGCGCCGCGGTGGGAGGATCGCAGTACAGCGATCCGCGGGCCGGGCGAGCACCGGCATCGCGGTCCCCGGGCGCTCCACCGGCCGGAGGGAGACCGCATGAAACGCCGTGCCGCCGAAGGCGACGCCACCACCGCCGCCGGCCGCTCACCGCGCGAGCGGGCCGAGCGCGGCCGGGCGGCCCGCTCCCGGACGCCGCGCTCCAGCCACGAGGAGTTCAGTCCGGCCGCCTCGCGCTTCGACCCGATCGAACTGGTCGAACGCCAGTCGGCCTCCCGGGTCCCCGACCTGGTGCCGATCCGCTACGGGCGGATGACCGAGTCGCCGTTCCGCTTCTACCGCGGCGCGGCGGCCATCATGGCCGCCGACCTGGCGGCCACGCCGGCCACCGGCATCCGGACCCAACTGTGCGGCGACGCCCACCTGTTGAACTTCCGCTTCCTCGCCTCGCCGGAACGCCACCTGCTCTTCGACATCAACGACTTCGACGAGACGCTGCCCGGCCCCTGGGAGTGGGACGTCAAGCGGCTCGCGGCCAGTCTGGTGATCGCCGCCCGCGCCAACGGCTTCGGCCGGGCCGAGCGGGCGGACGTGGTGCGCGGCGCCGTGCGCTCCTACCGCGAACGCATGCGGATCTTCGCCGGTATGACCAACCTCGCCGTCTGGTACACCCAGCCCGACGTGGACCGCTTCCGGTCCATCGCGGCCCGCCGGCTGGACAAGCAGACCCGGCGCCGGCTGGAGACCGCCGCCGACCGGGCCCGCGGTCGCGACACCGCGCAGGCGTTCGACAAGCTCACCGAGGACTCCGGCGGCCTGCCGCGGATCGCCCCTGACCCGCCGCTGGTCGTGCCGGTGGCCGACCTGCTGCCCGACGCGGAGTTCCGGCGCTTCCAGGAGACGATCCGCTCGCTGATCGAACGCTACAGCCGCAGCCTGCAGACCGACCGGCGCTTCCTGCTGAGCCACTACCGCGTGGTGGACATGGCCCGCAAGGTCGTCGGCGTCGGCAGCGTCGGCACCCGCTGCTGGATCGTCCTGATGCTCGGCGAGCGCGACGACGACCCGCTGCTGCTGCAGGCCAAGGAGGCCGACACCTCCGTGCTCGCGCCCTACGCCGGCCCCAGCGGGTACGAGACCGAGGGGGAGCGGGTGGTCGCCGGCCAGCGGCTGATGCAGGCCGCCAGCGACATCTTCCTCGGCTGGGAGCGCGCGGTGGGCGTGGACGGCCGGCAACGCGACTTCTACATACGGCAGTTGCGGGACTGGAAGGGCATCGCCAGGCCCGAGACGATGGACCCCGGCGAACTGCGCGACTTCGGCGAGCTGTGCGGTGCCACGCTGGCCCGCGCGCACGCCAGGTCGGGCGACCGGATCGCGATCGCCGCCTACCTCGGCGGTGGCGACGTCTTCGACCGGGCGCTCGCCCGGTTCGCCGAGCGGTACGCCGACCAGAACGAACGCGACCACCAGGCGCTGGTGGACGCGGTGCACACCGGCCGGGTCACCGCGCGGGCCGCCTGACCCCGGCGGGTCAGCGCCGGCCGTCTTCTCCCCGGTGCGGTCCGCCGCCCTCGTACCGTTGCCAGGACTCCGCCCGGCCCCGCGGCGCCTCCTGCCGGTTGCCGGCGTCGGCCGGCCCCGCCGCGTAATGCCGCCCGGCCTGCTGCCGCATGGCGGAATCCCACGCGGCCTCCGCGCGGCGCATCTGCTCCGCGACGTTGCGCATCTGCTGCGCGGCGCCGGACGCCGAGTACCCGCGCGCCGGGATGACGGTGTGCCGGGTGGCGGTGTGCACCGCGGCGGGCGCGGCGGCGTGCGCCCGGGCGGCGGCCTCCGCGGGGTGCGCCGGGGTCTGCGCGGCGGCCGGCTCGTCCGGCAGTTCGGGTATCGGCGTGCTCGGCGCGACCCGGGGGCCCGCCGTGGTGCTCGCGGTCTGGTGGCTCATCATGAACGCCAGCGTCGCGAAGGCTCCGGCGGCCGACAGGACCGCGCCGCTGACCGCGACCCGCCGCGGCCTGGCCGCCCGGTGCCGCCCCGGCTTGAGCACCTCGCCGACGATGACGTGGTGGCCGTCGCGATCGGCGAAGTCGATCGGCTGCGGCCCCGGAACCACGTTCGTGGGGTCGAGCGGCTCCCGCGCGACGCCGGACCGCGTGGGTATGGGGAGTGTGTCGGCCATGAGACCAGAGCATTCACAATGCCGAGCCCCGCTGTCCACTCGTCCCGGTGAACTTTCACTGATGTCGCGTCACAATTGCCGCATCCGTGCCCCATCCGTCCCGCGGTGGTGCCGGCAACCACACCGCGGCCCCGGTGCGGTGTGGCCCGGACACATCGCCCCGGACGCCCCGGCTGCCTACGGTGTGGGAGCCCGCGCGCCCGCCGGGGCCGTGGGCGCGTCGGATGGAGGTCGGATGGAACAACGGATGGCACACCTCACCCGCCTGTCCCGGTGGTCGCCGGTCGTACTGCTCGCCCTGCTGGCGGCCCTGCTGGCGCCGGCCGGCGCGGCGCAGGCCGCCTCGCCCGCCTCGCCCACTCTCTACACCGTCCCCCCGGTCGCCGGGTCGCTGACCGGGTATCACATCTCCGGGATCTACGTCGCCGGGCTGTCCTCCGGCGCCGACATGGCCGGCCAGCTCCAGGTGGCGTACTCCAGCCGCATCAAGGGGCTGGCCGCCTTCGGCGACTCGCCCTACTACTGCGCGCAGAACAACGCCACCCAGGCCCTCGACGCCTGCGCGGCCAACAGCCTGCCGGACGACCTCGGCACCCTGGAGGCGGACGCCTCGCTGTGGAGCGGCTACGGCTGGATCGACCCGGTCAGCCACCTGTCCGGCAAGCCGATGTACGTCTACCACGGCGGCGCCGACACCGCCGTGGAGCGCTCGGTCAGCGACGACGCCGTCGGCTTCTTCCAGCACTTCGGGGCGAGCGTCAGCTACAACACCGGTTCCGCGGCCGGCCACGCCTGGGTCACCCCGTACGGCACCGGCGCCTGCGGGGTGACCGCGTCGCCGTACCTGAACAACTGCGGCGACGACCCGGAGAACGCCCTGCTGGGCAAGCTCTTCGGCTCGGTGGCCGCACCCAACCAGGGACCGCTGACCGGCAAGCTGGTGCAGTTCGACCAGAACGCCTACGCGGTCGGCGGTTCGGCCGCCCTGCTCAGCATGGACGGCAGCGGCTTCGCCTACGTCCCCAGCTCCTGCTCCGCCGGCGCCTCCTGCCGGCTGATGGTGGCGCTGCACGGCTGCGACCAGGGCTACAGCGCGGTCGGCACGGCGTTCGTGGACCGGGCCAACCTGGACCAGTACGCGGACACCAACAACATGATCGTCCTGTACCCGCAGGCCACCGCCAGCACGGTGAACCCGCTCGGCTGCTGGGACTGGTGGGGCTACCTGGGCGCCACCAACTACCCGATCCACGGCGGCGAGCAGATCGAGACCATCATGAACATGGTCTCCGAACTGGGCGGTTGACACCTCCCGCCGCGGCGCACGGCGGCCCGGCCCGGCGGACACCGGGTCAGGCCGCCGTGCGCCGCGCCGAGCTGACGCGGCGTGCGGTATGCCCCGGGTGCCCGGTACGAGTGGCGGGGGCCGAAGATCACTCCTAGCGTCGTGCCGGTGGCTGTGCGCCACCGGAAAGCAGGTGCTGCAGCAATGACCACACGTCGGGTCCAAGGAACCGCGGCAGTCGCGGCCACCGTCGTCATCGCCCTGAACGCCGTTCCCGCGGCCCACGCCGCGTCCGTACCCAGGGCCGCCCACCAGGTGGTGAGCGCGGGCCAGTCCATCCAGGCGGCCATCGACCGCGCCCGCCCCGGCGGCGAGATCCTCGTGCTGCCCGGCACGTACCGGGGCAGCCTGCGGATCACCGTCCCCCGCCTGACCCTGCGCGGCATGGGCCCCTCGACGCTGATCGTCCCCAGCGCCCACCGCACCGAGAACGCCTGCGCCCGCGCCGGGCACGGCGTCTGCGTGACCGGCACGGCCCGCGCCGGCGCCACCGGGGTCCGGCTGGAGTCCTTCACCGTCTCCGGCTTCGCCAAGAACGGCGTCAACGCCGCCTACGCCGACCGGCTGCGGGTCATCGGGGTGACCGCCCGCAACAACGGCGAGGAGGGCATCAGCGAGGAGCGCTCGGTACGCGGCCTGTTCCGCGACGACACCGCCGAGGACAACGGCCAGGCCGGCATCTTCGTCGCCAACACCGTCAGCACCGAGGCCGGCGCCCTCGACACCCGCGGCACCCTGGTGAGCCACAACCACCTCAGCGGCAACCGCATGGGCGTCGTGCTGCGCCGGGTACGCGACCTGACCGTGCGGGACAACCTGGTCACCGCCAACTGCGGCGGCGTCTTCGTGGTGGGCGACGAGAACGTCCCGCGGGCCGGCGACCTGACCGTCACCGGCAACGACGTGATCGCCAACAACAAGCACTGCGCCTCCGACGGTCGGCTGCCCTTCATCCAGGGCACCGGCATCCTGCTCACCGGCACCGAGAAGGTCCGGGTGACCGGCAACCAGGTCGTCAACAACACCGGCACCTCCCCGATGTCCGGCGGCGTCGTGCTGTTCGGCAGCAACGTCGGCGTCCACGACACCGGCAACGCCGTCACCGGCAACGTCGTGGTCGGCAACGGCCCGGCCGACCTCGCGGTCCGCGACCAGGGCACCGGCAACACCTTCACCGCCAACACCTGCGGCCGCGCCCTCCCCGCCATGGCCGGGCGGTGCGGGTGATGACCGACACCAAGGCCGACCCGACGGCCGCCACCCCGCACGGGGCGATGCGGCTGCGTGAACTCGTCTTCGGCGCCGCGTGCGCCGCCGCGGTACGGGCCGCCGCCCGGCTCGGCGTCGCCGACGCGCTCGGTGAGGCGCCGGCCGGCGTCGAGGAACTGGCCGCCTCGCTGGGCACCGAAGCGCGCCCGCTGGGCCGGCTGCTGCGCGCGCTGTCGTCCTACGGCGTCTTCGAGGAACTGCCGGACGGCCGCTTCACCCACACCGAGATGTCCCGGATGCTGCGGGTGGAGGCCCCCGACAGCCTGCACTACGTCGCCCTGTGGTGCACCGAGCCGTGGACCTGGGACGCCTGGCCGATGCTCGACGAGGCGGTGCGCTCCGGCCGCAACATCTTCCCCGAGCTGTACGGCAAGGAGTTCTTCGAGTACCTGCACGACGACGCGGCCGACAGCGCCCGGGTCTTCGACCGGGCGATGACGCACTCCAGCCGGCAGTCCGCCGAGGACGTCGCCGCCACCCTCGACCTGACCGGGGTCCGCGAGGTCGTCGACATCGGCGGCGGCCAGGGACACGTGCTCGCCGCCCTGCTGGAGAAGCACCCCGAGGTGCACGGCACGCTGCTCGACCTGCCCAAGGTCGTGGAGAACGCCGACCCCCGCCTGCGGGACGGTGGTTCGCTCGCCGACCGCGCCGACCTGATCGGCGGCGACTGCCGGGCGAGAGTCCCGGTCCAGGCCGACATGTACATCATCAAGAACATCCTGGAGTGGGCCGACGAGAGCACCCGGCGCACCCTGGCCAACGTCGTCGGCGCGGCCCGGCCCGGCGCCCGGGTGGTCGTCATCGAGAACCTGGTGGACGACACGCCCTCGCTGCGCTTCACCACCGCGATGGACCTGATGCTCCTGCTGAACGTCGGCGGCCAGAAGCACACCCGGGCGTCACTCACCACGCTCATGACCGAAGCCGGCCTGGACGTGGATGAGGTGACCCCGGTCAACGCCTACCTGCACGCCCTGCTCAGCACCGTGCCCGGCTGAGCGGAGCGCTCAGCCGGCGAGCTGTGCGGCCTGGTCGGCCATCGCGCCGACCAGGCCGGTGGTGTGCGCCGCCGCGCGGAACTCCGGCCGCTCCAGCACGGTGCGCAGGAACGCGGCCGTGGTGCGCACCCCGGCGCCGGTGATCCGGAACTCCGCCAGCACCCGGTCCATCCGGGCGCGCGCCTGGTCGCGGTCCGGCGCCCACACCACCGCCTTGGCCAGCAGCGAGTCGTAGTCCGGGCCGACCCGCCAGCCGGTGAAGGCATGGGTGTCGACCCGCACGAACGGACCGCCCGGCGGGACGAACTCGGTCAGCACCCCGGGGGTCGGCGCGAAGTCGCGGGCCGGATCCTCCGCGTTGACCCGGCACTCCACCGCCACCCCGCGCGCCACCACGTCCTCCTGGCGCAGCGACAGCGGGTGGCCGGCGGCGATCAGGATCTGTTCGCGCACGATGTCGACCCCGGTCACCATCTCGGTCACCGGATGCTCCACCTGCAGCCGGCAGTTGACCTCCATCAGGAAGAACTCGCCGTCCGGCGCCAGGACGAACTCGAAGGTGCCGGCGCCGGTGTAGCCGGCGGCCAGCGCGCCGCGCACCGCGCTGTCGCACATCGCGGCGCGCAGCCGCTCCGGCAGGTTGGGCGCCGGGGCCTCCTCGATCAGCTTCTGGTGGCGACGCTGCACCGAGCAGTCCCGCTCGCCCAGGTGCACCGCCGCGCCGTGCCGGTCGCACAGCACCTGCACCTCGACGTGGCGCGCGTCGTCCACGAAGCGCTCCAGGTAGAGCCGGTCGTCGCCGAAGACCGCGAAGGCGTGCGCCCGGGTCTCGCGGTAGGCGGCGGCCAGCTGGTCTGGCTCGCGCACCACGGCCATGCCCCGGCCGCCACCGCCGGCCACCGCCTTGAGGATCACCGGATAACCGGTCCGCTGGGCGGTCTCCTCGGCGTCGGACACCGACAGCAGGGCGCCGGTGCTGCCCGGCAGCACGGGCAGGCCCGCCGAGGCCATCATCGCCCGGCACCGCGCCTTGTCGCCGAGTTCCTGCATCACCTCGGGGGACGGGCCGATGAAGGCGATCCCGTTGGACTCGCACACCTCGGCGAAGTCCGGGTCCTCGGACAGGAATCCGTATCCGGGGTGGATGGCCTCGGCGCCGGTGCGCATCGCGGCCTCGATCACCGCCGGCATGTTGAGGTACCCGGCCTTGGCGGGCGGCGGCCCGATGTGCACCGCCTCGTCGGCGAACCGCACCACGGCGGAGTCGCGGTCCGCGGTGGAGTACACCGCGACCGTGCGGATGCCCAGCTCACGGCAGGCCCGCGCGATCCGCAGGGCGATCTCGCCGCGGTTGGCGACCAGGACGGTGGAGAACAAGGGCGCTCACCCCTCCGGCTTCGGTTCCTGCGGTTCGATGGCGATCAGGCGCTGCTCGAACTCCACCGACTGCGCGTCGGGCGCGACGATCTCCACCACCCGCCCGCCGATGTCCGCCTCGACGGTGCTCATCATCTTCATGACCTCCAGCACGCCCACCGGCTGCCCGGCGCGCACCAGGTCGCCGACCCGCACGTACGGCGGCGCCCCGGGCTCGGGGGAGTGGTAGAACGTGCCGACGGTCGGCGCGCACACGTAGTGCGGCCGCCCCTCGGCCCGCTCGGCGGGCGGGCCCGAGCCGTTGGGGTGCGGGGCGGGCTGCGCGGGGTCGGGCCGCGGGGCGTCCGCCGGCGGCGGTTCGGCCGACTCCGGGGCGGGCCACTCCACCTCGACCGACGTCTGGCCGTACTGCAGCCTGATGCGCCGCGGCGGATGCGGGGCGGTCCTGGCCAGCTCGGCGGCGCTGCGGCACACCGAGTCCAGCAGCAGTTGCGCGGTGGGCACCGCGGTCGCGTAGCCGTTGAGCGTCTTGCGCGGCACCTGTTCGGTCTGGTCCTCGCCGTGGAGTGTCACGATGCTGCCTCTTCCCTTCCGAAGCGGTGGAACCGTTCACGTCGTTCGCGCAGCAGTCGCCCGGGTTCCCACGGCAGCAACGCGTCGAGTGTGGCGGTGAGCGCGCCGCCGAGCAGGGCGGCGGCCGCGGCGTGGTCCTCGTGGGCACCCTCGCCCGGTTCCGGCACCACGCCGTCGACGATGCCGAGCCGCAGCAGGTCCCGGGCGTGCAGCCGCAGCGCCGCGGCCGCGGTGGGCGCGGCACCCGGGTCCTTCCACAGGATGGCCGCGCACCCCTCGGGCGAGATCACCGAGTACACCCCGTTGACGCTCACCAGCACCCGGTCCGCGACGGCCAGCGCCAGCGCGCCGCCGCTGCCGCCCTCACCGGTGATCACCGCGACCACCGGCACCGGCAGCCGGGACATCATCCGCAGGTTCTCCGCGATGGCCAGCGCCTGGCCGCCGATCTCGGCGTCCGGGCCCGGGTTGGCCCCCGGGGTGTCGATCAGGGTGATGACCGGCAGCCCCAGCTTGGCCGCGGTGCGCATCAGCCTGGCCGACTTGCGGTAGCCGGCCGGGGTCGCCATGCCGAAGTGGTGCCGCTTGCGTTCCGCCAGGTCGGGACCGCCCTTGTCGTGGCCGATCAGCATCACCGGCCGTCCGTCGAGCCGGCCCGGTCCGCCGATCAGCGCCGGGCAGTCGGCGGCCAGCCGGTCGCCGTGCAGCTCCTGGAAGTCCTCCAGCAGGTGGCCCGCGTAGTCGGCCGCGGTGGGCCGCCGCGGATGCCGCGCCAGCCGTACCGCCTCCCAGGCGTCCCGGTCCGGCACCTCCTCCGGATCGCGCAGCACGGGGTCGGTCCGCGGCGTGCCGGCCGGCCCGGCGCCGGCGGCGCGGCCGGCGGCCGTCGCCGCGCAGGGCGAGCAGCCGGCTGAGGGTGGCGCGCAGCGCCGGGCGGGGCACCACGTCGTCGATCAGGCCGTGCTCCAGCAGGAACTCCGCGGTCTGGAACCCCTCCGGCAGCCGCTGCCCGGTGGTCTGCTCGATCACCCGCGGTCCCGCGAAGCCCAGCCGGGCGCCGGGTTCGGCCAGGATCACGTCGGCCAGCGTGGCGTAGGAGGCCGCCACGCCGCCGTAGGTGGGGTCGGTGACCAGCGAGACCACCAGGATCCCGGCCTCGTCGAGTTCGGCGATGGCCTGCGAGGTCTTGGCCATCTGCATCAGCGACAGGGCGCCCTCCTGCATCCGCGCGCCGCCGGAGGCGGTGACCAGCAGCAGCGGCAGGCCGTGCCGCAGGCTGGTGTGCGCCGCCGCGGTGATGTGCGCGCCGACGCCGCAGCCGAGACTGCCGCCCAGGAAACGGAAGTCCATCGCGGCCACCACCAGCGGCCGGTCCTCGATGCTGCCCTGTACGCACAGCACCGCCTCGGCCAGGTCCGTCTCGGCCCTGGCCTGGTGCAGCCGGTCGCTGTACGGCCTGGTGTCGGTGAACTCCAACGGGTCGTGCGGCGGGCGCACCTCGTCCAGCGGGGCCGCCGAACCCGGGTCGAGCAGCAGGTCGAGCCGCTGCCGGGCGGTCAGCCGGCCGTGGCACCCGCACTCGGGGCACACCCGCAGGGCGCGGGCGAAGCGCTTGCCGTAGATCAGCGCGGCACAGCGTTCGCACCGCACCCACGCGGGTTCGGCGGCTGCCGGGCGTTCGTCGGTGACAGCCATGTCAGCCGTCCCGCTCCCAGCGGTAGAACTCCCGGGCCATGGCGTCCTTCGGCTCCCGCCAGGTGGCGGGGTCGTAGGGCAGCACGAACGCGGCCAGCCGCTCGCTGATGCCGCGGAACTCCGGGTGGTCCTTGTGCCGGGCGACCTCGGGCCCCGGCGGGGTGTCGGCCTCCACCAGGTGCAGGTAGAGGTCGCCGAACTGGAACAGGCTGCGTCCGCTGACCCCGATCAGGCCGGGCAGCTCGCCGCGGTCGGAGGCCGCGAAGACCTCCGCCACGCCGGGCGCAGAACCCGGCTTCATCCGGGCCACGATGAGAGTGCGGTGTGTCATGCCGCCTTGTCCTTCCGCTGCTCGGCGGCCGGTTCGGCCGGCGTGCGGCCGCCCCGCGCCGCCTTCGCGGGCTTGGCCGTCCTGGCCGCCCGGGTGGTCTTCTCGCCCCGGGTGCGCTCCAGGATCCGGTCGCGGATCAGCTCCATCTGGATCTTGGAGTTGTCGTCGATGTGCCGGGTCATCCCCTCGTCGTCCACCGGTGCGTCCGGTTTCATGGCGAAGTCCTGGGTCCAGCGCATCAGCGTGCCGCCGCCGGGCGCCTCCTCGTAGGTCCACAGGATGTCCATGAACTCGAACGGGCCGGTCTCCACCCGGCGGGCCCGCACGGTCCGCCCGGCCCGGTCGGTGACCCGCTCGGAGACCCAGCTCCACACCTTCCCGTTCTGGTCCGGGTGCATGGTCAGCCGGAACGTGGTGCTCTCGCCCTGCCGGGAGATGATCTCCACCGACGCGTACTCGCTGAACAGGTGCGGCCAGCCCTCCAGGTTGTTGGTGATGTCCCAGACCACGTCCATGGCGGCCGGGATGGTGATCTCGTTCTGGGTGTGTCCAGCCATGTCAGACTCCAGCCGTGAGAGAGGTGTTGACGATGTCGATGAACGCGCGGGGGGTCTTGCACGAGTCGGCGTCGCCGCTGATCGCGACGGAGTGCCGGTTCTCCAGCTCGCCGACGATGCCCAGCAGCCCGAGCGAGTCGAGGCCGTACTCGGCGAACGGGGTGTCGGGGCTGTCGGCGAGGGTGGCGGCCTCGACGGTGACGCCGGCGCTGGACTTCATGAGCGCGGCCAGTTCGTCGTAGCCGATCCGGCTGACTTCCTTCTTCACGGTGTGTCCTTTCGGCTGGGGTCCGTGGGAGGTTCAGGCGCTCGCGGTGAGCACGAGCGCGGAGTTGGATCCCATGAGTCCGCGGCTGAGGATCAGCGCGGTGCGCACGTCGGCCGGACGCGGCCTGCCGGTGACCAGGTCGAGGTCGTGGCAGACGTCCGTGACGTGCGGGGTCGGGGGCAGCACGCCGTTCTCCATGGCGAGCACCGCCGCGGCGGTGTCCAGGAGCGGTGCGCCGCAGTAGGCCCGGCCGATGCCGGTCTTGGGCGCGGTCACCGGGACCCGGGCGGCGTACCGGCCGAGCGCGTCGGCCAGCGCCAGCGCCTCCGCGCGGTCGGCCTCCGGGGTGCCCAGCGCGTCCGCGAAGACCACGTCGACGTCCTCGGGCGACAGCCCGGCGTCCGCCAGCGCGCCGCTGATCGCCCGGGCCAGCCCCTCGCGGGACTCGGCCCACCGGGACGCCCCGGTGAAGGTGGCCGCCTGCCCGGCGATCACCGCCCGCGCGGCCGCGCCGCGCGCCCTGGCGTGCCCGGCGTCCTCGACGACGAGCATCGCGCCGCCCTCGGCGGGCACGAAACCGCAGGCGCTGGCGGTGAACGGCAGGTAGGCGTCGTCCGGTTCGGTGGCCCGGCTCAGCTCGGCGTAACCGAGCTGGCACACCGCCGAGTAGGGCGCCAGCGGTGCCTCGGCGGCGCCGACGACCACCGCCTGGGTGCCGCGCCGGACGTTGCCCCGGGCGTGCGCGATGGCGTCCAGGCCGCCGGCCTCGTCGCTCGCCACCACCCCGCACGGGCCCTTGAAGCCGCCGCGGATCGAGATCTGGCCGGTGCTGGCCGCGTAGAACCAGGCGATGGACTGGTAGGGGCCGACGAAGCGCGGGCCCTGGCCCCACAGCCGCTGCAGCTCGCGCTGGCCGAACTCGCCGCCGCCCGAACCGGCGGCCGTCACCACGCCGACGCCGAAGGGGGAGTCCTCCTCGGCGCGCAGCCCGGAGTCGGCGAGCGCCAGGTCGGCCGCCGCCATCGCGAAGTGCGTGAAGCGGTCGGTCTGCACCAGGAAGCGCTCCTCGATGAGCGAGGCCGCGTCGAAGCCGCGGACCTCGCCCGCCACCCGCATCGGCAGCTGCTCGCACCCCTCGCGGGTGACCGCGTCCAGGACGCTGATCCCCTCGCGGGTGGCCTTCCAGAAGGCGTCCGTACCGATGCCGTTCGGCGCCACCACGCCGATTCCGGTGATCACCGTCTGCCGGTTCATCGCGCACCCCCGTCGATCCGGTTGAGGACCACGGCCGACTGGAAGCCGCCGAAGCCGCTGCCCACCGACAGCACCGAGCGCAGCGCCGACTCCCGCGCGGTGCGCGGGACGTAGTCGAGGTCGCACTCGGGGTCGGGGGACTCGTAGTTGGCGGTCGGCGGCACCACGCCGTTGGCGATGGCCAGCGTGCAGGCGACCACCTCGATGGCGCCGATCGCGCCGAGCGAGTGGCCGACCATGGACTTGATGGAGCTCATCGGCGTGCGGTACGCGTGCTCGCCGAGCGACCGCTTGACGGCGGCCGTCTCGTGCCGGTCGTTCTGCTTGGTGCCCGAGCCGTGCGCGTTGACGTAGTCGATCGCGGTCGGGTCGAGCCGGGCGTGCTGCAGTGCCCGGTCGATCGCCTCGGACATCTCCAGCCCCTCCTTGGTGAGGCCGGTCATGTGGTAGGCGTTGCCGTAGGTGGCGTAGCCGTTGACCTCGCAGTACACCGGCGCACCGCGGGCCCGGGCGTGCTCCAGCTCCTCCAGCACCAGGACGGCGCCGCCCTCGCCCATCACGAACCCGTCCCGGCGGGCGTCGAACGGCCGCGAGGCGTGCGCGGGGTCGTCGTTGTTGGCGGAGGTCGCCTTGATGGCGTCGAAGCAGGCCACGGTGATCGGCGAGATCGGCGAATCGGACGCCCCGGCCAGCAGGATGTCGGCGCGGCCCTCCTCGATGGCGTGGAAGGCGTAGCCGATCGCGTCCAGTCCCGAGGTGCAGCCGGTCGAGACGGTCTGCACCGGCCCGCGGGCGCCGTTGCGTTCGGCGACCTCGGAGGCGAGCGCGCTGGGCGCGAACGCCCGGTGCAGGTGCTCGCCGGCCTGCCGCGGGTCCACGTCCCAGCGCTCGCCCTGCGCGCTGACCAGGACGTAGTCGTGCTCCAGCCGGGTGGTGCCGCCGACCGCGGTGCCCAGCGAGACGCCGATCCGCCACGGGTCCTCGCGGGACAGGTCGAGTCCGGAGTCGCGGAGCGCCTCGGCCGCCGCCACCAGTGCGAACTGCACGTAGCGGTCGGCGCGTTCGCTGTCCGGCACGGACAGTCCGCAGGCCAGCGGCTCGAAGTCGCACTCGGCGGCGATCCGCGACCGGAAGCCCGCCGGGTCGAACAGCGTGATCCCGCGGGTCGCGGTGCGGCCGGCGGTCAGCATGTCCCAGAACGCGGGCACTCCTATGCCGCCCGGTGCGACCACTCCGACGCCGGTGACCGCCACCCGGCGCCTCATGAGGCGCCGCCGCGGTCTCGGACGCCCCCCGCGCCCTTGCCTCGCGCGGCCGGAGTCTCCTCCGTGTCGACGTGGCCGAGATCGGGCCGCGGGGCCAGCGGGCCGAGATGGAAGACCATCCGGGCCTCGTGGTCCCCGACGTTGCGGAAGCGGTGCCGTACGTAGGCGGGGATCATCAGGCCCTGCCCGGGGCGGATCGGGTGCGGTTCGCCGTCCAGGTCGACCTCCAGCGCGCCGCACACCACGTACACGAACTCCTCGCTGTACGGGTGGTAGTGCTCGCCTATTCGGTCGCCGGGCTCCACGATCGCCACGCCCATGAAGCCGCTGGTCGCGCCGACCGCGGTGGGGGTGAGCATGGCCCGCAGGTCGCCGCCCCGGCGGCGGTTGGGCGGGGTCGAGTCGACGTCCACGATCTTCGGCGTGAACGGGGGGGTCACAGTCATGGTCGGCTCCTCCAGCCAGGGGGACGGGACGACGGCCGTTCGGCCCCCGGCGTCGGTCCGTGCCGGGCCGCCCGGCAGCGGTCCGGGGCCGGCCCGGCGTGCGGGCGGGTCGGCCCCGGCGAACGGGGTGCGGGAGGTCGTCGGGTGCGGCGGCGGATCAGGAACCCGCCGCCCGGCGGTCGGTGAGCAGCCGCATGTCGCGGTCGGCCAGGAATCTCCTGAGCCCCTCCTCGCTGCGCAGGTCGCCGTCCTCGCCGAGGTCGAGCAGCTTGGCCAGCGCGGCGGCGGTACGGGCGTCGGCCACGCCGACGGCCGCCTTGGCCGCCTCCTCGATCGGGGAGCGCAGGTCGACCAGCCGCACCACGGTGTCCTCGCGCAGGAAGATCGTGCTGCGGGCCACCGGGCCCTTCGGGTCGCCGGCCGCCTTCTCGTCGGTCTTGGCGAGCAGCTTGGCGACCTCCTGGCCGTGGCCGGGCCGCACCGGGTAGAACAGCGCGTGCCGGTCCAGTTCCTGCGGCACGTCGTGCCGGGTGGCCACGTGGTGCACGGCGGGCAGCGCGGCGCGGGCGAAGAAGTCCCGGGCCGAGCGCGGGTCCTCCAGGTCGCGGTCCTGCTCCAGGTACGGGTTGATGGCCTCCTCGACCGCCCGCACCTCGGGCTGGGCGGCGACGTGCCGCAGCGCCTTGACCAGCTCGCCCTCGACCTCGACGGCGCGCACCACCCGGTTGCCGTGCATGTACAGCGAGGTCCGGCGCAGCCGGGTGGTCTCGTCCACCTTCGCCTTGGGCGAGGTGTAGCCGGCCAGCAGCTCGGCGACCTTCTCCTCGCTGCCGGGCTTGACGCTGAAGGTGATGGCGTGCCGGACGATGCCGTCGCCCATCCGCGGCGCGGCCTGCAGGCGCCCGCCGGCCGGTACGCCGGTGCCCGTCTCGCGCAGCACCGCGAAGCGCAGCGACCGGGTGTCGCGCACGCAGCCGTGCCACGGCTCGACCATCTCCAGGTGCGCGGGGCTGTCCACCCAGGCCAGGAAGGGCAGCGCGCTCTCCCACTCGCTGGTGATCAGCCACTGCGACGGGTTCTCGATCGACTGGCACAGCTGGTCGCTGATGTGCCCGGGCACCGCGGCGACCCGGCGGCACATCTGGTCGTAGGCGTCGAGGAACCGCTGTTCCGCGCCGTCCTCGACCTCGAGCTGGAGCACCACGCGGAGCCTGGAGCCGTCGAGCGCGGATTGTGAGACCTTTTCGGCCAGCGGTGTCATGTTCTACCTCTCCTTCGAGAGCGATCGACCCCGAGGGTCCGAGATCGATCGTCGTCGCGGAGGCCGGATGGTGCGAGATTTGTGATCCAATTGGGTGAATACCGGAAAAACTGCCCTATGAATCGGGCAGGAAGCCAGCTATGACTCCCAAGGCCGGCGACCGGCTACCCGTCCTCATCGTCGGCGGATCGCTCGTAGGGCTGTCCACCTCACTGTTCCTGGGCCGGCTCGGCATCCGGCACCTCCTGGTGGAGAAGCACTCGGAGACCTCCAGCCACCCCCGCGGCCGCGGCAACAACCTGCGGACCATGGAGCTGTACCGCACGGCCGGCGTCGAGGAGCGCATCCGCGCGGCCGCCTCGGTGCTCGCCGACAACCACGGCATCCTGCAGGCCGAATCGCTCACCACGCCGGACGACCACTGGCTCTTCAAGGAGATCAGCCCGGGCGGCGCGCTGGCCCGGATCAGTCCGTCCGGCTGGTGCCTGTGCAGCCAGAACGACCTGGAACCGGTCCTGCTGCGCTGCACCCGGGAACTGGGCTCGGACGTCCGGTTCAGCACCGAACTGGTCTCCTTCGAACAGGATGACGAAGAGGTGCGGGCGGTGCTGCTCGACCGCGCCACCGGGGAGCGCCGCGAGGTGCGCGCCGCCTACCTGGTGGCCGCCGACGGACCGCGCAGTTCGGTGCGCGAGGGGCTGCGCATCGGCCAGTCCGGCCGCGGCGACCTGTTCGCCAACGTCAGCGTCACCTTCCGGGCCAAGCGGCTCGCCGAGGCGGTGGGCGAGCGGCGCTTCATCGCCTGCTACCTGACCAACCCGGCGGCCGACGGCGTGCTGCTGCCGGTGGACAACCGCGAGAAGTGGGTCTTCCACGCCCCCTGGCACCCCGAGGACGGCGAGACCCTGGAGGACTTCACCGACGAGCGGTGCGCCGAGCACATCCGGGCCGCGGTCGGCGTGCCCGACCTGGAGGTGGAGGTCACCGGCAAGGCGCCCTGGCGGGCCGCGGAGCGGGTCGCCGACCGGTACGCCAACGGCCGGATCCTGCTGGCCGGCGACGCGGTGCACGAGATGTCGCCGACCGGCGCGTTCGGCTCCAACACCGGTATCCAGGACGCGCACAACCTCGCCTGGAAACTCGCCGCCGTGCTCGACGGCTGGGCCGGGCCCGGACTGCTGGAGACCTACGAGCAGGAGCGCCGCCCGGTCGCCGTCGCCACCAGCGAGCGCGCCTCGGCCCGATCCGCCGAACACAGCCACCCCGGCTACGCGCCCCCGCCCGGCGGCGGACCGCAGAAGGGCGTCCTGGTGGTCGCGCTGGGCTACCGCTACCCGCGCGGCGCGGTGCTCGGCACCGACGAGCGGGCCCCGGTGGTGCCCGAGGACTTCCGGCCCACCGGCGACCCCGGCAGCCGCGCGCCGCACCTGTGGGTCACCGACCGGGAGGGCCGGCAGCGCTCCACGCTGGACCTCTACGAGCACTCCATGGTGCTGCTCACCGGCTCCGGGCCGGCCGGCGACGCCTGGCAGGCCGCCGCCCGCTGCGCCGCGCACGACCTGTCGGTACCGGTCGAGGCGTACCGCGTCGGGCCGGACGCCGACCTGGTGCCCGGCGAGGGCGCCGACTGGGCGGCGCTGCACGGCACGGCGGACGACGGCGCGGTGCTGGTGCGCCCGGACGGCTTCGTCGCCTGGCGGGCCCGCGAGGCGGTGGCCGACCCGCAGGCGGTGCTCGCCGACGCGCTGGCGATGCTGCTGCGCCGCGACTGAGGCGGCGTCAGGCGAGCGGCCCGCCGGACGGTCACTTCCAGATGGCGGTGATCGGGGCGGCGCTCGCGCTGGCGCCGGCCCTGGGCAGGCCGTACAACCGCTCCAGGGTGGCGAGCACGTTGTAGTGGTTCGCCCTCTCGCCGTACCTGCCGGGTTTGACGTCCGCGCCGACGAAGAGCGTGGGGATCCGGTTGTTCTCGGAGTGGTCGTCCTCGTCCCACGTGACGATCAGCAGGCTGTTGTGGGTCTTCGCCCAGGCCGCGTAGGCGGACAGGTTGTCCCGCAGCCAGCTGTCCGCCTGCTCGACCGTGCCGTCGTGCATGTCGTGGTCGAGGTTCGGCGTCACGAACGAGACCGTCGGCAGCCTGTGGTAGTCGCGCGGGAAGGAGGAGAAGGGCAGCGAGTCGGAGGACGGCACGTTGCCGAAGTCGATCCACGGCGAGTGCTTGCGCGCGTACTCACCCGAGGCGCAGACGGTCGAGCCGGTCTTGGGCAGGCCCTCCGAGTACCCCTTGAACGTGTCGCCGGCCGCGAGCAGTTCGGAGCCGAGGTTGGCGGCCGATCCCGCGTCGACCGGGCAGGTGTCGGCGCTCAGCCCGTGGGTGCTGCCGGAGAACAGCGCCAGGTAGTTGGGCTCGCTGGGGTGCGTCACGGCGAACGACGAGGTGAGCAACGCCCCTTGGGAGGCGAGGGAGTTGAGGTAGGGGGCGCTGCCGGTGTCGCCGACGATGTCGGAGTAGGAGTGGTTCTCCTCCGTCACGACCACGACGTGCGAGGGCCTGGTGATCGGACCCGCCGTCGTGCCCGCCGGCCCGCCCGCGGCGTGCGGCAGGACGGCGGCGGTGGTGAGCACCGCCGCCGCGGCGGCGGCGAACGGCAGGACGGAACGCGGCCTCGGACGCATCGGTACTCCACGGCGTGAAGGGGGAGCCGGGCGGCGAGAGGTGAACTCCCCGGTGGATCAACGCGATCCGGTACGGAGGCGGGGCGCCGGACGATCGCGGCCGCCCGACGCCCCGTCAGATCCGCCTCACTGCACGCGGTTGGGCGTCCCGCCGTCGCCGGAGTCCGACTCCTCGTCCGGCAGGTGCACGTCGTCGACGGCGATGTTCACCTCGACGACGTCCAGGCCCGTCATGCCCTCCACCTCCGAGACGACGGTGGAGCGCACCTGGCCGGCCAGCCGCATGATGTCCACGTCGTACTCGACCACCACGTCGAGGTCCACCGCCGCCTCGCGCTCGCCGACCTCGACCTGCACGCCGCGGGTGATGCTGCTGGCCCGGCCGCCGGGCGCCCGGTCGCGTACCGAGCCTATGGCCCGGCTCATGCCGGTGCCCAGGCCGTACACGCCGGGGACCTCGCGGGCGGCCATGCCCGCGATCTTCTCCACCACGTCGTCGGCGATGCTGGTCGACCCGCGCTTCTCGGGGGTGACGTCCGTGCCGTGCGTCTGGGACTTCTCGGACTTGTCGCCGTCGCCCCTGGCGGTCTTGGCGTTCCGGCTGAGGGTGTCTGTCATGGGCCTCTCCTGACTGATCCGATGTGTGCCCGCGGGCGCAGACCGGACCGGACATCGTCGCGCTGTGCGACATCGGGGCCGACGGCATGGCCAACGACCGCGCCCGGCAAGGTGAACGCGCCCCTGCACGTCCAGCGTAATCCGATATGGGGCATCGGGCACGAAATGTCGGTTTCTCTGTCGGTGGTCGCCGCTCGGGCGGCGCGCTCCCGGCCCGTGCGCACGCCGGGTCACGCGCCGCCCACCCTCGGTGAACGGCCGCCGCCGTCACCCGCGGTCGGTCAGCGCGGCACCCGTGCCGCGGTGAACACCACCGGGCGGCGCAGCCGGAAGCCCAGCGACTCGTACAGCCGGATCGCGTTGGCGTTGTCGCCCGCGGCGTGCAGGAACGGCCGCTCGCCGCGCTCCCGGATCCCGGCGGCCACCGCGCGGATCAGCCGGGCGGCGAGGCCCTGGCCGCGGTGGTCCGGGTCGGTGCACACCGCGCTGACCTCCGCCCAGCCCGGCGGGTGCAGCCGCTCCCCGGCCATCGCCACCAGCGCACCGCCCCGGCGGATGCCCAGGTAGCCGCCGAGCCGGATGGTGCCGGGCAGGAACGGTCCGGGCTGGGTGCGTTCCACCAGGTCCAGCATCTCCGGCACGTCGTCGGGGCCGAGCGGCACCGCCTCGGCGTCCGGTACCCCGGCCAGGTCGTCGCCGGTCATCTGAACGCCCTTGACGTTGAAGGTGATCTCCCACTGCGGCGGCGGCATCACCTCGACCGCCGCGAGCCCGACGATACCGCCCGGACCGGCCAGCGCCGCCAGGTCCGCCCAGTCCCGCGGGTCGGGCCGCTCCGGCATGCCGACGAACGGGCAGACGTCGCCCGCGTACCGCAGCACCCGGCCGCGCCCCTCGGCCAGCCGGGCGTCGGGACCGGTGAGCGAGGCGAGCCCGGGGTTGCCCAGCGCCTCGCAGACGTCGGGGGGTTCGCGGCCGGGAAGCGGGTCGCGCAGCTGGCTCACCCGGTCACCTCGATCACGATCTTGCCCCGCGTGTGGCCGCCCTCCACCGCGCGCAGCGCCTCGCCCGCCCGCTCGAACGGGAAGACCTCGGTCACCATCGGCCGCAGCGCCCCCTTGACCACCAGCGCCGCCACCTCCTCCAGCCGCTCGCCGGTGCGCACCCGGAGCACCATCGAGCCGCCGAGCCGCCCGGCGGTGACCGGGTCGGAGACGGTGATCAGCTTCGAGCGGTCCGCCAGCAGCCCGGCGACCGCCTCCAGCGACTCGCCGCCGACCATGTCCAGGATCGCGTCGATCCGGCCAGGCGCGGCCGCCGCCACCCGTTCCGCGATGTCGGGACCGGACGCGACGTGCAGCACGCCGAGCGACGTCACGAACCCCTGCTTGGCCGCCGACGCGGTGCCCACCACCCGGACCCCGAAGTGCGTGGCGAGCTGCGCCGCCGCCACGCCGACCCCGCCGCCCACCCCGTTGATCAGCACGGTGGCGCCCTGCGGCAGGTCGAGTTCGCGCACCGCGTCGTACGCGGTGGCCGCCGCGACCGGCAGCGCGGCCGCGTCGGTGAACGACAGCTCGGCCGGCTTGCGGGCGGCGAGCGCGACGGGCAGCAGGGTCGAGGAGGTGTAGCCGCCGGTCAGCGGATTGCCGAACACCGCGTCGCCGACCGCGAATTCGCGGACCCCGGGCCCGACCGCGGTCACCACGCCGGCCACCTCGTTGCCGAAGACCGTCGGCAGCGGCGCCGGCGTGCCACCGCCCGGCACGAACCCGGAACGGATCTTCCAGTCCACCGGGTTGACGCCGGCGGCCCGCACCTCGACCAGCAACTCGCCGTCCGCGGGGGCGCGGGACGGCACCTCCTCGAACCGCTCCACCTCGGGTCCGCCGTGCGCGGTGAAGACATACGCCCTGGGCATGCGCTCCTCGTTCCGTCCCTTCGGTGACACCTGGTGCACCGAGACCGTCGTTACCGCCTCAAGCCGCCGGTCCGGCCGCGCTATTCCCGTCGGCGCGCAAAGATCCGCCGCCCGCCGCTCAGCGGGCCGGACCGGCGGTCCGGGGAGCCCGGCGGCCGTGCTGCCGCCGCCCCGCACACCCCGGCCGCCACCGACACCCCGCCGAGCAGCACCGCCGCCGCGACCAGGCCGGAGCGCGCACCGCAGTCGTCCACCAGCACTCCGGCGGCGCCGGAGCCCAGCGCGGAGCCGAGGTTGTAGGCGGTGTTGACCCAGGCGCCCGCCTCGGTGCGCCGGCCCGGCGGGATCACCGCCTCGACGATCAGGTAGCAGGTGATGACCACGGTGTCCTCGCACGCCCCGGCGAGCAGGAACGCCGCCGCGACCGCTGAGAGCGCGGACGTCGCCAGCGGCACCGCGAAGGCCCCGCCGCCCAGCGCGCCCAGCACCGGCAGCCGCCGCTCGGGCGACCCCGGCCAACCGCCCCGCCCGTAGGCCAGGCCGCCGAGCACCCCGCCCACCGAGAACAGCGCCAGCAGCGGCCCGGTCACCGCGGCGTGCCGCACCGCGACCGTCGCGACCTCCTCCAGCGCCAGCGCGCCGCCCGCGCCGAACGGCACGAGCAGCAGCGCCGCGAACCCCGGCACCGCCAGCGGCCCGCCGCCGCGGCGGCCGTCCGGCGACGCCGCGTCCGGCCGGGGTGCGGCGGCCGGCTCGGGCAGCCCGGCCGAGCGCCGCAGCACCGCCGACAGCGCGGTGAACCCGGCGACCGCCACGGCCGCGCACACCGCCAGCGCCGCCGGCCCGCCGGCCAGGGCGGCCAGACCGCCGCCGAGCACCGGGCCGAGCGCGAACGCCGTCGACTCGGCCACCGTGTCCAGGCTCAACGCGGCCTGCCGCTGCCGCTCGTCGCGCGACAGCAGGCCCCACCGGGTCCGGGTCAACGGGCCGACCGGCGGCGGGAAGAAGCCGGCGAGCACGGTCAGTACCGGCGCCGCCCAGCGCAGCGGGCCGAACGCGCAGCCGGCCGCCACCGCGGCCAGCAGGCCGCCGTACCACCACGACATCGGCGTCAGCGTGCCGGGACGCCGCTCGACCAGCCGGGCGCGCGCCGGGCCGAGCAGCGCGGTGGCCAGCCCGAACAGCCCGGTGGCCGTGCCGGCGAGCGCGTAGGAGCCGGTGCCGGCGCGCAACGAGAGCAGCAGGGGCAGGGAGAACAGCCCGTAGGACAGCCGCGCGAGCGTCGCGGCGGCCAGCAGCGGGCGGGCATGCGGAAGGCGCAGGACGGCGCGGTACGACGCGCCGCCCCGTGAGGGGCGTGGCATGACGGGACTCCGGAGTTCGGCGCCGCCGGTCGGTCGGGCGGCGCGCGGGCAGGACGGATCGTCGCCGCGCCCTCCGCGGTGCGGTGCGGGCGCCGGCGGACGCGATCCGTCAGTGCGGTCCGGAGCAATCCATGCCGAGGATCGTAGCGCCGGGGACCGCGATCATGGTCCGGAGGGACCCGGCCGGTCCTGCGAGCAGCCAACAGCACTAAGATCACTGCTAGTTGACGCGGGTCCACCGTGCGGGCGAGGAGAGGGCGCGATGCCGGAGTCGAACGACTGGATCACCAGGAAACCGCTGTTTCCCGGTGGTCTGCGTACCGACCAGCCGCACGCGGCCCGCATCTACGACGTCATGCTCGGCGGCAAGACCAACTACCCGGCCGACCGGGAATTCGTCGAGTGGGTGGTCGCCGCGCTGCCGACCGCCATCGCGGGCGCCAGGGACAACCGGGCGTTCATGCGCCGCGCCGTGCGCCACCTGGCCGCCGAGGCCGGGATACGCCAGTTCCTCGACATAGGAGCCGGCATCCCCTCCTCGCCCAACCTGCACGAGGTCGTCCAGTCCGTCGACCCGGCCGCCCGCGTCGTCTACGCCGACAACGACCCGATCGTCCTCACCCACTCCCGCGCCCTGCACAGCAGCACCCCGCAGGGCCGGATCTGCTGCGTGCAGGCCGACGCCACCGATCCGCGCGCCCTCCTGGACTCGCCCGAACTGCGCGAGACGCTGGACCTGGACCAGCCGGTGGCGCTCAGCCTGTGCCTGCTGCTGCACTGGCTGCCCCGCGACTGCGACGTCCACGAGGTGGTGCGCGTGCTGCTCGACGCGCTGCCGGCCGGCAGCGCGCTGGTGCTCAGCCACGCCACCCAGGACTTCGACCGGGAACTGCTCCGGCTCACCGACCAGTTCACCGGCTCCGGCGCCCAGGTGGTGCCGCGCACCCGATCGGAGATCGCCCGGTTCTTCGACGGCCTCGAACTCCTCGACCCGGGTATCGCGGTGCCGCGCCGCTGGCGGCCGGAGGCGGACGAACCGGTGGAGCCGCCCAGCGAGGGCGAGGCGTCGATCTGGGCCGGCGTGGCGTTCAAGCGCTCCTGACCGGTCCGGCTACCCGGGCGATCCGGCCGGCCGCGCGGCCCGGCCCGCCGGCCCGTGCTGCCGGGCGCGCAGCCGCACCGCGTGCGCGGTCTCGGTGACGCCCAGCACGATCAGCCAGATCCCGGCCACCACGGTCAGCGCGCTGACCGAGCGGAACGGGCTGACGATCAGCACCACGCCGCCCAGGAACGTCACGACCCCGAGGAACATCTGCCAGCCGCGGGCCGGCAACCCCTCGGTGGACAGCGCGACGGCGGTCAGCATCACCCCGCGCAGCACCCAGCCGAAGCCGATCCACAAGGCGAGCAGCAGGATCGACTCCGCGGCGCCGCGGAAGCAGATCAGCCCGAGCAGCACGCACAGCGCGCCGCTGACGAAGCTGAGCGTCCGCAGATGGCCCGGCACGTGCGACCCGAACGCGGCGGCGAGCTGGAAGACGCCGCTGACCAGCAGATACACCCCGAACAGCACGCCGACCACGTGCAGGGTGGCCTTCGGCCAGACCAGGACGAAGACGCCGAGCGCGATGGCCGCGACACCGGCCGTCAGCAGCACCTGCCACGCGGCGCCGGCCAGGGCGCCCAGGGCCCCGCCGTACGGCGCCGCCGGACCGGGGACGTACTCCGGTCCGCCTTCCCGGCCGGTTCCGGCCGGACCGCCGTGCGGATCGTTGGAGGAGAAGCTCATCACACCCACCTCTCTGCGGTGCGGAATCCTCCTCCATCGTGACCCGGCGTGTCCGATTCCACCCGCCGGAGCCCGCGGCGGCGTCAGCCGTACATCAGCGAGCCGGGCGTGGTGAGCACCGTGCCGGTCTCCAGCCAGGTCTTCAGGCCCGAGAGGATCATCGGCCAGCCGCCGTACACCTCGTTGTTCGCGCCCTCGCGCAACCGGTCGTGCGTGACGGTCAGCCGGCAGGAGTCGCCGACCGGTTCGATCTCCCAGGTGATCCGGGAGGTGCCCTCCTTCCGCACGTCGTCGCTCCACAGGGCGACCATGCTCTGCACCAGCCGGCGCGGCGGATCGACCTCCAGGTTCTCGCCCTCGCCGAGCAGCCCGCCCGGATGGCTCAGCTCGTAGCGCGAGCCGGGCGTCCACGCGGACTCGACCCGGGCGCCGAAGGTGTACCTGCTCCTGGTCTCGCCGTCGGTGATCGCCGCCCACAGCCGCTCCGGCGTGGTGCGGATGTAGATCTCGTAGACCTTCTCCATGGGACCCTCCAGCCGTCTCGTGGGACCCCGTCGGGGTTCGGCCGCCGCGGAGTCTCCCCGTCCGATGACGCCATGATAGGTGACTCAATGGTCACCTATCAAGCGCCGGCTCAACCCAGCCGCGAACCGCGCAGCACCAGCAGCGTGACGTCCACCGCCGCGACCGCGAGCGCCGCGAGGAACGGCGTGCGAGCCGCGCCGTCCGCCCGCGGCACGGTGCCGGCCGCCACCGACAGCGCGGCGGTCAGCGCCAGCGCCGCCCAGCCGGCCGCGCCGAGCGGACCGGGCGGGCCGGCCAGCAGCGCCGCCGAGGCCGCCAGCAGCGCGCCGGCGGTGACGAACCGCGAGCGCCGCGCCCCCAGCCGCTGCGGCAGCCCGCGCACACCGGCGGCCAGATCGGCGTCGATGTCCGGCAGCACGTTGGCCGCGTGCGCCCCCACCCCCAGCAGCGCGCCGGCCGCCAGCGCCCAGGCCGGCGGCCACGGATGGCCGGGCAGGCCGAGCGAGACGAAGGCCGGCAGCAGGCCGAAGGCCACCGCGTACGGCAGCGGGGACCACGCCGTCCGCTTCAGCCACAGGTTGTAGGCCCACGCGGAGCCGACGCCCACCAGGTGCGCCGCGCCCGCCGCGGCGCCCGCGGCCAGCGACAGCGGCACGCACGCCGCCAGCGCCAGCAGCGCGGCGGCGGTCACCGCGCCCGGCCGCACCCCGCCGCCCACCAGCGGCTTGTCGCGCCGGCCGGCCGCCGTGTCGCGCGCCAGGTCCACCCGGTCGTTGGACCAGCCCACCGACAACTGCCCGGTCAGCGTGCCCAGTCCGACGGCGAGCACGCCGTGCGCGGTGCGCCCGCTGGAGACCGCCAGCGCGGTGGCGACCGCGGTGACCAGCAGGGCGGGCGCCGGATGGCACGCCATCAACAGGGCGGCCGGCAGCCGCGGGAGGCGGTCGGCCGCCGGCGGGGCGGCCTGGTCGGTCGGCATGGCCCGATGCTACGCCGGGCCCCCGCGATCCGTGCCGTTCCGTGATGCTCCGTCATGGTTGAGCGCCTTGTGCGAGATGAGAACGTATGCTGACGTGATGACACGAATCGCGGCGGTATGCGGAGTACTTCCGCCGCACCGCTATCCGCAGCAGGAGATCACCGACGCGCTGGCCGCGTTGTGCCTGCCGGCCGGCGCGGACCGGTCGGTCCTCGACCGGCTGCACGCCTCGGCGGCCGTCCGCACCCGCCATCTCGCCCTCGAACTGCCGCGCTACGCCGCGCTCTCCGGGTTCGGTGAGGCCAACGACCTGTTCATCGAACACGCCGTGGAACTCGGCGAGCGCGCGCTGCTCGGGGCGCTCGCGGCGGCCGGGATCCGCGCGGACGAGGTCGACCTCGTGCTGTCCACCTCGGTCACCGGGATCGCCGCGCCCTCCGTCGAGGCGCGGCTCGCCGGGCGGGTCGGGCTGCGCGCCGACGTCAAGCGGCTGCCGGTCTTCGGCCTCGGTTGCGTCGCGGGCGCGGCCGGCCTCGCACGGCTGCACGACCATCTCGCCGGCCACCGCGACGACGTCGCCGTCCTGCTGTCCACCGAACTGTGCTCGCTCACCCTGCAGTCCGGCGACCGCTCGGCGGCCGGCCTGGTCGCCGGTTCGCTGTTCGGCGACGGCGCCGCCGCCGTGGTCGCGGTGGGCGCCGGCCGCGCGGCCGACCACGCCGGCCCCACGGTGACGGCCACCCGCAGCCGGCTCTACCCCGGCACCGAGCACCTGCTCGGCTGGGACGTCGGCGACCGCGGCTTCCGCATCGTGCTCGGCGCCGAACTGCCCGCACTGGTACGGCTGTCGGTCGCCGAGGAGGTGCGCTCCTTCCTGTCCGGACACGACCTGAAGCCGGACGACGTCACCGGCTGGGTCTGCCATCCGGGCGGCCCCAAGGTGCTCGACGCGCTGCAGGACGGCCTCGGCCTGCCGCCCGAGGCCCTGGAGCCGTCCCGCCGCTCGCTCGCCGCGGTCGGCAACCTCTCCTCCGCCTCGGTGCCGCACATCCTGCGCGACGTGCTGGCCGCCGGCCCACCGCCCGGCACCGCCGGACTGCTGCTCGCGCTCGGTCCCGGCCTGTCCTCAGAACTCGTCCTCCTGCGCTGGTAGCCGCCCCGTGACCGCCTACACCCTGCTGATCCTGCTCGTCGCCGCCGAACGCCTCGCCGAACTGCTGGTCGCCCGGCGCAACGCGGCCTGGAGCCGGCTGCGCGGCGGCACCGAGTCCGGCCGCGGCCACTACCCGGTCATGGTGGCCCTGCACACCGGGCTGCTGGTCGGCTGCCTGGCCGAAGTCCGGTTCGCCGGGCGGCCGTTCACCCCCGCGCTCGGCTGGCCGATGCTCGCGGTGGTGCTCGCCGCGCAGGCGCTGCGCTGGTGGTGCGTGGCCGTGCTCGGGCCGCGCTGGAACACCCGGGTGATCGTGGTGCCCGGCCTGCCGCTGGTCGACCGCGGCCCCTACCGGCTGCTCCACCACCCCAACTACGTGGCCGTGGTGGCCGAGGGGCTCGCGTTGCCGCTGGTGCACGGCGCCTGGGTCACCGCCGTCCTCTTCGCCCTGGGCAACGTGCCGCTGCTCGCGGTCCGGATCTCCTGCGAGAACGCCGCGCTGGCCCGGAGCGGGATCCGGTGATCGACCTGCTGGTCGCCGGCGGCGGACCGGCCGGGCTGGCCACCGCGATCCACGCGGCGCTCGCCGGCCTCGACGTCCTGGTGGTCGAACCGCGGCCCGGCCCGATCGACAAGGCGTGCGGCGAGGGCCTGATGCCCGGCGCGGTACGGGCCGCCGAAGCGCTCGGCGCCCCCCTCACCGGGCAGCCGCTGCGCGGCATCCGCTACCTCGACGGACACCACAGGGCCGAGGCGTCCTTCCGGGCCGGCTGCGGGCTCGGCGTCCGGCGCACCGTGCTGCACGCCGCCCTGGCGCAGCGGGCCGCGGCCCTCGGCGTCCCGGTGGTCGCCGGCCGCGTCACCACCGTGACCCAGGACGCCGGTTCGGTCCGCGCCGCCGGATTCACCGCCCGCTACCTCGCCGCGGCCGACGGCCTGCACTCCACCGTGCGCCGGGCCCTCGCCCTGCACCGCGCGCCCGGACCGCGCCGCCCGCCGCGCTACGGCCTGCGCCGGCACTTCGCGCTGCCGCCGTGGACCGACCACGTCGAGGTGCACTGGTCGCCGCGCGCCGAGGCGTACGTGACGCCGATCGGTCCGCGGCTGGTCGGCGTCGCCCTCCTGACCGGCGACCGGGCGCCGTTCGACGAACTCCTGCCGCGCTTCCCGGCCTTGGGCGAACTGCTGCGCGGCGCGGAGGCGGGCGCGGTCCGCGGCGCCGGTCCGCTGCGGCAGGCGGCGAGCGCCCGGGTCGCCGGACGGGTGCTGCTCGTCGGCGACGCGGCCGGATACCTCGACGCCCTCACCGGCGAGGGCATCGCGCTCGCGCTGGCCTGCGCGCCGCGCCTGGTGGAGTGCGTGCGCGCCGGCACCCCGCAGCGCTACGAGCGGGCCTGGCGCGAGACCTCCCGCCGCTACCGGCTGCTGACCTCCTCGCTGCTCTGGCTGCGGCACCGCCCGCCGGCCGCCCGCCGCATCGTGCCCGACCGCGGCCCGGCTGCCCGCGCTCTTCGGCACGCTGGTCAACCAGCTCGCCTGACCCGCCCGCGGCGCTCACCGCCCCGGCAGCGGATCGAACAGGTCGAGCGCGCCGCCCTCCACGGCCAGCGCGGTCAGGCCGCCGTCGGTCCCCGAGGTGTGTTCCTCCCCGGCGTCCCAGCGCACGCCCTGGCCGGCCGTCACGCCGACGCGCACGCCGTCCGCTCCCGCCACCCAGCCTTCGCCCGCGGTGACCAGGAACAACTGGGCGCCGGCGGCTGGATGCGTACCGATCACCCCGCCGGGCGCCACGCTCAGGCAGGTGAGCCGCACCTCGCCCGCGCCGGCCGCGATCCGGGTCACGGTGAGCCCCGCGCTGCCGTGCGCTCCAACCTGCCGCTCCGCGCGGTCGTACCGGAACACCCGCATCGCTTCCCCCTCACTCCCGTTCCGGCACCAGCCGCAGGGTCGTCGTCACCGCGTCGGCGGCAACCATGCCGGCGGCGTACGGGGAGGCGGCGTACTTGGCGCGGTAGGCGTCGTCGATCCGCGTGTTGAGCGCCGGGTCCGCGGCGCTCTCGAAGCGTACGGCGCGCGGCCGCCCGTCGGCCGGCACGATCGCGCCGCGGGAGGTGGCCAGCGCCCACCGGAACCAGGTGCCGCGGGGACCGTGGAAGGAGCGCACGTAGACCGCTCCGCCGACGACGACGGCCCACACCGGGTTGCCGCGGCGCAGGCTGCCGTCCGCGCGACGGGTGGCCAGCCGTACTTCCTCGGCGTCCTCGATCCCGGCGAGCGCCTCGCGCCAGCCGGTCGGGTCGGGCGGGGGCGTGGCGGTCATGCGGTGTCTCCCTCCGCGGGCCCGGCGGCCCGGCGGTTCAGCCTCCCACGGCGAACGCGTCGATTCCGGTCAACTCGGCCGAAAGCGCCCACAGTCGCGCGGCCTGCTCGGGATCGACCGCGTGGTCGCGCACGCCGCTGGTCGGCGCGTCGCCCACCGCGGGATCGGCGATGTCGCAGTCCTCGCAGTAGACGCCGCCCAGGCCGTCCAGGCTCGGCGAGGTCGCCGCCCACACCTGGGTCGCGGCGCCCTGCTCGGGGGACTTGAAGTTCGGGTTGACCGGCTTGCCGTCCTCGTCGATCCAGCCGGCGGCCACCATCTCCTCGGTCGCCAGGTGGCGTTGGAGCGGCGTCATGATCCCGCCGGGGTGCACCGAGAAGGCCCGCACGCCCTGCTCGCGGGCGAGCGCGTCCAGCCGCACGGCGAACAGCGCGTTGGCGGACTTCGCCTGCCCGTACGCCTCCCACTTGTCGTAGCCGTTCTCGAACTGCACGTCCGACCAGCGGATGCCGGAGCGGCGGTGGCCGGCCGAGGAGACCGCGACGACCCGGCCGCCGTCCCGGGAGATCGCCGGCCACAGCAGGTTGACCAGTGCGTAGTGGCCGAGGTGGTTGGTCGCGAACTGCGCCTCCCAGCCCGGCCCCACCCGGGTCTGCGGGCAGGCCATGATCCCGGCGCTGTTGATCACGTAGTCCACGGTGCGCCCGGAGTCCAGGAAGCGGCCGGCGAACCCGCGCACGCTGTCGAGGTCCGACAGGTCGAGTTCGGCCACCTCGGTGCCGGCGATCCCCCCGACCGCCTGCCGCGCGGCCTGCGGTCGCCGGGCCGGCACCACGACCTTCGCGCCGGCGCGGGCCAGCGCCCGGGTCGTCTCGATACCGATGCCCGAGTAGCCGCCGGTGACGAGGGCGAGTTTCCCCGACAGGTCGACGCCCTCCAGCACCTCGTCCGCCGTGCTGCGCGCGCCGAACCCTGATCCGATCTTTCGCTGCGGTGTGCTCATGCACCGCAGGCTACGGATCGGAGCGCGCTCCAGGTCAATGTGGTCGCCGAAACCATTCTCAAATGGCCCTAAGCGGTTAGCTTTTCGCTCGTTCGCTTCTTTATCTGTCATTTGACGGCGGCAATTCGCTAAAGCCTGAACGTTTCCTGAGCCCTTGCCATGAACATGTGGCATCGCGCAGGCTTTCGTCCGTCGCCAGGACCCGGGCCCGTCCGGACGACACCCCCACTCGCACGGCCCGGACGGTTGCGCGCGCTGTCCGGCATCCCCCCACAGGTTCCCCCCACGTATGGAGTTCCCCCATGCCCCAGAAGGGTTCCGCACGCCTGCTCACCATCGCTGCCGGTGCCGCCGCGATGGCGCTCGCCGCGCCCGCGGCCCACGCCGCGACCCCGGTCGCCCACCCGGCCCAGGTGAGCGCCAAGATCGCCCGCACCGAGAGCCACGCGCTGCAGCAGGTCAACGGCAAGAAGAACGACGACCTCACCTCCGGCAACTGGTCCGGCTACGCCGCCAACGGTGCCGCCGGCAGTGACACCTCGGTGTCCTCCTCGTGGGTCCAGCCGTCCATCTCCTGCAACGGCGGCGGCGACACGTACTCCTCGTTCTGGGTCGGCCTCGACGGGTTCAACAACTCGGCGCTGGAGCAGACCGGCACCGAGGCCGACTGCATCGGCGGCCAGGCCGAGTACGGCGCCTGGTGGGAGGTCCTGCCGGCCTCGGAGAGCCCCTACTCCGTCACCGTGGCCCCCGGCGACCACCTGAGCGCGACCGTGACCGACAACGGCGACGGCACCTTCACCATGTCGCTGTCGGACAGCACCCAGGGCTGGACCAAGAACACCACCCACGCGGGCTCCTCGGGCTACCAGGACAGCTCCGCCGAGGTCATCGCCGAGGCCACCAGCGTCGGCGGCCAGATCGCCCAGCTGTCCGACTTCGGCTCGGTGAGCTTCTCCGGCTCGACGGCCAACGGCTCGGCCCTCGGCAACTCCTCGCCCTCCGAGATCACCATGGAGAACTCGGACAGCGGTGACGTCATGGCCCAGCCGGGCGGCATCTCCGGCGGCAGCTTCGGCGTCACCTGGGAGAACTACAGCTGACACCGGGTGACCGCTGATCAGTGACACCCCCGTCCCGCACGGCCCCCACGCCGTGCGGGACGTCGGCGTGTCCGGCCGTGGCCCGGCCTCGACCCGGCTTCTCCGGGGCGAGGGAGCTGAACGTGTTCGTGGCGGAGACGGGGGCGGCGCCGCTCCCGGTGCGCTGCCCCCGTCCGCCTGTTTCGGCCGGTCAGCCCGTGTAGGCGCTCATCGCCCGGCCGAAGTCGCCCGCGTTCTGCGCGATGGACGAGCAGGTGGCGGAGGCCGAGCTCTGCGGACCGCCGGGGCACGGCTGGTCGCGGGTGGCGGACCAGAAGGACAGCCAGGCCAGGTGCTTGCTCTGTGCGAAGGAGACCAGCGAGGAGGCGTCGGCGACGGTGAAGGTCTCCGCGGAGTCGTCGTTGACGCCGATCATCGGGGTGACCGCGACCTTGGCCCACGCCTGGTCGTCGCTGAGTCCGGTCCACACCGACTTGATCTGGCCCTCGGTCGCGGTGGCCGCGTCGATCGCGTTCTGCCCCATGTCGGAGGGGAACGAGGAGCCGTAGTCCATGGCCATCACGTTGACCGCGGAGATCGCGGCGCCTGCGGACTGCGCGCTGCTCAGCACGGCCAGCCCCTGCGCGGTCAGGCCGGACGGCAGTACGGGCAGCGTGTAGGAGACCTGGAGCGAGGGGTCGTCCTGCTCCAGGATCGCTATCGCCTGGTTGCGGCGGTCGACGGAGGCGGTGTCGCCGAGCGCGCCGCCCTCCACGTCGAAGTCGACCGCGGTCAGCGCGTACTGGTCGATCACCTTCTGGTAGGCGGCGGCCAGATCGGTGGCGTTGTCGCAGTCCAGGGCGAGTTCGGTGCCGCTCGCGCCGCCGAAGGAGACCCGCACGTCGCCGCCCGCCGAACGCAGCGCGGCGATGTTCGCGGCGGTGGCCGCGTCGGACAGGTCGGTGACGCCGCCCCACTTGGGGGTGCACGAACCGCCGTCGGTGATGAACGCCAGGTTGAAGTACTTGGTGCCCTCGGTCGCGGCGCCGGAGGCCAGGTCGTACTGCGGGTGGAGCGAGGTGTCGACGTACGGCGCGAATCCGCCGAAGCCGCCCGCCGCCGACGCGGTGCCGGTGCCGGCGGCGACGAGGGCGGACGCCGCGGCGAGCACGACGGCCGTCGCGGCGGCCGCACCGCGACGGCGGCGGGCGGAAGGGGGGTTGGCGGGATGAGCGGCCATGCTGAACTCCAGGTGTGGGGGGAGTTGGTGCCTGCGCCGGGAAGGGCGGCGGGCGCGCCTTCCCGGCACAGGTGCTCGGTGCGCCGCCCGGGTGGGGGTGGGCGGCGGGCGGCAGCCGTAGGCCTCCGGCGACCGCGTGCCCCCTAAATTGGCCTGGACCAATGTCCGGCGTCAAGACACCGGCGGGAAAAGGTTCTTGCCACTCGTCCCCGTCCGCCGGGCCGGCCGGCGTCAGCCGTCGAGCCGTTGACGGTGCGCCAGGGCGTGCGCGGCGTCCCGGGTGGCCGGGTAGAGCTCCAGGTAGAGCCGGTACAACTCGTCGTAGACGCCCGCGTTCGCCGGGTCCGGCTCGACCCGGGAGACCACCGGGTTCCACGCCCACACGTCCTCCGCGGCCACCAGGCCGGTGCCGAGCGCGGCGAACATCGCGTCGCCGTAGGCCGCGCCGACCAGGTGCCGGGGGATCTGCTGGGCGCGGCCGGTGACGTCGGAGACGATGCGGGTCCACAGGCCGCGGGCGCCGCCGCCCACCGCCACCAGCCGGTCCGGCCGACCGCCCGCCTCCGTCATCACCGCCAGGTTGTGCCGCACCCCGAAAGCCGTCGCCTCCAGCGCCGCCCGGTACAGGTGCCCCCTGCCGTGCCGCAGCGTCAGGCCGTGGATCAGTCCGCGCGCGTCCGGGTCGAACAACGGGGTGCGCTCGCCGGCGAAGTACGGGAGCATCAGCAGCCCCTCGGCGCCTGGCGGTGTCGCGGCGGCCTCGGCCAGCAGCGACTCGTACGTGGCGCCGGTCAGGTCGCGCAGCCAGCCGGTCACCGCCCCCGAGGTCGCCATGCCGGCCGCCAGGCAGCTGGTGCCGGGGAACGCGCCCACCGTGCCCCACAGCCGCGGGTCGCCGACCGGTTCCGGGATGACGTTGAGCAGGAACATGGTGGTGCCGTACATCAGCATCAGGTCGCCCGGCTCGCGGACGCCGACCGCGGTGGCCTCGGCCCAGGCGTCCACCGTGCCGGCCACCACCGGGGTGCCCGCGGGGATGCCGGTGGCCGCCGCGGCCCGCGCGGTGACCTCGCCGACCGGGTCGGCCGGCCAGACCAGCTCCGGCCAGCGCAGGCCCGGCGCGATCTGCTCGCACCACTCGGCGATCCACTCGCCGCGCCGCGGATCGTAGAGCGGCACGCACTGGCTGGCCGAGTGGTGGTCGAGGACGTAGGCGCCGGTCAGCCGGTGCACCAGGTAGGAACTGGCCATGAACCAGCGGCGGGTGCGCGCGTAGAGCGCCGGCTCCCGCTCGCGCACCCAGGCGAGCTTCGGGCCGATCGCCTGGCTGGTCAGCGGCGCGCCGCAGCGCGCCAGCACCGCCGCGTCGCCGTACCGCGCGCGCTGCGCGGCGATCTGCTCGCCCGCGCGGGTGTCGATCCCGTAGAGGATGGCGGCCCGCAGCGGGGTCCCGGCGTCGTCGGCGGGCAGCAGGCACGGTCCCATGCCGCTGACCCCGACGCCGGCCAGCGTCTCGCCCGGCGGCAGCGACCCGGTCAACTCCCGTGCCAGCTCGGTGAAGTCCTGCCACCACACCCGCTCCGCGTCGTGCTCCGCCCAGCCGGGGCGCGGGCCGGCGGTGCGGTGTTCGCGTACCGCCCGCGCGACGATGTCGCCGTCAGAGCGGGTCAGCACCCCCTTGGAGCCGGAGGTGCCGATGTCGATGCCGAGCAGCAGTGCCATGCCGGAAGCGTTCCCGCCCGCCACCGTCCGGCTAACCTGCCCGACGTGCCGACTCGCAGGCGGAGGGGCGCAGCTGGGCGGCTCTGATACGGGCGATGTCCAGTTTCTCGCCGCGCTCGAAGGTGTACAGGCCGTTCTGCTCCTGGTGGACGTCGGTCAACTGGGTGTAGCAGTAGCCGAACATCAGCGGGTCGTCGAGCAGCACGCCGGTGAGCGCGGCGAAGCGCTCGTAGAACTCCTCCTCGGTGCGCGGCTGGTGGCCGTAGCCCCAGGAATCCTGACCCTCCGTCAGTTCGGGGTTCCAGCGGATGCCGCCGAACTCGCTGCAGAAATAGGGCTGTCCGCGGTACGGAACGGACCACGGGGAGCCGTCCTCGCCGGTGTTGGTGTACGGGCGGCCCGCGGCGAGCGGGGCCATCGCGGCGGCGAACCGCGCCGGGTCCTGCTCGTACAGGTGCGCGTCGTAGACGTCCACGTCCCGGATCCGGTGCGCGTAGCCGGAGGCGTCGACGACCGGGCGGGACGGATCGGCGTTCTTGGTGGCCAGGTACATCGCCCGGGTCACGTCGTCGAGCGCGGTGATGCGGTCGTGCAGCACCTGGTGCGTCTCGTTGAGCGGGCACCAGCCGACGATCGACGGGTGGGAGTGGTCGCGGCCCAGCGCCTCCAGCCACTCGGCGACGAAGGAGGCGTCCGGCCGCTGCAGGTCGGCCGGCGGCCCGTCGGTCTTGGCGCCCCAGTCGCCGAACTCGCCCCAGACCAGGTAGCCGAGCCGGTCCGCGTGGTACAGGTACCGCTCCTCGAACACCTTCTGGTGCAGCCGGGCGCCGTTGAAGCCGGCCGCCAGGCCCAGTTCGATGTCGCGGACCAGCGCCGCGTCGTCCGGCGCGGTCATCACGCCGTCCGGGTAGTAGCCCTGGTCGAGCACCAGGCGCTGGAAGACCGGCTCGCCGTTGAGCCGCAGCGCCGTGCCGTCGATGGCCACCGACCGCAGCCCGGCGTAGCTGTCGCAGGCGTCCGCCACCGCGCCGTTCTCGTCGCGCAACTCCAGCCGCAGGCCGTACAGATGGGGGTCGTCCGGCCCCCACGGCCGCCGCCGCGCCTCCGGCACCGGCAGCACCAGGCGCGGTGCGAGGTCGAGGTCGGCGCGGGTCGTCGCGGCGCACACCGTGCCGTCGGCGTCGCGCAGTTCGGCGGACACCGTCCACCCCCGGCGGTTCGCGCTCAGCGGCAGCTCCAGGTGGAACGCGCTCCCGGCCAGGTCCGGGGTGATCCGCGGCCGCCGCAGGTGCGTGTGCGGGACCGGCTCCAGCCAGACGGTCTGCCAGATCCCGGTGGTGCGGGTGTAGTGGCAGCCGGAGTTGCCGTACCAGGTCGCCTGCTTGCCGCGGGCCTGCGGACCGTGCCGGGTGTCGCGGGCGCGGACCACCACCACGGCCTCCCGCCCCGGCTCCGCCACGCCGTCAAGGTCGGCGGTGAACGGGGTGAAGCCGCCGCGGTGCCGGGCGACCTCCTGGCCGTTGACCCAGACGGTGGTGTCGTGGTCGACCGCCTGGAAGTGCAGCAGCACGCGCCGCCCGGCCCACGCGTCCGGGATCCGCACGGTGCGCCGGTACCACACCGCCTCCAGGAAGTCGGTCTCGCCGATCCCGGACAGCTCCGACTCCGGGCAGAACGGCACGGTGATCCGGGAGCGCAACTCCCGCTCGCGCAGGCCGCGTTCGAGGCCGGAGTCGCCCGGATCGGTCTCGAACTGCCAACTGCCGTTCAGGCACAGCCAGTCGGCCCGTACGAACTGCGGGCGCGGGTACTCGGGGCGCGGGATCGCCGGGTCGCCGGCGTGGGGGAGCGGGGAAGCGGAAGCCACAGCGGGGTCCTTGCCTGTCGGTGGGGCGCGTTCGGCGGCGAACGTCGGGGGCGGGCCGGTGGACCACTCACTACTACAACGTTGAATCAGCGCTCCGCAAGCCCGGTCCGCGCACCGCGCGCTCACCCGCCGCTGCTCTCCCGGACCGCCAGCCGGTGTCCCGCGGTCAGCACCCGCTGCGGTCGCTGCTCGCCGCTGACCGCGACCCGCTCCAGCAGCGCGTCCAGCGCCAGCGCCGCGATCTGCCCCCGGTCCGACCGCACGCTGCTGAGCGCCGGCACCGCGAACCGGGACTCCTCCACGTCGTCGAAGCCGATCACCGCGACCTCGTCCGGCACGGCCACCCGAGCCTCGTAGGCGGCCCGCAGCGCGCCGGAGGCCAGCACGTCGGCGAAGCAGAACACCGCGTCCGGCGGCTCGGGCAGCGCCAGCAGCGCGCGCATCCCGGCCGCGCCGCGGTCGCGCGCGTAGTGCGAGACGGTGGGCGCGAGCGCCGGATCGAAGGGCAGGCCCGCCGCGGCCAGCGCCTCGCGGTAGCCCTGCAGGCGCTTGGCGGCGGTGGCGAACGGGGGCAGCTCCTGGTTGCCGAGCACCGCGATCCGCCGCCTGCCGACCGCCAGCAGGTGCGCGGTGGCGTCCCGCGCGGCGGCCACGTTGTCGATCCGCACGTGGTCGGCGGCCACCTCGTACTCCTGCTCGCCCAGCAGCACCAGCGGGAAGCGGCCCTGCCGCCCGGCCAGCCGCTCCTGGTCCAGCCGCAGCGGGCTGAGCACCACGCCGTCGATCAACGGGCTGACCTGGCCGCTGGCGAGGCGCAACTCCTCCTCCGGATCGCCCTGCGTCTCCTCGATCAGCACCGTGCAGGAGCGGCCCTTGGCGGCGGCGATGAACGCGGTGCCCAACTCCGCGAAGTACGGCGAGACCAACTCCGGGACGGCCAGCATGACGATGCCGCTGCGCCCGGTGCGCAGATGGCGCGCGGAGTGGTTCGGCTGGTAGCCCAACTCCTCGACGGCGCGCAGCACGCGCTCGCGGGTCGCGGGGGAGACCCGCCCCTCGCCGCGCACCACGTTCGAGACCGTCTTGAACGAGACCCCGGCCAACGCCGCGACATCCTTCAGCCCTACCCGCGCCACGCGACCGCCCTCTCCGCAACCGTCTCGGCCCATGCTGTCACGCTCCGCGGCACAACCTTCGTCGCGGGCATTGACACCTCTGTGAAGCCGAAGATACAACGTTGAATCGCCAGGGTGGGGGAAACCGCCGGGCCTCGGGAGACGCCACCTCGCCGTCCGCGGCACCGTCTCCACCGGGTCCGGCGGTCCGCGCCGCCGTGCACCGGGAAGGATCCCGCCATGCCGTTCCCCGCCGCCCACCGTCCCAGCCGCCGCGGCCTGTTGCGCTCCGCCGCCGCGCTGGCCCTCGCCGGCGCCGGCGCGAGCGGCTGCGGCACGGCCGTCGGGCAGGGGCTCACCGGCACCGGCGACCCGCCGGACACCCTCACCTTCTGGAACCTCTTCAGCGGCGGCGACGGCACCCGCATGCGGCAGATGGAAGCCGCCTACACCCGAGGCCACCCCGCGGTGCACCTCGACCAGACCACCCTCACCTGGGGCAACCCCTACTACACCAAGCTCGCGCTGGCCACCCTCGGCCGCCGGCCGCCCGAGGTCGCCGTCACCCACCTGTCCCGGCTGCCCACCCTCGCCGCAGCCTCGCTGCTCACCCCGCTGCGCTCCGCCGACCTGGCGCGGCACGGGATGACCCCGGACCGGTTCGACCCGCGCGCCTTCCGGCAGGCCCACCACGACGGCCGGCTGTACGCGCTGCCGCTCGACACCCACCCCTTCGTCCTCTACTACAACCCGAAGGTGTGCGCGAAGGCCGGCCTGCTGGACGCCACGGGCGCGCTGCGGCCGATCGACGGCGCGGACGCGTTCACCGCCGCGCTGCGCGCCGGAGCGAAGGCGTGCGGCGGCAACGGCGTCGTCATGAGCATCACCAACGACCCCTCCACGTGCTGGCGTTGGTGGTGGACCTGCTACCGCCAACTCGGCGGCGAACTGCTCGGCGACGGCGGCCGCACGGTCGCCCTCGACGACGGCAGGGCGCTGCGCGCCGCGCAGTACCTGCACGCCCTGGTCCAACAGCGCCTGATGCCGGGCTCGTTGGACGCCGGCGGCGCCATCTCGCTGTTCACCACCGGCAAGTCGGCGTTCATGCTGGACGGCGAGTGGGACGTGACCACCGTGCAGAGCACCCGGGCGCCGCTCGGCATGGTCCGGATCCCGCGGCTGTTCGACGGCGGGCCGTACGCCGTGTGGGCCGACTCGCACGCGCTGATCCTGCCCCGGGCGCCGCACCGCACCGCCGCCCGGCTCGACCAGGAACTCACCTTCGTCCGGACCCTGTTCGACCAGAGCTACACCTGGGCCGAGGGCGGCCACATCCCCGCCTGGCTGCCGGTCCGCGACAGCGCCCGCTACCGTGCGCTCACCCCGCAGTCCCACTACGCCGACGCCGTGCAGGGCGCCGCCTACGACCCGCCCGCCTGGTACTCCGGGGCCGGCTCCGACCTGGAGACGGTCGCCGGCGGCGCGGTCGGCCTGCTGCTCGGCGGCAGCCTCACCCCGGCCGGCCTGGTGCGCCGCCTGCGCTCCGGGCTGGCCGAACTGGCCTCCCGGCCCAGCCCGTTGTAGCCGCGCCGCCGCCCGCCGAGCCCTCCGCCCCGCCGAGAAAGGTCCACGCCATGGCCGTCCACCCGTCCGCCGCGCCGGGCCCCGGTAGCCGCGCGGTCCCCGCCGCGGGGCACCGGATCCGCCGCCACCGCTGGGCCGGGCTCGGCATGATGGGCCCCTTCCTGGTGCTGTACCTGCTGTTCATGGTCGGCCCGGTGCTCTACAACGCGGTCGCCTCGCTGTTCAACACCAGCCTGGTCCGCCCGGGCCTGGGCGCCTTCGTCGGACTGCGCAACTTCGGCGAGGCGCTCACCAGCGCCGACTTCTGGCAGACCCTGTGGCACACGGTCTGGTTCACCGTCCTGACCACCGTGCCGCTGGTGGCGCTCAGCCTGGTGCTCGCGCTGCTGGCCGAACGGGTGAGCCGGGGCCGCTGGCTGTTCCGCACCGTCTTCTTCGCGCCCTACGTGCTGCCGGTCTCCGCGGTCGCCCTGGTCTTCACCTACCTCTACACCGACCGGATCGGCCTGCTGCCGCACCTGCTGTCGCTGGTGGGCGTCCCCTCGCCCGGCTGGCTCTCCGACCCGCACTGGGTGCTGCCCTCGATCGCCGCCGCCACCGTGTGGTGGACGCTCGGCTTCGACTTCGTCCTCTACCTGGCCGCGCTGCAGGACATCCCGCGCGACGTGCTGGAGGCGGCGGCCATCGACGGCGCCGGACCCTGGCAGCGGATCCGGCGCGTCGTGGTGCCGATGCTCGGGCGGACCACCGCGCTGGTCACCGTGTTGCAGGTCATCGCCTCGCTGAAGGTCTTCGACCAGATCTACCTCATCGCCGGGCCCGGCGGCGGGCCGGACGGCGCCGCCAGGTCATCGGTCGAGTACGTCTTCGACTCCGGTTTCACCGACATGCGTGTCGGCTACGCCTCCACCGTCTCCTTCCTGCTCTTCCTCGTGATACTCGCCGTCTCCGTGGTCTGGTTCGCCATGGCCCGCCGCACCGGAAAGGACGTCTGACCATGGCCGCCGTCGCGCCCGCCTCCGCCGACACCCGGTCCGCCGGGCACCGCACGCGTCCCGCCCGCGCCGAGGAGTCCGGCGAGCGGACCTTCCAACGGCTGTGCACCGCCGTGCTGGTGGTCTTCGCGCTGCTGTGGCTCGTCCCGCTCGCCTGGGCGCTCGCCACCTCGGTGCGCCCGGACGGCGACATCAACGCGGCGCCCACCGACTGGTTCAGCGCCCACCCGACCCTCGCCGCCTACCGCTCGGTCCTCGGCGCCGGCCACCTCACCGACTGGTACGCCAACAGCTTCGTCACCTCGGTCCTCACGACGCTGCTGACCGTCGTGGTGGCCAGCGTCGCGGCGTTCGCGCTCTCCCGGATCGCCTTCCGCGGCCGGCGCGCGCTGTACTGGCTGGTGCTGGCCGGGGCGATGATCCCCCCGCAGGTCCTGGTCGTCCCGCAGTTCGAGGAGTTCAACGCGGCCCACCTGCTCAACACCTACTGGGCGGTGATCCTGCCCCAACTGCCCAGCGCCATCGCGGTGTTCGTCTTCAAGTCGTTCTTCGACGGCATACCGGGCGAACTGGTGGAGGCCGCGCGCGCGGACGGCGCCGGATGGCTGCGGGTGTACGCCGTCATCGTCATGCCGCTGGCCCGGCCGGCGGTCTCCGCGGTGTCGATCTTCACCTTCGTCTGGTCCTGGAACAACTTCCTGTGGCCGCTGCTGGTCGACACCGGCGTCCGGATGATGACGCTGCCGGTGGGCCTGGCGACCACCCAGGACTCCTACGGCATCCGGTACGCGGAGTTGATGGCCTCCGCGGTGCTCGGCGGGCTGCCGCTGCTCGTGCTCTTCCTGTGCTTCCAGCGCCGCATCATCGAGGGCATCGCCGGCACCGGACTGAAGTGACGCCCGCTCGGCCGTCCCGGTGCCGGTGCCGGGACCCGGACGGCGGCGCCCGACGGAAGCCTCCCGCGCGATCCGCCCGACAACGCGGTGTCGCAGGGGTGTTGCCCGGCAGATTCAACGTTGTAACCTCACTGTCGAGAGTCCCGGACCGGCCCGTGCCGAACCTGCTCGACCGGCCGCCTTCCCGTGATCGGGCCGGACGGGACTTTCCTACGGCTTCCTGGACACCCCCCACGCCGTCCGGCAGTTGTGAAGGGAGATCCGTCGTGACCGCACCCGCCACGCCGACCGTGCACCCCTCGCGCCCGGCCCCGCGTCGCGGGCGGCGCGTCCCGGCGCGCACCCTGCTGGCCGGCGCGGTCCTCGTCCTGGCCGCCGCCCTGATGCCGGCCGCCTCCGCGGCGGCCTCCGGCACGTCACCGGGGTCCGGCGGTGCGGCCGTCCGCCCGGCCGCCCAGGGCGTCACGCTCGCCCTGGACCGGGACTTCCCCGACCCGTCCGTCGCCACCGACGGCAGCACCTACTACGCGTACGCCACGGCCTCGGCCGGCCTCAACTACCAGACGGCCACCGCTCCCTCGCCCGCCGGACCGTGGACCTGGACCGGCACCGACGCCATGCCCACCCCGCCCGCCTGGTCCGACGGCGGCTACTGGGCGCCCGACGTCTCGCGCCGCGCGGACGGCTCGTGGCTGATGTACTTCACCGCGCACGACCCCGGCCTGGGGCACGAATGCGTCGGCGTCGCCACCTCCGCCTCGCCGCTCGGCCCGTTCCAGCCGGTCGGCAGCGCGCCGCTGGTCTGCCCCGGCGACCAGGGCGGTGCCATCGACGCCTCGGCGTTCACCGACACCGACGGCAGCCACTGGATGCTGTGGAAGAACGACGGCAACTCCGCCGGCCAGGCCACCCACCTCTACATCCAGCCGATGAGCGCCGACGGCACGAGCGGCACGGGCGCCGCCGTCATGCTGCTGACCGACGACCGCTCCGACGAGTCCGGCGTCATCGAGGCGCCCTACCTGGTCCACCAGGGCTCGCACTACGTCCTGTTCTACTCCGCGGGCAGCTACGCCGGCGCGGGCTACGAGGAGAACTACGCGACTGCCACCTCCGTCGAGGGCGGCTACACCAAGGCGGCCGGCACCTGGCTGACCACATCGGACACCGGCGGCCAGGTCACCGGACCGGGCGGCGCGAGCGTCCTGCGCACCCCGGGCGGCGACTGGATCTACTTCCACGGCTGGCGCGACAACACGTCCTACCGCGCCATGTACGAGGCCACCTTGGGCTGGACATCCGCCGACACCCCCACGCTCGGCGGCTGACCGGACCCGCCCCGCGGCGACACCAGCCCCACCGGGGCGCGGCCCACCCGCCGCGGGGCGCAGTCCACCCGCCGGCCGGCGGGCAGGGGTCGAGCTCTCCCCGCCACACCCAAGGGCGCCCGGCCCCGAAACGCCGAAGACCGGCCATCCGGGCGCACGGACACGGCGGCGGGCACCGGCTTCCGGTCAACTTCCGGGGCGAACGGGCCAGTTCTGGACATCGTTGTCAGGCAGGTGCGTCAAGGGTGTTGACGGTCTAGACCTTTGCGCGCACGATGGCGCGACCGTGAAGCGATCCCCCCATCCTCCGTCGTCCGCTTCGAGCCAGGAGAGCCGCATGCGCCTTGCCCGCCGTCATCCGTGGAGCGCGCCGTCCACGTTGTTCACGGTCCTCGCCCTCGTCCTCGCCTGCCTGTACGGCAGCATGTCCGCCGCGTCCGCCGCCGCCCCCCGGCTGTCCTCGTCCGCGCACGTCGTCGCGTACTACCAGACCCAGTACAGCAACGGCTCCTACGTCTCGCCGACGCCGCTCGGCGGGATCGCCACCGACATCGAGGTGGCCGCCTTCCACCTCGACAGCGACGGCACCGTCCACCTCAACGACAACCCGCCGTCCGACCCGATGTTCGACCAGATGTGGTCCGACCTGGGCGCGCTCCAGCAGTCGGGCGTCCGGGTGGAGGCCATGCTCGGCGGCGCCGCCCAGGGCTCGTACGCCAACCTGCACAACGACTTCAACACCTACTACGCGCTGCTGAAGAACACCCTGCAGACCTACCACTTCAACGGCATCGACCTCGACATCGAGGAGCCGTTCTCGCTCGCCGACACCGAGCACCTGATCACCCAGCTGCGCGCCGACTTCGGCAGCGGCTTCGTGATCACCCTGGCGCCGGTCGCCAGCGACCTGTCCGGCGGCTCGGAGTTCTCCGGCGGCTTCAGCTACGCGCAGCTGGAGAGCGACATGGGCAGCCAGATCAACTGGTACAACGCCCAGTTCTACTGCGGCTGGGGCGACCTGTCCGACACCTCGGACTACGACGCCGTCCTGGCCAACGGCTTCGCCGCCTCCCGCGTGGTGGCCGGCACGGTGACCAACCCGGCCAACTGCTCCGGCTACGTCGACCCCGGCACCCTCGCCTCCACCATCGGCTCCCTGGTCTCGCAGCATCCGGACTTCGCCGGCGTGGCGGGCTGGGAGTACTTCAACGCCGAGGGCGTCAACGGCGGCGGCCCGGCGAGCTGGTACCAGAACGTCAGGAACGCGCTCGGCTGACCCCCGCCCCACCCGTCCGGCCCGGCCCCCGCACACACGCCGGGGCCGGGCCGGACGGCCCCGGTCAGCCGAGTGCGAGCCGGATCACCCGGCCGCTCACCGGGATCAGGCACCGCGCCGGGCTGCACGCGCCGTAGCCGACCACCACGTCCGCCACCCGGGCCCCGGTCCGGCGCACCGGCAGGGTGAAGGTGACCGGCCCGTCCGGGTAGACCGGCAGCGCGACGTGCAGCCCGGCCGGCCGCAGCAGCCGGACCGGCCGGTCGGCCCGCGGCCGCCCGGTGGCGGCCAGCCCGCCCCTGACGGCCAGCCGGGTCGGGATGCCCAGCCCGTCGACGCCGCCGTCCGGCAGGTCGATGCTGTAGAGGTGGAAGCCCGCCCGCTGCGGGCTGAACGTCGCCTCGATCCGCCCCCTCCCGCCCGACGACGGCAGCAGGACGACCCGCACGGTGACCCCGTTCGCCGTCGACGCCGCCGTCGGGCGGGCGCCGGAGCCGCTCCCGCAGCCGCCGAGCAGGACGGCCGCGGTCAGGGCGCCGAGCAGCGCGCCGCACCGGCCGGCGAAGCTCACCCTCCGCTCCCGGGCGCCCAGCGGGTCAGGAACGCCTTGACCTGGCCGGGGTTCATGGTCCGGGCGTGGGAGAACGAGCCGTCGTCGGTGGCGGTCCGCTTGGTGCCGTCCGGTTTCAGCACGACGAGCGCCGGGATGCCGCTGGTCTGCAGGTTGACGTAGCGGACCGCCAGATCGAGGTTGTGGTTGAACTCGCCGACGTCGACGGCGACCACCACGTAGTCCCGGTTCAGCAGCGGCGCGACCGTGCCGGTGCGGAACATCGTGTCCAACGCCACGCAGTCCGGGCACCAGTTGGCGCCGAAGTCGAGCAGCACCTCCCGGTGGGTGTGCGCCGCCCGGGCCAGCGCGGCGCGCACGTCGGCGTGCGCGTCGCGGGCGGGGTCGTAGCCGTCGGGCAGCCCGCTGACGTCGGCCGGCGTCGCCGGTGCGGACGCGGGAGCCGGTCGCGCCGGTGCCTTCGCGGTCGGCTTCGCCGGCGCGGGGTGCGCGGCGCCGCCGCCCGCGCCGCAGCCCGCCGTCAGGGCCGCGGCCGCGCATATCGCGGCCACCGCCTTGGCCCGTGTCTTCCCCATGGGGTCCCCTCCCTGATCATCGGTCGCAGGAGGATAGCGGCAACCCCGGTCTCACGCGCCCTTGACGACCGTCAGCGCCACGGCCAGCACGGCAAGGCCGCCGACCAGCCACCACGCCTTCGGATTGCCGAAGTTGACCGTCCAGCCGACGCCGAACCGCTTGCCGACCATCAGCGCCGGGTCGTCCCGGTTGACGTAGAACAGGCCGCCCTTCCACAGCCGGTCGTCGTCCCGGTCGACCCGGTCGGAGCGCGCCGCGTCCCGTTCGCCGCCGAGCCGCGAGCCGGCCTGGCCCATCCGGACCGCGACGACCACCAGCGCGAGCCCGCCGAGCAGGGCCGGCAGCACCAGCAGCACCGAGGCGCCGCCGGACAGCCGGTAGAACCCCCACAGTTGGAGCGCCGCCAGCAGCAGGCTGACGTCCGTCAGGGCGGCGCACACCAGCAGCCCGCGGCCCATCGCGCCGACGAAGACCCGGTAGCGCCGGGTGGAGCCGGCCACGTCGGCCGCCTCGGTCTCCGGCCGGGAGCGGTGGATGAGCGCGAGCAGCCCGGCGATCAGCGCGGTGGTGAACACCTGGGCCCACAGCAGCGAGAACGCGCTCCACACCGACTTGTCCGCGTAACGGTCCGCCGCCCCGGACAGGGTGAAGTGGACGGCGAGCCGGGCGGGCAGCGCGGGATAGCGGACGATCCCGACCACCGCGGTGGCCGCCATCGTGGCGACCGCGGGTATCAGCCACAGCGCCGGGAAGCGCTCCGGCTCGGTCCGCCACGAGGTGTCGACGGCGACCGTCTGCCGCAGCCCGTCGTACCACCCCTCGGCCCGCTTGACCGCGCTGATCCGCTCCCGGGCCACGAGGAAGCAGCCGAAGCCCGCGGCCAGTTCCAGCAGCACGAGCACCGCGGACAGCCACTGCCAGCCGGTGCTCGGTGCGGCGGCCGCGGCGGCCGCGAAGCAGACCGCCAGCGCGCCGGTGCGCCAGTGGTAGGCCGTGCGCTCGCGGCGGATCACCGGCGCGCCGGCCCGCTCCGCCGGGACGCGCACCCCGAACTGCAGCGTGGGCCGGGTGAAGACCGGGGTCAGGCACATCAGCACGCCGACGACCAGCACCGGCACTCCGGCGATCAGGCCCTGGGTGTCCACCACGTTCACGACCGGCTCTCCTTTCCAGCGGCCGGCCGCTGGGCCGGCGATTCGTGCGGGGTGTGCGCTGCCTCGGGGAACGGGAACTCCGCCACGACCCCACGGCAGCGCCGGACGATCTCCTCGGGATCGGCGCCCTGGGCGGCGGCTTCGGCGAGCAGCGTGCGCAGCCGGGCCTCCCAGTCGCGCAGGTATCCGGCGTCCGGCGGGCCGCTGCCCGCGTCGCGGTGGATCACCGCGCCGGACTTGCGGCTGATCCGGACCAGTCCCTCCTGCCGGAGGATGTCGTAGCTCTTGTTCACCGTGTGGAAGTTGACGCCGAGATCGACCGCGAGCTGCCGCGTGGAGGGCAGCGCGGAGCCGGCCGGCTGCTGCCCGTCGGCGATCGCCTCCACGATCCGGTCCCGGATCTGCTGGTAGATCGGCACGGGGCCGTCCGGTTCGATGCCGAGGAGCATGCCCGCCTCCGATAGCTGTTCTATGTGTTGTAGAACAGTACTGCCCACGAGGGCGCATGCCAACCCCCCACCTGCCCGGCGCTGACCTACGATGAAGCTCCCAGGCCGGGATCACGAGTCCCCGCTTGCACAGAGAGCAAGGACGATGACGACCAACTCATCCGAGACCACCCGGCCCGAACCCGGCCCGGGAACGCTGTCCACCGCCGTCCGGCACACCACCGCCGACGGCGCCGCGGCCGCGGACCACGACGTCCTGCGCGAGGTCGAACGCCGCGTGCTGTGGCTGTCCAGCGCGATGATCCACGAGGCGAACCGGGTACGCCCGAACCCGTCCGGCATGAAGGTCGGCGGCCACCAGGCGTCCTGCGCCTCGATGGTGACCATCATGACCTCGCTGTGGTTCCGGCACCTGCGCCCGCAGGACCGCGTGTCGGTCAAGCCGCACGCCTCGCCGGTGCTGCACGCGGTCAACTACCTGCTCGGCGAGCTCGACGCGTCGTACCTGACCACCCTGCGGGCGTTCGGCGGCCTGCAGAGCTACCCGAGCCGGTCCAAGGACCCCGATCCGGTGGACTACTCGACCGGCTCGGTCGGGATCGGGGCCACCGCGCCGATCTGGGGCGCCATGGCCCGCCGCTACGTCGACAGCCGGCCCGGCGGCGCCGGCAGCGGCCGGCAGTACTCGCTGGTGGGCGACGCCGAACTCGACGAGGGCGCGGTCTGGGAGGCGATCCTCGACCCGCTCACCGCCGAGATGGGCGAGGTCGTCTGGATCGTCGACATGAACCGGCAGTCGCTGGACCGTGTGGTGCCCGGCATCGCCGCCGAACGGCTGCGCGGCATGTTCGAGGCGGCCGGCTGGCAGGTCGTCACCCTCAAGTACGGGCGGCTGCTGGAGGAGTTGTTCGCCCGGCCCGGCGGCGCCGCGCTGCGCCGGCGCATCGACGGGATGGACAACCCCGAGTTCCAGCGGCTGTTGCGCTGCACCGCGGCCGACCTGCGCGACCGGCTCCCCGGCGCAGGCCAGGACGCGCCGGAGATCGCGCGCCTGGTCGCCGGGGTGGACGACGCGACGCTCACCGCCGCCGTGCGCAACCTCGGCGGCCACGACCTCGACGCGCTCGACGCGGCGTTCGCGGCGCTGGACGACACCCGGCCCAGCGTGATCCTGGCGTACACCGTCAAGGGCTTCCGGCTGCCCACCGAGGGCCACCCGCAGAACCACTCCGCGCTGCTGACCCACGAGCAGATGGCGCAGCTCGCCGACCACCTCGGCGCCCGCGCCGACCAGCCGTGGGACCGCTTCCCCGAGTCGAGCGCCGCGGCCCGGCTGTGCGCCGAGACCGCCGCCCGGCTGCGGCGCCCGGCCCACCCGGTCCACGAACCGCCCGCCGTGCCGCGCGACATCGGCCGCACCCCGACCGGCACCGCCACCACGCAGGCCGCGCTCGGCCGCACCCTGCTCGACCTCACCCGGGTCGCGCCGCGGACCGCCGACCGGGTGGTCACCGTCAGCCCCGACGTCAGCTCCTCCACCAACCTCGGCGGCTGGGTCAACAAGGTCGGCGTGTGGTCGCCGAGCGAGCGCACCGACTGGTTCGCCGACGACGCCGAGACCATCCTGCACTGGCGCGAGAAGCCCACCGGCCGGCACATCGAGTTGGGCATCGCCGAGACCAACCTGGTCGGCCTGCTGGGGGAGTTGGGCGCCACCTGGAGCCGCTGGGGCCAACCCCTGCTGCCCATCGGCGTGTTGTACGACCCGTTCGTCAACCGGGCGCTGGAACCGTGGGCGTTCGGCGTCTACGCCGGCGGCCAGTCCATCCTGGTCGGCACGCCCTCCGGCGTCACGCTCGCCCCCGAGGGCGGCGCCCACCAGTCGATCACCACGCCGTCGCTCGGCATCGAGCAGCCCGGGGTCACCGCCTACGAGCCGGCGTTCGCCATCGACACCGAGTGGACGCTGCTGGCCGGACTGGCCGCGCTCGGCCGGCCCGACGGCTGCTCCACGTACCTGCGGCTGTCCACCCGCCCGGTCGACCAGTCGCTCGCCGCGGTCCCGGCCGACCCGGCGGCCCGCGAGCTGCGCCGCCGTCAGGCCGTCGCGGGCGGCTACCGGCTGCGCAGCGCGGAGCGGCCGCGGGTGACCATCGCCGCGATGGGGGCGCTGGTCCCCGAGGCGCTCGCCGCCGCCGACCGGCTGGCCGAGGCGGGCACCGAGGCCGACGTCGTGTGCGTCACCAGCCCCGGCCTGCTCTTCGAGGCGCTCCAGGCCCGGCAGGGCCGCCAGGAGGGCCCGGACTGGATCCTCGACCAGGTGCTGCCCGCCCACCGGGCCGCCCCGCTGGTCACCGTCCTGGACGGCCACCCGCACACCCTCGCGTTCCTCGCCACGATCAACCGCGTCCCGGCCACCGCGCTGGGCGTGACCCGCTTCGGCCAGTCCGGCTCCCTGGAGGACGTCTACCGCCACCACGGCATCGACACCGACAGCATCGTGCGCGCCTGCCGCGAGCTGACCGGCTGACGCGGGCGGCCGGACCGCGCGCCCGATCTTGACACCCGGGGCCGGGCGGGGGCGAGACTGGGCGGCGTGCCCGCCGGTCCCGCGTCCCCGCCCGGGCGGGGACGGCCGGCGGCCCCTGCGACAGGAGACGATGTGACGCACCCCGGCCGGCCCAACATCCTGCTGGTGCACTGGCACGACCTCGGCCGCCATCTGGGGACCTACGGCCGGGCCGGGGTGCCCAGTCCCCGGGTCGACGCGCTGGCCGCCGAAGGCATCAGGTTCGACCGGGCGTTCGGCACCGCGCCGCTGTGCTCGCCGGCCCGCGGTTCGCTGTTCACCGGCCGCTATCCGCATGACAACGGGCTGCTCGGGCTCGCCCACCTGGGCTGGGAGTACAAGCCCGGGGTGCGCACCATGCCGATGCTGCTCGGCGAGGCCGGCTACCGCACCGCGCTCGCCGGGATGCAGCACGAGTCCGCCCGCCCCGGCACGCTGGGCTACGACGAGTACTTCGCGCTGCGCGGCGACCACCTGCAGCGCGAGTACTGCGGCCCGGTCACCGACGCGGCCGTGCACTGGCTGGAGCGCAACGCGGCCGAGCCCGATCCGTTCCTACTGGTCGTCGGCTTCGAGGAGACCCACCGGCCCTATCCGACGGAGCTCTACCCGCCGGACGACCCGGCCGGCGTCGAAGTGCCCGGCTACCTGCCGGACAACGCCTGGACCCGCGACGACCTCGCCGCCTTCCAGGGCTCGATCCGGGTCGCGGACCAGGCGGTCGGCCGGCTGCTCGACGCCCTGGAGCGGCTCGGGATCGCCGACGACACCTGGGTGGTGTTCACCACCGACCACGGCATGGCCTTCCCCGGCGGCAAGTCCACGCTCTACGACCCCGGCACCGAGGTGGCCCTCGTGATGCGCCCGCCGAGCGCCCGGCCCGGGTGGCAGACGCCGCTCGGCCCGACCGACCGGCTCTTCAGCCACCTCGACCTGCTGCCCACCATGCTGGACATGCTCGGCCTCCCGGTGCCCGGCGACATCCAGGGCGTCAGCCACGCCGCCTGGCTGTCCGGCCGCGATCCGACCCCGGTCCGGGAGCTGGTGTTCACCGAGAAGAACTTCCACGACGCCTACGACCCGATCCGCGCGGTGCGCACCGAACGGCACAAGTACATCCGCAACTTCGAGGAGCGTCCGCTGCTGTCGCTGCCCGGCGACATCGAGTCCTCGCCGACCCGCTGCGGCATCGGCGACGCGCACCTCGGCCACCGGCCCGCCGAGGAGCTGTACGACCTGGCCGCCGACCCCTGGGAGCGGGTCAACCTGGCCGCCGACCCGGCACACCGGGCGCTGCGGGAGGAGTTGTCCGCGACCCTGCGCGACTGGCAGGAGGCGACCGGCGATCCGCTGCTCGACGGCCCGCTGCCCGGCCGCCCCTGGCCGCGCGAGCCGTGGTACGGCGCCCTGTGAGGCCCGCAACGGTGGCCGGATGACCGCCGGTCAGCAGCGGCGGGCGCCGCGCCCGCCTGCTGCGCGCCGGCCGGGGCGGGCCGGCCGGCCGACGAGGCGTTCGGCTTCGAGGTGCCGCGCCGCCCGCCGGCCGAGGTGCTGCGCGGCATGGTCCGGATCCCGGGCGGTGCCTTCCGGATGGGCGCCGAGGACGGCGCGGGCTTCCCGGCGGACGGCGAGGGACCGGTGCGCACCGTCACCCTGCGGCCGTACCACATCGACGCGCTCTGCGTGACGAACAGCCGGTTCGCCCGCTTCGTCAAGGAGACCGGCTGGGTCACCGAGGCCGAGCGCATCGGCTGGTCCTTCGTCTTCGCCCCGTTCGTCCCGCCCGCCGCCCACCACCGGGTGCTCGACGCCTCGGTGCCGGGCGCACCGTGGTGGGCCGCCGTGCGCGGCGCATGCTGGCGGGCGCCGGACGGCCCCGGCTCGTCGATCGGCGAGCGCGGCAACCACCCGGTGGTGCACGTCTCCTGGCGGGACGCGCGCGCCTACGCGGCCTGGGCGGGCAAGCGGCTGCCCACCGAGGCCGAGTGGGAACGCGCGGCGCGCGGCGGCCTCGACGGCGCGCGCTACCCCTGGGGCGACGAACTCGCCCCGCGCGGCCGGCACCGGTGCAACATCTGGCACGGCGTCTTCCCCACCCGCAACACCGCCGAGGACGGCCACGTCGGCACCGCGCCGGCCAACGCCTTCGCGCCCAACGGCTTCGGCCTGCACAACTGCTCGGGCAACGTGTGGGAGTGGTGCGCGGACCGCTGGAGCACCACCTGGCACGTGCCGGAGTCGCCGCGGACGCGGCACGATCCGCAGGGCCCGCCGGACGGCGACTCCCGGGTGCTGCGCGGCGGTTCGTACCTGTGCCACGACTCCTACTGCAACCGCTACCGGGTGGCCGCCCGCACCGGCAACACCCCGGACGCCTCCACCGGCCACACCGGCTTCCGCTGCGCGGCCGACGCGGTCACGTCCACGTCATGTTGAGGGTGCGCTGGAAGGCGGCGTACCCGGCCCGTGCGAAGGCATCCGCCATGGGCACGTTGCCCAGGTCGGTGGCGGCCCGGACCCGCGGGACGCCCTCGGCGGCGAGCACGCGGGTGCCCTCGGCCAGGATCTCGTCGACGAAGCCGTTGCCCCGGTGGGCCGGCAGCACGGCCAGGTAGGCGATGACCGGGTTGTAGTCGTTGCGGGCCGGGACGACGAAGCCCACCGGCTCGCCGTCCGGCAGGGTCGCGATCCGCCACCACGCGCGCGGGCTGGTGTAGCGGGCGAGTTCGTCCTCGTAGTGCCGGACGGCCGCCTGCCGGGCCGGCATCCGGGCCAGGTCCTCCCGGCTGTGCGCGTCGAGCGTCCCGTCCAGCGCGGCGGTCATCAGGGAGAGCAGTTCGGCGGTGTCGTGCGCCGGCCGGAACGCCAGCCGCCCGGTGGGCGCGGCCACCGGCGTGCCGGGCTGCCACTGCAGGCGCAGCCGTTCCACCAGTATCCGGGCGCCGGTGCGCTCCAGGGCGGCCACCCGGTCCTCGACGCCGCGCCGGACCGCAGCCTCCTCCCGCCAGTGCGGCGGCAGCAGGCGGTTGTACCCGAAGGAGCGGCTGCCGCCGGGATCCACCCGGGCCAGCGCGGTCTCCAGCAGCCGTACGCCGGTCTCCACGCGGTCCGGCGACCCGGCGCCGCCGTTCTCGGCCAGGTCGAAGACGTCCAGCAGGAGCGGCGACCGGTCCTGCGGGCCGCGGGCCCACCAGGCCGCTCGGGCCAGCGGGCGGCCGCCGCGCAGCGCGACCCACAGCCACTCCGTCCGGCGCCGGCCGGCGGCGAGGTCGTCGGCCAACTCCTCGTTGAACTCGTAGGGCAGCTCGCAGAACAGGCCCAGTTCTTCCGGTCCGCTGATCGGCCGGATGGTCAGCTCGTCGTCGTTCACCGACCGGGAGTACCGCGCCAGCCCGGCTCGCGGCAACGGCTTTTCCGTCCGGCGGGTCCGCGTTGCCGCGCCGGTGCTACGTGCGCAGGGACGCCGCGTGGTCGGGCACGTAGGTCTGGGTGTCCCGGGGCGGCCGCTGGTAGCCGGTGGACGCCGGCCGCGGGGGCAGCCGCAGCTCGGGCTGGGCGATCTCGTGGTACGGCACGGTGGACAGCAGGTGGGCGATCATGTTGAGCCGTGCGGAGCGCTTGTCGTCGCTCTCGACCACGTACCACGGCGCCTCGGGGATGTCGGTGTGCACGAGCATCGCGTCCTTGGCCCGGGAGTACGCCTCCCAGCGGGTGATCGACTCCAGGTCCATCGCCGACAGCTTCCAGCGCCTGGCCGGGTCCTCCAGTCTGCTGCGGAACCGCTGCTCCTGGACCGCGTCGTTGACCGAGAACCAGTACTTGCGCAGCAGCACGCCGTCCTCGACGAGCATCCGCTCGAAGATCGGGCACTGGCGCAGGAAGCGGGTGTACTCCGTCTGGGTGCAGAACCCCATGACCTGCTCCACGCCGGCCCGGTTGTACCAGCTGCGGTCGAACAGCACGATCTCGCCCGCCGCCGGCAGCTGCTCCACGTAGCGCTGGAAGTACCACTGCCCGCGCTGCCGGTCGTTGGGCTTCGGCAGCGCGACGATCCGGGCGACCCGGGGGTTGAGGCGCTCGGTCACCCGTTTGATCACGCCGCCCTTGCCCGCCGCGTCACGGCCCTCGAAGACCACCACCAGCCGCGCCCCCTCGGCGCGCACCCACTCCTGCAGCTTGACCAGTTCCACCTGCAGGCGCCGCAGCTCGGCCTCGTAGTCCGACCGGCGTATCCGCCCGCCACCCTGCCCGGAGCCCTTCACCGACAACGCCACCAGCCTCCCGCCGTCCCCGTGCCCGTCCCGCGGTCTGCGACCAGCATCCGGCCCGCGGCCCGCCCCCGCATGTCGCGAGCGCGGGCGGCACCGGCGGCGGGCCCGGCGTCAGGACCCCGAAGCGTGCGCCGCCGGGCCGGACAAGTGGCCGAGCAGCGCCGCGGTCACCGCGGCCGGGCGTTCCACGTTCGCCAGGTGGCCGGCGCCGGGGATCTCGGTGAGGGCGGCGCCCGGGATGCCGTCGGCCAGCTCCCGCGCGTGCGACGGCGGCGTGGGCAGGTCCTCGCGGCCCGCGACCACCAGCGTCGGCGCGGCCACCCGGGACAGCTCGCCGCGCAGGTCGAAGGCGGCCAGCGCCTCGCAGCAGGCCGCGTACCCCTCGGGATCCGTCCCGGTCCGCAACCCCGCCACCAGGGCGAGCGCCGGCGGGGAGCCGGCGAACCGCGGGGTGAACCACCGCGCGGCGGCCCGGTCCGCCACCGGCCCGGTGCCGTGTGCCCGCACCAGCGCGGCCCGCTCCCGCCACGGCTGCGGCGGCCCGAACCACGCCGAGGTGCACACCAGTGCCAGCGACGCCACCCGGTCCGGACGGCGCACCGCGAGCGAGGCGCCCACCGCCCCGCCGAGCGAGACGCCCGCGTAGCCGAAGCGCCCGGTCCGCAGCGCGTCCGTCAGCCGCAGCACGGCGTCCGCCAGCGCGTCCACCGTGTGCCGCCCGGTGAACGCCCCGACCGGTGAACCGCCGTGCCCCGGCAGGTCCCACCGGATCACCCGGTGCCGCCGGGACAGCGCGGCGAGCTGCGGCCGCCACAGGTCGAGCGAGGTGCCGAGCGACGGCCCGAGCACCAGCGGCGGCGCGTCCGGCGGGCCGTCCACCCGAAAGCGCGGCAGCGGCGGGCGGCGGGCCTCACGGGAGCCGCGGAGGGTCGGGCCGGCGGCGCAGCGCGCGGTCCACCAGCGCCGCCGCGGACCCCGGATACCGCGCCGGATCGAGCAGTTCCTCCAGCGACCGCCCGGCCAGCGCCTCCTTCAGCGGCGGCTCGTCCCGCAGCGCCTCGGCGAGCGGCACGCCGTCCTCGGCGACCCGGCGGGCCGCCCGGGTCAGCGCCGCCGCGGCCCGGTCGCGGCCGACCGCCTCGCCCAGCACGGCGGCGAGCCGTTCGGTGACCACCAGTCCGCCGGTGAGGTCGAGGTCGGCCCGCATCCGCCCGGGGTGGACGCGCAGCCCCTCGGCCAGCTCCGCGGTGTCCCGCGCGGCGCCGCCGACCAGCCGCAACGCCTCGCGCAGCGGCTGCCACTCGGCGTGCCACGCGCCGGCCGCGCGCTCGTCCTGCGCGGTGAGCGAGGCGGTCAGCACGGACGCCAGCGCCGGGACCTGCCGGGCCGCGGCGGCGACGAGGGTGGAGCGCACCGGATTGCGCTTGTGCGGCATGGCGCTCGACCCGCCGCCGCTGCCCTCCGAGACCTCGCCGATCTCGGGCCGGTTCAGCAGCGCCACGTCCTCGGCGACCTTCCCCAGCGCCCCGGCGGTGAAGCCCAGCGCCGCGCCGAGGTCGGCGACCGGGGTGCGCAGCGTGTGCCACGGCAGCACGGGTTCGGCGAGCCCGACCGCGCGGGCGAAGTCGGCCGGCAGCCGCAGCCCGCGGTCCGCGCCGCCCGCTCCGGCGTCGAACGCCCCGAAGGCGGCCAGCGTGCCCGCCGCGCCGCCCAGTTGCGCCGGAAGCCCGGCGCGCACCGCGGCCAGCCGGTCGTGGGCGTCCAGCACCAGCGAGCGCCAGCCCGCCGCCTTGAGCCCGAACGTGGTGGGCACCGCGTGCTGGGTCAGGGTGCGGCCCGGCATCGGCGTGTCGCGGTGCTCGGCGGCCAGCCGGCCCAACGCGGCCGCGGCGCGGCGCAGATCGGCCAGCGCGGGCCGCAGCGCGCGGGCGGCCACCAGCATCATGGCGGTGTCCATGATGTCCTGGCTGGTGGCGCCCCGGTGCACGTACGGCGCGGCGGCCGGGTCGCGAGCGGCGACCGCCGCCGTCAGGTCGGCGACCAGCGGGATGACCGGGTTGCCGCCGGCCCGGGCCCGCAGCGCCAGGTCGCGCGCGTCGAACAGCCGCCGGTCGGCCGCCGCGGCGCACACCGCCTCGACCGCCGCGGCGGCGGCCGGACCGCTGGCCGCCTGCGCCCGGGCCAGCGCCGCCTCGGCGTCGAGCATCGCGGCCACGAACGCCTCGTCGCCGGTGGCCCGTTCGGCCTCGCAGCCCGCCCAGCCGGGCGAGAGCAGGCCCCGGTCGTCAGCCGAAGGCAAGGAAGACCGTCTCCTCGTGCGCGTCGTCGCCCTGCAGGCGGATGTCGAAGCGGTGCCGCCGCTCGCCGTCCGGCACCGCGCGCAGCGTCGCCGCCCGCTGCGGTTCCAGGGAGTCCAGCAGCGCGTCGGTGCCGTCGGTCAGGTAGGCGCGGGTGAACAGGTGGTGCAGCAGGCCGCGGGCGAAGACGCACACCGCCAGGTACGGCCGGTCGCCCGGCGGGAGCGTGCGCAGCGCGTAGTGCCCGTCGGCGTCGGTGGCGACCCGGCCGAAACCGGTGAACGCGGTCTGGTCGCGGCCCGCGAAGCCGCCGTCCACCGGATCGCGCCGCATCGACCCGGCCGCGCCGCCGCGCGAACCGTCCGGCGCGCACTGCCAGGTCTCCAGCAGCGCGTCGGGCACCGGCTGCCCGGCGCCGTCGTAGACGTACCCGTGCACGGTCACCGCCCGCGGGTGGCCGGCCGGGGCGACCTCTCCGCCGCCGGGGAACGGCAGCGCGTAGCCGTAGAACGGTCCGACGGTCTGCGACGGGGTGACGGGCGTCGTCATCGGCCCTCCTCGGTCCAGGTGGCGGACGGTCCGTCCAGCACGATGTCCCAGCGGTAGCCCAACGACCACTCCGGGCACGACAGCCGGTGGTCGTAGGCGGCCACCAGCCGGCCGCGCGCCTCCTCGTCGGTGACCGACCGCAGGATGGGGTCGTAGCGCAGGAGCGGGTCGCCGGGGAAGTACATCTGGGTGACCAGCCGCTGGGTGAACGCCTCGCCGAACAGCGAGAAGTGGATGTGGGCCGGCCGCCAGGCGTTGGCGTGATTGCGCCACGGATAGGCGCCCGGTTTGACGGTGGTGAAGCGGTACCCGCCCTCGTCGTCGGTCAGGCAGCGCCCGACGCCGGTGAAGTTCGGGTCGAGCGGCGCCGGGTGCTGGTCGCGCTGGTGGGCGTAGCGGCCGGAGGCGTTGGCCTGCCAGATCTCCACCAGCTGGCGGCGCACCGGCCGGCCGGTGCGGTCCAGCACCCGGCCGGTGACGGTGATGCGCTCGCCCAGCGGTTCGCCGGCGTGCTGGCGGGTCAGGTCGTGGTCGAGGGCGGTGACGTCCGTGACGCCGAAGACCGGTCCCGACAGCTCCACCGCCTCCGGGTCGTGCGGCGCGACGAGCGGCCGCAGCGGATGGCGCAGCGCGCTGCTGCGGTACGCCTGGTAGCCGCGGTCCGGGTGCACCGAGGCGCCGCCGCCCGCCCGCGACTCCCGCTCGGCGGCGGCGATCTGCTCGGATACCGCCGCCTGGCTGGGAACGGCCCGCGCGGTCATCGGCGGCTACCTCTCCAGCACCAGGGCGAGGCCCTGGCCGACGCCGATGCACAGGGCGGCCAGGCCGATCCCCGAGCCCGCCGCGGCGAGCTGGTGGGCGACCGCGCCGGCCAGCCGGGCACCGGAGGCACCGAGCGGGTGGCCGATGGCGATCGCCCCGCCGCGCGGGTTGACGATCGACGGGTCCAGGTCGGGCCACTGCGCCAGGCAGCCGAGCGACTGGGCGGCGAACGCCTCGTTGAGCTCAAAGGTCCGCAGGTCGCCGAAGGTGTGCCCGGACCTGCCGAGCGCCCGGTCGACCGCCTCGACCGGTCCGAGCCCGAACAGCTGCGGCTCGATCCCGGTCACCGCCGAGGCCCGGATACGGGCCAGCGGCTCGCGGCCGGTCGCCGCCAGCCCGGCCTCGTCGCACAGCAGCAGGGCGGCGGCGCCGTCGTTGAGCGGGGAGGAGTTGCCCGCCGTCACCGTGCCGTCCTGGCGGAACGCGGGCTTGAGCCGGGCGAGCGCCTGCGGCGAGGTGTCGTCCCGGATCGACTCGTCCCGGGCGAGGTCCACACCCTCGTACGGCACGACCTCCGCGTCGTAGGCGCCGTCCTTCCACGCCCGGGCGGCCTTCTCGTGGCTGGCCAGCGCGAAGGCGTCCTGTGCCTCGCGGGTGATGCGGTGCCGGTCGGCCACCAGCTCCGCGCCCTCGCCGAGCCCCACGGTCCACTCCTGCGGCATCCGCGGGTTGACCATCCGCCAGCCGAGCGTGGTGGAGGACATCTGCTGGTGGCCGGCGGGGAAGGCGCGCTCCGGCTTCGGCACCACCCAGGGGGCCCGGCTCATCGACTCCACGCCGCCGGCGATCACCACCGACGCGTCGCCGACCGCGATCGCGCGGGCCGCCTGGATGACGGCTTCCAGGCCGCTGCCGCACAGCCGGTTGACGGTCGCGCCCGGCACGCTCACCGGCAGCCCGGCCAGCAGCACGGCCATCCGCGCCACGTCCCGGTTCTCCTCGCCGGCGCCGTTGGCGTTGCCGAGCAGCACGTCGTCGATCCGGGCCGGGTCCAGCTCGGCGGACCGGTCCACCAGCGCCCGCACCACGTGGGCCGCCAGGTCGTCGGGGCGGACGGCCGACAGGGCCCCGGCGTACCTGCCGATCGGAGTGCGCACGGCGTCGACGATGTACACCTCGCGGAGGCGGTCGGTCATCGGGCGTCCTTTCGCTGGGAGTCCTCGGCGCCCGCGGACTTCAGGGCGCGCAGCGCGGTCAGTTCGCGCGGGGTGGGCGGTGCGGTGGTGGTGACGCGGTCCGCGACGCGCAGCGGCCAGCCGGTGGCGGCGCGGACCTGGCCGACGGTGACGTCCGGGTGCACCTCGGTCAGGACGAGTTCGGCGTCGGCCGGATCGGGCCGCAGCACGCCGAGGTCGGTGATGACGGCCACCGGTCCGGCGCCGGGCAGCCCGAGCCGGGCGCGGTCTCCCGGTCCCGAACCGTGCCCGAGCGTGGTGGTGAAGTCCAGTGCGGCCACGAAGGCCCGCGGGGAGTGCCGCAGCACCATCAGCACCTCGCGGCAGTTCGCCGCGATCTCCGGGGCGCCACCCGCGCCGGGCAGCCGCGCCTCCGGGCGGCCCGGACCGCGGCCGACCACCGTGGTGTTGATGTTGGCGAACCGGTCCACCTGCGCCGCGCCGAGGAAGCCGACGTCCACCCGGCCGCCCTGCAGCCAGTAGTTGAACACCTCCGGCACCGGGACCACCGCGTCGGCGGTCTCCGCCAGCTCGCCGTCCCCGATGGACAGCGGCAGCCGGGTCGGCTTGGAGCCGATGGTGCCGGACTCGTAGATCAGCACCAGGCCGGGGTTGACGGTCGCGCGGGCCAGGTTGGCGGCGGTGCTGGGCAGGCCGATGCCGACGAAGCACGTCCGTGCCCCGGCCAGCGCCCGGGCGGCGTTGACCTCCATCAGCTCGTCGCGGCTGAACTCCCCGGCGGGCGCGCGCTCCGCTGCGCTCATCGGCTGCCGGCTCCTTCCGCCGCCCGGGTCACGTTGTCCTCGATCCACGCGCCGAAGGCCGCCCGGTCCCGGGCGATCGGATCCCACGCCCGGTAGAAGTCGTTGTCGCGCACCGAGTATCCGGTGGCGTACGAGGGGTGCGCGCCGCCGGGCACCAGCGCGACGGCGTCCACCACCCAGCCGGGCAGCACGATCGCGCCGGGCAGCGGATCGAGTTCGGCGACGATCTCCTCCACCGTCACCAGCACCCGGTCCGCCGCGAGCGCCGCCTCCTTCTGCACCCCCAGCAGCCCCCACAACTGCACGTTGCCGCTCCGGTCGGCCCGCTGCGCGTGGATCACCGTGACGTCCGGGTTGAGCGCCGCGACGGCCGCCAACTCCTCGCCGGTGAACGGGCACACCACGGTCGAGACGGTGTCGGTGCGCCGCGGCAGGTCGCTGCCCCGGTAGCCGCGCAGCACCGCGAAGGGCAGGTGGCAGGCGCCGGCGACATACCGGTTGGCCATCCCCGCGTGGCTGTGCTCGTCCAGCTCCAACGGCCGCGGCCAGCCGTTCTCCACCGCGTCGCGGAACCGGTGCAGCGAGCCGACGCCGGGGTTGCCGCCCCAGGAGAAGACCAGCTTGCGGGCCGCACCGGTGCCGATGAGCTGGTCGTACACCACGTCCGGGGTCATCCGGGCCAGCGTCAGGTCGGTGATGCCCTGCCGGATGATCTCGTGCGCGGCGGCGAACGGGATGAGATGGGTGAAGCCCTCCAGCGCCACGGTGTCGCCGTCGTGGACCAGTTCCGCCACGGCGTCCCGAAGCGTCCGGATCTCGGCCATCGTCCACACTTCCCGCTCGCGCGGTGCCGGACGGGTTGCCCGCCGGACCACTGTGTTCGTAGAGTGAACTTAAGTTCATCATTTGGTCGTCCCCGAGTCTGGGCCCGACCGGTGGCCGTGTCAACGCCGTCCAGGACCTTCATCGGAGCCGCCATGGACCGCCCCGTGCCCGCCGAAGCCGTCGGCCCGCTGATCCGCGGCCTGGCCGTGGTGCGGCGGCTCGCGCTGGCGGACGGACGGCTGCCGGTGAGCGAACTGGCCCGCGACACCGCCCTGGCCCGCTCCACCGTCGACCGGGTGGTCAGCACCCTGGCCCGGCTCGGCCACCTGCGGGTCGAGGGCCGGGACGCCTGCCTGACCCCGCGGCTGATGGAACTCGGCAACGCCTATCTCGCCTCCTGCCGGCTGCCCGCACTGCTCGGCCCGGCCGCCGACGCGCTGGCCGCCCGGCTCGACGAGTCCGTATCGATCGCGGTGCCCGACCGGGACGGTGTGCGCTTCGTCCACCAGGCCACCCGGCGTCGCGCGATGTCGCTCACCTTCCGCATCGGCGACCTGCTGCCCGCCGAACGCGGCGCGACCGGCCCGCTGTTCGCCGCGCACTGGACCGACGCCGACTGGCTGCGCTGGCGGGAGCGCCGGGCGGCCGACCCGTACGACACCGGCTTCCCGGTGCTCCCGCCGGCCGCCGGGCCCCCGGCGGCCGACCCCTTCGCCGACCGGGCGGCAGCCGCCCGCCGCGCCGGCTGGTCGCTCGACGACCAGCTGATCGAACCGGGCCTGGTCGCCGTCGCCATGCCGGTCCTCGACCCGGCCGGCGCCACGGTGTGCGCGGTGAGCGTGGTCAGCCACACCAGCCGGCACACCGCCGCCTCGCTGCGGGCGGCGGTGCTCGCGCCGCTGGGCGAGGCCGTCGGGCGGATGCGGGCCGCGCTCGCCGCATCGCCGCCGGCCGCCGAGCGCCCGGCCGCGACCGGGTCGCCGGCCCGGTCGGCCCACGAGGACAAGCTCCGGCTCGGCCCGGAGTTCGTCGAGTCGCTGGCCCGCGGGCTCGCCGTGCTCACCGCCCTGGAGCACGCCGACCTCACCCTGACCGGCGTCGCCGAGGCCACTGGACTGGCCCGCGCCACCGCCCGCCGCGCGCTCATCACGCTGGAGCACCTCGGCTACCTGACCGCCGAAGGCGCCCGCTTCCGGCTCACCCCCCGCGTGCTCGACCTCGGCTTCGCCACGCTGTCTGGGGCGACCCTGCCGCGCATCGCCGAACCGCACCTGACCGCACTGGTCGAGCGGGTGCGCGACTCGGCGTCGATGGCCGTGCTCGCCGGCGACGACATCCGCTACGTCGCCCGGGTCCCCACCGTGCGGATCATGAGCGTCAACATCACCGTCGGCACCCGCTTCCCCGCCTACCCGACCTCGATGGGCCGGGTGCTGCTGGCCGGCCTGCCCGCCGCCGAACGCGCCGAACGGCTGCGCCGCGCCGCCCCCGCCCCGCTCACCCGGCACACCGTCACCTCGCCCGCCCGCCTGGAACGGCTGCTGGCAGACGTCGAACGCGACGGGTACGCCCTGGTGGACGAGGAGTTGGAGGAGGGGCTGCGCTCGATCGCCGTCCCGGTGCGCGACGGGCACGGCCGGGCGGTCGCCGCCGTCAACGTCTCCACCCACGCCAGCCGCAGCACGGTCGCCCAGACCCGCGAGGTGGCGCTGCCCCTACTGCGGGCCGCCGCCGAGGCGATCGAGGCCGACCTGCGGGTCGCCGGCCGCTTCGCCCCCGTCGCCACCGGCTGACCGGGCACGGCGGTTCGGCCGCTCTGCCATGATCTCGGCATGTCCGAACGCGACGCCGACCACGGCTACCTGCTCGACAACCGGCAGTCCGAGGCGGGCGTCCGCTTCGGCGCCCTCGCCGAACTCTTCGACCCGGTGACCTTCCGCCACGTCGACGACCTCGGCATCGGCCCCGGCATGCGCTGCTGGGAGGTCGGCGCGGGCGGGCCGTCGGTACCCCTCGGGCTGGCCCGGCGGGTCGGCCAAGCCGGCGCGGTGGTCGCCACCGACATCGACACCTCCTGGACACGGCAGGCGGCCGGCCCGGTCGTCGAGGTGCTGCGCCACGACGTCGCGGCCGACCCGCCGCCGGCCGGCGCGTTCGACCTGGTGCACGCCCGGTTGGTCCTCACCCACGTCACCGACCGGGCCGAGGCGCTGCGCCGGATGATCGGCGCGCTGCGCCCCGGCGGGGTGCTGCTGCTGGAGGACGCCGACCCGGGCCTGCAACCGCTGCTGTGCCCGGACGAGTCCGGACCGCGTCAACGGCTGGCCAACCGGCTGCGGTCCGGGTTCCGCGCGCTGATGGCGGCGCGCGGCGCGGACCTCGCCTACGGCCGCACGCTGCCCGGACTGCTGCGCGCGGCCGGGCTGGACGGCGTGTGCGCCGACGCCTACTTCCCGATCGCCTCGCCGGCCTGCGCGGTGCTGGAGACGGCCACCGTGCGGCAGATCCGGGGCCGGCTGCTGGCCGCCGGGCTCGCCACCGACGCGGAGATCGACGAGCACCTGGCGAACGTCGCCGCCGGCGACCTGGACCTGGCCACCGCGCCGATGATCTCCGCCTGGGGACACCGGCCCGGGTAGGGCCGGCCCCCGTTCACCCGGCCGGTTCGGCGCCGGTGGGCAGCGGTCCCTCCTCGGCCATCCGCTCGGCCTCCTCGTCGGTCATCAGCCGGGAGCGGATCAGGAACCGCACGCCTTCCGGTGCCTCCAGCGAGAAGCCGCTGCCCCGGCCCGGCACCACGTCGACGGTCAGGTGGGTGTGGCTCCAGTACGTGTACTGGTCCGCGCTCATCCAGAACGGCGTGTCGCCGCTGACGTGGCCGAGCAGGACGTCGCGCGAGCCGACCCTGAACTCCCCGCGCGGGTAGCACATCGGTGAACTGCCGTCGCAGCAGCCGCCGGACTGGTGGAACATCACCGGCCCGTGGTCCGCCGTCAGCCGGTCCACCATGTCCTGGGCCGCGGGGGTCAGGACGACCCGCTCGACGCGCGGCGCCAGCAGCACCCGGGCCTCTTCGGCGCGTGGCCGGCCCTTCCGGTCCGCGCCGGAGTAACCGGCCCGGGAACGGTCCGGATCCTGGCGGCTGTGCGTCTCGTTCGTCGGTTGACGGCCGGTGCTCATGAGCGGGGCTCCTTCCGGGGAATCCGCCCGTGGAGTGCCGCGGCCGGGTCTCGGGGCGAACGCTCGGATTCCAGGCGGACGTTGGCAGCGGTCGGCGTCTGCCTCGGACGCTGCAGCCCGCACTCTACCGACGCGGGTGACAAGAGGGAACTACCCGGACGAAACGGCTGGCGATCGGGCTCCACGCGTCGTCGCCGTGGTGCCCATGGGGGCGACGGCCTCTGGGGTGCTTGGACGAGCCGCAGGCCGGTTCGCCGTGAAAGCCCGCTTTTCGCGGCGAAGTGAGGGAGTGTTGGAAACGTTCACACTTCAGCTCGCGCGGAGCGCGCGGTGGCAGGGACGGGGGCCTGGTATGTCGGCGGTATGGGCGGGGGTGGGCGTCGGCGCGCTTGGCACGGTCTGCCTGGGAACCAGCGCATGGGTGGTCAACCGGATCCGAAGCCCTGAGTCCGATCTCAAGCGCGCCAACCGTTTTGCCAGGGCGATGGATCTGTACCTGCCGCAGGAGCTGGTGGCCCAGGTCGGCTGCGGAGGCGCACGGTGTTCGGACTGGTCCTGTCGGCCCTGGTCGCCGGGCCGTTGCTGGGCTACTCGACCGCCACCCTCGTGGCCGTGCTGCACGACACTCCGGTCGGCCGCATCGACACCCAGGCGCCGCCCTTCCCGGGCCTCGCGGGCTACACCCTGGTCATGACCTGCGGGATCTTGGTCATTTCGCTCGGAGGCGTGTGGGATCTGGTCCGCGCCCGCCGGGAGGCGCCCTCGGCGGCGGAGCCCTGGATCCGACCGACGGCCGCGGTGCGACTGCGTGACGCCGTGCCGGTCTGGGCGATCTGGTCGGCGCGGGTGCTGGCCGTGGGCCCCGCGCTGGTGGCCGCGGCGGCCTGCGCCGCGCAGGGCAGGAGCGGTCCGGCCCTCGGCTTCGTCGCCCTGGCGCCGCTGTGCTGTTCGGCGGCGTGGTCGATGGAGCGCCTGCAACGGTGGATGCTGAACACCGAACGACTGGCGGGTGAGCAGGGCCTGTTACCTCAGCAAACCGCCTTCGAGGACGCCTTCCGGACGGCGACGTCGCTACCGGTGGTCATGCTGGCACCATGCGTCTGCGTACTCGCTGGAGCCCTCTACATCCACCTGGCGGGCCGGGGGATCTGGTACCAGGGCCTGATGCTCGCCTGGGCTGTGACCATCCTCCCGATCGTGGCGATGAACGGACTGCTGCACACCGTCTGGCTGAAGCGGCACTACCGCAGAGGCGTCCACCGGGCCGGCGCGTCAGCGTCCGGCGCGAGCTGATCCAGCGCCGCGGGCCTCACCGGCGGTGAGTTCGAGGAGGAGCCGGGCGGTGCCGGCCGGGTCGACGATCTGGTGCAGATGCGCGCCGGGCAGGTGTGCGGTGCGCCAGCCGCGTTGGCGCGCGTCGGTGGCCATCTCGTCGTACGGGGGACCGAACAGCAGGTAGGAGCAGGGGTGGTCGTCCCAGCCGTCGGGCACCGGGATGTGCTGCTCGTAGTAGGACAGCGGCAGCCTGGGCTGCTCGGCGACGACCTTCTGCCGCGTCGTCGGATCGGAGAACATGGGCGCGACATCGGCCTCGTCCCACCAGTCGGTCCAGCGCGGCAGCGTGCCGTTGACCGCCATGGGACGGAGGAACTCCAGCAGTTCGGGCGGGGCGGCGCGGGTCGATCCGCTGCGCGCCGGTAGCGCGGCGTCGACGAAGACCGAGCCGGTCACCGGGTGGTCGAGCCCCGAGCGGATCGCCGGGAGGAAGAGACCCGCGTTGCTGTGCACCACCAGCGTGAGCGGACGATCCGTCGGGATCTCCCCGAGGTCGTCACGGACGGCGTCGGCGATCCGGGGCCAGAACGGTGGTCCGCCCGCGCCCACGTGCAACAACGACGGCACCCGCACCTGGTATCCCGCTGCGGTCAGTTGATCGGCCACCGGATGCCAGGTGGCGGGACCCACCGACGGACTGTGCACGAGAACGAAGATCGGCTGCATACGAGCATCCTGCCGCCATCCCGCCGGCGACCACCCCCACATCGGCTGACGGCGAACACCACGTGGCCCGTCCACCCCGACGCGGGCGCCGGCGGGGTCAGTTCTCCTCGTCCGCATCCGGTCGACCTGCTGGTGGCGACGGACCGCAACGAGCCGGCGAACGCTTCGCAGTTGCTGGTGCGGCGGCTCGACCTCGGCAAGAAGGCCCACCGAACCCCGCGCAGTCCTATCGTTGGCTGATGCGAGCCCACCGTACTGACCGTCCAGCCGATCTCGACGTGGTCCGCGAGTCCTATGACCGCGTGGCCGACAACTACGCCCACATGGTGGCGACGACGGGAATGGGCGACATCCGTAGGCATCCATGGCTCAAGGCATCCATTGACGCGTTCGCCGACACCGTGGGCGAGCTCGGACCTGTCCTCGATGTCGGTTGCGGACCTGGCACGGTGACCGCCTACCTCGCCGAACGCGGGCTCGACGTGTCCGGAGTCGATCTCTCCCCTCGCATGATCGAGAACGCGCGCCGTCTTCATCCGCAATGCCGCTTCAGCGTCGCGTCCGCCACCGACCTCGACCTCGGTGCAGCGTCCCTTGGCGGCGTGCTCGGGTGGTGGTCACTGTTCAACCTCCCCCGTGACGTCCTTCCTCAGGTTCTCGCCGTGTTCGCGCGCGCCCTGAAGCCCGGCGGCCACTTCATCGCCGCAACACACGTAGGCGACGAAGACGCGGTGCGCACCGAGGCGTACGGAGGTGTACCCGTTCGTTGGACGACACACAAATGGCGGCCGGAACAATTCGTGGGTCTGATCGAGCAGGCTGGACTGCACCCGGTCGCCGAACTCCGGCTCCCCGCGGATGAGCACAGTGGGCCGGGTCTGGTCGTCATGGCCAAGCAACTCGGCTGAGCATGCAGGCGTCGTGCCGGGCAAGGCGTCCTTTGACGCGACGCCGGCGGCGAGTTCGGCCGCGCGGAGTGCCCAGGGTGCGGAAGCGTCTTCGGTAACAGCGAGGAATACGAGGCGGCGAACGCGCTAATCCCTTGGAAGACGCGCTGCCATGACGCTCCGCTCCCGCCGCTGACGAAAGTGAGAAGGCCGTGAGGCACACGCTGAACCTGTGGCGCAAGGAACTCGGGGAAGTGCCCGACTCGGTCTGGCAGCAGACCGGACTCCGCGTGCTGATCCTCGCGGACAACGGACTCACGGCCCTCCCGCCGGGGATCGGACGGCTGCACCGCCTGACGACCCTGGATCTCGGCCACAACGCGCTCACGTCGATTCCCGACGAACTCGGCATGTTGACGGAACTCAGCGGCTGCCTCTACTTGCACGACAACCAGCTGTCGCGGATTCCGGACGCCGTGGGAAAGCTGACCAGGCTGCGTTACCTCAACATCGGCGAGAACTCCCTCGCCACCCTGCCCGAGGCCATCGGGAGGATGACCGGCCTCGTCGAGTTCAGGGCACAGCACAACCGGCTCACCACGCTGCCCGACTCCATCGGCCGGCTCCGCGACCTGCGTGAGCTCTGGCTCCGAGGCAACGCGATCGAGCACTTGCCGCCAACGACCGCGCAACTGCACGAACTTCGTCACCTGGATCTGCGCGAGAACTCCGTGGCCGAGCTGCCGCCGTCGCTGGCCGCCCTGCCACGGCTGCGTCAGATCGACCTGCGGAGCAACCGCCTGCGCCGGCTGCCGGATTGGCTCACCCTGCTTCCATCGCTGGAGAAACTGGATCTGCGATGGAACGAGATCGATCCCTCCCTGCCGCTACTGACCGAACTCGAACGACGGGGATGCGTCGTCTTGACGTGAGCGAGATGGCAAGGGATCGGGTGGACTGGTGAACGGTGACGATCGTGGCGGCGCGGGCTTCACCGCGGACGCCGGGGACGGGCTTCTGGTCGCGCGGGGTGATCCCGAGCGGCGTCGGGCCGCTGTCCGTGAGGCCTTTGCCTCGCTGCTGCAGATCCGCCGCCTGATGAACGCCGGCCTCTCGGATCCGCTGTCGGCGCCCGCGGACTGGGAGCGGACCCGGATGGTGTCGGCTGTCGCGCTGTCGTTGGAGGCGGCCGGTGTCCCGCCGGCGGCCGTCGACGCCCAGGGGGACTGCGCGGTGACCGGCTACACCGTGACCGGGACGGAACGGCCGCTGACCGTGTGGGTGGAGTGGACCGGTCCTCGCGGGAGCGGAGCCGGCTACCAGGCGCAGCGAGAACTGCGGTGCTGCGCGGATGTCCTTGAGGGGCTGGGCTGGGTCGCGCTGGAGGTCAGGACCCCGCGCGGCCGTCGGCTCGATGTCGAAGCGCCCTGGCGTGGCGGGCGTTGAGTGCCCCGCGGGGTTGGCGCCGCGAAGTCGCCATGGCCCGGGGTGTGGAGGACGCGCACGGGCCGGCGTCGGAGTGATTTGGCGGGACACGCACAGCGCGCCGTCGAAACCCGGGGGTGGCGGGAAGCCGGGTCGCTGTACGGTGCAAGGGTTGCCGCCCCGTCAACTGTGCTGTGGTGAGCGCATGTTGGGGGCCTTGGGTTGTCCAGATGGAGGAACAGGTGTCGCACAGACGCAAGACACGACGGGTACTCACCGCAGCGCTCGTCGGCGGCACGTTGATCGCCGGGGGACTGGTGCTGGCGCCGGTGGCGCTGGCCGGGCAGGACGGGGCGGGCTCCGGATCCACCAGCGAGCAGCGGGACTTCGCAGCCGCGGCGGCGCAGTACCGGGTGCCCGAGTCCGTCCTGATGGGTGTGGCCTACCAGGAGTCCCAGTGGGACGCGCACACGGGTGAGTACAACACCAGTGGCGGCTACGGGCCGATGAGCCTCACCGACGTCACGGCGAAGATGATGGCGGCGGGCGGAGCCGGGGCGGCGGGGCGTTCCGATCTCGCCTCGTTCGCCACCGATCCGGCCCTGCACACGCTGACCGCCGCGGCGAAGCTCGCCGGGGACTCCGTCGGCCGGGTGGAGACCCGCACCGAGGACAACATCCTTGCCGGGGCCGCGCTGTTGGCCTCGTACGAGAAGAGTCTGACCGGCGGTACGCCGAAGGACCCGTCCGCGTGGTACGGAGCGGTGGCCCGCTACAGCGGTTCGCCGGACCGGACGGCCGCCGGGGACTTCGCCGACCAGGTCTTCTCGCGGATGAAGACCGGCGCGAAGCGCGAGACGGCCGACGGCCAGCTGCTCGACCTGAACGCGGACCCGTCGCTGCGGCCGTCCACGGGCCAGCTCGACGCGCTCCACCTGAAGAGGACGTCGTCGACGGGTACCGACTGCCCGGCCGACCTGGACTGCCAGTTGGCGCCCGCGGCGACGTCGAACTACCAGGTGGCCAACCGCCCGACCGACGGGGTGGACGTCAGGTACATCGTCATCCACGACACGGAGTCGTCGTACCAGGACGCCATCAATGACTTCCAGAACCCGGCGAGCGGTGACGCGGCCAACTACGTGATGCGGTCGTCGGACGGCGCGCTCACCCAGTCCGTGCCCACGAACGACCTGGCGTTCCACGCGGGCAACTACTGGTTCAACATGCACTCGGTCGGCATCGAGCACGAGGGCTTCGCCGCGCACGGCGCCACCTGGTACACGCAGGTCCAGTACGAGAACACCGCCGAGCTGGTGAAGTACCTGTCGCAACGCTACGGCGTGCCGCTGGACCGCGAGCACATCATCGGCCACGACAACGTGCCGGGTCCCGTCGACAGTTACGTGTCCGGGATGCACTGGGACCCGGGTCCGTACTGGGACTGGAACGCCTTCATGGCGATGCTCGGCGCCCCGACCGACGACGGAGCCCACGGCGTCGGCGCGGTGGGGACCGCCGTGACGATCTCCCCCGACTTCGCCACCAACCAGCAGACGGTCGACGTCTGCCCGGCGGACGACCCGACCGGCGCCACCACCACGTGCACGGACCAGACCCAGCCGTCGAACTTCCTGTACGTGCGGACCGCTCCCAGCGCGAGCGCGCCGCTGGTCGCCGACCCGTACCTGCACCCGGGCGGCGCCCCGGGCACGGACGAGATCTCCGACTGGGGCGGCACCGTCTCCGCGGGGCAGCAGTTCGTCGTCGCGGACAGCAGCGGGGACTGGACGGCCATCTGGTACGGCGGCCAGAAGGCGTGGTTCTACAACCCGGGCGGTAGCGAGACGATCCCCGCCACCGGCGTGCGGATCATCTCCGCCGCCGGGACGTCCCCGGTGTCCGTCTACGGCGAGGCGTACCCCGACGCGTCCGAGTACCCGCCGGGGCTGTCGGCGGACGTGGCGCCCCCGCTGAGCTCGTACTCCATCCCCGCGGGGCAGGCGTACGTGGCGACGCAGCCGCCGGTCCACCGGGACGACTTCTTCCCGAGCGGTGACACGTACGTCCAGGGAGCCGGACTGGTCTACACGATCCAGTTCAACCACCGTGTGGTCCTGGTGAACGCGTCCGACGTCAGCGTCAACTGACGGCCCATCACCAAAGACGGCCCCGGCCGCGGACGTCTCTCACGTCGGCGGCCGGGGCCGTTCGCCGGCGCGGCACGGTCCCCGCGACGGAAGCTGTCCGTACGTACGGGAGCGCGGCCGGGCACGTCGGTCAGTCGGCCAGCCCGGCGCGGTAGGCGTAGCGGACCGCTTGGGCGCGGTCGCGTACGCCGGTCTTCGCGAAGATCCGGTTGACGTGTGTCTTCACCGTGGCGCGGCCCAGGAAGAGCCGTTCTCCGATCTCGGTGTTGGACAGTCCCCGCGCGATCAGCCCGAGCACCTGCGCCTCCCGGGCGGTGAGGCCGTCCGGAAACGTCTCGGGGGCGTTGGGCGTGGGGCGCGGCGGCCCGCTGAACCCGGCGGGCCGGGTCGCCGGGACGGCCGCCGGGTCGTCGGGCCGCGCGCCGGGAGGCGGGACGACCTGCCCGTGGGTCACCGCCAGGACCAGGCGTTCCTGCACCACCGGGTCCATCCAGAACCGGCCGTCGTGCACGGCCCTGATCGCCTGCTCGATCTGGTCCGCGCCCGCGTCCTTGGTCAGATAGCCCTTGGCCCCCGCGCGCAGGGCCGGAAAGACCGACGCGTCATCGGCGTACGTCGTCAGCACCAGCACCGCGATCTCCGGGGCCTGCTCGCGCAGGGTCTCGGTGGCGGCCACGCCGTCCGTGCCGGGCATGGCGAGGTCCATCAGCACGACATCGGCGTGCCGCTCGCGGGCCAGCCGTGCGGCCTGGGCGCCGTCCGCGGCGTCGCCCACCACCTCCATGCCGTCGTTCAGGCCGATCAGCAGGACGAGCCCCTCGCGGGTCACCCGCTGGTCGTCGGCGACCAGGACCCTGATCGGGGCTGCGGACTCGCTCACGCCGGTATCTCCATCTCCACGGTCCAGCCCCGGCCCTCGGGCCCGGCCTGGGTACGGCCGCCCACCCGTTCGATCCGCTCCCGCATCCCCCGCAGACCGTTGCCGCCGCCGGTCCACGCCTGGGCGGGCGGCGCGATCACGCCGCCGGCTCCGCCGTCCCCGTTCGCCGCGGCGGCCGGACCCTGGTCGGAAACGGTCAGCGTGGTGGCCCCCGGGGTGTAGCGCAGTAGTACGGCGGTGGGCGAACCGGGGGCGTAGCGCGCGACGTTGGTGAGCGCCTCCTGCGCCCCCCGGTACAGCGCGAGGTTCTCCGTCGGTGGCAGTGCCCGGGGCCGCCCGCTGACCGTGAGGGTGATGGGCAGCGCCAGGTCGCGGCGGCACTGGTTCACCAACGCGGTGAGCCGGTCGAGCGTGGGCAGTTCGTCCCCGCGCAGCGCGGCGACGGCCTGCCGGGCGTCGGACAGCCCGGTGCGGGTCAACTCGCCACTGCGCGCGATGAGTTGACGCAAGGCAGGGTCGGCATCGTCGCGTTCGGCGAGTTTACGGGCGCCCTCCAGCTGGATGGCCAGCGCCGACAGGGACTGGGCCAGCACGTCGTGCAACTCCCGGGCGATCCGGCCGCGTTCGGCGACCGCCGCGGCGCGCGCCTCGGCCTCGCGCGAGTCCTCCAGCTCGGCGAGCAGCAACTCGGTACGGTCCTGCCCCAGCCGGGCCTGGCGGGAGAAGACGTAGGAGGCGCCCAGCGTCACGCACAGCAGCGCGGCGGCCAGCCCCGCCTGGATCGAGACGTGGGAGAAGGCGGTGTCCGCGGTGATGAACGCGATGGCCACGGTCAGCGGGGTGGCCAGGACGAAGGCCGAGCGCGGCGGCAGCCGGGCGAAGAGCATCGCCACGGCGGCGGAGACCGGGATCTCCATCAGTCCGGAGGGCTGGAGGTAGGCCAGCACGCTGCCGCTGACGCCCAGGACCAGCGGAACCGCCACGAGGGAGGCCCGCGGCGGTCCCGGCGCGCGGGACAGGGCGGCCACGATCAGCGGCACCAGGCAGCCGGCCAACGCCAGGGTGATGCCGAGCCGCACGCCGGTCACGCCCGGTCGCGGCCGGTCCTGGAGGACGCTGACGGTGATCAGGCCCATGACCACCCACAGGACCAGGTGCAGCCGGGCGCTCTGGCGGTCCGCACGCCGCACCGCCCTCAGCCGGGCCTCCGACGTCCGCGGCGTATCCACCTCCCGGCCCGCGGGACGTGTCGTACTCATGACGGGAATCATAGGAGGAGCCGATCCCTGGGAGGCCGGGACCGCCGCGGCGCCCCGGTGCTCACGCGGCGGCGACAGGGGCGGAGACCGCCGCGGAGTTCAGGCGGTGGGCGCGGTAGCGGATCACCACCAGCCGGGCCAGCACCTCGGCCAGCGCCATCAGCACGAAGGCCGCCACCCACGCCTGGGACGAGGTGATCCGGTGGGCACGGCTGAAGGCGGCGACGCTCCCCGCCGCGCCGTGGCTGGTGGCGAAGGCGAACCCCATCCGGGTCGCCATGCCCACGATCCACAACCCCGCGGCGACCGGGCCCGCCTTGCTGTACACGCCGCCGTCCGCGCGCCACAGGTGCGTCGCGACCCCGCAGAGCACGCCGAGCGCCGCCCCCGACCCGGCCAGCACCAACTCCAGCGTGAGGTCGTCGCCCGCGGTGGGCACGGACCGAAGGTAGTAGAACCCGGCGGCGCCGACCAGGACGACCGGCAACAGCAGACTGGTCAGATCCTGGAGCCTGCCGCGGATCTGGCGGATGACGAGAAGGACGAGGATCGCGTTGATGAGGTAGTCCGTGGTGTTCACAGCGCCAAGGCTGCTCCCGCCACACCCGCGAATCGTCAGCCACCGGGTTGACCCCCGGGTTGGCCGTCCCTCCACCCTGGGGTTGAGGGACCGGAGCCGGACGAGCGGCGATTCCGTCCATGAGCGACACCCCAACCGGCACGGCCAAATGAGACGGTTCTCATTACCGCACGTGCGGAGTTCAGCGGGAATTCCTGGATACCCGATCGCCAGGGCTCACTTCGCGGGATTTGCGATGACGAACCGGAACCGTCGGCCAGTGGAATCCGTTGCATTGCCGTCCGAGGTAAAAGCCCGCGGAATTCACAGCGGTAATCCACCGATCGGGCGGGCACCGATCCTGCGAAGTTCCGTCGCCGCTGGAGCGCCGAGTCCGGCGGGACGTCGGAGGCCGGGGCGGGTGGGGGCGGCCGGGGCGGGCCGTGCACACGTCACGGGCGTGGCATGAAGGTGCCACATGTGGCAGCCGGATCTTCGATCAGGTGGGATGACAAGTAGGTGACAGCGCGGCGACTCGTCGTTGACAAGCGGCAGGGCCGAGTTGTTTTGAGTGCTCTAAAGTGGCACACAATCGGAAATACTGTGACTGTCAACTCGCCGCCGTCCCGCGGCGCCCGTATCCGGCCGATTAATTCTCCCGAAAACCCGTCAATCATTCAGATCTACCCCCTAGACGGGGTCGATAGTTCTGTGATCTCCTTTACGATGCGTAACGGTATGGCGGAGCGAAACCTGCGACACGGCACCTTGATTCCTTGGTAACAGACGTGGTGGCCGGCCGATCTCATGAGGATCTGCGACAGGGATTTATGCGATGTCAAAAGAGCTTCCCGATAAACAGGTTTTCGTCGTCGTGGTAAACGGCGACGAGCGGCATTCGATCCTGCCGGCGCACCGTCCGACGCCGCAGGGGCGGCGGGCCGGGGGCAGGCGGCGGCGAAGACGGAGTCACCGGCCGACCTCGACAGGACCCGGGTCGACGTGGGCCCGCTGAGCGTTGGCCGGATCGCGTTCCGCGCCACGAGACCGTTCGCCGGTCCCGCCAGGCGACCGGACGCTTCCCGCCTGCCGTCACCGACCGTGCCCAGGCGATCGAGTCGGACGGCCTGACCCGACCTCATCGCCGCGCCTCGGCATGCGGCCGGCGGTCGGCGTGCACACGGTGCCCGTGGTGTTGACCGCGCGTCACCTGCTCGGCTCGCTGCCCACCGGACTCGGCGGTGGCGAGAAGACCCGCCGACGGCAAGCTCTGATCTTTCCCTTTCGGCCGACCCGCGCAGCTGAAACCGGCCCCGACCTGAGGAGGAAGGACCATGAACGCATCGCAGACCCCGTCGGCCGGTGCCCTGTCCCCGGCGGCGCGACGGCTGCTCCAACAGCGCCTGCGCGGCAGGGTGGAGACCAAGGCGGACCGCATACCCCGGCGTTCACCGCGGCCGGAGCCGATTCCGCTCTCGCCCGCCCAGCAGCGGCTGTACTTCCTCGACCGACTCGCCCCGGGCGGCACCGAGTACCTGATGCCCGCGGCGTGGCGGCTGACCGGCGGGCTCGACGACGGCGCGCTGCGCGCGGCGCTCGGCGACCTGGTGCGGCGGCACGAGCAGTTGCGCACCTGTTTCCCCGATCTCCACGGAGTCGCCGCCCAACAGGTGCTGCCGGCCGGTGAGTTCCCGCTGGAGACGTCGGATCTGGAGTGCCACGCGGGCGAGGGTGTCGACGCCGCGATCACCCGGCATGTGCGGCGGGTCGCGGACGCTCCGTTCCGCCTCGCCGAGGAGCCGGCCTTCCGGGCCGCGCTACTGCGGATCGGCGCGGACGACCACGTCCTGGTACTGGGGATGCACCACATCGTCTCGGACGCCTGGTCCCTGGAGGTCCTGCTGCGCGACCTTCGGGGCTTCTACGAGGACCGGCTCGCCGGGCGGGCCCCTCGGTGGGACGAACCCGAGATCGACTACGTCGACTACGCGATCTGGCAACGCGATCCCGGGCGACGCTCCGAGGCCGACCGCGACCTGGCGTACTGGCGCACCGCCCTGGCCGGGCTGTCCCCGCTCGAACTCCCGACGGACCGGCCCCGCCCGGCCACACCCTCCGCCGCCGGCGCGGTGTTCGAAGCGCCGCTGTCCGCGCGGCTGTCCGGCGCGCTGGCCGACCTCGGCCGTGGCGCGGAGACCACCATGTTCATGACGGTACTCGCCGCGTTCCAGGCCGTGTTGGGGCTGCACAGCGGCCAGGACGACGTGGCCGTCGGCACGATCGTCGCCAACCGGGACCGGCCGGAGACCGAGGGCCTGGTCGGGTTCTTCGTCAACACCCTGGTGATGCGGGCCGACCTGTCCGGCGACCCGACGCCCGCCCGACTCCTGCGGCAGGTCAGGGAACGGACGCTCGGCGCGCTCAGCCACCAGGAGCTGCCCTTCGAGCGGATCGTCGAAGAGCTGCGTCCGGAACGGGAGTTGTCCCGCAATCCCCTCTTCGACGTGCTCTTCGCCTTCGAGGACACCGCGCGGGACGCGGGGGCGTTCGAACTCGGCGACGCGGTGGGCACCGCGCTGGACATCGCGTCCGGCACCGCGAAGTTCGACCTGTCGCTGCACGTCCGCCGTACGGACGGCCTGATCACGCTCGGCTTCGTCTACCGCACCGACCTGTTCGACGAGCCGACCGTCGCCCGGCTCGCCTCGCACACCACCGCCGCGCTCGAAGCGTTCGTCGACGCTCCCGACACCCCGCTCAGCGGCCTCGGGCTGCTGTCTCCCGCGGAACGCGGCCGGCTGCTGGACGCCGCCCGATCCGGCGGCGCGCTCGAAGCCGTCGCGCCGGACCGGCTGGTGCCGCACCGGTTCGCGGCGCAGGCGGCCGCCCGCCCCGACGCGGTGGCGGTCAGCTCCCGCGACGGCTCGCTGACCTACGGTCAGCTCGACGCCCGGGCCGGGGCCCTGGCGGACCGGCTGCGCGCGGCCGGCGCCGGCCCCGAGTCGCTGATCGGGGTGTGTTCGTCGCGTTCGCCCGACCTGGTGGTGGCGATCCTGGGGATCTGGAAGGCCGGCGCCGCCTACCTCCCGCTCGACCCCGGATACCCGCGGCCCCGGCTCGCGTACATGGTCGGCGACGCGGGTGTCTCGCACGTGGTCGCCGACGAGGCCGGGCGAGCGGCGACCGCCGGGCTGCCCGTCACCGTGCTGGCCCTCGCCGACGCGTCCGACCACGCCGCGCCGCGGCGCGACGGGGCCGGCGCCGCGCGGCCGGAGAACCTGGCCTACGTCATCTACACCTCGGGGTCCACCGGGAAGCCCAAGGGCGTGGAGGTCACCCACGGCAACGCGGCCTGGCTGCTGGACGCCGCCGCTCGCCGGTTCTCCTTCGGCGCCGACGACGTGTGGACCCTCATGCACTCCTTCGCCTTCGACTTCTCGGTGTGGGAGTTGTGGGGTGCGTTGGCCAACGGCGGTCGCCTGGTCGTGCTGGCCGAGGACCAGACCCGCGATCCCGCCGCCGTCCACGAGACGCTGCGCACCGAGAGGGTCACCGTACTCAACCAGACGCCGACCGCGTTCAAGGGCCTGCGGGCGCACGTGGCCCAGAGCGGCGGCGACTTCACCGAACTCGCCCTGCGCACCGTGGTCTTCGGCGGCGACGCCTTCGACACCCGCGACTACCGCGACTGGTTCGAGCGGCCCGCCGGACAACTGCCCGACCTGGTGAACATGTACGGCATCACCGAGACGACCGTGCACGTGACCCACCGGCTCGTCACCGCCGACGACGTGGCCGCGGCCGTCTCTTCCCCCATCGGGCGTCCGCTGCCCGGCCAGCGCGGCTACGTGCTCGACCGCCACCAACGGCTCGTCCCGCAGGGCACGGTCGGCGAGTTGCACGTGGCCGGCGGCGGTGTCGCGCGCGGCTACCGGGGCCGCCCGGCGCTGACCGCGCAGCGCTTCCTGCCGGACCCGTTCGGCGCGCCGGGCGAGCGGATGTACCGCACCGGCGACCTGGTGCGGGTCCTGCCGGACGGCGAACTCGCCTTCCTGGGCCGCGCCGACCACCAGGTGAAGGTGCGCGGCTTCCGTATCGAGCCGGGCGAGATCGAGAGCGCGCTGCGCGGCTGCCCGGGGGTGGTGGACGCCGCGGTGATCGCCAAGCCCGATCCGCACGGCAGCGCACGGCTGGTGGCGCACGTGGTCGTCGCGGACGGCGGCGCGCTCGGCCTGGCGGCCCTGCGCGACCGGCTGCGCACCGGGCTTCCGGAGTACATGGTGCCCGCGCTCTTCGTCGAGCACCCGGCGCTGCCGGTCACCGCCAACGGCAAGGTCGACCGGGCGGCGCTCGTCGCCGCGCAGGCGGACGCCGTCGGCGCGGACCGGCCGTTCAGCGCGCCCGGCACCGACACCGAGGAACTGCTCGCCGGGATCTGGGCCGAGACGCTGGGGGCCGGCCCGGTCGGCGGCACGGACAACTTCTTCGACCTCGGCGGCGACTCCATCATCGCGCTGCGCATGGTGGGGCTGGCCAGGTCCGCCGGGCTGGCGGTGAGCGTCGCGGACGTCTTCCGGGCCAGGACGCTCGCCGACCTGGCGGCCCGGGCCGACGCCGTCGCCGGACAGCAGGAGCCGAGCCTGCCGCCGGTCGAGGCGTTCGCCCTGCTCGACGCCGCCGACGCGGACCTGCTGCCCCCGGGGCTGACGGACGCCTACCCGCTCACCATGCTGCAGGCCGGCATGCTGCACGAGATGCTCGCCGATCCGCTGCGCGGCGCCTACCACAACGTGACCAACCTGAAGATCACCGCACCCGACGGCTTCGACCTCGGCGCCTTCCGTGCGGCGGCGGCCACGCTGGTGCGCCGGCACGACATCCTGCGCACCTCGGTCGACCTCGGCACGTACAGCGAGCCCCTGCAACTGGTCCACCGCCACGCGGAGATCCCGATCGGCCACACCGACCTGCGCGGCCTGCCCCGGGAGGAGCAGCGCGAGGTCCTGCGGCGGCACGTCGCGGACGAGGCGGCGGCGCGCTTCGATCTGGCGACCGCGCCGCTGGTGCGGCTGCACCTGCACCGGATCACCGACGACGAACTGCGGATCACCGTCACCGAGTGCCACATCATCCTGGACGGCTGGAGCCTGACCTCGCTGATCGCCGACCTCGTCGAGCTGCACGGCCGCTCGGTGGCCGGGCTGCCGGCAGCCGCCGCGCCGGACGCGCCGCGGTTCGCCGACTACGTGGCTCTGGAGCGGCGGGCCCGCACGTCGAGCGAGAGCCTCGAGTTCTGGCGGGGAAGGCTGCGCGACCTGGAGCCGGTGCGGTTCGCACGCCGGACCGAAGCCGCCTTCGAGGACGGCCCGGCCCCCGTCCACGTGGCGGAGCGCACGCTGCACGGGTTCGCCGAGTCGCTGCGGGAACCGGCCCGGCTGGCCGGGGTGCCGCAACGCACCGTCCTGCTGGCGGCGTTCTACCACGCGATGTCGGTGTTCGGCGGTCCCGGTGCGGCGGCGCACGGCATCGGCCTGATCACCAACGGCCGCCCGGAGCGGACGGGCGCGGACCAGATGCGCGGGCTGTTCCTCAACACCGTGCCGTTCGGCTTCACGGCGACCGCGGACACCTGGATCGAGCTGCTGCGCCAGACCTTCGCCGCGGAACAGGAGTTGATGCCGCACCGCAGGCTGCCGCTGGCCCACCTCCAGCTCACCCGGCCGAACGCCGGGCCGTTGGTCGAGGTCTACTTCAACTTCGTCAACTTCCACCGGCTACCCACGGACACCTGGGAGGAGACCCTGGAGGTCGCCAGGACCGCCTTCCCGCTGACCATCAACGCCGGCCTGCGCGGGTTCGCCCTCGACGCCGACACCGCCTGCCTCGATCCCGGCACCTGCGAGCGGCTCGCCGACCTGATCCACTCGGTGCTCACCTCGATCCTCACCGACCCCGCCGGACCGGTCACCCGGCCGGTCCTCGACGGTGCCGACCTGGTCGTCGCCGGCACGTCGGGCACGCCGGCGGCGGACGCCAAGGCGGAGGCGGCCGACCCGGACGGCGAGTGGTCCGCGGACCAGGAGTCCGACGACTACCCGGAGTTCGTCGCACCGCGCACCCCGGCCGAGGTGATCCTCGCCGAGATCTGGCGCGAGGTGCTCGGCCTGGACGAGGTCGGCGTGCACGACGACTTCTTCGACCTCGGCGGCTCCTCGCTCTCGACGGTACGCATCGCCGCCAGAGCGCGGGCCCGCGGTGTGCGGGTGACCGTGCACGACCTCGTCGAGTCGCCGACGATCGCGCAGCTCGCCGCGATCCCGCAACGCGAGGAACCCCCGGACGGGACCGGCGCCGACCGCCCGGTCACCTCCGCGGTACGGCTGCGCGAGGGCACCGGCGCGCCGGTGTACTGCGTGCACCCCACCGGCGGGAGCGCCGCCTGGTACGTGCCGCTGGCGCGAGCGCTGCCGCCGGGACGGCCGGTGATCGGCTTCCAGGCCCGGGGACTGGTCGGCGGCGTGGACCCCTCGACGGTGCCGCTGATCGCCGCGAACTACGAGGCCGAGATCGCGGCGTACGCACACACCGGACCGCACGCGCTGGTCGGCTGGTCGATGGGCGGCAGCATCGCGGTGGAGTTGGCCACCCGGCTCCACGAGGCGGGCCGTACCACCAATCCGCTCATCCTGATCGAACCGCACCTGCCCAGCGAGTCGGCCGACCGCTGGCTGACCGGGTTCGTCGAGGACCTGTCCGCCGCGTTCCCGCTGCGCGACCGGCTGCGCGAGCTCGCGCCGGAACACCCCGACGCGCTGGGTGTGGAGACGCGGTTGCGCGAGCTGCTGCTGCGCGCCGGGATGGCGGCGGGTGAAGCCGACCTCGTGCGGGACGCGCCGCTGGAGGTCTGGCACTCGCTGCTCGTCGCGCTGGCCGCCTACCGGCTGCGGCCCTACCCCGGCCACATCCACCTGGTCATGGGCGAGGACGCGGCGAGCGTGCCGGCGGACCAGCCGATGCCGGGGCTCGAAGTCAGCTACCCGGTCTACCTGGAACGCTGGCGGGAGGTGGCCCAGGGCGGGATGACCGTGCACGTCCTGCCCGGCGGCCACCGGAGCATCCTGACCGAGGAGTTGGTCGGCAACCTCGTGCCGGTGGTCGAAGAGGCCACCCGGACGGCCACCGGGTCATGACCGGGCGGGCCGCGGAATGCGGACGGTCTCGTGTCGCGGTACGGGCGTCGCGGGCCGCGGGCGCGCGGCCCGACGAGTCGCCCCGCGGGGGAGAGGCCCGTATGGCACCGATGACGGTGGCGGCCCGCCTCGCGAGGCCGGGCGACCGCGGTGATCCCGGCGGTCACCGGGCCGGGCCCGCCGCCGGAGGAGACGGTGTGACCCGTCATCAGGAGCGCACGACACTGACCACGCCGCGAACCACCTGTGCGCGGCCGGCACTCTTCCTGGGTGGGATGTCATGAACGACCTCTTCAGCAGCCGGACCGTCATCGAAGCGCTCGACGCGTGCGCCGCCCGGTACCCGGACGCCATCGCGGTCGACGACGACGTGGAGGCGGTGACGTACCGCGAACTCCACGCGCGCGCCGACGCGTTGGCGGGGATGCTCGCGCGGCGCGGGGTACGCGCCGGCGACCGGGTCGGGATCTCGTCGCCCAGATCGGTCACGCTGGTGGCGTCGGTGCTGGCCGTCGTGCGCCGCGGTGCGGCCTACGTGCCGCTGGACCCCGGACTGCCGCGAGCCCGGCGGGAGTTCGTCGTCGCCGACGCGGGCCTCAAGACGGTCATCACCGAGACCGCCGCGGTCCACGACGAGGCGTACGCGGACCTCGACGTGATCGCGGCGGACCGGGCGGCCCCGGCCGCGGCGGCCCGGAGACCGACGACGGAACGGGAGTTGACCGCGGACGCAGCGGCCGGCCACGGCCCGGACGACATCCGCATGCTCATCTACACCTCCGGTTCGACCGGCCGCCCCAAGGGCGTCGAGGTGCGGGAGTCGTCGCTGCTGAACATGTACCGCGACACCCAGAACCGGCATCGGCTCGGCCCCGGTGACTCCTGGCTCGCCGTCACGTCCCTGTCGTTCGACATCCACACCGTCGAGATCTTCCTGCCGCTGATGACCGGCGGCACCGTGCTGCTGGCCCGCGACGAGATGCTCGTGCCCGACCGGCTGGCCGCCTGGTTCGCCGCGCGCACGCCGTCGATCATGCAGAGCACGCCCTCGCTGTGGCGGGCGCTGATCGAGGCGGGCTGGAAGGGCGACACGTCCTCGCTCACCGTCCTGACCGCGGGCGAACCGCTCACCACCGAACTGGCGGCCGCCCTTTGCGCCCGGGCACGCGAGGTCTGGAACTACTACGGCCCGACCGAGACCTCGGTCTACGCCACCTGCGGCCTCGTCGAACCGCTCGCGTCCGTCCCGAACCTCGGCGGTCCGCTCGCCGGCACACGGCTGTACGTCCTGGACCCGCAGGGCGAGCCGGTGGCCGACGGCGAGACCGGCGAACTGCACATCGCGGGTGCGGGCCTCGCCAACGGCTACCACGGCCGGCCCGGCCTGACCGCGAGCTCCTTCGTCCCCGACCCGTTCGGCGCACAGCCCGGCGACCGCATGTACCGCACGGGCGACCTGGTACGCCGGGACGAGCACGACGGGCTCGTCTACGTCTGCCGGGTCGACAACCAGGTGAAGATCCGCGGCCACCGGATCGAACTGGGCGAGATCGAGGCCGCCCTGCAGACGCATCCGCGGGTCAAGGTCGCCGTCGCGGTCGCCCCACCGCTGCCCGCCGACCCCACGGAGCGACGCCTGGTCGTCTACTACCAGCCCGCGGACGACCGGCCGCCGACCGCCCGCGAACTACGCGCCCACCTGGCCCGGCGTCTGCCCGGCTACATGGTGCCGAGCCTCTACGTACGCCTCGACTCGATCCCGCTCACCACGAGCGGCAAGATCGATCGCAAGTCCCTCGAAGCGCCGCGGCCGATCCCTCGCAGCGCGATCGCGCGCTGATCCCGGGAGGCGACCCGGTCCGACACCACGTGTTGCGGCTGCTGCCCGAGCGGGCTGGCCGGGTCCGCGCGGGCTGAGGGCTACCAGGCGATCGGCGGGTCTGGTGGGGCCGGTGGGGGTGAGGCTCGCGCGGCGGAACGAGCCGGGAGTTTTGGCCGGATCCTTGTCCTGACAGGTGGTCAAATCTCCCGATACTGAGGGCTGGGCGACCTGTCCAAAACACCCCATGTACGGAGGCTGCGACATGCCCCAGACCACCGGTTCCACCACCGCAGTGCTCGACGCCTGGCTGTCGGGCGCCGAGAGCGCGTTCGGCCAGGCGAACCCCGCCGGGCCGCTGTACGTCGGCGGGAGCGCCGCCGAGGCCGCGCTGACGGACCCGAGCGACTCGCTGTACGGCTTCTGCTCCAGCCCGAGCGGCTCGCAGGGCAGCTACTGCTGCTGAGGTTTGCGTGACGCTGACCGAACCCGGGCCCGCGGTCGTCGTGCTGTGACGGTCGCGGGCCCGGTCCGACGGAGTGCCAAACGGGAGGCGGACCGGTGGGTGGATCGGGCTCGACGGGGACGACGGGGACGACAGGTGGGGACCGGCCGGGTCAGGAGCCGTGGTTCGCGGAACCGGTCGCCCGGATCGCCCGGCCGTGGCAGCGGGAGCTGACCCGCAGGCTGGCCGCGGTCCGGGGGCTGAGCGCACGGGAGCGCGAGGTCATCGGGGACGCGGGGCACGGCGCGTTACGCGACTCCCTGCACGCCAAGCTGTCCCGGCTGTTCCTGATCGAGCTGCACGCGCTGCGGTTGGCCGGCGGCGGGCGCTCCGACACCGCGACCTGGTCCGCGTTCATCGAGCGGGCGGGCGAGGAGGGTTACCTCGACGGCCTCGCGTCGCGTTACCCGGCCGCCGCGCCGCGCATCGAGGCGGTGGCGCGGCTGTCGGTGGCCGCGGTGGCCGGGTTCGCGGCGCGGCTCGCGGACGACCGCGCGCTGCTGGCCGGACTCCTCTGCGGGCCGCCCGGCGAACTGCGCGTGGTCGCGTTCGGCGCGGGCGATACGCACCGCGGCGGCCTGACGGTCAGCCGGGCCGAGTTCGCCGGCGGGACCGTCATGTACAAGCCACGCCGCTCCGAGATCGACGCGGCGCTCGGCGGTCTGCTCGACGACCTCTACCGCACGTTTCCGGGCGCGCCCGATCCGGCCGAGCGCATCCGGGTGCCGCGGATCATCGCCCGCGACGGGTACGGGTGGGCCGAGTTCGTCCGCCACCGCTACTGCGCCGACGACGCCGAACTCGCCGCGTTCTACCGGAACATCGGGCACTGGCTGGCCGTGCTCCGGTTCGTGGGCGGCACCGACATGCATGCGGAGAACATGATCGCGGTGGGGCCGGTGCCGGTCATCGTGGACGCCGAGACGCTCTTCGACGCCCCCGCGCCCTTCCCGCCGAGCGGCCGCGGGGACGCGGTGGACACCGCCGCCGCGGCCATCCGCCGCACGGTGCTGCGTACCGGACTGCTGCCGGTGCGCGGCACCGGGTTCGCGCTCGGTGGCGTGGACATCTCGGGGGTCGGCGCGCTGCCCGGACAGCAGCCGCGGATCCCGACACCGGTCATCGCCGACGGCGGTACGGCCGCCGCGCGCCTCCAGGTCGGCCTGGTCACCATGCCGACCGCCGGCAACCACCCCAGCGCCACGCCGGTGCTCAGCGCCTACTGGGACCGGGTGCTCGACGGCTTCCGCGAGATGACCGCGCACCTGCGGGCGCTGGGCGGCGCTACGGACCTGCTGCGCCGCTTCGCGGGGGTCGAGGCACGCCGGATCCTGCGGCCGACCCAGGCGTACGTCGACATCGCCCGCATGCTGTGGCACCCGGCGTCCCTGCACGACGAGCCGGCCGCGGTGGAGCGGGCCCGGGACATCCTGCGGCGCAACGCCGAGGTGCTGCCCGGGGCGCCGACCGGTGCGGCGGCGATCGACGCCGAGATCGCGGACCTGCTCACCGGCGACGTGCCGATGTTCACCTTCACGGTGGACGCGGCGGCCTCGGCGGCCACCGCCGAGGACTGGCGCACCGCCGACCTCGCGCTGGAGGAGTCGGTGATCCAGGACGCGCTGGTCGGCGCGTACCTCAACGAGCGTTCCCTGCCGCCACGGGTCCGCGTCCCCTCCCGGGAGCCGCACGGCCGGGACCGGGAGCGCCGGCGCCGCGAGCTGGCCGCGGCGATGGTCCGGCAGCTGTGCGAGGGGGCGGTGCGCGGCGACGACGCGACGGCCACCTGGATCAGTCCGGTGTTCACCCCGGCCGGCTGGTCGATCAGGGTGCTGCCCGCCGACCTGTACACCGGGCAGGGCGGCGTGGCGCTGGCGCTGGCCGGCTACCTCGCGGAGGTGCGGGCGGGCCGGGCCGACGAAGTGCCGGGCGCCGACGGGGTGTTCGAGGGCGCGTTGCGCGTACTGGCCGCGACCGAGGACCGCACCCCGACACCCTCGCCGGGCGCGTTCAGCGGCGCCGCGTCGCAGGTGTGGACGTGGAGCGCGTTGCACCGGGTGCTCGGCGGGGACCGGCTGCTGGAACGGGCGGCCGAGCGGGCCGCGGTCCTGGCGGACGGCCGGCTGATCGACGACGACCGGGACGTGGACCTGCTCAACGGGGCCGCCGGAGCCGTCGTGCCACTGCTCGGTCTGGCCGAGGCCACCGGCCGGGACCGCTGGCTCGGCACCGCCGCGAAGGTCGGGCGCCGGCTGTCCGCGCTGGCCACGGTCGACGCGAGCGGGGCCCGCTGGACGACGCGGCTCAACCCGGAGGGCATCGGCGGCTTCGCCCACGGTGCGACCGGGATGGGCTGGGCGCTGGCCCGGCTCGCGCTCAGCGAAGCGGGTTCACCGGCCGAACGCCGCGGCTGGGCGGAATTGGCCGAACGGGCCTTCGCCTACCAGGAGTCCCTGTACCGCCCGGAGCACGGAAACTGGCTCGACGTGCGGATCGGCAGCGAGGAGGACTTCTTCACCAGCTGGTGCCACGGCAGCGCGGGCATCGGCCTGGCGATGCTCGACCTCCACCGCCGCGTCGGCGATCCGGCCCGCCTGGACACCGCCCGCCGCGCCGCCCGGGCCTGCGCTGCGGAGGGCTTCGGCTGGAGCCACACCCTGTGCCACGGCGACCTCGGTCTGTGGGAGACGCTCGACGCCATCCGGATCGCCGACCCCTCCTGGGACGGGCCCGGCCGTGACGAGATCGACGCCGAACTGCTCACCGGCCTCGAACAGCGCGGCCCGGTCGGCGGCCTGGCCCGCGAGGCGTTCTCCCCGAGCCTGATGTCCGGCCTGTCCGGCGTGGTGTACGCCCTGCTGCGCATGCACCCCGACTGCGCCCTGCCGTCCCCGCTGCTGCTGGACTGACGGACCGCCCGGTGCGGGGGGCCGCCGCCGAGCGCTTTGGCGGCCCCCCGCACCGGTGGCGGGCCACTTCGGTGCCCGGCCTCCGCCCCTACGCCGGCCGGACCGCGTGGAGCCACAGGTGCCACGGCAGGGCGGACGCGCGGCCGTCGCCGCGGTGGACGAGGGGTTCACGGACGGCCTCGGTCAGGAAGCCGGCCGCCTCCAGGGCGTCGGTGTACGCGGTCAGCGGGCGCTGCCAGCCGCTGAAGGTCATCGAGCGGCCGTCGCGGACGACCGACTTGCGGAAGCGGCGTTCCTCGAAGTAGGGGGCGGCGACGAACACGCCGTCGCGGAGTTCTCCGGAGTTCGCAATCGGGTGGGTGATCGCTACGACCAGCCGCCCATGGGCCGCAGCACACGCGCCGCCTCCCGTACCGCGCCGGTCAGATCGTCGACGTCCATCAGCACGTTGTAGGCCAACACGAGGTCGAACTCCCCGTCGCCGAACGGCAGCCGGGCCACGTCCGCGTTCTCGTACCGCCCTCGCGGATCCGCCGCGCGGGCCGCGGCCGGCAGCGTCGGCGACGCGCCGACGCCGACGACCCGGTGACCGCGCTGCGCGAGGTCGCGGGAGACCCGGCCCTCCCCGCACCCCAGGTCGAGCGTGGCGCGGCCGGGCGCGGGCACGAAGTCGAAGAACCGGTCCCGATAGCCCCAGTACGAATCGAACCCGGGCCGCCGCACCCACGACACCCACTGCCGCGCGACCCGTTCCCGGTCCTGCTCCGGTGTCGTCTCCCCGGCCACCCCCGCGTCGTCCGACATGTCCCAAGGCTAACGACTCGGTACGACATCGAGACCGGGGTGCGCCGGTTGGGCCGATCGGCAGGCGGCCCGCCGGACGGGCACATCGGAGCACACGATCAGACGGCGGACGTGATCACGTCCGGGATCCCCGTACGGGCGATCAAGTTCGGGGCATCGTCCGAGGCGAGAGCTGAAGAAACCCGAGGTCGACGCCGATCAGTCCAGCGGATCGGGCCATTCATTGGCGGGCAGCAGGTCGCGGAGCCTTGCCGTTCTGTTGCGGCCCAGGACCACTTCGGTGTCCAGGTTCGTCGGGTCGATCTGGCGGATGAACTCACGGCACCGGCCGCACGGCGGAAGGACATGCAAGACGTCCTCATCGTTGCGCCATACGGCGACCACCTTCGCGATCCGATACTCGCGGGCCGTGACCATGGCGGCGATCGCCGCGTGCTCCGCGCAGAACCCGGTGCCCGACCCGGTGTCGATACACACGCCCGAGTACGAATTGCCGGCAACGGTGATCAGCACGGACCCCACGTCGCCAAACAGCCGGTCACCCACCTTGTGCGGATTCAACACGGCCTGAGCGGCAGCGATCAGTTCATCGTTCGACACAGAGATCACTCGGCGGAAACTACCCACCCCGGCCACCCCACGGCCACCGGATTTCCCGCGACAAGTCGAGGGCCCGACTCCGGCGGCGTTGATCTGCTCCGCCGCCGGGCAGCATGGCGCAGCCGCTCCCCGCGGGCTGTCACCTGGCGTCTTGACACGGCCGGCGCATGGGAGGGGCCGCCGGGCCGGGCAGGGGGGTGCGCAGGAGTACAGCGCGGGCGACTCTCGGCGCGAACAGTGAGGTCACGGGGGCGGACAGGCCGAGCACGGAGCGGAAGGCCGTGGCGACCACCGGGTCGGTGGCGTAGCGCTCCTGTACGCGTTTGAGATACCAGTCGGCGGGCCGCTGCAGGAGACGGGTGCGGGTCATGGCCGGGTCCCCGATCGCTCCCGGCATGTGCCTGTCCGCTCCGGCCGAGATCTGCCACGCCTGTCGCGAGGCGTCCAGGAGCGCCCGTTGGATCCGCGAGGTCGTCGGGTTGCGTGGCTGTGCCAGGGCGTCGCGCAGGGCTACGGCCGTCTTGGCGGCGACGGTCATTCCCTGCCCGTAGATCGGGTTGAAGGTGCACAGCGCGTCTCCGGCGACCAGAAATCCGGTGGGGCGGCGTCCGGGACGGTCGTAGCGCCGACGGATGTTGGCCGTGCTGCGGAATCCGTGGACGGGGGAGAGCGGCTTGGCCTGTACCAGCCAGTCATGGACGAACGGGTGCGGCAGGTGGGTGGCCGCGTAGCGGAGGAACCCCTCCTCGTCGGTGGGCGGTTCGTCGCCGCGCAGGCCGAAGAGGATCGTCAGGTGGCGTCCGCCCTCCATCGGCAGGATGCCTCCCCCGCTGGGATGGGCCGGGGTGGGGAAGACGTAGTACGCCAACGCGTCGGTGCGCCGCTCCCCGCCGGGCGTACCGGGCGTGAGGTCCCCGCGGGTGTCGCGGTAGACGCGGGAGGCGTACGCGAGACCGGTGTCCAACCGCTCCTCACGGGCCGGTTCCGCGCCGATCCCCGTCAGCCAGCCGGCCGCCTGGGAGCCGCGGCCGGACGCGTCGACCACCAGTTCCGCCGCGAGTTCGCTCCGGGCGCGGCTGCCGCGCTCGCGCAACACCACTCCCCGTACCTGTGCCGCATCCCCCAGCAGGCCGACGACCTCCGTGCCGTCGGCCACCCGGACCTTGGGGGCGGTGACCACGCGCTCGCGCACCAACTGCTCCAGTTGGGCACGCGAACCGGTGTAAACGGCTTGGGTCGACGGCAGCCGCGCGAACCAGCGTCCCTGCCACTGGACCATGTCCCCGGGCAGTCCCACCTTCGGTGCGCCCGCCGCGCCGAGTTGCTCGGTGAATCCGGGCAGGACGCTGTCGAGTGCCTCCTGCCCGCTCTCCAGAAGAATGTGGGGATGCCGGCCGTGCGGCACACCGGAGCGGTCCCGCGCCTGCTCAGGCAGACGGTCCCGCTCGACCAGCGTGACCTGGTCGGTATGGGCGGTCAGGACCTGGGCACACAGCAGACCCGCCAAGCCGCCCCCGACCACCACCGCGTGCCGCCAGTGCGCCCGCACCCCGGAAGCGGTGCTCCGGTCTGCCGGCTCCACCGCACCGCCGTCGTCCACCACCTGGTCCCCTTCCTGCTTCCCGGGCGCTCGTGCCCATCTCTCCAACCGCAGGCCGAGAGCCCCCGCCTGACTCGGTTCCCTCGGCATCGTGGAGACATCCCTATTCCACAGTGATTTCACCCGGAATAGGGATACGGCCTGATCTGTTCGGTGAGTTCGATCCCGATCGGGCCGCAGCGGCTTGCTCGGGTGGACGCCCTCGTTCAGCGGGCGGGCGGTGTCCAGGCCGCTTCGGCGGCTTGCGCGCTCGGGGAGGAGGGGAAGACCTGCTCCAGGCCGACGGTGCGGAAGATCCGGCTGACGCGGTCGGGGACCGTGGCCAGGACGATGGTCGCGTCGGCCGCCAGGGCGTGGTTGCGGGCGGCGATCAGGACGGTGAGGCCGCTGGAGTCGCAGAAGGTGAGCTGGGCGAGGTCGATGACGAGTTGCTGGCCCGGACGCAGGGCGATGCCGGGCAGCATCGCGCGTACCTCGGGTGCGGTGTGATGATCCAGTTCTCCGGTCAGTTCGATGACCGGGCCGGCGGGGGTGGTGCGGTTGGTGAGGGTCAACTGCTCGGTCACTTCTGCTCTTCACTGGCGCATCGGGGCACGTTGAGGGCGAGGACGGCCGTGTCGTCGTCCACGCCGGTGCCGAAGGTGTCGAGCAGGTCACGGATCGCGGCCACCGCGTCGACCGCGGTGGTGGGAGCGAGTGCCTGGGCGAATTCCAGAAGCGCGTCGTCGCCGTAGCGGCCGCCGGTGCTGGCGGACTGGGCTTCGGTGAGGCCGTCGGTGTGCAGGAGCAGGGTGTCGCCGGGGCCGAGGCGAACGGTGGTGGTGGCGATGTGGGCGTCGGGCAGGACGCCGATGAGCTGGCCGTCGGGGGTGGGCAGGTAGTCGGCCTGCCCGTCGGCGCGCATGAGCAGTGCCGGCGGGTGGCCGCCGCTGGCCAGGGTGACGCGGAAGCCTCCGTCGTCGCCGTCGGGGGTGAGCAGGCCGAAGATGACGGTGCAGAACCGCGGGTCGTGGCCGTTGTACTCGTGGTTCAGCACCGTGTTGAGGTTGGCGAGGACGGCTGCCGGGTCCGGGTCGTAGACGGCGGCGGCGCGCAGCGTGTAGCGGGCCAGGGACGTGACGGCCGCGGCGGCCGCGCCTTTGCCGCACACGTCGCCCAGGAAGAATCCCCAGGTGCCGGCGGCAAGGGGGAACAGGTCGTAGAAGTCGCCACCGACCTCGTCGGCGGAGGCGATGTGGTAGTACGCGGCGACGTCCAGGCCGGGCACGTTCGCCAGGGCGGGTGGCAGCAGCGTCTTCTGGAGCGTGGTGTTGAGGTTCTTGAGGCGTTCGCGCTCGCGTTCCGATTCCTGGCGGGCGCGCAGCAGCTCGGTTTCGTAGGCGCGGCGGTCGCTGGCGTCGAAGACGGTGGTGCGGATCAGCAGCGGCTGGCCGTCGCTGCCCGACTTGACGGTGGAGGTCACCAGGACCGGCAGCCGTCGGCCGTCGGCCGCCTTCAGTTCGAGGGCGATGCCACTGATCTCACCCTGCATGCGCAACAGCGGGCCGAAGTGGGTCTCGTGGTAGAGGCGGCCGCCGACGGTGAGGAGTTCGGAGAACGTCCTGCGTCCCACCAGGTCGCCGCGTTCGTAGCCGAGCCAGTCCAGCAGAGTCGTGTTGATCTTCGCGATCTTGCCGTCCAGCAGGGTGGAGAGGTAGCCGCACGGCGCGTGCTCGTACAGGTCCTCCGCGCTGTCCTCCAGCAGTGCCGAGAACGTCGCCTGGTCGTCACCGGGCTGCCCGCCCGGGATCGGGTTACCGCTGCTCTCGTTGCCGTCCGTCTTGCACATCACCGATCTGCTCCGGCGAAGGCGGCGATCGCGGCGGCGGTCTCCTCGGGCGCGGCGAGCTGAGGACAGTGTCCGGTCGCGTTCAGCGTGACCAGCCGGCTGCCGGGTATCTGCGACTGCACGAAGGCGCCCACCTCGGGTGGTGCGATCGCGTCGCTGGAGCACTGCGCGACCAGGGTGGGAACCGTCACCTTCGCGAGATCCCGGCGGTTGTCGGACAGGAAGGTCGCCCGGGCGAAGACCCGCGCGATGCCCGGATCGGTGCGGCAGAAGCTGTTGGCCAGTTCCTGGCCCAGTTCCGGACGCTCGGGATTGCCCATGATCACCGGGGCCATGGCGCCCGACCAGCCGAGGTAGTTCGCGTCCAGGGACTCCAGCAGCTCGTCGATGTCCTCGGCGCTGAACCCGCCCCGGTAGCCGGATTCCGGGTCGTCGATGAAACACGGTGACGGAGCGAGCAGCAGCAGACCGGCGAACGCCTCGGGCTCTCGCGCCGCGGCGAGCACGCCCATCATCGCGCTCACGGAGTGCCCCACGAACGTCACCGGGCCGAGCGCCAGCTCACGGCAGATCGCCAGCACGTCCTCGGCGTAGCCGTCCAGCGTGGAGTAGCGCTCCGCGCTCCACGCCGACAGATCCGAACGTCCCGCGCCCATGTGGTCGAAGAGCACCACGGTGAAATCACGTTCCAGAGTCGGCGCCACCAGTCGCCACATGTTCTGGTCGCACCCGAACCCGTGCGCCAGCATCACCACGGACCCGCCGGGTCGGCCGGACACCGTCACGCGGTTCCTGCTGAGCATATCCATGCGGCACATCCTCGCAGACGGATCCGCGGACGACCCCCTCCGCAGCCGGCATGAACGCCCAGGTGGCCCGCCGGCACGGCGCCGGGACCAGCGCGAACCTCCCCGGCGGGCCGACCATCCCCTGCGCGGTGTTCCGCCTACGCACCGCTGCCCGCGATCCCGGGGTATGCGCTCCGCGAGACGCGGACCATGCAATCCGGATTCTTGTGTTCCGATTCGCCGCTCCGTCTCAAAACGAACTCATGCGGAGGGTTCCGTCGGTGGGCCGAGTTGATTGACCAGGTGTATGGGGTAGTAAGCGTCCATGGCTGAAATCCTGGTGGAAGAGAACTTCGCGCACATAGACGGCAGTGACATGAACGTCATCCTGGACCTGCTCGGCGAAGTGGCGGCTATCGAGGCCGAGCCCACCGCACCGCGCCACAACAGCGGCGGTGACCACTGGGAGTTGTCAATGCATTGGCTTCAGGCCGAACCGATGGCGGAGAGTACCGCGGCGGCGCTGTCCGATGTGATCGGCAAGATAGGAAATCACTTCACAGCCGCCGAAAAGCTGCCTCCTCGGCGGACCGTCCTGTACGGCGCGGACGGACAGGTGTTCCGTGATTTCCCTTCGGATGCCGGATAAGGAGCACACACGACGCCGAGCCGCCCGGCGACGTTTGCCTCGACGGGGTGCTATCCGAAATGGCCCCAGTGCGTGGCAATGACGAGAAGGACGCCGGCCGCCGCGAGCGCGATGGATGCGACGATCGTTCGAGCGGTGCTGAATTTGAACTTCGGGATCTGCGCCGCGGCGAGCCAGATACCGGCGAACACGATGAGCAGGAATCCGACCTCGGCGAGCAGCACGCCGGTCCGATGCGTCATGGCGATGTGTTCCATGCCCGGCATTCTCCTACCGCGCCGCACCGGCGTCACCGGCGCTGCGCCACCGGCACGCTAGTGCAGGATGCTCACCGCGCGGGCGATGACCAGCAGGGACGTCAAGAGGGCGGCGACGCTTTCCACGCTCATCAACAGCTTGGCCCGGGTGGACAGCGGCATGGTGTCGGTCGGGCTGAAGGCGGTGGAGTTGGTCACCGACACGTAGAGGTAGTCCATGAGTGAGGGGACCCAGTTGGCCTTCGTGCTGGAGCCTTCCGCCACTTCCTCGACGGCGCCGTCGTTCTCGTCCTGGGAGAAGCGGAAGTCCGCCAGGGGCAGTTCGCGCCGGGGGAGTTGGGTGCGGCTGACCGGGCCGCCGCGGTCGAGTTCCCAGTAGGCGAGGCCGAAGGCGATGATGTTGGTGAGCCAGACCTGCAAGGCCGCCACCAGCAGGGAGGGGCCGTTCTTCACGCCGGTGGAGACCAGGTCGACGATCAGCATGCCCAACGCCGTCAGGTTGCCGGCCGCGATGAGCGCGATGAGCGCCAGTGACAACGTGCGTGACATCCGCGTCTGCCGTGTCAGCCGCCTGGGGTTGATCGCCACCAGCGGGATGAGCAGCAGGAGCTCCAGCCCCGGCAGTACGTAGCGCGGTGCGATCAGCAGCCGTTGGGGGAGTACAAGGTACAGCGCGATCGCCACGAGGGTCGCGCACACCCCGGGCCACCGTGGCTCGCCGCGCCGGCCGTACCGGGGATGCGCGATCCGGGCCTCCGCATTGCGGTCACGCGTCATGCTCACCCATTCCGTTCGGTCACCGGCGTTCCGCCGGACCTCTCCGGCCTACCCCTTCAGCGATCAACGATGTCTCGGGGCCGCTCGCCGGCGCCGGCTCGCGGGTCAGCCCGCCGCCCGGATCGGAGCTCCGGCGAGGTGCAGATGCTTGAGTGCCTGCCCGTACGAGGTGATCAGCCCGGTCTCCAGGTAGTCCACACCGAGGTTTTCGCAGTACTTGCGGACGATCGGCTGCGCCCTGCGCAGCTGCGGGCTCGGCATGCTGGGAAACAGGTGGTGCTCGATCTGGTAGTTCAGGCCACCGAGGACGATGTCGGTGAGCCACCCGCCGCGCACGTTGCGTGAGGTCAGGACCTGCCGGCGCAGGAAGTCCGGCCGTTCGTCACCGGTCCACATGGGCATGCCCTTGTGGTTGGGCGCGAAGATCGAGCCCATGTAGACACCGAAGAGGACCTGGTGAACCAGGAGGAAGGCGACTGCCATACCGGGAGGCAGCACCAGGAACAGGATCGCCAGGTAGAACGCGAAGTGCGTGAACAGCAGAATCCCCTCGACCCTTCGCTGTTTCAGCGAGCGGTCGGCCAGCGCGCGGACCCCTGCGGCACGCAGGCTGAAGCCTTCCAGCGTGAGCAGCGGGAAGAACAGGAATGCCTGTGAGCGGCCGATCAGGCGTGGCAGTCCTGTCGCGGCCCGGGCCTGGTTCTTCGACCAGACCAGGACATCCGGTTTGACGTCCGGATCCAATTCCTCGTGATTGGGATTGGCATGGTGTCGGGTGTGTTTGTCCTGCCACCATCCGTAGCCCATTCCGATGCCGACATTCCCCGCGACTCGTCCGGCCCGCTCGCTGGCCCGCCGGAGCCGGAACACCTGCCGATGCCCTATGTCATGGGCGACAAGAGCCACCTGGCCGTAGACGAAGGCGAGAAACCCCGCCACGGCGAACGTCCACCAGCTGTCGCCGAGCAGCACGAACGCCACCCAGCCGCCGGCGTAGAGCGCGATAACGGAAGCGAGCCGGGCCACGTAGTAACCAGGACGCCGATCCATCAGCCCGGCAGCACTGATCTGCCGCGACAGCCCGGCGAAGTCACTGCCGGTTCCGCCTCGTGACGCGGCGGGACGGCTCGCGGTGCGGGAAGGCGGTGCGTCCGTGGGGACCGCGGAGACGTGGTCCCCGTGTTTTGCTTCGCTTTCCCCGGCCGGCGGGGGGCCGTAGAGCCGGGTCTCACGTGGATCGAGCGATGACCGGCTCCACGCGGTGGATTTTTCGGAGAATTCATAGGTCATCGACTCGCCCATTCCAATCGCCCGGGTTGACGTCACCAGGTGCAGGGCGCCTTCGCCATGCTACCTCGTAATATGACTGCGTAAGGTGAGCGCTCTCACACCGGGCCGCCGGCGGGCAGAGCACCGTCAAGTTGACGACCGGAAATCATCAACGCGGTGTCGATGTCCCGAGAGCCGGTGAGCACGCACAGGGTGTAGGCGGAGTCGTTCATCCTCTGACGATTTTCCGGGCTGCTGTCTTGCGCGTGCAGAATTCTTAGCGCTTCGTACCGCTCGACGAGATCCTTCAGGATCACGGGATGGGGTGTCAGCACAGGGCTCCTTCCAGGCACGCCACCGCGACGCATTCCTTCGCCTACCCCGGCCGCGCATTCTGATCCCCGTTATGGGCACGGACTTTCGCGGCATCCGTTTGCACGGACCGGGTCCGGGCGCAGCTAGGGCTGACCGACTTCGTGGGGCTCGGCGGCGGATTCGGCCTGCTGGAGCGATGGTGCGCTACGGGCTCGACGCGCACCGGGCGATGGCCCGGCCGTACCGCGCGTGAAGCAGGTGTCCGGCGCGGAGGTCTGCGACGGGGTCGTGGCCCCTGCCGCGGCCGCCGGGGTCCTCCGCGCAGCCGGCAGGCCGCCAACCGGTAGGCGTACTGCGGCGAAGCCCGGCCGGAACGGATGAAGCGCCCCCGTCGGCCTGGGCCGGCGGGGGCGGTGCGTGCGGGGCCGCGGCTCAGCTGAGGCCGAGGACGGACTCCGCGGTGGTCCAGTTGTTCCTGATGGCGGTCCGGGCGGCGGACAGGGTGACCGTGCCGTTGCAGACGGCGTTCTTCAGCTTCGTCTCGACGCCGTCCTTGGTGGAGGCCTTCGGGGAGCCGTACTCCGGCTGGGGCCACAGGTTCTTCGGGTCGGTCGGGTTGCCGCCGAGTTCGAGCGGCACGAAGTGGTCCTCTTCGTAGTCGGCCATGCTCGTGTCGGAGTAGCCGTAGTCGATGATGCCCTGGGCCTTGAGGGGGTTGGTGTAGGAGGTCGGGGGACGGACGGTGTCGGTCCAGCCGGACACGCAGATGGTGGACTGGATGTTGGACTGGGTGACGTCCGAGTTGTACGAGCCCGGCGTGCAGGACGGATCGGGCAGGGGCAGGTAGGAGGTGGAGCAGGTCGATGCCTGTGCGGTCCCGGTGCCGAAGGTGAGGCCGGCCACGGCCAGGACGAGGGCCACCAGGATCGTGCCTATTCGGCGTGTGACGGTGCTGACTGGCATGGGTGTGCTCCCGTTGTGGTGGGGGGTCGGAGGGTGCTCGACCAGCCTGGGGCCACCGGGTCTATGCGAGTAGATGTGGCACTGTGAATTTCCTGTGAAATGGACATGACATAAGACACGCCTTCGGACCGCCGTCCGCCGGCGGTGAACACCGGCCCGGCCGGGCTCGACGGTCACTACGGTCCAGCCTCATGACGACGGTGACAACGCGGACGGTCGAGTACCCGGCCGACGGCCTCACGATGATCGGGCACCTCGCGCTCCCCGCCGGTGCCGACCGCCGGCCCGCAGTCCTGATCGGGCCCGAGGGGCTGGGACTCAGTGATGTCGAGCGCCGCCGAGCCGATGCCCTGGCCGAACTGGGATACGTGGCGCTGGCCTTCGACCTCCACGGCGGGCGCTACCTGGGCGATCCCGAGGAGATGCTGGCCCGTTGCATGCCGCTACTCGCCGACCCGGACAGGATGCGCGGCATCGGCCACGCGGCGCTCGACGTGCTGCGCGCCGAACCGCGGACCGACCCCGACCGGATCGCCGCTGTCGGCTACGGCACCGGGGGCGCGATCGCGCTGGAACTCGGCCGCCACGGCGTCAACCTGCGCGCGATCGGGACAGTCAACGCACTGACCACCGGCCGACCCGGCGAGGCGGCACGCATTCGCTGCCCGGTGTGGGCCGGGGTCGGCTCGGAAGACCCGATCATGCCGCCCGCGCAACGGGACGCGTTCACCGCCGAGATGCAGGCCGCGGGCGTCGACTGGCGCCTCGTGGTCTACGGCGGAGCGCTGCACGCCTTCCACCACCCACCGGTCGACCACGCCGTACTCCCCGGCGTCGGCCACCACCCACGGCACGCGGAGCGGGCCTGGCGCGACATCGTCGAATTGCTCGCCGAGTGCCTGCCCGTGACGGAGTGATCCGGTCGGCACCTGACGTTCACTCCTGCCCGCCGCCGTCGCCCTCGTCGTCGGCGTGCGGGCCACGCAACTGCCGCGCCCGCCCGTCATCCGCGGCGCCGCACCGGGCGACGCGGTCGGCCTGCTCGCCGCCCGCCGGGGCCTGGGAACCCTCCCCGTCAGCCGGTCGTCCCCATGGCCATGGGGAGACGGAGTTGGTGGGGAGCGGTGGCCACCGTGGGGCTGCTGACGAGCGGTTGTGGACACGCGTCGCAGGCGTGTCCCCTGTACATGGGAGTCGGCACCGTTTCGGTGCAGGCCGGACCCTATGTCGCGGCACATCCGGGCACCGTGGCGAGGATGGGTGTCTGCGTCGTCGATCGGCGAAATCCGTGCGTGGGGGCTGCGTTGGAGCCCGTCGGACCGGGGACGCACTACCGCGTGACCCTCGGCAATCTGTCCCCCGGCAAGTACCGCGTTCGCGTGATTCTGGCGGACTCCGCCGACCACGCTGTCCTGAACACGATGGGATACCTGATGGTGCATCAAGGGGATGCCGGCGCCTGCCCTCACATGATGGGCGACTACGGCGCAGCGACGATAGACGCCCACGGGACGCTCACCACGAACTGAGCCGGCACCCGCCGTTGTTCGAAACGCCCATCCCGCCGACCGTGGAAACGCGGTCCCGAGCCGGATCGGGCCCCGCTCAGTCGGAGGTGCCGTCCGCCTGGCGAAACTCGCGGTCCAGCTGTACCGCCTGGGTCTGGGGCGGTTCCTCGGCTCCCGCGTGCTGCTCTTGACGCACGCCGGCCGCGAGAGCGGGCCGCCTCGCCACGTCGCCCTTGAGGTGGTCGGCCGGCGCCGGTCCGGCCGGCCACCCGGCTGCTCGGCGACCAGGCCGAGGCGGAAGACGCGGTGCGGGACGCGTTCATCGCCCGGTCGAGGAGTTGGCGACCCGCTGGACCTACTCGACCGGGTCGGCTGCCCGCCACCCGCCAGGCCGTCGCGGCCTGGTCGGGTGGATAATCTGACGCGCCATTGGCAAGTGGCGGACCACGGTCCGGCGGGGAGGCCCGGGGATGAACAGGGACACACAGTGGATGCGGTCGCAGGAGACCTCGCCCGTGGTCGATCTGCACACCGACCAGGCGCATCCTGCCCGCGTCTACGACGCGGTGCTCGGTGGGAAGACCAACTACGCGGCCGACCGCGCCGCCGCCCGCAATGTGAGGGAGTTCCTGCCCGCGCTCGCGACGATGGCGCGGGTGAGCAGGACGTTCATGCACCGGGTGGCACGATTCGCCGTCGCCGAGGCGGGCATCCGGCAGTTCCTGGACGTCGGGACGGGGATCCCGACCTCGCCGAATCTGCACGAGGTGGCGCAGTCCATCGCTCCGGAATCGCGGGTGGTCTACACCGACAACGACCCGATCGTGCTGACGCACTCGCGGGCGCTGCACACCAGCGACCCGGCGGGCGCCACGACGTACGTCATGGCGGATGCGCGTGACCCGGGGGCGATTCTGTCCCATCCCGAGGTCGCCGCGACACTGGACATGTCCAAGCCGGTCGCGCTCACCATGCTGCTCCTCCTGCACTGGCTGCCGACCGAGGCGGACACCGAGGGAATCGTGCGGCATCTGGTCGATGCCCTGCCGGCCGGCTCGTGCGTGGCGATCACCCACGCCGCCGCCGATCTCAACACGAGATGGACGGACGTCAACGAGCGTCTGGCCGCGACCGGTCCGATGCAGGTGTACCCGCGGAGCAAGGCCGAGATCGCGCGGTTCTTCACGGGCCTCGACCTGGTGTCACCGGGCATCGTGGTGCCCCAGCTCTGGCGGCCCGATGCGGAGAGGCCGCAGATCGGTGCCGCGAGCACCGTCGACGAAGGGGCGGACGCGGACGTGCCGATATGGGCGGCGGTCGCGATGAAGTTCTGACCCGCCGGCGCCGGTGAACACCCGCGGCTGGTGCTGCCACGCTGCCCGGGTGAAGTTCTCCTCCTCGACGACGCCGCGGACGCCCTGACCCGGATATCCACCCGGCACCGTGCACGCCGGCACGCCTGTCGCCTGTCGCCTGTCGTTACGGAGCGTCGCCGAGCGGTGCCTCGGCTCGTGCCCCAAGCTGGCGCTGGCACGAGAATCGGCCAGGAGGCGAATCGACGGTCCGTCCGGGGCCGTGAGGAGAAGCTGATGAACGCTTGGGGTGCGGCGTCAGCCGGCGTGTTGGTCGCCTGTTACGCGGCTGTGTCGCGCCGGGCCTCCACGACCGCGGTCTCCGGGCCGATGGTCTTCGTCACCTTCGGGCTTGCGATCGGCCCGCTGGGACTGGATTGGATCGACCTGAGCCACGACGCCGAAGTCACCAGGACCCTGCTGGAAGGCGCGCTCGCTCTGCTGCTGTTCACCGACGCGTCGTCGACCCGCACGCAGACCCTGCGCCGTGAGCACTTCCTCCCCATGCGGCTGCTCGGAATCGGGCTGCCGTTGACGATGGGCCTGGGCTGGCTGGCGGCGTGGCTGGTGCTGCCGGGGCTGAGTGGGTGGGAACTGGCGCTGCCCGGCGTCATCCTGGCTCCCACGGATGCGGCTCTGGGGCAGCAAGCGGTCTCCGACCGGCGCGTCCCCGCGCTCGTACGCGACGGTCTCAGCGTGGAGTCCGGGCTGAACGACGGCATCGCACTGCCGTTCTTCGTCCTGGCCCTGGCGGCTGCGGGCGGCCATGCCGGTCATCCGGGACCGCTGGAGACCTTCGTGCGCGCCCTGGTGCTCAGCGGCGTCGTCGGACTGGTGGCGGGGTGGCTCGGAGCCGGTCTGCTGCGCTGGTCGGTCGCGCGCTCCTGGAGCATCCCCGGTTGGCGGCAGCTCCTGGTCCTCGCGATCCCGGTCAGCGCCTACGCGGTGGCCGCAGGAGTCGACGGGAGCGGGTTCATCGCGGTCTGGGTCGCAGGTCTCGCGTTCGGGGCCTTCACGCTCCGGGGCGCGGCTCCAGAACGCCCGGAGGCCTCGGAGGGACGCGTCAGCCACGACGTGGAGTTCACCGACCGACTCGGGGCTCTGCTGGGCGCTTTGAGCTTCCTCGCCTTCGGGGCGGTGATCCTCGGCCCCGCCCTGCAGCATCTGACCTGGCGCATGCCGGTGTACGCGGTCCTGAGCCTCACCGTCATCCGCATGCTGCCTGTCGCCGTGAGCCTGCTCGGCTCGGGGCTGCGCCCACCCACCATCGCGTACGTCGCCTGGTTCGGCCCACGCGGTCTCGCCTCGCTCGTGTTCGGACTCATCGCCTTCGAGGAGGACCTGCCCGGCAGGGAACTGCTGAGCGGAGTCATCGCCGTCACTGTCGCGCTGAGCGTCTGCGCCCACGGTGCGTCGGCCTCCTACCTCGGCTCCCGCTACGGCGCCTGGTTCACCGCCGCGCTCCGCCGCGACACCGGCCTGCGGGAGAACGCCGCCGAACCCGGAAGCGGCCGTTCCCACTGAGCCGCCTTGGCCGAGGAGCGGGATTGAACAGGGGCCGCCTGTTTCGGGATGCGAGTGGTGGGAGGTGCTGCGAGAGTTGAAGGAGAGGGCTGAACCACGTCCGGGTTCTCGGGCTGTTCAGCTGGTGAACACCTCGGATAGGAGTCGAAGAATGCCTGCTTCAATGGCGGCCGAAGAAGTTCTGCAGAATGTTGCGAACGGTGATGCTCCTGTTCTGGAAACCCTGGCCGAGATGCATCTCGACACGTTCGAGCGGTCCGGGCTCGACGCCAGGACGTATTTCTTGGTGCGACTTGCCTCCCTGGTCGCGATGGAAGGCGCACCCGCCTCGTACATCATGGCGCTGGCCACGGCGGAGGACGCCGGTGTGACCCTCGACGAGATCAAGGGGACGCTCGCCGCCGTTGCCCCGATAGTCGGCAGCGCGCGCGTCGTGTCCGCAGCCAGCAGCACACTGCGCGGCCTGGGCATCGCCTCGATCGCGGACGAGACCTGAGGTGTCCCCGGTAGGAGGACGGCGATGAGCGGTTCCCAGAACCTGGCGTACAGCTATCCACTGCTCGGTGCTTTCTGGACACTGATGTGGATTTTCCTCTGGATCCTGTGGATCATGCTGCTCTTCCGTGTCATCGGGGATGTCTTCCGCGATGACCGCCTGAGCGGATGGGCCAAGACGGGATGGACGTTCTTCGTCATCATCCTGCCGTTCCTCGGTGTCCTTGTGTATTTGGGCGTCCGGGGACGGGGTATGGGCCAGCGCGAGCAGCGGTACGCCAAGACACGCCAGGAGGATTTCAACGCGTACATGCGGGACGCCAACGGGCCGCGAAGCCACGCGGATGAGTTGGCGAAGCTCTCGCAACTCAAGAAAAATGGTGAGATCACCGACGCGGAGTTCCGTCAGGCAAAGGAGAGGATCCTCGCCGCCTGAAACCGGCGACACCCGGCAGAGTGGCCGCGGCGACATTCGCCGCGGCCACTCTCATGTCCGATTTCGCCAGCGCTGAACCGCCGTGTACAAGGCCCACGGTCCGGCGAACAGGACAAGGAGGTAGGCCATCGTCCAGTGGAAGCCGTTGTGATGGGTCAGCCGTTGCAGCAGATGGGCCAGATAGACGCACAGCGGAAATCCGACGGCGACGGCTAGTTTGCTTCCGTAGACCGCGTCCTCGCGGCGCATCCGCTCGACCTTCTCCGGTGAGTCCATGAGCTCGCGATAGCCCTCGGCACGCCCGCTCCACCGCTCGGACCTCGTCCACCGGTCCTCCTGATCCCGACCCCCAGCAGGCTGATTCCAACTCATCCATACCCCCGTGGACTTGCATCCGGCATCACGACAACTCCGGCTCAGCATGCCTGTGTTCGAACCTGGATGTCACGTGACGGGCAGCGAGTCGGCGCAACAGGACAACTCACACTACGCGCGAACGGATGGCGGCCGAAGGATCTCCCACGCGTGGACGGCGCGATCGTGATACCCGGGGCGGCTCAGGCCTGGTGTCCGCGGATCACGACGACCGGACACTGGGCGTGCTGCACGCAGTGCTGCCCCACCGAGCCGAGCAGTGCGCCCGCGAACCCGCCATGGCCCCGGCTGCCGACCACGAGCAGGGAGGCGTTCTCCGCCGCGTCCAGGAGGATCGAGGCCGGCGAACCGTATGCCACCGTGCTGTGGATTTTCACCGCGTGCTTCGGTCCAGCGGCTGCGGTGATCGCGTCGGAGAGTACTTGCTCGGCGGCCTGTTCGACCGTTCCCTCTTGATTCTCCGGTGGCATCCAGCCCATCGAACCGTAGAATTGCGGGTACTCCCACGCTGTCACGGCTGATATTTCACCATGGGTCAGTTCTGCCTGGCGGACGGCCCAACTCAGCGCTTCGTTGGACGACGGTGAGCCGTCAACCCCGACAACGATGCGTGGCGCCGTGCCATGGCTGTTCGTCATGAGTGCCTCCATCGATCGTTCCCTCGCGCCCCGACGCCGCTACTGCGGTACCACTGCGACAGGGCAGGGCGCGTGATGCAGCATCGCGTGGTTCACCGGACCGAGTTGCAGGCCGAAGCCGCCGTGTCGGCGGCGGGCGCCGACGACGAGGAGGCCGGCGTCGGCAGCTGCTGTCAACAGCGCCCTGCGAGCGGAGTCGTCGACCGCGTGCTGCTGGACGGTCACGCTTCCGTGATCCTCGGCGAGTGGGGCCAGGGCGAGGCGCAGGGTCTCTTCGGCTTCGTGGGCGTGGGCGTCCGCCCCGTCCCGGTCCCGTGACCCGGTCTCGTGCCGTCCGTTCGCCGGCCGGCGCCAGGCTCGCACCGCGTCCAGGGTCGCCTCGCGCAACTCCGCCTCCCGGAAGGCGAACTCGGCGGCGGCCGACGCCTCGGCCCGGTCGCCGACCCCCAGAACGACCCGCTGAGATGCCGCCGATCCGGTGGACAGGGACCCCCGGACGACGATCACCGGACACGTGGCGCGGGCAGCGACGGTGAGGCTGGTGGATCCGAGCAGTTGATCGGTGAGTTCGCCGCGTCCGCGGTTGCCCGTGACGACGGCGAACGCGTGCCGGCCTTCACGCAGCAACGCGGAGACCGGGTCTTCCGGCAAGATCTCCGTCGAGACCTTCACGTCGGGATCGCGACGCTCTGCCCGCTCCGCGGCCGAGGCCATGATGTGCTCGGCGAGTATGCGTTCGGAGGCGCGGTCCGGGCTGAACGAGGGCTTGATCCGCTCGTAGTGTTCCCACAGCGACGCGTAGATGAGCCGCAGTTGCGCTCCGTGCAGCGCGGCCTCGTCCGCCGCCCAGTCCACCGCGTCCAGACTGGAATCCGATCCGTCGACGCCGACCACCAAGGGAAGTTCCACCGTCTTCACCCTCTCTGACGACGGTCACGTGGTTGAGCCGCATCCGACGACTCGGCAACCATGCACCCTTTTGTACATTTTATGCCCGCAGTCGCATCCGGCGCGCTCGGACCGTCTCGGCATGTCCGATCAGTGCTCATGGTGTCAAGTGGGATGAAAAGGTCAAATCATGTGATCAATCGTAGAGTGGAGGAAGGGGGCGCGTACTGGCCCACGCCATCATCGAAAGGGCGGGCTCATGCACCATCGGACCGTAAGTGACCTGATGACCCACTCCGTGGTGACCGTGCGGAGGGACGCCTCCTTCAAGGAGATCGTCGAGCTTCTCGCCGAGCACGACATCACCGCGGTTCCCGTGACGGATGACGACGACCGTCCGCTGGGAGTGGTGTCCGAGGCCGACCTGATGAGCAGCGAAGCGCGTCAGCCCGATCTGTCGGGACGCGTCGACGTGCTCGGGCGCCATGCGGAGCGTTCCGGCAGGAAGGCCGAGGAGCCGGGTACGGCCAGCCGGGTGGACGCCGGCACTCTGATGACCAGCCCGGCGGTCGTCGCGCATCCGGAATGGTCCGTTGTGGAGGCGGCACGGGCCATGGACGACCGCAAGGTCAAACGGCTGCCGGTGGTCGACGAGGCGGAGAAGCTGGTCGGCCTGATCAGTCGCGCGGACCTGCTCCGCGTCTTCCTGCGCCGGGATCGGGCCATCAGGGAGGAGATCGCCGCCGACATCCTTCGGGAGACCCTCCACATGGCACCCGACGACGTGACGCCCCACGTCGTCGATGGCAGGGTCGCTCTCTCCGGCACGGTCGAACGCCGGAGCATGATCCCCCTGCTGGTGCGCCTGTGCCGCAGCGTCGACGGAGTCGTCGACGTGTCGCAGCGGTTGAGTTTCCGGCAGGACGACTGATCGCCCGTGGGTCATCGCGGGGGCTCGTCCGGAGGCCGTTCCTCCAGCACCTCGTTGATCGGCCGGCGACGAGAAGGCGAGCCCTCGGGGCCGTAGCCGAATCGGATGATCATCTGGACGTAGTACATTCCCGCGCTCGGGTCGCGCAGCTGCCACCTGAGGTGCGGCCACTCGAGTGCCTGGTGCAGTAGGGAGGCCACCAGTCCGTCGGAGGTCGCCTTCAGGAGAACCCGCTCGAGCGCCTGGCCGGCGCGCAGCCAGTCCTCGCGCTCGTCGTGATCGGTGGTGAGCACCGCGAGGCGGGGGTCGGCTTCGAAGACTTCCGAGGGCTGCGCGTAGTCGGGCTGAAGTGACGAGAAGTCCCGTAGCGGCAGCCTTCCCGCGGCGTCGTGCGGCCCGAGGGCCGCCGGCTGGAGGCCGTCGTCGCCCTCGTCGTGTATCCACTGCCGGCTCTCGCGGCGACGGAGCGTGTCGCTTCGGTTGTACCACTCGGCCTCCGCGGTCAGGCGCCGCAGTCGCTCGACCTCGTCCCGGTCGGGCAGGTGGAGGCGGGCACCCTCACTGCGGGCGGCCTCCACCATGCCGGAGAGCATGCCTTCGGGCGGACGGCGAGCCGAGAAGGGATGCCGGCTCGAATGCCTGAGCCAGATCGCTTCGGACAGGTCACCGATCGCGGGGTCCGTCTTCGACGGCGCGTTGCCGACGTGCACCCGGGCGAGCAGGTCGCGATCCGAACGGTCGGGCAGCAGGCGGACCTCGCACCCCAGAGCGTTGCCGGCCGCGGCGGCGCGCATGTTCAGCACCGCGGCGCCGACGGATATGTGCAGCGCGCGTCCTTCGGGATCCTCGTACCGCAGACCCCGTTCGGTGTCGGCCCGCACGTCGAAGGTTTGCCTGTCGGCATCCCATCGGAAGCGCCAGGGCTGTGTGTTGTGGAACGAGGGCGCGGCCGACGCAGCGGAAATGAGCTTCTCCACTGTCGCCGCGTCGATTGCGATGGGGTGCATGGCGTTTCTCCGGCGGTCGGGACGCCGCCCCCAATGGCCGGCGCCCCCTTCGTCAATCCTCTCGCACCGGCCGGAAATGGCAACAGCGGCAGAATAATGGCGGCGGTGCGTGTGGTGCCGTCACCCGCTGTGCACGCCGCTCCCGGCCTTTCCCGTCAGGCGGGATCGAGGGGGAAGGCCCACAATGGGAGAGAGGGATGAGAATACGAGGGCGCTGACATCGGTGCCTGCCCCTGCCCCATCGGCCCGCCTTCACCGCAGCCGGGACGGTCTCGGCGTGGACGTCGCCGTCGAGGCGGCCGGTGTTCCGGAGACCTTCGGACCGTGCATTGGTGGTGAGCACCGGTCGGTGGCCGTCTCCCGAAAAGACACCGGAGAACAGATGAGTCACCTCATGACCCGTCCCGCACCCGCTCCGAACGACATTGAACTACTGGAATTGGACGCCTATTGGCGTGCTGCGAACTTTCTCGCCGTCGGCCAGGTCTATCTGATGGACAACCCGTTGCTGACGGAGCCGTTGCGACCGGAGCACACGAAGCCGCGGCTTCTCGGTCACTGGGGCACCTCGCCGGGCTTGAACCTCGTCCACACCCATCTCAACCGGGTGATCAAGGCACAATGTCTCGACGCTCTTTGCGTCTGGGGACCCGGCCACGGTGGCCCGGCGGTTCTGGCGAACTCCTGGCTGGACGGAACGTACAGCGAGATCTATCCGGATGTCAGTCGCGACGCTCAGGGCATGGGACGTCTTTTTCGTCAGTTCTCCTTTCCCGGGGGAGTGCCGAGTCATGTCGCTCCGGAGACTCCCGGATCCATTCATGAGGGCGGAGAGCTGGGATATGCCCTGTCCCATGCCTACGGCGCCGCGCTCGACAATCCCGGTCTGCTGGTCGCCTGTGTGATCGGTGACGGCGAAGCGGAGACCGGACCGCTGGCCACGTCCTGGCACTCCAACAAATTCCTGGATCCGGTTCATGACGGAGCGGTACTCCCCATTCTCCATCTGAACGGTTACAAGATCGCCAATCCCACCGTTCTCGCCCGTCTCCCCGAACACGAACTCGACGACCTCCTGCGCGGGCTCGGACACGAACCCGTCCACGTCTCGGGCGACGATCCGATCACCGTTCACCGTCGCATGGCAGCCGCGATGGACTCGGCGCTGGCCCGCATCGGGATGATCCAGCGCAGCGCGCGCGAGCAGGGCGTCACCCAGCGTCCTCACTGGCCCGTGATCGTCCTGCGTACACCGAAGGGCTGGACAGGCCCGCGCGAGGTCGACGGGCTGCCGGTGGAAGGCACCTGGCGGGCGCACCAGGTGCCGCTGGCCGCCGTGCGGGAGAACCCGCAGCACCTGCGGCAGTTGGAGGAGTGGATGCTCTCCTACCGCCCTCGTGAACTGTTCGATGCCGAGGGCCGCCCGCTGCCGGACGTACTGGCCTGCGTGCCCGAGGGCGAGCACAGGCTGGGCGCCACACCGTACGCCAACGGCGGGCGGCTCCTGCGCGATCTGCCCGTTCCCCCGCTGGAGCGCCACTGCGTCGACGTCGACAAGCCCGGGTCGAGCCGGCACGAACCCACCCGGGTTCTCGCCGGACTTCTGGAAGAGGTCATGGAGGCGACCACGGAGCGCCGCGACTTCCGGGTGGTGGGGCCGGACGAGACGGCGTCCAACCGGCTCGAAGCGCTCTACGCCGCGACCGGCAAGGCGTGGCAGGCCGAGGTGCTGAGCACGGACGAGAACCTCAGCAGGCAGGGCCGGGTCATGGAGATCCTCTCCGAACACACCTGCCAGGGATGGCTGGAGGGATACCTGCTGACCGGCCGGCACGGGTTGTTCTCCTGCTACGAGGCGTTCGTTCACATCGTCGACTCGATGGCCAACCAGCACATCAAATGGCTGCGGACCTCCCGGCAGTTGTCGTGGCGCCGCCCGATCGCCTCCCTGAACTACCTGCTCACCTCGCACGTCTGGAGACAGGACCACAACGGCTTCTCCCACCAGGACCCGGGATTCATCGACCACGTCCTCAACAAGGCCCCGGAGGTGGTCCGCGTCTACCTGCCGCCCGACGCCAACACACTGCTGGCCGTCGCCGAGCACGTACTGCACAGCCGGGACTACGTGAACGTGGTCGTGGCAGGCAAGCAGCCCTGCTTCGACTGGCTCACGATCGAGCAGGCGCGGGCGCACTGCGCCCGGGGACTCGGAATCTGGAGCTGGGCGGGGACCGAGAGCCCGATGGAGGAGCCCGATGTGGTCCTGGCCGCCGCGGGCGACGTACCCACTCAGGAAGTCCTGGCGGCCGCGCAGCTCCTGCGCGTTCACATCCCGCGGTTGGCGGTCCGCGTGGTCAACGTCGTCGACCTGGCACGGCTGCTGCCGAAGGAGGAGCACCCGCACGGAATGACGGACGCCGAGTACGACGCCCTGTTCACCCGGGACAGGCCGGTCATCTTCGCCTACCACGGCTACCCCTGGCTGATCCATCGCCTCGCCTACCGCCGCGCGGGTCACCAGCACCTGCACGTACGGGGGTACAAGGAGGTCGGCACCACCACGACCCCCTTCGACATGGTGGTCCGCAACGATCTGGACCGCTACCGGCTGGTGATGGACGTCACCGACCGGGTTCCAGGGCTCGGACCGCGGGCCGCAGCCGTACGGCAGGCCATGGCCGACCAGCGGCAGCGTCATCACGCATGGATCCGCGAACACGGCAGCGACATGCCGGTGGTCGCGGACTGGACCTGGAGCGGGTGAAACGGAGGGAGGAGCGATGAACTCTCGGCGTCCCACCGCCGCGGATCCGCCTGCCGACGAGGTCCGGCGCAGCGGCCCGGCGGCCCGGTCGCAGGAACGACAGCCGCTCGGCCACGAGCCGGTGCCGGCCGACCGGGCGGGCGAGGCCCCCGTCGACGAGGTGTCCGGTCCGGCACGAGTGGTGGAGACCCACACCGCGGTGGTGTTCTTCCTCGCGGACCGCGCGTACAAGATCAAGAAGCCGGTCGACCTCGGATTCCTGGACTTCACCACCCCGGAGGCGCGCCGTGCGGCCTGCGAACGCGAACTGGAGCTGAACAGGCGCTTCGCGCCGGACGTGTACCTCGGCCTCGCCCAGGTCGACCTCCCCGGACGGACGCCGCCGGAGCCGCTGGTCGTGATGCGCCGCATGCCCGACAGCCGCCGGCTGGCGCACCTGGTATCCGTCGGGGCGCCGGTCGGCGACGCTCTGCGCGATGTCGCGAGGGTGTTGGCGGCCCGGCACGCCGACGCCCGCAGCAGTCCCGACGTCCTCGCCGAGGGGACGCGTGACGCTCTCCTGGCCCGGTGGGAAGAGAACTTCAGGGAGATGGAGACCCTGGTGGACGCGGAACGGGCGGTGAGCGAACTGGCCGAGATCGAGCGCCTGGTGCGCGACTACCTGGCCGGCCGGCGGCAACTCTTCGACGCGCGCATCCAGCAGGGCCGCGTGATCGACGGCCATGGCGACCTGCTCGCACAGGACGTCTTCTGCCTGGACGACGGGCCCCGGCTGCTGGACTGCCTCGAGTTCGACGACCGGCTGCGGTACGTCGACGGTCTCGACGACGCCGCCTTCCTCGCCATGGATCTCGAACAACTCGGTGCATCCGAAGCGGCAGCGGAATTCCTTTCCCGGTACAGGGAGTTCTCCGGTGATCCGGCACCGCCGTCCCTGTGGCACCACTACATCGCCTACCGGGCCTTCGTACGCGCCAAGGTCTCCCTCATCCAGGCCCGGCAAGGCATCGCGGGTGCGACCGCCGCGGCCGACAGCCTGATCGACGCGGTCCTGCGGCACCTGCGAACCTCGGCGATCCGCCTCATCCTCGTCGGAGGCCTCCCGGCCAGCGGAAAGTCAACCATCTCGGGCGCACTCGCCGACCGGCTCGAAACGAGCCTGCTCAGCACCGACCGGCTGCGCAAGGAACTGCTGGGGATGTCGCCCGACGAGCGGGCCCCGGCCGCGTACCGGAAGGGCATCTACACCCCTGAGCGGACCCGCCGCACCTACGAAGCGCTCCTCGACCGGGCCGCGGCCCTGCTCCGCCACGGGGAGTCCGTCGTACTCGACGCCACCTGGAACTCCGAGGTGCAACGGGAAGCGGCCGCCACAATCGCCGGGCGGGCCTGCGCCGAGCTGTTCACCCTGCGCTGCGAGGTGCCCGACGACGTGGCGACGCACCGGCTCGAACAGCGCGCCAGAGGCCCTTCGGACGCCGACGCACGGGTGGCCGAGGCGATGGCCGCCGAATCGGGCCCTTGGCCACAGGCCGTTCCCATCGACACCAGCGCTCCGATGCCGGCGGCTGTCGACCGGGCACTGTCCGCGGTACGACCCGACCTCGGCGATCTCCGCCGACGTCACCGCCGCCCCTATATGGGGCCGGGCTGAGAAGGCGAGGGTCTGATCGATCAGCGTCCTGCACCGAACCCGGTGCGTCGGATCAGGTACCGGCGCAACTCGTCGGCGCCCCAGACGATGAACGGGTAGGGGAGCAGCAGGAGGAGATCGCCGAGGGGGAGAGCCGCGGTCCCCAGCAAAGCCTGGAACGGGGGCGTGTAGACGAAGACCGCCGCGAGGAGGAGTTCGCCGCCGATGCCCGCGATCAGGTACCGGTTGGACAGGACGCCGACGGAGCGCAGCGAGGCATGCTCGGTGCGCACGGCGAAGGCCGTGCCGATCTGTCCGGCGATCATTCCGAGGAAGGTCATGGTCGTCGCCTGCTGGTAGGCGTGGTGCAGGGGCCGGCCGCTTCCGGTGGGGGCGCCGGGGTGCCAGCCGGCTCGGACGAGGACGTAGAAGAAGCCGGTCATCTGCAGGGCGCTGACCATGACTCCGAGGAAGAGCCAGGCGCGCAGCAGCATCGGGCCGCGGATCACGCCTTCCGACCGTGGCCTCGGCGGGCGTTCCATCAGGCCGGGTTCCGCGGGCTCACGGCTCAGCGCGAGGGCGGGCAGCGTCTCGCTGCCCACGTCGAAGGCGAGTAGCTGAAGGATCGTCAGCGGCAGCGGTACCTTTCCACTGCCGAGCGCGAAGACGAGGAAGGGCGTGACCTCGGGTGTGGCGTGGGCGAAGATGTAGACGATGAACTTGCGCACGTTGTCGTAGATGCGTCGTCCGGCGCGTACGGCTGAGACGAGTGAGGCGAAGTTGTCGTCGGTGAGCACCATGGTGGCGGCTTCCCGGGCGACGTCCGTGCCGGACCGTCCCATCGCGACGCCGATGTCGGCGCGGTGCAGAGCCGGGGCGTCGTTGACGCCGTCGCCGGTCATCGCCACGACGTGCCCTTGGTCGCGCAGGGCGTCGGCGATGCGCAGTTTCGCCTCCGGTGAGGCGCGGGCGAAGATGATGTCGAACTCGTCCCGTACGAGTTCGCCGATCCCGTGCTGATCGAGCCGGTCGAGTTCGTCGCCGGTGACGACACGTGGATGTTCGTCGGTGATGCCGACGCGCCGGGCGATGGCGGTCGCCGTCAGTGGATGGTCGCCGGTGATCACGATGATGCGGATTCCGGCGGTGCGACAGCGGGCGACCGCCTCGGTCACCTCGGGGCGAGGTGGGTCGAGCATCGCGATCAGGCCGACGAAGCACAGGTCGCATTCGGCATCCGCCCGCCGGTGGGGTGGGCGGACGCCGGGGGACAGGGCGCGCTCTGCCAGGGCCAGGACACGAAGCCCGTCGGAGGCGAAGGCATCGACCCTGGCCGTGATGCGTTCGTGGTCCGCTGCCTGGAGCGGCACCTGTCGGTCCAGCCGGTCGAGCAGCGTCGTACAGCGTGGCAGTACGGTCTCAGGGGCCCCTTTGGTGTGGATGACGAGCCTGTCACCGTGCTGGTCGATGGTGGACATGAGCTTGAGTTCCGGGTCGAAGTGAAACTGCCAGCGGCGCTCCTCCTCCCGACTTTCCGCGTCCGGGTCGGCCCCGAGAGCTTGGGCCGCGAGAAGCACGGCCACTTCGGTCGGGTCGCCGGTCGGTTCCTGCCCGAGCCGGAGCCGTGCGTTGTTGCACGACGCGGCGATCCGGCCGGCCGACCGCAGAACCGGATCGAGAGGCCCGTCGCCCGAGGGGGGATCGGTGTCGTCCAGATCCCAGCGCCCGACGGCCGTCCACGCGGCCGTCGGGCGCATGCGGTTCTCGGTGAGCGTGCCGGTCTTGTCCGTGCAGATGACATCCGTCGAGCCGAGGGTCTCCACCGCGCTCAGCCGTTTGACGAGCGCGCCACGGGTCGCGAGCGCCTTCACGGCCATCGCCAGCGCCAGCGTGATGACGGGCAGCAGTCCCTCGGGGACCATCCCGGCCAGCAGCCCGGCGGCGAAGACCAGCGCGTTGACCAGGGACAGGTGACCGCCGAAGATGGCCAGTGGGATGAACGCCAGCGCCAATGCCACGGAGACCCCGGCGATCAGCCAAGCGACCCGCCGCACTTGCCGCTCCAGCGGGCTCGGATCCTGTTTGACGCGTTCGGACAGCGCCGCGATGCGTCCGAGTTCGGTGGTCATCCCGGTGGCGAACACCACGCCGCGCGCTTCGCCGCCAGTGCAGTTCATCCCGCTGAAGACCAGGTCGTGTGCCCTGAGCACGGGCACGTCCACGTCCAGGATGGAAGCCGATCGCAACGTGGGTACGGACTCGCCCGTCAGCGCCGACATGTCCGCCTCGATGGCTCCGGCCAGCAGGCGCACATCAGCCGCGACCCGGTCGCCCTCGCCGATGACCACGATGTCGCCCGGCACCAGTTCGGCTGCTGCGATCTCCCGCGGGGATCCGTCGCGCACCGCCCTGGCCTGCTGGGGGATGTACTCCGCCAGAGCCTCCACCGCCCGCTCGGCCTGAATCTCCTGCACGAAGGCGAAGGCCGCGTTCAGGACGATGATCAGCACGACCGCCGCCGCGACGACCAGCGAACCGACGATGAGCAGCAAGGCCGCAGCGAGCCACAGCAACAGGGCCAGGGGATGCGTGAACTGCCGGCCCAGTTCGCCTGGCCAGCGCCGCCCGCCCTGCCTCCGCAACTCGTTGCGCCCGTAGCGCAGCAGTCGCTGCTGCGCCTGCGCATCCGACAGTCCGAGGCGTGAACTCTCCAGGTCGCGCAGGAGCGAATCCGCTGCCTCTTCGGGGTTCACTCCGGGGGGCTTGACCCACGCCTCGTGCCGGCTCCTCATCGGAACCCGACCCTACAAGCGTTACAGGAGAAACTTCCCTAAGCCGCACAACGGGTACTCCGGATGGAGCCGACCGTCCGCTCGGGAGTTCTCAGGGGTCGGAGCCGGGGTCACCGGGCGGTGGATCGAAACGCCGGGGTGTCCTGCCGAACAGTTCGCACTCGACGTCCACCACGCCTTCGACGGAACGCGCCAGGCGTGCGGCCGTCGGGACCTGGGAGATGTCGGGGACGCGCCCTCGCAGCGTGACCACTCCTTCGGACACGCTCACCTCCACGGGCGGCGAGACGTCGGGGAACAGTGAGCCGACGGCCTCGTCGCGCACTTCTCGGGCGATGTCCTCGTCCGGCCTGAGGAACACCTTCAGCAGGTCTCCTCGACTGACGATGCCCGTCAGCATCCCGGTCGTGTCGACGACCGGGAGCCGCTTGACGCGTCGGCGGGCCATGATCTGGGCGGCTTGCGGCAGGTGGGCGTCCGCGTGGACGGTGACGGCCGGGGAGGACATGAGGCCTTCCGCGGTGGCCGCCTCGGCTTTGGAGATCTCCTGCGCGCTGGCGAGTCTCACCTGGGTGCTGTCGGCCCCGCGGTACTCCTCCTTCGGCAGGAGATCCGCTTCGGAGACCACGCCGATCACCCGGCCGTCACCGGCCAGCACCGGAAGGGCGCTGACCTTCCAGCGCCTCATCGTCTCCACGATCTCCTTGAAGTCGGCGCCGCCGTCGACCGCTGCGACGGGTTTGCTCATCACGTCACTCACCGTGTGGCACGTCTCATGCATGGTGCCCTCCGCTGCCGGGGCTCGGAGCCCGTCGCGCACTTCCTGCCATATGTCCCATTGGAACGCGGATGAGGCCCATGCCGCTACCGGATGACCCGGTTCGCGGAATCGCCGGCCGGCTCGGTGCTCCAGCGTGCGTGCCGCGCCGAAGGCGCCTGCGGGGCGAGGGCGCGGTCCGTCGTGTCGAGGGGCTTGCCGCCGGGTAGGGACGTGGTGTAACGGCCATGACGACCAGGGACCGGATTCCAGACCCTGGTACCGCCGGCGGTGGGCGTGTCCGCACGGGCGGCCCTCGCGGGCGATCGGTGATCCGGACCTCAAGCCGGGGAGAGATCAGTGCGAGCGACGTTCACACTCGGGCGGATCGCCGGAGTGCGGGTCGGGGTGCACTGGAGTGTCCTGGTCATCTTCTGCCTCATCGCGTTCGGCCTCGCCCGGGACCGGTTCCCGGCCGCTCATCCGGGCCACTCCGTGGCGGCCTACTGGGTGGCGGGGCTGGCGACGGCCACGGTCTTCCTGCTGTCCCTGCTCGCGCACGAACTCGCCCACGCCGTGGTCGCCCGGCACCACGGCGTGCAGGTGGACGACATCGTGCTCTGGCTTCTCGGCGGAGCGGCGCGCTTGAAGTCGGAGGCGTCGCGTCCCGGCGTGGAACTGCGGATCGCCGGCGTCGGGCCCCTGGTGAGCCTGGTGCTGGGCGGACTGTTCACCCTCGCCGCATGGCTGCTCGGCCGCGCGTCGGCACCCGTCCTGCTGGTGGACGCCGTCGCCTGGCTTGCGGGGATCAACATCCTGCTCGCGGTCTTCAACGCCATCCCGGCCGCTCCGCTCGACGGTGGCCGGCTGCTTCGCGCGTTCCTGTGGTGGCGTACCGGGGACCGGCTGCGGGCGACGGCTGGTGCGACGGCGGCCGGCCGGGTGTTCGGCTGGCTCCTGGTGGTCCTCGGCCTCGTGCTGTTCCTGCGCAATCGCGCGATCGGGGGGCTGTGGCTCGCGATGATCGGCTGGTTCCTCGCCGCCGCCGCGACGACGGAGGGGCGGCAGGCGCAGTTGCGGGACACGCTCGCCGGTGTTCCGGTGCGCCGCGCGATGACACCGTACCCGGTCACCGCGGCGGCGGGGCTGACCGTGGCGGACTTCCTGACCGGTGTCTCCCACCGATACCGGCATGCGGCGTTCCCGGTGGCCGACGAGGGCGCGGTGCCGATCGGGCTGCTCGTTCTGCGTCAGGCCGGACAGGTACCCGAGGCGCGTCAGCGGGTGACGCGGGTCGACGAGGTGATGCTGCCGTTGTCCGAGGTGACCGTGGTGGGCCCGGACGATCCGCTGGCGGACCTGCTGCCGCGGATGGAGCCGGGCGCCGAGCACCGGGTCCTGGTGGTCGAGGACGGCAGCCTGCTGGGCATCGTGTCCCCGTCGGACATCAACCGTACGGTGAGGGGGATGACGGCCGTTCCCGGACGGTGACCCGCGCGGTGGTCAGGACAGCACCCGGTGGCGGAAGTTGCGCAGTCCCAGACCGAGGAAGAGCACGCAGAAGGCGACGAGCACGGGGTAGACGACGTACAGCGACATGTGGGAGACGTTGGTGAACCCGGCCCGCATGCCTTCGCTGATGTAGATCAGCGGGTTGGCCAGCACCAGGATCTGGAGCCAGTGGAACCCGCCCAGGTGGACTCCCGAGAGCTTGGTCCACTGGTAGTACGTGCCGCCGAGGAACACGAGCGGCAACACGATGAAGCCGAACATCACGCCGATGTTCCTGGGCTCGAACGAGGTGCCCAGCAGCAGGCCGAGCGAGGTCATGGCCACGCAGGCCAGCGGGATCAGCGTCAGCACGACCCACCAGTGCACCGTCAGGTGCGGGTGCACGCCGGGCGCGTGCACCACGGCGGCGATCGGCAGCACGATGACCGCCGAGATCAGTCCCTGGGCCGCACCGGACAACACCCTGGCCACCGCGACCAGCCAGATCGGGCAGGGGGCCTGGACCCGGTCCTCGATCTCCCGGGTGTACCCGAACTCCTGGGACATCTGGATGGCGACGGACTGGATGCCCTGGAACATGATCGCGATGGACACCACGCCGGGTACCAGAATGGTGGCGAACGCCGACTCCCCGCCGGCTCCGGCCCCGATTCCCTGGCCGATGGACGGAAAGACGTACAGGAACACGAAGACGAGCAGGAACGGCTGCATGACCGTACGGCCGGCGAACTCACCGAAGTTCTTCCCCAGCACGTTCAGGTCGCGCCGGACGAGCGCGGCCAGCGCGAGGCGGCTGGAGGCGGCGACCGAGCGCTCGGGCACCGCACCGATGCGGCCGGGTTCGTTCCCGGCGGCGGGCGGGGCCGGGGAGCGGGCCATCAGTCCCTCAGCTCCTTCCCGGTGAGCGAGATGAACACCGTCTCCAGGGTGCGTTCGGTGAGGGAGAGGTCGACCAGATCAAAACCGGCCGCCTCGGCGCTCGACACCACCCGGGACAGCAGTCGCTCGTTGCCCTTGACCTGCAATTCGACCTTCCCGTCGATCAGCCGGGTGCGGACGACGCCGTCGATGTCGCGGTTGAGCCGGGCCGCCAGCTCGTCGGAACGGCCGCTGGTGGCGACGGTGACGACGGTGTCGGCCCCCACGCTCTGCTTGAGCGCGGCCGGGGTGTCCAGCGCGAGGATCCGGCCGTGGTCGATGATCGCCACCCGGTCGCAGAGGTGATCGGCCTCCTCCATGTTGTGCGTGGTCAGCAGGATGGTCTGGCCGTCGGCGATGAGGCGTTCCAGCACCTCCCACAGGGCCAGCCGGCTCTGCGGGTCCAGACCGGCCGTCGGCTCGTCGAGGAAGAGCACGGCCGGCCGGTGCATGATCGCCCGCGCCACCATCAGGCGCTGCGCCATTCCGCCGGACAGGGCGTAGACCGAGGAGTCCGCCCAGCGGGAGAGGCGGAACCTCTCGAGGAGCTCGTCGGCACCCCGCCCGGCCTCGCGACGGGGCATACCGAACAGCAGGCCGTGGAAGTAGAGGTTCTCCCGCACGGTGAGCGAGCGGTCCAGCGTGTTCTGCTGGGTGACCACGGCGATGATCTGCTTGGCGAGCGTCGGCTCGCCGACCACGTCGACGTTGCCGACGCGGACCGATCCCGCGGTCGGCACGACGCGGGTGGTCAGCATGCCGACCATCGTCGTCTTGCCCGCGCCGTTGGGTCCGAGCAGACCGAACAACTCGCCGCGGCACACCACCAGATCGACGTCGTCGACGGCCGCGACGTCGGCCTTGGGGTAGACCTTCGTCAGGTGGGCACAGCGGATGACGGGCTCCGCTCCGCTCCCGGACCCGTCCTGGATCGGGGGAGCGGAGCGTGGTCCGTGAGCGTGGTCCGATTCGCGTGCCACCTGCTGTCACCTCGCCAGGACCAGCGGTCGTCGGCATCTCGTCGCACGCGGCCCTGTCCACCATCGTCCACCGGCTCCCTCGGCGGCACAAATCATCATGAACGGTCCCATCGGGACCTCGTCGTGCGAATCCGATCGGGCCGGCGGGGGAGCTCACCCCTCCCCCGGAGGCTTGCCGGCGTCACCCCGGTGCAAGGTGAGCACCAGCCAGGCGGTCCAGCCGACCGGTTGCAGCGTCCAGTAGCTGGCGGCCCGGTAGAGCAACGCGAGCGCGATCGCCTGATCGGGGCGCAGCCCGTACAGGACCAGGAGCGTCGTCATGCTCGCCTCGATCACGCCGAGGCTCCCCGGAGTGAGCCGTAGACTGCCGGCCACCTGGGTGACGGTGTAGACGACCAGGATTCCCGGCCACGGCACGCCGGCCCCCAGGCCCCAGGCGCACGCCAGCAGGCAGGCGAAATCGAGCCCCCAGTTGAGCAGAGCCAGGGTGAACGGCCACACCCATGGCGAGAGACCGGGGCGCAGCGCGTGGACCCGCCGGGCGAGGCGGGTGAGGTCCTGCCGCAGGCTCCACATCCGGCGGGACCGCAGGCCGACGCGCTGCCAGGCGCGCCGGGCCCTGCGCCGCGCCCAGCCGAGCCGCGACAGCGCGAGGGCGGCCGCCAGCGTCGCGAGGGCGGCGAGCAGCAGTCCGGTCAGCACGGGCCGCAACCAGGTGAACGGGCCGGAGCCGGTCACCAGCACACTCGCCGTCAGCAGGGTCAGCAGACCCAGGGCCGACATCATGCCGGAGACCACGAGTACCATCCCGGCGACCGCCTGCTCCACCCCGCGCCGCCGCAGTTGCCGGAACGCCCAGCCCACCGCGAAGACCGCACCGCCGGGGAGCGCGCCGGCGACGGCGTTCGACGCCAGCATGATGGCGGCCACCAGCCTCAACCGCATGTCCTTGCCCCCCGCGCGCAGCACCCACCGCTGCAGCGCGGCCAGGAAGGCCAGCGAGGCCGCCTCGCACGCGGCGATCACCAGGAGAGGGCCCGGATCGACCTTGCCGATCAGCTTCAGCGCGGCGGCGAACTCCGTGCGCCGGATGATCGCGAGGACGACCACGGCCGCCAGCACCAGACCGGAGACCGCCCACCAGACCGGCCGCGGCACGCCGAAGAGCCCGGCGCCGGAACCCCGCTGGCCTCCGGCGCGATCCCCGTCCGACTCGGCCCGGCCTCTTCCCACGGTACGAGCATCCGGCAGGAGGACCGGCTTCGCAGGCATTGACGCGTGGGGAGCCCCGCTGACCGGTCCGCCGGATCGATCCGCCCCGGGCACCACTCAGGCCAGTGCTCTTCCGGCGCCCGGCAACGGTTCCGGAGCCTACCGTCCGGATCCGCCGGACACCGTGCGCCGGCACCTTGCGGCCGCTGCGACGAGGGAGCTGATCCGATCCGTGACCGTCTCCACGGCGGCCGCTGCCGGTGGTGACAGCCCGAGGCCCGGACTGAAGTCCGCGCCCTCGACGGCGAAGACGATCAGTTCTTCCGGGAGCCGGTCCAGTTCCCGGGCGAGCCCGACGGCGTCCCCCAGCGCGAAGCCGTGCGAGCTGGTGGCGCCCGACCGCCGGACGCGGCTCCCCTCGATCCGCAGGCGATGGATGCGTCCCGGGCGCCCCGCATCGGCCCGTGCCGCGTCCACGACCACGGCCAGACGCGCCCCTTGCCACATCCCCATCAGCCGGGCGGGTTCACCGTCGCCGGCCAGCAGAGCGACACCCTCCGGCAACGGGTGCCGTGGATGGCCGGCCAGCCTCCGCACCACTGCCCAGCCGACCCCGTCGTCGCGCCGGAATTCGTTTCCGACTCCGATGACCGCGATTCCGCTGCCGTTCTCCGAGGCCTTCATGAACGGATGTCTTCCGGTGGCCTCACCGAATCAATACCGGAGAGCCGGTTTCTCGGCCGTATGGGGTATTCGACAGGGCCACCCGGACGACATCGGATCGCGTCCCGGTCGGCCGGAGCCGCCTCGGCCGTGCGGGCCGCCAGAATCGCCGTCGGAACCTGCTCGCGAACTCCTCACCGCTAAGGGGAATCATGAAGTGCGCAGTGCAGGCCGCGGTGATCGGCAAGGACGGCCTGGACGCGCTCGTCAAGCTGCTCGCCGAGGGTGGGAGAACCGTCATCGGTCCGACGGTTCGGGACGAGGCCGTGGTGCTCGCGGAGATCGCCAGTGGTGATGATCTGCCCTACGGTTGGGGCGTCGAGCTCGAGGCAGGTCACTATCGCCTGCGTGCTCGCGAGGACGGAGCGGGTTTCTCCCACAGCGCCGGTCCGCAGTCATGGAAGACGTTCCTGCATCCGCAGCGAGAGTTGCAGTGGAGCGCCGACCGGGGCGCCGACGGCACGTGGACGGCTCAGGAGAACGGCAGCCGGCCGGTCTCGTACGCGTTCATCGGGGTACGACCGTGCGATCTGAGAGCCATCGCGATCCAGGACACGGTCCTCGCGGGCAGCCGCCCCGATCGGGCGTACAGCGGGCGCCGCCGGGAGGCGTTCCTCGTCGCCGTGGAGTGCACCGAGCCGGGTGCGACCTGCTTCTGCTCCTCCATGGGTTCGGGACCCGCCGCCGGGCCCGGGTACGACCTGGTCCTCACCGAGGTGCTCGACGAAGGCGGACATCGCTTCTGGGTACGGGCCGGCAGTGAGGAGGGCGCGTCGGTGCTCGCCGAGCTGCCGCACCGGCCCGTCGACCCGGCCGTCGAGCAGGCCGCGCGGGAGGCCGTCGCCGAGGCCGCCGACCGGATGGGCCGGAGCATGCCGCTGGTGGACCTGCGCACCCTGATGCGCGAGAGCCTGCGGGCCGAGCGGTGGGACGACGTCGCGGAACGCTGTCTGACCTGCGGCAACTGCACGATGGTGTGCCCGACGTGTTTCTGCACCACCGCGGAGGACGTCACCGATCTCACCGGTGATCACGCGGAGCGCTGGAGGCGCTGGGAGTCGTGCTTCGACCTGGAGTTCACCCACCTGCCCGGCGGACCCGTCCGCGCCTCGGGACACAGCCGCTACCGCCAGTGGGCGACCCACAAACTCGGCACCTGGTACGACCAGTTCGGCAGTTCGGGGTGCGTGGGCTGCGGGCGGTGCATCGTCTGGTGCCCGGTCGGCATCGACATCACGGAAGAGGCGCACGCGCTGAACGCGGAGCACGTGGCTGCCGCGGCCCCTCCGCACCCGCAGCACGGCAGCCCGACGTGACCGGCGCGCACCACGATTTCCTCGCCTCCCTGCCGGCTCCGAGCCGCGACCGCCTCCTCGCGACCGCACGTCAGGTGGTCCTTCCGCCCACCGACCGGATCTTCGACGAGGGCGGCCCGGCGGACCGGTTCTGGATCATTCGCTCGGGCACCGTCGCGCTCGACATCCACATTCCCGGCCATGGATCAGCCGTCCTGGAAACGCTCGGCGCGGGAGAACTCCTCGGGTGGTCCTGGCTCTTCGAACCGTACCGATGGCATCTGGGCGCGGAAACGCGCGGCGAGGTCGAGGCGTACGAATTCGACGCGCACAGCGTCCGGACCATGATCGAGGAGGACACCCGGTTCGGGCTGACGGTCACCCGGTGCGCGGCCGCGACAGCGATCGGGGACCGGTTGCGTGCCTGCCGCCTGCGCCTGCTCGACCTGTACGAGGCCCCGGGCGGCTCCGCGGGAAGCCCCGTCCGGGGCAGGACACCATGACGGTGGCCCCGGCGGCCGACGTCCCGCTCGCCTACCGGGTGGTGCGACGGGTCCGCGCCGGAAACCCGGACACCGCGACCATCGACCTGGAGCCGGTGTCGGCGGCCCTGCCCCCGTTCGTTCCCGGACAGTTCGCCATGCTCTACGCCTTCGGAGTGGGCGACATCCCGGTCTCGGTCTGCGGGACCGAGGGGAGCCGGCTGCGCCACACCGTCCGTGCCGTCGGGGCGGTCTCCAGCGCCCTGCACGCGCTGCGTGCCGGGATGACGGTCGGGGTACGCGGGCCGTTCGGCACCGGTTGGCACCTCCCGGCGGCCGGTGGCGACCTGCTCCTCGTCGCCGGGGGGCTCGGCCTGGCGCCCATGCGGCCACTGGTCCGCCAGGTGCTGGCGACCGCGGAGCGGTACGGGCGGATCAGCATCATGATCGGTGCCCGGTCGCCCGGCGATCTGCTCTATGCCGAGGAGACGCACGCCTGGCGACGCGCCGGCGCCCGGGTCATGACGACCGTGGACCGCCCGGACCCGCGGTGGACGGGCGAGGTCGGAGTCGTCACCGCTCTACTGAACCGAGCCGATTTCGCACCGGAGAGAACCGCGGCGTTCGTCTGCGGTCCCGAGGTGATGATGCGTGCCACCGCCCGCGACCTGACCGGCCGCGGGGTGCACCCCGACCGGATCCACGTCTCCCTGGAGCGCACCATGCACTGCGGGACCGGACACTGCGGGCACTGCCAGCTGGGTCCGCTCCTGCTGTGCCGGGACGGACCCGTCGTCCCGTGGAGCCTGGCCGGCCCCCTGCTCGACGTCCGCGAGCTGTGATGACGTCCGATCGCCTCACGCGCCCCCGGATGGCCGTATGGAAGTTCGCCTCCTGCGACGGCTGTCAGCTCACCTTGCTCGACTGCGAGGACGAACTCCTGGGCATCGCCGAGGCGGTGGAGATCTCCTATTTCCTCGAGGCCTCCAGCGACCCCGGACAGGGCCCCTACGATCTCTCCCTGGTCGAGGGTTCGATCACCACCGAGCGGGACGCGGAACGCATCCGCCACGTCCGTGCGGTCTCCCGACGGCTGGTCACCATCGGTGCCTGCGCGACCGCCGGAGGCATCCAGGCCCTGCGCAACCACGCGGATGTCTCCGACTTCCTCGCCGCCGTCTACGCCCGGCCCGAGTACATCGCCACGCTCGCCACGTCGAGTGCCATCAGCGACCACGTTCCGGTCGACTTCGAACTGCGGGGCTGCCCGATCGACCGCGGACAACTGGTGGAGGTCATCACGGCTCACCTGGCCGCTCGCACGCCGGACGTACCCGGACACAGCGTCTGCTTCGAGTGCAAGCGGCGCGGCACGGTCTGCGTCACCGTGGCCCGTGGCATCCCCTGCCTGGGACCCGTCACCCACGCCGGCTGCGGTGCCCTGTGTCCGGCGTACGGACGAGGGTGCTACGGATGCTTCGGCCCCTCGGACTCGACAAATTTCGCGTCCTTCATCCCCCTCCTGCGCCGGGACGGGATGGACACCCTCGATGTGGTGCGGGTGTTGCGCACCTTCAACACCGCAGCCCCGGAGTTCGAAGCGGCTTCCCGGAAGGAGTCCCAGGCGTGACCCACCGCGAGGCCAAGATGCTGCGTGTCGGCTCGCTCGCCCGTGTGGAGGGTGAGGGTGCCCTCTTGCTGCGTATCCGCGGTACGACGGTGGAGGAGGCACAACTCGCCGTCTACGAGCCACCGCGGTTCTTCGAGGCGTTCCTGCGCGGACGGTCCTTCACCGAGCTGCCCGACATCACGTCACGCGTTTGCGGGATCTGCCCGGTCGCCTACCAACTGAGCGCCTGCCGAGCCGCCGAGCAGGTCTGCGGTGTCGAGGTCGACGGCCAACTGGCAGTTTTGCGAAGGCTGTTGTACTGCGGGGAATGGATCGAGAGCCAGACCCTTCACATCTACCTGCTGCACGCGCCCGACTTCGTCGGATGCGGCAGTGCCATCGCTCTGGCGCGATCGCACCGCGGGGAAGTCGAACGCGGCCTTCGCCTCAAGCAGGCCGGAAACGCCATCGTCGAACTGCTCGGCGGTCGCGCCATCCACCCGGTCAACGTCCGTGTCGGCGGCTTCCACCGGACTCCGGGCAGGAGCGAACTGCGAGCCCTCGCCGAACCACTGCGCCGCGCGCGCGAGGACGCCGTGGAAACCGTGCGCTGGGTGTCCGGTTTCGACTTCCCGGACGCCGGTTGCGACAACGAGTTCTTCGCCCTCGCAGAGCCGGGCACGTACGCCATCGAATCCGGCACCCCCACCGCGATGGCCGCTCCGTCGGCCGCCGGGGTCCCGGCCGACCACGGCCGCGCGCTGGCCACCCGCAGCTTCCCCGTCGAGCGGTTCGGCGATCACGTCGTGGAGACCCAGGTCGCCCACTCGACTGCGCTGCACTCGTCGCTGGACGGCCGACGTCACCTGACCGGCTCCATGGCGCGCTACGCGATCAGCGGCCGGTGGCTGTCGCCTCTGGCGCTGGAGGCCGCACGGGAGGCGGGGCTCGGTGATCCGCGAGACGGCATGGTGTGCCGGAACCCGTTCCGCAGCATCATCGTCCGGGCCGTCGAAGTCCTCTACGCCGTCGACGAGGCGTTGCGCCTCATCGAGGCATACGAGCCGCCGCCGCGGGCGTTCGCCGACGTTCCCGCCGTAGCCGGCACCGGCCACGGGGCCACGGAGGCGCCGCGCGGTCTTCTCTACCACCGCTACACCCTCGACTCCGCCGGCACGGTCACCGATGCGGACATCGTCCCTCCGACCGCCCAGAACCAGCGTGCGATGGAGGCCGACCTGAGGCACCTCGTGCGTGACCGGCTCCTCGACGGCGTCCCGTCCGACGCCGAACTCACCGCACTGTGCGAGCGCGTGATCCGCAACCATGACCCGTGCATCTCCTGCTCGGCGCATTTCCTCGATCTCACCGTCCACCATCAGGACGAGCCGCTCGAAATCGATCCGGAGCGCTGAGCGGGGGCCTCCCGGACCCCGCACGCCGCGATCCGGCGGGCGAGCGTCATCGGCCCGCCCGGACGCGGCGGCCGGTGACGCGCCGGGGGGCGATGCGGATCCAGACCGGACGGTCTCCGCCGGCCCAGGGTTCCGAGATCGCGCGGAGGTCCAACAGCTCCTTCTCGTCACGGTCGGTCACCCGGTGCGCCGGACCGACGGCCAGTACGCTCCATCCCTGCCGCAGGGCGCTGTCGAGGTGGTCGACCTCGAAGGCCACCTCCTCGCGCTCCGCGGCGATCTCTGCCATGGCCGCGGTCGTGCGGTAGGCGATCGTCTGGTCCACGACGGTGTAGTTCACCGGCAGCACCTCGACGGCGTCCCTCACGGTCAGAGCGATGCGCCCCAGGCCATGCGTTCTGAGCCGCGCCCAGCAGTCCGCCGGAGGCAGTTCCTCGGTGATGGCGCGCTTGCCGTGCTGGTCCGCCTGCGGCGTGTCGTGCTCTTCCTCCACGCCGCGCAGCCGGTCCGTCGTGGTCTCCAACGCGTCAGCGAGCCTCAGCAACGTGCTCGTGTCCACCTCCGCCGGGGCCTCCTCCAGGTAGCGCAGGTACTCGGGGGCGATATTGGCGCGCTCGGCGACCTGGAGTCGGCTCAGATTCATCGCTCGGCGCCTGGCCATGATCTGACGGCCCACGTCGCCCGGCCGGGCGGCCCGGTCTCCGCCGCCGGGGGTGTCGTCCGCGGTCATGCGGTCTCCTCTCCTCCTCTCCAGGGTGACAGGAATCTCCCATAACGTCCCAATAATCATATAGAGGGACAATGGGGAAATGGGCGCCTGTTCCCGGCGGCAGATCTGATGCGGAGAAGCGGCGCGGGGTGCCGGCGAACTGCGCAGCCGTCCCGGACAGGCCGTACGACGGAATGCGAGGACGTGATCGTGTTGACGCAGCGGTGCAGGGAAGTCGGGGATCTGATGACCCATCCGGTCGTCCAGGTCCAGCCCGGTACACCGTTCTCCGAGATCGTCCGGGTACTTCGGCAGTACGACATCACGGCGGTACCCGTGGTGGACGGTGCCGGCCGGCCGGCGGGGGTCGTCTCGGAGGCGGACCTGCTGGTCAAGGAGGTGGACCGCTGGGAGACCAGCCGCTTCGAGACGTCGACGCTGTGGCCGGCGGCGCGCGCGAAGTCGGGGGCGATGACCGCGGAGGGGCTCATGACGCAGCCCGCGGTGTGCGCACGGCCCGAGTGGAGCGTCGTACACGCGGCCCACACCATGTACGAGCACCGGGTCAAGAGGCTGCCGGTCGTGGACGCGACCGGGCGGCTGGTGGGCGTCATCAGCCGCACGGACCTCCTGCGCGTCTTCCTCCGCGGCGACCGGGCCATCCGGGCCGAGATCATCGAGGAGGTCATCGCGCACACCCTGCACGAGCCGCCGTCCGCAGTGGACGTGCAGGTGGACAGCGGCCGGGTCACGCTCAGCGGATCGGTGGAGGACGAGGAGGCCGTTCCGCTGCTGGTACGGCTCTGCCGCGGCGTCGACGGTGTCGTGGAGGTCGACAACCGCCTCCGTGGCGGGCGCTGACGGTACCTGGCCCGTGTGGTCGCCGGCGCGCGGGGCGCCGGATCGCGGACCGCGCCGGGTGATGCGACCGTGGGGGGAAGGACGCCTCGTGCCCTCGACGCCTTCGGGCACGGCCGCCGGGGCGGTGGAGGAGGGCGTATGCCGGAATGGATCTGGCAGTACGAGGGGTACGACCCTTCCGAGGAACCGCTGCGGGAGTCGCTCTGCACGCTGGGGAACGGATACTTCGCGACCCGTGGTGCCGCACCGGAGAGCCGTGCCGGCCTGGTGCACTACCCGGCGACCTACGCCGCCGGCTGCTACGACCGGCTGGAGTCGGTGCTCGCGGGACGGCGGGTGCAGAACGAGGACATCGTCAACCTGCCGAACTGGCTGCGCCTGCGATTCCGCACGCGCTCCCACGACGGCGAGACCGGGCCGTGGTTCTCCCCGGACAACTGCGAACTGCTCCGCTACCGGCAGAGCCTGGACCTGCGCCGCGGCCTGCTCGTCCGCAGGCTCACCTATCGCGACGCCGTGGCCGGGACGCTGGATGTCGAACAGACGCGCCTGGTCCACATGGCCGATCCCCACCTGGCCGCCCTGCGCACCGTGGTTTCGGCGCGCGAGTGGTCAGGCCTCGTCGAGGTGGAGTCCGGCCTGGACGGAGAGGTGATCAACAGCAACGTACGCCGATATCAGGGTTTGAAACGGAGCCACCTGCTCCACTTCCGGACCGGCTCCGCACCGCCCGCCACCGTCTGGCTGGCGTGTCGCACCCGTACGTCGGACGTGGGTATCGGCATGGCGGCGCGCACCCTCGCCGAGGTACCGGGAGCGGGTCCGGCGCAGGCGGATCCGGCTCGCCGGCGGGTCGTCCAGCGCCTCGTGCTTCCCGTCTCCCCGGGAGTGCCGGCGGCGACGGTGAAGACCGTGGCGCTGCACACCTCCCGGGACCGCGCCGTCGACGATCCGCTCCAGGCCGCCATCGACCGGGTGGCCGGGGCGCGGGACTTCCCCGTTCTCGTGGAATCCCACGTCGCCGCGTGGAGGCGGCTGTGGCGACGGGCGGAACTGAAGGTTCCCGGAGAGCCGGGGAGGATCCTGCGGTTGCACCTCTTCCACGTGTTGCAGACGCTCTCTCCCCACACGGAGGACCTGGATGTGGGCGTTCCGGCACGTGGCCTGCACGGGGAGGCGTACCGAGGGCACGTCTTCTGGGACGAGTTGTTCGTTCTGCCCTACCTGAACCTGCACTTTCCCGAGGTGTCCCGGGCGTTGCTCGACTACCGTCACCGCCGACTGCCGAGAGCCTGCGGATCAGCTGCCGAAGCAGGCCGGTCGGGGGCGATGTACCCCTGGCAGAGTGGCAGCGACGGGCGGGAGGAGACACCGGAACTCCATCTCAACCCTCGTTCCGGACGCTGGTTGCCCGACCACTCCCACCTGCAGCACCACGTCGGTTCGGCGATCGCCTACAACGTGTGGCAGTACTACCGGGCCACCGGTGACACCGAGTACCTCCACACCAAGGGCGCCGAGATGCTGCTGCAGATCGCCCGCTTCTGGGCGGACGGCGCCGACCTCGACACACGGTCGGGCCGGTACCACCTGCGCGGTGTGGTCGGCCCCGACGAGTTCCACGACGGCTACCCGGGTGTCCCGGCGCCCGGGATCGACGACAACGCGTACACCAACGTCACGGCGTCGTGGGTGCTCACCCGGGCAGTCGATCTGGTGCGCGGCCTCCCCGCGTGGCGCAGGGAGGAACTGTTCGATCAGATCGGTGTGGACGGCGACGCGCTGCAACGCTGGGAAGACGTGTCACGCAGGTTGTGGGTGCCGTCCCATCAGGGGATCATCAGCCAGTTCGCGGGGTACGAGGAACTCGCCGAACTCGACTGGGCGGCCTACCGCGAGCGCTACGGGGACATTCGGCGGCTCGACCGCATCCTTGAGGCCGAAGGCGATTCGGTCAACCGCTACCAGGCGTCGAAACAGGCTGACGTGCTGATGCTGGGCTATCTCTTCCCTCCGGAGGAGTTGACCGGACTGCTCGGTCGGCTGGGCTACCGGCTGAACGAGGAGACATGGCGGCGGACGGTCGACCACTACCTGAGCCGCACCTGCCACGGTTCCACGCTCAGCGGCCTGGTCCACGGCTGGGTGCTGGCCCGTTCCCTGAGAGGCGGCGCCTGGAGGTACGTCCAGGACGCGCTCGAAGGCGACGTCGCCGACGTGCAGGGGGGAACCACCGGTGAGGGTGTCCATCTTGGTGCCATGGCCGGGACCCTGGATCTGGTACAGCGGGGTCTGACGGGTCTGCAAGCCGGTGAGAGTACTCTGCGGCTCGATCCGGTGCCGCTTCCCGAACTGTCCGAATACCGGTTCTCCCTTCGATTCCGGGGGCACTGGGGCATCGCCGTTCGTATACGCGGCAGAGAGGTGCGGATCACCGTCCCGCCCTCGGAGCGGCCACCGGTCCGGGTGGCGCTGCCCGGCCGGACGGTGACCGTCGCACCGGGCACCACGTACACCCTGGTGCTGCCGCGCGGCTCGCGGGGAACGGATGGTGCGAGGCCCCGCGACCGGCGCTCGGCGGGACAGCCACCGTGAGCGGCCCGTCCGGCATGCCCCGACGCGGCGATGATGCGACGCTGGCACAAGGAGGACACGCGTCTCGTCCCGTGAGGAGCGAGCTATGGCTTCTGGCAGCCCCGACGGTGAGGTCGTGGTCGGCATCGACGGCTCATCGGAATCGGGCATCGCCCTGGAGTGGGCCGCCGCGGAGGCCGACCGCCGTGATCTCCCGCTGCGCATCCTCCATTGCGTGGAAGCGGGAGAGCGTCCCGGACACTCCGAGCGACTGCTGGCGCAGGAGGCGCGGTCGCTGCTGGACGAAGCCCACGAGCGGATGACCGGCGAGTACCCGCGGCTGAAGGTGGCCGGAACGCTCTCGCACGACTCACCTGTGGAAGCGGTCCTGTCCGCGGCCAGGACCGCGGGGCTCGTCGTGCTGGGCACTCGCGGACGCGGCGGTTTCAAGGCGCTGCTGCTGGGATCGGTCAGCTTGCGGGTCGCGGCGCACACACCCTGTCCGCTCGTCGTGGTCCGAGGGGAGCGGGCGGCCCGCCCGCTCCGGACCGTCGTGGCCGGGGTCCGGGACGAAAAGGACGCTCCGGCCATCAGGTTCGCCGCCTCCGCGGCTGCCCGGGCCAGAGCGGTGCTGACCGCCCTGCACGCCTGGGGCCCGCTGGACTCGGTCGGCCGGGTGGCCCCGCAGGTCGAGACGGTGAACGCGATCCGTGCCGAACACGGGCGGATCCTCGCCCGCGCGGTCGGCTCGGCTGACCTGGGACTCCCGGAGCCGCAGCTGACCGAGGAACTGGCGGCCGGACGCACCGCCGCCGCCCTCGTGGAGGCATCGCAGGAGGCGGAACTGCTGGTGGTCGGAACGCACCACCCGGCCCGCCCGCTCGGTCTGCTGCTCGCACCGGCCGTGCACGCCGTTCTGCACCACGCGAACTGCCCGGTCGCGATCGTGCCGGACAGTTGGAAGGAAGCACACAGCCGAAAGGAGCAGCGGTGAGTACACACGACATCCGGGGTCCCGTCGTGGTGGGTGCCACCCATTCCGAAGCCAGCCATACCGCGGTGGCCTGGGCGGCGCAGGAGGCCGGACGACGCCATCTGCCGCTGCGGCTGATCCATGTGCAGGAATGGCCCGCGCAGGCCGCCTCACCGGGACGGCCGGGCCATCCGTCGAACCTCTGGAAGAGCCATTTCCACGCCTTGGGCACCTCCGTCCTGGAATCCGGCAGGTACATCGCCACGCAACGGTATCCAGATCTGGAGATCAGGACCGAACTCGTGGAGGGCCGACCGGTCAAGGCGCTGCGGGAGGCGGCGGAGGGGGCGTCCCTGCTCGTCCTCGGAGGCCGCAGGCCGTCGGAGATCGAAGAGATCTTCGCGTTCGGCGGCACGGGGGCGTCCCTTGCCGGTCACCCGCCGTGCCCCGTCGCGCTCGTGCTCTCACCCTTCTGGGCGGATGAGACGAACGCAGCCGTGGTCGTGGGGGTGGACGGCTCGACGGCTTCGGAGAAGGCCGTGGCCCTCGCCTTCGAGGAGGCCGAACTGCAGTCCGTCGAACTGGTCGCGATCGAAGCCCGGCGGCCGGGGGAGGACTTCTCCGACTCCATGCAGGAGTCGTTTCGTGACCTGTCCGAGGCGCTGGCCGGCTGGGGGGAGAAGTACCCGGGGGTGAGGGCACGCCACGAGGTCGTCGTCGGCAATCCGGCCCTTGCCCTGGTGAGGGCCGCAGCCCGTGCACGGTGCCTGGTGGTGGGCTCAAGGGGGCGCGGCGGATTCCGCGGAATGGTGCTCGGTTCCACGAGCCGCACCCTGGTCCACCACACACCGTGCCCCCTCATCGTCGTTCCGCCGGAAGCCGCCGTGCTCCAGGAGTGAACACAGGCGGCGGACACCGCTTTCAGCGATCGCGGGCACCCGGGAAGGAGAGGCCGGACATGCGTCGTTCCGTCTCGGTGGGTCTGAACGGTTCGCCCGAAAGCATGGCTGCCGCGCGCTGGGCGGCCGGTGAGGCGGGCCGACGCGCACTGCCCCTGCGTCTGATCTATGCCGGCGAGTGGCTGCCGACACCACGGCAGGAGCCACCCGAGGGGTTCACGATGGCGGATGGGTGGCCCGCCCGCATGCTGGTGGCCGCTGAGTCTGAGATCGGCGTGAACCATCCGGGACTCCAGGTGGTGGGCGAGCAGATCAAGCGGTTGCCGGTCGAGGCGCTCACGGCGGCGTCCGGCGACGCCGCGCTGCTGGCCCTCGGGTCCAGAGCGCTCGGCGACATCAGCGGGTTCGTCTTCGGATCCACCGCTCTGGGCGTACTCGCCCGGGCGGCCGGACCGGTCGTCCTGGTGCGCGGAGGCGGAACCGGCGACGAGACGCCCGGGGAACGGCATCCGGCCCGGGACGTCCTGCTCGGACTGGACCGGTGCCAAGGGAGCGGCACCCTGCTCGAGTTCGCCTTCGATGCCGCCGCACGCAGAGGTGCGGTTCTGCGTGTCATCCACACCTGGCGGTTGCCACCCTCGCACGGCAGCCCCGGCGCGCCGGCCTCTGCGGGGGGAACGGAGCAGGCCGAGGCGGTGTCCGAGACTCTGCGGCCGTGGCGCTCCAAATACCCCGACGTGCCGGTCGAGGAAGTGTGCACCAGAGGACGCGCCGCGGCGGAGTTGGTGGCGGCGGCGCCCACCGCCTCCCTGCTGGTGGTGGGCCGCCGTCTGCGCCACCGCCCTCCCGTGGGCCCGCACATCGGACCGGTCACCCACGCCGTGATCCACCACGCGGTCTGCCCCGTAGCTGTCGTACCGCACGACTGACGCGCGGGCGCCGCGGGAGACGGGCTCCTCGCAGCAACCGCCGCCCGAATGACCCGCGCCGGTGAGCAGGCGGCGGCCCACCGCACCGGGATATCCGTGACGACGCCAAGTCTCAAATTCCGAAGGACATTCAACACCGCTGAAAACGCTCATTGAGACGCGCTTTTGGCCGGCGACTCTTCACGAACGGGAAACAATTGCCGTACGGGGATTCTCCGCCACCGGAGGAAGACGTGGATCGGCCCCGGCGGGCGGCCATCCAGGAGCCGCTCACCGGAGCCGTTCTTGTGCGCGACGGTCAGGACATCGCGCAGCCGTTCACCCGGTTGCTCCAGGTGGGCTGCATGGCGAAGGTCCCGGTCGGCAAGCTGATCGAGCCGAGATTGGTCCAGGCGCACAGGTCGCCGTTCTCCTCGCCGTCCGAGGCCACGTAGCCGCTTGAGGGCTCGGGGTCGGTGAGGGTCTCGGCGTATTCGTGGCCCTCGACGATGCTGAAGCCGTCGAGCGTGCTGCGGACGGAGTCCTCGCCACAACTGGTGCCGGCGTCCAACACGTAGGGCATGTTGGTGTAGGGGACGTTGCCGTTGTAGTCGTGCCACGCGCAGAATCCGCTGTTCGGGAAACCGTCGGGGTGCGTACCGCTCGGGCTGAGCACCACGATCTGTACGTTGACGCCCGAGACGCCGAAGTGCGAGGCGGCCTTGTTGGCCTCGGAGGAGATCGCCGAGGCGGAGGCGTTGGACGGGGCCGAGGAGGCGTTGTCCGACCAGACGCCGTGCAGCTCCGCGCCGCTGAAGGACGGCCCGAGGCCTGAGCTGTCGGTGTACTGCGAGGTGACCCGCGACCAGGAGTCGCTGGACGTGCCCAGGCCGTTGAAGAGGTTCTGCATGTACGTCTTGACGCCGTTGGCGTCGCTGTTCCACTGGCTTCCCCAGAAGTCCAGGTAGACGGCGCTCGCGTGCTGCGTGGGACCGCCGCCGTAGATCAGCGTACCGGTGGAGATGCGAGGCGACTTCGAGCCCGCCGTTCTCATGGACAGCACGCCGTAGTGGTGGGCGGCCGTCGCCACGGGCGCTGTGTGGTCAGCGGCCGACGCGGTACTCGCCGTGGCCGCTCCCATAACCGCGGTCGCACTGGCCGCGAGCAGGCCGAGGCCGTAGCGCAACGTGCGCAGGGTGGTGAACTTCGAGGTGGTGCCGTGCCGTGAGCGCATGCGATTCCTCATTCCTAATTTGTGGGGGAGCACGACGCTGGACAGGCTCATGTGCGGGCTGGCGCATCATCAGGAAGCAGTCTTCAACGACTGGCTTCTTGACTGCGTACAGTCAATTAGAAGATGTGACTTTCCTCAAGCTGATAACTGGTTAAGAAGTTTCTAAGATTTCTCTGAGTGGGCTGCGGCCCCTCAGGGAGGGCCGCGGTAAGAGGCCGTCCAAATTTCGGCGGGAGGTAGCGGCGAAGGCGCGAGCGATGCGGCGAGAAGTTTCGGAATCGGACGGATTCGTATTCTTGCCAGCGGCGGACTCATCGCGGTATACGGCGGCCGGCCTCCCGCGGCCCTCCCGCCCCGAATGGTGCCGGGACGGTGTGCGTGTAAGCATGCCTGGGAGGGGCTGCCGGGGGTGCCGGACGTCGCGCGTGCCGGCCCCGTTCCGGCGCCGTATCGCCACGACCAGCGGGAGCGTTGCAGAATGCGCACTCCGAAGCAGTGGACTCCGCTCGGCGCGATCGCGTCGGGTCTGGCCGCCGGCCTGGTCGGCACCGCGTGCATGGACACGGTCCGGTTCCTGCGGCAGCGCCGGTCCGGTGGCGAGCGCAATCCCCTGCGGTGGGAGTTCGCTCCCGTCCGCACCTGGAAGGAGGCTCCGGATCCCGGGCAGGTCGGCAAGCGCCTGATCGAGGGCTTCACCCGGCGGGAACTCCCGGATGCCGCGGCCTGGCCGGTCAGCACGTTCATGCACTGGTCGTACGGCGCGGCCTACGGGGCGCTCTACGGCGTCGTCGCCGGCTCGGTGCGCAAACCGCCCTCCGGGGTGCACGGCGTGCCGTTCGGCGCGGTCGTCTGGATCAGTGACTACATCACCCTGCCGATCGCGGGGCTCTACGAGCCCATCTGGAAGTACGACCGCAAGACCCTCGCGGGCGACCTCGGCCCCCACCTGGCTTACGGCGCCGCGACCGGGACCGTCTTCTGGATCCTGGGCAGGGCACGTACCGCCTGCGTCCGGACTCATTCGAACGGGTGAACGCCCCCCGCGGCCCGTATCGGTCCATCCGGTCGGTGCGGTCCGCGGGTCAGCGAAGGGATGCCGTATGGCCACGCTGATCGCCGTGAACGTCGGCATGCCCGAGGACGTCGCCTGGCACGGCAGGACCATCCGCACCGGCGTCTGGAAGCGACCCGTGACGGGGCCCTTGATGGCGCGGTCGCTCAATCTGGACGGCGACGGGCAGGGCGACCTCGCCGGGCACGGCGGCGAGCAGCGTGCCGTACTCGTCTACCAGCTGGACTCCTACCGCCACTGGCAGGAGCACATGAAGCGGGACGACTTCACGTACGGCCAGTTCGGCGAGAACTTCACCGTGGACGGACTCGCCGACGACGAGGTGTGCATCGGCGACCGCTATCGGATCGGCGGGGCGGTCTTCGAGGTCACGCAACCCCGCGTGACCTGCTACCGCGTGGGGTTGCGGATGGGGGAGCCCCAGATGGCCGCGCTGCTCGTCTCCCACCGCCGCCCGGGCTTCTACATGCGGGTGTTGACGGAGGGGCAGGTGCGGGCCGGCGACGAGATCGTAAGGATCGCGCCAGGCCCCGAGGAGATGACCGTCGCCGAGATGGACGGGCTGCTCTACCTGCCCGGCCACTCCCGGCCGCAGCTCGAACGCGCCCTGCGTATCCCTGCGTTGAGCCCCGGGTGGAAGACGTCGCTGCGTGCCCTGCTGGACGACGTGGATCACGGCCCTGGCACGGTGGGCGGCAACAGCGGGCTCACCCCGACCAGTCCGCCGCCGGCATGGCCGGGGTTCCGCCGGCTGAGAGTCGTCCGCATCGAACCGGAGAGCGCGAGCATCTTCTCGCTCACCCTGGCGTCTGCCGACGGTGAGCCGCTGCCGGCCGCACTGCCGGGGCAGTTCCTCACGGTCAGGTTGCGGCCGGACCCACGGGCAGCCCCGGCCATCCGCAGCTACTCGCTGTCCGGCCGTCCGGGCGCCGAGACGTACCGCATCAGTGTCAAGCGGGAGCCGCACGGCGTCGCCAGCACCTACCTGTCCCGGCAGGTGAAGGTGGACGACGTTCTCGACGTCGCCGCACCGCGCGGCACGTTCCTGCTGGCGGACACCGAGACTCCGGTGCTGCTGCTGTCCGCCGGCGTCGGCGCCACCCCGGTCCTGGCCATGCTGTACGGCCTCGCCGCGGAGCCCTCGCGGCGCCCGGTGTGGTGGCTGCACGCGGCCCGGGACGGCGAGAACCACCCCTTCGCCGACGAAGCGCGCGCGCTGCTCTCCCGGCTGCCCGCGGGCCGGTCATTCGTCTCCTACAGCCGTCCACGCGCGGTTGATCGTCCAGGTGTCGACTACACGGTGTCCGGGCGGCTCGGCGTCGATCGGATCCGCGGCCTCGAACTGCCCCCGGACACGGACGCCTACGTCTGCGGGCCGGTCGCGTTCATGCGGGACATGACCGCGGCCCTGGAGGCGTGCGGCCTGCCGTCCACGCGGATCCACACCGAGACCTTCGGAGCCGCGTCCGCCGTCACCCCCGGTGTGGTGGCGGGTGGCGAGCGGGCACCGCACCGCCCGGCCCACCCTCCCACCGGACGACCCGTGTCGTCCGTGTCCTTCGCGCGCAGCGGCCTGACCGTTCCCTGGCACCCTGACTACGGGACGCTGCTCGAACTCGCCGAGGCATGCGACGTTCCGGTGCGCTGGTCCTGCCGGACCGGGGTCTGCCACACCTGCGAGACCGCGCTGCTTTCCGGCCGCGTCGACTACTCCCCGGAGCCCGTGGACCTCCCCGCGGAGGGAAGCGCCCTCATCTGCTGTTCGACGCCGCCTGCCGACGTGGTCCTGGACATGTGACCGGATCGCCTCGGCTGCCGAGGTTCAGCACCTCCCACCAGGCGGGCAGCCGTGGCGGAGGGCGTCCGGGTGCGCCGGTCGGCAGACGTGCATATGGTCCCAAGAAGGGGGGATTCGGCGGAGCGGACCGGTCTCACGAGGTCATTAAACCGAACACTCGTGCGTATCCGAGAGGAGATCCTTGCCATGGCGAAAGTGCTGTTCATCGTCAGCGGAGCCGCCTACTGGGTACTGAAGGACGGCACGCGGTACGCGACGGGATACTGGGCCGAGGAGTTCGCGAACCCGTACAAGATCCTCACGGACGCCGGTCACGAGGTGGTCGTCGCGACGCCGAACGGCGTGATCCCGACCGTCGACATGATGAGCCTGCGCCCCGAGACGGTCGGCGGCAACGACAGCGCCCTCGAGTTGGAGGCCGTCATCCGTTCCGCGGAGGCGATGCGCCGCCCACTGCGGCTGTCGGACGTGCGCCTGGAGGACTACGACGCGGTGTACGTACCGGGCGGTCACGGTCCCATGTCGGACCTGGCGTTCGACGCCGACGTGGGGCGGCTGCTGACGCAGCAACTGGCCTCGGGCAACCCGCTGTTCATCGTCTGCCACGGCCCCGCCTCCTTGCTGGCCACCAGGATCCACGGCGAGTCGCCGTTCAAGGACTACGACATCACCTGCTTCACCAACGAGGAAGAAGAGGGCGTCGGGCTGGCATCGAGGGTGACGTGGCTGCTGGAGACCGACGTCCAGGAGCAGGTCGGGGTCAACTTCAGCCGCGGCCCGATGTGGGAGCCGTACATGGTCCAGGACCGCAACCTGGTCACCGGACAGAACCCGGCGTCGGCAGCGGTCCTGGGAGAGCGGATGCTGGAAATCCTCAAGTGACCCCCGTCCAGGGGCGTACCGGAACCGCCCAGAAGGTGGCGATCATCACCGGTGCCGACGGGGGCATCGGCTCTGCCGTCGTCACCGCCTACCGCGACCTCGGGTACGCGGTCGTGGCCACCAGCCGTTCCATGCCGCAGTCCGAGGACCCGCGGGTGCTCGCCTTCGACGACGATCTGGCCGAGTCCGGCGCGGGCGCGCGGATCGTGGCGGCGGCGATGGACGGGTTCGGCCGGATCGACACCGTGGTCAACTGCGCCGGCGTCTACATCGGCAAACCCTTCACCGAATACACGGACGCGGATTTCGACCTCATGGTCGGCGTGAACCTGCGCGGCTTCTTCAGCGTCTCGCGCAGCGCCCTCGGCGCCATGCTCTCCCGCGGTGAGGGAGGCGGCCACCTGGTGAACATCTCCACCTCCCTGGTCGACCAGCCGAATTCGCGGGTACCCTGCGCGCTGGCGTCCCTCACCAAAGGCGGGCTGAACGCCGTCACCAGGGAACTGGCGATCGAGTACGCGGCGCACGGCATCCGGGTCAACGCCGTCTCGCTGGGCGTGGTGCGCACCCCGATGAACCCCGACGCGACGCCCGAACTCGCCGCCCGCCACCCGCTCGGGCGGATGGAAGAGGTCGACGACGTCACCCAGGCCATCCGGTACCTGGAGCAGGCCTCCTTCGTCACGGGCGAGATCCTGCACGTGGACGGCGGCCAGAGCGCCGGCCACTGAAAGCGGCAGCGGTCGCCTGGTGAGGAACCGCGCCTGCGGCTTTACCAGTTGGTGCGTGACAGCGCGGTAGGTGCCGGACAGGTTGCTGCGCCGGTGGGCGGAGCGGATGAGCTGCTTGCGCCGCTTGTGGTCGGCGAGGGCGCGGCCACCCATTGAGGCGACACTGATGCTGATCATGTGTGCATCCCCGTGTTCGCTCGCTCGCCGTGCCACGGGTTTCACAGCAAGGCGATGCGGTCCTGGAGAAGCAGGTCGGTTCCTTCGAGGCAGCCGTTGATGATTCCCGGGCGATACTGCAGCATCTTGAGCGCGCGCTTCACCGATCGGGTGATCTGACTTGGCTCTGCTGCGGCAAGGTTGCCGATGTCACGCACGCTCGGGCTGCCGAGTTGGATGTGGGCGCGGACGATCAGGTCCCGGGGTCGCGGCCCCTCACCCGCGCGATCGGGGTCTGGCCGATTCGGCCCCAGGCCCGGCGTGCGGCGGAGTGATCGACTGCGCGGCGCCTGAAGGACCGTTTCCCGAGTCCGGCCCGGACGGCCGGCGAAGCCGCTGGCCTGCCTTCGACGCGTGCTCCACAGGTGGTTGCAACCAGCAGGGCGGGTTCTTGTTGATGATGGGCAACCGCGGGCGCGAGCAGGGCGGACGGGTGGGCCGAATATCGCCTGTACTCGGATATTTCGTTTATCGAATGTCTAATTCCGCTGCCTTGACTGGTGAATCGAATGGTGGGCCGAAGGGGGCTTGCTGACCAGTGCCGGGGGTGGCGCGCGCGTGCTGAGCGAGATCGTGTTCCGGAGTGATGACCTACCGGTGGCCGACCGGTTCGACGCGTGGTGTGAGCTCATGGGGCGCATGCACGCGCCCATGAGGATGAGTAGCGAGGTCGCGACGGACTTTGAGGCTCGTCAGCGGCTGATCCAGTTGGGTGAGGTCAGACTGTATCCGGCGGCTTTCCAGCAGACGGTCTTCCTGCGTACTCCGAAGCTGATCCGGCAGTCCGACCCCGAGAGCTACAACCTCTCTCTCGTGCTGAGCGGTGAGGGAGGAGCCATCTGGGGCCGGCAGGAGATCACGTATGGCGTCGAGGAGTTCCACACCACCTCCACTTCGATGCCCTACGAGGTCTGGACGGGACCGCGGCAGACCACCATGATCAGCGTCGAGATTCCCAGGGCCCTGTTGCCTTTACCCAGTCATCTGGCCGACCGAGTACCCGGGCACCACCTGTCGGCGCGGGAAGGGCTCGGCGCCCTGCTCGCACAATTCCTCACCCAAGTGACCGCCGACACCAGCCTCTACCAGCCGGCCGATGCTCCCCGCCTCGGTGCGATCCTCACCGACCTGGTCGCCGCCCTGTTCGCCCACACCGTCGAAGCGGACAACCGACTGCAGCCGGAAACACGCACTCACGCGCTGCTCCTGCGCATCAAGGCGTTCATCCGCCAGCATCTGGGTGACCCCGACCTGACACCGGACGTCATCGCGGCCGCGCACCACATCTCCCGCAGCCACCTCTACCGCCTCTTCCAGGCGGAGAACTCCACCGTGGCCGGCTACATCCGCCGCCACCGCCTGGAAGGCGCTCACGGCGACCTCGCCGACCCGGCCCTGCGGACCACACCCGTCCATGTCATCGCCGCACGCTGGGGTTTCTCCAGCGCGGCCGACTTCAGCCGCGCCTTCCGCACCACCTACGCCATCACGGCGAAGGAACACCGGCTCAGGGCCGGCGGGACGACATGACCGCCCGGGCGGGTCGCGCCGCCGGTCCGGGGGGCGTTGCCGGAACGCCGGTTGATCACCGGATCCGCCGTCGACAGACGTCCCCGCGCGCTGAGACGCATCGTCAAGGAATCGTGGACGGTCTGCCAAGGACTTACGCACCGGTCGGCGGCAGGCTGTCCGCGGAGCCGTTCCCGCTGGTTCGGGAACGACGCGAAGAGTCGTCGCCCTTTCGGTCGACGACGGGGGAAGCGTTCGCGGTAGCGGGCGCGGGGAGGACATCGCAGGATGAACGAGGAACCGCAAGCCATATCAAAGGACACCGCGGAAGAGCCGGCGGTGGGGAAGTCCGAGCCCGGGGGCCCGATCAGCCGGTCGGAGGTGTTGGCTCGTGCGCGCAGTTGGGTCGAGGAGAAGGTGCCGTACAGCCAGTCGAAGGAGTGGCCTGACGCGAACGGCCGGTACCGGCAGGACTGTTCGGGCTTCGTCTCCATGGCCTGGCACCTTCCGGAAAGTGCCGTCACTTGGACGTTGCCCCACTACGCGACCCCGCTGGACAGCCTCGACCAGCTGCAGCCGGGCGACATGATCGACAGGAACCGTGTCGACAGGAGCGATCAGCACGTGGTGCTCTTCGCCGGGTGGGCGGACGCCGCGCACCACACGGCGAACATCTACGAGGAGTCCAGGCCCGGAACCGATTGCCACGCGACGACGTACACGCGTGCCTACTGCGAGGAGAACGGGTTCTACCCGTACCGCTACAACAAGATCCTGCAGGCGACGCCGCCTCCGCCGCCGCCCGCGGCGCCGACCCCGCGGCTCGCCGCCGTCGGGGACTTCAACGGGGACGGAAAGGCCGACGTCGTCTACGTCGACACCAACGGCAACCTCTGGCTCGCGCCCGGCACCGGCAACGGCGGGCTCGGAGCACGGGTGCTGATGTGGCCGGACGATTCGTGGAAGGTCGTGCGGGCCGTGGTCGCCGGTGATTTCACCGGGAGCGGTATGACGGATCTGATGGCCATCTGGACGAACGGTAGCCTGCACCGTTACCCGGGCAAGGGTGACGGAACGCTCGCTCCCGGCATCCAGATGCCGGGGGGTACCACCTGGTCTACGGTCAAGGCCGTCGCTGCGGGGGACTTCACCGGGGACGGCAAGGCCGATCTCGTCGCTGTCTGGGGTGACGGCACGGCTCACCTCTATCCGGGCACCTCCACCGGCATCAGCTCCACCAGCACCCAGCTGCCCAACGGCACCACCTGGTCCACCGTCAAGGCCATCACCGCCGGGGACTTCAGCGGAGACGGCAAGACCGACCTCGTCGCCATCTGGGGCAACGGCACCCTCCACCTGTACGCCGGCACCGGCACCGCGTCCGGCATCGACGGGACCGCGAAGGTGATCTGGCCGGACAACACGTGGGGATCGGTGCGCTTCTTCGCCGCGGGCGACGTCCTCGGCGACCGCAAGCCGAGCGTCGTCGCCGGCTGGACCGACGACGCGCTGTACCTCTACCCGGGGCTCGGTCAGGATGGCGACCTCAACGCCGCCACCATGATGAGCCTGGGCGGCTGGTAGGGCCGGTCCCGTGGTTCGCGGTGGACCAGCGAGCGACGGAAGACGCGGTCAATCGCAGGGTCGCCCTCGTACGGGACCTACGAGGGCGACCTCACCAAAAGACGACCCGTTCGCTTGCAGCGGCAGTGGCGGTCACCGACCGACACCCACGCCGGCCGGGCGTACGGGTCAGCGTATGGAACGGGTTCGGATCTTCCCGAGACCGCTCGCGCCTGAGCCAGGAAGAGTCGTCGCAGCGAGTTCCGCATGTCGTCGACGCGGCCCGGGGCCGCCCGCCGGACAGCTGCCCGGAAAGGAGCAGAAGGTCCGGTGTCGAGTTCGGGCGGCGGTGCGAGGGCTTGGTCCAGGTGGGCTGACTCGTCTGCGTGCGGGGGTGCCGGCGCTCACGAACTCGGGGAGGAGCGGGCGGCGCGGCCGACCTCTTGAGCTCGTTCGCGGGCCGCGGTCCGCTGCAGTGCGCCGTACCGGTGGAGCGCCTGCGGATCGCCGATGTGTTCAGCGGCCGCGATGGCGGCGTCGAGGACCCCGTCCATCCAGAGCCGGGGAATCCCTCGCAGATCTTGCTCACTCGCAGCGAGGAGACGCCGCGCGGTGGAGAGGTCGGGGGCGATCGGGACGAGAAGGAAGCACTCCTTGACGTAGTGCCGCCATGTGCCCTGCTCGAAGCCGTGCTTGTCGGGCGGCAGGACGCGTTTGGTCTCCTGGAGCGTTTGCCATGCGCCCGCGAAGTCGTCGGTTTGTCGTTGCAGCCGAGCGAGGGTGAGCAGTTTGCTCCCCTTCGCTCCTGACCGCGAATCGCCGAGTGCAACGGCTTCATTCTGGACGTCCACCGCTTCGGCGTGGTAGCCGAGGTGGGCGAGGTGAAACTGCAGCGTGTTGAGCGTGGTGTCGGTTCTTGGCTCGCCTGCCGCCCACTCGGTCATGAACAGGCGCGATGCCTCGCGCTCGCCCAGGCGGGCGGCGTGGTGGGCCCACGCTTTGAGCCCTTCGTCGGCCGGATCGGCGGGAAATCGGGTGCGTTGCCGGTCGAGCCATTCTGCTACGGCAGTGTCGGTGTGGCGGGCCGCTGTGATGGTGCCCAGAATGCGGTCGCGGTCATTATGGGAGCTGGCTCGCACCGCCTCGGTGCTGGCGGCGATGCCTGCGGTGAGGAGGTGGTAGAAGTGGTACCCCAGAGCCGTGTCGAAGCTGATGTTCTTGGCATCCCAGTGCAGCCACAAGTCCTCGACCTGCCGGTGCTCGGCGACCAGGAACCCCACCAGGGTCAGGTCCGGGGCCATGCCCCAAGGGACGGCCTCGCGGTAGTACGTCGTCTGCTGCTGGAGGAGGAAGCGCAGGAGTGGTAGGTCCTGGGGGCGGCGGTCGTACTGCAGTGCCCACACAACCGCGAAGCGGGCGGCTCGGTTGCGGTCGGTCACGTGACCTTCGTCGGTCTCCTGAACGCCGCAGTAGGCGAGGTCCGCCCATGCCGCCCGGTCCCGCCGGGTTCGTTCGAGAGCGGCTTCGAGCCCCCGCAGTAGTCGGTCCTGCTCGTCGGCGGTACTCATCGCTGTCCTCTCGCTTCGTCTCGCCTGATTCTCTCGGCTCGTTGTTCGCCTAGTGCACTTCGCAGGACCGGCCGCGTCAGGTCCAGGGCCGCTGCCTCAGGAGCCGGGCGGACTCGGCGAGCGCCGTTTCCCGTGCGGTCGAGCCCGCCCGGCCCCGGTCCGAGGCGGTCCGCTCAGTCGATTGGTGTCGGCCTGCGTTCACCGGATCCTTGATGGTGAAAGAATCCGATTTTCTGGTCTCCGCGCAGGATCTGTTGGTGCAGCGTTGCTAGTTGACGGCAGGGATCGATCCCGAGTTCTCCGGTGAGTAATTGCCGGGTGTCGTCGTATACCCGCAGTGCGTCTGCCTGCCGACCGCCGCGGTACAACGCGAGCATGAGCAGACCGCGCACGCTTTCACGTAGCGGCTGTTCGGCCGCCAGCGCCGTGAGTTCTGCCACGGCCTGTGCGTGCAGTCCCAGCTCCAGCTCCACTTCAAGGCGGTTCTCGTGCAGAGTGTGGTGCCGTTCGAGCAGCCGCCTTCGCTGGATTCGCGCGTGCGGTCCCGGTACGCCGGCGAGAGGTTCGCCGTCCCACAGGCGCAGTGCTGAACGGAGTGCGCTGCGTGCCTGCCGCAGGTCTCCTGTGGCGCGGGCATGACGGGCCTGCTGCGCGAAGGTTTCACAGAGCTGTGTGTCGAGGGTTCCGGGCGCCGGCATCAGGGCGTATCCGCCGGCTCGTGATGTCAGGACTCCCGGTCCCAGCTTCTGGCGTAGCCGGAAGGCGTGGGTGCGCAACGAGGCGATGACGTGAGCGGGGGGTTCCTCGTCCCATATCGCGTCCACGAGTTCCTCTGCGGTGGCCGTCCGGCCGCCTCGCAGGAGTAACGCGCACAGCAGGGCTTGTTCCTGCGGGCGTCCCAACGGCACTTCCGCTTCGCCGCGGTGCACGCGTGGGGGTCCGAGCACGGAGTAGCGCAGTGTTTGCGGCGTCTTCGCCGAAGACTCCGTCTCGTTGTCGCTCGGCCCTTGCTCGGCGATCAAAGATCCCATGTCTGTTCGGCTCCTGAACCTGGTGGGTCCGGCCCGGCCGGTGGCTGGCTCCGAGTTCAGCCGAGGACGCATTGAACGGCATCCCTTTCATGGCGCGTGAACAATGCCACCGTCTCCTCGGGCTGCGAGTTGATACATGTCCGGTGAGGGATGGCGGGGCGTTGGCAGAATCCGCTGGATTCTGGCCAAGGGCTGCCTATGCCGACTCGTTCACGAATCGGCCGTGTTGGCCTGGGGTTGTGGGGGACATGTGGGGCGATAGGGAATGCCGGGAATGTACTGGCTCCAGTTGAACGGCGACAGGCCGGCATTGTCGAGGCGTTGGCATACCTGGGCCGCGATGCCGTTCGGACTGATCGGGTAGGCCTGCAGCGGGGTGTGGGTGCCCTGGGCGTACACGATGCGGTCGTCGGAGCTGAAGGCTAGGGCGGCGATCGGGTCTCCGGGAGTGGAGAAGGTGCCTCCTATCGGTTGGTACGTCTTGGTGTCCCACAGCCGGAGGGTGCCGAGCTGTCCTCCGGCTGCCAGGGTGTCGCCGTCGTGGGAGAAGGCGAGCGTGACCCGCTCGTTGTCGACCGAGGCGTCGTGGAGGAAATCGGGTAGGAAGCTGAGGAGCCGGTCTGCTCTGCTGTCCCACAGGTCCACCACTCCCGAGGAATCGCCGACGGCGAGGTAGCGGCCGTCGGGGCTGAACGCCACCGACCAGTCGCCACCGGTGTCGAGCGCTTGGCCGGCCGGATCCTTCGCCGTGAGGTCGACGAGGCCGAATCGGCTGGCTCCCGAGCGGCGGTCGGGGCTCATGGAGGTCACCAGGGACCGATCGTCGGGACCGAAGACCACGGGAGGCTGATATGCGCCCTTCACGGTCTGGACCACGGAGAGGTCGGAGAGGTCGCGCACTTCGACAGCGTCGGCCCGGCAGGGAGTGAGGACGGCGAGGCGGCGTGCGTCCGGGCTGAGGGCGACGCCGCTGACACGGTCGCACGAGGGCCTGACGATCGCTGTGACCCGTCGAGTGGAGGTGTTCCACACCCGGACTTCGTCACCGGAACGGCGACCCGCAGGGGCGAACGCGTAGGCGAGTAGCCCGCCGTCGGCGCTGAACGACATCAGCGGCCCGCCGGTCGCCTCGGCCGGCAACGTAGCTGCGGGCAACCCGGAGACGGACTCCCGGGTGACGGAGCCGGAGCCGGAGTTGCTGATCCTTATGCCGGCGGTGTGGGTCCCGGGGGGCAGCGTCGCGCTGGCTCTTCCGTTCGCGCTGAGCGCCACGGCCGTATCGGCGTCCGCCTGCCACGCCGTGGTCGTCGCCCGGCCGAGGCCGACGGTCCGCACACTCCAGGTGTCCTGTCCGGCCGTGGGGCTCGTCTCGTCGGAGGTGTCCGGTGTGAGGTAGCGGAGATAGCCGTCACCGGTGTCGAGCGTGGGCTGCCCGACGACGGCTCCGTCGAGTGGGTGAAACCACACCGGCTGATCGGGATGGTCGATCCGCCACAGGCGAATGCCATCCTCGCTCACCCCTGCGAGGTACGTCCCGTCGTTGTTGAAGACGAAGGAGCGCAGGTCGGGGGCTGCTCCGCCGCCGTCGGACACGGACACGGAGAGCAGCGAGGGCAGCTCCTGGCCGGAGGAGGTGTCCCACCGGCGGATGACGCCTCCGTCCGAAATCACCGCCACGCTGGTCCCGTCCGGGCTGAACCGTGGTCCGGCGCCGGCATCCTCGGGTGCGTCGCCGCCCTGGCAGTCCGGGCCGTCCCCCCGAAGCAGTACGTGGTGATCGGTGGTCAGATTCCACAACTGCAGTCGACGGTTGTCCTCACACCATGCCACGTAGTGCGCCCCGGCACTCAGCGCGATGTTCTCGTCCCGCGTAGCGTGGGCCGGGTGTGAGAACAGCGGGTGGGAGCGGCGCGGATCGCGCACCTGCGCGGTGACGCCGGAGGCTGTGTCATGGCTGATGACAGCCACCGTCCGTCCGTCGGGCGTGAAGACCGGCGGACCGGATGCGTTGTCGAACGGACGTCCCACGGGTCTGGCGTCGGCGGTGTCCCACACCTGCAGCGAACCGTCGGGGCGCTGGGAGACAAGCCGGTCTCCGGTCTCGTCCACCGCGACGATCGACGTGGACGCCGTACCCAGGCCGTGTGAACCAGTCTGCATGCCGGGGACCGTGGCGGCCGGCTTCAGATACCCCCGCACCAGCCATTTCCGGACGCTCGTCGTGGTGGCGTCAAGAAGCCCCTGCCCCTGGTCGATGAGGAAGAGCCGCGGGCCCGGCACCTGGACCGGAACGTCCAGAGAGACGAGGTCCTGCTGGTCGAGAGCGTTCAGCAGCGCCGAACGTGTCTGGGCGGTGTCGGCGAGCCGGTAGGCGGCGAGACTGAGCTGCATCGACTTCATGGGATCGGAATCCCGCAGAGACGCTGCCAGGGCGACAACGTGCTCGGCGGTGTCCAGCGTGCGCTGCCGCTCAATGCCCAGATTCTCCCGCCACGCTACGACCCCGGCCACCAGCGCGAGTACGAGCAGGACGGACAGCGACGCCACCGATCCGCGAAGTCGCCTCGTCACTCGCGCGGCGGCGTGCTTCTCCCGAGCCGCCGCGGTATTGCCGGCATCGAGGAAGGCGCGTTCCAGCACACTGAGGTCGTGGGTGTGCCCGGCGAACGCCTCCTGCGCTGTGGTGAGCCTGATGCCGCGGTACACGGCGGCGGAATCGCGACCCAACTCGTGCCACGTCTGAGCGTCCCGCGTGAGCTCTCGCTGTACACGCAAACGATCCCGCGACTCGTCCACCCAGCCGCGGTAGCGGGGCCAAGCGGTGATCAGGGCTTCATGCGCGAGGTCGGCACTGTCTCCGTCAAGGGTGAGCAGCCGCGCTCTGACGAGCACTTCCAGGACGTGTGATGTCTCAGGAGCGTCGGCCTCGAGTTCGGTGCGAGGGGTCGGGCGGCGGGTGTCCTGCGCGCCAGCGCCTGGGGTGACCAGGCGCAGTAGGATCCGCCGCGCAACCTGCGCCTCGGAGGGCGCCAGGTGGGTGTAGACCTGTTCGGCGGTTCTGGCGACGGCTCCGTGGATGCCGCCGGCCGCGTCGTACATGGCCTCGGTGAGGGCGCGGCCGTGGCGGCGGCGCCAGGTTTCCAGCAGGGCGTGGGACATCAGCGGGAGGGAGCCGGGCTCTTCGGCGACTTCGTTGATGATCCTCGCGGTCAGGGCACGTTCCACGATCAGTCCGGTGGCCGCGGCCGGTTTCACGATCGCCTCGCGCAGCGCGGCCGGCCCCATTGAGCCGAGCAGCACCGTGGTGTCCCGCAGCGCCTCGGTGAGCTCGGGGTGTTCGGCGCAGCGGCCGAAAAAATCCGCCCGCACCGCGAGCACCACCCGCAGCCGGTTCTTCTGTTCCACCGCGGTCAGCAACAGGTCGACGAACGCGGTCCGCTCGGTGGGGTCGGTGCACAGGGTGAAGAGCTCTTCGAACTGGTCGATGACGACCACGGCGTCGCCGTCCCGCAGACTGGGCGTGATCGCGGCCGAATGCGCGCTGAAGGGACGGCTCCCGGGCGTGAGGATGCGGATGACACCCGGCCGAGGCTCCTCCATCCGCTGAAGCGCCGGTATCAACCCCGCGCGCAGCATGGAGGACTTCCCGCTGCCCGACGCCCCCACTACGGCGACCAGCCGGTGCGTCGCCACCCGGGCGGCGAGCCCCGCGACCTCGTCGTCCCGCCCGAAGAACAACTCCCGGTCACCGGGCTCGAACCGCCCCAACCCCCGATAGGGCGGCTCGGCCGCCTCGTCCGCTGCCGGTTCGTCCGCGATGTCGCGCACCGCCTGCCGCCAACGCCGCTCCCACTCCTGCGGTTCCCCGTCGCACGCCCGCACGTAGGCCAAGAGAACGGGCAGGGTCGGCAGCCGGTCGCCCGCAGCGGCGTACGACAACGTGGTGGTCCCCAGACCGGTGCGCCGGGCCATCTCCCGGTAGGTGGGGCCGCCGGCCTCACCGCGCAACTTGCGTAACTCGAACGCCAGCCGCTGCACCGGCCCCTGGCCCGGATCCAGCGGACTCTCGGGACGCCCCGCCACTCCGCACCACCCTTCTCCCCGCCCTCGGCGGGCAAGCTGATCGAGCGTCAAGCCCCGCGGACACCCGTCGCCTGTCCTGCCGCTTCCCAACTGGTGCCCGGGTATCGCTCATTTTCGGTGTAGCGCGATTGATCGGGGTGGCGGAAGGGGCCTGCCGGTCAATGTGGCGGACCGGTGGGATGAAGGGCAATGCCGCAGAGGCCCTCCTCTGCGGCGGAAGAGACAGCTCAATACCGGCCTGCCGCCCCATCGCTGTCCACGTCGGCTGGGGGCCCGCCTCGGTTTTGTGCGCATGAAGGAGTCAGGCCGCGGGCTCAACCGGGGGCGTGTTGGCCGTGGACCACACGCCGAACCACTGGTCGGCGTCGTACTCCTCGCCGGCTCCGTGTGAATGCCGCCTCGTATCCCTGCCGGAAGGCCAAGCCGGCGCGACGCGACAGTTCAGCGGCGACCTCGATCAGGAAGCCGGGCTGACCACACGTCAGGCCTGCCGGCGGCTGTGGGCCGGCACCTCCATCGACCGGCCCGTCGGTACGCAACGGCCAGCACGGACACCCCGTGTGTTCCGCGCTTGAGCACCACCAGCGGTTCAGTCCGCCGCGGCCGGGACGGAAGGCCAGGTCCCCCGGGTGAGGCGGTCGCGTACGTCGCGGAACCAGGACACACAGGCGGCGGTGCGCAGGATGTCCGAGTGGCCCCCCGGGAGGGTGACGTGGGCGAACGCGCCGTCCGTCGAGAGTTCCCACTCGGCGACGGCGGCGGCCGAGGTCAGCGGATCGGCGTCGCCGTGGACGGCGAGGACCGGACAGTGCAGCGCCGGGGCGCCGGCGCCGCCGAACTGCTGGAGCAGGCGCAGGTCCTGCGCGGTGGTCTCCGCGATGATCTCCCGCCACTCGTCCGACGGTGCGTCCTCCAGCAGGGCGGGATCCACGCCGGCCAGGTACTGCGCCGCACCCGCGGGGGACTCCGCGGCCTGCCGCGGCACCAGGAACCGCCCGGGTGCGTTCGCGCCCGCGACCACCAGCGCCGAGATCTCCACCCCCGCCGCGTTCAGGGCCCCCGCCGTCGCGTAGGCCACGTAGGCACCGTAGCTGTGACCGAACAGCACCGGCCGCTCCTGCCGCCGCGCGACCACCTGGTCGGCGCAGGCCCGGACGACGTCCTCGAACGATCCGGCCGAAGTGCCGAAGTCCCGCCCGTGGCGGCCGGGGTAGCGGACAAGCCGACAGTCGGGCCGCAACTCCCCGCTGAGCAGCTGGAACTCACTGCCGAAAGAGCCCGCGCCGGGAAAGAACACGGTGGAAAGGGTGCCGTCGATACTCACTGCCGTCTCCCTGAGCGTCCTGTGACACGTCCTGCCCGGCCGGTGGTGTCCGCCGTGCCCTCCTGCCTCCGCCGTGCGATCACACGCACTGAAGACCCCCGCCCTCCGTGCGCACGACGCTCCGCGTCCGACACGGCCTAGCCCTCGCAGCGTTCGGCCGGCTCCACGTCCGCGGCCGGCTCACCGCCCACCGGAACGAGAGCCGCTCCGCGGGCGGCGAGCTGCCGCGCCCGTCGCCGGCCGAACACGACGGCGCCCAGCCACAAGGCGGCGAACAGGACCCAGCACATCCACATGGAAGGGCCCGCCAGCACGGTCACGAAGGCAACGGTGACGGCGCACAGGGCGCTGATGAGACGGGCCCGGCCCCCACCGGCCAGCTTCGCGAAAGAGGCCGCGCCGATCCCGTAGAGCACGAAGTAGATGCCCCCGGAGAAGACGAACAGCACCCCGAACGCCACCAGCCCGGTGGAGCCGAGCACGGCGATCAGGGTCAGCACCGACCCGACGGCGATCACGGACCGGACCGGGTTGCCGTCGCGCTCGCGCACCGCGACCAGCGCGGCGGGCAGGTACCCGCTGCGGGCCAGGCCGAAGACGAGCCGGGACAGGGCCAGTACCGAGGCGAAGACGTTCGCCGAGATGGCGGCGACGACCAGGCAGAGGGTGACCGGGAGTCCCGCCCCGCCGAGCGCCCGCTCGGCGAGCCGGAGCAGCGGAGCCGACTCCAGGGCGCTGTCACCGGGCGCCACGGTGGCGAACAGGCCGAGGAGCACCAGCGCGTACAGCGCCACCACGATCAGGTAGGAGGCCGCGAAGATGCGCGGGATCGCCTCCGGCCGCCGATGCTCCTCGAAGGTGAAGGCCACCGTCTCCCAGCCGGTGAACGCCACGAACACCGCCGTCAGCACCCCGCCCAACCTGCCGAGGGGCGGGAGGACGCCGGTCGGCGCCCGGACGCCGTGCGTGGCCAGCGCCACCGCGGCGGTGAGAACGACCACGGCGAACAAGGCCAGGATCAAGGTCACCTGGAGCCTGCTCGACACACTCGTGCCGGCGCAGGCGACGAGGGTGGCGATGCCGAGGACCGCGACGGGAAAGACCCATGCGAGGGCGGTGACCCCGGAGAACTCCGTGAGGTAGCGGCCGCCGGTGATGGCGGTCGCCGGTATGCCGGCCACCAGCGCGAGGGTCGCCATCAGCCCGGACGCACGCCCCGCGGCCGGGCCGAGGGCGACCTGGGAGTAGTGCGCCACTCCGGACGCGGAGGGGTGGCGCCGACCGAGCCAGGCGTAGCAGTAGAGCAGCGGTACGACCGACAGCGCCGCGACGGTCCACGGGATCCACGCGGACGTGCCGAGCTGGTGGTAGCTGGTGCCGGGCAGGATCATCATGCCGCTGCCCAGGATGGTGGACAGCGCCAGGAAGGTACCGACGACGCTGCCCAGCGACTTCTGGAGACCGCTCACCCGCACTCCGTCGGCGCCCCGGCCAGCAGCAGGTCGAGGGCGCGGTCGAGGACGCCGGCCAGCTCCGCGTCGAGGGCGTGGCCTCCGTCCGTGACGGTCAGATGGAACTCGTGCGCGACCCGGTGGAGCCAGCCGGCGCACTGCTCCGGAGGGATGAAGGTGTCACCGCGCGTCGAGAGCACGTGCAGGGCGTCCAGCGGGGCGACGGAGGCCACCCACTCGGCGAGGCGGTCGGCGACCACGGCATCCTCGCGCAGGCCGTCGGCGATCTCCTCCAGCATGTCCTCGTCGTCGAGCAGGTCCTGCGGGAACCCGTCGTGCGCGAGGATCTCCGCGATCTCGGCGTCGGACAGTTGTGACATCGTCGGTATCCGTCCCGATGCGTCAGGACACGGGGTGTTGATGACCATGATCCCTGTCGGCAGGGCCAGTTGTGCGGTGAGGCCCTGGTGCAGACGGATCGCGGACAACCCTCCCATGCAGTGCCCGACCAGTATGACGCGGCCGGCCCCCGCCTGGCCCGCGGCCCGCCGGATCTCCTCGACGCACCGCTCCCGCCACTCTCCCGACGCCAGGGCGCCGGGGGAGGCGGGGTTGGGCAGGGCGAGGCAGGCCATGCCGTGCCGGGTGGCGGCCTTCTCCAGTTGCTCCAGGGTGGTGCCTCCCGAGCCCGCCGCGGGCAGGGTGACCATCAGGTCGGTGATTTCGGCCGGCTCGGTCATGCGCAGAACTCCTTCGCGTCGACCACCTCGACCTGCAGCCCGGTCAGTCCGAGCATGAAGTTGGAGTGCAACCGCTGGGCCGGCTCGACCACGGCGAAGGCCTTGTCCCAGGCGGCCATTTCCTCGACGAACGTCTGGATCTCCAGGGAGGCCACCGGGGCGCCGATGCAGCGGTGGATGCCCGCGCCGAACGCCAACTGCTTGTTGTCCGGCCGGTCGATCACGAACGTGTCGGGGTGGTCGAAGACGGCGGCGTCCCGGTTCGCCGACATGTTCCACAGGGTGACGAAGCTGCCCTCCGGGATGACCTGGCCGCCGACGGGGAAGTCCGCCACCGTCAGGCGCTGCACATAACTGTTGGTGGAGGTCCAGCGCAGCAGTTCCTGGGTGGCCACGGCGGCGGGCACGTCGCCGGTGACCACCCTGCGCCACTGGGCGCGCTCCTGGTCGAGGGCGTGGACGGTCAGGCTGGCCGTGTGAGGGGTGGTCTCGTTCCCCCCGACCGCGACGTTCAGCCCGTTGAGTATCGCGACGTCACGTGTCATCTCGTGGGCGGCGACGGACTGGGCGAGGTATCCGATCATGTCATCGGCGGAGCCCGATCGGATGCGCTGGGTGACCAGGTCGTCGATGAAGTCGAGAACCTCCAGCTGCGCGTCCACGAGCGATTCGAGCGCGGAGGTGCCGTTGTACGCCTCGTCGCGGTAGCCGATCATGGTCCGGGTCGCCCTCAGGAGCGCGTCGGCGTCCTTCGGGGCGATGCCGAAGAGCACTTCCAGCACCCCCTTGGGGAGTTCGGGTGCGACGACCGCGGTGAAGTCGAGGCGGTCGCCGACCGAGAGGCCCGCCAGGACACCGCGGATGTTCTGGCGGACCGTCCGGCCGATCCTGTTGATCATCTTCCGGTTGAAGCCGTGGGCCTTGATGGGCCTGCGGATGCCGGTGTGCGCCGGCCGGTCGGCCACGATGAGCATCCGGCCGGACGCCGAGTCCTTCTGCGGGAGGTAGGAGCCGTCGATCATCGTCCCGTACGACGAACTCAGCCGGCGGTGGTCGACGTAGGCGGCGTACACGTCGTCGTAGCGGGTGAGCGCGTAGAACTCGTAGCCGTCGGGCCGGCGGTGGACCGACACCGGGTGGTTCTCCCGGAGGTCGGCCAGGTACGCCCAGGGGTCGTCCTCGGCGAAGAACTCCGCCGAGTAGAGCGGGCTGTCCTCAACTATCAGCATGCTGGGCTCCGATCAGGGCGGCGATGCCCGCCGGCGTGCGTCCGCCGAAGAAGACGTGTCCCGGCACCTTGACGCCGGTCTGCTGCTTCAACAGGGCCCGGCAGCGCAGGACCGCCAGGGAGTCGACACCGGCGGAGAAGATGTCGGTGTCTTCGGTGACTTCACGGTCCAGTACCTTCCGCACGCACTCGATGATCACGGCGGATGAGATCTCCGTCATCGCTTCGAACCCCTGCCCTTCGTTTCCGCTGGGTCCGCCCCGTCCGTCCCGTCCGTCCCGGAGTGCGCCGGATGCGGCGCGGGGGCGCTGTGGTGCTGTGCCATCAGGGCGGTGAAGTCGACCTTGCCGCCGGGTTTCACCGGGAACCGTTCGACGAGCCCCAGGCCGATCGCCGGCGAGAACTCCCGGATCACCGGCTCGATCAGCGGCCGGACGCCGGGGTCCTGCCCCGCCCCCGCGGCGACCCGTACGAAGGCGACCGTGCTCCGCTCGTCCTGTCCGACCCGGCAGTCGAGCACGTGCGGCAGGGCCGCCACCCGCTGCTCCAGCGCCGCCGTGTCGATCCGCAGCCCGTTGACCTTGATCCCGCCGTCCAGCCGGCCGGCGAAGACGAGGTCGCCCTCGCCGGAGACGCGCACCAGGTCCCCGGTGCGGTATTCCGACTGCCCCTCCCGGGTGGGGAACCGGTGGGCGAGGGTGCCCTCGTCGAGGTAGCCCGGGCAGACGAGCGGGCCGGCGACCACGAGGTGGCGAGTGCCGTCGGAGTGGCCGTCCACCTCGTGCAGGCTCTGCCGGCACCCCTCCAGCGGCCTGCCGATCGGGATCTCGGCGGCGGCGACATCGGGGGGCAGCTCGTACTTGTGCGTGGCGAAGGTCGCCTCGGTGGGGCCGTAGAGATTGACGAAGCGGTTCGTCAGGCCGGCATCGCGGGCCTGACGGCAGGTCGCCGCCCGGAACTGCTCACCGCCGCTGAACACCCACGGGATGCCGGCGAGGCACTCCGGCACCGTGGCGACCACCGTGGCGACGACGGCCGCGGGCAGCAGCACCCGGTCGATGCGGTACCGCTCCGCCAGCTCCGGCCAGGCGAAGACGTCCTCGTTCACGTGCGGCAGGCAGACGACGGTGCCGCAGGCCGCCACCGTACGCCAGGTGTCGAACCACCAGCCGTCGTAGGCGGGTTTGGCGAAACTGCCCGCGGTCGGCGTGCCGCGCGTCGGCACGTCCAGATCGCGGCAACCGAAGAGCGCCAGCAGATTGCCGCGGGTCACCGCCACGGCCTTGCGCTGGCCGGTGCTCCCCGAGGTGAAGTTGACGGCGGCGACGTCCGCGGGGATGCGGTCGTCGGGAAGGTTCCACGACGCCCGTCCGTCGGTCCGGACCCGCGGGTGCGGACCGGCGGACACGGCCAGCGTGAGGTCGGGCCGGACCCGGTCGAGCTCGCTCGGGCCGAGGCTGCCGTCGTCCGCCACCGCGACCCGCTGGGCGCGCCAGGCGCCCAACTGGCCGGCGAAGCAGCCCAGCTTGGAGTCGGAGCGCACGCGCACCACTTGGCCGGCGCCCGCGTCGGCGATCGCCTTCTCGACAGCGGCGGCCAGTTCGCCGACCTGCTCCCAGGTGTACTCGGTGTCGTCCTCGACCCACACGGTCCGTGGCGAGAGCCACCGCTCCCCGCGGATGAGGTCGTTCCAGGTGTCGGTCACAGCAGCAGCCCCAACTCGTCGATGACCATGCTGATGGTGATCAGGCTCAGCCGGACGTCCCACTTGTCCGGCGTGGTGTCGGCGCTCAGCGCCTCCAGGGAGTCCGGGCGGAAGACGCCGCTGCCCGCGACCAGGTCCTGCCACCGCGCCAGCGACCGGTGATCGGCGATCGCGGACAGCCCGTACGCGGTGAATCCCTGCTTCGCGCGCTCCAGCACGGCTCGTGGGACGAGGCCGGCGTAGGCCGCCTTCAGCAGCGCCTTGCCCTCGAAGTCCGCCACCTTGGCGGCGTCCGCCGTACGCAGGGCCAGGTCCACGACCCCGTTGCCCAGGAACGGGTAGCGGCCCTCCACGGAGTTGGCCATGAGCATCGAGTCGCCGTGGTCCCCGAGCAGGTGGCCGCCGAGCTGCACGTACACGTCGGCGATCGACCTGAGCTGCATCCGGGTCAGCGCGGCGGCTTCCCCCTCGGTCACGGGGATCAGCCGGTCGCGCCAGGACTCGTTGCCGGACAGCGTCTCCGCGGCCGCCCGGGTGAGGCTGAGCCCGCGTCGCCGCGCCGCCTTGTCCCAGTCGGCCTCCCAGCCGAAGTCCGCCCTGCCCCAAGCCAGTTCGTTCTCCTCACGGGGCTCGGGAGGCCTTCTGCGCGCGCCGTCGAAGACGTAGGAGTCGTAGCCGAAGAAGAGTTCGTCGGCGCCCTCGCCGGAGATCACGCCCTTGAGGCCGGCCTCGCGCACCTCGCCGGACAGCATGAGCGCGGCGACGTTGTAGGTCTCGCGCTGCGGATAGCAGCAGTGGCGGACCATCTCCTCGAACCGGGCGGCGATGTCGCCTGGAGCGCAGCGGATCTGCCGGTGCTCGCTGCCCACCGCCTCCGCCACCTCGCGCTGGAACCGCCCCTCGTCCAGCGCGGCGTCGTCGAAGAGGACCGAGAAGGTCCATGGCGGTTTGTCCATGAGGCGGCCGGCCTCCACCACGAGAGTGGAGGAGTCGAACCCGCCGCTGAGGTAGGCGCCGATCTCGACGTCCGCGCGCAGCCGGTCGCGCACGGAGCTCTGCACGGTGTCGCGGACCTCCTCGGCCGTGGCGGGCGTCTCCGTCGCCTCGAAGAGCCCGTAGCGCCAGTAGCGGATCGTCTCGGGATCGCCGTCGCCGAACCGGACGACGCACCCCGGCGGCACCGCCTGGACGTCGCGCACCAGGGTCCGCGGCGCGACGACGTTGCCGAGCGACAGGTACTGGTCGACCGCGCCCATGTCCAGCCGCCAGGTGTGCGGAACCGACGTCACCAGCGCCTTGAGCTCGGAGGAGAAGTGCGTGTGTGGACCGGCGACGGTGTAGAACATCGGACAGATGCCGAAGCGGTCGCGCCCCAGGTACAGGTGGTCCCGTTCCCGGTCGTAGACCGCGGTGGCGAACTGGCCGTCGATCAGCTCCAGGCCGGCGGGCCCGTACCGGGCGAACAACTCGGGGACGACCGCCACGTCGACGGCGTTCGCGGACGGCGGCTGCCCGAGGCGGGCGCGCAGCCGGGCGCTGTTGTAGATCTCCCCGTTGGTCATCGCGGCGAACCGGCCGGCGGCGTCCTCGGCCGGCTGCCAACCGTCGCGCAGCGCGGTCATCCCGAGGCGGCCCAGCTTCATCGACAGCGTGGGCGTGCTCAGCGAGTACGTCTCGTCCGGTCCCCGGTGGACCAGCCGGGAGTGCATGGCCGCGCTGACCGCGCGGTCCAGTGTCCGGTCGGGCGCGAAGGTCCCGCACAGGCCGCACATCGCGCTACACGCTCCGTTCGCGCAGCTGGTCGGCGAGGACGCGCAGGTTCTCGGCCCGCAGGACGTCCCGGATGCCGGCGTCGATCCAGCCGAGCTTGCGCATCTCGGCGACGAGCGCCACGGCCGAGGCCGAATTGCCGCCGACGTCGAAGAAGTTGTCCTCGAGCCCGATGTCGTCGAGCCCGGTGAGGGTCCGCACCAGGTGCAGCACCCGCAGGTCAGGGGCGGCGGGGGCGGCGCGGGTGGCGAGGTCACGGCGGCCGGCCCGGAGGGCGCCGCGGTCGACCTTGCCGTTGGGGGTGTAGGGGAAGGCCTCGACCCGTTCCAGCACCGAGGGGATCTTGTAGGGGTCCAGGACGCCCTCCAGGTGGTGGCGTACCGACCGGGGGGCGATGTCGCCCTGGTAGTAGCAGACGAGCACCTCCAGGTCACCGGACCCGTCGCCGTCCTGGGCCTCGGCGACCACCACCGCGTCCCGGACGGTGCCGAGGCGGCAGACCGCGTTCTCGATCTCGCCGGGGTCCAGCCGGTAGCCGCGCACCTTGACCTGCCGGTCCAGCCGTTCGACGAAGTACAGGGCGCCGTCGCGGTATTCGACCATGTCGCCGGTGCGGTACTCGCCGGCCTTCCCGAGCGGTCGCACACCGTGCTCGGTGACGAAGCCGGCGGCCACGCTGGCACCGGTGACGACGAGTTCACCGCGCTGCGGCGCGCCGCCCGGTACCGCCTCCAGGGCGTCGTCGGTCTCCAGGTCACGTATCCAGTACCCGCAGTCGCCCACGACGTCCCCCAGCGGCACCGCGTCCCGGCACTCGTCGGGGTCGAGCGGGTCGCTGAGGAGGTTGCAGACGGTGGTCTCGGTGAGCCCGTAGGCGTTGTGGAAGTCGGCCACCGCCGACCAGGCACGGAGCACGGACGGCCGGCAGGGGCCGCCTCCGTTGACCACGTGCCGCAGCCGCATCTCCGCGCTGGGCTCGGTCACCGTCAGGGCGAACGGGGTGGTCTTCAGGTGGGTGATGCGGAACCGCTCCAGGGTGTCGCGGAGGACCGCCCCCGGCGCCAGATGGGTCTCGTCGAGGATCACCAGGCAGGCACCGGCGGTCAGGGTCCACAGGATCTCGGTGAGGCATCCGTCGAAGGTCAGCCGGGCGAACTGGAGCGTGCGCGACCCCGGGTCGACCGACAGCCGCTCGACGTGGTCGTCGATGACCGGGGCGAGCGCGGCCGCCCCCACCACGACGCACTTGGGCTTGCCGGTGGAGCCGGAGGTGAAGATCGCGTAGCCCGCGTCTCCCCCGACCGCCGGGTGGCGGAGCGGGTGATCCTCACCGGCGGGCGCGGCGTCGGCGGGGAGCCACTGCTGCGGGACCGGCGTGAGGGTGACGTGGCCACCGGGTCCGGCGCCGGCCAGTAACCGCAGACCGAGCAGCCGCACCTTCTCGGTGTTCGACGAGACGCTGTCGCGGCTGTCGAGGACGACGAACGGGTGCCGCGCCTTGAGCGCTCCGACCATCGCCACGACGGCGCCGAGGTCACGTCTGGCCCCGATGCCGACGAACTCGCCGGCCACCGTGCGCTCCGCCAGCTCGGCGGCGAAGTCGCCGCTGAGCTTGTCCAGGTCGCGGTAGCTGACGACGGTGTCGGCGGTCTCCAGCGCCGCGTTGTCGGGGAACTCCCGCACCGCGCGGTGGAAACCGGCGAGGACGGACCTCAATCGGGTGTGCACCTGAACCCTCCTCATCTGTGACCTGTCGGTCCCGTGACCCGCCGTGTGCTGTGGTGCTCTCCCCGCCGTTCAGATCGATCCGTCGTACCCACCGTCGCAGCGGACGCCCGTGCCCGTGATGTACGCGGCCCGGTCGCCGGCGAGGAACGCCACCACTTCGCCGATGTCGTCGGGGGCGCCGTAGCGTCCCAGCGGGATACCGGCCAGCGCGGCGGCCCGCACCGCGCCGATGTCCGTGCCGAGCCGGTCGGCGGTGGCCGCGTCGGCCGACCGCAGCCGGTCGGTGTCGACCTTGCCGGGGATCACGTGGTTGACCGTGATCCCGTGGGCGCCGGTGCTCTCGGCCAGGAGCTTGAGGTAGGACTGCACCGCGGCGCGCGCGATGGACGACGCGGCCAGGCCGGCGATGGGCGTGGACAGCGAACTGGAGGTGATGGCGATCAGCCGCCCCCAGCCCTTGCGCCGCATGGCCGGCAGCGCCGCCGTGACGGCGCTGTGCACCGACAGGAGCATCATGTCGATCGCTTCCCGGAGCCGCCCGGCGGACAGTTGCTCCACCGTCGCGGGGGCAGCGCCAGGGGTGTTGAGGACGAGGATGTCCCAGGGGCCGCCGGCCGCCACCTTCTCGCCCAGGGCGGCGGGATCGCGGACGTCGCAGGCGAACGACGCGTGCCCGGTGCCCGGGAGGCCGCGGGCCGCCTCGGCGGCCCGGTCCTCGTCGGTGCCGGTGATCGTCACCGCGCTGCCGTGGCGTGCCAGGCAGCGCGCGGCGCCCAGGCCGATGCCCCGGGTTCCGCACAGCACCAGGACGCGTTTGCCCTCCAGGTCGCGCACGGCCGTTCTCAGTCCCGCCCCGACGGCGCGCCGGGGCTGCGGCGGACCGGGTGGGTGAGTGTGCCGACGCCCTCTACGACGGCCTGGACCGTGTCCCCGTGGGCGATCACCGCGGCGCCGGGGGTTCCGGTGCAGATCACCGTGCCCGGCGCGAGCGTGCGTCCGGCGGAGAAGTACTCCACCAGGTAGCCCAGGTCGTACTTCATGTCCGCCGGGGTGGCCGCGGCGACGGTCTCCTTGTTGAGGACCGTGGCGATGCGGAGGGACTCCAGGGCGCCGTCCCCGAACTCGTCGAGGGTGATCAGGACCGGACCGATGCTGCAGAAGGTGTCGAAGCCCTTGGCCCACGGTATGTAGCGGGGGTTCTCGCGGATCACGTCCTCGGCGGTCATGTCGAGGACGGTGGTGGCACCCGCCACGACGGACCGCCACTCGTCGCGTGAGACGTTCTTGCAGGCGGTGCCGATGACGAGTCCGAGTTCGGCCTCGCCGGTCACCCGCCGCGACTGGGCCGGCAGTTCGATGGTGTCCCCGTTGCCGATGAGGCAGTTGGCCGGCCGCAGGTAGGAGCCGGGGCCCGAGACGGGCTGCGGGGCGTCCAAGTCCTCCGAATGGCCCCGGTAGTTGAGTCCGGCGCCCCAGATGTCGGCGTCGCGGTCGGCGATGGTGCCGGCGAGGTCCGGGTCCAGCCCGAGGTGCTCCAGCCCGTCGCCCTGCTCCGCGACGGCCTCGGCCAGCTCGCGCAGTGCGCGGTCGGTGGCGATGTCGCCGATCCGGGTGACGTGCTCGTAGCCCCGCAGACGCCGGAGTGGCAGCCATCGGTCGCGGTGGCTCACGACGATGCCACCCCCGTCCGTGGACGGGGTCCTTGCCAGCTTCACGGTCTTCTCCTGTTCGACGGTTGCGCGGTCGGTGGGGACGGGGCCAGGGCCCGGGGCGTCGCCCCGGGCGCGGGACTCAGGCCGAGATGCGGGCGGCGGCGTTGTAGAAGTCGTCCTTGCGCGGGCTGTGGTCGGCGATCATGACGGCGGTCTCCATCAGCCGGGCCAGGTCGGTGTGGTGCTCCGCGGCCAACTGCTCGACCAGGGGGAAGAATCCCGAGTGGATGCCGATCACCGCGCCGAGCACCTGCAGGGTGCGGTCTTCGCGGATGACGTTCATGTTGACCCGGGTGTACTCGGCGAGCCTCGCCAGTTCCTGATAGTCGAACAGGTCGCCGCTCTCCAGCTTGATGACGCCGGCCAGCGACTCGATCGCGGCGTTGCCCGATCCCCGCCCGACGCCGTTGAGCGTGGCGTCCACCACGGTGGCTCCGGCCTGGAAGGCGGTGAGGCTGTTGATGTTGGCCATGCCGAGGTTGTCGTGGCCGTGGAACCCGACGACGGGGAAGCGCTCCCGCACCGCGCCGACGTACCGGCTGACGTCGGCGGGCAGCATGGCGCCGTAGGAGTCGACGACGTAGACGCCGGCGATGGCCGGGGTGATCCCGTCGAGGAGGTCCACCAACTGGTCCGCCGGGGTGGCGCTGGACTTCATCAGGTTCAGGTACACCTGCTCGCACACCTCGGTGGCCCGGCGCAGGTAGTCGAGGCTGGCGGAGACCTTTTCGGGCTCCACGCCGACGCGGATGAAGCCCATCCCCTTCCTGCTCAGCTCCTCGACGGTCTCCAGCCGCGTGAACTCGGGCTGCGCGAACATCCCCCATGGCTTGACCGTCAGGGTGGAGGCGGCGATCTCTCCCCAGCGGCGGTGGTCGATGTTGCACGCCCTGATCCCGGTGCGCTCCGCCTCCAGGCCGAGTCCGTGGCCGATCTCCACCCGCGACACCGGGGTCCTGTCGAGCCGGGAAAGGAGGTTGGCCACGAACTCCTCGTCGAGCTGGAAGTCGACGGCGTAGGAACCGTCCCGCAGTGTGCAGTCGAGCAGTTCGATCTTCTTTCCCGTGAGCTGACCGCCGGCAGGTGGCATGTCCTCACTCCTCGAATCAGAGATCAGGTGGATGCGCTCGATATCGGTACATCGTGCGGAGAGCCAGAGCGGAACGCGGCGCAAGTGGAAAGGACTTCACGATGGAGCAAACCGGGATGAGTTCGGGAGCACTTCCGCGTTTTGCCCAGGTTGATTCCGTGTTCACCACTCTCGCAAAATCGACTCTCATGCGGGATTGGAAGTTGCCAAGAATTCTCGGTGACACAACATCAAATATCCGTCGGGATATTTTCCGGCCGAGACGTTACGCGTTTCAGATTAGATGCGCCATTGAATTCTGACAAGGGGTCCGATGCGTGCCCTTCTGGATTTTTCTCAAGGAAGTTCAGGTGATTGCGGGTATTCGGGATCGTGTCGGACCGTTTTGCGCTGAAACCATGCGTGGTCCACTTCCGGTGCGGCCGACCTGTGGAGAGGGGAATGTCAACGGACCCCCGGTACCTGACCGGGTGCCGCACGGCCGGCCGTGCCCGCCAGGACGGCCCGCGTCAGCCCGGCCAGGCGCTGGAGGCCGTCTCCGCGCCAGATCGAGTGGTGCCCGCCGGGCACCACGTACTCGGTCAGGGCGGGTGCCACCTCCTCCCACCGCCCGGGCTCGTGCTGCGACTCGGAGGCGACCAGGTGCGCCACCGGGCCGCGGTACGGCTCGGTCGGCTCGAAGGCGTAGGCGGCCTGCGCATGGGCGCGGAAGACGGCGTACTGCTCGGCCAGCAGTCCGGCGTCCAACTCGAAGGGCAGCGCCCCGGACCGCGCCACCGCCGCGAGCACCGTGCCCGGGGCGGCCGTCTCCGGTTGCCCGGCCAGCAGCCGGTTCACCTCCGCGGTCGCCTCCGCGCCCAGGGCCGCCGCCGTGTTGACCAGGAACCTGCGCAGGATCTCCCGCTCCGGCGGCAGCGGTGACGCGGACGGCGCGCTGGCGTCGATCAGGACCACCTGTCTCACGTCGGCCCCCGCCGCGGCCAGCAGCCGGGCCGTCTCCAGGGCGACCATCCCGCCGAACGACCAGCCGAGCAGCAGGAAGTCGCCCTGCGGTCGCACCTGCTGGAGCAGCCCGGCGTACTCGGCCGACAGCGCGGACACGGACGGGACCGGACGCCGGCCGTTGTCGAACCCCGGCGCCTCGATGCCGTAGACCGGCCGGTCGGCGCCGATCAGCCCGGCCAGCCCGAGGTATGAGTAGGCGGATCCGGAACTGGAGTGGACGCAGTAGAGCGGCGTCGCGGCACCGTCGGGACGGAGCGGAACGATGAGTTGGGGATCGGACACGCTGCGGGACTCCTTCGTCGTCATGCCGGCGAGCCGCCCGCCGTCTCGTCCACGACGGCCGCGACCGCCCGCGCCGTGACGTTGCCGTACAGGGCCCGCACGCTGAGCTTGATGCGGAACTTCTTGTTGATACGGCTGACCGCGCGCATGGCCTGGAGCGAGTTGCCGCCGGCGTCGAAGAAACTGGTCTCCACCCCCACGACGGGCAACGACAGGACCTCGCTGAAGATGCCGACGACGTCCCGCTCGGTGGGTGTGCCGGGCTCGTCGGGGCCGGGCGCGTCGGTGTCCGCGGTCGCACCGTCCGATCCCGGTGCCCGCGCGGGCAGTTCCAACCGCAGGTCGGCGGACCAGCGGGCCGGCACACCGGTGCGGAAGGCCGGCCGGCCGGGGCGGAACGGGTCGTCGACGAAGCGGGCGGCCGTGAGTTCGGGCTGGTTGAGGTAGCCGTCGGCCAGGCTGCCCGGCTCGCCGGTGATCAGCAGCTCGCCGATCACCCCGCGCGGCACCAGGTTCAGCGACCGGTCCACCACGTAGACCTGCCGGTTCGCGTGCGGCCGGACGACCGGGACGGAGCCGTGCGCGTCGCACCCGACCAGCGAGGCCGGCGCCTCGGGGGGCCCGTACGGGCCGGGGTGGAGCGCATCGGCGCCGGACCCGTCCGCGAGGGCGTCGGCACCGGGGCCTGCGGCATCGCCGGGCAGGGCCTGGGCGAGCGTCGCCCCGCTGGTGAGCGCGGCCCACAGGTGCGCCTGCCCACGGACCGAGGAGAGCGGCGGGAGCGGAGCGGGGCCGCCGTCCGGGCCGGCCGGCCGGCGGTGGCCCTCGCAGGCGGACGACAGCGTCCGGTGCGAGATCACCACGCCGGTCAAGTGGCCGCTCGGGTCGGCGGTGTGGACCACGCATGCCGTCGCGCCCGGGTCCGGCACCGGCTCCACGGGCGGCGCGGAGCTGCCCCGGGCCGGCTGGTCGCCGTCGAGGAGCACAAGCCGCCAGCCGACCGGCTCGGGCAGCCGGCCGGCCTGGCCGGCGCCCGCGACCAGCAGTTCGGCCATGGTGTCGCCCATGACGAACGCCAGCCGGTCGGTGTCCTGCGGGGCGAGCACGGTGTACGCGCCGCCCGCCTTGAGCACCCCGAGCAGCGCGACGCAGACGTCGGAAGACCGGTCCGCCACCACGACGACCACCTGGCCGGCCCGCAGACCGTTCTCCCGCAGGCGTCCTGCCAGCAGGCCGGCCCGCCGGTCGAGTTCGCCGTAGGTGAGGTCGCAGCCGCCGCCGGCGACCGCAACCGCCTCCGGCTGCTTCAGGGCCACGTCGGCGACCGCGACGTGGAGGAGTTGACCGGTGCCGCCCGCCGCCTCGCCGAGGCCGGCGGCCAGCAGCCGCGCGGATTCGGCCGCGCCGGTGACCGGGATCTGTGACAGGCGCAGGCCGGGGTCGGCCGCCGTGCGGCGCAGGACGGTCTCGACGTGGGCGAGCACGTCCTCCATCCGCCATGCGTCGAACATGTCCGAGGAGTACTCGACGGCGGCACGAAGCGACGAGCCGGTGTCGACGATCGTGGTGGCGATGTCGAACCGGGATCCGAGGGGGACCAGCGGCATCCACTCGGCGGTCATGCCGTCCAGGTCCAGGTCCTCGCCGGACGTGCTCGCGCCCAGCAGCTGGAGGCTGACCTGGAAGAGGGGGTTGCGGTTCGGTTCCCTCGGCGGCCGGACGGCGTCGACCACCTGGTTGAACGGCGCCTCCTGGTGGTCGTACAGCTCCATGGTGCCGTCGGCGACCCGGTCGATCAGTTCGCTGAAGGCGGGGTCGCCCGACAGGTCGCAGCGCAGCACCGTCATGTTGACGAACATCCCCACGACGTCCTCGAGCTCCGGTTCCGGACGGCCCAGCATCGGAACCCCGATCGGTACGTCCTCCAGCCCGGTGCAGCGGCTGAGCACGAGGGTGTAGGCCGCCGCCAGCACCATGAAGGGCGACGCGCCGTGCCGCTCGGCGAGCTGATGGACGATGCCGTGCACGTCGCCGGCGAAATCCCTGATCAGGGTCTCGCCACGGTGGCCGCGGCTGGTCACTCTGGGCCGGTCCGCGGGCAGCTCCAGCACGGGTACGCCGGCCAGCTTCTCCCGCCAGAACGCCAGTTCCTCGGCGAGCGCTTCGCCGTGCAGCCGCTCGCGCTGGGATTCGGCGAAGCCGATGTAGTCCAGGTCCGCGTCCTCGAAGACCGGCTCGGCGCCGGCGCACAGGCTGCGGTAGGCCGAGGACAGCTCCGCGTTGGCCAACCCGGCCGACCAGCCGTCCATGATGATGTGATGGAAGCCCTGGCACAGCACGTACTCCTCGGCGTCCAGCCTCATCAGCCGGAAGCGGTACAGCGGCCCGGTCTCCAGGTCGTAGGGCTCGGCGCGCTGCTCGTCGATCGCCGCCCGCACCCGCTCCTCGCGGCCGGCCGCGGGCAGTCCGCTCAGGTCGGTGACCTCCAGCGGCACCCTGGTGGCCGGCGCCACCACCTGGTACGGCACGTCGTCCACCTGCCGGATGGTGGTCCGAAGCGCGTCGTGGCGCGCCACGACGAGGTCCAGGCAGCGCTGGAGCACCTCGACGCGCAGCGGCCCGCGCAGCCGCCACGTCATCAGGATGTTGTACGCGGTCTCACCGGGGGCCAGTTGGTCGAGGAACCACAACTGTTCCTGGGCGAAGGACAGCGGGTGTTTCCGCCCGGCCAGCGCCGGCGGCTTCGAGGCGGCCACAGACTACTCCTTCACAGGTGTCGATCCGGGGACGGTGTCGCGGCGGGCCCCGGCGGGGCCGGCCGAGCGGAGCTCAGCCGGTCGCCGACTCCGGTTCGTGGAACGGTTCGGGCATGGACCGCAGGCGCACGATCGGGGACAGGGCGAGCGGCACGAGCATTCCGGCCGAGCAGAAGACGATCAGTGCGAGGCCGCCGCGCAGCCCCAGCGCACCGCCGGCCAGACCGGCGCACAGCCCGCCCAGCGCGGCGCCTCCGAAGAGCAGCGTGCGGAAGGCGGCGTTCATCCGACCCATCAGCGACTGCGGGGTGCTGGCCTGGCGCAGCGAGAGCTGCACCACGTTCGACAACCCGCTGCCGAGGTAGCTGATCAACAGGGACAGCGTGAACAGGGCGATCACCACCGGCTTCGGTCCGCCGGCCACGAAGAGCAGGACGGGCCCCGCGTAGATGGCCGCCAAGGCCACCGCGTACACCGTGCCGACCGGATACCGGCGGATGATTGTCGACGATGCCAGGGCGCCCAGCAGGGCGCCGACCGAGGACATGGAGTACACCAGGCCGACCAGTGGCGGACTGAGCCCCTTGACCCGCACGGCGTAGAGGAGGAACAGGGTGGAGACGCTGGTCAGTGAGAAGTTGGTGAGGGGTGCCAGGAGGGCCAGCGGGCGCAGCAGCCGGTGGCCGCTGACCCACCGCACGCCGTCCATGAGCTCGCTTCCCAGGTGCCGCTCCGCGACCGGCGGCGGGGCCGGCTCGGGCGTCCTGATCAACAACAGGCTCACGAGCGAGGCGAGGTAGGACCCGGCGTCCAGCACCATGGCGGTGGGCGGTCCCAGCCATCCGATCAGCAGCCCGGCGGCACCCGGGCCCGCGACGCCGGTGGTGGACTGGGTGACACCCAGCTTCTGGTTGGCCTCGACGTACTGCCGTCTGTCCCCGACCAGGGCGGGAACGAAGGACATCCAGCTGACGTCGAAAAGCACCGAGAACACCCCGACCGCGCAGGCGATCACCAGCACACCCGTGATCCTCAGGACGTGCAGGTGGGACAGGATCGGCACCATGGCGATCAGCAGCATCCTCGCTGCGTTCGCGCCCAGCATGATCGGCTTGCGCCGATTGCGGTCCACCCAGACCCCGAACACCAGGGACAAGAACAGGTAGGGCACGGTCTGGAGAAAGCTCAGCAGCCCGACCTGCCGGGCACTCGCGTGAAAGGCGATCACCGCGGTCAGCGGCAGTGCCAGAGTGGTGACCTGCGACCCGCACAGCGACAGCGTCTCGCCCGACCAGAATTTCAGGAAGTCGGTATTGCGCCATAAAGATCGTGGCGGCGCATCGAGCGGCTTGCCCAGCACATTGTCCTCGACGCTCTCAGGCATCACACGCCCTCGTCCCCGGAAGGCCCAGGGTGAACGCCGCGTATACGCGATGTGCGCGCGGCCCAGGACCGCGCGTCCGGATCGGAACGCCGTATCCCGGCCGCGATCCGGTCAAACGGCGAACAGGGGATGCTGCTGCGCCTCGGACGATCCGCAACACGCCCTGGGGGCTTCCCACTGACAACTCCTAGGCTGACGCATCGGTGTGCATGGCGTACGGCAAAGGTGGAGCTAGATCAGTCTCACGAACCGGCGCGTCAGAAGCCTGACGGTTACCGGCCCGTGGTGGCGCATCGTCGGGAGACACATCAGATTAGGCTGAATCTCTGCCCCGACCACGTGAAAAACCAGACAAGTTATGGAGCGGCACTCGCAACACACTCGACTTTCCGCGTTCCGGCAGGCCAGTCCGGTCATGCCGCGGTGTCGAGGCCGACTGTGGCCCATGCCCGCTGGAGGGCGCGGACCTCCTGACCGGCGAGCTGACCTGGGCGGGTGGGCGGAGAACGGGCGGCGGTGACGGTCCGGCTGAGCGTGGCGCTCATGTCCGAGACAGACGGTTCAATCCTGGCGGTGTGCAACCGTGCCCGCTCGCGGTGATCAGCGGCGTCGCCGGGGCGGGAACCGGCCGGGATGCCGCTGCTCGGACGGGACGCCAGGGTGAAGCTCCAGCCGCGCGCCCTCGTCCGTGCCTCCGGAGGCTCCCCGCCATGCCGTCGCCCCGGCCGTGGACGCGCTCGGCACCGGCATCGCCATGACGGTCGGCGTCGTCGTGGGTCCGGTGTGCACGCCTGCGGTGGGTAGATGGCTGGACCGGGGCGCGTATCACCGCTCTCGCGCCCCACGGCCCGCCCCCTGGGGCAGCCTCGCCGCTGCGACGCTCCTGTCCGCCTCCGCCTCCGCCGTCGCCACCGAGAAGGATCAAAGTGCGGCTCAGAGGTTGATGCCGCCGGGCGCGAGCAGGCTTCAGCGAACCTGGTCGCTCTCCGGCCCGATGCCTTTGATCCTGGTCGGGGTTCCCTCCGGGGCGAACGAGTGGTGGAAGGTGAAGGCGTGCGGCGCGGGGCCGTGGTCGTGGAGGTGTTCCAGCCGGGAAACCCCGTCCTGCCAGGTGGGTATCACTCCGTCGGAGACCCACCAGAACACGTAACTCGGGTGTCCTGTCCTCTCGAACCAGTCGTAACGCCTGTTCAGCGCCGCACGGTGCGGACCGGTGTAGACGGCGTCGAAGGCGGGGCGCAGGTCCGTCCAGAGCGAGAGGGTCGCGGCCAGGGCGGTGGTTTTTGCCGTACGGCCCTTGCCGTACCAGCTCGGTACGGCGAACTCTCCCCATGCGCCCCAGTCCGAGTCGAAGAGTGCGCCCCGGGCGCCGTCCGCCGCTTCAGCACGAGCGAGGTACCCGGGGTGCCGGCTGATCTTCCGGTAGACGGCCTCGCCGCTGTCGTGGAATTCGCGCGTGACAGGCGCGGGATCGGCGAGAGGTGACTTCAGGACGCCGAACGTGTACAGCGCAAGACGGGGCATGCGTCTCTCCCTGATTGGTGGTGCCTGGTGCGGACCCGGTTCGGCGGCCTACGCATGGGGGCGAGGATTCGCGGGGCGTGACCAACTCGTCCCGTCGCGGGTGGCTCAGCCTGAAGGAACTCCCGTGCGACCGTGGGCGATCGCCGAAGACCAGGTGAAGGTAGCCGCCTGCGCGGGCCATGTCGAAGTTGCGTTTTCCCTGTCCAAGTGGCCTCTAGCACCGGTCATTGCGGGGGCTGGGACGGTGACGGGCGGGGCGGCTGCGGGTGCGTGCACAGGTGGTGCTGCACGCCGCGCGTGGACGCTCCAACGCATGCGTCGCCCGGGAGACGGGGCTGCATGTGGACACCGTGCGCCGCTGGCGTGGCCGGTTCGCCGAAGAATCCTCTGTCGCACCGTCAGCGTGAACAACTCCCGAAGGACTTACGGCGCCGATCACGCTGCGGCGGCGCGGCCGGGATCACGTTGCTCGTGCTGCGCGGCCGCGTTCGCCGTTCTGGCCACCGGTCTGGCCGCTGTGCTGCCGGCGCCGAGCAGGTGAGCCGACGCAGGTCGTCGCTCCCACGCGCACGGCGGCATGGGCGTGGTCGGCCCCACGAGCCCGGTCGGGTCGGAGCGGGGGTTCGGCGGCGGAGGGTTCGGTGGCCGGGCGCGATGTGGGACTCGGGGGCGTGTCAGACCGGGGACCGTGCGTCGACGACCGGGGCCGGGGCCGGGGCGGGGACCTGCGGCCGGTGTCCGCGGCGGCCCCGGGACACCAGTCGGAGCAGGAACCGGTCCGGCAGGAACACGGCGTCCGCGATGATCATGGCGCCGGAGAAGACCGGCAGCCCGAGCAGGACGGCGATTGCCAGGTGCATGCAGAACAGCGCCGCGAGCACGGCGTACTTGAGCCTGCTGAACAGCATGAACGGGACCGCGACCTGGACCAGCACGGTCAGGTAGCCGACCAGCGCCATGAACACCGGTTGGTGATCGGCCAGTTGGGACAAAGCGGGCCAGGGACGGAACAGGTCGAGGTTGAGGACGTAGTGCAACGCCGTTCCGTCACGCCACAGTTCGCCTTGCACCTTGTACAGCCCGGCACACCCGTACAGCACGCACACCTGAGCCGCGATGACGAACATCCCGCAGTTGTGCAGCACCGTGCCGATCCGCATCCGCACCAGGGCGGTCTGCGACACCGGCACGGTGTGCGAACCCGCTTCGCGGACGCGGCGGTTGGCCCGGCGGGCGTCCAGCGACCAGCGGCGTCCGCAGGCTGTGAACGCCAGATACATGGCCATCAGGACGATGAGGTTGTCCCCGCCGTCCGTCATGAAGATGTCCCGGCCGTGGAAGGAGGTCACCACGACCGCGAAGAGCACCGAGACCGCCCTGGTGCGCCAGCCGAGCACCAGCAGGACGCAGGTTGCCAGCGCCAGCGCGTAGCAGGCTTGGAAGTACGCGGGCCGGTCGGAGAGGGTGAGGACGCTGAACCACCCGGTCTGGCCCTGGAGTTCACGCGACAGCGCCGGTGTCCAGGGCGATCCGGGACCCCACATCTCGTCGCGGTGCCGGAACTCGCGCAGCAGGAACGCCAGGTAGAGCAGTCCGTAGCCGATGCGCAGCACTGCGGCCGCGTACAGCGACACCGCTCGTTCGGTCAGCAGGGTGTAGGCCCGGGTGACGGGGTCGGGAGCGCGGTCAGTGGTCATGCGAGGTCACCTGCCACCAAGGGAGGTATCGGGTGCTGGAGGACATGCGGCGGGGAACGCCGCTCCCGGCGCCCTGCGGCTCGGGCGGGACCGGCCGGGTGACGACGCGCAACTGCACCGCGTCGAAGCCGCGCCGGCCGTGGGCGGCCAGCCGCTGGGTGGCGATGTCGAGCAGGTAGCGCTGCAGCATGCGGCCCCGCTCCGACTCGGACCGGTCGCTGCCGCCCTGGGTTTCGGAGTAGGCGATCCACGCCCTGCGCAGCATGTTCTGCGCCGTGTGGCTGGGGAAGGGGTTGTGCCGCACGGCGGCGTCGTCGGCCGCGGTCAGGTCGACCCAGTCCCCCGCGTGCCGGACACCGTCGGCGGACGTGGTCGCCGGACGCGCCGAGACACGCTGCGGCGCGGACTCGGGATTCGGCGCGAACAACTGCCAGTTCTGCTCGAAATAGGGGTAGATCCAGGCGTCGACTTGCCGCTCGTACCGCTGGGAGACCGTGTTCGGCGGCGCGACGTAGAGGAATACCAGGCACATGTGCACGACGGCCGTGATGACACACACGGCGGTCGCGACGGCCACGACCAGTCCCGCCGGCCGAGAAAGCGTCGGATTCGGCTCCGTCACCCCGCTGTCCGCCGGGCCCGTGGCCTTCATCGGCGGAACGGTGTTTCCCACGTGGGCGCGGTCAGTGGTGCTCATCTCGTCCTTTTCCGATACCTGGACATGGGCTGCGGAACGGCGCCGTGTCCGCTCCCCGGAACGGGAATCCGTCCCAAGGAGCGGACACCGGTCACCGCGTCGTGAGGTCAGGCGCCACGACGTGAGAGACGTGAACCGCGACGACGCACGACGTACATACCGGCGCCGAGGGTCGTCAGACCCACCAGCGCCACGCCGGCCGTCATCTCACCGGTGTTCATTCCGTACGTACCACCGCCGAGGCCGGCGGACGCGCCGCCGAGGGGGTGGTGGTACTTCCCGTGGTGGTGCCGGTGGGTGACACCGTGACCGCCGTGACCGCCGTGGTGGTGCCGGGGCGGAAAGCCGTGATGGTGCCGGGGAGGAAGGCCGTGATGGTACCGGCCGTGGTGCGGCCTGCCGTGGTGGTGATGGTGGTGGCCGCCACCGCCGCCGCCGGTGTTCCCACCGGTGATGCCGCCCGTGGTGCCGCTGGTCGTGGTGGCGCCGGTGGTGCCGCTGGTCGTCATACCCGTCGTGCCGGTGGTCGTGGCGCCGGTCGTGCCGGTTGTCGTGGCGCCCGTGGTGCCGGTGGTCGTGGCGCCGGTTGTACCGGTCGTGGTGGCGCCCGTGGTGCCGGTGGTCGTGGCGCCGGTCGTGCCGGTCGTGGTGGCGCCCGTGGTGGCGCTGCTGCACTCCGAGCGGGTGATGGTGTTGGTGTCCAGCGTGACCGCGCCGTTGCGGGCGAGCGCCCGGCCGTTGATGTTCGCGCCGGTGGTGGCCGAGATCGAGGTGAGCGCCAGGATGTTGCCCACGAAGGTGGAGTTGGTGCCGAGGGTGGCCGAACTGCCCACCTGCCAGAAGACGTTGCACGGCTGGGCGCCGTTGATCAGGAGCACCCGACTGGCGGAGCCGGTGGTCAGCGTCGAGCCGATCTGGAAGATGAAGACCGCGTTCGGGTCGCCCTGGGCGTTGAGTGTCAGCGTGCCGGTGAGCCCGATCGACGAGCTGGCCCGGTAGACGCCCGGTGCCAGGGTCAGGCCGCTGAGGTCGCCCGCGATGCTGGCGTCGGCCGCCTGGCCGGCGGCGTTGTTGTACGCGGTCGTCAGGTCGGTCTGCGCCTGGAGTGCGGAGGCGTCCGCGATGTGGATGACGCCGTTCACCGTGCCGGGCGGGAACCCGGTGACCGATGACCCCGGACTCACTCCGACGTTGCCGGTGATCACGGACGGCCCGGTGTTCGTGACCGTCTGCCCGGCCAGGACCGCGTAGCTGTCCGCGGTCCCCAGCGGAACGGCCACGCCGATCGCGCTCGCGCCGGTCGGCGTCAGGGCGGCCCACGTCACGGCGAGGGCCACCGCGAGGGCTGCGGCGGCCCAGGCGTTGAACGCGCGCCACCTCGGCGCGGCGGAGGGTTTCGTTTTCATCGAGATGCCTAACCCCTTCGGACGATTCGATGTTCGAGGTGTTCTCGACACGCGGCGGCATTCCCGAGGCGCACAGGAACGACTTCGAATCAGAAGGCGGCCGAGTTCATCGCCCGTTCTCCCGTAGAAACAGGTGCGCTCGCAATATGCCATGAGCAACGTAAGCGAGTACCGACACGCGGAAGCGGCATTGAAAGCGCGGCATTCGGGTGACTTATCAGATAAACAGTCCGGCGGCTACGAATCCCCCCACCACCCAGGCCGATCGACGACCGCGCGGAAAGCGGACCGGCGACAATCAGATTTCCGCAGTCGCCACGACCGCCGAAAGAATGAAACGCGCCCGCGCTGGGACGAAAGGTGGCGGCGGAGCCGCGAACGAAGGGGCGTGAGCCCTGAGGCCGTTCTCAAGGACATCAGCACCGGCGCATCGGCCACGGCGCCCCGGGACCGGATCGTCCGTGCCCGCCCCGCGGGGGATCCGTGCTCGATGACGCGGCCTCCGACGCGGTTCGCCTGCCCCCCGTCGCGGTGCCCGCGACGCCTTCGAGAGGGTTGCCGACGGCCGGCCAGGAAGCCGCCGACAACTGCCCGGAAGCCGTCCGGGTCTTCGACCCACGGACAGTGCCCGGCTGCGCTCAGTGCTTTACGGACACCCGGGGCAACGTCCGCTCCAACGCGTCGAGGCATCGCGGCCGAATGTCCTCGGTCCCGTCGACTCCGCGGGTTCGGCCGGTCTCTGAAGGGGAGCCGGCGCATCGACCACGTCCTGGCCGGTGCCCCGGGCGAGGCTCAGGAGCGGATCTCCTGCGGGGACGGCGTGAAGAGCCCGCGGGCCACGACTGGGCCGCGGCCGAGCTGACCGTGTCGACTGCTCGCGTCCGCGCGGAGCGGGCAGGGTCGGGTTTCAGCTCGCGGACGGCCGACCGCCGGCGGGTTGGCCGCTGCCGCCGTGCCGGCCGAACGCCGGTGATACGGCAGACGTTCGCCGGCGGGGCGGTCGAGGTGGGGAATCAGGCGTTGAGCGCGGCCAGGATGCCGTCCCACAGCGCCACACGGGCCTGCAGCGCGCGGATCACTGTCTCGGCGCACTCGTCCCATTTTGCCTGGTCGTCACCGCACAGGTCGGAGACCATCGCCATGGCCATCGGCGTGTGCTCCTCGCCGTCGACCTCGATGTGCCGCGCCAGGTACTCCCGGAAGAGGGACAGCCGGCCGCCCTGGTCGTCGATCTTGACGACCTGGTCGAACATCTCGGGGATCAGGTCCTCGCGTCCGAACGCGAACGCCGCGGCCTGGCAGTGCAACGGCGCCTGCTCGATGAAGTCCCAGGTGGCGTTGACGAAGTCGGCGGCAGCCGACGGCACCCCTGCGCCGGCCAGCGCGTCGGGGACGTCTTCGCCGGCGCGGATCCGGTCCAGGAAACCGTTGATCGTCCCGACGTCCGCCCCGGCCTGCTCCATGCCGTTGACGTACAATTCGAAGTGGCTGATGAACCCGTCACCGAGTTCGTCGCTCTCCTCGACCAGCACGATGTCGTTGATGAGCCGCCTGCTCTCCGAGGAACCCCGCGGTACCCAGGGGACATCGACGCAGGTCAGATTCCGTTGCAGGCTCTTGAGCAGGGACATGAAATCCCATACCGCGAACACATGGTGCTCGTTGAAGACGTTGACGTCCCGGAGCGTCTTCAGACTCTTGAGGATGGGGTGCTTGACCGCCCCCAAGCGTGCCGCTTCGACGGTATTACGTAGCTCCGTGATCGCAGGGTTCTCTTTACCCCAGTCGTAACGGGACACCTAGAACTCTCCTTTTCCGAGGGGCGATTGCGCCTCTCCCGCAGCGCCGTCGCACGCTACCCCGGGGCCGTCGCACGGCACTCTTGCAAGAGCGGACCAGCCCGCAGGACTGCCGCCTCGGCGCCACGGCGGTCCTCCAACATCGGGGCGAACGCTCAACGGCGTTCCTGGAAGGCCGGTCTGGCCGGGCATCACCATAGGCGGGGCGGGTGACGGGTTTGACCACGTGGTGAGCTCTTTCACCCTTTTGGCCACTGATCGGGTGACAGCGGCGGGGCGCGCAAGGCACGAGGCTCCCGTGCCGTTGAGGGAGGTGTTCGACGTCTCAACCCATCGGCGCAGGAGCCTCGTTGGTTCCCTATCCTGCCGCACTCGACCTGCCTCACGCCCTCGTCGAGTGGGTCACCATGCTCACTCGCCTATCAGGGCGCGGGGCCATGGGTGACGACCGCCATCAAACGCCGACCCCACCAAGACCTCACCGCCACCCAGAAGACCCTCAACCGCGCACTCGCCCGCACGCGAGCCCCGGTTGAACGCGGCATCGCCCACCTGAAGTCCTGGCGGACCTTCCGCCATGCCCGCTGCGGACCGGAATCGAATGACGTCAAACACCCGAGCCTTCCTCACCCTGGAAGGGCGCCGCTGAAAGAGCTCAGTGAGCCTCTTTCATCCTGTGCTGGTGGGTGAAATGGGCTGGTCAGCGGGTGTGGTGACGAGGCAGGGCCCCTCGTCGTTGGCGTGGTGATTCCACTCAGCACACCGGCGACCGAAGGGGCCCTGTTGGTTCCGTATCCTGCCATGCTCGACGTCCCGCACGAACTCGTCGAGCACGTCGCCTGGCTGCTTCACGAGCACCGGCAGGCCCGCAACACCCGGTGGCGGAAGCTCGGTTGCTTCCGGCAGGCGCTCCTGACTCTGGTCCACCTGCGCACGAACGAGACGTTCGCCCGGCTCGGTGCCGGTTTCGGGATATCCCAGGCCACCGCCTGGCGCTACGTGGACGAGGCCCTGGACGTGGTGGCCTCCTGGGCCCCAGGACTCCAGGAAGCCCTCACCGGACTCGGTGAAGGCGACCACGTCATCGTCGACGGAACTCTGATCCCCACCGACCGCGTCCGTGCGGACGAGCCGTACTACTCGCAGAAACACAAGAAGCACGGCATGAACGTGCAGGTCATCGCCCGCCCGGACGGCACCCCGCTGTGGTTCTCACGCGCGACACCCGGCCGCACCCACGACCTGACCTCCGCCCGCGCCCACGGCATCGTCCAGGCCTGCCTCACCCGGCAGATCCTCGTCCTCGCGGATCGCGCCTACCAGGGCGCCGGCGCCACCTTCCGCACCCCCTACTACCACCACAGCGAACAGCCCGAGCATTACCAGCAGTTCAACCGCGACCACGCCCGACACCGAGCGCCGGGCGAACGCGCCTTCGCCCGACTCAAATCCTGGCGCATCATGCGCAGAGCACGCTGCTCAACCCGTCGCATCAGCCGTATCGTCCAGGCCATCCACGTGCTGCTGACCTGCGACTATTCAGGATGAAAGAGGCTCAGTGAGCCTCTTTCATCCTGTGCTGGTGGGTGAAATGGGCTGGTCAGCGGGTGTGGTGACGAGGCAGGGCCCCTCGTCGTTGGCGTGGTGATTCCACTCAGCACACCGGCGACCGAAGGGGCCCTGTTGGTTCCGTATCCTGCCATGCTCGACGTCCCGCACGAACTCGTCGAGCACGTCGCCTGGCTGCTTCACGAGCACCGGCAGGCCCGCAACACCCGGTGGCGGAAGCTCGGTTGCTTCCGGCAGGCGCTCCTGACTCTGGTCCACCTGCGCACGAACGAGACGTTCGCCCGGCTCGGTGCCGGTTTCGGGATATCCCAGGCCACCGCCTGGCGCTACGTGGACGAGGCCCTGGACGTGGTGGCCTCCTGGGCCCCAGGACTCCAGGAAGCCCTCACCGGACTCGGTGAAGGCGACCACGTCATCGTCGACGGAACTCTGATCCCCACCGACCGCGTCCGTGCGGACGAGCCGTACTACTCGCAGAAACACAAGAAGCACGGCATGAACGTGCAGGTCATCGCCCGCCCGGACGGCACCCCGCTGTGGTTCTCACGCGCGACACCCGGCCGCACCCACGACCTGACCTCCGCCCGCGCCCACGGCATCGTCCAGGCCTGCCTCACCCGGCAGATCCTCGTCCTCGCGGATCGCGCCTACCAGGGCGCCGGCGCCACCTTCCGCACCCCCTACTACCACCACAGCGAACAGCCCGAGCATTACCAGCAGTTCAACCGCGACCACGCCCGACACCGAGCGCCGGGCGAACGCGCCTTCGCCCGACTCAAATCCTGGCGCATCATGCGCAGAGCACGCTGCTCAACCCGTCGCATCAGCCGTATCGTCCAGGCCATCCACGTGCTGCTGACCTGCGACTATTCAGGATGAAAGAGGCTCAGTGAGCATTTCCGATCTACGCTCTGGCGAGTGAAGATCGTTTCTGGATGATTGCGAGGATCGCGTGTAGTAGCACGGTGATGCGGTGGGGGGCTGATGCGGACGGGGTCCAGCACTCGCCAGCGTTTGAGGGCTGCGAAGGCCCGTTCGACGGGTGCGCGGAGTTTGGCGTGGGCGGAGTTGCCGCGTTTCTCGTGGCCGTTGTGGCTCTTGCCATTCGGGCGTCGGACCGGTGCGCGGATGGTTCCGCCGGCGCCCAGGTCGGCAGTGGTCTCCACGTCGGCTTCGGTGACCGCGGTGGTGATCCCGTCGGTGCGGGCGGCGGGAAGATCGTTGGTCGAGCCGGGGTCGGGCCTGACCGAGGAAGAGCGGGTCGCCGTTCACGTCGGTCGGTCCTTGGACGTTGACACCGTGGTCGTGGTGTTTGCCGCTGTAGAGCGGGTCGTGGTTGTTCTCGGTGGCCAGGCCGGTGCAGCGCCACGTGCGGATCAGTGTGCCGTCCAGCAGCAGGCGCCGCTGTTCTCCGGCAGCCCGCACGGCGTCAGTCAGGTCGGGTGCGTGGGCGGCGAGTACGTTGATGCCCTCGTTGACGTGAACTTGAATGGGTGGTGTCGGTCAGTCGTTCATGATGAGGTCGGTGCCGGTGAGGCAGCCGTCGATCAGGTCTGCGCGGTACTGGATCATCTTGAGTTTGCGCTTGACGGCCCTGGTGAGCTGGTCGAGGTTGGCGGCGGCGAGGTTGCCGATGTCGCGTTTGACCAGCGACCAGATGCCTTCCTGTGGGTTGAGAAGCCGTTGTCTTTCCGTACTTGATCACTGACTTTCCGCTGGTCAGGCATGGTGTGGCGGGTTCTGTGGCAGACAGGACACGTCGTGTCGTCTTGGTTGTGGAGGTTCGGGGATGCCGTCGGTGGTCGGGTTGTTGGAGGAGCGGGAACGGGGTGCCCGGCAGCGGGTTGAGGTGTTGCGTGAGGAAGCGGACCGGGTCCTTGCCGAGCTGCGCGACGCGGAGCTGTTCTGGGAACGGTTCGTGACTGCGCGGGAGGTTCTCGTCGAGATTCTCGCTGGTCCGGGCGGTGGTGCTGACGCCGGGGAGAGGACTGTGCCGATTGCTGAGAACCCTGCCCTGACGCCGACGCCGACGCCGAAGGGCGGGAAGGTGCCGGGGTCGGTGGTGCCGGTCAGGGGTGAAAGCGTCGAGGTGGCGGCGCTGTCGCCGGACTATCAGCGGATCGTCGAGGTCCTGGCCGCCTCCCCGGCGGCGTTGGCGTGCGGGGAGATCGCTTCGGCGCTCGGCCTGGAGCGCGTGCCGGCGAAGATCGAGGGGGTGCGGTCGAAGGCGGCCCGGATGGCGGAACGGGGCTGGCTGGTCAAGGAACCCTCGGGGCGGTTCACGCTCGCGCCGGGCCTGCGAGGCGGCGGGTCATGAGCATGGTCATCGACCACAGGATCATCGCCTCGCTGGAGTCGGGCCGCCGCTCGTAGTCGCGGGCCAGCCGGCGTGAGCGCATCAGCCAGCCGAACGTCCGCTCTACCACCCACCGGCGCGGCAGCACCACGAAGCCGGAGGTGTCGTCGCTGCGTTTGATCACGGTGACGACCAGATGCAGGACGGCCAGAGCCCAGGTGATCAGGGTTCCGGTATAGCCGCCGTCGGCCCACAGCCTGGTGATTGTGGGGAACCGCTCGCGCAGGGCGGGCAGCATGTCGGTGGCCGCCTGTCGGTCGGTGACGTCGCCCGCGGTCACGTTGATCATCAGCAGCAGGCCCAGCGTGTCGCAGATCAGATGCCGGCGCCTGCCGTTGATCTTCTTGCCCCCGTCGTAGCCCCGGCTGCCGGCGCCGACGACCGCGTCGGCCTTCACGGACTGCGAGTCGATGACCGCGGCCGTCGGCTCCGCTTCCCGCCCGGCCCGCTCGCGGACCTTCCCACGCAGCCGGTCGTGGAGCTCGGCGATCAGCCCGTCCCGCCATCGTCGGAAGAAGGCGTAGACCCGGTCCCAGGCGGGGAAGTCCACCGGCATCGCCCGCCACTTGATCCCGTTGTCCAGGACGTAGAAGACAGCATCGAGCATCTGACGGTGGCAGTAGCCCTCCGGACGTCCGCCCCGGCCCTCCAACCACGCCGGTACCGGCAGCAGCGGACGGATCTCCCGCCACTCGTCGTCCGTCAGATCCGTGCCGTACGCAGGCTCCCGGCCAGGCTGATCGGCCGCGTTCCCGAACCGGTGAGCGAGACAATCGCACGACGCGACGGACGAGTTGAGATCCTCGCCCCCGACCGCGTACAACATAGACAACAGGGCCTCCAGGTGCGATCGGTGTCTCAGCAACTCCGAACTGCACCAGGGGCCCTGTCCCCATGCACGGTCACGACCAAGTTCACCCGCCCCGGCAGCCACTTTCGATCACATCGCACTCAAGATCGATAGGACAACAGCTTCTCAGGCCACACCGGCACCTGCGACCTGCGCTTGACCGCATCCCCGGGCGCCGACAGCGCATCCGCATCCCGCACATCCGAAGCGGCCTCCGTACTGGCGGTGCCGGCGCCGGGCGCCAGGACCGCATCGACCCGCCTACGAGCGACCGCCCACTCCTGCCAATCCTGCTCGGCCACGGCCAACTCGGCCTGGATCCTGTCGGCCTCTTCCCGCAGCCCGTCGACACGACGGCGAGCAGCGAGCTCGCGCTCTTCCAACAGTCCGACAACCGACGGCATCCCGGCCTCCCCAGCGAGCGACAACCCGACAGGCCACAACTCCCACGAAATCACCGACCCTATGCCTGACCAGCGAAAACGCCGCCACCAAGTTCGGAACGACAACAGCCACTAAGAGGACCGCGGCGGCGTGCGACGGCTGGCTCGTCTTCGAGGACGAGGCCGGGCAGTCGATGACGCCGCCGCGTGCCAGGACCTGGGGCCGGGTGGGCGCAACACCTGTGGTGCGGGTCCGCGGCCGGGGCTCCGGACGAGTCTCCATGGCCGGCATGACCTGCTACAAGGCGGGCGAGCGGTCCCGGCTGATCTACGCGATCCGCGAGTACCGGGGCCGCAAGGACGAACCGAAGGGATTCGGCTGGCGCGACTTCCGCGACCTGATCCTGCGCGCTCACACCCAGCTCGGCGGCCCGATTGTCCTGGTATGGGACAACGCCCGCATCCACCTGGTGCCCCCGCTGCGGGACTTCTTCGAGGCGAGCAAGGACTGGCTCACGGTCTTCCAATGCCCACCTACGCTCCCGACCTCAGAAGCTGTTGTCCTATCGATCTTGAGTGCGATGTGATCGAAAGTGGCTGCCGGGGCGGGTGAACTTGGTCGTGACCGTGCATGGGGACAGGGCCCCTGGTGCAGTTCGGAGTTGCTGAGACACCGATCGCACCTGGAGGCCCTGTTGTCTATGTTGTACGCGGTCGGGGGCGAGGATCTCAACTCGTCCGTCGCGTCGTGCGATTGTCTCGCTCACCGGTTCGGGAACGCGGCCGATCAGCCTGGCCGGGAGCCTGCGTACGGCACGGATCTGACGGACGACGAGTGGCGGGAGATCCGTCCGCTGCTGCCGGTACCGGCGTGGTTGGAGGGCCGGGGCGGACGTCCGGAGGGCTACTGCCACCGTCAGATGCTCGATGCTGTCTTCTACGTCCTGGACAACGGGATCAAGTGGCGGGCGATGCCGGTGGACTTCCCCGCCTGGGACCGGGTCTACGCCTTCTTCCGACGATGGCGGGACGGGCTGATCGCCGAGCTCCACGACCGGCTGCGCGGGAAGGTCCGCGAGCGGGCCGGGCGGGAAGCGGAGCCGACGGCCGCGGTCATCGACTCGCAGTCCGTGAAGGCCGACGCGGTCGTCGGCGCCGGCAGCCGGGGCTACGACGGGGGCAAGAAGATCAACGGCAGGCGCCGGCATCTGATCTGCGACACGCTGGGCCTGCTGCTGATGATCAACGTGACCGCGGGCGACGTCACCGACCGACAGGCGGCCACCGACATGCTGCCCGCCCTGCGCGAGCGGTTCCCCACAATCACCAGGCTGTGGGCCGACGGCGGCTATACCGGAACCCTGATCACCTGGGCTCTGGCCGTCCTGCATCTGGTCGTCACCGTGATCAAACGCAGCGACGACACCTCCGGCTTCGTGGTGCTGCCGCGCCGGTGGGTGGTAGAGCGGACGTTCGGCTGGCTGATGCGCTCACGCCGGCTGGCCCGCGACTACGAGCGGCGGCCCGACTCCAGCGAGGCGATGATCCTGTGGTCGATGACCATGCTCATGACCCGCCGCCTCGCAGGCCCGGCGCGAGCGTGAACCGCCCCGAGGGTTCCTTGACCAGCCAGCCCCGTTCCGCCATCCGGGCCGCCTTCGACCGCACCCCCTCGATCTTCGCCGGCACGCGCTCCAGGCCGAGCGCCGAAGCGATCTCCCCGCACGCCAACGCCGCCGGGGAGGCGGCCAGGACCTCGACGATCCGCTGATAGTCCGGCGACAGCGCCGCCACCTCGACGCTTTCACCCCTGACCGGCACCACCGACCCCGGCACCTTCCCGCCCTTCGGCGTCGGCGTCGGCGTCCAGGGCAGGGTTCTCAGCAATCGGCACAGTCCTCTCCCCGGCGTCAGCACCACCGCCCGGACCAGCGAGAATCTCGACGAGAACCTCCCGCGCAGTCACGAACCGTTCCCAGAACAGCTCCGCGTCGCGCAGCTCGGCAAGGACCCGGTCCGCTTCCTCACGCAACACCTCAACCCGCTGCCGGGCACCCCGTTCCCGCTCCTCCAACAACCCGACCACCGACGGCATCCCCGAACCTCCACAACCAAGACGACACGACGTGTCCTGTCTGCCACAGAACCCGCCACACCATGCCTGACCAGCGGAAAGTCAGTGATCAAGTACGGAAAGACAACGGCTTCTGAGGCCTTGCCCTGTCGGCGTTGTCGGTGGACTACCAGCGCGTCCTTGCCGTGCTCGTGGACCGGCAGCGGCTTCGTCAGGGACCGATGACCTGCCAGGAGATGGCCGCAGCGGTGGGGATGGACGTGGTGCCGGCGCGGGTGGAGGCCTTGCGGAGCAAGGCGAAGCGCCTGGTCGCGCGGGGCTGGCTGGCCGAGCCCGCGCCGGGCCGGTTCACGCCGGCTGCGGGTGTGCCCGGGCCAGGCGGCGGGTCATGAGAAGGATCATCGACCAGGAGACCATCGCCTGCGCGCTGGTGATGGCGCGCTCGTAGTCACGGGCCAGACGGCGGGTGCGCATCAGCCAGGCGTTGGTGCGCTCCACGATCCACCGCTTGGGCAGCACCACGAACCCTCGCTGGTCGTCGCCGCGCTTGACGATCTGCATGACGAGAGCGAGCGTGTCCAGGCAGTACGGGACGAGGCTGCCGGTGTAGCCGCCGTCGGCCCAGACCAGCTCCAGCCGGTGGTGCACGCGGGCCACCCGCCCGAGCAGGACCTTCGCGGCGGTGCGGTCCCCGACATCGGCGGCGGTGACCATCACGCCCAGCAGCAGGCCGAGGGTGTCGACCACCAGGTGCCTCTTGCGGCCGTTGATCAGCTTGCCGCCGTCGAAGCCGCGGCTTTCGACGCCGACGACGGCGTCCGCTTTCACCGACTGCGAGTCGATCACGGCGGCCGTCGGCTCGCTGTCCCGCCCCGCACCGCACACGGACCCGGCCGCGTAGCCGGTTGTGGAACTCGGTGACCAAACCATGGTCACGCCAGCGCCGGAAGAACGCATAGACCCGGTCCCACGGCGGGAAATCAGCCGGCATCGCCCGCCACTTGATGCCGTTGTCGACCAGGTAGCGGACCGCGTCCAGTATCGCCCGGTGGCAGTACGCCTCCGGCTGCCCGCCCCGGCCCCGCAACCAGCCCGGCACCGGGAACAACGGCCGTACCACCGCCCACTCCGCGTCCGTCATGTCCGATGGATAACACCGGCGCCGGAGCCCGTTGTCAGCGGCGTTCCCGAACCGGTGTGCCAGACAGTCACACCCCGGGGTGACCGGACTGGACTGCCCGGCCGCCCGCACGGAAGACTCCAACACCGGGGCCTCCTGCTGCTCGGTGATTCGACACCAACGAGCTGTTCAGAAGGCCCCACCTCTATGCCCCAAAACCCCCACGATCACCCGATCGGGAACCCCAGTTCGAAGCACACTCCTCATGACCGGAAAGACAACAGCGACTTACCCGCGGCCACGTCTCCTTCTTCCACAGCTCCACCGCCTCCTCATCGCGCTCGATCGCGCGACGGGCCGGCTGCTGCCACGACCAGCCATGCCGCTTCAGCAGCCGCCAGGTGAGCTGCTCTGAGTTTGGTGGAGTCCCTGATGCCAGGGTTACGATCCTGGCGAAGGAGAACCACCAGCACTATGCCAGCACCCCGTAAATACCCTGATGAACTCCGGAGCGTGCGATCCGTGAGGTCCGCACGTCCGGCCGCCCGATCGCGCACGTCGCGAAGGATCTGGGCATCCACAAGGAGGCCCTGCGCGGCTGGGTCCGCCAGGCCGAGGCCGACCGCGGTGAGCGTGACGACCGGCTGACCACCACCGAGCAGGACGAGCTCAGGCAACTTCGCAGGGAAGTGGCGGAGTTGAGGCGGGCGAATGAGATCCTCAAGGCAGCCTCGGTGTTTTTTGCCCAGGAGATCGACCGTCCCCGGACGAGGCCGAGCAGGTGATCGACCACCTGCGTGACAGAGGTCTCGGGGTCGATCCCGTCTGCCGGGTTCTCGCGCTGTCGCCATCGACGTACTTCGCCCGCAAGAAGCGGCCGAAGTCGGCCCGCCGGCTGCGCGACGAACAGCTCATGCCTCTGATCGAGCAGGTCCACGCGGAGTCGGGCGGCACGTATGGGGCTCGCCGGATCACCCGCGCGCTCGGGCGCAAAGGCCACGGGGTGGCCCGCTGCACCGTCGAGCGGCTGATGGCCGAGCTTGGTCTGGAGGGGGTGATCCGTGGCCGGCGGCGGCGACCACGGTCCCGGAGCCTTCGGCGCCCGGCCGCCGGACCTGGTCGACCGCGACTTCACCGCGAGCCGCCCGGACCAGCTGTGGGTCGCCGACATGACCTATGTCCGCACCTGGTCGGGATGGGCGTACGTGGCGTTCGTCCTGGACGTGTACTCCCGGATGATCGTCGGCTGGCAGGTCGCGAACCACATGCGGACCGAACTTCCGCTGGACGCACTGGAGATGGCCTTGTGGAGGCGGAGGATCAAGAAGGACTCCGGCCTCGTCCATCACAGCGACAGGGGTTCGCAATACGTATCAATTCGGTATACCGACCGGCTCGTCGACATCGGCGCCTCCGCCTCCGTCGGGTCCGTCGCCGACAGCTACGACAACGCCATGGCCGAGGCCCTGAACGGCACCTTCAAGGCCGAGCTGATCGAGATGCAGGGCCCCTGGAAGGACGTCGAGCAGCTCGAGCGGGCGATCTTCCAGTGGGTCACCTGGTACAACGAAGAACGCCTCCACTCCGCACTCGACCACGTGCCACCCGCCGAGTACGAACAGGACTACTGGCGAAGCCAGGAACCAGCCCCACAGTCCGCCTGAAACAAGACCACCGGACTCTACGAAACTCGGGGCAGCTCAGGAGTGACCTGGCAGGCGGCGGCCCCTGCCAGTGGCGGCGGTTGCGAGTCAGTTGGTGGTAGTCCCTCTGGCCAGGCAGGTTGTACCACTGACATGGTTCTTCCACGCCCCGTGCTGCTGTTGCAGTAGCTTGAATTGCCTGCGGCCCTCCTCTCGTCTCCAGAGGAGGGCCGCGGTTCTTGCTCGTTGTACTGGGCGTCGTGTACGTCAGTTGGTCTCGAAGTCGACTTGGCCGGATTGCACCAGGCAGAGGAACGAGGTCCAGGCGCCCGGGCTGAACAGCAGGGCAGGGCCGCTCGGGTCCTTGGGGTGCGACTCCGCTCTCGGCCGTGGCGAGCAGTTGCCGCCTCACGCAGTAGCCGGTCCCGTCTCTGCTGTATGAGGACTTGAACCAGGATGAACCTGGTGCTATCTCCGTAGAAGGGATGTCGGTGTTGATGGCTTCACGACCTTTCTGCTGCCAGTTCTTCCAGGAAGTCGATGGATTCCTTGAGGCCCAGGGCCACACCGACCATTGTCTCGAACCCGCGGTCGAACCGGTCCACCTCGCGAGGCTTGTCCGATGTGCTGACCGCCCCCCAGGCATTGTCCGCCTGCACGCGAGCAGGAAGTTCCCCCAAGTCGAGAATGGCGAAGTCCGACGTCGATCGATACCCTCGCTTGAAGGGCAGTAGTTGAAACTGGACGTGGTCCAGCTTGGCGAGCCTGATGATCTCCCGGTACTGCTCCTTCATGACGTCCTCGTCGCCGACCGGATGCGCAAGGCCGCTTCCTCGAGGAGGATGCGGAGCCTGCCGGGGTCCTCACGCTCCATGTACGCGGCGTATCCGCTCCATCCGTAGGTCGACGTTGCGCCGGATGAACTCCGCGGTTGTGTCCTCGACAGGACGCTGAACCTCGAACGCGCCTTGCGTCCCTCTCCGTTTGCAGGAGCACGTACACGACCGTCGGGTGGTATGCCTTGATCAGGACGGTCTCGGCTTCCAGGCCGACATAGTGGGGCCTCCCGGCTGGCATGAACGCCTTGTACTGCGTGAGCCAATCCTCGTTCGGCGCCTCACGGTTGAGGTCGATGAGCTGATCGATCAACTCATCATCGGTGACGCTGTACCTCTTCAGGAGAAGGCGCAAGTCCCCCACGTTCCGCCGGAAGTTCAGCTCGCCGTGCTCGATCCGGGCAACGGTCGGTTCGGACAACGTCTTCATCCCGCGGACGGCGGCTTTTCGAGTCATCCCGCATCCCGCCCCTCCTCGACCTGTGGACAGTTCTCACGCAATTGTCGTAGCCGGATGCCGAGTTCCAGCCGTCTGCCGGTGGCACCTCGCTTTGCAGCCATCAGTGCAGCCCCTCCACCTGACGTGCACGCCGATCACCGTCATCGCGGAGCGTTCCATCCTCTGTGCCTCTCCACGGCTTCCGTGCATGCTGCGGCATAGTCCAATCTTCTGCGTACAGAAATTTCTGCGGCGATCCAGTTGCAAGCCATTGCCTCATGAGGCCACGGTAGTTGAGCGAGCGTGGAAGCGGTGGCGGATGTCGGCCGCGCCGCCTAAGAGGGCGGTAAGTCCCGTCCCCGATGGTGTGGTGTCGCTCGTTCGTGGGTGATCAGTCGGCTCCGTCCTGATTCATGTCGTGGGCATGATGGATTTGTGGGCATGGGACGAATGCCGTACGCGACCGACTTATCGGACGATCAGTGGGCGTTGATCGAGCCGATGGTCACGGAGTGGAAGCAGGAGCGGGTGGCGCGGTCGGCGACCGGGGACCCGGGCTCCTGCGACCTGCGCGAGGTTGTGAACGCGATGTTCTACCAGAACCGGACGGGCTGCCAGTGGCGTCTCCTGCCGCATGACCTGCCGGCCTGGTCGGCGGTGTTCTACTACTTCACCCTGTGGCGCGAGGACGGCCTCGACCAGCGGATCCAGGAGCTTCTGCGCTGCCAGGTGCGGGAGAGGGCCAGACGATTAGAGGACCCGTCCCTGGTGATCATCGACACCCAGTCCGTCCGGGTGGCGGCCGGCGTGCCGAAGGAGACGACGGGACTGGACGCGAACAAGAAGACGCCGGGCAGGAAACGGGGACTCGCCGTCGACGTCCTGGGCCTGATCATCGGTGTCGTCATCCTGGCCGCGAGCGCGCACGACAACGACGCCGGCATCGCCCTGCTCGACCAGGCGGCCGAACGATGCGGGATGCGCCTGGAAAAGGCCCTGGTCGACCAAGGCTTCAAAGACGCGGTCATCATCCACGGCGCGGTGAAGGACATCACCGTCGAGGTCGTCCGCCGCAACCCCGACGACCAGGGCAAAGGCTTCCTCCCGCAGCCGAAGCGGTGGGTGGTCGAGCAGGTCAACGGCACCCTCATGCTGCATCGGCGCCTCGCCCGCGACTACGACCACAGGCCCGACAACGCCGCCTCCCGCGTCTACTGGGCCTCCACCGCCGGCATGCTCCGCCGCCTCACCACCCCTACCCCCACCTGGCGCGACGACGTGGACTGGCCGCGTGAACGTCTGCGAACTCCTGCGGCTGCTGCAGACCGAACACGACGAGACCGCAGCACAAGCCGACACCCTGCGCGAGCAGATCGAGCGGCTCACCACCGCCCTCGCCGAGACCGAAGGCCGCCTGGCCGAGCTCACCACCACCCGCAAGGTCATCGACGGCCTCACCTCACCCGACCAGGCAACGGCCCCAGCGCAGACCACCACCGCCACCGTCTACCAGCCATCGTGGCCACGTTCAACGAGCACCCCGGGAAGGTGTTCCGCGTCCACGATCTGCACGAGCACCTCGGTCTGCCCACCGACGAGCCCTCGATCAACGTCACCCGCTCCCGTCTGGGACGACTCGCCCGCCAGGGATTCCTCGAGCAACCCGGACGCGGCCGCTATCAGAAACGGACTTAACGCCCTCTCAGACGGTTCGTCGTCCGCGCTGCTGTCCTTCTGAGCTGTGGAGGCGGGGGTATGACGGCCACTTCGATTGGTCAGGACATCCTGTCAATGCCGCGCGTCGATGCCTCAACCGAGCCGCCGCGCGCAGCACTTGATGACCTGACGTTGACCATCGAGCGTGCGGTGGTCAACGGACAGCAGGAGTTTCCCGGTCCGGCGGGTATCTGGGTGGGGCGACTCCGGCGGATCTGCGCGGCCAGGCTCAAGCACTGGGGGCTGGTGGTCCTGATCGACGACGCTCAGCTGCTTCTCAGCGAACTGCTCACCAACGCGCTGCGGTACTCGGCGGGGGGAGACGTCGTCGTTCGCCTTGCCCGGACCGTGGAGGGGCTGCTGCTCGAGGTGAACGACGGCTCTGTTGGCCGGCCGACGGTTCGGGCAGCGGGACCCGACGATGAGAACGGTCGAGGCATGCTCCTCGTCTCGATTATCGCCGACTCCTGGGGCGTGAGCGAGGACGAGACCACCACGTGGTGTCGGCTCTCGCTCTCAGCCGAGGAGGAGACACCGTGTTGATCCGGCCTGTCTCACCAGCCGACGAGACCGTTGGCGTTGCCGGCGGCGAACCACCGGTCGCGATCGACTACTTCGTCCAGCTCTTGGCCTTCGACCAGCGTGGCGACACCTTCTCCACCGCTCATCTCGGGTCTTGGACAACGAGGTCACCTGACCAGGCTGCCGACCGGCTACGCCTGTTCGTGCGTCGTGCCTGCCCGCACATGACCGCGCGTGCGAAGCGGTCGGCGACGAAGTGGATCAAGTCCCAGTGTGTGGCGCGGAAGGTACGGGAAACGCTCGCCGGCGGAGCGATGTACGTGCACCTCATCGCTGACGGCTCGGCGGCCTACGAGATCTCGGCCCGGCCCGTCATCCTTCCCAGCCCGGACGGGGAGCGGATCGGGACCTGGATGCCCGACGAGACCATGCCCTGCCCGATGGTGTCGGGGAGATGGTCCTGGTGACGATCCCCTGCCCGATCTCATGCCACCTCGACGTTGAAAATGCCGCGCGGGGGCGAGGCGCAGCCGTGCCGCCAGGCGCACCTGCACGACCACAACTGCGCCCAGCCCGGCAGCAGGCAGTACTTCGACACCCAGTTCCCTCACGGCCCCGACGGCGTGGCGTCCTACCCCACGACAGACCCCGAAACGCTGGAGGAGCGCCGCGCGCTCGTCGGTCCTGTGCCCCACACAGGCACGGCCGCGATCCTTCGCAACGACTCAGTGGACCAGCGACATGCCCCTCTCCCACTGCCCCGACCACCCATCCGAGGACCGGAACATGTTCGACGTGTTGTGGGTGCGGGCTCGCGAAATGCACCGCAGGCCCGAACCTAGCCCCAGAGGCCACGAGCAGACGGCCGTGGCCGTCGGGCCCGTGCGGACTACAGGGGCGTGTCCGGTCCGGCGGGAGCGACGCCGGGCGCCCAGAACCGCGGAGTCCTCCATGCGGACCTCCGGGTTGCCTACGAACTGGCCAGTGTGGAGCGCGCCACCCGCGGACTGCGCCAGCCGGGTGTTGCCGGGGTGCGCGGGGCGGTTCGCGTGCGACTGCGCCAGGGACTGTAAATCGTTCGGTGTAACTCCCGATCATGGAGGATGCACCGATGACCAGTGAGAACGTGACCGAGGCTGAGGCCGTCGAGCTGTTGGAGCCGCAGGCGGCGACGGCGGTGGACAACCGGCTGATCGACGAGTTGGTGTCCCGGGCTCAGGCCGAGGGCTTGCAACTGACAGGCGAAGGCGGTCTGCTCCAGCAACTGACGAAGCGGCTGCTGGAGTCCGCTCTGGAAGGTGAGATCACCGACCACCTCGGCTATGACAAGCACGATCCTGCCGGGAAGAACGGCGGCAACTCCCGCAACGGAACCCGCGCGAAGACCGTGTTGACCGATGTCGGGCCGGTGGAGGTATTCGTCCCCCGCGACAGGGAGGGCTCGTTCGAGCCGAAGATCGTCAAGAAGCGGCAGAAGCGCCTGACCGGCGTGGACGAGATGGTTATCTCGCTGTCCGCGAAGGGCTTGACCACCGGCGAGGTCCAGGCCCACCTCGCGGAGGTCTACGGCGCCGACGTCTCGCGCCAGACGATCTCCACGATCACCGACAAGGTCCTCGAGGGCATGGCCGAATGGCAGAACCGTCCCCTCGATCCGGTATATCCGGTCGTGTTCATCGACGCGATTCACGTGAAGATCCGCGATGGGGCCGTGGCCAACCGGCCCATCTACGTCGCCTTGGCCGTCACCGCGGAGGGCCGGCGCGAGATCCTGGGCCTGTGGGCCGGGGATGGCGGTGAGGGCGCCAAGCACTGGATGCACATCCTCACCGAGATCAAGAACCGTGGCGTGAACGACATCCTCATGCTCGTCTGCGACGGACTGAAGGGTCTGCCCGACGCGGTCGGGACCGTCTGGCCGCAGACGATCGTGCAGACCTGCGTGGTCCACCTGCTGCGAAACTCCTTCCGCTATGCCGCCCGCCAGGACTGGGACAAGATCGCCAAGATCCTCAAGCCCGTCTACACCGCCGCGACCGAGGAGGCCGCGCTCGAACGGTTCGCCGAATTCGCCGACGCCTGGGGAGGGAAGTATCCGGCGATCGTCAGGCTCTGGGAGAACGCGTGGGAGGAGTTCACTCCGTTCCTGCGGTTCGACACCGAGATCCGCCGCATCGTCTGCACGACCAACGCGATCGAGTCCGCGAACGCCCGTATCCTGGTGGGCGGTCAAGGCCCGAGGCCACTTCCCCAACGAGACCGCCGCCCTGAAGTGCGTCTATATGGCGATCATGTCCCTCGACCCCACCGGCAAGGGACAAACCCGCTGGACCCTGCGCTGGAAGACCGCCCTGAACGCCTTCGACATCACCTTCGACGGCCGACTCTCCGCAGCCCGTCAGTAACCCCAACCACCCCAGTTACACCGCTCGATTGACAGACCCTGCCGTGGGCGTGCTGCACCGGCTGACCACCCATCCCTTCGGATACCAGCAGTGGCGCGACTACCACCAGCGATTCCGTGCCGCTACGGTGTCGGCGCCCTCGTCCCGGTCATGGATCTCGTGGCCGACAGCGGCCTCGGGCTGCCTGCTGAATTCCTCGGCTCCGCCCGCGGCCGGGCCGCCCGGCAGCTCACCGACCGGGACGAGAAGGTGCTCGCCCTTCTTCAGCAGGCGTCGCTGGAGGGCGCCGAAGAAATCGTCCTGACCGAGGCGCTGATCGCCGACCTCCAGACCGACTCGGACGGCGAGATCCTGCCGGCGCCTTGGGCGGAGGTGTCCTTCGAGATCCGCGCCCCGTCGCCGGACGCCGTGGCGGCTGGCGCCTTCGGCATCGCGCTCACCGGGATACCGCGGCCCGGCAGCAGCATGGCCGGCCGGTTCGCCCACCTCCTGCCCGCCGAGGACCAAGCCGCCCTGACCACGGCCTACGCGGCAACGGAACCGGGCACGATCGCGGCTCAACTGTCCTTTCCTCCACGCCGCCGACGCAACGAGAACATAGCCCGCACCTCCGCAGCTCCTGCCGTACGTGATCAGCCTCGCCGAACACCGGCTCCCGAGCGAGAACGTCATCGCGCTCGCCGACCTCGCCGTCACCGCGGACACCCGTGCCTTCCATCTCGTTCAGCTGTCCACCGGCCGCCGAATAGAGCCGCGCGTCCTGCACGCCCTCGAAGCCGGCACCCACACCCCACCGCTGGCCCGCTTCCTCGCAGAGGTCACCACCGCTCACTGCGCCGTCCACAAGGGCTTCGACTTCGGCGCAGCCGCCCGCCTTCCCTACTTACCGCGCGTCCGCTACAGGCGGACCATCCTCACTCCTACGGGCTGCTCCAAGCCGACGACCTGCCCAGCCGGACCGCCACCACCGCGGACTGGGAGAGCGGGCTACGCGCCTGGCGGACCCGGCTACGTGCCCCCGAGCGCATCGTCCTGGTCGAACAGGACCAACGCCTTCCACTGGACCTCACCCACCCCGTCCACCGGGTGCTGCTCCGCACGCGGCTCGACGGCGCCCGTCGTCTCGAACTGCGTGAGACATCAGACCCGGCCGGTCGCGCCTGGATCGGCCACCTTAACTCCTGCTCCTCCTGGCTCTCGACCCGCCCCGTCCCGCCCACTACGTGCCGTCCGCAACGGCCCCGACCACGCGCAGCGCACACCTTCCCGGCACCGGTCCGCTCCTGCACGCCCGACTTCACGCCCACCCCGACCGGTACGACGAGATCCTGACCGAACACCTGCCGCGTCTCCTCCAGGCCTTCCGCCTCCCCTCAACCACGGTGGTGGTTCCGGCGGTACTGTGAAACGACCCAGCCGGACGGTGTCCCCGGTCTGGCCCTCTACCTCGAACTCCCCAATATCGACGGGTATGGCCAGGCCGCCGAACTGCTACGTGACTGGTCCGAAGGTCTCCGTCGTGGGCACATGCTCGCCCAACTCGACCTGGCCACTTACGAGCCGCAGTCCGGCCTCTTCGGTCACGGTCCGGCGATCGAGGCAGCCCACGCCCTGTTCGCCACCGACTCGACCGCAGCCCTGGCCGAGATCCGCATGGCCAGACGCTCAGGGACGCCATCGCAGGCTCTGACCGCCGCCAGCCTCGTCGATCTCGCGGCGGGCCTCGCCGGTACGGCCTCCGCGGGTTGTGCCTGGCTGGTGGAGCACCTGCCGCATGAGCACGGCCCCCTCGATCGGGCTCTCCGGGACCATGCCCTCGACCTCACGGCCTCGCGGGGACCTTTGGAATCCCGGCCGGCCGGGGCCGAGGTCGTCGTCGCCTGGGACGACCGGGGCGTCGCCCTCGCCGCCTACCGTCAAGCCCTGGCCGGGCAGCGCGACCCGCTCACTGTTCTCCCCTCGCTCCTTCGTCAACACCACGCACGCGCTCTCGGCATCGATCCCGCCGACGAACGGATCACCCACCGCCTCGCCCGTACCTGCGCGCTTCGCCACATCGCCACCACGAGGCCCTCGGTGACCGTCCCCGGGATGCAGCAGCCGGCCGTGGCTGCGGCCGCAGAACGGCTCGCCGTCCGCTTGGCCCTTCCGCCGATCACACCAGACGATGACGGGCAAGCCCAATCCCTCGCAGAAGGCGCTGCCGGAGCTGCTCTACTGCACATCGAGCGCGCTCAGACCGGCCGAGGAACCTGGCGCCAGGCCCACGCCTGGGTCACCAGCGCAGTGGCCGGAGAGGTCAGCGCCGCAGACACCACGGGTCTGTTCCTCGGCGCCCCCGCCATCGCCTTCATCCTGCACGCAGCAAACGCCGGCACCGCCCGCTACCGCGACGCCTTCACCCTCCTCGACCGGCACGTCACCAATCTCGCGCACCGGCGTACCGCTGCAGCCATGGAGCGCATCCGCCGCGGGGTGGTTCGCGGACTTCCACGAGTACGACGTGTTCTACGGACTCACCGGTATCGGTGTCTACCTGCTGCGCGCCGACCCCGGCGGAACGGCCCTCGAACGCATCCTTCGCTACCTCGTCGCCCTCACCCGGCCCCTGCCCAACGGCGATGAACAGGTGCCCGGTTGGTGGGTCGGCCATGACCCGCACCGTCGCACGTCCGCCGCGTATCCAGGCGGGCACGGCAACCTCGGCGCCGCCCATGGCATCACCGGCCCCCTGCTCCTCCTGAGCCAGGCCGCCCGACGAGGCGTCACCGTCGAAGGGCACGCCGACGCCATCGAGACCATCTGCGCTCACCTCGACACCTGGAAGCAGCACGGCGATACCGGCCCCTGGTGGCCTGAGTGCATCACCCTGACCCATCTGCAAGTCGGCCGACCCTCGCAGGTGGGCCCGGCGCGGCCCAGTTGGTGCTACGGAACCCCCGGCATCGCCCGCGCCGGCCAACTCGCCGGCATCGCCACCGACGACCCCCAGCGCGCACGCGCCTACGAGATCGCCCTCGACCAGTGTCTCGCCGACCCCGCGCAAACCGTCCTGCTCACCGACCCGGGCCTGTGCCACGGCTTGGCCGGTGTCTACCAAACAACCGGCCAGCCGCCCAGGACGCCACCTCTCCCGCACTTGCCGCACGGCTGCCGCAGCTCGCCGACTCCCTCGTCCGCCGAGCGGACGTGATCGCGGAACCGAGCTATGGCTTCCTGGTCGGTGCCACCGGCACGGCTCTCGCCCTCATCACCGCCGCCAACGACAGGGCACCGACCTCCGGATGGGACGCATGTCTGCTGATCGACTGAACTACCCGACACCACCTCACACCGGAACGGACCGCGTCGGCCCCGCTGTCCTCGATGTCCTGAGCGGCACCCCACTCGACGAAGCCGCCACCCGTACCGGTCTGGAACCAGCGGAACTCGCCGCCGCTGTGGAGGTCTTCTGCCAGGCCGGCCATCAGGCCCTCGAACAGCAGGCGGTCCCCGAGTGGTGGCAGGTCTACCTCCAGTTCGCCGACTGGCACACCGCCGAGGACACCGTCACCGCCCACCTCACGCCTCTCTTCCATGACCTCGAGGTAGCCGGGGCCCTCACCTCCTGGTGGTTCATCCGCAAGTTCCCCTGCTGGCGAATCCGCCTCCGCGTATCCGACGAAGACGCCCGACAACGCATCCGCGCTGCGCTGGACGCCCTCGTCGCGGACGGTCTGAGCAGCCGGTGGTGGACCGGCATCTACGAACCCGAGATCGCCGCATTCGGTGGCCCACCGCCATGATGGCCGCGCACGACCTGTTCGTCGCGGACAGCCGCGGCGTCTTGGACCTGTTGGCCGCGATCCGATCCCGCTCGGCCGCCGCGAGCTATCCGTACTCCTGTGCACCAGACTGATGCGCGCCGCCGGACTCGAATGGTACGACAGCAGACGTATGGCACCGGGTCTCAGGCGAACGACCGCCCCCGGAGAACGTCCCAGCCGACGCCTCCAGCAGTTGGCCGACGACCTGAAATACCTTCTGCTTGCGATACCGAGTCGAATGGCCCCGTCTTCGGAGCGGACGGATCAGCGCCCTTTGCAGCCTCCTGGGGTGCAGCCTTCACACACACAGGCCGCATCCTGGGAGAGCCGCCCGAACAGGCACCCTCGACCGAGGACTTCGACACGTCCTCAGCTACCACATCATTTTCCACTGGAACCGACTCGGACTTTCGGCTCGAACACAAAGCCTCCTTGCAGCCGCTTCGCGATCGGTTGTCTTTGCACAGAACCCCCCGATCAGCTAACCGTCGTTGGGGAAGCGTTCGTGCGGTTCGCGCGTGTGCTGGCTTGCCGGGGCCAACAGCTTAGGGACGCTGCCCGAGATGGAGATGGACGATCTGGCCGACGTGGCGGATTTGGTCGAATTCGGTGTCGGTGAAGCGCATGCCGCCGGCGCCGCAGTAGTCGAGGAATTTCACACGCACGTGTTCCACGGGTAGCCACTGGCGGGCCAGTCGTAGGCGCGGCTCAACAATGGCGTCCCACCTCGCAGATGGCGGAGTGAGCCGGGGACAGCGTGCCGGTGTTGCTGTACACGTACACCCGTTACCTGCTGGTGCAGTTTCGGGGTCTTCAGCGGCGACTGAAGGTCTCCCAGAACCACCGTGCTTTGACAGCGAGGGGGAGGGGTTTGGCGCTCGTACCCGGGGCCGGCGCGAATTCGCTCACGGCAGACGAGGAAGAGCTCCAAGGGGCTGGAAGCTGATCCGCGAGCATGTCAACGTACAACGTGCCGGAAAACGCTAGGTCCAGGCGGTGCAGCACCTCAGGCGGCCCGCCCGCAGTTCGCGCTCGTATCGGCTGCCCTCAACCGCAATGATTCCAAGGAGCTGTCGGATGCGGCGCGCAACATAGACCACGATCGCCGGTTAGCCAAACCGGCGAGCCTCGCGACCATTGAGGTGTTCGCGTTCGGCTGCGCTTGGCGGTGGAGCCGTTCGAATACCACGGCCCTTCATGTCGGCACCCGGTCTCCTGGCATTGACGGCGACTGCCCATCAGCTGTGACGGCGTGGATGCACGTTGCGCGCTGCCGCTTGGGAGGCTGACAAATCCGAAATCCCTGAGGAAACATCAATGGCTCGCCCACCTGCACTCAAGCTCGCCGAGGTTCTTGCGGAAATCCGGATGAGCCCATCGGCCTTCTACCGCCTACGTGCTCGCGGTCAGGCACCCCGAATGATCAAGCTGCCCAATGGTGAATTGCGCTGTCGCCGCGCCGACCTGGATGCGTGGTGGGAAGCGTGTGAAAGGGATGCGCCTGCATGGCGATGAGTTACAAGGTTCGGTTCTGGGAGATCCGCGAGCGGTCAGATCGGCGCAAGGGATTTGAGGTCCGCTGGACAGTCGGTGGACGGGAGAAGTCCGAGTCCTTCCTCACCAAAGGGCTTGCCGAGAGTCGCCGTGCCAAGCTGATGACCGCTGCCCGCGACGGCGAACCCTTCGACATCCAGTCAGGTTTGCCGGCTTCCGAAATCCGGGATTTGAGGCAGCGGACCACTTGGTACGTTCTGGCTCGGGAGTACATCGAGCAGCGGTGGGACCGGACCCCAGGCAATACGCGCCGCACCCTCGCAGATGCCTTGGCGACCATCACTCCGGCCTTCGTTGAGCCAGGGGCTGTGTACCGGGCGCCTCGCGTACTGAGGCGCGCGCTGTACTCGTGGGCCTTCAACAAGAAGGCCTGGAATGCGAATGCCCAAGACGATTGGCAGGCCGCATTGGACTGGCTGCAGCGTCACTCGCTGCCTGTCGGCGAGTTGGAGGAGCCGGACGTACTGCGGCGGGGGCTCGATGTCCTGTGTCGAAAGGTGGACGGGACGGCTGCTGCTGCCAAGACCGTGAAGCGAAAGAGGGCAGCGGTCAACGAGGTGTTCGGAGTAGCTGTCGAACGCGGATACTTCGCTCAAAACCCGCTTAGCGGCCTTCGCTGGACGGGACCGGGAGTGGCTGACGAAGTCGATCCCGACTGCGTGCCGAACCCGGCTCAGGTCGCCCGACTGCTTGCCGCCGTCAAGGCCCTACCGGGCCGTGGTCCCCATCTGTACGCCTTCTTCGGCTGTATGTACTACGCCGCCATGCGTCCGGCGGAGGTGATCCACCTCCAGCAATCTCAGTGCCGCTTGCCAGGGAGTGGCTGGGGCCTTCTGAATCTGAAGGGTGGTGTGGTGAATGCAGGTAAGGAGTGGACCGATGACGGTGCTGTCTACGAGATCCACTCCCTGAAACGGCGAGCAGCCAAGGCCACACGGCCGGTTCCTATCCCACCTGTACTCGTCCACATGTTGCGCGAGCACATACGAACCTTCGGAGTGGCGTCCGACGGACGTATCTTCCGCAACGCAGCAGGGAACTACATCGATGCCTCGGCGTACGGCATTACCTGGGGGCGAGCGCGTGAGGCCGCTCTTGTCCTTGACGAGCACGCCCTTGAGTTGGCGAAGCGCCCCTACGACCTGCGCCACGCCGGCATCTCGTTCTGGTTGGCCTCCGGAGTGGACCCCGCCGAGTGCGCGCGCCGAGCCGGACAAGGCATCCAGGTCCTCTTCCGCTACTACGCCAAGTTCTTGGCCGAAGCGCGGAACCATGCGAACCGGCTGATCGAGGAGTCCATGCAGCGTTGGGAAGAGCCCATGGCCGACGCGGAGGGCGACTTAGCGGGACCTGGCCCGGAAATGCCCCGGAACTGCTGGTCGGAGGTGGGATACCAGCGGGAGATATCGGGAGTAAGACCGCATCTCAACTTGTCACTCAGCCGTGCGCCGCCGAGGGCACCTGACGGGCATCTCGCCTGGTCAGGCGCCCTTTTTCGGCGTCTAGAAGAAGCCGAGCTTCTTCGGCGAGTACGACACCAACAGGTTCTTGGTCTGCTGGTAGTGGTCGAGCATCAGGCGGTGGTTCTCCCGGCCGATGCCGGACTTCTTGTAGCCGCCGAAGGCCGCGTGGGCCGGGTAGGCGTGGTAGCAGTTGGTCCAGACGCGGCCGGCCTTGATCTCCCGGCCGAGGCGGTAGGCCGTGTTGCCGTCGCGGGTCCACACGCCGGCGCCGAGGCCGTAGAGCGTGTCGTTGGCGATCTTCAGCGCCTCGTCGGGCGAGTCGAAGGTGGTGACGGAGACGACCGGGCCGAAGATCTCCTCCTGGAAGATCCGCATGTCGTTGGTGCCCTTGAAGATGGTCGGCTCGACGTAGAAGCCGCCCTCGTAGCCCTCGACGGTGCGCGGCCGGCCGCCGGTGAGGATCTCGGCGCCCTCCTTCGTACCGATGTCGATGTAGGAGAGGATCTTCTCGTACTGGTCGTTGCTCGCCTGGGCGCCGATCATGGTCGCCGGATCCAGCGGGCTGCCGCCGGTGATGGCCTTCGTGCGCTCCACGCAGCGGGCCATGAACTCGTCGTAGATCGCCGAGTGCACGAGCGCCCGGGACGGACAGGTGCACACCTCGCCCTGGTTGAGGGCGAACATCACGAAGCCCTCCACCGCCTTGTCCAGGAAGTCGTCGTCGGCGGCCATCACGTCGGACAGGAAGATGTTCGGGCTCTTGCCGCCGAGTTCCAGGGTGACCGGGATGATGTTCTCGCTGGCGTACTGCATGATCAGCCGACCGGTGGTGGTCTCGCCGGTGAACGCCACCTTGGCCACCCGGGGGCTGGACGCCAGCGGCCGGCCCGCCTCGGTTCCGAAGCCGTTGACGACGTTGACCACGCCCGGCGGCAGCAGGTCCGCGATCAGCTCCATCAGCAGCAGGATGCTGGCCGGGGTCTGCTCGGCGGGCTTGATGACCACGCAGTTGCCGGCCGCGAGCGCCGGCGCCAGCTTCCACGTCGCCATCAGCAGCGGGAAGTTCCACGGGATGATCTGGCCCACCACGCCCAGCGGCTCCTGGAAGTGGTACGCCACGGTGTCCTCGTCGATCTGCGAGATCGAGCCCTCCTGGGCCCGCACCACCCCGGCGAAGTACCGGAAGTGGTCCACCGCGAGCGGCAGGTCGGCGGCGAGCGTCTCGCGCACCGGCTTGCCGTTCTCCCACGTCTCGGCGACCGCGAGCTTCTCCAGGTTCTGCTCGATGCGATCGGCGATCTTGTTGAGGATGTTGGACCGCTCGGTCGTCGAGGTGCGGCCCCACTTGCCGGCGGCGGCGTGCGCGGCGTCCAGGGCGAGTTCGACGTCCTCGGCGGAGGACCGCGCGATCCGGCAGAACGTCTTGCCGTCGATCGGGGACGGGTTGTCGAAGTAGCGGCCCTTCACCGGCGCGACCCAGTCGCCGCCGATGAAGTTGTCGTAGCTGTCGGCGTAACTGACGACGCTGCCTTCGGTGCCTGGCTGCGCGTAGACCATGGAGGGCTCCCTCGCGTACGACGATGGGGCGGCTCGGGTTGCCGGCCGCCGTGCCGACCGACACTGTCGTGCGGGGAGGTTGGCGAAAGGTTGGCGCGGGGCCCGTTCAGTCCCGCAGGGCCGCGTGCAGCCGGGCGACGACCAGGCCGCGGCGCGCGTCGTGCCGGTCGAGCAGCGCCAGCGCGTGCTGGTGGATCTCGGCGTCGTACGGCGCCCGTTCGCCGTAGAGGATCGCGTCCTGGGCCGAGCCGCCCGCCAGCACCGCCTCGCGCAGGGTGACTTCGAGGTGGTCGCGCCAGGCGCGGATGCCGGGCGCCTCGGAACGCGGCAGCAGCGGACCGTGCCAGTGGCGCACCGCCTGATGGGTGTCGCCCCGGCGCACGGCGCGCAGCACCTCGACGGCGTCGCACTCCACGGGCCGGGTGAGCGCGTACGTCCGGGTGGCCACGTGGCCGTCCAGCGCGCGGCGCAGGTGGGAGACCTCGGCCTTGAAGGTGGAGGCGGTGACGTGCCGGTCGCCGTACAGCGCCTGGCGCAGCCGCTCGGGCGTGAAGCCGTCCGGCTCCAGCGCCAGCAGCGTCAGGATCTCCACCTGGCGCGGCGGCAGCGTCAACCGGGCGCCGTCGCAGGTCACCTCGGCGCCGCCCAGGCAGTCGAGCCGCACGCCGCGGGCCGAGCCGGGCGGGCCGAGCCGGGACTCGATGGTGGACACCAGGGTGCGCACCGTGGACATCGCCAGCGGATGCGAGCGGTCCCAGGTGGTCGACAGGTCGAGCACGCCGAGGGTGCGGCCGCGCGGACCGATGATCGGCGCGCAGTAGCAGACCCAGCCGTGCAGTGCCTCGACCAGGTGCTCCGCCGAGAAGACGCTGTTGGCCCGGCCGGTGCGCAGCGCGAGCGACAGCGCGTTGGTGCCCATCGCCGGCTCGTCCCACCGGCCGCCGGGCGCGAAGTTGACCCGCTCGGCACGCCGGCGCATCAGCCGCCCGCCGCAGGTCCACAGGATCGTCCCGGTCTCGTCGGTGACCGCGGCGACGAACCCGGCGTCGTCGGCGATGGTGCGCAGCTCCTCGGACAACTCCTCCACCGGGGCGCGCAGCGGGGAGCGCGACCAGCGGCGCCGCACCGCGCCGTCCTCGAAGACCGGCGCGCTGTCGCGGGCCGGGTCCACGGAGTTCAGCGAGCGCACCCAGGAGTCGGCGACCTCGGGCCGCACCCGGCCCGCCCCGGCCGCCGTCCGGCCGTCGCCCGCCGCCGCGGGAACCCAGCGCGCCCACTCGTCCTCCAGCGCGGCGCGTTGCCTGCGCAGGTCCGCGCTCATGGACATGGCTCCCCCGACTCCGACGTCGTTGGTTGCCCCCATTATGTCCCGCAAACGCCGTCCGCACAGCGGCCGGAGCCCGCGGACCGAATTCGGTATATGCCGCCCGGCACCGCTTCCGCACGCGGGCGTCGCCTACCGCGACGGCCGGGTTCCGAAACCCATAACTCGTACACGTATGCGGAAACTCCGGCGCGTCGGCATGTCTTCGAACGTTTTCCGAACCCACGATGGTCGAGCCGTGTCCCGCGCCATCGGGCCGCGTGCGATCGAACAGTCGGAAAAGGGACGTGAACGATGACTTTGAAGCAACCCCACCACCATGGCCGCAGGACCCGGGATCTGGAGGTCAACCCGGTCTTCTGCCGGGAACCGGTGAAGGTGCCGCGGTTCGCCATGCCGGAGGGGGAGATGGCTCCGGACACGGCCTACCAGCTGGTGCACGACGAGTTGATGCTGGACGGCAACGCGCGGCTCAACCTCGCCACCTTCGTGAGCACCTGGGCCGAGCCGGAGGCGCAGCGGCTGATGGCCGAGTGCGCCGAGAAGAACATGATCGACAAGGACGAGTACCCGCAGACCGCCGAGTTGGAGACCCGGTGCGTGCAGATGCTCGCCCGGCTGTGGAACGCCGAGGACCCGCACCGCGCGGTCGGTTGCTCGACCACCGGGTCCAGCGAGGCGGCGATGCTCGGCGGTCTGGCGCTCAAGCGGCGCTGGCAGCAGCGCCGCCGGGCGGAGGGCAAGCCGGCCGACCGGCCCAACCTCGTGATGGGCATCAACGTGCAGGTGTGCTGGGAGAAGTTCGCCGCCTACTTCGAGGTCGAGCCCCGGTACGTGCCGATGGAGGGCGACCGCTACCACCTCAGCCCAGAGGGCGCCGCCGCGCTGTGCGACGAGAACACCATCGGGGTGGTCGCGGTCCTGGGCTCCACCTTCGACGGCAGCTACGAGCCGGTGGCCGAGATAGCCGCCGCCCTCGACGACCTGCAGGCCCGCACCGGGATCGACGTGCCGGTCCACGTGGACGGCGCTTCCGGGGCGATGATCGCACCGTTCGTCGACGAGGAGCTGCGGTGGGACTTCCGGGTGCCGAGGGTGGCGTCGATCAACACCTCGGGCCACAAGTTCGGGCTCGTCATGCCGGGCGTGGGCTGGGCGCTGTGGCGGGACGCGGACGCGCTGCCCGAGGAACTGGTCTTCCACGTCAACTACCTCGGCGGGGACATGCCCACGTTCGCGCTGAACTTCTCCCGGCCGGGTGCCCAGGTCGTCGCGCAGTACTACAACTTCCTGCGGCTCGGCTTCGAGGGCTACCGCCGCGTCCAGCAGACCTGCCGTGACGTGGCGATGCGCCTGTCGTCGGAGATCGCCGGCCTCGACGCGTTCGAGCTGATCACCGACGGCAGCGAGACGCCGGTGTTCGCCTTCCGGGTGCGCGAGGGCATCGAGAACTTCACCGTCTTCGACATATCCGCGGCCCTGCGCGAGCGCGGCTGGCTGCTGCCGGCCTACACCTTCCCCGCCAACCGCACCGACCTGGCTGTCCTGCGCATCGTCGTGCGCAACGGCTTCAGCCACGACCTGGCGGACCTGCTGATGGAGGATCTGCGCCGGGTCCTGGACCGGCTGTCCAAGCAGAGCCAGCCGCACCGCACCGCCGAGGACGCCGGAGGCTTCGCCCACGGCGCCGAGACCAAGAACCCCCAGCGGGCCGGGCGCCACTAGCTCGTCTCGCGCTCTGATCCCACGCAACCGGACGCACCCGTGGCGGTCTCACCGCCCCGGGCGCGGCCGCCCGACGCACCGAGGAGCCCGAGTCATGTGCCGACTGTTCGGACTGAGCAGCGCCCCCGCCCGTACCCGCGCCACCTTCTGGCTGCTGGACGCGCCCGACAGCCTCAGCGCGCAGAGCCACCGTGATCCGGACGGCACCGGTCTGGGGTTCTTCGACGCCGACGGCACACCGCGGGTCCACAAGGCGCCGATCGCCGCCTACCGGGACCGGCACTTCGCCGAGGAGGCCGCGGATGTCACCTCGACCACCTTCCTCGCCCACGTGCGCTTCGCCTCCACCGGCAGCCTGTCGGACCGCAACACCCACCCGTTCCAGCAGGACGGACGGCTCTTCGCGCACAACGGCGTCATCGAGGGACTGGACGAACTCGACGCCGAACTCGGCCCCGACCGGGCCCTGGTGGCCGGCGACACCGACTCGGAGCGCTTCTTCGCGCTCATCACCCGGCAGGTGCGGGCCCACCACGGCGACGTCGGCGCCGGCATCACCGACGCCGCCCGCTGGATCGCCCGGCACCTGCCGGTCTTCGCCCTCAACCTGGTGCTCACCACCCCCGACGACCTGTGGGCGCTGCGCTACCCCGACACCCACGAACTGCACGTGCTGGAACGGCCGGCGGGCGGCGGGCACCTGCGGCACACCGGCACGGCGGGCCACCTGCGCGTCCACTCCGGTGACCTGGCCGCGGCCCCGGCCGTGGTGGTCGCCAGCGAACCGATAGACGACGACCCCGACTGGCGCCTGATGCGGTCCGGCGAACTCCTGCACGTCTCCGGCGGCCGCGCCACCAGCCGCGTCGTGCTGCCCGAGGAACCGGCCCACCGGCTCACCATGGACGACCTGCGCCCGGAGGCGGCCGCGTCCCAGCAGTCCGCGTGAGTCGGTATGAAAAGAAAAACTTATGCTTTTGCGAAAAAATGCTGACTGGATCTTTCGGAACGCGGCGGCGACCCTGGACGGGTGACCCGTCCCGTTCCTGCCGCCCGTACCGCCACCGCCGCCCGGGCGCTGCGGCTGCTCGCCCTCGGCGGCACCGTCGTGCTGTGGGCCTCGGCCTTCCCGGCCATCCGGGTCGGGGTCGACGGGCTCGGCGTGGCGGCGCTCTCCTTCCTGCGGCTGTTCGTCGCCGCGCTCGCCCTGGCCCTGGTGGCGCCGTTCGCCGGCGTGCGGCTGCCCCGCGCCCGCGACCTGCCGCTCATCGCGCTGTGCGGCGCCTCCGGCATGACCGCGTACCAGATCCTGCTCAACTGGGGCGAGGTCCACGTGGACGCCGGGACGGCGAGCCTGCTGATCGCGGTCGCACCGGTCTTCAGCGTGCTGCTCGCCGCGGCGGGCGCCGGGGAGCCGCTGCGCCGCGGCGTGCTGCTCGGCAGCGTGGTGGCGCTGGCCGGCTCGGCGGTCGTCGCCGTCACGGGCGGGTCGGCCGGGTTCGGCTCCAGCGCGCTGATCGTGCTGGCGGCCGCGTTCGTCCAGGGCCTCTACCACGTGGCGACGAAGCCGCTGCTGCGCCGCCGCACCGGCCTCGAAGTGGCGACCTACGCGATGACGGCCGGCACCCTGTTCGCCCTGCCGCTGCTGCCGGCCGCGCTGCGGGCGCTGCCCCGGGCGCCGGCCGGCGCGCTCGGCTCGGCGGTCTTCCTCGGGCTGCTGCCGTCCGCCGTCGGCTTCGTCATCTGGGGCTACGCCGTCGCCCGCCTGCCACTCGCCGCCTCCACCGGCGCGCTCTACCTGGTTCCGCCGGTGGCGCTCGCCGTCTCCTACGTGTGGCTGTCCGAGCAGCCCCGGCCGGTCCAACTGCTCGGCGGCGCGGTCACCATCGCGGGCGTCGTGCTGATCAACCGCGGGACCCGGGCCCGTACCGCCGCGCCGGACCCCGGCCGCCCCGGGCCGCTCGACCCGGTCCCGGCGAATCCGCCGCGACGCTCCACCCACTGACGAGGAGCCCGCGTGCTCGACGTGCGACGCCTTCGGATCCTGCGACACCTCGCCACCCACGGCACGGTGGCCGCCACCGCCGACGCGCTGCACCTGACCGCGCCCGCCGTCTCGCAGCAACTCGCCGTGCTGGAACGCGAGGCGGGCGTGCCGGTGGTGGAGAAGCACGGCCGCACCCTGCGGCTCACCGCGGCCGGCGAACTGCTCGTCGCGCACGCCGAGGTGGTGCTCGGCCACCTCGCCGCCGCCGAGTCGGACCTGGCCGCCCTGCGCGGCGGCACCGGCGGCACGGTGCGGCTGGCCGCCTTCGCCTCCGCCGCCCGCACCCTGGTGCCGTCCGTCTGGCGGGAGACCACGGCCGACCCGGAGGAGCACGCCCTGACGCTGCGACTCGTCGAGCAGGAACCGGAGGCGGCGCTGGAGTCACTGCGCCGCGGCTGCGCCGACCTGGCGATCGTGCACGGCTACACGGTGCTGCCGCGCAGCTTCCCCGCGGACTGCGAGCAGTCCAGGCTGCTGGAGGACCCGGTGCTCGCCGTGCTGCCGCCGCGCGAGTCGGCCCGGCTGGGCCTGCGCGACGGCGAGCCGGTCGACCTCTCCCGGCTCGGCGACTCCCGCTGGCTCACCCCGCACGCCGATACCTCCTGCTATGAGATGACGCAGCGTGCCTGCGGCGCGGCCGGGTTCGTACCCGCCGTGCGGGCCCGCAGCAGCGACTTCTCGGTGCTGACCGCCCTGGTGGCCGCGGGCGCCGGGGTCGCCCTGGTGCCGCGCATGGCGCTGCCGGACAGCCTGCCGGAGGTCGCCCTGCATCCGCTGCTGCACCCGGTCACCAGGACCGTCTTCACCGCGAGCCGGGCCGGCACCTCGCGCCGCCCGGACATCAGGCGCCTCGTCGGCCTGCTGCACCGCGCGGCGGACGAGCGCGGCGACCCCGGGTGGGCCCGGCCGCGTCACAGGCCGTAGACGCGGGCCGCCGTGCCGCCGAAGACCGCCGCGCGCTCGGCCGGCGACAGGCCGGCGGTCAGCTCGCGGGCGGTGTCGACGACCCGGCGGTAGCCGGCGGCCAGCAGGCAGACCGGCCAGTCGGAGCCGAACATCAGCCGGTCCGGGCCGAAGACGCGCAGCGCGGTGTCGGCGAAGGGGCGCAGATCGGCGCTGCTCCAGCGGTCCCAGTCCGCCTCGGTGACCAGGCCGGACAGCTTGCCCGAGGTGTTCGGCAGCGCGGCGAACGCGGCCAGCCGGGTCGCCCATGGCTCCGGTTCGCCGGCCGCGACGGGCGGTTTGCCGAGGTGGTCCAGCACGAACGGCAGTTCGGGCAGCGCGTGGGCGGCGGCGGTGGCGGCCGGGAGCTGGCCGGGCGTCACCACGAGGTCGTAGACGAGTCCGGCCCGCGCGACGGCGGCGAGCCCGCGCAGCACCGGCGGCCGGCACAGCCACCACGGGTCCGGCTCGTCCTGCACCTGGTGCCGGATCCCGACCAGGTGCTCGCCGCCGGGTGCGGCCCGAAGTCGGGCGAGCGCGTCGCCGATGTCCGGCGCGGCCAGGTCCGTCCAGCCGATCACCCCGGCCACCAGCCGGTCGCGGGCGGCCAGCGCCAGCAACTCCGGCGTCTCCTGCGGCACGCACACCGTCTGCACCAGCACGCTCGCGTCCACTCCGGCCGCCTCGGCGTGCGGCCGCAGGTCCGCCATCCGGAAGTCGCGGCGCAGCGGCGCCATCCGCGGCCCGGTGATCCACGCCTGGTCGCGCACCGCGAGCCGCCAGACGTGGTGGTGCGCGTCGACCACCCGCGCCGCGGCCGGCCCGGCCGGCGGGGTCACGGCTGCGGTCCGGCGTCCCGGCCCACCGGCGCGTCGGCGCGCAGCAGTCCGTCGGCGCGCAACTCCTGCCACAGCCCGTCGGGGACCGGCACGCGCAGCATCGACGCGGCGTCCGCCACCTCGGCGGCGCTGCGGGCACCGACCAGCACGGAGGCCACCGCGGGGTGTGCCGCCGCGAAGCGCAGCGCCGCCGCGCGCAGCGGCACGCCGTGCGCCGCGCAGACCGCCTCGATCCGCAGGGCGCGGCGCAGCGCCGAGTCCGGCGCCGGGAGGTAGTCGAAGGTGGCGCCCGGTCCCGGGCCGGCCAGCAGGCCCGAGTTGAAGACGCCGCCGATCACCACGGAGACCCCGCGGCGCCGGGCGAGCGGCAGCAGTTCGTCCAGCCCGCTCTGGTCGAGCAGCGTGTAGCGGCCGGCGAGCAGGACGGCGTCGACGTCGGTGTCCCGGACGAAGCGGGCCAGCATCGCCGCCTGGTTCATCCCGGCGCCGATCGCGCCGACCACCCCTTCGGCCCGCAGCCGTTCCAGCGCCGGGTAGGCGTCCTCGAACGCCGGCCGCTCGTGGTCGTCCGGGTCGTGCAGGTAGACCGCGTCGACCCGGTCGAGGCCGAGGCGCAGCAGGCTCTCCTCGATGCTGCGGCGCACCCCGTCGGCGCTGAAGTCCCAGATCCGCCGGTGGGTGGCCGGCACCGCGTAGCCGTTCGCCCGGTCGTCGCCGTGCGGTCGCGCCACCGGTTCGAGCAGCCGGCCCGCCTTGGTGGAGACGGTGAACTCGGCGCGCGGCCGGTCGCGCAGCGCCTCGCCCAACCGGCGCTCCGCCAGGCCGAGTCCGTAGTGCGGCGCGGTGTCGAAGTACCGGATGCCGGCCTGCCACGCCGCGTCGACCGTCGCGCGGGCCTGGTCCTCCCCGACCGGGCGGTACAGGTTGCCGAGCGCCGCCGTGCCGAGGGACAGGCCGGTGACCGGTACGCCGCCGGCGCCGAGCGTGCGCCGGGTCATCCGCCGGTCCTGCGCGGGCGCAGCCCCTGCATGCCGCCGTCGACGGCCAGCGCGGTGCCGGTGGTGGAACCGGACAGCGGGCTGGCCAGGTAGGCGATCGCGGCGGCGACCTCGTCCGCGCCGACCAGGCGGCCGGTGGGCTGCCGGGCCCGCAGCGCGGCGCGTTCGGCGGCCGGGTCCTCGGCCGCGTCCAGCAGCCGTGCCACCCACGGGGTGTCCACCGTGCCGGGGTTGACGCAGTTGACCCGGATGCCCTCGTGGACGTGGTCGGCGGCCATCGCCAGGGTGAGGGAGAGCACCGCGCCCTTGCTGGCCGAGTACAGCGCGCGCTGCGGCAGGCCGGCGGTGGCCGCGATCGAGCAGGTGTTGACGATCGCGGCGGCGCGCGAGGCCCGCAGGTGGGGGAGGGCGGCCCGGGTGGTCCTGACGATGCCCAGCACATTGACGTCCAGCACCCGGTGCCACTCCTCGTCCGGGTTGTCCTCGACCGTGCCCGCCGCGCCGATGCCGGCGTTGTTGACCAGCACGTCGAGCCCGCCGAGCGCTTCCGCCGCGCCGGCGACCGCCGCGCGCACGGCCGCGTCGTCCGAGACGTCCGCGGTGAAGTGGGCCGTTCCGGCGTCCGGGTGGCCCGGGTCGAGGTCGAGCACCGCGACGGAGGCGCCGCGTTCGGCCAGCAGCCGGGCGGTGGCCAGGCCGATGCCGGACGCTCCGCCGGTCACCAGGGCGCGCAGGTGGGTGAAGTCCGTCATGCCGTCGCTTCCTCCGGGTTCGTCGCGCTTCCGGCCCAGTAGTGGCCGTGCGGGTAGTGGTAGGTCTCCAGCGAGCTCCGGTGCATCCGGGCCGAGAAGCCGGGCGCGGTCGGGGCGGTGTAGTGGCCGTCGCGGACCACCGCCGGGTCGGTGAAGTGCTCGTGGAGGTGGTCGGTGTACTCGGCGGCCCGGCCCTCGGTGCTGCCCGCCACCGCCAGGTAGTCGAACATCGCCAGGTGCCGCACCAGTTCGCACAGGCCCACCCCGCCCGCGTGCGGGCAGACCGGGACGCCGAACTCGGCCGCGAGCAGCAGGATGGCCAGGTTCTCGTTGACGCCGCCGACCCGGGTGGCGTCCAGTTGCAGCACGTCGATCGCCCCGGCCTGCAGCAGCTGCTTGAACACCACGCGGTTGTGCACGTGTTCGCCGGTCGCCACCTTGACCGGGGCGACCGCGGCACGGATCGCGGCGTGGCCGAGGATGTCGTCCGGGCTGGTGGGCTCCTCGATCCAGTACGGGTCGAACTCGGCGAGCGCCCGGGTCCACTCGATCGCCTCGGCCACGTCCCAGCGCTGGTTGGCGTCCACCGCCATCCGGATGTCCGGGCCGATCACCCGGCGGGCGGTGCGCAGCCGGCGCAGGTCGTCGGCCAGGTCGGCGCCCACCTTCAGCTTGATCTGCCGGAAGCCGGCCGCCAGCGCCTCCTTCGCGAGCCGGACCAGCTTCGCGTCGTCGTAGCCCAGCCAGCCCGGCGAGGTGGTGTAGGCCGGGTAGCCGTGCGCCAGCAGCTCCGCCTCGCGCTCCGCGCGTCCCACCCGGCCGGCCCGCAGCAGCTCCAGCGCGCGCCGCGGGCTCAACGCGTCGGTGAGGTAGCGGAAGTCGATCTGCGAGACCAGCCACTCCGGCTCGGCGTCGGCCAGCAGCCGCCACAGCGGCTTGCCCGCGCACCGGGCCGCCAGGTCCCACGCCGCGTTGACCAGGGCGCCGATCGCCATGTGCGCCACGCCCTTCTCCGGACCCAGCCAGCGCAACTGGCTGTCCCCGACCAGGTCGCGGCTGAGCGAACCGGGGTCGGCGCACAGCGCGGCGACCTCCCGCCCGATCACGTAGGGGCGCAGCGCGTCGATCGCGGCGACCTGGATGTCGTTGCCGCGCCCGATGGTGAAGACGAACCCGTGCCCCTCGACCCCGGACTCCGCGTCGGTGCGCAGCACGACGTAGGCGGCGGAGTAGTCCGGGTCGGGGTTCATCGCGTCGGAGCCGTCGAGCGTGCGGGAAGTGGGGAAGCGCACGTCCCAGGTCTCGACGGCGGTGATCTGGGCCGTGGTGGACACAGGGGGTTCCTCCCGGCAGACATCCGATGAATACGCTGGACTGTAGGAGGGCCGGGCGGCCGGTACAAGCCTCGTGCCGATGAATCGTGGAATTTCGGCCGTGGTGGGTACCGCGCGGCGAGGGCTGGAGCCGTATTCATCCGATGAAAGCCGGGTCGCGGCGCGGCGCGTTCGCTATAGTCGGCGGACCGTTCCGGCCCGGCATCGGAGGTGTGTCCACGGTGGCGGTCACGGATGAGGCGATCGACCGGATCAAGGCCATGATCCTGTCGGGCGAGCTGCGGGCCGGCGCCAGGCTGCCCCGGGAGGACGAACTCGCAGACCAGTTGGGGCTGTCGCGCAACTCGCTGCGCGAGGCGGTGCGCGCCCTGACCGCGATGCGGATCCTCGTGGTGCGGCAGGGCGACGGCACCTACGTCTCCAGCCTGGAGCCGCAACTGCTGCTGGAGAGCCTCTCGTTCGCCGCCGACGTCTCCCAGGGCGCCGCGGCGCTGCACTTCCTCCAGGTCCGCCGGATGCTCGAACCGCAGGTCGTCGCCCTCGCGGCGGGCCGGATCACCGAGCCGGAACTGCGCACCCTGCGCGACCTGCTGGACCGCGGCGAACTGGCCGGCACCCCCGAGGAGTTCATCCGGCTCGACGCGCTCTTCCACCGCACGATCGCCATGGTGGCCGGCAACCCGGTCGCCGCGCTCCTCCTCGACGTGCTGTCCTCGCAGACCCAGCGGGTGCGGCTGCTGCGCGGCGCCGGTACGGAGCACGCCATCGACGACGCCCGCCGCGACCACGAGGCGATCCTGCGCGCCCTCGCCGCCGGCGACGCCCAACTGGCCGCCTCGACCGCCGCGGTGCACGTCGCCGCGGTCGAGAGTTGGGTCCGCACCGATCTGTCCTGACGAGCCGGCGCCCGCCTGCCCACGGCTGCTTGGAGAACCCGATGGCACCTCCCGTGAACTCCGGACGGCGCGACGGCGACCTGCTCCTCGGCTGGCCCGCTCCGGCGGCGTGCTGGAGCGAGGCCGCCCCGGTCGGCAACGGCCGGCTCGGTGCGATGGTCTTCGGCGGCGCGCACCACGCCCGCTTCCAGATCAACGACTCCACCGTGTGGTCCGGCACCCCCGGCGGTCCGGCCGCCGCGCTCGCCGGCGTCCTGGCCGGCGGCGCGGGACCGGCCCGGCTCGCCGAGGCACGCGCCGCCCTGCGGGCCGGCGACCACGACCGCGCCGCCGCGCTGCTGCGGAGCTTCCAGGGCCGCTACAGCCAGGAGTACCTGCCCTACGCCGACCTGTGGCTGACGCTGGACGGCGGCGACCGGGCGGTGTACCGGGGCCGCACCCTGAACCTGGACAGCGGCGTCGTCGAGGAGGAGATGGACCTCGCGGGCACCGCGGTCCGCCGGCTCACCTGGGCCGACGCCCCCACCGGGACGGTCTGCGTCGCGCTGGAGTGCGCCGGCGGCACCACCGGCCTGACCCTGGAGCTGACCAGCCCGCTGCGCCGGGCACACCAGTCGTGCGACGGCGGCGGCCTGCTGCTCGGCGTCGAGATCCCGGTCGACGGAGCCCCCTCGCACGAGCCCTCGATCGCCGAACCGCTGCGCTACGCGGCCGGCCCGGTCGGCGGATACGACCCGTTCGGGGCGGTCGCGGTCCGGCTGGCCACCGACGGCGAGCCGGCCGTGCGCGACGGGCGCCTCACCGTCCGGGGCGCGAGCCGGGTCCTGGTGACGCTCGCCTCCGCCACCTCGGCCGCCGCCTGGTGGCTCGACGGCGCCACCGCTTCGCCCACCCGTTCCGAGCAGTTGGGAACCGCCGCCGGTCTCGCCGCACGGGCCGCCGAACGCGGCACCGAGGAACTGCTCCGTGCCCACCAGGCCGATCTGCGCGCCCTGTTGGGCTCCGCCTCGCTGCGCGTCGGCCCGCGCCGCGCCGGCGTCCACGACGTCGCCCGGGACGTGCTCGGCGGCCGGGACGAGCGGCTGACGGCCACCGTGATGTTCCAACTCGGCCGCTACCTGCTGGCGTCCGCGTCCCGCCCGCGCACCGGACCGCCCGCCAACCTCCAGGGGATCTGGAACGACGACCCGCGCCCGCCGTGGTCGTCGAACTACACGATCAACGTCAACACCCAGATGAACTACTGGGGCGCCGAGGCCGCCGGGCTCGCCGCCTGCCACGAGCCGCTGTTCGACCTGCTGGACCGGATGGCCGAGCAGGGAGCGAAGGTGGCGGCCGGCCTGTACGGCGCCCGCGGCTGGGTCGCGCACCACAACACCGACCCGTGGGGCTGGACGCTCCCGGCCGGCATGGGCCACGGCGACCCGTCCTGGTCGCTGTGGATGATGGGCGGCGCCTGGTTGTCCCAACACCTGTGGGACCACTACGAGTTCGGCATGGACACCGCGTTCCTGCGCGACCGGGCCCGGCCGGTGCTGCGCGGCTGCGCCGCCTTTCTGCTCGACTGGCTGGTCGAGGACGGCTCCGGCGGCCTGGGAACCCTGCCGTCCACCTCGCCGGAGAACCTGTTCGTCGCCGCCGACGGCACCGAGCGGTCGCTGACCGGCTCCACCGCGATGGACATCTCGCTGATCCGCGCGGTCCTCGAACGCTGCCTGGCCGCCGACCGGGTCCTCGGCCTCGACGACGCGCTGGACGACCGGATGCGCCGGGCGCTGCCGCGGCTCCCCCCGCCGCGGATCTCGACGGACGGCCTGCTGCGGGAGTGGGCCCACGACCTCCCGGACGCCGATCCGCACCACCGGCACCTGTCCCACCTGGTCGACGTCCACCCGCTGGGCCGGATCGACCCCGACCGCGCCCCGGAGCTCGCCGCGGCGGCCCGCCGGTCGCTGGAGCGGCGCGGTCCGGGGGAGGTCGGCTGGTCGTGGGCGTGGAAGGCGGCGCTGCGGGCCCGGCTGCGCGACGCGGGAGACACCCGCGCGCTCTTCCTGGAGGCGACCCGCCCGCTGGACGGCACGGACCGCGGCGGCCTGCTGCCCAACCTCTTCTGCGCCCACCCCCCGTTCCAGATCGACGGCAACCACGGCTTGACGGCCGCGCTCACCGAGATGGTCGTGCAGAGCCACGGCGGCGAGGTGCGGCTGCTGCCCGCGCTGCCCGCCGAATGGCCCGAGGGCCGGGCCCGCGGCATCCGCTGCCGCGGCGGCCTCGCCGTCGACTTCGCCTGGCGGGACGGCGAGTTGACCGAGCTGACCGTGCACCGGCACGCGGGCCCGGCCGATCAGCCGGTCCGCGTCCGCGTCGCCGACCGGCTCTTCGAGGTCCGGGTACCCGCGGGCGCCGCCGTCCGGCTCGACCCGCGCCCGGCGTGAGCCCTCCCGCGCCGGGAAGCCGACCTGTTCAACCGGACAGATGCGGGCCCAGCAGCGGGGCGATCCGGGCGGCCATCAGGCGGTAGCCGTCCGGTCCGGGGTGCAGGCCGTCGGCCAGCGCGGCGGTGTCCGCGCGGCCCAGCACGCCGAGGCCGTCCACCAGGTGGAGCGCCCGGTCGCCGTTCTCCCGGGCCGTGAGGACCGTCTCGGCGACCCGGGTCCTGATCTGCGACAGGGTCAGCCCGGCCCGGTTGCGGGCCTCCTCGCGGGCCGGCGCCACGATCGGGGTGATCACCACGAGCGGGGTGTGCGGGTGGCCCTGCCGTACGGTCGCGAGGAAGTCGCCGAGCGCGGGCCCGAGTGTGCGGCCGTCGAAGGTCGAGCCGCCGTGGATGTTGACGCCGACGCACAGGCTGACCAGGTCGGCGGGCGTGTCCCGGATGAACCGGGCGACGACCGGGTCGAGATGGCACGCCCCGGCGAAGCCCAGATTCGTCAGCCGCCAGCCGTGCCGCGCGGCGACCAGCGCGGGCCAGGTCTGCGACGGGCCGTCGGCGCCGTTGCAGTGCGTGATCGAGCTGCCGTAGGTGATCCAGCGGCGCTGGTCCGCGGCGGACGCCACCGTCGTCGCGCCCGCCAGCCGCACCGCGCCGAGCCGGCAGAAGCCGTACTGCGGCAGCCAGACCCGGATCCGGTTCACCCCGCGCGGCAGCCCGCGCACCCGCAGCGTCCCGCTGCCGCGGACCAACTGCCGGGCGGTCGGCACGCCGTCGACCACCACGTCGAACGGCGCGGGGCGGCGGCCCGGCTCCGGCGCCGTCATCTCCACGTCCCACTCCAGGGCGCGCGCGTCGGTGGCGAAGGTCGCGGCGACGCCGGAGGCCATCCGCGCGGTCGTGGCCAGCCGCGCGGGCGGCGGCGGGGCCGCGGCGGCGAGCTGCAGTCGGTGCGGCCGCACCCCGCCGTCGGCGGCCACCAGTTCGGCGTACCCGGTCAGCCCGAGCCGCGGATCGTCGGCGGCCAGCTCGATCGCGGTGCCGCGCGCGGCACCCCGGCGTCCGAACACGCGCGGTCCTCCTGCCGTTCGCCGCGGGCCGCGTACCGCCGCGGCCTCTGATCTGTTCGAGTATGCGACCGGTCCGAACGGGTGAGGAACGCCGGGCGGGCGCGTCGGCCCGGTCGGCGAGGGGACTGATAGGTGCGCCCGCGCCGCTGTGACGCGGAAGCGCGGCCGTTCGCCGCCCATCCAGACGGGAGCCTGCATGAACCGTCTCTCCCTGTCCGTCGCCGCCGCCCTGCTGGCGACGGGTGCGACGTTGTTCTCCTTCGCCCCCACCGCCTCCGGCGCCGTGGTGCAGAAGGTCAGAGCCGCCGACTTCGGCCCGGGCCGGCCCTGGATCAGACTCCAGGACGACCCGAGCAACGCCGGCCGGACACCGGGGATCCAGCGGATCTCGCCGTTCACCGACCCGGTCCGCTTCGACGGCAGCCTGCATCTGGCGATCGGCCCCGGCGAGCAGTCCCAGGCCGCGCACTACTTCCCGCAGCGCGTTCCGCTGGGCACCATCGCGCGCTCCGAACTGTCCTATGACTCCTACGTCGACGGCCATACCTCCACCGCCACCGGCACCTCGGCCAACCTGCAGCTCCCGATGTACTGCCGGGGCGCGTTCACCACGATCAGCTTCCAGCCGCAACTGGCCACCGACAGCCGAGGCCGCGCCGGAGTCGTGCCGAACGTCTGGCAGCACTTCACCTCCACCGGCACCTCGCTGTGGCGCACCTCCCGCGCGCTGCCCACAGTCCCGCCGCTCGCGGCGAACAGCGACTCCCCGCTGAGTACCTACGTGTCCGCCTGCGACGCTCCCGGCGACGGGGTGATCGGCGTCATCGCCAACGTGGGCCGGCTCGGCGACCCGACCGCGACGCTCGACACCCACGTCGACAACCTCGCGGTGAACGGTACCGTCTACGACTTCGCGGTCGACGGACTGGCCACCGGCCGCGTCACGGTGAACGCCACACCGGGCCGGCCCTGCGGCGTCGCGCGTCGGCACTGCCCGCCGAGGTGGCGCGGACGCGCCGCGGCCGCCGTGCGCGTCCGCCGCTCGGCGGACGGCACCCTCACCTTCACCGATCCGCGCAACGGCCCCGAGTACCGCGACGTCGCCGCCCGCCTTGTCCTCTCGCGCCGCGGCGGCCTGTCCGGCCGCGACCTGCGGGTGACCGCCAACGGCCAGCCCGTCGCGCTCACTGCCGGCTCCGGCCGGACCCTGACCGCGCTCGTCCTCCCGTCGCCGGGCGGAAACCTCGCACCGGGGCACACCTTCCGGACGTCCTTCACCGTCGCGTTTGCCGACCGCCGATACGGCCCGCGCTTGCGCGAGCCGGCCGACCTGACCCTCACCGCGCAACTGCTCGCGACCGGCTACGAGCCCCGGCAGCGGACCGGCGTGGAGGCCCGCTCCACCCTGCGCCACCGCTGACCAGGAGCATCGCGCCGCGGGGGCGCGCGCTTCCCGGCGGCGCGGCGCCGCCGGGAAGCGGCCGGGCGTGGGTCAGGCCGGGCAGCCGGAGTCCGCCACGACGTAGTAGCCGGCCGAGGTCTCCTCCAGGGTGTGGGTGACGAAGGTGTTCCACAGGCCCATGTCCTGGTTCGAGCCGTTGGCGTACGTGGTGCCGCTGGTCTGGTGGGCGCGGCCGGCGGCGACCTGGTTGTAGTTGTTGTCGGTGAAGCACTGCGGCACGAAGCCGCCGGTGGTCGCGGTGACCGTGCCGGAGGCGGTGCCGGCCGCGCCGGTGGAGTCGACCGCGGCGACCGTGTAGGTGTAGGCGGTGCCGGGGGACAGGCCGGTGTCGGTGAAGCTCGTCGAGGTGGCCGTGCCGGCCTGCGCGCCGTCGCGGCTGACGGTGTACGACGCGGCGCCGCTCACCGCGTTCCACGACAGCGAGACCGAGGAGTCGGTGGTCGCGGTGACCGCCAGGCCGGTCGGCGCGGCGAGCGTGCCGGTGCCGCCACCGCCGCCCGACGAGCCGTCCAGGCCCCAGAACCGCGCGGTGTAGTAGCTGGAGCAGATGTAGCTGAGGAAGTACGCCCCGGTCGCGCCGCACTGGTCGGTGCCGGAGCCGGGGCTGACCGCCAGGCCGTGGCCCATGCCGGAGATCGTGTACAGCTCCACCGCCGGGTCGCCGGCCGGGTCGTCGTAGACCTGCTCGGTGGTGCCGCCGGTCAGCGTCGTGGTGCTGGACGCGGTCTGGCTGATCCCCCAGACGTTCGTCCACTGGTCGCGCAGTTCGGTGGAGTTGACCGGGTAGACCGTGTAGTCCGAACTGCCCTGCCAGATGGCGACCTTCGGCCACGGACCGGAGTAACCCGGGTCGGAGGCGCGCACCTTGTCGCCCCACTGCGCGGGGGTGAGGTTCTGGCTGCCGTCCTGGCAGCCGCTCGCCGCCGTCTCGCTGGTGGCGCACTGCGCGGGCAGCCCGGAGTCGATAGAGCCGCCGGCGAACACGTCCGGGTAGTCGGCGAGCAGGTCGGCCGCCATGCCGGCGCCGGCCGACAGGCCCGTGACGTAGACCCGGTGGCTGTCGGAGCCGGTGTGCGCCTGCGCGTAGTCCACCATCTGCACGACCGAGGCCGCCTCGCCGGCGCCCCGCGCGTCCTTCGTCGGGTCGAACCAACTGAAGCACGACAGCGCGTTGTTGGTGGAGTTCGTCTGCGGGAAGACCACCGCGAAGCCCCACAGGTCCGCGTACTTCTGCCAACCGGAGTCGGTGTAGTAGTCGTTCGCCGTCTGCGTGCAGCCGTGCAGCGCGACGACCAGCGGCGCGCCCGAGGGGAGGTTCGCCGGCGTGTACTGGTACATCGCCAGATTGCCGGGGTTGGAGCCGAAGCCGGTGACCTGCTGGTACGTACCGGTGGCCGCGGCGGCCTGCGTGGCGGGGACGGCGGCCGTCAGGCACGCGGCGACCACGCCCAGCACGGCCGCCGACGCGACGCGGGAGAGGACTCTTCGAAGGAACGACGGGCGCATGGGCACTCCTGGCGGGAGAGCGGGGAAACGGGCGCGCGGCGCCGGTCCGGCCGGGCACCCGGGCGTGAACTGCCCGTGGCGCCCCGCGACGACGGTGCGGCCCGGTGGCCGGGGGAGCGCCGCCCTCCGGACGCTACGGGTACGGCCGGAGCGCGGCCATGGCACCGGGTCACGCCCCGGGCGGGCGAGGATGGTGCCCCCGGCTGTTGACACCCGGTGGCCGGTGGTGCGGGCCGCCGTGCCGCCCGGTCACGGCGCGGTCGCGGGCGCGCGGACCGGCAGCCGGGCGCCGTCGCGCAGGAAGAGCGGGATGCGCTCCAGCGGGGCGGCCGCCACCACCTCGGCGCCGCCCGGGTGGACCTCGCCGGTCCACGCGTCGGTCCAGCGGGCGCCGGCCGGCAGGTAGACGGTCCACTCCCGGGCGTCCGCCTCGGTGACCGGCGCGACCAGCAGGTCCGGGCCGAGCAGGAACTGCCCGGTGACCTCCCAGGCGCGCTCGTCCGCCGGGAACTCCAGGAACAGCGCGCGCATCGGCGGCAGCCCCTCGCGCGCCGCGGTGCGCATCTGCTCGTCGAGGTAGGGCCGCAGCCGTTCGCGCAGCGCGAGGTAGTCGGCCATCACGGCCTCCGGCCCGCTCGCCGTACGACCAGACCTCGTTGGGGCCGCCGGTCATCGAGCCGCCGAGCGCGGTGCGCGGCTCGCGGAAGCCGTGCAGCCGGAAGATCGGGCAGAACGCGCCGAACTGGAACCAGCGGATCACCAGTTCGCGGTAGGCCGGGTCGGCCGGGTCGCCGCCGTGGAAGCCGCCGATGTCGGTCGTCCACCAGGGGATGCCGGACAGTCCGATCGAGACGCCGGCCGCGATCTGGCCGCGCAGCGTTGCGAAGTCCACCCCGATGTCGCCGGACCACACCGCGGTGCCGTAGCGCTGCGAGCCGGCCCACGCCGAGCGGCTGAACGACATCCCGTCGTGGTCCCCCTCGGCCAGCATGCCCTCCCAGAAGGTGCGGGCGTTCTCCCGCGGGTAGAGGTTGTTGACCTCGTTGCCGGTGCCCGCGTGGTAGCGCAGGTTGCCCGGGTGGTGGGGCCGCATCTCCGGCTCGCAGGCGTCCAGCCACCACAGGTTGATGCCCAGCGCGTGGTAGTTGCGCCGCACGGTGCGCCACACGAAGTCGCGGGCGTCCGGGTTGGTCGGGTCGTAGAAGGCGACCTGCGCCTCGACCGGGCCGGGCTTGTCCATCCAGCCGGCGTGCGCGGTGCCGCCGCTGTCGTTGCCGACGAACAGGCCGGCGCGCTCCATCGCCGGGTGGTTCTCGCTGCGCGGGTTGACCGACGGCCAGATCGAGACCATCAACTTCACGCCCAGCCCGTCCAGTTCGCGCACCATCGCGGCCGGGTCCGGCCACTCGGCCGGATCGAACCGCCAGTCGCCCAGGTGGGTCCAGTGGAAGAAGTCGGCGACGATGACCGACAGCGGCAGCCCGCGCCGCCGGTACTCGCGAGCCACCTCCAGCAGTTCCTCCTGGGTGCGGTAGCGCAGCTTGCACTGCCAGAACCCGGTCGCCCAGGCCGGCATGTCGGGCGCGTGCCCGGTGGCGTCGGCGTAGTGGCGCAACAGGTCGGCCGGGGTGTCGGCGGCGGTGATCCAGTAGTCGATCTGCCGCGCGCTGTCGGCCACCCAGCGGGTGCCGGTGGCGCCCAGCTCCACCCGGCCGACCGCCGGGCTGTTCCACAGCAGCAGGTAGCCGCGGTCGGACAGCAGCACCGGGATCGACACCTCGCTGTTGCGCTGCACCAGGTCGGTGACGGTGCCCTTGTGGTCGAGCAGCCCGTGCTGGTGCTGGCCGAGCCCGTAGAGCCTCTCGCCCTCGTACGCCGCGAAGTGCTGCTCCAGCCGGTGGTAGCCGTTGCCGGTGGCGGTGTGCACCCGCGGCCCGGGCCACCAGAAGTGCGCCGGGCGCTCGGACAGCAACTCCTCGCCGCTCTCGCGCCGGGTGAACCGCAGCAGTCCGGAGGGGGTGATCTCGACGGTGAGCCCGCCGTGTGCCACGAAGGCGCTCGGCCCGGCCAGTTCGGTGGGCGAGCCGAGCCCGCCGGAGGCGCCGATCCGGTCGGCCGCCGGCACGGTGATCTCGGTGCGGTCGCCGGGTCCGGCCGCCGGCCGCTCCAGCAGGGCGCCCGGGATGTCGTCCCGGATCGGGCCGAGGGCGGCCCGCACCCGTACCGCGCCGTCGCCCCACGGCTCCACCCGCACGGTCTCGTGGAACGACCGCCACTCCAGGCCGCCTCGGTGCTCCCGGAACAACTCCACTGGTGCCTCTCCTCCCGCGTCGCCCGCGAGGTCCGAAGTTTGCGAGGATGGCGGCCCCCGCTCTGGTGCCCGTCCCAGGAGCACCAGAGCGGGGGCCTTAAGCGCCGGGGGTCAGGACGCGCCGGCGGAGTAGCTGTTGATGGTGAAGTCCTGCTGGGTGTCGTCCGTGCCGGAGATCTCGAAGCCGTACTGGATGGTGGACAGCGTCGGGTTCGAGAAGTAACCCTTCGTGTTCTCCAGGTACTTCAGCAGGTCGAGGATGTTGACGGTGCCCGAGGTCTCGTTGCCCGACCGGACGAAGGAGTACGTGGGGTTGCTGCCGTTGTTGCCCGCGTACAGCGTCCAGGTGTTGCCGTCGAGCGTGACCGAGCCGACCGACGAGCCGAGCGGGCCGACGTTGCCGCTCTTGTCCGTCCAGATCATGATCTCGTAGGAGCTGCTGTTGAGCCAGATGTCGTACGCCGACTCCCAGTTGCCGGAGCCCGGCACCGTCTCGTCGAACGAACTGGTCGCCGAGGACAGCGAGTCGAGGGCGGTGCCGACGCTCTTGCTGATGTTGGCGTAGGACTTCACGCCGGAGGTGCTGGGCTGGGTGGAGTAGACGCCCCAGTCGGTCGCGGAGTCGACCCACAGGGTCTGGCTGCCGAAGCCGCTGCCCCACTCGTCGTTGTAGATGGTGTAGCCGCCGGTCGAGTAGGACGCCCACTGGTCGGACGACTCGTAGACCGGGGCGGCGTTGGCGTTGGCGGCGCCGAACGCCAGGGCGGAGACCGCTGCCACCACGGGCAGGGCCGCACGCACGAGCTTGCGCATGGATTCTCCCTTGAACTCCTTGCGGGCGAAGGTGGTGCGTGGTGCGACGGCCCGCCGTCCGGTGGCGCGGCCGTCCGCCGTCGCGGGCCGGGAACCGCCGGCCCGCGACGGAGGTGTGGGGGGTCTGTCCTCACGCGCGGTCCCGCCGCACGGTGAAGGCGGCCAGCCGCAGCGGGCCGTGCAGCACCGCGTACAGGTCGCGCAGGCCGCCGACCGCCGGGTCGAGCGGGGCGACGGCGTCGGTCCAGGCATAGCGGTCCTCGGCGGCGGGCGCCGGCAGCACCGCCAGCAGCGGGCCGCGGTGCGGATCGTCGGCGCGCAGTTCCAGGCGTGCCTCGCCCGGACCGCCGCGGGCGATCTGCGCGGAGACGGTGCCCGGCCCGGCGCCGAGGTCCGCGCCGCCGAACAGCAGCCAGCCGGGCGCGGCCGGTTCGGCGGGCGTGACCGCGTCGCCCTCCTGCCGGGTGCGGTCCACCAGCACCGTGCCGTGCTGCCCGTCGAAGTCCGCGGCGGCCAGCATCCGTCCGGCACACGGCCGCGGACCGGGGGCCGGGCCGGTCACCGTGAGCCGGGCCGGCGCGGTCAGCGCGGCGGCGCCGGACGAGCGGCCGGCCAGCACCTCGTAGCCGCCCGGGTCGGTGGTGAAGGCGTGGCCGACCACGTCCCAGTGCGCCAGCGCCCGGCCGGGCAGCGTGAAGGTGACGGCGCGGCGCTCCCCGGCGGCCAGCGCGACCCGGCGGAAGTCCAGCAGCCGCAGCCGCGGCGCCGCGTACCGGGCGTCCAGCGCGCGGGCGTACAGCTGCACGGTCTCGGTGCCGGCCCGCGTACCGGTGTTGGCCACGTCCACCCGGACGGCCACCGCGCCGTCCGGTGCCATCCGGGCCGCGGAGAGCACCGGCGTGCCGTAGGCGTAGCCGGTGTAGGTCAGGCCGTGGCCGAACGGGAAGAGCGGCTCGCGCTCGTGGTACTGGTAGGTCCAGCCGGCGGTGATGATGTCGTAGTCCAGCGGGTCGGGCAGCTCGTCGTCCGCCCGGTACCAGGTCTGCGGCAGCCGGCCGCCCGGCTCGTCCTCGCCCAGCAGCACCCGGGCCAGCGCGCGGCCGGTCTCCTGGCCGGCGTGCGAGGTCCACACCACCGCGGGCAGCCGCTCCGCCGCCTCGTCCAGCGCGTAGGGATAACCGCTCATCACGGTGAGCACGGTCCGCTCGCACCGCTCGGCGACGGTGCGCAGCAGTGCCTCCTGGGCGGGCGGCAGCGCGAGGCCGGCCCGGTCCTGGGTCTCGCGGCCGTTGATGTGCGGGTCGTTGCCGAGCACCACCACCGCGGTGTCCGCCCCGCGCACCGCGTCCTGGGCCCGCGCGGCGCCGTCGCGCACCAGGACCCGGGCGAACGGCTCCGCCCCGCCGGGCGCGGCGGCGTCGCAGCGCACCGCGCCGCTGTCCGGATCGACGGTGGCGTAGCGGCCGTTGAGCACGTTGCGCAGCAGCACGGTGTCCTCGCCGGCCGGCTCCAGGCGGAAGGTCTCGTGCACGTCCCACCCGTCGGGCTGCGGCTGGTCCGCGGTGAGGGCGGCGTCCGCGTCGCGCAGGTGCAGGTAGCGGCCGGTGCCGGCGTTGCGCAGTGTCAGGACCTCGCCGCCCCAGTCGAAGACGTCGAACCCGGCCTCGGGGCGGTCCGCGCCGGCCCCGACGGCGGCCAGCGGCTCGGTGCCGTCCCCGCCGCCCGGCAGGGCCAGGAACCGCCCGGTCGAGGCGGACCGCAGCGCGATCCGGTCCACGCCCTCCGCGATCACGACCGTGCCGCCGGCCGCCTCGACCGCGTCGCGCAGGCCGTCGGCCACCGTGATCCGGTAGGGCATCGTGCCGCTGTACCAGTCCTCGAACAGGGTCCGGGCGAGCGGTCCGACCACCGCGACCCGTCTGCCGGCCGGGGCGAGCGGCAGCAGCCCGCCCTCGTTGCGCAGCAGCACGATCTGCGCCACCGCCGCCCGCAGCGCCAGCGCCCGGTGCGCGGCGCAGTCCACCACGTCCCACCCGGTGGCCGCGTACGGATCGAGCTGCGGGTCGAACTCGCCGAGCCGGAAGCGCAGCGCGAGCTGCCGCCGCACCGCCCGGTCCACGTCGTCCACGGTGATCAGGCCGCGTTCCAGCGCCTCGGTGAGCCGGGCCACCGTGGTCTTGAAGTCGTCGCCGTGGTCGGTGAAGCTGTCGACGCCCGCCCGCAGCGCCGCCGCGTGCGAGGCCGCGTGGTCGTCGAAGTAGTGCTGGGTGTCCACCAGGTTGGACGGCGCCCCGGCGTCGCTGCACACCACGAGTTCGTGGCCGGTGGGCTCGGCCCAGCGCCGCAGCTCGGTGGCGAGCAGCGGATGGACGTGCGCGGGGCGGCCGTTGACCAGGTTGTACGCCGGCATGACGCCGTGCGCGGCGCCGCCGGCGACCGGCTCGCGGAAGGCCGCGAGGTCGTACTCGTGCAGCACCCGGGGCCGCACCGAGGAACTGGTCTCGCAGCGGCCGTCCTCGTTGTTGTAGGCCAGGAAGTGCTTGAGCACCGCCGCCGCGCGCAGGAACCGCGGGTGGTCGCCGGCCAGCCCCCGGCAGTACGCCTCGGCGAGCCGGGCGGTGTGCAGCGGGTCCTCGGAGTACCCCTCCTCGTTGCGTCCCCAGCGCGGATCGCGCAGCAGGTTCACCACCGGCGCCCAGGCGTTGAGGCTCACCTGCGGCGAGCGGTGGTGGAAGGCGCGCAGTTCGGTGCCGGTGGCGGCGGCGACCTCGCGCAGCAGCTCCGGGTCCCAGGTGGCCCCGAGCCCGACCGCCTGCGGGAAGACGGTGGCCGGGCCGAGCCAGCCGACGCCGTGCAGTGCCTCGGTGCCGGTGCGGAACGCCGCGATGCCGAGCCGCGGGACGGCGGGCGCGTACTGGTGCAGCATGGCGAGGCGTTCGTCGCGGGTGAGCCGGGCGAGCAGGTCGTCGGCCCGCCGCTCGGGCGGCAGCTCGGGGTCGAGATAGGCGGGCCGGTCCGTCACGGGGTGCGTCACTGAGGGAGCCCTTTCGGGACATGCGAGCGGGGAAGCCGGCAGGCGGACACCGGCCTGTCGCGGCGAATCGTTGAAGCGCTTCGAAAGTGGCACTCGCCGACGCTCGCTGTCAACCGCCGTGCACCCATCGCACACTGCCCGGAGATCACCGGTGCGACAGTCCGAACTAATTCCGCCGGGACCCTTGTCGCCCTTGGGAGTGGTGGTTAGGCTCCGCCGGAATCGAAGCGCTTCGAATCGAGTTCGACACCGACGAAGGGCCGCACCGACCATGAGCACTTTCCCGAACCGCCGAGCGTTCCTCGGCACCGCCATGGGCGCGGCCGGGGCGGCCGCCCTCTCCCCGCTGCTCACCGGCTGCGGCAGCACGGGGTCCGCCGGCGCCTCGGGGGCCAACACCAAGAAGGGCCTGGCCGCCGCGGTGCCCGCCTACCTGCCCAGCGCCGCCGTCCGGCCGGACATCGCCTCGGTCGCCGGCCCGGGCGGCATCAGCACCGACCCCGGCTTCACCCACTACCCGTCCGACCAGGTCAGGACGGTCGCCAGGACCCCCGGCTCCGGCGGCCGGTACACCTGCGTCACCCCGCTGTGGGGCTCCATCCCGTCGGCCGGCAACGCCTACTACCGCGCGGTCGACAAGGCGCTGGGCGCCGGCCTGAGCGTGCAGCCCGCCAACGGCAACACCTACAACACCGCCATCCCCAACCTCACCGCGGCCCGCAGGCTCCCCGACTGGGTGCAGCTGCCCACCTGGTGGAACCCGCTGTTCAACGTCGGCGAACTGTGCGGCACCCAACTGGCCGACCTCACCCCGTACCTGGCGGGCGACAAGGTCAAGGAGTACCCCAACCTCGCGGCCATCCCGACCGGCGGCTGGCAGGCCGGGGTGTGGAACGACCGGCTCTACGGCATCCCGTCGTTCACCACCGGCGCCACCTACTCCAACGTGCTCTTCTACCGCAAGGACGTCTTCGACGCGAAGGGCATCGCCGGCCAGGTCGGCTCGGCCGCCGACCTGATGGCGCTCGGCAAGGAGCTGACCAGCGCCTCCGCGGGCGTGTGGGCGTTCGACGCGCTGTGGACCTACCTGTTCCAGCCGTTCGCCATGCCCGTCAAGTTCCGCGTCGACGGCGGAAAGCTGGTGCACCGCTACGAGACGCAGGAGACCCTGGAAGCCCTCAACTGGGCCTACAAGCTCGCCAAGTCCGGCTACGTGCACCCCGGCGCGCTGTCCGGCGACACCAGCAACGCCAAGAACCGCTTCTACGCCGGCAAGGTGCTGATCATGGGCGACGGCACCGGGGCGTGGAACGGCCAGGACGCCGACGCCGGGCAGGCCGCCGACCCGCACTACGTGCGCGGCGCCTTCCCGGTCTTCACCGCCGACGGCCACGGCAGGCCCAGCATCTTCCTCAGCAACTCGGCCAGCGAGATGAGCTACCTCAACAGCAAGCTCTCGCCCGCCCGGATCCGGGAGTGCCTGCGGATCGCCGACTACCTCGCGGCGCCCTTCGGCTCCCGCGAGTACACCCTGGTCAACTTCGGCGCCGAGGGCACCGACTGGACCATGGGCCCGACCGGACCGCAGTACACCGCCAAGGGGAAGAGCGAGGCGAACCAGGACACCTACCAGTTCCTCGCCAGCCCGCGCAGCGCCGTCAGCAACCCCGGCCACAACGCGGTCACCACCGCCTACTGCGCCTGGAGCGCCGCCACCGTCGAGCACGCCTACAAGCCGGTGTTCTGGAACATGAACATCACGGTGCCGGCCCGCTACGCCGTCGCCGACGCCGCCCAGGCGGTGGAGGACACCATCACCGACGTCACCTACGGCCACAAGAAGGTCTCCGACTTCCAGGACGCCGTCGCCACCTGGAAGAAGTCCGGCGGCGACCGGCTCCTCGCCTGGTACCAGTCGGCGGTCTACGACAAGTACGGCTCGGGCCAGTGAGCCTGGAGACCGTCCGCGACGACGAGCGGGCCGGGCGGCCGGCCGGGAGCGGGCCGCGCCGGACGGCGGACGGGCCCCGCCCGGCGGCCCGCCGCCCGGCCGGCTGGCGGATCCGGCTGCGCCGCGACAAGTCGCTGATCATCATGACGATCCCGGCCGTGCTCCTGCTGCTGGTCTTCAGCTACCTGCCGATGTTCGGCACCATCACCGCCTTCGAGTTCTACGACCCGCTGGTCGGCGTGGTGCACAGCCAGTGGATCGGCCTGGACAACTTCCGCCAGCTCATGGGCGATTCGCTCTTCTGGGAGGCGCTGCGCAACACCCTGGAGATCAGCGCGGTGCAGCTGGTGCTGTTCTTCCCGATCCCGATCGCGCTGGCGCTGCTGCTCAACACCGTGCTGAGCACCCGGCTCAGGTCGTTCGTCCAGTCGGTGGTCTACCTGCCGCACTTCTTCTCCTGGGTGCTGGTGATCACCGTCTTCCAGCAGATGCTCGGCGGCGCCGGGCTGATCAACCAGTTCCTGCGGCAGCACCACGCCGGCACCTGGGACGTGATGACCGACCCGCACACCTTCATCCTGCTGGTCACCTCGCAGGCGGTGTGGAAGGAGGCCGGCTGGGGGATCATCGTCTTCCTCGCCGCGCTGTCCGCCATCGACCCCGCGCTGTACGAGGCCGCCGCGGCGGACGGCGCCAGCCGCCGGCAGCGCACCTGGCACATCACGCTGCCCGGCATGCGCGGCGTGATCGTGCTGATGCTGGTGCTGCGGCTCGGCAACGCGCTGACCGTCGGCTTCGAGCAGATGCTCATCCAGCGCCTCGCGGTCGGGCACGACGCCGCCGACGTGCTGGACACCTTCTCCTTCTACTACGGCATCGGCACCAACGACTACGGCTACGGCGCGGCGGCCGGCATCTTCAAGAGCGTCATCTCGCTGCTGCTGATCTGGGGCGCCAACCGGCTGGCGCACGCCTTCGGTGAGGACGGGTTGTACCGCGGATGAGCACCTACACAGCGACCGGCCGACGCCCGGCGAACCGGCCCACCGGGCGACCCGTCTGGGAGGAGCCGCCGACCCGGGCCGGCCAGGCGGCCAAGGGCATCACGCTGACCGGGGTGGTCGCCCTGGTCGTCGTCCCGCTCTACACGATCCTGCTCACCAGCCTGTCCACGCCCGGCGCGATCAACCGGGCCGGCGGGCTGGTCCTGGTCCCGGACGGGCTGACCCTGGAGGCGTACCGGCAGATGCTCTCCGGCGGCGTGGTCACCCGCGCGCTCGCCGTCAGCTTCGCGATCACCGGCGTCGGCACCCTGGTCTCCATGGTCGTCTCGGTGCTGTGCGCCTACGGGCTCTCCCGGCCGCGGTCGCTCGGCCACCGCTTCCTGCTGATGCTGCTGATCGTCACCATGTTCGTCAGCGGCGGCCTGATCCCGTCCTTCCTGGTGGTCAGCGGCCTCGGCGGCCTGGACCGCTACTGGGCGCTGATCCTGCCGAGCGCCGTGTCGGTCTTCAACATCCTGGTGCTGCGCTCCTTCTACTCCGGCACCTCCGCGGAGCTGATCGACGCCGCGCGGATCGACGGCTGCGGCGAATGGCGCATCCTGTGGTCGATCGTGCTGCCCACCTCCAAGGCGGTCACCGCGGTCATCACCCTCTTCTACGCCGTCGGCTACTGGAACTCCTTCTTCAACGTGATGCTCTACCTGCCGACCGACAGCCAGAAGTGGCCCATCCAGTACGTGCTGTACGAGTACGTCAACCTCGGCGCGGCCATGCCGGGACAGGCCAACAGCGGCTACGGCGCCGGACAGCAGCTGACCGCCCCGCTGCAGCTGTCGATGGCCGTCGTGGTGCTGACCCTGCTGCCCATCATGATCGTCTACCCCTTCATGCAGAAGTACTTCGCCAAGGGCATGCTCACCGGCGCCATCAAGGGCTGAACCGGCTCCGCCACCACACCCGCCAGGAGACCCCATGCGCACCACGACGCCCACCGGCAACGGAGCCGCCAGGTGACGGCCACTCACTATCCTGGACACCCGCACGGCAGCGCCGCCGCACGACCGTGCACCGGGGGAGCAAGAGGAGAACGGGCATGGTGACACTCGCCGAGGTCGCACGGCACGCCGGGGTCTCGCCCAGCACGGTCAGCTACGTGCTGAGCGGCAAGCGCTCGATCTCCGCGGCCACCCGCCACCGGGTCGAGCGGGCCATCACCGACCTCGGCTACCACCCGCACGCCGGGGCCCGCGCGCTGGCCAGCAGCAAGTCGCACATCGTCGCCCTGGCCGTCCCGCTGGGCGGCGACGTCTACGTGCCGATCATGATGGAGATCGCCATCGCGGTCACCACCGCCGCGCGCCAGTACGGCTACGACGTCCTGCTGGTCACCAGCGACGAGGGCCCGGACGGGGTCCGCCGGGTCGCCGCCAGCGGCCTGGCCGACGGCGTGATCCTGATGGACGTCCAACTGGAGGACGAGCGGATCCCGATCCTGCGCGAACTGGGCACCCACGCCGCGCTGATCGGCCTGCCCGCCGACCCCAGCGGCCTGGCCTGCGTCGACCACGACTTCGCCGCCGTCGGCGCCCTGAGCGCCGACCACCTCGCCGAACTCGGCCACCGCGACGTCGCGTTCATCGGCTACGCCGACCGCGTCTACCGGCGGCACGTCGGCTACGCGGACCGCACGCTCACCGGATTCCGGGAGCGGGCGGCCGCCCGCGACCTGCGCATCCTGCACCGGCCGTGCGAGGGCACGTTCGAGGGCACCGCCGGCGCCCTCGCCCGCATCCTCGACGACCGCCCGCGCACCACCGGCTTCGTCGTGCAGAACGAGGGCGCGCTCACCCCGCTGCTCAGCCTGCTGCGCAGCTCGGGCCGGATCGTCCCGGAGGACGTCTCGGTGATCGCGCTGTGCCAGGCGCAGCTCGCCGAACGCCACTCGCCCCGGCTCACCTCGGTCTCCGGCCCGGCCGACGAACTCGGGCGCCGCGCGGTCGAGTTGCTGATGAAGCGGATCGACTGCCAGGACGCGGACCCGGCCGGCGAGGTGGAACTGCTGACCCCGGTGCTCACCCGGCGCGAGAGCACCGGAACCGCTCCCGGGCGGGGCTGAGCCGATGGCGGCGGACCGGCTCGCCTTCGGCGGCGACTACAACCCCGAGCAGTGGGACGAGGCCACCTGGCGGGAGGACGACGAGCTGATGCGCCGGGCCCGCGTCAACCTCGTCTCGCTCGGCGTCTTCTCCTGGTCCCGCCTCGAACCCGAGGAGGGCCGCCACGACTTCGGCTGGCTGGACCGCACCATGGACCGGCTGCACGCCAACGGGGTGCGCGTCGCGCTGGCCACCCCCACCGCCTCCCCGCCGCCGTGGTTCACCCTGGCGTATCCCGACGCCATGCCGGTGCGCGAGGACGGCACCCGGCTGGTCCACGGCAGCCGCGACACCTACTGCGCCGCCGCGCCCGCCTACCGACGGGCCGCGCTGCGGATCACCGAGGCCCTCGCCGACCGCTACGCCGGCCATCCCGCGCTCGCACTGTGGCACCTGCACAACGAGTACGGCACCCTGTGCTGGTGCGACCACACCGCGGCCGCCTTCCGGCGCTGGCTGCGGGAGCGGCACGGCGGCGGCGCCGAGGGCCTGGCCGCGGTCAACGACGCCTGGGGCACCGCCTTCTGGAGCCAGGGCTACGGATCGTGGGAGCAGATCCTGCCGCCGCGCGCCACCCAGTGGCACCACAACCCCGGCCAGCTCCTGGACTTCCGGCGCTTCTGGTCCGACGAGCTGCTCGCCGCCTACCGCGAGCAGCGCGACGCCGTCGCCCGCCGCACCCCGGACGTCCCGGCGACCACCAACCTGATGCTGCCCGGCTACCAGAACCTCGACCTGTGGAAGTGGGGCCGCGAGGTCGACGTCGTCGGCATCGACCACTACATGGACGCGCCCGGGGTGGACGGCGACGCCGACGCGGCCTTCGCGGCCGACCGCGCCCGGTCCTTCGGCGGCGGAGCGCCCTGGCTGCTGGTGGAGCAGGCCACCGCGACCGTCTACGCCGGCGACCGGGTGCTCACCAAGGAGCCGGGCCGGGTGCTGCGCAGTTCGCTCGCGCACCTCGCCCGCGGTGCGGACGGCGCGATGTTCTTCCAGTGGCGGGCCTCGACGGCCGGCGCCGAGCTGTGGCACTCGGCGATGGTCCCGCACGCCGGGCCCGACACCCGGGTCTTCCGCGAGGTGGTGGCGACCGGCGAGGCGGTGGCCCGGCTCGCCGAGGTGGCCGGCTCCCGGGTCACCGCCGAGACGGCGATCCTGTGGGACGCCGACTCCTGGTGGGGCCTGGAGTCCCCGGGCCTGCCGTCCGGCGAACTGGACTACCTCGCGACCGTCCGACGCGCCCACCGCGCCCTGTGGGACGCCGGCGTCGTCTGCGACGTGGCCCACCCCGAGCAGGACCTGTCCGGCTACCGGCTGGTGCTGGCGCCCAGCCTCTACCTGGTCTCGGACCGGGGGGCCGACGCCCTGCGCGGCTACGTCGAGCGCGGCGGCACGCTCGTCGTCCAGTACTTCAGCGGGGTCGTCGACGAGCGCCACCAGGTGCGCACCGGCGGCTACCCCGGCGCGTTCCGCGAGCCGCTCGGCATCCGGGTCGAGCAGTTCCACCCGCTGCCGCGCGAGGCCGCGCTGCCGCTGTCCGACGGGTCCTGGGGCACCTCGTGGAGCGAGGAGCTGCGCTGCGAGGGCGCCGAGCCGGTCGCCGCCCACACCGCCGGACCCCTGGCCGGCGGGCCGGCGGTCACCCGGCACCGGTTCGGTGCCGGCACCGGCTGGTACGTCTCCACCCGGCTCGACGACGCCGGCTACCGGGCGCTGCTGGCCCGCGTGCTGGCCGAGGCGGCGGTCGGACCGGTGCTGCCCGGGCTGCCGCCCGGCGCCGAGGCGGTCCGGCGCCGCGCCGCGGACGGCCGTAGCTGGCTGTTCGTGCTGAACCACACCGACCAGGCCGTCGAGGTCCGCGCCGCGGGCACCGACCTGCTCACCGGCCGCGTCACGCCGCCGGGCGGCTCGTTCGCCCTGCCGGCGGGGGAGTCGGCGGTGCTGCGCGAGGGCGCCGGCCCGCCGCGGTGAGTCAGCCGGGCGGCTCCTCGCGCAGCTCCACGCAGCACTGGCCGGGGCGTGGGGCGAGGACCGCGTCGACGCCCGAGGCCCGCAGGCCGGTGAGGAATCCGCCCAGGAAGGCGTGGTTGATCCCGCAGACCAGTTCTTGGGACCGCTCGGCCAACTGGTGGAACGGGCAGTTGAGCAGCCGCATCCTGGTGGGCGACTCGCGGTCCGGCTCGAACCCGTAGCGGACCAGCGCGTTGCCGCAGGCGGTGACGGACCGCTCAGGGCCGAGCCGCCCGGGCCGGGTGCGCTCCCGCTCGGCCGCGCCGGCCGCCTCACCGCGCCGCCGGGCGGCCAGCAGCGCGTCGGCGCGGGCGCCCTGCCCGGACGGCTCGTCGAGCACGGCGTCCAGCAGGATCTCGGCGATCAACTCGGGCCGGCGCTCCGGGATGCTGAGCCGCAGGTCGGCGCCGGTCGGCTCGTAGACCTTGGGTTTGCGGCCGACCCGCGGTGCGTCGCCGGTGCTCGCGTACCGCGCGCGCAGCAGCCCGGCCGCCACGAGCTTGTCGAGGTGGAAGGCGGCGAGCTTCGCCGAGACCCCGGCGTCCGCGGCGGCCTCCTCGCGGGTGACGGGCCGCCGGGCACGGCGCGCGAAGCCGTACATCCGCCGCCGCTGCTCATCGGCGAGCACCGCGACGCTCGCCATGAGCGCGTCGGCGTCGGCAGACGGCTCGAACGCCGTCGGATCGCTGGCCACCCGTCCAGGATAGCGCCGATGACAGTGGGCGTAACCACACAACGAACCAGGTCGCTTGACGATCGAGGCGAAAAAGACCAATACTCGTTGGCGAAATCCACAGCCCTGGGAGATTCCGCCATGACGAGCGAGCCGCACCTGCGAACGAAGCGGCCGGTGAGCACCGGACTCGCCCTGCCGACGGTGCCGGAGCCCCCGGTGCCGCTGCGCGTGGTCCGCGAGACGGACGGGATCGATCTCGACGCCGCGGAAGCCGCCGCGCGCGACTTCCTGACCGCCCTCGGCGTGCGCACCGACAACGAGAGCATGCGCGGCACCCCGGGCCGGATGGCCCGCGCCTACGCCGAGCTGTTCATGCCCCGGCCCTTCGACCTGACCACCTTCCCCAACGACGAGGGGTACGACGAACTGGTGCTGGCCCGGGCGATCCCGCTGCGGTCGGTCTGCGAGCACCACCTGCTGCCGTTCGTCGGCACCGCCCACGTCGGCTACCTGCCGGGGCAGCGGATCCTGGGGCTGTCCAAACTCGCCCGGGTCGTCGAGCACTTCGCCTGCCGCCCGCAGGTGCAGGAACGGCTCACCAAGCAGATAGCCGACTGGCTGCAGGCCCAGCTCGACCCCAAGGGCGTCGGCGTCGTCATCGAGGCCGAGCACACCTGCATGACGCTGCGGGGCGTACAGGCCACCGGTTCGACGACCGTCACCTCGGCGCTGCAGGGCGTGCTGCGCCACGACCCGCGCTCGCGCAGCGAGTTCCTCTCACTGACCGGCGTGCTCCCGTGAGCCTCCGGTACCGCAGGCCGCCGCGGGCCGGGAGACTGTGACCATGGAGATCTGGATCAACCCGGCCTGTTCCAAGTGCCGTTCCGCCCTGTCGATCCTGGACGCGGAGGGCGCCGAGTACACTGTGCGCCGCTACCTGGAGGACCCGCCCGGCGTCCCGGAGCTGGAAGCCGTCCTGGCCCGCCTCGGCCTGGAGCCGTGGGACATCACCCGCACCGGCGAACCGGTCGCCGCCGAACTGGGCATGACCGGCTGGCCGCGGACCCCGGCCGACCGGGACCGCTGGATCGCGGCGCTGGCCGAGCACCCGGCGCTGATCCAGCGGCCCGTCATCACCGCCGACGACGCGACGGCCGTCGTCGCCAGGACCGAGGACGCGGTCCGCTCGGTCCTGCCGCACGGCGCCTGAACGGGAGGAAGAGCGTGCACACGAACCGGATCCCCGACGTCCTCGCCCGGACGGCGGACCTCCTGCGCGACGCGCCCGGGCAACAGGGCGGCGCCCTGTGGCGGTTGGCCGCCGACGGCCGCCAACTGGACGCCAACCTGATCCGCCTCGCCCCCGGCGCCGGCGTCGCCCCGCACGTCGAGCCCGACCTCGACGTGCTGGTCTACGTGGCCGACGGCGGCGGACGGCTGGACGGCGCGGGCGACGACGGCGGCAGGGAGCTGCGGGCGGGCGCCCTGGTCTGGCTGCCGCACGGCGCCGAGCGCGCGATCGAGGCCGGGCCGGACGGGCTGGTCTACCTCACGGTGCACCGGCGCCGGCCCGGCATGGCCATCCGCGGCGCCGCGGTGGAGGAGCCGGGCGGCGAGGCCGCCTGCCTGCTCGACCGGGTCTGCGTCGAGTGCGGCCGGCTGGCCACCGAGTCCGACGCCCGCTTCTGCGGCCGCTGCGGCACCCGGCTGCCGATCGACGAGTGAGGCCGGCGGGCCGGTGCGCCGCGGTGTTGAATCCGGTTGCGGCAGCCGCCTGTTCTGTTAGCGTGGGCGGCATGAAGCGCGCTGCTGTGACGACGACGCCGGAGAGTGTCCCGGCGCGCTGACCGTTGTCTTGAGTCGAAGCCCCGGGGCTGGTGCCCCGGGGCTTCGCCGTGTGGTCACCCGCCTCGCCCGCCACGAGGAGACCCCATGTCCGACCACCCGCCCGCGCCCCGCGACGACCACCGCAGACTCGGCCGCGAGCTGGACCTGTTCGACACCGATCCGCTGATGGGCGCCGGACTGCCGTACTGGCTCCCCGACGGCGCGGCCGTCCGGCACGCCCTGGAGGAGTACGTCCGCGCCGCCGAACAGCGGGCCGGCTACCGCCACGTGTACTCGCCGGTGCTCGGCAAGCGGGAGCTCTACGAGATCTCCGGCCACTGGTCCCACTACAGCGAGGACATGTTCCCGCCGATGGACCTCGGCGCGGAGCAGGTCGTGCTGCGCCCCAGCCTGTGTCCGCACCACGCCCTGATCTACCGCTCGCGGGCCCACAGCTACCGCGAACTGCCGCTGCGCATGGCCGAGTTGGGCGGCATGTACCGCTCGGAGCTGTCGGGGGTGCTCGGCGGCCTGACCCGGGTACGCGCCATCCAGCTCAACGACGCGCACATCTTCTGCACCCCGGACCAGGTGGCCGGCGAGGTGCGGGCGGCGCTCGGCCTGATCCGCCGGGCCTACGACGCCCTCGGCATCCGCCCGGCCCGCTACCGGCTCTCGCTGCCCGGCCCGGGCGGCAAGTACGTCGCCGGCGACGGGATGTGGCAGCGGTCAGCGGCCCTGCTCACCGAGGCGCTCGACGCGTCCGGGCTCGCCTACGAGGCCGTGCCGGGCGAGGCGGCGTTCTACGGTCCGAAGATCGACGTGCAGATCGCGGACGGCGCGGGACGCGAGGCCACCTTGTCCACCGTGCAGGTCGACTTCCACCAGCCCGAGCGGTTCGACCTGCGCTACACCGGCCCGGACGGCGCCAGGCACCGGCCCGTCATGGTCCACCGCAGCGTCATCGGCAGCGTCGAGCGGGCCGTCGCCCACCTCATCGAGCGGCACGGCGGCGCTTTCCCGCCCTGGCTCGCCCCCACCCAGCTCGTCGTCCTGCCGATCTCCGGGGCCGAGTCACCGCAGGCCGAGCGGTTGCTGAGCCGCTGCCTGGACCAGGGGCTGCGGGCGCGGGTCCTCGGCCCGGAACTCGGCAGCCTGGGCGCCCGGATCCGGTCCGCCCGGCTGGTGCCCTACCAGGCGGTGATCGGCGCCCGCGAGGCCGCCGACGACCGGGTCGCCCTGCGGCTGCGCGACGGCCGCCGCCTGCCGGACCTGCCCGCCGCCGAGCTGCCGGGCCGGGTGCGCGCCGTGGTCGACGCGCACCGCACCGAACTGTGGGAGGCCGCCGGCGCGGAGGTCAGAAGTCCGCTACCTCGATGAGCACCTTGCCCACCGCGCCGTCCTCGACGGCGCGGTGGGCGTCGGCGGTGCGCTCCAACGAGAAGCGGTGCAGCGGCAGTCCGGCCTGTTCGCCCACTTGGAGCGCGCCGTCCGCCACCGCCGCGGTGACGGCCGGGATAGCGGCGGCCTTGGCGGCGGCCGGCATGGTGTAGAGGAGCACACCCTGCCAGCGCAGGTTGCGGCTGAAGGACTCGCGGACCGGGACGGTGAAGCGCACGCCGCCGTTGTCGGCGTAGTACGCGATCACGGCGGCCTGGGCGGCGACCGCCAGGTCCAGCGCGGTGTTGGCGCCCGGCGCCACCTCGACGACGACGTGCACGCCGTCGGGGGCGAGTGCGCGGATCGCCGAAGCCGGGTCGCCCTCGCGGTAGTTGACGGTGTGGTGCGCCCCGGCCGCCCGGGCCAGCTCCGCCTTGCGCGGGCCGCTGACCGTCGCGATCACCGTCGCCCCGGCCCAACGCGCCAGCTGCACGGCCGCGTTGCCGACCGCGCCCGCGCCGCCCGCCACCAGCACCGTGCGGCCGGCCAGCGCGCCCGGGGCCAGCCGGGCCGGACCGTCCTCGGCCACCGTCAGGCAGCGGTGCGCGGTGAGCGCGGGCACGCCGAGGCCCGCGCCGAGTTCGAAGCCGGCGCCGTCCGGCAGCGCGACGGCCTGCTCCTGCGGCAGCGCCACGTACTCCTGCGCGGTGCCGTCCGCCCGCTGGTAGGCGGCCTCCCACAGCCAGACGCGCTCGCCCACCCGGGAGGCCGGCACCCCCGCGCCGACCGCGTCGACCACTCCGGAGCCGTCCTGGTTCGGCACCTGGCCGCGCTCGGCGTCCGGCAGCGGGCGCATCGCCGTCGCCCGCGCCTTCCAGTCCGTCGGGTTGACGCCCGAGTACCGCACCCTGACGCGCACCTCGCCGGCGCCCGGCTCCGGGATCGGAAGCTCGGCCGGTGCCAGTACCTCGGGACCGCCGTGCCGCTGGTAGATCATCGCCCTCATACCCGCTACAAGGCCGCGACCGCGCGGTTTCTTCCCGGGCGCCCCGCGCGGGCCGCTCGGACTCCGGCCGGCCGGGCCCGCCGGGCTGACCGGATCGGTCCGCTTCGGGACCCGATGCGGCCTCGCCTGCTCCGTCGCGCACCGGCCAGACTCGGGGCATGAGCAGAGCGCTGATCGTCATCGACGTCCAGGAGTCCTTCCGGGCCCGCCCGCTGTGGGAGACCATCTCGGACCCGCGGATCGCCGGGAAGGTGGACCGCCTCCTCACCCTCGCCCGGCGGGCCGGCGACCTCGTGGTGTGGGTCCTGCACACCGAGCCCGGCACCGGCGGCCCCTTCGACCCGGCGCTCGGCCACGTCCGGCCGCTGGAGCCGCTGCGACCGCTCGACGGCGAGCCGCAGATCCACAAGACCTCGCACAACGCCTTCACCACCACCAACCTGCAGCAACTCCTCACCGCACGCGGGATCACCGAGCTGACCGTCTGCGGCATCCGCACCGAGCAGTGCGTGGAGACCACCGCCCGGGTCGGCAGCGACCTCGGCTACCGGGTCACCTTCGTCTCCGACGCCACGGCGACCAACCCCATCCCGCACCGCGACGCGCCGGCCGGCATCGGCGTCGCGGAACTGCTCGCCGACCCGCGCACGCTCGGCGCCGAGGAGGTGGTCCGGCGCACCGAGTACGTGCTCGCCGGGCGGTTCGCCACCATCGCGACGGTCGAGGAACTGGAAGCCGCCGCCCTCGCCCGGGCATGATGACCGGATCGTGAACCACGTCGTCTTCCTCCTGGTGCCCGGGGTGCACCTGCTGGACCTGGCCGGCCCGGCGCAGGTCTTCTCCACCGCCTCGGGCCTCGGGCACCCCTACGCGCTCAGCTACGTCGCCGAGCGCACCCCGGTGCCCAGCGCCCAGGGGCTGCCGCTGGTGGCCGGGCTCGACTGGCCGGACCTCGGCCCCGACGACCTCGTGGTGGTCCCCGGCTGGCGGGCGCCCGCCCTGGCCGACACCCCCGGGATCGGTGAGGAGTCCCTGCGGGCCCTGCGCCGGCACCACGCCGGCGGCGGCACGGTGGCCAGCGTCTGCGCCGGCGCGGAGGCGCTCGGCCGGGCCGGGCTGCTGGACGGCCGCCGCTGCACCACCCACCACAACGTGCAGGACGAACTGGCCCGCCGCCACCCCCGGGCCGTGGTGGTCCGCGACGTGCTGTTCACCTCCGACGACCGGGTGGTCACCTCGGCCGGCATCGCCAGCGGCATCGACCTCGCCCTGCACCTGGTCGCGGTCCGGCACGGCCCGGCCCTCGCCGCCCAGGTGGCGCGCGACATGGTGATCTACGCCCGGCGCAACGGCCACGAACCGCAGGTCAGCGCGATGCTCCGGCACCGCTCCCACCTCGACGACACCGTCCACCGCGCCCAGGACCTCATCGACACCCGCTTCGACCGGCCGCTTCCGCTGGCCGCCCTCGCCGCGCAGGTCGGCGTCAGCGAACGCACCCTCACCCGGCTGTTCGCCCGGGCCACCGGCGGTCTGACCCCGCTGCGCTACCAGCAGACGCTGCGCCTGGAGCGGGCCCAGCACCTCATCAGCCACGGCTCGACCCTCGACGCCGCCGCCCGCGCGGTCGGCTTCGAGGACCCGCGGATGCTGCGCCGGCTGCGGGCCCGCGCCTGACCCGCCCTCACGCGGCCCGCGCCACCTGAGCGCCGAGCGCCAGCAGGCCGCGGTCGCCGCCCGGCGCGCCGACCAGACACAGTCCGACCGGCAGGCCCCGCGCGCAGCGCAGCAGCGGCAACGACAGCGCGGGAGCGCCGGCCAGCCCGGCCAGACACGTCATCCGCACGGTCGCGCCACGGGCGGCCTCCACGTCCTCCGGCGCGGCGGCCCGCTCCAGCGCGGCGCCGGCGGCCGACGGGACGGCCAGGACCGCGCCGGCCAGCAGCCCGCGCAGCGTCCCGCGCGCCTCGGTGGCGCGCTCGCGGGCGTCCTCGGCCTGCTCCGCGGTGACCTCGGCGGCCTGCGCGAACCGGCCGCCCACCTCGGCGCCGAGCGCTCCCGGGTGCGCGGTGATCCAGTCCCCGTGCGCCCGCCACGCCTCCCACGCCTGCACGGTGCGGAACGCGGTGAACCACTCCTCCAGCACCTCCCGGGGCAGGTCGGCCTCCCGCTCGGGCGGCAGCGCCCCGCTCGCGACCAGAGCGGCGACCGCCGTGCGCAGCGCGTCGCGCACGTCCGGCCCGGCCAGTTCCTCGACCGCGCGGATCCGCAGCGTCGCGGTGGCCGGCCCGGGCTCCGCCGGGCCGTCGGCGAGCAGCACCCCGGCGACCGCCGCGGACATCTCCACGTCCCGGGTCAGCCAGCCCACGGTGTCGAAGGAGCCGGCGAGCGGCAGGACGCCCTCGGTGCCGATCCGTCCGTGCGTCGTGCGCAGCCCGACCAGGCCCTGGTAGGAGGCCGGAACGCGGATCGACCCCGCGGTGTCGGTGCCCAGGCCCACCGCGGCCAGGCCCAGCGCCACCGCGGCGGCCGGCCCGCCGGAGGAGCCGCCGCTGACCCGGTCGGGAGCGGCCGGGTTGGGCGGCGTGCCGTAGTGCGGATTGGCCCCGGCCAGGCTGTAGGCGAACTCGTCGGTGCGGGCGATGCCGACGACGTGCGCGCCGGCGTCCAGCAGCGCCGCCACGGCCGGCGCCGAGACCGGCTCCGGGCGCTGCTCGGCCAGCCAGCCGGGCACCCCGGCCCCCACCGGCTGCCCGGCGACCGCGAACAGGTCCTTGACCGCGACCCCCACGCCGTCCAGCGGCCCGGATCCCCGGGCGGCCGCCAGTGGATCGCCGACCGCCCGCCACACGCTGGTGTCCATCTCACGCCGTCCTTCCGCCGGGGGCCCCGCCGCGATCGTGCCCGCCCGGCACTGTAGCGACCGTCCGGTGGCGCGAGCGGCCGGGCAAACCGGGCGACTCGCGCGTGCCGTCCGGGCCACGATGGGGGCGCAGCCCTGCCCGCCGTCCGGACGGAGACGCCATGACCGAGACACCCGCCCCCGACGGCTGGGGGTTGTCCGACACCGAGTTGTTCACCCGGTACGGCGACGCCGTCGTGCCGCGCCGCGCGGAACAGGTCTCCGCCGTCTGCGACCTGCTCGCCGGTCTGCCGGTCCCGCACGTCCTCGACCTGTGCTGCGGCGAGGGCCGGCTGTCCGAGGAGTACCTGCGCCGCTCGCCCGACGGGCGCGTCACGCTGGTCGACGGCTCCGCCGAGATGCTGGCGCTGGCCGCCGCGCGCCTGGCACCGCTGGGCGGCCGCCACACCGTGCTGCGGGCCGACATCCGGGACCGCGGGTGGCGCGCGGGCGCCGGGTACGGCGCGGTGATGACCTCGCTGGCCGTGCACCACCTCGACGCGGCGGGCAAGCGCGACCTGTACCGCGACCTGCACGCGATGCTGGCCGACGGCGGCGTCTTCGTCATGGCCGACCTCGTCGAACCCGCGGGACCCACCGCCCGCCGGCTCGCCGCCGACCACTGGGAACAGGCGGTGCGCCGGGCCTCGCGCGAACGGTTCGGCGGCGACGAGGCGTTGGACGCCTTCGTGCGCACCGACTGGAACTACTACCGCCGGCCCGGCCCGGACGACGTCGACAAGCCGTCCGGCGTCGCCGAGCACCTCGACTGGCTGCGGGCGGCCGGCTTCGAGGAGGTGGACCTCGCCTGGATGTACGCCGGCCACGCGATCTTCACCGCGAAACGCGGCGGTTGACCCGTTCTCCGGGCCGGACCGGCGCCGCCGGCCGGTGCGCCGTGACGCGCGGCACACCGGAGACAAGAACGCGTTAAGAACCACCGGCCGCCGGGGCTTACGTCCCCTTTCGCCGTTTCGGGTGCGTTAAGAATGCACGGGTAATTCGCCCCTTGACCCCATCAAGCCGAAACGGACGGACCCATGGTCAGCGCGCCGCCGGACAGCGCCGCCCCGCAATCGCCTGGCGCGATATCGGTCGACGTCGAACTTCCGGAGAGCCTCGGCTACCGCCTCAAGAAGCTCTTCCTCGGGCCGCCGCTGGTGACCGCGGAACTGCACGGCGAGAAGCTGTCCAACCCGATCGCGCTGGGCGTGCTCGCGCCGGACTGCATCAGCTCCACCGCCTACGGCACCGAGCAGATGCTCACCCAGCTGATCCCGGCGGTCGGGATCGCCGGGTTCGCGCTGGTCATGCCGGTCACCGCGATCATCCTCGCGCTGCTGCTCCTGCTGACGCTCGCCTACCGGGACGTCGTCATGACGTACACCAGGGCCGGCGGCTCCTACGTCGTGGCGCGGGAGAACTTCGGGCCGCGGGTCGCGCAGGTCGCCGCGGTGGCCCTGCTGATCGACTACATCGTGACCGTGGCGGTGCAGACGGCGGCCGGCACCGACGCGGTGGCCTCGCTGCTGCAACTGCTCTTCCACTGGGACATCGGGCAGCAGAAGCTGTGGATCACCATCGGCGTGGTCTGCCTGCTGTGCTACGGCAACCTGCGCGGCATCCGCGAGGCGGGCCGGATCTTCTCGCTGCCGACGTACCTGTTCGTGCTGGCCGCCGGGCTCACCGTGGTGACCGGCCTGATCCGGCTCGCGCTCGGCACGCTTCCCCGGCTGACCGGCGCCCAGTTGCACGCGCACGGTGCCGTGCAGGTCGGCCACCCGGGCGGCGGACTGCTGATGGGCGCCTCGCTCTTCATCATGCTGCGCGCCTTCGCCAACGGCGGCTCCTCGCTGACCGGCCTGGAGGCCATCTCCAACGGCGTCAGCGCGTTCAAGGACCCGCAGGGCCGCAACGCCCGCCGGACGCTGGTCGTCATGAGCGCCATCCTGGGCACCCTCGTGCTCGGTGTCTCCACCCTCGCCTGGCGCACCCACGCCATCCCCTACGTCTCCGGCAGCCCCACCGTGCTGGCCCAGGAGGCCCATCTGGTCTTCGGGCACAGCGGGTTCGGCAACGTGATGTTCACCTTCGTCCAGGTGGCGACCGCGCTGATCCTCTACACCGGCGGCAACACCTCGTTCAACGGCTTCCCCTTCCTGGCCAGCTTCGTCGCCGAGGACTCCTTCCTGCCCCGGCAGTTGACGGTCCGCGGCCACCGGCTGTCGTTCTCCAACGGCATCGTGGTGCTCACCGTCGTCTCGCTGCTGCTGCTCATCGGCACCCAGGGCAACCTGACCAAGCTCGTCTCGCTCTACGCGATCGGCGTCTTCACCGGCTTCGTGATGGCGGCGGCCGGCATGGTCAAGTACCACTGGGGACGCCAGGAGCGCAATCGCACCGCCAAGCTGCTCGTCAACGGCGCCGCCGCGGTCGCCTCGGCCGCCGTGGTGCTCGTCTTCGCCATCACCAAGTTCACCGAGGGCGCCTGGATGGTGGTGGTGATCTTCCCGATCGGCGTGTGGGCGCTGATCCGCACCAACGACCGCTACCGCGCCGAAGGGGCCGTGCTGCGCGCCGCGCCCGCCTCCTCCAGCCTGCCCACCTGGACCCGCAGCGTGGTCTACGTGCTCGTCGACCGGCTCGACCTGGCGGTCATCAAGGCGCTGCGCTACGCACGGGCGCTGCGCCCCTCCGAACTCACCGCGGTCTACTTCATGGTGGACGACAAGCACGCCGAACGGATGCGCGCGGACTGGGAGTCCAGCCGGGCCGCCGACGTCCCGCTGGAGATCGTCGAGTGCCCGGACCGGCGGATCCGGCGGGCCGCCGCCGAACTCGCCGCCCGCGCCACCGCCGAGGGCGACACCGAGGTCACGCTGCTGATCCCGCGCCGCGCCTACGGCCCGCTGATCGGCCGCCTGCTGCACAGCCGGGACGGCGACGCCATCGCCCAGGCGGTCAGCCGGCTGCCGCACGTCGCCGCCACCATCGTCCCGTTCGACGTCGCCACCGCCATCGAGGAGTCGGAGGAGGCGCCGCAGCAGGATCCGCGGGCCGAGCCGGCGGTCGAACCGGCCGAGCACACCGTCGCGCGGCGGACCGTCCCGCGCCGGAGCCTGCGGCTGCGCCGCCGGATAGCCGGATCCACCGCGTCCGCGGTCGCCGTCGCCGAACGCGAGGCGCCGCGCCGGCCGGACGGCACGACCGTCATCCGCGACCTGTCCTGGCGGCGCCGGGCCAGCGTCACCGGCCGGATCCGCTCGGTGCAGGCGGTCTCCGGACCCGGCGCGCCGCGGCTGGAGTGCGAACTGCACGACGAGACCGGCGGGATGACCCTGGTCTTCTACGGCCGCCGCTCCATCCCGGGCATCGAGACCGGCGCCCGGCTGCGCGCCGAGGGCATGATCGGCGCGGTGGACGGCCACCTGGCGATGGCCAACCCCACGTACACCCTGATCCGCGGCGGCCGGGAGCACGCCGACGGCTGACGTCCCGCCCCGGCCGCCGTGCGCGGCGGGGGCGGAATGCCGGAGATATCCTGGTACGCATGCGGACCTGTGGGCCGGGTCGTGGGTGAGACCCGGCCGCTCCAGGCGCCCGCCGGCCCGGTAGGCCGCCCCGACGGCGCCGACTGGCGGGTCAGCCCGCACGCGCAGGTGGACGCGCTGAGCGGCGCCGTCGAGGACCTGGCCGGGCAGTTCGCGCTGCAGCCGCTGCTGCACCGGATCCTGCGCCGGGCGGTGAGCCTGCTGGGCGCCGGAGCCGGCTCGGTCAGCACCGTCGACGAGAGGGCAGGCACGTACCGCAAGGAGGCCGATCTCGGGGTCGGCTGCCAGGAGGGCCGGGTCTTCCCGCTCGACGAGGGTGCCACCGGCGCCGTCGTGGCGCACCGCGGCCCGCGGGTCTTCGACAGCTACGCCGACGTGCCCGGCGGCCACGTGGACCCGGCCGACCGGGAACGGCTGCACGCCACCGTCGCGGTGCCCATCGAGTGGCGCGACGAGATCATCGGCGTGTGCGTGGTCTTCAGCACCGACCCCGAGACCCGGTTCGGCAAGGCGGACGTCGAACTGCTGCACGTGTTCGCCAAGCACGCCGCCATCGCCATCGCCAACGCCCGGCTGCACCACGAGGCCGAGGAGCGGGCCCGCGGCCTCGCCGTCAGCGCCGAGCGGGAACGCGTCGTGCGCGACGTCCACGACACGGTGGCCCGCGCGCTCGGCTCGATCCTGCTCCACCTGGACGCCGACGGCTCCCCGGCGCCGGCCGACCGCGTCGACGCGGCCCGGGCGGCGGCCCGCAGCGCGCTGGCCGAGACCCGGCGCACCGTGCTCGGCCTCGGCCCGTCCCTGCTGGAGCCGCACTCGCTCGACGACGCCATCACGGCCGAACTGGCCTGGGCGCACTCGACCTCCGGGATCCGCACCGACCTGGTGGTGACCGGCCGCCGCCCGCGGCTGCGCGCGGACGTCCGCGCGCACGCCCTGCGGCTGGTGCAGGAGGCGCTGACCAACGTGGTCGCCCACGCCCACGCGGAACTCGTCCGGGTCGGCGTGATGTACGGGGCGGACGAGGTCGCCGTGGTGGTCGAGGACGACGGCCGCGGCTTCGACCCGGCCGACGCCGGGGTACGCCGCGGCGGCCTGGGCCTGACCGGCATCGTGGCCCGCGCCCAGCAGTTCGGCGCGGAGCTGCGCATCGAGTCCACGCCCGGCTGGGGCACCCGGATCCGGGCCCGCGTCCCCTACGCCGCCGCCGGCCCGGACCGCGAGCCCGGCGGCGCGGCCTCCTGGCGGATCCTGGTGGTCGACCGGCGGGCGGTGGTGCGGGCCGGGCTGGTGCGGCTGCTGGCCCAGGCCGAGCCGGAGATCGAGGTGGTCGGCGAGATCGCCGACGCCCGGCAGGTCGTCGGGGCGGTACGGGCCCTGGAGCCGGACGTCGTCCTGCTCGACCTGCGCATGCCGGGGCTCGACGGCGCCCGGCTGACCTCGTACGTCCGCTCCGCCAGCCCAGGCACCGCGGTGCTGATGATGACCGACGACCTGAGCGACGAACTGCTGAAGGAGGCCGTGCACGCCGGCGCCCGCGGCTGCGTCGGCTCCGACCTCGACGGCCCGGGGCTGGCCCGCGCGGTGCTGGCGGCCACCCGCGGGGAGAGCCTGCTCACCGAGCGCACCCTGCGCGGCTTCGCCGACGGCGACCGCCCGGCGCCCGACCACCTCACCGACCGGGAGCGGCAGGTGCGCGCCCTGGTCGAGCGCGGCCTGCCGGACAAGCGGATCGCGGCCATGCTCGCGATCTCGGTCAAGACCGTGGAGAAGCACGTCGGGGCGGTGCTGCGCAAGACCGGGGCACCGAACCGCACCGCGCTGGCGCACCGGGCCGCCCGCCGCTGAGGGTGGGGGGAAGCCCTACCCGGGCATGGGGGGAACCCCGCCCGACCGGGGAGGCCGCCGCGGCTAGCGTGGAAGGGGCCAGGCGAACCCCGATCCCGGGAGTCGATGTGTCTGTCGTACCGCTGACCGACATCCTGTCCGACGCGTTCAAGGAACGCTACGGCGTGCCGGCCATCAACGTCTTCAACGACCTCACCATGGAGGCCGTGCTCGCCGCCGCCGTGGAGAACTCCTCGCCGCTGATCGTGCAGACGTCCGTCAAGACCGTCAAGTCGGTCGGCTACGACGTGCTCTACGCGATGTGGCGTTCGATGACCGCCGGCATCGAGGTGCCGGTCACGCTGCACCTGGACCACTGCCCGGAGCGCGAGGTCATCACCGGCTGCCTGCGGCGCGGCTGGAACTCGGTGCTCTTCGACGCCTCGAAGCTGCCGGTGGAGGAGAACATGCGGCAGACCGTCGAGGTGGTCGCCGAGGCCCAGCGGCACGGCGCCCACGTGGAGGGCGAGATCGAGTCCATCACCGGTGTGGAGGACGGGGTCGGCACCGACCGCACCGCGCAGCAGCAGGACCTCGCGGTGGCCCTGGAGTTCCTGGAGACCACCCGCGTCGACGTCTTCGCGCCGGCGATCGGCAACGCCCACGGCAGCTACAAGCAGGCGCCGGTGCTCGACGCCGAACGGGTCACCGCCATCGTCGACGCCCACCCGCTGCCGATCGCGCTGCACGGTGGGAGCGGCCTGTCCGACGACCAGTTCCACGACCTCATCTCCCGCGGCTGCGCCAAGGTCAACATCTCCACCGCGCTCAAGGAGACGTACATGAAGTCGAACCTGGACTTCCTGGAGGCGACGGCCCGCGAGCAGAAGTGGGATCCGCCCTCGCTGTTCCGCTCGGTGCGCGCGGACGTCGTCGGCATGTCCGGCTCGCTGATGAAACTGTTCGGCAGCGCGGGACGGGCCAGGTGAGCGCCATGCCCGCACTGGTCTTCGACTGCGACGGCGTACTCGCCGACACCGAGCGCCACGGCCACCTGCCCGCCTTCAACCAGACCTTCCAGGAGTTCGGCCTGCCGGTGCGCTGGAGCGACCGGGAGTACGCGGACAAGCTCCGGGTCGGCGGCGGCAAGGAGCGGATGAAGACGCTGCTGACGCCCGAGTTCATCGCCAAGACCGGGCTGCCGAGCGACCAGGACGTGCTCGACGAGGAGGTGGACCGCTGGCACCGGCGCAAGACCGAGATCTACACCGGCATCATCGCGAGCGGCAGCATCCCGCCGCGGCCCGGCGTGCGGCGCCTCGCGCGGGAGGCGCACACCGCCGGGTGGCCGCTGGCCGTCGCCTCCACCTCGGCGGTGCCCGCGGTGCGCAGCGTGCTGGAGTTGGCGATGGGCGCCGAACTGGCCTCCTCCTTCAAGGTGTTCGCCGGGGACGTCGTCCCGCGCAAGAAGCCCGCTCCGGACATCTACGAGTACGCGGTGGAGCGGATGGGCCTGCAGTACTCGGCCGTCGTGGTGGTGGAGGACAGCCGCAACGGGCTGCTCGCCGCGCTGGACGCCGGCCTCGGCTGCCTGGTCACCACCAGCGCCTACACCGGCGGCGAGGACTTCACCGGCGCCTCGCTGGTGGTCAGCACGCTGGGCGACCCCCCTCCGGACCCGGTCGCCGCCGAGGTGCTGGCCGACCCGCTCGGCGCGAAACCCGGCCCCTTCGTGACCCTCGCCGATCTGGAGTTCCTGCTCACGGCCACGGCGTCCGGCACCACGTGACGCCACGGCAGCCAGGAGAGACATGTCATCGACAACCACCAGTGATCTGGAATTCGTCGTCCACACCATCGCGCGGACCGCGGTCGACAACGAACGGGAGTTCTGCGACCTGGACGCCGTGGTCGGCGACGGGGACTTCGGCTACTCGCTCGCCCGCGGCTTCGAGATCGTGCTCGCCGACTGGGACGGCTTCGACCGCAGCACGCCCGGGACCTTCCTGAAGAAGATCGCGCTGGTCATCTCCCAGCGGGTGGGCGGCACTTCGGGCCCGCTGTGGGGCACCGCGTTCCTGCGGGCGGCCGCGGCGGCCGGCGACCGGACGGAGCTGACCGGCCGGGACGCGGTCGCCATGCTGCGCGCCGCCGCCGAGGGCATCAAGACCCGCGGCAAGTCCGACCTCGGCGACAAGACGCTGCTCGACGCGCTGATCCCGATGACCGACGCGCTGGAGAAGGAACTGGGCGGCGACGGACACCCGAGCCCCGCCGACCTGGCGCGGACCGCCGCGTCGGCCGCCCGCACCGCCGCCGACGCGACCACCCCGATGCAGGCCATGCGCGGCCGGCCCAGCTACACCGGCGAGCGCAGCATCGGCTCGCCGGACGCGGGAGCGGTGGCGGTCGCGGTCATGGCGGAACGCGTCGCCGACGCCTGGGCGGCGCGTGCCTGACCGACCGACCGAGACAGGGAGCGAGAGCATGAAGAAGTTCGTCAACGACCCGAAGAACTACGTCCCGGAGATGTTGCAGGGCCTGGCACTGGCCAACCCCGACACCCTCCGCTACGTACCGGAGTACAACCTGATCATGCGGGCCGACGCCCCGAACGAGAACAAGATCTCCGTCGTCCAGGGGTCGGGTTCCGGACACGAGCCGGCCCACGTCATGAGCGTCGGCAAGGGCATGCTGGACGCCGCCTGCCCGGGCGACGTCTTCTCCGCGCCGCCCACCGACTACGTCTACGAGACGATCAAGCGGGTCGCCTCGCCGCGCGGCGTGCTGCTGCTGGTCAACAACTACACCGGTGACCGGATGGCCTTCGAGATGGCCGAGGAGCTCGCCGAGGCCGAGGGCGTGGAAGCACGCACGCTCTTCATCGACGACGACGTCTCCGTGCAGGACTCGACGTACACCGTCGGACGCCGGGGCGTGGCGGGCAACTTCTTCGTGATGAAGGCGGTCGGCGCGGCGGCCGAACGCGGCGCCGGGCTCGACGAGGCGTGCCGGATCGGCGAGAAGGTCAACTCGGTCACCCGCACCATGGGCATGGCCCTGACCGCCTGTACCCCGCCGGCCAAGGGCTCCCCGCTGTTCGAACTGCCCGAGGACGAGGTCGAGATGGGCGTCGGGATCCACGGCGAGCCGGGCCGCCGGCGCGAGAAGCTGCAGGACGCCGACGAGATCGTCCGCGAACTGCTCGGCGCCGTCGTCGAGGACCTGCCGTACGCATCGGGCGACCACGTCGCGCTGATGGTCAACGGCCTGGGCGGCACCCCGATCGGCGAGCAGTACCTGGTGTACGGGATCGCGCACCGGCAACTGGCCGACCGCGGCATCGAGATCGACCGCAGCTACGTCGGCGAGTACTGCACCTCGCTCGACATGGCCGGCGCCTCGCTGACCCTGGTCCGGCTCGACGACGAGATCTCCGACCTGCTCGACGCACCCGCCGAGACCCCGATCCGGGTCTTCTGACCCCGCGTTCCGCACCCGCGCTGCCGCCGTCCGGCTCAATTCACGGCGCGGTGACGGCCGGGCGGCGCCGGTGCGGCCCCGCGGTGGGCGACGATCGCCGTGGTCGTCGTCGGCACGTGGAGGTCGTGGGTGCGGATCCTGCTCATCGCTAGCGCGTTCAACAGCCTGACGCAGCGCGTCGAGGCCGAACTCGCCGACCGCGGTCACGCCGTGACGTTCGCCCTCGCCACCGACGACGCCGCGATGCGCGCCGCGGTCGCCCGCGACGAGCCGCAACTCGTCCTCGCGCCGATGCTCAAGAGGTCGATCCCGCGCGACATCTGGTCCGCGCACACCTGCCTCGTCGTGCACCCGGGCCCGCCAGGCGACCGCGGTCCCGCCGCGCTGGACTGGGCGCTGCAGGACGGCGAGGAGCGCTGGGGGGTGACCGTCCTGCAGGCGGTCGGGGAGATGGACGCCGGCGACATCTGGGCGTCGGACCTCTTCGTCGTGCCGTCCGGGGTGGCCAAGAGCGACCTGTACCGCGGCGAGGTCACCGAGGTGGCGGTGGCGGCGGTGCTGCGCGCCGTGGAACGGTTCGCGTCCGGCCGCCACACCCCGCGCCCGCAGGAGGGGCTGCCGGTCCGGACCCGGCCGTCGCTGCCGCAGAGCGCCCGGCGGATCGACTGGGCGGGCTCCACCGACTCCGCGCTGCGCTCGCTGCGCGCCGCCGACTCGCGGCCCGGTGTGCTCGACGACCTGGTCGGAGCCGAGTGGTACCTGCACGGCGGCCACCCCGAGGACCGGCTGCGCGGCGAGCCCGGCCGGGTGCTGGCCACCCGGGCGGGAGCGATCTGCCGGGCCACCGGCGACGGCGCGGTCTGGATCCCGCGGCTGCGCCTGCGCCGCGCCCCCGGCGCTCCGGCCACCTTCGCGCTGCCCGCCGTCCTGGCGCTGGGCGACCGGCTGCCGCCGGTGCCCGAGGTCCCGGTGCCGTGGGAGCTGCCGGCCGGCCGCCGCACCTGGAGCGACATCCGGTACACCGAGCGGGCCGGCGCGGGCTTCCTGCGCTTCGGCTTCCCCGGCGGCGCGATGAGCGCGGACGCCTGCCGCCGGCTGCTCGCCGGCTACCGCTTCGCCCTGACCCGCCCCACCTCGGTGCTGGTGCTCGGCGGCGAACGGGACTTCTTCTCCAACGGGATCGACCTCAACGTCATCGAGGGGTCCGCCGACCCGGCCGCCGAGTCGTGGCAGAACATCCAGGCCGTCGACGATCTCGTCGAGGCGGTCCTGACCACCACCGACCGCCTCGTGGTGGCCGCGGTCTCCGGCAACGCGGCGGCCGGCGGCGTGATGCTGGCGCTCGCCGCCGACGAGGTGTGGTGCAGGCAGGGCGTCGTGCTCAACCCGCACTACCGGCTCATGGGGCTGTACGGCTCGGAGTACTGGACGTACTCGCTGCCCCGCCGGGTCGGCGCCGACGTCGCGGAGCGGCTGATGGACGAGGCCCGGCCGGTCGGTGCCCGCGCGGCCCTGCGGTGCGGGCTGGTGGACCGCCTGGTGCCGGGGTCCCCGCAGTGGTTCGCGCCGCAGGTGGCCGCGCTGGCCGCCGAGTTGCTCGACGACCCGGCCACCCACGAGCGCGTCGTGGAGAAGAAGGCGCTGCGCGAGCGGGACGAGGCCGTCAAGCCGCTCGCCGCCTACCGGGAGCAGGAGTTGGCGCGCATGCGCCGGATCTTCTTCGACCCCGAGGCGTCCTACCACCGGCTGCGGTCCGCCTTCGTGCGCAAGCAGGCGTAATCCCGGACGACGTGTGAAGCCCCCATGTGGCTTTACACGTCGTCTCCATGATTGTCATGTTCTCGCCATGACGTCTTCCCGGATGAACGACGCCCTTGAGGCGGGGTCGGCGGCGCGCCGACGATGAGCCCTGGTCCGATCGGCCGCAATCCCTTCCCTCCGCACCCCGCAGGAGACACGGATCATGGGCATGAACACAGGCGTCAGAGGCAGGCTCGCCAAGGGCAGACTCGTCGCGGCAGGAGTACTGCTGGCGGCGGCGCTCGTCCCGGCGAGCGCCGGAACCTCTCTCGCGGCCTCGGCGGGCTTCGGCCCGCAGAGCGCGCACCAGTACGCCGACAGCATCTGGGGCGGTTACGCGGTCGCCGGCGGCGACGGCGACTTCACCTCGATCAGCGGGTCGTGGACCGAGCCCAGTGTCACCTGCAACACGACCGACGACCTGTTCGCCCCCTGGGTGGGCATAGACGGCTACGGCACCGAGACGGTCGAGCAGACCGGCGTGCAGACCGACTGCTCCAGCGGCAGGCCGGTGCTGTCCGCCTGGTACGAGATGTACCCGGCCAACCCGGTCTACTTCAGCAACGCGGTCTCGCAGGGTGACAAGTTCACCGCCTCGGTGGTGGCCACCAGCAGCCACAAGTACACGCTGACGATCAACGACACCACCAAGGGCTGGACCCAGACGGTCTCCAAGACCCTCAGCAGCTCGGAGAACGCCACCGCCGAGGCGGTCATCGAGTCGCCGACCAGCAGCTACCCGTCGTTCAGCAAGCTGAGCTTCACCGGCGTCACCGTCAACGGCGAGCCGTTCGCGGACTACGACCCCGACGCCCTCGACAGCGGCGGCTACGGGCCGAGCGCGCTGTCCGGCGGCAACTTCTCCATGACGCCCGGCTTCGACGGCATCCGCGCCAACACCGAGCAGGGCACCGCCCGGCCCACCACGATCCGCTACTGACGCCTCGCGCGCCGGGCAACGCGCCGGCCGTCCGGACCACCGCGCGGTGGTCCGGACGGCCGGCGCCGCCTCGTCAGCCTCGGCTCGGGATCCGGTGCTGGAGCAGCCAGCCGATGCCCTGCAGCGCCTGCGGCACGGTCCAGGTGGTGTCCGGGTCGGGGTGCGCGAGGTTCTGCCGCCCGTCGGCGTCGAGGTAGGCGCGCATCGCGGCGGGCAGCGGGGTGCCCGGCACCACGTGGCCGGCGCCGTCCAGCAGGAACCGCTCGTGGCCGCGGGCGTCGAAGAAGAAGACCTCGTCGGTGTGGTCGAGGTCGTAGGTGAGCACCTGCCCGGTCCGCCAGTTCTTCGACGGCGGCGAGCCCTCCGGCACCTTCTTGGTGTAGACGCCGAGGTACTTCCACAGCGCGGCGATGTCCGCCGGAGCGCCGGTCAGCGTCTGCCAGTTGGCCGGGGTGGGCGTGTACTGGCGCCGGTAGGCGGCGAGTTGGGCCGTGGTGTCGCGGGTCGGGTCCACGGTGATCGTCAGGAACTCGACCTTCGCGCCCAGGTGGGCCGCGTCGACCTCCCGGGCGCTCTGCACCAGGTCGGCGGTGTCCAGCGGGCAGGTCTCCTGGCACAGGGTCATCGAGTCGGAGACCACGAGCACCTTGCCCCGGAAGGCGGCCAGGCTGGTGCGCCGGCCGTCCTGGTCGACCAGCGGCAGCCGCGCGATCGCCGCCGGCACGGCGGAGTCCAGCCGGGTGCCGGTGCCCGCCGGGGGAGCGGGCACCCCCTTCGCGCCGCTCGCGCCGCATCCGCACAGGAGTGTCAGCGCCGCCAGTGCCGCGCCGGCGAGCAGGGCGGTCCGGCCGGGCCGCCGCGCGCTGTTCCTTCGTGCCGCTCTCATCAGACTCTGCTGTCCTCGGGTCCGCCGCTCCGCACCGGTCCGCCGCCCTGGGAGCGGGCCGGACCGGTGTACTGACCCGACCACGATATGCAGCCGCCCGGCCGGCCCCGCACGGCCCCCCGCCGCGGCCGTGTTCCTCGCGGCCGCCGGACCGCGTGCGACGGCATACTTGATCACGCCGACTCCCGGTCCGACCACGCCGACTTCCGGTTCGGAGCGCAAGATGACTGTAGTGCGGGTACTGCTGGGCATCGCCGGTGCCGTCGTGGTCCTCGGGGTCTTCTCCTCGGTGCTGCGCACGCTGGTGATCCCCCGGCCGACGAGTTCCGGCTTCACCAAGGTGGTCCAGAGCACCGTCCGGCGGCCCTTCCAGTTCGCCGCAGACCTGCTGCCGGGCGCCGAGGCGAAGGACCGGGTGCTCGCCCCGGTCGCGCCGCTGGCCATCGTGGTGACGCTGATCAGCTGGCTGGCCGCCCTGCTGCTCGGCTACGCGCTGCTGGAGGGCGTGGTCAGCCGGCTCGGGGTGCGCGCGGCGCTGATCGAGTCCGGCTCCTCGCTGCTCACCCTCGGCTTCGCCAGCGGCAACCGGGCCACGTTGAACGCCATCGACTTCTGCGCGGCGGCCAGCGGGCCCATCGTGATCGGCCTGCAGATCGGCTACCTGCCCGCCCTCTACAGCGCCTACCAGAGCCGGGAGACCGAGGTGACGCTGCTGCAGGTACGCGCCGGCAGCCCGCCGTGGGGGCCGGAGATCCTGGCCCGCTACGCACAGGTCGAGCTGCTGGACAGCCTCACCGAGCTGTTCCGCGGCTGGGAGCGGTGGAGCGCCACGGTGAGCGAGACCCACACCACCTACCCGGTCCTGATCCACTTCCGGTCCCCGAAGGCCACCCGCAACTGGCTGATCGCCCTGCTGTCGGTCATGGACGCGGCGGCGCTGCGGCTGGCCTTCAACCCCTCCCTGCCGAAGGCCGAGGTGCGGATGGCGCTGCGGGCCGGCTTCATCTGCCTGCGCGACATCGCCGAGATCCGCGGCATCCCCTACGACCGCGACCCGCTTCCCGAGGACCCGGTGCGGCTCGGCTACGACGAGTTCCTGGAAGGCGTGGCGCGGATGAGGGAGCAGGGCTACCCGATGGAGCGCAGCCCGGCGGAGGCGTGGCCGCACTTTCGCGGCTGGCGGGTCAACTACGAGCCGATCGCCTACCGGTTGGCACGGGACATCGACGCCGTGCCCGCGCCCTGGTCCGGGCCGCGCCGCACGGCGGTGACCATCCGCGCCCCGCTGACCCCGGTGGACCGTCGACCGGTCGGCTGAACCCGGGCAGCGGGGCGGACGGCGGACCGGTCAGTACTGCGGCGCGGCGGCGTGCGGCGTGCCGCTCGGCGTCCGGGCCGGGGAGACGCCCGGAGTGCGGCGGCCGCGCAGCGACTTGCCGGCGGTCTCCGGGATCAGCAGGATCGGCACCAGCGCGATCAGCCCGGCCGCGGTCATGTACCAGCCCGGCATCAGGTTGCTGTGGGTGGCCGAGATCAGCGCGGTCACCACCAGCGGGGTCGTACCGCCGAACGCCGAGGTGGAGACGTTGTAGCCGATCGCGAACGCGCCGTACCTGACCTGGGTCGGGAAGAGCGCCGGCAGCGTGGAGGCGATGCAGGCCAGCATGATCACCAGCAGCAGGCCGAGCACGGAGAGCCCGATCGCGGTGGCGACCAGGCTCTTCACGCCCATCAGCATCACCATCGGCACCGACAGCACGATGAAGCCGATGCACGAGGTCAGCAGGGCGGGCTTGCGGCCGATCCGGTCGGTGAGCGCGCCGATCGGCGCGATGACCGCGAGCATGCCGATCATCACGATCACCGGCAGCAGGTCGCTGGTCAGCGTGCTCAGCTTCAGCACGCTGTTGAGGTAGGTCGGCATGTAGGTGAGCACGCCGTAGTCGGCGATGTTGAGCAGCAGCACGAAACCGATCAGCAGCAGGATGGGCCGCCAGTAGTGCATGGTCTCCTTCAGCGGGACCTTCGAGGTCTCGCCGCGGTCGGCCAGCTCGTTGAAGACCGGGCTGTCCTCCAGCCGGGTCCGCAGGTAGAGACCGATCGCGCCGAGCGGCAGCGCCACCAGGAACGGGATCCGCCAGCCCCAGTCGTTCAGGGTGGACTGGCTGACGGTCGCCGACGTGATGGTGGCCAGCAGACCGCCGGCTATCAGGCCGATCAGCGTGCCGAACTCCAGGAACGAGCCGTAGAACCCGCGTTTCCTGTCCGGTGCGTACTCGGCCATGTAGGTCGCCGCGCCGCCGTACTCGCCGCCGGTGGAGAAGCCCTGCACGAGCCGGCAGACCACCAGCAGCACCGGGGCCCAGACGCCGATGGTGGCGTGCGTCGGCAGGACGCCGATCGCCGCGGTGGACAGGGACATCAAGGTGATGGTGAGCACCAGCACCCGCTGCCGGCCGATCCGGTCGCCGAGCGGGCCGAAGACCATGCCGCCGAACGGCCGGATGGCGAACGAGACCGCCAGCACGCCGAAGGTGGACAGCAGCTTGGTGGTCGGATCGTTACCCGGGAAGAAGGCGTTGCCCACCGAGGCGGCCAGGTATCCGTACACACCGTAGTCGAACCACTCGATGGCGTTGCCCATCGCGGACGCCGCCACCACCCGGCGCAGACTGCCCTGGTCGATCGCGCGGATGCCCGCTTCATCCCCTTGTGTGGTGCTCTGTTCGCCGGTCTCCGGGGACGCGCTGCCGGCGGGATCGGAATCTTTCGGACCGCTGTGGGTGGAGTCCATACGTTCTGGTACCTCCGTGAGCATGTGGCGTCGATCACGTCACGGCATCGACCGGTCCGGCAGCGGTTACCCGGCATCCGAACTTCCATGCGGACGGATTTGCGGTCTTCCGGCCGATCGTTCGACTACTCCGCGCTACCGGCCGTGGGGAGTTTGGATTGGATGAGTTCCATGACGGTGGTGTCGGTGAGGGTGGTGACGTCGCCGAGTTGGCGGTTTTCTGCGACGTCGCGCAGGAGGCGGCGCATGATTTTGCCGGAGCGGGTTTTGGGGAGTTCGGCGACGGTGAGGATGCGTTGGGGTTTGGCGATGGGGCCGAGGGTTTTGGCGACGTGGTCGCGGAGTTCTTTGGTGAGGGTGTCGCCGTCGTCGGTGGCGGTGCCGCGCAGGATGACGAAGGCGACGATGGCTTGGCCGGTGGTGGGGTCGTTGGCGCCGACGACGGCGGATTCGGCGACTTTGGGGTGGGAGACGAGGGCGGATTCGACTTCGGTGGTGGAGATGTTGTGGCCGGAGACGAGCATGACGTCGTCGACGCGGCCGAGGAGCCAGATGTCTCCGTCGTCGTCTTTTTTGGCGCCGTCGCCGGCGAAGTAGCGGTCGGGGAAGCGGGACCAGTAGGTGTCGAGGAAGCGTTGGTCGTCGCCCCAGATGGTGCGGAGCATGGAGGGCCAGGGTTGGGTCAGGACGAGGTAGCCGCCGTGGCCGTGGGGGACTTCGTGGGCTTCGTCGTCGACGACGGTGGCGGCGATGCCGGGGAGGGGGGTTTGGGCGGAGCCGGGTTTGGTGGCGGTGACGCCGGGGAGGGGGCTGATCATCATGGCGCCGGTTTCGGTTTGCCACCAGGTGTCGACGATGGGGCAGCGGTCGTTGCCGATGTGGTGGCGGTACCACATCCAGGCTTCGGGGTTGATGGGTTCGCCGACGCTGCCGAGGATGCGCAGGCTGGTGAGGTCGAAGCGGGCGGGGATGTCGTCGCCCCACTTCATGAAGGTGCGGATGGCGGTGGGGGCGGTGTAGAGGAGGGTGACCTGGTATTTCTGGATGATTTCCCAGAAGCGGCCTTGGTGGGGGGTGTCGGGGGTGCCTTCGTAGATGACTTGGGTGGCGCCGTTGGCCAGGGGTCCGTAGACGATGTAGGAGTGGCCGGTGACCCAGCCGATGTCGGCGGTGCACCAGTAGACGTCGGTGTCGGGTTTGAGGTCGAAGACGGCGTGGTGGGTGTAGGAGGTCTGGGTGAGGTAGCCGCCGCTGGTGTGGAGGATGCCTTTGGGTTTTCCGGTGGTGCCGGAGGTGTAGAGGATGAACAGGGGGTGTTCGGCGTCGAAGGGCTGGGGGGTGTGTTCGGTGGGTTGGGTGGTGACGGTCTCGTGCCACCACAGGTCGCGGCCTTCCTTCCAGGCGGTGTCCTGGCCGGTGCGGCGGACGACGAGTTGGTGTTGGACGCAGTCGGTGCCGGGGCGGGTGAGGGCTTCGTCGACGGCGGGTTTGAGGGCGGCGGGTTTGCCGCGGCGGTAGCCGCCGTCCGCGGTGATGACGACCTTGGCGCTGGCGTCCTGGATGCGGGTGGCCAGGGCGTCGGCGGAGAAGCCGCCGAAGACCACGGAGTGGGGTGCGCCGATGCGGGCGCAGGCCAGCATGGCGATGATGGCTTCGGGGATCATGGGCAGGTAGACCGCGACGCGGTCGCCGGCGTGGACGCCGAGTGCGGTCAGGGCGTTGGCGGCCTGGCACACCTCGTCCTTCAACTGGGCGTAGGTCAGCGAGCGGGTGTCACCGGGCTCGCCTTCGAAGTGCACCGCGACCCGGTCCCCGTGCCCGGCCTCGACGTGTCGGTCGACGCAGTTGTAGGCCACGTTCAGCCGGCCGTCGGCGAACCACTTCGCGAACGGCGGGTTCGACCAGTCCAACGTCTGCGACGGCGCCGACTGCCAACTCAACCGGCCCGCCTGCTCCGCCCAGAACGCCAACCGGTCCGCACCCGCCCGCTCATACGCCTCAGCGGTCACATTCGCAGCCGCAGCCAACGCGGCCGAAGGAGCGAACCGGCGCTCCTCACGCAGCAGGTTCGACAACGTCTCGTCGGACACCGTTCACTCCTTCGGCTTCGCGGGCGGTGGCAGGGGATCAGCGGGTCAACGGGTCAGCGGGTCAGGACGCCGGCCAGGTCGGCAGCACGTCGCGCTTCCAGGTGGAGTTGGTGACCGTCGCGAACGACGCGTACCAGGCCACCAGCGCGGTGAGCAGGCCGATCCAGCCGCCGACCTTGCCCAGGCCGGTCGAGTTGGCGAACTGGCCGATGGCCAGCACCAGGAAGGTCAGCGACAGCGTCGCGAACACGCCGAGCACCGCGCCGCTGACCTTGAGGGCGGCCACCGTCATGTAGATCGTGAAGACCGCCCAGACCAGCAGGTACAGGCCGAGCGCCTGGTGCGCGGTGGCCGCCGGCAGCCCGGGGGCGACGAACTTCACCAGCGCCGCGTACGACAGCCAGAAGGCGCCGTAGGAGGCGAACGCGGTCGCGCCGAAGGTGTTGCCGCGGCGGAACTCCCACATGCCGGCGAGGAACTGGGACAGGCCGCCGTAGAAGAGTGCCAGCGGCAGGACGACCGCGGACAGCGCGGCACCGATCAGGTTGGCGTTGAAGCAGCTGAGGACGAACGTGGTGCTGGCGAACGCGGCCAGCCCCAGCGGCGCGGGGTCGGCGGTGGTCTCCCCGCCCGCTGCGGTGGGAGCGGCTTCGGTCATGGCAGGCTCCTTGTGGCTCTGGCTGGTGTAACTCACCGTCACGGTAGGAGCGGTGCCCACCGCCGGGAGGGGGCCTGCCGCGGTCTGTCGACGAACGGTCGCTCCGGTGCGACGAGCGGTCACGGTGTGTCGGGCGGTGGTACCGGGCCGTCCACGAATCGTTGCCGACCGCGATGTTTGACGAGGCAATTACACTGCGTCGGCATGCTGCGCGTGCTGGCCGTGGACGACGAGATCCCGGCACTCGAGGAACTCCTCTACCTCCTGCGGGCCGACCCCCGGGTGGCCCGGGCCGAGGGCGCCACCGACGCGGCCGCCGCGCTGCGCCGGATCGGCCAGGCCCTGGACGACGGGGCGTACGGCGGGCCCGGCGGCGACCAGGCGGCCGGCGTGCCGGACGGCGGCAGCGGCCTCGACGTGGTCTTCCTCGACATCCAGATGCCGGGCATGAGCGGCCTGGACACCGCGCGGCTGCTCACCCGGTTCGTCCGGCCGCCGCTCATCGTCTTCGTCACCGCGCACGAGGAGTTCGCGGTCCGGGCGTTCGACCTGGAGGCGGTCGACTACGTGCTCAAGCCGGTGCGCCGCGAGCGGCTCGCCGAAGCGGTGCGCCGGGTGAGCGAACTCGTGGACGGCGTCCCGTCGGCGGCCCGCGGCACCTCGGTCGACGAGCTGATCCAGGTGGAACGCGGCGGCGTCACGCGGTTCGTGCACATCGACGCGGTGACCCACGCCGAGGCGCACGGCGACTACGCGCGGCTGCACACCGGTCCGGGCGGCGGCCACCTGGTGCGCGTCGCGCTGTCCTCCCTGGAGGAGCGCTGGCGCTCGCGCGGGTTCGTGCGCATCCACCGCCGCCACCTGGTGGCGCTGTGGGCGATCGAGGAACTGCGGGTGGACGCGGGCAACCTGAGCGTCGTGGTGGCGGGGGAGCGGCTGTCGGTCAGCCGGCGGCACGCCCGCGAACTGCGGGAGCTGCTGGCCCGGCGGGCCGGCGCCGACCCGCGCCGCTGAACCCGCGCCGCCGCGCGGGCCGGTGGGCGGATCCGGTCGGTCCGCGCTGCTGACGCGGCTGTCCGGGCGTGCGTACACTTGCCGCCCGTATTCCACCGGAGGGGGCCACATGGCCGCTCATCCGCCGCCGCGGCGCGAGGTGGTCACCGGAGTTCCCCGGCGCGGGCCGCACACCCCGTCCCGCACGGCGCGTCCGGCGGCGTCGTTCGCGCGCCCGCCGGCGCCGGACGAGGACCGGTTGCGGCGGTTGATCCGCGCCCAGTGGCGGGCGGCGGTCCTCGCGGGCGGCGTGCTGGTGCTCCTGCTCGGCTCGCTGCCGCTGCTCTTCGCGCTCTCGCCCGCCCTCGCCGCGCTGCGGGTGGCCGGCGTCGGGATCGCCTGGGTGGTGCTCGGCGTGCTGGCCTACCCGGTGCTCTACGCGATCGGACGCTGGTACGTGGCGCGGGCCGAGGCCAACGAGGCCGCCTTCACGGCCGGTTCGGGCGCCGCCGGAGCGCCGGAGCGACGGCGCGGGGGGTGGGGGTGAGCGGAGCCGACGATGTCGCGGCGGTCGCCGTGGTGGGGCTGGCCACCGTGCTGCTGGGAGCGCTCGGCCTGCGCATCTCCCGCACCACCTCGGACTTCTACGTCGCCTCGCGCACCGTGCTGCCCCGGCTGAACGCCGCCGCCATCAGCGGCGAGTACCTGTCCGCCGCCTCCTTCCTCGGCATCGCCGGGCTGATCCTGGTGCACGGCGCCGACATGCTCTGGTACCCGGTCGGCTACACGGCCGGGTACCTGGTGCTGCTGCTCTTCGTGGCGGCTCCGCTGCGCAGGTCGGGCGCGTACACCCTGCCGGACTTCGCGGAGGCGCGGCTGGAGTCGGTACCGGTCCGGCGGGTCGCCAGCGTCTTCGTGATCGGTATCGGCTGGCTGTACCTGCTGCCCCAACTCCAGGGCGCCGGGCTGACGTTGCAGACCGCGACCGGGGCGCCGCGCTGGCTCGGCGGAGTGGTGGTCTCGGTGGTGGTCGCGGCGAGCGTGGCGGCCGGCGGGATGCGCAGCATCACCTTCGTGCAGGCGTTCCAGTACTGGCTGAAGCTCACCGCCCTGCTCGTGCCGCTGGTCTTCCTCGCGCTGGCCTGGCGCGGCGCCGGCGCCCCGGCTCCCGGCGGCACCCCGCCGCCGGTCTTCCAGCGCGCGACCGTGGTGCGGGTCGACCGCGCGGTGCGGATCGCGGTTCCCCGGCGGGTCGAGGTCACCGCGACCGGCCGGGTCGACGGGCGGCCGGTGCGCGCCGCGCGGCTCGCGCTCGTCGCCGGACCCCACCGGCTCACCGCCGGCACCAGCGTCCGCTTCCCGGCCGGCGCGGCGCTGCCGACCGCGGCCGACGCCTCGGCCGCCGACCTCGCCGACTGGAGCCGGCCGCTGGCCGGCGGCCAGGAGCCGCATCCGCTGTACGCGACCTACGGGTTGATCCTGGCGACCTTCCTCGGCGCGATGGGGCTGCCGCACGTGGTCGTCCGCTTCTACACCAGCCCGCACGGCCACGCCGCCCGGCGCACCACGCTGGTGGTACTCGCCCTGATCGGCGGCTTCTACCTGCTCCCGCCGCTGTACGGAGCGCTGGCCAGGATCTACGCGCCCGACCTGACGCTGACCGGCAACACCGACGCGGCGGTCCTCGTGCTGCCCGAGCGCGTGATCGGCGGGACCGGCGGCGAACTGCTCGGCGCGCTGCTGGTCGGCGGGGCGTTCGCCGCCTTCCTGTCCACCTCCAGCGGGCTGACGGTGTCGATCGCCGGCGTGCTGACCCAGGACGTGCTGCCCTCGGTCGGCGTGCGGTCCTTCCGGTGGGCCACCCTGCTCGCGGTGATCGCGCCGACCGCGCTCACCCTGTCGGCGGCCGACCTGCCGGTGGCCGACGCGGTCGGCCTGGCCTTCGCGGTGGCCGCCTCGTCGTTCTGCCCGCTGCTGGTGCTCGGCATCTGGTGGCGCCGGCTGACCCCGCCGGGCGCGATCGCCGGGGTGGTGGCCGGCGGCGGCCTGGCGCTGGCCGCCGTCACCTCGACCATCGCCGGCTGGCCGCGCGGCGGTTGGCCGCACGCGCTGATGGCCTGGCCCGCGGTCTGGTCGGTGCCGGTCGGATTCCTGGTCATGGCGGCGGTCTCGCTCGCCACTCCGCACGCCGTGCCGGCCGGCACCGCGGCCACCATGGCCCGGCTGCACCTGCCGGAACCCGCGGGATCGCGGCCGTGACCGCCGCGTGGGCGGTCTGCGCGGCGGCGGGCGCCGTCGGGGCGGCGGTCGGCGTGGTCTTCGACCGGGCGCTGGCCGGCGGCCGGTGGCACAGCCCCCCGCGCCGCGGCACCGCGGTGGAGCGCGCCACCTTCCACACCCTGCACAACGCCTCGCTCGGCGCCGCGCCGCTGCGCTCCGGGCTGACCGAGGAGTCCGCCCGCAAGGCGGTGCGCCGGCTGCGCCCGCTGCTGGGCACGCCGGCGCTGTGCCTGACCGACGCCGCCGAACCGCTCGCCTGGGACGGCCGCGGCGAGCACCACCGGGCCGCCGCGATGGAAGACGTCCGCCACGTGCTCGACAGCGGGCGGACGGTGACCGTCCCGGTCGGCTGCGAGGAGCCCGGCTGCCCGGTGGCCTGGGCGGTGGTCGCCCCGCTGGCCGTCGGCGACCAGGTGCTCGGCGCGCTCGCCGCCTACGGGCCGGACGAGCCGGTGGTGCTGGTGCGGGCCGCCGAGGAGGTGGCCCGGTGCGTCGCCGCGCAGCTTGAGCTGGCCGAACTCGACGCCTCGCGCGTGAGGTTGGCCGAGGCGCGGACCCGGGCGCTGCGGGCCCAGATCTCGCCGCACTTCATCTTCAACTCGCTCGCCGCCATCGCCTCCTTCGTCCGCACCGATCCGGAACAGGCCCGCGAACTGCTCCTGGAGTTCGCCGACTTCACCCGCTACTCCTTCCGGCAGCACGGCGACTTCACCACGCTCGCCGAGGAACTGCACTCCATCGAGCGCTACTTGATGCTCGTGCGGGCCAGGTTCGGCGACCGGCTCGGCGTGACGCTGCGGGTGGCGCCCGAGGTGCTGCCGGTCGCGCTGCCGTTCCTGTGCCTGCAGCCACTGGTGGAGAACGCGGTCAAGCACGGCATCGAGGGCCGCCCGGACCGCAGCCGGATCACCATCACCGCGGACGACGACGGCGCCGAGGCACGCGTGGTGATAGAGGACGACGGCGTGGGCATGGAGCCCGACCGGCTGCGCGCCATCCTGCGCGGCGAGGGCGGCCCGGCCACCGGCATCGGACTGGGCAACGTGGACGAGCGGCTGCGCCAGGTCTACGGCGACGACCACGGCATCGTGGTGGAGACCGCGGTGGGCGCCGGCCTGAAGGTCACCCTGCGGATCCCCAAGTACCAGCCGGGCGTGCACGCCACCCCGCCGCCCGACCGGCAGCTCCGCGCCGGGGAGTGACGCCCGTCCGCGTTCGCCGGGCGGAACTCAGCGCACGCCGTTGCGGCGCAGGATCTGGGCCAGCTCGTCGGTGTGCCGGCGGACCGCCTCGCCGACCCTGGCGATCTCCGCCTCGTCGACCTCGCCGAGCGGGATCGAGCAGCTGATCGCGTCGGTGGCCGGGATCCGGTAGGCCACCGGGCTGGCGACGCAGCAGATGCCGAGGGTGTTCTGCTCGCGCTCCAGCGACCAGCCGCGGGTCCGGGTCTCCTCCAGCTCGCGCGCGAGGTCGGCCCGGGTGGTCACGGTGTGCTCGGTCAGCCGCGTCAGCCGGCCGGCCGGCAGCACGCCCTCGAGTTCGTGCGGGGTGAGTTCGGCGAGCAGCGCCTTGCCGAGCGAGGTTGCGTGCGCGGGCAGTTGGCGCCCGACCCGGGAGGCGACCCGGCGCAGGTCGGTGACCTCGCGGGTGGCCAGGTAGATGACGTTGGACCCGTCGCGGCGCGCGTAGTGCGTCGTGTAGCCGACCTCGGCGCGCAGCCGTTCGATCTGGGCGGTGCCGTGCGGCAGCGCGGGATCCCGGTCGAGGTAGGCGGTGCCGCACAGCAGCGCGTGCGGGCCGATGCCGAAGGCCAACTCGCCTTCCTCCGTCGCCTCGATCCACTTGAGCGCGGCGAGCGTGCGCAGCAGGGCGTGCAGGCTGGAGCGGGGATAGCCGGTGGCTTCCTGGAGCCGGCCGAGCGTCATGCGGTCCGCCGAACCGGCCAGCGCCTCCATGATGCGCACGGTGCGTTCGGCCGACTTCACCAGCCCGCGTCCCTGGTCGCCGGGATCGGCGGCAGGAGCCACGCGAGTAGACATCTCTTCCCTCTCTCGCCGTTGACCGCCATCATACGGGCCGCCACCCTCCGGGTGAACGCGAACACAGACAGGAACTCTGTTCGTCCATGTGAACCGCGGGACGGGCGGCCGCACCCCGTCCTCGGCGCGAATTGGCCCATTGAGACGCCGTCGGATTGACCCAGACCGGTGGGTCGTTCGCGGCCTAGGCTGGGCGGCGACCACCGGACCCCTGAGATGGGAGCTGTCATGCGTGTCCTCGTCGCGGGGGCCACCGGCGCCGTCGGCCGGCTGCTCGTTCCGCTGCTGGTCGCCGCCGGACACGAGGTCACCGGGACCTCACGGACCCCGGCCGGGATCGAGCGGATCGAGCGCCTCGGAGCGCGCGGGGTCCGGGCGGACGCGCTGGACGCCGACGGGCTGCGGCACGTGGTCCGCGCGGCGGCGCCGCAGGCGGTCGTCCACCAGCTCACCGACCTGTCCGGCGCGGACGGAGCGGCCAACGGGCGGCTGCGCCGCGAGGGCACCCGCAACCTGGTGGAGGCCGCGAAGGCCGCCGGGGTCGGCCGGATCGTCGCCCAGTCGATCTCCTGGGCGTACGCACCGGGGGACGGCCCGGCGGCGGAGTCGGCGCCGCTCGACGCCACGACGGCGCGGCCCCGGGCCGGGAGCGTGGCCGGCATCCGGGCCCTGGAGGAGGCGGCGGCCGAGTTGGGGACGGCGGTCCTGCTGCGCTACGGCCTGCTCTACGGGCCGGGCACCTGGTACGCGCCGGGCGGCGCCTTCGCGGCGGCCCTGTCCGGCGACCCGACGGCGCGCTTCCTCGGCAGCACCGCGGCCAACGACGCGGTGAGCTCCTTCGTCCACGTCGCCGACGCGGCGGGCGCGGCACTGGCCGCGCTCGACTGGCCGGGCGGACCGGTCAACATCGTCGACGACGAGCCCGCCCCCGCCCACGAGTGGGTTCCGGCCCTGGCCAAGGCCCTCGACCTGCCGGCGCCCGCCCCGGTGCCGGGCCGGCAGGAGTGGGAGCGCGGCGCCCTCAACACGCTGGCCCGTGACCGGGGTTGGCGCCCCGAGTGGCCGACCTGGCGGACCGGGTTCGCCGCCTCAGCCGCGGTGGGCCCGTTGCAGGGCGGCCAGTGAACCGATGAGCCGCAGCCCGGCCGGGCCCACCAGGCCGAGGTGGTAGAGGTGGGCCTCGGCCATGCCGGCCGCCCGGTACCGGGCCAGCCGCTCGGCCGGATCGCCCGCCGCCCAGGAGCCGTCGGCGAGCAGATAGCCGCCCACCCGCGGTCCGCTGCCGCGCAGCCCCGCCAACTCCCTTTCCGCGTCGGCCTGTTGCCAGCAGCCGGCCACCAGCGCGTCGACCGGTGCGCCGACCCCGCCGGCCACCGTCGCGAACGGCCCGGTCGCCCACGGGTCGGCGGACGCGTGCAGCACCACCCGCAGCCCGGGCTCCACCGCCCGGACCGCCGCGACCACCCTGGCCCGCAGCGCGCGCACGGCGTCGGTGCGCAGCCGTTCCAGCACCGGCGCGCACTCGCCCAACGCCTGCTCGACCGAGGCGGGTTCGGCGGTGGGGGAGAGGGCGGCGCGCACCGCCGAGGCGACGGCGTCCGGATCCAGGCCCGCGCCGGACTGCCGTACCCGGCAGGCGGCGCAGAAGCACAGGGAGAGCAACTGCCGCCGCACCGGCGACCAGCCGGCCAGGTCGGTCTTGTCGTGGTGCCCGAGGTGGCCGACGCCCAGCGGTCCGCACGCCTCCAGGACCACGCCCGCCGGCTCGCCGACGGTGACCACCTCGGCCGCCGTGGTCACGCAGTAGTCGGCGACCTCCTCGGCCAGCGGGCACAGTGCGTACTCGTAGGGCTCGCCGAAGGCGTTGCGCACCACCAGGTCCGGATGCGCGCCGCCGAGCAGGCTGTTGTGGGTGAGCACGGTCCACGCGTAGACCGGCCGGCCGCGCAGCGCCGTCCGGGCGCTGCCGAAGGCGTCCCGGGTGGGCAGCCACGACGCGGCGGCCGGCACCAGCCGGCGGCCCCGCCAGGCGGCCGGCCGCAGCGGCAGGTAGCACGCGGCGTGCTCGGCGCGCACCAGCCGGCGGCCGGGATGCCAGGGCGTGGCGGCCCGCACCGCGTGGTAGTTGGCCGCGACGGCCACCGCGTCCAGATCCAGCCGGGCCACCCGGTCCGCCGCGCCCGGGTCGTCCAGGAAGTCCCACGGGTAGGCGTATCCCACCGCACGGACGGTCACCAGCGCGGCACCTTCTTCACGTAGCCCGGATCGACCGAGCGCATGTACCCGGTGTCGTCCCGCGAGCGCAGTCCGCAGCGCAGGTACTGCTCGTGCAGCCGGGCGAGCGCGTCGCGGTCCAGTTCCACCCCGAGGCCGGGCGTGGTCGGCACCCGTACCGAACCGTCCTCGAAGCCGAGTACGCCCGGCACGATGACGTCCTCGGTCTTCCACGGCCAGTGGGTGTCGCAGGCGTAGCCGAGGTTCGGGGTGGCCGCCGCGAGATGGGTCATGGCGGCCAGGCTGATGCCCAGGTGCGAGTTGGAGTGCATGGACAGGCCCATGCCGAAGGTGTCGCAGATGCCCGCCAGCAGCGCGGTGCGGCGCAGGCCGCCCCAGTAGTGGTGGTCGGACAGCACGATGTCCACCGCGCCGGCGGCGACCGCGGGCGGCAGGTGCTCGAAGGCGACCGCGCACATGTTGGTGGCCAGCGGCATCGACACCTCGCGGCGCACCCGGGCCATCCCCTCGATCCCCTCGGTGGGGTCCTCCAGGTACTCCAGCACGCCGTCGAGCGCCTCGCCCACCCGGATCGAGGTGGGCACGCTCCACGCGGCGTTCGGGTCCAGCCGCAGCGGGTGGCCGGGGAAGGCCCGCCGCAGCGCGAGCACCGCCTCGATCTCCTCCTCGGGCGGCATGACACCGCCCTTGAGCTTGATCGCGGAGAAGCCGTAGCCGTCCACCATGGCGCGCGCCTGCGCGACGATGCCGTCCGGGTCCAGCGCCTCGCCCCACCCGTCCGGCTCGAAGCCGGGGTGGGCGGCCCACTTGTAGAACAGGTAGGCGCTGAACGGGACCGAGCTGTGCAGCGCGCCGCCGAGCAGGTCGGACACCGGCCGTCCGGCGGCCTTGCCCTGGATGTCGAGCAGCGCCACCTCGAAGGGGGAGAAGACCCGGTCGACGGTGCCGCTCGTGGTGATCGGCCCGGTCAGGCCGTGCCCGTCGCTGCCGCGGGCCCCGGCGAGGGTGGCCTCGGTGACCCGGTAGACCTCGTGCAGCGCGTGGACGTCCGTGCCGGAGAGCCGGGCGGCGACCGCGTGCAGCCGCTCCAGGTGGCCGGCGTCGGCGTAGGTCTCGCCGAGGCCGGTCAGGCCGGCGTCGGTGTGCACCTCGATCACGGCGCGCAGCGCGAACGGTTCGTGGAGGCCCACCGCGTTCAGCAGCGGCGGGTCCGCGAAGGCGACCGGCGTGATGGTGGTCCCGGTGACCCGGATCGTGCTCATCGCGCCTCCTCGACGAGGGCCAGCCCGTGCGCGACGATCCGGCCCAGCCGCTCCTCGTGTTCCGGTGTCGGGTCCACCAGCGGCGCCCGCACCCGGCCGACGTCCAGGCCGCGGGCCCGCACCGCCGCCTTGACGAGCGAGACGGCGTAGCCGGGCACCAGGTCGCGCAGTTCGATCAACGGGTGGAAGAACTCGGCGAGCAGACGCTGCGTCAGCTTCTCGTCGCCGCTGCCGATCGCGCGGTAGAAGGCCAGCGAGATCTCCGGCGCGAAGCCGAAGACGGCCGAGGAGTACAGGTGCACGCCGATCCCGCGGTAGGCGGGGACGGTGGCCTCGGCGGTCGGCAGCCCGTTGAAGAACTGGAAGCCCTCGGCCGCCGGGCCGAGCGCGGCGCGCACCCGCACCACGATGCGCGAGAGGGTGTCCAGGTCGCCGACGCCGTCCTTGAAGCCCACCACCCCGGGCAGTCGGGCGACCTCGACGGCGCTGTCCACGTCGAAGACGGCGTTCGCCCGGTTGTAGACGATGACCGGCAGACCGGCCGCCTCGGTCACCTCGCGGGTGTAGGCGATCAGCCCGGCGGGCGGCGCCTTGACCAGGTAGGGCGGCATCAGCAGCAGGCCGTCGGCGCCCGCGCGGGCCGCCCCGGCGGCGAACCGCCGGGCGATCGGCAGCGGACCGCCGGCGCCCGCGTAGACCGGCACCCGGCCGGCCACCGTCTCGACGGCGGCGCGCACCAGCGCTTCGTGCTCGTCGGGATCCAGGGCGTGGAACTCGCCGGTGCCGCAGGCCACGAACACTCCGCCGGGGCCGGCGTCCATCCCCCGCCGCACGTGTTCGGCGAGGAGGCCGGTATCGATCGCGCCGGTCGCGGTGAACGGTGTCACCGGGAAGAAGAGCACACCGTCAAGCATTGCCACTTCAGGATTCCGTTCATATATGTGGACGGACTTCATACTTGCGAACTACTCTCCTGAAGTTAGGACTCGGTCCGAACACTGTCAAGCACGCACCAGGAGGACTGGCGATGACCGCGCGAAGCGTCCAGGGACACGACCCGCGGACCGGGAAGCCGGTCGGCGATCCGGTTCCCGCCGATACGCCGCAGGAGGTGGCCGCCGCCGTGCGGGCCGCCGCCGCGGCCTTCCCCGACTGGTCCGAGCGGCCGGCCGCCGACCGCGCGGCGGCGCTGGAACGGGTGGCCGCCGCGCTGGACCTGCACACCGAGGAACTGGCCGCCCTCGCCGACCGGGAGACCGCGCTCGGAGCGGTCAGGCTGCGCGGCGAGGTCGGCCGCACCACCGGTCAACTGCGCCTGTTCGCCGAGGTGTTGCGGGACGGCGGATACCTCGACGCGGTGCTGACCCCGGCCGACCCCGCGCTCGGCCGGCCCGACCTGCGCCGGATGCTGCGGCCGGTCGGACCGGTCGCGGTGTTCGGCGCGAGCAACTTCCCGTTCGCCTTCTCGGTAGCCGGCGGGGACACCGCGTCCGCGCTGGCCGCCGGCTGCCCGGTGGTCGTCAAGGCGCACGAGGGCCATCCGCGCACCTCGCTCGCCGTCGCCGACCTGGTCGGCGCCGCGCTGCGCGAGGCCGGCGCCCCGGACGGGGCGTTCGCGACGGTCGCCGGCTTCGAGGCGGGCGCGGCGCTGGTGACCGCGCCGCAGATCAAGGCGGTGGGCTTCACCGGCTCGCTGCGCGGCGGGCGCGCGCTGTACGACCTGGCCGCCCGGCGGCCCGACCCGATCCCGTTCTTCGGCGAACTCGGCAGCGTCAACCCGGTCGTGGTGCTCCCCGGCGCCGCCGCCGGGCGCCCGGACGACATCGCCGCCGGCTACGCGGCCTCGCTGACCCTGGGAGCCGGGCAGTTCTGCACCAACCCCGGCCTGCTGTTCGTCCCCGACGGCCCCGACGGCGAGGAACTGCTGGCCGCGCTGGCCCGCGCGGTCGGCGGATCGCACGGCGCCCCGATGCTCACCGAGCGGGTCCACCGCTCCTACCGGGAGCGGGTCGGCGTGCTGGACGGCCACCGCGCGCTGCGCCCGGTCGCCACCGGGGACGCCGGCGAGGGCGAGTGGACGGCCGCACCGCGGCTGTGGCGCACCGACCTGGAGTCGTTCGAGGCCGACCTCGCCGAACTCGGCGAGGAGTGCTTCGGCCCGGCCGGTCTGGTGGTCGTCTACCGCGAACTCGACGCGCTGTGCGCCGCGTTGCCCCGGATCGGCGGCAGCCTGACCGCCTCGGTGCACGCGGCCGAGGCGGACCGCGCGGCGCTCGGGCCGCTCGGCGAGGTGCTCGCCCGGCTGGCCGGCCGGCTGGTGCACAACGGCTGGCCCACCGGCGTCGCGGTCTGCTGGGCGATGCACCACGGCGGTCCGTGGCCGGCCAGCACCGCGTCCGGCCACACCTCGGTCGGCGCGAGCGCCATCGACCGCTGGCTGGTCCCGGTCGCCTACCAGGACTGGCCGGACGAACTGCTCCCGCCGCCGTTGCGCGCCGCCAATCCGCTGGGCATCCCGCGCAGGACGCAGGGCGCCCCGACGAACTGACGCACCGTCACCAACGGCCGCCCGCCCGCGCGTTCGGCCGCACCGGGACCCCGGGAGGCCCGGCCGCCCGGCGGCACGCCCGCCGCCGTCCACCCGGCGCCGCCGTCACGTGGCGGCGCCGGCGGGACCGACGAGACGATCGCCGCGCCGATCCGGGTCCTGCGCCCGGGGCGGCCCGCTCGTCGCCGGGACGCCGGGCGGCCGGGCCGCGAGCGTTCGCGCCGCCTCGGCGAGACGTTCCTCGAGGTCAGGTCCCGGGCAGCACCGGGCGGGCGAAGCCGTCGTCAAGCCGCCAGACCAGCGTGGCGCGGCCGGTGCCGGACGGCCGCCAGAAGACCACCTCGTCGGCGTCGTCGTTGAACCGGGTCCGGGTCCAGCCGTCGAAGCCCTCGGTCACGCTGACGTCCCACCGGGTCAGGTTCCCGGTGGCGACGGCGGCCAGCGAGCGGGCCGGCGGTCCGCCGCCCAAGCAGCGCCGGCCCCAGCGCGCGACGACGGCGACCGTGCCGCGGTCCGCGGTGATCGCGAGGCCCCGGCAGCGGTCGGCCGTCGTGCGGTACACCGTGCGCCAAGCGCTCCACGGCGCGGTCGCGTCCGCCCGTAGGCCCTCCAACAAGCCTTGCTGTGGAGCGAGTCGGAAGCGCGCCTGGCGGCCGTCGCCGAGGGTCAGCGTGGACTGGAACGCGTTGTCGGCGGTGGAGCGCACGGTGTGGGCCGGATCGCCGGGGCCGAGCGAGACCGGGGTCAGCGAGATGCCGCAGCCGCCGGCGGCCGCCATCGCCAGCACCGGCAGCGCGAACCGTGCCGCGCCGCCCGCCAGGCCCGTCCCGCCCTTCAACGGGCCTCTTCCGCGAGGGACTTGATGCCCAGCAAGGTGGCATGGATGTTGGCGCGCAGCTCCGCCAGCCGCATCGCCACGAACTCCTCCTCGCGGTCCGGCGCGCGGTCGATCGCCAGGCTCAGCCCCGAGCGCCCCGGGCCGATCCGCACCGACTGCGCGAGCCGGGTGCCGGCGGCCTCGCCGGTGAGCTCGAACGCCCAGGTGGCCAGCGGCTTCAGCGGATCCGGGACGCCACCGCCGAACCGGTCGTCCGGGTCCACCACGGCCCACCGGAACACCCGCGGCACCACCAGTTCCACCACGTGCGAGACGGTCTGCCACTCGCCGAGCGCCCGGTGCCCGTTGCGGCCGGCGAACCGCGCGCCGAGCGCGGGGCCGGTGGCGCCGTCCAGCCACCGCGCGCCGAGCAGTTCCGGGCTCGACCGGGCCGGCAGGCCGATGTCGGCCACCAGTTCCCAGACCCTGCCGGGGTCCGCCTCCACAGAGATCTCGCAGCGCGTGCTCGGCCCGTCGGCGTACCGCAAGACGCCCCTCCCGCGTGGTCGGACGGCGGCGCCGCGGCGCCGGGCCGCCCGGTCAACACGGCCTGCCCACACGGTACTTGGCGACGGCGGCCGCTGTCCCGGGCCCGGTCAGTAGTAGCCGACGCGGCCGTCGAGCAGTTCGCGGACGGCGTCCGCGTGGCCGGCGTGCCGCGCGGTCTCCTCGATCATGTGGAGCAGTATCCAGCGCAGGTTGGCGGCGGAGACCTTGAAGTCCGGGTGCCGGCCCACCTCGTCGAGCGATCGGGCCGCGATGATCTCGTCGGAGACCGCGCACTGCCGGGTGTACTCCTCCAGCAGCCGGGACAGCGGGACGTCGTCCACCCGCATGTCCGCGTCCTGCGGTCCGTCGTCGAACTGCGGGCCGACGGCCGGCCTGCCCAGCAGGACGACCTCGAACCAGCAGTGCTCGGTCCAGCGCAGGTGCGAGACGATGCCCGCCATGCTCAGGTGGGGCGAGGAGGGCAGGACCGCGCGGTGGGCGTCCGCCTCCGACAGGCCCTCGCACTTCCAGCGGACGATCGCGCGCTGCATCTCCAGCCAGCCGAGCAACTGGGTCCGCTCGTCGGCGGTGAAGTCGGGACGCTTGCGGGTGGGAGAGGTCATGTCCGCAGACGGTACCCGCGCGGGTCGTCAGGCCGCATCGCGGTTAACGCCGGGGCCCGCCGGCGCGGACAGCTGCTGGCTGCCGTCGGCGTTGAGCGTGCAGACCGCGTCGGCCTGCGCGGCCAGCGCCGGGTCGTGGGTGATCAGCACGGTGGTGCGGCCGGCCATCAGGCGGCGCAGCGGCGGGATCAGGCGCAGCCCCGCCTCCCGGTCGAGGTCGGCGGTGGGCTCGTCGAGCACCAGGACCGCGGTGGCCCGCAGGAAGGCGCGGGCGATGCCGATCCGCCGCGACTGGCCGCCGGACAGCTGCAGCCCCTCGTGGCCGAGCACGGTCCCGTACCCCTGCGGCAGCGCCATGATGAACCCGTGCGCGTCCGCGTCCCTGGCGGCCTGCACGATCTCCTGGTCGGACGCGTCGGGGCGGCCGTAGGCGATGTTGTCGCGGACCGACGCGCGGAACAGCTGCGACGTCTGCGGGAGCAGCGTGACCGCGTCGCGCACCGAGGCGAGGGTGAGCCCGCGCAGGTCGGTCCCGTCCAGCCGCACCGTGCCGCAGTCGGGGTCCATGAAGCGCACGAGCAGCTTGGCGAGGGTGGACTTGCCGGCTCCGCTGGGACCCATGACGGCGAGCACCTCGCCGGGCGCCACCCGGAAGTTGATGTTCCGCAGCACCCGACGGCCGTTGCCGCCGGGATAGGAGGCGTCGACCGCGACGCACCGCAGGTCGCCGTGGCCCGGCCGCCGGGTGCGGGCACCGGGCTGGTCGTGGACCGGGGAGCGCATCCCGGCCAGCTCGACGACGCGTTCCGCGGCGGCGCTCGCAGCGCCGAACACGCTTGCCATCGAGGCGAGTTGGGAGGCCGGGCTGAAGAGCTGGCTGAGGAAGGCGGCGAAGGCGAGCAGTCCGCCGAGGGTGAGCGCGCCGTGGGCGAGTTCGAAGGCACCCAGCCCCAGGACCCCGAGGCCGCCGACCACCTCGACGACGTCCAGGAACCCGGGGTAGAGGTTGGCGACCCGGGCGGTGGCGAGTTCGGCGCGCAGCAGCCGCCGGCCCTCCCGGCGGACCCGGGCGACCTCGTGGCGCTGCTGGTTGTAGGCGTGCGCGAGTGAGGCGTTGGCCAAGGACTCCTCGATGACCGCGGTGACCCGGCCGGAGCGCCGCCGCGCCTCCCGGGACCGGTCCTGCACCCGGTCGCCGAAGTAGCGGGCGGACAGCCAGAAGACCGGGGCCAGCGCGAAGACCGCGAGGGCGAGCTGCCAGCTCAGCAGGAAGGCGGCGGCCGTGAAGAAGACCATGCTGACCGCCGCCGAGGCGATCTCGATGACGCCGGAGGCGACGAACTCCTCGATGTGCTCCACGTCGGAGGTCAGCCGGGCGACCGTGTCGCCGTGCCAACGGGTGCGCAGCGTGTCGGGCGGCAGGGTGTGCAGGTGGGCCACGCACGAGGTGCGCAGCCGCAGCATGAAGCGTTCGGCGACCCGGCTGGCGGTGTAGTCGCCCGCGAAGGTCAGCAGGGCGGCGGCCACGGTGACCGCGGCCATCAGCGCGGCCAGCGGCCAGAAGGCGGCGAAGTGCCGGGGGACCAGGACCTCGTCGATGAGGTCCTTGAACAGCCAGACGCAGACCACCTCGCCGGCCGCGCCCAGGGCCAGCAGCAAGGTGCCGGCCAGCAGCCGGTAGCGGTCCGGGCGCACCCAGGGCCAGAAACGCCGGAGGATCTCGGACCGCGAGACGGCGGGCGCCCGGGTCACCAGGGCGTCGTCCGCCTCGGTGCCGGCGCCGGTCAGCGCGGTGCTGTCCGGACGCTTCCTGGCGGAGAACAAGACGGCCTCCTCTACGGCACCCGTTCATGGTGTGGAGAGGGGGCGGCGGCTCTTGGCCGCTGCCCCCTCTTCCGCTCACATCGCGTGATCAGTAGCGGTTGTGGCGCCGGTGGAAGCGGAACCGGCGGTGGTGCCGACGGCGGTGGTGATGCTTGTTGCCAAGCCCTCCAAAGACAGTCATGGTGGCCTCCCTCCTCCGCATTGTTTTCTTCGTCGTTTCCCGTCCCAAAGAGGAACAGCTACCAGTACGCATATCGGGCAAATCGTGTTCAAGGCTCCGGACGACTTTCTTCCGGATCCCCCGGAGCCCGGGACGACGCGGCCGTCGGGGTGAACCTCGGGCGACGAGCGGGCGATTCGCCCGGCCCGGCGGCGCCTTACCGGCCACCGCGCGGGATGCATCCGGTTAGGCGACCTGGCGCCGCGAGCGGCTGGAGCGTGATCGGTGATTGACACAGGGCAGCGTGGCCCCGGGCACGGACGGGCCGGCGGCGCGGTACGCGCCCGGCGGAGGCTGGCGGCGGCGGGCGCGGCGGCGGCGGTGCTGGCGCTGGCCGGCTGCTCCTCCAGCGGTTCGGGCTCCGGCGCCTCCGCCTCGCCCTCCGCCTCGTCGCCCTCGGCCACCGCGGGCGGGACCGACCGCCTGCGGATCAAGAACTTCGCCTTCCACCCGGCCGCGCTCACCGTCAGGCCCGGCGCGGTCGTCACCGTCACCAACGACGACCAGACCGCACACACGGTGACCGCCACCGGTAGCAAGCCCTTCGACACCGGCGACATCGCGCCGGGCAGGATCGTCACCTTCACCGCCCCGAAGCACGCCGGGACCTACGCGTACATGTGCACCATCCACCCCTTCATGAAGGGCACCCTCGCCGTCGGCTGACGCGGGCGGTCCGTCCCGACCAAAGGAATCCTCATGCCGGCAGCCACCACGCCACGGCCCGCGCACCGGGCGGCGGGCGCAGCCCTGCGGCTGCTCGCCGCGGCCGGACTGGCGGTGGACGCGTACATCCACGCGAAACTGGCCCCCCAGTACGACCCGATCAAGCAGACCGTCAGCCAGGGCGACCTGTTCCGCGCCGAGGCGGGCCTGGCCTCGCTCGCCGCCCTGCTCGTGCTGGTCTGGCGCCGGCCCATCGCCGACGCCTTCGCCTGGCTGGTCGCCGCCGGCGGCCTGGCCCTGCTGCTGGTCTACCGCTACATCGACGTCGGCGACCTGGGCCCGATCCCCAACATGTACGAGCCCTTCTGGTTCTGGGACAAGAAGGTCTCGGCGGTCGCCGAGGCGGTCGCCGTCGTCGCCGCGAGCCTGCTGCTGATCGGCCACGCCTGGCGCAGATCGCACCGGCGCGCACCGGTCGCCTGACCCCGCGACCGGGCGGGGAGGCCGGGCCGCTGCCCGGCCTCCCCGTCGTCGGCCGGTCAGCTGTTGTCGACCTTCTTGCCGTCCGGGTTGAGCACGTACCACTTGGCTCCGAACTGGGTGAGCCCCTGGCCGTGCGTGTCACCCGCCGCGCTGTCGCCCGAGTACAGGTAGACCGGGTGGCCGTTGTAGGTGACCTGGGTGGCGCCGCCGGTGCGGGTGGTCGTGCCCAGCAGTTTGCTCTGGACGCCGCTGCCCGCCTTGGGCTTCCCCGAGGTCAGCACCGGCGGCCAGGCCGCGGCGCAGGCCTGGTAACAGGTTGACTTCGACGAGGTGTCGGCCTCGAACAGGTACATCGAGCGGCCGTTGGCGTTGACCAGGATCGTGCCGAGGCTGCCCGCCTTCCTGGTCATCACCACGGCCTGGACGACGGCTGTCGCCGCGGTGTCCGTCGAGGCGGAGGCCGACGGCGAGGCCGGGGAGGACACGGATGCGGAGACGGAGGGAGAGGAGGAGTTGTGGCTGTTGGAGGAGCAGCCGCTGATCGAGGTGGCCAACACCAGCGCGGCAAACGCCCAGGTCGCCGGAGCGGTGCGCTTCATCCGGACTCCAATGTGAGGGGGATCGGGACAGCGGGGAGGACGGGCCTCCCGTCCCGCAGAGTGATCGTTCGGCTAGGTTTTCCCCTTCGGGCGCCGCCCCTCCCACTTCGTTGAGCCGCCCAGGTGAGGGCCGATCGGGTGAATCGCGGTCCGCCCGGGGCGGTGGGCTAGATTGAGCCGGATGGAGACGACGCCGCAGAGCCGCCGAAACGGGGGACCCGCCGGCCCGCCGGCCGCGGCCGGCCAGGACACCGTGCCGCCCGGCGCGACGGCCCGGCTCCTTCGGGCCGACCCGGATCTGGCCTGCTGGGTGCGGGAGTTGGAGACCGCGGCCCTGCCGCCGGCCGAGGTACGGCTGAGCGCCGGGGGCGAGTTGGCGGAGACGCTGCTCGACCTCGCCGTCCCGCACGAGGACGTCAACCCGCTCGTCGCCGCCCGCGCCGCGCTCGACGACGGGCTCGGCTGGCTGCTCGACCGCTGCGTGCGGGTGCTGGTGCGCGACATGGGCGTCGCCGCCGCGGACCCTGCTGAGGAGGCGGACGCGTCGGACGAGGGGGACGCGCCGCACGAGGCCGCTGGGATCGCGACGGGACCGGTCCGGCGGTTCGGGCCCGCGCTGCCCGCGCTGCCGGCCGGCACGGGACCCGCCGGGCACTGGTTCCCGGCGCTGGTGTTCGCCGCGGCGCTGCCGCACACCCTGGCCTACCACCGCGCGCACGGCGTGCCGCCGGAGGTCTCCCGCCGCACCCTCGCCGACCTCGGACGGCAGCTCGCCCTGCACCGCCGCCGGCACGGCACCGGGGGAGTGGTGAACGCGCACTGGCTGGTCAACCACTTCCGCGGGGTCCTCTACCAGCTCGGCCGCCTGCAGTTCGAGCGGACCAGGCTCGGCGGCGCCATGGGCCGCGCGGTGGCCGCCGCCGGGCTGCCGAGCGGACCGGGCGGGCCCGCGCTCGGGGTCCATGTGCCGGACTTCCGCGGCCCGTTGACGCCCGAGGCCTGCCAGGAGTCCGTCGACCGCGCCCGGGAGTTCTTCCGCTCGCACTTCCCCCAGGAGCACTACCCGGTGGCCGTCTGCCACTCGTGGCTGCTCGACCCGCAGCTCGCCGACCACCTGCCGGCCGAGGCCAACATCGTCCGGTTCGCCCGCCGGTTCCGGCCCGGGTACCCCGAGCGGGAGGTGGCCGACCGGGAGACCGTGGGCTTCGTCTTCGGCGACGGCGACCTGCCGTTCGGCACGCTGCCGCGCCGCAGCACCCTGGAGCGGGCGATCGCCGACCACCTCGCGGCCGGCGGCCACTGGTACGGCGGCAACGGCTGGTTCGCGCTGTGAGCCGGACCGCCGCGCGTCACGCGTCCACGGTCGGCCGGACCGGGTGGGCGGCGAAGGAGCGCCGGTAGCCGGTCGGCGTCAGCCCGACGCTGTGCCGGAAGTGGTGGCGCAGCAGGGCGGCGGTGCCGAAGCCGCAGCTGCGGGCGATCTCGTCGACGCCGAGCCGGGTCTCCTCCAGCAGCCGCCGGGCGTGCAGCACGCGCTGCATGGTCAGCCAGCGGTGCGGCGTGGTGCCCGTCTCGGTGGTGAACCGGCGGGCGAAGGTGCGCTGGGACATCCGGGCGCGGCGGGCCAGGCTGGCGACGCTGTGCTCGGTGTCGATGGTGTCGAGCATCCAGCCGAGCACCTGCTGCAGGCTGTCCGCCGTGCACTGCGGGACCGGCGGCTCGACGAACTGCCGCTGGCCGCCCTCCCGTTGGGGCGCCACCACCATGCGCCGGGCCAGCGCGTTGGCCCGCGCCGCGCCGAGTTCCCGGCGGACCAGGTGCAGGCAGGCGTCGATGCCCGCGGCGGTGCCCGCGCTGGTCACGACGGTGCCGTCGTCGACGAAGAGCACGTCGGGATCGACCCGGGCGGCCGGGAACCGGCGGGCGAGCTCGGCCGCCTCCGACCAGTGCGTGGTGCAGGAGCGGCCGTCCAGCAGGCCCGCCGCGCCGAGGATGAACGCGCCGGTGCACACCGACAGCAGCGTGGCGCCGCGCGCCGAGGCCCGACGCAACGCGTCGAGCACGGCGGGCGGATACGTCTCGCGGATCGAGGCGGCCGGCACCGCCACCAGGTCGGCGTCCTCCAGCGCCTCCAGCCCGTACTCCGGGGTGAGCAGCACGCCGACCTCGGAGCGCACCGGCACCCCCGGCCGCTCGCCGCACACCCGCAGCCGCATCGGCTCGGCGCCGCCGGCCGGGCTGTCGCAGCCGAACACCTCGCAGACGACGCCGAATTCGAAGGGGGCGATGTCCTCGACGAGCAGGGCGGCGATGTTCCTGAGCATGCCGCCAGCCTAGGTGGCAGGATTTTGTCCTACAAGGGCACGAGTGCCACTGTCGAGCCCAGGTGACGCGGAGAAGAATTCATGCTATGAACATCGCACTCATGGTGTTGATCTTCGTGAGCATCCTGGCCGCCGGGACGATCGCCGGTGTGGCGCTGCGCCGCCCGCGGCGCCCCGGCCGCCGGAAGGCCGGCGGCGTCGAGGTCGGACCCGGGACCGCCGTGAGCCCCGGCGAAGCCGTCCGCTCCGCCGCCCCGGACCGCGCGCGGACCGGCGGCCGGATCGTGGTCGGCGTCAGCGGATCGCTGGGCAGCCTGGCCGCACTGCGCCGCGGCTGCGAGCTGGCGCGCACCTACCGCAAGCCGGTGCTCGCGGTGCTGGCCTGGAGCCCGCCGGGCGGTGAGCTGGCCTACCGGCAGGCCCCCTGCCCGCCGCTGTCCACCATGTGGCAACACCAGGCGACGCTGCGGCTGCTGAACGCCTTCGACTCGGCGCTCGGCGGCTTCCCGCCCGACCTGTGCGTCGAACCGCTGGTGCTGCGCGCCCCGGCCGCCGAGGCGCTCACCGCGACCGCCGACCGGCAGGACGACATCCTCGTGGTCGGCGCCGGGGACCGCCGGCCGGTCCGCCGGCTGCTGCGGGGAGCGGTCCGCCGCCGGGTCCTGGCCCACGCGGCCTGCCCGGTGCTCGCGGTCCGCCCGCCGGCCACCCCGCGCGGCGCGCTGCGGGCGCTGCGCCACGCCGACCCCGGCGACTTCCGGCCCGGCGGACCGGACGGCGAGGGCTTCCGGCTCGCCTGACCGCCCGGCTCCGCCGCCGCGATGGCCGAGCCTGCCGCCCCCGGGCCGGGGAAGGCTCCCTGCATGACGAAGCTCGGCCTGCCGGACGACATCAGGGCCTGCCTGTTCGACCTCGACGGCGTCATCACCAAGACGGCCGTCGTGCACGCCGCGGCCTGGAAGGAGACGTTCGACGCCTTCCTGCGCGGGCGCGACGGGGACGGCTTCCGCCCGTTCGACGCCACCCGGGACTACGACACCTACGTGGACGGGCGGCCCCGGGCCGACGGGGTGCGCGCCTTCCTGGCCTCGCGCGGGATCGAGCTGCCGGAGGGCGCCGCGGACGACGGCCCGGACCGGGCCACCGTGCAGGGCCTGGGCAACCGCAAGAACGACCTGCTGCTGGCGCGGATCCGGCGCGACGGCGTCGAGGCGTACGACGGCACGCTGCGGTACGTCCGGGCGGTGCGGGCGAACGGGCTGCGGACCGCGGTCGTCTCCTCCAGCGCCAACTGCCGCGACATCCTGGCCTCGGTGGGCGCCGAGGGGCTCTTCGACGTCCGGGTGGACGGCGTGGTGGCCGCCGAGCGCGGACTGCCCGGCAAACCGCACCCGGACACCTTCCTCGCCGCGGCCCGCGATCTCGGGGTGCCGGCCTCGGCGTCCGCGGTCTTCGAGGACGCGCTGGCCGGCATGGACGCCGGCCGCTCCGGCCACTTCGGCTACGTGGTCGGGGTGGACCGGGTCGGCCAGGCCGACGAACTGCGCACGCACGGCGCCGACGTGGTCGTCGCCGACCTGGCCGAACTGGAGGCCGTGGCGTGATCACCAGCTCCTCCTACGCCGTCGAGCCGTGGACGCTGCGCGAGACCGTGATGAACCTCGACGTCCTGCCGCAGAGCGAGTCGGTCTTCGCCCTGTCCAACGGCCACGTCGGCTGGCGCGGCAACCTCGACGAGGGCGAGCCGCACGGACTGCCCGGCTCCTACCTCAACGGCGTCCACGAACTGCGCCCGCTGCCGTACGCGGAGGCGGGCTACGGCTATCCGGAGTCCGGCCAGACGGTCATCAACATCACCAACGGCAAGATCATCCGGCTGATGGTCGACGACGAGCCGTTCGACCTGCGCTACGGCAAGCTGCTCTCCCACGAGCGGGTGCTCGACCTGCGCAGCGGCCTGCTGGAGCGCACCTGCGAGTGGACCTCGCCGGCCGGCCGCACGGTACGGGTGCGCTCCAGACGGCTGGTCTCCTTCACCCAGCGGGCCATCGCCGCGGTCGCCTACGAGGTCGAGGCGGTGGACGCCGAGGCGCGCATCGTCGTGCAGTCCGAACTGGTCGCCAACGAGCAGCTCCCGGAGATCGTCGGCGATCCGCGGGCCGCCGCCGCGCTGGAGTCCCCGCTCGACGCCGAGGAGAGCACGGCACGCGGCAACCGGCTGCGCCTGGTGCACTGCACGCGCGGCAGCGGGCTGCGGGTCGCGGCGGCGGCCGACCACGTGGTGAGCGGGCCGGAGCCGACCCGGACCAGGAGCGAGGCCGGCGACGACGTCAGCCGGCTCACCATCACCTCGGTGCTCGGCCCCGGACAGACGATGCGGGTGGAGAAGCTGGTCTCCTACGGCTGGTCGAGCATCCGCTCGCTGCCCGGCGTGCGCGACCAGGTGGACGCGGCGCTGGCCGGCGCCAGCAGCACCGGCTGGGACGGGCTGGTCCGCGAACAGCGCGCCTACCTCGACGACTTCTGGGACCGGGCCGACGTGGAGGTGGACGGCGACGAGGAGGTCCAGCAGGCCGTCCGCTTCGCGCTCTTCCACGTGCTGCAGGCCGGCTCCCGCGCCGAGCAGCGCGCCATCCCGGCGAAGGGGCTGACCGGTTCCGGCTACGACGGCCACTCGTTCTGGGACACCGAGACGTTCGTGCTGCCGATGCTCACCTACACCGCGCCGGGGGCGGTCGGCGAGGCGCTGCGCTGGCGGCAGAGCACGCTGCCGGCCGCCCGCCACCGGGCCGCCCAACTGGGCCTGCGGGGCGCCGCGTTCCCCTGGCGCACCATCGACGGCTCGGAGTGCTCGGCGTACTGGCCGGCCGGCACCGCCGCGTTCCACGTCAACGCCGACATCGCGGACGCGGTCGTGCGGTACGTGTCGGCCACCGGCGACGAGGACTTCGAACGGGACACGGGCGTCGAACTGCTCGTGGAGACCGCCCGGTTGTGGCGGTCGCTGGGCCACCACGACCACTACGGCGACTTCCACGTCGACGGCGTGACCGGGCCGGACGAGTACAGCGCGGTCACCGACGACAACACGTACACCAACCTGATGGCCCGGGCGAACCTGCTGGCCGCCGCCGACATCGTGCAGCGACACCCGCGCCGGGCGGCCGAGTTGGACGTCGACGACGAGGAGAGCGCCGCCTGGCGGGACGCGGCCGACGCCATGCACATCCCCTACAACCGGGAACTGGGCGTGCACGAGCAGCACACCGGGTTCACCGGCCACCAGATGTGGGACTTCGCCGGCACCGCCCCCGAGCAGTACCCGCTGATGCTGCACTTCCCCTACTTCGACCTCTACCGCAAGCAGGTCATCAAACAGGCCGACCTGGTGCTCGCGATGTACAAGTGCGGCGAGTACTTCGACGACGAGCACAAGGCGCGCAACTTCGCCTACTACGAGCCGCTGACCACCCGCGACTCCTCGCTGTCCGCCTGCTGCCAGGCGGTCATCGCCGCGGAGGTCGGCCACCTCAACCTCGCCTACGACTACCTGGTCGAGACCGCGTTGATGGACCTGGACGACCTGGAGAACAACACTCGCGACGGGCTGCACATCGCCTCGCTCGCCGGCACCTGGGTGGCGCTGGTGGCCGGCTTCGGCGGCATGCGCCACCACGGCGGCACGCTGTGCTTCGCGCCGCGGCTGCCGGAGAAGTTCAGCAGGCTGGCGTTCACCGTGGAACTGCTCGGCCGGCGGTTGCGAGTGGAGATCAGGGACGCGGTCGCCGACTACACCCTCGTGTGCGGGCCGCCGATGAAGATCCGGCACCACGGCGAGGAACTCACCGTCACCGTGGACCGCCCCGCGAACCGGCCGGTTCCCGAGGCGCCCTCCCATCCGGCGCCCGACCAGCCGCCCGGCCGACGCCCCGACCACCGGGATCGCCGGGATCCTCGGGAAACCCAATTCTGAGACGCCCTGTCGTGCATGACCCTGGAACAAAGCGGTAAAAACGATATTAATATGGACTAAGTTTCAATGTGCCGGCCAGTAGCCGGCGGAAGACCGGTGGACGCCATGCTGGACGAGCTGCGGACCCGCATCGACACCATGCGGGAGGCCCCTGACGGCCTCCACTCACTGCTGCGGGCGCTGCTGTCGGCCGGCCGGGACACCAACCTCCCCGAGGTGCTGGAACAGGTCACCGAGGCCGCCGCGGAACTGGTGGACGCCGAGTACGGGGCGTTCGGAGTGCTGGACGCGGACCGGACCCTCACCCGGTCGGTGACGGTCGGCGTCGGCGAGGACGAGCTGCGCGGCCCAGGACCGCTGCCGCCCGGCCCGCGGCTGCTGCGCGACCTGATCCGCAACCCCGAGGCCCGCCCGCTCAGCGAGCCGACCCGGCGGCCCGCCGCCTGCGGCCTGCCGGACCAGGAGTCGCCGGCCTTCCTCGGCGTGCCGGTCCGGGTGCGCGGCGAGGTCTTCGGAAACCTCTACCTGACGGGCCGGAACGGCGACGGCGGGTTCGACGAGCAGGACGAGGCGGCGGTCTCGGTGCTGGCCGTCGCGGCCGGGGTGGCCGTCGACAACGCCCGGCTCTACGAGGAGGCCGGCCAGCGTCAGCGCTGGGTGGGGGTGACGGCCGAGATCACCCGCAGGCTGTTGTCCGGCACCGGGGACTTCCCGGTGCTCGAACTGCTCGTCGAGCGGGCCCGCGACATCCTCACCGCCGACCTGGGCGTCATCGCCCTGCCGAAGCCGTACAAGAACCAGGCCGCCGCCGGCGACACCGGACCCAAGACGCTGCGGGTGGCGCTCGCCCTCGGCCGGGGCACCGAGGTCGAGGCCCACCCGGTCTTCCCGGTGGACGGCTCCCTGATGGGCCAGGCGCTGATCACCCAGCGTCCGGCCACCGCCCCCGCCATCGCCCCCGACCCGCTGACCGAGGCGGGACCGCGGCGCTGGTCGGAACTCGGCCCCACGGTGGCGGTGCCGCTGGGCACCGGCGGCGCGGTGCGCGGCGCCCTGCTGTTCGCCCGGGTGCGCGGCGCGCCGATGTTCACCCGCGACGAGGTGGTCCAGCTGGTGCGCTACACCGGGCAGGCGGCGCTCGCCGTGGAGCTGGCCGAGCGGCGCCGGGACGCCGAGCAGCTCGCGGTCTTCGAGGACCGCGAGCGGATCGCCCGCGACCTGCACGATCTCGCCATCCAACGGCTGTTCGCCACCGGCCTGACGCTGCAGAGCACGCTGCCCCTGGTCGGCAACGAGGAGGCCGGCGAGCGGCTGAGCCGGGTGGTCGACGAGCTGGACGAGTCCATCAAGACCATCAGGTCCGCGATCTTCGGGCTGCGCACCCAGGGCGCCGGGCCGCTGCGGCTCGGCCTGCGGGCCCGCACCGCGCAGTCGGTCGAGGAGAGCGCGGAACTGCTCGGCTTCACGCCCACCCTGGAGATCCAGGGCCTGATCGACACCGACGTGCCCAACGACATGGCGGACGCGGCCCTCGCGGTGCTCGGCGAGGCGCTCGCCAACATCGCCCGGCACGCCCGGGCCGACGCGGCCTCGGTCGTCATGAAGGCCGGGTCGGACGAGTTCAGCGTGACCGTCGCGGACGACGGGGTCGGCCCGGTCGAGGAGACCGGCCGCAGCGGCCTGCGCAACCTGGAGGAGCGCGCCGAGGGGTTCGGCGGCGGCCTCGACCTGTCCGCCGGCCCGGCCGGCGGCACCCGCCTGGTCTGGCGCGTGCCGCTGGAAGCCGCGTAGCTGCGCGGGGGAGCCGGCGCGGCGCGTCGGCCGCGTTCCCGTCGTGCCTCGCGCGGCAGCCGGCCGGATGGATCGGGAGCATCGATCAGGATTCGAGAAGCGCGGACCCGCGGGCCGCGGTTAGCGTGACCGCCATGGGCGTCACCAGCCCTCGCGTTCATCCCCGCGCCGGATCATCCCGGCTGGACCCACAGACTCCAGGAGCGTTCCATGGCCACCTCCGCCACCCAGGGCATCAAGACCGTGCTGCACCCCGTCTCCGACCTGGAGGCGGCCAAGGCGGTGTACACCGCGCTGCTCGGCGGGCCGCCGCAGGCCGACGCGCCCTACTACGTCGGCTTCGAGGCCGCGGGCCAGCACATCGGGCTGGTGCCGGGCGGCGGGCCGCAGGGCATGACCTCCCCGGTGACCTACTGGCACGTGGAGGACATCGAGGCGAAGCTGGCCGAGGTGACCGCCGCGGGCGCCACGGTGAAGGAGCCCGCGCACGACGTCGGCGGCGGCCGCCTGGTGGCCACCTTCACCGACCCCGACGGCAACGTCCTCGGGCTGCTCCAGGACCGCTGAGCACCCACCCCCGCGCTCCGCGCCGCCGCGGCGCCGGGGAAGCTGGTCGGATCGAGCCGGGCGGCGCCGCCGCAGACCGTGAAGGCGGCCCCGCGTACCAGATGGAGACAGCATGAGCATGGCCACGAGGACGGACACGCGATCGCCCGCGCCGCACGGTGCGGACAGCCACGACCTGATCCGGGTGCACGGCGCCCGCGTGAACAACCTCAGGGACGTCAGCGTCGAGATCCCGAAGCGCCGGCTGACGGTGTTCACCGGCGTGTCCGGCTCGGGCAAGTCGTCGCTGGTCTTCGGCACGATCGCCGCGGAGTCGCAGCGGCTGATCAACGAGACCTACAGCGCCTTCGTGCAGGGCTTCATGCCGACCCTGGGGCGGCCCGAGGTCGACCTGCTGGAAGGGCTGACGACCGCGATCATCGTCGACCAGGAGCGGATGGGCGCCAACCCCCGCTCCACCGTCGGCACCGTGACCGACGCCAACGCCATGCTGCGCATCGTCTTCAGCCGGCTCGGGAAGCCGCACATCGGCTCGCCGCAGGCGTTCTCCTTCAACGTCGCCTCGATCAGCGGCGCCGGCGCGGTCACCGTGGAGCGCGCCGGCCGCACGACGAAGGAGCGGCGCACCTTCAGCGTCCTCGGCGGCATGTGCCCGCGCTGCGAGGGCCGCGGCTCGGTCACCGACTTCGACCTGTCCGCGCTCTACGACGACGCCAAGTCGCTGAACGAGGGCGCGCTCACGATCCCCGGCTACAGCATGGACGGCTGGTACGGCCGCATCTTCGGCGGCTGCGGCTTCTTCGACCCGGACAAGCCGATCCGCAGGTTCACCAAGCGCGAGTTGCACGACCTGCTGTACAAGGAGCCGACCAAGATCAAGGTCGACGGCGTCAACCTGACGTACGAGGGCCTGATCCCGAAGATCCAGAAGTCGTTCCTGTCCAAGGACGTCGACGCGATGCAGCCGCACATCCGCGCCTTCGTGGAACGGGCGATCACCTTCACCGTCTGCCCCGACTGCGACGGCACCCGGCTGAGCGAGGCGGCCCGCTCGTCGAAGATCGCGGGGACCGGCATCGCCGACGCCTGCGCGATGCAGATCAACGACCTCGCCGACTGGGTGCGCGCGCTGGACGAGCCGTCGGTGGCCCCGCTGCTCACGTCGCTGCGGGAGACCCTCGACTCCTTCGTCGAGATCGGGCTCGGCTACCTCTCGCTCGACCGGCCGTCGGGCACCCTGTCGGGCGGCGAGGCGCAGCGCGTCAAGATGATCCGCCACCTCGGCTCCTCCCTCACCGACGTCACCTACGTCTTCGACGAGCCCACCATCGGCCTGCACCCCCATGACATCCAGCGGATGAACGACCTGCTGCTGCGGCTGCGGGACAAGGGCAACACGGTGCTCGTCGTGGAGCACAAGCCGGAGACGATCGCGATCGCCGACCACGTGGTCGACCTCGGACCCGGCGCCGGCACGGAGGGCGGCACCGTCTGCTTCGAGGGCACCGTCGAGGGGCTGCGGGCCGGCGGCACCCTCACCGGCCGCCACTTCGACGACCGGGCCGCCCTCAAGGAGGCGGTGCGCACTCCCACCGGCACGCTGGAGATCCGCGGCGCGTCGACGCACAACCTGCGCGGCGTCGACGTCGACATCCCGCTCGGGGTGCTCGCCGTCGTCACCGGCGTCGCAGGCTCCGGCAAGAGCTCGCTCGTGAGCGGATCGATCGCCGGCGGCCCGGGCGTGGTCTCGATAGACCAGGGCGCGATCCGCGGCTCGCGGCGGAGCAACCCGGCGACGTACACCGGGCTGCTCGACCCGATCCGCAAGGCGTTCGCGAAGGCCAACGGGGTGAAGCCGGCACTGTTCAGCGCCAACTCCGAGGGCGCCTGCCCCAACTGCAACGGCGCCGGCGTCATCTACACCGACCTGGCGATGATGGCCGGCGTCGCCACCACCTGCGAGGAGTGCGAGGGGAAGCGGTTCGAGGCGTCGGTGCTCGACCACCACCTCGGCGGCCGCGATATCAGCGAGGTGCTCGCGATGTCGGTGGCCCAGGCCGAGGAGTTCTTCGGCGACGGCGAGGCGCGCACCCCGGCCGCGCACCGGATCCTCGGCCGGCTCGCCGACGTCGGGCTCGGCTACCTGCGCCTCGGCCAGCCGCTCACCACGCTGTCCGGCGGCGAGCGGCAGCGGCTCAAGCTGGCCACCCACATGAGTGAGAAGGGCGGCGTCTACGTCCTCGACGAGCCGACCACCGGCCTGCACCTCGCCGACGTCGAGCAGTTGCTCGGCCTGCTCGACCGGATCGTCGACTCCGGCAAGTCGGTCATCGTCATCGAGCACCACCAGGCGGTCATGGCGCACGCCGACTGGATCGTCGACCTCGGCCCCGGCGCCGGGCACGACGGCGGCCGCATCGTCTTCGAAGGCACCCCCGCCGACCTGGTCGCCGCCCGTACCACCCTCACCGGCGAGCACCTCGCGGCCTACGTCGGCGCCTGACCGGCGCCGCGTACGACCGCCCCCAGGGCGTGCCGGGACGGGTGTCGCGGCGGTGATGCTGTCCTTGCAAATTTTCTGTCGATTTCTTTCATGTCGCGTCAAGGATATTGCTGGCCTGTGTCGATGTGGCTACGCTCTGCGGCGGTGGAGCGCCACCGTCTGACAGTCGTGTCGCCCGGGCCACACCTACGCCTTGAGGGGTTTCGCATGGGAACTTCGCGCCGGACATTCCTCGTCTCCGTGCTGGCCGGGGCGGCGGTGAGTTCCCTGCCGGGCGTCCAGTCGGCGTCCGCCGCGACGCGCACCGCCTCCCCCGCGGCGAGTCCCGCGGGGGACGTGGTGGGCAAGATCACCGTCGGCTACCAGGGCTGGTTCGCCTGCGTCGGCGACGGAGCCCCGATCGACGGATGGTGGCACTGGAGCCAGGACTGGTCCCAGTCCCCGTCCCCCTCCAACAACGCCGTCAAGGCGTGGCCCGACATGCGCGAGTACGCCAACGGCTACCAGACCGCCTACGCCGACCTCGGCGACGGACAGCCCGCGACGCTCTTCTCCTCCTACGACCAGCAGACCGTCGACACGCACTTCCAGTGGATGCGGCAGAACGGCTGCGACACCGCGGCGCTGCAGCGCTTCGACCCGAACAGCAGCGAGGGCCCGACCCGCGACGCGATGGCGGCCAAGGTCAGAAGCTCGGCCGAGGGCAGCGGCCGCAAGTTCTACATCATGTACGACGTCACCGGCTGGACGAACATGCAGTCGGAGATCAAGGCCGACTGGACGCAGAAGATGTCGGCGCACACCGCCTCGCCCGCCTACGCCGTGCAGAACGGCAGACCGGTCGTGTGCGTCTGGGGGTTCGGCTTCAACGACGCCAACCACCCCTGGGACGCCGCCACCTGCCTGGACGTGGTGAACTGGTTCAAGGACCAGGGCTGCTACGTCATCGGCGGCGTCCCCCGGGAGTGGCGGACCGGCGTGGGCGGTTCACGCGCCGGATATCTCGACGTCTACCACGCCTTCGACATGCTCTCCCCGTGGATGGTCGGCGCGATCGGCACCGCGGCCGACTCCGACTCCGTCTACCAGAACTTCAACGTGCCCGACCAGGCCGACTGCGACGCCAACGGCATCGACTACCAGCCGTGCGTGCTGCCCGGCGACGTCTCGGCCAACCAGCGCGCCCACGGCGACTTCATGTGGCGGCAGTTCTACAACATGGTCCGCGTCGGCGCGCAGGGCATCTACATCTCGATGTTCGACGAGTACGGCGAGGGCAACCAGATCGCCAAGACCGCGGAGAACGCCTCCCAGGTCCCGGTCGGCTCCGGGCTGCTCGCGCTCGACGCGGACGGGACCGCCTGCTCGTCCGACTACTACCTGCGGCTGACCGCCGACGGCGGCCGGATGCTCAAGGGCCAACTCGCCCTCACCTCGACCCGGCCCACCGCGCCAGTCCTCGGCGACACCGACCTCGCGCTGAACAAGGCGACGTCGGAGAGCAGCCACACCCAGGACTACGCCAGCGGCAACGCGGTCGACGGCGACCCGGACACCTACTGGGAGAGCGCCGACAACGCCTTCCCGCAGTGGCTCCAGGTCGACCTGGGCGCCACCACCGCCACCGGGCGCCTGGTGCTGACCCTTCCGCCCTCGTCGGACTGGAACGCCAGGACGCAGACGATCTCCGTCCAGAGCAGCACCGACGGCTCGTCCTTCACCACGGTGGCCGGCCCGACGGGCTGCGCCTTCGACCCGGCCACCGGGAACACGGCCACCATCACCTTCCCCGGCACGGTCGACACCCGCTACCTGAGGCTGAACTTCACCGCCAACACCGGCTGGCCGGCCGGACAGGTCTCCGGCTTCCAGGTGTACTCCTCCTGACCCCGCCTCCCGACGGGACCGGCACCGGTCCCGTCGGCCCCGGGCTCAGCCCGCGTCGGCGTCGGACGGCGTCCTGGCGACCAGCACGGCCGCCTGCACCCGGCGCTCGACGCCGAGCTTGGACAGCAGCCGGGAGACGTGGTTCTTGACGGTCTTCTCGGACAGGAAGAGGCGTTCGCCGATCTCGCTGTTGGTGAGCCCCTCGCCGATCAGGTCGAGGATCTCCCGCTCGCGCGGCGACAGCCCGGACAGCGCGCTGCGCACCGGCTCCGCGCCGGAGTCGTCGGTGCCGCGCAGGCTGCTCATCAGCCGGGCGGTGGTCGACGGGTCGAGCATGGACTTCCCGGCGGAGACGGTGCGCACCGCGCAGACCAGGTCGTCACCCTTGATCTGCTTGAGGACGAAGCCGGACGCCCCGGCCATGATCGCGTCCAGGAGGGCCTGGTCGTCGTCGAACGAGGTGAGCATCAGGCACGCCATCTCCGGCATGCGGTCCCGCAGCTCGCGGCAGACCAGGACGCCGTTGCCGTCCGGCAGCCGGATGTCGAGCACGCCGACGTCCGGGCGCAGCGCGGTGCCGCGGGCGACCGCCTGCTCCCCGGTGGCGGCCTCGCCGACCACCGTGATGTCCGGTTGGGCCTCCAGCAGGTCGTGCACTCCGCGGCGGACCACTTCGTGGTCGTCGAGCAGCAGCACCCTGATCGGGTTCTCCGCCGAGAATTCGCGTGTGCCAGCCATGTGGCCCCCAAAAGTTGTTCGCGCTCTCGTATCGACCATCCCTCGCGACCCGGAACGGCATAAGGGCCCAATGGGATAAAACACCTGTTCGACATCCGGGCCGCGCCCGCGATGGCGGCTACCCGGCCGGCGAGGTGCCGTGCCGCGGACCGTCCTCGGCCTCGTCGGACGACAGCCCCGGAGCCGGCCCGCCGAGCCGCTGGTACCGCTCGTGGTCGCGGCGGATCTCCCGCTCGACGCGGTCCGCCAGTTCCGTCACGATGCCGCTGAACTGCTCGGACGGCTCGTCGCCCGGCTCGGGGCCGACGCCCTCGATCGCGAAGACGACCATCCGCTTCGGAAGCCTGCCGAGCGCCCGGGCGAGCGCCAGCGCCTCGTCGAGGCCCGGACGCCGGGTCCGCACCGACTCGGTGGGCGCCGACCGCGCCAGGTCCTCCGCGGTGGCCTCCAGCCGGTGCACCCGCAGCGGCTGACCGAACGGCGCGGACCGCACCGTCACCACGACCGCCAGGTCCATGCCGTCCCACAGCCGGATCAGCCGGCCGGCGTCCGGGACGCTGGAGGCCAGCGTGGTGCGCGGCGGAGCCGGCCGGCCGCTGCGGCGCTGGGCGATGTGGGCGACCACCGCGAACGGCAGCCCGTCGTCATGACGGTGCTCGTCCCCGATCGCGATGACCGCGGTGGTGAAGCGTGGGCGGACGACCATCTCGGCACCTCTCCTCGTGCACGGTCCTACCGTCGTTTCCTCTTTCCGCTCGTCATCACAGCCTCGCTGCAGCGCCCCGCCGCACGCGTGGGCCGAAGGTCCCTGGTTACGCGTCCGACCCGCCCCTGTGGGACGGGCCGGAATCCGGTGCGGGGCCCGACGGCGCCCGCCCGGTCACCCGCGGGAGCGCAGCCGCAGCGGAGCGTAGACGGCCAGGCAGGCGAGGAAGGCCGCGTAGTACGCCAGGTCCCCGCCGTGCAGGGCGGCGGCGACCGGGCCCACGTACAAGGTGGTGTCCATGAACGGCACCGCCGCGCCGAACGCCGCGGTGAAGGCCAGCGCGGCCGGCCACCACGGCTGCGGCCGGTCCAGCTCGGCCCGCAGGTCGAGCGGCGCGCCGCCGCGCGCCCTGGCCCGCGCCAGCCAGTCGACCACCACGATGCCGACGAACCCGGGTATCCAGTAGCCGACGAACAGCAGCACGTTCTGGAAGCGCGCGGTGGTGTCCGCGGCGTGCATCCACAGCACCAGCGCGAAGCCGAGCACGGCGGCCAGCGCGGCGGCGACCGGCCGCGGTACGCGCACCCCGGCGGTCTGCAGGGCCAGCGAGCCGCTGTAGTCGTTCATCGCGTTGCTGCACACCGAGGCGACGGCGACCGCCAGCAGCCCGAACGCGCCCAGCGCCCCGCCGCCGAGCAGCCGGTGCACGCCGCCCGCCGTCTGGTCGGTGAACAGCCGCGCCGCCCACAGCCCCAGCGTCTCCACCCACAGGTAGGCGGCGGTCATGCCGAGCATCGTGTACCAGAACATCCGCGGCCTGGACGCCGTGCGCGGCAGGTAGCGGCTGAAGTCGGAGGCGTACGGCGCCCAGGACAGCGACAGGCTCAGCGCGACGGTGCTGGTCAGGATGAAGGCCCCGACCTGGTCCGCGCCGTGCGCGGTGCCGCTGGTCGGCAGCGCCACGCCGTCCAGCAGCTTGACGCTGACGGCGAGGAAGGCCGCGCCCAGCACGAAGGTCATCACCGTCTGCAGCTTGTGGATCACCTCGTAGCCGAAGACGCCGACGACGCCTTCGAGCAGCAGCACGACCAGCACCCCGAGCCAGAACGGCCAGCCGAGCAGCCGGGCCAGCGCGTCCCCGCCGAACAGCCCGATCAGCGCGTCCCAGGCGATCGACGACAGCCACTGCAGGACGCCGGGCAGCACCACCCCGCGGCCGAACGCCAGCCGGGCCAGCGGCAGTTGACCGGTACCGGTGACGCTTCCCCAGGTGCCGAGATAGGCGGCCGGCACCGCGCCGAGCACCGTGCCGAGCGCCATCGCGACGAACGCCGGCCAGAAACCCAGCCCGAGGACGATGCCGACGGTGCCGCTGAAGACCCCGGTCATGGTCAGGTTCGGCGCGAACCAGACGGTGAACAGCCGGCCCGGCCGGCCGTAGCGGTTGTCCTCCGGAACCGGCACGATGCCGTGGCGTTCGACGGACAGGTCGCGGGCCCCGGCGGGCATCCGCCCGTCGAACACGGCTCGCTCGATGGTCATGGGGCTCCCAGGGTCGTGATCGGTCGGCGGTCGCGGCGCGGTGACCCGGTGGGGCCGCCCCATTGTCACCGCGCGCCGTGCCGGCCGCTGCGCCGGGTGCCCCTCCGGACGGCCCCGGGGTGGCACTAGCATGTCCGGTACACGAGACACGGGGTGCCCGTTTCCGGGGCTGAGATCACACCCGTCGAACCTGATCTGGTTCGCACCAGCGAAGGGATGTCGCGCATGACGCGCCCTGCCGACGATCTGCTCGACCGCACCGCGCACGCGCTCGCCCGCGTCCGCGCCGAGACGCCGCTGGTGCAGTGCCTCACCAACAGCGTAGTGGTCAACTTCACCGCCAACGTGCTGCTCGCGCTGGGGGCCGCCCCGGCGATGGTGGACATCCCCCAGGAGGCCGGCCCGTTCGCGAAGGCCGCCTCCGGAGTGCTGGTCAACCTCGGCACGCCGCACGCCGAACAGCGCGAGGCGATGGCCGAGGCGGTCGAGTCGGCGGCCGGCTGCGGCACCCCGTGGGTGCTCGACCCGGTGGCGGTCGGCTCGCTGCCGGTGCGCACCGCGCTGGCCGGCCGGCTGCTCGCCTTCGGGCCCGCCGTGGTGCGCGGCAACGCCTCGGAGATCATCGCTGTCGCCGGCGCCGGAGCCGGCGGGCGCGGGGTGGACGCCACCGACGGCGTCGAGTCGGCCGCGCCGGCCGCGACCGCGCTGGCCCGCTCCACCGGCGGTGTGGTCGCGGTCTCCGGACCGGTCGACCTGGTCACCGACGGCGAACGCACCGCCCGGGTGGCCAACGGCCACGAACTGCTGACCCTGGTGACCGGCGGCGGCTGCGCGCTCGGCGCGGTCATGGCCGCCTTCGCCTCGCTCGTGCCGGCCGACGGCGACCGGCTCGCCGCCACGGTCGCCGCCGTGACGGTCTACACGGTCGCCGCCCAGATCGCCGCCGAGCGCGCCGCCGGACCCGGCAGCTTCGCACCCGCCCTCCTCGACGCCCTCCACCTCCTCGACGAGGACGCGCTCCGCGCCCGGGCGGCGATCTCGTGGGCGTGAGCGCCGCACCGGCGGTGGACCTGTCCGTCTACCTGGTCACCGACGCCGCGCAGGCCGCCGGGCGCGGCCGGGACCTTGCCTCCACCGTCGCGCGGGCGGTGGACGGCGGGGTGACCGCGGTCCAGGTGCGGGAGAAGGACGCGTGCGCGCGGGAGTTCCTGGAGACCGTGCTGCGGATCGCCGAGGTGCTGCCGCGGCACGTCGCGCTGTTGGTCAACGACCGGGTGGACGTCTTCCTGGCCGCGCGGGCGGCGGGCGCCCGGGTCACCGGGATCCACGTGGGCCAGGACGACCTGCCGGTGGGCGCGGTCCGCGCGCTCGTCGGACCGGCGGCGCTGGTCGGGCTCAGCGCGGCCACCCCGCGGGAGCTGGCGGCCGCGGCCGCGGATCCGGCACGGGTCGACTACGTGGGGATCGGCGCGCTGCACGCCACTCGCACCAAGGCGGACGCACCGCCCGCCCTCGGCCACCGCGGCCTCGCCGCCCGACTGTCGGGCCTCGCGCTCCCCGCGGTGGCGATCGGCGGGGTGACGGTCGAGGACATGCCGCGGCTGCGGGCCGCCGGCGCGGCGGGCGGCGCGGTCGTCTCCGGCATCTGCGCCGCGCACGACCCCCGCGCGGCCGCCGGCGCGTACGCGCGGGCCTGGTCGGACGCCGCCGAGCGGGAGGTGCCGGCATGACGCGGCCCCACCGGGTGCTGACCATCGCCGGCTCGGACTCCGGGGGCGGCGCGGGCATCCAGGCCGACCTCAAGACGATGCTGGCGCTCGGCGCGCACGGCATGAGCGTGATCACCGCGGTCACCGCGCAGAACTCCCTCGGCGTGCAGGGTGCCTGGGACCTGCCGGTCGAGGCGGTCCGGGCGCAGTACCGCAGCGTCGTGGACGACATCGGCGTGCAGGCGGTCAAGACCGGGATGCTCTCGTCGGCCGTGCTCGTCGAGACGGTGGCCGGCCTGCTGGCGGGCGCGGACGTTCCGGTGGTGGTGGACCCGGTGAGCGTGTCCAAGCACGGTGATCCGCTGCTGGCCGTCGAGGCGCTGGACGCGGTGCGCACCAGGCTGCTGCCGGTCGCGACGGTGGCGACGCCCAACCTGGACGAGGTCGCGCAGCTCACCGGTGTGGCGGTCGGCGACGAGACGGACATGCGCAGGGCGGCCGCCGCCCTGCTCGCGTTCGGTCCGCGCTGGGTGCTGGTCAAGGGCGGGCACCTCAGCGGCGATGCCGCCGACCTGCTCACCGACGGCAGCAGCGAGCACTGGCTGCGCGCCCCGCGCTACGACAACCGCCACACCCACGGCACCGGTTGCACCCTCGCCTCCGCCATCGCCGTCGGCCTCGCGGACGGCAAGCCGGTGCCGGAGGCGGTCCGCGCGGCGAAGGAGTACGTCACCGGGGCGATCGCCGCCGGCTTCCCGCTCGGCGCCGGCATCGGCCCGGTCGACCACGGCTGGCTCACCCGCCCGGCGTGACCGGGCGCACCGGTCAGCGGCGGTGCGGGCCGGCGTCCGCCGCGCGCTGCCGGGCGGCCGCGATCTCGGTGTACGCCCCGGCCCGCCCCTCCCAGTGCGAGCCCTCCACCGACTTGCCGGGTTCGAGGTCCTTGTAGACCTCGAAGAAGTGCGTTATCTCCAGCAGGTCGAAGCTGGAGATGTCGCCGATGTCCCGCACGTCGGCGTAGCGCGGGTCGTGGGCCGGCACGCACAGCACCTTCTCGTCCGGGCCGTGTTCGTCCGACATGCAGAACATGCACACCGCGCGGCACAGGATCGTGCAGCCGGGGAAGGTCGGGTCGCCGACCAGCACCAGGGCGTCGACCGGATCGCCGTCGTGGCCCAGGGTGCCCTCGATGTACCCGTAGTCGCTCGGATAGCGCGTCGCGGTGAACAGCATGCGGTCCAGCCGGATCCGGCCCGCCTTGTGGTCCATCTCGTACTTGTTCCGCGACCCCTGCGGGATCTCCACGATCACGTCGAACTCTTCGGCCACGTCCATCACAGCCTCCTCGTCGGCGGCGCGTCCTCCCCCCAGGGTGGCGCCCCGACCGCCGCCCGGCTACCCGGCCAGCCGGTAGCTGCTGCCGTCCCGCGGGCGGATCAGCAGCCCGGCCTCGACCAGGTGGCGCCGCAGCGCCGGGCAGTCGTCGTGCACGGTGCGCAGCGCGTCGTTGACCTCGCTCTCCGTGTACACCCGGCCCGGCGCGAACAGGGTCCGCGCGAGATGGCGGAGCAACTGGTCGCGCCGGGCGGCCTTGCGCGGGATCACCAGCAGCCGTCCGCGGGAGAAGAGGGCGGCCACGTCCGGCGCGGCGCCGGATCCGTTCTCTGACATCCCGCAACCCTCTCGCGCCCGCGGCGGCCGGGCAACGCGATTTACCCGCTCACTCCGGCCGCGGATCCCAGCGGAACCGGCGCACCGCGACGACCGCGCCGGCCACCCCCCAGGCCAGCAGCACCCCCAGACTCCGCCAGTCGGGACCCCCGTGCCCGGCGAACGGAGCCAGCAGCGCCTGGTTGAACGGCCGCACCGGGAAGATCCCGGAGATGCCGTCCAACATCCCGGAGTGGATCGGGATGTAGGTGCCGGAGATGAACACCAGTGGGAACAGGACGAGTTGCACCACCGAGGGGGCCGCCTCGGAGTTGCGGATCAGCGAGGCCACCGCGACGCCCATCGCGCAGAAGCTGGCCGCGCCCAGCACCAGGGCCGCCGCGATCGCCGGCCACTGCGCGATCCCCGGGAACGGCACGCCGTACAGCCGCCCGACGGCCACGATGAGCAGCACGTCCACCACGCTCACCACGATGCAGTGCGCCAGCAGGCCGAGGAAGTACGTCCAGGCCGGCAGCGGCGTGGCCCGCACCCGCTTGAGGATGCCGTTCTGCCTCCGGGACGCCAGCACGATCGCCAACTGGCTGTAGCAGGAGCCCAGTACGGACACCGCGGCGATCGTGGAGACGTAGTACTGCAGGGCCGACATGCCGTAGAAGTACGAACTCCTCGCCCCGCCGCCGAACATCGCGCCGAAGACCACGATGATCACCACCGGGAAGACGAAGGTGAAGAACGCGCTCTGCGGATTGCGCCAGAACGACAGCTGCTCGTAGCGGATCTGGTGCCACAGCAGCGCCAGATCGCGCCGCAGGCTCCGGCCGGTGCGGGCGGTCACGACGGGCTCCCTTCCATGGTGTGCCCGGATGCGGGCGCGTCCTCGCCGGTCAGGCGCAGGTAGACGTCCTCCAGGCTCGGCCGGTCGACGGTGAGCCGGTCCAGCTCCACGCCGCGCCGCAGCGCCCAGTCGGTGAGCCGGTGCAGCGTCCCGGTCGGCTCCGCGCTCTCCACGGTGACCAGGCCGCCGTCCGCCGTCGCGTCGACCGGCAGGTCGGCGAGCGCGCAGCCGGGCGGCAGGGCGAAGCGGATCCGGGTGCGGGCGCTGTCGCGGCCGCCCAGGGTCGCCGGGGTGCCCTCGGCCACGATCCGGCCGTCGGAGATCACCGCCACCCGGTCCGCGAGCACCTGGGCCTCCTCCATGTAGTGCGTGGTGAGCAGGATGGTGGTCCCCGCGTCGCGCAGGCCGCGCACCAACTGCCACGCGTCGCGGCGCGCGTTCGGGTCGAAGCCGGTGGTCGGCTCGTCGAGGAAGAGCAGACTCGGGTTGCCGATCATGCCCAGGGCCAGGTCGAGGCGGCGCTTCTGGCCGCCGGACAGCGTGCGCACCTTGCGCCGCTCCTGCCCGGCGAGGTCGACGAGGGCGATCACCTCGTCGACGTCCCGGGGCGCCGGGTAGTAGCCGGCGTTGCGGGCCACCGTCTCGCGGACCGTCAGATACGGCTCCACGGCGATGTCCTGCAGCACCAGCCCGATCCGCTCGCGCAGCATCCGGCCGGCCGCCCGCTCGCCCGGGTCGAGGCCGAGCACGTCCACCCGCCCGCTGTCCCGGGCGCGGAAGCCTTCGAGGATCTCCAGCGTGGTGGTCTTGCCGGCGCCGTTGCGGCCGAGCAGCGCGAAGATCTCGCCGTGCTCGACCGTGAAGCTCACCCCGGCCACCGCGGCCACCGGCCCGTAGCTCTTGCGCAGTCCCTCGACGGTGACCGCGCCCCGCGGCCCGCTCACCGGCGCACGCACGCGACCCGCAGCGACACCTCGAGGTGACGCCCCGCCAGCCCCCGCGCGGCGGTCACCTCGAACGCGGTGCGGTCCACGTGCGCCGTGGCGTGCAGGGTGAAGCCCTCGGCCGTCGGCTCGCACCGCTCGACGGACAGCCCGACCGGCCGGCTGACGCCGCGTACCGTGAGCGTGCCGGCCACCGTGTCGCCGGCCACCTGATCGGCGACGAACGTGATGACCGGGTGCGCGGCGGTGCCGAGGAAGCGCGCCGACCGGACCGCCTGGTCCCGCTGCCCGTTGCCGGTGTCGATGCCCGCCGCGTCGATCTCCACGCGGACGCCGGACTCGGCGAGCGGTTCGACGACGTCGACCGTGCCGGTCCGGATCGGGAAGGTGCCGTGCACCGGCAGCAGCCCGAACAGGTGCCGGGTGGTGAACCGGACGGTCGAGCCGCCGGTGTCGATCTCGTAGCGCCCCAGCCGGGGAGCCGTCAGGTGGTCTGGTTGCGATGCCATGCCCCTATTGCAGGGCAGAAGCGTCCCGAGCGACAGGGGCGGGAGGCGGAGCGGGCGGAGACGAAGGACCGGCCGGTCCTGCCGGCATGCGACTTTCGTAGGTTTCCGCGCCCACCAACGTCCGTTCCGCCTCCCGCGGCGCCGCGGAGTGACACACCGATGCCCTACCGTGTGCGACATGACTGAGGCGCCGTGGCACCGCCGGCACTGGATCGCCGTGGACGTGACCGTGGCGCTGCTCTTCGTGCTGCTCGACACGGTCTCGACGCTGGCCGACTTCACGTGGTGGCCGGCCCGCCCGGGACCGCTGGCCTGGACGCTGCTGGGCCTGCAGGCGCTCGCCTGCCTCTCGCTGGCCGCCCGCCGCCGCCTGCCCCTGACGGTGCTGGCCGTGCTGGCCGCGTTCACCCTCACGGTCAGCCTGCTGATCTCGCCGTTCGACGTGTTGACGCCGGCGCACCCCGGCAACCTCTGGGCGCCGTTCGCCACGGCGCTGGCGGCGTACGGACCGGTCTTCTACCGGCGCGACCGGGTGCGGGCGTTCGGCGCGCTGGCGGTTCTCACGATCATCGTGGCGCGACCCTGGCAGCCGTCCTTCGCGGTCATCACGATCGGGGGGCTGCGCAGCGCGCTCGGGCCGCTGATGGCGCTGTACTTCGACGCCCGCAAACGCCTGGTGTGCGCGCTGACCGAACGGGCCGAGCGGGCCGAGCGGGAACGCCACCTGCTCGCCGAGCAGGCCAGGGCCGAGGAACGGGCGCGGCTGGCCGGGGAGATGCACGACGTGGTGACCCACCGGGTGAGCCTGATGGTGCTGCAGGCCGGCGCGCTGCGCATGACGGCGGGTGACGAGGCGACCCGGCAGGCGGCCGAGGAACTGCGCGCCGCGGGCTGCCAGGCGCTCGACGAACTGCGCGACCTGGTCGGCATCCTGCGCACCGCGCCGGAGGGCGACGACCAGACGCCCTCGGTCTCCGGATTCGCCGCCCTGGTCGAGGAGTCCACCGCGGTCGGCACCCCGGCCGAGCTGATCGAGGAGGGCGACCGTTCGCTCGCCTCGCCGGTCGTCGGCCGCACCGCCTACCGCATCGTCCGCGAGGCGCTGACCAACGTCCGCAAACACGCGCCGGGCGCCCGGGTCACCGTGCGGGTGGAGTACGCGGAGGCGCAGGTGCGGCTGTCGATACGCAACACGGCGCCGACCGGCCGGCCCAGCAGCGCCCTGGTCGGCACCGGCTCCGGCCTGGGCATCGCCCACCTGCGCCAGCGCATCGAACTCGTGCACGGCACCCTGCGGGCCGGCCGCGCGCCGGACGGCGGCTTCTGCGTCGAGGCCACGCTGCCCGCGTACGTGCCGACCGCGGAAGCGGCGGTGTGAGCGTGATCCGGGTGATCGTGGTGGACGACGAGCCGATGGTGTGCGGGTTCCTGCGCACCATCCTGGGCTCCGCCGCCGACATCGAGGTGGTGGACGAGGCGCACGACGGCGCGGCCGGCGTCGAGGCGGTGGTGCGCGGCCGGCCGGACGTCGTGCTGATGGACCTGCGGATGCCCGGGACGGACGGCATCACCGCGATCGAGCGGATCAACGAACTGGCCGACCCGCCGCCCATCGTGGTGCTGACGACCTTCGACGCCGACCAGTACGTGCTGCGCGCGCTGCGGGCCGGGGCGGCCGGGTTCCTGGTGAAGTCCACGCCGCCGGAGGACCTGATCGGGCTGGTGCGGGTGGCGGCCGAAGGCCACACGGTGCTGTCCGCGGCCGCCGCCCGCCGGCTGGTCGCGGCGTCGACCGACAGCTTCTCGGCCCGCGACCGGGCGCGGCAGCTCGTCGGCTCGCTGACCGAGCGGGAGGTCGAGGTGCTGGCCTGCCTCGGCGAGGGCCTGTCGAACGCGCAGATCGCGGCGCGGCTGTTCCTGTCGGAGGCCACCATCAAGGGGTACGTCTCGCGGATGCTGGACAAGCTCGACTGCGCGAACCGCACCCAGGCCGGCCTGATCGCCCACGACGCGGGCGTCGCCCGGCCCTGAAACGGCCGCCCGCGGTCAGCCGGCCGGGTCCGCGACCACCGTGCGCCGCCAGGGCCGAAGGGCCTCCAGCCGGGCCGCGACGTCGAGCAGCAGGTGCTCGCGGCCGGGCGGGGCGACGAGTTGCACCGCGCAGGGCAGTCCGCCCGGCCGGGTGGTGGCCGGCAACACCAGCGCGGGCCAGCCGGCCAGGTTCCACGGCGGAGTGAACGGCGAGAAGCGGGTGTTGGACGCGAGATTGGCGAGCCAGCCGCGTTCGTGCCAGGGCTCGGCGAGCGGGCCCGGCCGGGCGAGCGCCGGGGTGACCAGCACGTCGTACCGCGCGAAGAAGGGCGCGAGCCGCTCCCGCAGCCGGGTGCGGTGGTCGGCGGTCACCAGCGGGGTGCGGGCCAGCAGCCTGCCGAGCGCCGCGTGCCGCCGGGTCCGGCGGGCCAGCAGCCGCCGGTCGAGCCCCTCGGCGTCCACCGCGGTCCCGGCGGTCCACAGCGCCAGCACCACCGTCGACAGCCAGGCCGGATACGGCGGATCGGCCCGGGTGACCGGGAATCCGGCCCCGGTGAGCAGGGCGGCCGTGCCGCGGGCGGCGTCCGCGTCGGCCTTGGAGACCGGCACCCCCGGCAGCGGGGAGCGGACGGACACCGCGATCCGCAGCCCGGCCGGCTCCGGGCGGACCGCGTCAGTATTCTCGCCGTCCTGGCCGTCCTGGCCGGCCAGGACCCGGAACATCAGCCGGGCGTCCTCGACGGTGGTGGCCATCGGTCCGTTCTCCGCCATGCCGAACCAGTCCCCGTCGCCGATGCCGGCCGGGACGACGCCGAAGCCGGGCTTGACGGCGACGAGTCCGCACTGCGCGGCGGGGATGCGCAACGAGCCCATCCCGTCGTTGCCGAGCGCGATCGGCGCCATGGCCGCCGCGACCGCCGCCGCGCTGCCACCGGAGGAGCCGCCCGCCGACCTGGCGGGGTCCCAGGGGCTGCGCGGGATCCCGTAGACGCTGTCGCCGGTGCCGAAGACGCACAGCTCCGGCACGTTGGTCAGCCCGACCACGATCGCCCCGGCGTCGCGCAGCCGGCGGACCGCGGGGTGGTCGGCGGCGGCCGGGGTGTCCGGGGTGGCCGCGGAACCGATCCGGGTGGACTCACCGGCCACCGCCAGGTTGTCCTTGACCGCGACCGGCACCCCGGCCAGCGGCAGCCGTACGAGGTCCGGGCGGGCGGCGAGTTCGTCGGCCTCGGCGAGGGCCCGCTCGGCGCGCACCGTCCGGAAGGCGCCGACGCGCGGGTCGTCCCGGTCGATCCGGGCCAGGTGCTGGGCCACCACCTCGCGGGCGGACGTCTCGCCCTCCCGGACGGCGGCGGCGATCTCGGCGGCGGTACGACCGGGCCAACTGGGCATCTGCGGTCCGTCCTCTCGGGAGTCGGCTCCCGGCGGTCCGGGCGATGGGCGACACCGTCGTGACTACCATCCGGCGGACCGGCCGCCAAGGGAGCCACGAGGAATCCGGCTCTCCGCCTGGAAGGTGCAAAGGTGTACGAGTCATCGCCGTGCGCGGAAGGCAAACGAACAGCAGTCCACTGATTCACCTCTTCTCGCGGGCGTCATTCCGTACCGGTGCGGTAAGTGGATAGTCCAGTATTGCCAATTGAGAGCCCGACCCATATGGTGCGGGCATGGCACAGAAGGTAGTTACTCTCTACACAGATGATCTCACGGGCGAGGAATCGGCCGAGATCGCCACATACACGGTGCTCGTCAATGGAGTCGGGGTGGAAATCGACCTGACGCCCGACAGCCACGACAAGCTTCTTGAGGCGCTGGCTCCCTTCCTCAATGCCACCGGTGCGCGCCGGGTCCGCGGAAGTTCGAAGGGCCAGGCGAAGGCCAAGCGGGCCGCCGCCGGCAACGAGGACACCGCGTTGATCAGGGCTTGGGCGAAGGACAACGGATACGACGTGAACGACCGGGGCCGGGTCCCGTCCAACATCCGGGACGCGTACGAGAGCGCCAATTCCTAGATCCCACGAGCCGCGAAGGCCGTTCCCCGCTCTGCGGCGGGGAACGGCCTTCTCCCTGTCCGCACTTCACCGGCGGCACCGGCCGGCCGGGCCAATCGAGCCCGCCGCGGAATTCGTGCCCGGTGGTCGGAATCCGCCGTCCGCCGCCCTATTCGTCCGCGACGAGTGCGCCGCCGCGCGGGAGTGCGCCGCCGCCCGCCGGACCGCGACCCGCACCGCCCTGCGCCGGCCGGCCGCTTTGGCCGGGCCGGACCCGCCCGGCGCCGATGTGTTCCGGCCCGCGATGGATGGCGGACCCACCGAAGTTCCGGGAGGGCGCGGGGAATCCGGATGGCCGCCCCGATTCGCCGGCGGCCCCGGGCTTCGCGAGCGCCGGGAAGTCCCGGACGGTTCCGGCGAAGGCGTGGGCGTCCTGGGCGGCCGGGAACATGCGGGAGTCCGCCGCGGACCGGGTGGGGTCGCACGGTGGCTTCGGTCGTGGCGCACGCCGCGCGTCGGCAGCCGATCCCCTTCGGTGTGCCGGGAAAGGCGCCCTCGCCCTCCGTCACGGATAGGTTCTGGACACGCGCATTCATGCCGGTCAACGGCGCATTTCCGCCATCGGGGCGTCAGGCGGCGCGAGCCGGCCGCACATCGGGGACCGGCTCATCCGTCCGCCGCGAGCCAGGCGCGGATCGCCGCCGAGTCGGCGCCCAACTCCGGCGGCGGCAGCCGGTAGGCGACCGGGGTCTCGCTCAGCCGCAGCGGGTTGGCCGGGGTCGCGACCGGCGCCTGCCCCGGCCGTTCGAAGGAGGCGACCGGATCGAGGCCGAGCCGGGTCGCCAACTCCACCGCTTCCGCGAGGTCGTTGACCGGACCGCAGGCGACGCCGGCGGCCGTCAGCCGGTCCGTCCAGTGCTCCGCGGTGCCGGTCCGCAGCACCGCCTCCAACTCCTCGACCAGCGGCCCGCGGTGTGCGACCCGCGCCGCGTTGGTGGCGAACCGCTCGTCGTCGGCGAGCGCCTGCCGCTCCAGGACGGTCGCCAGGGCGCGGAACTGCCGGTCGTTGCCGACCGCCACGGCCAGCGGCGCGTCCCGGGTGGCGAGCGTCTCGTAGGGGGCGATGCTCGGATGCCGGTTGCCCATCGGGGCCGGCACGCCCGCGCCGTTGAGGAACCCGGCGCTCTGGTTGACCAGCGAGGACAGCAGGCTGGACAGCAGGTTCACCTCGACGTGCTGCCCGCGGCCGGTCCCGCCCTCGCGGTCCCGCTCGCGCAGCGCGGCGAGGATCCCGATGACCGCGTGCAGTCCGGTGAGCACGTCGACCAGCGCCACCCCGGCCTTCGTCGGTCCGGAGTCCGCGTCGCCGGTGATGCTCATCAGCCCGCCGACCGCCTGGACGATGAAGTCGTAGCCCGGCAGCCGTGCCCCGGCGCCACCGCCGAACCCGGAGATCGAGCAGTAGACCAGCCCCGGGTTGTCCCGGCTCAGCGAGTCGAAGTCCAGCCCGTAGCCGGCGAGCCGGCCGGGCAGGTGGTTCTGCAGGAACACGTCGGCCCGCCGGGCCAGCCTCCCGGCGAGCGCCAGGTCCTCCTCGTCGGCCAGGTCGAGCGCCACGCTGCGCTTGTTGCGGTTCACGCTGGTGTAGTACGTGCTCAACGAGCCGACGAACGGCGGTCCCCACTGCCGGGTGTCGTCGCCGCCGCCGGGCCGTTCCACCTTGATCACGGTGGCCCCGAGGTCCGCCAGGAACATCGAGGCGAGCGGGCCGGCCAGCACCCGGGAGAAGTCCGCGACGAGAACCCCGGACAGCGGGCCGTGCGCCCCGTCCGCCGGATCCGTCGCCCGATCGCTGTCCGCCCTCACCGGGTACCTCCGTCGTCGACCCGCGTCCCACCCGGCCGCGGACCGCTGCGCCCACCGGGCGGCGTGCCCTGCCCGGGCAGGATAGTGGGCGCCCGGCGGCTCTCCGGCCACGGCCCGTGCGGCGCGGATCAGCCGCCGACCGGGCCGACGTAGGTGCCCGGGTGGCCCGCGCCGTCCTGGAGCAGGACGTGGCCCCAGTGCCATGGCAGGTCGTAGGAGGCGGTCCCGCCCGGCGGGGTGATCACCAGGGCGGTCGGCGCGAAGTCGTTCCTCTCCACGGCGCCGTCCGGGGTCCACGGCAGGAAGGTCACCGTGAACCGGGCGGTGCCGCCGGGGCCGAGCGTGACGGTGCCGGGGGACAGGGTGTCGCGCAGCAGCGACCATCTGCGGCCGCCGCCGACCAGGTCGGCGCGGGGGAAGCCGTGCAGCGTGCAGGGGCGCGCGCCGGCGTTCCTCAGCACGACCTCGGCCTCCTGCTGCCGGGGCGAGCCCGGATCGGGGGCCGCGGCGCCGCCCGCCCAGGAGTAGCCGAGGCCGGCGGTGTGGCAGCGGCCGATCGGCACGGCCTCGGCAGGCGAGGCCGAACTCCCCTTCACCGCCGCCCTCTCGCCGCCGGACGCGGACGGGCCGGAGGCGGCCGGGGCCGCGCCGCCGCCGCAGGCACTCAGGGCGAGCAGGCCCGCCGCGACCGCCGTCACCGCCACCGCCGTGCGCGCAGTTCGCATCAGGTCCCCACTTCCCGTCGCCGCCTCGGTCGTCCGCCCAGTCTCACGGATCGTCACGTCCCGCCGACAGCCCGCCGCCGCGCCGGTGACGAGGCTGTGACGGTCTCCGGGCGGACCGGCGTCCCGCGTCGCGGGTTCCCGCTGTGCGATCCTGGGCCGCGAGGGGGGAGTCCGCCGCTTCGGCGCCCGACCCTACGGAGAACGAGATGTCCGTGAACCGCGTCGGCCTGGTGGTCCACGAGGGGCGTCCCGCGGCGGTCTGCGCGGCGCGGACCGTGCACGGCTGGTGCGCGCGGCGCTCGATCCCGTGCCGGGACATCGACGTGTGGAAGCAGCACGCGCAGCGGCTCGACAGCCGCGAGGAGGCCGACGCCGCCGGGAACCCGGATCTCGTCGTCACGCTCGGCGGCGACGGGACCTTCCTGCGCGGTGCGCGCATCGCCGCCGCCTGCCACGCGGTGGTGCTCGGGGTCGATCTGGGCCACGTCGGCTTCCTCACCGAGGTCCCCGCCGACCAGGTGGAACCGGCGCTGGACGCCGTGGAGCGCGGAGCGGCCAGGATCGAGGAGCGGATGACGCTCACCATGCGGGCGTCGCGCGCGCTGGAGATCCCGGCGGACATGGAGGCGCTGCTGCGCTACGGCCGCGGTCCCACGCTGCCGCCCCCGAAGGTCCGGCCCGACACCACCGAGGGGGACGGCTGGGGCGTGGCGCTGGACGTCATCGCGGTCAACGACGTGGTGCTGGAGAAGCTCGCCAGGGACCGGCAGGCCGCGCTCGGCGTCTACCTGGCCGGACGGCTGCTCGCCTCCTACTCCGCGGACGCCGTCATCGTGGCCACGCCGACCGGCTCGACCGCCTACAGCTTCGCCGCCGGCGGTCCGGTGCTCTCGCCGCACATGGACGCCGTGGTCTTCACGCCGGTCGCGCCGCACATGGCGTTCGACCGCAGCGTGGTGGCCGCGCCGGACGAGCCGGTCGCGCTGCGGGTGCTGCCGCACTCCGGCCGCGTCGCGATCAGCGTGGACGGGCAGCTGCGCGGCGTGCTGGACCCCGGCGACTGGGTCGGCGTCTACGGGGTGCCGCAGCGGCTGCGGCTGATCCGGATGGGACCCACGGACTTCTACACCCGGCTGCGCGACCGCTTCCGCCTCACCGACGCGCCCGCCACCGCGGCGGACGGCGAGTCGGCACCGCTCTTCCGCCCCGACAGCCCCGTCCCGCCCGACCTGGCCCACCTGCGCCTGCCGCCCCCGCCGCCGTCCCGCCCCGGCCGAAGGGGCACCGCGCCGTAGGATTCCGCCGTGATCCAGGACGGTGAGACGATGCGGGGCGGCCTGTCCGAGGTGCGCCGCGAGGGCGAGACCATCCGCCGGCCCTGGCGCGCGTGGACCCCCGCGGTGCACGAACTCCTGCGCCACCTGGAGCGGGTCGGATTCCCCGGCGTGCCGCGGGTGCTGGCCGCCGGCCCCGACGAGGGCCAGGAGGTGGTGTCGCTGCTGCGCGGCGAGGTCGGGCTGTACCCGTGGCCGCCGGCGCTCCTGGCCGACGAGGGCGTGACCGCGCTCGGGCGGTGGCTGCGCGACTACCACGAGGCCGTGCGCGGTTTCCGGCCCTCGCCGCGGGCCCTGTGGTGCGACGGGGAGGCCCGTTGGCGTCCCGGACTGATCATGCGCCATGGAGACCTCACCAGTTGGAACGCGGTGTGGGCGGACGGCCGACTGGTGGGTTTCATCGACTGGGATCTGGCCCTCCCCGGCGAGGCACTGGACGATCTCGCCCAACTGGCCTGGTACAACGTGCCGTTGCGCATTCCCGAGCGCCAGCGCAAGGTCGGCTACGGGTCGGCCGGCGCACCGCTCGCGCGGCGGCTGCGGCTGCTGTGCGCCGCCTACGGCGCGGACCCGGCCGACGTCCTCGACGCCCTGGCCCGGCTGCAGCGCGACGAGACCCGGCGGATCGCGCGCCTGGGCGTGCTCGGCGCGGACCCGTGGGCCTCCTTCCTGCGGCAGGGCTTCGTCCCGGACATCGAGGCGGAACGCGCGTGGGCCCTGGCGCGGCGCGAGGAGCTTCTCGGCCGGGAGGAAAAGTCGGACACGCCCTAGTATCGGTAGGGAGCGATCCCGTGAGGTGTGGCCATGGACGACAAGGAAATCCTCGGCGAGATATCCAGGATGGTCGAGACGGAGCACACGCTGCGCGACCGGGTGCAGCGGGGCGAGTCCGATCCCGCGGCGGCGACGGCGGAGCTGGACCGGATCGAGCGGCAGCTCGACCAGTGCTGGGACCTGCTCCGCCAGCGGCGGGCCAGGAACGAGTTCCACCAGAACGCCGAAGAGGCCAGGACCCGGTCGGTCAACGAGGTCGAGTCGTACTGGGGCTGAGACCGCCGCGGAACCCGCCCGGCCGCGCGCGGCCGGCCCTCACGCCGACTGACGGTGCACCAGTTCGGTGTCGAGGATGACGTGGCGCCGGGTGGTGACGCCGGCGCTGATCTGCTCCAGCAGCACGCGGGTCATGGTGCGGCCCATCTCCTGTATGGGCTGCCGGACGCTGGTGAGCGGCGGATCGGTGTGCCGCGCGATCACCGAGTCGTCGAAGCCGACCAGCGCCACGTCGTCCGGCACCCGGCGGCCCGCCTGCCGCAGCGCGCGCAGCGCCCCGGCGGCCATCACGTCCGAGGCGGCGAAGACCCCGTCCACGTCGGGGCGCCGGGCCAGGATCTCGCCCATCGCGCGCAGGCCGCCCTCCTCGGTGAAGTCCCCGCAGGCGACCAGGCCGTCGTCGTCCCCGGACGGCACGCCGGCGTCCGCCAGCGCCTCGCGGTAGCCGTCGAGCCGGCAGCGGGCGACGTACATGTCGAGCGGCCCGGTGACGGTGGCGACCGCGCGCCGGGTGCCGAGCAGGTGGGCCACCGCGGACCGGGCGCCGCCGGTGTTGTCGGAGTCGACGTAGCTGACCGACTCGCGCCCCGAGCGGCGGCCGCTGAGCACCGCCGGCATCTTGATGTGCTCCAGCAGGTCGGGCAGCGGGTCGCTCTCGTGCACGGAGACCAGCAGCACGCCGTCCACCCGGTGCGCGGTGAGGAACTGGCTCAGCCGCTTGCGCTCCCTGGGGGTGCGGCTCAGCGTGAGCAGCAGTTGCATGTCGGTGTCGGACAGGGCCGCGTCGACCCCGCGGATGATGTCGGAGAAGTAGGGCTCGGCGAACAGCCTGGTCTCGGTCTCCGGGATGACGAGGGCGATCGCGTCGTTGCGGTTTCCGGCCAGGGCGCGGGCCGCGCGGTTCGGCACGTAGCCGAGGTCGGAGATCGCCCGCTCCACCGCCGCCCGCGCCTCCGGGCTCACCAGGGGCGATCCGTTGATGACCCGGGAGACCGTGCCGCGGCCGACGCCGGCCCGGGCGGCGACCTGCTCCAGCGTGGGCCGTCCGGTCCGTCGTCCGTTCGCTTGCATGGGCGCCTCCAGGTTGTTCGTTCCCGCCATGATGCCGTGCCGCCCGACGGCGGATCCGACCCGGTGCGCGCGGTGCCGCCGCCGGCCGGCCGCCACCGTGGGTGATTGCCGCGGTCCACTCCCTTGACATCGACCGGGTCGAGCGGCGACGCTGCAGACACCCGCGTTGGGAGCGCTCCCACAGTAACGGAGCCCACCCCGGGCCCGCACGCACCTGAGACCTGGTATTTCCACCGTCCCGCGCCGTTCGGTCGCGTTCCGAAGGAGTTCCACCATGCGCACCACACCCCTGACGCCCGGCACGCGCCGCAGAACCCGGCTGCTCGCCTTCGCCTCGGTCGTCGCGCTGGCGGGCGGGCTGCTCGCCGGCTGCGGCGGCGGCTCGGGCTCGGACGACGCCGGCGGGACGGTGACGCTCAAGGTCGGCGACTTCGGCACCTTCGGCTACAACGCCAAGGGCGCCGGGCTGTTCGCGGAGTACATGAAGCTGCACCCGGACATCAAGATCGTCGAGGACAACAACGCCAACGAGCAGAACTACTGGAACGCCACCCAGGCGCACCTGGCGGCCGGCTCCGGCGCCGACGACATCCAGGCGTTCGACGTGAGCCGGATGGGCCAGGTCACCACCACGCTCGCCGGCCGGTTCGCCGACCTGTCCAAGGCGCCCGGCATCTCGCAGGCGAACTGGGCACCCGTCAAGTGGGCCCAGGGCAAGGCGAAGAGCGGCGCGGTGGTGGGTCTGGGCACCGACCTCGGACCGGAGGCGGTCTGCTACAACTCCAAGCTGTTCAAGGCCGCCGGCCTGCCCACCGACCCGGCCGCGGTGGCCAAGCTGTGGTCGGGCAGTTGGGACGCCTTCGTCGATACCGTCGGCAAGCGCTACCAGCAGCACGCCCCGAAGGGCACGTTCTTCCTGGACAGCGGTGAGGGCCTGTTCAACAGCGTGGTGGGCAGCGGCAGCGAGCAGTACTACGACGCGAGCGGCAACCCGGTCTACGCCACCAACCCGTCGGTGAAGTCGGCCTGGAAGCTCGCCGGGCAGGCGGTCGCGCTCGGCGAGGCGCCCGGCATCGCGCAGTTCTCCACCCAGTGGGCCTCCGGCTTCGCCGACAACACCTTCGCCACCACGATCTGCCCCGCCTGGCAGATGGCCAACATCGTCAACGACGCGGGCAAGAAGAACGCCGGCGTGTGGAACATCGCCAGCGCGCCGCAGGCGTCCGACTGGGGCGGCTCCTACCTGACCGTGCCGACCCAGGGCAGGCACGTCGAGCAGGCCGAGGCGCTGGTGGCCTGGCTGACCGCCGCCAAGCAGGAGGCCAAGGTCTTCGCCACCCCGACCGTGGGCAACTTCCCGTCCAACGTCCAGGCCTACGGCGACCCGTCCGTCTCCGGCGCCACCAACGCGTTCCTGTCCGACGCGCCGATCGGCCGGATCTTCTCCGCCGCCGCCAAGCGGATCCCGGCCGCGCCGATCGGCCAGTACGACGGCGTGATCCGCAACGACATGGGCAACGGCGTCCTGCTGATGGAGCAGAAGCACAAGAGCCCCGGCGCGGCGTGGAGTTCCACGATGGACCAGATCAAGACCGACATCACCGGCTGACCCCGGCCCGCACCACCAGGGGCGCGGACCGGCCGGTCCGCGCCCCGTCGCCCACCTCCGGTCCGCCATCTCCGAAGGACACGCCCGTGCCACCCACCACCACCGCGCGCACCACCGCGCCGGCCCCGCCCCCGGCCGCCCCCGCGAGCGGCCGGGGCCAGGCGTGGCGCGGCCGCCTGTACCGGTTCGACGTCAAGGGCACGCCGTACGTGTTCGTCGCCCCGTTCTTCCTGCTGTTCGCCGCCTTCGGGCTCTTCCCGGTGGTCTACACGGGGTGGATGTCGCTGCACTCGGTCAGCACGCTGACGCCTGGTCAGATGACCTGGAGCGGGGTCGGGAACTACTCGATGCTCCTGCACGACCAGGTGTTCTGGAAGTCGCTGCGCAACACCTTCAGCATCGGCCTGCTGTCCGCGGTGCCGCAGCTCATGGTGGCGCTGGGCCTGGCGCACCTGCTCAACTACCGGTTGCGCGGGCGGCTGTTCTTCCGGGTGGCGCTGCTCGCGCCGTACGCCACCTCGGTGGCCGCGGCGGCGCTGATCTTCCAGTTCATCTTCCAGCAGAACGACGCCGGCTTCGCCAACTGGGCGCTGCACCTGGTGGGCGTCAGGCCGATCGCCTGGGAGTCGGGCACCTGGAGTGCCCAACTGGCCGTCGCCACCATCGTGATGTGGCGCTGGACCGGCTACAACACCCTGATCTACCTGGCCGCCATGCAGGCCGTGCCGGGGGAGTTGTTCGAGGCCGCCGCGCTGGACGGCGCCGGGCGCTGGCAGCAGTTCCGCAACGTGACGGTCCCCGCGCTGCGCCCGACGATCCTGTTCACGGTGATCGTCTCGGCCATCGGATCGCTGCAACTGTTCGGCGAGCCCTACCTGTTCGGCGGCAGCGGCCAGGGCATCAACGGCGGCCCGGACAACCAGTACTCGACGCTCGCCCTCTACGTCTACCGGCTCGCCTTCAACTCCGAGCACCTGGGCCGGGCGGCCGCCGTCGCCTGGGTCATCTTCCTCATCGCCGTCCTGGTCGGCGCGGTGAACGCCGTGATCGTCCGCCGCCTGCGCAAGAGCGCGTAACGGGAGCCCGTGACCATGACCATCCTCTCCGCCGCCGGGCCGGACACCTCCGCCGGCGCCCCCCGCTCCCCGCGGCGCCGGCTCACCCCGGGCGCGGGCCGCCAGCACCACGGCGGCCCGGTCGCCTACCTGGTGCTGACCGTCGTCGCGATCGCCTCGCTCTTCCCGCTCTACTTCTCGGTCGTCGCCGCCTCCACCTCGCAGACCCGCATCGCGCAGACCCCGCCGCCGCTGCTGCCGGGCGCCAACCTGCTGCGCAACCTGCGGGCGGTGTGGGACTACAACGGGCCCGGCGCGCACTCGCTGGGCCTGGCGATGGCCAACTCGGTCATCGTGGCCGGCGCGGTCACCGTCTCCACCGTGCTGTTCGCGACCTTCGCCGGCTTCGCCTTCGCCAAGCTGCGCTTCACCGGCCGCAACGCGCTGCTGGTCTTCGTGGTCGCCACGATCGCGGTGCCGCCGCAGCTCAGCGTGCTGCCGCTGTTCCGGATCATCTCCGGGCTGCACTGGACCGACCAGTTGCAGGCGGTCATCCTGCCGAGCCTGGTGACCGCGTTCGGCGTCTTCTTCATGCGGCAGTACCTCGCCGAGGCGCTGCCCGGCGAACTGCTGGAGGCGGCCCGGGTGGACGGCGCCAACTCCTGGCAGATCGTCTGGCACGTCGTCTTCCCGGTCGCCCGGCCCGCGATGGCGGTGCTCGGCATGCTGACCTTCGTCCAGGCGTGGAACGACTTCCTGTGGCCGCTCATCGCGCTCACCCCGTCCGGCAACCCGACGCTCCAGGTCGCGCTGGCCAGCATCGGCGGCGGGTACAACATCAACGAAGCGGTGATCATGGCCGGTGCCGTGACCGCGACCGTTCCGCTGCTGGTCGCCTTCGCCGTCTTCGGGCGGCAGATCGTCGGCGGTGTCATGCAAGGCGCCGTCAAGGGCTGACACCTCGTCAGGCGCCGTCGGTTCCTTCCCGAATCCTCTTCCTGGGAGCGATCGTTGTGACTGTCACCCCTGATTCCGTCGCCCCTGCCACCGGCCCGCGTCCGGGCGCCGCGCCGCGGCCGCGCCGCTTCCCGCCCGGCTTCCTGTGGGGCACGGCGACGTCCGCGTACCAGATCGAGGGCGCCGAGCGGGCGGACGGGCGCACCCCGTCCATCTGGGACACCTTCTGCCGCACCCCGGGCAAGGTGCACGCCGGCGCCACCGGCGCGGTCGCCGTCGACCACTACCACCGCAGCCGCGAGGACGTGGCGCTGATGGCCGGGCTGGGGGTGAACGCGTACCGCTTCTCGGTGTCGTGGCCCCGCGTGCAGCCCACCGGCCGCGGGCCCGCCGTGCAGCGCGGACTCGACTTCTACCGCGGCCTGGTCGACGACCTGCTCGCGCACGGCATCCGGCCCGCGCTCACCCTCTACCACTGGGACCTGCCACAGGAGTTGGAGGACGCCGGCGGCTGGCCGCAGCGCGAGACCGCCCAGCGCTTCGCGGACTACGCCGCCCTGGTCGCCGAGGCGCTGGGCGACCGGGTCGGGCTGTGGAGCACCGTCAACGAGCCCTGGTGCAGCGCGTTCCTCGGTTACGGATCCGGCGTGCACGCCCCGGGCCGCACCGACCCGGCCGCCGCCCTGCGCGCCGCGCACCATCTCAACCTCGGCCACGGACTGGCCGCCTCCGCGGTGCGCGCGTCGGCCGCCGGCCCGGTCGAGCTGTCCGCCTCGCTCAACCTGCACCTGGTGCGGCCGGCCGGCGGATCGGCGGCGGACCGCGACGCCGCCCGCCGCATCGACGCACTCGGCGGCCGGATCTTCACCGGGCCGATGCTGGAGGGCCGATACCCGGCCGACCTGCTGGCGGACACCGCGCGGATCACCGACTGGCGGTTCGTCGAGGACGGCGACCTGCGCGCCATCCGCCAGCCGCTCGACCAGCTGGGTCTCAACTACTACACGCCCACCGTGGTCTCGGCCGCCGACGAGGGCACCGCACCACTGCGGGCCGACGGCCACAACCCCAGCGCGCACTCCCCGTGGCCCGGCGCGGACCGGGTCAACTTCCACCAGCCGCCCGGCGAGCGCACCGAGATGGGCTGGGCCGTCGACCCCTCGGGCCTGTACGACCTGCTCACCGGCGTCTCCCGCCGGCACCCCGGCCTCGGGCTGCTCGTCACCGAGAACGGCGCCGCCTTCGACGACACCCGGGACGCCGACGGCTCGGTCCACGACCCGGAGCGCATCGCCTACCTGCGCGGCCACCTCGACGCCGTGCACCGAGCCATCGCGGACGGCGCCGACGTGCGCGGCTACTTCCTGTGGTCCCTGATGGACAACTTCGAGTGGGCGCACGGCTACACCAAGCGCTTCGGCATGGTGCACGTCGACTACGCCACGCTCGCGCGGACCCCGAAGGACAGCGCCCACTGGTACGCGGCGGTGGCCCGCTCGGGCGAACTGCCCCTCCCCGACTGAGCGTCGGAGGCCCGCCCTCCCGCCGTGACCGGGCGGGAGGACGGGCCGTTTTGACGAATCGTCAGTTGGCGCTGAACGAGAAGCTGTTGGTCGCCAGGCCCTGGCCGCCCTGCCAGATCTCGAAGCCCGCCTCGGCGTCGATCAGGTAGTCGGAGGGGTTCACCGACCCGCGCGAGGCGGCGTCGGCCAGCAGCGCCTTGACGTCGAGGTTGCTGAAGGAGGTCCCGCCGCCCTGCAGGACGTAGGAGATGATCTTCCACGAGCTCTGCTGGCCGGTCCAGACGTCCCAACTGTGGCCGGCCGCCGTCGAGGTGCCGGTCTTTGACCCGAACGGCTGCACCCCGCCGCGGCTGTTGAGCCAGATCATGATCTCGCTGCCGTCCGGCTGCCCGGTGGTGGTGGGCGTGCTGTTCGTCCAGATGTCGTACGCCACGTCGTAGGCCCCGGAGGCCGGCTGGGTGGTGCTCCACGAGGTGGTGGCGCTCGACAGGGCGCTCACCTGGATCGGCAGACCGCTGCCCGTGGTGCACGCGCCCCAGTGGCATCCCTTGTAGATCGACGGGTAGGTGGCGGGCGGCCCGGCGGTCGTCAGGTCGAAGTCGGCGGTGCTCACCGACCACGCGGTGCCGCCGGTCGCGGTGACGCACTGCGTGCTGGTGGAGTTCCACTCGTTGGCCTGCAGGGTGTACTCGCCGTTCTGCAGCGGGATCGTGCCCCACTGGTCGCAGGTCGAGGAGGTGTCCGCCGACACCGCCTGGGCGCCGGAGGCCGGTATCAGGCAGGACGCGCCGAGCACCGCCGCCACGGAGGCGGCGCGCAGCGAGCGCAGGAGCTTGGAGTGCATGGGGGGATTCCTCTCCGCCGGGCCCGGCGCCCCCGCGAAGGGGGCGCCGGGCGCGGTCGTTTGGGGTGCTGCCGGGTCAGGTCGCGGTGCAGGTGAGCGTGGGCGCGCTGTTGGTGCCGCTGTAGCCGGCCTGGAAGCCGAAGCTGGTGTTGCCGCCCGGCGCGATCACCGCGTCGAACGTCTCGCCGGTCGCGGTGACCGTCGCACCGCTCTGGGTCACGGTGGCGTTCCAGGAGTTGGTGACCGACTGGTCGCCGCCGAAGTTCCAGCTGACGGACCACGAACTCGTCGGCGCGCTACCAGTATTGGTCACCGTCACGTTCGCGGTGAAGCCGTTTCCCCAGTCGTTCGCCACCGTGTAGGCGGCCGAGCAGCCGGAGTCGCCGGTGCCGCCACCGCCGCCGCTCGCCGCGGTGGTCGCGCTCACCGCCGTGGAGGCGTCCGAGACGTTGCCCGCCGCGTCCAGCGCCTTGACGGTGTAGGTGTACGAGGTGGAGGCGGCCAGGCCGGTGTCGGTGAACGAGGTCCCGGTCACGGTGCCCGCCAGCGTCGAGCCGCGGAAGACGTCGTAGCCGGTGACGCCGACGTTGTCGCTCGACGCGGTCCACGACAGCGCGACGCTGCTGCCGGTGGTGGCGGTGACCTTCAGGCCGGTCGGCGCGCTGGGCGCGGTGGTGTCGCCGCCGGTGCCGCCCCCGGTGCTGCCGATCGCCGGGTAGGCGTTCTGCACCAGCTGCTGGAACTGCGCGGCGAACCACTGGCCGGCGGGCACGTCGTAGCCGGGTATCGCGTCGGTCGGGTAGGTGCCGCCGTTGCCGTCGGTCTGGGTGCCGGCCGGGTCGCAGTGCGGGTCGCCGTGGGTGTGCGAACCGCTGGGGTAGTCGCCGTCCGACTCACCGGGCGGCTTGATCCACACGAAGCCGATGATGTGGCTGCTCGCGCCGTACGGCTGCGCCTGCGGGCGGGCGCCGATGCCCGCGCCGTTGATGTTGCACCAGTCGCCGCGGAACGGCCGCTGGTCGATCTTGTTGGCGGCGACGTAGTCGTTGACGTTCGTCGGGCTGGAGTCGAGCTGCGTCGGGCGTCCCGAACCGCCCCAGCCGTCGCGCGAGGTGTCGATCAGGAACCCGATGCGGCTCGGGAAGCCCGCCGAGACCAGCGACGCGTACATCGCGTTGTCGTAGCCGTACTCGTCGAAGTACGGGTTGTACTGGTAGAAGTTGGCCGACTCCACCTGCTGGCCGCCGACCGACAGCGTCGGGTCGGTCAGGAACGGCTCCTGCACCGGCGTGTAGTTGGCGGTGTCGCTGATGAACCCGTCGATGCTGTCGAACCCCGCGGTGGTCGCGTTCGCCACCTTCACGTACTCCTGCGCGGCCGGCGACATGTTGCTCGACCAGCCCAGCCACGCCGAGTGCGCGATGTCCAGGTAGGTGTAGACGTTCGGGATCGGGTGGAGCTGGTCGAGCGCGTACTCGATGCCCTGCTCGTAGAACGGGGTCGCCGTCGCGCAGGCCGGCTTGCTCTGGTTGGTCACCGCGTTGGGCAGCGAGTCGGGTTCGATGATGGTGGAGATCCGCAGGGCGCTGTACTTCGGGTTGCCCAGGATCGCGGCGATCGGGTCGATGTACTGCGACTCGTACTCGGCGAGCCCGGCCGAGGTCGCCGGGATCTCGCCGTTGGAGGCGAGCGCGGCGCAGTCACGGCCCGGCAGGTCGTAGACGACCACCTCGACCACCACGGGGGAGGAACTGCTCTGCGACTGCGCGAGGGCGTTGTCCAACTGCGCCTGCAGGCCCAGGTGGGTGCTGTCGCCGGCGATGGCCCCGATGTGGTCCATCCAGATCCCGGTCTGGTAGCCGGCGACCTGCGCCTCGGCGGCTCCGAGGCTGCCCCCGTCGTCGGCCGCCTGCGCCTTCACCTCCGAGACGTAGTCCGGGTTGAGGTACGGGGTGGCCCCCACGTACGGGTTGGCGACATGGGTGACCGCCGCCTGCGCGGCCGGCGCTCCGGCCAGACCGACGAGGCCGGCGGCGCCGAGGGCCGCCGCGAACGCGGCTGCTCTCAGTCGTCCGAGTGCGGTGTGCGACACGGTCGTTCCTTTCCGTGGGACGTCGGATCCGGGTCCGGATCGGTGGGATCGCGCTGCTCCGAGGGGGAGGGGCGGGTGGATCGGCCGCGACGGGCCCGGGCTCGCGGCGGCCCGGGCCCGTCGCGGGGTCCGTCAGGCCGAGGTGCAGTGCAGCGTCGGCGCGGTGTTGCCGGCGGAGTAGGACGCCTGGAACCCGAAGGTGGTGCTCGATCCGGGCGCGATCACGCTGTCGAAGGACACGCTCTGCGCGGAGACCGCCGCGCCGGACTGCGTCACGGTGGCGTTCCACGCGTTGCTGATCTGCTGGTCGTTCGGCCAGCTCCACGTCACCTGCCAGGAGGAGGTCGCGGCGCTGCCGTTGTTGGTGACGGTCACCGTCGCGGTGAAGCCGTTCCCCCAGTCGTTGTCCACGGTGTAGGCGGCGGTGCACGAGCCGCCGCCGGTGCCGGCCGCGGCGGTGGTGGCCGTGACGCTCCCGGACGGGGCCGAGGTGTTGCCCGCCGCGTCGCGCGCCTCGACCGTGTAGGTGTAGGCGGTGGACGGCGCCAGGCCGCTGTCGGAGTACGTGGTGGTCAGCGAGGTGCCGACCTGCGTGCCGTCGCGCAGCACGAGGTAGCCGGAGACCCCCACGTTGTCGGTGGAGGCCGTCCAGGACAGCGTCGCGCTGGTGGACGTCGTGCCGGTCGCCTTCAGGCCGGTGGGCGCCGACGGCGGCTGGGTGTCCGTGCCGCCGCCGCCCCCGCCGCCGAACAGCTCGCCGTACACCGCGAACGCCATGGCGATGTCGGCCTGCGCCCAGAAGCGGTGGTAGGTGAGCGTCGGGCGCGGCGCCGCCGTCCAGGTAGGCCTGCACCTTGGGCCAGTCCGGGTCGTCGCGGTACCAGGAGCGGATCGACGGAAGGTGGCGCCCGGCGCGATCGGGTCGCCGTCCGGCATCGTGCCCGATCCAGCCGCTCGGCACGTAGACCTCGTCGCCGAAGCGGCTGTAGTCGGTGCGGGTCTCCGGGGTGGTGATCCCCTTGGTGTCGGTGTTGAGCGCGATCGCGTCCAGCAGGCTCTTGCCCAGCGTCGCCGCGGCGGTGTCCTGCGCCCGCGACGCGTAGTACAGCAGGGCCTTGACCAGGGCGGCGCCGACCCCGACGTCTTGGCTGTAGTCCACGATGGACACGTGCAGCCCGGAGTTGCCGCCCGGACTGGACGGGTCCCAGGTGTCGGGCTGGCCGGTCCAGTTGAGGGTGGACGGGATCTGGAACGCGCCGCCGGAGCCCACCGTGACCTCGGGCGTCACCCAGGCCACCCACTTGTCCAGCAGCGGCTTCGCCTTGGCGTCGCCGCTCACGTAGTAGTACTCGGCGACCCGCTCCATGCCCCACGCCTGCATGCCGAACCAGTTGTTGCTCGGCGGGTCGTGGTAGACCGGCTCCCAGTCGTAGGCCATGCCGTAGAACGTGGAGTCGCCGGCCGGCGGGGTGCCGTACTGGCCGTTCCAGCTGTTCGTCGCGCCGCCGGCGATCGCGCCCTCGGCGGACTGCAGCCACTGGATGAACTCCAACTGCCGCCCCAGGCTCATCGACCAGTCGCTCTGCGCGGTGGCCGCGATCGGGGTGAGCGCCGGCACGGTGGACAGCGCCCAGGCCGCCAGCAGGTTCTGGTAGCCGTGGTGCGCGGCGCCGTCGCCGATCCGCCACGCCCAGCCGCCGCCCGGCTCGGCGCCGCCCCAGGCGTAGTACCAGCCCAGCATGTAGTGCTGCGAGCCGCGGCCGGTCCCGGCCGGGCAACCGGTGGGGCTGGTGCAGTTGCCGATCCGCTTGAAGTACTTGTCGAACATCGCGTACCGCAGGTAGTCGCCCATCTTGGCGGCCTTGGCCACCGAGGCGGAGACCTGGTCCGCGTTGCCCTGGTCGCTGGCCCACTTGTAGGCCCAGTACGCGGCCTGCACGGCGCGCGCGTCGGCGTCCGGCGCGTTGGTGTACTTCCACTGCTTGGCGTAGCTGGAGTCCTTGACGAACAGGTCCAGGTAGCCGTTCGGGCCGCCGTACTTGAACAGGTCGGTGCACGGCTGCGGGATCGTCTCCCACACCGACTCCTGGGCGCCGCGCTGGTAGCTGTTGATGAACGACGGCCCGGCCGCGGTGGGCCCGTCCTCCGAGCCCTTGCCCGGCGTGTTGCCGTACCCGTAGACGTTGTCCACGTCCATCAGCCAGTGCATGCCGTAGATGTCGGAGGTGCCGTAGGCGGACTTCAGCTCGTTGGCGATCGGGTCCGCGCCCACCGCGACCGAGGTGTCGAGCGCGCTCGGGATAGCTGGACGGGTCGGGCCACTCGGGCGCGTAGGTGGCCGGACTCGCCGGGTTGTACGAGTCGTTGCTCGGCTGGTCGGTGTGCGAGGGGATGATGGTCTTCTCGGCCGTCGCCCACGCGTTGTTGAACGGCGTCCAGTCCCCGGTCACCCGGCCGTAGGTGGCCTCCAGCCAGATCCAGAAGCTGAACGCCTCGGACGTCGTCTCGTGCCCGTGGTCGGGTGCCTCCACCATCAGGGTCTCGACCGAGTGGTAGGGCACGCCCTGCGGGCTGAAGTACCCGTTGGCGGTGTCCTTGATCCTGTCGTACTGGTCGAGGAACTGCTGGGTGTACGGGTCGACCGTCGTCGCCCGGCCTCGCCTCGCCGCGGCCTGGGCCGCCTGCGTGCCGGCGGCGGCCACGGCCAGCGCGCCGGCCACCCCCGTGACGAACTTTCTTCGGGACAGGGAGGACATGTAACACTCCTTCATGACTGTCGGAAGTGCTGGACATGTGCGTTGACCATCGGTCCGCCGCGCGGCGCGGTCGCCAGGCCGCACCGGGGCGGACGATCAGCGGGTGGTGACAGGCGTGCCCGACGGACGCGGAACGCCGTCCGTGCGGCGTTCCGGGGACCCGGGGGAATCGGCCTGTGAAGTGCCGTGCAGGCATTCGTGGTGCGGGCTCCCGCACTGGTGGGAGCGCTCCCATGACAATTTAACAGCCCCTCACCTCGCTGCAAAGGGTGCGTTCACAAGTCGTCGTCAGTACGTGTGCTCAGCCGTCACCTCCGCCGACAGCCGCAGGGTGCGTTCGGCGTCCGCGCCCCGGGCGGCCAGCAGGGTCAGGGTCAGCGCGTCGACCACCGTGAGGTGGGCCAGTCGGCTGGCGACGGTCTCCAACCCGAAGACGAGGTCCTGGCCGCCGGCGACGAGCGTGTGGGTCGCGGTGTCGCCGAGCGGGGAGCGCGCGTAACTGGTGAGCGCGACGACAGTCGCGCCGGCCGCGCGGGCCCGGCGCGCGGTGTCCACCGTGCCGCGGGTGGCGCCGGTGTGACTGATCGCCAGGCACGCGGCGGTGGACGGCAGTTGGGCCGCGGCGAGCTGCGCGGTGATCGGATCGGTGGGCAGGTCCACCAGGAAGCCCAGCGCGCGCAACCGGTAGGCGGCGTCCGCGGCGACCGCGCCGGACAGCCCCGCGCCGAGCACCAGGACGTGGCTCGCCGCGTCGAGCGCCTCGGCCGCCGCCCGCAACTGCGCCGGCGGCAGGGTGGCGGCCAGCCCGTCGAGGGCTTCGCGCGCCGCCCGCACCGTGTCGCCGAGCGCGCGGGCCGCCGGGTCCGGGTCGTGCGAGGGCGGCGCGGCGGGAGCCTGGCGGGCCGCGGCGATCTTCAGTTCCTGGTAGCCGCGGAAGCCGAGGCGCTGGCAGGCGCGCACCACGGAGGACGGCGCGGTGTGGGCGAGGGCGGCCACGTCGCTGACGCTCAGGTGTACCAGGGCGCCGCCCTGGTCGAGCACGACCTGCGCCACGCGGGCCTCGGTCTCGCGCAGGCCGGAGAGCTGGGCGCGGATGTGGGAGGCCAGGCCGCGTTCGATTGCGGAATATTCTTCCATTGATCTAGAGTAGCGTGGAATTCGATTCCACGCCTTCCGCGCCGAGTCCACGCCCGTTCCGCACCGGCTTCCCGTCGGCGCGGAGTCCGTTCCCGGCGGATCCATGCCGGATCCGCGCCGTCCGTGAGGAGCCTCCCATGTCCGGGGTCCTGCCGTCCGCCGCCGGCAGCGCGGCCGTGCCCGCCGTGGTGCTGGCCGCCGCCGTGCTGCACGCCGTCTGGAACGGGCTGGCGCACGGGATCGGGGACAAGCTGGTCGGGTTCACCCTGATCAACCTCGCCTACACCGGCTGCGCCGCGGTGCTGGTCTGCTGCACCCCGGTGCCCGACGCGGCGGCCTGGCCGTTCATCGCCGCCTCGGCCGCGCTGCAGGTCGTCTACCAGGTCCTGCTGCTACGGGCCTACCAGTTGGGCGACTTCGGGCAGATGTACCCGATGGCCCGGGGGACGTCGCCGCTGCTGGTCGCGGTGGCCTCCACGGTGGTGCTCGGCCGGCCGCTGCCGCCCGGGGAGCTGGTCGGCGTGGCGGTGATATCCGGCGGCCTGGCCTGCCTCGCCCTGGCGGACGGCATACCCGGCCGGTCCCAACTGCCGGCGCTGGCCGCCGCCGTCGGCACCGGCGTGCTGATCGCGTCGTACACGGTCGTCGACGGCACCGGCGTGCGGCACTCCGGGACGGTGGCCGGCTACGTGGCCTGGCTCTTCCTGTGCCAGGGGCCCGTGCTGCCGCTGATCGCCTGGAGGATCCGGGGCCGCGCTCTCGTCGGGCAGCTTCGGCCGGTGTGCCGGCGCGGTCTGGCCGGCGGAGTGCTGTCGCTGCTCGCCTACGGTCTGGTGGTCTGGGCGCAGGCGCGCGGCGACCTGGCCGCGATCGCCGCGCTGCGCGAGACCAGCATCGTCATCGCCGCGCTCATCGGCACGCTGGTCTTCCGGGAGCGCTTCGGCTACCTGCGGCTGACCGCCAGCGCCACGGTGCTGACCGGCATCGCCGTCCTGGAGCTGACCCGCGGCTGACGGGCGCGGCGATGCCGGACCGGTCGGGCGGCCGGGTCAGCCGCCGCACTGGGCGAGCATGGCCTGCTTGTCGGCGGAGGTCACCGGAAGCTGGTACTTCAGCGAGACCTGTGCGATCCGCACGCTGTACGAGCAGCGGATCACCCGGCTCGGCGGCAGCCAGGAGGCGGCGCCCGAGTCGCTCTTGGCCTCGTTGGACGGACCGTCGACGGGCAGCAGGTTGAGCGGGTCGTTGGCGATGTCCTCCCGCTTGTCCTTCGTCCACTGCGCGGCGCCCATCTGCCAGTCGTAGGACAGCGGCATCACGTGGTCGATCTGGATCGTGGTGGCCTTCGCCTTGGTCCAGTGGATGATCTTCCCGGTGTAGGGGTCGTCCAGCGTCAGGGACATCAGGACGCAGTCCGACCCGTCGCGGAAGCGCAGGTCGGTCCCGTCGCGTTTCAGCACGTCGTTGCGGGTGTCGCAGCCGTTGTGGGCGTACGGCACGCCGGGCGCGGAGTCCATCCACGCGTAGCCGAACTGCGCACGGCTGTAGCCGGTCTTGGGGCCGCGGCCCTTGGTGGCGACCCGCTGGATCAGCGCGCGGGCCCTGGCCTTGTCGGCGTCGGAGGTGATCGCGGCCAGCCCCGGCTTGGTGCCGTCGGGATCGTCCAGCGGACTGACGGCCCGTCCGTTCGAGACGGCGGGCGTGGCGCCGGAAGAGGCGCTCGGGGCGGAGCTGTCCACCCGGACGGCCCTGCATCCGCCGAGCAGCGACGCACCGGCGAGCAGCACGGCCGACGCCGCGGCCAGTCGCCGGTAGTGGCCGCCGGCGGGCCGCGCGCCGCCGTCCGGTGCCGGAGGAGTCCCGCCGGGCAGCGGGTGCGGCTGGGCTTCCGGTGCGGTCGTGTCGACCACAGCCGGTTTTCGCGTTCCACGTACGATTCGCAACCTCAACGGACCGACCTCCTACCGAAGATGACCGACTTCGCCTGACGATCGTCCTACCCGGCCGCCGCGTTCGTAGGCCGCGCCTCATCCCTGTGAGGGACCGGGTTCAGGCGTGTGAGGGACCGCGTTCAAACGCCCGGTCGTGCTGCGAACCGTTGCGCGCGCCGGCGGCCCCCGGACCGGGGCGGGTCCGGGGGCCGCGCGGGACGGTGGGCGGGAACGGCGCGGTCAGCTGCCGGCCAGATGGTCCTTGAAGCCCTGGCCGTAGGCGGTCGGGGTGCCGGAGTAGTCGGTGATGAGGGCCGGACCCGACGAGCAGTCCCAGGTGTTCCAGGTCCAGGCGAGGTAGCTGAGGTTGTGCGCGTCGAGCCAGCTCATCAGCGTGTCGATGTAGCCGTGCCCGCAGTCGTTCTCCCCGATCTCGCCGACGATCAGCGGGTACTTCGCCGCCACCGGTGCGATCTGCGCGTCCCAGCAGCTGCTGGTGTTGCAGGAGTTGAAGTTGTAGGAGTGCCAGGAGGCGACCAGGTTGCCCGCCGGGTCGGTGGGCGCGTAGGTGAGCCACTGGGACAGGTCGTTGGCGTAGCTGAGGCCGCCGACCATCACCGGGTTGGTGGCACCGGTCGCTCGGACCGCGTTCACCAGGGACTGCATGCCGGCCACCGGGTAGGAGAAGCCGGTGCAGGCGGATCCGCCGTCGCGCCAGCACTGCCAGGACGCGTCGTAGTCGGACATCACGCTGTTCGGGAACGGCTCGTTGAACAGGTCGAACAGCACCGAGTCGTCGCCCTTGAACTGGTCGGCGACCGAGGTCCAGAAGGCCGGCGCGTGGTCGGCGTCCGGCATCGGCTTCTGGCAGTCGGCCGCGTAGGTGGAGCAGGTCGAGCCGGAACCGGTGTAGGTGCCGTCGCTCCAGTGCAGGTCGAGGATCACGCTCTGCCCGTACTGGTGCAGCAGATTGACGTAGTCGGTGATCGCGGTGATGTAGTTGGCGCCGCTGTAGGCCGGGTTGACGCCGTTCAGGCCCAGCCAGCAGTCCTCGTTGAGCGGCACGCGCACCACGTTGGTGTGCCAGCTCGCGATCGCCTGGACGGAGGCGGCGTCCACCGGCCCGTCGAAGATCCCGTCGTTCTGGACGCAGGCGAACTCCGCGCCCGAGCGGTTGACGCCGCGCAGCCGGGTGGTGAGCGCCTGCGGAGCGCGGTTCGTCGCGGTGGTCGTCGTGCTGTGCGCTGTCGCGTGCGCCGGGGCGGCGGTGGGGGCCGCCGCGGAGTCGGGCGCGGTCACCGCGCCGAGCAGCAGTGCGGCGCCGAGCAGGGCCGCCGCGTGGAGGAGCTTCGGTCGTCTGGCGTTCATGGAGGTCTCCCGGGGGGATGGTGTGATGTACCTGCCATGTACGTCCCCGTCCTCGCCGGAAGGCCCGGCCGGAGCGGGGACGGGGTTCGCCTTGCGTGGGAACTCGCCGACCGCGACGCGTCCGGCCGCGCGCACCGAGCGCACGCCGGCATCCGCCCGCGCGCCCGCGGGGTCCGCGTGCCCCGGCGGGATCCGCGCGATCGCGGCCCGGACAGCCGTGCGGACACGACGGTCACCGCGGAACGGCGTGCCGTGAAAATAGGGCGCGCGCGACAGCGTGTCAATGCCCCGGAAAACAAAAGGAGTTCCGCCCGGTCCACCGCTGGCTAAGCTGTTCGCGGAAATCATGGCCGAACCGGTTTTGCCGCCCGCGCGCGGAACGGCCGGAGGCGGCGTGTCCGATCCGACGGCGGGACCCCGAGGAGCCGATGGTGAAGCGTCCGACCATGGCGGACATCGCCCGGCGGGCCGGCGTGGCCAAGTCCACCGTCTCCTTCGCCCTCAACGACCGCTCGGGCGTCTCGGCGCTCACCAGGCGCCGCATCCTGGCGATCGCCGAGGAGCTGGGCTGGCAGCCCAACAGCGCGGCCCGGGCGCTGTCCGACGGCCGGGCGGGCGCCTTCGGCCTGGTGATCGACCGGCCCGCGCGCACGTTGGGCCTCGAACCGTTCTTCATGCAGCTGATCTCCGGCATCCAGGCGGAGCTGTCCGCGGCCGGCCTGTCGCTGCTGTTCGCCATGGCCGAGGACCAGCGCGCCGAGATCGCCATCCACGAAGGGTGGTGGGCGCAGCGCCGGGTGGACGGCGTCTTCCTGGTCGACCTGTGGGTGCGGGACGCGCGGGTGGCCGCGCTGGAACGCCTCGGCATGCCCACGGTGGTGATCGGGGCGCCGATCGGCACCGGGCGGCTGCCGGCGCTGTGGAGCGACGACTCGGCCGGCGCGGACACCGTCGTCGAGCACCTGGCCGCGCTCGGCCACCGGCGGATCGCCCACGTGTGCGGTCCCGCCCGGCTGCGCCACACCGAGATCCGCAGCGCGGCGATCGCCCGGTCCGCGGCGGCCGGTCCGCTGGAGTGCGTCACCGTCGAGACGGACTACAGCCGCGAGCAGGGCGCCGCCGCGACCCGGGCGCTGCTGGACGGCTCCGGCCCCCGGCGGCGGCCGACCGCGATCCTGTTCGACAGCGACCTGATGGCGGTGGCCGGGCTGGCGACCGCGCAGGCGATGGGGATCCGGGTGCCGCGCGACCTGTCGGTCGTCTCCTGGGGCGACTCGGAACTGTGCGAACTGGTGCACCCGCCGCTGACCGCGCTCAGCCGCGACGTGGCCGCGCACGGCGCCCGCGCCGCCCGGCTGCTGCGCGCGGCGGCGGACGGCACCCGGATCGGCGACCAGCGGGACGACACCGCGCGGCTGGTGGTGCGCGGTTCGACGGGACCGGCCCCCGCCGGTCGTTGACACCCGCCCGGCGGATATTCCGGCAAAACCGGTTTTGGCGATTCCGGCGGGCGGCGTCGAAGCCTTGACGCTCCACCGGTCCGGTGCTTCGATCGATGCGCTCCCCGCGGGGCCGCACACGGAGCGAGGCCGCAACGTGGACGGGCCGATCCGTGAATTCGACAACGCCTTTCTGCGAAGGGGTTCTGGCCCATGCAGCGCAACTCCGCCCGGCTGACCGCCTCCGGAGCCCCGGTCACCTGGCTCGGTGCCAACTACTGGTCGCGCACCGGCGGTCCGCTGATGTGGCGCTCCTACGACCCCGCGGTGGTGGACGAGGAACTGCGCACCCTGCGGGACCACGGTCTGAACGTCACCCGCTCCTTCTTCTACTGGCCCGACTTCATGCCCACCCCCGACAGCGTCGACGAGGAGAAGTGCGCGCGGTTCGCCGACTTCCTCGATCGCCACGAGGCGGTGGGCATGACCACGATCCCGACCTTCATCGTCGGCCACATGTCGGGGGAGAACTGGGACCCGTCCTGGCGGGGCGGCCGCGACCTGTACCGGGACGTGTGGATGGTGGCCCGCCAGGCGTGGTTCGCCGGCGAGATGGTCCGGCGCTTCAAGGACCACCCGGCCGTGGCGGGTTGGCTGGTCTCCAACGAGATGCCGATCTACGGGGAGGCCACCCGGGACCGGGAGGCGGTCTCCTCCTGGGCGCAGCTCGTGGTGTCCGCGGTGCGGGCCGCCGGCGGCACCCAGCCGGTCTCGCTGGGCGACGGCGCGTGGGGCATGGAGAACACCGGCCAGGAGAACGGGTTCTCCGTCAGGTACACCGCCGAGCTGTGCGACTTCCTCGGCCCGCACGTCTACCGGATGGAGGACGACCCGGTCCGCCAGCACTACGCGGCCGCCTGGGTCTGCGAGTTGACGGGCACCTTCCGGCGCCCGGTCGTGCTGGAGGAGTTCGGCGTCACCTCCGACTTCGCCTCCGGTGCCAGCGCCGCCCACTACTACCGGCAGGTCCTGCACAACAGCCTGCTGGCCGGCGCGGTCGGCTGGATCGCTTGGAACAACACCGACTACGACGACCTGAGCGACCAACCGCCCTACCGGCACCACGCGTTCGAGATGCACTTCGGCCTCGTCGACCGGCACGGCCGCGCCAAGCCGCAACTGCGCGAGATGCGGGACTTCGCGCGGATCCTGGAGCGGGTCGGCTTCGCGGACTGCCACCGCCCGGACAGCGACACCGCGCTGGTGGTCTCCTCCTACCTGGACACCGCCTATCCGTTCACCCGGGCCGAGGACCGCGCCTACGTCCACACCACCGCCCGCCAGGCGTGGGTGGCCGCCCGGCTCGCGGACCTCGCCCCCGCAGTCACCCGGGAGAGCGACGGGCTCGCGACCGACGCCCTGCTGTACCTGGTGCCGGCCACCAAGCAGCTTCTCGCGCCCACCTGGCACCAGTTGGAGGCGCGGGCCGAGGCCGGCGCCACCGTCTACGTCTCCTACTCGCCCGGCGCGCACGACGAGCAGCGCGGCCCCTGGTACGCGCACCTGGACGAACTGTGCGGCGTGCGGCACCAGTTGGCCTACGGGCTGGTCAACCCGATCGAGGACGAGCGGGTCACCTTCACCTTCACCCGGGACTTCGGCAACCTGCCCGCCGGCGCCGAGCTGTCCTTCCGGGCCGCCGGCACCGACAGCGGCCGGGTCTTCCTGCCGGTGGAGCCGGCCGGCGCGGAGGTCCTGGCGGTCGACGGGCACGGCCGCCCGGCGCTGCTGCTGCGCCGCACCGGCGAGGGCTGCGTCGTGCTGTGCACCTACCCGCTGGAGTACATGGCGGCGGTCACCCCGCGGATCAACCCGGAGGCGACCGGTGTGCTCTACGACGCGCTCGGCGTGCACGCCGCGGTGCGCCGCCCGGTCGTGGTGGCCGATCCCCGGGTGAGCGTGGACCGCCTGGAGCACCGGGACGGGAGCACCTACGTCTGGCTGGTCAGCCAGGCCCGCGAGGAACTGGCGGTCGAGCCCGTCACCGAGGACGGCACGGCGCTGTTCACCCTCGACGGCGCGCCGGCCGGCACCGTCGAACTCCCGGTGTACGGCGTCCGGGTCCTGCGGCTGGGCCGAGCCGCCGAGCGGGAGGAGCCGTAGGACCCGGCCGGTCCGCCACGCTCCGCAGCCGACTCGGCATCATATATGGGCGCCTTTGACATCGGTGAGCAAATCATTCAATCTTCTCGACGTGTCCCGACTTCCCGCCGCAGTCAGCGCCGCCATCGAGCTGGCGCTCATCGGCGTGACCGGACACAGCGTGGCCGACATCCACTGTCGCTGACCCACGTCTCCCGGACCCCCCGTTCTCCCCCCGGTTCCCCGGGCGCGCGCGGCCGTCCGAGGAACGCCCCGCGCGGATGCGGCGTCCACTGCCAACGTTGTCGCCCCATCGACGCGCGCCCCCACCGTCCGACCGGCGAACACCCTCCCCCAGGTAGCGAAAGGCCGTCTCCCGATGCCATCACACCCCCGCACTCCACGCCGCCTCGCGGCGCTGACCGTCCTGGCGGCCCTCGCCGCGGGAGCGGCGGCATGCGGCCCGAAGAGTGCGGACGCCGGCGCGGACGCCGCACCCCATCCGGGCGGCACGCTCACCATCTTGAACCAGGCGCCGCAGAGCAAGTTCGACCCGGCCCGCGAGTACACCACCGGCGGCGGCAACATACCCGGCCTGGTCTTCCGGTCGCTGACCACCCGGGCCCGCAAGTCCGGCGCGGCCGGCACCCAGGTGGTACCGGACCTGGCCACCGACCTCGGGGAGCCGTCGCACAACGCCACGGTGTGGACCTACCACCTCAAGCCCGGACTGAAGTTCGAGGACGGCACCGCGATCACCAGCGCCGACATCAAGTACGGCGTCGAGCGGTCCTTCGCCCCCGAGCTGTCCGGCGGCGCGCCCTACCTGCGCGACTGGCTGGTCGGCGCGGCCGGCTACCAGGGGCCGTACAAGGACCCCAAGGGGCTCTCCGCGATCCAGACGCCGAACCCGAGCACCATCGTCTTCCATCTGGACAAGCCGGAGGGCGACTTCCCCTACCTGGCCACCCAGACCCAGTTCACCCCGGTCCCCAAGGCCAAGGACACCGGCACCAAGTACCAGGACCACCCGGTCTCCTCCGGGCCCTACGAGGTGGTCAGCAACCAGAACGACGGCACCACCCTCGTCCTCAAGCGCAACCCGTACTGGTCCCGCAAGACCGACTCCCAGCGCCAGGACTACCCGGACCGCATCGTGGTGGACTCCGGCCTCGACCCGGCCGTCATCAACCAGCGGCTGGCCACCGGCTCGGGCGCCGACGCGGACGCCGTCACCACCGACACCAACCTGGGCCCGGCCGAGCTGGCCAAGGTCACCGGTGACAAGGAGCTCGCCTCCCGGGTCGGAACCGGGCACTTCGGCTACACCGACTACATCGCCTTCAACCCCAAGGTGAAGCCGTTCGACAACCTGAAGGTGCGCGAGGCCATCGCCTACGCCGTCAACCGCACCTCGGTCGTCAACGCGGCCGGCGGCTCCTCGCTCGCCGAGCCCGCCACCACCTTCCTGCCCGACCAGGCCACCTTCGGCTACACGCCCTACGACCCGTTCCCGGCCGGAAGGAGCGGCAACCCGGCCAAGGCGAAGGCCCTGCTCGCGCAGGCCGGATACCCGCACGGGCTGACCGTCACGCTCACCCACTCCACCTCGGACGCCAACAACGAGGGGCCCACCCTCGCGGCGGCCGTCCAGGACGGGCTGAAGGCGGCCGGCATCACCGTCAAGCTCAACGGCCTGCAGGACGACACGTACCAGCAGACCGTCTACACGGTGAAGACCGAGCCGGGCATGTTCCTCGGCGGCTGGGGTGCCGACTGGCCCTCCGGCGGCCCCTTCCTCGCCCCGATCTTCGACGGCCGGCAGATCGTCAAGGACGGCTACAACTTCAACTCCGCCCAACTGGACGACCCTTCGATCGACCAGCGGATCGACCGGATCGACACGATCACCGACCACGCCGCCGCGGCCAGGCAGTGGGGCGCCCTCGACCGGGAGATCGGCACCAGGGCGCTCACCGTCCCGCTCTTCCACCCGGTCTACAAGCGGCTGTACGGCAAGAACATCCGCCACGTGGTGATCAGCGACTGGACCGGCGTCCTGGACGTCTCCCAGGTCGCGGTCAAGTAGCCGGGACCCGCGTCCATGGCAACCGTCGCACCCGTACCGGAGGCCGGGACCACGCCCGTCGGCGTCGTCCCGGCCTCCGGGGCCCGGCAGGTGTGGCGGCGGCTGCGCGCCCAGCGCCCCGCCGTCGCCGCCGCAGCCGTCATCCTCCTGCTCGTCCTGGTCGCGGCCGCCGCGCCGCTGCTCACCGCCATCGAGGGCCAGGACCCCACCACCTACCACGACGCCCTCGTCAACTCCGCCTCCGGGGGCGTGCCCATCGGCCCGTTCGGCGGGATCAGCGGCGCGCACTGGCTGGGCGTCGAACCCGGCACCGGGCGCGACCTGTTCGCCCGCCTCGTCTACGGCTCGCAGATCTCGCTGCTGGTCGCGATCGGCGCCACCGTGGTCCAGGTGGCCATCGGGCTCGTCGTCGGCCTGGCCGCCGCCCTCGGCAACCGGCTGGCCGACCAGGTGCTCGGCCACACCACCGACGTGATGCTCGCGCTGCCCTCCCTGGTCTTCGCGATCGCCCTGATGGCCGTGGTGCCCGCCTCCTTCCCCCGGCCGCTGCTGCTGGTGCTGGTCATCGGCCTGCTCGGCTGGGGCGGCGTCGCCAGGGTGGTGCGCGCCCAGACGCTGTCGCTCAAGGAGTTGGACTACGTGGCCGCCGCCCGGCTCGGCGGCTCCACGCCCTGGCGGATCGCCCGGCGCGAACTGCTGCCCCCGCTGGGCGCCCCGGTCATCACCTACGCCGCGCTGCTGCTGCCGTCCAACGTGGTCTCCGAGGCCGGCCTGTCCTTCCTGGGCGTCGGGGTGCGCCCGCCCACCTCCTCCTGGGGCGAGATGCTCTCCACCGCCACCACGTGGTTCCAGGCCGATCCGATGTACGTCCTGCTGCCGGCCGGGCTGCTGTTCGCCACCACGCTGGCGTTCACCGTGCTCGGCGACGCGCTGCGCACCGCGCTCGACCCGCGGGCCGCCTCCCGGCTGCGGGTGGGCGTGGGGCGCCGGCGCGCGCGCACCGCGACCGGGGAAGCGGGGCCGACGCCGTGACCGGATACGTCCTGCGGCGGCTGGCCGGCATGGTCGCCGTACTGCTCACCCTGTCCGTCGTGATCTACGCGGTCTTCTACATCGCCCCCGGCGACCCGGCCCAACTCGCCTGCGGCTTCAAGTGCAGCCCCGCCCAGGTCCAGCAGGTACGGGAGCAACTGGGCCTGACCGAACCGGTCTACCTGCAGTACGCGCACTTCCTCGGCGGCATCGTCGCCGGCCGCGACTTCAGCACCGGCACCTCGGTCGCGCACTGCTCCGCGCCGTGCCTGGGCATCTCCTACCGCAGCGGCCAGCAGGTCACCTCGATGATCCTGGGCCGGCTGCCGGTGACCGGTTCGCTGGCCGGCGGCGCCATGGTGCTGTGGCTGGTGCTCGGCGTCGGCACCGGACTGCTGTCGGCGCTGCGCCGCGGCCGGCTCACCGAACGGGTGCTCACCGGGCTGACGCTGGCCGGCAACGCCGTGCCGGTCTTCGTGATCGGGCTGGTGCTGCTGATCGTCTTCTGCTCCACGCTGGGCTGGCTGCCCTTCCCCACCTACGTCGCGCTCACCACCGATCCGCAGTCCTGGTTCTGGGGCCTGCTGCTGCCCTGGGTGTCGCTGGCGCTCATCGAGTCCGCCAAGTACGCCCGGCTGACCCGCTCCTCGATGCTGGAGACGCTGGCCGAGGACCACATCCGCACCTTCCGTGCCTACGGCGTCAGCGAACGCCGGCTGGTCACCCGGCACGCCCTGCGCGGCGCGCTGACCCCGGTGATCGCGCTGAGCGCGTTGGACCTGGGCACCATGTTCGGCTCCGCGGTCCTCACCGAGACGCTGTTCGGCCTGCCGGGGCTGGGACAACTGCTGGTGTACTCGGTCGGCGTCATCGACCTGCCGGTGGTCGTCGGCGTGGTCATGGTCACCGGGTTCTGCGTCGTCCTCGCCAACGCCGCCGCCGACCTGCTGTACGCGGCGACCGACCGACGGGTGGTCCTGTCATGACCGTCGAGACGGCACAACCCCTGATCCGCGTCGAGGGCCTGACGGTCGACTTCCCGGTCGCCGACGGCCTGGTGCGCGCGGTGGACGGGCTCGACCTCACCCTGGAGCCCGGTGGAGCGCTCGGCATCGTCGGCGAGTCCGGCTCCGGCAAGAGCACGGTGGCCTACGCCCTGCTGGGCATGCACCAGGGCACCGGCGCCCGCACCGGCGGCCGCGCCACCGTCGCCGGGGTGGACGCGCTCACCGCCACCGGAAGCGAACTGCGGCGGCTGCGCGGCGAGTTGGCGGCCATGGTCTTCCAGGACCCGCTGTCCGCGCTCGATCCGTACTTCGCGATCGGCGACCAGATCGCCGAGGTGTACCGCACGCACCGCGACACCACCCGGCGGGCCGCGCGAGCCCGCGCCGTCGAGGTGCTGGACCGGGTCGGCATCCCGGACGCCGCCCGCCGCTCCCGGGCCCGGCCGCACGAGTTCTCCGGCGGCATGCGGCAGCGGGCGCTCATCGCGATGGCGCTGGTCTGCGAGCCGAGGCTGCTGATCGCCGACGAGCCGACGACCGCGCTGGACGTCACCGTGCAGGCCCAGATCCTCGACCTGCTGCACGAGGTGCGGGCCGAGACCGGCAGCGGTCTGCTGCTGGTCACCCACGACCTCGGCGTCATCGCCGGCAGCGTCGAGCAGGTGCTGGTGATGAAGGACGGCCGGGCGGTCGAACGCGGCCCGGTCGCCGAGGTGTTGTCGGCGCCGCGCGAACCGTACTCGCGCGCCCTGCTGGCCGCCGTGCCCCGGCTGACCGGTCCGGCGGACCAGGCACCCGCGGCCGGGCCCGTCGAGGAGCCCGCCGACGGCGAGGTGCTGCTCGAAGCAGCGGATCTGCGGCGGGAGTTCGGCCGCGGGGCGTCGGCGGTGCGCGCGGTGGACGGCGTGTCGCTGACCGTGCGGCGCGGCGAGACGCTGGGCGTGGTGGGCGAGTCGGGCAGCGGCAAGACGACGCTGGGCCGGATGCTGGTCCGGCTGCTGGAGCCGACCTCGGGACGGCTGCGCTTCGACGGCCGGGAGCTGGTCGGGCTGCGCGAGAAGGAACTGCGGCCGCTGCGGCGCGAGTTGCAGATGGTCTTCCAGGACCCGGTCTCCTCGCTCAACCCGCGGCGCAGCATCGGCGAGTCGGTGGCCGACCCGCTGCGGGCGGCGAACACCGGCATGACGGATCGTCAGATACGCGACCGGGTACGGTCGTTGCTGGACCGCGTCGGGCTGGATCCCGACTGGTACCACCGCTATCCGCACGAGTTCAGCGGCGGTCAGCGCCAGCGGGTCGGCATCGCCCGCGCGCTGGCGCCCGGACCGCGGCTGGTGGTCTGCGACGAACCGGTCTCCGCGCTCGACGTCACCACCCAGACCCAGGTGGTCGCACTCCTCGACGAACTGCGGCGCGACCTCGGGCTGTCCCTGGTCTTCATCGCCCACGACCTCGCCGTGGTCCGCCAGGTCAGCGACCGGGTCGCCGTCATGCAGCAGGGAAAGGTGGTGGAGGAGGGACCGGTCGCCCGGGTCTACGACGACCCGCGGCACCCCTACACCCGCGGCCTGCTGGCCGCCGTGCCGGTCCTGGACCCCGCCGAGGCCGCCGCTCGCCGGGCCGCCCGGCGCGTCCCGGCCGGCGCCGGCGGGTAGCGGCCGCCCGGCGAACGCCTCGGGAACGGGGGGCCGGCCGCCGCCTACCCGGCCCCGGCGCCGCGGTAGTGGAGCATGACGACTCCGTTGCCGAAGCGCCGGGTGCCGGCGAGCCGCAGCTCGGTCCGGGCGGCGGCGGCCGGGAATATGGGCGTGCCGCCGCCGACGAGCACCGGGTGGACGTAGATCCGGTACTCGTCGACCAGGCCGAGCCGGGCGAAGGCGGCCGGCAGGTCGGCGCCGCCGAGCGCGAGGTCGCCGCCCGGCTGCGCCTTGAGGGCCATGACCTCCTCGGCGACGACCTCCCGCACGATCGTGGTGTTCCAGTCGGCCCGCTCCAGGGTCCTGGAGTAGACGATCTTCGGCATGTCCCGCCAGATGGCGGCGAACTCGGCCATCGGGCCGGTGCTGTCCGGGTCGGCGTCGGCGGTCGGCCAGAAGGCGGCCATCATCTCGTGGGTGACGCGCCCGTTGAGGAAGGCGCCCATCCGCCCCAACCGCTCGTTGAAGTCGGTGTGCAGTTCGTCGTCGACCCGGTGCCAGCCGATGTCGCGGCCCGGCCCCTCGATGAACCCGTCGAGGGAGACCGACATGGACCAGATGATCTTCCGCACCGCGCACCTCGCCGAACTCGCCCGCGCCGGGACCCGCCCTGCCCCGCCCAGTCTGGCCGAGCCGGCCGCGCGAGCCGGCGCACGACGCGGCCCGGCCGGAAACCGGACGCCGGACGGCCGACGGGCGGGAGACGGCCGGCGGATCCTTGAGCCGGGCTCAACGACCGTGCGGGAAAAGCCCGTTGTCGCGGCGGCCGGCCCGGTGGATGGTGGAACGCGTCCGTGACTCCACCGACACCGAGGACGCAGAGCCATGTACGTCACCACCGACCGCGCGCTGTCCGCGGAACCCACCGAGCACACCGACCCGCTCTCCCGGGAACTGCGCGACCGGATCGAGGTGACCGACGCGCTCCACCGGTTCGGCCTCGGCCAGGACCTGTGCGACCGGGAGCTGTTCGCCTCCGCGTTCAGCGCCGACGCCGAACTCGACTTCCGCCCGGCGGCCGACCGGTGGGGCGCCCGCCCACCGCTGATGACCGGCCGCGACACCATCGTGGACACCATCCTGGCGATGTTCACCGGCCGGGTGGACACCAGCCACGTCGTCACCAACCCGCGGATCGTGATCGAGGGCGACACCGCCCGGCTCACCGCGATCGTGGAGGCGCAGCACCTGCTCACCGCCGACCGCGCGGCACACGCCCTGCTGAAGAACCTCTACGACGTCGACCTCGTCCGCGACGGCCGGAGATGGGTCGTGCGCCGCATGGTCATCGACAACATCTGGTACGCGGGCGACCCGCGGGCGATCTTCGGCTGATGAACGCCCCGGCCCCGCCCGGGGTTCACTCCGGGGCGCAGGACTCCGGGCCGGAGCGGGCCAGCGCGGCGAGCACGTCCAGCGCGTCGGACAGCGTGTCGTGGGCCGGCGTTCCCAGGGCGAGCCGCACCGCGTTGGGGGAGTGGCCGGAGCCGACGGTGAAGGCCGCGGCGGGCGCGACCGCGATGCCCCGCCGGGCGGCCGCCGCGACGAAGGTCTCGGCCCGCCAGGGCTCCGGCAGCCGCCACCAGCAGTGGTAGCCGTGCGGATCGGCGCAGACCGCGAATCCGGCGAGCCGTTCGGTCCTGATCCGCTGGCGCCGCGCCGCGTCGATCCGCTTGGCGGCCCCGATCGCCCCGGCGGTGCCGTCCGCCATCCACTGCGCCGCCGCCTCCAGGGCGAACCGGGAGGCGGTCCACCCCCCGGAGCGCAGCGCCGACGCGAGCGGCTGCTCGCCGCCGGCGGGCGCCACGGCGAACCCCAGCGTCAGGCCGGGCGCGAGCCGCTTGGTCATGCTGTCCACCACGGTCGTGCGCTCCGGCGCGAGCGCGGCCAACGGCGGCAGGTCGGGGCGCAGGAAGCCGTAGATGGCGTCCTCGACCGCGTGCAGACCGTGGCGCCGCAACGTCTCCACCAGGTGTTCCCGCCGGTGGGCGGGCATCGTGGTGCCGAGCGGGTTGTGCAGTGCGGGCTGCAGGTAGACGGCGCGCAGCGGCGGCGCGGCGTCCACCGACTCCGGCAGCAGGCCGTGTTCGTCCATGGCGAGCGGGACGAGGGTGATGCCGAGGCGGGCCGCGATGCTCTTGACGACCGGGTAGGTGAGCGGTTCGACACCGAGCCGCTCGCCGGCCGGCACCACGCAGGCCAGCGCCGCGGCGATCGCCTGCCGCCCGTTGCCCGCGAACAGCACGCGGCCGGGGTCGGGCGCCCAGCCGGCCCGGGCGAGGAAGGCGGCGGCCGCCTCGCGGGCCACCGGGGTGCCCGCCGCGCCGGTGGCGCCCAGGCAGGCGGAGAGCACGTCGGGACGCGACAGCCGGGCGATGCCGTCGGCGAGCGAGGCCGCCTGGTCGGGCAGCACCGGGAGGTTGAGCTCCAGGTCGACGCGGGCCTCGCCCGGTTCGGCCAGCGCGGGTTCGGTGGCGGGCGGCGCGGCGCGCACGAAGGTGCCGCGGCCCACCTCGCCGACCACCAGGCCGCGCCGGACGAGTTCGCCGTAGACCCGGGCCGCCGTGGAGTCGGCGATCCCCAGACCCCGGGCGAACCGGCGCTGCGGCGGCAGCCGTTCCCCCTGCCGCAGGCGGCCCGCCGCGATGTCGGCGGCCAGCCGGTCGGCGATGAGGCGGTAGTCCTCCATCGGGCTCCCATCCGGTTCGGGGTTCGGCGGCCCAGCGTTCCAGAACATTGCACCGAGGTCAATTCCCTTATTGCACCGGGCAATTGCTCCGCATAGCATCGAGGAATTCCGGGGTCGACGGTCGTGAGGGGACTGCGATGAGCAGCGTGGTACTGGGCAACGTGACCGTCGGCTACGACGACGTGGGCAGCGGCGATCCACTGGTCCTCGTGCACGGCCACCCCTTCGACCGGTCCATGTGGCGCCCGCAGGCCGCCTGCTTCGGCGCGGCCGGCCGGCGGGTCATCACCCCGGACCTGCGCGGCTACGGCGCCAGCACGGTCGTGCCGGGCCGCACGCCGCTCGCCGCCTTCGCCCACGACCTCGCCGCGCTGCTCGACAGCCTGGGCGTGCAGCGCTGCGTGCTCGGCGGGCTGTCCATGGGCGGCCAGATCGTCATGGAGTTCCACCGGCTCTTCCCGGAGCGGGTCCGCGCCCTGGTGCTCGCCGACACCACCGCCGCCGCCGAGACCGAGGAGGGCAGGGCCGCCCGCAACTCGATGGCCGACCGGCTGCTGCGCGAGGGCATGGGCGGCTACGCGCGGGACGTGCTGGGCATGATGATGGCGCCGCACAACATCACCGCGCTGCCGCACGTCGTCGAACACGTCCTGCGCATGATGCGCGGCACCCCGCCCGCAGGCGCCGCCGCCGCGCTGCGCGGCCGGGCCGACCGCCCCGACTACCTCGGCATGCTGCCACACGTCGCGGTGCCGGCGCTCGTGGTGGTCGGCAGCGAGGACGAGTTCACCCCGGTCGCCGACGCCCGCGCCATGCACGCGCTCATCCCCGGATCGACGCTCGCGGTCATCGAGGGAGCCGGGCACCTGCCCAACCTCGAACGCGCCAAGGAGTTCGACACCGTGCTCGGCGACTTCCTCGACGCGCTGCCGCCCGTTCCGGCCGCGGAGCGCTGACGACGGCCGAGGCCCCGGTCCGACGGGTGTCGGACCGGGGCCTCGGTGTCATCGTGTTCCGGCCGGATCAGCCGGTGGTGCCGGGGTTGCCGCGGCCGCCACCGCGGCTGTTGGTGGGATTGGGCGTCGGACCGCCGCCCGTCCCGCCGAAGAACCCGCCGCCCGCGGCGCCGTCGGTCGGCGACGGGGTGGGCGGCATGCTCTGGCAGGTGCCGGCCAGCGGGTTGCACGGTGTGGCGGACGGGGTCGGCGTCGGCGTGGCGGTGATCGTCGGCGAGGGGGACGGCGACGGTGCGCCGGCCTCGTCGGCTCCCTTGCCCAGCGGCGGTGCGGCCGGGAAGTCGGCGATCGGCTTCCCCTGCAGCGCCTCGATCATGTACTGCGTCCACACCTGGGTCGGCATGTCGGCACCGAAGACCTTGCTGTAGCCGCCCACGCCCTCCATCGACTCCAGCTTGCCGTCGCTCGGGTTCTCCTTGAACATCGCGACCGCGGTGGACAGCTGCGGCGTGTAGCCGATGAACCAGGCCGACTTGTAGTCGTCGGTGGTACCGGTCTTGCCGGCCGCCGGACGCCCCAGCGCCCGGGCGTTGGTGCCGGTACCCACCTTGACCACGTCCTGCAGCACGTCGCTGACGGTGTTGGCGGTGGACGGCGGCATGGCCTCGGTGCCGGAGGGCGGGGTGAAGCCCGGCAGCTGCTTGCCCTCGTAGACGACCTTGGTCACCGAGTAGGGCTCGTGGTGGATCCCGTTGTCGTCGAAGGTGCCGTAGGCGTCGGCCATCCGGATCGGCGACGGGGTGGAGGTGCCGATGAAGAAGCCGGCGGTGTTGTACTGCAGGCTGCTGCGCAGCAGGCCGGCCTGGAGCGCCTCGTTCTCCACGGTGTCGTAGCCCACGTACTCGCCGAGCTGCACGTACGGCGTGTTGACCGACTGCTCCATCGCCTCGCGCAGCGTGATGTACCCCCACTTGGTGGGCGTGTCGTTCTGCTGGTGGAGGTACCCGGTCGGGTCGGAGCCGTCCGGCAGGTACTGGCCCTGCTGGTTCTTGATCTCGATGCCGTTGTCGCCGTCGAACTTGCTCTGCGGGGTGATCGTCGAGGGCGCCGCGCCGGGCGTCAGCACCGCGCCGTGGTCCAGCGCCGCCGCGAGGTCGAACGGCTTGAACGTGGAGCCGACCGCGATGCCGGTGCTGTTGGCGTTGTCGACGAAGTACTTCTTGTCGAAGCCCGCGCCGCCGTAGATGGCCTCGATCGCCCCGGTGCCCGGGTCGACGGAGGCGGCGCCCACCTGGACGTTCTGGTCGGCCGAGCGCGCCTTCGGGTTGAGGTGCGCCTTCTCCATCTTGGCCACCGACGCCGACAGTTCGTTGACCTTGGCCTTGTCGAACGTCGTGTAGATCTGGTAGCCGCCCTGGTTGAGCTGCTGGTCGGTGAGGTGGTCGTGCGACTCGACGTACTGCTCGGCGAGGGTGACGAGGTAGCCGGTCTGGCCGGCCATGGAGCCGCCGGACTCGATGGGCTTCGGCGTCGGGAAGCCGGCCGCCAGGTACTGCTGGTGCTCCGCGGGGGTGATCTTGCCGATCGCGGCCATCCGCTTGAGGACGTACACCCACCGCGCCTCCGCCGCGGCCTTGGCCTGCGGGTCGGTGTCGGCGTTCATCATCACGCTCGGTTCGTTGACCGTCGCGGTGAGGAAGGCGCCCTGGCTCACGGTCAGCTTCTGCACGGGCACGTGGTAATACGCCTCGGCCGCCGCCTGAATGCCGTAGGCGCCGCGGCCGTAGTAATTGCTGTTGAGGTAGCCCTGCAGGATTTCCTGCTTGCTGAGCTTGGTGCCGATCTTCAGCGAGATCATGATCTCCTTGAACTTCCGGGAGATCGTCTGGCTCTGGTTGAGATAGGAGTTCTTCACGAACTGCTGGGTGATCGTGGATCCGGACTGCACGTCACCGCCTTGCGCCATGTGGTAAACGGCGCGCGCCATGCCCCGCATGTCCACACCGGGGTCGGTGTAGAAGGTGGCGTTCTCCGCGGCGAGGAAGTCCCACTGCACCTTGTCGGGCACCTGGTCCAGCGTGACGTTCTGCCGGTTCACCTGCCCGGCGCTGGCCATCTCGGTGCCGTCGGCCCAGTAGAAGACGTTGTTCTGCAACTGGGTGGCCGGGTTGAGGCTGGGAATGGGCACGGTCGCGTACGCGTAGCCCACAACGCCTATCAGCCCACCGGAGAACAGCAGGAAGCAGCTGAGCACCTGCTTCCAGGACGGGATCCAGCGGCGCACGCCGTACCGGCCGTCCCGCGGATAGTCGATGAACCGCTTCTTGCCCGGCGGCTGCCCGCCGCGCGGCGTGTCCGGCCGTCGGCCCTGGTTCGCCGCCCTGCGGCGTCCGGAGCGCTTGTTCGCCGCCTGGGCGGCCCGGCGCATCTCGGCCCGTGTCATGCGGGGTTCGCCGGGCTGCGCGCCGGCCGGCTGTCCGTGCTCGGGCCCACCGCCAGGGCCCGGGTAACCCCTGTCAGGCCCGCCGCCATGGGCGCGTCGGTGGTCGCTGCGGTGATCACTCATGTTTGCTGACTGCTTTCGTTCAGGCAGGGGATGGCGGTGGCGGTCCTCACGGGCCCTGGTCGAGCGGGGTGGTACGTCATGGCGGGACATCCCCCTGGCAATGAGGACGCCGGCGGCACCGGCGGTGGTTGCAGCCGTGCGGTGGATCCGGCTGCGGCATGGCGGCGGTCAGCATCGCGGGGCGCTTTCGCGCTCCACGGCCACCACATCGCGCTCGGTGTCCATCTGTCGGTACCCCCCGCGTTCCATCGTCTACAGCTTTGTAGAACCTATCCGGTTTCGCTGTGAGCCGTCCCGTCAGGGCACACACCCCGTCCTTCGGCCGCACGTGCGCGGTCGAGGAGTTTCACGGAGGTGCTGATGGTAGTCCCCGTACGGTCCACGCCCGCGCCCCGCATGACGTCAGCGGCGGTCAGCCGTTGTACAGCGCCTCGATCTCATCCGCGTAGGCGGCGGCGACCGCGTGCCGCTTGACTTTCAGGGAAGGGGTCAGCAGACCGTTCTCCTCGGTGAACTCGCCCTCAAGGATACGGAATTCGCGGATCGACTCGGCACGCGAGACGGCGGCGTTCGTGTAGTCGACGGCCCGTTGCACCTCGGCGCGCAGTTCCGGGTCGTCGCGCAGCGCGGAGAACGGGGTGTCGAGCGGGCGCTTGCGGACCGCCAGCCAGTGCCCGACGGCCTCCGGATCCAGGGTGACGAGCGCGCCGACGAAGCCGCGGCCCTCGCCGACCACCATGCACTGCGCGATCGGCGGCCGGCTGCGCAGCCGGTCCTCCAGCGGCGCGGGGGAGACGTTCTTGCCGCCGCTGGTGATCAGGATGTCCTTCTTGCGGCCGGTGATGGCCAGATAGCCGTCCTCGTCCAGCCGTCCGAGGTCGCCGGTGGCGAACCAGCCGCCATCCAGCACCTCGCGGGTGGCCTGCGGGTTGTTCCAGTAGGAGCCGAAGACCACGCCGCCCTTGACCAGCACCTCTCCGTCCGGGGCGATCCGGATCGCGGTGCCGGGCACCGGCGGGCCCACGGTGCCCGGGCGCGGCGCCAGCGGCGGTGAGACGGTCGCCGCGGCGGTCGTCTCGGTCAGGCCGTAGCCCTCGTGGATGACGACGCCGCACGCGTAGAAGAAGAGGTTGAGCCGCCGGTCCAGCGGGGAGCCGCCGCTGATGGCGTAGCCGAGCCGGCCGCCCAGCTCGTTGCGGACCCGGCGGTAGACCAGCAGGTCGTACAGCCGCCAGGCCAGGCGCAGCCGCAGTCCCGGACCGGGCCCGGTGCCCAGGTGCTCGCCGAGCGCCGCCTCGCCGAACCGCACGGCGACGCGGTCGGCCCGGTCGAACGACGCGCCGCGGCCGATCCGCTCGGCGGTGGCCCGGCCGGTGTCGTGGATCTTCTCGAACAGGTACGGCACGCCGACCACGAAGGTCGGCCGGAACGACTTCAGCTCCGGCCGCAGCTCGTCCGGCTTGATGCTGGGCCAGTGGCCGAGTTCGATGCGGGCCATCAGGCAGGCGAGCTGGATGGTGCGGCCGAGGATGTGCGCGAGCGGCAGGAAGAGCAGCGTAGAGGCGGTCTGGCCGGTGAACTCCTTGAAGATCGGGTGCAGCAGTTCGATGGTGTTGGCCGCCTCGGCGTGCAGGTTGCCGTGGGTCAGGACGCAGCCCTTGGGGTTCCCTGTGGTGCCGGAGGTGTAGCAGATGGTGGCGGTCGTCCCCGGGGTGAGCGCGGCCCGCCGGGCGTCCACCTCGGCGTCCGGCACCTGCCGCCCGGCGGCGGCGAGGTCGGCCGGCGCCCCGGCGTCGATCTGCCGGACCGGCGGCGGGACGGGCAGGTCCGCGACGGCGAGCCGGACGGTCTCGGCGTTCTCCGCGGTCTCGGCCAGCACGAGGCGGGCGCCGCAGTCCCGGGCGATCCAGGCGATCTGCCCGGCCGAACTCGTCGGGTAGACCGGCACGGTCTGGCCGCCCGCCGCCCAGATCGCGAAGTCCAGCACGCACCACTCGTAGCGCGTCCGGCACATCAGCGCGACCCGCTCGCCCGGCCGCAGCCCGCCGGCGATCAGGCCCTTGGCGACCGCCCGCACCTCGGCGGCGAACTCCTCGGCGGTGACCGGCTGCCACCGCCCGGCGAGCTTGCGCCGCATCACGACCGCGGCGGGGTCCTCGGCGGCGTTGGTGAACGGGATGTCGGCCGCGCTGCCCGCGGCGAGCGGTGGCGCCAGCGGGGCGCACCGCGCCTCGCGCACCACGCCGTCCTCCCGCACGACGTCGACGGCCGGCAGGCCGGCCAGCCCGCCGCGCCGCTTGGCCTTCCTCATGTCCTGCTGTGCGCCCATGCTCGGCTCCTGTTCGCGGCTCGCGGGCGGAGGGGGTGCGCCGGGGCCCGCGCGGTGCGGGCCGGCCGGGTGTGGTGGGGGAGTGCGGGCGCCGCGGCGTCCGATCAGCTCTCCAGGATCGCGGTGACGCCCTGCCCGCCGGCCGCGCACACCGACACCAGGCCGCGCACCGGGCCGCCGTCCCGCTCGGCGGCGCGTTCGTGCAGCAGCTTGGCGAGGGTGGCCACGATGCGGCCGCCGGTCGCGGCGAAGGGGTGGCCGACGGCGAGCGAGGAGCCGGCGACGTTGAGCCGGTCGCGCGCGACGCGGCCCAGTGGCTCGCGCAGGCCCAGCCGGGTCGCGCAGAAGTCCGGGTCCTGCCACGCGGCGAGCGTGGCGAGCACCTGGGAGGCGAACGCCTCGTGGATCTCGTAGAGGTCCAGCTCGCCCAGCGACAGCCCGGCGTCCCGCAGCAGTCGCGGCACGGCGTACACCGGCGCGGTCAGCAGCCCGTCCTGGCCGGTCACGAAGTCCACGGCCGCGGTGCGCGCGAAGGACAGGTGGGCCAGCACCGGCAGCCCGTGCGCCGCCGCCCACTCCTCGCTCGCCAGCAGCACGGTCGAGGCGCCGTCGGTCAGCGGCGTGGAGTTGCCCGCGGTCATCGTGGCGCCGGGGCCCCGGCCGAAGACCGGCCGCAACCCGGCCAGCTGATCCGGCGTGCTGTCCGGGCGGAGGTTCTGGTCGCGCTCCAGGCCGCGGAACGGCGTGACCAGGTCGTCGAAGAACCCCCGGTCGTAGGCGGCGGCGAGCCGCTGGTGGCTGGTCGCGGCCAACGCGTCCTGGTCGGCGCGCGAGACGCCCCACTCGCGGGCGGTGCGGGCCGCGTGCTCGCCCATGGAGAGCCCGGTGCGCGGCTCGGCGTTGCGCGGGACGTCGGGCGCCAGGTGCCGGGGCCGGGCGGCGGCCAGCGTTCTGAGCCGCCGGGGCAGGCCCTTGGCACGGCGGGCGGCGAGCAGCAGCCTGCGCAGGTCGTCGTTGACGCCCAGCGGCGCGTCGCTCGCGGTGTCCACCCCGCCCGCGACGCCCGCCTCGATCTGGCCGAGCGCGATCTTGTTGGCCACCAGGATCACCGCCTCCAGGCCGGTCCCGCAGGCCTGTTGGATGTCGTAGGCGGGGGTGCGGTGGTCGAGTGCGCTGCCGAGCACGACCTCGCGGGCCAGGTTGAAGTCGCGGCTGTGCTTGAGCACCGCGCCGGCCACGAACTCGCCGAGCGGTTCGCCGTCCAGCCCGAAGCGGGCCACCAGTCCCGCCAGCGCCGCGGCGAGCATGTCGTGGTTCGACGCCGTGGCGTAGGGCCCGTCCGCCCGGGCGAAGGGGATGCGGTTGCCGCCGATGATCGCCGCGCGTCGTACGGGCCGGGTCATGTGCTACCACTCCCTGCGGTGGCTTGTGGTGCGGGAGGCGCTTTACTTACTGTTCGGTAGACTTACTCATCAGTCAGGAGAAAAGCAATGGCCGACCGCTACCAAAAGCTGACCTCGGGACGTCCCGGGGCCTACCTGGCCAAGCGCCTCGGCCTGCCGCGCCCGGAACGGCTGCGCCGCCACCTGCCCGGCGACCCGGCCGTCCCCGGGCCCGTGACGGTCGGCGGCCCGGACAGCGGCCGGCTGCTCCCGGTGGTGCGCGCCCTGCTGGAGGCGGCCGGCGCGTCCACCGCCGAGAACGGCCACCCGGCCGCCCTGGTCTTCGACGCGACCGGCATCACCGACAGCGCCGGACTGCGCGCCGCGCACTTCTTCTTCCACCCCCGCGTCCGCACCCTCGCCCCCTGCGGACGCCTCGTGGTCCTCGGCACGCCGCCCGAACTCGCCGGCGGCGTCGCCGAGTCCACCGCGCAACGCGCCCTGGAGGGCTTCGTGCGCTCGGCGGGCAAGGAGTTGCGGCGCGGCGCCACCTCCCACCTGATCCAGGTGGACCCCGGAGCGGAGGGCGGCCTGGAGTCCACCCTGCGGTTCGCGCTCTCGCCCCGCTCGGCCTACGTCTGCGGCCAGACCCTGCGGGTCGGCGGACACGACCCGATCGCCCCGCCCGCCGACTGGGACCGCCCGCTGGAGGGGAGGACCGCGCTGGTCACCGGTGCCTCCCGCGGCATCGGCGCCGTGGTGGCCGAGACGCTGCGCCGCGACGGCGCCGACGTGGTCTGCCTCGACGTGCCCGCCCAACGCGAGGCCCTGCGCGAGGTCGCCGCCCGGGTCGCCGGCTCCGCCGTGGAACTCGACATCACCGCCGCCGACGCGCCCCACCGGCTCGCCGCCCGGCTGAGGCGGGAGCACGGCGGCGTGGACATCGTCGTGCACAACGCCGGCATCACCCGGGACAAGACGCTCGGCCGGATGGACGCCGCCTGGTGGGACGCGGTGCTGGCCGTCAACCTCACCGCCGTCGAACGCCTCACCGAACGCCTCCTCGACCCCGCCGACCCGCTGGTCCGCGACGGCGGCCGCATCGTGTGCGCCTCGTCGATCAGCGGCATCGCCGGCAACGTCGGGCAGACCAACTACGCGGCGAGCAAGGCCGGCCTGATCGGGCTGGTAAGGGCGCTGGCCCCGATCGCCGCCCGGCGGGCGATCACCGTCAACGCGGTGGCCCCGGGGTTCATCGAGACCGGGATGACCGCGGCGCTCCCGCTGTTCATCCGGGAGGCCGGCCGCCGGATGAACAGCCTCAGCCAGGGCGGCCTGCCGATCGACGTCGCCGAGGCGGTCGCCTACTTCGCCTCGCCCGCCACCGGAGCGGTCAACGGCCAGGTGCTGCGGGTGTGCGGCCAGGCCCTGCTGGGAGCGTGACGCGGATGCCCACCACCTCCAGCACACCGACCGTCCGGCTGGCCGCCGCGCCCGGCCTGCTCGGCCTCTACGCCCGCGCGCTGCTGCCCAAGCCGGCGGCGGGCGGCGCGATACCCGCCCGGCGGCTCGCGCTGGCCGACGTCCCCGTCGACCCCGCCCACCTGCGCCGCTACGCCGAGGCGTGCGGCTTCCCACCGAGCGGCACGCTGCCCGCGACCTACCCGCACGTGGTGGCCTTCCCGCTGGCCATGGCGCTGATGACCCGGCGGGACTTCCCCCATCCGCTGCTCGGCCTGGTGCACCTGGCCAACCGGATCGACCGGCTGCGCCCGGTCGGCGCCGACGAACGCCTGTCCTACCAGGTGTGGGCCGAGCCGCCCCGGTCGCACCCGAAGGGCACCGCCTTCGACATCGTGGCCGAGGCGACGGCCGGCGCCGAGCCGGTCTGGCGCTCGGCCAGCACCTACCTGCGCCGCGGTCCCGGCGACGGCGCGCCGGACAGCAGGCCGCGGTCCGCCGCGCCCACCGGCGAACGGCTCGCCCGCGACTGGGAACTGCCCGCCGGCGCCGGACGCCGGTACGCGGCGGTCTCCGGTGACCGCAACCCGATCCACCTGCATCCGCTCACCGCCCGGGCGTTCGGCTTCCGGCGGGCCATCGCGCACGGCATGTGGACCAAGGCCCGCTGCCTGGCGGAACTCGACGGACACCTGCCCGACGCCTACACGGTGCGGGTCGACTTCCGCTCGCCGCTGCTCCTGCCGGGTCGGGCCCGCTTCCGGGCCGAACGGGCGCACGGCGGCTGGGAGTTCGAGGTGCGCGGCGCGGACGCGGCCCGTGAGCACCTGCGCGGCAGCGTGTCAGCCGCGCGCTGACGGCGGCGGGTCGACCTCGCCCTCCAGCACGTTGCGCATGCCGACCCAGACCATGTTCGTCAGCCGCTGCGTCATCCGCTCCGGGGTCTCCTGCGGGTGCAGCTCCATCCAGTCGGTGAGGCTGTCGGCCGCCCCCACCAGCGCGTACGCGACGAACTCGGCGTCGTGCGGGCCCAACCGGGCCGGGTCGGGCCCCTCGGCGATGCCGACCCGCACCAGCCCGGCGACCTCCGCCATGATCACGACACGCACCCGGGTCACCTCGGCGGTGATCGACTCGCTCAGCTCCGAGGTCTGCCGGTGCAGCACCACCCAGCTGTCCCGGTGCTCCGAGACGAACGCGAAGAACGCCGACAGCCCGGCCCGCAACCGCAGTTCGGGCGAGCACACGCCGACCGCGGCGCTCTGGAAGGCGGCGGCCAGCCGCTCGGCCTCCCGCCGCACGCACGCGGTGAACAGACCCTCCTTGGAGGACATGTAGAGGTAGACCATCGGCTTGGAGATCCCGGCCAGCTCGGCGATCTCGTCGACCGAGGCGGCGTGGTACCCGCGCTTGGAGAAGACGTGCACCGCCACGTCGATGATCTGCTGCTCCCTGACCTTCCGGGGAAGCCGCCTCCTGCGTTCGTCCGTCACTCTTGCCAGCCTACCTATGCTGGCCGCGATCCTACTTGCAGGTAAGTACGGATCGGGACTTCCGGGGAGGGGAGAGACGGTTGCGTGACCAGAGACTGTCCGGCGGTGTGGAGAGCACCGCCGTGGGTATCGCGCGGGTACGCGCGGAGGAGAGCCGGCGGCACGACCGGCTGTTCGACGACCCCTACGCCGTGGCGTTCGTCCGGGCCGCGACCGGTGAGCCGCCGCCGGGCCCCGAACCGCGCCAACGCGGAGCGGCCGGGGCGGCGATGGCGGCCCGCATAGTGCTGCGCACCCGCTTCTTCGACGACTACCTGCTGCGGGCGGCGGGAGCCGGCTGCCGTCAGGTGGTGCTGCTGGCGGCCGGGCTGGACGCACGCGCGTTCCGGCTGGCCTGGCCGCGGCACACCCGGCTCTTCGAACTGGACCTGCCGCACGTCGTCGCGTTCAAGGAGGACGTGCTGCGGCAGGAGCAGGCGGTCCCCGCCTGCGAGCGCACGGTCGTGCCCGCCGACCTGCGCGGGGCGTGGGGCGCCGAGCTGGCCGGAGCCGGGTTCGACCCGGCGGCGCGGACCGCGTGGCTGATCGAGGGGCTGCTGGTCTACCTTGACGCCGCCGACGCGGACGCCCTGCTGACCGAGGTGGGCCGGCTGTCCGCACCGGGCAGCCGGCTCTCGCTGACCGAGGGCCACCTCCCGAGTCGGCTGATCGTCGCGGCGGGCATGTCGCAGGAGTACCGTTCGCTGACCGGCCTGTGGAAGGGCGGGCTGAGCGAACCGGCCGGCGACTGGCTGCCGCGCAACGGCTGGCGGGTCACCCCGCACCGCCGCGACGACCTGGAGAACGCCTTCGGCCGCAGCGGTCCGGAAGCCTTCAGCGGCGGCTTCGTGGTGGCCGAACGCGGCGGGCAGGCTCCGGAGCCCGGCCGCTGAACCGCCGGGAGCGCCCGAGCCCGAGCACCGCGCACGCCGTCAGTCCTTGAAGGCGTCCTTCACCTTCTCCTTCGCCTGCCGAAGATCGCCCTTGGACTCCTCGATCCTGCCCTCTGCGGCCGCGCTCTCGTTGCCGACCGCGCGCCCCGACGCCTTCTTGACCTTGCCCTTGGCCTGCTCCGCCAGGGCCTTGGCCTTCTCACCGGCACTCATGATGTGCCCCTTTCCCAGAGGTGTCTTGGCGATCACCAGTCGCCTGCCCGGCCTGCCCGGTGCGAAACGGGCGGTCACTCCGACGGGTCAACGGGTGAGACGGACGAGCGGTTGAAGGACCGGCTTCGGGGCAGCCGACGAGGGGAGTCCGTTTTTTGTCGTGCCCACATCCTTGGAAGGAGGCGTCTGCCGATGATGCTGGCGGATCGCTACCGGCTGGACGCGCTACTGGGCCACGGCGGCATGGGAGAGGTCTGGCAGGCCTGGGACACCCGGCTGAGCCGGCCGGTGGCGGTGAAACTGCTCGCCGACGCGGCCGTCGGGGACGACGCCCTGACCGCCGGATTCCGCCGCGAAGCACGCACCGCCGCGTTGATCACCCATCCGCGGGTGGTAGCGGTCTACGACTTCGGCGTCTCGCAGCGGCGCTGCTTCCTGGTGATGGAGTACGTCCAGGGCGACAGCCTGGCCGACGAGTTGCGCCGCGGCGGCCCGCTGCCGCCGTCCCGGGTCGCCTCGGTGGCCGCGGGGGCCGCCGAGGGGCTGGCAGCGGCCCACCGGCAGGGCGTCGTCCACCGGGACGTCAAGCCCGCCAACCTCCTGGTGGCCGGCGACGGCACCGTCAAGGTGGCCGACTTCGGCATCGCCCGCCGCGCCTCGGCCGACACCACCGCGGGCACCGCCCCGGGTGAGGGGATCACCGGTACCTGCCTGTACCTGGCACCGGAGGCGGCGCTCGGCGAGCGGGCCGGGACCGCGGGCGACGTCTACTCGCTGGGCTGCGCGCTCTACGAACTCCTCACCGGCCGGCCCCCGTTCGTCGCCGAGCATCCGCTCGCCGTGCTGTGCCTGCACGTGGAGTCCGAGCCCACCGCGCCCCGGCTGCTGCGCCCGCAGGTGCCCGCCGAACTCGACGCCTACCTGCTGCGCATGCTCGCCAAGGATCCCGAGCAGCGCCCCACCGCGCAGGAGGCCGCGCAGTGGTTCGCGCAGGCCGGCCTGGCCGACGCGACCGGCGGAGCCGAGGAGTTCGGGTCCGGGGAGCGCACCGCCGTACTCCCCGTCGTGACGCCGGCCGCCGGCACCGCGCTGCTCGCGCCGTCCGGTCCGCCGGCGCCCGCCGGACCGGCCCGCCCGGCCGCCCGGCGCCGGATGGCGCTGGCGGGCGCCGCCGTGACCGCCGGGGTGCTCACGGCCGCCGCCCTGGCGTTCGGTACGCCCTGGACGGGCGGCGACCACCACCCCGCCCCCGCCGTCGTCGGCCCGCGCTCGGTCGCCGGGGGCGGCGGGTCGGTGCACCGGCCCGGGGCCGCGACCCCCGGCGCGTCGGCCGGCACCCTCGCCGCCCCCGCCGACCTCGACTCCGACGACGGCGCCGGCCACGCCTCCGTCCACGGCAAGCCCGGCCGCCGTCCGCACGGGACCGCCGGCGGCGCCACCGCACCGGCGACCCCCGCCCCCACGCACGGCGGTACCCAGTCGCCGCCCAGCAGCCCGTCGCCGTCCCCGAGCAGCCCCCAGCCGACGCCGACCACCCCCTCGCCGTCCCCGAGCGATTCCGGCGGGTCACCCGCGCAGGGCCACGGCGCCTGACCCGCTCCGCCCGCCCGACCCGTCGCCATCCCCGCGGCAGGGGTCCGGCGTTCGACGCCGCGCGCGGCGTGGGAAAATGAGCCGCAGGCGAAGGGCGGAGCCGCGGGACCAGGGGTGGTCACAGGCTCCGCCCTTCTCGCCGCGCGCTCTTGCGGACGGCCCCGGCCGGAGCGGGCCCGCGCGTCCGCGCCGAGGTGTCCAGGACCACTCAAGTGGTTGTGGGGAATGAGGTCGGTCCGGGCGGGTACCAGATTTCGCAGGAACCACCCGGCCAACGGCCCCGGGCCCCATCGGACCCGGCCGGCCCGGCCGGTCCACGGACAACAGGGAAGAGGGGGAGACCGAGTACCTCGCAGGCCGATGATCGCCGATCTCCCCTCGTGTCGGAAGGCGATCCGCAACATAGGGAGTGAAACGGCGTGACGCAGATCCAGCAGCAGGACCGGTCGGCGAGTACCGGCGTGCCGTCGAACGCCGCCGAGGCCCGCGACCGGGTCCAGGATCTGCTCGACGAGCGGTTCGGCCCGGGCGGCGGCCTCGACGCGCTCGTGGTGGCCGATGTCCTGCTGGTCACCTCGGAACTGGTGACGAACGCCATCCGGCACGGCGGCGGGCTCGTCGGCTTCGACGCCGAAGTCACCGCGGACGGCATACTCCTGGCAGTCAGCGACGCCTCGGAGGCCGTGCCCCACACCACGAGCCAGGTCGCCAAGTGGACCGGCAACGGCGGCTTCGGCTGGCCCATCGTCGGCCGGCTCGCCGAGAGCGTCGAGGTCACCCCCGTCCCCGGCGGCGGCAAGCGTGTCCAGGCGTTCATGCGGCTCTAGGACCCCGCCGCGGGCTACCGGGCACCCCGCGCGGTGCCGTGGCTCCCGCGCGGGGTGTGCCTCACGCGTCCGAGAGGAGCTGGCCGCGCAGGGTGGTCAGGGCGCGGGACAGCAGCCGGGAGACGTGCATCTGGGACAGGCCGAGTTCGGCGCCGATGGCGGCCTGCGTCATGTCCCCGCTGAAGCGCATGGCGAGGATGGTGCGCTCCCGCTCGGGGAGCCGGGCGATGAGCGGCTTGAGCGCGGTGAGGTTCTCGACGCCTTCGAGCGCCGGGTCGTCGAGGCCGACGCGGTACCCCCACGCGCTGCCCTCGTCGTTCTCCTCGCCGGGCAGCTGAGCGTCGAGCGAGTTGGCGGTGTACGCGTTGGCCGCGAGCTGCGCCTCGATCACCTCGTCCTCCTCGATCCGCAGCCGCTCGGCCAGTTCGGCGACGGTGGGGGCCCGGTCGAGTTCGGTGAACAGGGCTTCGGTGGCCCTCGCCAGGTCGCCGCGCAGCTCCTGCAGCCGGCGCGGCACCCGCACGGCCCAACTGGTGTCGCGGAAGAACCGCTTGATCTCGCCCGTGATGGTCGGCATCGCGAAGGTGACGAACTCGGTGCCGTAGTCGGGGTCGAACCGGTCGACGGCCTTGATCAGTCCGATCGTGGCGACCTGGACGATGTCCTCCATCTGGTCGGCGTGGTTGTTGAACCGCCGGGCGGCGAAACGCACCAGCGCCATGTTCATCTCGATGAGGGTGTTGCGGACGTACTGGTAGTCGCTGGTGCCCTCTTCGAGGCCGGCGAGCCGCCGGAACAGCGTCCGCGAGACCTCCCGGATCTCGGAGACCGAGGCGCTGCCGGAGTCCGCCCAGGCCGGCCGCCAGTCGGGCGTCGCGGCCTCGGCGGCGCGGGCGGGTGGGACGGCGAGGGCATCGGGGTGTTCCGCGAGGTGGACGGACATGGCCTCTCCAAAACTCTTGCCGAATGACAACTGTTGTCAATGTACCCCAGTTCGCGCCGACAAACGTGGCCCCGGCGACGGCTTTTTCCGCGGCGTCCGCCGGCCGTCGCCGCCCGTCGGGAGGGGGCGGCGAACGGGCGCCCGTGCGGGCCCGCCGGGTGCGCGGGCTTGGTACGCTCCGCGGGCGACACCCTGGCCTGCTGGTCCGCTCGGCCGGCCGGGTGCGGCTGGTGGAACCGGCGGCCGGACCGGCACTCGGACTGCTGCCCGAGGGCGACCACCGGTCCCCGCAGCCCCTGGAGCCGCCGCCGGACGGCGCGGCGGTGCTCTTCACCGACGGGCTCTTCGAGGGCCGGCTCGACGGCCGGGGGACCGCCCGGCTCGGCAAGACCGGCCTGCTGGGACTCGCCGCGCGCCGGGCGCACCTGCCGGGCCCGCAGTTCGTCGACGCGCTGATCGCCGACGCCGAGGCCGTCACGACCCGCGGCGACGGGTTCGCCGAGGGTCTCGCGGTGGTCCACCTGGAACGCGCCGCGGGCTGACCGCCGGGCGGCGGGCCGCTTACCCGGGGCATTCCCGGGTAGGGCGGCTATGACCGGCAACTCCCGTTTCGGTGAGAGGGAGAGAGACGACATGCGATACCGAGGCGTCGGCGGCCCGGCGGACGGGACGCGTCCACGGGTCGTCGACCGCGGTGTCCTTCGGTGTCCGTGAACCCCGCGACGGCGGCCGGCGGCGGTGGGGACGACCTCACGGCGGCGGCGGAGCGGATGGCCGAACCGGTCGCGGCGCTGGCCGAGTTGTGGTCCCGCGGCGCGGCGGTTGCCTCCCCCCGCCTGTCCGCCCACCAGATGCGCGCGCTCACCATCGTCGGCCGCGGCGGGCGGACCAACCTCACCGGGCTCGCCGAGGCCGCCGGCCTGGGCATGTCCAACGCGAGCCGGCTGTGCGACCGGCTGGAGGCGGCCGGACTGCTGGAGCGGGCGGTCTCCGCCGACAACCGGCGCGAGGTCGAACTCATGCTGACCTCGCACGGCCGCCGGCTGCTCGACGACGTGGACGCCCAGCGCCGCCGCGATCTCCTCGTGGTGCTGCGGGGCATGCCGCCGGACCGGGTGATCGCGCTGACCGAGGGCCTGGACGCCTTCCACCGCAGCAACCCCGACGCCCGGGGCAGGCGGAAGGGCGGGTCCTGACCCCGGTCAGACGGAGCGCGGCCGGCCCCGCCAGTCCAGGCACACCACCGAGGCGTCCGCCGACAACTCCGCGCCCCCGGTGTGCTCGAAGAGGGCGTCGACCAGCGCGTGCGCGGTGCCCGACGGGGTCGCCAGCTGCGAGGCGCGGACACACCGGGCCAGCTCCCGCTCCCCGAAGGCGCTGCCCGTGCCGGACACCGGCGAGTACAGGCCGGTGCTCACGGCCACCAGGCGGTCGCCCGGCTCGACGGTGAAGGTCTGCTCCGTGTAGGGCGTGTCCTCGAACATGCCGAGCGGCAACTGCGACTCCAACGCGATCTGTTCGACGCGCCCGCCGCGCATGCGGTAGAGCTGCGGCGAGCCGGCGTCGACCGCGGTGACCCTTCCGGTGGCCAGTTCGAATTCGAGCAGCAGGGTCGCGGCGTACGCCTCGCCGCGGTACTGCGCGAAGATCGCCTGGTCGGCCAGCACGGCCTGGTCCGCGACGCCGAGACCGGCCCGCCGCGCGTTGCGCAGCGCGCTGACCGCGAGGCCGGTCAGCAAGGCGGCGTCCATGCCGAGCCGCATCCCGTCGGTGACGGTCAGCACCAGCCGCTCCGCGTCGCCGCTCCAGTCGAAGTTGTCGCCGCCGATGGCGTAGGCCGGCTCCAGGTGCGCGCCGATGGTGTACGCGTCCCGCTCGCAGCCGCGGCCGGGCAGCATCGACCACTGCATCTCGGCGGCGAGCGTGAGCCGCTTGCGGCGCTTGGTGCGCACGAACAGGTCGGTGTCGCGGTCGGCCACCGCCAGTTCGTGGCCGAGGGCGCCGGCGAAGGCCAGCAGGTCCTCGGCGGCCGACCGCGCCGCCTCCTGCGAGGGCAGGGTCGCCGACAGCACGCCGAGCCGGTCGCCGCGCACCGTGATCGGCACGTGGATCTCGGTGTCCTCCACCACCGGCTCCTGGCCGGAGAACGCCCGCCCCGCCGGACCGGTTCGGGCCGGCAGCGACTGCTCGGGGTCGGGGTCGGCGGCCACCGCCTGCAGGACGGTCTGCCCGTAGTCGACGAGGCGCACCGTCACGCCCGAGGCGCCCACCCGCTTGGCCAGCAGCGAGCGGACGGTCTCCACCAGGGTGTGGGGCGCGGCCGCGCGCAGCATGCTCTCGAAGGTGGGTCTCGGACCTGATCCGCTCATCACGCGTTCTCCTTGCCGGGCCGGTCGACTGCCGGTCCACGGTAACCGCAGGTCGTGCCATGCGGGTCGGCGCCGCCGCTCATCGTCCGTACCAGTCCAGGCAGAGCACCAGCGCGTCGTCGTCCGGCGACCCGGCGTTGCGCCGTCCGCCCAGTTCCCGCAGGACGGCCCGCGGGGTCTCGGCGGGCGACAGCAGGCGGGTCGAGGTGATCGCGCGGGCCAGCGCCCGCCCGCCGGCCGGCGGAGCGACCGCGTGCACCCCGTCGCTCACGAAGACCAGCCGGTCTCCCGGCTCGACGGCGAACTCCTGCGCGGCGTAGTCGGTCTCCTCGAACATCCCGAGCGGCAGCTGCGGCTCGAAGGCGATCGGTTCGACACTGCGGCCGCGCAGCCGCAGCAACTGGGGGGATCCGGCGTCGACGACCTGCACCCGGCCGGTGGCGAGTTCGAAGTCGAGCAGCAGGACGGACAGGTGGCGGGCGCCGCGGTAGTGCGCGTAGACGGCCTGGTCGGCCAGCGCCGCCTGGTCGGCGACCCCGAGCCCGGCCCGGCGGGCGTTGCGCAGCGCGGTGATGGCCAGGCCGGTCAGCACGGCGGCCTCGACGCCCTCGCCCATTCCGTTGGTGACGGTCAGCGTGAGGTGGCCGTGGGTGGCCGACACGTCGAAGTTGTCGCCGTGGACGGCGTGCGCCGGCTCCAACTGGGCTCCCCAGGCGTACTCCTCGTGCACCCGGGAGTGGCCGGGCGCCAGCCGCCACTGCATCTCCGCGGAGAGCGTGAGCCGGCTGCTGCGCCGGGCCCGCAGGTAGAGGTCGGTGTCGCGGTCGGCGACCAGCACCTCGCGGCCGAGCACCTGCGCGAGCTCGCCCAGTTCGGCCAGCGTGGCGGCGTCGCACGCCCCGGCGGGCACGGTGAGCGACAGCACGCCGAGCCGGTCGCCGCGCGCCGTCACCGGCAGGTGGACGCGCCGGCCGGCGGCGGCCCGCTCGGTGAGGGGTTCCTGGGCGCCGAACGCCCGGCCCGCCAGGGTGTTGTGCAGCGCGACGCCGTTGGACGGCCCGGCCGCGCCGTCCACCGTCCGCAGCGCGGTGAGCCCGTAGTCGACCATGAGCAGGTCGACCCCCTCGGCCCGGTAGCCGTCGGCCAGCGCCTCGCGCAGCGCTTCGACCAGCCGGTGCGGGGCGGCGGTACGCAGGGCACGTTCCGCCGCCACGTATCTGTTCACGATCCTGATCACGCCATTCTCCGAGGGCGGGTGCTCCGATGCCTGTGTGCGGCCGCCGCCTGCACGCGTCCGGCCGTCCGGCGCCGCCGGCCGGCGGCCGGCCGGGTCGCGGACCGTCGGTGAGCTGACAGTCCCTGGCGGCGCCTGTCAGAGTGGGGGGGTGAATCCTTCCCCCTCGCAGCGGCAGCGACAGTCGGACGAGGTGTCTCGGGTGGCCTCCGTCGCCGCGGAGCTGCTGGAGATCGTGTGGGGCCGGGCGTCCACGGCACCGGTGTCGTCCTCCCAGTTGCGGGTGCTGTTCATCCTCGAACACAACGAGGGGATCAATCTGCGCACCCTGGCCGACGGGCTCGGTTCCACGCCCCCGTCGGTGAGCCGGCTGTGCGACCGGCTGGAGGCGGTGGGCTTCGTGGAACGCGCGCCCAGCTCCAGCAGCCGCCGCGAGCTGCAACTGCACCTCAGCGGACGCGGCCGGACGTTCCTTCGGGACCTGCGGGTGCGCCGCGAGAAGGAGTTGCGGGCCGTCGTCGCCCAGATGCCGGCCACCAAGCGGGCCGCCCTCCTCGACGGGCTGGAGGCATTCTGTGACACGGCCTTCTCCCGCCTCCACACCCTGCAGAGTCCGTCCGACGCGTCCGACGCCGAAACCGCCTGACCCGCGCGCCGAGCCGGCTCTCCCCCCGGCACCCGACAGCGTAAAGATTGTTGCCACCAGGCTACTGTTGTCAAACGGCAACTGTTTCTCGCCCGATCGGAGCAGCGGGAACCCCGCCGGCCCGGCCCGCGATCTACTGTGGTGATGGCGGGCCGTGTCAGGCCCGCGGAAGGCTGGTGGGCCTGGTGGATTCCGAACGTGCCGGCCGGTTGGTGGCCGCGTTGCGCGCCCGCGGCGTGATGGCACACGTACTCGAAGTGGGCGTCTACCAGTGGGGCGTGCGGGTGGTGCTGCCCGACGGGGCCGAGGCGCTGTGGGACACCGACGGCGCGGCCGGCCTGGAGGCGGAGATCGTCCGTGACGGCGTGCTGATCGGCTACGTGCCGCGGATCGCCGGCTCCGACGACTTCACCGAACCGCAGCTCGTGGACGCGATCGCCGAGGCCAGGTACTCCGAGGAGGGCCTGCACCCGCCGGCGGACGCCCCGCCGCCGCCCGGCGCCGGCCGCCGGGAGCCGACCCGGTCGCGCTGGTGGCGCCGCTGACCGCACGCGCGCGCGGCGCCGGCCACCGGGTGGGAGTATGACGTATGCCCTCTCGTCGGCTGGAGGCTCTCCGCGGCTGGTGGGAACCGAGCCACGCGCTGCTGCTGCTCCCGCTCGCCCTGATCGTCGCGGTCTGCCTCGGCGACGTCCTCGCGCCGCCCGACATCCACCTCGGGCCGCTGCTCGTCGCCGCGCCGACCATGACGGCCGCCTTCGCCGGACCCCGGCTCACCGCGGCCGTCGGCGCGCTGGCGGTGCTCGCCCAGGTGGCCATCGGCCTGGCCCGCGGCGTGCTCGGCACGGAGAACCTGCAGGCCCAGATCGCGGCGCTGGTCTTCGTCTCCACCCTCATCGTGGTCTTCTGCCTGATCCGCGACCGGCGCAGACACGAGTTCGCCCAGATGCGCTCGGTGGCCACCGTCGCCCAGCACGTGCTGCTGCGCCCGCTGCCCGAACGCAGCGGGCCGCTGGAGATCGCCTCCCTCTACCTGGCCGCCGAGGAGGAGGCCGAGATGGGCGGCGACCTGTTCGCGGCGGCCCGCACCGCGCACAGCACGCGGCTGCTCATCGGCGACGTGCGCGGCAAGGGGCTGCCCGCCTACAGCCACGCGGCCCTGCTGCTCGGCGCCTTCCGGGCCGCCGCGCACCGCCAGCCCACCCTGCCCGCCCTCGCCGTCCACCTCGACGGCTCCATCCGCTGGGACGCCGCCCAGTGGCGGACCGACGGCAAGCCGGCCGCCGAGGAGTCCTTCGCCACCGCGACGCTGCTGGACATCCCCGACGACGAACCGGTGATCCGTGCCGTCAACTGCGGGCATCCGCCCCCGCTGCTGCTGCGGAACGGCCGGGCCGTCGCCTTCCAGACCCGGCCGGCCTCGCTCCCCATCGGCCTGGGCGACTTCGCCGGCCCGGCCGGCTACCCGGTCGACTCGATCCCGTTCCACCGCGGCGACCTGCTGCTCCTGTACACCGACGGGGTGACGGAGGCCCGGGACACGGCCGGCGCCTTCTACCCGCTGGCCGAGCGGGCGCCCGCCTGGAGCGCGGACAGCCCGCACCACCTCCTCGACCAGTTGCACCGCGACCTGATGAGCCACGCCGACGGCCGGCTCGGCGACGACGCCGCGGCGGTGGCCATCCGCCGCCGGTCCGGGTGAGCCCGGCGGTTCAGTACAGGATGTCCATCGCGCCCGGCAGGACCCGCGCGGTGACCGGCAGCGCGCCCTCCACCTCGCCGTCCGCGCCGTAGGGCAGCGGCCGGTCGGCCTCGACGCGCACCTCGCGGCCGCGCAGCACGGTCACCTCCGGGCGGTGGACGTGCCGGCCGTCCTTCAGCTCGTTCATCACCGCGAAGAACAGCGGCCGCGGCGCGTCGCCGATCACCACGACGTCCAGCATCCCGTCGTCCACCTCGGCGTCCGGGGCGATCCGCCGTCCGAAGCCGTAGTAGGCGGAGTTGGCGGCCACCACCGTGTAGCCGCGGTGCTCGTGCGGCTCGCCGTCCACGGTGATCCGGTAGCCGGCCGAGCGCCAGCCGGCCACCGCCCGCAGCGCGCCCAGGTAGTACGAGGCGCTGCCGCTCAGCCGCGAGGAGTTGGCGTACTTGTTGGCCACCGCGTCCACGCCCGCGTAGATGCTGCCGAGCACCGCCGTGCGGGCGTGCGCCGCGGACTCGACCTCGATCGCGTCGACCTTCCTCGGCTCGCCGTGCAGCAGCAGCTCGGCCAGCTCCGGCGCGGTCGAGGGCAGGCCCAGCGCGCGGGCGAAGTCGTTGCCGCGGCCGGCCGGCACGATGCCGAACAGCGAGCCGCTGCCGGCCAGCGCGCCCCCGACGCACCCCACCATGCCGTCGCCGCCGACGCCCAGCACGACCCGGCCGTGCAGCGCCGCCTCGCGGGCGAGCGCTCTGGCGTGCTCGAAGCTGCGGCTGTAGACCACCTCGACGTCGGCGCCGGCCTCGCGCAGCAGGCGGGCGAGCGGGACGAGGGCCGCGGCGCCCTGCGATCCGCCGCCGGCGGTGGGGTTGACGACTGCGGTGAACTGGCGCATGTGCACGCTCCGGGAGCCGGGTGGATGAGCGGGTCAGCTGTGCGGAAGCAGCACGCCCGGGTTGAGGATGCCGTCCGGGTCGAGCCGGTCCTTGACCGCGCGCAGGATGTCCACGCCGAGCGGGCCGATCTCCGCGGCGTACCAGTCGCGGTGGTCGGTGCCCACGCCGTGGTGGTGGCTGATGGTGCCGCCGGCCGCCAGGATCGCGTCGTTCGCCGCCCGCTTGGCCGGTGCCCAGTGCGCCACCGGGTCGGCGCCCTGGGCGGACACGACGGTGAAGTACAGCGAGGCGCCGGCCGGGTAGACGTGCGAGACGTGGCACATCACCAGCGGCGGGGTGCCCGCGGCGGTCAGCCGCTCGGTGACCGCGCCGCGCACCGCCTGGTAGAGGGCCGGCACGGCGGACCAGAAGGCGGCCGTCTCCAGGGTCTCGGCGAACGCCCCGGCGTCCAGGAGCGAGTCGCGCAGGTAGGGCGCGGCGAACCGGCCGTGCGACCAGCTCGCGCCCGGCCCGTCCCCGAGGAAGACGCCGCCCGCCTCGCGCAGCACCGCGTGGGCCCGTTCCCGGCGCTCCGCCACCTCGTCGTCGGCGCCCTCGTACCCGGTGATGGCCAGACAGCCCGCGTCGGAGTCCAGGCCGCCGCCGATCGCGTCCGGCCGGGCCAGCCCGATCATGGTCTCCGTCTCGTCGGACAGCCGCAGCACCGTGGGCAGCGGGCCGTCCTGCGCGAGCCGGCGCAGCGCGGCCTGCCCCTCGTCGAAGGAGGCGAACCGCCAGCCCTCGTGGATCGTGGTCTCCGGCACCGGGCGCACCCGCACCGTCACCGAGGTGATCACCCCGAGGGCGCCCTCCGAGCCGAGGATCAGCTGGCGCAGGTCCGGGCCGGCCGCGGACCGCGGGGCCCGGCCGATCTCCAGCGTGCCGCGCGGCGTGGCGACCGTCATGGCGAGCACCAGGTCGTCGAAGCGCCCGTAGCCGGCGGACGCCTGGCCGCTGGAGCGCGCGGCCGCGAAGCCGCCGACCGTCGCCCATTCGTAGGACTGCGGGAAGTGGCCCAGCGTGAAGCCGTGCTCCGACAGCGCCGCCTCCACCTGCGGTCCGCGCAGGCCCGGCTCCAGCACGGCGGTGCGCGAGACCCGGTCGACGCCGGTCAGCCGGTTCATCCGGCGCAGGTCGAGGGCGATGGACGGGCCGTGGGCGCGCGGGGTGAGTCCGCCGACCACCGAGGTGCCGCCGCCGAACGGCACGACCGCCACCGCGTGCTCGGCGCAGGCCCGCAGGACGGCCAGCACCTCGTCGTGTCCGGCGGGCAGCACCACGGCGTCCGGCGCGTCGGCGGCCCGCCCGGTGCGGATGCGCAGCAGGTCGGGCGTGGACTTGCCGCCGGTGTGGCGCACCCGGCTCTCGTCGTCGACCCGGACGCCGTCCGCGCCGACCGCCGCGGTCAGCGCCGCGCGGGCCTGCGGGGTGAGCCGGCCGGCCGGGACCTCGACGTCGCCGAGCGGTGGCGGCGGGGTGTCGACCGGCTTGACGCCGAGCACCTCGCGCAGCAGGCCGACCACGCTCTCGGGCAGTGGTGCCGCCTTGGCCGGGTCTCCCCAGCCGCTCCACAGCATGTCCACCGAGCCCACCTGATCACCCGCTTCGTTCCTCGGCGCGCGCCGCGCGGGCCGCCGCCTTGCCGTCGAGACCACGTTCGTTACACTGTGACACATGACGTCTATCCGTCACAATGGCCGGGGCGGTGAGGATGCCGTCCTCGACGCCGCACGTGACTGTGTTCTCGCGGTCGGGGTCCGCCGCACGACGCTGACCGATGTCGCGCGCCGGGCGGGGGTGTCGCGGATGACGCTCTACCGCCGCTGGCCCGACGTGCGGGCGCTGGTCGGCGACCTCATGACGCGCGAGTGGGTCGCGGTCGCGCTCGGCGCCCGGCCGGAGCCGGACAGCGCCCGCCCGGCGCGCGAGCAGTTGGTGAACGGCCTGGTGGCCGGGCTGAGCGCGCTGCGCGACCACCCGCTGCTGCGCAAGATCCTCGACGTGGACCCGGAACTGCTGCTGCCGTACCTGTTCGACCGGCGCGGCGCGAGCCAGGAGGCGCTGCTGGAGGTCGTCGAGGAAGCGCTGCGGGCCGGGCACGCCGACGGTTCGATCCGCCCGGACCACCTGCTGCGGCAGTCCCGTTCGGTCCTGCTGATCACCCAGTCGTTCGCGCTGTCCCTGCAGACGATGACCGACGCCGGCGACCCCGAGCTCGCCGACGCCGCCTTCTTCGACGAGCTGCGGCACATCCTGGAGAGGACCCTCGCCCCATGAGCGCCACTCACGACGCGGCACCGCCCGCCGCCTTCTCCCTCAACTCCGCCCGCCGGTCCGCCGACCTGGCCCGGCTGGCCGACACCCGGGTCGACGTCCTGGTCATCGGGCTCGGCGCCACCGGCGCCGGCGTGGCGCTGGACGCGGCCTCCCGGGGGCTGGCGGTCGCCGCGGTCGACGCGCACGACCTGGCCTTCGGCACCTCGCGCTGGAGCTCCAAGCTGATCCACGGCGGGCTGCGCTACCTCGCCTCCGGGCAACTCGGCGTCGCGCACGAGAGCGCCGTGGAGCGCGGCGTCCTGATGGAGCGCACCGCGCCGCACCTGGTGCGCGCCCAGCCGTTCGTCATGCCGCTCACCGGCCTGTCGCCGCGCCGCAACGCGGCGCTGGCCCACGTCGGGCTGCGGGCCGGCGACCTGCTGCGCGCCTCGGCCCGCACCGCCCGCGCCACGCTGCCGGGACCGCGCCGGCTCAGCGCGGTGGAGACGCTGCGCGCGGCGCCCGGCCTGCGCTCGCACGGGCTGCGCGGCGGGCTGCTGTCCTGGGACGGCCAACTGGCCGACGACGCGCGCCTGGTGACCGCCATCGCCCGCACCGCCGCCGGGCACGGCGCCGCCGTCTTGACCAGGACCCGCGCGCTGTCCCTGTGGGGCACCGGCGCCGTGCTGCGCGACGAACTCACCGGCCGGCAGTGCGAGATCCACGCCCGCGCGGTCGTCAACGCCACCGGCGTGTGGGCCGGCGGGCTCGTCGACGACGTGCGGCTGCGGCCGTCGCGCGGCACCCACCTCGTGCTGCGCGCCGAGAGCCTCGGCGGGCTGACCACCGGGCTGCACGTCCCGGTGCCCGGCGAGTCCAACCGCTTCGTGCTGGTCCTGCCGCAGGGCGACGGCCGCGTCTACGTGGGACTGACCGACGAACCGGTCGACGGACCGGTGCCCGACGTGCCGCGGGTGCCGGAGTCCGACATCGGCTTCCTCCTCGACGTGCTGGGCAGCGCGCTCGACCTGCCCGTCCACCGGGACGACGTGGTGGGCGCGTTCGCCGGCCTGCGCCCGCTGCTCGACTCCCGCGGCGGCCGCACCTCCGACATCTCGCGCCGGCACGCCGTGCTGTCCTCGGCGGACGGCGTCGTCACGATCGTCGGCGGCAAGCTGACCACCTACCGCCGGATGGCCCAGGACGCGTTGGACACCGTGCTGGCCGCCCGGGGGATCGACGCGGGCCGCTGCCGCACCGCCCGGCTTCCGCTGGTCGGCGCCGCGCCCCGGGCCGCGCTGGCCACCCTGTCGGCGCCGCGCCGGCTGGTCGAGCGCTACGGCACCGAGGCCCTGGCGATCCACGCCCTCGGCGTCGCGGAACCGGGCCTGCGGGAACCGGTGGCCGCCGGCCTGGAGGTCACGCGGGCCGAACTGGTCTGGGCCGCGCGGCACGAGGGCGCGCTCGACGAGGGCGACCTGCTCGACCGGCGCACCCGGATCGGCCTGGTGCCCGCCGACCGGGCCGCCGCGCTGGACGCCGCCGGCGAGGCGCTCGCCCGGGCCATGGAAGCGCCGGCCGGCGGGTGAACGCGGCGCCCGAATCGGCGTGCGCCGCCGAAACTGGCATGATCGGCCCATGGTTGATCAGATCGTCGGCGCGTGCGACGGCGCGTCGAAGGGCAATCCCGGCCCGGCCGGCTGGGCGTGGGTGGTCGCGGACCGGGACGGCGTGCCCGACAGGTGGGAGGCCGGACCGCTCGGCACCGCCACCAACAACGTGGCCGAGCTGACCGCGCTCGCCGAACTGCTGGACGCCACCGACCCGTCGGCCCCGCTGCAGGTGCGGATGGACTCCCAGTACGCCATGAACGCGGTCACCAAGTGGCTCCCGGGCTGGAAGCGCAAGGGCTGGAAGACCAGTTCCGGCGGCCCGGTCGCCAACCGGGAACTGATCATGCGGATCGACGAGGCGCTCTGCGGCCGCGCGGTGGAACTGGTCTACGTGCCGGCCCACCAGGTCGGCGGCGACCCGCTCAACGCGGTCGCCGACCAGGCCGCCAGCGACGCAGCCAAGGAGCAGCGCGCGGCCGGCACCCGGCACGGCGCGAGCGCTCCGCCGGTTCCCGGCCCGGTCGCCGAAGGAAGTGCCAAGCCGGCCGCCGGCCGGGCCTCTTCCGGCGCCAGACGGACCGGCGGGTCGGCCGGCCAGGGCACGATCAAGGCGAAGTTCTCCGGCCGCTGCCGCTGCGGCACGCCCTACGCGGCGGGCGAGCCGATCGCCAAGAACCCCCAGGGCTGGGGACACCCGGCCTGCCGCGTCGACGCCTGAGAGGCGGCCGCCGGCCGCGCGGCCGGGCGGCGTCGCGAGCCGGTCCGTGGCCGCGGGGGCGAATCCCGTTGCCGCGCGATCCGCGGCTGTCCTACCCTGTCGGCGCCGATCACCTGATCGACTCCGGCCGCCGGCAGCGCCGCCGGACCGGCCGGACCGCGTGGTGCTCGTGGACAGCGGGCCCGTGGTGTTCGCACCGAGCCCGGCGCTCGCGATCGCCTCCGCCGCTCCCGGAGCCGGCCGATCGCTCCGCGCCTCCCGCCAGACGTCCCGGAGGCACCGTGATCTTCCGTCCCACCACCGAGTCCGACCTCGACGGCTTCCTCCCGCTCATCGGCAACGAGCCGGCCGGATCGTTGACCCCCGACACCTACCTGGACCGGCTCGCCGACGGGCAGTACCGCCCCGCCTGGACCTGGGTGGCCGAAGGCCCGGCCGGCGCCGGGCCGTTGGCGGTCGCCGTCTGGTGGGGCGATCCGGACGGTGCCCAACCGGCCGCCCTCGACGGGGTGTTCGCGCACCCGGCGGCCGGTTCCACCGAGGCGCGCACCGCGCTCGCCGCCGGCCTGCTCAACGCCGCGCACGCCGCCTACGCCGCGGCGGGGGCGGCCGATCCGCCCGAGTACCACTTCTTCCTGCCGTGCGACTGGCGTGAACAGCCCCCGGTGGCCGAGGCGTTGGCCTGGCGGCGCGAGGCGGCCCGGCGGGCCGGACTGCCGGTGGCCCTGGAGCGGCTGCGCTTCGAGTGGCTGCCGCACGACGGCCTGCCGGCGCCGTCGGGACGCCTGCTCTTCCACCCGGAGCCCGACGACGAGGTCTTCGTGGACCTCTTCCGCCGGGTCCTGGACGGCACGTTGGACGCCACCTCCCGCAAGGAGGCCGAGCACAAGGGCGCGTTGGCGCAGGCGCGCGGCGATGTGGCGTTCTACCGCGACACCATGCTGGGGGAGCGGTCCTGGTGGCGGGTGGCCAGGACCGCGGAGGGCGAGGTGGTCGGCTTCGCCCTGCCGTCCCGCAACCACCAGTTCCCGGTGGTCGGCTACCTCGGCGTGCTGCCGGAACACCGCGGCCGCGGCCACGTGGACGAGATACTCGCCGAGACCACCCGCATCCTGGCGGCCGAGGCCGATCCGGAACGGGTGCGCGCCGACACCGATCTGGCGAACGAGCCGATGGCCGCCGCCTTCGAACGGGTCGGCTACCGCAACCACGCCCGGCGGCTGGTGCTCTGCGCGCGGTGAGGCCCGGTGAGGTGACGCCCGATCATCGTCCGGGAAAGTCCGATAATCATCCCTTGGTGTGGGCAAGTGGCGTTTTCGGCATTCGGTGGTAAATCTGGAGAATCCTATTCGCTCCAGGGCAGAAGGTAGGAAAATCTCCATGCGCAACCGACTCACGCAGGCGTTCGCCGTGGGTGCGGCGTCCGCCGCTCTCGCGTGCGGAATCGCCCTCTCCCCGGCCGGTCCGGCCGCGGCGGCGCCGACCGGTCAGGCCGCCGCGAGCCACGTCACGAGCAGCCGTTGCCACTGGATCGGCGGCCGCTGGATCCGGGTCTGGCACCCCCGCTGGCGGGACAGCCACGGCCGCTGGCACCGCGGCTCCTGGTCCCGGGTCTGGGTCAAGGGCCACTGGGTGTGCGGCCGCCGCTGACCCGGCGATCGGTGAACGACGGGGGAGGTTCCGCGATCCGGGGCCTCCCCTTTCCGCGTTCCCGGACCGGGCGCTCCGACGGGGCCTGAGGCGCCTTCCAGCAGACGTCAAGTTTGTTTCAAGAAGTTAGTCCAGACATCAACAATATCGTTGCACAACCGGCGGAAAGCGGCCGGTCGTCAGCGAGGGTCCGGCGACGGGTCTCGCCGCACCCCTACCTTCTTGAAGCGGAGTTCCCCATGTCGAGGATGCGTGATACCGAAACGCTCATAGCCCGTGTTCTGACATCCCTGATATTCATCGGCGCCGGAATCACCCAGATTCTCGACCCGAAGGACACCCTGCACGAGATCCGCGGCGGCCACCTGCCGCTGGCCGACTTCTTCTACGTGGTGTCCACCGCCGTCCTGCTGATCGGCGCCCTGTCGATCGTGGTCGGCTGGCAGACCCGCTGGGGCGCGGCGGCGCTGCTGGTCTTCATCGTGCCCGCCACCTTCCTCTTCCACCTGCGATCCGACCAGATCGACCTGGAGCTCTTCCTGCGCGACCTGGCCATCGCCGGCGGTCTGATCCTGCTGCTCCAGCGCGGTCCGGGGGCCTGGAGCCTGGACGCCCGCGGGCAGCGGCGTGCCGCCGGCGTCGAGGTGCCGCGCGTCGCCGCCGCCAAAGCCACTGCCGATGTGTGACGGATCGGGCCGGGCCGACCGCAACGGCCCGGCCCGATCCTCCACCTGACGCACGACGGGGGCGGGCCCGAGGGCCCGCCCCCGTCATCGCGGTGCCGCCGTCGAGGGGTCGAGCCGCGCGTGCAGCCGGCGGGTGTGGTCCACCTGGCGCGGCGCACCGGTGAGCGTCACCGTCGCGGTCAGCCGGATCGCGGCGCTGGAGGAGCCGAGCCGCAGTTGGAGTTCGCCGGGCTCGACGACGCGCCGCAGGTCGGGGCCGGTGAAGGACGCCAGGTCGGCCGGAACCACCGCGCGCACCCGGGCCGCCTCGCCGGCCGCGAGCGGCAGCCGCAGGTAGCCGATGAGGCGTTGCACCGGCTGCACCACCGAGGCGACCGGATCGTGCAGGTAGAGCTGGACGACCTCGGTCCCCTCGCGGTCGCCGGTGTTGCGCACGGTGAAGCCGAGCCGGATCTCGCCGTCCGTGCCGGTCGCCGGGTCGTCCACGTCGAGGTCGGACCAGGCGAACGTGGTGTAGCCCAGGCCGTGGCCGAACGGGAAGGCCGGGGTCGGATCGACGTCCGAGACCTCGCCGGCGTGGGCGAGCCGGGCCGCCAGATAGGTGGCCGGCTGACCGCCCGGATCGCGCGGCACGCCGATCGGCAGCCGGCCCGACGGGTTGATCCGGCCGCTCAGCACCCCGGCGATGGCACCGGTGCCCTCCTCGCCGGGGAAGAAGGACTGCACGATGGCGGCGCACTCGTCCACCGCGCGGCCCAGCGCGTAGGGCCGGCCGGCCAGCAGGGTCAGCACGACCGGCGTGCCGGTGTCCAGCAGGGCGTCCAGCAGCGGCTGTTGGACACCGGGCAGCGCCAGCGAAGCGGCGTCGCAGCCCTCGCCGCTGGTGCCGCGCCCGAAGAGCCCGGCGCGGTCGCCCAGGGCCAGCACGACGAGGTCCGCGCCGCGGGCTAGTGCCACCGCCTCGGCGAAGCCGCCGGTGTCGGTGCCGTCCACCGAGGCGCCCGGCGCGGCGGTGATCTCGCTGTCCGGGAACTCGGCCGCCAACGCCTCGCGCAGCGTGGGCAGTTCGATGCCGACCGGTACCTCGGGGTGGCGCACGCCCACGTGCACCGGGAAGGCGTAGCAGCCCAGCACGGCGGTCGGGGTGTCGGCGTTCGGCCCGATCAGCGCGATCCGCGCGGGGGCCCGCAGCGGCAGGGTGCCGTCGTTGCGCAGCAGCACCACCGCCCGCTCGGCCACCTGCCGGGCGACCAGGCGGTTGGCGGCGCCGTCCAGGTCCACCGTGCCGCGCAGGTCCCGGTGTCCGCCGGAGTCCGCGCCGGCGCCGGACAGCGCCGGGGGAGCGGGGTCCCAGTCGCGGTCCAGCAGTCCGCACTCGGCCTTCTGCACCAGCACCCGCCGCACCGCGCGGTCCACCAGTTCCTGCGGCACCTCGCCCTTGCCGACCGCGTCGAGCAGCGGTTCGCCGAACGTCTTGACGGTGGGCAGTTCCACGTCGACCCCGGCGCGCAGCGCGGCGTGCGCCGCCTCGGCCCAACTGCCGGCCACCGCGTGCAGGGTCCGCAGGAAGGCGATGCCGAAGTAGTCGGCGACCACGGTGCCGGTGAAGCCCCAGGTCTCGCGCAGCAGTCCGGTCAGCAGGTCCGCGTCGGCAGCCGAGGGCATCCCGTCGGTGTCGGTGTAGGCGTGCATCACCGAGCGCACGCCGCTCTCGCGTACCGCCATCTCGAAGGGCGCGAGCATCACGTCGGCGCGCTCGCGCGGTCCCATCGACACCGGCGCGAGGTTGCGGCCGGCCCGGGAGGCGGAGTAGCCGGCGAAGTGCTTGAGGGTGGCGATGACGCCGGCCGACTCCAGGCCCTGGATGTACGCGGTGGCGATCGTGCCGACCAGGTACGGATCCTCGCCGATGGTCTCCTCGACCCGGCCCCAGCGGGCGTCGCGCACCACGTCGAGCACCGGGGCGAGCCCCTGGTGCACGCCCATCGCGCGCATGTCGCGCCCGATGCCGTCCGCCATGTGCCGGATCAGCGCCGGGTCGAAGGTGGCGCCCCACGACAGCGGCACCGGATAGGCGGTCGCCCCCCAGGTGGCGAAGCCCGCCAGGCACTCCTCGTGGGCGAGCGCCGGAATGCCGAACCGGTTGGAGCGCACGATCCTGGCCTGGGTGCGCATCAGCGACAGGGCGCCGAGCGCGGGGTCGACCGGCGCGGTGCCGAACGGCCGGGTCAACTGGCCGAGCCCGTCCGGCAGCAGGGCGTCGAGGTCGACGGCCTCGGACAGGTCGTGCTGGTAGGGAGCGACCTCGTCGCCGTCGTCGGAGGCGCCGACCCACACCCCGTACAACTGGGCGACCTTCTCGCGCAGGGTCATCCGGGCGATCAGCGCGTCGGCGCGGGCCCCGGCGTCCAGGGCGGGGTCGTGCCACGGGGTGGTGGCGGGTTCGTTCGCTGCGGTCACGTCGTCCTCACTTTCCGCCGGCCCCCATGAGCCCCTGGACCAGGGCACGGCGGGCGAACAGGTAGATGAGCAGAATCGGCACCATGGACAGCACCACGGCGGCCAGCAGCCCGGGGATGTTCACGCCGTACTGCGTCTGGAAGTCGTACAGGCCCAGCGTGATCACCTTGGCCGAGTCGGACTGGGTGAGCACCAGCGGGAACAGGAAGCCGTTCCACGCCTGGAGCGCGGAGAACACCACGATGGTCGACAGGCCGCCCTTGGAGAGCGGGACCACCAGTTGGAAGAAGACCCGGGTGGCCGACGCGCCGTCGATCGCCATTGCCTCGTACAGCTCGGAGGTGATGTCCCGCATGACGCCGGTGAGCACCAGCGCGCAGACCGGCAGCGAGAAGGCCGCGGTCGGCAGGATCACGCCGATGAGATGGTCGTACAGGCCGACCTTGCTGATGACGTAGAACATCGGGACGATCACCGCCTGCGCGGGGATGGCCAGCCCGAGCAGGAAGAGCCGGAAGACGCCGGCGGTGATCCGGCCGCGGCTGCGGACGATCGCGTACGACAGCGGCGGCACCAGCAGCAGGACGAGGAGCACCACGCTCACCGTCACGACCGCCGTGTTGAGGAAGTACCGCGGGAAGCCGCCGGAGAAGACGCCGGCGTAGTTGCTGAGCGTGAAGTGCTTGGGGAAGGCCAGCGGGCCGTTCGCCGCGTAGTCGGAACGGCTCTGCACGGTGGCGGCCAGCATGACGTAGAGCGGCAGGCCCACCAGGGCGAGCCACACCAGCGAGCCGAAGCCCGCGAGGTAGTTGGGCCGGCCCCTCATCACACGCCCTCCGCGGTGCCGCGCATCGAGCCGTACCCCGAGATACGCACCACGACCAGCGAGACGAGGGTGGCGACCACCACGAGCAGCAGCGCGATGGCGGCGCCGGAGCCGAAGTCGAAGCTCTTGAACGCCTTGTCGTACATGTAGTAGGCGCTGATCGTGGTGTCGGTGCCCGGTCCGCCCTGGGTGATGATCAGCACCGTGTCGAAGGTGGTCAGCCCGCCGATCACCATGAGGATCATCGACGTGAGGATGCTGTTGCGCAGTTGGGGCAGCGTGACGTGGAAGAACCGGCCGACGGCGCCCGCCCCGTCGATCTCGGCGGCGTCGTAGAGGACCTGCGGGATACGGCGTGCCGCGCCCTGCTGGATCAGGGTGTGCAGCGGGATGTACTGCCAGGCGCCGACGAACACCAGCACGCCGATGGCGCCGGTGCGGCTGCCCAGCAGGTTGCCGTCGCCGAACAGCCAGCCGGCCCGCGCCGGTATGCCGAAGTTCGGGTCGAGCAGCGCCCGCCACAGCACGGACACCGCGGTCGCCGACAGCACCAGCGGCACGAAGTAGACCGCGGACAGCGCCGCCCGGTTGCGCTGCGGGCCGGCCGCCCACACACCGAGCAGGACGCTGACCGGCAGCTGGACCGCGACGCCCAGCACGGTGAGCAGCACGCTCAGCCACAGGCTGCTGATCATCACCGGGTCGTGCAGCAGCCGGGTCCAGTTCGCCAGGCCGGCGAACGTCGGCGAGCCCAGGCCGTTCCAGTCCATCAGCGACAGGGCGGCGACCAGGACGAGCGGGACGATGGCGAACAGGCCGAAGAACACGGTGGCCGGGACCGCCCACAGCAGCCCCGGGCGGCCGATCCTCGCGCCGGTCCGGCGGACCGGCCGGCGCGGGTCGGCGGTGGCGGTGGCGGTGGTCATGAGGGCTCCCGCCTCACTCGGACGGCAGGGCCTGCATGGCCTTGATGAAGCCGTCGGCGTCGGTCTGGCCGTCGAAGAACTGCTGCACGGCCGTGTGGATGGGCGTGTTGGCCGACTGCGGGTACGCCTGGTCCCACGAGAGCTGGAACGAGGGGGCGTGCTTGACCAGGTCGTACTGGTACTCGGAGTAGGCCGGGCTGGCGGAGCCGGCGAAGAACTTCGGGGTGTTGGTCGTGGTCGGCAGGTTGCCGATGGCCAGTTGCGCCTTGACGAACTCGTCGGAGTACTGCAGGCGCAGGAAGTCGGCGACCGCGTCCGGGTAGCGGGTGTTCTTCAGCACCGAGTAGAAGTTGTTGGTGTTGCCGACCAGGTCGAGCGGGTTGCCCCGGCCGCCGGGCACGGTGGGGAAGGAGCTGTAGCCGAGGCCGGTGGCGGCGAACCTCGGGTCGGCCTGCTGCTGCGTGGAGTACTCCCACGAGCCCATCAGCTCGAAGCCCGCCTTGCCGCTGGCGAGCAGCGCCGCCGAGCCGCCGTCGGTGAACTTCACCGAGTCGAAGTTGTGGCCGAACGCGCCCGCGTCCACCAGCTGCTTGAGCATCCCGAGCGCCTTCTTGCTGGCCGCGCTGTTCCACACGGCCGGGTCGCCGCCGAGCGCCTTCTCGAACAGGCCGGGTCCCGCGACGCGGTCGTAGACGTACTCGAACCACATGAGGGTGGGCCACTGGTCGCCGCCGCCCAGCGCGATCGGCGTCTTGCCCCGCGCCTTGAGCTTCCTGACGTCGGAGAGCAGGTCGTTCCAGGTGGCGGGCGGCGTGATGCCGGCCGAGGCGAGCACCTTCTTGTTGTCGAACAGCATCACCGGCTGGGTGCCGCGCATCGGGATCCCGTAGGGCTTGCCGCCGACGACCGCGGTGTCGAAGACCGCGGGCAGGAAGCTGGAGCGCAGCGCCGGGTTCTTCTTGATCATGCCGTCCAGCGGCATCAGCAGGCCGGCCTTGACGAACGGGATGATGCTGCCGCCGCCCCAGTTGAAGAAGACGTCGGGCGCGTGGTCGGTGTTGATGACCGTCTGCAGCTTCTGCTGGTAGTCCGCGCCCGGGATGGTGTCCAGGACCGCCTTCACCTTGGAGGTCTTGTTGAAGGTGTCGACGATCTGCTTCTCCACCTTGTTGCCGGCGTCGCCGTAGACCAGGACGTGGATCTGGCCGGCCGGCCGGCTCGCGGACGACGGGCCGCCGCAGGCCGACAGGGTCAGTCCCAGAGCAAGTGCCGCGCACCCGGCCACCGCACGGGGGAACCACACGCGAGTCTTCATCGATCGGCCTCTCGAAGAAAATTTCGGCATCCATGACGAAACTTGCTGCGGAGTGTGACGCTAAGTTGCCGCCCAGCGGTGGTCAATACTCCGCGATGCGGTTATCGAACTGTGACCAATGCTGGTGCCTTATGCTGCGAGACATGGCCTATGACGAGGAGCCGGGACGCGTCACCCTGGCCCAGGTTGCGGAAAAAGCCGGCGTTTCCATCGCGACAGTTTCGAAAGTCCTCAACGGCCGCCGCAACGTCTCCCCGCCCACCCGGCTGCGCGTCGAGCGCGTGCTGCAGAGCGACGGCTACCAGCGCACCGCCCGGTCCGCGCCGCAGGCGCCGCTCATCGAGATCGTCTTCCACGAACTGGACAGCATCTGGGCGATGGAGCTGATCCGCGGCATCGAGAACGTCGCCCGGCGCAACGGCGCCAGCGTGGTGCTCACCGAGAGCGGCACCCGGCACTCCCCGGCCCCCGACTGGATCGAGGGCGTGCTGCGCCGCCGCCCGATCGGCGTGGTGCTGGTCTTCTCCACGCTCTCGCCGCAGGCCAGGAGCCAGCTGAGGTCCCGGTCCATCCCGTTCGTCATCATCGACCCGGCCGGCGACCCCGAGCCGGACGTCCCCTCGGTCGGCTCGGCCAACTGGGCCGGCGGCCTGGCCGCCACCCGCCACCTGATCGAGCTGGGCCACCGGCGGATCGCGATCGTCACCGGACCGCGCGACATGCTGTGCTCGGTGGCCCGGCTCGACGGGTACCGGTCCGCGATGGCCGTGGCCGGACTCGACGTCGACCCCGGCCTGGTGCGGTACGGCGACTTCCACCTGGAGGCCGGCTACGCCCACGCGGCGCGACTGCTCGACGGTCCCGGCCGGCCGACCGCGGTCTTCGCCGGCAGCGACCTGCAGGCGCTCGGGGTCCTGGAGGCGGCCCGGCTGGCCGGCCTGAGGGTGCCGCGCGACCTGTCCGTGGTCGGTTACGACGACGTGGCGATGGCCCGGTGGGCCAGCCCCGCGCTCACCACCGTCCACCAGCCGCTGCGGCAGATGGCCGAGGAGGCGGGGCGGATGCTGCTGCGGCTGCGCGACGGCGAGCCGGTGCTCACCCGCCTGGAACTGGCCACCAGCCTGGTCGTGCGCAACAGCACCGCCCCGCCGACCGCCGTGCGGTAGGAGCGGGTTCAGCCGCCCAGGGCCTGCTGGGTGGAGGTGTAGGACGGCTTGGGCTGGTAGTTCTGGTCGTACATGGTGGCCGCGCCGAATCCGGGGAAGGCCCCGGGGATCCACGAGTCCGCGTCCCCGACGCCCCACTGGCTGACACCGACGCAGCGCGAGACCGCCAGGCAGTCCTGGACCACGGCCGAGTAGTCGTTCGCCTGCTGGGTCAGGTCCGCGCCGGTGGCCGGCAGTTGGATGCGGTCGTCCAGTTCGGTGACCGCCACGTCCACGCCGAGGTCCGCGAAGCGCTGCATGTTCGCCTGCATGCTGGACGGCACCTGCCCGAGGATGAAGTGGCTCTCGAAACCGACCCCGTTGATCGGCACGCCCTGCGACTTGAGCGACTTGACCAGGTTGTACATCGCGTCGCTCTTCGCGCCGCTGCCCTCGATGTTGTAGTCGTTCAGGTACAGCTGGGCCCCCGGGTCGGCCGCGTGGGCGGCCTGCAGGGCGGCGGCGATGTACCCGGAGCCGCCGTAGGCGTTGTAGAACACGTCCTGCCGGAAGCTGCCGTCGTCGTTGAAGGGCTCGTTGACCACGTCCCAGGAGTAGACCTGGCCGCGGTAGTGGCTGACCTCGTTGGTGATGTGGTTGATCATCGCGCTCTGCACCTGGCTGCCCGACAGGCTGGTCACCCAGGAGGGCAACTGGCTCTGCCAGACCAGGTTGTGGCCGCGCACCCGGTCGCCGTGCGCCTTGGCCCACGAGACGATCGCGTCGCCGGGACCGAAGTCGAACTGCCCCTGCGAGGGTTCCGTGGTGTCCCACTTCATCTCGTTGCCGGGGGTGACCATGTCGAACTGGGCGCCGGCCACCGCGGTGAGCGTGGGGTCGGACAGGTTCGACTGGGTGAGCGCGGTGCCGAAGTAGCGGCCCTTCGCCTCGGCCAGCGTGCGCAGCGGGGTGCCGGCCGCGTCGGCGGGGGCCGTCGAGGCGACCAGTCCCAGGGCGACGAGGAGGGCGGAGCAGCCGGCGAGCGAAAGCGTGCGAATTCTCTTCATGGGCATGACACCTTTTCGGTCGGACCGCCGAGCGGTCGGGGGCGTCGTCGATCACCGTTTCCCACCGGACCGACGGCAAGTTGCCGTCCACGGGTGGAAACATTCCGGAGTCTCCATCGATTCTTTTCCCTCGGCAAGGCTCCTCGCAGCCCCAACTTCCGCCGCCGGCGCGGGAGTCGGCGCACGTCGTGGCCGGATCTGTGGCTTCATCGCGCCGACTCCGGGCGTCGAAATATTTCGAAACCCCGGATCCCGCACCGTGATCCGGACCCCTCGGCGGAAATGCGGTCGAGAGCTGACGCATGGTCACGTACACTCGCCGCCGCCCGAAGCCCGTCGACCGGAATGGACCTTTCGATGACCGACCCGACCCACCTCGCAGCTCCCGATGACCGTGCCGCGCTGGTCGAGTGCGATCAGCGGTTCTTCGACGCGCTGGTCGCCGCCGACACCGCCCGGCTCGCCGAACTGCTCGCCGACGGCTTCCTGCTGGTGGCCGTCAACGACGGAGCGGTGGTCGACCGTGCCGCGCTGCTCGACGCGGTGGCCGGCGGGGCGGTGCGCTTTCCGGCCGTGCGGCCCTTCCCCGACGAGGCGGTGGTCCGCCGGATCGGCGAGGTGGGCGTCGTCGTGGGCCGGACCGCGATGAACTTCACCGGCGACGACGGCAGCACCTTCACCGCGGGCAGCCGCTACACCCACGTCTTCGCGCGGGACGCCGGAGCCGGATGGCGGCTGGTCTCCGCGCAGGGCACCCAGATCACGACCGCCGGGTGACCGGCACGCCCCGGCCTCAGCGGCGCGCTTCGTCCCTGAGCGCGTCGAGCAGCGCGCGGAGCGCCGGCTGGCCGAACGCGGTCTCCGGCAGGGCCGCGTAGATCCCCCTGACCGGTTCGGGCCGGCGGACCCGGCGGACGGTGACGCCGGGGTGCCGGCCGTTCAGGCTCAGCCGCGGCACCAGGCCCACGCCGAGGCCGGCCGCGACGAACCCCAAGGTGGTGGCGTAGTCCTCGCTCTTCGCCACGAAGTTCGGGCTGAACCCGGCGGCGGCGCAGGCTTCCAGGACCGGTTCGAGACAGGGCCCGGGCGGCTCGCTGCCGATCCACGGCTCCCCGGCGAGGCCGGCCAGGTCGATGGTCCGCTGCCCGGCGAGCGGATGCCCGGCCGGCAGCACCACGTGGTAGGTGTCGTCGACCAGGTGGACCAGCCGGACGCCCGGCCGGCTCTCGTTCCGCGCGAGGACCACGATGGCCAGATCCGCCCGGTCCTGCTCGGCGAAGGGCTCGGACGACTCGTTCAGCCTGAGGTCGATCTGGATGCCCGGGTACTCCCGGCGGAAGCGGGCCAGGGCGGGCGCGACCAGGGTGGGGCCGACCGAGGTGAAGTAGCGGACGGCGAGCCGGCCCGCCCGGCCGGCCCGCAGGTCTGCGAGGGCCGTCTCCGCCTCGGCGAGGTTCTGGCTGATGACGGCGGCGTGTTCGATCAGCAGCCGCCCCGCCACCGTCGGCCGCACGCCCCGGCCGACCCGCTCCAGCAGCGCGATGCCGGCCTCCTTCTCCAGCGTCGCCACCTGCTGGCTGACCGCGGACGGCGTGTATCCGAGGTTCGCGGCCGCCGCGGTCATCGAGCCGCTGGTGACCACCGCCCGCAGCACCTGCATGCGCCTCACATCAAGCATGCAGCTGAGCTTAACAAAGGAGCAATTTCTTTCGCTTGTCCTTCCAGATGGGCGCGGGCAGTGTTCCAGGTGCAACGGCCCGAGTGAGGAGAACGAGCGTGAGCGGCGTAGCCGGCAGGACCTGGGCGCTGGTACGGCTGGCCGTCCTGGCGCTGCTGTGGGGTTCGACCTTCCTGTGGATCAAGCTGGCGCTGCACGGGCTCTCCCCCGTCCAGGTCACCTTCGTGCGCTGCGTGCTCGGCTCGGCCGTGCTGCTGGTGCTGTGCTCCAGGGCCCACCGGCGGCTGCCGCGGGACGGCGCCATCTGGGGCCACCTGTTCGTGGCCGCCCTCTTCTGCAACGCCCTGCCGTTCTTCCTGTTCAGCGACGCCGAGCGGACGGTCAGCTCCGGCCTGGCCGGGGTGCTGAACGCGACGACCCCGCTGTGGTCGCTGCTGATCGGCGTCCTGATCGGCACCGAACGCGGCCTGCGTCCGGTCCGGTCGGGCGGGCTGGCGCTCGGCTTCGCCGGCACGGTGCTGATCTTCGCCCCCTGGGAGCAGACCGGCGCGGTCGGCTGGGGCGCCCTCGCCATCGTCGGCGCGGCGGCCAGCTACGCGGTCGGCTTCACCTACATGGGACGCCACCTCGTCGGCAAGGGACTGCCCACGATCAGCCTGTCCGCCGCCCAGTTGACCGCCGCGACCGGGCTGACCGCGCTGACCCTGCCGGCCGGCGGCCTGGACCCGGTCCACTTCCACCCCACCGCCCTGGTGGCGGCCGTGGTCCTCGGCGTCTTCGCCACCGGCGTCACCTTCCACCTGACGTACCGGATCATCGCCGACGAGGGCGCGACCAACGCCGCCACCGTCGGCTACCTGCTGCCGGTGGTCTCCGTGGTGCTCGGCGTCGTGGTGCTCGGCGAACACCTCAACGCGCGGATCGTCGCCGGGATGGCCGTGGTGCTCGTCGGCGTCGCCATGACGCGCCGCCGACCGTCCGCGCCGGCGGTCGGGCACGAGGCACTTCCGACGGCGCCGGCCGCGCCGCACGACCCGCCCGGCGCGTCGGCCGCCGGGGTGAGCGAGAACAGGAACTCCCGCACGTGACCGTGATATCCGTCCGCACCTCTCCCGTGGCGGACGCCGCCGCGGACGCCCTCGTGATCGGGGTCGCCGAGGGCCCCGGCGGCCCGCTGCCCGCACCCGGCGCGCGACCGGTCGACGACGCGTTCGACGGCCGGCTGGCGCGGACGCTCGCCGCCCTCGGCATGACCGGCGCCGCGGGCGAGGCGGTCCGGCTGCCGGTGCCCGCCGGCCGGCTCGGCGGCGGACTGGTCCTCGCGGTCGGCCTCGGTGCCCCCGCCGACGGCGACCGTTACCGCGCCGAACCGCTGCGCCGCGCCGCCGGGGTGGCGGCCCGGGAACTGGCCGGCGCGCGCAGGGCCGTGCTGGCGCTGCCGGTGGCGGGTCCGAGGGACGTCGAGGCGGTGGCACTCGGCGCGCTGCTGGGCGCGTACGCCTTCACCGCCTACCGCAGCAAGGCCGCCGGCAGGCCCCCGGTCGGCGAGTTGGCGATCCGCAGCGACCACGAGCAGGCGCCGGCCGCGGTGCGCGCTGCCGTCGCGCTCGGCGAGGAGCTGAACCGCTGCCGCGACCTGGTCAACATGCCGGCCAACGAACTCGACCCCGAGCGGTTCGCCGCCATCGTGGCCGCGGCCGGCGGGGAACACGGCCTGTCGGTCGAGGTGTTCGACGACAAGCGGCTCGCCGCCGGCGGGTTCGGCGGCATCCTCGGCGTCGGGCAGGGCTCCGTCCGGCCGCCGTGCCTGGTGCGGATCGGCTACGCGCATCCCCGGGCGGCGGCCAGGCTGGCCTTCGTCGGCAAGGGCATCACCTACGACTCGGGCGGCATCTCGCTCAAGCCGGTCGGCTTCAACGAGATCATGAAACGCGACATGTCCGGCGCCGCCGCGGTGTTCGCGGCCGTGGTGGCCGCCGCCCGGCTCGGCCTGGAGATCGAGCTGACCGGCTGGCTCGCCCTCGCCGAGAACATGCCGTCCGGCTCGGCCCTGCGCCCCGGCGACGTGCTGCGGATGTACAGCGGCCGGACCGTCGAGGTGGTCAACACCGACGCCGAGGGCCGCCTGGTGCTCGCCGACGCCCTGGTCCGCGCGGCCGAGGAGGAGCCGGACGCCCTCGTGGACGTGGCCACCCTGACCGCCGCCATGAAGCTCGGCCTCGGCCACCGCACCTTCGGCGTGCTCGGCAACGACACCGCCTTCCGCGAGCAGGTGCTGTCCGCCGCCGACCGGGCGGGCGAGCAGTCCTGGCCGATGCCGCTGCCGATCGAGCTGCGCGCGGGCCTGGACTCGCCGGTCGCCGACCTCGCCAACGTCGGCGAGCGGGCCGGCGGCGGCCTGACGGCCGGGCTGTTCCTGCGCGAGTTCGTGCCGGACGCCGTCCCCTGGGCCCACCTCGACATCGCCGGCCCGGCCTACCACGAGGGCGAGCCGTACGGCTACACCCCCAGGGGCGGCACGGGTTGCGCGGTGCGGACCCTGGTGCGCCTGGCGCAGGACGTGGCGGCCGCCGGGCCGCCGCGCCGCACCGGTGCGGACCGGCCGCACAACGACTGGTCCACGGGAGCCGCCCGGTGAGGGTCCTCTACCAGGTCGACGCCTTCACCCGGATCCCGTTCACCGGCAACCCGGCCGGCGTGGTCCTCGGCGCCGACGGGATGACCGACGCGCGGATGCTCGCCGTCGCCCGGGAGCTCAACAACTCCGAGACGGCCTTCGTGCTCTGCCCGGACGGCGCCGACCACGACGTACGGGTCCGCTTCTTCACCCCGGCCACCGAGGTGCCCACCTGCGGACACGCCACGATCGGCGCGCACTTCGCCAGAGCCGTCGAACACGGCCTGCCGGCGGGCTCGTCGGTCCAGAAGACCGGCACCGGACTGCGGCAACGGGTGGACATCCACCGCGAGGGCGACCGGATCCGGATCGGCATGCACCAGGGGGCCGCCGCCTTCGGACCCGAACTGGACGCCGGCCGGCGGGACCGGCTGCTGCGCGCACTCGGCGCACGGCCCGCCGACCTCGCGGACGACGGACCGGTCCAGGTCGTCTCCACCGGGCACTCCAAGGTCCTGGTGCCGCTGCGCGACCGGGCGGGGGTCGACGCGCTGCGGCCCGACCCGGCGGCGCTGGCCGCGCTCAGCCGTGAGGTGGGCAGCAACGGCTTCTTCGTCTTCGCCCGGGACGCCGGCGGGGCCGAACCGCTCACCTGGTCGCGGATGTTCGCGCCCGCGATCGGCATCGGCGAGGACCCGGTCACCGGCAACGGACACGGCCCGCTCGGCGCCTACCTGGTGCGGCACCGCGCCGTGCCGGCCCCCGGCGGCCGGCTCGCCTTCACCGGCCGCCAGGGATCGGCGATGGGACGCCCCGGCGAGGTCGCCGTCCGGGTCGGGACGGACCCCGACGGGACGATCCGGGTGTCGGTCGCCGGCGACGCGGTGACGGCGTTCCGCGCGGAGCTGGACGCCTGAGACGGGCGACGCGTCAGGACGCGGCGGCCTCCGCGGCGGCCAGGTCCTCGTCGGCCGCCCCGGTCGCGGCCAGGTCGCGGCCGCGGGTCTCCTTCGCGGCGAGCAGGGCGATCACGGTGAGCACCGCGGCCGCGGTCACGTACAGCGAGATCGGCGTGGCGTTCCCGTACGCGCCCAGCAGTGCGACGGCGATCAGCGGCGCCGGCGCCCCGGCGGCCACCGAGGCGAACTGCGCGCCGATCGACGCGCCGGAGTAGCGCATGCGGGTGGCGAACAGCTCCGAGAAGAAGGCCGCCTGCGGCGCGTACATCGCGCTGTGGAAGACCAGGCCGACGGTGACGGCCAGCGTGATCTCGGTGAACGACCGGGTGTCGAGCAGCGCGAAGAACGCCCACGCCCACGCGCCGACCCCGACGGCGCCGGCCAGGTAGACCGGCTTGCGGCCGACCCGGTCGGACAGCGCGCCGAAGAGCGGGATGAGGCAGAACTGCACGGCCGAGCCGATCAGCACCGCGTTGAGCGCCGTCCGCTCGGCGAGCTTGAGGTGGTCCACGCAGTACGCGAGGACGAACGCGGTGATGATGTAGTACGAGATGTTCTCCGCCATCCGGGCGCCCATGGCGACCAGGATGTCCCGCCAGTGGTGGCGCAACACCGCGAGCAGCGGCGGCTGTTCGGCCTGCTCCCGCGCCTTGCGCCGTTCGGCCCTGGCCAGCGCCTCCTTGAAGAGCGGCGACTCGTCCACCGACAGCCGGATCCACAGCCCGATGCTGACCAGCACCCCGGAGAGCAGGAAGGGGATGCGCCAGCCCCAGGCGGCGAACGCGGCGTCGCTCTGCACGGAGGTCATCAGCGACAGCACGCCGACCGCCAGCAGGTTGCCCGCCGGAGCGCCGCCCTGCGGCCAGGAGGCCCAGAAGCCGCGCCACTTGGCGCTGCCGTGTTCGGACACCAGGAGCACCGCGCCGCCCCACTCGCCGCCCAGCGCGAACCCCTGGACCAGCCGCAGGACGGTCAGCAGCACGGGCGCCGCGACGCCGATCGTGTCGTAGCCGGGCACGCAGCCGATCAGCGTGCTGGCGCCGCCCATCATCAGCAGGCTGAGCACCAGCAGCCTCTTGCGGCCGAGCCGGTCGCCGAAGTGGCCGAAGACCAGCGCGCCGAGCGGGCGGGCTGCGAAGCCGATGGCGTAGGTGAGGAAGGACAGCAGCGTCCCGGTCAGCGGGTCGGAGGTCGGGAAGAAGACGTGGCCGAAGACGAGGGCGGCCGCGGAACCGTAGAGGAAGTAGTCGTACCACTCGATCGTCGTGCCGATGAGGCTCGCGGCGACGACGCGGTACAGCGACCGGCGGGCGGGAGGGGGAGCGGTGGCGGCTGCCATGATCACTCATTCCGGACGGGGGCGGTGGGGGTGGCCACACCGTAGGAAGAGCCGCACCGGCGCGATATGTGGCCGGACGCCATACCCGCGACGCCACCTATGAGCGCGGCCACCACGAATCCGCGGCCCCCGCTCCGTCGCCGGCCCGAAGCGAGCCGGCCCGGGGTCAGGCGCCCTGCTCCGTGCGGTCCGCGCCCCAGAGGGTGTGGAAGACGCCGTCGCGGTCGGTCCGGCGGTAGGTGTGCGCGCCGAAGAAGTCCCGCTGGCCCTGCACGAGCGCGGCCGGCAGCCGGGGCGAGCGCAGCGCGTCGTAGTAGGCGAGCGCGGAGCCGAACCCCGGTACCGGGACGCCGAGTTCGGCCGCCGTGGACACCACGCGGCGCCAGCTGTCCTGCGCGCCGGCCAGCGCGTCGTGGAAGTAGGGCGCGGTCAGCAGCGAGGCCGGCGCGTGCTCGCCGGTGTAGGACTCGGTGATCCGGTTCAGGAAACGGGCCCGGATGATGCAGCCGCCGCGCCAGATCGCCGCCACCGCGCCCGGGTCGATGTCCCAGTCGTACGCCGCGCTGCCCGCCTGGATCTGGTGGACGCCCTGCGCGTACGCCACGATCTTCGACGCGTACAGCGCCTGCTCGACGTCGTCGGCGAACCGCTCGGCCGCCGCCCCGGCCGGCCGGCGGCCGGTCGGGCCCGGCAGCTCCTGCGCCGCGTCGCGCAGGCCGGCGTGGCCGGACAGCGAGCGCGCGAAGACCGCCTCGGCGATGCCGCTGACCGGGACGCCGAGGTCGAGCGCGGTCTGCACCGTCCAGCGGCCGGTGCCCTTCTGCTCGGCCTGGTCGAGCACCACGTCCACGAACGGCCGCCCGGTGGAGCCGTCGGTGTGCGCCAGCACCTCGGCGGTGATCTCGATCAGATACGACTCCAGCCGGCCGGTGTTCCACGTCCTGAAGACCTCCGCCGTCTGACCGGGCGCCAGGCCCAGCGCCCGGCGCAGCAGGTCGTAGGACTCGCCGATCAGCTGCATGTCCGCGTACTCGATGCCGTTGTGCACCATCTTGACGAAGTGTCCGGCGCCGTCCGGACCGATGTGCGTGCAGCACGGCTGCCCGTCCACCTCGGCGGCGATGTCCTCCAGCAGCGGGCCGAGCGAGGCGTACGCCTGCGCGGAACCGCCCGGCATGATGCTCGGACCGTGCAGCGCGCCCTCCTCGCCGCCGGAGATGCCGGCGCCGACGAAGTGCAGCCCGATCCCGCGCAGCGCCCGCTCGCGCCGGACGGTGTCGGCGAAGTGCGCGTTGCCGCCGTCCACGATCATGTCGCCCTTCTCCAGCAGCGGCGCGAACTGGTCGATCACCGCGTCGGTCGCCGCGCCCGCCTTCACCATGACCACGAGGCGGCGCGGCCGCTCCAGCGACGCCACGATCCCCTCCGGGTGCTCGGCCGGCACGAAGTCGCCCTCGTCCCCGAAGCCGGTGACCAGCGCCTCGGTCCGCTCGGAGTTCCGGTTGTGCACCGCCACCGTGTAGCCGTGCCGGGCGAGGTTGCGGGCCAGGTTGCGGCCCATCACCGCGAGTCCGGTCACCCCGATCTGCGCCTGCTTCGCCATGGTCGTCCACCTTCGTTCCGTCGTGGACGGCTCCGCCGGCCGGCGGGCCCGTCCGCTCTTCGAATCAATGACCCGCATCCCCGTCCGATGACACCGCATTCGCCGTGATGGCCCCCTGACCCGCGCGTTCGGGGAGACCGTTTCGCGCGGGGCGGCATTTCGGCCGCGGACGGGGTAGGCGTGCTGCTGACGACCGAAGCGGACGAGAGGAAGCGTGCGACGTGATGAGGATCTGGAGTTTCGGGGAGCACGAAGTCGCCCGGGACCTGGTGGGGTTCGACGTGCTGGCCGCCGACGGGTCGCTCGGCCGGGTGGAGCGGCAGGAGGACGACCCGGGCCGGCAGCACCTGATCGTGGACACCGGGGTCTGGCTGTTCGGCACCAGCGTCCTGGTCCCGGCCGGCGCGATCGAGAAGATCGACGCCGGCGAACGCACGGTGACCGTCTCCTTCACCAAGGAACAGGTCATGGACGCGCCGCAGTTCACCACCGACCAGGACACCGCCGACGTCAACTACCTGCGCGAGGTGGACTCCTACTACCAGGGCCTGGCCGGGGCCGGCGCCCACGCGGCGCCGTAGGGCGCCGCCGCTTCCCCCGCCGGGCGGCACGAACCGTACGGACCCGCCGCGTTGTGGCTTGAACTTGGTGTCGATAAGAGCACGATGGCAACAAAAACCGTTGCCCGTATTGCTCTTGGGCAAGTCAAGGGATACCCAAGTAAGTGGTTCTGTCGGTATTTCCCGGCGGTTCTTTATAGCAGTGTCGAACACAGTGAGGAGTGCGTCACATGGCCACCAGTGATGCAGCAGGAACGAAACAGTCCCGGGCCCCCGGCCAGTCGAAGCTCAAACGGGACATGGGCATCGTCAGCCTGTTGTTCGCCGGTGTGGGATCCATCATCGGATCCGGATGGCTTTTCGGAGCGCTCAACGCGGCGAAGATCGCCGGCCCCTCGTCGATCCTGTCGTGGATCATCGGCTCGGTGATGATCATGATCATCGGGCTGTGCTTCGCCGAACTCGGTCCGATGATCCCGGTCTCCGGCGGCGTGGTGCGCTTCCCGCACCTGTCCTTCGGCTCCTTCGCCAGCTACACCCTCGGTTGGATCACCTGGATCGCCGCGGCCGCGGTGGCGCCGATCGAGGTGGAGGGCGCCCTGACCTACGCGACCCGGTGGGCCCCGCTCACCACGAACCACGTGGGCAGCGGCACCCACACGCTGACCGGCCTCGGCTATCTGGTCGCGGTGATCGCCATGGCGCTGTTCGTGGTGGTCAACTACTACGGCATCCGCTGGTTCGCCCGGGTGAACAACGTGCTGGTGGGCTGGAAGCTGTTCGTCATCATGCTGGTCATCGTGGCGTTCTTCATCACGGCGTTCCACCCGCACAACTTCGACGCCACCGAGTACGGCACGGGCGGCGGATTCGCGCCCGGCGGGGCCAAGGGCATCTTCAGCGCTATCGCCACCGCCGGTATCACCTTCTCTTTCCTGGGATTCCGGCAGGGCGTCGAACTCGCCGGCGAGACCAGCAATCCCAAGCGCAACATCCCGATCGCCATCATCGGCTCGGTTCTCATCACCGGACTCATCTACGTGCTGCTTGAAGTCGCTTTCATCGGCGCCGTTCCCAAGCACGACCTGGCCGGCTCGCACGGCTGGATCGGGCTGACCTTCGCCAACGACTTCGGACCGCTGGCCGCCATCTCCTCGGCGATCGGCCTCGGCTGGCTGGCCTGGATGCTCTACGTGGACGCGGTGATCTCCCCCGGTGACACCGGTCTGATCTACACCACGGCCACCGCCCGGGTCTCGTACGCCATGGGCCGCAACGGCAACGCCCCCGACTCGCTGACCCGCACCAGCCGCACCGGCGCCCCGGTGGTCAGCCTCGTGGTGGCCTTCGTGATCGGCCTCATCGTCTTCCTGCCGTTCCCGAGCTGGCAGCAGCTGGTGGGCTTCATCACCTCCGCCACGGTGCTCTCCTTCGGCGTCGGCCCGCTGGTGCTCAGCGCCATGCGCCGCCAGATGCCCGACATCGACCGCCCGTTCAAGCTGCCCGGCAAGGACGTCATCCCGTTCCTCGGGCTGTACTCGTCGAACCTGATCGTCTTCTGGGCGGGTTGGACCACCAACTGGAAGCTGTTCGTCAGCATCCTGATCGGGCTGGTGCTGCTCGCCGTCTTCCAGATCACCGGCAAGGGCAGGGCGCCCGGCATGGACTTCCGGTCCGGGTACTGGGTGCTGCTGTGGCTCGGCATGCTCGCCCTGCAGAGCTGGCTCGGCACCTTCGACGGCGGCCGCGGCTACATCGGCCTGGGTTGGGGATTCCTGACCAACCTGGTCATCACCGCGATCGTCTTCGCCCTCGCGCTGAAGACGATGCTGCCGCAGGCCGACGTCCAGCGGTACTACGACGTCGCCATCGAGGAGGCCGCCGAGGAGCCGGCCGAGGCGGCCCTCTGACCGCTCGCCACCGACGCACCCCGGGCCCGTCCCGCCGACCACGGCGGGGCGGGCCCGGTGCGTGCCGGCGCCCGGTCAGTCCTGGTGCACCCGGCGCAGCCAGGCGCCGGCCGCCGGCTCCCAGTACACGGTGACCTGCCGGCCGGACGGGTCCGGGGCGGTCAGGGTCTCGACGTCGGTCAGGGTCAGCTCGCGCAGCGCCTCGTCGGTGAGATGGCCGGAGCGCAACTCCAGCCGGGTGCCGCTGCCCGGGTCCTGGACCACGTGCAGCACCGGGCCGGTGCGCCGCGCCGCCCGGGTGTCGCCGTCGCGCCGCAGCCGGCGCCGCAGCAGCGACCGGGCCGCCTCGTACGCCCCCTCGCCCGCCTTGGCGGCCAGCGCCTGGAAGAACGGCACCACGGCCGCGGTGATCAGCGCGGTCGCCGCGACGTCGGCGACCGAACCGGGCTCCGTCGATCCCCGGTCGACGGCCATCGGCGCCGGGCGGCGCTCCGGCAGCCCGACGTCGCAGGACTCCGGGAAGGAGATGACCAGCCGCCCCGAGCGGTCGACGGCCGGCGGGATCTTGCCCAGCCGCAGCCGCACCTGGGCGAGGGCCACCCGCGCGCCCGCGTCGCCCTCGTCGGCGAGCCGCTGGTAGACCGCCTCCGCCTCCTCGTAGCGGTCGAGGTAGGTGAGCCAGTGCCCGAGGCTGGCGCTCGCGTCCTTGCTGCCCGCCTCGGCGGCCAGCCGGTACCAGTGCACGGCGCCGGCGTAGTCGCCGGCGCTCGTGCTCTCGTAGGCGAGCCGCCGGGCGGCCCGCACGTTCCCGTCTTCCGCGAGCCGGCGCAGCAGCCCGGCGGCCCGCTCGGTGCGCCCGGCCGACCAGTTCTGCATCTCCTGCGCCAGGCTGACGAGTTCGTCCTCGTCGCCGGTCACCTCGGCGAGCCGGCGGAACCACCGCTCGGCCGGCTCCTCGGCGGCCGGGTCGGTGCGCGCCCGCTCGCTGTACTTCCACGCGAGGTCGCGCATCGCCGGGACGTGGCCAGCCTCGGCGGCCAGGCACAGCCACTCCCGCGCCTCCTGCCACCGCCGCGCGCCCTCCAGGGTGGTGGCGAGACGGTAGCCGGCGGCCGGGTCCCCGCGCTCGGCGGCCCCGCGCAACCGTCTCTCCTCCACCGAACGCGGCAACGGTTCCCCCTCTTCGTCCAGCACCTGCCACCTCCCATGACCGGTCGTCATATGGTGTGGCGCGCGCGGCGGACGGTCCAGACGGCGCGGACATCCTTCACCGGATCCGCCGGGGGAGCGGACCGGGCTGCGGGGTCAGGCGCAGTAGACCGCCGACGCGGTGTCGTTCTCCTGCGGCGTCACGTTGATCCGCTGCCCGGCGATCATCGGATGGGCCGTGCCCTGGCCGTAGGAGTCCGGGGTCCACAGGCAGTCCACCCCGCTGTCGTTGGACCACGACGACATCCGGTCGTTGAAGCCGTACTGGCCCAGCGACTCCACGCTGTCGCCGACCCGCAGCGCCAGGCCGCCGCCGGTGAATCCGTGGTCGCGGTACAGGCACAGGCTGTCCTGCGGGCAGTTCGAGCCGGTGAACGTCGTGACGCCGACCGAGCGGCCGGAGACCACGGGGACCGGGGCGGAGGTGTTCGGCGCGGCGCCGTTGGCGGCGGCCGGCGCGGCACCGGTCAGCCCGCCGGCGAGCAGGACGGTCGCGGCGACCAGGACGGAAGGCAGACGCATGGCGGTCTCTCCAGTGACGGGGGACGAGGCAGAGGCCATCCCACCCGACGCCCGCCCTCCCGGCCCGCCATTGCTCCGTCCGGCGGCGTGTCCGCCCGGCGCCCTCCCGGGGGAGCACGCCCGCTCCGCGGTGCGTCCGGCCCCCGCGTCGTCAGTGCCGCGATCTACCGTGACGGCATGACCCACTTGAGCTACGACCGGTACTGCTCCGAGGTCGTCGCGCAGACCGAGCTGCTGCGGTCGCGCCTGGCCGGCGCCGACCTGACGGTGCCCGTGCCCTCCTGCCCGGGGTGGAACGCCGGGCAGCTGCTGCGCCACCTCGGCGGCGCCCAGCGCTGGGCCGAGGAGACGGTGCGCACCCGCGCCGCCCGGCCGGTGTCCGACGCCCACTTCCGCGACCTGTCCGCCTACACCGACGAGGACCCGGCGGTGCTCGGCCGGTGGCTCGCCGAGGGCGCCGCGCGGCTGGCGCGGACCCTGCGGGAGGCCGGGCCGGACGCCCCGCTGTGGACCCCGGTCCCCGGCGGCACCGCGATGTTCTACGCCCGCCGCTTCACCCACGAGACGGTGATGCACCGGGCCGACGCGTTCCTCGCCCTCGGCGAGCCGTTCGCCGTCGACCAGGAGGTGGCCGTCGACGGGCTCGACGAGTGGATGGAACTGGGCGCGCTGCCCATGCACTTCGAGGTCCACCCCGTGACGCGCGAGCTGCTCGGCCCCGGCCGCACCCTCCACCTGCACGCCACCGACACCCCGCCGCAGGCGGCCGCGGAGTGGGTGGTGGACCTGACCGGCGAGGCCATCGCCTGGCGCCGCGCGCACGAGAAGGCGGCGGTCGCGGTGCGCGGTCCGCTGACCGAGCTGCTGCTCCTGGTTTACAGGCGCAGCCCGGCCGGCGGTGCGGGCATCGAGGTGCTGGGCGACGCGCGGCTGCTCGACTTCTGGCTGGAGCGCGTCAGCTTCGAGTGACCCGGCGCCGCCCGCCGTGCCGCCGCCCGCGGCGCATTTCCCGGGATATGCGCCCGGCGCCCGGACGACCGGCCCGGCGGCGGGCCCGGGCGGCCGTCGCCAAGTGCCGCCGCGGCATAGGCTGTCGGAAGTTTTTCGGGGCCGCGCCGCCTTCCCGGCGCGTACTCACCGGATCATTGACCAGATCGGAGCATTGCCATGTCCGACCACGCCGTCTGGATTCGCGCGCTGCGCCAGTCGCACGACCGGTTCTCCTCACTCGTCTCGTCGTTGGACGACGACGCCGTGCAGGGGCCCTCCTACGACAACGAGTGGTCGATCGCCCAGGTAGCCTCGCATCTCGGCAGCCAGGCGGAGATCTTCGGCTCGTTCCTGGACGCCGGGCTGTCCGGCGGGACCGCGCCGGGCATCGAGGAGTTCCGCCCGGTCTGGAGCCGGTGGGACGCGTTGACGCCGGGTCAGCAGGTGACCGCGAGCGTGCGGTCGAACGAGGAGTTCGTCTCGCGTCTCGAAGGGCTGCCGGACGCGGACCGCTCCCGTTTCACCCTGTTCGCGTTCGGCCTCGACCTGGACCTGTCGGCGATGGCGACCCTGCGGCTCGGCGAGCACGCCGTCCACACCTGGGACGTCGCGGTGGCGCTCGACCCGGCGGCCGTGATCGAGCCCGCCGCGGTCGAGATGCTCGTCGACGCGATGCCCAACATGGCCAAGCGGGTCGGCAAGCCGGTCGGCGAGCCGCGCACCCTCGTCATCGAGACCAGCGCCCCGCGGCGCGACTTCACCCTGACCACCGGTCCGGACAGCGTCGAGCTGACCCCCACCACCGACCCGGCCGACCTGCGGCTGCCGGCCGAGGCGCTGGTGCGCCTGGTCTACGGACGCCTCGACCCCGAGCACACCCCCGCCGAGCTGGCCGGCAACCCGGACATCGCCGCCCTCCGGCAGGTCTTCCCCGGTTTCTGAACCCGCCTTCCCCCGCCGGCGGGACGCGGATTCCGCACGCCAGCCCCACCGCACGGCACCCTCCGGCGATTCCCGGACCGTGTGCACCGCCCGTGAGCCGGCCGGGATCCGTCGACGGATCCCGGCCGGCTCACGGCGTCCGCCGCCGGGCGGCGCGGGGCAGTTCGGTGTGGAGCGCGCGCAGGCCGGTGACCATGATGTCGACGCTGAACCGGAAGGCCGCCTCCTGGCTGTCGCCGATCACCTGCCGCTCGATCATGGCCATGCCCAAGGTGGGGAACAGCGACCGGGCGTGGTCCAGCTCCGCCGGGCCGAGCAACGGCAGGGACTGCTCCTCGACCGTGCGGCCGACCACGAACCAGATGAACGACCCGGCGGCCCGGGAGGCGTCCCGCAGGCCGAACCCGGCCTCGTGCAGCACCCGCGTGGTGTTCTCCACGAACATGCCGAGCGCGACGGCCCTCGACAGGTCGGCGCCGAGGGCGACCCGCGGTCCGTCGGGGTGCAGGAGCAGCGCCGAGCGCAGCACCTCGGCGGTGTGCGCCAGCCACTGCGGCCACGCCTCCGGTTCGGCGGGGCCGGCCAACTCCGGCACGACCGGCGCCAGCATCAGGTCCGCGACGTGGTCGAGCAGCGCCCGTTTGTTCTCGAAGTGCCAGTACAACGCCGGTGCCTGCGCGCCCAGTTCGGCGGCGATCCGGCGAACGGACAGCTTGTCCAGGCCCTCGGCGTCCAGCAGCCGCAGCGCGGTGCGGACCGCGTGATCCCGGTCGATCCCCACGACACCTCCCAGTGAGACCGTCTGCTTGACAGCTTAACGCGTTAAATGCACGATCGGATCCACGCTGTTTAACAAGTTAAGGACGAGGGTGTGGACACTCAGGTGATCATCGCCGGGGCGGGACCGGTCGGGCTGCTGCTCGCGGCCGAGCTGCGGCTGCACGGCGTCGCGGTCGTGGTGGTGGAGCGGCTGGCCGAACCCTCGCCGTACTCCAAGGCGTTCGGACTGCACGCCCGCAGCGTCGAGACGATGCGGCTGCGCGGCCTGGTGGAGCGGTTGACCGAGCGCGGCAGCCGGCACCGCCGCAGCGGACACGGTGTCGCGGCCGGCGCGGGTCCCATCCGCCTCGCGCACTTCGCCGGGATACGCACCATCCGGCTGGACCGGCTGGCGAGCGGCTGCCCCGGCATGCTGCCGATCGAGCAGGCCGGCACCGAGGAGGTACTGGCCGCCCGCGCCGTCGAGTCGGGCGCGGTGCTGCGCCGCGGGCGCACGGTGGTCGACCTGGCGCAGGACGCGGCCGGGGTCGCGGTGCGCACCGACGGATCGACCGGCGAGGAGGTGCTGCGGGCCGGCTACCTGGTCGGGTGCGACGGCGGGCGCAGCACGGTGCGCAAGCTCGCCGGCTTCGGCTTCCCCGGCTCCGAGCCCACCGTCACCGGCCGGCTGGCCGAGGCGGCCGTCCCCGGCCTGCTGGAGGACCCGGGCATCGGCTGGCACCGGACCGCGGGCGGCATCCTGCAGATCCTGCCCGGCCGGATCCTGACCGTCGAGTTCGACGGGCCACCCGCCGACCGGGGGAGCGTGATGTCCCGCCGGGAGATGGCGGAGTCGATGAGCCGGGTCGCCGGCCGGCCGGTGGACTTCACCGAGGAGCCGACCTGGCTGTCCCGTTTCACCGACAACACCCGCCTGGCCGACACCTACCGCCGCGGCCGCGTGCTGCTGGCCGGCGACGCCGCCCACGTCCACTCGCCGTTCGGCGGCCAGGGCCTCAACCTCGGCCTGCAGGACGCCGCCAACCTCGGCTGGAAGCTGGCCGCCACGGTCGACGGCTGGGCGCCGGACGGGCTGCTGGACAGCTACGAGTCGGAGCGGCGGCCGGTCGCCGCCCGCGTGCTGCACAACACCCGCGCCCAGGTCGCCCTGATGAACCCGGACCCGGCCGTCACCCCGCTGCGCGAGTTCTTCGCCGAACTCATGGAACTCGAACCGGTCAACCGGCACCTCGGCGAGCTGATCACCGCACTGGACGTCGCGTACCGGACGGACGAACAGCCGCCCGCCGGGGGCTTCCTGCCGGATCTGCGGCTGCGCACCGTGAGCGGCGACGTGCGCTCCGGCGACCTCTTCCACGCCGGCCGGCCGGTGCTGTTCGACCTCGCGGACGATCCCGCCCTGCGGGCCGCCGCCCGCCCCTGGACCGACCGCATCGACGTGCTCACCGCCACCGCGCCCGACGATCCGGGCCACCCGGCGCTGCTGGTGCGCCCGGACGGCTACACGGCCTGGGCGGGCCGCGATCCGGACGGGCTGCGCGCCGCGCTGCGCACCTGGTTCGGCGCCCCGGCCGACGACCTTGCGCCTGACGACGGCTCAAGGAGCGTCGGCACGCCTGGACGTAGCATGGCGGCCGTGACCCGAACCAGGAACCTCGCGTTGGTCAGTGGCAGCACCCGGGCCGGTTCGACCAACACGGCCGTGGTGCTGACCCTTGCCGGCCTGCTCGGCGACGCGGTCCGCCCGCTGCCCTACCTCGCCATGGCACGGCTGCCGCACTTCAACCCGGACGACGACACCGAGCCGCTGCCGGAGGAGGTCGGCCGGCTGCGCCGGCTGATCGCCGAGTCCGACGCGATCATGTTCTGCACGCCCGAGTACGCGGGCGACCTGCCCGGATCCTTCAAGAACCTGCTGGACTGGACGGTCGGCGGCGTCGAGATCGTCGGCAAGCCGGTCGGCTGGATCAACGCCTCGTCCTCGCCCACCGGAGCCGAGGGGGCGCACCGCGCGCTGCGCACCGTCCTGGGATACACCGGGGCCGCGGTGGTCGACGCGGCCTGCGTCCGGGCGCCGGTGGCGCGCGGCGCGGTGGACGCCGAGTCCGGGATGATCACGGATCCCCAGGTGCGCGACGCGATCACCGAGGCCGCCCGCGCGCTCCTCGCCGCGGCGGCCGGCGAGAGCGGACCGGCCGCCGGATAACGGGCCGCCCGGGAACCCTCCCGCGCGGCCGGATCGCGCGCTTGCGAGCCGTACCGCCCGGCCGTCACCGTTGGTTGACGTCCGGCACGTACCCACCGCTCGCGGAAGGCGTGACATTGACCGGCAACTCGGCTTACCTGCTGGGCCATTCGGACCTGGAACACCGGCGTCTGATGATCCAGGCCCACTACCTGCGCCCGTGCACCACCCGGCTCCTGCGCTCCGCGGGCCTCGAGGACGGCATGTCCGTGCTGGACGTGGGCGCCGGGCTGGGCGACGTCTCCCTCATCGCGGCCGAGATCGTGGGACCGGCCGGCTCGGTCGTCGGCGTGGAGCGGGATCCGTCCGCCGTCCGGAAGGCCCGGGAGCGGGTGGCGTCCGCCGGTACGCGGCAGGTGGAGTTCACCCTCGCGTCGCTGGACGAGTTCGCCACCGACCGCCGGTTCGACGCGCTGGTCGGCCGGCTCGTCCTGCAGTACCAGCCGGATCCGGTCGCGACGCTGCGCCGGCTGGCGCGGTTCGTGAAGCCCGGCGGCATCGTCGCGTTCCACGACATGGACTTCAGCAACGAGGGCGCGAGCTGGCCGCCGTGCGCGCTGTGGGACGACTGCTACGCGATGCTGGCCCGGCTGTTCGACGCCAACGGGCTCCCGGCGGACTTCGGCCGCCGGCTGCCGGCGGTGTTCCAGGCGGCGGGGCTGCCGTGGCCGAACGTGGAGATCACCGGGCTGCCCGGCGGGAAGCCCGGCTCCACGGTCTTCTCCTGGCTGGGCAGCGCCGTCGAGGCCCTCGCGTCGCACTTCGCCGAAGCCGGGATCGACCTGCCGCCCGAGGCGGTCGGCGTGCCCTCGCTCACCGAGGCGCTGGAGGCCGCCGCGCTCGCCGCCGGCAGCCTCGTGACGGGTTCGACCCAGTACGGGGTCTGGAGCCGGCTGCCCTGATGCCGCGCCCTCGGCCGACGGGGTGCGGTACCGGGCCGCGGCGCCCGGCCGGCGTGCCGCCGCGGCGCTGCGTCGGGTACGTTCGGCCGTGACCCTTGTGTCCCTGTTCGGCCGGGGCGGGGGCGGCGGGCCCGTGCGCGGGGCGGTACCCGCTCGCGCCGCGGGTTCCGGCCGGAGCCGGCCGCGGCGAGGAGGTCCACGATGGCCCACCCCCCGCTCCCCGGCGTGCTGGCCGCGCTGGCGCCGGTGCTGGACCACTGGGGCTACCTGGCCGTCGCCGCGCTGGTGTTCATCGAGGACTTCGGCGTGCCGGTGCCCGGCGAGACGGTGATGATCGCCGCCGCCGTCTACGCGGGCACCGGCCGGCTGAACGTCTTCGCCGTCGGGGTGATCGCCTTCGTCGCCGCGGTCGCCGGCGACAACATCGGCTACGCCATCGGGCGCTTCGGCGGCCGGCGCGCGGTCACCCGCTACGGCCGCTACGTCCTGCTCACCCCCGCCCGGGTCGAGCGGGCCGAGCGGTTCTTCGAGCGGCACGGCGGCAAGGTCGTCACCTTCGCCCGGTTCATCGAGGGCCTGCGCCAGATCAACGGCATCATCGCCGGGCTGTCCAACATGCCGTGGCGGCGCTTCCTCGCCTTCAACGCGCTGGGGGCCGCGCTCTGGGTCGGGGTCTGGCTCTGCCTCGGCGACCTGGCCGGACAGCACATCGGCACCCTCTACCCCGTCATCCAGCGCTCCGAGCTCTACCTGCTGATCGCTGCCGCCGTCCTGGTCGTCCTGCTGGTCGTCCGGCACCTGCGCCGCCGGCACGCCGACCGGTGAGGGCGCGGCCGGGCGCGGGCGTGGAGTCCACCGCCCGCGCCGCCCACGAACTCGGCTACCACGTCACCCTGGCCACCGACGTGATGGCCGACGGCAACCTGGAGGCGCACCGCAACAGCGTCGAGCGGATCTTCCCCCGCCTCGGCGAGACCGGCACCGCCGCCGATATCGCCGAACTGCTGGCCAAGACCCGCGCCTGACCGCCCGCCCGGCCTCCCGTGCCGGGTATTCCCGGTCGGCTCCCCGTCCGCTGTGCCACGCTTCGGACACCCCGTACCGGCGGTCGGCCGCCGGTACGGGCACGGGCGGGCGACCTACGCGACGGGAGAGCGGATTGACACGCGCGAGCGGTACCGGGGAGCCGTGGCAGGAGACGGCACGAATATCGGCGATCCAGAGACGGACCCTGCGGATCCTGGTGGCCGCCCAGGTGATCGGCGGGATCGGGGTCGGCGCCGCGGCCTCGATGGGAGCGCTGCTCGCCGAATCGGTCACCCACTCCGAGGCGTTGGCCGGGCTGGCCCGCACCTCCTCCACCCTCGGCGCCGCCGCGGTCGGCCTACCGCTCGCGCTCCTCGCGGCCCGCCGCGGCCGCCGCTCGGCGCTCAGCCTCGGCTGGGCGCTGGCGGCACTCGGCGGCGTGGTCCTGGTCGTCTCGGCCGCGACCGGCGACATCGTCCTGCTGATCCTCGGCATGATGATGTTCGGCTCCGGCAGCGCGACCAACCTGCAGTCCCGCTACGCCGCCGCCGATCTGGCCGCGCCGCGCCACCGGGCCAGGGCGCTCGCCCTGGTCGTCTGGTCGACCACCCTCGGCGCGGTCGTCGGACCGAACCTCGCCGCGCCCGGCGCCGAGGCATCCCGGCTGCTCGCGCTGCCGCCGGCCGTCGGCGGCTTCCTGCTGGGCACCGTGGGACTCGCGCTGGCCGCGCTGGTGCTGTGGACCACGATGCGCCCCGATCCGCTGCTCGAAGCCCGCGCCCACGAGGCCGGCCCGTCCGCCACGCCGGTGCGCACCGGGCTGCGCGGCATCGGCCGCGCGGAGTTGCGGGCGGTCCTGCGCAGCGCCGACGCCCGGTTCGCGTTCGCCGCCGTCGTGTGCGGCCACACCGTGATGAGCGCGGTGATGACGATGACCCCGGTCGACATGACGATGATGGGGGACTCGCTCACGCTGGTCGGCATCACCATCAGCCTGCACGTGCTCGGCATGTACGGCTTCTCGCCGGGCGTCGGATGGCTCGCCGACCGGTTCGGCCGCGCTCCGGTGATCCTGGCCGGGCTCGCGCTCCTGGTCGCCTCGACGATCTGCACCGGGCTGGCCGGCCCCTCCCTGCCGCTGACCTCCGCCGGGCTCCTGCTGCTCGGCCTGGGCTGGTCGTTCACGCTGGTGGCCGGCTCGGCGCTGCTCGGCGACTCGGTGGCACCCGGCATCCGCCCGGGGGTCCAGGGGCTGGCGGACACCGCGATGAACGTGGTGGCGGCGATGGCGGCCGGCCTGTCGGGTCCGGTGCTCGCCCACTTCGGCTTCGGCACGCTGAACCTGCTCAGCGCGCTGCTGGTGCTGCCGGTGCTCGCGCTGCGGCTGGCCCGCGGCGGCACTCCGGACCCCCTGGCGGCGGCCGAACCGCTGCCGGCTTTCCCCTACCACCCCGACCCGGTGGCGACCGGCGCCGTCGTGCGCTCCGCGGTGGAGTGCGCCTGCTGCGGCCGGGTCCGCGGCCACCTCTACACCGGTCCGGTCCACGCCGTGCGGCCGCCGCGCGGGCGGCTGTGCCCCTGGTGCGTCGCGGACGGCAGCGCCGCGGCGCGCTTCGGGGCCCGCTTCACCGGCGTGCCGGACGACCTGCCCGCGGAACGGCTGCCGGCCGTCACCGAGCGGACCCCCGGCTTCGGCGGCCGGCGACAGGAGCGCTGGCTCGTCCACTGCGGGGACGCCGCCGCCTTCCTCGGCACCGCCGGAGCGGCCGAACTCGCCGGCCTCCCGGACGCGTTGGCCTCGCTGCGGCAGGAGTCCGCCGGCACCGAGCAGATCCTCGACACCCTCACCCGGGACGGCCGGCCGACCGCGTACCTCTTCCGCTGCCTGACCTGCGGCACCCACCTCGCGTACGCGGACACCGACTGAGCCGCGCGGGCGTCACGACCCGTCGGGCCGCCCGAGCCGCCGCGTCGGCCCGCCGAACGCCAGCACCAGGGTGCGGGTGGCGAGCAGCCAACTGCCGTCGATCCGCCGGAAGGCGTCCTCGTAGTGCCCGACGTTCGCCGGCGGCCCCGGCGCGACCAGCGTGCCGGGGGTGTGGCCGTCGACCCGGTGGGTGGCGAAGCAGCTGGTCGCGGTGGCCGTGGTCGCCGAGTCCACGGTGACCAGGATGTTGGTGCACATCCGCCGCGAGAGCCGGTCCGCCGGCCGGGAGCCGAAGTACTCGCGCAGCGCGTCGCGCCCCTGGACCCGCCGGTTGCCGTCCGGTCACTGCCAGACCCCGTCCGGCGTGAACAACTCCGCGACGCTGCCCGGCTCCCCGAGGTCCAGCCACCGCACCAGTTCCACCACCAGCCGCTCGCAGGCGCGCTCGGCCAGCAACCGGTCCATCGGGGAGAGCGTCTCGGTGTCCATCGCCACTTCCTACCAACCGCGCGGTGCCCGGCGCGAGGCAATTCCCGCGGGATCCGCCCTACGTGAGGGCGAGCCACCGGGTGAGCATCGGCAGGAACCCGGGTGCGAGCCGGTCCGCCAGGGCGGCCGACGGATCGCTCCCGGTCATCCGGAGGTTGTGGTCGGCCCCGGGGAAGACCGCGAGCGCGTGCCGCGGATCGCCGGCCAGCTCGGCGTTGAGCAGGGCGACGCCCGGGGCGACGGGCACGTAGACGTCGTCGCCCCCGAACGCGGCGAACACCGGACAGCGCAGCCGGCGCAGCGCGTCGGTCGGGTCGAAGTCCAGGACGCGGGCGAGGAAGGCGAGGTCGGCGGGGCTGTCGAACGCCTCGCTCACCGACGCGTACCAGGGCCGGTCCGCGTACCCGAGCTGGCGGGCCAGGACCGCGGCCGGGTCCTCGCCGCCGAGCAGCCGCCGGGCCCGCTCGTCCACCCAGGCCATCGCCTCGCGGTCATCGCGCACCGCGAGGGCGAGCCGGTGGCGCTCCTGCTCGGCCACCGCGACTCCGGCCGAGACGGCGACGATCTGGCGCACCGCACGCGGCGCCATCGCGGCGGCCAGCTGGGTGATCCAGCCGCCCTGGCTGATGCCCAGCAGGCCGACCCGGGCCGGATCGACGCCGGGCACGGCGCGCAGCACCTCGACCGCGGCGAGCGATTCGCGGGCGCGGTCGGCGAAGTCCTGGTCGCGCCAGTCGCCGGGGGAGCCGCCGCAGCCTGGCTTGTCGTGGCTCAGCACGACGGCCCCGCACCCGGCGACCGCGGACGGCCATTCCCCCCAGCCGTCCGCGGTGCCGTCGAGCGCGCCGTCGACCAGGACGACACCCGGCAGCGGCCGGTCCGCGCCGTCCGGACGACGCACCAGCGCCCGCAGTTCGCCCGCCTCGGTACGGACGCAGGTCGTGGTCTCGTGCACGACTCCCCCTCAGAACTCACCGCTGCCTGATCCGTCCCGCGGTGGCGCGACGGAGGTGGAGAAGAAGACGCGGACCTCGCGGGCGTCCGGCGGGGCCGGCTGCTCGCCGGACGCCCGGCCGGCGTGCCGCAGCAGGATCTCCCGCAGCGCCTCGGAGACCTCCCGCAGCTCCCGCACGGTGAGCGGTACCGTCACCCCGCCCAGCGCGGTCGCCCTCCGCCACTGCTCCGGCTCCCGCTCCGCCCCGCGCAAGTGCCGCTTCAACCGGTCCAGTTCGTGGTCGAGGAACACCTCGGTCGCCGTCCGGGCGGCCACCTCGCCCGCCGGATCCCCGCCCGAGTAGGACAGGTCCTGCTCGACCGAGGTGAGCCGCCACGGCTTCTGCCGCCCCCGGCCGCCGGGCGCCTGCTCGACGTAGCCGTACTTCGCGAGGAAGTTCAGGTGGTACGAGCAGCTCGCCACGCTCTCGCCCAGCACCTCGGCGCACCGGGTGGCGGTGGCGGTCCGCTCACCGTGCAGCAGGTCGATCAGCTTCCACCGCAGGGGATGCGCCAGGGCGCGCAGCCGCTGCGGGTCGGCGTTCTCGTCGGGTTCGCGGTTCCGGTCGGTCACGGGAGCAGGCTACGTATAGCAAGGAACCTTTGTAAAGCTTTCTTGTTATGGCCTCGACCCGGAGCCGGGCGGCAACGAGGATCCCGGGAGGGGACGTTCACGCGGATACGGGTGGCCGCCGCCGTCGCCTCCGCCCGCGACGGCCAGGTTCCCGACCGCTGCGAGCCGTCGGACCGGGCGGACCGGTGCGACCGCGCCGCGGACTCCGTGGCGTCCAGGGCGCGCTTCCAACTGTCCGTCAGGTCCGCCGAGAAGGCCGCCGCGTCCGCCGTGCCGGCCGGACGCCCGCGCCGCGCCGCTGCCCGCCGCCTCTTCCGAAGCGCGGCGGACCGCCCGGTCTCCTCGCGATCGAAGATCGTGCGTGTTATGTGTTGTGCGTCATGCGGCCCGCAGCCGTGGGCCGCGCGGCACCGAGCCGGCTCGATCTGGAAGGACGGACATGCCCGACCTGTTCATCGGCGGCCGGTGGATCGCCGCCGCCGCCGGGCACACCCGCGAGATCCGCTGCCCCGCCGACGGCACGCCGGTCGCCGAGGTCGACGAGGCGGGCGCCGAGGACGCCGCGGCCGCCGTCGCCGCCGCCCGGACCGCCTTCGACACCGGCCCGTGGCCCCGCACCGCGGCGGCCGACCGCGGACGGCTGCTGCTGCGGGTGGCCGACCTGCTCGTCCGCGACCGGCAGGAACTCGCCCGCGCCGAGTCGCTCGACACCGGCAAGCGCCTGGTGGAGTCCGAGTACGACATGGACGACATCGCCAACTGCTTCCGCTACTTCGGCAACCTGGTCGCGGCCGGCGGCGGCGACCGGGTCGTGGACACCGGCATGCCGGACGTCGACAGCCGCGTGGTCCACGAACCGGTCGGGGTCTGCGCGCTGATCACCCCGTGGAACTACCCGCTGCTCCAGACCTCCTGGAAGGTCGCCCCGGCACTCGGCGCCGGCAACACCTTCGTCCTCAAGCCCAGCGAGCTGACCCCGCACACCGCGATCATGCTGATGCGCCTGCTCCAGGAGGCCGGGCTGCCCGACGGGGCGGCCAACCTGGTGCTGGGCAGCGGCGCGCAGGCCGGCGCCCCGCTCACCGAGGACCCGCGGGTGGACCTGGTCTCCTTCACCGGCGGCCTGGCCACCGGCCGGCGGGTGATGGCCGCCGCCGCGCCCACCGTGAAGAAGGTGGCCCTCGAACTCGGCGGCAAGAACCCCAACATCGTCTTCGCCGACGCCGACTTCGACACCGCCGTCGACCACGCGCTCACCGCGGTCTTCCTGCACTCCGGACAGGTCTGCTCCGCCGGCGCCCGGCTGCTGGTGGAGGACTCGCTGCACGACCGGTTCGTCGACGAGATCGTCGAGCGGGCCCGGCGCATCCGGCTCGGCGGCCCGTTCGACCCGCGGGCCCGCACCGGTCCGCTCATCTCGGCCGCCCACCGCGACAAGGTCGAGCGCTACGTCGCCGCCGGACTGGCCGAGGGCGCCCGGCTGCGGCTCGGCGGCGCCCGCCCCGAAGACCCGGCGCTCGCCGACGGCTACTTCTACCCGCCCACCGTGCTCGACGAGTGCACCGCGCGGATGTCCGTGGTGCGCGACGAGTCGTTCGGCCCGGTGCTGACCGTGGAGCGGTTCCGCGACGAACAGGAGGCGCTCGCGCTCGCCAACGACACCGTCTACGGCCTCGCCGCGGCGGTGTGGACCACCGACGAGGCCAGGGCCCGCCGGGTCGCGGCCGGGCTGCGGGCCGGCACCGTCTGGATCAACGACTTCCACCCCTACGTCCCGCAGGCCGAGTGGGGCGGCATGAAGCAGTCCGGCGTCGGACGCGAACTCGGGCCGGCCGGGCTGCACGAGTACACCGAGGCCAAGCACATCTGGCGCAACGCCGCCCCAGCGGCGCAACGCTGGTTCGACTGACCCGCCGGGCGACCGCCGGGCCCGCCGGTACATCCCGGCCAGCACGGACAAGGAGAACCGGATGCCGACCGATCACGGCCCGCATGCCGCGGACCACACCGAGGACGACAACGCGCTCGCCGATCTCGGCTACAAGCCCGAACTCAAGCGCACCCTCGGCACCTTCCACACCTTCGCCGCCGGGATCAGCTACATCTCCATCCTGACCGGTACCTTCCAGCTGTTCTACTTCGGCGTCAGCCTCGGCGGCCCCGCCTACTGGTGGTCGTGGCCGATGGTCTTCACCGGGCAGCTGATGGTGGCGCTGTGCTTCTGCGAACTCGCCGCCCGCTACCCGGTCGCCGGCTCGGTCTACAACTGGTCCAAGCGGATGGGCGGCCCGCACGTCGGCTGGCTGGCCGGCTGGATGATGACGGTCGCCACCATGGTCTCGCTGGCCGCCGTCGCGCTCGCCTACCAGCTCACGCTGCCGCAGATCTCCAGCGTCTTCCAGGTCATCGGCAACGGCTCCGGCAAGTACGACGCCGCCGCCAACGCGGTACTGCTCGGCACCGTGCTGATCGTCTTCACCACCCTGATCAACGCCTTCGGGGTGAAGCTGATGGCCACCATCAACTCGACCGGCGTCTTCGTGGAACTGATCGCCGCGGTCGTCCTGGTCTTCCTGCTCGGCGCGCACCTGACCCGCGGGCCGAGCGCGATCCTGCAGACCGAGGGGCTCGGAAGCGGCCAACCCCTCGGCTACTTCGGCGCGTTCCTCACCGCCTCACTGGCCTCCGCCTACGTGATGTACGGCTTCGACACCGCCTCCTCGCTCGGTGAGGAGTCCGTCGACCCGTCGCGCAACGCGCCGCGGGCCATCCTGCGCGCGCTGATCGCCTCCTTCGTCCTGGGCGGCCTGATCCTGCTGTTCGCCCTGCTGTCCACGCCGAACCTGCACTCCCCGCAACTCGCCGCGCACGGCCTGCAGTACGTGGTCAAGGCGGTGCTGGGCGGCACGACCGGGCAGGCGATCCTGTGGTGCGTGGTGATCGCGATCACCGTGTGCGCATTGTCGGTGCAGACCGCCGGGCTGCGGCTGGCGTTCGCGATGGCCCGGGACAACAACCTGCCCGGCGGATCCCGGCTGGCCCGGGTCAGCCCGCGCTTCCGCACCCCGGTGACGGCCACCTGCCTGATCGGGATCGTCGCCATCGCCATCCTGGTCGTCAACATCAACCAGCCGCAGATCTTCTCCGTCGTCACCAGCATCGCCATCGTCATGATCTACCTCGCCTACCTGCTGGTCACGCTGCCCATGCTGGTCAAGCGGCTGGCCGGCGGATGGCAGAGCCCGGCCGGCCGGTTCACCCTCGGCCGCCTCGGCCTGCCGGTCAACGCCCTCGCCGTGCTGTGGGGCGCCGCGATGACCGTCAACCTGCTGTGGCCGCGCGCGGCGGTCTACAACGCCACCGGCCCGCAGCACTGGTATCTGCGCTGGGGCGGCGTGCTGTTCGTCGGCGCCGTCGCGTTCGGCGGCTTCGGCTACTACTGGCTCGTCCAGCGCAAGAAGACCGGCGTCCTGGCCGAACACGCCTCCGGCCAGAGCCTGCCCGACACCGGCACCGCCACCGACACCCCCTGAGGAGAAACGTGACGCACACACCGCAGCGCACCGAGGAGTTCGACTACGTGGTGGTCGGCGGCGGCACGGCGGGCAACGTGGTGGCCGCCCGGCTCAGCGAGGACCCGGACACCACCGTCTGCCTGCTGGAGGCCGGCCCGTCCGACGTCGGCGACGACAGCATCCTCAAGCTCGACCGCTGGATGGGACTTCTGGAGTCCGGCTACGACTGGGACTACCCGGTCGAGCCGCAGGAGAACGGCAACAGCTTCATGCGGCACGCCCGCGCCCGGGTGCTCGGCGGCTGCTCCTCGCACAACTCGGCCATCGCCTTCTGGGCGCCGGCCGAGGACCTGGACGGCTGGGCGGCGGGCGGCTGCGAGGGGTGGAGCGCGGCGGACACGTTCCCGCTCTACCGCCGGCTGGAGGCGAACGACGCGCCCGGCGACCACCACGGCCGCTCCGGACCGGTGAAACTGCGCACCATCCGGCCCGACGACCCGTGCGGCAGCGCCCTGCTGGCGGCCTGCGCGCAGAACGCCATCCCCACCACCTCGTTCAACACCGGCCGCACGGTGGTGCGCGGCGCGGGCTGGTTCCAGATCAACTCCGACCAGGACAACATCCGGCAGTCCTCCTCGGTCGCCTACCTCCACCCGATCCTCGGCAAGCGGCCCAACCTGGAGGTGCGCACCGGCGTGCGCGCCAAGCGGCTGCTGATCGACGCCGAGCGCCGGTGCACCGGCGCCGACTACCTCGACCCCGACCTGATCCACACCCGGTCGGTCACCGCCCGCCGCGAGGTCGTCGTCAGCTGCGGGGCGATCGACACCCCGAAGCTGCTGATGCTCTCCGGCGTCGGACCCGCCGGCCACCTGCGCGACATCGGCGTCCCGGTGCTGGTGGACGCGCCCGGCGTCGGCGGGAACCTGCAGGACCACCCGGAGGGCGTGATCATGTGGGACGCGCTGCGCCCCATGGTGACCAGCTCCAACCAGTGGTGGGAGATCGGCGTCTTCGCCGACACCGAGCCCGGCCTCGACCGGCCCGACCTGATGTTCCACTACGGCTCGGTGCCCTTCGACATGAACACCTACCGCCGCGGCTACCCCACCAGCGAGAACGCCTTCTGCCTCACGCCGAACGTGACCGGCGCCCGCTCGCGCGGCACCGTGCGGCTGCGCAGCCGGGACTTCCGCGACAAGCCCAGGGTCGATCCGCGCTACTTCACCCACGAGCACGACATGCGGGTGATGCTCGCCGGGCTGCGGCTCGCCCGGCAGATCGCCGCGAGCCCCGCGCTGGCCGAGTGGGCCGGCGCCGAACTCGCGCCCGGTCCGGACGCCCGCACCGACGACGAGCTGACCGACTACGTCCGCCAGACCCACAACACCGTCTACCACCCCTCCTGCACGGTGAAGATGGGCCCGGACGGCGACCCGGCCGCCCCCCTCGACCCGCGGCTGCGGGTGCGCGGCGTGCGCGGTCTGCGGGTGGCCGACGGATCGGTGATGCCGGATCTGATCAGCGTCAACCCGTGCATCACCACCATGATGATCGGCGAGAAGTGCGCCGACCTGATCAAGCAGGACGCCCACCGGTAGCCGGACCGCCGGACCTCAGCCGGCGGCGAGGAACTCCGAGAGCGCGGCGGTGAGCTCCTCGGGCCGCTCCAGCGGCACCAGACCCCCACCCGCGGCACCGCCACCCCGTCAATCCAGGGCACGTGCGCGAACCGGGCCCGTCGTGCGACAGGCCCGGCGGGCGGCGCCGGCGGTTCGCCGGCGGCCTCCCTCCGGGCCTGCCACGGTGTCGGGCGGGCGGTCAGCCGAGCTTGGCGTTGTACGACGCGATCACGCCGTCGATGGTCTTCTGCTCGTTGGTCAGCGCCGTCTTCGGGTCCTGGCCCTGCAGCACGACCGCCTGGATGGCGTTCTGCACGTCCTGGCGCACCTGCGGCATCTCGCCCACCGAGCAGCCCTGGGTGGCGTGGTTGAGCGGCGCCTTCTCCAACTGGGATATCGCGGTGCCGAACTGCGTGTTCTTGGCGACCCACTTCTTGTCGGTCGGGTCGTTCAGCGCGCTCTTCGAGACCGGGAAGTAGCCGGTGGCGGTGTGCAGGCTGACCTGGGACTGCTCGCTGTCGAGGAACTTCTCCAGGTCCCACGAGGCGCGTTCCCTCGCGGCGTTCCCTGAGTTGATCACCCACAGTGAGGCGCCGCCGATGATCGGACCGCCGGAGTTGCTCGCGGCGACCTTCGGGAAGAACCCGGTGCCCACGGTGAACGGGTTCTTCGCCTTCGCCGCGGCCTGCACGAACTGGCCCAGCGAACCGGTCGACTCGGGGAGCATCGCCACCGTGCTGGAGGTGAACGCGTTGTCACCGGTGTCGGTGTCGCTGTCCAGCTTCTCGGCCAGCCCCTGCTTCACCATCTGCTGCCACCACTGCAGCAGCGCGATGTTGGTGCCGGTGGCCAGGTCCACCTTGGAGGCCCGCCCGGTGCGGCCGTTGTCGGCGTTGCACAGCGTCTGGTTGGCGACGGCGTCCCACTGCTCGAAGAACCAGCCGTAGATGGTGGCGCCGAACGGGTACTTCACGTTCTCGCCGGAGGTCGCCTTGATCTTCTTGGCGTCCGTCATGATCTCGGCCAGCGTCGTGGGCGGCTTGTTCGGGTCGAGGCCGGCCTTCTGGAACGCCTGCTTGTTGATGTACAGCAGCGGCATCGAGGTGTTGAACGGCATCGAGTACAGCTTGCCGCCCACCGTGTAGTAGCCGGCGATGTTCGGCTGGAGGTCCGAGACGTCGTAGTGGTCGCCGTCGATGAACTCCTGCGCCGGAATGACCGTCTTGGAGTCGATCATGTACCGGGTGCCGATGTCGTACATCTGCAGCAGGTCGGGACGCTGCTGCGGCGAGGCGTTCTTGTAGGCGGCCAGCGCCGTGTCGTAGTCGCTCTTGAAGCTCAGGTTGACCTTGATCTTGCCCTTGTGCAGGGCGTTGAACTGGCTGACCAGCTTCTGCAGTTCCTGGCCGTTGGTGCCGCCCATCTCGTGCCAGAAGGTGAGGTCCACCTCGCCCTTGCCCTTCAGGGCGCTCTCGCCGGGCGCGGTGGTGGAGGTGGAGCTCGGGCCGCTCGAACCGGCGGAGGAACATCCCGCCATGGTCACCAAGGCAGTTGCGATGGCCAACGCGCCGAAACCGGTGCGCAGTGTTTTCCGCACTGTTGTTGCCTCTCTCATTCTCAGTGTCGCCGTGTCGACCGAGTGGATTACTTCACGGCGCCGCTCGTGAATCCCCGGACCAGCCAGCGCTGACCGAAGATGACGAGCAACAGGGTCGGGATAAGGGTGATGGTGACGCCGGCGAGCAACAGCGCCTGCTGGGTGCCACTCCCGTCGGCCTTCAGTGCCGTGACCGCCGTCTGCAGCGTGTTCATCGAGCTGTTGGACGTCGAGATGATGAGCGGCCAGAAATACATCGTCCAGCCCTGCAGGAAGGACCAGACGCTCAACGCGGTGAGGGACGGCCGGGTGACCGGCAACACGATCCGGAAGAGGAATCGCAGATGCCCGCAGCCGTCGATCAGCGCGGCCTGGCGCAGTTCGATCGGGAACTGGCGGAACGCCTGCCGCATGAGGAAGATGCCGAATCCGTTGGCGAGGAACGGCAGTACCAGACTCCACCGGCTGTCGCCCAGGTTCAGATTCCGGATCAGCAGCGCGTTCGGCACCACGATGGACTCGTAGGGCACCATGATCGTCGCCATGAAAAGCCAGAAGATCGGGCGCCGCCACGGAGTCCGGAGGAACACCAGGCCGTACGCGGCCATGCAGGAGGTGATGACCTGCGCGGCCATCAGGACCAGCCCGACGAACAGCGAGTTGAAGAACGCCGGAAGCAGCGGGACGACCGTCTGGTGCCAGGCTTCGAGGTAATTGCCGAACGTGTAGTGGCCGCCCAGCAGACCCGGCGGCTGGCGTACCAGTTCGCCCTCGGAGAGGAAGCCGCCGATAATCGTCAACGGCACCGGGAAGAGCAGGACCACCGCCGCCAGTCCGAGCCAGACGTACGTCGCCGTGGTGGCCCCGACTCCCGGTTTGTTCACCGGACGGCGCCGCCGCGGGGCGGATCGGCGACCGCCGGTCGCGGAAGTGGGGATCGCGGCCGCTTCGCGCAGTTCACTCACCGGTAGTGCACCCGCCTTTCGATCACACCGAATTGGACGGCGGCCAGCGCGAGGCCGATGAGGAGCAGCACCAGCCCCTGCGCGCTGGCCACTCCGTAGTTGTTGTTGCCGTCCTCGAAAGCCTGGTGGTAGATCGAGTAGACCAGGGTCGACGTGCTGCCGTTGGGACCGCCGTCGGTCATCGACTGCACCTGGCCGAGGGCCTGCAGCGCCGAGAGCGTCGTGGTGACCACGGCGAAGAGCACGTTCGGGGAGATCATCGGAAGTACCACGCTGAAGAACTGCCGGAAACCGGTGGCGCCGTCCAGGCGGGCCGCCTCCAGCACTTCCTCGTCGACGCCGGCCAAACCGGCCCCGAGAACCAGCAGATTGAATCCCATGACCACCCACACCGTCGCCCACGCGACGGTGAGAAACGCCCACGGGGACTCCGTCACCCATCCGGGAGCGGTAATCCCGAACAACTGCATCACCCAGTTCACGGGCGACATCGACGGGTCGAGCATGAGCAGCCACACCACACTCGCGCCCGAGGCGGAGTAGGCGAACGGCAGGGTGAACAGCGTGCGGAAGACCCGCATGCCCGGAAGCCGTTGTGCGAGCGGTACGGCCAATGCCATCGGAACCACGATGCCGACCACCACGACGAACAGGGTGAACAGCAGGGTGTGCAGGAGGATGTCCCCGAACTCACTGGTGAACAGCGAGGCGAAATTCGCCATGCCCACCGATCGATCCGGGTTGCCGTTGATGTCCGTGCCCCGGGTCGACAGGAAGATCGCCTCGAACAACGGATATACTACGAAAACACCCAATCCGGCCAATGCCGGTACGCAGAATGCCAATCCGAGCGCGGCCTCCCGCCTGGATACCCCTCGCCTCGGCAGTGGACGCCGTTCGGCCGGCGGAGGCGCTTGCGCGGATTGAGCAACAGAGATGGCCACGGGGGCCATGCTTGGGGCGTGAGGCGACGAAGCGGCCTCTGTGCGGTGTCGAATGCGTAACGGTAATTTGACCGTGCACCGAAGTCACCTGCGGATTCCGCCCGATGAGCCCTTATGGCATCTCGCGCAATGAGCGGTTTTGTCCGCGATGGCGTAGCCGATCCGCTGCGCCGCGCCTTCGGCGGAACCGCGAGTTCCGCCGAATGACCCGTAGTTGGCGACCCGTCACCGTTCCGCCGCGCCGACCGGAACACCGGTCGCGGCGGCCCGCCGTGCGGTAGGGTCCCGCCCAAGGCGTGCAGAACGCCTCCGGGTCCGCGGGAAGGGCTGAGCCCATCTGTTCGGGAAGCGGTATTTCCACGCTGTCACCCACCTCCTTTCGCCCCGGAGACGCGGACCGCCGGAAGCCGGAAGGAGGTCGCGATGCCGACCGTTCCTCTGCCCGAGCAGCCGAATCTGGACCAACTGCGCACCCGGGCCCGTGAATTGCAACGCGCGGTGCGCGCCGGGGACCCCGAGGCGCTGGCCCTGGTCGCCGAGCACCACCCCGCCGCGCCGCCGTCGGCGGCCTTCCCGCTGAGCGCCGCCCAGACGGCGCTGGCCCGCCGCTACGGATTCCCCGGCTGGGCGCGGCTGCGCCGGCACGTCGAGATCATCGGTGAACGCACCTGGGTGCTGACCGAGCCGGCCGCCGCGGAGGGCCTGCCCGACCGGTTCCTGCGGCTGGCCTGCCTCAACTTCGCGGACGACTCCCCGTCCCGGCGGGCCCGGGCGGCCGAACTCCTCGCCGCGCACCCGGGGTTGCCTGACGACGACCTCGCGGTGGCCGCCGCCTGCGCCGACCCCGACCGGGTGCGTCGGCTGCTGGACGCCGATCCGGCCGCCGCGTCGGCGCGGTGCGGCCCCTACGGCTGGTCGCCGCTGCTCTACCTCGCCTACGCCCGGCACGACGCGGGGATCGACCCGGACGCGACGCTGCGAACCGTGCGGCTGCTGCTCGACGCCGGAGCGGATCCCAACGACGGCCGTTTCTTCCTCGGGCTGCCGACCCCGTTCACCGTCCTGACCGGGGTGTTCGCCGCCGGCGGCGACCTGCCGCCCCACCCGCACGCGATCCCGTTCGCCCGCGCGCTGTTGCGGGCCGGCGCCGACCCCAACGACGGCCAGACCCTCTACAACCGGATGTTCGGCACCGAGGACGACCACCTGAGGCTGCTGTTCGAGCACGGCCTCGGCACGGGCGGCGACGGACCCTGGCACCGGCTCCTCGGTGACCAGTTGGAATCGCCCCGGGTCATGCTGGCCAGCCTGCTGGACTGGGCCGTCTCCCACGACCAGAGCGACCGGGTCGCGCTGCTGGCCGCCCACGGCGTCGACGTCGTCGGGCCGGTCACCGTCAGGCGCCGCTCCTCGACCGCCGAGCGGACCCCGCTGGAGGTCGCCCTGCTCAACGGGCACCACGAACTGGCCGGACGGTTGCGGGAACTCGGCGCGCGGCCGCCGCGCCTCGATCCGGTCGAGTCCTACATCGCGGCGGTCCTCGGCGGCGACCGCGCCGCGGTGGCGGCCACCCCGGCCGGCACGGTGGCGGCGGCGCGGGCCGCCCGGCCGGGCCTGATCGTCTGGGCGGCGAGCCTGCGGCGTCTCGCGGCGGTCGAACTCCTGGTCGCCGACGGCTTCGACGTCGACGCCCGCGGCCGCTCCGACACCCCGGTCGAGGGCCGGTGGCACACCGCGCTGCACGCCGCGGCCAGGAACGACGACGTCGAACTGGCCCGCCGGCTGCTCGCCCTGGGCGCCGACCCCACGCTGCGCGACAAGCACCACCGCGCCGACCCGCTGGGCTGGGCCCGGTTCTTCGGCTCCCGCCAGGTGATCGAGCTGCTCGCGCCGCTCGCCGGGACCCCGCGGGACGAACCGCCGAGGTGAGCCGGACCGACCGCCGGCGGCCACGACTTCACCGGCCGCCCGGCACGGGGTGACTCCTGGCGCCCGCGCGGTCGCCGTGCGCGCGGGTGCCGGTCACTGGCCTGATCGCGTCGGTCCGGAGGCCGTGCGTTCCGGACCGGCGAATCCGCGGGCGACGGAGCCGAGCGGGGACAAACCCGAGGTGGTGGGCCTCTCGGGGCGCGATTCGATCTTCGCGGTTCGCGGAGCGGATGATCCCGTGGATCGCGGAAGGTGAAAGTTCAGGTGCTCCGGATATTGCTTCTAAACCAGTTTAGTGAGAGCGTTCCGGCCAATCGCCGAGGAGCACTCGGATGAACGGCGCCACCGCGGGGCGCTTGGCAACGACTCTCAGCTGTCAAACTGGAGGTCAAGCGTGCGTTACCGCTGGTCGGCACGAACACGCAGAGCGAGAACGGCCATCGCCGCCCTGGTGGGCCTGGTACTGGTGCTGGGTCTGGGGGCCGCCCCGGCATCCGGCGAGGTGGCCCCGGCGGCGACGGGCCACCTGACCAACCTGGCCCATCTCGATTTCCTGACCGCCAGGATCGACCCTCCGAAGACGGCGGGACACACGACCTACCGGATGGGCCAGGATCCCGGCATCGGCGTGCTGTGGGTGTACGCCAACCACCAGTCCGACGGCAGTTACGTCCGGGTCGGCGGCGGCGACTACGACGCCGCGACGAACACGTACGGGCAGGGTGCCTTCGACGCCGACGACATCAGCCGGGCGGCCGTCGCCTACCTCCAGGACTGGCGCCAGTTCGGCGACGAACAGGCACGGCAACACGCCTACCAGCTGCTGCGCGGCCTGACCTACCTGCAGACCGACTCCGGGCCCGACGCCGGCAACGTCGTGCTGTGGATGCAGCCGGACGGCACGCTGAATCCCACCCCGACGCCGCCGGACGACCCGAACCCGTCGGACTCGGGCTCGTCGTTCTGGCTCGGTCGCACCATCTGGGCGCTCGGCACCGGCTACGCCGCCTTCGCCCACGACGACCCGGACTTCGCCGCCTTCCTGCGCGCCCGGCTCTCGCTGGCTCTGGACGCCGTGGAGCGGCAGGACCTGAAGAACTACGGCAGTTGGCACGTCGTCGACGGGCTGCGCTGGCCGTCCTGGCTCATCGGGGGCGGCGCCGACATCAGCTCGGAAGCCGTCTACGGCCTGCTCGCGTACGTCCGGGCGAGCGGCGACGAACGCGCGCGCCGCGACCTCACCCGGCTCGCCGACGGCATCGCCGCGATGCGGACCACGGGCTGGCCGTACGGGGCGCTGATGCCCTCGTCCGATTCCCGGTCCATGTGGCACTCCTGGGGCGCCGAGATGGCCGGCTCCCTCGCGGCCGCCGGCAGCGCCCTGGGCCGGGCCGACTGGGTGCGGGCCGCGGTCGGCGAGGAGGCCACCTTCACCCCCCATCTGATCGCGCAGGGCGGCCCGGACAACGAGTGGCTGCCGGCCCCCATCTACCGGGACCAGATCGCCTACGGCGCCGATGTGACCCTGCGGAACCTGCTGGCCACGGCCAGCGCGACGCACCAGGCATCCTTCCGGCAGCTCGCCGGGCTCGCCGCCAGCTGGTACTTCGGCAACAACCCGGCCGGCGCCCCCATGTACGACCCGGCCACCGGCGTGACCTACGACGGGGTGAGCGCCGACGGTGAGGTCAACCTCAACTCCGGCGCCGAGTCGACCATCCACGGCGTGATGTCGATGCTGGCGCTCGACGCCGCTCCCGACGTCGCGGCCCGGGCCCGCCAGGCCACCGTCACCGGCCGGGTGACCTCGAGTTACGCCGAGGCCGAGTCGGGCCGGCTGTCCGGCGCGGCGAACGTGGTCACCCCCGCGGATGCGTGGACCGGCGAGAGCCAGTGGAGCGGCGGGCAGTACGTACAACTCGGCACGGGCGGCCAGGTCGCGATCCCGGTACGGGCGCCGGTCGACGGCCGCTACCTGGTGATGCCGGTCTTCGACCGGCAGATCGCTCCGCTCACCTCGGTGGGCACCCGGCTCTCCGTCGGCGGCGTCGCGGCGGGTGTGCAGGAGCAGGGCGGCGCCGGACCGCAGGGGACCAGCAGCGTCCCCGGTTACCTCGACGTCGGCCAGCGGCCCACCGCCGGGCCGGTGCCCGCGGGGGACACCACGGTCACTGCCGCATACGTGGGAGACGGCCGCCCGGCCCGGCTCGACGGGGTGCTCCTGCAGCCCGAGATCGAGTGGGTGACGCTCGGCGGACCCGGCGGCGGCCAGGCCCTGCTGCGCAGTTTCGCGAGCCGGCCGGTCCACCAGGTCGTCCACCTGGGCGGCGACGCCGTCACCGCGTACTCCTACGACGCGCAGGGACGGCTCGTCGGCACGGCCGAGGGCGGGCACGGCAGCGTCGACGCGCCGGTGGCCGCGGGCGGCTTCACCACCGTGACCACGAACTGAGATCCGGTGTCCCCGGCCGTCGGCGGGCCGGGGACACCGCGTCCGGACCGCGGGCGGGCCGGTCCGCCCGCCGCCATCCCGAGCTCTTCCCTCCCGAGAGGAAACAGGTACCTCGCTCATGTCAGCACTGAAGGTCGGATTGATCGGTTCGGGATCGGTGTCCCGATCGCACGCGCCGCACTGGGTGGAACTCGGCGCGCAGGTGAGCGTGTTCTCCCTCGACGGCGCCGAGCGACTGGCCGCCGAGTACGGGCTGACCGTCGTACCCACCCTGGACGACCTGCTCGGCGCGGTCGACGCCGTCGACATCTGCACCCCGACCGCGACGCACGCCGAGGCCGCGCTGGCGGCCGTCGCCGCCGGCAGGCACGTGCTCTGCGAGAAGCCCCTGGGCCGCACGCTGGAGCAGGCGAAGAAGGTCGCGGCGGCGGCCCGCGAGGCCGGTGTCCAGGTCTACCCGGCCCACGTGGTGCGGTACTTCCCCGAGTACGCCACGCTGCACCAGGCGGTCGGCGACGGCAGGATCGGCCGGCCGGCGGTGCTGCGGTTCAGCCGCGGCGGGTCCGGTCCCACCACCGACTGGTTCTTCGACGACGCCGAGTCGGGCGGCATCATCCTGGACCTGATGATCCACGATCTCGACCAGGCCCGCTGGGTCGCCGGCGAGGTCATCCGGGTCTTCGCGGTGCAGAACCCGCCCACCGTCGGCGGACAGGTCCCGCGCAACGTCTCCGCGCACATCACGCTGGTCCACGAGAACGGCGCGATATCGCACATCCACGGAGCCTGGGGCCCGCCCGGCATGGACTTCCCCACCGCGTTCGACGTGGCCGGCGAGGCGGCGACGCTCCGCTTCGACCACCGCACCTCCCGCACCCTGCTGGAGAACCTGGCCGACACCGAGCAGGAGCTGTCCTACCTGCCGCCCACCCTGGCGGAGGAGAGCCCCTACCTCACCGAGATCCGCGAGTTCGAGGCGGCGTTCCGCGGCGGCCCCGCGCCGCGGGTCTCCCTGGACGACGGCGTGATCGCGGTCGCCCTCGCGGAAGCCGCCCGCAGGTCGGTGGAGACCGGCGCGCCGGTCGACTTCGACGTCGCCGACGTGCTCGACCTGCGGGGAGCGGCGCGGTGAGTACGCCGAGGACCAAGGTGGCGGTGGTCTCCTTCGCGCACGGCCACGCCGGCGGCTACATGCGCGACCTGGCCGCTCGCGAGGACGTCGAACTGGTCGCGTCCGATCCGGACGGGGCGCTCGCGACCGAGCCGGGGTCCCGGGGTCCGGACTACGCGAAGCAGCTCGGGGTGCGGTATCTCGACACCTACGAGGAGGTGTTCGCCTGGGGGCCGGACGCGGTGGTGGTGTGCTCGGAGAACGCGCGCCACCGCGAACTGGTCGAACGGGCGGCGGCCGCCGGGGCGCACGTGCTGTGCGAGAAGCCGATGGCCACCACCGTGCCGGACGCGGAGGCGATGCTCGCCGCCGCGCAGGCCGCCGGAGTGCACCTGATGGTCGCGTTCCCGGTGCGCTTCTCCCCGGCGTTCCAGACGCTGCGCGCCAAGGTGCGCTCCGGTGAACTGGGCACCGTCCAGAGCATCGTCGGGACCAACAACGGCATGCTCCCGCTCGACCGGGCCTGGTTCATCGACCCGGAACTGTCCGGCGGCGGCTCCCTCGTCGACCACCTGGTGCACTGCGCCGACATGATCGACTGCCTGCTCGGCGAGCAGGCGGCGTCCGTCTACGCGGTCACCAACCGGATCCTGTACGCCGACGTCACCACCAAGGTGGAGACCGGCGGCCTGGTCACCGTGACCTACCCGAGCGGCACGATCGCGACGATCGACTGCTCGTGGAGCCAGCCGAGGACGGCGGCGACCTGGGGCGGGCTGTCCCTGGAGGTCATCGGCACCAACGGCGGCGTGAAGATCGCGCCCTTCGGGACGCACGTGGGCGGATACGGGCCGGACGGCGCGATCTGGCTGTCGTACGGACCCGACTTCGACGCCCTGATGATCGACGAGTTTCTCACCGCGATCAGCACGGGCCGGCGCCCGCAGCCGGACGGCGGCGTCGGCGTGCGGACCACCGCGATCATGGCCGCCGCCCAGCGGTCGGCACGGACCGGGGCGGTCGTGCCCTACCAGTGGAACCACTCGATTGCCCCAACCGACAAGAGGTAATGCCATGCCCACACCATCGTTCCGCCGCGGACTGCGGATCAGCGCCGTGCTCAGCGCCGGCCTGCTGCTCGCCGCCTGCGGGTCCAGCACCGACGCAGGCAAGTCCACGGGCGGCAAGCCCTCCGGGACGCTCCAGTTCATCGTGTCGAGCGCACCCGCGTCCGACGCGGGCTTCGAGGCCGTCAACAAGGCCTTCATGAAGAAGTACCCCGACGTCAAGGTGAAGTTCACGGCCATCCCGAACGACAACTGGGCGGCCACCAGCGCCTCCCGGCTGGCCGCCGGCAACGTCGACCTCACGCTGGCCGGGCCGCAGCAGCTTCCCTCGTACGTGCCGCAGGACTCCGAGGGCGACGACGCCCGTGCCGCGGAGGCGGGCGTCTACCTCGATCTGAGCAACCAGCCCTTCATGAAGAGGCTCACCCCGTCGATCCTGGCGAAGACGAAGTTCAAGGGAAAGCAGTACGACGTACCGACCGGCGCGAGCTACTACACCGGCGCGTACTACAACAAGTCGATCTTCGCGAAGTACCACCTCGCGCTTCCGACGACCTGGAACCAGTTCGTGGCGCTGTGCCACACGCTCAAGAGCAAGGGCGTCACACCGCTGGGGATGAGCGGGAAGGACACCTCGGGACTGGCCATGCTCGCCGCGGTCCAGGGGCTGTACCCGACCGCGCAGGACAAGGACGCTCTCAACCGCACCCTGTGGACGAAGCACACCGGGCTCACCGACCCCCAGGCCGTCCAGGTCCTCGACCGGGTCTCGGCCATGTACGGCTTCGCGCAGAAGGACTTCGCCGGCGTGCCGTACAGCGCGATCCCGTCCGGGTTCGCCAACGGCGACTTCGCCATGGTGCCGGACGGCACGTGGAGTTCGCCCACCATCGCGGCGGCGGTCGGAAAGAAGTTCGGCTTCGGCTACATGCCGATCCCGACCGGTACCAGCGCGGCGGACAACGCCCTGCTCGGCGGCAAGGTCGAGTTGACGCTCGCGGTGCCGTCGCACGCCCAGAACAAGACCGCGGCGCTGGCGTACCTGGACTTCTTCACCCAGCCGCAGAACTACAAGACGTTCGTCCGGCTGTCCGGATTCGCCTCGGCCGAGCCGAACATCCCGGCCAGCGCGTTCCTCAACTCGATCAGCGGCTACACGAAGACCTTCTCGCCGGCCTGGGACACGATCTTCGTCGCCAACCCGAAGGCCGGCAGCAAGGCCGCCTTCCCGTTCGACTACGTGGACGTGGCGCCGGTGGGTCAGTCCACCCCGCAACAGGCCGCCGCGCAGGCCGAGAAGGACTGGGCCGCCGGCTTCTGACCAGCACGCCGAGGCGGGCCCGGCCCTCGCCGGCCGGGCCGCCTCGCACGACCAAAGGAAAGGAGCGCTACGTGTCGGAGTTCATGCCCTTCCGCAAACGGACCGGAATGCGGATCACCTTCGGTCTCGGGATGGCCTTCATCCTCGCCCTGGCCGTCTCGCCGGCCGCGGCGGTGCTCGGCATCTCGTTCACCGACATCCGGGGACTGCCCTACATTCCGGTGCACTGGGTCGGCCTGGCCAACTACGCGACGTTCTTCTCCGCCGCGAAGATCGGTTACAACACGCTCGCCCTGAAGAACACGCTCGTCTTCGCGGGTGCCGTGACGATCCTGCAGAACCTCGTCGGACTGCTGATAGCCGTGCTCTTCAGCGGCCGGCTCCGCGGGCGCACGTTCTACCGGGCCGTGGTGTTCATGCCGACCGTGCTGGGCGTGACGGTCATCGGCCTCATCTGGTCGCTGATCCTCAACCCGTCGGCCGGGCCGGCCGCGTCCATCTGGTCCTGGTTCGGCGCCAGTTCCGCCTTCCTGGGCGATCCCAAGCTGGCGATGACCCTGGTGGTCCTCGTCCAGGTGTGGGCCGGGCTCGGGCTGGCCGTCGTCATCTTCATCGCCGGGATCCAGTCCATCCCCGAGGAGTTGTACGAGGCCGCCACCATCGACGGCGCGCGCTCCGGGCAGCGCCTGCGGTGGGTCACCCTCCCGCTGCTCGCGCCGTCGGTCACGGCGAACGTGCTGCTCTGCCTGGTCAGCTCGCTGCAGAGCTACCAGCTCATCTACGTGCTCACCGGCCCGAACGACTCGTCGACGCAGGTGCTCTCGCTGGCGGTGTTCACCCAGTCGTTCGGCGGCGGGACGCTCGGCGGCAGCAGCCAGTCCCAGGGCTACGCGGCGGCCATCTCGATGGTCCAGTTCGCCATCGTCGGCGTCATCACGCTGGCGGTGCTGACGTATCTACGCAAGCGGGAGGCGAAGCTGTGACCACGACGACGGCACGCGAGTCGAGGCCACTGGAGACGGCGCACCGCGCGCCGCGGGCGCGCCGCCGGCCCATCACGGCGGGCCGGGTGCTGAACTACCTGTTCGTCGCCGTCATCATGGCGTTGTACCTGTTCCCCCTCGGCTTCCTGGTCAACACCGCGCTCAAGAGCAACGCCGAGTTCTTCGCGGACCCCGGCGGGCTCGCCACGTCGTTGAGGTTCGGCAACTTCGCCACCGCGTGGCAGAGGGGCCAGTTCGGCGCGTACTTCGTCAACAGCGTGGAGTACACGACGGCGGCCGCGACGCTGAGCACCGTGGTCTCCGTGCTGGTGGGCTACCCCGTCTCCCGCGGCTACGTCAAGCACCCGCGCCTGTCGTACGGGGTCTTCGTGGCGATGCTGTTCCTGCCCAACGCGCTCATGACCCAGTTCCAACTGGTCCTGCGGCTCAACCTCTACGACACCGCGCTCGGGTACATCCTGATGCTGGCGTCCGGCCTCGGCGTCGGCCCGCTGCTCATCACCGGATACGTCAAGTCGGTCCCCAAGGAACTGGACGAGGCCGCCGCGATCGACGGGGTCGGGTACTGGCGGTTCGTCCTGCGCATCCTCCCGCCGCTGATCAAGCCGGCGCTGGCGACCGTCTTCATCTTCCAGGCGATCGGCGCCTGGAACGACATCATCCTGGCCACCATCCTCCTGCCCGACCAGGGGAAGTCGCCCCTGACGCTCGGTCTGTTCGCCTTCCAGGGGACGCACTCGAGCCAGTGGAGCCTGCTCGCCGCCGCGACGATCATCGTCGCCGCGCCGCTGGTGGCCGGCTACGCCTTCCTGCAGAGATTCCTCGTCGGCAGCGTCGTCGGCGCCGTGAAGGGATGACCCGCCGTGACATCGGCACTGTTCGCAGCCACAGACCGCAGCAGGTTCGTCCTCGTCCCGGGGAAGGACGGTTTCGGCTTCCACCTCGAAGTGCTCGACGCCGGCGGGTGGCGGCGGGTGACGGCCCCCGGCAATCCGCTCGTCGGCGGCGAGACCTTCGACCTGCGTCCGGCGCGGGTCACGGCCTCGCACGACGGCCTGGACCTCTCGGGGTCGGGCCCCTGTCCCTGGCGTGGGTCGGTACGGCCGGTGCCGGGCACCGACTGGTTCCACGTCGAGGTGGTCGTCTCCTCCGCCGGGTTCCGGATCGGGGACCGGTCGGTCGAACCGCAGATCACCATCGACCTGGGCGAACTGCCGCCGTACGAACGCGGTGACCACGTCTGGTTCAAGACGCTGGTCGAGAACCCCACCCAGTGGAACGGCGAGGGCCGCGGCAACGACTTCCCGGCGCTGTACTACTACGACCCCTACCTGAAGACCGCCTTCCGGATGTTCTTCGACATGACGGCGATGTCCTGGACGGGCGCGGACACCATCGCCCGGTTCCACAGCTACCGGTGCGGACTGCGCCGCCACTTCGACGGCAGGCCGACCGCGCGGATCGGCCTGCTCGCCGAGACCCAGAGCGGGCACGACTTCCCCGCCGGGGAGCAGGTCTTCTCGTGGTACGTCTCCGCCGAGCACCTGCCCGACGAGCCCACGCCGCCGACCGAGCAGGACGCGCTGGAGGAACTGGTCCGCGACTGCCTGCCGCTGTTGCGGCCGTCCGCCGGGCACTGGTCCGGCGGCCCGCTGGGCTGGCGCGACATCGCGGACGGCTGCGCCGCAGACCTGATGGACTCCGAGCACTGCTGGGGCCGCGACGAGCAGGGAGAGTTCCTCCTCGCGTACGTGGACGGCCGCTCCGACGCCTGGGCGGTCACCATGAAGGCCCGCGGACGCGAGCACAGCGGGAGCGGGCCGTGCCTGGAGGCCGCCCTGTGGGCGCTGCGCCCGCTCGACGCGCTCGGGTCCGCCGCGGACGACCGCTTCACCGGGCTCCGGCAGCGGCTGGAGCGATTCGTACGGGCGGAACTCGGGCGGGAGCGCTGCCTGATCCTCGGCGGCGTAAGCGACACGACCGCGCCCATCGGCACCTGGCAGTACCTGTACATGCTCGCCGAGACGTGGTTCCTGTTCGCGCACCGCGACGACCGGGACATGACGGCCCGGATCCGCGCCGAGATCGAGTCGGTGGCGATCCCGCTCGCCGCCGAGACGCAGTACCTGTTCCCGCTCCAGTTCGACAAGCGGACGCTGCGCAAGATCGGCCCCGGCTCGAACCACGCGGCCGCCGGCACCTACGCGCTGCTGATGGCGGACCTGGCCGAGCGCACCGGCGAGCAGCGGTACCTGACCGAGGCGGGCAACGCGCTGCGCGCGCTCGGCAACGTGCCGGTGGACGACGCCCTGCAGGAGGTGGTGCTCATCGCGCACGCCGTCGAGGCGGCCGACCGGCTCGACCGGCTCGCCCCCGATCCGCGATGGGCGCGGCTGCGCGGGTACTTCCAGGCGCAGACCCTGCGGATGATGTACTGGTACGACGACCGCACCTCCGACCGGACCCGCCAGTCCGCACATCTCGGCATGTTCCTGGCCTGCGCGAACATCGGGTACCCGGCGTTCTTCGAGAACATCGAGGCGGACGCCCGGCTCGCCCGCGTCCTGGAGTCCGAGGCCGATCCCACGCCGCTGCTGCGCGTGCTCGACCACGGGCGGCGGGCCAACTTCGCCTTCTTCCCGCGCTGTTCGCCCGACATGTACGGTCCGATGCCGCTGGACTTCGTTCCGTTCGAGGAGGTACCGATCCTCGAAGGTCCCAACAACGCCGGATTCCTGGGCCAGGAGATCTACGGCGCCGGTTTCTCCTTCCTGGCCCACCTGCTGTGGGACGCGTACGCCACGGCGGACGACCGCGACGTCATGGTGGTCAACACCCGGCCCTACGCGATGCCCGGGCCGGACCCGCGGACGTGGGAGGGGACCTTCCTGGTCTTCAACAGCAAGGAGGAGCCCGTGCGCACCTCGATCACCTTCCCGGTCTCGGCCCCCGGGGACCGGGTCGCGGTCACCGTGACCACGCCGGAGGGCGAGGAGACCGGCCGGGACGTCGACGCGCGGGGCCTGCCCCTGCGGCTCGGTTCCGGCGGCTGGGCCGGGCTGCGGGTCACGGTGACGAGGCGGGCGGCATGAGCGCCGATGCCGAAGCCGGCTGCGGCGGTTACCGGTTGCGATCGTTCCGGCCGGGCGGCGAGGGCGCGGCCGACGCGGAGACCGCCGCCTGGCTGGAAGCGGCCGCGCTCACCTTCCATCAGCCCGCCCCCACCGCCGAGCACATGGCGCGCGTGTCGGCGTCGTTCGCGGCGGAGGACCGGGTGCTCACCGGTGCCTACACCGCGGGCGCCCCGCCGCACGCGTGGGATGCCGGACGGCCGGTGGCGACCTACGCCACCTTCGTGAAGTCGATGAACGTCGGCGGAGGCGAACCCCTCGACGTGCGGTTGATCGCCGACGTGACCGTCCGGGCCACGCACCGGCGCCGGGGGCTGCTGCGTGCGATCATCTCGGCCGACCTGCGGCGGGCCGCGGCGGACGGCCTGGCGGTGGCCGCGCTGCACGCCTCGGAGGCGACGATCTACGAGCGCTTCGGCTTCGGACCCGCGGTGTTCGCCCGGCACGTGGAACTCGACACCGGTGACCGGTTCGCTCTCCGTCACCCGCCGGCCGGCCGCGTCGAAGTGGCCGACCCGGCCGCCCTGCTGACGGTGTCTCCGCAGGTGTTCGACCGCTTCCACGAGCGGACGGCCGGCTCGATCACGCGGCAGGCGTTCTACCCGTCGAAGATCGCCGGGATCTGGGCGGAGGACCGGCCGCTGCGCGATCCGTCGGTGCGCGCGGCCCTGCACTACGACCCGGCGGGCCGGGTCGACGGCTACGTGAGCTACCGGTTCGTGGAGCGGTCCGGACGGCCGGGGGCGATCGAGGTGACGGACATCGTCCACGCGTGCCAGGACGCGTACTTCGGCCTGTGGGAGTACCTCGCCTCCATCGATCTCGTCACGCTGGTCGGGTACCGGCAGGCCCCGGCGACCGACCCGCTGCCCTGGGCCGTCAAGGACCGCAGGGGCTTCCGGGTGGTCGGCGAGGAGGACGTCCTCTGGCTCCGGGTACTCGACCCGGCGACCGCGCTGCGCGCCCGCGGCTACGACACCGACGGCGAGGTCCGGATCGCGATCTCGGACCCGCTCGGGATCAGCGCGGGCGTCTACCACCTGGTGGTACGTGACGGCGTGGCGTCGGTGACCGTCGCGGCCGACGCCGACGCGCCGTGCGACGTGTCGATGGACGTCTCGGCGTTCGGTTCGCTGTACCTGGGCGGCGTGCGGGCTCGTGTGCTGGCCGCGGCGGGACGCGTCACCGCTCGTTCACCCGCCGCCCACGACGCGTTCGACGCGCTGATGGCACGCGAGGCCGTGCCACACTGTATTACTCAGTTCTAGACGCGTTCGCGGGGCCGGACGACCGGCCGCGTGAACACCTCCGGCGTGTCCGCGGCGTGTCGGCGCCGGGCGGCGAGCCGGTCATCGGAAAGGGAGTCGGCGGTGGCGGAACGGGCTCGGCCGACGATCTCCGAGGTCGCGCGGGCCGCCGGGGTGTCGAAGGGAGCCGTGTCGTTCGCGCTCAACGGCCGCCCCGGAGTGGCCGAGGAGACCCGCGCCCGGATCCTGGAGGTCGCGAAGGTCCTGGGCTGGACCCCGAGCCACCGGGCCCGGGCCCTGTCCACCTCCCGCGCGTACGCCGTCGGCCTGGTCATCGCGCGGCCGCCGGAGACGCTCGGCGCGGACCCGTTCTTCATCAACTTCATCGCCGGCGTCGAACGGGTGCTCACCGACCAGGGGCAGGCGCTCGTCCTGCAGGTCGCACCGGACCGACAGGCGGAGGAGGACAGTTATCGCCGCCTCGCCGCCGACGGGCGGGTGGACGGATTATTCCTCCTCGACCTGCGTATCGCCGACCACCGCATCACCATGCTCCAGGAACTGCGCGTACCCGTCGTGACGTTGGGCCGGCCCGACGTGCCCAGCCCGTTCCCGGCGGTGCTCGTCGACGACCGGTCCGCGATCACCGCGGTCATGACGCACCTGCGGGAACGGGGACACGAACGCATCGCCCACGTCGCCGGCCCGAGCGACTTCCTGCACGGTGTCACCCGTCGCGCCGCCTGGGAAACCGCGCTGGCGGCCGCCGAACTGCCTCCCGGCCCCTGCGTGGTGTCCGACTTCTCGGCCGCCGGCGGCGCGCAGGCCACGCGGACGCTGCTGGACGGCGACGATCCGCCGACGGCCATCGTGTACGCCAACGACGTCATGGCCATCGCCGGGCTGACCGTGGCCCGCGAGTACGGCATCGACGTGCCGGGGGAGTTGTCCATCACCGGCTTCGACGACACCGAACTGGCCGCCCACGTCAGCCCCGCGCTGACCAGCGTGCGCAGCGATCCGTTCGGCTGGGGCCGGGCCGCCGCCCGCACGCTGCTCGACCTCGTCGAGGGCAAGCCCGTCGCCGACGTGGAGATGCCGCCCGCCCGGCTGGTCGTCCGCGCCTCCACCGCGCCGGTCCGCCGCGGGCCGGCCGGCGTCCCGGGCCAACCCCGGCGCGAGAGCGGGTCCGACCCGCTGCGGCACGACACCCGGTGAGGCCGTCGCGGCCGTGAGACGCCGACCCGTCCGCGCCTGACCGCCGCCGGACCAGGGCCGCCGACCTGCGGACTCGGGTTGATAGCCTCTCGTCCAGGACCCGACGGTCCGCTCCGACCCGGCGAAGGAGACCCATGCCCTACTCGGCGCTGAGCCACCTGGAGTGCTCCCGGACCGGGGAGCGCTACGACGCCGACGCGGTGCAGGGGGTCAGCGCGGCGGGCGTCCCGCTGCTCGCCCGCTACGACCTGGAACGGGTGGCCGGCACCGTCACGCCCGCCGAGATCGCCCTCCGTCCGCCGACCCTGTGGCGCTACCACGAGGTGCTGCCGGTCCGCGACGAGGCGAACATCGTCTCGATGGGCGAGGGCATGACCCCGCTGCTGCCGCTGCCCTCCTACGGCGCCGCCATCGGCGTCCCGGGCCTGCTGATGAAGGACGAGGGGCTGATCCCCACCGGCACCTTCAAGGCCCGCGGCGCCGCGGTCGGCGTCTCGCGGGCCCGCGAACTCGGCGTCACCGGCGTCGCGATGCCCACCAACGGCAACGCGGGCGCCGCGTGGGCCCTGTACGCCGCGCGGGCCGGGCTGCGCAGCATGATCGCCATGCCGGTGGACGCCCCCGTCATCACCCGGGCCGAATGCGTCGCCGCCGGCTCCGAGCTCTACCTCGTCGACGGGCTCATCGGCGACGCCGGAAAACTGGTCAACGCCGCCGTCGCGGAACGCCCGGGCTACCAGGAGGTCTCCACGCTCAAGGAGCCCTACCGCCTGGAGGGCAAGAAGACGATGGGCTACGAGATCGCCGAACAACTGGGCTGGCGCACCCCCGACGTGATCCTCTACCCGGCCGGCGGCGGCGTCGGCCTGATCGGCATCCACAAGGCGCTGCGGGAGATGCGCGAACTCGGCTGGACCAGCGGCCCGCCGCCCCGGCTGGTCGCCGTCCAGGCCGAGGGGTGCGCGCCGATCGTGCGGGCCTACGAGAGCGGCGCGCGCGTCAGCGAGCCGTTCCCCGACGCGCACACCGTCGCGTTCGGCATCACCGTCCCCAAGGCGCTCGGCGACTTCCTGGTCCTGGACGCCGTCCGCGAGACCGACGGCACGGCGATCGCGGTCGGCGACGCCGAGATCCTCGCCGAGCAGCGCCGGCTCGCCACCCGCGAGGGCACCTTCATCTGCCCCGAGGGCGCGGCCTGCCTGGCCGCGGCGAAGCGGCTGCGGGAGTCCGGCTGGCTCGCGGCTTCCGACCGGACGGTGATCCTCAACACCGGAAGCGGCATCAAGTACCCCGAGACCGTGCCCGTCGACGTCCCCACGCTCGAGCCGGGCTCCCGCATTCCGCCGCGCCCGGCCGGCTGACCTGGCAGCATCGCCCGGGAGACCGCGCCGCACCGAGGCGCCGGGGCGACACAGGGGGACACCATGGCACTGCCCGTCGAGGACCGCTTGGCCATCACCGAACTGATCGCGCTGCACGGCCACGTCGTCGACGACGGAAGCCTCGACCGGTTCGAGGAACTGTTCACCGAGGACGTCGTCTACGACCTCGCCGACTTCGGCCAGGGCCGACTGGTCGGCGTCGCCGCGATCCGCGACGCGGCGCTCGCGCTGGGCGCCGCGAACCCGGTGGCCCACCACGTCACCAACGTGGTCGTCACGCAACTGGCTGCCGACCGCGCCCGCGTGCGGTCCAAGGGCCTCGGCATCCGGGCCGACGGCTCATGCGGCTCGGTCTCCTACGAGGACACCGTCGTACGCCGCCCGGACGGCTGGCGCATCTGCCACCGCACGGTCTCCGCCCGCCGCGTCCCGTTGAACGGCGCGGCGGGCGACTGACCGCCGGGGAGGCGTCAGGCGAGCCGTTCCAGCGGGATCCGCTCGCCGGCCTCCACGGCGAGCGGCAGCCGGTTCTCGGCGGGCGGCAGCGGGCAGGTGGCCAGGTCGGTGTAGGCGCAGGGCAGGTTCGTCGCCCGGTTGAAGTCGATGACCAGCGCGCCGTGCTCGTCGGGCGCCGCCACCGACAGCGAGCGGTTCGCCGCGTAGGTCGTCACGCCTGAGGTGGCGTCGGTGAACAGCACGTGGAGGCTTCCCGGGCGCTGCCCGTTGAACGCGGTGAGCCGGTACGTCACCCCGTCGACCGCGAACTCGATCCGGCCCGGGGCGTCGTAGACGTGCAGCAGGCCCTCGACCGCGGCGCCCACCGTCACCGTGCGCGGCGTCTCGAACGGCACGAAGCGGCCGGGGCGTGCCCAGCGGGGATCCGGCGGGTACACCGGGGTGGGGGAGTGCGCCACGCGCAGCGGACTGTCCGGGTGGCGCGGGCGCAGGATGTCGTGCCCGCCGCGCCGGGCGACCTCGATCACCGCGTCGCCCGCCACGGCGTTCACCCCGGCCCGTTCCGCCAGCACCCCGAACCCGTACCGGCCGCGCACCGCGACGCGCCCGACGGTCAGCTCCTCGCCCTCCGCCAGCTCGACCACCACGCCCTCGTCCCCGGTGTGCCAGGCACCGGGCGCGTCCGGGAACCGGGTCGGCTCGCCGTCCAGCCACCGCAGGCTGGTGACCGCGAGAAAGCCGTGCGGATCCGTCAACGCCCGCTCCCGCTCCGCCCGCCACCGCTCCCACCGCTCCACGAACCGCGCCCGATCCGTCTCCTCACCGGTCACGCCGCCTCCTGGTGGTCCGCCGCCGCTCGTGGTGGTGACAGGCTACGCGGACCCGCGGTGCGCCGGCCGGTCCCGTCGACGCCGCGGAGGAGGCCGGAGCGACCTCACGTCACGGGGAGTTCTTGAACAACACCAGCAGGCCGAACCCGTACCAGCCGGCGAAGACCGTGCCGCAGCCGAAGATGGAGCCCTGCACCACGCGCGGCAGCCGGGCGATGGGCCGCATCACCAGCAGAAGCATGATCGGCAGGAACGGCAGCACGAACCGTGGCTTGGACAGCGGCGAACCGGGCGTGCCGAACATCAGCTCCCACGCCCCGGCGAGCGTCAGCACCAAGGGCCACGGCACCTGACGGTCCAAGGCCAGCGCGAGAACACCCACAGCCACGGCGAGGATCACCGTCAGCACCACCGGATAGCGTATGTCCGTGCTCTGGTAGGTGACCATCCTCTCAAGGAACCGCAGGCTGCCCACGCCGAAGTCGAACTGCTGCCCCCAGGCCTTCTCCGCGAGGAACCAGCCGTCGAGCCGCCCGATCCGGCTGCCCAGGTACAGCCAGCTGAAGAGGAGCCCGAGCGGAGCCAGGCCCAGCGCCACCCAGGGCCGTCCACCACCCCGGCGAAGCAGCAGCGCCCGGACCGCGCTGACCGCCACCGCCACCACGAGCACGGACGAGGTGGGCCGGACCGTGCCGGCCAGCGCGCACAGCACGCCCGCCCACACCCAGCGCCGTGCCACGACCGCGATCAGCGTCCACATCAGGAAGGCGGTGAACGTGGCCTCGGAGTAGGGAACCCACAGCGCGAAGGCGTACGGCGAACACGCCCACAGCCCGACACACGCGTATCCGGAGCGGGCTCCGAAGATGGACCTGGCCAGTGTGTGCACCCCGACCGCGGCCACGGTCGCCATCACCCACGAGACCACGACTCCGGCGTACGGCAAGGGCAGGAACGTCACCAGGTGCACGACACGGATCAGCGCGGGCACCATGGGGAAGAACGCGAGCGTGTTGTACTTGGGCAGCCCGTTCACGGCGTACGTCAGGCGACTCGGATAGCCGCCCTTGGCGACGCGAATATAGTTCCCGCTGTCCCACCGCGTCAGTACGTACTCCGCGTGGTAACCGCGAAAATGGCTGATCGCCATCAGTACCCCGAAGCCGACAACGGCAATCGCCAGATAGAGCCCGGCCGCGTTCAGTGCCTCGCGGCGGTCGAAACGCACGCGCACCGGCTCACGCCGCAGCAGTTCGGACAGCCGGTCGCCAAAGGATGCCGGACCGACACGACTTGTTCTTGTCGAATCTTTGTGACCGTCCTTTTCGGTAAGACCGGAAATGGACATCGTGTCAGGCATGGAACGCTCCGTCTCAGGAGGCAACGCGGAACCGTGCGCGAGTAACTATGTCAATGTATACGATCATTTGACTGGCCTCCGAACAGGGGATTCACGCGTCCCGAGGCATGTTCCATTCCTCTCGCGGCCGAGAGAATGATGACCAAAGGGCGGGAAGGTCCGTTCATCGGTACTCGGAGACCGATGTCTGCGGATAAAGATGCCGATCACCCTCCGGAGGTTCCATCGGGAAGCGGATCGATACCCGGCCTTCGTCCGATGGTCAGGGTGCCGCGTCCACTGCGTCGAGTGCGCTCTGCTGGCTGGCGGCGTTCACCTTGCCCGGCGGGCCTGCCCAGTGCGGCCCGAACTGGTCGAGGGAATTGCTGTCGTCCGCCTGGGCAAGGCCGGCCTGGCGATCGAGGTACCAGGTATAGGGGTGCGTGGGCAGCACGGCATTCAGCTCGGCCAGCCCTCGTATGTCGGCGCCCTTGAAGGAGAGCGGATCAGGGCCGCATCCGCTCGCCTCGCAGGGGTCGGTGAGGATGCCGGCGGTGTTGAGCGAGGGGGACGTGGTGTTGGCGTCCGCGATCCGGCGTGCGGCCGCCAGCACGGAGGGGTCGCCGGCCGCCCGGTAGAGATCGGTGAGTCCGCCGACCAGGACCCCCTGGTTGTACGACCAGACGGTCTGATGGCCGCCGACATGGCACGTCGACCGGTCGATGCCGTCGTCGACCAGATCCGAGCCGTTGATCATCCCGGTGCCCCTGAACCAGGTCCAGTCGTCCTCGGCCCGCCGGAGATCGGTGGTGTCACCAGGGGTGCGCACATGCAGCTCGGCGTTGAGCTCGATGTAGATCGCGTTCGTGATGGCGTCCTTGTACCTTTTGGAGGTGTTCCACCAGACGCCTCCGCCGCAGGTGCCGCTCCAGTAGGCGGCCATGTGGTCGGCGTCGGCGCGGGCCGTGTCGAGATAGCGGCGGTCGCCGGTGGCGTCGTAGGCGGCGACCCAGGTCAGACCCCACCAGCCGGTGTCGTCAAGGTACTTGTTGCGGAACTGGCCGTCGTAGGCGCCGACGTTGCGGTCGTAGGTGCGGCTGATGGCGTAGCGGTAGCTGTCCATGCCGGTGATCCGCATGTTGTCGATGACGGCGTCCAGAGCGTTCGCCGAGTTCCACCAGCCGGTGGTGTCGAACAGGCCGGTGCGGTAGTCGTAGAACTCCATCTCGGCGGTGGCGGCGGCGGTGCGACGGTTGCCGGCGTTCCATGTGGTGCGAGTCCAAGAGGTGCAGGTCACGTGTCCCGTGACCTGCGCGCAGGCGCGCAGCACGCCGACTCCGTGATCCGCCCAGTCGTCGTTGTTGTACATCGGCGTGTGCCGGCTTCGCCGGCCGACCGGTATTCGGGTGTCGCCGAGTCTGCCGCCGGAGTTCCAGGTGCGCCCGGCGTCGAAGGAGCGCTCCAGCCAGATCTCGTCGCCGGGGGAGCCGTTGCCGATGGACGCCCAGCCCATCGCGTCCTTGTCGTCGAGGTGCAGCGTTATCTCGCGCGAGGACCGGTGGGTGGTGACGGTGGCCGGATCCGGCGGCGAAAGGTCGGGGGCCCGCCCGTCGCAATACCGGTCGCAGACGGGACGGCGGGCGGTGGCGGCGTCGTGCGAGGTCAGCTGGGTGGTGACGGATATGGCTCCCGCTGTCGCCGCGAGTGTCGCGACGACCGCCACCGCGCATGCCACTGCTCTGTTCAAGCTGGGACTCCTGGCGTTCGGCGCCGCCGGGAACGCGACAGTCTGGGAAAAGTGAGCGAGCCTCGTCGTGAAGTTAGGCGGACGACAAAGAAGTGTCAACTCCCCATAAAACGCCCGGATCGTGTCCGTAATGTCGAGAAGGACGCAGTTGTGGGTGCGCGAGGGTTGCCATGGCTCGGTGGTGGGCGGCTCGGGGCGTGATCGAACATCACTGGAGCGAAGCCGATCGGCTGAGGGGAGGGCCGCCTGCGGGGCGGGGTGTGGGGGTCGTGGGGCGGGTGGGAGCGGTGGTGTGCCGTGGCAGGGTGGGTAAGGAGCCATCGGGCTGGGTGGCCATGACAGGCTCCGCTTTTGGTGACGACATCCACGTATGGGGAAGCGGTAGCGCCGAAATGAGTCAACTCGAGCAATGGGACATCGTGACCGGGGTCGGCATGACCGCACTCGGGGTCGCCGCCGGACGGGCGCTGGAGACGCAGCGCCCGGACGCCCTGATCACGGATCCGTATGCGCACAGCTTCGTCGAGGCGGCCGATGCGCCGGTGCCGATACCGACGAGTCCGCAGGACCTGGAGACCGAGGCGTGGAAGGACGACGTGCTGTGGTCGTCGATGGCCGACTACCTCGGCGTCCGCTCCCGGTTCTTCGACCGCTTCTTCGCACAGGCCGCCGCTGACGGCATCGAGCAGGTCGTGCTGCTGGCCGCCGGCCTCGACGCCAGGGCGTTCCGGCTGGAGTGGCCGGCCGGCTGCGACCTGTTCGAGGTGGACCAGCCCAAGGTGCTGGAGTTCAAGGACGGCGTCCTCGACGCCCGGGGCGCCCGGCCCGGCTGCCGGCGCCGGACCGTGCCGGTGGACCTGCGCGACGACTGGTCCGCCGCGCTGCGCGCCGCGGGCTTCGACCCCGGCCGCCCGACCGCGTGGCTCGCCGAGGGGCTCCTGCCCTACCTGCCGGCCGACGCCGAGCGGAACCTGTTCGAGCGCATCCGTGAACTCTCCGCGCCCGGCAGCCGGTTGGCCGTCGAGCAGGTGGACAGCGACATCCGGACGCTCATGGACGAGGAGGACATGCGGCACGCCGCCGACCAGATGGGCGTCGACATGTCCGCGCTCTGGCACGCCGACGCCAAGGAGGACCCGGAGCGGGTCCTCACCGACCTCGGCTGGACGGTCCGCAGCGACACCGCGGCCGACGTCGCCGGCGAGTACGGCCGCCGGCTCGACAACCGGATGTTCCGCGCCTCCGACAGCATCACGTTCATCACCGCCCGCCGGTAGTCAGCGACGATCAGAACCGGAAAGAGCCGACGCCCCTGAGGGGCGTCGGCTCTTCGCTGGGGCCGCACGCGCCAACGTGCCGCCCACGCTCTGTCGCCGTGGTGGACCCAGGAGCAACCGGAGCGTCGGCTGATGCTCGCATTCGGCTCGTCGGACGGGCAAGCCGAGTTGGGGCGGGCGCGCATCAACGTGCCGCGGGCGGCGGTCGCCGAACGGGTCACCCGTCGGGTGCGGGCGGGAGAACTCCTCGCGGGCCACTGGTCAACGCGATGATGCGGCCACGTCTCGTGGACGCGCCGCGCCGGACCCCCGATGGACGGGGACGCATCAATGACGCGACCGTTGCCAGACCATGCCGTTCCGCCTGGCAGGATGCTGTACTCACCCGTCCACCGCATCAGGGGTAGCGCCAACTACCCGCTGTGAGACGGGAGTTGGACCCAGGAGCAACAGTGCCCGCCACAACGCCGGGCGTCTATCCCAGGAGCGGCTTCATGCCCCACAGTCTTCCCGCGACCCCCTGTGTGCGGACCGGGACCGACCGGCCCCGGCGCCTTCGGGGTACCGAGGTCGTCGTCATCATCGTGATCACCCTCGTGGGCGCGGCCCTGGTGGTGCGCGGCGTGCCCGTACGCCGCGTCTGCGAACTGCTCTGCGGGACCGGCGTCGCGGCGGCCGCCGCGGTGGCGCTGGTGGTCGGCAAGCCGTCGAACGCGCTGCGTCCGCTGCTGGCGGCGATGCTGTCCCCGGCGGCCCGGGTCTGAGGGGCCGGCCGCGATGGGACGGCACGAGAACCCGATCGACAGCACCAACCCCGAACTGGCCAGGCTGGCCGTGTGGTTGCGAAACCTCCGGAACACCGCGCGGCTGACCAACCGGGAACTGGCCGACCGCACGGGCCTGCACGCCACGACGCTGCAGCGAGCGGCCTCGGGACGCAGCGTGCCGAGGCGGCAGGTCGTCTGCGCCTACGCCCGTGCGTGCGGTGACGAGACCGACCACATCGAGACCCTGTGGAAGGCCGCCCGGCGCCACGAGTGCCGCACCAGGCAGTCCGACGGCGCCGTGAGCGCCGCCCCGCTGCCGGAACTCGTGCTCGACGTCGCGGATCTCAGCGCCGCCCTGGTCGCGCTGTGGGAGTCCTCCGGCGCTCCGCCGCTGCGGATGATGGAGGCGCGGGCCGGCGCCTTCGGGGTGCTGTCCCGCAGTACCGCGCACCGCATCATCAGCCGGCGAACGGTGCCCCGGTCCGCCACGCAGTTCGAGGCGTTCCTGCGGGCGTGCGAGCTGCCCGAGGACGAGTACGAACCCTGGAAGGCCGCGTACACCCGGGCATGGAGGTCCAGCAAGTCCAGGAAGGCACCCGAGCCCGGGCCGCCGGCCGGCAAGCGGCCGTCGGACGCCGCCTCGCCGGCATCCGGTCCGGCACCGGCCCCGCGCGTCCTGCCCCGCGACGACGACCTCGTGGACCCGGTCGCCCTGAACGAACTGGGCCACAAGGCGAAGCGGCGCAACGACCTGGAAGCGGCGAAGCGGTGGTGGACCTGCGCCGCCGAACTCGGGGATCCCGAGGCCATGAACCAGCTCGGCGCCCTGCTGCGCGCCCAGCACGACCTCACCGGTGCCCACCGGTGGTGGACCGGTGCCGCGGAACTCGGCAACTCCGACGCCATGGACGGTCTCGGCGTCCTGGCCTACGGCTGGGGGGACCGTGACGCGGCGATGCGGTGGTGGACCCGGTCCGCGGAACTCGGGAACACCTACGCGATGATCAACCTCGGCGCACTCGCCACCTCGCGGGGGGAGCTGGACGCGGCGGACACCTGGTTCGCCCGCGCTTCCGGAAACGGCAGCGGCGTCCACTTCTTCCCGCGGGGGCGCGGATCCGACCGTCCCGCCGGGCGGTTCGCCCCGGGCGCCGTGAAGCCGGCCAGGCCCCCCAGGACCGGGTGCCTCGCCTCCTCGGCCGGCTGGGAGATCTCGTCGTCGGCGCGGACGCCGGCGCCCGCGCCGTAGGGATCGCCGGTCGCGGCGCGGCGCCAGGTGCCGGGCGCGGTCCCGGACGAGGGGCCGCTCACCGGGACCGCTGTTCGAGCACCCGCTTGAGCGAGTCCAGGTCGGCGGCGACCGCGTCCGCGTCCCGCGCGAAGTCCTCGTCGCTGGTGCCGGGGGCGCGGCGCAGGGTGAACACCACCTCGCTGCCGTCCCCGTCGGCGATCACCCGCATCGGGTTGGTGACCCGCTGGCCGGACGGCAGGGTGACGTCGTGGTCGAGCACGCCGAAGGGGTTGCGGTCGGCGAAGGCGACCACCACCTCCCCCATCGGCGACTGCACCACCCACCGGCCGTCGACCAGTTCCACCGAACGGGCCAGGCCGGGCGCCCATTCCGGCAGGTTGGCCGGGTCGGAGGCGTAGTCGTACACGTCGGCGGCCGTCCGATCGATCGAGGTGCTCAGGTGCAGCGAAGTGGTTGCCATGGGGTCATCATGACGCGCGGCGGTGGTCGGCTGCGCCTGGGCGCCCGTACCACGCGCGCGAGAAATCGGATTCACGACCCGAGGCCGATGAATGGCGGCTTGTGTCTGACTATGGGGTTGTTCTCCGATATCACAAGGACAGGTTCGCTGCGCCGTCGTCGGGAATGCGTGCGGCGTACGGCCGAACCGGCGCAACCCGTCGCGGTGTGGGTCGTTGATGGTGTGTTGTCCGACGGGCAACACGGCTTATGCCGTACCGCACAAGACGAGGTGTCTTTTGATGACGTTCACTTCCAGCAGGCGTTTTGTGGCAGCCGCCGGTGTCGCGGCGACGGTGGCTCTGGGCGGTTCCGTGCTGGCCGCGGTGCCGGCGTCGGCGGCGCCGCCGGCACAGCCGTACGGCACGGTCATCAGCCCGACCGGCGTCAAGGAGCGGGCGCTTCCGACGACGAATTCGGCCACGCTGGGCACGCTGCCCTACAAGGCCCAGGTGGGTCTGGCGTGCAAGGTGCGCGGCCAGGACATCGACGGCAACAACCTCTGGTACAAGCTGCGCAACCGGGTGGACGGCAAGGAAGCGTGGGTCACGGCCCGCTACGTGGAGAACACCGGCGTCGTCAACTTCTGCCCCACGGCGCCGCGGCTGGCCCCCGGCCAGCTCGGCGAGGTGCACCAGGACCCGCTGGGCTGACGGCCGAGGGGCGTCCCGGCGCCGACGTGCCTCCACGGCTACCCGCGGGTGGCCGTGGAGGCACGACGGGCTGATTTCCGTCCTTCTCCGATAACGTCCGGGACGGTTTTTCGTTCGGTCTTCAAACACCGGCGGAATGCCTCGTACAATTGTGCGCGCAGGAAATACCGGACGCGGTGTTAACCGTTCATGTCCGGGCGGGAAGAAAGCCGGTACCGAACCGGGACCGACGCACGGGCGGCGCGGTGAACGGACACGGGGCTTTCGTGGCCCGCGCATACCCCGGCGGTGTGGAATGCGGATCCGTCCGCCGGATCGGCGGTCGAAACCACGCTCTCCGGACCGATCGCGCGAAGAGCGGGCGATTCGCCGAATTCGATTGCCGTCGGCCGTCCGTCGAACAACTCGGCGCCGACGTTCCGGGAAGCCGTGCCGATCGCGGGCATCGCGGTTCGGCGTAGGGTCGATCCACAGAGCGCCGCCGTTGCGCGAGCCCGGGCGACGGTCCGGGCGACGGCGGCGGTGGAAGGTCCGCCCGGATGGCCGAGCAACCCCCGCACGACGACGCGAGCGCCGAGAACCCCTGGCAGCGCCTGGACGACCTGTACGCCGAACGGCCGCCGTGGGAGATCGGACGCCCGCAGCAGGTGTTCGCCGACCTCGCGCGGTCCGGTGCCATCCGGGGACGGGTGCTGGACGTCGGGTGCGGGACCGGGGAACTGGTGCTGATGTGCGCCGACCTCGGCCTCGACGCCACCGGCCTCGACCTGGCGGCCACCGCGCTGCGGGCCGCGCGGGACAAGGCACGCCGGCGCGGGACCACCGTGCGGTTCCTCCACCAGGACGCGCGGACGGCGGCGGCCCTGGGGGAGCGGTTCGACACCGTGCTCGACTGCGGGCTGTTCCACATGCTCGACGAGGGCGACCGGGCCGGCTTCGCGGACGGCCTGCGGACGATGCTGCGCCCCGGAGGCCGCTACTTCATGCTGTGCTTCAGCGACCGGGAGCCCGAGACACCCGGTGCCCGCGGGCCGCACCGCTTGACGCGGGAGGAGATCACGGCCGCGTTCGCCGACGCGCTGCGGATCGACTCCATCGAGCCGGCCACGATCGAGATCACCTTGGACCGGGATGGCATCCGCGGCTGGAGCGTCGCCATGACGAGGCTGCCGGACTAGGGCGTCTCGCCGCCTTGGCCGGGATCCGGGCCGGATCCGGGCCATACGGCCGCTAGCCGAGCAGTTGCTCGGTCCAGATGATCTTCCCGGCCATCGTGTAGCGGGTGCCCCAGCGCTCGGCGAACTGGGCGACGAGGAAGAGCCCGCGGCCGCCCTCGTCCAGCCCGGCCGCGTAGCGTAGATGAGGCGCGGTGCTGCTCGTGTCGGAGACCTCGCAGATGAGCCGGCGGTCGCGCAGCAGCCGGACCCGGATCGGTCCGGTGGCGTGCCGGATGGCGTTGGTGATCAGCTCGCTGAGGATCAGCTCGGTGGTGAACGCGGCCTCGTCCAGGCCCCATTCGTGCAGCTGCCGGGTGACGGCGGCCCGCACCTCGGCCACCGCCGCCGGGTCGGTCGGCACGTCCCACTCGGCGATCCGGTCGGCCGCCAGCACCCGGGTCTCGGCGACCAGCAGCGCGATGTCGTCACGCTGGTGGGCGGGCAGGAGGGCGTCCAGCACGGCGTGGCAGGTCTCCTCCGGCGTCCGGGCGGCCTGGGCGAGCACGGCCCGCAGCCGCTCCAGGCCGGTGTCGATGTCCCGGGACCGGTCCTCGATCAGGCCGTCGGTGTACAGCACGAGTTGGCTGCCCTCGTCGAGCGACAGCTCCGCGGCCTCGAACGGCAGCGCCGCCAGGCCCAGCGGCGGCCCGGCCGGCAGGTCCGGGTACTCCACGGTGCCGTCGGGGCGGACCAGCGCCGGCGGCGGATGGCCGGCCCTGGCCAGCACGCAGTGCCGGGACGCCGGGTCGTAGATCGCGTACAGGCAGGTGGCCCCGGTGATCGCCGACTCGCCGGTGTGGGCGGTGGGCTCGTGGTCGATCTGGTTGACCAACTCGTCCAGGTGGCCCAGGAGTTCGTCGGGCGGCAGGTCCAGGGTGGAGAAGTTGTGCACCGCGGTCCGCAGCCGGCCCATGGTGGCCGCCGCGTGCAGGCCGTGTCCCACCACGTCGCCCACCACCAGGGCGACGCGCGCGCCGGGCAGCGGGATGACGTCGAACCAGTCGCCGCCCACCCCGGCCTGCGCGGGCAGGTAGCGGTGCGCGACCCGCAGGGCGCTCTGCTCCGGCATGCCCCGCGGCAGCAGGCTGTGCTGCAGCGAGACGGCCATCGCGTGCTCGCGGGTGTAGCGGCGGGCGTTGTCGATGCACAGGGCCGCGTGGGCGCCGAGCTCCTCGGCCAGCGCGCGGTCGTCGTCCTCGAACGGCTCGGGCGTCCGGGACCGCCAGAAGTTGGCCACCCCCAGCGTGACGCCCCGGGCCCGCAGCGGCACGGTGATCAGCGAGTGGACGCCGCGCTCGACGATCCGCCCGGCGCGGTCGGGATCCTGGGCCTTCCAGTGCGCGGCCGTGCTCAGCCCGGACTCCAGCCGGGCCCGCCCGGTCCGCAGGCTCCACGCCTGCGGGGTGGTCGGCCCGAAGATGATGCGCATCCCCTGCGGGTAGAACGGCGCGTCCGTGTCGAAGCCCCGGGCGATCGCGCGCCGCATCGGCATGTCGGCGGTCGAGGTCGGCTCCTCGCCGTGCGGCACCTCCTCCGCCAGGTCGACGGTGACGTAGTCGGCGAACCGGGGGATCACCGAGTCGGCGAGCTCCTGCGCGGTACGCGTCACGTCCAGCGTGGTCCCGATGGCCATGCCCGCGTCGTGCAGCAGCTTGAGCCGGCCGCGTGCCTGGTCGGCCTTGCCCGACAGGGCCCGCAGCTCGGTCGAGTCCCGCAGCGTCGCGACGGTGCCCGGCGGCCCGCCGTCGCGGTCGGTCGGCCGGATGTTCACCGCCAGCAGCCGGTCGCCGGCGGCGAGCACCTCGTCGGTGACGGCGGAGCCGGACCCCAGCATCGCGACCGCCTCGTCGGGCAGGCCGAGGTCGCCGATGTGGTGCTCCTCCGCGTCCGCGGGCAGTTCCAGCAGGTGGCGTGCCTCGTCGTTGGCGAGCAGCAGCCGCCCGTCGCCGCCGACGATCAGCACGCCCTCGCGCACCGCGTGCAGCACCGCGTCGTGGTGCTCGTACATGCGGGTCATCTCGGGCGGGCCGAGGCCGTGGGTCTGCCGGCGCAGCCGCCGGCTCACCAGGGCGGTGCCGGCGGTGGACAGCGCGAGCGCGACGATGGCGCCGCCGAGCAGCACGGGGAGCTGCCGGTCGATGACCCCGCTGATCTTGTTGATCGTGATGCCCGCCGACACCAGTCCGACGACCTTGCCCTTGGAGTCGAACACCGGGACCACGGCCTGCACCAGCGGACCGATGGTGCCGTTGACCTTCTGGGTGATGGGGTGCCCGGCCAGGGGCGGCCCGATGGTGCCGACGAACTTCTTGCCGATCCGGTTGCGGTCCGGGTGGGTGTAGCGGATCCCCTTGGTGTTGGTGACGACGATGAAGTCCACGCCCGCCTTCTTGCGCGCCGCCTCGGCTCTCGGTTCGAGCACGACGGTCGGATGGCGGGTGGCCAGCGCCGCCACGAGACCGGGCGAGTTCGCGAAGGTCTGGGCGACCGCGAGCGAGCGGTTGCGGGCGTCCATCGTGGTGTCCCGCCGGGACTGGAGCACGATCTCGCCGACCGCGGACGCCACCAGCAGCAGCACGATGACCACCTGCAGGATGAACACCTGGCCCGCGACGCTGCGCACGCCCCGCGTCGACCACGGGCGCTGCTTGGGCGACCTGTTCGGGTCCAGGTGCTCCTCCTGTCGCCGCCCGTCGTCTCGGCGCGGCTTCCCGGGCCGGCTCCGTGCACGCCGGCCGGTGGTGCGAGAGCCCGACGGCGCCCCGAACCAGCCCCACAATCGGGCCATAAGATCATATGTACACTCCTTGGCCCTGCGCGGCCACCGGAGCCGGATCGCCCGCGCCGCCGTCGCCCCGGGCGGCGTGGATGGTCGCCTTCGGTATCCGCCCGACCACCCCGCGTGTCCGGCGAAGGTGTGGCGGCCGGGTGTCCGATGCCCGCGCGGCGGCGCGGAAAATGCCGGGAGCGCCGCCTGACGCGACGTTAGGGTGCCGGGTATGCCCCCTGGACCCGGACCGTCGCTGCCGCTCTGGCGTGACCGGCGCTTCCTGCTCCTGATGTCCGCCCGCACGGTCTCCGTGCTGGGCAGCGCGTTCGCCCGGGTCGCGCTGGCGTTCGCGGTGCTGGAGCTGCCGGGGGCCTCGCCGGCGCGGCTGTCGCTGGTCCAGTGCTGCCTGGCGCTGCCGCAGGTGGCGTTCATCCTGATCGGCGGGGTGATCGCGGACCGGGTGTCGCGGTCGCTGCTGATGGTCGTCTCGGACCTGATGGGCGGGTTCGCCTTCGCCGGCCTGGCCGTCATGGTGCTGACCCGGCAGGCGCCGCTGCCGCTGGTGTGCCTGCTGGCGGCGGTGGCGGGCAGCGGGCTGGCGCTGTTCGCGCCGGCGATGACCGGCGTCGTGCCGCTCATCGTGCCGCCTGACCGGCTGCAGCGGGCCAACGCCGTGCTGCGGATGAGCATGAACGCCTCCATGCTGCTCGGGCTGGCGCTGTCCGGGATCGTGGTCGCGCTGTTCGGTCCGGGGTGGGCACTGGCGTTCAACGCGGCCTCCTTCCTGGCCAGCGCGGTCCTGGTGCGCGGCCTGCGGCTGACCGCCCGGCCGCGTGCCGGGACCTCCGGCTGGGTCGAACTGCGCGACGGCTGGCGGGAGTTCGCCTCCCGGCAGTGGCTGTGGGTGGTGGTGGCGCAGTTCGCCGTCATCGTGGCCGCCAGCGCGGCGACCTCCGGGGTGCTCGGGCCGCTGGTGGCGCAGCGCTACCTCGGCGGCGCGCGGGCCTGGTCCTACATCGTCGGGGCCCAGGCGCTCGGCACGCTGGGCGGAGCGGCGCTGGCCCTGCGGCTGCGGGTGCGGCGGCCGATCCTCGTCGCGGTGCTGGCGCTCTTCCCGTCGACCGTGCCGATGCTGCTGCTGGCGGTGCGCGCGCCGGTCTGGTCGGACTGCGTCGCCATGCTGTGCACGGGGGTGGCCAACGACGTCTTCGGCGCGTTGTGGTCCACCACGATGCAGCGCGAGATCCCCGACGAGGTGCTGGGCAGGGTCAGCTCCTACGACTGGTTCGGCTCGCTGGCGTTCGCCCCGCTGGGCATCCTCGTCGCCGGTCCGGTCTCGGTCGCCGTCGGCCTGGGCCGCACCCTCCTCGGCTGCGCGGTCCTGACGCTGCTGGCCACCGCCGCCGGGCTGCTGTCGCCTCAGGTGCGCGGACTGCGCGCGCCGGACCCGATGCCCCCGCTGCCGCTCGCGGACTCCGAGGAGCCGGCCCCGGTCTGATCTGACTGGCCGTCAACAGGCCGTCACTTAGCAGGAGTCGCGCTCTCGCTCTGCCGTCTTTCGCGTTGAAGTCACCAAAATTTAACCGCTCTTGGTCTACCCGCATAGACCGAAGACTCCGTCAAGCTGGTCCGGCTCGATCCCACGTCCGTCCCCAGCCACGGAAGGGCTCCCCCATGCCCGCGATCAGACGTCTCATAACCGGCGCGGCCGCGCTCGGCCTCGCCGCCACCGCGCTCCTCGTCGGCGGCACGCCGGCCGACGCCGCGCTCCCCACCCCGATCGCCGCCTCCACGGCCCGCACCTACCTGTCCGAACTCACCGTCGCCACCGAGTCGCACCAGAGCACCTACGAGCGGGACCTGTTCCCGACGTGGATCACCATCTCGGGCAACTGCGACACCCGCGAGACCGTCATCGAGCGCGACGGGACGGACGTCGTCACCAACTCCGCCTGCACCGCGACCTCCGGGCACTGGACCAGCCCGTACGACGGGGTCACCACCACCGACGCCAGCACCTTCGACATAGACCACCTCGTGCCGCTCTCCGAGGCGTGGGACTCCGGTGCGTGGGCCTGGACCACCGACCAGCGCCAGGCGTTCGCCAACGACGTGACCCGCCCGCAGCTGCTCGCCGTCTCCGCCGGCAGCAACCGCTCCAAGGGCGACGACGACCCCGCCGAATGGCTGCCCCAGTCCTCCTACCAGTGCGTCTACACGCGTGCCTGGGTCCAGGTGAAGCACTACTACGGGCTGTCCGTCGACAGCGCGGAGAAGAGCGCGCTGTACGCGGTGCTCGACAACTGCTGACCCACCGGCCACCGCGCTTCCCGCCGCACCCGGCGGGGAGCGCACCCGGCGGCCCGGCCGGCCGGCGCGGATAGGGTGGCCGCCATGCCGCACGACGCAGCCGTACCGCACGACGAGGAGCACGAGGGCCGGGAGCGCGCCGAGGTCGCCGGGTTCCGGGAGCGGATCGGCCGGCCCCGGCTCGTCGACGTCCACACCCACTTCATGCCGCAGCGGGTGCTGTCCAAGGTGTGGGCCTACTTCGACGCGGCCGGACCGCTCGTCGGCCGTCCCTGGCCGATCGCCTACCGGCAGGACGAGGAACGCCGGCTGGCGACGCTGCGCGGCTTCGGGGTCCGGGCGTTCACCGCCATGCTCTACCCGCACCGGCCCGGCATGGCCCGCTGGCTCAACGACTGGGCCGCCGACTTCGCCGCCCGCACCCCCGACTGCCTGCACACCGCCACCTTCCACGCCGAGCCGAGCGCCGCCAAGGACGTGCGGCGCGCGCTGGAGCAGGGCGCGCGGGTGTTCAAGTGCCATCTGCAGGTGGGCGGTTACGACCCCAACGACCCGCTGCTCGACGAGGTCTGGGGACTGCTGGCCGACGCCGGTATCCCGGTGGTCACGCACTGCGGATCCGGTCCGGTGCCCGCCGCCCACACCGGTCCGGCCCCGATCGCCGCCCTGCTCGCCCGGTATCCGCGGCTGCCGCTGGTCATCGCCCACCTCGGGATGCCGGAGTACGCGGACTTCCTCGGCCTGGCCGAGCGGCACGACCGGGTCATGCTGGACACCACCATGGCGTTCACCGACTTCGCCGAGGCCGCCGCCCCGTTCCCGGCCGCCGCGCTCCCGCGCCTCGCCGCCCTCCAGGACCGCGTCCTGCTCGGCACGGACTTCCCCAACATCCCCTACTCCTACGCCGACGCGCTCCGGGCGCTGGAACGCACCGGCCTCGGCACGCCCTGGCTCCGCGCGGTCTGCCACGACAACGCGGCCCGCCTGTTCGCCCTCTGACGTAACGTCAACTCTGCTCGGCGGGACGTCGGTTCGGCGCAACACCCGGCAGGCGCCGCCCCGGCCTGTTAGAGTCTCCTCCGTCAGCCTTCCGGGCTCGGGATCCTTCCGACCGGGAGGCTTTTTCGCGTTCCCGCACCCTTTTCCGCCCCGCGAAGGAGTCCCATGCCCGATGTGTCCGTGCGCCTCGCCGACCCCGGTGACCGGCCCGTCCTGGAACGCCTCTGGCTGATGTTCCGCCACGACATGTCCGAGTTCGGCGGCGCGCTGCCGAACCCGGACGGGACGTTCCGCGACGAACGCCTCCGGGCGGCCTTCGAGGACGCCGACTGGGCGCCCTACCTGCTGGCGTGCGACGGGCGCCCGGCCGGTCTCGCGTTCGTGCGCGGCCTGACCCGGCCGACCCGCGTGCTGAACAGCTTCTTCGTGGTGCGCGCCGCACGGCGGACCGGGGTCGGACTGCGCGCGGTGCGCGACGTGGTCGCACGCCATCCGGGCCGGTGGCAGGTCGCCTTCCAGGACGCCAACCCCGCCGCCGTGCGCTTCTGGCGCCGGGCCGCCGCCGACATCGCCGCCGCCGGCTGGAACGAGGAACGCCGCCCGGTCCCCGCCCGCCCCGACCTACCGCCGGACGTGTGGATAGCGTTCGACGTGCGGTGATCCATCTCCGGGCGCCCGCGGACGCCCCGATGCCTGGGAGCACCGGGTCCACCTCGACGGGACTACGCCGGCCGGTAACCGGCCGCCGAACCCCCGCCCCGACCCCGCGACGCCTCGGCCCGTCGCGCTATGTCGTCGACACGCGGGCCTGGAGGCGTATCAGGCCGGCGACGCCGAACTGGAGGAGCATCGGGAGGGTGTGCTGGGCCGTCACGCCGTGCACCGTGCGCAGCAGGGCCTGGGGGCCGCCGGCCGAGCCGAAAGCGACCGTGGTGCCGGTCTGGATGAGGATGCCCGCGCTGGTCGGCGAGCCGTTGGTGCCCAGGTCGCCGCGGAGCACCGCCCGCCCGCCGTCGGGGGTGCCGATCATCGCCAGGTGATCGGGCACGCCGCTGTCGTTGCGGACCTTCATGGTCAGTTGGCCGTCGCCGGCCGCGTCGAGCCGGGCGACGGCGTCGCTGATCCGCAGGTCCGCGCCGGGAACCGTGACGCTCGCGCGGCCCGGCGTACTCCCGGCCGGCGCGGCCGGGGCGGGGTGGGCCGGCGCCGCGGCCGGCGCGTGGGAGCACGCCGTCGCGAGCAGCAGTAGAGCGGCACCGACCGCCGCCGCGCGGAGCGTTCGAACGGTGTCCTTCGTGGCGTTCATCTTCGCAGTATGAAGACGTGCTCGCGCGCGGCTGACCCCGGGTGTGCGTGCGGCGGCCGCCGGGCCCGTTCCGTCAGGTCGCCGGTGCCGGTCGCGGGCCGCGGTGGAGGGCGGTGAGCACGGTCTGGTGGGTGATCCAGCCCACCAGGTGCTCGTGTTCCTCGTCGAGCACCGGCAGTCCGCTGCCCTCGGCGCCGACGAGCAGGTCGAGCGCGTCGGACAGGTCGGTGCCGGCGCCCACCGGTTGGGGCAGGTGGACGATCGAGGACGACGGCGGCGTCCTGGTGGGCGCCGTCGGCGAGGGTCTCGGCGGCGGTGCGGGCGGTGGCGGTGCCCAGGTAGGCGCCGTCGCGGCGAGGTCACCGGCAGGATGCCGTGCGGGGAGCGGGCCAGCGCTTCGGCCGCCTCGGCCAGCGGCATGCCCGCCGGCAGCGGCCGCGGGCGCCGGTTCCATGACGGAGCGCACGGTGATCCCGGCGAACGGCAGGTCGGCCGGCTTCTCGTCGAGGTCGATGCCGCGGCGGCGCAGTTTGAGGGTGTAGATGGTGTCGTGGGACAGGGCCCGGCTGACGCCGGTGGCCAGGACGATCGCGGTCATCAGCGGCAGGATGATGGTGTACTCGCCGGTGAGTTCGAACATGATGATCACCGCTGTGATGGGGGCGCGGGCGGCGCCGGCGAAGACCGCGCCCATCCCGATCAGTCCGTACGCGCCCACCGGACCCGCGATGCCCGGCGCGACCTGGTGGGCGGTGTCGCCGAACGCGGCGCCGAGCATGGCGCCCATGAACAGCGAGGGCGCGAAGACCCCGCCCGAGCCGCCGATGCCGATGGTCAGGCTGGTGGCGGCGATCTTGCCGACCAGCAGCACGACCAGGAAACCGATGACGTATTTCCCGCCGACCGCGTTCTCCAGCACCGGGTAGCCCACGCCGTACATCTCCGGCAGGAGCAGCAGGAGTCCGCCGAGCAGCAGGCCGCCGACCGCGGGCCGGGCCCACTCCGGGCCGCGCCAGGCGAGGTCGCAGGCGTCCTCGATCCAGTACAGGATCCGGGTGAAGCCCACGCCGACCGCTCCGGCCAGCAGCCCGAGCAGCGCGAACAGCAGGTACTCCGAGACGTGCTGGACGGTGAAGGGGGGCAGGTGCAGGAAGGGGCTGTTGCCGAACGCGGCCCGGCCGATCACGCTGGCGGTGACCGAGGCGAGCACCACCATGCCGAACGACTCGGCGGTGAAGTCCCGCAGGATCAGCTCCATCGCGAAGAACACCCCGGCCAGCGGCGCGTTGAAGGTCGCCGCGATCCCGCCCGCCGCGCCGCAGGCGACCAGCACCCGCATCCGGTCCTCCGCCACCCGCACCAGCCGGCCCAGCGTCGACCCGAGCGCCGAGCCGATCTGCACGATCGGCCCCTCGCGGCCGACCGAACCCCCGCCGCCGATGCACAGCGCGGACGCCAGCGACTTCACGATCGCCACCTGCGGCGCGATCCGGCCGCCGCGCCGGGCGACCGCGTACATCACCTCCGGCACGCCGTGCCCCCGCGCCTCGCGGGCGAACCGCTGGACCAGCGGCCCGTACAGCAGTCCTGCGGCCACCGGTGCCAGCAGCACGAACCACCGGCCGAGCCAGGGCACATGCGGATTGATCGCGTGTCCGACGGCGGAGTAGTCCGCGTGCCCGGACAGCAGCAGGGTGAAGGTCTTGATCAGCCAGCGGAAGGCCACCGCCCCCAGCCCGGCACCGGCCCCCACCACCAGGGCCAGGACCAGCAGCCCGCCCTTCGCCTCCCGAGTGCGGTCAGCGCGGAGGGGAGGCCGCGGCGTATTCGTGGCTCTCCGGGCGGAGCGGAGCCGGTGGGGACGGGATCGATGCTGTTCGTCATGTTTGCATTATGCAATACAAACCCTTGCTCTGTGCAAAGCCGGTCTGTTCCGTGAGACGGCACCCGGCCGCGGGCGGGGCGGGGAAGGGGTAAGAATGGGGGGTGCCCAAGCGTCCCGCAGCCGCCCCGCCGAACGCCGATCCCGCCCGTGACGAGGCGGCCGACGGGGTCGTCACCGCCGTGCTGACCGCCTCCCGGCTCCTGGTGGCGATCTCGGCGCGCTCGCTGGCCTCCGTCGAGGAGAGCCTCACCCTTCCGCAGTTCCGGATGCTGGTGGTCCTGGAGACCCGGGGCGCGATGAACATCTCCCGGCTCGGCGAGCACCTCGACGTCATCCCCTCCACCGCGATGCGCATGGTCGACCGCCTCGCCGCCGTCGGGATGCTGGAACGCGAGCCGAACACCGCCAACCGGCGGGAGATCCTCATCCGCCTCACGGCCAAGGGCGCCAGCACCGTCCGCCGGGCCACCGAACGCCGCCGCGCGGAGATCGCCCGGATCGTCGCCGCCATGCCCGCCGCCCAGCGCACCGGCATGATCAAGGCCCTGTCCGCCTTCACCGAGGCCGGCGACGAACCCCTCGCCCAGGGACCGTCGCCCACCGACGTCGGCTGGTGACCCGCCGGACTTCCTAACGCGACGCCGGGCGCGGTGTCCGCGCGGTCCTCGGCAGCGACGCGACGTGGATCGCGATCGTGCGGCCCGCCGCCAGGAGCGGTTCGGTGGAGCGCAGGCCGCGGGCGAGGATGAACGCCCCTTCGATCGCCGCCAGCATCGCGAACGTCACGGTGCGGGCGTCGGCGTCGGACAGCCCGCGGCCGGCGAGGTAGCGGCTGCCCTCCGCTATCCAGTGCTCCATCACCTCCGCGGCGACCTCCCGCAGCAGGGGCTCGGTGCCGGCGATCTCGCCGGTGACGGTGCCGACCGGGCACATGTTGGCCCAGCCGGTGTTCACCATGTCCTCGGCGGCCGCGGCGAAGGCCGCCTCGAAACCGGCGGCGAGGTCGTCGTGCGGGTCGAGCAGCAGCGGCAGCAGTTGGATGTAGGCGGCCCCGGTCCGGCGCAGGGCGGCCGCCGCGATCTCCCGCTTGCCGCCCTTGAAGTGGTGGTAGATGGACCCGGTGGGCGCACCGGCGGCGCGGGCGATCTGGTTGATCCCCGTGGCGGCGTATCCCTGGGTCCGCAACAACTCCGCCATGGCCAGCGTGATCCGCTCGTCGGTCTGCATGGCGCCATGGTAGAACGTACTCTCTAGATAGAACGTTCTACCAGGAGGGGTCGTGAGGGACGTCGAGGTGTCCGCCGGGGTGATCGGGTACGACACCGCCGGTTCGGGGCCGCCGGTCGTGCTGCTCCACGGGCTGCTGATGGACCACACGCTGTGGGACCGGGTGCTGCCGCTGCTCCCGCCGGGCTTCACCTACCTGCGCCCGGTCCTGCCGCTCGGGGCCCACCGTCGCGCGATGAGGCCGGGCGCCGACCTCACGCTGCACGGGCAGGTCCGGCTGGTCGCCGAGTTCCTCGACGCGCTCGGCCTCGACGACGTCACCCTCGTGCACACCGACTGGGGAGGGGCGTTGTTCCTCACCGCGTACGGCCTGGACCGGCGGGTCGCCCGGCAGGTGATCCTCCCGTGCGAGGCGTTCGACAACTTCCCGCCCGGACTGCCCGGCAGGCTGGTCACGCTCGCCGCCCGGCTGCCCGGCGGACTGCGGTTCGCCGGGCGGCAGTTGAGGGTCGGCCGGCTTCGACGGCTGCCCGTGATGCTCGGTCTGATGGCCCGTCAGCCGCTCCCGGACGACCTGGTCCGCCGCTGGACCGAGCCGCTGCTGCGCGACCCCGGCGTCCGGCGTGACCTGGCCGCCTACTGCCGCGGGCCGTTCGTCAAGGAGCAACTCGTCCGCGACACCGAGGCGTTGCGCCGCTTCACCGGGGACGCGCTCGTCCTGTGGTCGCCCGACAACCGCCTCATGCCGCCCGAGCACGGCCGCCGGCTGGCCGAACTGCTGCCGGCCGGACGGTACGCCGAGATCCGCGACGCGTACGTGCTGTCCATGCTCGACCAACCCGAGGCCGTGGCACGGGAGATCGGCGGATTCCTCCTCAAGTCCGCTGACCGGTAGTGCCGTTGGGCCGTCCGGGCGTGCCGGTCTCGTCCGGTGCGAACCGGCCCAGGTACTCGATCCGGCCGTCCGGCAGACAGCGGGCCGAGTCCCCGGTGAGGCAGGCCCGTCCGCCCGGCTCCTTGCTGTACGGGTCGGCCACGAAGACCGCCCGGCCCGGATCGTCGCCGTGGTGGCGACCGGTCCCGACCGCGAGGCCGCCGACGCACAACTCGCCCGGCACGCCGACGGGTTGGAGCCGCCGGTGCCGGTCCAGCACGTAGAGCCGCACGTTGTCGATCGGGCGGCCGATCGGGACGGTGGAGCCGGGATCGTCCAGGGTGCACGGGTGGCTCGCCACGGCGGTCGCGGCCCGCGCCGGGGCGTACAGGTGGTGCAGCTCGCAGGAGAGCGTGGCGTAGAAGCGCTGGACCAGCTCGTGCGGCAGCGGCTCGCCGACGCTGAACACCCGGCGCAACGAGGCGCAGTGGTAGGGGAGTTCGTCCTCCTGGAGGAAGAGCTTCAGGAGCGAGGGAGCGAAGCCCGCGGTGGTGACGTCGTAGTCCTGGACGACCTCCTTGAGGTAGTGCGGGTCGAGCTGCCCGCCCGGCCGGGCCACCACCACGCCGGCCCCGCAGGCCAGCGGCCAAAGGATCTCCCGGACAAGGGCGTCGACGGAGCCGGACGCCCGGTGCAGCACCCGGTCGTACTCCTCCAGCCGGAAGGTCTTCTGCATCCAGCACACCTGGTTGAGCAGCGACGCGTGGCTGCTGACCACCTCCGTCGGCCGCCCGTTCGGCCCGGCGGTGCGGGCGAGGTGGGCGGGGGAGTCCGGCGGCGGCGTCCGCTCCGGGTCGCGGTCGTCCTCCGCGAGCAGGCCGCCGGGCGAGGGCACGAGAACCGCGACCCCGGCCGCCTCCAGGCCGGCGCGGTGCCGCTCGTCGGCCAGCACCACCGACACCCCGCCGTCTTCGAACTCGGCCTGGTCCGCCGGGTGTTCGGGATCGATGGACACGACGGCGAAGCCGGCCTTCAGCACGCCGAGAACCGCCGCGACCAGCTCGATCGAGCGGTCCATGCGGATGCCCACGAACGGCTCGGCCCCGGCGGGCCGCAGCGCGCGCAGCCGGTGGGCGACCTGGTTGGCGAGCCGGTTGAGCGCGTCGTAGCTCAGCGAGTCGTCCTCGAACTCGACCGCGACGGCGTCCGGCGTGCTGCGGGCCTGGGCCTCGATCAGGTCGGCCACCGTGCCGGCCGGCAGCGCCGCCCCGGTGTCGTTCCAGACGTCCAGGACGAGCCGCTCCTCCTCGGGTGCCAGGAAGGAGACCTCGGAGACCGGCAGGTCGGGGTCGGCGGCCAGCGCGGTGAGCAGCCGGGTGTAGTGCCGGCCCAGGCGCTCGATCGTGCCGGCGCTGAACAGGTCCGTGTTGAACTCGATCTCGAACTCCAGTTCGTCGCCGTGCTCGGCGACCCGCACCCGCAGGTCGAGGCCGGCGCCCGCCCTGGCGACCGGGTACGCGCTGGTGGCGGCGCCGCCCAGATCGAGGACCGGCCGGGGACCCAGGTGGTCGAACGCGGTCTGGAACACCGGATGACGGCTCGGATCACCGGGGACGTCCAGGTCTGCCGGCACCTTGGCCCACGGGAGGTCCGCGTCCTGGTCGATCCGCCGCGCCTGCCGGGCGACCCGGCCCAGCAGCGTCCGGAACGTCACGTCCGCTTCCAGAGCCAGCACCAGCACGCCGGTCCCGGCGTAGGCGCCGACCGCCGTGCCGCCCACCGATCCGCCCCGGTTCGCCGCCGACGTGCCGACGGCGATCGACCCCTGGCCGGTGCAGCGGTGCAGCAGCACGGCGTAGACCGCGAGCAGCACCTCGCGCTCGCCGGCCGCGTCCTGCTGCCGTCCCAGGTCGAACAGCGCCTTGAGCTCCCGGCGCGGCACGGTGAACGTGTGCCCGGCGCCCGCGAAGGTGCGGGCCGGCGGGCGCGGCCGGTCCGTGGGGAGCCCGAGCGGTCCGGGGCCGTCCTCCAGCGTCCGCTTCCAGAACGCGACGCTCTCGGCGTACCCGCCGCTCTCCGCCTCCCGGCGCACCCGCGCCGCGTGGGCCGCGAACGCCGGTGCCGCCGGTCCGGGGTCGGTGGGCCGGCCGCCCCGCGCCGCCGCGGTGTAGTCGCGGCCGATCTCCTCGACGAGGACCGCGAGGCTCCGCGCGTCGGCGGCGAGCTGGTGCACCGTCAGCAGCAGGACGCTCCGCTCACCCGGCAGGAGGACGAGCAGGGCGCGCAGCAGGTCGTCCTCCGCCAGGTCGAACGGACTGCGGTAGGCCGCCGCGACCCGCCGCTCGGCATCCGCCTCGGCCTCCCGCGGGTCGGCCGTCCGCAGGTCGGCGACCTCCAGGAGGTGCGCGGCGCTGCCGTCCCGGCCGGCCGGCGCCGCGTCGCGCACCACGGCGCGCAGGCCGTCGCGGGTCTCGACGAAGCCGGTGCGCAGCGTCTCGTGCCGCTCGACGGCCCGCCGCAGGGCGCCGTGTAACGCGTCGACGTCCACGGCGCCGTCGACCAGGAAGGCCAGCGGCTCGTGGCAGACGGGGCCCTCGGACCGGGCCAGCCGGTCCAGGACCCACAGGTCCTCCTGCGCGTAGGAGGGGGACGCGTCGCGTTGCTCGGGCATCAAGACCTCTCGCTTCTCCGTCGGAGTGTCCAGCCGGCGCCGCTCCCGCGCGGGGCGGGGGAGGGTGCGGAAGCGAGGATGAGTAAAGAGCATCCGGGGCCGTACGACTACCCCTATCCGCCATCTCGGATCGGCGTCATCGGCCGGGGGAGACAGCGGACTTCTCCACGGGGTCGCTCGCCGAACGCGGCGGAAGGGTCGTCGCTCCCGGCGCGGGCGTCGGCGGTGATCCGTGCCGCCCGGCCGGCCCGCGCGGTCACTCGTCGAGCTTCAACTCGGCGGAACGCCCGGTCAGGCGGCGCACCAGCAGCACGAGCAGGCCGATCGCCAGCCAGCACGAGCCGCCGATCTGCGCCTTGGCGTCCGCGTTGTACAGCACGTAGCCGATGACCACGAAGCCGATGAGCGGCACGATCAGGTGCAGCCCGTAGGTGCGCTCCCGCTTGCGGACCAGGAAGTGGAACCCGACCGACAGGTGCAGCATCAGGAACGAGAAGAGCGCGCCGAAGTTCACCAGCGAGGACAGCAGGCCGACCTGGCCGACCAGGGCGAGCCCGAGCGCGAGACTGATCGCCGCCACCAGCAGGACGGCCCGCTCCGGCACCCGGCGGGTCGGGTGCACGTGCGCCAGGAACCGCGGCAGCTGTCCGTCCCGGGACATCGAGAACAGCAGCCGGGAGGTCGCGGCCTGCGCCACCAGCGAGTTGGCCACCGCGGCGGCCAGCGCGCTGGCGATCGCCACCACGTCCTTGAACCAGGCGCCGCCGGCGATCCTGGCCACGTCGTAGAACGCGGTGTTCTCCGCCGCGGTGCTCGGCAGGCTGGTCTTGCCGGGCAGCAGCAGCGCGGCGAGATAGGTCTGCACGATGAACAACGCCGCGACCAGGCACAACGCCAGCAGCGTGGCCCGCCCGACCACCTTGCGGCCGCCCTTGACCTCCTCGGCGAGCGTGGAGATGGCGTCGAAGCCGAGGAAGGACAGCGCCGCCACCGACAGCGCGGAGAACACCAGCCCGATGGAGAAGACATGCGGGTTGTAGAACGGGGTGAAGCTCCAGTGCGCGCCGTTCTTCCCCTGCTCGATGGCGACGACGCTCAGCACCACGAAGGCGGCCAGCACGATCAACTCGCCCAGCAGGAACAGCTTGTTCATCCGCGCGGTGGTCTCGATGCCGAGCAGGTTGACCGCGGTGTTGAACACCACGAAGATGACGATCCACAGCCACTGCGGCACCCCCGGCACCACCGTCTGCAGCGCCACCGCGCCCGTGACGTAGAGCAGGGTCGGCACCAGCAGGTAGTCGAGCAGGATGGCCCAGCCGGCGATGAACCCCGCCTCCGGCCGCAGCCCGCGCCCGACGTAGGAGTAGACCGAGCCGGCGATCGGGAACGCCTGCGACATCTCGCGGTAGCTGACCGCGGTGAACATCATCGCCACCAGGCCGATGACATACGTCAACGGGACCATGCCCCGGGACGTGTCGAACACGACGCCGAAGATGGCGAACGGCGCGATCGGCACCATGAAGACCATGCCGTAGACCAGCAGGTCGCGCAGGTGCAGCGTGCGGCGCAACTCCTGCCGGTAGCCGAACCGCTCCAGATCCTCCTCGCCGTTCTGCCGGGCCGGCGTGCTGCCGTCCTGTCCGGACATCGGACTCCTTCCCTACCCCTGGTCGTCGCGGACCTGTGAACCGTCTCCGGTCTGCTGCCCCGCGACGGCCCGGCGCATCCGTACCTCTCACCCGTCCGGCTCCGATCGGGCACGACCGGGAAAATCCGTGAAGCCGGGGTGCGCGGTGATCTACAGTTGGGCCAAGTCCAGGTGCGTGGGCGGCGGTTACTTCTCCTGGTGGTTCCCCCGGTGGGGAGCCGCGGTTCGAACCCGCGGCACCGCCACCGATCCGATCTCTGGACCCACGACGTCAGCTGCACCTCCCGGTGCGCGGGCCCCGGCTCCTTCTCTCGTAAAGAAACCGACCGGTGCCGTCCTTGATCTCGGGAGGCACAGAAGCGCAGGCGCCCGGTGCCGCCCTCGGCGTGCGCGGGCGCCGCGCCGCTGAGCCCTCCCTCCCACGTGAGGGGGTATTCAACTGCTCATCTTTAAGGTCGTATGAGTGAGTGTTAGTGTGGTTGAGTGAGTGTTATGATCTTGTCGTGAATCTGACGGAGTGGGCGAAGTCGCAGGGTGTGCATCCGCAGACCGCGTATCGCTGGTTCCGTGAGGGGACGTTGCCGGTGCCGGCTCAGCGGGTCGGGCCGCGCACGATCCTGGTGAACGTCGAAGGGAACACCGCGTCGGAAGCGGCCGGTGGTCTGGGCTTGTACGCCCGTGTCTCCTCTCACGATCAGAAGGCGGATCTGGAGCGCCAGGTGGCTCGATTGACCCGGTGGGCCGCGACCACCGGCCGCCCTGTCGTGCGGGTGGAGTCCGAGGTCGGCTCCGGTGTGAACGGTGCCCGCTCGAAGGCGAAGCGGCTGCTGGCCGACCCCGGGGTGATCACAGTGGTGGTCGAGCACAAGGACCGGCTCGGGCGGATGAACGTCGAGCTGATCGAGGCCGCCCTGTCCGCGAGCGGGCGCCGTCTGGTCGTCCTGGACGACGGCGAAGTGCAAGACGATCTCGTGCGGGACATGGTGGAGGTGCTGACCTCGTTCTGCGCCCGCCTGTACGGCCGCCGCTCCGCGAAGAACCGCGCCCGCAAGGCCCTGGAAGCCGCCGAGCATGGCTGACTCCCCACCGCTGCGTGCGATCACCGCGGCGTTCGTCGCTCTCGGCCCGTCCGGCGTGGCTATCCGCACCAGCATCAAGGGCTTGACGGCCGCCGACGAGACCGTGCTGCGCCAGATCGGCGCGCATCTGGGCACGCTGGCTGCCCGTGACCTCAAGCGGCGCTGTGCGGATGCTCTGGAGCACTCTGCGGACACCTGGGCGGAGCGGAAGCGGGCGCTGACCGGCGAGTCGTCGTCGCGGTGGGCGGGGAGTATCACCAAGGCCAGCCATGATCAGTGGGCGCTGGCGCGCCGGGCCCAGCTCGCGCACATCCAGAACCTGGAGGCCGGTGCCAGGACGATCGCGCACCGACTGTCGCTGCCCGTGGGCGGGAAGGGCACCAAGCGCGCCCCGGGCGGATACCGCAGCGCACGCGAGTGGTTCGCCAAGACCCGGCGCCTGCGGGTACTTGAAGACCGGTTGGCGGCCGAGCGCGCCGACCGCGAGGCGGGCCGGGTGCGGGTGGTGCGCGGTGGCAAGCGCCTGTTCAACACCCGCCATCACCTTGAAGGCCGCGCAGCTCACTGAGGCGGCGTGGCGGCAGCGGTGGGAGGCTGAGCGCTGGTTCCTCGCCGCTGACGGGGAATCCGGTAAGCGGTTCGGTAACGAGACGATCCGCGTCACACCCGAAGGTGAGGTGTCGATCAAGCTCCCGGCGCCGCTGGCGCACCTGGCCAACGCCCCCCGCGGCCGGTACGTCCTTCCCGGCCGCGTGGTCTTCCGGCACCGCGGCGATCAGTGGGCCGACCGCATCGCGAACAACCGGGCCGTGGCCTACCGCATCCACCTGGACGTGGGCCGGGGCCGCTGGTACCTGACCGCCGCGTGGACGATCCCCCCGGCCCGGACCATGCCCCTCGCGCAAGCCCGCGCCGGCGGCATGATCGGCGTGGACACCAACGCCGATCACCTCGCCGCCTGGCGCCTCGACCCGCACGGCAACCCAGTAGGTGAGCCCCGCCGCTTCTTCTACGACCTCGACGGCCCGGCCGGATACCGGGACGCCCAGGTACGGCATGCCCTCACCCGCCTGCTGCACTGGGCACGTTGGTGCGGTCTCCCGGTCGCGATCGAAGACCTCGACTTCACCGCCGAGACCACCCGCGAGAAGCACGGCCGCCGCAAGCGGTTCCGCAAACTCATCTCCGGCATGCCTGTCGCGAAGCTGCGGGCCCGGCTGGTCAGCATGGCCGCACAGCTGGGCATCACCCTCGTAGCCGTCGACCCGGCCTACACTTCGAAGTGGGGAGCCGAGCACTGGCAAAAGCCCCTCACCAGCAAGAACCGTAAGACCACCCGTCACGACGCCGCCGCGGTGGCGATCGCACGACGCGCCCTCGGACACCCGATCCGGCGACGGACGACACCGCCCCCGCAGCACCAGAGCGATACTGCGGGGCATCGGACCGCCCAGGCCGGACCAGGTGCCCAAGGGCGTGAGGGAACCCGCCCCCGCATCCCCGGACCACGCACACGATGCGCGCAACCGGACGCGGAGCGAAAGCGGGAACCCAGGACATCCACAACCGTTCAGGATGTCCCAGATGAGCAGGAATGGGTCCAAGACTCACTCCTGCTCACTGAGTAGGAACGGTTCGACCATGTCCCGCTTCAACACCCGCACCGCCCGGCCGGCCGCCGGCTCGCCGATCACCACGACCGGGGAGCGCGCCACCACCGGGGAGGGCGGCGCCGGCCACCTGCGCGACCCCAGGTCCGAGCTGTTCCTCCTCGCGGTCGCCAACTTCGTCGGCCAGGACACCTTCTACGAGACCGGCGGGCAGCGCGACGACCGCTTCACCGCGCTGGTGCGCCGACTCGCCGTCCAGGACCCGCGCTGGACCGCGGACCTGCTCGGCTGGCTGCGCGGCCCCGGCAACCTGCGCACCGCCGCGATCGTCGGCGCCGCCGAGTTCGTCAAGGCCCGGCTGGAGACCGGCGCCGCGGCGACCGGCCCCGACGCACCTTCCAACCGCGCGGTCGTCGCCTCGGTGCTGCGGCGCGCCGACGAGCCCGGCGAGCTGCTGGCCTACTGGACCTCCCGCCACGGGCGCAACGTGCCCAAGCCGGTCAAGCGCGGCATCGAGGACGCCCTGCGCGCCCTGTACACCGAGCGCGCCCTGCTGAAGTACGACACCGACTCCAAGGGCTACCGCTTCGGCGACGTCATCGAACTGGTCCACCCCAAGCCCGCACACGACCTGCAGGGCGAACTGTTCGAGCACGCCATCGACCGGCGGCACCGCCGCGACAAGGCCGTGCCGGCCGGCCTGCGCACGCTGCGGGCCCGCGCCGACCTGATGGCCATGGACGTCCCCGAGCGCCGCGCCCTGCTCGGCAGCCCGGCCGCACCGGCCGTGCTGCGGGAGGCCGGCATGACGTGGGAGGCGCTGGCGGGCTGGCTGCAGGGCCCGATGGACGCGGCGGCCTGGCAGGCCGTGATCCCGTCCATGGGCTACATGGCGCTGCTGCGCAACCTGCGCAACTTCGACGAGGCCGGCGTCGGCGACGAGAGCGCCGAGGAGGTCGCGAGGCTGCTGGCCGATCCGGAGCAGGTGGCCCGCTCCCGCCAACTGCCCATGCGCTTCTACTCGGCGTACAACGCGGCGCCCTCGCTGCGCTGGGGCCACGCGCTGGAGCGGGCGCTGGCCGCCTCGCTGGACAACATCCCGGTGCTGCCCGGCCGCACCCTGGTGCTGGTGGACACCTCCGGCTCGATGGAGGCCGGGTTCTCCCGCGACGGCACCCTCGCGCGCTGGGACGCGGCCGCCCTGTTCGGCCTCGCGCTCGCCCGGCGCTGCGCCGCGCACGACGTGGTCTCGTTCTCCTCGGCCCGCCGCTACGTCGGCGACCCGCCGGGCGCGCGCACGAAGGCGTTCGCGCCGACCCGGGGCGGATCGCTGCTGCGCGACGTGCGGAGCTGGAAGGAGGGCGGCTGGTTCCTCGGCGGCGGCACCGACACCGCCGCCGCGCTGCGCGAGGAGTACGCCGGACACGACCGGGTGGTGGTGGTCACCGACGAGCAGGCCGGGCGGGACGCCGCCGAGGTGACCGCCGCGATCCCGGAGCAAGTCCCGATGTACACCTGGAACCTCGCCGGGTACCGGGTCGGGCACGCGCCGTCGGGCGGCGGGAACCGCCACGTGTTCGGCGGGCTGACCGACGCCGCCTTCCGGATGATCCCGCTGCTGGAGTCCGGCCGCGACGCCCGCTGGCCGTGGGAGGCCGCCGCGCGCTGAACCGCGGCCCGTCCGCCCCGCCGCACCGCGCGGCGGGGCGGACCGGTCTCAGGGGAGCAGCACGATCTTGCCGTGGGTGTGCCCCTGGTCCAACCGCTCGAACGCGGCCCGGACCTCGTCCAGCGGGAAGGTCGCCGCGATCGGCAGTTCCAGCCGCCCGTCGGCGACCAGGCCCGCCAGTTCGGCCACCACCTCGATGCTGCTCGCCGCCGCGCTGCCCTCGATCTTCGCGCCGTACTTCTGGGCGCCGTCGAAGTCGATGACGGTGTCGACGCGGTCCGGATCCACGCCCAGTTCGACGGCGAGTTCCACGTAACCGCTGCCGTTGGTGTCGATGAACGCGTCGATGCGGCCGGCGGCGGCGCGCAGCCGGTCGGCCAGCCCGTCCCCGTAGGCGACCGGCGTGATCCCGTGCGCGGCCAGCCACGAGTGGTTGGCCGGGCCCGCGATCCCGATCACCTCGGCGCCGGCCCGCTTGGCGAGCTGGACCGCGAGCACGCCGACGCCGCCCGCCGCCCCGGACACCGCGACCGTGTCGCCGGACCGCAGCGAGACGGCGCGCACCGCGGCGTATGCCGTCGTGCCGACGACGAAGAGCGATCCGGCGACCTCCCAGGAGACGCCCGCCGGCTTCGCGGTCAGCTGCCCGGCCTTCACCACCGCGTACTCGGCGTGGCTGGCCCGCCGGTCGGTGAAGCCCAGGACCTCGTCGCCGGCGGCGAACCCGGTCACGCCGGGACCCGTCGCCTCCACGACGCCCGCCAGGTCGCTGCCCTGACCGGACGGGAAGTCGGTCGGCCACCTCTCGTGCAGCAGCCCGGCCCTGATCTTCGACTCGCCGGGGTTGACGGCGGCGGCCCTGATCCGGACCAGCACCTCTCCCTCGGCCGGCTCCGGCCGGGCGACGTCCACCACCCGCAGGACCTCGATCCCTCCGTACTCGTTGAACCGCACTGCCTTCGGCATGATTCGCTCCTGTGGGACGTCGGTGGGGTGCGGACCGCTACGCCGTTCCGGTGCCGGTGCCCGTAGTGCCGCGGCGCGCGCGGGGACAGGACGCCGCCGGCGGTGATCGGGAGCCGCCGGGACGTCACCCGGCGGGGCGTGGCCGGCGCGGTGACCCGCACGGCCCCGCGGCAGCCCGGCGCCGTGCCGGACTCCTCGCGCGTCCGCGGGTCCGCCGCGTCCTCCGGCGGATTCACGCTACCCCGGCACCCGGGCCCCGGCCACGCGGCGCTAGCCGGCCGCGGCCGCCATCCGCCGCACGGCCTCGGTGAGGATCTCCGGCGAGGTGGCGAGGTTGAGCCGGACGTGTCCTTCGCCGCCGGAGCCGAACGGGATCCCGCTGTTGAGCGCGACCCGGCCGCGGTCGAGGAAGACGGCGGCCGGGTCGTCGCCGAGGCCGAGCGGGCGGCAGTCCAGCCAGGCCAGGTAGGTGCCGCGCGGCGGGGTGTAGCGGATGCCCGGCAGGTGTTCGGCCAGCAGGTCCGCGAGCAGCCGGCGGTTGTCGTCCAGCCCGGCGAGCAGCGCGTCGAGCCAGTCGCCGCCGTGCCGGAACGCGGCGGTGTGCGCGAGGACGCCCAGGTGGCTCGGGCCGTGGCTGACCTCCTCCGGCATCCCGGCCAGTTCGTCGGCCGCCTCGCTGCCGGCCACCGCCAGCGCCGCCTTCAGCCCGGCCAGGTTCCACGCCTTGGAAGCCGACATCACCGAGAACCCGTTCTGGCTGCCGGGCAGCGACAGGTACGGCACGAACCGCGCGCCGGGCGGCACGAGGGGCGCGTGGATCTCGTCCGCGACGACCCGCAGGCCGTGCCGCCGCGCCAGCGCGCCGACCGCCGCCAACTCCTCGGCGGTGTGCACGGTCCCGGTCGGGTTGTGCGGGCTGCACAGCAGGTACGCGGCCGGCCGGCCACCCGCCACGGCCCGGTGGAACGCCGCCTCCAGCGCGGCGGGGTCGATGCGGTGGTCCTCGCCGAGCGGTGCCTCCACGACCCGTCGGCCCAGGTGCTCGACGAACGCGTAGAACGGCGGGTAGACGGGGGAGTTGACCACCACGGCGTCGCCGGGACCGGTGACCAGCTTGAGGATCTCCATGATGCCGAGCATCACGTCCGGGACGATCGCCGTCCGCTCGGGCCGCGGTCCCCGCCAGCCCCAGCGCCGGTCCGCGAACTCCGCCAGCGCCCGCGCGTACCGCGTCCCGGCCGGATAGCCGGTGTCGCCCAGCGCGACCGCGTCGGTGATCGCCCTGGCCACCGGCTCGGCGAGCGGCACGTCCATCTCGGCCACCCACAGCGGCAGCACGTCCGGCGGATGGGCACGCCACTTCATGCTGGTGCGCAGTCGAAGTTCGTCGAGGGACAGCCGGCGCAGCGGATTGGACTCCTCATACGACATGACCAACAGTATGCGACGGCCGCCCCGGCCCGGTGCCCTCTTGTGGCAGCCGGTACGACTGGCCCAAGGTGGTTCCCCGAGTCCTGGCACGACCGCGGGCCGACCGGCCGGCGCTCTCGACACCGGAAGGTGTGGCATGGGTGTGAACGAAGGGTGGGGCCGCCGCCGTTTCCTCGGCGCCGTCGCGGCGGGCGCCGCCGCCGTCGGGGTCGGCACGGGGTCGAACGCCGCCGCCGAGGCCGCCGCGCGTCCGCGCCGCCGGCCGCACTCCGCGCCGCGGCCGATCTACCTCGGCACGTACACCACGGGCGACGGCGCGGGGACCGGCATCACCCTGGGCACCTACCAGCCGGGAACCGGCGCCATCACCGCGACCGCGGTCCTGACGGTGGACAACCCGTCATGGCTGACCCTCGCCCCCGACGGCAACACCCTCTACACCGTCAACGAGCAGTCCGACGGCAGCGTGACCGCCATCGCGCTGCCGGCGACCGGCGCTCCCCGGATCATCAACGCGCAGCCCACCGGCGGCGACGGCCCGACCCACGCGTCCGTCCATCCCAGCGGCCGGTACCTGCTCAGCGCCAACTACGGCTCCGGCAGCGTCGCGGTGCACCCCATCGAGGCGGACGGCTCGCTCGGGACCCGCACCGACCTGGTCCAGCACTCCACGCCGCCGCCGGGCCCCGGTCAGACCGGCCCGCACGCCCACCAGGTGATCACCAGTCCGGACGGCGGCCACGTCCTCGCCGTCGACCTGGGCAACGACACGGTCTACAGCTACCTGCTCGACCTGGAGACCGGGCTGCTCACCGAGACCTCCCGCGCGACCCTGCCGCCCGGCACCGGCCCGCGCCACCTCACCTTCCACCCGAACGGCACGTACGCCTACCTCGCCAACGAGGTGGGCAACAACGTCGCGGTCTGCGCCTACGACATCGCCTCCGGCCTGCTCACCCCCGGCGCCACGCAGTCCCCCGGCTCCGGCAGCGGTATCAACTACCCCGCCGAGTTCCTGGTCGACGCCCGGGGCGAGACGGCCTACCTGGCCAACCGCGGCTGGAACACCATCGTCCGGTACGCCGTCGAGGACGGCGGCGCGACGCTGCGGCTGCTGGACGCCACGCCGGTCGGCGGCGACTTCCCGCGCGACATCGCCTTCGACCCCGACGAGACGCTGCTGTTCGCCGGCAACCAGCGCTCCGGCACCGTGACGGTGTTCACCGTCGATCCGGACACCGGTCAACTGACCGCCTGCGGCGACCCGTTCGCCGCCCCGATGCCGGTGAGCGTGCTGCCCCGGTAGCGCCGGTCCCCGCGAGGCGAGGTCGGCTGCCCGGTGTCGGGCCGGGCGGGATCAGCTCGCGGCGGCGGCCTTCGCGGCGCCGATGGCCGCCGCGGTGGCCGCCTGGATCGACACGACGGCGTCCCGTACCGCGCCGCTCGTCCACCCGTCCTGCGCCAACTCCCGCATCCTGGCCTTGCGCACCGGGCGTTCGACGGCCGGGAACAGCTTGCGCGACAGCCCGCACGCGTCGAGCAGGCCGGTGAGCGCGCGGGTGCGGTCGTCCGCCGACCCGGCCTTGACCGCCGAGGTCAGCCGCTGGTGGATCTCCTCGCGCTGCTGCGGGGTGTGTTCGGCCCAGCGCGTGGTCGGGACGATCCCGAGCACGCGGTCGTGCCGCTCGGCCAGGATCCCCTGCGCCACCAGGCCGGACAGCAGGTGCCGGTTCACCGCGCCCGACTCGGCCTTCCGCACCCACCACTTCACCCTGCGCGGCCGGCGCTCCGCGCGAACGCGCTCCAGCAGCGCGGCGGCCTGCGGCTGCACGGTCACCGCTTCGGCGGCCGCGGCGACCAGGCGTCCGCCGTCCACGGCGAGCAGCCCGTCGAGGACCAGGCCGATCAGCAGCGCTCCGGCGACTCCCCGGGTCCGCTCGATCCGGCCGCAGAGTTCCCGGCCCCGCTGGTCCCGCTCGACGAGCAGGAATTCCTCCGCGATGGTCAACGCCATTGGCCGAGACTACTCCCCGGCGGTGGGTCGCACCCGTCCGGCGAACGGGCCGGGCGCGGTGCGCGGTTCAGGGTTTGAGGACCTGATCGAGGAAGGCGGCCAGGTTGCCGAGCATGCGGGCGATCTGCTCGTCCTGGCTGAGCGACTCCTCGTAGCGGCTGCCCAACGCCGTTCTCCGCAGCCCGCGTACGTACAGCGGGCAGGCCAGGTCGGCGCAGACGTAGGCGCCCACCGTGTTGCCCTGCCGCCCGGCGGCGCCCGCCCGGGGCGCGGCCAGCAGGCAGACGCCGGAGCCGGCGTGCGGCGTGACGCACAGCGAGCACACCGTGGTCTTGGTGAGGCTGCGCCGCGCGCCCTGCGGTGCCCGCAGCACCAGGCCGGTCATCCTGCCGCGGTGTTCGGCCACCAGGTATCCGCGATCGGGCGCGCCCGGATCGCGCCAGCCCAGGAAGTCGAGGTCGGCCCACGGCAGTTCGGCCAGCTGCCTGGGCAGCGCCAGCCGGCTCGCCTCCCCTTTGGAGCAGTTGGCGAAGGACGTGCGGATGTCTTTCTCGGCGAGCCTGAGCATGGCTCGGAAAGCTAGCATCCGCCCGGACCCGCGTCGCCCGGTTTTTCCGCCGCCCGCCCGCCCGCCCGGCCGGACCGGCCGCCGCTACACCGCCGTCCGGCGCACCAGCGTGAGACGGCCCGCACCCCGCGCCGGATCCGGGCAGCGCAGGGTCAGTTCGTGGCCGGGACCCTCGGGCGTCCAGCCGTGCTGCCGGGCCGCCGCGCGGATGACCGCCGCCACCAGGCCCGGTGCGATCACGACGCCGTGCTCGACCCAGACGACCAGGCGGCAGCGTCCGGTCCCGTCGGCGCGTTCCACGACGATGCCGAGGCCCGGTTCGTCGCCGGGCGACACCACCCAGCGGTAGCGACGGCCGTCGACGGCGATGATCCTGGTGCCCTTCCGCGCGATGGCCATGCCGCGCAGCCTGCCACAGCCCGGGCGCGGGGTGCGGTGGAACGGGAGCCGCCCGCCCCACCGCACCCCGCGCGGTCACGACCCGGCGAGCAGGCCGCTCAGCGCGCTGGCCTCGGTGCGCCAGTCCGCGGTGTTCGGATGGTCGCTGCTGCCCTGTCCCGACCACCGCACGCCCATCCGGTTGAGCGAGTCGCGGTCGGAGTTCCAGATGGAGTCGGCCTGGGTGGTGGCGAAGCCGGCGTACGCGCCGCCGGTGGCGCTGTCCAGGTCCTGCAGGTAGCGCATGAAGATGCCCTTGAACTGCTTGGCGTTGTCGTCGCAGTCCGTGCTGAGGCTGTCGCACGACTCGGTGAGGATCCCGTTGGTCACCAGGGTGGGCGAGCCGACGGCGGAGTCGGCGAGGTGGCGCGCCTCGGAGAGGGCCGAACTGTCGCCGGTGGCCCGCCAGATCTCCACGCCGGCGCCGATCGCCAGGCCCTGGTTGTAGGTGTAGACCGTCTGGCCGTTGTTGGCGCAGCCCGAGGTCAGGCCGTCGTTGACCAGCCCGGAGGAGTTGATCATGCCGCTGTTCTCGAACCAGTTCCACGCGGTGGTGGCCCGGTTCCCCCACGTCGTGTCACCGGCGACGCGTTCGTGCAGCTGCGCGGTCATGACGATGTAGAGCCCGTTGGTGACGGCGTTCTTGTACGTCTTGGAGGTGTTCCACCACACGCCGCCGCCGCAGGTGCTGGTGTCCCACATCGTGTTGACGTAGTTCGCGATGGTGACGGCCTCGTTGAGGTACTTGGCGTCGCCGGTCAGGTCGTAGGCGTCGATCCAGGCCAGCGCCCACCACTCGGTGTCGTCGGTGGCCTGGCTGATGAAGTCGCCCTGGATCGGGTCGGAACTGCGGGCGCCCGCCGGGAAGGCCGCCTTGTTCACCTCGAAGGTGTGGTCGACGATCCACTCGTAACTGGTGTCGCCGGTCTGCCGCATGTAGTCGATCACCGTGGCGAGCGCGACCGCGGAGTTCCACCAACTGGAGTCCCAGTAGGCGGTGTTGGGGTCGTAGTCGTACATCAGCGCGTCGACCGCCGCCTTCGTCTCCACGCTGTCGGGCCGCGCCCAGGCGGTGCAGCTGCCGTTCTCGCCGGTGACCGCCCGGCCGCAGGCGCGCACCGCGCCGCCGTAGAGCTTGCCGAGGGTGTCGTCGGTGTTGATGGCCACCGTCTGGTTGCCGGTGGCGCCGGACGGCGTGGTCACCCGGCCCTCCGACGAACCGTCCGGCCAGCTGGCGCCGCTGTCCCAGGACCGGTCCATCCAGACCTCGTCGCCCGCCGCGCCGCCGGAGATGGTGGCCCAGGCCATGCCGTTGTCGTCCATGTGCAGCTCGATGGTCCGGCCGGAGAGCGTGGTCGCGGCGACCGGCTGGTAGTCGCCCGCGCCGCCGGTGGAGGTAACGCCGTCGCACTGCGCCGCGCAGACCGTCAGGTGCGCCCAGTCGGTGCAGTCCGTCACGCTGCCCACCTCGCCGCAGGCGCGCACCACGCCGCGGCGGTGGTCGACCGGGTCGTACAGGTTGTACATGAGGGTGCGCGTGCCGGTCCAGGTGGACGGGATGCTCGCCTCGCCGAGCGGCCCGTCCCAGGTCTGGCCGCCGTCCCAGGAACGGTCGAGCCAGATCGAGTCGTTGAGCTGCCCGTCGTCGATGCTGCCCCACGCCATCCCGTCGGCGTCCGAGACGTGCAGCTCGATCAGCCGGCCGCTGTTGTTCACGTTGGGGACCGGGAAGGTCTCCGACTGCGCCTGCGACGGATCACGCGTGTCGCAGTACACCGAGCACACGGTGGCCGACGTGTCCGACGGGTGCACCGGCACCGCCGCCGACGCACCCGACGGTCCGGCCACCAGGAGCACGCCCACCAGGAGCACGAGCCACCACCACGGTCTTGTCACGGGACACCCCTCTTGGTCTTCTCCGGCAGCGGGTGGAGCCGTTCACAACGCACTTTCCAACGTTGCAACACCAGTTGAGACACCGTTGTCATGGTCCGTCAAGACGTGCGGCCGTCCCGCGTCACGCGATCCGACGCCAGGCGGGCGCGACGATCAACCGGCCTCCTACCGCAGGAAGTTCGCGACGGTCGTGGTGAAGCCCTCCGGGTCGTCGAGCCACGGGAAGTGCCCGGCGCCCGGCAGGACGGCGAGTTCGGCGGCCGGGAACAACTCGGCGACGTGCGCGGCGACCCGCGGCAGCGGCCCGCCGTCCGACCCGCCCGCCAGCACCAGCACCCGGGCGTCCAGCGCGGCGATCGCGGCACGGGTCGCGGCCGGGTCGAAGGCCCCGCCGGCCGCGTAGGCGTCGGCGGCCTCCGGGTTGCTCTGCTCGACGTCCGTCGCGGCGTGCCGCTTGGCGGCCGCGTCCCAACGGCCGTAGAAGAACGGGGCGACGGCGTCCCAGTCGGCGTCGGTGGCGGCGCCGGCCCAGATCGCCTCGTAGGCGGCGTGCGCGGCCGGGAACCACGGCTCGTGCGCGCGCAGAGCCGCCGCCTCCCGGCGCTGCCGCTCGGTGAACTCCACGCCGAGGGCCCGGGCCCGGGCGGTGACCAGGGTGAGGCTGCGCACGCGCGACGGATGCCGGGCCGCGTGCAGGATCGCGAGGTCGCCGCCCGCGGAGTGCGCGAGCACGTCGACCCGGTCCAGGCCGAGGTGGTCGCAGAGCGCCTCGATGTCGGGCACCTGCCGGTCGCAGCGGTACGTCGCCGGGTCGGCGGGAACCGCGGAGTCCCCGGTGCCGCGCAGGTCCGGGAGGACCAGCCTGCGGTGCGCCGCCAGCCCCCCTAGGTCGCCGAGGTAGGCGGCGGCGCGCATCGGCCCGCCGGGCACGCACAGCAGAGGCTCCCCCTCCCCGACGAGTCGGTAGGAGAGCGCGGTCCCGTCCGGAGCGGTGAAAGCAGGCATGCGGTGATCCTCACGATCCCCTGACGCGCGGCGCAACCCGGTGGATCACAACACCTCGCGATCCAGAACGTATTGACGTAGCGTCAGCCTTCTGCCTCCAGCGCCGCGGCCAGGCGGCGGCGCAGATCTTCGACGGCCGGGGAGGCGTCGGTGAGCGACCGCCGGGTGTCGGTGAGGTCCCGCAGCACCTGCCGCACGAGGTCGGCGGGCGGGCCGGCCGCGAGGAAGAGGTCGAGCTGCTCGGCCGCCCGATCGTCGTCCGGCACCGCGCACAGCGCGACCAGCAGGTCGCCGCGGGCGGCTGCCGCGTGCTCGCCGCCGTGCGCGACCGCCTCGGTGAGCAGTTCCACCGCCCGCCGCCGCGCCGCGCGTTCCTCCCCGGAACCCAACCGGTGCAGCACCAGCGCCCTCTGCCACCAGGTCCGGCCGTTGCCGGGTTCGAGCGCGACGGCCCGGTCGAAGTCCTCGGCCGCCCGCTCGGGCCGGTCCGCCAGCAGGTGCAGCCAGCCGCGGTGCGCGATCGCCCAGGCGTAGCCGGGGTCGATCTCCACGGCCCGGTCTAGGTCGGCGAGGGCCTGTTCGTAGCGGCCGCGCAGCCGGTGGGCCAGGCCGCGGTTGGCGATCGCCCACGCGAGGGTGGGCGCCAGCCGGACGGCCCGGTCGAAGTCGGCGAGGGCGTCGTCGTGGCGGCCGAGCAGCTGGTGGATCAGCGCGCGGTTGGCGATGGCCCACGTGTAGCCGGGGGCGAGGCGGATCGCCCGGTCGTAGTCGGCGAGGGATTCGGCGTGCTGTCCGAGGAGTTGGCGGGTCTTCGCACGGTTGGCGATCGCCCAGGCGTACTCCGCGTCGAGCGCCACGGCCCGGTCGAAGTCGGCCACGGCCTCCGGGTACCGGCCCAGGAGCCGGTACGTCAGGCCGCGGTTGGCGAGGGCCCAGGTGTACTCCGGATCGATCTCCACCGCGCGGTCGAAGTCCGCGAGCGCCTCGTCGTAGCGCCGCATCACCCGGTAGGTCTCGCCCCGGTCCGCGATGGCCCACGCGAAGCCCGGGTCCAGCCCGATCGCCCGGTCGTAGTCGGCGAGGGAGGCGTCGTGCCGCCCGGCCCGCCGGTGCAACTGCCCGCGGTCGGCGAGCGCCCGCGCCGAACCCGGGTCGAGCAGCACCGCCCGGTCGTGGTCGGCCAGTGCGTCCTCGGGCCGGCCCAGCACCGTGTACACGGCGCCGCGGCCGAGCAGCGCGGGCCCGAGGTCCGGATCGAGCGCGAGGGCGGCGTCGTAGTCGGACAGCGCCTGCTCGACGCGGTCGGCGTCGGCGTGCGCCCGGCCGCGCACGGCGTGCGCCAACGCCCGTGCGCCAGGCGTGAGTTCGGGCAGCGACAGCAGCACGCCCAGCGCCGCCGACGGGCCGGCCGCGTCGTCGTCCGCCGCGTCCCGCAACCGCCGGCCGAGATCGCGCAGTGTCCCGGAGCCCGCGTCCTCACCGGCCCGGCCCAGCAGGTCGCACCAACGCCGCAGCACCGCGACACCCGCCTCGCAGGCGCGCACCGCGTCGTGCAGCGCGTCGGGCAGCGCCTGCCGGGGAGCGGAGCACAGCCGGTGGTAGGTCTCGTTGAGCCGGTGCTCGCGCCACCCCGGCTCGCCCCAGTGCCCCGAGGGCGGCAGGGAGGTCTCCAGCGCCTCGCGCCACCCGCGGAACACCGCGGCCAGCCGGGCGTGGTCGTCCGCCCAGCGCCTCGGGGAGCGGACGCGCTGCACCCGGAGCATCGGAGCGCGCACCACGTCGTGGTAACGGCAGCCGCCGCCCTGGTCGTCGACGAACGGCAGGCCGCGCAGCCACCGGTAGCCGCCGTCCACCGGCCGGGCCACCGCCGCGTCGTAGACGTCCTCGTCCAGCCGCAGCGGCAGGGCGCAGGCCAGCGCGACCGCCCGGCGGTCCGGATCGGCCTCCCACTTCAGGAACCGCTCCACGGCCGAGTCGGAGGGGTCCTCGATCTCCCCCGCGGCGCGCGGGTGCGCGCGGGCGAGCGTGTCGACCAGCACCGGCAGCCGCCCGGAGAGCCGCAGCACCACCTCCACCACGCGTTCGTCGGTGACGCCCCGGGCGGCCAGCAGCGCCCGCGCCTCGTCCTCGGTGAACACCTCCAGCGGCACGTGGGCGACCAGGTCCAGCCAGTCGCCCCAGCACCGGGCGTCCAGCCGGCCCTGCCCGGCCAGCACCACCTGCAGGTTCACCGGGACGCCGCCGTAGGTCTCGGTGACCAGCACGTCGCGCAGCCACCCGTCCAGCAGCGGACCGGTCCGCTCGTAGGTGTCGAAGAACAGCACCAACCACGGCCGCCGCGCGGCCAGTTCGGTGAGATCCGCCAGGAACCGCGGCGTCAGCACCGTCAACGGCGACATGACCAACCGCACGTCGTCATGGCTGCGGAACCGCGAACTGAGCACCGCCCGCAGCCGCTCGGCGCCCAGCGCGACCTGCTGCGCGCTGACCGCCTGGGTGAACGCCCCGGCGCCCGGCACCAGTCCCAGCCCCGCCAGGCCGACCTGCGCGGCCAGCGTGCCGGCCGGCGACGGCGGACGGCTCGGCTCGTCGTCGCCCGCCGCCCCCGAGGCCGCCTCCGCCTCGTGCCGCCGCTGCCGGTAGAGCGCCAGCATCCTGTCGAAGCCCCGCAGCGGGCAGCCCTGCCGGCCGAGCCGCTCGCTCACCGCCTCCATGGCCTCCAGCACGCTGTGGATCTCGTCGCCCACGAACGCGGTCGCCGCGCCCTGCTCGCGGGCCGCCGCCTCCCACTGCCGCAGCAGCGACGTCTTGCCCACCCCCGCGTTGCCGTGAACGTGGAAGAGGAACTGGCAGGTGTCGTCCTGCGGCTGCCGGCCGAAGTTCGCCCGGAACGCCGCCAACTCCGCGTGCCGGCCGACGAATCCGGTCCTTCGACGCCGCCGGATCATCTCCTGACGCGACATCGGCTGCTCCGCCATGCTCACCCCCGTGACCCTATGATGCCCGGGCCCGCCGGGCCGGTGGCCGGGGCGCGCTCACCGCAGCCGGAAGACCGGTCCGCGCGCGGTGAAGGGCAGCGAGGCGCCCTGCGGGATGAGGAAGGCGTGCTCGCGGCGCACCCGCAGCACGTCGCACTGCCCGTCGGTGATCACCAGCACCGGAGCGGCCGGCGGGAAGTCCGGGGCACGCAGCAGCAGGTCGATGCCCGGCTGCAGCACGGTGCCGCCCCGCCCGCGCACCCGCACCCGCCCCGCGATCTCGGTGACCGGCAGATAGCCCGCGTCGTGGGCCGCCGCGTCGCAGAAGACCACCCGGGCCGCCGGCACGTCGCGCGAGACGGCGTACGAGGCGATCGCGCCCAGCGCCTTGCCCAGCAGCGTGCGGTTCATCGAGCCCGAGGTGTCCAGGACGACGCCGAAGGTGCAGCGCGCCACCTCCTCGGGCGGGAAGTACCGCCCGGCGCGCGGGATGCCAGGGGTCGCGGCCTGCCGGCGGGACGGCCGCGCGTAGCTGCGCACCGGCTCCGGCCGCGGCACGAACTCGTCGAACCACCGCGCGAGTCGCGCGTCCCACGGCACCGGCGGATGGGCCAGCGCCCGGATCTCCTCCACCAGCCCGCTGGGCAGCAGCCCGCGGTCCTGCCGGTGGTGCAGGTCGAAGCCCTGGACGAGACCGCGCCGGTAGAACTCGTCCAGGTCGACGTAGTCGCCCGGCCCGTGGCCCAGCGGCCCGCCCAGGATGTCGCCGCGCCCCGCGCCGCGCAGCGTGCCGAGCCGGCGCCGGCGGCGCAGGTCGCCGGCGATCCGGTCGTAGACCTCCTCGGCCGACAGCCCGGTCAGCTCCGGGTCGTGCAGCAGCCCCTCGGGCATCTCGCCGACGCCCATCTCCAGCAGCCAGCCGTTGATCACGTAGTCGGCCGCCACGTTGAACAGGTAGCGGTCCCGGGCGCCGCACCGGTCGCCGTGCCGCAGCGCGGCGTGCAGCATCTCGTGGGCCAGGACGAACCGCCACTCCTCGTCGGTCTGGCGCCGCAGCGGGTTGACGTAGATCTCGCCCGCCTCGGCGTTGACGGCCGCCACCGTGATGGCGTGCGCCCGGGCCAGCTCCGCGTCGGCCACGACCGTCATACCGGCCGCGATGCCGCCGAGCAGCGGGTACGACGAGACGAACCAGCTCAGCGCCCGCTCCCACGGCCGCGACGGCAGCCGTTCGTCCCGCAGCCCGGCGCGCCGGCCGCCAGCCACGTCCATCGCCGCCGACACGGTCCTGGTCAGCGCCTGTGCGAACACCTGCTGCCAGTCCTTCACCTGCCCGTACCACTGCGGCCACGGCTCCAGCACCTGGTCGGGCGCCGTGCCGTTGACCCCGCAGCGCTCGAACTCCGGCGGGATGCCGTCGCGCCGCCAGCGCGCCGCCAACTGCTCCTCGTCGCCGCCGGGCACGGCCGCCGGCAGCCAGTCGGGCGGCCGGCCCAGCGGGAAGGTCTGCTGGAAGCGGTGGACCACGGCGCACCGGGCCGCCAGCTCGTACCGGTCGGGCTGCACCCGCGGCCCGCTCGCGGCAGGCACGTGGCCGAAGCCGAGGTGCAGCAGGCAGTGTGCCAACACCCAGGCCCACTCGGCCGGTTCGGCCCGCCGGGTCGGGTGGGCGTGCACGCAGCCGTCCGAGTCGACCAGCGCCCAGCCGTGCTCGGGCACCATCCGGCAGCCGGTCCGGCAGAAGTGGGCGTCCAGCGAGTCGAGCGCCGGGTTGCCGCGGATCATCGCCAGCCCCTTGAGGAACGCCTCGGCCGCCGGGTCCGGGCGCTGCTCCGCTGCCCTGGAGCGCCGGCGGCTCACCGCCGCGCCTCCACCAGCCGGGGCATGTCGCGGGCCGCCTCGACCAGGAACCAGGCGGGCAGCGACGGATTGCCGTCCACGTCGTCCGCGATGACGGTCTGCGCGACCTCCACCGATATCTCGGCCAGCTGCACCAGCAGCGACTTCGCCCGGTAGGCGGTCTGCCGCACCGAGGGCGACGCGTGCTCCCTGGACGCGGGCAGCTCCTTCAGCAGCCGCCCCCGGAAGGAGTCCGCCAGGAAGTACAGCAGGTCGCGGTCCTCGATCCGGTGCGGCCAGCGCGCGTCGCCCTTGAGGATCGCGTCCAGGCCGAAGCGGCTGCGCACCGTCTTGACGTAGCCGCAGAAGGCCGCCGCGTGTGCCGGGGTGAGCGTCCCGTGCGCCAGCACCTTCAGGGTCTCCTCGTCCAGCGCCGCCCCGAAGGAGTGCAGCGCGTCGGAGAGGATGTGCCACGACCGCGGCGTGGAGAAGGTCTCCTCGGTCTTCGGCGGCTTGGACCACAGGTGGTCCGGCCGGTCGGTCACGTAGTCGACGATCCACGGATGGATCCCGTTTCCGGCGGCCCACCTCAGCCAGTCGGTCGCCGAGGCGGTCAGGTGCACGTGGGCCAGCCGGTTGACCAGCGCGGAGGCCATCGGCCGGGCCAGCGCGTTGTCCGTCGACCGGTTGCCGGCGCCGATGACGATGCTGCCGTGCGGCAACTCGTAGCCGCCGATCCGCCGGTCGAGGATCAGCGAGTAGAACGCCTTCTGCACGTCCGGCGTCGCCGCGTTCAGCTCGTCGAGGAACAGGCAGTACGGCTCGTCGCGCGCGATCGTCTCCGGCGGGCAGAAGACCGAGCGCCCGTCCCGGATCTGCGGCACGCCCACCAGGTCCTCGGGGGCGAGCTGGGTACCGAGCAGGCTGACGCACTCCAGCCCCAGGGACTGCGCGAACTCCCTCACCAGCGACGACTTCCCGATACCGGGCGCGCCCCAGACGAACACCGGCCGCACGGTCGCCAGACCGAGCAGCAACTCCGGGATCCGGGCGGGGGTGACGGTGACGGCTGCCTGCAAGCGCGTGCTCCTTGACGAGGGGTGCCCGGGATACGGGAACGCGAGGGGTGAGGGCGGTACGGGAGCGCGCGGGGCGCGGCGTCCGACCGGGAACACCAGGATGATCGCGAACGCGCGGGCGCGGCAAACGAATTGCGCGGGCGCGCGGGCGGACGCGGCGCGGGCAGGGCGGGACGGCGGTCCCGGTGCGGGCGGCCGTGCCGGGACCGGCGGCGGGCGTGCGGCGCGGGTCGGCACGGGCCGGAGCGGGGTCGGCGCGCGGGCGCGGGTGTCGTGACCAGCCGGGAGGGCCCGGCCCCACGATCGCGCTCAACGCGCCCTGGAAAGCGGCCAGTTGAGCCACCGCCCGCCCGATCGTGCCGCCCCGCGTTCGCGACGATCCCGCCCGGCGGCGCCGGAGCACGCCGCGCCGGCCACCCGGCCCCCGGCCCGGCTGCTCGGCGGCAAGGACGCACGGGTCCGCACGGGTCCGCACGGTCAATCGGGCCGCCCGGCCGTACGACGGCGACCGCGCGCCGCGGCGACCCGGGCCGAGCCGTCAGGAACCGGTCGGTGCCGGTGCCTCCTGGCCGTCGCGGCCCTGCCAGGTCGTCACGCAGACCTCGTTGCCCTCGTGGTCGGCGAGCACCCAGAAGGCGGGCGCGCGGGTCGCCGACAGCAGCCGGCCGCTGGCGGACAGCGCCGCCTCGATCCGCCGGGCCGCCTCGTCGTGCGGGACGCATATGTCGAAGTGGATGCGGTTGCGCTGCGGGCGTGCCACGTCCATCCGCTGGAACCAGAACGCCGGGCCCTGCCCGACCGGATCGACCAGCGGATCGGTGGGACCGTCGGCGCCCGGCTCGTCGGTGTAGCCCAGCACCGCCTTCCAGAACGGCCGGATCGCCGCGATGTCGAGGGCGTCGACCGCGATCTCCAGGAGCTGGACCGGCCGGGACGCCCCGGGCCCGGTGCGCAGCCCGGCCTCGCGCACCGCCGCGGAGAGCCGGTGGGCCAGCTCGACGTCCCGGGCCGTCACCACCGCCCGGTCCAGCGTCTGCAGGGCGAGCTCCACCCGGTCCGCCCGCAGGTCGACGCGCAGGTGTCCCTCGGCGTCGGCGCCGCACACCGCGACCGCGCGCGCCGCCACCTCGGCCGCCCGGCCCAGCGAACCGACCGCGACCGACGCTCGCAACGTGCCCAGCAGATAGCGCCACCCCTGGTCGCTCACCGCGTCCGAGGCCGCCTGGCGACTCAGCTTCTCTTCCATACCGGCATCCTCGCAGCCGCCACTGACAATCGCGTGACGGCGGCGGGCCGAACCGCTCGCCGGCGCGCTCTCGCGGGAGGATGCCAAGGACCAGCAGAAGGCGGCTCCGGCGTCCGGAGCGGCGGTGCGACTGTCCGGAGGCACACGCATGAGCGATCCCCACGTCATCGCGGCGGGGCAGGGACGGAGTTTCCCCGGCCCGACCGGGATGCCGATGACCGTCAAGATCGACGGGGCGGCGACCGGCGGCGCCTACTCGTTGATCGAGTACTGCCACGAGGCCGGCGCCGCCGGTCCGCCGCCGCACGTGCACCACCACCACGAGGAGGCGTTCCACGTCCTGGCCGGCGAGCTGGCCCTCGACGTCGGCCACCGCACGCTCACGCTGGGTCCTGGCGACTACGCCGTCGTGCCGCGCGGCGCGGTGCACCGCCCGTACAACACCGGGAGGGTCCCGGTCCGGTTCTTCTTCATCACCTCACCGGCCATGGACGGCTTCTTCGCCGAGATGGCGGAGCTGAACGCCGCCACCGCCGGCATGCCGTCCGCCCGGGCCCTGATCGCGCTGGGGGCGCGCTGGGACAGCGAGTTCGTCGACCTGCCGGCGGACGTCGACCGATCGGTGCGGATGGCCGGCGAGACGCCGCGCGGCGGCTGACGCCTGGCCGGGCGCCGGCGCCACGCGCTCTGGTCGCGGCGGACCGGGCTGGAATATGGTGCTCCGCAGCAATCGGTTCCCGCACGTCCGGTCCACGTACCGTCCTTCCCGCAGCCCTCGAAGGAGTGCCCGTGCCCACGCCGCCGCAGTCGTCGGAGCCGAATCCCCCCGGGCATCCGGGCGTCACCAGCCGCAGGTCGCTGCTGCGGGCCGCTCTGGGCACGGCCGCCGCGGCCGGCGGCCTGTCCGTGGCGGCTCCGGCGGGCGCCGTCGGCCGGACGCGGCCGGCGCCACGCGTCGTCGGCGGCACGAAGATCAAGGATCTCACCGGGCCCGCAGAGACCGGTCAGTTCGCCGCCCCGTGGACCGATCTGGGCATCCCCGCGCTCTGCCCCGACGGCACGGTGCTCTTCGTGTGCGGCGACACCTTCGACGGCTCGGGCGTCGGCGACTCCGACTGGCGTGCCCCGGTCGGGCTGCGTTCCAGCAGCGCCGACCTGGACTCGATCGTGATCGACGGCAGCGTCGGCGGCTCGCACGCCAACGGCCTGGTGCCCGAGGGCCACACCAACGGCACGACCGCCATCCCGTCCGACGTGTTCACCATCGGCGACACGATGTACATGCACCTCATGCGCGGCGTGATCTACCAGACCGACCACACCGACTTCTGGTCCTCGACCGACAACGGCGAGACGTGGACGTACCTGTGCCAGTTCCCCGGCGACCAGTACGGCGGGCAGTTCCAGCAGAAGTCCTACGCGGTCGCCGACGACGGCTACTGCTACGTCCTGTCGTCGGCGTTCAACCGCGACGTGGTCTCCGACCTGCTGCTGCACCGCGTGCCGCAGGACTCGCTCGGCGACCCGGCCGCCTACGAGCCGTGGGGATACGCCGGCGGCGCCTGGGCCTGGGGCAACTACCCGACGTCGATCACCGCCTCGCGCAAGTGGGGTGAGATCTGCTTCCGCGCGATGGAGGGCCAGTACGCCTTCACCTGGCTGAACATGGACGTGCTCTCGATACGCGCGCAGGTCTTCCCGCTGCCGACCTCCGACCTGTTCACCACCCCCGAGCAGACGATGATCGTCCCCACCACACCGGGCGACGAGGGCGGTAACGCCGTCGCCAGCCCGTACGGCGGATTCGTCTTCCCCGGCTCCACGTTCGCCGACTTCGACATCGCGGTCAGCCAGTGGTACGACGACACCGACTACCGGGTGATGCAGTACCGGATCACCGGGCTGTCCTCCTGAGGCCGTCAGGCGCGCGACGCCGGGGCGGCGAGGACCAGGTCGATCGCTGACGCGGCGTCGTGTGCCACGTGGGTGGGCCGGAAGGGCTGTCCGGGCCACGGCCGGCCGCCGGAGACCCACACGCTCCGAAGGCCGAGGTGGTGCGCGCCGCCGATGTCGGCCTGCGGCGAGTCGCCCACGACCCAGGCGTCGCGCAGCGAGGCGCGGACGGCCGCCGCCGCGGCCTCGAAGATCTCGGCGGCCGGTTTCCTGTGGCCCACTTCCTCGGAGACGACCCATCCGTGGACCGCCGCGTCGAGCCCGCTGCTGCGGATCTTCGCCTCCTGCTGCGCGGTGAGTCCATTGGTGACGATGACGCAGGTCCAACCGGTGTCGACCGCTCTCGCCAGGGCGTCGCGTGCCGGGGCCGGGAGCACCACACGGTCGGCCGCGCCGTGGTCGAGCAGGGCGCGGACCGCGGTCTCGGGCACCCGTGTCCCGTAGCGGTCGGCCATGAACCCGGCGACCGCCTGCCGCGGGGTGTACCCACTCGCGTCGACGGACATGAGCCGGTCGACGTCCGAGGCGGGAAGCGCGTGTTCGTCGAGGAAGGCGGCCAGGGCGCTGCGGAACGCGGCGTCGCGGTCGACCAGGGTGTTGTCGAGATCGAGGAGTAACAGTGGCATGGCGCCCAGTGGAGCACGGGCGGCCGCCGCCCTCGTGGCGGACGGGTGGGTGCCGCCCCGCGCGGCACCCACCCCGCCCTCTGCCCGTCGCGGTGTCAGCCGATGCCCAGCACGGACTCAGCGGTCGTCCAGTTGGCCAGCATGGCGTTCTGCGCGGCGGACAGCGTCACCTCCCCCGAGCACACGGCCTTCTTCAGCGCGTTCTCCACGCTGTCCTTGGAGTAGGAGTTCTCGCTCCCGGAGTGCGGCTCCGGCCACAGGTTCTTCGGGTCCCGGGGGGAGCCGCCGAGCTCCAGCGGCAGGAAGTGGTCCTCCTCGTAGTCGGACATGTTGGTGTCGCTGTAGCCGTAGTCGGAGATCCCCTGCTGCTTGAGGGGGTTGGTGTACGACGTGGGCGGCCGGACCGTCGACGTCCAGCCCGACACGCAGATGGTCTGGCCGATCGTGCTCTGGGTGACGTCCGGGTTCAACGCGCCGGGCGTGCAGGACGGGTCCGGCAGCGGCAGGTACGCCTGGGAGCACGTGCTGTGCGGCACGACGGTCGCCGGGTGCGGCGCCGCGGCCGACGCGCCGGACGCGCCCGCGCAGGCCAGGGCTGCCGCCGCACAGCCGGCGAGTATGCCTCCCGCAAGCGAATTCATTCGAATCACTCCTTTTCCGGCGGCCATTGCCGGGACGTGGTGTTCTCGGATCCCGGAAATCGCCGGGGATTTCGGGGCGTACGAATGTCGCGAGAGGCCGAATCGGAAAAAAGTGACCGCGTACAGTCAAGTCGAGAGAGGTTGTCGACCACAAGTCGCCGGGTGGTTAAGAACCTTCTAAGATTTCCGGGACCGTGGGGGCGGGCATTTCGTCCCGCCCCCACGGCTTCGGCCGGGATCGGGTCAGGAGGCGTTCAGCGCGGTGTCGTCGATGACGAACGAGGTCTGCAGGCTGGAGTCCTCGGTACCGGTGAACTTCAGGGTCACCGTCTGCCCGGCGTAGCTGGACAGGTTGAAGGACTTCTGCGTGTAGCCGCTCGCCGCGTTGAGGTTGGAGTAGGTGGCCAGGGTGGTGCTGCCGACCTGGACGGTCAGCGTGTCGTAGGCCGTGGTCGTGGTGGTCTCGTCGGTGTCGATGTGCAGGTAGAAGGAGAAGGTCGCGCTGCACCCGGCCGGGATCGTGACGGACTGGGACAGCGTGTCGGTGTGCGAGGTGCCGTAGCCGTCCAGCCAGGCCTTCCAGCTACCGGAGTGGGCGGGCTCGCTCGTGGAGTTGTCGACCACGCCGCTGCTCGTCGTCCACGGTGAGGCGGTGCCGGTCTCGAAGCCGGGGTTGCCGAGCTTCTGGCCCGGGCTGGAGCAGCCGCCGGTGCTGCTCACGGTCCAGCTGAACGAGGTGCTGCCGGAGGCGCCGGTGCTGTCCTTGGCCGTGACGCTGACCGAGGAGGTGCCGGCGGTGGTCGGGCTGCCGCTGATCAGGCCGCCGGAGGAGATGCTCAGCCCGGCCGGGAGCCCGGTCGCGGTGTAGGAGAGGGTCTGGCCGGACCCCGAGTCGGAGCCGGTCATCTGCAGGGAGACCGAACCGCCCACGGTGGTGGTCTGGTTGCCCGGGTTGTTGACGGTGATCGTGTTGCCGGTGCCGCCGCCTCCGACGATCGGGTGCGAGATGGCGCAGGCGTTGGTGTCGTTGGACCAGCTGGCCTGCTCGGCGAAGGTGCCGGTGCCCATCGTGACGTTCGCCGCTCCGCCGGACGTGCCCGGCGAGAGCCACGCGCACTCGTCGGAGTTCTCCTGGCCGTTGTACGAGCTGCCGGTCTGGTTGGTCCAGCCGCCGGCCGGATTCATGTCCGACATCATCTCGTGCCACTCGTGGCCGAGGGTCATCGTCCAACCGTCGAGCGTGCCGGGGGAGTTGATGAAGCCCACGCCGCAGCCCGCGCCGGAGTCCATGTTGTACGGCTGGTTGCTGAAGGCGATGTCGCCGTAGCTCGACGACACCGGGCCGCCGGTCAGCGTGCTGTCGCCGTTGTAGTCGTGCCAGGCGCAGTACTGGCCCTGGTAGCTGTCCGGGTTGGTGCCGTGCGGCGACAGGATGACGTAGTAGGCGTTCCGGTTCGACGCGGCCGTGGTGTTGCCGAAGTGGGCGGCCGCCTTGACCGCCTCCGCGCCGAGCTGGTGTCCGGTCGCCGCGCTGGGCGAGGCCGCCGAGTTGTCGTACCAGACGCCGGACAGCACGCCGCCGCTCTGGTACGGCACGAAGTTCGCGTTCGACGGGCAACTGGTCGCGCCGGTCGACACGTTCGGGCCGTCGCACCACTGGGTCAGGTCGGCCGACCACAGCTCGTTGCCGGTGCCGATGCCCTTGAACATCTCCTGGGCGACCGGAGCGCCGCCGTCCGGGTCCCCGGAGAAGGTGTCGTCCCCGCTGCCGTTGGTGCTCTGCGTCCCCCACTGGGTGCCGTAGAACACCAGGTAGACGTGCGAGTGGCCGCTGTTGACGCCGATGCCGTCGATGCCGCCGCCGTAGGACAGCGTCTCCGGTCCGGTGGCCACGTCCGGCGAGGCCTGCTGGGCCGCCCAGCTCTTCATCTTGGCGTTCTGTCCGATGGTGGGCAGGACGCCGTGCCGGTACGTGTGGTGGTACGCGGGGCTGTACGGGTTGGCGACGGAGGTGCTCTGCCCCTCCTGCGGGATCGTCGCGGCGGACGCCTGCGGTGCGGTGACCGCGATGGCCGCGGCCATGACGGCGGCCACGGAGACGGCTGCCGCGGCGGTCTTCTTGAATCTTCGGCGGGGCGGGACGAGGGAGGATATGCGCAACGGACGGCCCTCCTGGGCACGGGGAACGGCTCCGGGACCCGCGTTCACGGGGTCGCCCGGAGTCCGCGCCGGCATCACCGGCATGAATGGGAAGAGTGCGCGCAGGTCAGAGATGGCGTGTGCATGACACGTGTGCAGTCTGTGACACCCCTGTGAGTGGTGTCGGCAAGAAGATAGCGACGGATTCCCCACCCCACAAGAACTTCCTTTCACCGAATTTCCCGGCGGCTCCGGTGTGGAATTCGACCGGCGTTCGCGTTTCCGCCGCGGTCGCGCGGGGCCGGTCATCTTAGGAAGTTCTTAACCGCGCGAGGTCTTGCGGGCGCCTTCATCCTTGAATTGACTGTGTGTGGGAAAAACCCGAACACTCACGTGAAGTGACGCACGTGAACGGCTGCGCCGGCTGACCACCGGAACCGCCGGCCTCGGCAGCCGGACTCTTGACACTGGGGGAGGGTCCGACCGCCGGGGTGCCGCTTTTCCCATGTCCCGCCCGTCCGGAGGAAGGCGTCTGCCCCCGGACGGGCGGCCCGCCGAACGGAGACCCGGTGATGCCCGACCCGCGTACCTCGGCCCTGTTGCTGGTCGCCGGCCTTCTCGCTCTCGTGGGCGTCTCGGCGTGCGGCGAACGGCCCACGTCGATCGCGCCGCCGTCTGCGGCCGTCCACCTCGACGAGCGGGCGAACCGCACCGCCGTCACGGTCAGGACCGGCGACTCCGTCGTCGTCACCCTGCACAGCACGTACTGGTCCGGGCTCGCCAGCAGCGCGCCGCGGGTACTGGCGCCGTCCGGCCGCCCGAGGACCGCGCCGGCCCACACCTGCCCGCCCGGTTCCGGATGCGGCACCGTCGAACTGGCCCTGCGCGCCGACCGGCCCGGCCTGGCGCACATCACCGCCCGGCGTACCAGCTGCGGCGAGGCCCGCGCCTGCGTCGGTCCCGGCAAGTCCTTCACCGTGACGGTCACGGTCCGGCGTTCGTCCTGATCACCCGTCAGGCCCTTGCGGCGCCGCCCGACCCGGTCGGTGTGCGCACCGGGCCGGCGTCGGAGCGGCGGTCGGAGTGCCGCGCGAAATCCGGGTGTGCCGGCCGGCCGCCGTCGGGCACACTGCGCGGATGGCTGCCGACTCGCCGCGGGAGAGGGCGCTGCGCCACGTCGGGGCGCTGGCGTCCGGAGGGCCGCTCGACCCCGGGCTGCGGCTGACGATGAACTTCCATCCGGACCGCGAGGCCGGCGGCCGGCCGATCCTGCTCGCGCTGGCCGAAGACGGCGTCTACTACTCGCAGTTCGTGACCGGCACCGGCAACGGCGGCCTCACCGCCTATCCGGGCGGCGACCGCTGGAGCTGGGAGAGCCGCATCTTCGGCGGCGCGTACGACCACTGCGCCCCGCACGAGCGCCCGGTCTACGGCGCGCTCAACCACCGCCGCGCCCCGGTCGGCGGGGCGCCGCGGTTCGGTTCGTCGCACTTCCGGCTCACCGCCGGGACCCTGGAGCGGGCCACGTTCTGCTACCCGGACAGCTCCGCCGGACCGTCGGCCTTCGGCGTCGCGGCCCGCTGCGACCTCGTCGAACTGGCCGTGGCCGGCGGCCTGGACACCCTGGACGGCCACGTCGAGGCGCAGATCCACGGCCCGGTGCGCCTGGACCGCGACGTGGAGGCGCTGGTCCTGGATCCCAGCTTCCGCGGCACCGCCGTGGAGGACGCGGCCCGCCTGCTCGGCTGCCCCGTCGAGTGGCACGGCGGTTTCCGGCTCGGCGTGCGGGAGTTGCGGCGCCATCCGGACTACCGGGGCGCGCGGTGCGTCGCGCTCGGCGCTGAGATCGCCGTCGGCGGCCGTCTCGATCCGCGGATCGTCGGGGACGCGGTGCGCGGCGGCCGACACGACCCGCAGGCGCTCAAGAAGGTCTGGCACTGCCTGGCCCGCTTCGGTGCCCCGCGCTGACCGGTCGGAGTCCGGGATGGTCACGGACTTACCGCCGGCCCCTGCACGCTACGGTTTGCCGCCGGCGCCGTACCCGGCGAGCAGCTGGAGCAGCAACTTCTCGTCGTCTTCGGAGAGTTCGGAGATGAAGCGGGCGAGCACCGCGCTGCGGTCCGGGTCGTGTTCGAGGAGCACCAGCATCTGGCTCGCGGTACGCGCGGCCCGTTCGTCCACCGGACTGTAGGCGTAGCCCCGGCCGGTGCGCTGGCGGGTGAGTATCCCCTTCTCGTGCAGCCGGGACAGGATGGTCAGAACGGTCGTGCGCGCGAGGTCGCCGGGCAGTTCGTCGTTGATCTGCGTCGCGGTCATCGGGTGCCCGACCGTCCACAACGTGGTGAGCACCACGGCCTCCAGCTCCCCGGCCGCCCTGCGCTCCGTGCCCGTCATGCCATCTCCTCGCCACCTCGTGTACACCGGTTGCCCCCGGGCAATTTACTACCTCTTTGTGAGAGTGCGATGAGCCTTTTTTCCGTACAACCGTCCACCCGGCGGCCGGACCCACCGCGCCGGCGCACGCTCCGGCTCACGCCGGGCCTCGCGAAACGGGTGCGCGCGCCGCGACCGGAGCCGGTGAACGACGACGCCGCCCTCGGCGAGCCGGCCGGGGGCGAACGCCGAGGACCCGGCCGAACACCGGGGCGGCGACGGACGCCGATCGCGCGACGACCGCGCGGACCGCGGCGCACGACGGCTTGCGGTGGCTGACGAACGCCAGGGAGTTCACCGAGCTGCCGGAGCGGGCACTCCCCGCCGGCTGCGCACCGCGGCCGAGGAGGCGGCTGGCGGCAGGAACGCCGTCAGCCGATCGGCCGGGCGGTCGCGGTCCAGGACGCGGCGATCACCAGATCGGCCGACTTGTGGGGCGGGCGGGGGCGCGGGGCGCACTGCGCGGCGGTGTGGGCCAGGTCGGCGGCGGAGCCGCGGTGGTGGCGGGTGGCGGGGGAGTGGTGGATCCGCGCGGCCGGGTGTGCCTGGTCGGTCGCCGCGCAGATCGGCTTCTGGGCGAAGTCGACCAGTTGCTCGCTGTCGGAGGCCGCTTCGAACAGGCTCGTCCAGCACAGGGCGAGCAGCACGCCGCCGACGACGAACGGCAGCAGCCGGTCCCGGGGGGCGGGCGCGAGCAGTGACTTGACGCGCTGCGGCACCGCGCCGCCGGTCGCGGCGAGCGTGTCGGCCCTGGGCCGGGCGACCGCGCTGCTGGCGAGGGCGGCGCGCGCCACCGCGCGGGCCACCACGGTGCGGTCGCCGACCCGGTCCGCGGCGTCCTCGTCGGCCCAGCGCTCCAGGACGAAGCCGCCGGCTCCCACGACCGGGCGCAGCAGCGGGTTGACGGCAGCCGTCAGGCGCCAGACGGCCTGGAAGAGGTGGTGCCGGTTGCGCAGGTGGGCGCGTTCGTGGGCGAGCATCGCGGCGCGTTCTTCACGGTCGAGGCAGCGCAGCATGCCGCGGGTGACCACGATCCGCGCCGGCTTCCCGGCGATGGTGAACGCCTGCGGGGTCTCGTCGTCCAGGAGGGCGAGTTCGGTCCTGCCGGGCAGCCGCCGGCTCTCCCGCCGGGCCCAGCGCACGTCGCGCACCTGGCGGACGATCGAGATGCCGAGACCGACGAAGGCGGTGACGAGGGTGAGCGAGCAGGCCACGGAGACGGCGAAGTCGACCGGGTCCTCGGCCCGCAGCAGGGGGATCGACCAGCGGCCCTCCTGCGCGACCTCGGGGATCTGGGCGAACGCGGTGAACGCCAGCAGGCTCAGCGAGCCCAGCCAGCCGGCCGCCGTCATCACCGCGACGCAGACCAGCGCCCAGGCCGCGTGGCGGGGGATGAGCCGTGGCGCGAGGCGCGGCGTGACCACCGCGAGCACCACGGTGACCAGCAGGGGCACGTAGACGTATATCCGCACGCGGTCACACCCTTCCCTCGGTGCGCCCGGGGCCCTCGTCCCTGGCGAGCAGCTGCTGCAGCATCCGCTCGTCCCGCGCGGACAGTTCGGAGACGAACCGGGCCAGCACGGCTTCGCGGTCCGACCCGCGCTCCAGCAGCCTGCGCATGCCCTCGGCGGTGTGCGACGCCTCGTCCTGCGCCGGGGCGTAGGCGTTGACCCGCCCCTCCCGGCTGCGGACCAGCAGGCCCTTTCCGTGCAGCCGGGATAGAATCGTGAGCACGGTGGTGTACGCCAGGCCGTCCGGCAGGCGCTCTCTGGTCTGCGCCGCGGTCAACGGCCGGCCGGCCTCCCACAGGGCGGCCAGCACGCTGCTCTCCAACTCGCCCCGCGCCCGCCGGCGGCTCCTGCCGGTCGTCCCGTCGTCCTCGCCGACCACTGCCCTGCCCTCCTCGATCCTGAGTCTCCGAATGTACACACGCGGGCTGACCAGCGGATCCCGCGATCTACTACATGTTGTAGATTAGCGCCTCCCCGTCGCCGCGCAGCCGCGGCGGACGCCATCGGCCGAGGTCGAGGCCCGGTCCGGACCTCCGGACGCGCGCCGCGCCGGTCCCCGGTGGCGCAACTGCACAGTGTGCCGATCCGATCCGGCCCGTGCGACACCTCGCGCCCGGCCGGATGTGTGAGCAGCGTCACGACCGACTCCGCGGTCCGGCTCCCGAGCCGTGGCCGCTGTCCGGCCGCGCCCGTCTCGCGGCCCCCGAAATCCCGCCGTAGCCCACCCCGGTGTTCCGCCGCCGGGGTGGGATGTAGTGTCTACACGTTGTAGACAGTCGAGGAGCGGAGGGCTGCCCGATGTCGAGGCCGAGTGCTGGGCGCCGCACGCCCGCCCTGCGCGGTGCGGTCCCTCTCCGCCGGGCGGCTCCGGCCGACCGCGGACCCGTGCGGTGTCGCGCGAGGCCGCACCCGCCCGTCAGCTAGGCGGCCCGGACCCGGGCCGCCGGGACGCCCTTCGGATCAACGGCTTCGGACCGTCCTCTCAGGTCCCGCATGCCCCATCGGCAACTGGAGCGTCAACGTGGGAATCAAGCTCAGCATCGTCCTGCCCGTCTACCAGGTGGAGGAGTACCTTCCGCGCTGCCTGGAGTCCGTGCTGTCGCAGGACGGGATGCCGTTCGAAGTGATCGCGGTCGACGACGGCTCGCCGGACGCCAGCGGGCGGATCCTCGACGCCTACGCCACGCGTGACTCCCGGCTGCGGGTGCTGCACCTGGAAGCCAACGGCGGGCTGGGCGCGGCCCGCGCCGCCGGCCTCGCCCAGGCCGTCGGGGACTACGTCTGGTTCGTCGACAGCGACGACTGGCTCGCCGAGGGGGCCGTCGCGGCGATCGCCGAGCGGCTGACCGCGACCGACGCCGACGTGCTGATCACCGACTTCGTGCGCAGCTACCCGGACGGCTCGATCGAGCCGAACGCCTGGCGCTCGGCGATGACCGACCCCGCGCCCCCCGACGTCTTCACGCTGCGCGACCGCCCCGGCCTGCTCATGATGATCATGTCGGTGTGGAACAAGGTGGTCCGCCGCGACTTCCTGCTGGGCCTCGGCGTCTCCTTCGGCCAGGGGCTCTACGAGGACATCTCGGTCACCTACCCCCTGCTGCTCGGGGCCGAGCGGCTCAGCTACCTCGACCGGTCCTGCTACTTCTACCGGCGGGAGCGCCAGGGCGCGATCACTTCCAGCGCCTCGGACCGCCACACCGACGCCTTCGCCCAGTACGACGCGATCTTCGACTACCTCGACCGGGCCGGCGACGCGGTTCCGGCGGGCCTGCGCCGCGAGGTCTTCGACCGCACCCTGCGGCACGCCCTCACCGTCTACGGCGACCGCAGCCTGGTCCCGGCGGAGTCGCGCCGCGACTTCTTCCAGCGCGCCACCGAGCACTTCCGCCGCCACCGGCCGGCCGGCTACGCCTTCCCGCCGGGGCCGCGCGGTCTGGAGTACCGGCTGGTGGCCGCGGGCGCGACCGGCACGCACGACCGGCTGCTGACCCTCAACCGCCTGCGCAACCGCGGGCGTTCGACGCTCAAGGGGATGGGCACCCTCGGCCCGCGGTTCACCCGCCGGCTGCGCTCCGCCTGCCGCTACGCCTACTACCAGGCGTGCCTGCGGCTCCCGGTCGACGAGCACCTGGCCGTCTACGCGGCCTACTGGTACCGCGGATACAGCTGCAACCCGGCGGCGATCTTCGAGGAGGCCCGCCGGCTGGCCCCCTCGGTGCGCGGCGTCTGGGTCGTCTCCAGTGCCGACCGCGCCGGAGCGCTGCCCGACGGCGTCCCCTACGTCGTCGAGAACACCCCCGCCTACTTCAGGGCGATGGCGACCGCCAAGTACCTGGTCAACAACGTCAACTTCCCGAACACCACGCCCAAGCGGCGCGGCTCGGTCCACGTGCAGACCCAGCACGGCACGCCGCTGAAGAAGCTCGGCCTCGACCTGCGCGAGCACCCGACGGCCGCGCAGGGCATGGACTTCGACCGCCTGCTGGAACACGTCGGCCGCTGGGACTACCTGGTCTCGCCCAACCCGCACTCCACCCGCGTCTTCAGCCAGGTCTACCCGGGCGGCTACGAGGTGCTGGAGACCGGCTACCCGCGCAACGACCGCTTCGCCACGGCCACCGCCGCCGAGACGGCCGCGGTGCGTGCCGCACTCGGCATCCCGGACGGCAACAGGGTGGTGCTGTACGCCCCCACCTACCGCGAGCAGCGGGAGACGTTCAACGCCGCGCTCGACATCCCGCTGCTCGCCGAGACGCTCGGCGCCGGCTTCACGCTGCTGATCCGCAGCCACTACTTCTACTCCGGCGCCGGGGTGGACCAGGCGGCGGCCGGGACGCGGACCGGCAGTGCCCAGGTGCTGGACGTCTCGGGGAACCCGTCGGTCGAGGACCTGTGCCTCGCCTCCGACCTGCTGGTCACCGACTACTCCTCCATCATGTTCGACTACGCCGTCCTGGACCGGCCCATCGTGATCTTCGCCCCGGACTGGGAGGAGTACCGGCACGTCAGGGGCGTCTACTTCGACCTGATGGCCGAGCCGCCCGGCGCGGTCGCCACCAACCAGCGGCACCTGGTCGAGATCCTCGGCGGCGACGAGGCGAACGGCCCGGACGCCGTCCGGCTGCGGAAGCTCTTCCGGGACCGGTTCACCCCCTACGACGACGGCCACGCCGCCGAGCGGGTCGTCCGCCGGGTCTTCCCGGCCGACGCCACCCGTTCCGCGGACGCCACCCGGTCCCAAGAACCCGTCTGACCCCGCCCGCCTGCCGGCGGACGCCGGTACCAGTCAGCGGTCGGTCCGGCCCGGGCGGCGGTCACCCGCGGCCGACCCGGGCCAGCCGGTTCGCCACGACGCGGCGCACGCCGGCCGTCCCGTCGGCGGCCCGGAAGGCCAGCGAGCGGTCGGCGGTGGCGTACGGCTGCAGCAGCAGGATCGCGCCGCGGTTGTCCATCGCCACCGAGCGTCCCAGGCCGCGGCCCGCCCGGACCTTGACCGCCATCCGCTCGCCGGAGTGGAAGACCAGCGTCGCCCACACGTCCCAGGACGCCATCGCGGCCCGGTCGCGCAGCGCGGAGGCGTTGAAGGCCACCTCCGCCTGCCAGCCGGCGCGCCCGGCGGCGTGCCAGGCGGCCCGCTGCCGCAGCGTGCCGTCGTTGGAGCGGTGCCGCAACTCCACCTCGACGTGCCGGGGATCGGCCTCGTCGACCCGCCCGTAGAAGTCGCTGAGCGTCAGCGTCAGCCGGATCTCCTGCCGGCGCGAGCGCACCCGGGCGCCGACGCACAGCGGCAGTTCGGTGAGCGCGGCCCGCGCCACACCGTCCAGCGGCAGCGGAGGGGTGTGCTGGTCCCACACAGGGGCTTCGGCGGTCCCGGCGTACGGCGGGGCCAGCCGCGGCGGCACCGCGGAGAGCTCGGCCAGCCGCACGCACTCCGCCGCCCCGGGGCGCGGCCGGTCGAGCAGCACGGCCGCCCGCCAGCGATCGGTGGGCCCGGCGGCGCTGAGCGCCTGCGGGTCGAGGCCGGCCAGGTACTCCCGGGTGGCGGTCCACCACTCGTCCTGGTAGCCGTCCGCGCGCTGGTGCAGGTCGCGCAGGTACATCGGCAGGTCGTAGCCGACGAACTTGGTCTGGGCGGCGATCGCCAGCTCCTTCTCGCCGCCGGCCGACAGGGCGTCCACCGCCTCGCGGTGGGCGGCGAGCCGGTCGTGCCAGTTGCCGATGCGGTCGCGGCGCTGCGAGATGGACGGGTTGGCCGCCGCCGGGCGGATGTGCCAGAAGTAGACGGTGGCGGGGATCACCGCGAAGCGCGGTGCGGCCGCGTAGACCCGGCCGGTGAACACGAAGTCCTCGTAGTGCATGGCGCCGTCGGGGAAGCGGATGCCGTTCCGGGTGAGGAAGTCGCGCCGGTAGAGCTTGTTGACCGACAGGGTGTCGTGCACGACCTCGGGACGCCCGCCGAGGCCTTCGTGCACCGACTCGTCGGCGAACAGCTCCGGGCACCAGGGCATCCGCCGGCGGTCCGGCAGCTCCAGGCGCACGCACAGCCCGGCGACCACGTCGGCCCGGTGCCGTTCGGCCGCGGCCAGCAGGGCGGCCACCGCGCCGGAGGCCAGCACGTCGTCGCTGTCGAGGAACGCGATCCACTCGCCGCGCGCCGTGTCCATGCCGTCGTTGCGCGGGGTGCCGCAGCCTCCGCTGTTGGCGGCGCGGTGCACGACCCGCACCCGGGGGTTCGCCTCGGCGAGGCGGTCGGCCACCCGGCCGGTATCGTCACTGGAGGCGTCGTCGACGATGACCACCTCGCCCACCGCCTCGCCCTGCGCCAGCGCCGAGGTCACCGCGGCACCCAGCCGCTCGGCGTCGTTGAAGGTGATCACCACCACACTGACCGGACCGCTCATGCGCGCGGGACCGTCCCCCGGCCGGCTGGAGTCTTCCCGGATCGGCTCGCTGTCCATCTCGTCCCCACACAATCTTCCCGGCGCGTTTCCCGCCCACCTCACGCACCGGGGCCAATAGCCCGCGTCGGCGGCGGTTACAGTAGCGTCATTCGTCTACAGGATGTAGTCGACGTGAGCGTACCCGGTTGAACACGCCAAGAACATCTTGGGATATTAGCGATATGACCAGATTGACCATCATTATTTCCGTGTTGGAGGTGCGAGGCCGCCTCCGGGACTGCCTCGACAGTGCCCTGGCACTGCCCGCCGAGGACGTGGAAGTCGTCTGCGTCGACTCCGGGGCGCCGCCGGCCGTGCGCCTGCTGCTGAGCGACTACCGGGAGTCCGCGGACGGCGGCGACCGGATCCGGATGATCGAGACGCCGGCCGACGGACCGCGCGGCGCGGTCCGCGACGCGGGCGCCCGCGCCGCCAAGGGCGAATACCTGTGGTTCCTGCAGGGGCAGGACGTCGTGCACCCCACCGGTTACACCGCGCTGGCCCGGCGGCTCGCGGCCCCCGACCGGCCCGAGGTGGTGCTCTTCGACCACGTTGAGTCCGACTGGCGGGGCGACACCGCCGGCGCGGACGGGCAGTGGTTCGGGCCGGCCGGCCGCGAGGTGTTCTCGATCCGCGAGCAGCCGGAGATGCTGCACGTGACCCCGACGCTCGCCAACCGGGTCGTGCGCGCCGACTTCTACGCCGCCCACCGCGCGGTCTTCGACCAGGACGACTACGCCGAGGTCCTGCCCGCCCTGGGCAGCCTGATGGCCGCCGACCGGATCGCGGTGCTGGACGTGGTGGTGCTGCGGCGCCACGAGCCGCACCCCTCCGCACCCTCGGACCGCTTCGACGTCTTCGCGCAGTACGACGCGCTCTGGAAGCTCGCCGAGCAGCGCGCGCTCTCCGCCGAGCACCAGGAACTCCTCTTCAGCGGCATGATCCGCCGGTTCCTGGGGATCCTGACGCTCCCGGGCATGACGCCGGCCCAGGCGGCGGATTTCTTCCAGCGCTCCTCGCAGCACTTCCTGCGCCACAAGCCCGCCGACTACGAGCGGCCCGCCAACCTCAACGGCGTCCGGCACGCGATGATGGAGCGCGGCTCCTACGGCGCCTACCAGATGCTCCAGACGGCCAACCGGCGGCGGCGGGTGCTGCGCCGGGTCGCGGCCCGCGTCCGCCGCAAGAGCGCCGAGACCGCGATGGAGGGCGTCTACCGCGAGCAGTTGCGCCGCCCGCTCCAGGAGGACCTCGCGGTCTTCTCCGCCTACTGGGACCGCGGCGTCGCCTGCAGCCCGGCGGCGATCGCGGCACAACTGGCCGAACTGGCGCCGCACATCAAGCAGGTGTGGATCGTGCGCTCCTCCGACGTACCGCTGCTGCCGCCCGGCATCGACCACGTGACACCCGGCTCGCGGCGCTACTGGTCGGTGATGGCCCGGGCGAAGTACCTGGTCAACAACGTCAACTTTCCCGACGGCGTGCTCAAACGGCCCGGCCAGGTCCACGTGCAGACCCACCACGGCACCCCGCTCAAGCGGATGGGCGTCGACCAGATCCCCTACCCGGCCACCTCGCGCGGCGTCGACTACGACGCGCTGCTGGAGCGGTGCGCCCGCTGGGACTTCAGCGTCTCGGCGAACCGGCACTCCACCGAGATGTGGGAACGCGCCTACCCGGTGCCGTTCACCTCGCTCGACTACGGCTATCCGCGCAACGACGTGTACTACACGGCGACCGCCCACGACGTGCAGCGCATCCGGGAACGGCTGGGGATCGCGCCCGGCCGCACGGCGCTGCTCTACGCGCCGACCCACCGCGACTACGAGGCGGACTGGAGCCCGCGGCTGGACCTGGAGCGGCTCGCCAAGACGCTGGGCCCGGACTTCGTGCTGCTGGTGCGCGGCCACTACTTCTACGACCGCGGCATCTCCCCGTTGGAGGAACTGCGCCGCCGCGGGCTGGTGCTCGACGTCTCCTCCTACGAGTCGATCGAGGAACTCGGCCTGGCCGCCGACGCCTTGATCACCGACTACTCCTCGGTGATGTTCGACTACGCCAACCTGGACCGGCCGATCGTGGTCTTCGCCGACGACTGGGAGACCTACGCGGCCACCCGCGGCGTCTACTTCGACCTGCCCTCCTGCTCCCCGGGCCCGCTGGCGACCAGCCAGCAGGAGGTCGAGGAGGTGTTCCTCAGCGGACGGTGGCGCGACGAGCGGTCCGCCGCCCAACGGGCCGCGTTCCGGCGGCGGTTCTGCGACTTCGACGACGGACACGCGGCCGAGCGGGTGGTCCGGCACGTCTTCCTCGGACAGCCCGACACGCCGGCGGTCCTCCCGCTGGAGCAGCGCACCCCGGCCCCGACCCCCGAGGACGCCGCGGCGCTCCTCGCCGCGGAATGACACCGGGAAACCGTCAGCCGAACCGGGCCCCCTCGGGCCCGACCCCCAAAGGAGCAGCCTTGGCCCAGCCGGCCCCCGAAGTCACCGTCACGGTGATCGTGTACAACGACGCCGAGCGATTGCCGCGCGCCGTCGAGTCGCTGCGCCGGCAGAGTCTGCGCGACATCGAGATCATCATCAGCGACGACCACTCCACCGACGAGACCCCCGAGGTCGCGCGGGAGTTGGCGGCCCGCGACCCGCGCATCGTCTACCACCGGCTCGCCGAGAACAGCGGCGGATGCAGCGCCCCGCGGAACGCGGCCATCGAGCTGGCCCGCGCGCCGTACCTGATGTTCCTCGACAGCGACGACGAACTGCCGGAGAACGCCTGCGAGATGCTGCGCGACGCGCTGCGCGCCGACGAGGGCCTGGACTTCGCGATGGGCGCCGTCGAACGGGTCCGTACCGACACCGGGTCGCGCTCGGAGTGGCATCCGCACCTGTTCGACCGGCGGCGCACCGTGCGCGGCATCGGCTCCGAACCGGGCCTGCTCTTCGACCACCTGTCCACCAACAAGATGTACCGCCGCGCCTTCATCGACCGGCACACGCTGCGCTTCCCGCTCGGCATCCACTACGAGGACCAGCTCTTCTCCGCGCAGGCGTACGTGCTCGCCGAGGCGTTCGAGGTGCTGCCCGAGCCGGTCTACCGCTGGTACATCGCGCCCTACGAGGCGGCGGACGCGCTGTCCATCTCCAACCAGCGGCACCGCATCGAGAACGTCCGCGACCGGATCGGGGTCGCGCGTCTGATCGACGCCTTCCTCGCCGACAGCGGCCACCTCGACGTCAAGCCGGACAAGGACTTCAAGTTCCTCCGGCACGACCTGCGGATGTACTGCGGTGACCTGCCGTACCGCACTCACGAGTGGATCAAGCTGTTCGCCGAGGAGACCACCGCCTACCTCGACACGCTGGCCCCGCGGGCGTTCCACCGGCTGCCGCGCGACCAGCGCGTGGTGATCCGGCTGGTGCGCGACGGGCGCTACGAGGAGGCGCAGGCCGCGGCGCGCGGCATGGGCCGCGAGGTCGCGCCCCGCGAGGCCGCCGAGGACCGGGACGGCACCCCGTACTGGGGGCCGTCGGTGCCCGCGGATCCGGACGCGGCCCGTGAGCTGGAGATCACCGACCTGGACCTGCGCACCCGCCCGTTCCCCACCGCCCTGCTGCGGCACGAGATCACCCGGGTCACGCCGGTCGACGAGTCCGTGATCACCCTGCGGATCCGCACCTTCGACCCGGGCAGCCAACTGCCGATGGGCCCGGTGCTCGCCACCGTGCACCTCCAGCCCGGCCAGAAGCGGCTCAGTGCCTCCTTCCGGCTCGACCCGGTACGCCCGGGGTTCTACGAGGGCGAGGTCACCGTGGACCTGGCCGCCGTCCCGCTGCCGGCGCACGGCTTCTCCGGGGTACGGCATCCGGTGCTGGCCATCACCCAGCGCCGCCGGCACAACACCGGCCTGCTGCTCGCGCCGATGGACTTCCCCCGGCTGCGCACCCGGATCCGCTCCCACGGCGGCTTCGGCGAGCACATCGTCGTCGTCGAGCCGGAGGGGCACGGCGCCGGCCGGCTGCAGGTGGTCTGGGAGCGCACCGGGCTGCTGGCCAGGACCGAGCCGCACCTGCCGGCGCTGCGCCGGCTCGCCGGACCCGGGGTGCGCCGCGCCACGGGTCTGATCCGCGGGCTCGCGAGATAGCCGGGGAGCAGGACCCGTGAGCAGGCGCTACGACCGGGTGGGACCACTCACCCGGTCACCCGGCACCTCTCCCGGCGTGCGCGAACGCGCCTTCACCTGGGCCGCCGCGCTGGCGCTCCTCGTCGCGTCCCTGGCCGTGGTGGCGATCCTCGCCGACACCGGGCACGGCGGCGGCGTGCGGGTGACCGGGCCCGCGCCGAGCAGCCCCGGCCGCACGGTGCCCGCCCACCCGGTCCGTCCGTCGCCCGGCCGGCACACGCCGCACCGGCGCCGCCCGCACCGGCGGTGAGCCGGCCTGCGCCGGCGGGCGGTTCGGTGCCCGCCGGCGCAGGGTTCAGCGTGCGGAGCGGGTGCCGGTCGGGGCGGCGGTCAGCACCGGTTCCAGCGCTCCGGCGCGCAGCCGCGCCACCAGCGGCACCGCGAAGCGGCCCAGCGCCCAGCTCACCAGGAGGGCGACCGGCAGGGCGAGGACGACGCTGCCCAGGACGTCGTGCGTGTAGTGGTCCCCGAGGTAGACGCGGGTGAAGCCCTCGAAGAGGGCGAAGACGGCGGCGATCGCGCTCAGCCGCCGGTCGAGCAGCCATAGCGCCGCCACGGTGGCGAAGGCCGTGGTGCTGTGCCCGCTCGGGAAGGCGTAGTCGTTGTGCGCCGGGCAGGCGTCCACGAAGTAGTCGTGCGGCAGCGAATAGCACGGCCGTACCTCCGCGACCAGCTTCTTCACCACTTCGGCGACCGCGAACGCGACGAGCACGGCGACCGGCGCCGCCAGCGCGAGCGTCATCGACCGGGTGTCGCGGCGCCGGGCGTTCCACCAGCCCATCGCCACCAGGACCGCGAACACCCCCAGACCCGCGTTGGTCCACAGGTCGAGCGGGACGTTGAGCCACCGGGTGTCGCGGGCGAAGCCGGTGACGGTGGTGAACAGCGAGCCGTCGATGTGTGAGCCGTCGAAGGCGAGCCGGACCGCGGGGTGGGCTGTGATCAAGGGTTCTCGTCCCTATCGAAGAGGTTCCGTGGAGGTCTACAGGACTGTAGACGATATCCGGAGCACGGTGTCGCGGGCGTCACCCGCCCGCTGACCAGGCATCCGGTTCATCGCGTCCGCCCGGCGCCCGGCAGGTAGGCGGACCAGCCGTCCACCAGGGGCGACCCGGTCAGCGGGTGGCGCGTCCAGCCGGGCGCGTACGAAGGGGCGTGCCCGCCCGGCCCGACCAGGATCGCGACCGCCTCGTGCCGGGCCGCGCGCAGCACGCCGGGCCCCGCGGCCTCGGAGGTGTCGGTCCGCAGGTCGGCGGTGAGCGACGACGCGCACCCGGCGTCGTAGGCCATCGGCTGGCTCTGCCCCGCGACCAGGCACGGCGGCCGGATCCCGAGGCGGCGCAGCGCGTCGGCCACCGCCTTGTACTGGCCGTTCTTGCGGACCGCGGCGGATATCTGGTGATGCGCCGTCACCTGCTGCACGGTGAGGTGGCCGGCGAGCAGCACCGCGGCGATGACGGCACCGGACACGCGGGCCGGGGTGGGCCTGGTCCGGGCGGCCCGCCAGCCGCGGGCCAGCAGCGTGGCGATCGGCAGCGCCAGCAGCGCGTACGCCGGCAGGAAGAACCGTGGTGCCGAATACGGTATGAAGAACAGGTACGAGGCGGAGAGCGACAGCGCGCACACCATCGGCAGCGCCGCCAGCGCCAGCAGGTCACGCCCGGCCCGCGCCGCGATCACCAGGGCCACCGCGGACAGCAGCGGGATCGCGAGCCACCAGATGTCGAGCAGCACGGGGCCGGAGCCGGCCGTGCAGGGCCGGCACAGCGTCGGCCCGTTCGCGCTGCGGAACGCGTTGCCGACGTTCCACAGCAGGCGCATCCGGCCCTCTATGCCGCTGGAGTCGGCCAGTCGCTGCGTCATGCCGCCGAACCTGACGTACGCCTCCGTCACCCATTCGGCCAGTCCCGCCGCCAGCCCGCCCGCGAGAGCCGCGGCCACCGCCGGACGCCGCCACGGCCGCACGAGGACGGTCGCGGCCAGCAGCGGCACGGCCAGGAACACCCCGTCGTTCGCCCGCACCAGCGCCGCCCAGCCGACCGCGCAGGCCAGCCCCGCCAACACACCGCGACCCGGCCGCCCGCCGGCGGCCCGCAGGAACAGGCCCACCGCGGCCACCGCCGCGAACGCCACCCACAGGTCCGGCATCATCTGCGAGCCGTAGTCGACGCTCACCCACAACGTGGCGAACAGCAGCGCCGCCAGCGCCGCCGTCCCCTCGCCGACCAGCCGCCGCCACACCGAGAACGAGATGTAGAGCGCCACGCCCGCGGCGACGGCCAGGAAGAGGCGCAGCGCCAGCGGGTTCGAGGTGAACACGGCCACCGGCGCGCCCAGGAGCGTCACGCCCCGCGACCGCGGCGCGCTGAAGAACGCCGCGGGGGAGCGCGGATCGACCTGCGAGAAGTAGATCGACTCGTCCCAGGCCAGGCTGCGGCCCGGCGCGGCGAACGCCACCAGCACGAGCACGTAGCCGGCCGACACCAGGGCGAGCCACCGGGCGTGCAGCGCGCGCGGCGGGAAGGCGGGGTCGGGCGTGGTGCGGACCCGCGCCGCGGTGCCTGGCAGTGTCATCGGCGTGTCTCCTGGTGTGGTGCCGCGGCCGGGCGGGACGTCCGGCGGTCGCGGGTCGTGTCCGTCGGCGGCTTACAGCCGGGCGGCCGATGGGCCATCGGGGGGTGGCGGAAGGGTTCACCGGCCGGCCGCCTCGGCGGATCGGCCGCCGTGCGCGACGCGGTGGTCGGCCGCCGTGCACCGCCCGGCCCGGGTGGCCGGGTGCTCGCCGGATGCCGCCGGGCCTCCGCGCCGGGGACCTCGCCTCCTTCGATCCGGTAGCCGAGGGGGCGCCCGGGAAGACATCTCCGTGCTGCTGTCGACCAGTTTTCGAGAGCGACCGGGTTTCCGCGAGCCGAACCGGCCGCGGTGCGGCGGCCGGTCGCCTGGCGCCGCACGGCCGTCTCCCCGCCGCGCTGCCCGGAACCCCGACTGTCTACGTCTTGTAGACGATAGCGTATCCGCCTGCGTCCGAACCCTTCCGCCGCCTGGCCGGCCGGACCACGTCCGCGCCGAGGCGTCCCTGTCCGACCGACCGGTGAATGTTCGTGGGGCCCGGAAGTATGAGTGGTCGGAAGGGGGGCATACGAATTGCCAGGAGGTATGTATCTAATGGGTGCTTTGCTTTTGGTTCTTCTGCTGTTTCTGCTCCTTGGTGGTATCGGATTCGCCGTGCATCTCCTGTGGATCGTGGCGATCGTGGTACTGGTGGTCTGGCTGCTCGGATTCGTCTTCCGAGGAGCCGGCTCAGGCGGCGGCCGCAATCGCTGGTATCGGTGGTGACCGCTCGCAGGCGCTGAGTCACGGCGTCGAGCCCCAGAGTCGGCACGCTTCGGCAGGGCGTACCGACCGCGGGGGAGTAGCGAGATGGCATGTCCGCGCAGTACGCCGCGGGCATGCCATTTCTCCGTGCGCGGGGGCTCTTCGGTCGCCGTGACGCCCTCGTCGCCCCGCCGCGCCGCCGCACCGGCGGCCCGTCCCGCCGGCCGTCCGTGCGCACCGCCCCGACGCGGTTGCGGGCCCGGCCCATCAACCGCCCCCGCGCGCAACGCTGTTCGTCGATTCGCCGACTCGGCAGCATCGCTGACGCCGCATCACGTCATCCGTCCGCCGGTCCCGTTTCCCGATAAGCCGAGTCTCCCTTGCCGTAGGGAAATTGAACCATCACTCGGAACAACAGCCGTGCGTCATAAGGAAGTTCGCCGAGTGCGACGCCGACTTCGCGCCGGATCGCCGCGTCGGCGAACGGCGGTCCCCACGGATGGTCTCCTGCTACGGCTGGGTGACACGGCCGACCGGGATCCGCGTCGGTCCTGCCCGACCGGGCACGCGGCGGGACGCCGGACGCAACGACCAGGAGACGACGGTCAGTCCGGCGAGCGGAACCAGGAACGCCACTTCGCCGATCCCGTAGCCGACGACCAGGTGGGAGGCGATGGCACCGGTGTCGGCGAAGACCACTCCGGCGTACGCCCACTCCTTGAGCAGCGGAAGGCGCGGAGCGAGCAGCGCCGCCGCGCCGAGCAGCTTCCAGACACCCAGGATGACGAGGAGGTAGTCGGGGTAGCCGAGGCGTTCGACGACCGAGCGCACCAGTGCCACCCGCGCCACGTCCCACTCCCCGCCCACCGCCAGCTCGGCGGTGACGAGCAGCGTCGCCGCCCAGTAGACGCCCTGCCTGCCCCTGCCCGCGACGCGGCTGAAATCGCTCATGGTTCCTCCCGGTTTGGTCCGTCACCGCCATGACGAACCGGGCCCGAGGAGTGTGACCGCCGCTGACCGGGGTTCAGTCCGGCAGCAGGACGGCCGCGCCGTCGACGCGGTCGTTCGCGAGGTCGTCGAGCGCGCGGTCGGCCTGGCCGAGCGGGTAGGGAGTGACCGTCGTCCGCAGGCCGTAGCGGGCCGCGCGGGCCAGGAACTCGGCGCCGTCCTCACGCGTGTTGGACGTGACGCTGCGCAGGTTCCGCTCCTGGAAGAGGTGCCGCTCGTAGTCGAGGCGCGGGATGTCCGTGAGGTGGATGCCGGCGACGGCGAGCGTGCCGCCGCGGTCGAGGGCTTCCAGGGCGGTGGGCACCAGATCGCCGACCGGCGCGAACAGGATCGCCGAGTCGAGCGGTTCCGGCGGGCTGTCGTAGGCGCCGCCGGCCGAGGCCGCGCCCAGTTCCAGGGCGAGCCGGCGCGCCCCCGCGGACCGGGTGAGGACGTGCACCGTGGCACCTTCGGCGATCGCCACCTGCAGGGTCAGGTGCGCCGAGGCGCCGAAGCCGTAGAGCCCGAGCCGTCCGCCGGCCGGCAGTTCACTGCGGCGCAGCGCGTGGTAGCCGATGATGCCCGCGCACAGCAACGGGGCCAGGTGGGCCGGCTCCTCGTCGCCGGGCAGCGGATAGGCGTACGCCTCGGGCAGCACGGTGAGGTCCGCGTAGCCGCCGTCCGCGTCCCATCCCGTGTAGGCGGAGTACGGGCACAGGTTCTCCCGGCCCGTCCGGCAGAAGCGGCAGCGCCCGCAGGTGCTCCGCAGCCACGCCCCGCCGATCCGCTGCCCGGGCCGGAAGCGCGTCGCGTCGTCTCCGGCGCCCACCACCCGTCCGACGATCTCGTGGCCCGGAATGGTGCCGGGCCGGTGCGGCGGCAGATCCCCCTCGGCCAGATGCAGGTCCGTCCGGCAGACGCCGCACGCCTCGACGCGTACGAGCACGTCGTGCCCGGTCAGCGGCGGCAGGGCGCGACGCACCGGGACCAGCGGTCCGGCGGCGACGGGTCCGGGCCGCTCGACCGCCCAGCCGTCCAGAGCACGAGGCGTCGTGGCGCTTTGTGCCATGCGTCCCACGATGCGACGGCCACCCGGCGCGCGCAAACGCACCGGGTAATAGATCTAGGGTGCGCTCATGACGCCGCACGATTACCTCTCCGAACTGTTCTCGCTCGACGGCCGGGTCGCTCTGGTGACCGGCGGCAGCTCCGGCATCGGCCGGGCCGTCGCGGAGGCCCTGGCGCGCGCAGGGGCGAGCGTCGTGGTCGTGGCGCGCGGGGAGGCGCAGTTGGCCGCCACGGTGGGCGAGTTGACGGAACTCGGCTGCCGCGCGGCCTGGGTCGGCGCCGACCTGGGCACCCGCGACGGCGTGCGCGCCGCGGCCGAGCAGGCGGTCGAGGCGTTCGGTGAGCCCGACATCCTCGTCAACTGCGCCGGGATCAACCTGCGCCCGCCGATGGACGAACTGGACGAGGACGTGTGGGACACCACGATGGCGGTGAACCTCGACGCGCCCTACCTGCTGGGACGCCGGTTCGGCCCCGGCATGGCCGAACGCGGCTACGGGCGGATCATCCACGTCACCTCCCAGCAGGCCCATCGGGCGTTCGTCCGGAGCGGCGCCTACGGCGTCTCCAAGGGGGCGCTGGAGTCGCTGGCCCGCTCCCAGGCCGAGGCGTGGTCGCCGCGCGGCGTCACCTGCAACACGCTCGTCCCGGGGTTCGTGATGACGCCGCTCAACGCGCGCCTGTCGTCCGATCCCGAGAAGGTGGCGGCGCTGGCCGCGCGCACGATGGTCGGCCGCAACGGCCTGGCCGCCGACTTCGCCGGAGCGGCGGTGTTCCTGGCCTCCGCCGCCTCCGCCTACGTCACCGGCCAGGCGCTCTTCGTCGACGGCGGGTTCTCCGTCCACTGACCCGCGTCGCCGTCGAACGGACCACCGCCTGCCGGTCAGCGGGGATCCAGGCCCTCCAGCATCTCCGGCAGCTCCCCGCTGTGGACGACCCCGAGGCTCTTCGTCGCGCGGGTGAGCGCGACGTAGAGGTCGTTCACGCCGCGGGTGTGCGCCGCGAGAATCTCCGCGGGCTCCACGACGAGGACCGCGTCGAACTCCAGCCCCTTGGCCTGCGCGGCCGTCATCAGGACGACCGGCGAGTCCAGCGCCGACGGGCCGTCATTGACGGTGACGCCGTCCAACTCCGCCAGTTGGTCGATCAGTTCGGCCGGCCAGGTCGGGGCGTGGATGACCGCCATCCTGCCGCCGTCCAGCGCCGCGATCTCCCGCTCGACGAGGGCGCGCAGCGCCGCTCCTCGGTCGTGCCCGGGAATCCGGCGGCTCCACGGCAGGATCCCTCCGCTGCGCACCGCGCTGGGGGCGGTGAGCGCCGGGTCGACCGCTCGCAGGACACCTTCGGTGATCCGCATGATCTCGGCCGGGGTGCGGTAGTTGATGGTGAGTTCCACCGTGCGCCAGCGTCCCGCCGTGTACGCGTCGAGCGCCTCGCTCCAGGAGCTCAGCCCGGCCGGCGCGCCGGTCTGCGCCAGGTCGCCCACGATCGTCATGGAACGGCCGGGGCAGCGCCGGGTCAGAAGCCGCCAGTCCATCGGGGACAGTTCCTGCGCCTCGTCCACGATCACGTGCCCGAAGCCCCAGGTCCGGTCCTCGGTCGCGCGCTCGGCCAGCGGCCGGAGCGATTCCTCGCCGCGGTACTGGCGGGTCAGCAGCTCCGCGTCGATCTCGACCAGCCCCGCGCCGAAGTCATCGAGGACGAGCTTGGCGAATTCCAGGTCCGCGGCCTCGGCGGCGCGTTCGGCCCGGCGCGAGGAGGTGCTGCCGGGAAGCGGGCCGAGCAGTTCGGCGGCCTCGTCGAGCAGCGGCACGTCGGCGATGGTCCAGGAGGCGGCCTCCTCCGGCTCCGGGCCCGGGTGCCGGCGCAGCAGCGCGGCGCGTTCGGCCTCGGAGAAGTCCGGCATGGCCTTCGCCAGCAGCTCCGGGGAGCCGAACAGGGCGGTCAGCAACTGCTCCGGGCTCAGCAGCGGCCACAGCTTCTCGGCCAGGGCCTGGAAGCCGGGCTCGCCGACGAGCGCGTCGGCGAGGTCCGCCACGGCGTCCAGGTCCATCTTCCCGCCCCGGTCCCTGGCGATCCGCAGGGCCAGCTCCGAGGAGAGCCGCTCGACCAGGTCGGGCCGGGCCGGGTTGTGGGGCTCGCCGGTCCTGCGCGCGGCGGCCTGGGCCCGCTCGCACACGGCCCGGCTGACCTCGATCTCCTCCTCGTGGGGCGACCTCTTTCCCACGGTGAAGGTCCATGACGTCTCCGGCAGCTGCCGCAGGCCGTCCAGCGCGGCGGCGAGCACCCCGGCCATCCGTGCGTCGCCCTTGACGGCCGCCGCCTCGGGCGTCTCCGTGTCGGTCGCGGTCACGCCCGGGTAGAGCGCGCCGATGCTGCTCAGCACGACCTCGCTCTCGCCGAGGGCGGGGAGCACCTGGTCGATGTAGCGCAGGAACGTCGTGTTCGGCCCGATGACCAGCACACCGCTCTTGGCCAGCCGGTCGCGGTGCGTGTAGAGCAGGTACGCGGCGCGGTGCAGCGCGACCACGGTCTTCCCGGTCCCCGGACCGCCCTGCACGACCAGCACGCCGCCGAGCTCGGAGCGGATGACCCGGTCCTGCTCGGCCTGGATGGTGGAGACGATGTCGCCCATCCGCCCGGTCCTGGCGGCCGTCAGCGAGGCGAGCAGGGCGCTCTCCCCGCTGAGCTCGGAGCTGTCCCGGTCCTCCAGGGCACTCACGCCGAACGCGTCGTCGTCGAAGTCGACGACGGTCCGGCCCTTGCTCCTCAGGTGCCGTCGCCCCGCCACCCCGCCGGGCACGGCCGGCGTCGCCCGGTAGAACGGCTCCGCGGCGGCCGCCCGCCAGTCGGTGAGGAGCGGCTCGTGGTCCTCGTCCGCCAGGGCGATCCGGCCGATGTACCGCCGCTCGCCGTCGGCGCTCTCGATCCGGCCGAAGCACAGCCCGTACTCGGCGGCGTGCAGCTCCGACAGGCGGCGGGTGTGGTGGATCTCCATCGTGTCCCGCTCCATCCGGGACTGGAAGGTTCCGCCCTTCTCGTGGAGGTGGATCTCGCGCAGCCGGGCCGTCGCGAATTCGCGCTGGGCTTCGAGGCGGTCGTACAGCTCACCGACGTACTCGTTCTCCGCCCGCAGCTCCCGGGCCCGCCAGCCGTCGGAGGACCGAGCCCCGTCGTCGCCCGGGTTCGTCCCGCTTCCGGCCCCGGTACTGACAGCGGAATTGATTTCGGATGAGGACGATGACGTGGGGACCAAAGCTAGCTCCATTTACTCAAGGACTCTCAGCGGAATGACCGCTGTTCACAGCAGAACGAAACCCGGGGCCGGGACCCGCCGGCTCCCGCCCGGATGCGGCGGGGGCAGGTGGCGCGGCGACGGCTGGGTGACCTGCCGGGCGACCGACGCTGCCGCGCGCCGGGACGGACCCGCCGACGGCACGCCGGCAGCCAACCCGCCGGTTCGACGCCTCCGCGTGCCCCCATACGCCGCCAACGACACACGCACGTCGCCGACCCCTCGCCGCCACACGTTCTGGCCTAGGCCAGCGATTCTCCTGCACCACCCGGGGCTTGCCGCAAGGCCCCCCTTGCGCTATACGTTGAGAGTGGAAAGGAGCGGGTACTCCCCTTTCCACTCTTTTTTGTCGTCCACTCTGGACGCACGAACTCCTCGCGACGCGGCGGCACGCCGCGTACGGGGGCGCCCTGTGCGCCGCGAGCGCTCGGTGGAGTCTCCGCGGCGCATGACGCGGCAGCGGGCGGACGATAATGCGTTGTCGGGCGCGACCGGGCTGCGAGAGCATCCGGTGCATGGAACAACCCGCCGAAAGTCTCTGTTCCGGCCGGATCGAATTGCGCCGGTGGCGCACGGGCGACCTCGACATCCTGGTACGGGCGATCTCCGAATCCCTGGACCACCTGTCGCCGTGGATGCCCTGGGCGGCCGAGCACGGTCGGCAGCGAACCGCCGATTTCCTCGCTCGGAGCCAGGAGGAGTGGGAGACGGGGAAGTCCTTCGCCTACGCGATCACCTCGGATTCCGTGCTGGTCGGCAGTTGTGCCCTCATGCGCCGCATCGGTGCCGGCGGCGTCGACATCGGCTATTGGCTTCACCCGCACTGGACCGGACGCGGCCTGGCCACGATGGCCTCGGCGGCCCTTGTCGACCAGGGCTTCCGGTTGGCGGGCATCGACCGGGTGGAAATCCATCACGACGCGGCCAACTCGGCCAGTGGAGCCGTCCCCCGGCGCCTGGGATTCACGGAGATCGAACGCAGGCCGGCGCCCGAAGAGCCCGCCGCCCCCGGCGAGGTCGGCGTCGACGTCATCTGGCGGATGACCGCGCAGCAGTGGAAGACGAGGACGGCCGCGCCCGCCGAACGGGTGCGCTGAGCAGGGAGCCTTTTTGACGGCCAGTCAGCTGGATCGGGCGGGCTCCTCCGTTCGGGCCTGGCGCCGACCTGCCGGCTCAACGCCGTTGTCGATACGGCAGGTTGGGAAACAAATCACGGAACCCAACCATGATCACTCCGTAGGATCGACGGTTATGGTTGATTTCTATCCTCCGACCAGTCCCTACGACTCCGGATTCCTCGACACCGGAGACGGCAACCGCGTCTACTACGAACAACTCGGCAACCCCGAGGGCAAGCCCGCCCTGAACGTCCACGGCGGCCCGGGAGCGGGTGCCCCGCGGCGGCCGACGAGGGCCTGGGACCCCGAGCGGTACCGCGTCATCCGCTTCGACCAGCGCAACTGCGGTCGCAGCACCCCGCACGCCGGCGACCCGGCGGCGGACATGAGCCTGAACACCACGCAACACCTGATCGACGACATGGAACGGCTGCGCGAGCACCTCGGCATCGAGAGGTGGCTGCTCAACGGTGCCTCCTGGGGGACGACGCTCATCCTCGCCTATGCGGAGCAACACCCCCAGCGGGTCAGCGAGATCGTCCTCCAGGCGGTGACGACGTGCCGTCGCACCGAGATCGACTGGCTCTACCGGGGGGCCGGGCGGTTCCAGCCCGAGGCGTGGGACCGGTTCCGCGACGGCGTCCCCGAGGACGAGCGGGACGGCGACCTGCTCGCGGCCTACGCGCGGCTGATGGAGAACCCCGACCGGGCGATCCGGGCGAAGGCCGCCGCCGACTGGCTCGCCTGGGAGGACGCGGTCATCTCGAACGAGCCCAACGGCGTGCCCGGCATGTACAGCGATCGCGAGGTCGACGCGCGGATCGCCTTCGTCCGGATCTGCGCCCACTTCTTCAGCAACGGCGCGTGGCTGGAGGAGGACCAACTGCTGCGCGACGCACACCGGCTGGCCGGGATCCCGGCGGTGCTGGTCCAAGGCCGGCACGACATGGGATGCCCGGTGCAGACGGTGTGGGAGCTGGCGAAGGCCTGGCCGGACGCGCGGCTGCACATCTTCGAGGACTCCGGCCACGTCGGAAGCGACGCGATGGGCCACACGGTCCGGACGGCCATCGAGGAGTTCAAGAACCGGTGATCCTCGGAGCGCGCGGCGGGCTTCGAACGTGGCTTCCGCGTTCCACGCCGCGAGGTCGGCGAGCCGGGCCGCGGCCACCGCGCTCCCTCCTCCGCGCCGGGGGCGACCCGGCCGCCGTCTCCCGCGACACGCATGGGCCACCGTCTGACGCGTCGTGATCGGCCGCCGGTCGGGCGTCAACCCGGAGGCCCTCCCCGGAGGAGGAGAGACGCCGTCCGGCTCGTCTCACTGGCTGAGACGCCGTCTCGCCGATTTTTGAAGATCCACACGATCGTGGTAAACCCCATTCCTGATCGAGCGTTGTCCCCGACCCTCCAGTTGCGCGTCCTCGCGCGTGAACGCGTGAGGCGGGGCCGGCCGGTCGCGTGATCGGCCGGACACGGCCTAGCGAAAGCTGTGCTCATTGGAAGAGGGTTTTGTGCAGGGACGGCGGATGCCCCACGTCGGCGGGCCCGGCACGGGCGTCGCGCGACCGCATGGCATCGTCCAGGCACTGTGGCAGGATCCTGCCGCGTGGTCCTGTTCCGGGCGCAAGACCGCTGTGGCGACGGGAGATACCACATGGTGCGCAACGTGCAGACAGCCGACGGTCGTCAAGTCGTGTACGAGTCATGGGGTGATCCCAAGGGGTACCCCGTGTTCCTGCTGCACGGCACCCCCGGCAGCCGTCTCGGTCCGCGCCCGCGCACCTTGGTGCTCTATCAGCTCGGCATCCATCTGATCGCCTACGACCGGCCCGGCTACGGGGACTCCACCGCGCTCAAGGGCCGCCGGGTGGTGCACGCCGCCGCCGACGTGCTGGCGATCGCCGACGCGCTGTCCGTCGAACGCTTCTCGGTGGTCGGCCGCTCCGGCGGCGGACCCCACGCGCTGGCCTGCGCCGCGCTCCACCCCGAACGGGTGCGCAGCGCCGCGGTGCTGGTGAGCCTCGCGCCGCGGGACGCCGACGGGCTGGACTGGTTCAGCGGGATGACCGCGTCCAACGTGCGCGAGTACACCAAGGCCCAGCAGGACCCGGTGGCCTTCACCACCGCCGTGGCGCAGAACGCCGACGCGATCCGGTGCGATCCGGGCCGGCTGCTGTCCGATCTGGACGAGGAGATGCCGGCCAACGACCGTCTCGTGGTCTCGGACCCGGGAATCCGCAGGATGCTGATGCAGAACTACGAGGGCGCGCTGAAGGACCAGGAGCAGGGCGGCGCCGGCTGGGTCGACGACGCCATCTCCTTCTGCCGCCCGTGGGGCTTCGATCCGGCCGCCATCCGGGTGCCCGTGCTGCTGTGGCACGGCGAGTGCGACGTCTTCTCGCCGCTGGGCCACTTCCAGTGGCTGGCGGAGCGCATCCCGGGGGCGACCGCGGTGCTGGAGCCGAGCGCCGCGCACTTCGCCGCGGTGCCGCTGCTGCCGAAGGTGCTGGCCTGGCTGCGGGACAACCCCGCGCGGGAGCGCGCCGCCGCGGCGCTGGTGCCGTCCGCGGAGTGATCAGATCGGATGCGGGTCCAGTTCCAGACCGACCCGGTCGCCGTCCCGCAGCAGCGCGACCCGCGGATGCTCCGTCCCCATCGCCGAGGTCAGGCCCCGCAGCACCTGGGCTGTCAGCTGGGACCCTTCCTTCTCGCGGCCGGTCCGGCGCAGCAGCAGCGCCAGATTGCCCGTGCACAGCAGCACCGACGGGTGGTCGGAGCCCAGTATGCCGGTCAGCCCCTCCAACGCGGCGCGGTAGAGGCGCTCGGCGGTCTCGGCGTCGCCGCGCATCGCCTCCGCGTTGGCCAGGTTGACGTTGCACGTCAGCGTGAAGGGGTGGGCGGGGCCGAGCAGCCGCCTGAAGCTCTCGCCGGTCTGCGCGGCGATCGCCCGGGCCTGCACGGCGTCGCCGGTGGCCAGCAGGTGCACGGCGTGGTTGGTCGCGCAGGCGAGCGTCAGCGGGTGGGACGCGCCGAGCACCTCGCGGAAGTCGTCGAGCAGCTTGTGCGTCAGCTCGCCGGCCTCGGAGAAGCGCCGCCCCGCCGACCAGTGCCCGGCCAGCCCCAGCCAGACGACCAGCGTCTCCGGCGAGGTGTCCCCGAACCGCCGCCGGCAGCTCTCCAGCACCTCGAGGGTGAACTTCTCCGCCTCCTCCAACTGGCCGGCCCGGCGCAGGGTGATGGCCAGTGCCTTGGCGGCGTCCTGCGCGGGCGGGTACTCCTTGCCCAGCTCGGGATGGCGGCTGGCCCGGTCGTAGGCGCTGCGCAGGATGCTCAGCGAGCCGGAGTAGTCACCGCACGAGCGCAGGTCGCGGCCGAGGTTGATGGTCGAGGAGATGGTCAGCGGATGGTCCGGGCCGAGGGTGTTCTGCCGGACCTCCAGCGTCTCGCGGTCGACCTCGCGGGCCGCGTAGCAGCGGCCGGACATCCGCAGTGAGACGGCGTAGTTGTTGGCCGCCACCAAGGAGCGCGGGTGGTCCTCGCCGAACAGGTGTACGAAGCGGTCGCGGGTGACGCCGTCCAGTTCCAGCGCCTCGTCGAAGCGGCCGACCCCGCGCAGGCCGGCGGTGACGCTGCCGGCCGTCATCAGGGTGTGCAGGTCGTCCTCGCCCAGCGCCTCGCTCTGCCGCCGCATCACCTCCTGGTCGATGTCCAGGGCCCGCTCGTACCACCCCTGCGAGCGCAGCACGTTGGCGATCTGGAAGCGCATGTGCAGGGTCCAGCGGTCGTTGTCGCCGGTGTGCGGGCTCCACGCGGCGATCAGTTCCTCGCCGAGGGCCAGGGCGGCGTCGAGCTCGCCGCGGGTCCTCAGGTAGCGCATCCGGTCCACCATGAGCTGCCGGATGCGGTTGTCGCGTGCCGCGGTGGTCCACGGGACCACCAGGTGCGGCCAGATGGTGGCGTACTTGCCCCAGTTGTCCGGGCTCTCGGCGTCGCCCTGCGAGGGGCGGGCGCCGGCCAGCACGCTGTGCACCACGCGGTGTGCCTGCCGCTGCTGCTCCTCGGACATCGAGGAGCGCACCACGGCCTGCACCAGCCGGTGGATCTGCAGGCTGCGGCCCTTGCGGTCCACCTTCACCAGGGCGAAGCGGCTGAGCTCCTGGATGGCCCGGGCCAGCATCATGTTCTCGTCGAGCTGCTGGGACTCCTCGCGCAGGGCGTCGACCATCTCCTTGCCGTACAGCAGGTCGAGCGAGATCGGGTCGGCGCCGAAGTAGGCGCAGAACTCCAGCAGCCGCACCGCGACCGGGTAGTTGGTGCGCAACTGGGCGATGGACAGCTCCCAGGTGGCGGCGACCGCGAGCGGCTGCTCGGTGTCGTGCCGGTCCGCCCGGGAGGAGTCGAGCTGGCGGTCGAGCAGGTCGAGGTAGACCTCGGCGTCCAGCGCGGTCTCGTTGAGCCAGGCCGCGGCCTGGTCCACCGCGAGCGGCAGGTCGCCGATCTTGTCCGCCACCTTGTCGGCGGCGTCCCGGCTGATCGAGGGCACCCGGCGCACCAGGTGCTCGATGCTCTCGTTGCGGGCGAAGACGTCCACCTCCAGCGGGGTGGCGATCCGGTCCCAGCCCTCGGTGCGGGAGGTGATGATGGCGTGCCCGCCGCCGCCGCTGACCAGCAGGGGCGTCAGCGCGGCCGCGTCGTTGGGGTTGTCGAAGATCAGCAGCCAGCGGTCGTACGGCTCACCGCGCCGCAGCGCCTCGCGTACCGCCTCCGCGGTGCGGCTGATGGAGTCGGCGGGCTGCAGCCCGAGCGCGTCGCACAGCTCGGCGAACTTCTGCCGGGCACCGTTGGCCCGCTCGGCGGGGATCCACCAGACCACGTCGTAGTCGGTCATGAAGCGGTGGGCGTACTCCAGCGCGAGCTGGGTCTTGCCCACCCCGCCCATGCCGTGCAGCACCGCGGGGGCGCCGGTCTCCAGCCGTTCGCGCAGCGCGTCGAACAACTCGGAGCGACCGGTGAAGGCCGTGTTGCGCAACGGCACCGACCAGACCGGCGGAACGGTGCCGGGGTAGCGCGGGCCCTTGCGGGCCGGGTCGGCCGGGTGCTGGTTCAGCTCGACCGGGGCGTCCATCGCCCGCAGCAGCGCCACCCGCGCGTTGTCCTCCTCCAACGGGGCGAGGTCGACCGGGGTGAGGTTGGAGAAGGGGTGGCGCAGCCGCACGTCGCTGACCCGGACCGGGAGCAGGGAGCGGCGCGAGCCCATCGGGTCGGAGACGGCGACGGACTCCCAGACGGCCCGCGCCTGGGGGGAGTTCTGGTACGTCGAGGAGAGCACCGCGATCGTGCGCGAGGCGGCCTCGATGTGCCGCTCGGTCTCGTGCCGCAGCGGGCTGCCGGCCGTGCCGCCGTCGCCGAACCGCTCGTGGCGCACGGCGAATCCGGCCTCGCTGAGGATCGCGGCGATCCAGTCGGCCCACATCCGGTCCTCGGGGACGTAGCTGAGGAAGACGTCGGTGGGCCCCGGCGGGCGGCGGCGGGTGAAGGCGTCCAGGTAGCTGCGGCGCAACTCCTCGTCGAGCGGCTGGAGTTCGGGGACGTCGCCCTCGGTGATGATGTTGGTGAGCCGTTCGCAGGCGGCCAGCAGCGAGGTCGGGGTGCCGGGCACGTCGCGGAAGGCGGCGAGGATCTCCTCGTACGCGTAGGCCGCCTTGTACGGGATCTCGACCGAGCCCCAGTAGCGCTGCCGGTCCAGGCCCGGGGAGCGTGCCACGATCCGGTCGAACTTGTGGCGGACCTTGGCGCGGGCGGCCTCCAGCCGGTCGGCCTCGGCGTCCTCCACCCGCATCGGGACGGGCAGGATGCGGATCTGGCGGTCCTGGAAGACGTCCTCGACCCGGCGCGCGACGGCGGCCGCGCCGTCGATCGACTGGTCGTTGAGGGTGAAGCAGTCCACCAGTACGTCCGGGAACTGGATGGTGCAGATGTCGGCGACGTCGCTCAGCCCGGTGCGGCTGTCGATCAGCACATAGTCGTAGTCGCGGCGCAGTTCGGCGCTGAGGGCGTCCAGGAATTCCCCGCCGAACTGCTGGTCGTAGAACAAATTCCAGTCGAACTGCGAGAAGTACGCCGAATAATCGCGGTTCTGCCGGCCGGCCGACATGTAGTCCAGCCGCCCGCCGGGCGGGAAGTTCTTCCAGTCCAGTGTGATGAGCGCGCCGCCGATACGGGCGCGTTCCCGCATCCACCGCTCGCGGCGCTCGGGCTGGTCCAGTATCCACGGGGTGGCCGAGGCGATCTCCTCGGAGATCGCCCGGACGTAGTCGGTGATCAGGTTGAGCACCCCGGGGGTGGTCTGGATGCGCTGCTGATCCAGGAAGGGATGGAGGAACCGGTGCAGGCCGGGGGCCTCCAGGTCCCAGTCGACCACCAGCACGCGCCGGCCCCAGGAGGCCATGATCCAGGCCGTGTTGGCCAGCGCCATGGTGCGACCCGTGCCGCCCTTGTACGAGTAGAACGTGATGATCCTGCCCTGGCTTTCGCCCGTCGTCATCGTGTCCCCTCCGAGCCGCTGTCGTCGCTGCGTTCCTCCGCGTCGTGTACGGCCAGTCCGTCGATGCCGAGTCGCGGCCGCCCTCCGGAAGAAGTCCGCGGCCGGTTGCCGAATGTTACCTGAGTTCCCATCAGGAAATGCAGCCCCGCGGACTCGACAAGCTCGGAGAAGATGCGCCCGAACGCTTCGGAACTCGGAATTCCGGTGATCGCGGAGCGGTGCATCATCCGGCTCCTGGCCAGTCGACGCGGCAGGGCGTCCCGCAGCAGCCGGCGCAGGGCGTCGTGGAAGCGCAGATTCTGCGGATCGTGGTCGGACAGCGCCGCCAACACCGCCACCCAGGGCTGATCCAGCGCGTCGAAGCGCCGGATCAGCGCCGCCGAGTCCCGGTCGTGCAGTGTCCACGGGTCGATCAGCAGTACCCACGGGCCGCCCGGCGGGGGTGAGCCGAACAGTTCGCCGAGCGACCGGTCGAAGATCCGGATCTCCGGCGCGAAGCCCAGATTGCGGGCGAGTTCGGCCATCCGCTCGGCCAACGGCGCCCGGTGCGGCTCCCCGTACGGCTGCCAGTCCAGCGGCGAGGCGCCGTAGGGGGCCGGATCGCGTTGGGGCGGCAGCCGGTCCGCGGAGGGCGCGAGCACCGCGATGCCGAGACGCGGCCGGGGCGGCGAGGCGGCGAACGCGTCCGGCAGCGTGTGCAGTCGGCCCAGTTCGGTTCCGTCCACCGCGGTGGCGGGAGCGCTGCGGGCCACCCGCACGATGTGCTCGGCGAGCCGGCGGACGGCCGCCCGGTAGACCCGGTCGTCCTCCTCCAGGGTGATCAGCGAGTACAGCCCCTCGGCGGCGTAGCGCCCGGGCGCCCGATCCTTGCGCGCCCCCGGCGGGTCCAGGAACAGGCCGCCGGGCAACTCCCGTGCCACGAGCGGCTGTTGGGCGAGCATCACCGGGGCCCACAGCGCCGGGACGATCGCCGTGCCGGAGCGCGGGCGCCGGGTGAAGGCGTACCACTGCTGCCCGCAGGAGGGCGTGGAGAAGTAGCGCGGCGAGCACAGCGGGACGAAGACCCGGCAGCGGGCCAGCGCGTCCAGGATGCGGACCGGCGGGTCACCGGGCCGCTCCGCGTAGCCGACCACCGCGCCCGGCGGGGCGCCGGCCAGGTGCTCGACCTGGCGGCTCAACTCGGCGTGGAACTCGAAGACCAGCTTGTCCGGATCGAGGTCGTGGTCGTCGGCCGGACGGGGTGTGCTGGCGTAGCTGAGGAAGAAGATCGGCGGAATGCCGGTGACGGCCGTGCCCCAGGGGTCGGTGGGCTGCGCGTTGGGCCTCACGGTTCCTCCTCGAAGGCGTTACCGAGGTCGTCGAAGACCGACGGCGTGCAGGGATCCAGCCGGGAACTGCGGGCCACCGAGACGATCGTGCGGGCGATCGCCAGGGTGGTCCGCTTGTAGACGCCCCACCGTTCCGCGGCCATCAGGGCGTACAGGCCCTCCTGCTGGTAGGCCTGCCCGACCCCGTCGTGGACGTACTGCACCCCCCGCAGCACGGGCGGCAGTTGGTCGTCCGGCAGCGGGACCCACAGCACCGGGACCACCGCGTTGCGGGTGAACGCCTGCTTGTCCCGCTGCAGTTGCTGCCGGCGCTCGAACGCCTGCCATTCCTTGCCGCACCAGCGGCTGGCCACGAAGCGCGGCGAGTAGACCGGCACCAGGACCTGGCACTTGGCCAACTCCCGCTTCAGTTCGGTCTCCCAGGCCGATCCGATCTCGGTCAGCCGGTCCAGGTAGCCGGGCGAGATCCCGGCCCTGAGGTCGGTGAGCTGCATGATGTGCCGGGACAGGTCCTGGTGGAAGCGGACCAGGTTGCGGTCCGGGGGCTGCCGGTCGCCCTCGACCGAGGGGGTGCGGCCGTAGCTCAGGAAGAAGTACGGCGCCTGCACGCTCGCGTTCGCCGGGATTCCGTCGGCCACCGCGTTCCGCCTACTCCCCGCCCAGCGCGGCGGGCCGGCGGCGGTGGGCGGACATCCAGTGCGCCGCGGCGTCCACGGCGGCGGCCAGCGGCAGCAGCCGGGCGGTCGTCTCGCCGACCGGGCCGCGCGCGATCGGCAGGCCGGAGCCGCCGTCACGCTCCAGGTGCGAGCCGATCAGGGCGAAGTCGCGGTCGTCGAGGTCCACGTCCCGGAACCGGTGCCAGCGCGGGCCCTCGGCGGTCTTCACCCGGCAGGTGTAGCAGCGGCGCGGCGGGTCGGGCAGCCGGTACTCGGCCAGGTGGAAGGCGGTGCAGGAGCGGAAGCCGACGCCGAGCAGCAGGACGCGGGCGCCGATCTCGTAGAGCCGGGCCAGCGGGGACCGTTCGCCGAGCAGGCAGTCGTCGGCGTGGCCGGAGACGATCAGTTCGGCGAGCGGGCCCAGCGCGGTGAAGGAGGTCGTCGGATGGCTGGAGCGCATCGCTCCCGGTGTGGTGCGCAGCCGCTCGGCGATGCTGCCGGTGTCGGTGGTCGGCGAGGTCGCCGGGTCGAAGGGCCGCATGGCGGAGCGGAACGCGGCGGTCTCCGCCGCGGACAGGCCGCGTATCAGGCGTAAGTGGGTGCTGGAGGTCAGCGAGTTGCCGGCGGTGAAGGCGGGGGCGACCAGGGTGCCGTCGGGTCCGGTGGCGGAACGCAGTGCGGCGACCACCGCGGCGGGTCCACCGCGCACCCGGCCGAGGCGGCGCATCGAGGCGTGCACCAGGACGGTGTCGCCCGGCGCCAGGCCGAGCCTGCGCAGGTCGGCCCTGATGCTCCCTTCGGTCTCCATGTTCGGCTCAACTCCGCCCTGTTCCGGGTCCCGCCGCTTCGTGGGCGGCGGGTGGCACGGGATGCGTGGGCTGGGCAGTGTATGCCGCTTCCGCCGTGGCGCGCAGTCCCGCCAGAAACCGGTGTCCCAGCGCGGTGAGCGGTGCGCCGGCGAGCGCGGCCAGGTCGGCGGCGGCGGACGGCGACACCGGGTGGGCGGCCTGGACGTACGCGTCGCGCAGCAGCCGCTCCGGCGGCCGGGGCGGCGAACCGTGCGGCCGGCCGTCGGCCCGGTCGAGCAGGTCGAACATGTCGAGCAGGCCGCCGAGTTTGACCTCCTGGACCGCTTCGACCAGCAGCCGCGCCAGCGCCGCGGACTCCGGCGGCCGTGCCAGCCCGATCGCGCCGAAGCAGTCGCGGGAGGTGTCCACCAGGCCCTGTCCGCCCGGGTCCTGAAGGGGCGTCAGCGCCAGCGGCAGGGCCGCCACCCCGGCGGCGTGCATCGGGTACCGGTCGCACACCGTCCGCCAGGCGCCGTCCAACGCGGACTGCCAGCGCGCGAGGTCCCGCTCCGACCGCGCCGCCGGATCGCGCTGCCGGGGCGGAACCCGGAAGGCGTTCCGGTAGGGATCGGTGTCCTCCAGCGGGACCGCCCGGCCGTCCAGGGTCACGGTGCGCAGCGGTTCCCACCGCATGCCGGGCGGCGGGCCGTCGACGGGCAGCGGTTCCGCCCCCGCGGCCGGGTGGAGCAGGAGGTCGCCGTCCCGTGCCTCCAGGTCGAGGTCGGCGACCGGTCCGCGCGGCGCAGTCGGCACCACCAGCCGCCCGAGCAGCGGCAGTTGGACCGAGCCGTCGCGCAGCGGTACCGGCAGGCGCAGCCGGGCGCCGCAGCGCACGGCGGCGGCCAGCGCGATCTCCGCCAGCCGTCCGGTGTCGGGAGCCGGCCCGCCTCCGGTGTCCGGCACGGATTCCAGGGCGCGGATCGCCCAGGCGCCGAGATACGGCTGCGACATCACCTCCCAGACCGCCTCGGGGGCGCGGGTCTCCAGCGCGGCCAGCGCTTGCCAGGCCGCATCCGCGGCGTCGCCGCAGCGGGTACGGGCGGCGGCCAGCAGCGAGCGGCGCAGGCTGCGCTGGACCTCCACCAGCCCGGACAACGCCCGCACTCCGCCGTGTCCGGCCGCCAGCTCGTCGAACGCCGGACCCGGCAGGGCGTGGGCGCGCGGCGCCGGTTCGGCGGCGGGGCGGTCTCCTCGCCGGTCCTGCACCGTGCCGATCAGCCGCAGCAGGTCGGCGCAGTAGACCGAGGGGTTGTCGAAGCCGCCCGCGGAGCTGAAGCGGTGGCCGTAGAGCCCGCCGCCGCAGGTCCGCACGACCGGGCAGGCGCGGCAGGTGGCGGACAGCCCGGCCAGTCCGGTGGCGCGGGCCAGGAAACCGGGGTGGGCGGCGGCCTCGTCGAAGCCGTGCCGGTCGATGTGGAAGCCGGTGGCGGGGGCGCCCTGCGCGACGGTCTTGAGCCAGTCGGCCTGCTCGATCTCGCCGTCGGTCTCGACGACCACCAGGTCCGGGCTGCCCAGGCCCAACGCCTCGGTGGTGGCGGGCAGACCCGCCGCGGCGGCCTCGATGGAGTCGAACAGCCGGATGGGGAAGGGCCGGCCGTCCGCGGTCCAGCGGTCGTGCACGGCCAGCAGCCAGCGGGCGTACTCGGTGCCTGCGTCGGCCGCGTCGGCCGGAGTGCCGCGCGGCGGCGGCCGGTCCCAGGTCGCGTGCGGGAGCAGCAGGTCGATGCGCGGCGGATCCAGCTCGGCGAGCGCCCGGTACACGGCCGCCGGCGGGTTCGCGATGTCCACGGTGCACAGCAGCCCGGCGAACGCCTGCCGGTAGGGCGGCGAGCCGAGCAGCCGCACCGCGCGCACCGTCTCGGCGTGGCTGCCGGAGCCGTCGGCCCGCACGCGGTGCCGGTCGTGGGAGGCGCGGTCGCCGTCGAGGGAGATCCCGGTGAGGATCCGCTCCTCGGCGAGCATGGCGCAGAACGCGTCGTCCAGCAGCAGTCCGTTGGTCTGCATCCGCAGGTCGAGCCGGGAGATCCCCCGCAGGGCGGAGCGCAGCCGGCGGGCCGTCCGGCGCAGCCGTTCGCGGCCGGCCAGCAGCGGTTCGCCGCCGTGCAGCACCACGTGTACCTCGGGGAGCCGGTGGGCGGCGGCGTGCTCGGCGATGCGCTGCGCGACGCGGTCCACCGTGCGGTCGGCCATCACCCGGGGGCGCCCGGTCCAGCTCTGGTCCGCGTGCCGGTAGACGTAGCAGTGGTCACAGGCGAGATCGCAGCGGCTGTGCACCTTCAGGACGAACTCGCGGAACGGCCGTGGCGCGGGCGGCCCACCGGGCGTCGGTATGGGGCGACTTCCCCCGGTCAACGGTCAGATCGCCGAATTGAAGGTCGGGCCGAGCGTACGGGTGGCGGGCAGCGGGTGGGCGGACGGCGCTCCGTCGAGTTGGTCGAGCGGTGTTCGCCGGTGGTCGGTCACCGCACTGCTGATCGCCTCCAGGTCGCCGCGCCCGCCCGCGCCGACCCGCACTTGCGTAGAGATCTCCGCGAATCGATTCATCAGTGTCCCCTCGTCAGGCCGCAGGCGCCGGCGCGGCATCGATGGCCGCGCGCAGTCCTACCCCCATAGTCACCGCGCTGTCGCGAGGTGACAAGACAGCGTCAAGCCACCAGGTCCGACGGGTCGGGGACCGCGATCGCCGCCCACCGGCGCACCGGACGCCGGCCCGGAGGGAAACCGGGCGCGAGGAATGCTCAGGGGCCGATGTCCATACTTGATGAAACCTCGCAAAAGAACGGTACCGTAGGAGCCGGGCGGTCGACGGATGGGTGGGTCGGAGTGCACGCGCGAGGGTGGCACCTGCCGCAGCCGGGTCCGGCCGATGGCCGGGAAACCGACCCCGGGAAACCGCCGCTTCGGGTCACCCGGCTGGGAGTCACCGGTCACCGGGTCATTCCGGCCGAGGCGTACGGCCACGTCCTGGACGGGCTGTCGGGGGCGCTGCGCCCGCACCGGCGTCCCCTCGAAGTGCTCAGCAGCCTCGCGATCGGCGCCGACCAGATCTTCGCCGAACTCGCCCTCGACCACGGCGCCCGTCTCACCGCCGTGCTGCCGGCCGCCGACTACGAGACGACCTTCGCACCGGCCGAACTCGCCCGCTTCCACTGCCTGTTGGGCCGTGCGCACGCCCGCGTGGTGCTGGACTACGCCGAGGTGTGCGACGAGGCGTACTACGCCGCCGGCACCTACATCGCCGACCACTGCGACCTGGTGCTCGCCGTCTGGGACGGCTGCCCGGCCCGCGGCCCCGGCGGCACGGCGGACGTCGTGCACTACGCCCGGGAGGTGGGCAGACCGGTCTCGGTCATCTGGAAGCCCGGGGTGGTGCGCGACTGAGGCCGCACGCTCAACCGCGGTGCCGGGCCAGCCAGGCGGTGTGCTCCGGCGAGATCGCCTCCTCGGCGCTCTCCACCTCGGCGGCCCACAGCGGTTCCGCGACGTCCCGGTCCATGGTGAGCGCCATGGTGCTCAGTTCCTGCGCCACCAGCGCGTGCGCGGTGATCAGCGGTTGGTACTGCCGCAGTTCGCTCCAGGCCACGCTGGAGGCGGCAGCCGCCGAGGCCAGCCCGGCGAGGTCCATCGACGAGCCCCACTCGTACGCCTTCGCCGCCGCGGCCACCAGTGCGGCGACCGTGCCGGCGGCCGCCAGCGACTGCCACAGGGCCAGCGCCCGCCGCGACTCCGCCGACCGGCGGCGGTACCAGTCGCGCTGCTCCAGCATCCGGTCCCGTACGTAGACCTCCTGCCGTACCGGGAACGGCTTGCCGCGCATCGTGCGCATGGCCGGCGTGATCAGCGCGCGTTCCAGCGCCGACGAGCCGGGCGGACGCGGATCGCGCCAGCCGATGGACCGCAACTGGTGCAGGCTCTCGTTGAGCCGCACCTCGAAGAGCCCGTCGGGATCCGGCACACCCCGGTCGAAGGGCGCACCGCACACCGCGTAGCGCCAGCACATCGAGCGCATCAGCTCCGCCGCGCTGCGGTGCAACTGCCAGTTCCCCTTGTGGTTGTGGCGGGCGGCCTGCCAGCCGAACCAGAGCGTCCCCACGTAGGCGGCGGCGCTGGTGAGCGCGAGAAGGTCCACGTGTCCGACCGGTATCCGCCACGGCAGCGCGGAGCACGCCGCGGCCACCAGGAGCAGGACCAACTGCCGCCTGACCCACTCCACGGTGGATCTCTGCCGTTTCATCGCCGCCGTGTCGGCGTAGTGGAACAACCGGGGCAGATCCCTGTTGCCGAACACGGTGCTGGGATGCGCACCGCTGTCAAGATCGCCCATGCACGACCCCGTTCGCCTGCCTCCTTCGGAGGCGCCGCGCGATTCGCCCGGACGACCGCCCTCGCCCACGGCGACGCCGGGTCGCGTCGACGGGCTCACCTGACGGGAGAACTCCCTCACGGGCGGGGCGGAACCGGTCGATGGGCTCCGGGCTGAATCCCCCTGCCGGGGCATGTTACCGCCGGTTCACCCGACGGAAAAGGGCGAATCTGCCCAACTGCCGTGCGCGGGAACGGAGTCGACGTTCCGGCTATGTCTCGTACCGGGTGTCGTCGCGGTACTCCTGTGCCTGCTCCCGCACTTGGGGCGGCAGGTCGCCGGACGCGAGGTCCGCGAGGGTGACGTGTTCGAGCACGTGGCGCAGGCTGACGCGCACCGCCCGCCAGACGTCGGGCAACGGGGCGGCCGCGCCCGGGTAGTCGAGTTCGCTCAGGCGCAGGTCGCGGATGTTGGCGAGGGAACCGTCGATCGCCCGGATCACGTCCGCGAGGGTGATGTCCTGCGCGGCCCTGGCGAGCAGATAGCCGCCGGCGGGACCGCGAACGCTCTGGACCAGGCGGTGCTGTCTCAGTTCGCGCAGGATCGACAGCAGAAAACGCACCGGAATGTCCTGGATCGCCGAGAGTTGTTCCGCCTTCATCGGTTCGGATCCCGCGCAGGCGAGTTCGGCCATCGCCCGTATCGCGTAGTCCGTCTGAGCTGAAATCCGCATACAGAGCAATCTTCCATGATTCGTCAAAACATAAGAGGCGGGCAGGCTATCGGTCCTGATTCGGCCGCACAATCCGACGACCGGTGAAAACGGGTGATCACCTTCCACTTTTCTCCTGTCTCTTCCGCTGGAGCAAGAACTGCATATAATTCATCGATCTGATGGAGAATCCGTTCGGAGGTGAACGTGTCCGGTACCACCCGCCTCACGCTTCGCGGCCGGCCGGTACGGGGCACCGGCGACTCCTGGCTGACCTGGTTATCCGCCCGCGGCAGGCGGCGCCTGCCCGGCGTTCCGGCCGCCCGTGCCGCTTCGGCCGGCCGGCCGACGACCGCCGCACCCCGCCCTCGGAACGCGCGAGGCGCGACCGTGTGGCTGACGGGTCTGCCCGGGGCGGGCAAGACGGCCATCGCCCGTGCGGCGGAGGAGCGGCTGCGTCGGCAGGGGCGCCGGGTCGCGGTGCTGGACGGCGACGCGATCGGCGAGATCCCCTCCGGCGGGCCCGGCTCCGGTCCCGAGGAGCACGAAGCCCGCGTGCGCCGGGTCGGGATGGCCGCGGAGGTCCTCGCCCGTAACGGCTTCCTCGCCCTGGTGCCGCTGGCCGCCCCGGACACGCTGACCCGCGAGGTGGTCCGGCTGCGGCACGACCTCGCCCTGACGTCCTACCTGGAGGTGCACGTGGCGGCGCCGGCCCGGAACGTGAAGGCGTGGCACGCACGGCGGGCGAATCGGCCGGACGATCGCTGCGAGGCGGCGGATCTGCGGATCGAGGCCCGCCGGCGGGACGTGTCCGAGTCGGCGGCGGCGCTCTGCGACCTGCTCGTGGACAGGGGGCTGGCGTGAACCGGGCGGGTGTGACACGGCGGTGGAACGGCGGGGGCTCGTGCGCGATGACCGGGACCGACGGAAGGAGCACGGCGTGACAACGGTGTTGGAGGCCGAGGGGGTCGGGAATCCGTACGCCCTGACGCACCTGGATGCTCTGGAGTCGGAGGCGGTGCATGTCTTCCGGGAGGTGGCGGGGGAGTTCGAGCGGCCGGTGATCTTGTTCTCCGGTGGCAAGGACTCGATTTTGATGTTGTATCTGGCGTTGAAGGCGTTCGCGCCGGCGCGGGTGCCGTTCGGGTTGTTGCATGTGGATACCGGTCACAATTTCCCGGAGGTGTTGGCGTACCGGGATCGTGCGGTGGCCGAGCACGGGTTGCGGTTGCATGTGGCGCGGGTGCAGGAGTATCTGGATGACGGGCGGTTGCGGGAGCGGCCGGACGGGACGCGTAATCCGTTGCAGATCGTGCCGTTGCTGGACGCGATCGGCGAGGGCCGCTACGACGCGGTGTTCGGTGGCGGGCGGCGGGATGAGGAGAAGGCGCGGGCGAAGGAGCGGGTCTTCTCCCTGCGGGACGAGTTCGGGGCGTGGGATCCGCGCCGGCAGCGGCCGGAGTTGTGGCAGTTGTACAACGGGCGGCATGCGCCGGGTGAGCATGTGCGGGTCTTCCCGTTGTCGAACTGGACCGAGTTGGACGTGTGGCAGTACATCGCCCGTGAGCGGATCGTGTTGCCGGGGATCTACTACGCGCATGAGCGGGAGGTGTTCGCGCGGGGCGGGATGTGGTTGACGGCCGGGGAGTGGGGTGGTCCGCGGGAGGGGGAGCGGGTGGAGCGGCGGCGGGTGCGTTACCGGACGGTGGGTGACATGTCGTGCACCGGGGCGGTGGACTCCGACGCGGCGACGGTGGAGCAGGTGGTGACGGAGATCGCGGCGTCCCGGCTGACCGAGCGGGGCGCGACCCGGGCCGATGACCAGTTGTCGGAGGCCGCCATGGAGGACCGCAAGCGCGAGGGGTATTTCTGATGACCACCACCACGACTGCCAGGCAGGCGGCCCCCGCGGCGGCGTTGTTGCGGTTCGCTACGGCCGGGTCGGTCGACGACGGCAAGTCCACCCTGGTGGGCCGGTTGCTGCACGATTCGAAGTCGGTGCTCAGTGACCAGTTGGCCGCGGTCGAGGCGGCGTCGTTGCGCCGTGGGCAGAGCGTCCCGGACCTGGCGTTGTTGACGGACGGGTTGCGGGCGGAGCGGGAGCAGGGCATCACCATCGATGTGGCCTACCGCTACTTCGCCACCCGGCGGCGCCGGTTCATCCTGGCGGACACCCCGGGGCATGTGCAGTACACCCGCAACATGGTCACCGGCGCCTCCACGGCGGAGTTGGCGGTGGTGCTGGTCGACGCGCGCAACGGCGTGGTCGAGCAGACCCGCCGCCACGCGGCGGTCGCCGCGTTGTTGCGGGTCCCGCACGTGGTGTTGGCGGTCAACAAGATGGACCTGGTCGACTACGCCGAGCCGGTCTTCGCCGCCATCGCCCGGGAGTTCACCCGCTACGCCGCCTCCCTGGGGGTTGCGGAGGTCACGGCGATTCCGATTTCGGCGTTGGCCGGGGACAATGTGGTGGCGGCGTCGGGGCGGATGGACTGGTACGGGGGTCCGACGGTCCTGGAGCACTTGGAGTCGGTGCCGGTGGTGGCCGATCCGCGGCGTGAGCCGGCGCGTTTCCCGGTGCAGTACGTGATCCGTCCGCAGACCGCGGAGCATCGTGACTATCGCGGTTACGCGGGGCGGATCGCGTCGGGTGTGCTGCGGGTCGGGGATCCGGTGACGGTGTTGCCGTCGGGTGCCACCAGCACGATCACCGCGATCGACCTGTTGGGGCGGCGGGTCGAGGCGGCGTGGGCGCCGCAGTCGGTCACCGTGCTGCTCGCCGACGACCTCGACATCTCCCGCGGCGACCTCATCGCCCCCACCCCCGGCGCCCCCACCCCCACCCGGGATGTCACCGCGACCGTCTGCCACCTGCACGAACACCCCCTGACCGTCGGCAGCCGCGTCCTGCTCAAACACGGCACCCGTACGGTCAAGGCGGTCGTGACCGGGTTGCCGTATCGGATCGATCTGACCGCGGGGCTCACCCATGATCCGGAGCCGGGCCGGCTGGATGTCAACGACATCGGCGGCGTCACCCTGCGCACCGCCCAGCCACTGCCCCTCGACGACTACGCCGACTCCCGCCTCAACGGATCCTTCCTCCTCATCGACCCGGCCGACGGCTCCACCCTCACCGCCGGCATGGTGAGCGAACGGACGGCTCCGTGGGCGCCGGCGCGTCCTGCCGAGGGGTAGGACGCGCCGGTCTCACCGGCCCTGACGGAAGAACCGCCGGGCGGCGTCCACGACGGCGCCCGGCGTGATCCCGGCCTGGTCGAGCAGGTAGTCCTGGTTGCCGTTGCCGGAGACGAACCGGTCGTCGACGCCGATCCGGCGGACACCCAGCGGCCGGTCGCTGTCGGCCAGCGTCTCGGCGACCAGGCTGCCGAGGCCGCCGGAGCGCCAGTGCTCCTCGACCGTGACGACGCCGCGTGCGCCGTGCGCGGCGGCCAGCAGCGTCCGGCTGTCGAAGGGCTTGATGGTGTGCATGTTCAACACCGTCGCGCCGATGCCGTGCGCCGCCAGTTCGCCGGCTGCCTCCAGCGCCATCAGCACGGGATGCGGGCCGCAGGCGACCAGCACCACGTCACCGCCCTCGGCCAGCACCTGGGCGTGCCCCAGGCGCACCGGGGCCTCCGTCTCCGGAACCGGCGCGGTGGCCTTCCGGCCCAGGCGCACGTACACCGGCCCCGGGATCGCGGCGGACTGCCGGATGAGCTCCTCGGTCGAGGCGGCGTCGGCGGGCACCAGGACGGTCATGTTGGGCAGCAGCCGCATTACCGCGAGGTCTTCCAGGCAGTGGTGGGTGGACCCCAGGTGGCCGGCGGCCAGGCCCGCGTGCGTGGCCACGATCCGCACCGGCAGGTTGTTCAGAGCGATGTCGATCTTCACCGACTCGACGGCGCGACTGCTCGCGAAGGTCGCCATGGTGTTGACGAACGGCACCCATCCGTCGCGGGCCAGGCCGGCCGCCGCGCCCATCAGGTTCTGCTCGGCGATGCCGAGGTTGACGTAGCGGCGGGCGGCGTCCTCGAAGTCGACGCCGTTGAAGAGGCCGGTGTCGCTGTCCAGGCACACCCACTTCTCCTCCCGGGCGAGGAGCTGCGCCATCAGGTCCCGGTAGGCGTCCCGGGTCGCCCGGGGGCTCGGAGCCTCGGGCGCCGCGGCGACGGCGGTCTGCTGGGGAGCGGTGGCGGTCATCGGGGGGTGTCCTCCTTCCGGCGGCTGCGGCGCAGTGCCGCGAGCGCCCGCTTCTTCTGGGCCTCGCCCAGACGCGCGTAGTGGGAACGGGTCTGCCCCTCGATGAAGGAGATGCCGCGTCCCTTGACGGTGTTGGCGACGATCACGGTGGGGCGGCCCGGGACCGGCGGGCGGTGCAGCACCTCGCGCAGCGCCGCCATGTCGTGGCCGTCGACCTCGTGGGCCGTCCAGCCGAAGCTGCGGAACCGCTCGGCGAGCGGATCGAGGCCCATCACCTCCTCGGTGCCGCCGGTGATCTGCAGGCGGTTGCGGTCCACCACGGCCACCAGTTGGTCGAGTCCCTTGGCGCCCGCGGCCATCGCCGCCTCCCACACCGAGCCCTCCTGGAGCTCGCCGTCGCCGGTGACCACGTAGCACCTGCGGTCCGTGCCGCTCAGCCGCGCGCTCAGCGCGAAGCCGACGCCCAGCGAGAGGCCGTGCCCGAGGGACCCGGTCGGCATCTCGACGCCGGGAACCGCGCGGGTGGGGTGGGCCGACAGCAGGCTGCCGGGGTGTCCGTAGGTGGCGAGTTGCTCCTCGGTGAGGTATCCGCGCACGCACAGGACGGCGTACAGGCCGATCGCGCCGTGCCCCTTGCTGAGCAGGAACACGTCCCGTTCCGGGTCGTCGACGTGTTCCGGACCGACGCGCATCACGTCGAAGTAGAGCGCGACGAGGACGTCGGCGACCGAGAGCGAGCCGCCGACATGGCCGCCCTCGCCGCCCGAGCACATCTCGACGACCAGTTCGCGGACCCGGAAGGCGGTCTCCTCCAACTCGGCGGTGGTCCGGCGTCCGTGTTCGGCGGCGGACGTGGCGGGTTCGGCCGTGATCTCGCTCATGAGCTGGTCCTCACCGGGGTCGGGAAGCTGCGTGCGGAGGCGAGTTCGCCGGTGGGCCCGCCCAGTTCGCGCAGGGCGCCGGTCAGCACCCGGATGCCGCCGGTGAAGTCGGCGAGGGTGATGTGCTCGTCGTCCGCGTGGTCGAGCCGGCTGTCGCCCGGACCGTAGGTCGCCATCGGGATGTCCCAGCACTCGGCGAGGGTGTTCATGTCGGAGGTCGCGGTCTTGACCTTCATCGACGGCCGTTCCCCCTGCTGCCGGATCCCGTGGGAGAGGGCGCGCACGACCGGGTCGTTGCGGCCCACCCGCACGGCGCGCACCGAGTTGACGACTTCGAGCCGGCCGTGGGTGAGGAGGGCGCGCAGGTCCGCGACGAACGAGGGCGCGTCGAAGCCCACCGGTGTGCGGATGCTGAACTCGGCCTCCGCCTCGACGAGGTCGCCGCGCAGCGAGACCAGGGTGGCCCCCGGGGTGTCGAACGCCGCGTGCGAGGCGCCCGGACCGAGCAGGTCGAGGACCTGCTGCCAGGCGTGCGCGGCCAACTCCGCGGCCTTGGGCACCGGGTTGCTCGGATGGGTGGGTTCGACCGCCACGGTGTAGCGCAGGTCGAGCTTGCCCTTGTAGCCCAGCACGACGGTCGACCAGCCGCTCGGCTCCCCGATCACCAGCGCGTCCGGCCGGGGGTGCGAGCGGCGGATCTCCATAGCGCCGCGCGATTCGGGCGTCTCCTCCTCGACCGCGCCCACCACGACGATCCGGCCGCGGAAGTCCGCCGAGGCGGCGGCGCAGATCATGGTGGCCAGCGGCCCCTTGGCGTCCACCGCGCCGCGGCCGTAGAGGCGGTCCGTCCGTGCCCGGACGGGGACGACGTGGCCGTCCACCGTGTCCATGTGGCCCAGCAGCATCACCACCGGCCCCGGGCCGCGATCGATGACGCCGACGGCGTTGCCCACCGCGTCCACCTCGGCGGTGAAGCCGAGCGAGCGCATCTCCCGCACCAGGTGGGCGGCGATGGCCGCCTCGTGGCCGGAGGGCGACGGGATGTCCAGCATGCCGCGCAGCAGACCGATCGCGTAGGCGTCGGCGAGCGGCCCGGCGAGGGGGGTGTCCATCGGTGTCACTCCGTCACTCCGTCAGGTCGCGGTTGCTGGCTGCCCGTTGGGGCGAGCAGCACGGTGGTGGCCTGTCCGTCCAGCGCGGTACGCACCGGCGCCTCCCGGCGTCCGTCGCCGACCAGCACGCGGGAGACCCCGCCGAGGAGGGCTTCGCGGGCGGCGACGAGCTTGAGGCCCATGCCGCCGCCGACGTGTTCGGGCGCACCGGTGCGGGCCATGCGGTAGATGGGCTGGACGGAGGACTCGTCCGCCGGGTCGCTCAGCACGCCGGGTGCGCCGGTGAGCAGCACCAGGGTCTCGGCGCCGAGCGCCGCGGCCACGGCGGCGGCGGCGCGGTCCGCGTCCACGTTGACCGGGCCGCCGTCCTCCGCGAGGGCCGGCGGGGAGACGACCGGCACGATCCCCGCCGACATCAGGGTGCGCAGCAGTTCCGCGTCGACGTCGACGATGCGGCCGCTGTGGTCGTCGCGGATCACGGTCCGCCGGCCGTCGACCACCGCCCGGTGGGCCTTCTTGCGCCGGGCGCGCAGCAGTCCCGCGTCCCAGCCGGACAGGCCGACGGCCCGCACGCCGAGGTTCACCAGCGCGGTGACCAGGCGCGGTTGGGCGACGCCGGACAGCGCGGTCGAGACCACCTCCAGGGTCGCCGCGTCGGTGTAGCGGGCGGACACCCCGTCGGCGGTGACCAGCCGGCGCGGTGGCACGCCGAGCCGGCCGGCCAGCGCGTTGATGTCCGCGGAGCCGCCGTGCACCAGGACCACCGGCTGTCCGCCGCGGTCGAGGGCGGCGATGTCCGCGCACACCTTCGCGGGGTCCACGGCGGCGTTTCCGCCGCACTTGACCACCAGAATCCGTTTCTCCATCACGTCCTGCACAGTTGGGTTCGGGCGCCGGGGCCGTCGGATTGCCGGGACACGCGGTCGGGGGCGGTCAGTTGGGGTGGAGTCCGGTGAAGCCCAGTCCGGTGCGCTCGGGCAGGCCGTGGCGGATGTTCATCGACTGGACGGCGTTGCCGGCGCCGCCCTTGACGAGGTTGTCCAGCGCTCCGACGACCAGGGCGTGCGACCCGTCCTCGTCGACGGAGAAGCCCACGTCGCAGAAGTTGGATCCGCTGAGGATCTTCGGCTCCGGCAGCCGGTACAGACCGCGGCGCTGGGCGACCACCCGGACGAACGGCTCGTCGTGGTAGGCGGCCCGGAAGGCGGCGCGCACCGCGCGTTCGTCCGCCCCGCCGACCAGCCGGACGCGGGCCAGGATCTGCACCCCGCGCACCGCCTCGATCCCGGTGGCCGTCATCCTGACCGGCAGGCCGGTGGCCTGGCTGATCTCGGCCTCGTGCCGGTGCCGGGTCGGGGCGAACACCCGCAGGGCGCCGCTGCGTTCGGCGTGCAGGTTCGCCGGGCCCGCCGAGATGCCCGAGCCGCTGGAGCCGGTACGCGCGTCGACGGTCACCTCGCCCTGCACCAGCCCCGCCTCGGCCAGCGGGTGCAGGGCCAGGATGCCCGCGGTGGCCATGCAACCGGGGACGCTGACCCGGTCGGCGTCCCGCAGCTCCTTGCGGTGCAGTTCCGGCAGGCCGGTGGTGAAGGTGGACAGCAGGTCAGGGGCGGTGTGCTCGGTGCCGTAGTAGGACGCGTACACCCGCGGGTCGCGCAGCCTGAAGTCACCGGTCAGGTCGATGACGTGCGGGGCCATGGCCAGGTAGTCGGCCATCTTGGCCATCGTCTCGCGGTGCGGGGTCGCCAGGAACAGCACGTCGTAGGAGCCCAGTTCGGCGGGCGGGACGAAGACCAGATCCGTGGCGCCGCGCAGGTTGGGATGGGCGGTCACCACCGGCCGGCCGGCGTGCCGGGTGGAGGTGGCGGCGGCCACCTCCACCTCGGGGTGGCCCAGCAGGAGGCGCAGCAGCTCTCCTCCGATGTATCCGGACGCCCCGGCTACCGCGACGCGCAGCATGTCCGCATCCTCGCTGTCAGATGGTCGACGATCGCGTCGGCGACGTCGATGCGGTCGCCCCACACGCTGTGGAACCCGGAGAACTCGACCCCGTGGTTGACCTCCAGGACGGTCAGCCGGCCGTCGGTGTCCTCGATGAGGTCGACCCCGGCGATGTCCGCGCCCACCGCCTCGGCCGCCGTGCGTGCCAGCTTCGACAGGTCGCTGGTGAGCGGGCACGCCTCGGACACCGCTCCCCGGGCGACGTTCGTCCGCCACTTCCCGCTGCGGCGGTACACGGCGCCGATCGCCTCGCCGCCGACCACGATGACCCGGATGTCGCGGTCCGGCTTGGGAACGAGCTGCTGGACGTAGACGATGTGCGAGGAGGGATGGGGAAGCGCCGCGAGGTACTCCATGATCGTCGCGGCGGCCTCCCGGTCAGGGACCAGGGTGACCAGACGGCCCCAGGAGCCGGTCAGCGGTTTGACGACGGCGGGGTATCCGATGGCGTCGAAGGCGTCCAGCGCGCCCTCGGGCGTCATCGCCAGCGCGGTGCGCGGCGTCGGGATCCCGGCCCGCTGGAGTGCGACGGAGGTGCGCCACTTGTCACCGCAGAGCTCGACCGCCCGGGCCGAGTTGATGACCGTGTCGCCCGCCTGCTCCAGCAGGTCCGCCGCGTACTGCGCCCGGACCTGGCCGATCTCCCGGTTGACCACCACCGTGCCCCGGCCGGCGGACCGGCCGACGAACCCCCACAGCGTCCGGCTGTCGAGGTAGGTGTACTCGACGCCTCGGCGCTCCAGTGCCGCCATGATCCGCTTCTCGTCCGAGCGCACGCGCGAGGCGAGAAGCACCGGCACCAGCTCCTGGGAACGGTTCACTCGCCCCAGTCCTCTTCGACCTCCGGAGCGAGAGCGACGGTGACCGGGTCCAGGCTGAGCACCTCTAGTTCCGCCTGGCACTCCCTGCACTCGATGATCTCGTTGACCTTCAGATCCGCCGCCACCTCGATGGGGCCCTCGCACTCCAGACAGTTGACCATGGGTTCCCTCCGATTACTCATGAAAACCGGTGCGCGCCGTGCCGGTTCGGCAGGATGGCGATCCCGCCAATCTCCCGGAGGAACCTTAGAAGCAATCTTGGTACGGCACATCCACTGACCGATGATCCGGAGTTCAGTCCTCCATTGACGCTTCTCGGGACGCGTCAACGCAGTATGGAGATCCGTCCACACGGCCTCAACGTATTCATGACGCCGGATCGATTTGGCCGCGGATACCCCGGCTGCCGGGGTTCCGAGCCGGCGGTCGGACCCCTACTGTCTGCCAGGTCCATTCCAGGGGAGAGCGGTGAGACACGACAGCATGGCCAATCCTCGTGAAGCCGGAAGAATTCTGGCGCTGTGGAGTGCGCCTCGATCCCGTTCCACGGCGTTCTTCCGCATGATGAGCGAGCGCGGTGACTTCACGCCGGTCCACGAGCCGTTCTCCTACCTCGCCGAGTTCGGGAAGTCGACCGTCGGGGACGAGGAGGCCCACACCGAGCAGGAGTTGCTGGCCGCGCTGCGCCGGGAATCCGAGCGGCGGCCGGTGTTCTTCAAGGACACGACGGACGAGCGGTACGCCGGGGTCCTGGCGGACGAGGAGTTTCTCGCCCGCGACGCCGGGCACGCCTTCCTCATACGCCACCCGCGCGAGACAATCGCCTCGTACTACGCCATCAATCCCGAGGTGCGGCGCGACCAGATCGGTTTTTCGTCACAGTACGAGCTGTTCGTCCGGGTGTGCGAGGCGACCGGCCGGACCCCGCTGGTCATCGACGCCGCGGATCTCGTCGCCGATCCGCGCTCGGTCGTCGAGACGTACTGCGAACGGATGGGTATCGCGTTCCTCGCCGAGAGCATGTCCTGGCGCGCGGAATCCCGCAGCGAGTGGGAGCCATCCGAGAAGTGGCACCGTGACGTCAGCGCCAGCAGCGGTTTCGAGGCCAAGCGCAGGAGCGACTACGTAGACGTCGACTCCCACCCGGTCCTCGGCGCGTACCTGGAGTACCACCTCCCCTACTACGAGAAGCTGCACGAGCACCGCGTGCGAATCTGACCGGGAGCCCCGGCCCCGGGGCGCCGTGCGAGGCGACGACAGGATGCGGGAGGTGCGGTGACCCTGGCGGAACGAGAGGCCGAGGCATCGGTGCGGGCGGAGCGTCCCGCGGCCCCGGAGACCGGAGCGACGGTGTGGCTGACCGGCCTGCCCAGCGCGGGCAAGACCACGATCGCCCGCGCGCTGGCGCAGCGGCTGCGCGGTGAGGGGCACCGGGTCGAGGTGCTCGACGGCGACGAGATCCGCGCGTTCCTCTCCGCCGGGCTCGGCTTCGGCCGCGCGGACCGGGACGCCAACGTGCAGCGGATCGGCTTCGTGGCCGAACTGCTGGCCCGCAACGGCGTCAAGGCGCTGGTCCCGGTCATCGCACCGTACGCGGACAGCCGGCGGGCGGTCCGGGAACGGCACGAGCGCGGTGGCACCGCGTACCTGGAGGTGCACGTCGCCACGTCGCTTGAGGTCTGCGCGGCGCGGGACGTGAAGGGGCTCTACGCGAAGCAGGCGGCCGGCGAGATCTCCGGGCTCACCGGTGTGGACGACCCGTACCAGGCACCCGAGACGCCGGATCTGCGTGTCGAGACGCGAGGCCGCACGGTGACGGACTCGGTCGCGGCGCTGCACGCCCTGCTGACGGCGCGGAACCTGGCGTAGGGCGGGGTGCGGCACGCTGTCGCCTGGACGCACGCCTCGGCGACCGGCCGGGGGGACGACCGGTCGCCCGCGACGCCGCGACCGTACGCCCGAGGCCGGCTCAGGCGCTCTGCACCAGGCCGGCGCGATAGGCGTAGGACACCAGCTGCGACCGGTCCCGCACCTCCAACTTCGCCCGTAGCCGGTGCAGATGGGTCCGCACGGTGCTGATCCCTATGCATAATTCCTCCGCGACCGCCTCCGTCGAGTAACCCTGGGCCACCAGCAGCAGGACCTGCCGCTCGCGGGGCGTGATGTCGACGATCTCCCCGCCGATCGAATCCGGCCGGGTCTTGCGCTTGCGGAACCAGTCGACGAGCAACTGGGCGATCTCCGGCGCGAGCATGGCGTGGCCGGCCGCCGCGGCGCGCACCGCGGAGCACAGCTGCTCGCGGGTGGCGCTGCGGGTCAGCAGGCCGTTGACGCCGGCGTTCAGGGCGTCGGCCACCATCTCGTCACCGCCGTCGAGGGCGATCACCACGACGCCCGGCACGTTCTCCCCGGCCTCCCGCCGGATGCGGCGGACCAGTTCGAGGCCGCAGATCCCCCTCAGCGACAGGCTGGTGAGCACCACGTCCGGGCGCAGCGTGCGGATGAGCACCATGGCGTGCAGGCCGCTGTCCGTGGTGTCGAGGATGTCGATGTCCGCCTCGGTCTCCAGCAGCGCGCGTATGCCGTCTCTGATGATCGGCAGCTCTTCACAGATCACGACTCTCAGCGTCATGGTTGGTGTCCCTCCAACGCGGTGCTCCACTCGGAGGCGGCGATCTCGTCGGCCCGGCTCCACGGCGTCCGGTAGGAGGCGCCCTCCGCGTGGCGGGCCAGGGTGTCGCGGTGCTGCCACACCTTCTCGAAGGCGTCCGCGTAGAAGCCGAGGAGCGGTCCGGCCTCCGGGTGCAGGTGCGCCTTCTGGAGGGTGAAGGAGTCCTCGATGACCTGCAGGGTGTTCGGGAACTGCTCGATGGCGTAGCTCGGGGTCCGGGCGCCCGGCAGCGCCCACGGGTAGCCGCCGAAGCCGAGCAGTTCCTGGAAGACCTTCTGCCCGGGCAGGGGCGTCAACTGGTAGTGGGACGCGGGCACGCCCTCGGCCCGCAGGGCCCGCATCACGGCGCCGCGCAGCGGGCCGGCCAGGTGCTCCGGCAGGCCGAAGGCGGACGGGTCGACGCGGAAGCGCAGGATGTGCCACGCGTGGGTGCGGTCCTCGGGCACGGACGGCGTGATCAGGCCCTTGAGCGGCGCGAGCCGTTCCAGCAGCGCGCGGACGTTCTCCTCCCGGATGCCGTTCTCCGCCCCGAAGCGGGTCAGCCGGCTGCGGGTGAACGCCGCCTGGATGGCGTTCGGCTTCTGGTTCCAGCCCAACATGTGGGCGACGTAGCTGCGTTCGCCGCGGGCCGGGATCAGCTCACCGAACTGACGGGCCATCAGGCTGCGGTTGTACAGGACGTCGTCGTCGGTGTTGATCAGGCCGCCCTCTCCGCACGTGGCCAGGTTCTTGCTGACGTTGAGGCTGAAGCTGTTGATCGCGCCGATGGAGCCGACCCGGCGTCCGCGGTACTCGGCGCCGTGCGCCTGGGCGGCGTCCTCCACGACCGTTAATCCGTGCCGCGCGGCGATGGCGTCGATCTCGTCCATGTCGGCGGGCAGCCCGTGCAGGTGGACGACGACCACGGCACGCGTGCGCGGGGTGATCGCCGCCTCCACCGCGGCCGGGACCAGGTTGAAGGTGAGCGGGTCGACGTCGACGAAGACCGGGACGGCCATGACGTGCAGCGGGGCGATCGCGGAGGCGATGAAGCTGAGCGCCGGCACGATCACCTCGTCGCCCGGCTCCATGTCCAGCGCCCCGAGCGCCAGGGAGAGCGCGGCCGTTCCGTTGCTCACCGCCACGCAGTGCCGGGTGCCGACCTGCTGCGCCCATTCCGCCTCCAGGGCGGATATCTCCTGCTCTCCCGCCGACGCGGAGGTGAACCGGCCGCCGGCCACGACGCGTTGGACGGCCTGCTCGTCCTCGGGCCGCACCAGCGGCCAGGGAAGGATCTTGGCGGAACGGGGCACCGCTCGGGTGCCGCCCAGCATGGCGAGCTTGTCCATGAGGTCACACGTCCTTCGAATGGGGAGAGGTCGGGGAAGGGGGAGCCGGTCACGGCGTGCTGAGCACGTGGTCGAGGGCCCGCAGCGCCCGTTGCTGATCGTCCGTCAGATCGTCGAAGCGCCGGGTCAGTTGCTCGGCGGCGGTCTCGCCGGTACGGGTGCGGGCGGCCAGGATCCGCACGGCGGACCAGTGGTGGGCGACCCGCTCCACCCGGCGGGCGGCTTCGGCCAGCTCCGGCCGGCCGAAGCGTTCCGCCGCATGGCTCAGCCAGTCGGCGTGCAGCGCGGTGCACGCCAGCAGCACGCCCGCGATGACGAACAGCTCGTCGCACACGTCCTCGCCCGCCGCGTACCGCTTCGCCGCGTCGCGCAGGAAGGTGCGCTGGCCGGCGAGCCCGGACAGCTCGCCGTCGCCCGGGTCCGGCTCGGCGCGGAACGACGCCGCGTTGGACGCGATGACGTGGCGTACGAACTCCTCGTCGAAGACCGGGAAGCGCTCCTGGTCGACCTCGATCGTCAGCCAGCGGTTGGCGATGGGCGCGTCGGTGAAGAACATGTCCCGGTCGTGGCTCCTGCCGTTGCCGGAGTCGCGGGACGCGGTCAGCTGGGAGATCAGGATCTCGCCCTCGAAACGCGGCGGTACGGTGTCCAGCACCCGTACGACGCTGCGCCGCTCGTCGAAGCCGGAGACCAGGATCAGGTGGTTGGCGTGCACGTCCTGGTAGGCCGGGCGGAACGGCAGCTCGTAGTTGTCCACCGCCACGGCCACCGGCTGCCCGGCGGCCACCGCGTCCCGGACCTGGAGCCAGCCGTCCCGCGCGGAGTCCGGATGGTGCCAGACGGAGCGGACCGGGTGATGGGGGGCCATGCTCTCCAGCAGCGACGCACCGGGCCGGCACGGGAAGTAGTACTCCTCGCGCCGGACGTCGCCGAGCCGGTAGGAGAAACCCCAGGACGCGCCGAGGACTTCCAGCGGGTCCCTGCCGTGGAAGCCGAGCAGCCCGGCCATGCAGGTGTGCAGGCAGCCGGCGAGGTCATGGCGCCAGGCGAGCACGCCGTCGATTGCCGTCGTCACGACGCGTTCTCCGTCCGGTCGGCCGCGGGGCTGGGCAGCAGGGTCATCGCGAAGATGTGGATGGCGGGGTTGTCCGGCAGCCGGACCGCCGCCAGTTCGCTCTCGCGCGGCACCGGGACACGCTGCCGCCAGATGGCCGGCCCCATGTCCCGCTGCACGTGCCGGGGGTAGTGCAGGTTCCGGCACCGGAACGCCGCGCGCTCGCCGAACCGGCTCGCGGTCTGCGGCCAGAAGTCCGACACCCGCAGCCATTCCGGATCCGTGGCGCCGTCGCCGTAGTGGAGCTGCACCTCGTCCTCGGTACGCCGTTCGGCCGCGGCGAGGAACTGGATCCAGTCGTAGCGCCCGACCGGCACCTCGATCAACTGCCGGGCGCAGCGCAGGTTGTCGCGCCCGCGCGGGTCCTTCGCCGGGAAGCGGAACGGTATGCCGTGCACCGGCACCACCGAGCCCGCCGCGGGGAGTTCGTCGGCAGGGAAGGTGTTCGACCAGATGTTGAAGGCGCCGTCGCCGAGCGCGTCGGCGGCGGTGATGCCCGTCGTGTCGAAGTTCGCGGTCAGGTCCACGGTCACCGCCGCCGATGCGGTGCGCGTGTCGGGTGGACTCGGGTGAGCAGCGGACATGTCATCACTCACTTTCCGGAGAACGCGGCAGGACGAGGGGAAGCTCACGGCCGGGGGCGTAGCGCACGACGGACAGCACGTCCGGTTCGAAGGAGCGCGGCAGCAGGTGGAAGGGGACGCGGGTGCGCGGCCGGTCCAGCGCGCAGCTGTCCCCGTCCAGCGGCACCGCGTCGCGGGCCACGTGGCGCAGCAGCCGGCCGGCCTGGTCGGGACCGGCGCCGGGCAGGTGGTCCACGCCGGCCAGCACCGCGCCGTCCGGCAGCCCGTCCGCCGCCCGGCGGAGCGCCGCGCGGGTGCCGGCCGCGTGCCTGACGACCAGGAGCAGCCGCCCGCGCACCACGAACCAGCACCCGAACAGCCCCGGCCCGAGCGGCGGTGACGCGGGCAGCGCGGTGTCCCGCCCGCCGGGGGCGCGCTCCATGGACCACTCGGTCATCGGCTTGTCGTCGGCGGCGAACGCCCGCCGCGCCCGGAAGCCCAGGCGCTGGTAGAGCGGCGGCAGGCAGCGCTCCACGACGGCGTCGAGCCTGATCCGCCGCACGCCGCGGGCCACGGCGGCCTCCTCGACCGCGCCCAGCATGGCGCCGGCCAGGCGCCGGCCGCGCCAGGAGGGCAGCACCGAGACCCGGTACACGCTCCAGACCGCGTCCGGTTCCTCGACGACCCGCAGTGCGCCGACCGCGGTGTCCGCGCTGTCCCTGGCCACCCAGATCCGGTGCCCGGCGGCGAGTGCGCCCTCGACCCGCTCCGGGTCCTCGAACTCCCCGTCCGGCCGGGGGAGTCCGGGCAGCGGATCGGATCCGGCGTAGGCGGCCCGGGTGAGTGCCGCGATCTCGGTGGCCAGGCCGCGCCGCCGCGAGCCGCCCAGGGACCGCCCTTCGACGCGGATGCGCGGCCCCGCCCGGCGCGCGCCGTCGACCGAGGCGCGCGGCGCGGCCGTCTCGCCGGTCACGGGTGGTCGAGCATGAGCTCTTCGAAGCACGCGGCGCCGAACTCCAATGCCTCGACGGGGACCCGCTCGTTCGCCGCGTGCAGCAGGTCGCGGTAGCGCGAGCCGGCCGGGAGCAGCAGGGGCATCCAGCCGTAGGACGCGATCCCCAGTTGCGGGAACAGGCGCGCGTCGGTGGAGGCCGTCGTCATCATGGGCACCGCGACCCCGCCGGGGTCCGCCGTGCGCAGCACGGCGGCCAGCCGGTCGTAGAACGGGCCGAACCGCGGCTCCGGCATCATCTCGCCCTCGACCAGCACCTCCGCCTCCATGGGGACACTGGTGCGGTCCTTGAGCGCCTGGATGAAGTCGGGCGTGCTGAGGGTGCCGGGCAGCAGCCGGCCGTCGATGTCGACGTTGATCTCGCCGGGCACGACGTTGGTCGTGCTGCCCCCGGAGACCACCGTGGGGATCGCGGTGTGCTGGCTGACGGACCGCAGGTAGAGGGCGTCACGCTCACCGAGTCCGTCGAGCGCGGCGGCGTCGGTGGGATCGTCGCGGAACCGCAGCAGCGCGTCGCCCGCCGGACCGGGGAAGGCCGCCGCCAGCTCGGTGAGCATGCGGGCGCCGACCGGCGTCGAGCGCAGCCCGAGCCCGCCGCCGGCCAGCCCGTTGAGCAGCCGGGTCAGCAGGTAGGGGGTGGCGTGGTCCGGCGGTACCCGGGAGGCGTGCCCGGCCGGTCCGCGCAGCGTCAGGCGCAGCCACACGGCGCGCTTCTCGGCGACGACGATCGGGTGCAGCCGGCGCTGTCCGCCGAGGTCGAGGGAGGCTCCGCCGTCCTCGCCGACGGCGTAGGCGACACCGTCGAAGAGTTCGGGGTACTTCTCGACCAGGAACTTGGCGCCGACCTCGCTGCCGTGCTCCTCGTCGGCGACGACGGCGAGCAGCACGTCGCCGGCGGGCGGTGTGCCGTTCGCCTTCAGCCGCAGCATGGCGGTGAGCATCGCGGCGAGGCCGCCCTTCATGTCGATCGAGCCGCGGCCCCACACGTGGCCGTCGAGCACGTCGCCGCTGAAGGGCGGGTGCGTCCAGTCCTGCCCCTTGGTGGGTACGACGTCGACGTGCGCGTGCAGCAGGAGCGGCGGCGCCACGCCGCGGCCGGGCAGCCGGGCCACCAGGTTGAGGCGTTCGGGGTCCTTGGCGACGATCCGGGTCGGGATGCCCGCGTCGGTCAGGACCGAGTCGACGAAGCGGACGCAGTCGGCCTCCCGCCCCGGCGGGTTGGTGGTGTCGAAGCGGATCAGCCGCTGGGTGAGGCCGACCACGCCGGACGTCGGTGCATCGGTACGACTCATGGCGATCAACTGACCCTTTCCGGGGCCGCGTTGGCGGTGGGGACGGCGGAGCCCGCGTGGAGTGTGATCAGGACCCAGGCGATCGCGCCGATCACCACCACCAGGGACCCGATTCCTATGAGGGTGGGCTGGATCCCGGCGAAGCCCGCGACCAGGCCGGAGAGCGTGGGCGGCACGAGGGTGCCGAAGGACTGCACCGCGCGCCACAGGGCCATGGCCCTGCCGTGCTGCTCCTCGGGGGTGCCCCGCAGCAGGGCGAGCCGGCACGACGGGCCGAACAGGCCGGCGGCCACCCCCCACAGGCACACGCCCGCGTACGCCACCGGAAGGCGGTCGCTGCTGACGTAGAGCACCTCGCCGCCGCCGACCAACAGCACGGAGAACGGCAGGAACATGCGATGGCTCAGCAGTTTGTCGAAGCGCGCGATGAGCAGGCTCGCGGCCAGCAGCCCGGAGCCGAAGACGATCTCGATGGTGGCGAAGATCCCGGCCGGCTCCCGCAGCACGCTCTTGACGTAGAGGATCTCCAGCGGGCTGAAGCCCCCGTAGGAGATCCAGACGAACAGGGTGAGGGCGACGGTGACGCGTACCCCCCGGTTGACGAGCAGCGCCGTCATGCGCTGCCTGCGCGGCGCGGCGCCGCTGTCCCGGGGGGCGGCCGTGCGGGTCAGTCGCAGCAGGAAGAACACCGAGGTGCCGAGCAGATAGGCGACGGCGTTGACGGCGAACGCGCTGGTGCTGCCCCAGACCGCGATGCAGGTCGCGGCGAGCGCGGGGCCGGCGATGATGGGGATGCTGCTGGCGAATCCCAGCCACACGCTGGACTTGACGTGTTCCGAGGGGCCGGGCAGCCAACTGGGCATCGCGTCGACCGCGGGTTGGGCGAAGGCACGCGCCACACCGCTCAGCAGCGTCATGGACCACAGGGCACCCGGTCCAGTTGTCACGGACATGCCAATGGAGGCGAGGACGCTGACGATCCCGGCGATGATGCCTATGGTGCGGGGGCCGCGGCTGTCGATGGCCCGGCCGATGAGCGGGCTGAGCAGGATCGTCGGCGCGCCCCAGGCCATGGCGGTGACCGCGAGGTAGAAGGCGCCCTGGTGGAACTGGTAGGAGGCTTTGGTCTGGATGGCGATGAGCGCCGACCAGGAGGCCGTCCCGATCAGGATCTGGCTGACCACCAGCGTCTGCAGGTGGGTGATCCGCCGTCGGGGAACGGCCCGTGGTGCGGGTCCGGGCGACGTCATGCCTGGGCCTCCGCCGCGCTGGAGGGCCGGTAGAGGCCGTCGTGTTCCAACTCCCGTATGCGTGCGTAGTCCCGCTCCACGTCGGCGAGGTCGCCGAGCAGGTAGAGGTGGTCGGGCGAGGTGAACAGGTCCACCGTCCGGCGCACGGGAGCTCCCGGACTCAGGCTGCGCACCGACGCGTTGAGGGTCGGCAGTGAGTTGAGCTCGGCGAGCGCGGGCCCGTCGGCCAGGGTCCCGTCGTAGGGGGCGATCAGCGAGACCACCCGCAGGTGCGTGCCCAACCGGTAGATGGTGCCCGGTAATTGGTCGAACGACGTCGGGTCGGCGCAGGTGTCGACGGTGAGCGCGACCTGGCTCGTGCCGGTGGCGGCGGCGTGCGGGGCGGGCGTGACCGCGCCCTGCATCCGGGCGGCGCTCTCGATGAGGACCGGCCCCCGGTCGGTGAGCATCACCTCGGTGTGGGCCGGGCCGTGCAGTATGCCCAGCGCGTCCAGTACCCGTTCGACGTAGCGGGTGAGGGTCCGTTGCAACTCGCCTTCGCCGGGCAGGAGTTCCTCCCGGTCGTAGATGAGGTTGCCGTCGACCGTGACGCGGACGTCCTTCCAGATCTCGGCCACGTAGTGGCGGCCGTCGCGGCTGACGGTGTTGAGGAAGTACTGCTGGCCGACCAGCCGCTCCTGGGCCATGACCTGGTCGTTGTAGCCGCCGATCTGGTTGACCCGGCCGTGGATCCGGTCGAAGGCCGCCGTCATCGCCTCCGCGTCCGGGCAGAAGGCCACGCTGTCGGAGCCGGCGCTGGCCACCGGCTTCACCACGACGGGCCACAGGTCGCCCTTGTCCGCCCAGGCGATCATCTCGGCCACGCTCTCGGTGGCGATGCTGGCGGCCGCGGGTATCCCCGCTTCGCGGATCCGTTCGGCCATGGCGAACTTGTCGCGCCGGCAGCGGCTCAACTCCGTCCCGTTTCCGGGCAGTCCGAGCCGGGACGCGAGGGCGTCCGCGAGTTCGACGCCGTGCTCCGTTCCGGCGAGGACGAAGTCCGGCTCGAACGCGGCGAGTTCGGCGGCAGTGGCGTCCAGGTCGCCGGCGTGGGTGATGATCTCGGGGAAGTCGGCGGGGCGGAAGCCCTTGGCGAACGCGGCCGGGATCTTGCTGCTGCTGAGCACGGCGATCGCGGTCCAGCCACGCGATGCGAATTCCGGTGCCAGATGGACTCCGGTGGACAGCGGATCCACCAGGGCGACCGTTTTTGAGACTTTCATTTTCTTTCTCTCCCACATGTGCGGCACGCGCACGGAATTTCTCTTGTCAGGCCTGCGCGCGAAAGGCGACCCGAAACTCCAGGTCTTTTGTCGAGATCCGGATCGAGTTCTCCGGGTCCCGGCCGTCCGAAAACTTCGCCGGTGTGCTCACCCGGTCCAGGAGCGACCGATGAGCCGATAGCGGGGCGAAGGAGGTGCAAACCCGTCATAGGGGGCCGTAGTGCGTCGGTACGGCTATTCGCGCCTCCAGCCCCTGATCGACAAGCAGAAGAAATATTCGAAGAATGTGTGCTAAATCGAACATTTTGCGCTTTGTGATAGCTGTTCCCTTTAAGGGATATGCGACGGCGATATTAACAGTAGGAGTATTTTTTGAACACGTCAACGAACCATCCTGGCAAGCCGGTGCCAAGATGGTTTCAAAGGCGGGGACGGCCGACGCGGTCCCCGCGGTGCCGGGTGGCTCAGCGCAGCGGGTTGCCGGGGTCCTCCAACCATGCCTGGTGGCCGTCGGGTCCGACGGTCAGGCCGTAGTGGTCGACGTCCGGCTCGCCGTCGCGCCGCCAGCGGTCCCAGGCGGCTTCGACCTCGTCCCACAGCCGCCGCGGGCCGGACTGGCGGACGTCGAAGGAGCCGGCGCCGGGCAGGGAGTCGACGGTCGCCCAGGAGGTGACGGCGGTGTCGAACAACCACCAGGTCCAGCCGTCGCCGTAGGGCGTGCGGCGGTAGTAGACGTCCGGCAGGGACAGCCCGACGACGAAGCAGGCCGGCCAGTTCCCTCCGAGGGCTTCCGGATCCAGGCCGGTGGCGCTCCGGTCGGCGTCGCCGGGCCACTCCCCGGGCAGGTAGGCGTCCACCGGCGGCGCCTGGTAGCGGTGCTGGCGCAGCATCATGAAGGCGGACGAGCGGGTGAACCGCCCGCGGCCGGTTCCGTCGCCGGCCCTCGTGAGCCTGACGACGGCGCCCCCGCCGAACAGCGGGCTGAACGGGGTGACGATCGTCGCGCCGGGCCGGGTCTGCTCGATCCAGCCGCGCGGGACCCGCGCGACCGAGCAGGTGGACAGCACGGCGTCGTAGGGTGCCGCGGCCGGCCAGCCCTGTGCGCCGTCGCCGACGACGGCCAGCGGCGCCGGCCCCGCCGCGGCGAGGTTGGCGGCGGCCCGCGCGGCGACGGCCTCGTCCAGTTCCACCGTCACCACCCGCGCCGCGCCCAGCCGGTGGGCCAGCAGGGCGGCGTTCCATCCGGTGCCGGTGCCCACCTCCAGGACCCGGTCGCCGTCGTGTACGCCGAGGTCGCCGAGCATCGTGGCGACCATGGTCGGCATGGAGGCCGAGGAGGTCGGCACCGCCTGTCCCGCGCCGGTGTCCCCGTCGTCCCACTGCGTGACGGCGGCGGTGTCCGCGCAGGCCGCCGCCATCCAGCCCGCCTCGTCCGCGCTCCGGTCGACCCGCCGGTGCCCGTCGCCGTCCGGAATCCAGAAGACCGGCGGCAGGAAGGCGTGTCGGGGCACGGCCAGGAAGGCGTCCTTCCAGGCCGCGTCCAGGGCGCCGGACCCGAGGAGGTGGTCCACGAGGCCGGCGTGGGAGTCCGGCGGAGCCGGGACGGTGGCGGTCACTTCCGGTGCTTCGGATCCGCCGGCGGTCGTTGGCTGTCGGAACCCGGCGGCGGCCCGATCACCGGGTCGCCCGGCTTGCGGTGCGAACCGTCCCGCCCGTCCTCGGATCCACCCGTGCTCGGTTGATCCGGCATCACGTCTCCTTCCCGTCGCGCGCCGGGCGCTCCACCACGCGCCCAGTCTGACAGTGCGTCAGGCCCCCGGGATGTGCAAGACCTATTCACGCCAGGGGGTGAGCCCTGTCAATGGCGTTCCGACAAAAACACCACATCGGGTCGGTCAGGTGGCAAGCGCTGGGCCGAGGTCGATCCCTCCGCCACCGGCGTGACGGCCGCCCCGCACCTCGATACGGCGGCTCACCGCCGCCGCGCGGATCCGGGCGGGCCGGCCAGCGCCGAACGCAGCGCCTCACGCGCCCCCGTCGGACCGGGCCGGGCGGTGACGGCCCGCCCCAGCCAGCCGGGTAGCAGCGTTGCCGCCGTGAAGGCGCTCACCGCGACCGTGCGCGGGCCGCGGCCCGCCGGTGTCCGTCCGGCGGGCAGACGCGCCCAGTTCCACCACAGGCGGTCCGACGACGGCTGGGAAGGATCGGTGGCGGCGTCGTGTGCGTGCAGCAGCCTCGCGTACTCACCGGGCGACAGGTCGACCACCGCGACCGAGTCGTCCGGGAAGGAGAAGAGGCGGTACAGGTCCAGTTCGCTCACCGTCCCCATCGGGAGCGCCGCCACCACGCCGTCCAGCGGAGCCTGCGTCCACAGTTCGCCGGCGGCCGTGAAGCCGGCGTCGGCGCCGGTGCTCTCGCGCAGCGCCAGCGCGACGAGGTCGGGCAGGTAGTGGGGAGTGTGCGGGTGGCTGGTCCACGCCCGGTCGGTCCGCGCGACCGGGCGTCGCGCGGCGGCCAGGATCGCCTGACGCGCGGGTGACGGTGCGGCAGGCGTGACCGGCGGCACCCGGGCGGGCGGATGGACGGCGACCCGGCCGCCGGCGCACAGGTCGACGGGGAGCACCGAGGCGGCGAAAGGGTGCGCGTGGCCGGCGGGGGTGCCGTTCAGCCGGCCCGTCCACGCTCCGAGCGTGTGGCCGCCGAGGACCGCGTCCACCTCCGGTGCCCATCCGGCGACCGCGCCGCGCAGCCCGTCCGCCCGGCAGGCGATCGGGGATGCCGCGCCGGGCGGCTGCGGCCACCACGTCACCCCGTCGTGCACCAGCGCGATCACCCAGCGTGCGCCCGCGCGTCGCTGTCGGCGGATCAGCTCGGTGATCCGGGCGGTCGCGTCCGGACGGAGCGGTGGCGCGGCGGACAGCAGGTTGCTGTCCGGGTGGGTGATCCCGACGACGCCCACGCCGCCCGCCGGGGTGTCGAGGATCGCCGAACCGGGCAGGCCCGCCTCCCGGTCGGCGCACAGCAGCGGCCACGGCAGGCGGCCGGCGGCATCGGCGAGCGCGTCCGTTCCCTCGTCGAACTCGTGGTTCCCGGCGACGGCCGCGGAGAGCGGAACGCTACCCAGCTCGTCCCAGACCTTCCGTCCGAGCAGCGGCCACGCGGGCCCCGCGCTGAGATCGCCGGAGTCCAGCCACAGGGCCGGGCCGCGCTCCGACTCGCCGTCCAGCAACTGGCTCACGCCGGCGATCGACCCGCCGAGGCCGTAACTGGTGGGCAGCGGTACCACGGTGCTGAGCAGGTCGTTGGTGGCCAGGACCCGCACCGCGGTGCCGGTGGCGCGCGGCGGGAGGCGAAAACCGGCCGGCCGCACGTCAGCGATCCCCGGCGAGCAGCGCGGGGGCCGGGCCGTCGTCGGCGAACTCCGGCCGCAGGGCGGGCCTCCGCCGGTTCGCCGGGATCACGAGCAGGCCGGCCACGGCAGCGAACGGCGGCACCCGCGACGGCCCGCCCGGCAGGGAGCGCGAGGTCGGCGCCGCCACGAAGCCGCCGCCGGACAGGGCGGAACCCGCCGCGGATCCGCCCCCGTCGGCGCTGGCGAGCGCGTCCACCGGGTCACCGTTCCCGGTCCGGGACGGCGTAGGCGCGGACGGGGAAGGTGCCCATGCCTTCGACGGCCGGGGGAGCGGCGTGGAAGCGGAAGCCGTGGGGCGGCAGTTGTTCCAGTCCGCGCAGGTGTTCCACGACGGGGATGCCGGCGGCGAGCAGCGCGGTGTGGGCGGGGCGGGTGCCGTCGTCGGTGTCGTCGATGTTGACGGAGTCGATGCCGACCAGCGCGGCCCCCTGTTCCACGAGCCGGGCCGCGGCGCCCGAGGTGAGGTAGGGGTGGCCGTGGCCGTACTGTTCGCTGCCCCAGTGCCGGTCCCAGCCGGTGTGGATCAGGACCGCCCTGCCCGTGACGTCGAGCGGCAGCAGAACGCTCCGGTCGATCGCCCGCGACCGGCTGTCGGGGACCCGGACCAGCAGGCCGTCGAGGTCGCAGAGGACGGACAGCGGCAGGGACGCGAGGTCCGCGCCGTCGGCGAAGCGGTGGTGGGGGCTGTCGAGGTAGGTGCCGGTGTTGGCGACCATCGAGATGCGGGCGATGCTGAACTCCGTGCCGGGCGCGTAGTGCGAGCGGGAGGCGGCCCGGGAGAGGTGGTCGCTGATCTCGGGTCCGGGCAGGCCCGGGTAGGTCACCATTCCGGGCCGGATCGGGTGGCTGAGGTCGATGGGTCCCGCGCCGGTGCGCCGTTCGGCGCCCGCGGTGCCCCTGGAACCCTTGTGGGGCTCGCGCAGCATTGCGCGGTTGCTGATCCGCACGGTGTCGACCATCAGCAGGCCGAGGTGGCGGACGAGCGACTCGGCGACCACGGTGTCGTCGGCGTCCGGGCCGGGGGCGTCCAGAAGGAAGCCCTGGGTCTGCAGGGCCCCGCCGTTGGCGAAGGTGATGTCGGCGTCGAACCGGACACGCCACTGGTCGGTGTTGTCGGTCATGGTCCGATCGTCAGTCAACTGCCGCGTGCGGACAAGCGGGTTCTCCGGAGCCGGGCCGCGACCGCGCCTGCCCCGCGGGCGCGCGGAGACGGCTCACCGCAGGGTCGCCGGGCGGGCCCGCTGCCAGGCGGCGTCGCGCAGCAGGCGCAGGCCGTTGAGGCCGACGATGACGGTGGAGCCCTCGTGGCCCAGCACGCCGAGCGGCAGCGGCAGGTGGCCGGCCAGGTCCCAGACGACCAGGCCGGAGATGAACACCGCGGCGATGACCAGGTTCTGCACCACCAGGGCGCGGGCCCGCCGGGAGAGGGCCACCACCGTGGGGACGGTGGCGAGTTCGTCGCGGACGACGACCGCGTCGGCGGTGTCCAGGGCGAGGTCGGAGCCGGCCCGGCCCATCGCGATGCCCGAGTGGGCGGCGGCCAGCGCCGGGGCGTCGTTGACTCCGTCACCGATCACCAGTACCTTGGCGCCGGCCGCCTCCCGCTCGCGCACCGCCCGCAGTTTGTCCTGGGGGAGCAGCCCGGCGCGGACGTCGGTGATGCCGACCTCGGCGGCGAGGCGGGTGGCGGCGCGCGGGTTGTCGCCGGTCACGAGCATCGGCCCGCTGCCGGTGAGCGCGGCGAGGGCGGCGACCGTCCCGGCGGCGTCCGGGCGCAGCCGGTCGGCGATTCCCAGCACCCCGACCGGGAGCCCGTCGCGCTGGACCAGGACCGCGGTGTGCCCGCCGTCCTCCCACCGCTGCGCCACCGAGGCCGCGCGAGCCCAGGCCGGGTCGTCGCCGGACGGCAGCCGGGCCGGGGCGCCGACGGCGACGGCGCGGCCCCCGACGGTGGCGGTCACGCCGATCCCTGGCACGGAGGAGAAGTCCTCACCGCGGGGCGGTCGAAGTCCGCGTTCGCGGGCGGCGGCCACCACGGCGCGGGCCAGCGGGTGTTCGCTGGGGTGCTCGGCCGCCGCGGCCAGGGCCAGCAGGCCGGCCTCGTCCAGACCGGATCCGGCCAGCGGTTCGACGCCGGTGACGCGCGGGGTGCCCTCGGTCAGGGTGCCGGTCTTGTCCAGCGCGACCGCGTCGACCTGGCCGAGGCGCTCCATCACGACGGCGGACTTGACCAGGACACCGTGGCGTCCGGCGTTGGCGATGGCCGACAGCAGCGGCGGCATGGTGGCCAGCACCACCGCGCACGGCGACGCGACGATCATGAAGGTCATCGCCCGCAGCAGCGATCCGGACAGCGCCGCACCGAAGGCCGGCGGCACCGCGAACACCGCCACGGTGGCGGCGACCATGCCCAGGGAGTAGCGCTGTTCGACCTTCTCGATGAACAACTGGGTCGGCGCCTTGGTCGCGGAGGCCTCCTCGACCATCCGCACGATCCGGGCGATCACCGAGCCCGAGGCGTCGCGCTCGACCCGCACCCGCAGCGCCCCGGTCCCGTTCAGGGTGCCGGCGAACACCTCGTCACCCGTCCTCTTGGCCACCGGCAGCGGCTCGCCGGTGATGGTCGCCTGGTCGACCTCGCTCGCCCCGTCCAGCACCCGGCCGTCGGCACCGACCCGCTCGCCCGGTCTGACCAGGATCGTGTCGCCGACCGTGAGCCGGCCGGTGGGCACGGTCTGCTCGGTGCCGTCGTCCCGCAGGAGGCTCGCCGTGGTGGGGGCGAGGTCGAGCAGGCTGCGGACCGCGTCCTGCGTGCGGGCGGTGGCCAGCGCCTCCAGCGCGCCGGAGGTGGCGAAGATGACGATCAGCAGCGCGCCGTCCAGGAGTTGGCCGATCGCCGCCGCGCCGAGTGCGGCGGCGATCATCAGCAGGTCGACGTCCAGGGTCTTGTCCTTCAGCGCCCGCAGGCCCGCCGCGCCCGGCTCCCAGCCACCGGTGGCGTAGGCGGCGGCGAACAGCGGCCCCCACGCCCAGGCCGGAGCGCCGAGCAGGTCGAGCGGCAGCGCGGCCAGGAAGAGCAGCAGCGCCGCCAGCGCCCAGCGCGCCTCGGGCAGCGCCAGCACGCGGGTGCGCCTGCGGGGCGCCGTCGCGGCGGCGGCCTGCGGCGGGGAGGGCTTGGTCAGGGTGGACGCCATGACGCAGACGAGTCCTTCACGGGAGGCGGGAGGTCCAGCCCCTCCACCGTACAAGGAATGCTTGAACACTCGTTCATGTGTTCATTTCGTATCATGAACTCATGGGCCACCGAGCGAACGCCTCCGAGACCAGCGCGCCGCCGCGCACCCGCCTCACGCCCGACAACGCGCCGCAGGTGGCCACCACGCTCCAGGCGCTGTCCACCCCCTCGCGGCTGCTGATCCTGGCCCGGCTGCGCGAAGGGCCCTGCGCCGCCACCGAACTGGCCGCCGCCGTCGGCATGGAGCAGTCCGCCTGCTCCCACCAACTGCGCCTGCTGCGCAACCTCGGCCTGGTCACCGGCACCCGCCAGGGCCGCTCCGTCGTCTACGCCCTCCACGACGACCACGTCGCCGCGCTGCTGGACCAGGCCCTCTACCACGTCGAACACCTCCGCCTCGGTGTGACCGACGCGCCCGCCGCGGCGGTCCCGCAGCAGGAGGCGGCCGTCCCCGCCGCGGCGGGCTGAGCCGGCGCGCCGGCTCCCGGCCCGCGCCGGCCCCCGTCCGCCGTCAGCCCATGCTCTTGGCGCCGTCCAGCGACTCGCGGATGATGTCGGCGTGGCCGGCGTGCTGGGCGGTCTCGCCGGTGATGTGCATCAGCACCCGGCGGGCCGACCACCGCGCGCCCGGTTCGAACCACGGCGCCGCCGGCAGCGGCCGGGTGGCGTCCAGGTCGGGCAGGGTGGCGACCAACTCGTCGGTCCGGCGGGCCACGTCGGCGTAGTCGGCCAGCACGCCGGCCAGCGTCTCGCCGGGCAGCATCCGGAAGTCGTCGGCCCGCCGCGCCCAGTCGGCCTCGGTCATGCCGGCGGCGTCGCCGATCGCCGACGGGCCCTCCAGGATGAAGTCCACCCAACCGCGCTCGACCGCGGCGACGTGCTTGATCAGGCCGCACAGGCACAGCTCGCTGACGGTGGTCCGCCGACCGGCCTGTCCGTCGGTGAGATCGCGGGTGGTCAGGCGCAGGAAGTGCCGGTGCTGGGCCAGCATCGCCAGCAGGTCGGCCCGCTCGCCGGTGGCGGCCGGGGCTTCGGCCGGGTGGCGCTCGTTCAGCTCGTTGACGGTCATGATCTCCGCCTTCTGTCGTTCTGTTCCGTCGGTCAGGTGACACGCTAGGAGCCATAGCGGTCACTTCCTGACCGCAATTGCGGAAGAATCCAGGTCATGGCGAACACCGGCACCCGGACGCTGCGGCTGCTGTCCCTGCTCCAGACCCACAGGTACTGGCCGGGCACCGAACTGGCCGAGCGGCTGGGCGTCTCGGTCCGCACCCTGCGCCGGGACGTCGACCGGCTGCGCGAGCTGGGCTATCCGGTCGAGGCGCAGCGCGGTGTCGACGGCGGCTACCAGCTCGCCGCCGGCGCGGCACTGCCGCCGCTGGTGATCGACGACGAGGAGGCGGTCGCGCTCGCCGTGGGGCTGCAGGCCGCCGCGGAGGGCTCGGTGGAGGGCATCGCCGAGTCCTCGGTCCGGGTGCTGGCCAAGGTGGCGCAGGTGATGCCCGCCCCGCTGCGCCGCCGGGTCGAGGCGCTTCGCGCGATGACGGTGCCCGCCGTCTGGGACGGCCAGGGCGGGGCGAGCGTCGACCCGGGCGTGCTCACCGCGGTCGCGCTCGCCTGCCGGGACGCCGAGCAGCTCCGCTTCTCCTACACCGCCGCCGACGGCCGGCACACCGACCGGCACGTCGAACCGCATCGGCTGGTCCGTCTCGGCCGCCGCTGGTACCTGGTCGCCTACGACCTCGTCCGGCACGACTGGCGCAGCTTCCGGGCCGACCGGCTCACCGCGCCGCACGGCACCGGAGCCCGCTTCCGGCCCCGCGACCTGCCCGCCGCCGACGCCGCGGCGTTCGTCCGCGCCGGCCTCGACAACCTGCCCCGCTCCTACCGGGTGGAGGTCCTGGTCGACGCCCCGGCCGCCGCTGTGCGCGAACGCATCGGCCGCTGGAGCACCGTCGAGGACATCGACGCCGAACACTGCCGCGTGCGGATGACCGCCGACTCCCTGGACTGGCCGACCATGGCCCTCGGCGTCCTCGACGCCGACTTCCGGGTCCTCGACCCGCCCGAACTGCTCGACCGGATCCACAACTGGGGCGCCCGGTTCAACCGGGCATAACGCCGCGTCAGGCGGTATGCGCCCCGTTCCGTGACCGGCCGGACCGACGGCGATCGGTTCCGGGCACGGTCGGATCAGAGGGGCGGAATCCGCTCCGGCACGAGTCCGGCCTGCCGGAGGAGGCCGTACAGGTCGGTCTCGCCCCAGAACTCGACGATCCTTCCGTCCCGCAGCCGGTTCGCGGTCGGGAGGATGCCCCCGCCGAGCCGCGGTGGCGGACCGGCCCGGGCGCCGGTCTCCTGAGCGTCGCACGCGGGTGTGACAGGCCCGGTGAACGGGTCCGTGCCGGTGTCGAGGTGGCGCCCGGTCCCCGCGTGCGGGCCGGGCGACCGAGCCGTTCACGCCGGCGGTTCTCGCACGACGCCTGCGATGACCGCGGTCACGATCTCGCGGACGGCTCCGGGCTCCGGTGGCGTGCGGCGGTTCGAGCGGTCTCCGCGTGCGACGCGCCGCGGCTCTCGCCGCTCACTCGGCGGCCGTCCAATCCGGCGCGTGCCGTCCCAGCGGGCCGGCGCCGACGGACCACCGGGGCTCGACGCCGGCGATCGAGCCGGGCACGGGCACCCGGCGGGCCGGTCCCCACGCGGTGTCGACCGGTTCGGTGTCGTCGTCGCGGAAGTCGGGCGCCGGGGCGGCGAGTCCGCCGGGGGCCGGGTGGGCGGTGAGCAGGTTGGCGGTGCCGACGAGTGAGGCGCGGATGCCGGTGCCGCCACCCGTGCCGACGCGCCGGGTCAGCGCCCGGCAGATCGCGGCGGCGAGAAGGTAGCCGGTGCCGTGGTCGAGCGCCTGGGCCGGCAGCGGGACCGGCCGGTCCTCGCCGCGGGCGGCCGAGCCGGCGGCGGCGATGCCGCTGCTCATCTGCACCAGGCTGTCGAATCCGCGGCGCCCCGACCACGGCCCGGACCAGCCGTAGGCGTTCAACGACGCCGTGACCAGGTGCGGGTGGCGCTCGTGCAGGTGGTCCGGGTCGTAGCCCAGGCGTTCCATCGCGCCGGGCCGCAGCCCGGTGACGAGGACGTGCGCCCGGCCGAGGAGTGTGTCGAAGACGGCCCGGTCGGCGGGCCGGTGCAGGTCGAGTGCGGCGCAGCGCTTGCCCGCCGAGGTGTCCGGGACGAGCGCGGCGACCTCCTCGAACCCGGGCGGATCGATCCGCAGCACCTGGGCACCGTAGGCGGCCAGGAAACGCGTGCACACCGGTCCGGCGATCACCCTGGTCAGGTCCAGCACCCGCACCCCCGCCAGCGGCGCCCCGCCTTCCGGCAGGGCCGGCAGCTCCCGGGAGGCGGCACCCGGCCGGACCTCCTGGCGCACGATCGGTTCCGTCGCTGTGGAGGCGCCGGCCGGGGACGCCAGCCACTGCTCGCGGTCGTTCATCGCGGCGGCGCAGCCACCGGCGGCGACGACGGCCTCCTGCAACTCGTGCGCCGGCCAGGAGGCGACGGCCGAGGCGGTGGCGGCGCGGTCGGCCACCGGGCCGATCACCCGCTCGACGGCGGCACGGTGCGTGCGGTAGTTGGTGTGCAGCCTGATCCAGCCGTCACTCGCCGGGTAGTTGCCGGCGAGCGGATCCCAGGCCGGCGGACGCCGCCATCCCCGCGGTGCGAACAGCACCTCGCTCAGGAACGCCGCGCTCGCCGCACGACGGTCGACGTGGACCGGGCGGATCGGCTCCCGGCGCCGGGCGGCGAGCAGTTCCGCGGTCGCCAGGGTGGCGGCGCCGACGGTCGCGGCGGCCAGGCCCGTCACGTCGAACGCGGCCGGCAGGAACCGTTCGGGTCCCGAGCAGCCCACCGCGTGGAGCGGATCCGGCGCGCCGCCGAGCTGACGCCAGATCCGCTCGGCGAGACCCTCGGCGTCGCTGTTCGGCATGGTTGCGAGTATTGGCGGTCACGTCGGCGAGATCAACGTTGATCGTCGTCAACGTAACGGCGCGGCCGACCCACGCGGCAGGGCAGGGCTCGCGGATCGCACCGTGCGGACAGGACCGCGCCGCCGTGCGGGAGGCGGGCCACGGCCTGCGGTCTCCAGGTCGTGGCCCGCCCGTCTCGCGTGCGGCTATCGACCGTTCACAGGGTGCGTTCGAGGCGGTCGGCCATCAGCTTGACGAAGCGTGACGGATCGCTCAGCTCGCCGCCCTCGGCCAGCAGGGCCATGCTGTGCAGGAGTTCGGCCGTCTCCTCCAGACCGGTGTCCTCCGGGCGCTCGGCGTGCGCCCGGTTCAGGCCGCTGACCAGCGGGTGTCCCGGGTTGAGTTCGAGGATGCGCTTGACGTGCGGAACGGCCTGGCCCATCGCCCGGTAGAGGTTCTCCAGCGCCGGCGTCACATCGTGCGTGTCCGAGACGATGCAGGCGGGAGAGACGGTCAGCCGGGAGGAGAGCCGCACCTCCTTGATGTTCTCGCTCAGCCGGTCCGTCATCCAGGTCAGCAGCCCCGCGTACTCCTCCTGCTGCTTCTCGCGCTCGCTCTCCTTCGCCTTGTTCTCCTCCTCCGTGCCGAGCTCCACCTCGCCCTTGGCCACGGAGCGCAACTGCCTGCCGTCGAACTCGGGCACCGCCTCGACCCACACCTCGTCGACGGGGTCGGTGAGCAGCAGCACCTCGACACCCTGGGCGGCGAACGCCTCCATGTGCGGCGAGTTCTCGATGGACTGCCGGGACTCGCCGGTCAGGAAGTAGATGTGCTCCTGCCCGTCCTTCATCCGCTCCACGTACTGCCGCAGGGTGGTCGGCTGCTCCTTGTCGTGGGTGGTGGCGAACGAGGACACGCCGAGGATCGCGTCGCGGCTCTCGGCGTCGTTCAGCAGCCCCTCCTTGAGGACGCGGCCGAACTCCCGCCAGAACGTGGCGTAGCGCTCCGGCTGCGCGGACATCATGTCCTTCACCGTCGACAGCACCTTCTTCGCCAGGCGGCGGTGCATCAACTGGATCTGGCGGTCCTGCTGGAGGATCTCGCGGGAGACGTTGAGGGACAGGTCCTGGGCGTCGACGACACCCTTCACGAAGCGCAGGTAGGGCGGCATCAGCGCTTCGCAGTCGTCCATGATGAAGACGCGCTTCACGTAGAGCTGGACGCCCCGCTTGTAGCCCTGCTGGAACAGGTCCTGCGGCGCGTGGGAGGGGATGAACAGCAGCGCCTGGTACTCGAAGGTGCCCTCCGCGTGGAGCCGGACGGTCTCCAGCGGGTCGATCCAGTCGTGGCTGATGCGCTTGTACAGCTCGTGGTACTCCTCGTCCGTGACCTCCTCGCGCGAGCGGGCCCACAGGGCCTTCATGGAGTTCAGGGTCTCGGGTTCGCGCGGGGCGTCCTCGTCCTCGGTCCCGCTGCTGCCGGCGTCCGCGGCCGGGGCCGGCGCGGCCATCCTGATGGGCCAGGTGATGAAGTCGGAGTACCGCTTGACGATCTCCTTGATCTTCCACGGCGAGGTGTAGTCGTACAGCTGGTCCTCGGTGTCCTCCGGCTTCAGGTGGAGGACGATCGAGGTGCCCTGCGGGGCCTCGTCGACGGTCTCGATCGTGTACGTGCCCTCGCCGCTCGACGTCCACCGGGTGCCCTGGCTCTCACCCGCGCGCCGGGTCAGGAGCGTGACCTCGTCGGCCACCATGAAACTGGAGTAGAACCCGACGCCGAACTGTCCGATCAGCCCCTCGGTGGCGGCGGTGTCCCCGGCCTCCTTGAGTTCGCGCAGGAACTGCGCGGTCCCCGAGTTCGCGATCGTCCCGATGAGCCGGACCACCTCGTCGTGCGACATGCCGATGCCGTTGTCCCGCACGGTCAGCGTGCCGGCGTCCTTGTCCGCCTCGATGTCGATGTGCAGGTCGGACACGTCCGCGCCGAGCGCGTCGTCGCGGAGCGCCTCCAGCCGGAGCTTGTCGAGAGCGTCGGACGCGTTGGAGACGAGTTCGCGCAGGAACACGTCCTTGTTCGAGTAGATCGAGTGGATCATCATCTGCAGAAGCTGGCGCGCTTCCACCTGGAACTCGAACGTCTCAGTCGGCATAATTCGCGATTCCTTCTCAGGCCACCAGGTGACGGTACTGACTCCCGGCACAGGGCCGTCTCCCAGCCGGCTCAGGGCAGGCGGATCCGGGGTGGCGGCTGTGTGCGGGAACAGGTGAAGCTCCCGGTAGGCGGGTCGTCTCGAACAAGACCGACCTGCCCGCCCGGAGCTTCGTATGCTTGTCTATCCATCAAGGCCCGATCTGTCCAGCTCGGCCCTTCGCCCCCTGCCCCGGGGCTTGGCCACTCGGGCGGTGCGGGAATCAGTGTTTGGAGAGATAGGCGAGCGTGGCCGCGCCGACAGGGATGCCGATGCTGATGATCCAGGCCATGGGGCGCGCGTAGTTCAACGTCCGTCCGCCGAAGTCGATGTTGCGCTTCGGCACGACGAGATCCGGATCATCGCGGTTGAAGTAGATGATCCCGTACTTCCAGTTTCGGTCGTCGTCCCGATTCATGGTCCGCCCTCCGGACACCGTGCCTGGGGGCAGGATACGCGCCGGGTCCGACGTCACCGGGCGCTCACTGTGTGACGTATGCGGCCCGGCCCGGTCGCGGCGTCTTCCCGGTCTAGGGTGGCGGACATGGCGAACCGAACAGCGGCTGATCGCGAACGGGCTGCCCAGGCAGGGTCGTTCGGGGCCGCGGCAGACGCGTACGAGCGCGGCCGGCCGTCCTACCCGGCGGTGGCGGTGGACTGGCTGCTCCGGGACACCGGCCGCCGGGTGCTCGACCTGGGAGCCGGCACCGGAAAGCTGACCCGCCGGCTTCTGGCGCGGGGGCTCGACGTGACGGCGGTGGAGCCGTCCGAAGGCATGCGCGAGCAGCTGGTCGCGGCGGCGCCCGCGGCACGCGCCCTGGCGGGCACCGCGGAGTCGCTGCCCCTGCCCGACGCGGTGATGGACGCGGTCCTGGTGGCGCAGGCATGGCACTGGGTCGACACCCGGCAGGCGGTCCCCGAGGCCGCTCGCGTGCTGGCACCCGGCGGTGTTCTCGGCCTGGTCTGGAACGTCCGTGACGAACGCGACGAGTGGACCGCGCGACTCGGCCGGCTCCTCCATCCGAACGGCGCGCCGCCCACCCACGGCGTCGGCGTCGCCGCCCTCGCGGAACGCCCCGACCTCTTCGGGGCGACCGAGACCCACACGGTGGAATGGCGCCACGAACTCGGCCGGGACGAGCTGATCGATCTGGTGTCCTCGCGCAGCTACGTGATCACGATGCCCGACGCCGAACGCGCCGCCCTGCTCGCCGAGGTCGCCGAGTTGGCCGCCCGGCTTCCGGCGCCGAGCGGACGAGACCGCGTCACCGTCCCGTACCTCACCCGGTGCTACCGCGCCCGCCGCTGCGAACAGGACTGACACGGAGCAGAGTTGGCGCGATCGGCGTGGGTGGAAGCCCCGCGCCGCGCCTGCGGAAACCGGCCGCGCATGCGCACAGCTCGTTTGACGCCGCCTTGCTCACGTTCGAGATCACGCCGCATCGGTGGATGACTGGTGACGCATCGTCAATATCCACCACCACGGCCGTGTTGTTGTCTAGACCGGGCCAACGCGTGCGTATACGCTGCCTTGATCCACTCTTCGCAGTAACGGAGCTCGTCGTGGCGGCAGACACCCCAGGCATGCGAATAGACACCACCAAGCCTCATCCCGCGCGGGTGTACGACTATCTGCTGGGTGGCAAGGACAACTACCGGCCCGACTGGGAAGTCGGCGAGAGGCTGCCGCCCGAGGCGAAGGACGCGGCGCGGCAGAACCGGGAGTTCATGCACCGGGCGATGGCCTGGCTGGCCGGCACGGGCATCGACCAGTTCCTCGACATCGGCACCGGCATCCCGACGACTCCGAACCTGCACCAGATCGTTCAGGCGATCGTGCCGACCGCCCGGGTCGTCTACACCGACTACGACCCCATCGTTCTGCGGCACGCCCAGGCGCTGCTGGTCAGCGGGCCCGAGGGGGTCACCGACTACATCCAGTCGGATGTCCGCGATCCGCACCGGATCCTGGAGCACGCCCGCCGGATCCTGGACTTCGATCGTCCGATCGCACTCTCGCTCATCGCGCTCATGCCCTTCGTGCCCGACGAGCAGAAGCCGCACGACATCGTGCGCACCCTGCTGGACGCCCTGCCCTCCGGCAGCTATCTCGTGATGTCGCACGGCTCCTTGGACCTGCTCCCGGAACTCGCCGCCAACGTCGCGAGGAAGTACGCCGACAGCGGCGTGCCGTTGTCCTTGCGGAGCCGCGAGGAGATCCTCCGGTTCTTCGACGGCCTCGACCTTGTCGACCCCGGCCTGGTCGTCACGACGAAGTGGTTCAAGGACACGGCCGCCCCGGCGGACGAGCCCGGCGGCATCTACGGGGGAGTCGCACGCCTTCCCTGACCGTCGTCCGGCCGCCCGCCGCCTCGGTCGCCTCAGTGCCGGATCAGGCCGCCGACCGGGACGGAGGCGACGTGGCCGGTCGGCGGAGCGGTCTGCGCCAGTGCCAGGCCGATGTCGACCAGCGATGACCGGCGCAGGCGGGCGACCTCGGGGATCGGGGTCCAGACCGACTCGACGGTTTCGCCGTTCGGCTCAGGCCGGAGCCGGCCGCCGGTGATGCGGACCCGGTAGAAGACGCCGACGTTCTGGTGCTCGACTCCCGCACGCGCGTCGGCCGCGGGGATCACCCTCGAGTCCACGCCCAGCAGGCGTTCGACCACCGCGTCGCAGCCGGTCTCCTCGGCGACCTCCCGGACCACCGCGTCGAACGGATCCTCCGCGTGCTCGACCCTGCCGCCCGGAAGCGTCCAGTTTCCTGACGCGTGATGGGCGAGCAGCACCCGGCCGCCCTCGACGCACACGGCGTACGCCGCCAACCGGAAACTTCCCCGCTTCGGCCCGCCGGCGGCCGCCTCGGCCGCCCCTTCTGTCTCGTGGCTCATCGGATCATCTTGGCCCACCTCGACGCGGCACTCGCAACCGAGATGTCGTTCGCCACGCGGCCCGCCGCGCCCTCGAAGCCGGGAGGCCGGGCAGGGAAGAACGGCCCGCGCGGGACCGGGAGCCCGCCGGGATCGGCTGGAGGGGCGAAAACCATGCGACGCGTCCGCCGGGCGTCTTCGAGGATGGCCGCCATGACCCTTGCGATCGAAGCCCCCCGTGCCGAGGACGCCGTGACTCTGGGGACCGTGCTGTTGACGTCCTGGCTGCAGACGTATCCCAACGAGGAGGCGGGGATAGACGAGAGATGGATCCGTGAGCATCGCGGCCTCTCCGCGACGGCGGAAGGGGCCGCTCAGTGGCGGGAGTTCATCACGGTGGCGAAGCGGCAACCGGACCTGCTGTTCTGCCGTGTCGTCCGCTCCGGTACGCGGATCGTCGGCGTCCTCTGCGGTCGCCGGGACGAGGTGGTCGCCCTCGGCCCGATGTATCTGCTCGACGAAGCCCAGGGCCAGGGGATCGGGAGCCGGATGATGGGCGAGTTCCTCGCCTGGGCGGGAGACGCACCCATGAGTCTTTGGGTCACCGATTACAACGAGCGGGCCGTTCGCTTCTACGAGCGCTTCGGGTTCAAGGCCACCGACGAGCGAGAACTCTGGCGGGGAAGGCTGCCCAACGTGCGCATGACCCGCGCAGCCGGTTCCTCCGAGACGTGACGGCGAATTGCCGTACCGGCGGCCAGACATGACGGCCCGTCGGACATGTCGCGGTGTAACGGCCGCAGCGGCACGCCGTTATGGCGCTGCCCCGGCGGGGCGGGCACGTGACCCGCTCCGCCGGGGATCGTCCGGTGCACTACGGCGATCACCCGTGCTCGGGCATCGCCGCGGTGGCCGGCGGTGTTCAGGCGTCCGTCACGCGGTGTTGTTGGCCAGGGCCAGCAGGCGGGAGCTGTCGCCGTTGAACTTGTCGCGGTCCACGGCGCCCGAGACACCGCTCACCGATCCGGAGTCGGTGTACTGCCAGAGCGTCGCGAACGGGAAGCCGCTCGGGATGGTGGGGTTGGCCGCGGTGGTCCAGTCCGCCACGAACAGCGGGCTGTTGGCGGACATGCCGCCCCAGCCGCCGGTGCAGGAGTTCCACCAGCTGGGGCTGGTGTAGATGACGACGTCGCGGCCGGTCTTCGCCTTGTACGTGTTGTAGAAGTCGAGGATCCACGACTGCATCGCCGAGGTGGACAGGCCGTAGCAGCCGCCCTCCAGGTCCAGCATCCCGGGCAGCGTCAGGTTGTCCGCCGACCAGGCGCCGCCGTGGCTGGCGAAGTAGGTCGCCTGCGCCGCACCGCTGGAGGAGCCGGGCTGGGCGAAGTGGTACGCGCCCCGGATCACCTTGGCGTTGTAGGCGTTCAGGTAGTTGGCACTGAAGTCGGGATCCGTGTACGTGGTGCCCTCGGTGGCCTTGATGTAGGCGAAGGAGATGCCCGCCGCCTTCACCGACGACCAGTTGATCGACCCCTGGTAGTGCGACACGTCGATACCCGCCGGGCCCCACGAGGCCTTCGGGGTCACCACGCTGGGTGCGTCGAGCTGGAGCTGCCTTGTGTCGGCCTTGAAGCCCTGGCTGTCCTGGACGTAGCCGACGCCCATGTATCCGTCGCCGAGCGGGATCGTGCTGCCCGGCGGCAACGCCTTGGCGGAGGCGGAGGCGGTGCCGGCCGTCATGGTCGCGGCCAGTGCGACGCTCGTACCGAGTACGCCGGCCACCAGCAGTCTTCGCCGTACGGACCGGGTGTTGCGGATTCGGGAGAACAAGGCTTCCTCCTGGCACTTCGTGGTGGTGAGAGGGACGGGGCTGGGCGGTGCTCTGCAACCAGCGGCTCTACTCGCGTAGCCTGCGAACGATCGGCGATCGTCACCGTCGTTTCGAGGCGGCCGGCGCTTCAGTCGGGTCCGGTAGCGCTCCCGGGTCCTCGCGAACGATCAGGAGGTGCTGTCGGCAGGCGTCGGCTTCCGGTCCCGGGCGGGGGGTCCGTGAGAGCGCAACGCTTCCTCCTGAGCACGTCGGCGGAGTGCGGGTACGTGGGACTGCTGGGCGGTGCCGTGCGTGGTGGGGCTGCCGTGCAGGTTTTGACTTTGGCGTGTACGCGTCAAGAGTGACACATGAACGACCCCAAAGGTAAAGAGTTTTCACGCATTCTCTATGGTCCAGTCCAGTGAAGAAGCCATGGAGCTGTGGATATGACTCACCGTCAGCATGAACTTTCACCGGCATGAAAAATCTTTCCGCTTCGCCGGCCGGTGGAGGCGTCATCCGGGTTGACCGAGATGCGCGGCCGGCCTCCGCGCGGGATCGGACTGCCGGCCGGCGAGCGCCGGGGAGGCCGCCGTCGTCGATGCCCGGCCATCGGCGGGGGCGTCACCCGGCGGGCGGATCCGGGGCGGCTCCGGGATGCCGCGCGGCATGGCAGCGCATGGTGGGAATTCTCGGGGCCGCGGTCGTACACGTGTGAACTTGATTTCCGGTGGGCGGGTCGATCGCCCGGATTTCACGAACGTGTGGGCCCCGGAGGCGTATTCGTCTCCGGGGCCCACAGGTGTGTGGTGCGGTTTTTGGTTGTGGGTGTGGTGTGTCTCAGTATGCGGAGTTCACGTTGTCCATCGAGCCGTAGCGGTGTGCGGCGTAGTTGCAGGCGGCGACGATGTTGGAGACGGGGTTGTAGATGTTCTTGGAGGTGCCGGCGACGTGGTAGGTCGCGAAGGTCGGGGGGATGACCTGGAGCAGGCCCTTGGAGGGTATGCCCTTCTGCGCGTTGATGTCCCAGTTGTTGATGGCGTGGGGGTTGCCGCTGGACTCGCGCAGGACGTTGCGCTTGATGCCCTCGAAGCTGCCGGGGATGTGGTGCTTGTGCATGATCGACAGGGCCTGGGTGATCCAGCCGTCGAGGTTGTTGTGTGCGGGCATCGCGTCGGCGGTGGTCTTGATCGCGATGGACTTGTCCGCGCGTGGCCGCTGGTGGCGCTGTGGTGCGTGGTGGTGTGCGGCTGGGCGTGGGTGGTGGCGACGGCGGCGTGGGGGGTGGGCGCGGCGGCCTGTGCAGCTCCCGGCACCACCGCGCCGGCCAGAACGGAGGCTCCCACGACGGCGATGGTGGCCGCGGAGAGCTTCTGCGTCCGGGTCATGCGGGCGGTCTGGTGGCGAACGGTTCGGGTGGCGCGGTTGAAGGCGGCGGGAATGGGCATGAGGTCTCGTGTCCTATCCAGTCGGGTCGCAGGGGCCAATTGGCAATGTGACTGTGTTGCAGCACAGTTCCCTGCGGCTCGACCATTCTTAGCGGCCGGAAAATCGCGGGGCAATTGTGTGACGTACGACGCCGGATAGTTGGTCTTGGTCGTTGTCGGTGTGGTGTGGCGGGTGGATGCGCTCGTTTGGCCTTTACGCCTTCTTCACATCCGGATATTGGGTACTAGATGGCCTCGTGTGTGACGTGGGTCCTGTTGTGGGCGTCACGCGGGGCGCGTTTCGTCATGGCGCTTTGTGCGGGTCCGGGTACCGGTGGGTGACGGAATTCGACGGCGTTCCGACCGCATACGGGTAAGGACTGGAAGCAGCTCCGGGCGGAAGCGGGCGCGCACTCCGGGGTGAGGGGTGCTGAACCGCCCCGGGGCCGCGTTCACCGCGCCGACAGCGAATGGACAGCAGGCGGGAAGCGGGCGTGCACCGGCACGGGCGTCAATGAGTGCGGGCCCTCCCGCACCATCCGGCCGCCACTTCCGGCCGTGCTGACTCCCACCAATGGAAGTTACCTGTCATGCATGCGACATCGCTGCCGACCCGTTCTTACGTGACCTCCATCGCCTCCACCCAGGCCGAGATCCGCGCCGCCCAGCGGTTGCGGTACCGGGTCTTCGCTGAGGAGAAGGGTGCCGTCCTGCGCACACCGCTCCCCGGGCACGACGTCGACGCGTTCGACGAGGACGTCGACCACCTGATCGTCACGGAGCAAGCCGGCGGAGAGGTCGTCGGCACCTACCGGCTGCTGCCGCCGGGGCGCCGCGCCGACCTGTACTCGGATCGCGAGTTCGACCTCGGCACGCTGCACGGCCTGCGGGACTCGCTGGTCGAGGCGGGCCGGGCCTGCGTGCACCCCGACCACCGGGACGGGACCGTGATCAACCTGATGTGGTCCGGGCTGGCCCGCTACGTGCTCCTCTCCGGCCATCGCTACCTCGCCGGCTGCGCCTCGGTGCCACTGGCCGACGGCGGCCGGGCGGCGGCCGGCACGTGGCTGCTGGGCACCGCGAAGTACGCCTGCCCGCCCGAACTGCGCGTTCAGCCCCACGACCCGTGGACGCCGCCGTCGCCGCCGGCCGTCGAGCCGAGCGCGAGCCTGCTGCCGCCGCTGCTGCGCGGCTACCTGGGGGTCGGTGCCTGGATCTGCGGGGCGCCCGCGCACGACCGGGACTTCGGGGACGCGGACTTCTTCGTGCTGCTCGATCTGGAGCGGATGAACGCGCGATACCGACGGTACTTCCTCGGCGACGGAGGGTGAGCGGCAACCCCTGGGCGCCGGTCTCGCCCTGTACGGCGGTCTGCGTCGCCGGTGACGGGCCGCGGTCCGGCCGGGCGGCGGCCGCGCGGCGGTACGCCGCCGTGCTCGCGCGCCTCGCCGGGGCGGCGGCGGCCGGCCGTCGGTTGGAAGAGGGGGACGAGGTGCGGGTCCGGGCCCGTTCGTTGCTGGCCGGCCTCGGCGTCTCCCTGTTCTGCGACGCGGACGCGCTCACCGTGCCGGTGCCCGGCGCCCGGACCGGCACGCTCGTGGTGGCCAACCACATCTCGTGGTTGGACCCGATCGCGCTGCTGGCCGTGCAGCCCGCCACACTGCTCGCCAAGCGTGAAGTGGAGCGGTGGCCGGTGGTGGGAACGCTCGTGCGGCGGGCCGGGACCCGGTTCATCGACCGTGAGGGCCTGCGGCGGCTGCCGGACACCGTGCGGGAACTGGGCGCCCTGCTGCGCTCGGGGGCGTCGGTGATCGTCTTTCCCGAAGGTACGACCCGGTGCTCGGTGCCCGGCGGTCCGTTCCGCCGGGCCACCCTCCAGGCGGCCGTCGACGCGGGCGCCCCCGTCCGGCCGGTCACCCTCACCTACACCCGCCACGGAACCCCCACCACGCTCCCCGCCTACGTCGGCGAGGACACCTTCGCGGCCTCCCTCCACCGTGTCGCGACCGCCGATTCCCTCTCGGTCCGGATCACCGCGCACCCCGCGCTGTACCCGTCGGGCCACGACCGCCGTTCACTGGCGGCGCTGGCCCACGCGGCGGTGTCGGGCACGCGGGAGATCCGCGCGGTGATGGCGCCGCGCCCGCCGATGTCCCGGGAAACCGTCAGTCCGGGACCGGGCCGCGCGTGAACTCGACGTGCCGCTGGCCTGCTCGGTGAGCGACATCTCATCGGCCCGAAGCCGGGCGGACCGTGGACGCGGCACGCTTCGGCCCCGGGCCGGGCCGGTCGGGTTCTCCGCGCGTCCGCGCCCGAACGGGATCGGAGCGAGCCCGCCGCCGGAGCCGCTGATCCGTCGCGGGTCCGACGGCGCCCGGCGGCGGGCAGCACGATCCTCCCCGCACGCGGATCGACGGTCTCGCGGGTTGCACACCCGCGAGACCGTCATCACCCTCGTCGGCCGGCCCGACGGAGCCGTCCGCTCAGTGCTCGGGCGCGCACTCGTAGAGCGTCTGGCCTTGCGCGCCCCCGGCCATCGCGGCCGGCCATGACGCCGTGGCGCCGGACGCCCGGGGCGCCGAGGTCTGCGTGGTGCCTCCGTACTCCTTGGCCGGGACCTTCGAGCAGTGCGACGTGGCCCAGTCGGTGATCTTCGTCGCCGGAACGCTCGCACCGGAGCCGCCGCCGAAGAACGCACCCATACCGCTCTGACCGCCCACCAGTACGAACTTCAGCTTGCCGGAGTCCACCAACTGCTGGAACGCGGACAGGCTCGGGAACGGCACCTGGCCGGTGAAGCCGCCCATCGGCAGGACGCTGGCGCCGGTGTCGATGATGTAGGGGGACGCCGTGCTCCAGCTGTTGGACGCGAAGTCGTACTCGGACGACCCCTTGTGCGCCTTCGTGTAGTCGAGCAACTGTTGCTGCTGCGCGTCGAGTTGTGTCGAGCTGCCGCCGAAACCGCCGCCGAAGCCTCCGCCGCCGTGCCGGCCGCCGCGGTCCGCCATCGCCGCGAACCGGCCACCGCCTCCTCCACCACCGAAGCCCGAGGACGGACCGACGCTGCCCATCATCGACGTCATCGGGCTGCCGGAGGCGAAGACCTGTGAGGCCCACGTCGCCGGGGCGATCAGCATCGAGACGAGGCCCACGAGCAGACCGACGACGGCCACCCGGCCGGCCCTCACCCGACGCGGTCCCGGGCGGCCGACGCAGAGGGCGATGACCGCGCCGAGCCCCAGCAGGATCGAGGCGGGCGCGAGCCAGGACTGGAAGGTGGAGAACTGCGCGGAGACGGAAGCGCTCCAGGCAGCCGTGGCGCCCACCGCGACCGGCAGCGCCCACGCGCGCCGGCCGCCCTTGCGGTACGCGCGCCACAGCAGGGTGACGCCGCCGCCCGCCAGCGCGGCGCACGGCACCGCGATCACGCCCATGTAATAGGTATGGCCACTGACGGCCCCCGCGCTGAACACCAGGAAGTACGTCACCAGCCAGACGCCCCAGAGCAGGAAGCCCGCCCGGACCTTGTCCGTGCGCGGTGCGCGGCGGCGCCACGCCAGGCCGCAGATGATCGCGAGGGCCGCGAGCGGGTAGAGCCAGCCGGTCTGCGAGGCGAGCGACGAGGCGAACATCTTGCCCCAGCCGTTCTCACCGGCGCCGAAGCCGCCACCGCCGTGCGCCGCGCCGCTCATGCCGCCGCGCGCGTCAAGAGCCTGGCCGCCGCCGTGCGTCCCGCGGCCGAAGCCACCGGACGCGCCGCCCGTACCGGTCGTACCGTTCATCCAGGCGCCGCCGCTGCTGGCGCCCATGCCGAATCGGGCGCCGTCGCCACCGGCATGGCCGCCGTACTGGCCGAAGCGGCCCTTGCCGCCGGCCGCTCCGGGGCCGCCGTGGTGGCCGCCCTGGGTGCTGCTGATGCTGCCGGTGTCGCTGGCGTTCAGACCGACCGAGGAGAAGCGGTTGAGGAAGTTGTAGCCGACGACCATGCTGAACGCGGAGTTGTTCGTCGTGCCGTCGATGTACGGGCGGTCCTTGGCGGGCGTGAGGCTGACCGCCACCACCCAGACGGACGACACCATGACCGTCACCGCTCCGGCGAGGAGGACGTGGACGATCCGCTTGCGCATCACCACGGGTGCCATGACCAGGTAGACCACCGCGAGCGCGGGCAGCACGGCCCACGCCTCCAGCATCTTGGCCTGGAAACCGATACCGACCCAGACGCCCGCCATGACCAGCGGACGCAGCCGACCGCTCTGCGCCGCCCGCTGGGTGGCGCCGGCCGCCAGGAGCAGGCACAGCGTGAACATCGGATCTTCGGTCTGGGTACGGAACAAGCCGTCCGCGGCCGGGATGCACAGGAACGCGCCGCAGGCGATCAGCGCCGCATTGGCACCCATCCAACGCCGCACGACACGGAAGAGCACGAGAACACTGGCGACTCCCTCAAGGACCTGAGGAAGAGTCAGGGCCCAGGAGTGGAATCCGAAGAGTCGCGCCGACAGCGCCTGCGGCCACAGGAATCCGGGCAGCTTGTCGATCGTGATCGAGTTGGCCGGGTCGAACGATCCGAAGAAGAACGCCTTCCAGCTTTCCGACATGCTCCGCACGGCGTCGGCGTAGAACGAGTGGAACGGGCTGCGGGATATGCCCCATGCGTAAAGCAGGGCCGCAAGCCCGATGATGATCGCCAGCGCGATACGCGTGTAAACGGGTTGGTCGCTCGCCGACTTCCATGGCACGCGGCGAGGTGGTGCGCCGGTGGGGGGTTTCGAGTTCAGCACAGTCGTCGCCATGTCCAGCAGTCTCCATGACGTCGAAGAGCGAACATGCCACAGGAGCGTGGATCAAGGAATTTCTCATGCGATCGCAAGAAATTCTTGGCGGACGCGATAGATTCTTTAGACTGATTTATCAATCGAGCGACCAACCCCGCCTCGTGTGTCGGGCATCACCACCGAACCCCTGCGGCGAGGGGCGTACGGTACCCTCTGCCCGTGCATTCATCTGGAGAAATCGCGGCCCATTTACGTACCGCCGCGGGTGAAGTGGTCGTGCCGCCGCCCGGTGAGGGCGAGGGCAACTGGGCGGGCGCACCGAGTGCGGTCCTTCATGACGGTGTGTGGTGGTTGTGCTATCGGCTTCGGCAGCCGGTGGGGCAGGGGCGCGGCATGGCCAACGTCATCGCGCGCTCGACGGACGGGGTGCGTTTCACCCCCGTCGCCACGGTGAGCCGGGAACAGTTCGGCGCCGCCTCGCTCGAGCGGCCCGCACTCGTTCCGCTTCCCGGGGGCGGCTGGCGGCTCTACGTCAGCTGTTCGACCCCCTCGTCCAAGCACTGGTGGGTCGAGGCTCTGGACGCGCCCACGCCGCAGGCTCTGCCCGGCGGGTCCCGTACCGTCGTCCTCGCCGGCGACGAGGCCTCCGCCTGGAAGGACGTCGTGGTCCGCCGCACCGCCGGCCGGTGGCAGATGTGGGCGTGCCGGCACCTCCTGGACGGCGGCGACGACCAGGCCGACCGGATGGAGAGCTGGTACGCGACCGGCGCCGACGGCCTGACGTGGACGCTGCACGGCCCCGCACTCCTTCCGAGCGCTGACGGGTGGGACACGCGCGGCGTGCGCATCACCAGCGTCGTGCCCGACCACGGCCGATGGGCGGCGTTCTACGACGGGCGCGCGACCGCGGCACAGAACTGGCACGAGCGCACGGGCCTCGCGCTGGGCGACGGCCCGGACCGCTTCGCGCCGGGGGCGGAAGTACGGGATGACGCACAGGTGATGCGCTACCTCGACGTGGTGGAGACCCCCGACGGCCACCGGCTGTTCTGGGAGGCCGAGCGCCCTGACGGTGCGCACGACCTGCGCACCGCCCACCTGCCGCGTCGACCAGCGGGTGCGTGACAGCGCCGACGCGTCCTTCGGAGGCGTGATGGTGGACGGTGACCGCACTGCGCTACAGTCCGTTCACCGGTCGTCACAGGGGTGGCGGCCGCCACAGGGGCGGGGGGAGTCATGGCCGACCTGGTCATATCCGCTGCGGATCTGGAGACCTTGCGGAGCGCGTTGAACACCGCGCTGACGGATCTGGACAGCGTGCGGCACGCGATCGCCAACGTGGACGTCGATCCCATCGGGGCGCCGCCGCTGACGAGCGTCGGCGCCCGGTTCATCGACGCCCGGAGCACCGACATCACCACGATGGGCTCCGGCTTCGCCGAACTGTCCGGCATGGTGGCCAAGGTCGACGGGGTGATGGCCGACACCGACCGGAAGCTGGGCGACAGCGTCCGGCCGGCGGGATGAGGGGGAGACAGCGATGACCGCCGGCTTCACCACCCTCGACTTCGACCCCTGTCCGGGCGATCCCGACGCGGTCCTGGCCCTGGCCCGCACCTGGCGGCAGGCAGCCATCAAGCTCACCCAGGTCGCGCTGCGGCTGGACGGCACCGACGACGAGAGCACGCGGTGGCGCGGCCGGGCGGCCGACTCGTTCCGGAACGAGCTCAGCACGCACCGCACGACGCTCGGCAAGGTCCGGTCCGCCTGCGCCGCCTACTCGCAACTGCTCGGCCAGTGGGCCGACATGCTGCGGGACTTCCAGGAGGAGGCGCATCGCATCGACGCGCTGGCCGGCACGGTCGACGATCGCCGCCGGCAGGCCGCGCACGCGATCGGCGCCGAGCGGGGCGGCGGTCTGCACGCGGTCGAAAACGCGGTGGAGGACCTGGACCCCTTCCACCTGGCGCACGACCTGCGGGCACAGAACCACCTCGAGGAACTCACGGCGCAGGCGAACGCCCTCGACGCCAAGGCGCAGCGACTGCACGAGCGCTACCTCGACGCCGCGCGCTCCCTCGCCCACCAGACGGCCGAACAACTCGACCTGCCGGCCGGCCAGTTCGGTTGGTACGGGCAGCAGGTGGACGCCTCGGAACTGTCCTCCCTGATGACCCAGAACCCGGACGGCGGCCCGGACGGCCCGCTCTACGACCAGAACGTCTCCGACGCGCTCGACTTCTTCGACGACCACATCGACGACTCCGGCGGCTTCCTCTGGTCCGACGCGGCGCAGGGCGGTGCGGAAGTGCTGGGCCGGCTCAGGTCGCTGTCCCCGCAGGAACTCGACGCGTTCTTCCTCAGCCTCACCCCCGCCCAACTCGCCCAGCTGAACGCCCAGATCGGCGAGGGCTCCTCCTGGTGGGGCGGCGGCAGCGCGGACAACGGTGTGCGGGTCGGCTACGCGAGCCTGCTCTTCGGCTCCCTCTCGGGAGCGGCGCTGCAACGCGTGCAGGAGTCGATGCCGGAGCTGGAACCGAGCCCCTTGGCGGCGGACAAGAAGCGCGGCCTGACCTATCAGCCGGCCGACGGACCGCTGTTCGGCCCGGACGGACCGGACATCAAGCAGGACCTCCAGCAGGGCCAGGCCGGCGACTGCTGGTTCCTCTCCTCGGTGGCCGCCGCGACCGAACGCGACCCGCAGTTCCCGCAGCAGCACGTGCACGAGAACCCCAACGGGTCGTACACGGTGACCTTCTACAACGACGGCAAACCGGTGTACGTCACCGTGGACAACCGGCTCCCCACCGACGCCAACGGCAACCAGCAGTACGCCCAGACCCCGGGCAGCACGTGGATGGCCGTCTACGAGAAGGCGTACGCTCAGTACAAGGGGAGCTACGACGCGATCGGCAACGGCGGGTACGGTGACAACGGTCTGCGTGACATCACCGGCCGGAGCGCGCAGCGCGTGGACTCCGGCGATCTCTCGCTCGCCGATCTCGCCCGGAAGATCGGCCACGGTTACGCCGTGGAGTCGGCGACCAGGGACGACGCGGCGCTGGTCGGCAAGGACGACCGGATGGACAACCACCAGATAGTGGCGTCACACGAGTACTCCGTCGAGCGCGTCAACCTGAACGCGAACCCGCCGACGATCACCCTGCTCAATCCCTGGGGTCCGCCGGACGTCTTCAGCGGTGACCCGGCGCCGCAGGAGATGGTCCTGACGCAGGACCAGTGGCGCAAGTACTTCCAGGACGCGAGTTTCACCGACACCAAGGTGTGAAGAGATGCCAGAGGTCCACCGGCTCGGCCGGCGTGGTCAAGCACACATCGACGACCTCACGCTGGGGATCATGGTGATGAGCCCGGATCCGGACGACCCGTTCGCGCGGATGAACATCATCGACCGCTCGGTCCGCCACGGCGAGACCGTCGTCGTCCGCCCCGGTCAGCGGGTGAGCGTCGGGGCCCACGTCGTGCTGTTCACCGAGGTCGTGCCCGGCAGCTCGGACGGCTATGTCATGTTCACCGTCGAAAGGGCGCAGGACGCATCCGAAGGAACGGCATGAGCCCGCGGAGCCGACGCGTCACGGCGGGAATCGTGGCCGGCATCGCCGTCGTCGTCGGCGTGATCGCCTGGCAGTCGCGGTCTCAACCACCGCGGCAGCCGCCGCCGTTGAAGACCCACGCGGCGGACGTGTACCGGCTGGCCCTCCACCCCTCGGTCCGGGGGATCCCCCCGGTCTACCGGAACGCGACCGTCACCTCGCGCGACGGAAGCAGGGTCGTGGTGGCCCTGGGGCCGACCGTCGAGGACCGGAAGTCCTACCGCAACCGCCTCGTCATCGGCCGTGCCTCGGCTCCTGACGCCGCCCGTACCTTCCTGGTCGCTCCCGGCGCCGCCGTCACCGCCTACGGCGTCCGTGTCACCGTCCTCGACGTCTGGCGCCAACCCGCCTGGGCCTACGACGCCGCCGACATCCGGGCCGATCCGGTCCGTTGAGTCCGGCAGCGGCAGGCGGGCCCGGCGAACGGTTCTGCGGGGTCCGGGCCCGGGAACGAGGTGTTCTCGGGCCCGGACCCGACCGGCCGCCTCGCCGAGGCACCGGCTACCGGCGGACCGGGTAGGACTGCCGGCCGTCAGATCCCGTGGTGACCGTGGTGGCCGTGGTGGTGGCCGTGGTGGCGGTGGTGGTGGCCGTGCAGGAGGTCGGCGTCCAACTCACGGTGCAGGAGGGCCTCGACCCCTGCCACGAGGCCGGGGCCACCACCGGCGACCTGGTCCAGGTCGGCGTCGTCGATCTCGCTGGTCTCGACCTGCGGTGTGAGGTCATTGCGCATGGCGTGCGTTTCCCTTCATGTGCTTGAGCGTTGTCTTTTCGCCGGTCGCGTCGGCACGCCGACCCGTCCGGTGCAACGAGCGGTCGAAGGCCGAAATATCCGGAACATTCTCCGATTCCCGTATGCGGCCACGATGCAATCACGCTCGAAGTCCGCCCGCCATCAACGCAGTTGGGGGTATCGGGCGGTATTTCGGCATAAGGAGAGAGGCCGTGATCATCATTTCACCGGATACCAGCTGACTCTTTGCCCTGGGCCGGCCGGCGCGCGCTGACGATCCGTGGCGGAATGTCCGGCCGGCGGCGGATCCGCTGATCACGCGGACGCCGGGCGGGTGCGGCCGGGCCCCGCGTCCCGAACCGGGCATCGGCTCGCGACGCGGCGGCCGGCCTCCGCGGCCGGAGCCCGGTCGTCCGCGCGGATCCCGGCGGGCGGGCCCGATTCCGTGCGCGACTTGGCTAAGCGAGCTTTGCCAATAATTGATCCGCCGCGACCGCGGCAATAACAGGCGTCTGATCAGGGGTTGACGATCCATCCGACCGCCAAGTAGGTTCCATCACCAGCTAACTTGTAATTGAAAGTGACGGAAATACCGCGCTTCCGAGGGATCGCCATGTCCGCACCTTCTCCCGTGCCGCCGCCCGGCGGCTTCGCCCGCGCCACGTCGAGCCTGGGGGTCCGGTGATCCGTGTCCTCGGTCCCGTCTGCTTCGACTCGGACGCGGGGGTGCGCGCCCCGGAGTCGACGATGGTCAGGGGCGTGCTCGCCGCGCTGGCCATCAACGTCGGCAAGGAGCTGTCCCGCGGGGAGCTGGTCAGGCTGCTGTGGGACGAGCCGCCGACCTCCGCCGAGGCGAACCTGCGCAACTACGTCAGCAGGCTGCGCAAGGACCTCGGCGACACCGAGCAACTGGTCGTACGCCGCGGCGGCGACGGCGGGCGCGGTGCCAGCTACCTGCTGGCCGGTGGCCCGGGAGCGGTGGACCAGTCGGTCTTCGTCGGCCTGGCGGCGGCGGGGCGGCGCATGCTGGAGGCCGGCGACCCGGCGGAGAGCTACCGGCTGCTCACCTCGGCACTGGACCTCTGGCGCGGACCGGCCGGCATCGACGCGGCCGGGTCCGGCCGGCTGCGGGCCCGGCTCGACGCGCTGGACGAGATGCGGCTGAACGCGATCGAGGACCAGGCCGAAGCCTGCGTGCATCTCGGATTCTGCGCCGAGGCCGCCCTGCGCGCCCGCTCGGCGATCGCCGACCACCCGCTGCGGGAGCGGTCGTGGGCGATACTGATGGCCGCTCTCTACGGGGCGGCGGACATGTCCACCTGCCTCGACACGTACCAGCGCGCGCAGCGGCTGTTCCGGGAGGAGTTGGGCATCCCGCCGTCGCCGGGTCTGCTCGCGGTCCACTCGGCCGTCGTGTCGTACGACAGCGAACAGGTCTGCCACCACCTTCGGGCGATGCACGGCCGGCAACACGGCGCCGTCCTGGTGTGAGAAACCCCTCCGACCTGGACGGACTCCTCATGATCATCGCCATATGCGATGAGTATGCGTTCGCGATGCGCGTGCCGATTACAGTCTCCGGCGGTTGGGAGAGCGGATCGTGAATTCATCAGCCGCAATGCGTGAACGCCGCGCACGACCCGTCTCTCCGCGGCCCCTCCTGCCTGGTGGGTGGGTGCCGTAAACCGAACCGGTATTGCTCTTCATTCCGAAGCGCGAGGCCCTGGTGGCCGTGAAAGCGGGGAACGTATGACGGGGATGCTCTTAGAAAGTGCGAAGCCGGAGGCGGACGGAGCCACCGGACCGCTCCTGGTCACCGAGATCACCTCACCGTCCGACAGCCTCAACGGCTGGGTCGTGGTGGACTCGCTCGTCGAGTGCATGGCCATGGGCGGCACCCGGATGACCGAGACCGTCACCGAGGCCGAGGTCAGGGCGCTCGCCGCCGCGATGACCACGAAGCTGACCCTCGCCGGCCTGCCGATCGGCGGCGCCAAGGCCGGCATCCGGGCGGTCCCCGGCCAACGCGACGACGTCCTCGCGGCGTTCGGCCGCTCGGTCGCACCGCTGCTGCACGGCGGGGTCTACCTCGGCTGCGACCTGGGCACGACGCACGCCGACCGCGACCTGTTCCTGCGCGAGGCCAAGTTCGACGTGCTGCGCGACACCCGCGGCCGGCAACTGCCCACCGACTGGGCGTCGTTCTGGACACCTCTGGTCGACATCACCGGGTTCGGCGTCTCCGTCGGAACGCTGGCCGCCATCGAGTCCCGGCCCGGCGACGGCCCGTGCCAGGTGACGATCCAGGGCTTCGGCACCGTCGGCCGCGCGGTGGCGAAGACCCTGGAGAGCCGCGGGCACCGGGTGGTGGCGATCGCCGACATCCGGGGCACCGTCAGCTCCCCGCAGGGCCTGCCGGTCGCGGAACTGCTGGCGATCACCGACTCCGCCGGCACCATCGACCGGACGCGCCTGCCCGACTCGGTCACCGTCAGCGACGCCTCGGAGGCGTGGCTGGACGTGGACGCCAACGTGCTGGTGCTCGCCGCCTCCGGTGACGCGGTACGGGCCGACAACGTCGACCGGATGCGCGCCGAGATCGTGGTCGAGGGCGGCAACCTGTGCTGCACCCCGGAGGCCAAGGCGAGGATGGCCGCCCGCGGCGTCGTCGTGATCCCCGACGTGGTGGCCAACGTCGGCGGCGCGGCGGTGACCGGATGCGTGCTGACCGGGACGGTCCCCTTCGACCTGCCGCACCAGCAGATGGTCGGCTGGCTGTTCGACTGGGTCGAGGGCCGGGTGCGCCGCAACAGCCGGGACGTACTGGAGATCGCGGCCGGCGGCGTCGCCGATCCGGTGCCCGCACTGCTCGCCCACCGCAGGAAGGCGGGCTGGTAGTCCGATGGCGGACACCGAGTCGCCCGGTGGCTGGGCGGACCTGGACGTCCGGCTGGCGTACAGCAAGATGGCACCCCATCTGGTGCCGGTGCTGGACGGCACACCCGGAATCCGGCTGCGCGTCACCGAGACCGTCGAGGCGGACGACGCCGACGTGCTGATCGGCTACCAGTTCACGCCGGGGAGCCTCGCGGGGCTCGAACGGCTGCGCTGGCTGCATCTGACCGGCACCGGCGTCGACCACCTGCGGTCGGCCGGACTGCGTTCCGACGTCCTGGTCACCAGCTCGGCGGCGGTGCCGGTCACGTCCGTCGCCGAGTACGCCGTCTCCGGACTGCTGCTGGTGATGAAGGACTTTCCGGAGCTCTTCGGCCGGCGGGACGCCGCCTGGTACCGGTCGGGGGCGACGCTGCTGACCGGCAGCACCGTCGCCGTGGTCGGCGCCGGGCGGATCGGCCGCGCCGTCCTCACCCGGCTCGGCGCGCTCGGCGCGCACACCGTGGCGGTGACCCGCACCGCGGACCGGGTCGTCCCGGAAGCCGAACGCACCGTGCCGGCCGACCGGTTGGCGAAGGAGGCGGCCGGCTTCGACCACCTCGTCGCCTGCCTGCCCGGCACACCGGACACCAGCGGCCTGATCGGGGCCGACGTGCTCGACGCCCTGCCCGCGCACGCCGTCGTGGTCAACGTCGGGCGGGCGGAGACGATCGACAACGCCGCGCTGCACACGTCCCTGCGGGAAGGGCGGCTGCGCGGCGCCTTCGTGGACGTCCACGAGCGGGAGCCGCTGCCCGAGGACGATCCCGTCCGGGACGTCCCGCGGCTGATCGTCTCGCCGCACCGGGCGTTCGCCTTCCCCGGCGAACCGGTCGAGGTGGCGAACACCTTCCTGGCCAACCTGCGGGACCTGCGGGCGGGTCTGGACCCGCGCGACCTCGTCCAGTGGCAAGCAGAAGGGAACCTGACATGACGACCGCGACCGGATCCGCCACCGCACCCGCGTCCGGCGGCCCGGCGCCGTTCTCCGACGCACAACACCGCTTCGCCGAGTCCCTGCGGAACGAGGCGTACCTGCGGCCGGAGGACGTCGTCCCGGTCTGGCGCTCGATCGTGCGCTCGCAGGAGGTGCTGGCCGACACCGTCGAGCTGCGCGCCGCCGACCCGCGGCTCGCCGAAGTCGACCTGCGGCGGCCGGTGTTCGTCATCGGCTTCCTGCGCACCGGCAGCACGCTGCTGCACAACCTGCTGGGCCGCCACGAGTCGCTGCACAGCCCGCTGCTGTGGGAGCTGACCCACCACACCGACGCGGTGCGCCGGCCGGACGCGCACGAGCAACTGCGCGACACCGCGCAGGACTACGTCGACGACTACTACCGCAAGGCCCCCGACCTGCCGGGCATCCACTTCATCGACGCGCGGATGCCCGACGAGTGCCACCGGCTGCTCGCCAACACCTTCCACAGCATGGTGCTGGAGATGCGCTACCGGGTGCCGTCCTACGGGCAGTGGCTGCACCAGCAGGATCTGGCCGAGCCGTACCGCTGGCACCGCAGCCAGCTGCAGACGCTGATGAGCCTGCACCAGCGGGACGACGGCCCGGGGCCGGTGCCGGTGCTGAAGTGCCCGTTCCACACCTGGTTCCTCGACAGCCTGGTCCAGGCGTACCCGGACGCGCGCTTCATCCATCTGCACCGCGATCCGGTCGAGGTGATCGGCTCGACGGCGAGCCTGTGCCGGACCCTGCGCGGAGCGCGCAGCGACCGCTGGGACGCCCATGAGATCGGCGACCAGTGGTTCACCCGGATCACCGAGCTGTCCGAACGGCTCGCGCAGGACCGCGACGAACTGATCGGCGGGCAGCCGGTACTGGACATGCCCTACCGGCGCCTGGTGGCGGACCCGCAGGAGGCGATGCGGGGGATCTGCGAGTTCCTGGAGATCCCGTTCACCAGCGACTTCCAGGCCGCGGTCGCCGAGCACCTGGCGTGGAAGCCGGCCAAGGGCAAGGGCAGGCACGTCTACAGCCTCGACGAGTTCGGGCTGTCCGAGCGGGCGGTGAACGCCGCCACCGAGTCGTACCGCAAGCGTTTCGGAGTCTGATCGCGACGGCCGCCCCGAAGAAGAGGCGGCCGTCCGGCGTACCACACTGAAGGAGTTTCAGCGTGACCCAGTCGCAAGAGATCGCGGTACGGGCTGCGGAACTGGTCGCACGGGAGAACCGGGCGGCCGGCGACGACGCCCTGCCGATCGGTGTCCTGACGCCGCTGACCGGCCCGGGGGACCCGGTGGCCGGAGAGCTGTGCGTGCGCGGCGCCGTGCTCGGGGCCCGCTACGCGGCCGAGCACGGGATCGGCACCGGCGTCCGCCTGGTTCTGGCCAATGACCAGCTCGGCGCGGACGTCGAACACATGTCGCGCACCGCGGTGGGCGGACTGGCCAAACTGGTCTTCCTCGACCGGGTCAGCGCGGTCGTCGGCCAGTGGCATCTGCGGACCGCTCCGAACGTCGCCGACGTGGCCGAGGAGATCGGTGTCCCCACCTTCGTCGAGAACGGCCACAACACGATCAACATCGGCCGCCGGCACCTGTTCAGGACCTACTTCTCGATAGCCGACCGCGCTCCGCTGATGGCCTCCTTCGTCAAGGAGCAGGGCTGGAAGCGGATCGCCCTGGTCGCCGCGGACACCGTCTTCGGCCAGATGCTCGCCGACACGCTGCAGCAGGAGCTGTACGACAGGGTCGAGGGCGTCGAGGTGCTGCGCATCGACTTCGAGCAGGACGGCGTCACGGACCTGGACGAGCAGTTGAAGGAGGTCGCCGAGTTCGGCCCCGAACTGCTGCTGAACGCCGCGGTGGTGCGCACCAACTACATGGTCATCGCCTCGGCGGTCTCCGCGGGCGTGCTGCCGGGCGTACCGATGATGGTGTGCTTCCCCTTCCCGATGCGGTCCGGGGACTACTGGGGGCTGACCGGCGAGGCGGGCGCGGGCGTGGTGTGGCCGGCGACCCGCTTCAGCCCGGACTGGCCGGAACTCGGCCCTGTCGGGCGGTGGTTCGTGGAACACTACGAGCGCGAGTTCGGCAGCGCCCCGCCGGACAACTCGCTCAACGCCTTCACCGACGTGGTCATCCTCGCCCAGGCCGCCGCGGCAGCCGGAGGCACCGGCCGCGACGAACTGCAACACGCCCTGGAAACTGGCACGTTCGACACCTGGCGCGGACCGGTGTCCTTCGACTGGTCGGACGCCGCCGGACACCACGACACCCCGGAGATCGTCCTGATGCACTACCGCGAGGTCGGCGACAGCGCGCAGGACGCGGTCGTCGTGTGGCCGCCGGAGTCGGCGACGGGCGAGTACAAGGCACCCGTGCGGGGGACGTCACGGTGACGGTCACCACGACCGCCCCGCGGCAGCGGGCCGACGCGGCGGGCGACAGCGTCGCCCACCGCGTCCTGCGGTTCCTGCGCGACCTGGGCTGCGACCGGTTGTTCACCGTGCCCGGTGAGGCGTTCCTGCCGCTCCTCGACGCGGCGGACGACGACGGCTTTCCGATCGTCACCGCCCGGCACGAGGCCGGCGCCGCGTTCGCCGCGCTCGCCGACGCCCGCCTGACCGGCCGGCCGGCCGTGGTGGCGGTCAACCGCTCGCCGGGAGCCACCAACGCGAGCATCGCCCTGGACGCCGCCAAGGCCGACCCGACACCGCTGCTGCTGGTGGTGGGCGGCGCCGACCGGGGCACCGATCCGGTCCTGGGCTTCCAGGGCACCGACATCGCCGCGCTGCTCGGCGGGGTGGTGCCGGTGGTGACGCTCGACGGCCCCGACACGCTGCCGGACGCGCTGCTGCGGATCCGGCAGGCGCTCGGGACCGCGGTGCCCGGACCCGCCGTGCTGGTCGTGCCGGAGGACCTGTGGGACCTGCCGGCCGACCCGGTGGCCATCGCGTCCCTCGACGTGCCCGACGTCCCCGGCGACCAGGCCGCGCGGCGGGTCCGCGAGGCGCTGGCGGGCGCCCGGCGCCCGGTGGTGGTGGCCGGACGGCTGCTGCGCAGGGGCGACGCGGTGCCCGTCGCGGACCTGCTCGACCGGTTCGCACGCGGCGCCGGGGTGCCCGTCGTGCTGGGCAACAAGCAGCAGGACCTGATGGACAACCGCCATCCGCACTACGCGGGCCACCTGCACCTCGGATCGCCCGCCGCGACCAAGGCGCGGCTGGCCGAGGCCGATCTCGTCGTGTTCCTCGGCGACCAGCCCGACGAGGTCCACCTGTCCGGCTGGTACGCGGACGGCCGCAGCCTGCTCACCGTGCACCCGCGGCCGCTCGGACCCGGCGAGCGGCTGGCCGCCGACCCGGCGGCCGTGCTCGCGCTGCTGGCCGACACGCCCGGCGACGCCGGCGGCGACGGCGACCGGCAGGAGTGGGTGGCGGGCTGGCGCGGACTGGAGAACGACCTCAGCCGGCCGCAACCGCGTCCGCGCGAGGACGGGCTCGACTTCGCCCAGGTGGCCGCGGTCCTCAACCGCCGGCTGCCGGACGACGCGATCGTCACCCTGGACGCCGGGAACTTCAGCAGCTGGGTCCACCGCTTCGTCACGTTGAACGGCGGCCAGCGGCTGCTCGCGCTCGCCGGCGGTTCGATGGGCTTCGGAGTGCCGGCCGCGGTGGCCGCCGCCACCCGCTTCCCCGACCGCACGGTGGTCTGCGTCGTCGGCGACGGCGGCGTGCTGATGACCGGCAACGAGCTCGCCACCGGCCGCGCGCTGGGCCGCTGCCCGGTGGTCATCGTGGCCGACAACGCCAGTTACGGCACGATCCGCGCCCACGCCGCCCGCCGGGCGGCCGCCGACACCTGCGGCACGGAACTGAGCAACCCCGACCTCGCGCGGTGGGCGCGCTCCTTCGGCATACCGGCCGAACGCGTCGCCGAGCCGCACCACGTGGAGCCGGCGGTGCGCCGCGCGCTGGCCTCCACCAGCGGCTACCTGCTGCACGTCCACACCAGCCTCACGGCCGTACACGCCAATTTCGACCTGCGATAAGCGCACGAGGAGAGCTCTGTTGACCACACCCCCGCCCACCGCGACGGACGGCACCGCGCAAGGCCCGGCCGCCCACGCGGACGCCCTGCGGTCACTCGTAGGGGAACGCCACGTACTCATCGGCCCCGATCTGCCGGTGCGCTACACCCAGGACCTGTGGGGCAGCGACCTCGTCGGGGTGGCGAGCGTGGTCGTCCGGCCGGGCGACGCCGAAGAGGTCGCGCGGGTGCTGCGCTACTGCCACGAGCAGGGGCAGCCGGTGGTCGTGCAGGGCGGGATGACGGGTCTGGTCTCCGGCGGCGTGCCGGGCCCGCAGGAGGTGGTGCTCTCCACCGAGCGCCTCACGGCGATCGGCGAGGTGGACACCGTGGCGGGCACGGTCACCGCCGGCGCCGGCGTCACGCTCGCCGGACTGCAGGAACACGCGGCCGAGCACGGTCTGGTGGTGCCGATCGACCTGGCGTCGAAGGACACCGCCACGATCGGCGGCTGCGTGGCGACCAACGCGGGCGGCGTCAACGTGGTCGGCTACGGCATGACCCGGCAGCACGTGCGCGCCCTGGAGGTCGTGCTGGCCGACGGGACCGCGCTCCGGCTCTCCACCGACCTGGTCAAGGACAACGCGGGATACGACCTCAAGCACCTGTTCGTCGGCAGCGAGGGCACCCTGGGAGTGGTCACCTCCGCCACGCTCGCCCTGCGCCCGGCGCCGAGCGGCCGCACCGGCGCGTTCTGCGCGGTGGCCGACACCGACGCGGCGCTGCGGCTGCTGGACGCGCTGCGCCGCCGCATGCCCGGCGCGCTGAGCGCGTTCGAGGTGGTGTGGGCCGACGCGTACGCGGTGCTGGAGGGCACCGGCGTACGGCTGCCGCTGCCGCAGGGCCATCCGCTCTACGTGCTGGCGGAGTGCGAGATCACCCGGGCCGACGGCGAGGCGGCCTTCCTCGAGTGCCTCACGGAACTGGAGGAGATACTCATCGACTCCGCCATCGCCTCCTCACCGGCCGAACTCCGGGCGTTCTGGCAGGCGCGTGAGCGCATTCCCAGCGAAGTGCTGCGCATGCAGCCGCTGTTCGGCTTCGACGTCAGCGTCTCGGCCCGGTCGCTGGCCGCCAGCCTGGAGGACATGGGCAAGGAACTGCGCGAGCAGTGGCCGGACGTCCGCCTGCTGGTCTTCGGCCACCTCGGCGACGACAACGTGCACATCGCGGTGGCCACCGGCGAGAAGACCCGCGAGCGCAAGCCGGACGTGGAGCACATCGTCTACCGGGTGGTCTCCTCGTACGGCGGTTCGATCTCGGCGGAGCACGGCATCGGCTTCGAGAAGCGGGACTATCTCGGCTACACCCGCTCCGCGGGTGAACTGGACCTGATGCGAACGCTGAAGACGGCACTGGACCCGACCGGAATCCTCAACCGCGGCCGGGTCCTGCCGTGGAGGACGGAGGAACACGGTGGCTGAGACCACGCCCGACACCGCCACCCGCCGGCTGACCCGGTGGCAGGCGATCCCGCTGGCCATCGGCTCGATCGCCGGGTCCGGCATCCTCTTCCTGCCGTCGGCGGTCTACTCCCGCGCGGGCGACAACAGCCTGCTGGTGTGGGCGCTGTCCACGCTGCTGTGCCTGCCCATGCTGCTGATGTTCGACGACATGGTGCGCAGCAACCCCGACGGCCGGGGCATCGAGGCGTTCATCCGGCTGGGCCTGGGCGACATGTTCGGCCGCTGCGTGCCGGTGATGTTCATCTCCCTGGTCATCGTCGGCCTGCCCTCGGGCGCCTTCGTGGCCGGCCGCTACGTCGCCGAGACCTTCGCGCTGGGCCGGGCCACCACGATCTGCATCGCGGTGGCGGTGCTGCTGACCGCGGTGCTGATCAACCTCGCCGGGGTGCGCACCAGCACCCGGGTGCAGACGGCGGCCACCTGGGGCCTGGTGCTGGTGGCCACCGTGCTGCTGGTGTCCGCGATCCCCGCCGCCCACTACAGCCTGGCCACGGTGACGCCCGGCACCCGGCACCTGGGAGTGGTGCTGCCCGGGGTGATCCTGGCGTTCTGGGCCTTCGCCGGCTTCGAGAACCTGACGTTCCTGGCCCGGGAGTTCCGCGACCCCGAGCGCGACTTCCTGCCCGTCAGCTCCATCGCGCTGGCCGTCTACGGACTGTTCACCATCCTGCTGACCGTCGCCATCGCCGTCACCGTGCCGCGCGCCCGGGTCGACCAGGTGGTCGGACTGCTCCAACTGGCCCACGCGGTCGGCTACGGCAGGGTCATCATCTGGGCGGTCACCTTCATCGCGTGCAGCGCCATGCTGCTCAACGCCATCGCCTGGGTGTGGGGCGTCTCCCAGCTGGTGCGCGACGCCGCCGACAACGGCATGCTGCCGGCCGCGTTCGCCGCCTCCGACGGCCGCAGCGTGCCGCGCCGCGCGGTGGGCCTGCTGGTCGTGCTGTTCTCGGGCACCTCGGTGCTGCTGGCCTTCCGGCCCGACCTGGTGGTCGACACCACCGCGGCCGCGAGCGCGATCTTCATGCTGCTCTACATCCTCAGCATCATCTCCTACCTGCGGGTCCGCGGTCTGACCGTCCGCTCCGGGCTCAACCTGGTGCTCCTGGTCGTGATCGTGGTCAGCCTCGTCGGCGCCCGCTGGCAGGCGCTGTACGGAGTGGTGATCCTGCTGGCCGCCCTCGCCGTCCAGGCGGTCCGGCGGCGGACCACGCCCGCACCGCTCGCGCCGTCCGACCCAGTCGCCGGCGAACGTGTCCCCGAGCACGCCGAAGAAGGAGACAGATGATGAGCACGACCACCGGCACCGAACGCGCCGGCGCGGCGCCCGTCGCCGAGTCCGTCTTCGTGCGCATCCCCGCGGCGGCGGTCAAGTACGGCGCGGTCAACCTCGCGCAGGGGGTCTTCGACCACGGTCCCGACGCGACACTGCTGGCCGCACTGGCCGGTGTCGGCGACGGCATGGAGCACCAGTACGCGCCCAGCGCCGGGCACCCGGTGCTGCGTGCCGCGCTCGCCCGCCACCTCCAGCGCTACGACGGCGTCACGGCCGACCCGGACACCGAGATCACCGTCACCGTCGGCGCCACGGAGGCCATCCACTGCGCGATCGCCGCACTGGTCGGCCCCGGCGACGAGGTGGTCCTCGTCGAGCCCGCCTACGAGCAGTACGCGCCGGCCGTCCGCTCCGCCGGCGGCACCACCCGGGCACTGCGGCTGACGTCCGCCAAGGACCGCATCGACGCGGCGGCCCTGGAGGCGTGCGTCACCCCGGCCACCCGGGCGATCGTCGTCAACTCCCCCTGGAATCCGCTCGGCCGCGCCCTGGACGCCGCAGAGTGGCAGGCGGTGGCCGACCTCGCCCGGCGGCGCGGCGTGGTGGTCGTCTCCGACGAGGCGTACGAGCACCTGAACCTGGACGGCACGCCGCACCACGGCGTCATGGAGGCGATCGAGGACCCGGAGCTGCGGGTGAAGATCTCCTCCGCCTCCAAGACCTTCGCCGCCACCGGCTGGCGGATCGGCTGGGCGGTTTCCGGTCCGGAGCTGACCCGGCGCATCCGGGCGGTGCACCAGTTCCTCACCTTCTGTCCGCCGACCCCGCTGCAACTCGCCGTCGCCACCGTGCTCGACGCTCCGCAGACCCCGGCCGTGCTGGCCGCCCGCGCCGGTGAACTGCGCACCCACATCGGCGAGTTCACCGCGGCGCTCAACGAACTGGGCCTGGCGGCGAACGTCCCCGACAGCGGGTTCTTCGTTCTCGCCGACGTCGGTGAGGACGCGGTGGCCTGGTGTGAGCGCATGATCGTCGACGCCGGTGTGGCCGGCCTGCCGGTGTCGGTCTTCTACGCGCAGCCGGTGCCGGAGATGGCCAACGTGGTCCGTTTCGCGGCCTGCAAACGCCCCGAGACGCTCACCGAGGCGATCCGCCGGCTCCGTTCGCATCTCGGCTGAGGGGGAACCATGCACATCGACGCCACAACCTCCGTGGTCATCGTCACCGGCGGCTTCGGAGCGATCGGTGACGCCATCGCCCGCCGGGCCGAGCAGGACGGCGCGACCGTGGTGCGTACCGGCCGGAACCCGGGACGGGGCGGACTGGTCCACGACGTCCGGGACGCCGAGTCCTGGAAGAAGGTGCTCGACGGGGTCGTCGAGCGGCACGGCCGGATCGACGCGCTGGTCAACGCGGCCGGCGAACTCGGCGGCGTCCCGCAGGGCGTGCTGTCCGCCACCGTCCAGCAGTGGCACGACCTGCTGGACACGCATGTGGTCGGCGCCTGGCTGGGCTGCGCGGAACTCATCCGCCGCCGCCCCGATCATCCGGTGTCCATCGTCAACCTCTCCTCCACCGCGGGGCTGATGGCGACCCCCGGCATGGTGCCGTACGGCGCCATGAAGGCCGCGGTGACGCACCTGACCAGGTCCGTCGCGCTGCACTGCGCGCGCTCCGGCCTGCCGATCCGCTGCAACGCGGTCGCCCCCGCGCTGGTGGACGGCGGCGTCCGCGACGACGTGCTCGCCACCATGGGCGACGACCCCGAGCAGGCACTCGCCGCCTACCTCTCGCGGGTGCCCCTGGGCCGGCTGGTCACCCCGCAGGAGGTGGCAGACGCGGCCTACCAGCTGATCACCGCGAGCGGTGCCTCGCTGACCGGCCAGGTGCTGACGGTGGCCGGCGGGCTCGGCCTGTCCTGATCCGGTTCCGCACCGCCGGGCCGCCCGGCCGCCATCCGTACCGCACGCACACCTTGAGGAGTTCACCGGTGGAAAACGCAGACGCCGTGCGCGAACCCGACGCGCCCGTCCTCACCGACGGCCGCCCGGCGGCGTGCACCTGCCGGAGCGGCGTCACCGTCTGGCTGACCGGTCTGCCGAGCGCGGGCAAGTCCACGATCGCCCGCACGGTGGCCGAGGAACTGCGGTCCCGCGGCCGCCGGGTGGAGGTGCTGGACGGCGACGAACTGCGCGCCACCCTCTCGGCGGGGCTCGGCTTCAGCCGCGAGGACCGGGAGACCAACGTCAAGCGGATCGGCCTGTTCGCCGAGGTGCTGGCCCGCAACGGGGTCGCGGTGCTGGTCCCGGTGATCGCGCCGTACGCCGGCAGCCGGCAGGCGGTCCGCGAACGGCACGCGGCGTCGCGGACCCCCTACCTGGAGGTGCACGTGGCGACCCCGGTGGCGGTGTGCGCCGAGCGCGACGTGAAGGGGCTGTACGCCCGGCAGGCGGCCGGCGACCTGCGCGGGCTGACCGGTGTGGACGACCCGTACGAGGAGCCCGCGGTCGCCGAACTGCGCATCGAGACCCACGGACAGGACGTGGCGCAGTCCGCGCAGGCCGTCCTGCGGATGATGGCCGCCCGGGACCTGGCGTGACCGCCCGCGGACCGCGGGCCGGCGGGGGAGGCGGAAGGCATGGCCTGGCACGACGAGGATGATCGGGATGATCACCACCTGGTAGGCTTTGTCGCCGAGGTAGCGTCTTGGTCGGGATGTGAATGATGGGCAGCGGAATCAGTGGATGACCTGGATCTGGCCGTCGATCTGGTCAACACCGTCAACGCGCTGGCCAACCCCTCCGATCAGTTGACGAACGTGCCCTATTTTCGCGACCGGCTGGTCGAGTCCGGCGAGGCACGACTGGCCGAGGAGCTGGCCGGCCACGACCTGCAGCCGCTGCGCATCCTGCGTGACCGGCTGCGCGGCGTCTTCCTTGCCGAGAGCCCGGCCGACGCCGTCCCGTTGCTCAACGCGCTGCTGCGGGAGACCAACGCGGTGCCGCAGTTGACGGTCTCGGAGGCCGGCAAGGCGTTCCTGGACTGGGGAGCCGGCCGCTTCGGCTACTCGGCGCTGGCCGCCCGTCTGCCCGGCGCCCTGACCACGTTCGTCACCGGGCACGGCGTGCGGCGGCTCGGTGTGTGCGTCGCGGCGCCGTGCGAGTGCGTCTTCGTCGACCGGACCAGGCCGGGCAACCGCAGGTACTGCAGCGAGCAGTGCAACGACCGCGCCTCGGCCGCCGCGTACCGGGTGCGTCAGAAGGCGAGTTGACCCGGCGCCGGATCGACGCCCGCCGGGCCGTCACCCGAGCCGGTGGTAGGACTGCCGCCAGTGCAGCAGCGGCCGGTCCTCGTCGCGGCAGCCGGTGTCGGTGCCGTCGGGCGCGTCGACCGCACGCGGCGGGGTGAGGACATCGATGACCGCGCCGAGGAGCAGGGCGTGGTCTCCCACGGGTACCTCGCTCAGCAGCCGGCACTCGATGGCCTTCAGGCTGAGCCTCGGCAGCCACGGCGTGCCCAGCCTCGTGTGCTCGTAGGGGATGCCGTCGAACTTCTCCGGGCTCTTGGTGCCCAGCAGTTGGGCCGCCTCCCGTGCCGGGGAGCGCAGGATGTTCACCGCGAAGATCCTGGTGGCGCGGATCGCCGCGAGGGTGCAGCTCTGCCAGCCGAGTGCCACCGCGACGACGGGAGGCTCGGCGCTGACGCTGACCGCCGAGGTGACGGTCGCCCCGACCGGCTGTAAGCCGTCGCCGAACGTGGTGACCACCGAGACCGCGGCCGCGAGGTTCGCCATCGCCTCCAGGTATTCGTCGTCCTCCCGGCCGGGCCCGCGGCCTACTGGTCGGGAGATGTCCGCATCGGTGGTGTCGAGGCATGGGTACACGGCGCGTTCAAGCAAGACAGGCCCTCTGCGGTCGATGGGGGAGCGGGAGAACGGCGGTCGATTCACACATGTCGTGCGGGTCAAGCTTGGCACGGGAGTTCGGTGTCTCCCCCATCCGTGATCTTGCAGGGTATCCCCGGCTTTAGCCGGGGAGGGAATGCATCCTCGGTTTGGAGTCGCGCGGTGGCGGAGTTCGCTGCGCGGTTGCCGTGACGGTCAGCCAGGTCGCTTCTGGCCCTCGATGTAGTGATGGATCACAGTGAGCGGTGCGCCGCCGCAGGAGCCGGCGAAGTAGGAGCGGGACCAGAACGCCGACCCCATCCCGATTCGGTTGGTGCGGCCGGTGTACTCGGCCCGCAGGTACCGGGAGCTGACGCCCTTGAGGGAGTTGATCAGCTTGGACAGGGCGACCTTCGGCGGGTAGTGGACGAGCATGTGTACGTGATCGGCTTCGCCGTTGAACTCCTTCAGCTCCGTCTCGAAGTTGCCGCACACCTCGCGCATGATCTCCTCGCACCTCTTGAGCATGGCGTCATCAAAGACGCCGCGCCGGTATTTCGTGACGAACACCAAGTGTGCGTGCAGGTTGTAGGCAACGTGACGGCCGGTGCGTACATCGGGATTCGGGTTCCAGCGTGGCGACATACACCCAGCGTAGTATGATCTTGGAATCCGAACGGGTAAGGGGGGTGAACCAGTGATCCGCGCCTACACGTTCCTCATCAGGCCCACCGTGGGCCAGCAGGGTGCCTTGGCGGCGATGCTCCGTGATCACTGCACCCTCTACAACGCGGCCTTGCAGGAACGACGTGATGCCTACCGGCACGCCTCGAAGACGACTGTCCGGTACGGGCAGCAGTCCGGCCAACTCAAGGACATCCGCGCCTACGATCCCGATCAGGCCCGCTGGTCGTTCTCCTCCCAGCAGGCGACCTTGCGCCGCCTGGACAAGGCGTTCGCCGCCTTCTTCCGCCGGGTGAAGTCGGGAGAGACACCGGGGTATCCGCGGTTCCGCTCCAACAAGCGGTTCGACACAGTGGACTTCCCCAAGGACGGCGACGGCTGCCGCTGGGACTCCACCCCGCACGATCCCGTCACCCGTGTCCGACTCCAGGGCGTAGGGCACGTCAAGGTCCACCAGCACCGTCCTGTGCTCGGCAAGATCAAGACGATCTCGGTGAAGCGGGAAGGCCTCCGCTGGTACGTCGTCCTGACCGCCGACCAGGCCCAGCCCGAACCACTGCCGCAGACCGGCTCCATGGTCGGCATCGACATGGGCATAGCCAACTTCCTCGCCGGCTCAGGCGGCGAATTCGTGCCCAACCCGCGCCACGGCGCGAAGGCCGCCGCCAAACTGGAAGCTGCACAGCAGGCCCTGTCCAGGTGCAAACGCGGCTCCAAGCGGCGCCGCAAGGCCGTAGAGGGAGTGGCACGGCTGCACCGCAAGGTCCGGCGTCAGCGCCTGGACCACGCGCACAAGACCGCGCTTGACCTCGTGCGCCAGCACGACTTCATCGCGCACGAAGACCTCAAGATCCGCAACATGAGCAAGGCACCGGCACCGAAGCCGGACGCCGAGCAGCCCGGCGTGTTCCTCCCGAACGGAGCAAGCGCGAAGACTGGACTCAACCGCTCGATAGCTGATGCCGGATGGGGGGTGTTCCTCGCGATCCTCGCGGCCAAGGCGGAAGGCGCCGGGCGAGTGGTGATGGCGGTAGACCCCCGCAACACCTCCCGGCGGTGCCCCGCATGCGGGCACACCGCCAAGGAGAACCGGCCCACACAGGAGAAGTTCCACTGTCAGGAGTGCAACCACCAGGCACACGCTGACACGGTGGGCGCCCTGAACGTTCTACGGGCCGGGCTGGTCCGTCGCAACGCCAACCCGGCCTAGCGAGAAACCCCCGCAATTATGCGGGAGAGGAGTCACGAAGGTCTCCGGTGCCGACCACGCCACGGCCGACCTGTTAACTGCACTACCCGGCCCGGGACGTGAGGGGCTGGGCGGTGGAGGCGGTCGCGGACTACGTGGAGAACGTCCGGTCGCGGTTCGGCTGCGAGGACCATCCGGCTTTATGGGTCACCGAGCGGGGCGGCCGAGTCAAACCGTCGGAGATCAACGCACGGTTTGTCGCCTACCGCGACGCGCTGGGCCTGCCGAAAGAGCTCGTCGTCCATTCCGAGCGCCACTCCTACGTGACCCATCTGACCGAGGACGGGGTGGACCGGCGCTTCATCCAGCAGCAGGTCGGCCACGAGTGCGACAGCTCCACGGAGATCTACACCCACGTCAGCGACGACTTCATGAACACTGCTCTGAGCAGGGCGCTGGCTCCGGCATTCGCCGGGGCGTGACGAGGGAGGACCTGGGATGGACGGCAAGCTCGACTACCGCTGGCACCTGCGCAAGGTGATGGCGGACCGCGGGATGTTCTCCACCACTGACCTCATCCCGCCGCTGGCCGAACGCGGCGTCGCGCTGTCGTCGAGCCAAGTCTACCGGCTCGTCGTCGAGCGGCCCGAACGGTTCAGCCTGAAGATCCTGATGGCACTCCTGGACATCTTGGACTGCACGATGGACGACCTCATCGAACCGGTTGGCGCGGCCGTCGCCGCGAAGCGGCCCAAGAAGGCCGCTGCCGGCGGGGGCGCCCTCCAGTGACGGGATCGGCGGTTTGCGCCCGAGGCGGGCACGGATCACGGGAGTTGATGGGCAGTGACCAGCGTCGACCACGGCGGTTGCGCCGTCGCGGACCCCGTCGGGTTGATGGTGGGCCTCATCACGGCCGTCGACCAGCGGCTGAAACCCGAGGTCCTGCGCACGGTGGTCCTCGGTATCGCCGGGGGAGGTGCCAAGTCCCGCCGCCTCGCCGCTGCCCTGGCCGATCGTCCCGAGGTCCTGCGCGACGGCCGGTCCCCAGCGCCCCGGGCCGTCGCCGACCTGCTCATTGCCCTGCGCAGGGCTGGTGCCCTGGCCATCTCTCCTCCGGTCTGCGCTGAGTGCGGCAAGGTTCTGCGAACGTTCCACCGCTGCGGTCAAGACTGGTACTGCGCGGTCTGCTCGCCCGTGCCGGAACCCTGCGCCGGCTGCGGGGAGAGCCGACGCGTCGCCTCTCGGGACCGTCTCGGGCAGCCCAGATGTCTGGCCTGCCCCGACACCGACGGACGCGATCCGTTCGAGGTGATCCACGAAGTGGTCACTAGGGTTGACCCGGCAGCCGACCCTCAGGTTGTCGCCGACGCGGTGCGGCGCTCGGCCACCGGCCCCGGTTACCAGCGAAGACTGGCCTGGGCCCTGGAAGCCAAGCCCGAGCTTTTGACCGGCCAGGGGCACCTCGCGCCCCTGCGGGCGGTCCTGCGGCTCATCGACCTGCTCCACGACGCCGGCATCCCCGGGATCGAGCGATCTGCCTGCCCGCGCTGCCACCGGGCGGTCCGCATCGACAAGCCGCTCGACGGGCACCGGGTCTGCCGCAACTGCATCGCCAAGTCCCGTATCGAGGAATGCGCACGCTGCGGGGCCCGCCGCGAGCCCGCCACCCGCGACGACGGCCGCCTTGCCCGAACTGCCTGATCAGGGACCCGGTGAACCTGGAGACCTGCACCGTCTGCGGCGAACGCAAGTCCGTGAGCGTCCGCACAGCGAACGGTCCGGTCTGCCCCAACTGCCGCCCCCTGCCAACCCTGGTCTGCTCGATCTGCGGACGCACCGCTCCCTGCACCCTCTCGCGCCTGACCGACCAGCCCCGCTGCGGAGCCTGCGATCAACGAGAAGCCCGCTGCAGCAGGTCGCCGTCCAGCGCAGCCATGCCGTCCTCGCCCGGACGACTTCCCCCTGGCTCTTCCCCGGAGGCCAGCCCGGCCGCCCGATCAGTGCCTGGGCGATGGGCGAACGGCTCCGCAAGCTCGGCATCCGGCTCGCCGAGAGCCGCTCGACCGCGTTGTTCCAACTCGCCACCGAGTTGCCCGCCGCGATCCTTGCCCGCACCCTGGGCATCCACATCACCGTCGCCGTCAAGTGGCAGCGCGCCGCAGCCGGGGACTGGGGCGCCTACGCCGCTGAAGTCAGCCGGCGCACCCATCACGAAGGACGTGAGACTGAGCTGCTCTGAGTTTGGTGGAGTCCCTGATGCCAGGGTTACGATCCTGGTGAAGGAGAACCACCAGCGCTATGCCAGCACCCCGTAGATACCCTGATGAACTCCGTGAGCGTGCGGTCCGTGAGGTCCGCACGTCCGGCCGCCCGATCGCGCACGTGGCGAAGGATCTGGGCATCCAACAAGGAGGCCCTGCGCGGCTGGGTCCGCCAGGCCGAGGCCGACCGCGGTGAGCGCGATGACCGGCTGGCTACCACCGAGCAGGACGAGCTCAGGCAACTTCGCAGGGAAGTGGCGGAGTTGAGGCGGGCGAATGAGATCCTCAAGGCAGCCTCGGTGTTTTTTGCTCAGGAGATCGACCGTCCCCGGACGAGGCCGAGCAGGTGATCGACCACCTGCGTGACAGAGGTCTCGGGGTCGATCCCGTCTGCCGGGTTCTCGCGCTGTCGCCATCGACGTACTTCGCCCGCAAGAAGCGGCCGAAGTCGGCCCGCCGGCTGCGCGACGAACAGCTCATGCCTCTGATCGAGCAGGTCCACGCGGGGTCGGGCGGCACGTATGGGGCTCGCCGGATCACCCGCGCGCTCGGGCGCAAAGGCCACGGGGTGGCCCGCTGCACCGTCGAGCGGCTGATGGCCGAGCTTGGTCTGGAGGGGGTGATCCGTGGCCGGCGGCGGCGCACCACGGTCCCGGAGCCTTCGGCGCCCCGGCCGCCGGACCTGGTCGACCGCGACTTCACCGCGAGCCGCCCGGGCCAGCTGTGGGTCGCGGACATGACGTATGTCCGCACCTGGTCGGGATGGGCGTACGTGGCGTTCGTCCTGGACGTGTACTCCCGGATGATCGTCGGCTGGCAGGTCGCGAACCACATGCGGACCGAACTTCCGCTGGACGCACTGGAGATGGCCTTGTGGAGGCGGAGGATCAAGAAGGACTCCGGCCTCGTCCATCACAGCGACAGGGGTTCGCAATACGTATCAATTCGGTATACCGACCGGCTCGTCGACATCGGCGCCTCCGCCTCCGTCGGGTCCGTCGCCGACAGCTACGACAACGCCATGGCCGAGGCCCTGAACGGCACCTTCAAGGCCGAGCTGATCGAGATGCAGGACCCCTGGAAGGACGTCGAGCAGGTCGAGCGGGCGATCTTCCAGTGGGTCACCTGGTACAACGAAGAACGCCTCCACTCCGCACTCGACCACGTGCCACCCACCGAGTACGAACAGGACTACTGGCGAAGCCAGGAACCAGCCCCACAGTCCGCCTGAAACAAGATCACCGGACTCTACGAAACTCGGGGCAGCTCACAGCCATGGCATGTGTATGTCGTGGCCGGCGAGCCCCTGGCCGAACTGAAGAGGCAAGCGACGGCCAGGGCACTGACAGGAGACCTGGGGGATGAGCGGGAGTATCCGATGTACCCGGCCGAACTGACCTCGCCGTACGTGGACCGCTTTTCCGCTGCGGCAGCCCAGCGGTACAAGGCACTGGGAATCGAGCGCGACGACCCCGAAAGGCCCATGAAAATGGCCGCCTTGAACTCGCAGGCGTTCGGGGCCCCGGTCGTGCTGTTCTGCTACCTCGACCGGACGATGGGGCCAGGGCAGTGGGGGGACGCGGGGATGCACATGCAGACGGTCATGCTGCTACTGAGGGCGGAAGGGCTACACAGCTGCCCCCAGGTGATGTGGACGATGTACCGCAAGACTGTCAGCCAGATCGTCGGAGCAGACGACGGGCTCGTACTATTCTGCGGCGTCGCGGTGGGATTCGAGAAGGAAGGCGTGCCCCGGCTGAGTACCGGGCGGGCGGACATGACAGAAACCGTGAGCTTCATCGGAGTGTGACCGTCATGTCAGTCTGGCGTCGGCGGCCCTGTAACCCGTAGTTCAGAGCAGCCTGCATCCGATGCCCGATGCTCCGAGTCGACCCCAAGATGCTCGATCGGCTCGCCGAGATCGAGACGGACCTTCACAGCCGCCGACAGCGCGCCGAGACCGAGAACTGGCTCGGTGAAATCGAGGGCATCGACCTGACCCTCAGCTTCTTGGCCGGTAAGCGCGAGGAAGCCCTACGGCTCAGTCGCCTCCCGACAGTCGACCTCGGGATGCCTACGACACGGAAGCACACATGACTTCCACTCAGAACGGCCTGTCCATGCCAAGCTGGCCGGCCTGGCGGACCGGTTACTGTAGCTAGGCTGATGAAATGAGATGGCAGCTGCGGGAGCTCATCGAGAAGCATGGGGTACCGGGCGCACAGATCGCCGTGCTGACCGGCGGGGAGATCCACGACGAGGCCGCAGGCGTCTTGAGTCTGCACACCGGAGTCGAGACCACGACCGACTCGGTGTTCAAGATCGGCTCGATCACCAAGATCTGGACGGCCACACTGGTCCAGCAACTGGTGAATGAGGGTGTGCTGGACCTCGACCGTCCCGTTCGCGACTATATGCCCGGCTTCCGGCTGAGCGACCCGGGGGCCACCGAGGTCTTGACCGCTCGCCATCTGCTCACCCACACCAGCGGCATCGACGGCAACCACGTCATCGACACCGGTCGCAACGACGACGCGATCGAGAAGTTCGTCGCCACCCTCGCCGACGCGGAACATCTGCTCCCGCCGGGCACCCTCTTCTCCTACTCCAACAGCGGCTGGGTGGTGCTCGGCAGGCTCGTGGAGCTGCTTCGGGGCAAGCCCTTCCACGACGTGCTCCGCGAACGCCTCGCCACCCCACTGGGCCTGACGACCGTCGCCACCACGACGTACGAGGCCATCCTGCACCGCGCCGCGATCGGGCACGTCGAGACCGACGCGGGGCTCGCACCCACGAAGACCTGGGCGACGCGCTATTTCTCGACGCCCAGTGGCTCTCATCTCGCGATGAGTGCACGTGATCTCCTGACGTTCGTCCACCTGCACCTCACCGACCCCGCGCTGGCGGCACTGCGCAACCCCCAGCTCGATTCCGTCCCGGACTTCGGAGGCGGCGTTCTGGGCTGGGGGCTCGGTTGGATGCTGTACCGGGACGCCGTCGTCGGCCACACCGGCGTGTCCATGGGGCAGACGGCATTTTTGCGTGTCGTCCCCTCGGCCGGCGTGGCGGTGGCCGTGCTGACCAACAGTTCGGGCGCAGAGCCGCTGGCCCACGAGATCTTCAGCCCGTCCTCGGAGACCTCACCGGCGTTGAGACGACACCACTGCCAGTGCCGCCTGCGAATACGCCACTCATCGACGTGGACCGTATGTGCGGCACCTACCGCAACACCCTGTTCGACCTCACACTCACCGTCGAGGACGACCGCGCGTTCCTCATCCGCCACCCCCGCAACGAACCCGCGAAGTCCGTCCTCGGTAAGCCCGAGCATCGCATCGAGGTAGTCCGCCTCAACGACACCGCGATCATCACCGCCGAACCAAAGCTCAATGGCCATCAAGTTCTGTCCCTGATCGGCTCCGACGAGGACGGTCGTGCTCGCTTCCTTCACAATGGCGCGGCTGCCTACAGAGTCTCCTGATTGCCATCGTCGACGGCATGTGCACACCCCGTGGCCCGGTGAACGGACGCCTTTCGGGGACCGGTAGGAGTCTGTGATCAGGTGACCTGACTTTCCTGGCACCGGAACGATCCAGTCGACAAGGTCAGCAGGCCGTAACCCCCCAGTACTCCATGATCAGTACCCGGGATGGCGCCTCGATCGCGTTCGCCGCGGCGATGGTGTCGGCCCGGGAGTAGTACTGGTCGACTTGGACCAGTCGAGAGCGGGTTGGTGCCCCGTGTCCGGGGTTGGTTCCGAGGCCATGCCGAAGTTTCACACCTCGCTCACCCGAAGTACGACGACCCGGTGGTCAAGCGGCGTGAACGGAAGCACAGCATTGCGGGCCTTGCAAAGTGCAGAGAAGCGATCGCGCCGCTGATCGCGAACCTCCCGGCCGTCTTCCGCGGGATCGGCCCCTCGCGCCACCCGCGCACCCGGCGGCTCTCGCCGCCCTCCCGAAACCTCCCGCGGGAGACGCCCGTTCGTCGTCTTCTCGACATGGCGCATTCCGAATGAACGGCCCCCTTGAGGCGCGAGGAGGTGCGGGCGGACGATGGGACCGGCCCGGCCGGCCCCCTCATCCCTCCTCATCCCGTAGGAGTCACGGCACATGGGCTTCAACTCAGGCGTCAGCCGAAGACTCGCCAAAGGCAAACTCACCACCGCGGGCTTACTGCTCGCGGCGGCACTGGTACCGGCGAGCGCCGGCGCCACCGCGGCCGCTCCGCACTTCGGCCCGCAGGTCGTCCACCACGTGGGCGACGGCTGGGTCGGCTACGTCGTCTCGGGCTCTCCGGGGGAGTTCACCTCGATCAGCGGCTCATGGACCGAGCCTGCCGTCACGTGCACGTCTTCGAACGACCTGCTCGCGGCGTGGCTCGGCCTCGACGGCTACGGCGACAGCACCGTCGAGCAGACCGGTGTGGAGACCGACTGCTCCAGCGGCCAGCCGGTGCTCGCCGGGTGGTACGAGATGTATCCCGCCGCTCCGGTCTACTGGAGCAACCCGATCTCCCAGGGCGACCAGATCAGCGCCTCCGTCGTCTCCAGCAGCCAGTTCTACTCGCTGACCCTCACCGACACCACCAAGGGCTGGACCCAGCACGTGAACAAGTCCGGCACGGGCGAGGACTCCAGCGCCGAGGCGATCCTCGAGTCGCCGACCGGCAGCTTCCCGTCCTTCAGCAAGTTCACCTTCACCGACCTCCTGGTCAACGGCGAGCCGATGGGCGACTTCGACCCCCAGCCCCTCGGTAGCGGCGGCTACGGCGTGAGCCCGCTGTCCGACGGCACCTTCTCCGTGACGCCCGGCTCCGCGGGACCCGCGAGCGCCCGCCCCCGCGCCGGCCACCGCTGATCGCGACCCGCGGCGCGCACGACGACTGGACGTTCGCGGAGCGACCCGCTCCCGTGGGAACCGGGTCGGTCCGCGAACGCGTCTGTGCACCGTGATCAGGTTCGTGGGCGTACCCGTCATACCGGCCGGAGTGGCCGTCGGGCACCCCTGCCGCGCACGGCGATCCCGAGCGCCGGTCCCCTGGCCACCCCCGTTTGGTCGCCATCCGTCATAGTGCTATCACCATACGGACGGGGAGTGCCCGAGCGATGTCCGGCGGAGACGAACGGGGAGTTGGCGGCGGGTGAGCGAGAGACGACTGGAGATCGACGGTGTCTCCAAGAGCTACGGCGAGGTCGTGGCGTTGCGGGAGATGACCTTCGACGTGCGGGCCGGGGAGGTGTTCGGCTTCGTCGGCGGCAACGGCGCGGGAAAGACCACGACCATGCGCATCGCGCTCGGCGTGCTGTCCGCCGACGCCGGTCAGGTGCGGTGGGACGGCGCCGCGATGACGCCCGGGATCCGCAACCGGATGGGGTACATGCCGGAGGAGCGCGGCCTCTACCCGCGCATGCGGGTGGGCGAGCAACTGGAGTACCTGGCCCGGCTGCACGGGATGAGCCGCGCCGACGCCGGCCGGGCCACCCGCGAGTGGACCGAACGCCTCGGCGTCACGGCCCGGCTCGGTGACGAGGTGCAGAAGCTCAGTCTGGGCAACCAGCAACGCGTCCAACTCGCCGCGGCGTTGGTGCACGATCCGGAGATCCTCGTCCTGGACGAGCCGTTCTCCGGCCTCGACCCGGTCGCGGTGGAGGTGATGAGCGGGGTGCTGTGCGACAAGGCGGACGCCGGCGTCCCGGTGATCTTCTCCAGCCACCAACTCGAACTGGTCGAACGGATATGCAGCCGGGTGGGGATCGTGGACGGCGGGTCGATGGTGGCCTGCGGGCGGGTCGGCGACCTGCGTTCCGGCGGAGCGGACCGGATCGTGGTGGACGCGCCGCAGGCTCCGCCCGGTTGGGCCGACGACCTCCCCGGCGTCACAGTGATCGGTGCCGCGGAACGCGCGGCGGCCGGGGAGGGCGCGGCGCCGACACTGCTGGAGCTCGCGCCGGGCGCGGACGACCAGGCGGTGCTCCGGGCGGCCCTCGCGACCGGCCCGGTACGGGAGTTCGCCCGCCGCCGTCCCTCGCTCACCGAACTGTTCCACCACGTGGTGAACACCCACGCCCCCGAGGAGGCAGCGTGAACGGCATGGCGGGCGCGGAGCGCGGCGGACGCGAGGTCGTCGGGCTCATCGCCCGGCGGGAGATCAGGACACGCCTCCAGGGCAAGGCGTTCCGGATCACGCTGGTGGTGCTCGTGCTGATGGTCGTCGGCCTGAACATCGCCCTGCTGGTGGCGCACCACAACAGCGGCCCGAGCACCAGCAGGATCGGGCTGACCCGTCAGGACGCCGCACTGTCCGCGCCGCTGCGCGCGGCGGGCAAGGCGGCGGGCCGGCCGGTGGCCACGGTGACCGTGGCGGACCAGGCGGCGGGGCGGAGCGAGGTGCGCACGGGGAAGCTCACGGCTCTCGTCGTCGACGGCCCCGGGGGCATCGCGGTCACCGTGGACAAGAGCCTCGATCCGGCCCTCGGCGGTGTGCTGAACGCGATCGCCCGGGACCAGGCCCTCGACGCGCGGATCGCCCGGCTCGGCGGCGACCCCGCCCAGGTGGTCCGAGCCGCTGATCGGGCGAAGATCCACCTCACCACGCTCCGGCGCCCGGCGCACAAGGATCAGCAGCGGCTGATCCTGGGTATCGTGGCCGGGCTCCTGCTCTACGGCACGTTCATGATCTGCGGGCCGATGATCGCGCAGGGGGTCGTGGAGGAGAAGAGCAGCCGGGTGGTGGAACTGCTGTTGGCCAGCGTCCGGCCCTGGCAGTTGATGGTGGGCAAGGTCCTCGGCACCGGTGTCATCGGTCTGATCCAGATCGTCGTGGTCGGCGGGGCCGGGCTGCTCTCCGCGCGCCTCACCGGCACGCTCACGCTCCCGTTGAGCGGCTCGCTGGGCACGCTGCTGTGGGCGCTCGCGTGGTTCCTCGGCGGCTTCGCGCTCTTCTCCCTGCTCTTCGCCGCCGCCGGAGCGCTGGTCTCCCGTCAGGAGGACCTCGGCGGCGTCCAGGCCCCGGTGCTCGCGCCGATCATCCTCGCCTGGGTCATGGGCATCTCCATCCTGCCCGGCCACCCCGACAGCGGCATCATCGCGGTCCTGTCGATGATCCCGCTGTGCGCGCCGGTGCTCATGCCCATGCGGATCGCCCTGGGCACCGCCCCGCTGTGGCAGATCCTCACCTCGCTCGGCCTGACCGTCGCCCTGGCTCTTCTCCTGATCCCGCTGGCCGCCCGCATCTACCGCAACTCGATCCTGCACAGCGGCGCCCGCGTCCCCTGGCGGCAGGCCCTGCGCGCGGCCTGAGCCACGCCGGACCCCGGCGTCACGCCGAGTCGAGGTCCAGCGCGTTCAGGATCCCCTGGAGGTATCCGATGGCGTGGGCGCGGCCGCGGCTGCAGTACGCCTCCGGGGAGGTGTCGATCCAGGTGTCGGGGTCGCCGGTCATGGCGGGCACGTGGTCGTCGATGAGGAAGCCGTCGAAGCCGACGGAGTGGAGGCGGCGGATGACGCGTGCCGGGTGGTAGTTGCCCTCCCCGAGGAAGCACTCGCGGAAGGCGGGCACGGTGCCCTGGACGTCGCGGAAGTGGACGTAGAAGATCGCACCGGCCGGCCCGAGGGTGTCGATGACCTCGTTGACGGCTTCCTCGCCGCCCATCTCGGAGACGGTGCCGAGGCAGAAGTCGACGCCCCACGCGGGACTGGCGTGCGCCTGCTCGCGGGCGGCGACGAGGGAGGCCGGCGTGGTGAAGATGCGGGCGGCCCCGCCGAGGGGTTCGTCGACGGGCGGGTCGTCCGGGTGCAGTGCCAGGCGGACCCCGACCTCTTCGGCGACCGGGAGGACGGCGTCGAGGAAGTACTGGTGGTTGGCCCACATCTGCTCGGTGGAGATCGGCCGGCCGAGCGGTTCGCCGGGGGAGAGGCGGTAGGCGGCCAGCGCGTTGCCGGCCGCAGCGTCGGCGAGGTCGAAGGAGGTGACCCTCGCGCCGCCGCGGCCGGCGTCGGCCATGGAGGTGCGCCACACGAAGGTGGGCAGGAAGTTGTATCCGAGCAGGTCGATGCCGACCGCGGCCATGTTCCGCACGGTGGTGCGGTAGTTGTCGATCTGCTCGTCCCGGCCGGGGGCGCCGCGCTGGATCTTCCAGAAGTGCGCGAGCGGCACGTTCTCCAGCCCGTCGATCGCCAGCCCGTCGGCGTCGCAGCGCTCGCGCAGCGCCCGCAGCTCGTCGAGACTCCAGTACCCGTTCTCGCCGGGCAGCAGGTCGGGGGTGTGGAACTGGACGCCGCCGAGGCCGAGTTGACGGGCGAAGGCCGCGACGCGGGCGTCGTACTCGTCGATGTGCCCGAGGGAGATGCGTATCGTCACGCGCCGACCACCTTCTGGCTCTGCCGCCCGAGGCCGTCGATCCGCAGCTCGACCAGGTCGCCGGCGGCGAGGTAGGGATAGCGGCCCGACAGCGCGACGCCCTCGGGGGTCCCGGTGTTGAGCACGTCGCCGGGTTCGAGGACGGTGACCTGGCTGAGCTGGTGGATCAGGGTGGGAACGTCGAAGATCATGTCCGCGGTCGAGGAGTCCTGCCGGGCCTCGCCGTTCACCCAGGACCGCAGCCGCAGCGCCTGGGGGTCGGGCACCTCGTCGGCGGTCACCAGCCAGGGGCCCAGGGGGTTGAAGGTCTCGCAGCTCTTGCCCTTCGACCACTGGCCGCCGCTGGTCTCCAACTGCAGCGCGCGCTCCGAGACGTCGTTGGAGATCGTGTATCCGGCGATGTGGTCGAGCGCCTGGGCGGGCGAGTCGAGATAGCGGGCGCGGCGGCCGATCACGACCGCGAGTTCGACCTCCCAGTCGGTCTTGGCCGATCCGCGGGGAAGCAGCACGTCGTCGTCGGGGCCGACGACGGTGTTGGGCGCCTTGTAGAACATCACGGGGTGCGGCGGCGGGGAGGAGCCCGACTCGGCCGCGTGGGCCGCGTAGTTCATGCCGATGCACAGGACGGCGCCCGGACGGGCCACCGGAGGGCCGACGCGTCGCCCGTCCGGGTCGAGCCGCGGGAGCCGGCCGGCGGCGATCGCGGAGCGGACGCGTTCCGGGCCGCCGCCGCCGAGGAACGGGCCGTCGATGTCCCCGGTCAGACCGCGCAGGTCGAGGTGGTGACCGTCCTCGGTGAGGACGACGGGTATCTCGGCTCCGGGCGCGCCGATGCGCATGAGTCTCATCGAGCTCCTTCCTTACGGATGCGTGGGGGCGTCAGCCGGCGAGCAGCCCGCCGTCGATCACCAGCTCGGTGCCGGTGACGAACGACGCGTCGTCGCTGGCCAGGTAGAGGGCCGCCTTCGCGATCTCGGCCGGCTCGCCGAGGCGCCCCACCGGCTGGCGGGCGACGAGTGCGGCGCGGGCCCGCTCGGGGTCCGGGGCGGCGGCGAGAAGGCGTCCCACCCAGGGGGAGTCGACGGTGCCGGGGCAGACGCAGTTGCAGCGGATGCCGGTGCCCGCGTACTGGACGGCGACCTGCCGGGTGAACGCGACGACCGCCCCCTTGCTGGCGCAGTAGGACGCCCGGTCCTTGAGCCCGACCAGTCCGGCGGCGGAAGCGGTGTTGACGATCACTCCGCGTCGCTGGGCGAGCATGGTGGGGAGCGCGAACTTGGTGCCGAGGAAGACGCCGCGGGCGTTGACCGCGAAGGTGTGGTCCCACTCCTCGACGGTGCACGAGACCGGATCCGCGGTCGACGAGGCGCCCGCGTTGTTGCAGACCACGTCGAGCCGGCCGGTCCGCTCGACGGCCAGCGCGAGGGCGTCCGCGACGGATGCCGGGTCGGTCACGTCGACGCGGAGCGCCACGGTGCCGTCCGGCACGCCGGCGGGATCGAGGTCGGCGGCGTACACCCGCGCGCCCTCGGCGTGGAACTGCCGTGCCATCTCGAAACCGATGCCCGAACCGGCGCCGGTCACGAAGACGGTCTGCCCGTCGAATCTGCTGGTCACGCTCTCTCCTGTGCTGGTCGGCGGCCGGCCCGGCTCACTCGGGGGCGAAGTACTCGGGGTGCCGGGCCCGCAGCCGCGGGCCCATCTCCAGCGCGCGGCGGGCGTGCCTGCTGACGTGCCGGCCACCGCTGGTGTCGCCGGCCTCCAGGGCGTCCACGATCTCCGTGTGCTCGTCGATCAGCGCCCTCAGGGTCGAGGGGTCGGGCAGGCTGAGCCGCCGGAGCCGGTTGAGGTGCATCTTCATCGGTTGCATCACCTGCCAGGCGGCCGGGTGGCCGCTGATGGCGAAAATCTGCTCGTGGAGCGCCTCGTCGGCGACGAAGAACGCGTCGAGGTCGTGGAGTTCGCAACTGCGTTCCTGCTCGGCGAGGAGCGCGCGCAGCGTGCCGACGTCGCGCGCGGGCTTCTCGCAGGCCGCGGTGAAGGCGGCCCGCTCCAGGCTCTCCCGCACGAAGCAGGCCTGTTCGACATCGTGGAGCCGGATCAACTCGACCCGGGTGCCCACCTGCGGGACGACCGACACCATCCCGCCTTCGACCAGCCGGGCGATCGCCTCACGCAGCGGCGTGCGGCTGACTTCGAGGCGCTCGGCCAGGTCGGTCTCGGACAGCGACGCCCCCGGTGGGATCCGCAAGTCCCGGATGGCGGTGGCCAGTTCGGCGTACACGCGGTCGGAAGTGCGCTGGCGCGGGCGGACTCGGCCCACCGACGCCAGGGCTGACGCCGCGCTCGGGGACGTCTGATCAAGGCTCACAGTGCGGAATCGTTGCATGCTCGGATACTTGTATGCAAGTATCCGAGCCGTAGGGCGCCCGGGGACCGCCACTGCCGACACGGCGCCGCGCGTCACGAGCGCGGGCCCGGACCCCGTGACGCGGACGGGCGGAGACGAGCGGCCGGGAACCGCCGCGGCCGACCCGCCGACAGGCCGTCAACCGTGACAGCCCACCCCGGAAAGGACCGGAGATCCATGGAGTTCGAGGGCAGGACCGCACTGGTCACCGGCGGTTCCAGCGGCATCGGCCTCGCCGCGGCGGGCCTGCTGGCCGCTCGCGGCGCACGGGTGGTCGCGGCGTCCACCGCGCCGTGCGACACGGTCGACGCCGGGAGCCCGATCGAACACCTGCGGGTCGACGTCACCGACGAACCGTCCCTCGCGGCCGCCGTCGACGAGGTCCTGCGCCGCCACGGCCGGCTGGACGTCCTGGTGGCCTGCGCCGGCATCCAGCGCTACGGCACGGCCGCGGAGACCACGGCGGCCGGCTGGGAGGAGGTGATGGCGGTCAACGTCAAGGGCGCCTTCCTCGCGGCCAAGTACGCCCTGCCCGCGCTGCGTGCGTCGGGCGCCGGGTCCATCGTGTTCGTCTCCTCGGTCCAGGCGTTCGTCACGCAGAAGGGCGTGGCCGCGTACACCGCCAGCAAGGGCGCCATCAACGCGCTGGCCCGTTCGATCGCGGTCGACGAGGCCCGGGCCGGGGTCCGGGTCAACGTCGTCTGTCCGGCGTCCGTCGACACGCCCATGCTGCGGTCCGCCGCCGCCGGGTTCAGCGACGGCACCGAGGAAGGCGCCGCCGAACTCATCGCGTCCTGGGGGCGCAGCCACCCGCTCGGACGGGTGGCCCGTGCCGACGAGGTGGCCGAGGCCATCGCGTTCCTCGCCGGCGACCGCGCCAGCTTCATCACCGGAACCTCGCTGAACGTCGACGGCGGCCTGCTCGCCCAGGCGGCGGTGGCGCTCCCCGACTGAGGCCAAGCGGCCGGCCGGCACCGCGAACGGCCGGCGCCACCGGACACGACACCACCGCGACCACCGAACCACCGGCCGGAGAGACGAAGTGACCATCGACATCACCGTGGCGTTCCCCGACACCGCCCGCGTCGGCGAAGGACCCTTCTGGGACGGCGAGAGCGGGCGGCTGTGCTGGGTGGACATCCTTTCCGGGACGGTCAACACCGGCGATCCCGCCTCGTCGCGCCGGCACGCCGTCACCCTCCCGACCCTCGTCGGCGCGGCCCTGCCGAAGGCGTCCGGCGGGTTCGTCGCGGCCACCGCCGAAGGCTTCGCCGAGGTGCGCCCCGACGGCACATGGACGACCCGCGACCGCGTCCTGCCACCGGGGCAGCGCATGAACGACGCCAAGTGCGACGCCGCGGGACGCCTGTGGGCCGGCAGTTGCGACCTGGACTTCGCGCCGGGGCAGGGACGGCTCCACGTCCTGTCCACCGACTGGACGAGCCGGCAGGTTCTCGGTGACCTCGCGCTGCCCAACGGCCTCGACTGGAGCCGTGACGGCCGCACCTTCTACCTCGTCGACACGGTCGCCGGCGAACTGAACGCCTTCGACGTGCTTCCCGACCGGCCCGATCTCGCGAACCGCCGGGTGCTGGCGCGGTTCCCCGAGACCGGCGGCATTCCCGACGGCATGACGGCGGACGCGCAGGGCTGCCTGTGGATCGCCATGTGGGGCGGCGGCCGCCTTCTGCGGGTCTCGCCCGAGGGCCGCACCCTCGCCGAGGTACCCCTGCCCGTGGCACAACCCTCGTCCTGCGCCTTCGCCGGTCCCGACCTCGACGTCCTCTACGTGACAACGGCCCGCGAGGGACTCGACCTTGATCCGGCCGATCCCGCCGGCTCCGTCCTGGCCGTGCGCGGACTCGGCGTGCGCGGCCTGCCCGCCACCCGGTTCGGCGGCTGACGGCCATGGCAGGTTCCCTGTGGCTGAACAACGACCGGCTGTCGGTCGAGGTACGGCCCGGCAAGGGCGCGGACATCACCTCGATCACCGAACGCGCCAGCGGGATCGACGTGCTCTTCCACTCGCCGTGGGGACACCGCGATCCCGCCACCACGCCCGCCACCGGCGACAGCCAGGCCGACTGGCTCGCGCTCTACGGCGGCGGCTGGCAGCAACTCCTCCCCAACGCCGGCGCCCCCCGCGTCGTCGGCGGCGTGCACCGCGGCTACCACGGTGAGGCGGCCGTCGTCCCCTGGTCGGTCGAGGCCGCCGACGGCACCCGTGTCCGGCTCACCACCGACCTGGCCACCGCGCCCCTCCACCTCACCCGCACTCTGCGGTTGGACGCAGCGGTGCTGCACGTCCGCGACACCGTCCACAACACCGCGGCCGAGCCCGTCGAGGTGATGTGGGTGCAACACCCGGGCTTCGGGGCGCCGTTCATCGACGAACACTGCGTGCTCACCACCGCGGCCCGCACCGTCGTCACGGACGCCGACGAGCCCGGCAACGTCCTGCCTCCCGACACCCGCGCGCCGTTCCCGCTGACGCCCGCTGCCGATGGCCGTGTGCTGGACCTGCGCGAGGTGCCAGGACCCGCCAGCGGTCGGGCGCTGTTCGGCTGCCTCACCGACTTCGACGCCGGCTGGTTCGCGATCGACAGTCCCACCGCCGGATTCGGCGTCCGCCTCGACTGGGACCCGGTCCTGCTGCCGCACGCGTGGCTGTGGCAGGAATGCCACGCCGGCGACGGCTTCCCGTGGCACCGGCGCGCGTACGTCGTCGCGGTCGAACCGGCCAACGTCCTGCCCGGCGACCCCTCGCCCGGCTGCCCGGACCGCGGCCGCGCCCCGCTCCTGCCCGGCTTCGCCACCTGGACCAGTGACATCGCCCTGACCCTCACCGGCCCGGCGGGGGACCGGACCTGACGGGCGCCGGGCTACGGCGTGTGGTCGCCGCGGTACTGGATGACCGTGGTGGGCAGGACGACCCGCTGGGGGGAGGGGGTCTCGTCGGTGGTCTGGCGGAGCCGGTTGATCAGGAGGGTGGCCGCGTGCTGCCCCACTTCGCCGGGGTCGTAGGCGACGACGGTCAGCGGGAGGCGCAGCATGTCGGCGAGTTCGAGGTCGTCGAAGCCGACGAGTTCGGTGGTGGCGCCGGTCTTGTTGATCGCGCGGATGGCGCCGATGGTGTTGCGGTTGTTGGCGGAGAACAGCGCGGTGGGCGGATCGGGCAGGGCGAGCAGCGCGGTGGCCGCCTGCTCGGCGGCGTCGATGTCGCGCTGGTGGTAGTGGACGTAGTCGCTGTCGATCGGCAGGCCCGCTTCGGACATCGCGGCGCGGAATCCGCTGAAGCGCTGCGCGCCGGTGTAGGCGGACGGCGGCAGGCCGAGGAAGGCGATCTTGGTGTGGCCGCGGGCGATCAGCCCCCGGGTGGCCTCCTTCGTGCCGCCGAAGTCGTCGATCAGGACGCAGTCGGCCTCGAAGCCGGACGGCGGCCGGGCGGCCAGGACGACGGGGACGTGATGCAGCTTCACCGGATCGAGGTGGCGGTGGTCGTCGCCGGCGGGGACCACGATGATGCCGTCGACCCGGCGGCTGATCAGGTCGTTGACGAGTCTGGCCTCGCGGCGCGGGTCCTCCGCGGTGTTGGCGAGGACGACGTTGATGCCGAACCGGTCCGCGATCTCCCCGACGCCGAGCGCCAGCTGTGAGTAGAAGGGGTTCGCGAGGTTGGTGACGATCAGGCCGATCAGCCCGGTGCTCTGGCCCAGGCGCAGGTTGCGGGCGATCTCGTCGCGGCGGTATCCGAGCGTCTCGACCGCCGCCATGACGCGTGCCTTGGTCACGGGGGTGATCCGCGGGTCGTCGTGCAGGACGCGTGAGACGGTCATCGCACTGACCTTGGCCAGGGCGGCGACATCGCGCATCGTCGGCGCCGAACGACCTGAGCTGCCAGCCATGGTGGCCTCGCTTCCGCCGTGTCCCTCCCGTCGTTCCGGAGGAATCCTACCTGTAACCGGTCCTGGTGGGCCGGTGTGCGCGGTCACCCGCTGTTCACGGATGGTGGCCCGACGTGGCGTGCCAGGCGGCACCCAGCAGCGCCGCCTGGTCGGGCCGGCCCGCCACCCGTACGGCGACGCGCACGCCCTCCCCGCCCCCCGCCCCGGCCAGTCCTTCGCTCAACGCGGGCCCGATCAGATCCCAGGAACCGGTCATCGAGCCGCCGACGACCAGCGCGGTGGCCCGGAAGGCGGCGAGCCACGGCGCGAGTGCGCCGCCGAGCGCCTCGAACGCCGTGTCCAGGACCGACCGCGCGATCCGCTCGCCGCGGCGGGCCCGGGCCGCGATCTCGGCCACGTCGGGTACCTCTTGCCCGCCGCCGGAGCTGCTGGCCCGGGTCCGGTACGCCGCGCGGATCGCCCGCCGCGAGACGACGTCCTCCAGCGGCCGCCCGTCCACCCGGAGCAGATCGACGCGTCCCTCGGGCGGGACCTGCGGGCCGCCGTCGCGCAGCACGCCGTCGGCGAGGAACGCCGATCCGATGCCGGTCCCGAGGGTGAGCCCGACGCAGCGCCGGTGTCCCACCGCCGCGCCGGAGCGCCATTCGCCGAGCAGGAACGCGTCGGCGTCGTTGAGGAAGCGGACGCCGACGGGCCGCTGGGGCAGCCCGTCGGCCAGCGCGGCTCGCAGATCGGTGCCGTACAGGGCCTCGAACTTGCCCACCCCGGTGAACAGCGCGACGCCGCCCTCGTAGTCGAACGGTCCCGGGACCGCGACTCCCCACGGCAGGCCGGTGCCGGCCGGCAGGCGCGCGCCGCAGCGCACGATCGCCTCGACGATCCGCTGCGCGGAGCCCGAGCTGTCGAGCGGGTCGCGGTGCACGCTGCCGGACACGACGTCTCCCGCGCCGAGGTCCACCAGCGCGGCGGTCACATGGGTGCCGCCGATCTCCAGCACCGGAACGTGGGGGACGGCGGTGGTCATCGCACCAGCGACTTCACGACGCGGACCGGCCCGTCGCCGACCGGGCGGAGCCGGTAGGGACCGGTGGACGCGGGCACCACCATGGTCTCCGCGTACGCCAGCGGGTGGGCGTCACCGGGGTGGTGGAGGGGTTCGACCAGGACGCCCTCGCCCTCGACGACGTTGAGTACGTGGAAGTGTTCCGCGGTGTCGTCGTCGCCGACCGCTCCGGGTTCCAGCACGAGGCGGCGCACCTCGAAGAACATCTCCGGCAGCGCTCCGATCGTCTCCTCACGCCAGCCGGGACCGCCGCGCAGCGGTCTGGCCTCCTGCACCAGGTCCCGTTCCACCGCGGCGCCGGTGCGCTCGGTGTTGAGGTTGTTGAAGGCGTGCTCGACGTGCACCGGGCGCTGGCGTCCGTCGGCGTCGCGGCGCAGCCAGTCGTAGAAGCGCAGCGAGTACAGGTACGGCGTGGCGCTGACCTCCAGGACGACGTTCCCGGCGCCGCTGCCGTGCGGTGTGCCGGCCGGGATCAGGAAGAGCTGGTGCGGCGTGGCGGGGAAGGTCTGCACGTGCCGGGTGATGTCGAAGGACCGGCCCTCGTGGGCGGCGTCGTGCGCCTCGCGGTGGAAGGCGTCGATGTCGGCGCCGTCGTGCAGGCCGAGGAAGACCTTGTTCTCCTCGCCGCCGACCATCATGTAATAGGTCTCGTGCTGCGGGTACGGCCACCCGAAGACGCGGCGCATGTAGTCGGGCTGCGGGTGGCAGTGCACGGACAGGCTGCCGCCGTCCACCGTGTCGAGGTAGTCGAACCGGATGGGGAAGGAGGTGCCGAAGACCTCGTGCACGGGCCCGCCCAGGATCTCGCGCGGGTGGCGGGCGACGGCGAGTTGGAACGGGATCTCCACGCAGGGGCCGTCGTCGGTGCCGATGAGCACGCCGCTCTCCGGGGCGATCAGCTCGTAGCCGAGGGCGGTGTTGCGCGCGGTGGGGTTGAACCCGAGGGCGCGCTGTCCCCAATGGCCGCCCCACGACGTGGTGTTGAACGTCGGCCGGGTACGGAACGGCCGACCGGCCAGCTCCGCCAGGGTGGCGCGCAGGGTCTCGCCGGCCAGCACCGCCGGCCGGGAGTCGTCCTGGGTGTCCAGCCACAGGTCGACCCGGTCGGCGAGGCTGTCGCGGTGCCGGTCCAGCAGCGGCCAGTCGATGTAGAACAGCCGCTTGGTGGTGCCGGGACCGGTGCCCTTGGGGTGGGCCAGGTTCCCGGCCCGCCCGGTGGTGACGGCGGCTTCCGCGTAGCGTTTGGGCAGGTCGGCATACCACAGCACGTCGTGCTCCACCAGCGCGGCGCCGGGGCCGTACACCACCGTGACGCCGTTCCCGGCTGCTTGGGGCCGCGGCAGTTCGTCGAAGAGGTCGGCGAGGGTGCCCTGCGCGAGGGCGTCAAAGTCCGGGTCGTCGGCCAGTTCGGGGGAGCGCGTGCGGTCGAGCACCTTCTCCCACGGTGCGAAGTGCTCGCGCATGTCGCACAGTCGCGCGGTGATGCCGCGGCGGCTGAGTGCCGCGGTGAGCGCCGCCAGCGCCGGGGACCACTCCAACACGGCCGGGCCGTCCACGGCGATGACGGCCGGCCCGCCGGGAAGCGTCGCCACGGCCGCGTCCCAGCCGCGGTCCACCGCGCCGCCGCGCGGCGGGTAGCAGGGCTGTGCGTTGTAGTGGTGGTGGGTGAGGTCAGGCATTCCGCGTGTCTCTCCTTGCGCGTGCGGCACCGGGTCGGTGCCGCACGCGGACCAGTGGTTGATGGCTTCGGTTGCCGGTTCAGGTCAGTGGCGCCGCGTCCACCATCACCGCGATGTGGCCGCCGGCCGGCACGGTCACGCGGACGACGTCGTCCGCCACCGGAAGTTCGCGCGGCTGCCGTTCCAGGGTGGTCGCGGAGAAGGCGGCGGCGGCCGGCACCGGCAGCCGCACCTCGGCCTCCACGTCGTGATCGGCCACCGACCGCAGGTAGACCACCAGGTCGTGGCCGCGCCGGGACGTGCTGATCGAGGAGACGAACACCTGGTCGTGGTCGACGCCCGCGAACACCCCCTGTGCCGCGGTCGGCAGGGCGTCCGGCCGGGTGAACAGGTCCCGCACCGCGGCGGACCCCTGCGCGGCCCTGCCGCCGGTCGCCGGCACCGCCACCAGCGGGTCGGTCAGTCCGGCCGCCGCCCGTGGCCCGAGCACACCGGGCGCCTGGCCGGACGCCGAGGCGATCGCGTACCGGAAGACGGTCTCACCCTGCTGCTGGGCCGGGAAGTTGGTGTCCCAGATGTTGTTCAGCGCCCAGGAGTACACCGTGCCGGGCTCCGGCGCGGACGGCTTGACGGTCGCCGGGAACGGCGCGTACGGCAGATACAGGTCGCCGAACATCACCAGCGGTGCCTCCAGGGTCGCCCAGGCCACCGAGAAGTCCTCGTCGCCGAAGCCGACCCAGTGCCGGATCGGCCGCATGTGGGCCGCCGCGCCCGGCACCACGGGGACGTCCGCGCCGCCGACGCCGCCGGTCAGCTCCCACACCGGGCCGCTGCCGGCGTCGACGGCCAGCGGGAAGGCGAAGAACACGCTCTCCTTGGCCGGTGCGCCGCGTTTGGCGATCCGCTGGCTGATGTCGACCCGGCGCACCCCGCGGTGCAGCGTGATGGTGGTGCGGATCCAGTCCACACCGTCGCCGTCGGTCTGCACGGTCAGGCTCTCGCCGACCGCGGTCCGCTCGGCCCGCACCACCGAGGCGCGGCGGCCCAGGGTCCGGGACGCCAGCAGCGACAGGTCGCCGTCCGCCGCCTGTATGTGTCCGGACAGGTGGTTGATGTGCGGCGCGGTGGAGTACCGGTCGTAGATGTACTGGCCGAAGCCGGCGGGCGAGTCGGTGTTGACCAGTTCCCGCCCGGCCTGCTTGTCGAAGACCGACCGGATCACCGCGGCGTCGAGGTCGTAGCCGACCCGGTAGTACTCGTTCTCCACCGTGACACCGCCGTCGGCGCCGATGCCGATCCGCTCCGTGCGCGGGGGTTGCCCGCCGCGGCGCAGGTCCAGGCGGACCCAGCCGACCGACGGCACGCCCTCGACCAGCACCCGCACCCGCCGGCCCGACGGACGGGTCGGCTCCTCCTCCGGGACGAAGTCCTCGGCCTCGTGCGGCAGCACCGCCCCGGTGCGCCCGTCGTGCACGGTGAAGGGGGTGTCCAGCCCGATCGTGCTGGCCGGTACGAAGAACTCCGCGACGTCGTCGCGCGGCGCGGGGCCGGTGTTGACCAGCAGGTAGGAGGCGTCCGCGTCGCCGGCCGGGGCGAAGCGGGTGCCGAGCCGCTGCGCCGCGTCGGCGAGCAGGTCGTAGGCGTCGTCGGTGGCCTGGTAGGCGAGTTCGCACTTGCGGGCCCACTGCAGGCCGCCGGAGTCGAAGCCGTCCTCGGTGTCGCCCCAGGGGTTGGCCGCGCCCCAGGTGTGCTCGTCGAACAGGCCGAGCCGGTCGTAGACGGCGTCGATCTTGGCCATCGCGGTCTCGTCACCGGCCAGCGTGTGCAGGCTCTCCGCCTGCCGCACGGCGTTCTGCGCCCGCCGGTTGTGGCCGAGCGGCCGGGCGCCGGAGCCGAGTCCGTCGGCCCACCAGTCCGTCCAGTCCCCGGTGTGCTCGGCCAGCGTCCCGCCGAACCGGCGCTCCGCCTCGGTGAAGAAGTCGGTGTTCGTCGCGGACCGCAGCTTCGGCCACTCCCACGTCTCGTTCCAGCGGCGGGCCACGGTGGCCGGAACGATGGAGGGGCCGGCGTTGTCCGCGGGCCCGCCCTGCACCCGAAGGTGCAGCAGGTCGTGCGCGTACGGGGTCTTGGACAGCTGCTCGTCGGGGAGCCCGGCCCAGCCGAACGCCTCGCCGCCGTAGGGGAACGGGCGGTTCGCCAGGCCGTCGAGGTAGTTCGGCAGCAGGTTCAGCGCCGGGCCGTAGCCCTCGGCGAGCCCGACGATGTTCCCCTCCATGTACGCCATGCCGTGCGGGGTGTCGGTGACCCACACCAGTACCCGGTTGCCGCTGGGGGCGCGCCACCAGAACGGGCGGGCCAGCTCCTGGCCGCCGACCAGGAACGGCACCGAGCGGCCGGCCCAGTTGTGGGCGGCGGACAGGTAGCGCACGCCCGCCGACGCCAGCGCGTCCACGAACCCGACGACCGCGCCGGGCACGTCGGTGTGCATCGCGGAGGTCACCGGGATCCCGTAGTCGTCGCGCAGGTCGTCGGTGAAGCGCAGCAGGCGGTGCAGTTCCTCGGTCGAGCACGCCTCGGTGTGCAGTTGGAAGGGCATCGCGGTGACCTCGATGCGGCCGGCCCGGGCGAGTTCCACGAAGCGCTCGCGGGTGGAGGCGGCACGCCCGGACAGCCAGCGGCGCAGTGGCAGCGCCGACTCCACCGTCCAGCGGAAGCGGGCCTGCTCCGGCCAGGAGTCGGTCGCCTCCGCCAGGTCGAGGGCCGAGTCGAGGTACTCGGAGTGGTGCCGCAGCACCGTGCCCTGCCGGTCGGTGTAGCCGATGTCGAGGTGGGAGTGGTGGACCAGGTGCACGGTCCACTTGCGCTGCGGTGTCACGGTGAGCTCGGCGCGGCCCAGGACGCCGGAGACGTCGCCGATCTCCAGCTCCGCGGTGGTCGGCCGGTCGACCTCGGGCAGGAACAGGTCGACGGTGCCGGTGCCGCCGGCGAGTTCCACCTCGGCGCGGTCGTGCTCGGTGCCGCCGTGGCGCAGGGCCAGTTCGACGGCCGCGCCGGCCGGCGCGGTGACGGTGAACCGGACCGCCTGTTCCAGTCCGTTCCCGTCGGCGGCCCGGCGCAGCAGCGGCAGCGCCCGTCCGCTGACGCGCAGGGCGCGGGCCTCGTACAGCACGGTGTGCAGGTTCGACACGAGGGTGTCGCGCATGCCGTCGTAGGTCGGCGAGCCGAGACTCGCGCGCAGCAGCCGTGTGGTCATGATGCGTGTTTCCTTCGGGGTGGTCGGTGGCTGAGGGTCGTCGGGGTGCGCCGGCGGGCGGCGGGGCGGGCGCCGGCTAGAGCTGGGCCAGGGTCAGCCCCCGGGCGAACAGCTTCTGGGTCGCCACGAACAGCGCGATGGTGGGCAGCGACACGATCAGCCCGCCGGCCAGGATGACGGGCACGGTGATCCCCGCGTACGGGTTGGACAGCGTCGCCAGGGACGTCATCAGCGGCCTGACGCCGTCGCTCTGGGAGAGCACCATGCCGAACAGCAGGTCGTTCCAGACGAAGGTGAACTCCAGGACGAAGATCGCCGCGAGGCCGGCCCGGCACATCGGCAGGTAGATCCGCCAGAAGATCGTCCACGGACTGGCGCCGTCCACCAGTCCCGATTCGAAGACCGAACGGGCCGCCGACATGAAGAAGTTGCGCATCACGAAGGTCGCCAGCGGCACGTCCACCGCGATGTAGACCAGCACCAGGCCGATCCTGCTGTCGAACAGGTTCAGGTCCGCGTAGCCGACGAACAGCGGCATCAGCAGCATCTGCGCCGGGAAGACGACGGAGCCGTAGACGACCATGAACCACGCGAAGCCGTGCCGCAGGCGCAGGATGGTGATCGCGAACCCGGCCAGCGCGCCGACCAGGGCGGCGATGGCGGGCGCCACGAGGCTGTAGAGCACGGTCGCCGACAGGCTCGGGCCGAGCGAGGCGGCGTTCCACGCCTTGGCGAAGTTCCCCAGCAGCGCGAAGTGCGGGGACGGGGTCCACAGTCCCTGGCCGTCGTAGGCGGTGGACGGCCGGAAGGCGTTGACCAGTACCAGGTACAGCGGCACCAGCCAGAGCAGGGCGAGCACGCCGACGATCGTGTAGCGCAGGACGCCGCCGGCCCGCCGGCCGTGCGCGGCTGTGCGCGGTGCTTGCGTGGTGGTGCTCATCGACCGCCTCCGGTGACGTCGAACTGCCGCTTGGAACCGGCTTGCTGGCGCAGGTAGAGCAGGGAGACGGCCATGCCGACGACGGTCAGCAGCACGGCGACCGCGGCGCCGTAGCCGTAGTCGCCGCCGACGAACGCGTCGCGGTACATCGTGATCGACAGCGTTTCCGACGACCGGCCGGGCCCGCCCTGCGTCATGATCCAGACCACGTCGAAGGTCTTGAGCCCGGCGACCAGCGCGAGCCCGACGACGACCGCGGTGAGCGGCCGCATCATCGGCCAGATGATCTTCGCGAACAGCGTCCAGCCGCTCGCGCCGTCCACCCTGGCCGCCTCGATGGTCTCGTGCGGGATGGACTGCAGTCCGACGACGAACAGCAGCAGGTTCACCCCGATGCTCTGCCAGGTCTGCGCCAGGATCATCACGATCGTGTTCAACGGCGCGCTCTGCAGGAACGAGGCGTGCGCACCCGGCAGGTGCAGGACGGCCAGCAGGGAGTTGAGCGCGCCCTTGTCCTGGAGCACGAACCCCCACACCAGGGCGGTCGCGGTGCCGGATATCGCGTAGGGGAGCAGGAACGGCAGCCGCAGCCAGCTGCCGCCCCTGACGTTGTAGGTCAGCACGGCGATCAGCAGGCCGAGGCCGACCGGCAGCAGCAGGGTCCCGACCACCCACAGGGCGGTGTTGCGCACCGTGGTGGCGAGTACCGGGTCGTGCAGGAGCCGGGTGTAGTTCGCCAGGCCCGCCCAGCGCGGCGACCCGCTGCCGGAGTAGTGGGTGAAGCTGATGTACGTGGACCACAGGAACGGCAGGTAGAGCAGCCCGGCGACCAGCAGCACCGCCGGCGCGACCATGCCGTGCGACCACCACTGGTGCTTGTGGTGCGGCCGGTGGCGCGCTGGCGCGGCGTAGGTATCCCCGGCCGTGCCGGTCAACACCTGTTGTGACATGGGCTCGTTCCTCATCGCTCTTCGCTGGGGGCGCCGACGGACGCCACGGGCCGGGTCACGGGCGGCCGGCGGGCCGGCTCCGCCCGTGACCGGTGGTCGGTCAGTTGCCGGAGGTCGCGGCCTGCTGGATGGTGGCGAGCTGCTTCTGGTAGCTGCCCGGGTCGGCCATGAAGGCGCCGAACGCGTCCAGCGCCGCGGTCAGCACGTTCGGCGAGACGGCGTCGAAGTAGCGGTCGACGAACTGGTAGCCGCTGCCGGTGACCTGCTTGGTCAGCGAGTTGAGCCCGGGGTCGGGGATGGTGACCTTGGGGTTGGCCGACACGTCACCGCGGGAGTCGGCCCACTTGGCCTGTGCCGCCGGCTTCAGGAACCAGGAGGCGAACTTGTCGGCGGTCGCCGCGTTGGCGCCCTTGCTGGGCATGCACAGCGCACCGGACTCCACGGGGACCGGGGTCTTGGTCAGACCCGGGTTGACCGCGGGGATGACGAACATCCCGTAGTCCTTGCCGGACTTCAAGCCCGCCTGGGTCATGCTGGTGTTGAACCAGGTGCCGTCCGGCACCATCGCCACCTTCCCGGACTTCAGCAGCGCCGCCGGGTCCGTCTTGTCGCCGGCGTCCGACAGGTAGCCCTTGCTCTCCAGATCGCGCCACTGCCGCATGACGCTCACCACGCCCGGGTCGGTGTAGGACGCCTTGCCGGCGGTCAGCTTGTTGTACAGGTCCGGGTCGCTGCCGGCCAGCAGGATCTGGAACCAGACGAACGAGAACAGGACGTTGGTCTGGTAGAAGGCCGTGACGTTGTTCTGCTTGAGCTTGGCGGCGTCGGCCATCAGGCCCTGCCACGAGGTCGGGACGGTGATGCCGTTCTTGGCGAAGACCGACTTGTTGTAGAACATCACCCAGTACGAGACGTTCTCCGGTATGCAGTACTGCTTGCCGCCGACCGTGTAGTACTGCTCGAGGCCCTGCGGCAGGTTGCCCTGCTGGATCGCGGTCTTCCACAGCCCGCTGGTGTCGGCGACGTCGTCGGACTGCGCCAGTTGCTTCAGCAGCGGCCCGGTGGCCCAGGTGAACAGGTCGGGCTTGACGTTGGTCTTCAGGGCGGACTTCACGAACGCCTGATAGGTCGGTTCGTCCGCGTATCCGACCGGGTTGACGCTCACCCCGATCTGCTGCTTGGCCTGGGCGCCGACCTGCTTGTAGAACGGCGTCCAGGCGGCCTTGTCGTTGTAGAGCTTGAGGCTGTCGCGGTTCTCCGTGCCGGACCCGCAGCCGGCCGCGAGCAGCGCCACCGCCGCGAGCATGAGCGAGAGCGTGCGGCTACGAATCTTCGTCATCGACGCTGCCTTTCGAGGGTTGGTGCGGCGATCACGGTCCGCCACCACGGCATGGTGGCCTGACACGTGATCATCGGTTCCTTGTCACATGTCGGTTGTCGACTTGGTCGCCCGGAGGGCTGTTTTCTGCGTGGGTTATCGATAACATGGCGCGCGCTCGGCTGACAAGAGCCTGGACCAACCTGGAGGTACCCGAGCGATGAGCGATCCCACGGCCAAGAGAACGGTCACCCTGCGTCATGTCGCGCTAGGCGCGACGGCAACTCTCCTACTGGCGGCGGGAGTTACCGTCCCCGCGCAAGCCGCCACCGTCCCCGCGACCGCGCCGCAGGTCTGCCCCGGCGTCCCCGTGCCCACCGTCGCGAGCGCCACCCCCGACACCAAGCTGACCGATTCCTTCGCCGCCTACGCCGACCACCAGGGCCCCAGCCACTGGACCGGCGCCGACAGCACCTACTCCGCACCGCTGCCGGGCGGCAGGGACGTGTGGATCTTCTCCGACTCCTTCCTCGGCGACGTCAACCCCGACGGCTCCCGCTCGCCGGTCATCCAGGACGGCGGCACCACGCCGTTCGTCAACAACACCTTCGTGGAGACCCGCAAGGCCCACCCCACCACCACGATCACCGGCGGCACCCCGGACGAGCCCACCGCCCTGCTGCCGCCGCCGGACGCCGGCCACTGGTACTGGGCCCGCGACGGCCTGGAGCTGAACGGCCGGCTCGACGTCATATACAGCGAGTTCAAGACCACCGGCTCCGGACCGCTCGACTTCGGCTGGGACCGCAACGTGCTGGCCCGGTTCGCCCCCGGCCACCTCGGGAAGCCGCTCTCGGTCACCCAACTGCCGTCGGCCAGCGGGGTCTCGTGGGGCGCCTGGATCCTCAAGGACCACGGCTCCACCTACGTCTACGGCTCGGAGGACCTCGGCGCCCACAAGTACCTGCACATCGCCCGGGTCGCCGGCTCCGACCTGACCCGCCCGTGGCAGTACCTCACCGCGGACGGCACCTGGTCGCCCGACGAGTCCGCCTCGGCCCGGGTCGGCGACGGCACCGGCGCGAGCCTCCAGGTCTCCAACGAGTTCAGCGTGGTCAAGCACGGCGCGGTCTACGTCATGGTCACCCAGGACATGAGCCAGCCGCTGTCCTCCGGCATCGACCTGGCGTTCTCCTGCTCGCCCGAAGGCCCCTTCGTCGACGAGACCACCGCGTACGACACTCCCGAGACCGGCCCGCTCGGCACCTACCGGAACGGGGACGTCTACACCTACAACCCGCACGAGCACCAGGAACTCGGCGACGCCCGCCACCTGGTCGTCTCCTACAACGTCAACAGCCTCGTCAACACCGACCTCTACAGCGACGCCTCCATCTACCGCCCGCGCTTCGTCGACATCACCCTTGGATGACCGCCCGCGCGAGAAGGGGCCCCTCGATCCGCCGCTACGGCCGAGGGGCCCCGAGGGGCTCCGTGTCCCGGCCGGGCAGGTTCAGTACATGATGCGCGCGCCGGTGCTAACGGGTGACCACGTTGAAGACCGGGTAGGTCCGCGGTCGCACGTCCGGGACGCCGAGTTCCCGCAGCATCGGCACGAGGGTCTCGCTGAACTGCTGGAACGCCTTCTCGGACTCCCAGACGTCAACCACGAGCCAGCCGTTGTCGGTCGGGGCGGCCGTGTGCGAGATGAGTCCGGCCACCGGCCAGTCCGTGACGTTCTTGACCGGGCCGGGCCGGCCGGCCACCTTCTCCGCGCTCTGCTCGTACTGGGCCTGGGTCATCCCCGGCATGTCGAGGACCACGACGAGTGCCATGCTGGCTCCCCTTGCAAGAGGTACGGAAGAGTGGCCCCGCCAGTCGACCACCTCCGCGAGCCGCCCGCGCTCCGGGTTGGGCCGGACAGGACACGCCGCGCTCGAAACCGCGGCCCCGGGCATCGGGCCCGTTCTTCACCCGGCGACGGCGTCGACCGCCCCCGGGCCGCGGCGACGATGTCGGCCGCGGTGACGAAGTGGGTGTCCAGGCCGGCCGACGAGCCCGCGGCGCCCATCGGCACCCGGCCCCCGCCGCAGCGCGCGGGCGCCTGGCGCTTCGCTGACAGGTGCACCGCTGTGGCACCCGCCGCGACGAGCCGGGCCACGTCGCGGGGCCGCACCCCCGCACCGGCCATCACCTCGACACCGGGAACGGCCGCGGCGATCTCGCCGATGACCGAGATGCCGTCCACGGCGCTGGCCGCCCCGCCCGACGTGAGGACGCGGGTGAACCCGAGCGCCGCGGCGAGGGCGGTGGTCGCGACCGGGTCGGCGCTCTGGTCCACGGCCCGGTGCAGGGTGACCCGCACCGGGCGGCCCGCGGCGGCCCCGGCGTGGTGGGCGGCCTCCGCCAGCCGGCGCATCGCCGAGGCGTCGAGCGTGCCGGCCGCGGTCAGCGCGCCGACCACCACACCCGCGGCGCCGCAGGAGACGACCGAGCGCACCTCGGCCGCCATCAACGCGATCTCGTCGGCGTCGTAGACGAAGTCGCCCGGCCGGCAGCGCACCAGTGCCTGCACCGGCGGGCCGACCGCGCACACCGCCTCGACCAGCGCGGCCGACGGGGTCACCCCGCCGAGTTCCAGCGCCGAGCACAACTCGACGCGGTCCGCCCCGCCGTCGCGCGCGGTACGGGCACCGGCGGCGCTCGTCACGGCGATCTCCAGCGCCGGCCGGACGCCCGCCGCCCGGCTCACTCGTCGGCTCCGGTCAGCGGTTCGTCCGAGGGGGCGATGACACGAGCCGTCAGGTCCGGGTCGGCCATGTCACGGTCGAACGGGAACATCGGGCGCCGGACGCGCCGGTGGCCGAGCCGCAGCAGGTCCTGGTCGACGCCGCCCGGGGTCAGCGCGAGCTTCCACTCCGCGGCCATCTCGAACAACTCCGGTTCCAGGTAGCCGATCTTGACGACGACGATGTCCGCGCCGCGCGGGTCGAGCGCGAGATCGGTGAAGTCGTGCTCGTGGTGGTACGGCTTGCGGAGCGCGGTGAGGATCGCGTAGACGCTGCCGACCCGGAGCACCACCTCGGTCTCCGCGTCGCGGTCGCCGTGCCGGACCGCGTGGACGACACCGGTCATGGTGAGCGGTCCGGCGTGGCGGTCGTCGACCGCCGCGCCGGCCGTGACCGTGACGGTCGCGCCGACGCCGGCCCGCCGCGCGGTCTCGACGGCCTCGGGGCCGGGCACCGAGGCGTACAGGACGGTCGGGCCGTCCGGATCGCGGAACTCCGGCCGGGCGAGGAGCCGGCCGAGCCCCCACGTGACGTCGCCGGCCCCGCCCGCGGTCGGATTGTCGCCGGTGTCGCTGATGAAGTAGGGCCGCGCGGCCGAGGCGAGGGCGTCGTCGAGGCAGGAGTCGAGGGAGCCGGTCGGCGCGACGAACGCGAACTCGTGCCGCCGGTCCCAGAATCCGCGCGCCAGACGTTCCGCGCCCGCGGTGACGGCGTCCCGCGACGACCCGGTGACGACGGCCGCGGCCCGGTTGCGCGGCTCGTCGGCCCAGGCGTACCCGACCCAGATCGCCGCGTCCAGGACGCCGTCCGTAGCCTCGACGTCGGCGACCGCCGCGTAGACGCTCCGCGCCGGCTCGATGCGCGTCGAGGTCTGCTCGCCCGGCAGCAGCACCGGGACCGGGACCCACGCCTTGACCGGCCGCGGCGCACCCGAGACGAGCAGCTCCACCAGGTTGCGCGCCGCCCGCTCCTTGGTCTCCATGTAGTCCTCGTGCGGCGCCATCCGGTAGCAGGTGATCAGGTCGCTGCGGTGGACGAGTTCGCGCGAGACGTTGCCGTGCAAGTCCATCGAGGTCGACACGACGACATCCGGCCCGACGGTCTCGCGGATCCGGGCGAGCAGCACCGCCTCGGCGTCGTCGAGCCCCTCGACCGTCATGGCACCGTGGATGTCGTACCAGAGCCCGTCGAGACGCGGCATGGCGGCGAGCCGTTCGACGAGTTCGTCGGACAACCGGGCGAACGCGGCGGCGGTCACCGTGCCCCCGGGCAGCGCCTTGCCGACGAGCGCGCCGCGCCAGTCGGCGGCGGCGGACAGCGGGGTCCCGGGGGCGAGGAAGGGATAGCGCGCCAGGACGTCGTCGCCGCGCGACGGGTGGAAGGCGGCGACCTCGGTGCGGGCCGGCGAGAACGTCGACGATTCGATCCCGATGCCCGCGATCGCGATGACGGGACGGACGACTGCGGTACGCGGTTGCGACATGGCTCCTCGTGCGGTTGGCGTGGTGTCAGGCGCCGGTTGGCGCGGTGCCGCGGTGGTGCGGCGCGGCACCGAGCGCGTCGCGCAGCGCGCGGGTCAGGGCCCGTTGGAGCGCGAACTGCCCGGCGCCGAACAGGCCGGCGTCGGCGCCGAGGCTCGCCCGCTCGATCGTCAGGTGCTCGGTCACCAGCGGATGGCACCCCTCGTAGAGCTGGCTGCGGACGGCGGCGACGAACGGTTCGAGGGTGGAGAGGATGCCGCCGAGGTAGACGGCGTCGGGGTTGAAGAAGTTGACGTTCGCGGAGAGCACCTGGCCGAGGTAGTTGCCGGCCTGGCGCACCGCGCGCGTCGCCTGCGGATCCGCGTCGGACGCCAGCCGCACGACGTCCCCGATCGAGGCGACCTCACGCCCGCGCTCGCGCAGGATGCGCACCAGCGCCGATCCGGACGCGACGGTCTCCAGGCAGCCGGTGTTGCCGCACGAGCAGGGGATGTCGCCGGCCGCGTCGATGCGCACGTGCGTGATGTCGCCGGCCGCGCCGGTCGCACCGCGGTAGAGCCGGCCGTCGACGATGACGCCGGCGCCGATCGCGGAGCCGATCTTCACCATGATCGACTGACGCCGCTCGACGGGCTGCACCGCGTGCTCGCCGACGGCCATGCAGTTGGCGTCGTTGTCGACCGCGGCCGGCAGCCCGAACCGCTCGTCCAGCCAGGCGCCCACCGGGAACCTGTTCCAGCCGGGCATCCGGGACGGCAGGGTGACGGTGCCGGACTCGACGTCGACCGGTCCCGGCAGGGAGAGCCCGACCCCGCGCAGCCGCTCCCGGCCGTGCCGTTCCGCGAGGGCCTCCAGCGTCTCCGCGAGCTTCGACAAGGCCGCCTCGGGGCCGTCGGCGATGGCGAAGGGGACGGTCGAGACGTCGGTCAGGCCGCCCCCGGGCAGGAACAGCCCGATCCGCGCGTGCCCGCCGCCGAGGTCGGCCGCGACGGCGAACTCGTCCGTGCCGCCGAGCCGCAGGACCTTGCGGGGACGGCCCCCGGTGGACGCGCGGGTGCCCTCCTCCGCGACGAGTCCGCGGCTCACCAACTGACCGACCGTGAGCGAGATCGTCGACGGCGCGGCTCCCAGCAGTTCCGCCAGTTCGGTACGGGACGTCCCCTGCCCGGAGGCGATGAGTTCGAGGACGCGCGCGGCGAGGGAGGAGGAGTCCCTGGTACCGCTTCGGTGCGGCGCACTTATGTCAGGCATGGACGAACTAACTTCCGCGGCGAGGGGTGGTGGCGACGAGCGTACGCCCGCCGCCGTACCCGGGGAAGCGACTTCCACGGCATGCCTGAGTGCGGCTCAGCACGCCCGGAGCTGCGAGGAAGCGGCGGTCGCGGGGTGCCGCGGCCCACCGCCAGTCCTTTTGTCGAATCGGCAGAAACTTACTTGTTATAGATCATCGTTTGTTTTTTCGTCCCGCGAGGTCGTTGACTGTTTCCGCACGCACCGATCCCTCGACGTCGCCCCGTCGCGCCGGGACACTCGGGTCGGCCACCCTGAGGAGAATCATGTTCCCTGTTCACACGGCGGAACGCCGCCGCCTGGCGCTCTTCGCGGGCGTCGCCGTCTCGGTGAGTGCGCTGCTCGCGGGTTGCGCCGGATCGAACGGCCCGTCGTCCGCGTCGTCCCACTCGATCAACTACGCGCTGCCCGCCGACTTCACCCCCAACTGGATCCTGCCGATCGGCACCGCGGCCCACCTCAACACCAACAACGGCTCCATCGCCGCGGCCCTGTGGGAGCCGCTCATCGCCTACGACGGTTCCACCGGCGGGATCGCGTGGGACAAGAAGGCGTCCATAGCCACCGCCGCCGACTTCGCCCACGACGGCAAGAGCGTCGAGGTGACACTCGGCGACCGGCACTGGAGCGACGGCAAGCCGGTCACCTCGCGCGACGTCCAGTTCTGGTTCGACCTCATCAAGGCGGACAAGGCGCAGTGGGCCGGCTACAACGCGGGCAAGGCACCCGACAACTGGACGTCCCTGCGCGTCGTCGACGCCCGCCACTTCACCATCACCTTCGACCGCGCCTACAACGACCAGTGGATGCTCGCCAACGAGTTGAGCCTGATCACCCCGCTGCCCCAGCACACCTGGGACCGCACCAGCGCGTCCGCCGCGGTGTCCGACGCCGACGAGACGACCGCCGGCGCGCGGAAGGTGTGGACGTACCTCAACACCGCCGCCAAGAACATCTCCGGGTACGCGACGGACCCGCTGTGGAAGACGGACAGCGGCCCGTACTCGATCAAGTCCTTCTCGACGTCCGGCAAGGTGGTGCTCACCGCCGACAAGAAGTACGACGGCGGCGAGAAGGCGAACATCGCCACGGTGAACCTCCTGCCGTTCACCACGACGGACGCCGAGGAGAACGCGCTGCGCGCCGGCCAGGTCGACTACGGCTACATCAACGCGACCGACCTCGACCAGAAGTCGTCGTTCACGCGCAACGGGTACACGGTCAAGCCGTGGGCCGGTTGGGCGATCACGTACATGCCGTACAACTTCGACAACCCCACCATGGGACCGGTCTTCAAGCAGCTCTACGCCCGCCAGGCGGTGCAGACCTCCATCGACCAGAACAGCCTGTCGAAGGTCATCTTCAACGGCACCGCGGTCCCCGGCTACGGCCCGGTCCCGCAGGGGCAGGCGTCCGACTTCGTCTCGCCGGTCCAGAAGAGCAACCCCTACCCCTTCTCGACCGCGAAGGCCAGGGCGCTGCTGACCAGCCACGGCTGGAGCGAGTCGGGCGGCGTCATGGTCTGCACCCGGCCGGGCACCGCCGCCTCCCAGTGCGGCGCCGGCGTCGCCAAGGGCACCAGGTTCCAGATGCAGGTGCTCTCGCAGTCCGGCTCGACCGTGACGGACAACATGATGAGCGCCATCCAGTCGTCGCTCGCCAGGACCGGCATCGGGTTCTCGATCAGGACGGCCCCGGTCAACTCGGTGCTGGCGCAGACCCCGCAGTGCACTCCGGGCCAGTCCATCTGCAAGTGGCAGCTCTCCTTCTTCGGGACCGCGGGAAGCTGGTACTTCTCCGCCTTCCCGACCGGCGACTCGCTCTTCCAGACCAAGGGCGGCTCGAACTTCGGCAACTACTCCGACCCGCGGGTCGACAAGCTCATCACCGCCTCCACCACCTCGACCTCGAACGCGGCGGTCCAGGAGTACAGCGCGGCGGTGGCGAAGGACCTGCCCGTCATCTGGCTCCCGGAGCCCGACTACCAGATCTCGGTCGTCAAGAACGGTCTGGGCGGCTTCGCGCAGGACTCGCTCGCCGACTTCCACCCCGCCCAGTGGAAGTGGACCGGCAAGTAGCCGGCCGGCGAGCGCCCGCGCCCCCGATCCGAACCGTCCGGAAAGCCCATGACCACTCTCCTGTACCTGACCAGACGCGTCCTGCAGGCCGTCGCGGTGATCCTCATCGTCACGGTGGTGGTCTTCTGCCTGCTGCACGCGCTCCCCGGCGGTCCCGCCCGCGGGATCCTCGGGCCGCAGGCGACCGCCCAGCAGATCGCCGCGTTCAACCGCCAGCAGGGCCTCGACGAACCACTGCCCGTGCAGTACCTCTACTACCTGCGCACCCTGCTCCACGGTGACCTGGGAACCTCGTACACCCTCAACGAGCCGGTCGCGCAGCTCATCGCGGAGCGCCTTCCCAAGACGCTCGTGCTGACCGTCCTGTCGGCACTGGCCGGACTCGTGCTCGCGGTCCCGCTCGGGATGTGGCAGGCGGTGCGGCGCAACAAACCGGTGGACTACGTCATCACCACGCTGAGCTTCATCGCCTACTCCACACCCGTCTACTTCCTCGGGCTGCTCCTGGTGCTGGTCTTCAGCCAGGTCCTGCCCTGGTTCCCCCCGCAGGCACCGCAGGGCGACACCCTCGCCCAGGTCTTCTCCGACCCCGCGGGACTGGTCCTGCCGGTCATCGCCGGCGCCGCGTCCGTGGTCGCCGTCTTCAGCCGGTACACCCGCGCGGCGACGCTGGAGAACCTGTCCGAGGACTACGTCAGGACCGCCAGGGCCAGCGGTTCGCGGCAGCGCGCGATCCTGTGGCGGCACGTGTTCCGAAACTCCCTGACCCCGGTCGTCGCCATGCTGGGCTACTACGTCCCCGTGCTGTTCGGCGGCGCGCTCGTGGTCGAGCAGCTCTTCAACTACCCCGGCATGGGACTGCTGTTCTGGAGCGCCGCCCAGTCGTCCGACTACCCCGTACTCCTCGGCTGCGTCCTCGTCATCTCGATCGCGACCGTCGTCGGCACGCTGATCGCCGACGTCGTCCAGCGGATCATCGACCCACGAGTGAAAGAAGGCCGCTCATGAGCGCCGTACTGCAGTCGGGCCAACTGCCCGGCGGCGGGCCGTCCGGCGACGGGCCGCCCGACGCGGTCGGAGCCGTCGGACTGCGCCTGGTGGCACGCCGCTTCGCGCGCAACCGGCTCGCCGTCGCCGGGCTGGCCGTGGTCGTGCTGTTCTTCCTCTTCTGCTTCGCCGGTCCGCTGCTGTACCCGACCGACCAGACCCACACGGCGCTCTCGCAGGTCAACCTCGCGCCGGGCGCCGGCCATCTGCTCGGCACCGATGCGGTCGGGCACGACGAACTCGGCCGGCTGATGTTCGGCGGCAAGGTGTCACTGCTGGTCGGCCTGGCGTCGGGCATCCTCGCCACCGTGATCGGGACGCTGTGGGGCGCGGCGGCCGGTTACGCCGGCGGCTGGGTCGACGCGGTCATGATGCGCGTCGTCGACGCGGGCATCGCGATCCCGGCGCTGTTCATCCTGCTGGTCGTCTCGGCCATCTCCACCCCCGGCGTGTTCGGGCTGATCGTCATCCTCGGACTGGTCTCCTGGCTCGTGCCGTCCCGCCTCATCCGGGCGGAGACGCTGACGCTGAAGAACCGCGACTACGTGCAGACCCTCCGCGCGATCGGCGGCACCCACACCCGGGCGATCAGCCGGCACATCCTGCCGAACTCGGTCTCGACGATCGTCGTCGCCGCGACGTTCCAGGTCGCCGACGCGATCCTGCTGGTCGCCTACGTCTCCTACCTCGGACTCGGCCTGCAGCCGCCGGCCACCGACTGGGGCGGGATGCTCTCCGCCGGGCTCACCGCCACCTACTCGGGACGCTGGTGGCTCATCCTGCCGCCCGGCCTCGCCGTCATCCTCGTCGTCTGCGCCTTCAACGCGATCGGCGACGGCCTGCGGGACGCCTTCGACGTGAGGGGACGCGGATGACCGCCGACGACCGGACCACCACCGCCGAGCCCATCCTCGAACTCGTCGACCTCGACGTCACGTTCTCCACCGAGACGGGCGACGTGCCCGCAGTACGCGGAGTGTCGCTGCACGTCCGGCCCGGCGAGACGCTCGCGCTGGTCGGCGAGTCGGGCTCCGGCAAGTCGACGGTCGCGCTCGCCGCGATCGGACTGCTGCCCGGCAACGCCCGCGCCCGCGGCCGCGCCTCGGTCGGCGGGACGGACGTCGTCGCCGCCCCGGAGTCCGCCCTTGCGGGACTGCGCGGCCGCACGGTGTCCATGGTCTTCCAGGAGCCGGCCACCGCGCTCGACCCGCTCACCCGGGTCGGCGCGCAGATCGCCGAAGTGGTGCGCAACCACCGGTCCGTCTCCGCCCGGGACGCCGAGCGGGCGGCCGTCGAACTCCTGCGCCGCGTCGGCATCCCCGACCCGCAGCGGCGGGCGTCCGCGTTCCCCTTCCAGCTCTCCGGCGGCCAGCGGCAGCGCGTGGTCATCGCGATGGCGATCGCCAACGACCCCGATCTGCTCATCGCGGACGAGCCGACCACCGCACTCGACGTCACCGTGCAGGCCGAGATCCTCGACCTGCTGCGCGAACTCGCCCTCGGCACCGGCACGGGCGTCCTGCTCGTCACGCACAACATGGGCGTGGTGGCCGACTTCGCCGACCGGGTCGCCGTCATGCTGCGCGGCGAGATCGTCGAGACCGGACCGGTGACCGACGTCCTGCTGCGTCCCTCCCACGACTACACCAGACGGCTGCTCGCCGCGGTCCCCAAACTCGCCGTCGCGGAAGCAGAACCGCAATCGGAACCGGAACCGGAACCGCAACCGGACCGCGGGTCGGCGTACGGCGCGCGGGAACCGGTGGTCGATCTGCGCGAGGTGTCGGTGGTCTTCGGCCGCGGCCGCCGCGCGGTACGCGCCCTCGACGACGTCTCGATCACCGTCGGCCCGGGCGAGACCGTCGGCCTCGTCGGGGAGTCCGGCTCCGGGAAGTCCACGGCGGCCCGCGTCGCCCTCGGCCTCCTCCAGCCGACCTCGGGCACCGTCTCGCTGTTCGGCGCCGACCTCGGCAGAGTCCGGTCCCGATCCCGCCGCGCGCTGCGAGCCGGGATCGGCGTGGTCCTGCAGGACCCGGTGGCCTCGCTCGACGCGCGGATGAGCGTCGCGGAGTGCGTCGCGGAACCGCTGCGCGTCCACCGCCGCGGCATGTCGGCGAGGGAACGGCAGGCCCGCGTCGCGGACGTCCTCGAACGCGTCCGCCTCCCGCGCTCCTTCGCGGGCCGGGCGCCGCGCGAGCTGTCCGGCGGCCAGCGCCAGCGGGTGAGCCTCGCCCGGGCGCTGGTGCTCGAACCACGGCTGCTCGTCGCCGACGAACCGACGAGCGCGCTCGACGTCAGCGTGCAGGAGACGGTGCTCGACGTGATCACCGAACTCCAGGACGACCTCGGCTTCGCCTGCCTGTTCGTCTCCCACGACCTCGCCGTCGTGCAGCACTTCGCCGAACGCGTCGTCGTCATGCGTGCCGGGCGGGTCGAGGAGCAGGGCGCCACCACGGCGACCCTGCTGCGCCCCGAGACCGACTACACGCGCCGGCTGCTCGCCGCCGTACCGGTGCCGGATCCGGTCCTGCAACGCCGGCGCCGTACGGAGCGGCTCGTGCTCGCCGCGGACGGACCGGGAGCCGAGGCGTGAGCGGAACCGGGGCGCGCCGGGCGGCGCGCGTCGTGTACGCCGGCGCCGACATCGGGGGCACCACCACCCAGGTGGTGCTCTGCGCGGACGACCTGGCCGTCCTCGACCGCGTCGAGGTCCCCACCCCGGCGGCCGAGGGCGGCCACGCGATGGTCGGCGCGGTCCTCGACGCACTGCGGCTGCTCCTCGACCGGACCCCGTCGCGGCTGTCCGGGGTCGGCGTCGGCGCGGCGGGCGTCGTCGACGCGCGCACCGGGCACGTGCTCGTCGCGAGCGACTCCTTCACCGCCTGGGCGGGGTTCGCGGTGACCGCCACGATCGAGACCGCGTTCGGCGTCCCGGCCTTCCTCGACAACGACGTCAACGCGTTCCTGCGCGGCGAGGTGTCCAGGGGCGCCGTCGCGGGGGAGTCCTACGCGCTCGGGATGACGCTCGGCACCGGCGTCGGCGGCGCGCTGTGGATGGCCGGCGCCCTGCTCGACGGGCCGCACGGCGCCGCCGGCGAGATCGGCCACATCCCCGGCTTCGGCGACCTGCCCTGCTCCTGCGGCGGACGCGGCCACCTGGAGACGCTCGCCTCCGGACGCTCCATCACGGCCCGCTACGCCGAGCGGACCGGACGGCACACCGGCGCGCACGGCGTCGCGGCCGCGGCGGACCGCGGCGACCCGGACGCGCGCGCCGTGTTCGAGGCCGCCGGCGCCGCGATCGCCCGCGCCATCCTCATCACGGCCGGCCTGCTCGACGTGACGACCGTGGTGATCGGCGGCGGCGTCAGCGGCGCGTGGCACCTCCTCGCGCCGCCCATCCACGCGGCGCTCGCCGCCGAACCACCCGTCAGCGGGCACCCGATCCGGCTGGTGCGCGCCCGCCTCGGAAGCGACGCCGTCGCGATCGGCGCCGCCTCCCGCGCCAGGACCGAACTCACCGCCATGCCCGGCGGGTCGCCGGCGCCCCGCTGAACGGCGCGGATCCTGACCCGGCGTCCCACGCCGCTCCCGGCCCGCCGGTCAGCTGTCCGACCGCGCCACGTCGGAGCCGGCGAGGGCGTGCAGAAGTGCGGCGGCGAGGGCGGTGCGCTCGACCATGCCGCTGACCGTCGCGTACTCGTGCCGGGCGTGCGCGCCGTCGCCGACCGCGCCGAGGCCGTCGAGCACCGGCACGCCGAGCCGGGCGGCGAAGTTGCCGTCGCTGGCCCCGCCGACCGAGCACTCGCGCAGGTCCACGCCGAGGCCGGCCGCCACCTCGCGGGCCAGCGCGTACAGCCGGCCCGTGCCCGCCGTGCGTTCCATCACCGGGCGGTTCCAGCCGCCGCCGACCGTGATCCGGGCCCGCTCGTCACGCGGGGCGAGCGTGGCCAGCGCCGCGTCGATCCGGTCGGCCTCGGCCTGCCGCGCGACCCGCACGTCGACGCCCGCGCTCGCCCTGCCCGCGACGACGTTGGTACGGGTCCCGCCCTCGACGACCCCGACGTTGACCGTCGTGCCCGCCTCCAGGTCGGTCAGCCCGTGCAACGCCAGGACCAGGCGGGCGAGTTCGTCGACGGCGCTGGCTCCCCGGCCCGGGTCGAGCCCGGCGTGCGCCTCGACGCCGCGCACCTCGACGCCGAAGATGCCCACTCCCTTGCGGGCGGTCTTGACCGCGCCGTCCGCCGACGCCTCGAAGACCAGCGCGGCGTCCGCGTCCGCGGCCTCCTGTTCGATGACCGGCCGGGACGCGGGGCTGCCGATCTCCTCGTCGCCGCCCAGGACCAGCCGCACCGGCGGCCGGGGGAGCCCGGCGTCGTCCAGCGCCCGCAGCGCCCACACGGCCTGGACCAGGCCGGCCTTCATGTCGAACACCCCGGGCCCGGTGATGCGGTCGCCGTCGATCCGGAAGGGCCGCTGCGCCAGGGTGCCGAGCGGCCACACCGTGTCGTAGTGGCACAGCAGCACGACGGGCCGCTCTCCCCGGCCCGGGTAGTGGTGGACGAGGGTGTCGCCGTGCTCGTCGCCGTCGACCGTGCGGCGGGAGCCGGGCGGGCCGAGCCGCTGCTCCAGCCACTCCTCCAGCCAGGCCAGCGTGTCGCGCAGGGCGGGTTTGTCGTCGCTCGGCGTCTCGCGGCCCACGTAGTCGGCCAGGTCGGCGAGCATCGGCGCCTGCTGTGCGGCGACCCAGTCGCGCAGCGCCGCGGTGCTGCTCCCGGTGCTCATCGCGGCCCCCGGACGCCGGCCTCGGTCTCCAACCGGTCCAGGTGCGCTTCGTCCATCGGTGCGTCTCCGGTCTCGATCGCGGCCAGCCGTTCCAGCATCGACGCCAACAGCGGCGTGGGGACGCGGTGTTCGGCGGCCAGGGCGAGCACCGGACGGTAGTGGTGGTGCACCTCGACCGGTCGTTTGCGTACGACGATGTCCCGCCAGATACCGCTGCGGTCCTTGGACTGGGTGCGCAGCCAGCCGACGAGGCGGTCGGTCGCCGCCTCGCGGACCACGGGGTCGGCGTCCGGCAGGTAGGCCGCCGGTTCGAACGCGTCGAACGCCTCCAGCGAGAGGCCCGACGCGGCGGACAGGGCGAACACCTCGCCGCAGATCGCGTACATCAGCGGGCGGTGCCGGTCGATCAGGTCGGCCATCGGCGCGTCGGCGAGGGCCGTGGTGGTGAGCATGGCGCCGAAGCCGAGCTTGGACCACAGGTATCCGCTGACGTTGCCGGTGGCGCGGGCCGGCCCCCAGGCCGACAGGTCCCGCACCACGCTGCGGACCCGGTCGCTGACCGCGCCGTGCGTCTCGCCGACGACCAGCGCACCCGCGCCGCCGTCCCGGATGACGCCGGGCGCCACCACGTCGGCGAACAGGTTCACGAACGCCCAGACGGTGCGCTCCTTGCCTACGTGCTCGGCGATCAGCGCCTCGTTGAGGCCGTTCTGCAGCGAGACCACGAAGCCGTCCGGCGCCAGCAGCGGCGCGACCCGGCGGATCGCCTCTTCGGTGGCCTGCGCCTTCACGCACAGCAGCACGCGGTCCAGCGGCCCGTCCAGATCGTCGGGCGTCACGGCGGCCACGGCCACCGCGGCTTCCCCGTCGGGTCCTTGAAGGACGAGGCCAGCGGAGTTGACGGCGGCGACGTGTGCGGTGTCGTTGTCGACGATCAGGACGTGGTGTCCGGCGCGGGCGAGGTGGAAGGCGAGGGTGCCGCCGATGGCACCGCCTCCCACCACGGTGTACGCGGAGTTGGTCACGATGTTCCCTCCCGGGTGGACGGGGTGTGTGCCGGGCGCTGTTCGCCTTGGACGCCGGTCACTCCCGGCCAGTGCAGCGGCAGGCCGGTGGTGCCGGCCGTCGCGCCGCCGTCGACGCGCACGACGCTGCCGGTGACCCAGTCGGTGTCCCGGCCGGCGAGCCAGCGCACGGCCCGGGCGATGTCGGCGGGCCGGCCGCGGCGGCCGAGCGGATTGACCGAGACCGCGGCCGCGTACTCCTCGGTGACCGGGTTGGCGTCGCTGTCGACGGTCACGAATCCGGGGCTGACCGCGTTGACCCGGATGCCGTGCGGTCCGAGTTCCACGGCGCACGACTTGGTGAGCATCTCCAGGGCGGCCTTGGAGGTGCTGTAGTGGGCGGCGCCGGGCCGTGCCCGGATCGCGGCGCCCGAACTGATGTTGACCACCGCGCCGCCGAGCCCCGCGGCGACCCGGGCCCGCCCGAAGGCGACCGTGGTCAGCATCGCCGCCCGCACGTTCACGTCCATCACCCGGTCCCACAGCGGCTGCGTCATCTCCAGCAGCGGCACGGCCGGATACAGGCCCGCCGCGTTCACCAGGACGTCGACCGCGCCGTTGGGGCCGTCCGCCGCCCGGGTGACGAGAGCGTCCGCCGCCGCCGGGTCGGCCAGGTCGCACACCAGCGCCCCGACCGGTCCGGCGAATCGTTTCCGCAACGCCCGCACCGTCTCGACCAGCGCCTCCTCGCGTTGGTCGACCGCGGTCACCCGGCAGCCCGCGGCGGCGAACTCCTCGCACACCGCCGCGCCGATCCCGCTCGCACCGCCGGTCACCAGGACGTGCCGCCCGTCGTTCGGTGAGTCGCTCACGTCAGTTCCTTGCCCTTGGTCTCCGGCATCGTCGTGTACACCAGCACCCCGACGAGCGCCGCCGCCGACACGTACACCCACACCAGGCCCTGGTGGCCGTGCGAGGACATCCACGTGGTGACGTAGGGAGCGGTACCGCCGAACACCGCGACGGCCAGCGCGTAGGGCAGCCCGATGCCGGTGGTGCGCACCTCAGGCGGGAACTGCTCGGCCATGACGACCGCGCAGTTGGCGGAGTAGCCCACGATCAGCACCATCCCCACCAGCTCGATCGCCAGCAGGCTCCAGAACCCGCCCGACAGGAAGTGCAGCAGCGGCCAGGCGAGAACCAGGAAGCCGGCGGCGAAGGCGGTCAGCGTCGGCTTGCGGCCCATCCGGTCCGACAGCAGGCCGCCGAACGGCAGCAGCACCAGGAAGACCGCCAGCGCGATCGTGTTCGCCAGCAGCGCCCGGCTCAGCGGGATACCCGTGGTCACGTGCGCGTACGACGGCATGTAGCTGACCCACACGTAGTAGATGAGCGTGCCCGCGATCGTCACCCCCACCACCCGCAACGCCGCCTTCGGGTACCGCAGCAGCATCGCGCCCAGCGGGTTGCCGACCCGGCGGCCCTGCGCGCTCATCGCGGTGAACGAGTCGGTCTCGGCCACCCGCAGCCGCAGCCACAGCCCGACGAGGCCCAGCAGCCCGCCGCCCGCGAACGCCACCCGCCATCCCCAGGCCTGCAACGCCCCCTCGCTGAGCGTGGAGGTCAGCAGCGTGCCCATCAACGACGCGATCAGCGCGCCCGCGCCCACCGACACCTGCTGCCAGGAACCGGCGAACGCGCGCCGCCGCGGCGCGGCCGACTCGATCAGGAACGCCGACGAGCTACCGAACTCGCCGCCCGCCGAGAACCCCTGGACCAGCCGCGCCACCACCAGCACCACGGGGGCCGCGATCCCGATGGAGCCGTACGACGGGCACACGGCGATCAACAGCGACGCCCCCGCCATCAGGGAGATCGTGAAGGCCATCCCCTTCTTCCGGCCGTGCCGGTCGCCGAAGGCACCCAGCACCGCACCGCCGACCGGCCGCATCACGAAACCGACGGCGAAGACCACAAGCGTCGACAGCAGACTCGTCGCCGGATTCCGCGAGGGGAAGAACTGCCCGGCGAAGACCGAGGAGAACGTGGTGTAGACCGCCCAGTCCACCCACTCCACCGCGTTGCCTATGGACCCCGCGACGACGGCACGCCGCTGCTGCGGGGTCATTCCGGGCGACCGCTCGCCGAGAACCGCTTCGGTCCCCCCGCGGGTGGGCGCTCCGGTGTGCTGGGTACTCATCGCGATCCCTTCCGAACGCCTGCCGTACCGTGCGGGCCCGCGACACAGCGGGCCAACTCCTCGTGGGTGGCGAACCAGACATCGTCGAACGCACCGATGTGGTCGAGCAGTTCGCCCAGGATCGTCATCCGGGACCGGTGCCCGATGATGTGCGGATGCAGCGTCAACTGGAAGACGCCGCCCTCGTCGCGCGCCCGGTCGAACTCGTCGCGCCAGATGCCCAGCACACCGCGCGGCGGCGTGTAGGGGCGCAGCGACCCGTAGCGCTCCATCATGAAATACGGCGCGTCGTCGCGGATCCACTCCACCGGGATCTCCACCAGACCGGTCGGCGACCCCTGGTGGAGGATCTCGTACGGATCGTCGTCGGCCATCAGCGACGAGTCGTACAACAACCCCAACTCGCGGGAGATCTCCAGCGTGTGGTCGGAGAAGTCCCACGACGGCGTGCGGATGCCCACCGGCCGCCGCCCCGACAACCGCTCCAGCGTGTCCGCCGCACGGAACGCCAACTCCCGCTCGTCCGCCGGCTCCAGCAGCATGTTGCGCTCGTGGATCCAGCCGTGCAGCGCGACCTCGTGCCCGCCGTCCACGTAACCGCGCACCTCGTCCGGGTGCAGCAGGGCGGAGACCGCCGGCATGAAGAACGTCGCCGGCAGCCCGCGCCGCGCCAGCATCCGCATGATGCGCGGCGCGCCGACCCGGGAGCCGTACTCGCCCTGCGCGAGCTTCCCCGGCCGGGTCTCCCCGTCCCGCAGCGGGATCGTCTCGTGGTCGGAGTCGAAGGACAGCGCCACCGCGACCCGTGCTCCGCCCGGCCAGCGCTCCGGCACCAGCCGGCGCCCGGCCCGCACGGCACTCACATGGCCGCGCCAGGTCGCCTCGTCCCACTGCCAGGGCTGTCGTTCCTCAACCGTCATGCCGGCCTCCGTCGTTGTCGGCCCCGGCCGCGGCGACGACCGGGGGAAGCGGTCCGTGCGCACCGTCCCCGGCGGCGTCCCGGCCGGCCGGAGTCGGCGTCCACGCCCGTTTGAGCGTGCGGGTCTGCAGCGTGACGTCCGCGCTGTGCAGACCGGGCAGGCTGCCGACGACCTCGGTGGTGTAGGCGTACAGCTCGCCGTAGTGGCCTAGCACGATCTGGCCGACCAGGTTGTAGCGCCCGGTCGTCGCCGAGAGGTACTTCGTCGACGCCTGCCCGGTCAGCACGTTGCCCGCCCGGTCCAGCACCCCCGGATCGACCGACAGCCAGAGCATGAACTCCAGGTTGAACCCGAGCACTTCGGGCTCGGCCAGCGTCCGGAACCGAAGACAGCCGCGGTCCACCAGCGACTCCACCCGCCGCGCCGCGGTCCGCTCGCCGCACCCCACCCGCTGGGCCAGGTCCTTGTACGGCAGGCGCCCCGCACCGCCGAGCACCTCGACGATCTGCAGGTCCACCTCGTCCAGCCGCTCGGGCGCCTGCTCCCAGAACCGCCCCTCGAACGACGACGACCCGCCCCCGTCGGGCTTCAACTGCCGCGCGGCCTTCTCGTCCAGCACCCGCGGATCCCAGTCATGCGCCGAGGTGAAGGTGTGCATCACCGGCAGCGACTCGGTCTCCACCACCTGGGGGAGCGCCGCCAGGTCCGCGGCCATCACCTCGTCCAGCTGCGGGTAGCTGGGCACCACCATCTCCGCGACGACATCGGTACTCCCGGCCACACAGGCCACGTAGCGCATCTGCGGCCGCGCCGCCAGCGCCGCCGCCACCGCCGGCGACGTGCCCGGCCGGCACCGGTAACGCACCAGGACCGGCACGCCCAGGCCGCACCGGAGCACGTCCACCACCCCGATGACCCGCAGCACGCCGGACTCCTCCAGCCGCGCGCCGCGCCGCATCACGGTCCGCGGCTCGGCCCCCACGTGCCGCGCGATCTCCTGCCAGCTGGCCCGGCCGTTCAACTGCAGCGCCGCGATGATCGCCCGGTCCAGCGCGGCCACTGCGTTCTTCGACTCCATATGCGCATCATGAATGTCTGAATGCGACGAAAGCAAGAGCTTCAGTGACACTTTCCGTCATGCGAGACGATGAAAATGGCGTAATGCGCCGCTCAGGAGTGAGTCGGGGACTGGCACCGCGAAGGCGGCGTGTCGGCTGCCGCCGGCGGGCAACGCCCGCCACGTCGGCTTGGCCTCGGAGGCGTCGGGCTTCGGTGGCTTCGGCTCCCCGTTGCCCGGGCTGTTCCTCGCCTCCCGCCCGTCCCGGCGGTGGCGTGCACGGAGTCTCGGCGTGGACGCGGCTCGCCACCTCACCGGCGCGTAACGCGCCCTCGGCCGGCGCCGCCGTGGCCGGGGCTGCCTGCCCTCACCCGCGGTCTCACCCGGCGGTCTCCTCGCCGCCCGCGACCGGCCAGACATACGGCAGGTCGTCGGGGACGCCGGGGAACAGCGGGGCGTAGCGCTCGGGGTCCTTGCGTACGAGTGCCGACTGGTGGCTGCGGTGGAATGCCGGGTCCCCGAGCCACGGCGGCAGGGCGTCCGCCGCCGCGAGAGCGTCCTGCGAGCGTGGAGTGCCATCACCGACGCCGGACCGGAAGTCCGCGAGCATCGTCGAGGCACACGTGTCACGCCGGCCCCCCTCGCACCAGTGGCGGCACACCTCCAGTCCGTAGCGGACCAGCGCCTCCTCGTACCCGCTCCACATCCGGACGGCCGGGTGGTGGCGCCAGCCATAGCCGGGCACGATCAGCCCCCGCAGGACCTGAAGGGCCTCCACCCGCTGTTTGCCCAGTCGCCGCACGTCGAGAGTCCGCGCCGAAGCGGCGAATCCGGGAAGCGGCAAGAACGTCTGCATGTCCGCATCACCGTGCTCCAGTCTGCCCAGGAGCCCGCCGTCCCGCCTGTCGCCCCGGGCGCCGAGTGGCGCCCGGGGCGAGCCTGACGGAGGTGGCCGTCCGCTTCCCCGTCCGCCGAGATCGGGCACGGGGCATCACGGACTTCCGTGCGTGTCTCGCCGACCAAGGTGATCGCGGAGACAGCGCGGCCGGTCGCTGCCGTGGATCTCCACCTCTATGGCCGGGCCTCCTGATCCGTCACCGCTTCGCGTGAGGCGCGAGGGCGGTGATGACGAAGAGGGTGAAATCTTCGCGGGCCTTCGCGTCGACGGCCATGGGCAGACGGATGCGGCCGGAATCGACCATGCTTCTGACGGTGGACCGACTCAGGCCGAATCCGGCAGTGAGCAGCTTCTCGACCCTGATCGGCGCCGGGAGTTCGAATCTGATGACGACCTCGAGCGCCGCCGCATCCTCACGATCGAGTTCGTAGAACGGCATGTCGGTTTCCAGCTCCCAGGTGCCGCTCCAGTCGAGCCGGTATGCGAACCTGCCGGCCAACGCCCCGTCCATCGCCACATGTCGCACCATGGCCGGATCGTTCTTCTCGAACATCAGCCGCCGCTCGCTTTCGAGCGCCTGCACATGAACGCGCTCGTGAACGGGGATTTTCGACGTCCGTCCGCACAGCTCACAGCAGATCAGCATCCAGACGTCGAGGAGCTTGCCGTTCGCGTTCACACGGAACTTTCCAGTGGGACGGTGACGCGTGGACCTGCACGACACGCATGCTTTGACGATGGCGGGCACCCCGAGCTCTCTGACCACCCACAGCGTCTTCCGGTCGACGTCAGGTCTACTGCCGCCAACAGGCACACGGGTACTGCGAAATTCGTTCATGGCTTCGGCGAATTCCAAGGTTTGCGGAGGGCGCCAGGCAGCGCTTTTCGGCGCGGTGAATCGCCCCCGGATCCAGTGACGTACGGCCGGCGCCTGAAGGTGGAGCACGCCGGCAAGCACGACGTGGCACATCACGTCGCGTGAAGGAAGCCCGCACCGATCACACGCTGCGGGCTCCGAACGGCACGTCAGAGACAGACGGGGAGCAACTCGAACCCGTCTTCATTCCGCACGTGCGCCACTGCTTACAGATCCATGGTCGTCATGATGTTCAACCGTCGGGTCGTCAGGCAACAGATTTTCCAGGTCCAGTCGACGAACGCTCCCTGCTGGTCGCCGCCGATCCGAAGGCGTCCACGTCGTCGCCGCAGGCGATCGTCGTCCGCCTCGAAGCGCGTCACATGATCTCGTCGTCCGGCACACCGACGGTGCTCCGCGCGAACGACGTCGGATCAGGGGCGAAGACCCCGCGGAACTGCTCTTTTTTCCGAGCTCCGTGGTCTGCCATGCTCGGGACGCATGACAGGTGAGAACGTGGAAGTCCGCCCTGCGACCGACAGAGACAGGGACGCGGTCCTGGCGCTCGCCCCCAGGTTGGCCGTGGGAGTCGCGTCGTGGCGTGACCCCCGCTCGGCGGTGCGGTCGGCGGAGGGGTGGCTCGCGGGCTCGTTCGACGCGGCCGCCTCCGGACGCGGGGGAGTCTTCGTCGCGGTCCTTGACTCGGTGGTCGTCGGCGTGGTCTGCGTCGACGAGCAACGCCACTTCACCGGGGCGGTGGACGGGTATGTCGGCGAACTCGCGGTCGCGCCGACCGCCACGAGGTCGGGCGTGGGCCGGCGGCTGATGGCGGCGGCTGAGCACTGGGCGCGCTCGCGCGGGCTGCATCATCTGACGCTGCAGACCGGGGCCGCGAACGGGGAGGCCCGAGCGTTCTACCAGGCTTTGGGATACCTGGAGGAGGAGATCCGCCTGACCCGCTCGCTGACGGATGACGTCGACCGGTGACCGGTGACCCGCCGCCAGGGATCGATCGGGCAGCCTGCGCGGGTATCGGTCAGGTCGCCGCCGCCCACGTCTGGACATCGGCGCGGGACGAAGCCGCCTACGAGGACGATGTTCGTGGGCGCCGTCGGTGATGTTGCCCTGGGAGTGGGAGCCGACAGGCCGGCCGGGCCAACTCAACGTTGGCGAACGGGATTTCGGCCCATCCGATGCAGCAAACGGTCCTGGCGGGACCGGTCGTGCGTGGTGGTGTGCTCGGGGGCGGCGAAGAACCGGTGTGTGGTTTCGGCGGAGACCGGGGTTTCCGGGAGGCCGGCGTAGGTCTCGTCGAGGTGGTCGTCGATCCACGAGACCAGGGCGGTGTCGAGGCGGTCGTCCGCGCCGACGGCACGGGCGAGGTCCCAGGTGTGGACGCCGCTGTCCGTGGTCCGTATGGCGAGCGCCTGACGTCCGGCGATCCGGCCCAGGGGATGGTCGAGTGGCCGCAGCAGGGCACCGGGGCGGCCGAACGCCTCGGCGCAGGCGCGTACGGACCGGACGTACGAGCCGAGCGGATCCGTGCCGAGCGCGTCGGTGTCACGCAGGCGCAGGAACTCGGCGCCGGTCCCGCCTCGCAGTAGCTCCGCGTAGCTGAGGTTGCCCCGAGTCATGTGGTTGACGAGTCCGCGCACGTCCCATTCCGTGCACGGGGTCGGCGCGGTCCATTGCCCGGGCCGTACCGCCCGCAGCCTCCGTTCGAACCCCGCGCTCGCCAGAAGGAACCGGTCGAGGAACCCGTCGGGTGAATCGTCCATGGGGACCAGCGTGGCCGCGGCCGGCGGTGGGCGCTGGCGGTCATCGGACGGCGTGATGTTCAGGATAACGCCCAGGAACGTGGTGATAACCGCCCGCTGTATCGGAAAACACCAGGTGGCTTGACCGTGGCCGTGAATAAGTCCAATACTCGTTGGTGAAATCAGTGATGAGGAGAGCCGCCATGACGAGCAGGTCGCGCCCGCCGGGAACGCGGCCGCCGACGTCGCGGCGCCCCGCGGACCCAGGCGGCGGCCCTTGTCTCATGACGCCGGTTCAGGACCGAAAAGGTTCGCCAGGTCGATCGAGTCGGCCGAGCCGGTAGGTCCGTCACGTCGGTCAAGGAGGACACGACCATGACAGCGAACAGCGCCCATGTGATCGTCGGAGCGGGTCTGGCCGGGGCGAAAGGGGCACAGGCCCTTCGGGAGGCGGGCTACGAGGGGCCGCTGGTGCTGATCGGAGAGGAGACGGAGCGCCCGTACGAGCGCCCTCCGTTGTCGAAGGGATACCTGCTGGGCACGGAGGAGCGTGCCAATGCCTTCGTCCACCCGCAGGAGTGGTACGCCGAGCACGACGTGGAGCTGCGGCTCGGCACGGCGGTGACCGGTCTCGACACCGCCGCGCACCGGTTGGCGTTGGGCGACGGCAGTGCGGTCGAGTACGCGAAGCTGTTGCTGGCCACCGGCTCCTCGCCGCGTGAGCTGTCGGTCCCGGGTGCCGACCTGGACGGGGTGCTCTACCTGCGGAGGCTGGCTGACAGCGACCGGCTCAAGGACGCGTTCAAGCCCGGCGCCAGGATCGTGGTCGTCGGCGCGGGGTGGATCGGCCTGGAGGCCGCTGCCGCCGCCCGCGAGGCAGGCGCGGAGGTGGTGGTGCTGGAGAGCGCGGAACTGCCGCTGCTGCGGGTGCTCGGCCCCGAGGTGGCGCGGGTCTTCGCGGACCTGCACCGCGAGCACGGCGTGGATCTGCGTTTCGGCGTCCAGGTCGCGGAGATCGGCGGCCGCTCGGGCACGGCGGACGCGGTCCTGCTCGCCGACGGCACCCGCATCGAGGCGGACACGGTCGTGGTCGGGGTCGGCGTCGCCCCGAACACCGCGCTCGCCGAGGCGGCGGGCCTGCACGTCGACAACGGCATCGTCACCGACGAGCGCCTGCGCACCTCCGACCCGGACATCCACGCGGCAGGCGACGTCGCCAACGCCCGCCATCCCTTCCTGGACCGGCACATCCGGGTCGAGCACTGGGCGAACGCGCTGAACCAGCCGCAGATCGCGGCCAAGGCCATGCTCGGCCAGGACGCCGCCTACGACGTGCTGCCCTACTTCTTCACCGACCAGTACGACCTGGGCATGGAGTACACCGGGTACGTCGAACCCGGCGGCTACGACCGGGTCGTCTTCCGCGGCGACCTGTCAGCCCGGGAGTTCATCGCCTTCTGGCTCGCCGAGGGCCGCGTCCTGGCCGCCATGAACGTCAACATCTGGGACGTCACCGACCCGATCCAGGCGCTGATCCGCTCGCGCGGGATCGTCGACCCGGCACGGCTCGCCGACCCGAAGGTGCCGCTGGACGCTGTGCTCCCCGACTGATCCGGAACCCTGCCGCCGGCCGGCGCCCGCCGGTCACCGCCGAGCGGGCGCACGGCTGAGTGGGCACTGCCACCCGTGCTCCGGCTGACGGCCTTCGTCGGGATGTCGTCGCTCGTTGGACCGTGCCGCGCCGACGCGAACACAGGTCAGACCGAGGCGTGACGGTGTGGCCGGGGCCGATAGACGCAAAGACTTACCGGCTCAACGCGCTGATCCCCAGGGCGATGAGCGCGGCGACCTTGGCGACCTCCAGGCCGACGTAGTACAGGTGCTCCCGCGAGCGTGGCAGATCCTCGCCGGCCACGATGCGATCGGAGCGCCGGTTCAGGCGCGGGCGGACGTATGCCAGTTGAACGAGGAGCAGCGCCGCGGCAACGGCGGTGGGCACGACCACGGCGGTCGGGTGCCCGCCGACGGCCACGGCAGCGATCACCACGACGGCCAGCACGGATTCGGCGAGGTTCAGCGCACGGAAGACGATGCGGCCGATGCCCAACCCGACGGGAATGGTGACGCCGGGGGCGCGGAACTTCAGCGGAGTCTCCAGAAAAGAGATGGCCAGGACCATCCCCAGCCACAGGAAAGCCACCGCACCGGTGACCGCGGCTGCCGTCGTGTTCATCGCTCGCGCTGCCTTTCTGCCCTTCCGCGTGACTGTCGCGCCGACGTCGGGGGCGATCCGGGCAACTCCGATGCCGTGGCCTGCGCGGGCATCCACACCGTACCGAGTCGATGGTCCCGCGTTTCACCCGGTATGGACGAGGGCGCCGCAGCGCGCGAGAGGCCGGTACGCCCCCTCGTGCACGACGCGTCGAGCCTTCCGCGCCGTCTGGGGCGCGACGGGCGGTGAGCCCCGAGCCGGCTTCAGAGGTGAAGGCGGCCCTGGAAGACGCCGCCGCGCGGGCTGTACCTCGCGTCGTCGTCGGCCTACCCGCGGCGGGGTCCACCGTGCACCGGGAGCCAAGGCGGCGGCCCGCACCGCCGAATCCCACTTGCCCGGTGCCGACCGGGGGCGGTTCGGGTGAGAGGCCGCCGGGCTGTGGCCCGGCGCCCTCCGATCGTTGCGAATCACCGTTGGCCGATCGGGTAGCCGAGATGCATGAGGGTACTGAGCGAGACAACCACGGTCGCGACACGGGACTACCTGGTGGGTATCGCACCCGCAGTGATCGGTGTGGTCATCGTCGTCGGCCTCATTCTGGCCGTCGTCTACGGATACCGCAGGCGGGCGCAGGAGCCTCCGGCGCCGCGCGCGCCGCAGCTCCGGGCCGGTGCGTGGCACACCCGGGAGGAACTCGGGAGGCGGACTCCTCCCGAGCGCGGCCCGGGCCACCAGGACGCCGATCCCGTGGAGTACGTGCAGGCCGACCGGGAGCCCGAAGAGATCCCAGAAGTCCCACGGTCGAAGCGCCTACGGCCCCACCAGATCCGCTCGTACCCCGGCCCCCGGACGTAACCCCAGCGCGGTCGGCCGCCCGGTGGTTCATCCGTATGGAACTGATCGACGGATCCTCGCTCGAGGAACTCGTCACCGAGCGAGGTCCGTTCGACCCGCGGCGGACCGCTGAGATGGGTGCTCCGGGTGGCGGACGGCCCTGGATGCTGCGCACCGGGCGGGCGTCCGGCACCGTGACGTGCAGACGGGCAACGTCCTGATCGCGTCCGATGGGCGGGTGGTGCTCACGGACTTCGGAATTGCCGGCATCAGTTCGCGCTCTTGCGTCTCAAGCCCGGCAACGTACAGCAAGATGACCGCTGTCAGACGCCGTGAGCGCGCCGACGACCAGCACGACGGGCCCCAGAGATCCGCGGGTTGAACACGTCACCCGAAAACCACCCATTCGGCGGTAACACGCAGATGTCCCCCGGGAGATCGCGGCTCCCGGGGGACATGAAGTGAACAGGTGTCGTCTGCTCAGCTGTGGAAGGCGTCGTTGACCTGGGTGCAGCGTTCGCCCTGGGTGGTGGACTCACCGCCGAGGGCGGAGATCGGCAGGTTCGCCTGGAGCACGGTCTGCGGGCTGCATTCCTGCTCCGGGTGGAAGATGTTGTCCTGCTCCCTCGGTGCCATCGGCACGGACTGCGGCAGCGTCACCGTGGGCGACACCTGCGGAGCCAGCTGAGGAGCGACCTGCGGAGCGATCTGCGTCGAGTCCGGAGCCGCCTGCGGACCCCGCGGCACCATCTGCCGCGGCGCACCGTACTGCGGCGCCACCTGCTGCGGAGCCGCATACCCAGGAGCCACCTGCTGCGGCGCACCGTACTGCGGAGCCTGCTGCTGGGGAGCCGCGTACTGCGGGGCCTGCTGCTGCGGGGCGTACTGCGGGGCCGCCTGCTGCTGCGGGGCCGCGTACTGCGGGGCGGCCTGGGGAGCCGCCTGCTGCACCGATGCCTGCTGAGGAGCGGCCTGCTGGGGCGCCGCCTGCTGCACGACGGCCTGCTGCGGGGAGTTCTGCTGCACCGTGGCCTGCTGCGGAGCATCCGGCTGCACCGCCGCCTGGCCCTGCGGAGCGAAAGCCGGAGCGTCAGCGAAGCCAACGCCGGCACCGACGGCGGACAGACCACCCACCACCGCGGTAAGAACTGCCATCCTGTGAAGCTTACGCATTCGTCTCTCCGACCCTTCAGCTCAGAACACAGCGACTCTCCAATTACTCGCTGTGATTGGGCGAACGCTAGCAGTAATCAAGCGTCGCCTTCCACATCACCCCACGCCCCGTGTCCCACTCGCCACAGCCGCCCGGGCCGGGCCTTCGGCGCACCGCACGGCACGTGACCCCCCAACAAGGCCGCCACGACGCCATCTTGACCAACGTGGAAGTCACCGACGGCCGACCTGGAAACCCTCGACCCGGGTGAGGACGACGAGGACGCGCTCGGGGTCGCCTACGACGACATCGACCGAGCGGCGCGTCACATCGAGAGAAGGCGAACGTTGCCTGGTGCGGGGGCACAGGATCGGTGATGGCCTGGCGGCGGGACCCCACCTGGCTGAACCGGATCGAGGGACAGTTCACGGCCCTGCGCAACTTCACCCTCGGCGGCACCGACAACGTTGACCACAAAGAACCGGGCAGCATGATCCGCGGGCGCGTCATCTGGCGAAGCCGCCGCGTCGACGACCGGCGCCTGCGCGCCGTCGTCGACAGGGCCAACGGCGGCCTGATCCGGAAGCGCTATACGCCGGTGGCGCCGTCGATGCGTTCCCGGAGCAGGTCGGCGTGGCCGTTGTGGCGGGCGTACTCCTCGATCATGTGGACGTAGATCCAGCGGAGGCTGACGTCCTGCTCCATGAAGCGACCCGTATCGGCCAGAGAACGGTCGGCGCAGTGCTCACGGGCGCGGGCGATTTCCGCGTGCCAGGTGTCAAGGGCGTCGCGCAGGGTGGCGCCTTCGGCCGGTTCGAAGCCGCCGTCGGGGCTTTGCGGGTCGGCCTGCGGGTCGTAGATGGGCGGGGCCTGTTCTCCGGCGAACACCCGGCGGAACCAGTTCCGTTCCACCTCCGCCATGTGCTGGACGAGGCCGGTCAGCGTAAGGCCGGACGGTGGCACGGACGCGACGGCGGCCTGCTCATCGCCCAGGCCCTCGCACTTCATGGCGAG
>CAVXGZ010000007.1:0-93465 GCA_963761325.1 uncultured Actinomycetota bacterium | reverse complement strand
ACAGGTCATCGTCCACGATCCATGGCCACGTGCCCGTGCCATGCAAACGCCGGATCATCGCACTGGTCACGGTCGCCACCAGGCCGCACCTGCTGAATGACCGTCCCTCTCGACGGACTTCTCTGGTCAGTCCAACGCTGAGCGCCACGTCGAGCCGAGATCCGTGATGAGTTCGGGGCATGGGTGGGGACGGCAGTACCGAGCGGCAGGTGTGCCGTCAGCCGCTCTACCCTTCCAGCAGGCTCTGCCCGACGTATTCGCCGGGCCGGGCGCCGCCTGGTACCGCGAAGATCGCACTGGACTCGTGGCGGACGAACCGGGTCAGGTGGTCGGCTCCGTCGAGCTTCAGCTGGATCCGGATGAAGCCGCTGGTGGGGTTGGACTGCCAAGCGATGAAAAGCAGTCCGGCGTTCGGACTGCCGTCCGGGTCGTAGCCGTCGTGGTAGGAGAAGGCCCGCCGCAGGATGGTCGCCCCGGCGTTGGACTCCGCCGCCGCGACCCGAATATGGGCGTCGGCGGGGATGGCGAGCGAGCCGTCCCGGTTGATCTTGTTCAGTTCCACCGGCGTCGTCTCAGTGCCTCCTGAGAGTGGCGCGCCGTTGTCCTTGCGGCGCCCGATGACCTGTTCCTGTTGGGTGACGGGGAGGTCGTCCCAGTGGTTGAGGAGCATGCGGATGCGGCGGACCACGGCGTAGGAGCCGCCGTTCATCCATGCCTCGTTCCCGGTCGTGTCGGGCACGAAGATCTTGGCGTCGAAGTCGGTCGCAGTCGGTTTTGGGTTGTTGGTGCCGTCCATCTGCCCCATGAGATTGCGCGGGGTCTTCGGGCGGGGGGTCGCGCCCGGTGCGCGGTTGAAGCCGTTCATCTGCCAGCGCACGGTCGCGGTCCCGGTGGCGGCCTTCTGCAGGATGCGCAGGGCGTGGAAGGCGACCAGTTGATCGTCGGCGCCGATCTGGATCCACAGGTCGCCATCCGACTGCTTCGGGTCGATGGCGTCGGATGGGAAGGCCGGCATCGACACCAGTGCGGCCGGAGTGCGTCCGGTGAGTGCGAGCTTGGAGAAGAAGCCTCTTCCAAAGCCGATGGTGACCGTCAGCGAGCTGGGGCCGGCGTCGAGGGCGATCTGGTCGTCGTCGCCGGGCGGGCGGCCCGCCGTCATCGCCTCGGCCGCTGTCGACCAGCGGCGCAGCAGGGCGGCGGCGGTCCGGCGGTCGGCGCCGGGTGCCAGGTCGAAGGCGATGAGGTGGCCGCACGCCTGGAGTGCGGTGGTGATACCCGCCTGGTGGGTGCCGTGGAAGGGGACGGCGCTGCCGCCGACTGTGGTCAGCGGTGGGGTGCGGTCCCTGGTGGCGTAGCCGAGCGCGCCGCCCGCCACAAGGCCGGCCGTACCAGCGGCGCCTGCCGTGCCCAGCAACCGCCTGCGGGAGATCTTCTGTTGTTCCGTCATCTTCGTGCCCGGTTTTCCGTGAAAGGCTCGGTGGGGTTTCTGCGGACGGCGAGGATCCGGTCACGGACCCTCGCCGTCCCCTGCGGATCGTGGGGTCTCCGACCCTCGTCAGCTCGTGGGCTGGTAGGTCGCGGGCACGACCGTGGCATGCACGGTGATCGGGGCCGAGGTGGCGAAGCGCAGTCGGAAGGTGACCTTGTCGCCGATGGCCGGTTTCTTCCTCAGGCCCATCAGCATCAGGTGGTTCCCGCCGGACTTCAGGACGAGTTTTCCGCCTGCGGGGATGCTGAACGACTTCACCGGTTGCATCTGGTCGGACGCGGTCGTGGTGTTCATCGAGACATCGGAGGCGATGTCGCTGGAGACACCGGTCAACTGGTCTTCCCCGGAGCCGGAGTTGGTGATGGTGAAGTACCCGGCCGCCATGTCGGCCATCGGCGGTTGCGGTACGTACGCACCGTCCACCGTCAGCTTCGGCCTGCCACCGTGCTCGAACGCGGCGGTGGATGAAGAGGAACAGCCGGTCAGTGCGGCGGCGCCGAGCAGGAGTAGCGATGCGGTCGCCGCGATGTCCTTCACACGGTTCACGGGTTCTCCCCCTTGACGATCTTCGGCAGGTCGGCGGTGTACTGCTGCTCGGAGACACCGGCGGTGTAGAGGAGGTGGGCCTTGTTGTCCTTCGGGGAGAAGGAGATGACCTCGGCGCCGTGGCTGACGGTGTAGCTGCCGTCCGCGTGCCTGGTCGGTGCCGAGATGCCGACGCCGACGCTCTTCGCCGCTGCCTGGATCTGGGTGAAGTTGCCGGTCAGGCCGATGAAGTCGGGGTCGATGGCGCCGAGCCACTGCTTGAGGCGCTGCGGGGTGTCGCGGGTGGGATCGGTGGTCACGAAGACCACTCGGAGCTGGTCCCGTTCGGCCTTGGGCAGGGTGCGTGCGGCGCCGGCGATGTCGGCCATCGTCGTGGGGCAGACGTCCGGGCAGTGGGTGTAACCGAAGTAGAGGAGGGTTGGCTTGCCCGCGGTCTGCTTGTCCAGGTCGTACGTTTGCCCGTGGTCGTCTTTCAGGACCAGGTTCGGCTTGGTGAACGGCGGGTCGAGGGGAATTCGGTCGGGTGCCGCGGAGGAGGGCGAGGCGAACGAGGCGACTTGCTGGTTGCTGTCGGAGCTGCCGCACCCGGTGAGACACAGGGCGGCGATGACGGCGATGGCGGCAGCAGCCGCCGGGCGGCGCCTGGACGGCGCGAGGGTACGCATAAGGAAGGGCTCCCGGTCAGGGGCCCGTAGGACACGTCCCGGCGTAGGCACCGGAACAGCCACGAGCCCGGAGGGCGATAGCGGTCGGTCCATCAGCCAGGGCCGCCGGCGTGGCGACGGGGGACAGGGCAGCGGAGCGCTGTCCGTGGCGGCCGTGGGTCACGTCCGGGACCGGGCGTGGCGTACGGCTGGCTGAGGGGAACCGCCGTGAGACGGGCGTGAAACGGTGGCTCCCCCCGTTCGCGGGTGGGCGTCACCGAGTGGCACGCGCGGCCGTTTGGTGAAACCGGTACGTCGCGATGGGCGCGTACGGGGTCGTTCAGGCCGCGAGGAGCACGGCGGGCGGGCCCCGCCGGATCACGGCGTGCCGCAACGCGGCGGTATCGGGCCGCATCGGCCCAGCGGACTCGCGGCGTGGACGCGTCGAGGACAGTCGCCGCCTCAAGCGCGTGACCAGTGCCAGTGCGCGGATCGCGCAGGCGAAGACGGTGAGCGGCAGCAGGGCGGCGAGGCGGTCCGCGACCAGCATGGAGAGCCTGATGATTCTCCAGAGCGCGGCCTCTCCGCGACGCAGTACCCAGCCCAGGACGAGCGCGGCGGCCAGGTGCCCCGCGATCATGGCGGGGGTGAACATCATGCCGAGCGTCATCGTGTGCCCGCCCTGCGGCGCCGTACCCGCCATCTTCGCCATGCCCGGCATGTTCCGCATGACGGCCGTGGCGGAGGCGGGATCGATGCCCACCTGACGGACGATCCTTGCGGCGTCGCCCGGAGCCGGCCGCGGCAGCCCTCCGTTGCACAGCAGGCGTCCGGCCAGGGCGATCACGGAGTCGGAGCCGGAGGCAGACTCGTTCGCCGCGGCACCAGCCGCGTACTCCTGCCCCAGGCAGAAGAGTGCGTGCAGTCCGAGCTCTCCGGCGAGCAGACCGAACGCGATGCCGGGCAGCGAGCATTCCCGGCCCGCGAGTGGCACGGCCACACCCAGCACCCCGGCCCAACCCACGACCAGTGCCCACAGCGGTATCCCGGCTCCGGACGCCATCGCATGCCCGGCCGCGGACACCACGACACAGACGGCGGAGAACACCGCGGCTCTCAGCAGTCTCAGGTCGGCGCCGGCACGCTGGGGTGGAACCATGACGGCGGCCATCGTTCCACGACGGTCATCGGCGTCCCGCAGAGGGTGGGCGGGAATCGAGTCACGGGCGTGCGGTGAGTCGGGCCGGCAACCGCTTCGGCCGCCTCTTCACATGGGTGTCTCAAGGCTTCCGGGCATCTGCTCGTGCCCCCGGATACCTGTGTCCGTCGGGGGATGGGAGGATGGTTGACCGTGCCTCTAGGATCGCATCTGCGCCTGCTGCGGGCCGTGCTCTTCACCGCGGTGTGCCTGGCGCTGTCCGCGGTCGGGCACTGGTGGATGTCCCGACAGGACATCGCGTTCTGGGCGTTGGCGGTCGGGTTCGCCGTCGTGTTCGCGCTGGCGCTGGCACTGTCCGGACGCGAGCGGTCCTACCTCGGCATCGCGGGTGCGGTGCTCGTCAGTGAACTCGGACTGCACCTGTTGTTCTCCGTGGCCCAGCAGCGAGCCGGAGGCGTTCCGACAGCATCGGCAGCGTCGTCCATGTCCATGCCCGGCATGGACATGCCGGGCATGGTGATGCCCGGCGCCGGTGCCGCGATGCGGATGTCTTCGGGCGGCGGCACGGACACGGTGCCCCATGGCATGTGGGGCATGGTGGCTGTCCATGTGCTGGCCGGGCTGCTGAGCGCCTGGTGGCTGCGGTGGGGCGAGGCGGCGGCGTTCGCGCTGCTGCGGACGCTGGTCATGAGCGAGTTCGGGCTCTTGTGGCTCGCCGTGCTGCTGCTCGGCTTCGGAATGGGCCTTGCACGATGGATGCCGCCGGCGCCCGCGCGGCGGTTGTACAGCACCCGGCTGCTGCCCCAAGCTGCCCGGTGTGCCTTGCTGGACGTGGTGGTCCGCCGAGGCCCGCCGACGGTTCTCCGCTTCGGTTGAACCACCTGTCCGGCCAGTAGCGGTTACTGGTCCAGCGTGCCGTGAGGCTGGTGGACGTTCCGGTCGCACCGGGCGTCCGCGCCACACGGGCGGTCCGTCGTACCCGGCGTGAGCCGGACGCGACGCGACAGGTGGCGATGGTGTCTGCCCGCCGTGTCGGTGTGCCCGCGTGTCCGTGGGCGACCGGTGGGTCTCCTGATCGGGCACGCCCTCATATCAGGCATGCGCTCCTCGGCGGGTGCCGGTGGTGGACCACCGGTGTCGCCGTGGGCTGTGCCGAGGTGTGACGTGGCGTGTCCGGGACCCCTTCGCCGGATGCCGCGCCGCGGCCCGGCTACCTACCGTTGTCGAGGACTCTGCTGTGACGTGTTCTTTCGCGCCCCCGAGGCGCGTGCTCTCCCATCCATGTGCCGTACATCCCGCGCCCGCGGCGGCCGATTCCCACCGGGAGCGGCGATGAGTGAGATCACCGCGGGCGGCCGTGGCGCCGTCTCCTGGCTCCGCCCCACTCCTGTCGGGCTGGAGGGTGGGCTGAGGACCGCCGATGCGCGGCGGATGCTTCAACTGGCTCTCGCGGCCGTCTGGTTGCTGGACGGGATCCTGCAGTTCCAGCCGTTCATGTTCACCAAGGCGTTCGCCTCGCAGATCATCGCGCCCACCGCTCAGGGGAACCCACGCGTCGTCGCGCACTCGATCACCTGGGCGGCCGGAATCATCGGCCACCACCCGATGAGCACCAACGCCGCCTTCGCCCTCATCCAGTTGCTGCTGGGCCTGGGCATCGCCTGGCGGCCCGCCACCAGGGCAGCTCTGGCGGCGTCCGTCGGCTGGTCGCTGGCAGTGTGGTGGTTCGGCGAGGGCCTGGGTGAGGTGCTGACCGGCAGCGCCAGCCCGCTGTCCGGGGCACCCGGCGGCGTGATCCTCTACGCGCTGCTCGCGGTCCTGCTGTGGCCGACCGATCGGGACGGCCCGTTCGAGGCGGCCCGCGCGGTGGGAACCACCACCGCCCGCGTGCTGTGGCTGCTGCTGTGGGGCGGTCTGGCGTACTTCACCCTGCAGCCGGCGGTGACCGGCCCGCAGGACATGAACAGCATGATCGCGGGCATGGCCCAAGGCCAGCCCGACTGGCTCGGCGCGATCATCAAGCACGCCGCCGTCCTGGTGGCGCACCGGGGCATGGCAGCCTCGGTCGTACTGGCCGTCGTGCTGGCGGTGATCGCGGTCGGCGTGCTGCTGCCGCGACCCCTGGCCCGCGCCCTGATCGTGGTCGCGCTGGTCGTCGCCACGGTCATCTGGGTCGTCGGCGAGGCGCTCGGCGGCGTGTTCGGCGGGCAGGGCACCGATCCCAACTCCGGCCCTCTGCTGGCACTGACAGCCCTCGCCTACTGGCCGGCCGCCACCGGCCGCAGCCTCACGGACGTGTCCGTCGTCGGGACCGCGCCTAGCGGTAGCCGACCGGGACTGGATTGAGGACGACAACATGAAGAATCCCTCCTGGCTCACGGACAGTGTCGCCGCGATCATGCTGGCCACAGCGGTCTACTGTGCGGGGCGCCTGGTCGTCGCCCGGCTGCGACCCTCGCGCGTCGAGCACGACAGCGACATCGCGCACCTGCTGATGGGGGTGGCGATGGCGGGAATGCTGCTGCCGCACCTGGACCCGCTGGATGACACGGTCTGGGAGGCCGTGTTCGCCGCTGCCACCCTCTGGTTCGCGGCACGCCTGTTCTTCGGATGGCGTGCGGGCGACGCCGCCCGGCGTGTGGCCGGGCATCACGTCCTGCACCTGGTGCTGTCCGCCGCCATGCTCTACATGTACCTGGCGCAGCCCACGGGAAAGGCCGGCTCCACCGCGAGCACCGGCATGGCGGGCATGAGCGGAATGGGCGGGGCAACGGGGGGCGGTGTGCGGTACCCGACCGCCGCCCTGGCACTGGCGCTGCTCCTGTGCGCCTTCGCCGTCGTGGTCATCGACCGTACCCCGCCGTTGACCGTGTCCGGGGCGATACGGTCGCCCGGGTCCGGCTTCGTCCCGGGCGACGCTCCGGTGTCCGTCGCAGGACTCGGTGGCACTCCCGACGATGAGGGGATCCGGGCCGGCGAACCCACGGCCGGCAGTGATGCCGCCGTACCCGCCACCGCCCACGCCGGTGCGGACGACCGGCGAGACCCTCACCCTCTCCGTGACCTCCTCGCGCCGCGCAGCGCCAACTGCTGCCACATCGCCATGAGCGTCACGATGACCTACCTGCTGATCCTCATGCTGTAGGTCGGAAGCCGGTCGTCCTGGCAGCGCCGGCCGGCGCTGCCAGGACGACCATCCGCCCGGTTTCCCGAGCAACACACTCCATCCGCGCCCGACACCGGCAGCCGGAGCACCGCGCCGTCCGCCGACCGCCCCCTGCACAACCGGAGTTGTACGACATGCGCCCCACTCCCGAAACAGCGCCGACGACTCGTACGGCGTCCTCCCCACCGGGCACGGCCCGGCGTTTCGCTCCCTGGCACATCCTGCTGGGCTTCACCGCGCTCCTGCTGGCCCTGTTCGCAGCCTCCTTCGGGATCGGCCGCCTGGCCGGCCCGGTCTCCCCGGGAGTACTTCCGGGCTTCGGACACCACGACGGAAGCCGGATGCCGGGCATGCCGGGGATGGCCGGGATGACGATGCGCGGCGCGGGTGCCTCGGCTCCCCGGCCGACGGCTCCTGGCACGCCCGGCGGGACCGCGAAGGTGTCGCGATGAGCGCCCGTCCGGTCGGCAGCCCGGTAGCCGACGAACGCCGTGCCGGAGTTCGAACCACGGACCTGGCCGTGGGCGGAATGACCTGCGCCGCCTGCGTGGCCCGGGTGGAAAAGCGGCTGGCGCGTCTGGAAGGCGTCACGGCGGAGGTGAATCTCGCGACCGGCCGGGCCAGGGTCGCCCATCCGCCCGGTGTGACGGTGCCGGAACTGGTCGCTGTGGTGGAACGCGCCGGATACACCGCACGGGAGGTCGAGGACCGCTCCTCGCCCGCGACGGGCGCGTCCACGGGGGACGAGACGCCGCCGGTGTGGCGACTCGCGGCCGTGGCAACGCTGGCGGTACCGGTGATCGTGCTGTCGATGCTCCCCGGGCTGCAGTTCCGCGACTGGCAGTGGCTGTGCTTCGCCCTGTCGGCCCCCGTGGCCTCATGGGGTGCGCTGCCGTTCCACCGGCGCGCATGGACCGGACTGCGACACGGCGCCGCGACCATGGACACGCTCGTCAGCCTGGGAGTCGTCGCCTCCTTCGGCTGGTCGGCGTACGCGCTGCTGTGGGGCGGCGCGGGGAGGCACGGCATGCGGATGGCCTTCTCACTGACCGCCACCACCGGCGGCAGCGCACACCTCTACCTCGAAGCGGCGGTCGCCGTACCGCTGTTCGTCCTGTGCGGACGCCTGCTGGAGGGCAGAGCGCGTACCCGCACCGGTGCGGCACTGCGCGCTCTCGCCGAACTCGGCGTCAAGGACGTCCGCGTACGCGTCGACGGCAAGGAGCACCGGATCCCGGCAGTGCGGCTCCTGCCCGGGCAGGACTTCGTGGTGCGCCCCGGGGAGAAGGTCGCCACGGACGGCGTGGTGGTCGAGGGCGGTTCCGCGCTGGACCTGAGCCTGCTGACCGGTGAGAGCGTCCCCGTCGAGGCGGGCACCGGCGACCGGGTCGCCGGAGCGACCCTGAACGTCGGCGGCACCCTGGTGATCCGGGCGACCGCCGTCGGCGCCGACACCCAACTCGCGCGCATCACCGCGCTGGTCACCGAAGCCCAGAGCGGCAAGGCCCGCGCCCAGCGCCTGGCCGACACCGTGGCCGGGATCTTCGTCCCCGCCGTACTGGCCGTGGCGGTCGGCGTGCTCGGGTTCTGGCTGGGCGCCGGAGCGCACCCCCAGGACGCGGTCGCCGCGGCCGTGGCCGTCCTCGTGGTCGCCTGCCCCTGCGCACTGGGCCTGGCCACCCCCACCGCCCTGCTGGCCGCCACCGGCCGGGGAGCCCAACTGGGCATCCTGGTACGCGGTCCGGAGGCACTGGAACGCCTGCGGCGGGTCGACACCGTCGTCCTGGACAAGACCGGAACCCTGACCAGCGGCCACATGCAGCTCCTCAAGACCGTGCCCGCCCCTGGCCACAACGCACGAGAGGTACTGCGACTGGCCGGCGCCGCCGAACTCCACTCCGAGCACCCGGTGGGCCGCGCGATCACCACCGCGGCACAGGCCGACGCGGACACACCACTGCCCGACGCCCAGCACTTCACCGCCACCACGGGTCTCGGCGTCAGCGCCGAGGTGGAAGGCCACCAGGTACGCGTCGTACGCCCCGACCCGCACCCCGGGCTACCCTCCGAACTGCGCACCGCCCTGGAGGAGGCCCAACAGGCGGGCCGCAGCGGGGTACTGGCCGAGGTGGACGGACAACCGGCCGCCGTCCTCGTGGTCGGCGACCGCCTGCGCCCGGACAGCTACCGCGCCGTCCACCGACTGAAGCGGCTCGGCCTGCGAACGGTACTGCTCACCGGAGACCAACCGGGCGCGGCACAAGCCGTGGCCGCCGATCTGAGCATCACCGAGGTCCACGCCGCGGTCACCCCCGAGGGCAAGGCACGGATCGTCGCCGACCTGCAGGCAGCCGGACGGGTCGTCGCCGTCGTCGGCGACGGGGTGAACGACGCCGTCGCCCTGGCCGCCGCGGACCTGGGCATCGCCATGGGCAGTGGCACCGACGCGGCGATCGGCGCGGCCGGCATCACCCTCGTGCGTGGGGACATCGAGGCCGTGCCGGACGCGGTACGCCTGGCCCGGCGCACCCTGGCCACCATCAGGGCCAACCTGCTCTGGGCGTTCGGCTACAACCTGGTCCTCATCCCCCTGGCCGCGCTCGGCCTGCTCAACCCCATGCTCGCGGCGGCGGCCATGTCCGCCAGTTCGGTGCTCGTCGTCGGCAACAGCCTCCGCCTGCGCACCTGGCAACCACAACGAACCCGTACCGGCCGCCGAGGCGGCAACAACCGGCCCGCCCTGCGGGGCAGCACCCACGGACGCGGCAGCGCGGGCGAGGCTGCCTGACGACGTCGCCGTTTCGTGCGCCTGCGGCGGGTCTCGTCGGACCTGATCGCTCCATATTTTGCCTTGTGCCAATTTTGCTTAGTGCAATACTGTGGACCCGGCGATGTCCACCGTAACCGCGGGCCGCGGTTTCGGAAGATGGCTCGCATCGGGGAGGCGTCGACATGGTGGTGGAGAAGGACGCGGGTGTCGTCGAGTTCGTCCGCCCTGGCTGCACTCACCGGTGGCGGCGCTCGTATGACCTGGTCCATTTGCGAGTACCGCTACGGGGAGGTTCGTGACTGCTTCAGCCTTGCGGGTGTGCGCGTTGCGTCGCCCTACAGTCCCGACGGAGCGCCGACGTGCCCGAAGTGCGCCCAGAAGGCGGTGGGCGGGCCGGTGTCTCGGTTCCCCGTCCCACGGTCCGAAGAGGGCCCACGGCACCGGAGGCGGCCTTTCCCTTGACGCACGGGTCGGCTGCCGCGTGGCGGTTGTCGACGATGCCGGGGTGATCGTGAGCCAACGAGAGAGTGAGATGGTCGCCGTGCCGCACCAGTTCAAGGAGACGTCGTCGCCGACCGGGCTGTTTCGGCTGGTGGCCAGGCTTCCGGTGCATCTGTACCGGCTGGGTCTGGGGCGGTTCCTCGGCTCGCGCGTGCTGCTTTTGACGCACACCGGCCGCAAGAGCGGGCTGCCTCGCCATGTCGCCCTTGAGGTGGTCGACCACGACCGGCGGGATGGCAGTTATCTCGTCGCTTCCGGATTCGGGACGGGTGCGCAGTGGTTCCGTAACATCGAACGGACGCCGGCGGTGACCGTGCAGGTCGGTGGCCGCAGGTTCGCCGCGGTGGCCGAGCCGTTGCCGCCGGACGCGTCCGGGCGGGCCATGGCCGTCTACGCGCTGCGGCATCCCAGGACCGCCCGGCGGCTGATGCGGGTGTGCGGGCTGGAGGTCGACGGTACGGCCGGGGACTACTTCGCGGTCGGTCGCGACCACGTGCGGTTCGTACGGCTCGTCGTCGCGTCGCCGAACGGGATTTGACGCGCGGCCCGGACGCGCTGCCGCGCTACGAGGTCGTGACGCGGGCCTGCAGGTTCACCAGGCCGGCGACGCCGAACTGGAGTATCAGTGGGACGGTGTGGTGGGCGGTGATGCCGTGGACCCTGGTCAGCAGGGCTCGTGGGCCGTCTTCGGAGCCGAAGAGGACGGTGCTGTCGGGCTGGATGAGGATGCCCGCCGAGGTCGGCGAGCCGTTGGTCCTGCGGCCGCCTTGCAGGATCGCGCGTCCGGAGTCGGGTGTCCCGATCATCGCCAGGTGTTCGGGGACGCCGCTGCCGTTGTGGACCGTCATGGTCAGTTCGCCGCTGCCGGACGCGTTGAGCCGGGCGATCGCGTCGGTGATCAGCAGGTCGGCGCCTGACTCCTTGACGCTCACCCGTCCCGGTGTCGTCGTTCCCGCTGCCGGTCCCGCGGGCGCGGGGTCGGGCGGAGCCGGGGCTGGCGCTTTGGCACATGCCGTGGCCAGCACGAGCAGGGTGGCGCCGACGGCTGCCGCGCGGCACGTTCGGGCGGTGGTGTGGTTGGCGTTCATGTTTGCAGTATGCCAAGGTTGTTTCGTGGGTTGTCCCCTGGGGGGCTGTTGGCGGCCCTCCGCGGGGGCGAGAGCTCCGGCGGGCGATCCTCCGTGGAGAGAAGAAGAACGTGCTGAACCTTGCGGGCATACCGGCGGCCGTGGCTTCCACCCGCGCCATGCCGGGCATGGCCCCGTCGATGCGGATGAGCGGTCCGATGTGGATGCCCACCGCCCCGCCGGACCTGCACCGGATGCTGGTCTGGCACCCGCAGCCGTTGCCGCTGGAGCCGGTCGCCTGCGTACTGGCGCTGGCGGTCTACGGCGTGGCTGTCGTCCGGCTGCGTCGTCGTGGCGACCGCTGGCCGGTGACCCGCTGTCTCGCGTGGGTCGCGGGGGTGGGCACGATCGCCGCGGTGACCTGTACCGGTGTCGGCGGCTACGGCATGGAGATGTTCAGCGTGCACATGATCCAGCACATGGTGCTGGCCATGCTCTCGCCGATCCTGCTGCTGCTCGGCGCGCCGATCACTCTCGCGCTGCGTGCCCTGCCGCCGGCCCGGCGCGGTCATACCGGGCCGCGTGAGCTGCTCACCCGGTTCCTGCGCAGCCGGCTGGCCCGGGTGGTGTCGGCGCCCGGGTTCACGTTGCCGTTGTTCATCGTCAGCCTCTACGGGCTGTACTTCACCCCGTTGTTCGACTTCGCCATGCACAGCTGGCTCGGCCACGAATGGATGCTCGCCCACTTCCTCGCCACCGGCCTGCTGTTCTTCTGGCCGATCATGGGCGTCGATCCGGCCCCGCACCGTCCGTCCCATGTCCTGCGGATGCTGGAGCTTGTTCATCGGCATGCCGTTCCACGCGTTCTTCGGCATCGCGATCATGATGTCCCGCAGCCTGATCGTCTCCTTCTTCGCGCACCCGCCGGCCGCCTGGCACCTGGACCCGCTCGGCGACCAGAACACCGGCGGCGGCATCGCCTGGGCCTTCAGCGAGATCCCGACCGTCCTGGTGCTCCTCGCCGTGCTCGTCCAGTGGTTCGCCTCCGAACAGCGCGTGGCCGCCCGCACGGACCGGCAGGCACTGCGCGACGACGACGCCGAACTCAACGCCTACAACGCCTACCTGGCTCGGCTGGCAGGCCGGAAGTGATTTCTCTCACCCGCTGCGTCGTCACCGCTTTGGTTGGATGACGGGGTGCGGAGCACTGAGAACATCGGGTTGACGATCCTGATTCTGGCCGGCGTGGTGTTGGCGGGTGCCTTGTCGAACCGCATCAGCGAACGTACGCGGATCCCGGCGCCGTTCATCTTCCTGGTGTGCGCGGCCGCAGTGTCGGACCTGGTGCCGGGGCTCGACGACCGGGTGCCGATCTCGCTGGTCGAGCAGGTGGTGACGGTCGCGCTCATCGTGGTTCTGTTCGACGGCGGGCTCGGCATCGGGTGGCGGCGTTTCCGTGGCGCGGCGTTGCCGATCGTCTCCCTCGGTGTGGTCGGCACGGTGCTGACCACCGGTGCGGTGACACTGCTGGCGCACTATGTCTGCGGCGTGTCGTGGCGCAGTGCGCTGGTGCTCGGTGCGGCGCTGGCGCCGACCGATCCAGCGGTGGTCTTCTCGGTGCTGGGGCGGCGGGAGATCACCGGTCGCACGGGCACCGTGCTGGAAGGGGAGTCCGGAGCGAACGACCCGGTGGGAATCGCGCTGATGGTGGCCCTGCTCGGGGCCGGCGGCACGACGGGACAGCGGGTCGCGCACATCGTGGCGACGTTCGCGGAGCAGATGGTCGTCGGTGTCGTGGTGGGGGTGTTCGGTGGCTTCGGGCTGCTGTGGTTCATGCGGAAGGTGGCGCTGCCCGGTCCCGGGCTGCATCCGGTGCGGGCGCTGGCGGGAGCGGCGGCTGTCTACGGGCTCGCGACGGTCGCGCACGGATCGGGTTTCCTGGCGGTGCTGGTGGCCGGTGTGCTGATCGGCGACGAGTCGGTGCCGTACCGGACGGAGATCCGGCAGGTGTGCCGGGCGTTGGCGAGCCTGGCGGAGATCGTGGTGTTCGTCGCCCTGGGGCTGACGGTCGGACTGCGCGCTCTCGGACGGGGCGACGCGTGGCTGATCGGGCTGGTGCTGGCGGTCCTGCTCGCCTTCCTGGTCCGCCCGCTCCTGGTCGGCCCGTTGCTGCTGCCGGTGCGGATGCGGCCGGGGGAGCGCGGCTTCGTGGTGTGGGCGGGGCTGAAGGGAGCCGTGCCCATCCTGCTGGGGGCGTTCGCCATCACGGCCGGGGTGCCGGACGCCCGGCGGATCTACGAGATCATCTTCATGGTGGTGGCCTTCTCCGTGCTGGTGCAGGGCGGCACCGTCGGCTGGGCCGCCCGGCGGCTCGGGGTGCCGATGCGCACCACGCGCCCCACGCCGTGGGCCTTCGGAGTCCGGCTGCCGCACGAACCGCGCAACACACGCAGGTACGTCGTCGAACCGGACTCCGACACCGACGGCTCCACCCTGGGCGATCTGGTGACCTCGGGAGACGCGTGGGTCAGCATCGTTCTCCGCGAAGGCCACCTGCTGCCCATGACGCCCGACACCATCGTCCGGGCCGGCGACGAACTCCATCTCGTCGCAGGGCAGGACAGCGCCGAGAACGACGCGGACCCCTCGTAGGCTCTTTGGACCACGGCTCACGACGATCACCCGGGCCGCCTCGTGTCAGGTCACCGGTGCTGGTCGCGGTCCGCGGTGCAGGGTGCTGAGGACGGTCTGGTGGGTGATCCAGCCCACCAGGTGCTCGTGTTCCTCGTCGAGCACCGGCAGTCCGCTGCCCTCGGCGCCGACGAGGAGGTCGAGTGCGTCGGACAGGTCGGTGCCGGCGCCCACCGGTGGAGGCAGGTGGACGATCGAATACACGGCGGCGTCCTGGTGGGCGCCGTCGGCGAGGGTCTCGGCGGCGGTGCGGGCGCTGGCGGTGCCCAGGTAGGTACCGTCGCTGGAGGTCACCGGCAGGATGCCGTGCGGGGAGCGGGCCAGCGCTTCGGCCGCCTCGGCCAGCGGCATGCCCGCCGGCAGCGACCGGGGTGCCGGCTCCATGACGGAGCGCACGGTGATCCCGGCGAACGGCAGGTCCGGCCGGCTTCTCGTCGATGTCGATGCCGCGGCGGCGTAGTTTGAGGGTGTAGATGGTGTCGTTCGACAGGGCCCGGCTGACGCCGGTGGCCAGGACGATCGCGGTCATCAGCGGCAGGATGATGGTGTACTCGCCGGTGAGTTCGAACATGATGATCACCGCTGTGATGGGGGCGCGGGCGGCGCCGGCGAAGACCGCGCCCATCCCGATCAGTCCGTACGCGCCCACCGGACCCGCGATGCCCGGCGCGACTTGGTGGGCGGTGTCGCCGAACGCGGCACCGAGCATGGCGCCCATGAACAGCGAGGGCGCGAAGACCCCGCCCGAGCCGCCGATGCCGATGGTCAGGCTGGTGGCGGCGATCTTGCCGACCAGCAGCACGACCAGGAAACCGATGACGTATTTCCCGCCGACCGCGTTCTCCAGTACCGGGTAGCCCACGCCGTACATCTCGGGCAGGAGCAGCAGGAGTCCGCCGAGCAGCAGGCCGCCGACGGCGGGCCGGGCCCACTCCGGGCCGCGCCAGGCGAGGTCGCAGGCGTCCTCGATCCAGTACAGGATCCGGGTGAAGCCCACGCCGACCGCTCCGGCCAGCAGCCCGAGCAGCGCGAACAGCAGGTACTCCGAGACGTGCTGGACGGTGAAGGGGGGCAGGTGCAGGAAGGGGCTGTTGCCGAACGCGGCCCGGCCGATCACGCTGGCGGTGACCGAGGCGAGCACCACCATGCCGAACGACTCGGCGGTGAAGTCCCGCAGGATCAGCTCCATCGCGAAGAACACCCCGGCCAGCGGCGCGTTGAAGGTCGCCGCGATCCCGCCCGCCGCGCCGCAGGCGACCAGCACCCGCATCCGGTCCTCCGCCACCCGCACCAGCCGGCCCAGCGTCGACCCGAGCGCCGAGCCGATCTGCACGATCGGCCCCTCGCGGCCGACCGAACCCCCGCCGCCGATGCACAGCGCGGACGCCAGCGACTTCACGACCGCCACCTGCGGCGCGATCCGGCCGCCGCGCCGGGCGACCGCGTACATCACCTCCGGCACGCCGTGCCCCCGCGCCTCGCGGGCGAACCGCTGGACCAGCGGCCCGTACAGCAGTCCTGCGGCCACCGGTGCCAGCAGCACGAACCACCGGCCGAGCCAGGGCACATGCGGATTGATCGCGTGTCCGACGGCGGAGTAGTCCGCGTGCCCGGACAGCAGCAGGGTGAAGGTCTTGATCAGCCAGCGGAAGGCCACCGCCCCCAGCCCGGCGCCGGCCCCCACCGCCAGCGCGAGCAGGAGCAGCCCGCCCTTCGCCTCCCTGAGTGTGGTGAGCGCGGAGGGGAGGCCGCGGCGTATTCGTGGCTCTCCGGGCGGAGCGGAGCCGGTGGGGACGGGATCGATGCTGTTCGTCATGTTTGCATTATGCAATACAAACCCTTGCTCTGTGCAAAGCCGGTCTGTTCCGTGAGACGGCACCCGGCCGCGGGCGGGGCGGGGAAGGGGTAAGAATGGGGGGTGCCCAAGCGTCCCGCAGCCGCCCCGCCGAACGCCGATCCCGCCCGTGACGAGGCGGCCGACGGGGTCGTCACCGCCGTGCTGACCGCCTCCCGGCTCCTGGTGGCGATCTCGGCGCGCTCGCTGGCCTCCGTCGAGGAGAGCCTCACCCTTCCGCAGTTCCGGATGCTGGTGGTCCTGGAGACCCGGGGCGCGATGAACATCTCCCGGCTCGGCGAGCACCTCGACGTCATCCCCTCCACCGCGATGCGCATGGTCGACCGCCTCGCCGCCGTCGGGATGCTGGAACGCGAGCCGAACACCGCCAACCGGCGGGAGATCCTCATCCGCCTCACGGCCAAGGGCGCCAGCACCGTCCGCCGGGCCACCGAACGCCGCCGCGCGGAGATCGCCCGGATCGTCGCCGCCATGCCCGCCGCCCAGCGCACCGGCATGATCAAGGCCCTGTCCGCCTTCACCGAGGCCGGCGACGAACCCCTCGCCCAGGGACCGTCGCCCACCGACGTCGGCTGGTGAGTGACACTCGGTGCTGAAGCGGGCTCATCGCCTCGCGAGGAGGTTGCCTGCCGGGGTGGTGGCGTGGCGTTGTTCGGGGAGTTCCAGTGGGGCAGCCGCACTGGTCCTGTAACCGTCCTTCATTGCCGCCTCTCACCGCTGCGGCGGTCCGCGGCGGCGCTCGCGCTCTCGGACTCCCGCCGGTGACCCGCCGGTCCTTCGACGGAACGGCGGGTCACCGGGCTGCCGATGGCCCGCCACGCGCACTCCGGACACCGCGACGCGCCCTTGGGCGTGAAGGGAGAGGGCACCCCCACACCCTGTCCGACGAGTTCCACTGCTACCCCCAACCGCTGGACGAGATGATCTGGCAGGTTGGTTGGCCGGCCGGTGCCCTTCGGCGCGGTGGTTGCCGGAGGCGACCGGGACGGACGATGGGCGCGCCGGGGTCCGTGAGGACCTCGAACGCCGCGTCCGGAACTTCGGCGACGGCACCTGGCAGGCCGCGTCGCCGGCCGTCCCGTCCGAAGCCCGACGACTCCTCGACCACCTTGGGCAGAACAACGGCCGGATCGCGGTGGACTCCGGCTCCGCTCGCTTCCGTCCGGTCACCGTGAACCGCCGGCCAGCCTGGTGGTCCGAGGAGGCGACCCGGCTGATCACCGAGTGGCAACCGCCGTCAGGTCAGAAGGACTCCGGCGGGACGACCTCCTCACCCTCGCCCTGCGGCGGCTCGAAGCGGCCGTAGAAGTCGTCCAGTGCCTCGGCTGTCACCACCAGCGCGTTCGCATCCGCGCGCCGGTTGCGTTCCTCAAGGCGTCGAAGAAGCTCGGCACGCTCCACCGGGAGGTAGAGCAGCCGCCAGACCCCACCGGCCTCCTCGGCGAGCTTCTTCCAGATGTCACGGTCGCGCCGGAGCCACAGGCCGTGGTCGAGGACGACATCGTGACCTTCTACCTCGAACACTCCACCAACCTCGGCGGCACCACCGCCATCCGCCCCCGCACCTTCGAATCCTCCTTCCACGCCGAGGCCGCACCGCTACCGAAGCTCGCCAACGAAGCCGAACTCACCGCGGCACGCCTCGTCAAGCTCGACGTAGAAGGCGGAGAAGCAGCCGCCGTGCGCGGCCTGACACCGTTGCTGCCGCACCTGCGGCCCGACGCGGAACTCGTCATCGAGATCACCCCACGCCTCCTGGCCAAGCAGGGACAAACGGTCGACGACATCCTCGGCCCGCTGAGCCGACACGGCTTCCACCCCTACCGCCTGACCAACGACTACGACCCAGCGAGTTACCCCGACGCGCTGCGTCGACCCCAACCGCCGAAGCGGTCGACAGAGCCGGTCACCGAGATGACCGACCTGGTCTTCTCCCGCGCCGACACAGCGGTACTGACGTAGCACGGTCGCCGATTCCGGCCTCTTCGCGCAGTTCGCGGCGCGCGCACTCGAGAGGTGTCTCCCCGTCCTCCTGCCGGCCGCCGGGCAGGAAGAGGTGTTCGCCGCCGTGTCGGGGGAAGTCGGCGCTCAACAGCGCCACCTGTCCCCGGGGGTCCCGGGCTACCACCACGGAGGCGTCGCGGGTCGGTGCGCGGTCGGGTGTCCGGTCGTTCATACGAGGCGAGGTTAGCGGTCATCCACGGACCATTTCGGCGTACGGCACGGTCATGGGGAGCTTTCCCCGTCGAACATCCCAGTCCGCGACGTCTCTCCCTTTCCGGGGGCATCGTCCACAGAAGAGCGGCCCCCGTATTCATCCGAAATGCGCAGACCCGTTGGATGTGCTTCACTCGATTGGTGGTTTGATCGGAAAGATCGACGACAGGCGTGGGCCGGTGGAGTTCCGGCCGCCTTCTACAGCCACTTCGTGCGGACCGGGCGGCTGTTTCATGCTGCGTTTCGGCGCGCGAAAACCCCCTTTTCTTTGGCGGAGGAGGAAGAGGCATGAATTCCAGGTGTGCCCGTAATCGCGGTGTGGCCATCAGCGCCGCGATCGCCCTCTCGGTCTCGCTGGCCGGCGTCGCACCGCAGGCGTTCGCCGGCACCTCGACGTCGACCGAGCAGTCCACGCCGTTCGGTCCGGGATGTTCCGCGCTGCGGCACGACGCGCAGACGGCCAGGCAGCGGGTGACGACCGCGGTGGCCAACAATCCGAACGCGGCCATGTTCGTCGGCGCGGTCAGGAGGGCGCACCTGAGCGGCATGCTGGACAACACCAGGAACATCACGGTGTTCGTGCCGACGAACGCGGCCTTCGACAGGCTGGGCAAGGCGAAGGTCGACGCGCTCCTCAACAACGAGGCCCAGCTCAAGAAGCTCATCGAGTACCACGTGGTCGAGAAGAGCATCTCGCCCGCCGAACTCCCGAACGGGAGCTTCACCACTGCGGAGGGCGGCATTCTCACCACGTCCGGCTCGGGGACGTCCTTCACGGTCAACCACACCGCACCGATCAGCTGCGGCGACATCACGACAGCCAACGGAAAGCTGTACATCATCGACGGCGTGCTGACACCGCCGAGTTGAGCCAGGACGTGGGCCGGGGCCGGCCGCCGCACACCACGGTGTGCGGCGGCCGGCCTTCGGCTGGATGGGCGCCGCGCCGCCCCGCCGCTGCGGCGTCACGGGCCGGGGTGCGGTCCACGGTGGTAGACGCCGCCCGGCTTCATCCCCCCCGATCGCGTCGCCGTCGCGGTATTCGCGCAGCACGTCCTGACGGTGGGCCAGCGCATGCGGCCCTATGACGAAGAACGTGGCCACGGCGTGCCGCGCCTCAAGGACGTGCAGCAGTCCGGCGGTGTATCTCGTGGGGCCGTCGTCGAAACTCAGGGCGATGCACTTCGTCACCCGGCAGTCGGGGGCGGAACGCGGTGGCGCGGCGTGTGCGGGCACCGACGCGCCGGAGGCCAGTCCGACCGCGACAGCGACGGAAACAGCCAGCGCCGCCACGCGCCGCGAACCGCGCCGGTGCGTATTCGGCATCGAACATCTCCAGATACTCGCGGAGTTCCTGCTCGTCCTGCCACCCGGTCAAGTCGTCTTTTGCGGAAGTCGTCTGTTCGAATCCGCTCTTCCTTGGTATCAGCTTCCCGCCGCCCCCGCACAAGATGCGGGGGCGGCCCCGCGGGCGCACAATGCCCGGCGCGACCTCTACCCGGGCGGGCCGAAACCCCTCGCGCCGCGCGGCCGCCCTGCGGCACGCTGACCGGGACACGGGGCGCCGCGGACTGCGGGGCCGGGGCCGCCGGCGCGGTCGGCGAAGGGGCGGGGGACGGGTGAACGTACTGCTGGCGGGCGTGGTCGGATCGACGGCGTACGGGCTCGCGCAGCCGGGGTCCGACGTCGACCGGCTCGGCATGTTCGCGGTGCCGACGGTGGAGCTGCACGGGCTGCGCGCGCCCAAGGAGTCCTACGTCACCACCGCTCCGGACAGCACGCTGCACGAGGCCGGCAAGGCGCTGCGGCTGATCATGTCCTGCAACCCCACCGCCGGCGAGCTGCTGTGGCTGGCCCGGTACGAGACCCGCACCCCGCTCGGCGACGAACTGATCGCGCTGCGCACCGAGTTGTACAGCGAGCGGGCGGTGCGCTCGGCGTATCTCGGTTACGCGGCCCAGCAGTTCAAGAAGCTGCTCACCCGCGACCCGGCCACCTCGCGTGACCGTGCGGCCAAGCACGCCCGCCACCTGGTCCGACTGCTCTACCAGGCAGAGGAGTTGCACCGCACCGGGCAGTTGACGATCCGGCTCGCCCATCCGGAACGGGTCCGCGCGCTCGGCGCGCGGATCGCCGACCACCCCGAGCGTGCCCGGTCCCTGCTGGCCGCGGCCGAGGCCCGGCTCGACGCACCGGGCGTCCTGCCGGCCGCGCCGAACGAGGCGGCGGCCGAAGCGTGGCTGCGCCGGGTGCGGGCCGCCTTCTACCGTCCGGACCCGGCCGCCCGTTGACCGCGCGCCGCCCGGTCCCGTTCGCCCACCGCTGGGCCGCCGGGTACCCCGGATGGCGCAGTCCGGCGCGCCGGGGGCGCGCGCGGGGCTTGACCGGGTGCGCGGGCGGGCAACCTTCCCGTTATGCACGGAATCGACCTCGACCGCACCGCCGACGCGGCGATCGCCTGCGCGTTGCGTGAGGATGTGGAGGGTCTCGTCACCCTCATCCGCCCGCTCGACGAGGGCCAGCTGCGGCGGCTGGTCGGCCGGCTCGCGCTCCGCGCGGCCGAGGGTCTGGAGGGCTGGGCCGCCGACGCCGGCGCCAGCCACCAGGACACCATCGAGATGTGGCAGCGCGCCATCCTCCGCCTGGAGACCGAACGCGGCGCCGACCCGCAGTAGCGCCGGCCCGCCCCGCCCACCGCGCCCGGCCCGCCGCGGGCCCGTGAGGCCGGCCGGACGAAGGCGCGGCGCCCGCGCGGCCGCGTGAACCACGGCCCTGCGACCGCGCCGGCGCACCCCGGTGTGTCGCGATACACACGCAGCCGCCCAACACCGCCCCGGCGCCCGCACGGTGCCGCCCGGCCCGCCGTGCGCCCGGATCACGCCTGGTCAGGGTGGCCGGCGGTGCGGCGGGCCGGGGCGGACGCGGCCGGGGGATGGCCAGAATCCCGGAAGACCGGGGTGGCCGGCGGCTGGGAGAATGGCGGACGTCGCAACACACCACCCGGAGACAAGGAATGACGGAGCCCAGCCCCGCCGTGCCCGCCAAGGGCGTCATATCTCCCGAGTTTTCCCCCTCACAACGACCGGCGGCCCCGCCGTCCACCGAGCAGCGCCCAGCGGGACGTGTCTCCCGCCGCGGCGTCGGCATGCTCGTCACCTTCGCGATCGGCGGGCTGACCGCCCTGCCGTCGCTCTCCATCGACATGTACCTGCCGTCCCTGCCGGCCGTGACGAAGGCGTTGCACAGCCCGGCGGCCACCGTGCAGATCACCCTGACCGGCTGCCTGCTCGGCATGGCGCTCGGCCAGTTGGTGGTCGGCCCGATGAGCGACAAGTGGGGGCGGCGGCGCCCGCTGCTCACCGGCATGGTGATCTACATCCTGGCGACCGCCGCGTGCGCCTTCGCGCCCGACGTCGAACTGCTCATCGGCTTCCGGCTGTTGCAGGGGCTGGCCGGCGCCTCCGCGATCGTCATCGCCCGCGCCGTGGTGCGCGATCTGTACGACGGGGTGGCGATGGCCCGGTTCTTCTCCACCCTGATGCTCATCTCCGGGGTGGCGCCGATCGCCGCTCCGGTGATCGGCGGGCAGATCCTGCGGTTCACCGACTGGCGCGGGGTGTTCGTGGTGCTGACGGTGGTCGGCACGCTGCTCACCCTGCTGGTGGCCCGGGCGCTGCCCGAGACGCTGCCGGCCGAGCGCCGGCACGCCGGCGGGCTGCGCGAGACGCTGCGCACCGTGCGCGCGCTGCTGGCCGACGGCCCGTTCACCGGCTACATGCTGGCCGGCAGCTTCGCGTTCGCCGCGCTGTTCGCGTACGTGTCGGGCTCGTCCTTCGTGATCCAGGACATCTTCGGCGCCTCGCCGCAGACGTTCAGCCTGCTGTTCGGCCTCAACTCCATCGGCCTGGTGGCGATCGGGCAGCTCAACGGCAAGGTGCTGATCGGCCGGGTCTCGCTGGACCGGGCGCTGGGGGTCGGGCTCACGGTGATCCTGGCCGCCGCCGGCTACCTGCTCCTGCTGACCTGCGGGGTGTTCGGCAGGCCCGGCCTGGTCGAGGTCGCCGGCGGGTTCTTCCTGCTGATGTCCGCGATGGGGCTGGCGATGCCCAACACCAACGCGCTCGCCCTGATGCGCACGCCCAACGCCGCCGGATCCGCCTCGGCGCTGCTGGGCACCAGCCAGTTCCTGATCGGCGCGGTCGCCTCGCCGCTGGTGGGCATCGCCGGCAGCCGGACCGCGGTGCCGATGGCCATGGTCCAGGTGGTGTGCGCGGGCATCGCCCTGACCGCGTTCCTCGCGCTGTGCCGCCCGTGGAAGCTGGTCAGCGGCCTGCGGCGGCGGTGAGGGCCGGCCCGCTAACGTCGCGGAGGTGACCCTCGACGAACTGACCGAACTGGTCCGGCGCGACCTGGCCGCCGCCTGCGAGCCCCCGGCGCCCGCGTACCCCTGGTGCGCGGGCGCCGTCGTGCTCGCCGGACAGGGCGAACGCGTCCTGCTGCAGGAGGCGGCCGGCTGGGCGGTGCGCTACGCCGCCTACGACGAGCGCACTGGGCACGGGGTGGAACTGCCGCGCGAGCGGTGGGTCCCGGCGCGGCCCGACACCGTCTTCGATCTCGCCTCGCTGACCAAGCTGTTCACCACGATCGCCGCCCTCCAGCAGGCCGAGCGCGGCGTGCTCGCACTCGACGACCAAGTCGCGCGCTTCCTCCCGGAGTTCGGCGCCGCGGGCAAGCAGGAGGTGACGGTGCGTCAACTCCTCGCGCACACCTCCGGGCTGCCGGCCGAACTCCCCTTCTACGCCGACCCGTCGGCGCCGCGGCGGCTCGCGCGCCTGTGGGAGCAGCCCCTGCTGACCGCGCCCGGCGAGGCGTTCCGCTACTCCGACCCGAACATGATCACCGCGCAGTTGGTGCTGGAGGCCGTCACCGGCTCGCCGCTGGACGTCCTGGTGCGGGAGCGGATCACCGGTCCGCTCGGCATGGCCGGCACCCGGTTCGCCCCGCCGCCCTCGCTGCGGCCGCGGATCGCGGCCACCGAGGACCAGCGCCGCCCGTGGGGCCGCCTGGATCGCGGCATGGTGCACGGCGAGGTGCACGACGAGAACGCCCACGCGTTCGGCGGCGTCGCCGGCCACGCCGGGCTGTTCGCCGAGGCGGCCGACCTGGGCCGGCTGTGCCGGGTGCTGCTGGGCGGCGGCGCCGGCGTGCTGCGCCCGGAGTCGGTGGCGGCGCTGTTCGCCGACGCCGGGCTGCCCGGCCGGCCGCACGCGCTCGGGTTCGACCTGGACCGGCCGGAGTTCATGGGCGCGCTGTCGTCCCCGCGGACCGCCGGGCACACCGGGTTCACCGGGACCAGCGTGGTGATCGATCCGGACGGCGGCGGCTGGGTGGTGCTGCTGGCCAACGCCGTGCATCCGGTGCGCGGCCGGGGGGTGGCGGGGCCGCGGGCGGCGCTGGCCTCGCACGTCGCCGGGTATCTGAATGCCAAGAAGTAGTAATGATTTTCATCTCGGGCGGCGGAATGGGTGGTGTTGAAAATCGTTTCCAATTAGTCTGGGGCCCTGCCCAGCCCCGAGGAGACCCCGCGCCATGAACCCGGCCCCCGCGACCGCCCCTGCGACCCCGAGCCGTTCGACCGCACACCGTACGACCCTCGCCCTGTGCGGTGCGGCCCTGCTCACGGTCACCGCGGGCGGCTGCGCGACCACGGCGCCGGGCGGCGCGGGCGGCGGCGCGCGGACGATCCAGGTGGTCGCGGCGGAGAACTTCTGGGGCAGCATCGCCGCCCAGCTCGGCGGCAGCCACGTCCGGGTGACCAGCATCATCACCAACCCCGCCACCGACCCGCACGACTACGAGCCGACCGCCGCCGACGCCCGCACGGTGGCCGAGGCGCGGTTCGCGGTGGTCAACGGCATCGGCTACGACACCTGGGCGGACCGCCTGCTGTCCGCCGACCCCGGCGGCGGGCGCACCGAGTTGAACGTCGGCGACCTGGTCGGCGTCAAGCCCGGCGGCAACCCGCACCGCTGGTACTCGCCGACCGACGTGCGCCTGGTCATCGAGCGGATCACCGCCGACTACCAGAAGATCGACCCGGCCGACGCCGGGTACTTCCGGGCCCGCGAGACCACGTTCGAGAACACCACGCTCGCCCCCTACCACCGGCTCATATCGCAGATCCGGGCCCGCTACGCCGGCACCCCGATCGGCGCCTCGGAGTCCATCGTCAGCCCGCTCGCCCAGGGCCTCGGCCTGAAGATGCTCACCCCGCGGTCCTTCCTGGACGCCATCAGCGAGGGCTCCGACCCGACCGCCCAGGACAAGGCGACGATCGACCGGCAGATCAGGACCCGGCAGATCAAGGCGTACGTCTACAACAGCCAGAACTCCACCCCCGACATCCAGCAGCAGGTCAAGGAGGCGAGAATGGCCGGCATCCCGGTCACCACCGTGACCGAGACCCTCACGCCCGCCGGCGCCTCCTTCCAACAGTGGCAGGTGCGGCAGCTCAAGGCCCTGCAGCGGATCCTCGCCGAGGCGACGGGCAAGTGACACCCGACCGGCGCCCTGACCTGGCGGCCCATCATGAGCGAACAGCCGGCTCCCCATGACCTTCCCGGACACCCCGGCGAGCGACCTGCCGACCGACCCGACGAACGACGGACGACTGACGTGACGGTGACGCAGATGCCCCTCCCGATCCCCGCGCCGACCCGCGGCACCGCCCCGCCCCCGGTGCTGCGACTGCGTGACGCCGGCGTGCGCGTCGGCGGGCGCACCCTGTGGTCCGGCGTCCGCCTCGACCTGGCCCCCGCCGAGTTCACCGCCGTGCTCGGGCCGAACGGCGTCGGCAAGTCCACCCTGCTCAAGGCGGTGCTCGGCCTGCAGCCGCTGGCCTTCGGCGAGATCGACGTGCTCGGCGGCGCACCCGGCACGGCCGGCCGCCGGGTCGGCTACCTCCCGCAGCGCCGCAGCTTCGACCCGTCGCTGCGCATCCGGGGCCGCGACATCGTCCGCCTCGGCCTGGACGGCGACCGCTGGGGCGTGCCGCTGCCGCTGTCCGAGCGCTTCAGCGCCCGGCGGCGGGCCGACCGGGCCAGGATCGACGAGGTGCTCGACCTGGTCGGTGCCACCGCCTACGCCGACCGCCCCATCGGCCAGTGCTCCGGCGGCGAGCAGCAACGCCTGCTCATCGCCCAGGCGTTGTGCCGCCGCCCGGAGATCCTGCTGCTCGACGAACCGCTCGACAGCCTCGACCTGCCCAACCAGGCCGCCGTCGCCGCCCTCATCGGCCGCATCTGCCGCGAGGAGCGCGTCTCGGTCGTCATGGTCGCCCACGACGTCAACCCGATCCTCGGCTACCTCGACCGGGTGGTCTACCTCGCCGAGGGCGGCGCCGCCACCGGCACCCCGCACGAGGTGATCACCTCCGAGACGCTGACCCGGCTGTACGGCACGCCGATCGAGGTGCTGCGGACCTCGGACGGCCGGCTGGTGGTGGTCGGCGGCCCGCAGGCGCCCGACCGGCACCCGCGGCCCGCGGTGCCGCAGCCGGAGGGGGCCGGGCGTGCGGCTGGCTGACGCGGCGGCCGTCGCCTGGTCGTGGAACCCGCTCACCGACGTGCGGGTCATGTGGTCCTACCCCTTCATGGTCAACGCCTTCCGGGCCGGCGCGGTCATCGCCGTACTGGCCGCCGCGGTGGGCTGGTTCGTGGTGCTGCGCCGCCAGACGTTCGCCGCGCACACCCTGGCGGTCGTCGGCTTCCCCGGCGCGTCGGGCGCGGTGCTGCTCGGACTCGCCTCCGGGCTCGGCTACTTCGCCTTCTGCGTCGCGGCGGCCGTGGTCATCGCGCTGCTGCCCGGCGCCGGGCAGGGCAAGGGCGAGGAGTCCGCGCTCACCGGCACCGTGCAGGCGTTCCTGCTCGGCTGCGGCTTCCTGTTCGTCGCCCTCTACAAGGGCTTCCTCGGCGGGGTGGACGCGCTGCTGTTCGGCAGCTTCCTGGGCATCAGCGACGGCCAGGTGGTGCTGCTCGCCGCGGTCGCCGCGGTGGTGCTGGCGGTGCTCGCCGCCCTCGGCCGCCCGCTGCTGTTCGCCTCGGTGGACGCCTCGGTCGCCGCCGCCCGCGGCCTGCCGGTGCGGGCACTGGCCACCGTCTTCCTCGTCCTGCTCGGCGCCGCGACGGCCGAGGCCAGCCAGATCACCGGCTCCCTGCTGGTCTTCGCGCTGCTGGTCATGCCGCCGGCCACCGCCCAACTCCTCAGCGCCCGCGCGGTGATCAGCCTCCCGCTCGGCATGCTCATCGGCCTGCTCGTCACCTGGCTCGGCCTCACCGTCGCCTACTACTCGCCGTATCCGGTGGGCTTCTACGTGACCACGTTCGCCTTCGGCGGATACGTGCTCGCCCGGCTCGGCCGCACGGCACGCGGCGCGTTCGGCTCCCGGGCCGCCGCGCGGACCGCCGTCGCCGAGGGGGCCGCCGCGTGATCGGCGCGCTGTCGCACCCGTTCTTCCTGCACGCGGTGCTGGCCGGCACCGCGATCGCCGCCGCCGCCGGGCTGACCGGCTACTTCCTGGTGCTGCGCGCGCAGGTCTTCACCGGCGACGCGCTCAGCCACACCGCGTTCACCGGTGCGCTCGCCGCGCTGGCGATCGGCTGGGACCTGCGGATCGGGCTGTTCGCGGCGACGATCGGCGGCGCGCTGCTGCTCGGCTTCCTCGGGCGGCGCGGCACGGTGGACGACGTCGCGATCGGCAGCGCGTTCGCCTGGATCCTCGGCCTGGGCGTCTTCTTCCTCACCCTGTACACCACGACCCGTTCCACCACGAACGGCGACGCCGGCGTGAGCGTCCTGTTCGGCTCCATCTTCGGCCTGTCCGGCTCCGCGACCTGGATCGCGGTCGCGGTGGCGCTCGGCATCTGCCTGGTGTTGCCGGCGATCGCCCGGCCGCTGCTGTTCGCCTCGCTCGACGAGGCGGTCGCCGCCGCCCGCGGCCTGCCGGTGCGCGCCCTCGGCCTGGTCTTCCTCGCCCTGGTCGGCGCCTGCGCGGCGGAGGCCACCCAGGCGGTCGGCTCGCTCCTCCTGCTCGGCCTGCTCGCCGCCCCGGCCGGCGCCGCCCAACGCCTCACCGGCTCCCCCTTCCGCGCCCTCGCCCTCTCCGCGCTGCTGGCCGTCGCCGAGATGTGGGCCGGCCTCGCCACCGCCTACGCCGTCCCCTCCGCACCGCCGAGCTTCACCATCATGACCGCGGCCGCGCTGGTCTACGCGGCCACGTTCCTGCGCCGCCGTCCCGGCCGGGCCGGCACCGGCGAGCCGGTACACGACATCCCGGTGACCGGTTCGTGAGAGTGTCGCGGCAGCCAACGGACCGGTGAATCGCGGCAGTTCGTCACTCTCTATGATCCTCAGAGCGAGAAGCACGCCGACGTGGAGAACCGGGCGGCGGGTACACCAGGGGGATACGCATGGGGAATCCGGATCTGAAGGTCTCGTACGACTGGCTGTCCGAGACCTGTAACAACCTCAATGCCATCAAGAGCGAGCTGGACAACATCAACGAGAACCAGGACGGGCTGGCCGGCGCTCTCGGATCCGGTGACATGACGCACGCCATGGACGACTTCTGCAACAACTGGGGCTACCACCGCCGCAAGTTGACCGACCAGGTTTCCAACGTCGGCACGATGGCGGAGAAGACCATGGAAGCCTTCCGCGATGTCGACAACAAGCTGTCCAACAGCTCCAAGGGCCACAAGTAACACGGCGGGATGTCCTGACACCTTCACACGGGGAACAGCAGTACGGAGGGGAACCACAGAATGTCTAGGCCGCCGGATTACGAGTGGTCCGTGTTGGATGAGGATTCCGACCCGATACCGGGCGATCCGGACGAGATACGCAAGCAGTCCGCCCGTCTCGGCACCATGGGATCGAAGATCCGTGACCAGATCAAGCTGCTGAAGAAGATCAGCGCGGACCCCAATCTCGCCGTCGGCAAGTACGCCGACAAACTCCGCGACGCGGCGACCGAACTCGAAGGCGGGCTCACCACGCTCGCCACCCGCTACGAGGCCGTCTCCGGATATCTCGGCAAGTGGGCGACCGATCTCGAAGAGGTCCAGTCGGAATCGCTCAAGGCGCTCGCCAAGGCCCAGCAGGCCGCTCCGACCGCCAACGCTCCCGTCATGACCGCCGCGCCCGGTGCCGGCCCCCAGCCGAAGCCGACACCTGCGCAGGAGCAGGCGCAGCAGGCAGGGCGGTTTCAAAGTCTTGCTGATCAAGTAGATGTGATGGTCACGGCATCGTGACGATGGTCGGGAGGCCCGCCACACACGCAACGAAGCTCCGGTTGGTGTTGGTGACCGATCAAGTCGCCTGTACCGTCCGGAGCTTCGATGTGCCGTCAGTCTGCCACCGTGTGTTTGATCAAGTCGCCCTCGCGTCAGCACCGCGCGATTGCCGGCCTGGCGGAAAGGCTGGCGACCTTGCCCGATCCCCGAGACCGGCGTGGGCGGCGTCACCCGTTCGTGTGCGTGCTGCTGGTGGCCTGCTCGGCGGTGGTGACCGGCGCGAAGTCGTTCGGGGCGATCGGGCAGTGGGCGCGTAACGCTCCGCAGGATGCCCTGATCCGGCTCGGTGCCCGTGCGGTGTCGGTCTTCGGCGTGCGCATCGCGCCGAGTACCGCAACGATCCGCCGGATCATCACCACGGTGTGCCCCGGTGGTCTCGCTGACCTACTGGGATGCGACCCAGCCGACGCCGACACCCTCGCGGTCGACGGCAAGAGCGCCCGCGGCTCGCGCCACGGCATCACCCCGGCCGCTCACCTCCTCGCGGCGATGACCGGCACCGGGCAGACCGTCACCCAGCTCCGGGTACCGGCCAAGACGAATGAAATCACCTGCTTCGCCGCCTTGCTCGCCCCGTTCGACCTGACCGGGGTGACCGTGACCGCCGACGCCCTGCACGCCCAGCGGGACCACGCTCGCTTCCTCGTCGAGGACAAGAAGGCCCACTACGTGCTGTGCGTGAAGAAGAACCGGACCGGCCTGTTCGAACAGCTCCACAGCCTGCCCTGGAAGGAAGTCACCGCGAAGTTCTACGACCGCACCGAAGGCCACGGCCGCAGGGAAACCCGCCTGGTGCAGGTCCTCACCGTCGAGGACCTCGACTTCCCCCACGCCGCCCAAGCCGCCCGCATCACCCGGCACCGCACCTGCATCAAGTCCGGCAAGCGCACCCGGGAGACGGTCTACGTCATCACCGACCTGACCAGCCGCCAAGCGTCCCCGCAACGGCTCGCGAAGATCGCGAGGTCCCAGTGGATCATCGAAAACCGGCTCCACTTCGTCCGAGACGTCACCTTCCGCGAGGACGCCTCGAAGGTCCACACCGGGCACGGCCCGCAGAACATGGCCACCCTCCGCAGCTTCGCGATCAACCAACTCCGCACAGCCGGACACTCCAACATCGCCGCCGGCCTCCGCGAGATGTCCTACGAGCCCTTCACCCGCCCCCTGAACCTACTCGGCATCGCCTGACCAGCACGAACACATGATCACTCAGACTTTGAAACCGCCCTGGCGCAGCAGGCCGCCCACAAGAAGTTGGAAGCGGCCAAGACGGAACTCAGTGAGGCCAAGACGCAACTGGCCAACGCCAAGTCGCATCGCGACGATCGCGGCCACTACTGGATGCAGAAGATCGAGGACGCCGAACACGACGGTCTCAAGGACCACGGCCTCGGAGAATGGATCTCCAACGAGATCCACGACCACGCGGCACTGATCAAGCTCCTGTCCGATGTGTGCACCTGGATCGTCACCGGCCTTGTCATCGCGGCCCTGCTCATCCCTGGCTTCGACGTCGCTCCGCTGCTCCTGTTCGGCATCATGGCTGTCGCGCTGGCGGGCCACACCGCGTTGGCGGTCAACGGTGACGGCTCCTGGACGGACGTTGCCATGGATGTCATCGGTCTTGTCACCATCGGTGCCGGAGGCATTGCGGGCAAGGCGCTGGAATCAGCGGGTGACGTCGCCGGCGGACTGCTGAAAGCGGCCGACGCCGGCGAGGAGGTGGAGGAAGGAGCAACCGATGCGGCCGGTTCCGTCGCAGATGTTGCTGATACCGCTGGAGAGAACGGCGCGGGTGGGCTCCCTCGCTTGGCCAGCAAACTGACGGACCACGGAAACTACTTGAAGAGCGCGATCAAGGCCGGAGGCGACTCCAAGGCTGCCGATAGCATGGAGAAGATCCAGAACGCCATGAAGCTGAATCCCGAGAGTCGTTGGGCCACCAACGTGGCGACGCGCGCGGTCAGCAATATGCACACCGTGCAGGTCGCCAATCTCGTAGGAAACACATTCGATCAGTTCGGTCACTGGTCCGGAAACAGCGATGCCATCAATTTTGTCGGAAACGCTGTTACTGGCCACCCAACCGATGGCGGCCTTCTCCATCCCAATATCGAAGGCGACTTCGCTCCGAAATTGAAGTTCATGGATGACTTCAAGGAACTGACGACGGTGAGACTCGACTGATGAGTGGCGCGGCGCAAGAGAACGACTCGGAGCACCGAACGGTCGGCGGATATACGCTTGTCGTGCCGCAGGAGTGGCAGAAAATCCCGGTACAGAGGGGAAGCGACCAGGCCATCAAGCACATCCTCGATGAGGCCTTCGCGCATACTGGCCGTGACCAGGTGGCACAGCAACGGCGGGAAGTTGAGAAGCGCCTCCGCGATGTCGTCAGGAACGCCCGTCAGAACGCCGGTGTGGACTTGTACTTGCCCATTCGCAGTGAGAGCAAGAATGTACATGCCTCGTTTCTCATCTCCTACGCCGAGTTCGGTCGGCAGGACGCGCCGCCGACTCAGGACGTTCTCCGTTATGTGATGTCGACACTCGAAGAAGCCCAGTCGATCGAAGTGGCCGGGGTGAAAGGGATACGCACCGAGCGCGTCTACGCTCCTGACCTGGAGCGCGAAATTCCCTATGCATCCCGGCGTGTTGAATACATGCTGCCGGTGCCGAATACGCCGGACACCTGGCTTGTCGCATCGTATTCCACCCTGGGTGACGGGGATCCGGAAAGCCAACTCACCAAGCTTTTCTGTGACCTGTTCGACGCGATCATGTTGACGTTTCGGTGGAACTATCGGGAGGACGCGGCGTGAACTTCGACGATCGCAAAACGACGAAGAACTGGGCGAAGGTCGAATACGACCGGGATCAGTGGATCATCGTTCCGCTGACGTTCGAGGGTACGAAATGGCGTGATGCGGCCCATTGGGCTCTCTACTACGCGGCGGATCGGGCGGAGCGTACATACGGGGAGGTGACGAAGAAGTTGATGCGAAAGGAGGTCGAGCCCCGGGCTGCGAGTTTCATGGATACTCACAAGGACATGGTTGGCAGGGCGCCGGCGCAGAAGTTCTTCTTCAACTTCCCGGATGCGAAGACCGTACCGGTGCCGGTCGGCATCGGGCTGTGGCAGACGCAGGGGACGCGGGAGGAGGCGTTTGACTACTACACATGGTGGTCGGCGCACGATCCGGTGGATCCTGTCGCGGAGTGGTTCGAGACGGAGAGTCTGGGGACGGGGGTGAAGGCACGCTGGCAGGCCATGGACGAGGGCAAACCGATCTGGGCGGTCAACTACATTTTCCGGGACGATGAGTTCGACACCGATGTCCACATCTTTGCCGGATGGCCCGTCCGTGAGCGTTTCGAGGAAGTCATCACCGACTTGGACGTGCTCGTCCGCAGCATAAAGTGCTGCCCCCGCCCCGCCCCCAAGCCCGGTCCCGCCGGCTGACACGGCATCGTCAGCCCGGTCTGCCGTCGTGGGGGCCGAAGGCGGTGAGGGCGTCTTCGGCGGTGGGGCGGGCGTGGACGTAGGTGTCGGACCAGGCGGCGGCGTCGGGGTAGCCGGAGGCCGCGGTGAGGCGGCTGACGGCGGCGGTGCAGTCGTAGGCGGTGCGGCGCAGTTGGACGGTGTCGCCGGGGCCGAGGAGGGCCCAGTGGGCGCCGGGGCGGCCGTAGGGCATGCCGACGCTGCCGGGGTTGACGACGAGGCGGCCGAGGACGAGGCGGACGTAGGGCATGTGGGTGTGGCCGCAGACCACCGTGCGGACGGCCGGGTCGAGGCCGTCGAGCACCGCCGCCCAGCGGTCGGTCCGGGAGTCGACGAGCACCATCTCCTCGTCGTCGCGCGGTGTCGCGTGGCAGAAGAGCACCTCGCCGAGGCCGGCGACCGGCAGCCGGGCGCTGGAGGGCAGCGAACCCAGCAACTCCACCTGGTCGTCGCGGAGTTGATCGGCCGCCCAGGGCGCGATCGGGTCCGGGATCGTGTCGGTGAGGCCGCGCCGGTACTCCACCAGCTCGCGGTCGGCGTTGCCGCGGATCCACAGCGCGCGTTCGCCGAGCGAGGCGAGCAGGTCGAGCGTCTCGACCGGAAGCGGTCCGGCGGCCAGGTCGCCGGCGAGCACCACGCGGCCGGCGGCGCGGACGTCCGGCTCGGCGAGCACCGCCTCCAGCGCCGGAAGCACGCCGTGGATGTCGGAGAGCACGGCCACCGTCTGCGTCATGGGCCCATGATCCACCCGCCGGGTGCGGCCCGCCCACCGCATAAAGTGGCGGCGTGGAAGCCCCCGAGACGACACTGCACGACGAGCTGCGCGAGACCCTGCGGGCCCGGCTGGACGGGATCGCCCCCAGACAGGCGGCGCGCGCGGTCGACCGGCTGATCGCCAACTACCGGGGGCGCACGCCGACCGACGCGCCGGTGCTGCGCGACGAGGCCGACGTGACCGCCTACGCCGCCTACCGGATGCCGGCCACCTTCCAGGCGGTCCGGGCGGCGCTGCGGGAGTTCCGGGCCCGTGCCGGGGCGTGGGCGCCGCGCACCCACCTGGACGTGGGCGGCGGGACGGGCGCGGCCGGCTGGGCGGTCGCCGACGCGTGGCCGGCGGAGGCCGGGGACCGGGAGCGCGGCGAGGGCCACACCACCACCGTGCTCGACTGGGCGCAGCCGGCCCTCACGCTGGGCGCGGCCCTTGCGGCGTCCGCCTCGCACCCCGCGCTGCGCGGCGCCCGCTGGCAGCGGCAGGGGCTCGGCGCCGGGCTGGTGCTGCCGGCCGCCGACCTGGTGACCGTCAGCTACCTGCTGGGCGAACTGGCCGACGCGGACCGCGAGTCGGTGCTCGCCGCGGCGGCCGGGACGGCGCGCGCGGTGGTCGTGGTGGAACCGGGCACGCCGGCCGGCTACCGGCGGGTCATCGCGGCCCGCGACCAGCTCATCGGCGCCGGGCTGACCGTGCTCGCGCCCTGCCCGCACGACGGCCGGTGCCCGGTCACCGGGGACGACTGGTGCCACTTCGCGGCCCGCGTCAGCCGCTCGGCGCTGCACCGGCAGGTCAAGGGCGGCTCGCTGGGCCACGAGGACGAGAAGTTCTCCTACGTGGCGGCGATGCGGCAGCCGCCGGCGCCGCCGGCCGCCGCGCGGATCGTGCGGCACCCGCAGATCCGAAAGGGGCAGGTGCTGCTCGACCTGTGCGGCCGGGACGACGGGCTGCGGCGGGTCACCGTCTCCAAGCGCCAGGCGGGCGTCTACCGCGCGGCCCGCGACGCCCGGTGGGGCGACTCCTGGGAGCCGTCGCCACCGGACGCGCCGGAGTCAGGCGGTCCGCTCCAGGACTGACATGGCCGCGTTGTGCCCCGGCACGCCGCTCACGCCGCCGCCGCGCACCGCGCCCGCGCCGCACAGCAGCACGTTGTCGTGCGCGGTCTCGACGCCCCAGCGGCCGGTGTGCTCCTCGGCGTAGGGCCAGGACAGGTCGCGGTGGAAGATGTGGCCGCCGGGCAGGCCGACCTCGCGCTCCAGGTCGAGCGGGGACTTCGCCTCGATGCACGGCCGCCCGTCCGCGTCGCGCAGCAGGCAGTCCTCCAGTGGTTCGGCGAGCACGTGGTCGAGTTGGGCGACGGTCGCCCTCAGCAGTTCCTCGCGGGCGCCGGCCGGGTCGCCGTCGAACAGCCGCGCCGGGGCGTGCAGTCCGAAGAGCGTCAGCGTGTGGCAGCCGGCGGCGGCCAGCTCGGGGGAGAGGATCGACGGGTCGGTCAGCGAGTGGCAGTAGATCTCCGACGGCGGCGCGCTCGGCAGCCCGCCCGCCGCGGCCTGCTCGTAAGCGGTCGCCAACTGCGTGTAGGACTCGGCGACATGGAAGGTGCCGGCGAACGCCTCGCGCGGGTCGACGCCGCGGTCCTTCAGGCGCGGCAGCCGGCTGAGCACCATGTTGACCTTGAGCTGGGCGCCCTCGGGACGCTCCGGCTCCGGCTCGCCGAGCAGGGCGGCCAGCGTCCGCGGGGCGGCGTTGACCAGCACGTGGCGGGCGTCCACCGTGCCGCCGGACGCCGGGCCGCCGGCCGTCTCGAAGTCCACCTCGGCGCGGGCGCCGTCGGTGCGCACCGCGGTCACCTCGGCGCCGGTCACCAGCTCGGCCCCCGCGGCGCGGGCCGCGGCGGCCAGCGCGTCGGTGAAGGCGCCCATGCCGCCGATGGGCACGTCCCAGTCGCCGGTGCCGCCGCCGATGACGTGGTAGAGGAAGCAGCGGTTCTGCCGCAGCGAGGGGTCGTGGGCGTGGCTGAAGGTGCCGATGAGCGCGTCGGTGAGCACCACGCCGCGCACCAGGTCGTCGGTGAACTCGGCCTCGACCGTCTCGCCGATCGGCCGCTCGAACAGCGCCCGCCACGCCTGCGGGTCGTCGACGACGCGCTCCAACTCGGCCCGGGAGCGCAGTGGTTCGGTGAGGGTGGGGAAGACCTTGCGGGCGACCTCGCCGGTCATCGCGTAGAAGCGCTGCCAGGCGTCGAAGTCCCGGCCGGAGCCGGTGAGGCGTTCGAAGCTCTCCCGGGTGCGGGAGGCGTCCTCGACGTCGACCAGCAGCCCGCCGCCCTCGGGGGTCGGGGTGTAGGAGGAGATCCGCCGGCGCTTGACCGCGAAGTCCAGGCCCAGGTCGGCGACGATCTGGTGCGGCAGCAGGCTGACCAGGTAGGAGTAGCGCGACAGCCGGGCGTCGACGCCCGCGAACGCCTGGGTCGAGACGGCCGCGCCGCCGGTGCCGCCCAGCCGCTCCAGCACCAGCACGGAGCGGCCCGCGCGGGCCAGGTAGGCCGCGGCGACCAGTCCGTTGTGGCCGCCGCCCACGATCACGGCGTCGTACGAGGTGCGAGCGGGCATGGACCCTCCGAGGTCGAAGATCGACGGCGACGCGTGCACGCTATCCCGCCGCCCCGGCCCGCTTCCACAGGCTACGGCCTGCCCCTGGAGGATCCGCCCCGGGAACAGGCCCGCCTCAGCCGTGCGGCCGGTGTCCGGCCGCACCGACCGGATTCAGTCGCGCAGTTCCTGCGTGACGCACTTCACACTTCCGCCCGCTTTGTGCAGTTCCGACATGTCGATGCCGATGGGCTCGAAGCCCCGTTCGCGCAGCGGCTGGAACAGACCGGAGGCGGCCACCGGCAGCAGGACGTGCCGGCCGTCGCTGACCGCGTTGAGGCCGAACGCCTGGGCGTCCTCCTCGGTGGCCAGCAGGGCGTCCGGGAACATCCTGGCGAGCACCGCCTGGCTGCCCGGCGAGAACGCCTCCGGGTAGTACATGACCTCGTCGCCGTCGAGCACGGCGAGCGCGGTGTCCAGGTGGTAGTAGCGGGGATTGACCAGTTCCAGGCCGATCACCGGGCGGCCGAAGAACTCCTGGGCCTCGGCGCGCACCGCGGGGGAGCTGCGGAAGCCCGCCCCGACCAGCACCCACGAAGCGGTCGGGGTGAAGTCGCCCTCGCCCTCGTTGACGTGCTCGGGCTCGTGGATGTGCTCGAAGCCGTGTGAGCGGAACCACTCCAGGTGCGCCGGAGCCTCGCCGGTGCGCTCGGCGTTGGCGAACTTCGCGCCGAAGACCTTGCCGTCGACGACGGTGGCGCCGTTGGCGGAGAACACCATGTCGGGCAGCCCGGGGACCGGTTCGAGGATCTCCACGGTGTGGCCGAGCGCCTGGTAGCGGTCGCGCAGGTCCTCCCACTGCAGGAGGGCGACGGCGGGGTCCACCGGCTTGTCGGGGTCCATCCAGGGATTGATGCAGTAGGTGACCTGGAAGTGCACCGGCGGGCACATCAGGTATCGCCGAGGCGTGGCGACGCGATTAGTGCGCAATGAGGGCTCCTCATGGTGGAGGCTCCTGGGAGTACGCGGGTTGCGTACGCGCACAAATGGTCCACCGTTCCGGCCGGAAATGCACGAGCCGTACGGGTGGTTCCTGCCACTCTCCTGGTCGAGCGGGACGCGAGTGCCGCACGAGGGCCCGTGGGCATCATGGGACGCACCGCGGGGCCCCCGTGCGGCCGGGAGACGGCGGGATCAGGCCTGGGCGGCGGCCTGGACGGCGTCGGCCGGGAACGCGGTGGCCGGGAAGGCGGCGATGAGCTGGTCGAACTCGTTGCGCCAGTAGCGGTGGATGTTCAGCCGGCGGGCCTTGGCCTCACCCGGGAACTGCACGTACATCGAGCTCCACACGGTGGCGCGCTTGACCCGGCTCACCGGCACGGCGTGCCGCGGGAAGACCGCGACGATCTCGCCGGGGCGGTTGGTGAAACGGCTGGCGGAGTTCACCACGATCGAGGTGTTGGTCAGGGTGAAGAAGTAGAACCGGCGCGTGAGGGCCACGATCAGGCCGAGCAGCGGCACCTCGTCGAATATCGCGTTGAGCCACGGGCTCGGTCCGGTCTCGGTGTGTATGCAGGCGATGAAGGTCTCACCGGGAGGAGCGGACTGGGAGAGCTTCTCGATGACCTGAGCCTTCTGCTTGGCCCGCCGAATCGCCATGAATTACCGTCCTGAGATGCATGGTTGACCGCCGTGGGTACGGCGGGGATCGGCTGAGGCTAGCAGCTCGAACGGCTGACCGTATCCGGCCTTCCGGCCGGTCAGGCGGTCAGCGGGCAGATCCTGGCGAGGTCGGCGAACATCGCGCTGTTCCATGCGAATGCCCGGCGGCATTCCTCCACCACGCGCTGGGCTTCCACTTCGTCCACATCAAGTGCGTCGAGCGCGGCGCGGTACTCCCGTTTGAACGCGGCGGGATTCTTGATTTCGTCGAAGACATAGAACCGGACCCCGTCGCCCTTGCGGTCGAAACCCCAGGTCCGCTCGACGATGCCGCGGATCACCTGGCCGCCGGAGAGATCACCGAGATACCGCGTGTAGTGGTGCGCCACAAAACCGGCCGGCCATTCCGCGGCGACCTGGCGAATCCGCTTCGCGTACCCGGCGGTGGCCGGCAGCGGGCTGGCCGACGCCGGCCAGTCGGGACCGCAAAGGTGACGCAAATCACGTTTCAATGCGGCGATCCGGCTCAACTCCGGCCGCAGAAACGGTCCGGCGACCGGATCCCCGGCCAACTCGCGGGCGCTGTCCTCCAGTGCCAGGTAGACGAACCACAACTGCTCGGTGTAGCGGGCGTACGCCGCCACGCCGAGGCGGGCGCCCAGCAGGTCGGCCATGAACGGGGACTCCTCCGCCTCGGCGTGCCGGGTCCTGGTCGAGTCGCGGATGAGTTCGGACAGCGGGCTGGCGGTCACGCGGTGCCTCCGGGGAGCGGTGGTCGGTCCTCCGCACACTTCCCGACAGGGCGTCGGGAAAAACTCCGCACGGCCATCCGGTCCTCACTGCGCGCCACCCCGCGTTCACTCGAGCGCTACGGGAGGAGCACGATGGACAGTGGGTCCACGCAGGATCGACCGGCCGGACGGCAGGGAGTGGCGCTTGATGGAACGTGGCGGCAGAGTGTCCCGGTGGCTGCGACGCGGCCCGGGCGCGGCGGACGGCAGGAGCCGCAGAACGGCCCGGACGGGCGCCGCCGACCGGGACGGACTGCTGCTGGGCGCGGCCCGCGCGTCCTTCCCCGTCGCCCCGGCCGCCCATCCGTCCGGGGTCGGCTGCTCGTGCGACCGGATCGGCTGCCCCACGCCGGGGATGCACCCGGTCTCCTTCGCCTGGCAGACCGAGGCCACCACCGACCCCGAGCGGATCGTCCGCTGGCTGCGGGCCGAACCGCTGGCCAACTTCGTCACCGCCACCGGCCGCAGCCACGACGTGCTCGACGTGCCCGCCCGGGCGGGCCGGATCGCGCTGGAGCGGCTGGCGGCCGACGGTACGGCGGCCGGACCGGTGGCCGGCTACGGCAGCGACCGGACGCTGTTCTTCACCGCCACCCGCGGCACCCCGGTCGACGAGGACGAGTGGTGGCCGTGCGAGCTGGACTGCCACCCGGAGACCGTGGAGGACCATCCGGGGCTGCGCTGGCACTGCCGGGGCAGCTACGTGCTGCTGCCGCCCGCCCGGCTGCCCGACGGCTCCGCGGTCCACTGGCTTCGCGCCCCCGACCTTCCGCTGCCCGATCCGCTGCCGCTGCTCGCGCTGCTCATCGACGCGTGCGACCAGGTCTTCGAGCCGGAGCCCGACGACGTGTTCTGAGCCGGGGCCGGCTACTGGCCGTGCACGTCGACCACGTCCTTGACCTGGTCGAGGAAGACGACCTTCCCGGTGGCGGGCACCGTGACGGCCTGCTCGGAGATCTCGAAGAGCGTGAGCGAGGTGTTCGGGGTGCCGGTCAGCAGGGCCTTGGTGCCGCCGCTCACCGAGATCGGGCCCTTGGCCACCGTCTCCTTGACCTGGAACTGGCTGGTGAAGAAGACCAGCGCCCCGCCGTCCTTAAGGCGCAGCGCCGCGACCGGGTAGTGCGCCGGATCGGCCGCCTCGTCGGCGAACTGGACGGCCACCCCCGCCGTCGGCTTGCGCCGCCCGGCGCGCTCGTCGGAGGTGTACTGGCCGGCGGCGAACGCGGCCGGCCCCTGGTCGCCGTGTTGCAGGTAGGCGGCGTAACGGGCGCTCAGCGCGCCGGGATCGACGGCCAGCCGGCTGCCGGCCGCGGGCACCGCGACCGCGTAGCCCTGCCCGTCGGTGGCGAACGCCGGCGCCTGCGCCGGGGTGTAGAGCGCGAGGTAGGTGGCGCGCCACGGCTGCGCGGCGCTGTCGTGGCTGAAGACCAGCAGCCAGTGGTCGCTGCCGCCGTTCGGGACGGTGTCCACCACGAACCACTTGGCCCAGCCGCGCTGACGGGGTATCAGGATCTTGGTGTGGGACAGCGTGAGCGCGCGGTAGCCCGGATTCCCCCCCGGGTCGGCGGCGTGCGCCTCCTTCAGGGTCGCGCCGTCCAGCGCGCCCAACGCGCCCGACTCCACCTGGGAGTTGAGCTGCGGGTCCAGCCGGGTCTGGGCCTCGTTGCTGACCTTGACCCAGTGCGCCAGCGCCTTCGCCGCGCCGGCCCTGGTCGCCGACGGGACCAGCGCGGTCGCGCCGTGCACCGTGACGCAGCCGGTCGCCGCGGACGCCAGCAGGAGCGCGGTGGCCAGGCCGGCCAGCCGGCGCGCCGAGCGGGACCGGGGACCGCGCGCCGACGGGCGGGCCAACGGCCTTGCGGAGTACGGGAGTTGCGCGGCGGAAGGCGCGGTCATCGGGACGTCGGCTCCTTCTGGCGTGGGAAACCAGGCCACACTACCCGCACAGGCTACGGCAGCGTCAGCACCTCGGCGCCGGTGTCCGTCACCACCATGGTGTGCTCGAACTGGGCGGTGCGCCGGCGGTCCTTGGTGACCACCGTCCAGCCGTCCTCCCACACGTCGTACTCGTGGGTGCCCAGCGTCAGCATCGGCTCGATGGTGAACGTCATGCCCGGCTTGATCACCGTCGTGGCGTGCGGCGAGTCGTAGTGCGGCACGATCAGCCCGGAGTGGAACGAGGAGTTGATGCCGTGGCCGGTGAAGTCCCGCACCACGCCGTAGCCGAAGCGCTTGGCGTAGGACTCGATGACCCGGCCGATGATGTTGATCTGCCGGCCCGGCCGGACCGCCTTGATCGCCCGGTCCAGCGACTCCCTGGTGCGCTCGATCAGCAGCCGGGACTCCTCGGCCACCTCGCCGCACGGGTACGTCGCGTTGGTGTCGCCGTGCACGCCGTGGATGTAGGCCGTCACGTCGAGGTTGACGATGTCGCCGTCGCGCAGCTCGGTGGAGTCCGGGATGCCGTGGCAGATGACCTCGTTGAGCGAGGTGCAGATCGACTTCGGGAAGCCGCGGTAGCCCAGGTCGGAGGGGTAGGCCCGGTGGTCGCACATGTACTCGTGGGCGATCCGGTCCAGCTCGTCTGTGGTGGTGCCCGGCCGGATCGCCCTGGCCGCCTCCTCCATCGCGCGCGCGGCGATCCGCGAGGCGATCCGCATCCGCTCGACCGTCTCGGCGTCCTGCACCTCGGAGCCGGTGTACGGGGTCGGACCCGGCCGGCCCACGTACTCGGGGCGCGGGATCGAGGCGGGCACGCGGCGGGTCGGCGACAGGGTGCCGGGGGCGAGGATCGAGGACTGGCCAGACATGCCAGCGAGTGTATCCGCGCCTGACGGGGCACGATGGCCCAAGGGACCCACCTACCAGGAGGAGTGCGATGGCCGTGTTCAAGGCGAAGAAGCCGACCGGGGACGCCGACGAGTGGTTCTACTGCGTCAAGCACGGCGCGGTCGAGCAGGGCCCGCAGTGCCCGTCCCGCAACCGCATGGGCCCCTACGCCAGCCGGGAGCAGGCCCAGCACGCGATGTCCACGGTCGCCGAGCGCAACCAGGAGTGGGACCGGGAGTCGGACGGCGGCTGACCGGGCGGCCGGTCCGGCGGCGTGACGCAGATGACTCGGGCGGCGGTGCTACCAACCCGTAGGGTCACCGTATGACTGATGACGCGAACACCGCCCCCGCCGGACCGGACCGGGCCAAGGCCCCCGCCAAGGACCCCTGGGACCTGCCGGACGTCTCCGGCCTGGTGGTCGGGGTGCTCGGCGGCACCGGCGACCAGGGCCGCGGGCTCGCCTACCGGCTGGCGCGGGCCGGGCAGCGGGTGGTGATCGGCTCGCGGGACGCCGGGCGGGCGGCCGCGGCCGCCGCCGAACTCGGCCTGGGCGTCGAGGGGTTGGACAACGCGGCGTGCGCGCGGGCCAGTGACGTGGTGATCGTGGCGGTGCCGTGGGAGGGCCACGCCAAGACGCTGGAGTCGCTGCGCGAGGATTTGGCGGGCAAGCTGGTCGTCGACTGCGTCAACCCGCTGGGCTTCGACAAGAAGGGCGCGTACGCCCTGGTGCCCGAGGAGGGCAGCGCCGCCGAGCAGGCCGCCGCCCTGCTGCCGGACTCCCGGGTCACCGCCGCCTTCCACCACCTGTCCGCGGTGCTGCTGCAGGACGCCGCGGTGCGGAGCATCGACACCGACGTGATGGTGCTCGGCGAGGACCGGGCGGACACCGACGTCGTGCAGGCGCTCGCCGGGCGCATCCCGGGCATGCGCGGGGTGTTCGCCGGCCGGCTGCGCAACGCCCACCAGGTCGAGTCGCTGGTGGCGAACCTGATCTCGGTCAACCGCCGCTACAAGGCGCACGCCGGGCTGCGGCTGACCGACGTGTGAGGGCTGCCGGGGGCGTGAGGGAGAATGGCCGGGTCGTCCCACCGCGATCCAGGAGTTCCCCCATGCCCCCCGTTCCCCTGTCAGGACCGGCCCGGCGCCTCGCGCTGTTCGCCGTCGTGGTCTGCCTGCTCGCCGTGGCCGCCGCGGTGGTCTGCTTCGCGCGCGGCAGCTTCCTCGGCGTCGTGTGGGTCCTGATGGCCGGCCTGGCCAGCAACATGGCCTGGTACTACGTGCGCCGGGCCCGCGCCGCGCGATCCGGCGCCGAGAACCCCGCGAGCCCCGAGGACGCCGTCAGCCGTTGAACCAGCCCTTCCAGAACCGGAAGAGCTGGTAGCCGTAGGCGGAGAAGACGTCCGGGACGTGGAAGACGTTCATGATCGCGTAGACCACGTCCCAGAAGTACGTGCTGATCGACGGGATCCACAGGCAGCCGAAGACCGCGATCAGCCCGAAGGGCGCGAACGGCTCGACCTGGCGGCGGACCTTGTACGACAGCCACGGCTCCAGCACGCCGTAGCCGTCCAGGCCGGGCACCGGCAGGAAGTTGAGCAGCGCGGCGGTCACCTGGAGCAGCGCGAGGAAGGCCAGCGCGGCCAGGAAGTCCGGCGGCACGTCGTTCAGCGAGCCGAGCAGGAAGGGCAGCATCAGGGCGACGGCGAAGACCACGTTGGTCAGCGGCCCGGCCGCCGAGATCAGGCTGTGCCGCAGCCGGCCGCGGATCCGGCCGCGCTCGATGAAGACCGCGCCGCCGGGCAGGCCGATGCCGCCCATGATGACGAAGAGCACCGGCAGCAGGATGCTGAGCGCCGCGTGGGTGTACTTGAGCGGGTTGAGCGTCAGGTAGCCCTTGGCGCCGACCGTGATGTCCCCGCTGTGCAGCGCGGTGCGGGCGTGCGCGTACTCGTGCAGGCACAGCGACACGATCCAGCCGGAGACCACGAAGAGGAACACCGCGAAGCCGGTGTTCAGCGCGAAGCCGTCCCACACCGCCCAGCCGGACACCGCCATGATCAGGACCAGTCCGAGGAACACCGGGCTGACCTGCCGTTCACGGCGCATGGGTACGGTCGTCATGCCGCGGACGTTAGCATCCGCACCGGCCGGCCGGGTCCGCCGGTGCGGGAAGGGCCCACAACCCACGCGGGAGCGCCCGGTCCACCAGAATGGGGGCGTGCGCTACACCATCCTCGGTCCGACGCGGGCCCACCGGGACGACGGCACCGCGGTCCCGCTGGGCGGAGCGCGGCTGCGCGCCCTGCTGGCGGCGCTCGCGCTGCGGCCGGGGCGGGCGGTGCCGGCGCAGACCCTGATCGACGAGGTCTGGGACGGCGAGCCGCCGGCCGACGCCGCCGGCGCGCTGCAGGCCCTGGTGGCCCGGCTGCGCCGGGCGCTCGGCCACGACGCGGTCGGCTCGGCGCACGGCGGCTACCTGCTGGGCGCGACCGGCGACGACGTCGACCTCCACCGGTTCGAACGGCTGGTCGCCGACGGCGGCCGGGCGCTGGCCGACGACGACCCGGCGAAGGCGGCCGCCCTGCTCGCCGACGCCCTCGGCCTGTGGACCGGTCCGCCGCTGGCCGACCTGCCCGGCCGCACCGGCTACGCGGCCCGCTACGACGCCCTGCACGCCGACGCGGTCCGGCTGCGGCTGACCGCCGAACTCGACCTGGGCCGCGCCGAACCGGCCCTGCCGGAGCTGGCCGCGCTGTGCGCCGGGCAGCCGTTGAACGAGGCGCTGCACGCGCTGTACATCCGCGCGCTGCGGGACGCCGGCCGCACCGCCGACGCGCTGGACGCCTACGGGACCGTGCGGGCCGCCATCGCCGACCGCCTCGGTGTGGAGCCGGGCCCGGCGCTGCGCGCGCTGTACGGGCGGTTGCTGGACGGCACGGCCGACGGCGACGGTGAGGCCGCTCCGCCCGGGGCGCGGTCCGCCGTGCGCCCCCGCCCCGCGGCCGGGCCGCCGCCGGTGCGCCCGGCGGGCAACCTGCGGGCCGGGCTGACCAGCTTCGTCGGCCGGGAGAGCGACCTCGGCGCGCTCCGCGACGACCTGTGCGCGGCCCGGCTGGTGACGCTGACCGGCCCGGGCGGCTCGGGCAAGACCCGGCTGTCGCAGGAGGCCGCCCGGCGCTACGCGGACCGCTGGCCGGACGGGGTGTGGCTGGCGGAGCTGGCCCCGGTCGCCGACGCGGCCACCGTCCCCGAGGCGGTGCTCAACGCGCTCGGCCTGCGCGAGACCGCCCTGCACTCCGGCGCCGACAAGACGCTCGCCGGCGAGCGGGAGCAGGATCCGGTGCGGCTGCTCACCGAGTTCAGCGCCAACCGCTCGCTGCTGCTGGTGCTGGACAACTGCGAGCACGTCATCGACGCCTGCGCGCGACTGGCCGAACGGCTGCTGGTGCGCTGCCCCGGGGTGACCGTGCTGGCCACCAGCCGTGAACCGCTGGGCGTGCCGGGGGAGTTGGTGCGTCCGGTCGATCCGCTGCCGGAGCCGACCGCGCTGCGCCTGCTGGCCGACCGGGGCGCCGCGGCCCGGCCCGGGTTCACCCCGGCCGACGACCCGGACGCCTGCGCCGAGATCTGCCGCCGGCTGGACGGCCTGCCGCTCGCCATCGAGCTGGCGGCGGCCCGGCTGCGCAGCATGACGCCACGTCAGATCGCCGGCCGGCTCGACGACCGCTTCCGGCTGCTGACCGCCGGCAGCCGCACCGTGCTGCCCCGCCAGCAGACCCTGTGGGCGGTGGTGGACTGGAGCTGGGAGCTGCTGGAGGAGGCCGAACGGGCCCTGCTGCGGCGGCTGTCGGTCTTCTCCGGCGGCTGCGACCTGACGGCGGCCGAGGAGGTGTGCGGCGGCGGCCTGGTCGGCCGGCGCGACGTGGCCGCGCTGCTCGGCTCGCTGGTGGACCGCTCGCTGGTCCTGGCAGACCTGGGCGGCGAGTGCGCGCGCTACCGCATGCTGGAGACCATCGGCGAGTACGCGGCGCAGCGGCTGGCGGAGTCCGGCGAAGGCGACGCGGTGCGCGGCCGGCACATCGGCTACTTCCGCGAGTTCGCCCGCGCGGCCGACCAGCGGCTGCGCGGCCCCGAACAGGTGCGCTGGCTCGACGGGTTCGAGCGCGAGCACGACAACCTGCGCTCCGCGCTGCGCCGCGCGGTGGACGCCCGCGACGAGCCGGCCGCGTTGCAGCTGGCGCTGGGGTGCCAGTGGTTCTGGATGCTGCGCAACTACCGCACCGAGCTGCGGGTGTGGGCGCAGGCGGTGTGCGAGCTGGGGCCCGACCCGTTCGCCGAGCCGTGGCCGCCGATCGTCGCGCTGGAGCGGACGCCGCTGGAGGTGCCGCTGCCCTGGCCGCCCGAGCAACTGGTCGAGGCGCGGCGCTGGCTGCGCACCAGCACGCTGGTGGCGTTGGAGGAGGGCTTCGAACAACTGGTGCGCGGCGCCGACCGCGACTTCGGCCGGGCGATCATGGCCGCGTATCCGTCCCGGCTGCCGCAGTCCAGCTCGCGGCCCGGCCTGATCCGGCCGTTCGCCGCCTTCGTGACCGGCGAGTTCGACCGGATGGGCGACCTGCTGGACGAACTCGTCGCCGCCTGCCGCGCGCACGGCCGGGTCTGGGAGCTGGCGTTCGCCCTGCAACTGCGGGCCAAGGCGCTCAACGACCTGGTGGAAGCGCGCGACGTGACCGAGGACGTGCGCGAGAGCCGCGCGCTGTTCGCCCGGGTGGGGGACCGCTGGGGGATGGCCGAGGCGCTGTCCGCGGAGGCCGAGGCGGCCGGCTTCCGCGGCGACTGGGCGACCACCGCGCGCTGCTGCCGCGAGGCGATCGCGCTGGCCAGGGAGCTCGGCGCGCACCAGCAGGTCCCCGAGCTGACCGTGCGGCTCGGCGAGGCGGTGATGAGCAGCGGCGACCTGGCGGAGGGCGAACGGCTGCTGCGGGCCGGCATCGAGGACGGCCTGCGGATCGGCCCCAGCTCGCAGGGCGCGGTCTTCTACGGCCGGGTGCACCTCGTCGCCCACCTCGGCCACCACGGCCGGCTCGACGAGGCCCGCGCCCTGGTGGAGACCATGACGGCGGAGCCGCGCGGCGGGCCGCACGAGCTGGTGCGCGGGCTGATGCGGGCGATCCGGGGCTGGCTGATGGTGCTGTCCGGCGGGTTCGAGGACGGGCTGCGGGAGGCCCGCGGCGGCCTGGACGACCTGTACGCGCATCCGCTCTCGGACATCTTCGTGCCCCGGCTCGGCGTCCTGGTGCTCCCGGTCGTCACCTCCATCCTGGCCCGCGCCACCGAGTGGCCCCGCGCCGGGCGGCACGGCACGGCGGGCCGGCCCGACGAGGCGGCCACCACGCGCCGCGCCCGGCACGGCACGATGCTGCTGGGCGCCAACACCGCGCTGCGCCCGTCCGTGATGGCGCCGATGGAGCAGGCCGAACTCGACTTCGCCGAGCCGCTGTTGCGTGCCGCCCTCGGCGACCGCGCGTTCCGGGCCGCGTACCAGGAGGGCGCCGGCCTGTCCGTCGGGCAGGCCGTCGCCCTCGCTCGTGACGCGTGCGAGTAGCCCGCGTGCGAGTGGCCGCGGTCAGGACTTCTTGCGGAACCGGGCGACCGCCAGCGGCGCGGTGACCGCGGTGATGCCCACCGACCACACCAGGGTCAGCAGCACCGAGTGGGCCACCGGGCCGCCGTTGATCAGGCTGCGGGAGGCGTCGGCGAGGTTGGAGAGCGGGTTGACCCGGGTGAACGACTCCAGCCAGCCGGGCATCGTGGACGGCGGCGCGAAGATCGAGCTGCCGAACTGCAACGGCATCAGCACCAGCATCGCCACCCCCTGCACCGACTGGGCCGTCTTCATCGTCAGGCCCAGCAGAATGAAGATCCACATCAGCGAGGCGCCGAAGACCAGCGCCAGCAGTACCGCGGCGAGCAGGTTGAACACCGAGGTGTGCAGGGTGAGCCCGAGCGCGAAGCCCATGCCGAGCAGGATCGCGGTGGCGATCAGCATCCGGCCGATCTCCACGACGATCTTCGCTATCAGGACCGAGGAGCGCGCGATCGGCATGGTGCGGAAGCGGTCCATCACCCCCTTCTTGAAGTCGTCGTTGATGCCGGTGCCGACCGCCATGGCGATGTTCATGCCCATCATGGCCATCAGGCCGGGGATGACGTAGTTGACGTACTGGGTCTGGTGGCCCCGGCCGGAGATCGCGCCGCCGAAGACGTAGACGAACAGCAGCGTGAAGATGACCGGCATCAGCAGGGCGTCGAACATCGACTCCGGGTCCTGCTTGATCTGCAGCGCGTTGCGCCGGGCGAGCGCGCCGATGTGCCGTACGTTGGCCCGCAGGCCGATCCGCCCCTCGCTCCGGCTCGCCGGCGCGGTGATCGTCGCGGCGCTCATACCGCGGCCCCCTCGAGTTCGTTGCTCTCGTCGTCGCGCGGTTCCTGCGGGGCGGACGCCTTCTGTCCGGTGACCGCCAGGAACACCTCGTCCAGGCTGGGCAGATGGGTGCCGATGCCGGCGATGCCGAAACCGCGCTCGCCCAGCAGGCCCACCACCCGCGTCAGTTGCTCGTCGCTGCCGATCGGCACGTTGACCACGCCCTCCTCCTCGTCGGCGACCGCGCCGGCCGGGCCGGCGAGCCCGGAGCGGTCCAACGCCTGTGTCATGGCGGCCAGTTCGGCCCGGACGGCCGGGCGTATGCGCAGGGTGCGGCCGCCGATCCGGGCCTTCAGCTCCTCGACCCGGCCCTCGGCGATCACCCGGCCGCGGTCGAAGACCGTCAGCTCCTGGGCCAACTGCTCGGCCTCCTCCATGTACTGCGTGGTGAGCAGCACCGTGGAGCCGTCCGCGACCATCCGCTGCACCTCGACCCACACCTCGTTGCGGGTGCGCGGGTCGAGCCCGGTGGTGGGCTCGTCGAGGTAGAGGACCGCGGGGTGGCCGACCATGCTGGCGGCCAGATCGAGCCGGCGGCGCATACCGCCGGAGTACTGCATGGCCGGCCGCCTGGCCGCCTCGGTCAGCGAGAAGCGCTCCAGCATCTCGTCGGCCCGGGACCTCGCGTCCCGGCGCGAGAGGTCGAGCAGCCGGCCGATCATGTAGAGGTTCTCCCGGCCGGACAGCTTCTCGTCCACCGAGGCGTACTGCCCGGTCAGCCCGATCACCCGGCGCAGCTGCCGGGGTTGGGCCAGCACGTCGTACCCCGCCACCTCGGCCGTGCCGGCGTCCGGCCGCACGAGGGTGGACAGGATGCGCACGAGCGTCGTCTTGCCCGCGCCGTTCGGGCCGAGCACCCCGAGCACCGTCCCCTGCCGGACGTCGAGATCCACGCCGTCGAGCGCCTTCGTGGGGCCGTAGTGCTTGACCAGGCCCCGTACCCGCACGGCCGTTTCGCCGCCACTGGTCGCCTTGATGCTTGTCATGGGTACACCGTCGCCCACGCCACCGACACCCGGCCGACGAAACACCGACATCCGCCGACAGGGCGCCGACAGCGCGCCGACACGCCGGACGCCTCCCCCCGGGCGGGAGGAGGCGTCCGATACCGCGTCCGCCGGGCCGCGGCCGGCCCGGCGGATCAGTGGAAGCTGTGCTCCTCGGCCGGGTACGCGCCGCCGACCACCTCGTCGGCGAACGACCTCGCCGCGCCGTCCAGCACCTGGCGCACCTGCGCGAACTGCTTGACGAACCGCGGCATCCGGCCGTCCGTCATGCCGGCCATGTCCGTCCACACCAGGACCTGCGCGTCGCACTGCGGGCCGGCGCCGATGCCGATGGTCGGGATGTGCAGCGAGGTGGTGACCTCGGCGGCCAGCTCGGCCGGCACGAGTTCGAGCACCACGGCGAACGCGCCCGCGTCCTGCACCGCCTTGGCGTCCCGCAGCAACTGCTGCGCCGCCTCCTCGCCGCGCCCCTGCACCGGGTAGCCGCCGTAGGCGTTGACGGACTGCGGGGTCAGGCCGACGTGGGCCATCACCGGGATGCCGGCCTGCACCAGCAGCTCGACCTGGTGCGCCGAGCGCTCGCCGCCCTCCAGCTTGACCGCGCCCACCCCGGCCTCCTTGACCAGCCGGGTCGCGCTGCGCAGCGCCTGCGTGGGGCTCTCCTGGTACGAGCCGAACGGCAGGTCGCCCACGATCAGCGCCCGGCTGGTGCCGCGCACCACGGCCGCCGACAGCATGGTCATCTCGTCCAGCGTCACCGGGACGGTGCTGTCGTAGCCGAGGTGGCAGTTGCCCATCGAGTCGCCGACCAGCAGCACCGGGATGCCGGCCTGGTCGAAGACGGAGGCGGTCATGGCGTCGTAGGCCGTGAGCATCGGCCACTTCTCGCCGCGCCGCTTGGCGGCGGCGATGTCTCGCACGGTGATGCGGCGGGTGCCCTTGCCGCCGTACAGCGCCTTGCTGTCGGCCGGGGATTCCGCTGGTTTCCGGGCAGCCTCGACGTGCGTCATCTCTGGCTCCTGTTCATGTCTCGAGGCGCCCTCACGGCGTCCCCGGATCACCTCCATGCTGGCACGGGCCACGAGGTGGCGGAACCCCGGCGCCACGAGATGTGCGTCGCGTTTCCGGCCGGTGCGGAACCCGGCCGGCACCGCCCGCCGTCCTCGCGTGGGACACCGCCGTACACCGCGCCGCCGGCCGCCCCCGGAACGTCTAGGGTCGAAGGAACGGACGGCTGTTACGGCATCCGGGTGAACAGCGAGACGAGTGAGGTCGGCGGATGGCTCAGGCGGACACGACGGACACGTCGACGGACGGCCGCGGGCTGTCCGGGCGCCGCCCCGCCCGGCGCCGGGGCGGTGCGTGGCGGGACGGCGGCACCTGGCGGCGCGGCCGGGTGCTCGCCGCCCTCGCGCTCCTGCTCGGCCTGCTGATGTTCTTCCACGCCGACGTGCCCGACCGGGTGGGCAACCTCGGCAGCCTCCTGGAGACCTTCCTTCCCTGGGCGGGGCTGGCGGTCCCGGTGCTGCTGACCGCCGCGCTGCTGCGCCGCTCCGCCACCGCGCTGGCCGCGCTGCTGGTGCCGGTGGTGGTCTGGGCGGACCTGTTCGGCGGCCTGCTCGGCAGCAAGGCCGCCGCGGGCGGCGACCTCACCGTGGTGGCCCACAACGTCGACGCCGCCAACCCGCGCCCGGCGGCCACCGCGCGGGACCTGGAACGCGCCGGCGCAGGGCTGGTCGCCCTGGAGGAGCTGAGCCCCAAGGCGCTGCCGGTCTACGAACGCGCCCTGGCCGCGCGGTACCCGTACCGCGCCGTCGAGGGCACCGTCGGCCTGTGGAGCCGCTATCCGCTCAGCGACACCCGCCCGGTCGACATCCGGCTCGGCTGGATCCGCGCGCTGCGCACCACCGCGGCCACCCCGCACGGCCCGGTCGCGGTCTACGTGGCCCACATGCCGTCGGTCCGGGTCCACCTGCACGGCGGGTTCACCGCGGACCAGCGCGACGAGAGCGCCACCGCGCTGGGCGACGCCATCGCCGAGGAGCCGCTGCACGACGTGATCCTGCTCGGCGACCTCAACGGCACGATGAACGACCGCAGCCTGTCGCCGATCACCGCCCAGATGCGTTCGGCGCAGGGCGCGGCCGGCGACGGCTTCGGCTTCAGCTGGCCCGCGGCGTTCCCGATGGCCCGCATCGACCAGATCATGGTCAAGGGCGCCGAGCCGACCCGCTCCTGGGTCCTGCCGGCCACCGGCAGCGACCACCTGCCGATCGCCGCCACGGTGAAGATCGTCCCGTGACGGGATGACGACCGCGCCGGCCGCCGCTCCCTAGCCGCGGCCCGGCACCCGGCGCAGCACGCGCAGCAGGTACTCCTCCCGGTCGAGCGGGTTGTGGTCGGTGCGCGGCCGGACGGGCACCGGCGTGCCGCCGGCCACCGGCTGGTAGCGGTCGAACGCCGATTCCAGGACGCCCTCGCCGCGGGTCAGCCCGGGCAGCCGCTGCTCCAGTTCGTGGACCCGGGCGGCGGGGATGTCGCCCTCCAGCACGCAGGACGTCCCGTCCGGCCGCGGCGGCAGCGGCACGGCCCGCAGCCGGGCCAGCACCGGCAGCAGCGTTCCGAGCACGTCGGCGGGCACGTCGAGCCGGAAGCGGTGCACCGGTTCGTGGACCCGGGTGCCGGCCCGGCGCAGCGCCTCGGTCAGCACCAGCGGCGTCAGTCCCCGGAAGTCGGCCCCGGTGCTCGACATGCTCTTGTCGAAGGTGGCGTGCGCGTGGCTCTGCCGGGGCGCGTAGCCGGAGTGCGTCATGGTGACCGCGCAGTCGGTGACCTCCCAGCCGCACAGCCCCTGGCGCAGCGCGTCCCGCACGGTGTCCTCGACCGCCTTGACGAACGCGTACGGCATCGACCCGAGTTCGACCTCCAGGCCGAAGGCGGTGCCCGCGCCGACCGGGGCCGGATCCACCCGCAGCCCGACGGTGGCCAGGAACGGGTTGTCCTCCTTGCCCATCACCTCGACCGCCGAGCCGGTGCCGACCGGCCGCTCCACGCAGATCGTCGTCGTCTCGCGGAAGGTGACGCCGATGCCGAACCCGTCGCGGAGCGTGGCCTCGATGACCTCCTTCTGCACCTCGCCGTAGAGCGAGACGGACACCTCCTGCCGCGTCTCGTCGCGGCGCAGGTCGATCAGCGGGTCCTGCTCGGCGAGCCGGGTCAGCGCGACGTGCAGCGCACCCCGGTCGGCGGGGTCTCGCGGCTCGACGACCGTCTCCAGGGTGGGCGGGGCGAAGTGGCCGCCCGCCTCCCGCGCGGGCCGCTCGCCGACCGCGTCGCCGATCCGCACGTCCGCCAGCCCGCGCAGCAGCCCGATCCGGCCCGCCTCGACCGCGTCGCGCCGCTCGGTCGCCCCCTGCTCGAAGACGCTGACCGCGGTGACCTTCCCCTCGCCGGCCGCCCCGAAGCGCAGCCGGTCGCGGGCCCGCACGGTGCCGGAGCGCAGGCTCAGGTAGGCGATCTTCTCGCCGGCCGGACCGCGTTCGACCTTGAACACGCTGCCCGACACCGGGGCGTGCGGGTCCCGTTCGGCGGCCGGCAGCAGCTCGGTGACGCCGGCGACCAGCGCGTCCACCCCGGCGCCGGTGATCGCCGAGCCGAAGTAGACCGGGTGCACCAGGCTCCGCCCGGTCTGCTCGGCCAGCCGGGCCCGCAGCCGCCGGTAGCCGATGGCCCCGTCGACGGCCCCGTCCGCCCCGTCGACGTAGGCCGCCAGCACCTCCTCGTCGTGCTCGGCGAGCAGTTCGGCCAGCCGCGCGGTGAACGCGGCGTCGTCCCCGTCGTACGGCGCGCAGGTGACGCCGCGGGTGCCCGGTCCGGCGACCGAGCCCATCGGCAGCACGCCCGGGTGCAGCTTCGCCGCGATCTCGGCGAGCACCCGGTCGCCGTCCGCGCCCGCCCGGTCGAGCTTGTTGACGAAGACCAGCGCCGGAATGCCCAGCCGCCGCAGCGCCCGCGCCAGCACCCGGGTCTGCGGCTGGACCCCCTCGACCGCGGAGACCACGAGCACCACGCCGTCGAGCACGCTCAACACCCGCTCCACCTCGGCGATGAAGTCCGGGTGGCCGGGCGTGTCGATCACGTTGACGGTCACGCCGCCGACGACGAACGACACCACGGCCGACTTGATGGTGATGCCCCGCTGCCGCTCCAGCGCCAGCGTGTCGGTCCGCGTACTGCCGTCGTCCACACTGCCGATCTCGTCGATCACTCCGGCGGTGTACAGCAACCGCTCGGTCAGGCTGGTCTTACCGGCGTCCACATGGGCGAGAATTCCAAGGTTGAGCGTGCGCACGAAGTGTCATGTCCTCTGGGTGGATGAATGGTCCCTTCTCGTTCGACATGACGGTTCGCCTCATCGGTCCCTCTCCTTTTCGCTACGCTCGGTCGCCGACGGATTACAGCAGACGACCTTGGGTGCGGCAAACGAATTTCGGCGCGCGCCGCCTCACCGCGGCGTCGGCACCTCGCCGCCCGGCGCCCACTCCACCGTGACCCCCGGCAGGCCGGACGACCAGCGGTGGGCGAGGGCGGCGAGGCGGGCGGCGTCGGGCGGGGTGCGGCCGAGGCCGATCGCGTAGCGGACCCGGTCGGGGGCGGTGGCGAACGGGCGGGGCCAGGCGGCGGCGTCGGCGGTGCCGTGCTCCTCCAGCGCGCCGAGCAGCGCCCGCACCCGGCCCCGGAAGCGGCCGAGCGTCGCGCCGAACTCCTCGCCCGGCACCCGGTCCACCCGCAGCAGCGCCCACGCGGCGTGCCGGCGGTGCAGCGGCGGCGGCGCCAGGAGCGCGGGCCAGGGGTCCGGCGCTGACTCGGCGATCTCCCACGCCCGGTACAACTCCCGGGTCAGCAGGTCCCGTCCGCCCGCGCCGACCTGCTCGGCGCAGGAACGCACCGGCGCGCTCGGCGTCAACACCGTCACCGGCCGGTCGCCGAGCCGGGCCGCGCCGGCCAGCGCGACCGGCTGCCGCCAGTCCCACGCGGCCCAGGCACCGAAGAACTCCGCGGTCCGCGCCGCCGGGTCGGCTCCCGGCGTCTGCCGCACGGTGATCGCCGCCAGCACGCTCCAGGCCAGCCCCGGCAGCCCGCCGAACGGGGCCGAGTCCAGGCCGCGGGCCCGCGCCCACGCCTTCACCCGCCGGGCGAGCACGGCGAATCCGGCCCGGTCCGCCGCCACCGCGTCGAGCAGCGCGTCGGCGTCGCTCACCGCGCTCAACGCGACCGCGGCGGCCGGGCCGAGTTCCGCGCGGCGGGCCACCGCCTCGTGCGGCGGCAGCCCGCCGGCGGCGACCACCACGAGGTCCACCGCCGCCCCGTGCACCCGCATCCGCAGCCCCGGTACCCGGGCGCCGGTCACCTCGCGCGCCTGCGTGACGCCGGGCAGCGCGAGCAGCCGGGCCCGCAGCGCCGCGAGGTCGGCGGACCCGGGCAGCACGGCGACCAGGTCCACGTCGGCGCCCGGCAGATGGCAGCCGAGCCGCCGCGATCCGACCAGGTGCGCCACGCCCTCGGCGAGTTCCGCGCGCAGTTGCGCCACCACCCTTTCGGCCACCGCGTCGCCGGCTTCGGCACCGGCTTCGTCGACGGCCGCCACCGCCGGCGGGTCGGCCAGCCAGCGCACCTCGCCGGTGCCCAGCGCCACCGTGGCGCGCGGCCGCATCGGCTCGTCGCCCCGGCGGGAGAGCAGCGTCACCTCGCCGACCCGCGCGGTGGTGTCGCCCAGCAGCGCCGCGCACTCGGCGGCCAGCCGGCGCGGGTCGCGGGTGCGGCCGAGCGTCAGATGCGGCGTCCACCCCTCGGCGCGCGGGCGGCAGCCGGGGAAGCGGCCGGCCAGCGCCTCGTGCAGCGCGCTCCAGACCGCCGGGTCCGCGGCGGCCGGGTCGAGCCACACGGTGCAGTCGTCGCGGTGCGCGAAGTGCCGGACCCCGGCCAACCGCGCCTCGAACGGTGCGATACCGGCCGCGGCTGCCGACAGCAGCCGCGCCGCCCGCTCGAAGTCGGACTCCGGGACGAAGCCGAACACCAGGTTGACGTGCGGCGGCCAGCGGTCCGCCTGCGGATCGTGGGCCGCCCGGACCCGCTGGACGGCCGGCCACGACGCGGCGGGCGGCAGCCACGCCAGCGCGGTGCGCGCGGTCGGCGGGACGTCCAGCACCCCGGCCGGCTCCCCGCCGGCCCCGTCAGCCCCGCCGGCCCCGGCGGACAGCTCCACCCGGACCCCGAAGTGGTCGGAGGCGAACAGCCCGTCGGCCTGCGGCACCTCGCCCAGCAGCCGCGCCCGCGCGGTCCGCAGCCCCGCGCCGCGCAGCAGCACCCGGTCCAGCCGGGCGGCGCGGCCGGTCAACGACCCGACCGCGGCGAGCGGGTTGGCCACCGGGTCGAACGTCGCCGTATGGTCGTCCGGGCCGTGGACCTCGCTCCACGCGTCGCGCATACCGAGCGCCTCGGCCGGCCCGGCGCCGCCGTCGTTGAAGTCGCCGACGAGCACGGTGTCGGCCGCCAGGTCCGCCAACCCCTCGCGGATCCGGGCGAGTTCGGCGCTCCGGCGTTCCGCGCCGTTCGCGGTGTGGTCGCTGGTCAGGTGGGTGGTGGCGACCGCGATCGGGCCGGCGGCGCCTTCGACGGTGACGGCCGCGACCGCCTTGTGCGCGGACAGCCGGTGCGAGCCGGCCTCGGTGACCGGCAGGCGGCTGAGCAGCAGCAGGCCGCTGTCGTCCACCTCCCGGCTCGCCGGATCGCCGCCCAGGGTGTAGCCGTCGCGGACCCAGCGGGCCGCGAGCAGCATCGCCAGCAGCCCGGCCTCCACCTCCTGCAGCGCGATCACGTCGGCGTCGGCGTCCCGCAACGCGGCCAGCAGCAGCGGACGGCGGCGCGCGGTGTGGATCCGGTCGCTGTCGAAGCGGTCCCACAGCGTGTTCCAGGTGAGCACCCGCAGCGCCCCGCCCGCCGCAGCCCGCGCCGCCCCGTCCGCCCGCCCCGTCCCGCCGCCGGCCGGACGCCAGCCGCCCGCCGCCGGATCCCAGGCGTGCGGGGTCACGGCGGTGAAGAACGGCGCGCGCAGCAGCCGGGGGCGGCGGGCCCGGCCGGCCAGGCCCGCGTCGATCCGGTCGATGCCGCGCGCCCGGTCCCAGACCAGCTCGCCGTCCGCCTCGATGAACAGCACCCGGTGCCACGGGATGTCGCCGCCCGGCACGAACGCCGGCAGCGGAACGCGCTTCGGCTCCCGGCCGCGCTGGTGGACGCCGAGCACGAACCGCGCCGGATCGAACCGCGCGTCCCACCGCACCCGGTGGAAGATCTCCTCGCTGGTGCGCATCACGCCTCCCCGCCGTCGAGCGTTCCCGCGCTGTCGCCCACCGTGCCGTCCCCGCCCACGTACCAGGTGCGGTGCGCCTCTGCCGCGGTCGGCGGTTCGAAGCGGGCCAGTTGGGCCGCCAGCACCTCGGCCGGCACCGGGTGCGCACGGGCCGCGTTGCGCCGGGCCAGCGTCTCCGGCCCGACCAGCGCGACCGCGTGGGTGACGAGCGCGTCGCGCCGCTCGGCGATCCGGTGCACCGCGGCCCGTTGCCGGCGGCTGAGCCCGGTGGCGTCCCAGACCACCGTCGCGCCCGGCCGCAGCGCCTCGTCCAGCCGGGCGAGCGCGGCGCGCAGCACGGCCGGGTTGGCGTGCTGGTCGGACCGCGAGCCGCGCTCCGCCCGCAGGTCGTCCATGCTGACGAAGGCGTCGACGCCCGGCAGCCGCGCCGCGAACATGCTCTTGCCGCTGCCCGAGGGCCCGACGGTCTGCACCAGCCGGGGAAACGCCCCCGACCGCCGGTGCCAACTCGCCGCGACCGCGTCCTGCGGCCCGTGCACCCGGCCCAGCGCGAACGCCTCCCTGGCCTGCGCCCAGCAGCGGTCGGCCACCTGCGGATCCAGCCCGTCCAGCGCCGCCCGCAGCCCGGCCCGCAGCGGTTCCAGCGGGGCCGGACCCAGCAGCCCGGCCTCCTCGGCGTGCAGCGCCGACCACTCCACCCGCTCCCGGGCCGCCGCCGCATCGGCCCCGTCGTCACCGGCCGAAAGGGCCGCGGCCACCGCGTGCAGCACGCCGAGGTCGGCCGCGACCGCCATCCGGGCCAGCCCGGCCCGGCGGGCGTCGTCCGGGTAGGGCCGGCGCAACAGGGTGCCGAGCGCGACGAGATCGGTGACCCGCCGGGCCAGCGGCATGCCGAGCCGGTCCGCCAGGCGCCCGGCCGCCGCCCCGCGCCGGGCGCCGTGGGTCAGCGCCGCCAGCACGCCGGCCAGCCGGGCGTCCCCCGAGCGGCCCGCCTCCTCCAGCCGCGCCCGCACCTCGGCCACCGCCGCGCCCGCCCGGGCCGGCCCGTCGGGTCCCGCCGCCCGCGGGTCCCCGTCGAGATCCGCCGCCGTCAGACCGCAGGCCGCCAGCAGCGCCGCGGCCTGCGGAGCGCCGCCGGAGCGCTCGTCCCAGAACACGGCGGTGGGGGCCAGGCCGTTGGGCACCACGGCCGCGTGCATCCAGTGCGTGCCGCTCGTCACGTGGCCGCGCCGCACCCACTTGGCCACCCGGTCGCCGAACGCGGCCCGTTCGAACCCCTCGGCGGTCCTGACGACGTAGCCCTCCTGCCGGTCGGTCGCCAACCGCAGCTTGCGCAGCGCCCGTTCGTCGAAGGTGCCGCGCCACAGCACCGGCGGCACCGGCACCCCGATCCGCCGGGTGAGGCGCACGGTGGAGTCCCAGTCCAGGCAGCGGTCGCCGTCCCAGACCGAGAAGGCGTAGAACCAGCTCTCCAGGTCGCGGTAGGCGATCGAGTGCCGGGCGTAGAGGTTCTCGCCGCAGATCCGGCGGCCCGGCCCGATCGCCGGCCCGATCCGGCCCTGCAGCGCCTTGACCCAGGCGCGGGACGGGTGGTGCGCCGAGTCCGGTGAACGGGCGTGCAGGCCGTCGGCGTACAGCGTGGTGTTCTCGCCGTCGAGCTTCTCGGTGACCACCACCTCGCGGCCGAGCAGCCCGGACAGGTCACCGGTCCGCAGGTCGTCCGGGGTCGCCCCCGGTGACCAGGGCAGATGGGGTGTGCGCGGGTAGTGCGTTCGCATGATCGGTTCCCCCGTGAGGCGTCTCGCCCGGCGACTGTAGGAGCCGGCGGGAGAACCGATCCAGCGAATATCCGGCGGATGCCGGGCGAACGGGGAACCCGTCCGGTCTCAGGACCCCTCGCGCCACCGGTTGGTGATCGGCAGCCGGCGGTCCTTGCCGAAGCCCTTCGAGGTGATCTTCGTGCCCGGCGGGTACTGGCGTCGCTTGTACTCCGCGGTGTCCACCAGCCGCAGGATCCGGTCGACCGTCGCGGCGTCGAACCCGGCCGCCACGATCTGCTCCCGGCCCTCGTCCTGCTGGACGTAGCGGTCCAGGATCCGGTCGAGCAGCTCGTAGTCGGGCAGCGAGTCGGAGTCGAGCTGGCCGGGGCGCAGCTCCGCGCTGGGCGGCTTGGTGATGCAGTTCTCCGGGATGGGCGGCACCTGGCCGCGGGACGCGGCGGCCGCGTTGCGCCAGCGCGACAGCTCCCAGACCTTCGTCTTGAGCACGTCCTTGATCGGCGCGAAACCGCCGACCGCGTCGCCGTAGACCGTCGAGTAGCCGCAGGCGAGCTCGGACTTGTTGCCGGGGGCGAGCACCAGGTGGCCCTCCTGGTTGGAGATGCCCATCAGCGTCACGCCGCGCAGCCGCGCCTGCAGGTTCTCCTCGGCGAGCCCGTCCAGCCGCAGCGCCGACTGGTAGTCGTCGAACATCGAACCGATCGGCACCGTACGGAGGTTGAGCCCGGTGCGGCGGGCCATCTCGGCGGCGTCGCCCCGCGAGTGCCGGCTGGAGTACCGGGACGGCATGGAGACCGCGTGCACGTTCGCCGCGCCGATCGCGTCGCAGGCGATGGCGGCCACCAGCGCGGAGTCGATGCCGCCCGACAGGCCGAGCAGCACGCTGCGGAAGCCGTTCTTGGCCAGGTACGCCCGCAGGCCCACGACCAGTGCGGTGTAGATCTCCTCGTCGTCGTCCATCCGCCGGGCCTGCTCGCCGGCCACCCGCACCTCGTAGCCGGGCACCGGGTCCTCGCCGAGCACCACGTGCTGGACGGTCAGGCCGTCGTCCGCCGTGCCGGACGGCACCGGGCCGGCGGCCGGCAGGTCGAGGTCGACCAGCACGCAGCCCTCCTCGAACTGCGGGGCCCGGGTGATCACTTCGCCCTGCGTGTTCACCACGATCGAGTCGCCGTCGAAGACCAGCTCGTCCTGCCCGCCGATCATCGCCAGGTACGCCACCGTGCAGCCGGCCTCCTGGGCGCGCTTGCGGACCAGTTCCAGCCGGGTGTCGTCCTTGGCCATCTCGTACGGCGAGGCGTTGATCGACAGCAGCAGCCCGGCGCCGGCCGTGCGGGCGGCCGGCACCCGGCCGCCGTCCTGCCACAGGTCCTCGCAGATCGCCAGGGCCACGTCGACGCCGTGCACCCGCACGACCGGCATCGTGTCGCCGGGCACGAAGTTGCGGAACTCGTCGAAGACGCCGTAGTTGGGCAGGTGGTGCTTGGCGAAGGTCAGCGCCACGGCGCCGCGGTACAGCACGCCCGCGGCGTTCTGCGGGGCGCCGGCCGGCTGGCCGAAGCGCGGCCGGGCCTTCTCGCTGCGGTCGAGGTAGCCGACCACCACGGGCAGCTCGCCCAGCCCCTCGGCGGCCAGCCGGGCCGCGAGCGCGGTCAGCGCGGTGCGCGACGCCTCGACGAACGACGAGCGCAGCGCGAGGTCCTCCACCGGGTACCCGGTCAGCGCCATCTCGGGGAACGCGACGAGATGCGCCCCCTGATCGGCGGCGTGCCGGGCCCAGCGCACGATCGAGTCGGAGTTCCCGGTGAGGTCCCCGACGCAGGAGTCGATCTGATTGAGAGCGAGACGTAGTTGAGGCACGGAACCAGCGTAATCGTCCAACCGACGCTATGGGACCCGGGGTCCCGGTCGGCCGGCCGCCCACAACCGGTTCATGCCCAGCTCACGCCGTACTCAAGGCCGGCTCAGGGCCGGAGCACAGCCGGCCGGTCAGGCCCGGTAGCCGACGACGGTCATCATGCCGTGCTCCGAGTGGTAGACGTTGTGGCAGTGCAGCATCCACAGCCCGGGGTTGTCCGCCTCGAACTCGACGGTCAGGCTGCGGCGCGGCAGCAGGATCGCGGTGTCCTTCAGCGGCCCGCCGCCCGGCAGGGCGAAGCTGTGGCCGTGCAGGTGGACCGGGTGCCACATCCGGGTCTCGTTGACGTAGGTCAGCCGCACCCGCTGCCCCGCGCTGACCGGGTAGCGGTCCGCCGGGTCGTAGGGGCGCCCGTTGATGCCCCAGGAGTACGGCCGGGTGCCCCGGGTCATCCGCATGGTCAGCTCGGTGTCCGCCCGCCGCGCGGGCAGCGCCACCGACGGATCGGCCCGCAGCCGGTCGGCGGTCACCAGCGTCCCGTCCAGCTCGGCGGGCCGCGCCGCCGGGCCGGGCGCCGCACCGGTCGGCGAGGTGCGCAGCACGGCCAGCGCCGAGGCGCCCTTGCCCTCCGCCAGCGCGACCAGCGGGAAGACCCCGTCGCCCGCGGTGACCAGCACGTCGTAGCGCTCGCCCATGCCCAGCAGCAGCGCCTCGGTGTCGCGGTGCACGACCGGCCGGCCGTCGGCGTGCGTGATCGTCATCCGGTGGCCGCCGAGCGCCAGCCGGAAGGCGGTGTCGGCGCCCGCGTTGACGATCCGCAGCCGGATCCGGTCGCCCGGCCGGGCGGTGAAGGTCTCCGGCGCGGCCGGCACCCGTCCGTTGACCAGGTAGTACGGATACACGACGTCCCCCGGGTGGCCGCCGAGCAGCGCGCTGTCGCCGCTGGTCAGCCGGCGGTCCGGGCCGGGCGGCGCGGCGGTCGGGCGGTCCATGCCGGCCGGGGCGCCCGGGGTGTCGCGGGCCAGCTGGGTCATCACCCCGTCCGGCGTCGAGCCGTCCACCCCGTCCACCCAGTCGTCCAGCACGACGACCCACTCGCGGTCGTAGGAGAGCGGCTCCCTCGGGTCCTCCACCACGAGCGGCCCGTACAGCCCCCGGTCCTGCTGGACGCCGGTGTGCGGGTGGAACCAGTAGGTGCCCGGGCGCGGCAGCGCGAAGCGGTAGGTGAAGCCGCCGCCGGCCGTCAGCGGCGCCTGGGTGATGCCGGGCACGCCGTCCATGTCGTTGCGGATCGGCACCCCGTGCCAGTGGACGGTGGTCGGCACCGGCAGGTGGTTGGTGACGGCGGCCTCCAGCACGTCGCCCGCGGTCACCCGGATGACCTCGCCCGGCAGCCGGCCCCCGTACGTCCAGGTCCGCACCCGCGGGCCGCCGAGGTCCACCGTGGACCGGGTCGCGGTCAGCCGCACCCGGCGCACCGGCCCGCCGCCGCGCGCCCGCTCCGCCGCCATGACCTGCGGCCCGTTCGGCAGCACGTATCCGCCCGGCGCCGCGCCGTCCGCGCGCGCCGCCCCGGCCCGGTCGGCGCAGCCGCCCAGCACTCCGCTGCCGACGATGCCCAGCCCCGCCCCGAGCACGTCGCGTCGTCGAAAGGTACGCATGCCGATTCCCGTCGTGTAGGGGTATGGGCTGTTCGCCCTCGTATGTCCGTATGGCACGGTAGCTGACAACCCCTCAGGCTGTCCGATGGTGGCGCGCCGGACCTCTCGGCGGCGCCGTCCGGCGCACCGGGGAGCGCGCGGGGCCGGATTCGTGATGTCCTGGAAACACAGGGCGGCCATACTGGTGTGCCCTGGAGGCCCTCAGCAGGGCTCAAGAGGGCGGGACCCGCCGCTGACCTGCAACGACTCGACGAGGACTGGCGTTATGGACAAGCAGCAGGGCTTTGTGCTCCGGACGCTGGAGGAGCGGGACATCCGTTTCGTGCGGTTGTGGTTCACCGATGTGCTGGGGTTCCTGAAGTCGGTGGCCGTCGCGCCCGCGGAACTGGAGCAGGCGTTCGACGAGGGCATCGGCTTCGACGGCTCGGCCATCGAGGGCTTCGCCCGGGTCTACGAGTCGGACATGCTCGCCAAGCCGGACCCCGGCACCTTCCAGATCCTGCCGTGGCGGGCCGAGTCGCCGGGCACGGCCCGGATGTTCTGCGACATCCTGATGCCGGACGGCTCGCCCTCGTACGCCGATCCGCGCTACGTGCTCAAGCGCACCCTGTCGCGCACCTCCGACCTCGGCTTCACCTTCTACACCCACCCCGAGATCGAGTTCTTCCTGCTCAAGGACAAGCCGGTGGACGGCCGCCGTCCCACGCCCGGCGACTCCTCCGGCTACTTCGACCACACTCCGCAACACGTCGGCCAGGACTTCCGGCGCCAGGCCATCACCATGCTGGAGTCGATGGGCATCTCGGTGGAGTTCTCCCACCACGAGGGCGCCCCCGGCCAGCAGGAGATCGACCTGCGCTACGCCGACGCGCTGTCCACCGCGGACAACATCATGACGTTCCGCCTGGTGATGAAGCAGGTCGCGCTGGAGCAGGGCGTGCAGGCCACGTTCATGCCCAAGCCGTTCTCCGACTTCCCCGGCTCCGGCATGCACACCCACCTGTCGCTCTTCGAGGGCGACCGCAACGCGTTCCACGAGTCGGGCGCCGAGTACCAGCTCTCCAAGGTCGGCCGCTCCTTCATCGCCGGACTGCTGCGGCACGCCGGGGAGATCTCCGCGGTCACCAACCAGTGGGTCAACTCCTACAAGCGCATCTGGGGCGGCTCGCAGCGCACCGCCGGCGCCGGCGGCGAGGCCCCCTCGTACATCTGCTGGGGCCACAACAACCGCTCCGCGCTGATCCGGGTGCCGATGTACAAGCCCGGCAAGACCGTCTCCACCCGCGTCGAGGTCCGCGCCCTCGACTCCGGCGCCAACCCCTACCTCGCCTACGCCGTCCTGCTCGCCGCCGGCCTCAAGGGCGTCGAGGAGAGCTACGAACTGCCGCCCGGCGCCGACGACGACGTCTGGGCCCTGTCCGACTTCGAACGCCGCGCCATGGGCATCGAACCCCTCCCGCAGAACCTCGGCGAGGCCATCACCCTCATGGAACGCAGCGAACTGGTCGCCGAGACCCTCGGCGAGCACGTCTTCGACTTCTTCCTCCGCAACAAGAAGCAGGAGTGGGAGGAGTACCGGTCCGAAGTCACGCCGTTCGAGCTGCGGAAGATGCTGCCGGTGCTGTAGCCGCGGGCCGGCGGCGTATGACGGGCGGCGGCCCGTTCCACCCTTCCGGAGGGCGGCCGGTGGAAAAGCGGTTGCCGGCGGCCTTGCTCCTGGTGTGCGATCCGGGGTCATGACGATCGAGCTGGGCATACCGCGGATCGACGGTCTGGGCGCGGCGGTGGAGGCGCTGCGGGCGTGGCAGTACGAGGGGGCGTTGATCCAGTTGCACCCGGGGGATCTGGGCTGGTTCTGGCGGTTCGGCGCGCAGAGGACGGCAGCCGCGGTCCGCACCTGGAGCCGTGGCGGCCGCATCCTCGCCGTCGGGCTGCTCGACGGTGAGGACCTGCTGCGGCTGACCATCGCCCCGGACGCCCGGCAGGACGAGGAGCTGACGCGCTGCCTGGCCGCGGACGTCGCCGGTCCGGACCGCGGTGTGCTCGGGGCCGGACAGGCGTACCTGGAAGCACCCATGGACGCGCTGCTGCAGGACCACCTCCAGGCGGAGGGCTGGACCCCGGGCGAGCCCTGGACGCCCCTGCGCCGCGGCCTCGCCGAGCCGGTGGAGCTCCCGGAGGGCCTGCGCGTCGAGGTGGCCGGCCCGCACCGGGCGGCAGACCGCGCAGCCGTGCAGCGCGCCGCGTTCGAGCGCTCCACGTTCTCCGAGGACAAGTGGCCCGTCATGGCCTCCGGCCTGCCCTACTCCGACGCCCGCTGCCTGCTCGCCTACGACGCCCAGGGCGACCCGGTGGCCGCGGTGACCGTCTGGTCCGCGGGCCCGGGCAAGCCGGGACTCCTCGAACCCATGGGCGTTCACCGCGACCACCGCGGCCGCGGCTACGGACGGGCGATCTGCCTCGCCGCCGCGGCCGCCCTCCGGGACCTGGGCTGCTCCAGCGCCGTCGTCAACACCGCGAGCTCCAACACCGCCGCCGTCGCCACCTACGAGTCCGCCGGCTACCGGAAGCTCCCCGGAACCCGGGACCTCACGCGCAGCGGCCCGGCGATGCCGATCACGTAGCCCCCGGGCCGTCGGTTCGCCCCGGCGGACGGCGAAGGGGTCGGCGGTCGTCGACCGCCGGCCCCTTCGCGTCCGGCCCGCCTCTCGGGGCGGGCGGGGGTCACAGACCGCAGGAGCCGCGGTCGAGGTGGAAGTAGCGGGCGTTGGCCCAACGGCACAGCCGGATGCCGACGGCGACGCCGGCGATGGTGAACAGGGCCGGGAGGTAGCCGCTGGCGACCTGGATGATCGGGATGGCCGGGCAGCCGCCGGATATCGCCCAGCCGGTGCCGAACAGCACCGCGCCGGGGATGACGCCGGCGTGGATGCGCCCGGGGGTGCGAGGGACCCGCAGCAGGGCGAACACGCACACGATGATCACGACCGCGCCGGCGAAGGAGAGGAACATGCGCAGGTCCTGGAAGGTGAACATGCGGTTGAGCTGCGCGTAGTCGCCGAAGCCGATGTTGGTGACGGTGTAGCCGAGGGCCAGTCCGGTCAGGACGGTGGCCAGCAGAATCGTGCCCCGGCTGCGCATCAGATCACCTTCCACAGGAGGAACGACACCGCGACGGCGGTGCCGAAGAACACGGCGGTCGCCACGATGCTGACCGGTCGCAGCCGGCCGCAGCCGTTGAGCCCGTGGCCGGAGCTGCACCCGCCGGCCAGCCGGGTGCCGAAGCCGACCAGCACGCCGCCGACGAAGAGCAGGGCGATCATGGTGATCGGGTCGGCGGTGACCACGTGGCGGAAGCCCGGGCCCATGTCGAGGCGGAGCTTGAACCGGCCGGAGGTGACCGCCGCGATCAGGCCGCCGAAGAATATCGAGATCAGCAGGGCGGCCTGGGTGATCAGCGGGGCCGGGCGCCGGCTCGCCGCCGCATCGCCCGCCGCCGCGGTCCCGCTGTCCGGGTCCGGCTGTCGCGGCTGACCGTACGGAGCCTGCGACGGCGCGGGGGCGCCGGGGCCGGTTCCGAAGTGCTCGGCGGTGGCCGCGGCGAGCGCGTCGACCAGGGCGCGCTCGTCGGCGAACTCCTCGTCCATCTGCTCCAGGTCGCGTTCCCGGCGCCAGTGCAGCACGCGGTCCCACGCGGAGGAGACTCCGAAGGACCGGTCGGTGGCGACGGTGTAGCCGATGGTGACGAGGGCGAGCCCGACAGCTCCCGCCCACCAGGGCCAGTAGGGACTCATGCGGGACCACTCATCCAATCGACGAGCCGGGCCCACCAGCCGCGCTTCGCACCGGAGGTGCGTCGGGCGGAGCGGTCCGGCGGCGGGGAAGACGGTGCGGCTTGCGACGTCCTGTGGTGCCGGCCGGGTGCGTGGGCCGGTTCGAACCGGCCCGCGGTCTGCGACGGACCGGGACCGTGTGACGACTGCGGCGACAGGTGCGGGGCGGCCGCGCCGGCCGCCTCCGCGAGGTAGGCCGCGCGGTGTCCGTTGGGCAGCAGGCTGATCGGCACGCGTTCGCCGGTGAGCGCCAACTGGTAGCGGGCACAGTCCTTCCACCGGTCCGTGCTGTCGCAGTAGTGCTCGCGCCAACCCTGCAAGCTCGCGTTGAGCAGGGGGAAGAGAGGACATCCTGTGGCGTGCGAGCAACTCACGTTGCTCCCTTCTGACCGGCGCACACCGCCTGTCCGGCGTAGGCGGCTGCCGTTCTCGGTTCGTGTCCTTGGGGGGCCGGTGATCGCAAGGCGTCGGAAGCGGGTGCCGCGCCGTGTTGTGATCACGTCACCGTGTCGACGCGTGATGCAATCATTTTTTTGGCGTCCTGGGCAACCTTGATGCCTGGTGAAGAGTCGTCAGCCGGTCCGGGAAGCCGCCGCGGAGGCGGGCCGGGACGGGCTCAGGACGCGTGCTTCGCCGCCCGCCACTCCGGCGCGAGGACCGACCAGACCTCCTCGTCGTGCCGGATGCCCCGGTACAGGTGGCTCTCCCGCAGCACGCCGTCCCGCGTCATGCCGAGGCGGCGGGCCACCGCGATGCTGGGTTGGTTCGCCGACGAGACCCACCAGTCGACCCGGTGGACGCCCCGTTCCTCGACGGCCCAGTCGATGAGCAGGCGCACCGCCCGGGTCACCAGGCCGCGGCCCACCGCGGCGGGCTCCAGCCAGCAGCCCGCCTCGGCGGTGCCCCGCCCGGCGTCGAAGGTGCGCAGGATGACCGCGCCGACCAGCCCGCCGTCCGCCCAGATGCCGTGGATGCGGCCGGTGTCGGCCGCGGCCTTGTCCGCGTACGCCTGGAGGAACGCCCGGCTCGACTCCAGGTCCGTGACGACGTCGGGCAGCCCGTTCTGCGCTCCGATGAACTCCCGCCCCCGGTCGATGTGGGCCAGGAACTCGGCGGCCTGCCACGGCTCCAGCGGGCGCAGTTGCGCGCCGTCGTCGCCCAGGGACATCGCGTACATCGTCACCTTCCACCGCTGCCATCAGCACGAAGCGAGGGGGATCCTCCCACGCGCGGTGCCGCCCGCCGCGCCGCCTGACCGTCCGTCGGCCGGGCGCCCCGGTGGCCGCCACCCGTGCGGGTGCCGCCCGGCCGGCGAAGTTCCCCCGGACGCGGCGAGAGGCGGCATACCGGTCGGCGGCCCGGGCGGATACGCTCGCTGCTGGCGATCAACCTGGCGATAACGGGGACCAGGAGGCGGTGGGCCCATGCGGGAAGGCCGGCGCAGCAGCACCTTCACCCGACTGCTGCGGCACGGGTTCACCGATCCGTCGGAGGCGGAGCGGCTGCTGGACGCGCCCGTGTTGTCGGCCGTGCGCACCGATCCGGTGCTGCTGGAGGCGCTCGGCGCGACCGCCGACCCGGATCTGGCGCTCCGCGCCCTGGTGCGGGTGGCCGAGGCGCAGGACGAGGCGGACCGGCACGCCCTGCTCGACACCCTGATCACCGCCAAACCGCTGCGCGACCGGCTGCTCGGCGTGCTCGGCGCGTCCGAGGCGCTCGGCGAGCACCTGGTCCGCCAGCCGCACGACTGGCACGCGCTCGTCACCTACGACTCCAGCGACCTGCACCCCGGCGTGGCCGACTTCGAACGGGCGCTGCGCACCGGGATGGCACGGGCGGCGTCCGGCGACGCGGTGAGCCCGCAGAACGCGCTGCGCATCGCCTACCGCCGGTGCGTGCTGGCCATCGCGGCCCGGGACGTGTGCGGCACCAGCGATCTGGCCGAGACCGCCGGCGAACTCGCCGACCTGGCCACCGCCACGCTGCGTGCGGCGCTGGCCATCGCGATGGAGGAGGCGCCCGCGGACGCCGCCGCCGGCCGGCTGGCCGTCATCGCGATGGGCAAGACCGGCGGCCACGAGCTCAACTACGTCTCCGACGTGGACGTGATCTTCGTGGCCGCGGCCCCGGAGGGCGCGGACGGCGCCGCGGAGGCCGCGGCGCTGCAGGCGGCGACCCGGCTGGCGGCCCGGATGATGCGGGTCTGCTCGGAGAACACCGCCGAGGGCACCATCTGGGAGGTGGACGCCAACCTGCGCCCGGAGGGCAAGAACGGCCCGTTGGTGCGCACCCTCTCCAGCCACCTGGCGTACTACCGGCGCTGGGCGAAGACCTGGGAGTTCCAGGCCCTGCTCAAGGCCCGGCCGGTGGCCGGCGACGACGAACTGGGCCGCGCCTACCTCGACGCGCTCGCCCCGATGGTCTGGGAGGCCGCCGAGCGGGACAACTTCGTGACCGACGTGCAGGAGATGCGCCGCCGCGTGGTGGACAACATCCCGGCCGCCCAGGTGGACCGGGAGCTGAAGCTCGGGCCCGGCGGCCTGCGGGACGTCGAGTTCGCCGTGCAGCTCCTGCAACTGGTGCACGGCCGCACCGACAACGCGCTGCGCAGCGGCACCACGCTGACCGCGCTGCGCCAGCTCGCCGAGGGCGGCTACGTCGGCCGGGCGGACGCCGCCTCGCTGGACGCCGCGTACCGCTTCCTGCGGACGATGGAGCACCGGATACAGCTCCACCGGCTGCGCCGCACCCACCTGGTGCCGGAGGACGAGGCCGATCTGCGGCGGCTGGGGCGGTCGTTGGGGCTGCGCGCCGAGCCGGTCGCCGAGCTGAACCGCGAGTGGCGGCGGCACGCCAAGGAGGTGCGGCGGCTGCACGAGAAGCTGTTCTACCGGCCGTTGCTCGACGCGGTCGCCCAACTGGAGCCGGGCGCCGTGCGGTTGAGCCCGATCGCGGCGCGGCAGCGGCTGGAGGCGCTGGGCTACCTCGATCCGGCGGCGGCGCTGCGGCACCTGGAGGCGCTCGCCTCCGGGGTGAGCCGGCAGGCGGCGATCCAGCGGACGCTGCTGCCGGTGCTGCTCGGCTGGTTCGCCGACTCGGCCGACCCGGACGCCGGGCTGCTCAACTTCCGCAAGGTCTCGGACGCGTTGGGCCGCACGCCGTGGTACCTGCGGCTGCTGCGCGACGAGGGCGCCGCGGCGATGAACCTGGCCAGAGTGCTGTCGGCCGGCCGGTTCGCCCCCGACCTGCTGATGCGCGCCCCCGAGGCGGTCTCGCTGCTCGGCGGCGAGGAGGGGCTGCGCCCGCCCGGGCACGCCGCGCTGTGGCAGGAGGTGCGGGCCGCGGTCAGCCGGGCGTCCGGCGCCGAGGCCGCGGTGACCGCGGTGCGCGGGGTGCGGCGCCGGGAGCTGTTCCGGATCGCCGCGGCCGATCTGACCGGCGCCTTCGCCCCGGACGAGGACCCCGGGGCGGCGGTCGACGCGGTCGGCGCGGCGCTGTCCGCCCTGACCCGGGTCACCGTCGCCGGGGCGCTGCGGGCCGCGATGGACGCGATCGGCGCCGGGCAGCCGCTGCCCACCCGGATCGCGGTGATCGGCATGGGACGCTTCGGCGGCCGGGAGCTGGGCTACGGGTCGGACGCCGACGTGCTGTTCGTCCACGAGCCGGTCGAGGGCGCCGACGAGGCCGAGGCGGCCAGGAGCGCGCGTCGGGTCGCCGACGAGATGCGCCGGCTGCTGCAGATACCGACCTCGGATCCGCCGCTGATCATCGACGCCGACCTGCGCCCCGAGGGCAAGAGCGGCCCGCTGGTGCGCTCACTGGCCTCCTACGCGGCCTACTACCGGCGCTGGTCGCTGGGGTGGGAGAGCCAGGCGCTGCTGCGGGCCACCCCGGCGGCCGGCGACGAGGGGCTGGCGCAGCGGTTCACCGAGCTGATCGACCCGATGCGCTACCCGGACGGCGGCCCGACCGAGGACGCGGTGCGCGAGATCCGCCGCCTCAAGGCCCGCATGGAGTCGGAGCGGATGCCGCGCGGCGCCGACCCGACCACCCACACCAAGCTGGGCCGCGGCGGGCTGTCCGACGTGGAGTGGACCGTGCAGCTGCTGCAGCTGCGCCACGCCGCCGAGCGGCCCGAGCTGCGCACCCCCGGCACCCGCGGCGGGCTGGCCGCGGCGGCCCGGGCCGGGCTGGTGGACGAGGAGGACGCCGCCGTGCTGGACGACGCGTGGGTGCTGGCGACCCGGGTGCGCAACGCGGTCATGCTGGTGCGCGGCCGGCCCGGCGACACCTTCCCGGGCGACGGGCGCGAGCTGGCCGCGGTCGGCCGCTGCCTGGGCTACGGGCCCGGCCGCTCCGGCGACCTGGTGGAGGACTACCGCCGGGTGACCCGCCGGGCCCGGGCCGTGGTGGACCGGCTGTTCTACGAGTACGAGAGCTGAGCGGCCCGGGACGCTACGCCGACGCCTTCGAGGACGCCCGCTCGGAGGCGGCGGCGGCCGTCGTCACGTAGCGCGGCATGCGGTAGGTGAGCCGGCCGTAGACCAGGTAGGACAGGCCGAAGCCGACCGCCAGGCAGACCACGCCGCCGACCGCGTCGAGCCAGAAGTGGTTGGCGGTGGAGATGATCACCAGCAGGGTGGCCAGCGGGTAGAGCACGCCCAGCACCTTGACCCAGACCCGCTTGGCCAGCATGAGCATCGTGATGCCGCACCACAGCGACCAGCCGATGTGCATGGAGGGCATCGCCGCGAACTGGTTGGAGACGTGCGAGAGGTTGCCGGAGGCCATCGAGCCCCAGGTGTGGTGCACGGCGACCGTGTCGATGAAGTCGCCGCCGCGCATCAGGCGCGGTGGGGCCAGCGGGAAGAAGTAGAAGCCGACCAGGGCGAACCCGGTGGTGGTGAAGATGGTCAGCCGCGCGGAGGCGTAGCGCCCCGGGTGCCGGCGGTAGAGCCACACCAGCACGCCTATCGTCATGATGAAGTGCAGCGTGGCGTAGTAGTAGTCCATGCCCACGATCAGCCAAGTCACCGAGTTGACGGCCCGGTTGATGTGGTCCTCGACGGCGATGCCGAGGGTGCTCTCCAGCTTCCAGACGAGGTCCGCGTGGTGTATGGCCGCGGCCCGTTGCTCCGGCACCGCGTTGCGCACCAGGGAGTACACCCAGTAACTGACGCCGATGAGCAGGATTTCGAACCAGAGCCGGGGTTTGCGGGGCCGGCGGACCCAGGAGACGAGCCTGCGACCACCCCGCGTCCGGCGGTCCTCCTGTGCCGTTCCATCGGAGTCGATGGAACCGGTGCGATGCGGAGGGACGGTCGAACGGCCTTCCAGGATCTTCGGTTCCCCCATAGGTGAACAGTCTGCCAGATCCCGCCGCTCCACCGGTCACCTCCGGGTCGCCTTCCGGACGCCTCGACTCCGCGTCCCGGCCGCCCGGCGGAGCCTCTTCCGCGTCGCGGGGCCTTCGTCCCGCGTTATATCGTTTCGCATTCAACTAAGGGTTGACGAGGAAAAGTCCGCCGCTCCGGCACCCCGCGCGCACCCTCCCGCGGCCCGGGCGCCCGGTACCGGCCACGACCGCCCCGCCCCGCGCGCGGGAGCGAAGCGATCATGACCGATACCGCCGAACGGGTGACATCGGACCGGCGGTCGGCGGTCGGATCCGGGCGTCGCCGACCGGATCAGCCGGCCGCGCCGGTCAGAGCGCCCACCACAGCGCGGTGTCCGCCGGGAGCACCACCTCGGCCTCGTCGGGGCCGGCCGTCACCGGGCCGCCGGCCAGCAGCATCCGCCCGTAGGCCGGCACCGCGACCGGCGAGGAGCCGGTGTTGACCGTGCAGACGAACGAGCCCTCCGGGTGGTCGCGGCGGAAGGCCAGCACGCCCTCGGGCGCCTCCAGCCACGTCACCTCGGTGCCCGCGCCCAGCGCCGGGTGGGCACGCCGCACGGCCAGGGCGCCGCGGTAGAACTCCAGCGAGGAGTCCGGGTCGTCGGTCTGCGCGGCGACGCTCAGCTTCGCCCAGCCCTCCGGCTGCGGCAGCCAGCTCGGCCCGCCCTCGGCCGGCCCGAAGCCGTACGGCGCCTGCTCGCCGGACCACGGCAGCGGCACCCGGCAGCCGTCCCGGCCGCCCTTCTGGCCGTCGCCGCGCAGGAAGGCCGGATCCTGGCGCACCTCGTCCGGCAGGTCCAGCACCTCGGGCAGCCCGAGCTCCTCGCCCTGGTACAGGTAGGCCGACCCCGGCAGCGCCAGCATCAGCATGGTGGCCGCCCGGGCCCGGGCGGTCTCCACCGCCGCGTCGCCCTCGGCGAGCCGGGTCAGGTGCCGCACCACGTCGTGGTTGGAGAGCACCCACGTGGTCGGGGCGCCGACCCGGCCCATCTCCTCCAGCGACTCGCAGATCACCGCGCGCAGCGCGTCGGCGTTCCAATCCGTGGTCAGGTAGGCGAAGTTGAAGGCCTGGTGCAGCTCGCCGGGGCGCAGGTAGCGGGCCGCGCGGGCGATGGTGGGCGTCCACGCCTCGGCGACCGCGATCCGCTCGCCCGGGTACTCGTCGAGGATCCGCCGCCAGTCGAGGTAGATCTCGTGCACGCCCTCCTGGTCGAAGAACGGCCGGTCGTGCCGGTCGAGCAGCTTGACCTCGTCGGACTCGCCGAGGTCCGGCAGCCCGGCCGCCTTGATCATGCCGTGGGCCACGTCCACCCGGAACCCGTCGACCCCCAGGTCGAGCCAGAACCGCAGGATGGACCGGAACTCCTCGCGTACCGCGTCGTGTTCCCAGTTGAAGTCGGGCTGCTCCGGCGCGAACAGGTGCAGGTACCACTCGCCGGGCTCGCCGTCCGCACCGGTCACCCGGGTCCAGGCCGGGCCGCCGAAGACCGACTGCCAGTCGTTCGGCGGCAGTTCGCCGCTCTCGCCCTTGCCGGGACGGAAGACGAACCGCTCGCGCATCGCCGAGCCGGGACCGTCGCGCAGCGCCTGCCGGAACCACTCGTGCTGGTCCGAGCAGTGGTTGGGCACCAGGTCCACGATGACCCGCAGGTCGAGCCCGTGGGCCTCGCGCACCAGCGTGCGCGCGTCATCGAGGGTGCCGAAGACCGGGTCGACCATCCGGTAGTCCGACACGTCGTAGCCGGCGTCGGCCTGCGGCGAGGCGTAGAACGGCGACAGCCACACGGCGTCCACGCCGAGCCGCTTGAGGTACGGCAGCTTGTCGATGACACCCGGCAGGTCGCCGAGGCCGTCGCCGTCGGAGTCGGCGAAGCTGCGCGGGTACACCTGGTAGATGACCGCGCCGCGCCACCACTCGGCGTGTCCGGCCGGGGAATCGGACCGGTCGGCCGGGCGTGGGACGGCTGCGAGGCTCTGGCTGGTCATGTGGTCCTAACGATCTTCGGTGAGGCTCACGGGCGGGCGGTACGGTGCCGCGACCGCGCGCCCCGAGGCAGACCCCTCGCGACCCGCTGCCGCCGCACCAGCACGAAAGCCTACGGTCGACCCGCCGCGGATCTTCACCGAGGCGTGGCCGCGTCCCGGCCGCGCCGCCCCGCCGTTGCCCGCCGCGCCCCCCTGCGGCGGCCAAGTTCCGCCCGGATCACGGGAGTTGACCTCGACGACCCGTCCCGCCCCGGCACCGGCGTCCTGCGGCGACCCCGGCACGGGGCTCGTACGCGGGCGCACCGGCCGCCGCACCGCCCCGTGTGCCACGCGCCCCCCGCCGGGCACACCCGCCGCACCCGTCACCTCAGCGCGGACAGGCTCCCGCCGTTCGCCAGCCGCGCGGTGAACCTCGCCTTCGTGCCGGGCGCGGCCGGGACGGCGGCCAGCCGGCCCACGGCGGAGTACGCCAGGCCGCCGGAGACCGTCACCCCCGCGACCTCGGGGCTGCCGGCCGCCAGCAGGTACCAGCGGCGCGCGGGCGACTTCCACAGCACGCCGGAGAGCACCGCCGGATCGATCGGGCCGCACGCGGCGGTGGACCGGGCGGCCGCGGAGACCGCGGCCGGGGCGTTCGCGGCCGAGCCCGGCGGCAGGAACTGCACCAGCACGTTGTCGCCGCCCGACCACAGATCCGCCCGGGTGCACAGCCACTGCGCGGTGCCGCCGCCGTCCGGCAGCGGCTGGTCGGCGAAGTGCCAGGTGCCGGCGGCCCGTACGCCCGTACCGCGCAGCGCCGCGAGCCGGCAGGCCGCGTGCGCCCACGCGGCGAGCGCCTGCGGGCCGGTCGCCTCGGCCTGCCGGGCGCCCGCCCCGGCGGCGTAGGTGAGATGGACCGGGGTGAGGTCGCCGAGGTCGGTCAGCAGCAACGGCCGAACCCCGGGCACGGCGGCGCGCGGCGCCAGCACCACGGCCGACCACCCCGACGCCGGCAGTTGCGCGGCCGGGGCCCCGCAGCCCGGATCGCGGACGGCGGACGGCATCGGCCCGGTCACCCCGTCCGCCGCGCGGTGCACCGGCTCGGCGGCCGCGTCGGGCGTCAGCAGGTCGCGCAGCGCCACGCCGCCGACCCACGGCGCGGTCAGGTAGCGCACGTTGCCGTCGGAGCGGTCGAGCACCACCGCCGCGGCCGAGGAACCGCTCGCGGTGTCCGCCCGCGCGAAGTCCAGCGCCGCCGGGCCGTCGCCGTCCAGTGCCTCGGCGTAGCGCACCAGCCGCACCCCGTCGTAGAACAGCACCACGGCCGCGTCGTCCACGTTGCCGGCGAACAGCAGCCGGGGCGGCGCGATCGGCGGCGTGCGGACGGTGCCGGCGCTGGCGGTCACCCGGACCCCGGAGCCCTGCCGGCCCCAGGCCGCCAGCGCCCGCCCGAGCAGCGCGGCGTCGTGGATCCGGTCGCCGCGGGCCGGCCAGGCGGCGAAGTCCAGTTGGCCGGCGCGCTGCCAGGACGAGGCGCCGCCGCGCAGCACCGAGGCGGGATCGAGCGCCTGATCCAGCGCCACGCGCTGCGCCGCGGAGGGACCGGCCGCCGCCGAGCCGTCGCCGGCGCCCGGCTCGCCGAGCACCGCGATCGCGAGCACCACGACCACCGCCGCCGCGGCGCCGGCCCGCGCGTGCTGGCGCCGGCGCATCAGATCCGACGGCCTGGCGTGCAGCACGCAGGGGTCGAAGTCCGGGGAGCCCAGCAGCCGGACGTCGGCGGCGCGGACCGCCTCGGCCGCCCTGCGGACCGCCCGGCGCGGCGCCACCACCCCGCAGCGCTCCAGCAGCGCCGCCGCCTGCTCCTCGGACAGCCGCTCGATGCCGCGCAGCGCGACGGCCGCCCGGGCCGGCGCGTCCAGCCCCGCCAGCGTGCGGTCGAGCGCCAACTCCGCGACGCCGCCCACCCGGGGGAAGACCCGCAGCCCCCACACCCGGGGCGGCAGCGGCGCCGCCGTCCACACCGCGTGGGCCAGCCGCCGCCAGCCGCTCCTGCGCCGCCCGAAGGCCACCGCGCCGCGCACCGCCGCCTCGCGCACCAGCGCGTACGCCGCGTTGCCGGAGCCCGCCGGGTCCGGCGCGGGCACCCGGCGGCCGCGCGGCAGGGCCCGTTGCACCATGCGGTGGGCCAGCAGCACGCGGCGGTGCCGGCCGGCCGAGGGCGGGAGCGTGACGTACGCGATCCTCACCAGCCGCCCGTAGTGCTCCACCAGCGCCGCCTCGGCGTCATCGACCTCGACCCGACCGCCATCGGTGATCCCGGTCGCCCGCGCGTGCGTCTGCGTATCCACACCGCGTCAAACGACCGCACCGTGCGTTGGTCACTCCGGGCGGTCGCCCCGCGGCCCCGGCGGGGAGACGATCCGCCCGAAGTACAGGACGCCGGTGGCCAGTGTGACCGCCAGCAGCGCGAGGGTGGCCGGCGTGCTGGAGCGGTGCACCTCGATCCACGCCCACCCCGCCCAGCCGGCCACCAGCACCCCGGCCGCCACCGGGCCGCCGGCCAGCACCATGCTGACCGTGCACGCGCCCAGCAGCACCACGGTGAGGACCTCCAGCGGCACCAGCGCGCCCAGCGACGCGTCGTCCTGCACCACGACCAGCGGCACCAGGGTCAGCAGCGGCAGGAACGCCAGCTCCTGCAGCACCGGCGGCACCGCGCGCCGCCCGCGCTCGGCCGGGCGGACGCGCACCTCGGACCGCCGGGGTCCGGGCGCGGCCGACAGCAGGCGCCGGCCGCGCCGGCGGGCCAGCACGTCGAGCAGCGCGAAGGGCACCGCGACCAGCAGCGCGGCGCCCCACCAGGGCATCACCGAGCCGTAGTAAGCGCCGCGTTCGCCCTGCAGCCGGGAGAGCAGCACCACCGCGCCCCAGCCGAAGCAGATCACCCCGGCCGCCACCGGCACCAGCAGCGCGTGGAAGGCCAGGAAGCCGCGCAGGTCGCCCCCGCCGCCGGCCGGATACGCCTGCCGCGGCGCGGCGGCGACCCGCGGGCCCAGATCGCGCGGCGGCAGCGTGCCCTGCCGGGCGAGCGCGGCCATCCGGGCCAGCCGCTCCGGGCCGCCCTTGCGCTTGGCGGTCCGCGCCACCCAGGACGAGCCGTACCCGAACTCGGCGAGCACCGCCGCCTCGTCCGGCGACAGCGGCGTGCCGCCCCGCTCGCGGCCCGGGTCAGCCATCGACGGGAACCATTTTCAGGGTCTTGGCCAGTTGGTCGGTCAGCGCGCACAACCGGTCGGTGTAGGCGAGCGCGTGCCAGCTCACGAACAGCAGGACGGCCCGGTCGGTCTCGGCCGGCCGGGCGGCGTAGGCGGCGGTCTGCACGATGGTGCCCTGGCCGCGGTCCTCCCCGTCGTCGTCGTCGGCGGCGGCAGCGGCTGCGTCAGCGGCATCGGCAGCGTTTTCGGCGTCCGCCGGGGGAGCGGTGACGAACTGGTGGCGCACCCGGACCGCCGGGCCGATCGGCAGGTCGCCGAACTCGATCTCGGCGGGCCCGGTCGAGCGCGCGGTCGGCATGGACAGGTAATTGGCCATGTCCCGCACGGTCAGCGAGGCGGCCTCCGGCGGCGCTCCGACGGAGGAGACCTCGATCCGGGCCAGCTCGCCGGCCCGCGGGTCGGGGCAGAAGGCGAGCGCGGTGATCAGGTCGCGCTGCCGGGCGTCCTCCGCGGCGCCGACCAGCGCCCCGGCCAGCGCGGCCACGTCGGACGCCTCGGCGCCCTCGCCCAGCCGGCCGGCCGCGGACCGCTCGGCCCAGGCGGCGAGTTCGTCGCGCGGGGTGTCGAGCGGCAGCACGAAGGCCCCGGCCGGCAGGCCGACCGAGACGGTCAGGAGATCAGACATCAGGCAGTCCACCGTAGGGTCGTCGCGATCGAGTCGAAGAGCCGCACCATCGCGTCGGCCAACGGCTCCATGGGGGTCGAGAAGGACAGCAGCAGGTGCGTCGGATGGCCGGGCATCGCCACCTGGACGTCCAGATGGGTCACCGGCATCCGCTCGTTGTCCGGGTCGCCGGGCGGCGGGACCCGGCGATAGCGGGTGCGCAGCGCGGGCCCGGCCAGCGGCAGGTCGACCATGGCCACGTCCTGCCCGGCGGCGCCGCGCGCGATGCCGAGCCGCTCCAGGTCGCCCGCGCCGTTCTCCCGCGGGGCCGGCACGAAGGTGACGACGAGCCCGGCGGACAGCGGTATGCCGGCGAAGTCGTTGAGCGCCAGGTACATCTCCACGCCGCCGTGCCGGTGCGCCTCGGCCGCCTGCTCGCACAGCCGCTCCGCCATCCGCATCCGCAGCGCGGGCTGGTCCTTCACGTTGCGGAAGCCGCGGTTGACGAGCCGGTCGACGCGGTGCGGCCAGCGCTGCGGGTCCAGGACGATCCGCTCCCAGCCCTCCGGCACCGCGAGGGCGAAGTCCGCGGCCGTGGTGGGGTGTTGATCCGCTCGGGTGGTCAATTCCGTTCCTTCACTGGTCCTTGCGTTCCCGCTTCACGGGTGGTCTTGTGCCGCGCCGCCGGGCGAGGGCGGCGAGCGGCGCCAGCAGCAGCACCGCGGCCGCGCCGCCGGCGACGCCGCCGCTGACCGGGGCGTCCAGCTGCGCCGCGGTGCCCAGCCGCGGCGCGAACCACCCAGCGGGGTCGTAGACGACCCGGGTCGGGCGGCCCGCGGCGGTGGCGCAGTCGCCGGCGTTGACCGCCACCTGCCGCACCGCGCCGCCGGGCAGCCGCACCCTGCAGTAGGCGACCCGGGCGCCGTGCGTCCACTGGTGGGCCGGCGCGGCGAGGGTGGCCCGCGCCTGCGTGCCGCGGACCGCCAGGTACCAGGCGGGGGCCTCGAAGACCCCGACGACCATCAGCACCAGGAAGGCCGCCGCCACCAGGCCGGTCGCCGCCCCGTAGCCCGGGGTGCGGCGCACCCGGGCCATCACGAGGAACAGCACGAACAGCAGGTACGCCAGCCCGAACAGCAGCGCCACCCGGCCGATCAGCACGTCGATGCCCACCGTGGCCGCGACACCGGCGAACGCCACCGCCTCCACCAGCAGCCAGCCGCCGAGCGCGCCGCGCCCGCCGGAGCCGTTCGGCAGCCGGTCCGGCGGCCCGTCCGGATCGTCCGGCGGCGGGGCCTGGAGCAGCTCCCACACCAGGCGGGTGCCGGGCTCCGTCGAGCACAGGCTGCGCAGCACGTCGAGGTCGAGCCCCCGGGCGGCCAGCGCGGCCCGGTTGTCCTCGGTGAGCCGGTCGAGCAGCGAGTCGAGGGCCCGGTCGTCGAACAACCGCCCGGCGGGCGCCGGGCGTTCGGTGGCCAGGGCGCGCACCGTGCGGGCGCCCTGCGGGGTGGCCGCCATCCGCCGCAGCCGGTCGGCCGTCAGACCGCCGGACCGTTCCAGAACGGTCCGGCGGTCCCGGGACATGCCCGCGATCAGTTCATCGACCGAGGGCCGCCCGCCCCTGCTGTGCTTCTCGCGCACGTCCGCGCTCCACTGTCTGTCGCCGGCGCCCCGTCATCCGTCGGCCGGGTGGCTCCAGGTCCAGTTGACACCGGGAACACCGCCGGCGCCTATGACGGGGATCTCCTTGAGGTGGGCCAGGGCGTCGGGGCCGGTGACCGGGTTGCCGGGCTCGTTGGTGGCGGCCAGGTTGCTCCACCCGGCGGCCAACGGCAGGAGCTGGCTGCCCAGGTAGGCCCGGTTGCCGACCACGGCCATCGTCTTGAAGGACGACTTCATGATGCCGTCCATGGTGTTGGCCGGGCTGAGCCCCTTGAAGTAGGAGGCGGCGTTCTTCAGGTCGAACGCCTTGCTCAGGCCGGGCCACTCCGCGCTGGAGTCCTTGATCGCCTGGATGCTGACCCGCGGGTCGATCGACTTGGTGACCAGGGTCTTCAGGTCGGGCACCAGCGAGTCCGGGCCCTGGGCGACGTTCAGCAGCGCGTCGCCCAGCTTCTCGCCCTTGACCTCGGAGACCACGTCCCACGCCTCGTCGGCGTCGAGCCCGCCCTCGCGCAGCATCGCCACCGCGCCCTCGGCCTCGTCGATGGTGTCGGCGCCCTTGGCCGCCAACTCGGCCGCCTTGGCACCCTCGCCGAGCACCCGCCCGGCGCCGAACGACAGCACGCCCACCACGTCGATGGCCACGTCCAGCCAGGTGCCCTTGCCGTCGATGGCCGAGACGGTGTCGGCGGCCAGCGCCACCACCGAGGCGACCAGCGCCAGCGCGCCCAGCACCTCGCCGAGCACCGGCACCCACGACAGCAGCAGTGCGGCCACCCCGAGGAACGCCGCGGCGACGCCGGCCCAGTGGCCGATGTCGGCCACCAGGTCCTGCCAGCCGTCCCACCAGTGGTGCGGCGGGTTCTTCAGCCCGTCGTGGTCGATGGCGTCGCGGATCGCGGAGGCGGCGTTGCCCGCCTGGGTGTCGCGGCTGTCGATCAGGCTTTCCAGCTTCTTCTGCCACTTGGCCAGTTCGGTGTCCGAGGTGGTCTGCGCGTCCTTGGCCCGCTTGGTGTCGGCGGCGCTGGCGTTCGCCGGCAGCGCGCTGACCTTCTTGGCGTTGGCCGCGCTCTCGGCGTGCGCGCTGCGGCCGCCGGCGAGCGCGGTGCCGGCCTGCGACTGCAGCTCGTCCAGCTGCCCGGCCCAGGTCTTCGAGCCGCCCTGCGGACTGGAGCCGAGCACCTGGCCGACCGTGGCGTACCGGGTGTGCGACTTCTGCAGCAGGTCGGCGGTGCCGCCCACCTTCTTCTGGAACGCCCGGCCGGCGTCGGAGTCCCAGCCGTTGCCGTCCACCAGGTTGCGCAGGTTGGCCGCCTGGGTGTCGATCATGTCGGCGATGTCCCGCATGCGCTTGCCGAGCAGCGCGACCTCGTAGGGGTCGCCGGGTATCAGGTCGGGGTCGTCGGGCTTGGCGCTGTCCCAGTCGAAGGACGACCAGTCCGGGTAGCCGCTCACTTCGCGTCGCCCCCGCTCTTCTTCTCCGCCTTCAGCAGCGCGTCGGCCAGGTGCCCGTCCACGCCGTCGTACGCCTTGGCCGCCGCCGTGGCGCACTTGCTCAGGTCGTCCAGGCTCTTGCACAGGCTGTCGCGCTTCTTGGACCAGTCCGAGCTGAAGTCGCCGAGCGCGTCGGCCAGATCGCCGGAGCCGATGAAGCCGCGGTAGGAGTCGACGATGTTCGTGCCGTTCTCGAAGTCCGATCTCAGCGTGGCCAACGCGCGGCCGGTGGTGGCCAGTTCGCGTGTGTCGACTTTGAGGTGATCACCCATGTCTCCCCCGGTTCAGTGTCACGACGGCGGCGTCTTGCGCAGGTCGATCCTGCGGGTTGAGGCTTGCCGCGCGCAACCAGCGGGCGGTACATACGGGTTTGGGCCACCGCCGCCGCCCCGGTGGCCGGCCGGCGTACACTCCGGGCGTTCCAGGGGCGGCGGGGGAGGGCGGATGCGGATGACCGGCGAGCGGAACACGGTCCGGATACCGAGGTTCGTGCGGCGGCCCCGGCTGGGCAGGTGGTGGCGCCGGCTGATCGTGGCCGCCCTGGCCGTCGCCGGCCTGGTGGTCTTCGCCCCGGCGACGAACGAGAACCTCGACGCGGACGTCGCCAACCTGCACTTCGCGGCCGGCGTCGTCATCTGGGCGTTCGCCGCGATGATCCCGGTGTGGGCCGCGCCGGACAGCGCACTGCCGCAGATGCGGCGGCTGCGCCGGGTGCACCGGCGGATCGCGTGGCGGACCGGGTTCCTGGTGCTGTTCGCCTCCTCCTTCGGCCTGCTGGGCAACGCCTACTGGACGCTGCGCGCCGACCGCACGTCCTTCCTCCACCACCCGGGCCTGGTCGAGGCGTTCCAAGGCGACGCGCACCGCGCCGCGGTCGCCGGGATCTGGCTGGTGTGCCTGTGCCCGCTGCCCGGCCTCGCGGAGGCGCCGCTGTGGCGGCTGTGGCCGGAACCGGTGCGGCGCGGCCTGCGGTGCGCGCGGGCCGCCGACGTGCTGGCCGACTACGCGCGCGGCGTGCTGCCCGGCTACGACCCGGACCGGGGCGCGGCGGGCCGGCCCACGACCGCGCTGTACGACCACCGCGGCGGCCGGCCGAGCGCCGAGGAGCGCACGGCGTCGCTGTCCGGCGGGAAGCGCGGGTACGCCCCGCCCGGGCCGCGGCTGTGCTGGGACGGGGCGCTGCTGACGCTGGCCGAGCCCGGGAAGCCGCCGCTGGCCGTCCCGTTGGCGGACCGGGCCGACGCGCCGGCCGGCGGGGCGGTGCGGGGCGCCCGGCTGCGGCGGCCGGTCGCGGAGATCGTCTGGTTCACCGAGCGGCACCGCACGGTCCGCTCCGCGCCGGCGGACTGGTCGACGCGGGAGATCTGCCTGGTCCTGCTGGACGCCCGCGGCTTCCGGGTCGGCACGGTGCGCCGGGTGCGCGACGACTGGCAGCCGATCGCCTCGGTCGCCCGGGCGGCCGGGGTGCCGTTCGCCGCCTACGACCTCGGCTCGGCGCTGCGGGACGACCGGCCGCGGGCCAACACCGTGCTCTTCCCCCGGCGCGGCCGGCAGCTGCGGCTGTTCGCCAACTGAGGCCGCCGGTGGAGCCGGTGGACACCCGCTGGCCACCGGGGTGTCGGAGCGGCCTGCCAGGATGTCGGGCATGACGGAACCCAACGAGACGCCGGCCGACGAGGTCCGGGCGCAGGCGCAGCAGCTCGCCGTGGACATCGTGCACGGCGGCTTCACGGACTTCGAGGACGCCGTGGAGGCGGTCGTCGAGTACTTCGCCGACGAGGACGTCACCGTCGGCGAGGAGCAGGCCCGCGAGATCGTGTCGGCCGTGTGGTCCGCGCGGCTGGCCGAACAGCAGGGGTGGCCGGCGGTCACCGACGCGGAACGGCTGCTCGGCGTCTTCGAGGAGCTGGCCGCCCAGGACATCGTCGCCGAGCCGAACTTCGCCTGCTGCGGCCGGTGCGGCCTGGCGGAGATCGGCGCGGAGGCCACCCCGGACTCGCGCGGCTTCGTCTTCTTCCACCAGCAGGACACCGAGCGGGCGGTGCGCGGTGACGGGTTGATGCTCTCCTTCGGCGGGTTCGACGGCTCCGGCACCGAGACCACCGGGGTCGGCCGGGAGGCCGCCGACGCGCTGGCCGCGGCCGGCCTGCCCGTCGTGTGGGACGGCTCCGCCGAGCGGCGCCTGCACGTCACCCCGCTGCAGTGGCGGATACGGCTGTCGGCGCCGGCCGCCCGGGAGGCGTCGGCCTGCTGACGGCCCGCCCGCGCTCCGGCGCCGCGCTCCGATCGTGGACGGAGATGTCGCCTGACTCCCCCGGTTCCCGTTATGTGGCAAAAAGCGCACAATGGTAGTGCGGCCCCGCGTCGCGATCGGGCGGCGTGGTCAGATGAAGTGCCCATATAAAGGAGATGAGTCGTATGGGCGGCGACGTGTCGCACCACGCAGGCGATCTTTCGAGCCACCCCGATGTTCACGAGATGCGCGAGCGCTACGCCCGCGTCGAGGCCGGACGGGGCGAAGTGGCGGTCGACGGGCTGGTGGTTCTGGCCGGTCTGTACTGCGCCATCTCGCCGTGGGTCGTCCACTTCTCCGCGAGCCGTCCCGACCTGTTGATCAACAACCTGGTCCTGGGCATCGCGGTCGCGCTGATCGGCCTCGGTATGTCCATGGCCCCCGAGCGGATGCGCGGCATGAGCATCGCCGCGGCCGCCATCGGGGTCTGGCTGATCATCTCTCCGTGGGTGGTCACCCGGTTCCCCGACCACGGCATGATCTGGAGCAACGTGGTCATCGGGGCCGTCATATGCCTTCTGGGGCTGGCAGCGGCCGTGACGCTCGGGCGCACCCGCCACGGTTCCAACCGGGCATCCACCCGCTGACCCACCAGGAGGTCCCAGACCCGCCCGCCACGAGCGCCCGGCCACCACCACCGCCGGGCCGTCCCGCGGCGGGCGGGCTCCGTCGTGCGACCGGCGCTCCTTGACAGCCGGGGCGGCGGCGGGTTGGTTGATCCCGTTCGCGATCGGCCGACCGAACGGTCGCTCGCCGTACGTTTCGCTGACCCTTCGCGCGCAGAGGTGGTGGTGGCAGATGGCAGGCCCCGCACAGGAGATGTTCGAGGCGGACCAGGCGTCCCGGGGGCTCGGCATCGAGCTGCTGTCGGCGGGGGAGGGGAACGCGGCGGTGCGCATGACGGTGACGCCGGCCATGGTCAACGGACACGGCATCGCGCACGGCGGCTTCCTGTTCCTGCTCGCCGACACCGCGTTCGCCTGCGCCTGCAACAGCCACGGCCCGGTGACCGTCGCGGCCGGCGCCGACATCGACTTCGTCGCCCCCGCGGCCCTCGGCGACGAGCTGCTGGCCACCGCCGAGGAGCGCACCAGGTTCGGCCGCAGCGGCGTCTACGACGTGACCGTGCGGCGCGGCGCCGAGGTCATCGCCGAGTTCCGCGGCCGCAGCCGCACCCTGCGCGAGGCGAAGGCGGGTGCCCGGTGACCGCCGTGCCGCCCGGCCGGCTGGGCGAGGCGCCGCCGGCCGCGCTGCTGGACGAGGGCGAACGGCTCGGCCGCGCCGAGCTGCTCGAACTGCAACTGCGCCGGCTGCGCGCCACGCTGCGGCACGCCTACGACAACAGCCCGCTGTACCGGCGCACGTTCGACGCGGCCGGCGTCACCCCGGACGACTGCCGCACCACGGCCGACCTCGCCCGGTTCCCGTTCACCACCAAGGCCGACCTGCGCGAGCACTACCCGTTCGGGGCGTTCGCGGTCCCGATGGAGCGGGTGCGCCGGGTGCACGCCTCCTCGGGCACCACCGGCCGGCCGACGGTGGTCGGCTACACCGAGGGGGACCTGTCGCGCTGGTCCGACCTGGTGGCCCGCAGCATCCGCGCCGCCGGCGGCCGTCCCGGGCACAAGGTGCACGTGGCCTACGGCTACGGGCTGTTCACCGGCGGTCTGGGCGCGCACTACGGCGCCGAGCGGGCCGGCTGCGTGGTCATCCCGGCGTCCGGCGGCATGACCGCGCGGCAGGTGCAGCTGATCCAGGACTTCGAGCCCGAGATCATCATGGTCACCCCGTCCTACATGCTCACCCTGCTCGACGAGTTCGACCGCCAGGGCCTGGACCCGCGGGCCGGCTCGCTGCGGATCGGCATCTTCGGCGCCGAGCCGTGGACCGAGGAGATGCGCCGCGAGCTGGAGGAGCGGATCGGCCTGCACGCGGTGGACATCTACGGGCTGTCGGAGGTGATGGGGCCCGGCGTGGCGCAGGAGTGCGTCGAGACCAAGGACGGACTGCACGTGTGGGAGGACCACTTCCTGCCGGAGATCGTCGACCCGGTCACCGGCGAGGTGCTGCCGGACGGCGAGCGCGGCGAGCTGGTCTTCACCTCGCTGACCAAGGAGGCGATGCCGGTGGTCCGCTACCGCACCCGCGACCTGACCCGGCTGCTGCCGGGCACCGCGCGTCCGGCATTCCGCCGGATCGAGAAGATCACCGGACGCTGCGACGACATGATCATCCTGCGCGGGGTCAACGTCTTCCCCAGCCAGATCGAGGAGATCGTGCTGCGCACCGCGGGCGTCGCGCCCCACTTCCAGCTCCACCTGACCCGCCCGGGCCGCCTCGACCAGCTCGCCGTGCACGTCGAGGCCCGCCGCGAGACCGGTGCCGACGGCCGGGCCGCCGCGGCCGCGGCGATCGCCCGGGACGTCAAGGACCGGGTGGGGGTGACGGTCGAGGTGGCGGTGGTGGACCCCGAGACGCTGGAGCGGTCGGTCGGCAAGATCCGCCGGGTCATCGACTCGCGGGAGGCGCACGGCGGTTGACCGGATGGGGTACCGGCGGACGGAATCCGGGCGCACGCGCCATTCGGCCCGGATCGCCGTCAATCCCCTACGGCGGATTAAGGCTGGAGGGTGGCCAGCCTTTCAGAATTTCATACATTCGTTCCCAAGCTCCAGCATGTCATGCAAAGTTGTTCCAATGGTTGCCGCGCTGATATCTACGCGCGTTTAGCTGGTCAGCGGCCGTTCTGCCGGGCGGTTGCCGGGCCGCTGGAGCGCATGCGCGCCCCACCGGTCGATCTGTTCAGCGCAGTTGAGCGTGGGGTGTCGAACGGGATGTCACAAGGAGCCACGGCCGGTATAGCGGCCGAGACGCCGGTCGGGTCGGCCGACATCGGCGGGCCGGCCCGGTACCGCCGGATCCGCCGGGTCCGGGAGAGCCGGATGGGGTGGCTGTACTCGGCCCCCGCACTGCTGATCTTCTCGGTGTTCACGGTCGGCCCGACCGTGTACACGCTGTACATCAGCTTCTTCCACTGGAACACCCTCAACTCCGCGATGTCGCAGTACATCGGAGTGGGCAACTTCCGTGCCCTGTTCGGCCACAGCACGCCGAGCTTCCTGTCGAGCGCCTGGCACTCGCTCTACTTCACCGGCGGCATGGTCGTCGGCGGCACGGTGATCTCGCTGGCCCTCGCGGTGCTGCTGCAGGGCGGCGGGCGGCTGATCACCGCCTCCCGGGTGGCGATCTTCGCGCCGTACGCGACCCCGGTGGTGGCCACCTCGCTCGCCTGGGTGTGGATCTTCAACCCGCAGTTCGGCCTGCTGGACACCGTGTTGAAGGCGATGGACCTGGGCGCGCCGGACTGGCTGAACTCGCCGGGACTCGCGATGCCGTCGATCATCATCTACAGCCTGTGGCACGAAGTGGGCTTCACCGTGGTGCTCTTCCTGGGCGGCCTCGCGGTGATCTCGCCGGAACTCGGCGAGGCGGCCCGGGTGGACGGCGCCAACGCCTGGCAGGAGTTCTGGCACATCACCTGGCCGCAACTGCGCCCGGTCACCGTCTTCGTGGTGATCATCACCAGCATCATGTCGCTCCAGGCGTTCACCCAGTTCTACGAGATGACCAAGGGCGGACCGGTCTACGCCACCACCACCTTGAGCTACCTCGTCTACCAGGAGGCGTTCGTCTTCTTCGACACCGGCTACGGTGCCGCGCTGGCGCTGGTCCTCTTCCTGGTGATCGCGGCGATCACCGTCCTGCAACGGCGAACCACCTCGCGCATCGCCGACTCCGTCTGACTCTCCTCCAGCGGTACCCCACCCTCAGATCCACAGAGAGGCTCCCGACATGCCTACGTTCGCCTCGGGCCGACGTACCAAGCCCGTACTGCTGGCCACCGCGACCGCGCTGGTCGCCTCGTTCGCCCTGGCGGGCTGCGGCTCGTCCCCGTCGGACGGCACCTCGGCCAACGGCACGACGACCATCAGCTTCATGGAGACGATGGCGGCCAGCACCCAGAAGACCACCCTGGAGCAGCTGACCAAGTCCTTCGAGAAGGCCAACCCGAAGATCAAGGTCAACCTGGAGGTCGAGCCGGACTACGGCACCCTGCAGGCCAAGGAGACCGCCTCCGTCTCCGGCGGCGACGCGCCCACCATCGCGCAGGTCTACCCCGACTGGGCCGCCACCTTCGCCAAGAGCAACGTGATCCTGCCGGTCAGCTCCTACGCGGGCACCAGCAGCCCCAGCCAGCTGAGCACCTTCTACGCGGGCGTGCGCAACGAGCTGTACCTGCCGGACGGCAAGCTGTGGATGTGGCCGTTCAACAAGTCCGTCGAGGTCATGTACGACAACCCGGCGATGCTGAAGGCCAAGGGCCTGAGCTACCCCACCACCTGGGACCAGTTCGCCTCCGACGCCGCGAAGCTGTCCGGCGGCAACGTCACCGCGATCTCCACCGACCCCGGCCAGGCCTCCGGGGCGGGCGCCGGCACCGTCTGGCTGGAGACCATGGACTACGCCAACGGCGGCACGCCGTTCGCCAAGGACGGCACCCCGCAGTTCACCAGCCCGCAGATGGTCAAGGCCCTCACGCTCCTGTCCCAGATGAAGAAGTCCGGCGCGCTCGCCATCGGCCAGAACTACCCGGGTGAGACCGCGCTCGCCGCCAAGAAGGGCGCCTTCGACCTCGGCTCCAGCGCCGGCTACTACTACGAGAGCCAGGCGGTCGGCAACAAGTTCAAGTTCGGCACCTACGACCTGCCGGCCGGCCCGGCGGGCAAGGCCAACGTGCTGCAGGGCACCGACCTGGTGATGTTCTCCGGCGCCTCCAAGGCCCAGCAGTCCGCGGGCTGGAAGTACATGCAGTTCCTGACCGACCCGACCAGCCAGGCCACCTGGGCGTCCGGCACCGGCTACCTGCCGGTGAGCGCCAAGTCGCTGCCCGCCATGTCCTCCTACATCGCCAAGAACCCCTGGGTGACCTCGGCGATGTCCGCCATGCAGACCGCCAGGACCGACCCGCCCTTCTCCTGGGTGAGCAAGGACGAGGGCGCGCTCGCCGTCGCCGTGCAGGACGTCGTCGACAAGGGCGCCTCGCCGGCCAAGGCGCTCTCCGACGCGCAGCAGACGGCGATGGCCGCGAAGGCCGCGGGGTGAAGGGCCTGACCCGCGGAGCCCTGGGCCGCCGGACTTCGGTCCGGCGGCCCGGCGGCCCGGCCCGCCGGATCCTCGTGGTGGCCGTCTCGCTGCTCTTCCTGCTGCCGTTCTACTACGTGCTGGTCGCCTCGGTGAACCAGGCCAGCGACGTCGGCTCGCTCTCCCAGATCCTGCTGCCGCACTGGCGGTTCGGGAACTACGCGCGGGCCTGGGACGCGGCGCCCTGGATGCACCTGTTCCTCAACACGCTGCTGATCGCCTCGGCGACGGCGGCGCTCGCCCTGACCACCTCGCTGCTGGCCGGCTTCGCCTTCGGGCTGATGCGGTTCAAGGGCAGGAACGTGCTGTTCGGGCTGGTCATGGCGGTGATGATGATCCCGGCCACCGTGCTGATCATCCCGGACTACGTGATCGCCAAGGACATCCACTGGCTGGACACGTACTGGATCCAGATCGTGCCGTGGGGCGCCAGCGTCTTCGGCATCTTCCTGGTGCGGCAGTTCTTCGCCGGACTGCCCGAGGAGCTGTTCGACGCCGCCGAACTGGACGGCGCCTCCCGGCTGCGGATGTTCTGGTCGATCGGGGTGCCGCTGGTGCGGCCCGCGGTGGTCATCATCGTGATCAACGTCTTCCTGGCCACCTGGAACTCCTTCCTGTGGCCGTTCCTGATGACCAGCAGCCAGGGCGTCCAGCCGGTCGAGGTCGGCCTGGCCACCTTCGCCGGCACCGACGGCACGGACTACACCGGTCTGTCGGCGGCCGTGGTGTTCACCACCGCACCGGTGCTGGCCTTCTTCCTCGTCCTGCAGCGCCACTTCATCACCGGCGCCATGTCCACCGCCGGAGGCGTCCGTGGCTGACCCGTACCGGCGACTCGTCCTGGTCACCGACTTCGACGGCACCCTCTACCGGGGCGACGACCCGATCCGGTGCTACGCGCGTGGCGCGGCCGACGGACTGCCCGCCGCCGCCCGGGACGGGCTGCTGGACGCGGTCGACCGCTACCTGGCGCGCGGCGTCGCCGCCGCCGAGGACAGCGCGGACCCGGCGCAGGCCGCCGCGCTGCGCGAGTCGGTGGACGCGTGGGAGTCGGTCAGCCGGGTCGCGTCCGGCTGCTACCAGGTCTCCCAGGAGACGCTGAACACCGCCTTCCTGGCCACCCGCGCCTACATGAACACCGACGCGTGCGCGCTGGAGGTCCCGCAGGCGTACCGCGAACTGCTGGCCGAACTGCGCGCGGACGGGGTGCGGGTGGTGCTCGCCACCAACAGCCCGCCCGGCGGCCTGGACGAACTGCTCGACCGGCTCGGGGTGCGCCCGCTGCTGGACGAGGTGATCTCCAGCACCCGCAAGCCGGCCGGCCTGCGCCGGCTGCTGCGGGCCGAACTCGGCGAGGACGGCGAGGAGGGCGAGGTGTCGCCGGACGCCGCCGCCCGCGGCTTCGCGGTCGGCGACCACTGGCTCAACGACGTCGAGCCGGCGCTCGAACTCGCGGTGCCCAGCGGCTACATCGACCGCTACGGCCGCGCCGACGGTCCGGCCACCGCCACCGCACGCGACATCGAGGGCCTGCTGCCCGCGTTGCGCAAGTGGGCGGAGACCGCCGCCCGGTCCGGCGTCTGAGCGCTCGCATCACGTACCACGCAGCACGCGTGCGCGGCACCCGCTCGGCGCACGCTCAGCAAGAAGGAGTTGTCGTATGGTCAGCATCGAGTTCTGGGGTGGACTCGGCGTCATCGGCGGAAGCAAGATCGTCATCCGCGAGGGCGGCCACCGCGTCATGCTGGACATCGGCATGGACATCCCCTCCGGTGCCGACCTGTTCCGCCTGCCGGTGCGCGAGCGCCCCGGCCGTGAACTGGCCGACCGGCTGCGGGTCGGCGCCGCGCCGCGGGTACCCGGCCTCTACGACCCGGCGATGCTGCGGCCCGGCGACCCGCTGGGCGAGCCGACCGAGCGGACCGCGGTCTTCGTCAGCCACCCGCACATCGACCACGTCGGCCTGGCCGGCTTCGTCCGCGCGGACATCCCGGTGCACGCGCACACCGACGCCGTCGACGTGCTGGAGGCGCTCACCGCGGCCGGCAAGGGCCTGCCCGGCGGCGACCCGCAGTGGCACCGGCTGACGCCGGGGCAGCGCACCGCGGTCGGCCCGATGGAGGTCGAGTGCGTGCCGGTCGACCACGACGTGCCCGGCGCCAGCGGCTACCTGGTCCGCACCTCCGAGGGCACTCTGGCCTTCACCGGCGACATCCGCTTCCACGGCCGGCACCCCGAGCTGTCCTGGGCGTTCGCCGACCGGGCGCAGGGCTGCGACGTGCTGGTCACCGAGGGCACCACGCTCGGCTGGACCATGGGCACCGACATCCGCGACGAGGAGGACGTGGAGCGCGACTTCGCCAAGGCGCTGGCCGACACGCCCGGCCTGGTGCTGCTCTCGCTCTACCCGCGCGACCTGGACCGGGTGCACGGCTTCCTGGAACTCGCCGCCGCCGCCGGCCGCACCATCGTGTGGCCCGAGCCGGTCGCCGCGTTCCTGCGCGAACTGGGCGTGTCCGGCGTGGTCGGCCGCGACGACGAGCGGGCCGCCGCGCTCGCCACCGACCCCGGCTCCCACATCGCCTTCCACGACGCGGACGACGTGCTCTCGCTGCTCGACCTGCCGGTCGGCGAGGGCCACCCGGACGCCGTCTTCGTGCACGCCAACGGCGAGCCGCTGGGCGCCTTCGAGCCGCGCTGGGCGCCGTTCACCGACTGGCTGGACGCCCTCGGCGTCCCGCTGCGCCAGATCGGCTGCTCCGGGCACGCCGTCCAGGACCACCTGCACACCATGGTCGAGCGGATCCGCCCCCGCACGCTCTTCCCCATCCACACCACCGCCCCGTCCCGGCTGCACCCGCCCACCGGCACCACCCGCGTCATCGCCGAGTACGGCGTCGCCTACGGCATGGACGGCTCGGTGCTCTGACACTGCCTTCCGCCCGCGCCTCCAGGGCCGCCACCCCCATCGGGTGGCGGCCCTTCGCGTGTCCGGGGCGCCGGGGCGAACCGGGCTGCGCCACAAGGGAGTTGAACGCGTTCAAAAACGGCGCTACAGTCAACGCACAGCGTTTTTGAACGCGTTCGAAAAAAGGGGTGGGCCATGGATCTGACCGTCGTCAGCTACGTCGTGTATCTGCCGATCGCCACCGCCATCACGGTGTGGGTGGCGCGGACGTTGAGCCGGAACGGGAGGGTGTTCCTGGCGGATGTGTTCCAGGGGGACGAGAAACTGGCGGACGCCGTCAACCACCTGCTGGTGGTCGGCTTCTACCTGGTGAACCTGGGGTTCGTGGCGTTGTGGATGAAGACCGACGCGGACCTGGGCCAGGTGCGGGGGATCTTCAACGCGCTGTCGGTCAAGCTCGGCACGGTGCTGCTGGTGCTCGGCCTGATGCATCTGGCCAACGTCTTCGTGCTGGGCAGGATCCGGCGCCGCGGCCTGCTGGACCGAGAGGCCAAGCCCCCGGTGCCGCCGCAGGGCTGGACCGCGCCGGCGGGTTCGCCGCAGGCATGAGCGCGCCGGTGGAGCGGCTGACGGTGCTGCACGATCCGGGGTGTCCGCTCTGCCGCCACCTGGTGCGGTGGCTGCGCGGGCAGCCGGCCCTGGTGGAGCTGGAGTTCGTGCCGGTCGGCTCCGAGCAGGCGCGGCGGCGGTTTCCCGGCGTGGACCAGTCGGCCGCGTTCCGCGAGATCACCGTGATCGGCGACGCCGGCCAGGTGTGGACCGGGCACCACGCCTTCGTGGTCTGCCTGTGGGCGCTGCGGGGGTACCGGCCGCTCGCCCACCGGCTCAGCACCCCGGCCGGCCTGCCGATCGCCCGGGCCGCCGCGCTCGCCGCCGCCAAGTACCGCGCGGCGACCGGCCGCGGCGAACCGCCGGGGTGCGACGAGCGGTGCGAGCGGCCCGCATAGGCTCGGGGACCGTGAAGGACATGGGAGAGACGCCGCCGCGAGCCCGCCCGGACGACGCCGGCGCCGGCCGGGCGCGGGGCCCGCGGCCCGGCCGCGTCGGACGGCAGCGGCCGCCCGGCGGCGCGGACGGGGGTCCGCCCGGGGAAGCCGCCGGTTCCGCCGGGCGGCCGCCGCGCGCCACGGCCAAGAGCGAGCAGACCCGGGCGCTGATCCTGCAGACCGCGCTGCGGCTGTTCCAGGAGCGCGGGTACGACCGGACGACGATGCGCGCGATCGCCCAGGAGGCCGGGGTCTCGGTCGGCAACGCGTACTACTACTTCGCCTCCAAGGAGCACCTGATCCAGGGCTTCTACGACCGTATGACCCGCGAGCACGCCGAGGTCGGCCGCGCCGCGCTGGCCGGCCACCGCGACCTGGGCGAACGGCTGGACCTCGCGCTGACCTCCTGGCTCGACTGCGCCGAGCCGTACCACGAGTTCGCCGGCCAGTTCTTCCGCAACGCCGCCGACCCGGACAGTCCGCTGAGCCCGTTCTCCGACGAGTCCCACCCGGCGCGGGCCACCTCGGTGGCGTTCTTCCGCGAGGTGCTGGCCGGCTCGGAGCTGATGCCGAAGCTCGACGCGGAACTCGCCGAGCTGCTGCCCGAACTGCTGTGGCTGCACCAGATGGCGATCGTGCTGTTCTGGGTCTTCGACCGCTCGCCCGGCCGGGCCCGCAGCCGTGCCTTCGTCAAGCGCTGCAGCCCGCTGGTCAACCGGGTGCTGCACCTGTCGCGCTACCGGGTCTTCCGCCCGCTGGTGCGCGAGGCCAAGGACCTCATCCGCGACTTCGTCGTCCCGAGCGGGGTGCGGCTGACCAAGGGGTGACGCCGCGGCCGGCCGGCCACCGGGGGAAGGGAGCCCTGACCGGCCGACGCCCCGGTGGCCGCCCACACCCCGCTGCCGTCCTGCGCGGCCGACGGCTCCTGGGAGTCGCTCGGCGCCGTTCCCGAAGGACCTGGGCGACACCGCCACCTACCAGCCCTGACCGGGGGGGAGCCGGCCGCGATGTCACAGACGGCCGGACCGGCTCGTCCCAGTCCCGGAGACGGATTCCGGGATCGGGAAGGTGATGGTCGTGCGGGTGTTCGTGGCGGGCGGGACCGGGGTCGTCGGGCGGCGGCTGGTGCCGCGGCTCGTGGCCCGGGGCCACCAGGTGACGGCGACGACGACGGGCGCGGGCAAGCTGGGCCTGCTGAAGGAGCTGGGCGCCGAGGCGGTCGTGATGGACGGGCTGGACGCGCGGTCGGTCGGTGAGGCGGTGGCCGGCGCCCGGCCGGAGGTGATCGTGCACCAGATGACCGCGATCTCGGTGGCGCACGCCGGCAAGCCCGACATGAAGCACATGGACCGCTGGTTCGCCCCCACCATCCGGCTGCGCACCGAGGGGACGGACCACCTGCTGGCCGCGGCCGGGGCGAACGGGGTGTCCCACTTCGTCGCGCAGGGCTACGCCAACTGGAACGGCATCCGCGAGGGCGGATGGGTCAAGACCGAGGAGGACCCGCTGGACCCGTACACCGGGACGGCGGCGCAGGCCGGGATGGCGGCGCTCCGGCACGTCGAGGAGGTCGTCGTCCGGGCCGGCGGCGCCGTCCTGCGCTACGGCGGACTCTACGGACCGGGCGCGAGCGACGACCAGGTCGAGCTGGTGCGCAGGCGGCAGTTCCCGCTGGTCGGCGGCGGCACCGGCCACAGCTCGTGGCTGCACCTCGACGACGCGGCGAGCGCCACCGTGCTGGCCGTGGAGCAGCGGGCGACGGGCGTGTTCGACATCGTCGACGACGAGCCGGCCCCGGCCCGCGAGTGGCTGCCCCACCTGGCCGCGTGCGCGGGGGCGAAGCCGCCGGTGCGGGTCCCCGGGTGGCTGGCCCGGATACTCGCCGGCGAGGTGGCGGTGGCGATGATGACCGAGGGACGCGGCTTCTCCAACGCCAAGGCGAAGCGGGAACTCGGCTGGCAGCCCGGCCACCCCTCGTGGCGCCAGGGCTTCCGGGACGGGCTGGCGTGAACCGGGCCGAGGAGTTCGAGGAACTGCGGCCGCTGCTGTTCTCGATCGCCTACCGGATACTCGGCAGCGTGGCCGAGGCCGAGGACGCGGTCCAGGAGACCTGGCTGCGCTACGAGGCGTCCCCGACGCGACCCGCCTCGGTCAGGGCCTTCCTGTCGGCGGTGGTCACCCGGATCGCGATCGACGTGCTGCGCTCGGCCCGGGTCCGGCGGGAGTACGTCGGGCAGTGGTTCCCCGAGCCGCTGCTCACCGACCCCTACGAGGATCCGGCGCGGTCGGCGGAGCTGGCCGACTCGGTGTCGATGGCGGCCCTGTTGCTGCTGGAGCGGCTCAGCCCGCTGGAGCGGGCGGTCTTCGTCCTGCGGGAGGTGTTCGGCTTCGACTTCCGCGAGATCGCCTCGGCGGTGGAGCGCTCGGAGGCGGCGTGCCGCCAGCTCGCGGTGCGGGCACGGCGCCACATGGACGCGGGACGCCCCCGGTTCGAGGCGGACCGCCGGGAGCGCGACGAGCTGGCGGCCCGCTTCTTCGACGCCCTGCGGGAGGGCGACGTCGACGGCCTGCGGGAACTGCTCGCCGCCGACGTCCAGATGGTCGGCGACGGCGGCGGCAAGGCCCCGCAGTGGGCCAGGGAGATCGTCGGCGTCGAGAAGGTGGCCCGGCTGCTCGCCTCGTCCTTCCCCTGGCTCGTCCGGATCGGGGTGGAGCTGGAGGCGCACGAGCTGAACGGCCACCCGGGCGCGATCCTGCGCGACCGGGACGGCAAGGTGCTCAACGCCCTGACCCTCGACGTGCTCGACGGGCGGATCCAGACGATCCGCTCGGTGATCAACCCCGACAAGCTCGGCCACGTGGGCCCGGTGGCGGACGCCTGGGCGGTCTTCCGCGAGGCCAACCAGGCCCGCCTGTCCGAGCACTGACCGCGCGGTCCGGCCCCGACACGTCGGCCCCGCCGCTCCCGGTGACCGGGAGCGGCGGGGCCGGGCGGAGTGTCGTCAAACGGTCCGGGACCGG
>CAVXGZ010000006.1:0-106136 GCA_963761325.1 uncultured Actinomycetota bacterium | reverse complement strand
CACCGGACACGTCCCACCGGTCCCCGGATCCCGCCGCCGCGCGGGGCCGGGGATTTCGCGTCTCCGGCGCCGATCGTCCGCCGGCGGCGAATGCGGCGGCGCGGCCGGGCGGTCTGGGGGAGAATCGCGCCCGTGCGATTCGGGATTCTGGGGGAGACGCGGGCCCACGCTCCGGGCGGCGGCGCGGCGGCTCTCGGCGGACCCGGGCGGCGGGCGGTGCTCGCGCTGCTGCTGCTGGACGCCGGCCGGATCGTCCCCGTACCGCGGATGGTCGACGGGCTCTACGGCGACCATCCGCCCGCAGGAGTGGCGAACGCGCTGCAGTCCCAGGTGTCGCGGCTGCGTTCCGTGCTCGGCGACGTCATCGAGAACCACCCGGCCGGGTACCGGCTCGCCGTCGATCCCGACGAGGTGGACGTCCACCGCTTCACCCGGCTGGCCTCGGCGGGGCGGACCGCGCGGGCGGCCGGTGAACCTCGGGAGGCGGCGCGGCTGCTGGGGGAGGCGCTGGAGCTGTGGCGCGGGCCGGCGCTGGCCGACGTGCGGCAGGCGCCGTTCGCGGCGGCCCAGGCCACCCGGCTGGAGGAGCTGCGGATCGCGGCGGTCGAGGAACGGGCGGCGGTCGGCCTGGCGCTCGGCCGGCACGGTGAACTCGTTCCCGAGCTGCGCGAGTTGGTCGGTGCCCTGCCGCTGCGCGAACGGCTGCGGGCCCAGCTCATGCGGGCGCTGGCCGGCAGCGGGCGGCAGTTCGAAGCGCTCGCGGTCTACCAGGACGCCCGCCGTGAACTGGCCGAGACGCTGGGGGCCGACCCGGGCCCGGAGCTGGCCGAGGCGCACCTCGCGGTGCTGCGCGGTGATGTTTCACGTGAAACATCGCTTCGCGAAACCCGCGGACCCGGCGCGTCGCCGGGTGGGATCGCGGTGCGCGAGGCGTCGGCGCCCGAGGCGTCCGTCGATGTTTCACGTGAAACATCGCCCCCGGATCCGGATCGTTCGCGCGATGTTTCACGTGAAACATCGCTGCCCGCGCAACTCACCAGCTTCGTCGGGCGGTCCGAGGAACTCGCCCGGATCGCCGACCGGTTGGACGCGGCCCGGCTCGTCACGCTGACCGGTGCGGGCGGTGCGGGCAAGACCCGGCTGTCCGTCGAGGCGGCCGGGCTCCGGGCCGGCGAGGTGTGCTTCGTGCCGCTCGCTGGGGTCACCGACGGCGCCGACGTGCCGCAGGCGGTGCTCGGCGCGCTCGGACTGCGCGAGGCCGGCCTGATGCCCTCGGCGGCGCCGGTGCTCGCTCCGGCCGACCGGCTGGCGGCGGCGCTGGCGGACCGGGAGCTGCTGCTCGTGCTCGACAACTGCGAGCACGTCATCGACCCGACCGCGCGGCTCGTCGCGGAACTGCTCGCCCGCTGCCCTGCGCTGCGGGTGCTGGCCACCAGCCGGGAGGCGCTGGGCATCACCGGCGAGACGCTGTGCCCGGTGCCGCCGCTGAGCGTCCCACCCCCCGGAACGGCCGACGACCGTTCGGCTGAATTTCCCGCCGTCCGGCTCTTCGTGGAACGCGCGACGGCGGTGCGCCCCGACTTCCGGCCGGACGACGAACGGGACGCGGTGCTGCGGATCTGCGCGGCGCTGGACGGACTCCCCCTCGCCATCGAACTGGCCGCGGCCCGGCTGCGTTCGCTGTCGGCCACGCAGATCGCCACCCGGCTGGGCGCGCTCCCCGACGAACGTCCCGACGAGATGTTCCGGCTGCTGTCCCGGGGCAGCCGCACCGCCCAGCCGCGGCAGCGCACCCTGCGCGGGGTGGTCGACTGGAGCTGGGACCTGCTGACCGAGCCGGAGCGCACCGTGCTGCGCCGCGCCTCGGTCTTCGCCGGCGGCTGGACCCTGGAGGCCGCCGAGGCGGTCTGCGCCGACGCCGGACCGGGCGGGGACGCGGTCGATCCGTACGACGTGCTGGACCTCGTCGACTCGCTGGTGGACAAGTCGCTGGTGGTGGCCGACCGGACGGACGGCGGCTCCGGCGTGCGCTACCGGATGCTGGAGACCATCCGCGCCTACGCCGCCGAACGCCTCGACGAGACCGGCCGGACCGCCGCCGCCCGCCGCGCCCACGCCGGCTACTTCCTCGGGCTCGCCGTCGAGGCCGAGCCGCACCTGCGCCGGGCCGAACAACTCGACTGGCTGCGCCGGCTGACCGCCGACCACGACAACCTCACCGCCGCCCTGCACCGGTGCGTCGCGGACGCGGACACCGCGAACGGGATGCGGCTGCTCGCGGCGCTCGGCACCTACTGGATGCTGCGCGGCATCCGCTACGAGGCCGTAGCGCCGGCCCGCCGACTGCTGGACGCGGTCGGCCCGAACCCGCCGGACGGACTGCGCGAGGAGTTCGCGCTGTGCGTGATGCTCGCGGCCCCCGGCGCGCACGAGCCGGAGGAGCTGGGCCCGCACGTGGCCGCCGCGGAGCGGATCATCGCGGCCGGACCGGGCCGGTATCCGGTCGCCTTCCTGCTGTGGGCGCCGATCGCCGGGGTGCCGGACCAGGACACCTACGCGGACTACGAGGCCGCGCTGGCGCTGCGGGAGAGCGAGCCGTGGTTCGAGGCGCTCGACCACCTCGGCGCCGGCTACCAGAACTGGGTGGTCCGCGGCCGGGACGCCGAGGCGGAGCGCCGGTTCACCGCCGCGCTGCACGCGTTCCGCGCGCTCGGCGACCGGTGGGGAGCGGTCCTCGCCCTCACCCACCTGTCCGGCTACCTGCTCGCCCACGGCCGGCCGGACCGGGCGCTCGACCTGATCGACGAGGCGCTGGCACTCGCCGAGGAGATGGGCGCCACCGAGAACCGCGCGGAGCTGGGGTGCCTGCGCGGCCAGTGCGGACTGCGCCGCGCCGACCAGGAGGCGGCCCGCGCCGACTTCCAGCGCGCCCTGGAGCTGGCCCGCGGCTGCGGCGCACGGGAGTTCCAGGCGCTGGCGCACCAGGGCCTGGCCGACTGCGCGAGGCTGCGCGGCGACCTCGACGAGGCGCTGTGGCTGTGCGAGCTGGCGATGAGCGAGTGCCTGCCGACCTGGTTCTCCGGCGAGGGCACCCGGGCCGAGACGCTGCTCACCGCCGGCCGGGTCCACCAGGCGGCCGGCGACCTGGCCCGGGCCGCCGCCCACTACCGGGAGGCGCTGGTCCCCCGGCAGAACGCCCGCAGCCGCCCCTTCGTCGCGCTGGTCGCCGAGGCCGCCGCGGAACTCGCCCTCGCGTACGGCGACCCGGCGGACGCCGCACGGCTGCTCGGCCTCGCCGCGGCGCTGTACGGCGAGCACACCCCTCCGGGCCCCGAGGCGCTCCGCACCGGGAGCGCCTGCCGCGCCGCACTGGGCGAACCCGCCTACCGCGCGGCCCGCGCGGCGGCGGGGACACCGGACTTCGCACAGGCGCTGCGGATCCTCGACGCGGCGCTGCGCACCCGCTGACCGCGCGTCCGCCGAGCGGTCAGCGATCGGTGCGCGGCCGGTCAGCGCGGCCCGCGACGCTCCCCGCATGACGACGACACCTCCCGTGCCCGCCGCCGGCCCTGGCCTGCGCTGGGTCACGCTGGCCATCTGCTGCCTGGCGTCGATGCTGCTCGGCATCGACAACAGCGTGCTCAACTACGCGATCCCCACGCTCGCCAGGGATCTGAACCCGTCGGCCACCCAACTGCTGTGGATCGCGGACGTCTACGGGTTCGCGATGGGCGGCCTGCTGCTCGTCATGGGCAACCTCGGCGACCGCTTCGGCCGCAAGCGGCTGATGCTGATCGGCGCGGCCGTCTTCGGCGTGGCTTCCCTGGGCACCGCTTACGCCACCAGCCCCGGCCTGCTGATCGCCGCCCGCGCCCTGCTGGGCGTGGCCGGCGCGATGATCCAGCCCTCGACGCTGTCCATCCTGCGCAACACCTTCACCGACCCCAGGCGGCGCACCACCGCGATCGGGATCAGCAGCTCGGTCGGGGCGGCCAGCTTCGCCCTCGGCCCGGTCGTCGGCGGCCTTCTGCTCGACCGCTTCTGGTGGGGCTCGGTCTTCCTGATCAACGTGCCGGTCATGGCCGTCGTCCTGGCGAGCGGGCTCGTGGTGCTGCGGGAGTCGCGCAACCCGGCGCCCGGCCGGCTGGACTGGATCAGCGTGCCGCTGTCGGTCGTCGGCATGCTGGGCGTCATCTACGCGATCAAGACCGGCGCCCGCGAGGGCGCGCACGATCCGTGGGTGTGGATCGCCGGCGGCGCCGGAGCGTGCTGCGCGGCGGTCTTCCTGCGCCGGCAGACCCGGCTCACCGAACCGCTGCTGCAGATCCGGCTCTTCCGCAACCCGGCGTTCTCCGGCTCGGTGGGCGCCAACCTCGCCGGCATCTTCGCCTCCAGCACGCTGTCGCTGGCGTTCTCGCTCTACCTGCAGGTGGTCAGGGGCTGGTCGCCACTGACCGCGGGGCTCGCGCTGCTGCCCGGTCCGCTGGCCGCGGTCGTCGCCGCTCCCCTGGCGGCCGTCCTCATCCCGCGGATCGGCCGGGCCCGGGTGGTCGCGCTGGGCCTGGCGCTGATGGCGGTCAGCATGGGCGCGCTGTGCGCGATCGGGGTGGACTCCGACTACCCGGCGCTGCTGCTGCCGGTGCTGGTGGCCAACGGGGCGGGCGTGGTGTTCACCTTCGCGGTCACCGCCGACACCGTGCTGGCCAGCGTGCCCGCGAATCGCACGGGCGCCGCCGCGGCCATCGCGGAGAGCGCGCAGGAACTCGGCGGCGCGCTGGGCATCGCGGTGCTCGGCTCGGTGCTCAGCGCCTGCTACCGCACCGCGGTGACGCTGCCGGCCGGCCTGCCCGCGCCGGCCGCGCGCACCGCCGTGGAGTCCGTCGCCGGCGGCGTCGCGGTCGGCGCCCGCCTGCACGGCGCGGCCGGCGCGGCCCTGGTGGCGTCCGCCAAGCACGCGTACACGCACGGCATGCACGTCACCGTGGTCTGCGGCGCCGTCCTGCTCGCCGCCGGCGCGGTCGCCGCCCGGTTCACCCTGCGCGGCGTGCCGGCCGTCATCCCTGACCCCGAGCCGTCCGCGCAGACCGCCGCGCGGACCACCGCACCGACCGCCTCGCCGGGCGCTCCGCAGGCCGCGGCGGAGCCCGCCCCGCCACCCGCCGCGACCGGGCCCGGCCGCTGACCGGCCCGGAACGCCGACCGCCCCGCCGTACCCCCTCGGGGCGGCGGGGCGGTCGTCGGACGTCAGCCGTGGCTGTCGCCGCCACCCTTGCGGCGCCGGTTCGCCGCGTCCTCGTCGGCCTGCTTGGCGCGGACCTCCGGGTCGAGCCCGTCGCCCGAGTGGTCGGCGTTCTCCACGGTGGTGCGGGTCGGGGAGGCCACGTGGCCGGGGGTGAGGCGCTCGTCCTCGGCCGGTTCGGTGGCGGAGGGCGCCTCGATCAGCCACTCGGGGTTGGTCTGCCGGTTCCACCAGCGCCAGGCGGCGATCCCGACGCCGGCGACCACGCCGAGCACGACGACGCGCTTGGTGACACTGCCGGCCCGGGAGCGCCGCTGGTTGCGCCGGACCAGCTTCTCCACCTCGGCGGCCGAGACCTGGCCGCGCAGCGCGGCGAGGGCGGCTCCGGCGCGGGCGGCTGCCTCCTCGCGCACCGGCTCGGTGGCGGCGCGGGCCGACTCCACGGCCTGCTCCATCCGGGGAGCGGCGTACTTGGCCGCCTTGCGGGCGGTGCGGCGGGTCTGCTTGGCCGCCGCGGCGGTGGAGGCGGCCACCTTCGGCGGGACCGCGTTCCTGGCCTGCGCGAGGCGCGGCGCGAGATAGACGTCGTACTGCGTGACGGCCGTCACGCGGGCCTGGTCGGCGGCGGCCGAGACCTTCGGGGCGAGCAGCCGGCGGGCTTCGTCCGCGTACTGCGTGGCGTAGTGGGCCGCCGTGTCCTTAGCCGAGTCGGCATACGGTGCCACCACCTCCGCCGCGCGCCGCACGCTGTCCTTAGTCGTCGTGGCTGCGTGGCGCACGCTGTCTGTGCGGGTCACGAGAACCTCCTCATCGGTGGCGTACGACGGTGGCGTACGACATTTCGTCTTACCGCCCGAATAGAGATCATGCCTGTCCGCGCGCTCTACGGCATGCCTGCTCGGGCATCCGGGGCACAAACCCCGCCGCGGCGATCCGATCGGCCCACTGCCGGTGCCGCGGCGGCCGGACGGAACGGCGAGCGGGCGAAGGCGTGCGAGGATTCTGGTTGTCAGTGCTGTCTATGGAAGGTACGTCGTGGCTGAGCAGCTCTACGCCACCCTCAAGACCAATCACGGTGACATCGAGATTCGGCTGCTGCCGAACCACGCTCCCAAGACCGTGAAGAACTTCGTCGAGCTCGCCGAGGGCACGCGCGAGTGGACCGACCCGAACACCGGCAAGCCGAGCAACGCCCGGCTCTACGACGGTACGGTCTTCCACCGCGTCATCGCCGGCTTCATGCTCCAGGGCGGCGACCCGCTGGGCAACGGCACCGGTGGCCCCGGCTACAAGTTCGCCGACGAGTTCCACCCGGAGCTGCGGTTCGACAAGCCCTACCTGCTGGCGATGGCGAACGCCGGCCCGGGCACCAACGGCTCGCAGTTCTTCATCACCGTCGCGCCGACCACGTGGCTGAACAACAAGCACACGATCTTCGGCGAGGTCGTCGACGCGGAGAGCCGCAAGGTGGTGGACGCCATCGGGGCCGCCCCGACGAACTCCCGCACCGACCGCCCGGTCAAGGACGTCGTGATCGAGTCCGTGGTGATCGAGAAGCGCGAAGGCTGATTCCTCGCACCGAGCGACACCTCACCCGTAAGCGTCATCGCGGACGGGAACACGGGCCCTCGCCCGTCCGTATTCAGGATGACGGGCGGGGCCCGACTCAACGCGACGAGGGAACTGAAAGAGGAGCCATGGACCAGGCGGTCTGCTGCTACCGGCACCCGGACCGGGAGACGGGTATCCGCTGTTCGCGCTGCGACCGGCCGATATGCCCGGACTGCATGGTCAGCGCCTCGGTCGGCTTCCACTGTCCGGAGTGCGTGAGCGAGGGCCACCGCACCGCTCCGCCGCCGCCGCGCACCATCGCCGGCGGCACGCTGACCGCCAATCCGCGCCTGGTCACCATGATCCTGATCGCGGTCAACGTGGCGGTTTTCATCGCCGAGCAGGTCAACCACTCGCTGGAGGCGAGGTACGGGCTGTTCGGGCCGGCGATCGCGCAGGGCCAGTGGTACCGGCTGTTCACCGCGATGTTCCTGCACGAGGGCCCCACCCACATCGGGCTCAACATGCTCTCGCTGTGGTGGATCGGCCCCTCGGTGGAGGCGGCGCTCGGCCGGGCGCGCTACCTGACGCTCTACCTGCTGTCCGGGCTCGGCGGCAGCGCGCTGTCGTTCCTGCTCTCGCCGGACAACACCCTCGGGCTCGGCGCCTCCGGTGCGATCTTCGGCCTGCTCGGCGCGCTGTTCATCCTGGTGCGCCGGGTGCACGGCGACATGCGGCCGATCGTCATCCTGATCGTGCTGAACCTGGTGTTCAGCTTCTCGGTGGCCAACATCGACTGGCGGGCCCACGTCGGCGGCCTGGTGACCGGCGTGCTGATCGCGATAGGCATGGTGCACGCGCCCCGCGAGCGGCGGGCCCTGGTGCAGTGGGGGACCTGCGTGGCGGTCTTCGCGCTGGTGTGCGTGGTGTGCGCGGTGGCGGCGGTCCAGCACGGCGCCTGACGTGCGCCGGGACGCTGTCGTCCCCGTTGTGTGGTGGCGTTCATACGACTTATCCACAGGGAGCGCACTGCCCTGTGCATGGCGTGACCTGGCGCCGCCGAGACCGCTCCCACCTGCTCGAACCGCTGTTTGCCCAGAAGGATCAACGGGAGCGGCGGTGGATCGACGGAGCCCGGTAGCTGCCGTCGATCACACCGGCGTCAACTCGACAGAGGTTATCCACAGATCTTCCGACCTTTTCCCCACTGTGGACGCACCTGTGGATAACTCTGTGGACAACGGAGGCGGCAGGTTGACGGGTCGTGCTACTTCCACTGCGTGGAGACCACGAACCCGCCGGCGATGAAGCCGAAGCCGATCACGATGTTCCAGTTGCCGATCGCCTCGATCGGCAGGCTGCCGGTCGTCACGTAGAAGACGACGATCCACGCCAGGCCGATCAGGAAGAGCGCCAGCATCAGCGGCGCCACCCAGGTGGTGCGGCCGGACTTCATTTTGAACGTGGTGACGGCTTTCTCCGGCGGCGGAGTGTAGTCGGCCTTCTTGCGGATCCGTGACTTCGGCACGAGGGACTCTCCTGTCGATGCGCTGCGGGACCGGGACGCGCAGGCGGTGTGATGGATGTCGCCGGGCGGGGAGCGTGCGGTGAGCGCCCCCGGGCGTCCGTTAGCGTAGTGCTTCCACGGGTGCGAAGGAGATAAGGGTCCCATGGGCAATTTCTCCGGGGCCCCCGCCCGAGCTTCGCGGGTGGCGCACCGGCCCGGCCGCGGGACCCGCCCACCGGTTCACGGTCCCCAAAATACTCCGCCGCCGGATCGGCGTGCCCGCCCGGGTCGATCTTCCGCACCGGTCGACGCCCGAGGCCCCGTGACACGCCGCCACGACCGGGTGCCACCCGATGGTCAAGTGATGCCTAGCTTTGCCCAGGCGGCCCTCAAGACCCGTCCGTCTCCCCTTACTCTGGTGCGGAACAGGAAGGAAGGCACCCTATGTACGGCTGGATCTGGCGGCAGCTGCCAGGGAACGCGTGGATGAAGGCGTTCTGCTCGCTCGTACTCGTGATCGGGATCGTGTTCGTCCTGTTCCAGTGGGTCTTCCCCTGGGCGGAGCCACTCCTACCGTTCAACGATGTGACGGTCAACGGCGGCGGAGGCAGCGCGGGCTGATGAGCGCAGGTAACGCGAGCGGGGAGCGCGGCGCGGCGCGGATTCTCGTCGTCGACAATTACGACAGCTTCGTCTTCAACCTGGTCCAGTACCTCTACCAGCTCGGCGCCGAGTGCGAGGTGCTGCGCAACGACGAGGTGCGGCCGGAACACGCCCGCGACGGCTTCGACGGGGTGCTGCTGTCCCCCGGACCCGGCACGCCCGAGGAGGCCGGGATCTGCGTCGAGATGGTGCGGCACTGCGCCGGGGCCGGCGTGCCGCTCTTCGGCGTCTGCCTCGGCCTGCAGTCGATCGCGGTCGCCTACGGCGGCGTGGTCGGCCGGGCCCCCGAGCTGCTGCACGGCAAGACCTCCCTCGTCACGCACGGCGGGACCGGCGTCTTCACCGGGCTGCCGTCCCCGTACACCGCGACCCGCTACCACTCGCTGGCGGTCGAACGCGACACCGTGCCGCCGGAGTTGGAGATCACCGCCTGGACGGAGAACGGCATCGTGATGGGGCTGCGCCACCGCGACCTGCCGGTCGAGGGCGTGCAGTTCCACCCCGAGTCGGTGCTGACGGAATGGGGGCACCGGATGCTCGCCAACTGGCTGGAGCAGTGCGGGGACCAGGGCGCCGTCGGGCGTTCCGCGGGCCTGGCGCCGGTAGTCGGCAGGGTCGGGGCGTGACGGCGGTCCGGCCCGAGCACGCGGCGGGGGGAGGGGCCGGTTCGCCGCGGCAGCCGCCCTACGGGGATCCCGGCGACTTCGCGCACGCCGTGGAGCAGCTCGCCGACCCGCTCAGCGACCCGCTGCCCGGCGCCGGCGTGCCCCAGGACGGCGGCTGGTACGGCCAGCAGGCCCAGCCGCCGCACCAGCAGCAGGGCTACGCCCAGCAGCAGTACCCGCAGCAGCCCCAGCAGTCCTACCCGCGCCAGGCGCCCCCGCAGCAGCAGCCGGGCTACCCGCAGGCGTACGACCCGTACGCGGCCGGGTACCCGGCGCAGGCCGCCCCGCAGCAGAGCCCGCAGGCGCCCGCCCAGGCGCCCGCGCCCGGTTATGCGCCCCAATCCCCTTACGAGCAGCCGCAGTCCGGCTACGAGCGCCCTGGCGCCGCCTACGAGCCCGGCTACCCGGCGCCCCGCCCCACCCGGCCGGCGCCGCGGGTCGACGCCACCGCCGAGATGCCCCGACTGGACGAGCCCGCCGCCCCGAACGCGCCCGACACGCCGGAGGCCGAGGCCGAACAGCCGTCCGCTCCCGGCGGCCGGGCCGAGCGGCGCAAGGCGGCCAAGCGCGGCGGCCGGCGGGCAGCCGACGGCGCCGCCGCGGCGGGCGGATCGCCGGACGGCGGCGCGGACAACCTGCCGGTCTCCCGGATGGACGCCAAGCGCGCCGCGCGGGCCGCCAGGACGAGCCCCGGCGTGGTCGCCAGCCAGGTCACCGGCGAACTCTTCATCACCATGGGCGTGTTGATGCTGCTGTTCGTCGTCTACCAGCTGTGGTACACCAACGTGCTGGCCGACGAGGCGGCCGGCAGCGCGGCGAGCAGCCTGCAGCACCAGTGGGCCGACAAGAAGGCGTCGAGCGACGCCGGCGAGCCGAACTCCTTCGCGCCGGGCACGCCGTTCGCGATGATCTACATCCCCAAGCTGGACGTGAAGGCGCCGATCGCCGAGGGCGTGGACAAGACCACGATCCTGGACAAGGGCGAGGTCGGGCACTACGACGGCGCCCAGGAGACCGCGATGCCGTGGGCCAAGTCCGGCAACTTCGCGCTGGCCGGCCACCGCAACACGCACGGCGAGCCGTTCCGCTACATCAACAAGCTGGTCGCGGGCGACAAGGTGGTCGTGGAGACCTCCGGCATGTACTACACGTACCAGATCACCACCATGCTGCCGCAGACCTCGCCGGCCAACGTGAGCGTCATCGAGCCGGTTCCGCCGGGATCGGGGTTCACCGGGCCCGGCCGCTACATCACCTTGACCACCTGCACCCCGGAGTTCACCAGTGAGTTCCGGCTGATCGTGTGGGGAAAGATGGTCGCCGAGCAGCCGCGTACCAAGGGGACTCCCGCGGCGCTGCTCGGCGGATGACGACGATCCACGTCACAAAGAACGGGGTGACCGGTGTCGACCACCGAGCACGACCAGAACACCGACGACTCCCGGGACGACGGCACGTCCCGTTCCGGGAGACCGCCCGGGCGTGCCCGCGGCCGGATCGCCACCGCGGTGAGCGTCTTCGGTGAACTGCTCATCACCGTCGGCCTGATCCTCGCCCTCTTCGTCGCCTACTCGCTGTGGTGGACCAACGTCACCGCCGACCGGCAGGAGCAGCACGAGGCGGCGGCGGTCCGCAAGCACTGGGCGCAGGAGCCGAAGTCCGAGCCGCCCGGCAAGCTCGACACCAAGAGCGGCATCGGCTTCCTGCACGTCCCGGCGATGGGCAAGGGCTACGAGGTGCTGGTCAAGCGCGGCACCTCGGTTCCGGTGCTCAACCAGGGCGTGGCCGGCTACTACGTCTCGCCCGAGAAGGCGGCGATGCCGTGGGAGAAGACCGGGAACTTCACCATCGCCGCGCACCGCGACGGCCACGGCGCCAAGTTCCACAACATCAACCTCATCAAGAAGGGTGATCCGATCGTCTTCGAGACGCGGGACACCTGGTACATCTACAAGGTCTACGACGTCCTGTCGCAGACGTCCAAGTACAACGTGCACGTCATCGACCAGGTCCCGAAGGAGTCCGGCAAGAAGAAGCCGGGCCGCTACATCACCCTGACGACCTGCACGCCGGTCTACACCTCGCTCTACCGCTACGTCGTGTGGGGCCAACTGGTCGCCACCCAGCCGGTGGACGCCAAGCGCACCCCGCCCGCCGTGCTGCGCTGAGCACCGGCCGCACCGCGGCGTGAGCCGTGGAAGCGGAAAGCGAAAAGGCCTGGGGCGCGGACGGTCACCGTCCGCGCCCCAGGCGTTTCAGCCGTACTTCAGGAGGCTAGCCCTGGCCGCCGATGAAGCCGCCCCCGCCCCCGTTTCCCGGGGTGTCCGTGGTGTTCAGGGTGACCGTCTGCCCGGGGGAGATCGGCTGCCCGGGACCCGGGTTGCTGCTGTAGACGTACGCGTTGGGATCGGACGGCTGGCCCGGGGCGACCTGGCTCTGGATGCCCTGCTGGTTCAGCTCGTTCTGCACGTCGCTGAGCTTCTGGCCCACGATGTCGGCCGGCACGGTGCCGCTGCCCGACTGCCCCTGGGAGACGGTCAGGGTCACCGTGGCGCCCTTGTTCGCCTGGGAGTTGGCGTCCGGCGACTGGGCGATGACGGTGCCGGCGGCCGCCGAGGAGGGCGCCTGGCTCTGCACCACGTTGAAGCCGAGCGCGGTCAGCTGCTGCTTGGCCTGGGCGAACGGCTGGTTGCGCACGTCGGGCACATTGATCTGCTGCGGGGAGGCCGCGTAGGTCAGCGTGATCCGGGCGCCCTTGGAGATCTTGTTGCCGGGCTGCGGCGACTCGCGCAGCACCGTGTTGACCGGCTTGCCGGAGGAGCCGTCGTCGGCCTTGGTGACGATGTCGGTGAAGCCCTTGGCCGACAGGTCCTGCTTGGCGTCGTTGAGGGACTTGCCGGTCTCGTCGGGCAGCGCGACGGGCATCGAGCCCTTGGAGACCGCGACGGTGATCGTCTGGCCCTTGTCGATGCTCGCGTTCGCCTTCGGGTCCTGGGTGCAGATGTGGCCCTTGGGCTGGTCGCAGAAGGCGTCCTGGCCGCGGGAGATCTTCAGGCCCACGTCGCTCGCCTGGCCGCGGGCGCTCTGCAGGGTCAGGCCGACCAGGTTCGGGGCCGGCTCGCCGCTGCCGGAGAAGACCGACTTGCCGATGAAGATCGCGCCCACCAGCACCAGCACGCCCGCGATGACCAGCAGGATCGTGGAGGTGTTGTTCTTCTTCTGCTGGCGGCGCCGGCCGCCGCCCGGGCGGTCGTCGTCGTAGCCGTACCCAGCATCGCCGTCCCGCATCGGCGGCATCATCGTGGTCGCGCCGCCGTCGTGCTGCGGGGGCAGCGCGGTGGTCGGGGCGCCGTCGCCGTAGCCGCCGTATCCGTAGCCGGCCGCGCCCATCGCCGCGGTGGCCGCCACCGGCTGGCCGTCCAGGCACGCCTCGATGTCGGCGCGCATCTCGTCGGCGCTCTGGTAGCGGTAGTCCGGGTCCTTGGTCAGCGCCTTGAGGACGATCGCGTCCATCTCGGGGGTGACCTCGGGGTCGTAGATGCTCGGCGGCTGCGGCTCCTCGCGGACGTGCTGGTAGGCGACCGCGACCGGGGAGTCGCCGATGAACGGCGGCCGCACGGTCAGCAACTCGTAGATCAGGCAGCCGGTGGAGTACAGGTCGGAGCGCGCGTCCACCGTCTCGCCCTTGGCCTGCTCGGGCGAGAGGTACTGCGCGGTGCCGATGACCGCCGCGGTCTGCGTCATCGTCATGCCGGAGTCGCCCATCGCGCGGGCGATGCCGAAGTCCATGACCTTGACCTGGCCGGTGCGCGTCAGCATGACGTTCGCCGGCTTGATGTCGCGGTGCACGATGCCGTTGCGGTGCGAGTACTCCAGCGCCTGCAGGATCCCGACCGTCATCTCCAAGGAGCGCTCGGGCAGCAGCTTGCGCCCGCTGTGCAACAGCTCGCGCAGGGTGGAGCCGTCCACGTACTCCATGACGATGTACGGGATCGAGACCCCGTCGACGTAGTCCTCGCCGGTGTCGTAGACCGCCACGATCGCGGGATGGTTGAGCGAGGCGGCCGACTGGGCCTCCCGGCGGAACCGGGCCTGGAACGACGGGTCGCGGGCGAGGTCCGTCCGCAGCGTCTTCACAGCGACAGTGCGTCCGAGGCGGGTGTCATGGGCGAGGTAGACCTCGGCCATGCCGCCCCGGCCGAGCACCGAGCCCAGCTCGTACCGGCCGCCGAGGCGACGCGGCTCTTCCATAGTGAGTCCAGCCTCTCCCTCTTCTGGAGATTCCCAAAAGCGCTAACCCTGCTCGGGCATACCGTACCGGCCCGCTGTTCGCTATCCGGGCCATGAGCCGGAGCCGATACATGACCGGTACCGTGACGTGCGAAAACGGGCGGTTTACGAAATCCGTGCGTGACCGGAGTCACGTGAGCGGCCGCCCGGCGCACCGGCCCGAGTGATCGGCGTCACTTGTTCAGGACGGCCTCCATGACGGACTTGGCGATCGGCGCGGCCAGCCCGCCGCCGGAGATGTCGTCCCGGTTGGCGTTGCCGTCCTCGACCACCACGGCCACCGCCACCGGCGAGCCCTGCGCGGTCTTGGCGTAGCTGATGAACCACGCGTACGGCAGCGCGCTGTTGTTCTCGCCGTGCTGCGCGGTGCCGGTCTTGCCGCCCACCGTCACGCCGGGGATCTTCGCCATGGTGCCGGTGCCGCTGGAGACCACCGTCTCCATCATCTGCTGGAGCTTCTGCGCCGTCTCCGGCGTCATCGCCTGGTCGAACTCCTTGGGCGTGGTCTGCTGGACCACGTTCAGGTTCGGGGCGCGCAGCTGGTCGACCATGTACGGGGTCATCAGCTTGCCGTTGTTCGCCACCGCGGAGGCCACCATCGCCATCTGCAGCGGGGTGGCGGCCGTGTCGAACTGGCCGATCGAGGACAGCGCGGTCTGCGGCTGGTCCATCTGCTCGGGGAAGACGCTGGCCGCGGTGCGCACCGGCACGTCCAGGCTCTGGTCGAAGCCGAACTTCTTCGCCGCCGCCAGCATCTTGTCCTTGCCGAGCTGGGCGCCGATGTGGCCGAAGACGGTGTTGCAGGAGACCTGGAGCGCCACCCGCAGCGTCGCGTTGTGGCAGGGCAGGTTGCCCTCGTTGTTCAGCACCGTGCTGGTGTCCGGCAGCGTGTACGGCAGCGGCGAGTCGGTCGGCGTGTCGATGTCGCTGTACAGGCCGTCGTCGAGCGCCGCCGCGGCCGTGACGATCTTGAACGTGGAGCCCGGCGGGTAGGTCTGCCGCAGCGCCCGGTTGAGCATCGGCTCGTTCTTGTCGGCGTTGAGCTTCTCCCAGGCCGACTGGTCCTTGTCGGAGTTGCCCGCGATGCTGGCCGGGTTGTACGACGGGGTGCTGGCCAGCGCCAGGATCGCGCCGGTCTGCGGGTTGATCGCGGCGACCGCGCCCTTCTTGTCGCCCAGCCCGTGGAACGCGGCGGCCTGCGCCTTCGCGTTGAGCGTGGTGACGACGTCGCCGCCCTGCTGCTGCTTGCCGGTGAACATGTCGATCGTCCGGTTGAAGAACAGCCGGTCGTCGTCACCGGTGAGGATCTTGTCGTCGACCCCCTCCAGCATGCTGGTGCCGTACGCCTGGGAGGCGAAGCCGGTCACCGGCGCCCACATCGGCCCGTCGGCGTAGGTGCGCTTGTACTTGAAGTCGCTGTTCGAGGTCGCGGCGTGCCCGGTTATCGCCTTGCCGTCCACGATGATGTCGCCGCGCGGCTTGGCGTACTCGTTGATCTGCACGCGGCGGTTGTGCGGATCGTTCTTGAGTTCGTCACCGCGGACGAACTGGATCCAGTTGTCGCGCAGCAGCAGGGAGAAGATGAGCAGGCCACAGAAAATGGCGACTCGTCGCAACGGCTTGTTCACAGGCGGACCACCTGGGTGGGCTCGGAGTCGGTCGATGGGGCGGGGGTGGGCGCCGGGCGGCGCGCGGTGTCGCTGATCCGCAGCAGGATCGCGACCAGCGCCCAGTTGGCGATCACCGACGAGCCGCCCTGTGCCAGGAAGGGCATGGTCATACCGGTCAGCGGGATCAGGCCGGTCACGCCGCCGGCCACCACGAAGACCTGCAGCGCCATCGCGCTGGACAGGCCGATGGCGAGCAGCTTGCCGAACGGGTCGCGGGCGGCCAGCGCGGTGCGGATGCCGCGTTCGACCAGCAGGCCGTAGAGCAGCAGGACCGCCATCACGCCGGCCAGGCCCAGTTCCTCGCCCACGGTGGCGAGGATGTAGTCGCTCTTGGTCGCGATGCCGCCGATCAGCCGGGAGTACCCCTGGCCGAGCCCGGAGCCGAGCACCCCGCCGGAGCCGAACGACCACATCACCTGGGCCGCCTCGGACGGGCCGCGGGTGGCGACGCCGGCGAACGGGTTCAGCCAGTTGTCGACGCGGACCTGGACGTGCGCCGAGGTCATGCCGACCACGGTCGCGCCGCCGGCCGCCAGCAGCAGGCCGAAGATGATCCAGCTGGTGCGCTCGGTGGCGACGTAGAGCATGACCACGAACAGGCCGAAGTACAGCAGCGTGGAGCCCAGGTCGGTCTCGACGACCAGGATCCCCATGCTCAGCGCCCAGATCACCAGGATCGGGCCCAGGTCGCGGCCGCGCGGCAGGTACAGCCCCATGAAGCGGCGGCTGGCCAGCGCCAGCGCGTCCCGCTTGACCATCAGGTAGCCGGAGAAGAAGACCGCCAGGATGATCTTGGCGAACTCACCGGGCTGGATCGAGCCCAGGCCGGGGATGACGATCCACAGCTTGGAGCCGTAGACCGACGGGAAGAACATCGGCGCGATCAGCAGCACCAGGGCCAGCACACCCGAGATGTAGGTGTAGCGGTTCAGGATGCGGTGGTCCTTGAGGAAGACCAGCACGGCGACGAAGAGCGCCACCGCGAACCCGGACCAGATCAGCTGGCCGGGCGCCTTCGCCGGGCCCAGCGAGGGCTCCAGGTCGAGCCGGTAGATCAGCACCAGGCCCATGCCGTTGAGCAGGGTGGCTATCGGCAGCATCAACGGGTCGGCGTACGGGGCGAACTTGCGCACCACCAGGTGCGCGACGCCGGCGAACGCGCCCATCCCGAGCCCGTAGCCGGCCATGCCGGCCGGCACCGAGCCGTTCTTGGCCAGGCCGACGTTGGCGTAGGCGAGCAGCGGGATGACGACCGCGAAGACGAGTAGGGCTAGCTCGGTATTGCGCCGGTTGGGCGCTCCGACGGACGAGATCGTGCTGGTGTTGCTGGCGCTGCTCACTGCGGGCCGCCCCCTCCTCCTGCTATTGCTGGCCGGTGCCGCACTGCTGGGCCAGTTTCTGCTCGTCCGCGGAGAGCGTGGGGCCGGGCGACGGGCTGGACTTCGGCTTGGGGCTGGCGGACGCGGTCGACTTGGCGGTCTTGCCGCTCGGCTTGGTGCTCGGTTTGCCGCTCGGCGACGGGCTCGGGCCGGTGCCCGAGGTGGAGCCCTGGCCGGTGCGGTGCGCCGAGTCGGCGACGATCTTGCAGACGGCCGCCTGCTTGTGCAGCTCGTCGGTCTTGGAGACCGCCTGCGCCAGGTTGCCGACCGCGATGGTGTTGGTCACCTGGTCGCGCTGGTAGGTGGGCAGGTACTTGAGCGGGATCTCCGGGTGGTCCTGGTGGACCCGGGACAGGTGCAGGCCCAGCAGGCTCTGGTTGATGCCCTGGTAGACCGCGACGTGGTCGTTGTCGGCGCCCACGAAGTACTGGGTCTGCGTCCAGCGGTACCCCGCGTACAGGCCGCCGCCGATGACCGCGAGGGCCAAGACGCCGGCGCTGGTGCGCTTGAGCCACCGGCGCTTGGGGCGCGGCTTGGCGTGCCCGTTCTCGGCGGGGCCGAAGCTGCCCATCGGCGCGCCCACCGGATCCGCGCTGTCCGGCGGGCCGAACGAGCCCTCCGGCGCGGCCTGCTGCTGCGGTACGCCGCGGCCCAGCTCGGCCGCGCGGCCGGCCGGGGTCTGCAGGTGGCGCTGGTCGGCCAGCGCGTGCGGGTGTTCGGCGACCGCGCCCACCACGACCGGGTGCTCGTTGTGCCGGCCCCCGTAGGCGTCGCCCTCCTCGGTGTCGAAGACGTCCGCCACGATGCAGGTGATGTTGTCCGGGCCGCCGCCGCGCAGCGCGAGCTGGATCAGCTCCTCCACGGTCTCGTACGGGCCCTGGTAGCCGGCGAGCGTCTCCTCCAGCGTCTGGTGGCTGACCACGCCGGACAGGCCGTCGGAGCAGATCAGGTAGCGGTCGCCGGCCCGTACCTCGCGGATCGACAGGTCGGGCTCCACCTGGCCGCGGCCGTCGAGCGCGCGCATCAGCAGCGAGCGCTGCGGATGGGTGCCGGCCTCCTCCTCGGTGATCCGGCCCTCGTCCACCAGCCGCTGCACCCAGGTGTGGTCCTGGGTGATCTGGCTGAGCACGCCGTCGCGCAGCAGGTAGCCGCGGGAGTCGCCGATGTGCACCAGGCCGAGCCGCTGCCCGGTCCACAGCAGGGCGGTGAGCGTGGTGCCCATGCCCTCCAGCTGCGGGTCCTCCTCGACCATCACGCGCAACTGGTCGTTGGCGCGCTGCACGGCCTCGCCGAGCGAGGTCAGGATGTCGGAGCCCGGTACGTCGTCGTCGAGCGAGACGATGGTGGAGATGACCTCGGAGCTGGCGACCTCGCCGGCCGCCTGCCCGCCCATGCCGTCGGCGATGGCAAGCAGCCGCGGACCGGCGTAACCGGAATCCTCGTTGCCCTCCCGGATCATGCCCTTGTGCGATCCGGCAGCGAAGTGCAGGGACAGACTCATGCGCACCTCACCCGTCGGCTCGGGGTACATCCGCACGGTGCCCACCCTCTCGGTCGCGCTCGCTCGCTCCGCTGGCTCATTGTGCGACTACTTCCGCAGCTCGATGACGGTCTTGCCGATGCGGATCGGGGCACCGAGCGGAACGGGCGTCGGTGTGGTGAGCCGCGTGCGGTCCAGATAGGTGCCGTTGGTGGATCCGAGGTCCTCGACGATCCACTGGCCGTCGCGGTCCGGGTAGATCCTGGCATGCCGGCTGGACGCGAAGTCGTCGTCCAGCACGATCGTCGAGTCGTGCGCCCGGCCCAGGGTGATCGTCTGGCCCTGCAGCGCCACCGTGGTGCCGGCCAGCGAACCCTGGGCGACCACCAGCTTGGTGGGCGCGCCGCGGCGCTGGCGTGGTTGGGCGGGCGCCTGCTGGCGCGGTTGGGGAGGCCGGGGCGGCTCGGTGCGCCGCCCGGCGCGTTGGGTCACTTTGGTGCCGAACAGATCACTTCGGATGACCTGTACCGCGACGATGACGAACAGCCACAACACGGCGAGAAAACCCAACCGCATGACCGTAAGGGTCAGCTCTGACATTGCCCCCGCTTCACCCTTCGGCTTGCCGGTACACGATGGTGGTACTGCCCACGACGATCCGCGAGCCGTCGCGGAGCGTAGCGCGGGTGGTGTGCTGCCCGTCCACCACGATGCCGTTGGTCGATCCCATGTCCTGCACCACGGAGGGCGAACCGACCCGGATCTCGCAGTGCCGCCGGGAGACCCCGGGGTCGTCGATCCGGACGTCGGCCTCCGTGCTGCGGCCCAGCACCAGGCTGGACCGGGAGATCTGGTGGCGGTTGCCGTTGATCTCGATCCAGCGCCGGGTGCCCGCCGAGGGGTCGCCGGTGCCGGGCAGCCGGGTCACCGGCGGGTGGCCGGGCGGGCTGGTCGGCATCGGCGGGGGCGAGGAGGGCTGCGGGGGATAGCCGTAGCCGCCCTGGCCGCCGGAGCCGCGCCGTCCGCCGCTCGGCTGCGGCGCGCGCGGGGCCTGCTGCGACTCGCTGGTGGCGAGCGTGCGGCTGCGCACCCGGTACAGGCCGGTGTCCAGGTCGGCGGCCTCGTCGAGGTGCACCTGGATCGGGCCCATGAAGGTGTAGCGCTGCTGCTTGCCGTAGTCCCTGACCATGGTGGACAGCGACTCGCCGAGCTGGCTCGCGTACGGGCTCAGCCGCCCGTAGTCGGAGCTGCTGAGCTCGACGACGAAGTCGTTCGGGACCACGGTGCGGTCCCGGTTCCAGATGGTCGCGTTGTTGTCGCACTCGCGCTGGAGCGCGCCGGCGATCTCGACCGGCTGGACCTCGGACTTGAAGACCTTCGCGAAGGTGCCGTTGACGAGACCTTCGAGACGCTGCTCGAAGCGTTTCATTACTCCCACGGTGCACCTCCCTCTTCGGTTCTTCCCGGTCCGGCCTCGTGTTGCTCGTACTGCTTACTGATCGTATCCACGCGGCGGAAATTCACGTGGTTCCCCTCAGCCTTCGACTACAACAGTGTCGACCCTCACACCCGGAACCCCGGTCGCCGGTCACTTCCGGAACTCCTCCATCCGTTTGTCGTACTGCTGTGCCCGCCCTTCACAGGGATGGTAGATGCGCGTCCTGTCAGTGTCCCGCAACGGTCGGCGGTTGCTCCGCCCCGGGTGCCGAGCTGGCCTGCTGCCCCCGGAATCGGAGGTGAATCCACCTCGGGCCGCGTGCTAGTGTTCTGCATGTCGGGAGGCGATCCCGCAAGCCCCGGAAAGGCCGGTACACCGGCCCGGAGCGTGTGGAAGACTCGAACGGCAACACCCATGCGCGGGTGGCGGAATAGGCAGACGCGCTGGATTCAGGTTCCAGTGCCCGAAAGGGCGTGGGGGTTCAACTCCCCCCTCGCGCACAGAGATGACCCCCGCTCCGGACTCCGGAGCGGGGGTCTTTTCACGTCCCGCGGCCGCTCTCAGCCGGCCGACAGCTCCTTGGCCCGGCGGGTGGCGGCCTCGTGCGCGGCGGCGCGGGAGGCGTCCGCCTGCTCGACGAGGGCGGCCATCGCCGGGTTGGACCGGGCCATGGTCAGTTCGGGGACGATGAACTCCACCTTCAGCCCGAGCGTCCCGCCGAGCACCTTGTCCAGGTAGTCCCGCACGAAGTCGAAGCCCTCGCGCGGGGTGCCCGGCCCGTAGGCGCCGCCGCGGCTGGCCACCACCACGGCCGGGGTACCCGCGGCGCTCGGCCGCTCGCCCATCGTGCGGCCGGCCATGGTCACCTGGTCGATCCACGCCTTCAGGGTGGAGGGGATCGCGTAGTTGTACATCGGGGCGCCGATCAGCACGGTGTCCGCCCGCTCCAGCTCGCCGGCGAGCTCCTCGCGCAGCGCCATCGCCCGGGACTGCTCGGCGGTGTGGCTCTCGCGCGGGGCGAACGCGGCGCCGAAGCCGGTCAGGTCGAGGTGGGGCAGCGGATCGGCGGACAGGTCCCGGTAGATCACCGTCCCGCCCGGGTTCTGCGCCTCCCACTCCGTGCGGAAGGCGCCGGTCACCGATCGCGACGTGGACGTCTCGCCGTTCAGCGACGAATCTATGTGCAGCAGGGTGGCCATGGTGATGCTCCGTATCGATGGGGTGGCGAGGTGTGACCGCGCACGCGGTCCGGCGCCGCCCGGTCGCTAATTTGTTCTCAGCAACTACAGATATCACATCTACTTACTAATCTGCAGCGACCTCGGGTCGTGCAGTACGATGGGTGCATGCGGGACTCCGGTGAGTGCAGTGCGATCGACGTGGAGATCACCCGCGTGTTCACCCTGCTAGGCAAACGCTGGAGCGGGGTGATCATCGCCGTGCTGATGAGCCAGGGGCGGTCGTTCTTCACCGAGTTGCGCCGGGCCACCCCGGGGATCAGCGAGCGCATGCTCTCCGACCGGCTGACCGAACTCGCGGCGGCCGGCCTCGTCGAGCGCCAGGTGGACGAGGGACCGCCGCTGAGGGTGGCGTACCAACTCACCCCGGCCGGTGAGGCGTTGGCCCCCGCGATGCACGAACTCGCCGAGTGGGCCGCCAAGTGGATGCCGGAGTCCGGCCCCTGCCCGCGGGTGCCGCGCAACCGCCCGTAGCGGTCAGCGCGGTCGGGGCGGGCCGGTCAAGGCGGACGGCACCCGTCCCCCGCGGACGGCGTGCCGGCTCAGGAGCCGTCGTCGGAGCGGGGGAAGACGGCCGCGGCCATCCGGGCGCCGGCCGCCAGGTCGTTGATGGACGCCTCGTTGAACCGGACCAGGTAGCCGGCGAACCGGTCCAGGTCATCCTGCTCCCAGTCGGCGAAGCGGCGGCGGAAGACCTCCTGCCGGATGGCGTGCGCGGCGGCCAGCACCTCGTTGCCCGCCGGGGTGGGGTGCAGCGCCTGGACCCGCTGGTCGTCGGGGTCGGGGCGGCGTTCCACGAAGCCGAGCTCCTCCAGGGCGGCGACCTGGCGGCTGACCGTGGACTTGTCCAGCAGGTAGTGCGCGGCGAGATCGGTCGCCCGGCACCCGCGCTGCTCGGCGAGGTGGGCGAGGAGCGTGAAGGAGACGAGCGACAGCTCCGGGTGCATCCGGGCGGCTGCGGCCCGGGCCCGCCGGGAGAACGCGGTCAGCTCGCGCTGGATCGTCTCCACGGACTCTTCCCGCTCGTTACGGGACGCTGGCACGGTGATTCCCCTTTCGCGTGGCTGCACCGTACAACGCGCCGCGAACGTTTCACGCCGCGCACCGCCCGTGCGCTCCGCCCGCTCCCGGCGGCCTTCCGTGCGCCGCCGGGAGCGCGGTTCACGCCTTGGGCAGCGGCAGCTCGAACCACACGACCTTGCCGACCGCCTTGCGGCTGGTGCCCCAGCGCCGCGAGAGGTTGCTGACCAGGGCGAGCCCGCGGCCGTTCTCGTCGTCCCGGTCGGCGCGACGCAGCTGCGGCAGGTTGTGGTCGTCGTCGCTGACCTCCACCAGCAGTTTGCCCACCCGCATCAGCCGCAACCTGACCTCCTGCCGGGCGACCCGCAGCGCGTTGGTCACCAACTCGCTGACCAGCAGCTCGGCCAGGTCGCTTAGCCCGTCGAGGTCCCAGGCGGCGAGCCGTTCGCGGGTCACCGACCGCGCGGTGCGCACCTCGGACGGATCGAGCGTGAAGCGGTACTCGGCGACGTCCTGCGAGGCGATCCCGTCGAACCGGGCCACCAGCAGCGCCACGTCGTCGTGCCGGTCCTCGGAGTGCACCCGCGACAGGATCTGCTGGCAGACCTCCTCGGGGCTCTGCTGCGGCTCGATGACGTTGGCGCACAGCGCCGCCAGGCCGGCGTCTATGCCCTGCCCGCGCACCTCGACCAGCCCGTCGGTGCACAGCACCAGCCAGCTCCCGTCCGGCACCGGGATCTCCACCGTCTCGAACGGGATGCCGCCCACCCCGATCGGCGCGCCCTCCGGGATCCGCAGCAGCTCGCTGCGGCCGTCGTGCCGGGCCAGCACCGGCGGGATGTGCCCGGCGTTGGCGAGGGTCAGGGTGCGGTGGATCGGGTCGTAGACCGCGTAGACGCAGGTCGCCAGGTGGTCGGCGCCCAGCCGGTGCGCCAGGTTGTCGAGGTGGCGCAGCAGCTGGGCCGGCGGCAGGTCGAGTGCCGCCATGGTCTGCACGGCGGTACGGAACTGGCCCATCACCGCGGCGCTCAGCAGGCCGTGGCCCATCACGTCGCCGACGATCAACGCGACCCGCCCGCCGGGCAGTTGGATCGCGTCGAACCAGTCGCCGCCGACCTGCGCCTGCCGGTCGCCCGGCCGGTAGTGGTGGGCGATGCTCACCCCCGGCAGCGTCGGCGGCGAGGTCGGCAGCATGCTGCGCTGCAGCGTGGTCGCGGCCCGCGACTCGAACTGGTGCAGCCGCGCGTTGTCCAGGTGCACCGCGCCGCGGGCGGCGAACTCCACCGCCGTCACGACGTCCTTGGCGGTGAACGGGCGCCGCTGCGGCTCGCGCACGAAGCACATCCGGCCCAGCACGGTGCCGCGCGCGGTGAGCGGGGTGATCAGCAGGGAGCGGCGGCCGAGCAGCGGGCCGAGCGCGGGAACCCCGAGGTCGGCGGCGAGCGCGTCGGCCACCGCGGGGTCGACCACCGGTAGCAGTAACGGTTCTGTAAGGCCGCGCACCGGGCCGGCCGGCAGCGTGAACAGCTCGCCCTCGTGTACCACCGACTCCCACGGAACGCCCACGTGGCGGGCGGAGACCGCGACCCGCCGCATGGTCACCGGTCCGCCCGAGCCGGGCCGTGCCTCCAACTCGGCGTCGGAGGCGACCCCGGTGAAGGCGTCGTCCACGATCAGCACGGTGGCGAAGTCGGCGAACCGCGGCACCGCAACCTGGCACAACTCGCCTGCGGTGGTGTCGAGTTCGAGCGTGGTGCCGACCCGGGTGCCGGTCTCGCGCAGCAGGGCGAGCTGCTGCTGGACGGTGTGGCCCGGCGAGGTGGGCGGGAAGTCCCGCAGCGGGGTGGTGCCCACCGGGATCGGCAGCGCGGCGCCGGACGGCCGGCGGCCGGGCGGCAGCAGGCCGGTGGGCGGTACGGGGGCGTGGGCGGGGACGTGCGGAGCGGGGATGCCGGGGGCGGAGGGGGCGGCCTGCGCGGAAGGGGCGGTGGGCGCGGTCGGTGCGGTCGGCGCGGTGAAGCGGGGCGCGGCGGGCGCCGGGTCCCGGGCGGCACCGGGCGCGGAGTGCGGCGCGGCGGCGGTGAACTCCCTCGGCGGGGGCAGCAGTTCGGCCCGAAGGCGCGGCGAGGGTCTCCTACGGCCCGGCCCGCCCCCCGGCGGCGGCGTGGCGTCGGCGGTCCCGGTGGTCCCGACGCCGGACCCGGCCGACGGCGCGGGCGGCGTCGATCCGGGCGACTGCACGGCCTCGTAGGGCAGCACCGGCAGCGGTGCGCTGCCCTCCACCTCGACGGCCGGGTAGCCGAGCAGGATGACCCGGCGGATGGTCCGCTCCAGCCGCGCGGTGTTGACCCGCGGCAGCACCGCGGCCAGCCGCGCGGCGAGCGCCGCGGGATCGGGCGCCTGGTGCGCGGCGGGGCCGTCCCGGGGACCGGGGCCGGCGTCCGCCGCGTGGTCGGAGGCCGGGCCGAGCCGGGGGACGATCCGGACGCCCTCGGGTGCGCAACCGCCGTCGAGCGCGTAGGGGAGCATCCGGTCGCCGATCGCGATCCGGAGTGCGCCGGTGCGCAACGACCTTGCGTTCACCGCCAGCACGAGCAGGCCGCGGCCGGGCCCCTCGACGATCCGGTACGACCAGCACAACGCGTCCCTGACCATGCCGCCCCGGCCGGTGGCCTGGATCTCCCCGGTCCAGCTCGGCCGGGTGAGCTCGTCGAGCAACTCGAAGACGTCACGCCGGTCGGCGGAGCGCGCGGAGGCGTTCGGCCGCTCCGCCGCGGGCACCGGTGCGCTGATCAGCCCGGCGGCGCCCTGCCCGAAGACCGCCTCCCACCGGTGCCCGAACAGCTCCTCCGCACCCCGGTTCCAGTGCGAGATCCGCCCGTCCGCGTCGATCGAGACGACCGCGAGCCGCAGCAGCGCGGCGATCCCGGTCGGCGGCAGCAGGGCGGGGGCCGGAGCGGGCGCGGGGGCGTGCGGCAGAGCTGGGGCGGGGGCGTGCGGCAGCGTGGCGGCGGTCTCGGCGGCGGGCGCGGCGTCCCCCGGCGGCGTCATGCCGGGGGTGATCGCGGTCCGCTCGGCGGCCGGGCCCGGTGGTGCGCCCGTCTTGCGCCGGGTCGCCGCCGGGTGTCCGGCCGCCTGCCGGGCCGGGTCGAGGCGGTCCGGGCCGCGCGGGGCCGGTTCCGTGTGGTCCCGGTCCGGTTCGCGGCGCGACGGGTCGTGGCGGGTCGCGTCGACGGCGGCGGGGAGCCTGGTCATCTCGTCCAAGGTCGTGCACCTGCGGTTCTCATCAGATTTCGTCAGAGGCGGCCGGAGGTAGCCGGGGGAAAATCGCCGGAACCAGGCAAGCACGAAACGTCATAGGAGAGTGGGAAAACACTGAGATTGACTTCCCGTGGCGGCAAGTTGGGACCGGTGGGACGCATGCGGCGCATGGGAGCGAGGGACCGGCGGCTCGCGGCTCCTCGTAGGCTGGACGGGTGACGAATCTGGACGACCAGCAGCCGGCCGACCAACAACAGGGTGCCGAGGACCGCTTGGAGAGGGCGGTCCAGGTCGCTGAGCAGGCGCTGATCGAATTCGAGATCGCGGTGGAGACCTTCCGGGTCGAAGTGGAGAACTTCTCCCGGCTGCACCACCAGCGTCTCGGTCCGATGTACACGCGCCTCGACGAACTCGACGCCCTGATCGCCGAGGCGGTGGCGGCGCAGAGCGGCGAGCGCGCCGACATCGAACGCGCCTGGGAGGCCCGCGCCCTCGTGATGCCGATGCCCGGCGTCGAGGAGCTCTTCGAGGGCCTGCTCGGCTCCGAGGGCGTCGGCCCGACCGAGGAACCGCAGGTCCCGCGCCGGGTCCGCCCCGGCGAGGAGGCGCGGCGGCTCTACCGCGACCTGGTCCGCAAGGCCCACCCCGACCTCGCCCAGGACGCGGAGGACGAGAAGCGCCGCGGCGACCTCATCGCCCGGGTCAACGAGGCGTACGCGCAGGGTGACGAGGACGCGCTGCGCCGGCTCGCCGAGGAGTGGGCCGCCGGCCCGCCCTCGGAACGCGAACCGCTCAGCAAGGCCGAGGAGCTCTACGCCCGCCTGGAGTGGATGGCCGCCCGCAAGGAGTCGCTGGCCGGCGTCGCGGCGGAGCTGGAGGCCAGCGCCATCGGCCAGATGCTCCGGCTCGCCCCCGACGACCCCGACACCCTCCTCAACGAGATCGCCGACCAGCTCATCGCCCAGGTCGCCGAACGCGAACGCCGCCTCGGCACGCTGCTCACCCCGAAGACGGACTGACGCGGTACGCGACGCGATCGCGCGGGCGACTGCGCGGGGCGAGCGCGTGGGGCGACTACGCGGGCCAACGTGTGGGGCGACTATGGGGCGAACGTGCCGGCCGGTCGCGTGGCGCCGGCGCGGGGGCCTGTCGCACGCGGCCGTGTGCGCGCATCGGTTGCAGGTGTCGCGCACGTGTCGGTTGCACGGGCGGTGGGGTACGCGGTCGGATGGGACGTTCGGCGCGGCGCCGGGCGGCTCCGGTTCGCGTCGATCGGCGGTATGACATCCGTCACACGCGGCCGTCCGTTCGCCATGCATCATTTTCAGCCAGTCGCATGATCAGAAAGGTCCGAAACATGCCGTTCTCCGCCCTGCCCTCGGTCGACGTGGACACCGTGCCGTCCGACGGATTCCTGCTCGACGTCCGGGAGACCGACGAGTGGTCCGTCGGCCACGCGCCGACCGCGGTGCACATCCCGATGAGCGAGATGACGGCCCGGGTCGCCGAGGTCCCCACCGACCGGCGGGTGCACGTGGTCTGCAAGGCCGGCGGCCGGTCCGCGCAGGTCACCCAGTACCTCATCGCCCAGGGCATGGACGCGGTCAACGTCGACGGCGGCATGCTCGCCTGGAATCGCGCCCAACTCCCGATGGTCAGCGAGACCGACGCCCCGGCCGGAGTGCTCTGACCCGCGGGCCGCACCCGTTCCGCCCGCCTCCACCTTCCCGCGGCGCGCTCCGGTCGCCCCGCAACGGGGCCCGGACCGCGCGCCGCGGGCGGGGACTACGCGTCGAAGTCCAGCGCGACCTTCGCGCTGACCGGGTGCGACTGGCACGCCAGCACATAGCCCGCGTCCAACTCCTCCGGCTCCAGCGCGAAGTTGCGGTCCATCCGCACCTCGCCCTCGACCAGCCGGGCCCGGCAGGTGCCGCACACGCCGCCCTTGCAGGCGTACGGCGCGTCCGCCCGGTTGCGCAGCACCGTCTCCAGCAGCGACTCGCCGCCCTGGGACGCCCAGTCGCCGCTGCGGCCGTCCAGCGTGGCGTGCACGGTGCTGGCACCGGCCGGCCGGGCGCCGGGCGCGGCGCTCCCCGCGCGCTCCGCGACGGCGGCCGTCCCGTCCTCCACGTGGAATATCTCCTGGTGGATGCGGGTCCGCTCGACGCCGAGCCCGCGCAGCGCCCGGTCGGCGTCCGAGACCAGCCCGTAGGGGCCGCACAGGAACCAGGCGTCCACCCGCTCGGTCGGCAGCAGCGCGGGCAGCATTCCGGCCAGCCGCTCCTGGTCGAGCCGGCCCGACGGCAGCCCGGCCTGCTGCTCCTCCCGGGAGAGCACCTGGACGAGCTGGAAGCGGTCCGGGTAGCGGTCCTTGAGGTCCGCCACCTCCTCCAGGAACATCGTCGACGCCGCCGTCCGGTCGCTGCGCACCAGGCAGAACCGCGCCTCGGGCCGGCCGGCCAGCAGCGTCGCCGCGATCGAGAGCACCGGCGTGATGCCGCTGCCACCGACCACCGCGGCGAAACGCCCGCCGCCGCCCGGCACCGCCAGCGTCCCCAGGCCGAACCGCCCGGCCGGCGTCATCACGTCGACCTCGTGGCCGGCCAGCAACTCCTTGATCGCGTACGGCGAGAACTCGCCGCCCTCGACCATCCGCACCCCGACCCGCAACCGCTCCGGTCCCGCGCCCTCGGCCGGCGCCCGGTCGCAGAGCGAGTACGTCCGGCGTATCTCCGCGTCGGCCGCGAACCGGCGCAACGTCACGTGCTGCCCGGCGGTGAACCGGTACGCCTCCCGCAACTCGGGCGGCACGGCGAAGGTGAGCGCGACCGCGTCGTCGGTGATCCGCTCGACCTCGGTCACTCGGAGCCGGTGGAACGCGCTGTGGCGAGCCGCGGTCATCACGTGCCTCACAACTCCTTGAAGTGGTCGAACGGTTCGCGACAGCTCTCACAGCGCCGCAGCGACTTGCAGGCGGTGGAGGAGAACCTGTTCAGCAAGGTGGTCTCCAGCGATCCGCAGTGCGGGCAGCGCACCGACAGCTCGACCGGCACCGGCCCGCCCACCCCCGTCGGGCGGGGCGGGGCGATCCCGGACTCGGCCAGCTTGCGGCGGCCCTCGGAACTGATCGCGTCCGTGGTCCACGGCGGCGACAGCACGGTCCGCACCGACACCTCGGCCATGCCGCGCTCCCGCAGCCGGGCGGTGATGTCGGCGGCCATCGTCTCCACGGCCGGGCAGCCGGTGTAGGTCGGGGTCAGCTCCACCTCGACCCGGCCGGGTGCCAGGACCTGGAGCCCGCGCAGCACGCCCAGCTCCTCCAGGGTGAGCATCGGCAGCTCCGGGTCGGGGACCTCGCCGGCTATCCGGCGAAGCTCCCGCTCCAGCGTGCCGGCCGCCTCCGTCGCGGTCACCAGGACGCTCCGGGGTGCGCGCGGTGCAGGTGCTGCATCTCCGCCAGCATCCGCCCGAACGGCTCGGTGTGGATCCCGTGCCGCCCGCCGCCGGCCGACCAGCCGGACCGGTCGTGGCCCTCCGGCAGGGTGAGTGCGGCCCGCCGGACCACCTCGGATATGGAGGCCAGCCACGGTTCCCGGATCGCCGCGGTGTCGACCGGCAGTCCGTCGAGGGGGTCGAACAACTCCCCGGTGTAGCGCCACAGGTCGTCCAGCGCCGCCTGCATGCGCCGGGCGCTCTCCTCGGTGCCGTCGCCGAGCCGCAGCGTCCACTGGACGGCGTGGTCGTGGTGGTAGTCGACCTCCTTGACCGCCTTGGCCGCCAGCGCCGCCAATTCGCCTTCCCCCTCGGCCAGTTGCCGGTAGAGCAGCTCCTGGTAGGTGGAGAAGTACAGCTGGCGGGCGATGGTCGCGGCGAAGTCGCCGTTCGGCCGCTCGACCAACTGCGCGTTGCGGAAGGCGCGTTCCTCCCGCAGGTAGGCCAACTCGTCCTCGTCGCCGATCAGCGAGTAGAGGAAGCGCGCCTGGCCGAGCAGGTCGAGCGCGATGTTGGCCAGCGCGACCTCCTCCTCCAGCACCGGGGCGTGCCCGGCCCATTCGCCGAGCCGGTGGGAGAGCACCAGGGCGTCGTCGGCGAGGGCCAGCACCGCGGCCGTCGTCTGCTCGGTGAGCTGCTCGGTGGAGTTCACAGGTGCTTCACCCCCTCCGGGATCTCGTAGAACGTCGGGTGCCGGTACGCCTTGTCGGCGGCCGGCTCGAAGAACGGGTCCTTCTCGTCGGGCGACGAGGCGGTGACCGCCGCCGCGGGGACGACCCAGATCGAGACGCCCTCGCCGCGCCGGGTGAACAGGTCGCGGGCGTTGCGCAGCGCCATCTCCGCATCCGGCGCGTGCAGGCTGCCCGCGTGCGTGTGGCTCAGGCCGCGCCGGCTGCGGACGAAGACCTCCCACAAAGGCCACTCGTTGCTCATCCCGCGATCGCCCCTTCACTCGGCACCGTCGTCGTGGACCCGGAGCGCTTGGCGGCGTAGGCGGCCGCCGCCTCCCGCACCCAGGCACCGTTCTCGTGTGCGGTGCGCCGCTGGGCGAGCCGCTGTTCGTTGCACGGCCCGTTGCCGCGCAGCACCTGCTGGAACTCCGTCCAGTCGATTGCGCCGTAGTCGTGGGCGTCGCGCTCGGCGTTCCACCGGATGTCCGGGTCCGGCAGCCGCAGGCCGAGCGCCTCGGCCTGCGGGACGCAGATGTCCACGAAGCGCTGGCGCAACTCGTCGTTGGAGTGCCGCTTGATGCGCCAGGCCATCGACTGCTCCGAGTGGGACGACTCGTCGTCGGGCGGGCCGAACATCATCAGCGACGGCCACCACCAGCGGTCCACCGCGTCCTGCGCCATCGCGTGCTGCGCCTCGGTGCCCTGGGACAGCGCGTGCAGCAACTCGTAGCCCTGGCGCTGGTGGAAGGACTCCTCCTTGCATATCCGCACCATGGCCCGTGCGTACGGCCCGTAGGAGCAGCGGCACAGCGGCACCTGGTTGGTGATCGCCGCGCCGTCCACCAGCCAGCCGATCGCGCCGACGTCCGCCCAGGTCAGGGTGGGGTAGTTGAAGATCGAGCTGTAGCGCTGGCGGCCCGCGTGCAGCTTGTCCAGCAACTCGCCCCGGTCCACGCCGAGGGTCTCGGCGGCGCCGTAGAGGTACAGGCCGTGGCCTGCCTCGTCCTGCACCTTGGCCATCAGGATCGCCTTGCGCCGCAGGCTGGGCGCGCGGGTTATCCAGTTGGCCTCGGGCTGCATGCCGATGATCTCGGAGTGCGCGTGCTGGGCGATCTGCCGGATCAGCGTGGCCCGGTATGCGTCCGGCATCCAGTCGCGCGGCTCGATGCGTCCTTCGGACGACACCACCGCGTCGAAATCTGCCTGCTGCTCGACGGTGTCCGTCTCCTGTGCCGTGGTCACCGAGGCCTCCCATGCTCCCGACCGACCGTTCGGTTCAATGGTCGGCCGGGGTGGTCGGGGTGTCAAGGCCGATCTTCGACCTGTGGATAACCTCGTACAGCTGTCTTAGCGGCTGCCCCATGAGTAGCGTTCCGGATGCGTACGCCTCCGACGTGCGGCTCATCGGGCTCGTGCGGTCGTGACGGCCGGAAACGCCCTGGCCGGGGGCACGGGCCACCAGGAAGGAAACGGGGAACGACATGGAGCCACCCGAGGACGGGGCGGCGGACGAGACGGCACGGCCGACCGCGGCGAGCGGGCCGACGGCGCCGGGCCGGGCGGGCAGCGCCGGGGCGGACGGGGACGGGCCGGATCCGGCGGAGCCGGACACGGCGGGTCGGGGTGCGGCGGAGCCCGACGCGGTCGGTGCGCGACCGGCCGGTCCGGACGCGGCGGGTCCGGACGAGGGCGGTCCGGACGAGGACACGGCGGGGGCCGAGACGGCTGACGCGGGCGGGGTCGGTGCCGCCGGCGGGCAGGCCGCCGGGCGTTCGCAGGGCGCCGCGGGTGGCGGGGACCCGGACGGGGCGGACGAACCGCTCAGCGGGGACGACGCGGCGGACGAACCGCTCGACGCGGACGACGGGGCCGGCGAGGACGACGAAGCGGAGGACGAGGCGGAGGAGCTGGGCGGGATATCCCAGCTGTCGCTGCCCGCACGACTGGTCGTCGCGCTGGCGGTGGCCGCGGTCGCGGTCGGTGCCGCGTTCCACCTGGGGATGGTGTTCCTGTCCATCGCGCCGATGAACACCGTCTCGGACGAGTACTCCCAGGAGCTCAACGACTACGTCTACCCCGAGTTCGAGCAGAACTGGAAGCTCTTCGCGCCGAACCCGGTCCAGGAGAACAACGACGTCCAGGTCCGCGCGCAGATACGCAAGCCCGACGGCTCGGTCGCCCAGACCGGATGGGTCGACCTGACGGCGATCGACATCGCCAAGATCCGGCACGACCCGATCCCCAGCCACACCGTGCAGAACGAACTGCGCCGCGCCATCGGCTTCTACACCGACACGCACGACAACCAGGACCGCGCCATCGGCCTGCGGGGCGACCTCTCGCAGGAGTACATGCTGCACATCGTCGCCCAGCGCCTCGGCACGCACCTCAACGGCGGTCTGGTGCAGGAGGTCCAGGCCCGGCTGGCCACCACGCCGGTGGGCGCACCGCCCTGGGACACCCAGAAGATCCCCACGAACACCAGCTACCGCGTCCTGCCGTGGTGGGCCGTCACCGCGGAGGACTACACGTGACCGACGACAAGACCGCGGCCGTGCGCGCCCGCACCTCCCGCCGCGCCGGACCGGCCGCCGGCCCCGCGGCGCCCGAGGCCGCCGCGGCGCCGTTCCCCTTCGCCGGGCTGCTCGACCAGCTCGACGGGTTCATCGCCCGCGGCCTGGCGAGGATCACCGGCTCGACGGTCGCCCCGTACCAGTCGGCCGTCATACGCATCGGGTTCTCCATGACCTGGATGCTGTTCCTGCTGCGCGAGTGGCCGCACCGCTCCGAGCTCTACGGGCCGCACAGCCCGTGGAGCCTCCAGATGGCCCGCACACTGCTCAGCACGAACCACGCCTTCACCGTACTGCCGTGGTCGGACAGCGGCGTGTGGTTCGAGATCGTCTACGTGGGCGCGATCCTCGCCTCCCTCTCGCTGTTGCTGGGCTGGCGCACCAGGACGTCCGCGCTGTTCTTCATGATCGGCGTGCTCTCGTTGCAGAACCGCAGCGTCTTCGAGGGCGACGGCGGCGACAACGTGTTGCACATCATGGCGATCTACCTGGTCTTCACGCGCTGCGGGCACGTCTGGTCGCTCGACGCGCGCCGGGCCCGCCGTCAGGCGGCGCAGGCGCGAGCCGAGTCCGGCACGGACGCCTCCGGCGACCCGGCCCTCGACGATCCGGACTCCGCCGGGACGGCTGGCTCCGGCTCCGGCTCCGGCGCTGGCCGTCCGCCGCGTGACCTGGTCGGCACGGTGCTGTGGATCGCGTCCGCGCTGATGCTGGTGATCTCCTCCCTCATCGGGGACTTGAGCTTCTTCTGGGCGTTCGCCTTCTATCTGGCCCTCGCGCTGCAGGCGCTGTGGTGGGTGCTGGGCCGGTACGCGCCGGGCGAGCCGCGCACCGTGATGGAGATGATCAGCAACGTGGTGCACGCCGGCGCCATGCTCGTCATCGTGGTGGAGGTGTGCTTCATCTACGCGGACGCCGGCTGGTACAAGATCCAGGGTTCGCGCTGGGAGGACGGCACCGCGCTGTACTACCCGTTGCACATCAACGACTTCACGCCCTGGCCGGCCTTCTCGCACGCGCTGGCGGCCAGCGGGCTGATCGTCATGCTGATCACGTACGGCACCGTGATCGTCCAGGTGGCGTTCCCGTTCACCCTGCTCAACCGGCGTGCGAAGAACACCCTGTTGGTGCTGATGATGTGCGAGCACGCGGGCATCGCCGTCACGCTCGGTCTGCCGTTCTTCTCCCTCGCGATGATCTCGGCGGACTCGGTCTTCCTGCCTACAAGCTTCCTCTTGTGGTTCGGCACCAAACTCACTCGTTCGGTGACCAGGGCCGGACGGCGCGTTGACGTCCCCGAGCAGCGGACGGTCCAGGAGACGGCCGCGTCTACCCTCGTGGGGTGAGCATCAGCCAGTACCAGTCGGGCGAACCGTTCCAGTACGACGAATCGCCCGTGCACGACGACCGCGGCGGCGCCCCGGTGGGCGTCGGTCCGCACCCCGAGCCGTGGCCGGACGACCCGCGCTACGACCCGGAACTGCTGGCCCACGGGGACCGCCGCAACGTCGTCGACGCCTACCGCTACTGGACCCGCGAGGCGATCGTCGCCGACCTGGACACCAGGCGCCACGACTTCCACGTCGCCGTGGAGAACTGGGGCCACGACTTCAACATCGGCTCCCTCGTCCGGACCGCCAACGCCTTCGCGGCCAAGGAGGTCCACATCGTCGGCCGCCGCCGCTGGAACCGGCGCGGCGCCATGGTCACCGACCGCTACCAGCACCTGCGCCACCACGAGAACGTCGACACGCTGGGCCGCTGGGCCGCCGACGAGGGCATCCCGGTCATCGGGATCGACAACCTGCCCGGCGCCGTGCCGCTGGAGACCTTCGAGCTGCCGCGCCGCTGCGTGCTGCTCTTCGGCCAGGAGGGTCCGGGCCTGACCGACGAGGCGCGCGCCTTCGTCTCCGTGGTGTGCTCGATCGCGCAGTTCGGCTCGACCCGGTCGATCAACGCGGGGGCCGCCGCCGCGATCGCCATGCACGCCTGGATCCAGCGCCACGCGCGGGTTTCCTGACCGGCTGATCGGCTCGTTCGTTTCCCGGCACAACGGGAATATCGACACAAGCATCTGATATATGGGTAGAGGCTGACGCATCGGGCATGAGGCCCTTGAGGCACCAAGCAAGCCTTGAATTCCATTTGCCTGGAGGCACCGATGCCTGAAGTCAACTCCCCGTACCAGCCCGGAACCCCCTGCTGGATCGACCTGGTCGCCCCCGACCAGCAGGCCGCCCTGGACTTCTACGCGCGGTTTCTCGGCTGGAGCGGCGAGATAGGCCCGCGTGAGACCGGCGGCTACTCGGTGTGCATGCTGAAGGGACGTCCGGTCGCCGGCGTGATGTCGGCCCAGGCCATGGGCGACCAGCCCGCGCCGCCCACCGTGTGGACGACGTACTTCAGCACGGACGACGCCTCCGCCACCGAGCGGGCGATCACCAAGGCCGGCGGCAACGTCCTCGTGCCGACGATGGACGTCATGGCGCTCGGCAAGATGCTCGTCGCCTCCGACCCCACCGGAGCCGTCTTCGGCGTCTGGCAGCCGGGCGAGTTCTCCGGCGCAGGCATCGTCAACGAACCGGGCGCCCTGGTGTGGAACGAGCTGAACACCACCGACAAGGACGCCGCCACCGCGTTCTACTCGGCGGCCCTCGGCATCGAGACCGCGCCGATGGAAGGCGCCAAGAACTACTTCGCGCTGAGCGTGCAGGGCCGTACCGTCGGCGGGCTCCAGGAGTCCGACACGCCGGGCGTCCCCCCGCACTGGCTGGTCTACTTCGCGGTCGAGGACGCTGACGCGGCGGCCGCCAGGGTGACCGAGGGCGGCGGCACGGTGATGCAGCCCCCGTTCGACATGGAGGCGGGCCGGATGGCCCTGGTCAAGGACTCCCAGGGCGCACCCTTCGCCTTCATCGCCCCGAGCGCGCAGCAGAACGCCGGCTGAGGAACGGGCCCACTCGGCGGAGCGGCCCGAGCCGCGCCCGTCCGCAGTCGGTCTCCGCCGCCCGCCCCCGCCGGTCGGGGGCGGGCGGCGGACGGGACCGGGATCGGACGCCGGCCTCCAAGCCGACGCCCAAGCCGCTCACCGGGCCGCCGACTTGGCCGTCGGCTCGTCCGCCGCCCAGCCGGGCCGGGATCAGCCGGGCCGGCGGACCTCGACCGTGCGGAACCGGTTCGCGACGAACGCGCCGTCGCACAGCGCGGCGTTGGCGGCCGGATTGCCGCCCGAGCCGTGGAAGTCGCCGAACGCGGCGGTCTGGTTGACGTAGACGCCGCCGGTCAGGTTCAGCGAGAGCTGGGCCGACTCGTCCGCGCAGACCTCCTCCAGTGCCTGCTCCACCTCGGCCGACGTGGTGTAGCCGCCGACCGTCATGGCGCCCTTCTCGCGGACTGTGCGGCGCAGCAGGTCCAGCGCGTCCTGCGTGGAGTCCACGGCGACGGCGAACGCCACCGGCCCGAAGCACTCGGACAGATACGCCGACTCCGCCTCCGGCCGCGATCCGTCCAGCACGACCAGGACCGGGGTGCGCACCACCGCGTCGGGGAAGTCCGGGTGGGTCACGGCACGCGACTCCAGCGCCACCTTGCCCAGCGAGGACGCGCCCTCCAGACGCTCCCGCACCTGCGGGTTGACCAGCGCGCCCAGCAGCGCGTTGGCCCGCGCGTCGTCGCCGAGGAGCTTCTCGACCGAGGCGGCGAGATCGGCCACCACGTCCCCGAAGCCCTTGTGCCCGGCGTCGGTGTCGATGCCGTCGCGGGGTATCAGCAGGTTTTGCGGGGTGGTGCACATCTGGCCGCTGTAGAGCGACAGGGCGAACGCCAGGTTGGACAGCATCCCCTTGTAGTCGCCGGTGGAGTCGACGACCACGGTGTTGACGCCGGCCTTCTCGGTGTAGACCTGCGCCTGGCGGGCGTTGGCCTCCAGCCAGTCGCCGAACTCGGTGGAGCCGGTGTAGTCGATGATCCGGACCTCGGGGCGCAGCGCCAGCGTCTTCGCCAGCCCCTCGCCCGGCCGCTCCACCGCCAAGCAGACCAGGTTCGGGTCGAAGCCGGCCTCGGACAGCACGTCCCGCGCGATCCGGACGGTCAGCGCGAGCGGCAGCACGGCCCGCGGGTGCGGCTTGACCAGCACCGGGTTGCCGGTGGCGAGCGAGGCGAACAGGCCGGGGAAGCCGTTCCACGTCGGGAAGGTGTTGCAGCCGATCAGCAGCGCGATCCCGCGCGGCACCGCCTTGAAGGTGGTGCGCAGCCGCAACGGATCGCGCTTGCCCTGCGGCTTGACCCACGAAGCGCTGCCCGGCACCCGGGTCTGCTCCTCGTAGGCGTAGGCGACCGCCTCAAGGCCGCGGTCCTGGGCGTGCGGGCCGCCGGCCTGGAAGGACATGGCGAACGCCTGGCCGGAGGTGTGCATGACCGCGTGGGCGAACTCGTGGCTGCGGGCGTTGATCCTGGTCAGGATCTCCAGGCACACCAGCGCCCTGATCTGCGGCCCCGCGTCCCGCCAGGCCGGTATCGCCGCGCGCATCGCCGGGAGCAGGACGTCAGGGTCCGGGTGCGGGTAGCTCACGCCCAGCTCGATGCCGTAGGGCGAGACCTCGGCTCCGGTCCAGTCGTCGGTGCCCGGCTGCTCGGCTCCGGTCCCGTCGAGGTCGAAGCGCCGGCCCAGGACGGCGTCGAAGGCGGCCTTGCCCTCGGCCGGACCCAGCCCGGAACCGTCGCCGTACGCCTTGGGGTGCTCGGGGTGCGGCGACCAGTATTCACGGGTGCGGATCGCCTGGAGCGCCTTGTCCAGCGTGGCTCGATGCCGTTCGATCAGCGGTGCAACGGAAGGCTCAGCGGTCATGCGGGCCACTCCTCGGTGAGTGGGTACGGGCAAATGGCTCGTCGCGAACGGTGTCGCGCCGTGGTGTCGCCCTCATAGTCTTGACCGAATGGTCGGTCGGGGCAAGAGTCCTCCTGAGCCTGTGGATAACCCGCCGTCACCGGATCGGCCACGAGCGGTGACCGGACAGCCTCCGGGAACGGCGGGCCGGACAGCATCGAGGAGCGGTCGAGAAGTGAGCGGGAGTGAATCGGTGAACGCAACGCACGCAGTCGCCGGCCCGGTGGCGGTCGTCGGCACCGGCACCATGGGGCAGGGCATCGCGCAGATCGCCCTGGTCGCCGGCCATCAGGTGCTGCTCTACGACGCCGCGCCGGAGCGGGCCGATCAGGCCGTCGCGGCGATCGGCGCCCGGTTGGACCGGTTGGTGGAGAAGGGGCGCCTGGCGAAGACGGCCCGTGACGCGGCCCGCGCGTCGGTGACGGCAGTGGCGGATCTCACGGAGCTCGGTTCGGCCGTTCTGGTGATCGAGGCGGTGGCCGAGCAGCTCGCGGTCAAGCAGCGCCTCTTCGCCGATCTGGAGGAGATCGTCTCCGAGGACTGCGTGCTGGCCACCAACACCTCCTCCCTGTCGGTCACCGCGGTCGCCGGGGCGCTGCGGCGGCCGGAACGCTTCGTCGGCCTGCACTTCTTCAACCCCGCGCCGCTGCTGCCGCTCGTCGAGGTCGTCTCCGGCCACGCGACCGACCCGAAGGTGGCGGATCTCGCCTACGACACCGCGCTGGCCTGGGGAAAGACCGCTGTGCGCTGCACCGACACGCCGGGGTTCATCGTCAACCGCATCGCCCGGCCGTTCTACGCGGAGGGCTTCCGCCTGCTGGAGGAGCGGGCCGCGGACGCCGCCACGATCGACGCCGTGCTGCGTGAGGCGGGCGGCTTCCGGATGGGCCCGTTCGAACTCACCGACCTCATCGGCCAGGACGTCAACGAGGCGGTGACCCGCTCGGTGTGGGAGGCGTTCTTCCAGGATCCAAAGTTCACCCCCTCGCTCGCGCAGCGCAGGCTGGTGGAGTCCGGTCTGCACGGCAGGAAGTCCGGCCGCGGCTGGTTCCGCTACGACGACGCGCCCGACGCCGAGCGGCCCGTCGCACGGAGCGCGCCGCCGGCCGCCGCACCCGAATGGGTGAGTTTCACCGATGGCCCTGGACCGGTGCGGCAACTGGTGGGGATCATGGAAAAAGCTGGCATCCAGATCCGCCGCTCCGGGGCCGGCCGGTGGGGCTTCCTGACGCTGCCCGGGGGCGGCAGGCTGTTCCTGGCGGACGGTTCGCTGGCCGCGAGCCACGATCCGAACGCCGTGCAGTTCGACCTGGCCTTGGACTACGCGAAGGCGTCGCGGATCGCCCTCGGTCCGGCCGCGGGGGCGGATCCCGCCGTGGTGGACGCGGCCGTCGGGCTCTTCCAGGCGCTCGGCAAGCAGGTCAGCGTCGTGCGCGACACGCCGGGCATGATCGTCGCCCGCACCGTGGCGATGATCGTCGACTTCGCCGCCGACGCCGTCGACAAGGGCGTCGCCTCGCCGGACGACATCGACACCGCGATGCGGCTCGGTGTGAACTACCCGGTGGGGCCGGTGGATTGGGGCCGTAGCCTCGGAGCGGGCTGGGTGCGCGAAGTCCTCGGACGGCTGCACGAGGTGTACCCGTCCGGGCGTTACGCGCCCTCGCTCGGGCTGAGCCGTTGGCACACCGCGCCCGGGGGTGTGCTCTCATCATGACCATGGCCGAGCGTGACGCTTCCTCCGACGCGACCTCCGATCCCGCGCGCCGCCGGGACACCTACACCCCGGACTCGCTGCTCGCGGTCGCCGTCGAGGTGTTCAACGAGCGCGGCTACGACGGCACTTCGATGGAACACCTCTCGCGCGCGGCAGGCATCTCCAAGTCGTCGATCTACCACCACGTCCGCGGCAAGGAGGAGCTGCTGGAGCGCGCGGTGGGCATCGCGCTGGACGGGCTGTTCGGCATCCTGGGCGAGCCGGGCGCCGCGCGCGGCCGGGCCATCGAGCGGCTCGAACATGTCGTGCACCGCACGGTGGAAGTGCTCATCGCCCAACTGCCGTACGTGACGCTGCTGCTGCGGGTACGCGGCAACACCCGCACCGAGCGGTGGGCGATGGAACGCCGCCGCGAGTTCGACCAGCGGGTGGCCGATCTGCTCAAGGCGGCCGTCGCGGAGGGCGATCTGCGCTCCGACGTGGACGTCCGGCTCGCCACCCGGCTGCTCTTCGGCATGATCAACTCCATGGTGGAGTGGTACCGGCCGGCTGCCGGCGTCGCGCTGCCCGAGCCCGATGCCCCGGCCGGCCCGGGTGTTCCGGGTGGCGCCGCGAAGGGTGCGCCGGCCGCCTCCGGTGCCCCCGGCGCCTCCAGCGACGAGGTCGCGGCCACGGTGGTCCGCATCGCCTTCGACGGTCTGCGGACCTCACGCGTCGACTGACGGCCGCGAAACTCCTTCGATCGAGTGGCGACCGGAACGCGCTCGTGGCGCCCGGGACCGTTTCGGCGGCCCGGGCGTCACTCGCCGACCACGAGATCCGTCTCCTCGAAGACCAGCAGCGTCCGGCTGCTGAGCACCTCGGGAATGGCCTGGATCCGGGTGAGCACCAGCTCACGCAGGCTGCGGTTGTCCGCCGTATGGACCAGCATCAGCACATCGAAATCACCGCTGACCAGGGCGATGTGAGCTATACCCGGAAGGGTGAGCAGTTGTTCCCGGACGGTCCGCCAGGTGTTCTGAACGATCTTGAGCGTGATGTACGCCGACGCGCCCTGGCCCGATCGCTCGTGATCCACCCGCGCGGTGAAGCCGCGGATTATGCCGTCCTCGATCAACCGGTTGATCCGCGCGTAGGCGTTCGCCCTCGACACGTGGACCCGATCGGCGACCGAGCGGACCGACGCGCGGCCGTCCTCCTGCAGCAGTCGCAGGATGGAACGGTCTATGGAGTCGAGCGGTCTGGGCGGGCCGACCGCTCGGCCGGGCTGATCCGGATCGACCAAATGTTCACTCGCCATCCCCCGGGGCCTCCCTACCATGGACGTACTGCCTCCATCTCAGGCTGTGGATAACCGTTTGTCCACAGGCTGACCGCGACTGTGGTCAAAATGCCATCGACGACCGAACAATCGGTAGGTGAGCGGAGACCGCCGCTCGACCAGAGCACTCGTGACAGCGGGTGCGCGGACACCGCCCACAAGGAGGTGCGAGATGGCCCACCAGTCCCTGGCCTCCGGCACGGGGGAACCCGGCACCCGGACCACAGAGCGCTCCACGTCGCCCGCCGCCGAGCCGCCCGGCGCCGCCGGCGTCGGCCACGCCCCGCCGCCCGGCTGGAAGCCGCGGACCGATCCCGCACCGCTGCTGCCCGACCCCGAGCCGTTCCGCCTGCTCGGCACGCCCGCCGCCGCCGACCTGGACCCCGAGCTGCTGCGCGAGCTGTACGAGGCCCTGGTCCGCGGCCGGCGCTACAACCGGCAGGCCACCGCCCTCACCCAGCAGGGCCGGCTCGCGGTCTACCCGTCGACCACCGGCCAGGAAGCCTGCGAGGTGGCCGCCGCCCGCTGCCTGCGCCCGCAGGACTGGCTCTTCCCCAGCTACCGCGACACCCTCGCCGTCGTCGCCCGCGGCGTCGACCCGGTCCAGGCGCTGACCCTGCTGCGCGGCGACTGGCACAACGGCTACGACCCCCACGAGACCCGGGTGGCGCCGCTCAGCACCCCGCTGGCCACCCAGCTCCCGCACGCCGTGGGCCTGGCACACGCCGCCCGGCTGCGCGGCGACGACACCGTGGCGCTGGCCATGGTCGGCGACGGCGGCACCAGCGAAGGCGACTTCCACGAGGCGCTCAACTTCGCCGCCGTCTGGCGGGCCCCGGTGGTCTTCCTGGTCCAGAACAACGGATTCGCCATCTCCGTCCCGCTGGAGAAGCAGACCGCCGCGCCCTCCCTCGCCCACAAGGCCGTCGGCTACGGCATCCCGGGCCGCCTCGTCGACGGGAACGACGCACCGGCCGTCCACCTGGTGCTCAGCGAGGCGATGGAGCGGGCCAGGACCGGCGGCGGCCCCACGCTGGTCGAGGCGATCACCTACCGGATCGACGCCCACACCAACGCCGACGACGCCACCCGCTACCGCGACGCCGACGAGGTCGCACCCTGGCGGGCCTACGATCCGCTCGTACTCCTGGAGACCGAGTTGCGGAACCGACAACTCATCGACGACGAGCACATCCGCACCGTTCAGGCGGGAGCCGAGGAGATGGCCGCCCGGCTGCGCGAGCAGATGAACGCCGACCCGGTGCTCGACCCGATGTCGCTGTTCGACCACGTCTACGCCGAACAGACGTCCCAACTGCGAGAACAAGCCGCGCGCCTGCGCGCCGAACTCGACGCCGAGGAGCAGTGATGGGCACCGCGACCGCTCCCACCTCCGCCGCCCCCGCGGTGCGCAAGCCGGCCACCATGGCCCAGGCCCTGCGCCAGGCGCTGCACGACAGCCTGACCGACGACCCGACGGTCCACGTGCTCGGCGAGGACGTCGGCACCCTCGGCGGCGTCTTCCGCATCACCGACGGGCTGGCCGCCAAGTTCGGTCCCGAACGGGTCACCGACACCCCGCTCGCCGAGGCCGGCATCCTCGGCGCGGCCGTCGGCATGGCCATGTACGGGCTGCGCCCGGTCGTCGAGATGCAGTTCGACGCCTTCGCGTATCCCGCGATGGAGCAGCTCATCAGCCATGTCTCCCGGATGCGCAACCGAACCCGTGGCGCGCTTCCTCTGCCGATAACCATACGAATCCCCTACGGTGGCGGCATCGGTGGCGTGGAGCACCACAGTGACTCCTCCGAGGCGTACTACCTGCACACCCCCGGCTTGCAGGTGGTCACGCCCGCTACGGTCGCCGACGCGTACGGACTGCTGCGCGCCTCGATCGCCTCCGACGACCCGGTGGTCTTCCTGGAGCCCAAGCGTCTCTACTGGGGCAAGGCCGAGTGGTCGGCCGACGCCCCGGAGACGGTGCCGCCGCTCGGCCGGGCGGCGGTCCGGCGACAGGGCACCTCGGCGACGCTGATCACCTACGGTCCCTCGCTGCCGGTGTGCCTGGAGGCCGCGGAAGCGGCACGTCAGGAGGGCTGGGATCTGGAGGTGGTCGACCTGCGAAGCCTGACGCCGTTCGACGACGAGACGGTGTGCGCCTCGGTGCGCAGGACCGGCCGCGCCGTCGTGGTGCACGAGTCGACCGGATTCGGCGGCTCCGGGGCGGAGATAGCGGCCCGGGTCTCGGAGCGGTGCTTCCACCACCTGGAGGCGCCGGTGCTGCGGGTCGCGGGGTTCGACATCCCCTACCCGCCGCCGATGCTGGAGCGCTACCACCTGCCCGGAGTCGACCGGGTGCTCGACGCGGTGGCCCGGTTGCAGTGGGAGGACAACTGATGGCCGTGGTGAAGGAGTTCGCCCTGCCGGACCTCGGCGAAGGGCTGACCGAGGCCGAGATCGTCCGGTGGATGGTCGAGGTCGGCGACGTGGTGGAGATCGACCAGCCGGTGGTCGAGGTGGAGACCGCCAAGGCCATGGTCGAGGTCCCCTGCCCGTACGCGGGGGTCGTCACCGCACGCTACGGCGCGCTCGGCGACGAGGTCCCGGTCGGCCGCCCGCTGGTGGCGGTCTCGGTCGGCGAGACGGAGGGCGGCGGGACGGCACCCGCCGCGCCGGACACCGGCGACGCCTCGGGCTCCGGTGCCCCGGCCGCTTCCGCCACCGCCGACGGCTCGGCCGCCGAGTCCGGTTCCGGCAACGTCCTGGTCGGGTACGGGACCGCCGGCGCCGCGCCGCGCCGCCGCAGGGTGCGGCCGGGCGCGGTGAACGGTGCCACCAAGGACATCGCGGCCGTGGCCACGGCCGTCCCGCTTCCCGCGCCGGACGCCCACTCCGGACCGGTCGCCGTCGTGTCGCCGCTGGTGCGCCGGCTCGCCAGGGAAAACGGCCTGGACCTGCGGTCGCTGACCGGCTCCGGCACCAACGGGCTGATCCTGCGCAGCGACGTCGAACGGGCCATCGCGCAGAAGTCCGAAGCCGCCGCGGCCACCCCGGCCGTCCCCGTCCAGGCGGAGGGCACCCGGGTGCCGTTGCGCGGGGTACGCGGCGCGGTCGCGGAGAAGCTGTCGCGCAGCCGGCGCGAGATCCCGGACGCCACCACCTGGGTCGACGCCGACGCCACCGAACTGCTGGCGGCCCGCGCGGCGATGAACGCCGGCAACCGGGGGCAGAAGGTCTCGGTCCTCGCCGTGCTGGCACGGATCTGCACGGCGGCGCTCGCCCGGTACCCGGAGCTGAACGCGGTGGTGGACACGGCGGCGAAGGAGATAGTGCGCCTGCCCGCGGTCCACATCGGCTTCGCCGCGCAGACCGACCGCGGCCTGGTCGTGCCCGTCGTCCGCGACGCGCACACCAGGAGCACCGAGCAGTTGGCCGCCGAGATCGCCCGTCTCACCGAGGCGGCCCGCGGCGGGAGCCTGTCGCCCGCCGACCTCACCGGCGGCACCTTCACCCTCAACAACTACGGCGTGTTCGGGGTCGACGGTTCCACTCCGATAATCAACCACCCCGAGGCGGCCATGCTCGGGGTGGGCCGGATCGTCCAGAAACCGTGGGTGGTCGACGGGCAGTTGGCGGTGCGCCACGTCGTCCAGCTCTCCTTCACCTTCGACCACCGGGTCTGCGACGGCGGAACGGCGGGCGGCTTCCTGCGGTTCGTGGCCGACTGCGTGGAGCAGCCGGCGCTGCTGCTGCGGTCGGTGTAGTCCGGCCGCGCCCGCCGCGGGATCCGGGGCCGGTTCCGCGGTGACGCGGGGCCGGGCCCGGACCGACGGCGGGGATACTCGGCCCATGAGTGGTGTGCGGGCGCGGCACGACGCGGTGGTGCTGGCCGGGGGATCCGGCCGGCGGCTCGGCGGGGTGGACAAGGCGGCGCTGAGCGTTGGCGGCGCGAGGCTGCTCGACCGGGTGCTGGAGGCGTGCTCCGGCGCCGGGCACACGGTGGTCGTCGGGCCGCGGCGCCGGACCGTGCGCGAGGTCGAATGGGTGCGCGAGGAGCCTCCCGGCGGCGGGCCGTTGGCGGGGCTGGCGGCCGGGGTGGCGCGGACCGGGGCCGAACTGGTCGTGGTGCTCGCCGCCGACCTGCCGTTCGTGACGCCGCAGACCGTGGCCGCGCTGCTCGCCGGCCTGCCGGAGGACTCGGACGGCGTGGTGATGGTGGACCCGGGCGGCCGGGACCAGACGTTGCTGGCGGTCTACCGGACGCGGGCGCTGCGCCGGGAGCTGGCCGCGCTCACGGCGCGGCACGGCTCGTTGGACGGGCTGCCGCTGCGGCGGCTGACCGGAGAGCTGGCGCTGGCGCGGTTGCCCGATCCGGGCGGCGAGGCGACGTTCGACACCGACACCTGGGAGGCGTTGGCCGCCGCACGGGCCCGGATCAGGGAGCATGGACGTGTGCTGGATGAATGGATCGCCGCAGTCAAGGCCGACCTCGGGATCGAACTCGACGTCGACACGGTCATGCTTCTCGACCTGGCCCGGGACGCCGCACACGGTGTCGCGCGCCCGGCCGCGCCGTTGACGACGTTCCTCGTCGGCTACGCGGCCGGCCGGGCGGGCGGCGGTCCGGAAGCGGTCGTCGAGGCCGCCCGGAAGGCCGCGGCGCTGGCCGGGCGTTGGGAGACCGAGACGGCCGGGGAAGCGCCGGAGGGGCCCGGTGCGTCAGAGGGCGGCGGCGCGGCCCGGTGACCGCCTGTCCCGCGGATCCCGTGGACTCCCCCGCACCGCGCCCGGCCCACCGGCCCACCCCGTGGCAGACCGCCCGGACGATCGCCGGCCGTGCCGGACGGCCGCAACAGGCGGTCTCGCGCCGCCTCGCGGAGGCGCTTGGCCAGGTGCTGGGCGAGCCGTTGGAGGCGTTGAGCGACCTGCCCTCTTTTGACACGTCCGCGATGGACGGGTGGGCGGTCTCGGGGCATGGGCCGTGGCGGCTGACCGGTGAGGTTCTCGCAGGTCAGGGCGGAACGGCGGCGTTGTCGAGCGGTCAGGCCGTCGTGATAGCGACCGGCGCGGCGGTACCGGAGGGGACGACCGCCGTACTGCGCCGCGAACACGGCGAGGTCCACGGGCCGGCGGACGGATTGCTCCGGCCGCGTTCGCCGTGGACGGATCCCGCCGCCGGGCAGGACATCCGGCGCCGCGGCCTGGAGTGCCGGGCCGGCGAACGGCTGCTGGCCGCCGGAGCCGTGGTGACCGCGGCGGTGCTGGGACTGGCGGGAGCGGCCGGATACGACGCGATCCCGGTGGTGCCCCGACCGCGGGTGGACGTGTTCGTGCTGGGCGACGAACTGCTGCGTGCGGGGCTGCCGAGGGACGGGCGGGTGCGTGACGCGCTCGGGCCGATGCTGCCGGCGTGGCTGCGGGAGCTGGGCGCGGATTCGGCGGACGAGCCGCGTTGGCTCGGGGACGACTGCGAGGCGCTGCGGCAGGCGGTGGCGCACAGCACGGCCGACCTGGTCGTCACGACCGGGGGCACCGCGGCCGGGCCGGTGGACCACGTGCACGCGGTGCTGGCGGGGTTGAAGGCGTCGTTGCTGGTGGACGGGGTCGCGGTGCGGCCGGGGCACCCGATGGTGCTGGCCACGCTGCCGTGCGGGCGGCTGTTCGTCGGACTTCCGGGTAATCCGCTCGCCGCGGTCTCCGGTGTGCTCACCCTGGTGGTACCGCTGCTGCGGGTGCTGTCCGGCCGTCCCGAACGGAAGCCGCGTACCGCGCCGTTGACGAGGGACGTGCACGGCCATCCGTCCGACACGCGGCTGGTGCCGGTCGCGCTGTCGGGGGCGGGCGCCGCCGAGCCGTTGCGCTTCCACGGTCCCGCCATGCTGCGCGGGTTCGCCGAGGCCGACGCGATGGCGGCGATCCCGCCGGGCGGCGCGGTGCGGGACGCGGACGTCGAGCTGGTCACCGAACTGCCCGGTCGCAGCCGCTGATCCGACCATCCGACCGCGATCCCAGCCGCTCCGCGCGCCAGGCGCCCGCGTCACCGCGACCCCAGCCGCTCCGCAGCCCAGCGCCCGCGTCGCCGTGACCCCAGCCGCGCCGCCCGCCCGGCGCCCCGCGCCCCGCGTCACCGCCGTGCGGCCGGCGCCGGGCGTTACCCCTGAAGAGGGATTGACGGCACGTCGGATGACGGTCACCATGGTGCATGTATCCGCTTTGCGATTGTTTGTAGCAATTCGTGCGAGAGGGGATGGCAGAGCGGCCGGGGGTAGCCTCGCGAGCATGTACGCGATCACGATTCCCGAACCTGGCGGGCCCGAGGCGTTGGTGTGGGCCGAGGTGCCCGATCCGGTGCCGGGCGAGGGCGAGGTGTTGGTCGAGGTGGCGGCCGGCGCCGTCAACCGAGCCGACGTACTGCAGCGCCAGGGGTTCTACGACCCTCCGCCGGGGGCCTCCCCGTACCCGGGCCTGGAGTGCGCGGGCCGCATCACGGCGCTGGGGACCGGAGTGACCGACTGGGCGGTCGGCGACGAGGTGTGCGCGTTGCTGTCGGGCGGCGGCTACGCGGAACAGGTCGCCGTGCCCTCCGGGCAGCTGCTCCCCGTGCCGGAGGGGGTCCCGCTGGTCGAGGCCGCGGCGTTGCCCGAGGTCACGGCGACGGTGTGGTCGAACGTCTTCATGGTCGCGCACCTGCTGCCCGGCGAGACGCTGCTCGTCCACGGCGGCGCCAGCGGCATCGGCACGATGGCGATCCAGCTGGCGAAGGCGGTCGGCGCCCGCGTCGCGGTCACGGCCGGCAGCGCCGCCAAGCTGGAACGCTGCCGTGAACTCGGCGCGGACATCCTCATCGACTACCGCGAGCAGGACTTCGTGACGGAGGTGAAGGAAGCGACGGACGGCGCCGGGGCGGACGTCATCCTCGACATCATCGGGGCCAAGTACCTCGAACGGAACATCGACGCCCTCGCGGTCAACGGCCGCCTGTGCGTGATCGGCATGCAAGGAGGTGCCAAGGCGGAGCTGAACCTCGGCAAGCTGCTGCAGAAGCGGGCCGCGGTCACCGCCACCTCCCTGCGCGGCCGTCCGGTCGCGGAGAAGACGGCCATCGTCGGAGCGGTACGCGAACACGTGTGGCCGTTGCTGGAGAGCGGCCGGCTCCGCCCGGTCATCGACCGCACCCTCCCGATGTCCGACGCCCCCACCGCCCACCGGGCGATGGAAGCGGGCGAACACGTGGGCAAGATCGTCCTCAAGGTCTGAGCCGGGGCGGACCTGGGCGGTCCGCGCGGGGGCGAATCGCGTTCGGAAGGCGCACCGCGTTCCGGCTGGACCGCGCCGCGGCCCGGTCCGGGTGCCCCGCTCGAACGGCCGGTGCCGGGTGGGCCGTGCCCGTACCGATCACGTGCGGGGTCGGCCTCGCCGGTTCGCCGACCGGTTCCCCGGTGGCGGACGGCGTCCGCGCTCGTCCCGGTCCGCGCCCCGCGCCGTGCTGGTCCGCGCCCGTAACCGGTGGACGGGGCAGTCCGCACGCGTAACGATCCGCGCCCGTGTCGGCCTGGTCGAGGCGCTCCGGGTTGCGGGCCGGTTCGCCCTGACCGGCCCCCACCGCCCCTTTCGGGGGGCTCCTTCTGGTCGGACCGGGCCCGTTCCGCTCCGTGCCCGGGAGGCGGCCCGCGCCTGGTCCGGTGCTGCGCCGTGTCGGCCTGGTCCAGGGCCGGCTCACTTCATGGCCGGTCCGCTCCGGCCGATCCGGTGACCCCCTTTTCCGTCGGGGGACCGGGCCGCGCCCACCACGCTCCGTGCTCGGGAGGCGGCCCGCGCCTGATCTGACGCTGCGCCGTGCCGGCCTGCTCCAGGGCTGGCCTGTGCCATGGCCGGTCCGCCTCGGCCAATCCGGTGACCCCCTTTCCGTCGGAGGACCGGGCCGCGCCCGCGCGCTCCGTGCCCGGGAGGCGGCCCGCGCCTGGTCCGGTGCTGCGCGCCGCGCGGCCCGCTCCAAGGCCGCCCCGCCCCGGCCGATCCGGCGGCCCCTTCCGTCGGCGACCTCGCCGCACCGGACCGTCGCCGGAAGGGCGCGCGCCCGACCCCGGCCACGCTCCCGACCGGTTCGATCCCCTTCCCTCGCCCACCCCCGATCGGCCCTCGGGGCCCGCCTGGTCGGGATGCCGGAATTGTTGCTGTGTGTGACGCTTGTTGCACCGCACGACGTGTCCGTACGGGAAGGGGTGACCGTGGCCTACGCCTGCCGGGTCCGGCTTGCCGTGGCGGGGCCGTCGTTGGCGTTGGCCGCGTTGTTCGCGGCGGGGCCGAACGCGTACGTCGCCGCGGCCCCGGCCGCCCAGGTCGCCGACGCCTTCCGTCCCGGGAGCGCGGCCCGGCCCGCCGACGCGGAGCCGTCCGCCGGAGCGGAGGGTGCCGGGCTGGCCGGGACGGTGGCGGGGGAAGGTCGGCCGCACCCCGGGCGGGACGCGGACCAGGAGGAGTTGGACCGGGTGCCGCGCAGGCCGTCGCCGGAGAACCCGGCGGTCTCGCAGGGTGCCGGGGAGGCAGCCGGACGGGACGATCCGGACGGGCCGTGGGATCCGTCGGTGCCGCGCGATCCGATGAGCCCGTGGCAGAGCCCGCCGCAGGCCGACGCACCGCAGGCGGACGGGCCGGCGGCCGTGCCGAGGACGCCGTTGCGTGCGCCGGGGCGCGGACGGGGGCGTGGGCCGCGCGGGATGCCGCCGCCGCTCGGCGGGCCGCGGCCGACCGGAGCGGCATCCGAGCCGGCCGGGACCGGACCGGTCGCGGCGCCGCATCCGTCCATCCCGCCGTACGAGCGGACGGCGGAACCGCCGCCGGGGCGGGTGTTGCGGGTGTTGCCGTTCGGGACCGGGCTCGCGCTGCTCGGGGCCGGGATCGGGGTGCTCGCGGTGCGGTTGCGCCGGCGCTGACGATCTTGGTCGCGATCCGGCAACCTTTGGGGAGGGCGCCCCGGGCCGGGTCACGTGTGCGAGACAATGGCGGCATGGAGATGCCGATGAACGAGAGATCCCAGCAGGAGAGCCCGCATGTCCTGGTCGTCGGCCCCGACGGCATGGCCCTCAGCGGCGGCGGCCGGCACGGCGGCGAGGACGGTGAGTCCCGGGAGATCCCGGTGACGGAGATGGTCGAGCAGCCCGCCAAGGTCATGCGTATCGGCAGCATGATCAAGCAGCTTCTCGAAGAGGTCCGCGCGGCGCCTTTGGACGAGGCGAGCCGGGTGCGGCTCAAGGAGATCCACCGCAGTTCCGTCAAGGAGCTGGAGGAGGGGCTGGCGCCGGAGCTGGTGGCCGAACTGGACCGGCTCTCGCTGCCGTTCACCGACGACACCGTGCCCAGCGAGGCCGAACTGCGGATCGCGCAGGCGCAGTTGGTCGGCTGGCTGGAGGGGCTCTTCCACGGTATCCAGACCGCGCTGTTCGCCCAGCAGATGGCGGCGCGCGCCCAACTGGAGTCGATGCGGCGCGCGTTGCCGCCCGGGGTGGGCATCCCGGACGAGTCCGACGAGGCCGGAGGCCACCCCGGCGCCACCCGTACGGGTCCGTATCTGTAACCGGCCGCGGCGCCGATCGGCCGCGGCGTGGGGTGAGCGGACGAAGGCCGGGTAGCGTCCAGCGCCGCCCGGCCTTCCGCCCACCCGGCGCGCCCCCGCAACCGCCCGCCGCCGCCCGCCGGCGATCCGTGGCGCCCGATCCGTCCGTGCGGTCCGTTCCGCCCGACCGCCTGCCCGGCGCGACCTCGCTCGCAACCGCCCGCCGCTCGCCCGTCCGCGATCCGTGCCGCACGGCCTGCGCCGCTCAATCCGTCCCGTGTGCGATCCGTTCAGCCCGACCGGTTCGCGACGACCCCGCGGCCCGGCTTGCCCGGTGAGGCGTCAGCTCGCCTTGCCGGTGGAGACGGTCAGGACGATCCTCGTCTTCTTGGGGTCGAACTCGGTGTAGGCGGTGGGGGACTGGGTGATGACCGTGCCCTTGCCCCACAGCTGCTCGTCGGTGTAGCGGATCCGGTAGTGCCAGCCGGCCCCGGTGATGCAGGACTTGACGGAGTCGATGTACTTCAGCGTCATGTCGGGCATGTCGACCTTGTTGTGGTCGGTGCCGAAGCTGTCGGCGCCGGAGCACAGGCTGGGGTCGATGGTGCGGCTGGGGTCGCCGTAGGAGATGGCGGGCGCCGGCGAGTTGGTGCCGGCGGCGGACGGCGAACCGGCGTTGCTCATCACGCCGATGACGAGCAGCAGGACCACCACGGCGACGACGGCGATCGCGCTGAAGATGACGAACGGCTTCCAGTTGCCGCCCTGGCGCGGCGGCCGTTGCTGCATGGACGGCCGGGTGTTGTAGGCCGGCGGCATCTGCTGCATCTGCTGCTGCATCGGCATCTGGTTCTGGTAGCCGACCGGCGCGTACTGCTGGGGGACCGGGTTGGGCGGCGGGGTGGGCGGGCCGAAGCTCGCCTGCGGGCCGGGCCGCATGGACTGCGCGTAGGGCGGCGGGGTGGCCGGGTCGGCGTTGGGGAAGACCGCGAACGAGTCCTGGTGGCCGGTCGCGTAGCCGCCGTGGTGGGCCTTCGGACCCTCGCCGATCACCAGCGGGGTCGCCGCGCCGCCCTGGGCCATGCCGGCCACCCGCAGGCACTCGTCCTGCATCGCGTCGGCGGTGGGGAACCGCTCGGCCGGGTTCTTCTTCAGCGCGCGGGCGATCAGCGCGTCCACCGCCGGCGGCAGCGAGCGGTTGATCGTCGAGGGGACCGGCGGCTCCTCCTGCACGTGCTGGTAGGCGACCGCCAGCGGGGAGTCGCCGTCGAACGGCAGCCGCCCGGTGAGCAGTTCGAAGAGCATGCAGCCCACCGAGTACAGGTCGGACCGCTCGTCCACGCCGCGGCCCAGCGCCTGCTCGGGCGACAGGTACTGCGGGGTGCCGACCACCATGCCGGTCTGCGTCATCGAGGTGACGCCGGACTGCAGCGCGCGGGCGATGCCGAAGTCCATCACCTTGACCACGCCGCGCTTGGTCAGCATCACGTTGCCCGGCTTGATGTCCCGGTGCACCAGGCTCATCTCGTGGCTGGCGCTCAGCGCGGCCAGCACATCGCCGGTGATTTTGAGTGCCTTGTCGGTCGGCATCGCGCCGTGCTCCGCGATGTCGCGGTCCAGCACGCTGCGCAGCGGGTCGCCGTCCACCAGTTCCATGACGATGTACGGGATCGAGCGGCCGTCGATCTCGTCCTCGCCGGAGTCGAAGACGGAGACGATGTTGGTGTGGTTGAGCCGGGCCACCGCCTGGGCCTCGCGGCGGAAACGCTCGCGGAAGGACTGCTCACGGCCGAGTTCGCTGTGCAGCGTCTTGATGGCGACGGTCCGCTCCAGCACGGAGTCGTAACCGAGGTGGACGGAGGCCATGCCGCCCTCACCGAGCAGGCTGCGCAACTGGTATCGGCCGCCTCCGACCGTGCTGCCCGAGAAATCGCCCCGCGCGTCCCCGCTCATCTGACTGCTTTCCCCCTCGCGCGGGGGCACACCCGCACTCACACCAAGCCCTATGCTTATCTGTCCGCCAAGTCTGCCGGAGCGCTGATATGCGTCAAGTTGCTTGACCGTTCCGTCACCGGATGACCGGGAAACCGTTTCCGATCCGTGAGCAGGGCGGCTCGACGGCCGCCGCGCCCCCGGCGGGTGGGGGTTTCCGGCCCGGTGCGGCCCGCTCGGCGGGTCGATTCGCGGCGATTCGACCGATTGTGGACGGGTTCGTCCGGCCACCGGCTTCCCCAGGTCGCACCGTGAGACGGTAGCGTTCGCTCTCGGAGTACACGGCACCACCCAGGTGATGAGCGACGGCGAGGACTGATGGAACGGACGCAGGCCTCCGACGACCACGAGCGACCCATGACATCCGGCGACCCCTACGACGGCCCCGAGCAGTGGGGCGTCAACGGGCTGATCGGCGATGGCCGTTACCGCCTCACCCGGCGGCTCGGCAGAGGCGGCATGGCCGAGGTCTACGCCGCCGAGGACGTCCGCCTGGGCCGCACCGTCGCGGTGAAGCTGATGCGCGGCGACCTCGCGGAGGACCCGGTCTCCAAGGCCCGCTTCACCCGTGAGGCGCAGTCCGTCGCCGGGCTCAACCACCACGCGGTGGTCGCGGTCTACGACTCCGGCGAGGACCGCAAGGGCATCGACACCGTTCCGTACATCGTGATGGAGCTGTGCGAGGGCCGCACGATCCGCGAGCTGCTGGTGGACGCCGAGCCGCCGCCGATCGAGCAGGCGCTGATCATCACCTCCGGCGTGCTCGAAGCGCTGGCCTACAGCCACCAGCACGGCATCGTGCACCGCGACATCAAGCCGGCGAACGTCGTCATCACCCACGCCGGCGCGATCAAGGTGATGGACTTCGGCATCGCCCGCGCGCTGCACGGCGCGTCCACCACCATGACGCAGACCGGCATGGTCATGGGCACGCCGCAGTACCTCTCGCCCGAGCAGGCGCTCGGCAAGGCGGTCGACCACCGCAGCGACCTGTACGCCACCGGCTGCCTGCTCTACGAACTCCTCACGCTGCGCCCGCCGTTCGTCGGCGAGACCCCGCTTTCGGTGGTCTACCAGCACGTGCAGGACGAGCCGCGGGTGCCCTCCGAGCTCAACGACCGGGTGCCGCCGGAGCTGAACGGCATAGTGCTCCGCGCGCTGGCCAAGAACCCCGACGACCGCTTCCAGAGCGCGGAGGAGATGCACGGCGTCGCCCAGTACGCGCTGCGCATGCTCGCCGAGCGGGGTGCCTGGGTCGGCACCTGGGACACCGGCTACGTGGCCCCCGGCGCGATGTCCACGCCGCCCGGCGGCACCGCGGCCACCAGCGCCATGTCGCGCACCAGGACCGGCAACACCACCGAGTTCGGCGTGCCCCTGATGGCGGGCGCGGGCGGCGGCGCGGAGACGGCCGCGTACGCCTACGACGACGACTACCGCGGCGGCCACCGGGCGCGCAACGTGGCGCTGCTGGTGATCGGCGCGATCATGGCGGTCGGCATCGGCGTCTTCTTCGCCGTCAACGCGGGCCATACCGGCAGCGGCAGCACCCCGCCCGCCGGCTCGGTCTCCAGCGCCCCGCAGGACACCTCCGGGCAGGGCGGCGGCGCCACCCAGCCGTCCTCGCAGGGCGGCGGCGGCCTGGACGACACCTCGCCGTCCGTCGGGCCGTCCGCCACCGACACCGGGCCGGCCACCTCGCCCTCGGCGACCGACGCGCCGCCGTCGCCCAAGCCGACCAATACCGGCCAGCCGACGACGAACCCGACGCCCACGTCCACACCGACCGACCCTTCGACCCCGCCCGACCCGACGGACACCTCGTCGCCGATCCTGGGCGGCGGCACCGACATCGGCGACTGACCCGCCGCCTCAGCCGGTGAACGCGGTGAACACCGCCTCGTACTCGCGCGTCCACCAGACCACGAGTGCGGCGGCGGCCGGGAAGAGCGGGTCGGCGCGGTAGTCGTGCCGTTCGTAGCGCCAGCGCAGCATCCAGAAGTCGTTGAGCCGCTCCCACCACACCCGGCGCACCGCCGCGGCCAGCTCCCGCACCGAGACGCCCGCGGCCCGGCGGTAGGCCCGCGCGTAGCAGCGCACCTTGACCAGGTCGAGGGTGCCGTCCGGCTCGCGCAGGAAGAAGATCACCGCTGCCCGCACCGCCTCCTCGGCGCGCGGCTGGACGCCGAGCCGGTCCCAGTCGATGATCGCGACCGGTTCCGGCCCCCGGTAGAGCAGGTTGAGCGGGTGGAAGTCGCCGTGCACCCAGCCGGCGGCCGAGGTGGTGGCGTCGGCCGGACGGCGGTGGGCGTGCCGCTGCAGCAGGGCGCGGCGCTCCAGCAGCCGGTGCTCGGCCAGCGAGTCCAGCGCGTCGCGGCGCCGGTGGCGGCGGGCCAGCCGCAGCAGGTCCTCGATGAGCGCGTAGGTGTCCTCGGCCGCCGCGCTGAGGTGTCCGGTGCACGGCGCGGCGGCGGCCTCGCCGTCCTGCGGCAGCACCCGTTCCAGCGCGGTGTGCACCCGGCCGAGCAGCGTGCCGAGCCGCCGGGACTGCTCGCGGGTCAGCTCGGTGCCGGCCCGGTGCCGCCCGTCGACCCACGGATAGAGCGCGTAGGGGCGGCCGTCGATGACCGAGACCGTGCGGCCCTCGCCGTCCGCCAGCGGCGCGGCGACCGGCAGGCCGAGCGCGCCGAGCCGCTGGGTGGCGCGGTGCTGGCGGACGATGGTCGCCGGGTGCGTGGCGCGCCGCTCGGGGCGGTCCGGGTCCTCGAGATAGTGCTTGAGGAAGAATCGACCCCTGGTCGTGTACAGACGGTAGCCGTGGTTGAGCAGACCTTGGGCCACTGGTTCGCACGAAATCGGGTTTCCGGCGGTGTGATACCGCCCGAGCAGGCTGTTCAGCGTGCGGACGGTCGGTTGTTGCGTCGCGGGACTGCGCAATGGCACTCGCCGAATGGTAGATCACTCAGGGTATCTTTGTGATCACACATGTGTCCTGGTCTTACGTCGCCGCCCCCGGCGGGATACCGTGCGGTTGTCCCGGTCGCCTGCGGGAATGCGCCGTCACGGTGATTTCCTAGGAAATCAAAGTAAAACCGCAGGTAGACGCCCAATCGCGCTCCCGAGTGAAGTGTGGGTAACGTCTGATACGCAGACCGCGTCCGGGGCGTAAGTCACACCCGGTCCGGCCCTGCCGCACACACCCCGTGCGCCGAGCCGACATCGGGTGAGTCCCGCACGGCCGCCGGCGGATCCCGGGGGCCGGCCAGACGGAGGAGCAAGACGTGAGCGTGAAAAGCACTGCCGTGCGCAGTAGCCGCGGCGGCGCGAAGCGCCGAGGGGGAGCCGGGTCGGAACCCGAGCTCGTGCAGTTGCTGACCCCTCAGGGCGACCGTGTGGAACACCCCGAGTACGCCATCGACCTGTCGGCCGAGGAGTTGCGCGGCCTGTACCGGGACATGGTCATGACCCGCCGGTTCGACGCCGAGGCCATCACCCTGCAGCGGCAGGGCGAGCTGGGCCTGTGGGCGTCCCTGCTGGGCCAGGAGGCGGCGCAGATCGGTTCGGGACGGGCCACCCGCCCCGACGACTACGTGTTCCCCACCTACCGTGAGCACGGCGTCGCCTGGACCCGTGACGTGGACCCGCTGAACCTGCTGGGCATGTTCCGCGGCGTCAACAACGGCGGCTGGGACCCGAACCAGAACAACTTCCAGCTCTACACGATCGTCATCGGCTCCCAGACCCTGCACGCCGCCGGGTACGCGATGGGCGTGGCCAAGGACGGCGCGGACTCCGCGGTCATCGCCTACTTCGGCGACGGCGCCTCCAGCCAGGGCGACGTGGCCGAGGCGTTCACCTTCGCCGCGGTCTACAACGCCCCGGTGGTCTTCTTCTGCCAGAACAACCAGTGGGCGATCTCCGAGCCCACCGCCCGGCAGTCCCGGGTGCCGATCTACCAGCGTGCCGCCGGCTTCGGCTTCCCCGGCGTCCGGGTGGACGGCAACGACGTGCTCGCGGTCCTCGCGGTCACCAGGGCGGCGCTGGAGCGCGCCCGCTCGGGCGGCGGCCCGATGCTGGTCGAGGCGTTCACGTACCGGATGGGCGCGCACACCACCTCCGACGACGCCAGCCGCTACCGGATGGACGACGAGCGGGTGGAGTGGGAGGGCAAGGACCCGATCGCCCGGCTGCGCGCCTACCTGACCAAGGAGGGGCTGGCCGACGACGCGTACTACGCGCGGATCGACCAGGAGAGCGACACCCTGGCCAAGCGGGTCCGCGACGGCGTGCGCTCCATGCCCGACCCCGACCCGATGACCATCTTCGACAACGTCTACGCCGACGGGCACGCCCTCGTCGACGAGGAGCGGGCCCAGTTCGCCGCGTACCAGGCCTCTTTCGCCGATGGAGCGGACACCAAGGAAGGGGCCGTCCGATGACCGCCATGACCCTCGCCAAGGCGATCAACGAGTCCCTGCGCACCTCGCTGGAGTCCGACCCCAAGGTCCTCGTCATGGGCGAGGACGTCGGCAAGCTCGGCGGCGTCTTCCGCATCACCGACGGCCTGCAGAAGGACTTCGGCGAGGAGCGGATCATCGACACCCCGCTCGCCGAGTCCGGCATCATCGGCACCGCGATCGGCCTGGCCCTGCGCGGCTACCGCCCGGTCGCCGAGATCCAGTTCGACGGCTTCGTCTTCCCGGCGTACGACCAGATCGTCACCCAGCTGGCCAAGATGCACGCCCGCGCGCTCGGCAAGGTCAAGCTGCCGGTCGTCGTGCGGATCCCCTACGGCGGCGGCATCGGCGCGGTCGAGCACCACAGCGAGTCGCCCGAGACGCTCTTCGCGCACGTGGCCGGCCTGAAGGTGGTCTCCCCCGCCACGGCGTCCGACGGGTACTGGATGCTGCAGCAGGCCATCGAGTGCGACGACCCGGTGATCTTCTTCGAGCCGAAGCGCCGCTACTGGGACAAGGGCGAGGTGGACACCGCCGCGGTCCCGGCGCCGCTGCACCGGGCCAACGTCGCCCGGGCCGGCACCGACCTGACGCTGGCCGCCTACGGCCCGATGGTCAAGGTCTGCCTGGAGGTCGCCAAGGCGGCCGAGGAGGACGGCCGTAGCCTGGAGGTGCTGGACCTGCGGTCGATGTCGCCCATCGACTTCGACAGCATCCAGGCGTCGGTGGAGAAGACCCGGCGGCTCGTCGTGGTGCACGAGGCCCCGGTCTTCCTGGGCACCGGCGCCGAGATCGCGGCCCGGATCACCGAGCGCTGCTTCTACCACCTGGAGGCTCCGGTGCTGCGGGTGGGCGGGTTCCACGCGCCGTACCCGCCGGCCCGGGTGGAGGAGGAGTACCTTCCCGGCCTCGACCGCGTGCTCGACGCCGTTGACCGCGCGCTGGCCTTCTGAAAGCCGAGGAGATCAGTGACCGTGACAGACATCGCTCAGCGCTTCCGAGAGTTCAAGATGCCCGACGTGGGCGAGGGACTCACCGAGGCGGAGATCCTCAAGTGGTTCGTCTCCGTCGGCGACTCGGTCGCCGACGGCCAGGTGGTGTGCGAGGTCGAGACGGCCAAGGCGGCCGTCGAGCTCCCCATCCCGTTCGACGGGGTGGTGAGCGAGATCCGCTTCCCCGAGGGCGACACGGTGGACGTGGGCACCGCCATCATCTCGGTGGACACCACGCCGGGCGCCGGTCCGGCCGAGGCCACGCCCCCGCCGGCCGCCGCCCCCGCCGAGCCGGCCGCGCCGGCCCCCGCGCCGGAGGAGCCCGCCGCCCCCAAGCGGCAGGCCGTCCTGGTCGGCTACGGCGTCGCCGCGTCGTCCACCAAGCGCCGCCCGCGCAAGCAGGCCGCCGGTTCCCCGGTGCCCTCCCAGGCCCAGGCGCAGGTGCAGGCCGAGATGAACGGCACCGCGGCCGCCGCGCCCGCCGAGCCGGCCCCGGCAGAGACCGGCCGGCCGTTGGCCAAGCCTCCGGTGCGCAAGCTCGCCAGGGACCTCGGCGTGGACCTGGCGGCCGTCACGCCGACCGGTCCGGACGGCGTGATCACCCGCGAGGACGTGCACGCCGCGGCGGCCCCGGCGCCCGCCGCGCCCGCTCCGGCCCAGGCGGCTCCGGCGGCCGTCGAGCCGCAGCCGGCCGCCCCGGCGGCAGCGGCCACCGGTGCGGATGTTTCACGTGAAACACGCGTGCCGGTCAAGGGGGTGCGCAAGGCGACCGCGCAGGCCATGGTGGCCAGCGCGTTCACCGCGCCGCACGTCACGGAGTTCGTGACGTTCGACATCACCCGCTCGATGCGGCTGGTCCAGGAGCTCAAGCTGGACCCGGCGTTCGCCGGCCTCAAGGTCAGCCCGCTGCTGCTGGTGGTCAAGGCGCTGCTGGTCGCCATCAAGCGCAACCCGGAGGTCAACTCCAGCTGGGACGAGGCCAGTCAGGAGATCGTCCACAAGGGGTACGTGAACGTGGGGATCGCCGCGGCCACCCCGCGCGGTCTGATCGTCCCCAACATCAAGGACGCGCAGACACTCACCCTCCCGCAGCTCGCCGCGGCCCTGGGCGACCTGGTGAGCACCGCCCGGGAGGGCCGGACGACCCCCGCCGCGATGCAGGGCGGCACGGTCACCATCACCAACGTCGGCGTCTTCGGCGTCGACACCGGCACGCCCATCCTGAACCCCGGGGAGTCCGCGATCCTCGCCTTCGGCGCGGTGAAGGACCAGCCGTGGGTGCACAAGGGCAAGGTCAAGCCCCGCAAGGTCACCACGCTCGCGCTCTCCTTCGACCACCGGCTGGTCGACGGCGAGCTGGGCTCCCGGGTGCTCGCCGACATCGCGGCGATCCTGGAGTACCCGAAGCGGCTGATGACCTGGTCGTGAGCGAGCACGCGGGGCCCGGAGCGCGGCAGCGCGGTCCGGGCCCCGCGCGCGTGGGCTGACCACACGGGCGGGCGGTCCGCATGCCGGACATGCCCTTCTGCCGGTCGGATTGTTGTATCTATGCTGTGCGCATCATGCGTACGTCACCGGTCTCCGGCCCGCCCGTCAAGCAGCCGCCCGCCGCCGAGCGGGTCTACACGCACGTCAAGCAGGCCGTCCTCGACCGGTCGTACGAGGGCGGCACGCTGCTGACCGAGGGCGACCTGGCCGAGGCGGTCGGGGTGTCGCGCACCCCGGTGCGGGAGGGGCTGCTGCGGCTTGAGGCGGAAGGGCTGATCAAGCTCTACCCCAAGAAGGGCGCCCTGGTGCTGCCGGTCTCCGCCCAGGAGATCGCCGACGTCGTCGAGACCCGCCTGCTGGTCGAGGAGCACGCGGTCCGCAAGCTGCTGCCCGCCGACGACCGGCTGCTGGGCCGGCTGGAGGAGCTGCTGCGCGAGCACCGGGAGCACCGGGAGCGCGGCGACCTCGCGGCGGCGGCCGCCGCGGACCGCACCTTCCACGCCGAGATCGTCCGCGCGGCGGGCAACGCCATCCTCGCCCAGCTCTACGACCAGTTGCGCGACCGCCAGCTGCGGATGGGCGTGCAGGTCATGCGGGCCGATCCGCACCGCATCGCGAGGAACATCGAGGAGCACACCGAGATCCTCGAAGCGCTGCGGGCCGGGGACGGCGACGCCGCGGCGGCCGTGGTGCGCCGGCACGTCGGGAGGGTGCGGGCCATCGCCCGCGGGGACGACACATGAAGTGCGCGGAAGCCGGCCGGCCCGCGGGCCGGCTGCCGGGGGACCCGCCGGGCGGGCCGCGCGCGGCGGCCGTCTGGGGCATCGGCGTCCTGGTCTACCTGGTCGCCGTGGTGCACCGCTCCAGCCTCGGGGTGGCCGGCATCGACGCCGCCGCCCGCTTCCACATCGACGCCTCGGCGCTGTCCACCTTCTCCATCCTCCAGGTGCTGGTCTACGCCGGCATGCAGATCCCGGTCGGCGTGCTGGTGGACCGCTACGGCACCAAGCGGGTGCTGACCTGCGGCATCGTGCTGCTGACCAGCGGCCAGCTCGGCTTCGCGTTCTCGCACGCCTACGGTTCCGCGCTGGCGTCCCGCGCGGTGCTCGGCTGCGGGGACGCGATGACGTTCATCAGTGTGCTGCGGCTCGGCTCCCGCTGGTTCCCGGCCCGGCGCGGGCCGCTGATCGCCCAGGGCGCCGCGCTGTTCGGCATGGCGGGCAACCTGGTGAGCACGCTGGTGCTGGCCCGGCTGCTGCACTCGGAGGGCTGGACGCGGACCTTCACCGCGACCGCGATCGGCGGCGCCGGGGTGCTCGTGCTCGTGCTGCTGTTCATGAAGGACCACCCGGAGGGCTACGCGCCGCCGCCGGCCGAGCGCCGGGCGCGCGGTGCGGTGCGGCGCCAACTGGCGGACAGCTGGCGGGAACCCGGCACCCGGCTGGGCATGTGGGTGCACTTCACCACGCAGTTCTCCGCGATGGTCTTCCTGCTGCTGTGGGGGATGCCCTTCCTGGTCGAGGGCGAGGGGATGTCACGCGGCGCGGCGGGCGGCCTGCTGACGCTGGTGGTGCTGTCCAACATGGCGCTCGGCATGATCTTCGGCCAGGTCATCGCCCGGCACCACGGCGCCCGGCTGCCGCTGGCGCTGGGTACGGTGGCGGCCACCGCGACGTGCTGGGCGGTGGTGCTGAGTTGGCCGGGCGGGCCGGCGCCGTCGTGGCTGCTGGTGGTGTTGTGCGCGGTGCTGGGGGCCTCGGGTCCGGCCTCCATGATCGGTTTCGACTTCGCCCGGCCGGCCAACCCGCCCGAGCGGCTCGGCACCGCCTCCGGCATCGTCAACATGGGCGGCTTCACCGCGTCGGTGATCGCCCTGTTCAGCATCGGACTGCTGCTGGACGCCACCGGCGACGACTACCACCTCGCGCTGTGCACCGTCTTCGTGCTGCAGGCGTTCGGTCTCGGCCAGGTGCTGCGGCTGCGCGGCGCCGCCGCCCGGCGGGAGCGCGAACGGGTCAGCGTCAGCCGGGTCGAGGCCGTGCACACCGTCGAGGTCCGCGCCTGACCGCCCGTCACCGGGCACACCGCACGCACCGGTTCACGGCGTCATCGGTGCCACGGCGTCACGGTGTCACGGCGATGTTGGCGAGCAGCCGCGCCGCGAGCCGCTCGTCGCCCTCGATCTTCAGCTGGTCGGCCACGCTCTCGGCCCGCACCCGTCCGCAGGTCAGCCGCAGGAACGTCGACCAGTCGGTCGTCACCGTCACCGTCGGACCGAGCGAGACGCTGCCGTCGATGGAGATCTCGCCCTCGCCGCTCACCCGCACCGTGCGCATGAACTCCTGCTCGCCGTGCACGTCGAAGACGAACGCCGAGTACGGCCGGGCGCCCATCTCCTCGACCACCCTCGGCAGCCGCGCCAGCAGCGCGTCGCGGGCGATGGCGGACCCGGGCGAGCCGAGGTTGCCCGGCTTGCGCAGCGCGCGCCGCAGATCCTGCTCGTGCACCCACACGTCGAACGCCCGCGCCAACAGCACGTCCTCCAGGGACGTCTGCTGGCCCATCAGCCAGCGCACCATGGTCTCCGGCGCCCGGGTCTCGTTGCGCAGCTGCCGGGACCGGCGGATGATCGTGTACTCCAGCTCGGAGGTCATCTCCGGCGCGGTGTGGCAGCGCCGCACGTCGACGTGGACCTCCGCGTACCGGCTGAAGTCGTCCTTGACGTGGTAGAGGTCGCTCGGCAGCGAGTGGATGGGCCGCGGGTCGCCGATCGCCTCCGTCTCGAAGCCGATCACGTGCGAGACGACGTCCCGCACCGACCAGCCGGGGCAGTCGGTGGGACGGCTCCACTCGCCCTCCGGGAGCGGGGCGACCAACTCGGATATCGCTTCGATGGAGTGGGTCCAGGCATCGATGTAGGGCTGCAGCTGGCTTTGGACGGTCACGGGACCCCTCGGCGGATCGGTGCGCGGTCGTGGTGAAGTGTGTGGTGTGCGCCCAAATTACGCTGAGCGCTGGCACCATGGCAGTGCTTTCGTGTGACGATCGTAGGCCCGGACGGGCAGTCGGAACTCATGGGCGGTGGTACGGTGCGCGCTTGTCTGCTCCAGATCGATGTCAAGCCGGACGAGTCGGTCGAATCCCGGCGGGCCGCGGTGGCGGCCCGGGTGCGGGAACAGGCCGGGGCGGACCTGGTGGTGCTTCCCGAGCTGTGGCCGGTGGGCGCGTTCGCGTTCGAGCGGTTCGCCGAGTGCGCCGAGCCGCTGGACGGCCCGACCGCGCAGGCGATGGGCGCCGCCGCGCGGGACGCCGGGGTGTGGCTGCACGCCGGCTCCGTGGTGGAACGCGAGGAGGCGACCCCGGGCGGGCCGCTCTACAACACCTCGCTGCTCTTCGCGCCGGACGGCACCCTGCACCGCTACTACCGCAAGATCCACCGGTTCGGCTTCGACCGCGGCGAGGCGGTCCTGATGGCCGCCGGGCAGGAGATCGTCACCGCCCGGCTGGACGGACCCGGCGTCACCGTCGGACTGGCGACCTGTTACGACCTGCGGTTCCCCGAGCAGTTCCGGCTGCTGGTGGACGCCGGCGCCGAACTGATGGTCGTACCGGCCGGCTGGCCCGCCCGGCGGCGCGCGCACTGGTCGCTGCTGGCCCGGGCCCGGGCGGTGGAGAGCCAGGCGTACGTGCTCGCCTGCGGCACCGCGGGCACCCACGCCGACGTCGAGCAGGCCGGGTACAGCGTGGTGGTCGACCCGTGGGGCGAGGTGCTCGCCGAGGCCGGTCCTGGCGAGGAGGTGCTCACCGTGGACCTCGACCCCGCCCGGGTCGCCGAGACCCGCTCCCAGTTCCCGGTGCTCCGCGACCGCCTGCTGGGCCTGCCGGAGCCGAAGGCGTAGCCGCCCGGCCCGCGACCGACATCTTTCGACAAACCCGCCGGGCTGTGCTCCATTGGAGGGAGACGCCCGGAGGTGCATTCGCCATGGTGGACGTGGACGTACTCGTCGTCGGGGCGGGACCGGTCGGACTGACCGCGGCGGTCGAACTGCGCCGGCACGGCGTGGACTGCCGCGTCGTCGACCGGCTCGCCGCACCGCTGCCGTACGCGAAGGCGGTCGGCGTCCAGCCGCGCACCCTGGAGATCTGGGACGCGATGGGCCTGGCCCAGCAGGCGCTGGACGCCGCGGAGCCGATGCTCGGCCAGCTCACCTACGTCAACGGGCAGCAGGTCTCCCGCCTCGCCCTGAAGCTGCCGCACGACATCCCCTACGGCTTCGCCGCCCTCCCGCAGTACGAGACCGAACGCCTGCTGGCCGCCCGCCTCGCGGAGCTGGGCACCCGGGTGGAGCGCGGCACCGAACTCGTCTCCTTCACGCAGGACGCCGACCAGGTGCGCGCCCGGCTCGCCCGGCCGGGCAAGGAGCAGGAGGAGGTCACCGCGCGCTACCTGGTCGGCTGCGACGGCGCGCACAGCACCGTGCGCAAGGCGCTCGGGCTGCGTTTCACCGGTGGCGGGTTCGCCGAGGAGTACATGCTCGGCGACCTGGAGGTGGACTGGGGACTGCCGCGCGGCTTCGCGGTCCGCTCCACCCACCAGGGCGCCGACGGCACCGACGACCTGCTGGTCTGCGTGCCGCTGCCCGGCGAGAACCGCTACCGCATGTCGATGACCGTGCCGCCCGCGCTCGCCCGGCCGCCCGGCGAGTCCGCCCCGGAGGAGGTCCAGCACGGCCTGGAAGCCGACCGCACGCCCACCCTGGACGACATCCAGCCGGTGCTCGACCGGCTCGCCCCCGAGCCGGTCACCGCCTCCCGCCTGCGCTGGTCCTCGGTCTTCCGGATCAGCCACCGGCTGGTGGACCGGTACGCCGACGGCCGGGTCTTCATCGCCGGCGACGCGGCCCACATCCACCCGCCGACCGGCGCCCAGGGCATGAACACCGGCATCCAGGACGCGTACAACCTGGCCTGGAAACTCGCCCTCGCGCTGCGCGGCATCGCCGCCGAGGGCCTGCTCGACAGCTACCAGGCGGAGCGGCACCCGGTCGGCGAGGAGGTGGTCGGCCGCACCGTGCGGCACGCGCGCGGCGGCTTCGAGACCGACCCGGACGAGCCGTCCACCGTGATCCGCCGCGAGGCCCAACTGCTCGTCGGATATCCCGACAGTCCGATCGTCACCAACAACGGTTCCTGGCCCTCCCCCGCCGCGGCCGGCGTCCCGGCGCCCGGCGACCGCGCCCCCGACTGCGGCGGCCTGCACGGCGACATCGCCACCTTCCCGGTCCGCCTGTTCGACCTGCTGCGCGGCGGCGAGCACACCCTGCTGCTCTACGCCGCCGGCCCGGCCGTCACCGTCGACTTCCCCCGGCTCGCCGACCTGGTGCGCCGGCACACCCGCGACCGGCTGCACAGCTACGCGATCCTGGCGCCCGGCGTCTTCCCCGGCGCCACCGGACTGCTGCCGCCCGCGCTGCACGACACCGACGGCGAGTTCCGCGCCACCTACCAGCCGCGCCGCGCCGAGGCCGTGCTGATCCGCCCGGACGGCTACCTGGCGATGCGCTGCGACCCGCCGCGGGCCGAGGCGCTCCTGGACCACCTCAGCCACACCTTCGCCGACCTGCCCGGCTGAGCCGCGACGCCGGTCCGCCGCGGACCGGCGGACCGGATCAGCCGGCTATCCCTCGTGTTCGCGCTCGTGCTCGTGTTCGTGCATGCGGTCCACGCAGACCGCGATCGCGATGAGCATCGCCGGGTCGGCGTCCTCCCGCTCGATGTGGATCGCGTAGGTGTCGCGCAGCCGGAACCACTTGCGCGAGATCCGGGCCAGCCGCTCGTCGCCCAGCTCGATGTCGTACTCGCGCTCCGCGATGCTGCCGCGGATCTCCAGCTCCTCGCCGGACGCCAGCTCCGCCCGGTACTTGTCCCGGAACGCCGCCAGCTTCTTGCGCACCGTCACCAGCGTCCGGCCGTCGCGCTCGACGGTCATGGTGTCCCGCAGCGCCACCAGCTTCTTGTGGATGACCGCGAGCTCGTTGCCCTGCGGATCCTGCAGCACCAGCGTCTCGCGGATGCGCAGCACCTTGCCGTCGACGTAGAACGCCTTGTTCCCGTCCTCGTCCTCGATCCAGAAGTCCTCACCGATCGAGAACATCTTCTCCCGCACCAGATACTTCATGTCCCAGCCCTTCCCCCGCACCGCCCGCGGAACCCCGCCTCGCCGTAACGACGCCCATCCCGCCCACCCCGGTTGCGCGCCCCCGGTCACGCGTCGAACGCGTACTCCAGCACGTACGCCGCGGAGTCCAACGCCATCTCGTTGACCTCGACCGCCCGCCCCCGCGCGGTGAACGCCGTCCGGCACACCAGCACCACCGGCGTCCCGGCCCCCAGACCGAGCGCGTCCGCCTCCTGCGGCGACGGCATCCGCGAGCGGATCTCCTCGCGGAACCGGGCCGGTTCCTGCCCCAACTCGGCCAGCCGCGCGTAGATCCCGCCCTCGCCCGGATCCTCCCGGGTGATCGCGGACCCGGCGACCAACTCCGCCGGCAGGTAGGAGACGGCCGTCATCACCGGCTTCCCGTCCAGCACGTAGCGCCTGCGCCGCACCCACACCACCGCGCTCTCCAACACCGCCGCCACCCGCTCGGGCGCGTCCTCCCGGGCTACCGTGATCCCGTCGACGGTCAGCTTCCGTTCCCCGATGTCCGCCGCCCACACGGGCCGCCCGCCGCCCCAGCCGTCATGCGCGAGCCGCTGGATCCCGTGTCGTCGGATGGGCCGGAAATCCCGTACGAACACCCCGGCGCCCTTGCGGGCCTCCGCGATCCCCTCGCTCCGCAGCACCCCGAGCGCCTGGCGAGCCGTCATCCGGGCCACCTGATGGTCCGCCATCAGCTCGTTCTCGCCGGGCAGCCGGTCTCCCGGCCCGTACTCGCCCGCTTCGACGGCCGCCTTCAGGCCATCCGCGATCCGCTGGTACTTCGGCCGCCGACCGGTCTCCCTGCTGGGCATAGACGCCTCTCCTCGCTCCTCTCCGGACAGGTTATGTGCCGGGCGGCACAACTCCCCTTCGAGCCCCCGAGCCGACTGCGGGCAGCGGTCGGCGTTGACATCTCTAGAGACGTTACTTCACACTACATCTCTAGAGATGTTCAGCACTTCTGGAGGGATTCATGACGTCATCCCCGAGCCGGGGCCCTGTGGTGCCCTACATCGCGGCGTGGAGCACGGAACGCCCGACGCGGCAGCCCCTCGTGGCGCGCGGCTCCGGCATCGGCTACACGGATGAGCATCCCTACGACCGCGACGCGCACGGCGTGCTGTGGATGCGGGCGCCGAGCAGCCGGGGACGGGGCAGGCCCGAGTTCGGCAAGGTGCATCCATTACGGCAGCGTCGGGCGATGCGCGGCCTGTTGTGCCAGGTCTGCGGTGAAGCCGCCGACCGGAACGAACAGGGCGTCCTGTGGCTCCTGCGGGACGAGCGGGGGTCGGAGCCCGGGTGGCCGGAGGGGGTGGGGGCCACGCATCCGCCGGTGTGCGTGCCGTGTGCGGTGAAGTCGACTCAGTTGTGCCCGCACCTGCGTGGCCGGTTCCTTGCCGTGCGGGTGCGGGAGAGCGCCGTGTGCGGTGTGTACGGGGTCCGGTACCGACCGGGGAGGTTCGGGGTCGAGCCGGAGCCGGAGGGGGTGATCGTCGAGTACGGCGATGCGGCGGCCCGGTGGGCGTGGGCGTCGCAACTGGTCAGGGAACTGCGCGGGTGCTCCTCGGTCGATCTGGCGGTCGGGGGCGGCGGGAGGGGCGGGATGAATCCGGGCGGGGGTGCGGTTGGATAGGGGCATGGCATCACGTGCGCGCGTCCGGGCTCCCGAGTTGGTGGGGAAGGGCGGATGGCTGAATACCGGTGGGAAGGACCTCACGCTGCGGGAGCTGCGGGGGTCGGTGGTCGTGCTGGACTTCTGGACGTTCTGCTGCATCAACTGCCTGCACGTGCTGGACGAGTTGCGCGAGCTGGAGGAGAAGCACCGCGACACCGTGGTGATCATCGGCGTGCACTCGCCGAAGTTCGTCCACGAGGCGGAGCACGGCGCGGTGGTGGACGCGGTCGAGCGGTACGGGGTGCACCACCCGGTGCTGGACGATCCGGAGCTGGCGACCTGGAAGCAGTACGCGGTGCGGGCGTGGCCGACGCTGGTGGTGATCGACCCCGAGGGGTACGTGGTCGCGCAACACGCGGGCGAGGGGCACGCACACGCGATCGAGCGGCTGGTCGAGGAACTGGAGGAGGAGCACGCGGCGAAGGGCACGCTGCGCCGCGGCGACGGCCCGTACGTACCGCCCGAGCCGCACCCGACCGACCTGCGCTTCCCCGGCAAGGCCCTGCTGCTGCCCGGCGGCACCTTCCTGGTCTCCGACTCCACCCGGCACGCCCTGGTGGAGCTGGCGGCCGACGGCGAGAGCGTCGTGCGGCGGATCGGCAGCGGGGAGCGCGGGTTCGCCGACGGCGACCCGGCCCGGGCGCGGTTCAGCGAACCGCAGGGGCTCGCCCTGCTGCCGGACGGCGAGACCGTCGTGGTGGCCGACACCGTCAACCACGCGCTGCGCAGCGTCGACCTGCGCACCGGTGAGGTCGGCACGCTCGCCGGCACCGGGCAGCAGTGGATGCAGGGCTCGCCCACCGCCGGCCCGGCCGACCGGGTCGCGCTCTCCTCGCCGTGGGACGTGGCGTGGTTCGACGAGCGGGTGTGGATCGCGATGGCCGGCGTGCACCAGCTGTGGGCGTACGACCCGGCCACCCGCACGGTCGAGGTGACGGCCGGCACCACCAACGAGGGCCTGGTGGACGGACCGGCGGCCGAGGCGTGGTTCGCCCAGCCGTCCGGGCTCGCCGCGGCCGGCGACCGGCTGTGGGTCGCCGACTCGGAGACCTCCGCGCTGCGCTTCGTGGTCAAGGACGGCCCGGGGTACGCGGTCGAGACCGCGGTCGGCACCGGGCTGTTCGACTTCGGCCACCGCGACGGCGCCGCGGAGCAGGCCCTGTTCCAGCACCCGCTGGGCGTCACCGCGCTGCCGGACGGCTCGGTGGCGGTCGCCGACACCTACAACCACGCGCTGCGCCGCTTCGACCCGGCCGCCGGCGAGGTCAGCACCCTCGCGACCGATCTGCGCGAGCCGTCCGACGCCGTGGTGACCGGCGGCGACGTGGTGGTCGTGGAGTCCGCCCGCCACCGGCTGACCCGGCTGCGGCTGCCGGAGGAGGCGGTGCGGGTGGAGTCCGCCGCGCACCGCACCCGGCGGCCGGTCACCGACGTCGCGCCGGGCGCGCTCCGGCTCGACGTGGTCTTCACCGCGCCGAGCGGCCAGAAGCTCGACCAGCGCTACGGCCCCTCCACCCGGCTGCTGGTCGGCGCCACCCCGCCGGAGCTGCTGCTGTCCGGCGACGGCAAGGGCACCGACCTCTTCCGCGACCTGCGGCTGAACCCGCGGGTCACCGAGGGCGTCCTGCACGTCTCGGCGATGGCCGCCTCCTGCGACGACGACCCGGCCAACGAGTACCCGGCCTGCCACGTCCACCAGCAGGACTGGGGCGTGCCGGTCCGCGTCACCGAGGCCGGCGCCGACCGGCTGGCGCTGGTGCTGGCCGGCCTCGACGAGGCCGGCGGCGACACGGCCGGCTGACGCCCGCGCTCAGCCCCGCAGGAAGGACTCCAGGGCCCGCCTGAGCAGTTCGGGGTCGTCGGCGCCGCACAGCTCGCGGGTGGAGTGCATCGACAGGATCGCCACGCCCACGTCGACGGTGGAGATGCCGTGCCGGGCCGCGGTGATCGGGCCGATCGTGGTGCCGCACGGGACGGTGTTGTTGGAGACGAACGTCTGCCAGGGGACGCCGGCCCGCTCGCAGGCGGCGGCGAACACCGCCCGGCCGGCGCCGTCGGTGGCGTAGCGCTGGTTGACGTTGACCTTCAGGATCGGGCCGCCGCCGGCCACCGGGTGGTGGCCGGGGTCGTGCCGCTCGGGGTAGTTGGGGTGCACGGCGTGGCCGGTGTCGGAGGACAGGCACACGGTGCCGGCCAGCGCGCGGGCCCGCTCCTCGTAGCCGCCGCCGCGGGCGTGGACCGAGCGCTCCAGCGTGCCGCCGAGCAGCGGTCCGTCGGCGCCGCTCACCGCCTGGCTGCCGTTCTCCTCGTGGTCGAAGGCGGCCAGCACCGGGATGTACGCCAGGTCGTCGCCCGCGGCGGCGGCGATCAGCGCGGTGGTGCAGGCGTGCACCGACAGCAGGTTGTCCAGCCGGGCGCAGGCGATCAGTTCGCGGTCGCGGCCGAGGTATGCGGGCGGCTGCACGTCGTGCACCATCAGGTCCCAGCCGAGCACGTCGTCCTCGTCGAGGCCGGCCTCCTGGGCGAGGAAGCCGATCAGGTCGCCGTCGCCCGGGTCGCCGAGCCCCCAGACCGGCTGCAGGTGGCGCTGCCGGTCGAGCGTCATGCCCTCGTTGACCTGCCGGTCGAGGTGGATGGCGAGTTGCGGGACGCGCAGCAGCGGGCGGTCGATGTGTACCAGCCGGGTGCCGCCGTCGCGCAGGCTGAGCCGGCCGGCGATGCCGAGGTCGCGGTCGAGCCAGGAGTTGAGCAGCGGTCCGCCGTAGATCTCCACCGCGACCTGGCGCCAGCCGTGGCCGCCGCTGTCCGGGCGCGGCTTGACCCGCAGGTTCGGCGAGTCGGTGTGCGCCCCGACGATCCGGAACGGGGTGGCCGGTTCGGCGCCCTGCGGCACGTACCAGGCGATGATCGCACCGTCGCGGGTCAGGTACTTCCCGCCGGTCGAGCCGTCCCAGGCGTCAGTTTCGGCCACCCGGGCGAATCCGGCTTTTTCCAGCCGCTCGGCGGCGGTGGCCACCGCGTGGTACGGCGTCGGGCTCGCCCGGACAAAGGCGATCAGATCATCGGCATGGGCGCGGTCGACGTGGCTAGTCATGGCGCACAGCATAGAAGCGGGCGGCCCGCTCCCGGAGGTGATATCGGGAGCGGGCCGCGGCGCGGACGTGGCCGGATCAGAACGCTTCCTCCGGCAGTTCCATCAGCTCGTTGGTGACCGTCTCGGCCTGGGCGCGCTGCAGGCCGACGCCGGGCAGCACGGTGTCGGCGAAGAACCGGGCGGCGGCGATCTTGCCGAGGTAGAACGCCTTGTCCTTGCCGCCGCCGGCCGCCAGCTTGCCGACGGCCACCGCGGCGCCGCGCAGCAGCAGGTAGCCGACGATGACGTCGCCGGAGGCGAGCAGCAGGCGGGTGGTGTTGAGGCCCACCTTGTAGATGGACTTCACGTCCTGCTCGGTGGCGGCCAGGTCGGTCAGCATCGCGCCGACGATCGCCTCCAGGTCCACCGCCGCCTTGGCCAGCTTCTCGCGGGCGTCGGCCAGCTCGTCGCCGCCGGCGGCGTCGGCGAGGAAGGTCTTGATCTCCTCGGACAGCGCGGTGAGCGCGCGGCCCTGGTCGCGGACGATCTTGCGGAAGAAGAAGTCCTGGCCCTGGATGGCGGTGGTGCCCTCGTAGAGGGTGTCGATCTTGGCGTCCCGGATGTACTGCTCGATCGGGTACTCCTGCAGGTAGCCGGAGCCGCCGAAGGTCTGCAGGGACTGGGCGAGCTGCTCGTAGGACTTCTCCGAGCCGTAGCCCTTGACGATCGGCAGCAGCAGGTCGTTGAGCCGGTGGTCCGCCGAGGCGTCCTCGCCCGCCGCCTCCTTGACCAGGATCCCGTCCTGGACCGAGGCGGTGTAGAGCACCAGCGCGCGCATGCCCTCCGCGTACGCCTTCTGCGTCATCAGCGAGCGGCGCACGTCCGGGTGGTGGGTGATGGTGACCCGCGGCGCGGCTCTTGTCGGTGAACTGCGCCAGGTCGGCGCCCTGGACGCGCTCCTTGGCGTACCCCAGCGCGTTGAGGTAGCCGGTGGAGAGGGTGGCGATGGCCTTGGTGCCGACCATCATCCGGGCGAACTCGATGATCTTGAACATCTGGCGGATGCCGTCGTGCTTCTCGCCGAGCAGCCAGCCCTTGGCCGGGTGGTTGGCGCCGAAGGTCATCTCGCAGGTGTTGGAGGCCTTCAGGCCCATCTTGTGCTCGACGTTGGTGGCGTAGACGCCGTTGCGCTCGCCCAGCTCGCCGGTCTCCCAGTCGAAGTCGTACTTGGGCACGACGAACAGCGACAGGCCCTTGGTGCCGGGGCCGTGGCCCTCCGGGCGGGCCAGCACGAAGTGGACGATGTTCTCCGCCATGTCGTGCTCGCCGGAGGTGATGAAGCGCTTGACGCCCTCGATGTGCCAGGTGCCGTCGTCCTGCGCGATCGCCTTGGTGCGGCCGGCGCCCACGTCGGAGCCGGCGTCCGGCTCGGTGAGCACCATCGTGGAGCCCCACAGCCGGTCGGTCATCAGCCGGGCGACCTTCTGCTGCTCCTCGGTGCCCTCGTCGTGCAGCACGCCGGCGAACGCCGGGCCGGAGGCGTACATCCACACCGCCGGGTTGGAGCCGAGGATGGTCTCGGCGAAGCCCCACAGCAGCGAGCGCGGCGCGCTGGTGCCGCCGATGCCCTCCGGGATGCCCAGCCGCCACCACTCGGCGTCCATGTACGCCTTGAAGCTCTTCTTGAACGTCTCGGGCACCGGCGCGGTGTTGGTCTCCGGGTCGAAGACCGGCGGGTTGCGGTCGGCGTCGGCGTACGACTCGGACAGTTCGTTCTCGGCCAGCCTGGCTATCTCGGCCAGCACGTCGCGTGCCGTCTCCACGTCCATCTCGGCGAACGGACCTGTGCCGTAGATCTCTTCGCGGCCGAGGACCTCGAACAGGTTGAACTCGATGTCGCGCAGGTTCGACTTGTAGTGGCCCATGACCAGGCTCCGTCTGCTCGGGAGGGATGGCCCTCGCACATTACTGACTGGTATCGCTATCCGGTTCCATGATGCTACCCGTCGGTAATAAGAAGCAAGCCCCCGAGGCGGCTATCACACTCGTTACTCTGTACGGCGTGTACGGGTATGACCAGACCGCCGCCCCTGGGGCCGCACCACCGACCGGAGCCCCGGGGATGTCAGGCATGCCCGGAGGGATGCAGGGCGCCCCCGGCCCCGGTGCCTACGGTGCCCACCCGCCGCCCCTCTACCCCGAGCCGTCGCCGCCCTCGCTCGCCGACGCGGTGCGCGCCTTCACCACCGGCTCGATGTCCGCCGAGGACTTCCAGAGCATCTTCGCCACCTCCAAGATCTACTGCCCCCGCGGCGACAACCCGGGCTTCCTCGCGCTGCACAACACCCAGCAGCCGGTGATCCCGATGTTCAGCTCGCTCAAGGAGCTGCGGCGCTACGCGGGCAAGGAGTCGAAGTACTTCGTCATCACCGGGGCCGAGGTGATCGACCTGCTGCCCACCGGCTACGGCTTCGTCCTGGACATGGAGGGCGACCACCGGATGGTCTTCGACGCGAAGGCGGTCGAGCAGATGGTCGACTTCGCGATGCGGCGGATGTACGGGTGAGGTGACCCCCGCCGAGCTCCAACTCGCCGACTGGCGGCGCCGGATCGCCGAGCTGTACGCGACCGTGCGCGCCGAGCCCGACCCGGCCGGCGGCCACGCGCTGTGGCGGGCCGGGCGCGACCGGCTGCTGCGCACCCATCCGCAGTCCCCGCTGCCGCCCGGCGATCCGCTGCGCGCGGGCGGGCTGCCCTACTGGCCCTACGACCCCGCGCTCCGCTTCGAACTGCCGCTGCTGCCGCCCGGCGAGCCGGCCCAGATCGCGCTGCCCACCGACGGCGACGGCACGACCGCGCTGCGGCTGGCCGGCCGGGTCGCACTGCCGGAGCCGGTCGGCGCCGAGGTCGGCGTGTGGTGGCTGCGGCAGTACGGCGGCGGCCTGTTCCTGCCGCTGCGGGACGGCACCGCGGGCGCCGGCAGCTACGGCGGCGGGCGCTACCTGCTCGACACCGCCAAGGGCGCCGACCTCGGCGGCGCCGGCGACACCCTGGTGGCCGACCTCAACTTCCTCTACCACCCCTCCTGCCGCTACGACCCGGCCTGGCAGTGCCCGCTCGCCCCGCGGCACAACGCGATCGCCGCGCCGGTGACCGCGGGCGAACGCCTCTGACGCCGGGCCGCCGCCTCCCATAGCGCGCCCGGGCCCGCCCGCCGCCTCCTTCGCTCGGCTTCTGCCGGATTCTTGCCGGTTTCCCCCGCCGGGTCCCCGCGCGCCGCGGTCGGGAATACCCTGGACTCTCCTTGTTGTTTAGCGTTCAAGTAAGTCGTCGCCGTGGTGCCCGATCACGGTGACCCGGACGAGGAGGTCGTCGTGCCAGCTGTGACTGTTGACAATCCGCTGAGCCTGCCGCGTGTGGCGGCTCCGGCGCAGGCCGCGGCGCGTCCGGTGCTCGGCGTGAGCACCGCTCCGAGCGGCTTGGAGGGTGAGGGGTTCCCGGTGCGGCGGGCGTTCGCCGGCATCGACTACCGGCACCTCGACCCGTTCATCATGATGGACCAGATGGGTGAGGTGGACTACCAGGCCGGCGAGCCCAAGGGCACGCCGTGGCACCCGCACCGCGGCTTCGAGACCGTCACGTACATCATCGACGGCACCTTCGTGCACCAGGACTCGCACGGCGGCGGCGGCGTCATCACCGACGGCGACACCCAGTGGATGACCGCCGGCTCCGGGCTGCTGCACATCGAGACGCCGCCGGAGTCGCTGGTGGCCAGCGGCGGCCTGTTCCACGGGCTGCAGCTGTGGGTCAACCTGCCCCGCGAGTCGAAGATGATCGCCCCCAAGTACCAGGACATCCGCGGCGGAAGCGTGAAGCTGCTCGCCTCCGAGGACGGCGGCGCGCTGCTGCGGCTGATCGCCGGCGACATCGGCGGCCACCGCGGCCCCGGCGCAACCCACACGCCGATCACCATGGTCCACCTCTCGGTGAACCCGGGCGCCTCCGTCACGCTGCCCTGGCGCTCCGACTTCAACGCGCTCGCCTACGGACTGGCCGGCAGCGGCACCGCGGGCCCGGACGCACGCCCGTTCCGGATGGGCCGCACGGTGGTCTTCGGACGCGGCGACGCGCTCACCGTCACCGCCGACCCGGTCCAGGACTCCCGCAGCTCCAACCTGGAGGTCGTGCTGCTCGGCGGCCTGCCGATCCGCGAGCCGATGTTCCACTACGGCCCGTTCGTCATGAACTCCCACGTCGAACTCGCCCAGGCCTTCGAGGACTTCCAGGCGGGCCGTCTGGGCACGGTCCCGGCCGGCGCCGAGCACTGACCCCGGCCGGGCCGCAGCCGCCGGACCCTCCACCTCAGCCCGCTGACGGGGTGGACTCGCGTAGTTCGAACCAGGTGGACTTGTTGTGGCCGCGTGGCTCGACGCCCCAGGCGGCGGCGAGTTCGGCCAGGAGGAGCAGGCCGCGACCGGAGGAGGCCAGTTCGCCGGGGTGGCGAAGGTGCGGCATGCCGTCGCTGGTGTCGGCCACCTCGACCCGCAGCCGCCGTCCGCCGGGCCGGCCGAGCACCTCGACGCTGAGCAGCGCGTCGCCCTCGGTGTGCACCAGGACGTTGGTGAGCACCTCGGAGACCAGCAGGGCGGCGGAGTCCACCTGCTCGGCGTCGGCCCAGTCGTGCAGGACCGCGCGGACCTCGTCGCGGGCCTCGCGGATCTTCCGCGGCTCGTCCTGGCCGATCGCCAGCACCGTGCGGCGCGGCGGGAAGGCCGGGTCGTCGCGTGCCCCGGCGCGGCGCAGCAGCATCAGCGCGACGTCGTCCTCGCGCCGGTCGGCGAGCGGGCCGGCGGTGTGGTGCGAGACCGGGCCGTGCACCGCGCCGACCAGCGCGTCGGCGAGCGCTTCGAGGTCTTCGGCCGGACCGTCGCGCAGCACGTCCAGCAGGCGCTGCCAGCCGGTGTCCAGGTCGTGGCCGCCGGTCTCGATGAGGCCGTCGGTGCACACCAGCAGCACCTCGCCGGCGGCCAGCGTCAGGGCGGCCGTCGGATAGTCGGCCTCCGGGTCCACGCCCAGCGGCGGGCCGCCCGGGGTGTGGCGGACGATCGTGGTGCCGTCGCCGAGCCGGACCGCCGGATCCGGATGGCCGGCCCGCGCGACGGTCAGTGTGCCGTCGGCCGGATCCACCTCCAGGTACAGGCAGGTGGCGAACCGCGGGTCGGCTCCGGCGCCGTCGTCGCCGGCGGCGAGCCCGGCCAGGAACCAGGAGGCCCGGGAGAGCACCGCGTCCGGGCGGTGGCCCTCGGCCGCGTAGGCGCGCAGCGCGATCCGCAGCTGGCCCATCAGCCCGGCGGCCCGCACGTCGTGGCCCTGGACGTCGCCGATCACCAGCGCGGTGCGGCCGCCGGGCAGCTCGATCACGTCGTACCAGTCGCCGCCGACCTGCAGGCCGCCGCCGGTGGGCACGTACCGGGCGGCGAGCGTCAGGCCGGCGATCTCCCGCCGGTGGGTGGGCAGCATGGTGCGCTGCAGCCCGTCGGACAGCTCGCGCTCGGACTCCTGAAGGTGGGCGCGGGACAGCGCCTGGGCGAGCATCCGGGCGATCGTGGTGAGCACCCAGCGCTCGTCCGGCGTGAACTCCACCGGCCCGGCGAACGAGGCCAGCCACGCGCCGATCGTCCGGCCGGACACCACCAGCGGCAGGAACGCCCAGGCCGAGCGGCCCAGCGGTTCGATGTACGGCCAGAAGGCGGGGAAGCGCTCCCGGTAGGCGTCCTCGGTGGGCAGGTAGAGCGCCCGGCCGGTGCGGGTCACCACGGCGGCCGGGTAGTGGGTCTCCAGCGGCATCTCCAGGAACGGGCGCTCCACCCCCTCCTGGTAGCCGTGCTGCCCGATCATCCGCAGCCGGTCGCCCGCCGCCTCGAAGACCGCCTGGCCCTCCGGCGAGAAGCCCGGCATGGACAGCGAGGCCGCCACCCGCAGCACCTCGGCCGTGCCGCCCGCCTCGGCGAGCGCCCGCCCGGCGTCCAGCAGGAACGCCTCCCGGGCCCGCCGCCCGCCGTCCGGTGCCGCCCGGCGCGGCAGCCCGGCCTGCGGTACCTCCACCAGGGTGCCGTGCGCGACCGAGGGGCCGCCGCCGTCCACCGGGGGCAGCCAGCCCAGCCGGGTGTGCAGCAGCCGCAGCACGCCGCCGTCGCCGCCCACCACCCGCATCCGGGCCTCGGCGACCGTGTGCTCGGCCAGGCCGAGCGAGACCGCCGCGCTGAGGTCCACGTAGTCCTCGGGCTGCAGGCAGGCGCGGACCACGGAGGAGCGCAGCGTGCCGGGGCGGGCGGGCAGGCCGAGCAGCGCTGCCGCCCCGCCGTCGACGGTCACGGTGCCGAGCGCGTTGTCCCAACGCCACAGGCCGGTGCCGATGGTCGCCAGTACGTCCTCGGCCCGGAGCGGCAGGGTGGCGCCATCCGTGTACATCGCACCCCACTGTAATGAGCCATGGTCTGATATGTCCCTTTGTACGGCGGCCCGGCACCCCGCGTTCATGATCCACCGGCGTGGAGGTGTATATGCCAAGAGGCGGCCGGGAGCGGGACGGTACCCTTGCGGGAGCTTGGGGCGAGCCCACCTCCAGGCATCCCGCCGTGATCCGGCAAACGACCGACAAATTGGATGGACGATGCATCGGTACCGTTCCCACACCTGCGGCGCGCTGCGTGCCGCCGACGTCGGCGCCACCGTGCGCCTGTCGGGCTGGCTGCACAACCGGCGTAATCTGGGCGGCATCCTCTTCGTCGATCTGCGCGACCACTACGGCGTGGTCCAGCTGGTCGCCCGGCCCGACACCCCGGCCTACGAGGCGCTGGAGCGGCAGTCCAAGGAGTCCGTGCTGCGGGTGGACGGCCTGGTGCTGGCCCGCAGCGAGGAGAACGTCAACCCCGAGCTGCCCACCGGCGGCATCGAGGTCGAGGTCACCGCGATCGAGGTGCTGGGCGCCGCCGACCCGCTGCCCTTCCCGGTCTTCCCGGAGGACAACGCCAACGAGGAGTCCCGGCTCACCAACCGCTTCCTCGACCTGCGCCGCCAGCGCATGCACCGCAACATCATGCTGCGCTCGGCCGTCATCAGCTCCATCCGGCGGCGGATGACCGAGCAGGGCTTCAACGAGATGGCCACCCCGATCCTGTCGGCCACCTCGCCCGAGGGCGCCCGCGACTTCCTGGTCCCCTCCCGGGTGCACGCCGGCAGGTTCTACGCGCTGCCGCAGGCCCCCCAGCAGTTCAAGCAGCTGCTGATGATCGCCGGCTTCGACCGCTACTTCCAGATCGCGCCGTGCTTCCGCGACGAGGACTCCCGCGCGGACCGCTCGCCCGGCGAGTTCTACCAGCTCGACGTCGAGATGAGCTTCGTCGAGCAGGAGGACGTCTTCGGCGTCATCGAGAAGGTGATGACCGACCTGTTCGAGGAGTTCGGCAACGGGCGCCACGTCACCTCGCCGTTCCCGCGCATCCCGTTCCGCGAGTCGATGCTCAAGTACGGCTCCGACAAGCCGGATCTGCGCGCCAAGCTCGAACTGACCGACGTCACGGACGTGTTCGCCGACTCCGGCTTCAAGGCGTTCGCCGGCAAGCACGTGCGCGCGCTCGCCGTGCCGGACACCGCGGAGCAGCCCCGCAAGTTCTTCGACCAGCTCGGCGAGTTCGCGGTCGAGCAGGGCGCCAAGGGCCTGGCCTGGGTGCGGGTCGGCGAGGAGGGCGCGCTGACCGGCCCGATCGCCAAGTTCCTCACCGAGGAGGACGTCAAGGCGCTGCTCGGCGCGCTCGACGCCCGGCCGGGCCACGCGATCTTCTTCGGCGCCGGCGAGTTCGACGAGGTCTCCAAGATCATGGGCGCGGTCCGCGTCGAGGCCGCCAAGCGGGCCGGCCACTTCGAGGAGAACGTCTTCCGCTTCTGCTGGATCGTCGACTTCCCGATGTTCGAGAAGAACGAGGACACCGGCCAGGTCGAGTTCAGCCACAACCCGTTCTCCATGCCGCAGGGCGGGCTCGAAGCGCTGGAGACCAAGGACCCGCTGGACATCCTGGCCTGGCAGTACGACATCGTCTGCAACGGCGTCGAGCTGTCCTCCGGCGCGATCCGCAACCACGAACCCGACGTGATGTACAAGGCGTTCGAGATCGCCGGGTACTCGCGCGAGACCGTGGAGAAGGAGTTCGGCGGCATGCTGCGCGCCTTCCACTTCGGCGCCCCCCCGCACGGTGGCATCGCCCCGGGCGTGGACCGCATCGTGATGCTGCTCGCCGACGAGCCCAACATCCGCGAGACGATCGCCTTCCCGCTCAACCAGACCGCGCAGGACCTGCTCATGGGCGCGCCCAGCGAGGTGGACGAGGCACGGCTGCGCGAGCTGCACCTGAGCGTCCGCAAGCCGGCCGCCAAGCCCGCCAAGTAGCACGTCCCGCGCACCGGACGCCCGAACCTCGGGCGTCCCGGCGCCGCACGGGCCCCGGGAGCCGCCGAGCACCCGGGGCCCTTCGCCTTTCGGAGGTAGCCCCGCGATGTCCGCCCCGATGCGCGATGTCCCGTTGACCGGTGGCCCGGTGGAGATCCGCGGCGCCCTCCACCTCGAACGCACCGTCGCGGGCATCCTGCCGCGCCGGCTGCCCGCCTGGACCGCCGCGCAGTCGCCCGGCCCGTTCCTGGACGGGGTGGCCATGATGCCGTCCGGCGTGCGGCTGGTGCTGCGCACCGCGGCGACCGCGCTGGAGCTCGAACTCCTCACCACCGTCTGGCGGGTGACCGACCGCCCGGACGAGGTGGCGACCGGCAGCGTGGACCTGGTGGTCGACGGGGAGCTGGCCGGCCGGGCGGACGCGCCGATCGGCAACGCGCTGTGGATGGACGACATCCGGCTCGGCGGCCGGCTGGAGGAGGGCGAGCCGGGCACCGTGCGCTTCGACGGGCTGCCGGCGGGCGTCAAGGACATCGAGCTGTGGCTGCCGCAGCAGACCCCGTGCGAGCTGGTCGCGCTGCGCGCCGACGCCCCCGTGGAGCCGGCCGCGCCGCACGGCCGCCGGCGCTGGGTGCACCACGGCAGCTCCATCAGCCACTGCGCCGAGGCCGACCGGCCCACCGGCACCTGGCCGGTGGTCGCCGCCCGCGCGGCCGGCGTCGAGGTGACCAACGTCAGCCTGGCCGGCAACTCCATGCTCGACCCGTTCGTCGCCCGCACCCTGCGCGACCTGCCGGCCGACCTGATCAGCCTCAAGATCGGCATCAACATCGTCAACACCGCCGCGTTCCGGCTGCGTTCGTTCGGCCCGGCGGTGCACGGCTTCCTCGACACCGTGCGCGAGGGCCACCCGGAGACCCCGCTGCTCGTGGTCTCCCCGGTCAGCTGCCCGGCCGCCGAGAGCGCGCCCGGCCCGACCGGCAACGACGACGCCGGCCGGCTCGTCGCGCTCGGCGACCCGGACGACGTGCCGCTCGGCGCGCTCACCCTCACCGTCATCCGCGACGAACTCGCCCGCATCGTGCGGGAGCGCTCCGCGACCGACCCGCACCTGCACCACCTCGACGGCCGCGCCCTCCTCGGCCCCGACGAGACCGGCTCCCTCGCCGACGGCCTCCACCCGGACGCCGCCGCCTACCGCCGCATGGGCGCCCGCTTCGCCCACCTCGCCTTCGGCCCGACCGGCCCCTTCGCCCGGTAGCGCCGCCGCGCCCCCGTCAGCCGCGGTCCGCCGCCAGCCCGGCCGGCAGCGCCGCCAGCCACCCGGCCACCGAGTACGGCGCCGGCGGATCGACCTCCATCCTTTCCTGCTCTCCTAGTCGGGCCAGAAGGACCAGAAGACGCCGACTTCGCCGGGCGAGACGACGACGAGGCCGAAGTCGCCGGTGTAGTCGGTGAACGAGTGCCAGCCGACGGAGCCGGCGAAGACGTCGAGTTCCCTGTCGACCTGGGCCTTCGAAAGGTTGGTGTAGCAGGTGATGTCGGGTCCGTAGCGTGCCAGGATCGTGTCGGCGTTCGCGAGGAGTTCGTCGCGTTCCTCTTCGAATCGGTAGAGACCGCGGACATCGCACGCGTCGTCCATCATGGCCACCAGCAGTTGCCGGGCCGAGCCCGGGGCGATTTCCCACAGCGTGTTCCGCATGGCCGGCGCCCGTACGTTCGTGAAGGGCAGCATGGGATTCTCCGTCCCGGGGCCGGCCACCGACTCGTCCCAGTCCAGCGTCAGCCAGCCGCGCGGGTCGCCGGCCTCGCGGCACATGACGGCGAGCACGTCGTGCGACCACTCCTGCCGCGTGCGCGGTCCGGTCGCCACGAAGGAGTACTTGTCCTCGAAGATCCGCCGCACGGCGGCCTCCCAGGCGGGCTGGTCCACGGATTCCATCTCGTCCGATCCTTACTCGGCGTAGGGCATCGAGGTCAGCACCACGAAGGGCGGGTCGAGCCGCGGGTCGTAGCGCAGAACGGTCTTGATTCCCCTCACCGGTATGGAACGGGCGTTCATCCCGTCCGCCTTGAATCCGCCGTTGACCGTGTTGGGCTGCTTGGTCACGCTGTAACCGCTGTAGCTGTTCCCAGGGGCATACGACGAGAAGTCCTCGTTCTTACCGGGTTCGGGCTTCGGCGGGCCCTTGAGCCAGTCGGTGATCCTGCCCGAGTTCTGGTCGATGTTGTACTGGGTGAGGTCCTGCGCCTTCTCGACGTCGGCGAAGCTCGAAGCGGAGTTGATCGCCGGCTTGCCCAGCGGCCATGCGGCCGTCGGACGCGCGTTGGGGCCCTGCTGGTCGCGGAGCCGTTGAGCCAGTTGCGCGTCGGTCTTCCCCACGTGCTTGTCCAGCGTGTGCGCGTTGTCCATGCCCTCGTCCGCGGCGAGATCGACGCGGTACACGCCCTTGTCGGTGTCACCGGGCTTCGTGTGGGGGTGCGTGTGCCGGAAGCTCTCCAGCGATCTCACGCCGAACGCCTCGGCTCGCGCGTCCTCGGTGCGGAACGTGGGGGCGCTGAGGCGGGCCTCGTCGAGGGCGGGGAGGTGGTCGAGGAGGGAGCTGGCGAGGTCGTGGACGGTGGAGTCGAACGTGTCGACGGCGTGGTTGACGCCGTCGTAGTCCAGGTGGGAGCGGAAGGAGGCGATGAGCCCGGCGGTGAGGCCGACGACACTCTCCGCGGTGAGCGTCTTGAGGAAGTCGTCGAGGGGGTTGTCGAGGTTCTTGAAGAAGTCGTCGGCCATCGCCTCCGCGGCCTTGAGCGCGGCGTGCTCGGCGAAGTCGGTGACGTGCTCGGCGGCGGCCAGCAGGCGTTCCAGCGCGGTGGAGATCGCGGCGGCCGTCGTGCCCAGGACGGTGGTGATGGGCCGTCGGTCGGCCGAGGCGGTGTCGGTGCCCCACTCGAGCCCCTCGCGCTGCCTGCCCCAGGCGCTGGTGCCCCAGATGGTCTGGCAGAAGGCGTTCATCGCCTTCTGCCACTCGCTGTTGCCGTCGTCCGTGATGCTCTCGACGATCGCGGCGAACCCGTCGGCCGCCGTCGTCGCCGCGCGGCCGGCCGCCGACCAGTGGCCGGCGACCGTGCGCACGTCGTCCTTGCGGGCCGCCGCGCTCGGCGTGATGTCGTACGTCCGGCCCAGCCGCAGGCCCTGTTCGACGGCGTCCCGCATCGCGCCGCTGAGCCAGTCGGGGAACCGCCCGATCCAGCGGACGACCGGGTTGTCGGAGTCCTGCCCGGTGCCGTGGTACCTCAGGTCGGCCACCGTGCCGTAGTGCGGCGGGTGTTCGATGACCCGGGGGAGCGCGTGGGCCGGCGGCGGGCCCTGCGGCGTGGGGTTGCTGTGCCAGTCGGCGGCCGCGTAGTTGTTCGCGGTGACCGTGAGCCCGGTGGCCGCGCCGCCCACGCTCACCACGCTGGCCGCCCACACCTCCAGGAACCGCCCGGCGACCTTCGCGTACGCCGCCGCGAACGCGTCGGGACCGTCGCCCTTGCCGGCCAACTGCCGGTATCCGCCGAGGTCGTGGACGAGCCGGGCCGCGTGGCGGTCGTAGCCGCTCTGGTCTCCCGCGACCCGGCCGGAGGCGGCGTACAACTCCTCGGGCCGCACGGTGAAGACCCCGCCGCCCCCGACCGGCGCGGCAACCGCCATCAGGCGCCCCAGCCGCTCAGCACGGCCCGGTGCGCGGCGCGGTAGTTGGCGTGCGCGTTGCCCACCACGTGTCGCAGCCAGCGCTGCCGGTCCCGCAGGTCGCCCATCTTCCCCTCCCAGTCGCCCAGCAGCGCGACGCAGGCGTCGCGGGCCTCGCCCTCCCAGCTCCCGGCCACCGCGGCGACCTCGCCGAACAACTCCTCCAACTCCCCCACCAGATCGCCCAGGATCTCCTCCAACGTCCCGGCGACCTCCTCCAAGCCGTTCAACGAGACGGCGATCTCGGCCGTCCCGTCCGTCACGCCGTCGGACATGCCGGTGCGGTCCCCCCGTTCGGTGGCGGCTGGCCTCGTCAGTCCTTCAGGACGCTGTCGCGCAGGCGGGTCCATTCGAGGGAGTGGGCGATGCCCTGGGGGACGGTGAACCGCGGGGTCCAGCCGAGGAGGCGGGTGGCTCGGTCGGTGCGGGTGTAGGCGCCGGTGATGTCGCCGGGGCGGCGGGGGGACTCGCGGACCTCGACCGGGCGGTCCGCGACGGAGTTGAACGCGTCGACGAGTTCGCGGACGGTGGTGCCGGCGCCGGTGCCGATGTTGATCGGCAGGGAGCGGGTCGCGCCGGTCAGCAGGGAGTCGAACCGTTCCAGCGCGGCGACGTGGGCGGTGGCCAGGTCCCAGACGTGGATGTAGTCGCGGATGCCGGAGCCGTCGCGGGTCGGGTAGTCCGTGCCGGTGAGCTGGAACGGCACGCCGTCCTCGGACGCGTCGATCAGCTTGCCCAACGCGTGGCTGGGACGGCGCAGTTGCAGCCCGGTGCGCATCTTCGGGTCGGCGCCGATCGGGTTGAAGTACCGCAGCGAGAGCACCCGGATCGGCCGGCCGGCCGCGATGTCGGCGAACATCTCCTCGCAGACCGCCTTGGTGCGCCCGTACGGACTGCCCGGCGCGATCGGCGAGTCCTCGTCGACCGCCGGATCGGGCCCGCTGCCGTAGATCGCGGCGGACGAGGAGAAGACCATGCGCCCGCAGCCGTTGCGGATCAGGCTCGCGGTGAACTCCAGGCTCTTGGCGACGTTGGCCCGGTAGTACCCCACCGGGTCCGCGACGGAGTCCGGCACCACGATCAGCGCCGCGCACAGGATCGCCGCGTCGATGTCCGGGTGCTCGGCGAAGATCCGGTCCACCAGCGGGCCGTCGGCGATGTCCCCCTCGTAGAACGTCCGCCCGACGGTGAACTCCCGCCGCCCGGTCACCAGGCTGTCCAGGATCACCGGCTCGATCCCGGCGTCCGCGCAGGCCGACGCGACCGTGCTCCCGATGAACCCCGCCCCGCCCGCGATCAGCACCTTCATTGCAGCCCAGCTCCCACGTCGAGATCGTTCCCGACCCTGACAACGCCGCGGACGGGTCAGCGGTTCCGTTTCGGGCTCGACGTGGGCTCCGGGACGCGGACGGCAGCGGTGGTGCGCCGCGCGGCGCGGCGGTTACGCGGCGGGCTGCGGGGCGCCGCCGAAGCGGGTGCGGTAGGCGTCGAGGTCGTCCTCGGTGATCTTCGCGAACAGCACCGGCGGCACGGTGAACGCGGTGCCGGCCGGCACGGTGTCCAGCGCGCGGGCCCGGTCGGCGGCGACCCAGGTCGCGGTGTCGCCGTCCAGCGCGAACGCGGCCCGCATGGCCCGGGCGGAGGCCGGGATGAACGGCTCGGAGACGACCGAGTACAGGTGGATGAGGTTCATCGCGGTGCGCAGCGTGAGGGCGGCGGCGTCCTGGTCGGTCTTGATCTCCAGCCAGGGGGCCTTCTCCTCCAGGTACGCGTTGCCCGCGCTCCACAGCGCCCGCAGCGCCTGGGCCGCCTTGCGGAACCGCAGCGCGTCCATGTGCTCCTCGTACTCCGCGAGGAGCTGGCCGATCTGCTCGCCGAGCTTGTGCTCCGCCTCGCCCGCCGGGCTGCCGGCCGGGACCTCGTCGCCGAACCGCTTGCGGGAGAAGGACAGCACGCGGTTGACGAAGTTGCCGAGGGTGTCGGCCAGGTCCTTGTTGACGCCGGCGGTGAACAGCTCCCAGGTGAAGCTGGTGTCGTCCGACTCCGGCGCGTTGGCCATCAGGAAGTAGCGCCAGTAGTCGGCCGGCAGCAGCTCCAGCGCGGCGTCGGTGAAGACGCCGCGGCGCTGCGAGGTGGAGAACTTGCCGCCGTAGTAGTTCAGCCAGTTGAACGCCTTGACGTAGTCCACCTTCTTCCACGCCGCCCGGGTGCCCAGCAGGGTGGCCGGGAACATCACCGTGTGGAAGGGCACGTTGTCCTTGGCCATGAACTGCGTGTAGCGGACGCCGTCGCCGGCCTGCCACCACCACGACTTCCAGTCGCGCTCCGCCGGGTTCTCGTCGGCCCACTCCTTCGTGGCGCCGATGTACTCGATCGGGGCGTCGAACCACACGTAGAAGACCTTGCCCTCGGCCGCGAGCTGCGGCCAGGTGTCGGCCGGCACCGGCACGCCCCACTCCAGGTCGCGGGTGATCGCCCGGTCCTGCAGGCCCTCGGTCAGCCACTTGCGGGCGATGGAGGACGCCAGCGTCGGCCACTCCTTGCCGTGCTCCTCCACCCAGGTCTCGACCTCGGCCGCCAGCAGGGACTGCAGCAGGAACAGGTGGGTGGTCTCGCGGACCTCCAGCCGGCGGCTGCCGCTGATCGCGGAGCGGGCGTCGATCAGGTCGGTCGGGTCCAGCACCCGGGTGCAGTTCTCGCACTGGTCGCCGCGGGCCATCTCGTAGCCGCAGTGCGGACAGGTGCCGACGATGTAGCGGTCCGGCAGGAAGCGCTCGTCGTCGAGCGAGTAGACCTGGCGGATCGCCCGCTCCTCGATGAACCCGTTGCGCTGCAGCTCCCGGGCGATCTCCTGGGTGATCTCGAAGTTCTGCGGCGAGGAGCTGCGGCCGAAGTAGTCGAAGGAGAGCGCGAAGCCGTCGTAGATCGCCCGCTGCGCCTGGTGCTGCTGGGCGCAGAACTCGCTCACCGGCAGCCCGGCCTCCTTGGCCGCCAGCTCGGCCGGCGTGCCGTGCTCGTCGGTCGCGCAGATGTAGAGCACCTCGTGGCCGCGCTGGCGCAGGTACCGCGCGTACACGTCGGCGGGGAGCATGGACCCGACCATGTTGCCCAGGTGCTTGATGCCATTGATGTACGGCAGGGCGCTGGTGATCAGGTGTCGGGCCATTGCTTGGGGCTCCCAAGTCGCAACTGAGCGTGAGGATTTCTTCGGTGGCACGCTTACGGATTGTCGATATGGTATCCGACACCCCGTGAGCCGCCCGAAGGATTACGCGTCCGACGACCGCCAGCGCCGGGTGCCCGCCGTCGGCAGGATCGGGTGCATGGACACCATCACCGACACGGTCAAGGACACCGCCGCGCGGGCGGGTTACGTCATCCGGCCGATCCCCTCCGACGTCCTCGCACGGCTGCGCGAGCGGGACGACGCGGGCCGGCCGCCGCGGCTGCTGACCGACGAGGAGGGCGGCTCGCCGCTGCGCTGCTGCCTGGCCGCGTCCCGCCCGGGGGAGCGGATCGCGCTCGTCTCCTACGCGCCGCTGCACCGCTGGGCCGAGGCGACCGGCGCCGACCCGGGCCCGTACGACGAGACCGGCCCGGTCTTCGTCCACCCGCGGCCGTGCGTGCCGCGCGCGGTCCCGCAGATCCGGCCCGGCGCCTCCCGGGTGCTGCGCGCCTACGACGCCGACGGGCACATCCTCGGCGGCCGGCAGGTGCTCTGGCCGGACACCGACGCCGCCGCCGGCCGGCTCTACGAGGACGCCCTGTCCGACCCGCGGGTCGCCGTGCTCCACGTGCGCGCGGTGGAGTACGGCTGTTTCCAGTTCGAGGTGGCCCGAGCCTGACGGGCGAGCGCGGCCGGACCGGGCGGCGGCCGGATCCAGGGCGGACCTAGAGCGCCAGCAGGCGTTCCAGGACGGCTGCGATGCCGTCGTCCTCGTTGGAGGCGGTCACCTCGTCGGCGGCCGCCTTCACCTCGGTGTGGGCGTTGGCCATCGCCACCGAGTGGCCGGCCCAGCGGAACATCGGGATGTCGTTGGGCATGTCGCCGAACGCGATCGACTCGGCGCCGGTCACCTTCAGCCGCCGGGCGGCGACGGCGAGCCCGGTCGCCTTGGTCAGGCCGAGCGGCAGCAGTTCGACCAGGTTGAAGCCGGAGACCACGATGCCCACCAGGTCGCCCGCGGTGCGCCGGGCGACCGCGGCGAGTTCGTCGTCGGTGAGCGTCGGGTGCTGGACGAAGATCTTGGCGAGCGGCTGCGCCCACAACTCCTCGCGGTCCCGCATCCGTTCGACCGGCAGCTCCCAGTCGAGCGAGAAGCCGGGACCGATCAGGTAGCCGCCCTCCAGCCCGTCGCGGACGAACCCGATGGACAGCGGACCGGTCTCCCGCTCGATGCCGGCCAGCGCCTGCCGGGCCAGCCGGCGGTCCAGGGTGACCGAGGTGAGCAGCCGCCGTTCGCCGGCGTGGTAGACCTCGGCGCCCTGCCCGCACACCGCGAGCCCCTGGTAGTCGAGGGCGGCCAGGATGTGCCGGGTGCGGGAGGCCGGGCGGCCGGTGACCACGATGTGGTCGGCGCCCGCCGCGGTGGCCGCGGCGAGCGCCTTGAGCGTCCGGGGCGAGGGACGGTGGTCGGACCGCAGCAGGGTGCCGTCCAGATCGGTGGCGATCAGGCGGTAGGGCAGCGGCGGCCGGTTCACTTGGCGACGGGCTCCAGAACCTCGCGCCCGCCGAGATACGGCCGCAGCACCTGCGGGACCAGCACCGAACCGTCCGCCTGCTGGTGGTTCTCCAGCAGGGCCACGATGGTCCTGGTCACCGCCACCAGCGTGCCGTTGAGGGTGGCGAGCGGCCGGGTGGTCTGCTTGCCGTCCCGGGTCTCGCGCATCCGCATCGACAGCCGGCGGGCCTGGAACTCCATGCAGTTGGAGGCCGAGGTCAGCTCGCGGTACTTGCCCTGGGTCGGGATCCACGCCTCGCAGTCGAACTTGCGGATGGCCGAGGCGCCCAGGTCGCCGCTGGCCACGTCGATCACCTGGTAGGCCAGCCCGAGCCCGGACAGCCACTGCTTCTCCCAGCCCAGCAGCCGCTCGTGCTCCGCCTCGGCGTCCTCCGGCGCGACGTAGGAGAACATCTCGACCTTGTCGAACTGGTGCACCCGGAAGATGCCCCGGGTGTCCTTGCCGTACGAGCCCGCCTCGCGCCGGAAGCACGGGCTGAACCCGGCGTAGCGCATGGGCAGTTGGCCCGCGTCGAGGATCTCGTCCATGTGGTACGCGGCGAGCGGGACCTCGGAGGTGCCGACCAGGTAGTAGTCGTCCTTCTCCAGGTAGTAGACGTTCTCCGCGGCCTGGCCGAGGAAGCCGGTGCCCTCCATGGCGCGCGGCTTGACCAGCGCGGGGGTGAGCATCGGGGTGAAGCCGGCCTCGGTGGCCTGCGCGATGGCCGCGTTGACCAGGGCGAGTTCGAGCAGCGCGCCGATGCCGGTGAGGTAGTAGAAGCGCGAGCCGGACACCTTGGCGCCGCGTTCCACGTCGATCGCGCCGAGCGCCTGGCCGATCTCCAGGTGGTCCTTGGGCGTGAAGCCCTCGGCGGCGAAGTCGCGCGGGGTGCCGACGGTCTCCAGGACGGTGAAGTCCTCCTCGCCGCCGACCGGCACGTCGGGGTGGACGACGTTGCCGATCTGGAGCAGCAGCCGCTGCGCCTCCTCGGCGGCCTCGGCCTGCTCGGCGTCGGCGGCCTTCACGGCGCCGGCCAGCTCGCCGGCCCGCGCGAGCAGTTCGGCCTTCTCGTCGCCGGCGGCCTTGGGGATGCGCTTGCCGAGCGTCTTCTGCTCGGCGCGCAGTTGGTCGTAGCGGGAACCGGACGACCTGCGCCGCTCGTCGGCGGAGAGCAGCGCGTCGACGAGGCCGACGTCCTCTCCACGGGCGCGCTGGGACGCGCGCACACGGTCGGGGTCCTCACGGAGCAGGCGAAGGTCAATCACGGCGACAGGCTACCGTTCGGCGGGCCGACCGGGTAACTCGTCAGGGGCCTTATGCGGTGATTCGCGCCGGTTGGGAAAAGCTAAAGAAAAGGAACGCGAAAGGTCTCCACCGATCGGGAGAGGGTCACGGGACGACCGGGATCCCCTGGAAAACCGATCGGAACACGACGAGAAACCGGTCGAAACGCGAGCAGAACTCGATCGGAACGGGACCGGGAACCGGCCTACCCGATCAGGCCGGGCGGTCGGGCCGGGCGCCATCTCACTTGTGGACAACGGGAGTTGGCCGGCCGGGCGGCGAGGTTATCCACAGGCTGGTTGGGGATTCCCCGCGCTTTGTCCACAGGGTGTGCGCACGATCTGTGGAAGACGGAACCAGTCGTTCCGCGCGGTGCGTGCGCGCCGAATGATTCCCCGGCCGAACCCGGTTAACACTCACTTTCGAGTGAGATTCGTTAGCTCTATAGAGTTGATCAGGGTAATTGAGGTGACTAAAGACGATGTGCGGTGATGTGTCGTCGATTACCCCATCTGGGATGATTTGTCGACTGCGACCGGTTGGTCACGTTCTTCCATGTCGACTTGTCCCCAGCCGGCGCCGCCGGCCTGTGGATATCGCGCAACCTGTGGATAACTCCGGTGGATACCCACAGGGGGCCGCTGACGGGCCGGGCGGGCCGGAGCGTCAGATGCGGCCGTCGAGCGCGCGGGCCAGCCAGTCGGCCGCCTCGGTGAACTCGGCGTCGGTGGTGCCGGGCCGCACCTGCGGACGGATCTCGTCGGCCCGCGGGTAGGAGCCGAGGAACCGCACCTTCGGGCAGATCCGCTTCAGGCCCATCAGCGCCTCGCCGACCCGGCGGTCCGTGACGTGGCCCTCGGCGTCGATCGAGAAGCAGTAGCGGCCCAGCCCGCCGCCGGTGGGCCGCGACTCGATGCGCATCAGGTTGACGCCGCGCACCGCGAACTCCTGCAGCAGCTCCAGCAGCGCGCCCGGGTGGTCGTCGCCCAGCCACACCACCGCCGACGTCTTGTCCGCGCCGGTCGGGGCGGCGGGCCGGCCGGGCCGGCCGATCAGCACGAACCGGGTCTGCGCGTTCGTGGTGTCGTGGATCTCGGAGACCAGCGACTCCAGGCCGTAGCGCGCGGCGGCGAACTCGCCGGCGAACGCGCCGTCGTAGCGGCCCTCCTGCACCAGCCGGGCGCCGTCCGCGTTGGAGGCCGCCGACTCCCACACCGCGTCCGGCAGGTGGGCGGCGAGCCAGTTGCGCACCTGGGACTGCGCGACCGGGTGGCCGGTCACCGTCTTGACGTCGGACAGCGCGGTGCCCGGCCGGACCAGCAGCGCGAAGGAGATCGGCAGCAGCACCTCGCGGTAGATCATCAGCGGCGCGCCGGTGGCCAGCTCGTCCAGCGTCGCGTTGACGCCGCCCTCGACCGAGTTCTCGATCGCGGCGAACGCCCCGCCGGCCTCGCCCTTGCGCACCGCGTCGAACGCCGCCGGCACCGACACCATGGGCACCAGGTCGCGGGTCGCCGCCTCCGGCAGGGTGCGCAGCGCGGCCTCGGTGAAGGTCCCCTCGGGGCCGAGATAGGTGTAACGGGCAGACGAGGACGGTGTCATGCGGCCAGCCTACGCGGCCGTTCCGGCCCCCCGCCGCGCGCCGAGCGCCGCCCGCGGGGCCCGGCCCGCCGCCCGGCGCGGGACGCCGACCCGGTACCGGCCGCCCGCCCGGCCCGCCCCCGCCGGGCATGCCGGGCGCCGCCGGTGGGCCGAACGGGTGAGCCGGCCCGGCCCTCAGCCCTCCAGCAGCGCCTGGCCCACGTACTCGCCCGGCCGGGCGGCCGGCGGCACCGCGAAGACCGCGCTCGCCTCGTGCCGGACGAACCGGGAGAGCGCGTCGGCGCCGTCCAGCTTGAGCTGCACCTTGATGAAGCCGTCCAGCGGCGCCGCCTGCCAGGCGACGAACAGCAGGCCGGCGTCGGGGCTGCCGTCCGCGTCGAAGCCGTCGTGGAAGGAGAAGCCGCGCCGCAGCATCTTCGCGCCGTCGTTGGACTGCGCGGCGGCGACCCGGATGTGCGCGTCGCCCGCGATGGCCAGCGAGCCGTCCCGGTCGATCTTCGCCAGGTCGACCGGGGTGGTCTCGGTGCCGCCGGACAGCGGGGCGCCGTCGGCCTTGCGGCGGCCGATGACCGCTTCCTGGCGCTCCAGCGGCAGCCGCTCCCAGGGGTCGAGCAGCATGCGGATGCGGCGCAGCACGGCGTAGGAGCCGCCGTTCATCCAGGAGTGCGCGCCGGTCAGGCCGGAGACGAAGACCGCCCGGTGGAAGTCCGCGTCGGCCGGCCGCGGGTTGTTGGTGCCGTCCAACTGCCCCATCAGGTTGCGCACGGTCCGCGGCCGCTCGGTGGCGCCCGGGGTCCGGCTGAACCCGTTCATCTGCCAGCGGACGGCGGCCGCCGGCGCGGCCTCGCGCTGCAGGGTCCGCAGCGCGTGGAAGGCGACCAGCGGATCGTCCGCGCCGATCTGGATCCACAGGTCGCCGCCGCTGTCGGCGGCCACCAGGCGGTCGGAGGGGAACGCCGGTACCGGCACGAAGTCCGCCGGTGTCCGGTCGGCCAGTCCGGTCCTGGTCAAGAAGGTGCGGCCGAAGCCGAAGGTCACGGTCAGCGACGCGGGCCCGGCGTCCAGCGCGATCTGGTCGTCGCCGTCCGGCGCCCGGCCCGCGGTCATCGCCGCCGCGGCCCGGGTCCAGCGCCGCAGCAGCGCGATCGCGGCCGGCCGCCCGGACCCGGCGGCCAGGTCGAACGCGGCCAGGTGCGCCGTGGCCTGGGCCGGCGTGGTGATCCCGGCCTGCGGCTCGCCGGCCGCCGCGGCGTGGAAGGCGACCGCCGTGCCGCCGACCGAGGTCAGCGGCAGGGGCGCGGCGCCGCCTGCCACCGCCCAGCCGGCCGCGCCCGCCGCGCCGCCGGCCACCAGCCCGGCCGCGCCGACCGCGCCCGCGGTGCCCAGCAGCCTGCGCCGCGAGATGTTCTGACGCTCCATCGAATCCCCCTCGCCTCAGCCGACCGGCACGTTCCGGTACACGGTCACCTCGTCGATCGCCGACGTGCGCACCGTCACCGCCATCCGCCACGTCCCCGGCAGCGGCAACTGCAGCCCGACCGCCGTCCACGCGCCCGGCTCGGGGCGGGCGAGCCTCACCGGGAGCGGGCCGATGCCGCGCGAGCCCAGCGTGAAGGAGACGTCCACCTCGGGGACGTTCATCAGATCGCCGACCGGGTCGGTGACGTCGAGGTGGAGGACGTCGGACCCGGCGCGGGCCGGCGCCAGGTGGACGCCCACGGTGCCGCGGCCCTTCGGCCCTCCGGTGTCGAACGGGATGCTCGCCAGGTACGGCCCGCCGCCGGCCGGCGTGCCCGCCGGGCCGCCGGACGCCGCCGCTGCCGCCGACTCCTCGGCCGCGCGGCCCGGTTCGCTGCCGCTCAGGACGGTGGCCACGACCAGCACGACCACCGCGATCGAGGTCTCCACCAGCACCGAGGCGCGCAGCCCGGTGCGCGCCGGGTCGGCGTCCCGCTGCCTGCGCGCGGCCGCCGTCGTCAACGCGGCCCGCTGACGGGCGAGTTGGGCCGCGCGCACCGGGTCGTGCGGCGGTGCGGCGGAGGCGGGGGCCGCGGCCTTCGCAGGCGCGGGCGCGGGCTCGGGCTCCGGTTCCGGGGCGGCGGCCGGCGCCGCGTCGGCGTCCGCGAGCCGGCCGGTCCACCGCCGGGAGAACCACGCGGTGCCCACCACGCACGCGACCAGCGCCACCTTGACCAGCAGCCACCTGCCGTACGCCGTCCCGCCGAGCGCGTGCCACGAACCCACCTGCCGCCAGGACTGGTAGACGCCGGTCGACACCAGCACGCACACGCACCCGAACGCGATCGGCGAGAACCGCCGCACCGCCGCCGCCTCGATGCCCGGGGTCCGGTACAGCGCGGTCAGCAACGCGGCCAGGCCGCCGAGCCACACCGCCATCGCCAGCAGGTGCGCGATGTCCAGCGGCATCGCCAGCGCCGGCTGGATGCCGACCGAGGCGTGCTCGGTCAACGACCAGGTCGCCGCGATCCCCGCCGCGAGCACCGCGCCGCCGCCGCACCACAGCCGCCTCGCGGCGCGGTGGCCGCCGGGCTCCTGCGGCGCGTACCTGCCGAACAGCAGCGCGAGGAAGACCGCGGCCGCCGCGAGCAGCAGCAGCCGGCACACCAGCGCCTCGCCCGACGCGGTGGCGGCCACCGAGCGCAGCGTGCCCGGGTCGAGGGCCGCGCCGAGCCCGGTCCCGTCGACGTACGGGCCGCGCAGCAGCAGCAACGCGATCGTCGCGCCGGTGATCGTGGCCCAACCGCCCACGGCCAGCCGCCGCATGGCCCGCGCCCGGGTGCCGCGCGGCCAGCACACCGCCAGGAACGCCGCCGAGCCGACCAGCAGCGCGTAGCCCAGGTAGGCCGCGTACCGCCCGACCCCGTACAGTGCCCCGGCGACGCCGCCGCCCGGCTTCGCCTGCCGCGGTACGGCCGAGGTCTTCGACGGGGCGCCGACCGAGAACGTCCAGGCGCCGGAGACCGGATGGGTGTCCGCCGAGACCGCCTTCCACGCCACGGTGTACGTGCCGTCGCGCAGGCCGGAGCGCACGGCGATCGTCGCGGAGTCCGGCCGTCCGCCGGCGTGTTGCGGGGTGCCGCGCTGCACCGGCCGGCCCGCCGGGTCGTAGACGGTCAGCGAGCCGGCCGACAGCAGGACGCCCTCGGAGAAGTGCAGGGTCACCCGCGAGGGCGCGGTCGCCACCACCGAGCCCTCGGCGGGTTCGGTCCGCAGCAGCGCGGCGTGCGCCGACGCCGGCACCGCCCCGCCCAGCAGCACGGCGGCCAGCGCCGCGACCACCAGCACCACCCGCCTGACGTGCACGGCCATCGGCCGGATCCCGGTCACCGCCGCCTCATCCCCTCGGCCGGTACGCGGCCGGCTCCACGGGCACGCGCACCGTGACCGGAGCGGACCGCGCGAAGTGCAGTTCGAAGGTGACGTGCCCGCCCGCCACCGGTTTGGCCTTCAGGCCCATCAGCATCAGGTGGTCGCCGCCGACCCGCAGCCGCAGCTGTCCGCCGGCCGGTATCGGCAGGCCCGCCACGCCGTGCATCGAGCCGTCCGACGAGGTCGCCATCAGCGAGATGTCGGAGGCCGCCGCGCTGCTGACCGAGGTCAGCCGGTCGGCCGCCGAGCCGGTGTTCAGCACGGTGAAGTAGCCGGCCGCCATGTCGGACAGCGGCGGCTGCGGCACGTAGCCCCGCACCACCCGCAGCCGCGGCACGCCGCCGCCGTGGGCCGGTCCCGCGGCGGCGGTCGACGACGAGCAGCCGGTGGCGGCGAGCGCGCCGAGCACGGTCGCGGCGGCGGCGAGCGGCAGTCGCCTCACGGGGTCTCTCCCTTGATCAGCTTCGGGAAGTCCTTCTGGTACTGGCTCACGCTCACGCCCGCGGTGTAGAGGAAATGCGCCTTGTCGTCCCCGGGCGAGAACGCGAAGACCTCGGCGCCGTGCTGGACGCTGTAGCTGCCGTCCTTCTCCCTGACCGGTTCGGCGATCAGCACGCCGAGGCTGCGGGCCGCCGCCTGGATGGCGGAGAACCGGCCGGTGAGGCCGATGAACGTCGGGTCCTGCGCGCCGAGCCACGCCGCGAGCCGCTGCGGCGTGTCGCGGACCGGGTCGGTGGTGACGAAGACGACCCGCAGCCGGTCGCGTTCGGCGGCCGGCAGCCGGCGCCGGGCCTCGGCGATGTCGGCCATCGTGGTCGGGCAGACGTCCGGGCAGTGGGTGTAGCCGAAATACAGCAGCGTCGGGTATCCCGCGGTCTGTTTGACCAGGTCGAACGGCTTGCCGTGGGTGTCGGTGAGCACCAGGTCCGGCTTGGCGAACGGCCGGTCGAGCGTGACGGCGGCCGTCGTCGGCGGCGCCGAGACCAGCGCCGCGGGCCCGCCGGCCGGCGTGGCGGGCGACGCGGCGCCGCACGCGGTCAGCGCGCCCGCGGCCAGCGCGACGAGCGCCGCACGACTGATGAGTCGAGTGGTTCGCATGAACGGTTTCCCCAGGTGACGTCGGCGGTCCCCGGTCCGGGCGGGACCGGGAGGAGGCGAAGGCGGCGGCCCGTCGCCGGGCCGCCGCGCGGATCGGGCCCGGGCGCCGCCGGTGCGGCCGGCGCCCGGTCGCCGGTCAGGCCGCCGTGCCGCCGCCCGGGGAGCGGCGGCGGCCGGCCAGCACGCCGTAGCCGATCCCGGCCGCGCCCAGCACGATGCCGGCCACCGCCAGCACCCGTGCCGTGGTGTCGTCGCCGGGCGAGGCCGGCTTGGCCGCCGCGGTCGTGCTGCCCGTCGTCTGCGAGGTGCCGGCCGCGCCTTCGGCGGCCGGCTGGGCGGCGGTGAGCGTCAAGGTGGGCGCGGGGTGGGCCGGTTCGGGGGCGCCGGCCTGCTGCAGGTCGATCCAGCGCACCACCTGGTCGGTGCCGTAGGTCTGCAGCGCCTTGAAGGTCAGCCGGTCGGTGTCGGTCGGCAACGGGCCCAGCGCGACCGGGAACTGCTGGAACTGCCCCGGCGCGATCTTCCCGCCCGACCAGGTGATCGACGAGACCGCCTCGGTGACCTGGCCGTCGTCGGTGGTGATCGGCTTGGCCAGCTTGACCTTGGTGACCGTCGCCGTCCAGCCCGGCACCGGCTGGGTCTCCACCGAGGCGAGCGGTTCGCCGGCCGGGAAGAAGACCTGCACCTTGGTCGTGTCGGCGCTCTCCTCCTCGTTCGGCACCTTGAACGAGACCGTGCTGTAACTGCCCTTGGCCGCCGAGGTCGGTGCCACGGTGACGTGCGCGAACGCCGGGCCGGCCAGCGCCAGGACGCCGGCTCCGGCCGCCGCCGCGACGGCCGTACCGCGCTTGAGGACGCGCATGCGTGAGGTGCTCATGGTGAAACGGACTCCACGGTGTGTGGTGCGGAAGTGGTCTGGGTGGCGGGAGCCGCGGCGCGCGGCGGCGGCCCGGGACGCCGCTGAGGCCGTCTCGGGCGATGCCGCCGGGGTGGCCGTGCGGGGTGCGGTGGGATCGGACGGCGTCCGGCGCGGGGTCGGCGTGGCACGCCGGAGCGCCCCGACACGCCGTCGGGGGTCCGCCGCGTCAACGGCCGAGTTCCCTCGCGGCGAGGCCGTGCCGGGCGTCGTGAGCCCGCCGAAGACCCGCGGACACTCACCAGGCCGCGAGCGGGACTCCCGGCGGACCGCGCCGCACCACGCAGTGCCGCAACGCGGCCGACTCCGGCCGCGCCCCCACATCGTCCGGCCCCCGGCGCCGGCGCGGCGCACGAAGGAGCGCCCGCGAACCGGCGACCACCCGCAGCGCCCGCAGCGCGGCGACCGCGGCCACCAGCGGGAACCGCACCGCGATCCGGCTCGCCGCGTACGCCGACAACCTGACCAGGCGCCACAACGCCGCCTCGCCGCGCCACAGCAGCCAGCCCGCGATCAGCCCGGCGGCCAGGTGCACGCAGAGCATCGGCACGGTGCCGCCCAGCGCGCCCGGCATCCCGGGCATCGCCCGCCCGGGTGACATGCCCGCCATCCCCGGCATGGACCGCATCCCCGGCATGCCCGGCATCGCGGCCATCCCCCGCATGCCCCGCATGCCCGGCATCGACGAACCGCCGCTCGCGGCCGTCTCGGCCGCCGACCACTGGCCGGCGCTGAAGACCAGGTGCAGGGCGAGTTGGCCCGCGAGCATCAGCGCCGCGATCCCCGGCAGCGACCGCTCCCGGCCGGCCAACGGCGCCGCGACCGCGAACACCCCGGCCCACGCGGTCAGCAGCGCCCACCCCGGTATCGCCGCGCCCGACGCCATCTCGTGGCCGGCCGCGGCCAGCGTCACGCAGACCGCGGCGAAGGCCGCGGCCCTCAGCAGTCGCAGATCCGCGCCGGCGCGCGCAGGGACACTCATGGCGCCGGTCATCATCCCACCGGCAGACCCCGCGCCACACGGCAGGGTGTCCGGCTCGTGGAGGTGCGCGAAGGTCGCCCCTTTGCTTCTCCGCGCCCCGCCCCGGTCCGCCGAATGAGCGGCATCACGTCAACACCAGGCTTACGGGATGCCCTTCGCGGCAATACGTAACCGTATGTCGATCCGCGGCCAGGAGGCGGGGAGCATGAGCAGCATCTGGTGGTCACTCCACTTGCGGTGTGAGGCCGCGAGCGTGCCCCTCGCACGCCGGCTGCTCCTCGGCACGATGGAGAACGCGGGTGTCGACCCGGACATCTCCTACGACCTGTCCGTCGCGCTGTCCGAAGCCTGCGCCAACGCCGTCGAGCACGCCGGCGCCACGGGCACCGGCCGCGCCGAGTACCGGGTCACCGCCCAGATCGACGGCGACCGCTGCCGCATCGAGGTGACCGACTCGGGCCCCGGCTTCGCCGCATCCCGCCCGCACCGCCCGCTGCGCCCGGTCGTCACCGCCCCGCAGCACGCGGAATCCGGCCGCGGCCTGCTGCTCATCGAGGCCCTGATGGACCACGTGCAGGTGCAGGACAACCCCGGTCAGGGCGCGGTGGTCAGCTTCGACAAACTCCTCAAGTGGCGTACGGGCACCCTGCTCCAGGCTTCCTGACCGACCGCTTCCCGACGGACCGCTTTCCGACCGACCGGGTGCCGGCGGCGTGCGCGGTGCGCCGCCGGCACGGGGACGTCAGCCGCGCAGCGACCGCATCCAGGACTCCACCTCGTCGGAGCGGCGCGGCAGGGCGGCGGACAGATTCCGGTGGCCGTCCTCGGTGACCAGGATGTCGTCCTCGATGCGCACGCCTATGCCGCGGTACTCCTCCGGGACCGTCAGGTCGTCGGCCTGGAAGTACAGTCCGGGCTCGACGGTGAGCACCATGCCGGGCTCCAGGGTGCCGTCCACGTAGCTCTCGGTGCGGGCCTGCGCGCAGTCGTGCACGTCGAGGCCGAGCATGTGGCCGGTGCCGTGCAGGGTCCAGCGGCGCTGGAGGCCGAGGGCGAGCACCCGCTCGACCGGGCCCTCGATCAGGCCCCAGGCCACCAGCTTCTCGGCCAGCACCCGCTGCGCCGCGTCGTGGAAGTCCCGGTACTTCGCGCCCGGCCGCACGGCCGCGATCCCGGCCTCCTGGGCCTCGTAGACCGCGTCGTAGACCTGGCGCTGCAGGTCGGTGTAGGTGCCGGAGACCGGCAGGGTGCGGGTGATGTCGGCGGTGTAGAGGGAGGTGGTCTCCACGCCGGCGTCGAGCAGGAGGAGGTCGCCGGCGCGGACCGGGCCGTCGTTGCGCACCCAGTGCAGGGTGGTGGCGTGCGGGCCGGCGGCGCAGATGCTGCCGTAGCCGACGTCGTTGCCCTCGACGCGGGCGCGCAGGAAGAAGGTGCCCTCGATGTACCGCTCGGAGGTGGCCTGCGCCTTGTCGAGGACCCGGACCACGTCCTCGAAGCCGCGCGCGGTGGAGTCGCAGGCGCTCTGCAGCTCGGCGATCTCCCACTCGTCCTTGACCAGCCGCAGCTCGCTGAGGAAGGTCTTGAGCTCCTCGTCGCGCTCGGCGGTGACCTTGTCGGTGAGCGCCGCCTCCACCGCCGCGTCGTGGCCGCGCACCACGCGGACCGGGCCGGCGGCCCGCGACAGCGTCTCGGCGATCTCGCGCACGTCGGCACACGGGATGCCGAGCAGCTGCTCGCCCTCGGCGAGGCTGTGGCGGCGGCCGACCCACAGCTCGCCCTGGCCGGAGAGCCAGAACTCGCCGTTGTCGCGGTCGGAGCGCGGCAGCAGGTAGGCGGTCGCCCGGTGGCCCCCGCCGGCGGCCGGCTCCAGGACCAGGACCGCGTCCTGCGTCTGGTCGCCGGTGAGGTGGACGTACTCCGTGCCGGCGCGGAACGGGTAGTCGGTGTCGTTGGACCGGGTCTTGAGGTTGCCGGCCGGGATGACGAGCCGCTCGCCGGGGAAGCGCGCGGACAGCGCGGCGCGGCGGGCGGCGGCGTGGCCGGCCTGGGGGATCGGCCGCAGGTCGCGCAGCTCGGTGTCGGCCCAGCCGGAGCGCATCTGCTCGGTCAGCTCGTCGGAGACGGCCGGGTACAGACCGTTCTTGCGCTGCTTGATCGGCTCTTCGCCCTCGGTGTGCTCGGTGCTCTGCGTGCTGTCAGGGCTGGCGGGAACGTTCTCCTCGGACACGACGGTCCTCCTCCCCTCGGGGCCGCGGACGGTGGTCCGGGGCCGGCTGCTTCGACCGGTTCCCATCCTAGGTCGGGGGCCGACAGCTCCGGTGAGCCTGTGGAAAACCCGGTGCGGCAGCCCCGCGCCCCTGTGGAAAACCCGGCGCAGAACCGATCCCTCCGGTCAGTCGAACCGGGCGGCCAGCAGCACCACGTCGTCGTAGTACGCGCTGTGCGGGCCGTCGTGGCCCTCCGGCGGGGTCTGCGGCAGGCAGGCGCGCAACACGTGGTCGAGCAGCGCGTCGGGATCGTCGAGGCAGCCGCGCGGCGCGTTGGCCGCGGCGGCGTGCAGGGTCGCGAAGGCGCGGTCGACCGGCTCGCCGGTGCGGTGCAGCAGCCCGTCGGTGTAGAGCAGCACGGTGTCGCCGGCCGCCACCTCGAACTCCACGCTCGGCGCCTCCCAGCAGCTCAGCATGCCGAGCGGCGCGGACAGCGAGGTCTCCACGTACTCGGCGTGCCCCTCCCCGACGACCAGCGGCGGGCAGTGGCCGGCGCCGGCCAGCAGCACCTTGCGCTCGGCGGGCTCGACGTAGCCGAACAACGCGGTGGCGCTGCGCGCCGGTTCGGTCAGCCGCAGCAGCAGTTCGAGGTCGGACAGCACGGCGACCGGGTCCTCGCCCTCCATCACCGCGTAGGCCCGCAGGGAGGCGCGCAGCCGTCCCATCGCGGCGATCGCGCTCGGCCCGCTGCCGGTCACGCCGCCGACCGACAGGCCGAGCGCGCCCTCCGGGAGCGGCAGCGCGTCGTACCAGTCGCCGCCGCCGCGCGCGCCCGGCACGTGGCGCACGGCCAGCCGCATGCCGGGCACCCGGGGGAGCCTGCTGGGCAGCAACTCCTCGCGCAGCACGGCCACCGTGGTGCGCGCCCGGGCCAACTCGATCTGCCGGGCGACGTGTTCGGCCGCGTACCGCACATACAGTCCGACGAGATGGCGTTGGCGCTGGGTGGGCTCGGCCGGTTCGTCGTAGAGCCAGACCACCGCGCCGAGCCGGTCGCGGCTCTCGGTGGCCAGCCGCAGCCCGTAGCTGGCGCCGAAGCCGAGGTGGGCGGCGACCTCGCGGTGCCGCGGATCGAGGCCGGACTCGGCGGCCAGGTCGGGGTGGACCAGCTCGGCGGGTCCGTCGTCGGCGTCGTCCAACAGGTGGCCGTGGACCGCGGATCCGGGCGGGACGGTCTCGATGGTGCCCAGGTCGGCGCGCGGCAGCCCGTAGCCGATCGAGGTGCGCGGGCCGAGCCCGTCGGACGGGTCGAGCACCACCAGGCCGCGGCGGGCGCCGACCAGCGCGGCGCCGGTGCTCAGCAGCTCCTGCAGCGCGGTCTCCAGGGTGGAGGTGCCGGTGAGCCGCTCGGTGAGCTCGTGCAGGGTGGTGAGGTCGGAGATCCAGGAGGCCAGCTGGTCCTGGATCGCGGCCAGTTGCTCGAAGGGCCGGACGACGGCGGCCAGCGCGGCCGACTCCTCCGGGGTGACGGCGCGCGGGGCACGGCGGACGCCGTCCGGGGGTGAGGCGGCGTCAGGGGGCGTTCCCGGCAGGGTGTTCGGGGTCACGAGGGCCTCCCGGTCCGGCGGCATGGCGTACTCCGCGGCGGCGCGTGGGGAGACCGTGACCACGCCGTGCACCCGTGTGGTGGCCGCGGCCGGCACGGGCAGCTCCAGCCGCGCCGCGCCGTGGACGGCCGCGGTCGGCGCGGTGGGAGCGGCCGGGGTGTTCTCGTCAGCCTGCTGCGCCTTCGCACGCGCGTCAGTGTCGGCGACACCGCCGGCGGCCGGATCGATTCCGGCCACTTTCGGAAGGCGGGGAGCGGTCATGAGCGGGGGCTTCCCGTGGCAATCCGCGCATGGGAGGGAATGCCCGGATTTCTTCGTTCTTCATGCCTTTTGGAGCTTTTCGCCGATCTGCGGCTCCAACTGTGCTTTTCTGTCAATAGCATCGCAAACCCCCATGTCATGTTGCGCCGCTATCAATACCTCCCTTGTACACGCAAGGATGAGGACATGTCCAGGATTGCGCCGGGGGCGGAACCAGTGTCTCGCACGTGAGCCGGGTGCGGTCGTGCTTCGGCGATACTTCGGCGGTAGGATGACCGAAAATAGTCTCCCCGCGCGTCAATTGGCGATCGACTGATGGCGTCGAACAGCGCGTCATGTCCGCCTCGGCGGGTACGGTCGTGATGGGCACGCGGGTGAGCGGCCGGCGGGGATCCGCGTCGAAAGCGTGGACGGATCCCCCGGCACGGCACCACTCGTACGGCAGGACCCGGCACGGCAGGAACCTGGTAGGTCGGTAACCCCGGTGCGCCAGGAACCCGATTCCCGGCTCGCGCGTCGTAAACGACGACGGCCGATCACAAAGGTGCGGCGGGGGACGCGCCAGCGGGACCGAGAGATCGCACGGGACCACGCACGGCAAGCGACACGGGGAGCGCGGCTCCGCGCGTCGGCCGGCAGTCAGCCGGCCGGTGCGGAACGGGCCCCCACGCCATGCCCGACGCGCGTCCGACGGAGCGACGCGCTGCTTCGCACAAACGTCTGGCTGCCCTCACGGGGGAGCGGCGGTACTGGTTGGTACGGGCAGATCCTTGAGCGTTTACGGAAAGGAACGAGCGCTGATGCGCGAGATCCTCGGAAAGCGACGCAGGCTCACGTGGCCCATGAGGCTGTTGGAGTCCATGGGGCTGAAGACACCGAAGTCGAAGCAGGACCAGCAGCGGTCCATGCTGCTCGCGGCGGCGCTCGAGTGCGCCGAGCGGTGGAAGTGGCCGGTGCTGCCGGGCGTCGGGCACGAGCGTCCACCCTCGGGCGAGCCGCCGCAGGCCGCCGCGGGGGCCGGGCCCTGTGCCTGCCCGCGCCCCGACTGCCCGGTGCCGGGCGCCCATCCGCACGATCCCGGGCTGCTCGCGGCGACCACCGACGCGCGCATGGTCCGCTGGTGGTGGACCGCCCGGCCGCACGCGCCGCTGCTGCTGGCCACCGGTTTCACCGTCTCGGCGGTCAGCCTGCCGGCCGCCGCCGGGACGCGGGCGCTCGACGCGCTGGAGGACCTCGGCGTGCGGCTCGGGCCGGTCGTCTCGACGCCGACCCGGTGCGTGCTGCTCGTCGAGCCGTACGCGCTGGAGGAGTTGGGCGAACTGCTCGCCCGCCAGGACTGGGTGCCCTCCTCGCTGCGCTTCCACGGACACGGCGGCTACGTCGTGTTGCCGCCCTCGCGTCCCGGTGACAACGGGGTGTGCTGGGCGCGCGAAGCGGTGCCGGCGGCGGACGGCACGGCGCCGTGGCTGCCGCGGATCGACGTCATCGTGGACATGCTGGTCGCCGCGGGCGTCAGCGCTCCGGACGGCAGCCGGCTCGCGTACTGAACGCGCCGGGCGGCGCCCCGCCGGGGCACGCCGGCACCGGAGCCGGGCATGGAAAGGCCCGATCGCTGGCGACGGGGGATGCACCAGCGACCGGGCTCAATTAAACGGTAACAAGATTCGGGCCGTTCGCAAATTCGCTGACGTAGATCAAAAGCCGTAATCGCTGGCGAATTTGGGATCCTGTGACGGGAATCACGCGATGATCACAGCGCGATCATCAGATGTTCATCTCACCGTGCACCGCTGGCCGTTCCGCCGCCCGGTCCGCCCCCGGTGACCGGCGGCGTACGGCGGCTTCCGGCAGTGTTCGGCGGTGTACGGCGGTGTACGGCGACCTCCCGGCGGCTTCCGGAGATGATCAGCTCAACGTCACCTGGCGGTTGGCCAGCCCGGAGCGCGCCTTGCGCTCGGCCGCGGTGAGCGGCGCGTCGGAGGCGAGCGCCTCGCCGAGCCGCTCGCCGAACGCCGCCGCGGGCTTCTCCACCTCGTCCGCCCGCACCGAGACCGGCAGGTCCCAGACCGGCACGACCAGTCCGTGCGCGCGGAACGAACCGACCAGCCGGGTGCCTTCGCCGAGCGAGGAGATGCCGGCCGCCTGCAGCCGCGCCAGGGCGTCGAGCAACTGCTCCTCCGGGTACGGCATCACCCAGCGCAGGTGGTTCTTCTCCGGCGTCTCGCACCAGTACGCGGCCTCCACACCGGTCAGCCGCTCGGTCGGCAACGCGGCCTCGTTCGCCCGCTCCAGCGACGCGGCCACCTCGCCGGTGGCGTTCGCCACCTCCTGCTCGCCGCCGAGCCAGAACTCGAACCCGGTGTGCACGACCGGGGTGAACGGCGCGCCGACGTCCAGCAGATCCTGCAGCCTGGGCGCCGACGGGTCGGGCCGGCCGGCCTCGACCGGGTTGCCCGGCCGCGCGGTCAGCGCGTTGCCCAGCGTGCTCGCCAGGTCGCGGCTGATGTCACCGGAGGCCGTGTCGTTCTGCAGGCCGAGCAGCACCGCGCCGTTCTCCCGGCGCAGCGCCGGCCACGCCATCGGTAGCACGGTGGCCAGCGTCACCGACGGCACGCCCTCCGGCAGACCGCCCTTCAGCGTCAACTCGACGGTCGCGGCCGGGACCAGCTCGCGCAGCGCGACCCAGTCGCACTCCGACGGCAGCCCCTCGAACGGCCGGCGCACCAACTCCGTCACCGCCTGCGCGGCCTGTCGGCCGTGGCAGGCCTTGTAACGGCGGCCGGAACCGCACGGGCAGGGCTCCCGCGCCCCGACGACCGGGACCTCGCCCGCCTCGTGCCGTGCGCCGGGACCGCGGTCCTTGGTGGGGGTGCGCTTCTTCGCCATGACTGGGTGTCTCCCGCTCGGCCGTACGTGGTCGGCGTGAGCCTAGGGCATCCCGGGCACCGCGACGCGGGCCGCGGTCCGGCGCCGTCGGCCGTCCGGCCCGCGCCGCGCCCGCCCGTCAGCCCAGATCGTCGAAGAGCGCGCCGTACGCGCGCAGCGTGTCGGACACCGAGCCGACCGGGGCCGGGCCGAGGCCGAGCCGGGCGCCCACGCCGTCGCGCCGCGCGTGGCGTCCGCGTATCGCGAGGACCGCCCATACGGTGACCTCGCCGGGCCGGTCCTTGACACCCCATTCCAACGCGAGGGTGGCGACGATGCCGAGGCCGCGGCCGCCGTGCGCGGTCAGCGACGGGGAGGCCGGCTTCGGGCGGGTCGTGCCGCCGCCGTCGGTCACCTCCAGGGTGAGCAGGCCGTCCTCGTCGACGTGCCACCCGGCGCGTATCCCGGCGTCGCCGCGGCCGTCGAGCGGACGGCCGTGCCGGTAGGCGTTGCTCAGCAACTCGGACATGATCAGGATCGCGTCGTCGACCACGGTCTCCGCCGCGCCGCGTCTGCGCAGATCGGAGCGCAGGAGACATCGCGCCTCTCCCACTCCCGCCGGACCATGGGGCAGGGCCATGGTCGAGGAAGTCGGGACCTCTTGGGCTACCAAAAAAGCCACCCCCGCTACCTCCTTCACCCCCACGCCACGTTGTGAATGCCCCGATGGGCTGGGCCGGAAACGGACCATCCGCGTTCGTTGGGCGCATTCCTGTCGCTCGATCGGTGTCCCAGGCTGCTGGTTTATGCCAACGGCAACGTCGCAGCCCCGGGCGCCCGGATCGGGCTCGGGAACGCTCCTGCCCGGCCCGCTATGGAGCCATGCGCCCGAGTTGGGCGAGGACCTGTTTCGGACGGTTGGTGATGATGGCGTCGACCCCGAGACGCACACACAACTCCACGTCGCGCGGATCGTCCACGGTCCACACGTGCACCTGGTGCCCGGCCCGCCGCAACCGGTCCACGTAACCGGGGTTGGTGCGCAGGATCCGCACCCACAGTCCGGCGATGCCGACGCCGTGCGGCAGCCGGCCGTCGCGGTGCCGCGGCGTGACGTAACTCATCAGGAAGACGGTCGGCACGCTGGGGGCGGCGGCGTGCACCCGGCGCACGGAACGCGCCGAGAAGCTCATCACGCGCACCCGCGGACGCGACGGATCGTCCGGGTGGGCGTCCGCGACGAGTTGACCCGTATGAGTGGTTTGCGGCGTTTCGGGAACTTCGGCCGGCAGCAGGTCGAAGCGGCGCAGCGCCTCCAGCAGGCGTTCCTCGACCTGGCCGGCCCAGCGGGTGGGGTGCTTGGTCTCGATGGCCAGGTCGACCCGGCGGTCCGCGCCGGTGACGAGTTCGAGCAGCCGGTCCAGGGTCAGCACCGAACTGCGTTCCGCCGCCGTCTCGGCCGTCTCGCGGTCCGGTGCCTCGAACGGGTCGTTCTCGTCCTTCCAGGAACCGAAGTCCAGCGCGGCGAGTTCCGCCAGCTCCAGCGCCGAGACCGCGCCGCGGCCGTTGGACGTACGGTTGACCCGGCGGTCGTGCACGCAGACCAGATGGCCGTCGGCGGTGAGGCGTACGTCGCACTCCAGCGCGTCGGCGCCGTCGTCGATCGCCTTCCGGTACGCGGCGAGGGTGTGCTCCGGGGCGTCCTGCGAGGCTCCGCGGTGGGCGACGACCTGAATGGGGTGCGGGGCGAAGGGGGTATCCCGGGCGGCGTACGCATAGCTCACCGGGCTATCGTGCCATCGTCGTACAACCGTGCCCGTTTCGCCGGGGTTAAAGGAAGTACCTCGTCCGTGTGAGGACTGTTTACGGCGGTCCGACGCGCCGTGGATCAGGCTGTTCCCAGCACTTCCGACGTGTGCCGGGTCGCGCCCGGCCCCGTCGGCCCATCAACCATCGCGCATCTTCGAGGAGACACAGCTGTGAGCACCGAGAACGAGGGCGACCTCCCCGCCTCCGGGCAGGACGGCGGCACCCGCCCTGCGGAGGGCGAGCCGGGCGTCTCGGAGCAGCCTCGCGACACCGCTTCGATGCCGGCCGCCGGCCCTCTGCCGGGCGACCACCCGCAGGCTCCGCCGGAGCCGCCGACCGCTCCGCAGCCCGCGGTCCAGCCCTCGGCCTTCTCCGCCCCGCCGCCCGCGTACGGGTACGGGACGCAGGACCCGTACGGCTCCTACCCGGGCAACCCGGCCCCCGAGCCGCTGCCCGAGCACAAGCGGCGCCCCTCAGCGGGCGGTCTGGTCGCCGCGGTGATCGTCGCCGCGCTGGTGGCCGGCGGCGTCGGCGGCGGCGTCGGGTACTGGGCGGCCAACCGCGCCGACAACGGCTCCACCACCATCTCGGCGTCCGCCAACCCCAAGGCGCTCAACCGGGCGCCCACTTCGGTGGCCGGCATAGCGAACCGCGCGCTGCCCAGCGTCGTCACGATCAACGCCTCCGGCAGCCAGGAGAGCGGCACCGGCACCGGTTTCATCTACGACACCCAGGGCCACATCCTCACCAACAACCACGTGGTCGCCCCGGCGGACGGCGGCGGCAAGCTCACCGTCACGTTCGCCAACGGCAAGACCTACGGCGCCGAGGTCGTGGGCCGCGCCCAGGGCTACGACGTCGCGGTGATCAAGCTGAAGAACGCCGGCAACCTCAAGCTGACGCCGCTGACGCTGGGCGACTCCAACAAGGTCGCCGTCGGTGACGCCACGATCGCCATCGGCGCGCCCTTCGGCCTGTCCGGCACGGTCACCACGGGCATCGTCAGCGCCAAGAACCGCCCGGTCGCCTCCAGCGACGGGCAGGGCTCGGCGTCGTCCTACATGAGCGCGCTGCAGACCGACGCGTCGATCAACCCGGGCAACTCCGGCGGCCCGCTGCTCAACGCCGACGGCGCGGTGATCGGCGTCAACTCCGCGATCCAGTCCGCGAACAACGGCAGCGACAGCCCGTTCGGCGGCAGCTCCCAGGCGGGCAGTATCGGCCTCGGCTTCGCGATCCCGATCGACGAGGCGAAGTACGTGGCCAACACGCTGATCAGGACCGGCACGCCGATCTACGCGGTCATGGGCCTGTCCGTCGACATGAACTACACCGGCGTCGGCGCGAAGATCTCCACCACCGGGGCGAACGGCGGCTCCGCCGTCACCCCCGGCGGCCCGGGCGCCAAGGCCGGCCTCAAGCCGGGCGACGTCATCACCAAGTTCGACGACGACCTCATAGACAGCGGCCCCACCCTCATCGGCGCGATCTGGCAACACCGCCCCGGCGACCAGGTCCAGGTCACCTACGAACGCTCCGGCCACTCCCACACGACCACCGTCACCCTCGGCGAACGCAAGGGCGACAGCAGCTGACCCACCCCTCCGCTAGGCTGTCCCCCGCGTCCCCGGACGCCAGGAGGGTTGCCCGAGCGGCCTAAGGGAACAGTCTTGAAAACTGTCGTGAGGTAACCCCTCACCGTGGGTTCAAATCCCACACCCTCCG
>CAVXGZ010000005.1:0-21699 GCA_963761325.1 uncultured Actinomycetota bacterium | reverse complement strand
GCTCAGTGATAGCCGAGTTGGCCGCCGAGACGGACGAGGTCGGGCGACGCCTGGTGGTTCGCAACGGCCACCACCGGTCCCGCACCCTGACCACCGCAGCCGGAGCTGTCGGGTCACGGCCCCACGCGTGAACGACAAGCGGGTGGACTCGGCAACCGGCGAGTGGATGCGGTTCTCCTCGAAGATGTGGAGACCCGGGCCTCCGACTGCACCATCAAGGGTCATCCTCTCGCGTGAGTCCGGTGCGCTTCGCTGTCCCCGTGCTGCGGGGGAGACAACCAGTGGCGTTTCCAGCCCGGTTCACATCCTGATCACGGCCTGTCATGTCGTAGGTAGTGACTACGATCCAAGCCAGACGGTATCTGGATCTGGAGAGCACATGACGCACGCGCAGGCCCAAAAGCAGCAGCAGCGGGCCGTGAGGACAAGACGCGTCATCCTGGAGGCAGCCGCGAGCGTTTTCGAGGAGCGGGGATTCCAGGCCGCGACCATCACGGAGATGGTCGACAGAGCCGATGGCCTCACCCGCGGAGCGCTCTACTTCCACTTCGAGACCAAAGAGGCGATTGCGGACGCGCTGCTCGCCCTCCAGGACGAGGTGATGACCCCTCCGCAGAACGACATCCACCTGCAAGCGCTGATCGATCTGACTCTTGCGTTCGCGGAACTGCTGCGGACCGACACCCTCATGCGGGCCGTGGTCCGACTGACAGTGGAGGCAGGCCCGTACAAGGCACCAACCAACTACCAGAGCGCGGCCGACGCAGCCAACTATCTCCTCACTCTCGGGAAGGCCAACGGAGAACTCCTGCCGACGGTCGAACCGGAGCGTTTGACGCACCTGCTGCAGAGCACGTTCACCGGACTGCAGATCCTGGAACAGGCGCGCTCGGGCCGGGAGGACCTGCCGCGCCGGGTAGCCCGCATGTGGGAGCTGTTCCTCCCCTCCATCGCGCACCCCGCCACCATGCCCTTGCTGAGCACCGACCCGGCCCGGGGTCCCGCCCTCCTGGCCCGCAACACCGCCGCGGAAGGGTCTGTCCAGTGAACGGTGTAACTGGGTTGGTGTCGTGGGTCAGATTCGGTTGCGGGTGAGGCGGCCGTCGAAGGCGATGTCGAATGCCTGGAGGGCTCGCTTCCAGCGGGTCGTCCAGCGTTTGCGTCCCGTCCCGGTCGGGTCCAGGGACATCACCGCGAGGTAGATGCACTTCAGCGCCGCGTTCTCCGAGGGGAAGTGACCACGGGCCCTCACTGCCCGGCGGATGAGTGCGTTGACTGACTCGATCGCGTTGGTGGTGCAGACGATGCGCCGGATCTCCGCGTCGAACTGCAGGAATGGCACGAACTCGGCCCAGGCGTTCTCCCAGAGCCGGACGATCGCCGGGTACTTGCCGCCCCATTCCTCGCTGAACTCCAGGAACCGGCTCATCGCGGCGTCCTCGGTCGGCGCCGTATAGACCGGCTGCAGTGCTTTCGCGATCTTGTCCCAGTCCTGTCGGCCGGCATAGCGGAACGAGGCCCGCAGGAGGTGGACTACGCAGGTCTGCACCACGGTCTTCGGCCAGACCTCACCGACCGCGTCGGGCAGGCCCTTCAATCCGTCGCAGACCAGCATGAGGACGTCTTCGACGCCGCGGTTCTTCAACTCGGTCAGCACCCGCAACCAGTGCTTGGCCCCCTCACCTCCCTCGCCCCCAGCCCACAGTCCGAGGATGTCGCGGTGTCCCTCGGCTGTGACCGCCAAGGCCAGGTAAATGGGCCGGTTGGCGACCTGGCCCTCGCGGATCTTGGTTCTGTCGACGATCTTGTGATGCGGACGGCGAAGCGCCGGGCCGTCGTGGTTCGCGATCATGCACCGCGTGTTCTCGTGATCTCTTGCAGCAGTTGTTCCCGCACCTGTCCGCGCTCGTCATCGACCAGGTCGAACGAGGTCCATCTGCCGTGGTGTTGAGTGCCCGGGTGGCCGCGGAGGGCGGCTGGTGCCGGTGCGGGCAGTGGTCCGGGCGGGTCCACGGCCGCTATGTCCGTAGCCTTCGAGATGCCGCCGTGGGCAGCGTCGGAGTGATGGTTGAGCTGCAGGTCCGCCGGTTCCGATGTCAGAACCCGGCCTGCCCGGCGGTCACGTTCGCCGAACAGGTCCGCGGGCTGACCAGGCCGCACAGCCGTTTCACCCCGTTGCTGCTCGGGCTGCTGGCGCGGATCGGGCTCGCACTGGCCGGCCGTGCGGGAGCCCGGCTGACGGAGGTCTTGGGAATGGCGACCGGCAGGGACACCCTGTTGAAGCTGGTCAAAGCCCTGCCAGAGCCAGAGGTCGGGGCCGTGGAGGTGCTCGGCGTCGACGATTTCGCATTCCGCAAGGGCCACCACTACGGCACCGTGCTGATCGACATGGCGACCCATCGCCCGCTGCACCTTTTCGACGGCCGCGAAGGTGAAGACCTGGCCGCCTGGCTGCGGCAGCACCCCGAAATCCGGGTGATCTGCCGGGACCGCTCCAGCGGCTACGGCGAGGGATCCCGCCAGGGTGCCCCGCAGGCCGTGCAGGTCGCCGACCGTTTCCACCTGTGGCAGAACCTGTGCCAGGCGGTCGAGAAAGCGGTCAACACGCTCCGGCCGCACCTGGCCGAACCGGCCCCACAACCGGAACCCCTCGGACTCGACGCCGAGCCGGAGATCATGAAGCCCCACCCCGAGCTGAAGATCGTGGCCAGGTTCAAGGACCAGCATGCGGCAGCCCACGAGTTGTGGGCCCAGGGGCTGTCCAAGGCGGCGATCGGCCGCAAGCTCGGCCTGCACCAGGCGACGGTCAGCAAGCTCGTCAACGCCGCCACCGCCGAGGAACTGACGGCGAAGACCCTGCAGCGCTCTCACCTGGTCGACCCCTACACCGGCTACCTCCACCGGCGCTGGAACGAGGGCATCCGCAACGCAACCCAGCTCTTCCGGGAGATCCAGCAACTCGGCTACCCCGGCGGTGAACTGGCCGTCCAGCGGCACCTGCGGCGCTACCGGACACACCGCGGCCACATGCCGGCGCCAGGCCCCAAGCCCCCGTCGATCCGCGAGGTCACCGCCTGGATCACCACCCACCCCGACCACCTCGACGGCCTAGACACGGACAAGCTCACTGTCCTGCGGTCCCGCAACAAGGATCTCGACAGGCTCACCAGGCACGTCCGCGCCTTCGCGGTGATGCTGACCCACCGCGAAGGCGAACGCCTCGACGAGTGGATCGATACCGTCGAGACCGACAGCCTCGCCCCGGTCGCGTCCTTCGCCCGCAACCTCCGCCGCGACATCGACGCCGTCCGCAACGGACTGATCCTGCCCTACAGCTCCGGCGCAGTCGAAGGGAACATCAACCGTCTCAAGATGATCAAACGGCAGATGTTCGGACGAGCCGGCCTCGATCTCCTGCGCAAACGAGTCCTCCTCACCCGATAACCGCACCCAGCCACATCACAAGATCGTCGACAGAACCCGGATCTTCACGTTGATGCAGTCGACGAAGACGACCGGGTAGACACGGTCGAGGTGGCGGGCCTGCCACTCGGCCATGCCCTCCATGACCGAGTCGGTGATCGTGGAGAGGGTCTGCTTGGACACCTCGGCTCCATAGACCTCGGCCAGGTGTGAGGAGATCTCACCGTGGGTCAGGCCCTTCGCCGACAGCGACAGCACCATCTCATCGACCCCGGTCAGCCGCCGCTGCCGCTTCTTGACGATCTGCGGCTCGAATCCGCCCTCGCGGTCCCGCGGCACCTCGATCTGGACCGGTCCGACGTCCGTGACGACGGTCTTGGACCGCTTGCCGTTGCGGGAGTTGCCGCCGTTCTTCCCCGCCGGATCGTGCCGGTCATAGCCCAGGTGATCGGTCATCTCGCCCTCGAGAGCGGACTCCAGCAGCCGCTTCGTCAACTGCTGCAGAAGCCCGCCCTCACCCGTCAGCTGCAGACCCTCGGACTGAGCCCGGGTCACGAGCTCCTCGATGAGCCGGTCATCCACCGCCGCCGGGACAGACCTCGACGCGGGCTCCCTGGCTATGTTCTCACTGGTCACAGGTGCACTCTTTCAAGATCGGAGTTACACCGTTCTTCTTACAGTCCCGAATGAGGCCGCCCCGGCGGTCTTCGTGCTTTCTGCGCTCCGATGTACCCGGTTCGCCCCGAAGTTTCCTTGTTTCTTCGGGTGGTTGCACATCGCCGGCCAGGGTGCGATCCTCAACTCGCGTCCGGTATGCCTGGATTCGGCCGCCCCGAGGTGGCCTTTGTCGTTCCAAGCGGGGTTCGGCCGACTCGGGCGGCGAACTCACGGACAGGCCCGTCGTGGTGGTCACCGGGTCGCCGTCCATGACCGGTGGCGACCGCGCACAGGTCTGGACGATCGAGACCCTGGAGGTGATGGGCGCGCGGGTGCTGCCGATCGCGGTCGCCGGCGCGAAGATCTCCGGCGGCCGGGTCACCGACGGGGCGACCCTGGCCGACCTGCGGAACCCGCTCGCGGCGATGGCCGTGGCGGCGGGCCACGGTGACCGCTCCCGGCGCGCTTCCCCCGCCGCCACATCCTTCACTTGGTGATCGGTGGCCTTCATCTGGCGATCCGCGGGATCGATTCACATGTTGCAACTTTGCGCAACGGTTCACTTTCAGACACCGAGTCGGTAGGATCCCGACCGGCCGCCTCAATCCAAGGCGGAGGGAAGGAACTCGCATACCGGCATCTCATGTCGGGAAAGCGCGCGACTTCCCACTCAGGAATCGTCGACGGGGGATACCGCGACGATACATGTTGATGAGGAATAACCTTGTCAATTCTCACGGTACAAGAGCCCGCGGAACGCAGTTGCAATCCGCGGCAGTTCTCGTTGAACACCGGCGAAATCGGCACATTCGGAGTATGCGGCTGCGGCGATTGCATATTTGACCTGACATTATCCTCGACATCATCGGTACATTTCATGGGCGAGATAGTGGTCGGCCCCGACCGATGGCGCATCACGAACCTCTCCGACAGCGAGTCGATGATGGTGGCCCATGTCGACAACTGCGCCGACCCGACGGTGGTCTGGCCCGGTGAGTGGCTGCCTTTCAACCACGACATGGCGATCGTCACCCCGCACGACCAGGCCGAATCCGCCTCGGTCACGGTCTTCTTCAGCCCAGGATCCATCACCAGCCGGGCCGGCGCCGGAGGGTGCCCGGCGATCGGGCGGCACTCCGATCCGTCGCTGGACCCCGGCTCCCGCTACTTCGCGGTGCTGGCCGCGCTGTGCGAACCGGTGCTGTTCGACGCCCCAGGCGCACGGGTGCCCACCTCCTCCGACATCGCCGCGCGGCTGAACCTGACTGCGAGGGCCGTCGACTCGCACATCGACTACCTGGTCGACAAGTTCGGCATCCCGGTGCCCGTCACCCGCAGCACCGGATGGAAGCGCCGCGCGCTGATAGCGCATGTGCGGGCACGGGAGAGCATCGCGCGGGCGCTGCGGCCCACCGGCCCCTACCTGGCAGCCGCGCACGGGGGCGACAACCGGAAGGGGCTACGGTGCCACACGGCGATCTGATCCACGAAGCGGTCCGGGCCCGGGCGCTGGAGCGCCCCGACGCCATCGCGCTGACCCACCCCGGCGGCACGGTGAGCTACGGCGAGCTGGACCGCCGTTCCGACGACCTCTCGGCGGTCCTGGCCACCGCGGGCGTCCGCCCCGGCACCATCATGCCGGTGCTGCTGCCGCCGTCGCCCTCCCTGGTCGCTGTCCTGCTGGCGGTGCTCAAGTGCGGCGCGGCGTACGCCGCCCTGGACACCGGCTGGCCGGCCGAACGGCTGCGTGCCGTGGCCGAGTCGCTGCCCGGCCAGCTCGCGGTCACCGGCGAGGACGCGGTGGCCGCCTTCGCCGGGCGGCGGATCGTGCTGGGCGAGGACGGCTCGGTCACCGCGGACGCCACCGGCCGGCCGCCGGAGATCACGGCGCCGGACGGCGCCGCCGCCATGGTGTTCTTCACCTCGGGCAGCACCGGCGAACCCAAGGCGGTGCTGTCGCCGCACCGGGCGACCTCGCGGCTGTTCACCGGCCGCACCTTCGCCCGGTTCGACCACACCACGGTGATGGCGCAGATCGCGGCCGTGCCGTGGGACGGCTTCGCCCTGGAGCTGTGGGGGCCGCTGCTGACCGGCGGCACCAGCGCCCTGGTCACCGAACGCCCGCTGACGCCCGCCGGGTTGCGGGAGACGGTCACCCGGTACCGGGTCGGCACCGTCTTCCTCACCACGTCGTTGTTCCACCTGCTCGTCGAGGAGGACATCGGCGCGTTCGCCGGGCTGGAGACCGTACTGGTCGGTGGCGAGAAGCTGTCCGCCTCGCACGCGGCCCGGCTGCTGGCCGCCTGGCCGCAACTGCGGCTGGTCAACGGGTACGGGCCCGTGGAGAGCGCGGTCTTCGTGCTCACCCATGAGGTGCGGGCCTCGGACACCCGGGCGGAGATCCCGCTGGGCCGGCCGGTGCCGCGCACCGAGGTCATGGTGATGCGCCGCGAGGGGCCTGCGGGCGGGCGGTGCGCGCCGGGCGAGATCGGTGAACTGTGCGTGGCCGGGGACGGGTTGGCCGTCGGCTACCTCGGCGATCCCGGGCTCACCACGGCGAAGTTCGTCACCGAGGTGGTCGACGGCCGCCCGGTGCGGCTGTATCGCACCGGCGACCTCGGCAGCATCGGGCCTGACGGCGTCGCGCACTTCCACGGCAGGCTGGACCGGCAGGTCAAGGTCCGCGGCCACCGGCTGGAGCCGGCCGGCATCGAGCGACTGGCCGGTGAGGTGCCCGGGGTGCGCCGGTGCGTGGTGGCCGCCCGCCGCGACGGCAACGGGAACGCCACGTCGCTGCTGCTGTTCTACCTGCCCACCGACGGGGTCCCGGCGGAGCCGGAGCTGGCCGCGGCGCTGCGGGGGAGCCTGCCCGGCTACTCGGTGCCCGACCGCGTGATCGCGGTCGGCCGGATCCCGTTGTCCGCCAACGGGAAGGTGGACACCGCCGCGCTGCTGGCGGCGTTTCCCGAGCGCGAGCCGGCCTTGGAGGTGCCCGTGGTCGCCGAGGGCGGGGGCACCGAGGACATCGTGGCCGCCGAGGTCGGCGTGCTGCTCGGGCTCGGCGGGTTCGACCGTCGCGAGTCGGTGTTCGCGCTGGGCGGCACGTCGCTGACCGCCGTGCGGCTGTGCACCCGGCTGGGCGGCAGGTTCCGGCGCGGCATCCCGGTGTCCCAGCTGATGAGGACGCCCACGGTCGCCGGGCTGGCGCAGTGGCTGGACGCCACCGCGACCGCGTACGGCGCGGCGCCCGAGGCGGCCGCGGAGCCGGCCGGCGGTGCGCAGCTCACTCCGATGCAGTGCTCCTTCGTGCTGCAACACCTGCGCTCCGGCACCGACTTCGCCAATCACTGCCTGCTCAGCTGGACCGTCACCGGTCCGCTCGACCCGGCCGCGCTCGCGTCGGCCGTCCAGGACGTGCACCGCAGGCACGGCTATCTGCGGGCGCGCTACGAGGCCGACGACGAGATCCTGGCGGTCGGGGGCGAGCACCCCGTGGAGTTCACCACGCCGGTCGTGGACGGTCCCGGCAGCGCGGAAGAGCTGCTGCGCGAGCGGTTGATGCGGCCGTTCGACCTGGTGGGCGGCGTGGTCTGGCGGGCGGTGCTGGTACGTGACCAGGGGCGGTGGCTGTTCGGCGTGGCCGTGCACCACGCGGCGTTCGACGGCTGGTCCCAGCATGTGCTGGCCCGCGAGATCGGCCTGGCCTACGCCGCGCGCGGGCGGGGCGGGCCGCCGGTGTTCACCGACGATGTGCCGGCCCCGGCGCGGACCCACCGGCTGCTCGGGGAGCTCACCGCCGGAGTGGATCTGCCCGCCCAACGCGCCTACTGGGCCGAGACGTTGGCGGGGATACCGCCGATCGTCTGGCCGGCGGCGGCGCCGGGTGCGGACGACGTGGGACCGCGTGCGGTGGAGTACCCGGTCGGCAACGAGGCGCTGGCCGCGATGGTCCAGGGAGCGCGACGGCAGGGCTCGGGCCTGCTGACGGTGCTGCTGGAGGCGGTGTCGCGGACGGTGTCGGCGCACACCGGGCAGGCCGACTTCGGCGTCGGAGTGCCGGTCGACCGGCGCAGCACGCAGGAGTTGCAGCGCCCGGTCGGCTGTCTGATCGACACCGTCTGCGTGCGGTTGCGGGAGACCGGCGATCCTCTGGCCGGCACCGCGGAGGCGGTCGCCGGCGCGCTGGCCAATGCCGACCTGTCGTTCTCGGAGGTAGTCAGGGAGGCGCGTCCGGCCCGCACCGGGCGCCACCCGCTCTACCAGGTGATCGCGGCGGTCCAGGACTCACCCGCGCCGCTGCTGGAGCTGACCGGCTGCCGCACGTCGGTGCTCGGGCAGGACGATGTGCCGTGGCCGCAGGCCGAGTTGATGGTGGAGTTGTTCACCCCGCCGGGCGGGCCGGCCCGGCTACGGGTCAGCCGTGACCCGGCGGTGGTGGGCCAGGAGACGTTCTCCGCGGTGGCCCGGGGCGTGCTCGACGCCCTGTGCGCTGGTGCGGTACGAGCACCGGTCAGCGTGCCGGTGTGACCCGCCGGTCGTCGGCCGGCGCGCCCGCGCCGGCCGACGCCGGAACCTCTCGCGTCATCGGCGATCACGGCGTAGGGCCGCAGTAATAGCACACCGCAAGCACGGAATCAATGGGGGCGTCTCCGGGGCAGCCCGGAGTCCACGGGATCAGATGGTGGCCCATCATGCCTACGCGCGTAATCGGATTTACTGAAGCCTGCGGTCAAAACTCCGGAATTGCCGCGGCGACTTCCTTGTGAAGGGATCACCGTGTCTGTCCAGCAGTCGACGGCTCCGGCCGGCGCAGCGATTACGGCTCCCGTCTCCTCGGCTCAGCGGGGATTATGGCTCATCAACGAGCTGCACCCGGACAGTTCGCTCTACAACGTCTTTCTTTCCGTCTCCCTGCTCGGGACCGTCGATCTTGCGGCATTGCGCACGGCGGTACAACGAGTGGTCGCCCGGCACGAAGCGTTGCGCACCACATTCCCGGTGAGAAACGGCCTGCCCGTACAGCAAGTGGCCGAACATCTCGACATTCCGCTTCCGGTGACCGATCTCGGCCGGGTGCCCGCGGCCGGCCGTATGGACCAGGCCAGGCGACTCGCCCAGACCTGGTGCGAGTCGCCGTTCGACCTGGCCGCCGGGCCCCTGCTGCGCACCCGGGTGATCCGGCTCGGCGAGGACGAGCACCTGCTGTGCCTGGCCCTGCACCACATCGTGTGCGACGGGCAGTCGATCACGGTGCTGTTCGAGGAACTGGCCCAGTTGTACGCGCTGGAGAGCGGCGCCGACCAGCAGGCCGAACTCCCCGTGCTGACCGCGCAGTACCGCGACTACGTCTCCTGGCAGCGGGAGCGGGCCGCGGATTCCGGGCTGATGCCGTGGTGGCGCTCCTACCTGGCCGGCGCGCCCGACGTGCTGACGGTGCCGGCCGACCGGCCGCGGCCCACCGTGCGCGGCACCGCGGGCGCCACCCGGGTCTTCGACCTGCCGGGTCCGCTGATGGCCGAGGTGGTCGCGCTGGCCAGGCGCAAGCGGATGAGCCCGTTCATGGTGCTGCTCGGGGCCTGGTCCGCGCTGCTGGGACGGCTCAGTTCGGTGACCGACGTGCTGGTCGGCATGCCGGTCACCGACCGGCCTGAGCCCGAATTCGAGCCGCTGATCGGCCTGTTCGTGGACACTTTGCCGGTTCGCGTCGGCCTGTCCGCCGGCCAGACCTTCGACGCGACGCTCGACGGGGTACGCCGCTCGGTCCTGGACATGCTGTCCCATCAGGGCGTCTCCTTCGACCAGTTGGTCGAGGAACTGAGCCCCGACCGGCTGCCCAGCCACACCCCGCTGGTCCAGGTGGCCTTCAGCGCCGACCTGGCGCCGCTGGCCCGGCCGCGGTTCGCCGATCTGGGCGCCGAACTGCTGATGCCCGAGCCCACCGCAGCCAAGTTCGACCTCGACCTGTCGATCAACGCGGCGCCGGACGGCCGGGACGGCTGCGTCGGGGTGCTGACCTACAGCACCGAGCTGTTCGACCCCGCGACGATCGACCGGCTGGTCGGGCAGTTCGTCCGCTTCCTGGCCGCCGGCGTCGCCGAATCCGAACTCCCTCTGCAGGCGCTGCCGTTGATGGACGAAGCGGAGCGCGAGACGATCCTCGGCCGGTGGAGCGAGGTCGCGCCGGCCCGGGCGGCGGACGATCTCGTGCACGAGGTCTTCGCCCGGCAGGCCGCGGCCACCCCGGACGCGCCCGCGGTCAGCGCGGGCGGCCACGAGGTCGGCTACGCGGAACTGGACGCCCGCGCCGACCGGATCGCCGGGAACCTGCGCGCTGCCGGAGTCGGCCCCGACAACCTGGTCGGCGTCCTGGTGGAGCGCGGCGTGGACCTGGTGGCGACGCTGCTGGGCATCCTGAAGGCGGGCGCGGCCTACCTGCCGCTCAGCTCCACCCATCCGCCCGCCTACCTGGCCCGGTTGCTGAACGCGGCCGACGCCCGGCACGCGGTGGCCGGCCCCGCGATGGCGCACCGGCTGGCCGAGGCGGACGTGACCGTGCTGACCCCGCAGCTGCTGTCGGCCGAGCCGCCGCGACCCCCGGCGCCGGTACGCCGCGCGGAGCCGGACAATCTCGCCTACGTGCTGTTCACCTCGGGGTCCACCGGCGAGCCCAAGGGCGTGGCGATCACGCACCGTTCGGTCTCCAACGTCGTGGCGACGATGAAGGAGATGTACGAACACACCGCCGCTGACCGGGTGTTGCAGTTCGCCAACATCGGCTTCGACATCGCGGTGGAGGAGTTGTTTCCGACCTGGGCGGCCGGCGCGTGCGTGGTGCTGAGCCCGGAACCGCCGCCGAGCCCGGAGGACATGACCGAGCTGATGACCCGGGAGCGGGTCACGTTCACCATCCTCACCTCCAGTTACTGGCGGCAGTGGGTGACCGACGCGCACGCCCGCGGCGTCCACCCCGCCCCGTCGCTGCGGCTGGCGTCCATCGGCGCCGAGCCGGTCGACCCGCACGCCCTGCGGGTCTGGCAGCAGGACACCGGGCTGCCGGTCTTCAACGCCTACGGGCTGACCGAGACCACGGTCAACGCGACCGTCACGCTGCTGGACAACCCGTTCACCGCCGACCGGGTGCCGATCGGCCGCCCGATCGACGGCGTGCGGGTCCATGTGCTGGACGCCGAGCTGAATCCGGTGCCGGTGGGGATGGCGGGACAGCTGTACGTCGGCGGCGACTGCCTGGCCCGCGGCTACCTCGGCCGCCCCGACCTGACCGCCGACCGGTTCGTGCCGGATCCGTTCTCCACGGTGCCCGGTGCCCGGCTGCACCGCACCGGGGACCGCGCGCGGTGGCTGCCGGACGGTGGCCTGGAAGTGCTGGGCAGGCTGGACAACCAGCTGAAGGTGCGCGGCTACCGTATCGAACCGGGCCACATCGAGGCCGCGTTGTGCGGCCATCCGCTGATCGACGACGCGGCCGTCGTGGTGCGGCCGGGCCCTGGCGGCCACGAACGCCTCATCGGCTACGTGGTGCCCAGCGGCGGCGGCGCCGTGCCCGCGGACCTGCGCGACCACCTCGCCGGAAGGCTGCCCGCGTACATGGTGCCCGCGGCCCTGGTGGCCGTCGGCGCGATCCCGCTCAACGCCAACGGCAAGGCGGATCCGCGCGCGCTGCCCGATCCGCCCGACAGCGTGGTCGCCGGCGTCCCCGCCCGTACCGACCTGGAGCGGGTGCTGGCCGGGATCTGGCAGCGGGCCCTCGACCTGCCCGCGGTGGGCGTCCACGACAACTTCTTCGAACGCGGCGGCACCTCGCTCACGCTGGCGCGGGTGCTTGCCCGGGTCAACGAGGAACTGGGCGCGGCCCTGCCCCTGGTGGCGTTCTACGAGTTCCCCACCATCGCGTCGCTGGCCGGACACCTGACGGCGCGGCCGGCCGCGGAACCGGCCGGACCCGAGACCCACCGGGCGGAACGGCTGCGGGCCGGACGGTCCCGGCTGGCCGGCCGGCGCCGCGGCAGCCGAACCTGATGACGGCGGGAAAGCCCGAACAGAAAGGGAAGCGCACGATGTTCGACGACGACCGGCTCTACGCCGTGGTCCGCAACGAGGAGCTCCAGTACTCGTTGTGGCCGACCGACCGGGAACCGCCCGCGGGCTGGGAGGCGGCCGGTCCGGTCGCCACCCGTCCCGAGTGCCTGGACTTCATCCGTGACGAGTGGACCGACCTGCGGCCGAAGAGCCTGCGGATGCGGATGGGTGGCTGAAATGGTGCCGGAAAGCTTGTGGCGGTTGTCGCGGTTCCGCAACCTGTGGCTCGCGCAGACGGTCAGTCTGCTCGGGACCCAGGTGACACTGCTCGCCTTCCCCTTCGTCGCGCTCCTGCTGCACGGCACCGCGCTGGACGTCAGCATGCTGTCGGCGGTGGAGTTCGTGCCCATCCTGCTGCTGGGTTTGCCGGCCGGCGCGTGGGTGGAACGGCTGCCGCTGCGCCGGGTGATGCTCGCCTCGGACGGCCTGCGGGCCGTGGCGCTCGCGGTGGTGCCGATCGCCTGGGCGGCCCACGCGCTGTCCCTGCCGGTGCTGTTCGCGGTGGCGTTCGTGGTGGGCCTGGGCACACTGTTCTTCGACGTGGCCCAGATGTCGTATCTGCCCTCGACGGTTGCCGAGCACCAACTCGCTGACGGCAACGCCAAGTTGGAGGGATCCCGGTCCTTCGCGCAACTGGGCGGCCCGACGGTGGGCGGCTTCCTGATCCAACTGGTCACCGCGCCCACCGCGGTGCTCATCGACGCTATCAGCTACGCGGGCTCCTTCGTCCTGCTGCTGTTCGTGCCGGAGACCGACCGCCAGGCGCCGTCCGAGGAGGAGAACAAGGGACTGCGCGGGGAGATCGGCGAGGGCGTCCGGTTCGTCGTCGGCCACCGGCTGCTGCGTCCGCTCGCGATGTGCGACGCCACCGCCAACCTGGCGTTCGCCGCCGTGCTCGCCCTCCAGGTCTTCTACGGCGCCAAGGTGCTGGGCCTGTCCTCCGGCACCATCGGCATCGTGCTCGCCGTCGGCAACGCGGGCGGGCTGGTCGGCGCGCTGGTCTGCGGCCCGCTCGCCCGGCGGATGGCGCCCGGCCTGCAGTTGATCGGCGCGATCGCGGTGTGCACCGTCGGGGCGGCGTTGCTGCCGCTGGCCCACGGCGCGATCGGCTTCGGCGTCGGGCTGTTCGTGGTCTACGTCGGTGTGGTGGTCTACAACGTCAACACCGTGACGCTGCGTCAGATGATCACGCCTGAGCGGCTGATGGGCCGGATGAACGCCACCTTGCGCTTCATCGAGTGGGGCACGCTCCCGCTGGGCGCCGCGCTCGGCGGTCTGCTGGTCGCGCCGGTGGGCCTGCGCGGGGTGCTGTGGCTGGCCGCGGGGGTCTGCGGGCTGTCGATCCTGCCGCCGCTGCTCTCCCCCGTCAGGTCGCTCAAGGCGCCAGCCGAGCCCGCCGCGGAGCCCGCTGCCGAGGTCCCCGAGGCGGCGGTATGACCCCGGCCGCCGCCGGGTACGCCCCGGCGCCCGACGTCGACGACGACGTCCTCGACGACCCGCCGGCGGACCTCGGCCAGGTGGCCGTCATCGGGCTGGCCGGCCGGTTCCCCGGCGGGGGCGGCCTCGCCGAGTTCTGGGCCCGCCTGGCCGAGGGCCGCGAGTCGCTGACGCGGTTCCCCGCCGACGGGTCCACCGGACACACCGCGGTGCACGGCATCGTGCCGGACGCCGACCTGTTCGACAGCGACTTCTTCGACTTCGCGCCCAGCGAGGCGCTGCTGCTCGACCCGCAGCAGCGGGTGTTCCTGGAGTGCGCCTGGGAGGCGCTGGAGCACGCCGGGTACGACCCGCGCACCTGCCCCGGCGCCATCGGGGTGTACGCCGGGTGCGGCGACACCGGGCACCTGGACAACCTGCGCGCCCACCGCGGCCACTTCCCCGAGGTCTCCGAGCTGCAACTGCGCCTTGCCAGCAGCGCGGACTTCCTGACCAGCCGGATCGCCTACAAGCTCGGGCTGACCGGGCCCGCGATCACCGTGCAGACCGCGTGTTCCACCTCGCTGGTCGCCGTGCACACCGCGGCGCAGGCGCTGCTGGCCGGCGAGTGCGACGTGGCGCTGGCCGGCGGGATCACGCTGCACATGCCGTTCCCGCTTGACGAGCCCGGTGAGGACGGCATCATCGCGGCCGACGGGCACTGCCGGGCCTTCGACGCCGAGGCGTCCGGCACCATCGCCAGCGACGGCGCCGGCATCGTGGTGCTCAAGCGGCTGGAGGAGGCACTGGAGGACGGCGACGAGGTGTACGCGGTCCTACGCGGCTCCGCGGTCACCAACGACGGCTCGGCCAAGGTCGGCTTCGCCGCCCCCGGGGTGGACGGCCAGGCCGCCGCCGTGCGGGCCGCGCACCTGGTGGCCGACATCGACCCGGCCACCGTCCGCTACGTCGAGGCGCACGGCACCGGGACCCCGGTGGGAGACCCGATCGAGGTGCGCGCGCTGACCAAGGCGTTCGCCTCCGGCACCGACGAGACCGGCTTCGCCGTGCTGGGCACCGTCAAGACCAACATCGGGCACACCGATGTCGCGGCCGGTGTGCTCGGACTGATCAAGGTCGTCCTGGCGCTGCGCAACGAACTCATCCCGCCCACCCTGCACTTCCGCACCCCCAACCCGGCGATGGACCTGCCCGGCAGCCCGTTCGTGGTGAACGGCCAGGCCGTGCCGTGGCCGCGGGACGGCCGTCCGCGCAGGGCCGGGGTGAACTCCCTGGGCCTCGGTGGCACCAACGCGCACGTCGTCGTGGAGGAGGCGCCGGCACCGGAGGAGGACGGCGGGCCCGCCTGGGAGCACCAACTCCTGCCGGTCTCGGCGCGCGGCCCCGGCGCGCTCGCCGCGGCCGTCCGGAATTTGGCCGAACACCTGGGCGCCGAGCCGGAGTTGCCGCTGGCCGACGCCGCCTGGACACTGCAGACAGGCCGGCACGCGTTCGCGCACCGCGCGTTCGTGGTGGCCCGGGACCGGCAGGACGCGGTACGCGCCCTGAGCGGCGAGGATCCCGGGCGGCTGATGGCCTCGGCGCCGCCCGCGCCCGGCGAACCGCGCGAGACGGTGTTCCTCTTCCCCGGTCAGGGCGGGCAGCACGTCGGCATGGCCGAGGAGCTGTACCGCTGCTGTCCCTCGTTCCGCGCCGACATCGACGCCTGCGCCGAACTCGCCAGGCCACGGCTGGGGTTGGACCTGCGCGGTGTGCTGTTCCCAGGCGGCCGGGACGAAACGACGCTGGGTGCCGCGCGGGAGCGGCTGGCCACGATGGACATCGGCCAGCCCGCGGTGTTCTCCGTGGAGTACGCGCTCGCCCGGCTCTGGCAGTCCTGGGGGGTGCGGCCGACGACGGTGGTCGGACACAGCCTCGGCGCCTACGCCGCCGCCGCCATCGCCGGTGTGCTCTCGCTGCCCGACGCGATGACCCTGGTGCTGGAACGCGGCCGGCTGCTGGGCAGCGTGCCCTCGGGCGCGATGCTGGCGCTGCCGCTGCCGGTGGAGGACCTGACGCCACGGCTGGGCGCCGACCTGTCGGTCGCGGCGGTCAACGGACCCGCCCAGTGCGTGGTGGCCGGTACCGCGGACGCGGTGAACGCGCTGCGGGAGACCATGGCCGCCGAGGGCGTGGACGGCCGGCTGCTGCACATCAGCACCGCCGCGCATTCGCATCTGGTCGAGCCGATGCTGGCCGGCTACGAGAAGTCGGTCGCCGGGGTGCGGCCGATGCCGCCGGAGATCACCTGGATCTCCGACCGCACCGGTCGGCCGGTCGGCGCGGACGAGGCGGTCGACCCGGCCTTCTGGAGCGGCCACCTGCGCCACACCGTCAACTTCTCCGCGGCGCTGGAGACCGTACTGGGCCACGGCGACGCCGCGTTGGTGGAGGTCGGGCCCGGCCGGACGCTGGGCGGGCTGGCCCGCCAGTACCCGGCGTACGACGGGCGCCCGGTGGTCTCCTGCATGCCGCACCCGGCGGACGAGGTCGCGGGTCCCGCGGTGCTGCTGGGCGCGGCCGGCCGGCTGTGGCAGGCGGGCGTCCCGGTCGACTGGGCCGCGGTGCACGCCGGTGAGCGGCGCCACAGGGTGGCGTTGCCGACCTATCCGTTCGAACGCAGGCGGTTCCGGCTCGGCGAGGAACCGCAGGCCGTGGCGCGGGACGTGGGACCGGCGGGGCCGGCACCCGCTCCCGTCGACGCCGGGGAGTGGGAGACCGCGACCCAGCGGGCGGTGGCGGAGGCGTTCCGCGCGATCCTGGGCGTGGACGGGTTGGACGGTCACCGCAGCTTCTTCGAGCTGGGCGGCGACTCGATGCTGGCGGCACGGGTGGCGGCGGTCCTGCGCCGGGAGCTTGACGTGAAGGTCGGCGTGCGCGCGCTGTTCAAGTCCCCCACGATCGTCACGCTGGCCGCGGCGATCGACGAACTGCGGGCGGTCCAGGGATGACCGGCCGGTCACCGTGGCTGCTGTGCCGTGAGCGGCGTCCGGAGGCGACGACCCGGCTGTACTGCTTCCCGCACAGCGGCGGCTCGGCGGGCGAGTACCTCTTCTGGTCCGACGACCTGCCCGGCTACGAGGTGTGGGGCGGGCAGGCGCCCGGACGCGGCAGCCGGATGGCCGAGGAGCCGTTCACCGCGATGCCGGAACTGGTGAAGGCCATCGCCGGCGAGGTGGAGTTCACCGGGCCGTACGCGCTGTTCGGGCACAGCCTGGGCGCGGTGGTGGTCTACGAGCTGACGCTGGAGCTGCGGGCCCGCGGCCGGGCCCTGCCGGAACGGCTGTATCTCTCCGCGCACGAGGCACCGCACCTGCACCGGCCCGACCCCTCACTGCTGCGGCTGGACGACGAGGCCCTGCTGGCGGAGGTCGAGCAGCGCTACGACCCGGTGCCCGAGGAACTGCGCGACGACCCCGATTGGCTGGAGATGCTGCTGGAGGGGCTGCGGGCCGACGTCAGCATCGTGGCCGGCTACCGGCCGACGCCCGCGGAACCGTTGCCCGTTCCGATCATCGCGATGGGCGGCACGACGGATCCGACGGTGACCCGGGACGCCCTCGACGCCTGGCGCGCGTACACCACCGAGGCGTTCGAGCTGCGGATGTACCACGGCAGCCACTTCTATTTCAGGGAGCAGCACCATGACGTCCACCGCCACCTCGCCGCCGACCTCGGGCGGCCTACTCGATGAGCTGTTCCTGGGCCGGGTGCGCTGGGATCTGCTGCGGCCCTTCCCGGCGCACGACGACGCGGACCGGGCGGCCGGTGATCCGGCCGTCCGCGCGATGCGGGACCTGCTGCGCGAGCACGTCGACCCGGACGCGGTGGACCGGGACGGCCGGCTGCCGGACGAACTGCCCGAACTGCTGCGCAAGGGCGGCTTCTTCGCCCTCATGACCGACCCCGCTCTCGGAGGTCTCGGCCTCTCGCCGATGAACGCGCTGCGGGTCGTGCAGATCACGTCGAGCTGGTGCCCGTCGGTCGGCTGGATGCTGTCCATCGCCAACGGCCTGGGCTCCGGCAACTATCTGCCGCTGCTGGCCGAGGGACCGCTGCGTGAGCTGGTGCTCGACCTGGTGCGCTCCGGCGGGATCTCCGGCAGCGCGGACACCGAGGCGGGCGGCGCGGCCAACCGGTGCCGGGAGACCACCGCCGTGCCCACCGAGGACGGCTCCGCCTATCTGCTCACCGGTGAGAAGATCTTCATCGGCAACGGCACGCTGGCCGAGCTGCTGGACGTCTCGGCCACCGTCGAGCAGGACGGCGTCCGGCAGATCCGGGTCTTCTTCGTGCGCACCGACTCCCCCGGTTTCGAAGTGGTCAGCCGGCAGGACTTCATGGGCCTGCACGGCTCGCCGATCGCCGTACTGCGCTTCAACCAGGTGCGAGTACCGGCCGCGCAGTTGCTCCCGGCCTCCGCCGACGAGTGGCGCGACGAGCCGGAACTCGTCAGGCTCGCCGTGCTGGGCCGGATGCTGATCATCGCCTCGCCCTCGCTGGCCATCGCCAAACTCTGCCTGACCTGGTCCAGGAACTTCGTCAACCGCCGCACCATGGACGACCGTCCACTCGGCGACTACGACGAGATCCAGCGACTGGTCGCGCGGTCGGCGGCGGACGTGTTCGCCATCGACAGCATCGTCGAGTGGGGCATGCTCAGCGGCGACCTGGCCGAGAAGAACCCCGAACTGACCGCCGCCAAGAACCTCACCTCGGTGGCCTGCTGGCGGGTGATGGAGCGGACCGTCTCGCTTATGGCCGGCGAGGGCATCGAGACCGCCACCAGCAAGGCGCGGCGCGGGGCGCCGCCGCTGCCGGTCGAGCGGTTCGCCCGGGACGCCCGGGGCCTGCGGATCGCGGGCGGGGTGGACTTCCTGCTGGACTACTGGACGGCGCTGTCGGCCGTGGACAACGGCTACCGTGAGCCGGACGCGGCGACGCGGGCCTCCACCCCCGAGCCGTTCACCGACGCGGCGCTCTCCCCCCGCTGCCAGGAGCACCTCGCACACGTGCAGTCCGAGGCCACCGCCCTGGCCGCGCTGTGCCGGCGGCTGGTGGACACCTACGGCATCGACGAACTGGCCGAGCAGGAGCACCGGTTGCTGCTGGCCGGCCAGATCGGCAGCACGCTGCTGGGCATGGCCGTGGTGCTCGCTCGGGCCGCCCACCTGGCCGAACGGGGCAACACGGTCGCACTGGAGATGGCGGACATCGCGTGCGCCGACGCCAGGCACCGACTGGCCGGGCTGTGGCCGCAGTTGGCCGACGACCCCGAGCCGGACTACGCGGCGACGAGTGAACGCCTGCTGCACGGCGATCAGTTGGACTTCCTGCTCGAAGGTGTGATCACCGATGTCCCGCCCTGCGGGACCACCAGTGAAGGGAAACCGGACGATGACTGACACCGATCTGGCCGTCGACGGTGTCGCGGGACCGCACGAGGACCGCTGCCTGCACCAACTGGTCGAGGCCGAGGCGGCCGCCCACCCCGACCGGGTGGCGGTCGTCCGCGGCGACCAGGCGATCGGCTACGCCGAACTCAACCGGCGGGCGAACCGGTTGGCACACCACTTGATCGGCCTCGGACCCGACGGTCCCGCGGTCGGCCTGCTGCTGCCGCGGTCAGCGGAGTTCGTGGTGGCCGCGCTGGCGGTGCTCAAGGCGGGCGGGAACTACGTGCCGCTGGACGCCGACTACCCGGCGGAGCGTCTGCGGTTGATGCTGGCCGCCGCGCGCTGCCCGGTGGTGATCGGCACGACGGCGCTGCTGGCCGGCCTGCCCGCGCGGGCAGGCGTCCATCAGGTGGCGCTGGACGCGCCGCATGTGCCGTCGGCCGAACTGCCCGACACCGATCCGCGGTTGCCCGCCCACCCGGACGCGCTGGCGTACACGATGTTCACCTCCGGGTCGACCGGTGTGCCCAAGGGCGTGATGGTCACCCACCGCGGCGTGGTCCGGCTGGTGCGGACCCCGGGCGTGATCCGGCTGGACGCCGCCGACGTGGTCCTGCACTCCTCCTCCACCTCGTTCGACGCGGCCACCTTCGACATCTGGGGCGCGCTGGCCAACGGCGCCCGGCTGGTGGTCGCCCCCTCCGGCCGGGTGTCCGTGACGGACATCGCCGCGCTGCTGCGTCAGCACCGGGTCACCACCGTCCTGCTGCCCACCGGGCTGTTCCACCTGATGGTCGACGAGCGGCTGTCGGACCTGGCCGGGCTGCGCCAACTGGTGGTCGGAGGAGACGTGTTGTCGGCCCGGCACGCGCGGCGCTTCGTGCGGGCGGTGCCCGGCTGCGTCCTGGTCAACGCCTACGGCCCGACCGAGGTCACCGTGGCCGTCAGCGTCCACCAGGTCTCCCAGGACCACGACGACGAGCAGACCGTGCCGATCGGCCGGGCCATGTCCCGCGCCTACGTCCGGCTGCTCGACGGCGACCTGCGGCCGGTCCCGGCGGGCACCGCGGGCCAGTTGTACGCGGGCGGCGCGGGGCTCGCCCGCGGTTACCTCGGGGACGCCGCGCTCACCGCACGGCGGTTCGTCCCCGACCCGTGGCTGGCCGGCGCCCGGCTCTACGCCACCGGCGACCTCGCACGCCAACGGCCGGACGGCACCCTGGAGTTCCTGGGCCGGATGGACGACCAGTTCAAGAAGCGCGGCTTCCGGGTGGAACCCGGCGAGGTGGAGGCCGCGCTGCGCGCGGACCCGTCGGTGCGCGACGCGATCGTGCTCGCCGACGGCGCCACGGCCGACACCCGCCGGCTGGTCGCCGTCCTGCTGCCCGCGGCCGGCCCGGCGGACGCCGCACTGGTGGACGCGGTGCGCTCCCGGCTGCGCAAGACCCTGCCGGACTACCTCGTGCCCGACCTGTGGGCCGCGGTGGACGCCTTCCCGCTCACCGCCAACGGCAAGGTCGACCGGCGGGCGCTGCTCGCAGCGGCCACCACGGCGCCGGTCCGGGGTGCGGAGGGCGACGACGACGCCTCAGCCGACGCTTCGGAGAGCGTGGAGGAGTCCACCCTGGCGGCGATCTGGCAGGAGATCCTGCACGTGGAACGGGTGGGCCGCGAGGACGACTTCTTCGACCTGGGCGGCCACTCGCTACTGGCCAACAAGGTGGTCTCCCAGGTACGCCGCAGGCTCGGCATCGCCCTTCCGCTCGACGCGGTCTTCGACCACCCCACCCTCGGCGAACTGGCCGCCGTCATCCAGGCCGCCCGGGCCGCCGACGCGATGGCGTAAGAGCGCGTCTCATTTGGTTGATAGGCGGTAGCAGATGAGGGTGCAGGCGATGCCGGTGAAGGTGAGGAAGCGGTCGGCTTTGCGTTCGTAGCGGCGGTGGAGGCGGCGGCAGCCGGCGAGCCAGGACATCGGGCGTTCGATGGTCCAGCGTGTCGGCCGAGCCGTGTGGAGGATTCGACGCCTCGGCGGGCGCTTCGGTGGATGATGCCTCGGCCGCGCGGTCATCGCCTCAGGCGGTCGTAGTCGTAGCCCTTGCCGGCGTGGAGCTTGGCCGGCTTGCGTCGGCGGGGGCCTCGGTGGGATGCCGCGGACGAGTGGTTCGAGGGCCTGGCTGTCGTGGAGGTTCGCGCCGGAGATGCCGATCGAGAGGGGCGGGCCGGTGCGTTCGGTGATCAGGTGGATCTTCGAGCCCTTCTTGCCCCGATCGACAGGATTCGGACCCGTCAGATCTCCCCTTTCAACGCCCGCGTGTTCACCGAGTCGATCGCGCAGCGGGACCAGTCCAGGCCGCCCCGAGAGCCCGACTCGTCCAGGACCAAGCGGTGGAGCTTGGCCCACGCGCGCGCCTTCGTCCACTCGGAGAACCGGCGGTGGGCCGTCGGTTCTCCGAGTGGACGAAAGACGGTGACAACTGCCTTGTGGCCGCGACGGCGCAGGCGGCACCACCCGCTCGAACAACTCCCACAACTCATCCGGCACCAACCGCTCAACGATCCCCACACCGGCAGACTGCCGAACATGCCAAATGAGACGACTTCTCAGCGGGACCTTGGTCCGCGCTCAGCCGTGCGCCGCCGAGGGCAC
>CAVXGZ010000004.1:0-432248 GCA_963761325.1 uncultured Actinomycetota bacterium | reverse complement strand
CGTGGAGAGCCGGGAGAACGGCCCCTGACCAGCAGCGTTGGTCAGGGGCCGTTCTCGTGGGGGTGGCCGTCGTTCTCCGCCGGCACGGGCCGGTGGGGGCGCGGGGGCTCGCGTGGTGCGCGGCGGGCGCCGGGACCCGGGGGCGCCGCCGGGGGAGAGCCGTTCCGTGGGCTGTTGTGATGGGTCGGCGCGCCCATAGGCTGCCGGGATGATGAGCGAATTGCCGGACTATGCGGCGCTGACGCCCGAGGCGTTGAGCAAGGCGTGCCAGGCCGCGGTCGATGCCGCGGACGCGTGTGTGGACGCGATCGTGGGGGTGCCGGACGGGGAGCGTACGTACGCCAACACGCTGCTCGCGCTGGAGGAGGCGGAGCAACTGGCGCAGGCCGGCTCCTGGACGGTGCTGGCGCACGTGGCCGTGGACGACGCGTTGCGGGACGCCGGGCGGGAGTGGGAGGCGCGGCTGCGCAAGTACGAGGTCGCGCTGCGCTTCCACGAGGGACTGCACGGCGCGGTGGCCGCGTTCGCCGCCACGCCGCAGGCCGCGGAGCTGACCGGGGAGGACGCCCGGCTGCTGGAGCACACGCTGCGCGACTACCGGCGCAACGGCTTCGACCTGCCGGCCGCCGAACGGGCCCGGCTGCGCGCGCTGTTCGACGAGCTCGTCGAGCTGGAGTCGAAGTTCGACAGCGCGATCAGCGAGTGGCAGGACGGCATCGAGGTCACCCGCGACGACCTCGCCGGGCTGCCGGACGCCTACGTCGACGGTCTGGAGCGCGACGGAGAGCGCTACCGGGTCTCGCTGGACTACCCGCAGTACCTGCCGTTCATGGCCAACGCCCGCTCGTCCGACCAGCGGCGCGAGTTGATGGAGCGCAACCAGCGCAAGGGCGGCGCCGAGAACGTGGCCGTGGTGGAGCGGGCGATCGAGGTGCGCGGCGAGATCGCCCGCACGCTCGGCTACGACTCGTGGGCCGCGTACGTCGTGGAGCCGCAGATGGCCGGGCGGCGGGAGAACGTCGACGCCTTCCTGGACGACCTGCGCCGGCGGGTCGCGGTCAAGGCGGACCGGGACCTGGCCGAGTACGCCGAGGCGCTGCAGCAGACGACCGGCACCCGCGAGGTGCACGTGTGGGACCAGGCGTTCGCGCTGGAGCAGCTCAAGCGGACCCGGTTCGCGGTGGACGACATGGCGGTGGCCGAGTACTTCCCGCTGGACGCCTGCCTCGACGGGCTGTTCGGGGTGATGGGCGACGTGCTGGGCCTGCGGTTCACCGAGGTGGCGGACACCTCGGTGTGGCACCCGTCGGTGCGGGTCTTCGACATCGCGGAGGCGCGGCCGGACGCCGGGGACGCCGGGGAGCCGTTCGCCCGCTTCCTGATGGACCTGCACCCGCGCGCCAACAAGTTCAAGCACGCCGCCGCCTTCCCGCTGGTGACGGGCCGCCGGCTCGCGGACGGGTCGTACCGGCAGCCGGTCGCCGCGATCGTGGCCAACTTCACCGAGCCGGGCGCCGGGCGGCCCGCGCTGCTGCGGCACTCGGAGGTGGTCACCCTCTTCCACGAGTTCGGGCACGTGCTGCACGAGACGCTGACCCGCGCGGAGCGCACCCGGTTCGCCGGCACGATGACCGAGCGGGACTTCGTGGAGGCGCCGTCGCAGATGCTGGAGCACTGGTGCTGGGACGCCGACGTGCTGCGCCGGTTCGCCCGGCACCACGAGACCGGCGAGCCGCTGCCGCAGGAGCTGCTGGACGGCCTGATCGCGGCGAAGCACGCGGGTTCCGGGCTGGCGACGCTGCGGCAGATCTTCCTGGCCTCGGTCGACTTCGCGTACCACTCCCCCGGGTTCGGCGGCGACTCCACGGCCGAGCTGCGGCGGGTCCACGAGCGGGTGGGCTTTCCGTACCTGGAGGGCACCCACTTCCAGTCCGGCTTCGGGCACCTGTTCGGCTACGACGCCGGCTACTACGGGTACCTGTGGTCGCGGTCGCTGGGCGACGACATGTTCACCGTGTTCGAGTCGGCGGGCCCGATGGACGCGGCGACCGGCGCCCGCTACCGGCGCACCGTGCTGGCCCGCGGCGGCTCGGTGGACGGCGCGCGCATGGTCCGCGAGTTCCTCGGCCGGGAGCCGGACAACGCGGCGTTCCTGCGCGACCTCGGACTCACCGACTGAGCCGCGCGATCCACTCGTTCCGTTTGTCGTGACTTCGTATCAGAAGTGTGCGTGCGGACAACGCTTCGCCCGCCCGGAGGTCTGGGTTGGCGGAAGAGCGCCGTACACGGGAGACGAGATGAGCAAACGGGTGAACACCGGGTGGACGATCGCGACCGCTGTCGCCGTGGTGCTGGCCGCCACGGCGGCGGTGGCGCCGGTCGCCGCCGCCGCGCCGAGGGCTACGGGCGGTACGGCGGCGACGGCGGCGCCGTGGGATCCGCACGTCGTGGACTTCAACGGCGACGGGCGGCCGGACCTCGCGGTCGGGGCGCCGGGCGGCACGATCGACGGCGCGGCGGGGGCCGGGTACGTCTCCGTGGTCTACGGCGGCGCCAAGGGCCTGGACCCGGCGACGCACACCACCATCAGCCAGGCCGGCGACGGCGTCCCCGGCGACCCGGTCGCGGGCGACGCGTTCGGCACCTCGGTCGTGCCGGCCGACCTCAACGGGGACGGGTACACCGACCTCGTGATCGGCTCGCCGGGCGACAACGACGGCCCCGCGGTGGACGTCGGATCGCTGACCGTGCTGTGGGGCGGGCCGCAGGGGCTCGGCAAGGCGACGACGGTGGACACCGGTCCCGTCACGGACCGGGCCGGCGCCGGCCGGATGGTGGAGGCCGGCGACTTCGACGGCGACGGCCGGCCCGACCTCGCGGTGGCCTACGGCGGCGACGTCGTCCGGTTCCTGTACGACGTGGGTCCGGACGGCGAGCCGGCCAGGACGTCCGACCTGAACATCTCGGACGTGGTGAGCGGCAGCGAGGTGACGCAGAGCCTGGCGGCCGGCGACGTCAACGGCGACGGGGTGTCCGACCTGGTGGCCGTCATCCACGACACCGACGAGGACGACTCGATGCGCGGCGTCCTGCTGCTGGGCGGCAGCGGCGGCATGACCTCCGCCGGCACCCTGAAGGACGCCAAGGGCAACTTCCTCAGCGGCGAGGTGGCGGCCATCGGCGACCTGAACGGCGACGGCTACGGCGACATCGTGATGGGCCACGGCATCGACGGCTTCGACAGCGACGAGGACCTGCCCACCAAGGGCGGCGCGCTCGGCGTCGCCTACGGCGGTCCGGCCGGGCTGAGCACCAAGCTCAAGCCGGTGTGGATCAACCAGGACACCGCGGGCGTGCCCGGCGTCGGCGAGCGCGGCGACGGGATGGGCGCCGCCGTCACGGTCGCGGACGTCAACGGCGACGGCTACGCGGACGTGGTGACCGGGGTGCCGAACGAGGAGTTCTCCGGCATCGCAGGCGCCGGCTCCTTCCTCATACTCAAGGGCGGCCCCGGCGGGCTGACCGGGTCCGGCGCGCAGGTCTTCAGCCAGAACACCGCCGGGTTCCCGGGCGTGGCCGAGAAGAACGACCACTTCGGGGCGAGCGTCGCGGTGCTCGGCGGCACGGCGGCCGGCGGCGCCGAGGTCGTGGTCGGCGACCCGCAGGAAAACGCCGGCAACGGCGCGGTCTGGGCGATGGGCGCCTCGGCGGCCGGTCCCACGGCGACCGGCACCCAGTCCTTCGGCCCCGGCACGATGGGCTCGCCGGCCACCGGCGCGGCCTTCGGCACCTCCCTGACCGGGCACTGATCCGCACGTCGGGGGCGCCGGGTCGGCGCCCCCGACGTGATCGTCCGATCGTCGCAGCGGCGGGGAGTCACCCGTACCGCGCGAAGAGCTCGCGCAGGTACTCCTCCAGGCGGGCCGCGAGGAGTTCGGGGGTCAGGTCGGTGCGGCCCAGCGCCCGCCAGGGGACCGCGACCTTCTCCGGGTCGGCGAAACCGAGCGCGTCCAGGACCCGCCAGTACAGTTGGTCGCCGCGGTCGGCGGCCAACGTGCCGCCGGCGGCGGCGTAGTGCCCGGCCAGCTCCCACGCGGCCGGCACGCCGTGCAGCAGGGCCAGCGCGGTCGAGCAGTGGGCCACGTCGAGGTCGGCCGGGCCCCAGGAGGTCTCCACCCAGTCGACGACGCCGGTGATCCGGCCGTCGTCGAACAGCACGTTGCCGGGGTGGAAGTCGCGGTGCAGGAAGCGGCCTTCGTAGGCCGGCGGGTCGCGGCGGATCACGTCGACCGCGCGCGCCCACAGCTCGGGCCGGGCGGTCGCCTCGGGGATCCGGACCCGCTCCGGCGCAGCCCACGCCTGGTACGCGCGGGGCCGGGCGGCGTCGGGCACCCAGACGCGGTGGATGCGGGCCAGGTCGCGGGCGAGCGGCACGGTGCGTTCGGCGGCACCTTCGTCGGAGACCGTCACCGCGCCGGGCAGCAGCGACATCAGCAGCGACGGGTGGTCGCAGTGCGCGGCGGTCGCGTCCACCGCGTGCAGCGTGGCGGCGGGCACGTCGGTGCCGGCGAGCAGCCGCAGCACGTCGGCCTCGCGGGTGAGCAGGCCCTGCGCGTGCCGGACGAAGAACGGCCTGACGAAGGAGCGCAGTACCAGGGGCCGGGGCTCGCCGGGTCCGGCCACCCGCAGGCGGCGCATCTCGGAGGTCCAGCCGCCGCGCAACCGCTCGGCGCCCGCGACGTGTTGCCCGGCGGGCAGCCACCTGTCCACCCAGGCACGGGTGTTGGCCCACGCCTGCTCGTCGGTGTTCCCCGTCACGGCGGCGAGCCTACCGACGGGAGGGCGGCGGCGGGTGCGCCGTGACGTTTCTCCGCTGGTCAGGAGGGGTCGATCGGATGATATGCGCGGTGAACTGCGATTTCGTTATCAGACGGGACGTTTATCGATAGATCGTCACGCTTGCGAGGTAAATGGCCCGGCCGGGGTGGCTTCCGGGAGGTGTGCTGGGCAGTCTGGTTCCGCGACGCCGCACTGCCGGCGGGGAGGCCGGCCAACCGCCCCGCGTACCCACCTGACTTCCAGTTCCTGGGAGGAATTTCCATGACCAGCATCCGCACCGCCCGCCTTCTCGCCGCCGTCGCCGCGCTGCCACTCGCGGCGGCCCTCTTCACCGGGACCGCGGCGGCGGACAACGGTTCCTTCGCCGACCACCACTCCAACTCCAGCGTGAACACCACCGCGCAGGTGGCGACGGGTGCCGGGGCGAGCAACCAGAGCAACACGGCGAGCGTCAACGGTTCCGGGCTGACGCGCATCGACCAGGACAATGTCAAGGTCGACTTCACGCAGTTCCGGTGAGCCGCCGGCGGACCCGGCTCGTTCCGGCCGACCGGGTCCCGGTGTGACCGGCCCGAGGTGACAAGGGTGTGCGACGGCGTGCTCGGCGCCGTCGCACACCCTTCGGCCGCTCCCGCCCCGGCGCCCGGACTCACCCGTTCGGACGCCCCCGGGTTGCGGTCGGAGAAGTCTGTCCACAGGATGTGGACAACGCGCCGCCGCACCCGGGCGCCCGGTGGGTCGTCCGTCCGGGTGGGCTGACGGCTGAAACCGGCATGCCGCCGGGCGTGCCTGCGCGGTGCGACGCGTCTCCCGGCTTTGACTCGGAGCATGCGTGATACAAACCGGATGGTCCGATTTGCGTTGGCCCTGACCGCCGCCTTCGCCTGCCTCGCCGCGGGCACCGGCACCGCCGAAGGCGCGGTCGCGCGCGCACTGCCCGGCGCGGGCACCGCCTCGGCGGCCGGCCCGTCCCGCGGCGGCCCGGCCCACCTCCCCGGCGCCCTGCCCGGCGGCGACCCGACGCCGGCCGACCCCGGCGCGGCGGACCGACCCGACGACCACGCAGGCGACCTGCCGTTCACCGGCGACGCCCGGCCGCCCGGCACCGACCCGGCGACCGCCCCCGGCGGCCTGACGACCGAACCGTCGACCGCACCGGCCGATCCGTCGACCGCGCCGACCGACCCGAGCGTGCCTCCCGACACCACCGCTCCCGGCTACCCGGACCCCGGCGCCGGCGATCCGGCCGTCGGAAGCGGCCTGCCGGACGATCGCCCGACCGGTCCGGCGGACGGCACCGAACCGGCGGCGCCGCGGGACGCCGCACACCCGTCCGGCGGCGTCACCGACACCACCGCCGACCCGCGCACGCTGGGCGCGCACGTCTACCAGGGCATGGGCTTCGACGCCTGCACCGCGCCCGACCTGGACACCATGGCGGCCTGGCGCGACGACTCGCCGTACGGCGCGGTGGGCGTCTACGTCGGCGGCCGGGCCCGCAGTTGCACCCAGCCGCGGCTGACCCGGTCGTGGGTGAGATCGGTGGCCGCGATGGGCTGGCGCATCCTGCCGATCTTCGTCGGCTCGCAGTCGCCGTGCGCGTCCGGCGAGCACCAGCGCGAGTTCCCGATCGACTCCGGACACGCCGCGGCGCAGGGCGCCGACGAGGGCGCGGACGCGGTGCGCGCGGCGGCCGCGCTCGGCATCCTGCGCGACAGCCCGGTCTACCTGGACATGGAGTCGTACGACATCACCTCCGCGCGCTGCACCCGGCCGGTGCTCACCTTCATCCAGGCGTGGGACCGGGCGCTGCGGGCGCGCGGATACCTGCCGGGCTTCTACAGCAGCGCCGACACCGGGATCACCCAGATCGAGGCGGCCCGCGCCGCCGGGGCGCCGGACCTGCCGGACATGGTGTGGTTCGCGCGCTGGAGCGTGCCGGCCTCCCTCTACGGCGAGCCGGACCTGCCGGGCGACGCGTGGCGGCCGCACCGCCGCATCCACCAGTACGTGGGGGACACCCGGGAGAGCTACGACGGGTATCCGCTGGCCATCGACCGCAACCTGATCGACGCGCCGGTGGCCGTCGTCGGCTGACGCCGCGCCCGGGCCTTCCCTGGTCCCGACCCTGAGACGGCTCCACCCTCCGGAGGTCCGGCCGGCCCCTCTCCTACGACTTGAGGGTGAGGTGCCTCCGGGACCTGCGGGCGATCCGGGAACGGGTCCGCGCTCCTAGCGTGGAACATATGACCACGCCTGTGTGCAGCAGCGCCCAGCACGAGTTCACCGCGTACGTACGGGACCGGGGACCGGTGCTGCTGCGCACCGCCCGCTCGCTGACCGCCAACCCGTGCGACGCCGAGGACCTGCTGCAGACCGCGCTGACCAAGACCTACCTGGCGTGGGACCGGATAGCCGACCGCGGAGCGCTGGACGGATACGTGCGCCGCACCCTGGTCAACACCCGCACCTCGCAGTGGCGCAAGCGCCGGGTGGACGAGTTCGCCTGCGAGGAGGTGCCGGAGGGCGACGCGCTGCCGGCGCCCGACCCGGCCGAGCAGCAGGCGCAGCGCGACGCGTTGTGGCACGCGGTCTCCCGGCTGCCGGCCCGGCAGCGCGCGATGCTGGTGCTGCGGTACTACGAGGACCTCACCGAGATCCAGACCGCGCACCTGCTGGGCGTCTCGGTCGGCACGGTCAAGAGCGCCGTCTCCCGGGCCCTGGTCAAGCTGCGCGCCGACCCCGGTCTGGCCGACGCGGTGACCGAGCAGGTCGCGCGCCGGGATCCGGGAGTGGTCCGTGCCGTCGCGGGTAGTGACGTACCGGGTGGTATGCCGGAAGAATCACCGGCACCTACTCTCGCGTAGAGCCTCGCGAACGGCACCGGCGGCGCGCGCGAGGGTCCGCTGTGAAGGCGCGCGACTTGGGAGGCACCCGGTGATGCGGAGCACGATGCAGGACGTACCGCTGCTGCTGTCACGGATCCTGACGCACGGTACGACCGTCCACGGCCGCTCCCGCGTCAGTACCTGGACCGGCGAGGACGGCCCGCGGCGCCGCAGCTTCGCCGAGATCGGCAGCCGCGCCGCGCAGCTCGCGCACGCGCTGCGCGACCTCGGCGTCGGCGACGGCGAACCGGTCGGCACGCTGATGTGGAACAACAACGAGCACGTCGAGGCGTACTTCGCCATCCCCTGCTCCGGCGCGGTGCTGCACACCCTCAACCTGCGGCTCCCGGCCGACCAGCTCACCTTCATCGTCAACCACGCCGGTGAGCGGGTGGTGCTGGTCAACGGCTCCCTGCTGCCGCTGCTCGCGCCGCTGCTGCCGGCGCTGGAGGGCGTCGAGCACCTGGTGGTGGTCGGCCCCGGCGACCTGTCGCTCCTGGACGGCTGCCGCCCGGCGGTCCACGAGTACGAGGCGCTGATCGCCGGCCGGCCGACCGCGTACGACTGGCCGGAGCTGGACGAACGGCACCCGGCCGCCATGTGCTACACCTCCGGCACCACCGGCGACCCCAAGGGCGTCGTCTACAGCCACCGTTCGGTCTACCTGCACTCGATGCAGGTCAACATGACCGAGAGCTTCGCGCTGACCGACCGCGACACCTCGCTGCCGATCGTCCCCATGTTCCACGTCAACGCCTGGGGGCTGCCGCACGCCGCGTTCATGACCGGCGTCAACATGCTGCTCACCGACCGGTTCATGCAGCCGGCCGTCATCGCGGAGATGATCGAGACCGAACGGCCCACCCACGCCGCCGCCGTGCCGACGATCTGGCAGGGCCTGCTCGCCGACCTGGTGGTCAGCAAGCGGGACATCAGCAGCCTGCGGCGGGTGGTCATCGGCGGCTCGGCGTGCCCGCCGGCGCTGATGCGCGCCTTCCAGGACGAGCACGGCGTCACGCTCTGCCACGCCTGGGGCATGACGGAGATGTCGCCGCTCGGCACCGTCGTCGCACCCGCCGGCCGGCACCACCGGCGAGGAGGAGTGGTCGTACCGCTTCACCCAGGGCCGCTTCCCGGCCTCCGTCGAGGCCCGGCTGATCGGCCCGGACGGCGAGGTCATGCCGTGGGACGGCGAGAGCGCCGGCGAGTTGGAGGTGCGCGGCCCGTGGATCGCCGCCGCGTACCACGGCGGCGCCGGCCAGGAGCCGATGGCGCCGCAGGACAAGTTCCGCGACGGCTGGCTGCGCACCGGCGACGTCGGCAACATCTCGCCCAACGGCTACCTCACCCTCACCGACCGCGCGAAGGACGTCATCAAGTCCGGCGGCGAGTGGATCTCCTCGGTCGACCTGGAGAACCACCTCATGGCGCACCCGGAGGTCGCCGAGGCCGCCGTCGTGGCCGTGCCGGACGACAAGTGGGGCGAGCGCCCGCTCGCCACCGTGGTCCTCAAGCCCGGCGCCGCCGCCGACTACGCCGCCCTGCGCGCCTTCCTGGCCGAACGCGTCGCCAAGTGGCAGATCCCGGAACGCTGGGCGGTCATCGAGGCGGTGCCCAAGACCTCGGTCGGCAAGTTCGACAAGAAGGTCATCCGCCGCCAGTACGCCGACGGTGAACTGGACGTCACGCGGCTGTAGCGCGGGGGCGTGACCTTCCCGTGACCTTGGGTAAATCATCTCGTTGACCACGGTGCGCGGAGGCAACTGGAGTTCGAGGGCGTCGAGAGTCAGCGGTGGAGGATGGCCGGACACATGTTTCCGGTTACAGGGTTCGTGGCTACGTGAGCAGCTTCCGCTCCTGGTCCCTGGATACGGGCGAGACACCGTCCTGTGATCCATCTACCGGAAGCGGAGGCTCCGTATGCCACCGGAAACCGCCCTGCTCGAATCCCGCGCGCTGCGCGCCAGCGTGATCTCCCGCACGTCCGTCCTCGACAAGGTCAAGGCGCTCGCCCTGCTCCCCGACGGCGTACATGTCACGACGCAGGGCGTCGCCGACTACTTCGAGGTCGAGGAGCGGGTGATCAACAAGATCATGCAACGCCACCGGACCGAGTTGGAAGCCAACGGCTTCAAGGTTCTGCGAGGCTCTGACCTGGCAGAATTTAAGAGCGACATCCTGTCACTCTATTCTCGGAGTTATCCACAGCCCCGTTCCGCCCTCGGGATCTTCACCCGGCGGGCGGTCCTCAACGTCGCGATGCTGCTGCGTCACAGCGAGGTCGCCCGACGGGTGCGTACCTACCTCCTCGATGTGGGGGAGGCCCGGCGCGGGGGTGCGGAGGGTCCATCCGACTGGGGCCGCCTCTCCCTCGAATCGCTCGTAGCGGAATCCGCTGCCAAGGCGGCGGCGCTGCTGCTCGAAGGACCGATCGGTGCCAGGCTCGACGCCGTCGACCGCCGGATCGACGCGCACGGCCGGGTCATCTGCGCGATGAGCGACCGCCTGTGCCGGCTCGGTGAGGACGTGACGGAGATCCGCCGCGACCTCGCACGGATCGACGTCCGGCTCGACGGGCTCGCCGACGTGCTGGCGACCCGGCTCCCCGAGCGGCGCCGGCGGCGTTGACCCGGGGAGGGGCGTGACGCGGGGGTGAACGAAGCCGCGTGCGCCTGCCGTTGAGGGCAGCCGGTGTGCGGGGGCGATCCGCTCTCCGTACACCGGCTGCTCGCGGTCGGCGACGCCGAGCCCGCCGGAGGGACCCTAGCCCTCCGTGCCGATCTTGCTGAGCAGGTCGACGATGCGGCCCTGGACCTCGGCGCTGGTGGAGCGTTCGGCGAGGAACAGCACGGTCTCGCCGGAGCTGAGCCGGGGCAGTTCGGCCGGGTCGATGTCGACGGAGGTGTAGACGACCAGCGGCGTGCGGTTCAGCAGGCCGTTGTTGTGCAGCCAGTCGACGATGCCGACCCGTCGGCGCCGCACCAGCATCAGGTCCATCACCACGAGGTTGGGCCGGATCCGGGCGGCCAGCCCGGCGGCGTCGCCCTCCGATGCGGCGTGCGCGACCTGCATGCCGCGCCGCTCCAGCGTCGCGGTGAACGCCGTCGCGATGTCCTGGTGGCCCTCGACCAGCAGCACGCGCGGCGGATGCTGTTCGCTGTCGCGCGGTGCCAACGCCTTGAGCAGCACGGCCGGATCGGCGCCGTAGGCCGCCTCGCGGGTCGCCTGGCCGAGCCCGGCGGTCACCAGGACCGGCACCTCGGCGGCCACCGCCGCGGAACGCAGCGACTGCAGCGCGGTCCGGGTGATCGGACCGGTGAGCGGGTCGACGAACAGCGCCGCCGGGAACTCGGCGACCTGCGCGTCCACCTCCTCGCGCGAGCGCACCGTCACCGGCCGGTAGCCGCGGTCGGTCAGCGCCTGCCGGGTGGAGACGTCCGGCTCGGGCCAGACCAGCAGCCTGCGCGGCCCGGCGAACTCCTCGGCCATGCCGTCCGGCTCGGGGCGCACGCCCGCGTGACCCGGCCCGCCCTGGGCGCCCCCGGTCACCTCGATCGCGCCGCCCGGACCGTCCAGCATCTCCGGACCCTCGGCGCCCTCCGCGGGCGCACCTATGGTGAACGCCTGGCCGTGGCCGTGCGTGTCGCTGGGGTGAAAGGCCGGGTTGGCGGCCTGGGCGCCGTTGCCGGCGTGCGCCGGGCGCGCGGCGTCGGCCGGCTGCCCGTTCTGCTGCTGCGGGTCGGCCGGGTGCTGGCGGGCGCCGGGACCCTGCGGGGCGGCGAGCCTGCGGCGACGGCCGGAGGCGGCGGACTGCGGGGCGTGCGCCGGCGGTTGGGAGTGCCCGGGCTGCTGGGCCTGCTGCGGGAGTTGCGCGGTGAACGCCACGCCCTGGCCGAGGGTGCGCACGCTGATCGCCCGCGCCTCGGCCTCGTGCACGTCGTGCTGGCCCGGCGGGGTGTGCGCGGGGTGCGGGGCGTGCGCCGGGTGCGCGGAATGTTCGACCGCGGGCGGCATCGCGCCGGGGTGCGGCGCTCCGCCCTGCGGGCGCTTCGCGCGCCGGCCGGTGGGCTCCGGCTGGCCCTCGCCCGCCATGCCGGGCGGCAACTCCATCGCGCCGGGCGGCAGTTGGGCCGGCATCGGGTAGGTGCCGGACGGCGGACCAGACGGCGGTCCCGCGTGCTGTCCCGACGTGCCCGACGGCAGGGCCGGCCAGCCCTCGGGGCCGGCGGCGGGCTGCGGAGGGGCCGGCCGCGGAGCGTCGCCCGCGTCCCGGCCGCCGGGCGGCAGCGCGTGGGCGGACGTCCGGGCCGGCAACTCCGGCTGCTGGCCCTCGGAGAGCGCCCGGCGGGCCCGGCGCCCGGTGGCCGGGGTCTGGCCGCCGCCGCTCGGGTCCATGCCGTGCGCGTCGCGCGGTTCCGGCACGCCGGGCGGCAGCGGCATCCCGGCCCCGCCCTGCGAGTCGCCGCCCGGTCCGCCGTCCCGCAGCGCGCGGCGGCGCCCGGTCGGCTGGACGTCCTGGACCGCGCCGGGACCCGGCGGCAACGCGATCGCGGTGCCCGGGGCGGACGGCGGAGCGGGCGGAGCGCCCGCGCCGGTGTCGTCGACCGGGCGGCGCGGTCGGGGGGCGCGCGCGAGGGCGTCGCCCGCGCCGGGCGCACCGGGGACGCCGGGTGCGCCGGAGCGCGTACCGCGGGGCGGATCGGACGGCATCGGCATGACCGTCATCCCGGAGTCGTTCTCCCGGGGATCGCGGCCGTCCGCTCCCGTCCCGGTGTCGCCGGCCTCGCCCGCCGGGTGGGCCGCGTCCGGGTCGGCGTCCCCCTCCTTGGCCTCCTTGGCGCCGGCGTCGCTCCCGACGTCCCCGATCGGCACCTCCAGCACGAACGCGCTGCCGCCCTGCCCGCCGGGGACGTCATGGGTCTGCAGCACGCCGCCGTGCCGCTCGACGATGCCCCGGGTGATCGGCAGGTGCACCGGGCTGCCGCCGTTGTGCGGGCCGCGCACGTCGATCCGCACCACGTCACCGCGCTGCGCCGCGGCCACCACGATCGTGGAGTCGCCGGACGAGACCGCGGTGCGGCCCGCCGCGTCCACCCCGGCGACGTCGACGATGAGGTGGGTGATCGCCTGGGCCATCCGGACCCCGTCGACCATCGCGGTGATCGGCGGCGCGTGCACCGCGAACTGCGCCCGGCCGGGGCCGATCAGCTCGACCGCGCCCTCGACGCCGGCCGCGATCACCTCGTCGAGCCCGGTCGGCTTGCGCTCCAGCCGGTCGGTGCCCGCGTCGAGCCGCTGGTACGCCAGCACGTTGTCGATCAGCGAGGTCATCCGGGTGTACCCGGCGGACAGGTGGTGCAGGATCTGGTTCGCCTCCGGCCACAGCGACCCGGCCGGGTCGTCCGCCAGACCGGACAGCTCGCGGCGCAACTCCTCCAGCGGGGGGCGCAGCGAGGCGTCCAGGACGGCGCGGAGTTGCGCGTGGCGCGAGGCCAGCGCGTTCAGCCGGCTGCGGTCGGCGAACGTCATCACCGCGCCCACCAGCGCCTCGCCCTCGCGCACCGGCGCGGTGGTCAGGTCGACCGGCACCCCGCGCCCGTCCTTCGTCCACAGCACCTGGCCGCGCACCCGGTGCTTGCGCCCGGAGCGCAGGGTGTCGGCCAGCGGCGTCTCCTCGTACGGCAACGGGCTGCCGTCCGGGCGCGAGTGGTGCACCAGCGGGTGCAGCGCCTGCCCGCCGAGGTCGCTGGCCCGGAAGCCGAGGATCTGCGCCGCGGCCGGATTGACCAGCACCACCTTGCCCTCGGTGTCCACGCCGACCACGCCCTCGCTGGCCGCGCGCAGGATCATCTCCGTCTGCCGCTGCTGCCGGGCGAGTTCGGTCTCGGTGTCCAGCGTGCCGATCAGGTCGCGCACCACGAGCATCAGCAACTCGTCACCGGTGTAGGGGGCGTACCCGTCGGCGTAGGGCGTGTGCCCGTCCTCGACGTTCGCGCTGGTCACCTCGACGGGGAACTCGAAGCCGTCGGTGCGCCGGGCGATCATCCTCGTCGGCTTGGTGCGCGGTCCCTCGGACGGGTCGGGCCGGCGCATCGAACCGGGGATGCGCTTGGAGTCGAAGGCCGGCAGCAGGTCCAGCAGCCCGCGCCCGACCAGCGCCGTGCCGGGCGCCTCGAAGGTCTCCAGGGCGATCGAGTTGGCGTTGACGATCGTGCCGTTGGCGTTCACCAGGAGCAGCGCGTCCGGCAGCGCGTCGAGTATTGCCGCGAGGCGAGCAGCGCCTCGGGATGGCCTGCTGCTCACGTGACGCGTCCTCCCTGATACCGCACTTGCGCACTTGCCCTCAGCCGCCCGGGCCCACCGGACCCGTCACCCCGTCTGAGCCGTCCGGGCCGCTCGTCGTGACGCGGTCACCGCTGGCCGACCATCTTGCCGTTCCCTCCGCAGCGTGTCACTACGGGAGTGTACGGGGCCGCCGCTGGGGGGCGGTGGTGGTTGACGGAGCGGTACGGAGAGGTTCTGTGACGGGCCGGCCCCCGCGGTCCCGGACGACGTACAGGTCAGCGGCGCGACGACCGCTTCGGGTGGTGGACGGCGGCCGCCCGGTGCGCGACGAACCCCGGCAGCACCGGTTCCATCCGCTGCCAGCGGGTGGTCTGGCAGCCGTTGCTGCGGCTGTAGCGCTGGTCCACCCGGTGCCCGCGCCACATCCCGGTCACCCGCGCGGTCTGCGGCCCGCCGTAGACCATCGAGCACATCTCCCGCCGCGGCGTGACCCGCAGCGGCCCGCCCAGCGCGTCCAGCCGCCGGCACGCGCCGAGCGTCCCGCGCATGGACCCGCCGGCCGGGTGGCACCACAGCAGCCTGCTGGTGACGACGCCGTGTCCGTTGTCATACGTCACCTGCAGCAGGTCGGGGTGGAGCGCGGCGAGCGACATATGCGTACGGCGCGCGTGCTGGGGCGTACGCGCGTGCGTGGTTCCGCGCCGGCGTGCCGCGTTCGCGGTGGACCGCAGATGGTGTGCCGGGGTCGTGCCGCGGACCGGGTTCCGCCGGGTCACCGGCCGGGCGGGCAGGGTGTCGTGCGGGGCGCGGTGTGTGGTGTGCGATGCGCCGGCCGACGAGCGGGCGGCGGGGGCGGTGTCGGCCGCGGTCGCCGCGGCGGTGCCCGCCGTGCACAGGGCGAGCACGACGGCGGCCGTGAGGGCGGTGCGGATCATGCGGGGCCTCCGGAGGTGGGGGTGGCCGGCGCCGCGCGCGGGCGCGGCGGGGGTGCGGGGGTGGTGGGGGCGTGCGTGCGGGGGCGTGCGGGTTCGCGTCGGGGCGTGGTTGTCGGCTTCTCTGCTTCATTACCGTGCGGGGCGCCCGCTCTCCCGCAATTCACTCGTTCGTGGGCATGTCGGGCGCCACGTCCGGGTTAACGCTTTGCTCTCCCGATCGGGGGTCGCGTACCGTAAGCTGCGATTGGAAACAGCCCCTCCGGCTGTGCCATCATCTGCACACGCTCCGCAGTTCAGGGGCGTGCTGGAGGCTTCGCCTAGTCTGGTCTATGGCGCCGCACTGCTAATGCGGTTTGGGTTAACCGCCCATCCCGGGTTCAAATCCCGGAGCCTCCGCTCCACCGCCAGCCCCGTCCCCCGGACGGGGCTGCCGCGTTTCCCCCTGCGGGTGCTTCTCCCCGCCCCCGCGCCCGACCCGCCCAAAGACGGCGTTTCCGCAGGTCACGCCGGGTACCCCAAACGGATTTCACCTCACGCCGCCCGTCATGTAATGTTGTCCACGCAACGCGGACCGGCCCAAAACACCGGAAAGCCAAGCACTCGTAGCTCAACGGATAGAGCATCTGACTACGGATCAGAAGGTTGCAGGTTCGAATCCTGCCGAGTGCACAGCAGGTCAAAGCCCCCTCGGGATCATCCCGGAGGGGGCTTTTTCGCGCCGTGCGGCGGTGAAGTACCGCGATGGGGTCCGGAACCGGACCCCATCGCGTCAGCCGGCGCCGCCTTGTACTCCCAACTCGGCCGCCAGGGTCCGGAGCGCTTCCGAAGGGGGCTGGCTCATGGTCAGCAGGTCGGCCACCAGTTGCTTGACCAGCGGCATCGCGCGGGTCATCTCGGGAGACAGTTGACGCGCTTTCAGGAGTGCGGAGACCGCTTCGTCGACTTGGCGGCGTTGGGCATGCGCCCGGGCCATGTCGATCTGGAAGCGGGTCTGGCGTTCCGCGGACAGGCCGGTGGCTTCGATCGTGTCCGCTGCGCGCAGGGCCACGCCGGCGTCGCCGAGTTCGACGGCGACCGCGACCTCGTGGAGTCCGACGTTCGTCGGTCCGAACTCCGTGTTGTAGTCGTTGCGCCCCTCGCCGACCTGATCGGCCATCTCGCGTGCCTGGCGCAGGTAGCTGTACGCGTCGTCCGCCTTGTTCGCACGGGCCGCCGCGACGGCGCGTTGCAGGGTGAGCGCACCGCGCAGTGCGACCGCCTCCGGACGGCCGGAGTCCGTGAGTGAGCGGAGGGCGTCGGCCGCGCTGCCGGACGCCTGGGCTGCCTGGTCGTAGTGGCGGGCTCCGAGGAAGACGATGGAGAGCCGGAACTCGCCGGCCGCCATGAGCAGGGGGTCCCCCGCGCGTTCGGCGGCGACGACGGCGCGGTCGACGGCGATCCAGGCCGCCTCCGGCTCGCCCATGTTGGCCAGCGCCGCGCTGCACGTGTGATACATCGCCGCGAGCAGCCGGAACAGCTCGGGACGTTCGGATTCGGGTGCGGAGCGAGCGGCGCCCTCCAGGCGGGGAACGAGTTCTTCCAGCAGTTCGGCGAGGTCGGCGTAGCGGGCTTCGTGCGTCAGTGACCAGGCGCGGTCGACTTCCGTCCGCAGGGCCGGCACGTCCGGCGGCTCCTGCCTGCCGAGGATCGCCATCAGGGAGTGGGCGGCGCTGAGCACCAGCCGCAGGCGGCCGGCCCCGGGGGTCTCCCCCTCGGCCACGGATGCCACGATCGGTGCTTCGGCGGCCAGCTCGGCGACGGGGAGGTCCAGGACCTCGGCGACCTTTTCCAGCACGGTCATCCGGTCGACGCGGCGGACTCCCCGTTCGACCTGGGAGACCCACGCCTCGGAGCGGTCGAGCAGGCCGGCGAACTCCTTCTGCGACAGACCGCGCCGCTTCCGGTTGAAGGCGATCTTCCGGCCGAGCGACTTCTCGTACTCAGCGCTCACTGTCCACGCCCTTGCCGGACACGAAGTCCAGCCGGTCGACCTCGGTGGCGGACAGGTACTGGTTTCGCGCGGCCAGGAACGCTTTCACGTAGTCCTGCGACTCGTGTGCCTGGAAAGCTTCCTGATCGCGGTAGAGCTCGTAGAAGATCCGCTCCAGCGGCCGGCCGTCAACCCGGTGCACCGTGTAGATCACCGTTCCGGGCTCGTTCGCCCGGATCTGCTCGCCGGTCCGCGCCACCAAGTCATCGAAGCCCGCTGCTGCCGACTCGTCCTTGCACGTGAAGCGCACCATCAGCCCGAACATGCGGCTCACCTCTCTATCGCGGTCCTGGTCCCGTACCTCATCACGGTGCGCACGCTACGCGGCATCCAACCCGCACGAAAAATGCGATCCCGCACACGAAGTACTCGCACACTAGGTACGGTGCTAGTACTAATTGTACGTGCGTGAGTGCTCCGCGTCAGCCCAAGGCCGACAGGAAACGAAAATCCGCAGGTCATCGCGTTGGAGGAACCCATGGAGACGTATCAACGCTCCTTCCCCGGCCTACCCGAAGAGATCCGCCAGGCCCGCCGCTGGCTCCGGACCGTGCTCCACGACTGCCCTTCCCTCGACACCGCCGCGCTCATCGTCACCGAGCTGGGCACGAACGCCGTCCTCCACGCGGCCAGCGGCCACCAGGGCGGAAGCTTCCACATCAGCCTCGACCACGACGGGCCGGCCCTCACCATCTCCGTCACCGACAGCGGCACGACCGCCACCGCCCCACGCATCGAGCACCCCGCCACCGACAACCCGCACGGCCGCGGACTCTGCCTCGTCGCCGCACTGGCCGATCGAGTCGAGGCCCGAGGCGACGCGCACGGCCGGACCGTCACCGTTCACCTCAGCCCCGCCAGGTGAGCCATGAACTCGACACTCACCGCGCGGTTCATCTCCTCCCTCGCCTCCTGGACGTGGTTGGAGGACACGGCGGTCGGCCCGGTGGCCTTCCTGCTCCTCGCCCACCCGCAGGCGAACTCTGTCGCCACGCAGTTGACCGGCTTGGCGGACAGCTTGGGATTGGTGCCGCCAGGCAGCCACCTCCCGGACACCGGCGAACGCGTGACCCTCCGGGGGCGCAACCACGCCGCGGTCCTGGTCGACGGCTGCCAGCACCTGGTCCAAGTCCAAGTCGGCGAACGATGGGCCGAGTTCGTACAGGCAGGAGGACCTATCGCACTCCTGGTCGGTCTGGCCCCGTTGGCCCGGCGCGCGTCGCGGGACGAGGTCGAGTCCTATCTCGGCACCGCGGCTCTCAGCGGTCGGCTGCGACTGGGCACCGCACGACTGCGCAGGCACCCGTCCGCATGACCACCCACACCACTACGGCTTCCCCAGGAGAGGACCCGCGATGACGAAAGCCGACGGCCTGAACACCGCCCGCATGTGGGGCGCACTCCTGCGCCGCTTCCGCCTCGACGCGGGCGTCACGCAGGCTGGACTCGCCGCGCACGTCGGCTACACCACGGACTTCGCCCACAGCATCGAACTCGGCCGCCGCATGCCCAGCCCCGTCTTCGTCACCAAAGCCGACGAATACCTCAAAGCCGACGGCTGCCTCATCGAAACAGCCACCCACCTCACCCGCGAAAAGCCCCACGCCGCCGAACCCGAGGACTACACAGCGGAAGAGAAGACCGCCCGCTCACTCTGGGCCTTCGACACCCACGTCCTCCACCCACTCCTCCGCACCGAGCCATACACCCGAACCCTCCTGACCGCCCACCAACCCCTCCTCCCGGACACCGCCATCGACACCCAGGTAACCGACGAACAGCAACGCCAGGAACGACTGACCGGCGAACCGGCATGCTCCTACGCCTTCATCATCGAGGAATGGATCCTCCACCGCCCCACCGGAGAACCCACCACCATGAAGGCACAGTTGGCGCACCTGCTCGCCCTGGCAGAGTTACGGAACCTCACCCTCCAGGTCATGCCGATCAGCCACCACACCCACGCCGGCCTCGACGGACCCCTGACTCTCCTGGAAACCCCGGCGCACACCTGGCTCGCCCACATCCACGCCCACGACACCCACCACCTCACCAACGACCCCCGACACCTCAGCATCCTGCACAGCCGCTACACGTACCTCCGCAGCCACGCCCTCACACCCACCGACAGCACCCAACTCATCCAGAAACTCGCCGAACAGCTATGACCCGAGCCGTCACACAGCGACGTGAGTAACAACCCTTTCACGGGTTCAAGGCCCGTGCACGGCGCGGGCGAGCGCCGCCTCTGCGGCGCGGCCTGCCTCCTATCTCCGCCCCGGCTGGCCGCGCCCGGCGGCGCTGCGCACATGCGGGCGACGGGAGAAATCCCGCTGTGGTTGGGGCAGTCGTCTCCGTGATTTTGGCCGGGAGAGTTATCGCTTGGAGTCCTGTTCGGCAAGATAGCTCTTTTGTGTCGCGGAATTGAGGATCTGGTTCGAGATGTCGTCCATCATCTTGATGATTTCCACCCGCACATCATCCCAATCGGTGAGTCTGATGTAATCCTCTTCTCCGTGGGCGATCCTGTTCCGTGCCGCTAGCAACTGTTCGTCGATCAGGTCTTCGTAGGTTGAATAGCGGGAAAAGTCGCATCCGACAGAGCATAGAATGTCGCACAGTCGGTCGTAGTTGAGGTTCGAAAAAGTTCGCACTGCCTCACGGCTGGTTGGAATTTTGGCCCGAGATGAAGCGTCTTCGCGAATGTCTCGAATCAAAGTCGTGTGTATCAGGGCCTTATTTGTTGTCTCGAATTCTTCAAACCTCGATCTCATGGCCAGTGCTGCCAGCTCGGGGCGAAGTTGGATGTAACTCAACTTGAGGGAAGCGAGGTAACAGAGATAGGCGTGTGCGCAGTTCTTGACGAACCCTTCCCAATGTGCGTAAAGGAGTGCGATGGATGCTCGCAAGAGCGCTGGCCGGACTCTGAACTCTGCTCTTTCGACTTGCCCCTTGAATACGCTCAGCTCCTTCTTCCGCCAGCCGAGATCAGCCGAAATGTAATCGTAGAGATGTTCCGTCGTGCGGATCTTCATCTGTCTGCCTTAGGGCGGAAGAAATCCTTACGGCGGGAATGGTCACAGGGATGCGTGTGGTTCCACGTACGCCGCCCCGGGCCTGAGATCGGAAGAAATCTTCCGACCACATCATCTCAACGCGTTCGCGGACCATCGCTGCCCGTGGGCTGCCTTCAAGTCGCTGCCATTCTTGAAGGTTGGCCGCTACACCGATGGTGATGGCTTCAAATGCTGACACCGAGAATCCGCCCAGGAACCTTTCCTTCGAGCTGTCATAGCGCCTAAATGACTCCGATTCCAGCGAGGCGGCAAGAACGGAGAACGTATCGCGGAAGACCTTGCCCCAGCTGGCTTTGTCGAAACTTGCTTCGCCTGCAAGACTGAGCATCTTTTCTGTCAAGAAAAGATCGACGCTTTCCATCTCCTTGAGCTGCCCCGAGTTTCGTAGAGTCCGGTGATCTTGTTTCAGGCGGACTGCGGGGCTGGTTCCTGGCTTCGCCAGTAGTCCTGTTTGTCTCGGCGGGTGGCACGTAGTCGAGTGCGGAGTGGAGGCGTTCTTCGTTGTACCAGGTGACCCACTGGAAGATCGCCCGCTCGACCTGCTCGACGTCCTTCCAGGGGCCCTGCATCTCGATCAGCTCGGCCTTGAAGGTGCCGTTCAAGGCCTCGGCCATGGCGTTGTCGTAGCTGTCGGCGACGGACCCGACGGAGGCGGAGGCGCCGATGTCGACGAGCCGGTCAGTATACCGAATTGATACGTATTGCGAACCCCTGTCGCTGTGATGGACGAGGCCGGAGTCCTTCTTGATCCTCCGCCTCCACAAGGCCATCTCCAGTGCGTCCAGCGGAAGTTCGGTCCGCATGTGGTTCGCGACCTGCCAGCCGACGATCATCCGGGAGTACACGTCCAGGACGAACGCCACGTACGCCCAGCCCGACCAGGTGCGGACATACGTCATGTCCGCGACCCACAGCTGGTCCGGGCGGCTCGCGGTGAAGTCGCGGTCGACCAGGTCCGGCGGCCGGGGCGCCGAAGGCTCCGGGACCGTGGTGCGCCGCCGCCGGCCACGGATCACCCCCTCCAGACCAAGCTCGGCCATCAGCCGCTCGACGGTGCAGCGGGCCACCCCGTGGCCTTTGCGCCCGAGCGCGCGGGTGATCCGGCGAGCCCCATACGTGCCGCCCGACTCCGCGTGGACCTGCTCGATCAGAGGCATGAGCTGTTCGTCGCGCAGCCGGCGGGCCGGCTTCGGCCGCTTCTTGCGGGCGAAGTACGTCGATGGCGACAGCGCGAGAACCCGGCAGACGGGATCGACCCCGAGACCTCTGTCACGCAGGTGGTCGATCACCTGCTCGGCCTCGTCCGGGGACGGTCGATCTCCTGAGCAAAAAACACCGAGGCTGCCTTGAGGATCTCATTCGCCCGCCTCAACTCCGCCACTTCCCTGCGAGTTGCCTGAGCTCGTCCTGCTCGGTGTTGGTCAGCCGGTCGTCACGCTCACCGCGGTCGGCCTCGGCCTGGCGGGCCCAGCCGCGCAGGGCCTCCTTGTGGATGCCCAGATCCTTCGCGACGTGCGCGATCGGGCGGCCGGACGTGCGGACCTCACGGATCGCACGCTCACGGAGTTCATCAGGGTATTTACGGGGTGCTGGCATAGTGCTGGTGGTTCTCCTTCGCCAGGATCGTAACCCTGGCATCAGGGACTCCACCAAACTCAGAGCAGCTCACCTTGAATTCCTGGAGTGTGCTTGAGATGAGACTCAGGAAACGACAGACAAGTTCCAGGTCGTATTGCTCATCGGCCGCTCGGCTGGAAATTAGTGCACAGGCAATGAAGTTCGAGTCCTTCCGCAACTCGTCTAGCCAGAGGAAGAATTCGCGGTTCTTCATGATGAGCTGACAGTTTCTGACTTCTTGGGCCGACGGAGCCTCGCCACCAGAGTTCAGGCGATCAAAGAGCTCATACTTCGCCTTCTCGTCGCTTTCTGGCAAGAGGATCTTGAAGTCAAGCTTGCTCCTCTTGAACGACACCCGCTGGCCAGGAGTCAGGCTGGTGCCTTCAGCTACGTCTTCGAAGGTCAATCCATTCAGGGAAGGGAGATAGCGCGTGCCCTGAAGCTCACTTGCAGGGATCAACTCTGCCTTCTCTTCATCCCGCAGTTCTCCCATGAATTCAAGGATCGTTGACAGCCTCTGAAGGCCATCGATCACTTCCCATACCCCATCGTGCCTCTGCATTACGAAGATCGAAGGGAGGGGGATGCCTAGCAGGATACTCTCGACCAGTCGCGACTTCTTCGAGGGGCCCCACCGGAAAAGACGCTGAAATTCCGGGCGAATTACCAATTCGCGATCTCGGTAAAGGTTCACGATTTCGCCGATCGACATGGCGTAGGCGTCTGCCTTTACCGTGGAGCGTCCCGCCTCAATCTCGTCTTGCAGGGTCATGTCGCGCTCTCTCTACTCCGGTAGACCGTGGCCCACGTCATCATTCCACCCCAGAGTGCCAGCGAGCACGGTCCGGACGCTGCCCTTCTTGAGTGTGTAGCGCTCAGCGTGGGCGAGGGCCCGAAGGCCACGTTGACCGAGGTTTCGCCGTTGACGCGGTGGGCAGTGCGGTCGGCGAACTGGGTGCAAAGCATGGTGATGCTCTTGCCGAGTTCGGACCCGAGCCGAGTTGGGCGCGACGGGACCAGGGCGGATGATCCGGTCCCGGCGCTTCTCTCTGGCCAAGGTGAAGGGGACGACTGGCTCTTCGAGGTGATGTACGGGCGGCAGCCCTGGACGCGCAAGGCCCTGGAACCGCGCGAGGAAACCCGCATAGAGCGCCATCAGCGGACGCTCGCCCGGCGCCGCGAGAGGGCGACAGCGAGGCTAGGACCGCCTGGAATGGAAGCCGAACTCAGGTCGCGGTCTCTACAGTGCACTCCTCGATCCATCGCGCGACGACAGAAAAGGTCGCCATGTACTCCAGCGCCTCCTGCTGGGTCCAGGTGGCCTGCTCTTCGTGTGCCGCCAGATTCCGGATGCCGAGGAACGCTCCGGCGGACAGGTACTTGGCCCCGTGCTGCCGGGCTCTCTATGTGGGGGTGTCACGGTCGCCATCGAACCTGAGCCGCGGCTTGCCCTCAGTGGGCGGCTTGGGATCAAAACTCTACATATACAGGTCCATCTCGCCGATGTCGTGGCCGACATCTCCGCCATGACCGACTACCCCGGCGAGCAGTCCCGATGGCCCGTGTCACCCCCGGCTGCCGACCCCCGTGCCGACTATTCCTGACGTCGAACGAGGCCGTACGCGGCGTCCGTCCGCGTGACGGCCGGAACCGCCCTCGCGGTCCGGGCGTCGGTGGCACCATGGCAGGGGCCGACTCGCCGTCGGGCAGGGCCGGTTCCTGAGGTGTCGACCGAAGGCGGACGAGGGTAGCGGTGGTGACGGCGGACGGGCGGCGGGGGCCGGTCCGGACGTGGTCGGTGCTCGCGCGGAACCGCGACATCCGACGGTTGTTCGCCGGCGGTTCGGTCTCGTTGCTCGGATCGAGCGTCAGCACGGTGGCGCTGCCGTTGACGGCGGCGGTCTACCTGCGCGCGTCGCCCGCGCAGACGGGGCTGCTCGCAGCGGCGGCGTTCCTGCCGCACCTCGTGCTGGGGCTGCCGGCCGGCGTGTGGGTGGACCGGCTGCCGTACCGGCGGGTGCTCGTCCTGGCGGACCTGGCGCAGGTGTTGGTGCTCGGCGCGGTTCCGTCGCTGGCCGTGCTCGGCGCGCTGCGGGTGTGGCAGCTGTACGTCGTGGCGGTGCTCGCCGGCACCGGCGACCTCTTCGAGACGGTGACCGTCCAGTCGTTCACCCCCGTGCTGGTCCCGCGCGGGCAGCTGCTGCCGGCGAACAGCGCGCTCATGCTGAGCAACGCGACCGTCAACACCGCCGGTTCGGCCCTGGGCGGCGTACTGGTCTCGCTGCTCACCGCGCCGGTCGCGATCGCCGCCGACGCGGTCTCGTTCCTGCTCTCCGGGCTGTGCAAGGCGCGGATCAGCGTCTGCGGTCCGGACGTGCGCGCGGTCTTCTCGCACCGGATCATGTCCGCGGTGACGGTCGCCGCCGCCGTCGGCGCGCTGGCCGGCCAGGCGCAGAACGTCGTCCTGGTGCTCTACCTGGTGCGCGATCTGCGGCTCTCCTCCGGCCTGGTCGGCGTGGTGTTCGCCGTCGGCGGCGCGGCGGGCGTCCTCGGCGCGCTGATCGCGGTCCGGATCACCCGGCGCATCGGCCCCGGACCGGCCTTCATCGCCGGGATGTGCCTCGCCGCCACCGCCGGCCCGGTGCTCGCCGCCGCGGCCGGCCCCCTCCCGCTGGTGGTCGGTGTCCTGGTCACGGCGCAGGTCCTGCGCGGGAGCGGGCCGGCGCTCTACGGCGTCAACCAGCAGACGTTCCGGCAGGCCCTGATCCCGCCGGCCCTGCTGTCGCGAGCCAACGCGACCTGGCGGTTCCTCGTCCACGGGACCCAGCCCGCCGGCGCGCTGCTCGGCGGGCTGCTCGGCTCCGCACTCGGTCTGAGGGCCGCCCTGCTCGTCAGCGGCGCCGCCATGCTGCTCGGCGCCGCGATCGCCTGCGCCTCGCCGGTCCGCTCCCTGCGGGAACCGCCCGGCGAGGACGGCGGCGCGGTCAGCACATCGTGTAGGCGGCTCGCGAGGAGTGGTAGGAGCAGGTGTCGACCGTGGCGCCGGTGGAGGTGCGCAGGGTGGCCTTGTCGCTGGTGTTGTTCCAGACGTACCAGGAGCGGTCCTGGTAGCGGTTGGCGGCGGTGTCGGCGCCCTTGCCGGTGTGGACGGTGACGGTCCTGCCGGCGCCGAGGGTGTAGCTGCTGAACGTGTACGTGTGGTGGGAGGCGTCGGAGAGCGTCCAGCCCCGGAGGCTGACGGACCTGGCGGTGGAGTTGCGGATCTGGACGTACTCGGCGTTCAGGCTGGTGTTGCCGCCGCGGTCCGAGCCGGGGCTGTTGTAGTAGATCTTGTACAGGTGCACGGAGCCGGCGGCCTGCGCCTGGCCGGCCAGCGACAGCGTGACGACCAGGCCGGCGGTGAGCGCGGCGGCGGCCAGGATGCGGAGACGGTTCACGGGTTCCCCCCTCGGGAACGGCCGCGCGAGAGTGTGCGCGGCTCGGTGCGGCAGCGTTCGCGGACCGGTCGGATCCCCCCGGCCCGTTCCGCGGTCGCGCGGACGCGAAGGCGTCCGGCGAAGCTGACGTGTGAAGCTATTGTGTCGAAAGTGTGATCGCGTGTAAAGCTGAACGCGCCGCGCCGCGCGAGGGCGTTGGCTCGCCGCCCGCCGACCCCGAGGCGGATTCGGGGGATCCCTGAGGGCGCGTCATGGGCGGTTCGGGGTGGAGCCAGGGGCGTCCCGTATGGGCGGGCGGGGTGGGCGGGAGGAAGGCTGGGTGGCATGGAGAAGATCTCGCCGCGATCCGGCAGGCGCCGGATCGGCGCCGCGCTGGCGGCGGCCACCGTGCTCGTCGCGCTCGCCGCCGGGTCCGCGTTCGCCGCGGTACCGGCGTTCGGCGGTGCCGCGCCGCGCGGAGCGGACGTCACGCCGTCGTACGACTTCCGGGACTGCCCGGCGCTGCCGAGCGGGACCGATCCGGCGCGCTGGAGGTGCGAAGTGCTCACCGCGGGCGGGTCGTTGCGGATGGGGAGCGTGACGCTGCCGGCGGTGGCGCCGATCGTGATCACGCACGCCGAGGGGCCGATGCCGGACGGGAGCGCCGGGCAGGTGTGGGGCGGGCTGCGGAGCGGGGCGACCCGGGTGCCGGGCGGGCTGGTAGGCGACGGGGGCGGGCTCGGCGCCGGGATCGCGGACCGGGCGTCGGTGCTGGGGCTGGCGCTGGAACCGGAGTACGGCGGGCGGTCGGACTTCCACGCCGGGGGCGGCGGCCTGGCGTTCACGATGCGGTTCCGGGTCAAGAGCCCGTTGCTGCCGCGCGGTTGTGTGATCGGCGGCCGGGATCCGGTGGCGTTCCGCCTGAAGCTCTCCGGCGGATCCGAGGCGGTCTCCGCCGGTCCGCCGCCGGTCCGGTTCGCCGCGACCGACGACGCGTTCACCGTCCCGGCGGCCGAAGGCTGCGGCCCGCTGGGCCCGTTGCTCGACCGGCGGCTCGGGCTGCCGGCGGCCGGCGGCGACCTGATGTCGTACGCGGCGTACTCCACGTTCAAGACCTACGACCAACTGCTGCCGAAATAACGGCAGAACCGGCCGGCGGAGTCCGGTGCGCCGGGGACGCGCGGTGGGCACTATCCGCGTATGGGACGCACGACTTTCCGCTACACCAGGACGCAGGTGCGCGGCACCCTCGCGTCGGTCGCGATGCTCGGGCTGTGGGTGCTGGCCGTGTCCGGCTACTGCGGGGGCCTGTTGACGCGGGGCGCCGTGGCGGAGGCGGCGGGGACCTGGGTGGTGCTGGGGCTGCCGCCGCTGGGGCTGGCGACGGCGGCGGCCGGGGCCGCGCTGGGCCGCACGGTGGTCGACGACGAGGGGATCGCGGCCGGCAACCTGTGGCGGCGGGCCCGGTGTTCGTGGTCCGAGGTGGCCGGGATGGACCTGACCGGCGGCTTCGGGGCCGGCAACTCGGTGACCCGGATCCGGGTGCGGCGGCTGACCGGAGGCGCGTTCACGCTGCCCGTTCCGTTCAGTTCGGCGGACCTGGCCCGCGACCCGGACTTCCAGGTCAAGCAGGCGTGCATATGGCGCCGTTGGGAAGCCGCCCGCGACCGAGCGCTCGGGCGACAGCGGAGAGCGGGCCGGCAACGGCTGAACGGCCGTGATCCACCTGGTGGTTGACGAACGCCAGCCTGCACGAAGGCCGTTGATGAACACGACGCGCCAGAAGGTGAGTTGACCAGGCGTCAATTGCTCGGGCCGCCCTTGAGCTTGATCCAGATGTTCCGCAGTGCGCACAGTTCCGACTCGTCGAGCACGTCGGTGAAGACCGGGGACAGGCAGGCGCGGCGGGTGGCGTCGGCGGCCCGGAACAGCTCGTGGCCGGCCGGGGTGAGCGAGACCTCGATCGAGCGGGCGTCGCGCGCCGAGGGGGTGCGGGCGACGAGGCCGCGGGACTGCAGGGCGTCCAGCACCCGGGAGACCTGGCTGCGGCTGAGCATCGTGCTGTTGCCGAGCACCGACGCCGGCACCGGGTCCGGCTGGTCTATCAGCCACAGCAGGACCTCGAACCAGGAAACCGGCAGGTCGTGGGCCTTGGTCAGGGCGCGGTCGACCTGTTCGGTCAACGTGGTGCCGGCCCACACCAGGCCGTAGAAGGCGTGGTCGGCGACGCTCATCTCGCCGGGGGTGAGCTTTTCGTTGGCCATGACACCGAGTCTAGCCGGGTTGCGTGTGCGCGCACACAACGTTAATGTGTGTGTGCACGCACAAAACTTCGGACTCACGAAAGGCCACACCATGGCTCCCAAGGTCGTCCTGATCACCGGCACCTCCTCCGGCATCGGCCTCGCCACCGCGATCGCCGCGGCGCGGGCCGGCTGGCACACGGTGGCCACGATGCGTGACCTCGGCCGCGACGCCGCGCTGCGCAAGGCCGCCTCCGACGCGGGCGTCGAACTCGACGTGCGGCGGCTCGACGTCAACGACGCGGAGTCGGTCGAGGCCGCGGTGGCCGGCGTGGTGGCCGACCACGGCCGGCTCGACGCGCTGGTCAACAACGCCGGCGCCGGGCACGTCGGCACGCTGGAGAACGAGTCGCTGGACGCGGTGCGCGCGGTGATGGAGGTCAACTTCTTCGGCGTGCTGCGGGTCAGCAAGGCCGCGCTGCCGCACCTGCGCGCGTCCCGGGGCCGGCTGGTCACCGTCAGCAGCGTCGGCGGCGTGGTGGGCCAGCCGTTCAACGAGGCGTACTGCGCGGCCAAGTTCGCCGTCGAGGGGTTCATGGAGAGCCTGGCGCCGGTCGCCGGACGGCTCGGCGTGCGGGTGTCGGTGGTCGAACCGGGCGCGGTGGCCACGGAGTTCGTCAGCAACGTCGGCGTCGACCCGCAGGAGTTCATCGGCCAGGCCGGTCCGTACGCGCAGACCGCGCAGACGTACCTCTCCCATGTGCTGGACATGTTCGGCACCGGCGCGCAGACGCCCGACCAGGTGGCCGAACCCGTGCTGCGCGCGCTGACCGACGAACGTCCCGCGTTCCGCATCCAGACCTCCGAGTGGGCCGCCGACTTCGTCGGGACCAAGCTGCGCGACCTCGACGGCTCGGCCACCGTCGCGCTCACCGGCGGCTGGCTGGACTGACTCCCCGCGCGGCGGAATCATCCGGCCGCCGCCGGCGCTGTCGTGCGGGACACGACGGTGCGACCACGGAGGTGCGCGGATGGGCGGGAGCATGGACGGCGGACTGACGGTGCTGGCGGCACGGCACGCGACGGCCGTGCCGCTGGCGGCAGGATCGGTCGTCGAGATCGTCAACCCGGCCGGCAGCCAGGTCGTCGACACCTGGGCGCTCTGCCTGCCGGACGGCGCGGAACGCCTCTCCGTCGAGCACACCCGCGGCATGCTCGGCCGGCTCGGGCCACGGGTCGGCGACACCCTCTACAGCGACCGCCGCGAGCCGGTGCTCACGTTGACCGAGGACACCGGGCCCGGCGTGCACGACATGCTCATCCCGGCCTGCGACCCGGCGCGCTACCGGCTGCTCGGCGCCGAGGGGCACGCCAACTGCCGGGACAACTTCCTCGCCGCCGTCGCCGCGGCCGGCCTCGGCCCGGTCCCGGTGCCGAACCCGCTGAACCTCTTCATGAACGTTCCCGTCGCGGCCGACGGCACCCTCTCCTTCGCCGCCCCGCGCAGCGCCCCCGGCGACCGGGTGCGGCTGCGCGCCGAGAAGGACCTGCTGCTGGTGATGTCCGCCTGCCCGCAGGACCTCGTCCCGGTCAACGGCGCACAGCAGCAGCCGTCCGACGTGCACTTCCGCGTGCTGGCCGGCGGCTGACGGCTGGCCGCCGGCGGCCGGACCGGGGGTGGGCCGGGCAGACCCGGCGGTCCGGTGCGAAGAAGTGCTACCCGGAGGTTGCACTTCGGGCCGTCGAGGTGCAACCTGGAGGTAGCAGGAAGCCGACGGACGACGACGAACGAGTGAGGGAGGCCGCCATGGCCGCCGTGCGGGACACCATCGAACGACAGATCACCATCAACGCCCCGGTGGAGCGGGTGTGGCCGCTGGTGGCCGAGCCCGGCTGGTGGATCGGCGACGGAGACCTCTCGGCCCAGCGGCGTTCCAGGGAAGGGGAGTTCCAGGTCGTCGAGGATCCGAAGTACGGGAAATTCCTGGTCCGGGTGCTGGGCAGCGAGGAGTTCCGCTACGCGTCCTACCGGTGGGCGGTCTCCGCGCAGGAGCCCGGCGCGGTGCCGGACGACGCCAACTCGACCACGGTGGAGTTCTGGCTCAGCGAGCTGACCGGCGGCGCCACCCTGGTCCGGGTCGTCGAGAGCGGGTTCGCCGCGCTGGGCGCCCCCGACGCCGACCGGCAGCGGCTCCACGAGCGCAATGTCGACGGCTGGCGCCAGCAGTTGGACATACTCAAGGCGCGCGCGGAGCATGTCACGGTATGAACGCAGACCAGCGCGACATCGACGCGGTCCTCGCCGCGCTGGCGGACCCGACCCGGCGCCAGGTCCTGGACGCGCTCGCCGAGGCGGGCCACGCCAGCGCCACCACGCTGGCCGCCCGCCTCCCGGTCTCCCGGCAGGCGGTCGTCAAGCACCTGCGCATACTCGAGGACGCCGCCCTGGTCAGCGGTGCCCGCTCCGGCCGCGAGGTCCTCTACCAGGTGCGCCCGCAACCCCTGGACGCCTCCTCGCGCTGGCTCGCCACCCTCGCCGCGAACTGGGACCGCCGCCTCACCGCGCTGAAGCGTGCCGCGGAATCAGCCGCGGCCGACCCGGCGGCCCACCCCGACCGCGCGGACGAGGCGGACCCGGCCGGCTGACGCTCGCGCGCCGCTCACCCCGGCGGGGGCGGGTTGGTGCACGGTGCGGGCAGCGGGCCTGCGGGCAGCGGGCCTGCGGGCAGCGGGCCGCGCCGGGGCGGGTCAGAGCGCTTCGTGGCGTTCCGCCCGGTCGAGGACGTCGACGAAGCGCTGCCACTGCCGGGCGGACTCTTCGCCGTCGGAGACGGTGAACTCGTCGGGGGACAAGAAGGCGACACGTTCGCGGGTTTCAGGGTCGAGCGCCTCCCAGGCCGCTCTGGCCTGCTGTGACCGCTCGGCACCCTTCGCACTGCCAGTTTCCATTGTTGAGTTGCCTGCCATCCGTCGAGCCGCACATCGGACAGGTCACGATTCCTCCTGAGGGTGAATGATGTCAGGGTGGCACCGTGTCCGGTAGGGCACTGTGCGTATCCGGCGGACGGTTCACGTGCGCCGGAGCGGCGGAGCACGGCGATCGTGCCTCCGTGCGCCAGGCCCGTGCGCGGGTGTGCCGGGCCGCGCCGCAGATGCCGTAGGATGGTGTTCACCGACGCGGGGTGGAGCAGCTCGGTAGCTCGCTGGGCTCATAACCCAGAGGTCGCAGGTTCAAATCCTGTCCCCGCTACGAGAAGGTCACGGGTCCGGCGTCCAAGGCGCCGGGCCCGTCGCCGTTTCCGGAAGCCGGACCCCCCGCCGCGCCGCGCGCCCGGCGAACCGCCGCCCTTCCAGCCCGCCTGGCCAGGCCAGACCGGCCAAGCCCGCCCAGCGTCGCCCGGACCCGGCCCGCCTCGCCCAGACCCGGCCCGGTCCGCCTCGCCCAGGCCAGACCCAGCCCGGCCAGCCCACCCGCCGCCGTTCAGCGTTTCAGCTCCAGCAGTTCGGCCAGCCGGCGCCAGCCGTCGTGGGGGAGGCCGGGCGTGCCGGGGGCGGTGACGAGCTGGAGCGCGAGGTGGTCCGCGCCGGCGGCGAGGAACGCGTCGACGCGGTCGCGGACGGCGGTCTCGTCGCCCCAGGCGAAGACGGTGTCGACCAGGCGGTCGCTGCCGCCGGTCGCGAAGTCGTCCTCGGTGAAGCCGATGCGCTGGAAGTTGCGGGTGTAGTTCGGCATGCGGAGGTAGGGGGCGAGGACCGCGCGGGCGGCGGTGCGGGCGCGGTCGGGGTCGGCGTCCAGCACGACCTTCAGTTCCGGGGCGAGCAGCGCGCCCGGGCCCAACTCGGCGCGGGCGGTGGCGGTGTGTTCGGCGCTGACGAGATACGGGTGGGCGCCGAGGGCGCGGTCCCGGGCCAGGCGGAGCATCCTGGGGCCGAGCGCGGCCAGCACGCGTTCGGCGGGCGGGACCGGGGTGGCGGCGGCGTCGAGGGCGTCGAGGTAGCCGACCATCGTGGAGTAGGGGCGGTGGTAGGCGGCGCCGGCGATCTGGGCGTGGCTGGCGCCGAGTCCGAGCAGGAAGCGGCCGGGGTGCGCGGCGGTGAGGGCGGCGTGCCGGACGGCGACGTCGGATGCCGCGTGGTCCCAGATGCTGAGGATGCCGGTGGCCACCGTGAGGGTGCTGGTGGCCGCGACCAGTGGTGCGGCGTCGGCGATGTCGCTGCTGCCGCCGAGCCATACGGCGGCGTAGCCGAGTTCCTCCAACTCGCTCGCCGCGTCGGTGAGTTCGGTGCCCTGGGCGGAGCCGCCGCCGCGGAGCAGGGAACTCCAGATTCCGAACCGGCCGAGTGCCATGCGCTGCTCCCATTCGTCGTTCCGGGCGGCGTGCCGGGCGGTGTTCGGGGTGCGGGCCCGGTAGCCGTCCTGGCGGTGCGGGGTGTCCGGTTGGGCAACGTTTTCCCTGATCCGGCGTATTCCGGCGGGTGCGTGCGGGCGCGATCCGGTCGTGCGCGAATCCGGTGACAGCCCTTGACGCGGCGCCGGGTGGGCGGCTTAATGAGGCGCATTCTGTGAGAACGTGTTTGTTGCTGATCGGTAATGTGCGATGTGACCCGGTGCGGAAGCGGGCGGCGTCGCTCCTGCCGACCTCGTTCACGGGTCAGGCCGGTCCGAGTTCGCCCTCCGGGAATCCGGTGCCCTCCCGCCCGTTCGCCAACTCCCGCCGCCCGCGCCGGCGGTGGGGCCGTCATCGCAAGGAGAGCGCATGCGGAAGTCCCTGGCCGCATTGAGTGCGGGGCTGCTCGTACTCGCCATGGCGCCCGGCATGGCACTGGCCACCGCCGGGCCGGCCGCCGCCGAGAGCAACGGGCTCGCGGCCACCCCGCCGATGGGGTTCAACGACTGGAACGCCTTCGGCTGCGACACCAGCGAACAGCTCATCGAGCAGACCGCCGACACCTTCGTCTCCTCCGGCCTGAAGGCGGCCGGGTACGACTACGTGAACATCGACGACTGCTGGCAGACCAAGTCCCGGGACGCGGACGGCGATCTGGTGCCCGACCCGGCGAAGTTCCCGGACGGGATGAAGGCGGTCGCGGACTACGTGCACTCCAAGGGCCTCAAGCTCGGCCTGTACGAGGACGCCGGCACCACGACCTGCGGCGGTTACCCCGGCAGCCTCGGCCACGAGCGGCAGGACGCGGCCCTGTTCGCCTCCTGGGGCGTGGACTACCTCAAGTACGACCAGTGCAACATCCCGTTCACCGACTGGCCGGGCCAGACGCACCAGCAGATCGACACCCGGCTCTACACCACGATGTCCGACGCCCTCAAGGCCACCGGCCGGCCCATCGTCTTCTCCATGTGCAACGGCACCGACGCCGCGGCGCTGCCCTGGCTGTGGGGCGCGCCGGTCTCCAACCTGTGGCGGACCACCACCGACATCCAGGACGACTTCGGCAGCATGCTCGGCATCGTCCGGCAGAACGCCCGGCTCGCCCGGTACGCCGGGCCGGGCGCGTGGAACGACCCCGACATGCTGGAGATCGGCAACGGCGGGATGTCCGGGACCGAGTACCGGTCGGAGTTCTCGCTGTGGTCGGAGATGGCGGCGCCGCTGATCATCGGCACCGACCTGCGCAAGGCCACCGCCGAGACGCTGGCCGTCTACTCCAACCGGGACGTCATCGCGGTCGACCAGGACGCGTTGGGCCGGCAGGGCGTGCTGGTCTCCTCGGCCGGCGGCCGGGACGTGTTCGCCAAGCCGCTGGCCGACGGCGACGTGGCGGTCGCGCTGTTCAACGAGAACGACACCGCCACGACGATCTCCACCAGCGTGAGCGCGGTCGGGCTCGACGGGCGGGCGGCCGCGTACCGGTTGAAGGACCTGTGGTCGAAGAAGGTCACCGAGACCGCCGGGAGCGTCAGCGCCTTCGTCCCGGCGCACGGCACGGTCATGTACCGGGTCTCCGCGGCCGGGAACCCGCTCCGGGTGCTCGGCGCGGCGCCGAACACCACGCTGTCGGTCAGCAGCGACACCGCCCAGGCGGCCCCCGGCGGCAGCCTGACCGCGACCGTCCGGCTCACCGACAACGGCGCGCTGCCGATCGCGGCCGCCCGGCCGGCGCTGTCCGTGCCGAGCGGCTGGACGGCCACCCGCACCGGCTCGCCCGGTCCGGCCCGCCTCCTGGTCCCCAGCGGCCACAGCGTCACCGCCGTCTACCGGTTGACCGCGCCGAGCACCGCGCCGCCGATCTCCTCGGCCGACCTGACCGCGACCGGCGCGTACGCCTCGGTGGCCGGGTCCGCGAAGGAGACCGCCACGCTCGGCGAACCGCTGGTCTCGCCGGTCGGGCCGCCGTACCTGACCGCCGACACCACGGGCGCGGCGGCCGAGTTCGGCCGCTCCGGCGACCGGTTCGCCATCTCGGCGGCGGGCGCCGGCGTCGCCCCGGCCACCAGCAGGGCCGCCGCCACCGACGGCTACGGCGCGGTCTATGTGCACGGCGGCACCGCCACCACCACCGCGCGCACCACCGTCACCGGCCAGTCCGGCACCGCGCGCGGCGCCAAGGCCGGGCTGATGATGCGCGACGACGCCACCGCGGCCGGCTCCTCCCCGGAAGGCGTCGTGCTGTACGTCACCGGGAGCGGCAGCGTGGGCATGGCGTGGAACGCGTCCGGCGGCACGACGGTGGACACCACTGGCCCGGCGACCGGAGCGCCCACCGTGACCCTCCCGGTGCGGTTGGAGCTGGTGCGCGCCGGGGACGTCTACACCGGCTACTACTCCACCGACGGCACCACCTGGACGCGGGTGGCCACCGCCACCGTCGCCGCCGCGGCAGCCGGCGCGTCCCAGGACGTCGGCCTCTTCCACACCGCCGGCTCGGCCTCGGCGACCGAGGCCGACTTCACCGGACTCGACCTGAGCTGACCGCCGGGAGCGCTCCGCCGGCGTTCCCGTTCCCCTCCGCGGCGTAAGGGAACAGGAACGCCTCAGTCCGCCAATTCCCAAGAAACGGACAAGAATTCAACTTCTCAGAGAACTCACAGATTGGCGCAAGAAAGCTCTTACCCATTCGGCGCAGTGTGGGCGCATGCCTTCCATACCCACCCCCGTCCCGGGCGGTCGCACCGAACTGCTGAGGCCGGACGGATCGCCGGTCCGCGTGCTGGTCGTCGACGACGACCGGGCGCTCGCCGATCTGCTCGCCATGGCGCTGCGGTACGAGGGCTGGCAGGTGCGTACCGAGGCGGACGGCGCCGCGGGGCTGCGGGTGGCACGCGAGGTGCGCCCGGACGCGGTCGTGCTGGACATCAAGCTCCCCGACCTCGACGGACTCGAGGTGCTGTCCAGGCTGCGCAGGGACCTGCCGGACGTACCCGTGTTGTTCCTGACCGGCAAGGACGCCGTGGAGGACCGCATCGCCGGCCTCACCGCGGGCGGGGACGACTACGTGACGAAACCCTTCGGACTGGAAGAGGTGGTGGCCCGACTGCGCGGACTGCTGCGCAGATCGGGAGCGGCGGCCGTGCGGACCGAATCGATGCTGGTGGTCGGGGACCTCACCCTGGACGAGGACAGCCACGAGGTGACCCGCGGGCAGACCTCGATACACCTGACCGCGACCGAGTTCGAGCTGCTGCGCTACCTGATGCGCAACCCGCGCCGGGTGCTGAGCAAGGCGCAGATCCTCGACCGGGTGTGGAGCTACGACTTCGGCGGCCAGGCCAACGTGGTGGAGCTGTACATCAGCTACCTGCGCAAGAAGATCGACGCGGGCCGCCCGCCGATGATCCACACCAGGCGCGGCGCCGGATATCTGATCAAGCCGGCCGAGAGCCTCTGAACCGGTAAAGCCCTCGCCGGCTCCTTCGCGGAAAAGGGCGGTGCCGGCGAGGGGCGGTCTTTCAGGGTGGACGCATAGCATTCGCACCAGACGCGCCATTCCCGTGTGAACCGCAGCCTCCGGAGGAGAATCCGCCCATGCCCACCGGCCCCCGTGCGATCAAGCCGCAGGCCAGCGTCTGGCTGAACGAACGGGTGGCCGGCGCCAGACGCAAGAGGCCGCCGGCCGACCCGGCCGCCCCCTGCGCCGAACCGCTCCCGCTCGTCCCGCGCCAGCAGCAGCCGCCCGGCCTCGACCTGGACCGCATCGTGCGGACCACCGTGCGGATGCTGGACGCCGACGGGCTCGCCCGGTTCTCCATGCGCCGGCTCGCCGCCGAGCTGGGCGTCACGCCGATGTCCGTGTACTGGTACGTCGACAACAAGGACGATCTGCTGGAGATCGCGCTGGACGAGATCGGCGGCGAGGTCCCGGTCCCGGCGGACGGCCCCGGCGCGGACTGGCGGGTGCAGCTGCGCGAGGTGGCCGCCGGCTACCGGGCGATGCTGGTCGCGCACCCCTGGGCGTCCCGGCTGATGGGCGAGTACATGAACGTCGGCCCGAAGGCGGCGGCGTTCTCCACCGCGATGCACCGGATCATGCGCCGCACCGGCCTGCCGGACGCGATGATCCCCGGCGCGCTGTCCACCGTCTACCAGTTCACCTACGGCTTCGGCACGGTCGAGGGCCGCTGGGGTGAGCGGTGCCGGGCGGCCGGGGTGGCCGAGGACGACCTGTTCCGCGCGATGTCCGGCGCGATCCGCGACCACCCGGGCTTCCACGGGCTGGCCGACCTGATCGACCGGCGCACCCACGCCCCGCTGGCCGAGCTGCGCGAACGCGACTTCGCCTTCTCGCTCGAGTGCATCATCGCCGGCATCGAGGCCATGCGGGACGGCGCCGCGCGACCCTAGGGCGTGTCTTGCGGATCTTGGCGGATCAGGGGGCGGAGTCCGGCGCGCGGTCGGCCGGGAAGCCGCCGGTGGCGATCGGGCCCCAGCGCTCCGGGGTGATCCGCAGCAGCGACTTGCCCTGCCGGAGCATGGCGGCGCGGTACTCGTCCCAGTCCGGGTGCTCGCCGGAGATGCAGCGGAAGTACTCCACCAGCGGCTCCACCGACTCGGGCGGGTCGATGACCTGCACGGTGCCGTCGATCTGCACCCACGGCCCGCTCCAGTCGTCGGACAGCACGATCACCGAGGCGCGGCTGTCGCGCCGCGCGTTGCGCGCCTTGGCGCGGTCCGGGTAGGTGGAGACCACCACGCGTCCCTCCGTGTCCACGCCGCACGAGACCGGTGAGCCCTGCGGCCGGCCGTCGGCCCGGGTGGTCAGCACGATCGCGCGGTGGCGCGGCCGCACGAAGTCCAGCAGCTGGGCGAGGTCGACGGTGGTGTTCGTCGCGATCTGAGGTGCCATGCCCGGCAGCCTAGGCTGCCGGGCGCCCGTTCGGTCAACGGCGCGGCGCGGCGTGGTCAGGCGGTCGGCACGCTGTCGCCGCGGACCGCCTGGATGTCGAGTTCGATGCGCATGGTGGTGCCGATCATCGCGATGCCGGCCTGGAGCATCTGGTTGTAGTTCATCGCGAAGTCGTCGCGCTGCAGCTCGGCGGTGGCCCGGAACGCGGCGCGGGTGCCGCCCCACGGGTCGGGTCCGCAGCCCAGGTAGACCAGGTCGAGGTCGACCGGGCGGGTGCGCGCGTGCATGGTCAGCTCGCCGTGCACCGTCCAGCGGTCCGGGCCGGCCGGGCTGAGCGGCTCGGTGCTGCGGTAGGTGATCTCCGGGTAGGTCTCCACCTCCAGGAAGTCCGGCGAGCGCAGGTGGTCGTCGCGGGTCTTGTTCCCGGTGTCGATGCTGGCCGACATGATGGCGGCGGTCACCGAGGACTCCTCGACCCGGGCCGCGATCCGCAGCTGGCCGTGGAACTGCGGGAAGTGGCCCCTGATGCTGGAGATGCCCAGGTGCTGCGCGACCGCGACCACCGTGGAGTGCGCCGGGTCGATCGTCCAGCGGCCGGGGGCCGGGAGCTCCACGCCGGCCTGTCTGGACAGCACCACGTTGCCCAGGTCCGCGCGGCCCGAGGACCCGACGATCGCGGTGGACGCCGTGGGCTGGTAGCCGACCGCCGTGATGATCACCGTGTAGGCGCCCGCCGGGAGCGGGTCGGTGCGCACCACGCCCGACTCGTCGGCGATGCTCCGCACTATCTGACTGCCCGTCATATCCGTGACGGTCAGGGCCGCGTGCCGTACCGCCCAGCCGTCCTTGGTCCGCACCCGGGCCCGCAGGCCGCCATCCGTCATCAACCGCTCCTGGAGTCGCATGTCTGATTCGGGCATCGGCCGCGCGTGCCCGGCCGTCCCATGCTCCGGCCCCGATGCGGAACCGGCCCCCCTCGATCACTCGTCCGGATGGCCGAGCCGTACGTCGTATCCTGCCTCGCCCCGGCCGCCCACCGTGAGCGGACCGGCGGCCGGCGGATAGCCGCCGGCGATGACGGTGTAGTCGCCCGCCTCCAGATCGGTGAACGCGTACCGGCCGTCCTCGGCGGTGGTGGCGGTGGCCACCACGTCGCCGTGCACGTCCACCAGCGTGACACGCGCGTCGCGCACCGGGCGCCGCAGCAGCCCGGAGCGCACGGTGCCCTGCAGGTGGGCGCCGCGGGTCAGGGTGATCTCGACGCGTCCGCTGGTGCGCTCGCCGATCTCCACCGGGACCGCGGCCGGCCGGTACCCCGAGGCGTTGACCGCCACCGTGAGCAGCCCGTCGGGCAGGTCCTCCACCGTGAAGCGGCCGTTCTCGCCGGTCTTGGCGGTGGCCAGCACCTCGCCGCCGTCGTCGGTCACCACGACCATGGCGCCCGGCACCGGATGCCCGTCCGTGCCGACCCGCACCACGCCGCTCAGCCCGCCGGAGCCGAGCAGCACGATGTCGTGCGCCGCCGGTTCGCCGCCGGCGATCACCGCGGTGGCCTGCGGCCGGTGCCCGTCGGCCGCGGCGATCAGCACGTACGCGCCCGGCTCCGGCGCGGCCATCTCGAAGCCGCCGTCCAGGCCGCTGCTGGCCCGCCCCAACTGCCGCCCCTGCGGGGAGATCAGCGTCAAGGTGGCCGCCCCGAGTGCCGCTCCCTCGTGGGTGCGCACGGTGCCGTTGATCGTGATGTCGTTCATGGAGACCTCCTCGCCGGACAGACCCGGCCTCGGCCCGCCGAGCGTACGCGGGACCGGCAGGCCGTCGCGATGCGGGATGGCGGCACGCCGGACGACACGGCCGGGCCGGTGCGTCCTGCCGACCCGCCTGCCCGGGCGGGCACGCAGCACGCATTGTGCTGGAGCCGCGGCCACGACTTCAACGTGCCGGGGGCAACTGTCTGCCGCCGCCGCCCCGGCTCGCCGCCCGTCAATCCGAGACCGCGGTCAGTTTCGCCAACTCCTCCTTGGTCAGGACGAGTTGGGCGGCGGCCATCAGGGCGGGCAGTTGGCCGGGCTCCCGGGCGGAGGCGATCGGCGCGGCCACCGTCGGCTGGGCGGCCAGCCAGGCCAGCGCCACCGTCGCCACCTCGGCCCCGTGCGCGCCGGCGACCTCGTCCAGCACCGCGAGTACCCGCAGGTTCCGGTCGTGTTCGAGGTGCGCCGACGCGGAGCCGGCCCGCGCGCTGTCCACCGCGACGCCCGGCCGGTACTTGCCGGTCAGGAACCCGGACGCCAGCGCCGAGTACGGCACCGTCGACAGGCCGTGCGCGGCGACCACGGCGGCCACCGCGCCCTCGTAGCCGTCCCGGGCGACCAGGTTGTACCGCGGCTGCAGGGCGACGTACTTGGCCAGTCCCTCGCGGTCCGACGCCGCCAGCGCCTCGGCCAGCCGCTCGGCCGAGATGTTGGAGGCGCCCAACTGCCGCACCTTGCCCGCCTTCACCAGCGCGTCGAGCGCGCCGAGGAACTCCTCCACCGGCACCGACGGGTCGTCCTTGTGCGTGTAGTAGAGATCGACGCGGTCGGTGCCGAGCCGGCGCAGCGACTCCTCCACGCCGGCCCGGATGTTGGCCGCCGCCAGTCCGGGGCGGTCGGCGGCGGCGCCGATCTTGGTGGCGATCACCATCTCGTCCCGGTTGCCCCGGGAGGCCATCCAGCGGCCGATGATCGTCTCCGACTCGCCCCCGGAATTGCCCGGCGCCCAGGCGGGATAGACGTCGGCGGTGTCGATGAAGTCCCCGCCGGCGGCGGCGAACGCGTCCAGCACGGCGAACGACTGGCGTTCGTCCGCCGTCCAGCCGAAGACGTTTCCGCCGAGTGACAGGGGGAAGACTTCGAGGTCGGACTCTCCGATTCGTGACATGTGGAGGGACAGCGCACCAGGGGTCCCTGGTATTCCGCTTCACAACTTCGCTAGGGTCCTGCGTCATGGCTGACTACCAGAATCCCCAGCAGAACCCCGACAACGCGGGCAGCACCCAGATGTTCCGCGCCTTCGTGGACGACGGCTCGACCACCGCCGCCCGCCAGGAGCCCCAGCCGTCCGCCGGGGCCCCCACCACCTACGGTTCGGCCCGGCGCGGCAACCGCGGCGGAGTGATCCTCGCCGTCGTGCTCGCCGTCGTGGTCGTCGTGGCCGTCGTCTACTTCGCGGTCGCCTGACGCACCGCGCGGCGACCCCGCGCGGACCGCACCGCTCCGCCCGCCCGGCACCACCGGGCCGCGGCGGACCCGGGCGTCACCCCGCTCAGGCCACGAGCGTGACGCCCGTCGTCTCCATGCGCAGCCCCGGCGGCACCCGCCAGGGGGCCAGGCACACCTCGTAGGTCCTGGTGACGGCGGCGGCCGGCGCGATCGGCACCGGCACCGGCACGCTGTCGCTGTAGTTGCCCCAGTCGAAGCCCATCGGGTCCGTCACCCGCGTGCTGAACACCGCGTCGCCCGAAGTCACCGGCGTCGCGCCCGCGTTGGTGTAGGTCACGGTGACGTACTCGCACCAGGAGTGCTCGCCGCGCGAGTCGGTCGGTGCCGAGACGGTCAGCGTGTCCGGCGTCACCGGCGCGCGCCTGAACGGCGGCGGCGGAACCGGCTGCGCGGGGGTGGTCGGAGTCGGGGTCGGCGAGGGCTTGCGCGAACCGGAGGGCGACGGGGAGGCCGACACCGAGGCGGACGCGCTGTGCTGCCCGGGCCGGACCGGGACGACGAGCCGGCCGCTGGGACGCGCGCTGGGCACCATGGGCCCGTAGTCCGGCACCATGCCCGAGGCGTCGGAGGAGGCCCCGGTCGCGGCGGCGGCCGGATCGCCGGACGCCAGCGTCGCGGTGCGGCTCGGCGGGCTCGGCCGGCCCGACGCGGAACCGGACGGGTCCGCGCCGCCTACCACGACATAGCCGCCGGGGCGGCGTGCGTCGCGTGTCGCGTTGGCTCCCGCCACCACCCAGCTCAAGGTGGCCAGGCACACCACGGCCGCCGACGCCGCGACGACCACTCCACCGCGGTCGACTATCCGAAACATCGCGCCAGTCTAGTGACGAGATGTCACCACGGTGCCGCAATTCCGGCCGGGGTGGCGAAGTTCTCATTCCCAACTGCGGGGAATCCGGGGCTATTCCGTCGTCAGCCCCAGCCGAAGCTGCGCCAGCGTGCGGGTCAGCAGCCGCGAGACGTGCATCTGGGAGATGCCGACCTCCTCGCCGATCTGAGACTGCGTCATGTTGGCGAAGAAGCGGAGCATGATGATCCGCCGTTCGCGCGGCGGGAGTTGGGCCAGCAGCGGCTTGAGCGACTCGCGGTACTCCACGCCCTCCAGCGCCGCGTCCTCGTAGCCGAGCCGGTCGGCCAGCGAGCCCTCGCTGCCCTCGTCCTCCGGCGGCGGGGAGTCCAGCGAGCTGGCGGTGTACGCGTTGCCGACCGCCAGGCCGTCCACCACGTCCTCCTCCGACACCCCGAGGGCGTCGGCGAGTTCGGCCACGGTGGGGGAGCGGTCGAGCCGCTGGGACAGCTCGTCGCTCGCCTTGGTCAGCGCGAGCCGCAACTCCTGCAGCCGGCGCGGCACCCGCACCGACCACGAGGTGTCCCGGAAGAAGCGCTTGATCTCGCCGACCACCGTCGGCATCGCGAACGTGGGGAACTCCACGCCGCGGTCGCAGTCGAACCGGTCGATCGCCTTGATCAGCCCGATCGTGCCGACCTGGACGATGTCCTCCATCGGCTCGTTGCGGCTGCGGAACCGGGCGGAGGCGTACCGGACCAGCGGGAGGTTGAGTTCGATCAGCGTGTCGCGCACGTACTGCCGCTCGGGGCTGTCCGCCGGAAGCTCGGCGAGCCGCAGGAACAACGAGCGGGAGAGCGTACGGGTGTTGATGGCTTCGCCGTTGTCGGCGTCGGCCGGCGCCTCGAACTGCAGCACCTTCGGACTGCCCACTTCTACGGACATGCCACCCCCCTTGAGGTCGCGGACGGGTCACGAGCGACGACGGTTCCTCCGACTGAATACCGGCGGCCGGGCCGCTGCAAACGCGGTACCGGCAGAATGTCACATGTCGGCAACGCGCTGTAGCGTCATGTCGACTTATTTGTCCTGGTTGGTTCACTCGCCTCAGCTACGCCTCGAGCTGGTTTGCGGACCTCAGCCGGGCGAAGCTGCGGGAGAGCAGCCGGGAAACGTGCATTTGGGACACGCCCAGCTCCGCGCTGATCTGGGACTGCGTCAGGTTGCCGAAGTAGCGCAGCAGCAGGATCCGCCGCTCCCGTTCGGGCAGCTGCACCAGCAAGTGCCGCACCAGCTCCCGGTGTTCGACGCCGGCCAGCTCCGGGTCCTCGTAGCCGAGCCGGTCCAGCAGCCCGGGGGCGCCGTCGCCCTCCTGCGCGGCCTCCAGCGAGGTGGCGTGGTACGCCCGCCCGGCCTCCAGGCAGGCGAGCACCTCCTCCTCGGTCAGCCGCAGCCGCTCGGCGATCTCGGCGGTGGTCGGGGTCCGCCCGTGCAGCACCGTCAGGTCCTCGATCGCCCCGCTGACCTGCACCCACAACTCGTGCAGCCGCCGGGGTACGTGGACGGTCCGCACGTTGTCCCTGAAGTAACGTTTGATCTCCCCGACCACCGTCGGCATCGCGAACGTCGGGAACTGCACGCCGCGCTCCGGGTCGAACCGGTCGATCGCGTTGATCAGCCCGATCGTGCCGACCTGGACCACGTCCTCCATCGGCTCGTTGCGGCTGCGGAAGCGGGCGGCGGCGTAGCGGACCAGCGGGAGGTTGATCTCGATCAGCGCGGCCCGCACCCGGCGGTGCTCCGGCGTGCCGGCCACCAGCGCGGACAGCTCGTCGAACAGCACCTGGGTGAGCGCCCGGGCGTCCGCCGCCCGGCCGGCCCGCGCCGACCGCTCGGCGGCCCGCGCGTCGGCCGGCTCGGCGGCCGGTTCCGCGACCGGTTCGGTGGCGGACCCGGCGCTCGGCGGCGCGGCCGGCTGCGGGGCGGTCTGCGCGGCGGCCTGTGCGGCGGTCTGTGCGGCCTGCGGGGCGTCGGGGGCGCGTGGCGGGTGCGGGGGGTGCGCGGGCGCCGGCGGGGCGTCAGGCGCGTGCTGGAGCGGTACGGCGTCCTCCGGATGGGCCGCGCAGGCCGCGGGGGTCGCGGGCGCCGTGGAGGCCGCGGGGGCGGGGGTGGGTGTGGATGCGGACGCCGTACGGGCCTGCAACGACTCACACCGCCCCTCATCGATCAACTCATCCGTCAAAAGCGGTCATAGCATCACAAGACATGTCCGCTGTGTGCAAGCACTGCAAGAGTCGTGTTGACGGGCGCCGATCAGCCCGTTCGGCCCCGCCCGAACAGCGAAAACCCCCGCCGGTCGGGCGGGGGTACGGGACGGCGCTCGCGGCTCGTCGCTCCGCTGGTCGAGTGCGAACCGACCGCTGGACGGTCAGTCGGCGGCCATAAATCGCTCAGATCTCGTAATCGGCGATCACCCAGGTGGCAAACTCGCGCCACAACGCGACGCCGGCCTGGTGCGCCGGGTGCTCCAGATACCGGGTCAGCTCGTCCGGTCCGGCCACCACGCAGTTGATCGCGTAGTCGTAGGCGATCGGCCGGTCGGTGATGTTCCAGGCGCACTCCCACGACTCGATCGCGTCGATGCGGTCGCCGAGCTCCGCGAACGCCGCCGCTCCCGCCACGGCGCGCGGATCGTCGCGCCCGACGCCGTCGTTGAGCTTGAACAGGACCAGATGGCGGATCATGGGCGGATCCCTCGGGTTCGCAGGGGCGGTTCGGGCGGCGGGCGGCGGTTCACTTGACCAGCTGGGTCATGAACTGGCCGATGCCCCGCGCGGCGTTGGAGATGCCCTGGAAGCCGACCTGGACCAGGTCGGCGGCACGTGCGGGCGACGTGATGATCGTATAGAGCACGAATATGATCAGTATGTAGGTCACGACTTTTCGCGCCTGTGCCATCGCCCCGCCCTGCCTCCCAGCCGTAGCCCCCGGCCACGGTCGCGCACCGGTGACGTACACAGTCAAGTCCGGTGAGTCTAACCACCGTCATGTCCTACCCAAGGCTCTGCGCGGCCGGATGTCCAGCGGTCCCGGCCCACGAACCCGGCGCGTCAGGCCCGCACGCCCGGCTCGGCCAACGCCGCCGCCGTGGCGCGGACGAAGCCCTCCGGGTTCTCCAGCATGATGTTGTGACCGCAGTCCGGGCCGGCCCGGTCGCGGATCCGCCGCCGGCCGTCCGCCACGCCCGCACTCCTTGCGCGCCCGGGCGAGGGCGTCGGCGTGCGACTCCAGGGTGCAGGGCGCCGAACGCCGGCCCGCCGGCGGCGGACGCAGCGGGGCCTCGGTGCGGAACAGCTCCGACCGGTCCGTGGCACGCCAAAGCGAACGGTCGGCCACCTCGATGAGATGACCGACCGTTCGCCCTGCTCACAGCGGTAGCGGTGGGATTTGAACCCACGGAGGAGTTGCCCCCTCACACGCTTTCGAGGCGTGCTCCTTAGGCCGCTCGGACACGCTACCGGGAGAGAGCTTAGCGGACGTCGGCCCTTCCGCCGAATCGGTTACCGCGGCAATCGGTCAACCGGGCTGCCCGCCGCGGAAGAACGCGGTCAGCAGCGCCGCGCAGTCGGCCGCCAGGACCTCGGAGACCACCTCCGGGCGGTGGTTGAGCCGCCGGTCGCGCACCACGTCCCACAACGAGCCCGCGGCGCCCGCCTTCGCGTCCCGCGCGCCGTAGACCACCCGCTCCAGCCGGGACAGCACGATCGCGCCGGCGCACATCGTGCACGGCTCCAGCGTGACGACCAGCGTGCAGCCGGACAGCCGCCACTCGCCGACCGCCCGCGCCGCGGCGCGCACCGCCAGCACCTCGGCGTGCGCGGTCGGATCACCGGTCGCCTCGCGCTCGTTGTGCCCGCGGCCGATCACCGTCCCGTCCGCGGACAGCACGACCGCCCCCACCGGCACATCGCCGGTGCGGGGCGCGCCCGCCGCCTCGCGCAGCGCCAGCCGCATGGCCGGGATCCACGGATCCCGGACCGGGTCGGCCGGCGCGGCGCGCGGGGAGGCGCCGTGGCGCGAATCGTGCGGCTCCGGTTCCGGCTCGGGCCGCGGACCGCTCAGCGGACCGCCTCCAGCACCTCGCCGCAGCCCAGCGCGTCCGCGATCTCGCCGAGCGCCTCGCCGGGAACGCCGTCGTCGCCGAGCGACTTCAGCGTCTCCGCGCTGATCCCGAAGTCGGCGAGCAGCCCCGCCTCGCCGACCGGACCGGCCGGGATCGGGCCGAGATCGCGCGCGGCGCTCTCGTCCTCCTCGTCGTCCGCGTTCTCGCCGTCCTCGGTGCCGTCGAGGTCGAGGGCGTCGAGATCGGCCAGCTCGTCGTCCGGATCGCGGCCGAGCAGCTCGTCGGTGAGCAGGATCTCCCCGTAGGAGCTGCGGGCGGCGGCGGACGCGTCCGACACGTAGATGCGCGGGTCGTCCTCTCCGTCCACCCGGACGACGCCGAACCAGGCGTCCTCCTGCTCGATCAGGACGAGCACCGTGTCCTCGTCGGCCGTGGCCCCCCGTGCGAGGTCCGCCAGGTCGGTGAGGGTCTCCACATCGTCTAGCTCTGTATCGCTCGCTTCCCACCCGTCCTCGGTGCGCGCGAGCAGTGCGGCGAAGTACACCGTGACTCTCCCACTGGTCTTAGGTGTGCCGGGTCGGACGGGACGACGCCCCGCCCACTCGGCATCGTGGCAGAAACCTGGGCTTTGCGAGAGCTCTTCGACGCTGCGTCGTGCCAGGCTGTACGCGTTTTTTCGGGTTTCTTGGTCCGACGGGCCCGGGAAAACGCTGTCGAGCCCCTGCCGTAAGGCGCGCATCCGCGATGCGCCGCCTACACGCCGTAGGCGGTCGATCATAGGGAAAGCGTGTCGCCATGTTCACCGGAAACGCGCAGCGTGCTCACCGGGCGACTACCAGCGGAAGGTGCGCATCCGCATCTGCTGGCGCATCCGGGCGGCCCTGGCCTTCCTGGGCTGCACCCGGGCCTGCAGCTCCTTGGCCTCCTTCAACTCCCGCAGGAACATCGCCCGGCGCCGGCGTCGGGCCGCGGCGTGCTGGGGGTCGGCGGGCGTCTCGGCGGTCTCCGGATCGTCAACCATCTCGTCAGCCATGACGAAGCGTTTTCCCCCGAGCGAGCGATTGATGCGGCGTGCTGGGCGTGACGCGGCCGTTCGGTAGCGGGCGCGGCGGCGGGTGCGGCGGCGTGGGGGCGGGTTCGGCGGCGGTGCGGTGGCGGATGCGGCGGCGCGGGCGTGGCGGCGGGTGCGGTGGCGGGTGCGGCGGTGCGGTGGCGGGCGCGGGCGCGGGCGGGCCGCGGGCTACGTGTTCGTACAGGCTCTCGGTTAGTGTCGTGGTCATGCGGATCCATGTCGTCGACCACCCGCTGGTGGCGCACAAACTCACCACGCTGCGCGATCAGCGCACCGACTCGCCCACCTTCCGGCGGCTCGCCGACGAGCTGGTCACCCTGCTCGCGTACGAGGCGACCCGGGACGTACGCATCGAGCAGGTGGACATCAGTACGCCGGTCGCCGCCACCACCGGCGTGCGCCTGTCGCACCCCAGGCCGCTCGTCGTACCGATCCTGCGGGCCGGCCTCGGCATGCTCGACGGGATGGTGCGGCTGCTGCCGACCGCGGAGGTCGGCTTCCTCGGCATGGTCCGTGACGAGGACACGCTCAAGGCGTCCACCTACGCCACCCGCATGCCGGACGACCTCTCCGGCCGCCAGGTCTACGTACTCGACCCGATGCTCGCCACCGGCGGCACCCTGGTCGCGGCGATCGACACGCTGATCGAGCGCGGCGCGGACGACGTGACCGCGATCTGCCTGCTGGCCGCCCCCGAGGGCGTCGCCACCATGGAACGCGAACTCGCCGACGGCCCGGTCACCGTCGTCACCGCCGCCGTCGACGAGCGCCTCAACGAGCACGGCTACATCGTCCCGGGCCTCGGCGACGCGGGCGACCGCATGTACGGCACGGTCGGCTGAACGACACGGAGCTGAACGGCACGGTCGGCTGAACCGATTTTCCGACCGCCGCTGGGTCGAGCCGGCCCGCTCGGCCGCGCCGCACCGCAGGGTCGGTCGGACCGTTCGGTCAGTCGGACTGCTTGGGGCGGGCGGAGCAGTCCTTGCCGCTGGGCGCCGGGGCGGGCTGCTTGAGCACGGCGAGGGCGTGGCTGGCGTCGGCGGCCGGGTCGAGTGAGGCGAAGCCCTTGCCGATGATCAGATCGATGTTCGCCGCTCCGGTGCGGGTCGCGTCCGTGCGGATGTCGCCGGCCGCGAGCTGGGTGCCGAGCACCTTGAGCGCCTGCGCCGCCTGGGGGCCGCCGAGCAGTATGGCGGTGCCGGGGACCTTGTTGTCGTAGGCGGCGGAGGCGTTGCCGATCTTGCCGATCGCGAAGCCGCGCTTCTTCAGGGCGGCGGCGGTGTTGGCGGCCAGGCCGCTGCGGTTGGTGGCGTTGTAGACGTTGACGGTGACCGCGGACGGGTTCGGCACCGGCGCGGGAGCGGCCTTCGCCCCGACGGCGCCGGCCGGGCAGTGGCCCGCGGCGGCGTTGCGGCTCGCCCCGTCCCCGTCGAACACGCCGACGAGCTCGACGGTCCCCCACGACAGCAGCCCGAGCACCGCGACCCCGGCGACAGCCGACAGGATGATCCGGCGGCGATTGCTGGGCCGGCGCATTCTCGGGAAGGTCGTCCCGGTCACGCGGTATTTGCCGCCCATGCCAGGGGGAGTGAGCATGCTCATAGCGGAAGCGTAGTGCGGGATTCGGCCAAGGCGTACTAGATGATCAACTTATGGCTCAGTGGCCAACCCGAAAGGGCCAAGGAAAGACCGGAATGACGGGTCAGTCCATCTCCAGCACGCGGGCGTGGAGCACCTGACGCTGCTGCAGCGCGGCGCGGACCGCCCGGTGCAGCCCGTCCTCCAGGTACAGGTCGCCCTTCCACTTCACCACGTGGGCGAACAGGTCCCCGTAGAACGTCGAGTCCTCGGCGAGCAGCGTTTCGAGGTCGAGCTGCCCCTTGGTGGTGACCAACTGGTCGAGACGAACCGGCCGCGGCGCCACGTCCGCCCAGTCGCGGGTGCTCGCCCGACCGTGGTCCGGATACGGACGGCTGCTACCGATGCGCTTGAAGATCACACGGAAAGACTACCGGCCGGGCCCTGCCGGGCGCAGCCATGCCACATCCCCCACACCTCGCGCACATACGAAGACCCCTCACGCACCCGCCAGAGCTCACCTACCCTTGCTGCCTTCCGGCCCTGGGGGGTTTCAGCGAGATAGCGCCACGTGAGGGGCTGCGCCCACCCTACCCGATCCCCCGGCCTCACATCGAGTTCGCACCCACCCCCCCTCACCCTGTACTGTCTCCCCCGGAGGATTCGCCTAGTGGCCTAGGGCGCACGCTTGGAAAGCGTGTTGGGGGCAACCCCTCACGAGTTCGAATCTCGTATCCTCCGCCATTGCTCTCACCGGGCAATACGCAGAAGCCCCCGCCGGTTCGCCGGTGGGGGCTTCTGCGTTGGGGGGTCGCGGCTCGCCGGGGCCACGAGACGGGTGGTCGCTCCCGCGACGGCCGCGAGATCGGCCGGCCGCTGCGATCCGCCCGCGGCGGACCGCGAACCGGCTGCTGCGGATGATCTCGCCCCGCCAGGCCGAGCAGGGCTTCGCTTCGGGTTCACCTGCCGCGCGTCGCGGATCAAGGTGGCCCGGCCGTCGGGGAGATGGGCGGGGTTCGGGCGGCCGGAGAAGACGAGTGTGGGGAAGAGGCCGGCGCGGAACAACTCCGCGCTGTACGCGGGCACGCCGAGATCGTGGCTGCCCAGGGCGACGGCCGCGTCGCAGGCCCGGAGCTCGTGACGCATCTGGTGGTACTCCCAGACCAGCCGCGTCTGCCGGCGCTGCTGGTCGGTCAGGCCGGGCGGGTCCTCGTGCGCCGATCCCCCGCCCGCCGCATACGCCTCACTACGTTGGCGAACGGGGCACACCAGCGAACGATCGGAACACGATGACACTCGACACCACCGCGATCGACGACCTCCTCCAGCACGGCGTCCGCGACAAGGTCTACCCGGGCGCTGTCTGGGCCGTCGGCACCTCCGACGAGATGATCGCCGACGGCTCCGTCGGCCTCCTTGACCCCGACGATCCCGACCACCCCATGTGCTCCGACACCGTCTTCGACGTCGCCAGCCTGACGAAGATTCTCGCCCTCCGCCCGGTCGCCGGCCGGGGGCTTCTCGTTGGAGGGTTGCGTGCCCCGATCGGGCCCCGACGCGGCGAACGCGCCCGCCGCTGGGCGTCCAGGCCAGTGCGCCACCCCTTCGCCCAACCTCCCGCGTCGAGGTCCAGCCTTCGTCGCCTTCCGTCATCACGGACGCGAGAGGTGCGCCCTACCTCAGCGATCAATCGGATACCGGAATTCCATTCGAAACGCGGAGCGCGGAATAGCAGTGCGCGGAACACCGGGAACTGGCCCGCACCCCACCCCGTCTGAGTTCCGACCCGGCAACGCGAGCCCACCTGCGCCGCATGCCGCCCGACCTGCCGAACCCCTGCCGCGATGTCCGGGGGCAAGTGCGGGAAAAAATACCCTGGTGGGCGTTGTCGGGATCACCTAGACTCCGCGCGTGGATGAGGTCTGCTATCGGTGTGGAGACGGCGTGCGCAGGCAGATCCGGGTTGTGACGGTGTTCGGGCCTGCCGTCATGGCCGTTGCCGTGGCGGCGCTGTTCAGTCTCAAGGGCGGCTTCACCATGACGAAGACGGCCGTTCTGGCTCCGATCGTCTGGGCGCTGGCCATGCCGGTGATGATCCGGGTGAGTGGCCGCATGCTGGGGTCGACGACGGTCGGCCTGGCCGGCCTACGGACGCGCACCCTGGTGACCAGGCGAGCCATTCCTTGGGACGAGGTCACCGCGCTGGAGATCCATACGCTTTCCGGACGGGGAGGAAACGCCGGCCACATCCTTCAGGCCCACCGGGCGAACGGCCGGCCGCTGGACCTTCCTGGCGTGTTCGCCACTTCCAGCCGGGCAGGCGATCCGGAGTTCGTCGCCACGGTCGAGGCGATCCGGGCGGCATGGGGGAGCGCCACCGGGCGCCCGTAGGCCGTGTCCGACACATCCCGCCTGGGCCGCGGCGCCTGGCACGCACGCACGCTCGCCGCGTCGTCGGGATCGTCCACGTAGGCACACTGACGACCTTCCGCCGTGCGATCGCACGCACCAGAGGCCGCGGCCCCCGCCCTGCGGGCGGACGACGCCATGTGTCAGACACGACCTGGGTTCCGCGTCCGGGGAAGACCGACCAGCGGCCGGTGATCCGAGCCCCCGGACCGCCGATCCGATCCCGTGGAACCGCCGCGCCCGCATCCGCCCGACTCCCGCCCCGTGACCGCGTCGACGACCCGCTCCGGTACCCGCAGCGACACCGGCACCGATCCCGCCGTGCCGGGAGATCTCGCCGCGGATTCCCGCGATGGGACGGAACAGCACCGTTCCAGCGGGATATTGGTGTTCCCGCTGTCGGTGGTGTGCTCTACGCTGCGGTCAGCAGCCACCGTTCCGGGGGGACCGCGACCACGCCGTGATGAGCGAGCGGGCGCGGCCGGAGCCAGTGGGTGCCCTGATTCCCGGCGGGAGACCGGGATTCGATGTGGGGGTTTGACAACAGTATGAAGAACACAACACGGGCGCGGAGACGTGCGGTCTCCGCAGCCATGGTCGCGGTCGCGATGGGCGCGTCGGTCCTGACCGTCTCGGCGGCCGGGCCGGCCTCGGCGGCGAGCGCGGTGACGGTCACGCAGGACGGTGGCCTGGCGGTCGACGCGCCGTTGGGCCGGGTCTTCGTGGGCGACACGGCCGACAGCAGCGTCGAGGCGGCCGACACCTCGGGCAACCTGATCGGCACGGTGCCCGGTATCACCGGCGTGTCCTCGCTGGCCGTCTCCGACGACGGTTCCACGGTCTACGCGGCGGCCTTCGGCGGCAACGAGATCGTGGCCATCGACGCGCAGACCCTGGCGGTGAAGGCGCGGTACGTCGTGCCCACCACCAAGGGACCGGAGTACGTGGTGTTCGCCGGCGGCAAGGTGTGGTTCACCTACGGCGACCAGTGGGACAGCAACCTCGGATCCGTCGACCCGTCCAAGGACCCGTCGGACCCGACGGCCGTGACGATGGGCCAGTTCACGGACCCGTATCCGAACCAGGGCTTCTGGAACCCGGCCCTGATGAGCACCAACCCGGCCGAGCCCGGCGTGATCGCGATGGCCGACACCGGCCTGACCACGGACTCCGAGGGCGTCCTCGACGTCTCCAGCGGCAGCCCGCAGGTGGTCGCGTTCCACTTCGGCGACTACTCGCTCAACAGCGGCGTCGGCGACGTCCAGCTGGTGCCCGGCGGCACGCAGATCCTGATCAACGGCACGTCCCGGCACGCCTACGCGGACGGGAAGATCACGCTCGACGGCAGCTACCCGCAGGGGCAGTCGGCCGCGGTCGCGCCGGACGGCACGGTCGCGCAGGTCGAGGGCGGGAAGGTGTCGGTCTACCAGCCGGACGCGTCGCTGCCGCTGCGTTCGTACTCCGCCTCGCCGATCACCCCGTCCCTGGCCTGGGCACCGGACGAGTCGCGCATCTACGCCCTGGAGGGCCAGACGGGCGGCCCGTTCACCCTGCACGTGCTCACCGACCCGGAGAAGACCGTCCCGACGCTGACCGTCTCCGCGCCCTCCTCCGCCACGCGGGGCAAGGCGTTGACCGTCAAGGGCAAGCTGTCGGCGGCCACCGCCCTGCCCGCCGGGACGCAACTGGCCGTCACCCGCACCGACATGGACAGCCCGCACGGCAAGGCGCTGGCCCCGGTGACCGTCCACTCCGACGGGACGTACTCCTTCACGGACACCCCGCCGGCCGGCGGCACCGTCACCTACGCGGTGTCGTACGCGGGCACCGGCACGCTGGCCGCCGCGAGCGCGTCCGCGAAGGTCGCCGTTTCGCGCACCACGCCGTCGCTGACGCTGAACGACAACAAGAAGGAGTACGGCTACGGCACCACCGTGACGTTCACCGCGCACCTGGGGTCGGAGTACAAGAACAAGGTCGTGCAGATCTGGGCCAACCCGTACGGCACCGACAAGCCGAACGCGGAGCTGAAGTCCGGCACGGTCAACTCCAGCGGCAACCTGTCGGTGTCCCTGCGGCTGACCCGCAACACCACCCTCAGCGCCGTCTACGCCGGCGACGACCGCACCGCGCCCCGCACCGTGACGTCCACCGTCTACACCCGCGTGTGGGAGAGCGGCAGCCTGTCCGGGGAGTACCGCAACGCGAAGATCGGTTCCACCGAGTACGCGTGGTACCACAAGACCAGCGACACCGTCTTCAGCACCTCGATGATGTACTACAAGGGCCGGCACGAGCGCGTCGACCTGGAGATCTACTACAAGGGCAGCTGGCGGACCGCAGACTCCGAGTACCTCGCGCTGCCGGCCTCCGGCAAGGTGAGGATCGACCTCGGCGCCCCCGGCGAGGCGAACTTCAAGGCCCGGGTCCGCGTCGCCTACGTGAAGGGCTCGTCCGGCGACAACGTCAACGCCAGCGACTACGGCGGCTGGCACTACATGAACATCACCAACTGAACCACGCCGTCACCCGGCAGACGCCCGAACGGCCCGGCGCACCCACGCGCGGGGCCGTTCGGCGTCGCTGGAAACGGGCCCCCGCCGGTCGTGGCGGGGGCCTTCCGCGTACGCGTCCCAGCGGGCCTACGCGGTCGTCCTGCCCGGTTCCGGCCGCCCGTCAGCGCGCGTCGGCGAGGACCGGTGCGCGCCAGACGTCGATCACGATCTGGTGCCGCTTCGGGCTCATCGCCGCCGCGCCGCCGGCGTAGTTCTCGTCGACCTGCGCCGCCTCGGCCGCGCTCGGGTTGGCGTTGGTGCACGACGTGCCGGGGCCGTGGCCGGACATCAGCTCCGAGCACGGTCCGCTGTAGTCGTCGGGCAGCCCGAAGATGTGCCCTGTTTCGTGCGCCGCGATCCGGGTCATGTCGTAGCCCTCGTCGACGGCCTCCTGACCCAGATCCACCTCACCCTTGCTGCCGCCGGGGAAGATCGGGCCGAGCGTCGTCTGGGGCCAGCCGCTGGTGGCCACGTAGACGAAGTCGGCTGAGCTCGGCGAGCTCGCGGGCTCCAACTGCACGTTGTGCAGCGCGGCGTTCCAGTTCTGCACGCCCTGCGAGATCGCGCCCGCCCACTGTCCCGCCTGGCTGGCGTCGTAGGTCAAGGTGACCACCGCCGCGGGCGTCGCCTTGGGCGCCGGGTGCGCCGAAGCCGCACCGGTCGCGACCCCCAGCATGGCCGGGATCAGGACCGCCACGGCTGCTATTCGCTTGGTCATGAGTCGGGTTCCCCTACCTGTTGGTTACCTGTGAGTCACAAGGGCACCACGTCATCAGTGGGCGCCACAAGTACGCCGTCATCGACGGGAGTTGGCGCGATCGCCAGGGCGGTGATCGTTTCCGCCGCGTCATGGAGCCACGGCGGTCCGGCCGGACGACGCCGCGACGGGGGCCGGGCGGTTCCGTCGGGCGCCGTGTGACGGATGATGGGAACCGACGGCAGGGGCGGATGTGAGGGGCGGCGCAGTGGCAGAGAGCGAATCCATCCGGGCGGAGTCGGGCCTCCGGCCGTCCGGCGGTGGGCCGGAGGGCGTCGCGGCCGTGGCCCGGTCAGCGGACGGGACGGAGCCCGGGCCGGACACCCGGTCCGAGGAGAGCGGCCCGCGCCGGCCGCGGTCGCTGCGCAGGCGACTGGGCGGGAGCGTGGCCCTCCTCGTCCTCGCGATGCTGTTCGTCCTGCCCTGGTGGACGCTGTTCGCCTCCGGCGCCGACTGGCCGTTCCCGGTCTTCCTCGCCGGCACGGTCGTCTTCGCCGCCGGGCTGGTCTCCTTCCCGTTCCTCATGGTCGCGGGCCACGGGCGGCGGCGGTCCGACCGGGCGGCCCGCATCGCGGACAGCACGCTCGGGGTGGTCTGGGTGCTGTTCACCTGGTCGGTGCTGGGCGGCCTGGCGCACCTCGTGCTGATCGGGCTCGGCACCGACGCCGCCGACCGGGCCAGGAGCATCGCCGTGGCCGTCGCCGCGGTCTGCGCCGGACTGCTGGCGTGGGGACACCACGAGGCCATGCGCGTGCCCCGGGTCAAGCGGCTGGACGTCCACGTCCCGCGGCTAGGCGCCGGTCTGGACGGAACCCGTGTCGTGGTGCTGGCCGACACCCACTTCGGGCCGATCGACCGGGCCGGCTGGTCGGCGCGGGTCGCCGAGGCCGTCAACGCGCTCGACGCGGACGTCGTGGTCCACGCGGGCGACATCGCCGACGGCACCCCCGCCCAGCGCCGGGAGCAGTCCGCGCCGCTCGGCACGATCCGGTCACGGCTGGCGAAGGTCTACGTCACCGGGAACCACGAGTACTTCGGCGAGGCGCAGGGCTGGCTGGACCGCATGGCGGAACTGGGCTGGGAACCGCTGCACAACCGCCATGTCGTGGTGGAGCGCGGCGGTGACCGCCTCGTCCTGGCCGGCGTGGACGACGTGACCGCGGAGTCCTCCGGCCTGGCCGGGCACCGCGCGAACCTGCTCGGCGCGCTGGCCGGGGCGGACCCGGACCGGCCGGTCCTGCTCGTCGCCCACCAGCCCAAGTACGTCGGCCAGGCCGCCGCGGCCGGCATCGACCTGCAGGTCTCCGGGCACACCCACGGCGGCCAGATCTGGCCGTTCAACTTCCTCGTCCGGATCGATCAGCCGGTCGTGCACGGCCTGAGCCGGCACGGCGAACGCACCCAGCTCTACACCAGCCGTGGCACCGGTTTCTGGGGCCCGCCCTTCCGGGTCTTCGCACCGAGCGAGATCACCCTGCTCACCCTGCGACCGGGCGACGCGACCACGGACGGCGCGAACCCCGCGGCCGGCCGGGGCGGCAACTGACCGCGCCGACGCGGCTTCGCGGGTGCGCGCTTCCGGTATCGCGGCGGGCGGGGTCGTCGGCGAAGGTCACGGCTCGGGTTGGGTCCGGCTCCGTTCAGGCGGATCCGCAAGGGTGAACGCCTTCGCCCGTTGCCTCCCGCACACTGAGCCGGGCAACGCACGGAAGGCCCAAGTCCCGGACTCAGTGCGCCTCGTTGCCGCGTCGCTATCGTGGGGACCGCCCCTACGCCACAGGAGGCAGCACGCATGCGTGGTCTCGGAGATCACCTGAGCATCGGCGAGCGGATCGCGTTCCACCGGAAGCGCCGTGGCTACACGCAGCAGGTGCTGGCCGGGCTGGTAGGCCGGAGCACTGACTGGTTGGCGAAAGCCGAGTCCGGGCGGCGCAAGCCGCCGCGTATCGACATGCTTGCCGAGTTGGCTCGCGTGCTCCGCGTCCCGCTCGGGGAACTGGTCGGCCAGCCCGTGCTCATGGAGGACGACGGGACCAGGACGACGTCCCGGCCGTGCGGGACGCGTTGATGAGTCCGCGTCGTCTCTCCCGGTTGCTGTTCGGCCCGGAGGCCGAAGCGCAGCTCCCGAGCGCCGGCCCGTGGCTGAGCTCGTAGAACAGACGTGGGACGACTACCAGGCCGGCCGGCTCGGCAAGGTGATCGCTGGACTCCCCGGTCTTCTCCAGGCCGCCCGGGAGCTTGAGGACCGCGCAGTGCGTTCCGCCGCGGAACGCCGGGACTGCTGGGCTGTCTCCGCCCGAGTGCACCACCTGGCTGCCACGACGCTCGCCAAGATCGGGGAATCCGACATCTCGTGGCTCGCTGCCGAGCGGGCCATGCGGGCCGCCGACGAATCAGGCGACCCGCGGTGCTGGCGTCCGCCGCGCGGGCCGGAACGCATGCCCTGCTCGCCAACGGCCGGTATGACGACGCGATGGAGCTGGGCCACACAGCGGCGGTGTGGTTGTCGGCACGGGTTGATGACAACGATCCAGCCGCTTTGAGTCTGCTCGGCATGGTCCATCTCCGCGCGGCCATCGCCGCTGGCGCGGCGCCAGGACCGGGCCACGGCGACGAGCCTGTTGAACCAGGCCGAGGCGCTCGCCGACCGGCTCGGCTCCGATGGGAACTACTGGCAGACGAGCTTCGGGCCGACGAATGTCGCTCTGCACCGGTTGTCCGCGGAACTCGACCTCGACAACGTCTCGTACGTCGTGGAACACGGTCGGATCGACGTGGATCACCTGCCCCCGGAGCGAGGCGTCTCCCACCGCATCGACTACGCCCGTGCCCTCTCGCTGGCAGGCCAGGGGGACAGTGCGTTCGCGGAACTGCGTACGGCTGAGCACGCGTCGCCACAGCTCGTTCGGAACAATCCCCGTGTACGAGACACGCTGCGCGACCTGATCAAGCAATCCCCGATCACCGGCGGCGCTCGTTCGTCGGAGTTGTTCATGATGGCTCAACGATGCAGGGCGGTGCAGTGAACACCAAGAAGCGCGGGGTCCTCGGAGTCGTGGGCACAAGCGCCGGCGGAGTCGAAGCCTTGCGCACCGGGCTCGTGGAACCGGCTCTGGCGCGCGGGTGGCAGGTCGCCGTGACGCTCACGCCGACGGCCGGCCGCTGGCTGCGGCTGAGCGGCGAAGCCGACCGGCTGGAGAAGCTGACAGGTCTGCCCGTGCGAGACGAACCACGGCTGCCCGGCGAGGTGAGGCCGCACCCGAACGTGGACTGCTACGTCGTCGCCCCTGCCAGCGCGAATACGGTGGCCAAACTCGCGACCGGTATTGCCGACAACCAGGCGCTGACGCAAGTCGGAGAAGCCATCGGCACCCTGGGGCTTCCGGTCGTCGTCTTCCCCCGGGTGAACGCCGCCCATGCCCGCCACCCCGCCTGGAACGGCCACCTCGCCGCGTTGCGAGAGGCCGACGTTCACCTCGTCTACGGCCCGGACGTCTGGCCACTGCACGAGCCACGCGCGGCGCCCGCCGGGCGCGACCTGCCGTGGGCGGCGGTATTGGACGCGATCGACCGAGCCACGGAATGACAGCTCGTCAACTTGCCTGATCTGCATGAACAGAGGACCCGGACAGTTCGTCCGGGTCCTCTGTTCATGGTGCATCGAGGCTTACTCCCATGCCGGCGATGTTCGAGCAGATGGATTTCCCAGGAGACGATCGAGATGTTGCAGCACTCCAACCAGGCGGCCCGGTATGCCAGGCGCATCGCGGACCGGCCTCGGACGTTGGTCGTCCAAGGAACCAGGTTCTGCAATTTGGACTGCGACTACTGCTACCTGCGAGACCGCGACAAAAGAGACCACATGTCGGTTGAAGTCGCCTCTGCGGTGGCTCGGTCGGCAGCCGAGCTGACCGAGGAGGTGGCCGGCGAGCCGCTGGGCATCGTCTGGCATGCCGGCGAGCCCATGGCCTTGGGCATCCGCCGCTTCACGAGCCTGCTCGCCCCTTTCGAGCCGCTGCGTGCCGAGAGCCAGGTGCGCCATTACATCCAGACCAACGCCACCTTGATCACCAGCGCATGGTGTGACTTTCTGACCGACTACGAGTTCCGGGTAGGGGTGAGCATCGATGGACCGGCCGCGCTGAACGCCCACCGGCTGGATCGCCGGAGGCGGCCTGCTTTCGCTCGGATCATGAAGGGGATCGACCGGCTTCGTGAGCGGGACATCGCGTTCTCGGTCATCGCGGTCGTCAGCCAGGAGAGCATCCACGACCCCGAGAGCCTGCTCGATTTCCTGGCCGGTCTGGGCTGCGACACCATCGGCTTGAACATCGAGGAGACGGAAGGCGTCAACACCGAGCGTCGGCCGCCGACACGCGAGCACGCCACCGAGTTCTGGCGTCGCACCATCGCCTGGCGCCGTTGCCGCACGGGTGGGCCGCGCGTGCGTGAGCTTGACCGGCTCGGCGACTACCTCCAACACGCGCACAGCCCTCAGCCGAAGCTGCCCGAGTCCCGTCTTCTGGACCCCATACCGACGATCTCCGTGAACGGGGACGTGGTGCTGCTCTCACCGGAACTGGCTGACACCACCGCTCCGGCGTACAACGACTTCCGGGCCGGAAATGTGCGGGAGCGGTCGATCGCCGCCATGCTGGACGGCGCACACCGGTTGCGCTACGTGCGCGAGTTCCTGACGGCCTGGACGAGTGCGAGTCCACCTGCGAGTTCTTCGACTTCTGCCGGGGAGCGCAGGCGGGCAATCGCTACTTCGAGAACGGCAGCCTGGCCACGACCGAGACGAATCACTGCCGCGTCTCCCAGCAAGCCCTGGTCCTGGCCCTTCCGACACCGTCCGAGAGGAACAAGACGCATGACACTCCTCGAACAGCTCGTCGCAGCCAGGACCCCGGTCGTCACCGTGCTGATGGACACCAGCCGTTGCTCGGCGCAGCCGCACCGCGCCGGATGGGACAACCAGCCGACCTGGGACAACCTCCCCGCCCAGCCCTGGAACAACCAGCCGACCTGGGACAACTGGAACAAGAAGTAGAAACCCTGCCGGTGGCCCTGCACACCTGCGGCGCCACCGGCGGGCAGCACCCAACTCGCAAGGGAAGCCATGGAGAACCGCATCTTCGGCCGCGTCAGCGTCACCCTGCCCAGCCTTGACGAAGCCGGCAGCTACCTGTCCAACGTCAGCTCACTGGAGGCGGACGGGGCATCGTCCAGGACTTCACCTACACGGACGCCGATCTGCGGACCTTGGACCTCGCCGATGCCCATCTCATCTCGGGCCGGGTCACACGCCTGCATGCCCAGCGCACGCACTTCGCCGCGTCCGCATCGACTCCGTCGAGTTCGCCGAAAGCGACCTGGGTGCGGCGCAGTGGTCGGACAGCAAGTTGACGCGGGTCGTCTTTCGCGACTGCAAACTCCTGGGAGCCACGCTGAACGGAGTCACCCTGGAAAACGTCCTGTTCGAGCGTTGCAAGCTCGACTACGCCGTGTTCGATCAGGTGCGGACTGCGTCCCGTTGACTTCTCGAAGTCGTTCTGTCGAGGCCACCTTCGACGCCGCACCTGGCCGGCGCCCTCTTCGACGAGTGCGTTCTACACCTACGGAATTCTCTGGGAGTACCAGGGCCGCGACCTGCGTGGCAGCGCCCTCTCCAGTCTGCGCGGAGTCGGTGCGCTGACCCGGCTCGTCATCGATCGCTCGCAGCAGACTCAGCTTGCCGAGGCGTTGGCGGCGGAACTCGATGTCACCTACGGCGAGGACGTGGACGACGGGCGCTAAGGACTGATGGGGGGCGTGGCGTGAGCTTGCACATCGCGTTCGATGCGTACACGGCGCTGCGGGAGCGCTGCGAGGTCGCAGCCCTGCGAACCACCGAGGACGAACCGCACTACGAGGAGGGGGCCGTCGTGCCTGCCGGCGAGTGGCAGCCACTCGACCCGGACCTGGCCGAACGGCTCCGACCGACTGATGCCACCACGGACGCGGTGCTCGTCGAGCTGGTGCGGCTGCCGCCGGCGGAGCCGGACGAACTGGCCCGGATGTCGACCGGCACCTTCTGGCCGGATCGCCTCACCGGTCGACCTTCAGCCGAATACCTCGGGTTCGTGGTGAGCGAGCCCCAGGCGCTCACCACGACCGGCAACTCGGCCACCGGCCGGCGGATCGGCCTCACGTCGACAACTGGGACCGCCTGCCGGCAGCCGCCACCTCTCCCGGCGCCGCCTGTGCTTCAACTTCGGCCCCGGCGTCCGCTATCTGCTGCTGGGCGACCTGGACGTGCGAGCGATAGGCCGCATGCTTCACCCGCGGCATGGGACCCGGTGTCCCCACACCGACGACGTGCGCCGGTACGTTGCCCAGCGGAGAACGCTGCGATGCCTCCGCATTCGCCTGGACCCGGGCGATGGCTACGTAGCGCCCACCGAACTCCTGCCCCACGATGGTTCTACGGAAGGCCAGCACGAGCCGTCCATGGCGGCGTTCTGGCTGGGGCGATGGCCGCGAGGGGCCATCGGTTCGGGGAGGTAGAAGCCGCCTGCCTCGAGCTTCTTGAACGGCCCCGGCACACCGTCTTCGTCTTCCCACGTGTGGTGAGGGCGGTGCTCGGTCGGTATCACCGACCGCAGACCCGTGGGCGACCAGCCGAATCGATCTCAGCGGATCGGTCATGAGCTGCCCCACCAGACCTGGAGTCTCCCTGCGATCCGGCGGATCAGCCCCCCAGCACAGCGTCCACGTACGCCTGGGCCGGGGCGGACAGGCCGTGGGGGACGTGGGTGGCTAGTTGGGCGGGGGTGAGCCAGGCGACGGCGGCGACTTCGGCGGGGGCGGCCGGGCGGGGGGTTCCGGATGGGGCGGTGCAGGCGACGTACGAGAGGCGGCGGCCCGTGTCGGGATGGACGCGCGTGCCGAGGAGGGCGGTGGCGACCACCACGAGCCCGGTCTCCTCCTCCGTCTCCCGGACGGCGGCGGCCGCGGCGGATTCGCCGGCCTCGATCTTCCCGGCGGGGAACTGCCAGCGGAGCCGGCCCTCCGGCACCCGGCGTCGAACCATCAGGACGCGTCCGTCCCGGACCACCACCGCGGCCGCGACCGGCCGGTTCCGCTCCACCGTCATGCCGCCATCCTCCCCGCCGGCGGCCGGTGGCGTCGGGCGATCCCCTCCCACGCCCGACGCCACCTCGCCGGCCGGCGTCAGGAAAGCGTCTTGCAGAGGTCCTCCCAGGGACCGCGGAGGGCGAGGAGGGTGCGGGAGGTGGTGGCGGCGGTGGCGGTGAGTTCGACGGACATGTAGCCGCGGGCGACGATCCACGCGTTGTGCGCGGGGCGGTCGGAGGTGTGGAAGCCGGCGGACCAGTCGGTGCCGCTGAGGATCATGGAGGTGGGGGTGGGGGAGGTGATGACGCCGGAGCCGGAGATGTCGCGCACGACGGACCGGCCGGTGGACAGGTTGGTGGCGCGCATCAGGAGCGGGCCGCCCTCGGTGGCGAAGACCGGGTGGCCGGCGCGGTCGTACCAGGTCTTCAACGTCAGGCGGCTGACCGGGAAGTCGGCGCGGGCCGGGAACGGGCAGACCTCGCCGGCGGCGTACTGGCCGGGTTGCTGCACCGGGTGCGTGACGACCGGGCCGCGGGCGCCGGGCGGCGGGACCGGCCGGGCGGTGCGGGCGGTGGTGCCGGCGTTCGCCGGCGCCGGGAGCAGCGCCAGGAGCGCGCACGCCAACAGCGCGGCGCCGGTGGTCAGTCGCCGATGACGCGTGCCCATGTGTCGTCCCCTCCCGTGTCACGTGCCGGTCGCCCGAAAAGCGCCGCACACCGGGGACGGTGCCAGGTACAAAGGAGAGGGGGAAGACGTTTCGGGGCTCGCCGAAGCTTGGGGGAAGCCGTGCGCATCCACTTCACGCCCACCGATCTGGCGCGCACCCGGCTGACCGCGGAGCCGAGTTGGCTGACGGTGACCACCTTCAGCCTGTTCTGGCTGACGCACCGTCCCGGACTCCCCGAACTCGACCTGTGGCGCCGCGCGGTACGGGCGCGGCCGCGGCCGGCCGGGCGCCCGCTGCTCGGCGAGCTGGCGGCGACCGCTCCCACGCACCCGATCCCGCGCCTGCTGCGGCCGCAACCGGGACCGGGCACGCTGGAGGACGAGCTGGACCGGCTGATGTCCACCCCGCGGCACGTGGTCCGCGCGGACCTGGAGTTCGTGGCCCGGCACCGCGCCCTGCCCGGGTGGGTCCGCGGCCTGGCGGACGCCGACCGCGACACCTTCGCCGCGCTGGCCGGGTCCGTCCGGGACCACCACCGGCTCGCCGTCGCCCCCTACCGGCGCGGACTGGCCGCCGTGCTCGCCGCGGACCACGCGGCGCGCACCCGGCAGTTGCGGGAGGGCGGCATCGAGCGGCTGCTCGACACGCTGCACCCGCGGATGCGCTGGCGCCCGCCGGTCCTGGAGGTGGACAGCTCGGAAGAACTCGACTACCACCTCGGCGGGCGCGGGCTGCTGCTGGCGCCGAGCGCCTTCTCCACGTACGCGCCCTGCGATCCGGGCGAGGAGCAGCCGACGCTGTACTACGAGGTGGCGCACGATCCCGCGCACCGGCCGCTGCTGACCGGGGTGAACGGGCCGCACGGCGGGCTGGCCGCGCTGCTGGGGCACAGCCGCGCCGCGGTGCTGGAGGTGATCGCCGAGGGGGCGTCCACCGGTCAGATCGCCCGCCGGGCCGGCCTGTCGGCCGCCTCGGCCAGCGAACACGCGACGATCCTGCGCCGCGCCGGCCTGGTGGCCACCCGGCGCTCCGGCCGCGTCAGCCACCACAGCCTCACCCCACTGGGCGCGGAGTTGCTGCTGCACGCGACGGCCGAGGGGACCCGCCCGGGTCGGGCGGATCCCCTCGGCCGTTGAGGCTGCCGGTTACCGGCCGCGTCCGCCCGTGCCGCGTCCGCCGCTGCCGCCGCGGTTGTCGCCCGCGCCGCGGCCGCCGCCCTGGGAGCGGGTCTCGGCGGTGCCGCTGCCGCCGCCCGCGCCGCCGTTGCCGCGGCCGCCGCCCCGGCCGCGGCGGGAGCGGGAGGAGGAGCCGGCGCGCTTGGGGTGCGCGGGGGCCGGGGCCGGCGCGGCGATGACGACCGGGATGCCGCTGGGGGCCTGGGCGCCGGTGATGCGGCTCAGCTCGGCCTCGCCGGAGCGGACCTGGGTGGTCTGCGGCGTGATGCCGGCGTCGGCCATCAGGCGGCTCATCTCCCGGCGCTGGTGCGGCAGGACGAGGGTGACGACGCTGCCGGACTCGCCGGCCCGGGCGGTGCGGCCGCCGCGGTGCAGGTAGTCCTTGTGGTCGGCGGGCGGATCGACGTTGACGACCAGGTCGAGGTTGTCGATGTGGATGCCGCGGGCCGCGACGTTGGTGGCCACCAGGACCGTGATCTGCCCGGTCTTGAACCGCTCCAGGGTGCGGGTGCGCTGCGGCTGGGTCTTGCCGCCGTGCAGGGCGGCGGCCCGCACGCCGCTCTTGAGCAGGTGCTTGGTGAGCCGGTCCACCGCGTGCTTGGTGTCCAGGAACATGATGACCCGGCCGTCGCGGGCCGCGATCTCGGTGGTGGTGGCGTACTTGTCGGCGTCGTGCACGTGCAGGACGTGGTGCTCCATGGTGGTCACCGCGCCGGCCGCCGGGTCCACCGAGTGCACGACCGGGTCGACGAGGTAGCGGCGCACCAGCAGGTCCACGTTGCGGTCCAGGGTGGCGGAGAACAGCATCCGCTGGCCCTCCGGCCGCACCTGGTCGAGCAGCGCGGTGACCTGCGGCATGAAGCCCATGTCGGCCATCTGGTCGGCCTCGTCGAGCACGGTGATGGCGACCCGGTTGAGCCGGCAGTCGCCGCGTTCGATCAGGTCCTTGAGCCGGCCCGGGGTGGCGATGACGACCTCGGTGCCGGTGCGCAGCGCGTTGGCCTGGCGGCCGATCGGCATGCCGCCGACCACCGAGGCGAGCCGCAGCTTCAGCGACCGGGCGTAGGGGGTGAGCGCGTCGGTCACCTGCTGGGCCAGCTCCCGGGTCGGGACGAGGACCAGGGCGAGCGGCTGGCGGGGTTCGGCGCGCTGCCCGGCGGTGCGGGCCAGCATGGCCAGGCCGAACGCCAGGGTCTTGCCGGAGCCGGTGCGGCCGCGGCCGAGGACGTCCCGGCCGGCGAGGGAGTTGGGCAGGGTCGCCGACTGGATCGGGAACGGCACCGCCAGTCCCTCGGAGGTCAGCGTCGCCAACAGGGCGGCCGGCATGTCGAGTTCGGCGAAGGTCGTGACGGCGGGCAGCCCCGGGGTGATGGTGACCGGCAGGGCGAACTCGCCCTGTACGGCCGCCGGCCGCCGGTCGTTGCCGCCGGACCGGCCGGAGCCGCCGGAGCGTCCCGCGCTCTGCGAGCGGATACGGCCGCCGCGGCCGGCGGCGGGAGCACCCGAACGGGTTCGGGAGAAGCGGCTGTTCGTGCGAGCGGTGCGGTTCATGCAGAACCTTCCTCGATGCGGCACGTATCGAGGAATTCTCGGCAGCCGTGGGCGCCGGAGAGAGTCGCAAGAACGAGCCGAAGAAAAGACAAGAACGAAGCCGGGCGGCAGTGGCCGGCCCATGACTTCGAAAACATCGGAATCCGCTGGAAGAGATCAGCGGCCCGGAATCGTCGCGGTCCGGTGGCGGACAAACGCAACGGGCTGGGGCCCGCACCCCAAGGTGCGGGCCCCAGCCGCGTGTTTAGCGCGTCAGCGTCAGGCGGGAACGATGTTCTCGGCCTGCGGGCCCTTCTGGCCCTGCGTGACGTCGAAGTTCACCTTCTGGCCTTCCTGAAGCTCACGGAAACCCTGGGTGGCGATGTTCGAGTAGTGGGCGAAGACGTCAGCGCCGCCGCCGTCCTGCTCGATGAAGCCGAAACCCTTTTCCGCGTTGAACCACTTCACGGTGCCAGATGCCATATTGAATCTCCTTCGGGGCAACCTTCAGGATCCGCACCGTGCGGATCCCGTGTTGCCGCGATGATTGCCCTGTCCGATGCGAGCACCGGATATACAAAAAGTCTTTGGGAACCACAACCGCAACTGCAGCCACCGTATCACGGTGCGGGCGGAGAGGCGGCGCGGGTTTTTGCGCCCGTCGGCTGGATCATGAATTCTCTCCGGCCTTTGCGCTAATTTCTGTATCTGCGGCACCAGGTATTCACGTTCGCCCGGCACAGTGCCGCTGCGCGCGCGGCGCTGGCGGCCGGTGCGGCCGGTCAGGAGGCGGAGTGCGCGCCGGAGTCGTCGGCCGGCCGGCGCAGCTCCTCGTTGAGCCGCAGGGCCTCCTCCAACTGGTCCTCGAGGATGACGATGCGGCAGGCGGCGTCGATCGGGGTGCCCTGGTCGACCAGCTCGCGGGCCCGGGCGGCGACGCGCAGCTGGTAGCGGGAGTAGCGGCGGTGACCGCCCTCGGACCGCAGCGGGGTGATCAGGCGGGCCTCGCCGATGGCGCGCAGGAAGGCCGGGGTGGTGCCGATCATCTCGGCGGCGCGGCCCATGGTGTAGGCGGGGTAGTCGTCGTCGTCGAGCCGGTCGGCGGCGTTCGCTTTGCTTCCGGGGGTCACTGCACCTCTTATGCACATTCTGGGACGCGTCGAGGGGCCTCGGCGCCGTCACGGCACCGAGGCCCCAAGGGGTTCAACACCATCTACCGGCTCCCTATGCCGGCTCTGCTTCCGCACGGCCGCCCGGGCGGGCGGTGGTGCGGGGATCTCGGACGGCTGACCGGGCACCACCTTCCCTCGGGGCCGCCCGGCACTGCGCGCCGCGTGGGCGGCTCGTCCGCGCCGGGCGCTGACGACTTGCGTAACACCATGAACGCTACCCGCCGGGTCCGTTGATGTCTACCGTGACCGCGACAGATTTTCCGGAGTGCGAGTGGGAAGTTATCTTCCGCAACAGCCCCTGCGGCGGGCGGCCCCGCCTGGTCGGGTGAGGGCTGGACGAGGGCCGGGGCGAGGGTCGGATGAGGTGAGCGTCACGCCTCGGCCGGCTCGTCGGGCAGCCAGTTGCCGTGGAAGCCGGCCGGGACGCGGCGCGGCAGGTGGACGGCGGCGACCGCCGGCCCGTGCAGCCGGTCGGCGTCGAGGATGACGAGGTCGCTGCGGTCGGTGGCGGCGTCGTACACGAAGGCCATCAGCCAGCCCGGGCCGCCGGCGCGGTCGTCGGCCGGGACGAACACCGCCTCGCCGGGGGTGCGCCCGGCGCCGAAGACGTGGCTGTCGACCGCGCCGGTGCGCAGGTCGTAGCGGTGCACGGCGCCCCCGGGGACGCCGGTGGTGGCGTGGCCGCGGTCGGCGGGCAGCCCGGCCAGCCGGTCGTCGATCCGGGGGAACTCGGCACCGCGGTCGTCGAGCTGCTCCTCGCGCACGGTGCCCGAGGCCGGGTCGACGGTCCAGCGCCACAGGGTGCCGGCGTCGTCGAGTCCGACGCCGTCGCCCAGCCGGTCGTACCGGATGACGTGCAGCACGAGCCGGCCGTCCGCCTCGTGCGCGTTGAGCGTGTGGAAGACGTAGCACGGCGCGATCTCGAACCAGCGGACCGGGCCGTGCGGGTCGCGCCGGTCCAGGACGCCCAGCCGCGCGCCGTACCGCGGGGACCAGGTGTACGGCATGCCGGGCGCCCCGGAGGCCGACCGGGACCGGTCGAAGAGCACCGGCAGGTCCATGAAGACCACGTGGCCGGCGGTGAGGTGGAAGTCGTGCATCATCGTCGGCGCCGCCACCTCGACCGGCCTGCTCACCGTCAGCCGTCCGGCCGCGTCGGCCCGGTGGTAGGTGAGGTAGGGCCGCTCCCGGGAGCCGTAGCCGAAGAAGTGCAGCTCGCCGGTGACCGGGCAGGTCTTGGGGTGCGCGGTCATCGCGGTGCGCAGCCGGCCGCCGAAGTCGTGGGGGCCGACGGTCTCCAGTTCGCGGCCCGGGGCGAGGGTCAGCTCGTAGGGCAGCGAGGACTCGACGAGCGCGAGGGTGCGCCCGGCGTGCCGGACCACGTGGGTGTTGGCGACCCCGGCGGCCAGGTCCCGGCGGCCGTGCTCGTCGCGGCTGCGGGCGCCGCGGGTGAACGTCGAGGTGCGCACCCAGCGGTTGCGGTAGGCGGTGGCCCGGCCCGACTCCAGCCGCACGCCGTGCACCATGCCGTCGCCCAGGAACCAGTGCGCCGAGGCAGCCGCTGCCGGGTTGGGGCCGTTGCGCAGGTACCAGCCGGTGAGCTCCGGGGGGATCGCCCCGGTGACCTCCAGCGCGGTGACGCTCGCCTCGTCCGGGACGGGTGCGTAGGCGCCGATCAGGTGCGGGGCGGCGGTGTCGGTCACGGGGGCCTCCGGAACGGGCGGCGTGCGGTGGGCGGTGGCGGAACGGAACGGAACGGAACGGGCCGGGCGGGCTCAGGCGGCGGCGCGCCCGGCGGCGTACCGGGCCTGGACGATCTTGGGATAGCGGGCGGTGAAGACCGCCGGCGCCACGAACCCGGCGACCTGGCAGGCGACGGTGGCGGCCGTGCCGGCCCCGGTGGCGTCGCAGGCGGCGACCGCGGTGGCGGTGAGCACGAAGGCGGTGGCCCACACGGTGGTGATCACGTTGTTGACCCGCAGGAAGACCGGGCTGTCCCACAGCTCCCGCGGCGCCGTGCGCCGGGCGATCCCCAGCGTGAACGGCCGGCGCAGCGCCAGCGTGGTCCAGGCGGTCAGCGCCAGCCATCCGAAGGACATCGCGCCGCTGTAGTGCCGGAGCGGGCTGTGCGGCTCGGCGAGCGCGAGGGCGGCCAGCCCGGCGAAGTAGACCACCGTGCTGGTCTCCAGGATCAGCGCGTCGGCGGCCACCCCGGACCTGCGCTCGCGGGCCAGCATGACCAGGCCGATCGCCAGGGCGGCCAGCGCGCCCCACTGCCATCCGACGCCGGACAGCGCGGCGTAGGCGATCCACGGGATGAAGCCTCGCAGGTAGTTCACGGCGTGTTTCCTCTCGGCCCGCCGCGCCGGGTGGCGCGGCCGCGTCGGCCGACGGCCGACGTTCCAGTTCTGACATGTCGAAAGTAGAAGGTCTACTCGCGACCTGTCAACTGTGGAAGGTAGGATCGGCGGCATGAGCCTGCGCCACGCACTTCTCGGGCTGCTGGTCGACCGGTCGGCCAGCGGCTACGACCTGATGAAACTGTTCGACACCTCGCTGGCCAACGTCTGGCCGGCCACCCAGAGCCAGGTGTACGGGGAACTGGGCCGGCTGGCCGACGCCGGGCTGATCGACGTCGCCGCCGAGGGGCCGCGCGGGCGCAAGGAGTACGCGCTCGCGCCGGCCGGGCTGGACGAGCTGCGCCGCTGGCTGGCCGATCCGGTGCCGGAGCAGCCGCGCCGCAGCGAGACCCTGCTGCGGGTCTTCTTCCTCGGCGTGCTCTCCCGCGACCAGGCGCGGGACTTCCTGGCCGGCCGGGCCGAGCGGGCCGCCGGGTATCACGACGCCCTGCTGCGGCTGCGCGGGTCGCTGGCCGGGGACGGCGGCATGCTCGCGGTCAACGGCCGGCTCGCCCTGGAGTACGGGCTGCGGCTGACCGCCATGGAGGAGGAGTGGGCCCGCTGGGCCCGCGAGCAGATCGGCGGCGAGCCGGCGCCGGAGCCGGCCGAGCCGGGCGACCCCGGGTAGGCAGGACCGGCCCGGCACGCGGGCCGGCCGCGGCGGCTACAGCGTCCAGGCGTCGTCCGGGTCGTCCAGCCAGGCGTGCTGGCCGGCGGCGGTCACCGTCAGGCCGAAGCGGGTCGGCTCCGGGCGGCCGCGGGCGGTCCACCACCGCCAGGCCGCCTCGGCCTCGTCCCACAGCCGGCGCGGTCCGCTCTGGTGGACGGTGGAGGTGGGCCGGCCGCCGCAGAAGAGGACCGCGGCCCAGGAGCGGTCGGTGAGCCCGTACAGCCAGACGCTGTGGTCGTCGCCGCGCCGGTCGGCCGCCCAGGAGCACGCCGGGACGCGCAGGCCGGCGGCGAACGCGAACGGGCCGAACGGGTCGGCGAAGCCGTCGGCGGCGGTGCGCTCGGTGGTGCCGGCCTCGGCGTCGCCGGGGAAGCCGTCCGGCAGGTAGGCGGAGTGCGCCGGGCGGACCGTGCGCTGGGCGCGCGCCTTCATGAACTCCACCGCGCGGGTGAAGTGCCCGCTCGCCGCCCGTCCGTCCGGCGCGACGACCAGCCGCACCACGGTGTCGCGGTTGGCGAAGTGGGTGCCCCAGGGCGCGACGATCACCCCGCCCGGCGCGCTCTGTTCGACCCAGGCGAACGGGACGCGCCGCATGCCGCAGGTGGCGATCACCCGGTCGTAGGGCGCGCCGGGCGGGTGGCCCGCCAGGCCGTCGGCGGCCAGCACCTCGGCCCGCAGCCCGGCGGCGGCCAGCGCGGCGCGGGCCGCGCCGGCCACCGCCGGGTCCACCTCGACGGTGGTGACCGCGCCGGCGCCGAGCCGGTGGGTCATCAGCCCCGCGCTCCAGCCGGTGCCGGTGCCGATCTCCAGCACGGACATGCCCGGCCGCGGATCGAGGTCGGCGAGCATGGCGAACACCACGCTCGGCATCGAGGACGACGAGGTGGCGGTGGTGCCGGGACCCGGGCCCGGGTGCCGCCCGTCGTCCCACTGGGTGGTGAGCGGCACGTCCCGGTCGGCGAAGGCGTACCAGCCGGCCGGGTCGGTGCGCCGGTCGACGGTGGTGCTGGTCGCGGTGGCCATGTCGAACGGCCACATCAGATCGGGCAGGAACGCCGCCCGGTCCACCGCCTCGAAGGCGGCCCGCCACGGCTCGGTGAGCGCGCCGGAGCGCAGCAGGGCGCGGCCCAGCTCACGGCGGGCGGGCCGCTCCCGCCGTTCGGGACCGGGCCGGCCGTCGCCGGGACCGGCTTGCGGAGCGTCGGTCACTTGCGGTGCTTCCCGTCCCCTTCCGGGCTGCTGCCGTCCGGGCTCGGCGGCTCCTGCGGCGGCTCCCACGGCTGGCCGGGCGGCTGCGGCTCCTCGTCGCCGGCGGCGCGCGGCTGCGGATCGACTCTCACCGGGTTCCCCTCTCGGTCGTCTCCTGCGGTGGCCGGCCGTGCGATCTCCGCCCAGGCCACGGCCGCGTTGGCCGTGTGGTCGTGCCCGAAGCGGTCGGCGCCGCCGAGGGCGGCGACGATGGCCGCCAGCAGCTCCGTGTCGACCCGCACGGGGACGTCGACCTCGACGCGGATGGTGTCGCGCGTCGTGGTGGTGCGTGCCTGAGTGCCGGTCGCGGCCGTCAGTCGTTCGGCGACTTCGCGGGCGCGGGATTCGGGTGAACGCACGGGTGTCCCCAGGTGAGCAGGTGATCACTGTTCGTAAAGCTGCTTAAGTAGATTGAACCTTATGCAGTAGCTTTGTCAACGGAAAAGTGAGCACCAACCGGCAGGCGGGAGACCGGGGATGGCACGCGAGGCCCCTTACCTCCGAGTCGCCGACGACCTGCGCGATCGCATCCGGCGCGGGGAGTGGGCGCAGGGCGACCGCATGCCGTCCCGTGCCCAGCTCGCCCGGGAGTACGGCGTCGGCCGCAACGTCACCCAGCGTGCCGTCGACCTGCTCATCGTCGAAGGCCTGGTCGAGGGCCGGGCCGGATCCGGCACCTTCGTGCGGCGGCCGCGCGAGCGCCGGCGGATGGTCCGCGCCGGCGGGGTGGGCGGCGGCGGCCCGTTCCGCCCCGGGCTGCTCGAAGTCGGCGGCGACGCCCGCTGGGAGAACCACAGCCAGGCCCGGATCCCGGCGCCGGCCGGCATCGCCGCCCGGCTCGCCATCGCCGAGGGCGACCTTTGCGTGCGCACCGCGTACGAGTTCCTGGTCGACCGCCAGCCGGTGCAGCTCTCGGAGAGCTGGGAGCCGATGGCCCTCACCGACGAAACCCCGGTGCTGCTGCCCGAGTTGGGGCCGCTGGCGGGCAAGGGCGTGATCGAGCGCATGCTGAGCATCGGCATCCGGGTGGGCTCCGCCCTGGAGATCCCGCGCCCCGGCCGGGCCACCGCCGCCGAGGCCGCCCTGCTCGGCATCTGCGCCGGCGACCTGCTGCTCCACATCGAGCGCACCTACTACGCCGACGACGGCCGCCCGGTCGAGACCGCCGACATCACCGTCCCGGACGTGCGCTGGGAGATCGCCTACGAGATCCCGCTGCGCCACGAGTAGCCGCCCGCGCCGCCCGCCGCATCGGGCCCGCTGGATGGCCCGCGGGTGATTTGTCGGCATTCGATCGGGAACGCTAGGGATGAGGACGGCTGAGGCCGCCGTCAGCGATGGGGAACACGCGAGACAAGGGACGGGATTCCGGCGAATCGATCATGAATGGCTGCGGAGCGGCACCACCTCCTCCGCCCGGCGGCAGGGACACGCCGCGCCCGGGTGCTGGAGACGACCCGCCCGACCACAACGCCGGCGGGGGCGACCGGGCACCGACCACCGGGGACCGGGACGACCTGATCGCCGCGAAGGTGCTCCGGGTGCTGTCCGATGCCGGTGCCTCCGCCGTGACGGCCTACCTCTACGACGTGGACGACCGCAAGCTGATCTCCACGGTGGCCGCCGTGACCCCGCTGGGCACCGGCTCGGTGGAGCGGGTCCCGGTGGACGACCCGGTCTACGCGGCGGCGGTGACGTTCCGCACCGGCGAGATCGTTCTCGCGCACTCCGTGCAGGAGCTCGGCAGCCACCCGGAGCTGGCGGTGTTCGCGCCCTTCCCGTTCACCGTGACCGCGGTGCCGCTCGGCGAGCCGGGGAGGCGGTTCGGCGCGATCTCCACCTACTGGCCGCAGATGTTCCGCCGGCTGACCGACGCGGAGCGCCGCTACCTGGAGGAGACCGGCGTCCGCCTCACCCGGGAGCTGAGCGCGCTGCGGGAACGCGGCGTGTCGCTGCGCCCGCCCGCCGTGCCGCGGGTCATCACCGCGCCGGCCGGCACCAGCACGGTGGGCCTTGCCGAGTCGGTGGACGCGGGCCGGCCGGACGAGGGGGCCGCGATCACCGCGCCGCTCATCTACCACCTGCACAAGCTGGCCAACTCGCTGATCGGCACGGTCCGCACCGACCAGGCCGCCGCACAGGCGCTGGAGCGGGTGGTCGACGGCTTCGGCGCCCAGGCGATGGCGATCACCCTCGTCGAGGGCGACCGGCTGCGGATCGTCGACGCGCGCGGCTGCTCCCGGGAGTTCCTGCGCGAGCTGAACGGACGGCCGCTCGGCAGCCCCTCGTTGGAGACCGACGCGGTCAACCAGCGGCGGCAGATCGTGCGCGGCCCGGTCGGCGACACCGACCCCGGCGAGCCGCCCGCCGGCGACCTGGCCCGGCTGACCGAGCGGGAGGACCTGGAGGACCTGGAGGACATGGGGGTCGTCGAGGAGCCCGTGGACGCCGACTCCGCCGGCCCGTCGGACCGGCTGGTGTGGGTGGTGCTGCCGCTGCTGGGCGGCGGCCGGGCCATCGGCAGCTGCTCGATCGGCTTCCGCCCGGAGCACAGCCACGTCATCACCGAGCACTCGGTGCTGATCGCGCTCGCCACCCTGCTCGGCCAGACCTTCGAGCGCACCCGCCTCTACGACGCCCAGCACGCGCTGGCCCAGAAGCTCCAGCAGGCCCTGCTGCCCAGGAGGCTGCCGCAGATGGCCGGCGTGCTGACCACCAGCCGCTACCTGCCGACCAGCGGCGGGATAGAGCTGGGCGGTGACTGGTACGACCTGATCACGCTGCCCGACGGCCGGATCGGGGCGGTCATCGGCGACGTCCAGGGCCACAACATCTCGGCGGCCGTCGTGATGGGCCAACTGCGCAGCGCGGTGCGGGCGTACGCGGCCGAGGGCCACGACCCGACCAGCGTGCTCATCCGCACCAACCGCCTGCTGGTCGAGCTGGACACCGACCGCTTCGCCACCTGCTGCTGCGTCTGGCTCGACCCGCGCACCGGGCTGGCCGAGATCGTCAGCGCCGGACACCACCTGCCGCTGATCCGCCTCCCCGACGGGCGCTACCTGGCCGAGGACGTCGAGGTGGGCATCCCGATGGGCATCGAGCGCGACGTGCGCTACCGGTCCACCAAGGTCAGCCTGGACCCCGGCACGCTCGTCGCCCTCTACACCGACGGCCTGGTGGGCTACGACGGCCCGGACGACCGGGACGTGCGGTCCGGCCTGGAGCGCGGGCTGGGCGAGGCCGACGGCGAACTGGAGACGCTGGGCGACCTGATGATCGGCGGCATCTCGGCCCGCCGCTCCCGGGCCGACGACGCCGCGCTGCTCCTGCTGCGCTACGAGGGCGCGTCCGCGCAGGCCCGACTGCACGTCAGGCGGCTGGCGATCCACCGCCGCGACCTGCACGGCGTGCACCGGGCCCGGCAGTTCCTGCGCGAGTGGCTGCGCAGCGTCGAGCTCGCCGGCATGACCGACGACACCGAGCTGCTGGCCTCCGAGGTGATCACTAACGCCCTGGTGCACGGTGACACCGACGTGGACATCCACGTGCGCCGCTACCCGGGACGGGTCCGGGTCGAGGTGCGCGACTCCGATCCGCACCTCGCGATGCCGGTCCCGCCCGCGCTGGACGGCGACGAGGCGGAGGGCGGCCGCGGGCTGCTCATCGTGGCCGCCGTCGCGTCCGCCTGGGGCAACTCGCCCAGCGGCCGCGGCAAGACGGTCTGGTTCGAGCTGCCCACGCCGAACGCCGAGGACCGCTCCGACCACCGCACGCCGGCCGTCGCGGGCGTGTGAGCCGCGCCCCGCGCGTCAGTGCTCGGGCGGCTGCGGCGGCTCGGGCGGGGGCGGCGGCATGGTGCCGATACCGGGGGCCGGCTCCGGCCAGACCAGCAGCACCGGGCAGGGGGCGTGGTCGACCACGAAGCGGCTGGCCGGACCCAGGCTGCGCGGGCCGAGGTGGCCGCGGTCGCCGTCCCGGGTGAGCACCAGCAGATCCGCGCCCTCGGCGGCGGCCACCACCTCGCGCTCCACCTGGCCGCACCGCTCGACCCGCTCGCACGGCCGCCCGAGCCGCTCGGCCGCCGACTCCAGCAGCGCCGCCCCGGACGCGGCGCCCAGCCCCTCCAGCGCGGCGCCCGGATCGCGTTCCGGATGCCCGCGTCCCAGCAGCCCGGCGAACGCGCCGTGTGCCGCGTCCGGCACCTCCTGGCCGCTGACGTGCAGCAGCACCACGTCCGCGTCCTCGTCGGCGTGCGCCCGTACCGCGTCGACACAGGCCGGCCAGGTGCCCTCGACGATCCAGGCGACGACGGTCGGCGTTCCCGACGCGGGGGGGATCACGGTCATCTGGTCATCAACTCCCGGCGCGGCACGGACGGACGGCGCGTCCCACCCTGCCACGGGCGCGGCCCGCACCGCCGGGGCCACGCGGCGCGGCGGGCCGGCCGCCGTCAGCCGACGCGCAGCGCGCCCCACAGCGCCAGCACGGCGAGCACCAGCGCCGGCGGCACGCACAGCAGGCCGAGCACGGTGAACTCGCGCAGGTCCACGCCGGTGTCGTGCTGACGCAGGATCCGGCGCCACAGCAGGGTGGCGAGCGAGCCGGCGTAGGTGAGGTTGGGGCCGATGTTGACGCCGACCAGCACGGCGAGGACCGCGCCCGGGCCGGACGGCGCGGTCAGCGGGAGCAGCACCAGCACGGCGGGCAGGTTGTTGATCACGTTGGCCAGCACCGCGGCGAGCGCGGCGGTGCCCAGCAGCGCGGCCAGCCCCTGGCCGCCGGGGACCAGGTGGCCGAGGCCGTCCGACAGCCCGTTGTCCACCACCGCGCGCACCACGATGCCGAGCGACAGCACGAAGGCCAGGAACGGCACCGCCGCCGCGCCGACCAGGGCGCGCGCGGTGGTGCGCCGGCGCACCAGTGCCCGCACGGCCAGCACGCCCGCGCCCGCCGCGGCGGCCCACGCCGGGTTGACGCCGACCGCCGAGGTGGCCACGAAGCCGGCCAGCGTGCAGCCGACGGTGACCAGCGCGAAGACCGGCGGGCTCCCGGTGTCGGCCGGCGCGGGCGGGCGGGCGCCGGCGTCCAGGTCGGTGGCGAACCAGCGCCGGAAGACCAGGTACTCGACGCCGACCGCCACCAGCCACGGCAGCGCCATCAGCCCGGCGAACCGGGTGAACGTCAGCCCGCTGGCCGCGAACGCCAGAAGGTTCGTCAGATTGGAGACCGGCAGCAGCAGTGACGCGGTGTTCGACAGGTGCGTGCAGGCGTAGACGTGCGGCTTGGCCCGGGCGCCGAGCCGGGCGGCGGTGGCGAACACCACCGGGGTGAGCAGCACCACCGTGGCGTCCAGGCTCAGCACCGCGGTCACCACCGAGGCCAGCACGAAGATCGCCGCCAGCAGCCGCCGCGGCGAGCCGGCCGCCGCGGCCGCCATCCACCGCCCGCAGGCCCGGAACAGCCCGTCGTCGTCGCACAGCCGCGCCAGCACCAGCACCGCGGCCAGGAACCCCACCACCGGGCCGAGCCGGGCGGCCTCGTCGCGGGCGTGCGCCAGCGGGATCGCCCCGGTCGCGACCACCACGACGGCGGCCGGCACCGCGAACACCGCCTCCGGCCACCCCCTCGGGCGCACCACGGCACAGGCCAGCACCACGACCAGCAGCACGGCGGACAACGCCTCAGCCAACGGGGTGTTCAGGGCGACTCCTCCCAACAGCGGACGTCGCCCATCGAACCAGACGGGTCGGTCCGCACCGGTCAGGGCCGCGATTGGGGTCGGCGGTCGATCTTCACTACGATCCGGCGATGATCATAAGAAGGCGGCTGACAGCCTGGGTCGGCTGCGCTCTGTTGGCCGTGCTGGCCGGCGGGCTGCTCCCCACCCAGGCGTCGGCCGATGAACCGCAGTCCCCGCAGTCCCCACCCAAGGTCGAGCTGGTCCTCGACGTGAGCGGCTCGATGAGCACCCGGGACATCGACGGCCAGTCCCGGATGTCGGCCGCCAAGGCGGCGTTCGACCAGGTGCTGGACTCGGTGCCGCAGGGCGTCGACCTCGGCATCCGCACCCTCGGCGCCGACTACCCGGGCAACGACCGGCTGGTCGGCTGCAAGGACACCGAGCAGCTCTACCCGGTCGGGCAGTTGAACCGCGCGCAGGCCAAGGCCGCGGTGGCCACCCTGCAGCCCACCGGCTGGACCCCGATCGGCCCGGCCCTGGAGAAGGCCGGCCAGGACCTGAGCGGCGGCGGTGACATCTCGCGCCGCATCGTGCTCATCACCGACGGCGAGGACACCTGCGGCCCGCTCGACCCCTGCCAGGTGGCCCGGGACCTGGCCGCCGACGGCACCCACCTGACCATCGACACGCTGGGCCTGATCCCCGACGCCCGCACCCGCAGCCAGCTCAGCTGCATCGCCGAGGCCACCGGCGGCACCTACACCACCGTGCAGCACCGCACCCAACTCACCACCCGCGTCAAGCAGTTGGTGGACCGCAGCACCGATCCCACCGTCAACCCGGTGGCCACGCAGGGCGGTTCGAGCTGCGCCACCGCGCCGCAGCTGACCGCGGGGCTGTACACCGACCGCGAGACCTTCTCGCAGAACCGCTGGTACAAGGTGGCCGTGCGGCCCGGCCAGGAACTGCGGGCCGCGGTCAGCATCTCCGACGACCGCGCGGTCGACCAGGACTACGGCGTCCTGCTGCGCGCGGTCACGGTCAGCGGCCGGGAGATCGTGCGGGACGACGAGGACGGCTCGGGACGCACCGACGTCATCTCGGCCGGCCTGCGCTACCCCAAGCCGGCCGTCTCCTCCGACTCCGACAACCCGCCGCCCCCGCCGGAGACCGTCTGCCTGGAGGTCGGCAACTCCTTCGCCGCCCCGGCCTCGGTGCGCACCACCCCGGGCCTGCCGGTCGAGTTGTCGCTCGACCTGGCGCACGCCCCCGACCAGCCGTCCGACGTGGCGTTCTTCGGCCTCGGCTCCGGCTGGTGGCTGCTGGGCTTCCTGACCCTGACCGGTCTGCTGACCGGGCTGGTGTGGGGCTGGCTCTCGCGCTGGCGCGTCGCAATCTGGAGGGCCAACTGATGCGTGGCACAAGGATCCTGGCCGGCGCGCTGCTCACCGCCGCCGTGCTGACCGGGGTGGTGGGGGCGGCCGGCAGCGCGCTGGCCGACACCTCCTCGCCGAGCCCGAGCCCGTCGGCGAGCGCCGCCGACGCCCCGCCGACCGAGGCCGGCACCTCCTTCCGCACCGCCGCCGCGTTCCAGCAGGGCCAGCAGGCCACCGCGAGCGCGTCCACCGGCGACTACCTCTACTGGGTCTTCCCGGCCGACGCCGGGCAGCACGTCACCGTGCACGCCACCGTGACCTTCCCGCAGTCGGTCACCCGCAGCGGCACCTCGACGTGGCAGCTCGACGTCTACGACGGGCTGCGCCGCCGCCAGGCGTGCCGGTACGGCACGAACACCCGCCCGGCGCCGGCCGGCGTGGCGAGCATCCAGCTGTCCTGCGCGCTGCGCACCGTGCGCGCCTGGGCCGAACCGTGGTCCAACGACCCGCTGCGCGGCGCGTACTACGTGCGCCTGACGGTGACCGACGTCCCCGAGGCGGACCTCGGCCTGCCGGTGGACACCGCGGTGCGGGCCACCTCGGACGCGGCGGGCGCCTCGCAGGCGGTGGACGGCTCCGTCGACCCGGTCGTCACCCGCAACGGCCCGGTGGTCCGGCCCGCCGACGGCTGGGCCGGCACCTGGTGGTCCACCCGCTGGCTGTGGACCGCCGCCGGCGGCGTCCTCGGTTCGCTCGCGGCCGTCGGGGGCTACGCCCTGACCCGCGGCGGCGGCCGGCCGCGCCGGGTCCCGCAGGGGATCTGACCCTCCGCACGCGAAGGCGCCCGCCGGTCGATCCGGCGGGCGCCTTCGCGTGTGCGGTGCGTGGTGCTACTGGATGTTGATCTGACCGTTGTCGTAGCGCTGCACGTCGGCGCCGGTCCGGCCGTCCCCGTCCCGGTCGGCGCTCGGGGTGCCGAGGTTGCGCCGGACGGAGTCCAGGATGGTCAGACCCTGCCCGACCAGGCCGGCCGCGATCTCGCCGAGCCCGTCGGCGCCGTTGAGCACGTTGACGTTGGCGCCGGCCAGGCCGCTCGCCGCCTCCTTGACGATCTGCGGGAGCTGGTCGATGAGCATCCGGTCCAGGGCCACCCGGTCGTAGGACGCGGCGGCCTCGGCCTGGATCTTCATCCGCTCGGCCTCCGCGGTGGCCAGCACCCGGATCCGCTCCGCCTCGGCCTGCGCCGGCTTGACCACCTCGGCGACCAGCTGCTGCTGGCGCAACTCGGCCTGACGCAGCGCCAGTTCGGTCTGCGCCGCCAGCACCTCCTGCTGCGCGTGGGCCTGGGCCAGCGGTCCGGCCTGCGAGGCCTCGGCCTGCGCGCGGTCCACCTCGGCGTTGTACTGCGCCTGCACGACTGCGGTCTGCCGGGCGTACTCGGCCTGGTTGCGCGCGGCCACCTGCTGCGCCTCGACGGACGCCTGGGTGGCCTGTGCCTGGGCGATCTGAGCCTGGCGCTGGATGGCCGCCTTGTGCGGCGAGGACATCGCCTCGATGTAGCCGGTGTCGCCGTCGTCGATCGACTGGATCTGCAGCGAGTCGACGATCAGGCCGATCTTCGCCATCTCCGACTTCGAGGTCTCCAGCACCTCGGTGGCCAGCTTCTGCCGCTCGGTGACGATCTCCTCGACCGTCATCGAACCGATGATGCTGCGCAGGTGGCCCGCGAAGATCCGGCCGGTCAGCACGGACATCTGGTCCTGGTCGGACAGGAAGCGCTGGCCGGCGTTGACGATGCTCTCGTTGTCGTTGCCGACCTTGAACGCGATCACCGCGCGCACGGTCAGCGCGATGCCCTGCCGGGTCACGCAGGTCTCCGCGACCTCCGCCTCGCACATCGCCAGCGTCAGGAAGCGGGTCTTGCGGAAGATCGGCAGCACGAACTTGCCATGCCCGGTCACCACCCGGAACGGTGCGCCCCCCTGGCCACGCCTCCCCCCGGAGATGAGCATCGCCTCATCGGGAGCGGGTACCCGATAACCAAACATGGATTACTCCTCAAAGTGCGCCGCCGGCATCGCCGGCCAGCGCGTCCAACGGATCAGCCCATTCGATGACGTCGACCTGCCGGGTGCCGCGGGACTCGACCACCAGCACCTTCGTCCCCCTCGGCAACGGCTCGACCGACCAGGCGAAGAACGTCTCCGTGCCGCCCCTCACCCGGGCCAGCACCTCACCGGGACCCTCTTCGCCCCGGGTGCCGAGCACCAGCACCCCGGTACAGCCGATCACGGCTTCATCCGACGCCATCGGCGGGTCGCCCCCTTTGTGTTCCGAGCCGCGGACCAACCGGTCCGAGCCCCTGGATTCCGACGATAGCCCTGTCCGGCCTCACCGGCCCATCCTCCGCGAGTCTTGGTTTCTCGCCGATTCGGCAACAGGACCGCGACCCTGCGCCGCGGGTTCTCCGGTGGGGCTGGTCGGGGTGGCGTGCGGCTGGTGGGATGGGGGCGTGCGCTTCGAGAGTGTTCCCATGCCGGAGTCGGTGGCGGGGCGGCCGCGGGACGGCCGGGGGTATCCGGTGCCGGCGATCACGCCGTGGCACGGGCAGGAGCCGCAGTTCGCGCTGACGGACTACGAGCGCAGCGAGCGGTGCGCGCGGGGGCGGCGGTGCTCGGTGTGCGGGGAGGTGATGGCGCCGGGGAGCGTGTGGCGGGTGGTCGGCGCGGCGGAGAGCGCGGCGATCGGCGAGGCGCTGGCGGCCGGCCTGCCGTACCGGAACCTGGCCGCCACGCCGGAGGGTCCGGGACACCGGGCGTGCATGCTCTACGCCTCGATGGTCTGCCCGTACCTGGCCCGGCCCAACGCGCGGCGCGGCCTGTCGGCGCGCGAGCCGGACGACATGACGCGGCACGTCGTCCGGGGCGCGGTACGCGGTGAGCTGGGCGCGGTCGTGGGGTTCGCGCAGTACGAGTACGCGGTCACCTCGACCCGGGTGCTCTTCCGGTTCCTCGACGTGGTCGAGTTCCTGCCGCACGACACCGCCGACGCCCACCTGGAGGAGCTGCGGGCCGAGTTGGCCCGGCGGGATCAGCCCCGGTAGGCGGGCAGGCCGCGGTAGCCGGAGACCAGGACCGGCGCCGCGGAGCCGTCGGCGGGCAGCGTGGCGATGCCGGACGGGGTGCGGGCGGCGATGGTGCGGCCGTCGGCCGAGAACGCCGGCTCGGTGTAGTCGGTGGTGGCGTGCGGGGTGAGGTCGCGGGGCGGCTCGAAGCCCTTGTCGCCGCTCTTCTCCACGAACAGGTGGTCGTGGCCGCCGACCGAGCGGACGAAGACGATCTCCTCGTCGTCCAGCGGCGACATCGCCGGCTCGGAGCCCGGCGCGACCCGGCCGCCCTGCTGGCGCAGGTAGTCGTCGCGGATGTAGACCTCGCCGTTGCCGGAGTTGGCGTAGACCGCGGTGCCGTGCGTGCCGCCGACGTCGGGCCACAGGTTGCCGGTCTTCGGCAGCGCGGTGCTGCCCTCGCCCATGTAGGGGTTGAGGCTGGCGGGCTTCGGCGTGCCGTCGACGGCGGTGGCGGCGATGATGTCCAGCCGCGTCGTGCCGCTTCTGGCGACCGTGAACAGCAGGTTGTCGCGGGCCGGGAGCCGGTCCTGCTTGTCGTACGGGGTGACCTGCCAGGTGGGGTGCGACCAGGTCTGGCCGCCGGGGTTGCGGGCGACGACCACCCGGCCGCCGCCGTCCGGGCCGGTGACGACCAGGTCGCCGGCCGAGTCGACGAACGCCGCCTTGCGCCCGTCCGGCGCCCAGGCCAGGTCGCGCACGTCGGTGCCGAAGTCGACCCGGGTGCCGTTCATCACCACGTAGCGGGTGCCGTCGCTGATGGTCAGTCCGTTGTGGGCGGTGCCGTTGGCGACCGGCGCCCCGCCGGCCGCGGAGTCCGGCCGCGAGCCGCCCCGCGGGGTGCCGGCGGCGGCCGGCTGCGCGGTGGTCCGGGTGCCGGGCGACACCGCGGCCTTGGCGTTCGTCGGCCCGCAGCCGGTCAGCAGTGCGGCGGCGCCGGCGGTGAGCGTGACGGTGAGCGCGATCGCGGTTCTGCGGCGGCTGCGAGCGGACATGGCGGTCTCCCCCTGGGACAGTGGCGTCCGTGCGCGACGCCCGGTGCCCACGAGCATGCTCCGCGCGGGTCCGGGCCCGGTGGCCCCGCTGTCACGACCGTGCAACAGGTGGTCAGGAGCGCTCGGCGGGCGGGGTCAGCCGGGCCGCTCGGGTGCGCAGGTAGCGCGTCTCGGGAACGCTGAGGGTGCGCTCGGCGGCCAACCGGTAGGCGGTGCGGGCGGCTTCGGGGTCGCCGGCCCGCTCCAGCAGGTGGGCGCGGACCGCGTGCAGCCGGTGGTGGTCGCCCAACGCGTCCTGCAGCGCGGCGACTTCGGCCAGCCCGGCGCGCGGCCCGTGCACCATGGCGACCGCGACGGCCCGCCCCAGACGGGCCATCGGGTCCTGGACCAGCCGCACCAGCAGGTCGTAGAGCGCGAGGATCTGCGGCCAGTCGGTGTCCTGCGCCCTGGCGGCCTCGTCGTGCAGCGCGGCGATGGCCGCCTGCAACTGGTAGGCGCCGGCCGGCCCCCGGGACAGCGCGCGGACCACCAGCGCGGTGCCCTCGGCGATCGCCGCCCGGTCCCAGCGCGCGCGGTCCTGCTCGTCGAGCGGCACGAGTTCGCCGTGCGGACCGCACCGGGCCGGGCTGCGCGCGTCGGTGAGCAGCATCAGCGCCAGCAGGCCGGTGACGGTGGCGTCCTCGGGCAGCAGGGCGTGCACCGCGCGGGTCAGCCGGATCGCCTCGCCGGCCAGGTCGGCGCGGTGCAGTTCGGCGCCCGAGGTGGCGGTGTAGCCCTCGTTGAAGATCAGGTACAGCACCTGGAGCACCGCCGCGAGCCGCTGGTCGCGGTCGCCCGGCCCCGGCGGGCGGAACGGCTCGCCCCGGACGCGCTGCTTGGCGCGGCTGATGCGCTGGGCCATCGTGGCCTCCGGGACCAGGTGCGCGCGGGCGATCTCGGCGGTGGTCAGGCCGCCGACCGCGCGCAGCGTGAGCGCGATCTGCCCGGCCGGGGTGAGCACCGGGTGGCAGCACAGGAACAGCAGCGTGAGGGTGTCGTCCCCGGACGGCGCGCGGCCGGCGCCGGGCGGCGGCGCGGTGAAGGCGTCACGCGGGGTGAGCGCGGCGGCCGTCCGCTCCCGCGAGCGGCGGGCCTCCTCCGACCGCAGCTGGTCGGCGAGCCTGCGGGCTGCGACCCGGATCAGCCAGCCGCGCGGGTTGCCGGGCACCCCGTCGTGCGGCCACTGCCGGGCGGCGGCCAGCAGCGCCTCCTGCACGGCGTCCTCGGCGGCGCAGAAGTTCCCGTAGCGGCGCACCAGCGCGCCGAGGACCTGCGGCGCGTCCCGGCGCAGCAGGTCCTCGATCCCGCCGGTGCGTTCCACCACCGGTCACCGCCCCCGGCACCCGGCGGCACGGCGCGGCCGGGTCACAGGTCGGCGCCGCCGTTCTCGTCGATCGGCCGGATCACCACCGGGTACCTGGACGCGCCCTCCGGCAGCGGGCACTGCGTGACGCGGGCGGCGATCTCGGTGACCCGCTCCAGGCTCTCGCAGTCGAGCACCCAGTAGCCGCACATCAGCTCCTTCGTCTCGCCGTACGGGCCGTCGGTGATCACCGGGCGGCCGTCCCCGCCCGCGCTCACCAGCCGGGTGCGGGCCGGCGTGACCAGGCCGTTGGCGTCGACCAGCTCGCCGCTCTCCGCGAGATCGTCGTTGAGCGCCCCCATGAAGCCGAACATCGCCTTCTTGTCCCGCTCGCTCCACACCCCGCCGCCGGCCATCGCGTCGTAGTCGGCCTGGGTGTTCTGCACCATCACCAGATACTTCATGGCTCCGCTCCCTCGCGGCCGCTGCCGCCCCGGACGGGCGGCTCTCATCCGGTACGTCGGAGCCGGCGCCGGATTCTCGACACCCGCGCGGCACCGGTTTCCGGCGGCCGCTCCGGACCCCTCCAGTCTCCCGGGCTACCCGGCGGTACGCCGCCCGGTGGCCCGGCGCCGCGCGTCGGGGCCGGAAAACTCCGCGAAGCCGCCGCCGCCGGTGGCTACCGTGGCCGCATGACGCGTGATCACGAACTGCCCGCCGAACTCGCGCAGTTGCCGAAGGCGGAGTTCGCCTTCCCGGGACCGTTGCGGGACCGGCTGGTCGCGGCGGTCCTCGACGGTTCCAAGACGGCCAGCACCGGGCTGGTCGCGCAGCACATGCGGCTGGGCGAGCGGCTGCCGCGGGCCGGCGACCGCGCCGTGGTGCTGGACTCGGCGGAGCGGCCGGCCGGGATCATCGAGACGACGGACGTGCGGGTGGTGGCGCTCGGCGACGTGGACCTGGGCCACGTGGTCGACGAGGGGGAGGGGTACGGCACGGTCGCCGCCTGGCGCCGCGGCCACGAGGAGTTCTGGCTCGGCGCGCAGATGCGCGCCTCGATGGACGACCCGCGCTTCACGGTGGACGACGCGACCCCGGTGGTGCTGGAGCGCTTCCGGCTGGTCACCGATCTGCGGCCGGGCGCCGCCGGGCCGGCGGGCCGGCTGGTCACCGTCCCGCAGCGCCTGGCGGACTGCCACGCCTCCTTCTTCGGCGCGGCGGGCCGCGGCTGGATCGCCCGGCTGCCGCGGCTGGCCGAAGAGCGGATGACGGCCTGGCAGTTGCGCCCGGACGGGCCGCCGGCACACGGCATGGTGGCGCTCGTGCTGCCGGTGCTGCGGGCCGACGGCACCCCGGCGGCGCTCAAGCTGCAGCCGGTGGACGACGAGACCGGCGGCGAGCCGGCCGCGTTGCGCGCCTGGCGGGGACGCGGCGCGGTGCGGCTGCTGGAGCACGACCCGGGCTCCGGCGCGATGCTGCTGGAGCGGCTGGACCCGGGCCGCTCGCTGGCCGCCGTCGAGGACCCGCTGGCCGCGCTGCGTACGCTGTCCGAACTGCTGGCCCGGCTGACGGCCGTGGCGGCGCCCGAGGGCATGCGGCGGCTCGCCGACCTCGCCCCCGCGATGCTCGACCGGCTGCCGGCCGCCTCCGCCCGGCTGGCCGACCCGGCGCAGCGCCGGCTGCTGGACACCTGCGCGGGGGCGGTGCGCGAGCTGCTCGGCGAGCCGGGGGACCGGCTGCTGCACTGGGACCTGCACTACGAGAACGTGCTGGCCGGCCACCCGCCGGCCGCGCGCGAGCCCTGGGTCGCCATCGATCCCAAGCCGCTGGCCGGCGATCCCGGCTTCGACCTGCTGCCCGCGCTGGCCAACCGCTGGGCGGAGGTGGCCGCCACCGGCCACGTGCCGCGCGCGGTGCGCCGCCGCTTCGACCTGATGACCGACGTGGTCGCCCTCGACCGGGACCGCGCCGCCGGCTGGACCCTCGGCCGGGTGCTGCAGAACGCGCTGTGGGACACCGAGTCGGGGGCCACCGCGCTCGACGAGGCGCACGTCGCCGTCGCGCACGCCGTGCTGGGCCGCTGGAGCTGACCGGCCCGCCGCCGGCCCGGCCGCCCGAACGGACGGCCGAGAAGAGGCGATAAGCGGACGAATCGGTGCACGGCGCCGTAGCCTGGACGCTCGCCACGCGATCTGGAGTGCTGCCATGGCGTACGACGAGGGGCTGGCCGACCGGGTCCGGGGCGTGCTCGAAGGCCGCCCGGGGGTGACCGAGCAGCCGACGGCCGACGGGCTCGGCTTCCTGCAGGACGGCAACCTGGCGGTCCGGGTGCGCGGCGCGGATCTGCTGGTCCGGGTCGGGGCCGGCTCGGCGGACGCCGCGCTCGCCAGGCCCGGGGCGGCCCGGTTCTTCGACGAGGGCCGGGAGTTGCGCGGCTGGGTGGTCGTGGCGGCGGAGGTGCTGGTGGACGACGTGGCGCTCTACGACTGGGTGGACGAGGGCCACGCCTTCGCCGCCGGGCTGCCCCCGAAGTGACGCCGCCCGGCGGGAGACGAACCCGTGCAGAACCGTTGCCCGGGGACAAGGTGTCATGTACGGTTCAGCAGCTTGTCATCCCAGAGCGGCCGGTTCCACGTTCTACGCGCGAAGAATCGGCACCCATCGCACCGCCCATGGTCACCCCACTCCGGAGGTTTGACGGATGCTCAGACGTTACAGACACCTGCGCGGCCTCATCGGGGGCCTGGCGGTCGTCACAGCACTGGCGGCGGGCGCCGCGACCCAGATCCACGCGGCTCCGAGCGCGTCGGCGGCGACACCGATGAAGGTGCTCTTCGACGACACCAAGGCGGAGACGGCGGGCAACGCCGACTGGATCATCAGCACCAGCATGCCGGACCCGACGCAGCAGAACGCCAACCCCACCAAGGAGACCGACTGGACCGGCGCCCTGTCCTCCTGGGGCGTGGCGCTGCAGCAGACCGGCGACTACCAGCTCGACACCCTCGGCCCGGGCAACACCATCACCTACGGCACCGGCGGGTCGCTCGACCTGAAGAACTTCAACACCTTCGTCCTCGACGAGCCGAACAACCAGCTGTCGGCCTCGGAGAAGACCGCCATCATGGAGTTCGTGCAGAACGGCGGCGGCCTGTTCCTGATCTCGGACCACAAGGGCAGCGACCGCGACAACGACGGCTGGGACTCGCCGCAGGTCATCGCCGACCTGATGAGCAACAACGGCGTCGACAACAACGACCCGTTCGGCGTCACCGACGACGACCTGGACATCTCCTCCGGCACCCCGACCGCGATCAACGACTCGACGGACCCGGTGCTCAACGGCCCGTTCGGCAAGGTCACCAGCAGCGAGATCGACTCCGGCACCACCTGGACGCTGCACCCGTCGGACAACGCGAACGCCAAGGGCCTGCTCTACACCTCGGGTTCTAGCGGCAACACCGGCGTGTTCTTCGCCACCAGCACCTACGGCAGCGGCCGCATCGCCTTCTGGGGCGACTCCTCGCCGGTCGACGACGGCACCGGTGAGTCCGGCAACACGCTGTACAACGGCTGGGACACCGACAGCAACGCGGCCCTCGCGCTCAACGCGACCGCCTGGCTGGCCGGCGGCAGCTCCACCGGCGGCTCCACCTCCGGCACGACGTCCGGCACCACCTCGGGCACCACGTCCGGCACGACCTCCGGCACCACCGGCGGCGGCACCTGCTCGGCCGGACAGCTGCTGACCAACCCCGGCTTCGAGTCCGGTGCCACCGGCTGGAGCGCGACCAGCGGCATCATCAACACCAGCAGCAAGGAGCCCGCGCACTCCGGCTCGTACAAGGCGTGGCTCGACGGCTACGGCAAGACGACCACCGACACCGTGTCGCAGGCGGTCACCATCCCGTCCGGCTGCACCAGCGCCAGCTTCAGCTACTGGCTGCACATCGACACCGCCGAGACCACCACGACCACCAAGTACGACACCATGACCGCGCAGGTGCTCAACAGCTCCGGCGCGGTGCTCGGCACCCTGGCCTCGTACTCCAACCTCGACGCGGCCAGCGGCTACCAGCAGCACAGCTTCAACCTCAACAGCTACATCGGCCAGACGGTCACCCTGAAGTTCACCGGCACGGAGGACAACCAGGACCAGACGTCCTTCGTCGTGGACGACACGGCGCTCAACGTCAGCTGACCCCGCCCGCCGGCCCCGCGCAGCCGTCCCCGTCCGGACGGCTGCGCGTGCGGTCCCGCCGGCCGCGCGGGATCATCGGTGGATGGAGCACACCCTCCGCCTCGCCCAGTCGCCCGAGGCCGACGAGCTGCTGGGCCGCAGCCCGCTGGCCGCGCTGATCGGCATGCTGCTCGACCAGCAGGTGCCGATGGAGTGGGCGTTCAGCGGGCCGTACACCATCGCGCAACGCATGGGCCGCGCCGAACCGGACGCCGGCGAGATCGCCGCCTACGACCCGGACGACTTCGCCGCGCTGCTGTCCGCCAAACCGGCCGTGCACCGCTATCCGGGGGCGATGGCCAAACGCGTCCAGCAGCTGTGCCGGCACCTGGTCGACACCTACGACGGCGACGCGGCGGCCGTCTGGCGCGACGTGCCCACCGGCCGGGCGGTCCTGGAACGGCTGATGGCGCTGCCGGGCTACGGGCGGCAGAAGGCGCAGATCTTCCTGGCCCTGCTCGGCAAACGGCTCGGCGTCACCCCCGAGGGCTGGCGCGAGGCGGCCGGCCCGTACGGCGAGCAGGACTGCTACCGCTCGGCCGCGGACATCACCGGACCCGAGTCGCTGGCCAGGGTGCGGGCGTTCAAGCAGGAGGCGAAACGGGCCGCGAAGCGGCGTGCCGAGGGCTGAGGCGGGCGGCCCGGGCGGCGGGGGACAATGGTGCCCGTCCCGTTCCGCCCCGCCGGCCGCCAGGAGAACCCCGCGTTGCCCGTCGAACCCGCCGACCTGACCGCCGACTGCGCCAACTGCTTCGGGCTGTGCTGCGTCGCGCTGCCGTTCGCGAAGTCCGCGGACTTCGCGGTGCGCAAGGACGCCGGCCGGCCCTGCTCCCACCTGCGCACCGACTTCCGCTGCGGCATCCACGCCCGGCTGCGGCAGGAGGGCTTCAACGGCTGCACGGTCTTCGACTGCTTCGGCGCCGGCCAGCAGGTCTCCCAGGTCACCTTCGGCGGCCGGGACTGGCGGGCCGCGCCGGACACCGCCCGCGCGATGTTCGAGGTCTTCCCGGTCATGCGCCAGCTCCACGAGCTGCTGCGTTACGTCACCGAGGCGCTGACCCTGCCGAGGGCCCGCGCGGTCCACGCCGGACTGCGCCGCACCCGCGACGCGATCGAGCCGCTGACCCGGGCCGACCCCGGCACCCTCGCCGGGCTCGACGTGGCCGCGATCCGCGAGGAGGCCAACGCGCTGCTGCTGCGGGCCGGCGAACTGCACCGCGCGGCCGTTCCGGGGCGCCGCCGAGACCACCGCGGCGCCGACCTGGTCGGCGCGCGGCTCGCCCGGGCCGACCTGCGCGGCGCCAGCCTGCGCGGCGCCCTGCTCGTCGCCGCCGACCTGCGCGGCGCCGACCTGCGCACCGCGGACGTCATCGGCGCCGACCTGCGCGACGCGGACCTGTCGGGCGCCGACCTCACCGACGCGGTCTTCCTCACCCAGCCCCAGCTCAACGCGGCCAGGGGCGACGCCGCCACCCGGCTGCCCGACGGCTTCACCCGCCCCGCGCACTGGCACTGACCGGGTCGGCCGGGTCACCCGGTGGCCAGCGACACCTCGGTGGACTTCACCAGCGCGACGACCTCGGCGCCGATGGTGATGCCGAGGTCCTGGACCGACTCGGTGGTGATGGCGGCGGTCAGCTCGCCGCCGTCGATGGTCAGGGTGACGGCCGACATCGCGCCGCCGTGCGCGATGCGGGCGACCGTGCCGGGGATCTGGTTGCGGATGGTGACCCCGGCGACCGGTCCGGTGGCCAGCGCGATCTCGGTGGACTTGATCAGCGCGCGCACCCGGGTGCCGTCGGTGATGCCCAGCGCCTCGACGGCCTCCCGGGTCACCGCCGCGGTCAGCTCCTGGCCGGTGTCGGTGCGGCTGCTGACCACCGCCATCGCCTCGCCGGGCGTGACGCCGGTGACGGTGGCCGGGAACTGGTTGCGGATGCTCAGGTTCATCGGGTCGCCTCTCGCCGTGCGCCGGTGGGTGCGGGTGCCGCTTTCGCGGCGTTTGCACCCTAGCCAGCGCACGGCGGGCGACCCGTTCAGGCGCGCGCGGGCGCCAGGGGGACGCGGGCCGAGGCGCTGCCGAGACCGGTCGGGCCGGCGAGCACCCGGCCGCCCGGCCCGGCGGACGCGGCCGGGGCGGCCGGCTCCGGCCGGACCTCGCCGGCCGGCGGCCCGGCGGCCGGCGTGAACGGGCGCAGCGCCGCGGTGCCGAGCCCGGCCGGCCGGCCGGCGAGCACCGCGGACACGGCCGCCGCCGCGGCTGACGGGGCACCGGAGTCCGGGCGTCCCGGCAGCACCGGACGGCCGCCGGATCCGGCGACCACGCGCAGCTCCTCCTCCCGGTAGCGGCGGCAGTTCTCGTGCCAGTTGAGGATGCCGGCCAGCCAGTTGCGCAGCTCGCCGACGAAGCCGTCCAGGATCGCCCTGGCCTCGGCGTCCAGCTTGAAGTCCTCGTAGACGACCGGCAGTTCGTTGTCGCAGATGTGCTGGAACTCGCGCATCCGGGAGTCCATCAGGTCGTCGACGATGCGCAGTGCGGCCGGGTAGTCGCAGTCGAAGAAGTCCTGCACCACCACGACGATGTTGTGGAACTCGCCCTCGAACTCGACCTCCTTCTGGTACGAGTACACGTCGTTGACGAAGCACGCGTAGTCGCTCGCGGCCAGCTCCAGCGACCGCATGGGGCCGCTGTCGTAGACCTCCTGCGGGATCCTGCGGCCGTGCGAGAGCCGGCACAGCCCCATCGTCAGGTCGGAGCCGAAGGTGGCCCGGCGCATCTCGACGTAGTCGACCGGGTCGGGGATGCGGTGCTGCGCCTGGTTGCCCAGCTCCCACAGCCAGCTGGCGAGCATCGTCTCGATCGTGGCGCGGAAGGTGCGCCGCGCGTCGGCGTCCAGCGGGCCGGCGGTGCGCTGCCACAGGTCGGCCAGCCCGCGTTCCATCGCGTTGAGCGGCACGGGCGGCACCGGGTCGGCGGCCGGGTCGACGGGCATGAACAGCAGCAGCCGCTCGTTGCGCAGCCTGGCGCCGAGCAGGTCGCCGGTGCGGCCGTAGACCGCCGGGTAGTAGTCGTCGGCGTAGGTGCCCCAGGCCAGCCAGGCCGACGACAGGTCGAGCGCGTCCGCGGAGGCGTCCGGGTGGATGCCGGCCGCGCACAGCGGCAGGTCGTGGGCGTCGAGCTTGTGCTCGTCCCAGACGAAGGAGTGCGGCACGCCCGGGTCCGGCGCGAGCAGGCCCGTCTCACGGCACCACACCAGCAGCCGGTCCCGCGCGCCGGGCAGGTGCGGGCTGATCGAGAGCGGGAACGGCATCCGGAATTCCGGCAGCCGGGAGGGGCCGACCCGCTGGAACGGCCGGTAGGTGAAGGAGCGCAGCCGGTTCGCCTCGATGCGCCCGGTGGTGGCCCGCCAGTTCGCCGCCGAGGTGCCCAGCCCGAGGGGGAGCTGGGAGAAGGCCGGGCCCGACGCGCCGTCCAGCGCGCCCTCGTTCATGTACCGGCTGGAGCGCATGTGCCACTCGTGGCCGCCGGACTGCCAGTCCTGCAGCCCCTTGACGTACGCGGCGACGTCGGCGCACTCCTGCGGGGACAGGCCGAACTCCACGCACAGCGGCGGCACTTCGACGACCGCGGTGTTCTCGAACTGGTGGAGCCGGGAGGTCAGCAGGTCGTTGACCGCCTCGGCGGCCTCCTGCGTGGTGCAGCCGAGGAAGGTCTCCAGCACCAGGACACCGTTGGACAGCTCGCCCTCCTCGCCGACCTCGCGCTCGTAGGAGAACAGGTCGTTGCGCAGGTGGACGCCGTCGGAGAAGGTGTCGCGCAGCACCCGCATCGGCCGCGAGCCGGCCACCGCGGCCGGCACCTCGGCGTGTGCGGCGAACTCGATCAGCCCGGCCGACCAGGGAGCGCCGCCGACCTTGCGGCGCATCTCGATGTACTCGACCGGATTGGCGATGCGGTCCGCATTGATGTTCGACAGTTCCCACAGGGACTCGTTGAGCAGATTGCGGGTGCTCTCCGCGAACCGCGCGCGCCAGGCGGCCGACATCGACGGCACGGTGCGCGCCCACAGGTCGGCGAGCCCGGCCTCGACCGGGTTGGTCGGCTCGGGGACCCCGGCCGCAGGGTCCATCGGCATGAACATCGGCAACCGGTCGAGGTACGCCTTGCCGCCCTCGCGGTCGTGGCTGCGCTTGAAGGTCTCCAGGAAGTGGTCGTCGAAGAAGAAGACCCACACGTACCAGTCGGTGACCAGCGACAGGTCGGGCCCGGTCGCGTCGGGGTGGGTGTAGGAGCACAGCAGCGCGTAGTCGTGCGCGTCGAGATCGCCCTCGTCCCAGATCCCGGAGCCCTCCAGCATCCCCATCCCGCGGGCCCACCGCTTGGTGTGCGCCCGGGCCTCCTCAAGATGCGGGCTGAGGCGGGCCGGATACGGCATGTAGAAATCCGGAAGGTGAAAAGGCTGTGTCACGTGCTGCCCGGCCTTTCTGCGAAAGGGCGCGGGACATTCCGCGGGCTCCCCCTCTGAAGCCGCGCCCCACCCCTGCGTCCAGCATTACCCGAGCCGCCGGGGCGATATCCGGAATCCGCAATCTTCAGATAAGCGCATCGGCACTGTGCTAAGGGCCGGTCCGCGGGGCTGTTTCCCTGTGCCGCCCCGGGCCGCTCCCGGGTGGCCCAGGACCGCGTGCCGGACCGGCCGCCGCCCCGGCCCGGCGCCGGTTGTCCGTCCTCCCCGATATCGTCGTAGGCGTGTCTCTCGCTCTGTACCGCCGCTACCGGCCCGAGTCCTTCGCCGAGGTCATCGGGCAGGAGCACGTCACCGACCCGTTGCAGCAGGCGCTGCGCAACAACCGGGTCAACCACGCGTACCTGTTCAGCGGTCCGCGCGGCTGCGGCAAGACGACCAGCGCGCGGATCCTCGCCCGCTGCCTCAACTGCGAGCAGGGACCCACCCCGACCCCGTGCGGAAGCTGCCAGTCCTGCCGGGACCTGGCGCGCAACGGGCCGGGCTCGATCGACGTCATCGAGATCGACGCGGCCTCGCACGGCGGCGTGGACGACGCGCGCGACCTGCGGGAGAAGGCGTTCTTCGGCCCGGCGTCCAGCCGTTTCAAGATCTACATCATCGACGAGGCCCACATGGTCACCTCGGCGGGGTTCAACGCCCTGCTGAAGGTGGTCGAGGAGCCGCCCGAGCACCTGAAGTTCATCTTCGCGACCACCGAGCCGGAGAAGGTCATCGGCACCATCCGGTCGCGCACCCACCACTACCCGTTCCGGCTGGTGCCGCCCGGCACGCTGCGCGACTACCTGGCCGAGGTGTGCGGCCGCGAGTCGATCCCGGTCGAGGACGGCGTCTATCCGCTGGTCGTCCGGGCCGGCGCCGGCTCGGTGCGCGACTCGATGTCCGTGATGGACCAACTGCTCGCCGGCGCGGGCGAGTCCGGGGTCACGTACGCCATGGCCACCGCGTTGCTCGGCTACACCGACAGCGCGCTGCTCGACGCGGTGGTCGAGGCGTTCGCCACCGCCGACGGCGCGGCCGCCTTCCAGATCGTCAACCGGGTGATCGAGGGCGGCCACGATCCGCGCCGGTTCGCCGCCGACCTGCTGGAACGGCTGCGCGACCTGGTCATCCTGGCCGCCGTGCCGGAGGCGGCCGACACCGGCCTGATCGACGCGCCCGCCGACGTGCTCGACCGGATGCGGGCGCAGGCCACCGCCTTCGGAGCCGCCGAGCTGAGCCGCTCGGCCGACCTGGTCAGCACCGGCCTGACGGAGATGCGCGGCGCCACCTCGCCCCGCCTGCAGCTCGAACTCATCTGCGCCCGCGTGCTGCTGCCCGCCGCCTACGACGACGAGCGGGCCGTCGCGGCCCGCCTCGACCGGCTGGAGCGGCAGGCCCGCACCGCGCCGCCCGCCGCCGGCCACGCCGCCGAGCCCGACGCGTTCCCGGCGGCCCACGGCGGCGGCGCCGGCGCGGCCCGGGCCGCGGTCCGCCCGCAGCACCCGCAGCCCCAGCAGTCCCCGCCGCCCCAGGCGTCCGCCGAGCCGCCGCCCGCGGTCCCGCCGTCGCAGGCCCCCGCCCCGCCGCCCGCCGACGGCCCGGCCGCGGCGGCCGAGCCCGACCCCGGCGCGGGTCAGGGCGGCGCCTCGCCGGCCCCCGGCGCCTGGCCCACCGGCACCCGGGCCCCCGGCGGCGAGAGCGCCCACCGCCCGGGCGCCTGGCCGACCACGGCCGCACCGTCCGCCCCGGCCGCCCCCGCGGCGTCGCCCGCACCGGCGGCGACCTCGGCATCCTCCGTCCCAGCCGCCGCGCCGGCCGCGGGCGGGCGGGGCGGCGGCGTGGACGCCTCGCGGGCGCGGCAGATGTGGCCCGACATCCTCGAAGCCGTCAAGAACCGGCGCCGCTTCACCTGGATCCTGCTCAGCCAGAACGCCCAGGTCGCCGGGTTCGACGGCGTCACGCTGCAGCTCGGCTTCGCCAACGCCGGCGCCCGCGACAGCTTCGTCAGCGGCGGCAGCGACGAGGTGCTGCGCCAGGCGATCAGCGAGAGCTTCCACCTGGAGTGGAAGATCGAGGCGATCGTCGACCCGTCCGGCGGCCAGGGCGGCGGTGGAACGCGCCCGCCCGCGCCCGGCGGCCCGCCGTCCGGCGGCGGCTTCGACCGGCCGGCCGCCCCGCAGCCCCCGGCCGCGCCCCAGCAGCCCGCCGCCCGCCCGCAGCCCGCCCGGCCGCCCGCCGCGCCGCCGCACGACCCCGGGCCGCCCTCCGCCGTCCAGAGCGCGCCGCGGGTCGCCATCGAGGACGACATCCCCGAGGACGACGACCCCGATCTCGACGACACCCCGCTCAGCGGCTACGAACTGCTCATCCGCGAACTGGGCGCCACCGTCATCGACGAGACCCCGAACGAGTGACGGCGGGTTCACCCCGCGCGAGCGCTTCGGCGCCGCCGCGCGCCCCCGGGACGCGCCGGCGCGCGTCGTCCTCGCGGTGCGCCGTGTCCTCCGTACGGCGTAGCGCGCGGGGCCGTTGGAGCACGTAGGCTCGCCCTACCGCACAGGTGGGAATGTCGTCGTAGGCAGGAGCGAAACCGTGAATCCCGGTGGTCAGCCCAACATGCAGCAACTGCTCCAGCAGGCCCAGAAGATGCAGCAGGATCTCGCGGCCGCCCAGGCGCAGCTCGCGGAGTCCCGGGTCGAGGGCAGCGCGGGCGGCGGTCTGGTGAAGGCCACGGTCAGCGGCTCCGGCGAGTTGACGGGGCTGGCGATCGACCCGAAGGCGGTGGATCCGGACGACACCGAGACCCTCGCCGACCTGATCCTGGCCGCCGTCCGGGACGCGAACGGCGCCGCCCACCAGCTCCAGCAGGACAAGCTCGGCCCGCTCGCCCAGGGCCTGGGCGGCGGCGGACTGCCCGGCCTCGGTTTCTGACCGTTCGGACTGTTCCGGCCGGACGGTTCCCACCGGACGACCGGACGCGAGAAGATCGGCCGGACAGCGAGAACCGGAAAACGGACAAGCGGATAATCAGGACAAGCGGACGACGGAAGAAGGCGCTGGCGTGTACGAAGGCGTGGTCCAGGACCTCATCGACGAGCTGGGCAGGCTGCCCGGCGTGGGGCCCAAGAGCGCGCAGCGGATCGCCTTCCACATCCTGCAGTCCGACCCCGCGGACGTCCGGCGGCTGGCCCACGTGCTCTCCGAGGTCAAGGAGAAGGTCAGGTTCTGCGTGACCTGCGGAAACGTCGCGCAGGACGAGCAGTGCCGGGTCTGCCTCGACCCGCGCAGGGACACCGCGGTGATCTGCGTGGTCGAGGAGCCCAAGGACGTCGTGGCGGTCGAGCGGACCCGGGAGTTCCGGGGCCGCTACCACGTGCTCGGCGGCGCGATCAGCCCGATCGAGGGCGTCGGGCCGGACGACCTGCGCATTCGCGAGCTGCTCGCCCGGCTCGCGGACGGCGTGGTGACCGAGTTGATCCTCGCGACCGATCCGAATCTCGAAGGAGAGGCCACCGCCACCTACCTGGCGCGCATGGTGAAGCCCATGGGCCTCAAGGTGACGCGGCTGGCCAGCGGTCTGCCGGTTGGCGGCGACCTGGAATACGCCGACGAGGTCACGCTGGGGCGTGCCTTCGAAGGGAGACGACTGCTCGATGTCTGACACCGCAGTTCCCACTTCGCGTCTCAACAGCTCGCGTCCGGTGCCGCGCGATCCGCAGGGGGAGTCCGGCGACCCGGGCGACTTCGCGGTGCAGATCGCCGACCAGATCGAGAGCTTCATCGTGGCGGTCAGGGAGGTCGCCAAGGGCGACGAGCCGGACAGCGCGGTGCCGTTCCTGCTGCTGGAGGTCTCCCAGCTGATGCTGGCCGGCGGGCGGCTCGGCGCGCACGAGGACATCGTGCCCGACGAGCGCTACGAGCCGGACGCCGGTCCCGAGCCGGACGCCGACGAGCTGCGCGAGCAGCTGGCCGAGCTGCTCGCCCCGATCGACGTCTACTCCGAGGTCTTCGACCCGTACGTGCCGCGCAGCATGCCGGTCGCCTGCCGGATCTCCGACGACCTCGCCGACGTGGTGACCGACCTGACCCACGGGCTCGCCCACTACCGCGGCGGCCGGGTCAGCGAGGCGCTGTGGTGGTGGCAGTTCTCCTACCTGTCCAACTGGGGGCCGACCGCCAGCGCGTCGCTGCGCGCCCTGCAGTCCCTCGTCGCCCACGTGCGGCTCGACTCGCCGCTGGACGAGCTGGACGGCCTGGACACCGACGCCTCCTCCGGCGACGAGGACCTGGCCGAGGCGGCGGGCGAGGTCATGGCCGCCGAGATCGCCGAGCCGCTGGGGCTGCGCCGCCGCGGCTGAGCCGCGTCCGGACTTCTGTTTCGCCCGTCCGTGTGAGCCGCCTTACTTGTCCGTGTGCCCGCCCGCGCAGCGGGCAGGCTCTCCGGCTGAGCGGCCAGGGCGGGTCGCGGGATGAGCCACGGGCTGATCGTCGTGTGAGCAGTGCATCTCACGATGTGATATGTCCGGGTTGAATTCGGCCCGCTCGTTAGACTGAGCCGAACGCTTTCCCCCCGCGGGGATCTGAGGGACAGCCCCCAGAAGAGACAGTTGCGAGGAGCGCACGTGGGCCTTGTCGTGCAGAAGTACGGCGGCTCATCCGTTGCGGATGCCGAAGGCATCAAGCGCGTCGCCAAGCGAATCGTCGATGCCAAGAAGAGCGGCCACCAGGTGGTCGTCGTGGTCTCGGCGATGGGCGACACGACGGACGAGCTGATCGATCTGGCGCAGCAGGTATCGCCGATCCCTTCCGGACGCGAATTCGACATGCTGCTGACCGCCGGCGAGCGCATCTCCATGGCGCTCCTGGCGATGGCGATCAAAAACCTCGGCCACGAGGCGCAGTCCTTCACGGGCAGCCAGGCCGGCGTGATCACCGACTCGGTCCACAACAAAGCGCGCATCATCGACGTCACCCCCGGCCGGATCCGCACCGCGCTCGACGAGGGCAACATCGCCATCGTCGCCGGGTTCCAGGGTGTCTCGCATGACAAGAAGGACATCACCACGCTCGGCCGGGGCGGCTCGGACACCACCGCGGTCGCGCTGGCGGCGGCGCTGGACGCCGAGGTCTGCGAGATCTACACCGACGTGGACGGCGTCTTCACCGCCGACCCGCGCGTGGTGAAGAAGGCTCGTAAGATCAACTGGATCTCGTTCGAGGACATGCTGGAGCTGTCCAGCTCCGGGTCGAAGGTGCTGCTGCACCGCTGCGTGGAGTACGCCCGCCGGTACAACATCCCGATCCACGTGCGCTCGTCCTTCTCCGGACTGCGCGGCACCTGGGTCAGCAACGAACCACAAGGGGAACAACCGATGGAGCAGGCGATCATCTCGGGGGTCGCCCATGACACCTCCGAGGCGAAGGTGACGGTCGTCGGGGTGCCCGACAAGCCGGGCGTGGCCGCGACGATCTTCCGGGCCATCGCGGACTCCCGGATCAACATCGACATGGTCGTGCAGAACGTCTCGGCCGCGTCCACCGGACTGACCGACATCTCCTTCACGCTGCCCAAGGACGAGGGCCGCAAGGCGGTGCAGGCGCTGGAGCGGGCCCGGGCGGAGAGCGGCTACGAGTCGCTGCGCTACGACGACCAGGTCGCCAAGATCTCGCTGGTCGGCGCGGGCATGAAGACCAACCCCGGCGTGACCGCGACCTTCTTCGAGGCGCTGTCCAACGCGGGCGTCAACATCGAGCTGATCTCCACCTCGGAGATCCGCATCTCGGTCGTCACCCGGGCCGACGACGTCAACGAGGCCGTCCGCGCCGTCCACACCGCCTTCGGGCTGGACAGCGAGAGCGACGAGGCCGTGGTCTACGGAGGTACCGGCCGATGACTTCCCAGACTTCCGCCCGCAAGCCCACGCTCGCCGTGGTCGGCGCCACCGGCGCGGTCGGCGGCGTGATGCTCGGCATCCTCTCCTCCCGCGAGGACGTCTGGGGCGAGATCCGGCTGATCGCCTCGCCCCGCTCGGCCGGCCGGATGCTGACCGTGCGCGGTCAGGAGATCGAGGTCGTCGCGCTGAGCGAGGAGTCCTTCGACGGGGTCGACATCGCGATGTTCGACGTGCCCGACGAGGTCTCCGCGCGGTGGGCGCCGATCGCGGCCGCCAAGGGCGCGATCGCGGTGGACAACTCCGGCGCGTTCCGGATGGACCCCGACGTGCCGCTGGTGGTGCCCGAGGTGAACGCGCACGCGGCCCGCAACCGGCCGCGCGGCATCATCGCCAACCCCAACTGCACGACGCTGTCCATGATCGTCGCGCTGGGCGCGCTGCACGCCGAGTTCGGCCTCACCGAACTGGTCGTCTCCTCCTACCAGGCGGCCTCCGGCGCCGGGCAGCCCGGCATCGACACGCTGCGCGAGCAGATCGCGAAGGTCGGCGGCACCAACCTCGGCACCCAGCCCGGCGACGTGCGGCGGGCGGTGGGCGAGTTCGGGCCATTCCCGGCGCCGCTGGCGCTCAACGTCGTGCCGTGGGCCGGATCGCTCAAGGACGAGGGCTGGTCGTCGGAGGAGTTGAAGGTCCGCAACGAGTCCCGCAAGATCCTCGGCCTGCCCGACCTGCGGGTCAACGCCACCTGCGTGCGGGTGCCGGTCATCACCACCCACTCGATCTCGGTGCACGCCCGGTTCGAGAACGAGGTCTCGGTGGCCCGGGCGCACGAGATCCTCAGCGGCGCCCCCGGCGTGGTCGTGTGCGACAACCCGGCCGAGGGCGAGTTCCCGACCCCCGCCGACGTGGTCGGCACCGACCCGACGTGGGTCGGCCGGGTGCGCCGGGCGCTGGACGACCCGTTCGGCCTGGAGCTGTTCCTGTGCGGCGACAACCTGCGCAAGGGCGCGGCGCTCAACACCGCGCAGATCGCCGAGCTGGTCGCCGCCGAGCTGACCGGGAGCTGACCGTTCGTCCGGAGCGGCCGCCGGCGGGCCCGTTGGGGTTTGCGGTGGTTCGCCCGGGGTCCCGGACTGGCCGGAAAGCAACGTTGCAGACTGTGTGAAGGTTCTGTGACGAACTTGATGGTCTGAACCGCTTGATAGCTGCCGCCGTTACGTTCGACAATTCGCTCCCCGCCCTGCCGTCGCGGCAGTTGGGCGGGGAGCGCGTTTTTTCTGGCGGGTCGGGGCAGACCGGGGCACTGGGAATGAGTTGGTTGGGATGGGGATCTCGTACAACCCTGACGGGGGCGAGAGCGTCCAACAGTCGTGGCAGAAGCACTCGGCATCACAGCCGCCCTGGGGGTGCCCCTGGGCGCGACCCTGGCGCCGCCGTCAGGACGCCGCCCGGGCGACCCGGCGGCCCGCCCCCGTCGTACACCGGCGGCCGGCGGACTACCGGTGATCGCCCCCTGGCAGACCGCCAAACTGCCGGCAGACGCACCGGCCGGCGCTGACGAGACGATGACCGCGGGCACCACGGTCGACCACCTCACCGAGACCTACCGCGCGCACTACCGCTCGCTGCTCGGACTCGCCGCCCTGCTGCTGGACGACACCGCCTCGTGCGAGGACGTGGTCCAGGAGGCGTTCATCCGGGTGCACTCGGCGCGCAGCCGGGTGCGCGAGACCGACAAGACCCTCGCCTACCTGCGCCAGACCGTGGTCAACCTCTCCCGGTCCGCGCTGCGCCGCCGCATCCTCGGCCTGAAGCTGCTGTCCAAGCCGATGCCCGACATGGCGAGCGCCGAGGAGGGCGCCTACGAGCAGCTGGAACGCGACCAGTTGATCCGCTCGATGCGCGCCCTGCAGCGCCGCCAGCGCGAGGTGCTCGTGCTGCGCTACTTCGCCGACATGACGGAGGCCCAGGTCGCCGAGACGCTCGGTATATCCATAGGCTCCGTCAAGGCGTACGGTTCACGCGGTATCGCGGCCCTGCGTATCGCCATGGAGGCGCCCGCATGACCCGCACCCCCTTCGAGTCCGGCCAAGGCATGCCAGAACAGAACGACACCCCGGATCCCGGCTTCCCGTTCGGCCCCGACGCCGCCGGCGAGCGGTCCGGCGACCTCGACGAACTGGCCCTGCGCAGACTGCTGCACGACGCGGTCCGCGACGTCGAACCGCGCGAGGGCTCGCTCGACCACCTGAGCCGTGCGGTCCCGGCCCGGCGGGCCCGGCGCCGCCAGGTGATGGTCGGCGCGGCGGCGGGCGTGCTGCTGGTCGGCACCGCGGTCCCCGCGGCCGTGCACCTCGCCGACCTCGGCTACGACGCGTCCGGTTCCGCGCACTCCTCCGACAGCCAGGCGTCCGGCAGCGACCCGGCCACCCTGGGCGGGGAGGGCCCCGGCGGCCTGGCCCGCCGGCGGACCGGCCCCGGCGGCACCGGCCACGGCCCGGCGGCCACCGCCCCGAGCCTGGGCCCCGGGGCCAGCCCGGTCACCAGCGACCCCGCCGACGCCCCGCCGTGCTCCCGCGGCCAGCTCGGCCAGGGCTCCGCGCACACCGACACCCCCGACGCGCTGGGCCGGGTCTACGGCGTCTTCCGCGTCGTCAACGTCTCCGGCACCAGCTGCGCCGTGGTCGGCGACGGGCAGATCGCGGTGGCCGCCCAGGGCTCCGCCACCGCCGGCGGCATCCAGGTCGTCGCCCACACCCAGGGCGACCCGGCGACGCCGCTGCTGCCCAACCCGTCCGAGGACCCGGCCGCCGTCGTGCTGCCGCCCGGCCAGGCCTACCAGGTGCAGTTCGCCTGGATCCCGGCCTCCGGCGGCGGCCCCAGCGGCTGCGCCACCGACCCGCCCCCGCCGTCCGGCAACGGCGGCACCGCCACCCCGGGCGCCGGCGGCACCGGCGGCGACTCCGGCGGCACCACGGCCGGCGCCGACGCCACCACGGCCGGCGGCACCGCCGACTCGGCCGGCACGATGGCCCCGGACAGCACCACCGACGACGGAGGCGGCGGCACCTCCGCGTCCCCGTCGCCGACCACCCCCGGCCCGGCCGGCGACGCCGCCGTCTCGCTGTCCACCATCCCGCCGGAGGGCGGCCCGGCCGCGGCGACCACCGACATCTCCGGCGCGTGCGCCGGCACGGTGTACCAGACCGACCCGCTGCCCACCGCGTAGGCGGGCGCGGGCCGGGGGCCGGGTCCCCGGCCGCCGGCCGGCAGCCGTAACGTGGTCGCGTGTACCGGTTCCTGCTGACGCCCCGATGGCTGGGCATCACCGCGCTCGCGCTGCTCGCCATTCCGTTCTGCGTGTTCATGGGGACCTGGCAGCTCGGCCGCTTCGAGGCGCGGGTGGCCGCGCACCGGGCCGCCGAGAAGGCCCCCGCGCCCGGCACCGCGCCCGCCGTCCCCCTCGACCGGGTCTTCCCGCGGCCCAGCTCGCAGGTCGACCAGGACACCGTGGGCCGGGTGGTGCGCGCGACCGGGCGGTTCGACCCGGCGCACCAACTGCTGGTCCCGGACCGCTACCTCGGCAGCCGGGACGGCTTCTACGTGCTCGACCTGCTGCGGGTCGAGCACGGCGCCGCGCTGCCCGTGGTGCGCGGCTGGCTGCCCGGCAGCGCCGACCACCACGGCCCGATCCCGCCGGTGCCGGCCGCCGCGGTCACGGTGACCGGCACCGTGCAGGCGCCGGAGGGCGTCGGCGACAGCGGGGTGGACGCCTCCGGCGGCCTGCCGGCCGGGCAGCTCGGCATGATCAGCGGCGCCTCGCTGGTCAACCTGGTGCCGTACCCGGTCTACGACGGCTGGATCACGCTGACCACCGCGAACGCGCCGCTGCGGCCGGTGCCGCCCGCGTCGGCGCCCAACAGCGGCCTGGACGCCGAGGCGTTCCAGAACCTCGGCTACACCGGCGAGTGGTTCGTCTTCGCCGGCTTCGTGGTCTTCACCTGGATCCGCCTGGTGCGCCGCGAGGGCGAGAACGTGCGCGACCTGGCCCTCGGGCTGGTCCCGGACGAGCCGGAACCGCCGGCCGGCCCGGAGAGCCCGGCCGAGCGGGAGTCCTCGCCCGCCGCGCCGTAGCGCGGGCCGCGGGGCCTGCCACCGGGTGCCGGGCCGGGCCGCCGGTCCTACGATCGAGCCATGCCGGACCCAGCCACCGCCGCCGCGGACGACGGCCTCGCGATCCGCACCCGCGGCCTCGTCAAGCGCTACGGCTCCCAGGAGGCGGTGCGCGGCATCGACCTCGAAGTGCGCACCGGCGAGGTCTTCGGCTTCCTCGGCGCCAACGGCGCGGGCAAGACCACCACCCTGGAGATCCTGGAGGGCTACCGCAGCCGCACCGCCGGCGAGGTGCGGGTGCTCGGCACCGACCCCGCCCGGCCGACCCGCGCCTGGCGCGACCGCATCGGCCTGGTGCTGCAGGAGTGCCGGCTCAACCCGGTGCTGACGGTCCGCGAGACGCTCGACCTGTACGCCGCCTTCTACCGCCGCCCGCGCCGCGCCGACGAGGTCATCGAACTGGTCGGCCTGCGCGACAAGCGCGACGAGCGGCTCGGCACGCTCTCCGGCGGCCAGCAGCGCCGCGCCGACGTGGCCGTGGCGCTGATCGGCGACCCGGACCTGATCTTCCTCGACGAGCCGACCACCGGCTTCGACCCCGGCGCCCGCCGCGAGGCGTGGCGGATGATCGAGGGGCTGCGCGAGCTCGGCCGCACCGTCGTGCTGACCACCCACTACATGGACGAGGCCCAGCACCTGTCCGACCGGGTCTCCATCATGCGCACCGGCCGCATCGTCGCCACCGGTGCGCCGCGCGAGCTGGCCGACGCCGTCCCGCGGTCCACCGCCATCACCTTCCGGCTGCCGGCCGGCGCCCGCCTCGACGGCCTGCCGGTGCCGCCCGGCTCGCTGACCCGGCAGGGCGACGCGGTGACGGTACGGACCGCGGACGCCCAGCCGCTGCTGCGCGCGATGCTCGACTGGGCGCACGACGCCCGGCTCGAACTGGCCGACCTGGAGGTGCGGCGCCCGTCCCTGGAGGACCTCTTCCTCGAACTCACCGGCGGCGGGACGCGGACGGGAGCCGACCATGAGTGACGTCGCCGTCCTGCTCACCCAGACCCGCTACTCCCTGCTGTCCGCGGCCCGCAACTCCCGGGTCGTGGTCTTCGGGGTGCTCTTCCCGGTGCTGCTGCTCCTGCTGTTCAACTCGGCGTTCACCTCGGGCGCCGACCGCACCACGCACTTCGCCGGCGGGACCATCGACACCAAGGCGTACTTCACCGCCGGCATGGCCGCGTACGCCATCGCCATGCAGAGCTTCTCCTCGCTGGTGGTCGGCCTCACCGAGCAGCGCGAGAGCGGCCAGCTCAAGCGGCTGCGCGGCACGCCCATGCCCGCCTGGACCTTCGTCGTCGCGACCGCGCTGCGGGCGCTGGCGCTGACCGCGCTGATGGTCGCGGTGCTCTACCTGATCTCCGGCCTGCTCTACGGGGTGCACCCGGACGCGGCCGGGATCGGCGGCATCGCGGTCTACGTGGTGCTGGGCACCGCGTCGCTCACCACGGTGGCCATGGCGGTCACCTCGCTGGCCAGGACGACCGACGCGGCGGCGGTGATCGGCCCGTTCACCTCGGTCATCCTGTCCTTCGTCTCCGGCATCTTCATCCCGCTCGCCACCCTGCCGCACTGGCTGCGCTCGGTCGGCCGGGTCTTCCCGCTCTACCACCTGGCCGAAGGACTGCAGCGGGCCACCCTCCCGGGCGGCGGGACCGGACTGGACACGCAGAACGTGCTGGTCCTCGCCGCCTGGGCGGTGGCCGGGCTGCTCGTCGCGGTGCGGCGCTTCCGGTGGGAGCCGCAGGGCGTCAGCGGGTCGTGACCGCCCGCAGGTGCCGGTCGGCGAACGCCAGCTCCAGGCGCAGCTGCTTGATCCGCTCCTCGACGACCAGCGAGCCGTGCCCCGCGTCGTAGCGGTACACCTCGTGCGGCTTGCCCGAGGCGGCCAGCCGCGCCACGTAGTTGTCGATCTGCCGTATCGGGCAGCGCGGGTCGTTCATGCCGGCCGAGACGAACACCGGCGCCCGCACCTGCTCGACGTAGCTGATCGGCGACGAGGCGGCGAACCGCTCCGGGACCTCCTGCGGGGAGCCGCCGAACAGCGTGCGGTCCAGCGCCTTGAGCGGTTCCATCTCGTCCTCGTAGGCGGCCACGTAGTCCGCGACCGGCACCGCGGCCAGCCCGACCGCCCACGCCTCGGGCTGGGTGCCGAGCCCGAGCAGCGTCAGGTAGCCGCCCCAGGAGCCGCCGGACAGCACCAGCCGCGCCGGGTCGGCCAGCCCGTCGGCCACCGCCCACTCGCGCACCGCGGCGATGTCCTCCAGCTCGATCAGCCCGATCCGGTGCCGCAGCGCGTCGGTCCACTCCCGGCCGTAGCCGGTGGAACCGCGGTAGTTGACCCGCACGACCGCGAAGCCGTGGTCCACCCAGGCGGCCGGCGCCGCGGCGAAGGCGTCGCTGTCGTGCCAGGTCGGGCCGCCGTGGATCTCGAAGACGGTGGGGAACGGGCCCCGGCCGGCCGGGCGTTGGACGAGCGCGTGCACCTGGCCGCCCGGCCCCGGCACCCACACGTCCCGCACCGGCACCGACTCCGGCGCGGTGAACCCCGGCGGCTCCAGCACGATCGCGCCGGTGCTGGAGCGCACCTGCGGCGGCTTGGCGGCCGAGGACCACAGGAACTCCACCGTGCCGTCCGGCCGGGTGGTCGAGCCGTTGATCGAGCCGGGCTCGGTCGGGATCCGCAGCAGCCGGTCCGGCTCGGCGCACACCCCGAACTCGTAGCGCCACAGCTCGCTGCGGCCGTGCCGGGTGTGCTCGATCAGCAGCGCCGGGTCCTGGCCGCTGCGCTCGGACGGCGGGAACCACTCGGCCGCCACCTCGCCGGGCAGGTCGATCTGCAGCTCGGTCTGCTCGCCCGTCGCGGTGTCCCAGATCATCGGCTGCCACCGGCCGCGCCGCTGGTGGCCCACGAGCATCCGGCCGTCCCCGGCCACCGGTGCGAACCCGAGGCACTCCAGCCCGGACTCGACCGTGCCGCCGGCGGTGTCGTCCAACTCCGCGACCGTGGCGCCGTCCAGCGTCATCACGCGCAGCGCCGAGTGCATCGCGTCGCCGTGCTCGGTGTGCTCGATGGCCAGCAGCGTGCCGTCCTCGCTCAGGTCGCCGATGCTCGCCGACTCCGGGTGCCGGTAGATCTCCACCGGCTCGGCGCCCGGCCGCACCACGTGCACGCTGCTGCCCTCGTCGTCGGTCGAGACGCCGATCACCGACAGCCCGTCGCGGCCCAGCGCGATCCCGGCGGAGTACCCGGCGGCCACCCCGGGCGCCGCGACCTCGTCCGGCCCGCCGGCGAACGGCTGGCGCATCCACACGCCGAACTCGTCGCCGTCGGTGTCGGAGAACCACCACACCCATTCGCCGTCCGGCGGCAGCGCGCCCTCGGTGGTCCCGTTCGGCCGGTCCGTCACCTGCCGGCGGCTGCCGGTCGCCCGGTCCCAGGCGTACAGCTCGAACGTGCCCGTGACGTTCGAGACGTACAGCGACCGCCCGGGCGCGTCCTGGGCCCACTCCGGCAGCCCCACCCGCGGTGCCCGGAACCGCTTCTCCCAGTCCGCCATCCCGCCCATGCCATCACTACTCATCCCTCCATCAAACCCGATGCCGCCGGCCCGCGGCACACGGCCTGCGCGCGAACTCCTCACGACGCGCCGGACCGCGACGCCGCGCGCCGGGCGGGCAGCGCGCCGCGGAACATCACCACGATGACGACCAGCCCGCCGGCCACCGCCGCGCCGGCCAGGTACCAGGGGCTCGCCGGACCGGCCCGGGCGGCCAGCGCGAGGGCGAGCTGCGGGGCCGCGATCAGCCCGACGCTCATGACGGCCGAGTACAGGCTCATGTTCCGCGACGCCTGCCGGGGCGGCGAGACGTGCGAGACGTAGTGCATGAGCCCGGGGAAGACCATCATCTCGGCGGCCGTCCACAGCAGCGTCGCGACCAGCAGCGCCGGGCCGGAGCGGACCGCGCCCATCAGCGCGAAGCCGCCGGCCGCCAGCGCGTAGCCGGTCACCAGCGAGCGGAACGGGCTCACGTCGCGCATCGCGGTGTTGAGCGGGATCTCGAACAGCACGATGCTGCCGGCGCTGACCGCGAAGACCAGTCCCACCCAGGTGCCCGACAGGTGCAGGTAGCGCAGGATGTACACGCTCAGGAAGGTCAGCGGCAGCGCGTAGGCGATGTGGATCGGCACGCTGGAGACCAGCACGGCCCAGAACCGGCCCCCGCCCGCCGCGGGTTCCGCGCCCCCGGCGGCCGGCTCCTCGGCGGCCGCCGGCCGCGGCGGCACGGCGGGCCGGGTGGCGAGGTAGAGCGCGGCGGCCAGCGCGGCCAGCGCGTTGAGCCCGAAGAGCGTGCCGGGCCGCCAGCCGAACAGCACCGCGCCCGCCAACGGGCCCACGCCCATGCCCAGGTTGATCGCCAGCCGGTTGAGCGAGAAGGCGATCTTCAGGTCGCGCTCCGGCGAGCGCCGGACGGTCTCCAGGTAGGAGGCCGGCATGAAGATCTCGTAGCAGAAGCCCCACACGGCGGTGGCCGCCATCAGCGCCGCCGGCCGCTGCAGGAACGGCAGGCAGCCCACCGTGACCGCGTTGCCCGCCAGCCCGGCCGCCATGACCGTGCGGGGCGCGGCGGCCCGCAGCAGCGGACCGGCGCACAGGTCCGCCGCCAGGCCGCCGATCCCGTAGAGCGCGACGATCAGCCCCACCTGCGCGATCGGGTACCGGTGCCGGTCCACCAGGTAGGCGGTGAGGAACGGGAGCACCACGCTGCCGGTCTGGACGATCAGCGTGGTGAGGAACAGCACGCGCATGCCGGGCCCGAGCCCGCGCACCGCGTCGACCGTGCGCCGAAGGAGGGACATCAGACCTGGTAGACCCGCTCCTTGAGCTCCCGGACCTGTGCGTAGTCCGCGAGGATCGCCTCCTGGGTGGGCCCGGTCATGTAGACGCGCATCGTGCAGGTGCCCAGGTCCACGGTGGGCCGGATGCGCTGGCCCGGCGCCACGTTCAGCACGGTGCGGTGCACGGTCGGCAGCGCGTTGATCCGGGCGACCGCCTCCTCGTCGATCGCCCGGACCACGCCGTCCACCGAGGTGGCGACCGTGTAGCCCATCGCGGGCCGGCGCGGCCGGTAGGTGCGGTCGGCGTAGCGGGCCAGGAACTCGTCCGGGTCGGCGTACGCCAGCGCCAGCACGTCCGCCTGGTTCTGCCCGAGGCACACGTCGTGCAGGCCGGGCAGCATGCCGCCGCTCAGCCGCGCCCCGGTCTCCACCAGGGTCGGCCCGGCGGAGGTCATCTTCACCTCGCTGTGCGCCGCGCCGTGCCGGATGCCGAGCGCGTCCAGCGCGGTGCGCACGTAGCCGATCAGCTCCGGGGCCGGCGAGACGTCCGGCGGCACGAGGATGTCCTTGTCGTAGAGGTTCTTGCCGTTGACGAGGTTCTTCTCGTACCTCCACACGCTGCTGACGAAGTGCCGGCCGTCCCGGCTGACGGTGTCCACGATGTACTCGTCGCCGTCCAGGTACGCCTGGACCAGCACCTCGGTGTTGGGCAGGCCGAAGGCGTCCCGGCTGTCCAGCACGGCCCGCGCGGCCCGCCGGACCTCCGCCATCGTGAAGCAGACGACCACGCCGTCGGTGTTGCACGAGCTGAGCGGCTTGACCACCACCGGGAAGGCGCCGCGCTCCGCCACCCACCCGGCCACCGGCTCCACCGCGTCGCTCTTGAACTGCTCGACGGCGCGCACCCCGGCCGCCCGCAGCGTCTCCGCCATCGCGTACTTGTCCCGGCGGGCCCGCGACAGCCGCGAGCCGTTGGTGGGCAGGCCCATCCGCTCGCTCAACCGGTCGGCCAGCGGCACCCCGGGCTCCTGGCCGGCGATGACGCAGACCGGGTCGTAGGCCGCCAGGAGCCGCAGCGTCGACTCCTCGTCGGCGTGCACGAGGTTCGCGGTGTAGGCGGCCGGGTCCGGCGGGGTCCAGGACTCGATCGGCTCCGGCGTGCTCTGCAGGTGCACCACGTCGACCCCGCGGCGCGCGAAGGCCGGCGGCAGCGAACTCGCGTTGTAGTAGGCGTCCACGACGACGGCGGTGCGGGCTTTCCCGGGCATGGCGTTCCCTCTCGGTCTCGTTGTCTCTCGGCGGTTCCCGGCGTTCCCGGGAACGTCACCCGGTCCCGGCGGTGCGGCCGGCCAGCCGGGACAGCAGCGCGCGCGCCGACTCGGTGACGGCCAGCGGCCGCACCATCCCGTAGTGGTCGGCCCGCACCGTCGCCTCGGTCCACGGCGCGGAGGTCACCCGCCCCCAGTCGGTGCGGCCCACGCTGCCGTCACGCAGGCTGGGTTCGGCGTAGACGACGTGCAGCGGCGCGCGCAGCGGCGCCGGCTGCCAGCCGCGGAACAGCTCGGTCTGGTGCCGGATCACCTCGAAGTGCCGCGGCAGCGCGGCGGCGTCCGACGCGCCGCCCAGCGCCCGGGTCCGCTCCCGCACGGTCCGCAGCAGCGCCTCGTCCACCCGCGCGCCCTCGGGCACCAGGTCCAGGACGGCGGTCACCAGCGGTGCGTCGCGCCGCAGCGCCTCGGGGCCGTAGGCGGCGCGCAACGCCATCCGCAGCGACTCGCGGTCGCCCAGCGGCTCCTCGGTGCCGACCCCGCAGTCCCACATCTCCACGAAGTCGATCCCGACGCCGCGCGCCTCCAACTCGGCGGCCACCGCCAGCGCGATCAGCCCGCCGAGCGACCAGCCGAACAGCGCCAGCCGCGGCGCGGGCACCGCCCGGGTGATCTCGTCGGCGTACCGGGTGGCCAGCGCCGCCACGTCCGGCGGCTCCTCGCCGGCGCCGGCCACCGCGGGCGAGCGCACGCCCCACACCGGCAGCGCCGCGGGCAGCAGCCGCAGCAGCGGCTCGTAGGGGAAGAGCGACCCGCCGAGCGGGTGCAGCATGACCAACGGGCCGCCGGGCGGCGCCGGTTCGGCGCCCGACGAAAGCGCGACGACCAGCCCCTCGCCGCCGGCGTCGGCCTGCCCCGCCGCCTGCCCTGCCGGCGGGCCCGCCGCGAGCCGCGCCTCCACCGCGTCGGCCATCGCCGCCAGGGTGCGGCGGCCGAAGACGGTCTGCAGGCTCAGCCCGACGCCGAACTCCACGCCGACCTGCCGCACCAGCCGGCTGGCCAGCAGCGAGTGGCCGCCCAGCGCGAAGAAGTCGTCCTCGTCGGCCACCGCCTCGCGGTCCAGCAGCCCGCTCCACAGGCGCGCCATCCGGCGGCGCACCGGGCTGGAGCTGCCGGTGCGCGCGGCCGGCCGCGACCGGCCGGCGGTGCGCCCGATCGCGGCCGCGTCGAGCTTCCCGGTGCCGGTGCGCGGCAGTTGGGCGACCACGGCGAACGAGGAGGGCACCATGTAGCCGGGCAGCCGGCCGGCCGCGAACTCCCGCACTCCCTCGTGGTCCGCCGCGCCGCCGGCCATCACCAGGCAGGCGTGCAGCATCGCGGTGGGCGTGCCCTCGCCGACGACCACCACGGCGGCGTCCGCCACGCCGGGCGCCGCGCGCAGCACCGCGGTGATCTCGGCCGGCTCGATCCGGAAGCCGCGCAGCTTGACCTGCTCGTCGCGCCGCCCGAGGAACTCCAGGCTGCCGTCGCCGCGCCACCGGACCAGGTCGCCGGTCGCGTACTGCCGCGTCCCGTCCGCCGACCGCCAGAAGCGCTGCCCGGTCAGCTCCGGCAGGCCCACGTAGCCGACCGCGAGCTGCGGCCCGGACAGGTGCAGCTCGCCGGGGAACCCGACCGGCACCGGGCGCAGCCGGGCGTCCAGCACCCGCGCGGTCACCCCGGCGAGCGGCCGGCCGATCACCGGCCGCGCGGTCGGGTCCTCGATCCGGCACGCGGTGGCGTTGACGGTGAACTCCGTCGGGCCGTAGACGTTGAACGCCCGCACGCCGCTGGACGCGAGACGGCCCCACAGCTCGGCCGAGACCGCCTCACCGCCCAGCACCAGCACTTCCGGCCGGTGCGCGCCCGGCTCCAGCAGGCCCGCGTCCAGCAGGGAGGCCAGGTGCGTGGGCGTGCCGTCCAGCGCCTCGACAGCGTTGTCCCGCAGGAAGCCGACCATGGCCTCCGGGTCGGCGCGCACCGCGTCGGGCACCGGGTAGAGGGTGTGGCCGGCGCGCAGCAACTGCGTGCCCTGCCAGGACGCGTCGAAGGAGAACGGCGCGTTGACCGCCACCCGCGCGGGCACCGGAAGGGCGTCGTAGGCCAGCCGGCCCATCGCCTGCCCGAACACCGTCAGGCTCAGGTGCCGCACCGCGACCGGCTTCGGGGTCCCGCTGGTTCCCGAGGTGAAGACCAGATACGCGACGTCGTCCGGCTCCACCTTCGCCACCGGCCCCGCCGGCGCCCCGGCCGGCTCCGACTGGGCCAGACCGGCCGGCACCCGGCGAACCCCGGCGAAGGACGGCGACGCGTCGGCCCCGGCGTCCACCAGCACCACCCGGACGCCGGCCGCGGCCATCATCCGCCGCAGCCGGTCCGCCGGCAGGGCCGGGTCGAGCGGCGCGCACACCGCGCCCGCCGACCAGACGCCGAACAACGCGCAGATCTGCGCGGCCGATCGGCCCACCGCCACGCCCACCACGTCGCCGGGCGCCACCCCGGCGTCGGCCAGCGCCCGGCCGAGCAGGTCCGCCTGCCGCACGAAGCACTCGTAGCTCACCTCGTCCGCGCCGCAGACCACCGCCGCCCGGCCGGGGTGCAGCGCGGCCCGCTCGCGCACCGCGTCCGGCAGCGGCACGGTGCCCGGCGCGAGGTCAGGACCGGTCTGCCAGCCGTCGGCCGCCCGCGCCGCGTCCGGGTCGGCCGGCGGCAGTTCGCCCACCGTGCCCGGCTCCGGCGCGCACAGCCGGGCCAGCACCGCCGCGACCGCGCCGGCCACCCCCCGCGCGGTCGGCCCGTCGTACCGGTCGGTGCGGTACTCCAGGTAACCCGGCGTGCCGGGCGCGGCGTTGAGGTGGAAGGTGAGGTCGAACTTCGCGGTGCCCGGGTCGACCGACATCCGGGTGGCGCGCACGCCGGGCAGGTCGAGCTCGCCGGACTCGTAGTGCAGCTCCAGGGCGACCTGGAAGACCGGGGAGTGCCCGGCGCCGCGGCCGTCCAGCGCCGCCACGATCTCGTCGAACCCGACCGCCGTGTGGTCCATCGCGTCCAGCACGGTCTCGTGGGCCCGCCGCACCAACTCGGCCGCCGGGTCGGACTCCGCGACCCGCAGCCGCAGCGGGACGACCTTCATGAAGTAGCCGACCAGCTCCTCCGCGTCCACCTCGGAGCGCATGTTGACCGTGCTGCCGATGACCAGGTCGTCGGTGCGCTCCAGCCGGGACACCACGACGGAGACCGCCGCGGCCACCACGGCGAACGGCGACACCCGTAACCGCGCGGCGGCGGCGCCCACCGCCGTGAACCAGTCCTCGTCCAGCGCCAGCGGCTCCCGCCGGCCGCGATGGCCGCCGGACTCCCCGGCCGCCGCACCGCCCGGCGGCCGCGGCCGGGCCGGCAGACCGGCCAACTGCCCGCGCCAGTAGTCGAGATCGGCGCGCACCTGCGTTTGCCCGGCCACCGACTCCAGCAGCCGCTGCGCCACCAACGGGTCCTCGTCCCGCACCGGCAGCGCCTCGCCCGCGTACAGCGCGCCCAACTCCTCGACCAGCACCTGGAAGCTCTCGCCGTCCGAGACCAGGTGGTGCAGCACCAGGCCGAACAGCCACTCCCGGTCGGCGCAGCGGATCAGGTACGCCCGCGCCAACGGGCCCTCGTCCAGGTCGAACGTCCGGCGCACCGAGTCGGCGGCGGCCTGCTCACCGAGCCGCCGGGCGTCCCGCTCCGGATGACCGCGCAGGTCCAACTCCTCCAGCGGGAACGATCCTTCGGGCAGCACCCGCACCCGCGGCAGCCCGTCGGCGTCCGCCGCCACCACCGAACGCAGCGCCGGATGGCGTGACCACAGCGCGTCCAGCGCCCGCACCAGCCCCGCCCGGTCCAGCGGTCCGGACAGCCGGAAGCCCTCGGCCTCGTTGTAGACCGGCAGGTCCTGCGTCATCCGGCTCGCGAGCCACAGCGGACGCTGGATCGCCGGCAACGCGGTGAGTTCCCGGGTGTCTTCCATGATCGATCACCTCTCAGGCAGGGCGTGGGGGATCCTTGCGGCGGTGGTGGTGTCGGCGCCGGAGGTGCCCGTGGGCGCTCCCGGCTGCGGTGCCGCGGTGCGTCTACGGCGGCGCGTCCACCGGATCGGCGGCGACCGCGGCCCGCACCAGCGCGGCCTGGTCGGCGAGGGTGGCCGCCCGCATCATCCGCACCGCGTTCATCCGCACCCCGAACCGGGCCCGGATGCTCTTGACCATCCGCATCACCTGCAGCGAATGGCCGCCCATCCCGAAGAAGTCCGCCTGCGGCCCGGCCGGCCTCGCCCCCAGCACCTCGTGCCAGATGCCGGCGAGCGCGTCGGCCACCTCGTCCTGCCCGCCGGCCGCCTCCCGCCCGCCGCCGGCGGCCTCGGCCGGCGCAGGACCGGGCGCCGGCAGCGCGCGCCGGTCCACCTTGCCGTTGGGGGTGCGCGGCCAGGCGTCCACCGCGACGAAGGCGCTCGGCACCATGTGCCGCGGCAGCCGGACCGCCGCGTGCGCCCGCAGCGCCGGCTCGTCGAGGACCGCGCCGGCGGCCGGGCGCACGTAGGCCGCCAACCGCGCCTCGCCGCCGTCCTGCCGGGCCAGCACCAGGACGTCCGCCACCGCCGGGTGCTCGCGCAGCCAGTTCTCGATCTCGCCGGGTTCGACCCGGTGGCCGCGGATCTTGACCTGGTGGTCGGCGCGGCCCAGCAGTTCGAGTTCGCCGTCCGCGTCCAGCCGGCCCAGGTCGCCGGTCCGGTAGAGCCGGCTGCCCGGCGGCCCGAACGGGTCGGCCGCGAAGACGCCCGCGGTCAGCTCCGGCCGCCCGAAGTAGCCGCGCGTCACGCCGCCGCCGCCGATCCAGACCTCGCCGCGCTCCCCGGCCGGTACGGCCCGCATCCGCTCGTCCAGCACGTGCAGCGTGGTGTCCGGCAGCGCCCGCCCGACCGGCACCGTGCGGCGGTCGGCGGCGGTGACCAGGTGGGCGGTGGACCAGACGGTCGTCTCGGTCGGGCCGTAGATGTTCCACACCCGCCCGGCCCGGGCGGCCAACTCGGCCGCCAGCGAGGGCGCCAGCGGCTCTCCGCCGCACAGCGCCACCCGCAGCCCGCCCGGCCAGCCCGCGTCCAGCAGCATCCGCCAGGTCAGCGGGGTGGCCTGCAGCACGGTCGCGCCGCCGGCCGCCAGCGCGTCGCGCAGCGCCTCCCCGTCCAGCACCTGCTGCTCGTCGGCGATCACCACCGTCGAACCGTGCGTCAGCGGCAGGAACAGCTCCACCAGCACCGGGTCGAAGGACGCGGACGTCACCGAGAGCCAGACGTCGCCCGGCTCGGGAGCGACCACAGCGCCCATCGCCAGCACGCCCTTGACCAGTGCCCGGTGGTCCACCCCGACCCCCTTGGGCCGGCCGGTCGAACCGGAGGTGTACATCAGGTAGGCGAGGTCTCCCGGCTCCGCGCCCCGCGGGCCGCCCGGCGCCTGCTCGCCGGCCGCCTGCGGCGCGTCCAGCACCAGGACGCCGGCGGTGCGGGCCCGTTCGGCGAGCCGGCCGACGGTGAGGGTGAGCGCAGCGCCGCAGTCGCGCAGCATGTGCGCCCGTCGTTCGGCCGGGTAGCCGGGGTCGACGGGCACGAACGCGGCGCCGGAGCCGAGCACCCCGAGTAACGCGACCGGGAGGTCGACCGAACGGTCGACCAGCACCGCGACCCGGTCGCCCCGGCCGACCCCGCGGCCGGCCAGCCGCCCCGCCACCGCCTCGCCCGCCGCGACGAGTTCCCGGTACGTCAGCGCCCGCCCCCCGCACCGGACCGCCACCCGCTCCGGGGTTCGGTCCGCCTGCGCCGCGACCAGCTCGTGCAGCCCGCGCCGCGGCCACGGCGGTCCCGTGGGGACGTCCGACATCTCAGACCCGCCTTCCGTCATCCTCCGGCCCGCAAGCACCGGGCGAAGGACTACCCGGTCCCGCCCCCCGGGAAGCGCGATCCGCAGTCTCGTGCGTCACGCCCCCCACCAGCCCCACCCGCCCCGCGAACGCGGCACCCCCGACGAGGCGGAGTTGCCGCAGCGGTGGGCGACCCGGGGCACCGGGCGGTGCGTGCTCCGCTGACGAAGGCGATGAGCAGCGTTTCGAACGACCCGGGATCGATCGCGCCGCGGCTGCTCGCCTTCGTTCAGTCGTCGAGGCGTGATCTGACATGGTCGCGAATCTCGCCCCACTCGTCATCAAGCAGCATCTGCAATGATGCGGCTGATGTATTCCTGTGGCGCGCGACCTGCATCCTCACTGATTCGTCCGTATCGAGGGCCAGGATATCGAGAATCTCCGGCGTCAGCTTGCGCTTCATGGCGACCATGAATCTCACGCGAGGATCGGCGTCGACGGCCAGAACGTGCAACACGCTGAGCGGCACCGTCTTGTTCTGGACCACACCGACGCGTTCGCCCGGGTGTTCCCTGACGATGTCCAGCCAAACTTGCTCCGGAGCTTCATCGGTGACAGATCTACGATAATCCCGCGAGTCTGAACTGCCGCGCAGCCTGATGAATTCATCAACCGAATCGATCATCACTTCGCTCCTCTCAGGTTCTTCCACGGAATGAATTTACCGGTATCGCCCTTCCATTTGTCCGGCATGTAGTCGCCATACTTATCGGCATCGGATATCCACTCCAGCCCCTTGCTCGTTTCGCGGAACACCTTGAACGCGGATTCGCCGTGGCCTGTGATGTCCGGCGTCCACCACGTAGCGTCCGAAGAGCTCTTGTAGAAGGTCGTCTTGAAGGGTCCGCCCTTCAATATCCGCGAGGCCCCATCCTTGGTCAACTCCCACGTCGCACGGGAATCACAGGGGGTTAGGCCCAGAACATCCACGACCAGAAAAGGGTTTCCGACGTACCCGTGGTGGTTGTCCGCCGGTTCGAGGCCAAGCGGGTCGGCGGAGGCGTACCGCGCAGTCTCGGGGTCGTAGTAGCGGAAGTAGTTGTAGTGAAGGCCGGTTTCGGCGTCGGCGTACTGGCCGGGGAAGCGGAGCGGGCAGTCGGTCGCATCCGGGGAGGCGGCGGGCAGCGGCGTGCCCCAGAGGGCGGTGCGGGCCTGCCAGGCGAGGGAGCCGTCGGGGGTGAGGAGTTCGGTGGGGGTGCCGGCGGCGTCGGTGATGACGGCGTGGAAGCGGGGTGCGGGTCGGGCCGGGCCGGAGAGGCGGGCGAAGAGGGTGGAGTTGCCGGGGGTGGCGGGGTGGTGAGTGGTCTGGGCCACCGGGCGGTGTGTGCCGGGAAGGTGGTCCCAGGTGATCGTGGTGCCGTCGGTGCTCGTCTGTTCGGCGGTGCGGGTGCCGTCCCAGGTGAAATCGACACGGTCAGCCTGGCCGCCGTCGTCGGTCACACGCCACTTGGCGACACGGCGGCCGAGGGGGTCGTAGGCGTAGTGCCACTGCTCGCCCGACGACATCGCCACCCGGGTGAGGCGGTCCTCCGCGTTCCAGGTGTAATTCCACTCGTGCTTTTGGCCGTTGAGCAGCGAGACCGTCTTGCGGGTCAGGCGTCCTTGCCTGTCGTGCTCGAAGCGGGTGCGGCCGGCGTGCTGGATGAGCGTGCCGGTGAACTTCCTTTCGCCGGGGGAAGGATGGTCAGGTGCGGTGGCGTGGGTGAGATTGCCGGCGGTGTCGTAGGCGTAAACCTCGCTCCAGCCGTGGGCATGCACGGCGGTGACCCGACCGGTGGGGTTGAGGTCGAAACGCCGCGTGCCTGCGGTGAGTTCGCGGATCTCGGTGAGACAGCCGTCGGGGCGGTAGGCGTAGGCCCGGTGTTGGAGAAGCCGGTGCGCCGAGGTAACGATCTGCGTGGCGAGCCGGTCGGCGGCATCCCACTCCTGCGTGAGGGTGGCGCCGTCGCCGAGGCGGCGTCCGGTCTCCCGGTCGGCGGCATCGTAGGCGAACGCGATCGTCCCGGTGTCGTTGGCGAGTCCGACCGGTCGCCCGGCGGAGTCCCACGTCCACCTGGACATCAGCCCGGAGGGTGTGGTGCGGCTGACCAGGCGGCCGAGCAGGTCGTAAGTGCTCCTCAGAGTAAGACCGTTGACCGTTTCGGCAAGCGGGCGCCCGAGAGCGTCGCGCTCGATGCCGACTTGGGCGTCGGAGTTGGATGCCTCCACCAGCTGCCCGGCGGCGTCATAGCCGAAGCTCGTCAACGCACCATCCTCGTAGCGTTGTTCGACGATCCGGCCGAGCAGGTCTCGCTTGAGACGCACTGTTTCGCCGGCGCCGTTGGTACGGGAGGTCAGGGCGCCGGTGGCGTCGTGGGTATAGGTGAGGTTACGGCCGTTGAAGTCGGTCTCCGAGATCAGCCGTCCCGCCGGATCGTAGGTGTAACTCCATCTCAGGCCATGGGGGTTGGTGACCGCGGTGACGCGTAGCTCTGTGTCGTGGGTGAACGTGTAGCTGGTGCCGTCGGGGTCGGTACGGGTGGTGGGCAGGTCGAACGTTCCCGTCGTATACGTCGTGACGTTGCCAGCCTGGTCGGTGTGGGTCAGCAGGTTGCCCTCGCCGTCCCAGCTCCACGACTCCCGTGCTCCGTCCGGGGTTTCGCGCCATGACGGCTTGCCCTCGACCGTCCAGCCGAGGCGCGTGACACGGCCGAGCGGATCGGCCGCCTCGACGACCCGGCCGAACGCGTCCCGCACCACGGTGGTGGGGTGGCCGAGTCCATCGGTGACCGCCATCGGCAACCCGGCCGCGTTGCAGGTCAGTTGACGTACGTCACCGAGCGCGTCAGTGACGCTAACCGGATGCCCGGCATCGTCATAGGCATACCTGCTGATCCCGCCAAGCGGATCCGTCGCGGTCAGCAGGTTCCCGCGCTCGTCATACGCGTTGTGCCAGACCGCGCCTGTGGGATCCACCATCCTTACGGGCAGGCCTACTTCACCGTAGGTGACCTGGGACGTGCTGCCGTCCGGCAGTGTCACGCCGCTCAACCGGCCCGCGTCGTCGTAGGTGTAGGCCGTCGTGCGGTGCAGTGGGTCAGTCGACGTGAGGCGTTGCTGCGTGACGGGATCCCACGTGGTGCGTGTGACATTCCCGAGGGGATCGGTCTCCTCGATCACCAGCCCGTCGGCGTCGTGCCGATAGCGGGTGCGGTGGCCGAGTGAGTCGGTGTACGTGGTGATCCGGTCGGCATCGTCATAGGCGAACCCACCCGCCATCACCCCGTCCGTGCCCTCGGTGCGCAGGACGCGGCCGGCGGTGTCGTAGACGTAGCTGAAGTGCGTGCCGTTGCGGTCGGTCCACGAGGTGATGCGTTCGTCGTCGTCGTAGGTGAACCGCAGAGACAGATCGGAGGAGTTGACGACGTCGGTCAGCCGACCGTCGGCGTCGTAGCCGTAGCGCACGATCACCGTGCCGGCGTCCGCGTGGGTCGTCGGGTCATACGGTTCGTAGCGCGACGGCGGTGTCTCCAGCAGGCGCAGAGCGGTGACTCGGGGACCGAGGGTGTCGATCGCGACGAAGTAGCCGCCGGAATGCCGCAGACCGGTCGGGACGCCACGGTGGTCGCGTTCGACGTCGATGCGGTGGCCGTTGCGATCGTGCCAGGAGTCCACCGGCACGTGCACGACCCCCGGCGAGCCGACCGGTACCGAGCCACTGAACGTACGCACGATCCCGGTGTCCGTGTCGGTGATCGTGAAGACGCCGTCCCGCCGGCCATCCCACACGAGTGGCCACCGCGCGCCCTTCGACGGCAGCACTGCCTCATCCGGTCTCGGCACCGGATACGCCAGCCGTACCCCGTCGGCCGAGGCGAACACCACTCCGTTCACGTCGAGTTGGACCGCTTCGTCCAGTGTCGACATCCAGGTGCGGCCGAACGCAGACCCCGCGGAGCCCGACGAGAAGTGTGTGCGTTCGAACACCAGGGGCAGCGCGCCGGGCAGGTCCAGGTCCGTCTGCGGCATGAGCATCTCGCCGGTTGCCACGTCCACCGGGTCGTTGCACCGGGTGACCGAGTCCTTCGGCCGACCCGCCGATCCCTCGTCGATCAGGTTCGGTCGGAGAACCGGCGGCCGAAGATCCTTTGGAACGCCGTTGAACAGCCCGCTGAGTTCACCGCTGACTCCCGCAGCAAGAATCCCGCCGCCCAGTCCGAGCCCGCCGCCCCACAACATGCCGCTCTTGGCGGAGCTGTCGACCTCGCTCAGGCTGAAGTGCTGCTGCAGCCCGGTGGCGATCCGCAACGGCTGTGTGACCGCCGCGTCCAGCGTCATCGACTCCACGCTGCCGAACGCGGCGCCAGTCAGTGTGGTTGCCGCGATCGTCGCGACTGTCTCCGACACCTCGACACCCAACTCCGCGGACAGCTCGATGATCCCCTCCGCCGCGACGGCTGCGGCACCGTCCGAGATCCCGGCGGTGAAGAACGTCAGTCCCACCCCGGCCACGATCACCGCCGCGCTGATACCGATCTCGGTCCACAACCGGTCGACCGCCCTGTCGACCGCCTTCGCGTACTTCTCCAGCCCCGACGCCATCGATCGAGCGGCCGTCGCCAGATCGTCCAGCCAACCCCCGTCCTGGCCCATCGCGTACTGGCTCCAGAATGTGGAGAACGCCTCGATGGCCTGACCACGGTTGTTGTGGATGAGCGACGCCGCCGTCCGGCCCGTCGGTGTACGCACGCCGTCGACTGCCGTCGCGAACGTCCGCCATGCTGTCGCCGCCTCCCGCAGGGCAGCGGAATCCGCGTCCGGCCACCACATCCCCATGTCCAGCAGAATGCTGCGAGCCTCCGATTCGACGCTCACTTCGCGCCCCCGGCGGGAGCCACCGGTCCGGCCGGATCACCGGAGACCCCACCCTGCTCGCTGAAGACCGCCGCCACCGCCGCGTCTTGCGTGCCGTACCCCTCGGCCATGTCACTCATGGCCTCATGAATGCTCGTCAGCCCCAGCACCGCGATCCCCGCCGCGCCTTCGATCTGTTTTTGCGCCGGCGTGTACGTGTGCTCGAACTTCTTGCCCGGACCGTCCTGCCCCCACGGGCTGCCCAGTCTGTCCAACGTGTTCACCAGCGCGGTCAACGCGTCGCTCAGGCTTACCGCCTGCGTCTGGAAAACCGGTGCCGCCGTCTTCAGGTCCGCCGTGCTGATCTCCAGCACACGGCCGTCACTCATACCCTGCCCCCACCCGCGTCGACTCCCCTGGCGGCCCACGCTACCCGGCAGCGCGGACGGCCCACCGATCGCTTTCTCCCGGTGGTCTGCGCATCGCACGCTGCCGTTCTGTGTGGATATTGACTTTTCCGCAGCGGGAGATGACGGGCATGATCCCGCCTCTTCACAGTTCACGGTGGTTGGCAGTTCCGCGGCGTCCCCGAAGAGCCAACCCCGACGGCTGCCGTTCCCGAGCGGAGGACCCGCAGCGCATCGGGCCGTTCACCGGTGAGGCGGCGGCGGCCGGACCGCGCGGCGAAGGGTCGGACGGTGAGTGCCCGTTATGCGCAGGCGGCGATGCGCGAGCCGGCGGCGCGGTATCCGTCGAACGGGTTCCGCGGGCGGCCGTCAGGGCCGATCATTTGCCCGGCTGTTCGGTACGGTCCGACTTCTCGTGAGGTGACGTGTGGCTCAGAACTCGACTCTGCTCCTGACGGAGGCGATGGCCGATGTCGCGGCCGTGCTGGTCGTCAGCGCCGCGCTGGCTCCGCTGTTCCGGCGGCTGCGGCAACCGCGGGTGATCGCCGAGATCATCGCGGGCATCGCGCTGGGCCCGAGCCTGCTCGGCCTGTTACCCGGCAACCTCCCCGCGCGGCTGTTTCCCCTCGCCGTGAGACCCGGCCTGTCGGCTGTCGCGCAGGTCGGGATCCTGCTGTTCATGTTCCTCGTCGGCTGGCAGATGAACCCCGGTGAGGTACGCCGCAAGGGCAGCGCCGTCCTCGGCGTCTCCACGTCGTCGATCGCCCTGCCCTTCGTGACCGGCGTCCTGCTGGCGACGTGGCTCTTCCACGACCACGCCACGGTCAACGGCCACCGCGTCAGCGAGACGGCGTTCGTGCTCTTCGTCGGAACGGCGATGGCCATCACGGCCTTCCCGGTGCTCGCGCGGATCATCCTCGAACACCGCCTGCAGATGACCTCGCTGGGCGCCCTCGCCCTGGCCAGCGCGGCGGTGGGCGACGTGCTCGCCTGGTGCATGCTCGCGCTCGTCGGCGCCGTCGCCGCCTCTTCCGGTTTCGGGCAACTGCTGAGGGTCGTCGGATTCTCCGCGCTGTACGCCGTCGTGCTCGGCCTCGTCGTCCGTCCGCTGCTGCGGCTGCTGATCACACGGATGACCCGCAACGGCGACGTCTCGCCGCAGATACTCGGCGTGCTCGCCGCCGGCGCGCTCCTCGCCGGCTACGTGACGAACCTGATCGGGCTCGACGCCATCTTCGGGGCGTTCTCCTTCGGCCTGATCATGCCGAAGGACGGCAGCCCGTCGCTGAAGTCGCGGGCGCAGGTGCCGATGGAGCACGTCACCGCCTTGCTGCTGCCGGTGTTCTTCGTCGTCACCGGACTCTCCGTCGACGTCACGAGGCTCGGCGCAAGCGGCGTGCTGGAACTGCTGAGCGTGATCGTGGTCGCCTGCCTCGGCAAACTCGTCGGAGCGACCGGCGCCGCCCGCCTGTCCGGCATGTCCTGGCGCGACTCCCACATGGTCGGCCTGCTCATGAACACCCGCGGCCTGACCGAACTGATCATCCTCAACGTCGGTGTGACCATGGGCGTCCTGGACGACCGCATGTTCACCATGATGGTCATCATGGCCTTGGTCACCACCGGTATGGCCGGCCCCTTCATCTCCCGGCTCCCGTACGCCCGCGCCGAGGAGATGGGCGAAGCGCCGCAGCCGTCACAGCCGACCGCCACGGGTTCATAACCGAGAACCGACGGGCTGAGCACGGCGGCCGTCTTGTCGCCTTCAAGGCGTCCCGAACAGACGCGTGTCCCGTCCGGCCTGGGCGACGCCGGACGGGATGTCAGCCCCTCAGCCAGTCATGACGGGCGCAGACGCACGTCGGGTTCGCCGCCGCCCCGGAGCCTGGGTCAACCTCGACGGGGTGGTCGTCGTCGGTGCAGGCGGGCGGCAGATTTCCAGCACGGGGGATGCCGACGACCAGGCGTACAGCGACCACGCCGAGGCAGCAGGCAGTGGCGCTGACTCCACGTCGTCTCAACGCTATGCATGGAACTCACGGTCACATCCCGTGATCATTCCGTGCAGCCCCCGCATCAAACGGCGAAGTGTCACCGCGTCACTTTATATTGGCACTTGGTCGTCGCCGAGGTCGGCGACGACCAGGCGATGACTGATCCGGGGGGAGCCGGTATGGCAGATCTGCAAGTGAACGATGAGGTATTAGCTGACTCCGAGCGGCGGTTGAACCGCTTGCACAGCGAGTTCAGCCATCTGGATGATCAGAAGGATGGCCTCGATGCGATCTGGGGAGCACCGGCCGTCGAGACGGCCATGGGCGGCTTCTTCGACAACTGGTCGCACTACCGGAAGAAGCTGCTGACGACGATCGAAGCGGTTGGCGGCATGGTGACCGATACCCGCAAGGTCTTCCGCGAGGCCGACCGCAAACTAGCCAAGAACCTTACCGGACACGGTCATACACACAACGGCGGCAAGGCGGGTCACCAGTGACCAGTGCCTCCAGCGCTCACCGTCCCGTCGACTGGACCCCGCTCACCGACACCGACCCCGTTCCGGGGGACCCGGCCGGCATACGCGACGAGGCCAGCCATATGAAGCACGTTGCCCAGTGGCTGCGTGACCAGGCCGCCGACTTGCGCGTCATCGGCCATGGAGAGGGGCTCAAGGGCAAGTACGCCGACAAGCTCCGGGGCGGGGCCATGGATCTGGAGAAGCACCTGCGCGAGGTCGCCGAACGGTACGAGCACGTCCACGGCCATCTGACCTCATGGGCCGGCGAACTGGAGGACTTCCAGGGCGAGTCCGTTCACCTGTTGCACAATGCCCAGTCCGCAGAGGACCAGGCCAAGGCTGCCCAGCATGCCGCGTCCGGCTCCGCCTCCGCACATCACCCCGCCCACGACGCTACCGTGCCCCCGCCCGCTCACCACGACGATCCCGTCCAGCCCTACCGCGTCTCTCTCCACCGCCTCACCGACCACCGCGACCACCGCGCCGCCCATTACGCGAAGCAGATCGATGCCGCTTGCGACGACATCATCAAGGACAGCTGGTGGGAACGCTTCTCCGACGATGTCGGGGACGTTCTCGGCAACCGCTGGCTCAACGACATCTTCAACGCTCTCGGCATCATCGTATCCGTCATCGGAATCATCGCCCTGTTCTGCACACCGGCTGGCTGGATCGTCATCGCCTGCACAGTGATCGGCATTGCCATGGCGGTCAAGGACGTGCTCGCCGCTGCAACCGGCAACGGCTCGTGGTTCGATGTCGGGCTGGATATCGTCGGATTCCTCGGAGGGTTTGCCCTGGGCCGGGCACTGAAGTCCTTGAAGGCCATCCGCGCGGCGACGAAGCTGGCGTCCGAGGGAGCCGCGGCGGAAGAAGCGGGCTCCCAGGTGATGCGGGACTCGGACAACGTCCTGCGGGATACATACCGTACAACGAACAGCCGGACCGCGAGCCGGGCGGCGCGGGCAGGAGCCCGGCAGGCGAGGGGCGTGGTGCGGGGAAGAGCGGAGGCTGCCGGCACGGCGGCCCGCGCGGCGGAGCACGCTCGCCCCATGCCTGAACCCAGTCGTACCGAAAGAGCCCTGGCCGGCGGCGAGAAGGAAGCGGCGGCACAGTACAAGGACATCAATGCCATGCGGACCCGTTATTCCCACAACCCGGCGGTGCAGCAGGCCAGCCGCCACGCCGACACCGCCATGGGTGCGGTGCGCGGCATCGCCGGGGCGAACACGGCATTCGACTGGGGCAGCAAAGCCGCTGGTGCCTGGTCCTCCGAATACGCGCACCTTGAGGAGAAGTACACCGTGGCGATCGGGAGTCAGTGGTGACCGTGCCGCAGCCGGACGTGGGCGGGTCCGCACCGCCGGTGGTGCCGAACGGATACCGCCTGATCATTCCTCCGGGGTGGGTACGCATTCCCTTGCGTGGCGGCACCGAACAGGCCCTGGAAGATCTGGTCTTCAGCCGTCTGAAGCAGCTTCCTCCGGAAGTTTCCAAGGATGATGGGATGAAGTACCGGTTGACGGTGCGCCGTTCCGTCACACGGCAGATCACCGATGCCCGAAAGGCCGGCGGACTCGACCTGTACCTCCCTTTGACCACGCGCTACGGCGTGGCGCTCGCCGCGTCCTTCGTGGTGAGCGAGCACACCTTGCAAGAAGCGGTCCCTCTTTTACCGGAGTTGCTGCTCGCCAGCCTTGTCCCGACCCAGGGGGATGTCCGGACATCCACGCAGGAACTGGTCGGCACGCTGACCGTGCGGCGGGAACACGTGCGCCCGGCCGAACCCGAGCGTGACGTGCAGGTGGCTACGCGCCGCGTCGAATACGCCTTGCCGGTGCCTTACGACCCGCGGCGCATGCTGTCGATCGTGTTCTCCACACCGGGTGACGGTGATGTGGAAAGCGACTTCACCAAGGCGGTCGCGGAGCTGTTCGACGCGAGCGTGATGACATTTCGATGGACCAGGGACGGCAAGGATCTGCCGCCCGGCACACCTTCCAGCACACAGGGGCGTCCGCACGATGACTGAGTACTACCTGGAAGCGACCGAGGTCGACGAGCGGTGCTGGATGCGGCTGCCCACTGTCTGGCCGTTGCCCGACTTCGAGGACGACTTCCCCGATCCCGTGCCGTGGAGCCGGGCGGCGGCCGGAGTCCGCTGGGAGGACAGCGGTCTGACGCCGGGCCCTGGGGAGGTGGACGAACTGGCGCGCGTGCTCGTCCGGTGCGCCGAGATCCTGCCCGAGTTCAGGCCAGGTTTCGAGATCTTCCTGCACCTGCCCTCGCCGCGGGACATTCCGCTCGCCGTCTACGTCGGCGACTACGAGTCCGCAGAAGACAACGAGCCCCACTTCCGCTACGCACTCGGACTCGACGAGCCCGCCGCCGTCGAACCGCCTCTCATCGAGGACTTCACCGTGCCCGGTCTGGGCACCGGCAAGAAGGCCGTCCGGTACGCGAAGGACGACGACGGCGGCATCATCGCAAGTGTGCGTTACGCGTGGGATGTTCAGGAACACGGACTCTTCGCGTCGGTCATCGCCGTCGCCGATCCCCAACGCGTCATGGCAGCCATCGAAGACGTGGACCGCCTGTGCAAGGGCCTGCGATACCTACCCGAAGATGCGTTCCCCGAATAAGCCAAGTCCGGACAGGCACGTTCGACGCCCTTGTTCGACGTGAGGCGGGGGCGTTGTTGACCTGCTGGGAGGGTCCCTGAGTGTCCGTGGTTGTACGGCTCGGTACGCGGTCGTTGTAGCGCAGTTGGACACTCAGCCGACCCGCAGGACTCTCAGCGGAGTCGCTTGTGGCGACCACGACCTACGGGATCGGCTTCGCCGACGGCTGCAACGCGCGGGGGTGTCGCAGTCGTCCGTAGCCGGACAGCCGGGACACCGTTCGTGGCCGGTTGGGATTGCCCACCTATGGCGAGTTGGAGGTGCCGGGACAGAGCCTCGGGCTCGCCGTGGCACCCGCTGTTGACCGTGGTTTACCGACCTGTCGGACACGGAACGCGCAGGTCGTGATCCCGGCCCCGGAAGTTCGGTCCGGGGACCGTGGGAGCCGCTGGGGTCGGGCTCCTACGCCGGTTCGGCAGTGAAATGCGGCTGCAGTACCGGAAGGACGCCCGGCGACCGGGCTGCTCGCGCCTGCGTCGGGGGCTGCTGCCGTGGTGCGGGGAAAGGTTCGTACACTGGGCCGACTTGAGCGGGCCGGGTACGGGCCGCCGGCGTGTCTCCCCCACCACGGCCGGCGTTGAGCGCCCGGTTCGCTCCCTTCATGGGGAGGAAACGGGTGGCTCGACACCCTCACAGACACGGCCGGCTTCTGGCCGCGGCCACCGCGACCGTACTCGCGGCAACCTTCGCTGTTCCCATCGCCTGGGCGGACACCGCACCGGGACCGGTCACCGCGCCGGTCACCCTGCCCGCGCAGACGGTTCCGGCCACCATCGACCCGGGCCAGGTGCTCGACGTCTCCTCGACCGGCGTCCTGCACGGCAGTTACGAGAACAGCTACGCCTGGACCGACTTCGCCTCCGGGACCACCACGCAACTGCCGCTCCCGCCCGGAGCCCAGTACGCCCGGTACGCCGGCGACGGGCTGGTGGCGTTCTACGGCGCCGAATTCACCGGCACCCCGCTGGTGTTCCAGAGCATTTCCGACGGCAGCCGCCGGACGGTCTGCTCCTGCTCCGTGTACGGCACCTTCGCCGGCAAGGCCCTGGTGGCCCACCAGGGCGGGATAGCGCTGCTCTCACCGGACGGGACCTTCACCCCGGTCGCCCTGCCGGTCGGCGCCAGGCCCGGCACCGTGACCTGGGGCGGCGGGGACAGCGCTCATCTGATGATCGAATACTCATGGAATGACGCCTGGTACTACCTGTGGATCAACGCTGACGGCAGCACGTCCGTCATCGACGCGTCCTCGCTGCCGGGAACGGGACACTTCGCCGTCGGCGACGGCAAGCTGGTCTACCTGGACACCTCCGGCGACGTCCGGATCTTCGACGCGAGCGACGTCACGGCGCCCCCGGTGTCCGCCACCCTGACGCTGCCCGGCCCGTCCCGCCCGGTCGGCGTGGTGGGGGACGACCTCATCGTGTTCACGTCGGGAGCCGGCTCCGACTCCACGTTTTCCGCGCTCCCGCTCGACGGCGGGCCCAGTCAGTCCCTGGGCACCGGTTCCCCGGCCATCAACACGCTCACCGACCCGGACTCCCCGGACGGCAAGGTCGTGATCGCGCAGCCCTCGGCGTCCGGCACCGCCCTGCACGTGCTGACCGCCGCCTCCGACGGCTCGGTCGACTCGACCTCGGTCGCGGACTTCCCGGTGGCCACCTGGCAGCCGGACGCCCTCGCCCTGGCGAACGGGGAACTGGACGCCGCGTACACCACCGCGTACACCCCGGACGCGTCCCGGATACAGCACACCGAACTGCCCGTCGACGCCGCGGGATCCACGGGTGCGACCAGCACGCCGGCTCTCTCCCTGCCGCAGGGTGACGCGTTGTTCTCGTACGCCGACGGCACACCGGTCGTGGTGGACGCGGCGAACGGCGACATGATGTCGAGCTCGCAGAAGCCCCCGACCTCCACCGGCCTGTCCGACCTGCGCGACGTCCAGGTGGCCGGTTCGACCGAGGCGTACAGCGGCCTGACACCGGCGGGGACCCGGGTCGTCCAGCTCGACACGGGCAACACGGCGAAGCAGCAGCCGTTCACCACGTTCGCGCTGTCGGCGACCACCTTGTGGACCCAGACCGCGCCGGGCACGGTCACCGGCGTCAACCTGGACACCACCGCCCCCGCGCCCGGCACGTTCACCGTCGCGGACTGTCCGTTGTCGGTGCTGCGGGCGAACGGCCCGTGGATCTACTGGGCCTGTGCGACGGCCGACGGCGGCGCCGGGGTCTACGACACGGCGACCCGCACGTCGGTGCCCGTGCCGTGGACCGCCGACGGGGGCACCGTGCTCGGCGACGGGTTCGTGGCGACCGTCTCCGGCGGCACCCTCGGCGTCACCGACGTCACCAGCGGTACGGCACGGACCCGCCAGATCGCCGACCTGCCAGACCCCGTGCTGGGACAGGGCTGGACCGTCGACCCGTACGGCGGCGGGATCGCGTACGCGGGCGGCGACGGAACCGTTCACGTGGTGCCGAGCGGCGTGCAACCGTCCGGCCTGGCCCTCAGCGGCGAAACCGTCGACACCTACGGCACCACCGGGCTGCAGTGGACCGCGGCGCCGTCCCGCCCGATCGCCTCCTGGACGCTGACCATCGCCGACAAGTTCAGCGGCAAGGTGGTCCGCACGGTCACCGGCGGCCCGGCGCGCGCCCAACTGACCGCCGTCTGGGACGGCACAGAGCCGGGCGTCGTCCGGCCCTCGGTCGGCCCGTACACCTGGACGCTCACCGCGCAGCCGGCCGACGGCCAGGGACCGGACGCGATCGCCACCGGCACCACGAGGCTGCCTGGCGGTGCGCCCGCCTTCCACGACTTCACCTCCACGGACGACGTCCAGCAGGACGACGATCGGCGACATCCTGGTCCGCACCTCCGCCACCACGTTCTCGTGGAAGCCCGGGACGGGCAGCGGCTCCTTCGCCCCGCTCCAGGACAAGTCGGTCTGGCCGACCGGGACCACCCTGGTTCCGTTCGGCGCCCTGCGCGGCACAGTGAGCAACAACCTGCTGGCCCGTTCCTCCTCCGGCGACCTGCGGGTGTACTCGCAGCTGTGGTACGGCGGGGCCAGCACCGACCTGGGCACCGGCTGGAACCAGTACAAGTGGCTCGGGGACGCCGGGGACGTCAACGGGGACGGGTACCCGGACCTGCTGGCGTGGAGCTCGTCGAACGGCGACCTGTACCTGTACCCGGGCGACTCCCAGGGCCGGTTCGGGGCGCGGGTGCTGCTGCGCGGCGGCCTGACGTACACGAAGCTGATCGCGGTCGGGGACGTCACCGGCGACGGGGTGGGCGACCTGCTGGCGTACGACCACGAGGGGAACCTGTGGCTCATGGCCGGCAACGGCAAGGGCGACTACACGGCGCGCAAGGAGGTCTTCACCGACTGGGGGAAGGGGTACAACACGATCATCGGCGTGGGCGACGTGACCGGTGACGGCAAGCCGGACCTGCTGGAACGCGACTCCGCCGGCAACGTCTGGGTCAACCCCGGCCACGGCAACGGCACGTTCGGCGCCCGCATCAAGGCCGGCGCCGGCTGGCAGAGTTACCTGAACCTCTACTGACGCTAACGCGGCGGCGGGGCCGGAGGGTTCGCCTCCGGCACCCGCCGCCGTTGAGGTGGCCGAGGTGGTGGGGATCGCCCCGGCGGCTCCGTAAGTCGACTTACGGAGCCCTGCGGATCGACGCCGGGTGGCTCCCTGGTTAGCTCCCTAGGCATGCAGAAGGGCTCCGTAAGTGACTTACGGAGCCCTTCTGACCTGGGTCGGGGTGGCGGGATTTGAACCCACGGCCTCTTCGTCCCGAATGAGGCCCTGCCCGCCCACTGACCTGCGGGGTTCGGGAAATCGCAGGTCAGGGGGTGGGTGGTGGTTGGTCTGAGCGGGCCTGGGGAGGCGGTTATTTCATGATCGTCTCCCAACTTTCTCCCAGAGATCTGGGTCCTGACCTGCCCGATAGTGCTGCCCGCGGAAGAAAGTCAGTGATCTCGACGGGGTGCCGGAGCACTAGTGTCCTGAGTCGTTAATTCGTGTGCAGTATGCGGCGAGGGTGTCGAGGATGTCGTCGGCGGTCTTCGTCCAGATGAACGGCTTGGGGTTCTTGTTCCACTCGTTGATCCAGCTGCGGATGTCCCGTTCGAGTTCGATGACGCTGCGGTGGGCCGAGCGGCGGAGTTTGCGGCAGGTCAGTTCGGCGAACCAGCGTTCGACGAGGTTGAGCCAGGATGCCGAGGTGGGAGTGAAGTGCAGGTGGAAGCGGGGGTGCCGCAGCAGCCACTTCTTGACCGGCTCGGTCTTGTGGGTGGCGTAGTTGTCCAGGACCAGGTGGAGTTCGAGGTGTTGGGGGACGGCGGCGTCGATGACCTTCAGGAAGCGGAGGAACTCCTGGTGGCGGTGGCGGCGGTAGTGCTGGGCGATGACCGACCCGGAGGCGATGTCCAGGGCGGCGAACAGGCTGGTCGTGCCGTGCCGGACGTAGTCGTGGGTCATCTTCGCCGGCACGGTCGGCGACATCGGCAGCACGGGCTGGGTCCGGTCCAGGGCCTGTATCTGCGACTTCTCGTCCACCGCCAGGACCAGGGCGTTCTCCGGCGGCGACAGGTAGATGCCCACCACGTCGCGGACCTTGGTCACGAACTGCGGGTCGGTCGACAGCTTCCAGGTCTCCACGATGTGCGGCTTGAGGCCGAACGCCCGCCAGATCCGCGAGACGGCCGACTGCGACATGCCGGCCGCCTGGGCCATCGAGCGCGTCGACCAGTGCGAATCACCTGTCGCCGGCGTCTGACCGAGCGTTCTGGCGACCAGGGCTTCGACCTGCTCGTCCGTGATCTTCCGCGGCGCCCCCGAACGCGGCCGGTCCACCAGGCCCTCCAGCCGGTCCGCGGCGAACCGGGACCGCCACTTACGCACCGTCTCCCGCGAGACACCCAGATCCTCCGCGACCCGCGCGTTCGACAGGCCCTCCGCGCACGCCAGCACGATCCTCGACCGCAACACCAGCGCCTGAGAGGCGGTCTGCTTGCGCAACCAGCCCCGCAGCACCCGGCGTTCGTGATCGGACAGCTCCAGCGGCAACGGCTTCGGACCAGGCACCGCCCCACTCTACAACCGCGAGCGAACTAACGACTCAGGACACTAGTTAGGTCTGGGTGTGGCAACGACTTCAGGACTCAGACGATCGACTTGATGGTCTTGTACGCGTACCGCAGCGTTTCGTCGATGGCCTTGTCCATCTCGCGCAAAGCGTCGGGCGTTGCCGTGAGGAGAGCACTGACGTTGATGCTGCTTACGGCGAGGAGGCATCCCGCCACGGTTAGGAACTCCGTGTACCGTTCCTGCCCCTCATGCCCGAGCGATTCCCAGCCCCGGGGCTCCGGCGGCAGACTTACCCTCCACTTCTCGAGGGCGTGGGTACCGTGAACGCTGACGTATTTCATGATGTCCGTGGCGCGATCTAGTACGTCGATCATCGCGTCGAAGCCCTGCTGTGACTGATCCAGGGCCGCCTCCGCAGCCTCGACCTCGGTTCGGAGACGCTCCTCCTCCTTCTTGTTCCGGCGCTGCCGCAAGACGTAGAACCCGGCGGCCGCCAGCGCCGCCGCCGGGGCGGCGACCATGCCTGTGAGCAGGAGAGTTCCACCCGCCATACCAGCACCGCCTGCAGCCAGTGTGCCTCCTCCCAGGAGGGCCAGAGTCGCGTTGGTCGCGGCGACCCCGGACAGCGTCGAAATAGCTGTTCCAGTGGAGGCGGTCCCGAACAACGCGGCGGCAGTGAACGCACCGTAGGCCGCGGCGCCGCCGACTGCCGCCCCGGCCGCACCTCCAGCGGCAACACCGCGAATCGCGTTGGCGATCCCGACGGACATGGCTTCGATACGTATCGCAGCAGGGATCTCGCCCGTGCTCTCGATCTCCTCCTCACCCGGCCTCTCTGGCTCGGGCGCCTCGCTGATGCTCTCGGCCAGCTGCACGAACCTCAGGAAAAATCCGTCGCGGGCGGCATCATGGACATAATTGAAGGCTTCCCCGTGTTCTTGGGTGATCTTCGACCGCTGGGCCGCCTTCTCGTTGATCTCGGCGTGGCGTCTCTTTGTCTCCGCGACTTGGTCGCGCAGCTTCACTGGCCGCTGGCCCCGCTGATGAGCGAGAGACCTGGTTCGGTCCTCCGCCTCCTGCTTGAGTTGCGCGGGCGTTAGGTGGAATGCGAGGGCGATGGCGGCTAGACGGTGCTCCCCAGGGCTTACGAGCCCGCGCTCGATCCGGGAGATCGAGACCGCTCCGCCCTTTCCGTAATCGGCCTGCTCAGCCAACTCTTCCTGGGTCATGGAGGGTCTCCGGGCCTGGCGATGCTCGCGGATCACGAGGCCCATCGCCTCTGCGCTGAAATCATTCATCGGTTCCGGTCCTTTTGGCCAGCGGGCTGTGGCGACGCCAGGAGGACTGAGCCTCACGTACCAGCGCACCACCGGAGCGGAAAGCCCGGGCGCCGTCTTCCGCGAACTGCTTGGCTGCCTTGACAACGGCCGGGTCACGACGGACTTTGTCTGCAGTCTGGATGTTCTGGGCGGCAGCGAGGGTCAGGTTGGCTACGTTGAGGCGAGACATGACAGTGGACCTTTCGTCGCCGATGGTGCCTGCGCTCGTGCAACATAGCGTCACTTAGTGCGCGGTGTTCGCACTATGGCGAAACTAGCTGCAACGACGACACGCTCAACGTCTGGGACCGCCTGAGCCGCAGGCACTAGGTTCTTCATCTCCGGCCATCTACATGCTCCTGGACAACTCGTGCCTCGTCACTGCCCTGCTCAGTAGTCCTCATCACCCAGGCCGGCGAGGCCGAGCTGACTCCCGAACAACGCAAGGGAGCTGAGACCTGCGTCAACACCCCACCGCGGCAGGGTCGACAGCCCGTCGGTCGGTCAGTTCTTTTGGGTCTCGGGCCTGGGCCAGGCTCGGAGAGCAAGACCGGCGAGCCACAGGGTGCGTAGTCGAATGCGGTCCTCGTCCCAGGACGCGGTCCAGTCATCGGTGGTCCAGTTGCTCTCAAGGCCCTCTGGTACGGAGAGCACAGAGGACGTTGTCAGCCGCAGAAGACTGTGGGTTTGTAGATCGCCCTTCTTTCGAAGCCACTCTCTGTTTCCCAACGATGGATTGAGCTTCGTGGTTGTGAGGGTGAGATTGCCGAGCTGGTGGACAGCTTCTTTCCGGTTCTCCAGGCTCTTCTCGCTTCCGCCGTCCGTCAGCGGCCAGTGGGTCTCCCACTTCTGGGGCAGGATGTGCTCGATGTTCAATCCAGACTCCGCACTGCCAAGCACCGGTGCGAGTTCGGTCTTCGGCGTGCGGAGATGGTTCTCCAGGCCGACCAACAGCGCTTTCAATCGCGCACGGTAGGACCTGAGGTAGAGGTTGGGCGCGATGAGGGCATCGAGAAATGTCTGATCGTCCGGCCACGACCGAGCGTCCGCGGTTTGGTTCCACAGGCTCCGTGCGACGGCGAAACCGGCCCGGTTGGGCTCGCTCTCCCGTGCGTCAGAGAGCACCTGGACAAACAGGCGATTGTAGTCCTTCGTCGTCATCAGACATACGGCCCGACGCATGAGAAAGGAGTCAATGGCAAGAGCGGCTACGGCTTTTTGGTCTTCCGGTACCTCCTCCGTGCCATGCAGATACAGCAGGACGGGCCATGGCGTCGACGTCATGGTTTGCATGCGATCGAGTAGCCGGCCAGTGGGATTCGTGAGCGGCAGGTCCAGCAGACGCTGATACGTGTCGGCGTAGTGCCTGATGTCCCGGATGACCTGCGAGGCGTGCAGGCCGCTTCCCGGAAGCCATTTTTTGAAGTCAGTGAAGAGGTGCTCGACCAGTACATCCTGCCGCTGATGGATGGTCAGCCAGTAAGCCAGGAGCAGGTCGATTAGGGCACGCCTGATGCGCCCAGTGGTGACTTGGCCGCGCCACGGCTCGGCATCGAGAGGCAACCAGGCATCCATCAGAAGGTCTTCTGAGAGATGGTGCTCACCTTCGGCGTCAACCGTCTGAAACAGCAGGTTCTTCACAAGGTCAGCGGCATCCAGACGTACCCCGCGATGGTTCAGCGCCTCGAAGATCACCTGTGGGTCGTCGCCCGCATCCAGGACGATCTCGACAAGCTGCATACGTTCTTGAAGTGTGTAATAGAGATCATCGAGGCGCTGAGCGGGATTTCCCGCAGCCTTGGCCCAGTCACCGATTTCCTGTTCGAACCAGACGCGCGCGCGTGCCAACCGGTGCTCCGAGTTGGAAGCGGCGCGGTCGTCTTCGCTCCGGCGCACTGCCCAGAGGAATGACTCGCGGTCCTGAGGCAACGGCCAGACCTTATAACGGTCATCTGGGAACGCTTCGTGCACCGTCTCCGGTCGGTTCTCCAGCAGGCTGGTGAAGCGCCCTACAACGCTGTCGGCGGCGATCTGGTGGGCGACGGCTTGGGCGGCGGCGAAGAGCACCTGCAGCGTGGTCATGCGTTGCTGGCCGTCGATGATGTGAGACGACCCGAGACGCCGAGGCGGCCGATACCGCGCTTGCACAACCACTGCGCCCAGGAAGTATGTGCGTGGCTTCGGCTGTTCACCGCCGCCTTGCTGTTGCGCCTCCGCCTCGACTTCCTCCGCAGCCGTCCTGACGTCTGCCCACAGAGGTTCCCAGTTTTCTTCCTGATCCCAGACGTAGGGCCGTTGGAAGATTGGGATCACGCTTTGGTGATCGTTTGCGAAGACCTTCCCCAGCTTGACGTCGCCCGCCTGCATCGACTCTCCAATTCTCGGCATGTGAACGGTCGTTGCAGCGTAATGTCACGGTGCTGTCTGGCGTGGGGGGTTTCGACGATCTGCCATTTGTGTCGAACAGGCGACCGAGGCGTCACTGGCCCGAGGCTGAGGAGAGTTGGATGCTGCGCTGCGGAAGGATACGAATGGGGACAGTGGGGCGCTTGTGAACGGCAAACCTTGCGACGGCTGGGTACGCTCACTCAGCGGGCAGACCGTGTGTATTACGGGCAAAGTACTCATAGATGGCGAATGGACGATCCGAGATCGCTGCGAGAGGATTGCTCAGGACCTCGGTGCGAGCTGGAAGCGGGACTTCTCCCGCAAGGTCACGGTCTTCGTCCATGGCGATCTGGCCAGCCAGGCTGTGACCGACATGCACAGGGAGTACAGCAAGAAGCTTGTGCGAGCCGTATGGGAGCGAGACCGCGGATACCACGTATGTGTCGTGGACGGAGAGGGCTTTGCGGACTTGATCGGCGGATACCCCGCCCGGTGCCGAGAATTGCAACGGGCGGTGGGGAGCGAAGACCGCCTTCTCGTTCTTTCTCAGACTGGGGACGGGATCTTGGGAGGTCCGCTTCAGCGACACAGGTCAGCCATCCATAAACCTGGCGCACTGACGCTCGACCTTGCGCGACTCGATAAGGGCACGGAGGCGCATGAATCGACCATCTCGGCGCTCATAGAGCACCTAGCTGGCCAGCATGTCCAGCTCCGGGGACACGCGCGCAATGCTCCTCGGTTCGACGCAGGATGGTCACGCGGGGATGACGTGTTCATTGCCGAGGTTAAGAGCTTGACCGGGGCGAGCGAGGACCAGCAGATCCGTCTGGGGATCGGGCAGGTTCTTGACTACGCCCATCAGCTCCAACGGGCAAGGACCTGCGGTCGGATACGGCCTGTACTGGTTTTGGAGAAACAGCCGGCTGACTCGAGGTGGTTCTCGCTCGCGGAGGTAAGCGGGATCCTACTTGTGTGGGCTCCCAGCTTCGTAGGGTGTTGATGAAGCCCGAGTGCCGGCTTCCACACGTCTTTGGGATCGATGTCAGACATCCGGCGTGACGTGAATCGTCACGCCGCTGTGGGCTGTGACGATTACCGACCGAACGAGGATGTGGAGCCGCCCTGGGCCGACGTGCATGTCACCCAGGGACAGAGGACCGCGCCCCGGCCGGACGACACGGTCGAACTTGTCAGCCAACTTCGGAGAGGCACCAGGCGGCTTCGGGCCAGGGAACGAGTTCTTGAGCATCCTCGGCCATCATGACGTCCTCTTCCTACCAGCCGGTGCCGTCCAACCAGGAGGCTAGCCACGGGGCGGGAGAGGGCGAGTCCCGGGACCAGGTGTTGGCCCAGTTGCTGGGAACGGCGTCGGCTCGACGAGGAGGACGGGAGTCTCAGGGCGGAGGCGGTCGACGGCGGCGTACATGCCGCAGCCGATCCGGAGTAGGCCGTGGGGCCAGTAGTCAGAGGCGGTCGTGCTGAGCGGGCTGTACTCGGCGCTGCAATCCGCCCCTGACCGGTCAGAGGGAGCAAGAGGTAGTCCAGTCTGAAGCCCCCATTGGCGATTTGGCGGTACAGCCCGCCCTGCACCGGAGGAACGGTGAAGCCTAGAGCGGCCTCGGCCAGTGTGAAGTCCGGCCCGTTGATGGGGACTTTCCGCCGCGAGGAAGGACGGCCCCGCATCTGCTCATCGGGCCTGATCCACGTGCCCGAAACGACGCTCCGTCGTTCGCCGGCAGTCCACAGGTTGAGGTCAGTCCGGGGTGTGTCCGGTTCGATCCGGACACACCCCGCCCGCGTCACGCCGCCTGCTGCCCCGCCTCCGCATCCCGCTCCGACGGGATGCCGACGACCTCCACTTCCACTCCGTACGACCGGAGCGTGCGCGCCGCGTGGGCGAGTGCGACCTGGGCGAACGGGTAGAGGGTGTCGACGGTGAGGCGGTCGTGCCCCTTCAGGAGGATCGCGAAGACCACCCGGCGGGGGAGGAACTTGTCGGGCAGGCGCCGCCCCCCGCCCAGCTCTTCGACCTTGGCGGCGAACCCGGCCCGCGCGTCGGGCTGGTTCAGCAGGGCGTCCACGGCTACGACGCCCTGGCTGAACAGGTGGCTGAGCGCGTCCGAGCCGCTCGCCCGCTTGACCATCACCAGAGTGTCGTCCGGCGCGAGGAGGTCGCACACCTCCACGCCGTTCTTCCGGTGCAGCGGGGTCCGGACGTTCTTCCGGTCGAGGCAGACGAATCCGGGGCAGTCGCGCTGGACATCGTCGTTGTACGTCCGCTCGTCCACGCCGTCCCGCCACGGCGGCAGGTCAACGGAGGGCGTGGCCGTGATGAGGCGGCGCGTGGTGAGGGCCAGCCCCTCCAGGTACGCCTGGTCGAACTCGTGCCACCGAGCGTCCAGGAGGACGAAGCGGCGCCCGTCCGCCAGCAGCAGGTCGGCCTCGACCCACAGCGCCAGCGGGTCGGTACGGATGACGTCTCCCGACCGCGCCCGGCTGTCCGAGTAAAGGATCACCTGGCCTTCCTCCAGGGCCGGGAACCGGCGGCCGGGACGGTGGAACCGCAGCCGGCCGAGGACGTAGTCGAGGTCGAAGTCGTCGCTGATGTGCTGGTCCTCGCCGGGGCCGAACCGGATGCCGAAGGCGCGGACCTGTCCGAAGTCCTCCAGACAGTCGGTGGGCACGGTCGCCGTCGCGCGGACCCCGCCGAGGGTGCCGAGCGCGTGGTCGAGTTCGAGATTGAGGGCCGAGATGGTCTCCCGGTCGTCGACCGGCACCACGGATTCGACGAACTCCAGCTCCGGGACCGGGAGTTCCTCCCTGGAGACCCTGGCGATGGTGCGGATGTCGCTGATCAGCGTGGCCGGGTCGGCGCCGTACGGCAGCCGCAGCCCGCTGCCGCCCTCGGCGCTGCGCACCCGCCCGGCGCCGCTCTGCTCGACCGTGAGCTCGGGCCGGTTCAGGCGCCCGGTGAGCTTGTCCACGAGCTTGGTGTACGTGTCCAGGCCGAGCCGGCCGATGGGCGCGCCGCTCGGCAGCATCGAGATGTCGGTACGCCCCTGGCCGGGCGTGCGGGCGACGGCCGCCCGGATGTCGTCGGGGTCGACGCTGCGGACCACGAACCGCAGGCCGAACCGCCGGTCCTTGTACATCGCGGGGATCAGCCGGAAGCCGTCCCCGAAGGCGAGGACGTACACCTCGCCGTCGACCGCGAAGATGATGAGCGCCGCCCCGCGACGCGACGGCTCGCGCACCATCCAGCCGGTGAGGCGCGAGAAGCCGGCGCACCAGTCGGACTCGGCCTTGCTGAAGCTGCCGCGCAGGGCGAGGGCGGGGACGCCGAAGTTGTCGAGCAGGCGCAGTTCGGCGCCCATCTCATCGAGCTTCTCCGCGGGGACGCAGTCCAGCATGGCCTCGACGGTGGGCTCGACACCGATCAGGCGGTAGAGGGTCCGGTTGAACGTGGACGTGGAAGGAGGAACGGGTTCAGGAACCGATCGGGACATGGCTGTGCTGCTCCAGCGGGAAAGCGGTGCCGACATGCGGGTCGTGCGCCGACAACTCGGCGCCGGGGGCGACGGCCAGGGGACCGCGCGCACTGGGACCAGGGGTGAGCAATGACGGGTGCTCGGGCCCCCTGTAGGAGGCCTGCCGGAGCAGCCGATGTACCCAGGGAACCACTTCCCGAGATTTAACGCAAATTATTGGAAGTTCTGGGATCTTGAAGCATCGATTGGGATGGCGGTAGTCTGCGGTCATGGCCGCATCGTTGGAAGAGCTGGAAGCGCGGATGGTGGAGTACCGCACCGCCATCAGCGAATCGAACCGACGCGGTGAGAAAGACCAGGTGAAACGCCTGCGGGGCGAACTTCGCGTGGTCCTGGCGGAGTACGCCCGGGTCATGGACGAGAGTGAGGAACTCGGCGGGACGGACGAACCCCATGCCGTAGAGCCCGGCCCCCCGCTGATTGGGGGTGCGCCACCAACATCGGCTTCCGTCCCGATCCGAGAGCAGGCGCACCAGGCCCTGACCATTCTCGACGCCCCGGCGGGCCCCAAACTGATCGCCGCCACCCACGCCGCGTTCCTGTCGGAGCCCGTGGCCACCGCCCGGCTGGGTTCACTGCGGCGGGATGAGGAACGCTCCTTCGCGGCGCAGCCGTTCGCGCGCCCCTACTACATTTGCCCCGCGCTCACCCACGACCGGTTCACCCCTGTCCGGGGGCTGCTCGCGGTGTCGACCTGGCCGCTGGAGCAACGGATCTCCGGACCGCTCGGCCCCCGGGTCGACTTTCTGACGCACGCCAGACGCGTCGGCCTGCAGGTTGCGCGGATCGAAGGGGCCGGTCATCAACCGACCCTGCCCGCCTGGGCGTTGCTGAGAAGGTTCGCCCTGAACATCCCGGGAGCTTACGAGGGGTACGGTCGTCCGGACGCGAATCGCGTGGTGGAGGCGGCTGACGCCGAGGCCGTGGTTCACGCCGACGCGGACAACACGACCAGGCAAGCCGCCGCCGCCCGGGCCCGTGAGCAACTGACCGATCCCGCCCGCCTGCTGTTCGGTGCCACCCGAGTCGGTGGTGTCGACAAGGCCGAGGAGGACGCTGAGAATCGATAACCGCTGCGGAGCGGCCGGTGAGAATGTGTCCCGCCGCCTCTCCTGTGCCCGATCCCGATTACGGGTAGGGGGCCCACCTCGCGTGGGCCTTCCGCGCACTGTCTGAGAGAGGTACATGTCGACACCGACCCCGCCCCCGACCGGTGGCGGATTGCTCAACCGGCTTCGTGGAAACGAGCCGCGACAGTCCTACACCGCTCGCAAGATCACCGCCCTGACCGTCAACCCCGGGTGTGAACGCCGTGCCGTGATCGACGGCGCGGGCGTCGACAAACTGAAGCTGGCCCGCCGACTCGGAAAGCCGGCCCCCTTCGGCCAATCCCCGCTGGCCATCACCCGACAGCGGAGCTTCGCCGACCAGCTCAAGGCCTACGGATACGCCGAGCTGATCACTCTGCTGCGGGCCGAGCTCGAAGTCCCCGTCGCGGAGGCGGCGGTCGCGGACCTCAACACCGTCGGCGGGAACGAGGACGAGGCGCCACGAGCGGCGGAAACAAGGAACCTGCTGCGCGCGATAGCGGAGGACCGGGATTCCCGGCTGATCCTCGACCATCCCATCCTGACCCTGGACGTCGCTGGCACGACCGCCCACCTGGAGCCCGACGCGGTCACCCACCGCATCGACGATCAGCTCTACGTCGTACTCATCAGATCCTTCGCCGCCGTGGACGGGCAGGCGGACGCCGGGAAAGTTGCGGAGGCCGCCAAACAGGCAGCCGTCTACGTCCTCGCCCTCCGGCAGACGCTCCGGAGCGTAGGCGAGGACGCCGACCTGGTGTCGGACCGCTTCCTCCTGGTTCTGCCGAAGGATTTCAGTAACCGCCCGTACGGCCGGCTGGTCGATCTGCGGCAGCAACTCGACGCGGTCCAGTACCAGCTGACCCGTCTGGCCTCCGTTGAATCGAGAGCCGCGGCCCTTTCCCCGCGCGCCACGCTCGACATCTCCCACGACTCCGCCGGCCGACCGGCCGCCACGGCGGACGAGCTGCTCCAGACGGTGGAAGAACTTCCGCATCTCTACGGCCCGCGCTGCCTCGACATGTGCGAACTCTCGCGGTACTGCCGGGACTCGGCGGTAGCCGACGGCGATCCCGCTCACCTGGGCAGCACAGTCCGAGACAGCCTCCCCGGGCTCGAGAGCACCTCAGCCGCTCACGCTCTCGCGCACGGCGAAGGGCAAACCGCCGAAGCACAGGAGGAAGTCGTGGCCCTGCTTCGGACCGCCGCCGATCTTCGAAGCCGTCGGCTCAGGGGAGGCGCGGCGTGAGCGCTCTCAAAGTCATCGCCACACTCCAGGCCGCCGCCGACCGCCGTGCGGTGCCCATCACTTCCGTACGCCACACCCACATCGCGGACCGGCCCTTCATCGTCATACCGCTCGGGCTCGCCGGCGAGGCGTGTGCGCCCCTCGCCGCTCTTGTCGGCGCGGACCGCGACGTGCCGAGCCTGCTCGTCGCACCCCAACCCAAGAACCGCACCGACCGCTTCCAACTCACCGCCCGCCTCGCCGAGCTACTGCTTCCCTATACGGACAGCTTCACCGCCACCACCGAGACCTACGAAGCGGGCCGAGGCGCCAAGAAAGAGCAACGAACTCGCTGCGCCGACGCCCCGCAGCTCATCGTGCCCAACCCGGCAGCCGCTTCTTTCCTGCGCCTACTCGGCCGGTCCACCCGCTTCCGCCGGACCGAAGGAGCCTTCGCGGTCGACCCCGGAGTACCGCGGCTCGGTCAGTGGCTGACCTGGTTCGCCGATCAGAGCGAATTCCCCACTTCCAGCCTGGAACTCGCCCTCACCCAGGCGCTTACCGCGCACTGGGCCACCGGACAGAGCCCCGTCGAGGACGCCCACCTACCCGCCCTGATGGCCTGGATCGACCCGCCCGAGGGATCCGACGGACCCACGGCGGCCCGCTGGGCCGAGGACCCAGCCAATGTTCCGCCCGCGGGACCCGCGACCGACCCCGAGTTCGACCGCGTCCTGGTCGACCTCTACGCCGCCATCGACAAGGCCCCCGACGCACGCCGGCGTGCTGCTGCGGTCCGGCAGCTCGAAGCCCAACTGCTCCCGCAGCTCCAGCCCACATGGGACCTGATGTGGCAGGCCGTGGACCTGCTCAGGAGCGTGCCGCCCGGCGCCGGGGTCGCGTCCCGCTGGCAGAACGACCGCGACCGGTTCAGCTACTTCGCCGAGTATCTCGCGGGAGGTGGTCTTCCCCAGGCCCGGCGGGACCACGCCTCCAGCGCCGCCCGTCGGCTGGCGTGGTTGGAGGACGCTGGCAACCGCTACGAAGTCGAACGGGCCCTGGACGACCCCCTGGTGATGGCCGAGTACGAACTGACCGGCGAAGCGGTGGTGGGCACGGTGACCGCCGCCGATCCCGGCCGAACGGTTCTCAGTGCGGCCAACCGGACATCGCTGCGCCCGATGATCACGCTGACCGTGTCCGGACCCGGACGATTCCGCGTCGGTGACGACGTCCGAAGCCCGGCGAGACGGACCCAGGATGCCCGCATCCTGGCCATTCGCGGTCTGGGCGACGGCCCCTACGAGATCGACCTGGAGCTCAGCAAAGGAATGGGGCGATCCCAGCGGCCTCCGGCGCCACCCGGAACCATCCCCGCGCTGGGGGAGGAGGTCTGCTACACATCCATGTCCTTCTTCAGCATGCCCGCCGCACTTCCCGACGACGAGGCCACGCCCTGGACGCACGGCGGGCCGCCACCGCCTCACCAGCCCACCGACGACGACGCCAACGAGGTATGGGAATGACCGCGGCAACCGAATCTCTCCAGACGCCCGGAGAAAAGGCTGACGCGGCCGTCGGCGCGATCCTGGCTGGCGTCGACGAACTCGCGACCAACTCCTCGCGCGGGCTCGTGGTCGACTCGCCGCCTGGCGCCGGCAAGTCCACGCTCGTGGTCAAGGCAGCTGGTCACCTCGTCGCACTAGGCCGCGAAGTGATGATCGTCGCCCAGACGAACGAGCAGGTCGACGATCTGACCGTACGGCTGGTCGAGCGGCACCCTGGGCTGACGGTGGGCCGACTGCTCAAGAGCAACGGTGTGCTGGCTCCGCGGCTCGATGCCCTGGACAGAGTCATCGGCGCCCGACGGATCGCCGATTTCCAGACCCGGCCCCCGATCATCATCGCGACGGCCGCGAAGTGGGCCTGGATCACCGATGAGCACGGCCACTGGCCGCTGGCCATTGTGGACGAGGCCTACCAGATGCGCTCCGACGCTCTTCTGGCCTGCGCGGGCCTCTTCGACAAGGCCCTGTTTGTCGGCGACCCCGGTCAGCTCGACCCGTTCAGCACTGTCGCGACCGAGCGCTGGCACGGACTGACCTGGAATCCCCTCAACAACGCGGTGGACGTGACGCTCGCCCACAACCCGACGATGGCGCTCCACGCCCTGCCCGTCTCCTGGCGGCTGCCGGCCTCGGCCGCCGAACTGACCGAACGGGCCTTCTACCCCTTCACCCGCTTCGCCGCCGGCACAGGTCCGGGCGAGCGGCGAATGACTCTCCTGCCGACGCTCGGCCGCCTCCCGGTCGACCGCGCACTCGACGCCGCTGCCGAGACGGGCTGGGGGTACCTGGAACTGCCCGCGAGGCAGACCCTGCGGACCGACCGCGAGCTCGCCGAGGCCCTCGTGGAAACCGCCCTGCGGCTGCTGACACGCGGCACCACCACATACTGCGAGCAGGCGCCGGACGGCCGTCTTCTCGTCGCCTCCCGTATCGCGATCGGCGTCGCACACAACGACCAGGCCGAGGCCGTCCGCAGCCGGTTGGCCCTCCATCCGCAGCTGACCGACGTCACCGTGGACACCGCCAACCGCCTCCAGGGCCGCGAATTCGACGTGACCCTCGTGTGGCACCCCCTGTCGGGCCGCGTCGATGCCAGCGCCTTCCACCTGGAGACCGGCCGGCTGTGCGTCCTTCTCTCCCGCCACCGCCACGCCTGCCTGGTCTTCGCCCGCGCTGGCATCACCGAGCTACTGGACCGCCATCCCTCCACCCAGCCCGTCCATCTCGACGTCCCGCCTAAGTTCCCCGACGGCTGGCGTGCGCATCAAATCGTGATGGAGCACCTCGGCCGACCCGTCCATCGCGTTCGGGCTTGACGTAGGCATCGTTGCTGGCCGGCCGGGCGGCAGTGGATTTGACTTGCGAGCTCTAGTAGTACTTCGTTAGGTTGATTTGATCTTGGGTGTTGGGTTGGGCATGCTGCTGGTGTGAACTTGGGGGAGATCGAGCAGTTGCGGGGCGAGCTGGCGGCGTTTGTGGCTGAGGTGTTCGCGTCGGTGCCGCGGCGGGATCAGCGGGCGAAGGGGGACTGCTATCTGCGGGGGTTGATGCTGGATGGTCGCCGGAAGTCGATCCAGCCGATGGCCGAGCGGTTGCCGGACGGTGACATGCAGGCCTTGCAGCAGTTCGTGAACCAGTCGCCGTGGGACCACGCCGCGGTGTTGCGTGCGGTGGCGCTCAAGACGGTTCCGGTGGTGGATCCGGTGGTGTGGGTGATCGACGATGTGTCGTTTCCCAAGGACGGGAAGATGTCGGTAGGGGTGGCCCGGCAGTGGTGCGGGGCGTTGGGCAAGCAGTCCAACTGCCAGGTCGCGGTCAGCCTGCACGCAGTCTCCGATGCCGCGTCCGTGCCGATCTCGTGGCGGTTGTTCCTGCCGGCCGAGTGGGACGACGATGACCGGCGTCGGGCCAGGGCGGGAGTGCCCGAGGGGGCGGGGCACCGGGAGAAGTGGCGCTTGGCCCTCGATCTCATCGACGAGGCCGTCTCGTGGGGCCTTGCCCCGCAGGTGATCGTCGCGGATGCCGGGTACGGGCAGAACAACGCGTTCCGGCAGGCGCTGGCCGGCCGTGGCCTGGACTTCGTCGTCGCGGTGAGAGCGGATGAATCCGCTCACCCCCACGACGCCCTTCCCACCGCGCCCGCTGGGAGCGGGGCCGGGCGCAAGCCCTCCCCCCGCTACCGCACCAAGGCACTCCCGCTGAAAGACCTGGCCGCGCAGACCGGCCGCAAGAGCTACCGGCAGGCGACCTGGCGGAAGGGTTCCAAGGGGCCGATGCGCTCACGTTTCCGGGTGCGCAGCGTGCGTCCGGCCGGTGTCGCGGCCCGCACCCATGCCATGGCCCAGGCGGGAGGAGCCGCCGCATGGGACGGGGTGCTGCCCGCGCTGACCCTGCTGACCGAATGGCCGACCGGCCAGAAGGCACCCACCGAGTACTGGCTGACCAGTCTGCCCGCCGACACCCCGCCACGGCACCTGGTCCGCCTGGCGAAGATGCGATGGCGGATCGAGCACGACTACCGCGAGATGAAACACGGCCTGGGCCTGGACCACTTCGAAGGCCGCACCTGGCGCGGCTGGCACCACCACGCCACCCTCGTCACCGCCGCACACGCCTTCTGCACCCTGCGCCGCCTCGACCCAAAAGCCCAAGCGCCGGCCTGACCTTCTACCAAGTCCTCCACACCCTGCAGAACCTGCTGCTGTGCTGGACCGGCGCATGCCCCACCTGCCACCGCCAAATACCACCACAGCCGAGAAGACAACCACCACACCCCACCCCAACCTAACGAAGTACTACTAGTGGGCAGTGGTCTGTACGCAGGTGCCAGGTTCGCTCGGGTACGTAGCAGGCCGAGCTCGAGGCTGGCCTCAAGGTTGAGGTGGGGTCCCCAAGCCGTCCGTAGGATCTCGGCTGATCTCAACTGCGTTACAGAGAAGGTTAGTTCATGGCTTGAATATCGCCCCGTCTCATAGGCTGCCCTGTAGTCAAGGGGTGACGCCACGTGCAAGGCGTCGGGGGGCAGGAGAGGCATGGCAGCGAGCCTGGTGGCTCTGCGGAGGGCGTGTGTTCCGCGGAGGGACGTACTCGAAGGCGGCTTAGCGGACAACCACTTCGCAGCACAACTGGACAAGGTGGTCCGCGACCCGGAGCACTATCCGGTGTACGGCGACGCGGAGGCATTTTTCGCGCAGACCTACCCCACGAGCGGCCTGAAGACGCTGCTCACCAAGACCTTCGGCCGCTTGACCGGGGCGAAGGGTGTCGCCGGGGAGAACGGAGTGCTTCGCCCGACGACCTCGTTCGGTGGCGGTAAGACCCACGGCCTGACCGCCGTCTACCACCTCGCCAAGGGTGCCCGGCCGTCCAACATCACCGAGTTCCTCGACCTGAGCCTGCTTCCCGACGGCCCTGTCCAGGTTGCGGCCCTGGTCGGCGACGCGCTCGACCCCACCGCAGGCATCGAGACCAACGGCCATCGCACCTACACCATGTGGGGTGAAGTGGCCGCCCAGATCGGCGATGACGCGTTCGCAGCGATGGAGGCGAACGACACGCAACGCACAGCTCCGGGCACCGCCACGATCAAGGCCGTCTTCCGTGGCAAGCCGACGGTCGTGATCGTCGACGAGATCGCCAAGTACCTGCGTGCGGTGGCCTCCTCCGGGAGCGAGGACATACGCCGCATGGCAGGCGCGATACCGGTCTTCCTCGGCAACCTCTTCGAGGTCGCCTCCGACCCGACCAACAAGGTCTCGGTCATCATCACCCTGGCCGCGACCACCAACGCGTTCGGCGCGGAGACCACCGAGATCAGCGAGCTGGCGGGTGAAGAAAAAGAGAAGGCCGACTCTGCCAACGCCGCCTCGGTCAAGGCCGCTCAGGAGATCGGCGACGTGCTGACCCGCGCGGTGCAGCCGAGCGCGGTGATCAAGCCGGCCGATGACAACGAGATCGGCGAAATCCTCAAGAAGCGCATCTTCGCCTCCGTCGAAGACGACGCCGCCAGGGCGGCCGGGCACGCCTACCGGGACTTCTACGAACAGCTCGCCAAGACCGAGCAGCTCGCAGGCGGCGCCGAGCACCCAGCTTCCTACGGCGACCTGGTCACCAAGTCCTACCCGTTCCACCCCGAGCTGGTCCGCGTCCTCGACAAGCGTTTGGGCAACATAACCGAGTTTCAGCGCGCCCGCGGTGCCCTGAAGCTCCTGGCTGAGGTCGTGGCCAGCATCTACGCCACCAACGACGACACAGCGATCATCAACGTCGGCGACATCGACTATTCCAACGAGCCGGTCCTCAACCACCTCACCGACGGCCTCGGCCGCGCCGAGTACGCGAGCGTGGCCAAAGGCGACTTCGCCTCCAAGGCTTCCCACGCGGCTGTAGTCGACGCCGACATCTTCCCCGGCAAGCCTGCCTACGCCGCCCGCGTGGCCCGCACCGTGTTCACCCACTCCCTGGAAATGGTCTCCACTGCAGGGGCGAGCCGCAACGACTGGCTGGTCGGCACCCTGCGTCCCGGCGAGGACGCCACCATCTTCGAGAAAGCGCTGACCGAGTCGGAAAAGGTCTTCTGGCATCTGTCCTACGACGGTGCTCGCTGGCGCTTCAACATCGAGCCCAACGTCAACGCCATCCTCGAGACCGAGAAGCGCAACGTCGCCAATACCGCGGTCGCCGCGGAAGTCGACAGCCTGATACAGAGGGCGTTCGCCAATGACGGCGGCGTCACCGCGATCCATTTCCCGTCAGGCCCGGCGGAGATCCCGGATAAGGACGCGCTGCGCGTGGTCGTGCTCGACCACGATGTCGTCACCGTCGACCCGCGCCATGCCGACCGGCCGCCGGCGCAGATCGTCGACATGCTCGACAAGGTCGGCTCGGTCGGCACGCCGCGCAAGTACCGCAACTCCCTGGTTTTCGCCCTCGCCGACGCCGAGCAGGTCCATGTGCTCAAGGACCGAGCACGCGCCCTGATCGCCTCCAACAACCTCGCCGCCGATACCCACCGGCTGGGTCAGTTCAGCGAGGAGATCCGCAAGAAGGTCGAGGCCTACGACAAGGAGGCCCGCCTCCAGGCACGCATCGCGGTCACCCGGTGCTTCAAGCACATCTACTACCCGGCCGACGAGAAGGACACCCACTACCTGCGCCACCGCGAGCTTCCCGCCCACGCCCAGGGCGACCCGAAGAATGCCACCTCCGCAGTCATCACCCTGCTGACAGACGAGGACAAGATACGCACCAGCGCGTTCACGGCCTCCTTCCTGCGCAACCGCACCTGGGCCAACAAGGAGGCCACGAGCACGGCCGCGATCGCCGACTACTTCTGGTCCGACCACAAGGTCTCCATCGTCCGCAACACCTCCCTGCTGCGTGACGCGATCGTCAACGGCGTCAACCACGACGGTTGGGTCTACTACGACTCGGCCAGCGGCAAGGCATACACGGCCAACAGCCAGGCCGGCATGTCGATCACCTTCAGTGCCGACACCGAGGTCATGACCATGGCCGAGGCACAGAAGCGCGGCCTCATGGTCCGCAAACCCACCCAGACCGATCTCCGCTCAGTGCTCACCAGCGACCAGCTCACCGGCGCCGATATCCGCGCCCGCCTTGAGGCCGTCTGCGGTGGCGAGCCCTCCAAGACCGATGTTCTCGACCTGCTGGCCACTGCCGTCCAGTCCAGCGAGTACAGCTGGTTCGTCGTCGCCGACACCGACCCTGCCGCCGGCGTCCGGGCGCTCTCACCCTCGACGATCAAGGAAAAGGGCCTCGACACCCTCCACATCCTGCCACGCGAGACTGCCGACGAGATCGGCGTCGAGGTCCCCACTCGTACCGCCACCTCCAAGACGTTCACCGCGAGCGGTCCCGGTGGCGCGGCCATGCAGACACTGCTCGACGCCGTCTCTGACTACGCGATCCGGACCATCAGGACCCTTACCTTGAAGGTGAGCGCGGATACCGCGTCCGGGACGAGCGACATCGACCTAGCCGTCGCCTCGCTCGGCATGCTGCAGAAGCAGACCATCACGGTCCGCTCCACCATCCGCGCCGAATACAAAGGGCTCACCGGAGGCGGCATCCAGTTCCAGGGAACTGCCGAGCGCGCCGACTTCCAGATGGCCTATGGCCACGCCAAGAAGGCGCTCACCGCCGCCACGAAGGTGGTCGGCGACGTCACCCTCACCTTCCGGCTCGACCCGGCACTCGACGTCGACGACCCGCAGTTCGCGCAGATCCATGACGTCATCAAGAAGCTCGGCATGAAGAGCACCATCCTGACTGCGGAGGTGACCAAGTGACCACCCCTCAGCGCGCGACTACTGTCCCGAGCCGACGGCTCGCTGCCGTCACGGGCGTCCGCGGTTTCCGCCTCATCGTGCAGCCCGGCCGCGGCGAGACCTACGGCCTCACCATCGAGGAGACGTACGGGGAGGTCGGCTCCGTTCTTGCCACGGCTGTCGTCGCCCTCACCCCGCAGCAGACGGGCCGCGTCGTAGACGCCCTCTTCGCCGCCATTAGGCGATCGGGCCACCAGCCCAGCGTTCTGACCTTCACCCGCAAGGTACCCATCCGACTCGCCGAACCCGACGGCGTACGTCTGGCTCTGATCCTGCTGGCCACCCAGCCCATCGCCAAGCACGAGCGCGTCCGCGCACTGGTCGCCGGCATCAACACCATGAGCACCGAGGAGACCTACTACTGGTACTCCAAGTGCATCGGCGTCGACGCCAACCGCGCCCGCAAGGCCCTTCGCGCCCTCCTCTCTGACGACTGAAAGAGCCGCCACTTTGAGCAGCACCAAGCCGCGCGTCCTCATAGAGGACTGGCTCCCTGTCGCCGAGCTCGGTATTGAGTCCCGTCGCGAGCGCGGCGCTGCGTCCGCGCTCCCACCGCTCTCCTTCCTCCACATTTGGTGGGCCCGCCGACCCCTCGTCGCCTCCGCCGCCGTTGCCCTCGCCGGCGTCCTACCCGCCTGGTCCGAGGAGCTTGCCAAGGCGTTCCCCGACGCCGTCGAACTCGAGAACGAGGCCGCCTACCGCCGCTGGCTGCTACACCTCGTCGGCATCTGGGGCGACCCGGTGTACGGGCGAAAGGTCATCGACGCAGCTAACGCCGCGGGAGTGAAACTAAAGGGCAACGGCTACGGCTACAAGCAGGCCTTCCGCAACCCGATTCCGCGTAAGGACATCGATCTTCTTCACGCGGTGCTCATCCGTACCTGGGGCAAGCTCCCGACGCTGGCCGACCCGACGGCCGGTGGCGGCAGCATCCCGTGGGCGGCGTCCCGCCTCGGGCTGCCGGTGGTCGCCAACGATCTCAACGGCGTCGCCGCCAGCGTGCTTAAGGCTGGCGTGGAGATCCCAGCGACCAAGGGGCTCGACCTGGTTCCAGAACTGAAGAAGTGGGGCCTTGCCCTTGTCAAGCGTGTTGAGAAGCGACTGAAGGAGTACTTCCCGCTCCAGGGTGGCGAGACGGTTATCGCCTACATTTGGGCTAACGCAATCACCTGCCCTCGTACGGGCCGGCTCGTACCTCTCCTCCCCGACAAGTGGCTCCGCAAGACCGCAGGCAGGGAAGCGGCCGTCCGGATGCGCACGAAGTACGACGGTGTCGAGCTTCCCGAGCCGATTTTCCAGGTCGCCCTCGGCGGGAGCGTCGACCACACTGACGCTTCCACTGGAACCAGCGCCCGGGGCAAGGCAATCTCGCCGTACGACAACCTCGTCATTGACGGCGACTACATCAAGAAAGCCGCGCAGGCCGGTCAGATGAGGCAGGTCCTATACGCCGTCTCCATCCGTAAGCCCTCGGGCGAACGTACCTTTCGCGCCCCCACCCAGGCAGACCTCGATGCCATCGCCGCCGCTGAGGCGAAGCTTGAGGACGTGAAGGCGCTGTGGCAGGCGACGGGTATTTTGCCCTCCGAAGAGATTCCGGTGGAAGCCAACTATGACCGCGGCCACCGTATGTACGGAATCAACACCTGGCTCGACTTCTTCACGCCACGCCAAGCCCTGGCGCATGGGACCTTCGGCGAAGAATTTGCACGTATCGTGCCTGAGGTCCAAGAGTCCCTCGGTGAGTCGGCGGACGCGGTTCTCTTCGAACTTGCCCTGATGCAGGGCAAGGCACTCAACTGGAACTCCAGGGCGTCTACCTGGGACGTATCACGCCAGAAGATGCGTAGCGTCTTCGAGAAGCACAACTTCTCCTTCAAATGGACGTTCGCCGAGTTCGAAGGCGCCGCAGCTCTCTACTCCTGGGCACTGGACCAACTGCTCGACGCCTACGGCGGCATCGCTCGGTTGCTCGATGGGACTGGCGCATCTGAGGGAGACCTCGAAGACCGGCTGAGGAGAAGCGTATCCGTCCTGCAAGGGAGCGCCGCGAGCCTCGATCTTGACGACGGCTCGATAGTCCACGTATGCATGGACCCGCCGTACTACGACAACGTCATGTACGCCGAGTTGGCTGACTATTTCTACGTCTGGGAGAAGCGTACTCTTGGGCGCATCAAACCAGACTATTTTCGCGACGACCTGACCGACAAACAGAACGAAGCCGTGGCCAACCCAGCGCGCTTCGCGGCGATGGGAAGGCGCCGGAAAGAACTTGCCGACCTCGACTACGAGTCGAAGATGACCAGCATCTTTGAGGAGTCGCGTCGAGTGCTCACGGATGACGGCATCCTATCGGTGATGTTCACCCACAAGCGTGCTGAGGCGTGGGACACCCTTGGGATGGGGCTGATGCAGGCTGGCTTCACGATCGAGACATCCTGGCCAGTCAATACCGAGTCAGAGGTGTCATTGCACCAGGCCAACGTGAACTCGGCGGCGTCTACAATCATGCTGGTCTGTCGCAAGCGCGATGATAGGGACGGTGACGTCAAGGTCTACCTCGACGACATCGAACAGGATATCCGACGCGCAGCCCGCGATGCGGCGACCCGGTTCCAGCATGACGGTATCGAGGGCGTCGACCTGCTTCTATCAACGTACGGCCCGACGCTCTCCGTGATCTCGCAGAGCTGGCCGGTCTACTCCTCTACCCCGGGTGAGGATGGCCGCGACAAGCTGCTGCGCCCCGAGGAAGCCCTCGCCCTGGCACGTGAGGAGATCGTGGACCTGCGCCGCTCCCGGCTGGTCGGGAAGGCGGCGAAAGTCGACATGCTCACCGACTTCGTGCTGCTAGCCTGGGACACCTTCGCTGCCCGTGTGTTCCCCTTCGACACTGCACGTCTCCTGGCGCTCGCCATCGGTGGGCTCGACGTCGACGAGCTTGAGCGGGCGAAATTGGTCTCCAAGTCCTCGGGCTCGATCACCCTGCTCACCCCGAGCGAGCGAGTGCGGCGCGGTGGCGACTCTGTCGCCCCCGGCGTGCGGCCTGAGGCTACCTCGTTCGCCTACATCATCGATGCGGTCGACACGGCCCTCTACATCGCCGAGCACGATGGCATGCCGGCTGCCAAGCGATTCCTCGACAAGCACGGCTACATCAGCGACGCTGGATTCGTGTCTACCCTGCAGGGTCTGGTGAACGCGATGCCGCGCACCAAGGTCAAGGGAGAGTGGGTCGTGGCCGAGGCCGGGCGTCTTGACACCCTGTGCACGCTTTACTTCCCTGACGTGAACCTGCCGGAGGCCACCGACGTGGCCACGCTGGTCGAGGACAAGCCCGACGCGCTCTTCGAGATGGAGTGAGGTTGGCCGAGCACGGCGATGCTTTGTTTCCCGGTGCCGCCACCAAACCAGCGGTACCGGCGCAGGTTGGTCTATTCGACCACGACCCTGCCACGGCCGCGGACTCGTTCCGCAGTGTCACACTGAACCCGATGTATTCGCCCGATAATGCGCCGTTTGATACGTTCTACGAGCCCCTGCTTTCTAGGGCCGTTGCCTACGACCGTGCGGTCGGCTACTGGTCTGGGGCAGAGCTGCAGTTTGCCGCGCAGAGCACGGCGTACTTCATCGCCGGTGGCGGCGTGATGAGACTCATCGTCGGCGCCCAGCTCGGCAAGAAGGACGTCGACGCGGTGCTCTCCGGCACTCCGCTCGACGATGTGGTCGCCGAGCGTTTACTGGCTGACCCCGGCCTGGAGGGCACGAAGATCGTGCAGAGCGAGCACCTCAGCGTGCTGGCCTGGATGGTCGCCAACGACCGGCTCCGCATCCGGGTCGGCATCCCGGTCGACAAGCATGGCCACCTGCTCACTCACCATGAGTCGGGCCGCTACTTCCACACAAAGTACGGCATCTTCACAGACCGCTACGGCCACAAGGTCGCATTCAGCGGCTCCAACAACGCCTCGGTTACTGCATGGGTGAAGAACCACGAGACCTTCGACGCCTACCGCTCTTGGCGTTCCGAGTCCTGGGAGGACTACGGCAAGCCCAAGGAGCTAGCCTTCGAGCGCCACTGGTGTGCCAACCCCGACGAGGGTTGGGCGATCATCGACCTGCCCACCGCCGTCCGGGAACACCTGATAGAGCACGCTCCCGACGCTCCGCCGTACCCCTTCGAGATGCTCGTGCCGCAGCCGAAGCCCAAGGAGGCCGATCACGAAGCACCGCCTGTCGACGTGCACCACGAGATCCAGGCAGCCTGGGACGAGCTGGTCGCTCTCCGGGATGCGCCGAGGGCATCCGCGTGGACTGGCGTGGGTACGGCGTGGGCTCAGCCGCTGCCGCACCAGGCCGAGTTGATCGAACGGGTGGTATCGACGTACCCGCGCGGCTATCTCTTCGCTGACGAAGTCGGCCTCGGCAAGACCGTCGAGGCAGGCATGGTGCTACGTGAGGTCTTCACCTCCGGTCGGGCGAAGAAGGCGCTGCTGCTGGTGCCTGCCTCGGTGATGAAGCAGTGGCAGGAAGAGCTCCACGAGAAAATGAACCTGGATGTCGCCCGTTACGACAAGGGCGGCTTCGTCGACCGGTTCGACCAACCCATCGCGACCGATCCGAAGGCGAATCCGTGGTCCGCCTTCCCGATCGTGCTCGCCTCCTCCCACCTCGCTCGCCGCCGCACTCGCCGTACCGAGATTCTCGACGCAGGACCGTGGGATGTCGTCCTCGTTGATGAGGCCCACCATGCCCGCCGCCGCGGCTCCAAGTCGACCGATACTCCCAACTCCCTACTCGCGCTGCTCCAAGAGATGAAGAAGCGCGATCTGTGGCGTGCGCTCTACCTTGCTTCGGCGACCCCGATGCAGATGCACCCCCACGAGGCCTGGGATCTCATCGAGCTCCTCGGGCTGCCTGGCAAGTGGGGTGAGCAGGCGTCCTTCTTCACGCGGTACTTCACCTACCTCGGCGACCCGCCCGAGAAGCGCGACTGGAAATTTCTCTGCGACATGTTGGAGGACTACTTCTCCGACCTACTCGCCGAACGTGACACTGAGATGGAGCGGCAGGTCGACGACGCACTCGGATGGGCCGACGCGTGGACGGTGACTGGGATGGCCGGCAATCCCCCCTCATCTGACCTCAGGGCGCAGTTCCCCAACGGCACCTCCGAGTGGATGGATAAGTGGGCTCGCCGCCACACCCCGATGCGCGATCGGGTCTTCCGCAACACCCGCAAGATTATGCGGGCCTACCAGGAGGCCGGCATCATCCCGGCTTCGGTCGTCATCCCGCACCGGCACGTCATCGACGAGTTCATCCCCCTGGCGCCGAACGAGCGGAAGCTGTACGAGCGCATCGAGGAATACATCCGCCGCCACTACAACGCCTACAAGTCCGACAAGTCCACCAAGGCCCTCGGCTTCATCATGACCGTCTACCGGCGCCGGCTGACCTCCTCCTTCGAAGCGATCAAGCAGTCCTTGCAACGCCGCCTCGACGTGCTCGAACAGGGTAAGAGTCTCGCCGATCTCCTCACCGACGACGACGGTGCCGACCTGGAGAACTCGCTCTTCGACCCCGAGGTCTTCGACGTTCGCGCCGACCGCCTCAAGGAGGAGATCGGCGAGCTCCGTTCCTTCCTCAATGATCTCGGCGATATAACCGGGGAGGACACCAAGGCCAAGAAGCTCGTCGAGGCCCTGGCCGAGTCGTTCAAAACGTACGACTCCGCGGTGGTCTTCACTCAGTACGTCGACACCATGGACTACGTCCGTGAGCGCCTTCTGGCAGCTGGCTACTACAGACTCGGTTGCTACTCTGGCCGCGGCGGTGAGATATACGATCCCGTAGCAGAGGAGTGGAACCGGGTCACCAAGGCCGAGATCAAGTCCCGATTCCGCAACGGTGATATCGAGGTCTTGATCGGCACCGACTCGATGAGCGAGGGCCTCAACCTGCAGACGTCAGGCCGCCTCATCAACTACGACATGCCCTGGAACCTGATGCGCGTCGAGCAGCGCATCGGCCGTATCGACCGCATCGGCGCCACCTACGAGCACCTCCAGATCAGCAACTATTTCTACGAAGACACCGTCGAGGAGCAGGTCTACAAGGGCATCAAGGAGGACTACGACGACTTCACCAACATCCTCGGCGGCGCCGCCCCCGTCCTGGGTACCGTCGAGAAGGTCATCGAAGGCCTCGTCCTCGCCGCGAACTTCAGCAACGAAGCCATCGCCAGCGGGATCGCCAGCATCCGAACTCAGATCGACGACATCAGCAATCAGTCCGTCAGCACCGGCGACCTCGGCACCCCCGACGACGACATCACCGTCAAGATCCCGCCGGACCTGGCCGGAGACATCACTCCGTCAGACCTTGCCACCCGGCTCACGAACAACCTCCTTTCGGGCCCCTGGCTGACCCCAGACGTGGGACGCCCCGGTATCTACACCCTCGTCCTTCCACGTGACGACGACGCCCGAGTCTCCTTCGGACGTTCTGACGGTGTGACGTCCGCCGAGTGCTATTTGGGTCAGCCGTCGACGGCCTCGGTCCCCGTGACATTCGACCGCAATATCTGGGATACCAGCAGCGACAGCGACCTCGTCTTCCTGACCTACGGGACAACCGAGTTGAACTCCCTCCTCCCGGCCGAGCCTCATCATTGACCCGGAGGCATTGGTGCTCCCTCCCACCCCCGAGAGCTGGATTACGGGCCTCGCCTAGATGAGTGAGTCCAAGGGGTGGGGTGACGGTTAGTGGTCGTAGGCGATCAGTGATCGCTTCACTGGCTGGCCTGTCTGGTCGTTGCGCCAGATTGCTGCCGTGATTGCGAGGATGCGTGACAGGACCCGGACGGTGACGCCGGCTGGGGTTTTTCCTCCGTGTCGTTCGAGGTCGAGCTGGCCTTTGAAGGTCTGGTTGATCGACTCGATGACTTGCCGGAGCGGTTTGAACAGGTGTGCGCCGGCCCGTTCGGGCTCGCCCTTGCGGGCCGGGCGCAGCAGTTTCATGTTGCGTTCGGTGAGGTCGTTCTCGAACTCGCGGCCGTAGTAGTTTTTGTCGCCGATGATCGTTTGTCGCGGATGGCCGGCCTGGACTTCGGGTGAGGTGTCGGGCATGTCGCGCAGGGTTTCGCGTTCGTCGGCCTTGGCGCCGGTCAGGGCGAACAGTACTGGTAGGCCGCCGGGCGTGCAGACCAGGTGCAGGCGCAGGCCCCAGAAGTACCGTGAGTGCGACGTGCAGTAGCCGTACTCGGCCCAGCCGGCCAGGTCCGAGCGTTTGGCGGGCTCCCGTGAGCAGCCGCAGCGGACCGGGGTGGAGTCGACGAGCCACACGTCGTCGTTCCACAGCGAGGTGTCCCGGGCGAGGATCCGGATGATGCTGGTGATCAGGGATGATGCGGCGCGCAGCCGCTTGCCGTAGCCGGACTGCCGGGGCACATGGGGAACAGGCCGCGGAAGTCGCGGTCGACGCGGCGCAGCTAGCGCCGCTCGGAGGTGTACCCGAGCAGCGCTGACATCACCGCGAGTGTGAGCAGTTCCGCGTCACTGAGCGTGGGCACGATCCCAGTCTCCGGGCGCCAGGGGGCCAGCCAGGGCGAAGCCTTCAACTCGTCGTCGATCCGGGCGTACAGTGCCGTTGCGAGGGTGTCCAGGTCTTTCGTCACACATCGACCTTGGACGCCCTCGTGCCATGTCCGCAGGCGAACCCTTGGACTCACTCATCTAGTAGCGCCATTTTCGAGGTAACCAGTTCTTCCGTGCTCCCTCGCAGCGAAGGATGCATGCACCCTACGAGCCAGGCGCGGGATCAAGAGGCCGTCAATCCGGTCCTCGTCGTGGAAGGCGTACTCGCCGATCTCCACGCCGTCCGGGGTGATCTGGGCGCGATCCGCGTCGGTGATGAGGCCGCCGTCGAAGACGAAGAGGAGCTTGTCACCCTCGCTCGGGTGGGGTGCCCAGTCCGCGACGAGGAGGCGGCCGATGGGGGTGGCGAGGCCCAGCTCCTCCTTGAGCTCGCGGGCGGCGCCTTCGCTCGGGGTCTCCCCCGGGTGGAGGTAGCCGCCGGGGATCTCCCAGCCCGGCTTGTAGGTCGGGTTGACCAGGAGGACGCGGCCGGCCTCGTCGAAGATGAGCACGCCAGCAGCGGTGCGGGGCTGGGCTACTTCCTCTTGGGCTTGGGGCTCGCTCATGGCGACGACTGTAGTCGGTGTGCCCGTCACCCCACGATGCGGAGCCGCTGGGCGACGCCCGCGAGTTGGTGGCTCGGCTTTCCCTTCTGCTGCCGGACCCAGGTGGTGACGAGATGGCGGGAGATGAAGTGGTAGCGGACCTGCTCGGGGGCGAGCTCCTCGGCGTCCAAGACGAGGGCCAGGGCCTCGGCGGTACGGTTCTGGGCGCTGTAAGCGCGGGCGACTTCGAGTGTGTGGCGTACGCGGCGTTCCAGAGGGAGGGTGGAGGAGTCCACCCGGGGCCCCTGGTCGGCAGCGATCTGGATGTCGCCGAGCTCCATCGCGGTGGAGATGCGGTGAATGGCCACATTGGTGGGGCCGAAGGCCGTCCACATGTGGTTGGCGTCTTGGCCGAGGCGCTGCGCCGCGCCGTCGGCCTCGGCAAGAAACGCGCGGACCGTGGCCCGGTCGTTGAGGCGAGCCGCGGCCACGGCCCCGACGAGGAAGAGGGTGCCGTAGACCGACACGTAGGTCGGGGAGGCGTCGGAGAGGCCGCCCTCCAGATAGCCGGCGGAATCGGCGACGAGGTCGCGGGCAGCAGTAAGCCGACCGTTGGAGAGGAGACAGTGGGCGACGGACCGAAAGAGCGAACCGGTGACAACGGCGTTCCCTGACTCCTGCGCCGCCCCCAAGCCTCGATCGGCTGCCATCCAGGCCAGATCCGCCTCGCCGATCTTCGTCAGCACCATGGCTGCGCCCTGGTACGCCATCGCCAGCAGCGCCTTCGCTTGGAGCTGGGCGTCTCCCTCGTAGCCGCGTACCGCGCGCTGCGCGTCGGCCAGGATGTCGGGGATCAGCCGGGTGGCCCGGGTGTACTTGGCGTCCTGGTAGGCCGACCATGCCGACCCGACCTCGGCACGCAGGATCTCCAGTTCAGGGAGGTCATTCGGCTTGTCGACCGCAAGCAGGGGCGACATGCGCTTGTAGTCCATGAGCGCTTCGCGTAAGCGAGGAACCGTGCCGGCCTGGCTGTCGCCGGCCCAGTCCAACAGTGACGGCTCGGCGAGGAGATCGCCGAGTTGCACGTCGAGAGCGTCCGCCAGAACCTTGATCACCGACAGCCGGTCGAGATCGATGCGGTTGTTCTCCACCTTGCTGAGCCAGTCGGCAGTCCGGCCGACCAGTCCGGCGAGCACCTCCTGCGGCATGCCTCGCCGTCGCCGGTACCAGGCGACGCGTTCGCCGATGCTCAAACTGTCGGTCATCCCCTGCATGCTTCCAGCCTGGCGTCGCCCGTTTCATAGACCCCGGAAGAATTTTCCGGGTTCCTCGCGGTTCATCCTCCTAGCGTTCTGACGTGGCATCAAGCAGTCGTCAGCACAGGCTGTTCCGGCTGAGGGAGGCGTAGTCGATGGACCGGTCAAGACAGCAGATGAGGCACGTTCCTCCCGCCGTTCCCGCTGCCGTGGACGGTCCGTGCGTGCCTCTCTACGGGGCGGAGCGGGACAGCATGGCAGGGGACCGGGGCGTTCCCGAGAACGGGTTACTCGACGTTGACGGCGGCTGCGTGGTCCTGCAGATGACATTCCTGAACTCGCCCAGCTCCGTACCCGCCATCCGCGCCCTGGTGCGGAGAGTCGCCGACGTATGGGGATACGAGACGCAGTTCATCGATGACGCCGAGCTTGTCGCGTCCGAGCTCACTGCCAACGCCGTGCTGCACTCTCAGGCCGACGACTGCGACTGCTTCGACGTGCGCCTCAAACCGGGATACCAGCGGCTCAGGATCGAAATCGCGGACACCGGCTCATCCCTCCCCCGTCAGAAGGCGCCGGGTTCCTCGACGGATACGGGCCGCGGGCTGCTCCTGGTCGAGGCGCTCTGCGGGCGGTGGGGCGTCGTGCGAGAGACGCCGGGAGGCAAGACCGTCTGGGCCGAGCTTGTGACCAGTACGTCGTGAGACGGGCAGTCCCAACAGCCAGTTGCGGCACGGGCACACCGTCGGACTTGGCAGACCCCGATTCAAGCCCCCTCGGAGGGTCCATGACCACATCCTTGAGCAAGACGTCGGCGCCGCTCACACTTTCCGCGATCCGGCGAATGGCAGAGGAGCACCACGTCCCCGTGGAGGACGCGCTGCTCATCGCGATCAACCTGTTCGGGATCGCTTCCGCTCATGGCAGGCACAGGGCACGCGTGTCCATACGCCTCGCCTCCCGCCCGCACGTTCCGTGGATGGTGATCGTTCCGCTGAACGCGCAGACATCCCCCTTCTCGTTACGGGGCGACGAACTGTCGCTGGCCGGCGTCCCGATCGGCACCGTCGAGCGGGTGGCCGCCGACGAGGCGGTCGGCGGCTACTTTCGGGACGACGGGCGTGCGGCGACCCTCAACCCCAACGCCCGCAGCCGATGTGTCGGTTGCGCGTTCTGCCCCAACACGCTGGAAGCTGCGGCTGATCCCCGACTGGCGGAGGAGCGCCAGCTCAACGAGTTGCTGGCCGCGATGACCGAGCAGCACCCTCGCCGCAACCTGCGCGAGCTCGCCGAGGTCACCGTTTCGACGGGGTGCTTTGAGCGGGAGCGTGCAGCCGTCGACCACCTGCTCGGCCTCCGCGAGGTGCTCAACGTGCACGGAGTCGGTGCCCGGATCGGCTTCCTCACCTCGGTGATCAGCAGCAGGCAGGCGTTCGAGGAGTTGGCCGAGTACGTGGCGCCGTTTGTGCTGCGGCTCACAGCGGAGTGCTTCAGCCGACGGGACCTGCTGCTGAAGGCCAGCAAAGCGATCCTGACCGCCGACGAAATGCCGCACGTTCTCCAGCGGGCAAGGCAGGCGGGCCACGGGACCTCGTTCACCTACGTCGTCGGTCTCGACACTCTGGAAGAGCTGCGCAGGGGCGTCAGCGAACTGATGCCCTTCACCACGGAGTTCCCGAACTTCCAGGTGTACCAGGCCCACAACGCGATCATGGCCGGGCTCCGGGCCGACGGCTCGGACACCTTGGACTTCTACCTGCGAGCCAGGCAGGAGATCGAGCAGATCGCCGGGCCCACCGGCCTGCGTCCGAAGGCGTGGGAGTGCTACCGGCCTCTCTGGTACTTCACCTTCGGCGACGAGAGCCTGGTGGCCCCGTGACGAGTCAGGCGAACGCACTGTGGCGGGCTGCCACTTACGTCTCGGTGGTGCTTCTCCACCTGGACGACAACGTCATGCTGGCCGAGCCGCTTGAGGCCGGGCACGTCAAGTCGCGGCCGTCGGGCCATTGGGGCACCGTTCCCGGCACCGCGTGGGCCCTCGCGCACACCGTGCTTGCGGCAGGGGAAGCATCGCCCGGTCGCGAGGTCGTACCGGTATTGGGCGCGGGCCACGCGGGCGTCGTCCAGCTGGCGTTTGCGTGGCTGACCGGCGAGCTCACCATGCTTCGTACCCAGTACTCCCGCGATGCTCAGGGGCTTGCTCGGCTCGCCCGCGACTTCCCCGAGACCGACGGACTCGGCTCCGAGGTCCACCCGCTCCTGGCGGCGGGCGCTGCTCCAGGCGGTTGTCTCGGCGGCGTACTGGCGTTCAGCCACGGCTTGGCCACCGACGTTCCGGGCCGGGTCGTGGTTCCCGTCATCGGCGACGGCGAATGCGAGACCCCTACGACTGCTGCTTCCTGGCTCGCGGCCCGCGCGCTGCGGAACAGCGCGGTGGTGCCCATCGTGCACGTCAACGGCTTCAGGATGGGTGACCGATCGCTGCTCGGCGCTATGGACGACGCGCAGCTCCGCGCGTACGCGGCTGGGCTGGGCTGGCGTGGCCGCGTGGTCGATGTCGGGGCAGCTTCGGACGACGAACACCGCGCCTTCCGTACGGCGCTTTCGGAGGCGCTAGAGGAGTCCGCTGGCGGCGACCGGGCAGCAGTGTTCCTCCGATGCGTGAAGGGGTGGAGCGGTCCGGAGACCGTGGGGGGCCATCGTGTGCTGGGCACAGCGCACGCCCACAAGACACCGTTGAGCGGCGCCCGATACGACGAATTCCAGCGGAAGCAGCTGGAGGAGTGGCTGGCCTCCTACCGGCCCGCCGAGCTGTTCGACGGCAGCGGGCAACCCGCAGGCGACCTCGCCGATGCGCTGGGCGCGGCCAGATGGCACTTGGCTGCTCGGCCTGCAAAGACGCCCTGGCCCAGTCCGTTCCACACAAGGAATCCCGGCGGCGACCGGTTCGGGGACGTCATCGCCAAGGTTCTGCGTGGCCACGCTGCCGCCGGAGAGTTCCGGGTCTTCAGCCCCGACGAACTCGCCTCGAACCACCTCGCGGAGCTACAGGACGAACCCTGGGTGTCCGAAGTGCTGGCCGAAGAAGTTCTGCTGGGCTGGCTGTCCGGATGGGCGGCCAGCGGCCGGCGAGGTGTTCTGATCTCCTACGAGGCGTTCTCGCCCCTGCTCGCCGCGGGCATTGTCGGGCATCTGAAGCACCTGCGTCTCGCCGTGGGCAAACCGCTCCCCAGCCTCAACCTGCTGCTCACCTCGTACGGCTGGCACAACGTGTACACCCACGGCGATCCCTCCCTGGCCACGATGCTCCTCGCCACTGGCGACCCAGCGGTGCGCGTACTGACGCCGGCGGATCCGCGACGGGCAGCCGTCGCGTTGGACGAATCGCTGTGTTCCGTCGGACGCGTCAACGTCCTGATCGCCGGCAAGCACGCCACCGTGAACCACCACCCTACCGCCACGATCAGCGAGGAGCAGAGGCACGGCTTGGCCATCTGGCCGCACCTCAGCGACGGTGGAGAGCCTGGACTGACGGTCGTGGTCGCCGGGGATCTCCCTGCCGACGTCGCCACCGCTTCGGTGCCCGTCATCCGGGAGAAGCTCGGGTGCCGGGTTCGCGTCGTGAGCGTCCTCGATCTGACGGTCCTCGGTGATCCGGCCGTCTGGCCGCGTGGGCTGGCCGAGTCCGAACTCGACCGCTACCTCGGCCGGCACGCACCCGTGCTCGTGGTCACACTCGGCCACCCGGCCGCGGTGTGGGGGCTGCTGGGCGGAAGGCTCGGGCGTCCCGTCGAGGTCGTCGGCTGGCGTGAGCCACCCCAACCCGCGCCGCAAGCGGTGCTGGCTCACGCGCTCGGTCTCGACCCGGCTGGCCTGTTGCGCGCGGCCGGCCGGTTGGTGGACCGGAAGCGGGAGGCGGCGTGATGACGGAGCCCGCCCTGGTCAAGATCGAGGTTGTCCAAACGGCAGAAGCCACCTGCCCTGGTGACGACACCGTCTTCGTGGCAGCGCGGGGCGGCGGCGACATCGGCTGGTACGGCCCTGTCAGCACGGAGGTGGGTCGCACCGTCGACGTCATCGCCGCAGCCGCGGTCGGTACCCCCGTCACCGATCACCGGGGCCTGGTACGGCGGCTGTGCAGGGCGGCCGGCGGTGACCGACGCGGGTGGCTCGAACAATGGGCCGTAGGCGCCGTGGACTGCGCGCTTTGGGATCTGCACGGACGCCTGCTGGGTAAACCGGTGGCCGAACTGCTGGCACAGCCGTGCGCTCGCACCCAGGTCCCGGCCTACGCTTCATGGCTCCGGGCGGACCTCACCAGCTCGGAAACGCCTGATGCGCTCGTGCAAGTGGCCGAGGAAGGCTGGGCGTTCACCAAGTGGGGCCTGCGCCGGCGGCCAGGATCGACCATCGCCTCCGAAGCCCGTGACCTCGTGGGCGCCGTACAGCGGGCCGCCCAGCATCTCGGCACGGGCTTCGCCGTCGACGCGGTCGGCACATGGAACCCCGAACTGAGCACCGCGTTCGCTGCCCAGGTGGACGCCTCAGCGCTCCTCTGGCTGGAGGACCCGTTGCCTGAGCACGATCTGCCGGTCTACGGACGTCTCGCCGCCACCGGCCTTCCCTTGGCGGTCGGGGAGAGGCTCATGCCCGAGGAGGACCTGCCGCGTCTCCTCGGCGAGATCCGGCCTGCCGCCCTCACGATCGACGTCGTGGGCTGCGGCGGGCTTACCCGTGCTGTCGAAATCGTTTCTGCGGCGCGGGAGGCAAGCATTTCCCTCTACCCACACGGCCGTTCCCTCGTACCCGGCATTCACCTCGCGGCGGCGTTCCCGGACGTCGTCCCGGCGGTCGAGTACCGGCGCCAGTGGGAGCCACGCCGCCAGCAGCTCTACAAGGAGCCCTGGACGCCCATACACGGCGCTTTCCCCTCGCCCGCATCCGCCGGCCTAGGCACCGAGCCCCGGAGACCGCAGTGACTTCCACCAACGAAACGCTCCCCGTCACCGGAACAACCCGCCAGGACGAGCACGGCCTGCTGCTCGTCCTGGAACAGCACGTCGAAGGACACGACACCTTCCTCACCGGCCGACTCGAACTCGGCTCCAAGTCCGTCCCCGTGCGGATCATCAGCTTCGATGACGTCACCGTCCTGCGCCCCACGGAAGCGGTCCCCGCCTTGGCCGCGCATTGGACCGGCGTCCTGCACCTGCCGCACGGCGCACGCCCGCGCAGAATCCCCGCCGACCTCACGGACGCGGCCCGGGAGCGCGCACGCGACGTGGATGCGCTCGACCCGGCCGAACTGCGCTACGCGCTCACGTTCCTCGGCGAAGCCACAACCGACGCCATCCGGGCAGCGCGCATCGAGGCCATCGTCTCCGCCCTGCCGCCTTACCACCCCGAGGCGGCGTGATGACAAGGGCGCAAGCGTTGATCAGCCTGGACATCGGGGGCACGCTCGGAAGCGCGCAAGGACCCGGTCTCGCGGCCCGGCTGGCGGCTGCCTCGCCCCTCGGTCCCAAGGAGGCCCGCAGGGTCATGCGCGACGTCCTCCACACCGTGCCCGAGATCACCGAGGCCGTGGTCGACAGGGTCTGCCTGGCGCTCCGCATCGAGCCGTCCGACTTCCCCCGCGACCTGCCTGTTGCCCCTCTGGTGCTGTTTCCCGGGACGGTCGAGGCCCTGCGGGCGCTGAGCGACATGGCGTCCGTCGTGACACTGTCGAACGTGACGTGCACCGAAGCCGATCCGGAGCGTCTCCTCGATCTGCTCTCGCCGTGGGTGAGCGCGCACTTCCCCTCCTGCCGTACCGGCTACGCCAAGCCCGACGACCGTGCGTTCCAGACGGTCGCCGAGGAGTGCGGCGCGGAGTTGTCGCGCATCGTCCACGTCGGAGACGACTGGGAATGCGACATCCAGGGAGCCACAACCGCAGGGGCGAGGGCGGTCTGGATATCCCACGGCCGCACCGTTCCCGACCCGCGCCTCCTCGTTGAACAGCGCGTACGGGTCGCCCACGATCTCGTTGACGCCGTTACCCACGTCCGGCACCACCTCACACGGAGCGATTCATGACCTTGTTCACCGGCACCGTCGGCTTCTACCGCCAGTACCGCCCGGGTATCCCCGAGGAGGTCGCAGTCGTCCTCGACCAGGCCGCCCCGCACGCCCGCCCGCGCCGGCTGCTCGACGTCGGCACCGGTACGGGGCTTGTTGCCGAGTCCCTGCTCGGCCGGTTCGACGACATCATCGCCATCGACAACGACGCGGAGATGCTCGCCGCGGCAGAGTCCGCGCTCCGCCCCGCCCTGCCGTCTGGAAGCGAGCTCACGCTGGTCGAGACGACCGCCGAGGACTTCGTTCCCCCGGCCGGATGGCGGGCCGACCTCGTCACGATCTGCCGGGCCTTCCATTGGCTCGACCAGGCCGCCGTCCTCCGACTCCTCGACCAGCAGGTCACCGTCCAGGGAGCCGTTGCCATCTTCGGCGACAACAGCTTCTGGGCAGCAAACAGTTCCTGGAAGCGGGACGTACGTGCAGTCGTCCAGGAATTCCTGGGCGAGGAGCGCAGGGCGGGCTCCGGGACCTTCAAGCACCATGACCGGCCGTACAGCGAGATCATGGCCGAGTCGCCGTTCTGTGAGGTCGAGGAGATCCGGGTACCGGTCCACCGCACCTGGACCGCCGACAGCGTACTCGGCTACCTGTACTCCACGACGTTCGCGGCACCGCACCTCTTCGGCGACCGCCTCGGGGAGTTCGAGACCTCCGTGAAGGCGGTGCTCGCCGAGCACAGTGACGACGACACCTTCCCCGAGGACAACGAGTTCCTCATCCGCATCGGCCGAAGGCCCCAGGAATGACAGGGACCGCCACGGCTGTCGCCCGTCGGCGCTACGGTCGGCTGACGGCTCCGGACACCACCAGCGCCCTCACGAAGACATCGGTGCTGTGCCTGCCGATCGGCTCGTGCGAACAGCACGGACCGCACCTGCCGCTCGACACGGACACTGTCATAGCCGAGGCGTTCACCGAACTCCTCGTCGAGCGCTACGGCGAACGCCATGATCTGTGGGCGCTGCCCGCCATGCCGTACGGACTCTCACCGGAGCACCTCTGGGCGCCCGGCACGGTGACGCTCCGAGCGGCGACGTTCCTGTCCCTGCTGGACGAGGTGGTCCGCGAGTACACGCGGGCCACCTCCGCGGGGCATCTCGTGATCGTTAACGGACACGGTGGCAACCGCGGAGTTCTGGAGACCGCAGTCCACGAGCTGCGCCTCGCGTACGGGGTAGTGGTGTGCGTGATTCACCCGAGCGCGCTGTCGCCTGTCCGGACGGAAGGGCGGGGCCCGGAAGTCCACGCGGGCGTGCGCGAGACCTCGCTGATGCTGGCCCTTGCGCCGGAGGACGTCCACCTTGACCGCCTGCCGGCCGACGGTTCCCTCGGCTCCCAAGGCCCGGAAACAACCCAGGGGATCGTGTTCGATCGCGGGGTGACCTGGCCGTGGTCCTCGGGCGACGCCACTGTCGCCGCCCACGGTGTGATCGGCGGCGACCCGCGTTCTGCCTCCGCCCACCACGGCCGGTCCGTTCTGGCCGGAGCTCTCGAGGCCGCCGCTGAGGTGCTCGAACAGCTCACCACCCACCGCCCGTAGAGGGCCGAGCCTTTCAGGAGTTTGCCCGTGGCCCTCACCGTCGACGACAAACACGACTTCCTGCGCGACGGCCTGATCATCAAGCGCGACGCCGTCGACCCCGCACTCGTCACCCGCGCCCGAGCGCTCATCGACGAATGGTGTCGGGAGGCGATGGACGAGGCCCTCATCGATCAGTACACCCAGCGCACCTTCGCTCCCGAGCTGGGCAGCCATCCCGACCTGCTCGCCCTCTTCACCCGCTCGGGAGCTGACCGTCTCGCCGCCGAACTGTGCGGAGACATCCAACCGGTCACCACGGTTCAGGTCCAGATCCGCCTTCCGGAACGCCTCCTCCCGACTGCCCAGCCGGCCAAACCGATGCACGTCGACGGCGTCGCCTGCCCCCACCTGGACCCGGAGGAACTTAGGACGTTTTCCCTGCTCGCGGGTGTGGTGCTGTCCGACGTCACGGACCCCGATGGCGGTGCGCTACGTGTCCAGCCTGGCGCTCACCTGGAGATGTCGCGATGGTTCCGCGACCAGTGGACCTCCGGCGTCACGGACCAGGTACCGCCGGAAATCGACGCCCAGGACGGAACCCCGTTGCTGGGAAACCCCGGCGACCTGCTGCTGATGCACCACCTCGTGCCGCACGCGGTGGGCCGCAACACCGGGACCGAGCCACGCATCATGGCCTACTTCCGCATCTCCCACATCCACCACGCCGAGCGCAGGATCCAAGCTCTGCAGAACCCGTGGCTCGATTACCCGCCCCTGTCGGCACTGCTGTCGGAACGGACGGCGTAGCCGCATCATCTCGCCCACTATCGCGCGCGATGTCTCCTGTTTCGGCACGGGAGTCATTCGCCCTGGAATGGCCAGACAGGTCACGGCCGACCTCACACTCCGACGTCAGAAACGGAAGTCCCGTGCGATCGATCCCCTTAGACCAGATTCACGAAGCCGCCCGCGCCGTCGAGGCGGGTGGGCTGGTCATCGTGCCCACCCGGCGCTGGTACATGATCTGCGCAGACGCCACCAACGACGTCGCCTGCCGCAGCATCTTCGACGCAAAACAGCGTCCCCTCACGAAGTCCCTGGTGCTCGTGTCTCCCTCCGCAGACCACTGCGAGCGGCACTTCGTCGTCCACGACGAGGCCCGGCAGCTCATGGAGGCGTTCTGGCCCGGTGACCTCGCCCTCCTCCTGCCGTGGCGGGACGAGCAGACCAGCGCCCGGTACACGGCGGTCGGCGCCCCGGCCCTGGTCACCCGCTCCTCCGACGCTCTTGGGAGGCTCGCGGAAGCAGCCGCCGTCCCCGTCGCCGCGACCACGGTCAACGTCTCCGGAGACGCGCACGCGGACGCACCGGGACCGTCGATCACCGTCGACGAGGTCCAGGCTTTCCTCAAGCTCACCGACGTCCCGGTGTCCGTCGTACTGGACGGCGGCGTCTGCCCGGCTGGCGACCACCTCGCCATCGTCGACTGTTCGACGCCGGAGGCCCGCCTGGTGCGCGCCGGCCTGGTCCACCAACGCGCTCTCTCGGCTGCCTTGGGCCGGGAACTCGTCGGTTGAGTCAATGGCAACGTCCAAACTGTCGGCGCCCTCTTTTCTTCCACCCGGCAAGAAGGCGGTAATGAAGCACGAGTACGAGGCGAAGTTCCTGTCCGTCGACGTGATCGGACTCCAGACCAAGCTTGCGGACCTGGGCGCCATCCAGGCCCTCCCACGGACGTTGCTCACACGGAAGATCTTCGAGAGCGACGATCTCGACGACACGCAGTGGGTGCGGCTGCGCGATGAAGGAACGCGCACCACGCTCACCCTCAAGCAGGTCAGCGATGCCACGTCCATCCATGGGACGACCGAGATCGAGACCGAGGTCGGCGACCTCCAGGCGATGGCCGAGATCCTTAGCAGCCTCGGCCTGCGCGAGGTCCGCTACCAGGAGAACTTCCGCGAGGAATGGCAACTCGGCCACGTCGCCTTCGACTTCGACACCTGGCCCGGCCTGCCCACCTTCCTGGAGATCGAGGGCCCCGACGAGCAGTCCGTCCGGGAGGCCGCCGGCCTTCTGGGCCTCGACTACAGCGAAGCCCGGTTCGGCAACGTCGACGGGATCTACAAGAGCGAGGCAGGACGGGACATCCTCGCCGAGCCCACCCTTCTCTTCGCCGACGGCAGCGATGGAGCGGTGCTCGCTGCGGATACGTCAGGGCAGTGAAGTTGGAGGTGAGGAATTGGTGACGTACGTCCCGCTGCCTCATGTCGTGATACCCGGGATAGCGGCGTTCGCGCGAGGCGGGCCACCAGAACCGGCGACCACCGACGACGGCAACCAGTGGACCGACGGTTGTTGCTGGCTGTTCTGCGGCCAGCAGCGGACCCGAGTGCTGTGGATAGGCCCTGCCATGGTGGCAGGAGCGCAGGCTCCAATGTACGCGTGCGGACCTTGCATCCGGGAACTGCAGGAGCGGGTATGGCAAGCGATTCTTGCCACCGATGATCCGGATGGACGAGCGCCGGTCACGAGCCCTCCGGCGAAGCGCCACGGTGCCAGACACCGTCGTACTCGGGGTAGTTGATCGGGCTGCTGAGGGCGAGGCGTGGGAGGGCGTTCGGTCAACCTTTGGATGCCGACGTGGCGGTATCTGATCCGCAGCCGGCCTCCGGCCCGATTCATGGTGTGCACCCGCAGCTTCACTGGCCAGCCGTGCTCGTAGACGTTCGCCCAGTAGGTCGCCGGAGTGCGGTGCAGCGGGACTACGACGTCCAGGCCAGAGATTGCCGCATGGCGATCCGTGATGACGCTTCCGTCGAGGAAGGTGGCTCCTGCGTCAGGATGTGAAGACGAGCGGACTCGCGGAACGACTGCGTGCCGCGCAGGACGCTCTCCGGGACAGTGTGGGCTGACGACGGGAGAACAACGCCATGGAGGTTACGGATGCCGGGGTGGACATCGACGGCGCGGCCCTGATCGTTGTCGACGTGCAGAACGGCTTCACCAACCACAACAGCCGACACGTCGTTCCTGTGATCTCCAGCCTCGTTTCACGGTGGTCCGCCGCAGGCCGTCCCGTCGTCTTCACCCGCTACCGCAATTACCCCGAGAGCCCCTTCGAGCGGTTCTTCGGCTGGAGCCGGTTGCAGAGCCCACCGGAGACGGACATCGTTACGGAGCTGGCGGAGCAGGCTGCGTCCGCTTGTGCCGTGCTCGACAAGGTCGGCTACACCCTGTTCACCGACGAGGCGGTCGCCCTACTTGGCGACGCGGGCTGGACCGATCTCGTCTTCTGCGGCATCGCGACCGAGAGCTGCGTTCTGAAGTCCGCGGTAGATGCCTTCGAGCGGGGCTACGCGCCTTGGGTCCTCACCGACGCCTCCGCCAGTGACGCGGGGCCCACTGTCCACGATGCCGGCCTCACCGTCGCCCGCCGCCTCATCGGACCACGCCAACTGATCACCACCGAGGATCTGTTGGCTCAACTCGCCCCGAGGCTCGAAGTCCCGGTGCTGGAATAGCCCCATGACAGCGATCACGGACCTGGTCATCGTCGGGGGAGGCCCGGCCGGCTGCGCGGCGGCGGTGATGGCCGCGAGTGTCGGGATGCGGTCGGTCCTGATCGAGCCGGATGCCCTGTGCGCCAAGCTCCGGCACATCGCCGCCATCAACAACGTCGTGGGCGGCCGTGCCAGCGGGCCGGAACTCGCCGCTGCCATTGCGGAGGACGTCGCTCGCGCCGAGCTGTGCGAGGTGGACCTCGGCGCGCGGGTGACCGAGGTCCGTGCCTACGACGACCGTGTAGCGGTCACGACCGACACCGGCCGCACTGTCAGCGGCTCTTGCGCGGTCGTCGCGACCGGGGTGGGCCCGATTCCCGTCTCGGCGGCCCCGTGGCTCACGGTGGCAGCGGGCGCGGACCTGCCGACCTTCTGGGGTGCCAAGGTCCCCGAAGAGGTGGTCGGTTCCCTCCTCGTGGTCGGCGCCGACCGCCCCCTCGGCACGTTCCTCCGTGCCCACCCGGCACTCGAGGCCACGGTCCTGGTTGCCTATCCACCGGAGGACGACTACAAGGTCGACGAAGTGCGCGGCGACGCACGGGTCGCGCTGCTGCCGGTCGCCGACCTGTCGGTGAGTGCGGACGGCGATTCCGCGTTCACAGCTGAGCGGGTCGACCGTGATGGCCATCACGGTTCCCGGACGGCCGATGCTGTGTACGTGAACCTGGGCAGCGCCCCAGTGCCGCCGCCCGGCGACCTCATGCCCGACCCGTCCGGCTACTGCCCGCCCGATCGCCAGCACCCGCGCATCATCACCGCCGGAGATCTGCGTTCCGCCCGCTTCCAGCGCATCATGGCCGCGACCGGCTCCGGCAGCGAGGCCGCGCTGCGGGCCTACTACGGTCTGCGGGGCATGCAGTCGGCGAAGCACGGCGGCTCTCCGTACTGAGGAAGGGTTCGCAGAGACGCTGGCAGTGGCTCGGTCGGGAGCCGACGTATATCGGGGAGGTGGTCCTGGGAGCGCAGGTGTGAGCGGGCGCTTCGCCGTTTACGGGGTACTGCTGCGTCGGTAGCCGACCCACAATCGGCCTCCCGCTTGGTCCAGCACCTTGTCCACTACAGCGACCAGCGGCGACGTTCGGCCCGCGAGGGCCTGCCGGACGCCGTTGTGCAGACGCGCGCTCATGCCGGGGGCTGCGGCGTCGAGACGGCGGGCCAGCCACTTGCCGCCGCCGTTCCAGGCGGAGTTGAGAGCCAGGGAGAGTTCGGCCGTACGGCGGGCGATTTCGATGCAGATGAAGAGGCGTTCGCCCTGGTCAGTACAGCCTGCGAGATCGTCGAGGAGATCGGTGAGGGCGTAACGACGGTCGTCGATCTCCTCGGCGGACACCGGGGCCGGCCCGGCTGCGGCCAGCGACTTCGCCTGGGCGCTGATGCGCGCGCCCACTCCGTCCCGGTCGAAGAGCAGGACGCCGTTCGCGCACATCCACATGAGAGGGGACCTACGGTTGCGTATCTCGCGCTCGACGAAGATGTGCCAGGACTCCTCGGTGTGCACCAGCAGTTCCACCGGCCAGTCGTCTTCGTGGAGGCTCAGCCGGTAGGGCGCCGGAGCGCCGTGCAGCAGGACCACGATGTCCAGGTCGGAGGTCGCCGTACGGTGGTCCGTGATGACGCTGCCGCCGAGGAAGGCGGCGCGTGCGTCGGGGTGGTGTTCTTCGACAACGGCGTGCGCGGCGTCGATCGGGTCCATGAGGGGATTGTCGGCGGCTTGTGGGCTGAGCGCACTGTGGTTTGTTCCGGGAGGCGGGACGCCCAGGCCATCGACGCCGGGCAGGACGCGACGAGGGCTTTCAGCTCGGTCGGCCTCACGTACCGGAGCTCCGCCACTCCACGGCCATCTGGTCGAGGTACCCACCAGTGCGCTGGAGGTGGACGTTTTACCTCCTCCGGCTGGAAGCCTGTGCAGGCGGCGGAGGTGTCGGCGGTACTGAGCGGGGCGTCGGCGTGGGGCGACGCTGCTGGGGTGCGTAGGTTGGGGCTGCGGGGAGGTCGGCCCCGTGGCGGAGGCGCCAGAGGAGGACGTCGGTCAGGGAGTCGGCTGTGGTGAGTTCGCGGTTGTCCACAGCCCTGTGGAGGAGGGTGACGGGGTCGTGGCCGGTCCGGCGGGCTTCCGTGAGGGTGGCGGCCAGGGCGGGCCAGTTGGGTTCGGCTTGGATGCGGGCGGCCTCTGTCGGGAGGACAGCGCGGATCACTTCTGCCGCGTGGTGCTGGGCCGGGGCGGGGAGGGACTGGCCGGTGGCGCGCATCGTGGTGAGGGGTGCGGTAGCTGCTGCCTGGTAGGCCGCGCGGAGGTGGGTGGCGGTCTGGCGGGAGGCGGCTGCCTGCTGGGCGTGGCCGCGGGCGGCGTGCCAGTGGGCTGCCACCACGGCGGCCGTGATCAGGATGCTCAGGAGCATGGCCGCCGCCGCGCCGTCCTCGCCCTTACCGAGGGCTGGGCCGGACTGGACGAGGTCGCGGGCTGCCTTGCGGAGAGCTTGGTTGTGGGAGTTGCCGGCCTGGATGTGGGAGCGGGTAGCTCGTTCGAAGCTGCGCGCCGCCGCTTGGAGTTCGGCGCGGGTGTTGGCGGGGCTTGTCTGCGCGAGGGCGTCGAGGACTTCGCCCACGCCGACGAGCTGGTCGGCGGCTTCTCCGCTGTCGTCCTGGTCCAGTGACCGGAGGGCGTCCACTGCGGCTGTGGTTGCGGCGCGACGGGCTCGGGCTGGTTCGGTGGTTCCTTCGGAGGGCGGCACGGCGTCGGCAGCCAGGCGCTGCCGGATGCGGGGGAGGGACAGGTCGGGGGCGAGCTTTGAGCCGGAAAACCAGATGGGTTGCTGGTCGCGGTTGCGGTCGCCGGGCAGGGCGACGGTGAAGCCGGTGACGTCGCCGGAGGGGGCCGCACGCTTGGTGATCCGGACGCCCTGTGCGGTGAGGCGGCGGAAGAACTCCTCCTCGGTCGCCGCGCCTGCCAGGGCGCGGCGGACGGCGTCGCGGAGTTGGTCTCGGGCCGGGCGGTCCAGGCCGCGGCGGTCGGTCTTGCGGCATTCTGCACTGGTGGCGCGCTTCGCTGCTGTGCCGTCGCCCGGGTGGAGTTCGCGCAGGCCGTAGTCGTACTCGATGGCTCGGGCTTCGGCCTGGACGGCTCGCTTGTCGAAGTTGCGGCGCGCGGTGCGGCCGTCCTCGCGGACGAGGGTGGCGGCGATGTGGATGTGGTCGGGCGCATGGCGTACGGCGACCCACCGGCAGGCCTTCGGATCGCCTTCGGGAGCGATGCCGGCGGCGTGCACGACGCGGCGGGCGACGGCGGCCCATTCGTCGTCGGTCAGGGGACGGTCATCGGCGGCGGTGCGGACGGAGCAGTGCCAGATCGTCGTCTTCGGGCGCTGCTCGCGGGGGAGGGACTTGACCGGGAGGTCGAGTTGGCGGGCGAGTTTCGTGATCGCCTCGCGGCTGGCCGTGGGGCCGGGGTCGGGGGCGAAGTCGTTCCAGGAGGCGACCATGTGCTGGTCGGTGTGTTCGTTGGCCTTGCCGGGTCCGTAGAGGTACGTGATCAGGCCGTACGTGCCGCCGGCGCCTTCGGTGATCTTGGGTATCACGGCGGCTACCGCCAGGCGATCTGGAGGGCGGCCGTATCCACGTCGTCCAAGGCCATGTGGATGAGCCGCAGGGTGCTTTGGGCCAAAGCGTGGAGAGCGTCGCTGGGGCGGAGGTGGGCCAGGACCTGGTTGAGGTTGTTGCCGACGGCGGCGAACTGGCGATTGGACTCCATGAGTTCTTCGAGCTGGCGGCGGGTGTCGGCGATGGCCGCCCTGGGATCGGCGGTCCGCGCGGCGAGGAGCGCGGCGACGGCGGCGTATCCGCCTGGCTTCAGGTGGCAGACGCGCGCTGCGGCGATGAGGTCGGCCCATTCGCTGTCGCTGAAGCAGGGGTGCGTGCGGTTACGGCGGGGAGCGGTCATCCGTAGGCGGTGGTGGCGGGTGATTTCGGCGGCCGGGGGTGGATTTGCTGCGCGGGAGCGGTTCGGCGGTGCGGATTCGGCGTGGGAAACGGCCAGCACGGCCGTGTCGGCGCGCTGTACGGCGTAGGAGACGCGTTCCAGGAGGAGGCCGGCCGGTTTGGCGTTCGGCGTGCCGCCGGAATTGAGGTGGTGGGCGAAGCCGTTGAGTCGGCTGCCGATGGCGGCGAGGGCGTTGTTGGCGTTGATCAAGTCCTCGAGGCGTCGGCGTTCCTCGTCGATGCTGGTACGTCGCTCGGTCCGGGAGTATGCGACTGTTGCGGCCGCCGTGAAGCCGCCGGGAGTGAGGCTGCACTGCCTGGCGGCCTGGGTGATCTCGGTCCATTCGGCGTCGCTGAAGCACGGGTTGACGCGATGGCTGCGCGGTACGGCGAGACGTCGTCGGTGGTGCTGCGCTACTGCGTGGGCGATGGTGCTGGTCGGGGCGTCGTGCGGGTTGGCTTCTGTGCGGGCTGCGTCGTCGTACGTCCCACTCGGCACCCCCGGGCCGAGAGCCGCCGACGCTGACCGCCCCCTGGGGACGGCGTCGGAGCTGTCCGCCACCCCTGGGGCGGGCTGAACCCTGGGATGACTCATCCCGGGACAACTTGCTCCGCCGCACGGTGGGCTGTTGCGGTTGTGAGGGGACGTGTGTGCGCCGTCGGGGACAGGGTGCGTGGAGGTAGCCGGGCTGTGGCTGCTGGCGGGGTTCGACATGGCGGACTCCGTGGCTGTGGGCGGCTCCGGAAGTTGATAGGTGCGGCGACGGGGGCGTTCGGAGGGCCGGTCGCACTGGCTCTACGAGCGCTCCCGTCCCCTTCGTCGGCTCAGCCCGTGGGGAGCTGCGGCGATGCGGGTTGGTCCTGCGCGAGCTGGGCGAGGGCTTGGGCGATGCGGTCGTTGCCGGCGGACAGTCCGGCTGCCTGGATCGCCGCGCGGGCGGCGGCGCGGCTCACCTGGCCGGAATCCGGATGGGCGCGGGCGATGACGGCGGCCAGCTCGTCGATGGAGGCGTCGGCTCGGCGGCCGGGGCGGCCGGTGCTGGTCCGCGCGCCTGAACGGCTTGGCCCGGTACGGCTTGTGGGCGCTTTCCGGCCGAAGGTTTCGGCGACCGGGGCCGCCGGAGGTACGGCCGGGCGAGAAGTTGTCCGTTCGGCGGCCGGAATGCCGTCCGGAACGGGCGGTGCCACGCTCGGCGTTCCGGCCGTCGCCGATTCCGGCCGCTGCGTGCGGCCGTGGCGGGTTACCAGGATGTGGAGGTGGGTGGCGCCGCCCAGGGCCATCGGAGCGATCGTCGAGAGGACGGCGACGGCGTGGTTGCCGAGGACGAGGACGTGGGTGCCCGGGGAGTTGAGGCGTACTGAGTGCAGGGAGTTGGCCCACAGGCTGGCGGCCGTGGCGGCGCCGAAGAGGGTCCAGGCGTAGAGGCGGGCGCTGCGGGGAGCGTCGCGGAGCAGCAGGATCGCGCGGACACCGTACGCGATGAAGCCGTCGATGACGAAGGGGAAGAGGTAGCTCAGGTCCGGGCGCACGTGGGTAGCCAGGGCGACCTGGCGGAGGGAGTCGAAGGAGAGGATGCACCCGCAGGCGCCGAGCAGGAGGATCGCGAGGCGGTCGAAGGGGAGCGACCGCGAGCGGGTTCGGTCCGGTATCGGAGCGGGGCGCTCGGACTGGGGCGGGATGGAGGTGGGCATGCGGGGCTCCATGCATGGAGGTGGGCGGCGCGGCGCGCGCGTCAGCGCGTGCAGGCGGCATCACCCAGGTGGGTCGGGGGAGGGCGCGCGTCAGGACAGTGACGGGCGCGGAGCGGCGGCAGCCGCGAAAGACGAGGTCAGGCTCTTGCGCCGGCCAGCGGGCCCGGTTGGCGGTCGCTGAGGACGGCGCGGACCAGGGCGCGGCCTCGGGTGGCGGTACGAGCGCGCTCGTCGACGGCGTCCGGCGGTGTGGTATCCGCGCCTGCGCAGGTCCGGCAGGTGCCCTCGTGCTGCGTCGGGCGCGCACATGCCGAGCACTCGTACCGGCGGGGCTGCGGCGATGCGGCGGACGGTTCGACAACCGGGGGCAGCTTGCGGGTCAGGCGGTCGCGCAGGAGGGCCGACGCGCTGTGGACGCGTTCGGGCAGGCCGCCCAGCAGGGCAAAGCTGAGATCACGTGGGCCGAGGCCGCGCTCCAGCCAGGGTGCCGCGAGGGGTGCGAGCGTCATCGCCTCTGCCGCGCCGAGGCGTAGGCGGGGCTCCGCCGAGGTCACCGTGTGGAGCACCGCTGCCGCCTCGGCGAGTGCCGGGCTCGGGGGTGCGGGCGGGGTCTCCCGCCGCCCGCCCAGGGCCACCCGCTGGGCGGGGAGGGTGGGTTCTTTCCCACGGTCCTTTACGGGGTGGGCGCCACGGTCATCGGCGGCCGATCGACCGGAGCCCGGGAGGACGGCACCCGGCGCCACCTGCGCGGTTGCGTACGCGGTGTGCGGGGTGTCATAGACATGGGCTTGGCTGACGAAGGTGCCGTCCGGCTGGCGTACCCGCTCGACGCGGTAATACCCGGCGGCGGTCAGTTCGCGCAGGGCCTTCGCTACGGAGAGGCGGCCTTGCGGGCTGGTGTCGGCCATGCGGCGGCCGTCCTCGCGCCAGCCATCAGGGCGGGAGAGGAGGTCGGCTAGCAGGCCGCGGGCGGTGTAGGACAGCCGCCGGTCCTGCAGCAGCGTGTTGGGCAGGACGGTGAAGCCGCGCGTATGGCGGATACGATGGATCTGCATCGGGAGTTTGCGCTCCTTGTGCCGGACCCCGGAGCGTTGGCGCGCTGCCGGGGTCACCCTATTGAGTTCGTTCGTGACAGAACGTACCACGCGATTCGCCCAAGATCGACTGCTCTTGGGCGTCCTCGGGGCCGACGGAACGTCCTTCCCGAGAGCGAGGATGCCGGCGCGAGCGTGGAGCGTGGGCATGGCGTCCTCCCTCTGTCAGCGGTCCGGGCTCGACCCGGCGGTGGGAGCGGACGGTACACCCTTTTTCCGGTTCGGCCTCGCGGCGCTCGTGCCCGCTCGCTCGGCTGTTGCGCGCTCGTACGGGCCGAAGACGCTGTCCGGGATTCCGTGCTAACGTCCCGCGACGACCGGCCGACCAGGGCGAAGTCGTAGCCGAACACGCTTCCCCACGGCGGCGACGGCGAGGTACAACAGCACCTCGGCCAGCTGACCGACCACCCCCGTAACGCCGACGAAGGAGGGACCATGCGTTTGCCAGTCGTGCCGTGTCGGGACCTCAACCGGCTCCGGAGAACCGCCTGCTGACCTTGCGCCCGTCCGCGCCAAGTGTCTGAGCAATGTCGTCCCGCTGCGCCAACCGCAGCCTCCGCACGCTCTGTTACTGCCCTTCCCTCGTCCCGAGGTTCCGCCATGTCCCCTCCCGCTTCCCCGCTGCCCGTCCTCTATCGGCCCGCCCAGATCGCCGACGTCATCGGCTGCTCGGAGTGGTGGGTCAAGGAGCAGGCCCGGCGGCGCCGGATTCCGTTCACCCGGCTCGGCGGCAGTTACCGCTTCACCGCCGACCACCTGGCCGAGATCATCCGCATCTTCGAGGAACGGCCGCTCGCCCCGCCCGCTGCCAGCACCCTGCCGTCCGCCAGGTCGGCGTATCGACCGGCCCGCGCCGCGCCCGTCGCGGCCGAGCCTCGGCTCAACGCCCGGCCGCCGCGACGGCGGCGGTCACCCGCAGGACCCCAGACCACCACCCCGGAAGGAGCCAGACATGGGATACGGCGAGAAGCGCGGCGACTACTGGCGCGCCCGCTACAAGATCGCGCCCGGCAAGTACCGCACCCTTGCCGACGGCAACGGCGAGCTGCTGCGCTTCCGAACCAAGCGCGCTGCCGAGCAAGCCGCCAACGAGGAAGAGGCGAAGGTACGCGGCGGACGGTGGCATGACCCGGCGGCGGCGCGGATCACCTTCGGGGAGTACGCCAACCGCTGGTTCACCCTGCAGGACCTGGCTCTCTCCACCATGCAGAACTACCGGCGGCACATCGAGGAGCACCTGCTGCCGTACTTCAACGACCTAGAGGTCGGCGAGATCAACCGGCACCACGTCGAGCAGTGGGAACGCCAGGAGCGGGGGCGCGGCTATGCGGCCGCCACCTTGAAGACCTGGCGCAGCACCCTGCACCTGATCCTCGGTGACGCCGTGGACGATGGGCTCCGCGAGACGAACCCCGCAGCCAGGCGCAGGGGACGCGGCAAGCGTGCCGGGCGCTCGCGCAACCGTGGGCCGGAGAAGGTGATCACGGACGCGCTCGGGACCCTGCTCATCGCCGAGCGCGCTGCGCTGCTCACCGGGCGGGACGACGAGTTCGTCGCCCTCGTCACCAAGGGCTACACCGGCATCCGGTGGGGCGAACTCATGGGGCTGGAGACGCAGTTCATACGGCCCGGCTCTCTCCGCGTCGAGTGGCAGCTCTATGAGCTGGACGGAGGCGAGTTCCACCGGTGCCCGCCCAAGGACGACTCGTATCGAACGATTGATACGCCGGACTTCCTGACGGGGCTGCTCGCACGCCACGTCGCCGGCAAGCGGCCGGCGCCCTGCGACTGCCATGGGCTGCGGTACGCCTTCAACGGCTACTCCGCCGCCAACGGTGCCGCCCGCCGGCCCGGCGCGAAGATCGTCGACGTTGCCCGCAGGGCCGGAGTCTCCGCCGGGACCGTCTCCAACGTTCTCAACTGGCCAGCCAGCGTTTCGGAGGACAGGCGGCTCCGTGTGCAGGCTGCCATCGCCGAGCTCGGGTACGTACGCAATGCTGCATCAGGGGAACTCGCGGCTCATTGGCGGCGCAGCGGCTTCGCCTCCTGGCTCTTCTATCCGGCGACCACCGGCTCGTACCCGACCCGAGCCCCCTACGACGCCCACCCCGTGCCCCTCATCGCGGACCCTTGGCCCGGCATCCCCGCCCGCGGCAGGGGCGCCGCCCAGCGCGCCCAGGCCTGCTGGGTGCCGATCGCCCCGGGCCTGACACCCCACGGCCTACGCCACACCCACCGGACGATCATGGAGGAGGCCGGCACCCCGCCCAAGCTGATGGACGAGCGGCTCGGGCACGAGGACGGCTCCGTCCAGGCCCGCTACTCCCACGTCACCCCGCGCATGCGCGCCCGACTCATGGACGCTCTCACCGAGCAGTGGGAGGAGGCACTCGAAGCCCGGCGCGCGATGAACCCCGGCTCCCCGGTCACGGCGCTCGACGCGCTCCTGAGAGCGAGGGAAAGACCAGGTCAGAGAGTGGAAGAAGAGAGCCCCCGACCAAGATCTTCTCCCAATTTTCTCCCAAGACCCCCTCGGAACGCCGTGAGGGGCGGTCCTCCTGATCGGAAGACCGCCCCTCACCTGCAGTTTCACCGGTCGGGGTGGCGGGATTTGAACCCACGGCCTCTTCGTCCCGAACGAAGCGCGCTACCAAGCTGCGCCACACCCCGGTGCAACGAGGACTACTCTAGCGGACCGGGGAGCGGAGACGAAATCCGTTGTGGGGCGGGGTGGGTCAGGGGGTGGGGCGGGGGGTGAGGGTGAGGAGCGTCGCCTCGGGAGGGCAGGCGAAACGGACCGGGGTGTAGCGGTTCGTGCCGCAGCCGGCGGACACGTGGAGGAAGGACTCCCGCCCGCCCGCGTGGTGGGTGGACAGCCCCTTGACGCGGTCGGTGTCGAGGTCGCAGTTGGTGACCAGCGCCCCGTAGAAGGGGATGCAGAGCTGGCCGCCGTGGGTGTGGCCGGCCAGGATCAACGGGTAGCGGTCCGCCGTGAAGGCGTCGAGCACCCGCAGGTACGGCGCGTGCACCACGGCCAGCGCCAGGTCGGCGTCGTCGGACGGACCGCCGGCCACCTGCGTGTAGCGGTCCCGCTTGATGTGCGGGTCGTCCAGCCCGGTCAGCGCCACCTGCGTGCCGTCCGCGAGCTTGAGCCGGCCGCGCGCGTTGTTCAGCCCGACCCAGCCGGCCGAGTCGAACGCGTCGCGGATCTCCTGCCAGGGGTTGTGGATCGCGTCGACCGCGGGCGCGTTGCCGTTCAGCCCGTGCTGGCCCCGGGTCCGTTCGACCAGATACCGCGCGGGATTGCGCGGCTTGGGCCCGTAGTAGTCGTTGGAGCCGAAGACGTACGCGCCGGGGAAGTCCATCAGCGGCCCGAGCGCGTCCAGCAGCTCCGGCACGCCCTCCGGGTCGGAGAGGTTGTCCCCGGTGTTGATCACGAAGTCCGGCCGCAGCGAGGCCAGCGACTGCAGCCAGCGGCGCTTCTTGCGCTGGCCGCGGACCATGTGGACGTCGGAGACCTGCAGCAGCCGCAACGGGCGCATCCCCGGCGGCAGCACGGGCACCGTCACCCGCCGCAACCGGAAGGAGCGCACTTCGAAGCAGGCCGCGTACGCCACTCCCGCCGCGCCGACAGCCGTAATTCCCAAGGGGATCCCATAACGAGCGCGCATACCGCCATCGTCGCAGACGCCCCACCGGTCAAGAAATCTTGCCGCCGCCCGGCGGACCGCATGGCACACTCGCTGTCATGACCACCACGCTCAAGCAGCGGCTGCAAGAGGACCTGACCGCTGCCATCAAGGGCAGGGACGAGCTGCGCTCGGCCACCCTCCGGCTCACCCTCTCCGCCGTCACCAACGAGGAGGTCGCGGGCAAGACCGCCCGCACGCTCTCCGACGACGAGGTGCGGAAGGTCATCGCCCGCGAGGCCAAGAAGCGCCGCGAGGCGGCCGAGGCGTTCGCCCAGGGCGGCCGCCAGGAGCAGGCGGAGCGCGAGCGCGCCGAGGGCGAGGTGCTGGCGACCTACCTGCCGCAGCCGCTGTCCGACGACGAGCTGACGGCGATCGTCACCGACGCGGTGAAGGAGGCGGCGGCCTCCGGAGCGGAGGGCCCGCGGGCGATGGGCGCGGTCATGAAGATCGCCACGCCGCGGATCGCCGGGCGCGCCGAGGGCGGCCGGGTGGCCGCCACGGTCAAGCGCCTGCTCGGCAGCTGACCGCCGGGCCACCCTTCAGAACACGACGCGCCCCGGAGCATTCCGCTCCGGGGCGCGTCTCGTCATGCGTTGCCGGGCTACATACCGGGGAGGCCGCCGTTGCCGCCGCCGCCGGAGGGCGACAGCGTGCCGTTGCCGCCGCCGTTGCCGTTCCCCCCGCCGTTGCCATGGCCGCCGCCGTTCCCGTTGCCGCCGCCGGTGAGGCCGCCGAAGACGCCGGCGTCCTGGCCGCCGGCGGTGCCGGGCGGGCCGGGGAAGGAGGGGCCGGGGTTGGGCTGGCTCGGGGGCTGCTTGCCGCCGCCGTCGAGCGGGACGGTGGGCAGCGGCGGGGAGACCGTGCCGGCCAGCGTGCCGGACATGGCGTCCCGCCAGATCGGACCGGGGGTGTCGGCGCCGAAGACCTGCGCGTGGAAGACGCCGCCGATGGTGACGTTGTACATCTCCAGGTGCTGGTTGGGGTCGCCGACCCAGACCGCGCCGGCCATGTCGGAGGTGTAGCCGACGAACCAGGCGTTGTGCAGGCCGTCGGTGGTGCCGGTCTTGCCGGCGCTGTCACGGTCCTTGAGGCCGGCCAGCGTGCCGGTGCCGTCCTCGACCACGCCCTTGAGCAGGGTGTTGAGGGTGTCGGCGGTCTTCTGCGACATGGCCTGCTGGCAGGAGGCCGGCGGGACCGGGAGCGCCTTGCCCTTGCTGTCGGTGATCGACTCGATGGCGACCGGCGCGCAGTAGACGCCGTGGTTGGCGAAGGTGGCGTACGCGTCGGCCATGGTGAGCGGCGTCACGTCCTGGGTGCCCAGGGTGATGGACGGCACCTGCTGCAGCGGGGTGCCGGTCGCCGGGTGGACGCCCATCTTCTGGGCCATCTGGACGACCGGGCAGATGCCGACCTTGCTGATGAGCTGCACGAAGTAGGTGTTGACCGACAGGGCCATCGCCTTCTTCATGTTCATCGGGCCGACCTCGGACTTGCTCTCGTTGGTCAGCGGCTTGGCGCCCGGGTCCTGGACCCAGGGGTCGCCGCAGGTGCTGACCGGGCTGGGGTACTGCATCGAGTACGGCGCCGGGAGCACGAGGTTGGGGTCGGTGCCGCCGTCGATGGCCGCCGCCGCGGTGATCGGCTTGAACGTGGAGCCGGACTGGAAGCCGATGCCGCCGCCCATGTCCTGGTCGACGCTGTAGTTGATCTGCGTCTCGTCGGTGCCGAAGCCGTACGGCCGGGACTGGCCCATGGCGACGATCTTGCCGGTGCCGGGCTGCACGAGGGTGACCGCGGTCGCGACCGGGTCGCTCTGGTAGACGTGTTTGCGGATCGACGCCTGGACCGCGTCCTGCGCCTTCGGGTCGAGCGTGGTCCTTATCGTCAGGCCGCCGGTGTTCCAGACCTTGGCGCGGTCCTGGGCGGTCTTGCCGTAGACCGGGTTGTTCAGGAACGTCTCGCGCACGTAGTCGCAGAAGAAGCCGGCGCCGCGCACCGCGGTGATGCAGCCGTTCTTGGGGAGGCTGGGCCGCAGACCCAGCGGCTTGGCCTGGGCGGCGGTGGCCTGCGCGGTGGTGATGTCGCCGAGTTGGGCCATCCGCATCAGCACGGTGTTGCGCCGGTCCAGGGCCTGCTGGGGGCTGGCCAGCGGGTCGTAGGCGGTGGGCGACTGGACCAGGCCGGCCAGCAGGGCGGACTGGTCGAGGGTGAGGTCGCTCGCGTGGGTGCTGAAGTAGCGCTCGGAGGCCGCCTCGACGCCGTAGGCCTGCTCGCCGAAGAAGGTGATGTTGAGGTAGTTCTCCAGGATCTTCTTCTTGCCGAGCTCCTTCTCGATCTGGATCGCGTACTTCAGCTCCTGGATCTTGCGGCCCAGGGTCTGCCGGGTGGCCTCGGCGACCGCCTTGGGGTCGTCGCCGGCCTCCTCGATGAAGACGTTCTTGACGTACTGCTGGGTGAGGGTGGACGCGCCCTGGGCGACGCCGCCGTCCTGCGCGTTGGTGGTGACGGCGCGCAGGATGCCCTTGGGGTCGATCGGGCCGTGCTGCCAGAAGCGCGAGTCCTCGATGGCGACGATGGCCTTCTGCATGTCCGGGTTGACGCCGCTGAGCGGGACGACCGTGCGGTCCCGGGAGTAGACGGTGGCGATGAGGCCGCCGTCGGCGTCCAGGATCCGCGACGCCTGGCTCAGCGGCGGCTGCTTGAGCTCGCCGGGCAGGTCGTCGAACTCGGTGGCGCTGCTCTTGGCGGACAGCCCGAGCGCGCCCGCGGCCGGCAAGGCGATTCCGGCCAGCACCACGCCGGCCGCCACACTGACCCCGAGGAACCGCGCCACCTGCCACATCCTCGATGGTGCCGGACCCGACCCGGCTGCCGAACCGGCCCCGCTCGAACGCTTGTAACCCATGGGGAACAGCGTACGTCGCCATTCCTGGGACATGCGGCCAACTGTTCGCCTACGCTGTGGACGGCAGGCACGCTCCCGGGCGTCGCCTGTCTCTCCTCGTCACTCGTGTGGGTGATGAGAGCTGTCCCGTATTCCCGGCATATGCCAGATCTCGGTCGGCGGTATGACCGCAAGCGTCCCCGATGTCCCCTATCTGCCCGGCGAGATGTCCCAAGTGCCGGTTCCTGGCACACACTCACTCCGTTGGGTGACCTCATACGCACGCATAGTCCTTTCGGGCCATCCAAGATTGGGCCTGAAAGGGCTGTTGTGCCGTGCCCTGCTTCCGTAACGTCCTCAACTGGCGGCGGTGAATATGCCGCTGCCGCCGTGGGGGAGCCCCGATTCGGGAGAGGACGGCGACAGCATGAGCTGGGTTACCGACTGGAGCGCGCAGGCAGCGTGCCGCACGACCGACCCGGACGAACTCTTCGTCCAGGGAGCGGCGCAGAACAGGGCCAAGGCAGTGTGCACCGGGTGCCCGGTCCGCACGGAGTGCCTGGCCGACGCACTCGACAACCGCGTCGAGTTCGGGGTCTGGGGTGGGATGACCGAACGTGAACGCCGGGCGCTGCTGCGCCGCAGACCGACCGTCACCTCCTGGCGCATGCTGCTGGAGACGGCGCGTCACGAGTACGAGCAGAGCATGGGACTGCTGACCGGCGACGTCGAAGAGGACTACGCGGCCGCCGGCTGACCGTCCGCCAGCCGCTCGCCGACCGTGCGCAGTCCCTCCAGGTCGTGCACGTCACCGGGGAGCGCGGCCACCTCGGCCACCGGCACCTCCGGGTGTACCGAGGCGAAACGGTCACGCGTGCGGCGTTCCCGGGCGACCACCTGCATGCGTTCGGCGTGCAGCCGCAGCAACCCGGCGGCGAGCCGTTCCGCGGGCAACTCGCCAAGGGGACTCTGCCCGCTGCCGCGATCCACAATGCGGCCGGCCGGAACTTTTGGCGTGTCGTCAGTCACACCGCCGGGCGAAGGAGCCGGCCTGTCGTCGGGGGCGTCCGGGGGGGCGTCCGCGCCGGCCGGCCCGTCGGTGCCCGCCAGCTCCTCCAGCTCCTCGGCCGCGGACAGCGCGCGCTCCGCGGTCAGGGCGGTGGCGGCGCTGCCGTGCACCCGGTTGAGCACCAGGCCGGCCAGCGGCATGGACTCCGCCGCCAGCCGCTCGACGAAGTAGGACGCCTCGCGCAGCGCGTCCCGCTCCGGCGCGGCCACCACGAGGAACGCGGTGCCGGGCGCCTGCAGCAGCCGGAAGGTGGCGTCCGCGCGCTTGCGGAAGCCGCCGAACATGGTGTCCATCGCGGCCACGAAGGTCTGCACGTCGCGCAGCAGGTGGGCGCCGACCACCTTGTTGAGCGCGCCGGTCATCATCGACATCCCGGCGTTCAGGAAGAGCATCCCGGCCCGGCCGCCGGCCTTGGCGGGCGCCATCAGCAGCTTGATGAACCGTCCGTCCAGGAACGAGCCGAGCCGCTTCGGCGCGTCCAGGAAGTCCAGCGCGGACCGGCTCGGCGGGGTGTCGACGATGATCAGGTCCCACTCGTCGCGGGCCCGCAGCTGGCCGAGCTTCTCCATGGCCATGTACTCCTGCGTGCCCGCGAAGCCGGCCGACAGCGACTGGTAGAAGGGGTTGTCCAGGATGGCGCGCGCCCGCTGCGGATCGGCGTTCTGCAGCACGACCTCGTCGAAGGTGCGCTTCATGTCGAGCATCATCGCGTGCAGCCGGCCGCCCGCCGACTCGTCGATGCCCGCCACCCGGCGCGGGGTGTTGTCCAGCTCGGTCAGGCCCATCGACTGCGCGAGCCGCCGGGCCGGGTCGATGGTCAGCACCACGACCTTGCGGCCGCGCTCCGCCGCCCGCAGGCCGAGCGCGGCGGCCGTCGTGGTCTTGCCCACCCCGCCCGAGCCGCAGCACACGATGATCCGGGTGCCGGGGTCGTCCAGCAGCGGGTCGATCCGCAGCAGCGGCGTCTCCCAGGCCATCAGCGCATCCCCTGCTTCCGCAACGCGTCCGCCAGCCGGTAGACGCCGCCCACGTCCACGCCGTCGCCCAGCAGTTCCAGTTCGTACGTCGGCAGGCCGAGCTCCTCGATCTCGGCGCGCTCGCGGCGCTCCAGCTCCACCCGCTCGGCGTGCTCGCGGGCCTGGGCGAGCAGCGGGTCGACGAGGCGCTCGGCGAGCCCGCCGCGCCGCGCGCCGCCCAGCCCGGCCTGCGAGAGCGCCTTGGCGACCGCGGTGCGCCGGCCGTTCGCCGCGCCGCGCACCGCCTCGTCGTCCAGCAGGACCGGGCGCAGCATGTTGACCACCACGGCGCCGACCGGCAGGCCGGCCGCGCGCAGGTCGGCGACGCCGTCCACCGTCTCCTGGACCGGCATCTCCTCCAGCAGGGTGACCAGGTGCACCGCGCTCTCCGCGGACTTCAGCACCCGCATCACCGCCTGCGCCTGATTGTGTATCGGGCCGAACCTGGCGAGCCCGGCCACCTCGTCGTTCACGTTGAGGAAGCGGGTGATGCGGCCGGTGGGCGGGGCGTCCATCACCACGGCGTCGTAGACCCGGGCGCCGCCCTTGGAGGTGCGGCGGCGCACCGCCTCGCACGCCTTGCCGGTCAGCAGCACGTCCCGCAGGCCGGGCGCGACGGTGGTGGCGAAGTCGATCGCGCCGAGCTTCTTCAGGGCCCGGCCCGCGCGGCCGAGCTTGTAGAACATCTCCAGATAGTCCAGCAGCGCCAGTTCCGGGTCGATGGCCAGCGCGAAGACCTCGCCGCCCCCGGGGGCGACCGCGATCTTGCGCTCCTCGTACGGCAGCGCCTCGGTCTCGAAGAGCTGGGCGATGCCGTGCCGCCCCTCGACCTCGACGAGCAGGGTGCGCCGGCCCTCGGTGGCGAGGGCGAGCGCGAGCGCGGCGGCCACCGTCGTCTTGCCGGTGCCGCCCTTGCCCGTCACGACGTGGAACCGCGTCGGGTCCGGTGTCCTGCCGGCTGCGGCCGGCTGTTGGGCGCTCACCCTTGCGAGCCTAACCAGTCGGCTCCCGGTCTACGCACGGGGCCGCCGACCGGAGGCAATACAGTTGCCCGCATGACCAAGTGGGAATACGCGACCGTGCCGCTCCTCGTGCACGCCACCAAGCAGATCCTGGACACCTGGGGCGAGGACGGCTGGGAGCTCGTCCAGGTCGTCCCCGGCCCCAACACCGAGCAGCTGGTGGCCTACCTGAAGCGGGAGAAGCAGGCATGAGCGCGCTGGAGGAGAAGCTCGACGCGCTCGGCCTGCGGCTGCCCGAGGTGGTCGCGCCGCTCGCCGCCTACCAGCCGGCCGTCGTGACCGGCGCCTACGTCCACACCTCGGGCCAGCTGCCCATGGTGGACGGCAAGCTGGCCGCCACCGGCAAGGTCGGCGCCGAGATCACCCCGGAGCAGGCCAAGGAGCTGGCGGCCACCTGCGCGCTCAACGCGATCGCCGCCGTCAAGTCGGTCATCGGCGACCTGGACCGCATCGCCCGGGTGGTCAAGGTCGTCGGCTTCGTCGCCTCGGCGCCCGACTTCACCGGCCAGCCCGCGGTCGTCAACGGCGCCAGCGAGCTGCTCGGCCAGGTGCTCGGCGACGCGGGCGTGCACGCCCGCAGCGCGGTCGGCGTCGCGGTGCTGCCGCTGGACGCGCCGGTCGAGGTGGAGATGATGGTCGAGCTGCGCGACTGAGTCCGTCCGAGTTCGGGGCCGTTCGCGGCCACCGGCCCCCGCGGCGCCCGACCGGGCCGACGCGGGGGCCTCGGCGTCGCCGGGCGGTGCGATTACCATCTGGCCATGGCCATGACGCGCGAGGGGCAGTGGTTTCCCGCTTCCTGGGGCGAGCGGATCAGGGCGCTCGCCGAGGGGCGGCTGACGCCGGCGACCCCGCGCCGGGCGTCGACGGTGCTGTTGCTGCGGGACGTGCCGGGCGGCCCGCCCGAGGTGCACATGCTGCGCCGGCACACCTCGATGGCGTTCGCCGCCGGCATGTACGCCTATCCCGGTGGCGGGGTGGACCCGCGCGACGAGCGGCCGGTCGGCTGGGCCGGGCCCGATCCGGCGTGGTGGGCAGAACGGCTCGGCCTGGAGCGGCCGGACGCCGCGCAGGCGGTGGTGTGCGCCGCGGTCCGCGAGACGTTCGAGGAGGCCGGCGTGCTGCTGGCCGGGCCCGACGCGTCGTCGGTGGTCGCGGACACCACCGGGCCGGACTGGGAGGCGGACCGGCGCGCGCTGGTCGGCAAGGAGCTGTCGTTCGCGGACTTCCTGGCCCGCCGCGACCTCGTGCTCCGCTCCGACCTGCTCGGCCCCTGGGCGCGCTGGACGACGCCGGAGTTCGAGGACCGGCGCTACGACACCTGGTTCTTCCTCGCCGCGCTGCCCGGCGGACAGCGCACCCGGGACGTCTCCGGCGAGGCGGACCACACGGTGTGGACCGGCGCCGCCGAGGCGGAGGCCGGGTTCGACCGGGGCGAGCTGATGATGATGCCGCCGACCATCTCGACCCTGCGCGCGCTGACCGGGTACGCCGCGGTCCGCGACGCCTTCGCCGCCTGCGCCGGGCGGGACATGGCGGCGGTGCTGGCCCGGCTGTCCGCGGTCGGCGACCAGATCGAGGTCCGCTGGCCCGGCCACGACGAGTTCACCCTGCGGGTCCCGGCGAGCGCCGAGCCCGGTCCGGGATCACCCGCGGCGCCCACCCACGAAGGAGACCGCTGATGGCCCCCGCGATACTGCCCGGCGCGCCGCGGCCGGGGGTCGGCGGACCCGCGACCGCGCGGGCCGTCTGCGTGCTGGCGCCGAACCCGTCGCCGATGACGCTGGACGGCACCAACACCTGGCTGCTGTCCGAGCCGGACTCCGACCTCGCCGTGGTCGTCGACCCCGGTCCGCTGGACGAGGGCCACCTGCGCGCGGTCGCCGCCGCTGCCGAGCGGGCGGGCAAGCGGATCGCGCTGACCCTGCTGACGCACGGTCACGACGACCACGCGGCGGGCGCGGCGCGGTTCGCCGAGCTGACCGGGACCCCGGTGCGCGCGCTGGACCCGGCGCTGCGGCTCGGTGACGAGGGGCTGGCGGCCGGAGACGTGGTCACCACCGGCGGGCTGGAACTGCGGGTGGTCGCCACCCCCGGCCACACCTCGGACTCGCTGTGCTTCGAACTCACCGCCGACGCGGCCGTGCTGACCGGCGACACGGTGCTGGGCCGCGGGACGACGATGGTCGCGCACCCGGACGGCCGGCTCGGCGACTACCTGGACTCACTGCGCCGGCTGCGGGCGCTGACCACCGAGCGCGGCGTCGAAACGATTCTCCCCGGGCACGGACCGGTGCTGGGGGACGCCAGGGGCGCGGTGGAGTTCTACCTCGCGCACCGCGCCTCCCGGCTCGCCCAGGTGGAGTCGGCGGTCGAGAGCGGCCACCGCAGCGCCGAGCAGGTGGTGGCGCACGTCTACGCGGACGTGCCGCGGGCGCTGTGGCCGGCCGCCGAGCTGTCGGTACGGGCCCAGTTGGACTACCTCGGCGAGCACGGGCTGATCTGACGCCCCCGCGCCGGCGCCGGCGGGCACGGCAGGGGCCCGGACCGCGCGGTCCGGGCCCTGGTGCGCGTCGCGGGTCAGCGGCTGCGCTTGGCCAGCCGCTCGACGTCCAGCAGGATGACCGCGCGGGCCTCCAGCCGCAGCCAGCCGCGGCCGGCGAAGTCGGCGAGCGCCTTGTTCACCGTCTCGCGGGAGGCGCCGACCAGTTGGGCCAGCTCCTCCTGGGTGAGGTCGTGGACGACGTGGATGCCCTCGTCGGACTGGACGCCGAAGCGCCGCGACAGGTCGAGGAGCGCCTTGGCCACCCGGCCGGGCACGTCGGAGAAGACCAGGTCGGACATGACGTCGTTGGTGCGGCGCAGCCGGCGCGCGATGGCGCGCAGCAGGGCGACCGCGACCTCGGGCCGGGCGTTCATCCAGGGCTGCAGGTCGGGGTGGCCCAGGCCGAGCAGCTTGACCTCGGTCAGGGCGGTGGCGGTGGCGGTGCGCGGGCCGGGGTCGAAGAGCGACAGCTCACCGATCATCTCGGCCGGGCCGAGCACCGCGAGCATGTTCTCCCGGCCGTCGGCCGAGGTGCGGTGCAGCTTCACCTTGCCCTCGGTCACCACGTACAGCCGGTCGCCCGGGTCGCCTTCGTGGAAGAGCGAGTCGCCACGGGCGAGCGTGACCTCCGTCATGGAGGCGCGCAGCTCAGCGGCCTGCTCGTCGTCAAGCGCCGCGAACAGTGGCGCCCGCCGCAGAACGTCGTCCACGAGGTCTCTCCTTGCGTGCCGGACGGTAAATCAGTGCTATCGATCACAAGTGTGACCTATGCCGAGGCGCACAGGCCCCCGGGGGGTCGGATCAGCCGATTTCGCTCGGCCCGCCGGCTCCCCTCCTCCATGGTGCCCGACGCCGCCGCCCCGCGCGCCGGAGGCCCGCTGGACCGGGAGCCGCAAAGGGCCGGCGCGGGTCCGGGCGGCCGAACGGGTGAGAGGGCGGAGCGATTCCGCTGTGAGCGAACAGGCGGTTTCCATGATCCCGACCGGCCATGGAAGGCGGGTCGGCCGGGCCCGTAGGCTGCTCGCATGGCGAAGCGTGTCGAGGCCGGGGCCGACAGCGGTCCGGCGATCAGGAGAGCCGGAAAGCCGGAGACCCGTACCGGACTGGTCCGCCGGGCCCGGCGCATCAACCGCGAACTGGCCGAGGCGTACCCGTACGCCCATCCGGAGCTGGATTTCGAGAGCCCGTTCCAACTCCTTATCGCCACAGTGTTGTCGGCACAGACCACTGACCTGCGGGTCAACCAGACCACCCCGGCGCTGTTCGCCCGGTACCCGACGCCCGAGGAGATGGCCGCCGCCGACCCGGAGGAGATGGAGGCCATCCTGCGTCCCACCGGGTTCTTCCGGGCCAAGACGAAGTCGGTGATGGGCCTGTCCGCCGCGCTGCGCGACCGCTTCGGCGGCGAGGTGCCCGGCCGGATGGCGGACCTGGTCACGCTGCCCGGCGTGGGCCGCAAGACGGCCAACGTGGTGCTGGGCAACGCCTTCGGGGTGCCGGGGCTGACGGTGGACACCCACTTCGGCCGGCTCGCGCGCCGGTTCGGCTGGACGCGGTCGCAGGAGCCGGAGAAGGTCGAGCAGGACGTGGCCGACCTGTTCCCGAAGTCCGAGTGGACGATGCTCTCGCACCGGCTGATCTTCCACGGCCGCCGGGTCTGCCACTCCCGCAAGCCCGCCTGCGGCGCCTGCCCGATCGCGCCGCTGTGCCCGGCGTACGGCGAGGGCGAGACCGACCGGGCCAAGGCGGAGAAGCTGCTGAAGTACGAGAAGGCCGGTGCGCCCGGCCAGCGGCTCAAGCCCCCGCCGGACTTCCCCGGCCCCGCGGCGCCGCCGCTGGGGGCCGAGTGACGGCCGAACCCGGCACCGAGCCGGGGGACCTGCCCGATTGGCTCTCCCCGGTGGCCGAGGCGGCGGCGGCCGTGCGCGGCGAACAACTGAGCCGGTTCCTGCCCCCCGAGCGGGGCGGGCGGCCCTCCGCCGTCCTCATCCTGTTCGGCGAGGGCAAGCGCGGCCCCGAGGTGCTGCTGCTGGAGCGGGCGGGCAGCCTGCGCTCGCACGCCGGCCAGCCCTCCTTCCCCGGCGGCTCGCTCGACCCGCAGGACGGCGACCCGGACGGCGAGGGCCCGGTGCGCGCCGCGCTGCGCGAGGCCCGGGAGGAGACCGGCCTCGACCCGGCCGGGGTGCGGGTCTTCGGCGTGCTCCCCAAGCTCTACATCCCGGTCAGCGGCTTCGTGGTGACGCCGGTGCTGGGCTGGTGGTCCGAGCCGAGCCCGGTCCGGGCGGTGGACCCGGCCGAGACCGCGCGGGTCTTCACCGTGCCGGTGGCGGACCTGGCCGACCCGGGCAACCGGGTCACCGTCACACATCCGAGCGGCTTCCGCGGGCCGGCGTTCGCGGTCTGCGACGTGCTCGTGTGGGGTTTCACCGCCGGGCTGCTCGACCGGATTCTGCACTTCTCGGGCTGGGAACTGCCCTGGGACCAGGGAAAGGAATCTCCCCTCGATGATCTCGCGTGAGACGGTGTGCCGGTGAACGTGCTGGACATCCTGCTGTTGCTCGCCGCCATGTGGTTCGCCGTCATCGGATACCGCCAGGGCTTCGTGGTCGGCATCCTGTCGGTGCTCGGCTTCCTCGGCGGCGGACTGATCGCCATCTACGTGCTGCCGATATTCTGGGACCGCGCGATGGGCGCCGGCACCCGGCCGGGGACGTACACCGCGATCGCGGCCGTGGTGATCGTCATCGTCTGCGCCTCGGTCGGCCAGGCGTTCACCACCCACCTCGGCAACAAGGTGCGCACCCGCATCACCTGGTCGCCCGCCCGGGCCGTCGACGCGACCGGCGGCGCGCTGGTCAACGTGCTCGCGATGCTGCTGGTCGCCTGGCTGATCGGCTCGGCGCTGGCCGGCACCGCCCTGCCGACGATCGGCAAGGAGGTGCGTTCCTCCAAGGTGCTGACCGGGGTGTCGCGGATAGTCCCGCAGCGCGCCGACGTCTGGTTCGCCGACTTCTCCTCCGTCCTGGCGCAGAACGGCTTCCCGCAGGTCTTCACGCCGTTCTCCGACGAGCCGATCACCAACGTGCCGCCGCCCGACCCGAAGCTGGTCTCCAGCGGCACGCCGGCCCGCGCCGAGCGCAGCATCGTCAAGGTGGTCGGCACCGCGAACAGCTGCGGGAAGGTGCTGGAGGGCTCCGGGTTCGTCTTCGCCCCGCACCACGTGATGACCAACGCCCACGTGGTCGGCGGCGTCCACAACCCCACCGTGCAGATCGGCGGGGTGGGCCGGCAGTACCCGGCCACCGTGGTGCTCTACGACTGGCAGCGCGACGTGGCCGTGCTGGACGTCCCCTCGCTGGACGCGCCCGCGCTGTCGTTCGACGGCACGCCGGCGCACACCGGTGACGGCGCGATCGTGGCCGGCTTCCCGGAGAACGGCGCGTACAACGTGCAGGCCGCCCGGGTCCGCGCCCGCATCCAGGCGCACGGCCCGGACATCTACCACCGCGGCAACGTCAGCCGGGACGTCTACTCCCTCTACACCGTGGTGCGGCAGGGCAACTCCGGCGGACCGCTGCTCACCCCGACGGGGCAGGTCTACGGCATCGTCTTCGCCAAGTCGCTGGACGACGACACCACGGGATACGCCCTGACCGAGAACGAGATCCACGCGGACGCGGTCGCCGCCCGCGCCGCGGTGCGGCCGGCGAGTACGCAGGGGTGCGCGTTGTAGCGCGCGGGCGCGGGGTCAGCCGTTGCGCGCGGAATGCCGCAGTCTGGCCCCGACCCAGCGCGCCCGGCGCCGCAGGATGCGGGGGATGGCCAGCAGCTCCGGCCGGTCCTGCTCCTCGCGGCCCGGCAGGGAGTCCTGGTGTTCCGAGGGGGTGGCGGATCCGCCGGCTGTGGCGGCTCCGCGGTGCTTGCGGGGTACATCACGGTAGTCGTACGTCAAGCCCATACAGACCTACGTGCCCGCCCCGCGCGGTCGGTAATCGTGTCCCGGCCGCTTCATCGGACGGCTGTCAACACCCGATTGACCGAACGTCAGCATCGCGCCCTCAGCGGTCCGGTTCCGGATCGCGCAGCCAGTTGATCAGCTCGGTGGTGAACGCGACCGGGTCCTCCTCGTGCGGGAAGTGCCCGAGGCCGTCGAACAACCGCCAGCGGTACGGCGCCTCGACGTACTGGCCGGAACCGGCGGCGCTGCGGGTGCGCATCACCGGGTCGAGCGAACCGTGCAGGTGGAGCGTCGGCACCCGCACCGGTCGTTTCATACGACGGTAGAACTGCACCCCGTCCAGCCGGGCCATCGACCGCACCAGCCAGCGGTACGGCTCGACCGAGCAGTGCGCCGTCGAGGGGATGAGCATCGCCTGCCGGTAGGCGGCGACCGCCTCCTCGTCCGGCGGCACCGGGCCCGACCAGTCCCGCATCAGCCGGCCCACCAGCTCCGCGTCGTCCGCCACCAGCCGCCGCTCGGGCAGCCAGGGCTGCTGGAACCCCCAGATGTGCGAGCTGTCCGCCGTCTGCCGGACGTCGGCCAGCATCGCCGAGCGCCAGCGCCGCGGGTGCGGCATCGAGCAGACCGCCAGCCGGCGCACCAGCTTCGGGCGCATCACGGCCGCCGTCCACGCCAGGTAGCCGCCCAGGTCGTGGCCGACCAGCGCGGCGTCCGGCTCGCCCAGCGAACGGATCACGCCCGTCACGTCGAGCGCCAGGTTGCCCGGGTCGTAGCCGCGCGGCGTGCGGTCGCTGCCGCCGACCCCGCGCAGATCCATCGCCACCGCCCGGAAGCCGGCCTCGGCCAGCGCGGTCAACTGGTAGCGCCACGCCCACCAGAACTGCGGAAACCCGTGCAGCAGCATCACCAGCGGGCCGTCCCCGGCCTCCGCGATGTGGAACCGCGCGCCGTTGGCGGCAACGTCCCGATGTGTCCAGGGGCCGTCGAGGCGTACTACCGAGGAATCCGCGACCGTCATATCGCTGAGCGTGTCACATCTGGCGCGTCGGCGTGCGTTCCATCGTCCGGGCGGCGCCGGGCCGCGTGTCCTCGTGCGGCTCGGCATAACGCAGGTTGCGCGGGTGCGGCCTGACGCCCTGCAACACGGCGGCGGACTCCTTCGCCGAGGCGATGGACCGCTCCGGCGGCTTCACCTTCTTGAACTTCGCCACCGCCACCAGCACCAGCAGGGCCGCCAGCACCAGGAACGCGCCGCCCACGATCAGGAACGACCACGCCAGGCCGAGCCCCAGGTTGTGGATCCCGTACGCCGCCGCGAAGCTCAGCACCGGCAGGGCGAACAGGGCGAGGACCGCGCCGGCCCCGCCCGCGCCGCCGCCGATCCCGGCCCGCTTGACGTCCTGGCGCAGTTCGGCCTTGGCGAGCGCGATCTCCTCATGGACGAGTGCCGACATCTCCGCCGTGGCCGTCGCGAACAATTGGCCAAGGCTTCGCTCGTCGGTCCGCTCGACTGCGCTCATCGCGTCCTCCGTTTTCCGTTCCGTGGGCGGATCCCCGCGACCGCGGGTGCCCGCTGGGCCCGCGGGACTCCCGCTGGGATCATGCTGGACCATCGTCCCCGTATCCGGCGTCTCGGGCCAGTTCCGCGAGTCGCCGCGAGGCCCGTTCTCTCCGGCAGGACCCACGCCAGGGTCGCCGCCGACAGCGAAACCGGCCGGCACGCCCGACGGCTCCGGCACGGTGACGACCGCGCGCGCCGCCGCCCCGGACAGCGGCACCCGGGCGGCGCACAGCGGCGACACCGGCACCGCGGGCCCGGCCGATCAGGGGCCGCGCCAGGAGCGAGCCGGTGCGGGGCCGGCGCTGGGGTTGGCGGGAGCGGGGGAGGCACCGCCGGCGTTGGCGGGACCGAGGGGCCGCGCCTGGGCCGGTTTCCGGGGTGGCGTCGTCCCTGACGCAGCGGAGTATCAGGCCCATCGCGACCCCGGCGAGGGGTTGGCCGGCAGCAGCGTCACCATCGCCGCGACCAGCGGCAACAGCTCACCGGTCCGATGATCATCACCGTAGACGCGCCAGGGGCGCCCGGCGTCGTCACGCCGGGCGCCCCTGCGAGCGGTCACCGCTCCCTGACGGGAAGGCCGCTCCTCGATCGAACCGGACCGTCAGTCCTCGGACGACGCCGTGGGGAGTTTGGATTGGATGAGTTCCATGACGGTGGTGTCGGTGAGGGTGGTGACGTCGCCGAGTTGGCGGTTTTCTGCGACGTCGCGCAGGAGGCGGCGCATGATTTTGCCGGAGCGGGTTTTGGGGAGTTCGGCGACGGTGAGGATGCGTTGGGGTTTGGCGATGGGGCCGAGGGTTTTGGCGACGTGGTCGCGGAGTTCTTTGGTGAGGGTGTCGCCGTCGTCGGTGGCGGTGCCGCGCAGGATGACGAAGGCGACGATGGCTTGGCCGGTGGTGGGGTCGTTGGCGCCGACGACGGCGGATTCGGCGACTTTGGGGTGGGAGACGAGGGCGGATTCGACTTCGGTGGTGGAGATGTTGTGGCCGGAGACGAGCATGACGTCGTCGACGCGGCCGAGGAGCCAGATGTCTCCGTCGTCGTCTTTTTTGGCGCCGTCGCCGGCGAAGTAGCGGTCGGGGAAGCGGGACCAGTAGGTGTCGAGGAAGCGTTGGTCGTCGCCCCAGATGGTGCGGAGCATGGAGGGCCAGGGTTGGGTCAGGACGAGGTAGCCGCCGTGGCCGTGGGGGACTTCGTGGGCTTCGTCGTCGACGACGGTGGCGGCGATGCCGGGGAGGGGGGTTTGGGCGGAGCCGGGTTTGGTGGCGGTGACGCCGGGGAGGGGGCTGATCATCATGGCGCCGGTTTCGGTTTGCCACCAGGTGTCGACGATGGGGCAGCGGTCGTTGCCGATGTGGTGGCGGTACCACATCCAGGCTTCGGGGTTGATGGGTTCGCCGACGCTGCCGAGGATGCGCAGGCTGGTGAGGTCGAAGCGGGCGGGGATGTCGTCGCCCCACTTCATGAAGGTGCGGATGGCGGTGGGGGCGGTGTAGAGGAGGGTGACCTGGTATTTCTGGATGATTTCCCAGAAGCGGCCTTGGTGGGGGGTGTCGGGGGTGCCTTCGTAGATGACTTGGGTGGCGCCGTTGGCCAGGGGTCCGTAGACGATGTAGGAGTGGCCGGTGACCCAGCCGATGTCGGCGGTGCACCAGTAGACGTCGGTGTCGGGTTTGAGGTCGAAGACGGCGTGGTGGGTGTAGGAGGTCTGGGTGAGGTAGCCGCCGCTGGTGTGGAGGATGCCTTTGGGTTTTCCGGTGGTGCCGGAGGTGTAGAGGATGAACAGGGGGTGTTCGGCGTCGAAGGGCTGGGGGGTGTGTTCGGTGGGTTGGGTGGTGACGGTCTCGTGCCACCACAGGTCGCGGCCTTCCTTCCAGGCGGTGTCCTGGCCGGTGCGGCGGACGACGAGTTGGTGTTGGACGCAGTCGGTGCCGGGGCGGGTGAGGGCTTCGTCGACGGCGGGTTTGAGGGCGGCGGGTTTGCCGCGGCGGTAGCCGCCGTCCGCGGTGATGACGACCTTGGCGCTGGCGTCCTGGATGCGGGTGGCCAGGGCGTCGGCGGAGAAGCCGCCGAAGACCACGGAGTGGGGTGCGCCGATGCGGGCGCAGGCCAGCATGGCGATGATGGCTTCGGGGATCATGGGCAGGTAGACCGCGACGCGGTCGCCGGCTTGGACGCCGAGTGCGGTCAGGGCGTTGGCGGCCTGGCACACCTCGTCCTTCAACTGGGCGTAGGTCAGCGAGCGGGTGTCACCGGGCTCGCCCTCGAAGTGCACCGCGACCCGGTCCCCGTGCCCGGCCTCGACGTGTCGGTCGACGCAGTTGTAGGCCACGTTCAGCCGGCCGTCGGCGAACCACTTCGCGAACGGCGGGTTCGACCAGTCCAACGTCTGCGACGGCGCCGACTGCCAACTCAACCGGCCCGCCTGCTCCGCCCAGAACGCCAACCGGTCCGCACCCGCCCGCTCATACGCCTCAGCGGTCACATTCGCAGCCGCAGCCAACGCGGCGGGAGGCTCGAAGCGACGCTCCTCCTTGAGCAAGTTGGCCAGACTCTCGTTGCTGCTCACGCCATCTCCTCTAATCCACTCGCCTGTCCGCTGTCCGCTTGGCCGCGGGTGGTTCCGAGCGACGTCCGTGAGGCTCTCGCACGGAAACCCAGGCCCCGGGGAGCGTCCTGCCGCTCATGGCGGGCTCGCGGCACTGACGCCGCGGCATCAGCCGCCGGCGCGGCGGGCCTCGATAAAACCACTACCGGGGCACTCCGTCGCCCTGCGACGCACCGGATCGGACGCCACTCCCTGATCCGCCCTGATCGACAAGACACCCCCTAGCTCATCAGTATGCGGGCGCGCTGACAAGGCCGGCCGCAATATTGGTTTAGACCTGTCAAGCCGAACCGGACCTGTCCTCCCGCTCGCCCGCGCCACCACCACTACCCGGCCGCACCGCCCGGAACCGTCCCGAGGCGCCGTCCAGCAGATGGCTCTGCGCCTCGGCCACGGGGAAGTGCGTCCCCTGCGGCCGCAGTTCGCCCACCGCCACCCCCCGCGCGCGCCACGCACGGGTGGGCCGTCAGGTGATCGCGCCGCTGCGCCACGTCGAGCGGGCAGAGCCGCTCCGTCTCGTCGGCGAACGGCTCGGTCGGCCGCACCAGGCTCGGCGGCGTCGCAGTCGGCGGGTGAGCGGGGCGTCGCCGGCCGGTGACCGGGTCGGCAGGGCCTGTATCGCGCCGCAGCTGGAGTGGCCGCGCAGGGTGATCGCGCTGACGCGCAGCCCCTCGGCCGCGTACTCGACGCGGCGACGGCGGTGGTCAGATCGCGGTCGGGCGGTGGTGACGTGGTCGGTGACATAGCGGCTCCTGCGGTCCGGCGAAGTGTCGGTCGCGGAGTGCGGTGGCTCCGTAACCCCCCCAAAGCTCAGTAAATGAAGCGTAATGGGACGCTCGCGGCGGCAGGCAGGGCCGAACGGGTGATCGAACCGAGAAATCCTCCGACGCCGGGGCGCGGGATGCCGGCGGCGGTACTCGAACTCCCTGCGATCCGGGCCGGGTTGGCGGTGCGCGAGGCGTGGGCCGGGCACGGGAAGCGGATACGGCGGGCGGGCGCCGTCGTCCTGCCCGGTGCGCGGGCGCGTGGGGGCGGCCGCGTTCAACCCGCGCGGCGACGGGGACGCGTTCGCCTGGCGCCACGCGGGGGCGGGCCGACCGCGCGTGGCGCCAGGCGCGGTCGGCCGGGCTCAGATCGCGTCGGCCATGCTCGGTTCGGCCGGCGGCGTGGGCGACGTGGACGGTTCCGCCGGGACGAAGCCGGGGTCCACCTGGGCGGCCAGGTCGAGGCCGGTGCGTTCGTTGCCCCAACTCGCCGCGTTCCGCAGGTGGAAGCGGACCATCTGCTCGGTGTAGCGGGCCCAGTCGCGGCGGTCGTAGGAGGCGTCGGCGGCCTCGTGCAGGCGGTGCAGGGCCTCGCGGTTGGCCGGCTCCAGCGACGCGAAACGCGGCGGCCGGCCCTTCTCCATCGCCCGTACCCAGTCCGAGTGGCCGACGGTGGTGAACAGGTCGTCGCCCACCTCGTCGCGCAGGAACGCCAGATCGTCCGCGCCCTGCACCTTGTTGCCGATCACCTTCAGCGCGATGTCGAAGTCCCGGGCGTACTCCTTGTACTGCCGGTAGACCGCGACGCCCTTGCGGGTCGGCTCGGCGACCAGGAACGTCATGTCGAACCGGGTGAACATCCCGGAGGCGAACGAGTCGCTGCCCGCCGTCATGTCCACCACCACGTACTCGTCCCGCCCGTCGACCAGGTGGTTGAGGCACAACTCGACCGCGCCGACCTTGGAGTGGTAGCAGGCGACCCCGAGATCCGACTCGTTGAACGGCCCGGTGACCATCAGCCGTACCGAGCCCTCGTCGAGCCGCACCGTGCGGGCGCAGGCCGCGTAGACCGGGTTGTCCTCGGTGATCCGCAGCAGGCGCGAACCCCGGCCGGGCGGCGTGGTCTTGATCATGGCGTCGGCGGACGCGATCCGCGGGTTCGTGCCGCGCAGGTAGTCCTTGATCGCGGGCAGCCGGGCGCCGAGGGCCGGCAGTGCCGCCGCCTCGTCCTCGTCCAGGCCCAGCGCCGGGCCGAGGTGCTGGTTGATGTCGGCGTCGACGGCGATGACCGGGATCCGGGCGGCGGCCAGCTGCCGGATGAACAGCGAGGAGAGCGTGGTCTTGCCGCTGCCGCCCTTCCCAACGAAAGCGATCTTCATGGTCCGCGAGCGTAGTCGGATGCTCGCTGCGAGTGCTCGCCGAGCGCTGAAGACCACACTTTCGAGGGGTGTGAGCCGGTGATTTCCGGGTTCCCCGGCGTGGCGCGGCGGCACGGGGAGCGGGCGGGGACGGGTGCGTTGGAAGGCGCCGGGACGGGATGCGTAGGGTCGAGACCATGAGTGCGTTCTCCCGGGGGAGCAACCCCGACCCTTCGGCGGCCTCCGATCCGCTCGCCGTGCTCGGTTCGCTGCCGGGCGTCGCGGAGTCCGTGGACTCCGTCCGGCAGGCGGTCGACCGGCTCTACGGCCACCGGGTGATGCGCCGGCGGTCCGCCGAGGTCGCCTCGGAGTCGGCGCTGCGCGGAGCGCGAGGCTCGGCGGCGCTGGCCGGGGCGGACTGGTCGCTCGAAGAGGTGCGCCGGCGCAGCGACTTCGGCGCCGATCCCGAGGCCCGCACGGTGGGCGCCGCGCTGCGGCTGACCGCCGAGTCGGGCGAACTGCTCGGCGTGTGGCGGCAGTCGCCCGTGCAGGCGCTGGCCAGGCTGCACCTGGTCGCCGCGGGTGGCGTCGCCGCGGACGAGACGGTCGGCCGGCCGCGTCAGAAGGGCGAGGCCGTCGCCGGTGAGCCCGCTGATCTGGCCCAACTGACCGCGCTGCCGCTGCCGGACGCCGCCGAGGTCGGCGCCCGCCTCGACGGCCTGGCCGCGCTGCTGCGGGCCGGCAGCGAGGCCCCGGCTCTGGTGGTGGCCGCGGTCGTGCACGGCGAACTGCTGGCGTTGCGGCCCTTCGGCTCGGCGAACGGGCCGGTGGCGCGGGCCGCTCAGCGCATCGTCCTGGTCGGCGGCGGGCTCGACCCCAAGTCCGTCTGCCCCGCCGAGGTCGGGCACGCGGAACTGGGGCGGGCCGGATATCTGCGCGCCCTCGAGGCGTACCTGTCCGGCACGCCGGAGGGCATGGCGTCCTGGATCGGTCACTGTGCGGAAGCGGTCGTCCTCGGAGCCCGGGAGAGCACGGCGGTGTGCGAGGCGATGCAGCGGGGCGCGGCGTAGGAGCGGCGCGCGGTGGCGGGCGCCCCGGGCCGACGCTCCGGCGTGCCGTCCGGGAGGCCGCGGGCCGGAGCGTGTGCCCGTGGAAGACGAAATGCGGCGGTACCACGGGGGTACCGCCGCTGGCACGTTCGTCAGGTGACCATGCGTGCACTTCGTATACCCATCAGGCGGGGAACTCTTGCCCTACGCCTGGTGCGGCTGGCCCGGTCAGCGGGCTGGCTTCGCGTGGGTGCCCGACGTTCGTGCTCGGTCCGTGGGGCCTGCCGACAAAACTTCCTCTCGGATGTCCGTGGTCTCGCGGGCCGTTGACTCCTTTGTACTCCGCCTCACAGTGAAGCGGAACCCCCGATTACGGTTCTTTACTTTGCCCTCATTCAATAGTCAAATATTCTATTGGCCGTAAGTGGTCGGAAATTGCCAGGTACATGCGGCGGTCAGGACAATACGGGCCGCCGACGCCGCGAGACGTACCAGACCAGCCCGGCCGTCAGCGCCGCGCCGGCCGCCGCGACGGTGACCGCCAGCACGGGCCGGCTCGGCATCGCCGGGACCCGCTGGCGCAGCCGCACCGGGCGGTCGAACGTGAGCGTCGGCCAGCCCCGCGAGGCCGCCTCGCGGCGCAGCGCGCGGTCCGGGTTGACCACGTACGGATGGCCGACGGCGGACAGCATCGGGACGTCGGTCGCCGAGTCGCTGTACGCGAAGCTGCGGGCCAGGTCGTAGCCCTCCGACGCGGCCAGCTCGGTGATCGCCTCGGCCTTGGTCTCGGCGTAGGCGTAGTACTCCACCTCGCCGGTGTAGCAGCCGTCCTCGACCACCATGCGGGTGGCGATCACGTGGTCGGCGCCGAGTATCGAGCCGATCGGTTCGACCACCTCGGCTCCGGACGTGCTGACGATGACGACGTCGCGGCCGGCCGCGTGGTGCTCCTCGATGAGCGAGGCGGCCTCGTCGTAGATGAGCGGGTCGATGAGGTCGTGCAGCGTTTCGGCGACGATCTCCCGAACCTGTTGCACGTTCCAGCCACGGCAGAGCGCGGAAAGATACTCGCGCATCCGCTCCATCTGATCGTGGTCGGCGCCGCCGAGCAGATACACGAACTGCGCGTAGGCGGTGCGAAGCACGGCCCGACGGTTGATCAGCCCGCCGTGATAGAAGGACTTGCTGAAGGCCAACGTGCTCGACTTCGCGATGACCGTCTTGTCGAGATCAAAGAAGGCGGCGGTCCGGGGCAAGGAGTGGTTTTCCACGATGATGAGCATAGGCACCCACCATTCGGCGTAAGCTCCGGCGTGTGGGTTTGCCTGAGAAGGCCTTCGGGTACACCATGGAAGTCACGGATCGTTCGCGACCGTGCTAACCCGGCCCGACTCCTCCCCCCCCGAGTCGGCCGTGGGGACGACCCCCGCTCTCCCCCCCGGCGGGGGTCGTCGCATGTCCGGATGCCTTTCCGACCGCTTGGTTGGTCGACGTGGCTCGGCTTTCATGGTCATTTCCTCTTCTCTCCGCGGTCTGCTGTCCCGTACGACGTGTGACCGTCCGTAATCGTCGCGCGGTCGCACGGAAGTCACCCGTCCGGGTGGCGGGGATCTCCACAACGACCGAGTTATCCACTGTTTTCCACCAAGATCCACACGATTCCAGAACGCCCTTCACTGTGAAGAGCCGCGAGGTACGCGACTTGAACGAGAGAAGTGAGGGGCCATGGAATCCATCCCGCCCGGCATCCCCGAACGCGCCGGACTCAACGAACCGATCCGCGGCGAACGGAAGCGGACCCGGTCCGCGGCCGCCGGCCGACCCAGTCCACGACCCGTTGAAACCCGCCCCGACGAGGCGGAACGCGGTTGTCGCGAAATGCCCGCCCGGGCGGTAAGAGGAAGCGCGGACGAGCCGGCCGGCCGGTACGGCGACGACCGGCCCGACGGGAGCCGGCGGGCGCAGGGGTCCCCGGAGCCGATCGGGTCGACGCGGCCGGAAGATCTGGCTCCGTCCGGCGGACCGCCCGGCCGGCGCCGACCGCCGAGTTGGGCCGAACAGCCCGGAACGGACGGGGAATCCGCCGTGCCGGCAAGCCGGGGCGAGCGCGGCGGGCCGGCCGGGGCGTCGCGGGCGGAGCGGGTCGGGCCGGGCAGCCGGGTCGGCGTGCCGCTGATCGTCACGGAGGACGAGGAGTTGCTGGACGACCTCCTGCGGTTGTGCGCGGCGGCCGGCGCGGAGCCCGAGGTGTCCTTCGGTCCGCCGTCCCAGCCCGGCAGTTGGGAGGCGGCGGCGCTGGTCCTGGTCGGCGACGACTGCGCGAGCGGGCTGCGCCGGGCCGCGCGCCGGGCGGGCGTGCTGCTCATCGGGCGCGATCTCGACGACCACGACGTCTGGCGACGGGCGGTGGACATCGGCGCCGACCACGTGCTCTTCCTGCCGGACGCCGAATCGTGGCTGGTGGACCGGATCGCCGACGCGGCCGAAGGGATCGGCGACGCCGCGCTGACCATCGGCGTGGTGGGCGGCCGGGGCGGCGCCGGCGCCAGCACACTGGCCTGCGCCCTCGCGGTGACCTCGGCGCGTGAGGGCCGCCGCACGATGCTGGTGGACGGCGATCCGCTCGGCGGCGGCCTGGACGTGCTGCTCGGCGGTGAACGCGCGGCCGGGCTGCGGTGGCCGGACCTCGCGGAGTCCCAGGGCCGGGTCAGCGGCGGCGCGTTGGAGGACTCGCTGCCCCGGCTGCACGACCTGAGCGTGCTGAGCTGGGACCGCACGGACTCGGTCGTGATCACCCCGGAGGCGATGCGGTCGGTCCTCGGGGCGGCCCGTCGGCGCGGCGGCGTGGTGGTCGTCGACCTGCCGCGCCGGGTGGACGACGCGGTCATCGAGGCGCTGGCGCAGATCGACGTCGGGCTGCTCGTCGTCCCGGCCGAGTTGCGCGCCGTCGCGGCCGCCGACCGGGTGGCTTCCCGGATGGGCATGCTCCTGCGCGACCTGCGGGTGGTGGCGCGCGGCCCGTTCACCTCCGGCCTGGGCGACGCCGAGATCGCGCGACTGCTGGGCCTGCCGCTCGCCGGTGAACTCCCCTCGGAGAAGGGCCTGTTGGAGGCGATCGACGCGGGCCGGCCACCGGGGGCGCACGCCAGGGGGCCGTTGGCCAGGTTCTGCGCGGCCTTCCTCGACGAGGCGTCGCGCAGCGGCGGAGGTGTCGCGGCATGAACACCAGTGGCATGAACACCGCCGGAGCCACCGGCCCGTCCGCCAACTCCGCCAACTCCCCGCCGGCTTCGCCGGTCCGGGCGCCGCCCATCCCGCGCTGCTGGACGCGGTACGCCTCAAGCTCGCCGAGTCCGGTCAGGAGCCGACCGCGGCACGCGTCGCCGCCGCACTGCGCGCCCAGGGCCGCCTGCTGGGCGACACGGCGGTGCTCGGCGTCGTGCGCGAGCTGCGGTCCGAGATGGTCGGCGCCGGCCTGCTGGAGCCGCTGCTGGCCGAGCCCGGCGTCACCGACGTGCTGGTCAACGGCCCCGACGAGGTGTGGGTCGAGCGGGGCGCCGGGCTGGAGCGCACCGGGATCCGGTTCCGCGACGCGGCGGCCGTGCGGCGGCTGGCGCAGCGGTTGGCCACCGCGGCGGGGCGCAGGCTGGACGACGCCCGCCCCTGGGTGGACGCCCGGCTGCCGGACGGCACCCGGCTGCACGCCGTGCTGCCCCCGGTCGCCGTCGGTGCGGCGTGCCTGTCGCTGCGCGTGGTGCGCACCAGGGCGTTCACGCTGGAGGAGCTGGTCGGCGCGGGCACCGTGGATCCGCAGGCGGCCGGGCTGCTGCGCTCGGTGATCGGCGCGCGGCTGTCGTTCCTGGTCAGCGGCGGCACCGGGAGCGGCAAGACCACGCTGCTGAGCACGCTGCTCGGGCTGGTCGGTCCGGGCGAACGCATCGTGCTGGCCGAGGACTCGGCGGAGCTGCGGCCCGAGCATCCGCACGTGGTCCGGCTGGAGACCCGGCCGGCCAACCAGGAGGGCGTCGGCCTGGTGACGCTGCGGGATCTGGTCCGCCAGGCCCTGCGCATGCGCCCCGACCGGCTCGTCGTCGGCGAGGTGCGCGGCCCCGAAGTACTCGATCTGCTCGCCGCGTTGAACACCGGACACGAGGGCGGCTGCGGCACGGTGCACGCCAACGCGGCCTGTGACGTGCCGGCCCGGCTGGAGGCGCTGGGCTCGACGGCCGGGCTGGAGCGGGCGGCGCTGCACAGCCAGCTGGCGGCGGCGCTGTCCGTGGTCGTCCACCTCGCCCGGGCCCGCTCCGGCCACCGCCGGCTCGCCGAGATCCACGTCCTGGAGCGGGACGCGGCCGGGCTGGTCTCGACCGTGCCGGCGATCGTCCGCGGCACCGACGGCCGTTTCGAACGCGAGCGCGGCTGGCGGAAGTTCGCGGCGCTGTGCGAACGGGGGGCCGCGTGATGAACGTGGAGATGATCGCCGTGTGGTCCACGGCCTGCTGCGCCGCGACGGCCGTCTGGCTGCTGCACCGGCAGGACGAGGCGGTGCGCCGGGCCAGGCTGCTGTTCGCCGGCGACGGCCGCCCGGCGGCGTCCGAGCCGCGCGGGACGCGTTGGCAGGTCTACGGCGGGCGGATCCGGGTCGCGGCGACCGCGAGGCTGGTGCGCGGCAGGGAGCGGCTGGAGCGCCGGCTCGGCACCCGGATCGGCCCCGAGGCGCTGTGCGTGCCGCTCGGGCTGCTGCTCGCCCTGGCGGCCCGCTCCCCGGTCCCCGCGCTCGCCGGGCTGCTCGCCACCCCGTGCGTGGGCCGCCGACTGCGTTCCAGGACGGCCCGGTTGGCGAAGGAGGCCCGAGAGGAGGGCGTGGCCGCCCTGTGCGCCTGCCTCGCCGGCGAACTGCGGGCCGGGCGTCCGCCGGAGGCCGCGCTCGCGGAGGCGGTCGAGCGGCTGCGGGGCGAACGGGCGGTGGACGAAGGGGCGTCCGGCGAGGGGACGGCCGCCTCGTGGGGGGAGGCGTTGACGCCGCTGCTCGCGGCGGCCCGGTTCGGCGGCGACGTGCCCGGCGCGCTGCGGCAGGCGGCCCGGGTGCCGGGGGCGGCGGGTCTGGCCGGTGCCGCGGCGTGCTGGGAGGTGGCGATCGACGGCGGCGCGGGTCTGGCCGACGGGCTGGACCGGGTGGCGGCGGCGCTGCGGGCCGAACGGGACCAGCGCGACGACCTGCGTGCCCAGTTGGCCGGGCCGAAGGCGACCGCCGGCATGCTCGCGCTGCTCCCGGCGTTCGGGGTGCTGCTCGGGGTCTCGCTCGGCGCGGATCCGCTGCGGGTGCTCTTCCGCACCTCGGCCGGGCTCGGCTGCCTGCTGGCCGGCGTGGCGCTGGAGTGGGCCGGGCTGGCGTGGACCGCGCGCATCGTGCGGGCCGCCGAGGGGGCGTCATGAGCGGCCACGTTGTCCACAGCCTGGGGATGGCGCTGGTCGCCGGCTCCGGCGCGGTGTCCGCGGTGACGGTGGCGGGCCGGCTTCTGGCGGCCGCCCGCGCCCGGGCCGCCCGGCGGCGGCGCGAATCGCTGCTGCGCACCGAGCGGCACCGTCCGGCCCGCGGGCGTGAGCCGCGTGCCGCCGTCGGTGCGGCCCTGCGCGGTTGGGCGCCCGCGCTGGGAGCGGGGCTCGCGGCGGCCGTGCTGGTGGGCGGCCTGCCCGGGTGCCTCGCGGGCCCGGCGGCGGTCTTCGGGGTGCGGCGTTGGCGCGCACGCCGGAGCGGGCGGGCCGCCACGCCGGGTGCGGACCAGGCGGCACGCCAACTTCCCGTGGTGGCCGAGCTGTTGGCTGCCTGCCTGGCCGCCGGAGCGGCGCCCGGAGCCGCGGCGGAGGCGGTCGGCCGCACGGTGGGCGGGCCGTTGGGGGAGGCGCTGCGCCGGGTCGCGGCGGAGATGCGGCTCGGCGGTGATCCGGTGCGCTGCTGGGGGAGGTTGGCGAAGTCACCGGGCGCGTACGACCTGGCCCGTTGGATGGCGCGCGCCGCCACGACGGGGGTGCCGCCGGTCGCGGCGGTCTCACGCCTCGCGGGGGAGTACCGCGCCGCCGGGGCCCGCTCGGCCGGAGCCAGGGCCCGCCGCGCCGCGGTACTGGCCACCGCGCCGCTCGGCCTGTGCTTCCTCCCGGCCTTCCTGGCGGTCGGCGTGGTGCCGGTGGTCATCGGGCTGGCGGAGGTGATGACGCACCGGACATGACGACGGCCTTGACGGGCCCACGACAGACAACCCACGAACCACCCACGCGCCGCTCGCAGAACGCGGGCCGGCCGACCCAGGAGGAAACGATGAGCAGCACGAAGATGAACCGGAAGAAGAACATCAGGCGCGCGATCATGGCGTCCCGCACCAAGAGGGCCGCCCGGGCCCGCTGGGCACGCAGGACCGCGGCGCGATGGCGGGCGGTGCGCGGCGAGGCGGCGGACGCCGGGATGAGCACCGCCGAGTACGCGGTGGGCACGGTCGCCGCGTGCGCGTTCGCGGCGGTCCTCTACAAGGTCGTCACGAGCGCCGCCGTCAGCGCGGCACTCGCCGGCATGATCAAGAAGGCGCTCGATGTGGCTTTCTGACGCGGCGCGCGGCCGTCCGGGTCGGCGCGACGCGGGTTACGTCACCGCGGAGGCGGCGGTGGTGCTGCCGGTGCTGGTGGTGTTCACCGCGATGCTGCTGTGGGGGCTGCTGGCGGCGACCGCGCAGATCCGCTGCGTGGACGCGGCGCGGGCCGGCGCGCGGGCGGCGGCGCGCTCCGAACCGCGGGCGGTCGCGCTGGCCGCCGCCTCGGCCGCCGCACCGCGCGGCGCCCGGGTGACGCTGGCCCGGGACGGCGATCTGGTCCGGGTCCGGGTCACGGCGCGGTCGTTGGGGCCCGGGCGGCTGGGCAGGACGCTGTCGGTCACGGTCGGCGCGCAGGCGGCGGCCCTCGCGGAAGACACCGTCCGGTGAGCCGGCCGCACGGCGAACGCCGCCTCGCGAAGGCGGGCCGGGACCGCGGCTCGGCGACCGTGTGGGCCGCGGTGGCGACCGCCGCGTTGTGCGCGGTGTTCGCGGCGCTGCTCGCGCTGGGGCAGGCGGTCGCCGTGCGGCACCGGGCGGCGGGCGCGGCCGACCTCGCGGCGCTCGCGGCGGCCGACCACGCGCTGGACGGCGAGCGGGCGGCCTGCCGGACGGCGTCCCGGGTCGCCGCGGCGCAGGGCGCGCGCCTGGTGTCCTGCGCGGTCCGGGGCGAGGTGGCCGACGTGGTCGCCCAGGCGGCAGGCGGCCGGCTGCCGTTCCCCACCGGTCCGGCACGGGTGCGTTCCCGGGCGGGGCCGTGGTCAGCCGTCGGCGCCGGCGGCGAGCAGGCAGTCCAGGACGCGTACCGCGGCCGGCTTGTCCAACGGGTCGTTGCCGTTGCCGCACTTGGGCGACTGGATGCACGAGGGACAGCCGTGCTCGCACTCGCAGGCCGCGATGGCCTGACGGGTCGCGGTCAGCCACTCCCGCGCGGTGCGGAAGGCGCGTTCGGCGAAGCCGGCCCCGCCGGAGTGGCCGTCGTAGACGAAGACGGTCGGCAGCCCGGTGTCGGCGTGCAGCGGGAAGGACACCCCGCCGATGTCCCAGCGGTCGCAGGTGGCGAACAGCGGGAGCATGCCGATCGAGGCGTGCTCGGCGGCGTGCAGCGCCCCGGGCAGCTCCTCGGGGTGCACCCCGGCCGCCTCCAACTGGTCGTCGGTGAGCGACCACCACACGGCGCGGGTGCGCAGCGTGCGGGGCGGGAGGTCGAGCTTGGTCTCGCCCAGCACCTCGCCGGTGATCAGCCTGCGGCGCAGGTAGGACACGACCTGGTGGGTCACCTCCACCGAGCCGAACGACAACCGGCCCGCGCCCCACGGCTGTTCGGTCTCGGTGCCGAGGATGCTGATCGCGGTCGTGTCGCGGGCCATCGTGGAGTAGGACGGCTCGGCCGCCGCCACCAGGGCCACCGAGTCGTCCAGGTCGAGCCGCTGCACCACGTAGCTGCGGCCCTGGTGCAGGTGGACCGCGCCGTCGTGGACGCTGGTGTGCGCGGCGGCGGCGTCCACGGTGCCCAGCAGGCGTCCGGTCGCCTCCTCGACGACCTGGACGGGCCGGCCGCCCTCGCCGCGGATGTCCGTGAGGTCAGCGGCGCGCTCCCGCCGGGTCCAGTACCAGCCGCCGGAGCGCCGGCGCAGCAGCCCGCGCTTCTCCAACTGCGGCAGGAGGCCGGGCGCTTCCGGGCCGAAGAGGGCCAGGTCGTCGTCGGTCAGCGGCAGTTCGGCGGCGGCCGCGCACAGGTGCGGGGCGAGGACGTAGGGGTTGTCGGGGTCCAGCACGGTGGACTCCACGGGCTGCCGGAACAGCGCCTCGGGGTGGTGGACCAGGTAGGTGTCCAGCGGGTCGTCGCGGGCCACCAGCACCGCCAGCGCGCCCTGCCCGCCGCGGCCGGCGCGGCCCGCCTGCTGCCACAGCGAGGCGCGGGTGCCCGGGTAGCCGGCCAGCAGCACGGCGTCCAGGCCGGAGACGTCCACGCCGAGTTCCAGCGCGGTCGTCGACGCGAGGCCCAGCAGACGGCCGCTGTGCAGCTCCCGTTCGATCGCCCGGCGCTCCTCGGGCAGATAACCCCCGCGATAGGCGGCGACCCGGCCGGGCAGCGAGCGGTCCACCTCCGCCAGCCGCTCCTGTGCGATCACCGCGATCAGCTCGGCGGCCCGCCGGGAGCGGACGAAGGCGACGGTGCGGGTGCCGTGCACCACGAGGTCGGTCAGCAGGTCGGCGGTCTCGGCGGTGGCGGTCCGGCGCACCGGGGCACCCCGTTCGCCGCTCAGCTCGGTCAGCGGCGGCTCCCACAGCGCGAAGACGAGTTCACCGCGCGGCGAGGCGTCGTCGGTGATCCCGGTGACCGGTACGCCGGTCAGCCGTTCCGCGGCCACGGCCGGGTCGGCGGCGGTGGCCGAGGCGAGCAGGAAGACCGGGTCGGCGCCGTAGCGGGCGCAGATCCGCCGCAGCCGCCGCAGCACCTGGGCGACGTGCGAGCCGAAGACGCCGCGATAGGTGTGGCACTCGTCGATCACGACATAGCGGAGCTGGCGCAGGAAGGAGGCCCAGCGGGCGTGGCCCGGCAGGATCCCGCGGTGCAGCATGTCGGGGTTGGTCAGCACGTACGTGCCGTACTGCCGGACCCACTCGCGCTCCTCGAACGGCGTGTCGCCGTCGTAGACGGCCGGCCGGACGGCGGTGCCGAGCGGCGCGGCCAGCTCCGCCACGGCGCGGCGCTGGTCGGCGGCGAGCGCCTTGGTCGGGGCGAGGTACAGCGCGGTCGCTCCCCGCCCGGTCACCCGCTCCCGCGCCCCGCCGCCGCGCGACACGCTGCCGCCGCGCGACACGCCGACGCGGGCCGCCGGGCCGCCGCCTGTGGTCTCCGGGCCCCGCGCGCCGCCCGCCGCCCCGCCGGTCGCTCCGGCGCCAGACACGCCGCCGGAGCCTGCCGCCACGCCGCCAGGGGCTCCCCGCCACGCCGCCGGAGGCTCCCGCCACGCCGGTGTCCGGCGCCACGTCGCCGCCCGGTGCCGCCCTTCCGGCCACCGCGTCGGCGCCGTCGAGGAGGGTGCTGAGGACCGGGACCAGGTAGGCGAGGGACTTGCCGGAGGCGGTGCCGGTGGCGATGACGACCGATTCGCCCCGCAGTGCGTGTTCCGCGGCGCGGGCCTGGTGCTCCCAGGGGCGGTCGATCCCGGCGGCGCGGACCGCCGCGATCACTTCTTCCCGGATCTGATCAGGCCAGTCGGCATGGCGCCCGGCACTCGGGGGCAGGTGCTCCGTATGGGTGACGCGCGCGGCGCGGCCCGCGCCGGCGGCGATCCTGTCCAGGACCGTTGCGGGAGCGGGCCGACCGTGCCGAGGTTGCGGTGCGGGATCGTGGGCCATCGGCACTCAGTGTGTCACCGGTGTGACGGACAAACGCTGTAAGCGTCGTCCTTGCCCGCTGGTAAGTGATTGAATGCCATCGCGGCTGCCGATCCATGGGGGGCGACCGCTCGATGCAAGGTGCTGGAGGATCCGTGGACCTGTCCCTGTCAACCGAGACCGTTGGCGACCGCACGGTTGTCCGGGTCGGTGGCGAGATTGATGTATACACCGCGCCCAAGCTGCGCGAGCAGCTGGTCGAACTCGTCAACGACGGTAGCTATCACCTGGTCGTGGACATGGAGGGCGTGGATTTCCTCGACTCCACCGGCCTGGGTGTGCTCGTCGGCGGACTCAAGCGAGTGCGCGCGCACGAAGGATCGTTGCGCCTGGTGTGCAACCAGGAGCGCATTCTGAAGATTTTCCGTATCACCGGTCTGACCAAGGTGTTCCCGATTCACACCTCGGTCGAAGAGGCTGTCTCGGCTACGGACTGACGGCGGTGGTGACGCGTGGCGACCGGCTTCGACGTCGGTCGCCCCGCGTGCCACGCCCGTGACCGCCCGAATACGGGGGTACCCCGGGTCGGCCCGTGCGGCCGACCGGTCCCCTGTCGCGCACGCCCTGAGAACCAAGGGGGAGCCAGTCGATGGCGACCGTTGAGCTGCTTTTCAGCGCCCTGCCGGAACACGTCCGCACCGCGCGCCTGGTCGCCGCGGCGGTCGCGCGCCGGGCGGGGGTGGACGAAGCGGTACTGGACGAAGTGCGCTTGGCGGTGGGCGAGGCGTGCACCCGCGCGGTCGGGCTGCACCGGATCAACCACATCGAACACCCCGTACGCGTCCGGTTGACCGAGGAGGAGAAGAAGTTCTCCATCGAGGTCGCCGACGAGGTCCCGATCGCTCCGCCCGGCGGATCCGCCGAGACCGAGGGCGGCGGCGTGCCGGACGAGGCCGAGGACGAGAGCCGGATGGGCCTGGCCGTCATCAGCGGCCTGGTCGACGACGTCGAGGTCTCCGACGGCCCCGAGGGCGGCACGATCCGCATGAGCTGGCCCACCACGCCGGTCGTCCAGCTCTCCTGACGCGGCCCGTAACGCCTCATCGGCGCCACGTCCCGCGCGCCGCCTCCGAGGCCGCTTCACCCCACCGCCCCGGCGCCTGTTTCGCTCCGCCGCGCGCTCGCGTTCCGACGCGCGCCCCCGGCCGCCGTTCTGCGCCGCATGCTTCCGCTGGCTGCTCCCGCCGGCCCGCTCCTGCCGCCCCGGCTCCGGCGTTCTGCGCCTGTTCCACGCCGCCCGCGCGCTCGCGTTCCGACGCGCGCCTCCGGCCGCGGTTCCGCGCCGCGTGCGCCCCCGCCGCATGCTCCCGCTGGCCGCTCCCGCCGCCCCGGGCATGACCCGCCCCCTTCCGCGCCGCGTACGCCCCGCCGCGCGGCAGGCCCGCCCGCCCCCGCACCGCCCACCGCCGTCCCGCCGCCGCCCGCGCCACCCCCGCCGCCCAGCGGCTCACCCCGCGCCGCCCACCCGGCCCCCGACCCCGCGCGCCGCGCCGCGCCCCGCGCCACCCCGCGCCGCGCGACCCCGCGCCGCGCCCGCGCGCGACCCCCCTCCGCCGCTCTTCGGCGGCTCCCCGCCGACCCCCCGCGATCGGGCGTCGAGTTATCGGAATTACGATGGGGGACGCATTCGCGAAGTTATTTTCACACGCGTCACATTAAATAACTCGCGTCACTCCGGACGACTCGGGTCACTTCTTTCACCCGACCCGGACGCGCTCTCGCGCATGACGTTCGGACGGCTCCGGAAGCCGTCGGTGATCCATTCGAGGGGTCCACTCAACGCACCTGACCTCACCTTAATCAGTGATTTCTCGGTCGGGGTGAAAAATCGTCGGCCCACGGTGGCACAGGTCGTCGGCGAATTATCGATCCCGCGCTCTGTTTTGATCGGTTCGCACTACCTACAATCCGTCCATCTTTGCTCAGCTGGCTCAGCACTGACAGCTCGGCGCTGAATCAGCTCGCCAGAGCGACGCGGCTCGCTGTCGCAGGAGCCGCGCGCCCATGTGCCAAACGTCAAGGAGGACGAATGGCGGGGCCTTTCACCCCTCATGTCCACACAATCGCAGCGGCTGCCGTGCTGACCGGCGGCAACCGCGCTCTTGTCCTGGTCATCGCCGCGGTGGCGTTGATCGCACTGGCCGTCGCGGTCGTCCTGGTCCGCCAGGTGCTCGCGGCGGACGAGGGCACCGAGAGCATGAAGAGCATCGCCGCGGCCGTGCAGGAGGGGGCGAACGCCTACCTCAAGCGGCAGTTGCGGACCCTCGGCATCTTCGCGGTCGTCGTCTTCTTCCTGCTGATGCTGCTGCCCGCCGACGACTGGTCGCAGCGTGCCGGGCGTTCGATCTTCTTCCTGGTGGGCGCGGTCTTCTCGGCCGCGACCGGTTACATCGGCATGTGGCTCGCGGTCCGCAGCAACGTACGGGTGGCCGCCGCCGCCCGGGCCGCGACCCCCGGGCCCGGCGAGCCGGAGGCGGACCTGACGGCCGTCTCGCACCGCGGTATGAAGATCGCGTTCCGCACCGGCGGCGTGGTCGGCATGTGCACGGTGGGCCTCGGTCTGTTCGGCGCCTCCGTCGTCGTGCTGGTCTACAAGGCGGACGCCCCCAAGGTGCTGGAGGGCTTCGGTTTCGGCGCGGCGCTGCTCGCGATGTTCATGCGGGTCGGCGGCGGTATCTTCACCAAGGCCGCCGATGTCGGCGCGGACCTGGTCGGCAAGGTCGAGCAGGGTATTCCGGAGGACGATCCGCGTAACGCGGCGACCATCGCCGACAACGTGGGCGACAACGTCGGCGACTGCGCGGGCATGGCCGCCGACCTGTTCGAGAGTTACGCGGTCACGCTGGTCGCCGCACTGATCTTGGGCAAGGCGGCGTTCGGGAATTCCGGGCTCGCGTTCCCGCTGCTCGTCCCCGCGATCGGTGTGATCACTGCGATGATCGGAATCTTCGCCGTGGCGCCGCGCCGATCGGACCGCAGCGGAATGACGGCGATCAATCGCGGATTCTTCATCTCGGCCGCGATCTCCCTGATTCTCGTGGTCGTCGGAGTTTTCGCCTACCTGCCGTCCCGGTTCGCCGATCTCAAGGGCGTTCCGGCGTCGATCCTCGGCCACAGCGGCAATCCGCGGGTCTTCGCGCTGGTCGCGGTGGCGATCGGCATCGTGCTGGCCGCGCTCATCCAGCAGTTGACCGGCTACTTCACCGAGACCACCCGCCGCCCGGTCCGGGACGTCGGCAAGACCTCGCTCACCGGTCCGGCGACCGTGGTCCTGTCCGGCATCTCGCTCGGCCTGGAGTCGGCGGTCTACTCGGCGGTGCTGATCGGCCTCGCGGTCTACGGCGCGTTCCTGATCGGCGCCGGCTCCCTCACGCTGGCGCTCTTCGCGGTCGCGCTGGCCGGCACCGGCCTGCTGACCACGGTCGGCGTGATCGTGGCCATGGACACCTTCGGCCCGGTCTCCGACAACGCGCAGGGCATCGCCGAGATGTCCGGCGACGTCGTGGGCGCGGGCGCCCAGGTGCTCACCAACCTCGACGCGGTCGGCAACACCACCAAGGCCATCACCAAGGGCATCGCGATCGCGACCGCCGTGCTGGCGGCCACCGCGCTGTTCGGCTCGTTCACCGACGCGATCAACACCCAGGTGGCGAGCATCGGTTCGGCGGCGCACGGGCTGAACCTCAACCTGAGCATCGCCCAGCCGAACAACCTGGTCGGGCTGCTGCTCGGCGCGGCCGTCGTCTTCCTCTTCTCCGGCCTCGCGATCAACGCGGTGTCCCGGTCGGCGGGCGCGGTCGTCTTCGAGGTGCGCCGCCAGTTCCGCGAGCACCCCGGGATCATGGACTACTCCGAGAAGCCGGAGTACGGGCGCGTGGTGGACATCTGCACCAAGGACGCGCTGCGCGAGCTGGCCACCCCCGGCCTGCTCGCGGTCCTGGCACCGGTCGTGGTCGGCTTCTCGATGGGCGTCGGCGCGCTCGGCGCCTACCTGGCCGGCGCGATCGGCACCGGCACCCTCATGGCGGTCTTCCTCGCGAACTCCGGCGGCGCCTGGGACAACGCGAAGAAGCTCGTCGAGGACGGCCACCACGGCGGCAAGGGCAGCGAGGCGCACGCCGCCACCGTCATCGGCGACACGGTGGGCGACCCGTTCAAGGACACCGCGGGCCCGGCCATCAACCCGTTGATCAAGGTGATGAACCTGGTCTCGCTGCTGATCGCGCCGGCGATCGTGACCTACAGCTACGGCGCGAAGGCCAGCCTCGGCCTGCGGGTCGGCATCGCGCTGGTGGCGCTGATCGTGGTCGCCGGGTCGGTCTACCTGTCCAAGCGGCGCGGAATCGTCGTGGGTGACGAAGACAACAGCGAGCCCGCCGCCCGGTCAGCCGACGCGGCGGTGGTGTCGTAACCCGTGAGATCTGGCATAGCGTCAATACGGCGGCGGGCGGTGCGCGTTGAGCGTGTCGCCCGCCGCCGCGTCGCCGCGCGGGGCCGGGTGACCCATCCGACACGGCGGGGGCAAAAGGCGCCATTACCGGTCTTACCGTCCGATCACCCCATAGCCGGACAGGCCAACGCCGTGTATGTTCCCGGCCGTAGCCCGCCCCACGGTTTTCACGGAAGGAACCACCCGGTGATCAAGAAGCTCACGGCCGCTATGTGCTGCGCGGCGATCGCGACGCTCGCGGTCGCGGGGTGCAGCGCTTCGCAGAGCAAGGCCAACGCCTACGCCAAGAAGGTCTGCGACCAGGTCCATCCGCAGCAGGAGACCATCCAGCACGCCACCACGGCGATCGCCTCGGTCTCCACCGCCGGCAGCCCCGCCGACGTGCAGAAGACCGACTCGGCCGCGTTCGGGCAGATAGCGGGCGCGTACCGGGCACTCGCCACCGCGGTCCAGCAGGCCGGCGCCTCCCCGGTGAACAACGGCGCCACCCTGCAGAGGAACGCCGTCCGGCAGCTCGACGACATGGCCGAGTCGTACACGAACCTCCAGAAGACCGTCGCCACCCTCGACACGCACGACCAGGCGAAGTTCGCCGCCGGCCTGAAGTCGGTCTCCGACCAGCTCGGCGTCCTCGGCAAGAGCAGCGGCACCGCGCTGACCGCGCTCCAGGCCGGCGACATCGGCAAGGCCATGGCCAAGCAGCCCGGCTGCGCCAAGCCCTCGGCCGGCGCCTCCTCGAACGCCACCTGAGCGGACCGCCGGCCGCCGCTGACGGCGGCGACCGGCACCCCGGCCCGGGGAATCCGGAAGAATGGCCGGCGTGAGCCTGCCGAACCTCCCCGTGCCCCAGCCCGCCCGCACCGCCCGTCTGCGTGACGCGCTGCGGGCGGCCGACTTCACCGCCGACGGCTGCCTGGAGCTGCTGGGCGCGACGGCGTACGCGGCCCTGTCGCGCGGCGAGACCGTCCCGGCGGTCCGCGCCACCCGCGGCGACGGGCCGCTGGAGACCCTGGTGCGGCTCTTCCTGCTGCAGCGGTCCGTCCCGCGCGAGCGGGCCGGCGCCGTCCTGCCGCTCGACGACGCGCTGGCGGACGGCTGGCTGGTCCCGGACGGCGAGGACGCCGTCCGGGCCGCCGCGGACATCCGGCCGTACGCCGGCGGCGAGGGCCAGGACTGGTGGATCGTCTCCGACCTCGGCTGCGCGGTCGGCGGCGCCGGCGGCATCGGCACCGCGGCCGCCGCCCCGGACCCGACGGGCTCCCCGGCCGCCGGGACCCCGCTCCCGGACCGCTCGCAGCTGGTGCTCGGGGTCGGCGGCGCCTCCACCACGCTGGCCGGCATCACCGTGCGCGCCGCGGTGGACACCGTGCTGGACCTGGGCACCGGTTCCGGCGTCCAGGCCCTGCACACCGCGAGCCGCGCCGCGCACGTCACGGCCACCGACCGCAACCCGCGAGCCCTGCGGTTCGCCGCGCTGACCCTGGCGCTGTCCGGCGTCCCGGCGGCCGACCTGCGGGAGGGCAGCCTGTTCGAACCGGTGGCCGGCGAACGCTTCGACCTGATCGTCTCCAACCCGCCGTTCGTCATCTCACCCGGTGAACGGTTCGTCTACCGGGACGGCGGCATGGCCGGCGACGACCTGTGCCGCACGCTGGTACGACAGTCGGCCGATCACCTCAACGACGGCGGCTACTGCCAATTGCTCGCCAACTGGCAGCACGTCGAGGGCGAGGACTGGCGCGAACGCGTCACCTCCTGGCTGCCGCCGGGCTGCGACGCCTGGATCGTGCAGCGCGAGGTGCAGGATCCGGCCGCCTACGCCGAGCTGTGGCTGCGCGACGGCGGCGACCACCGCGCGGACCCGGCCGGCTACGCGGCGCACTACGACGCCTGGCTGGCGGAGTTCGAGCGCCGCCGGGTCAAGGGGATCGGCTTCGGCTGGATCACGTTGCGCAACTCCGGGGCCGACGTACCCTCGGTCACCGTGGAGGAATGGCCGCATCCGGTCGAACAACCGCTCGGTCCGGAGATCGAGCGCTGGTTCGCCACCCAGGACTTCCTGCGCGCGCACGACGACGCCGCGCTGCTGGAGACCCGGTTCCGGCTGGCCGAGGACGTGCTGCAGGAGCAGGTCGGACTGCCGGGCGCCGAGGACCCCGAACACGTGGTGCTGCGCGGCAACCGCGGGATGCGCCGGGCCACGAAGGTGGACACCGTCGGCGCGGGCTTCGCCGGTGTGTGTGACGGATCGCTCACCGCCGGGCGCATCCTGGACGCCATCGCCCAGCTCCTGGGGCAGGATCCCGTGGTACTGCGGGACCGTACCCCGGCGACGATCCGCTCGCTGGTTGAACAGGGTTTTCTGGTTCCGGTCCAGTGATCGCGGGCCCGGCGCGCGCCACCGCACGGCGGGCCGGGTCGTCCGCTCCATGGGGCGGAATAGCGGAAAGTCGGGTTACCGTTCGAGTGGCGTTGCGGACTTTTCCCGTTTGACACGGGGGGCTGGGTTACGGTCACACTCCGCAGCGTCACCCTTTCGACCGGAGAGAAGAGCCGAAGTTGTCCCCGACCACCGACACCGCTCAGGGCGGCCACCGCCTCGTCATCGTCGAGTCGCCCGCCAAGGCGAAGACGATCAAGAGCTACCTCGGCCCCGGGTACGTCGTCGAGGCGAGCGTCGGGCACATCCGCGACCTGCCCAACGGGGCGGCCGAGGTGCCCGAGAAGTACACGGGCGAGGTGCGCCGCCTCGGCGTGGACGTCGACAACGACTTCCAGCCGGTCTACGTCATCAACGCCGACAAGAAGAGCCAGGTCAAGAAGCTCAAGGACCTGCTGGCCGACGCCGACGAACTCCTGCTCGCCACCGACGAGGACCGCGAGGGCGAGGCGATCGCCTGGCACCTGCAGGAGGTCCTCAAGCCCAAGGTCCCGGTGCGCCGGATGGTCTTCCACGAGATCACCAAGGACGCCATCCAGGCCGCCGTGCGCAGCCCCCGCGAGCTCAACAAGCGCCTGGTGGACGCCCAGGAGACCCGCCGCATCCTCGACCGGCTCTACGGCTACGAGGTCTCCCCGGTGCTGTGGAAGAAGGTCATGCCCCGGCTGTCGGCCGGCCGCGTGCAGTCGGTGGCGACCCGGCTGGTCGTGGAGCGCGAGCGGGAGCGCATCGCCTTCACCTCCGCCGAGTACTGGGACCTGACCGGCACGTTCGCCGGCGGCCGGGCCGGCGACAGCGCCGACCCCGCGAGCTTCGCCGCCCGGCTGACCGCCGTGGACGGCCGCCGGATCGCCCAGGGCCGCGACTTCGGCTCCAGCGGCCGGCTCAAGGACGGCGCGCAGGTCCTCCACCTCGACGAGGCCGCCGCCGGCGCGCTCGCCGCCGCGCTGGCCGACACCGAGTTCTCGGTCCGCTCGGTGGAGTCCAAGCCGTACCGGCGCTCGCCGTACGCGCCGTTCCGCACCACCACGCTGCAGCAGGAGGCGTCGCGCAAGCTGGGCTTCGGCGCCAAGGCGACCATGCAGGTCGCCCAGAAGCTGTACGAGAACGGCTTCATCACTTATATGCGTACCGACTCCACCACCTTGTCGGAGACGGCCGTCACCGCGGCCCGCGCCCAGGTCACCCAGCTCTACGGCGCCGACTACCTGCCGGACAAGCCGCGCACCTACACCGGCAAGGTCAAGAACGCCCAGGAGGCGCACGAGGCGATCCGTCCCTCCGGCGACCGCTTCCGCACCCCGGCCGAGACCCGGCTGACCGGCGACCAGTTCCGGCTCTACGAGCTGATCTGGATGCGCACCGTCGCCTCGCAGATGAAGGACGCGGTCGGCCAGTCCGTCACCGTGAAGGTCGCCGGACGCTCCGCCGACGGGCGGGACGCGGAGTTCTCCGCCTCCGGCAAGATCATCACGTTCCACGGCTTCATGAAGGCCTACGTCGAGGGCGCCGACGACCCCAACGCCGAACTCGACGACCGCGAGCGCCGGCTGCCGCAGGTCGCCGAGGGCGACGCGCTGTCCGCCCGCGACATCGCCGCCGACGGCCACGCCACCAAGCCGCCGGCCCGCTACACCGAGGCGTCGCTGGTCAAGGAGCTGGAAGAGCGCGAGATCGGCCGCCCGTCCACGTACGCGACCATCCTGGGCACGATCCTGGACCGCGGGTACGTCTTCAAGAAGGGCACCGCGCTCGTCCCGTCGTTCCTGAGCTTCGCGGTCGTCGGGCTGCTGGAGAAGCACTTCGGGCGCCTGGTGGACTACGACTTCACCGCTCGCATGGAGGACGACCTCGACCGCATCGCCCGCGGCGAGGCGCAGTCCGTGCCGTGGCTGCGCCGCTTCTACTTCGGCGAGGCCGGCCCGGGCACCGCCGGCGCGGCCGCCGCCACGGCGGGCAACGGCGACGGCGACCACCTCGGCGGCCTCAAGGAACTGGTGACCGACCTCGGCGCGATCGACGCCCGCGAGGTCTCCTCCTTCCCGATCGGCGACGGCGTCGTGCTGCGCGTCGGCCGCTACGGCCCCTACGTCGAACAGCTCACCCGCGGCGAGGACGGCGAGGAGTCCAGCCGCCGCGCGGACGTCCCCGACGAGATGCCGCCGGACGAGCTGACCGTCGAGCTGGCCAAGGAGCTGCTCGACAAGCCCAGCGGCGACTTCGAGTTGGGCACCGACCCGGCCACCGGACGGCAGATCGTCGCCAAGGACGGCCGCTACGGCCCGTACGTCACCGAGGTGCTGCCGGACGACGTGCCCAGGTCCGGCAAGAACGCCGTCAAGCCGCGCACCGCCTCGCTGTTCAAGTCGATGTCGCTGGACACCGTGACGCTGCAGGACGCGCTCAAGCTGATGTCGCTGCCGCGGGTCGTCGGCGTCGACCCGGAGTCCGACACCGAGATCACCGCGCAGAACGGCCGCTACGGCCCCTACCTGAAGAAGGGCACCGACTCGCGGTCCCTCGAGTCGGAGCAGCAGCTGTTCGACATCACGCTCGAGGAGGCGCTGGCCGTCTACGCCCAGCCCAAGCAGCGCGGGCGGGCCGCCGCCAAGCCGCCGTTGAAGGAGCTGGGCACCGACCCGGTCAGCGAGAAGCCCGTCGTGGTCAAGGACGGCCGCTTCGGCCCGTACGTGACCGACGGCGAGACCAACGCGACGCTGCGCCGCGACGACGACGTGGAGACCATCACCCCCGAGCGCGGCTACGAGCTGCTCGCGGAGAAGCGCGCCAAGGCGCCGGCCAAGAAGACCGCGAAGAAGGCGCCCGCCAGGAAGGCCCCGGCGAAGAAGACCGCGGCCAAGAAGACGGCGGCCAAGAAGACCGCGGCGAAGACGACGGCGGCCAAGAAGACCACCGCCGCCGCCAAGAAGACCGCCGCCAAGTCGTCCTCCGAGGGGACGAAGTAGCCGATTCCGCGCCGGAACGACAGGGCCGGACGGCCGGGAGCCCGTGCTTCCGGCCACCGGGCGCCCGTCTCCTGTGGGGCCGTCAGGTCACGTTCGGGTTCCGCATCGCCCGCCTGTTCGGGTGCGGCGAATGACGGGTCCGCCGTCCGGTTAGGCTGGCAGAATGACGCGTGCCGAGCGGACTGGCCAGCCCGACGACTTCACCGACGCACTCGCCGCCGACTCCCGTGAGCGCGCGGTCGGTGCTCTGCTGCGTGTTCCGACCCTGCGCAAGCTGTGGACCGCCCAGTTCACCGGCGCGGTCGGCGACCGGCTCGGGCTGCTGGCGCTGCTGGCGTTGGCCGTGCAGGCCGAGGCGGTGCAGCAGGCGCTGGGCGGTGGCTACCGCGGCGTCGGCTTCGCCATCGCCATCGTCTTCGTGCTGCGACTGCTGGCCGGGCTGCTGTTCGGCGCCGTGCTGCTCGGTCCGCTGGCGGCGCTGACCTCGCCGCAGGGCGTGCTCAACCGCCGGTGGACCATGATCGGCGCCGACGCCGTGCGGCTCGCGCTCTTCGTGGTCGCGCCGCTGTGGATCGACTGGGTGCCCACGACCGCGCTGTCCTGGCTGCTGGTGACGGTCTTCGTCACCGGGGTCTGCGAGCGGATCTGGACGATCGCCAAGGACGGCGCCGCCCCGGCGCTGCTGCCGGCCCAGCCGAGCGACGGCGTGCGCCCCGGCAGGGACCACCTGGCCGCACTGCGCCGGCTCGACCTGCGCACCGGCTTCGTCGCGCTGCCGATCGCGGCGGCCGGCCTGATCGTCGCCGCCCTGCTCAACAACGTGCTGGGCGTGTGGTCGCTCTGGTTCGGGCTGCACCACGTCGCGCTCGGCTCCTACGTCGCGGCCGGCCTGTTCGCCGCCTCCATCGCCGTGCTGTCCCTCCTCGAACTCCCCGACGTCGTCACCCCGCGCCCGCACTCCCCGCTGGAGGGCCTGCGGCTGCCGAAGGGCCCGATCGGCGCCGAGCGCGGCCGCACGAAGGCGCTGCCGACGCTCGTGCTGGCCAGCGCCGCGGTGGCCGGCGCCATCGCCGCCGCGGTCTCGGTGGCCGTGCTGCAGGCCTACGACCTGGGCGGCGGACCGGTCGCCTTCGGGCTGCTCGTGCTGGCGCTGACCGGCGGCACGGTCGTCGGCATCCGCACCGCGCACCGCCTGCTGCCCGGGCTGTCGCGCCGCCGGCTGCTGGGGCTCGCCATCGCGCTCACCGGCCTGTCGCTGCTGCTCACCGGCCTGGTGGCCGACCCGGCCACCGTCTTGATGCTGTCGCTGCTCGCCGGCCTGGCCGCCGGGGTGGCCGCCAACACCGCCCACGTCCTGATCGACCAGGAGGCCGAGGAGGTGCGCCGGGCGCGCACCTCGACCCACCTGCACGCCGTGGTGCGCTGCGCGACCGCGCTGGCCGCCGTCGGCGCCCCGGTGGCCGCCGCGCTGATCGGCCGGCACCGGGTGGTCGACGGCGCGTTCACCTTCACGCACGCCGGCGCCGCGTTCACGCTGATGCTGGTCGGCGCGCTGCTGCTGCCGGTCGCCGCGCTGGTGCTCGGCAAGCTGGACGACCGCCAGGGCGTGCCGCTGCGGCGCGACCTGCGCGAGGCGCTGCGCGGCGCCGACCCGGCCGAGGCCGGCGCGTCGCACGGCTTCTTCCTGGTCGTCGAGGGCGGCGACGGCGCCGGCAAGTCCACCCAGGTCGAGGCGCTGGCCGAGTGGATCCGGGCCAAGGGCCACGAGGTCGTCGTCACCCGCGAACCCGGCGCCACCGCGATCGGCAAGCGGCTGCGCTCCATCCTGCTCGACGTCGCCAACTCCGGTATCTCGCACCGCGCCGAGGCCCTGCTCTACGCGGCCGACCGCGCCGAGCACGTGGACTCCGTGGTCCGCCCGGCGCTGGAGCGCGGCGCGGTCGTCATCTCCGACCGCTACATCGACTCCTCCGTCGCCTACCAGGGCGCCGGCCGCGACCTGGCGCCCACCGAGATCGCCCGCATCTCCCGCTGGGCGACCGACGGCCTGGTCCCGCACCTGACCGTCCTGCTGGACATCGCCCCGCACACCGCCCGCGAGCGGTTCACCGAGGCGCCCGACCGCCTGGAGTCCGAGCCCGCCGAGTTCCACGACCGGGTCCGCCGCGGCTTCCTGACGCTGGCCGCCGCCGACCCCGCGCGCTACCTGGTGCTCGACGCCGCCCAGGAACCGGAGACGCTGACCCGGCTGGCCCGCCACCGCCTCGACCAACTCCTCCCGCTCTCCGAGCAGGAGATCGCCGCCCGCGCCGAAGCGGAACGCCTCGCCGCCGAAGAGATCCGCAGGCGTGCCGAGGAAGAAGCCGCTGCCAAGGCCGAAGCGGAACGCGTCGAGCGGGAGCGCCAGGAGCAGATCGCCCGGCTGCGCGCCGAAGAGGAGGAGCGCAAGCGCCTCGCCGAGGAGCAGCTGCGCCGCGAGGAGGCCGAGCGCCAGGCCGAGGCGGCCCGGCTGCGCGCCGAGGAGCAGGCCAGGATCGACGCGGCCGAGCGCGCCCGCCGCGAGGCCGAGGAGCGCGCCCACGCCGAGGAGCAGGAGCGGTTGCGCCGCCAGAAGGACGAGCAGGACCGGCTGCGCGCCGAGGCGGAGGAACGCCGCCTGGAGAAGCAGCGCAAGGCCGAGGATGCCCTGATGCGGGCCGAGCAGTCCCGGCTGGCCGCCGAGGCCGCCGCCGCGCCCGCCGAACCGGCCGCGCCCGCCTCCCCCGAGCAGACGGACGAGCCGGCGGACGAGCCGGCCGAAACCGCGTCCGACGCCCCCTCCGCGGGCTCGTCGGGCGACGACGAGACCCGCACCCTGCAGACGCCCCGCCCGCCGGCCGAGGACGACGAGCCGCGGGACGAGCCGACCGACCGGCGGCCCGACGGCTACACGCCGACCGTCGAGACCTCGCGCCCCGACGACGCGACCCGCCCGCTGCCCACCCCGCAGCCGCCGGACCCCGAGCACCGGACCCGCACCGTCGAGGTCCCGCCCCCGGACGCCGACGAGACCACGGTCCTGCCGCGCGTCGAGCTCCCCGACCCCGAGCCGGAGTCCGACCGCACGGCCGTCCTGCCGCGCGTCGAGGACACCCCGGCCGATCGCGTGCCGCCGTGGCTCTTCCGCGACGGCGAGGGCGGCTCCCCGGCGCAGTCCCCGGCCGAACGCACCCGCGAGCTGCCGCAGCCGGCCGACCCGGACGAGTTCGCCGAGGGCGAGCGCACCGCCGAGCGCCGCCGGCCCCGGCCGAGCTGGGCCGAGGAGACCCCGCTCGACGACCTGCCGTCGCTCGCCGACGAACTGCTCGGCCCGCACGAGCCGTTCGACTCCTACGACTCCCGTGAGTCCCGCGACTCCTACGACTCGCCGGACTCCTACGACGCCCGCGACTCCCGGGACGACGACCCGGGCCGCGGCGGCGGCCGGCGCCGGCGCCGCTGAGGCGTCCGCCCGGCCGGCTGTGGTCGCCGGCTGTCAGTGGGGTGGCCGATGATGGTCACCGACAGCGAACGGCGCCGGTCACGACCGGCCGGTGCCGCCCGCGCGGACAGCGTCTCCGGCGGCTCCCCCGCCGGGAGCCGCCGGAGAAGGGGTGCGTGCCATGACGGTCTGGGACGACCTGGTCGGGCAGGACCCGGTCATCGAGCAGCTGCTGCCCGCCGCCCGGGACGCCGACGCCCTGGTGACGGCCGTGGCGTCCGGCGACGAGACCGGCACGCGGTCCGCGTCGAAGATGACCCACGCCTGGCTGTTCACCGGTCCGCCCGGCTCCGGGTGCTCCACCGCCGCCCGCGCGTTCGCCGCCGCGCTGCAGTGCGTCAGCCCGGACCGCGCCCTCGGCGGTGTGCCCGGCTGCGGCTTCTGCGACGGCTGCCACACCACGCTGGCCGGCACCCACGCCGACGTCCAGGTGGTCGCCACCGACCAGTTGTCCATCGGCGTCAAGGACACCCGCGACCTGGTGCGCCGTTCCTCGCTCTCGCCCGCGAACGGCCGCTGGCAGGTCATCGTCCTGGAAGACGCCGACCGGCTCACCGAAGGCGCGGGCAACGTGCTGCTCAAGGCCGTCGAGGAGCCCGCGCCGCGCACCGTGTGGCTGCTGTGCGCGCCCTCCGTCGAGGACGCGCTGCCCACCATCCGCTCCCGCTGCCGCCTGCTGAGCCTGCGCACCCCGCCGGTGGACGCCGTCGCCGACGTGCTGATGCGGCGGGACGGCGTCGAGCCCGCCCTCGCCGCGTCCGCCGCCCGGGCCACCCAGGGCCACATCGGCCGGGCACGCCGGCTCGCCACCGACGAGCGCGCCCGCGAGCGGCGGGCCGCGGTGCTGCGGCTGCCGCAGCAACTCGGCGACATAGGCGGCTGCCTGAAGGCCGCCCAGACCCTGGTCGACTCCGCGACCGAGGACGCCAAGCAGGTCGCCGAGGAGCTGGACGGCAAGGAGACCGAGGAGCTGCGGGCCGCGCTCGGCGCCGCCTCGGGCGCCGGAAGCCGCCTGCCGCGCGGCACCGCCGGCGTCATGAAGGACCTCGCCGACCGGCAGAAGCGCCGGGCCACCCGCACCCAGCGCGACACCCTCGACCTGGCCCTCACCGACCTCGCCGGCTTCTACCGGGACGTCCTCGCCGTCCAGTTCGGCGGCGGCACCCCGATCGCCAACGAGGACATCGCCGACACCGTGCGCCGCACCGCCTCCGCGGACCGCCCCGAGCACACCCTGCGCCGCCTCGAAGCGATCCTCGCCTGCCGCGAGGCCCTCGACGCCAACGTCGCACCGCTGCTCGCGGTGGAGGCGATGACGATGGCGCTGCGCCCGCGCTGAGCGCACCGGGCGCGCGGGCCGCCCGGCCTGGGCCGTCCGGGGCCGGCCGGGCTGCTGCCTTCGGGTGATCGTGGGCGGGACGGGGTTGCCGTCCGGCGCGGCGCGGGCAGGTCTTGGGCGCGGGCGGCGGGGTGCCCGGCACTGCTCCAGGCCGTCCCACAGGTGGTGCGTACCGGTGTCCAGCCTCTCCGTCGTCCTTCACGTGCTGCCGCTCGCCGCGGCCCTGGCGCTCGCGGCGCACTTCGCCCGCTCCGCCGCCTCGCGGTGGTCGGCGGCCCGCTCCGGTCGCCCGTACGAGCTCCCGGAGAACTACCGCCCCGCGCTGCGCCGCGCCTTCGCCGCCGTTCTCGTGCTGGCCGCCGGGATCGCGGTCACGGCCGTGCTGCCGCGCGGCCCGCTCGGGCTGCCCGATCCGTACCGCGCCGGCCACTCCGCGGCGGCCGGCGCGGCCCGAGCGGCTCCCGCGCCCCCGCCCGGCTCCCCGGCCCGCCCGCGCCGGCACCGGCATGCGGCACGGCCCGCCGCCCGGCGCCCGCTCCCGCCCCGACCGTCCGCGTCCGCGTCGCCGGCCGACGCTTCCGCCGCGCAGGCCCCGGCACGCACGATCGCGCTGCCGGCCGGCGGCTCCCTGCAACTGCTCGCGGACGGCACCCGGGTGTGGCTCCCGCCGCAGTACGCCTACCCGAAGGCGGCCGGCCTGGCGTTCCCGGTCGTGGTCGCCTACCTGCCGGCCGCCCTGCCGGGCGACGAGGAGCTGTACCCGGCGTTCGCCCGGCAGGTGGAGCTGGCCGCCGCGGACCCGTTCGTCGTGGTGCAGCCGGCGTCCTGCGCCGTCGAACCGCTCGCCGCCGTGCGGGAGGCCGCCGGGCGCTACCGGCTGCTGGACGGCGCGGACGCCCGCGGCGTGCTGGGCGTCGGGCCGCTGGCACCGTGCGCGGTGCGGGCCGCGCTGGGCCACCCGGAGGTTTTCGGCGCGTACGTCGGCGTTTCCGGTGCGTACGGCCACGCGGCGGTGCCGCTGCCGACCGCGCCGCCGGCGGTCGAGCCCCGGCTGCTGCTCACCAGCGCCTACGGGGAGCAGGCGCAACGCCGTTCGGCCTACGCGTTGCGGACCGCGTTGCGCGGGCTGGGCGTGCGGCCGCGGATCGTCGACGGCCAACTGCCGGATCCGCTGCTGGGCGGCGGCGGACGGCGGCGGGAGCTGGCGGTTGCCGCCCAGTACCTGACCGAGCAGCTCATCGGCCCGGCCCGGGTGTTCCCCCGGTGAGCCGGGCCGAACTCACCCGTTCGGGTTGAGTTGGACGCGCACACTCCGCTGCGGTCCGGATACGCTCGCGAGACCCGACGGGAGGACCTGTGGCACCCATGGACACCGCGCGACTGCTCCGCACCACCGCGACCGTTCTGGCCGTGGCGGGCCTGACGCTGTCCGGCTGTTCGGCGAGCGGCAGCGGGCACAGCGCCGCCGCCTCCGCGCCGTCGGGCGCCGGTAGCGGGCAGGCCGGCCACAACGCCACCCCGGCCGCCGACGCCGGCCTCACCCTGGCGCCGCTGCCCACCGCGATCCCGTCCGACCTCGCGCGGTACTACCGCCAGAAGCTGCAGTGGCACCCGTGCGACGCCCCCGGTTTCGCCTGCGCCACGATGCGCGTGCCGTTGGACTACGCGCACCCCGTCGCCGCCGACGACCTCAAGCTCGCCGTCTCGCGCAAGAAGGCGACCGGCCCCGGCGCCCGGATCGGCTCGCTGCTGGTCAACCCGGGCGGCCCCGGCGGCTCCGCGATCGACTACCTGCACTCCGCGGCGCTCAGCTACCCCGCTCCGGTGCGCGCCCGCTACGACATGGTCGCCGTCGACCCGCGCGGCGTGGCGCGCAGCGCGCCCGTGCACTGCCTGACCGACCCGCAGATGGACTCCTTCACCGAGGTCGACACCACGCCGCACGGCCAGGCGCAGATCAACGACATCGTCAAGGCCGACAAGGCGTTCGGCGCGGGCTGCGCCCAGCACTCCCGCAAGATCCTCGCCCACGTCAGCACCGTCGACTCGGCCCGCGACATGGACGTGCTGCGCGGGCTGCTCGGCGACAGCCGGCTCAACTACGTCGGAAAGTCCTACGGTACGTTCCTCGGCGCGACGTACGCGGGCCTGTTCCCGAGCCGGGTGGGCCGCGTGGTGCTCGACGGCGCGATGGACCCGTCGCTGTCGTCGCTGCGGATGGGCGAGACGCAGGCGGGCGGCTTCGAGACCGCCTTCGAGGCGTTCGCCAAGGACTGCGTGCACCAGTCGGATTGTCCGATGGGCAAGACGACGGCCGCTGCCGGTACGTACATCACACGTTTCCTGCAGGGCCTCGACAAGCACCCGCTGGCGACCGGCCAGAGCCGCCGGCTGGTCGAGTCGCTGGGGACCACCGGGCTGATGGAGGCGATGTACTCCAAGGAGCTGTGGCCGGTGCTGCGGCAGGCGCTGACCGCGGCGAACAACGGCGACGGCTCGCAGCTGCTCGCGCTGTCCGACCAGTACTACGAGCGCAACACCAACGGGTCCTACTCGAACCTGATGGCCGCCAACGCCGCCGTCAACTGCCTCGACCTGCCGGCCGCGGCCGAGAGCCCCGCCCAGGTGGAGGCCGCGCTGCCCGCGTTCCGCAAGGCGTCCCCGCACTTCGGCGACGACTTCGCCTGGATGAGCCTGAGCTGCGCGTCCTGGCCGGTGAAGCCGACCGGCCGCGCGGAGCGGATCCCCGCCAAGGGCGCCGCGCCGATCGTGGTGGTCGGCACCACCCGCGACCCGGCGACCCCGTACGCCTGGGCCCAGTCCCTGTCCCGCCAGCTCACGTCGGCCACGCTCGTCACCTACCAGGGCGACGGCCACACCGCCTACGCGAACGGCGACGACTGCGTCGACACCGCGGTCAACACGTACCTCCTCCAGGGCAGAGCCCCCGCCGCGAACACCCGCTGCTCCTGACAACTCCCGTGCGGACCACCCCCCGCCCCCATGTAGACTTACCCCCGTTGTCACCACCCCTCCGGGGTGCCGCAGCACCCAGCCGCCTTAGCTCAGTCGGCCAGAGCGACGCACTCGTAATGCGTAGGTCCCGGGTTCGATTCCCGGAGGCGGCTCCGTAAAAGCCCCAGGACTCACTCGCCGTGACCTGGGGCTTTTGCTTTAGCGGATGCGGCGCCGATGCCGGGCGCGAACTGACCGGTGGCCCGGTGCCTCTTCCTGGTCTCAGTTGCGGGTCCGAGCTGGTGCCGGCGGGCCAGGGTCGGCTTCGGGAGCGAGGTCGCGGTGTCCGGCGAGGGGACCAGGCGAGGCACAGGTGAGGCGGGCGAGGTGGTTGCGGCGCGCAGTGCCCTGGTACCGGCGATGTTTTCCGGCAACTCGGGCTGAACCGCGAGGACCAAAACGTGCCCCGTACGTTTCATTGGCCGCCCTGACTTTGCGCACGCCTGCCATGCGTATCTTCCAGCCGCCTCCTTAGCGCAGCGGCGTATCCTTGGGTCTTTGTCATTTCCCGCTCCACAGCGCTGATCGCGGAATCGGCGGCAACCAATCGTTGCATGAGTTCTCGCCCCCGCTCATTGCTTCTGCCAATCTCAAGCCAGGGTTCGGCCATGCCCGAGTCTCGATCAGACCCCCACGGATTGTTGTCGGCGACCGCCCAGTAAGACGCGAGGTGTTCCGCGCGCTGACTTCTATGATCCTGGAGCGCTTTGGTCAACTCCTTCAATCGCTGTTCGGTGGACCGCAGGCTCACGCGAAGCTGCATTTCCTGGCTCGCGTTGTCTTCGCTCCGGCGCCGGGAGCGCTCGTACCGAGCATGCTGACTCGAGCGCTCCCAAGCTGCTTGCCACACACTGACATCGATGCGACCGCTGGTGGCACAGGCCCGTACGAAGGCAAGCAGCAGTTCCTTCCGCGGGATCGCCTGCCCGCGCAACACGCGGCTGACGCTGCTGCGTGGAAGGCACCCGTACTGTCCTGCTGCGGTGTTCTCCAGAGATCGCAGCGGTGGACTGCCTGCCTTCCTGTACAACTCCAGTACTGCGGTGTGCAATTGGGAAAAATTATGAATGTACTCGGGTCGCATCGGTGCTTGCTCGCCGTTAATCGGCTGCTGGTTTGCGGCATAGCGTGCCTTGCGCCACAGAGAGACGGCCTTCCGGCTATCGGCGCTGCAGCCGCGAGCGAAGGCTTCGACTACAGCCAGACTGGGAAGCCGTTCGCCTTTCGTGGCACGGGACAGTGATGTAGCGCTCACGTCAGTGCGTGCAGCGAGTTGGGCGTAGGTGAGCCCGGAGCACTGGCGCTGCGACCGAAGCCACAGCGCCAGTTCGCCCAAAGGCTTGGTACTTGCATGCACCGGAGCCTCTTGGCGTCCCATCGCAATGATTCAGCGGAGCCGCTGTGCAGTACGGGTCCTTTCGTTCCGCATGCAGGGTGCGACTGCTGCGATCGCCGCGCTGAGGCTGCTCAGAGCGGCCACTGCACCTGCTTCCCGGTCGGCCATCACGATGACGACCAGGATGCAGATGACGAAGTACTCGACGACGCTCGCGCTGGGACGGCTGACACACGCCCTGCGCGTCTCCACCGCATAACGCTGCCTATCCATGGCTCAACGCCTCTCTTGGGGCCGCGGACTCCAACTGCTCTGCCACACCCGGCGATTGCCGTCGCTCAGGGTGCTCAGCCAGTCTGGCATCTCCCGACCGGTCCCCCAACGAGTCGAGCGGGACGAAAGCCTGATTAGTGCACCAGCGTCCCGCCTCACGACTGGAGTTGATAAACGCCCAGCCGCCGACGCGCGCCATCACCTGCGAATCTTCCAGGAGTTGATGCAGTACCGTCCCAAAGTGAGGAACTCAAGCCGCTCCGCTTGTCCTTGCGTCGCGCCGGCCGTGATCATCAAGGAGACGCCTCCTGGATCTTCTGTCCCAGAGCCCGGGCGCCGCGGACTCCAAGCTACAGGGCATGGGGTATGCCACGTTGCCGCGTGTGTACCCGCAGATGCGGCGCGCCCGGGGCCACCCGGTGCGCGCCGCTCACGTCTTCCGCTACGCCGCACCGCCCTGCCGTGATGTCAAAGGGTTCGATTCCTTTGGGCGGTGGTGAAAGCCAGGACTCAATCCGTCGAGGTATCGGTGGCGGCTCGCGCATTGGATAGGCCGCAAGGCCAACCTCGATCCGTCGAGCATATGCGGCCATTTTGTTTCGGTTGGTTCCTCCTGTATCTCTTTTCCGGCTCGTTGAGCATCATCGGTGAGTGAAATTCGACAAGTATTGCCACGACCTCATCGTGTAACGATCGAGGTTGCGCGATCTCACCTGGTCTCGAATGCCAATACTTCCCGACTGTCCGACGCCGTCCGTCGACGCCGCTGACCCGGGAAGCCCGCCGACCGCGCTCACCCGCCCCTCACGGCCGCACCGAAGGCCCCCGTGTCACGGATCGCCCGCCCCCATCCGTCGTGTCAGCGTGGCGTGGGGCCGGAGGGGTCCTGAGCCGTGCGACGGAGGTGAGGGTGATGGTGGCCAGGTGGCACGTTGTCGGGACGGTGGGGGAGGCGACGGTGCCGGCGTTGGTGCCGTTCGTGCGGCAGAAGACGGTTCTGCTGACCACGTATCGCAAGGACGGCAGGGAGGGGGCGTCGCCGGTGAGCGTGGCGGTGGAGGGGGACCACGCGTACGTCCGCAGTTTCGAGAAGGCGATCAAGACGCTGAGGCTGCGGCGGAATCCGGCGGCGTTGATCGCGCCGAGCACGATGAAGGGCACGGCGACCGGGCCGGCGGTGGCGGTGGTGATGCGGCGGCTGGACGGTGAGGAGGCGGCGCACGCGGCGCGGGTGCTGGCGGCGAAGTACCGGGTGCTGCACGGGCTGCTGGTGCCGTGCGCGCACCGGGTGGGCCGACGGAGGTTCGGTCGGACCGTGCACTTCGAGGTGCGGCCGGTTCAGCCCCAGGGACCGGCGCCGGACAGCACGCAGTCCAGGACGTAGCCGGCCAGCGCGGGCAGGACGACGGCGGCGAGCATCACCCACATGCCGAAGAAGAGGTGCAGTACGTCGGGGATCCGGGAGCCCGGGGTGAGGCCGAGCCGGCTGCGGGCGTGCCGGGTGACCCGGAGCGGGACGGGGCCCGGACGGGCCGACGCGCGTTCGATCGCGCGGCGTATGTCCCCGTCCAGCCCGTCGCGCTCGGCGATCGACAGGCGCACGCCGCGCCGGTCGCGCAGCCGCAGTTCGTCGATCGTGCCGTTGCGGGCCATCGAGGCGAAGCGGCGGACGCTGACCAGGGCGTTGAGGTCGACCGTGCGGACGCCGGTGAGCGTGCGGGCGGTCAGCAGCGCGGACCCCGGCCCGCCGGTGACCCGGGTCCGGCCGGCCGTGCCGTGGAAGGCCGCCAGGGCCAGCGGACCGGCGAGGAGGCCGTCGGCGATCGCGAGCCCGACATCGCCTTGCCCCAGCACGTGCGCGCGGATCAGCGCGGCGATCGTGAGCAGCACCGCCGTCCACGCCGCGGTCAGGATCGCCAGACCGTGCCGCGCGGACCGCACGGCGGTGGCCGCCTTCACCGGCTGCGGCGCAGGACGCCGCCCGAACCGCCGCTTCAGCCGCCGCGCCTCGGCCCCGCCGCCCGGTCGCCCCGCCGTTCGCTGCTCCCCCATACCCGGCAGGCTACGCGCGGCCGGGGAAGGCAGCCGGCAGGTGAGGACGCGCGGTGGGGTCGGATATCGTCCGGGCCCTGAGGTGTTGGACGGGTGGTGGGAGGGCACGGCGTGGCGGAGCGGCGGGTGATGAGCCGGAACGCGCGGTTCCAGCAGTGGGAGGCGCTGTTGGGGAACCGGAGCAAGCGGTCGAAGGGGCGGGAGTTCCTGGTGCAGGGGGTCCGGCCGATCTCGATGGCGGTGGAGCACGGGTGGCCGGTGCGCAGCGTGCTGTACGACGCGGGACGGCCGCTGTCGAAGTGGGCGCGCGAGCTGCTGGGCGCGCTCGGGGCCGGGACCGAACGGGTCGCGGTGGCGGCGGAGTTGCTGGCGGAGCTGAGCGAGAAGACCGACGGCGCACCGGAGTTGGTGGCGGTGGTGGGGATGCCGCCGGACGACCTGGCGCGCATCGCGGTCCACCGGGACTTCCTCGGCGTGCTGTTCGACCGGCCCACCCAGCCGGGGAACATCGGCGCGGTCGTGCGGTCCGCGGACGCCTTCGGCGCGGACGGGCTGATCGTCACCGGGCACGCGGCCGACGTCTACGACCCCAAGTCGGTGCGGGCCACCACCGGTTCGCTCTTCGCGCTGCCCGTGGTGCGCGCCCCCTCGCACCGCGAGGTGCTGGACTGGCTGGACGGCGAACGCGCCCGGGGCGGCCCGGTGGCCGTCGTCGGCACGGACGAGCACGGCGAGGCCGACGTCGGCGAGTTCGACCTGACCGGCCCGGTGCTGCTGCTGATCGGCAACGAGACCGCCGGGCTGAGCGCGGCCTGGCGCGAGCGCTGCGACCACGTGGTCAGCATCCCGATGACCGGCTCGGCCAGTTCGCTCAACGCCTCCAACGCCGCCACCGTCGTGCTCTACGAGGCGGCCCGGCAGCGCATCGCGGCCGGCCGGCGGGCCCGCTGACCGGCCGGCCGGGCGCGCGTCAGGCCAGCAGCTCGGCGGCGAACCAGTCCTGGTGGCCGGCGACACCCGGGAGGGTGAAGAAGTAGCCGCCGCCGAACGGCTGGACGTAGTCGACCAGCGGTTCGTTGATCAGGCGGGTCTGGACGGTCTCGAACTGCCGGTGCACGTCCTGCTGGTAGCAGCAGAAGATGTGGCCGGCCTGCAGGTCGCCGTTCTCGTCGACGCCGAGGTCGTAGTCGTAGGAGCGGCGGACCAGCCGCTGGTTCGCGGTGGCGTGGGTGCGCGGGTTGGCCAGCCGGATGTGCGAGTCGAGCGGGATGACCTGGCCCTTGGGGTCGGCGCGGTAGTCCGGCACGTCGAACTCGTTGTTGCCGTCCAGCGGGGCGCCGGAGTCGCGGCGGCGGCCGAACATCGTCTCCTGCTCGTTGATCGACACCCGGTCCCAGAACTCCACGAGCATCCGGATCAGCCGGACGACCTGGTAGCTGCCGCCCCGCGCCCAGGCGGGCTCGGCGGGGTCGTCGACCCAGATCAGCGAGGAGGCGGTGGAGCCGGTCGGGTTGGCGGTGCCGTCCTTGAACCCCAGCAGGTTGCGGGCCGAGCCGCTCGGCCGCGGCGGTGCGCCGAAGCCGTCCATCCGCCAGCGCACCTGCATCGCGCCCCGGGTGTGCTTGGCCAGGTCGCGCAGCGCGTGGTGCACGGTGTCCGGGTTGTTGGCGCACAACTGGATCATCAGGTCGCCGCCGAGCCACTTCGGGTCGGGGGAGTCGTTGGGGAAGACCCGCATCGGCTTGAGGTGCAGCGGCTTGGCGGCGGCGATCCCGTAGCGGTCGTCGAAGAGCCCGGAGCCGACCGAGACGGTGAAGGTCAGGCCGTCGGCGGGGATGTCCGGGCCGAGCACGTCGCTGTCCGAGGGCGGTGCGCCGACGCCGAGGTCCGGCGGGGTGCCGCCCGCGGTCAGGAACCGGGCCCGGGCGGTCAACGTCCGCATGAGGTCGGCCAGTTCGCCCTTGTTCGTCGCCGTGGTGTCGAAGGCGGCGAAGCAGGCGAAGCGCTGCTTGTCGGCCGGGCCCGGGGTCAGGACGCCGGACTGGTGCGTGCCGTGGAACGGATAGGAGTCGGCGGGGGCGGGGCCGTCCGCGGCCGCCCGGCTGTCGGCCCGCGCACCGCCGGCCAGCAAGCCGCCGGTCAGCGCGGTCGCGGCGGCGCCGGAGACACCGCCTCGGAGGAAGGCACGTCGGTTGACATTCATCGGTTCGGATCTCGGCTCTCTGGACGGGCCGCCCGGCGGCGGCGCGGATGGCGGGCGTTACGAACGGGAGGGCGGGACCTCCAGCAGGTCGGGGACCGCGTCGAGCGTCTCCAGCACCGTGCCGATCGCGGCGTCGACGCGTTCGCGCATCGCCTGCGGGGCCCGGTCCAGCGGGGTCCAGGTGCCGCCGTGCCGGGTGGCGAGCAACGCGGCGGACAGCGTGTCGAGTTGGCGGTCCGCGGTGCCGACCAGGTGCGGGGAGCGGGCGGTGACCAGCGGCGCGAGTTCGGAGAGCACGACGCGGGTGCCCTGCACGTCGGCGTAGGTCTCCGGGTAGGCGGCGCCCGAGCCCTCGTCGGCCATGCCGGACAGCCGGTCGCGCAGCGCGTCCTCCAGGATCTCGTGGGCCCGGATCGGCAGGTCGGTCGGGTCGACGGTGAGCTGCGGCAGCCTGCGGCGCAGCGTGCCGAGGTCGGTGGCCAACCTGGCGGCCACCGGGGTCAGTTCGGCGGCGGACTGGCCGTGCCACAGGCCGTACTCCAGGCGGTGCAGCCCGGTGAAGCCGGAGTCGTGCACGCCGCCGGGCAGGCCCTGCGGCAGGCCGTCGACCGCGTCGCCGAGCGGCCCGAAGCTGTCGTACGCCGCGCCCACCCGGTCCCAGGTGAGCTGCGCGGGCAGCCAGTCCTCGCGGGCCTTGGCCAGGTCCTTGTGCTTCAGGTCGGTGCGCAGCGCGGCCACCTGGCCGGACAGGGCGGCCAGCCGCGGCGCGACGTAGGCGCGGTACCGCAGCGCGGCGGGCCGCAGGTCGGCCGGCGTGACCGGCTTGACCGGCGCCGGGCCGGACTGCCGCGCGCTGCCGGTGACCTGGACGGTCTGCGAGACGGTGGCCGGCTGCCCGGACATCAGGCAGCGCATGACGTAGCTGCCGCGGCTCAGGTGCGCGGTCATGGTGGCGCTGGTGGCCGGGCCGAGGGTCTCGATCTCGGCGACGACCGATCCGGCGGCGTCGTCGAGGTTGATCTCGCCGGCCTTGTCCGACTTGTTGTCCACCTCGAAGCTCTGGGTGCCGGCGTGCGCGGAACTCCAACCGCTCGCGCAGGCGGAGCCGGTGACGTCGATCTCGGTGGCCGCCTGCGAGGAGGCGGACGGCAGCGCCACGATCGCGGCCGAGGCGGCGAGGGCGGGCACCACGACGAGCACCGCGGCGATGGTCCACGGACTGCGCCGGGACAGCCAGCCCGGCCGGCCGTCGCCGGTCGCGGCAGCCGAGGGTGCGGGTTCGGGTTCGGCCGCCGGCGCCGCCTCCGCCGCGTTCGGCTCAGGCTCAGGCGCCGGCTTCGGCTCAGGCTTCGGCTTCGCGCCCGCCGCCCGGCCGCCCGCCACGAACAGCGGCACGACCACGCCCAGGTACGCCACCCACGCGACGGTCTGCAGCACGGTCATCCGCGGCGACAGCTCCGTCGCGCCGGTGATCAGCGTCATCCACCAGGAGTTGGTGGCTATCGTGCCGCTGACGTCGAAGGCGACCCAGGCGTGGCCGGGCAGCAGGCCCGCGTCCTGCAGGTCGCCGAGCCCGTAGGCCAGGACGCCGGCCGCGATGACGATCAGCGCGAGCGCGGTGCGGGAGAAGAAGACGCCGAGGTTGATCCGGATCGCCCGCTGGTAGAGCAGCCAGCACAGCGCGACCGCCGCCGCGAGGCCGACCGCCGCGCCGAGCAGCGGCGCCACCGTCTGGCCGGACGCCTTGACCGCCGTCCACAGGAACAGCGTGGTCTCCAGGCCCTCCCGGCCCACCGCGAGGAACGCGGTCACCGCGAGCGCGCCGGCTCCGGTCCGCACGGCCGCCGAGACCTGGGAGCGCAGTTCGCCGGCGAGCGAGGCGGCGGTGCGGCGCATCCAGAACACCATGCCGGTGACCAGCCCGACGGCGAGCACGCTCAGTACGCCGCCGACCGCCTCCTGCGCGGAGCTGGACAGCACGCTCGTGGAGAAGGTGAGCACGGTGGCGAACGCGGCGGAGACCGCGACCGCGCCCAGCACGCCCAGCCACACCGGCGTCGAGGAGACCTTGCGGCCGTCCACGGCGGTCCGGCGCAGCGCGGCCAGTAGGATGCTGACCACCAGGCCGGCCTCCAGGCCCTCCCTGAGTCCGATCAGCAGGTTCGGCAGCGCGTCTGTCCACGTCATACCAAGCAAGCTAAGGCATGCCTAACCTGCCTTGTCGTCCGGGGTCCGTTCCCGGCCGCGGAAGGCTGCGGAAGTGGGTTATTCCTTGCCACAAGCGGGCGTTCCGCGCTAAGTTGGCCGATCAAAGCCAATGAATGCGCTTACAGTCGGCGGTGTCCGCTGCGCGCAGGAGCGGACGGTCGTTCGGTGAGTGCCCCGACGGTGTACGACGTGGCCGAACAGGCGAAGGTCTCGATCGCCACGGTCTCCCGGGTCTTCCGCAAGCCGGACACCGTGCGCGAGGTGACGCGGGACCGCGTCATGGCGGTGGCCCGCGAGCTGGGTTACGTGCCCAGCGGCAGCGCGCGCGGGCTGGCCAGCCGCAGCACCGGCGTCCTCGGGTTGTGCTTCCCCGACTACGACGACTCCGAGGCGGACGGCGACGGCGCCGAGATGATGCTCTACTCCGACGAGATAATCCGCGGCATGGAGCGGGCGGCCCGCCGGCACGGCTACGCGCTGCTGATCGCCGCGTCGCTGGCCGGCGGAGCGGAGAGCCTGGTGGCCCAGGTCGCCGGCCGGGTGGACGGCTTCGCGGTGCTGGCCAGGACGGTCTCCACCGCCGAGTTGGAGATCGTCTCGCGGCGGCTGCCGGTCGTGATGATCGCCGGGCCGCGGGAGATCGACCACCTCGACCACGTCGAGGTGGCCAACTTCGACGGCGAGTGCGAGCTGACCCGCCACCTGATCGAGGACCACGGCCTGACCCGCCTGGCGTTCGTCGGCGGTGGCGAGGACTCCCCGGACGCCGAGGCGCGCTTCCTCGGCTTCCAGCACGCCTGCCGCGCCGCCGGGCTCCCGGTGGCCGCCGAGCCCGACGTGCGCGGCGGCCTCACCCAGGCCGAGGGCCGGCACGCAGCCGAACGCCTGCTGGAGCGCGGCGGACCGCTCCCGCAGGCCATGCTCTTCGCCAACGACCAGATGGCGGTCGGCGCGCTCCAGGTCCTGGAGGGCCGCGGGCTGCGGGTGCCGCAGGACATCGCCGTCACCGGGTTCGACGGGATCCCGCTCAGCAGGCTGGTGCGGCCGACGCTCACCACCGTCCGCCAGCCGGCGGGCCGGGTCGGCGAGACGGCCGTCGACCTGCTGGTCGCCCGGCTCGCGGACCGCGAGCGCGCTCCGGAGTCCGTGATGCTGCCGGTCAGCCTTGCCCGGCGGGCGAGTTGCGGCTGCGCGCGGTAGCCGGACCGCCGCTGGCGGTCGGTCCGGTACGTCATGGTGATCATCGGATGAGCGTGCGGCGGCTATGCTCCACCGCATGCATTGCGGGGTGTGCGGATCCGAACGGTTGAGCGCCACAGGCGAGTTGCGGGCAGGTCAGAACGCGGGTGACCGCGTCCGGCTGAAGTTCCCGCGCCGCCGCATGTTCAAGTTCCGGCCGCGGTTCGAGATCTTCCTCGCCCGCGCCTGCCGGGACTGCGGGGCGGTGATCCCCTTCCTCGACGACGACGAACGCCGCCGCCTCGACGAGGTCGGCGACGACCTGGAGAACTACTGAGCCGGGCCGCGCCGCGCGGGATATCCGCTCGCCGCGGTCTGCGGCCCCCGCTACGTTGACCGGATGTCCGAGTTGCGCACCGACCGCCTCCTGCTGCGGCAGTGGCGGGAGTCCGACCTCGCGCCGTGGGCGGCGCTGAACGCCGATCCGCGGGTCCGAGAACACCTGGGCGGCGTGCTGACCCGACAGCAGAGCGAGGCGTCGGCCGCCCGCTTCCGGGCCGAGTTGGAGCGGCGCGGCTGGGGGTGGTGGGCGGTCGAGGTGCGCGCCACCGGGGAGTTCGTCGGGTTCACCGGGCTCGATCCGGTGGACGAGGGCATGCCGTTCACCGGCGTGGAGGCCGGCTGACGGCTCGCCCGGGCCGCCTGGGGCCACGGCTACGCCACCGAGGCGGCCACCGCCGTGCTCGCCCACGGCTTCGCCGTCCTGCGCCTCCCCGAGATCCTCGCGGTCACCGCCGTGGCCAACCTGCGCTCCCGGGCCGTCATGCGCCGCCTCGGCATGACCCGCGACCCCGCCGACGACTTCGACGACCCCACGCTGCCGCCGGGCCCGGGCCGGGCGAGCGTGCTGTACCGGTCGCGGGCGGCGTAGCGCGGGCGCCGCCGGTCACACCGGGCCGTGCGCCAGCAGGTCGCCGGTGGCCGTGCGGCGGTAGACCACGCGGCGGCCCACCCGGGTGCCGGCGACCAGGTTCGCGTCGCGCAGCACGGCGAGGTGGCCGCCGACGGTGCCGAGGGAGTGGCCGAGGTGGGCGGCGAGTTCGCTGGTGGTGGCGGGGCGTTCCAGCGCGTGCAGGATCGCGGCGCGGCCGGCGCCGACGAGGCGTTCCAGGGCGGCGCGGGGCGCGGGGGGTTCGGCGGCCGCTGCGGCGCCGCGGGCCGGGTAGACCAGGGCGTAGCCGCGGTCGGGACCGGTGCAGAGCCAACTGCCGTCGGACAGGGTGGTCGGGACGAAGAGCATGCCGGCGTCGCCGACGACGTGGTCGGGGAAGGTCTGGTCGCTGAAGCGGATCGCGTCGGCGCCGACCCAGGCGCTGCGGCGGCTCATCTGCCGCAGCGCGCCCGGCCAGCCGTACGCCGCGAGCAGTCCGGCCCGGTAGGTGACGTCGCGTTCCAGCAGCGCCCGGCGGCGCGGCCAGTCCGGCGCCACGTGGGCGCGCCACGCGTGGTCGTACACCTCGGCCGCCCTGGCCGCCCAGCCGTGCCCGGTCAGCCAGTCCAGGTCGTGCCGCTCCCAGCTGTGCGCGACCGACTCCGCCAGCTGGGCCCGCACCGACGCGTCGCAGGCGCCCGCCAGCCCCGGCAGTTCCTCGGCGAGCGTGGTGCGCATGCCGCCCGGCGGCGGCAGGACGACGAAGTCGGGCAGCCACTTCGTCGAGCCGAGCAGCCGGACCAGGCCGCCGGCGAACGGGTCCGCGTCCAGCACGGCGCGGAACGCCCGGTGGTGGCGGGCGTGCCAGGAGGCGAGCCACGGATCGGAGCAGGGCCGGCTCAGTACGATCATCGACTTCATCGTCTCGGCCAGGTCGTGTCTGACACATGGCGCCGTCCGCCCGCAGGGCGGGGGCCGCGGCGTCTGGTGCGTGCGATCGCAAGGCGGAGGGTCGTCCTCGTAGTGGGCCTACGTGGACGATCCCGACAACGCGGCGAGCGTGCGTGCCAGGCGTCGCGGCCCAGGCGGGATGTGTCAGACGCGGCCTAGCGGCGACAGCGCGAACCGGGACCGCGACAGGGCCAGCGGGCTGAGCCGCAGCAGCGTCATCTTTCGCCTCCCGCCGAAACGATAGTGTCCGCCGCGCCGTCCCCGCAGACTTCGGCCGGTGCCCTCCTCCTTCCCGAAGCAGACCTCGCTGCTGAAGCGGGCCGACTTCCGCTGGTTCTTCACCGGACAGTCGGTCTCGCTGCTCGGCAGCTCGATGGCCCCGGTCGCGCTGGCGTTCGCGGTGCTGAACGCCTCGGGCGGCGCCGGCGACCTCGGCGTGGTGCTGGCCGCCCGCATGGTGCCGCTGCTCGCCTTCCTGCTGGTCGGCGGCGCGGTGGCGGACCGCTTCCCGCGCCGGACGGTCCTGGTGGCCGCGAACCTCGGCTCGGCGCTCACCCAGGGCGCGGTCGCGCTCGTGCTGCTGACCGGCCACTACTCGCTGCCCGCGGTGGCGGGCCTGGAGTTCCTCAACGGCGTGCTGGCCGCGTTCACCACGCCGGCCCTGCGCGGTGTGGTGCCGCAACTCGTCGACGCCGCCCGGCTGCGGCAGGCCAACTCGCTGCTGGGCTCGACGCGCAACGCCACCAAGATCCTCGGGCCGAGCGTGTCCGGCCTGGTCGTCGTGGCGGCCGGCAGCGGCCCGGCGATCGCCTTCGACGCGGTGACGTACCTGGTCGCGGCCGGCTGCCTGGCCCGGCTGTCGCTTCCCGGCCGGGCGGGCGGGGCCGGGCGGTCCTCGATGCCGTCCGACATCCGCGAGGGGTGGCGCGAGTTCCGCACCATCCGGTGGGTGTGGCTGGTGGCGCTCTCCTTCTGCCTGGTCAACCTGGTGCAGACCGGCACCTGGCAGATCCTCGGCCCGGAGCTCACCGAGCGGATCAGCGGCGAGGCGACCTGGGGGTTCGTGCTCAGCGCGCGCGGCCTCGGCCTGCTGGTGATGAGCGTGCTGATGTACCGGGTCACCGTGCGCCACCTGCTGCGGCTGAGCCAACTGGCCGCCGTGCTGGGCTCGTTGCCGCTGCTCGTGCTCGGCGCGCACCTGGCGGCGCCCTGGCTGGTCGGCGCCGCGTTCGTCGCCGGCCTCGGCTCGTCGGTCACCGGCATCGGCTGGGACACCTCGCTGCAGGAGCACGTCCCCGCGCACGTGCTGTCCCGGGTCTCCTCCTACGACGACCTGCTGTCCTACGTCGCGATCCCGATCGGCCAGCTCCTGGTCGGCCCGTTCACCCACGCCTTCGGCGGCTTCCGGGTCGCGCTGGGCGCCGGCGCGGTCTACGCCGTCGTCACCGTCCTCCCGCTCGCCTCGACCGCCGTGCGCCGCCTGCCGCACGGCCTGCCCCGCCCCGGACCCGCGGCCGCCGGCCAGCCGGTGGACGGCGCCCAGCCGGCCGGCTGAACCGGGCGCGGACCGGCGGCGGTCACGCGCGGGCGGACCTACCGGACAAGGCGGTGCGGACGGCGGCCAGGACGGTCTCGTCGGCGAGGTCCAAGTCGTGGGCGAGGGCGGCGAGCCGGCGGGCCGCATCGGTCAGGGCCTGGTGCCGTTCCTCCGCGTCGGCGGTGCGGCGGGGGCTCGCCCGGACCAGGGTCCCGCGCCGGCCGCGCCCTTCGACCAGGGCGTCCTGTTCGAGTTCGCGGTAGGCGCGGGCCACGGTGCCGGGCGCCAGCCCGAGGTCGGCGGCGAGTTGGCGGACCGGCGGCAGCCGCCGGCCCGGGCGAAGGTCGCCGATGGTGATGAGGCCGGCGAGCTGTTCGCGCACCTGCTCGTAGGGCGGGACGGGCGAGGACAGGTCGACGCGGAGCGTCGGCGCGGCGGGGTCGGGCCTGGACCGGTCGGCCGGCGGGGTCGTCATGCCGGCGAGACGTCGGCGGCACGGGCGGTGCCGCCCGGTCCGCGCCGCCACCAGCCCAGGACGCACCAGGCGAGCACCCCGGCCGCCGCGAGGCCCAGGCCCGCCCGGACCAGGACGCGCGAGCCGGTGTAGGCCGCCCCGCCCCGGGCTCCCGGCACCGCCAGGCCGCTGCTGGCGGCGACCGCCAGCGCGCCCAGCACCATCAGTTCGACCCCCAGCACGGCGCCCGCGACGGCGCGCGCCGCGTTGTGCCGTGCGGGCTCGTGGAGTCCCGGCCGGTCGGCGGCCCGGGCGGGCAACCCGGTCACCCGGCGGACCAGGAGGCCGCCGACGACCAGGGTGGCCGCGGCGATCACCGCGAACGGGACCGACAGGGCGGCCGACGGCCACGCCAGCGTGCCGCCCGGCAGCGTCAGCGGATCACCGGGATCCGGGCGCCACGGGCCGTAGCGCACCCGCGGCGCGGCGGCGAAGACGACCGGCGACAGGATCGTGACGGCCGCCGCGGCCAGCGCGGTGGCCGCGGCCCACCGGGGCACGTAGCGGGCCGCGTCCCGCACGTCGAGCGAGGCGACGCGGACCGGCTCGGTCGGCGCCGGCGCGTCGCGCAACTCGCCGGTCGCCGTGCCCAGCAGGTATCCGTCCGCCACCGCGGCCGGCGCGCACCAGGCCTGCGCGCTCCACACCGCCGCGGTGCCCACCAGCGCGCCGAGGGCGAGCCCGGCCAGCCGGCCGGCGCGGGCCGGCCCGGCGAGCGCGTCACCGCCGCGCCGCCGCCGGGTGCCCCACCACAGCGTCAGGCCCACCAGCAGCACCGGTATGCCGACCCAGACGCCGACCAGGCCGACCCGCGGCCAGAACGCGACCCACAGCCCCACCGGTCCGTTGTTCATGGCGCGATTGTATCAATCACTCGATACAAAAATTGAGACCGCCGCCCGGATTCCGGTCAGCCCAGGCCGAGTTGACGGGTCGCCGCCTCGACCGTCTGGGCGAGGAGCACCGCGATGGTCATCGGCCCGACGCCGCCGGGGACCGGGGTGATCAGGCTCGCCCGCTCCCGCGCGGTCTCGAAGTCGACGTCCCCGACGTTGCCCGCGTTGTAGCCCGCGTCGATCACCACCGCGCCGGGCTTGATGTCCGCGCCGGCGATGAAGCGCGGCCGGCCGACCGCGGCGAGCAGCACGTCGGCCTCCCGCACGATCGAGGACAGGTCGGCGGTGCGCGAGTGGCAGTACGTCACCGTGGCGTCCCGGCCGAGCAGCAGCAGGCCCGCGGGCTTGCCGAGGATGGCGCTGCGCCCCACGACGACGGCGTGCCGGCCGGCGAGTTCGACCCGGTACTCGTCCAGCAGGCGCATGATCCCGCCGGGCGTGCAGGACACGAAGCCGGGCAGACCGAAGCCCATCGCCGCGAAGGAGTGCATGGTGACCCCGTCGACGTCCTTGTCCGGGGCGATCGCCTCGAAGGCGGCGCGTTCGTCGATGTGCGCGCCCACCGGGTGCTGCAGCAGGATGCCGTGCACCTCGGGGTCCTGCGAGAGGCCGGTGACCGTCTCCACCAGGGCCTCGGTGGAGATCCCGGCGGGCAGCGCCACCCGCCGCGACCGGATGCCGGCCTTCTCGCACCGGGCGCGCTTCATCCGGACGTAGGTCACCGAGGCCGGGTCCTCGCCCACCAGCACGGTGGCCAGGCACGGCGCCGTCCCGGTGCGCCGCAGCAGGTCCGCGGCGGCGGTGGCGGTGGTCTCGACGAGGCGGCGGGCCGGTGCGGTGCCGTCCATCAGCCGAGCGGGTCCGGTACGTGTCACGTGCTGCTCCTGGGCTTCACGACGGGTCGCCCAGGCGCACGGCATCGACACGGTGTCAGGCCGCTCCCCGGTGGTACTCCACCTCAGCGCCAGTCACGGCCCGCCCGCCACCCTAGCCGCGCCGGCCGGCTTCTCCCACACCGAGACGTGCCGGCGGCTGTCGTCGGTGAGCGGCTCCCGTCTCCAGCCCTCCCACCGCTCGCGCAGCCGCAGCCCGGCGAGCCGCGCCATCAGGTCGAGTTCGGCCGGCCAGACGTACCGGAACGGGACGGACCGGTGGGTGCCGCGCCCGCCGGCGACCTCGACGAAGTCGGAGCTCATCGCCTGGGTGGCGACGTGGTAGACGTCGAACGCCCACCGCGTCGCGTCCACCCGGAACGGCACGGCGGTCTGCCCGGCCGGCAGCCTTCGCAGGTCGGGGACCATGACCTCGACGGCGAACCGGCCGCCGGGCTCCAGGTGCGCCGCCGCGTTGCCGAAGCAGGCCACCTGCCCTTCTGCGTGGTGAGGTTCATGACCGTGTTGAAGACCAGGTACACCAGGCGGAACGTGCCCGGCGCCGAGGCGGTGGCGAAGTCGCCGATCGTCACGCCGATCGCGTCGCCGCCCGGCTTGGCGCGCAGCCGGGCCACCATCGCCCGCGACAGGTCGATGCCGTGCACCTCGACGCCGCCGCGGGCCAGCGGCAGCGCGACGCGTCCCGTCCCGACGCCCAACTCCAGGGCCCGGCCGCCGTCCGCCAGCCCGGCCAGGAACGCGACCGTCTCCGCCACCACGCCCGGCTCGAACATCTCCCGCGACGACTCGTCGTACCCCGCCGCGACGCTCTCCCCGAAGCAACCGTCCGTGTCACCCGTCTCGTCCACGGCCGGACCGTACTGCGCGGGCGGTGCGCGCGGCCCGGGATTTTCCGCCGGGCGCTCCGCCGGGGGAGACTTGCCGGATGGGCGAGGACGGGATCGACGAGGAACTGGTGCGCTCCCTGCTGCGCGCGCGGCACCCGGACCTCGCGGGGCTGCGGCTTCGCCGGGTGCCGGGCGGCTGGGACAACCAACTGTGGCGTCTGGGGGAGGAGTTGGCGGTGCGGCTGCCGCGCACCCGGCGTGCCCCGGCGCTGCTGCGCAAGGAGCACCGGTGGCTGCCGGTGCTGGCCCCGCGCCTTCCGCTGCCGGTGCCCGTACCGCTGCGGACCGGTGAACCGTCCGCCGGCTTCCCGCGGCCGTGGACCGTCGCGGCCTGGGTGCCCGGCGAACCGGCCGACCGCGCGCCGATCAGCCGCGGCGGGCACGCGGCGGACCGGCTGGCGGGCTTCCTGGCCGCGCTGCACCGCCCGGCGCCCGCCGAGGCGCCGGCCGGCGCGGACCGCGGCGTGCGACTCGCCGTGCTCACCGAGGAGTTCGAGCGCAAGCTCCACGCCGCCGGCGCCGTCCCGGCCGGCGTCCGGGCGGTCTGGGACGAGGCCGTGGCGGCGCCCGGCTGGGCGGGGCCGCCGGTGTGGCTGCACGGCGACCTGCATCCCGCGAACGCCGTCGTCACGGACGGCACGCTGGGCGGCGTGATCGACTTCGGCGAGCTGTGCGCCGGCGATCCGGCCACCGATCTCGCCGCCGCCTGGCTGCTGCTGCCGTCCGGCGCGGCGCCCCGATGCCTCGACGCGTACGGCGGCCCGGACCCGGCGACGATCCGCCGCGCGCGGGGGTGGGCCGTGCTGCGCGCGCTGTCGCTGCTCGGCATAGGTCTGGCCGGGACACGCGGCCTGCCCGGCGGCCAGCCCACCTGGGGACCCGCCGGCCGGGCGGCGCTGGAGCGCGTCCTGGCCGACGGGGTCACTTCCTAGGACTCCAGCGTCTCGCCCTGCCAGTAACCGCAGAGGCTGTCGGTGAAGGTCGAGGTGACGTACCAGCCGGCCGGCAGCGTGGACAGCGCGCAGGCCTGGATGCCGTCGTAGGGGAGCTTGTACTCGATCCCCTGGTCGAGGCCGCAGCCGTTGTAGGTGTCGAAGACCTCGGTGATCACGTAGCCGGCGGCGTTCGGGCCCTGGCCGCAGGCGACGATGCCGTCGTGGACCGGCTGCAGCGTCTCCAGGCCGTAGCCGGCGCAGGCGGAACCGGTGGAGACCGCGGTGACCACCCAGTCGGTCCAGATCGCGGTGTTCGCGCAGGCCACCACGCCGGAATACTGCTGGTCGAGCGTCATCGCCTGGCCGTCGCACGGCGCGTAATTCCCGGAGGTTATCGCGGTGATCACGTAGGGCGAGGGAATCGTCCCGCCGAGACAGGCCTGAATTCCGTTGTAGGGCTGGTAGATGGTGTCGGTCGGGAACTCGTTCGCGCACTGCGGCTGCGAGGAGATGCTCGATCCGGTGATCACCCAGCCGGCCGGGATCTCCGCCGCGCCGACCGCGCACGCCTGGGCGCCGTTGGTCGGCAGCGCGATCGTGTACTGCAGGAATCCCTGGCAGGGACTGGACGGGCTGGTGGTGGCCGCCGCGGTCACGATGTAGCCGGCCGGGAACGGCTGGTTCGCGCACACCGTGGAACCGGTCGCGTGCGCGGTCGTCACGCCGGGCACGATCACCGCGAATATCGCCAGCGCCGCGGCGACCGCGAACTGCAGAAGTCTGGCTGGAAGGGCTCTTTCGGTACGCACGGACACGCTCCTTGGAAAGTGAGGAGTGGAACCGGGATCGCGAAACGGGGCCGGATCCCCCACCCGCACGGAAAACCGGCCGAGTTGATGGTAATTGCCGGCCCTTCGCCGCGTGCCGGAATCCGGTGATCGGCCGGAACGTATGCCCGGAGCCGCGAATTCCGCGGCCGTGCCCGCCCGCGCCGTGCTCGTCCCGCGTTCCTGCCCGGCGGGCGGGGAGGCCCGTTCGGCCGGGCCCGCCCGCCGCGCCCCCGCGTCCCGTCCGCGCGGTCGCCGCCCGGAGCGGACCGCGCGGCCCGTTGCGGCGACTCACTTACCAACCGCCCGTCCAGCCGCTAATGTATGCGCTTACAGACAGCGCATACATTTTGCCGGGCCCGGAGGGTTGGTTTCGTTGACCGTTAGCGCCGAGAAGAACGAGGCACGCGCCGACTGGGAGGCGCGCATCGGCCTGCCCAGCGACGAACCGCTGGTCGGGACAGGGGAGTTGGCGCCGCCGACCGAGGTGGTGGCGGTGGACGGGACCGGGCACGTGGCGTTGGACTGGGCGCCGGTCGAGGGCGCGCTCGGCTACCTCGTGCACCGGGCCGAGTCCGCCGACGGGCCGTTCGAGCCGCTGGACCACCTCGGCGGCGACGTGCTGGCCGTGCCGCACCCGCCGTACGCCGACACGCTGGCCGAGCCGGGCCGCACGTACCACTACCGGGTGGCGAGCTGGAGCGACGGCGGCGCGGGCGAGCTGTCCGAGCCGGTCCGCGGCACGGCGCGGAGCGCCGGCCCGGCGCCCGCCGAGGCCCGGGTGGCGGTGGACGCGGCGGCGCCGACCGCCGAACTGCCCGACGTGTGGCGGCGGATGATCGGCGCGGAGCACTTCTCCCTGCTGATCTGGGACCGGCCGGGCGCCGGCGGCTCCGACGTGGCGGCCGAGTACGCCGCGGCGCTGGGCATCGTGCGGGACGAGATCGGGGTCCGCTCGGTGCGGGCGCACGGCACGTTCCTGCCGGAGACGGTCTCGGTGCGCGCCGACGGCAGCTTCGACTTCTCCGGCCTCGACGAGGTCTACGACCGCTTCCTGGCCACCGGGCTCAAGCCGGTCGTCGAACTCTCCTTCATCCCGAAGGAGTTGAGCAGCGACCCGGACTACACGATCTTCCAGTACAAGGCGCAGGTCGCCGTGCCCGCCGACTGGGACCGCTGGGGCGACCTGTGCCGCGACCTCACCGTGCACCTGCGGGAGCGCTACGGCGCCGACGAGGTCGCCACCTGGGAGTTCGAGGTCTGGAACGAGGCCAACCTGGAGGTGTTCTGGAGCGGCACGCAGGACGACTACCACCGGCTCTACGAGGTCGCGGTGCGCGCGGTCAAGGGCGTCGACCCGCGGATCGCGGTCGGCGGCCCCTCCTCGGCGGCGGCCGGCTGGGTCGGCGCGCTGCTGGAGTTCTGCCGTGAGAACGACGTGCCGGTGGACTTCGTCTCCACCCACACCTACGGCAACGCGCCGCTCGACCTGCGCCCGCTCACCCGGTCGTTCGCGCAGGCCACCGGCCGCCCGGAGCCGGAGATCCTGTGGACCGAGTGGGGCGTGACGCCGACGCACTTCAACCCGGTCAGCGACTCGGTCTTCGCCGCGCCGTTCGTGCTGCGCGGCATGAAGAGCGCGCTCGCCTCCACGGACTGCCTCGCGTACTGGGTGGCCACCGACCAGTTCGAGGAACTCGGCTGGCCGCCCCGGCTCTTCCACGGCGGCTTCGGCCTGCTGACGGTCGGCAACCTGCGCAAGCCGCGGTTCTGGGCGCTCCACCTGCTCTCCCAGCTCGCCGGCGGCCGGATCCCGGCCCGGGTGCGCGGTGACGGCGCCGAGTCGCTCGTCGAGGCACTGGCCACCCGCGCCGAGGACACCTCCACGGTCGACGTGCTGGTCTGGAACGGCACGCTGGACCAGTCGAAGGCGGCGGGCGCCGCGGCGCTGGACCGCACGGTGACCGTCGAGGTGACCGGGCTCGCGCCGGGCGCCGCGTACACGGTCTCCAGCCGCCGGGTGGACGAGGAGCACGCCAACATCCAGCGCGTCTGGACCGGGTTGGACGGCGGCGACTGGCCGGACGAGGACCAGTGGCGCACCCTGCGCGAGGCCGACCGCCTCGCCGTGGAGGAACTGCCCGCGGCGACCGCCGACGCGCACGGCACGGTGTCGCTCACCTGCGAACTGCCCATGCCCGGCATCCGCTTCCTGCGGCTGGCCCGCGCCTGACCCGCACACCCCCCGAGACCGCGGGGCCGGCCGGACCTGACACCGGCCGGCCCCGCGTTTTTCCGACGCCTTCGCCTCGCGGGAGAGGACCGCGCACGCCGACGCGGGCGGCCACAGGGAACTGCCGGGGTTCGGGGCGGACAGCGCGGCCCGGTCCTTCGCCCGGCACCCCGGCCGGGCGGCCACGCCACCGGCCCGAGGCGGCGTCCGCGATCGTGAAACGGCGGGGGACCCACCTCCCGCCATGATCAACGTATAGCGCACCGGGGGGCTTGCGGCAAGGCCCCGGTCGTGCCGCACAATCGCTGACCGAGGCCATGACCTGCGGAAACGGGGAGCGGAACATGTCGTTGTCGACGGCTGGGGCGAGCGTGACGGAGCACTCCGAGGTGAGCGGCGCATGACCGACACCGACGTGATCATCGTGGGCGCCGGTCCGACCGGCCTGATGCTGGCCGCCGAACTCCGCCTGGCCGGGGCGCGACCGCTGCTGCTGGAGCGCCGCCCGCGACTGCGGGACATCGCGAAGGCCAACGGTCTCGGCGGCCGCATCCTGGACCTGCTGGCCTACCGCGGCTTGACGGACCGGCTCGAAGCGGTCGCCAACCGCCGCCACCGCCCGGCTGCCCGGTACCCGTTCGGCACGCTGGACCTGGACCTCACCGACGTGGCCGAGCCCCCGCTGCGCGGGATGTCGCTCCCGCAGGCGCGACTTGAGCGGGTGCTCGACGAACGCGCCCGTGAACTCGGCGCCGAGATCCGCCGCGGACACGAGGTGACCGGGGTGAGCCAGGACGACGCCGCGGTCGGCGCGCAGGTGCGCGGGCCGCGGGGGTCCTACCGGGTGACCGCCCGGTTCCTCGTCGGCTGCGACGGACCGCGCAGCCGGGTCCGCGACCTGGCCGGCATCCCGTTCCCCGGCACCACGTATCCCGAGGTCAACCGGCTCGGCCACGTCACCCTGGCCGATTCGGTGACCCACCTCGACGACGGCGGCCTGGAGGTCCCCGGGCTGGGCCGGATCCGGCCGGGCTTCACCCGGACCGAACGCGGCGTGTTCGCGTGGGGGCGGCGCACCCTCGGCGACCTGATGATCCAGACCACGCAGGCCGAGCCCGCCGACGTCGACGACGACGACGCGCCGATGACCCTGGCCGAGTTCCAGGACAGCGTCGACCACGTGCTCGGCGCGCCGGCTGCCCGTCGCGGAGGCGACCCGCCTGTCGCGCTACGGGTTCCAGGCCCGGCAGGCCGAACGGTACCGCCACGGCCGCGTCCTGCTGGCCGGCGACGCGGCCCACGCGTTCCCCGCCACGGGCGTGGGCCTGAACGTCGGCATGCTCGACGCCGTCAACCTCGCCTGGAAGCTGGCCGCCGACGTCCACGGCTGGGCGCCGGCCGGGCTGCTGGACACCTACCACGCCGAGCGCCACCACGCCGGCGCACGGACGATGATGCAGACCCAGGCCCAGGCGGCGCTCCGGCGCGGGCGGGACTCGGCCGACGAAGCCCTCCGGAAGGTGCTGCAGGAACTGCTCGCCGACGAGCAGCCGGCCCGCCGGCTCGGCGCGCTCATCGCCGGCGCCGACATCCGCTACCCGATGCCGGGCGCCGAACGGCACGCGCTGACCGGCACCTTCGCGCCCGACCTCGTCCTGAGCACCGAACGGGGCACCACCGGCGTCGCACGGCTCATGCGCACCGCACGGCCCGTCCTCCTCGACCTCGCCGACCGTCCGGACCTGCGCGCCGTCGCCCGCGACTGGCACGACCGCGTCGACATCCGCCCGGCCGGGACCGAACAGCGCCCGGCCGACGCCCTCCTGATCCGCCCGGACGCCCACGTCGCCTGGGCCGCGGCCGTCGGCGAACCCGGCGACACCGCCGCGCCCGCGCTGCGCGACGCGCTCCTCGACTGGTTCGGCGAACCGCTGACGGCCCACCACGGCCGGCCCTGACCGACCGCACACGGCCTGCACACCCGCGCGGCGGCGCCGGCTACTCCAGGCCGCGCGTCGCCGCGTTGATCACGTCGTCGAGCACGTCGCGGGAGTTGGCCAGTTCGACGATCATGCGGTCGATGCGGTCCCGCTCCGCGGTCAGCTCGTCGGCCAGCAGCCGGGTGGCGGTCTCGGCGGGCCCGCCGTCGGCGTCCCGCATGCAGGGCAGCAGCCGCGCGATCTTCGGGCTGTGCAGGCCGGCGGCGAACAGCTCCTGGATGCGGATGACACGGTCGACCGCCCGCTCGGAGTACCTGCGCTGGCCGCCTGGCGTGCGGTCGGCCACCAGCAACCCCTGCTGCTCGTAGTAGCGCAGCGACCGTTCGCTGACCCCCGTGCGCCGGGCGAGCTCACCGATGCGCATCATGCCTCCGGGACTTGAACCTGACATCGATGTTAGCTTCTACGGTGTCGGCATGACGACCCCGCACCTGAGCGACCCGACGGAGAACACGCTCTTCGACTAGGGCGTGTCTTGTGGATCGGGGTGGATCAGGGAGCGGCGTCTGGTGCGGTGCAGCGCAAGGCGCCGGAGCGTCCCGATAGTCGGTGTTATCGGGGCGTTTCGGCAACGCGGCGGGGTGCCGTGCCAGGCGTCGTGAGCCCGCCAAGATCCGCAAGACACGCCCTAAAGCCCCATCGTCGACCGCCCGCCCCTGCACTGGCCCGGCGGCGCCGCGGTCGCGGTGTACGTCGGGCTCAACATCGAGCACTTCCTGGTCGACCGGCCCTCCACCAGCATCTGGCCCGGCACCGCAGACCTCGTCCCGGACGCCCTGAACCAGGGCTGGCGGGAGTACGGGTCGCGGGTCGGCGTCTGGCGCACGATCGACATCCTCGACCGGCACGGCCTGCGGGCCAGCGCGCTGCTCAACTCCATGGTCGTCGAGCGCCATCCCCAGATCATCGCGGCCGGCCTGGAGCGCGACTGGGCCTGGCTCGCCCACGGCAGGACCAACTCCACCCTGCACACCGGCATGGAACCCGACGAGGAGCGCCGCGTCCTGACCGGCATCGTGGACGCCATCACCGCCGCCACCGGGCGGCGGCCGCAGGGCTGGATGGGCCCGGGACTGACCGAGACCTTCAACACCCCCGCCCTGCTCGCCGAACTCGGCCTGAACTACGTCCTCGACTGGACCAACGACGACCAGCCCTATCGGCTGAACGTGCCCGGCATGATCAGCGTTCCGTACTCGGTGGAACTCAACGACCTCAACCTGTTCGGCAAGGGCACCACCGGGCCCGAATTCGTCCAGATCGTCAAGGACCAGTACGAACAACTGCGCGCCGACGCCGAACACGGCAGCCGGGTCATGGCGCTCGCCCTGCACCCCTTCGCGATCGGACAGCCCTTCCGCGCCAAGTACCTCGACCAGGCACTGAAGTTCCTCGCCGCCCAGCCCGACGCCTGGCTGACCACGAGCGACGAGATCGCCCACCACTACCGCCGGACCCTCGACGGCTGAACGGTGCGCCGACCCTCACCACCGCGGCCGGACGCGTCGCTGCACGCGCCCGGCCTGGTGGCGTGAAGGCAGGGGATGCCGGCAGGTGGACGTCGGATCGTTCGGACCCATCGCAGGCGGCATTCAGGGTCTACGCTCAAGGCATGACGGCCAACAGCGGCAAGCGCCGGGACTGTAAATCGTTCGGTGTAACTCCCGATCATGGAGGATGCACCGATGACCAGTGAGAACGTGACCGAGGCTGAGGCCGTCGAGCTGTTGGAGCCGCAGGCGGCGACGGCGGTGGACAACCGGCTGATCGACGAGTTGGTGTCCCGGGCTCAGGCCGAGGGCTTGCAACTGACAGGCGAAGGCGGTCTGCTCCAGCAACTGACGAAGCGGCTGCTGGAGTCCGCTCTGGAAGGTGAGATCACCGACCACCTCGGCTATGACAAGCACGATCCTGCCGGGAAGAACGGCGGCAACTCCCGCAACGGAACCCGCGCGAAGACCGTGTTGACCGATGTCGGGCCGGTGGAGGTATTCGTCCCCCGCGACAGGGAGGGCTCGTTCGAGCCGAAGATCGTCAAGAAGCGGCAGAAGCGCCTGACCGGCGTGGACGAGATGGTTATCTCGCTGTCCGCGAAGGGCTTGACCACCGGCGAGGTCCAGGCCCACCTCGCGGAGGTCTACGGCGCCGACGTCTCGCGCCAGACGATCTCCACGATCACCGACAAGGTCCTCGAGGGCATGGCCGAATGGCAGAACCGTCCCCTCGATCCGGTATATCCGGTCGTGTTCATCGACGCGATTCACGTGAAGATCCGGGTTCTGTCGACGATCTTGTGATGCGGACGGCGAAGCGCCGGGCCGTCGTGGTTCGCGATCATGCACCGCGTGTTCTCGTGATCTCTTGCAGCAGTTGTTCCCGCACCTGTCCGCGCTCGTCATCGACCAGGTCGAACGAGGTCCATCTGCCGTGGTGTTGAGTGCCCGGGTGGCCGCGGAGGGCGGCTGGTGCCGGTGCGGGCAGTGGTCCGGGCGGGTCCACGGCCGCTATGTCCGTAGCCTTCGAGATGCCGCCGTGGGCAGCGTCGGAGTGATGGTTGAGCTGCAGGTCCGCCGGTTCCGATGTCAGAACCCGGCCTGCCCGGCGGTCACGTTCGCCGAACAGGTCCGCGGGCTGACCAGGCCGCACAGCCGTTTCACCCCGTTGCTGCTCGGGCTGCTGGCGCGGATCGGGCTCGCACTGGCCGGCCGTGCGGGAGCCCGGCTGACGGAGGTCTTGGGAATGGCGACCGGCAGGGACACCCTGTTGAAGCTGGTCAAAGCCCTGCCAGAGCCAGAGGTCGGGGCCGTGGAGGTGCTCGGCGTCGACGATTTCGCATTCCGCAAGGGCCACCACTACGGCACCGTGCTGATCGACATGGCGACCCATCGCCCGCTGCACCTTTTCGACGGCCGCGAAGGTGAAGACCTGGCCGCCTGGCTGCGGCAGCACCCCGAAATCCGGGTGATCTGCCGGGACCGCTCCAGCGGCTACGGCGAGGGATCCCGCCAGGGTGCCCCGCAGGCCGTGCAGGTCGCCGACCGTTTCCACCTGTGGCAGAACCTGTGCCAGGCGGTCGAGAAAGCGGTCAACACGCTCCGGCCGCACCTGGCCGAACCGGCCCCACAACCGGAACCCCTCGGACTCGACGCCGAGCCGGAGATCATGAAGCCCCACCCCGAGCTGAAGATCGTGGCCAGGTTCAAGGACCAGCATGCGGCAGCCCACGAGTTGTGGGCCCAGGGGCTGTCCAAGGCGGCGATCGGCCGCAAGCTCGGCCTGCACCAGGCGACGGTCAGCAAGCTCGTCAACGCCGCCACCGCCGAGGAACTGACGGCGAAGACCCTGCAGCGCTCTCACCTGGTCGACCCCTACACCGGCTACCTCCACCGGCGCTGGAACGAGGGCATCCGCAACGCAACCCAGCTCTTCCGGGAGATCCAGCAACTCGGCTACCCCGGCGGTGAACTGGCCGTCCAGCGGCACCTGCGGCGCTACCGGACACACCGCGGCCACATGCCGGCGCCAGGCCCCAAGCCCCCGTCGATCCGCGAGGTCACCGCCTGGATCACCACCCACCCCGACCACCTCGACGGCCTAGACACGGACAAGCTCACTGTCCTGCGGTCCCGCAACAAGGATCTCGACAGGCTCACCAGGCACGTCCGCGCCTTCGCGGTGATGCTGACCCACCGCGAAGGCGAACGCCTCGACGAGTGGATCGATACCGTCGAGACCGACAGCCTCGCCCCGGTCGCGTCCTTCGCCCGCAACCTCCGCCGCGACATCGACGCCGTCCGCAACGGACTGATCCTGCCCTACAGCTCCGGCGCAGTCGAAGGGAACATCAACCGTCTCAAGATGATCAAACGGCAGATGTTCGGACGAGCCGGCCTCGATCTCCTGCGCAAACGAGTCCTCCTCACCCGATAACCGCACCCAGCCACATCACAAGATCGTCGACAGAACCAAGATCCGCGATGGGGCCGTGGCCAACCGGCCCATCTACGTCGCCTTGGCCGTCACCGCGGAGGGCCGGCGCGAGATCCTGGGCCTGTGGGCCGGGGATGGCGGTGAGGGCGCCAAGCACTGGATGCACATCCTCACCGAGATCAAGAACCGTGGCGTGAACGACATCCTCATGCTCGTCTGCGACGGACTGAAGGGTCTGCCCGACGCGGTCGGGACCGTCTGGCCGCAGACGATCGTGCAGACCTGCGTGGTCCACCTGCTGCGAAACTCCTTCCGCTATGCCGCCCGCCAGGACTGGGACAAGATCGCCAAGATCCTCAAGCCCGTCTACACCGCCGCGACCGAGGAGGCCGCGCTCGAACGGTTCGCCGAATTCGCCGACGCCTGGGGAGGGAAGTATCCGGCGATCGTCAGGCTCTGGGAGAACGCGTGGGAGGAGTTCACTCCGTTCCTGCGGTTCGACACCGAGATCCGCCGCATCGTCTGCACGACCAACGCGATCGAGTCCGTGAACGCCCGTATCCGGCGGGCGGTCAAGGCCCGAGGCCACTTCCCCAACGAGACCGCCGCCCTGAAGTGCGTCTATATGGCGATCATGTCCCTCGACCCCACCGGCAAGGGACAAACCCGCTGGACCCTGCGCTGGAAGACCGCCCTGAACGCCTTCGACATCACCTTCGACGGCCGACTCTCCGCAGCCCGTCAGTAACCCCAACCACCCCAGTTACACCGCTCGATTGACAGACCCCAAGCGCCTTCAAGAGGTCCGTAAGCGGCGGGGCCTGACGCAACGTGACCTGGCGAGTATGGCGGGAGTTTCGCTTTCCTTGATCCGTAAGTTGGAGCAAGGGGAACGGAACGATACCCGATTGGAAACCGTCCGGCGCCTGGCCGCGGTACTTCGTCTCCCGACCACTCGGTTGATCGAAGAAGCGAATGAGTCGGGCGCCGATCCCGTCACAGTGGATCAATGGTCACCTGTGCGCGCGGCACTGTTCAGTCCGCGCACGGAGGCAGCCCTCGACGAGCAGCCGACCGTATCGGGTGTGCACCGTGCAGTCGAAGATGCCAAGCCACTGTTCTCCAGTGACAGGTTCGCTGAACTCAGTGTCATTCTTCCGTCATTGATCAGGGATGCGGATGCGCTTCCCGAAAACGATCGCGACGCTCGCTCGGTTCAGGTCGAGGTGATGCAGTTGACGGGGTGGCTCCTCACGCAGACACGCCAGTTCGAAGCTGCCGAGGTGGCGTTGGAGCGCTCTTTGGAGAACGCCTCCGACCGGCTGCAAGCTGCGGCTACGGTCAACACGCGGTGCTGGCTCCTGCTACGTCAGGGACGACTCGACGAGGCAAGGGATCTCGCGACGCGATGGGCCGATGACGTCGAGCCACGCCTGTCCCGTGCGACTCCGGCCGAGCTGAGTGCCTGGGGCTGGCTGCTGCTTCGGGTCTCGGCGGCCGCCGTTCGGGACAACCGATCTCCTGAAGCGCGCGACGCCATGGGGCTGGCGCACGCCGCCGCGGTGGCGCTGGGTAGGGAATTCGCGCCTGGTGAGGACTTCCTGCGCACCTTCGGTCCGGTTACGGTGGCGCTCAAGAAGGCCGAAAACGCCATGATCGTCGATCGTCCCGACCTGGTGCTCAAGCTCGCCTCAAGAATTCCGGTCGAAGGTCTTCAGGTCACCTCGAACAATCGGAACCGGCATTTGCTGGATGTCGCGAACGCGCACGCCAGGACGAAGCAATACGGTGAGGCGGTCGGCGTCTTGAAGGGCATTCAGGCCAACTCCCCGGAATGGCTGCCGAACCAGCGTTACGCTCGGGACGTCCTGGAGAAGTTGGTGGCGAGGCGTAGGGTGCTCACACCTGAGATGCGCAGCCTGGCTGACACGGTGGGGCTTCCGTTGTGACAGCCGGTGGTACTTCGACTTGATCATGCGGTGAACTGCCATTGATGCGGGACGATGACCTGCATAGCGTCGTCGCATGGCGACCCCATACAAAAGAGAAGTAGTCCAAGACGTTTCGTCGTGTCCGCGACCACAGCTCGGATTGTGGGCCGAATGTTCGACGCGTGCGTCGGTGTCGAACGGCCCGTGGGTGTTGGCGGCGTCGTTCGACGCGCTGAGTGCGGTGCGGGCCGAGCAGTCCGGGCATGTCTTACCGCCGTGCGCGGAGCGGTCCACGCGGGTCTTGTCGGGGGATCGCCATGGTGTCTGAGTTCGACGAAGAGACGAACCAGGCGTTGGCGATCCTGGGCGGGCTGCTGAAGCACGGGCGGGCCCTGCGGGGGTGGACGCAGGCGGAGTTGGCGGTGCGGGTGCGGGTGTCGGCGGAGTTCCTCGCCTCGGTGGAGCAGGGTCGGCGGCGGCCGCGTGAGCCGTTCTTCTCGCGGGCGGACGAGGCGTTGGGCGCGGGCGGTTCGATCAAGGTCGTGGAGCCGTTCGTGCGGCAGGTGGTCAAGCGTCCGGCGATCCCGAGTGAGGTGGCGGAGGCGGAGCGGGGTGCGGTGTACCTGTCGTACTTCGACGCGTTGGCGGTGCCGGCGGTGATGCAGACGGAGGCGTACGCGCGGGCGACGTTCGTCGGGTTCGCGCCGGTGATGGCCGACGCGCGGCTGGACGCGCTGATCGGGGACCGGCTCAAGCGCGCGGCCGTGTTCGACCGCACGCCGCTGCCGCGGATCTCGGTCATCATCGAGGAGAGCGTGCTGCGCCGGCCGATCGGCGGACGGGCGGTCTTCCGCGAGCAGTTGGCACGGATCGCCGAGATCGCGGAGCGCCGCAACGTGGCCCTGCAGGTGTTGCCGATGGACTGCGAGGACCACGCGGGACTCACCGGGTCCACCCTGCTGATGGAGACCGACCAGCAGGAGCAGGTCGCCTACGTCGAGCATGCGGGAGGCGCGGTGTGGATCGACTCGCCGAGGGAGATGAGCCTCCAGCAGCAGCGCTACGGAACGCTGCGCTCCCAGGCGATGAGCACGCGGGACTCGCTCGACCTGATCGAGAAGCTGGCGGCCGACGGTTGCGGTTGACGTGCGGGAGCCGGCGGCGGGTGGTCGGGCGTCGGAGTGGGACGCCGGGACCACCGGTGGGGGCGCGGTCCTAGACGACTCACCGTACCGGAGGTCTTCGTTGTCCAGGCCGGTGGTCGACGGCATCTGGGGGCGGTTGTTCACCGCGCCCTTGGCACAGGCTGACGCGGTCGAGGACCTGAACCGTCCCGTCTGGTGGACTGGAATCCACCATCGTGCACCAGCCGCGGCCGGGGTCCGTGAGAAGGGGCCCCGGCCGGCGAAAAGCCTGACGTCAGGTCAGGATGCGACGCGAGCTACGTGGTGCGCCTGCGGGCCGTGTTGGCCTCGCGAGAGGACGAATCGGACCCGTTGACCCTCCTGGAGAGGACCTCCGTCGAGGTCGAGGATGTTGTCCGCGTGCACGAAGACATCAGCTCCGCCGTCTACGACGATGAAGCCGTATCCCTTTTCGGCACTGAACCACTTCACGGTTCCGTGGGCACCGTGCCCGGAGGGCACCGGATCCCGGAACGCAGGGGTCGTGGTGCTGGGAGAGGTCTTCTCCTGAACCGGCTCCCCGGTGATCTGCGTCAGGCCTGCCCGCAAGTCGACTCCGCCTTCAATGGCTTCCAGCGCACCCTGATCGACTCGGCGCACAAGCGCGTCGATCTCGAACTCATCGTCCCAGAGGTCTTCGTGGATCTCGGCCATCATGCGCCTCCCTGGATGCCGAGGATCTCCTTGAGAGCGGCGCGGGCTCGGTGAACGTTTTGCCGCACCGCGTTCTGCTCGATTCCAAGAATCCGAGCGATCTCCTCGTAGCTGTATCCGTCGTAGAACCAGGCCATGACCTGCCGCTGACGGTAGGGGAGTTGAGCGAGAGCGTCGTACACCAGACTCTCCTGCTCGCTCAGCTGGATGTTGGTAGGGACACGCTCTCGTTCCGATGGATCGGGCAACTCGCCCGGCAGATGCTCTTTGAACTTCTGCCGGAAGTAGACGCGCACGGCCACCGTGCGCAGCCAGCGCGCCGGATGGCTGATCGACTCCCACGTCTTGTACGCCTGGGTGAACGCCTCCTGCGCCGCGTCCCGTGCTTGGTCAGGGCGTGCACCGTGCTTCATCACGAACCTGACCAGCAAGGGCAGCTCAACGCGGTAGACGTCGTTGAAAGGCAGCGGGCCTCTGCGGGTTGCAACTCCCGTTACCACCGCAGGAGTCGACTCCGCCGTTTCGCTCAGTGCCGCATCATCCATGGACGGCTCCTTGTGATGGGGAGAGCGCCGCGCTTGCAGGGAGGCGCCTGTGTACTGTCACCACGTCGCCGTTCGCCGAACCGATGAACAACTGCGTTCCGTCCCGCAGATGCGGCACCATCTGGAGAGCTGTCTGGTGCTGCGACGCGGTCGTCCGTGCGTGCGCCCGCACACGAATCCACACTGTCAGACAACGCGCAGCGTAGCTCACCGCGCTCAGCGCCAGCGCAATGAGTGTGGCTTCCATCTCCGTGTCCTCCCGCTATCAGTCCACCGCGTAACCGCCGCCTGTAGAACGGCTGTTGCTTAGTGCGGACGAGAGCGCGGCGTGTGACATCCGGCTTGTCATCGCCGCCACGAGCAGCGCCGCCGCACTTCGCCCGCTACGCGAAGACCTCCGGTGCGGGGGTGCCGTCAGGACCGCGCCGCGCCGGAGGTCCGGGTCGTCTAGCCGACGGAGGAGTCGGCGAAGGGGTTGGGGATCGCGTCGAGGAGGAGTCGGGTGTAGTCGTCGCGTGAGGAGCGGATGACGTCGAGGGTGGGGCCGTTCTCGACGACGCGGCCCTGGTTGAGGACCAGGACCTCGTCGGCGAGCAGGCGGGCGCTGAGCAGGTCGTGGGTGATGTAGAGCAGGGCGAGGCCGCGGTCGCGGATCAGCCGGTCGAGCAGTTCGAGGATCTCCGCGCGGATGGAGACGTCGAGCATGGAGATCGGCTCGTCGGCGATGAGGATGTCCGGCTCGGGTGCCAACGCGCGGGCGATGACGATGCGTTGGCGCTGGCCGCCGGACAACTGGTGCGGATAGCGGTCCAGATGGTCGGGCGGCAGGCCGACGGTCTCCAGGAGTTCGGCCGCCCGGGCGCGCGCCTCGGCCTCGCGCAGTCCGAGGTGGTTGCGCAGCGGGCGCACCAGGGTCTGGCGGATCGTGCGGGTGGGGTTGAGCGAGGAGAACGGGTCCTGGAAGACCAGTTGGATGTGCTTGCGGTAGCGGCCGAGCGCCCGGGTGCCGAGTTCGTGCACCGCGAGGTCGTCGCCGAAGACCACGCTGCCGCGGTCCGGGCGCTCGATGCCGGTGAGGAGCTTGGCGATGGTGGACTTGCCGCTGCCGCTCTGCCCGACGAGCGCGGTGACCGCGCCGCGGCGCAGGGTGAACGAGACGTCGGTGACCGCCTCCACCCGGGTCCTGGTGCGGCCGCCGCGCCGCACGTAGGTCTTGTGCAGCCCGCAGGCCCGCAGCACGGTGTCGGCCGGGGCGTCCTGCGCGGGGGCGGACGGGTGCCGGGTGAAGGTGCTGGCGGCGAAGTCCCGGCGCTGCGGCGGCTGTTGCCCGGCGACGGCCTGCTCGACGACGTGGCAGGCGGTGCGGGCCGGCCCGACCTCCAGCTGCTCCGGCTTGACCGTGCGGCAGCGTTCCAGCACCTCGGGGCACCGGGCGGCGAAGGCGCAGCCGACCACCTCGCGGGCGAGGTTCGGCGGCCGGCCGGGGATGTAGGTGACGTCGACGGTCTCGGCCCGCGGATCGGCGTAACTGCCCAGCAGGCCGCGGGTGTAGGGGTGCAGCGGTTCGCGCAGCATGGCGGCCGAGGACTGCTGCTCGACGAGTTCGCCGGCGTACATCACCATCACCCGGTCGGTGACCTCCATGACGCTGCCGAGGTCGTGACTGATCATCAGGACGGCGAACCCGCGCTCGCGTTGCAGGGCGCGCAGGTTGTCCAGGATGGAGCGCTGGACGACCACGTCGAGTCCGGTGGTCGGCTCGTCGAGCAGGACGAACTCCGGGTCGAGGGCCAACGCGAGCGCCAGCGCGACGCGTTGCTTCATGCCGCCGGACAGCTCGTGCGGGTGGAAGCGCATGTGCTCCGGGGTGAGCAGCACCAACTCCAGCAGCTCGCCGACGCGTTGGCGGATCGCCCGGTCGTCCAGCCGGGTGTGGGCGCGCAGCACGTCGCGGAACTGCGCCTCGACGGTCATCACCGGGTTGAGCGCGTTCATGCTGGACTGGAAGACGGTGGACATCCGGCTCCAGCGCAGCGGGCGCAGCGCCCGCTCGTCCAGCGTGGTGATGTCGGTGCCGTCGAAGACGATCCGTCCGCCGGTGATCTCGGCGGGCCGCTCCAGCAGGCGCAGCACGGCGTTGCCGAGCGTGGTCTTGCCGGAGCCGGACTCGCCGAGCAGGCCGACGCACTCGCCCGGCTCCACGGTGAAGCTCACGTCGCGCACCGCCCGGGTGGGCGGGGTGTGCTTGGTGGCGTAGGTGACGCTCAGGTCGCTGATCTCTAGCAGGGGCATGGCGGTCTACTCCTCGCGCAGGGCCGGGTTGCTCAGCGCGTCCACGCCGAAGTTGATGAGGGTCATCGCGGTGATGAGGAGGGTGAGGGCGAGTCCGGGGGCGATCAGCCAGGCCCACTGGCCGGTGAGCAGCGCTCCGCTGTTGTTGGCCCAGTAGAGCATCGTGCCCCAGCTGATGGTCGACGGGTCGCCCAGGCCGAGGAACTCCAGGCCCGCCTCGCCGCCGATCGCGCCGGTGGCCGCGCCCATGAAGCCGACCACCACCAGCGAGGTCATGTTGGGCATGATCTCCCGGAAGATGATCCGCATCGAGCTGTCGCCGGCGAACTTGGCGGCGGTGATGTAGTCGCGGGTGCGCAGCGTGATGATCTGCGCCCGCTTGATCTTGGCGGCGTAGGCCCAGCCGGTCACGCTGATCACGAAGATGATCAGCCACACGCCGCGCACCGGCGAGTACGCGGCCAGCGTGATCATCAGCGGCAGCGCCGGGATGACGAGCGCCAGGTTGGTGATCCCGGACAGGAACTCGTCCACCCAGCCGCGCAGGTACCCGGCGGTCAGGCCGAGCAGCAGGGCGATGACGGTGGCGATCACCCCGGAGACCAGGCCGACCAGCAGCGAGGTGCGGCTGCCGAAGACGAGTTGGGAGAAGACGTCCTGCCCGGCGGCGGTGGTGCCCATCCAGTGCGCGGCGCTGGGACCGAGCGACTGGCCGAAGGTGGCGTTGTTCGGGTCGTACGGGGTCAGCCAGGGCGCGAAGACCGCGACCAGGACGAACAGGGCGAGCAGCGCGAGGCCGAAGCGGCTCTTGCCGTTCGCCAGCAGGATCCGCGCCCAGGACGGCAGCGGTATCCGGGAACGGCGGGCGGCCAGTTCGGCGACGCCGTCCTCGGAGCGTGGGTCGAATCCGCCCACGACAGCGGTTGGTTGGGACATCAGGCGGCCGCTCCCTTCCGAACGCGGGGATCCAGGACGCCGAGCAGCACGTCGGCGATGAGGTTGGCGATCAGCACGCCGGTGGTGACGAACAGGAACAGCGCCTGCATGAGCGGGTAGTCGCGGTTGGTGACGGCGTCGAACATCAGCCGGCCGAGCCCGGGGTAGTCGAAGACCGACTCCACCAGCACCGTGCCGCCCAGGATGCCGCCGAGCGCCAGGGCGAACCCGGTGACGTTGGGCAGGATCGCGATCCGGGCGGCGTAGGCGAGCGCGATCCGCGACTCGCTCAGCCCCTTGGCGCGGGCGAGTCGGGTGTGGTCGTCGCCGAGGGACTGCACCATGTTGTTGCGCATGCCGATGATCCACCCCGCGGGCGCGGTGACCAGGATGGACAGTGCGGGCAGGATGCCGTGGTAGATCGCGTCGCCCAGGAACGACAGCGACCAGGCGGGCCCGCCGTCCGGCGAGAAGCCTCCGTTGGTGGGCATCAGGTCGAACACGAAGCCGAAGACGTAGATCAGCAGCAGCGCGATCCAGAAGTACGGCAGCGTGCTGATGAACTGCGAGCCCAGCGTGACGATCGAGTCGAGTCGGGAGTTGCGCCGCCAGGCCGCGAAGGCGCCCAGCAGCGTGCCGATCAGGAAACCGAGGATCTGGGTGACGCCGACCAGCACCAGCGTCCAGGGCAGAGCCTGGAAGATCATGTGCGTGACGGAGTACGGGAAGTAGCTGTAGCTGACCCCGAAGTCACCGTGGGCCAACTGCCCGAGGTAGTCCAGGTACTGGCGGGGCAGCGACTCGCTCTTGAGGCCGAGCATCAGGCTGATCGCCCGCACCTGGGCGGGGTCCACGTGGCCCTGGGTGCCGGTGAGTTGCGAGGCGATGGCCTGCGCGGGATCGCCCGGCTGGAGCCGGGGGATGATGAAGTTGACGGTGACCGCGGCCCACAGGGTGACGACGAAGAAGGCGGCGCGTCGCAGGTAGTAGTGCATGTGCCGGCTCCTTTCAGGACTTCGCCGGGACGAGGTGGACGATCTGCAGCAGGCCGTCGGCAGGACCGGCGTAGGGGTCCCGCGCGCTGGGCCAGCCGGTCACCTTCGTGGTCCGGTCCTCGAACCACTTGCCGCCGTACCACAGCGGGATGTTCGGTATCTGGTCGAGCATGATCCCCTCCAGGCCGCGGACCGCCTGGTCCTGGGCCGAGGTGGTGGTCGCGGCGGACAGTTGCCGGAGCAGGGCGTCGCTCTTCGGGTTGCTCCAGCGCGCGTAGTTGGCGGTGGCGGACTTGCCGATGGGCGCGGACATCGAGGTGGCCATCGGCTCGGCGAGGTCGTTGTAGATGTCGCAGTCGCCGCCGTATACGCCGAAGACCATGTCGAAGTGGCCCAGTGCCTGGTCGCTGGTGACCGTGGCGGGCGAGGGGGTGCTCACGGTCGTGTTGATGCCGACCTTCTGGAAGCCGGAGCGCATGATCTGCGCGGCCTGGATCCAGTCGCTCCAGCCGGCCGGCACCTCCAGGTTGACGCTGAGCGGCTTGCCGTCCTTGCCGAGCCGCTGTCCGGAACCGTTGGTGCGGTAGCCGGCCGCGGTCAGCAGCTTCGCCGCCTTCGCGGGGTCGTAGCCCATGTCGCCCTGGTCCTTGACGCCGGGCGGCAGCAGGTTCGCCTGGTTGGGCATGATCAGACCGGTCTGGCTGGCGGTCTTGACGTAGCCGTACTCGGCCTTGTCGGCGATGGCCTGCTTGTCGAAGGCGTGGACGAGGGCCCGGCGGAAGGCGACGTCGTCGAAGGGCTTGCGGGTCAGGTTCATCATCAGGCTGATGACGCCGCCGGGCGGGAACCAGTAGTGGTTGTGCCGTGGGTCGCGGGCCACGAAGGTCTTCTGGATGTTGGGGAGGAACTCCTGGTTGAAGTCGGAGCCGCCGCTCACCAGCTGCATCTCGCCGACCTCGCCGGTCATCGGCGCCCGGTTGAACCACAGTTGCTCGACCCTGATCCTGGACGCCTGCCAGTAGTGCGGGTCGCGCTGAAGGACCATCCGCTCGCTGTTGAACGACTTGAGGGTGTACGGCCCGGTGCCGACCGGGTCCGGGTCGGTCCAGGTGACCGGGTTCTTCACCTTCGACCAGATGTGCTCCGGCACGATCATCACGAGGTTGAGGTTCGGGAAGATCGTGGCGGACGGCGTCTTGAAGCGGAAGACGACCTGCTGGTGGTCGCCGGAGCCCTGCGCGGACACGCTCTCGATGCTGCCCCAGACCCCCTTGAGGTCCAGCGCCGGGAACTTCTTGAGCATCTGGAAGGTGAAGACCACGTCGGCGGCGGTGAACGGCGTGCCGTCCTGCCACTTCACGCCGTTGCGCAGCGTGAAGGTCAGCTCCTTGGGGCTGTTCCAGGTGTACGAAGTGGCCAGCCAGGGAGTCTCGCCGCAACCGACGGTGTTGGTCTCGTACAGCGGCTCGTAGGTGTACGTCGTGATGTCCCGGTTCACCGCGAACGGGTTGAAGTTGCGCTGCGGCGCACTGCCGGTGCCGAAGCTGCCGGCGTCCAGATGCTGGACCAGACCGTCCTTGGTCATGACGGGACCGCCTGCGTCGTCGCCGTTCGGTGAGCATCCGGCTGTGATCAGCCCCAGGGCCAGGGCCGCTGCCACGACGGCGTAACGCCGACGCCATGCGGTCACGGTGAACCTCCTGCGAAGTAGTCGGCCACGTCGCGGCCGCCGGCTGAACCGGGCCGTTGGTTGCCCCGTGCTGGTCCGCCGGTTAACGTGCTCGTTTTGTAAGCGCATTCTGTATGCGCTTACAAGTGAGATGCGCGAGATGTTAACCCCAGCTCACCGGCCCCGCAATGGATTCGACACACCAACAGGAAGGTGGCCGCGGGTGGTCCACTACGAAAGCAAGCGCCTGGTCGTCGACGGCAGCGACGCGCTTTTGCTCAGCGGCGAGATCCACTACTTCCGCGTCGCCCGCGCGCAGTGGCAGGACCGGATCGACAAGGCCAAGGCGGCCGGACTCGACACGGTGGCCACCTACATCCCGTGGATCTGGCACGAACTCCCGGACGGTTCCTTCGACTTGACGGGTGAGACCCGCCCGGAACGCGACCTGGGCGCCTTCCTCGACCTGTGCCACGCCGCCGGCCTGCGCGTCATCGCCCGCCCGGGACCGTTCGTGATGGCCGAGTTGAAGAACGAGGGCCTGCCCTACCGGCTCTACCGGCAGCACCCGCAGATCGTGCCCACCGGCTGGGACGGCGCCCCGGCGCCCACCCGGACCGTCGACTACCTCGCGCCCGCCTTCCTGGCCGAGGCCCGCCGCTGGTACCGGGCCGTCATGCCGGTCATCGCCGCCCGGCTGCGGCCGGCCGGCGGCCCGGTCGTCGCGGTCCAACTCGACAACGAGGTCGGCATGCTGGCCTGGGTCAGCAACTCGCCCGACCTCACCGACCACCTCACCGACGACTTCCACGGCTGGCTGCGCGCCCGGCACGGCGACGCGCTGCGCGAGCGCTACCCGTTCGCCGACGCCCCGCCCGCCGACCGCCGGGCCGCCGTCCGGCAGCCGCAGGACGGTTACGCGGCCACCTTGATGAACGACCTCGGCCGCTTCATGCGCGGCCGGTTCGCCCGCTACGTCGCCGAGTTGCGCGGCTGCGCCGAACAACTGGGCGTGCGCGGCGTCCCGTTCGTCGTCAACATCCACGGCACCGCGGACGGCCGCGCCGAGACCTTCCCGATCGGCATCAGCCAGTTGATGGAGACCTACGCCGGCGTCCCCGGCATGATCTCCGGCTCCGACATCTACCTCGGCGACCTCACGGTGGCCAACGCCGCCGACCTCTACCTGGTCAACGCCTTCATGGACGCCGTCCACGACGACCAGCAGCCGTTGTCCTCGGTGGAGTTCGAGGCCGGCGACGGCGACTACGGCAACACCCTCGCCCGGCAGACCGACCCGTCGGCCGTCGACCTCAAGACCCGCATGTGCCTCGCCCAGGGCAACCGGCTGCTGAACTACTACCTGTTCGCCGGCGGGGTCAACCCGCCGCTGGACGAGCCGGTCGGCGACGGCAACGACCGCCTCGCCTTCACCGGCGAGCGGCACGGCTTCGCCGCACCCGTCGGGCCCGAGGGCCAACTCAGCCCCGGCTACGAGCCGTTGGCCCGGGTGCTGCGCACGGTCAACGCCCTGCGCCCGCACCTCGCCGCGCAGCGCGAGGAACACGACGCGGTCGCACTCGGCTTCGTGCCGGACCACTACCTCACCGAGTACCACCATCCGGACAGCCCGTCCGCCGCCGCGGTCCGCGACGAGGTGACCGGCACCCGCGGCGCCGGCCCGGGCGGCGTGCTGGCCCGCGCCATGCTGCTCGGCGGCTTCCGCTTCGGCAGCCTCGACCTGCAGGCCGCGCGGCCCGATCCGGCCCGGCACCCGGTGATCGCGCTCGCCGTCGCCGAACACCTGCCCGCCGCCGTCCAGCACCACCTCACCGGCTACCTGCGGGCCGGCGGGCGGCTGCTGCTGGCCGGCCGGGTGCCGGACAAGGACATGACCGGCCGGCCCTGCACGGTGCTGCGCGACGCCCTCGGCCTGTCGCCGCTGGGCGCGGTGCGCGACACCGGCCACTTCTTCCCGTCGGTCACCGCGCACGGCTGGGCCGCGCCGCGCCCGGAGACCCGGGCCGGCCGGGTGCAGCTGCTGGCCGCCGAGCGCGGCGAGACCGTGCTGCGCGAGCTGTCCACCGGGCACGGCTGCGGCTTCGACGTGCCGGTCGGCGCCGGCCGGGCGGTCGTCGTCAGCGCCGACTACCCCTGCGACCTGATCCTGTGGCGTGCCGCGTTCGCCGCGCTGGGCGCCGTCCCCCGGCTGCGGCACACCTCGCCGGTGCCCGGTCTGATCCTGCTCAGCGGCGCGGACCGGGCCGGCGGCCGGCTGCTGCACGCCCTCAACGTCACCGGCTACGAGCAGGAGTTCACCGTCACCGACGGCGAACTCCCGCTGTTCGGCGGCGAGTCGGTGCGGCTGCCCGGCCGGCGGGCGCTGATGCTGCCGCTCGACCTCACCGTCGGCCCGCTGCGCCTGGCCTGGTCCACCGCCGAGCCGGTCGCGGTCACCGGGAGCGCGGTCACCTTCCACGCCCCGGCCCGGTCCGCCGTGCTCGCCGTCGCCGGACCCGCGTCCTGCGCCGACCCCCGGGTGATCGCCGAACCCCGCCCGGGCCTGACCCTGCTGCGCGCCGACGGGGCCGGGGAGTTCACCGTGCTGGCCGGCTGACCGGTCCGCCGCCCCCGGATTCAGTCGCCGCGGCGATGAATCCGTTCTCTTTCTTCTATTGGACAGCTCGCCGGGGCGGCGGAAGGCTGAGAGGGAGGCGAAGAAGACGGACATCACCTTGAGGAGGCTTTGGCTGTGGAGTACCGCACGCTGGGACGGACGGGTTGCAGTGTCTCGACGCTCGCGTTGGGCACGATGACCTTCGGCAACGAGACCGACGAGGAGACCTCGCACGCGCAGCTCGACCGGTTCGTCGAGGTCGGCGGAAACCTGGTGGACACCGCGGACGTCTACAGCCGCGGGGTCTCCGAGGAGATCATCGGGCGCTGGCTGGCCAAGCGCCCCGCCGAGGTGCGCGACCAGGTGGTGCTCGCGACCAAGGGCCGCTTCGCGACCGGCTCCGGGCCCAACGCCGCCGGCCTGTCGCGCCGGCACCTGGACCGGGCGCTGGACGCGTCGCTGCGCCGGCTCGGCGTCGAGGCGGTGGACCTGTACCAGGTGCACTCCTGGGACCCGATCACCCCGCTCGACGAAACCCTGCGGTTCCTGGACGACGCGGTGCGCGCCGGGAAGATCCACTACGTGGGCCTGTCGAACTTCACCGGCTGGCAGCTGCAGAAGGCCGTCGACATCGCCGACTTCCGCGGCCTGAGCCGGCCGGTCACCCTGCAGCCGCAGTACAGCCTGCTGACCCGGGAGATCGAGTGGGAGATCGTCCCGGCCTGCCAGTCCGAGGGGCTGGGCCTGCTGCCCTGGAGCCCGCTCGGCGGCGGCTGGCTCACCGGCAAGTACCAGCGTGACGAACGGCCCACCGGCGCGACCCGGCTCGGCGAGGACCCGGAGCGCGGCGTGGAGGCGTACGACCGCCGCAACAAGGTGGAGCGCACCTGGGCGGTCGTCGACGAGGTCCGCGCGGTCGCCGCCGAGCGCGGGGCCGGCATGGCCCAGGTCGCGCTGGCCTGGCTGGCGGACCGGCCGGCCGTCTCCTCGGTCATCCTCGGCGCCCGCACCGTCGAGCAGCTCGACGACAACCTCGGCGCCGCCGGCCTCCACCTCACCGCGGAGGAGACGGCCCGCCTCGACCGGGCCAGCGACCCGGCTGCCGCCGACTACCCGTACGGCGGCCCGGGACAGGGGCAGCGCGGCCGCAGCATCGACGGCCGCTGACCGCGGCTCACCCCCGCCCGCGCGCCGCGGCCGCCGGCAGCAGCCGCACCGCCAGCACCACGCACCCGGCGGCCAGCGGCAGTTCGGTGCCGGCGGCCAGCGCGCAGGCCAGCGCGCGCTGCGCCCCCGGCGCGGACGTCACGGTGTCGAACCAGGCGTCGGCGACCAGCAGCGCCGCGGTCGCCACCGCCGTCAGGCACGCGCGGGCGTCCCGCCGCCTGCACAGCCACCCGGTGGCCAGCAGCCCGGCGCACTCCATCAGGTCGAGACCGGTCCACGCCGACGCCCAGTGGAACGCCCGGGCGGCGTCCGGCAGCCCGGCGTCCAGGACGAACAGCCACGGGACCATCGCCGCGCCCAGCGCGATCAGCGCCGCCGGCGCCCACCGCGGCACGCCCGGCCGGCCGGCTCCGGCCGCGGCAGGGCCCGCGGCCGGCTCGTGACCGCAGGCCGGCGGCCCGGTCCGCGCGGTGCCGGAGCGGACCGCGCGCCCGGGCGCCGACGGCCGAACGGGTGGGCTGGACAGCGCGGTTCGGTCCGGGTCGGACATGGTGACCGCCTTCCGGGCTCGCGGTGCCGACGGGTCGTGGGTGGCGTACACGTCGAGCTTGGCGGGGGCGACGGCCAGAAACGCTGGAGCGGACACGAAGGACCCCGGGGGCGGCGTCGCCGCGTCCCGGGGTCCTTCGTGTCCGGCGTGGGTGGGGCGGTGGTGTCAGGCGGTGCCGGCCGGCGCGGTCTCGGCGGCCGCGGCGGCCGGCGCGGCCCTGCGGAACGCCCAGGCCATGTGCGGTTCCATCACGAACCGCAGCGCCCTGCGGAACGGCGCGGTGCACAGCACGGTGACGGCGACCATCGCGGCCAGGGTGCAGGCGATCTCGCCGATCGGGTCGTGCAGCCAGGGGTAGGTGTCGAACACGTTGAGGTAGACGGCGGCCTTGATCACGAAGCCGTGCAGCAGGTAGCCGTAGAGCGTTCCGGCGCCCAGCATGGTGAACCAGGTGGAGCGGCCGGGCACCAGCGCGAAGAAGCACGCGGTGAGCACCAGGGCGCAGCCGAACAGCGCCAGCGTCATCAGCGGCCCGGTCCACCAGGGGGCCGCCAACTGCTGGGCGGCGTCGCGGTGGTAGAACCAGGCGGAGTTCATCCGGGGCGCGGCCCAGTAGGCGAACACCAGGGAAGAGGCGAAGACCGGCACCGCCGCGACGCGCACCCAGCGCCCCCGCATCATCTGGAAGTGCTCGCGCCGCATGACCAGACCGAGCACGAAGTAGGGCAGGAACTGCAGCACCCGCTGCATGTCGAAGTCCTTGCCCACCGCGGTGGAGAACGAGGCGAGCATGGCGATCAGCAGGGCCAGCGGCAGCGGCCACCGCACGAGGCGCCAGATCGGCGTGGTCAGGCGCCAGATGAACAGGGAGGCCAGGAACCACGTCAGGTAGAACGGCGCGGTCAGGCTTATCTGCTCGCCCGGGTCGTGTCCGGCCCAGCGCTGCAGCAGGCTGTAGGCCGTCTCGAAGACCACGTAGGGGACGACGACTCCGGTCAGCAGGCGCTTGATCTGCTCGGGCCTGCCGGTGAAACTCCGGGAGAAATAACCGGAGATGATGGTGAAGGCAGGCATGTGGAACGCGTAGACGACCATGTAACAGGCCTGCAGGGTCCGGCTGCCGCCCATCAGGGGTTCCCACGAGTGGCCCATGGCCACGAGCACGATGGCGAGATACTTGGCGTTGTCGAAGAAGGGGTCACGCGTCTTCGGCACGTTGGGCTTTGGCTCGACCCCCCCGGGGTCGGCAGAGGTCGCTTGGGAGTCCGTCCTGTGCGTGGGGAGCATCCCGGCACGCTACCCATGTCATGCCCAATGAATGGTAAAGAAGCGATGAAAAAAGTGTGAGACCCCACAGTTGATCCTGGTAGCTAAGGTTTCGAGCCATCCGGTTAAATCTCGATAAATTTTTGGAGCCCGCTCCGTAAAATTTCCACTCGAAAACACTCGAACCACCGCTATCCACCCACCTTGGCCGCCCTCTCGGCCAAGTACCGTCCCCGAGACATCGAACGCTTCATCGTTAGGCAGGCACCGTGCCCATCAAGACGCACGCCTCCCGTGCCACCGCTGTCGTCCTCGCCGGAGGCACCGGACGACGCATCGGGTTGGACATCCCCAAGCAGCTCCTGAAGATCGCGGGCAAGACGATCCTGGAGCACACCCTCGCGGTGTTCGATGCTGCGGAGGAGATCGAGGACATCGTCGTCCTGATGGCGCCCGGCTGGGCGGACGACGCCCAGAAGATCGTCGACCGCGCCGGCCTGACCAAGGTCAGCCTGGTGATGGAGGGCGGGGCGACCCGCAACGACACCTCGGTGGCCGCGATCGAGACGCTGACCGCCCGCTACCCCGCCGAGGACGGCGAGGACCGCAAGGTGCTCTTCCACGACGCCGTCCGGCCGCTGCTGGACCCGCGGATCATCACCGAGTGCGTGGACGCGCTCGACCGCTACCAGGCGGTGGACGTGGCGATCGCCTCGGCGGACACGATCATCGTGACCCGCACCCACGGCGAGGACGGCGAGTTCATCACCGACGTGCCGGACCGCTCCCGGCTGCGCCGCGGCCAGACCCCGCAGGCCTTCCGGCTCTCCACCATCCGCCGGGCCTACGAGATCGCCTCCCGCGACCCGCACTTCCAGGCCACCGACGACTGCTCGGTGGTGCTCAACTACCTGCCCGACGTGCCGATCCACGTGGTCGAGGGCGACGACACGAACATGAAGGTCACCCGGCCGCTGGACGTGTTCCTCGCCGACAAGCTCTTCCAACTCGCCTCGCAGACCGCGCCGGTGCTCGACGAGGACGCCTACCGCGAGCGGCTGGAAGGCCGCACGATGGTGGTCTTCGGCGGCTCCTACGGCATCGGGGCCGACATAGCCGAGATCGCCCGCTCCTACGGCGCCACGGTCTACGCCCACAGCCGCTCCTCCACCGGCGTGCACGTCGAGGAGCCCGACCACATCACCAAGGCGCTCGTCCAGGCCCACGAGGCCACCGGCCGCATCGACTTCGTGGTGAACACCGCGGGCGTGCTGCGCACCGGCAAGCTGGTGGAGACCGACACCACCACCATCGACGAGATGCTGCGCATCAACTACCTCGCGCCGGTCCACCTCGCCCGGCTCGCGCACCCCTACCTCGCCGCCTCCAAGGGCCAGTTGCTGCTGTACACCTCCAGCAGCTACACCCGTGGCCGCGCCGACTACAGCCTCTACTCCTCCGCGAAGGCCGCCACGGTCAACCTGACCCAGGCGCTCGCCGACGAGTGGGCCGCCGACGGCATCCGGGTCAACTGCGTCAACCCCGAGCGCACCAGAACACCGATGCGCGAGGCGGCGTTCGGCGCCGAGGATCCGCAGACCCTGCTCTCCTCCGAGATGGTCGCCCGCACCTCGATCGACGTCCTGATCTCCCGGCTCACCGGCCAGGTCGTCGACGTGCGGCGCGAGGACCCCACCCGGGTGCCGGCGGACCGCGAGAAGTCCCCCGAGCAGGTGGCCGAGTGACCCGGCCGGCCAGCCCCGAGTCGGATCCCGCGACGCCCTCCGCGGCCGGCGTGATCCCGAACCCCACCCCGGCACCGGACGACCTGCCGGCCGAGGCCAACCTGCCGGCCGAGTCCGCCGCGCAACCGGCCGGGCCCGCCCCGGCCAAGACCGTGCCCGGCGGCACCCCGCCGCTGGTCGGCTCGGCCTCCGAACGGCTCGGCACCCCCGCGCAGATCGCGGTTGCGCTGCTGCTCGCGCTGAGCCTGCCGGTCGCGCTGGTCGGCGCGCTGCTGCCGTCCTGGTGGGTGATGAGCGCCGGCATGGCGATCGGCTACTTCGCCGAGTGGTCGCTGCGGGCCTCCGACAGCCCGGCCGTGCGGCTGCTGCGCCGGGCCCGGTTCGGCATGTCGCTGCGGATGGCCTGCCGCCACCTGACGCTCATCGGCCTGCTGGCGCTCGCGCTGCGCGGCACCGACGGCGACGGGCTGCTGCGGGTCTGCGTCGCCGCGCTCTTCGCGGTGCAGGCGATCCAGGCCGCCTACGTGGTGGCCATGCGCATGGTCATCAAGCGCCGCCAACTGCCGGTCGTCACCCGCAACATCGACGTCAAGGGCCTGCGCATCAGCGACGGCCCGCCGCCGGCGCTGCTGGACCGCGGCGGCGAACTCGTGCTGTTCTTCGACATCTTCGCGGTCGCCGGCATCATCGCTTCGGCCGCCGACCGCAACGCGCTGTGGACCACCATCGGCTCCTCGGTCACCGTGGTCGTGCTGCTCGGCTGCTGCCTGCTCCTGCTGCCGCACGTGCTCGGCCGGCGCGGCCCGGTCGGCCGGGAGCGGGCGCTGGGCTGGCTCGACAAGTGGATGCGCGAGTACAAGCCCACCACCGTGCTGTACTTCTCCGGCTCGCCCGAGTCGGCGTACCAGGCGGCGATGTGGCTCGAACCGCTCTCCCGGCTCAGCGAGCGGGAGCGTCCCGTGGTGATGCTCCGCGAGCGGGTGCTCGTGCCGCCGCTGGAGCTGACCGCGCTGCCCGTGGTGTGCGTGCCCAGCGCGGTGCACCTGATGAACGTGGACCTGTCCTCGGTGCGGGTCGCGCTCTACCCGGCCAACGTCGGCAAGAACATCCACCTGCTGCGCGTGCCGCACATCAAGCACGTCTTCATCGGCCACGGCGACAGCGACAAGCTCGCCAGCGTCAACCCGTTCAGCAAGGCGTACGACGAGGTGTGGACCGCGGGCCGCGCGGGCCGCGACCGCTACGAACTGGCCGAGGTCGGCGTCCGCGACGAGGACCTGGTCGAGGTCGGCCGCCCGCAGCTGAGCGACGTCAGCCGGCAGGCGCCGGACTGCGCCATCCCGACGGTGCTCTACGCGCCGACCTGGGAGGGCTGGACCAACGACCCGGGCAACACCTCGGTGCTCGGCGGCGGCGAGAACATCGTCCGCGAACTGCTCGCCGCCCAGCCGCCGGTCCGGGTCCTCTACAAGCCGCACCCGTTCACCGGCACCGTCAACCCGGCGGCCGGCGTCGCGCACCGCCGGATCGTCGCCCTGCTGGAGAAGGCCAACGCCGGCCGCGGCCCGGGCGCCGTGGTCCGCACCCCGGCGCCGCCGGAACTGGCCCGCATCGAGGCGGAGCTGAAGTCGGTGTGCACCACGGCCCGCGTCGGCGCCGACGAGGCCGAGTGGTCCAGGGACGGCATGATCACCGCGCAGGACATGGCGCGGATCCGCTCGCTGCGAGAGCAGTGGGCCGCCGCGTACTGGGCCGCCACCCCCGAGGGCGAGCACCGGGTCGTCGAGGGCCCCGGGCCCGACCTGTTCTCCTGCTTCAACCAGTGCCACCTGATGATCGGCGACATATCGTCCGTCGTCTCCGACTTCGTGGCCAGCCGCAAGCCGTACGCCATCACCGACTCGGCGGGCCTCGGTGCGGAGGAGTTCCGCCGCCGCAACACCGCGGCCCGCGCGGCCTACGTCCTCGGCGAGGACGGCTCCGGTGTCGCCGAACTCGTCGCGATGCTGCGCGGCGAGCGGCCCGACGAGATGGAGGCCGCCCGGCAGGACCTCAAGGAGTACCTGCTCGGCGGCGACGAACCGGACTCGCAGACCCGGTTCGAGAACGCGATCCGCGACCTCGGCGAGCGCGCCTCGGAGCGGCTCGGCCGGCTGGAGGGCATCGAGGGCCTGGAGGCCGGAGCCAAGCCGCTGGACTAGTTCAGAGGAAGTGTCCGTAAACTCGGCCGAATGGACGCTTCACTCACCGAATCGGCGGTCAGGTCTGTCACGGAACGGACCGACCGCCGATCAGGCCGGCCGGCACCGGGCACCGTCCAGCGCGTCGTGACGGTGCTCGCCGCCATCAGCCTGTTCATCGGGACACGTGATCTGTGGAACGCCACGATCATCAGATTCCCGCCGATGGCCGCCCTGCTCATGGTGTCGTACGGGCTGATCCTGGCCTGCGCGGTCGCGGCGCTCGCCGTGCGCACCGTGCGCGGCCTGTTCGCGGCGGAGATCGTCCTGCTCGGCGTCGGCGTGCTGCGCGCCGTCACCTTCTTCGCCTCCCGGGCGCACAGCCGCCCCGACTACAAGAGCGACGAGGGCCTGCTCGTCCAGGAGGCCGCGCACGGCCTGCTGCGCGGCGTGCACGTCTACGGCACCTCCTTCCCGCTGCCGCCGACCGGCGTGGACATCACCAAGCTGATGAACGGCGGCATCGACCACACCTTCGGCTACCCGCCGCTGTCGGTGGTCTTCTCGGCCGCCGCGGCCCGCATGGCCCCCGGGCTGCCGGCCGCCGGACTGGTCTCGATGGCCGGGCTCGTGGTGGCCGGCATCGTGATGTTCTTCGTCCTGCCGCCCGCCTGGCGCTCCGCCTCCACCCTGGTCTGCTTCGGCCTGGGCTACGAGATGCTGATGCCGAGCGCCCGCCAGGGCTACCCGACGCTGGTCGCGCTGCCCTTCCTGCTGGTCGTCGCCGCCGGTTGGACCAGGACCGGGCGCGGCGGCCGGCTCGGCCGCGGCGGCATCGCGCGCGCCGCCTGCCTCGGCATCGCGGCGGCCACCCAGCAACTCGCCTGGTTCCTCGCGCCGTTCCTGATCATCGGCATCTTCCTGGCCCGCCGCCGGGAACTCACCCCGCGCGCGGCGGCCAAGCTCACGCTGCGCTACGCCGGGGTGGCCGTCGGGGTCTTCCTGCTGTCCAACCTGCCGTTCATCGTGCAGGGGCCGAAGGACTGGTTCGACGGCGTCCTCACCCCGCTGCTGCAGCACGCGGTGCCGCACGGCCAGGGCCTGGTGGACATCTCGTACTACTTCCGCGACGGCGCCGGGAACCTCAGCCTCTACTCCGACGCCGGCCTGCTGCTGCTGGTGACCCTGCTGATCGCGCTGGCGTTCTTCCCGCGCCGGCTCGGCCCGGCCGCGCTGATCCTGCCCTGGATCTCCTTCTACCTCTCCACCCGCTCCCAGGACGGCTACTACACGCTGCTCGTCCCGCTGTGGGTGGTCAGCGCGCTGACCACCGACACCTCGGACTTCTCGGCGGCCGGCGCGGGCGCGTGGCTGCGCCGCTGGGGCAGCGACGGCACCTGGCAGGTGTGGCGGCGGATCGGCAGCGCCCGGCGCTGGGCGGTCGTCGTGCCGCTGCTGGCCACCATCGGCTGCCTGGCGGCGGCGGTGCTGACCCCGCCGCCGCTGTCGATGTCGGTCACCCACGTGCGGGACGGCTCGCTGCCCGACACGCTCACCGGCCTGTCGGTCACCGTCACCAACCGCTCCGGCTCCCCGGTCACCCCGCACTTCGCGCTGACCACGAGCGGTCCCGGGCTGACCAACTACTGGAAGGTGGACGCCGGCCCGGCCACCCTCGGCCCGCACCGCACCGCGCACTACAAGCTCACCACCGCCCGCGGCCCCTACCACCGCGGCCCGCACGGCCACGTGAGCCTCAGCGCCCTGAGCGACCAGCCGATGGCGATCAGCACCACCACCGTCCCGATGGGATAGTGACCTTCGTCTCACCGGGGCGGGCCGCACCGGCGCCGCCCCGGTCCCCGTTCAGCGGGGCCGGCGGCCGGCCCCGCAGGCAACCGGAGGGCGCATGAGCTACGACGTCACCGCGGTCCGCGGCAGGTTCCCGGCGCTGCGGGAGGGCACCGCGTTCTTCGACGGGCCCGGCGGCTCGCAGACGCCGGACGCGGTGAGCGACGCGATCCGCGACACGCTGCGCGCCCCGCTGTCCAACCGCGGGCGGACCACGGCGGCCGAACGGCACGCGGACGACACCGTGTTGACGGCACGTCAGGCGATGGCCGACCTGCTCGGCGCGGACCCGGCAGGCATCGTCTTCGGCCGCAGCATGACGCAACTGACCTACGACTTCGCGCGCACCCTGGCCGGCACCTGGCGGCCGGGCGACGAGATAGCGGTCACCCGGCTCGACCACGACGCCAACATACGGCCGTGGGTGCAGGCCGCGCAGGCGGTCGGCGTCACCGTGCGGTGGATCGACTTCGACCCGGACGGCGGCGAGTTGACGACCCGTCACGTCGCGGAGCGGCTGGGCGCGCGCACCCGGCTGGTCGCGGTCACCGGGGCGTCCAACCTGATCGGCACCCGGCCGCCGCTGGCCGAGATCGCCGCCCTCGCGCACGACGCGGGCGCGCTGCTGTACGTGGACGGCGTCCACCTCACGCCGCACGCACCGGTCGACGTCGCCGCGCTGGGCGCCGACTTCTACGTCTGCTCGCCCTACAAGTTCCTCGGGCCGCACTGCGGCGTGCTGGCGAGCGCGCCGCACCTGCTGGCCGGCCTGCGCCCGGACAAGCTGCTGCCGGCCACCGACGCGGTCCCGGAGCGCTTCGAACTGGGCACGCTCCCTTACGAGTTGCTGGCCGGCACCACGGCCGCGGTGGACTTCCTGGCGTCGCTGGCCGACGGCGGCGCCCGGGCCGACGCGCCGCGCCGCGAACGGCTGGCCGCCTCGCTCGCCGCGCTGGCCGACCACGAGGACGGGCTGCGCCGCACGCTGGAGGACGGGCTCGCCGCGCTGCCCGGGGTCACGCTGCGCTCCCGGGCCGAGCACCGCACGCCCACCCTGCTGCTGACCTTCGACGGCCGGGATCCGGCCGACGCCTACCGGTTCCTGGCCGCCCGCGGCATCAACGCCCCGGCCGGCTCCTTCTACGCCCTGGAGGCGTCCCGCCACCTCGGGCTCGGCGACACCGGCGGCCTGCGCGTGGGCCTGGCACCGTACACCTGCCCGGCCGACACGGCCCGACTGCTCGACGCCCTCGCCCGGTTCCTCGGCTAGCGCGTTCGGTTCGTGACCCGCCGACGGACGCGGGGGCGGCATCGGGCGGCGCCGGCCGCGTTAGTGTGAGTCACCCCTTGGCGAGACGTACGAGGAGACACACCGGTGCCCGAGAGCTTCGTCCACCTGCACAATCACACCGAGTACTCGATGCTGGACGGGGCGCAGAAGCTCAAGCCCATGTTCGCCGAGGTCGAGCGGCAGGGCATGCCCGCGGTCGCGATGAGCGACCACGGGAACATGTTCGGAGCGTACGAGTTCCAGCAGATCGCCAAGGGCACCTCGGTCAAGCCGATCATCGGCATCGAGGCGTACGTCGCGCCCTCGACCCGGTTCAGCCGCAAGCAGGAGTTCTGGGGCCCGGGCGGGCAGCGGGCGATGTCGGACGACGGCGAGGGCAGCAAGGACGTCTCCGGTGGCGGCCGGTTCTGCCACATGACGATGTGGGCGCGGAACGCGCAGGGCCTGCGCAACCTGTTCCGGATGTCGTCCATCGCCTCGTTCGAGGGGCAGTTCCCGGCCGGCAAGCCGCGGATGGACCGCGAGCTGATCTCCGAGCACGCCGAGGGGATCATCGCCACCACCGGCTGCCCGTCCGGCGAGGTGCAGACCCGGCTGCGCCTGAACCAGTACGACAACGCGCTGAGCGCCGCCGCCGCCTGCCAGGACATCTTCGGGAAGGAGAACTACTTCCTGGAGCTGATGGACCACGGCCTGGACCTGGAGCGCAACGTCCGCGAGGACCTGCTGCGGCTGGCGAAGGAACTCGACATCCCGCTGCTGGCCACCAACGACGCGCACTACATCACCGAGGACCAGGCCGACGCGCACGACAACCTGCTGTGCATCGGCGTCGGCAAGAACAAGGACGACCCGGGCCGCTTCCGGTTCAACGGCACCGGCTACTACCTCAAGACCGCCGAGGAGATGCGGCGGATGTTCGCCGAGCTCCCCGAGGCGTGCGACAACACGCTGCTGATCGCGGAGCGCGTCGAGTCCTACGACGAGGTCTTCGACTACGTCGACCAGATGCCGCAGTTCGACGTGCCGCCCGGCGAGGACCAGGAGTCCTGGCTGCGCAAGGAGGTCATGATCGGGCTGCGGGCCCGGTACGGCGAGCCGATCCCGGCCGAGGTGCTCGACCGGTTCGAGACCGAGATGAAGGTCATCGGTCCGATGGGCTTCTCCAGCTACTTCCTCGTGGTCGCCGACATCTGCAAGTACGCCCGCGACAACGGCATCCCGGTCGGCCCCGGCCGAGGCTCCGCGACCGGTTCGATCGTGGCCTACGCGACCCGGATCACCGAGCTGGACCCGCTGGAGCACGGCCTGCTCTTCGAGCGCTTCCTCAACCCCGAGCGCATCAACCCCCCCGACGTCGACCTCGACTTCGACGACCGCCAGCGCGACCAGATGGTGCGGTACGTCACCGAGAAGTACGGCGACGCCTACACCGCGCAGGTCAACACCTTCGGCACCATCAAGGCCAAGGCCGCCGTCAAGGACTCCTCGCGGATCCTGGGCTACCCGTTCGCGATGGGCGACCGGATCACCAAGGCCATGCCGCCGGACGTGATGGGCAAGGGCATGCCGCTGGACGGCATGTTCAACCCCGAGCACCCGCGGTTCGGCGAGGCCGGCGAGATCCGGCAGATGTACGACAACGACCCGGACGTCAAGAAGGTCATCGACAACGCCCGGGGCATCGAGGGCCTCACCCGCGGCACCGGCGTGCACGCCGCGGCCGTCATCCTGTCCAAGACGCCGCTGCTCGAACTCATCCCGATGCACATGCGGGCCAAGGACGGCGTCAAGATCACCGGCTTCTCGTACCCCCAGTGCGAGGAGATGGGCCTGATCAAGATGGACTTCCTGGGTCTGCGCAACCTGGGCATCATCGATCACGCCATCAAGGTCATCCGGGACAACCGCGGCGTCTCCCTGGAGACCGACAAGATCCCGCTGGACGACACCAAGACCTACGAACTCCTCGCGCGCGGCGACACGTTGGGCATCTTCCAGCTCGACGGCGGCCCGATGCGCGAACTGCTCAAGCTGATGGAGCCGACCCGGTTCGAGGACATCGCGGCGGTCCTCGCGCTGTACCGGCCCGGCCCGATGGCGGCCAACGCGCACACCAACTACGCGCACCGCAAGAACGGCCGGCAGGAGATCGCGCCGATCCACCCGGAGCTGCGCGAGGCGCTGGATCCGATCCTCGGCACCACCTTCCACCTGCTGGTCTACCAAGAGCAGATCATGGCCATCGCCCGGGAGCTGGCCGGCTACAGCCTCGGCGGCGCCGACCTGCTGCGCCGCGCGATGGGCAAGAAGAAGCCCGAGGTGCTGGCCAAGGAGTGGGACAAGTTCCACAACGGCATGCTGGAGAACAAGTACTCCGAGGAGTCGATCAAGGCCCTCTGGGACGTCATGCTGCCGTTCTCCGGCTACGCGTTCAACAAGTCGCACACCGCCGGCTACGGGCTGGTCTCCTACTGGACCGCCTTCCTCAAGGCCAACTACCCGGCCGAGTACATGGCCGCCCTGCTGACCTCGGTGGACGACGACAAGGACAAGGCCGCCGTCTACCTCGCCGAGGCCCGCCGGATGGGCATCAAGGTGCTCTCCCCGGACATCAACGAGTCGGTGGCCGACTTCTCCGCGGTCGGCGACGACGTGCGCTTCGGCCTGAAGTCGGTGCGCAACGTGGGCCTCAACGTCATCGACTCGATGGTCAAGACCCGCAAGGAGAAGGGCAAGTACACCTCCTTCTCCGACTTCCTGGACAAGGCGGAGATCACCGCGTGCAACAAGCGGGTGATCGAGTCGCTGATCAAGGCCGGCGCCTTCGACTCGCTCGGCCACGCCCGCCGCGCGCTGTGCGACGTCCACGAGAACGCGGTGGACGCGATCGTGCCGGTCAAGAAGCAGGCGGCGATCGGGCAGGACGACCTGTTCGGCGCGCTGGACACCGGTGAGGCCGGCAGCGGCATCGGGCTGGACGTGGCCATCGGCGACCACGAGTGGCCGCGCAAGCAACTGCTGTCCCTGGAGCGGGAGATGCTGGGCCTGTACGTCTCGGCGCACCCGCTGGACGGCGCCGAGCACATCCTGGCCCGCAACCGCGACACCTCGATCGCCGAGCTGCTGGGCTCCGGCCGCAGCCAGGGCGACGTGAAGCTCGCCGGGCTGATCACCGGGGTGGAGCGCCGGATGACCAAGCAGGGCAACGCCTGGGCGATCGTCCACCTCGCCGACCGGGACGCCGGCATCGAGGTGTGCTTCTTCCCCGCCTCCTACCAGCTCGTCGCGCCGCAGCTGATCGAGGACAACGTGGTGTGCGTGCGCGGCCGGATCAACGCCCGCGACAGCGGCATCAACGTCGCCGGGCAGGAGCTCGGCACGCTGGACATCGCCTCGGCCGAGCACGGCGGCCGGCCGCCGGTGCTGATCGTGCTGCCGGAGCACCGGATCACCGAGCCGATGCTGGGCGAACTGAAGCGGGTGATGGTCGCCCACCCGGGTGACACCCCGATCCGGGTGCGGATGGAGGGCCGGCGCCGCACGGTGCTGTTCGAGCTGCCCTACCAGGTCAACCCGGACCACATCGCGTCCGACATCAAGGGCTTCCTCGGCCCCACCGCCTGGGCGGGCGTGCAGTGACACGGCGACGCCGGCCCGCGCCGCCCGGGTGGGCGGTGCGGACCGGCGTCGCGGGTGCGCGTGGTGCCGTCGGGCGTCAGACGGTGTGCTGCTCGTCCTTGGCCGGCGCCGGCTCGGCGGGGGCCGGGGCGGGGGCCTTGTCGAGGACCTCCTTGGGCCGCGTCTCGCCGGGCTCGGCGGAGCTGTCCTTGGCGGCTCCGTCCTTGCCGTCCTTGCCCTCCTCACGCAGGGCTCGGGTCTCCGACTTCAGGATGCGCAGCGACTTGCCGAGTCCTCGGGCGGCGTCCGGCATCTTCTTGTAGCCGAAGAGCAGCACGAACACCACCACGACCAGGATCACGTGCCACGGTTCCAGCCCGTTCCTGAACATCTAGCAGCCTCGCTCTCACCAGGGGTGTCTCTGGCTCTTCTGATTGGCTCCGACACGGAGTATCACCCGTCGGGAGTGATATCCGGAAGCGTTCACGGGAAAACCGCAGGAAAACGTTGTGCGCCTCACGGCGCACCCTACGCATCGGAGGCAGCACATGAGCGGGTTCCTGGACCGTGCGAAGGAGGCCGCCCAGCGCGGTCTGGACGCCGGCAAGGAGAAGGTCGAGGAGGTGCAGGCGCTGCGGGCCGGCCAGGACCTCACCCGGCGGCTGGGCGCCGCCTACTACGCCGAGCAGCGCGGCTCGGGGTCGGCCGCGGCGGTGAGCGCCGCGCTGGAGGCCCTGGAGCAGCACATCAGGCAGCACGGCGACGCCTGCCTGCGCGGCGCCATGCCGGGCGGCGAGTCCTGAGCGACGGACGTCACACGCGGGTGGACTCCTTGGCCGGGGCGCGCCGGGACTTGCGGATCTCCAGCGCCACCGGGATGAGCGAGAGGACCACCAGCACGGCGATGATCGGCAGCAGGTAGTTGTCGATGTTGGGGATGCTGGAGCCGAGCGCGTGGCCCGCCAGGGTGACGCCGAGGCTCCAGACCAGCCCGCCGACGACCTGCCAGCCGGTGAAGGTGCCGAGCGGGACGCCGAGCGCTCCGGCCATCGGGTTGAGCACGGTGCGCACCAGCGGCACGAAGCGGGCGAGCACGATGGCCTTGCCGTAGCCGTACTTCTCCAGCATCTCGCCGGAGCGCTCCACCGCCATGTGCAGCTTGGGGCTCTTCGACCGGTTCAGCAGCGCGGGACCGCCGCGCCGGCCGATCAGGTAGCCGGTCTGCGCCCCGAGCACCGCGCCCGCGCCGGCCGCCGCGAGCACCCAGCCGAGGTCGAGGTGGACGACCGCGGTGGCGCTCGTGGTGGTGAACAGCCCCGCGGTGAACAGCAGCGAGTCGCCCGGCAGGAAGAAGCCCACCAGCAGTCCGGTCTCGGCGAACAGCACCACCAGGATGCCCAGCGCCCCGAAGGACGACAGCAGCGAGGTCGGGTTCAGCACGTTGACGGCGAGGTCCGTCCCGTGGGTCAGTGCGTACATGTGCGCCTCTCTGCCGGTCCACGCGGCGGGTCCGGGTGGGTTCCGCGTCTACGAGAGTGTAGACGTGTGCCGGTTCGGGTCGGCGCCGGCCAGCAGGCGGCGCAGCACCCGCTCGTCGTCCGGGGTCAGGTGCGAGACGAACCGGGCGAGCACGCCGCAGCGGTCGTCGCCGCGGTCGAGCTCGCCGTGCATGCGCCGGGCGGTCAGCGCGGCCTGGTCCTCGACGGCGGCGGTGTACCGGTACGCGCGGCCGGCCCGGTCCCGCAGCACGGTGCCCTTGCCGTGCAGCCGGGCCAGGATGGTGGCGACCGTGGTGCGGGCCGGCGTGCCGTCCAGGCGGCGCTGCACCTCCGGCGTGGTGAGCGGGCCCGGCGCGGCCCACAGCACGGCCAGCACGGCCGCCTCCAGCTCGCCGGGCGGGCGGCGGGCACGGTCCGGCACGGTGCCTCCCCCTTCCGGTTCGCGGTCCACGGACGTCGTCCGTCAGTCTACGAGAGCGTAGACGCCGGTCCGTGGGCGCTGTCCGGGGGGCCGGGCGCCACGCGGCCCCCCGGACGGCCGCGTGGCGTGCGGGCGTCCGGGGGGCCGGGAAGGGCCGTCAGCCGGGCTCAGACCTCCAGCGTGGCGTCGTAGCGGCCCAGCCAGGTGTTGAGCGCCAGCACCAGCTCGGTCGGGAAGCGGAAGCCCTCGCCCCGCGCGTCGACGGCCTCCCGGACGCCGGCGGTGTCCAGCAGCGGCAGCACCGGCGCGTCCTTGTCGGCGAGCACCCGCGCCAGCTCGGCGTTGAGCTCCTGCCCGTAGCGCGGGTCCTGGGTGCTCGGGTACGGGCTCTTGACCCGCTGCGCGACCGACTCCGGCAGCACGTCGCGGGCGGCGGCGCGCAGCAGCGACTTCTCCCGGCCGTCGAAGGTCTTCATCGACCACGGGGTGTTGAAGACGTACTGCACCAGCCGGTGGTCGCAGAACGGGACGCGCACCTCCAGGCCGACCGCCATGCTCATCCGGTCCTTGCGGTCCAGCAGGAACTGCACGAACCGGGTCAGGTGCAGGTAGCAGACCTCCCGCATCCGGCGCTCCAGCGGCGAGTCGCCCTCCCGGTGCGGCACCTCCGCCAGCGCCTCGCGGTACCGGGCCTCGCGGTAGCCGGGCAGGTCCAGCTTGGCCAGCAGCCCCCGGTCCAGCAGCGAGTCGCGGCCGACCCGGGAGCCGTCGAAGTTGTTGACGCCCATCGCGGCGAGCCACGGGAAGGTGTCGGCGTCGACGATCTCCTTCTCGTGGAACCACTTGTAGCCGCCGAAGACCTCGTCGGCCGACTCGCCGGACAGCGCCACCGTGCTCTGCTCGCGGATCGCCTTGAACAGCAGGTAGAGCGAGGTGTCCGCCTCGCCGAGCCCGAACGGCAGGTCGCGGGCGTTCAGCGCGGCGTCCCGGTGGCCGCCGTTCATCAGCGTCGCGGTGTCCAGCACGATGTCGCTGTGGTCGGAGCGCACGTGCTCGGCGAGCGCGTGCGCGTACGGCCCGTCGGGGGTGGAGCGCAGCGCGTCGGCCTTGAAGTTCTCGGTCTGCCCGACGAAGTCCACCGCGAAGGACCGCACCGGGCCCTTGCCCCCGGCGGCCAGCCCGCGGGCGGCCAGCGCGGTGATCACCGAGGAGTCCAGGCCGCCGGAGAGCAGGGTGCACAGCGGCACGTCGGCCACCAGCTGGCGGGCGACGATGTCGTCGAGCAGCTCGCGGACCGTGCGGACCGTGGTGTCCAGGTCGTCGGTGTGCTCGGTGGCCTCCAGCGCCCAGTAGCGCTTGACGGTCAGTGAGCCGCGGCGCACCCGGACCAGGTGTCCCGGCCGCACCTCCTTCATGCCCTTGTAGACCGCGTGGCCCGGGGTCTTGGTGAACGCGATGAGCTCGGCGAGCCCGTCGGCGTCCACCACCCGGCGCACCGAGGGGTGGGCCAGGATCGCCTTGGGCTCCGAGCCGAACAGCACCCCGTCGGCGGTCGGGTGGTAGTACAGCGGCTTGATGCCCATCCGGTCGCGCACCAGCAGCAGTTCCTCGGTGCGCGGGTCCCACAGGGCGAACGCGTACATGCCGTTGAGCCGCTCGGTGAACGCCTCGCCCCACTCCAGGTAGGCGTGCAGGCACACCTCGGTGTCGCTGCTGGTGCGGAAGGCGTGCCCGAGGGCGGCCAGCTCCTCGCGCAGCTCGCGGTAGTTGTAGATCTCACCGCTGTAGGTGGTCACCAGCACGGTGCGCCCGTCGTGTTCGACGGTCATCGGCTGCCGGCCGCCCTCCAGGTCGATCACCGCGAGCCTGCGGTGCCCGAAGGCGGCGTGCGTGTCGAGCCAGACGCCCCCCGCGTCGGGACCCCGGCAGGCCATCGTCTCGGTCATCGCGTCGAGCGTGGCCCGCTCCGCGGTGAGGTCCCGGTCGTAGGAGATCCATCCGGTGATCCCGCACATAGGCGGTCCGCCTCCTCAGATACGGCTGGCCCGGCGGTCTCCCCGGGCCCCTGCTGGCCCCCGTGCTACGGCCGTCCGCGACACCCCGTCAACGGCGCGGAGCGAACGGTTGATCCACCGTAGCGGAGCTAGTTGTATTTCGCATCGGTCGCCTGGGGCAATCGGATGGATCGAGCCACGGAATGCGTCCCGCCCCGCGGTGTCCGACCATGGAGGGCACCACCCGGGTACCCGCGTCATCGCGGGCCGGCCGAGACCGGCCACCGGCGGTCGCGGGCGCACGGCAGACGAGGAGGACGTCGGTGGGGCTGCCGGACGCCTCGAAGCGGCTCACCCAGGCCGTGCTGCGCCAGGTCGTCGCCGGCACCGCGGCCGGCGTCGTCGTGCTCGACACCGACCTGCGCTACGTCCACGTCAACGAGGCGATGGCCCGGATGAACGGCGTGCCGGCCGAGGACCACATCGGGCGCCGGGTCGAACAGGTCGTACCGGACTTCGACGCCCCCTCCGAGATGCTGCGAGCCGTCCTGGCCGACGGCGTCCCGCGCGAGAGCACCTCCAGCGGCCGCACCCGGTCCGACTCCGGGCCGGAGCGCCGCTACTGGCACGGCGTCTTCCACCGCCTGGAGGAGGAGGGCGAGGTGCTCGGCGTGGCCGGTGTGATCATCGAGGTCAGCGCCTCCCGCCGGCAGCAGGAGGCCCTGGAGCAGGCCCGCGAGCGGCTGACCCTGCTGGACACCGCCGTCACCCGGATCGGCACCACCCTGGAGATGGACACCACCTGCGGTGAGCTGGCCGAATTCCTGATCCCGATGCTCGCCGACCTGGTCACCGTGGACGTCTTCCCGCCCGAGTACGGCGACGCGCAGCGGATCATCGGACCGGACCGGCCCATCCGGCTGCGCCGCGCCGCGCTGGCAGCGCTGCCCCGGCTGCGCGAGGCCGCGAAGGAGCTGGGCGAGCCGGGCGTCTACACCACCTTCCAGGCCGGCTCGCAGACCTCGTCCAGCATGGCGACCGGGCGGGCCGCCATCATCAACGTGCCGTCCGATGCCCGCATCGCCCAACTCGCCCCCGAGCCGGGCCGGGTGGACGTCTACCGCTCCCTCGGCATGCACTCCGCGCTCGTCGTCCCGCTCATCGCCCGCGGCACCCCGATCGGCACGCTGTCCATGGCCCGGGTCGGCGGGTCGCCCGCCTTCACCGAGCAGGACATGGTCGCCGCCCAGGACCTGGCCGGCCGCGCCGCGATCAGCCTGGACAACGCCAGCCGCTACACCCGCGAGCACGGCATCGCGCTGGAACTGCAGCGCGCGCTGCTGTCCGAGCCGAAGTCCCCGCACCACGGCATCGAGGTCGCCACCCGCTACCTGCCGGCCGGCAGCAGCGCCCTGGTCGGCGGCGACTGGTACGACACCATCCGCCGCCCGTTCGGCCGCACCCTGCTGGCGATGGGCGACGTGATGGGCCACGGCGTCGAGGCGGCGGTGGACATGAGCACCTACCGCTCGATGCTGCGCGTGGTGGGCGCCGCCGACCTGCCGCCGCACCGCATCCTGCGGCAGCTCGACTCGATGATCGCCGAGTCGGAGAACAGTCGCCCGGTCACCTGCCTGCTGGCGCTCGCCGACCCGGCCCGCGGCAAGCTGTCCTACGCCCGCGCCGGCCACCTGCCGCCCGCCGTGCTGCGGGCCGGCGGCGGCACCGATCTGGTCCCGGTCCCGGCCGGCCCGCCGCTGGGCACCGGGTACGGCGGATACGAACCGGTCACCGTGGACTGGGAGTCCGGCGACGTGCTGCTGCTCTACACCGACGGCCTGGTCGAGCACCGCGGCGAGGACATCGACGCCTCGCTCGGCCGGCTGAGCGCCCTGCGGCTGGAGACCACCACCGGACTGGAGACGCTGGTCGACCAGATACTCGACCACATGGTCGCCGGCGCCGCGGAGGACGACGTGGCGGTGATGGCCGCCCGGATCCGGGCCCGCGAGCAGGATCCGCCGGACCGGCCCTGAACGCCCGCCGCGGCGGGCTTGCCCCTCACGCGGCGTGAGGCGCCATCGTGGGGCCCGCAAGCACGAAGGAAGCGGGAGCCATGGGTTACTCGGTGGGACAGGTCGCCGGATTCGCCGGCGTCACGGTGCGCGCCCTGCACCACTACGACGAGATCGGACTGCTGTGCCCCGGCGCGCGCAGCCACGCGGGGCACCGGCGCTACGACGACGCCGACCTCGACCGGCTGCAGCAGATCCTGTTCTACCGGGAACTCGGCTTTCCGCTCGACGAGATCGCGGCCCTGCTCGACGACCCCGCCACCGACCCGGTGGACCAGCTGCGCCGCCGGCACGAGGTGCTGACCGGCCGGATCGAGGCGTTGCGGCGGATGGCCGAGGCGGTCGAACGAGCCATGGAGGCACGCAAGATGGGCATCAACCTCACCCCGCGCGAGAAGTTCGAGGTCTTCGGCGACCACGACCCCGACCAGTACGCCGAGGAGGTCGAGCAGCGCTGGGGGCACACCGACGCCTACCGCCAGTCGCAGCGCCGCGCGGCCGGATACCGGAAGGAGGACTGGCAGCGGATCAAGGCGCAGGCGCAGGCGTGGTCGGCCGGGCTGGCCGCCCTGATGGACTCCGGGGAGCCGGCCGACGGCCCGGCCGCGATGGACCTGGCCGAGGAGCACCGCGCGCAGATCACCCGGCACTTCTACGACTGCTCCCACGAGATGCACACCCGGCTCGCAGAGATGTACATCGCCGACCCGCGCTTCACCGCGTACTACGAGACGATCCACCCGGGCGCGGCCGACTACCTGCGCGAGGCGATCCTCGCCAACGCGGTCCGCAACGTCTGAGCGGGCCGGCGGACGGCCGCCGGCCCGGCCCGGGCGCATCCCCAGGACGGCGCATACCGGACTGAAGGTCATACTGGAGTCGCATCCCAGCCGACCATCACCAGGAGTGCGCCCGGCCGTGACGACCCTCTCCCTGGGCCCCACCTGGCTCACCCCGAACCAGCTGATCGAGTCCTTCGGGCTGGTCGGCATCATGATCGTGGTCTTCGCCGAGTCCGGACTGCTGATCGGATTCGTGCTGCCCGGCGACTCGCTGCTGTTCACCAGCGGCCTGCTGGTCGCCGGGCACCGCTACCTGACCGAGCCGCTGTGGCTGGTCTGCCTCGCGGTGGCCGTCGCGGCGGTCCTGGGCGACCAGGCCGGCTACCTGTTCGGCCGCAAGGTCGGCCCCGCGCTCTTCAACCGGCCCGACTCCAGGATCTTCAAGCGGGAGAACGTGGAGAAGGCGCACGCCTTCTTCGAGCACCACGGCCCCAAGTCGATCCTGCTGGCCCGCTTCGTGCCCGTCGTGCGCACCTTCACCCCGATCATCGCCGGGGTCAGCCGCATGGACTACCGCACCTTCGCGGTCTTCAACCTGGCCGGCGGCACCGGCTGGGGCGCGGGCGTCACCGTGCTCGGCTACTTCCTCGGCCAGATCGCCTTCGTCGGCGCGCACATCGAGGCGATCTTCGTGGCCATCGTGCTGGTCTCGGTGGTGCCGATCGGCTTCGAGTACCTGCGGGCCCGCCGCGGTGCCGACCGCGCCCGCCCGGCGGCCGGCGCACCCCTCCCCGCGACCGGCCCCGCTCCGCGCGCCACCGCCCCGCCGCAGCGCGGCCGGCACCGGGCGGCCAAGCGATGAGCGACCGCGAGCAGCACCGCACGGCGGCCGACCGGCCGGGGGAGCGCGACCTCGGGTCGGCGTTCACCCCGCCGCTCGGCGTGCCGCTGCCTCCCGCGCCGGAGTCCGAGGGCTCCGCGTTCAGCCCGCCGACGCTCCCCGCCGGGTCCGGCGGCACGACCGGTACCCACCGGATGCCCACGCCGCCGGCCGGCAGCACCACCGGCACCCACCGGCTGCCGTACGCCCCGACGGCGTTCACCCCGCCGGAGGGCGTGCCGGTGGTCCGGCTCGCCGTCGACGCGCCGTGGCAGGACCGGATGCGGGCGATGCTGCGGATGCCGGTGGCCGACCGGCCCGCGCCGGAGAGCGCCGCCAAGCCGGAGAGCGAGGGCCCGGCCGTCCCGCGCATCCTCGACCTCACCCTGCGCATCGGCGAACTGCTGCTCGCCGGCGGCGAGGGCGCCGAGGACGTGGAGGCGTCGATGTTCGGCGTCGCGCACGCCTACGGCCTGGACCGGGTCGAGCCGACCGTCACCTTCACCCTGCTGTCCATCAGCCACCAGCCGTCGCTGGTCGACGACCCGGTCACCGCCAGCCGCACCGTGCGCCGCCGGGGCACCGACTACACCCGGCTGGCGGCCGTCTACCGGCTGATCGACGAGATCACCGCGCACGAGGCGACCCTGGAGGACGCCTACCGCCGGCTCGCCGAGATCCGCCGCAACCGCCACCCCTACCCGGGCTGGCTGCTCACCGTCGCCGCCGGCCTGCTGGCCGGCTCCGGCAGCATCCTGGTCGGCGGCGGTCCGACGGTCTTCTTCGCCGCCATGGTCGGCGCGATGCTCGGCGACCGGCTGGCCTGGCTGCTGGCCGGCCGCGGGCTGCCGGAGTTCTACCAGTTCGCCGCCGCCGCCACGCCCGCCGCCGCGATGGGCGTCCTGCTGGAGCTGTACGGCTCCCACCTGCCCGGCGCCGGACACGTTCAGGCGTCCGCGGTGATCACCGGCGGGCTGTACGCGCTGCTGCCCGGCCGGGCGCTGGTGGCCGGCGTCCAGGACGGCCTGACCGGCTTCTACATCACCGCCTCGGCCCGCCTGCTGGAGGTGATGTACCTGGTGGTCGGCATCGTCGGCGGCGTCACGCTGGTGCTCTACGTGGGCGTCACGCTCAACGCCGACCTCAACCCCGACGAGGCGCTGCGCGTCTACGACAACCCGCCGGTCCAGCTGCTCGCCGCGATGGCGCTCACCCTGGCGTTCGCCGTGCTCCTGCAGTGCGAGCGCGCGGTGCTGCCGGTCGTCACCGTCAACGGCGGCATCGCCTGGGTGGTCTACGCCGCGCTGCACCAGCCCGCCCTCGGGATGTCCCCGATCGCGGCCACCGCCGTCGCCGCCGGCCTGGTCGGCCTCTTCGGCCAGATGCTCGCCCGCTACCGGCACGCCTCCGCGCTGCCGTACGTCACGGCGGCCATCGGTCCGCTGCTGCCGGGCAGCGCGACCTACTTCGGGCTGCTGGCGTTCACCCAGGGCCGCCAGGACGTCGGGGTGGCCTCGCTGGCCAAGGCGGTCGCGCTGGCGCTCGCGATCGCGGTCGGCGTCAACCTCGGTGGCGAGCTGACCAGGATGATGATCCGACTGCCGGCCGACCGCCCGCGCCGCCGCGCCGCCAAGCGCACCCGCGGCTTCTGACCGCGCGCCGGCCCGTGCGGGCGCCCGGCCCGGTCACACGCGCGAGGCCCCCGCACGGTCTGCGGGGGCCTCGCGGGTACCGGCTCGGTCAGTGGTGCCCGCCGCCGGCCGCCTCCAGCCGCTTTATGGACGCCTCGACCTCGGCCTCCGCCTCGGCGCGGCCCACCCAGTCGGCGCCCTCGACCGACTTGCCGGGCTCCAGGTCCTTGTAGACCTCGAAGAAGTGCTGGATCTCCAGCCGGTCGAACTCGCTGACGTGGTGGATGTCGCGCAGGTGCTCCACCCGCGGGTCCGACGCCGGGACGCACAGCAGCTTGTCGTCGCCGCCGGCCTCGTCGGTCATCCGGAACATGCCGATCGCGCGGCACTTGATCAGGCAGCCGGGGAAGGTGGGCTCGTCGAGGATGACCAGCGCGTCCAGCGGGTCGCCGTCCTCGCCGAGGGTGTTCTCCACGAAGCCGTAGTCGGCCGGGTAGCTGGTGGAGGTGAAGAGCCTGCGGTCCAGGCGGATACGACCGGTCTCGTGGTCCACCTCGTACTTGTTGCGCGAACCCTTAGGGATCTCGATCGTGACGTCGAACTCCAAGGCTCTCCTCCATCTTCGGTCGGCCGTGTCCCGGCCGTTACCAGCACGCGAATTCTTGTGCCCCAAGTGTGGCTCACCCGGTTGGGTGCTCGCCAAAGGGGCCGGTGGACGGCGAAGGGGGTGCGGTCGGAGCGGTGACGGAGTGCTGGTTAAGTGTGACCGTCGTATCGCGGCTGACCGTGAACGGCCAAGAGTGACGGACCGGACGTTGGGTGGTGCAGGGTGGGCGCAGCCGTGGCCGGCTCGGACTGGAAGGCGCAGGCCAGGGCGGGGCGGAAGCTCATCGCGTGGGCCGCGGCGGCCGGTCTGGTCGCCGTATCGGTGGCGGTGTCGGTGGCCGGTCCCTGGCAGGGCGGCCAGCGCCAGGCGGAACGCACCTGGGCGGCCGGCGCCGACGCCGCCGCCCGGCACCGCGACCGGGCCAGGCCGGAGCCGCTCGCCCCCGCCGTGCTGGACGCGATCGGCCCCGGCGCCACCGGCGAGGCGGCGGCCACCCAGGCGGGCGTGCCGCTGCCGACCGCGAACGGGCTCGACGACGTGCTCGCGCCGCTGTTCGCCGACCCGTCCCTCGGCGGCCTGCGCACCGGGGTCGTGCTGGACGCCGCCACCGGGCGCCCGCTATTCGGACGGCAGGCCGGTACCCCGACGCTGCCCGCCTCCACCACGAAGATCGCCACCGCGGCCGCCGCCCTGGAGAGCCGCGGACCCGACTACCGGATACCCACCGACGTGGTGCCCGGCGCGGCCCGCGGCACGATCGTGCTGGTCGGCGGCGGCGATCCGACGCTGACCGCCGCGCCCACCCCGCGCGGCGCCGACCCGGACGCCACCCCCGCCTCGCTGCCCACCCTGGCCGACGCCACCGCCCGGTCGCTGCGCGAGAGCGGCGAGCGGAGCGTCGCCCTGGAGTACGACACCTCGCTCTACACCGGGCCGCGCATCCACCCCATCGGCGTCAACGACAACATCGCCCCGGTCACCGCCCTCATGGCCGACGAGGGCCGGATCGACCCGCGCTCCACCGAGGACGCCCCGCGCTACGCCGACCCCGCGGACTCGGCCGCGCAGACCTTCGCCGGCCTGCTGCGCGCCCGCGGCGTCCGGGTCACCGCGGTCCGCCCCGGCACCGCGCCGCAGGGCCGGGAGGCGCAGATCGCCGAGGTCGACTCGATGCCGCTGTCCGCGCTGGTGGAGAGGATGCTGACCAACAGCGACAACGACATCGCCGAGGCCCTCGCCCGGCAGGCCGCGATCGGCACCGGCCACCCGGTCAGCTTCGCCGGCGCCGGCGCGGCGATCCGCTCGGTGCTGGCCAAGCTGGGGCTGCCGCTGGCCGGCACCAGCTTCAACGACGGCTCCGGGCTCGACCGCGCCGACCGGCTCACCGCCGGCCTGCTGGCCCACCTGCTGCTGACCGCGTCCCAGCCGGCCCACCCGGAACTGCGTTCGATCCTCAGCGGCCTGCCGGTGGCCGGCTTCACCGGGACGCTCAGCGACCGGTTCACCACCAGCGAGGACAGCGCCGCCGCGGCCGGCGGCGACCCGTCCGGCGCGGCCGGGCTGGTGCGCGCCAAGACCGGCACGCTGACCGGCGTCAACACGCTCGCCGGGACCGTGGTGGACGCCGACGACCGGCTGCTGGTCTTCGCCTTCATGACCTCGGGCACCCGGAACCCGTTCGCCGCCGAGGCCGCCCTCGACCGGCTCGCCGAGGCCGTCACCAACTGCGGCTGCCGCTGACCGGAGCCCGCCGCCGGCACCCTGGCAAAACCCTGAAACCGGCGCCGGGCGGTCCGAACCGCCGGCATTCAACGTACGGTGAAGCCATGACGAGCATCGGTGGAGCGGAGATGGTCGACTGGAACCTCGCGGTGGCGACCGCGACCCGGCTGGTCAGGCCCGGTCCAGAGGTCAGTCGCGACGAGGCGCGGGCGGTGGTCGCCGAACTGCGCGGCCACGCCAAGTCCGCCGAGGCACACGTGCGTTCGTTCACCTCGATGTACGGATCCGGCTCCCCGGTCGACGACGCCGGCACGCCCGTCCTGGTGGTCGACCGGGTCGGCTGGATCAAGGCCAACGTCGCCGGGTTCCGCGAGGTGCTCAAACCGCTGCTGGAGAAGATGCAGGCCCGCCGGGCCGCGGTGCCGGGCGGCGCGGTGCTGGGCACCGTCGGCGGCAAGGTGACCGGCGTCGAGGTCGGCGCGCTGCTGTCGTTCATGTCCTCCCGGGTGCTCGGCCAGTACGAGACGTTCGCGCCGGCCAACCGCGAGATGCCCGCCGGCCCGGCCGCCCCCGAGCCCGGCGGACCGCGCACCGGCCGCCTGCTGCTCGTCGCGCCGAACATCGTGCACGTCGAGCGCGAACTCGACGTGGACCCGCACGACTTCCGGCTGTGGGTCTGCCTGCACGAGGAGACCCACCGCACCCAGTTCACCGCGGTGCCCTGGCTGCGCGACCACATCGAGGGCGAGATTCAGGAGTTCCTGGTCCAGACCGAGATCGACCCGGCCACCCTGCTGGAACGGGTGAGCAAGGCCGCGCAGTCGCTGGTCGGCGGCGGCCGCGGCGAGACCGACGCGGCGCCGGAGACCGAGGGCCTGAGCATGCTGGAGGTCGTCCAGACCCCGGCCCAGCGCGAGATCCTCAGCCGGTTGACCGCCGTGATGTCGCTGCTGGAGGGCCACGCGGACTACGTCATGGACGGCGTCGGCCCGGACGTGGTGCCGACGGTCGCCGAGATCCGGGAGAAGTTCCAGCAGCGCCGGGCCAGCGGCGCCGGCCGGCTCGACCAGGCGCTGCGGCGGCTGCTGGGCCTGGACGCCAAGCTGCGCCAGTACCGGGACGGCGAGCGCTTCGTGCGCGCGGTCGTCAACGAGGTGGGCATGGAGGGGTTCAACCGGGTGTGGACCTCGCCCAACACCCTGCCCACCAAGAAGGAGATCGCCAAACCGGCGGATTGGATCACCCGGGTGCACCGGCACACCGACTCGTGATCCCGGCACGACCCCTCCACCTCTGATATCTCGTGTTCTTTCACCCGTCCGAGGGACCATGGCGGATGGGTAGGCGTGCGATGCTCGGGTAACGCTCCGGATCTGTCACCATCCAGATACGCTCCGTCATCGCACCGCCCTGCCGGCTCCGCACGCCCGGAGCCCGCCGGGTTCTCAGGAGGAATTGGACATGGGTCCCCATCCCGCGGTCGCCGCGATACGCCTGGCGGTTCGCCGCGTACTCCACGAAGTCCTGCAGGAGTTGCAGGACACGCCGGATCCGCACGGCCCGGACCAGGCCCAGCCGCCCCGGCAGGCCGCGTTCAGCGAGGCCGCCGCGGCGCACGCCGGCGCGCGCGGCGTCCGGCAGGCGCAGAACCTGCGGAGTCTTCCCCGGGCGGTCTCCCCGCGCCGGACCGGCGGCGCGCGCCCCGGCGCCCGCGTCGCGAACGGCCTGCCGTGGACCGCGCCCCCGCTGGTGCTCGCCGCGTGCAGCGGCGGCGCCGACTCGATGGCGCTCGCCTCCGCGCTCGCCTTCGAGGCCCGGCGGGCCGGCTTCCGGGCCGGCGCGGTCACCGTGGACCACGGGCTGCAGGCCGGATCCACCGCCCGCGCGCTCGACGTGGCGAGCAAACTGCGTGACCTCGGTCTCGATCCGGTCGAGGCGGTCGGCGTCACGGTGGGCCGCCAGGGCGGTCCGGAGGCCGCCGCCCGGGACGCCCGCTACGCCGCTCTGGAGACCGCGACGGCCCAACTCGGCGCGGTCGCCGTGCTGCTCGGCCACACCCGCGACGACCAGGCGGAGACCGTGCTGCTCGGGCTGGCCCGCGGGTCCGGCACCCGTTCGCTGTCCGGCATGGCCGCCGTCTCCGGCCCCGGCGGCCGCTACCGCCGCCCGTTCCTGCTGCTCGACCGGGACACCACCCGCAAGGCGTGCCTGGTCCAGGGCATCGACGTGTGGGAGGACCCGCACAACGCCGACCCCTCCTACACCCGCGCCCGGGTGCGCCACGAGGCGCTGCCGGTGCTGGAGAAGTCGCTCGGCCGCGGCGTGGTGGCCTCGCTGGCCCGCACCGCGCAGCTGTTCCGGGACGACGCCGACGCGCTCGACCAGTGGGCCGCCGCCGCCCGCCGGGAGGCCGCGGTGGACGGCGATCCGCAGGGCGCGCTGTCGGTGGTCCGGCTGGGCCCCCTGCCGCCCGCCGTGCGGCGCCGGGTGCTGCGGGCGGCGGCCGTCGAGGCGGGCAGTCCGGCCGGCTCGCTGTTCGCCCGGCACATCGAGGAGGCCGATCGGCTGATCACCGACTGGCGCGGTCAGGGGCCGCTCAACCTGCCCGGGGGCATTGTGGCCCTGCGGTCGGATGGCAAACTGGTCTTCCGGCGCTCGACAGCAGCCGAATGACTGAACGATCCGAGCCGGCAGGCCATGCAGGAAGTAGCACGGGTGAACGAGAGGGATCTGGGCACCGATCTTGAGAAGGTGCTCATCACAAAGGAAGAAATCGACGCCAAGCTGGCGGAGCTGGCGGCCGAGATCGACCAGGACTACCAGGGCAGGGACCTGCTGATCATCGGGGTGCTCAAGGGCGCCGTGATGGTCATGGCCGACCTGGCCCGGGCCCTGTCCTCCCCGGTCACCATGGACTGGATGGCGATCTCCTCCTACGGCGCGGGCACCAAGTCCTCCGGGGTGGTGCGCATCCTCAAGGACCTGGACACCGACATCGGCGGCCGGGACGTGCTCATCGTCGAGGACATCATCGACTCGGGCCTGACCCTGTCGTGGCTGCTGTCCAACCTCAGCTCACGCGGTCCCGCCTCGCTGCAGGTGTGCACCCTGCTGCGCAAGCCGGACGCGGCCAAGGTCGCCATCGACGTGAAGTACGTGGGGTTCGACATCCCCAACGAGTTCGTGATCGGCTACGGGCTGGACTACGCGGAGAAGTACCGCAACCTGCCCTTCGTCGGCACGCTCGCCCCGCACGTGTACGGCGGCTGACCCCGGCCCGTCCGGCCGAGCCGCCATTCGGACGCCCCCTGGAACCGATCGCGGTTTCCTGCCGTTGGAGCAAGGGAAGAGGGGTGTGTTAACGGTCCTCGGCATCAAGAGCGACAATGCTGAGGTACCGTCCGAAGGTCGGGTCATAACACCTAGCTAGCGCACGGCGGCCGAAACGGTCGACGTGCTCTCACTGTGGCAGGAGGGACGGGGCGGAAACGCCCCGCATGGATGGACGTCAAACGCTACTTCCGTGGGCCGGTCATGTGGATCATGCTGGCCGTCCTCGCCGTGGTCGTCTTGATGCAGGTCGTCGGTTCCTCGGGCGGCTACAAGACGGTTGACACCGGCCAGGTCATCAGCGCGATCGACCAGGGACAGGCCCAGTCGGCCAAGATCACCACAGGCGACGACCAAACGATCTCGATCCAGCTCAAGCCGGGCACCAAGGTCGACGGCAAGGACCTCGGCGACAAGCTGAAGGCGAGCTACATCGGCAACCAGCAGGGCACCGAGATCGCCGCGAAGCTGCAGACGCAGCTCAACGACCACCAGCGCGGTGGCACGCAGCTTCCCGACGGCTACACGGTCTCGCCCTCGAAGCAGAACCCGTTCGTCGGGATCCTGCTCTCGCTGCTGCCCTTCGTGCTCATCGTCGTGGTCTTCCTGTTCCTGATGAACCAGATGCAGGGCGGCGGCTCCCGGGTGATGAACTTCGGGAAGTCCAAGGCCAAGCTCATCACCAAGGACACCCCGAAGACCACGTTCGCCGACGTCGCGGGCGCGGACGAGGCGGTCGAGGAGCTCCAGGAGATCAAGGAGTTCCTCCAGGAGCCGGCCAAGTTCCAGGCCGTCGGCGCCAAGATCCCCAAGGGTGTGCTGCTCTACGGCCCGCCCGGCACCGGCAAGACCCTGCTCGCGCGGGCGGTGGCCGGTGAGGCCGGGGTGCCGTTCTACTCGATCTCCGGTTCCGACTTCGTCGAGATGTTCGTCGGCGTCGGCGCCTCCCGGGTGCGCGACCTGTTCGAGCAGGCCAAGGCGAACGCCCCGGCGATCGTCTTCGTCGACGAGATCGACGCCGTCGGCCGGCACCGCGGCGCGGGCCTCGGCGGCGGCCACGACGAGCGCGAGCAGACGCTCAACCAGCTGCTCGTCGAGATGGACGGCTTCGACGTGAAGGGCGGCGTGATCCTGATCGCCGCCACCAACCGGCCGGACATCCTCGACCCGGCGCTGCTGCGCCCGGGCCGCTTCGACCGGCAGATCGCCGTCGACTCTCCCGACCTCCAGGGCCGCCTCGGCATCCTCAAGGTCCACCAGAAGGGCAAGCCGGTCGCCCCGGACGTCGACCTGCAGGCCGTCGCCCGCCGCACCCCCGGCTTCACCGGCGCGGACCTGGCCAACGTGCTCAACGAGGCCGCCCTGCTCACCGCGCGCAGCGACAAGAAGCTGATCGACAACCACTTCCTGGACGAGGCCATCGACCGCGTGGTGGCCGGTCCGCAGAAGCGCAGCCGGATCATGAGCGAGAAGGAGAAGAAGATCACCGCGTACCACGAGGGCGGACACGCCCTGGTCGCGGCGGCTTCTCCGAACAGCGACCCGGTGCACAAGATCACCATCCTGTCGCGCGGCAGAGCGCTCGGCTACACGATGGTCCTGCCGGACGAGGACAAGTACTCCACCACCCGCAACGAGATGCTCGACCAGCTCGCCTACATGCTGGGCGGCCGGGCCGCGGAGGAGCTGGTCTTCCACGACCCGACCACCGGCGCGGCCAACGACATCGAGAAGGCCACCGCCACCGCGCGGGCCATGGTCACCCAGTACGGCATGACCGAGCGGCTGGGCGCGATCAAGTTCGGCTCCGACAACGCCGAGCCGTTCCTGGGCCGTGAGATGGGTCACCAGCGCGACTACTCCGAGGAGATCGCCGGGCTGGTCGACGAGGAGGTCAAGAAGCTCATCGAGACCGCGCACAACGAGGCGTGGGAGATCCTGGTCGAGAACCGCGACGTCCTGGACAACCTGGTCCTGCAGCTCCTGGAGAAGGAGACGCTGAACAAGGAGCAGATCGCCGAGGTCTTCAAGCCGATCGTCAAGCGGCCGGCCCGCCCGGCCTGGACCGGCTCGTCGCGCCGCGCACCCTCGACCCGCCCGCCGGTGCTCTCGCCGCGCGAGCTGTCGCTGACCAACGGCGCCACCTCCGCCAACGGCGTCACCCCGCCGTCGGTCTCCACGGTCAAGAAGCCGGCCGTCGAGCCGGTGGACCTGCCGCCGGAGGACAAGCGCGGTCCGCAGGGCTGAACCCGCACCCGCCCGGAGCGGGGCGGGAAGGAATGCCGCGTCTGCCAGGTTCTAGCCTGGGAGGCGCGGCATTCGACATGTACGCGCTTCCCACCTGTAGCGAACGAGGAACGAGGCCCCCATGACCGACCCGGTGACGCTGGCCGATCCGCCCGCCGTCGGCGAGTTCGACGTGGCGCGGGCCGAGAAGGCCGTGCGCGAACTGCTCATCGCGGTCGGGGAGGACCCCGACCGCGAGGGGCTGCGGGAGACGCCGGCCCGGGTGGCCCGCGCGTACCAGGAGATCTTCGCCGGGCTGCGGCAGCGCCCCGAGGAGGTACTGACCACCACCTTCGACCTGGGCCACGACGAGATGGTGCTGGTCAAGGGCATCGAGGTGCTCTCCAGCTGCGAGCACCACCTGGTGCCGTTCGTCGGCGTCGCCCACGTGGCCTACATCCCGTCGCAGGACGGCAAGATCACCGGGCTGTCGAAGCTGGCCAGACTGGTGGACGTCTTCGCCCGCCGCCCCCAGGTGCAGGAGCGGCTGACCAGCCAGGTCGCCGACGCGCTGATGCGGATACTGGAGCCGCGCGGCGCGATGGTGGTGGTGGAGTGCGAGCACATGTGCATGTCGATGCGCGGGGTGCGCAAGCCCGGCGCGAAGACGCTCACCTCGGCGGTGCGCGGCCAGATGCGTGACCCGGCCACGCGCGCCGAGGCGATGAGCCTGATCATGGCCCGCTGAGCCTCACTGCGTGAGGTGGTGGCTCAACTGGTCCAGCGCGGCCGGCAGTTCCCGGTCCCAGGTGGTGAAGTTGTGGCCACCGCTCGGCAGGATGATCGAGGAGATCTGCATCGGCGCCCGGACCGCGTGGATGAAGTCCATGGTGGACCGGTAGTTCGTCTCGCCGATCCGGCTGCTGGTGACCAGGGCCCAGATCGGCGGGACCGGCCGGTGGCGCAGCCGCCACATCAGGTTGTTCTCGTCCTGCAGCAGCGCGCTGTTGTCGAACAGGCTGCCGGTGGTCGGGTCGTCGTGCGTCGAGTAGTAGCCGGACAGCGAGACCGCGGCGGAGAAGTCGTTCGGGTTGCGCATGGCGAGCTTCAGCGCGCAGTAGCCGCCGGTGGAGTCGCCCATGATGCCCCAGTTCTGCCCGGCCGTGCCGACCCGGTAGTTGTCCGCGACGACCTTGCGCAGGTCGCGGGTGAAGAACGTCTCCACCTGCGGCCCGTGCGGCACGTTCATGCACTCGGTGTCACGCGGCGGCACCACGGCGGGCCGCAGCATGACCATGATCATCGGCTGCATCCGGCCGTTGAGGATGTGCTCGGTGGCGGTCTGCGGGTACTTCATGCGGGTGATCAGTGATTCCGCCGTACCCGGGTAGCCGGTCAGTATGACCGCGGCCGGGAAGTTCTGCCGGCTGAAGCCCTTCTGGAAGTATTGCGGAGGCAGGTACACGTAGGCCGGCACGGTGATCCCGGTCGTCGCGCCGTGGATCTCCACCCGGTCGACGCGTCCCGCCTTCGCGGGGTTGGCGCCGGCCGGGACGCCGACCGCCTGGTGGCCCATGTCCTCCAGCCCCTGCTTGCCCCCGCCGTCGGCGGAGGTGTAGTCCACCACCTGGCCCGGCACCTGGTCGGTGCCCAGCAGGTCGGAGAACGACGCGTAGAAGCCGAAGTAGGAGTTGATGGCCAGTCCGAGCGCCGCCAGGATCGCCAACTGGCCGCCGAGCATCAGTCCGACCCGTCCGGCGACCGGTCTGACGCCACTGCGCGACAGCCGGGGCCACAGCCAGATGGTGGCGACGAACCCGGCCAGGGCGACAAGGACGACCAAGGCCAGGAGTTTCTTGCTGGTGAGACCCATGAGGCGCTTTCCGTTCGATGGATCGGCCGCCCGAGCAGCGCGTTGGGAACCTCGCGACCCGGGGTCACGTCCTAGAGGACGCCTATCGCACCGCAGGCGGTGCTTTGGGCCGGTAGATCCGCTTATCGGGGCTTGGAGACCGATGTCTGCACACAAAGATGCCGATTGCCTCAAAGGGGTTCCGTGCGAAGGCGGCATCGATGACTGAGTCCTCGGACCCGCGGCAGTTGCTGCCGCGGTTGTCCACCAGTTCCAAGACACCGTCCGTCATCGGCACCGTGTGCGCGCTGATCGGGCTGCTGGACCTGGCGACCGGGATCATCCCCCGGTTCCGTCACGGGCGTATGCACACCCTGGCGGAATACCTTCCGGGGGCCGTGAGCAGCATCGCCGCCGCCGCTTCCGTCATCGTGGGCCTCCTGCTGCTGATGCTGGCCCACGGGCTCAAGCGCCGCAAGCGGCGGGCCTGGACCGCCGCGGTGGTGCTGCTGCCGGCCGGCGTGCTGGCGGAGTGGCTGCACCACCGGGTGTCGCTGGTGGACACCGCCCTTTCGGTGGGCCTGTTCGTGGTGCTCCTCACCCACCGGGGTGAATTCGCCGCGCTGTCCGACCCGCGGTCCCGCTGGCGGGCGGTCTTCAACTTCTTCGCACTCGGCGCGGTCAGCTTCGGACTCGGTCTGATCATCGTCAGCGTGCACCCGAAGGCCGAGGTGGGCGATCCCACCTTCTGGGACCGCTGCCGCTCGGTCTTCTACGGCTTCTTCGGCCTGGGCGGCCCGGTGCACTACCTCTCGGAGCGCACCGCCGACCTGGTCGGCTACACCCTCGGCGGCCTCGGCTTCCTGATCCTGTTCAGCACCGCCTACCTCGCGCTGCGCCCCGACCACCCGACCGCGGTGCTCGGCCAGGCCGACGAGGGCCGGCTGCGCGCGCTGCTGGCCCGGCACGGCGGGCGCGACTCGCTCGGCCACTTCGCGCTGCGCCGCGACAAGAGCGTGATCTTCTCCGCCACCGGCAAGGCCGCCATCTCCTACCGGGTGATCTCCGGCGTCATGCTGGCCAGCGGCGACCCGATCGGCGACGTCGAGGCGTGGCCCGGCGCCATCGAGCGGTTCATGGAGGAGGCCAGGGCACACGCCTGGATCCCCGCGGTGGTGGGCTGCAGCGAGACCGGCGGTGAGGTGTGGACCCGGGAGACCGGGCTGGACGCGCTGGAGCTCGGCGACGAGGCGATCGTGGAGACCGGGTCGTTCTCGCTCTCCGGCCGGGCGATGCGCAACGTCCGGCAGATGGTCAAGCGGGTGGAGCGCGGCGGCTACAGCTGCCAGATGCGCCGGGTCGCCTCGCTGACCGAGGAGGAGCGGGCCCGGATCCGGTCCGCCGCGGCGGACTGGCGCGGCACCGACACCGAGCGCGGCTTCTCGATGGCGCTGGGCCGGTTCGGCGACCCGCTGGACGGCGACTGCGTGGTGGTCACCGCGCACCGCTTCCAGGAGGACGACCCCTCGCCGCACGGCGACCTCAAGGCGGTGCTGCACTTCGTGCCGTGGGGCAAGGACGGCATCTCGCTGGAGCTGATGCGCCGCGACCGGTCGGCCGACGCCGGCATGAACGAACTGCTGATCGTGCACGCGCTGACCCGCGCCGCCGACCTGGGCATCACCCGGGTCTCGCTGAACTTCGCGATGTTCCGCTCGGCGCTGGCCCGCGGCGAGCGGATCGGCGCCGGGCCGGTGCTGCGGTTCTGGCGCGGCCTGCTGGTCTTCCTGTCCCGCTGGTTCCAGATCGAGTCGCTGTACAAGTTCAACGCCAAGTTCCAGCCGGTGTGGGAGCCGCGCTTCATGGTCTTCCCCAACAACCGCGACCTGCCCCGGATCGGCTTCGCCGTCATGCAGGCCGAGGCGTTCATCACCCTGGAACTGCCCGCCCGGGTGCGCCGCTGGATCCCCGGCCTGCCCACCGAGGCCGCACCCGACGCCCGCCGCTCCGGGGTCCGACCCGCACCGCATACGCTTTGACCATGGGTGCGTTGCGAGGCCGGGTGGCCGGACTGCCGGAGTGGGATCGCTGCGCCGTGATGGGCGTGGTCAACGTCACACCGGACTCCTTCTCCGACGGCGGCCGGTGGTTCGACGAGGAGCGGGCGGTCAAGCACGGGCTCGACCTGGCGGCCGCCGGCGCGGACCTGGTGGACGTCGGCGGCGAGTCCACCCGGCCCGGCGCGCAGCGGGTCGAGGAGGCCGAGGAGTTGCGCCGGGTGATCCCGGTGGTGCGCGAGCTGGCCGCGGCCGGCGTGCCGGTCAGCGTGGACACCATGCGCGCCCGGGTGGCCGAACGGGCCCTGGAGGCCGGCGCCCGGCTGGTCAACGACGTCAGCGGCGGCCTGAGCGACCCGGACATGGTGGCGATGATCGCCGCCGCCCGGGTGCCCTTCGTGGTGATGCACTGGCGCGGCGCGAGCATCGACATGAACAGCCGCGCGGTCTACCGGGACGTGGTGGCCGAGGTGGTCGAGGAGCTGAGCCGCCGGCTGGAGGACGTGGTGGCCGCCGGGGTCGATCCGGAGCGCGTGGTGCTGGATCCCGGGCTCGGCTTCGCCAAGGACGCCGGGCACGACCTCGCGCTGATCGCCCGGCTCGACCGGTTGCGCGAGCTGGGCCGGCCGCTGCTGGTGGCCGCCTCCCGCAAGCGCTTCCTGGGCCGCGTGCTGGCCGCCGGCCGGGACACCCCGCCGCCGGCCAGGGAGCGCGACGCGGCGACCGCGGCCGTCTCGGCGATCGCGGCGCGCGAGGGCGCGTGGGCGGTCCGGGTCCACCAGGTCCGGCCGACCGCCGACGCGGTCCGGGTGGCCCGGGCCATCGAGGGGGCGGTATGACCGCCGGGCGGCTCGACGAGCGGGAAGAGCTCGAACGCGTCAACCAGGCGTTCTACGACGCCGTGGAGACCGGCGACCTGGACGCCCTGGAGCGGCTGCTGCTGGACGGGCCGCTGGCGGAGTCGGTCACCGTCGTGCACCCGGGCTGGCCGGTGCTGCGCGGCCGCGGGCACGTGCTGCGCTCGTACGCGCTGATCATGGCCAACACCGACTACATGCAGTTCTTCCTGACCGACGTCGAGGTGACCGTCACCGACGACACCGCGCTGGTCAGCTGCACCGAGAACATCCTCAGCGGCGGCCCGGCGGAACCGGACGGCTCCGCGGGCGAACTGGTCGGCGGCCTCGTGGTGGCCACCAACCTCTTCCGGCGCACCGCGGACGGCTGGCGGATGTGGTCGCACCACGGTTCCCCGGTGCTCTCCGAGGGTGACGACGAGCCGCACGAGCCGGGCGGCGAATCGGATGATACGGACGAATAGTCCCACAAGCCGCATGGGCCGGGAAGGTGAGAGGCCGTCAGTTCGCGGACCGCGGCCCACTCGTTCGAGCCAAGAAACGGTTCGAACAGGCGTGGGGCACCCACCTGTCGGGTAGAGGCGGCTGCACCGGGCACCCCGTCGGCGAGGGGGGTCAGTGCCCGAAGGTAGATTCGACCCGTACTTCTCGACGAGTCCGCCGGGCTCGACCGGCCGGCGCAGGGAGTGATGGCTGATGGATCGCGTCACACTGCGTGGCCTGGAGGCGCGCGGTCACCACGGAGTCTTCCCACAGGAGCGGGAACGGGGTCAGACTTTCCGGGTCGACCTCGTGCTCGGGCTGGACACCGCCGCGGCGGCCGAGACGGACGACCTGACCAGGACCGTCCACTATGGCGTGGTGGCCGAGCAGGTGGTCGCCGTCGTCCAGGGCGAGCCGGTCAACCTGATCGAGACGCTCGCCCAGCGCATCGCCGACCAGTGCCTGGCGCACGAGGCGGTGCGGGAGGTCGAGGTGACCGTCCACAAACCGCAGGCCCCGATCACCGTCCCTTTCGACGACGTGACCATCACCATCCATAGGAGGCGCCCGTGAGTTCCGACCCTACCGTTCAGCCGGTTCCCGTCTCCGTGGAGCAGCAGGTGGACGCCGCGGACACCACGCTGCACAACCCGCAGCGGGCCGTCGTCTCGCTCGGCAGCAATCTCGGCAACCGCCTGGAGACCCTGCAGGGCGCCATCGACGCGCTCGCCGACACGCCGGGCCTGCGGGTCAAAGCGGTCTCCCCGGTCTACGAGACCGACCCGTGGGGCGTCGAGCCCGGCAGCCAGCCCGACTATCTGAACGCGGTCGTGCTCATCAAGACCACGCTGCCGCCGAGTTCGCTGCTGGAGCGCGCCCAGGCCATCGAGGAGGCGTACTTCCGGGTCCGGGACGTGCGCTGGGGGCCGCGCACCATCGACGTCGACATCGTCTCCTACCAGGACGTCGTCTCCGCCGACCCGGCGCTCACCCTGCCGCACCCGCGGGCCCACGAGCGGGCCTTCGTCCTGGTGCCGTGGCACGACGTCGACCCCGGCGCCGAGCTGCCCGGCCGCGGCCCGGTCGCCGAGCTGCTCGAACAGGTCGGCCGGCAGGACGTGCGGGTTCACAACGACGCGGAACTGCGGCTGCCGGAGTAGACGTTGTCCCGGTGGCGGCCCGTCCGCCGCACACCGCCCGGCGACAGCCCGGCGGCACGGTCCGGCCGGACAGCCCGGCGACAGAGGGAGAGACGTTGAAGCAGCTGCGGTTCCGGGTGCTGGTCGGCCTGTTCCTGGTGGCCGGGGTCCTGTCCTGGGCCGCAGCCCGCCTGTGGCACGAACTGGGCACGCTGCCGAGCGTCCCGCTCGCCGCGCCGGTAGTCCTCGGCCTGATCGCCGTCGTCCTGGCGGCCACCGCGCTCTCGCTGCGCGGCCGGCTGCGGGCCCAGCGAGAACGCCGGCCGGAGGCGAAGGGCGTCGATCCGATGCTCGCCGCCCGCGCGGTGGTCTTCGGCCAGGCCAGCGCGCTGGTCGCCGCGCTGGTCGCCGGCGTCTACGGCGGCGTCTGCGTCTTCCTGATCGCCTCGCAGCTCGACATCCCGCCGCGCCGCGACCAGGCGGTCTACTCCGGCTGCGCGGTGGTCGCCGGCGCCGCGGTCGTCGCGGCGGCCCTGTTCCTGGAGCGCGTCTGCCGGATCCCCGACGACGAGGACCCCGACAAGCGCCCGAACGGCGGCGGCGCCGCCAAGGCCTGAACCGCCGCGGGCGTCAGGCGCCGGCCACCGTCTCCAGCTCCACCTCGGTACGCGGCACGTCGCGCGCGTCGGCGTCGATGGAGCGCCGCAGCGCCTCGTGCAGCCGCGCCGGGGTGAGGATGCCGCGGAAGCGGGCGGTGGGCGACTCGCCGTCCAGCACGGCGATCCACCCGGCGTCGTGCTGCAGCATCACGCTGAACGCCTGCTTGAGGCTGGCGCCGAGCGGCAGCCACGCCTCCATGCGGCGCGAGTGGTCGCGCACCGCGCCCTCGTCCAGCGCGTCGGCGGACACCCAGCCGTGCAGCAGGCCGTCGCTGTCGAGGACCACCGCCCAGCGGGCCTGCTCGGCGCGCAGCCGGCGGGCGGCCTCGGCGGCCGGGTCGTCGAGGTGGACGACCGGCGGCGCCTCCAGGTCGCTGGGCTCGATCGGGGTGACCGACAGCCGCTTGAGGCCGCGGTCGGATCCGACGAAGTCGGCGACGTACCGGCTCGCCGGGGCGCCGAGCACGGTGGCCGGCGTGTCGAACTGCTCGACCCGGCCGCTGCCGTAGACGGCGATCCGGTCGCCGAGCCGGACGGCCTCCTCGATGTCGTGCGTGACGAACAGCACCGTCTTGCGCACCTGCTCCTGCAGGCGCAGGAACTCCGACTGCAGCCGCTCGCGCACCACCGGGTCCACCGCGCCGAACGGCTCGTCCATCAGCAGCACCGGCGGGTCGGCGGCCAGCGCGCGGGCCACCCCGACGCGCTGCCGCTGGCCGCCGGAGAGCTGGTCGGGGTAGCGGTCGCCGTGCGCGGCCGGGTCGAGCCCGACGAGGTCGAGCAGCTCCGCGGCGCGCGCCCTGGCCTTGCGGCGCGGCCAGCCCAGCAGGCTCGGGACGGTGGCGGTGTTCTCCAGCACCGTCTTGTGCGGGAAGAGGCCGACCTGCTGGATCACGTAGCCGATCCGGCGGCGCAGCGCGACCGGGTCCAGGGTGGCTATGTCCTCACCGTCGAGGAGTATCCGGCCCTCGGTCGGCTCGATGAGCCGGTTGACCATCTTCATGGTGGTGGTCTTGCCGCAGCCGGACGGCCCCACGAGCGTGACCAGTTCGCCCTCGGCGACCTCGAAGGACAGGTCGTCCACCGCGGTCGTGCCGTCCGGATAGCGCTTGGTGACGTTCTCGAAACGGATCATCGTGTCCTCGCAGGGCTGAGTGGCGGCAACCGTACCCTGCCCGCTCGTTGTGAAAGCCATGTTGCTGAAATGTGGCGGTCCGGCCCGGTTGTCGGTGCCCGGGGTTACGATCACCGGCACTTGGAAGAAGGTCTGTCCGCCGTGCATACGGACGCGGGCCCGGGGGGAGACGTGCGAAATGGCCGGCCACAACTGTCTTGAGGCGAACGACTGGATCTGCGGCGAGTACGTGCGCTCGCGGGCCCAGGAGTTGACCGACGCGACGGTCCAGCACCTGTGGATCACCGGGGTCTCGGTGGCGATCGGCCTGCTGGTGGCCTTCCCGCTGGCGCTGCTCGCCCGCCGCTACCGGTCGGCGGCCGGCCCGGTGCTCGGCTTCACCACCATCCTCTACACCGTTCCGTCGCTGGCGATGTTCTCGCTGCTGCTGCCGGTCTTCGGGCTGTCGGCCTCGGTGGTCGTCACCGGCCTGGTGCTCTACTCGCTGACGATCCTGGTGCGCAACATCCTGGCCGGCCTGGAGTCCGTGCCCGAGGACGTCAGGGAGGCGGCGCGCGGCATGGGGTACGGGCCGCTGCGGCTGCTGTTCGGCGTCGAACTGCCGCTGGCGCTGCCCGCGATCATGGCCGGGCTGCGGATCGCCACCGTCTCGGCGGTCTCGCTCACCACCGTCGGGGCGATCGTCGGATACGGCGGCCTCGGCAACCTGATCTACGAGGGCATGAAGAGCCTGTTCAAGGCCCAGGTGCTGACCGCGTCGGCGATCTGCGTGGCGCTCGCGGTCGCCGCCGACCTGCTGCTGCTCGGCGCGCAACGGCTGATGACGCCCTGGACGCGCGCGCAACGGGCCCGGCCGGCCGGGCGAATACGCCGGCTCGTGCGCCCGGCGGGCGAAAAGGCGGCCGTGTGATGGGCGCGCTGCCACAGGCGTGGACCTGGCTGACCAGCGGCGCGAACTGGTCGGGGGCGAACGGCATCACCCACCGGCTCGGCGAGCACCTCTACCTCACCGTGGTCTGCCTGGCGATCAGCTGCGCGATCGCGCTGCCGGTCGCCCTGGTGCTCGGACACCTCGGCCGGGGCGGCGCGTTGGCGGTCAACGTCTCCAACGTCGGCCGGGCGGTGCCCACCTTCGCCGTGCTGGTGCTGCTGCTGCTCAGCCCGATCGGCGACGACGGGCAGTGGCCGACGATCATCGCGCTGGTGCTGTTCGCGATCCCGCCGCTGCTGACCAACGCCTACGTGGGCATGCGCGGGGTGGACCGGGACGTGGTGGAGTCCGCCCGCGGCATGGGCATGACCGGCGGCCAGCTGCTGCTGCGGGTCGAACTGCCGCTGGCCTTCCCGCTGATCATGACCGGGATCAGGACGGCCGCCGTGCAGGTGGTGGCCACCGCCACGCTGGCCGCGCTGCCGGGCGGCGGCGGCCTCGGACGCCTGATCACCGCCGGCTTCGACCTGCAGCGCACCGACCAGGTGGTGGGCGGCGCGGTGCTGGTCGCGCTGCTCGCGCTGCTGGTCGAGGCGTTCTTCGTGGTGCTGCAGCGCTGCGCCCCGCTGCGCCACCAGCGGCGCGGGCAGCGCTCCCCGGGTGACAGACGCAATTTCGGTAGTCGGTTCAAGAGATGGGTGACCCCATGAGAAACGGTCTTCACGGCATACGTGCCGTCGGTGCGGTGGCAGCCGTGGTGATGCTCGGCGCGGGGCTGTCCGCGTGCGGGGGCAAGAGCCTGGAGAACAGCGGATCGGGGTCGTCGTCCGGCGGTTCCGGTTCCAAGGGCTCGCTGGTGATCGGATCGGCCGGCTTCACCGAGAGCACGCTGCTGGCCCAGATGTACGCGCAGTTGCTCGACCACGCCGGCTACCACACCTCGATCAAGACGGTGGACAACCGCGAGCTGTACGAACCGGCCCTGGAGAAGGGCCAGATCGACGTGGTGCCCGAGTACGCGGCCACCCTCGCCGAGTTCCTCAACCAGAAGGCGAACGGCGCCAACGCCAGGCCGGTCGCCTCCTCCGACCTGCGCTCCACCGTCGCGGCCCTCGACAAGCTCGCCACCGCGCGTGGCCTGAAGGTGCTGCCGGCCGGCCGGGCGGTCGACCAGAACGCCTTCGCGGTCTCCAAGTCCTTCGCCGACGCCCACCACCTCAAGACGCTGAGCGACCTGGGCAAGTCCCACCTGAAGGTGCGGCTCGCGGCCGGCGACGAATGCACCGACCGCCCGTTCTGCGAGCCGGGCCTGAAGAAGACCTACGGCATCGACATCACCGGGATCGACCCGAAGGGGGTCGGCACCACGCAGTCCAAGCAGGCGGTCAAGAACGGCAGCGACCAAATGGTCCTGACCACCACCACGGACGCCACATTGAGTGATTTCGGCCTGGTGCTGCTGCAGGACGACAAGAAACTCCAGAACGCCGACTACGTGTTGCCGGTGGTGAATGCCGAGCACGCCGGCTCGCCCGCGATCGCCGCGGCGCTGAACAAGCTCAACAAGGTGCTGACCACCGCGGATCTGACCCGGCTCGACAAGGACGTGGACGGCGAACGCCAGCAGGCGTCCGACGTGGCGACCGCGTATCTGAAGTCCAAGGGCCTCATCTGACCTTGCTGGAGCGGTCCGCTGGGCCGGGGAACGGCGGCGATCGGGAGATCGCCGCCGTTCCGCGTGGTGAGATGTGACCTGAACGGTCGGTGATAAATCGGACCGGCGACTCCCACCGCTTGGGTATTCGCGCTAAATTTCAAGCCATGCCCCGTGGACGACACCGTGTTTCACCGCCACTGCACCGGCTGATCACCCCGTTGGCGATCGCCGGTTCCGCTTCGGCCGTCGCCGTCCTCGCCTGGTTCGCCCCGCTCGACCGGCACGGGTTGTATCCGCGGGCGCTGGTCGCCGCGGCGGCGCTGGTGGCGTGCGCCGGCGCGCTCCTGCTGCGCCGCTGGGACCGCGCCGCGGGCCGGCGGGTCGCCGAACTCCAGGTGGCCAGGAGCCGCGACGAGTGGCGCACCGACGACCGGGTCGCCGAGCTGGAGGTCGACGTCGAGGAAGGCCGCGAGATCCGCCACCGGCTGGAGGCCGAGCTGCGGGCCAAGCGCGCCGAGCTGACCCGGCTGCGCAACGAGCACGCCGAACTGCTGCGCCGCTACGCCAACGCCGAGAGCGAGCGCGCCCGGGTGCTGGAGAGCCGCCGGATGCTGGCCATCGAGTCGGGAGCCGCGCCGCGCGCCATCGGCCCGGCGTCCGAGGGGCTCGGCCCGGCCGCGTTCCGCGAGGCCGACGAGGCGCTGAGCCACCTGGCCCGCAACGCCGCCCGGCAGCAGGCGGCGCACACCGTCGAGGAGGCCCGGCGCCGCGAGGCGGCCGCCGCGCGGCGCGATCCCGAGGAGCAGCACGGCCGGCACGCCCCGCGGCCCGCCGAACCGCAGCCGCGACTGAGCCCGGTGCGCGAACACCACCTGGTGCCGGCCGCCGCCGCCGTGCTCCCTTACGCCCAGCCCGCCCGATCGGCCAACCGCACCCAGGGCGGCTTCGACTTCTTCGGCGTCCACAAGCAGCCCGAGCCCACCCCCGTCGAGGAGCCCGAGGTCATCGACCTGACCGCGCACGACGAGACCGAGCAGCTGGACCTGCGCGAACTGCGCGCCCACTCCTGAAGCCCGGTTCCCACGGCTCGCGGGCGTACTCAGGACACGCGGCGGCCGGCCCTCACTTGTCGATGTCGCCGACCACGAAGAACATCGAGCCCAGGATCGCCACCATGTCGGCGACCAGCGTGCCGGGCAGCAGCTCCACCAGGGCCTGGATGTTGTTGAAGGACGCCGAGCGCAGCTTGAGCCGGTGCGGGGTCTTCTCGCCCTTGGAGACCAGGTAGTAGCCGTTGACGCCGAGCGGGTTCTCGGTCCACGCGTAGGTGGCGCCCTCCGGGGCCTTGAGCACCTTCGGCAGCCGCTGGTTGATCGGTCCGGGCGGCAGCTCGGCCAGCCGGTCGAGGCAGGCGTCGGCCAGGTCGAGCGCGTTGTGGGTCTGCTCCAGCAGGCACTCGAACCGGGCGAGGCAGTCGCCCTCGGTGCGGGTGACCACCCGCAGGGTCTCCCGCAGCCACGGATAGGCGAGGTAGGGCTCGTCGCGCCGCAGGTCGAAGTCGACGCCGCTGGCCCGCGCGATCGGGCCGCTCACCCCGTAGGCGTGGACGGTCTCCGGGGCCAGCACGCCGACGCCGCGGGTGCGGGCCCGGAAGATCTCGTTGCCGAGCACCAGGCGGTCGAAGACGTCCATCCGGCCGCGTACGTCGGCGACGGTCTGCCGGGCGCGGGTGGTCCAGCCGTTCGGCAGGTCCTCCTTCAGGCCGCCGACCCGGTTGAACATGTAGTGCATCCGGCCGCCGGAGATCTCCTCCATGACCGCCTGCAGCTCCTCGCGCTCGCGGAACGCGTGGAAGACCGGGGTGATCCCGCCGAGTTCCAGCGGGTAGGAGCCGAGGAACATCAGGTGGTTGAGGGCGCGGTTCAGCTCGGCGAGCAGGGTGCGCATCCACACCGCGCGCTCGGGGACCTCCATGCCCAGCATGCGTTCCACCGCGAGCACGACGCCGAGTTCGTTGGAGAACGCGGACAGCCAGTCGTGCCGGTTGGCCAGCATGATGATCTGCCGGTAGTCCCGGGCCTCGAAGAGCTTCTCGGCGCCGCGGTGCATGTATCCGATGATCGGCTCGACCTGGCTGATCCGTTCGCCGTCCAGCACCAGGCGCAGCCGCAGCACGCCGTGCGTCGAGGGGTGCTGCGGACCGATGTTCAGCACCATGTCGGTGCCCTCGGCCGCGCCGCCGATCCCGACCGTCGTCTCCGTCATGCCCCCAGTCTCTCAGCCGCCGGATGCGCCGCCGCCGACCACCTCGCGCAGCACGGCAGGCAGCGGTGTCCCGACCGGCTCCAGCAGCCAGGTGAACGCCCCGAGACCGGACGGCGAGACCAGCTCCGCGGCACTGCTCGCCGCCGCCAGCGCCCGCACGTAGCCGGCCGGATCGCTCGACGCCATCGCCAGCGGCGGCCGGCCCGCGTCCACCCCGAGCGCCCGCAGCGCGGCCCGCTGCGACAGCCGCACCCCGTCCGGCCCGGCGCAGGCGTCCAGCGCGACGTGCGAGGTCAGGTCGCACGAGCCGTCCGGCACCGGCCGCACCTGCCGGCCGTGCCGGAACGCCGACAGCGTGCCGGCCGGCGGGCGGGCGGCGCGGTCGTGCGCGTAGTCCACCGCGACGGCCAGCCCCCGCTCCAGCGCGCCGACCGCGCCGGCCCACGCCGCGTCGCGCGGCCGGCCGATCTCGGCGCGCGCGCCCGGTTCGCCGGCCGCCGGCCACCAGCGCGCCAGCCACCGCGCGTCCGCGCCGGCCACCGGCCCGCCCAGCCGCTCCCGGCCGCCGGCGTCCACCTCGACGTAGCGCGGCACGCCGTCGCCGTCCGCCTCGGCCACCTCGACCGGCACGTTGTCCAGCCACTCGTTGGCGAACAGCAGCCCGCTGACCCCGCGCGGCACCGTCTCGCGCCACGCCACCGCCTCGTCCAGCCCGGCCGGCCGCGGCGCGCGCTCGACGGCGTACGGGCGCAGCCGGGCGGCCACCGGCGGCGGCAGCCGGTCGCGCACGCCCAGCAGCAGTTCGCCGCGCCCGGCGCCGACGTCGACGAAGGCCAGCCGCTCCGGGCGGCCCAGCGCCTCGTCGACCGCCACCAGCAGCCGGGCCACCGCCGCCGCGTAGAGCGGGGAGGCGTGCACCGAGGTGCGGAAGTGCCCGGCCGGGCCCGCCGGGTCGTCGGCGCGGACGAAGAAACCGCCGGGCCCGTACAGCGCCCGCTGCGTCGCGGCACGCCAGCCGGTCCAGCCGCCGTCCGCCCCGGGCGTGCCCGGCCCTCCACGCGTCGTCACGGCTCCACGGTAGAGGCCGTCCCGGCATCCACCCTGCGGAGTACGGCGGTCCGCGCAGGATCGCTCTACCGGTTGACCCCTTCACCCGCCGTCATGCCTACTCTGGGTTACGTGCAGCGTCTCTACGACTTCTTCCGCCTCCACCCGACCGGGGTCGACAGCTTCTGGGCCGTCATCCTGCTGGGTCCCTCGGCGGTGGAGATCGAGGCGAACAACGCGTACGTCCCCTACCGGTGGCCGCTGGCCGTGGTGGCGGCGCTGGCGCTGTGCACGGCGATGGCGCTGCGCCGGCGCGCGCCGGAGCGGATGCTGCTGCTGACCGTGGTCACCGGGATCGGCCAGCTCGTCGCGGACATCCGCGTCATGCCGGTGGACTTCGTGATGCTGGTGATCGTCTACACGGTGGCCTCCACCGGTGCCACCTGGGCGCGGCGGCTGGCGCTGGCCTTCGCGCTGAGCGCGCCCGCGCTGTCGGAGTCGCGCTGGCCGGCCACGTACGACACCGGCTGGACCCGGGTGGTGCAGGCGGTGTTCCTGACCATCCCGTTCGCGCTGGCCTGGGTGATCGGCGACAGCCTGCGCACCCGGCGGGCCTACTACGCGCAGTTGGAGGAGCGGGCCGAGCGGCTGCAGCGCGAGCGCGAGGCGCAGTCCAAGGCCGCCGTCGCCGCGGAGCGGGCCAGGATCGCCCGGGAGCTGCACGACGTGGTGGCGCACAACGTCTCGGTGATGGTGGTGCAGGCGGACGGCGCGGCCTACGTGCTGGACGCCTCGCCCGACCAGGCCAAGCAGGCGCTCGGCACCATCTCGCAGACCGGCCGCCTCGCGCTGGCCGAGATGCGCCGACTGCTCGGCCTGCTGCGCGAGTCCGACGACAGCGGCGGCGAGTACGTGCCGCAGCCCGGCGTCGAGCAGTTGGGCGAGCTGGTGGAGCAGGTGCGCGGCGCGGGTCTTCCGGTGGCCTTCCGGGTCGAGGGCGCGGCCCATCCGCTCTCCAGCGGCGTCGAGCTGACCGCCTACCGCATCGTGCAGGAGGCGCTGACCAACACCCGCAAGCACGGCGGCCCGGACGCGCAGGCCACCGTCCGGCTCACCTACGGCGAGCACGAGTTGGCCATGCTCATAGAGGACGACGGGCGCGGCGAGCGGGAGGGCCGGCACGAGGAGGGCGGCGCCGACGGGCTCGGCCAGGGCCTGATCGGCATGCGCGAGCGGGTCGCGATGGTCGGCGGCACCCTGCACACCGGCCCGCGGCCGGGCGGCGGCTTCCGCATCCGGGCCGCGCTGCCCCTCAAGCCGAACCGTTGAGAAGGGCCGGACCGGCCGCCGCCGGACCGGAGTCGAACGCAGTCGAGAGGACGGGCCGTACCCGAGATGGCGATCCGCGTGATGCTCGTCGACGACCAGGCGCTGCTGCGCACCGGCTTCCGCATGGTGCTCCAGGCGCAGCAGGACATGGAGGTGGTCGCCGAGGCGGGCGACGGCGCCGAGGCGCTGCAGGTGCTGGCCCGCACCGAGGTGGACGTCGTGCTGATGGACGTGCGCATGCCGCGGCTGGACGGCGTCGAGGCCACCCGGCGCATCTGCGGCGACCGGCCGGACCGGGAGGCCGCCGGGATACCGAAGGTGCTGATCCTGACCACCTTCGACCTCGACGAGTACGCGTTCGCAGCGCTGAAGGCGGGCGCGGCCGGCTTCATGCTCAAGGACGTGCCGCCGCAGGAGCTGCTGCACGCCATCCGCGCCGTGCACAGCGGCGACGCGGTGGTGGCGCCCAGCACCACCCGCCGCCTGCTGGACCGCTTCGCCCCGCTGCTGCCGCGGACCGGCGAGCCGGTGCACGCCGAGCTCGGCCGGCTGACCGAGCGGGAGCGCGAGGTGCTGCTGCTGGTGGCCCAGGGCCTGTCCAACGCCGAGATCGCCGCCCGGCTCGTGCTGTCCGAGGCCACCGTCAAGACCCACGTGGGCCGCATCCTGACCAAACTCGGCCTGCGCGACCGGGTGCAGGCGGTCGTGCTCGCCTACGAGTCCGGCCTGGTCCACGCCGGCGGCGGCCCGGGCCGCTGACCCCCGGCCGCGCCGCGGCGGACGCCGTCAGGGCAGGCGGCGCAGGAAGCCGGCGAGCGCGGCCCGCACCTGGTCGGCGGTCCACTCCAGCGCGCCGTGCGCCACGGTGACCTCGGTCATCGCCAGACCGGGCGGACCGGGCTCCCACCAGTGCCGGAAGAGCGAGACCCGGTCCTGCTCGGCCTGCCGCAGCCCGGCCTCGTTCAGCGCCTCGGCCGGATACGGCAGCCACACCTGGAACTGATGGGTGTGCGGTACTTCCGGATGCACCCGGAACCAGCCGGTCCCGGCCCGCGCCAACTCCTCGGTGAGCGCCGCCGCGACCGTCCTGGCGTGTGCCACGTACCCGGCCAGCCGCGGCAGTTCGCGCTCCAGGCCGGCCAGCGCGGCCAGCGCCGCCGGCCACTGCTGGTAGAGCTGGCCGCCGTAGCGGTGCCGCCAGGCGCGCGCCTCGGCGGTGAACTCCTCCGGACCGGCGAGCGCGGCGCCCGACAGGCCGTCGAGCGACTTGTAGAACGAGACGTAGACGCTGTCGGCCAGCCCGGCAATCTCGGACAGCGAGCGCCCGAAGTGCGTCGGGCACTCCCACAGCCGGGCGCCGTCGAAGTGCACCACCGCGTCCCGCTCCCGGGCCGCCGCCACCACCGCGGCCAGCTCCTCCCAACTCGGCAGCACGAACCCGGCGTCGCGCAGCGGCAGTTCGAGCATCAGGGTGCCGAACGGCTCGTCGAAGTCGCGCACCTCGGCGGCGGTCGGCAACCGCCGGGCGGTCGTCGGGTGCACCGTGCGCAGCCCGGTCAGCGCGCCGAGCGCGCCGCGTTCGTGCACCTCCGGGTGGGCCAGCGGGTGCAGCGCGACGGTCGGGTTCCCGGTCCGGCCGGCCCAGCAGCGCAGCGCGACCTGCTGCGCCATCGTGCCGGTGGGGAAGAACACCGCGCCCTGGGTGCCCAGCAGGTCCGCCACCCGGCGCTCCAGGTCCGCGACCACCCCGTCGCCGTAGACGTCCGGCGGTTCGGACAGGTCGTAGGCTGTCTCCGCCTCGGCGGTCAGCCGGGCCAGCCGGTCGCGCAGCGTCGCGTCCCGCCGGTGCGACAGGGTCCGCTCGCACCCCGCCAGCGCGGCGGCCCGCCGCCGCTCGGCCTCCTTCGCGGACTCCCGCGTGCTCTCGTTCTCGGTCTCTTCGCGCATCGTCCCTCCCTGCCGGTGATCCTCGCCTACCCGGCCCGGGTCGGCCAACGGGTATAGCGGAGGCGGTCCGCGCCCCCCTTCGCGTAGGATTGACGAAAAGACGCGTCCGGTACCCCAGAGGACTGGAACGGAAGGCTCAGCAGCGTGAACGCATCACATCAGCCAGGACCGCCGCCCGCCGGCGTGGACGACCGCCCCGGCCGGCTGGCCGTGGGGGTCGTGGGATCCGGACGGGTCGGCCCGGCGCTGGCCGCCGCCCTGCGGCTGGCCGGCCACCGCCCGGTCGCCGCCTCCGGCGTCTCCGACACCTCCCGCCGCCGCGCCGAGGCCATGCTGCCCGGCGTGCCGCTCGTCGAACCCGCCGAAGTGCTGGCCCGCGCCGACCTCGTGCTGCTCACCGTGCCGGACGACGCGCTGCCCGCACTGGTCGCCGGGCTCGCCGAGACCGGCGCGGTGCGCCCCGGGCAACTGCTCGCGCACACCTCCGGGCGGTACGGCGCCGGCGTGCTCGACCCGGCGCTGCGGGCCGGCGCGCTGCCGATGGCGCTGCATCCGGCGATGACGTTCACCGGCAGCACGGTCGACGTCGACCGGCTGGCGGGCTGCTCGTTCGGGGTCACCGCGCCGCAGGAGCTGCGCACGGCGGCCGAGGCGCTGGTCGTCGAGATGGGCGGCGAGCCGGAGTGGATCGAGGAGTCGGCCCGCCCGCTCTACCACGCGGCCCTGGCGATCGGCTCCAACCACCTGGTGACCCTGGTCGCCCAGTCCCGCGAACTGCTGGCCGCCGCCGGCGTGGAGCACCCCGGCCGGATGCTCGGCCCGCTGCTCGGCGCCGCCCTGGACAACGCGCTGCGCTCCGGCGACGCCGCGCTCACCGGCCCGGTCGCCCGCGGCGACGCCGGCACGGTCGCCGCCCACCTGGCCGAGCTGCGCGCGCACTCCCCGCAGACCGTCGCCTCCTACGTCGCGATGGCCCGGGCCACCGCCGACCGGGCGCTCGTCAACGGCATGCTGAAGCCGGAGTCCGCGGAGGCGCTGCTCGACGCGCTCGCGGCCGGCCCGGAGGAGGGGACCGACCGATGACCCGGCTGGTGCACACCGCCCGCGACCTGCACGCCGCCCTGGCCGGGCCGGGCGGCGGGGTGGGCGTCGTGCTGACGATGGGCGCGCTGCACGAGGGCCACGCCGCGCTGATCCGGGCCGCCCGCGAACGGGTGACGGACGGCACGGTGGTGGTCACGGTCTTCGTCAACCCGCTGCAGTTCGGCCCGAACGAGGACTTCGACCGCTACCCGCGCACCCTGGAGGCCGACGTCGCGATGGCCGGGGCGGCCGGCGCCGACCTGGTGTTCGCGCCCTCGGCCGCCGAGATGTACCCGGAGGGCCGCGCGCTGGTCCGGCCGGCCGCGGGACCGATGGGCGAGGGGTACGAAGGCGCCTCGCGGCCCGGCCACTTCGACGGGATGCTCACCGTCGTCGCCAAGCTGCTGCACCTCACCCGCGCCGACGTGTCCTTCTTCGGCCAGAAGGACGCCCAGCAACTCGCCCTGATCCGGCGGATGGTGGCCGACCTCGACTTCCCGGTGGAGATCGTCGCGGTGCCCACCGTCCGCGAACCGGACGGCCTGGCGCTCTCCAGCCGCAACCGCTACCTGTCCGCCGACGACCGCCGCAGCGCGCTCGCCCTGTCCCGCGCGCTGTTCGCCGGACGGGACGCGGCCGGCGGCGGACCGCAGGCGGTGCTCGCCGCGGCGCGCGCCGTGCTGGACCGGGCGGCCGGGATCGGCCTGGACTACCTGGCGCTGATCGACCCGGCCGACTTCACCGAGGCGGGCCCGGAGCACACCGGGCCGGCGGTGCTGGCGGTGGCCGCGAAGGTCGGCGCGACGCGGCTGATCGACAACCTCCCCCTCTCGTTCGGAGAAAAGGTATGAGCGACATACGTCTGCTCGCCCCCGCGCCCGGCTGGGCGATGGAGGCCGACGTGGTGGTGGTCGGCTCCGGAGTGGCCGGCCTGACGAGCGCGCTGCGGTGCGCGGCGGCGGGCGCGAAGGTCGTCGTGGTGACCAAGGCGCGCCTCGACGACGGCTCCACCCGCTGGGCGCAGGGCGGCATCGCGGCGGCGCTGGGCGACGGCGACACCCCCGAGCAGCACCTGTCGGACACCCTGGTGGCCGGCGCCGGGCTGTGCGACGAGGACGCGGTGCGCCTGCTGGTCACCGAGGGCCCGGACGCGGTGCGCCGGCTGATCGCCGCCGGGGCCCGGTTCGACACCGCCGAGGACAGCGGCGAGATGCTGCTGACCCGCGAGGGCGGCCACCACCGCAGGCGCATCGCGCACGCCGGTGGCGACGCCACCGGAGCCGAGATCTCCCGCGCCCTGGTCGAGGCGGTCCGCTCCCGCGGCATCGAGACGGTGGAGAACGCCCTCGTGCTCGACCTGCTCACCGACGCCGCGGGCCGCACCGCGGGCGTCACGCTGCACGTGATGGGCGAGGGCCGGCGCGACGGGGTCGGCGCGGTGCACGCGGGCGCGGTCGTGCTGGCCACCGGCGGCATGGGCCAGGTCTTCTCGGCGACCACCAACCCGGCGGTCTCCACCGGCGACGGCGTGGCGCTCGCGCTGCGCGCCGGGGCGGAGGTCAGCGACCTGGAGTTCGTGCAGTTCCACCCCACCGTGCTGTGGCTGGGCCCGGCCGCCGAGGGCCAGCAGCCGCTGGTGTCCGAGGCGGTGCGCGGCGAGGGCGCCCACCTGGTGGACGCCGACGGCACCCGGTTCATGCTCGGGCAGCACGAACTGGCCGAACTCGCGCCGCGCGACATCGTGGCCAAGGCGATCACCCGCCGGATGCACGAGACCGGCACCGAGCACATGTACCTCGACGCCCGGCACTTCGGCGCCGCGATGTGGGAGCGGCGCTTCCCCACCATCCTGGCCGCCTGCCGCGCGCACGGCATCGACCCGGTGGCCGGGCTGATCCCGGTCTCGCCGGCCGCGCACTACGCCTCCGGCGGCGTCCGCACCGATTCGTGGGGCCGCACCACCGTGCCGGGCCTGTACGCCTGCGGCGAGGTCGCCTGCACCGGGGTGCACGGCGCGAACCGGCTGGCGTCCAACTCCCTGCTGGAGGGGCTGGTGTTCGCCGAGCGGATCGCGGCCGACATCGCGGCGCACCCGGCCTCGCCCGGCGCCCCGCTGGCCCCCGCGCCGTCGGACGGCCCGCTGCTGGAGCCGGCGACCCGCTTCGAGACGCAGCGCGTGATGACCGCGGGCGCCGGCGTGCTGCGCAGCGCGGACAGCCTGGCGGCCGCCGCGGCGGCGCTGGAGGGCGTGCTCGCCGAGGCGGCCGAGGCGCTGGAGCGGGACGGCAAGACCGCCGAGCCGTGCGTGGAGAGCTGGGAGGCGACCAACCTCAACCTGGTCGCCTCGGTCCTGGTGACCGCCGCCCGCCTGCGCGAGGAGACACGAGGCTGCCACTGGCGGGAGGATTGCCCCGAGCGCGACGACGCGGCCTGGCGACGCCACCTGGTCGTCACGCTCACCGCCGGGCGGACCGGGCCGGCGCCCCAGCCGGTCCGCAGGTCCGTCCGTACCACCGAGGGCACGGGCTTCCCGCCCGTGACCCAGCCCGCCGAGCAGACCGTGGAGCACCGTTCATGACCACGCCCGACCTTCCCCTTCTCCAGATCGGCCTTCCCGGCCAGGTACCGGCCTCCGCCGGCGGCGGCTGCGGCGACGGCTGCGGCTGCGGGGACGGCGAGGCCTACGACCTCGACCCGCTGGAGTGCGGCCTCGACCCGGATCTCGCGGAACTGCTGGCCGACGCCGGGCTCGACCCGGTGATGGTCGAGGACGTCGCCCACATGGCGATCGAGGAGGACCTGGACAACGGCGTCGACGTGACCACGGTGGCCACCGTGCCGCCGGAGTTCGTCGCGGTCGGCGACTTCACCGCCCGCCAGGACGGCGTGGTCGCCGGGCTGCGGGTGGCCGAGGCGGTGCTGTCGGTGGTGTGCACCGACGAGTTCGAGGTGGAACGGCACGTGGCGGACGGCGACCGGGTCGCGGCCGGGCAGGTGCTGCTCACCGTGCGCACCCTCACCCGCGACCTGCTCACCGCCGAGCGGTCCGCGCTCAACCTGCTCGGCCGGCTGTCCGGCATCGCCACCGCCACCCGCGCGTGGGCCGACGAGCTGGAGGGCACCCAGGCCCGGGTCCGCGACACCCGCAAGACCACGCCGGGCCTGCGCGCCCTGGAGAAGTACGCGGTGCGCTGCGGCGGCGGCGTCAACCACCGCATGTCGCTGTCCGACGCGGCCCTGGTCAAGGACAACCACGTGGTGGCGGCCGGCGGGGTGGCCGCGGCGTTCCGCGCGGTGCGCGACGAGTTCCCCGGGCTGGCGATCGAGGTCGAGGCGGACACCCTGCAGCAGGTCCGCGAGGTCCTCGACGCCGGGGCCGACCTGATCCTGCTGGACAACTTCACCGTGCAGGAGACCGCCGAGGCGGTGGCGCTGGTCGCCGGCCGCGCGGTGCTGGAGTCCTCCGGCCGGCTGTCGCTGGAGAACGCCCGCGCCTACGCCGAGACCGGGGTGGACTACCTGTCGGTGGGCGCGCTCACCCACTCCTCGCCGGTCCTGGACATCGGCCTCGACCTGCGGACGGAGGGCTGATGCTGCTCACCATCGACGTCGGCAACACCCACACCGTCCTGGGCCTGTTCGACGGCGACGAGATCGTCGAGCACTGGCGCATCTCCACCGACGCGCGCCGCACCGCCGACGAACTGGCCGTGCTGCTGCACGGGTTGATGGGCACCCATCCGCTGCTCGGCGAGGAACTGGGCGACGGGGTGGACGGCATCTCGATCTGCTCGACGGTCCCCTCCGTGCTGCACGAACTGCGCGACGTCACCCGGCGCTACTACGGCGACGTGCCCTCGGTGCTGGTGGAGCCGGGCGTCAAGACCGGGGTGCCGATCCTGGCGGACAACCCGAAGGAGGTCGGCGCCGACCGGATCATCAACGCGCTGGCCGCCATCCACCTGTACGGCGGCCCGTGCATCGTGGTCGACTTCGGCACCGCGACCACCTTCGACGCGGTCTCGGCGCGCGGCGAGTACCTGGGCGGCGCCATCGCACCGGGCATCGAGATCTCGGTGGAGGCGCTCGGGGTGCGCGGTGCGCAACTGCGCAAGATCGAACTCGCCCGGCCGCGCAGCGTGGTCGGCAAGAACACCGTGGAGGCCATGCAGTCCGGCATCCTGTACGGGTTCGCCGGCCAGGTGGACGGCATCGGCGAGCGGATGGCCCGCGAACTGGCCGACGACCCGGACGACGTGACCGTCATCGCCACCGGCGGCCTGGCGCCGCTGGTGCTCGGCGAGTCGTCGATCATCGACGAGCACGAGCCGTGGCTCACGCTGGTCGGGCTGCGCCTGGTCTACGAGCGGAACGTCGCCACGACCTGACGGCGGGTCGGGGAGACGGTGCGGGACATTTGTCCGTTTAGTACGTAAAGTCAATCCATGCCCACGCCACACGGGTCCCGAGGCGGAATGGCGTTCAGCGCGGACGAGCTGCGCGTCCTGCGGCGCGCCCTCGCCGAGGCCCTCCACCACGCACCCTTCCCCCCGGCCGTCCTGCGCCAGACACCGGTCGTCCCGGCTCCGGCGGGCGAACCGGTGACGGCCGTGGAGTACCTGCGGCTCGCCGAGGCGCTGGACGAGGCGGTCCGCGAGAGCGCCCGGCTCGGCGCCTTCCGGCTCGCCGACCTCGCCCGCTACCGGGCCGCGCTGCCCGGCTCCGCCGCCGGCTACCTCGACCGGCTGGCCGACGCGCTGGACGCCGGCCACCGGCCGGCCGCCGAGGACCTGGCGGCGCTGCGCGAGCTGGCCGCGCTGCCGTGCGGCCCCGAGGAGGCACACCGCCGGGCGCGGCTGCTGCGCCGCTGCGCGGAACCGGCCGGCTCAGGGGAGCGCTCCGGCCGGCCGTCCCGGACGGCCGGTGGTCCGTCCCGGCGCGGCCCGGACCGCACCCGGCTGCTGGCGCTGCCCGGCGGCCGCCTCCCGGCGCCGTCGCCCGGTGGCCGCCTTCCCGGCTCCGGCCCGGCCGCCGGGCCCGAGCAGCCGCCCCGGCCGCCCGCCGGGCCGGCCCCGGACCGCCGGGTGCCGACGCCCGCCGAGCTGTGGCCGCCGCGCCGCCGCGAACCCCCGCACGGCCCGGAGCGCCGCCGGACCGGGTGATCTCGTCCGGTGGAAAGTGCCGGTCGCGGGTTGACGATCCGTCCGATGATCCGGCCTTCCGCTTGTCGGTTTCAGGCCGGATGTGGAGCACACAGAATTCGCACAACTCTCCGCCCGCCACCCGTTCGCGTACCTGTCGGCGAGCCGGGAAAACGGGCTGGCTACTCTGGAGCTGTCGAAAGACGTCCTGAGATGCCCGGGAATCGGGTCCGTAGAAGGAGTTGGGCAACCGTGGACTACGTCTCCGCGCTGGTACCGCCGCTCGTCATGGCGGTCGGCTTCACATTCCTGGTCGTGACGATCATCAAGAATCAGGGCGGTGCGAACCGCGGGAAGGAAGACGCCGCGGTGGACGCCGCGCTGGCCCGCGCCGAAGCCGCGCGCCAGGCGACGGCCGGCACCGCCGAGTCGGTTTCCGCCGCGGCCTCCGGCTCGGAGCGCCCCTCCGGCGCCTGACGCGGCCGAAAAATGCCGCATCCGCGACATTTGGCTCTACAATTCGAGATGTGCCACGGCCATTGGGAGATCTCGAAGACGCGGTCATGACCAGGGTGTGGCAGTGGAACCGCCCGCTCACGGTCCGCGAAGTCCTGGAAGACATGCAGCAGGAACGGTCCATCGCCTACACGACGGTCATGACCGTAATGGACAACCTGCACCAGAAGGGCTGGTTGCGCCGTGAACACGAAGGCCGCGCCTATCGTTATGAGGCGGTATCCACTCGGGCCGCCTACGCCGCCGCCCTGATGCACGAGGCATGGGCCGCGAGTGACAACCCGGCGGCCGCTCTGGTCCAGTTCTTCAGCATGATGTCACCGGAACAACGGGAAGCCTTGCGGGACGCTTCGCGCATCGTGCAGCCGGAAGCCGGGGCGGATGAACCCCCCGAACCCGCCGACACCTCGGAAGACCGCGGGCGATAGCGTCGCAGCTATGTCGCAGCCACCAACCGGGAATGTCCTCACCATCCGTCGGGCCAGGACCGGTGATGTGCCGGCACTGCGCAGCTTGCTGGACGGCTATGTGAGTCGGCGGATCCTGTTGGGCAAGCCGACCGTCACCCTTTACGAGGACATCCAGGAGTTCTGGGTCGCGGAACGCGACGAGGACGCCGAGGTGGTCGGCTGCGGCGCGCTGCACGTGATGTGGGAGGACCTCGCCGAAGTACGCACGCTGGCGGTCCGGCCCGACCTGCACGGCAAAGGCGTTGGCCACCAGGTGCTTGGCAAGTTGTTGCAGACCGCGCGCTGGCTGGGTGTACGGCGCATTTTCTGTCTCACCTTCGAAGTGGACTTCTTCACCAAGCACGGCTTCGTGGAGATCGGCGAGACCCCGGTCGACGGTGATGTCTACAGTGAGCTGCTGCGTTCCTATGACGAGGGCGTGGCGGAGTTCCTGGACCTCGAACGAGTGAAGCCGAACACGCTCGGGAACAGTCGCATGCTGTTGCATCTGTGATCGGGTTTGTCCGAATCGCGCCCTAGTCGGGCCCGTTCTCGCGCATGCATGCCCAAGCTTCCCTCGTCCAGGGGTTTGAGTTTTCCGGGGAAAAGGGGTTTCCTTTTACTCGTACTCCTTTATGCCGGGGTCTCCCCGGACCATATCGATGAAAGGGAAGCCCGTGGCACAGAAGGTTCAGGTCCTTCTCGTTGACGACATGACCGGTGGCGAGGCGGACGAGACGGTGACGTTCGCGCTGGACGGCGCCACCTACGAGATCGACCTCACCACGGAAAACGCCGACAAGCTTCGCGGCCTGCTCGCCGATTACGTCGACTCCGGTCGTAAGACCGGCGGCCGGGCCTCGCGCGGCCGCGGCCGCTCCTCGCGGGCCGCCGCCTCCGGTTCCAGCCAGGACACCGCCAAGATCCGCGCGTGGGCCAAGGAGAACGGCTACGAGGTCAACGACCGCGGCCGCGTTCCGCAGAGCATTCGCGAGGCGTACGAGAAGGCGCACGGCTGATCGGTTCGCCGCTCGGCAGGGCGGTGATCGGCCGGCCGGGGTCCGCCCGGCCGAACCGGTCTCGCCGACAGGATCCGGGACCGGTGGCACGCGTTGGCCACCGCCCCGATCAACCCCACCAGACCGACCGGGCCCTCCCCTGCGAGGGCGTCCGGTGACCCGCCGCCCGTCAGGGCCATCGACGGCAGGGTGCGTTCCACGTCACAGCCCGGTTCCGGGGGCCGCAGCCAGACCGCGCCGCGCGCGGTCCGCCCGGCCCCTCCGGGCGTCCCGCTCCTTCCGGGCGCCCGGTCCGCCCCCCGCGCCGCCCGGCCGGCCGCGGGAACCGCCGGGGCCGGCATCCGGCCGCCCGCCCCGCGCAGCGCCAGGTCCAGCTCGACGCCGCCCCAGTCGAGCCAGTCCAGCAGCCCCGGCACCTCCTCGGCGCTGCCGGCCGCGACCAGCAGCAGCACCCGGCCCGCGCAGGCGGCGGCCGGCCCGGTGCGGCCGAAGCGGCGCAGCACCGCCAGCCCGGCGTCCAGCGGCACGTCCAGCACGTCGAAGCGCACCCCGGTCGGCAGCCGCAGCGGCCGGCCGCCCGCCGTGGGCCAGCCCAGCTCCCGTTCGTACCAGTCACGCCGTGTCGTCGCGCCCATGCCGTGAGCAACCGCCCGGCCCGCCGGGCGGTTACGGCACGGGAGCGGCGGCTCGGCGTTACCACCGGGTAGCATGCGGCGGCCAGGGGGCACGGGGGGCTGTTCGCTGGTAGCAGACACAGGGGGTGGGCGCGGATGGATTGTCAGTGTGCGCGGGTAAGAAACACCCAAGTGAGACAGGGGCGACGAAGAAGTCGGCGAGGCGGCGTTCGCCACGGGCGTACGTGACCATGGGGAATCCGTCTGGCCTGCGGGAACATCGTCTCGCACCAACGAGTTGCAGCTGATGTCGGCCTTGCGGGGGCAGAACTTTCCGCGGAGCTGGTCGACGATTGAAGTGAGCTGTCCTGCTCGCCGGGACTAGCATGCGGAAGGACAGGGAGGGGACCGGCCCCGATCTGCCTGACCGCTCTGAGGAGCGATTAACGATGTTCGAGAGGTTCACCGACCGCGCGCGGCGGGTTGTCGTCCTGGCTCAGGAAGAAGCCCGGATGCTCAACCACAACTACATCGGCACCGAGCACATCCTCCTGGGCCTGATCCACGAGGGTGAGGGTGTCGCCGCTAAGGCCCTGGAGAGCCTCGGGATTTCGCTCGAGGCGGTCCGCCAGCAGGTGGAGGAGATCATCGGCCAGGGGCAGCAGGCCCCGTCCGGCCACATCCCCTTCACCCCTCGTGCCAAGAAGGTCCTGGAGCTCTCGCTCCGCGAGGCCCTCCAGCTCGGCCACAACTACATCGGCACGGAGCACATCCTGCTCGGCCTGATCCGTGAGGGCGAGGGCGTCGCCGCCCAGGTCCTGGTCAAGCTGGGCGCCGATCTGAACCGGGTGCGGCAGCAGGTCATCCAGCTGCTCTCCGGCTACCAGACCGGCAAGGAGTCGGCCACGGCCGGCGGCCCCGCCGAGGGCACGCCGTCCACCTCGCTGGTCCTCGACCAGTTCGGCCGGAACCTGACCCAGGCCGCTCGTGAGACCAAGCTCGACCCGGTTATCGGGCGCGAGAAGGAGATCGAGCGGGTCATGCAGGTGCTGTCCCGCCGTACCAAGAACAATCCCGTCCTCATCGGCGAGCCCGGCGTCGGCAAGACCGCCGTCGTCGAGGGCCTGGCTCAGGCCATCGTCAAGGGCGAGGTCCCCGAGACCCTGAAGGACAAGCAGCTCTACACCCTGGACCTCGGCGCCCTGGTCGCCGGGTCCCGTTACCGCGGTGACTTCGAGGAGCGCCTGAAGAAGGTCCTCAAGGAGATCCGCACCCGCGGCGACATCATCCTGTTCATCGACGAGCTGCACACCCTGGTCGGCGCCGGCGCCGCCGAGGGTGCCATCGACGCCGCCAGCATCCTCAAGCCGATGCTGGCCCGCGGTGAGCTGCAGACCATCGGTGCCACCACGCTGGACGAGTACCGCAAGCACCTGGAGAAGGACGCGGCCCTGGAGCGCCGCTTCCAGCCCATCCAGGTCGCCGAGCCCTCGCTCCCGCACACCATCGAGATCCTCAAGGGTCTGCGCGACCGGTACGAGGCCCACCACCGGGTCTCCATCACCGACGCCGCCCTGGTCGCCGCCGCCACCCTGGCCGACCGCTACATCTCGGACCGCTTCCTGCCGGACAAGGCGATCGACCTGATCGACGAGGCCGGCTCCCGGATGCGGATCCGCCGGATGACCGCTCCGCCGGACCTGCGCGAGTTCGACGAGAAGATCGCCGACGTGCGCCGGGAGAAGGAGTCGGCCATCGACTCCCAGGACTTCGAGAAGGCAGCCTCGCTCCGCGACAAGGAGAAGCAGCTGCTGGCCGCGAAGACCAAGCGGGAGAAGGAGTGGAAGGCCGGCGACATGGACGTCGTCGCCGAGGTGGACGAGGACCTGATCGCCGAGGTGCTGGCCACGGCGACCGGAATCCCGGTGTTCAAGCTCACCGAGGAGGAGTCCTCCCGGCTGCTGCGCATGGAGGACGAGCTCCACAAGCGCGTCATCGGGCAGAAGGACGCCATCAAGGCGCTCTCGCAGGCCATCCGGCGTACCCGGGCCGGCCTGAAGGACCCGAAGCGTCCCGGCGGCTCGTTCATCTTCGCCGGCCCGTCCGGTGTGGGTAAGACCGAGCTCAGCAAGACCCTCGCCGAATTCCTGTTCGGTGACGAGGACGCGCTGATCCAGCTCGACATGTCGGAATTCAGCGAGAAGCACACCGTCTCGCGGCTCTTCGGCTCCCCGCCCGGATACGTCGGCTACGAAGAGGGCGGCCAGCTCACCGAGAAGGTGCGCCGCAAGCCGTTCTCGGTGGTCCTGTTCGACGAGGTCGAAAAGGCGCACCCGGATATCTTCAACTCGCTGTTGCAGATTCTGGAGGACGGTCGGCTGACCGACTCCCAGGGCCGGGTCGTCGACTTCAAGAACACGGTCATCATCATGACCACCAACCTCGGCACCCGGGACATCTCCAAGGGCTTCAACCTCGGCTTCGCCGCCGCGGGCGACGTCAAGTCCGGATACGAGCGGATGAAGGCGAAGGTCAGCGAGGAGCTCAAGCAGCACTTCCGGCCGGAGTTCCTCAACCGCGTGGACGACGTCGTGGTCTTCCACCAGCTCGACGAGGACGACATCATCCAGATCGTCGACCTGATGGTCGCCAAGGTGGACGAGCGCCTCAAGGACCGCGACATGGGCATCGAGCTCAGCGCGGACGCCAAGTCCCTGCTGGCGAAGAAGGGCTACGACCCCGTGCTGGGCGCCCGGCCGCTGCGCCGGACCATCCAGCGCGAGATCGAGGACGCGCTCTCGGAGAAGATCCTCTTCAGCGAGCTGCGCCCCGGCCACATCGTCGTCGTCGGGACGGAGGGCGAGGGCGAGAACAAGACCTTCACCTTCCGCGGCGAGGAGAAGGTCACCGTCGCCGACGCGCCGCCGATCGAGGCGGCCGGCAGCGGCCCGGGGCCCAACCTGAGCAAGGACTGACCGGCACCGACCGGTCGACACGCGGAAAGGCCGCCCCCGGTGGGGGCGGCCTTTCCGCGTCCGCGCCCGCGTGCCGGTTCCGGGCGCCTCACAGCCGCTCGGCCGCGTACGGCTCCCGGGCGCCCAGCCGCTCGATCTCCACCCCGGCGGCGGTCAGCGGCTGGTGGCCGGGCCGGCTCGGCGTGCCGGATCGACACCCTGCGCAGCGCGCGCAGCCCGGCCAGCGGCGCCAGTGGCACCGGGCCGGTCCCGGCCGGGTAGCCGAGGTACAGCTCGCGCAGCCCGGGGAAGCAGCCGGCGACCCGGGCCAGGTCGGCGGCGGGGGACAGGTCGTCCAGCGTCAGCACCCGCACCCGCTCCGCCCGGCCCTCCGGCGCGTCGGCCAGGTCGCCGGCCCGCCGCAGGTGCAGCGCCCTCAGCGACCGCGGCAGCAGCGAGGCCGCCGGGACGGGCCCGCCGGGCAGCGGGCTGAACAGCAGCCCGCGCAGCGGCAGTTCGGGCAGCGCCGCGAAGTCGCGCAGCGCGCCGCAGCGGCGCAGCGCGAGGGTCCGCAGGTGGGGGAAGCCGCGCAGCGCGTCCAGGTCGGTCAGCACCGCGTTGCCGGCCAGCGACAGCGCGGTGAGCCGTTCCGGGTCGAGTTGGGCGCGCAGCTGCTCGGCGGTGAAGTCGCCGCGCAGGTCCAGCTCCGCGTGCCGGCCGGCCGCGCGCAGCATGGCCAGCTGGCGCTGCGACCAGGCGACGTGGATCAGGTCGTCGGGCGGCACGTGCCTGAGCACCTCGGCGAAGTAGCGCTCGTCGTCGAACCGGTTCCAGTTCCAGGCGAGTTGGGAGCGCACCGCCAGCGAGGGGTGGGAGCGGAAGCGGCGCAGCAGCGGCACCGCGGCGTCGGTGCCGATCAGCGAGGCGGTCACCACGGTCGCCACCGCGGTCGGCTCGTCGGGGCAGTCCTGCGGGCCGGGCAGCAGCTCCAGCACGATGGCGCCGATGCCGGCGAGCGCCCGGGCCTCCTCCAGGCCGCGCGGCGGGATGAACTCGAACGCCCGCCGCTGGACGGCCTCGCGCACCGCGGGGTCGAGTTCGGTGGCGAGTTCCAGGCAGGCCATGGCCAGCAGGCTCACCCGGGCGCGTTCGGCGTCGGTGGCGTTGTCGCGGTCCAGCAGCCCGCGCAGGATGGCGGCCCGCTCGCGCGGCCGGGCCTGGGCGACGGCCATCCGGATCACGTCCTCCCACTGCCCGTCCGGCGCCTTGTCCACCAGCAGGCCGACGTCCCACTCCTCGATGGCGCGCTTGGCGCCCAGGTAGTCCTGGAACGTGCGGTGGATGAAGTCGACGCTGTCCTCGGCGGTTTCGCGGATCACGCCGCCGCGCAGCAGCAGATGGCGCAGGATCGCCGGCGCGTCGCCCTGGGCGGCCACCGACGGCAGGGCGGGCAGCGCCTCGGCGATCAGCCGCTCCGCGTGGTCGCGGTCGAGTTCGGAGTGGCCGTTGCGGATCAGCCAGTACGCCAGCCGCTGCAGCAGTTGGACCTGGGACTCCGCGGTGAGTTCGACGCCGTCCAGCGAGCCGAGCCGGCGGCGCTGCTCGCGGTCGGAGATCAGGGTGTGCAGGGCGGTCTCGTACAACTCCCTGCGGCCGCGCGGGAGATAGCCGTCCCGGTCGCGGTGCAGGGCGCAGATCATGCCGCACATCAGCGGGTTGGTGGCCAGCCGGGCGAGGTCGTGCTTGGTGCGCAGCGCGGTCAGCAGCGTCTCGCGGTGGCCGTCCAGCCGCCGTGCCCCGGCCGGGTCGGCCAGCCGCGCGGCGGCGGCCCGGTGCCAGCGGGTGACGAAGGAGACGATGTCGTCGTGGCTCATCGGCGACAGGGTCAGTTCGGTGAAGTCCTCGCCGGCCAGCCAGCCGTCCTGGACGGCGGAGGGCCGGGAGGTCACCAGCCACAGGTTCTCCGGGTGCAGCGGCAGCAGGTCGCGCAGCCAGTCCTCGACCAGGTCGCGTTCCCGCTCGCCGACCTCGTCCATCCCGTCGACCACCACCAGGCCGCGGCCGCCGGCCAGCACCCGGCCGGCCCAGCCGGCGGGCTGGTTGCCGGCCAGCGGGTTGCCGGCGGCGGCCAGGAAGTCCTCCGGCAGCGGCAGCCGGCCGAGCCGGATCAGGGTGCGCAGCGGCAGGACGAACGGGATCCGGCCGCGTAAGTGGCCGAGCCCGTCCGGCAGTTCCTGCCGGGCGGTGGCGACCGCGAGCCACTGCGCGAGCGTCGTCTTGCCGGAGCCGGCCACCCCGCGCAGCAGCACCCGGCGGTGGCCGGCGAGCGCCTGGTCGACGGGCAGGGCGGTGCGCGGGTAGCGGGACGCGTCCGGCCCGGCGGTGTCGGGCACGGTGGCCTCAAGGCTCAGGTACGCCTCGTCCAGCGGCCAGTTGGCGGCCGAGCGCTCCCGCAGGTCGAGTCCGAAGATGGACAGCGTGCCGTACCGGTCGGCCAGCCGGCGGGCGTAGTCCCGCTCGAACGCGGCGTCGGGATCGGGGGCCGGGCCGGGGACCGCGGTGGGCGGCGGCAGGTCGACGCCCGCGTCGGCCAGCGCGCGGCGGGCTCCCGGCCGGTCGAAGACCAGTGGCGCCGGGGTGGCCTCGACGCGGCCGTGCCGCCAGCCGTGCGGGTCGGTGCGCACCACGCCGAGCAGCACGTCGCCGTGGAAGAGCGCGGCGCCGGACAGCCCGGCCCAGGGCGAGCGGCCGTCGGACCGGGCGGCGGGCGCGGCGTGGTCGTTGTCCAGCACCAGCGCCCCGCCGACCAGCGACGAGCCGGGTTTGACGGTGCCGGCCAACTGCTCGGTCTCCAGGACGCCGTCCGGGCCGCGCCGCACGTAGGGGAAGCCGATCGCCTGGCAGCCCGGCAGCGGGTCGAGGGTGTCGACGCCGCCCCAGGCGACCGGGGCGACCGGCGGTCCCGTTCCCTGGCCGTCGGCGGCCGGTCCGGGCTCGGCCACCAGCAGGGCCGCGTCCACCTGTTCGGCCGCGCCGCTCCACGCCACGCGGTAGACGCTCTCGCGCGGGGCGCCGAGCAGGGCGACGCGCACGGTGGCCGCGTCGCGCACCACGTGGGCCGCCGTCAACACCACCCGGGGCGCGAGCAGGTAGCCGCTGCCCTGGCGTCCGTCGGCGAGGACCGCCGCGATGCGCTCCCTCACCGGTGCCATGAACTGCCTTCGTCGTCGGCGTCGATGAGCAGGTCGCCGCCGTCCGCCCGGCGGGGTCTGAGCGTGAAGGAGACCCGGTGGGTGTGGCCGCGCGAGACGCCGGCCTCGGCGCCCGCGTCGACCACCCAGGCCCGCACCCCGCCCTTGGCCCGGGCGTCCCGGCGCACCTCGACGGTGAAGTCCATCTGGATGTCGCCGAGTTCGAACAGCAGTGGCTGGCCGGCCGCCTGACCTGCCGCCTCGACCAGTCCGTCGCGTACCGCCTGCACGGCCTGGGCCAGTTCGACACCGGTCGGCACGTCGCTCCGCGCGTCCATAAAGTCGCTCCCCCCGCTGTCGGCATGTGTTGTAGTCTGATGAAAACTTTATGCTAGCTGGGCGGCAAGTAAGTCGATCACGAACGCCGGTCGCCACCGCCACTCACGGGGGAGTTCCACCCATGTCGCAATCCGCATCCGCGTCCGAACTCATGGCTCCGGCGGACGGGCCACCCGGCGTCCGGCAGCGCAGCGTGCGCGTCGTGCTGCTCGGTCTGATGATCGCCATGCTGCTCGCCATGCTGGACAACATGATCATCGGCACGGCGATGCCCACCATCGTCGGCCAGCTCGGCGGCCTCGACCACCTGTCGTGGGTGGTCACCGCGTACACCCTGGCGACCGCGACCTCCACCCCGATCTGGGGCAAGTTGGGGGACATGTACGGCCGCAAGGGCATCTTCATGACCTCGATCGTGCTGTTCCTGGCCGGCTCCGCGCTGTCCGGGCTGTCGCAGTCGATGGACCAGCTCATCGGGTTCCGCGCGATCCAGGGCCTCGGCGCGGGCGGGCTGATCGTCGGCGTCATGGCGATCATCGGCGACCTGATCCCGCCGCGCGAGCGCGGCAAGTACCAGGGCATGATCGCCGGCGTCATGGCGCTGGCGATGATCGGCGGGCCGCTGGTCGGCGGGTTCATCACCGACAACTGGGGCTGGCGCTGGAGCTTCTACATCAACCTGCCGCTCGGCGTGGTCGCGCTGGTGATGATCTCCGTGGTGCTGCACCTGCCGAAGAAGCGGGCCCAGGGCCGCACCGACTACCTCGGCGCCGCGCTGCTGACCGTCGGCATCACCGCGCTGGTCCTGCTCACCACCTGGGGCGGCACCCAGTACGCCTGGGGCTCGGCCACCATCCTGGGGCTGCTGGCGCTCGGCGTGCTGTCACTGGTCGCGTTCCTGGTCGTGCAGACCAGGGCCGCCGAGCCGGTCATGCCGCTGCGGATCTTCCGCAGCCTCAACTTCAGCATGATGACGATCATCGGCTTCATCGTCGGCTTCGTGATGTTCGGCGCGATGACCTTCCTGCCGCTCTACCAGCAGACCGTGCAGGGCGCCTCGGCCACCAACTCCGGCCTGCTGCTGATGCCGATGCTGCTCGCCATGATGGTGGTCTCGGTGATCGCCGGCCGGGCGACCACCTCCACCGGCCGCTACAAGATCTTCCCGATCATCGGCGGCGTGCTGATGGTGGTCGGCCTCTACCTGCTGTCCACCATGACGGTCACCACCAGCCGCACCGTCTCCGGCCTGTACATGGTGCCGCTCGGCATGGGCATGGGCTTCCTGATGCAGATCACCATGCTCGTCGCGCAGAACAGCGTGGAGATGAAGGACATGGGCGTGGCGAGCTCGTCCACCACGCTGTTCCGCACGATCGGCGGCTCGTTCGGCGTCTCGCTGTTCGGCGCGCTGTTCACCCACCAGATCACCCGCACCATGCTGGCCCGGCTCGGTCCGGCCGCCGCCGCCAAGCTCACCACCGGCTCCTCGGCGCAGCAGTCGCCCAAGGCGGTGCAGAGCATGCCGACCGTGATCAGGAGCGCCTACTTCCACGGTGTGACCAACGGCATCCACGAGGTCTTCTTGTGGGGCGCCGCGATCGCGGTGATCTGCTTCGTGGCCGCGCTGTTCGTCAAGGAGATCCCGCTGCGCGGCGGCATGCCCACCGCGCCGGACGACGGCCAGGACGAGGCGCCGTCCCAGCCGCTGAGCCCGGTCGAGGTCTGACCCGGGCGGCGGCGCCGGGCGCTACGCGGAGTCGGAGGACTCCCCGTCGGCGTCCGGCGCCGCCGTCTCGCGCAGCAGCAACTCGGCCACCGCGCCGTCGTCGTTGCGGAACGACAGCTGCGCGCCCAGCACCCGGGCCTGGCCGAGCGCGATGGTCAGGCCCAGCCCGTGCCCCTGGCCGGCCCGGTCGCTGCTGCCGGTGCGGAACCGGCTCGGCCCGTCGCGCAGCAGCTCCGCCGGGAACCCCGGGCCGTGGTCGCGCACCCGCACCAGCGGCCCGTCGAGCACCACCTCGACCGGTGCGCTCCCGTGCCGTTCCGCGTTGGCCAGCAGGTTGGCCAGGATCCGCTCCAGCCGCCGGGTGTCGGTCTGCACCCAGGCGTCCCGCACCACCAGCACCGCGGCCTGCGGGGCCAGCCCGCGCAGCCGGCGCACCACGAACTCCGGCAGCAGGACCTCCTGCAACTCGGCCCGCTCCGCCGCGCTGTCGAGCCGGGAGACCTCCAGCACGTCCTCCACGAGCTGGCGCAGCGCCTGCGCCCGGTCCTGGACCAGCTCGGACGGCCGGCCGGCCGGCAGCAGCCCGGCGGCGGCCACCAGCCCGGTCACCGGGGTGCGCAGCTCGTGCGCGATGTCCGCGGTGACCCGGCGCTCCGCCTCCAGCCGGTACTGCAGCGCGTCGGCCATCGCGTCCACCGCGCGGGCCAGGTCGTCGGTCTCGTCGCGCACCCGGCGGCCGATCGCGTCGCGCACCCGCACGTCCGGGGCGCCGTCGGCGACCTGGCGGGCGGCGAACGCGGCCTTGCGCAGCCGGCGCGAGAGCTGCCCGCCGACCAGCACGCTCAGCGCCGAGCCGGCCAGCACCACGCAGGCGCAGCCGACCACCAGCACCCCGTCGAGGTTGTTGAGGATGGCGGTGGGCTCGCTGAAGCGGCTGCTGATCGAGAGGATCTTGTTGTCCGGCATCGGCGTGGACGCCCACACGATCGGCTCGCCGTCCACCACCTCCACGTCGGTGGCCCGCTGGCCCAGCGCGGCGGCGTCCCGCAGCCCGTCCGGCAGCCGCGGGTCGTCGATGCGCGCGCCGAACATCAGGCGGTGGGTGGCGTCGTAGTTGCGGGACGCCACCTCGACCCGCTCGTCCTGCAGGTTGCGCGAGTTGTTGAGCATGGTCACGGTGGCCGCGTTGCGCACCACGACCGCCATGGCGAGCGCCACCAGCGTGGAGACCAGCGCGATCGCCACCGTGAGCTTCCAGCGCAGCCCCGGCCACCGCAGGCCCGGCACCGCGGGGACCCGGGGTCCGCGGCGCGTACCCAGCAGGCGGCGCAGGAGGTGCACGGCGTCAGGCCCGGAGCTTGTAGCCGAAACCGCGCACGGTCTCTATCCGGTCCTGGCCGATCTTGGTGCGCAGCCGCTGCACGTGCACGTCCACCACCCGGGTGTCGCCGCCCCACTCGTAGTCCCACACGCTGGTCAGCAGCCGGTCCCTGGACAGCACGGAGCCCGGCGCCGCGGAGAACTCCAGCAGCAGCCGCATCTCGGTCGGGGTGAGCGAGACCGGCTGCCCGGCCCGGCGCACCACCATGCCGTCGGTGTCGATCTCCAGGTCGCCGAAGCGCAGCGGCCCGTCCGCGCCCTCCGCCTCGCTGTCCCGGCCGGCGTGGCCGAAGCGGCGCAGCACCGCGCGGATCCGGGCCACCAGCACCGCGCCGTCGAACGGCTTGGTCACGTAGTCGTCCGCGCCGGCCTCCAGGCCGAGCACCACGTCGATGGAGTCGGCCCGCGCCGAGAGCATGATCACCGGCACGGTGGACTCGTCGCGGATCCGGCGGCACAGGCTCACCCCGTCGAGCCCGGGGACCATCACGTCGAGCAGCGCGATGTCCGGCTTGCGGGCCCGGAACGACTCCAGGCCGGCGACGCCGTCCGGCACCGCCGTGACCTCGAAGCCGTCCCGCTCCAGGGTGAGCTGGGTGGCCTCGCGGATGACGTCGTCGTCCTCGACGAACAGGACGTGGGTCTCGCTCATCCGGCGGTGGTCCCGTACTCGTTGTGGGTGTGGGAGGTCTCGGTGAAGCGGCCGCCGTTCCAGCGGTACATGATCACGTCCTCCCCGGACGGGCAGCAGACCGCGTCGTCGTGTGCGTAGACCTGCCGGGTCAGCTCCAGCTCGCCCTGTTCTATGTCGATGTACACCGGCGGCTGGTCGTCGCCGAAGACGTCGGTGTACTTGCCCTTCTCCATACGGTAGACATAACTCCCCAGCCCCACCCCGTCGCCGCATGTTGAGACATTTATCACCAGATCGGGCGTGGACTGGCCGGTGACGTTCCCGAACGAGGTGTCGATCGGGTACTCGTCGCCGCCGCACGGCTTGAGGTGCGCCTTGATGTCGCTGTCCACCTTGGGGTCGCGGTCCAGCACCGCCACCGGGTCGATCTTCGGCGAGGGCGTGGTCCTGGGGGACGGCGGCGGCACCACCGAGGCCGGCGCGTCGCCCTCGACACGGACACCGCCGCCCTCTGCGCAGCCGGTCACCAGGATGAGCGGCATGAGGGCGGCGGTGTAGAGCGCGCGTCTAGCGGCGGTTATGCGGCGCACGCGCCCTCCCTCAGCTCTCCGGTCCTGCTGTCGGTCCTGCCGCCCGGTCCGAAGGCGGTCCGCTCCAGCTCCTCGCGCAGCCGCGCCAGCGCGCGGTGCAGGGTGCTCTTGACGGTGCCGGTGGACATGCCGAGGGCGTGGGCGGTCTCCTCGGTGCTCATCTGCTCCCAGTGTCGCAACACCACCACCTGGCGCTGCTTGGGGGCCAGCACCGCGAGGGCGCCCAGCAGCATCGCACGGTCGGCGTGCCGCTCGGTACCGTCGTCGATCACGCCGTCCGGCAGATTCTCGGTGGGGACCTCCTCCAGCTTGCGGGAGCGCCACCACTCGGTGCGGGTGTTGATCATCACGCGCCGCATGTAGGCGTCGGCGAGCCCCTTGTCCGCTATCAGCTCCCAGCGCGGGAAGGTGCGGCACAGCGCGGTCTGCACCAGGTCCTGCGCGTCCGACGGGTCGGGCACCAGGCGGCGGGCGCTGCGCAGCAGCGACTCCTGCCGGGATCGTACGTACTCCTCGAAGTCGAGGGTCTCGCTGGTGCCCCTGTTCGCCGGGCTCGCCGTCATGGCCGCCGCCTCCATCCGTGCCGCAGTCCCGTTCACGTCTAGGACGGTAGGCAGCGGCTGTTGCGGAATGACCGCCCGGTCGCGCACAGCGAGCCCACAGCGATCCGTCGGTTGTGTAACAACCGCAAGCCGCAGGCGGTTACGGAGTGTCGCGCGTCACACCGCGGGGAGCCGGTAGACGCCCTGCGCCACCGGTTCCACCAGGCCGTCGGCCACCAGACCGTCGAGCGCGCGGGCCCGTTGCACCGGTTCGTCCCACACCGCGTCCAACTCGCGCTGCGCGACCGGGCCGGTGGCCTCGCGCAGCACGGCGAGCAGCTTGCCGCGCACCTGCCGGTCGGTGCCCGCGTAGGACTGGCCGCGCCGCGGCGGCCCGTCGTGCGCCGGGAAGCCGGCCGAACGCCAGGCGCACCGGGCGGCGAGCGGGCAGCGTCCGCACTCCGGCGTGCGCGCGGTGCACACCAGCGCGCCCAACTCCATGGTGGCCGCCGCCCAGCGGGCCGCCGTCGCCTCGTCGTCCGGCAACAGCCGCTGCGCCAGCCGCCGTTCGGCCGCCGTGGTGGCGTTGGGCGGATACTGCGCGCCGGTGACCGCGCGGGCGAACACCCGGCGCACGTTGGTGTCCAGCACCGCGTGCCGCTGCCCGTACGCGAACGACGCCACGGCCGCCGCCGTGTACTCACCGACGCCCGGCAGCGCCAGCAACAGCGCGTGGTCGGACGGGACCCGGCCGTCGTGCCGCTCGGTGACCGCGACCGCCGCCGCGTGCAGCCGCAGCGCCCGGCGCGGGTAGCCGAGCCGGCCCCAGGCGCGCACCGCCTCGCCGGACGGCTGCGCCGCGAGGTCCGCGGGACGCGGCCAGCGCGCCAACCACTGCTCGTAGACCGGCAGTACCCGGCTGACCGGGGTCTGCTGCAGCATGAACTCGCTGACCAGCACGCCCCACGCGCCGGCCTCCGGGCGCCGCCAGGGCAGATCGCGGGCGTGGACGGAGAACCAGGCGTTCACGGCGGTGTGCAGGCGCGCGGCGCCGTCCGGCGAGAGCACGGCGGTGTGCGGGGAGGCCGCAGCGGTGTGCGGGGAGGTCGCTGTCATGGCGTCACCGATCCTGGCACACCGGCGTTCGGCGCGACCGCCCGGCCGCGAGCGACCGGCGGGCCGGATGTCCGACCTGTCCGCGGTGCCGGATCACGATCGGAGTCAGACTGGATGATGATCGTGAAAAGGTTGGGGTGCACGGGCGGGTAGTGCGTCGGGGTGACACGGATCTCCCCTAGAGTTTGGGCGTGGGCAACGTGCGCAACCCGGTGGGCCCCCTGCCTTCCTCCATCTACTGGCGGCGGCGGGCGGTTGTGCTGTGCCTGTTCGCGATCGTGGTGGCGATCGCCGTGTGGGTGCTGATGCCGCACGGCGGCGGTTCGTCCGAGGCGGGCAAGGGCGGCGGACCCACGCCCGGCGCCCCCGGCGACTCCGGCGGCCCGGGGCGGCGGCGGTTCGCACCGCACCCCGCTGCCCTCCATCACCCCCGGCCCGACGACCAGTCAGACCGGCATCACCACCGAACCGGGCGGCCGCGGCGACGACGCGGGCGGCGGCGGCACGGCGGCCGGCGACTCGGCCGGCGCCGGTTCGGGCGGCGGGGGCTCGCAACTGCCGATCGGCACCTCGGTACCGGACTGCGCCGGCGGCCAGGCCACGCTGGAGGTGCGCAGCGTGCGCGGCTCCTACCCGCCGGGTGACAAACCGGAGTTCGCCGTCTCGGTGGTCAACTCCGGGGCGAGTGAGTGCAAGGTGAACTTCTCCGGGTCCTCCGCGGTGGTGACGGTGGTCGACTCCGCCGGCCACCACGTGTGGTCCACCGACGACTGCCCGGCCGACCGCACGCCCTACCTGCTGTCCGTGCCGGCCGGCGGCACCACCATCTTCGACGCCACCTGGGACCGCGCGGTCAGCGCGCCGCACTGCGCCACCCCCTCCGGCAGCCGCACCGCCTCGGCCGGCGGCTACCGGGTCGAGGTGGCCGTGCCGAACCTCGGCAGCGAGCAGACCTCCTTCAAGCTCGCCGCGGGCTGACCTCAGACGTAGCGCTCCAGGATCGAGGACTCCGCGAGCCGGGACAGCCCCTCGCGCACCGAGCGGGCCCGCGCCTCGCCCACCCCGTCGACGGTCTGCAGGTCGTCGACGCTGGCGGCCAGCAACTTCTGCAGCCCGCCGAAGTGCTCGACCAGCCGCTCTATGACGGTGTTGGGCAGCCGCGGCACCTTCGCCAGCAGCCGGAAACCGCGCGGACTGACCGCGGTGTCCAGGCACTCGGGCGACCCGGTGTAGCCCAACGCCCTTGCCACCGTGGTGAGTTCGATCAGCTCGCTCTGCGGCAGCGAGTCCAGCTCGGTCAGCGCGTCGTGCACCGAACGCGACCGCTTCGGCGTCGGCTCCGGCACGTAGTCGCGCACCACCAGCTCGCGGTCCGGCTCGACGCCGGCGATCAACTCGTCCAGCTGCAGGGTCAGCAGCCGCCCGTCGGTGCCCAACTCGACCACGTACTCGGCGATCTCGACCGCGATGCGGCGGACCATCTCCAGCCGCTGCGCGACCGCGGTCACGTCCCGCACGGTGACCAGGTCCTCGATCTCCAGCGCGGACAGCGTGCCGGCCACCTCGTCGAGCCGCAGCTTGTAGCGCTCCAGGGTGGCGAGCGCCTGGTTGGCGCGCGAGAGGATGGCCGCCGAGTCCTCCAGCACCCGCCGGTGCCCGTCCACGTACAGCGCGATCAGCCGCATCGACTGGCTGACCGAGACGACCGCGAAGCCCACCTGCTTGCTCACCCGGTCCGCGGTGCGGTGCCGGGTGCCGGTCTCCTCGGTGGGAATGGCCGGATCGGGCACCAACTGCACGCCGGCCCGCAGGATCTTGGTGATGTCCCGGTCGAGGATCAGCGCGCCGTCCAGCTTGCACAGCTCCCGCAGCCGGGTCGGGGTGAACTCCACGTCGAGCACGAAGCCGCCGGTGCACAGCGACTCCACCGTGCGGTCCATGCCGAGCACGATCAACCCGCCGGTGTTGCCCCGCACCACCCGTTCCAGACCGTCCCGCAACTCGGTGCCGGGCGCGACCGAACTGAGCGCGGACCGCATCATGCTGTCGGCCGCCGGAGTCATACCGGACCTGCCGGGAGCCGCCGGCCGATCGTTGGCTGCCACTGCTCTCCTCCGGTTGTACGGGAGGCACAGTCTACCGGCGGGGGCTCGGACGGCGGCCTGTGCGCCGCCCGCGCGCCCCCCGGGTCAGCCGGTGCGGCGCGGCAGCACCCGCAGCGCCTCGCCCATGTCGGAGACCTCGGTGACCCGCATCCCGTCCGGCACCCGGCCCGGATCCTGCGGCACCAGCGCGTGGGTGAAGCCCAGCCGGTGCGCCTCGGCCAGCCTGCGCTGCACCCCGGTCACCCGGCGCACCTCGCCGGCCAGCCCGACCTCGCCGATCGCCACCAGGTTCTTCGGCAGCGGGGTGTCGCTCGCCGCGCTGGCCAGCGCCAGCGCCACCGCGAGGTCGGCGGCCGGCTCCGACAGCTTCACGCCGCCCACCGTCGCGCTGTAGATGTCGCACTTGCCGATCTGGTGGATGCGGCCGCGCTGTTCGAGGACCGCGAGCATCATCGAGACCCGGGAGGTCTCCAGGCCGGAGGTGGTGCGCCGGGGCGAGGGGATCTGCGAGGCCACGGTGAGCGCCTGGACCTCGGCCACCAGCGGCCGGCGGCCCTCCAGCGTCACCGTCAGGCAGGTGCCGGGCACCGGTTCGGCCCGCCGGGTCAGGAACAGGCCGCTGGGATCGGCGAGTCCGGTGATGCCCTCGTCGTGCAGCTCGAAGCAGCCCACCTCGTCGGTCGTGCCGTAGCGGTTCTTCACGCCGCGGATCAGCCGGAGCCTGGCGTGCCGGTCGCCCTCGAAGTGCAGCACCACGTCGACCAGGTGCTCCAGCAGCCGCGGCCCGGCGATCGCGCCGTCCTTGGTGACGTGGCCGACCAGGATCGTGGAGATCCCGCGCTCCTTGGACGCCCGGATCAGCGCGCCGGCCACCTCCCGCACCTGCGCCATGCCGCCGGGGGCGCCGTCGATCTCCGGGGACGCCACCGTCTGCACCGAGTCGAGCACCAGCAACCCGGGCTTGACGTCGTCGAGGTGGCCGAGCACCGCCGACAGGTCCGTCTCGGCCGCCAGGTACAGGTGGTCGCTGATCGCGCCGATCCGGTCGGCCCGCAGCCGCACCTGCCCGGCCGACTCCTCGCCGGTCACGTAGAGCGTGCGCGCCGCCTCGCCGGCCGCCTTGGCCGCCACGTCGAGCAGCAGCGTGGACTTGCCCACCCCCGGCTCGCCGGCGAGCAGCACGACCGCGCCCGGCACCAGGCCGCCGCCCAGCACCCGGTCCAACTCCGGGACGCCGGTGGACCGCGCGGTGGCCCGGCGGCCGTCCACCTGCCCGATCGGCAGCGCCGGCGTGGTGACCCGGCCGGGCGCCGTGGTCCGCACGCCCGGCGAGCCGTACTCCTCGACGGTGCCCCACGCCTGGCACTCGCCGCACCGGCCCAGCCACTTGACCGTCGTCCAGCCGCACTCGGTGCAGCGGTAGGACGGGCGGTCCTTCGAAGTCGTCGTGCGTGTACGGGCAGCCATGGCAGCCACCGTAGCGGCGCGGTCCGACAGTCCGGTCCGGCGCCGGGTGCGCCGCGGCGGGCGACACGCTCCGGCGTGCGCCCCGGCCGCCCGGTCGGAGTCACCGCGCATCGCCCGTACGAATAGCTCAACTGTCCCCTTTTGACCAGGAATTCCACCCGAAAGGGTTAAACGTGGCGCGGATGGGTGAGAGGGGACGTACCCGCCGCCTACCGTCGCCACGTGACGAGCAGGTCTGAGCACACCACACGGCACCACCACCACACCGGCGCACACCGGGCGGTCACCCGCGCCCACCGGCACGAGCGGCACACACCGCGCGCCGACCGGCCGGCCGCACCCTACGAGCCGTATCTGGACGGGCTGTTCACCTACTGCCTGTCCGTGCTGTGCGAACACGACACGGCGGTCGCCGCGCTCGGCGACGCCCTCGCCGTCGCCGAGCGCTGCCACGACCGGCTCCGGGACGGCGGACTGCGCCGCCCCTGGCTCTACGCCCTCGCCCGCTGGAGCTGCCTGCGCCGCCTCGCCGGGGGCCACCCGCCGGCCGGCCCGGACGACCGCACCCCGGAGGCGCTCGCCGAACGCCGCCGCGAACTGGGCGCCCTCGCCTGGCCCGAGGCGGCCGGCACCACCCCGGAGCAGCGCGAGGCCATCGAGCTCGCGGTGCGCCACCAGTTCACCGGGCCGGAGATCGCCGCCGTGCTGCGGGTCGGCCCGGAGACCGCCCGCGCCCTGCTCTCACGCGCCGCCTGCGAGGTGGAACGCACCCGCACCGCGCTCTCGGTGGTCGAGCGCGGCGGCTGCCCGGCGGTCGCCCGGCTCGCCGGCGACACCCAACTCCTGCTCGGCGCCACGCTGCGCCGCGAACTCGTCCGGCACGTCGACGACTGCCCGGCCTGCCGCCGCACCGCCGAGCAGACGGTGGCCCCCGGCCCCTGGCCGGGCACCGCGACACCCGACGTGCTCGCCGTGCTGCGGGCGCCGCGCACGGCGGTCGACGCCGCCACCGCGCACGCGCTGGACGCCGGCCCCGGCGGCCCGCGGGAGGCACGCACCGGCCCGCACTTCGACCGGCGCGGCTTCCCGCTCGACGAGAAGGACCGCGCCGCCCGCCGCTCGCTGCTGCGGCACCGCGCGGTGACCACCACCGTGGTCGCCGCCGTGGTGGCCGTCCCCGCGTTCGCGCTGTGGGCCGCCTACCGGCACGACCCGAGCACCGGCGAGCCGCAGGGCGCCACCCCGGTCTCCGTCAACGACGCGGACAACGGCGGCAGTTACGCCTACGACGACTCCGGCGCCGCGGGCCGCACCGCCCGCGGCGCGACGGTCTCCGGCTCCGGCTCGCCGGCGCCCGGCCTGCCGGTGCCGGCCCCGGCCACCTCGGCCGACGGCGTCGCGCCCTCGGCGGCGCCCGGCCCGCCGCCGCCCGCCGCCGGACCGGTGCCCGGCGGCGGCCCGACCGCGCCCGGACCCGGCCGGCTCACGGTGACCGCCGCACCGCAGGGCGACCACACCGTGATCACCCTCACCGACGACGGCGGCTCCCCGGTCGGCTGGTCGGCGGCGACCGACGCCTCCTGGCTCCGGCTGAGCGCGTCCTCCGGCACGCTGCAGCCCGGGCAGTCGGCCGCCGTCACGGTCACCGTCGACCACGACACCGAACCGGCCGGCGCGTGGAGCGCCCGCGTCGTGGTCGACCCCGGCGGCGCCGTGGTCACCGTCGAGGGCCAGGGCCCGTCGCCCTCGCCGACCCCGGGCCCCACCCAGAGCAGCGCCCCGCAGCGGGCCGCCCGCCCTAGAGGCTGACGCCCGCCGGCCGCTCGGGGTCCGCCGGGTGCGGCGCCATCGGCAGCAGCGAGGACAGGTGCGCCTCGCACAGCTCCACCAGCCGCCCGTACGCCGGGGCGCCCATCAGCTCGACCAGCTCCGGCCGGTAGGAGACGTACACCGGCTTGCCCGCGCCGTGCGCCGAGGTGGCCGAGGTGCACCACCAGTGCAGGTCGTGGCCGCCCGGGCCCCAGCCGCGCCGGTCGTACTCGCCGATGGAGACCACCAGCACCCGGCTGTCGTCCGGCCGGTCCACCCAGTCGAAGGTGCGCCGGATCGGCAGCTGCCAGCACACGTCGGGCTTGGTCTCCAGCGGCTCGCGCTCCTCGCGCAGCGCCAGCGTGTGCAGCGCGCAGCCGGCGCCGGCCGGGAAACCGGGCCGGTTGAGGAAGACGCACGCGCCGTCCACCCGCCGGGTCTGGCGCTCCCCGTCCTCGGAGACCTCCGTCCAGCCCTGCGGGCCGGTGCCCGTCCGGTGGTACTGCCACAGCTCGGGGGTGAGCCGGGCCACGTGGCCGCCGACCCGCGCCTCGTCGTCCTCGTCCGAGAAGTGCGCACCCAGCGTGCAGCACCCGTCACTGGCCCGGCCCGCCTCGATGCCCTGGCAGCCCGAGCCGAACACGCAGTTCCACCGGGAGGTCAGCCAGGTCAGGTCGCAGCGGAAGACCTGCTCGTCGTCGGCCGGGTCGGGGAACTCCACCCAGGCCCGGGCGAAGTCGAGATCGACCTCGTCCGTCACCAGGATCGAGATCTCCTCCTCCCGCTGCCGGTTCTTGGCGTTCTTCTTGTTCTTCTTGGACTTCGCCTTTGTCGCATTTGCCACGCCGCCCAGCGTAGAACGTGATCGGTCCCACCGGCGGGCACGGATCGCGCTAGCGTTCATCGCTATGCGACTTGGTGTGCTCGACGTGGGGTCCAACACCGTCCACCTGCTCGTGGTGGACGCCCACCCCGGGGCCCGCCCGCTGCCCGCCTACTCCCACAAGGCGGAGCTGCGGCTGGCCGAACTCCTCGACCCGGACGGCGCCATCCACGAACACGGCGTCGAGGCGCTGGCCGACCAGATCGCGCAGGCGCTGCGGGTCGCCGAGGACAAGGGCGTCGAGGAGGTGCTGCCGTTCGCCACCTCGGCCGTGCGGGAGGCCAGCAACAGCGACCGGGTGCTCGCCCGGGTCGCCGAGGAGACCGGCGCGGTGCTGCAGGTGCTCTCCGGCGAGGAGGAGGCCCGGCTCACCTTCCTCGCCGCCCGCCGCTGGTTCGGCTGGTCGGCCGGCCGGCTGCTGGTGGTGGACATCGGCGGCGGCTCGCTGGAGATCGCCTACGGCATCGACGAGGACCCGGACGCGGCGGTCTCGCTGCCGCTGGGCGCCGGCCGGCTCACCGCCTCCCACCTGCCCGGCGATCCGCCCGACCCGGCCGACATAAGGGCGCTGCGCAAACGGGTGCGGGCCGACATCGCCCGGACGGTGGCCGAGTTCAGCCGGCTCGGCACCCCCGACCACGTGGTCGGCACCTCCAAGACACTCAAGCAGCTCGCCCGGATCGCCGGCGCCGCGCGGTCCGCCGAGGGCCTCTACGTCGAGCGCACCCTCGGCCGGGCCGCGCTGGAGGAGTGGGTGCCGCGACTGACCACCATGTCCGCCGCCGCCCGCGCCGCGCTGCCCGGGGTCTCCGAGGGCCGCGCCCCGCAGCTGCTGGCCGGCGCGCTGGTCGCCGAGGCCGCCATGGACCTGTTCGGCGTGGACGAGCTGGAGATCTGCCCGTGGGCGCTGCGCGAGGGCGTCATCCTGCGCCGGCTGGACCGGCTGGGATAGTGGGTGAGCAAGGACACACGCCCGGCTCCCCGCCCTAGTGGCCGGGGCGTTGGAGGCCGCGGCCGGGCCGGGCCGCCCCGGCCGTGCGGTGCGGCCCGCGTAGGCTGTCGCCGTGGCTGACGCATCCGCAGACTCCCGTGGACCCCGGAAACCTCCGGGGACGAAAGTCGCGCTGTCGACCGCGTCGGTGTACCCGGAGTCGACGGCGAACGCCTTCGAGATCGCCGCGAGACTCGGCTACGACGGCGTCGAGGTGATGGTCTGGACGGACCCGGTCAGCCAGGACGTCGAGGCGCTGCGCCGGCTGTCGGACTACCACGCGGTGCCGGTCCTCGCGGTGCACGCGCCGTGCCTGCTGATCACCCAGCGGGTGTGGTCCACCGATCCGTGGACGAAGCTGCAGCGCGCCAAGGCGGCGGCCGACCGGCTCGGCGCCTCCACCGTGGTGGTGCACCCGCCGTTCCGCTGGCAGCGCGGGTACGCCCGCGACTTCGTGCGCGGCGTGTGGCGGATGGCCGACGAGACCGACGTGCGGTTCGCGGTGGAGAACATGTACCCCTGGCGCTACCGGGACCGCGAGATGCTGGCCTACGCGCCGGGCTGGGACCCGACCGACGAGGACTTCCGGCACTTCACCGTCGACCTGTCGCACACCGCGACCTCGCGCAGCGACGCGCTCGCCATGATCGACCGGATGGGCGACCGGCTGGCCCACGTGCACCTGGCCGACGGCAACGGGTCCGCCAAGGACGAGCACCTGGTGCCCGGCCGGGGCAGCCAGCCGTGCGCGCAGGTGCTCCGGGGGCTGGCCGGCGCCGGCTTCGACGGCCACGTCGTGGTGGAGGTCAACACCCGCCGCGCGATGTCCGCCGCCGAGCGGGAGGCCGACCTCGCCGAGGCGCTGGCCTTCACCCGGGCCCACCTGGCCGCTCCGGCGCGGGTCGGCGGCGCGTGACCGAGCCGCGCAGGCGGGGCCGCCCGGCGGGCTCGCGGGCCGGCGACCCCGGCACCAGGGAACGCATCCTGGCCGCCGCGCGGACCGTCTTCGCCGAGCTGGGCTACGACCGCGCCTCGGTGCGGGCGATCGCCAAGGCGGCCGGGGTGGACCCGGCGCTGGTCCACCACTACTTCGGCGCCAAGGAGCAGGTCTTCGAGGCCGCCGTCGAGGTGTCGCTGGCCCCCGCGCTCAGCGTCCCCGACCTGCTGGCCCAGGGCAGCGCCGACGTGGGCGAGCGGCTGGCCCGCTACTTCCTGTCGATCTGGGAGAACCCGGTGACCCGCGCGCCGCTGCTGGCCGTGCTGCGCTCCGCGGTGACCAACGAGGCCGCGGCGGCGGTGCTGCGCGACTTCGTGCTGCGCCGGCTGCTGATGCGGGTGGCGAGCGAGCTGGACCTGCCGCAGGCCCGGCTGCGCGCCGAACTGGCCGCGTCGCAGATGATCGGCATCGCGCTGATGCGCTACGTGCTCAAGGCCGAGCCGATCGCGTCGGCCGGCCCGGAGGAGATCGTCGGCCACGTCGCCCCGGCGCTCCAGCGCTACCTGACCGCACCGTGAGAGCCGCCGTCCGCATGCCGGACCGCGTGTCCACGTCCTGGGCGGACCGGCGTAGGCTCGGGAGGATCCGGACGGTCGGATATCTGACGGATTCGAGGAGCGTCGCATCGTGCCCGAGCTGAGGTCGCGAACGGTCACCCACGGCCGCAACATGGCGGGAGCCCGCGCACTGCTGCGGGCGGCGGGAGTCGAGCGGGAGGACTTCGGCAAGCCGATCGTCGCGGTGGCCAACAGTTTCACCGAGTTCGTCCCCGGACACACCCACCTGCAGCCGGTGGGCCGCATCGTCTCCGAGGCGGTCAAGCGGGCCGGCGGCATCCCGCGCGAGTTCAACACCATCGCGGTCGACGACGGCATCGCGATGGGCCACGGCGGCATGCTCTACAGCCTCCCGTCCCGCGACCTGATCGCCGACTCGGTCGAGTACATGGTCGAGGCGCACTGCGCGGACGCGCTGGTGTGCGTCTCCAACTGCGACAAGATCACGCCCGGCATGCTGATGGCCGCCCTGCGGCTGAACATCCCGGCCGTCTTCGTCTCCGGTGGCCCGATGGAGGCCGGCAAGGCGGTGCTGGTGGACGGCACCGTGCGCAAGCTCGACCTGATCACCGCGATCTCGGAGTCCGCCAACGACGCGGTCTCCGACCAGGACATGGCCCTCATCGAGGAGAACGCCTGTCCCACCTGCGGCTCGTGCTCCGGCATGTTCACCGCCAACTCGATGAACTGCCTCACCGAGGCGATCGGCCTGTCGCTGCCCGGCAACGGCTCCGTGCTGGCCACCCACACCGCGCGCAAGGCCCTCTACCAGGACGCCGGCGCCGCCGTGGTCGACATCACCCGGCGCTACTACGAGCAGAACGACGAGACCGTCCTGCCGCGCAACGTCGCCTCCCGGGCGGCGTTCGAGAACGCCATGGCGCTCGACATCGCGATGGGCGGCTCCACCAACACCATCCTGCACCTGCTGGCCGCCGCCCAGGAGGCCGGACTCGCCTTCGGCCTGTCCGACATCGACGCGGTCTCCCGGCGCGTCCCGTGCCTGTCCAAGGTCGCCCCCAACGGCTCGTACTACATGGAGGACGTGCACCGCGCGGGCGGCATCCCGGCCATCCTCGGCGAGCTGTACCGGGCCGGCCTGCTCAACGAGACCGTGCACGCGGTGCACGCCGACTCGCTGGCCGACTGGCTCAAGCGGTGGGACGTGCGCGGCGGTTCACCGTCGCCCGAGGCGGTCGAGCTCTTCCACGCCGCGCCCGGCTGCCGCCGCTCGGCCACCGCGTTCTCCCAGTCGGAGCGGTGGGACACGCTGGACACCGACGCCGCCGGCGGCTGCATCCGCGACATCGCGCACGCCTACTCCGTCGAGGGCGGCCTCGCCGTGCTGCGCGGCAACATCGCCGAGGACGGCTGCGTGGTCAAGACCGCGGGCGTCGACGAGTCGGTGTGGACCTTCGAGGGCCCGGCGGTGGTCTGCGAGTCCCAGGAGGAGGCGGTCGAGCGGATCCTCGCCAAGCAGGTCACGGCCGGTGACGTGGTCGTCATCCGCTACGAGGGCCCCAAGGGCGGCCCCGGCATGCAGGAGATGCTCTACCCCACCTCCTTCCTCAAGGGCCGCGGCCTGGGCAAGGTCTGCGCCCTGATCACCGACGGCCGCTTCTCCGGCGGCACTTCGGGGCTGTCCATCGGCCACGTCTCCCCGGAGGCCGCGGCCGGCGGCACGATCGCGCTGGTGCGCGACGGCGACCGGATCCGCATCGACATCCCGCGCCGCGGCATCGAACTGCTGGTCTCCAACGAGGAGTTGGCGGCCCGCCGCGAAGCGCTCGGCGGCGTCTACCGGCCGGTCGACCGCACCCGCAAGGTCTCCGCCGCGCTGCGCGCCTACGCCGCCATGGCCACCAGCGCCGACCGCGGCGCGGTCCGGGACGTCGATCTGCTCGGCTGAGCCGCACCGGCGCGGCGCCCGGCCGGCCGCCGCGCCGCGCCGGGCCGCCCGGTCAGTCCCGGCGGCCGGCGAACGAGCCCGCCAGGCCGACGATCGCCGCGATCACCGCGCCGCGCCACAGGCCGCTCCAGACATCGGACAGGAAGCCGTCCGAGGTCAGCACCTCGCGCAGCACGAACTCGGCGACCAGCATCGCGCCCGCCGGAACGACCGCCACCCGCCACGGATGACGGCGCCCCCAGTCGCGGATGCGCCGGTCAGGCCCGCCGGCCGCGCGGCCCCGGCCGAGCACCGCGCCCGCGCCGCCGATGGTGAAGAACAGCATCAGGCCGAAGGAGAGCGAGCCGGCCAGCAGCCCGAGTCCGAAGCGCGCGGCCAGCAGATCGAGCGCCAGCGAGCCGGCCGCCGCGAGCCCGCCGACCGCGGCGGCCGTCCGCCACGGTCCCAACGTCGCCGACGCCACGGCCAGTTGCCGCTCCTCGGCCTTCGATACCTCAGCGTTTCGCCTCATACCCACCACGGTCCCGCGCGCCGTGCCGGGCCGCCATAGGGGTTTCCCCTGACCCGTCCCGCACCCTGCCCCCAGGCTCCGGCTGGGTGGCGTCAGGTGCCGTTGAGGTAGGCGAGCACCGCGAGGACACGGCGGTTGTCGTCGTCGGAGGCGGCCAGCCCGAGCTTGCCGAAGATGCTGGTGGTGTGCTTGCCGACGGCTCCCTCGCTGATGAACAGCCGTTGCGCGACCGCCGCGTTGGACCGGCCCTCGGCCATCAGCTCCAGCACCTCCCGCTCGCGCGGGGTGAGCGCGGCCAGCGGCTCCTCACGGGCCTGACTGCGCATCAGCTTGGCGATCACGTCCGGGTCCATCGCCGTGCCGCCGCCCGCCACCCGGCGCACCGCGTCGGTGAACTGCCCGGCGTTGAAGACCCGGTCCTTGAGCAGGTAGCCCACCCCGCCGGAGCCGTCGGCCAGCAACTCGCGGGCGTACAACTGCTCGACGTGCTGCGACAGCACGAGCACCGGCAGCCCGGGAATCGCCCGGCGGGCGGTGAGCGCGGCCTGCAGGCCCTCGTCGGTGAAGGTCGGCGGCAGCCGGACGTCCACCACCGCGACGTCCGGGCGCAGCTCGAACAGCGCCCGCTCCAGCTCGGGACCGCTCTCCACCGCCGCCGCGATCTCGAAGCCGTGGGCCTGCAGCAGGTGGGTCAGGCCTTCTCGAAGGAGGTAGAGGTCCTCGGCGAGGACAACACGCACGGCAGCTCCAGGGTGACGATGGTCGGTCCGCCCGGCGGACTGCTGACCGCCAGTACGCCGTCGAACGTACCGAGCCGGCGCTCGATCCCGCGCAGTCCGCTGCCGCCGGCCGCCCCCGGGTCCGCGCCGCCGTGGCCGTCGTCGGTGACCTGGACGCGCAGCGCCTCGCCGGTGTGCAGCAGGTCGATCCAGACCCGCCGCGCGTCGGCGTGCCTGGCGGCGTTGGTCAGCAGCTCGCTCACCGCGAAGTAGACCGCGGACTCCACCGGCGGCTCCGCCCGGCCCGGCAACTCGACGTTCACCTCGGTGCGCAGCGGGCTGTCCAGCGCCAACGCCCTTACCGCGTCGGCCAGTCCGCGTTCCGCCAGCACCGGCGGATGGATGCCGCGCACCAGGCCGCGCAGCTCGCGCAACGCCGTCGCGGACGCCTCGCGGGACTGCGACAGCAGCGCCTTGGCGGCGGCCGGGTCGCGTTCCATCAACTGCTCGACCGCGCCCAGGTTGAGGCCCATCGCCACCAGCCTGGCCTGCACGCCGTCGTGCAGGTCCCGTTCGATGCGCCGCAGTTCGGCGGCCTGCGCGTCCACCGCGTCGGCCCGGGTCTCGGTGAGCCGGCGCACCCGCTGTTCGAGGCGGTCGTTGCGCGGCGGGGACAGCAGCGCGGCCGACCACCGCCGGTAGCCGTGCACCAGGCCGGGCACCATCGCGTAAGCGGCGAACATCACGCCCAGCAGGGCCCACCGCCCGTTCCCGACCGGCCCCCATCCGCCGTACCCGAGCAGCGCCGGCGCCAACTCGGCCGCCCCGCAGGCCACCACCGCGAACGGCAGCACCATCAGCACTCCCAGCCACGGCGCGCAGGCCAGCCAGCGCAGGTCGCGCCGCACGGCGGGGTCGCGCAGCCCCCGGTCCGCCGACCGCTCGCCGCCGTCCGGCACGGCGGTCCCGAACTCCCGCTCCAGGAGGTCCCGTTGGCCGTCCGCCAGCGCGCGGGCCAGCCGGATCGACCACGGCCGCATGAACCCGTTGGTGGTTCCCACGGCGACCGCGGCCAGTGCGGGCCAGGTCCGCAGGCTCCAGCCGAACAGCCGCAGCCCGCGCCGCATCGCCGCCCTGCGCTCCCGGCCCTGCCGGCGGGCGCGCTCGCGCCGCTCCTCGTGCGTCTCGTGGCGCTGCCGGGCCCGCGCCAGGCGCATCTCGTGGCGCCGCGCTTCCCTGCGCGCCCGCATCATCAGGTGTTCCCCGTGCCGGTCGCGCCGCGGCCGTGCCGCGCGGGCCTCCCGGTCCCTGCCTCGCTCCCTCATGCCACCAGTCTCCGCGCCGGGCCGCGTTCCGGCACTGCCCCCACCGCCCCGATCGGGGTGGGCCTGGACCCACCCCGCCGCCGTGCTTGACGGCCGGGGGCGGACCCGGTCTATATTCATCGCATGGTGAATTATTCGAACGGGCCGGAGCCCGCCGTCCAGGCGCGCGGGCTCACCGTGGTGCGCGGCGACCGCACCGTGCTGGACGCCCTCGACTTCGACGTCCCGGCCGGCCGGATCACCGGGCTGCTCGGGCCGAGCGGCTGCGGCAAGTCGACGCTGATGCGCGCGCTGGTGGGCGCCCAGGCCCGGGTCGACGGCACGCTCACCGTGCTCGGCCGCCCGGCGGGCCACCCCGACCTGCGCTCCCTGGTCGGCTACGTCACCCAGGCGCCCTCGGTCTACGCTGACTTGACGATCCGTCAGAATCTCGACTACTTCGCGACGATCCTCGACCCGCGCGCCGGCCGGGCCGCCCGGCGCGCCGGCATCGCCCGCACCCTCGACGAGGTCGATCTCACCGGCCACGCCGACGACCTGGTCGCCCGGCTCTCCGGCGGCCAGCGCTCCCGCGTCTCGCTCGCCGTCGCCCTGCTCGGCACCCCGCGACTGCTCGTGCTCGACGAGCCCACCGTCGGCCTCGACCCGGTGCTCCGCCGCGACCTGTGGGACCTCTTCCACCGGCTCGCCGCCGACCGCGGCACCACCCTGCTCGTCTCCAGCCACGTCATGGACGAGGCCGAGCGCTGCCACCGCCTGCTGCTCCTGCGCGACGGCGCCCTGCTCGCCGACGACACCCCCGACGCGCTGCGCTCCCGCACCGGCGCCGACACCGTCGAGGACGCCTTCCTGCGACTGGTCGACCAGGCCGCCGGCACCGACCGAACCGCCGTACCCGAGGGGACCGACCGATGAGCACAGCCGACACCGCCACCGACGCCCGCCCGCGGCACGGCGTCAGCGCGATCAGGATCGCTGCCACCACCCGCCGGGTCCTGCGCCAACTGCGGCACGACCCGCGCACGATCGCGCTGATGCTCGTCGTCCCGCTCGTGCTGCTCACCCTGCTGTACTGGGCGTTCCACGCCGTCCCGGGCACCTTCGACCGGATCGGGCCCGCGCTGCTCGGTGTCTTCCCGCTCATCGTGATGTTCCTGGTCACCTCGATCGCCACGCTGCGCGAACGCACCTCGGGCACGCTGGAACGCCTGCTGGCCATGCCGCTGCACAAGGCGGACCTCATCCTCGGCTACGCGCTCGCCTTCGGCCTGCTCGCCGTCGTGCAGGCCGTGCTGGCCACCGGGCTCGCGGTGGGCCTGCTCCACCTCACGCTGGCCGGCTCCGCGTGGCTGCTGCTGCTCGTCGCGGTGCTCGACGCGCTGCTCGGCACCGCGCTCGGCCTGTTCGTCAGCGCGTTCGCCGCAAGCGAGTTCCAGGCCGTCCAGTTCATGCCCGCGGTGATCTTCCCGCAACTGCTGCTGTGCGGCCTGTTCGTGCCGCGCGGCCAGATGCAGACCGCGTTGTCCTACGCCTCCGACGTGCTGCCGATGTCCTACGCGGTCGACGCCATGACCCGGGTCTCCGCCACCTCCGGCGTCAGCGGCTTCCTGTGGCGCGACCTCGCCGTGGTGGCCGGCTCCGCACTGCTCGTGCTGGGCCTCGGCGCGGCCACCCTGCGCCGGCGCACCGCCTGACACGAGCCCCCACCAGGTGAGACGGGCGCGCACCGGGCCGTCCGCGGTGCGAGGATGAACCGGGCAGGCCGGCACAGGCACCAGGCGCGGGCAGGAATACCCGGCAACACAGAGGTGAGCGGTTCCATGACGCAGAAAGTCGCCGTACTCGGCACCGGCAAGATCGGCGAGGCCCTGCTGTCGGGCATGATCCGGGCCGGCTGGGCACCGGGCGACCTGCTGGTCACCACCCGGCGGGCCGAGCGCGCCGCCGAACTGGCCGCACGCCACGGGGTCGCCGCGGTCGGCAACGCCGAGGCCGCCAAGTCCGCGGACACCCTCATCGTGGCCGTCAAGCCGCAGGACATGTCCGCTCTTCTGGATGAACTCGCAGCGCACGTCGCGGCCGACCGCCTGGTCATCACCGCCGCCGCCGGCGTGCCGACCTCGTTCTTCGAGCAGCGCCTCGCCGAGGGCATCGCGGTCGTCCGGGTGATGCCCAACACGCCGGTCCTGGTCGACGAGGGGATGTCCGTCATCTCGGCCGGCAGCCACGCCACCGAGGCCCACCTGGTGCGCACCGAGGAGATCTTCAAGCCGGTCGGCAAGACGCTGCGCGTCCCGGAGTCGCAGCAGGACGCGGCGACCGCGCTGTCCGGCTCGGGTCCCGCCTACTTCTACTACCTGGTCGAGGCGATGACCGACGCCGGCATCCTGCTCGGCCTGCCGCGCGCCCAGGCCCACGACCTCATCGTCCAGGCCGCGATCGGCGCCGCCGTCATGCTCCGCGACAGCGGCGAGCACCCGGTCAAGCTGCGCGAGGCGGTCACCTCCCCGGCCGGTACCACGATCAACGCCATCCGCGAGCTGGAGAACCACGGAGTGCGCGCCGCCCTGCTCGCCGCCCTGGAGGCGGCCCGCGACCGCAGCCGCGAACTCGCCTCCAGCAACGGCTGATCCGCCCCTGGTCCACCCCGCGTCCGGCACGGCGGCGGGCCGAGCCGCCGGCCCCCGCGGTCCGGTCCGGGAGGCCGGAAAGGCCAACGGGCGGCGCGGCGGCCACCGTTGGACCGCCGCGCTCGGACCTGGCTTGAACGCCCCAAACCTCGGGTGTAGAGTTCAACGGCTGCCGCGGGCCCTGCTCAGGGACCACGACAGCTTTCTTGCCGCCCGGCGGCAAACCACTACCGTGTGACCCCTCGCGGGGGTCGATTTCGGCACGTTCGAAATCGGATTGCGAATCGCTCGATTAGGAGTCGGCGAAGGAATCCGCTAACGTAGTGGACACGCCGGAAGGCGCGAAACAAACTCCCGGCCGGCGGGAATCGGAACGGAAACGGTCTGATAAGCTGGTGAAACACCGAAGGGAAAGCCCGGAGGGGCCAGAGATGGTCTTGAAGGAAGCTTCCGTTCCTTGAGAACTCAACAGCGTGCCAAAAGTCAACGCCAGATATGTTGATACCCCGTCCATCGGGCCGGTCGATTCTGATTCGGTCTGTGGATGTGGTTCCTTTGAAGAAAAAATAACAGCGAGGACGCTGTGCACGACCGGGATTATTCCTTCTGGTTGTGCCGCTCTTCCGCGAATCAAGCATTCACGGAGAGTTTGATCCTGGCTCAGGACGAACGCTGGCGGCGTGCTTAACACATGCAAGTCGAACGATGAAGCCTTTCGGGGTGGATTAGTGGCGAACGGGTGAGTAACACGTGGGCAATCTGCCCTGCACTCTGGGACAAGCCCTGGAAACGGGGTCTAATACCGGATATGACTCGTTGCCGCATGGTGACGGGTGTAAAGCTCCGGCGGTGCAGGATGAGCCCGCGGCCTATCAGCTTGTTGGTGGGGTGATGGCCTACCAAGGCGACGACGGGTAGCCGGCCTGAGAGGGCGACCGGCCACACTGGGACTGAGACACGGCCCAGACTCCTACGGGAGGCAGCAGTGGGGAATATTGCACAATGGGCGAAAGCCTGATGCAGCGACGCCGCGTGAGGGATGACGGCCTTCGGGTTGTAAACCTCTTTCAGCAGGGAAGAAGCGCAAGTGACGGTACCTGCAGAAGAAGCACCGGCTAACTACGTGCCAGCAGCCGCGGTAATACGTAGGGTGCGAGCGTTGTCCGGAATTATTGGGCGTAAAGAGCTCGTAGGCGGCTTGTCGCGTCGGATGTGAAAGCCCGGGGCTTAACCCCGGGTCTGCATTCGATACGGGCAGGCTAGAGTTCGGTAGGGGAGATCGGAATTCCTGGTGTAGCGGTGAAATGCGCAGATATCAGGAGGAACACCGGTGGCGAAGGCGGATCTCTGGGCCGATACTGACGCTGAGGAGCGAAAGCGTGGGGAGCGAACAGGATTAGATACCCTGGTAGTCCACGCCGTAAACGTTGGGAACTAGGTGTGGGCGACATTCCACGTTGTCCGTGCCGCAGCTAACGCATTAAGTTCCCCGCCTGGGGAGTACGGCCGCAAGGCTAAAACTCAAAGGAATTGACGGGGGCCCGCACAAGAGGCGGAGCATGTGGCTTAATTCGACGCAACGCGAAGAACCTTACCAAGGCTTGACATCGCCGGGAAAGCCCTAGAGATAGGGCCCCTTTTAGTCCGGTGACAGGTGGTGCATGGCTGTCGTCAGCTCGTGTCGTGAGATGTTGGGTTAAGTCCCGCAACGAGCGCAACCCTTGTCCTGTGTTGCCAGCATGCCCTTCGGGGTGATGGGGACTCACGGGAGACTGCCGGGGTCAACTCGGAGGAAGGTGGGGACGACGTCAAGTCATCATGCCCCTTATGTCTTGGGCTGCACACGTGCTACAATGGCCGGTACAATGAGCTGCGATACCGTGAGGTGGAGCGAATCTCAAAAAGCCGGTCTCAGTTCGGATTGGGGTCTGCAACTCGACCCCATGAAGTCGGAGTCTCTAGTAATCGCAGATCAGCATTGCTGCGGTGAATACGTTCCCGGGCCTTGTACACACCGCCCGTCACGTCACGAAAGTCGGTAACACCCGAAGCCGGTGGCCCAACCCCTTGTGGGAGGGAGTCGTCGAAGGTGGGACTGGCGATTGGGACGAAGTCGTAACAAGGTAGCCGTACCGGAAGGTGCGGCTGGATCACCTCCTTTCTAAGGAGCACATGGCCAGCCTCGGACGAATGTTCCGTGGTGGTTGCTCATGGGTGGAACGTTGACTATTCGGCGCGATCATCGAAGTCCGCTAGTACTACTCCTTCGGGGGTGTGGAATGCGAGATCGAGGTGGTGGTGTCGGGCACGCTGTTGGGTCCTGAGGGAATGAAAGTGTTGTTTCCTCGTGTTGGTGACCAGCCTCGCTGAAGCTCCTGTGATGGGGGTGGTGGCGGGGGATGGGTCGTTGTTTGAGAACTGCATAGTGGACGCGAGCATCTGTGGCCAAGTTTTTAAGGGCGCACGGTGGATGCCTTGGCACCAGGAACCGATGAAGGACGTGGGAGGCCACGATAGGCCCCGGGGAGCTGTCAACCGAGCTTTGATCCGGGGGTGTCCGAATGGGGAAACCCGGCAGTCGTCATGGGCTGTCACCCATGCCTGAACACATAGGGCATGTGGAGGGAACGCGGGGAAGTGAAACATCTCAGTACCCGCAGGAAGAGAAAACAACCGTGATTCCGGGAGTAGTGGCGAGCGAAACCGGATGAGGCCAAACCGTAGGCGTGTGATACCCGGCAGGGGTTGCGCTTACGGGGTTGTGGGAGTTCTCTTGATCGGTCTGCCGGCCGGTCGGCGAGTCAGAAACCGTATGGGTAGGCGAAGGGCATGCGAAAGGCCCGGCGTAGAGGGTAAGACCCCCGTAGCTGAAATCTGTACGGCTCGTTTGAGAATCACCCAAGTAGCACGGGGCCCGAGAAATCCCGTGTGAATCTGGCGGGACCACCCGCTAAGCCTAAATATTCCCTGGTGACCGATAGCGGATAGTACCGTGAGGGAATGGTGAAAAGTACCGCGGGAGCGGAGTGAAATAGTACCTGAAACCGTGTGCCTACAAGCCGTGGGAGCGTCGCACATCAGCTTGCTGGTGTGTCGTGACTGCGTGCCTTTTGAAGAATGAGCCTGCGAGTTTGCGGTGTGTTGCGAGGTTAACCCGTGTGGGGTAGCCGTAGCGAAAGCGAGTCCGAAGAGGGCGTTTTAGTAGCATGCTCAAGACCCGAAGCGGAGTGATCTAGCCATGGGCAGGGTGAAGCGGAGGTAAGACTTCGTGGAGGCCCGAACCCACCAGGGTTGAAAACCTGGGGGATGACCTGTGGTTAGGGGTGAAAGGCCAATCAAACTCCGTGATAGCTGGTTCTCCCCGAAATGCATTTAGGTGCAGCGTCGTGTGTTTCTTGCCGGAGGTAGAGCACTGGATAGGCGATGGGCCCTACCGGGTTACTGACCTTAGCCAAACTCCGAATGCCGGTAAGTGAGAGCGCGGCAGTGAGACTGTGGGGGATAAGCTCCATGGTCGAGAGGGAAACAGCCCAGAGCATCGACTAAGGCCCCTAAGCGTATGCTAAGTGGGAAAGGATGTGGAGTCGCAGAGACAACCAGGAGGTTGGCTTAGAAGCAGCCATCCTTGAAAGAGTGCGTAATAGCTCACTGGTCAAGTGATTCTGCGCCGACAATGTAGCGGGGCTCAAGTATACCGCCGAAGTCGTGTCATTCACACAATAAGCCTAACGGGTGTGTGGATGGGTAGGGGAGCGTCGTGTGCCGGGTGAAGCAGCCGTGGAAGCGAGTTGTGGACGGTTCACGAGTGAGAATGCAGGCATGAGTAGCGATTCACACGTGGGAAACGTGTGCGCCGATTGACTAAGGGTTCCTGGGTCAAGCTGATCTGCCCAGGGTAAGTCGGGACCTAAGGCGAGGCCGACAGGCGTAGTCGATGGATAACCGGTTGATATTCCGGTACCCGCTGTGAAGCGTCAAACATTGAATCCTCTGATGCTAAGCCCGTGAAGCCGCCTCCTGATTCTTCGGATGAGGGGGGAGTGGTGGAGCCGGTGGCCCGAGGGGGTAGTAGGTGAGTGATGGGGTGACGCAGGAAGGTAGTCCAGCCCGGGCGGTGGTTGTCCCGGGGTAAGGGTGTAGGACGTTGCGTAGGTAAATCCGCGTGACACATAGTCTGAGACCTGATGCCGAGCCGATTGTGGTGAAGTGGATGATCCTATGCTGTCGAGAAAAGCCTCTAGCGAGTTTTATGGCGGCCCGTACCCTAAACCGACTCAGGTGGTCTGGTAGAGAATACCGAGGCGTTCGGGTGAACTATGGTTAAGGAACTCGGCAAAATGCCCCCGTAACTTCGGGAGAAGGGGGGCCATTCCTGGTGATCACTCTTGCAGCTTGAGCTGGGGGTGGCCGCAGAGACCAGCGAGAAGCGACTGTTTACTAAAAACACAGGTCCGTGCGAAGCCGTAAGGCGATGTATACGGACTGACGCCTGCCCGGTGCTGGAACGTTAAGGGGACCGGTTAGTCATACTTCGGTGTGGCGAAGCTGAGAACTTAAGCGCCAGTAAACGGCGGTGGTAACTATAACCATCCTAAGGTAGCGAAATTCCTTGTCGGGTAAGTTCCGACCTGCACGAATGGCGTAACGACTTCTCGACTGTCTCAACCATAGGCCCGGTGAAATTGCATTACGAGTAAAGATGCTCGTTTCGCGCAGCAGGACGGAAAGACCCCGGGACCTTTACTATAGTTTGATATTGGTGTTCGGTTCGGCTTGTGTAGGATAGGTGGGAGACTGTGAAGTCCAAGCGCCAGCTTGGGTGGAGTCATTGTTGAAATACCACTCTGGTCGTGCTGGATGTCTAACCTGGGTCCGTGATCCGGATCAGGGACAGTGTCTGATGGGTAGTTTAACTGGGGCGGTTGCCTCCTAAAGAGTAACGGAGGCGCCCAAAGGTTCCCTCAGCCTGGTTGGCAATCAGGTGTTGAGTGTAAGTGCACAAGGGAGCTTGACTGTGAGACTGACGGGTCGAGCAGGAGCGAAAGCTGGGACTAGTGATCCGGCGGTGGCTTGTGGAAGCGCCGTCGCTCAACGGATAAAAGGTACCCCGGGGATAACAGGCTGATCTTCCCCAAGAGTCCATATCGACGGGATGGTTTGGCACCTCGATGTCGGCTCGTCGCATCCTGGGGCTGGAGTCGGTCCCAAGGGTTGGGCTGTTCGCCCATTAAAGCGGTACGCGAGCTGGGTTTAGAACGTCGTGAGACAGTTCGGTCCCTATCCGCTGTGCGCGTAGGAGTCTTGAGAAGGGCTGTCCCTAGTACGAGAGGACCGGGACGGACGAACCTCTGGTGTGCCAGTTGTTCTGCCAAGGGCATGGCTGGTTGGCTACGTTCGGGAGGGATAACCGCTGAAAGCATCTAAGCGGGAAGCCTGCTTCGAGATGAGGACTCCCACCCCCTTGAGGGGTTAAGGCTCCCAGTAGACGACTGGGTTGATAGGCCGGAGATGGAAGCCAGGTGACTGGTGGAGTTGACCGGTACTAATAGGCCGAGGGCTTGTCCTCAGTTGCTCGCGTCCACTGTGTGGTTCTGAAACCACGAACTATCCTGGTCATCATGGAACATGGTTTCATCGTGTTTCGGTGGTCATGGCGATTGGGAAACGCCCGGTTACATTCCGAACCCGGAAGCTAAGCCTTTCAGCGCCGATGGTACTGCAGGGGGGACCCTGTGGGAGAGTAGGACGCCGCCGAACAATTATTGGGCCGGTGGGCCCGGACAGTGAGCAACTGTCCGGGCCCACCGGCCTTTTCACGTTGGCCAACCACCGGCCGCGATGCCAGGATCACCCCATGCGATACGAAATCCGTGCTGTACGCCCTCGGGACTGGCCCCGGGTGAAGTTCCTCCGGCTGGCCGCGCTCCGGGATCCGATGAGCCGCATCGCGTTCGGGTCCACCTACGAGCGGGAGCTGGCCCTGACGAACCGGGAGTGGCAACAGCGGGCGCGCGGCACGTCGTTCGTGGCGGTGGACGCCAACGCGGACGCGGAGTGGATCGGCTCGGTGACCGTGCTCCCGGAGACGGGCGCGGAGTATCCGGTCCCGCAGACCCACGTGGTCGGCATGTACGTGCGCCCCGACCACCGGGGCACCGGCGTGGGCGGGCGGCTGCTGCTCAGCGCGATCGAGAACTCCTGGCAGGACCCGGCGGTCACCAGGGTGCGGCTGTGGGTGACCGAGGAGAACGAGCGGGCGTACGCGTTCTACGGGCGGATGGGCTTCGTCTGCACCGGGGTGACGGCTCCCCACCCGCCCGAACCGTCCGTCACCGCACACGAGTTGGCGCTGCCCCGGCCGGCCGCCGAGGCCGGCGTGAGCTGACGGGAGATCAAAGGTCCACGCGGGAGGTGGCGTTCTGCCAGATCCCGCGGGCGTCCCGGGCCGGCCAGCGGTGCCTGGCCTGCTCCTCGGAGCGCAGCACCGCCAGGACGTGGATGCCGAGCGCCGGCCCTTCGGCCATCAGGGCCGGGAGTTCGGGTATCGGGGCGACGGTCGCCACGTCGTCGAGCACGCAGGTCATTGGTGGGTCGAGCCGACCGGGGGATGACCTTGCGGCCATGCGCCGGCCGTGCTCGACCACGCTGGAGGCGAGTGCGGTGAGCAACGGCATCGCACCCGGAGCGGTGCGCGGATCCTCTCGCGAAGCACCGACTACGTAAAGGGTTCCCCGTTCGTTCAGAAACGATTCCACGTCGAGCCCGTCAGAACGCCCCGGTCCACAAGCGTCCCGGATGTGAACGGAGTTGAGCGCCGACAGCGCGGTCTGGATGATCGCGGTCGCGGTGTCGCGGCGCTCCGGGTAGGCGTGCAGGGTGGATTCGAGCTCGCCGCTCCAGCCGGACGCCGCGTCCCGCGCGGTCCGCAGGATCCGCAGCGCGTCGCCGGCGCCGGAACCGCCCGCCCAGCGGTGGAGTTGACGGAACGGCAGGCCGTCCACCGCCGCGGCGTGCAGCCAGCAGCGCAGCAGGGTGACGGCGGCGTCGTCGGCGGTGATGTCGTGGGTGCGCAGCGGGGCCAGCAGCGCGCGGGCCCGGGAGGCGGCGGTGGCCGGGTCCTCGCAGCCGGAGTGCGGTGCCCAGCGCAGCCGCGCCGCGGTGTCCACCAGGTGCTCCGGATCGAAGACCCGCACCGGTCCGATCTGCCCGCGCACGGCCGCGGTCCGCTGCCAGGTGGCCGCGTCGGCGCAGGTGACGAGGACCGGTCCCGCGGCCTCCAGAACGGCGGGCAGCACGGCCGAGGGTCCCTTGGCCGCGCGGCCGGCGCCGGAGCCGGTGAACAGCACGTGGGAGCCGGTGAGTCGGCCGGGCTCGGTCTCGGGGACCGCTTCGACCGCCGGTATCGCGAGGGCGGCGGGCGTCGGGACCGCAGGGATCGTCGGGACCGCGGGGGCGGGCGCGGGGGGCGCGGTGGCCGGTGTCGGCGTGGCGGCCGGCGGCGCGAACAGGGCCGACGACGGCGTCAGGGGGCCCTGTGGCGGCTCGGCGGACCGTTCCCGGCGCCTGGCGGCCCGTACCGCGCGATAGCGCGTCACGGTGCCCACGGCGAAGGCGACCAGCACCAGCAGGACCATGATCTCGCTGACCAGGATGCCCCAGAACAACCCGGGCCGCGGCAGGTCGGCCCGCGGCACCTGCGGCCAGGCGGCGGACAGGTCCTGCGGCTTGGTGACGAGTTCGCGCATCGCCACCGGCGTCCTGGTGAAGTGCAGCGCGCCGGGCCAGTGGCCGTGCGCGAAGAGCGCGGCGATGCCGGTGCCGCTCCACACCAGCACCGTCACGCCCAGCAGGACGCCGATCAGCGCGAGCAACAGCCCGTCGGGGACGCCGCCTTCGCGTCGCGAGGGGCCCGACCGCCCGGTGCCGGGCGCTGCGCCGGCGGATGTGGTCGGCGGGATGGGGGAGGGCCGGGACGCACGGGTGCGCGGCCGGTCGGTCGGTGAGGGCACCTCGTCACGCCACCACGTCGTCGGCGAGATGCTGCTCCAGCGCCACTTCGGCCCGGGTGCGGCCGAGTTCGTCCTCTTCCTCCTCCTGGAAGGACGCCTCGGTCATCGCGCGGTCGGTGTAGACGAGCGGCCGCTCCGACTCGGTGATCAGGTGTTTGACCACCTGCACGTTGCCGTTGACGTCCCAGACGGCGATGCCGGGGGTGAGCGTCGGGATGATCTCGACCGCCCACCGCGGCAGGCCGAGCACCCGGCCGGTCGCCCGCGCCTCGTCGGCCTTCTGGGCGTAGACGGTGCGGGTGGAGGCCATCTTGAGGATCGCGGCGGCCTCCTTCGCCGCCGCGCCGTCGACCACGTCGGACAGGTGGTGGACGACGGCGACGAACGACAGGCCGAGCCGGCGGCCGAACTTCAGCAGCCGCTGGAAGAGTTGGGCGACGAACGGGCTGTTGATGATGTGCCACGCCTCCTCCACCAGGAAGATGCGCTTGACCCGGTCGGGCCGGATCCAGGTGTGCTCCAGCCACACGCCGACGATCGCCATCAGGATCGGCATCGCGATCGAGTTGCGGTCGATGTGGGACAGGTCGAAGACGATCAGCGGCGCGTCCAGGTCGATGCCGGCGGTCGTCGGGCCGTCGAACATCCCGCGCAGGTCGCCGTCGACCAGCCGGTCGAGCACCAGGGCCACGTCCAGGCCCCAGGCCCGTACGTCGTCCAGGTCGACGTTCATCGAGTCGGCGGACTCCTCGGCCGGGTGCCGCAGGCGCTCCACGATGTCGGTGAGGATCGGCTGGCGCTCGGTGATGGACTCCACGGCGTGGGCGTGCGCCACCTTCAGGGCGAACCCGGAGCGCTCGTCGAGCCCGCGGCCGAGCGCGACCTCGATGATGGTGCGCAGCAGGGCGAGTTGGCCGTTCTGGGTGATCGCGGGGTCGAGCGGGTTGAGCTTGATGCCGCCGTCGAGGGCGGCCATCGGGTCGAGCCGGATGGGGGTTATCCCCAACTGCTGGGCGATCAGGTTCCATTCGCCGACGCCGTCCTCGCCCTGCGCGTCCAGCACGACCACCTGCCGGTCGCGGAAGCGCAGTTGGCGCAGCACGTAGGTCTTCTCCAGCGCCGACTTGCCGTTGCCGGACTCGCCGAGCACCAGCCAGTGCGGGGCCGGGAGTTGCTGGCCGTAGAGCTGGAAGGGGTCGTAGATGTAGCCCTTGCCGGAGTAGACCTCGCGGCCGATGATCACGCCGGAGTCGCCCAACCCCGGTGCGGCGGTGGGCAGATAGACGGCCTGCGCCTGGCCGGTGGAGGTCCGTACCGGCAGCCGGGTGGTCTCCACCTTCCCGAACAGGAAGCCGGTGAACGCGTCGGTCAGGGCGGAGATCGGATCCAGCATGGCCATGGCAGCCTCCTCAGCGGCGGATGCCGGTAGCGAACGGCAGCGTGTTCACGAACGCCCGGTGGTGTTCGCGGTCGCACCACTCCAGTTTCAGGTAGGACTTGCCGGCCGAGGCGCGGATGGTGCGCTTGTCGCGGGCGAGTGCCTCGGGGGAGCGGGAGGAGACGGTGATGTAGCCGACCAGGTTGACGCCGGCCGCGCCGGAGGCCAGGTCCTCGCCGCGCTGGTCCACCCGGGAGGTGTGGTGGACGTCGCGCGGGTCGATCACCCGGTTCATCTTGGCGGCCCGGGACGCCTCGGCGTCGTCGTTGGTCTTCTCGGTCAGCATCCGCTCGATCGCCACGTCGGTCGGCTCCAGGTCCATGGTGACGGCGACCGTGCGGATCACGTCCGGGGTGTGGACGAGCAGCGGGGCGAGGAAGTTGACGCCGACCGGGGTCATCGGCCACTCCTTCACCCACGCGGTGGCGTGGCACCACGGCGCGCGGGTGGCCGACTCGCGGGTCTTGGCCTGCAGGAACGTCGGCTCGGTGGCGTCGAGTTCGGCCGGCCAGGCGTTGCGCAGCGTCATCGCCTGGATGTGGTCGATGGGGTGGTCCGGGTCGTACATCGAGTGCAGCAGCGACGACAGCCGTGCCTGGCCGAGCGGTTGGCGCACCCGGATGTCCGCCTCGGCGAGCCGGGCGCAGATGTCGTTGAGCTCGCGGGCCATGACGACGGCCAGGCCCTCGTCGCGGTTGTGGCCGGTGGCGCGGGCCATCGTGTGTGCCTCGGCGGCCAGTTCACGGGTGTAGTGCATGCACGCGACCAGGTAGGCGCGGTGCTGCTCGGAGGAGGTGGAGACCATCGACTGCAGCTGGTCGTAGGAGACCTGCAGCCAGGCCGGGGCGTGGGCGTCGCCGCGCTGGGCGACGTCCTTGGCGTGCGCGTCGGGGTCGGCGGGCAGGGTGCGCGCGAGCATCTGGATGCGCGTCACGAAGCCGTCCCCGTTGGCGACGTGCTTGAGCAGGGTGCCGAACCGCTCGACCAGCGCCTCCTGGTCCTCGCTGTCGCGCAGGCCGACGCCGGGGCCCTCGATCTCGATCGCGGCGGTGGCGGTGCGGCGCTCCAGGTGCAGCAGGACGGCGACCTCGTCGGGGCCGAACGGGGCCGACATCCAGTTGACGCGTCCGACGCCGGGCGGCGGTCCGATCTCCACCTCGCGGCCGTCGATGCCGGTGCCGGCCTCGATCACGCCGGAGCGGTAGGTGGCTCCGCCGCGCAGGGTGCGGCGGTAGGTGCGGTTGATCTCGAACCACCGGTAGAAGGTGCGGTGCCGGTAGGGCAGGAAGACCGCCGCGAAGGCGAGCAGCGGGAAGCCGACGAGCCCGGCGATGCGCAGCGGCAGGATCGGGATGAGCAGGCCGCACATCATGCCGAAGAAGGCCCCGATGACGATGAGGGCGATCTCGCCGGTCTCCCGGTTCTTGCCGACGATGGCGTTCGGCCGGGCCCGGCCGATGAGGTAGGTGCGGCGCTGGGCGAACGGCTGGGTCGTCATGGCCGGTCCCCTCCGTTCTTACGATCCGACATGCGCGGTGCGGGGGCGGCCGGGGCGCTGGGCGGCGGGGCCGCGGCGGGGCCGGGGGAGGGGGCGGCCCGGCCGCCGCGGGAGCTGTGCGCGGCGATGCCGCCGGTCATCGCGCCGGCGCCGGCCGGCTGGCCGCCGCCGGCGGCCTGCTCCTCGGGGCCGCCGCGGGTGCTGTGGGTCTTGATGCCCTGCTTGACGAGGGAGGCGGTGGAAGCGATGACGGCGGAGCCGGGGGAGCCGGCCGCCTTGTGGTCGGCGCGGAGCTTGACGACGTCGTCGCCGAAGCCGGGGACGAAGCGGTAGATCATCGCGCTGGCGAAGATCGCGAGGAAGATGATCGACAGGCCGGAGACGACGGCGGAGAAGGAGGTGGGTCCGTTGGTGCCGGACAGGGCGCCGGCCAGGCCGAGCACTATCACGATCACCGGTTTCACCAGGATGACCGCGATCATGATGCCGGCCCAGCGGCGGACGTGGTGCCACATGTTCTTGTCGACCAGGCCGGCGTAGACGGCGGTGCCGAGCAGGGCGCCGACGTAGAGGAGCGCGGCGCGGATGACGAGTTCCAGCCAGAGCACTCCGGCGGCCAGCACGGAGACCATCGCGACGACGATCAGCATGATCGGGCCGCCGCCGATGTCGTTCCCGCGCTTGAGGGCGGACGAGAACGACCCGAAGAACACGTCGCTCTGACTCGCCGTCCCGCGGCCCACGACGGCGGTCACCGCGTCCGTCGCCGACACCACGGTGTAGAGCACGAGGGGCGTGAACGCGGAGGCCAGCACGGTCAGCCACAGGAACCCGACGGCCTCGCTCAGCGCCTCGGTCAGCGGCACCCCCCGCACCGCCCGCTTCGCCACCGCGAGCAGCCACAGCACCAGCGTCAGGATCGTCGAAGCGGCGAACACCACCGCGTACTGCCGCAGGAACGTCGCGTTCGTGAAGTCCACCTGCGACGTCGAGGTGATCGCACCGCTCAGCTTGTCGATCACGAACACCGCCGCGTCCGCACACCCCTTCGCCAACGTGTCCAGCGGATCCAACGCACTCCCGATCCCCCCGGTACTGGGAGCGGTGGATCCGCCGCCTTGCGCAGATTCTGCTCGCGGGTCTGTTTGACGATGCCGATGAGCCAGGATCGCAGGGGTCACTTGCTGGCGCTCGGCGAGGGGCCGGGAGAACCAGGGCGCGGCGAAGGCCGCTGACGACTGCAGGAGGAGGGCGATCGGAACCAGCGCGAGATGCGCGATGCCGAACCGAGCACGCGTGCCGCCGACGCCTACCGGGCATAGGTGAACCCTCCGAACCCCTTGACCGCGCCGGCGATCTCGTCGGCGGTGGCGGCCTGGTCGTGGCCACTGCTGATCGGCGCCGGGCCCTGCCCCTGGACGAGGACTGCGACCTTCCAGTCGTTCCCCACCCACGTTGAGGTGCAAGGTGATGGTGAGCCAGGTCTCGGTCACCGGCTTGGTGGAACCGGTGCCGGCCAGCCCGACCAGGGCGGTGCACCAGACATCGACGGTGGCGGTGTCGGTGCCGTAGGCCGTCGCCTTGGTGCCCGACCGGAATCGGCGCGGAGATGAACGTCAGGCCGCTGGGCGCCGTGCCGTCGGGCGTCAGGCCCAGCCGCGTGAGGAAGTCGGTGCCGGAGTATGCCTGGTCCAGCTGCCCTGGACGGTCGCCGCGGCGGCCGGATCGTACGTCGCCGACACGATCTGGTGGCGTTCCGTGGTGTTGAACATCCCGTCGCCGCCCAGGGCGACCGCGTAGTTCGCGGCGGCGGACTGGGCGCCTTCGGCGGTGTGGGGGTAGCCGGTGGGGATGGTGGAGGTGCGGGTGGTGGTGGGGAGGGTGCCGGTGGGGGCGGTGGAGGAGGCGCGCGGGGCGGTGCCGGGCGCGGCGGACGCGCCGGAGCCGCCGGAGGCGTTCGTGCCGCGGGTCGCGAACGCCAGCGCGGCGATGAGCAGCACGACGATGCCGACGACCGTCACCAGGGTCCGCGAAGACCGGACCGGCGGCCGGCGGTTCGCCGCGGACGTGCCCTCTGGCAGGCGGGTCCGCGTCGTGCCGGCCGAACCGTCGTCGTGGTCGTGGTGGCTCGGATGAGTGGGCATCAGCACGCAGCCTAGGTGGAGGACAAGGGCCTGGGACGGGCCCCGAGGGGGCGTACGGGGGCAGAGGGGGCGGCTAGACCGCCATCCCGTACACGATGGTGAACAGGGTGCCGAGCGAGCCGATGATGAACACTCCGGTCAACCCGGCGATGATCAGACCCTTACCCTGCTCGGCGCTGAACGTATCGCGCAGGGCGGTCGCCCCGATCCGCTGCTTGGCCGCGCCCCAGATGGCGATGGCCAGACAGAGCAGGATCGCCACGGCCATCACGACCTCGACCATCACCCGTGCTTCGTTCCCAAGGTCGCCGAAGGGACCCCAGTTGGGCGCGATACCGCCGATGATGGTGCTGATGTCGCCCTTCGAGGCTGCCAGGAACATGGATAACTCACCGCCCCGCATGATCAGTTGGGACCCGCGCGGGATGCAGGGGTCCAGACTCTATATTGGCCGACGTCGAGCCCTTGGAACGTCACCAGGGCGACATTCTCGACGGATCTTGGCCGATCTCGGCTGATTGCCCTTGTGATCCGCGCCCCGCCGTCCAGACTGGTGTGGGCACTGGTGACCGGCGGGGGACCACGCCCTACTGTGTGTATCACGGGTATTAGCACAGAGCAACGATCCCGGGACGGAAGGGCGGCGGATGGCCAGGTTAGGCGGGGGCGCGCGCAAGACCTGGCTCTTCGTCACCCTGGGGGCCGGGTCGGCCTTCGTCTTCCTCGGACTGCTGGTGGTGGGTACCTTTTCGGCCGCCGCCTCCATGACGACCGGTCAGGCGGTGGGCCTGGCGCCCGGCGCGGTGCCGGCGGTCTACCAGCCGCTGGTGGAGAAGTGGGGCGGGCTGTGCCCCTCGTTGACGCCGCCGCTGCTGGCCGCACAGCTGTACCAGGAGAGCGGCTGGAACCCCGACGCGCGCAGCGGCGCCGACGCGGAGGGCATCGCGCAGTTCGTCCCCGGCACCTGGGCGACGCACGGCCTGGACGGCGACGGCGACGGCAAGGCGGACGTGTGGGACCCGGACGACGCGATACCGTCCGCGGCCACCTACGACTGCCAGCTCGCCCGGGACGTCAAGGACGTGCCGGGCGACAACACCGACAACATGCTGGCCGCCTACAACGCGGGCGCGTACGCCGTGATCCAGTACGGCGGCATTCCGCCGTACCCCGAGACGCGCGGCTACGTCTCGCGGATCCGCACCCTCGCGCAGAGCTTCGCCGCGCCGGTCGGGCAGGTCGCGCCGTCGCAGCAGGCGGCCGGGGCGATCTACTACGCGCAGTCCAAGCTCGGCACCAAGTACCTGTGGGGCGGCACCGGCACCGCGGCGCAGGGCGGGCGGTTCGACTGCTCCGGGCTGACGCAGGCGTCGTACGCCTCGGTGGGCATCCGGCTGCCCCGGGTGGCCAACGACCAGTGGAACGCCGGACCGCACCCGGCGCGCGACCAGCTGCTCCCCGGCGACCTGGTCTTCTTCGCCACGGATCTGCACGATCCGCGCAGCATCCACCACGTCGGGATATACGTGGGCGGCGGCTATATGATCGACGCCCCGCACACCGGTGCGGTGATCCGGTTCGATCCGATCAGCGAGCCGGACTACATAGGGGCCACCCGGGTCACCCAGGCGGGGGCGCAGGCGTTGCCCACGTCGTCGTCGTGAGCGCCCCCGCGCTTCTCGCACGCCCCCCGCGCCGACCGTACGCCCCCATTTCGGTGACGTTCCGTCAATTCTCTGCCCAGGGGATGCGTCGCGATATATCCCTTCTATAACGTCCTGGTGATCTTCCGGTAAGGGCGGAACCTCCCGTACCGGAAAGCCAGTTCAATGGAGTGACGTACGGACAGCGGGGGTAGGCACTCGGGCCGCGTGAAACGACCGTTAAGGGGATCCGGAATGACTGAGCTCGCCTTCGACGGCTCAAACCCCGACGTCGGTCTGCTCTACAAGATCAACGCGCTCGCCGGCGACCTGCCGCACTGGCTGGCCCGCGGCGTGAGCTTCCTCGGCGAGTTCGGGGTGCTGATCGCGGTGGCCGCCCTGCTGGTGTGGTGCTGGTGGCAGTCGGCCAGGCGGAGCAGCGAGGACGCGCCCACCGCGGTCGCCGGGGTGCTGTGGGCCGGGCTGGCCGCGCTGGTGGCGTTCGCGCTCAGCGCCCCGATCCGCGGCGTCGTGCAGCGTCCGCGCCCCTACGACGAGCAGAGCGGGCTGCACGTGCTGCTGCGCGGCACCTCGAAGTTCTCCTTCGTCGACGCCCACTCCACGCTCGCCATGGCGGTCGGCATCGGGCTGTTCATGGTGCACCGCAAGGCGGGCCTGGTCGGGGTGGGCCTCGCGCTGCTGGAGGGCTTCACCCGGGTCCTGATGGGCGTCGCCTACCCGACCGACGTGATCGGCGGCTTCGCGCTCGGCACCGCCACCGTGCTGCTGTTCGCGCCGCTGGCGATGCTCGCGCTGGTCCCGGCGGTCCGGCTGCTGGAGCGCGGCCGGGCCGCCGTCCTGGTCCGCGCGCCGCTGTCGCTCGCCCCGGCCGCCGCCGGCGATCCCGAGGCGCCCGGTGACCGCCGGCCGCCGGAGTCCGCCTGCGAGAGCGACCTCGCGGCCTGACAAGCCGCCCCGCCCGGCCCGGCGTTCGCCGCCGGTGACGACCGGGCGGTGGGAACCGCCGACCGCCCGATTCGCATCTCCTCACCCGCGGGCGTACGCAACGGCGAAGCCCACCAGGCAGCGAGGAGACCCCAGATGGCTGACCGGCGCACGGTGTTGCGGGGTGGCGCCGCGCTGGCGGCGGCGGGCTGGCTCACCGGATGCGGCCCCCGCTCCTCCGGCGCCGCGCCCTCCGGCTCCGCCCCGGCGGCCGGCGCGAGCGCGCCGGCGACCCGGTCCGGCCCGCCGGCGCCCGCCGACTGGACGGCGCTGGGGCACGGGTTGCACGGGTCGTTGATACGACCGGGCGACGCGGAGTACGACACGGCGCGGCGGCTGTACAACACGCGGTTCGACGGGCTGCGTCCGGCCGCGGTGGCCTACGTGGCCGGCACCGCGGACGTGGCCGAGTGCCTGGCGTTCGCCCGGCGGGCCGGGGTGAAGGTGTCGATACGCAGCGGCGGCCACTCCTACGCCGGCTGGTCGTCGGGCAACGGGCGGCTGGTGATCGACGTGTCGCGGCTGGCGACGGTCTCGGCCTCCGGCAGCGGATCCGGCGGCAGCGCGACGGTCGGCGCCGGCGCCCGGCTGATCGACGTCTACGACGCGCTCGGCGCGAAGGGCCTGACCATACCGGCCGGCTCCTGCCCGACGGTCGGCGTCTCCGGGCTGACGCTGGGCGGCGGGCACGGGGTGGCGTCCCGGGCGTACGGGCTGACCTGCGACAGCCTGACCGGTGCGACGATCGTGACGGCCGACGGGAAGGTGCTGGAAGCCGACGCCGGGCAGCACGCGGACCTGTTCTGGGCGCTGCGCGGCGGCGGGAACGGCAACTTCGGCGTGGTGACCCGGCTGCGGTTCCGCACCCACGCCGCGCCCGCCTGCGTGACCGGGTACCTGACCTGGCCGTGGTCGAAGGCGGCGGCGGCGATCGCCGCGTGGCAGGAGTGGGGACCGGGGCAGGCCGACGAGATCTGGTCCTCGCTGCACCTGGACTGCGCGGTCGGCGGGGCGCCGACGCTGTCGCTGGCCGCGTTCTCGATGGGCGGCTACGCCGAACTGCGCGAGGCGGTCGACCGGTTGGCCGCCCGGATCGGCCCGGCCTCCGAGGTCTCGCTGCGCTCGCACCCGTCGTACCTGGAGGCGATGAACGCCTACGCCGGGTGCTCCGAGGGTGCGCGGGCCGCCTGCCACCTGCCGGGCGACGTGCCCGGCCGCACCGAGCAGGGCCGGCTGGACCGCGACACCTACACCGCGCGGTCCGACTTCTACGACCGTGCGATGAACGCCTCGGGGGCGGCGGCGCTGGTGGACTGGACGGAACGGCTCGGCGCGCGCAGCGGGGGCGGTGCGGGGAGCGTCGCGCTGACCGCGCTGGGCGGGGCGGTGAACCGGGTGCCGGCCACCGCGACGGCGTTCACCCACCGCTCGTCGCTCTTCCTGGCCCAGTACCTGGCCTCCGAGGGGCTCTCGCGCACCGACTGGCTCGGCGGCCTGTACGCGGCGATGCGCCCCTACGCCTCGGGGGCCGCCTACCAGAACTACACCGACCCGTCGCTCACCGACTGGCGCTCCGCGTACTACGGTCCGGCCGCGGCCCGGCTGGCGCGGGTCAAGCAGACCTACGACCCGGACCGGGTCTTCGACTACCCGCAGGCGATCTGACCGCCGGCGTCAGGCCAACTCCGCGGCCCACGGCGGGTCGGCGCCGGGCCGCGAGCAGGTGACGGCGGCGGCCCGGGCCGCGAAGGCCAGCGCGTCCCGCCAGGCGTCGGCGCCCAGGTCGTCGAGCGCGGCCGGGGCGAGCGCGTCGTGGGCGGCGAGCCAGTGCAGGACGGCGGCGTTGACGGTGTCCCCGGCGCCGATGGTGTCGGACAGCGGCAGCCCGGCGTGGGAGGGGACGTGCAGCACGCCGTGCCGCCGGGTGAAGGCGGTCAGGCCGTGCGGCCCGTCGGTGAGCAGCACCGCGCGCGGGCCCTGCTCCAGCCGGCCCAGGCAACTGGCGCGCACCGCGGCCGGGTCGTCGGTCCGCGCCAGCCAGCCGGCGTCCTCCACCGAGAGCTTGAGCAGCGCGACGTCCGGCAGCCAGCCGGCGAACCGGTCGCGGTAGGCGTCCGGGTCGGTGATCAGCGGCGGGCGGATGTTGGGGTCGAGCGCGGTGAGCACGCCGTCGGCCGCGGCGGCGCGCAGCACCTTCTCGTAGGCGCTCGCGCCCGGCTCCAGCACCAGCGAGCAGCTGCCGAACGCCACCGCCCGCACGTCGGGCGGCAGTTGGCCGGGGGCGGCGAACAGCCGGTCGGCGGTGCCGCCGGTGTAGAAGGTGTAGCCGGCCGAGCCGTCGTCGCCGATGGCGGCGGCGGCCAGCGTGGTCGGCTCCGGGCCGCGCTGGACCAGGGCGGTCTGCACGCCGGCCGCGTGCAGCCCGGCGAGCAGGGCGTCGCCGTACGGGTCGGTCGAGACGCGGGAGAGGAACCCGGTCGCGGTGCCGAGCCGGCCGAGGGCGACGGCGCAGTTGTAGGGGCCGCCGCCGGGGTGCGGCGAGAGGGCCGACAGCGCGCCCGGGCCGTGCGGCACGAGGTCGATGAGCGCCTCGCCCGCTATGACGATCTTCGGCATCGGTTCGAAGGTTCCCTCTCGACGGCCTCGGTGGGGCGGAGTGGCCGGTCAGCGCCGGGGGCGGTGGCCCTCGGCGTCCTGGCGGGCCCGGTCGCGGGCCCGGCGGGCCGGTCCTGACCAGCCGCAGGTGCACCGGGCGACGGCGAACGCGCCGCGCTCGACCGTACTGGTGTGGTGGGCGGGGGTGTCAGCGGCCTGCTGCGACACATGCTGGGGAAGCACGTACTCCACGCTACCGGGCCGGGTGGCGTCCGCGGCAGACGGCGTTCCGCCCGGATGGCACTGGGTGTCGTCGATGATCAACGAACTGCCTGCGGAAACGGCGGTCGGGGCACCGGAGGCGGGAAAGAGTGAACATCCGGTGCGGATTCGTTCCTCCACCGGTGCGGGGGCGGCCCCGAGTGACGTGGAACACGCGTCCGGGGGCGAAATGGTCCGTACGTGCCATGCGCCGCCCGGGTGACGGTCCCTAGGCTGGGAAATCCGGCGGGACGGTATTCCGCCGGTCTGGGACGAGGAGGTGGCGCACGTGACGCTGGCGGGCCGAACGCCGGTGGCGGAGCATCAGGACCACGTGGCCCTCGCCGAGATCGAACTGTGCACCGAGCTGATGATCGCCGCGGCCGAGGTGCGCGAGGAGCGGATGAGCCCGGCCGTCATCGACCGGGTCCTCGACGTGCCCCGCCGCCCCGCGGTCCGGGTCCCGGCCCAGCCGCAGCCCGGGCCCCGGTCCTAGGAACCCTGAGTCCGCGAAACCCTAAGTCCGCAGCAGCCGGGCGATGGCCGCGGTCGCCTCGGCGACCTTGTCGTCCGCGGCGCCGGTCGCGGCCGGGTCGGCGGCCGACTCGACGACCGCGGCGGCCACGCAGTGCCGCAGGTGCTCCTCCAGCAGTTGCAGGGCGAAGGACTGCAGCGCCTTCGTGCTCGCCGAGACCTGGGTCAGCACGTCGATGCAGTAGACGTCCTGCTCGACCATCCGCTGCAGGCCGCGGATCTGCCCCTCGATCCGGCGCAGCCGCTTGAGGTGGGTGTCCTTGTGCGGGCTGTACCCGTGGGGTCCGGACGGCGGGCCGGGCCGGGCGCCGGCCGGTGCCACCGGGTCGGCCGGGTGCCGCGCGCCGGTTGATCCGTCCGGTCCGACCGGCTCGTCCGTCATCGCGTCCTCCGTGGGCGTCGCATCGTCCGGAATACCCCCTGTGGGTATATGTTACCGAATCGCTCCCGGGTTCGACCCCCCACCTGTATGGAGCACTCTGCCTCATGGGCGACACTGGGTGCCGCCGGTTACCCCGGCGCGGTGATGCGCCTAGCATCATCGGGACCGCTCGCCAGGTGACATCCCCCAACGCACCCAGAGGACTCCCCCGTGCGCCTTCGTCTGACCCCAAGGGAGACGAGCTTCTACGACATGTTCGCCGCGTCAGCGGACAACATCGTCACCGGCTCGAAACTCCTGATGGAGCTGCTCGGAGCGGATGCCTCCGCGCGCTCCGAGATCGCCGACCGCATGCGCGCCGCCGAGCACGCGGGCGACGACACGACCCACGCGATCTTCACCCAGCTCAACTCGTCGTTCATCACGCCGTTCGACCGGGAGGACATCTACCGGCTGGCCGGTTCGCTGGACGACATCATGGACTACATGGAGGAGGCCGTCGACCTCGTCGTCCTCTACCAGATCCAGGAGCTGCCCAAGGGGGTGGAGCAGCAGATCGAGGTGCTGGCCCGGGCCGCGGAGCTGACCGCGGAGGCGATGCCGAACCTGCGGACGATGAAGAACCTCACCGAGTACTGGATCGAGGTCAACCGGCTGGAGAACCAGGCGGACCAGATCCACCGCAAGCTGCTCGCGCACCTGTTCAACGGCAAGTACGAGGCCATGGACGTGCTCAAGCTCAAGCAGATCGTGGACGTGCTGGAAGAGGCGGCGGACGCCTTCGAGCACGTGGCGAACACCGTGGAGACCATCGCGGTCAAGGAGTCCTGACCCAGGTGGAAACGTTCGCCCTCGTCGTCGTCATCGGCGTCGCACTCTCCTTCACGTACACCAACGGCTTCCACGACTCCGCGAACGCCATCGCGACGTCGGTCTCCACCCGGGCGCTGACCCCGAAGGCCGCACTGGCGATGGCGGCCGTCATGAACGTGGCGGGCGCCTTCATCGGCACCGGCGTCGCGCAGACGATCAGCAAGGGCATCATCGACACGCCCAGCGGCGAGGTCGGGCTGGCGATCCTGTTCTCGGCCCTGATAGGCGCGATCGTCTGGAACCTGGTCACCTGGTACTTCGGCCTGCCCTCCTCCTCCAGCCACGCGCTGCTCGGCGGTCTGGTCGGCGCGGCGCTGGCCGGGTCGAGCACGGTCCACTGGGACGGCGTGGTCAATAAGATCATCATCCCGATGGTGGCCTCGCCGGTCGTCGGCCTGGTGGTCGGCTACCTGGTGATGGTCATCATCCTGTGGGCCTTCCGGCGGGCCAACCCGCACAAGGCCAAGCGCGGCTTCCGGATGGCGCAGACCGTCTCGGCGGCCAGCATGGCGCTCGGCCACGGCCTGCAGGACGCCCAGAAGGCGATGGGCGTGGTGGTCCTCGCGCTGGTGACCGCCGGGCGCGACACCGGCGGCGGCATCCCGTTCTGGGTCAAGATCGTGTGCGCCGGGATGATGTCGCTCGGCACCTACGCGGGCGGCTGGCGCATCATGCGCACCCTGGGCCGCAAGATCATCCAGCTCGACCCGCCCGCAGGCGTTCGCGGCCGAGATGACCACCTCGTCGATCCTCTACATCACGTCGTACATCTTCAAGGCGCCGATCTCCACCACCCACGTGATCACCTCCTCGATCATGGGCGTGGGCGCCACCAAGCGGGTCAAGGCGGTGCGCTGGGGCGTGGCGAAGAACATCGTGCTCGGCTGGTTCATCACCATGCCGGCCGCCGCGCTGGTCGCCGCGGCCGTCTACGGGATCGTGCGGCTCGCCTTCTGACCGCCCGCCCCGCCGACCGCCCGCGAAAGACGGGATCGGGCCCGCCCCCGGATCAGGAGGGCGGGCCCGCGCCGTGTCGGTGGCACCGCCATGCAGCACCGTCACGGCGGTCCTGGCGGGCCCGGCTCAGCCGAAGCGGCCCGAGATGTAGTCCTCGGTGGCCTGCACCGAGGGGTTGGAGAAGATCCGCTGCGTCTCGTCGATCTCCACGAGCCTGCCGGGCTTGCCGACCGCCGAGAGGTTGAAGAAGGCGGTGCGGTCCGAGACCCGGGCCGCCTGCTGCATGTTGTGGGTGACGATGACGATGGTGAACCGCTCCTTCAGCTCCCCGATCAGGTCCTCGACCGCGAGGGTGGAGATCGGGTCGAGCGCCGAGCAGGGCTCGTCCATCAGCAGCACCTGCGGCTCGACCGCGATGGCGCGGGCGATGCACAGCCGCTGCTGCTGGCCGCCGGACAGGCCGGCGCCCGGCTTGCCCAGCCGGTCCTTGACCTCGTTCCACAGGTTCGCGCCGCGCAGCGACCGCTCCACGATCTCCGACAGCTCGCCCTTGCTCCCGGCCCGGCCGTTGAGCCGCAGCCCGGCCGCGACGTTGTCGTAGATGGACATGGTGGGGAACGGGTTCGGCCGCTGGAAGACCATGCCGACGGTGCGGCGCACCGTGACCGGGTCCACGCCGGCGCCGTAGAGGTTCTCGTCGTCCAGCATCACCTTGCCCTCGACGCGGCCGCCCGGGGTGACCTCGTGCATCCGGTTGAGGGTGCGCAGGAACGTGGACTTGCCGCAGCCGGACGGGCCGATGAACGCGGTCACCGAACGCGGTTCCACCGTCATCGAGATGTCGTCGATGGCGAGGTGGCTGCCGTAGTAGGCGGAAAGGCCGCTGACGTCGATGCGCTTGGCCATGGGTACCAACTTCTCTCAGGTCTCGGCGCGGTCAGCGGCCAGTGGATTTCGGGGCCTTCCAGCGGGCGATGCCGCGGGCCACCAGGTTGAGGATCATCACGAAGGCGATCAGCACCAGGGCGGCGGCCCAGGCCCGGTCGTAGGAGGCGTCGTTGCCGTTGGCGTACTGCTCGTAGACGTAGTACGGCAGCGAGGACTGCGCGCCGCTGAACGGGTTCATGTTGATCAGCTGGTTGCCGAAGACCAGCAGCAGGACCGGGGCGGTCTCGCCGGTGATGCGGGCGACCGCGAGCATCACGCCGGTGGTGATGCCGCCGATCGCGGTGGGCAGCACGACCTTGAGGATGGTCCGCCACTTCGGCACGCCGAGCGCCAGCGACGCCTCGCGCAGCTCGTTGGGGACCAGCTTGAGCATCTCCTCGGTGGAGCGCACCACCACCGGCATCATCAGGATGGCCAGCGCCAGCGAACCGGCGAAGCCCGAGTAGCCGAAGCCCAGGATGATGATCCAGAACGACAGGACGAACAGGCCGGCCACGATCGAGGGGATGCCGGTCATCACGTCCACGAAGAAGGTGACCGTCCTGGCGAGCCGGCCGCGGCCGTACTCCACCAGGTAGACCGCGGTGAGCAGGCCGATCGGCACCGCCATCACCGAGGCCAGCGCGACCTGTTCGACCGTGCCGACCAGCGCGTGGTAGACGCCGCCGCCGGGCCCGGTGGTGATCACGCCGTCCATCGAGTGGGTCAGGAAGTTGCCGTCGAGCACCTTCGAGCCCTTGACGACGGTCGACTCCACCAGCGAGTAGAGCGGGATGACGGCCACCACGAAGCAGGCCCACACCAGGCTGGTGACCACCCGGTCCTTGGCCTGCCGGCGGCCCTCGACGGCCGCGGTGACCAGGTAGCTGAGCACCACGAACAGCAGCAGCGCGATCAGGCCCCACTGCAGGTGGCTGGTGAGGGCCGCGCCCGCGCCGATCCCGGCGGCGGCCGCGACGCTGACCGCGGCGAGCGCCGGCGGCGCCCAGCGCGGCATGCGGCGGTGGGCGAGCAGCGGCGTGTTCTGGGCGGCGGGCTGCCGCGTCGCGGTGGCGCTCATGCCGTGTACTCCTTGCGCCGCGCGATGATCATCCGGGCGGCGCCGTTGACGAGCAGGGTGATGACGAACAGCACCAGGCCGGAGGCGATCAGCGCGTCCCGGCCGAAGTCGGTGGCCTCGCCGAAGTGCACGGCGATGTTCTGCGCGAAGGTGCCGCCGTCCGGGTCCACGATGTGCGCGGTCAGCACCGAGGAGGAGGACAGCACGGTGGCCACCGCCATCGTCTCGCCGAGCGCGCGGCCCAGGCCCAGCATCGCGGCGCTGATGATGCCCGAGCGGGCGAAGGGCAGCACGGCCATCCGCACCACCTCCCAGCGGGTCGCGCCGAGCGCCAGGGCCGCCTCCTCGTTGGCCCGCGGCACCTGGCGGAAGACCTCGCGGCTGACGTTGGTGATGATCGGCAGGATCATGATCGCCAGCAGGATGCCCACGGTGAACAGCGAGCGGCCCGCGGTGCCCTCGTTCGACTGCCTGAGCACCACCGTCCAGCCCAGGTAGTGGTCCATCCACAGGTTGAGCCCGCCCATGTGCGGGACGAGGTACAGCGCGCCCCACAGGCCGTAGACGATGCTGGGGACGGCGGCGAGCAGGTCCACCACGTACGCCAGCGGGGTCGCCAGCCGGCGCGGCGCGTAGTGCGAGATGAACAGCGCGATCCCGATGGAGACCGGCACCGCGAGCGCCATGGCGATCACCGAGCTGACCGCGGTGCCGAACAGCAGCACCGCGATGCCGAAGACCGGCGGCGTGAGGTTGGTGTTCCACTCGAAGGTGGTCAGGAAGTCGCCGTGGTCCTGGGAGATGGCGCTGACCGAGCGCACGGTGAGGAAGACCGCGATGGCGGCCATGATCACCAGCAGCGTGATGCCGGAACCGCGGGTCAGGCCGAGGAAGATCCGGTCACCGGGGCGGGTGACGCGGCCGGTGGCGGTCCGGTCCTGGGCGGCGGTGCCGGGGGTGGGGGGCGGGGCCCCGGGGGATTCGACTGTGTCCATGAGGTTCAGCTCCGGTCTGGTGGGGGCGGGGCCCCAGTGGCGGTGCACCGGATCGGTGGCCTCCGGCCGGGGCCCGCCGCGCGGATGGCGTGGCGGGACCGGCCGGAAGGGTTCAGGAAAGGGTGTTGACGGTGGCGCGGACCTTGGCGGCGATGGTGTCCGGCAGCGGCGCGTAGCCCTGCGAGGACAGGCCGCTCTGGCCGGAGGTGCCGGCGATGTAGTTCAGGAACGCCTTGGTGGCGGGCAGCGTGCCGGCCTTGTTGCCCTTGTCGCAGACGATCTCGTAGGTGACCAGGGTGATCGGCCAGGCGCCGTCCGCCTTGGTGGCGTAGTCGAGCTTCAGCGACAGGTCGTCGCCGGTGCCCACCACCTTGGCGGCGGCCACGTCCTTGGAGGCGCTGGCCGAGCTGACCTGCACCGGCTGGGAGGCGCCGGTGTTCAGCTCCACCGTCGGGATGCTGCTGGCGGTGGCGTAGGACAGCTCGAAGTAGCCGATCGAGCCGGCGGTCTGCTTGACCTGGGCGGCCACCTCGGAGGAGCCCTGGGCGGACTGGCCGCCCTTGGCCTGCCACGCCTTGCCGCCGCTGTAGGGCCACGCCGTCTTGCCGGCCGCGCCGATCAGGTACTTGGTGAAGTTGTCGGTGGTGCCCGACTCGTCCGAGCGGTGGAAGGTCTGGATCGCGGTGGCCGGCAGCTTCGCGCCCGGGTTGAGCTTGGCGATCGCCGGGTCGTTCCACTTGGTGATCTGGTTGTTGAAGATCTTCGCCAGGGTCTGCGCGTCCAGCACCAGGTTGCTCACGCCGGGCAGGTTGTAGCCGATGGCGATCGGGCCGGGCACCATCGGCAGGTCGATGCCCTGGCCGCCCTTGCAGACCGACTTGGACTGGGTCATCTGCTGCGGGGTGAGCGCCGAGTCGGAGCCCGCGAAGGCGGTGCTGCCCTGCAGGAAGTCGCTCACGCCCGCGCCGGAGCCGGTGCCCTTGTAGTTGATCTGGCTGCCGGCGCACGCCTGCATGTAGTTCTTGACCCAGACGTTGACCGCGTTCTGCTGCGCGGTGGAGCCCGAGGCGAGCAGGTTGGCCTTGGGACCGCACTTGATGCCGCCGGTCGCCGCCTTGCTCGACGCGCCGGACGCGCTGGTCGTGGAGTTGTTGTCCGAGCCGCAGGCCGTCAGGACCAGGGCGCCGGAAACCACAGCCGCGCCGACAGCCAGGGCGCGCAGCCCGCTCTTCCGCTGAAGCTTCACCTTCGAGTGTTCCTTCCCAAGAGCCCGCCGGCGCCCGGCGTAGCAGAGGTTCGAGTCGTGCCTGTTCGCGATCCCGGAGGGCGGAGCCCACCGGGTAAGGCCGAAAGTAGGCAGACCAGGTGAAGCGACCGACGGAAGAGGGTGAACGCGGGGTGAACCTCGCCCGTCGGCCTGGAGTACGCCGCTACGGCAGGGGCGCGACGGTCACCTGTGGTCGCCGAGCGTGCGCAGCGCGGCGTCGACCAGCGGCCGGTCGCGGTCGTGGGTCAGCGCGGCGCGGGCGTCGGCGGGCGCCAGCCACACCACCCGGTCCACCTCGTCGTTGCACTCGAAGGCGCCGCCCAGCGCCCGGGCGGCCCAGTAGCGCACCCGCTTGAGCCGCTCGCCGACCGGATACCGGGCCTCGGGCAGCGCGGCGCCGAGCGCGCAGTCCATGCCGGTCTCCTCCTTCGCCTCGCGCAGCGCCGCCTCGGCGGCCGACTCGCCGGGCTTGAGCTTCCCCTTCGGGTGCGACCAGTCGTCGTAGCGCGGGCGGTGGATCAGCGCGATCTCCACGCCGGGCGTCCGGGCCGCCGGACGCCACAGCACGACGCCCGCCGCGCGGATCTCGGGCGCGGCCGACGGACTCGCCATGCTCTCCTCCTGTCCGCTCTCCGTCTCACTGTCCGGGTCCGGCCGGCGGGCTACGCGACCGGGCGCCACAGGGTGCTGAAGGCGTAGCGGGCCGCCTCGACCTCGGCGCGCTGGTCGGCGTGGAGCACGCCGAGCGCGTAGGCGGTCGCCGGGGTGATCCGCGGGGTGCGGGCGGCGGTGGCGGCGGCCTCGGCGGCGCCGGACGCCTCCCGGTGCCGTTCCAGCGCCGCGGCGGCCTCCCGCAGCCGGGCCGGCTCCGGTGCGCCGGGCGGCGGGAGCGCCCCCGGCACCTGCAGCGCGTACTGGCACGTCCTGGCCAGGAACCGCACCCGGTGCCACGGCAGGTCGCGCGGGTCGTCGTCCGGACCCGCGCCGCCGGCCGGCTCGCCCAACGAGGCGTGCAGCGCCTGGGTGTTGTACGGGCAGCCGGCCACCGTCAGCGGCAGCGCGTCCACCGCGTCGGCCAGCGCCCGGTACGCCCGCGCGGCCAGCGGCGGCAGCGCGCGCGCCGCCGGGTGGCGGGCCCGCGCGGTCAGCGGCACGTCGGAGGTGAGCAGCGCGACCGCGTCGGCCACCGCGTGCAGGCGGGCCGAGCCGAGCGCCTGCAGGGTCGCGGAGTGCGCGCGGTTGCGGGCCAGCGTCAACTGCCGCTCCAGCAGCGCGCCCGCGCGGGCCGCGCCCACCGCGGTCGGGCCGCCCGGCGCCGGGCCGCCGCCGTCCGCGGCCAGCCGGTGCAGCGCCGCGGTGAGCCGGGCCAGCCGGGCGGCGTGCCGGTGCTCGCGGCCGACCGCCGCGCACAGCCAGGCCAGTTCGGCGCGCAGGCCCTGCGCCCAGACCGGGTCGAGCAGCGGCTCGTAGGTGTGCGTGGTGGCCGCGATCCGCCGGGCGGACTCCCGCAGCGACGGCGCCGCGCCGGTGCCGTCCGGGCCGTCCGCACCGCCGGGCGGGCGCAGCGCGCGCAGGAACTCGGCGGCCAGGGCGGCCAGATGGGCGGCGAGCGTCCCGCCGGCGTCCTGGCCGGGGGCCGGGTGGCCGCCGGCGGCGTGGCCGGCCGGGGCCGTCGTGACGTCAGGTGGTGGCTGGGCCACGTCGGCGCCTCCGCGCGTCGATCAGCGTCTCCTGGATGTTGCGCAGCGGACGGCCGTCCGCGTCGGTGCTGTGCCGGGTCCAGTCGCCGTCCGGGCCGAGGTGCCACGACGAGGTCTCGTCGGACACGCCGGTCTCCAGAAGGCGGTTGAGCGCCGCCCGGTGTCCGGGGTCGGCGACCCGCACCAGGGCCTCGATGCGCCGGTCGAGGTTGCGGTGCATCATGTCGGCGCTGCCGAACCACACTTCGGGCTCGCCGCCGTTGCCGAAGACGAACACCCGGGAGTGCTCCAGGAACCGGCCGAGCACCGAGCGCACCCGGATGTTCTCCGACAGGCCGGGCACCCCGGGCCGCACCGCGCAGATGCCGCGCACCCAGATGTCCACCGGCACCCCGGCCCGCGACGCCCGGTAGAGCGCGTCGATGACCGCCTCGTCCACCATGGAGTTGACCTTGATCCGCACGAACGCGGGCCGCCCGGCCTGCTGGTGGGCGATCTCCTGCTGGATCCGGGTTATCAGCCCGTCGCGCAGCGAGCGCGGCGCGACCAGCAGCCGGCGGTAGGACTCCCGCCGCGAGTAGCCGGACAGCCGGTTGAACAGGTCGGACAGGTCGGCGCCCACCTGCGGATCGGCGGTCAGCAGTCCCAGGTCCTCGTACAGCCGCGCGGTCTTGGGGTGGTAGTTGCCGGTGCCCACGTGCGAGTAGCGGCGCAGCGTGTCGCCCTCCTGCCGTACCACCAGCGACAGTTTGCAGTGCGTCTTGAGCCCGACCAGTCCGTACACGACATGGCAGCCCGACTCCTCCAGTTTGCGTGCCCACTTGATGTTCGCCTGCTCGTCGAAGCGCGCCTTGATCTCGACCAGCACGAGGACCTGCTTGCCGGACTCGGCCGCGTCTATCAGCGCGTCCACGATCGGCGAGTCGCCCGAGGTGCGGTACAGCGTCTGCTTGATCGCCAGCACCTCGGGATCAGCGGCGGCCTGCTCCAGGAAGGACTGCACGGAGGTGGAGAAGGAGTCGTAGGGGTGGTGCAGCAGCACGTCCCGCTCGCGCAGCGCGGCGAACACGTCCGGCGCGCTCGCCGACTCCACCTCCGCGAGGTCGCGGTGGGTGCCCGCGATGAACTTCGGGTACTTCAGCTCCGGCCGGTCCAGCGACGCCACCCCGTACAGCCCGGTCAGGTCCAGCGGCCCCGGCAGCGGGTAGACCTCGGCGTCCGAGATCTTCAACTCCCGTACCAGCAGGTCGAGTACGTACGGGTCGATCGACTCCTCGACCTCCAGCCGCACCGGCGGACCGAACCGGCGGCGCATCAACTCCTTCTCCAGCGCCTGCAGGAGGTTCTCCGCGTCGTCCTCCTCGACCTCCAGGTCCTCGTTGCGCGTCACCCGGAACATGTGGTGCGCCAGCACCTCCATCCCCGGGAACAGCTCCTCCAGGTGCGCCGCGATCACGTCCTCCAGCGGCACGTAGCGCTGCGGGCCGGCCTCCAGGAACCGCGACAGCAGCGGCGGCACCTTCACCCGGGCGAAGTGCTGGTGGCCGCTGGCCGGGTTGCGCACCACGACCGCGAGGTTCAGCGACAGCCCGGAGATGTACGGGAACGGGTGCGCCGGGTCCACCGCCAGCGGCGTCAGGACCGGGAAGATCCGCTGCCGGAAGAGGGTGAACAGCCGGGTCTGCTCCTTCTCGGTCAGTTCGTGCCAGCGGATGATGTCGATGCCCTGCGCGGCCAGCTCGGGCGCCACGTCGTTCTGGAAGCAGGCCGCGTGCCGGGCCATCAGTTCCCGCGACCGGTTCCAGATCAGCTCCAGCACCTCGCGCGGCTGCAGCCCGGACGCCGAGCGGGTCGCCACGCCGGTGGCGATGCGCCGCTTGAGCCCGGCCACCCGGACCATGAAGAACTCGTCCAGGTTGCCGGCGAAGATCGCCAGGAAGTTGGCCCGCTCCAGCAGCGGGGTGGCGGTGTCCTCCGCCAGCTCCAGCACCCGCTCGTTGAACGCCAGCCAGCTGCGCTCCCGGTCCAGGAACCGCCCGTGCGGCAGCTCCTCGCCGTCCGCGCCCCACTCGCCGGCCGCCTCCGGGGCGCCGGCGAGCCCCTCGGCCACGTCGCTGTCCGAGTCCAGCCCGGGATCCGGCCGGACGCCGCCGAGCTCCAGGCCGGGCACCTCGGCCGCGCTCGCGGCATTCATCGCGGACATCAGCACGCCACCCTCGTCGGAGTCCGGTACGTCCTCCCATTCTCCGTCCCCACCCCGCGACCCGGCAGGTCGAAGCCGCCCCCGGCGGGGCCCAGCGCCACGGTCTCCATGCCCTGACCCTCCCAAGCGCTGTTGAATGCCCGGTGACATCCACATGGCCGCCAGGGAAGCGGGACCGGTCCGCCGGAGGCCGAACGGGTGACGGACGCGGGCCGGCCGGCCGTGATCAGCCCTCGGTGCGGTACATCAGGTCGACCTCGTGGGTGGTGAAGCCCAGCCGCTCGTAGACGTGGACGGCGGCCAGGTTGTCGGCGTCCACGTAGAGCATCGCGGTCGGCAGCGAGCGGTCGTGGCACAGGTGGCGCAGCCCGACCGCGGTCAGCGCCCGGCCCAGCCCGGAGCCCTGCTCGGCCGGGTCGACCGCCAGCACGTAGACCTCGCCGAGCCGCTCGGCGGAGTGCGTCTTGGTCCAGTGGAAGCCGACCAGCCGCTCGCCGCGGTGGGCGAGGAAGAAGCCGTGCGGGTCGAACCAGGGCTGCGACTCGCGGTCGTCCAGGTCACGCCGGGTGAGCGAGCCCTGCTCCGGGTGATGGGCGAAGGCGGCGGCGTTCAGCGCGAGCCAGTCGTCCTCGTCCTGGCCGGGCCGGAAGGTGCGCACCGTGACCCCGGCCGGCAGCACCGGCGCCTCGATCGGGTCGCCGGGCAGCGGGCGGCGCATCTGCCGCAGCTCGCGGAAGAGCGCCAGGCCCAGCCGGGTGGCCAGGTGCCGGGCGGCCGGGTGGCCGCCGTGCGCCCACAGCCGCAGCCGGCTGCCGGACAGGTCGAGCAGCGCGCGGCCGAGCGCCCGGCCGTGGCCGCGGCCGCGGTGCGCCGGGTCCACCACCAGCTCAGCCGTCGGCGCCTCGATCGGATCGCCGTCCTCCAACTGCCCGTAGCCGACGAGGACTTCACCGGCGTACACCAGCGTGTGGCGGACCCCGTCGCGCCGGCCGCCGGTGAGGTTGAGCCGGCCCTGCTCGGAGACCGCGGACTGGCCGTCGGCCTGCGCGGCTCTCTCCACCAGGCCGAGGACGTCGGAGACGGCGCCGGGCGCCAGTTCCTCGGCGGTCTCGATCCTGCGTGCGGCCGGGGTGCGCGTCGGGTCGGTCATGGGCGGCAGTTTATGTCGCCGCCGCGCCCGGCCGCCCCCGTCACTCCGGCGGAGCGGTCGGCGCGCCGGGCAGCGACAGGACGGCCACCGTGCCGCCGCCGGACGCCGGGTGCACGGCGACCGAGCCGCCGGCCCGCTGCACGGTGCGGGCCACGATGGACAGCCCCAGCCCGGAGCCGGGCAGGCTGCGGGCGGACGGCGAGCGCCAGAAGCGTTCGAAGACGTGCGGCAGGTCGTCGGCCGGGATGCCGGGGCCGTGGTCGCGCACGCTGAACTCGCCGTTCGCCAGCCGCACGTCGATCGTGCCGCCGGCCGGGCTGAACTTCACCGCGTTGTCCAGCAGGTTGACCAGCGCGCGTTCCAGGGAGGCCGGTTCGGCCCGGACGTACCAGGGCGACAGCTGCGAGTGGATCGTGATGTCCGGACCGCGCAACCGGGCGCGGGCGACGGCCTGTTCGGCGACGTCGTGCACGCCGACGAACTGCACCGGGCTCGCTGTCGGGGGCGGCGTCCGGCCGGGACAGCTCCTGCAGGTCGCCGATGAGCGCGGCCAGTTCGGTCATCTGCGCCTTCACCGAGGACAGCAGCGCCCGGCGGTCGTCCGGCGGGATCGGGCGGCCGGTCTGCTCGCTGCGGGCCAGCAGTTCGATGTTGGTGCGCAGGCTGGTGAGCGGGGTGCGCAGCTCGTGGCCGGCGTCGGCGATCAGCTGCTGCTGGCGTTCGCGCGAGGAGGCGAGCCCGGCGGTCATCGAGTTGAACGCGGCCGACAGCCGGGCGATCTCGTCCTCGCCCTCGACCGGGATGCGGATCGCCAGGTCCTCGGTGCGGGCCACGTGCTCGACCGCCTCGGTCAGCCGGTCGACCGGGCGCAGTCCGGCCCGGGCCACCACCAGGCCGGCGGAGGTCGCGCCGAGCACCCCTATGCCGGCGACCACCGCCAGCACCAGCGCCAGCCGCTCCAGCGGCACGGTGACCTGGCTCAGCGGCGCGGAGACCGAGATGGCGATGGTCCGGTGGTCCGCGGTGACCAGGGTGGTGGACCGGGTGTAGACGCGGATCGGGGTGCCGGTGGAGTCCACGGCGTCGTGGTAGGAGTCCCGGGACTGTCCGGCCGCGACCGCCTTGTCGCTGGCGCCGGGCTTGAACAGGTTGCCGGAGACCATGCAGCTGCTGCCGTCGGAGAGCACGGCCTGTATGGAGGCGCTCTGCCCGGAGACGAACGGGCCGGGCGGGTTCGGCCCGTTGGACTGGCAGCCGTTGGTGTTGATCCAGTACTCGACGTACCGCACCACGCCGCGGTTGGAGGCCTGCAGCGAGTCGTCGAGCCGGTCGGTGAGCGCTTCGCGGGTGATCAGCCAGGCGGACAGCGCCACCGCGGCGACCGCGACGGCCACCGCCGAGGCCACCAGCACGGCCAGCCGGGAGCGCAGCGGCCGGGACCGGAAACTCCAGCGGCGCCGGGCGCGGGGGGTGCCGGCCGGGGTCACGGGCGGCCCTCGGCGGAGCGCAGGACGTAGCCGACGCCGCGCACGGTGTGCACCAGCCGGGGCAGGCCGCCCGCCTCGGTCTTGCGGCGCAGGTACATCACGTAGACGTCGAGGGAGTTGGAGCTCGGTTCGAAGTCGAAGCCCCACACGGACTTGAGGATCTGCTCCCGGGTGAGGACCTGGCGCGGGTGGGCGAGGAAGAGTTCCAGCAGGGTGTACTCGGTGCGGGTCAGCTCGACCGGCCGGCCGGCCCGGGTGACCTCGCGGGTCGCCGGGTCCATCCGCAGGTCGCCGAAGACCAGCGTGTGCTCGGTGCCGTCGCCGGCGTGCTCGGCGGCGGCCGTGGCGTAGGAGCTGCGCCGCAGCAGGGCGCGCAGCCGGGCGAGCAGCTCGTCCAGCTCGAACGGCTTGACCAGGTAGTCGTCGGCGCCGGCGTCCAGGCCGGTCACCCGGTCGCCGACGGTGTCACGGGCGGTGAGCATCAGGATGGGCGTGGTGACCCCGGCGGCGCGCAGCCGCCGGGCGGTGGTGAGCCCGTCCATCCTGGGCATCAGGACGTCGAGCACGATGACGTCCGGGTGCACGGCCTCGACCTGCTCCAGAGCGGCGAGGCCGTCGGCGGCCAGCTCGGTGTCGTAGCCCTCGAAGGCCAGGCTGCGGCGGATGGCCTCCCGGACGGCCGGCTCGTCGTCGACGACCAGGATCCGGGAGGTCTGCTCACCGCTGTCCGCAGGGCTCATCGCGTACGTACCTCGATGTCGGTGGTTGTCGGGATTCTTTTCGCGGTCCTGATCAGCGTCGCACGGATCGCGACCGGCCGGGGCACGGGCCGGCGGGCGTGCCCGGCCCGGTTGACGCGGGCGGTGGCGTGCGGGCCGAGCGGGGCGTGGTCACACCGTGTAGCCGATGTGGTTGCTGCCGAGGAACGCCTTGACGGTGTTGATCGGGATGGCGAAGCCGAGGCCGACGCTGCCGGAGTCGCTGGAGTCCCCGGAGGACTGGCTGCTCGAACTCGGCGCGTACATCGCCGCGTTGACGCCGATGACCTGACCCGACATGTTGATCAGCGCGCCGCCGGAGTTGCCCGGGTTGAGCGAGGCGTCGGTCTGGATCGCCTTGTACGTGGTGGTCTTGCCGCCGACCTGGCCGTTGTACTGGCCGCCGCCGAACTCGAACGGCCACTGGTCGCCGCCGCCGTTGCCGTTGTCGCCGTTGCCGCCGCCGAAGCCGGGGAACCCGTTGCCGAAGCCGCCGCCGTTGTTCCCGCCGCCGTTGTCGCCGTTGCCGCCGCCCTCGGAGCCCGAGCCGGAGCCGTCGGAGCCGCCCTCGACCGGGACGGTCACGCTGCGGCCGAGCGCGGAGACGACGCCGCTGGTCACCGTGCCGGCCAGGCCCTCCGGGGAGCCGATGGCGACGACCTGGTCGCCGACCGCCACCTGGCCCGAGTCGCCGAGGGTGGCCACCTTCAGGCCGGTGGCGCCGGACGCCCTGATGACCGCGAGGTCCTTGGTCGGGTCGGCGGTGACCACCTTGGCGCTGACCGATCTGCCGTTGCTGAACGCCACCTTGATGGTGTCGGAGTCGGCTATGACGTGGTTGTTGGTGAGGATGTCGCCCGCGGAGTTGAGCACCACGCCGGAGCCGATCGACTCGCTCTGGCCGCTGTCCGCGGTGATCTCCACGATGCTCGGCGACACCGCGGCGGCCACCCCGGAGACCCCGTCGAGGGCCCGCGAGGAGGTGGCCGCGACGACCACCGAGGAGGCCGACGCGGTGGAGTCGGTCGCGTGGCCGATGAGGGTCGCCGCGCCGCCGCCGATCAGACCGGAGGCCAGGGCGACCGCCGCCACCAGGGCCACCGCGCGTCCCCGGCGCCGGGGCCGGCCGCCGTCGTCCCCGCCCTCGTGCGGCGCGGAGAACGGCTGGTGGGAGGGGGGTGGCGGGTAGCCGGTGCCGCCGGCGGCGTAGGGCTCCTGCGGACCGCTGCTGTAGGGGAAGCTGTCTGTCATGTCACTGACTCTGCGCCGCGATGATGAGAGCCGTCTGAGCGCCGACTGAGAAGCCCGACAGAAGCCCGTATGCCCGAAATAAAGGCGGACGGGCGGCAGATGGGGCGCACCGGGCCGGCGCGGCGGCTCAGTGGCAGCCGCAGGAGCGCCGGACCACCAGCCGGGACGGGAACTGCCGCAGCCGCTCCGGGCGCGCACCGGCCGTCCGCACCCCGTCGTCGAGCACGAGGTCCACCGCCGCGCGGGCCATCGCCTGCCGGTCGGAGGCCACCGTGGTCAGCGGCGGATCGGTGAGCCCGGCCTCCTTCACGTCGTCGAACCCGGCCACCGCCAGCTCGCCCGGCACGTCGATCCGCAGCTCGCGGGCGGCCCGCAGCACGCCGATCGCCTGGTCGTCGGTGGCGCAGATGATCGCCGTCGGCCGGTCCGGGACGCTGAGCATGCCCAACGCCACCTGGTAGGCGTCGTAGCGGTTGTAGGGCGCCTGGAAGAGCCGGCCCTCCAGCGACTGGCCGGCCTCCCGCATCGCGCGCCGCCAGCCCTCGACGTGGTCGGTGACCGGGTCGCCGAGCACCGGGGTCTTCTCGGTGCCGCCGAGGCAGGCGACGTAGGCGTGGCCGTGCTCCAGCAGGTGGCGGGTGGCCAGTTGGGAGCCGCCGACGTCGTCGGTCACCACGGCCACGTCGTCGATCGCCTCGGGGCGGCGGTGCAGCAGCACCACGCGGGCGTCCCAGGCGTCGATCTCGGCCGCCGCGTGCTCGCTGGGGCCCTGGCTGATCAGGATCAGGCCGGAGACCCGCATGCCGAGGAAGGCCCGCAGGTAGTGCACCTCGCGGTTGTCGAGGTAGTCGGAGTTGCCGACCAGCACCATCTTCCCGCGTTCCGAGGCGGCCTGTTCGACGGCGTGCGCCATCTCCGCGAAGAACGGCTGCCGGGCGTCCGGGACGACCAGACCTATGAGGTCGGTGCGGCGGCTGGCCATCGCCTGCGCCACCCGGTCCGGGCGGTAGCCGAGTTGCTGGATTGCGGCGAGCACGCGCTCGCGGGTGGCCGGGGCGACCGGCCGCGGTCCGTTGTTGATGACGTAGCTGACGACCGCGGTCGAGGTCCCCGCCAGTCTCGCCACGTCGTCACGCGTCACCTTGGGCACGCGGGCAGTCTACGCGTGTGTACCGCCGCCATGACCGGCCGAGTCGGCACCGGGGGCGGCGGTGGCCGCGGCGGTCGGCCGCGCGTCGCTCCCGCTCTCGCCCCGCTCGCCCTTCTCCGGCTTCTCCGGCGTCACGAAACGGTAGCCGACGTTGCGCACGGTGCCGATCAACGAGTCGTGCTCCGGGCCGAGTTTGGCGCGCAGCCGGCGCACGTGGACGTCCACCGTGCGGGTGCCGCCGAAGTAGTCGTATCCCCAGACCTCCTGCAGGAGCTGGGCCCGGGTGAAGACCCGGCCGGGGTGCTGGGCCAGGTACTTCAGCAGCTCGAACTCCTTGAACGTCAGGTCCAGGACCCGGCCCTTGAGCTTCGCGCTGTAGGTCGCCTCGTCCACCGACAGGTCCCCGTTGCGGATCTCCATCGGGCTGTCCTCGCCGGTCAGCTGCAGCCGCCCGGTGGCCAGCCGCAGCCGCGCCTCCACCTCGGCGGGACCCGCGGTGTCCAGCAGCACGTCGTCCACGCCCCAGTCGGCGGTGACCGCGGCCAGCCCGCCCTCGGTCACCACCAGCACCAGCGGGCAGCCGGGACCGGTGGAGCGCAGCAACTGGCACAGGCTGCGGATCTGCGGCAGGTCGCGCCGGCCGTCGATCAGGATCACGTCGGCGCCGGGCGTGTCCACCAGCGCCGGGCCCTCCGCGGGCGCCACCCGCACGCCGTGCAGGAGCAGGCCGAGCGCCGGCAGCACCTCGGTGGAGGGTTGAAGCGCGTTCGTCAGCAGGAGGAGTGAACTCATCCCAGGGCTCCCGTCGGGCTCGGAAAGCACGAAAGGACCCGGGGGCAACGGTGCCCGGATCCTCTTGCCAGCAGAATAGCCGACATGGACTCCGTTGGTCAGGACGCGCGCCGTGCGCCGGTCGTCACATCAGGTGCGCGGGGCGCCGCCGCCGGCACCCGAAAGAGGTCGTCGCGGCAGGTTCTGCTGACCACGGACGGGGTACGGATCGCCGCCGAGCACCATGCCGCCGCCGGCCCGGCGGCGGACCGCCGCGACCTGGCCCTGGTGGTCGCGCACGGCTTCACCGGGGCGCTGGAGCGGCCCGCGGTGCGCCGGGTGGCCGGCGAGTTCCGGGCCTACGGCGGGGTGGTCACCTTCTCCTTCCGCGGGCACGGCGACTCCGGCGGCCGCTCCACGGTGGGTGACCGCGAGACGCTCGACCTGGCCGCGGCCGTCGGCTGGGCGCGGCGGCTCGGCTACCGCTCGGTGGCCGCCGTGGGCTTCTCGATGGGCGGCTCGGTGGTGCTGCGGCACGCCGGGGCGCCGGGCCGCGAGCCGGTGGACGCGGTGGTCTCGGTCAGCTCGCCGGCCCGCTGGTACTACCGGGGCACCGCGCCGATGCGCCGGCTGCACTGGGTGGTGACCCGGCCGGTGGGCCGCGCCGTGTCGCGCTACGGGCTGGGCACCCGGGTGCACCCGGAGGACTGGAACCCGGTGCCGCTCTCCCCGGTCGAGTCGGTGCCGTTCATCGCCCCGACCCCGCTGCTGATCGTGCACGGCGACCGGGACGCCTACTTCCCGCTGGACCACCCGCTGTCCCTGGCCCGCGCGGCCGGCGAGGGCGCGGCCGACCTGTGGATCGAACGCGGCTTCGGCCACGCCGAGAACGCCGCCGAACCGGCCCTGCTGCGCCGCATCGCCCAGTGGGTCGCAAACCATGCCGAACCGGCGCCCGGCGGCGACACGTTGCCCGGCGAGGCCCGCCAGGGGCCATCATGGACCGCGCGGGAGGCCGCGGACCCGGCGACGGGCCCGCCGCACACCCCGCGCTGAACCCGCCGCAGACCGAACCAACCGAACCACCCGCAGGAGCCCGCATGGCCGCCAGCCCGCCCGCGCCGCACGGCGTCATCCGCTACTGGGCGGCGGCCAGGGCGGCGGCGGGCGTCGGCGAGGAGCCCTACCGGGCGGCGACGCTGGCCGAGGCCCTCACCGCGGCCCGCGGCCGGCACGCCGGCGCCCCGCGGTTCGCCGAGGTGCTCGCCATCTGCTCGTTCCTGGTCGACGGAGAACCCGTCGGCACCCGTGACCACGCGACCGTACGACTGGCCGAAGGCGGCACCGTCGAGGTGCTTCCGCCGTTCGCCGGAGGGTGAGCCCGACCGCATGACGACACCGACCCCGCAGCAGCCGTACGCCGCGCAGCAGCACCTCGCGGGCGCCACCGCCGAACTGCCGCCGCTGTCCCCGCAGGCGGCGCGGGAGCCGCGCACCGGCCCGCCGGCCGGCAGCCGGCGCACCGGTTCGCCGATCATCGCGCCGGGCCTCCAGCCGGCGCTGCTCACCGCGCTGCTGGCCGCCCTGACCGCGGGCGCGGCTGCGCTCGGCCGGCCGGTGCTCGTGGTGCCGGCGGTGCTGCTGCAGGCGGTCACCGCGGCGGGCTGGTTCCGGCTCAACGGGATGTGGCCGGCCCGGCAGGGCATCGCGCTGGCGTTCCTGGCCGGGGTGGCCGCGGACGTCGCGCTGCTGCTGGTCCCGGCCGACCGGGCGCCGGCGGTGATCCTCGGCACACTCGGCGTGTGGGCCCCGCTGATCCTGGTGCAGCAGATGCGCCACCACGGCAGCCCGGACGAGCGGCTGGCCGCCCTGACGGCGACCGCCGCCTCCACGGTGCTCGCGGTGCTGGCGGCCGGCTACCTCGCCGAGGGCGGTCACCCGGTGGTCGTCGGCGCGGTCGCCGTCGCGCTGGCCACCGTGGTGCGCGCGCTGCCGCTGCCGGCGCCCGTCTCGGTGGTGCTGGCGCTGCTGGCCGCGGCGGGCGGCGGCTACGGCGTCGCGCACCTGCTGGGCATGGCCGGCTCCGCGCCGGCGGTCGCGCCGGCGGCCGGGGTGTGCGCGCTGATCGGGCTGCGGGTCGCCAGCTACGACTGGCCGTCGCGCTTCGTGCACTTCACCGCCGGCGTCGCGCTGCCGCTGGCGCTGGCGGCGCCCGCGGTGTGGACGGCGGCCCGACTGCTGGGTGTGTGACCGCTCAACGGGGGCAGGCAAGTTCCACGGAGGACCCGGGGTCGTCACCGGTGAGCGGTTAGGCTCACGCGGGCGGCCACGGGTCGTCGGCCACCGACAGCGGCAGGAGTGAGGACGACAGATGCGTCGCGGTTTCCGGATACTGGTCGTGACCGTCCTCGTGCTGGCCGGGCTCTTCGTGGCGGCCGACCGCATCGCGGTCAGGTACGCGGAGTCCAAGGCCGCCGACCGCATCCAGAGCAGCCAGGGGCTCACCAGCCGGCCGTCGGTGGCGATAGCCGGCTTCCCGTTCCTGACCCAGGTGCTGGCCCGCAGGCTGGACGAGGTCAAGGTCACCGCGACCAACGTGGAGACCGCCCCCGGCACCACGGCCACCGGCGACGGACGGCTGCGGCTGGCCAAGCTCACCGCCGACCTGCACGGCGTCGTCCTCAAGGGCCACTTCACCGGCTTCGTGGCGGACACCGCCACCGGCACCGCGCTGGTCTCCTACGCCGACCTGTCCTCGGCCGCCCCGAACGGCGTGACGGTCTCCTACGGCGGCCGCAACTCGGCCGGCAAGGGCCAGGTGAAGGTCACCGGCAGCATCACGGTGCCGATCCTGGGGACCATCAAGCGCAGCGTGACCAGCGCGGTCAACGTCTCCGGCGGCGACACGGTGAGCCTGCACGCCAACTCCGTCCCCGAGGGCAACACCATTCCCGGCCTCGAACAGCTGGTCCGCTCGAAGATCGACTTCTCCCGGCGGCTGTCCGGCCTGCCGAGCAGCATCACCCTCCAGTCCGTGCTGGCCACGCCGGACGGCGTCGAGATATCGCTCACCGGGCGGGACGTCAGCCTGACGCAGTGACCGGCAGCCCGGCGGCCGGGCGTCCCACCTGGTGAGACGCCATCGTCCGCGAACGCGGCGGTGACCGGGAACGGGCCGGCCGGACCGTCCCTTCCGGTCGGCTTTGGCCGACTGGTCGTCCCATGATGTGGTTGATCGCGTCTCACCCATTGAAACACCGGTGACACTCCGCCGTTCGCTTCCCTACGATCGAGGCATGAAGCGACAGGCGGATCTCACGAAGCGGCGGGCAGTCGACCTGTGCCGTGTGGCCGCGATGCTCTGTCGTACCTCCTGAAGGAACGGCGCTCCCGGACCCGTTCGCCCGTGCGCCACGCGCACGCCGACCTGGCGACTTCCCCCGGGCGGCCACCGTCTCCTGTTCCCGAATTCCCTGCGTTTCCCCCGCTTTCCCAGGGCCCCGCGCGCCATTGCGCGCTGCCCGCGTGTACGCGACGATCCCGCCCGTACCATCCGCCGCACCTGCCCCGGAGGAGATACCGCAATGAGCCGCAACGACGTACTGGTCGACGCCGACTGGGTCCAGGCCCACCTCGACGACCCGCAGGTCGTCCTCGTCGAGGTCGACGAGGACACGTCGGCCTACGACAAGAACCACATCAGGAACGCGGTGCGCATCGACTGGAAGAAGGACCTCCAGGACCCGGTGCGCCGCGACTTCGTGGACCAGTCGGGCTTCGAGAAGCTCCTGTCGGCCAAGGGCATCGGCAACGACGACACCGTCGTGCTCTACGGCGGCAACAACAACTGGTTCGCCTCCTACGCGTACTGGTACTTCAAGCTCTACGGCCACCGCGACGTCCGCCTGCTGGACGGCGGCCGCAAGAAGTGGGAGCTGGACTCGCGCGACCTGGTCGCCGAGGTGCCCACCCGGCCGGCCACCACCTACACCGCCTCGCCGCAGGACACCTCGATCCGCGCCTTCCGCGACGACGCGGTGAACGCCATCGGCTCGCTCAACCTGGTCGACGTGCGGTCCCCCGACGAGTTCAGCGGCAAGCTGCTGGCCCCGGCGCACCTGCCGCAGGAGCAGTCCCAGCGGCCCGGCCACATCCCCACCGCGCGCAACATCCCGTGGTCGAAGTCGGCCAACGACGACGGCACCTTCAAGTCCGACGACGAGCTCAAGGAGATCTACGAGGGCGCGGGCGTGGACCTGTCGAAGGACACCGTCGCCTACTGCCGGATCGGTGAGCGCAGCGCGCACACCTGGTTCGTGCTGCACGAGCTGCTCGGCCAGCCGAACGTCAAGAACTACGACGGCTCGTGGACCGAGTACGGCTCGCTGGTCGGCGTCCCGATCGAGCTCGGCGCCAACTGACCCTGTCCCGACCGACCTTCAAGGCGTAAGGAACGACTATGTGTGGAGCGAAGGCCGGCGGCCCGGATCTGGCCGGTGTCGACGTGGCGAGCGAAACGATCATCCAGGGCTCACTGGTCCGCGACGGTGAGCCGGTCTCCGGCTACGTGCGGCTGCTGGACGGCGGCGGCGAGTTCACCGCCGAGGTGCCGACCTCGGCGACCGGGCAGTTCCGGTTCTTCGCCGCGCCCGGCACCTGGACGCTGCGCGCCCTGGTGCCCGGCGGCTCGGTGGACCGCACGGTCGTCGCCCAGCGCGGCGCCGCGGCGGAGGTCGCCATCGCCGTCTGACACGGGTCCGGCAGGCACCGCGGGTCCGCACCCCCCGTCCGGGGTGCGGACCTTTGGTGTCCGGCGACTGTCCGCCGCGGCCGGTTCGGACGTACCGTTGGGGATATGTACGCGCGGCGTAAGCATCGGTACATCGCCATGATGATCGTCTGCGTCACCTTGTTCGTCCTGGCGTGGGGAGTCGTACGGCTCTGGTCGGTCCCGGCGGCGGTCGCCATGTGCCTGGTCGCCATGGTCATCCCGCCGTTCGCCGCGATCGTGGCGAACCGGCGCGGGCCCGACGACTACTGGTGGGACGAGCCGAACGACGAGTGGCTCAAGGACGAGCCGAAGGACGACACCTGGCGCCGCGACGAGCAGGCGGCGGTGGAGAAGGCCACCGGCCGGTCGGCCGAGCACCACAAGCACAAGCACAAGCACGAGGGCGAGGACGGCGAGGACACCTGACCTGCCGGGAGCCGTCGGCGACCCTCAGTACACGAGTGCCTGCGTGCCGTCGGCCATCGCCTCCTGCACGAAGACCTGCGCGCCCGCGATCCGCACCCCCTCGATGACGTCCGCCCCGGTGATCTCCCGCCGGGCGGCGCACTGCGTGCACAGCGTGAGCCGGCCGCCGGCCAGCACCGCCTCGATCAGCTCGGGCAGCGGCGCGGCGTGCGGGAGTTCGAACTCGGCGGCCCGCCCCGGCAGCGCGAACCACGCCGACTCGCCGGTCAGCCACAGCGACACCTCGACCCCGCTGGCCACGGCGATCGCCGCCACCGTGAACGCCTGCGAGCACCGTTCGGGCGCGTCCGCACCCGCGGTCACCTTGATCACCAACTGCTTCGCCATGGGTAGACCCTACGGCGGGCCCGCGCGGGGCCGGCTGCCCGGCCCGGCCCGCGGCGCACTAGAATCGGACCGGTACCCGAACGACAACCGCCTGCGTAGGAGCACCGACGTGCTTGAGGTCTTCTTCGAAACCCTGCTTGTCCTGGTCGCCGTGGCCGTCACCGGCTTCGCGGCGCTGTCCGTGAAGAAGCTCTACCAGGGCCAGCGCTGACCTGATGATCGAGATTCCCTCCGACCTGCACCCGGACCTGCTGCCGATCGCCTTCCTGCTCGGCAACTGGCAGGGCGCCGGCGTCTTCGACTTCCCCGGTGCCACCAAGTGCAACTTCGGCCAGGAGGTCACCTTCACCCACGACGGCCGCCCGTTCCTGGAGTACGTCTCGCACTCCTGGGTCCTGGACGCCGACGGCAAGAAGACCGCCCCGTTGGAGACCGAGAGCGGCTACTGGCGGATCGACGCCGACCGCAAGATCGAGGCCGTGATGTCCCGCGACTCGGGCGTCATCGAGATCTGGTACGGCGAACTGGCGGCCGGCAAGCCGCAGATCGACCTGGTCACCGACGCGGTGGCCCGGCTCGGCTCGGCGGACCCGTACTCCGGCGGCAAGCGGCTGTACGGCTATGTCAAGAGCGATCTGATGTGGGTGGGGGAGAAGGCCACCCCGGAGGTCGAGCTGCGCCCCTACATGTCGGCGCACCTGAAGAAGGTCGTGGACCCCTCGGAGTGGGCCCGCGAGCTGACCGACCTGCCCGACGACGGGATCGCGTTCTTCAAGTGAGCCGGGTCCCGCCCGCCTGAGGTGTCCCTACACTTGGCGACGTGGTGAGCACTGACTGGCAGAAGGATCTGCGCGAGCGGGGTTACCGCCTGACCCCGCAGCGCCAGCTCGTCCTGGAGGCCGTGGAGCACCTCGGCCACGCCACCCCGGACGACATCCTCTCCGAGGTGCGCCGCACCGCCAGCGGCGTCAACGTCTCCACCGTCTACCGGACCTTGGAGCTGCTGGAGGAGCTGGGCCTGGTCAGCCACGCCCACCTCGGGCACGGCGCCCCCACCTACCACCTGGCCGACCGCCACCACCACATGCACCTGGTCTGCCGGGACTGCGACAAGGTGGTCGAGGCCGACGTCGCGGTGGCCGAGCCGTTCGCCGGCGAGCTGCGCCGGGCGTTCGGCTTCGAGACCGACATGAAGCATTTCGCGATCTTCGGCCGCTGCGCCGACTGCACGTCCCGGGCCGGCCGCCCCGGGTCGTAGGCTTGGCGCATGACGACGAGTCCGCTGCTCTCGCTGCCCGGCGCGGTTCCCGCGGAGCCCCCCGACGAGGGGGTGGCCGCGCACTACGGCGACCTGTTCCGCGAGCAGCGCGCGCTGGCCGGCGGCGACGGCCTGGTGGACCTCTCGCACCGCGGCGTGGTCACCGTCAGCGGCGACGACCGGCTCAGCTGGCTGCACCTGCTGCTCACCCAGCACGTCAGCGAGCTGCCGCCCGGCCGGGCCACCGAGTCGCTCATCCTGTCCGCCCACGGGCACATCGAGCACGTCCTGTACCTGGTGGACGACGGCACCACCACCTGGATGCACGTCGAGCCGGGCACCCAGGGCGCGCTGCTGGCGTACCTGGAGAGCATGCGGTTCTTCTACCGGGTGGTCGTCTCGGACGCCACCGACGGGCACGCGGTCGTGCACCTGCCGGCCGGCTCGATCGCCGTGGTGCCGCAGGGCTGGCCGGTGCGCGAGACGGCGGCCGGCCGGGACGTGTTCGTGCCGCGCGGCGAGCTGGAGCCGTTCGCCCGCCGGGTCGGCAGGCCGATCGGGGCGCTGGCGCTGGAGGCGCTGCGGATCGAGGCACACCGGCCGCGGTTCGGCCTGGAGACCGACCACCGCACCATCCCGCACGAGCTGGGCTGGCTGGAGTCCGCCGTCCACCTGGACAAGGGGTGCTACCGCGGCCAGGAGACGGTCGCCCGGGTGCACAACCTCGGCCGCCCGCCGCGCCGGCTGGTCTTCCTGCACCTGGACGGCAGCGAGGTGAAGCTGCCCGGCCACGGCACCCCGGTCCGGGTCGCCGCCGAGGGGCCCGACAGCCGGCAGGTCGGCGTGATCACCTCCTCCGCGCGCCACTTCGAGCTGGGCCCGATCGCGCTGGCCGTCGTCAAGCGCAACGTCCCGGCCGACGCCGTGCTGCTCGCCGACACCGTGCCGGGCAACCAGGAGATCGTGGTCGCGCCGTAGGGCCGGCCGGCGGGCGTCAGACCTCGACGAGCACGGTGAACGGGCCGTCGTTGGTCAGCGAGACCTTCATCGCGGCGCCGAACCGGCCGGTCTCCACGTGCGCGCCCAGCTCGCGCAGCCGGGCCACCACCTCGTCCACCAGCGGTTCGGCCAGCTCGCCGGGGGCCGCCGCGTTCCAGGTGGGACGGCGGCCCTTGCGCGCGTCGCCGTAGAGGGTGAACTGACTGATCACCAGCAGCGGCGCGCCGAGGTCGGAGCAGGACCGCTCCTCGGGCAGGATCCGCAGCGACCACAGTTTCCGGGCCAGCCGGGCCGCCTGCTCCGGGGTGTCGTCGTGCGTCACGCCGACCAGGACGCACAGCCCCGGGCCGGTGATCTTGCCTACGGTCTCGCCGTCCACGGTCACGGCGGCTTCGGTCACGCGCTGGGCTACGGCTCGCATGGCCCCATTGTGGCGCGGGGTGCCGGCCGCCACCCGCAGGGGTGAACCCGGCAGCCGCGCGCCCCGGCGCGTGCGCCCGGTCGGACGCGGAGAAGCCAAGAGCGCCGGGGCCGTTCGGGTGCAGAGTCGCTGCGCGGTGTCCGCACGCAGTGGCACGATCTGTTGCGGGGCGATGGCCGGGGCCGGACCGACCCGCGCCGCCCCACACCGGTATCACCCGTACCCGCTGTCACAGCCCGGACCGAGGGAGGCCGCATGCTGCAGGCCGACGCACTCAACCCCCGCACCCCGCGTCCGCGCGCCCCGCATCCGACGCCCGCCTTCGACCGGCTGCGGCTGGCCGAGTTGCGCACGCTGCGCCGCGAGGCCCAGCAGGAGGAGGCCGACCTGTCCTACCTGCGGCGGCTGCTGCAGGGCCGGATCGACATCCTGCGGGCCGAGTTGACCCGCCGCACCGCGCCGGAGAGCCCGGTGCTCGACCGGCTCCCGGAGATCCTCACCGACGAGCCGTCCCAGGTCAGGTCCTCGGCCCGGCATGTGACTTTGGGCACCCCGCACAGCGAGGAGTACCGCGCGCTCGCCGACGAGATGCTCGGCGAGGTCGAGCTGTCCGACCTGTCGGCCCGCACCGACCAGGAGTTGCACGCGGCGATGGGCCGGCTGGTGCGGCACGAGCAGGAGGTCTCCGGGTGCCGCCGGCGGCTGCAGGCCACCGCGGACGGGTGCAGCGCCGAGATCACCCGCCGGTACCGTGAGGGGGAAGCACACATCGACGACCTGCTCTCCGACGGCTGACCAGCGCGGTTCCGGCCGAGCCGGAGGAGGGTCGCGGCACCGCTTCCCGCATCCGCATCCCCGTTACGGAAGGCCGACGATGTCCACCCACGCCGCCACGCCCGCGCCCGCCGTCCCGCCCGCGGTCACCTCCGAGCCGGCGGCCGCCGACCACGGCGTGCCGCCGGTGCTCGCCGAGGTGGTGCGCTCCGGTTTCGTCGAGGGCCGCCACCGCGGGTCGCTGGTGATCCTCGACGCGGACGGCGAGGTGGACTTCGCGCTCGGCGAGGTCGCGGTGCCGGTCTTCCCGCGCTCCAGCAACAAGCCGATGCAGGCGGAGGCCGTCCTGCGGGCCGGCGCCGAACTGGACGGACCGCTGCTGGCGCTGGCCGCCGCGAGCCACTCGGGGGAAGCGTTCCACTTGGCCGGTGTCCGGGAGATCCTGGCCGGTGCCGGGCTCGACGAGTCGGCGCTGGCCACCCCGCCCGACCTGCCGCTGGACCGGGAGGCCGCCGAGGCGTGGCTGGCGGCCGGCGGCGCCCGCGAGCCCGTCCTGATGAACTGCTCGGGCAAGCACGCCGCCATGCTCGCCGCCTGCGTGCTCAACGGCTGGCCGCTGGAGAGCTACCTCGACGCCGGCCACCCGCTGCAGCGCCTGGTGCGCGACGTCGTGGTGGACGCCTCCGGCGAGACGGTGGACCACGTCGGCGTGGACGGCTGCGGCGCGCCGCTGATGTCGCTGACCCTGACCGGGCTGGCCCGCGCCTTCCGCTCCTACGTGCTGGCCGAGCCGGGCACCGCGCGCCGCCGGGTCGCCGACGCGATGCGCGCGCACCCGGAGTTCGTCGCGGGCACCCGGCGCCCGGACACCTGGCTGATGCGCGAGGTGCCCGGCCTGCTGTCGAAGATGGGTGCCGAGGCGGTGCAGGCGGTGGCCCTGCCGGACGGCCGGGCGATCGCGTTCAAGATCGACGACGGCGGCGCGCGGGCGCTCGGCCCGGTGCTGGCCCGCGCGCTGGAACGGCTCGGCGTCGAGGAGCGGATACTGCGCCAGGTGGGCGACGCGCCGCTGCTGGGCGGCGGCCGGCCGGTCGGCGAGGTGCGGGCCGCGTTCTGACCCGGGGAATATCCGGGTGCGTCGGCCGCGGGCGACCGCCTAGCCTGCGGCCATGAGCAGCGACGTCGAGGTCAGGTACACCACGCAGGCCGATTTCCCGGAGTGGCTGGCCGGCTGCCACCGCGGTTTCCTGGCGGCGGCACCGATCAGCGAGGAGGAGTTCGCGCTCACGCCGGAGGTGATGGCGTTCGAGCCGGACCGGACCGTCGGCGCCTTCGACGGCGGCCGGTGCGTCGGCACCTTCCGCTCGATCCCGCGCGACCTCACGGTGCCTGGCGGCGGCACGCTGCCCGCCTCCGGCGTCACCTCGGTGACGGTGACCGCCACCCACCGGCGGCGCGGGCTGCTCAGCCGCATGATGGCCGCCGAACTGGCCAGCGCCCGCGAGCGCGGCGAGCCGGTGGCCATCCTGATCGCCGCCGAGTACCCGATCTACGGGCGGTTCGGCTTCGGCCCGGCCACCTGGGTCACCGAGTGGCAGGTGGACCTCACCCGGGCCCAACGCCCCCGCCGCACACCCCCGCAGGGCGGCCGCGTCGACCTCGTGGAGCCCGAGGAGGTGCGCGCGCTCGGCCCCGGGATCTTCGAGCGGGTGCGGTACGCCACGCCCGGTGCGATCAACCGCTCCGAGCGATGGTGGCGCCGGTTCACCGGCGACCTCGTCCTGCCGAGCAGCCCGTGGCAGAAACCGTTCTACGCGCTCTACCGGGACGCCTCCGGCCGGCCCGACGGCCTGCTCACCTACCGGATCGACAACACCCGGGCGTGGGACGGCAAGCTGTCGCACAACACGCTGACCGTGGTGAAGGGCGACTTCGCCACTCCGCGGGCCGAGGCCGCGCTGTGGCGGTACGCGATGTCGGTGGACTGGGTGACCACGCTGGTCTCCGGCTTCCGGCCGACGGACGACGTGCTGCCGCTGCTGCTCGGCGACCCGCGTGCCGCGCAGGTCGGCGCGCAGGCCGACTACATGTGGCTGCGGGTGCTCGACCCGGTGGCCGCCCTGCGGGCCCGCTCCTACGCCGCCGAGGGCTCGCTGGTGCTGCGGCTGACCGACCCGGCCGGCCACGCGGACGGCACCTACCGGCTCGACGCCGCCACCGAACCGGGCGCCAGCGTCGTGGAGTCCACCACCGCAGCGCCCGAACTCGCCATGGACGTGCGCGAGTTGGGCGCGCTCTACCTCGGCGGCGAGTCGGCGGTGCGGCTCGCGGTGCTCGGCCGGGTGACGGAGCTGGTGCCGGGCGCCGCCGCCCGCGCCGACCTGCTGATGCGCACCTCGCGCCAGCCGTGGTGCCCGGACGTGTTCTGACGCGACGTCATATCCGTTCCGGGAACGGGCGGTTCGCGCTCAGGCCGGCAGGAAGCCGTGCACGGTGGCCGCGAAGTCCATCGGCCGCGCCTGGTGGATCTCGTGGCCGGCCGGGATGGTCACCAGGCGGCCGTCGGCTATCCGGCGGGCCATCGCGGCGAGTTGGTCCTGCGGCACGTGGCTGCGCAGTCCGCCGCCGAGCACCAGGGTCGGCGCGGTGATCGCGTCCAGCCCGGCCCGCCAGTCCTCCGCCGGGTCGGCGAGCTGCGCGTACAGCGGCGCCACCGCGTCCCAGTCGAAGTCCGGCTCGCCGTCCGGGCGCCGCGGCACCGGCTGCTGGCGGGGGTTGGGCGGCGGCGCGTCCTCCAGCACCAGCCGGTCCACGCGTTCCGGATGCTTGGCCGCGTACAGGTACGCCACCACGCCGCCCGTCGAGTGCCCCACCAGGCTCACCCGGTCCAGCTCCAGGCTCTCCAGCATCGCGCCGAGGTCGTCCCGCATCAGCTCGAACGAGTACGCGCCGGGCCGTCCGCTGCGTCCGTGGCCGCGCAGGTCGGGCACGTAGACCCGGCGCCCGCACGCCAGTTGGGACGCGACCAGGTCCCAGTCGGAACCGTCCTTGCCCAGCGCGTGCAGCAGCACCACCGCACTCCCGCCGGAAGCCCCCAACACCCGGCAGGACAACCGGACTTCACCTGCGTCAACCATCCGCACGTCCATGCCGCGAAGCTACCAACGCCACCCGGCCGCTGCCACTCGCCCTTCCCGGCCCGCACCGCATCGGCGCAGGTGGCGGCCGCCCGCCCGGTGCGGCCATTCCGGACTTGGGGAAGATTTTGGCGGTCACGGGGACGAAGCAGAACCTCCGGCTCCGCTCCCGCCCGGCGGCGTCCACACGTACGGGGTCGTGGTGGTCACCGCCAGGAAGCCGAGGCGGCGCAGGATGGGCGCGCTGTCGTCCGAGGCGTCCACCTGGAGGTAGGGCACGCCGCGGGCGGCGGCGAGTTCGGCCCGGGCGGCGACCAGCGCCCGGTAGACGCCGCGGCCGCGCCACCCGGCGTGCGTGCAGCCGCCCCACAGGCCGGCGAAGTCGGTGCCGGCCCGCAGCACCAGCCACGCGGCGCAGACCAGCGTCCCGCCCGCCTCGGCGGCCAGCACGGCGATCTGCTCCGGCGCGGCGGCCACCCGGCCGATCAGGTCGTCGCCCAGCCAGCCCATGTCCTGCCCCCACACCTCGCTCTCCAGCGCCGCGACCCGCCGCAGGTCCAGCGCCGAGGTGAGCCGGCGCAGCGTGACCCCGGCCGGCAGCGCCGGCGCGGCGGCCAGCTCCGCGGTGCGCCCGATCAGCACCGTCTCGCGCTCCTCCGGAACGAAGCCCGCCGCGGCCAGCCGTTCCGGCAGGTCCTGCGGCAGGTCGTGGCCGCGGGTCTTCCACTCCACCGCCTCGCCGCGCCGGGCGAAGAAGTCCCGCTGCCGGGCGATCAGTTCGTCCAGCCGGCGCCCGCATACGCCCACGTCGCGCGGGGCGGTGACGAAGCCGCGGAACTGCCCGTGGACCCGCAGCACGCGGCCGTCCCGCTCGCACCGCACGCCGGCCGGCGAAGTGGCGGTGATCCCTCGCAACTGCTCGTCGTACGCGTCGCGCAGGACATCGATGTCGGATGAGATCGTCATGCCACGAGGCTACGCAGCGTCGCAACGGGTTTTCCGCCGCCGGACCGGGTGGCGCAGGGTGATTTGACGCTGCGTCATATGCGCGATTCCGGGGGGAAGCCGGTCCAGCGCAGCTCGTCCGGCAGGTGGCCCATGTCGTTGTAGAGCAGCAGCGAGGACGGCCGGCCGGGCACGTAGCGGATCACGGTGAGCGCCGCGTTGCAGTGCACCAGGCCGAGCCAGCGCCAGGGCGGCGCGTCCTGCGAGGCGCGCACCAGCCAGCCGATGAGGAAGTTGTGCGTGACCACCAGTTCGTGCCGGGGTTCGTCGGCCGCCACCGGACCGGTGAACAGCCGCGTCGCCTCGCGGGCCAGCGCCGGCCCGGTCTCCCGCTCGCCGGCCGGGAAGCGCCGGACGAAGCGCATCAGGAACTCCGAGCAGTCCGGCGGGAGTTCGTCCTCGTCCGGCACGTAGGGCAGGTAGTCGCCGGCCGCCTCGCGCTCCGCGAGGGGCACGCCGTCGAGTTCCCCGGCGACCAGCGCGGCGGTCTGCGCGGCGCGCGGCAGCGGACCGTGGTGGATCGCGTCGAGCGGAACGCCCCGCAGCCGCTCGCCGAGCAGCGCGGCCTGCCGGCGGCCGGCCTCGGTCAACTCCGTCTCGTCCGGCGTGGCTTCGCCGTGGCGGGCGAGGTAGAGATAGCGGGCGGCGGTTCCCGTCATGTGCGAGCTGCCCCTTCCGGCGTCCGTGATCGCGGCACGGGGTGGTCCTCCCCCCGCGGGAGGGGATCGTAACGACCCGGCGGCCGCCGTGGGGTCCCGAGCGGCGGATCCGGCCGGGACGCGCGGCGCACGACGCCGTCCCCGGGCGGCGAGTGCGCGCGGCAGCGGGTCGCGCGCCTCGGGGACGAACCGGCCGTCGCCGGTCGGCGCCTCCCGCACGGTGGCGAGCGCGCCGCGCACCTTCTCGTCGCCCACCGGTCCCCTGGTCCCCGGCCGGGCGGCGCCCCCGGTGACATGCGCCACAGATGGCCGGGCGGGTCGGGCCACTGCCTACACTTGTGGCGGCCCGGCGGATCCCACTCACCAGATCCCGCATCACTGCGACGAAGGGTGCGATGTGAGACCGCTGCACGACGCGCCGCCCGGCGCGCTGGACACCGCCCGCATACGCGCGGGCGTCGACGAGATCCTCCGGGACTTCCTGATAGGCCGCACCCACGACAGCGGCGACCCCGACCTGGCCCGGGTGGTCGGCCTGCTCGACGAGTTCCTGGCCGGCGGCAAGCGCCTGCGTCCGCTGTTCTGCGTCATCGGCTGGCACGCCGGCGGCGGCCAGGGCCCGCCCGAAGCGGTGCACGGCGTGGCCGCGGCGCTCGAACTCTTCCACGCCTTCGCCCTCATCCACGACGACGTCATGGACGACTCCGCGCTGCGCCGCGGCCGTCCCACCGTGCACCGCGCGTTCGCCGCCGAGGCGCCCGCCGCGCTGACCGACCCGGCCGAACGGCACCGGTTCGGCGTCAGCAGCGCCATCCTGCTGGGCGACCTGGCGATGGTCTGGTCCGACGAACTGCTGATGTCCTCGCTGGCCGGCCACCCGCGCCTGCAGGCGGTGCTGCCGCTGCTCGGCCGGATGCGCGTCGAGCTGATGACCGGCCAGCACCGCGACCTGCTGGCGACCGGGACGCCGGGCCCGACCGGCTCGGACGCCGCGCTGGAGTCCGCCCTGGAGACCATCCGGTTCAAGACGACCGCGTACACCGTCGAGCACCCGCTGCTCATCGGCGCGACCCTGGCCGGCGCGCCCCCCGAGGTCGTCCGGGCCTGCCGCGGCTACGCGCTCGCGATCGGCGAGGCGTTCCAGCTCCGCGACGACCTGCTCGGCGTCTTCGGCGACCCGCGCCGCACCGGGAAGCCGGTGCTGGACGACCTGCGCTCCGGCAAGTCCACGCCGCTGCTCGTGCTCGCCCGCCGCGCCGCCGACCCGGAGCAGCTGCGGCTGCTGGACTCGCTCGTCGGCGACCCCGGCCTGGACGCGGCCGGCGTGCGGGCGGTGCGCGGCGTCCTGCGCGAGACGGGCGCGGTCGCCGAGGTCGAGTGGATGATCGCCGACCGCCGGGACGCCGCGCTCGCCGTGCTGTCCGACGCCGCCCTGCCCGCCGCCGCGCGCCGCGCGTTGGCCGGGCTCGCGCTCGCCGCCACCGAACGGGACGGCTGACGCGCGCCGTCAGTCCACGAGGACGCCCGGGTTGAGGATCCCGTGCGGATCGAGGGCGGTCTTGGCGGCGCGCAGGGCCAGCGCGAACGGCTCCGGGCGCTGCCGGTCGTAGCCGGGGCGGTGGTCGCGGCCGACGGCGTGGTGGTGGGTGATCGTCGCCCGGTGGCGGTGGAGCACGTCGGCGGCGACCTCCTTCAGGTGGTCCCAGACCGCGACCTCGTCGCCGGGCCGGCCGGCGGCCAGCACGGTGAAGTAGGGCGCCGCCCCGTCGGGATAGACGTGCGTGAGGCGGCAGTTGACGGTGGCGGGGTGGCCGGTGGCCTCGCGCGCGGCGCCGCCGACCTCGTCGCGGACGGCGTCGACCAGCGCGGGGAGCCGTTCCCAGGTGGTGGCCGTCTCGAAGGTCTCGACGACGGCTCCCATCCGGGCCAGCCCGTCGCGCAGGTACGGCATGCGCAGGAAGGCGGAGCGCCAGGCGCCGACCGCGCCGCCGGCCTGCCCGCCGTCCTCGCGGGACGGCCCGTCGCAGCTGCCGCCCTCGGCGCGGGCCAGGTCCAGCGCCCGGGCGAGGTCGGCGTCGACGGGGAAGTGCGCCGACTCGAAGCCGAGGACGAGTACGCAGGAGCCGTCCCGGGCCGCGCCGGACAGCGCGGCCTCGCCGGAGTCGAGCAGGCGGCAGTTGGCCGGCGCGAGGCCGGACTGGGCGATCGCGCGCACCGCGCGCAGCCCGGCGGGGAAGCCGGCGAAGGCGACCGCCGCGGAGGCCCGGTGGCGGGGGCGCTCCTGCAGGCGCATCCACGCCTCGGTGATGACGCCCAGAGCGCCTTCCGAGCCGAGGAAGAACCGGTCGGGAGAGGGTCCCGCGCCGGAGGCGGGCAGCCGCCACGAGGTGCCGGCGCCCGCCGGGGTGACCACCCGCAGCGACTGGACGAAGTCGTCGATGTGCGTGTGGACGGTGGCGTAGTGGCCGCCCGCGCGGGTGGCGAGCCAGCCGCCGAGGGTGGAGAACTCGAAGCTCTGCGGGAAGTGCCGCAGCGTCAGGGCGTGCGGCCTGAGCTGGTCCTCCAGCACCGGGCCGAGGGCGCCGGCCTGGATGCGGGCGGCCCGGCTGCCGGCGTCGATCTCCAGGACCCGGTCCATCGCGGTCAGGTCGAGGCAGAGCACCGCCCGGTGCGCGTCGCCGCGGTACTCCACGCCTCCGGTGACCGAGGAGCCCCCGCCGAAGGGGATCACGGCCACCCCGTTCCCGCCGGCCCACTCCAGCAGGTCGGCCACGTCCTGGTCACCGGCCGGCCGGGCGACCAGGTCGGGTATCCGGCCCGGCCGGCCGCGCAGCGCCCGGACCACGTCCCGGTACGCCTTGCCCATCGCGTGCGCGGCGCGGGCCGCGGGGTCGGCGGTGACCAGCCGCGCCAGGCTCCGCGGCGGCTCGGCGGCGGGCCGGCCGATGCGCAGGTCGGCGACGCGCGGCACGGGCAGCGGGCGCGGGAGCGTACCGGGCAGCAACGCCCCCAGCGCGGCGCACTCGGCGTCGCCGGGGTGCTCGTCGGCCCATCCCCAGCCCCACCACGAGCGGGTGCGGGCGGCGCGGGGCGCGGTCGTAGCGTCGGGCATGGGAGTTCCGTTCCACCAGGTCCAGCGAACTAACCCTACGGTAATTTACCGTAGGGTAATATAGTGGCCATGGCAACCTCCTCCCGCTCCCGGGCCGGCACCAAGGGCGTCCCCCGGGCGGTCCGCGAAGCGCAGATCCTGGCCGCCGCCACCGAGGAGTTCGGCCGCCACGGCTACGAGGCCACCTCGCTGGCCGCCGTCGCCGCCCGGGTCGGCGTCACCAAGGCGCTGCTCCACCAGTACTTCGGCGCCAAGCAGGACCTCTACCTCGCCTGCCTGACCCCGGTCGGCGACCGGCTGCTCGACTCGATACGCGCCGCGATGGGCCAGGGCGCGACCACCGCGCGCACCCCGCTGCTGGTCCTCCAGGCGCTGTTCACCGCCCTGGAGGGCCGGCGCGAGGCGTGGTTCGTGCTCTACGACCCGTCCCTGCCGGCCGGCGGCGAACCCGCGCGGCGCGCCGCGGAGTACCGGGCCGCCATCGACCGCCTGGCGGCCGCCGGCACCGCCGATCTGCTGCGCGCCGCCGGATCCGCCGACCCGCTGGACGCCGACGCGCTCACGTACGTCTGGCGCGGCGTGGTCACCGCCCTGGTCCGCTGGTGGATCCACCACCCCGACCAGTCCCCGCAGGCCATGACCCGGCGCTGCGCCCGGCTGTTCGCCACCACCCGGACCACCCTCGCGGCGGACGGGAGCGGCTGAGGTCGCGTTCCGTGCGGCCGGCCCGGCGGCCGACCCTCAGTTCGGCGGTTTCGCGCAGGATCTCCCGGGAGCGCAGCCGGGACAATTCGATGATCATGTTGATGTCCACCCGGTCCGCTCCTACCGCTGCGGCTCCAGCACGTCGGCGACCACGCAGCTGATGTTGTCGGGGCCGCCGGAGCGGTTGGCCAGGGCGACGAGTTCGCGCACGGCCCGGTCGGGTTCGGCGACCGTGGTCAGGACCCGGTGCACTTCCGGCGTCGGCACGACCGCGGACAGGCCGTCGGAGCACAGCAGGTAGCGGTCGCCGGGCCGGGCGTCGTGCAGGCACATGTCGGGGGTGGCGTCGATGTCGGCCAGCGCCCGCAGCAGCAGCGACCGCTGGGGGTGGGAGGCGGCCTCCTCCGCGCTGATGCGTCCTTCGTCGACCATCGACTGGACCACGGTGTGGTCGTGGGTGATCTGGAAGAGGCCGCCGTCGCGCAGCAGGTAGGCGCGTGAGTCGCCGATGTGGACCAGGGCGAGCTGCGATCCGGTCCACAGCATCGCGGTGAGCGTCGTGCCCGCCTCCTGCGGGGCCGGGCCGGACGCGGCGATGTCGTGCACGGCCCGGGCCGCCTGGTCGACGGCGTCCTGGAGGGCGTTGAGCAGCTCTCCCGCCGGGACGGTGTCGGTCTCCAGACGCTTGAGCACGTCGATGGCGGCCGCGCTGGCCGGTGCGCCGCCGGCCCCGAAGCCGTCGGCGACGGCGAGCAGCCGGGATCCGGCGTAGGCCGCGTCCTGGTTGCTCTCCCGTACCAGGCCGGCGTCGGTCAGCGCGGCGTAGCGGATTCCCAGGGGTTCGGTGGTCGGCGAGGTCGATGACATCGCGGGGTCCTTCCGGGTCAGGTGGTCGACGAGGAAGGCCGCCAGGTCGCGCCGGGCCACGGTGTCGGCCTCGACCCGGGCCCAGAACGCGCGGACCTCGCGGGCCGCGTCGCCCGGCGCCAGCTCGCAGACCTCCCGGATGCGGGCCAGCGGCATGCCGAGGCGCCGCAGCCAGGCCACCAGCCGGGCGCGTTCCAGCTGCTCCGCGGCGTAGAGGCGGTAGCCGGTCACCGGGTCGACGCGGGCCGGGGTCAGCAGTCCGAGCTCGTCGTAGAGACGCAGCGCCTTCGGCGACAGCCGGGACGCCTTGGCGAACGCCCCGATGGCCAGCAGCCCCATGCCCGTACCTCCTCGTACCGGGCGCGTCGCCCGGCCCCACCGATGCTGTGGCCTCACCCAAGGTGAAGGTCAACCCGCGCCGCGGCCGTGGCCTTTCGCGGGCTCCCCGGCGCGGGAGCGGGGTCCGATGCCCACCGGCGGGAACGGCGGTACGAGGCCAGCGTCGTCGGCCGTGGCCGAAGCGGCGTACCGGCGTGCCACCCGAACGGCCTACGACGCCGTCGCCGCCGACCACGCGAGATACCGGCTGAAGGCTTCGTGGCTGTCGGGGGTGAAGCGCCACTCCAGCAGGGCCGACCGCAGCTCCGGCTCGGTCAGCCAGCCGTGCCAGGCGACCTCGTCAGGATCGGCGGCCACGGCGTCCGGCAGCACGGCTTCGTGCACGCCGAGCCAGTGAGGGCTCAGACCGCCGCGGTTGAGGAACGTGAACAGCAGGCGCGGCAGCACACGAACGCCCAGCTCTTCGGCCAGCTCCCGCGCGGCGGCCTGTTCGTAGGACTCACCGACATCCACGGCGCCACCGACCACGACCTCGTGGAGCCCGGGGAAGCGCGACAACCGCTCCGACCGCCGGTGGACGAGGATCCGCCCCCGCTCGTCACGACACACCGTCACGGCGACCCGGTGCAGCCAGCCCTCCCGGACGGCCCGCCGGCGGCTGACCACCACCCCCAGCACACGATCGCGATCGTCGACACGCTCCACCAGTTCGTCCACGACGCACACCTTGGCAGAACCCACCGACAACCCGGATGACGACGGTGTCGTGCGAGTACGGCGCCTGTCGTGCTCGGGCTCACCCGTGTCACACCCCGGAAACGACACTGTTGCAAGCAGTTTGCTTGCAATAGTTAGCACGGTGTGGCACGGTCGAAGGCATGGGATCGCTCAACGTCGGGAACCTCGGCGAGTATCTGCGCGAGCAGCGCCGCAGCGCGCAGTTGTCGTTGCGGCAGCTCGCGGACGCCGCCGGGGTGTCCAACCCGTACCTGAGCCAGATCGAGCGGGGGCTGCGCAAGCCGAGCGCCGACATCCTGCAGCAGTTGGCGAAGGCGCTGCGGATCTCGGCCGAGACGCTCTACGTGCAGGCCGGGATCCTCGACGAGCGGGACCGCGACGGGATCGAGGTGCGTACCGCGATCCTGACGGACGCCTCGATCAACGAGAAGCAGAAGCAGGTGCTGCTGCAGATCTACGAGTCGTTCCGCCGCGAGAACGGCGTCGGCGACGACGCCGCGCAGGCCCGGGACCGGGAGCCGGTCCGGCCGCCCGGGCGCGGCGCGGCGGGCAAGACGACCCGGACGGCGGAAGGCGACCGCCCCACGACGGGGAAGAGGGCCGCGAAGAAGGCCGCCGCCAAGGTGGCCGACGCGGTCGTGGAGACGGTCGCGGCGCGTTCCCGCGCGCTGAAGGCCATGCCGGCGAAGGAAAACGAGCACAATCAGGGTGAGAACGATGCGAACCGTCCCAAAGGCGGTGGAGACGTCGTCGGCGCCTGACCGGGCGCGCCCCTGAACGCAGAGAACCAGACATATCAACGCCATCAGTACTACCGGAGGACCCTCATGGCGATCACCGACATCCGCAAGGCTCTGACGGAGTCCACCCCGTTCTACGCTGCGGCCGGCACCGTGGACCTCGCGGCCGAGAAGCTGCGCGAGGTGCAGCCGATCCTCGACCGGCTGCGCGAGGAGGCCCCGGAGCGCATCGAGAAGATTCGTTCCACCGACGCCAAGCTGGTGCAGGACCGGATGAGCCGGCAGGCCAAGGACGTCCAGGTCCGGCTGACCGAGGTGATCGGCACCGTGGAGCTGGACCTGAAGAAGCTGCGCGACAACGCTCAGGACTTCGCGATGCAGCAGATCGGCCGCGCCGCCGAGTACGCCGTCAAGGCCGGCGAGACCTACAACGGCCTGGCCGACCGCGGCCGCGGCGCGGTGCGCACCTGGCGCGGCGAGGCCGCCGACGCCACCCAGGACCTGGCCGTCACCATCGAGCCGGAGCCGGCCGTCCCGCCGGCCGCGCAGCGCAAGCCGCACAACGGCCAGTCCGCCACGAACGGCCACTCCGCCACGAACGGCCAGTCCGCCACGAACGGCAGCGCGGCGAACGGCAGCGCGGCCAAGCAGGGCGGCGGCAAGTCCGGCGCCTCCCGGAAGTCCCCGCAGGGCAAGTGACCCCGGGGAGGCTCCCTCGGGTCCCCTCGGAAAAGTCGTACCGCGGGCCGGGCACTCGCACAGTGCCCGGCCCGTTGTACCGGTTGTCAGCGCGGGTAGGTTGGTCGAAGACCGCGGTGGAAGCGACAAGGAAGGGCGGTGGCGGACATGTTGGTTCAGGGGTTCAACAGCATCCTGGGCTGGGTGGGGATCGCGTTCACCCTGTTCGCCGTCTTCGCGTTCGTGGACGCCGCGACGCGCCGGGAGGACGCGTACCGGGCGGCGGGCAAGAAGACCAAGCCGTTCTGGCTGATCGTCCTGGGCGCGTCGGCGCTCGTCTCGTACTTCCTGCCGCTGCTGTCCTTCCTGCCGATCATCGGCGTCATCGCCACCATCGTCTACATGGTCGACGTGCGCCCCGCCGTGCGGGAGATAGCCGGTGGCGCCGGTCGCCGCCGCGGTGGCGGCAGCAGCAGCGACGGACCCTACGGACCGTTCAACGGCTGAGGTGCCGGGGCCCGGTGCTCCAGCAGGATGACCGCGACGTCGTCGGTGAGTTCGCCGCCGTTGAGCCGGCGTGCCTCGGTGACGGTGGCGTCGAGCAGTTCCTCGCCGTCCAGCCCGTCCACCAGCCGCTGCTCGACCAGCGCGATCATGCCCTCGGTGCCCAGCCGGGCGTTGCCCTGGCCGATGCGTCCCTCGATCAGCCCGTCGGTGTAGAGCATCAGGCCCCACGCCGCGCCGGGCGCGCCGAGTTCGACCTCGATGGAGTTCCACTCGGACTCCGGCAGCAGTCCGAGCGCCGGGCCGCCCTCCTCGTAGGGCAGCAGTTCGGCCGTCCGCCCGCCGTGCACCAGCAGCGGCGCGGGGTGGCCGGCCAGGCACAGGCTGGCGCGGCAGCCGTCGGGCGCGATGTCGATCGCGCACAGCGTGGCGAAGATCTCGTCGTCGGGGCGTTCACACTCCAGGACGCGCTGCAGGGTGCGCAGCAGCGCGTTGCCGCTCAGGCCGGCGAAGGTCAGCGCGCGCCAGGCGATGCGCAGTTCGACGCCGAGGGCCGCCTCGTCGGGGCCGTGGCCGCACACGTCGCCGATCATGGCGTGCACGGTGCCGTCCGGGGTGCGGACGACGTCGTAGAAGTCGCCGCCGAGCAGGGCCCGGCTGCGGCCCGGCCGGTAGCGGGCGGCGAAGCGCAGGTCGTCGGCGCCGTCGAGCAGCGGGGTGGGCAGCAGGCCGCGTTCCAGGCGGGAGTTCTCCTGGGTGAGCAACTGGTTCTCGGTGAGCTGGAAGTGGGCCAGGTCGGCGCGTTTGCGCTCGACGGCGTAGCGCATGGCCCGGTTGAGCAGCGAGGCGTCCAGCTCGTCGCGGAACAGGTAGTCCTGCGCGCCGACGCGCACCGCCTCGGCGGCCAGCTCGGTCGCCTCCTCGCCGCGGGCCAGCGCGAGCACCGCCGTGGTCGGCGCCAGCAGCAGCAGCCGGCGCAACACGTCGAGCTGCCCGGCGGCCGGACGCCGGGCGAAGGTGTCCGCGATGCCGCCGGACCCCGGCAGGTGCAGGTCGAGCAGGACGCAGGAGACGTCGTCGGTCAGGAGGCGTTCGGCCTCGGTGAGGTTGCGGGCCCGGCGTATGCGCACCCGGTTGCCGGAGGCGTCCAGCAGGTCGGGCACGCCGAAGGAGCCCGTCGGGTCGTCGCCCACGACGAGCAGGGTGAAGGGGGCCGCGGCGGCCGGCTGTTCGGGATCGGTCGGGGCGCCCTCGCCGCGCGACGGATCCGACGGCCGCTGGTCGGTGGCGCGCTGCCTGGGGAGGGCTACGGGGGGCTGACCAGGCGCCCCTTCGGCGTGGGGGCCTGGCTGCCGGTCGGTGGGCCGCCCGGTAGCGGACATGGCGTCTGGTTCCTTCCCTCCCCCGAGGGGCGTGGCGGCTGGAGTGGGGGGTGCCGCCTGACACTGCCAGGTGACGATAGCGGCCCGACGTGGCGCCGGGGGAGACCGTTGGGTGAATCGGCCACTGGCATATTCAAAGGTCGGAGGCGGTTTCCGGTCCGGACGGGGCGATCGGGGCATGACATACATCACGGGTGCGTCACGCAGTGAACGGGCGCAAAACGGTCGATCCCCGGCCGCCCGCCGATCGCCGCCGGCGGTGCGCTCGAATCACCACGGCCCCGCCCGCCACCGCCGGGTCGGCCACGCCCGCCACCGCCCCGCCCCGCCGGACCGGCCACGCCCGCCGACGCTTCGTCGGGTTCGGCGCGGTCGGTTGATCACACCGCGCCGCCGCGGGCCGCGCGCGTCACGTCGCCGTCCGCGTGCCGGACCCGGTGGCCGGGGCGATCGCCTCCCACCGCACCGTGACCTCGCCGTGGCGCCAGCGGGCCGGGCTGTCGGCGAGGGGCCAGCCGGAGTCGGCGAGGGTGCGGACCGCGCGGATCCAGCGCTGCCGGGCGCCGAGCGGGGCGAACGGCGCGGCGGCGGCCCAGGCGCGGTCGAAGTCGGTGAGGAAGGCGTGTACGGGCTCGCCGGGCACGTTGCGGTGGATGAGCGCCTTCGGCAGCCGTTCCGCCAGGTCGGACGGGCGGTCCAGGGAGGCGAGCCGGGCGGCGAAGGTCACCGTGCGCGGACCCTCCGGGCCGAGCGCGACCCACACGTGCCGGCGGCCGATCTCGTCGCAGGTGCCCTCGACCAGCAGCCCGCCGCTCGCCAGCCGTCCGCACAGCCCGGCCCAGACCGCGGCGACCTGGTCCTCCTCGTACTGCCGCAGCACGTTGGCCGCCCGGATCAGCACCGGCCGCCGGCCGCCGGGCAGCGGGATCTCGAAGCCGCCGTGCAGGAACGTCAGCCCGGGGCGTTCGAACGGAGCCGCCGCGGCGACCCGGGCCGGGTCGATCTCGATCCCCACGACCTGTGCGTCGGGCCGCACCGCGCGCAGCCGGCCGAGTAGTTCCACCGCCGTCCAGGGCGCGGCGCCGTAGCCGAGGTCGACGGCCACCGGATCGGCCGCCCGCCGCAGCCCGCCCGCGTGGACGGCCGCCGTCCAGCGGTCCATCCGGCGCAGCCGGTTCGGGTTGGTGGTCCCCCGGGTGGGGGTGCCGAGGGGGCGGGGAGGCATGCGCGTACGTTAGCCCGCCCGGGGGGCGCGCCGATCCGCCCGCCCCGGTCGCCGTTCCGTCCCGCGCGCGGCCCCGCCACCGTTCCGTCCCGCCGCCGGTCCCCGTCCCGTCACGGTGCCGTCCAGCCCGCGGTGCCCGTCACGGTGCCGTCCCGCAGGCGGTGCCGTCGCGGCCCCGCCACCGTCCCGGTCCCCGCCACGGTGCCGTCCCGGTCGCCGTCATGGTCCGGTCCCCTCCATCGTTCCGTCCCGCTCCAGGCCCCGATCCCGTTCCGTCCCGCTTCCGGCTCCGGCTCCGGCTCCGACCCCGCCCCCGTCACGGCGCCGCTCCGGCCGGTTCCGTCCCGGCCACCCGTCCCGCCGCCCGCCGCAGCGGCTCGGCGGGAACATCCGCGGGCTCCACGCGGTTAGCGCCTGTGGACCGGGGGCAGCCGTCGCGATCGGGGCTGCCCGGGTGCCGCCGCACGACCGGAGGGTCCGCGAGATCCGGAAGACCGGGAAAGCCGGGAACAGCCGTGCACCGTGGAAGGAGAGCAGGTGGGCCAGCACATGCCGCGTCCGGGAGAGCACCTCTTCGGCGGCCGGTCGCGCCGCGCACGCCGCGTCGGCGCGGTGCGCAGGGTGGCGATGCTCAGCGTGCACACCTCGCCGCTGCACCAGCCGGGCACCGGCGACGCCGGCGGTATGAACGTCTACATCGTCGAGTTGGCGAAACGTCTCGCCAGCGCCGGCATCGAGGTCGAGATCTTCACCCGGGCCACCACCGCCGACCTGCCCGCCGCGGTGGAGCTCGCCCCCGGCGTCCTGGTGCGCCACGTGGACGCCGGACCGTACGAGGGGCTGGCCAAGGAGGACCTGCCGGCGCAGCTGTGCGCCTTCACGCACGGCGTGATGCGCGCGGAGGCATCCCAGCGCCCCGGGTACTACGACCTGGTGCACTCGCACTACTGGCTGTCCGGCCACGTCGGCTGGCTGGCCGCCGACCGCTGGGGCGTGCCGCTCGTGCACGCCATGCACACGATGGCCAAGGTGAAGAACGCCGCGCTGGCCAAGGGCGACGCGCCGGAACCCGCGGCCCGGGTCATCGGCGAGACCCAGATCGTCGAGGCGGCGGACCGGCTGATCGCCAACACCGACGAGGAGGCCCGCGACCTGCAGACGCACTACGCCGCCTGCCGGGACAAGGTCGCCGTCGTCCACCCCGGCGTGGACCTCGACCGCTTCCGGCCGGCCGACGGGCGGGCCGCGGCGCGCGCCCGGCTCGGACTGCCGCGGCAGGCGCTGATCCCGCTGTTCGTCGGCCGCATACAGCCGCTCAAGGCGCCCGACATCCTGGTCCGCGCGGTCGCCGAACTGCTCGCGGAGCAGCCCGCGCTGCGCGAACGCCTCGTGGTGCCGATCGTCGGCGGTCCCAGCGGCAACGGCCTCGCCAAGCCCGACCGGCTGCACAAGCTCGCCGCCCGGCTCGGGGTGGCCGACGTCATCCGCTTCCAGCCGCCGGTCGGCCAGCAGGCCCTCGCCGACTGGTACCGGGCGGCGACCGTGCTCGTCATGCCGTCCTACAGCGAGTCCTTCGGCCTGGTCGCGCTGGAGGCCCAGGCGTGCGGCACGCCGGTGGTCGCCGCGGCGGTCGGCGGGCTGCCGGTCGCGGTGCGCGACGGGGTGAGCGGCTACCTGGTCGCCGGCCACGACCCGGCGGACTACGCGCGGGTGCTGCGCCGTTTCGTGGACCGCCCGGCGCTCGGCGAGGAACTGGGCGCCGCCGCCGAACGGCACGCGCGCGCCTTCGGCTGGGAGGCCGCCGCCGAGACCACCGCCGAGGTCTACGAGGGCGCGGTACGCCACCACCGCCTGGCGGCCGGGGCGTGATCGCCGCGGGCCCTACCATCGGGGCATGGCTGACGTCGAACGTGCCGAGCGTGAGGTGTGCCGGGTCCTCGAGGAGGCGCTCGGCGACGCGGAGTTGACCTGGGAGCACCCGGAGGGCTCACCGCGCACCTACGTGGTGAGCCTGCCCGGCACCCGCAAGCTCGCCACCACCTGCTCGCTCGCGGTCGGCCGGCACACCCTCTCGGTCAACGCGTTCGTGGTACGCCATCCGGACGAGAACCACGAGGCGTTCTACCGCTGGCTGCTGGAGCGCAACACCCGTATGTACGCGGTGAGTTACGCCATCGACCGGCTCGGCGACGTCTACCTGGCCGGCCGGCTGCCGCTCGCGGCGGTCTCCCGCGACGAGGTGGACCGGCTGCTGGGGTCCGTCGTGGAGAACGCGGACGGCAGCTTCAACACCCTGCTGGAGCTGGGGTTCGCCTCCGCGATCCGAAAGGAGTACGCCTGGCGCACCTCACGCGGCGAGTCGACCCGCAACCTCGACGCCTTCCGGCACCTCACCGGCGAGCCGCGCTGACCCGGGCCCGGCCCTGCCCGGCGCCCGCCGCCGCCCAGGGCACGTCGATTAGGCTCGCGCACATGGCTGCTGCTCCCTACAAGCTGATCCTGCTCCGCCACGGCGAGAGCGAGTGGAACGCGAAGAACCTGTTCACCGGCTGGGTGGACGTCGACCTCAACGACAAGGGCGAGAAGGAGGCACTGCGCGGCGGCGAACTGCTCGCCGAGGCGGGGCTGCTCCCGGACGTCCTGCACACCTCGATGCTCAAGCGCGCCATCCGCACCGCCCAGATCGCCCTGTCCGTCGCCGACCGGCACTGGATCCCGGTCCAGCGCTCCTGGCGGCTCAACGAGCGCCACTACGGCGCACTGCAGGGCAAGGACAAGGCCCAGACCCTCGCCGAGTTCGGCGAGGAGCAGTTCATGCTCTGGCGCCGCTCCTACGACACCCCGCCGCCGCCCCTCGAGGACGGCACGGCCTTCTCGCAGAGCGACGACGCCCGCTACGCCGGCATCCCCGGCGAGCTGCGCCCGCGCACCGAGTGCCTCAAGGACGTCGTCGAGCGGATGCTCCCCTACTGGTACGACGGCGTCGTCCCCGACCTGCTGGCCGGCCGCACCGTGCTGGTCACCGCGCACGGCAACTCGCTGCGCGCCCTCGTCAAGCACCTCGACGGCATCTCCGACGACGACATCGCCGCCCTCAACATCCCCACCGGCATCCCCCTCCTCTACGAACTCGACGCCGACTTCCACCCCGTCACCCCCGGCGGCACCTACCTCGACCCCGCCGCGGCCGCCGCCTCCATCGAAGCGGTCAAGAACCAGGGCAAGAAGTAGCCCCGCCACGCCGCGTGCCCCCGGCCCCGCGCGGACGGTGCGGGGCGGGGGCACGCGGCGCGCTGGGGGCGGGTCAGGAGCAGCTGCCGCCGCACTGGCAGGAGCCGCCGGACTGGCAGCCGCAGCTGCAGCCGGAGCCGCAGCCGCAGGCCGCGAGGATCGGCAGCGGGGTGCGGACCGGGCGTGGTCCGGGATCCGCCGACGGCCGCTCGCGGCGTGCCGGCCTGGTGGGAAAGTCCGTCATCGTGCCCTCCTTGTCCTGAGTTGCACGTGCTCCACCAGTACAGGCCCGCGAACGGACGCGCGGCAAGGGCGCGTCGAAGCACGCGCCGGCACCGGGAACGCCCCCCAGCGCCCCCGGCCGGGGTTACGCCTCCTCGGCGGCCGCCACCGACGAACCGTTCAGTTCGTCGGCGTGCTCGCCGGTGACCAGGTAGACGACCCGCTTGGCCACCGAGACCGCGTGGTCCGCGAAGCGCTCGTAGTACCGGCCGCACAGCGTGACGTCCACCGCGGTCTCGATGCCGTGCTGCCACCGGTCGTCCAGCAGGTGCTGGAAGAGCGTGCGGTGCAGCTCGTCCATCCGGTCGTCGTCCGCCTCCAGCTGCAGCGCCGCGTCGACGTCCTTGGAGATGATCACCTCGGCGGCCTTGGACATCAGGCGCTGCGCGAGCTGGCCCATCTCCAGCAGGGTGCTGTGCAGGTCGGAGGGGACCGCGGAGTTCGGGTAGCGCAGCCGGGCCAGCTTCGCCACGTGGCGGGCCAGGTCCCCGGACCGCTCCAGGTCCGCGCTCATCCGCAGGCTGGTCACCACGATCCGCAGGTCGGTGGCGACCGGCTGCTGGCGGGCGAGCAGGTCGATGGCCCGGTTCTCCAGGCTCCGCTGCAGGTCGTCGACCTTCTCGTCGGCCGCGATGACGCCCTCGGCGATCTTCAGGTCGGCGTCGAGCAGCGCCGTGGTGGCCCGGCCGATCCCGGAGCCGACCAGCCTGGCCATCTCGACCAGGCTGTCGCCGATGGAGTCGAGCTCCTCGTGATACGCGTCCCGCATCGTCTTCTTCCTCTCCTGCGGGTCCCTGGACCCCGCGCTGTTCCGTATGGCGGTACGAAGGCGGTACGCAGCCCGCCGCGCCCCCACGGTGCGTCCCGCGCGCGTCCCGGCCGGGCATCCGGAGTGAACCGGCCGGGACACGGGGGTGAACTCTTGGCAACGAGTGTCGGAGACCGCACCGGGAACACTGTGGAGCTGTCGGTACTCCCGCTTAGCCTGTCGGCATGGACGTGAACGCGGCCGTCGCCGCTGCCAGCGCGATCGTCGGTGCCTGCACCGGCGTGGTGGCGATGCTCGCGTTCCGCTGGAGCGAGCGCGAGCAGGCCCGCCCGATCCGGGCCACCCCCTACCCGGACGCGGCGCTGCCGCCCGGCGTGGACACCGTGCTGTCGGTGCTGCGCTCCTCGGCCGTCGTGCTCGACGACGCCGACACCGTGGTCAAGGCCAGCTCGGCCGCGTACGCCCTCGGGCTGGTGCGCGGCGGGCGGCCCGCGGTGGAGCAGATGCTGCAGATGGCCCGGGAGACCCGGCGCGACGGCGAGATACGCCAGGTCGAGCTGGACCTGCCGCGCCGCAGCGGCCGCGGCGAGCCGCTGGCGGTCTCCGCCCGGGTCGCGCCGCTCGGCTCCCGGCTGGTGCTGCTGCTCGTCGAGGACCTGACGGAGGCCCGCCGCATCGAGGCGGTCCGCCGTGACTTCGTCGCCAACGTCAGCCACGAGCTGAAGACCCCGGTCGGCGCGCTGTCGCTGCTGTCCGAGGCCGTGATGGACGCCAGCGACGACCCCGAGGCGGTCATCCGGTTCGCCGGCCGCATGCAGAACGAGGCGACCCGGCTGACCAGCCTGGTCCAGGAGATCATCGACCTGTCCAGGGTGCAGAACGACCACCCGCTGGAGGACGCCGAGGCGGTCGCGGTGCGCGATCTGATCGCCGAGGCGGTCGACCGCTGCCGCCACCCGGCGAACGCCAAGCAGATCACCATGGCCAGCTCCGGCGCTCCGCACCTGTACGTGTGGGGGCACCGCGGGCAGCTCGCGGCCGCCCTCGGCAACCTCGTGGAGAACGCCGTCAACTACAGCCCGCCGCGCACCCGCGTCGGGATCGCCGGCCGCCGCGTGGTGGTCGGCGGCGGCCCGCTCATCGAGATCTCGGTGACCGACCAGGGCACCGGCATCTCGCAGGCCGACCGGGAGCGGATCTTCGAGCGGTTCTACCGCGTCGACCCGGCCCGCTCCCGGGCCACCGGGGGCACCGGGCTCGGCCTGTCGATCGTCAAGCACGTCGCCGCCTCACACGGCGGCGAGGTCACCGTGTGGAGCGCCGAGGGGCAGGGCTCCACCTTCACCCTGCGGCTTCCCGAAGCCGCGGGCGCCCGCGTGGCGGACGACCGCGAACCCGGCGAGCCCGGACGCGACGCGGGCGAGCCCGCCCGCGGGGAGCCGGGCGACGACGACGCCGCCACGGCCGCCCGGGCCGCCGCCGGCCCGGACCCAGCCGACCCCGATCCGGACCCCGCGCCGGATCCCGATCCGGACGCCGAGCCCGGCGCCATGACCAGCCGGGAGGCGGACCGCCGCCTCCGCGCGGTCCTTCCGATACCTCACCCCGCCCCGGAGGTCCTTCCGTGACCCGAGTGCTCGTCGTCGAGGACGAGGAATCGTTCAGCGACGCCCTTTCCTACATGTTGCGCAAGGAGGGTTTCGAGGTCGCCGTCACGGCGACCGGACCCGACGGGCTCGACGAGTTCGAGCGCAACGGCGCCGACCTGGTCCTGCTCGACCTGATGCTGCCCGGTCTGCCCGGCACCGAGGTGTGCCGCCAGCTGCGCAACAAGTCCAACGTCCCGGTGATCATGGTCACCGCCAAGGACAGCGAGATCGACAAGGTGGTCGGCCTGGAGATAGGCGCCGACGACTACGTCACCAAGCCGTTCTCCTCGCGTGAGCTGGTCGCCCGCATCCGGGCCGTCCTGCGCCGCCGCGGCGAGCCGGAGGAGGCCACCACCGCCGCGCTGGAGGCCGGACCGGTCCGGATGGACGTCGACCGGCACGTGGTCACCGTCTCCGGCGGCAAGGTGGACCTGCCGCTCAAGGAGTTCGACCTGCTGGAGATGCTGCTGCGCAACGCGGGCCGCGTGCTGACCCGCATGCAGCTCATCGACCGGGTCTGGGGCGCCGACTACGTGGGCGACACCAAGACGCTCGACGTCCACGTCAAGCGGCTGCGCGCCAAGATCGAGCCCGACCCCGGCGCCCCGCGCCACCTGGTCACCGTGCGCGGCCTGGGCTACAAGTTCGAGCCCTGAGCCGCCCGCGCCGCGCGGGCGGAGCGGCATGCCCGGGCGCGGGCGGGCCGTGACGCGCGCGGCCGGTGCGGCGCCTGGGCGCCGCACCGGCCGGATGCGTGGTGATCGCGTGGGAGCCGGCTCAGGCCCTGGGTGTCACGCCTTGGGCGTGGACGAGGCGACCGGCTTGTTGGCGGCGCCGGTCTTGCCCTTCTTGCCGACGGTGCCGGTCGGGCCGGTGGAGTGCGCGGCGCCGGGCTTGGCGGACGTCGTCGGGCTGGCCGACGGCAGGCCGCTGGGCGACGCGGAGCCGGACGGGTTGGCCGAGGGGGCGCCCGAGGCGGACGGGCTCACCTGGACACCCGGTCCGTAGGTCTTGAAGTAGCGCTCGGCCGGCACCACCGACGGCGCGATGTGCACCTGGCCGGTGCGGCTGAAGGCGAAGACGGTGTTCTGGAAGTTTCCGGCCGTGACGCCCTGGCTGTTCGTCAGCTCGGCGGTCGGGTTGCCGGAGCCGCCCAGCGTGACGGAGCCGCCGGCCGGGATGGTCAGCGGACCGGTCTTGCCGTTGGCGGCGGTGAGCGTCACCGGAGCCGACGCGCCCTGCACCGAGATGCCGGTGAGCTGCTGGGCGGTGGTGCCGTTGTTGAACACGCGCGCGGTGATCGCCGCCGGTCCGGTGGCCCCCTGCGGCTCGGTGATGATGAACGCGTTGAGGATCTCGACGTCGCCGACGGTGGTGGCGACGGAGTCCGGCTTGACCTCCAACGTCTGCGGGTCGCTCCCGGCCCCGCAGGCGGCTGCGAGCGGAGCGATCGTGACGGCGAGGACAGCGGCGAGGGCGCCGCGTCGAAGGCTGCGGCTCACGGCGGCGGCATCTCCTTGGACGGCTACGGGATCTTCCAGCGCGCTAAGGCTACCGACCCGCCGAACCGGGCTCGCACCGGGCCACCCCTTAGGGAGTGTCCCGCCGAACTCCGGCGGGTTCACGGCGCCTGACGCGGCGCCAACTGGCGTTGCCGTAATACCCGATAACACGACTATCGCGGCGCGTCGGCACCTCGCGCCGCGCCGCGCCGCCGCCTCGCGCCGCGCCGCACCGGCGGCCGCGCTCCGGTCCGCTCCGGTCCGCGACCCGCTCCCCGACCCGCCGGGGCCCGCAAGACCCCCCTGACACTTCCGGCACACGTGCGTCACACCCGCGCGGCCCCGCCGCCGGCTCGGCCGGCCGGTCCCGGCGGGGCGTACGGCGACGTGCCGGGCGGGTCGTTCCCGCACGTCGTCCGGTGCGGAACCAGAGATTTCCCAGCATTTTCGATGATCAATTCTGTGCGTTGCTGTGGCGGTTGCGGCCGCTGGTGCTCCGCGATCGATAATCAGAATCTGTCCGAATATCGATCACCCATCCGAGTGGCAATTCGCGATTTCATACGAGAGTCTGGGCCCCTTGTGACGGACGGGGCGGCAAGTCGGGCCGGAACGGGACGATACGGGTGACTCGCGGCCGGGTCGCGGGCGGCGTTCGACCGCCTGATCTCCGAACGGAGTAGCGGAACCACCCCCGACCGGGGTTGACAAATCGGGACGAAACGCCCCAGTTTTGAATCATCCGCTCGAGTGACAGTCGAGTTTCATCCTGTTCCCACAGGCGCTCCGACCTGCGAATTCCTGCCCGCCGACGGACCCCGCAGCACGTTCCGGCCGCTCTTGTCAAGCCCTGAGATATGCCCTGACCTGCGAAAACGCCATTCAGATGAGGGCGTTCCCGTGTTACCCTGGATAGCCACGGAAGGGGTACCTGTCACATGACGTTCAAGGTTGGCGACACCGTGGTCTATCCCCATCACGGGGCCGCGCTGATCGAGGCCATCGAAACTCGCCAGATCAAAGGCGTGGACAAGACCTACTTGGTGCTCAAGGTCGCTCAGGGCGACTTGACGGTTCGCGTGCCCGCGGACAATGCGGAGTTCGTCGGCGTACGCGACGTGGTCGGTCAAGAAGGGCTGGACAGGGTCTTCGAGGTGCTGCGCGCGCCGTACACCGAGGAGCCCACGAACTGGTCCCGCCGCTACAAGGCGAATCTGGAGAAGCTTGCCTCCGGAGACGTCATCAAGGTCGCCGAGGTCGTGCGTGACCTCTGGCGTCGTGAGCGGGAGCGCGGCCTGTCGGCCGGCGAGAAGCGGATGCTCGCCAAGGCCCGCCAGATCCTGGTCAGCGAACTCGCACTCGCCGAGAACACCAACGAGGACAAGGCGGAAGCGCTCCTTGACGAGGTTCTCGCCTCCTGAGGCCACGCCGAAGCTCGTCCTCCTGAGCCGGATTTCCTGAGCCAGAGCCACACCAGCCTTCGGCAGCCACGCGCCCGCCGCGCGCGCTGCCGGTGACGGGACGCCCTGACCATCGCCGCGGTGCCCGGGCTCGCCCCGGGCGCCGCGGCGTTTTCGCGCCCGAAATCCGAAGCCCGCAAAGCCGACGTGCCCGAAAGCCGCCGTCGCCGGACGGCGCGTGCGGCGCGGTTTCGCCGTGCCCGCGTACCGGTGTCACCCGGGTGCGCCGCGACGAGGCACCACGACATCGCCCACCGGGTGCGAGCGGCGCACGCTCGTATGGCACGGTGGGCATCGCCCGCCGCACCGTGCGCCTGGTGTGCCGGGCCGAGCAGCGTCCCCGTGGCTTCACGGAAGGGGCCGTGGGGGGTGTACTGCCCGGCACGTTGAGGCGATACCCAATTCGGCCAAGGACACAAACCTGACTACCACACCCCAGTCCGCACGACAGACCGTCGCGGCGGTCATCCCCGCCGCCGGCCGGGGCGTACGGCTCGGTCCCGGCGCCCCGAAGGCGCTCCGCACCCTCGGCGGCGTACCGATCCTGGTGCACGCGGTCCGCGCGATGTCGCGGGCCCGCGCCGTCGGCCTCGTCGTCGTGGTCGCCCCCGCCGACGGGGTCGCCGAGGTGCGCACCCTGCTGGACACCCACGGGCTGCCCGAGTCCAAGGAGATAAGGGTCGTCGCGGGGGGCGGGACCCGGCAGGAGTCGGTGCGCCTCGGCCTCGCCGTGCTGCCCGCCGAGGTGGACACCGTCCTGGTGCACGACGCGGCCCGCCCGCTCGTCCCGGTCGACACCGTCGAGGCGGTCGCGGCGGCCGTGCAGGGCGGCGCCCCGGCGGTCGTGCCGGCGATGCCGCTGTCGGACACCGTCAAGGAGGTCACCCCGGGGCCGCAAGGTTCACCCGAACCGGTGATCGGCACCCCGGACCGCTCGCGGCTGCGCGCGGTGCAGACCCCGCAGGGCTTCCGGCGCGACGTGCTCGTCGACGCGCACGAGCGGATCGCCGCGGACGGCGAGGGCGCCACGGACGACGCCGGCATGGTCGAGCGGCTCGGCGTCCCGGTCGTGGTGGTCCCCGGCCACGAGGAGGCGTTCAAGGTCACCAGGCCGCTGGACCTGGTGCTCGCGGAGGCGGTCCTGGCGCGCAGGAGGGCGAGCGGCGATGTCTTCTGAACTTCCCCGGACCGGCATCGGTACCGACGTGCACGCCTTCGAGGCTGGCCGGGAGCTGTGGGTGGCCGGCCTGCGCTGGGACGGCGAGGGCGACGGCCTGGCCGGGCACTCCGACGCCGACGTGGTCGCCCACGCCGCCTGCAACGCGCTGTTCTCGGCGGCCGGAATCGGCGACCTCGGCGCGCACTTCGGCACCGGCCGCCCCGAGTGGGCCGGCGCGTCCGGCGTCACGCTGCTGACCGAGGCCGCCCGGATCGTGCGGGCGGCCGGCTTCCGGATCGGCAACGTCGCCGTCCAGGTGGTCGGCCCGCGCCCGAAGATCGGCAGGCGCCGCGCCGAGGCCGAGAAGCTGCTGTCGGCGGCGGTGGGTGCGCCCGTCTCGGTCTCCGGCGCGACCACCGACGGGCTCGGCTTCCCCGGCCGCGACGAGGGTCTGCTCGCCGTCGCCACCGCCCTGGTGGTACCGGACGGCGGATCGGGGGAATAGCGATCGCGGGGCGGGGGTTGGAAACGGATCGCAAGCGTCCGCACGCACCGGGTCACCGGGCAGACCAGATGGGACACCCCATGGCAGCCGCACTCTCCGGCGAACTGAAGAAGATCCTCGACGGCAAGGCGTTCGTCACCGTCGCCACCGTCCAGCCGGACGGGAGCCCGCAGCTCTCGGTGGTCTGGGTGAGCCGGGACGGCGACGACGTGCTGTTCTCCACTACCCGCGGCCGCCGCAAGGAGACCAACCTCAGCCGGGACCCGCGCATCACCCTGCTGGTCAACCCGGCCGACGCGCCGTACACCTACGCGGAGATCCGCGGCACCGCCACGCTGACGGCCGATCCGGACAACGAGCTGATCGACGCGCTGTCGCGCAAGTACACCGGCAAGGAGTACGCGGACTTCAACCCGGCCGCCAAGGACGACGCCGAGCGCGTCGTGGTGCGGATCAGCCCGCGCAAGGTGGTCGGCCGGCTCTGAGCCGGGGCGGCGGCCGGCCGCCCGCCGCATGGCAAAAAAGTGTCCCCGCGCCGAATCCGTCGCGGGGCACCCCACCGCGCCCACTACCCTGGTTCCGTGACTATTCGGCTGTACGACACCAGCGCACGTCAGGTCCGTGACTTCGTCCCGCTCGTGCCGGGCTGCGTCTCGATCTACCTGTGCGGCGCCACCGTGCAGTCCGCCCCGCACATCGGTCACATCCGCTCGGGGCTCAACTTCGACATCATGCGCCGCTGGCTCGCGCTACCGCGGCTACCAGGTGACGTTCGTCCGGAACGTGACCGACATCGACGACAAGATCATCACCAAGTCGGCCGAGCAGGGCCGCCCCTGGTGGGCGATCGGGTACGAGAACGAGCGGGCGTTCAACGACGGGTACGACACGCTGGGCTGCCTGCCGCCCACCGTCGAGCCGCGGGCGACCGGCCACGTGCCCGAGATGATCGAGATGATGCGGGAGCTGATCGACGCCGGACACGCCTACCCGGCGGACGGCAACGTCTACTTCGACGTGCGGTCCTTCCCCGGCTACCTGGCCCTGTCCCACCAGGAGTTGGACAAGCTGCGCCAGCCGTCCGGCGAGGGCGAGACCGGCAAGCGCGACCCGCGCGACTTCGCGATGTGGAAGGCGAGCCGGCCCGGCGAGCCGAGCTGGGAGACGCCGTGGGGACGCGGCCGGCCCGGCTGGCACCTGGAGTGCTCGGCGATGGCCCACAAGTACCTGGGCGCGGAGTTCGACATCCACGGCGGCGGCATCGACCTGATCTTCCCGCACCACGAGAACGAGATCGCCCAGGCCCGCGGGATCGGCGACGCGTTCGCCCGCTACTGGGTGCACAACGCCTGGGTCACCATGAGCGGCGAGAAGATGAGCAAGTCGCTCGGCAACTCGGTGCTGGTCTCCGAGATGGTGCGCCGCTGGCGGCCCGTCGTGCTGCGCTACTACCTGGGCGGCCCGCACTACCGCTCCACCATCGAGTACAGCGAAGAGGCGCTGCGCGAGGCCGAGTCGGCGTTCGCCCGCATCGAGGGCTTCGTGCAGCGGGTCACCGAGCTGGCCGGCGAGCCCGTGCCGCCGGCCGCCCAGGTGCCGCCGGCGTTCGCCGAGGCGATGGACGACGACCTGGGCGTCCCGCAGGCGCTCGCCGTCGTGCACACCACCGTCCGGCAGGGCAACTCGGCGCTCACCGCGGACGACAAGGAGTCCGCGGTCGCCCGGTGCGCCGAGGTCCGGGCGATGCTCGCGGTGCTCGGCCTCGACCCGCTCGACCCGCGCTGGGCCGGTGCCGAACGCGGTGACGACCTGCACGGCGTCGTCGACTCGCTGGTCCGGCTGGTGCTGGAGCAGCGGGCGGCCGCCAGATCCCGCAAGGACTGGGCGACCGCCGACGCCATCCGCGACCAACTCCAGCAGTCGGGCCTGGAGATCGAGGACACCCCCGCGGGACCACGCTGGTCGCTCGGCGCACGCTGAGCGACCGGGCTCCGCCGGACGGCCGTGTGCACCGCCCAAAACCGTCATATATGTTCATCAGGTTTTGCGAAGAACGTAGAACCAGAACGCGGATCGAAGAAGTGAAGGTGCCCCATGGCCGGCAACAGCCAGCGGCGTAACCGCCGTACCACGTCCAAGAAGGGGCCCCAGGTCGGCAGCGGCGGACAGCGCCGCCGTGGCCTGGAGGGCAAGGGTCCGACCCCGCCCGCCGAGATGCGCAAGGGCCACGCCAAGCAGCGCGCGGCCAACGCCAAGTCCAAGCGCGCCGCGGCCCCGCTGCGCCGGGCGGCCGGCGGCCGGGGCGGCAAGGCCTCCTCGGAACTGGTGGTCGGCCGCAACCCGGTCGTCGAGGCCCTGCGCGCCGAGATCCCCAGCACCGCGCTGTACGTCCTGCAGTACATCGACAGCGACGACCGGGTCCGCGAGGCCATCAAGCTCGCCACCGAGCGCGGCATCCCGCTGATGGAGGCGCCGCGCCCGGAGCTCGACCGGATGACCGACCGGATGAACCACCAGGGCCTCGCCCTGCAGATCCCGCCGTACGAGTACGCGCACCCCGAGGACCTCACGGCCGCCGCGGCCGACGAGGGCGCCGACCCGCTCATCGTCGCGCTCGACGGCGTGACCGACCCGCGCAACCTCGGCGCGATCGTCCGGTCCGTCGCCGCGTTCGGCGGCCACGGCGTCGTGGTGCCCGAGCGGCGGGCCGCCGGGATGACCGCGGGCGCCTGGAAGACCTCGGCCGGCACCGCCGCCCGGGTCCCGGTCGCCCGGGCCACCAACCTCACCCGCACGCTGGAGGCGTACCAGAAGGAGGGCCTGACCGTCATCGGCCTGGCCGCCGACGGCGAGCTCGAACTGACCGAGCTGCCGGCGCTGGACGGCCCGGTCGTCATCGTGGTCGGCAGCGAGGGCAAGGGGCTGTCCCGGCTGGTCGGCGAGACCTGTGACCTGCGGGTGCGCATCCCGATGCCCGGCGGCGCGGCCGAGTCGCTCAACGCCGGCGTGGCGGCCGGCGTGGTGCTCTACGAGGCGGCACGCCGGCGCCGCTGACCGCGGATCGGCCGCCGCCCGGCGATCTTGACGGGCCTCGGACATTTCACCGCTCGTCAGGCAGTGTCCTATTCGGGTGTCACTCGGTTAGATGAGTGTGGACACCAGAACACCCCGATCCCCTTCGGGGGGACGGTCGCCAGGGTTCGACGAGGACGTGCTGAACACAGTGCGGGTCCCGAGCGATCCCGCACAGGTCATCGTCAACCACGCGAGTTTCCGGGTGCGGCTCGGCACCAGCGCGCCCCCGCAGCGGTTCGGCGGGGACGAGACCGCCGCGATGCCGGTCTTCCCCACCTCCGTGCGTTCCGGCGCCGAGGCCCGCACCCGCCGGCGGCGCGCCGCCCCCGTGGTGTGGAGCGGGCACAGCGATCCCGGCGACCCGGCGGCCGCCCAGCTGCTCCAGGCGGTGCGCGGCGCGGGCACCACCCAGCTCCTGCCGCGCGTCACCGAGACCCTGCTCGCCCAGGAGACCGACGACGGCCTGCCCACGGTGCGGCCCGCCGTGGTCGCCCCGCGCTCGCCGATGCCCGGCGGCCCGTCCCCGGCCGACACCCTCGCCTTCCCCCGACCGGCCCGCGGCCACGACGCCTACGCGTCCCCGCCGCCCGCCGCCGGCGAACGGCCGGTGCCCGGCGGATTCGGCGCCCGCACCGCGGCGTACGACGCCGTCCCGGCCGACCCGTACGCCGCCCCGCACGCCGACGAGCCCTACGAGCTGTCCTACGACCGCGGCTATGACGACGCCGACCGGGTGCCGCGCGAGCGCCGGCGCGGCGAGCCGGTCCGGCACGCCTGGTACCCCGGCCGCCGGATGAACCTCGGCGTCGTGCTGCTCCCGCTGCGCGTCTTCCTCGGCTTCATCTGCGTCTACGCCGGGCTCGGCAAGCTGTGCGACCCGGTGTACTTCGACGGCGGAGCCCGCGGCTCGATGGTGCACTGGCTGACCTCGCTGCACCCGTGGTCGGTCGCCGAACCGCTGCGGTCCGCCGCGATCGCCCACCCGGTCGGCGCCGGCCTGCTGGTGGCGTTCCTCCAGGTCGTGGTCGGCGTGCTGACGGTGATGGGCCTGTGGCAGCGGATCGCGGCCGGCTTCGGCGTGCTGCTGTCGGCGGCGCTGCTGGTCACGGTCAGCTGGCGCACGGTCCCGGCCTACGACGCGCCGGACATCATCTACCTGGCCGCCTGGAGCCCGCTGGTGATCGCCGGCGCCCCGGTCTACTCGATCGACTCCAAGCTGGCCGGCGAGGCGTGGCGGCGGCTCGGACCGCGTGCGCCGCTGTGGCAGCTGCGGCGCTACGTGGTGCGCCGCGGCGTGGTGCTCGCCACCCTGGTCGCCGGCGGCACGCTGGTGGTCGGCGCGCTGTTCGGCAGCGCGGTCCGCGCGTCGTCCTCGCACCTGGAACAGCCGTCCGTGCCCAGCGACCTGCCGACCAACAACCTGCCGGGATCGCCCTACCCGACGCCTCCCGGCACCGTGTCCGGTCCGCACGGCCGCCTCCTGCCCGGCACCCGGGGCGCCGGCCCGACGCCGGGCGCGAGCGGCCGGCCGAGCGCGTCGTCCACCGCGGGCGCCCGGCTCGGCACCGGGCGGCGCGGCCTGCCCAGCCAGCGGCAGACCGTCCAGGCGCCGCGCCCGCCGGCCGACCCGGTGCGCCCGGCCCCGCCCGCCAACCCGGCGTCCCCCAGCGGCGGCGCGTCCGGCGGCTCGGGCGGTTCCGGCGGCTCGCTCGGCGGCCTGCTCGGCATCAAGCCCGCCGAGGGCTACCTGCTCGGCATGCCCGGCGCCCACCGCCCGGCCGGCCCGTCCGGCGTCGCCTGACCCGGCACACCGACGGCCGCGTCCCCGGCAGTGAGCCTGGGGGCGCGGCCGTTCGCCGTCGTCAGCGGGCGTCCTCGAGTTCGCGGGCCGCCTCGGTGAGGTCCTTGGCGGTGTCGATGGCCCGCCAGTACGACCCCTGCGGCAGGCGGAAGCCGGCGAGGTCGCGCTGCCGGGCGAGTTGCGGGAACGTCGTCCGCTCGTGGTCGCCGCGGTCCGGCAGCAGGGCGGTGAACCGCGGCCCGAAGACGTAGACGCCCGCGTTGATCAGGTAGGGCGACGGCGGCGCCTCGATGAAGTCCAGCACCTGGCCGAACTCGTTGGTCTCCACCGCGCCCCACGGGATGTTGGGCCGGGCCAGCGCGAGGGTGGCGGTGGCGCCGCGCTCCGCGTGGAAGGCGGACATCGCGCGCAGCGAGAAGTTCGTCCAGATGTCGCCGTTGGTGGCGTACCACGCCTCGGCGGGCCGCGGCAGCGAGGCGGCGGCGTACTTCAACCCGCCGCCCCGGCCCAGCGGTTCGGTCTCGACGACCACCCGGGCCCGCAGCGGCAGCTCGGTCGCGTCGAGCCAGCGCTCCAGCACCTCGGCCAGGTGGCCGCAGGAGATCACCACGTCGGTGACGCCTTCGTGGGCCAGCCAGTCGAGTTGGTGGCCGATGATCGGGACCCCGGTGCCCGGGATCTCGACCATCGGCTTGGGCCGGTCGTCGGTGTACGGCCGCAGCCGTGAGCCCTGGCCACCCGCCAGCACGACGGCCTGGGTGATGGGGGCGCTGTGGTGGTCACCTCTGGTCATGGCTCGCACGATACGGCGCCGGGCACGCCGACGGGCGCACCGGCGCGGTGAGGTGGAGCACGCGTGCGGCCGGTGCGCTGCGGCGGGCCGGCGGCGCGGCCCGGGCGGGCGTCAGTTCGCGGCGGCGGAGTCCGGTCCCGCGTCGGCCTGGCTGCGGCTGGTGGCCACCCCGGTGGCGAACGAGGTGTCGCACACCGGCCGGGACCACGTCTGGGCGCGCTGCGGCCCGTACTTGGCGACGGCGGCGCGGCCGAGGGCGCGGGCGATCTCCCCGCAGTAGCGCGCGAGGGTCGGGCGCCGGGCCATCTGCGTCTGCAGGTCGGTCAGCGCGATCCCCGGGTCCCGGTCCTGCAACTCGGTGAGGAGCCGGCGCCGCAGCACGTCCTGCGGGGCGTTGGACGGCTCGGTGCCGCGCTTGGAGGACGCGGTGAGCACCTGCGCCTCGGACGGCGGGGCCGACCACGGGACGCGGGCGACCGCGAGGGTCCCGGACAGGACGAGGACGACCGGGAGGACGAGTGCGAAAGTCTTGCCGATACGGCGGGCTGCCTGGTTCACGTCCGTGATGGTAGCGAGAGGTAATGGTTTGACGACATTCCGTCACCCGCACGAGGGAACCAAGTCGCCGGATCGAGCGGCGCGCGTTGACGCGTTGCCGTGCCGGTGATCGGGCTTGGAACGCCTGGCGGAACGGGGACGGCCACCCGCCCGGGAGGGGCAGGTGGCCGTTCCACCGTCTCGCGTGGTGCTCCGCGGTCCTACCCGCGGCCGCCGGATCAGTCGCTGAGGCGCTCGCCGGTGGAGGTGGAGAAGACGTGCGTCTCGCCGGCCCGCGGCACGACGTGCAGCACGTCGCCCTTCATCGGCACCTGGCGGCCGCCGACCCGGACCACGAGGTCCTTGCTCTCGCCGGACACCTCGGCGGTGCCGTAGACGTAACCGTCGGCGCCGAGCTCCTCGACGACGTTGACGTTCACCGCGACACCGGCCGGCGCGTCCTTGGACATCGCGCTGGTCTCGCCGTCGGCGATGTCGAAGTGCTCCGGGCGGACGCCCACCGTCACCGTGCGGTCGCCCCGCTCCGACGCGGCGGCCAGCGCCTCGCGGTTGATCGGGACGATGCTGTTGCCGAACTTCACGCCGCCGTCGGTGATCGGCACCTCGATCAGGTTCATGGCGGGGGAGCCGATGAACCCGGCGACGAACAGGTTGACCGGACGGTCGTACATGTTGCGCGGCGAGTCCACCTGCTGCAGCAGGCCGTCCTTGAGCACCGCGACCCGGTCGCCCATCGTCATGGCCTCGACCTGGTCGTGGGTGACGTAGACGGTGGTGGTGCCCAGGCGGCGCTGGAGGCTGGCGATCTGGGTGCGGGTCTGGACACGCAGCTTGGCGTCGAGGTTCGACAGCGGCTCGTCCATGAGGAACACCTGCGGCTCACGCACGATCGCCCGGCCCATCGCGACACGCTGCCGCTGACCGCCGGAGAGCGCCTTCGGCTTGCGGCCGAGGTACTCGGTCAGGTCGAGGATCTTCGCCGCCTCCTCGACCCGGGCGCGGATGTCCGTCTTGTTGACGCCGGCGATCTTCAGGGCGAAGCCCATGTTGTCGGCGACGGTCATGTGCGGGTACAGCGCGTAGTTCTGGAACACCATGGCGATGTCCCGGTCCTTCGGCGGCAGGTGGGTGACGTCGCGGTCGCCGATGCGGATGACGCCGTCGTTGACGTCCTCCAGACCGGCGAGCATCCGCAGGCTGGTGGACTTGCCGCAGCCCGACGGGCCGACGAGTACCAGGAACTCGCCGTCCTCGATGGCGATGTCGAGCTGGTCGACGGCCGGCCGCTCGCCCCCGGGGTATATGCGGGTCGCCTTGTCAAACGTGACTGTAGCCATGGTGGCCTGGTCCCTTCACCGGCAGGAACGTGCCGGACGATCCGAGTAAAGGCCCCCGCGAGCCGGACTGCCGTCCGATCGCGAGGTGAGGTCTAGTCCACTGGACGGTGAACTTTCCGTGACGCTACCCTCCGCCCCTACCGTTTGTCAGTATCCGGCGCCACTCAATTTCCCCGGTCGGAGGGGTCGAGCGCGCCGCGAGGCGGACTCCGGCGCGGCGGTCAGACGCTGACCGCGATCAGATAGCTGAACCCGGCGAGCGCGATGCTGAGCGCGACGACGCCGAACGCGATCAGGAACGGCAGCAGCAGCGCGAGGCAGCCCTCGTGCCGGCGCCCGCCCGACAGCCCGAGCAGATCGGCCGCGTTCGGCGAGACGTCCACGCCGGGCCCGATCGCCGGCCGGACGAGGTCGTAGAGCTTGTCGCGGTCCTTGCCGAACCGCTGCAGGCGCAGCCGTACGCCGGTGTCGTCGGTGAGGAAGAGCCAGTCGTCGTGGCCGCCCTTGCCCTGCACGTACATCCGCCGCACCCGCCGCAGCTTCGCCAGGTCGATGGTGCGCCGCCCGGTGAGGCACCGGGTGGTGAGCAGCGACCCGCGGGTCTCCGGATGCCGGGTGCTGAGCGTCAGCGAGAGCGAGAGGTAGGTGAGGGCCGGGGCGAGGAAGGCGAGGACCGCGAAGTCCTTGCCGCCCGCCCGGCCGGCCAGGGTGAGCGCGCCCGGCAGCAACAGCAGCACCGGCATCACCAGTCCGGTCACCACCGCCCCGGCCCGCTGCCCGGTCAACCCCTGCCCGGCGTATATACCGTCCGACCGGTCTGCTTCTTCTTGTTCCAGTTCTTCCGCTTGATCCACCGCGACATCGTAGGATCCCGTCACCCCTTCGGGTGCCCGTACCGCAGGCTGACTCTGTGGCGATTGCGTGATGCCCGCCCACCGCTCCCGCGCACCGGATCCCGCCGGACTTCACGCCCCGCCCTTGATACGCTTTCCTTGGCCCACGCACCGATCCACCCCGCTCCACCCCCGGGCCGCGCCTCCTTAGCTCAGTCGGCCAGAGCACCGCTCTTGTAAAGCGGGGGTCGTCGGTTCGAACCCGACAGGGGGCTCTTCGCAGAGTCCAGGTCAGACGTTATCTGACCTGGGCCTTTGTGTTTTCCGGGCTCGTAAGACCCCTGCAGGGTGCCGCTTCGTCCCCGTCATGATCGCCGCCGGTGGACGGCCGGTGGACAAGCGTGCAATCAGCGTGCACAGCGGTGGATGGGCGGGTGAGCGCTGTAACCGTTTCCGGGGACGCCGCCCGTGGTCGGCGGCGGCCCGCGGGGTGCTGGTGTGCCGGGATGCTCTTGGAGAAGTTCCACAGAGGCGGTGCTCCTCGACAGCGGTGATGAAGACCGGCGGTTGTGGGCATCGCTGAACTCGTGTGCCCTCGCGTTCGCGGTCACACGAGAGCCCCGGTCAGATGGTTGCTGACCGGGGCTTCTTGCTGAACGCACTCAGGCGGAACGTTCCTTCTTGCCTTTTCCCTCGTTCCTCCGGGACGTCGTACTTTGCTTCGACGCGGTTGCCGGGGGCACGGTCGAAATCGGCCTACGTGCCCGGGGAACGAGCTGCACGACCTTCTCCGCCGCGTCCCGGGCAAGGTCGTCCAGGACGGACTGGTAGATGTCCCGGGTGACGCGGGTGTCGGAGTGGCCGAGGGTCTCGGCGACGACCTTCACGTCGACACCGGCGGCGAGCATGAGCGTGGCGGCGACGTGGCGCAGGTCGTGCAGCCGGATCGGCGGCAGGCCGGAGGCGGCGACCAAGCGTTCGAAGAGGTCGGAGACCTTGCCTGGGTGGAGGAGTGAGCCGTCTTCCTGGGTGAAGATGCGTCCGGTGTCCTGCCACCCGTCGCCCCAGGCTTCTTGCTCCTCCTGCTGGCTCACCTTGTGGATGTCCAGACCTCGGTCCGTCTCCTCGTCGAGGGCAATGACGCGGATGCCGCTGTCCGTCTTAGGCGCGCCCTCGTATACCTCCCAGCCATCCTGGACGAGTTGGGTGGCGATGGTCAGTGAACGGGTTGCCTTCGAACGGTCCTCCCAGCGGACGCCGCAGGTCTCGCCGCGACGGGTGCCACGGAAGGCGATGAGCCGCCAGAGCATGTAGAGCCTGTCCTCGGCGACATGGTCGAGGAAGCAGCCGGTCTGTTCGGGGGTCCAGACCATGACCGGCGAGGGCTTCTCGCCAGTCTCTTCCCAACGGGCCACACGCTCGTCTGTCCAGATGAGCGCTTTCGGTTTTGAGCCCGGCCGCAGCTCGACGTGTGCGGCCGGGTTGAAGGCTGGCATGATCTGCTGTGCGATAGCGACGTTCAGGGCCGCTCGAAGGGTGATCCGGATGCGCGGCTGGGTGTTGAGCCCGACGATTCGCCGGAACGGCGGCATACCGTCGAGCTGTGCCTTGAGCCACTTGCGGCGGGCACGGTTCTCAGCGCCCTTCCACGGCGTGGCGTTCAGTTCGTCGCGGACCGCGCGTCGCTGTGCGTTCTGCTCCTGAATCTCGATGTTGTGCTCGTTGATCGACTCGAACATGGTGTTGATGTGGTGGACCCGGAGCTTGTTCAGCTGCAGGTGCCCGAGGTGGGGTTTGAGGTGGATGCGGATATCTGACTCGTAGCGGGCGATTCCGGTTCGCCGCAGGCGTTTCCGTCCGGCGAGCCATGTGTCGAGCCACTCCGCGACGGTGGTCTTCCCGTTGAGGGTCTGACCGGTCTGAAAACGACGGCGGGTCTCGTCGTAGTCCGGGAGAGGCTCCTTCTCCTTGAGGCAGTTCTCGAGGAGGTCACTGATCTGGGTCTTGCCCCAGGCATCGTCCTTCTCGGGAATGGCCATCAGTGCACGAACCTTGTCGAGTTCCTCCTGGGCTTTGTCGGAGGTCTCGAAGCCGCCACGACGAAAGCGTCGGCGGCTGCCGTCTTGAGCGTTCTCCAGCTCCTGGAAAACGGTCCAGACGCCGTGCCGCCGCGACTTGAGCTTGGGGCAGGAAGCCCCCAGTTCCCTACGGGTTTCGGGGTCCGTGCATCGGCACCGCCGAGTGATGGTCCCCTTCTTCACTCGCCGTCCTCCGGTGTGGCCGGTATTTCGGGCTGGTCGACGAAGGCAAGCTCGGCAGGCAGGGCGGGAGGAACGAGGCCGCGCTCTCGCATCCGGCCCCGGAACGCGCGCAGTTCCTGGCCGTCTTCGAAGGCGTGTTCCTCGTAGCCCTCGGCACGCTGCAGGAGCGTGGCGCGGCGTTCCCGGTCCAGGGTGGTGCTCGCCATCCGTCGCCGTTCCCTGGCCAGGGCGTAGGACGAGGTCGCGGCGGCCACCAGGTCGTTGTGGTGACGGAAGACGTCGAGGACGTCTCGGGCACTGCCTTGGGCGGCGGGCTCGTCCAGAGTGGTCTCGCCAGTGAACCAGGCGAGCGCGTCCCAGGTGGAGACTTCGCGGCCGGGGAGAGCCTCCACCGTGGCGGAGGTGCCGAGCGGAAAGAGAAGGGTTACCGGCGGGACGCCGAGGACGTCGGCCAGGACGAGGAAGTCGGCGATCGTGATGCTGCTCTTGCGACCGGATTCCAGGTTCTTCACCGAGTGTTCGGTGATGTCCGCGAGGCCGCGGTCGGCGCAGCCGTGGGCCACCTCCGCCATGGTGAGGCCGGCGGCCCGTCGTGCTTCGCGGATCCCCTGGGCGATGCGGGCCGTGAGGGCAGTCGGCCATTGATCAGGTGTCATAGCAACACTTTACGATCGAAAAAAGCGCTGCCGCAACTACGTGATACATCTTTGGCATCACCGCGACACCAATAGATCGCATGGAGGGCATCATGGCGGGAGCCGCATCGTCTCGCGAAGCGCGCGGGATGACGACCGACGAGGTGCTGGCGCTGCCGGCGGTGATCGACCTCGACACTGCCAACCGGGCCCTGATGATCGGTCGGTCCACCGGGTACGGGCTCGCCAAGCAGGAGGAGTACCCCGTCAAGGTGCTGCGGCTGGGGAACGCGTACCGCGTGGTGACCGCCGACCTGCTGAAGTTGCTGGGGCTGGCCCAGCCGCCACCGTTGGATGGACAGTCCGCTGCTGAGGGATCAGCACGGCCTCTGCGCGTGAGGCGGTCGGGGCGGTATCCCGGCACCGCTCGCACAGGTGGAACGGGCGGCGAATCAGGTCGCCAGGCGCAGGCTGTCGAACGCGGCCTTCACGCGGGACGGTCCGTACGCGGCGAGCGCCCACAAGGCAGTGATCCTTGCTGCTCCGGTCCACAGGCTCTCAGCTGACATGGGTAGCCGAAACGGGTGGACGTTGAGACGCCGTGCCGCGAAGGGCCGGCTGTCGAGGTAACGCAGGCCCCCGGTACCGCAGAGGTAGGTGTCGGCGCCGACAGCGGCCGTGAGGTCGGCCAGACGTAGGGAGCGGCCCGGGGAAACGGCCAAGTCGCTGCTGCGTATCACGGTGCCGCGCCAGCCCAGGAGATCCAGCAGAACGCGGGTGCTGGTCTCAGCGACGGTCGCCATACCGACCGACCCGGCGACATCACGGGCGACCGGTTCGAGCGCAGTGTGGAGCGACTGCCAGTGCGGGCTGGCCCGGTAGTGCTGTGCGGGAAGTTGGCCGAGACGGCGGGCGGCACGCAGCGGATCGGCTAGTCGCGCGTCGCGGATCAACGTTGCGCGCCCGTATGGGAGGTGGGTTTCGACGGACAGCCACTGCTGCTGCTGTGGTGCGTCGAGTGCGGCGAGGCGAGCGCGGTGCTGGTAGTCGCGTCGGATGAACTGGACGTCGTCGAGGACGACCCAGACGTCAGCCGCGTAGAGCTTCGCCAGGGTGGAAAGCCGTGGCAGGAGGTTGGGCTGATGGACCGCGCAGGAGCGCACCGGCCCCGTCGGCGCGTTCGGGAGCACAGCACTGCTAAGCGGGCAGGAGCCAGGTGTCATAGCCGCGTGCGCGGAGGCGGTTGAAGGCATCGCGGACCCCTTCCGGGACGTGCTGCTCGATGGCGAAACCGCGCTTCGGGTACTCCATCACCCGCTCCATGTCGCCCATCAGCATGTCGATGAACTGCTTGTCGCCATCGTGGGTCTTGGCGTACTCGTCGAAGGTCAAGGGCTTGGAGACGCAGACCGGTTCCACTTCGGGCCACAGCTTGCGACACGTGGCGTAGGCACGGCGCTGCATGTAGGGCATGGAGATCAGCAGCACGGTGGTCACCGCGATTCCTGCGTTCTCCAGCACCTCGCGGGAGAAGCCGATGTTCTGGCCGGTGTTGGTGGCTTTCGGCTCCATCAGGATGGCCTTGTCCGGCACACCGAGGGACAGAGCGTGCTCACGGAAGTGGACTGCCTCGCCCCGGGGGAACCGCTCCTCGGTGGCGGCGCTGGTATCGCCGGTGAACGTCACGACCGGGAACATGCCGGCATGGTAGAGGTCGGCCGTGACGGTGGCCACGCCGAGATCGAGGCTGCCGAGGGTGATCGCGGCGGAGCACGGCCGCAGCTCGTGGTCCATCTGGTGGAAGTCCCAGATGGTGTTGGCGTCGGCACGGTCCGCGTCACTGATCACGGCATCCTGGTGGCCGGTCACGTGTACTCCTCGCTGTTGCGGATGGTTTTGATGCTACGCAGCTGGTGTTT
>CAVXGZ010000003.1:0-959845 GCA_963761325.1 uncultured Actinomycetota bacterium | reverse complement strand
CACGCGGAAGGGCCGGTTCGGAGGGCGTGATCCTCGGAACCGGCCCTTCGTCGTTCGGGTAGCCGTGCCAGTCACGTGCCACTGTCGGCCGGCGGATCTTGCTTCGTGGTCTCGCGGATCATCGCGCCGAGCCGCTCCGCGACGGCGCGGTCGGTCCCTGAGAGTTGGACCTCGGTGCCCGGACGGCGGCGGCCGCCGGAGCAGGCGCCCCGGCGGCCACCGCACGCTGGACGGGTCAGTTGACGGTGAAGATGTAGTAGTACTGCGAGGTCTGGGCGCCGGTCGTGGTGGTGGCGTAGACCTGCAGGTCGTACCAGCCGCTGGCGTCCGGGGTCCAGTGGATCACCGCCTTGCCGTCGTGGGCGGTGACGGTGACCGGGTCGTCGGTGTTCATCACGTAGGTGTAGCCGGCGACGTTCGACACGTTCGGATCGGTGAAGGTGAACGTGCCGCAGACCCCGGCGCCGCCGGAGCTGCCGTTCTCCACGTAGACGTCGGAGGCCACGGTCGGGGTGGTGTCCGGGTAGTCACTGCTCCACCACTGGATGTCGCTGACCCAGCCGTCGGCGCTGGTGCTGGTCACCCGGAGGAGTTCGCCGCTCGGGGCGTTGAGGGTGAGGGTCGTGGTGCCGGTGCCGTCGGCCGCCGCGTCGACGGTGACCGTCTGGTCCGGCTGGCCGCCCTCGGTCTGCACGGTGTAGCTGACCACCGGACTGGCCGCCTGCAGCGCCGCGTTCGGCGTGAAGGTGAAGGTGGTCGGCTCGCCGAACTGCTGGGTGCCGTCCGCGGTGACCGTCGGCGCGGTGGGCGCCACCTGGAAGGTGTAGGTGGTCTGCGCCGACTCGTTCATGGCCTGGTCCAGGCTCGCCACGGTCAGCGTGAACTGCCCCTCACCGCCGGGCGGGACCAGGCTGACGGTGGCCGAGCCGCCGAGCGCGTCCGCCCGGACGAAGTTCTGCGGGTCGGTGTCGTACGGGCTCGCCGGCTGCGGGATGCCGTGCGGGCCGATGGCGGTCACCGGTACGGGGAGGGTCCCGTACCAGGAGAAGACGTAGCCGGCGACGTCGCTCACGCCGTTCGCCCCGAAGGTGAACTGGACCGGGGTGCCGCCGGGGTTCTGCCGGCCCTGCGGGTAGTTCGGCGAGGCCACGGTGGGCACGGCGGCCGGCGCGGTGTCGTCGACGGTGATGTAGCACGGGGCCGACCAGTCGGACGTCTGGCCGCCGACCGCCGTCTGGGCCTGCCAGGCGTAGGTCTGCCCGTCGGTCAGGTCGGTGGACGGGACGGTGACGTCGCCCTCGTTCCCGGCCGGGACGAACGACTGGCTGTAGCTGGTCACCTGCGTCGGGTCGGCGACCGGCCAGAGCTGGAACTGGGCGGTGAGCTGGTCGTTGTCCGTGGTGTCGGTGTCCCCCGGCACGGCCTCGATCAGCAGGCCCCGCCCGATGACCCAGACCGGCGCGGAGGCGTCGGTGGAGCAGTTCTGGTAGGCGTTGAACAGTTCGGTGGGCGTGGTCGGCGTGCCGCTCGCCGCCATCGCGGGCGACGCGGCGAAGAGCGCGAGTCCGATCGCGCCGGCGGAGGCGAGCACGGCGCGCAGCCGTCTGCCCCAGGGCGTCCTCATGTGGTTCCCCCCTCATGCGGGCCCGCGCGCGGCTGCTTGAGGTGCACGCGTCACGGGCGCCAGGGGAATGTTAGGCCCCCTGGCTCTCAATTCCCCGCTGTTTTCCGGCCGGTATCGCACCGGCTGTCCGGTCCGCCGGTCACTCCCGGGGGCGCCGGCCCGCGACGAAGCCGTGGAACGGGCCCGGCCCGGCGTCGGCCCCGGCCCCGGCCCCGGCGACGTGCGGCGTGCGGCGTGCGGCCGTCGAGCCGCAGCACCGAGCCGGGCGCCATCTCCACCGGCCGGTGGGTGGCGTCCCTTCAACTCCCCACCAGGACACGGCCACCAGCCACAAACCACCTCGTTGTGTCAGCCGTTGTTGCCGACGTAGCCGTCGGGTCGTTGCCGCCGTTGGGGTGGACCGCTACCGGTGATCACCTTTCCGCGCCGTCAGCCAAGTGGCCGGCCAGAGCCAGCAGGTCGGAGAAGCGGAGCACCCGTCCGCCGGAGCCCGGCAACGGGACGTGAAGGGGCGTGGTCCAGCGGACGGGGATGGCTTGCGCTCCATGGACCGCGCCGGCCAGAGCGCCGGTGACGGCGGCCACGGTGTCGGTGTCGCCGCCCAGGTCGATCGCGGCGCGTACCGCTTCCTCGTAGGAACCGGTGGTCCGCACCGCCCAGACGGCTGAGCCGAGGCGGGGCCAGACGGCGCCGTTGAACTCCGTCGCCTGCTCGGGCCGCCAGTCCGGGGCCAGTACGGTCGCGTACCGCTCCGGGTGACCGGGACGAGTCGCGGCCAGCGTGGCGGGGACGGCGCCAGACCGGGTCGGCACCGTCCAGCGCGGTGCGCAGCAACTCGTGGAAGATCGCGGTGCCCTCCCAGACGGCCGGATCCCCGTGGGTGAGGCCGAACCGCCACCGCCCCGCCGCCGCCCGGCCTCCATGGTGGCCGCATCGGAGCGCGCCGCGCGGCGAAGTACACCACCGGACGTGGCCGCCCGCATCAACGCACCGTTACCGGCGGCACGTTGATTGGTCCGGAAGTGCTCATCGGCCGCGCGGTCCCACGGCAGGCCGTTGGTCAGCACGTCCTCGGTCTGCAACCCGAGTCCTTCGGATCGGCCGCAGCCCACCGCCGGAACCGCGCGAACACATCCGGCAGATCCAACCCGCCCCGCTCCACCAGCGACTCACCCACACACACCGCCATCTGTGTGTTCGACCCCATCCCCTTCGACGCCGAAGCCGCCCGCATCTACGGCAGGGTTTGCGCAGCCGTGATCGGCGCCGGCCGCAAACCCCGCCGCCGAGTCGCCGACCTCATGATCGCCGCCATCACCATCGCCGAAGAACTGCCTCTCTTCACCACCAACCCCGAGGACTACAAAGGGCTCGACGACCTCCTCACAGTCGTCCCCGTCACCCGCCCCACCGTCCTCCACGACCGGTAGTACGTGCGGGCCGCACCAGTTGGGGCGGTACGCCACGGACACCCGAGAGCATCGTCGGGGATCGACTGCACACCGCTCCCGCCAGCAACCTCCCTCCGCGAACTGGACGGCCCGTCACCTCGTCACGTGTTTCCGGTGGGACGAGACTCCCTCCGGGCGCCGTCCTCGCGCGGTTTGCGAGTACCACAATCGATGAGCTTGTCGCCACCGCATCTCCTCGCGCCGAGCTTCCTCCGGATCGTCGTACGCAGCGTGCAGGCAAAGCACATAGCCGTTGATGACCCGCATCGTGGTATCCCGGTGCCGGCGATAGGCCCGCCGATACCCCCATCCTCCGGGAAACCATGCGATCCCGAAAAGCACGGCTGCTCCGACGAGGCCAAATACTACGCCGCCCGATCGGTGTACGCCGATGCCCGCGGCGATCGTGATACACCCGACTGCGAACGGCACGCCGAACAGGACACCCCACCCCAGCTTTGTCCAGAAATACCTTCTGTACTTCGACACTGCCGCGTTCACAACGTTGTAGTCGAGCGGATCGAACCCTTTCTCCGCCTTGATCCGGGCCGCCTCGGCCACCGCTTTCGGATTGTCGTGGAGTTGCATCGCGTCAGCTCTTCTCGATTCGGAGGGTCCGTAGTACACCGGCCATCATCGGTGCGTATGCATCCCAGCCGGGGACCATGGGCGTGCTCAAGGTGAGCAGGACCATGCAGCCATGCTGGGGGAGTGGGACGTATGCGCGGAACTCGCCGAATTCCCATTCGCTGGTGTCCAACGGACCGTCATCACTCGTCCGTGTGAGTTCCTCGTTCGTGAGGTTGACCGACCGTCCGCACACCGCCCCGACCACCGGCCCGATCGGCATCCGCAGCACTCGGGCTTCCGTTCCGACGAGCGACTCGACGAGCTGTTCGGCGACGGCGGTCGATTCCGCACCCGCCGGGCAGGGGATCACGGCCACGGTCAACGCCGCGGATGTGACACTGGCGCCGACCTTGAGCACGTAGACCGAGACGTGCGCGACGCCGATCTGCCTGAGCTGGACGGCGGCTTGGCGCAGCGACTCGTCTGCCTCATCGGGCAGGTCGCCCAGCCAAGCACCGCGCTCCTCGTCGTCGGTCATCTCACGGAATCCCGGCGGCCGATGGAAGACGATCGCCACCTGCTCGCCCGGGGCAGTGGTCTTCGCACCGTCCGGAACCGCGTCGATCGCTGCCGCCTTCTCCGCCGTCAGGCCGACGGCCAAGGCCTCCCCCGTCATGCAGCCGCCCCCGCTCCCGCAGCCTCGAAGAAGTTGCCGGCTACCGCGTGAACGGGTGACGCAGCGGCGACATCCGCCCCGCCCTCGTGGCCCCAGTCCATCGGGTTGAGCTCGTGCAGGCTGCGCTTGATGGCCCCGTAGGCCAGTGTCCCGGCACCTGCCACCTTGTCGCCCCACCATCCGAGGTCGAGTGCGAGCCGCAGATTGTGCATAGGCCCCACAAGAATGCGGCTGGCCTCACCGAAGTTGCCGACGACCTTGGCAGCGATTCGTGCCTCTCTGAACGAGTCGATGCCTCCCTCGATGGCCTTCCCACCGGCTGGAAAAGCCATGCCGGCGACGTCCATGGCGATATCTTCCCACCCGATATCCTTGTCGCCATCGGACATCGCCCAAACGTGAAAACCGAGAGCAAGCCCGGAAGTGATCATCGTGGCTACTTCCAGGCCGCCAGCGATTGCTTCGAGCGGGATCGACAACAGGTCCACGCCGGGAATCCAGGCGATGGCCAGGCCTGCGACCGCGCAAAATGCCGCGAGGTCTCCCATCAGGTCACCTATCTCACCGGCATGGTCCTTCACCCAGTCGAAGCTCTCCTCGCCCAGGTGGGCAGCCCAATCGCCCGCCTCACCCAGGGTGTTGGTCACGCTGTGCCAGTCGCCGGCGAGGCTGTGTCCGAAGCTGTCCCAAAACCCCGGCTTCTTGGGAGCCATGTCTCCAGCCGTGTTCAGCCGACCCGACAGCCGTCGTGCCGAACTCAGGTATTCGTGGTGCAACCGGCCCGCTTCCTGGTGCACCGCCTGTGTGTCGGCATGCGCGGTCTCCAGCCGGGAGACCGCGGAGCGAGCCGCCGGATCCGGCTGGCCGGTTGAGGCTTCGGCGACGATGTAGGTGTCCCCAGCCGGTTGGATGTGGTGGTGGTCGTCGTCAAACGCGTGCACGGCGCCGGTTGCCGACGCCATGTTCCGCTGAGCCTCGGCGGCCCGGCGCTCCAGGACGTCAGCCCGCCGCTGAAACTCGGCTAGTTGATCGACCCACGACTGATGCACTGCGGCAGCCTCGGTGAACGACTCCATGGCCTTGCGGTAAAGCGGAATGACGTCGTGCTCCAGGTGGGCCCGCATGGCGTCCGCGGTGCGGCCCTTCCAGCCGCTGCTGTCCGCGTTGGTCAGCTCGTTCACGATGAGACGCAGCAGCTCGGCAGCGGTGTTGAGGGCGCGGGCTTCCTCCTGGGTGCCGGACACCTCGCCGGGGCAGGGGTCGAAGCCGAGGCAGGGAAAGCTATGGCTGCCCATCAGTGGTGGCCCTTTTGGGCTGATGCCTTGGCCAGGGCGTTGCCGAGTTCCTCGTCCAACTGCCCGAACTTCGTCAAGACCTTCCGGAGCAGTTCGTCACACTCGTGTGCGTGGGAGCCGAGTTGACCGATGCCGTAACGCCAAGATGCGCCGAAGTCCTGTGACTTGTCGACCAATGGTGCGGCGCCTAGTACTTCCGAGTCCTGATGGCGCAGTCGGCTGAGTACCTCCTCTAACTTCTTCGTCATCGAAGAGAAGGTCGATCGGAGGCCGGCCACGGCCTCATCGGATACTTTGAGATCGCTCATGAATGCGGATTCACCACTCCCGTCGTGGCGAGGTGACGGATGCGATGGGCGGCACTCGGCTGCCCGCGGCTGTGGAAGTCGGCCGGTTCCCAGGCAGTGGCCCCTTACCGTTCCAGGCGCGCGCGACGGAGCGTCACCATGTGCACCCCTCCCCCGATTGCATGCACATGCCCATACAGAGTACATACGGGAGAGGCAACTCACAGGCTTATCGCGCCATCGTTCCGAGATCTTTAAGGTATGATGCTCCGCCTCTGGCCACCGAACACGGTGATGGCGAAGGTGCCGTCACAGCGAAGGCGAGACGGCCTACGCCCATCGCTTGCCATATCGCGCATAAGCGCCCAAATCCGGTCCAGCCTAATCGCTTTGACCGGTCTGCCGACTGACATCAACGGGCATGAATGTCGGCGCACCTGGGCCGTTCCCCTTGAACTCGCCGACGCTGGGGCCGCATCGCCGAACAGGACCGCCAAATCCGCCGAATCGAACTTGTAACGCCGGGGTCGTCGGTTCGAACTCGACAGGGACTCAACGTCTGACCAGGCAGAAGCCCCGAACCGGATGATGGTTCGGGGCTTCGTGGTTTCCGGGCTTGGCGGTTGGCGGCTGTCGTGTCCTGCCCCAGCGCGCTCGGTATTCCGGTTCCTGGCCGCCGAGCCGGGGAACCAGCCCGTGCCGGCCTGATCAACGGGATGATCAGGCCGGCCCGGACGGCTGCACTTACGGGAGACGCCGACCGACGACTCGTGCGAAGCCCAGTGCGCGGCCTTCGTCGGTGCGTATGAGGTCCGCGGATTCGCGGGACATGCGTGCCATCCAGTCGTTCGGACTGTGTTCGGCGCACACCTCGCACCACAGGAGCCAGTCGCGCCAGCCGTCGGGTTGCCAGTCGGCGGCCTCGACCTCCACGGCTCCGGTGCGCGTCCAGTTGCGCTGCCACCAGGCGGGAGAGTGGAACGTCCAGAAGTCCGGTTCCCAGTACGGCTTCAGGTGTTCGGGCGGCTCGGTGCCCTCCGGTTCCTCCCGGAGGGACGGTACGACGACGCCGATCCGGCCGCCGGGCTTCAGCAGACGGGTGAGGGTGGGCAGGTAGAGGTCGTTCGTGCCGAAGTAGTGGTACGCGTCGATGCTGACGATCGCGTCGAAGCAGGCTTCGCCGAACGGCAGGTCGTGCGCCTCGGCGAACACCGGCAGGACGCGGTCGCTGAGGCCCGCCTCGGCGATGCGCGCGGTGTTCTCGTCGGGCTTCACCCACAGGTCGGCGGCGGTGACCTGGACGTCGTACTCCCTGGCGAGGAAGACCGACGTCATGGCGCGGCCGCAGCCGAGGTCGAGGACGCGGGCTCCGGGGCGCAGCTCCTCCAGACCGAGCGCGGGCGCCAGCCACTCCAGCAGCCACAGCGCGTGCGGGCCCATCTGGTTCTCGATGGTCCAGCCCACGTCGTAGCGGTTGCTGCGCGGGTATCGGGGGTGCGTCAGGCGGCTAGTGAGATCGTTGTTCGAAGTTGTCGATGCGATGTCCGACATCGGTGAACGGGCTCCTTGAGTCCTTGTGCAACGGACGGGATGCGTCGGAGCTCGGTCGAACCTTCATGCGATGCACCTTCTCGGGTCGAGGGCGATGGGCCCGGTCGCGGACGACGGGAGCGGGACGGTAGCAGGCGACCCGCCGCCCCCGCACCCGTATTCTTCGGGGCCGAAATCCGCACGGCTGCAGTGCGGCAACGAGAATCGCCGCCCTGACGTCCGCCACGTCTCACGAATCATCGCGCCGGGCGGACCACCGTGAAGGCTCTGACGCCTGCACATCGACGTGGTTGGGCCGGAGGTTATCGCTGACCGGATTCGGTGATGTGGAGGGAGTCCAGGACCTGGTCGCGACTGGTGATGTACCGGTAGTGCTTCTGGGGGAGGGAGAAGGCGTAGAGCAGCTCTCGCAGCGCTTCCTTCTCGTCCGGGGTCACTGGGATGTGTCTGTTGACCAGGGTGGCAGCGATGCCGTTCGCCAGGAGCCCGAGTTCGCCGACGAAGTGGAACTTGCGGTAGGTCGTCAGCTGCTCCTCCGGCAGCCGGTCGGACAGCCGGTCGAGCAGTTCCCCGCCCTGTCGTCGGATGGCGGCCCACTTCTGCCGTTGCTCCGGCGTCGGACGCGGGGGGCGGCCCTCGTCGTTTCCGTGATCGGCCGTCATTCGTCGTCCACCATCCCTTCGGCCTCCGCGATCGCCAAGGCTTCCGCCTCCGCTTCCTGCAACTGGGCTGCCGCCATCGCTTGTTCCTCCGCTGTGATCTCGGTTTGGGCGATCGCGGCCGCCTGATCCTCGCTCTCGTCCTGCGCCTGCTGGTCCGCCTCCGCCCAGTCGCTCGCGTCCTGGTCGGCCAATGGGTGCGGATCGCCCTCGTCGTCGGTGACGCACACTCCTGGTCCAGCGGTCGGGTAGGCGGTGACGACATTGCCGTCCTCGTCCACGGCGACGTCCATCGTCACCCCATCGCGTGTGCCCGTCACCAGGTACGTCCCGTGGTCGTCCTGCCAGACCGGCGTTTCGTCGGGATTCCGCGCTACGGATTGGACCTCCTTCATGATCTTGTCGTCGCCCCAGCTCTCGGGGAAGACGGTCTTGTCTGGCATCCCCGCCCGGTAGGAGTGACCTCCGGTCTCGCCGTCTCCCCAGACGATGTGCGACCGTGCCTCAGTACTGGTGATGTTGGCCGGGTCAGGGCCTCCAGGAAGGTTGTCCCAGGGATTCCCGTCGCTCGGGGCCACGGTCATCATCGTCGACAAACCGCCTGTGGCGATCGAAGGACTTACCGAAGCCTCGCCGGGAAGTTCCAACGCCACGATCTGGGCAGCCAACGCCGCTCCGGCAGCCAGGTACCGGTCGTGAAGATCCGAGGAAACCGAAGTCAGTCGCTCAATGCCGGCCCGGTGCCCCTGGACGACGGCATTGTGGTCCGGGTCATCGGCATGCCCGGACGTAAGAGCGGACTCCAGAGCCTGGCTGGTGAGATCGAGATGGGTCGCTACCGTGGCCGCCTCGGCTTGGAACGCCTCCAGTCGATGTGCCCATTGGAGCAGCAACTCGGCGTTCGCTTCACACAGGCGGCGCAGTAGGTGCGTTCCGGAGCGATGCCGGTGGAAGGCGTTGCGAAAGGCTTCGGCGGCGTGTCCCTGCCAGCGGTCTGCCGCTCCGTTGGCACCGTCAAGGCGGGTTCGAACGCCGCTGAGCAGGGCTGCGGCGTCGTGCCAGCGCTTGGCAGCCGATCTGACTTCGCCGGGTTCTCCAGGGCAGATCGACTCCGCGGCGGCGTCACGGTTCCGCGTCACAACCCGCCCTGCGCTTCTTCGCTCAAGAGGAGGTCTGCGGCCGTCATTCCTTCGCGAACGGAGTCGGTCGATTGCGCCAAGCCGGCCAGACCCTCTCCCAGGACCTCGACGCCTCGGCATCGGGCTTCCGAGAACGCCTTCAGGGCGTCCATCGCCGCCGGAACGCCCACGCACGAGTGGTCGACATTTCTGATCGCCCGGATCAGCGGCTCCAGATCACTCAACGCCAGACGTAAGCTCCGCTTCAGGAACTGGAGGTCGGCGTCGGATATGACAAGGTCTGCCATCGTTCCCCCGGATCGACTGACGTGGTGTTGTGCCGCCCTTCCTGCATGGGCGGGGGAGTCGCTCGTGATCAGCAATGGAGGGCGGATTCTAGCCCTGTCATGCTGTCGATGGATCCAGAGCATCGATCTCGCCATGCGAGTTGCTCAGGGCTCGCGATTGCCAACTGAGGCCGGCACCTGGACAACAGACGCGCCCACCACCAGCAACGCGCCTCCTGATGGCGCGATTTCGACGCTCGCTCAGCCCGGCACGTCCGCGCCCACTGCGAGAAGGCCAGGTCGCTCTCCTTCGGGCTGACCCTGGATCGCTGGGGAGTGAAGCCGAAGATGCACACCCATGAAACGTGCCACCACCACGCCGGGTTCGACCGACGCGGTGGGAATGTCTGGGGAGATCCCGGTTTCCGAGCTAGTACTCCAGTGGGAAATTGTGTCCTGAGCTGGTGGGTTTCGTTGTTCCGGTCCCGATTCCGCTTCTTGACGGAACGGCGGCCATGGTGCCTCGCCGTCGGTAGCATCGCGCCTTCCGGATTGTCCGGTGACGTGGTGTCCGGTGTGGGGGAGGGCGGCCGTGGACGAGCGGATCTCGCTGGATGTTCTCGGGGACGACGGTGAACGCATCCGCTGGCGGTTCTTGTTGAGGACGTCGGCACTCTCGACGAGCAGGAAGCCTTCGTGAAGGCGTGGGCCGGGAGCCGGAAGTGGGACCGGTTGTGGTGGTGGATTGTCGGTGGGATCGGGGAGTTCTGGTTCCGCTGGAGATTTCGTCGAACCGCCCCGGGCACCGCCGGGGAATGACGCCAGGGGACGCTAGGCCGTCTTGGGGTGGGGATTTCCCAGGTAGGGGAACTCGTTCAGGAGGTCGGTGTGGGGTGAGAGCCCGGTGGGAGGGATGTCGCCCTTGGAGAGGAACGAGAGACGGTGGTTGATGACGTCGTCGGTGAAGACGCGGCCGTTGGGATAGCGGGCGGGCTTCGAGGGGTCGAAGACGAGCATGTCGGGCAGGACGCGGTCGGCGTCGATGGCCGCGATCGCCTCTTCGCGGGTGTAGTTGCCGGTGTGTCCCATGAGGTGGACGAACTGATCGGTCCAACGCTCGCGGTCGTTCACCGGTTCGCTCGCGTTGTACTCCTCCTTCGTCTCGTCGGTGTTGAAGAAGCTGCTGACCGAGGGGTGGCCCGCGCGGTCGGCGTGGACGAGCCGGCCGTCCTTGCGCACGCTGCAACGGCCCCAGACGCGGATCTCCGGGTTGGCGCGCAGTTCGCTCGTCGGCAGTTCGACGACCGTCGAGAACACGTTGGCTTCGGTGTTGGAGTCCATTCCGGTCCAGGGCGACTTGCCACCGAGATGGGGCGCGGTGAAGTTTCGGCCGCCGCTGGTGTCGAAGAGGTTCTTGATCCCGTCGAAGTCGAAGAAGAAGGCGTCGCTGCGGCTGCCGGCGAAGAACGTGTAGGGGCCGGAGGCGACGCGGTTCGCCTTCGTGCCGAACGACACCTCGGCGTCGGCGACCACCTTCTCCCCGACGGCTTCGGCCGAACGGGCCTCGTCACCCCGCGCGATGAAGACGCTGAACGTCTGACGGCCGTCCTTCGGCGCAGAGAACACGTAACTGATCGCCAGGTCGGTGAGGAAGTCGCCGTCATTGTCGATGTTGAGACGGTAGACGGCGTCGGGGTGCAAAGCGTCGGCATTCGGGTTCGCGTTGAGGATGAGCACGGTCCTCGCCGGGTCCGCGGGGGACTGGAACGCGTAGAGGTCGCAGAGGTCGAGCCGTTGGTCCCCGAGCGGTGCGCCGAGGTTGAGACCGGTGAAGTGATTCGACATCCTGCATGTCCTTTCGTGCTGACGGGCCGACCGCCGAGCGGAGCCGGGATCCGGTGCCGGGGGAACGCGGGTGGCCCGCCCCCTGCCGAGAGAGATTCGGCGCGCACAATCCGGAATTGAAGCACGAAAGCTTTCGAATGGGTCTTATTCACCGCTTGGCGGGGTTGCCCCGGCTGCGGAATCCACTGATGTGGCTGCCGGTCCGGGTGACCGCCGCCCGGCAGCCGAACCGCTACCTCACCCGCCGGGCCGGTGAGGGCCGGCTGGTCGTCCGTCGCCGGACGTCTGTCCGCAGGACCTTCGCCGATCCCCATCAGCCGAGTGCGGACACGATGCGCTTCGTCGCTTCGGCGATCAGCGCGTCCTGCGGGGGCGTGCCGTAGCCGGGGCGGTCGGACATGACGGCCAGGACGAGGGGAGCGGTGTGGGGCGGCCAGACGATGGCGATGTCGTTGGCGCGGCCGTAGTCGCCGGTGCCGGTCTTGTCGGCGACGCGCCATGACGTGGGGAGGGCGGCGCGGACGCGTTTCCCGCCGGTGGTGCTGCGTTCGAGCCAGTCGACGAGCAGGGCGCGGCGGTCGGCGGTGAGCGCGTCGCCGAGGACGAGTTCGCGGTAGTCGGCGGCGATGGCGCGGGGGGTGGTGGTGTCGCGGGGGTCCTGCGGGGTGCCCCGGTTCAGTTCGGGCTCGTACTCGTCCATGCGGCTGGTGGAGTCGCCGAGTTCGCGCAGGTAGGCGGTGAGCTGGGCGGGGCCGCCGATGTCGCGCATCAGCAGGTTGCCGGCGGTGCCGTCGCTGTAGCGGATGGCGGCGTCGCAGAGTTGTCGGACGGTCATGCCGGTCGCGATGTGGTTCTTGGTGATCGGCGAGATGGAGTCGACGTCGGTCCGGGTGAAGGTGACGTGCTTGTCCAGGTGGCTGAGGGGATAGCGGTGCAGGACCGCGGCCGCGGCGAGGGGCTTGAAGGTGGAGCAGAACGCGAAGCGTTCGTCCGCGCGGTAGGAGACCGTGACGCCGGTGCCGGTGGCCAGGGCGTAGACGCCGAGACGGGCGCCGTACTCGCGCTCCAGCGCGGCGAACCGCGAGCTGTCCGGGGAGCCGGCGGTGCGGCGGCCCGGAGTGGGGGACGCCGCGGGGGCCGAACGGCCGCTCGCGTCGCCGCAGCCCGCCAGGGGGAGGAGGGTCGCGGCGGCGAGCAAGGCGCGGCGGGACGGGCCGGACAGTCCGAAGGGCATGCGGTGCTACCTGCTTTCACGGCTCGGGGGCTGCGCGATCACGGTCCGGACCACGCTATCGGGGATCCCTTTTATATGTGGGCCAATGGGTCTATTCGCCGCGATCGGGTCCGGCGCCGGGGGCGGCCGCTCTTGCCCTCATGCCGGTCGAGCTCCTTAGCGTCGCCGGCCATGAGCACTGTCGACGAAGCCGTGCCGGATGCGGCCGCGCCGCTGCCCCGGACGTATCTCGTGTGGCTGGCCGGGAGCCGCGTGTCGCTGCTGGGGGACGCGGCGCTGTACTTCGCGCTCGGCTGGGCGGCCGCCGCGCACGGTGGGGAGGCGGCCGCGCTGGTGCTGACCGCGATCGCCCTGCCGCGTTCCGTCCTGTTGCTGGTGGGCGGGGCGGTCGGGGACCGGGTCGGGGTGCGGCGGGTGGTGATCGCGGGCGACGCGGTGATGCTCGCGGCGACGTTGGCGGTGGCGTTCGCGGACCGGGGAGGGCGGACGCCGGCCTGGTTCCTCGTGGTGGTCGCCGCGCTGGTCGGGACCGTTGACGCGTTCTACCTGCCGGCCACCGGAGCGATGCCGCGGCGCCTGATGGCGAGGGCCCAACTGCCCCGGGCGCTGGCCGTGCAGCAGGCCGGCCGGCAGGTGGCCGCGCTGCTCGGGGCGCCGCTCGGAGCCGTGCTGGTGGCGGCGGCCGGCCTGAGCGGTGCGGCGCTGGTGGACGCGGCGACGTTCACCGTCGTGCTGGGCGTGCTGGTGCGGGTGCGGCCGGCGTTCGACGCCGCGCCCGCCGCCCGGGAGGCGGGCCTGCTCGCCGCGGCCGTGGACGGGGTGAGGATCGCGGCGGCGGACCGGGTGCTGCGGGCGGCGTTGCTGCTGACCTCGGTGGCGGCCGGGAGCCTGCTGCCGGTGGTGTCGCTGGTGGGTCCGCTGCTGGTGCGGGGGCACGGCTGGGGCGCGTCGGCCGCCGGGCTGGTCGCGGGCGGGCAGGGCGCCGGGATCCTCGCGCTCTCGGCACTGGTCGCCCGACGGGGTCCGGTGCGGCGCCTGGAGGCGGGCGCGAGTGGGGGACTGTGCGTCGCGGCGGTGGGGATCGCGGGGCTCGCGTCGGCCGCGGACCCGGCCGAGGCGGTGATCGCGGGCGTCGTCATCGGGCTGGGCTCGGGGACGTTCGCCACCCACATCGGGCCACTCGTCCTCGCCAGCGCGCCGGACACCCATCTGGCGCGTTTCCAGGCCCTGTTGACGCTCGTGCAGAGCGTCGCGCTGGTGGTCGCCGACAACCTCGTCGGCGGGCTCGCGCAGGCGGCGGGCGCCAGGACGGCGGCGGCCGCGTGCGCGCTCGCCGTCGGCGCCGGCGGTCTGGCCGGGCTGCGGTCCGGTGCGTTGCGGGGGAGGGGCTCGCGCCGGCGCGTGCCGTAGCCGGAGTTCGGGCGCGGGCACGGCGTCCCGGGACCGAACGGGTTCGAAGACTCTCGGCCAAAACCTAGCGCTGGCAGGGATTCTGCCAGGACCCAAGCGGGGTCCGACATGGTGCCGGTAGTCAGCGATCAGCCGAGAGGACCGCAAGCAATGTCGAAACGCTTCACAGCTCTGGCCGTAGCCGCGGCCGCCGTCGCGGCGGCGGTCCTGCCGGCCGTTGCGGCGGCCGCGCCGTCGGGCACGGACGTCACGGTCGGCAGCCGGGTCGTCAACACCGTTTCCGGCTCCGCGATCGGCGTCAACACGCCTTTCTACAACGGTGATCTGACGCGAAGTCAGACACCGGCGCTCATCAGGGGCGCGGGGCTGCGGACCCTGGAGTTCAACGCCGGGGGCCCCAGCGACCTCTACCACTTCGAGAACGGCGGCTGGCTCAGCCCTGACCCGTTGGGCGAGCAGAACGGCGGCTACCAGGACCAGGTGCCGCAGTACAGCTTCGACCAGTTCGCGCACACCGCGATCGCCTCGCACGCGGGGATGCTGGTGCACGTCAACTACGGGACCGGGCCGACCGACACCGCGGCCCACCCGAGCACGCCCGCCGACCCCAAGCCCGGCGACCCCGCCGAAGCCGCGGCCTGGGTGCGCTACGCCAACGTCGTGCACCACTACGACGTACGCGACTGGGTGATCGGCGAGGAGGTCTGGTTCAACGGCTCGGTCTCGCTGCCCGGCTTCAACCTGCCGCTCGAACCGGACGCGCACACCGACAAGTCGCCGTCCGCCTACGCCCGCAACACGCTCGACTACGTCAAGGCGATGAAGGCCGTCGACCCCCGCATCAAGATCGGGATCGAGCTGTACCCGTACGACCCGGCGAACCTCGCCGCCGGCGGCCTGGACGCCGGCATGAAGGCGTGGGACGACACCGTGCTGAGCGCCCCGGGGCTCGCCGACTCGATCGACTTCGTGGACGTGCACTGGTACAACGCGGCGGTCGGCGGCGTCTCCAGCGACGCCGGCGTGCTGGCCGACACCTCGCACGTCGCGCCCGCGATGGCCTCGCTGCGCGCGGAGCTCGACAGCGTCTCCGGCCGGCGGCAGCACATCTCCATCGTGGCCGGCGAGACCAACTCGGCCACCATCGCCCGGCAGCAGCAGGACGGCCCGGTCGGCGCGCTCTTCCTGCTCGACGACAACCTCGCGCTGCTCGACAACGGCGTCTCCAGCATCGACTGGTGGGGCCTGTACGACATACCCCGCGCCGGGACCGACGGCAGCTGGGGCGACCTGGGCCTGCTCTCGTCCGGCACCTGCCCGGCCGGCACACCGAGCGGCCAGAGCTGCGAACCGGCGGTCGGCACACCGTTCGCCCCCTACTACACGATGCGGATGCTGACCTCGGCGCTGGGCGGCGGCGGCAGCCTGCTGGCCACCACGTCCGGCAGCAGCACGCTCGGCGCCCACGCGATCCGGCGCTCCGACGGCACGCTCGCCGTCGTCCTGGTCAACAAGGACCCGCAGCAGGCGCAGAACGTCCACCTCACCGTGCCCGCCGGCTACCGCGCCACCCGCACCCTCACCTGGCGGCAGGGCATGACCGACGCCGCCACCACCTGGGGCCCGGCCCCCGCCACCCTCGCCCCCTACTCCGCCACCGTCACCTTCTACGCCCCGGCCCACCGCCGCTGACCCACCCGGCCAGGAGGAACCGCCTGCTTCGATGGGGCGCATGACGACCCCCTCGCAAGCGACCCCGCACCAGCCGCCGCGCGCAGCGAAGTACGCCCGCGTGGAGTGCGAGCGGCGGTTCCTCCTGGCCGGACCGCCGCCCGCGTCCGGCCGCGCGCCCGCCGGCCCCGCCGGCTCCCGCCGGATCGCCGACCGGTACCTGACCGGGACCCGGCTGCGCCTGCGGTGCGTCTCCCGGCCGGACGGCGGCAGCGTCGCGTACAAGCTCACCCAGAAGCTGCCCGCCGGCCGGCCGGGGCCGGTCCAGGGGCTGATCACCAACCTCTACCTGTCCCGCGCGGAGTACGACCTGCTCGCCGGGCTGCCCGCCGCGGTGCTGTCCAAGACCCGGCTGAGCCGTCCGCCGCTGGGCGTCGACGTGTTCGACCCGCCGCTGCACGGACTGGTGCTCGCGGAGGCCGAGTTCGACACGGAGGCCGAGGCCCGGTCGTTCACCCCGCCCGGGTACGCCGTCGCCGAGGTCACCGACGATCCGCGCTTCACCGGCGGCCGGCTGGTCCGCGCCTCCCGGCCCGAACTGCTCGGCTGGCTCGCCGAGTTCGGCATCGACGCGGAGCGCCCGGCAGGCCGCCCGCCGGCTACGGGGCGGTGAACAGCGCGGGGAAGCGCGGGGCGAGCCAGGGCTTGCGTCCCCAGGACTGGATGTGGGTGCGGGTGAGGGCCGAGACGGCGCCGCGGCGGCCGAGGGCGATGAGGAAGAAGGTGACCGGCTCGGACAGGATCGTGCAGTCCGGACGGCGCGGCGGCTCGGCCGAGACACTGGCGGCGCCGTCGCTGAACGTGACCGCGAACCGGGCGCCGCCGCGCACCCGCAGCAGGTAGCAGGCGCTGTGGCCGGCGGCGGTGGCCGGGTTGACCACCCGCGGCATGGCGGTCATCAGGAACGGCAGGCAGAGCGTGACGCGGTCGCGGGTGATCATGTGGCGGCGGCGTTGCGCCACGGCGATGTCGTAGCCGTGGCCCAGCATGTGCGTCAGCAGGTACGAGCCGAGGGTGTCGAGGTCCATCGGGCCGAGCGGGGTCACCACCGGCTCGGTGCCGGACCGCGGGCCGGCCGCGGCGGTGAACGCCCGCGCGTGCCGGACGATGCCGTCGGCCAGCACCGCCGGATCGCGCTCCGGGAACGCGGCGAGCGAGGCGGCGTTGGCGTCGGCGAGCAGCTGCGGCGTGCCGTCGCCGTAGGGGCGGTCCCGGCCCGCGCCGAGGTCGGCCATCAGCTCGTTGGCCATGGCGAGGTGCGCCGCGGCCTCCGCGACCGTCCACTCGGCGCCGGGTATGCGCACCGAGGCGTCCGGACCCGACCGCAGCAGGGCGGCGATCTCCTCGGCCACGGCGTGGATCGCTTCGAACAGGAGCGGGCGCGCGGCGGCGCCGGGATCGGCGGTCATGGTGGAGGAGCGTGTACCACCGCGGCCGGTTCTGTCCAGTGTGAGCGCGGGTCGCGGTGCTGGTCAGCCCTGCTGGGCGGGGGTGAGGACGACGAAGTCGGCGCCGGAGGGGTCGAGGCAGACGGCGAGCCGGCCCACGCCCTGCGCGTCCTGCGGACCCATCTGTATGGTGCCGCCGTTCCGGCCGGCGGCGGCCACGGCGGCGTCGGTGTCGGCGACCGCGAAGACCGGGTGCCAGTAGGGCCTGCCCTGGGTGAGGGCGAGGTGTTCGGCGGCGAGCTGCATGATGCCGCCGTGCATCCGCTCCTGGTCGCCGCCGGCCGGGGTGACGATCGAGTACGTCCCCGAGGGGGTGCCGGGCAGCGGCATGTCCTCGGTGCTCCAGCCGAACAGGTCGCCGTAGAACGACCGCGCGCCGGCCGCGTCCGTGGTGTACAGCTCCGTCCAGCACAGCGCGCCCGGCTCGTCGGCGACTTCGAAACCGGGCGTCTTGCCGGGCTGCCAGACCGCGAACTGGCCGCCCTGCGGATCGGTGAGCTGCGCCATGCGTCCCATGTCCTCGGCGTCCGTCGGGGCCGCGCGGACCGTGCCGCCGAGCCGGACGGCGGACTCCGCGGCGGCGTCGGCGTCGGGCGTGGTGAAGTAGATCATCCAGGCGGACCGGGCCCCCTCCTCGGTCAACCTGCCGACCGCGGCGACCACCTTGCCGCCCAGCTTGAACGTGCCGTACTCCACGGGACCGTCTCCGTACGACTCGAACTCCCAGCCGAAGACGGCGGTGTAGAACGCGGCTGCCGTGTCGATGTCGGGGGCGCCCAGGTCGATCCAGCACGGCGAGCCGTGCACGAAGTCCGTGGTGATCATGGCGGTTCCCTTCGCAGATCCCGTTACGGAATCAGCGTCGCATCCACCACTGACACTCGCCTCCCGGCGGCCGCCTGGCCCCGCGCGGACCGCCGATCCCACCGAGGGTGACCGGCCGGCTGCGCGGGGTGCGCGCCGGTCAGCGCCGGCGCAGCCGTGCCCAGAACCCGCGGCGCGGCCCGCGCACCGTGACGTTGCCGCTGCGGATCTGGCCGGAGACGTTGACGAGCAGGGTCGGCGCGGTGGCCGGATCGTGGTGGACGCGCTGGCGGATGTTGCCGCTGCGCACCGAGAGGTTGTCGACGTCGACCGAGACGCCGGGCGGGACGACGAGCGTCAGGTTTCCGCTGCGCAGGGCGATGGTGACCCCGAGGGTGGGGTGGGTGACGACGGCCTGGGTGAGGTCGAGCAGCACGTTGCCGTTGCGGACCTCGACGTCCAGCCGGCGCGGCACCGACCACGGACCGATCCGCCGGATGTTCCCGTTGCGGGAGCGGAGTTGGACGACCTCCTTGACCGGCACGGCGGGCAGAGCGCCCGGAGCGGCGAGCGCGGCGCCGCCCGAGGCGGCGGGCAGGTCGACCACCAGGCGTTCCAACTCGCCGTAGGTGCGGGCGGTCAGCGCGGCTTCGAGGCGTTCGTCCAACTCCTCGGCGGTCAGCCGCCCGTCGCCGGCGGCCACCCGCAGCCGTTCCACCACCTGGTCGCGGTCGTCGTGGGACGCGCGCATGTCGCGGCGGTCGGGCACCAGCTCTCCAGACATGCCCCGCACTTTAGCCGCCGCGGGCCGGGACCGTCCGGGGGAGCGACCCGTTCCGCTCCGGCACGCCGCCGATTTCGCGCGCGTCACCGCTCGGACCCGCCCGGCGAACACCCTTGCGTCGCGGGGGTGTTGTCCAGGCGGCGGAAGGCGGGGATCGCCAGGGGCGCGAGGGTGACCAGCAGGTACAGGCCGCTCACGGTGAGCAGCGCCGCGCGCAGCCCGGCCCGTTGGACCAGGTAGCCGGCGAGCAGCCCGCCCAGCGGCATCGCCGCCACGCAGCCGGCCGTGATGGCGCCGAGCACCCGGCTGCGCAGCCGCTCGGGTATCAACGCGTAACTCAGCGCGCCGATCAGCGGATTGAGCGATCCGGCGGCCAGCCCGCACACCAGCGTGACGAGCAGCAGCGGCCACAGTCCGGGCAGCAGGGCGGCCACCGCGGTGCGGGGGAAGCCGCACACCAGGAACGCGCCGATGTAGACCGTCCGGCGCGGCAACCGCTCCCCCCACCAGCCGAAGCACACCGCGCCGACCAGCGCCGCACCGCCGAACACACCCGAGACCAGGCCGAGTTGCACGGAGCCGCCCAGCCGGCTGCGGGCGTCGACCGGCAGCAGAACCGAGGCCCACGCCTCGTCGAGCGCGTTCGTCACCATGACCATCAGCACGATCGTCAACAGCACGGTGGTGGACCGCAGATGGCGGTAGCCCTCCCACAGCCCGGCCCGGTAGCCGCGCAGTGTGACGCGTTCCACCGGCCGCACGCGCGGCGCCGCACGGGCTGCCCCGACGCCGACCAGCAGCGCCGAGAGGAGGAACGAACCGGCGTCCACCAGCAGGGAGTTCGCCGCCCCGGCCACCGCGATGACCGCGCCGGCCAGCGGAGCTCCCAGCATCCGCGCTCCGCGGCCCAGGGCGTGTCTTGCGGATCTTGGCGGGCTCGCGACGCCTGGCACGGCACCCCGCCGCGTTGCCGCTGTGACATCGGCCGCTGGCGCGACGGGGCCCCGATAACACCGACTATCGGGACGCTCCGGCGCCTTGCTCCCCCAGCCTCCGGCCGGGAGGTGCCCCCTCACCGCACCGGACGCCGCTCCCTGATCCGCCCTGATCCACAAGACACGCCCTCGCGCTCTCGTACACGCTGGTCGCCCTGGTCAGCGTGGTCCCCGCGCGCGCCGCCAGCACCGGGACCAGCACCGCCCGCGCGGTGTCGCCCGGCGCGTGGAACAGCCCGGCCAGCGCCGCCAGCGTGACCAACTGCCAGAACGCGAGCCCGCCGGTCGCGTACAGCAGTGGTATCGCGCCGGTCGCCAGCGCGCACACCAGGTCGGACAGCACGCTCGCCCGCACGTGCCCCACCAGGTCTATGAGCGGTCCGCCGAGCACCGCCGCGAGCACCACCGGCACCGACGACGCGAACGCCACGACCCCGGCCCGCGCCGGACTCCCGGTGCTCTGCAGCACGAACCACGCCACGCCGACCAGGCTGAAGACGTTTCCCGCGATCGACACCGCGCTCGCCGTCAGCAGCAGCGCCTGCGGCCGCCGGTCCCGCTCGGCGGCCGGCGGCCCGGTCCCGGTCGCCGTGCCGGTGTGCGTGATCATGGAGATCCCCCGTGGTGTGGCGTGCGGCGGCCGCTTCAGCCGGTATCCGGGTCGCCGGACGACCGGGTGGCGCGCGGGAAGGCGTGCAGGTGGACCCGGACGGTCTCGGCAGGCCCGGCCGGCTCGCCGGATCCGGTCCCCTCGGCGGCCGGCGGGTCCCCGCGGAACTCCTCGACGACCTCGTGGAGCCGTCGGCGCAGTTCGTGGGCGTGCTGCGGGGTGAGGCGCAGCGTGAAGTCGCTCAGGTCCCAGGCGGAACGCCACGGTTCGGGCCACTCGTGCAGGGCGGCGAGCCAGGCGTCGAGCTCCTGGGCGTGGCCGGCGGCCATCTCCTGGACCACCAGGTCGGCCGCGTCGCGGACCGCGGGGTCGGGGTGGCTCAGCAACTCGCCGCGGTCCATCCGGATGCCGCGGTACCGCGCCCGCCACCACCGCTCGCGTGCCGTGCCGCGTCCGGGGTCCTCCACGACGAATCCGTGCGCGGCCAGTTGCCGCAGGTGGTAGCTGGTGGCGCCGCTGGACTCGCCCAGCCTGGCGGCGAGCCGGGACGCGGTGGCCGGCCCGTTCTCGCGCAGGTCGACCAGCAGCCGCACCCGCAGCGGGTGCGCCAGTCCGCGCAGCGAGCGCGGGTCGAGGGTGTGGACGCCGTCGGGCCGCGCGGGGCCGTCGGGCGGCGGTGCGTTGTCGGGCATGGCGGGATCCTAGGAGTGCAAAGACTTCTTTGCAACGAAGTCTTTGCAACCTGGCCGAAAGGGTTCGCCCGCCCGCGCCCGCGCCCACGGGTACGCCTGCGCCCACGGTTACGCCCGCGCTCCGGGGTACGCCGACGCCCGCGCCGTGCGCCTCACGCCGCCGCTCCGGCCGAGTGCGCCGCGCTCACCCGTCCGGGGGGCGGTGCCTCACTCCTCCGGGAGGTGCTCCCAGATCTCGCCCTCCTGGACGAGGTAGAAGCCGGAGGTCCGGGCGATGGTCCTGGCCTGCGCCCTGCTGCGGATGGGGGACTCGACGTGCGCGTCGGAGGTGGCCTTCCCGGCCGCGGGCGCGGTGTGCCAGACCTCGTACACGACGTGGCCCTCGGCGTCGCGCATGAGGATCATGATGGGGGTGTAGCCCTCCGACGAATCTCCCATATTTGGACGATATCGCCCACCGCCCGGCTTCGCATCGCTGAGCGCTACAGCATCACCACGGACCGCAGCACCTCTCCCTTCGCCATCTTGGCGAACGCCGCCTCCACGTCCTCCAGCCCGATGGTCTCCGAGACGAAGGCGTCCAGATCGAGCCGGCCCTGCAGGTAGAGGTCGATGAGCATCGGGAAGTCGCGGGAGGGGAGGCAGTCGCCGTACCAGGAGGACTTCAGCGCGCCGCCGCGGCCGAAGACGTCGAGCAGCGGCAGGTCGAGGCGCATCTGCGGGGTGGGGACGCCGACGAGCACCACCGTGCCGGCCAGGTCGCGGGCGTAGAAGGCCTGTTGGTAGGTCTCGGGGCGGCCGACCGCCTCGATGACCACGTCGGCGCCGAAGCCGCCGGTCAGCTCGCGGATCGCCTCGACCGGGTCGCGGTCGCCGGAGTTGACGCTGTGGGTGGCGCCTATCCGCAGCGCGGTGGCGAGCTTGGCGTCGTCGATGTCGACCGCGATGATCCGGGACGCGCCGGCCAGCCGGGCGCCCATCACCGCCGCGTTCCCGACGCCGCCGCAGCCGATGACGGCCACCGAGTCGCCCCGCGAGACGCCGCCGGTGTTGACGGCGGCGCCCAGGCCGGCCATCACGCCGCAGCCGAGCAGGCCGGCGGCGGCCGGCGAGGCGGCCGGATCGACCTTGGTGCACTGCCCGGCGGCCACCAGGGTCTTCTCGGCGAACGCCCCGATGCCCAGCGCCGGCGACAGCTCGGTGCCGTCCTCCAGGGTCATCCGCTGCCGCGCGTTGTGCGTGTCGAAGCAGTACCACGGCCGGCCGCGCAGGCAGGCGCGGCACTGGCCGCACACCGCACGCCAGTTGAGGATGACGAAGTCGCCCGGCGCGACCTCGGTGACCCCCTCGCCCACCGTCTCCACCACGCCGGCCGCCTCGTGGCCGAGCAGGAAGGGGAACTCGTCGTTGATACCGCCCTCCCGGTAGTGCAGATCGGTATGGCAGACCCCGCACGCCTGCACCCGCACCACCGCCTCGCCGGGCCCGGGATCCGGCACCACGACGGTCTCGATCCGCACCGGCTCGCCCTTGCCGGGTGCGATCACACCACGCACGCGCTGCGCCATGGGAGTTCCCCTTTCCCGTGAGTCCCGCGGTCGCGGAGGGCCCGTCGGGTCCTCCGTCTGCGTGATCAGTTTCCCAGGCCGCGCCCGTTTCGTCAGCGTACGAACCGGATCTGTGGACAACTCGGCGACGGGCCGTCGGGCAGCGGCTCGTCCCGGCCGCGCGGGGCGTGGTCGAAGAACGCGGTGAGGTACGCCTCCTCGGCGGCCACCGCGCCGAACGGGTCCGCGGTGCCCGGCGGTGTCGGATCCCGGTGCCATCCTGGACTGTGCCGCCACAACCGGCTCCGCGTTCAGTGGCTGACCGCCACCTTGACGCTGACGATGATCACACCGATGACCAGGTCCGCGGTTCCGGCGGCCACCGCGGTGAGCAGGTTGCCGCCCAGTCGCAGGCCGCCGAGCAGGCCCCAGGCGAACAGTCCGGCCAGTTCCACGGCGACCGCCGCCAGGAGCGCGGTCTGCAGGGCGAGCAGTCCCAGGCCGGCGAGCGCGGTGAAGAGCAGCGGGACCACCGCGCTGAGCAGTTGCGGCACGGTGGTGTAGAGCGTCATGCGCAGGTGGCCGTGGCGGGCGGCCGCCGGGCGCACCACGCGCTGGGCCTGCAGGTCGGCCACCAGGGTCGCCAGCCACACGCCGAGCGCGGTGCCGGCGATCGACCACGCGGCGCCCGGCGTGGTGAGCGTGTCGTCGTCCGTGAGGGCCACCAGCACCGCGATCATGGTGATGACCGCGTAGATGCGCTCCTTGAGCCGGACGGCCTCGGTCTGCGTGCCGTACTGCGGCCCCGGGTCGGGCGGTTCGGGATCGGCGGCCGGTTCCGGGGGCGGGGACGGCGGCGGGGACGTCATGGCGCGGTCCGCGGTGGCGTCATCCGGCGAAGCTCACCGACTCCAGCGCCATCGGCTTGGCCCGGCCCTCCAGCATCGCGCCGAGGCCGCGCACGGCGCAGGTCCCCGGGTCCTGGGTGATGGTCACCGGCATGCCGGTGGTGGACCGCAGCATGGTGTCCAGGCCCGGCAGCTGGGCGCTGCCGCCGGCCATCATGATGCCCCGGTCGGCCAGGTCGGCGACCAGGTCGGGCGGGCAGCGGCGCAGCACCGAGCGGATGCCGTCCAGCACGGTGTTGAGGGTGGGCCGGATCGCCAGCCGCACGCTCGCGGTGTCCACCCGCACGCAGCGGGCCGCGGTGCTCGCCGCGTCCATGCCGTGCACCTCGATGCTCTCCTGCCCCGCGCTGCCCGACCCGGCCAGCATCTGGTGCAGGGACCGGACGGCCTGACTGGGCAGCAGCAGGGCGTGCTGGTTGCGCAGGTGCTGGACGACGGCCCGGTCGATGACCTCGCCGCCGACCGGGATGGTCTCGGCGGCCACGATCGAGCCGAGCGAGAGCACCGCGACCTGGGTGGTGGCCGCGCCGCAGACCATGATCATGGTGGCCTCCGGGTACTCCATCGGCAGCCCGCAGCCGACGGCGGCGGCGATCAGGGTGTCGACCAGCTCCACCCGGCGGGCGCCCAGTCCGGTGAGCGTCTCGATCGCCGCCCGCTGGGTCATCGGCTCGCTGCCGTTCGGCACGCACATCGCGGCCCGCAGGACGGAGCGGCGGCGCCACGCCCGGCTCAGCTTGTCGCCGATCAGGTGCCGCAGCATGCGCTGTGCCATCTCCACGTCCACGACCGCGCCGCCGGAGACCGGCCGGATCACCCTGATGTGCTCCGGCGTGCGCCCGGTCATCTGCTCGGCCGTCTCGCCGACCGCGACGAGCGAACCGGTGTGGCAGTCGATGGCGGCCACGCTCGGCTCGTCCACCACGACGCCGGTGTTCTTCAGGTAGACCCGGGTCCGGGAGGCGCCGAGGTCGACGGCGACGGTGCAACGGCGTAGCTGGTCGAGGCTGGCGGTCATGGGCGATCCATCCTGGCCTTTTGTCGGACGATATGCCAGTAATGTTCCATGGCATACCGCTCGACGGCGTGCCCGACCCGCCGAAATGCGCCTCTTGGGGGACGGGCCGGGTGGATCGGCGGCCGCCGGACGCGCCCGGCCGCGGGGGCCGCGCGGTGTCAGCCGGCGGACGCCGACGCGGAGGCGGAGGCCCGGGCCGTCTGCTGGGCGTAGGTCTTCGCGTACTGCGGGATCAACTCCTCGATCCTGGCGACGTAGTTCCGCGTCTCGCTTATCCGGGGTATGCCGCCGGCGTCGAGCACCGCGGTGGGACCGGCGTTGTAGGCGGCCAGCGCGAGCTGCGTGGGGTCGCCGCTGACGCTCCTGACCTCCTTGAACAGCTGGCACATGTAGGCCGCCTGCGAGGGGATGGCGTCCGCCGGGTTCCAGACGTCGGCCTTGCCGTCGCCCGAGTGGTCGTGGCCCCACTCCGCCCAGGTGGACGGGTAGAACTGCGCTATGCCCTGTGCGCGCCCGGAGTCCGCGTCCGGGTTCCAGTGGCTCTCGGCGTCGATCTGGGCGGCCAGCAGCGGCACGTTGACCTGCGGACAGGTGCCGGCCGCGGAGCGCACCGTCGACAGGTACTGGGTTGGGATGCTGGGCAGCGGAGGCGGGCGGTTGAGCCAGTTGAGCCACAGATGCAGTCCCACGGCCGCCGCGGCGATGAGCGCGACCAGCGAGAGCAGGCAACCCACCAGGCAACCGCGGCGCCGTTCGGTGCGCCCGGTCTTCTTCTCCATGAACGTCCTGAGTGCCTAACGGTGAGGTGTGCGAGGGGCCCCTTCCCTTACACACGGGGAAAACGGGCCAGCAGGTTCCACACGGCGGGGTTGGAGTCCAGGCCGTCGTGCATGTCTACCAGGTCGGCCAGTACGTCGTGCAGGAAGTCCCGGGCTTCCCGTCGAAGATCGTCATGTCTTACGGAAATGGGCGGTTCGTCGCGAACCCAGTCCGCGGTCACCTCCACGTGGCCGAACCGCCTGGTGAAACGCAGCCGTTCGGTGGACTGCGTGAAGTCCAGCTCCGCGTGCTGCGCGCGGGCCGCCCGGCCGCCCAGCGGGTCCTGGTCGAGCCCTTCGACGATGTCACACAGCGCCCAGGCGAAGTCCAGCACCGGCACCCAGCCCCACGCGGTCGCCAACTCCCGTTCCTCCTCGGCGAGATACACGTCCCCGCAGAACAGGTCGTGCCGCAGCGACCGCACGTCGGCCGAGCGGTAGTCGGTCTGCGGCGGGTCGGGAAAGCGGCGCGAGAGGGCGTAGCCGAGGTCGATCACCCGAAAATCGTAGGTGACGCACCGCCGCCGCCCGCCCCCGGCCGTCCGAGGGCGGGCGGCGGCCGCTTCAACGCTCCCGTTCCGCGCTCGCGGTCCCGGCCGGCGGCTCGCGGTCCTGGCCCAGCAGCCCGGCCAGCATGACCGCGCCGCCGACGAAGGTGCCGGCCACCCCGGCGGCGGCCTTGAGCGGTCCGGGCAGCGTGGAGTCGCCGAACGGGCCGCCGGTGTCGCGGACCGTGCGGCCGCCCGGCGGCGGGTCGAGCCGGAAGGCGTCCGGCGCGGGCTCGGCGGACCGCACGTCGCGCAACTCGATCCGGGCCACCGCCGCACCGCCCTCGGCCCGGTCGTCGTACGCGGTCAACCGCAGCAGCACCCCCAACTCGTCGTCCAGCAGCACCTCCAGGCGCGGCAGGGCGAACGGGATCGCCAGTACGCGGTGCTCCGCGGGCCCGTCCGGCGCGGCGGTGACCGTCATCCGCAGCGCCCGCCGCCCGCCGAAGCCGGTCCAGCCGCGCACCGTGAAGCGCGCCGCCCGCGTGAGCAGCCAGGAGGGGTCCAGCATCGGCGCGATCACCGGACCCGGCGGCCTGGCGTCCGACGTGACCAGCCGGTCCGGGAAGAGCCGGTAGCAGGTGCCGCCGTCGCACGCGGTGAGGCGGGCCGACCGGCCGGCGGGGCCGCGCGTCCTCTCGACGCGGTAGCGCAGCAGGTCGGCGAAGACGATCCGGTCGACGTGGTGCACCCGCTCGGGGGAGACGGCGCCGAACGCGCTCCACAACTGCTCGGGGCCGAACAGCCCGCCGAGCCCGTGCGTGACCGTCCTGGCGTGCTCGGTCAGCGCCCTCAGATCCGTCCAGCTCTCGACCCGCGCGGTCAGCACGCCGTGCCCGGCGGGGCCGCGGTGCAGCCTGATCGCCAGCTCCCGCTCGTCCGGGACCGGCCCGCCCGTCCCGGGCGGGGCCTCGTGGCCGTGCCCCTGCCCGGCGGTGTCGTCGGCCGACTCGAACCACGGCTCGTCGTCCGGCGCCGGGGTGGCGGGCGCGCTGAGCCTGGCGCCGAGCCGGATCGCGCCGCCGATCGCCGCGCCGAGCCCGCGCGCCGCCAGCCGGACCGGCTCCGGCACCTCGACCACCCACTCGAACGGCTCGTCCGGCGGATCCGCCTCGGGCGCCGGGCCGAGGTCCTCGCCGACCTCGGCCAACTCGCTGGTGCGGCACAGCTCGTCGTCGTCCAGGTACTCGGCGAGCCGCAGCAGGATGCCGCGCTCCGGATCGACCAGCATCTCCAGCCGGGAGATCCCGGTGTCGGCCGCGCCGATCGGGTGCCAGTGCGGCAGCGTCGCGGTGAGGGCCGACGGGCGGCGGGAGGCGGTGACGCGCACCGCCGCGCCGCCCTCCTCGTCGGGCCCGTCGGGCCCGCCCCCGCCGTCGACGGCCAGGTCCCAGCCGCTGAGCAGCCAGCCGGGCCGCAGCAGCCGCGCGGCCGCATCAGCCCCGTCCGCCCCGGTGAACGACACCATGTCGTCTTCCCAGCTCCGCGGCTCGGAGGCGTCGATCCAGCGGGCCGGCGCCCCGAAACCCTGCCGGATCCGCTCCTCCAGCCGCTCCTCGGCCTCGGCGACGTGCCGGCGCGTCATGGTGCCGGTGTAGCGGCGCCGGTCGCACGCCGCCCGGTGGAGCAGATGGAGCAACTCCCCTTGTTCCATGCCCGTTTCCCCCCTCGTGGCCCGGTATGGGCCGCAAGGGAACAGTACGGGCCGTGCGCCGCCCCGGACAGGGCCTTCCGGAACCAGGCGGGGACGCCAGGGCGTGTCTTGCGGATCTTGGCGGGCTCGCGACCCCCGGCACGCACATCCGCGGCGTTGCCGGAACGCCCCGATAACACCACTATCGGGGCGCTCCGGCGCCTTGCGGCTGCACGCACCGGACGCCGCTCCCTGATCCACCCTGATCCACAAGACACGCCCTAGACGTTCACACCGAAGTCCTGCGCGATGCCGACCAGGCCGGAGGCGTAGCCCTGGCCGATGGCGCGGAACTTCCACTCGGCGCCGTTGCGGTAGAGCTCGCCGAAGACCATGGCGGTCTCGGTGGCCGCGTCCTCGCTCAGGTCGTAGCGCGCTATCTCCGCGCCGCCGGCCTGGTTGACGATGCGGATGAAGGCGTTGCGCACCTGGCCGAAGTTCTGGCTGCGGCTCTCCGCGTCGTAGATCGAGACCGGGAAGACGATCTTGACGACGTCGGCGGGCAGGCCGGCCAGGTTGACCTTGATCTGCTCGTCGTCGCCCTCGCCCTCGCCGGTGACGTTGTCCCCGGTGTGGACGATGGTCTGGTCGGGGGTGGACTTGTTGTTGAAGAAGACGAAGTGGGCGTCGGAGTAGACCTTGCCCCCGGCGTTCACCGCGATGGCGCTGGCGTCGAGGTCGAAATCGGTACCGGTCGTGGTCCGCACGTCCCAGCCGAGGCCGACGGTCACGGCGCTCAGGCCGGGCGCCTCCTTGGTGAGCGACACGTTTCCACCCTTGGACAGACTGACGGGCATTGGAGGTCCCCTCCCGATTGCGGTTTCGACTCCGGTCGCGATGGCTTCACTCCACACAACGCGACCGCGCGAGCCCATGGTTCCAAATAGCGGTGACACGAACGAGGGATTCGCGGGATCATGGGAGACATGTCCGGTCCACTTGTCGTCCGCGGCTCGGTCTCCATACCGGAGGCCGAGTTGGTGTGGCGTTTCTCGCGATCCTCCGGGCCCGGCGGTCAACACGTCAACACCAGCGACACGCAGGTGGAGTTGCGCTTCGACCTCGCGGCGACCGAATCGCTGCCCCCGGTGTGGAAGCAGCGGGCGCTCGAACGGCTCGCCGGGCGGCTCGTCGACGGCGTCGTGACCGTCCGGTCCAGCGAACACCGCTCCCAATGGCGCAACCGGGAGACGGCGGCCGTCCGGCTCGCCGCGCTCCTGGCCGACGCCACCCAGCCGCCGCCCAAGCCCCGCCGCCCCACCAAGATCCCCCGCGGCATCAACGAGCGCCGGCTGCGCGAGAAGCGCGAGCGCTCCGCGACCAAGCGCGACCGCACGCCGAAGCACTGGGACTGACCCGCGCGCCCCGGGCCCGTCGCGTCCCGGAGTGTCGCGCCGCGGCCCGCGCGGCCGGGCGTGCCGCGAGGTCAGCCCAGCACGTGGTAGCGGCCCTTGAAGTGCACCAGCGGGTGGGCCCCCGGGTGCGGGGTGCCGGCGGTCAGCACGTCGCCGAGCACCAGGGTGTGGTCGCCGGCCGGGATCCGGCTCCGGGTGCGGCACTCGACGACCGCGAGCGCGTCGCCGACCAGCGGGGCGCCGGAGGCGGCACCGTGCCGCGCGCCGAGGTCGGCGAAGAGCAGCCGGTCGCTGAGCCGGCCGCGCATGGCGAACCGGCCGGCGATCTGGCGTTGCTCCTCGCTCAGCACGGAGACCGCCCACAGCGGCTGCCGCTCCAGCACGTCGTCCATCCGCGACCCGGTCCGCACGCTGACCAGCACCAGCGGCGGGTCGAGCGAGACCGACAGGAAAGCGGTCGCGGTCATCCCGACGTCCTCGCCGGCCACTCCCTCCTCGGGGTCGTGGGCGGCCAGCAGCGAGACCCCGGCCGCGAGCCGGGACATCGCGGCCCGGAACTCCTCCTCGGTGGCCCGCGGATCAGGCACGCCTTCGCTCTCCTCGGCATTCGTTCGGTGCGCCACGCCTCGCACGCTAGCGGCGTTCCGCGTCGGACCGGCGGCGAACGGCACCGTTGAATGCCGTACTATCCCCCGAACAACTCTGCCAATCCGACCCCCCAGAAGCTTTCCGCACGAAACCACTGAGTGTATTCAAGTTCTGACGTACCGGTGTGACCTCTGTCACAAGAAGAGGTAATTGTTGACCCTGTGTACCGGTCGGGCTGCTCGCTGTGATTCAGTTGCTGTGGAAGTCGGACGATAGGAATACAGGAAAATCAGCGTCGATCCGGGAAGGCTCGCCGGGGGGGTGACATGGACACCGAGTCGGAGCCGTACGTCCGCCTCGCGACCCTGCGGCAGCTGCACCAGGTGGTCGCGGACCTCAACACCGCCCGCAGCCTGGCCGACACGCTCCAGGCGGTCGTCGACGGTGTCGTCGGCGGGCTGGGCTACGAGCTGTCCGCCGTCAACCTGGTCCGTCCGGACGGCGACCTGATCGTGGCCGCCGTCGCCGGTGACCCGGGGGCTGAGGCGCTGCTGGCCGGCCGGATCGGGTCGCGCACCTCGTGGGAACGCTGGCTGTCGATGGCCCAGCGCTGGGGCTCGCTGCGGTTCATACCGCACGACGAGGGCTGGATGCTGGAGGGCGACGACGTGCCGCAGTGGCGCACCGAGGGCCCGCCGCCGCGCTTCCCCGACGAGTGGCACCCCGACGACCGGCTCTTCGCGCCGATGTACGCCGCGCCCGCCGGCGGCCGCGAACTGGTCGGCGTCATCTCGGTGGACCGGCCGAGCAACGGACGGCGGCCCGGCGCCTGGGCCCGCGAGGCGCTGCAGATGTACTCCTTCCAGGCCGGCATCGCGATCAGCAACGCCCGGCTGCGCGCCAACATGCAGCGCGCGCTGGTCCGGCTGGAACGCGAGCAGCAGGCCCTGCGCTCCAGCGAGGAGTCCTTCCGGCAGGCGTTCGAGTACGCGCCGAGCGGCATGGCCATCGCCGAACTCGACGGCGACCAGCACCACGGCGACCAGCCCGACGAGGAGCCCGGCCGGCAGGGCAAGCTGGTGCGCACCAACGACGCGCTGTGCCGGATGCTGGGCCGGCCCGCCTCCGTGATGCGCCGCTACGCCTTCGCCGACCTCGTGCACCCCGACGACCGCGACAAGCTGCTGCGCACCTCCGCCGAGGGCGGGCGCGCGGAGTTGCGGCTGGCCCGGCGGGACGGCAGCTACCTGTGGGTCTCGATGCGCAACTCGGTGGTCGCCGACACCGCGGACGGACCGCGGCTGCTGCTCAGCCACGTCGAGGACATCGAGGAGCGCAAGCGGCACGAGATCGCCCTCGCGCACCGCGCCAGCCACGACTCGCTGACCGGGCTGCCCAACGGCGCCGAACTGCGCTCCCGGCTCAGCTCCCGGCTCTGCTCGCGCCCCTACCTGCCCGAGGAGCCGGAGATGCCGCCCGGCGAGGGACCGCGGGGCGAGGTCGACGAGTTCGGCTACGAGTTCCCGGCGCCCTCGCTCGCCTACGACCCGCACGTGCACGCGGTCGACCCGGCGGTGCTGCGGGACGCCCCCGGGCACGGCACGCCCGGCAAGGGGCTCGCGGTGCTCTTCTGCGACCTGGACGGCTTCAAGTCGATCAACGACCGCTTCGGCCACCACACCGGCGACGCGGTGCTCGTCGAGGTCGCCCGCCGGCTGACCAGCGTGGTGCGGGACGGCGACACCGTGGCCCGGCTCGGCGGCGACGAGTTCGTGGTGCTCGCCGACGGCCTGGACCAGGAGGACGCGCAGGACCTCGCGGTCCGGCTGCGCAACGCGATCCTGCCGCCGATCCGGGTCGAGGGCCGCGCTGTTCGAGTCGGCGCGAGCTTCGGCGTCGGCTGGGCGGGCTGCGGGATGACGGTCGACGAGGTGCTGCACTGCGCCGACCAGCGGATGTACGACCAGAAACGGCGCGGCAAACAGCAGCGCAGAGCGGGCTGACCCTCCGGCGCGCCGCACGAGTGTCCGATCACCCGTACGCACGGGTTCACCGGATCGAGGTAGGCTCGCGCGGGTCCAGTCTTGTCCGGTCCCTCGACGATCGGACGCAGTGGGGAGTGAGCAGTCGATGACCGCCGGCAACAACGGCACGCCCGAGTCCGGGGAAGACGACCCGTTCGGGTACCTGTACCGCGGCGACGGCGAGCAGAGCGCACCCGCGGCGGACCGCCCCGGGGTGCCCCGTACCTCGTACCACCAGGTGACCCGGGTCGGCGAGCGCCGCCAGGCGCCCCAGCAGGGCGGCGGCTACGGCTACCCGCCCCCGCAGCAGCAGACCCAGCAGCAGCCGCAGCAGCCCTACGGCCAGCAGCCCGGGTACCAGCAGCAGGGGTACACCCAGCAGCAGGCGCCCTACGGCTCCGCCGACCAGACGCAGCGCATCGGCCACCCCGGCGGGCACGGCGGCGGCTCCCGGGACACCGGCGGCGGCAACCGCCGCGGCCTGATGATCGGCGCGATCGCGGTCGTCGTGGTGGTCGCGGTCGGGATCGTCATCGCCGTGGTGAGCGGCGGCAAGGGCGGCCCGCAGGCGGGCGGCACCGGCGCCGCGCCGAGCACGGCCGCCACGCAGCCGTCCGGCACCACCGCCCCCGCGGATCCCAACGCCGGGCTGCCGCAGCAGTTCGCCGCCGCGGTCACGCTCTCCGGCGGCGCCAAGACCGACAACAACCACCAGGGCGCCAAGGGCCCCAACGGCGTGTTCGTCGACGGCATGAGCACCCCCGGCGCCACCGCGAGCTGGAACGCCACGCTGGCCAAGGCCGGCACGTACACCCTGTGGGTGCGCTACGCCAACGCCCAGGCCGACCCCGCCATGACCACCGTCGTGGTCAACGGCAAGCCGCTCGACTCCAAGATCAACCTCAAGGACTACGGCACCACCGGCAACTGGGACCAGTGGTTCACCTCCTACGTCTCGGTCGACCTGCAGAAGGGCGCCAACACCATCGCGCTCACCTGCGGCAACGGCGACGTGTGCCACTACAACCTGGACCGCTTCGGCCTGACGGTGAACCCGTCCCAGCGGCCCACCGGCTGGTCCTGACCGCCGTCCGGCGTCAGCCGGCGGTGACCACCTTCAGGAACGCCGCCACCGTCTCGGCCATCGCCTCGCGCGCCGCGGCCAGGTAGGCGCGCGGGTCGACCACCTCCGGGTGCGCGGCGAGCCGGCCGCGCACCTCGCCGGTGAACGCGGTGTTGAGCGCGGTGCCCACGTTGACCTTCACCACGCCGGCCGCCACCGCCCGCCGGATCTCCTCGTCCGGCACGCCCGACGAACCGTGCAGCACCAGCGGCACCGGCACGGCCGCCCGCAGCCGCCCGATCAGTTCGTGGTCGAGCGCGGCCGTCCGCTCGGTCATCGCGTGCGTGCTGCCGACCGCGACCGCCAGCGCGTCCACCCCGGTCGCGGCGGTGTACGCGGCGGCCTGCGCCGGGTCGGTGCGCACCCCGGGCGTGTGCGCGTCGCCCGCCTTCCCGCCGACCGCGCCGAGTTCCGCCTCCACCAGGACGCCGTGCGCGCGGCCCCAGCGCACCGCGTCCGCGGTCGCCTCGACGTTCTCCTCGTACGGCAGCCGGGAGGCGTCGAACATGACCGAGGAGAAGCCGTGCTGGGGTGCCAGGCGCAGCAGCGCGGCCTCGGTGACGTGGTCCAGGTGCAGGGAGAGCGCGGCGGCCGACTCCCGTGCGGTCTGCGCGGCGGCGACGGCCAGCGGGCCGAGGCGTCCGCCGTGGAAGCGGACCGCGTTCTCGCTGATCTGCAGCACCGCGGCCGTGCCGGCCGCCTCCGCGCCGGCCGCGACCGCCTCGGCGTGCTCCAGCGTGATGACGTTGAACGCGGCGAGCCCGGCACCGCGGCGCCGGGCCGCGGCGAGCAGTTCACCGGTCGTGACGAGCGGCATGGCGGTCCCCACAGGTGGCGCGTGTCCCGGAACGGATCCGCGGCGGCCCCCGTGCCGCCGCCGCTACAGCGTCCCAGGCCGCGCGGCGCGCTAAACCCCCGCCGGCCGCACCAGCCACCCGCCGCGCCGCATCACGCCGGCCAGCCCGAAGTCCTCGTCCAGCACCACCAGGTCGGCGAACTTGCCCGGCTCCAGCGAGCCGACGGTGTCGTAGCGCCCCAGCAGCTTCGCCGGATTGGCCGAGATCGCCCGCACCACGTCCGGCACCGCAAGACCGTCCACCGTCACCGCCCGGCGGAACGCCACGTCCAGCGTGAGCGTCGAGCCCGCGATCGAGCCGCCCTCCACCAGCCGGGCCACCCCGTCGGTGACCTCGACCTCCATCGGCCCGAGCGGGTAGCGGCCGTCGCCCATCCCGGCCGCGCCCATGGCGTCGGTGATGAACGCCACCCGGTCCGCGCCCGCCGAGCGGTACGCCAACTCCAGCACCGCCGGGTGCAGGTGGGTGCCGTCGTTGATCAGCTCGACGGTCACCCGCTCGTCCTCCAGCAGCGCCACCACCGGGCCCGGCGTGCGGTGCCCGAGCCCGGGCATCGCGTTGAACAGGTGCGTCGCCACCGAGGCGCCGGCCCGCACCGCGGCCAGCGTCGCCGCGTAGTCGCCGTCGGTGTGGCCCACCGCGGCCAGCACGCCCTGCTCCACCAGCAGCCGCACCGACTCCAGGCCGCCGGGCAGTTCGGGCGCCAGCGTCAGCATCCGCGCGGTGCCCCGGGCCGCCTCGATCAGCTTGCGCACGTCCGACGGGGCGGGGTGGCGCAGCAGCGAGGGCTGGTGCGCGCCGCAGCGGTGCGGCGAGATGAACGGCCCCTCGAAGTGCAGCCCGGCCAGCTCGCCCTGCTCCACCAGCTCCGACAGCGCGCCGGCCTGCCGGGCGAGGTCGTCCAGTTCGCCGGTGACCGTGGACGCCAGCATCGTCGTCGTGCCGTGCGCGCGGTGCGTGCCGATCACCGTCAGCGCCTCCGGCACGCTGCCCGAGGAGAACGACGCGCCGCCGCCGCCGTGCACGTGCAGGTCGACGAAGCCCGGCACGATCCAGTGCCCCGACAGGTCCACCGTGCCCGGCTCGTCCGGGCGCGGCGCCGCGATCCGGTCCCCCTCGACCGGCAGGGCGTCCCGCACGACGCCCGACGGCAGGACCACGCGTGCCCCGTGGAGGACCTCGCGCTTGCTGTTGCTGTGTGCGGCGGCCATCAGCCGGATACCTCCACGGAGAGTCGGTCCCAGGCGAGCAGTCCCGCGCCCAGGCATCCTGCGGCGTCCCCGAGGGCCGCCGGCACGATCTGAGGAAACGTTTCGAACGTCAGCCGTCGCCGGACCGCGTCGCGCAGCGGCCCGAACAAGGTCTCGCCGGCCTCCGCCAGCCCCCCGCCGACGATCACCACCCCCGGGTCGAGCACCGTCACCGCCGTCACCAGCCCGTCGGCCAGCGCGTCGACCGCCTCGGTCCACACCCGCACGGCCGCCGGGTCGCCGGCCGCCACCGCGCTCGCGCAGTCCGCCGCGGTCGCCTCAGGACCGCCGCCGGCCAGCGCCCACTCGCGGGTCACGGAGGCCGCGGACGAGACGGTCTCCAGGCAGCCGGTGCGCCCGCACGGGCAGACCCGGCCGCCCGGCCGCACCACGACGTGGCCGATCTCGCCCGCGCAGCCGTTCGCGCCCGGCTCGATGCGGCCGTCCACCCCGATCGCCGCGGCGATGCCGGTGCCGAGCGCCACGAACAGGAAGCGGTCCCGGCCGCGCCCGGCGCCGAGCCGGCCCTCGGCCAGCCCGCCGCACCGCAGGTCGTGGCCGAGCGCCACCGGCAGGTCCCCGAGCCGCTGGGCCAGCAGCGCGCGCAGCGGCACGTCCCGCCAGCCGAGGTTCGCCGAGTAGCCGGCCACCCCGTTCGCGTCGTCCACGATGCCGGGCACGGCGATCCCGGCCGCGGCGGCCGGCTCGCCGAACTCCCGCAACCCGTGGGCCCGCAGCGCCTCGGCGAACTCCACGACCGACGCCACCACGGCGTCCGGACCGCGCTCGCGCCCGGTCGGGCGGCGGGCCTGGTGCAGCAGCCCGCCGTCGGTGCCGACGAGGGCGGCCTTCATCCCGGTGCCGCCCACATCGAGGGCGATGACGTGTCTCACGTGGTCCAGTCTGGCCTGCGGTCCCGGGAGAGGTCTAGTCCACCGGCGCCGTCGCGGGCTTTCCGGGTCAGTTGAGGATCACGCTGCGGGTCAGGTTCCTGGGCCGGTCGGGGTCCTGGCCCCGGGAGCGCGCGGCGGCCACGGCGAGCCGCTGGGCGCGCACCAGGTCGGCCATCGGGTCGAGCGGGCAGCTCACCAGCGTGCCGCCGGCGCGCCGCACCTCGGCGGCGAGCCCGGCCGGCACCGGTCCGATCGCCCAGGTCACCCGGCCGGGCCCGGCGACGGCGATCGGGCCGTGCCGGTACTCCATCGCGGGATACGCCTCGGTCCAGGCGCCGGCGGCCTCCCGCATCTTCAGCGCCGCCTCCTGCGCGAGCCCGTACGTCCAGCCGGCGCCGAGGAAGGTGACCTGGCCGGCGGCGAGTGCCGGGCGCGGCAGCGGCTCGGCGAGGGCGAGCGCGCAGTCGTCCGCCGCGACCTCGACCCGGCCGACCCCCTCCGGCAGCGGGCCGGCCGCCTCCAGGGCGGCCCGCAGCAGGGCCAGCGCGGTGGTCGCGAAACGCGTCTGGACGACCGACTCCTCGTCGGCCCAGTCGAGCGCGACGACCTGGTCGGCCGCGGTCGCGACCGGGGTGGCCGGGCCGGCGGTCAGCGCGGTCGTGGGGGTGGCGCCGCGCAGCGCGCCGAGCAGTTCGAGCACTTCGGTGGTCGTACCGCTCCGGGTGATCGCCACCACCCGGTCGTACGAACGGCCGCGCGGGAACTCCGACGACGCGAACGCGTCCGTCTCGCCCTGGCCGGCCGCCTCGCGCAGCGCCGCGTACGCCTGCGCCATGAACCACGAGGTGCCGCAGCCGGTCACCGCGACGCGCTCGCCGCGGCCGGGCAGGCCCGCCGCGTCGGGCGCCAGCCGGGCGGCGCGGCGCCACAGGGCGGGCTGGGTGGCGATCTCGGCGGCGGTGCGGGACGGACCGGTGGACGTGTGCTCGGCGGTCATGGGCGACGACTCCTCGGGTTCCGGAGACCGGGGTACGTACTCCATGGTTCTCCGTCGGATGCCCGGAGTAACGTCTCGGATGTGGACGAGGAGGGGCTTTCCGAACGCGACCGGGCCGTGCTGGACCTGGCGGGGCGGCAGTGGCCGGCGGCCGGCGTGCGCGAACGCGCCATCCGCGAGCGGCTCGGCATCTCGCCCACCTTGTACTACCAGCTGCTCAACGCGCTGCTGGACGATCCGCGCGCGCTGGAGCACGCGCCCGGCACCGTCCACCGGCTGCGGGAGGCCAGGGAAGCGCGCCGCCGGCAGCGGTGAGGCGGCCGGGCCGGCCGGTAGGGTCGCCCGTATGGGTCGTCATCCGCTCCCCGTGCCGCGGACCCCGCGAGGCCGCGAGGGCCTGGCCGCGCTGCTCGCGGCGCCGGGCGAGTCCGTCGTCGTGCTCGACTTCGACGGCACGCTCGCCCCGATAGTCGCCGATCCGCAGCAGGCCCGGGCGCATCCCGGCGCGGTGCCCGCCCTGCGGGCGCTGGCGCCCCGGCTGGGGTCGGTGGTCGTGCTGACCGGCCGGCCGGCCGCGACCGCGGTGGAGTACGGCGGCCTCACCGGCATCGACGGGCTCGTGGTGCTCGGCCACTACGGCGCCGAGCGGTGGGACGCGGCGACCGGCGTGCTGGACACCCCCGGCGACCACCCAGGGGTCACCGCCGCGCGGGCCGAACTCCCCGAACTGCTGGCCCGGTCGGCGGCCCCGGAGGGCACCTGGATCGAGGAGAAGGGCGGCCGCGCGGTCGCCGTCCACACCCGCCGGGCGGCCGATCCGGCCGGCGCGTTCGAGGCGTTGAGCGAGCCGATGCGCGAGCTGGCCGAGCGGCACGCCCTGCTGCTGGAGCCGGGCAGCATGGTGCTCGAACTGCGGCCGCCCGGCATGGACAAGGGCGTCGCGCTGGCCGCGTACGTGCGGCAGGCCGGCGCCCGCGCGGTCCTGTACGCGGGCGACGACCTCGGCGACCTGGCCGCGTTCGACGCGGTGGACCGGCTGCGCGGGCAGGGCGTGCCCGGCGTCCTGGTGGCGAGCGCGGCGACCGAGGTGCCCCGGCTGTCGGCCCGCGCGGACCTGGTGCTGCCCGGTCCCGAGGCGGTGGTCGCGCTGCTCGGCGCGCTGGCGGACGCGCTGCGCTGACCCCGGTCAGCCGCCGAGCGCCTCCAACTGGTCGAGGAACCACCGCGACGGCGGCAGCGCGGTGGCCGCGGCGGCCAGCCGTCCGGTGCGGGCGGCCCGTTCGCCGTCCGGCATCGACAGCGCGGTGTGCAGCGCGGCGGCGGTGGCGTTGATGTCGTAGGGGTTGACGCCGATCGCGTCGGCGCCCAGTTCCTCGTAGGCGCCGGCCTCCCGGGACAGCACCAGCGCGCAGCCGTCGTCGGACAGCACCGGGATCTCCTTGGCCACCAGGTTCATCCCGTCCCTGATCGGGTTGACCAGCGCGACGTCGGCGATCCGGTAGGCGGCCAGCGAACGGGCGAAGTCGTCCTCGACGTGCAGGATCAGCGGCTGCCAGCCGGGCGTGCCGTGCCGGGCGTTGAGGTCCTCGGCGACCCGCTGGACGGTCTCGGTGTAGTCGCGGTAGACGGCCAGGTCGTAGCGGGACGGGTAGGCGAAGGCGACGTGCACCACCCGGCCGCGCCACTCGGGGTGGTCGGTGAGCAGCAGGTCGTACGCCTGCAGGCCGCGGACGATGTTCTTCGACAGCTCGGTGCGGTCCACCCGGACGATGACCTTGCGGTCCGGCCCGACGCGTTCGCGCAGCGCGGCCATCCGCTCGGCGACGTCCGCGCGGTGGCCGCGTTCGCGCAGGAACTCGGCGTCCGCGCCGAGGCCGTGCACGCCCAGCCGGGTGGTGCCGCCCTCGTGCGCGACGGACAGCTCGCCGTTCTCCTCGGTGACCCGGGCGCCGAGGATCTGCTCGGCGCAGTCGGCGAAGGAGCGGGCCCACCGCCTGGTGAGGAAGCCGGCCCGGTCGGCGCCGAGGACGCCGCGCAGCACGTCGGCGGCCACGTCGTCGGGCAGCAGGCGGAAGTAGTCCGGCGGCGCCCACGGGGTGTGCGAGAAGTGGCCGATCCGCAGATCGGGCCGGCGCTCGCGCAGCAGCCGCGGTGTCAGTGTCAGGTGGTAGTCCTGGACCAGGACGGCGGCCTTGTGCCCGGCCTCCTGCGCCAGGGCGTCGGCGAAGGCGGTGTTGTAGTCGAGGTAGCCGGCCCACTGGGCGCGGAAGTCGTTGCCGAAGGCGGGCTCGAACGGGGTCTGGTAGAGGAGGTGGTGGATGAACCACAGCACGGAGTTGGCGATGCCGTTGTAGGCGTCGGCGTGGGTGCGCGGGTCGATCCCCAGCATGTGGACCCGCCGGCCGCCGCTGTCCGCCGGGTCGAGGTGGCCGCCGTGCGACGCCTCGACGGCCGCGCGGTCGCCGTCGGACAGGGCGGCGCACACCCAGACCGCGTCGGTGTCCGGCCCGATCGCGCTGAGGCCGGAGACGACTCCGCCGCCGCCGCGCTTGGCGCTGAGCGTGCCGTTCTCGGCGCGGCTGTAGGAGACCGGTCCGCGGTTGGAGGCGATCAGCACCTCGGCGGTCGGCTCGGATGCGTCGTGCTGGGGGGCGGCCATGCGGGCAGCCTAGCCATGGCCCCGGCGGGTCAAACGTGACCGGACCGCGCCGTGCGGCGCGCTGTCCCCCGGTCGGGCGCGACCGGCGGCGAGCGGTCCGCGTCTCGCCGCCGCGTCTCGCGTATCGGACAACCGTCTCAGGGATGCGGACCTTTCGGTTACAGTCATCAGCAGCACGACAAACGCCCGGACCGCGCGTCCGGTGCCATACCGCTCATCCAGAGGGGCAGAGGGAACGGCCCGTTGAAGCCCCGGCAACCCTCCCGCCGACCGCGAGGTCACGGTGGGGAAGGTGCCAATTCCGTCTCGCGGTGAGATACGCCGTGAGGAAGATGAGGAGAGGACCTCGCCCTATGGCGTCCCAGACCGCCACCACCGACACCCCGGCCGCCACGGCGGCTCCCGACTTCGGACCGGCCGTCGCCCTCTCGTGCCGCGAGTGCGGCGAGCGGACCGCGCTCGGCCCGGTCTTCGCGTGCGAGGCGTGCTTCGGCCCGCTGGAGGTCGCCTACGACCACCCGGCCGGCGACCCGCAGGCGCTGCGCGCCCGGATCGAGGCCGGACCGCAGAACATCTGGCGGTACGCGCCGCTGCTGCCGGTGCCCGCCGACGTGGCCGACAAGCCCAACCTCAACCCCGGCTTCACCAAGCTCGTCAAGGCCGACCGGCTCGCCGCCGAGCTCGGCGTGACCGGCGGGCTGTACGTCAAGGACGACTCCGGCAACCCCACCCACTCCTTCAAGGACCGCGTGGTGGCGATCGCCGTCGAGGCGGCCCGCAACTTCGGCCTGACCACGCTGTCGTGCTCCTCGACCGGCAACCTGGCCGGCGCGGTCGGCGCCGCGGCGGTGCGGGCCGGGTTCCGCTCCTGCGTCTTCATCCCCGCCGACCTGGAGGCCGGCAAGGTGGTCATGGCCGCGGTCTACGGCGGCCGGCTGGTCGGGATCGACGGCACCTACGACGAGGTGAACCGGTTCTGCAGCGAGCTGATCGGCGACCCGATCGGCGAGGGCTGGGGGTTCACCAACGTCAACCTGCGCCCCTACTACGGCGAGGGCTCCAAGACGCTCGCCTTCGAGATCTGCGAGCAGCTCGGCTGGCGGCTGCCGGACAACATCGTCATCCCGATCGCCTCCGGCTCCCAGCTCACCAAGATCGACAAGGGGCTGCGGGAACTGATCGACCTCGGCCTGGTGGAGGAGAAGCCCTACCGGATCTACGGTGCCCAGGCCGAGGGGTGCTCGCCGGTCTCGGCCGCGTTCAAGGCCGGACACGACGTGGTGCGGCCGGTCAAGCCGGACACCATCGCCAAGTCGCTGGCCATCGGCAACCCGGCGGACGGCCCCTACGTGCTGGACGTGACCCGGCGCACCGGCGGCGCGGTCGAGGACGTCGACGACGAGCAGATCGTGGCCGCCATCAAGCAACTGGCCAGGACCGAGGGCATCTTCACCGAGACCGCCGGCGGGGTGACCGTCGGCGTGCTGCGGAAGCTGATCGAGACCGGGCAGTTGGACCCGGCCGCCGAGACCGTCGCGATCAACACCGGCGACGGGCTCAAGACCCTGGACGCCGTCGCGCCCACCACCGGCCTGACCGCCGTCATCCGTCCCTCCCTCGACTCGTTCCGAGAGGCTGGCCTCGCATGAGTGTCAATGTCCGCATCCCGACCATCCTTCGCACCTACACCGGCGGCCGGGCCGAGGTCCCGGCCGAGGGCGGCACGCTCTCCGAGGTGCTGACCTCGCTGGAGGGCAGCCACCCCGGCATCTCCGCCCGGGTCCTCGACGATCAGGGACAGCTGCGCCGATTCGTCAACGTCTACGTCAACGATGACGACGTGCGTTTCTCCGACGGCCTGCTCACACCGGTTCCTGACGGTGCCGGAGTTTCCATCATCCCGGCCGTCGCCGGCGGTTGCTGAACCGCCGCGAACCGGACACCGCGCCCGCGTTCCGGACAGTTGGAATTTCTCGCGCCGGCCCCGTTTGCCAATGCGGTACTCGGGGCACGCGCACCTCTCACGGCGCGGTAGAGTAACCAGGGACAGCTGTTGTTCTTGGTTACGAAGCAACACTCTGGGCTGTTCAAACATCGAATCCGGCCATTCGGTCGGATGTTTCTGACCGCTCCATCCTTGGGTGCCGGCACCGTGCATGTGCCGACGACACATGAGAACGCGACGAGTTGCGCTCGAAAATGGGGTGCGAATTGTCGCGTTGGTTCGCTATGCCCGGCCCAAGTTGCCCTGGATTCCCGCACTTTCTCCCCAAAATCACCGATCAGGCGTGCGCAGAATTCTCGTCCGAATGCTCTGTTGCTCAGGGCTTCCGTGCAGATACATTCAGCCGCGGTCGACGCGTTCCGGCGCACGCCCCCAGAGCGATCCGGGGGTGAGGTCTGACCCGGGCCCGCGGAGGGCGGGCCCGCGCAAGGGCCAGTAATAGGGGAGTTTGGGATGGCTCAGGGCACCGTCAAGTGGTTCAACGCGGAGAAGGGCTACGGCTTCATCGCGGTAGACGGTGGTGCGGACGTCTTCGTGCACTACAGCGCGATTCAGATGGACGGCTACCGCACCCTCGAGGAAGGCCAGCGGGTCGAGTTCGAGATCTCGCAGGGCCAGAAGGGGCCGCAGGCGGACATGGTCCGGCTGGCCACCGCAGGCTGACCGACCGCATCGGACACGCACGCTCGTACTCGGACACACTCGTATCTCACGCTCGTAGGGCCCGGACCCCGCCCAGGGGACCGGGCCCTACGCGCGTCGCGCCACCCCGGCGGCGGGCCGGGCGGCAGGCGGCCGGCGCTTGCACTCGATGGGGGAGAGTGCTAATCATTGGCGTTAGCACTCTGACGTTGAGAGTGACAGAAGGACCGGTTGGCGAGGTCCGTTCGGCACCGGGAAGGAACCGGTTGTCGGCGGGCCGTCCGTCGCGGGCGTACAAGCGGTCCGGAGCAATCCACCCCGTCCGGGAGGACCACTTCACATGGCCAAGATCATCGCGTTCGACGAGGAGGCGCGGCGCGGCCTCGAGCGCGGGATGAACCAGCTCGCCGACGCCGTCAAGGTGACCCTCGGCCCCAAGGGCCGCAACGTCGTCCTCGAGAAGAAGTGGGGCGCCCCCACGATCACCAACGATGGCGTGTCCATCGCCAAGGAGATCGAGCTGGAGGACCCGTACGAGAAGATCGGCGCCGAGCTGGTCAAGGAGGTCGCGAAGAAGACGGACGACGTCGCCGGTGACGGCACGACGACCGCGACCGTCCTCGCCCAGGCGCTGGTCCGCGAGGGCCTGCGCAACGTGGCGGCCGGTGCCAACCCGATGGCCCTCAAGCGCGGCATCGAGAAGGCCGTCGAGGCCGTCTCCGGCCAGCTGCTCGAGCAGGCCAAGGACGTGGAGACCAAGGAGCAGATCGCTTCGACCGCCTCCATCTCCGCCGCCGACACCCAGATCGGCGAGCTCATCGCCGAGGCCATGGACAAGGTCGGCAAGGAAGGCGTCATCACCGTCGAGGAGTCGCAGACCTTCGGGCTCGAACTCGAGCTCACCGAGGGCATGCGCTTCGACAAGGGCTACATCTCCGCCTACTTCGCCACCGACATGGAGCGGATGGAGGCGGCGCTCGACGACCCCTACATCCTGATCGTCAACTCCAAGATCTCCGCGGTCAAGGACCTGCTCCCGCTGCTGGAGAAGGTCATGCAGTCCGGCAAGCCGCTGCTGATCATCGCCGAGGACGTCGAGGGCGAGGCCCTGTCGACCCTGGTGGTCAACAAGATCCGCGGCACCTTCAAGTCCGTCGCCGTCAAGGCCCCGGGCTTCGGCGACCGCCGCAAGGCCATGCTGAACGACATCGCCATCCTCACCGGCGGCACGGTCATCTCCGAAGAGGTCGGCCTCAAGCTGGACAACGCCGGGCTCGACCTGCTCGGCCGCGCCCGCAAGGTCGTCATCACCAAGGACGAGACCACCATCGTGGACGGCGCCGGCGACAGCGACCAGGTCGCCGGCCGGGTCAACCAGATCCGTGCCGAGATCGAGCAGTCGGACTCCGACTACGACCGCGAGAAGCTCCAGGAGCGCCTCGCCAAGCTGGCCGGCGGCGTGGCCGTCATCAAGGCCGGCGCGGCCACCGAGGTGGAGCTCAAGGAGCGCAAGCACCGCATCGAGGACGCGGTGCGCAACGCCAAGGCCGCGGTCGAGGAGGGCATCGTCGCCGGCGGCGGCGTCGCCCTGATCCAGGCCGCCTCGGTCTTCGAGAAGCTCGAACTGGAGCTGACCGGCGACGAGGCCACCGGTGCCGCGATCGTCAAGCTGGCCCTGGAGGCCCCGCTCAAGCAGATCGCCGTCAACGGCGGCCTCGAGGGCGGCGTCGTGGTCGAGAAGGTGCGCAACCTGCCCACCGGCCACGGCCTGAACGCCGCGACCGGCGAGTACGTCGACCTGGTCGCCGAGGGCATCATCGACCCGGCCAAGGTCACCCGGTCCGCGCTGCAGAACGCCGCCTCCATCGCGGCGCTCTTCCTCACCACCGAGGCCGTCATCGCCGACAAGCCGGAGAAGGCCGCCCCCGCGGGCGACCCGACCGGTGGCATGGGCGGCGGCATGGACTTCTGATCCTCGGATCAGCGTCCCGTCACACGGACCGAGGGCGGTACCCCGATCGGGGTGCCGCCCTCGGGCGTTGCCGGCAGGGTGGAGTGACGGGGGCATCCGGCCCCGACGGGGGACGGCAGGCGCCACGGCACAGGGAGAGGGACGGCCCATGAAGCGCAGGATCCTCGGCGGGACCGGCATCTCGGTCAGCGAGTACGCGCTCGGCGCGATGATGTTCGGCGCCTGGGGGAACCCGGACCACGACGAGTCGGTCCGGATCATCCACGCCGCGCTCGACGCGGGCGTCAACTTCGTCGACACCGCCGACGTCTACTCGGCCGGCGAGTCCGAGGTGATCGTCGGCAAGGCGCTCAAGGGCCGGCGCGACGAGGTCGTGCTGGCCACCAAGGTCAACGGCCGGATGGGCCAGGACCCCAACACCGGCGGGAACTCCCGGCGTTGGATCACCCGCTCGGTCGAGGACAGCCTGCGCCGGCTGGCCACCGACCACATCGACCTCTACCAGGTGCACCGCCCCGACCCGGACACCGACATCGACGAGACGCTCTCGGTCCTGTCCGACCTGGTGCGGGCCGGCAAGGTCCGGGCGATCGGCAGCTCCACCTTCCCGGCCGACCTCGTCGTCGAGGCGCAGTGGACCGCCCGGGAACGCGGCCGCGAGCGGTTCCGCACCGAGCAGCCGCCGTACTCGATCCTCGCGCGCCGGATCGAGGCCGACGTGCTGCCGGCCGCCCGGCGGCACGGGATGGGCGTGCTGACCTGGGGTCCGCTGGGCGCCGGCTGGCTGTCCGGCCGCGCTCTCGACCGGTCCCGGCGCTCCGGGCTGGAACAGGGGAAGTTCGACACCACGCAGCCGGGCAACGCCGCCAAGCTGGCCGCGGTCGCCGAGCTGAAGAAGCTCGCCGCCGACGCCGGGATGCCGCTCACCCACCTCGCCCTGGCGTTCGTCCGCGCCCACCCGGCGGTCACCTCGGTGATCATCGGACCGCGCACCGCCGACCAGCTGCACGACCTGCTGGCCGGGGCCGACACCGTGCTGGACGACGCCGTGCTGGACCGCATCGACGCGATCGTGCCGCCCGGCACCGACCTCAACCCGGCCGACAGCTACTACGTGCCGCGGGACCTCTCCGATCCGGCGCTGCGCCGCCGCTGACCCTCACCCCGGCAGCTCGCCGACCGCGGCGACCACGGTGCCGTTGGTGCCGCACACCCAGTGCGGGTCGGGGCCGAGCTCCGGCTCGACGTCGAGCGCGTGCGGCTCGGCGCAGGCCGGGCAGAGCGGCCAGCGGCCCCGGCGCTCCAGCAGCGCGTCCTGGACGTCCTGGGCGACCAGGCCCGCGACGAACTCGGCGCCGTCCGGCCACTGGCCGATCCACCAGCGCCGGTGCGCCACCGCGTCCTCCACCAGCGAGACCACCTCCGGGTCCGCCACCCGCGCGGCGGCCAGGTCGGCGAGCACGCGGGCCCGCGCGGTGTGCAGGACGACTTCGGGATCGACAGCCATGCGGCCATTGTCCCAGCACCCGCCCGTGCGGGGCCTTGACGCCCATCCCGGGCGAAAATATCTTTCCAACGTGACCCAGCATGCGAAAGAAAGTTTCCGGCCCCGCACCGCGGGTGGCGGCACCGCCTTGGCCGCCAAGGTGCGCACGCTCGGCCCGTCCATGACCCGCTCGATGCAGCGGGTCGCCGAAGCCGTGGCGGCCGACCCGGCGGGCTGCGCCCAGCTCACGGTGACCGCGCTCGCCCAGCGCACCGGCACCAGCGAGGCCACCGTAGTGCGCACCGCACGGATCCTGGGCTACCCCGGATACCGCGATCTGCGGCTGGCGCTGGCCGCGTTCGCCGCCCAGCAGGAAGCCGGCGCCCCGGCCGCCGTGACGGCCGACATCGCGGTGGACGACCCGCTGGCCGACGTGGTGGCCAAGCTGGCCCGCGACGAGCAGCAGACCCTCGCCGACACCGCGGCCGGCCTCGACGTCGCGCAGCTGGAGTCCGCGGTCGCCGCGCTGGCCGCCGCCCGGCGCGTCGACGTCTACGGGATCGGCGCCTCCGCGCTGGTCGGCCAGGACCTCGCGCAGAAGCTGCTGCGCATAGGGATGATCGCCCACGCGCACAGCGACCCGCACCTCGCGGTGACCAACGCCGTGCAGCTTCGGCAGGGCGACGTCGCGCTGGCCATCACCCACTCCGGCAGCACGGTGGACGTCATAGAGCCGCTGCGGGTCGCCTTCGACCAGGGCGCCACGACGGTGGCCATCACCGGCCGGCAGGACAGCCCGGTCGCGCAGTACGCCGACCACGTGCTCACCACCGCCACGTCCCGGGAGAGCGAGCTGCGCCCGGCCGCCATGTCCAGCCGCACCGGCCAACTGCTCGTCGTGGACTGCCTGTTCGTCGGCGTCGCGCAGCGCACCTACGAGCGGGCGGCGCCCGCGCTGTCCGCGTCGTACGAAGCGCTGGCCCACCGCCGGCCGGCCCGGGCGACGCGCCCTTAGACCGCCCCCGGGGCGACCGGATCCGGCCCCGCGGACCCGGCCCGTCGACCCACCCCGAATCGCAAAGGAAAACAAGCCGCCCTATGCCCAGCAACGACGCCCTGCGCCGCGAGTTGGAGACGTTGACGACGGAGGCGTTCCGCCCCGAGTTGGCCGAGATCGACCAGCTGCCGACCGCCGAGATCGTGCGCATCATGAACGCCGAGGACGCCTCGGTGCCGGCCGCCGTCGCCGCGCAACTGCCGAGCATCGCCGCCGCCATCGACGGCGTGGCCGCCCGGATGGCCCGCGGCGGGCGGCTGGTCTACGCCGGCGCCGGCACCGCGGGCCGGCTGGGCGTGCTGGACGCCAGCGAGTGCCCGCCCACGTTCAACACCGCGCCCGGCCAGGTGGCCGGGCTGATCGCCGGCGGTCCCTCCGCGATGGTGACCTCCGTCGAGGGCGCCGAGGACTCCCGCGAGATGGCCGCCGCCGACCTGGACGCGCTCGGGGTGGGCGCCGACGACACCGTGGTGGGCGTCTCGGCCTCCGGGCGCACCCCCTACGCGATCGGCGCGGTCGAACACGCCCGCGCGCGCGGCGCGTTGACGGTCGGGCTGTCGTGCAACGCCGACTCCCAGCTGGCCAGGGCGGCCGAGCACGGCATCGAGGTCGTCGTCGGGCCCGAACTGCTCACCGGATCCACCCGGTTGAAGGCCGGCACCGCGCAGAAGCTCGTCCTCAACATGATCTCCACCGTCACGATGATCCGGCTGGGCAAGACCTACGGGAACCTGATGGTCGACGTCCGGGCCTCCAACGAGAAGCTGCGCGCCCGCTCCCGCCGCATCGTCTCGCTCGCCACCGGCGCCCGCGACCCGGAGATCGAGGCGGCGCTGTCCGCCACCTCGGGCGAGGTGAAGAACGCGATCCTCGTCCTGCTCGGCGGGGTGGACGCCCCGCGCGCCGCCTCGCTGCTCGACTCCGCAGACGGCCACCTGCGCGCCGCCCTGCTGGCCGCCCAGCGCCGCTGACGGCCCCCGTTCCGCTACGGCGGCGGCGCGGCCTCCAGCAGCGCCAGCTCGGCGGCGAGGTTGCGGCGGGCCGGCCGCTCCCAGTGCCGGGCGCCGTAGCCGGTGCCGAACAGCGCGGGCAGCGCGAGGAGCCCGCGCAGCACGTCGGCGCGGCCGGCGCGGAAGAGCGGATCGGGGACGAAGGCGTACTCCTCGCGGACCGCGGCGGCGTAGCCGGCGTACTCGGCGGGGGAGCCGGCCAGCACGGCGAGGTCGGCGTCGCACAGCACCTGGCCGTCGCGGTCGTCGGCGGCCGGGTCGTGGCCGGCGGTGAGCCGGACCAGCCGGGCGACCATCGCGGTGCGGGCGGCGGTCAACCCGGCCTCGGGCAGGGCGCGTTCCGCCAGGGCGGCGCTGCGCTCCTCGTTCTCGGAGCGGTCCGGCCGGTAGACCGCGTCGTGGAACCAGGCGGCCAGCCGCACGGTGTCCGGATCGGCGGCGTGCTCGGCCAGCCGGTCGACGTGGCCGAGGACCGCGGCCAGGTGGTCGGTGGTGTGGTAGCGGCGCTGCGGCTCCGCCCAGCGGGCCAGCAGGTTCGCCCCGTAGGGTTCCGGGTCGGCGGTGGCGCCCGCGCGGCGCAGCAGCCGGGTGAAGTCGGCGAGCAGGCTCGCCCGGGCGGGGTGCGGCGTCGGGCCATTCACCGTGCGAGCGTATGGCACCGGGGCGGGGGGTGTGGCACCCTGGCATATATGTCTAGACCAATTTTCGAAGTCATCGCGCTGGGACCCGACGACGCCCGCGCCGCCCGGTCCGGCGGGGCGGACCGCCTCGAACTGGTCGCCGACATGGCCGCCGACGGGCTCACCCCGTCCCCGGCGACGTTCGCCGCCGTCCGGGCCGCGGCCGGCCTCCCGATCCGCGTCATGCTGCGGGCCCGCGACGGCTTCCTGGCCGGCGGGCCGCGGGAGCTGGACGCGTTGTGCGCGGCGGCCGGGGCACTGCGGGCCGAGGGCGCCGAGGAGTTCGTCATGGGCTTCCTCGACCCGGACGGCGGTCCCGACCTCGCGGCGCTGCGCGCGCTGTCCGGTGCGATCGGCGGCGCGCGCTGGACGTTCCACCGGGCGATCGACCGGTGCGCCGACCGCTCGGCCCTGCGCGCCCGGCTGGCCGGCTTCCCCGGGCTCGACTGCTACCTGACGGCCGGCTCGCCGCACGGCGTGGACGACGGCCTGCCGGTGCTCGCCGCCGAGGCGCCCGATCCGCGACGTGCCTCCGGCGCCGGCGAGCCGCGCCTGCTGGCCGGCGGCGGACTGCGCGCCGACCACCTGCCGGCGCTGCGCCGGGCCGGCATCGACGCCTTCCACGTCGGCGGCGCGGTCCGCTTCGCCGGCTGGGACACCCCGGTCGACCCGGCCGCCGTCCGCACCTGGCGCGAGGCCCTCGACACCCCGCTCGAACCGGTCCCGGTGGGGTGACGCGGTGGGCGGCCGTTTCCGGTTGCTTGCCTGAATTTCGTGTGAAATGAAAAGATGAACGTGTGTCACGCGCCCGTGTCCGGACGGGCGCGGAGGGCGGGGGCACATGACTACACCTCACACGAGCACCCGGGAACGGCTGCGGGACGCGCGTCACCTGATGTTCGTCGGACGCCGGGCGGAGCAGGGCGCGTTCCGCGAGTACGCCCTGTCGGCCGGGCCGCCGGCGTACACCGTCTTCGCCTTCCACGGCATCGGCGGGATCGGCAAGACCTCGCTGCTCGCCGAGCTCGAACTGCTGGCCGCGGCGCACACCCGGCACGTCGCGAGCACCACGATGGAGACCGTGCACAGCCCGCTGGACCTGATGTGCGCCTGGCGGGCCGCGCTGCCGGGCCGGTGCTTCCGCAAGTTCGACCGCGAACTGCGCCGCTACACCGGTGTCGCCTCCAAACTGCACGCGGCCACCGAGAGCGTGGGCGCCGGGGCGCTGAACGCGCTGGAGAACGCCGGGATCGTCGGCGCCTTCGTGGCCGGCGCGGTCGGCGAGGAGCGGCTGCGGGCCTTCCTGTCGCAGCACCTGAGCGGCCGCGAGGCCACCGTCTACCTGGACGGCATGGCCACGCTGACCGGGGTGTTCGCCGAGGCGTGCAACGAGGTGGCCCGGTCCGGCCGGGTCTTCCTGTTCCTCGACTACTTCGAGGCCGCCACCGCCGAGGTGGACGACTGGCTGCGAAGACTCGTCGGCGGCGACATCTCCACCGAGATCGTCTTCGTGCTGGCCGGCCGCGAGCCGCTGCACCGGATGAACCCGGCCTGGCTCACCCTGCGGGCCGTCACCCTGGAGCGCGGACTGCCGCTGCTGGACGAGGACGAGGTCGCCGAGTACTTCGCCAGGAACCGGATCACCGACCCGCTGACCCGCGACCGGATCGGCGCGCTGGCCGGCGGACTGCCCTGGGCGCTCGCGCTGTCCGCCGAGACCGCCGGTCCCGGCGGTGGCCAGGGCCCGGGCCGCGGCGACGTGCAGAGCATGGTCGTCAACCGGTTCCTGAGCCAACTCGGCGCGGAGTCTGCCGAGTTGCGGCACGCCGTGGAAGCCGCCTCGCTGGTCGCGTGGTTCGACGAGGACCTGCTGCGCTCGCTGGTGTCGCTGCCGCCGGACTTCAGCGCGTCGTCGCTGACCCGCTACTCCTTCATCTCCATCCGCGACGACGGCAAGTACGCGGTGCGCGACGCGGTGCGCGAGGCGGTCGCCACCGGGCTGCACCGCGGCCAGGAGTCCCGCTGGCTGCGCACCCACCGGCTCGCGGCCGACTACCACGCCCGGCTGGCCGGCGAGGCGCCCCGGTTCGGCGACTCCTGGCGGCGGCACTTCCTGGAGGTCGTCCGGCACACCCTGGAGACCGATCCCGCGCAGGCGGTGGCCCGGTTCGTCGAGACGGTGGAACGCCTCCCGGTCCAGGTGTGGGCCGGGCCGTGCGGCCAGTCCCTGCTGCTGCTCGAAGGCCACGCCGCGACCGGCCGCCGTCCGCGGGTGCTGCTGGCCTCCGCCGAGGCGTCGCTGGCCATCAACCACCTCGACGCCGCCCGCGAGCGCTTCCACCGGGTCGCCGGCGCGGCGGCCGAACCCTGGCCGCGGCTGCGGGCGTACGCGGGACTGGTCGACATCGAGCACCGCGCCGGGGCGGTACGCGAGGCGCTGCGGCTGTCCCTGGTGGCGCACCGCGCGGCCGAGGAGGCCGGCTCCTACCCGGACGCGGCCATCTTCGCCGCCCGCGCCGCCGAGATGTCCGGCTCCACCGGCGACGAGCCCGGCGTGGACCGCTACTGCGCCCAGGCGGAACGCCATCTGGAGCGGTGCGACGACCTGTTCGCCCGCGGGCAGGCCCGGCTCGTCATGGCGTACACCCAGATCTTCGCCGGCCGCTACCTGGAGGGCGGCACCCAACTGGCGAGGGCGCTGGAGGACTGGGGCCGCGCGCACCACGCCTTCGGGGTCGCCCAGGTGCACAGCGCCCGCGCCTGGGTCGGCTGGCTGACCGAGCAGGTCGCCATGGGGATGCGGTCCGCCCGGCTGGCCATGGAGTACTTCGCCGACTCCCAGGACACCTACAGCTACGGCCTGGTCGCCCTCAACCTCGCCGAACTGCACCGCTGCCGCGGCGACATGGACCGCGCCGTCGAGTGGAACCGGCTGGCGGCGGGGAAGTTCGCCGAGACCGGCGGCGTGCTCTACCACTCCATCGCGCTGTACCGGCTGGGCCGCGCGCAGGCGCAGTCCGGGCACGGCCGGCCGGCGATCGCCAGCCTGCGGGAGTCGATCGGCCTGCTGGAGACCGTCGGCGAGGCGTACTCGCACGGCATCGCGCTGCTCCACCTCGCCGACGCGCTGATCAGCGACGGGCAGCGGGACGTGGCGCCGCTGGTGGACCGGGCGGAGGAACTGCTGTCCGGCGCGCAGAACCGGCACGGCCGGGCCTGGGCCCCGGTGGCGGTGGCGCTGCTGGAGCACCGGCTCGACCCGGCCGCCGAGGTCGCCGGACGGCTGGCGCGCGGGCTCGAACTCGCCCGGGCGGCGGGGTTCTGGGACATCGCGGCGACCGCGCGGACCCACGCGCTGCTGATCGGTTGGGAGCGCGGCGAGCGGGCCGGCGCCGGGCCCGCCGCGGTCGAGGCGGTCGCCTGCGCCGCCCGGCACGGCCCGTACTGCGCCGACCGGACGCTGGCCGCGCTGCGAGCGCTGCTGGCCGGGCTGGACGACGCCGAACGGGAAGCGGCGCTGCGGCGGTTGGCGGACTTCGCCGAGCGGGCCACTCCTTCCGGTGATCCCTTCGACTGGGACGTCACGCGGCGTGCCGAGGAAGGTATAGAAAGTGCTGCGGCCGCCGAGGCGCTGCGCACCGTCCTGAGACCGCGTCGACGCCCCGGCCCGCCCGCGGCGTGAACCGGGTCCCACCAGCGAGGAGTTGCCACTGTGTTGAGCGAACTGGCCGGTCGACGGGCCCTGATCGTCGGCGGTTCGGGCGGCCTGGGCACCGAGATCGCCACCGCGCTCGCCGCGGCCGGGCTGCCGGTGGCGATCGGCTTCCACACCGGGTCGCAGGCGGCCGAGGCCACCGCGCGGGGCATCAGGGAGCGCGGCGGCGTCGCCCACCCGGTGTCCGGGGACGTCGGCTCGCGGGAGTCCGTCGAAGGGCTCTTCGCGCAGGCCCGGGAGAAGCTGGGCGGCCAGGTCGAGGTGCTCGTCTACTGCGCCGGCGCCATCGGCAACAGCGCCGGCTGGCTCGCCGAGACCCCGGAGACCATGAACGCCTCCTTCCTGACCAACGCGGCCGGCGCGGTCTACTGCGCCCAGCAGGCGTATCCGCCGATGCGGGAGGCCGGCTGGGGGCGGATCATCAACGTCTCCACCATCTACGGCGTGCTGGAGCCGGCCGCCGCGATCCTGTCCTACTCGATGGCGAAGGCCGCCCTCGACGCGGCCACCCGGGCACTGGCCGCCGCCTGCGCGGAGGGCGGCGTGACGGTCAACGCGATCGCGCCGGGCAACTTCGACACCGCGATGACCCGGCGGGCCGGCGAGGACTACCTCGGGTGGATCACCGAACGCACCCCGCTCAAGCGGCTCGGGCGGCCCTCGGAGGTCGCCGACGCGGTGCTCTACCTGTGCGGCGCGCAGTTCGCCACCGGCACGACCCTGGTGCTCGACGGCGGCCTGTCGGCGCCGCACTGACGCCGGGCCGCCGGCGGTCAGCCGAGGCCGAGCCGCCGCAGCCGCTGCTCGGCGCGGACCGCCTCCGGTACGCACGCCGTGAGTTGCGGGGACAGCCGCTCGAACAGCGCGGACCACTGCTGGCCGCGCTCGGCCGCCTGCCGGAACGTGCGCCGGGCCACGTGTCGCTCGGTGGTCTCCACCAGCCGCGGGCACAGCCGCCGTTCCAGGCCGAAGCGCGCGCGGGCCAGGGCGTGTTCGGTCTCGGCGACCATCGACAGCAGCCGGGCGAAGACCCCGAAGGCGTCCAGCGACGGCCCCCGCCCGTCCGGCACCCGCCGTCCGAGTACCGGTGCGCTCCGCAGGTGCCTGGCCGCCGGGGAGAACGACAGGTCGCGGGCGGCGAAGTGGAAGAGCGGGACGCGGCAGAAGGTGAGCGCGCCCAGGCACATGACACACGGCTCGACGGAGGAGAAGACCTGGCAGCCGCGCAGCAGTGCCCGGTCGGTGGACTCCAGGACCACCATCTCGGCGTGCCGCAGGCTCACCGGCCCGCCCGGCGCCCCCGGCGGCGCGCAGTTCATCCCCTCGGCCAGCACCACGCCGGCCACGCCGACGGCCACCGCCCCTATGCCCCAGCCCCCGCCGGCGTACGAGCGCCAGGCCTGGTCCATGACCGACGGCCAGGGGAACGGCGGCCCTTCGGGCATCTCAGCCGGTCTGTCCCGCGGTGCGGTGGTACTGGTAGGCGCCGGCCGCGAAGACGCGCACCCAGGCGCTCACTTCCAACGACCCCAGGCCCTGGGAATCCAGATGGGCGCCGAGCACCCCGGCCAGTTCCTCGGAGAGCGCCCCCACCGCGCCGGCCCGCACGCCCTCGGGGTCGGGCGAGGAATCGACTTCGATGTCCACCGCCTTGCGGTTCCTGACCACGGCGTTCTGCCGGGAGATTTCCAGGGAGACGAAATCCGGGTTTTCCCGGAAGTGGCGGGCCACCGTGCCGATCAGGTCATCGATCGCGCCGACGATGTTCTCCTCGGCGAGTTCGTCGGACCGGTACTTGATGTCGATGTGGGGCACCGCATTCCTCCACGGGTGAGTCGGCGGGGTCAGTGTAGAGGACGAAGACTTCGTCCTCAAGGCTCAGCACCGGCGGCAGTTGGGGGCCGTCCCTGCCCATCACCCGTTCCAGTGCGGATATTGTCGTGCCGTCCAATCCGAAGGGATCGGCATGGCACAGACAGGGTGAGCGCCGCGTGTAACTCGGGGCTGCCGTCGAGCGCCGCGCGCAGACCCGCTCCGATCGCACTTGTGCGCGGTCGGTGGGAAACGCCGATCCGCAACCGGGCGGCGGGTATCCGGGCATCGGCCAGCCATCGGGCGAACTCGCCGCCGTGCAGCATCCGCGGCGCGCTCTCGCCGGCCATTCGCCGCACAATTCGGCGCAGTACATAGGAATCGGATCGCTCCGAACGCAACACGACGACGAGAACGCCCCCCGATCGATGGGTGAGCAGGCCGCCGTACAGGGAGCGTACGAAATCCGGCCAGTCGGCGCAGTAATAGAGCACGTGCGAGGCGAGAAGGAGTACCCGCCGCGCGGGAAGGGCGCGGGCCAGCGGCAGCCGGTCGAGATCGGCGACCGCGGCGACCACCGGCCGGCCCGGTGCGGCCAGTGCCTCCCGCGCCATCCCCAGCAGTCGCGGATCGCGGTCCGCCAGTATCCAACCGGCCGCCGGGGCGAGGCGGTCGGCCAGTTCACGCGAGAGCAGGCCGGTGCCGCAGCCCAGGTCCGCGACGGCGTCCCAGGTCCGGCCGGGCAGCAGGGCGGCGAGCGCCGCCGCCTCGCGCGACTTCAGCACCGCGAACGGGCCCGCGCCCAGCAGCCCCTCGCGGTAGGGGTACGTCCACTCCGCCTGGGCCATCGGCGCGTGCCGCCCTTCCGGTCGGACGGCCGCCGGCCGGCTTCCCGGCCGGTCCCCCGCCATTTCCGCTGGTTTTCCCCGCCTGTTGTTCCCCGCGGTACCCGCCTCTATCCTCGGACATCCGCGCGGCGCCACGACACGACACCCATGGTCCCGGGGAGAACCGATGGCCGCTGATCCGGACGTCACGTCCCTGCTCGCCGCGGCGTATGACCGGCGGGACGCGCCGGGGGTCGTCGCGGCGGTCCGCCTTCTTCTGGCCGGTCGCCTTTCCGAACGCATTTCCGCCCTGTGGCATCCGCTGGGATTCTTCCGTCTGGAACTGGCGGTCGACGACCGGCGGCGCAGGTATGTGGTGCATTGCTGGCCCGAAGGGGAACGGCATGTGCAGGCGCCGGCCTGGCTCGTGCACCGGCACGCGTTCGATCTGGAAAGCCTGGTGATCGACGGCGTGATGGCGGACCGGCAGTTCGCCGGATCGGAATCCGGGAGTCCGGAAATTCGCGGGCCCTTGTACCGAGCGGAGGGGACCGGGCGGGATTCGCTGCTGCGGCGCAGTGCGGAGGTCGCCGAGATCGACACCGTGCGGGAACGCCTCCTGGAACCCGGGGATTTCTACCGGGTCGATCTCTCCTGTTTCCATCTCAGCGAGGTCTCGCCGGCCGGAAGTTGCGTGACGGTGGCCCGGCTTTCGCCGAAGACGCTCCCGTACGCGAAGGTGCTCGGGGAATTCGGCGGGGCGTCGCTGCTGCGCTATCGCCAGCATCCGGTGGAGCCCGCGCTGCTGGCCGGGCTGGCCGACCGGGTGCGGCGGCTGTAGCGGCTCGCCCGCACCCGGCCGGTCCGGGCCGCTCAGACCCGGGCCGGCTCGGCGGCCAGGGCGTCCGGCAGTGGGGCGGCGTGCACGACGACCAGGCCGGAGACGGCGCGGGTGAGCGCGACGTACAGCCGGCGCAGGCCGGTGCGCGGATCCGGTTCCGCGGCGACGACGGCGGCCGGTTCGTCGAGCACCACGTAGTCGTACTCCAGGCCCTTGGCGAGGGAGGCCGGCACCAGGGTGAGGCGGGCGAGGTCCGAGGTCTCCTCGCCGGGCGACAGGTGCGGCAGGCCGGCCGCGGTGAGCGCGGCGGACAGTTCCGGAATGCGCGGGTCGGCGGCGATCAGGCCGATCGAGCCCTCCCGGCGCAGCGAGGCCACGCAGGCCGCGACGACCGCGCCGGTCAACTCCTCGGTGGCGACCGCCTCGACGCGCAGGTCGCCCGCCGACTCCCGTACCGAGGTGGCCGGGGCGAGCAGCGGCGCGATCTGCGGGAGCAGCCGCGAGGCGTAGGCGATGACCTGGCGCGGCACGCGGAAGCCGCGCGTCAACTCCTCGACGCGGGCGTCCGGTTTGCCGAGGTGGGCCAGCGCCTCGGCCCAACTGGCCGTCGCCCAGGGGGTGGTGCCCTGCGCGATGTCGCCCAGCACGGTGGCCGAACCGGTCGTGCACCGGCGGCCCACCGCGCGGTACTGCATGGGGGACAGGTCCTGCGCCTCGTCCAGCACCACGTGGCCGAGCGAGTGGGTGCGCTGCACCTGGTCGGTCGCCTCGTCGACCAGTACCGCGTCGGCCGCCGACCAGGGCGCGGACTTCAGGCCCCGGGCCGGCTTGGCCCAGCGGATCGCCCGCTGCTCCTCGGCGGTGAGCAGGCCGTCCGCGCAGCCGGCCAGGAAGTCCGGGTCGGACAGCAGCCGCAGCACCGTCTTGGCCGGATCGACCGGCGGCCACATCGACTTGACCGCCGCCTTCACCGGCTGGCTGCGGGCCACCGCGTCCTGCACCCGGTCGTCGGGCGCCTCGCCGGCCGACTCCATCCGGACCAGGACGGCGTGCGCGATGCGCTGCGGAAGCGCCTCGGCCGCAGCGCCGTAGCGCATGTCACGGCCCATCAGTTCCCTTACCAGTTCCTCCAGTTCGTGGGCCGGCACCCGCCAGCGCCGCGAACCGCGCACCACGACGAGCGGTTCGGTGGGCAGCGTGATGCCGCTGCGCACCGCGCGGCGCACCACCTCGGCCATCCGCACGTCGCCCTTGACCGTGCCGGCCGCCGCGGAGTCGACCGCCCGCACCTCGACGTGTGCCACCAGGTCGTCGACGGTGGCCTGCTTGACGTGCAGCTCGCCCAGCGCGGGCAGCACCTGCTCGATGTACTGCAGGAACGAGCGGTTCGGCCCGACGACCAGCGTGCCGGTGCGGGCCAGCCGCTCGCGGTGCGCGTAGAGCAGGTAGGCGACCCGGTGCAGGCCGACCGCGGTCTTGCCGGTGCCGGGGGCGCCCTGCACGCAGACCGTGCCGTTCACGCCGGCCCGGACGATCTCGTCCTGCTCGGGCTGGATGGTGGCCACGATGTCGCGCATCGGGCCGACGCGCGGGCGCTCGATCTCGGTCTGCAGGAGCTTGCTGGTGGTCTCCCGCTCGGTGGTGTCGGTGAGGTGCTCGTCCTCGTAGGCGGTGAGGTTGCCGCCGGTGTAGCCGAAGCGGCGGCGCAGCGCCACGTCCATCGGCGCCTTGCGCGAGGCGCGGTAGAACGGCTGCGAGACCGGCGCGCGCCAGTCGATGACCATCGGGTCGCCGCCCGCGTCGTGCACGTGCCGGCGGCCGATGTAGAAGCGCTCGCCCTCGGCGCCCTCCGCCTGGTCGGCGCCGACCGCGTGCAGGTAGTCGAGGCGGCCGAAGAACAGCGGGGTGTGCGCCAGGTCGGCGAGCGCCTCGATGCGCGCCTCGATCTGGTTCTTGAGCACCTCGGCGTTGACCCAGTTCGCGGTCACGTCCCGGATGTCGAGGGCCTCGGCGTCGGCCCGCATGGCGCGCAGGGCGGTGCGGGACGCGGCGAGGTGGGCGCGCTCGCGGTCCAGCGGACCGTGCTCGGTGGTAGGGGTGGACACGGCGGTGATGCCTCCGGGGGTGCGCGGGCGGGCGTCGGCGGCCGTGCGGCGCGCGGGCGGGGGCCCGGTGCCTCGGCTGCGGTGGACGCGTGACGGCGGTGCGACGCGGAGCCGGCCGGTTTCCGTCCGGTCGGCGCCCCCGGTCCCGCGGTGGTCCGCGGTCGCCCAGGAGGTGGCAAGAGGCGAGATCCTACGCCGAGCGCGCGCGCCGCGCGAACGGGTTTCCGCCGTAAGGCGCCGCCCGCCCCCCGGCTCCGCCCCCGGTGCGCCCCCGCGCCCCCGACGCCGCCCCCGAGCGACCCCCGAGAACCGCCGGCCGGCCGTGATCCGTACGGAGTACGGCGGTGCCGGGTACGTTCGTCCGTTCGAACGATGTACGCCACCGGGGTGGAAAACCTACCTTTGGAGACATGACCGCTGAAACCATGCATCCGATCAGGGGCAGCACCGCCTCCGGCGCGCTGCCCGGCCCCCGCACGCCCGGCGCCCCACCGGGCCCGCCCGCCGGACCCGGCCCCGTGCCGCCGCGCCACGGCCTGGGCGCCGCACTGCACGCCGTCGGCGTCTTCCTCGACACCGCCTTCCGGGTCGTGGTGCTCGGCACCGACGGCACCCGGCAGCCCGATCCCGGCCCGGCGGACCCCGGCCGGCCGCACTGACGCGGGCCGCTGCGGGGCCCGGGATTGGCGTTCCTGGCACCTGCCGCGATACGTCTACGGGCACGGGCGGACGGGCCGCCCGTGCGGCACCGCGGAAGGTGGCACATCCGATGACCCCGTCGTCCCTCGGACACGATCGCTACTGTGACGAACTCCTCGTCCAGACCGAGGAGTTGCGAGCCCTGCTGCGCGACACCGATCCCGGACAGCCGGTGCCCACCTGCCCGGGCTGGAACGCGGCCGCGCTGCTGCGGCACGTCGGCGGAAACCTCCTGACGGTCGGCGCCGCCGTGCGCGCCGGGGAGCCCGCGCCCGGCGCCGCCCCCTCCGAGGCCCCGGACGCCGAGCAGCTCGACGACTGGCTGGCCGCCGCCGCGAAACAGGCCGCGCGGGCGCTGCGCGACGCGGGCCCCGACCGGGTCGCCACGGTCTTCGGCGTCACCCAGCCCACGCTGGCCTGGGCCCGCCGGGCCACCCACGACGTGGTGATCCACCGCGCCGACGCCGCCGCCACCGTCGGCGCCCGCTACGAGATCGCCCCGGACGTGGCCGCCGACGCCATCGACGAACTCCTCGAACTCGCCCCCGCGATCGGCCTCACCGCCCGGCTGGCCGACCCGCACGGCCCGCAGGGCGTCACCGGCGGCACCCTGCACCTGCACGCCACCGACACCCCGGCCGAGGCCGGCGCGGAGTGGCTGATCGAACTGCGGGACGCCGGCTTCACCTGGAGCCGGGAGCACGCCAAGGCGGACGTCGCGGTGCGCGGCCCGCTCGCCGACGTGTTGCGGACCTTCTACCGCCGGCTGCCGGCCGGCAGCGACCGGGTCGAGGTGCTGGGCGACGCGGCCCTGCTGGACTTCTGGCTGGAGCGGGTCTCCCTGGGGTGACCGGGCCGGGGCGGCCGGCCGCCCGCGGCGCGGTTCACACGTCGTCGCCCACGTCGTCGCCGGCGAGCACGTCGTCGGCGTCCACGATCCGGTAGGCGTAGCCCTGCTCGGCCAGGAAGCGCTGCCGGTGGGCGGCGAAGTCCTGGTCGACGGTGTCGCGGGCGACCACCGAGTAGAAGCGCGCCTCGTGCCCGTCGGCCTTGGGGCGCAGCACCCGGCCGAGGCGCTGCGCCTCCTCCTGGCGCGAGCCGAAGGTGCCGGACACCTGGATCGCGACGGTCGCCTCCGGCAGGTCGATGGAGAAGTTGGCGACCTTGGAGACCACCAGCACGCCGATCTCGCCCTGCCGGAACGCCTCGAACAGCTTCTCGCGCCGGCCGTTGGGCGTCTCGCCCTTGATGACGGGCGCGTCCAGGTGCTCGCCGAGTTCGTCGAGCTGGTCGATGTACTGGCCGATCACCAGCGTCTGCTCGCCGTGGTGGCGGCGCACCAGCGCCTCGGTGACCCGGCGCTTGGTGGCGGTCGTCGCGCAGTAGCGGTACTTCTCCTCGGTCTCCGCGGTCGCGTAGGCGAGGCGTTCGGCGTCGGTGAGGTTGACGCGCACCTCGACGCAGTCGGCGGGCGCGATGTAGCCCTGCGCCTCGATCTCCTTCCACGGCGCGTCGAACCGCTTCGGGCCGATCAGCGAGAAGACGTCGGACTCGCGGCCGTCCTCGCGCACCAGGGTGGCGGTCAGGCCGAGGCGGCGTCGGGCCTGCAGGTCGGCGGTGAACTTGAAGACCGGCGCGGGCAGCAGGTGCACCTCGTCGTAGACGATCAGGCCCCAGTCGCGCGAGTCGAACAGCTCCAGGTGCGCGTAGACGCCCTTACGGCGGGTGGTGAGCACCTGGTAGGTGGCGATGGTGACCGGCCGGATCTCCTTGCGGGTGCCGCTGTACTCGCCGATCTCGTCCTCGGTCAGCGAGGTGCGCCGCACCAGTTCGTGCTTCCACTGCCGGGCCGAGACGGTGTTGGTGACCAGGATCAGCGTGGTCGCCTTGGCCTGCGCCATCGCGCCGGCGCCGACCAGCGTCTTGCCCGCGCCGCACGGCAGCACCACCACGCCCGAGCCGCCGTGCCAGAACCCCTCGACGGCCTGCTGCTGGTAGGGCCGCAGCCGCCAGTCCTCCTCGCGCAGCGCGATCGGGTGCGCCTCGCCGTCCACGTAGCCCGCCAGGTCCTCGGCCGGCCAGCCGAGCTTGAGCAGCGCCTGCTTGATCTGCCCGCGCTCCGAGGGGTGCACCGCCACGGTGTCCGGGTCGATCCGGGTGCCGACCAGCGGCTGGATCTTCTTGGAGTGCAGCACCTCCTGCAGCACCGGGCGGTCGGTGGTCTCCAGCACCAGCCCGTGCGTCGGGTGCTTGACCAGCCGCAGCCGCCCGTAGCGCGACATCGTCTCGGCCACGTCGATCAGCAGCGCGTGCGGCACCGGGTAGCGCGAGAACTCGACCAGCGCGTCGACCACCTGCTCGGCGTCGTGCCCGGCCGCCCGCGCGTTCCACAGCCCGAGCGGGGTGACCCGGTAGGTGTGGATGTGCTCCGGCGCGCGCTCCAGTTCGGCGAACGGGGCGATGGCCCGCCGGCACTCGTCCGCGCGCGGCCCGTCCACCTCGAGCAGCAACGTCTTGTCGCTCTGGACGATCAGGGGTCCGTTCACGCCGGTGCCTTCCGCTCGTACGACCTGCCGGGGACAAGCATCCAGTGTCTCCCATGTCCGAGTAGTACCGGCATCGGGCGGTGATACCGGGGTAGACGCCGGGCCGAGGAGTCGTCGTCACCGGGGGGTGGGAGGTTGCCGTGGCCGGGATCGTGGCGTGGTGGAAGCGGGCACCCGGGAAACCGGGGAAGCCGGGCAGGCCGGGGAGGAAGCCGCAGAAGAAGAAGGCCGCAGCCGGCCGGCCGGCGCGCAAGCCGGCCAAGGCGCGCGCCACCCGCACCAGGAAGCCCGCGCGGACGGCCGGCAGGTCGGCGAAGCGGCCCGCCAACGGCTGGCTGAGCCGCTTCGGCGGACGCCGGCCGGCCCGCCGCCCGCCGGCGCCGCAGCCGGACCAGCGGCCGCCGCTGCGCGGGGTGGCCCGCGGGTTCCTGCTGCTGCTGGGGTTCATGTGCATGGTGGGCTTCGCGGTCGTGCTGGCCAAGCTCACGCTGGTGCCCTCGCCCGCCTCGGTGTCGCTGGTGCACCCCAACTTCACGCCGGGGGCGTCGATCCGGGCCTACGTCGACCAGCCCGCGGTGCGCGACACCGTCAAGCAGATCGGCGGGAACGTGGTGCTCGGCATGCCGTTCGGGCTCCTGCTGCCGGTGGTCTTCCCGCGCACCCGCGGTCTGGTGCGGGTGGTCCTGGTGACCGCGTTCGTGATGCTCTGCGTGGAGACCGCGCAGGGGACGATGGTCGAGGGCCGGGCCTTCGACATCGACGACGTGATCCTCAACACCTCCGGCGCGCTGCTGGGTTACCTCATCGTCGGACGCCGCCTCGGCCGCACCGTGCACCCGCCCCGCCGGCACTGGTGGCGCCGCCGGTCGGACGCCGCCTCCTCCGAGACCGGCTGATCAGGGGGTCTCGTCGGCCAGTTCGCGCACTCCGGTGATGCGGTGCAGCGCGTAGGTGCGCACCGACTCGGCGGTCCGGTCGTAGGCGGTGACGAAGCCGCCCTCGACCCGGACCGGTTCGATGACCCGCTGGGTGGCCGCGCCCTCCGCGTTGACGTAGCCGATCCACAGCGGCTCGCCGGTCAGCACGGCGGCCTGCACGGTGGCCAGCGTGTCGGCTGACGTCGAGCGCGGCGCCGGCCGCTGCGGGGCGTCGGCGGCGCCGGGCCGCCGGGGCGGGCCCGGGGCGCGGACGGCGGCGGTGGCGGCGCGGTCGCCGGCCCGGATCGCCCGGACGGCGGCCGTCAGCAACCGGTCGTCCGGCTGCGGCGGCCCGTCGGGCACCGGGGCGGGCGGTGTCCTGGGCGGGGTGCGGCAGGCGTCGGCCCGGGTGATCAGCACGTCGCCGTCGGCGGACTCCGCGGCCGGCGCGAAGCCCATCGCGCGCAGCCGCTCCAGCAGCGCGCCCGGATCGGCCAGCGCGGCCAGCACCGTCGGCGCGAGCCGCCGCAGCCCGAGCGGGGCGGACCGCTTGTCGGCCAGGATCTCGGCCAGCACCGCGTCGTCGTCGCAGCGCAGGTACGCCGACGCGGCGCCCACCCGCAGGTGCCCGTGCCGCCGGGCCACGTCGTCGATGAGGTAGCTGAGCGGCTGCGGGACCGGGGTGCGCGCGTGCGCGGCCAGGAAGGTGTGCAGGTCGTCGGCGGTGCGCCCGGCGTCCAGCGCGCGGCGCACCGAGGAGGGCGTGAACCGGTAGACGGTCGCGCCGCCCTTGGACTCCACGTCGGCGGCGACCCCGAGGAACTCCGCCAGCGGCGCGCGCAGCGGCCCGGGCGCCACCGCGGTCAGGTCGGCCTGCAGCAGCACGTGGTCGAGCGGCGCGGGCAGCAGAGCGGCCAGCAGCCGGGCCGCCGCGGCGAAGCCGTCCCCGCCGCCGGGCGCCCCGGCGACCGGACGCCGCGGGTGGGAGGCCAGCGACTCGCGGACGTAGGAGGCCAGCGCGCCGCGGCCGGTCACGCCCAGCGCCTCCGCCTCCTGGACCGTCCAGTGCACCAGCCGGGCCCGCAACTCGCCCGCGCCGCCGCCCGAGCCGGCCGTGCCGCCCGAACTGCGCTGCGGGCGCTCCCAGCGCAGCCGTTCCAGCAGCGCCTCCGGGTCGGCGGAGGCGCCCTCGGGCAGTTCCGCGAGCAGGTCGAGCACCCGGCGGCGCACCGCGGGCGCCGCCGAGCGGTCCAGGTCGGGGCCGAGCGCGGCCAGCGTGCGCCCGCGCGCGTCGCGCAGGCCGACCACGCCGGGCGTGCGGGTGGCCGACAGCCACGCGGTCACCAGCGCCGCCCAGCGGTCCTCGGTGGCCAGCGGCAGCCACGCGTCGTAGCCGGGGGTGGGCGCGAACGCCTCGTCGGCCTCGCCGTCCGAGGCGACCAGGCCGGCCGCGTAGGCCACCTCCAGCCAGAAGGCGGCCCGCTGCTCGGTGACGTCCAGCGCGGCGGCGGTCCGCTTCAGGTCGCGCACGCTCAGCCCGCCGGCCCGCAGCACCTGCGGTCCGCCGGTCTCCCACTCCTTCAGCAGCTCCTCGACGGTGCGGACCGCGGTGAACGCCTCGCCGGCCGCCGTCGCGTCCACGGTGGCCACCGGGTGGACGGCCAGCGGCTCCACCGCCGGCGGCAGCGGCTCCGGCGTGCGGTGCGCCCGCCCGGCGCGCAGGTGGAGCGCGACCTCGCGCGGCAGCACCACGTTGTGCGCCCCGGCGGGCAGCAGCAGGCCGCGGGCGAGCAGCCACTGCACCGGCGTGCCGGCCCGGTCGGCCCGCACCGCGCGGCCGGCCTGCGCCACCTCGCCGTACGGCGGCCCCCAGGTCAGCTTCGCCAGCACCGCGCCGGTGCCCTCCGGGGCGGCGGCCAGCAGGGCGGCCATCCGCGCGCGGTCCTCGAACAGCGCCCGCAGCGCGGCGACCGCGCTGACCGGGTCGTGGGTGGCGGGCAGCCCGGCGTCGGCCAGGATCTCCTGCAGGCGGCCGGGCGACATGCCCGCCGACGCCTCGGCGAGCGACGGGCCGAGCCCGGTCGGCGAGGGCACGGAGACCGAGGGCGTCAGCAGATCGCGCGCCGTGCGCACCAGCCGCAGCCGCTCGTCGCCACCCCACACCAGCGCGTTGGCGCGCAGCGCGGCGACCGCGCCGGGCAGCGCCGCCGCCACGTCCGGGTCCGGCGTGTCACCCGACAGCAGGGCGAGCAGATCGTCGTACCGGCACGGGTCGCTGCTGACGGCGAGCGCCTCGGCGGTCTGCACGGTGAAGCGGTCCAGGTGGTCCAGCGCCCGCACGACGGAGGCCCGGGTGCCGGCCCGGGTGGCCAGTTGGGTCAGGTCGTTGGGGACCGGGCTCAGCAGGTCGGGGCGGGCGCGCAGCAGCGCGGCCACCGCCTCGTCGCCGCGGGCGCGCAGGTCCTCGGCCAGGGTGCGCGGCGCCGAACCGTCACCCTGCGGTGCGTCACCGGTGGATCGTCCGGCCACGTACTCCTCCCGGTCCTGCTCGTCGTTCATCGGGTCATCCGTCCCACATTACGGCCTGCCGCGCCGGGCCCGGAGTGCCGCCCGCGCACCGGTGCGGCTGACTGCGCCGCGGCGGCCGGTGGCGGTACCGTCAACACCGCTCCTACGCACGGACTTTGGGTGGTGTGCCGATGGGAATCGAGAGCGACAAGCTGGTCTTCGACTACCTGAGCAGGGTCGGGGACCTCGCGCAGACCGCCCTGCCCGCCGCCGGACGCATGCGGCTCGTCGCGCAACTGCGCAACGACATCGACCGCGCCCGGGAGAAGACCGCGGCCGACAGCCCGGGCTCCGTCCGCCGCATCCTCGGCCGGATCGGCTCGCCGGACGAGGTCGTCGAGGCGGCGGCGCAGTCGCTGCCCGCCGCCGGGCAGCCGTCCGCGCAGCCCGCGCCCCCGCCGGCGCCGGTGCCCCCGCCCGCCCGGCCGCCGCGGTCCGGCCCGGCGCCCGAGGTCCCGCACACCCCGGCGGAGGCCGACGAGCCGCCGCCCGACCGGTTCGTCAAGCGCGAGCGGCCCGACCCCGAGTGGTGGCGCGGCACGCCCGGCGCGCCCGGCGGCGACGCGCCCAGCGTCGACGGCATCCTGGGCGGCGGCTGGACCGGCGGCCTGATCCTCAGCGAGTTCGAGGAGCCGCGGCAGCCGGAGCCCGGCGGCCCCGCGCCGGCCGAGCGGGCCGAGCCGGCCCCGCCGCCGGAGGCCGTGGCGCCCGCCGCCCCGCGCGGCGGCTTCCGGCTGCCGTTCCGCCGGTCCGCCCCGGCCCCCGCGCCGGTCGCCGAGCCCGCGGCGGGCGGCCGGCGCGGGCTGCCGACCGGTCCGCTCGAAGCGCTGGCCGCGGCCGGGCTGGTGGCCGGCGCGGTGCTGACGAACTACGTGCTGATGGCCGCCGGCTGGCTGCTGGCGTACGGGTGCCGGGGGATCGGGCGGCGCCGGGTGCAGTTCGCGGTGCTCGGGCTGCCCGGGTTCGTGCTGCTCGGCGCGCTGGTGTGGTTCTGGGGGCGGGCGACCGGCCACTGGGGCGCGCGGCTCTCCCAGGCGCAGTTCGGCACCGCCCTGTCCGCCGACTTCCCCGTCATCCTGCGGGTCGCCGCGGCCGCCTCCGCGCTCTACCTGCTGTGGCGCGGGGTGCTGCGCCGCGGCTGACCTGCGGTTCCTCCCGCGCACCCTGGGTCGTCCCCCGGCCGTCCCTCCGGCGTATCCCCGGACTTCACCGGTCCGGCGGACCGGCGTCACCGGCGACCGGTAAGAATGGGTGCCATGGCCAACCATCCCTTGACGGTCGGATTCGACCTCGACATGACCCTGATCGACTCCCGCCCGGGGATCAAGGCGGTCTACGACGAGCTGGCCCGCGAGACCGGCGCGTACATCGACTCGCGGCTGGCGGTCACCCGGCTCGGGCCGCCGCTGGAGGAGGAGTTGGCCCACTGGTTCGCCCCCGAGCTGATCCCGGCGATGGCCGACCGCTACCGGGCGCTGTACGTGCTGCACGGCATCACGCCGACGCTCGCCATGCCCGGCGCCGAGGAGGCCGTCGAGGCGGTGCGGCGGGCCGGCGGCCGCACGGTCGTGGTCACCGCCAAGCACGAGCCCAACGCCCGGCTGCACCTGGACCACCTCGGCATCCGGCCGGACGCGCTGGTGGGGAAGTTGTGGGCGGAGGCCAAGGCGGTGGCGCTGCGCGAGCACGGCGCGTCGGTCTACGTCGGGGACCACACGGGTGACGTACGCGGCGCGCGTACCGCGGGTGCGCTGTCCGTCGCGGTGACGACCGGGCCGTGCGACGGTGCCGAGCTACGCGCCGCCGGGGCCGACGTGGTGCTGTCCGGCCTCGCGGAGTTCCCCGGCTGGCTGGCGGGCTACGCCGCCGGGCGGACCGCCGCGGCGTCCCGGGTCTGACGCCGCTGGGCGCGCGCCGAGCGCAGCAGGCCGCCCAGCGCCAGGGCGAAGCCGAGCCCCATCAGCATGCACACGAAGTACGCCGGGGTGGGCAGCGGACGGGTGCCGATGAACAGCGGGGTCATGGTGGCGAGCGTGGCGACCGCACCGACGGCGAAGACGATCGCGCCGATCCGTACGAGCAGGTCGCCGGGCATCCGGGTTTCGTTGGTCACCCCAACAGGGTAGGTCCCCGTCAGCGGTGCCGCGGATGGGCCGGGGCGTCTTGTCAGTCGCGCACCGACCACTAGCCTGGTGACAGGCGGGTCATCGGTGGCCCGCTGCACTGCTGTCCAGCGCTTTCCAGCGCCCGGTCCGGGGTTCCGGGTGCGGTGCCATCAGGGTTCGCTCAAGTGACGAGGACGAGGTCGGACGTGCCTACCGGCAAGGTCAAGTGGTTCAACAGCGAGAAGGGCTTCGGCTTCCTCTCCCGCGACGACGGCGGCGACGTCTTCGTGCACTCGTCCGTGCTGCCCACCGGTGTGGACGTGCTCAAACCCGGCCAGCGGGTGGAGTTCGGCGTCGTCGCGGGCCAGCGCGGCGACCAGGCGCTCTCGGTGACCGTGCTCGACCCGGCCCCCTCGGTCGCCGCCGCGCAGCGCCGCAAGCCCGACGAACTGCTGCCGATCGTTCAGGACCTCACCACCTTGCTGGAGGAGGTCGCCCGCTCGCTGCAGCGCGGGCGCTACCCGGAGAAGGCCCACGGCCGCAAGATCGCCGGAGTGCTGCGAGCGGTCGCCGACCAACTGGACGTGTGAGCCGCCTGCCCCGCCCCGCGGCGGGGAAACCACCTCACACCGGGAAGCGGAACGCGTCCGGCCGCAGGGGCGGCACCAGCCCCTCGGCCGCCGCGCGGGTCAGCAGGCCGCGCACCGCCGCGTAGCCGTCCTCGCCCAGGTCGGCGGTGAACTCGTTGACGTACAGGCCGATGTGCTGTTCGGCGACCGACTCGTCCATCTCCTGGGAGTGCGCGAGCACGTAGCCGCGCGAGGCGGCCGGGTCGTCCCAGGCGGCGCGCACCGACGCCCGTGCGGACGCGGCCAGCCGGCGCAGCCGCTCCTCGCCCAGCGAGCGCTTGGCGATGATCGCGCCGAGCGGGATGGGCAGCCCGGTGGTCCGCTCCCAGTGCTCGCCCATGTCGGCCAGGCACGCCAGGCCGTGGTCGCGGTAGGTGAACCGGGCCTCGTGGATGACGAGTCCGGCGTCCACCCGGCCGGCGCGCACCGCAGGCATGATCTCGTGGAACGGCAGCACCTCGACCCGGCCGATCCCGCCCGGCACCTCGGTCGCCGCCCACAGCCGGAACAGCAGGTAGGCGGTGGACCGTTCGCTCGGCACCGCCACCGTCGCGCCGGCCAGCTCCTTCGCCGACCGGCCGCCGTCCCGGGTCAGCACCAGCGGACCGCAGCCGCGGCCCAGCGCCCCGCCGCACGGCAGCAGCGCGTACTCCTCCAGCACCCACGGCAGCACGGCGTACGAGACCTTCAGCACGTCGAACTCGCCGCGCTCCGCCATGCCGTTGGTCACGTCGATGTCGGCGAACGTCACGTCGAGCGCGGGCGCGCCGGGCAGCAGGCCGTGGGTCCAGGCGTGGAAGACGAACGTGTCGTTCGGGCAGGGCGAGAAGGCGATGCGCAGCGCCTCGCCCTGGTCTTGTCCGGTACGGGTCATGGCCTCTCCAGTACGGGAACGAGCGTGCGGAAGGCACCGGCCAGCGCGGCCAGCGCGTCGCCGATGCGCCAGGCGGACCGGTCGCGGGGGCCGACGGGGTTGGAGACCGCGCGAACCTCCAGCACCGGCACGCCGTGTGCGACGGCGGCCTCGGCGACCCCGAAGCCCTCCATCGCCTCGGCCAGCGCGCCGGGGTGACGGTCCATCAGTTCGCGGGCCCGGCCGGCGGAACCGGTGACGGTGGAGACGGTGAGCACCGTGCCGTACCCGGCGCCGGTCAACCCGGCCGCCTCGCGCGCGAGTTCGGCCGGCGGCAGGTGGCGCGTGGTGCCGAAGCCCAACTCGGTGACCGGCACGAACCCTTCGGGCGTCTCGGCGCCCAGGTCGGCGGCGACCATGGCGTCCGCCACCACCAGCGAGCCGACCGGCGCGCCCGGTGCGAAGCCGCCGGCGATGCCCGCCGAGACGACCAGGGTGTACGGCCGCCCGGCCAGCGCCGCGGCCGTCAGCGCGGTCGCCGTCCCGCCGGCCGCCGCGGCCGGTCCGACCCCGGCGGCGAGCAGGTCCGCCACGCCGGATCCGGCCAGCGGCAGCCGCAGCGCGGTGTGTCCGGCGGCCAGCGGGTGCTGCAGCCCCGCGGTGTTGGGGTCGCCGTCCGGCGGCGTCAGGCCGCGCGCGACGGCGTCCCGCTCGGCCGCGACCGCGGTCACGACGAGCAGGCGCGGAGCGCGGTCGGGGGTCAGTTCTGGCGCTCCAGCGTGAAGTTCCACTCGCCGTTGACCGACTGGCCGCCGGAGGTCTCCAGGATGGTCATGGTGACCTTGGACTTCTGGGCGCCGGTCTGGCTGTCGGAGAACATCTGGTTGACCACGTCGGAGCTGAAGGTGTGGTAGGTCGTGGTCAGCTTGCCGCTCACGCCCTGCGAGTCGACGGCGACGACCCAGCCCTTGTCGGCGATGGCCGGCTCCACGCCGACGTGTACCGCCCCGCCGGCCGGCACCTTGACGGTGTGGCTCGGCGCGGACTTCAGGCACTTGCCGAACGTCTCCTCGGGCAGCGCCTTGCCGGCGTTGTAGCAGTCGGCCTGCGAGCCGACCGAGGTCTCACCGACCGTGACGGTCGCCAGCGGTGTCGGCTTGGAGCAGGCGGAGAGGGCGAGCAGCCCTACGGCGACCGCACCCAAGGCGGTGGCACAGCGGCGAATGGTCATGACCGTGAGGCTACCTGCCGTCCGAGGTCAGGCCGCGCGCGGGTGGCCGGAGCCGTGCCGCGCGGCGGACAGCAGACCGCGGGTGGTCAGCGCGGCGCCGACCGCGATCACCCCGGCGCCCACCGCCAGCCCCCACACCCCGTCGAGCGGCAGGATGATGCCGATGCCGCCGCCGATCACCCAGGCCAGTTGCAGCATGGTCTCCGAGCGGGCGAACGCCGAGGTGCGCACCGACTCCGGCACGTCGCGCTGGATGCAGGCGTCCAGCGCCAGCTTGCCCATCGCCTGGGTGAGCCCGGTCATCGCCGCCGCGATCCCCACCGCGACCACGCCGTAGGACAGCGCGGTGAACACCAGTACGCCCAGCACCAGGAACTGCACCGTGGTGATGATCACTTCGGGGGCTCGGGACCGCAGCCACGCCCCCAGCACGTTGCCGAACGCGTTGCCGCCGCCGGCCGCCACGGCCACCAGGCCGAGCGAGAACGCCGGGCTCAGCCCGCCCACCGGATGCTCACGCAGCGTGAACGCCAGGTAGAACGTGAGCAGCCCGGAGATCCCGCGCAGCCCGCAGTTCGCCTGCAGCGCGTGGAGCACCGAGGAGCCGACCGTGCGCAGCCCCGGCCGCTTCGCCCGCCGGTCGCCCCGCCCGGCGTCGTCGGCCGCGGCCTCGGCGGCGTCGGCGTGCATCACCGCCCGGCGCTCGCCCTTGGCCGAATCCACCATGTGCGGCAGCGAGAAGCAGGCCAGCGCGCCCAGCGCGAAGATCACGAACGCGCCGTACAGCGGCCACGCCGGTCCGATCATGTGCAGAAGGCCGCCGATCGGCGCCGCGACGGCGGTGGCCAGCAGGCCGGAGAGCGTCATCCGGGAGTTCGCCTTGACCAGCGAGATCCGCGGCGGCAGCAGCCGCGGCACCACCGCGCTGCGCACCAGGCCGTTGGCCTTGGAGGCCACCAGCACGCCGAGCGCGGCCGGATACAGCGCCAGGCTGTTTCCGGACACCGCGGTCGACATCGACCAGGCCAGCACCGCCCTGGCCATCATCGAGCCGGCCATCGCCGCCCGCCGGCCGTGCGGAACGCGGTCCAGCATCGGCCCGATCACCGGCGCGAGCAGCGCGAAGGGCGCCATGGTGATCAGCAGGTAGAGCGCCACCCGGTCCCGCGCCTGCCCGGTGGGCACCGAGAAGAACACCGTGCTGGCCAGCGCGATGGTGATCATCATGTCGCCGGCCGAGCTGATCGCCTGCAGCTCCAGCAGCTTCGCGAGCCCGGTCTCGCCGGCCCCCTGCGCGTGGCTGAGCCGGTGGATCAGCGACGTCACCCCACGGCCGCACCGGGCGAAGCCGCGCGCGACCGAGCGTCCGGCCCGACGCATCGGGCCGGCGGCCCCCGGGATACGGACGGCGTCCACGTCTGGCATCCTCCCCCCTCCACGGCGAGCGGGCACCCATTTCGGCTCCCTACCCCGGCATGTCGCCCGGAAGCCACCCGCGAACGGGCCGGTCGGACACGCCGCGGGGCGCGGCGCCGGGGACCCCCGACTTCCCGCGGGGACTTCTGACAGGTAGCGTGCGTCACGCGCAGCCGACAACTTCTCTCTCGCCGTGCGTTCCCGGTCCGTCCCGCAGAATGGGAAGCAAGGCCAGGCGCGTCCGAGGAGAGCCGGGCGGTGACGTCGACGCGGTCCCACGGTCCGCTCCGTCTCCTGTCCGTCCGGTATCCCGGTCGGCGCGCCCGTGGGACGGCGTAGGAGAGAATCGATTCTTGTGAGTGCTGCGATGCGAAGCCGGACAGCGGACCGCCTGTGCGCCGAGGCGGTCGACCTTGCCCGTGCGGCGGCCGAGGAGACGGCGGAGGCTGACATCGTCGGCGGCCACCTCGGCGCGGTCGCGGAGGGGGACCGGGTCGTCACGCACTCCTTCGCCTGCTCCGATCCCGCCTACCGGGGCTGGCGCTGGGCGGTCACCGTCACCCGCGCCTCCCGCTCCAAGCTGGTCACCGTCGACGAGTCGGTGCTGCTCCCGGACGCGGACGCGCTGCTCCCGCCGGAGTGGGTGCCGTGGAGCGAACGGCTGCGGCCGGGCGACATGGGCCCGGGCGACCTGCTGCCCACCGAGGCGGACGACCTGCGCCTGGAACCGGGCTGGCTCGCGGCCGACGAGGCGGACGGCCTCGACGAGCCGGTGGCCGCCGACCCGGCCGCCGCGCCGCCGGAGCCGCCGGACGCCGCGCTCGCCGAGCAGCTCGGCCTGCGCCGGGCCCGGGTGCTGTCCCGCTACGGGCTGCACACCGCCGCCGACCGCTGGGACGAGGCGTTCGGCACCAAGACCCCGATGGCCCAGGCCGCGCCGGCCCACTGCGTCAGCTGCGGCTTCCTGGTCCCGATCCAGGGCTCGCTGCGCCAGGCGTTCGGCATCTGCGCCAACGAGTTCAGCCCGGCGGACGGCCGGGTGGTCTCGCTCGGCTACGGCTGCGGCGGGCACTCCGAGGCCGCCGTGATGCCGCGCCCGCCGCAGCCCCCGCCGCCGGTGCTGGACGAGCTCGGCGCGGATCCGCTCGGCTGACCCGGCTCCCGGGCCCGGCGGGGCGACGTCGCCGGAGGCGGTAGCGTCACCCGAGCAATGCCGGAACGGGAACCCGAAGGAGACGACCGTGAACGGTGCGGAGGCGGATCCGTTCGGGACGCAGCGGCTGCGTCGGGGCGTGCTGGACGCGTGGGCCGCGTCGCCGGCCCGGTTCCGGGAGGACGCGAACGCCGAGGAGGACCTGGCGCTCGGCGGCTACCGCGACCGCCTGGTCGTGGAGTTGGCGCAGAACGCCGCCGACGCCGCGGTGCGCGCCGCGGTCCCCGGCCGGCTGCGGCTGACCGTGCGGGACGGCGTCCTGGTGGCCGCCAACACCGGTGCGCCGCTGGACGCTTCGGGCGTGGAGTCGCTCTCCACGCTGCGCGCGTCGGCGAAACGCGGCGGCGAGTCGGTCGGCCGGTTCGGGGTCGGATTCTCCGCGGTGATCGCGGTCAGCGACGAGCCCTCGGTGCTCGGGCGGCACGGCGGCGTGCGCTGGTCGCTCGCCGAGGCGCGGGAGCTGGCCCGTTCGGCCGCCGCCGACGTGCCGGGGCTCGCCGAGGAGATCGGCCGGCGCGAGGGCCATCTGCCGCTGCTGCGCCTGCCGTTGCCCGCCACCGGGCGGGTGCCGGACGGCTACGACACCGCGGTGGTGCTGCCGCTGCGCGACGCGGCGGCCGCCGAGCTGGTGGCCGCCCTGCTCGCCGCGATCGACGACGCGCTGCTGCTCGCCCTGCCGGGTCTCGCCGAGATCGTGGTGGAGACGGCCGAGGGCGTACGCACTTTGACGCAGCGTCAGCTGTCCGCCGAGGACAGCGAGATCCTCGTCGAGGACAGCGCCGCGGGCAGCACGCGGTGGCGGGTGGCCACGGCGGGCGGCGTGCTGGAGCCCGCGCTGCTGGCGGACCGGCCGGTGGAGGAGCGCGCCCGGCCCGCGTGGTCGGTCACCTGGGCGGTGCCGGTCGACGAGCGGGGAGCGCCGGCCGCGCCGCGCACCGCGCCGGTGGTGCACGCGCCGACGCCGACCGACGAGCCGCTGGGCGTACCGGCGTTGCTGATCGCCTCGTTCCCGCTGGACCCGACCCGCCGGCACGTCGCGCCCGGCGCGCTGGCCGACTTCGTCACCGCGCGGGCCGCCGAGGCGTACGTCGCCCTGCTCGCCGGCTGGCCGCCGGCCGGCACCGGCATCATCGACCTGGTGCCCGGCCCGCTGGGCAAGGGCGAGTTGGACGCCCTGCTGCGCCGCGACCTGCTGGCGCTGCTGCCGCGCACCGCGTTCCTGCCGCCCGCCCACCGCTCCGAAGAGCCGGACGAGCCGCAGGCGTTGCGGCCGGACCGCGCGGAGTTGGTGGAGGGCGCCTCGGAGCAGACCGTGCGGGTGCTCTGCGAGGTCTTCCCCAGCCTGCTGCCGGCCGGCCTGGAGCGCCGGGTGGAGCTGCGCACGCTGGGCGTGGCACGGCTGCCGCTGGGCGACGCGATCGACCGGCTGGCCGGCGCCGAGCGCCCCGCCGAGTGGTGGTACCGGCTCTACGACGCGCTGGCCGGCACCGATCCCGACCGGCTCAGCGGGCTGCCGGTGCCGCTGACCGACGGGCGCACCGTGGTCGGACCGCGGCAGATCCTGCTGCCGGTCCCGGATCTGGCGCTGCCGAAGGAACTGGCCCGGCTCGGGCTGCGGGTGGTGCACGCCGACGCGGCGCACCCGCTGCTGGAGAAGCTCGGCGCGCTTCCCGCCACGCCGCGCGCGGTGCTCGGCACCCCGCAGGTGCGCGCGGCGGTGGCCGCCTCGCTGGACGCCGACGAGATGTGGCACGAGGACGAGCCGGGGCTGGACGCCGACGAACTGGCCTCGCTGGTGCTGACGTTGGCGCGGGACGCCGACCTCGCGCCGGGCGACGAGCCGTGGCTCGGTGCGCTCGCCCTGCCGGACGACGAGGGCGAGCTGACCCCGGCGAGTGAACTGGTCTTCCCCGGCAGCGAGTTCGAGGCGATCATCCGTCCGGACGAACTCGGCACCTGCGACCAGGAGTTGGCCGACCGCTGGGGCGAGGGCCCGTTGACCGCGGTGGGCGTGCTGGCCGGCTTCGCGCTGGTGCGGGCGAACGACGTGGTGCTCGATCCGGACGACCTGGAGCCGCGCGACGCGGACTGGGCGGAGCCGGACGACGCCGGACTGCTGGACGCGGTGGACGTGTGGTGCGAGGACGTCCTCGACCAGTTGCCGGAGGCCGACGTGCCGCCGGTGGCCACCGAACTGCTGGGGGTGCGCGACCTGGACCTGGTGGACGACGACGCCTGGCCGCGCGCGCTCGGCCTGCTCGCCCGGCCGCCGCTGCGGGAGGCGATCACCACCCCGGTACGGGTGCTGCTGCCGGACGGCACGACGCGCAGCGTGCGGTCCTTCACCGCGTGGTGGCTGCGCGACCACCCGGTGCTCGACGGCCGCCGCCCGGTCGGGCTGCGCGCGGCCGGCGGCGATCCGCTGCTGGCCGGGCTCTACGACGAGGCGCACACCGCCGCGGTGGACGACGGCGTGCTGCGCGCGCTCGGGGTGCGCACCTCGGTCGCCGCGCTGCTGGAGGAGCCGGGCGGCGCGGCCGAGCTGCTGGGCCGGCTGGCCGACCCGTCCCGCGAGGTCACCGCGGCCCAACTGCACGGGCTCTACGCCCGGTTGAGCCGCCTCGACCCGCAGGAGGTGACGCTCCCCGACGACCTGCGCGCGGTGCTGGACGGCGAGCCGGCGGTGGTGGACGCCGCCGACGCGGTGGTGGCCGACACGCCCGACCTGATGCCGCTCACCGCCGGGCTCGCGCTGCTGCCGGCCGGCCCGGAGCACGCCGCCGACCTCGCCGAACTGCTCCAGGTGCGGCGGCTGAGCGAGCTGCTGCCCGCCCCGGTGCGCACCGAGGGCGAGCCGCACGAGGTCCCCGGCGCGGTGCGCGAGCTGCTGCCCGGCGCGCCGGCCGGCTACCTCGAACACGAGGAACTGCTCGTCGAGGGCCCGGACGGCGAACACGAGCTGGACTGGCGGCTGGTGGACGGCGTGCTGCACGCGGCCACCCTGGAGGGCGTCGCGGCCGGACTGGCCTGGGCGGCCGGGCAGTGGCAGCGCCGGTTCGAGGTGGCCGCCCTGCTCGAAGACCTCACCCGCACCGAGGAGTTGGCCACCGCGCGCTGGTTCGACTAGAACTCCGGCCGCCCGGCCGTCAGTTCGAGGAGCGCACCTTCGAGATCACCAGGACGACCGCCGCGAGGATCACGAGAGCCACGATCCAGCCGGCGCCCAGGCCGCCGCCGTGGGTGTAGGTGGTGGTGTGCCGGTAGCCGGTCAGACCGCTGTGGTAGTGGTGCACGGTGGTGTGGATCACGGTGTGCGTGTGGCCGTACGAGTGCGTCGAGTGATGCCGGGTCAGGTCGAGGGACATGGAGCGGGATCCTAAAGCCCGGTTCATCGACGTGCAAAGGCCGGGTCAGGACCGGCGCGGTCCGGGTGCCGGGCGAGCCACTGCCAGGCGCCCTCCGTCGCCGCCGACCCGGCGACCGCGATGCCCACCGCCGTCCACGGCGCCGTGGTGCCGATCAGCTTGAGCGCGAAGAACGCCTGCAGCCCGGGGGTGGCCAGCACGATGAGGAAGCACACCCCCATCGCCAGCACCAGCGCGATCCGCCACCAGGTGTAGGGGCGGGCGACGATGGCCAGCACCCACATCGAGACCAGGAAGAGCGTCAGGGTCGCCGCACTGGTCTCCGCGGCCCGCGATCCGGGCCCGGAGTACAGGTCGCGCGAGACCAGGTAGCTGACGAAGGTCGTCACCCCGGCGATGATCCCCATCGGCACCGCGAAGCGCATCACCCGCCGGACGAAGTGCGGTTGGGCCCGCTCGTGGTTGGGCGCCAGCGCCAGGAAGAACGCCGGCACCCCGATGGTCAGCGTGCTCAGCAGCGTCAGGTGGCGCGGCAGGAACGGGTAGGGGATCCGCCAGATCACCACGAGCAGGCCCAGCAGGACCGAGTAGACGGTCTTGGTGAGGAAGAGGTTGGAGACCCGGGTGATGTTGCCGATCACCCGGCGGCCCTCGGCGACCACGAAGGGCAGCGCGGCGAAGCTGTTGTCGAGCAGCACGATCTGCGCCACCGCCCGGGTCGCCTCGCTGCCCGACCCCATCGACACCCCGATGTCGGCGTCCTTGAGGGCGAGCACGTCGTTCACGCCGTCGCCGGTCATCGCGACGCTGTGGCCGCGCGACTGCAACGCGGCCACCATGTCGCGCTTTTGAGCCGGCGTCACCCGGCCGAAAACCGTGCCCTCCTCCAGCGCCGCGGCCAGCGCGCCGCGTTCGGCCGGCAACTCGCGTGCGTCGAGCGGCCGTTCGGCGCCGGGCAGCGACAGCTTGGCGGCGACCGCGCCGACCGAGGCCGCGTTGTCACCGGAGATGACCTTGGTGCGCACCTCCTGCCGGGCGAAGTACTCCAGCGTCCGGGCGGCGTCCGCGCGCAGCCGCTGCTCCAGCACCACCAGCGCGGCGGGCCGCACCCGGCCGGCCACCTGCGGGTGGTCCAGCGGCCGGTCCGCGCGCGCCAGCAGCAGCACCCGCAGGCCGTGCGCGGCGTGCGCGTCGGCGGCGGCCAACTGCGGGTGGCCGGGCGGCAGCAGGACGTCCGGCGCCCCCAGCAGCCACCGCCCGGCCGCCGGTCCGGACAGCTCCGCGCCGCTGTAGCGGCGGGCCGAGGAGAACGGCAGCACGGCCAGCGCCGCGTGCCCGTCCGCCGTGCCCGGTGCGGACGGCGGGTAGGCGTCGATGATCGCCCGCAGGCTCGCGTTGGGCCGCGGATCGGCCGCGCCGAGCGCCGCGAGCACCCCGGCCACCCGGGCCTCGTCGGTGCCGTCCAGCACCCGCAGCTCGGCGACGTCCATCCGGCCCTCGGTCAGCGTGCCGGTCTTGTCCAGGCACACGGTGTCCACCCGGGCCAGCCCCTCGATGGCCGGCAGCTCCTGCACCAGGCAGTGCCGGCGGCCCAGCCGTACCACCCCGATGGCGAAGGCGATCGACATCAGCAGCACCAGGCCCTCCGGGACCATCGGCACGATCCCGCCGATCATCCGGCGCACCGCCTCGCGCCAGTCGTTGCCCGACACGTACAGCTGACTGACGATCAGGCCGAGGGCGACCGGGACCATCATCCACGTCACGTACTTGAGGATCCGGCTGACGCCGGAGCGCAGTTCGGAGTGGACCAGGGTGAACCGGCTCGCCTCCTCGGCCAGTTGGACCGCGTACGCCTGGCGGCCGACCCGGGTGGCGGCGAAGGCGCCGGTGCCGGCCACCACGAAGCTGCCGGACATCACCGGGTCGCCGGGCCGCTTGAGCACCGGATCGGGCTCGCCGGTCAGCAGCGACTCGTCGATCTCCAGGCCGTCGGACTCCACCACCTCGCCGTCCACCGCGCACCGGTCGCCGGAGCCGAGTTCGATCAGGTCGCCGAGCACGACGGCTGCGGTGGGGACCGGCCCGGCCCGGCCGTCCCGGCGCACCACCGGCCGGGTCTCGCCGATCACGGCCAGACTGTCGAGGGTGCGCTTGGCCCGCAGCTCCTGGACGATGCCGATCGCGGTGTTGGCGATGATCACCACGCCGAACAGCCCGTCCTGCGGCGGCCCGACCACCACGATGATCGCGAAGAGCACGCCGAGGATGGCGTTGAACCGGGTCAGCAGGTTGCCGCGGACGATGTCGGCGACCGAGCGCGACGAGCGCAGCGGCACGTCGTTGACCTCGCCGCGGGCGGTGCGCGCCTCGACCTGCGCGGCGCTCAGCCCCGGGTGGGCGGCCGCGTCGCGCCGGCCGGTGCCGGGGGAGCCGGGAGGAAGGCCCGCGCGGGCGGCGTGATCGCTCATGCGCCCGACATTACGGGTCATCCCGCGCCGGACCGGGACCCCGGCCGCGCCGGGGCGGCGGGGCCGGGCGGCTCAGGCGGAGGTGTCGCCCGGCTCGGCGGGCGCGGCGTCGGCCGCCCGGCCGCGGCGGATGGCGTCCCGGCGGCGGCGCACGTAGAGGATGCCGATGCAGCCGAGCCCGGCGCCGGCCAGGCAGCACCAGATCCACCAGGTGTGCCCGTGGTCGGCGTACCGCCCGTAGAAGGGGAGTTGGACCAGGAAGAGGACGAACCAGATGATCGTGCCGGCGGTGACGATGGCCACGTCGTTGGCTTCGAGCGGCTCCGGCGTCTCGTGGCGCGGCGTCCAGCTGGTCGTCTTCATGCGCACAGCCTACGGCGGCCGGCCGGGCCCGCCGCCGCTGACCCGGCCACCGCTGCGGCCGGCCCGGGTCAGCCCGCGTAGAAGCGCTCGGTGGCCTGCACGGCGGCCTGGTACCGCTCGTCGAAGTCCTCGCGGACCATCGTCCGCACGACGTAGTCCTGGACGCTCATGCCGCGCTTGGCGGCGTGGGCGCTGATCCGGTCCAGCAGCTCGGCGTCGATGCGCAGGCTGAGCACTTTCGATCCACCGGGTCCCATGCCCTCTACGGTCCTCGCCCGAGGCCGCCGTGCCACCGTTTCGGCGCGGAACTCACCCGTTCGGGTGAGGTCGCACACAGAAACGTTTGGGCGGCCTCTCCGAGTTTATTTAGCGTAGGTAATGAGATAGGCTAATGGACTGTGAACGAACTGTCCGAGGCCGACCTCGCCGCCGTCAGCTCGCTGCGCGCGGGCGTGATGCGGCTGTCGCGACGCCTGCGGCACCAGCGCGTCGACGAGTCGCTGAGCCCGACCGAGATGTCCGTCCTGGGCACCCTGGCCCGCTGCGGCTCCGCGACCCCCGGCGAGCTGGCCCGCAAGGAGCACGTCCAGCCGCCGTCGATGACCCGCATCGTGGCCATGCTGGAGTCCAAGGGACTGGTCCGCCGCGATCCGCATCCCGAGGACCGCCGCCAGGTCGTCGTCAGCCGCACCGAGCAGGCCGAGGCCATGCTGGCCGAGAGCCGCCGCAGGCGAAACGTGTGGCTCGCGCAGCTGACCGAGGGTCTCGACGATGAGGAGTGGGAGCTGCTGCGCAGGGCGGCCCCAGTGCTGGAGAAGCTCGCCCAGTTGTGAAACCGCAAGCACGCACGTGAGTGAAGGAGAACCACCCTTGAGTTCGGCCCCCGGAGCAGACGCCGCACCCGGATCGAACCCCCCTCCCGAGACCGACCTGACGCCCCCCGCCCCACCTGCCCCGGCGAAGCACCAGACCTTCAGCTCGCTCAAGGTGCGCAACTACCGGCTCTTCGCCACCGGAGCCGTCATATCCAACACCGGCACCTGGATGTCCCGGGTCGCCCAGGACTGGCTGGTGCTCAGCATCACCGGCTCCTCGACCGCCGTCGGTGTCACCACCGCCCTGCAGTTCCTGCCGATGCTGCTGTTCGGCCTGTACGGCGGCGTGATCGCCGACCGGTGCTCCAAGCGCGCCGTGCTGGTCGCCACCCAGTCCGCGATGGGCCTGCTCGGCCTCGCGCTCGCCGTGCTGACCCTGAGCGGACACGTCCAGGTCTGGCACGTCTACCTGATCGCCTTCCTGCTCGGCGTGGTCACCGTGGTGGACAACCCCACCCGGCAGTCCTTCGTCGTCGAGATGGTCGGCCCGAGGGACGTGCGCAACGCGGTCAGCCTCAACTCGGCCAACTTCCAGACCGCCCGGCTGGTCGGCCCGGCCGTCGCCGGTGTGATGATCACCGCGGTCGGCAGCGGCTGGGCGTTCCTGATCAACGGCCTGTCCTTCGTCGCCCCGCTGGTCGGCCTGATGCTCATGCGGCCGTCCGAACTGCACGACGTCCAGCGCGCGCCGCGCGGCAAGGGCCAGTTGCGCGAGGGGCTGCGCTACGTCTCCGGGCGCCCCGACCTGATCTGGCCGATCGTGCTCATCGGCTTCATCGGCACCTTCGGCTTCAACTTCCCGATCTGGCTCTCCGCCTTCGCCCACACCGTCTTCCACTCCGGCGCCGGCACCTACGGCATGTTCAACACCGCGATGGCGGCCGGCTCGCTGATCGGCGCGCTGCTCGCCGCCCGGCGGGCCACCACCCGGATGCGGATGCTGCTGGGCGCGGCCATGGTCTTCGGCGGCCTGGAGGTGGTGGCCTCGCTCTCGCCCTCGCTGGTGCTGTTCACCGCCCTGCTGGTCGTGGTGGGGATGTTCGGCATCACGATCAACACCACCGCGAACTCCTCGGTCCAGCTCGCCACCGCGCCCGCCATGCGCGGCAGAGTCATGAGCCTGTTCATGATGGTCTTCGTCGGCGGCACCCCGCTCGGCGGACCGCTGGTCGGCTGGATCACCGACACCTACGGCGCCCGCGTCGGCTTCCTGCTCGGCGGCGCGGTCTCTGCCACCGCGGCACTGGTGATCGCGCTGATCCTGGTCCGGGTCGGCGGCTACCGGCTCAGGTTCGACCTGCGCCGCGGCCACCACCACGTGGTGCTCGTCCCGCGCGGGCCGCTGCCCGCCGACGAGCCCGAACCGGCCGTCGCGACGGCGTAGTCCACCGTGAGGCTGTTCGTCGCGCTGCTGCCGCCCGGCGGTGTGCTGCGCGAACTGGACGCCGCCGTCGCGCAGTTCGCGGCGGCGGCACCGGCGGGCCTGCGCTGGACGGCGCGGGACGCGCGCCACGTCACGCTGGCGTTCCTCGGCGAGGTGCCCGAGGACCGGCTGCCCGACCTCACCGCGCGGCTCGCCCGGGCCGCCCGCCGCCATCCGCCGCTCGACCTGCGGCTGGCCGGCGGCGGCCGCTTCGGCGACCACGTCCTGTGGGCCGGCGTCGCGGGCGAGACCGACGCGCTGTCCCGGCTGGCCGCCTCGGTCGCGGCCGGCGCCCGGCGGGCCGGCCTGGGCGTCGAGGAGCGCGCGTTCCGCGCCCACGTCACGCTGGCCCGGCAGCGCGGCGCAGCGAGCCTGCGCCCGCTCGCCGCCGGGCTGGCCGGCTTCACCGGCACCGGCTGGCGGGCCCGGGAGCTCGCCCTGGTCCGCAGCCACCCGCCGGCCCCCGGCGTACCGGGCGCCCGGTCCCGCTACGAGACGCTGGCCCGCTGGGAGCTGGGAGCCGCCCGGGCGGACCACTGAGGCGGGCGCTACGCTCGGTCCGTGGATCCGAAGACCCGTACCCGCGTCATGACGGCCGCGCTCGCCCTGCTGGTGGCGGTGGTGGTCGTGGCCTCCGTTGTGCACTGAGCGGCGAGCGGAGAGCGGAGGAAGACGAGTGGCCGGGGCGATTCGGCGAGCGGTGATCCCGGCGGCCGGGCTGGGGTCGCGCCTGCTGCCGCTGACGAAGGCGACGCCGAAGGAGATGCTCCCGGTCGGCGACAAGCCGGTGATCGAGCACACGGTCCGCGAGCTGGTGGCGTCCGGGATCACCGACATCACCATCGTGGTCTCCGGCGGCAAGGGCCTGATCCAGGACCACTTCCGGCCGAACCCGGCACTCGTGGCGCAGCTGCGCGCCGACGGCAAGGCGGTCTACGCGGACGCCGTCGAGGAGATCGGCGAGCTGTCGCGGCTCGGCCACATCACCTACCTCGACCAGCACGGCCCGTACGGCAACGGGACCCCGGTGCTCAACGCGGCCCGCAACCTCGGCGACGAGCCGATGCTCGTGCTGTGGCCGGACGACGTGTTCGTGGCCGACGTGCCGCGCGCCCAGCAGCTGATCAAGGCATACGAGATGACCGGCTGCCCGGTGCTGGCCCTCATGCCGATGGACCCCGCGCACTCCCAGCGCTACGGCGTCCCGGTGGTCCGCGAGGACCTCGACCACGGACTGCTGCGCATCACCGGCCTGGTCGAGAAGCCCGAGCCGTCCGCCGCGCCCTCCCGGTACGCGGCGATCGGCGGCTACGTGGTGACCCCCGGCATCGTCACCGAACTGCGCGAGCAGACCCGGCGCTGGTACGAGACCCGCACCGGCGAGATATACCTCACCGACGCCATCAACGCCTACGCCGCCGAGCACGCGGTCTACGGCCAGGTGATCCAGGGCAGTTGGTACGACACCGGCAACCCGCTGGCGTACCTCACCGCGCAGTTCGCCGCCGCCCTCGCCGACCCGCAGTACGGCCCGCACCTGCGCGAGCTGGCCCGCGGCCTCGACACCCGCCAGGACTGAACCGGCCCCGCGGCGGCGCCCGGCGGCGCGGGCGGAAAACGCCTGGACCGGCCGCGTCGCGGTCCGGCAGGCTCGCCGCCATGACCGCGCCGCGCTTCCTCCCCGGGCTCGAACTCTCCCGCCGCTTCCACGCCGAGGCGGTCCGGCCGCTGCTGGAGTCGGCCGCGCCCGGCGTCCCGTACTCGGCCGCCCGGCTCGGCGGCGGCTCGGAGGTGCTGGGGTTCGACACCGCGCGCTCGGCGGACCACGAGTGGGGCCCGCGGCTGCAGCTGTTCCTGCGCGCGCCGGACGCCGCCCGCCACGGGCCGCGGATCACCGCGGTGCTGGCCGAGCGGCTGCCGAAGACGTTCCTCGGCCGTCCGACGCACTTCGCGGCCACCGGCGACGGGGACGTGCGGGTGATGCGCGAGACCGACGGGCCGGTGCACCACCGGGTGGAGGTCACCGACCCCGGCGGCTGGTTCACCGCGCTGCTCGGCTTCGACCCGCGCGCCGGCGTCACCCTCGCGGACTGGCTGGCCACCCCCACCCAGCGGCTGGCCGAGGCCACCGGGGGCGCGGTCTTCCACGACGGCCTGGCCGAACTCGGCCCGGCTCGCGCCCGGCTCGCCTGGTACCCGCACGACGTGTGGCTGCACCTGCTGGCCGGCCAGTGGCGACGCGTCAGCCAGGAGGAGGCGTTCGTCGGCCGGTGCGGCGAGACCGGCGACGAACTGGGCTCCGCGGTGGCCGCCGGGCGGCTGGTGCGCGACCTGATGCGGCTGTGCCTGCTGATGGCCCGCCGCTACCCGCCGTACGGCAAGTGGCTCGGCAGCGCGTTCGCCCGGTACTGCCCGCAGGCCGCCGAGCTGACCGGGCCGCTGACCGCCGCGCTGGCCGCCACCGACTGGCCCACCCGCGAGGCGCGGCTGGCCCGCGCCTACGAGCTGGTCGCCGCGGCGCACAACCGGCTCGGCCTCACCGAACCGCTCGACCCGGCCACCCGGCCCTACCACTCCCGGCCGTTCCGGGTGCTGCGCGCCGACCGCTTCGCCGCCGCGCTCGCCGCCCGGGTCGCCGACCCCGCGATCCGCACGCTGCCGCCGGTCGGCGCGGTCGACCAGTTCCTCGACAGCACCGACGCGCTCGCCGACCCGGCCCGGGTCCGCGACACCGTCCACGCGGCACTCGGCCGCCCGGCCCGGTGAACGCGGGGCGGGCGGCCGGGCCGGGACGTCACCAGGCGAACGCCTCGGGGGAGGGGCCGAGCGGCGGGAAGATCGCGTCGAGCGCGGCGAGGAACTCATCGGACAGCTTCAACTCGACCGCGCGCAGGGCGGATTCGAGCTGCTCGGCGACCCGGGGGCCGACGATCGGGCCGGTCACCTCCGGCCGGCTGAGCAGCCAGGCGAGCGCCACCTCGCCCGGTTCGTGGCCGTGCTCGGCGCACAGGTCCTCGTACGCCTGGATCTGTTCGCGCTGCTCGGCGTTCTTCAGCGCGTCGGCGCTGCGGCCCTGGCCCGAGCGGCTGCCGCCGCCCTCGCGCTCCTTGCGGATCGCGCCGCCGAGCAGGCCGCCGTGGAGCGGGGACCACGGGATGACGCCGAGCCCGTAGGCGTGCGCGGCCGGCAGCACCTCCATCTCGGCCCGGCGCTCGACCAGGTTGTACAGGCACTGCTCGGAGACCAGGCCGAGCGAACCGCGGCGCGCGGCCGCCTCGTTGGCCCGCGCGATGTGCCAGCCGGCGTGGTTGGAGGAGCCGGCGTAGAGCACCTTGCCCTGCTGCACGAGGACGTCGATCGCCTGCCACACCTCGTCCCACGGGGTGTTCCGGTCCACGTGGTGGAACTGGTAGAGGTCGATGTGGTCGGTCTGCAACCGCTTCAGGCTCGCGTCGGCGGCCCGCCGGATGTTCAGCGCGGAGAGCCTGCCGTCGTTCGGCCACTCGCCCATGTCGCCGTACACCTTGGTGGCCAGCACGGTCTTCTCCCGCCGCCCGCCGCCCTTGGCGAACCAGCTCCCGATGATCTCCTCGGTGCGGCCCTTGTTCTCACCCCACCCGTAGACGTTCGCGGTGTCGAAGAAGTTGAGCCCCGCCCCGTGCGCGGCGTCCATGATCGCGTGACTGCCGGCCTCATCGGTCAACGGCCCGAAGTTCATCGTGCCGAGCACGATCCGCGACACCTTCAGGCCGGTACGTCCAAGCTGCGTGTACTCCATGCCTCCCCACCCAAGCCCTTCGAGCGGACTCGAAGCAAGGGCCCACGCCCGCGCGGCGCCGGTCAGGCGCCCTGCCAGCCTCCTGGGGGGACGGAGCCGGGGACGGGGGCGGCGGGGTCGTAGGGGGTGCGGGTGAGGACGAAGGTGGCGACGTCGAGGTGGGTGAGGGTGCCGTCGGGGGTGCGGACCGGGCGGAGGGTCTCGCCGGCGTAGTAGCCGTCCAGGCCGGTCCAGGTGCCGTCGGGCTCGGGGCGGAAGCGGGCGCCGCGGCCCCACGCGGTCAGCGGGGTCAGGGCCAGGACGCGGCCGGGCAGCAGGCGGAGCGCGAAGGGGGCCGGGCCCCAGTACCAGGGGCCGGTCAGGTCGAGCAGCAGCGGATCGGCGTCCGGCAGCGGGCGCCACGGCTCGGGGATGCGCGGCTCGTGCTCCGCGGTGATCCGGATCAGGTCCGCGGCGATGTCCGAGACCGGGGCGCCGAAGGTGACGTTGGTCAGCACGACCGCGGCCAGGTCGTCGGCCGCGCTGACCCACACCGCGGCCTGGAACCCCGGCATCGAGCCGACGTGCCCGTGCAGCGACTGGCCCTGCCGGCGCAGCAGTTGCAGCCCGAGCCCGTAGGAACTCGTCCACTCGCCGTCCGGCTCGGCGGCCGGGCGGGCCATCTCGGCGAGGCTGCCGGCGGCCAGCACCCGCTCGTCGCCGGCCCCCAGGAACGCCGCCCAGCGGCACAGGTCGGCGGCGGTGGACCACAGTTGGCCGGCCGGCGCCATCACCCCGGTGTCCTCCAGCGGTTCGGGCAGCATGACGTCGGCCCACGGGTGCACGGCGAAGCCGCCGGCGTGCGGCGCCCGCGGGGCCAGCGTGGTGCGCGCCATGCCCAACGGCTCCAGCACCTCCCGGCGCAGCACCGCGAACCACGGCTCGCCGCGCAGCCGTTCGACCACCGCGCCCAGCAGCGCGTAACCGGGGTTGGAGTAGTGGAACCGGGCGCCCGCCGGGTGTTTCGCCGGCCGCTCGCCGAGCACGTCGGACAGCTCCGGGCGCAGGCCGCCCGGGGTCCGCTCCCACCAGGGGCCGGGCGTCTCGGAGGCCAACCCGGCGGTGTGCGAGAGGAGTTGACGAATCGTCACCGATCCGGTGGCGGTGCCCGGCAGGTGGCGTTCCAGCGGGTCGGCGAGGTCCAGCGCGCCCTCGTCGCGCAGCCGCAGCACCAGGGCCGCGACGAACGTCTTGCTGATCGAGCCGATCCGGTACTGCACGTCGTCGTCCGGGCGGTGGTCGTCCAGCATGCTGCGGCTGTCGGTCCACACCGGCCGGCCGGCCCGCAGCACCGCGCCCACCAGGGAGGGCGTGCGGCCCTGCGCCTGGCCCACGGCCAGCCGGTGCAGCAGCGCGCGCCGGGTGCCGGGCAGCAACTCCTCGGTGGACATCTGGCTCCTTCGACGGACCTCGCCGGCCGCCGGTCGGCCGGCCGCCCGGCCGACCCTACTGAGGTCAGGACGGGAAGGGCAGCTCATATCGGCTGCCGACGCCCCACGCCTGGTGCAGCGCGTCGGCGAACGCGGCGGCCAGCCGGTGCTCGCCGCGGGCGTTGGGGTGGGTGCCGTCGTAGGTGTCGAGCAGGATGTCGTAGCCGGGCGGCCGGGAGGCGAGCAGCAGCGGCGAGGCGGCGGTGTCCAGACCGGAGACCGCCTTGGCGGTGAGCGTGTTGAACTCCTCGCACTGCGCGGCGAATCCGGGGTCCAGGGTGGCGCGGGTGTTGGGTATGACGGGCAGCAGGACCATCCGCACGGCCGGGTTCGCCGCCCGCGCCCCGGCGACGAACAGCCGCACGTTGTCGATGGTCTGCGCCGCGTCGGTGTAGAAGCCGAGGTCGATCAGGCCGAGCGAGACCAGCAGCACGTCGGCCCGCTGCGCCCGCACCTCCGCGCCGATCAGCGGCGCCAGTTGCAGCCAGCCCTCGCCCCAGCCGGCGAAGTGCCGCCTGGCCGCGGGCGGGAAGCCGGGGTCGGCGTAGTCGTGCGAGTCGGGCCCGTCGGTGGACGGGTCGTACAGCGCGGTGCGCGACCCGGTGACGGCGAACGGCCCGTCCAGCGTGTCACGCAGGTGCCGCCACATCCGGTACCGCCAGGTGTGGTCGCCGGCGGCGCCGATGGTCATCGAGTCGCCGACGAACAGGAAGCGCATCCGGGCATCATCCCGGATCCGCCCCGCACGTCGTGAACCGGGTGCCGCCCGCCGTGTGCCCCGGCGCGGCGCGGTGGCAGGCTTGCGCCATGCGTATCCGATGGTGGTCCGGCCCGGCGCTGGTGCTGGCGGCGTCCTTCGCGCTGTCCGGGGCGGCGTACGGCGCGGGGCCGGCCGACCGCGGTCCGGCGGTGGCGTTCACCATGAGCGACCCGCGGATCACCGAGTCCAGCGGGCTGGCCGCCAGCCGGCTGCACCGGGACGTCTACTGGACGCACAACGACAGCGGCGACGGGCCGTACGTCTACGCCGTCGACGGGCGCACCGGCCGCACCCTGGCCAGGGTGACGCTGCGCGGGGTGACCGCCCGCGACTGCGAGGCGATCACCATCGGCCCGGACGGCGACATCTACCTCGGCGACATCGGCGACAACCTCGACGGCGCCTGGCCGCAGGTGTACGTCTACCGCTTCCCCGAGCCGCGCACGCTGCGCGACCAGAGCGTGGCCGCCACCCGCTTCACCGTGCGCTACGCGGACGGCCCGCGCAACGCCGAGTCGCTGATGGCCGATCCGCGCACCGGCCGGCTCTACATCGCCAGCAAGAACGCCGCGGGCGGCCACCTCTACCGGGGCCCGGCCCGCCTGTCGCCGTCCGGCGTCAACGTCTTCCACCGGATCGCCGACGTGCCCTGGGTGACCGACGGCGCGTTCTCGCCGGACGGCAGCCGGCTGCTGCTGCGCGGCTACCTCGGCGCCACCGACTACCGCTGGCACGACGGGCGGCCGACCAGGATCGGCGAGGTGGCGCTGCCGGTCGAGCCGCAGGGCGAGTCCGTCACGTACACCACCGACGGCCGGGCCCTGATGGTCGGCAGCGAGGGGACCGACAGCCAGGTCTGGCGCGTGCCGCTGTCCGGCGCCGACCTGCCCGCCTCGCTCACGGCGCCGGCCGTGTCGCCGTCCGCCTCGGCCGCCGCGCCGGGCCACGGCTCCACCGTCGGGCCGCCGCCGAAGCACGGCAGCTACACCGTGGGCGTGATCGCGCTGATCACCGCGACCGCGGTGGTCACCGGGGCGCGCCGGCTGCTGCGCCGCCGGCCGCGGGCAGGGGAGTGACCCGGCGGCCGACGGTCCGTCAGGGCGGCGTGCGTGGGCCGGGATTCGGCCGTTACGGGAGTTTCGAGGCGTAACGGGGCCGAATGGAACCGTTCGCCGACCTATGGGCGTGCTACGGCATGCGGGACCACATCCCGCGCTCAGGGGGAAGGAACCACCACCATGCGCACCACGCGTACCACCCGCCGTACCGTCCTGGCCGCCGCCACGGCGCTCGTGCTGGCCGGGGCGGTCGCCGTCCCGGCCGTCGCGGCCTCCGGCGGGCGTCCGGCCGCCGCGGTCGCCCCGGCGGGCACCGCCGTCCGCGCCGGCAGCCCGGACTCGGCCACCGACCGGGTCGCCGACTTCTACGGCGCGTACATCGACGCCGTCTCCGGCGGCACCGGCCACCTCGGCGACGACCTGCGCGCCCACTACCTCACCGCGGGCCTGCGCGAGCGGCTGGCCGCCTGGGAGGCCGTGCAGCACGCGGACGGCGTGCTGCGCGCCCAGGACGTGCCGGTGAGCTGGAGCGTCAGCTCGGACGGCGCCGGCGCCGGGCACGTCTTCACCACCGTCGACCTGGTGTGGGGGTACGGACCGCACCCGCAGAAGAGCCGGCTGAAGGTGCGCAGCGACCTGTCCACCAAGCTGATCTCGGACATCCAGCCGGGCTGAGCCGGGGGCCGCACGACGCAGGGCCCGCTCCCGGCTCGCGGGAGCGGGCCCTGCGGGCCGGTGCCGGGCGTCAGAGGCGCTCGATCACGTAGTCCACGCAGGCGGTCAGCGCCTCGACGTCGGCCGGCTCGACGGCCGGGAACATCGCGACGCGCAGCTGGTTGCGGCCCAGCTTGCGGTACGGCTCGGTGTCGACGATGCCGTTGGCCCGCAGCGCCTTGGCGATCGCGGCGGCGTCCACGCCCTCGGTGAAGTCGATGGTGCCGACCACCTGGGAGCGCTTGGCCGGGTCGTGCACGAAGGGCGTCGCGTGCTCGGAGGCGGTGGCCCAGCCGTACAGCCGCGAGGAGGAGTCCGCGGTGCGCTTGACCGCCCACTCCAGCCCGCCCTGGCCGTTGATCCACTTCAGCTGCTCGTTGAGCAGGAAGAGGGTGGCGAGCGCCGGGGTGTTGTACGTCTGGTTCTTGCGCGAGTTGTCGATCGCGGTCGGCAGGTCGAAGAAGGCCGGGATGTGCCGGCCGGAGCCGGCGATCTCGTCGGCGCGGGCCAGCGCGGCCGGCGAGAACACGCCGATCCACAGCCCGCCGTCCGCGGCGAACGACTTCTGCGGCGCGAAGTAGTAGACGTCCGTCTGCGCGATGTCCACCGGCAGGCCGCCCGCGCCGGACGTGGCGTCCACCAGGACGAGCGAGCCGTCGTCCGCGTCCTTCACCCGTTCGAGGGTCATCGCGACGCCGGTCGAGGTCTCGTTGTGGGTGAGGGCGTACGCGTCCACCCCGGCCTCGGCGGCGGCGTCCGGGTGGGTGCCCGGCTCGCCGGAGATGACCGTCGGGTCCGCCAGCCACGGCGCGCTCTGCGCCGCCTTGGCGAACTTCGAGGAGAACTCGCCGAAGGTCAGGTGCTGCGACTTGGCCCGGATCAGCCCGTGGGTCGCCACGTCCCAGAACGCGGTGGAGCCGCCGTTGCCGAGCACGACCTCGTACCCCTCGGGCAGCGAGAACAACTCGGTGACGCCCTCGCGGACCTCTCCGACCAGGTTCTTCACCGGAGCCTGCCGGTGAGAGGTGCCCAACAGCGACGTGCCGGTGGCGGCCAGGGCGTCGAGCGCCTGCGTCCGCACCTTGGACGGCCCGGAACCGAAGCGTCCGTCGGCGGGCTTGATGTCAGCGGGAATCTGGATATCGGCCACGGGCGCAAGCGTAGTCCGTTACCGGTGCGTTCCACGATGTGGTCCATCGAGTGAGACATCCGTGGTACGGCGCCCGCCCGGCCCGTTCCGCCACTCCGCACGGGTGGGTGCCGCGCGACGCGCCGGGGCGGCTTCGACTGGAGGACGGCGGCGGGGGCAGGCTGGGGGGATGGACACGGTGACGGTGGACCTGGAGAGGGAGTTGCGCGCGGCGGTACGCGGACCGGTCGAGGTGGACGCCGGGTCGCGGGCGCTGATGACGATGGACGCGTCGAACTACCGGCGGGTGCCGCGGGCGGTCGTCGCGCCGCGCGACGCGGACGACGTCGCGGCGGCACTGGAGGTGTGCCGGGCGCACGGCGTGCCGGTGGTGCCGCGCGGCACCGGCACCTCGATCGCCGGGCAGGCGACCGGGGTGGGCGTGGTGCTGGACTTCACCCGGCACATGGACCGGATCGTCTCGCTCGACCCGGCGGCGCGCACCGCCGTCGTGCAGCCCGGCGTGGTGCTGGACCGGCTGCGCGACCGGGCGGCGGCGCACGGGCTGACCTTCGGCCCCGATCCGTCCACCCACAGCCGCTGCACGCTGGGCGGGATGATCGGCAACAACGCCTGCGGGTCCCACTCGGTGGCCTGGGGCACCACCGCGGACAACGTGCGCGCGCTGGACGTGCTGACCTACCGCGGCGAACGGCTGCGCCTCGCCCAGGGCACCGCCGGCCTGCCCGCCCGACTGCGCGACGGGATCGCCGAGTTGACGGATCGTCATCTCGCCGCGCTGCGCACCGGGTTCCCCGAACTGCCGCGCCGCATCTCCGGCTACGCGCTGGACGAGCTGCTGCCGGAGCGGCGGGTGGACCTGGCGCGGGCGCTCACCGGCAGCGAGGGCACCCTCGCGGTGCTCACCGAGGCGACGGTCCGGCTGGTGGAGGCGCCGGCCGTGCGGGCGCTGGCGGTGCTCGGCTACCCCGACGAGAGCGCCGCGGCCGACGCCGCGCCCGAACTGCTGCCGCTGCGCCCGCTGACGGTGGAGGGCATGGCGGTGGACCTGGCGGGCAGCGCCGCGGCCACCCTGCCGCGCGGCACCGCCTGGCTGTTCGTCGAGGTGGGCGGCGCGGACGCCGCACAGGCCGGCGCCCGGGCCGCGGAGTTGTGCCGGCACGCCACCGGCCACACCGGCGCCACCGGCACGGCGGTGGTCACCGACCCGGCCGGCCAGCGCGCGCTGTGGCGGATCCGCGAGGACGCGTCCGGCACCGCGACCCGGATGCCGGACGGCACCGAGGCGTGGCCCGGCTGGGAGGACTGCGCGGTGCCGCCCGCCCGGCTCGGCGGCTACCTGCGCGCCTTCCGCGCCCTGCTGGCCGAGCACGGGCTGCGCGGCCAGCCCTACGGGCACTTCGGCGACGGGTGCATCCACGTGCGCATCGACTTCGACCTGCTCGGCACCGCCGGCATCGCCCGGTTCCGGCGCTTCTCCGAGGAGATGGCCGACCTGGTGGTCGCGCACGGCGGATCGCTGTCCGGGGAACACGGCGACGGACTGGCCCGCGCCGAACTGCTGCCGCGGATGTACGGCGACGAACTGGTCGGCCTGTTCGGGCGGTTCAAGGACCTGTGGGACCCGGACGGCGGCCTCAACCCCGGCGTGCTGGTCCGCCCGGCGCCGCTCGACGCCAACCTGCGCTTCGATCCGCTGCCGCGCCGCCCGGTGGACGTGGAGTTCGGCTACCCGCACGACGGCGGCGACTTCTCCGCCGCGGTGCGCCGGTGCGTCGGGGTGGCCAAGTGCCGCGACACGCAGGCGCCTTCGAGCGGTTCGGTGATGTGCCCGTCGTTCCGGGCGACCGGCCAGGAGCAGCACTCCACCCGCGGCCGGGCCCGGCTGCTGCACGAGATGCTGGCCGGCGAGGTGGTCACCGGCGGCTGGCGCTCGCCCGAGGTGCGCGACGCGCTCGACCTGTGCCTGTCGTGCAAGGGCTGCCGCTCGGACTGCCCGGTCGGGGTGGACATGGCCACCTACAAGGCGGAGTTCCTGCACCACCACTACGCGGGCCGGCCGCGCCCGGCGGCGCACTACTCGATGGGCTGGCTGCCGGCCTCGCTGCGGCTCGCGGCGGCGCTGCGGCTGCCCGGCGCGGTCAACTCCCTCACCCGGATCGGCCCGTTGGCGTCGGCGGCCAAGCGGCTCGGCGGGATCGCCCCGCAGCGCGCCATCCCGCGGCTCGCCCCGGAGCCGTTCACCCGCTGGTGGCGGCGGCGCGAGGCGTCCGAAGGCGCCGGGCGCACGGTCGTGCTGTGGCCGGACACCTTCACCAACTACCTGCGCCCGCAGGCCGGCCGGGCCGCGGTGCGGGTGCTGGAGGACGCCGGGCTGCGGGTGGTCCTGCCGCCGGGACCGGTGTGCTGCGGGCTGACGTACGTCTCCACCGGGCAGTTGGACCGCGCGCGGCGGGTCATGCGGCGCACGGTGGCGACGCTGCGGCCGGTGCTGGAGGGCGGAGTGCCGATCGTCGGGCTGGAGCCGAGCTGCGCCGCCGCGCTCCGCACCGACCTGCCCGAACTGCTCGGCGGCGCCGAGGCGGACCGGCTCGCCGGCTCGGTGCGCACCTTCGCGCAGGCGCTGGAGGAGTACGCGCCGCGGTGGAGCCCGCCGCGGCTGGACCGCCCGGTGGCCGGCCAGACCCACTGCCACCAGAACGCGGTGCTCGGCGACGCGGCGGAGCGCCGGCTGCGCGAGCGGGCCGGCCTCACCGGTGAACTGGCGGGCGGCTGCTGCGGGTTGGCCGGAAACTTCGGTTTCGAACGCGGCCACTGGGAGGTGTCCACCACGTGCGCCGAGGAGCGGCTGCTGCCCGCGGTGCGCGAGGCCGGACCCGACGCCGCGATCCTCGCCGACGGCTACTCCTGCGCCACGCAGATCTCCCAACTGGCCGGCACCACCGCCCACCACGTGGCGGAACTCCTGGCAGAGGGCCTGCCGGGGCCCGCACGGTAGGGACGCGCCCGAAGGGGCGCGGGCAACCGCGCGGGCAACCGGCCACCGGGCGGTGGCCGGCGTCCGACCGCGGCCGGTGCGGCGGGTGGCCGGCCGGCGCGCGTCGCGGTCGCCGGCGCGGTTCCCCGCGCCCGCTACGGGCTCGCGCGGCCGGTCAGTGGCGGTTCTCGCCGTAGCCCTCGACCTCGCGCGGGTCGCGCGGTCCCGGGCCGATGTAGCGCGCGGAGGGCCGCACCAGCCGGCCGGTGCGCTTCTGCTCCAGGATGTGCGCCGACCAGCCCGCGGTGCGCGCGCAGGTGAACATCGAGGTGAACATGTGGGCCGGCACCTCGGCGAAGTCCAGCATGATGGCCGCCCAGAACTCCACGTTGGTGGCCAGCACCCGGTCCGGGCGGCGGTTGTGCAGCTCTTCGAGCGCCGCCTTCTCCAGCGCCTCGGCCACCTCGTAGCGCGGCGCGTCCAGCTCCTTGGCGGTGCGCCGCAGCACGCGGGCGCGCGGGTCCTCGGCGCGGTAGACGCGGTGGCCGAAGCCCATCAGGCGCTCGCCGCGGTCCAGGGTCCTGCGCACGTAGGCGCCGGCGTCGCCGGTCCGCTCGATCTCCTCGATCATGCCGAGCACCCGGGAGGGCGCCCCGCCGTGCAGCGGCCCGGACATCGCGCCGACCGCGCCGGACAGCGCGGCGGCCACGTCGGCGCCGGTGGAGGCGATGACCCGGGCGGTGAAGGTGGAGGCGTTCATGCCGTGCTCGGCCGCCGAGGTCCAGTAGGCGTCGACCGCCTTGATGTGCTTGGGGTCCGGCTCGCCGCGCCAGCGGATCATGAACCGCTCGACGATGGTCTCCGCCTTGTCGATCTCGCTCTGCGGCACCATCGCCAGCCCCTGGCCGCGCGCCGACTGGGCCACGTAGGACAGCGCCATGACCGCCGCCCGGGCCAGGTCGTCGCGGGCCTGGGCCTCGTCGATGTCCAGCAGCGGCTTGAGCCCCCACACCGGGGCGAGCATCGCCAGCGCGGACTGCACGTCGACCCGGATGTCGCCGGAGTGCACCGGGATCGGGAACGGCTCGGCCGGCGGCAGCCCGGGGTTGAAGCGGCCGTCCACCAGCAGGCCCCACACGTTGCCGAACGAGACCTGGCCGACCAGGTCCTCGATGTCGACCCCGCGGTATCGCAGCGAGCCGCCCTCCTTGTCCGGCTCGGCGATCTCCGTCTCGAAAGCGACGACTCCCTCAAGTCCGGGTACGAAGTCGGACATCAGGCGGCTCCTCATGATGTGGTAGAGGGTGGCTGGTGACACCCGGTGTCATGCTCCCGCCCGGGTGTCGCGACCCACCGCAGGCAGCCAGGCGCGTACGGGTGGCGGCCTGGCCCCTTCCACCGCTGTACGGCGGCTTCCGGTGCGTCGTTGCTGGAGCACGATATCCGCGGATGTCGAGTCCCCACAGCGGTTGGACCAGTAATCGTGTCCCTTTCCACAGCGCTCGGGAAGCGTGACGTCCGGCACACCGTGCCACCCGCCGGGCGACCTGCGGGTCCGGGGCGCCGGGCGGCCGGGCGGTACTGCAAGATGAACGGATGGCCCACCCCGATCTCCCGGCGATGCGCGCCCGCTACCGCGCCGACGGCCTGCTCGAGTCCGACCTCGCCGCGGACCCCGTCGAGCAGTTCTCCCGCTGGTTCACCGACGCGGTGGGCGCGGGCGTTCCGGAACCGAACGCCATGGTGGTCTCCACCGCCGACCGGGACGGCCGGCCCGGCTCGCGCACCGTGCTGCTGAAGGGGTACGACGAGGGCGGCTTCGTCTTCTACACCAACTACGGCTCCCGCAAGGGCCGCGACATCGAGGCCAACCCGTACGTCTCGCTGCTCTTCCCCTGGCATCCGATAGCGCGCCAGGTGATCGTCGCCGGCCGGGCGGAGCGGATCGGCCGCGCGGAGACGGTGGCGTACTTCCGTACCCGGCCGCACGGCTCGCAACTCGGCGCCTGGGCCAGCGAGCAGTCCGCGCCGATCGGCTCGCGCGAGGAGTTGGAGCGCCGGTACGCCGAACTCGCCGACCGCTACCCGGAGCCGGGGGCGGTGCCGGCCCCGCCGTTCTGGGGCGGCTTCCGCGTCGTCCCGGAGAGCGTCGAGTTCTGGCAGGGGCGGGACGACCGGCTGCACGACCGGTTGGTCTACCAGGGCGGTCCGGACGACTGGCACGTCGTGCGGCTGTGCCCGTAGGGCTTCGCGGCGCCCGATCGACTCAGGAAAACGGACAACCCGCGGGCTGCGATCCGGCGAAGCCGGATACCGGCCGGACGCATCCGGCGAGCCCGCGGGTCGGGTGACTGCGTTGGGTTAGGCCCGTGCCGCACAGCACGCCACAGGCAAGGTGCGCGGCGTCAGCCCGCAGCCACCTCACGCGTCCGATGTGCATACATTCTTCGGACCACCTCCCTTCGTGTGTACCGCCAGCCTAGGAATCACTTCGCGCCAGAACAACCTATTTTCGCGAAGGTGATGTGTGTTGCGTCACAGAGGGGTTGAATGGGTAAATGTGCAGCCTTCCGACGCGCAGCCTGCCCAGCCCCTGAGCGGTGGCGACGAACAGCTTCTCGCCGCGCTCCTGGAAAGCATGGACGCCGCGCTGTGCGCCTTCGACGCGGAGGGCGTGATCACCCACTGGAACACCGAGGCGGCCCGGGTGCTCGGCTGGAGCGCGGAGGACGCGGTGGGCCGCCACGGCCTGGCCGGCTGGGCGGTCCGCACCGCCGACGCCGACGAGATCATGGGCCGGCTGCTCGGCGCGATGTCCGGTCCAGGGCGCCAGGTGCACGAGTTCGCGCTGCTCACCAAGGACGGCCACCGCGTGCTGGTCCGCGCCCAGACCGCCTCCGTGCTGGCGCCCGACGGCCGGGCTGTCGGCGTCTACTGCGCGTTCTCCGAGGTGCACGCGCAGATCGGCCTGGAGCGCTCGATCGCGCTGAGCGACGCGCTCTTCCAGGACGCCTCGTGGGGCGTGGTGCTGATCGACGCGGACCTGCGGCCCGCGGTCGTCAACGGCTACGCGGCCCGCTCGCTCGGCTCGGCCCGCGACTCGCTGCTCGGCCGCCCGCTCGGCGAAGTGCTCGGACAGGGCGTGGAGGAGTTGGAGAACGCGCTGCACCACGTGCTGTCCGAGGGGACGCCACCCACCCCGGTCGATCTGTGGACCACGCTGCGCGGCGATCCGGACGGCGTGCGGCACTGCTGGCGCAGCGGCTTCGTGCGGCTGGGGTCGCCGCTCGGCGAGGAGCCGGCGCCGCTCGGGGTCGGCTGGCTGTTCGTCGACGTCACCGACTCCCGGCTGGCCGCGCAGGAGGCGTCCCGGATGCGGTTCCGGACGAACCAGCTGCGCCGGGCGGCGAACGTGGCGGCCGAGTGCGAGGACCCGATGGAGGCGGCCACCGCCTACGTGGACTACGCGCTCGCGGGCTTCGCCGACCACGCGCTGCTCGACCTGCTCGGACCGGCCGGCCGGCTGGTGCGCGCCGCCGGCACGCCCGGCGGCCCCGGCCCGTGCCTGCCGGTCGCCTCCGGCGGCATCCCGGTGCGCTACGAGGCCGGCCACCCGGCGCTGCAGTCGCTGGAGCGCACCGGCTCGGTGCGGGCCTCCACGCTGACCGCCCGGCGGGTCGCCGAGCTGTGCTGGCCGGAGGGCACCGTCTCCGGGCTCTGCTCGGTGCTGCGCAGCCGCGGCCGCACGCTGGGCGTCCTGACGTTCCTGCGCGCCGCGGCCCGGCCGTCCTTCGACCGGGCGGACGCCGCCTTCTGCGAGGACGCGGCGGCCCGGGTGGCGGCCGCGCTGGACACCGGCGGCCGCCTGGCGTGACGCGGCGGGGCCGGCCCGGGCGGCGTTCGCGTCAGTGGTGGTAGTGGATCCGGTCGCGGAAGTCGGTCATGACCTGCCGGTTCCAGCCGTGGCCGCCGTCCACGTTGCCCGACCGCAGCATCGGCGGGGTGGTGCCGCGCTCCGCCAGCGTGCCGACCGCGGTGGCCACCACCGCCTGCATCAGCGCGCAGGTCACCACGGTGGACGCCGAACCGAACGGCGCCGGCACGCCGTCGTGCGCCAACTCCGCGTCCCCGACCGCGATCTTGGTGTCGATCACCACGTCGCAGTGGTCCTTCAGGTACGTGCCCGACGCGTGCCGGGAGGACGTCTCGCGCGGATACGCCAGCGACGTCAGTCCGACCACCTTCAGGCCGCGCTCCCGGGCGCCGGAGGCCATCTCCACCGGCAGCGCGTTGCGCCCGGACAGCGAGACGACCACCAGGACGTCGCCGGGGCCGGCGGGGCTGGAGTCCAGCACGGCGCCGGCCAGCCCGCCCACCCGTTCCAGGGCGCTGCCCAGCACGGCGGGCCGCACGTCCACCCCGACCGCGCCCGGCACCGCCAGCAGGTTCATCAGCGCCAGGCCGCCGGCCCGGTAGACCACGTCCTGCGCGGCCAGCGAGGAGTGGCCCGCCCCGAAGGCGAAGATCCGGCCGCCGGACTCGACCGCGTCGGCGATCAGCGACGCCGCGGCGGCCACGTTCGCCGCCTCCTCGTCGCGGGCCCGGTCCAGCAGGCCCACGGCCGCCTCGAAGTACTGCCCCGCGAGTTCCGCCGCTGCCATGAGCCGCCCCCTTGGTCGTCCGGTCGCCGCTCACGGTGGAGCCTGCGCGCACGGGCTGTCAACACGCTGGGGCCGCGTTGTCGGCGCCATCCGGCAGAATTGGTGCCAGGGCCACCGCACGAGCAATTAGGGGCACGTATGTCGGGACACCTCATCGACACGACAGAGATGTACCTCCGCACCATCCTGGAGCTTGAGGAGGAGGGTGTGGTCCCCATGCGCGCCCGCATCGCCGAACGGCTCGACCAGAGCGGTCCGACGGTCAGCCAGACGGTGGCGCGGATGGAGCGGGACGGCCTGGTCCGGGTCGCGGGCGACCGCCACCTGGAGCTGACCGAGGAGGGCCGCCGGCTGGCCACCCGGGTCATGCGCAAGCACCGCCTCGCGGAGTGCCTGCTCGTGGACGTCATCGGCCTGGAGTGGGAGCAGGTGCACGCCGAGGCGTGCCGCTGGGAGCACGTCATGAGCGAGGCGGTCGAGCGCCGGGTCCTGGAACTGCTGCGCCACCCCACCGAGTCCCCGTACGGCAACCCGATCCCCGGCCTCGAAGAGCTCGGCGAGGCCGGGGAGGCCGACCCGTTCCTGGAGGAGGGCACCCTCAGCCTGGCCGAGCTGCCCTCCGACTCCGACCCCAAGACGGTGGTGATCCGCCGGATCGGCGAGCCCATCCAGACCGACGCGCAGCTCATGCACACGCTGCGCCGGGCCGGCATCCAGCCCGGCGCGGTGGTCAGCGTCACCGCGGCGGTCGGCGGCATCGGCATCCTCGTCGGCAGCGGCGGCGAGGCGGCCGAGCTGAGCCAGGAGGTCGCCGGCCACGTCTTCGTCGCCGCCGGCTGACGCCGTCCGCGATCCAGTGGGGCCCCGGCATCACCACGATGCCGGGGCCCGCGCGTCTCGCGGGGCGCACCACCCGGAACCCCGAGCTGCCCGGGTCCTCCCCACGCCCGCGGAGACTGCCCTCCCGCTGGAAGTACTCCCCGCGGCGGTGCGGCGCGACACTTGAGGGGCATCACTCGAAAGGGCGGTCTTGGCTAATCACCGCGCTTTTTCGAAGGTAAGTTCGATAAACTAGGAGTGCCCGACCGCACCGGCCGGGCACGGGCAGGCGGTCCCCCGGGGGGTGCCGAGCGATGGTGCGTCGTATCGAGGTGAGCGGCACCGGCGGTGTGCGGCTCACCGCCTGGGACTTCGCCGCGGATCCGCCGCCCGCCGGCGGCGCGGCGCCCCGGCGGCCCGGCGTCCTGCTGCTGCACGGGCTGATGGGCCGCGCCTCGCACTGGACGGCCACCGCGGGCGCGCTGTCCGCGCGCCACCGGCCGGTCGCGCTCGACCAGCGCGGCCACGGCTGCTCCGCCAAGCCGGACGGCTGCTACGGCGCCGAGGCCTACGTCCGCGACGCGGAGGCGGCCGTCGAGCAGCTCGGGCTGGCGCCGGTCGCGCTGGTCGGCCACTCGATGGGCGCGCTGACCGGTTGGCGGCTGGCCGCCCGGCGGCCCGACCTGGTCAGCGCGCTCGTCATCTGCGACATGCGCGCGGCGGCGCTCGGCGAGGACAGCCAGCGCGCCTGGGAGCGGTGGTTCGCCTCCTGGCCGCTGCCGTTCGGCACGCTGGCCGAGGCCCGCCGCTGGTTCGCCGAGGAGGATCCGACGCTGGAGCGGCCCCGCCCGGCGCGCGGCGCGTTCTACACCGAGGTGATGGAGCGGCGGGACGGCGGCTGGTGGCCGCTGTTCTCCTTCGACCACATGCTCAGCTCCCGCGCGTCCTGGATGCTCGACGCGCACTGGGAGGAACTGGCCCAGGTGCGCTGCCGCACGCTGGTGCTGCGCGGCCGGGACGGCGAGCTGGGCCGCGCCGAGGCCCAGGAGATGGTCCGCGTGCTGCCGCACGGCCGCTACGCCGAGGTGGCCGACGCGGGCCACCTCGTCCCCTGGGACCAACCCGACGCCTGGCAGCGCGAGTTGACGGCGTTCCTGGGCTGACCCGCCGGGCCGGCCGCCGGCCGCGTCAGGCCAGCGGCACCGTCACCGTGCGCGGCGAGCCGTCGCCGAGATGCAGCAGCGCCCGGCCCGGGGCCACCGGGCCGCCGGCCGAGCCGCGGGAGAGCCGGATGCCGATCAGGTCGCCGCTCATGGCGGACTGCGGCGAGAGCAGCACGCCGCGCCGGGACTTCTTCGCCTCGACCTGCCAGCCGCCGAAGCCGCCGCAGATGTCCTCCTCGTCGCCGCCCAGCACCACCGCCCGGCCCGACTCCGCGCCGCGCGAGACGATGTCGCGCAGCACCTCGGACGCCTCGCACTCGCGCAGCAACTCCGCGTCGTCCACCACGACGACCACCGGCTCGCCGGCGCCCGACGCCTTCGCCAGCGCGTCGGACAGCTCGTCCCGCGGGATGTCGGCGTCGGTGAAGCACGCCAACACGCCCTCGGCGTGCGCCAGTTCGCGCAGCGGGGAGGGCCGCGGGGCGGCCAGCACCAGCCGGGTGCCCTGGGCGAGCCAGGAGCGGGCCAGGGTGAGCAGCACCGTGGAGCGGCCCGACTTGGACGGCCCGGCGACCACGAAGGCGGCCGGCCCGTCGGACAGGTCCGGGCCGTACGCGGTCAGTTCGTCGCCGCCCACCCCGACCATCGCCCACAGGCCGGACGGCCCGGCGGCCGGCTCACGCATCCGCCACGCCTCGTCGAAGGTGAGCCGGGACGGCAGGACGTCGACCCGGAACGGGCGGCGGCCGCGCGGCACGCCGGCGTCCCGCTCCGCGGCGGCCGAGCCGATCGCGGCCAGCGCGGCGGCCTGCCCCTGGCCGGTGACGTCCGCGTCCAGCAGCGCGACCTGCGTCTCCACGCCGGACTCGTTGCGGTAGGCGCGGCCGGCCGGGATCTCGTCGGGCAGCTTGCGGGCGTTGACGCCGATCAGCGAGAAGTCGGAGCGGTCGGGCAGCCGGAAGGAGATCTTGTCCTCGGTGAGGGTGGCGACCCGGCCGGACAGCAGGGTGCGGTCCCCGGTGACCACCAGGTGCAGCCCGACGCTGGCGCCCTCGCGCAGCAGGGTGAACAGGCCGTCGGTCAGCTCGCCGTTGTCCAGCTCGCCGAGGGTGGGCAGCCAGCCCTCCCAGCGGTCCAGCAGCACGACGACGTGCGCCATCCGGTCCTGCTCGGCGGCGGCGGCCCGCTGCTCGCCGATGTCCGCGTGGCCCTCGGCCGACAACGCCTCCTGCCGGCGGGCGAGTTCGGCCTTGAGCCGGCCGATGAGCCGCACCGCGCGCTCGGTCTGGTTGCGCGCCACGACCGCGCCGCAGTGCGGCAGCCGGGTCAGCGCCGCCAACGCGCCGTTGCCGCAGTCGATCCCGTACAGGTGCAGGTCGGCGACCGAGTGGGTGCGGGCCAGCGAACCGGCGACGGTGCGCAGCAGTTGGGAGCGCCCGGAGCGCGGGCCGCCGGCCGCCAGCAGGTGGCCGAAGGAGGCGAGGTCGACCGCCACGGTGCGGCGGGCCTGCCGGGCCGGCAGGTCCTCGATCCCCCACGGCGCGGGGGCGAGCGCGCCCGGCGCGGCAGCGGCGGCCGGGATGTCGTCGAGCAGCAGGCTGTCGGGCAGCGCGGGCAGCCACGGGCTGTGCTGCGCGGGGACGCCCATCCGGTCGTTGGCCGCCCGCACCGCCTCGACCAGCACCTTCAGGTCGGTGATCTCGTCGTCGCCGGCGCCCTTGGGTGCCGCGGGGCGCTGCGCGGCGGGACGGCCCAGCGCCTTCCAGTCCACCACCGTGCTCCACGGCGCGAGCGCGGTCGGCGCGGCGGTGCCGGGCCGGCGGCCGCCGACCCGGCCGGACTGGAACGGCACCAGCGAGGCGTGCCCGAGCCGCACGTAGGCGCGTCCCGGCGTGGACTTGGCGATGTGGCCCGCGTCGGGCGCGTCGATGACGTCGGAGGACTCGGCCGCGTCGGTGACCCGCAGCGCGATCCGCAGGTTGGTGTTGGCCCGGATCTCCGGCGAGACGACCCCGGAGGGGCGCTGCGTCGCGAGCAGCAGGTGGATGCCGAGCGAGCGGCCGCGCTGGGCGATGTTGACCAACCCGCTGACGAAGTCGGGCAGTTCGCGGACCATCGAGGCGAACTCGTCGATGACGATGAGCAGTCGGGGCAGCGGCGTCAGGTGCGGGGAGCGGGCCAGCAGGTCGGTGAAGTCCTCGATGTCCTTGGCGCCGGCCTCGGCGAGGATGTGCTCGCGCCGCTTGAGCTCCGCGCCGAGCGACTCCAGCGCCCGTTCCACCAGGTGCGCGTCGAGGTCGGTCACCATCCCGACGGTGTGCGGCAGCCGCACGCAGTCCTTGAACGCCGAGCCGCCCTTGTAGTCCACCAGCACGAAGGTCATCGCCTCCGGGGTGTTGGCCACCGCCAGCGAGGCCACGATGGTCTGCAGCAGTTCCGACTTGCCGGAGCCGGTGGTGCCGGCGATCAGGCCGTGCGGGCCGTCCCGGCGCAGGTCCAGCGCGAACGGCCCGTCGTAGGACTCGCCGACCACCGCCTGGGTGGAACGGCCGCCCGACCGCCAGCGCGCCGCGACCGCCTCACCGGTCGGCGGTTCCAGCTCCAGCACGTCGAGCAGCCGGCTGGAGCCGGGCAGTCCGGCGTCCTCGGTCTCGCCGCTGATGTCCCGGATCGGCGCCAGGCAGCGCGCCAGCCGCACGCACCACGCGGGCGAGACCAGGTCGGGGCGCACGCCGCGCAGCCGGGCGGTGCCGGTCTCCTCCACCCGCAACCGCAGCCGGCCGGACGGGCGTCGGTCGGCGGCCGGCGCCGCGCCCGCGGTGGGGGCCGCCGCGTACCAGGCGGACAGCGAGGGGAAGCCGCCGGCCTGCTGCGGCGCGGCCCCGCCGGCCGCCGCCGGCTGCCCGCCGTCGAACCGCCCCTCCTCGGCGCCCGGTTGCTCGTACTCGGCGACGGCCACCGCCTGGCACTCGCCCGGCAGGAACCGCTCGTCGGTGTCCAGGCAGATCGCGTGGATGCCCACCGAGGGCCCCTCGCGCAGCAGTTGGATCACGCCGGGCAGCGAGCGCAGCCGCCGCGAGCCGTCCAGCACCACCACGACGTCCGGGTCCTTGAAGTCCGCCTTCTGGTGCGGTGACGCGCCCGCTTCGCGCAACGCCTTGCGGCGGCCGTCGAGTTGGGCGGACAGCTCGGCCACCCGCGTGGCGACGGTCTCCGCGTCGGTGCCGACCAGCACCTCGGGGCCGCCGGCGTCCTGGCTCCTGGCGTGCGGCAGCCAGCGCAGCCACTCCCAGTCCCGCTCGGCGGACGCCTCGGTGGTCAGCACGCACACCCGCAGGTCCATCGGGCTGTGCAGCGCGGCGGCCTGGGCCACCGCCCAGCGGCCCATCGCCCGGCCCACGCCGTCCGGACCGGCGAAGCCGATCACCCCGAGCCGCCGCAGCGACACGGTGACCGGCGCGTCGGGTATCTCCCACGCGACCTGGCGTCGGTGCTCCTCCTGCTCGGGGTCGTCCAGCACCACCTGCGAGGGCAGCGCGGTGGTGCCGACCCGCAGCAGCAGGTGGTCCTCGTCGGAGCGGCGCCGCTCCCACAGCCGGGTGCGCGGCCCGGTCGCGGCGTTCAGCACGGTGGCCGGGTCGGGCGCCGCGGTCAGCCGGTCCACCCGCTCGGCGGCCAGGGCCTGCTGGGCGTCCTGCTCGATACCGGCCTTGCGCTCGCGGTAGTCGGCGACCGTCTTGGTGTGCGAGGTGCGGCCGTTCCTCTTGTCCATGAAGTGGTTGCCGATCATGACGATCGGACTGACCAGCGCCATGAGCAGATAGGCCATCTGACCCATCGTCAGCGCCATCATCACCGACATCACCAGCGGGGTCAGCGCCATCAGCCACGGCAGCGGCCGCGACGAGGGGTCGCCGGGCGGCGACGGCAGCCGGAAGCGGGTGGTGCGCTCCGGCGGCAGCAGCCTCGGCGGCCGGTTGTAGTCCAGCGTGACGCCGTCCTCGCCGGGATGCAGCGCGGCGTTCGGCGGCAGGTAACGGGCCAGCTCCAGAAGCGAGTTGCCGAGCACGCGCTGCTCGCCGAGCGGCCAGTCGGCCGTCTCGTCGCCGACCGCCAGCCGGCACACGCCGTCCATGCCGACGGTCAACGCGCCGGCCCGCTCGGCCATTTCGGGGTCGTCGATCCGGATGCGCACCCCGGGACCGCGGCCGATCTCCACCCGGCCCACGCCCAGCCGGTGCACGCCGCCCGCGTCGGGGCCGCCCGCCACCCGCAGCTCCACCATCCCGGCCGGCTCGCCCGGTACGCACCCGGCCGGGTCGTAGAGGCTGACCACCGCGCCCTCGCGCAACGGGGAGGCGGCCACCGTGTGCGCCGGGTCCACCGGGAAGCCGTCCACGTACACCGCGGGCACCCCGGGGGTGCGCGGGCCGCCGGAGCCGCCGGGCAGCAGCGAGATGATCTGCGCCCCGCCGTTCCCGCCCGCGCCGACCTGCCGCTCCACCTCGCGGGCCAACTCGCCGACCGGGGTCTGCGGTTCGACGTCCACGACCACGTCGGCTCCGTCGCCGCCGAGCGGGTCGACCACGGTCAGGGTCAGGCGCACGATCGTCCTCCGCAGTTGCCGGCGCATCTCGTGGCAGGACGATATCCGCCCGCCCCGCGGTCAGCGCACGACGCTCTGCACTTCCTGGACGGTGACCGCCCGGGTGGTGCCGAAGGTGCCGTCGGGCAGCGCGCCGCCGGTGCCGCCGCTGCCGGTCCAGGCGACCCGCCAGGTGATGGTGGCGCGCAGCGCGAACGGCGCGCGGCCGGTGGTGGAGTGCAGGTAGGTGACACCGCAGGGCGGGACGCCGTTGCCGTCCGAGGCGCGGTACGGCGTGCCGATGCTGCCGTTGGCGTTGATCGGGCAGTCACCGGAGGCCGGGTAGACGGTGGCGTCCGCGGTGCCCGGGTCGAGGTGCAGCGCGATCGGGGTGGCGGTGGTGGTCGCGAAGATGCCCAGCCGGGCGACCCGCGCGGTGACCGAGACCGGCTTGAACCGCGCCTTGTCCAGCCAGGCCCAGGTGTTGAGGTTGACCGTCTGCAGCCCGACCGGGTCGAGCGTGACCCGGGTGGCGGGCACCTTGATCCGCTGGTAGGCCAGCGCGGCGAGGATCTTCGGGCTGATGGCGTCGGCGACCGGGGCGGGCGCGCCGGTATCCACCCAGAAGTAGGGGTCCGTGCAGCTGGTGGCGGCCGGGTCGGCGATGTCGGCCATGTTGGCGTAGCCGTTCCACCAGTAGCCCTTGCCGGTCTTGGCGATGTTGTAGTTGTGGTACGGGTGGCCGTTGACGTAGCGGTCCTGCTGGGTGGAGACCCAGTCCCGGCCCACCGACGGCTCGTCCCAGATCGCGTTGACATATGTCCTGAACTGCGCCGGGTTCCAGGTCGGCGCGTACCAGCACGGCGGCGGGGCCCAGTCGCCGCCGGCGGACAGGCCGCCGACCGAGGGCCCGCTGCCGTTCTTCGAGGTGTCGTAGGTGATCCCGCCCGCGGAGGCGGTGAGCGTGCCGCCGGACGAGCCGCCGCCGGTGGTGGTCGTGGTGCCGCCCTGGCTGCCCCCGCCGCCGCGCCCGCCGGCGTACGCCGGGCCGGCCGGGGTCAGGGCCATGGCGGCCGCGATCGCCAGGACGGTGAGCGTCCCGGCGGACTTCCCTGTCAGGGCTGGCATTGCTTGGCCCCCCGCTGCGATATGACGTCGACGGTCTGCCAGACGCCCTCGGCGTCCTTCGTCAACCGGGTGTTGTAGAGCACGTAACTCTGGGCGCTGGTCGGTGTGTCGTCGACCTTGCCGCTCTCGCGGTCCTTCAGGAACGACCGGCTCTCGTCGGAGCAGTAGACGACCGACGCGGAGTCGCCGCCGGCGAAGGTCACCTGCCGGTCGAAGTAGCGGGTGGTGCCGACCCAGGTCTGGTGCCGGCTGAGGTAGCCGTGGATGTAGGAGCCGGCCGAGGCGAGCGCCTGGCCGGTCTCGTAGAACGTCAGGGCCGCCGTGCGCGCCCGGCCGGTCAGGATCGCCTGGTCCACCGAGTCGATCCCGTCCGCGCTGTCGGCCAGGACCGCGTCCTTCTTCGGGTCGCCGGTGTGCGCTCCCTCGAAGACGTTCTTCGCCCCGGCGGGGAAGGCCACCGAGGGCCGCTCCACGGCCGGGCCGGCCGATCCGCTCGCCGACGGCGCCGGCGAACCGGCCCCGGACTCGGCCCCCTTGATGGCGCCGGACGATCCGGACGAGCCCCCGCAGCCGGTGAGCAGCACGGCGGCGCCGACCGCGAAGACGGCGGCGGCGCGCAGTGGGGTGAGCGCACGCATGGTCAGGCTCCCGTTCGGTCGGCGGAGCGGGCCGAACGTGCCGACGGTGGATCGTGCGCCGATCCTCCCCGTGCCGTCGTACCGCGTTACCACAACTGTCCGGGCCACGACATTACCCAACACGCCGAATCCGAACCAGAGCCGGTGGCCGGATCGTCACCTCACGACGGTCTGGATCTCCTTGACGGTCACGCCGCTCCGGAACGTCGACAGCCCGTCGGGCAGGCCGGGCTGTCGCGCCGGGCCGTCGGGATTGCGCGACGCGGTCCACACCACCCGCCAGGTGATCTGCGCCCGCAGCGGGTACGTCGAGCCGTCGGAGGACCTGCGGTAGGTGATGTCGCACGAGGCGCCGCTGGAGTCGACCCGGTAGCCGCCGCCCGACTTCGTCAGGTCGTAGCTGCACGAGCGCGGGTCCGCGTCGGCGGTGCCGGCGTCGACGTGCAGCGCCACCGGGGTGGCCACCGTGGTGGCGGCCAGGTCGATCCCGTAGGCGTCGAAGCCCGCGGTCACCCAGACGCGGTCCAGCGGTGCGCCGAACTTCACGTACGTCGGCAGGTTGACGATCTGGTGGGCCGGCGACGGGCTCAACCGCACCGGCGGCGCCGGGAGTCTCGTGGCCGAGTAGGCGATCCGCGACAGCTCCAGCGCGGTCAGCGCGCCGGGCGGGGGAGTGGGGTCGCCCTGCGGCACCCAGACGGTGTCGTCCTGGTAGGGGCAGGTGTCGAGCGCGGTGAAGCCGGGCATGGACTGGTTGTACTCGATCTGCCACCACATGCCCTTCTTGCCCTCGTTGAACTTCTCCTTCTCCAACTTCTCGTACTGCCCGGCGATGTACTGCTTGCCGGTGTCCCAGCCGACCAGGCTCGCCTCGTAGTACTTCTGGTACTGCTCGGGCGTGAACCGCGGCTCGTACCAGCAGGCCGGCGGCGCGTAGGAGGCGTCCGAGGAGGCCAACGGGGCGCCGCCGCCGTGGTAGTTGCCGGAGATCGTCACCCGCGAACCGGTGGACGCGGAGATGGTGCCGTTCCCGGAGCCGCCGCCGGAGGTGCCGGTCGCGGTGCTGCCGCTGCCGCCGTTGTCGCCGTCGCCGGCCCAGGCGTTGCCGCCGGACAGCGCGAGCATCGCGACCGCCAGCGCGATCACGGTGGATGTGGTCAGTCGCGCACGCATGACGGGTCCCCCTGGATCCAGCTCTCCGCGGATATCTGCCACGTTCCCGCCGCGTTCCGGCTCAACTGGGCGGTGAACGCGTAGAAGTCGTCCTTGCCCGGCGTGGTGCGCAGCACCTTGCCGGTCCTGATCTCCTTGCTGAACGCCTGGCGTTGGTCCTCGCAGAAGCCGGCCGAGGCGAGGTTCTTGCCCTTCAGGTGCACCGCGAGGTCGTAGTAGCGGTAGGTGCCGGTGATGGTGCGGCCCTGCCGCTTCGCGGTGTCGATGCGCTTGGCCCAGAACAGCCCGGCGTTCACCGCGTAGGCGTGCAGCATCGGCTTGACCTGCCCGTCGTCCTGGGCGAAGCCCGCGCGCAGCGCGCGGATCGCGTACTCCAGGTCGGCGACCGCGGCGTCGGTCGCCCGGTCGGCGGCGGGGGCCGGCGGCTGGATGTCGACGTGGACGTCGGCGGGCAGCGTGATCGCCGGGGCGCCGGCCGGTGTGGCACCGCTGGAGCCGGCCTTGCCGGCCGCACCCGCCGACGCGGCGGTGGAGCCGCCGCCCGCACCGGCGATGACGTGCGACGGCTTCGGCGCGGTCGAGCCGCAGGCGGTGAGCAGCAGGGCGGCGGCCGGCACGAGAGCGAGGGCGGCGGACAGCGTGCGACGGGCCAACGGAGTCCCCCTGTGCGGTACGTGAGCGAAGTCGTCCGGCACGCTACCGGCCGGCCCGGCCGCGCACCCAGCCCGGTGGCCGGTATGTGACCGCGCCGCACCGGACTTTCACAACACCGGCAACGCGCCCTGCCCCGGCGCCCGGTGCCGCGTCCTCCCACGTCCGGTACCGGCGCCGGTGTTCCGCCCGCCGGCGGCCGCAGTCGTGAAGGTCCTGTTACTCGCCGCGCCTTGAGGGCGTGATTCGGCCGCTGATACGGTGCGAGGGCTTGACGGCCGAGGGAGCGGCCGGCGGCGACGAGGGGGCCGGCTACGCAGGCGACAAGCGCGTGGCGGCGGGACCGTGGCCGGATTCTGAGACGGGACCCGACGTGTCTGACACGCATCGGCTATCACGGGGAAGTCACGGGGAATTGGCGTTGAAGACCAAGGAACGCACCGCTGTCGGCGGCGGTGGCAGGACCTCGCAGACGTCCGCGGGCGGCGACCGGCTTCCGGTGGCCCCGCGGGAGCGCAAGCCCGCGCTCGCGGCGCTCGCCGTACTGCTCATCCTGGTCGGCGCGTTGGGCGCGACCGTCCTCGTGCTGCGGGCCGGCGACAAGATGCAGGCCGTCGAGATCACCCAGCGGGTGGCGGCCGGCCAGTCGATCCCGGCGTCCGCCGTCGAAGAGGTGGACGTGGCCGCGGGCGGCAGCCTCGACTACGTGCCGTGGTCGCAGCGCGGCGCCCTCGGCTCGTACCGGGCGGCGACCGACCTGCTGCCCGACACGCCGCTGGTCGGCCAGATGCTCACCCACGGCAAGGCGCTGAGCGCCGGCCAGGTCGTCGTCGGCCTGTCGCTGAAGGCCGGCCAGTACCCGCAGGGCCTGCAGCCCGGCGACCACGTGGCGGCCTACCAGGTCAGCACCGACACCGGGTCCGCCACCGGCGGCAAGGCGGCCGGCTTCGGCGACAACGTGCTGGCCGCGGACGCCAAGGTGCAGACCGCCCAGCAGCCGTCGGCCGACGACGTGGACAGCAGCGGCGACCTGCCGGTCACGCTGGTGGTCGACCGCAGCGACGCCGCCGCGCTGACGCAGGCCGCCTCGGCCGGCGAGGTCGCGCTGGTGATCGTGCCGACCGGCTCCGGCGGCTGAGCCGTGGCACTCATAGCCGTCGCGGCCGACAAGGGCTCGCCGGGCGTCACCACCACGGCGGTCGCGCTGGCCGCCGTCTGGCCGCGCCGCGCGCTGCTGGTGGAGGCCGACCCGGCCGGCGGGGACCTGGTCTACCGCAGCGTCGCCGCGCACGGCGGCACGCTGGACCCCAACACCGGGCTGCTCTCGCTCGCCGCGACCGCCCGGCGCGGGCTCGCCGCCGAGCAGGTGTGGGACCACGCGCAGCCGCTGGCCGGCGGCCTCGACGTCGTCGTCGGCCTGCACAACTCCGAGCAGGCGGCCGGGTTCAGCGGGCTGTGGCCCACGCTGGGCCGGGCGTTCGCCGGGCTCGCCGACTCCCCGCAGGGCGCCGCGGACGTCATCGCGGACTGCGGGCGGCTCGGCACCGACACCGCCGTGCTGGAGATGCTGCCGCACGCCTCGCTGGTGCTGCTGCTGTCGCGCACCGAGCCGGAGCAGCTCGCCCGGGTACGCGACCGGGCCGGCGCGCTCTCGCTCAAGCTGCACGGCTCGCACCGCGGCGCGGCGCAGTTGGGCTTCCCGCCGATCGGCATCGTGCTGGTCGCCGAGGCCGGCCGCGGCGACCGGATCGCCGGCCAGGTCAACGACATGCTGGTGGCCGCGCAGATCGGCGCCCAGGTGGTCGGCACGGTGGCCGACGACCCGGCGGGCGCCGAGCAGTTGGCGGGCCGCCGGCGCGGCCGGGTGGACAAGGCGCTGCTGGTGCGCTCCGCCCGGCAGTTCGCCGCTGACGCCTTCCGGCGCTTCAACCTCGCGCAGTCCTTCAACGGCGCCGCCCCGCACGCCCCGGCGCACGCCGCCCCGCCGGCCCCGTCCCCGGCCGCCGCCCCGCCGGCCGCCGCCCCGCAGTACGTCCGCCACGCCGACCCGCAGCAGCCCGGCACACCGCCGCAACCGCACGTCGCGATGCCCCCGCAGGCCGGTATGCCGCCGGCCGGGACCGTCCGATGACCGCCGTCGACCACCAGTTGGTCAAGCGCTTCCGGCAGGAGGCGGGCGACCGGATATCCGAGCAGCGCCGGCAGGACCAGGTCGCCGGGTACCAGCCGATGTCCTCCGAGGACGAGCGGCAGTTCGCCCGCGCGGTCATCGCGCAGATCCTGGAGGAGTACGCGCGCGCCGAGATCAACGTCGGCCGCACCCCGCCCAACGCCGAGTCGGAGGAGGCGTACGCGGCGGCCGTGCACGCGGCGCTGTTCGGCGTGGGACGCCTGCAGCCGCTGCTGGACGACCCGTTGGTGGAGAACATCGACATCAACGGCTGCGACCAGGTCTTCATCGGCTACGCCGACGGCCGCGAGGAGCGGGCGGACCCGGTCGCGGAGTCCGACGAGGAACTCGTCGAGCTGATCCAGGTGCTGGGCGCCTACTCGGGCCTGTCGTCGCGGCCGTTCGACACCGCGAACCCGCAGCTCGACCTGCGGCTGCCGGACGGCTCCCGGCTGTCCGCGGTGATGGACGTGACCCGCCGCCCGGCGCTGTCCATCCGCCGCGCCCGGCTCGGCAAGGTCTTCCTCGCCGACCTGATCGGCAACAACACCGTCGGCCAGGAGGTCGGCAGCTTCCTGGCGGCGGCGGTCGCCGCCCGCAAGAACATCATGATCGCCGGCGCCACCAACGCCGGCAAGACCACGCTGCTGCGCGCGCTGGCCAACGAGATCGGCCCGGCCGAGCGGCTGATCACCGTGGAACGCGCGCTGGAACTCGGCCTCGACCAGTTCCCCGAACTGCACCCCAACGTCGTCGCGTTCGAGGAGCGGCTGCCCAACTCCGAGGGCCACGGCGCCATCTCGATGGCCGAACTGGTCCGCCGGAGCCTGCGCATGAACCCCTCGCGGGTCATCGTCGGAGAGGTGCTGGGCGACGAGATCGTCACCATGCTCAACGCCATGTCGCAGGGGAACGACGGCTCGCTGTCCACCATCCACGCCAACTCCTCGGCCGAGGTGTTCAACCGCATCTCCACCTACGCCCTGCAGGCGCGCGAACGGCTGCCCATCGAGGCGTCCCAGATGCTGGTGGCCGGCGCCATCGACTTCGTGGTCTTCATCCAGCGCCGCAACGACTTCGCCCGCGGCGGCACCCTGCGCCGGGTGGTCACCTCGATCCGCGAGGTCAACGGCATCGACGGCCGCGTACTGTCCAGCGAGGTCTTCGCCGAGGGCCCCGGCGGCCAGCCGCGGGCCCACGCGCCCATCTCCTGCCTCGACGAACTCCTCGCGCACGGCTACCGGCCGTCCGGGACCTGGTAAGGCTGGTGACCGCCCGATGAACCTCACCGGAGTCTTCTCCCTCCCCGTGCTGTACGGGCTGCTGGCCGGCGCCTGCGTCGGCGGCGGCATCGCGCTGCTGGTCGCCGCGATCCGCGGGCTGCCGGTCCGCAGGAACACCGCGCGCCAGGACATGAGCGAACTCCTGCGGCTGCTCTCCCGCCGGGCCTCGATCGCGGTGGGCGTCGGCCTGGTCGTGCTGCTGCTGACCCGCTGGCCGATCGCCGGCGTCGCCACCGGCGTGCTGGTGCTGGCCTGGAACCGGCTGTTCGGCGGCGCGGGCGAGGAACGCGCCGCGATGCGCCGGGTGGAGGCGCTGGCCTCCTGGACCGAGTCGCTGCGCGACACCATCGCCGGCGCGGTCGGCCTGGAGCAGGCCATCCCCGCCTCGGCGCGCGGCGCCGGCCCCGCGCTGCGCCCGCACCTGGACTCGCTGGTCAACCGGCTGCGCTCGCGCACCCCGCTGCCCGACGCGCTGCACCAGCTCGCCGACGACCTCGACGACCCGTCCGCGGACATCGTGGTCGCCGCCCTCATCCTCAACGCCCGCCTGCGCGGCCCCGGTCTGCGCGAGGTGCTCGGCGCGCTCGCCAAGTCCGCCCGCGAGGAGGTGGACATGCGCCAGCGCGTGATGTCCCAGCGGGCCAGCACCCGGCGCAGCGTGCAGATCGTCATCGGCGTCTCGGTGGCGTTCGTGCTCGGACTGGCGGTGTTCAACCGGCAGTTCGTGCAGCCCTACGGCACGCCGATCGGGCAGGTCGTGCTGGCCGGGGTGTGCGGGCTGTTCGCCATGGGCTTCTGGTGGCTGCGCAAGCTGTCCAGCATCGAGACGCCCGACCGGTTCCTGCAACGCGGACACCGTGACGAGCCGCAGGGGCCGCCGATGGCCCAGCAGCAGTGGGAGGTGCCGGTCCGATGACGTTCGCCGTGCTGTTCGGGGCCCTGGCCGGCCTCGGCGTCTACGCCCTGCTGCGGGCCCTGCTGCCCTCCCGGCGCGGCGCGGTCGCGCAGGTCGCCCGGATCGACGCGCTGCGCGCCGCCCGCCCGTCCGGCGGCGCCGCGGCCGGTCCGGCGGACGGGATCCGGGAGCGGATCGGGCAGCGGGTCGCCACCTTCTACCTCCAACAGGGCTGGCAGCAGCGCTCGTTGCGGGCCGACCTGGCGGTGCTGGACCGCGGCTGGGAGGGGTTCCTGGCCACCAAGGTGATCCTGGCGGCGGTCGGCCTGTTCTTCGGCCCGCTGGTCTTCTCGGTCGCCTGGACGCTGGGCTTCGGCTCCAGCCCGGTCATCCCGGTCTGGCTGGCCGTGCTGTTCGCCGCGGTCTTCTTCCTGCTGCCCGACGTCGAGGTGCGCCGGGACGCCGCCGCCAAGCGCCGCGACCTGCGCCGGGTGGTGGGCGCCTACCTCGACCTGGTGGCGATGAACCTGGCCGGCGGCCGCGGCCTGCCCGAGGCGCTGATGGCCGCCGCCGAGGTCAGCGACGGCTGGGCGCTGCTGCGGATCAGGACCTGCCTGGCCGACGCGCGCATCACCGGCATCAGCCAGTGGGAGGCGCTCGGACAGCTCGGCGCCGACCTGGGCGTCGAGGAGTTGAAGGACCTGTCCGCCTCGCTGGCGCTGGTGGCCGACGACGGCGCGAAGGTGCGCGAGTCGCTCGGTTCGCGCGCCGAGACCATGCGCCACCGCGAACTGGCCGAGATCGAGGGCAGTGCGGGCGAGAAGTCGCAGTCCATGCTCGTCGCGCAACTCCTGCTGTGCGCGGGCTTCCTGGTGTTCCTGATCTATCCGGCGGCGATGCGGGTCTTCTCCGTGTGACCGGCGGCCGTTCCACCGAACCATGCGCGCAATCGTCTGGAAGGACGTGAATGTGATGAACCGTCAGGACATCGACTTCCTGCTGTGCTTTCTGCGTACCCGCGTCGAGCGGGCGCGCAGCGGCGAGTTGGACCGCGGCGCCTCCGCCGTCGAGTGGGTGATCATCTCGGCGGTCGTGGTGGCCATCGTCGGCGTGGTCGCCGCGATCATCAACGCCGCGCTCAAGGGCGGCGCCACCAAGGTCAGCAACTGCATCCAGGGCGCCAACGCGTCGGGCACCTGCTGACGCGGGACGGGACGGACACCATGCGACGGGGGAGAGCGGGCGGCGGCGGCCGGCCGGGCGGCGGCGCCCGGACCGGCGGCACGCGCACCCGCACCGGTGCCGGGCGGCGCCGCGGGCCGGGCGCGGCGCGCGGCGACCGCGGGATGACCGCGATCGAGTTCGTCTTCCTGACCCCGGTGCTCTTCCTGATGATCTTCGCGACCGTGCAGTTCGCGCTGTACTTCTTCGCCGACCACGTCGCCCAGGCCGCCGCGCAGGCCGGCGCCCGCAAGGCCCGCGCCGAGGCGGACCCCGACCCCGGCACCTGGCGCGCGCAGGCGAGGACCACCGCCGGCGAGTACATCCGGCAGTTGGGCCCCAGCCTGCTGGACGCGGTGCACATCGCCCCGCTGCACCCGTCCGCCGAGCAGGTCGGCATCCGCGTCACGGCGAAGGTGCCCACCGTCTTCCCCGGACTCGACCTGACCGTGAACGAGATGTCGCAGGGTCCCGTCGAGCGCTTCGTACCGGACGGACCCTGACATGCGCCGTATCCCGCGGAACGCCCGGGCCGGGCGCGGCGCCGACGGCGGCCTGTCCACCATCGAGGTCGTCATCCTCGCGCCGGTGATGATGCTGTTCATCCTGGTGATCGTCGCCTTCGGCCTGCTGGTCAACGGCCGCGGCCAGGTCGACGGCGCGGCCCGCGACGCCGCCCGCGCCGGGTCGCTGCAGCGCGACTCCTTCACCGCGATGCAGCAGGCCCGCAGCGCCGCCGCCGCCGACCTCACCGGCACCTGCAGCGGACCGGTGAGGGTGACGCAGATCAGCGACGGCTTCCAGCCCGGCGGCCTGTTCACCGTCGAGGTGACCTGCCGGGTGCGCGGCCTGGCGATGCTCGGCCTGAACGTCGCCAAGCAGTTGACCGGGCGCTCCTCCGCGCCCCTCGACCCGTACCGGAGGGCGCAGTGACGACCATCCGCACCCGGTTCGCCCGCCGCCCGGCCCGCCGCGACGAGCGGGGCTCGGGCGCCGCCGCCGTGATCATCTTCTCGTTCGTCTTCCTCGCGCTCGCCGCGTTCGTCATCGACGGCGGCCTGTCCATCTCGCAGCGCGAGCGGGCCGCCGACATCGCCGAGCAGGCCGCCCGGTACGCGGCGGAGGACATCAACCAGGCCGACCTGCGGGCCAACGGCGACGTGGTCATCGACTACGCCGACTGCGGCGCCCGGGTACGGCAGTTCGCCGCCGAGTCCGGACTCGCGCCGGGCGACGTGGCCGCCTCCGGGTGCACGCAGGCCGACGCCCAGGAGGTGACAGTGGAGATCCGGCTCACCTACCGTCCCGTGCTGACGGGGATGTTCTACGACCACCCGCTCCAGGTGCACGGAACGGCGCAGGCCGACCCGCTCACCGGCTGACCCCGGACCGGCGGGCCGCCCGGCCCTCGGCACAGCAGTGACAGCACGAGCGCGGCGACCGTCCGCGGAAGGCAGGGATCGACCATGGCACGCACCGGCGCCGGCGGACGGCCGACGGGATCGGCGCGCCCCACCCGCACGACGGGCGACATCGTCCGGGCCGTCGGAGCCTTCCTCGCCCTGGCGGTCCTCGTGGTCGGCGTGCCGGCCGCGCTCGCCTACTTCATCGGCTGGCCGCTGCCGCACCACGCGCCCTCGGTGGACACCCTCAAGTCCCCGATCACCCCGCAGACCTTCGTCCGGGTGCTGGCGATCGTGGTGTGGCTGGCGTGGGCGCAGTTCGCCGCCTGCGTGCTGGTGGAGGCGAAGGCGGCGGTCTCCGGGGTCGGCATGCCGTTCCACGTGCCCGGCTCCGGGCCGAGCCAGCTGCTGGCCCGTCAGCTGGTGGCCGCGCTGCTGCTGGTCGGCGCGACCGCGGCGAGCCTGACGCCCGGCCTGTCGCAGCTCGGCCAGCACTACGACCAGCCGGTGCGCCCCGGCTCGGTGGCCGCCGCGCAGCAACTGCCCGGCCAGTACGGGCAGCAGGCGCGCGCCCACACCGCCGTCGAGCACCAGGCCGAGACGGCCGCCGCGCACCGGGACGGCCCGGACGCCGAGGCGGCCACGAAGTTCTACCGCATCAACCCGCCCGAGGGCCGCCACCACGACTCGTTGTGGGAGATAGCCCAGCGCCACCTCGGCGACGGCCGCCGCTACAAGGAGATCTACCAGCTCAACAAGGACCGGGTGCAGCCGGACGGTTCGCGGCTGTCCCAGGCCAGCCTGATCCGGCCCGGCTGGATCATGGAGATGCCGGCCGACGCCCGCGGCGGCGACCTCGTCGAGGTCCCGGACCCCGCGCCGCACGTCAGCGCGCAGGTCGAGCACGAGGTCCAGCGCTACGCGGCCACCGGCGACCACGAGCAGGCCGCCGCGCCCGCCGCCACCGACGGCCGGACCGCGCCGGCGACCGGGCACACCGCCGGGCACGCCACCGCGCACGCCGAGGCGGCCGACCCCGGCGGCCAGGGCGGCGCCACCCTGCCCGAGGCGCTGATCGCCTCCCCGCTGCTGGCCGCCGGACTGCTGGCCGCCCTCGGCCGCAAGCGCCGCACCGCGCTGCTGCAGTCCGCGGCGGCCGGGCTGCGCACCGTCGTGCGCAGCCCGCGCCCCGGCCCGGACACCGACGCCGACGAGGCGCTGCGGGTCGGCGCCGACCCGGCCGCCGTCGCCTTCCTCGACCACGCGCTGCGCGTGCTGTCCGCCGACCTCGGCGAGGCCGGCCGGCCGCTGCCCACCGTCTACGCCGCCTGGCTGTCCGCCGACGCGCTGCACCTGCAACTCGCCTGGCCGGACGGCGAACCGCCGGCGCCCTGGCGCCTCGGCCAGGACCAGACGTTCTGGCGGGTGGACCGCGCCGACCTGCCGGCCGAGGAGCCCGCCGCGGGCGGCGAGGACGACGGCGGCCCGGACGAGCCGGGCGGCCGGCCCGCGGCGCCCTTCCCGGGCCTGGCCTCGCTCGGCCTGCTCGACGCATCGCGCCTGCTGCTCAACCTCGAAGCGGCGCCCGGCATCGTCTCGCTGATCGGCGCCCCCGACGACCGTGAGGCGGTGCTCGCCTCGCTCGCCACCGAACTGGCCACCAACGGCTGGTCGGACCGCATGACGGTCACCCTGGTCGGCTTCGGCGCCCGGCTCGGCGCCCTCGCGCCCACCCGGGTGCGGCAACTGGACGACCTGGACGCGCTGTTGGAGGCGATGACCGCCGAGACCGAGACCCGGCGCGGCGCGCTCGGCACCGCCGGGCAGGAGTCGGTGCTCACCGGCCGCACCGGCCGCGCCCGGCACACCCAGTGGGCGCCGCACCTCGTGCTGGTCGCCGCCGAACCCACCGCCGGGCAGGCCGAACGCCTCGCCGAACTCGCCGCCGACTCCGGCACGTACGGCATCGGCTACCTCGTCGCCAGCGACCAGCGCGAACTGCCCGGCACCGCCTGGCAGTTGGAGATCACCCCGGAAGGGCGCCTGCTGGCACCGCTGCTGGGCCTGGAGTTGGCCGCGCAGGTGCTGCCGCGCGCGCAGTACGACGCCGTCATCGCCCTGTTCGAGGCGGCCGACGGCGCCGAGGCCGGCCGCCCCGACCCGGCGGGCGGCGCGCCCAGGGTGCCGGTGGACCTGTCCGACCAGGGGCGCCCGGCGGTCTACGCGCGCCTGATGGGCCCGTTCGAGGTGGCCGGCCCGCCGGCGCTGGACGCGGACCGGGCGGTGCTGGCCCACGAGGCGCTCGCCCTGCTCCTGTTGCACCGCGAGGGCGTCCACCCCCGGGTGCTGGCCTCGGCGTTGTGGCCGCGCGGGGTGACCGAGGACGTGCGCGACGCGGTGGTCGAACGGGTCCGCGAATGGCTCGGCACCGAACCGGACGGCCGGCCCCGGCTCGCCGCCGACGCCGCGGGACGCCTGGTGCTCGCGCCCTCGGTGGTCTCCGACTGGGACGTGCTGCAGACGCTGCGCCACGACGCGGAGTCCGGCAGCGGCCGGCGCGACGCGGGCATCCGGCGCCGGCTGCTGAAGGACGCGCTCGCGCTGGCCCGCGGCCCGCTGCTGGCCGGCCGGCCGGCGTCCCGCTACGGATGGCTGGCCCACGAGATCGCCGAGGCCCAACTGCCCCTGCTCGTCGGCGACGTCGGGCTCGCGCTGGCCGAGGACTACCTCACGCTGGACAAGCCCGACTCGGCCGTCAACGCGGTGCGCGCCGCGATGCGGGTCGCCCCGGACGACGAGCGGCTCTGGCTCTGCCTGCTGCGCGCCACCCACGCCACCGGGGACGAGGACCTGCTGCGCACCACCGCCGACGCGCTCGCCGCCGGCTCCCCGCACCGCGGCCTGCCGTCCCGCACCCAGGCGCTGCTCGACGAACTCCTGCCGGCCTGGCGGTCCGAGGTCGCCAACTGACCCCCCGCCACTGACCCCCGCCACCCCTCGCGCCCGCACGCGCGGCCGAGCGGGACGGGCCGCCGGCCGTCGAGCCGGCCGGACCCGGCGCGGGGCGCCGTCCGCGTGCTCCCCGACACCCCTTCCCGGCCGGGTTTCGGGGTGATCGGGCGCTTCGCCGCCCCCGGCGGGACACGCGGGGGCGCACGGATGCATGTACCGGAGCGCACGATAGGCACCGGTCGCGGCTGGGTAGTCCTCCTTCGGCACGGTGGGGGCTCTCATGACACAAAGGCCCGAAAGATTCCAATCGGCGGCATATTCACCCCGGTTGGCTGGGCAGTGATCCGGCGACAGGTGCAGACCAGCCCCGACCGGTGCGTGAACCGGCCCGAGGCCGGATCGAATCACAGGAATCCACCAGAGAGGGGACGGCGATGGCCGCCCGACCGCTCGTGGCGAGACAGCCGAACGAACGGCTGCAGGCTCTCATCCAGGAAGCGGGGTGCTCCAACGCGGGGCTCGCCCGCAGGGTCAACATGTGCGGTGCCGAGCACGGGTTGGACCTGCGCTACGACAAGACCTCGGTGGCCCGCTGGCTGCGGGGCCAGCAGCCGAGGGGACGGGCGCCGTCGGTGATCGCCGAGGCGCTGGGCCGCAAGCTGGGCCGCGCGGTGACCGTCGACGAGATCGGCATGGCCAACGGCAAGCACCTCGCGTCCGGCGTCGGGCTGCACTTCGCGCCCACGGTGGCCGGCGCGGTGGAGCAGGCGTGCGAGCTGTGGCGCGGCGACGTCGGCCGCCGTGACGCCCTGACCGGCTCCGCGGTGGCCTCCTCCGCACTGGTCGAGCCCAGCCGCGACTGGCTGATCACCGGCCCCGACCCGGTGGTCGCCCGCACCGGCGGCCGTCGGGTCGGCCCCGGCGACGTCGACGCGGTCCGGGCCACCACGAAGGCGCTCGTCGACCTCGACCACCGCTTCGGCAGCGGACACGTGCGCCCGGTCGTCGTGCACTACCTCAACAGCGTGGTGTCCGGGCTGCTGACCGGCAGCTACCGGGAGTCGACCGGGCGCGAACTGTTCGGCGCGGTCTCCCGGCTGACCGAGCTGGCCGGCTACATGGCGGTGGACACCGGCCAACCCGGCCTGGCCCAGCGCTACTACATCCAGGCCCTGCGGCTCGCCCAGGCGGCCGGCGACCGCGGCTACGGCGGCTACGTGCTGGCGGCCGGCATGAGCCACCTCGCCGCCTCGCTGGGCAACCCGCGGGAGATCACCCAACTCGCCCGCGCCGCGCAGGAGGGCGCCCGCGGCCACGTCACACTGACCGCGCAGGCCATGTTCCACGCCGCCGAGGCGCGCGGACACGCCCTGCTCGGCGACGTGCCGGCCTTCGAGCGGGCGGCCGGCGCCGCGGTCGACGCGCTGGAGCGGGCCACCCCGGCCGACGATCCGGACTGGATCGCCCACTTCGACCACGCCTACCTGGCCGACGAGTTGGCCCACTGCCACCGCGACCTCGCCCAGCCGGGCCCGGCGGCGAACCGGGCCAGGGAGGCGCTGGCCGGCCACCCGAAGACCCGCATCCGCCGGCGGGCCATAGGGATGCTGGTGCTCGCCTCCGCGCAGGCCCAGGCCCGTGAGGTGGAGGAGGCGTGCCACACCGCCACCGAGGCGGTCGGGCTGCTCGGCCAGGTGCGCTCCTCGCGCGGCGCGGAGTACCTCGACGACTTCCGACAGCGCCTGGAACCGTTCGCCGCCGAGCCGGTAGTGAGGCAATTCACCGCCGGGCTCGCCGGGAGCGAGGTGGCCGCCTAGCCGAACGTCCCGGTTTGAATCCGGGCGAAGCGGTGCGAAAGCGTCCGCCGGGTCCGCCGTTCGCGCGGCGGACCGTGCCCGTCCGGCGCCGTTTCCCCGGTTTCCGGCGCCGTTCAGGACCCGTTCACCGCCTCACGAGGCCGTTCAGAGGCCATTCACAGCCGATCAGAACGGAATCGTTACGTGACCCGCACGACGGTTCCCACCTGCGCGGACGCGCCGCGAACCGGCCGCTTCGCGGTTCCGCCGGGCCGCGGCCGGGAAGCTACCGCCTGGTCACATCCCGTCCGCGTGGTGGGCACCGGAACTCACCCGGTAGCGTGAACCGGTGTTCTGACCGTCCAGTGGGGGACTTCGGGGCGATCGCCCCGGGGATCACGCAGCAGGCAGGAGTTCCGGTGATGCACAGCGGAGACGGAGAAGAGGCGTCCGGCGACGTCTACCGACCGCTGCCGACTCCGCGGGAGCAGCGGACGACGTCGTCGTCCGAGCCGCGCGAAGGCATCGTGCTGCCCTCGAAGGGGGGCCGCTGGATCCCGCCGTCCCAGCTGCGCCGCCAGGAGGAGGAGCGCCGGGAGGAAGCGCGCCGGGAGGAAGAGGCCCGCCGCGCCGAGGCGGAGCGCTGGGACCAGCAGCCCGCGGCCGGCCAGCCCTGGGGCGCCCCGCAGGACCCGTACGCCGCCCAGCAGTCGCAGTACGGCCACCCGCAGGCTCCCCAGCCGCCGCAGCACCCGCAGCCGGACGCGCAGGCCACCCAACTGCTCGGCCCCTACGACCCGGGCGCCGGCCGCCCCGACGGCCCTTACGGCGACCCGTACGCCGGCGGCTACGACCAGTACGGCAACCCCGGCGGACCGCCGTCCGGCGACGCCGACAAGACGCAGATGATGCCGCCGTACGGCCAGCAGCCGCCCGCCGGCCAGGACGCCGACCGCACCCAACTGCTCGCGCCCTACGCCGGCCACACCGCCGACCTGGTGCCGCAGGGCCCGGACGTCCGCCAACCCCTGCCGCCCGAGCAGCAGTTCGGCGCCCCGGTCCCGCCGCTCCCGCAGAGCCAGCCGCCGCAGCACCGGAGGCGGCCCCCGCACGAGCAGCCCGCCGCCGCTCCGCAGGACCAGCAGCCGCCCATGCCGCCCGGCGCGCCCTTCGCGATCCGTCCCGGCACCCCCGCCGACCCGCCCCCGGCCTACGACCAGCCCGCCCCGCCGGCCGCCACCCAGCAACTCCCGCGCATGGACGACGACTGGCAGCGCGCGGCGCAGTCGGCCCCGCCGCAGGGCACGGGCCAGCAGGCGCCGCAGGGTCCGCAGGACGACTACGACTACCTCTACCGCCGTGACGACCAGCCCGCCCCGCCGCCCCGGCAGCACCAGGCCGCCGGCTACGGCTACCAACAGCAGCCGCAGCCGCCCGCTCCGCGCCGGCAGGGCTACGACCGCCCCGCCGGGCCGCGCAGCCAGCGCTCCGGCCCCGGCCGCAAGAAGCTGTCGACACCCGCGATGGCCGGCATAGGCGTCGCCGTACTGGCCCTCATCGGCATCGGCGTGGGCGCGATCATGAGCAGCGGCTCCTCGTCGTCCGGCGGCTCCGGCACCGGCGCGTCGTCGTCCGCCGGCTCCGCGGCCGGCTCCGGCGCCGCCGAGACGCAGGCCAAGCGGCTCAACGCGGTGCTCAGCGCCAGCAACAGCAGCCGCACCTCGGTGATCGACGCGGTCGCGTCCATCAAGTCCTGCCAGAACCTGAGCACCTCGGCCGCCAGCCTGCGCTCCGCCGCGTCCGAGCGCGACGCGCTGGTCACCAAGCTGTCCAACATGGCCGTCGACAAGCTGCCCGACGGCACCGAACTGGTCGACCAGCTCACCCAGGCGTGGAACTCCTCCTCCGCCGCGGACAAGTACTACGCGGCCTGGGCCGACCAGGCCGCCAGACCGAAGGGCTGCCACAAGGGCCAGGCGAAGATCACGCTGGAGGTCCAGCGCGGCAACCTCGCCAGCGGCGAGGCGACCCTCGCCAAGCAGCGGGCCGTCCAGCTGTGGAACCCGATCGCCAGCCGCTACGGGCTTCCCCAGCGGCAGGTCACCCAGATGTGACGCCCGCGGTGCCGGTCCCCTGGGCGGGGGGCCAGGACCGCGGACGGGGGTCGGGGATCGCGGGACGGGTCGAGGGAGCGGGCGGGTCGGGATCGCGGACGCGCCGGTGGTGCGGGCGGGTCGGGATCGCGGACGGGCCCGGGGCGTCGGCGGGTCGGGATTACGGGCGGGTCCGGAGCGCCGGGAATCGCGGGCGGGTTCGGGGGAGCCGGCGGTCGGGATCGCGGGCGGGTTCGGGGGGCGCCGGGACCGTGGCGGGTGGCATTGTCGTAAGAACGTACGATTGATTGTCGTGCAAGCTTCGGAGAAGTCTTCCCGGCGGGGTGTCCCCTCCTCCACGATGGGTTACATGCCGCTCAACGACATGCCCTGGTGGCGCTGGCGCAGCAACGTGCGCTCGGCGCTTCACATGATCAGCGACCCGGTCTTCCAGCGCGACTGCTGGCTGACCGCCCTACCCGGTTACGGCGACGTGACCGACGCCGTGTACCGCCTGGTGGAGGACACCTGGCTCGACAACTGGTCCGCGGACAAGTACGTCGGGACCATCTTCCGCGACGCCCAGGAAGCCGCCCTGGTCGACGCCGCCGTGCTGCGGGTGCTGCGCATCCTGCACGAGGTCGGCGCGGACGCCCCGGTGCGCACCTACCTGGAACACCCCGCCTGGCCGGAGGCGATCCGCGCCGCCCGCGAGGCGCACGTGGTGCTCGCCTCCAACGACGGCGACGACCCGGACGCCCCGCCGCGCTCCCTCGACGTCCTGGCCATCTACACCCGGTCCCGCTGACCACCCGCCGCGGCACCGTGCCGACCGGTCCCGGCCGAGGCGTCCGGTCCGACCGGTCCGGTCCGACCGGTCTCGTTGGACGGACACCGGCCCGGTCGACGCCTCGGAGTGTGCGAGGCTAGCGCTGTGAGCGATGCGCAATTCGTGCTGACCCTGTCCTGCCCCGACAAGCAGGGCATCGTCCACGCCGTGTCCAGCTACCTGTTCATGACCGGGTGCAACATCGTGGACAGCCAGCAGTTCGGCGACCAGGACACCGGTCTGTTCTTCATGCGGGTGCACTTCAGCGCCGAGTCGCCCGGCTACGCGGACGGCGCCGGCAAGCTGCGGGCCAGCTTCGCCGCGATCGGCGACAGCTTCCAGATGGACTGGCAGATCCACCCGGCCGACCAGCGCATGCGCGTGCTGATCATGGTCAGCAAGTTCGGCCACTGCCTCAACGACCTGCTCTTCCGGTCCTCGACCAACGCCCTGCCGGTCGAGGTCGCCGCCGTGGTCTCCAACCACCGCGACTTCGAGGAACTCGCCGGCTCCTACGGCGTCCCCTTCCACCACATCCCGGTCGCCAAGGACGACAAGCCGGCCGCCGAGGCGCGGCTGCTGCGGGTCGTCGAGGACGAGGGGATCGAACTGGTCGTGCTCGCCCGCTACATGCAGGTGATCTCCGACGACCTGTGCAAGCGGCTGCCCGGCCGGATCATCAACATCCACCACTCCTTCCTGCCGAGCTTCAAGGGCGCCAAGCCGTACCACCAGGCGCACGCCCGCGGCGTGAAACTGATCGGCGCCACCGCGCACTACGTCACCGCCGACCTCGACGAGGGCCCGATCATCGAGCAGGAAGTCGAACGCGTCAGCCACGGCGTCACCCCGGAACAACTCGTCGGCATCGGCCGCGACGTCGAATGCCAGGCGCTCGCCCGCGCGGTCAAATGGCACAGCGAGCACCGCGTCCTGATCAACGGCCACCGCACGGTCGTCTTCCCGTAGCGGTAGGGGCGGGAGCCGCGGTTGCCGGGGCGGGCCGGCCGCCGGACCGCGTGTCCGATCACGCACGGTGCGGTGGGCCGTCGGCTCGGTGGGGTGTGCGCGGCGGCGCGGTCGGGTGGGCGTGAGCGGCTCGGTCGACGCGTCCGGGGCGAACGGTCGGCGTGAACGGCGCGGTCGGTGGGGGCGCGGTCGTATCGTCGTACGTCCCTACAGTCGCGACAGGCTCGCCGTCGCGGTGAGGACGTCGTGGATCGCCCGGTGGTCGCCCTCCTGCCCGGCCGCCAGATCCTCGGGGGAGCGGTGGCCCGCCGCCAGCTGGCAGAACTCGATCCCGTCCAGCGCGATGTGCGCCACGCTGCCCTCCTTCGAACCCTCGGCGCCCGGTGAGTCCAGCGGGATGAACCACTCGCCGCCTCCGGCGCCCTCCACCTCCAGGTAGAGCGAACGCCCCGGCGAGCCGGCCGCCGCCAGCCCGCCCGGCGAATGCGCCAGCCCCGCCCGCCGCCGCCCGGCGATCGCGCCCGGCAGCATCCGCGCCGCCAGGTCGATCATGCTGTGCAGATGCCGCGGCGCCGGCGAACCGTACGGGTAGTCCACCGCCACCGCGATGTCGTCGGCATGGATCCAGCACTCGAACGCCCGGTCGAGGAAGGCATCCCGCAGCGGCAGCGTCGCGCCGCCGTAGCCGACGTCGAGCCCGCCGACCGAACGCCCCGCGAACGACACCGCCCGCAGCAGCGAACTCCCCTGCTCCCGCCAGGTCTCCCGCACCTCCCCGGCCGGAATCCCGGCGTACCGCCGCCAGTACTCCTCGGTGCGGGCCCGCGGTTCGCACGGCAGCTCCGCCCCGGTGGCCGGCGGATCGGTGAGCCCCAGCGCGACGGCTATCAGCCCGTCCACCGCGGTCAGGTGCTCGACGACCTCCGCGACACTCGTGACGTGCCGGCCCGCGTGCCACCGCAGCTCCACCGGCTCGAACCAGTCCGACGAGCCCAGACTGCGCAGCAGCGCGTCCAGCCGCGCCGCCTCCGCGTCGTACGGCCCGGCCCACTCGGGCATCGGGATCCGCGCCGGCCGCAGCCCGAGACAGGTCTCCAACACCCGGCCGCGCAGCATCGGATCGATGTCCAGCGGGTCGTACGGCTCCAGCAGCTCCACCGCGTTGCGCAGCCGCGCCGCCTCGCCCGCGCACATCGCGCAGTCCGCCAGATGTTCCGCTACCGCCGCAGTCTCCTCCTGGGAGCAGGCCGCCAACGCCCACGCCCCGAGCAGCGACTTGAGCGTCGAATGATCGTAGGAAGGCGTGGCCGGCCGCACCGGCGGCGGCCCGAGCTCACCGTCCTCCGCCGCGCCGCGCGGTGGCGGCACCCGCGGCACGGGCACCCCGTGCGGCGGTGTACCACCCTCGCGGAACCCGCTGGTCTCCCACGGCGGCTCGTCCCCCGAACCGTCCCCGGGCGGACCGAACGGCCCCGTCGGCCCGTTCACCGCGCGCTGCCCGCGGCACCGGGGCGCTGCTGCACGGCCGTGGACAGCATCTGCAGCCCGAGCCGCAGCCGCCGCCTCGCCTCGACCTCGGTCAGCCCGAGCTCCCGCGCGGCCTGCCGGTAGTCGCGCCGCTGGAGGTAGGCCAGCTCCAGCGCGGCCCGGATGGAGGCCGGCATCGAGTCCCGGATGAAGTCGGCGCGCGCCGCGGTGTTCGCCTCCCGGACCCGGTCCTCGAACTGCTCCGGACTCCGCCGGCCACCCCGCCTTATCCGTTCGGCCTCGCATCCGCGCAGCCGCTTCACCGAATGCCGCTGGGTCAACGTGGCCACCCACGACCGCATGTTGCCGTCCTTCGGGTCGTACGCGTCCGGGTTCTCCCAGATGTAACCGAAGACCTCGCGGGTGATCTGGTCGGCCGCCTGCTCGTCGCCCACGATTCGCTGCGCCAGGCTGTGCACGAGGGAGGCGAACCGGTCGTACAGCTCACCGAGCGCCGCCTCCTCGCCCCGGGCGAGCCGCTGCTGCATCTTGCGGTCCCAGCGCGGTGGTGCGGGTGTCGCCATACGGCCGCCCCTTCCCGGCTCCCCTGTCGCGTCTGCCTGCTGTCACAGCTGTCCAACTGGTCCTACGGTCGCAATCTCCCCTCGAATGTAACGGTCGGGTACGACGGCGTACGCCCCTTTACGGCAACGAGCTACCAAATGACTTCGTTTCCTCACCGAAGGTGAACATTCCTGGCAAGGTGTTGGTTGGGTGTGACCACGCGAAGGCTGGGAAGGGATCGGCGCCGACAAGTGGTCCTGGAACCCGGTCCCGGACGAGGAACGCGAGAGACAGGCGAGACCCAGTGACGTTGAGCGTGACGGTGGACGAACGAGACGGATGGGCCGTACTGCTGGTCCGCGGCGAACTGGACCTGGTCACCTCCTCCGGCGTCCGCCAACATGTGCACGACGTCGTGGCCGACGGCCGCCGTGCCCTCGTACTCGACCTGTCCGAGGTGCGGTTCTGCGACTCCAGCGGCGTCAGCGTCCTCGTCGGCGCCCGCCGCCTCATGCGTTCCTGCGCCGGCCGCCTCCGCGTCGTCCTCCCCGCCCAGGGCGCGGTCGACGGATCCCACGTCAACCGGGTCCTCGCCGCCCTCGGCGTCCGCCGCCTCTTCGACGTCTTCCCCGACCTCGCCACCGCCCTCGACGAAAAGGCCAACCCCATCTCCGCCTGACGCCACCCCTCCGGGGGTTGGCGCGGTCCCGCGTGCCCGGGCGGTTGCGTGCCCGTGCGGCCGCGTGGGCGAGCGGCCCCCGCGGGCGTGGCGGACGCTGCCCGGCCGCCACGCGTCCCGCCCGTCCGTGCCGATGCGGTCCGGCTGCCCGGCCGTGCGGGCTCGGCGTGGCGAACGCATCGGCCTCCGCCGAGCGGTCGCCTGGCCGTCCGAACGCGCGGAGCAGGCCGCACGGTTCCGTGTGCCTCACCGCCCGCGGACCGCCGCACCGGCCTGACCGCCGCACGGGCCCGATCGGCACACCGGCCCGACCGCCGCCCCGGCCCGGCCGCCACACCCCGACCGTGGCGAGCCGATCCGTGCCTGACCACGCCCCGAGTACCACCGAACGCCCCAGGCACCGCGGGCCCGGTCGGAGCCCGCTGCGGTCCGGACTACCGCGTCGCGTAACGCCCCAACGCCGGTTCCAGCAGCTCGAAGGCTATGCGGGCGCTGGCGGCGAGGCCGGCGAAGAACTCCTCGTCGTCCTGGCCTTCGAGCGTTCTTCGGCGGGCCTCCTCCATCAACACGCGGTGGACTCCGGCCAGTTGGACGGCGGCCAGCCGGGGCTCCAGCGTGCCGGCCCGGGGACCCGCGGCCTCGGCGAGCGCGTCGGCGAGCACGTTCTCCTGCTGGTCGTAGATCTCGCGGAGCCGGGCGCGCAGGGCGGGGCTCTCGTCTATGAGGCGGGCGAAGCCGGGGGTGAAGCGGCCGAGCAGTGGTTCGTGGCGTTCGGCGGCGGCCAGATACGCCCGACGTAGTGCGGTCAGTGCGGATTCCCCGTGCGCGCGGTCGGCCACGGTGTGGGCCGGGGCGTTGATCACCGTGTCGGCGGCGTCGAAGAAGAGGTCCTCCTTGCGCGGGAAGTAGTTCGTGACGGTCATCTTGGAGACCCCGGCCGCCTCGGCGATGTCGGCGATCGTCGTCCGCTCGAAGCCGCGCTCGATGAACAGACGCGTGGCGACGTGGGAGATCGTCTGCCGGGTCTGCTGCTTCTTGCGCTCTCTGAGCTGGGTCATGGGCACAGCCTACCCAAAAATTCTAGGTTCGACCTAAAATTCGTGTTGACCCTTTAGTGTGTCGGACATAAATTTAGGTCCATGCTAAGGAACGCGGATGGATCACAGCGGAAGACCAGCCTCATGCCAGGGGACCGGCGGACCATCGGCCGGATCGCCCCGGACGAGGAGATCGCAGAGCAGAGAGCCCCAGCCCGGATCGGTGCCGACCCGGGGCCGCCCGACCCGGGGCCGCCCGGCCTGGCGGCCGGCGGCCGCGGCGTGGGGCAGACCTCGCCCGGTCCGATGTCCGCTCCGGCGAGGGCTCCCGCGAGATCCGCCCCGGAGCCGATCGGCCGCGATCTGTGGCGGACGGCGGCCGTGCTCCTGCTGGGCCCGATCCTGGCGATGCTGGACACCACGATCGTCAGCGTCGGTCTCCATTCGGTGGCCGCGGACCTCGGCAGCCCGCTGACGACGCTGCAGTGGGTCTCGACGGGATACCTGCTGGCGGTCGCGGTCGTGATGCCGTTGACCGGCTGGGCCAGCGAACGGTTCGGCGGCAAGACGGTGTGGATGGCTTCGATAGCGGTCTTCACCGCGGCGTCCGCGCTCTGCGGGCTCGCCTGGTCCGTGCCGGCCCTGATCGGCTTCCGGGTACTCCAGGGGGTCGGCGGCGGCATGATCCAACCGGTCGGCCAGTCGATGCTGGCGCAGGCCGCGGGCCCGGGGCGGCTCGCGCGAGTGATCAGTGTGAGCGTCATCCCGGTGACGCTGGCGCCGATCGCGGGTCCGGTCCTCGGCGGGCTCATCGTGCAGAGCCTGGACTGGCGTTGGATGTTCTACGTCAACCTGCCGATCGGCGTGGCCACCTTCCTGCTCGCCGCGCGGTTCCTCCCCCGGTCCGCTCCCGTGGCGGCTCCCGGAAGGCTGGATGCCAGGGGTCTGGTCCTGCTGTCGCCCGGGGTGGCCTGCCTGGTCTACGGCTGCTCCGCCGGGAACTGGGCGGTGCTGGTGGTCGGCGGGTTGCTCCTGGCGGGCTACGGGCTGCACGCGATACGGACGAAGACGGGCACGCCGCTGATCGATCTGCGGATGTTCGCGCGGCGGGGGTTCGCGGCGGCCACGGCGTCCTCGTTCCTGCTGGGCGGTTCGCTCTACAGCGCGATGCTGCTGCTCCCGCTGTACTTCCAACTGGTCCGTGGCGCCGACGCGATGAGCGCCGGGCTGATGCTGGCCCCGCAGGCGGTGGGCACGGCGGCGGTCTCCCTGCTCACCGGGCGGTTGGGAGATCGGATGGGGCCGCGGCCGCTGATGCTGGGCGGGTTGGCGCTCTCCCTGGTAGGCACGTTGCCGTTGGCCTTCCTGGGGCACGGTCCGGCCGGCTGGCTGCTGTCGGTGGCGCTCGTGGTGCGGGGCGCGGGTCTCGGGCTCGCCATGGTGCCGGGCATGTCGGCGGTGTACGCCTCCGTCTCCCGTGACGAGGCGCCGCGGGCCGCCGGCACGGCCAACGTGCTGAACCGGCTGGGCGGTTCCCTCGGCACGGCGTTGCTGACGGTGGTGTTGCAGCGTGGGCTGGCGGGGCGGGGCGACCCCGCGAACGCGTTCGGCCATGCCTTCGCCTGGGCGTTCTGCCTGTCACTGCTGGCCTTCGTGCCGGCCTGCTTCTACCCGGCGGGAGCCGCCCGCCAGAAGGGACCACGACCGTGACCGAGCACGATCCGGGCGCCACACCCGCGATGCGCCTGATGACGGTGCACGCCCACCCCGACGACGAGTCCAGCAAGGGAGCGGCCACCCTGGCCAGGTACGCGGCCCAAGGTGCCGAGGTGCTCGTCGTGACCTGCACCGGAGGCGAGCGTGGCGAGGTGCTCAACCCGGAGCTCGACCGTCCGGAGATCCGCGCGGACCTGCCGGCAGTACGGCGGCGGGAGATGGCCGCGGCGGCGGCGATCCTCGGCGTGCGGCAGCGGTTCCTCGGGTTCACCGACTCCGGACTGCCCGGCCAGGGCGAGCCGTTGCCCGAGGGTTGCTTCGCCCTGCAGCCCGTCGAGCACGCCGCGGCCCGACTCCTGGACGTGATACGGGAGTTCAAGCCACACGTCGTCATCACCTATGACCCGTCGGGTGGTTATCCACACCCGGACCACGTCCACACCCACCGGATCACCGAGGCCGCCTTCCAGGCCGCGGCGCACGAGCCCTGGCGGCCGGAGAAGTTGTACTACCAGGCGGCTTTCGCCAAGCGGTGGTTCAGCCGGCTCCACGAGGCGATGCTGGCGCGCGGCATCGCGTCCGAGATGGGAGGGGTCTTGGACAACTGGCCCAGCGACACGCCGGAGTTGGCGGTGACGACCCGCGTCGAGTGCGCGCGGTGGTTCACCACCCGGGACCAGGCGTTCCGCGCCCACGCCACCCAGGCGGCGCCGGACAACCCGTTCTTCGCCCATCCCCGCGACCTGGAACGGGAGGTCTGGCCCACCGAGGACTACGTTCTGGCCCGCTCGTGGGTGCGGGTGTCTCTGCCGGAGTCCGACCTGTTCGCGGGCATAGCGGCGGACCGCGTCAGCGCCTGACCGGGGCCGGCGGGCGGAGCGGGTGACGCCGGACGTGCCGACTGGTGCCACCCCCGGGTGCCGCGCCGATTTTCCCAGGTGCAGCCCCAATGCCGCCGGGCGTCCTCGCGACGACGGCCCGGCCTCGCCCCATATGCGGCGAAGGTGAATCCGGGCAGAATCGGATACATGGCGAAGATCGAACTGGTCAAGGGAGACATCACCCGGCAGACCGTCGACGCGGTCGTCAACGCGGCCAACTCCTCGTTGCTGGGAGGCGGTGGAGTGGACGGCGCGATCCATCGGCGGGGCGGGCCCGAGATCCTCGCCGCGTGCCGGGCGTTGCGCGCGTCGTCCCTCGGGCGTGGGCTGCCGACCGGGCGGGCGGTCGCCACGACGGCGGGGCGGCTGCCGGCCCGGTGGGTGATCCACACCGTGGGGCCGGTGTGGTCGGCGGCCGAGGACCGGTCCGACCTGCTCGCGTCCTGTTACTCGGAATCACTGCGCGTGGCCGGTGAACTCGGTGCCCGCACGGTGGCGTTCCCGGCGATCTCCACCGGCATCTACGGCTGGCCCATGGACGACGGCGCGCGCATCGCGATCCGCACGGTGCGCGAGGCGGTCGGCGGCTCGGCGGGATCGGTGGAGGAGGTGGCCTTCGTGCTGTTCGACGACGCGGCGTACGAGGAGTTCGGCAGGGCGGTCGCGGAAGCGGAGCGCTGAGAGTGCTGCGAGCGACGTAAGGAAAGGGAGTCAACGACAGCGACGGGAGTGGCGAACCCGGAAGGGGGGATGTTTTGCACCGATATAAATGCGTCTCGGTGCGTTGATATCGGGTTGTGTCCTGCATGTGACTTGTGACGGGGTGGAGTCGGCGGGGTGCTCGGGTACGCTCCATCGGGTGCGAGTGGTCCGGAAACGACACAATCGCGGAGGCGCCTTCGAGGCGGTCGCCGCGATGGCGCCGAGCGCGCGCGATGTCCGGTTCGCGGGCGACGTGCCTGGTCATCGCCCTGGTGGAAGCCGCAGTGGAGTGCGGCGGGCACGCGGGGCGCTATGCGGCATGGCGACCGGATCGCACGAGGATGTGCCGGAAGCGCTCGCGGTGGTGACGGAGCGTCAATCGCGCCGGTCCGCACCGGTGTCACGCTCGGTGAGCGGATGGCTGCGTGTGACGCCGCGTCCGCGGGTTCGGATGGTGTGAGCGGTGCAGGTGCTGCAGGTGCAGTTGGAGGTTCGCCCTGACCCGGCGGAGGTGGGGCGGGCCAGGAGGTGGGCGCGTGCCAGGTTGCTCGGTTCCGGCATAACGGCCGACGAACCGCTTGCAGAGACGCTTCTGCTGCTCATCTCGGAGCTGGTCACCAACGCGGTCGTCCACACCGGGTGCCCCGCCGAGTTGCGGATGCTCTTCCCACAGCCCGCGGTCATGGACAACGGGACGGTGCGGGTCGAGGTCGCCGACGCCAGCGATCGCCCGCCGGCTCCGCGCCACGCGCAGGGCGGTGACACCGGCGGACGCGGCCTGGAACTGGTGGACGGTCTCGCCGACCGTTGGGGCTGGCAGCGCGAGGGCGCCGGCAAGCGCATCTGGTGCGAGGTCGACCGGGCCACCAACGCGGTTGTCGCGCTGGGTGTGTGGGGACGGACCCCGTCGCAAGACCACTGACGTCCGGGCCGGGCCGCTCGCTGAGCGGCTGTTCGGGGGCGCGGTGTTGAATGGCCCGGTGCTCACGATGGTGGAGATGGAGTGGCAGGGGCTGCTGTTGCGCCCCTGGCGGGACGCCGACGCGCCGGTCGTGTTGCGTGGGCTGACCGATCCCGAGTTCCGGCGTTGGAACACCACGAAGTCGTCGTTCACCGATGAGGCGGACGCGTTGCGCTACGTCCAGGAGCGGACGCGCGGCTGGCGGCGCGGTGATCTGGCCTCGTTCGCCGTGCTGGAGGACGGCGCCGTGCTCGGCAGCGTGGCGCTCAACCGCCTCGACTGGTGGATGCGGAGCGGCAGGGCGTCCTACTGGACGTTGCCCGAGGCGCGCGGCCGGCGGGTGGCGTCGCGCGCGTTGGAGGCGTGCAGCCGCTGGGCCCTGTGCGAACTCGGGCTGCACCGGCTCGAACTCGGCCACGCCATCGGCAACACCGCGTCCTGCGCGGTCGCCCGCAACTGCTCCTACGCCCTCGAAGGCACCCTGCGCGGCGCGATGCTCGACCCGGACGGCGGCTTTCGGGAGATGCACCTGCACGCCCGCGTCGCCGACGACCGCCCGGCCTGAGCCCACTGACGCCGTCCGCGTCCGGGTGACCACACCGCGTGCCGCGCTCCGAACGCCGCACCCCGAACCCGCGCACGCCGGACCGACCTCGCACACGCCGACCTCGCACACGCCGGATCCGCACACGCCACACCCCACACGCCACACCCCACACACGCCGCACCCCGCACGTACCGGATCCCGCACACCGCGCCGCCGGTCGCCGGCGAGTACGAGCCGCGTGGTCAGCCGCGCGACTCGCGTTCCCGCTTGCGGCGCATGAGGCCGACCGCGTTGAGCGCCTGGATGATCGAGACCACGGTCAGCAGGATCCCGAGGACGACGTGGATCGTGGTGCGGTCGCCCCAGAACTCCCAGCTGATCCACAGCAGCGCGAGCAGACTCCAGATCACCACGTGGGCCCGCAGCTGGATCCACGAGCTGTACTCGGTCGGTGAGATCCAGCCCATGGGTCCGCCGCGCGGGGTTCGCTCTTGCATGCCTCGATGATGCCCGTAGCCGAAGCCCCTCGGCGAGGCGGTGGGTGACGAATCCTTTTTTCGCTGGTCAGGGGTCGGGGGAGCGCTCTCCCGAAAACGCGAACGCGGGCGTCACCGCGGCTACCTCCCCTGAGGGCCGGCGGGACGCCCGCGTTTACGCAGGCAGGACTGGCTGGCGGACGGTGCTGGTCGTGGCGGCGGAAGCCGGAGGGGTTACCGGGTCGGCTTCCTGCCGGTCACGCCGAGGTGGACCAGGAGCGCCAGGTTCGGCTTCAGGTCGGCCTGCTTGACGCCCCAGGACTGGAAGCCCTTCTGGTGCGCGGCCGCGGCGGCCAACATGACTACCAGTGACCCGGCGATGGCCGCGGGGCTGACCGACTTGTCCACTCGGCCCTTGTCCTGCAGCTCCTTGATCGACTCGGTGAGCGATCCGGTCACGGCGTTGAGGATCTTCATACGGATCTTGTAGAACCGTTTATCCCCTTCCGCCGCACCCAGATCGACGACGCGCAGAATGGCGTCGTTCTTCCGCCAGAAGGAGAGGAAGCCGTCAACCAGGTCCTCGGCGGTCGCCCAGGCGGGTCTCCCCGTCCAGCTACGGTCCGCGACGAGGCCGGTCAGGCTCGCGCCCTCCCTGGCCATCTCTTCCGCCAGCTCGAGGACAGCGCCCTCTACGTCGGGGAAGTACTGGTAGAAGGTTGCGGGGGAGGTGCCCGCCATCCGGGCGACGTCGATGACCTTGACGTCCCGGTAGGGCGAGGTGCTGAGCATCTCGCTGAGGCACTCGAGCAGCTTCTGCCGCGTCGCCTGCCCACGGCGCCCGGCAACCCGGCCGTCGACGGTACGAACTTGTCCTGTCATGCCGTCAGTTTACCTTTGGGTGATCAGGACGCGATTCGGCAGCCTGCAAATGGGTCCAGCGCCAGCACTCTCGATGAATGAGCAGGTCAAACGGCGTGTCGCAGTCCGCGCCGCAGCCCTTCCGGGCGCCCGACGACGCTGTGGGCGGCCTTTGACGCGCCCCGGAATACCGGCCGACCGGTAGGAACTGGGTGGGATATATGCGGTTCATCGGATCTGTCTACCGAGATTTTCGGCCGCTTCCACGCCGATGGACTCGCCGAGCGGAGCGCCGGGAGTATGTGGGAACATCTGTTCGAGAACTAGTCGCCCCGATCAACTGATTGGCGACCCTACCGGGTTGTCCACAGGTGTGGGCCGCTGACCCGGAGTTATCCACAGGTCTCGGCGGGGATGGCGAACCGGGACTAGCGTTGCTCTCACGACATTTCGCCCACCGGAACGGGCGGGACGAGCCCTGCGGGAGCGGGGCGGACGAGGGGAAGGGGCCGGCCATGCCGGAATTCGACGAGGGGGTGCCGTGCTGGGCGGACGCGCTGCTCCCGGACCTCGATGCGGGCAAGCGGTTCTACGGATCGCTCCTCGGGTGGACGTTCGGCGCGAGCGACCCCGAGCACCACGACTACTGCCTGGCCACCCGGGACGGAAAGCCGGCCGCCGGCCTCGCGGCCAAGCCCGACGGGCGGATGCCCACCGTCTGGAACGTCTACTTCGCCACGCCCGACGCGTCCGCCACCGCCGGGAGGATACGTGCGGCGGGCGGCGAGGTCTTCATGGGACCGCAGTCCGTTCCCCCGCTCGGCACGATGCTGATGGCCGCCGATCCCACCGGTGCGGTCTTCGGCGTCTGGCAGGGTGCGGAGCACGCCGGCTTCGGCACCGGGGGCGAGCCGGGGAGCTTCTGCTGGACCGAGCTGTACACCAGGGATCCCGAGGCGGCCGACCCCTTCTACGCCGCGGTCTTCGGCCACCGCGCCGAGCAGGTCGGGCAGGCCGGCGGCGACTTCGACTACGAGGTGTGGAGCGCGGCCGGCGATCCGGAGCGGCGGCCGGTCGCCGGGCGGATGCGGATGGGTCCCGGCCTGCCGGTCGAGCTGCCCGCGCACTTCGGCGTCCTGTTCTCGGTGGCGGACTGCGACGCGGCGGTCGCGAAGACCGAGAAGCTGGGCGGCCGGGTCTCCATAGCCCCGCACGACAGCCCGCACGGGCGGGTGGCCGCGGTCGTCGACGACCAGGGAGCGCACTTCACGGTGATCGACCCGGCCAACGCAACCCATTAGCGGTCCGGGGCGTCCTGTCGGGGACTCCTGGCCCGGTGGGAAGGGGTCGGTCCGTGACAAGCGGCCGCATCGCGACATCGGTGACGTGACGTGGGAAAACGCCCCCCGCGTTCGCCAGCGGGACGCATCCCGGGGAGAATCAGGCCGCGAACCCAGGTTCTGACAGCGGTGAGGTACGGACCAGGGCTGCAACAATTCGGGGGACGGGGAGGTGGCACGGCAGTGGAGCAGCTGACGCAGCACGACCCGAGACGCATCGGTCCTTTCGAGGTCCTCGGGCGGCTCGGGGCCGGCGGTATGGGCTTGGTCTACCTGGCCCGTTCGGCATCCGGCCGGCGGGTGGCGATCAAGACCGTGCGTGCCGAGCTGGCGGAGGACCAGCTGTTCCGGGTGCGCTTCACGCGGGAGGTCGAGGCCGCCCGCGCGGTGAGCGGCTTCTACACCGCCGCCGTGGTGGACGCCGATCCGCGGGCCGCCGTGCCGTGGCTGGCCACCGCCTACGTGCCCGCGCCCTCGCTGGAGGAGATCGTCAACCAGTCCGGCCCGCTGCCCGCCCAGGCGGTGCGGTGGCTGGCCGCCGGGGTCGCCGAGGCGCTGCAGTCGATCCACGGCGCCGGCCTGGTGCACCGCGACCTCAAGCCGTCCAACGTCCTCGTGGTGGAGGACGGCCCGCGCGTCATCGACTTCGGCATCGCCAGCGGGGTGTCCAACACCCGGCTGACCATGACCAACGTGGCCGTCGGCACACCGGCGTACATGTCGCCGGAGCAGGCGCGCGACTCGCGGAGCGTGACGGGGGCGAGCGACATCTTCTCCCTCGGGTCGACGCTGGTGTTCGCGGCGACCGGGCATCCGCCGTTCCGCGGGGCCAATCCGGTGGAGACGGTCTTCATGCTGCTGCGTGAGGGGCCCAACCTGGCCGGCCTGCCGGACGAGCTGCGACCGCTGATCGAGTCGTGCATGCGGATGGAGGCCGATCACCGCCCTTCGCCGGAGGACCTGCAGGCGCAGTTGGGACCGCACCTGTTCTCCTCCAGCGACGACACCGGCACGGCGTCGGCGTGGCTGCCGCCCGGCGCGGTCGCGATGATCGAGCAGCGCAGCGGCCACCGCGGCGCGCTGCACGGCACCCACCGTGCCGTGCCGCCCCAGCCGCTCGCGCCGCCCGTCGCGTCGCACCGGGTCCCGGAGCATCCGGGCGGGGAGGAAGGACGGGTCAAGCTCGCCGGTTCGGTGCCGATAGGGCCCGGGCCGCTGGTGGCGGAGAGCAAGGACCCGTTCGGTGACGACGGCGGCATCGGCGCCGGCCCCGGCATCGCGTGGTCGGCCCGCGGCCAGGGCCACACCACCGCCCCGCCGCCGACCCCGGCCGACCCGTCCCCGGTCGCCTCCGGTCCGCTCTCCTCCGGTCCGCCCGCTTCGAGTCCGTTCCACAACGGTCCGCTCAACGGCGGCCACGTCAACGGCGGTCAGCTCGACGCCGGTCCGGTCGGGCCCGCGCCGATGCTCGCCGATCCGCTGTCCATGGACCCGATGCAGACCGACCCGATGAGCGGCGGCCCGCTCGGCGCGGTCCCCGCCGGGGCGCCGCTGAGCGGGCCGGTCGGCGCCGCCGCGCACGGCGTCCCGGCCGGCGGCCATCTCGACGCGGAGGCCCGGCACGCCTCGCCGCAGGCGTCCGCGGTGCTGCCGGAGCCGACCAGCGTGCGGTGGCGGCCCTGGCGGTTCCGGATGTCGAACGACGTGTGGGGCACGCCGGTCGTCGCCGGAAACCGGTTGTACGTCACGTCGTTCGAGGTGCACGCGCTCGATGTGGCCACCGGGCAGCGGCAGTTCAAGACGAGTGAGGTCGCCTGGACGATGGTGGTGGCCGACGGGCTGATCCACGCGTCCGACGGCAACCGGCTGTTCGCCTTCGACGCGGCCGACGGCACCCAGCGCGGCGGGCAGACGCCCGACGGCTGGGTGTACGCGCTGCGCGCGGAGAACGGCCTGGTGGTCACGGGGGTGCGCGGCGGGGTGGTCGAGGCGTACGAGGTGGTGCAGGGGGCGTTGGGCGGCCGGCTGTGGGAGCGGTTCGACGGGCAGACGGCGTTCGAGTCCGTGGAGGCCGGACCCGCGCTCATCGACGGCACGGTGTACTACCGCGGCGGCGGCCGGCTCTACGCCCTGGACGCGCGCACCGGCGAGGAGCGCTGGTGGCACCCGCTGGGCGACGCCGAGGTGGCCGGCGGCGTGCCGGTGCCGCCGATCGTGGCGGAGGGCCGGGTCCACCTCACCGTGGGCAGCCGGGTCCTCACGCTGAACGCGGCCGACGGCTCGGAGCTTTGGCGGTTCGACGCCCCCGCGGTCTTCTTCTCGCCGCCGGCGTACGCGGCGGGCGGCGTCTACGCGGTCGACTACCTCGGCACGGTCTACGCGATGTCCGCCCACAGCGGGGCGGAGCGCTGGCGGGTGGCCACCGAGGCGCGGCAGAGCGTGCAGCCGCTGCTGGTCACCGGCGGCCTGGTGCACCTGGGGAGCGCCGGCGCGCTCTACACGCTGGACGCCGCGGCCGGCACGCCGAGGTGGCGGTTCGCGACCCAGGGCGACATCGTCGGCTCGCCGGTCGCCGCGGACGGGCGGCTGCACTTCGGTTCGATGGACCACTGCCTCTACACCGTCGACGCGGCCAGCGGGCAGTTGCGCTGGAAGCTGGAGACCGGCGGCGCGATCAGCGGTTCGCCGGTCGTGCGGGACGGCGTGGTGTACGCCTGCAGCAAGGACCGCTGCGTCTACGCCCTGGACGCCGTCAAGGGCACCGGAGCCGGCTCCCGCCGAACCTGACGCCCGCGCCCGCCCGCGCCCGCCCGCACCTGACGCCCGCGCCGAGCCCCGCGCCGCCGCACCGGACCGACCCCCGCGCCGCCCGCGTTCGGCAGCCCTCGCCGCCCGCGTCCGGGCCGCGCCGTCGTGCTCCCGCGTCGCGCCGGGGGCCGCTCGCTTTACCTTGCCTTTGCCTGACCTCGGGGTCACACTGAAGAAAGTGGTAAATGCCGCAAACGACCCATAGCACGTTGCTCGGGCCGAGAGGGTCTGGGGGACGGGAGGGCGGGACGGAACCCAGTGGACCAGAGCGAGACAGTGGCCGCAGGAGCGGGGAGGGCGCTGCCGGGGCCGTCGTACGTCGCCGCGGCCGCCTATGACGCCCGGGGCCGGCTGACCGCGTGGAGTCCCGGCGCCGCCAAGCTGCTCGGCCACCGCCAGGACGAGGTCCTGGGCCGGCCGGTGACCGACCTGCTGGTGCCGGACGGCGGCGTCGACGTCCGCGACCTGCTGTTCGGCGAATCCGGCGGCGGCGTGGCGACGGTGATGTGCCGCAAGGACGGCGAGGGCGTCGGCGTCGAGCTGTTGAGGCTCGCGATCCCGGCCGGCGAGGCGGCCGCGACGAACGTCCTGGTCATCACCCCGCTGCCGGACTCCGCGCCGTTCGACGGCTCGCTCGCGGAGTGGGCGTTCAACCAGAGCCCGTTCCCCGGCGGTCTCCACGACTCCGAGCTGCGGTACGTCAGGGTCAACGAGGGCGCGAGCCGGGTGTGGGGCCGGCCGGCCGCCGAACTGCTCGGCCGCACGCCCGGCGAGCTGATGCCCACGCCGGCCGTGCGGTACATCGAGGGCGAGATGCGCAAGGCGATCCTCGACGGCCGCTCCCGCTACAAGGAGCATCTGCTGCGGATGCCCGGCGAGGGCCGCGAGCACCCGTGGGCCGCGTACTACACGCCGTTGAAGGACGCGTTCGGCCGGGTGCGGGGGATCTGGACGTTCGGCTTCGACATCAGCGCCCAGCACCGGGCCCGCGAGCGGCTGCTGTTGCTGAACGAGGCGAGCAAACGGGTCGGCAGCACGCTGGACGTGCAGGTCACCGCGGCCGAGATGGCGGACGTGCTCGTTCCGGAGCTGGCCGACTTCCTCACCGTGGACCTGCGCGACTCGGTGCTGGGCGAGGCGGAGCCCACGCCGGGGCCGTCCGCCGGGTCCGTCGTGCTGCGCAGGGCCGCGCAGGGCTCGGTCCTCGACGGCTGCCCGGAATCGCTGCTGGCGATCGGGGCGACCGAGACGTTCCCGCAGTCCTCGCCGCACGCCCGGACGGTGCTCAGCGGCCGGTCGTACATCACCCGGTTCACCGAGGACCCCGACGCGGACGGGACGGCGCTCAGCGGCGGCCGGGCGGCGAGCGCGCGGCAGTGGGGGATGCACTCCGCGATGATCGTGCCGCTGCGCGCCCGCGGCACCACCCTCGGGGTCGCGGTCTTCGTCCGGCACCGCAGGCCGGAGCACTTCGACGCCGACGACCTGCTGCTCGCCGAGGAGATCGCCGCCCGCGCGGCCGTCGCGATGGACAACGCGCTGCGCTACACCCGGCAGCGCCGCACCGCCCTGACCCTGCAGAACAGCCTGCTTCCCCAACGGCTCCCGCAGCAGCCCGCGCTGGCGGTGGCCGGCCGCTACCTGCCCTCCGACGCCCGGATCGGGGTCGGCGGCGACTGGTACGACGTGATCCCGCTCTCCGGCGCCCGGGTCGCGCTGGTGGTCGGCGACGTGGTGGGCCACGGCATCCACGCCTCGGCGACGATGGGCCGGCTGCGCACCGCGGTACGCACCCTCGCCGACATCGAACTGCCCCCCGACGAACTGCTCACCCACCTCGACGACCTGGTGAGCCGGCCGTCCTCGCCCTACGACGGCGCGTTCGACGACGAGAGCGCCGAGCACAGCTCGGGGGCCGGCGCGACCTGCCTCTACGCGGTCTACGACCCGGTCTCGCGGTGCTGTGCGATGGCCCGCGCCGGGCATCCGCCGCCGGTGCTCGTCGCGCCGGACGGCACGGTGGAGTTGGTCGACCTGCCGGCCGGCCCGCCGCTGGGCCTCGGCGGACTGCCGTTCGAGACGCGGGAGATGGAACTCGCCGAGGGCAGCGTGCTCGCCCTGTACACCGACGGGCTGGTCGAGCAGCGCGGCCGGGACATCGAGGAGGGCGTCCACCGGGTCATGCGGGGGCTCACCCGGCCGTCGCCGTGCCTGGAGGAGGTCTGCGACACCCTGCTCGGCTCGGTGCTGGCCGACCGGCCCGACGGCCGGGAGGGTTCGGAGGACGACGTCGCGCTGCTGCTGGCCCGCACCCGGGCGCTGGACCCGAGCCGGGTGGCGAGTTGGGAGTTCCCGGCGGATCCGGCCGTCGTCGGCCGGGCCAGGGAGCGGGCCGGCGCGCAACTCGACGAATGGGGGCTGGCGGAGACCGCGTTCACCACCGAGATCGTGGTCAGCGAACTGGTCACCAACGCGATCCGCTACGCCGACGGGCCGATCCGGCTCCGGCTGATCCGGGAGCACAATCTGATCATCGAGGTCGCCGACCGCAGCAACACCCATCCGCGGCTGCGCCGTGCCCGCAGTTGCGACGAGGGCGGCCGCGGCCTGCTGCTGGTCAACCAGCTCAGCCGCCGGTGGGGCACCAGGGCCACGGACACCGGCAAGATCGTCTGGGCCGAGCAGTCCGTCCCCCCGGCGCCCCCCGCCGCCCCCTGACCGCCCGGCCCCCCGACCGCGTTCCCCCGACCGCGTTTCCCCCTGACCGCGCGGGCCCCGCGCGGCCCCCCGACCGCGCGGCCGTCCACTGCGTTCCCCCGACCGCGCGGCCGTCCACCGCGTTCCCCCTGAGCGCGCCCCCCGACCACGGCCCCCCGACCACGCGGCCCCCCCGACCGCGCCCCCCGAACCCCCCGACCGCGCGGCGGCGTTCGTCCGGCCCCCCGACCGGACCTTCGACCCGGGCGGCGGCAACCCCATGCCGCGCCGCTCCGGGTCCCGCCACCGCGCGGTCCCCACCCCCGACGCGGTCCGTCAGCTCCCCAGTCGACGGACCGCGTTCCCCCTCATCCCCCCGGCCGACGGACGGCGCCCGGCACCCCTGTAGTCGGGCGCGTCCGTCAGTTCGGTCACGCGGCCGGCCACGCACCCGGCCGCTCAGTCGCTCATGTGTTGCTCCAGTTGAACGAGCACCCACCGCCGCGATCCGGGTGGACCGGTCGCAGGTACCGGCCGTGGCGCCCCCTCCGCGCCACGGACGGCTCCCGCGTTCCCCCCGGGCCGGCGTCGTCCCCGCACGCCGGCGGATCGATCCGGTGGGCCGGAGCGATCAAGGGTTCATCCAGTTGTCCGGCTTGATGGGCTGGCCGCCCTTGGACGGCGCGGTGACGCTCTCGCCCGCGTCGTCGTTCCCGGTGGCAGGAGCGGCAGTCGTCTCGTCGGTCACGGCCGGGTCCTGCGTGAGTTCCACGCCCGGACCCCCGGCCTTCGCGGCGCCGGATACTTCGGTGGTCATGCGGATCTCCCGTCGATTCCTTGCCAGAGCAGGACACCCGCCTGGTGACAACCCCCGTACGTCACCAGGCGAGCGGCTTGCGACGTGATGGAATCGTGGCAGCCGCCAATAAGCAATCGATAAACGAAATCACCTACCCAGCCGGGCAGCTGATCACACCGGTGGACACCCACCTCACCAGTGGACTCTCACACCGCCACGATGGAGATCGACGGCGGCTCCAGGAGGCCGCGCAGCCGCTGGGCCGCCTCACCGTGCGGGTCGGGCAGCATGCTCAACGCGTCGTGCCAGCAGGCCCGTGCCCGGTCGGGCTGGCCGATCCGGCTCAACGCGTCGCCCAGCGCGGCCAGCACGTTGGCCTTCTGCCAGTGGCCGCCGGCGTCGTTGAGCAGTGTGAGGGCCTGTTCGGCGTGCGAGGCGGCCTGGCGGTGCCGGCCGGCGGCGAGTTGGGCCTCGGCCATCCGGAAGAGCGTCACGCCCTCCCACACCCGCTGCCGCGACTCGCGGAACATCGGCAGCGCCTCGCCCAGCCGGGCCAGCGCCTCGTCGGTCCGCTCGCCGGCGGTCAACGCGACGGCCAGCGCGTACAGGGCGCCGCCGAGCCGGAAGCCGGACTGCAGCGCGCGGTACTCGGCCACCGACTCCTCGGCGGTGCGCACCGCGGCGCCCACCTCGCCGAGATCGGTGTAGATGCGCGAGAGGTTGGCCGACGCGGCGGCCACGCCGTGCCGGTTGCCGTCCGCGCGGAAGGAGTCGATCGCCTTGCGGTAGAACGCGGTGGCGTCGGCGAACCGGCCCTGGTCCTTGGCGATCAGCCCGCGCAGGTTGGGCGCGTAGCTGGAGGTCAGCGGGTCCTGGGCGGCCTGGCCGAGCAGTTGGGAGCGCTCGGCCTCCCGGTCGGCCTCCACGTGCCGGCTGGTGGACCAGCTCAGGAAGCGGCCGAGCAGGATCCGCGCGCGGCCCTCCACCAGCGCGTCACCGCGCCGGTCCGCGGCGGCGATGATCGCCTGCGAGCACCGCTCGTAGTGCCGTGAGTGGGCACCGGACTCCATCAGGTCCTGCCCGGCCCACAGCAGGTCGACGGCGGCCCGCAGACCGCCCGGCGCGGCGTCGGCGGCCCGTCCGCGCACCGCCGACAGCAGGCCGGGCGCCTCCGCGTACAGCCAGTCCAGGCCCTCGTCGCGGCCGGCGAACTCCAGGCCGGGGTGGGCGGTGGGCAGCAGGTGGTCGAGCGCCCGGTCGCCCGGGTTCTCCAACGCGTAGACCCTGGTGGCGGTCGCGAGGTAGAAGTCCGTCAACCGGGCGGCGGCCGCCTCGCGTTCGGCGGGCGTCTCCTCGCGCTCCGCGCAGGTGCGGGCGTACAGCCGGATGAGGTCGTGGAAGCGGTACCGGGCCGGGGCGGCCGACTCCAGCAGGCTTATGTCCACCAGGGACTCGAGCACCCGCTCGGCGTCGTACGGGTCCAGGTCGAGCAGCGCGGCGGCGGCGTCCAGCGACAGGTCGGGCCCGTCGGGCAGCGCCAACAGCCGGAAAGCACGCGCCTGTTCGCCGGTCAGGTGGCGGTAGCTCAGTTCGAACGTGGCCTTGACCGCGAGGTCGCCCGCGGTCAGCTCGTCCAACCGGCGCCGTTCGTCGCTGAGTTTGCGGGCCAGCACCGAGACCGTCCAGCTGCGGCGGGTGGCCAGCCGGGAGGCGGCGATGCGGATCGCCAGCGGCAGGAAGCCGCAGGCGGCCAGCAGCTCCAGCGCCACCTGGCGCTCCGCCAGCACCCGCTCCGAACCGACGATGCGGATGAGCAGCTGCAGCGCCTCCTGCGGCCGCATGACGTCCACGTCGAGCAGGCGGGCGCCCTCCAGATCCACCATCCGCGCCCGTGAGGTGATCAGCGCCGCGCTGCCCGGGGTGCCCGGCAGCAGCGGTCTGACCTGGGCGGCGTCCCTGGCGTTGTCCAGCAGCGCCAGCACGCGGCGGCCGGACAGCAGCGAGCGGTAGAGCGCGGCGCGGTCCTCCAGCCGGTCCGGGACCGAGCCGGCCGGCACGCCCAGCGCCCGCAGGAAGGAGGCGAGCACCGCGTCCGGCTCGGCGGCGCGGGTGTCCTGGCCCTGCAGGTCCACGTACAACTGGCCGTCGGGGAAGGCGTCCTTGGCGGTGTGCGCCACGTGCACGGCGAGCGCGGTCTTGCCGACGCCGCCGATGCCGGCCATCGCCGACAGCGCCATGACACCGCCCCCGGTGCCGCTGAGCGCGTCGACCAGCTCGGTGACCTGGTCCGCCCGGCCGGTGAAGTCCGGTACGGCGGCCGGGAGCTGGGCCGGGCGGACCCGCGGCTCGGCGGCCGCGGACTCGCCGGGCGGCGGGGTGGGCGGGGTCAGCTCCGGATCGGCTCGCAGGATGCGCTGGTGGAGTTCGGACAGCTCGGCGCAGGGCTCGACGCCCAACTCCTCGGTGAGCAGCCGGCGGGTGTCGGCGTAGACCCCGAGCGCCTCCGCCTGCCGGCCGCCGCGGTAGAGGGCGAGCATCAGCAGGGCGCGCAGCCGTTCGCTCAGCGGGTGTTCGGCGGTGAGCACGGTGAGTTCCGAGACGACCTCGGTGTGGCCGCCGAGGTCGAGGTCGAGCTGCAGGCGGCTCTCCAGCAGCGACAGCCGCCATTCGCTCAGCCGGGTGCGCTGGGTGTCCGCGTGCGGTCCCGGCAGCCCGGCCAGCGGCTCGCCCTGCCACAACCGCAGCGCGGACGCCAGCAGTTCGCGGGCCCGGGACGGCTCGCCGGCCGCGCGGGCCCGCTCCGCCTCGGCGGCGTGCCGCTCGGCCACCGCGAGGTCCACCGCGTCCGGCGCGGTGCGTAGCGCGTATCCGCCGGAGACGGAGGTGAGGGTCTCGGCGCCGAGCGTCTTGCGCAGCCGGAACGCGTAGGTGCGCAGCGCGGCCAGCGCGCTGTCCGGGGGCTGCTCGCCCCACAGCGCGTCGATCAGCTCGTCGGCGGTGGCGGTGCGGCCGCCGCGCAGCAACAGGGCGGCGAGCAGGGCGCGTTGCTGTGGCGAGCCGGCGGGCAGCAGGGTCTCGCCTGCCCATACGCGGATCGGGCCGAGCAGGGCGAAGCGCAGTACCGGTACCGCGTCGCCGTCCATCACAGACTCCATCCGGCGCCGGCCGCGCGCGCCTGTGTCCGTCGGGTCTTCCGTCGCGTATATCGATCGTTCATCGCGGGCGGGGATCATCTCCGCAAGGTGAAACGAGCTTCCGTTTGACGGTCAGTTTGCCCTGTCAGACCCCGGGCGGTCACGCCCCGGCGGGCGGTTGTGCGCCAATCAGCTCGAATTGATCGGAATGCGATATTCCGTCTGTGATACCGGTGGGGGAAAGGAGTGACGGACCTGTCATGTGCTCATGGTGCACGCCGCACGGTGGTTCCGTGTCAGCGCCTCGGAGCGGCTCCGGGGGATCGACGGGCCCGAGGATGCGAGCGGTCGTGACCCCGGGCCGGATGCTGCGCAGGCGGGCCGCGGAGGCTCCGTTCGGTGTTCCGTACACCGGTCTGCCCGGCGCCCCGTTCGCGGCGACCGCCGGCTGCAGCTACGCCGAACTCGACCGCCGCTCCCGGGCGGTGGCCGGCCGGCTCGGCGCCGCCCTGCCGCCCGGCAGCCAGGTGATGCTGGTCTTCCGCCAGGGCCCGGACTTCGCCGGCGCCTTCTACGGCTGCCTGTACGCGGGGATGGTCGCGGTGCCCTACCTGGTGGGACCGGGCGGGCGCAACGCGTACGGCGGCTGCGGCGGCCCGTACGACGCGCTGGCCCCGGCGGTGGAGCGGGTGGACCCGGCCGCGGTGCTGACCGCGTCCGACGGCTGGTCGGCGCTGCCGGTGGACCGCGAGCGGGTGGCGGTGCTGGAGGCCGACGGCGTGCTGGTCGGCGGCCGGCCGGTGCTGCAACTCGCCGACCGCTGGCGCCCGGTGGGCGTGCTGCGCGACTCCGCCGCCTACCGCCGCTTCGTGCCCGGCACGCAGAACGACCCGAACGGGGGACGGCTGGAGCCCGCGCTCAGCCACGGCGACCTGTTGCACGTGATGCAGGAGTTGCAGGACGCGTGCCGGCTCGGCGCCCGGGACGAGGAACTGGGCTGGATCGCGTCGGTACAAGGGCTGGAAGACGCGGTCTGGCGGCTGCTCCTGCCGGTCCACGAGGGCCGCGCCGTCTGGGAGACGGGCGGGCCCTCGGGGCCCGGGCGGGAGTAGCCGCCAGGGGGTCGAGCCGGTCGCGCGGGTCAGCGGCGGGACGCGGTCAGGCGATCCACTGCGACCAGCTGAGGTTGTAGTCCGCGTAGCCGTTGTCGGGGGCGGCGTCCTGCGGCTCCCCCTTGACGGTCACCGGGTCGCCCTGCTCGACGTAGTTGTAGAACCACTTCGCGTCGGAGAGCGACAGGTGGATGCAGCCGTGCGAGTCGTTGTCCTCGCCCGGCTGGGTGTCGCCGGTGGAGTAGTGCACGTAGGTGCCCGAGTCCGTCAGGTGCACGTCCCAGGGCAGCGTGAGGTCGTAGTAGTTGGGGCTGCCCTTGTCGCAGGAGATGCCCACGCTGCAGGAGGTCATCCGGACCTCGGCCGACTTGTCGATCACGGCCATGGTGCCGCCCCAGGTGGAGAAGCCGGTCTTGCCCGCGTCGGCCGGCAGCGAGCGCACCAGGGAGCCGTTGCGGTAGACGTTCAGCCGGTGCTTGGAGACCTCGGCGACCGCCTCGACGTCCGCGCCGATGGTGAAGTGGTGCGTGTAGGTGCGCACCCCGTAGCGGCCGTACCCGTCGTTGACGCCGTTGAGGTCCGCGTCGACCGTGACCTGGGTGCCGGACTTCCAGAACTGCTCGGGACGCCAGTCGGCCCGGCGGTCGCCGAACCAGTGCCAGGCGCCGCTGACCACCGGCGAGGTGGTGATCTTCATCTGCTTCTCGACCGCCGCGCGCGCCGAGGTGGCGACCGGGTGCGAGAAGACCACCGAGACCGGCATGGCCACCCCGACCGTGGCGCCCTTGGCGGGGGTGATCGAGTCCAGCAGCATGCTCCTGGCCGGGGTCTCCACCGTGAAGCTCGTCTGCTTGATGGCCGGCTTGGCGGTGCTGTGGCCCGGCGCGCTGGCGGTCGCCCGCAGCGTGTAGTTCATGCCCACGCCGAACGGCGAGCTCGGGGTCCAGGTCCCGGTGGCGGAGTCGAGCGTGCCCTGGATGTTGTCGCCCTTGGAGTCGGCCACGCTGACCGACGCGAGGCTTCCGTGCTGGACGGAGATTTTGACCGGTTTGTCCGGAATGACATCACCGGAGGAGTTCTTCTGCATGGCGAAGCTGATCTTCGCCGGGTTCGCCGGCGCCGCCGCCTTGCCGGAGTCCTGGCCGTGGGCCGCGGTGGAACAGGCACTCACCCCGAGAGCCAGTACCGACAGCCACACTCCCGCGACTGCCGCACGCCTGCCGCGGCCCGCAGCCCCGGCGGATCCGCCACCTGTCCGTATCAACGCATGCTCCTCGATACACCGCATTCTGTCCGACATCAGCAGGGACGTCCGGCTGGTCGTTTCGGTTCCGCCTCCCGCCGAGTCCTCGACCCTGCCGAATCAACGGTACTCGGCCAGACTGTGACGCCGTCTCGCCCCGATTCGCAAACCAGTACGCGCGTTGACCCCCGTTCCGGGACGAGCCGGCGACCGGACGGCCTCCGAGCCGGTGAAACGCCGTCCGGCGCCACCCCGGCCGCGGCCGCCCGGGCGAGCGCGGCATGACCTACGTCACTCGTCGGATACCCACTCCGACCGGTCGTACCCCCGCCGTTCCGGCCCGCCGGTCAGCCGCCGAGCGCGGCGCCCCCCAGCCGGACCGGGTTGGTCAGGGCCGCCATCGAGCCGTCCGCGGCGTGCCGCACCTCGGCGCGCACGTAGGCCGACGCCGACGCGGTGGTCGTCCACTCCACCCGGTGGCGCTCGGCCGGCTCGGCCAGCACCAGGTGAGCCTGCCCCTCGTCGGTCACCAGCCGGACCACCGCGTCGGCCACCCCGGTCACCTCCAGCACCACGGTGACCGGCTCGTCCGGTGCCACCGCCAGCCGCTCGCCCACCCCGGCGGTCCGCCCGCCGGACGCGCGGGCGGTGAACGACAGGTCCACGCCGGAGGATTCGGCGATCCACGAGCGCCCGGCGCGGATCCCGGCCAGCACCGCGTCGCGGTCCAGCCCGTCGGCCAGCACGACCGTCTGCGGCAGCCCGACGACCTGCGGCTCGCGGTGCGCGTCGGAGTTGCCCATCGCCGGCAGCGCGCGGTGGCCGAGCAGGTTGTCCCAGGTGGCCAGCGCGGCCTCGTCGTCCAGCGTCCAGGTGCCGTTCCACACCTCCAGCGCGTCGGCGTCCTCGAACCCGAACTTCCACCCGCTGCCCAGGTGCGGGCCGTAGGGGTGGGCCGGCACGACGAGGCCGCCGGCCGCCCGGATCGCCCGCGCGGTGCGCGCGTACGCCTGCGGGTCGCGGGCCCGGAAGCGCCAGTCGAACCAGACGCCGGGCTCGGTGCCCAGGGCCAGCAGGTGGCCGTTGCGCGTGGTGATCTCCTCGCCGGTCAGCACCAGCAGGTCGTCGCCGGCCAGCGGGCCGAACTCGCCGTGCGCCGACGTGGTGTTGTGCTCGGTGCTGACGATGAAGTCCAGCCCGGCCGCCCGGGCCGCGGCCACCAGCTCGGCCGGGGTGCGCGCGCCGTCGGAGTGCACGGTGTGCAGGTGGCAGTCGCCGCGGTACCAGGCCCGGCCGCGACCGCGCGCCCGGCCGGCCGGGTAGCTCGGCCGCGGCGCGCCGCCGTCCGGGGCGCCGGACCGCAGCGTCACCGTCACCTCGTACGCCAGGCCCTGGCGGGCCACCGTGTACGGGCCGAGCAGCACCCGCCACTCGCCCGGCTCGACCGGCCCGGCCAGGTAGCCCGGCGTCGCCCGCTCCGCGCCGACGACGAACTCCTCGCGGGCGCCGCCCGACCAGCCGCGGAAGCCGTCCGGCCCGACGATCCCGATGTCGCACGCGTTGCCCTGCGCCCCGGCCGGCACCGTCGGCCGGTCGTAGCGGTATGCCACCGCGATCTCCCGGATCCCCGGCGGCACCTGGACCGCCAGTTCCACGAAGTCCTCGGCCCCCGGCTCCAGACGCCCGGCCAACACCCTGGTCTCGGTCGATTCGGTCATCCCGAAAGCGTAGGGCGCGCGCCGGCCGCCCGTCCGGCGCGCGGCGGACCGGAGACGACGCACCCGGCGGCCGCCCCGTGTGACAAAAGCCGCAGCCCGCGTCCCGTTGGGCGGACCGGCCCGCTCCTATGCTCGACCCATGGACGCCAGCCAGCCGTACCCCGAGCAGCCGCCCCGACCCCCGGCCGAGCCGGTCGCCACCGCGAACGCGATGCGCAGGGCGCTGGGCCGGGCGCGTTCCGGAGTGGCGCTCGACGTCACCGAGGCGGCGGTGCTGCTCCAGGCGCGCGGCGCGGACCTCGACGCGCTCTGCCAGGTGGCCGCCCGGGTGCGGGACGCGGGCCTGGAGGCGGCCGGGCGGCCCGGCGTCATCACCTACTCGCGCAAGGTGTTCGTCCCGCTCACCCGGCTGTGCCGCGACCGGTGCCACTACTGCACCTTCGTCACCGTGCCCGGCAAGCTGCGCCGGGCCGGGCACGGGCTGTACCTGTCGCCCGACGAGGTGCTGGACATCGCCCGGCGGGGCGCCGAACTGGGCTGCAAGGAGGCGCTGTTCACCCTCGGCGACCGCCCGGAGGACCGGTGGCCGCAGGCCCGCGAGTGGCTGGACGCGCACGGCTACGACGACACGCTCGCCTACGTGCGCGCCATGGCGGTGCGGGTGCTGGAGGAGACCGGCCTGCTGCCGCACCTCAACCCCGGCGTGCTGTCCTGGACCGACCTGCAGCGCCTCAAGCCGGTCGCGCCCTCGATGGGCATGATGCTGGAGACCACCGCGACCCGGCTGTGGTCCGAGCCCGGCGGCCCGCACCACGGCAGCCCCGACAAGGAACCGGCCGTGCGGCTGCGGGTGTTGGAGGACGCCGGCCGCTCCAACGTGCCGTTCACCACCGGGATCCTGATCGGCATCGGCGAGAGCCACCGGGAGCGCGCCGAGTCGCTGTTCGCCATCCGCCGCGCCGCCCGCGCCTACCACGGCGTGCAGGAGGTGATCGTGCAGAACTTCCGCGCCAAGCCGGACACCGCCATGCGCGGCATGCCCGACGCCGAACTGACCGAACTGGCCGCCGCGGTGGCCGTCGCCCGCCTGGTGCTCGGCCCGGCCGCCCGCGTCCAGGCGCCGCCGAACCTGGTGGACGGCGAGTACGCCGCGCTGATCCGGGCCGGGATCGACGACTGGGGCGGGGTCTCGCCGCTCACCCCCGACCACGTCAACCCCGAGCGCCCGTGGCCGCAGATCGACCGGCTCGCCGCCCGCACCGCCGAGTCGGGCTTCACGCTGCGCGAACGGCTCACCATCTACCCGGAGTTCGTCCGGCGCGGCGAGCCGTGGCTCGACCCGCGGCTGCTGCCGCACGTGCGCGCGCTGGCCGACCCGCGGACCGGGCTGGCCCGGGAGGGCGTCCGGCCGGCCGGGCTGCCCTGGCAGGAGCCGGAGGAGGTCTTCACCGCCACCGGTCGCACCGACCTGCACTCCGCCATCGACACCGAGGGCCGCACCGCCGACCGCCGCGACGACTTCGACGACGTCTACGGCGACTGGCAGGCGCTGCGCGAACGGGCCGCCGAGCCCGGCGCCGCCCCGCACCGGCCGCCCGGCGACGTGCGCGCCGCGCTCGCCACCGCCGCCGACGACCCCACCCGGCTCACCGACGAGGCGGCCCTGGCGCTGCTGCACGCGGACGGCCCGGCGCTGGACGCGCTGTGCCGGATCGCCGACGACGTGCGCCGGGACGCGGTCGGCGACGAGGTCACCTACATCGTCACCCGCAACATCAACTTCACCAACGTCTGCTACACCGGCTGCCGGTTCTGCGCGTTCGCCCAGCGCCGCACCGACGCCGACGCCTACACCCTCTCGCTCGACCAGGTCGCCGACCGGGCCGCGCAGGCCTGGGAGGTGGGCGCGACCGAGGTGTGCATGCAGGGCGGCATCCATCCCGACCTGCCCGGCACCGCGTACTTCGACATCGCCCGCGCGGTCAAGGAGCGGGTGCCCGGCATGCACGTGCACGCCTTCTCGCCGATGGAGGTGGCCAACGGCGCCACCCGCACCGGCATGTCGATCCGCGACTGGCTGTCCGCCGCCCGGGACGCCGGCCTGGACACCATCCCCGGCACCGCCGCCGAGATCCTCGACGACGAGGTCCGCTGGATCCTCACCAAGGGCAAGCTGCCCGCCGCCACCTGGGTCGAAGTGGTCCGCACCGCACACGAGTTGGGCATCCGCTCGTCGTCCACGATGATGTACGGCCACGTCGACCGGCCCGACCACTGGCTGGGCCACCTGCGGCTGCTGGCCCGACTGCAGCAGGAGACCGGCGGGTTCACCGAGTTCGTCACGCTGCCGTTCATCCACACCAACGCGCCCGTCTACCTCGCCGGGCTGGCCCGCCCCGGCCCCACCACCCGCGACAACCGCGCGGTGACCGCCATGGCCCGGCTGCTGCTGCACCCGCACATCCGCAACATCCAGACCAGTTGGGTCAAGCTCGGTGCGGACGGCGCCGCCGAGATGCTGCGCTGCGGCGCCAACGACCTGGGCGGCACGCTCATGGAGGAGACCATCTCCCGGATGGCGGGCTCCGGTTACGGCTCGTACCGCTCGATCCGCGACCTGGCCGCCATCGCCGAGGCGGCCGGCCGCCCGTCCCGGCAGCGCACCACGCTCTACGGCGAGGTTCCGGCCGAACGCCGCGCGACGGGGCTGGAATTCGACGGCAGACTGCCCGACCTGTTGCCGCTCGTCGGGGACTGACCTCACCCTTTCCCCGTCGATTACAGTGCTGCGCCGGGGAACGGGGAGGGAGTCTCGTGGTGAGCGGGATCTGGGGGCGTACGCAGCAGCAGGACTTCCGCGGCAGGGTCCGCGGCTGCCTGCTGGGCGGGGCGGTGGGCGACGCGCTCGGCGCGGGCATCGAGTTCGACTCGCTGGAGCAGATCCGGGCGGCCCACGGCGCACCCGGCGTCACCGACTACGTGCCGGCCTTCGGCAGGCGCGGCGCGATCACCGACGACACCCAGCTCACCATGTTCACCATGGAGGGCCTGATACGGGCCCACGTCCGCCGGGAGAGCGGGACCTGGCATCCGCCGACCGACGTGCACCGCGCCTACCTGCGCTGGGCCGTCACCCAGGCCGACTGGGGGCCGGACGAGCGCAGGAAGGACACCGGCTGGCTGGCCCGCGAGGAGTGGCTCTACGCGCGACGAGCGCCGGGCCGCGCGTGCCTGAACGGACTCGGCGACGACCGGATGGGCACCCTGGCCGCGCCGAAGAACCCCGACTCCAAGGGCTGCGGCACGGTGATGCGCTCCGCGCCCTTCGGACTGCTGGTCGGCTGGGACCCGGCGCTGGTCTTCCAACTCGCCGTCGAGTGCGCCACCCAGACGCACGGCCATCCCACCGGGTACCTGGCGGCCGGCGCGTTCGCCGTCATCGTGCACGCCCTCGCGCACGCCGAGCCGCTGGACACCGCCGTGCAGCGGGCGATCACGCTGCTGGTGACCCAGCCGGACCACGAGGAGACGGTGGACGCGCTGCGACGCGCGCTCGGCGCGGTCCGCCAGGGACTGCCCACCCCGGAACGCGTCGAGAGCCTCGGCGAGGGCTGGACCGCCGAGGAGGCGCTCGCCATCGGCGTCTACTGCGCCCTGGTCGCCGAGGACGTCCGCCACGGCCTGCTGCTCGCCGTCAACCACTCCGGCGACAGCGACTCCACCGGCTCCATCTGCGGCAACCTGCTCGGCGTCCAGCACGGTGAGACCGCCCTGCCGCCCGACCTCCTCGTCGAACTGGAGGGCCGCGGCACGCTCCTGCAACTGGCCGACGACTTCTCCATCGAGATGACCCAGTCCGCCGCCGTCAACACCACCGCTCCCTGGCTCACCCGCTACCCCGCCGCCTGAGCCCCCGTACCCATGCGCCCCGCCCGCGCCGGCTCCCACGAGTCGTCGCCGGGGCCGGACCGGCGGATCACGCTCAGCGTGGGCTCGCCCCGCTATCCGCCGCCCGGGCGAAGCGGTCGACGCGGTAGCGGGCGGTGGCCCCTCGGCCAGGTCGGCGTGGTGGACGAGGGGCCTCGGGCGCGGGGGTGACGCCCGGGAAGGCGGTCAGAGGCTGCCGAAGGCGCCCGACTCGATGCCGGCGACGAAGGCGGACCACTCGCGGGCGCCGAAGGAGAGCGCGGGCCCCTTCGGGTTCTTGGAGTCGCGGACCGCGATCGCGCCGACGCCCGGGGAACGGACCTCCACGCAGTCGCCGTGCGCCCCGGAGTAAGACGACTTCTTCCACTGTGCCGTGACACCGTGTTGGATATGACTCTTGTTCATTTCAGCTCCGCGTGAGTCGAGTTGACAGGCTTTCGCCCGGGGGGGTTCGAAACGCGTTGTTACGCCAAAAACGCTACCGGTCAACACCTCGGTGCGAAGCGGTCGTTCACTCGACTGGATGGCTTGTGCGACTTGGGCTGTCGAAGATCACCTGAAGCGGTGTAGTCTGCTCCGCTCGTCGCCGATTGCCGTTCATCGGCCGTATTCGCGCGCGACACCCTCTATGAACTGCCGCGACTGCTCCGGTCCGAGCGCCAGGGCCCGCAGGTGCTCGTACATCATGCTGTAGTCGTGGACCTCGTTGGGCTTCTCCAGGTAGAGGTCGCTGGTCACGCCCTCCAGGTAGACCACGGTGGTGTCCGAGGCGTCCTCGAACTCCAGGATGGCGAACTTGCCGTACATGCCCGGGTGCGCGCCCATGGTGTAGGGCAGGACCTGGAGCGTCACGTGCGGCATGGCGCTGCGGTCCACCAGGTGTTCCAACTGGGCGCTCATGATGCTCTCGTCGCCGGCCACCCGGCGCAGCGCGGCCTCGTCGAGCACCACCCAGTAGCGCACCGGGTGTTCGGAGTCGGTGATCCGCTCCTGGCGCTTGAGCCGGACCTGGACGCGCTTGTCCACCTCCGACTGGGTGGCTTCCGGCCACATCCCCTCGATGACCGCCCGTGCGTACTCCGGGGTCTGCAACAGGCCCGGGACGACGAGCGATTCGTAGACCCGGATCGATGCGGCGTCGGTCTCCAGGCCGATGTAGACGCTGTAGGGGACGTCGCCGAACGCGTGCCACCAGCCCTGCTGGCGCGACTCCTTGGCCATCTGCATCAGGGAGTCGACGACCCGGTTGTCCTCGACGCCGTAGACCCCGCACAGGTCGCGCACGTCGCGCTGGCTGATGCTGCGCCGGCCGTTCTCCAGCCGGCTGATCTTCGACTGGGAGACCAGCAGCCGGGAGGCGACCTCCTCGGCGGTCATGCCCTTCGTCTCGCGCAGCTTGCGCAGCTCGGAGCCCAACCGGCGTCGCCTGACAGTGGGATTGACGTTGGACGCCACGAACTGCACCTCCGACTACGAACCGCGTCCGGACTGGTTCCGGCGCTCGTACTACAACCGGTGTACTACCTGGCAGCAGATTGCCACCACACGTCGGTGACGCGCTGGCGAACGGGGGTAGCCGAAAAAACGCGCGGTGGTGGCGAACCCCCGCGAAAGGGGTTCGCCACCACCGCGCGTCTCGGTGACGGTGGTTCAGCGCACGGCGACCCTGGCCACCATGCCGCGACCCGTGCCGCGGGCCGGCTGCGGTGCCTGGGCGGCCGGATGCCGCGGCTGGACGGCGGCGCCGTTCTGCACGTCCATCACGGCGTGCGCCACCAGGCCGCCCATCGGGTCGTACCTGATCAGGTCGCGCAGGCGCGATCGCGAGGACCGCCCCTCGTTGCCCGGGTACAGGTGCTTGCCGAGCCCGACCGCGTGGGCCAGCGCCGCCAGTGCCGCGGTGCGCGGGTCCGGCGGTACGCCGGTGCGGATCGCGTTGTCCAGCCGGGCACGGATCTCCCGGCTGACGGCGGTGTCGGTCGCCTGGTAGCGGGTGGTCGGCAGCACCCCGCACATCTGCCCCGGCACGGCGTGCACCATGTCGCAGCGTTCCAGGTGTGCGAGATACGTCTGGCGCAACCCGAGTCTGGGCCCGCCGATCCAGTGGACGGCGCGGACCGGACTGCCGCGTCTGCGCAGCAGTTCGAGCGCGGAGTCCAAAGTAGGATCTCCTGTCGGCCGTGGGTGCACCACGGCGATACGATCCCCGTCAGGGGCTATCCGTCCCGCCAGGGCCAGCTCCACTAGCTGAGCCCCGGCCAGACCTAGGTCGAGCGACTGCGGCTGCGCCGTGGTCCCGGTGGTCGGGTCCAAGGCGAGCAGCAATAGCTCTTCCGGGATTGTTCTGCGGCTCCTGCCCATCCATGCCTCCCCGCGTGGATGAATGACAGGGTGACGCCTCTCACACGATGTGTCGAGGGTGCGTGTTCCTTATATACGGGAACCGGCAGGTATGTCGTTCTCGTCTACCGGGCGGGTGGTGTCGAGCCGCCCCCTTCGGCGGGTCTGTCGTCGTGGGCACAGGAGTGCGCAGGAGACTGAGCGGTAATACGCGTGGAACGGGGCGCCGCGAGCCGGGGTCCCGTCCGATCAACGGGAGGTTTTTGTGGCGGGCGATTCCCCCGGCAGGGCGGAACAGCGGAAGTCGTCGGGGGAGACGACGGGGACGGCGGGGGCGGTTGCGGACCCCCGGCTCCTGGTGCCGGATCGGGCTGATCGAGCCGACCGCGCGGATGCGGACAGGCCGGACGAAAAGCCCTCCGGCGCGGACGTGACGGCCCCCGAGGCGGACGCTGCCGGCGCTTCCGACGCGCCCGAATCGGCCGAAACCGAGTCAGCCGCATCCGAAGCCGACGCTCCCGACGCGGACGAGCCGGCCGGCGGGACCGCGGAGGCCGGACCGGCCGGCGAACCCGCCGCGCCCGACGCGGTCGTGGCGGCCGACGCCCCCGAGAGCGCCGAGCGGAGCGACACGCCCGACGAGCCCGAGCCGGCCGAGGACGCCGCCGAGCCCGCCGAGCCCGAGCCCGCAGCCGAACGCGCCGACGAGTCCGCCGAGGCCGCCGATGAGGACGCCGCCGAGCCCGTCGCGTCCGCGGATGAGGACGCCGCGGAGGGCGACGCGCCCGAGGGCGACGAACCGGCCGCCGGCGCCGGATCCGCCGGATCCGCGGAAGGTGACGGTCCGGACGGCGGCGTGACGGCCCCGGAAAGCGGCGAGGAGGCCGCTGGGACGCCCGTAGCGGCCGCTCCCGCCCCCGAGGAGGCATCGCGGGCTGCGGGGCGCGAGGAGGCCGTCTCAGCGCCCCCGGCGCTACCCGAGCGCCCCGTTGTGCCGCCGGCGCCGCCGAACGCGCCGTCCGCGCCGGTCGACGCGCCCCCGGTGCCGGCCGGCGCCCCGGCCGCTGCCGCGCCCACCGCGGCCGTCGCCGCGCCCGCGCCGCCCGCGAGTCCCCCGGCCGCGCCGGTCCGGCCGCCGCTGCCGCCGCCCGCCCCGCTCGCGCCGGCCGCGCCGCCCGCGGAGCAGCCGGTGCCCGAGTACGGCACCGGGCGGCCCTCGCAGCGGGAGCGGACCCGGCAGCAGCCGCTGCCTCCGCCGCCGGAGGAGCCGCTGAAGCTGCTGGCGCAGCTGACCAACACGCCGCCGCCCCGGGAGACGTTGCTTCGTACCAGCGTGCGCCGGGTGAAGATCTGGACGCCGCTCGTCGCGCTGCTCGCGATCGTGTTCGTCATCGTGCAGGCGGTGCGGCCGCTGCCGGCGCCGACGCTGACCCTGACCGCCGCGCCGTCCTACACCTTCGGCGGCGCGGCCCCCTCGATGCCGTGGCCGGCGGACGGGCAGGCGGCGCTGGAGGTCGAGGGGCTCGGCAGCCTGGGGACGCACGGCGCCCAGAAGCCGGAGCCGATCGCCTCGGTGGCGAAGATCATGACCGCCTACCTGGTGCTGCGCGACCATCCGATCAAGCCCGGCAGCACCGGTGCCCAGCTGACGGTGGACGGGCAGGCCGCGTCCGACTACAACCTCGGCGCCGAGGGCGAGTCGGTGGTCAAGGTGACGGCGGGTCAGAAGATCAGCCAGTACGAGGCCCTTGAGGACGTCATGATCGCCTCGGCCAACAACATCGCCCGGATGCTGGCACGTTGGGACGCCGGGTCGGAGAGCGCGTTCGTCAAGAAGATGAACGCGACCGCCAAGTCCTTCGGGATGGACCACACCACCTACACCGACCCGAGCGGCCTGACCGCCACCACGGTCAGCACCGCGACCGACCAGCTCAAGCTGACCGAGAAGGCGATGGCCGACCCGGTCTTCCGCAAGGTGGTCGCCGAGCCCAACTACCGCACGGCCGGCGGCGACACGTACAACAACTGGAACCACCTGGTCGGCACCAACAACGTCGTCGGGGTCAAGACCGGCACCAGCACCGCGGCCGGCGGCAACCTGGTCTTCGCCGCGTACAAGAACGTCGGCGGCACCAACCAGCTCATCCTCGGCGTGGTGCTGGGCCAGTACAAGCCGTCGATCCTGGACACGGTCACCGCCGCCAGCCTCCAACTCATCCTGTCCGCACAGCAGTCGCTGACCAGTTCGCAGGTGATAAGGAAGGGCGACGTCGTCGGCTACGTGGACAACGGGCTCGGCGGCCGGACCCCGGTGGTGGCGACCCGGGACGTGCAGGCGGTCGGCTGGCCGGGCGTGCGGGTGCCGATCGCGCTCAGCGCCGCCGGCATCCCGCACGCGGCGAAGGCCGGCACCCGGGTCGGCACGCTCACCGTCGGCAGCGGGCCCGGCCAGGTCCGCATCCCGGTCGCGCTGCGGTCGAACATGAGCGCGCCGGGCTTCGCGGCCAAGCTGTCCAACGTCTGAAGCCGCCGGCCGGCGGCGGCCGACGCGAAGGGGCGGCGGTCCACCCTCGGGTGGGCCGCCGCCCCTGGCGTTCTTGCCGGCTCAGCGACCGCGCAGCGCCCGGTAGCGGGCGACCAGCGCGCGGGTCGAGGGGTCGAGACCGGGCACCTCGGCGCCCTCGGTGAGCGCGGGCTCGATGCGCTTGGCGAGCACCTTGCCCAGCTCGACGCCCCACTGGTCGAAGGAGTCGATGTCCCAGATCGCGCCCTGCACGAAGACCTTGTGCTCGTAGAGCGCGACGAGTTGGCCCAGCACCGAGGGGGTCAGCTCCTCGGCCAGGATCGTGGTCGTCGGGTGGTTGCCGCGGAAGGTCTTGTGCGGCACCAGCTCGGCCGGCACGCCCTCGGCCGCGACCTCCTCGGGGGTCTTGCCGAACGCCAGCGCCTGGGTCTGGGCGAAGAAGTTCGCCATCAACAGGTCGTGCTGGCCGGCGAGTTCGCCGAGCTCGGCGACCGGCCGGGCGAAGCCGATGAAGTCGGCCGGGATCACCTTGGTGCCCTGGTGCAGCAACTGGTAGTACGCGTGCTGCCCGTTGGTGCCCGGGGTGCCCCACACCACCGGACCGGTGGTCCAGGAGACCGGCTCGCCCTGCCGGTCCACCGACTTGCCGTTGGACTCCATGTCGAGCTGCTGCAGGTACGCGGTGAACCGGGAGAGGTAGTGGCTGTAGGGGAGCACGGCGTGGGACTGGGCGTCGTGGAAGCCGCCGTACCACACGCCCAACAGGCCCATCAGCAAAGGCGCGTTGGCCTCCGGCGGCGCGGTGCGGAAGTGCTCGTCCACCAGGTGGAAGCCGGCCAGCATCTCGCGGAAGTTGTCCGGGCCGATGGCGATCATCAGCGACAGGCCGATCGCCGAGTCGTAGGAGTAGCGCCCGCCGACCCAGTCCCAGAACTCGAACATGTTGTCCGGGTCGATGCCGAAGTCGGTGACCTTCTCGGCGTTGGTGGACAGCGCCACGAAGTGCTTGGCGACCGCCTTCTCGTCGCCGAGCCCGGCCAGCAGCCAGCGGCGCGCGGCGGTCGCGTTGGTGATGGTCTCGATGGTGGTGAACGTCTTGGAGGCGACGATGAACAGCGTCTCGGCCGGGTCGAGGCCGCGCACCGCCTCGTGCAGGTCGGCGCCGTCCACGTTGGAGACGAACCGGAAGCCCAACTCCCTTGCGGAGTAGGGCCGCAGGACCTCGTAGGCCATCGCGGGCCCGAGGTCGGAGCCGCCGATGCCGATGTTGACCACGGTCTTGATCCGCTTGCCGGTGTGCCCGGTCCAGGAGCCGGAGCGCACCCGGTCGGCGAAGAGCGCCATCTTCTCCAGCACCGCGTGCACCTGCGGCACCACGTCGACGCCGTCCACCTCGACCACCGCGTCGCGCGGGGCGCGCAGCGCGGTGTGCAGCACGGCGCGGTCCTCGGTGACGTTGATCTTCTCGCCGCGGAACATCGCCTCGCGCAGCGCGGCCACCCGGCGGACCTCGGCCAACTCGCGCAGCAGGGCCAGCGTCTCGTCGGTCACCAGGTGCTTGGAGTAGTCGATGTGCAGGTCGCCGACGTCGATGCCGTAGCGCTCGGCGCGCCCCGGGTCGGACGCGAACAGCTCCCGCAACCCCACCTCCCCCAACTGCTCCCGGTGCTTGCCGAGCGCCGCCCACTGCGGCAGCCGGTCAAGCCGTGCGTGCCGCTCGTCGGGCTCTGCGGTGGTCCCGGACATCGTGAACTCCTCGTCTTCGACCGGCGTGCTGCCGGTGAGTGGTGCTGAGGCCGTCGGCGCTCGACCAGGTTTTCACCCTACGTCCGCCCGCCCGGCGGCACGGGACCGACGCCCGCTGGCGGCGCGCGTCGCCGCCGGCGCGACCGGTCAGCCGGCCCGGAAACGGCGCAGCCGCAGGCTGTTGCCGACCACGAAGACCGAGGAGCACGCCATCGCCGCGCCGGCGATCATCGGATCGAGCAGGCCGGCCGCCGCCAGCGGCAGCGCGGCGACGTTGTAGCCGAACGCCCAGAACAGGTTGGAGCGGATGACGGCCAGGGTGCGGCGGGAGAGCCGGATCGCGTCGGCCGCCACCCGCAGGTCGCCGCGGACCAGCGTCAGGTCGCCGGCCTCGATGGCCGCGTCGGTGCCGGTGCCCATCGCCAGCCCCAGGTCCGCCTGGGCCAGCGCCGCCGCGTCGTTGACGCCGTCGCCGACCATCGCCACGCTGCGCCCCTCGGCCTGCAGCCGCCTGACCACCTCGACCTTCTCCTGCGGCAGCACGCCGGCGAACACGTCCGCCGCCGGGATGCCGACCCGCGCGGCCACCGCGTGCGCGACCGCCTCGTGGTCGCCGGTCAGCAGGATCGGCGTGAGGCCCAGCGCGCGCAGCCGGCGGACCGCCTCGGCGCTGGTCGGCCGCACCGCGTCGGACACGGTGAGCACCGCCCGCACCCGGCCGTCCCAGCCGACGGTCACCGCGGTCCGGCCCTCGGCGGCGGCCTCCTCCACCGCGTCCGCCAGCTCCGGGGGCAGCGCCGCGCCGGCCCGGCCCACCTCGACCGTGCGGCCGTCCACCACGCCGCGCACGCCGTGGCCGGGCAGCGCGGCGAAGCCGGCCGGCACCGGCAGCGCCCCGGTGCGCTCTTCGGCGGCGAGCGCCACGGCCCGCGCGATCGGGTGCTCCGAGGCGTGTTCGACGGCGCCGGCCAGCCGCAGGACCTCGTCCTCCCGCTCGCCGTCCGCGAGGCGGATGCCGGCCAGGGCCATGGTGCCGGTGGTGACGGTGCCGGTCTTGTCGAGCACGATGGTGTCCGCCCGCCGGGTGGACTCCAGCACCTCGGGGCCCTTGATGAGGATCCCGAGCTGCGCCCCGCGGCCGGTGCCCACCATCAGCGCGGTCGGGGTGGCCAGGCCCAGCGCGCACGGGCAGGCGATGATCAGCACGGACACCGCCGCGGTGAACGCCGCCGTCGCGCCCTCGCCCAGCGCCAGCCAGCCGGCCAGCGTGCCCAGCGCGAGCAGGACGACCACCGGCACGAAGACCGCCGAGACCCGGTCGGCCAGCCGCTGCGCGGCGGCCTTGCCGTTCTGCGCGTCCGCCACCAGCCGTGCCATCCGGGCGAGTTGGGTGTCCGAGCCGACCCGGGTCGCCTCCACCACCAGCCGTCCGCCCCGGTTGACGGTCGCGCCGGTCACCGCGTCGCCCTCGGCCACCTCGACCGGCACCGACTCGCCGGTGAGCATCGAGGCGTCCACCGCCGAACCGCCCTCCCGCACCACGCCGTCCGTGGCGATCTTCTCGCCCGGCCGGACGACGAAGCGGTCGCCGACGCCCAACTCGCCCACCGGGACGCGTACTTCCCGCCCGGCGCGCAGCAGCGCCACCTCCTTGGCGCCCAGGTGCAGCAGCGCGGTCAGCGCGGCCCCGGCGCGCCGCTTGCTGCGCGCCTCGACGTGGCGGCCGGCCAGGATGAACGCGGTCACCCCGGCCGCCGCCTCCAGGTAGATCGTCCGGCCGCCCTGGCCGTGCGAGACGGTGAGCGCGAAGGCGTCCCGCATCCCCGGCGCACCGGCGCCGCCGAGGAAGAGCGCCCACACCGACCAGCCGAACGCGGCCAGCGTGCCCATCGAGACCAGCGTGTCCATGGTGGCCGCGCCGTGCCGCAGATTGGTCCACGCCGCCTTGTGGAACGGCCAGCCGGCGTATCCGACCACCGGCGCCGCCAGCAGCAGCGACAGCCACTGCCAGTACGGGAACTGCAGCGCCGGCACCATCGCCATCGCCACCACCGGCACCGCCAGCACGACCGCGGTCACCAGCCGGTCCCGCAGCGGGTCGCGCTCGGCCGGGCGGTCCCGTCCGGCCGGCGGCCGCGGCACGGCGGCGGTGTACCCGGTCGCCTCCACGGTGGCGATCAGGTCGGCGACCGCCACGCCGCCCGCGTGCCGCACGCTCGCCCGCTCGGTGGCGTAGTTGACGCTGGCGGTCACCCCGTCCATCCGGTTGAGCTTCTTCTCCACCCGCGCCGCGCACGACGCGCACGTCATGCCGCCGATCGCCAGCTCGACCCGCGCCGGGTGGCCGGCCGTCTCGTCGCTCGCCGTGGTGGTCTCCACCGCACGCTCCCATCCGCAGTCCTTACCACCCGCAACGCTATACCCCCGAGGGGTATTCCCGGCGTCAGGGGCCCGGCGGCACGGCGCAGCCGGCCGCGATGGCGCACAACTCGCCGACGAATCCGCGCAACGCCTCCGGGTCCAGGCCGCGCCGGCCCGCCGCGCTGGCGGTCCACCGCTGCCAGAGTCCGTCCGGAACCAGGAACCGGCCCGCCCGATCGGTGCCGGAACCGGCGTCGACGCACAGCAGCGCGCCGAGCGCCGCCGCCTGGTCGTATCCCACGTCGGTCCGGGGCAGGTAGCGGTCGAGGTAGCGGGACAGCAGGTCGGCGTCGGCCGGGGTGCCGAAGGTGGCGAGGGCGACGCAGTAGGCCAGGCCCGCGTACGGCCCCTCGCTCGCCAGCAGCAGTTCGCCGATCCGGTCGCGGAACGCGGTGCGCCCCGCCACCGCGATGAGCCACACGGCGGTCTTGCGCTCGCGCCAGCCGGCCGCCAGCAGGACGTCCAGCTCGCGCGGGGTGATCTCGCCGGCCGCCTCGCCCAGCTTCCGGGCGAACTCGGCGCGTTCCCCGTCCGCCATGTGCAGCAGGCCGCCGCCCACCCTGAGGTAGCGCCGGTCGGGCTTGACATAACGGTCGATCAACCGCGCCAGCTCGGTCTCGTCATCCGTATCGCACATGGCGGCATCCTGTCGCGGACGCGGCCGTCCGAACAGGGATCCGGCAGCCGCCGTCCGCCACGGGCGCCGCCGGCGCGGGACGGCGGGCGGTCACTCCCAGTCCGGCTCCGGCTCCCGGGCCCAGTCGTCCTCGTCCCCCCAGTCGGGACCGTCCGCCTGGACCGCAGCCGCAGCCGCGGCCGGAGCCGGTGCCGGGTCGGGAGCGGGGTCGGAGGCGGGGGCGGGACGCGGGACGGCCGCCGGCTTCCGGGCCGCCTCCGGGCGCGGCGCCGCGGTGACCGGTTCCGGCTGCGCCGCCGGGCCCGCCGGGCCCGCCGGTTCAGCGTCCGGGTCCCCGGCCGGCCCTGACTCCGCCAGGACCGCGAGGATGGGCTCGCCGTACTTGGCCAGCTTGTTCTCGCCGATGCCGCTGATCGTGCCCAGTTCCTGGAGCGTCGAGGGGGTGGCGGTGGCGATCTCGCGCAGGGTGGCGTCGTGGAAGACCACGTAGGCCGGCACGCCCTGCTCCTTCGCGGTCGCGGCCCGCCAGGCCCGCAGCGCCTCGAACAGCGGCAGGGCCCGCTCCGGCAGGTCGACCGGTGCCGCGCCCTTGCGGGGCTTGGCGGACTTCTCGGCCGCCGCCTTGCGCTCCGGCTCGTGGCGCAGCGGCACCCGCCGGTCCCCGCCGAGCACCTCGGCGCTGCCCTCGGTGAGCACCAGCGTGCCGTAGTCGCCCTCGACGGACAGCAGGCCCTGGGCCAGCAACTGCCGCACCACGCCGCGCCACTGGGCCTCGCGCAGTTCGGTGCCGATGCCGAAGACGCTCAGCGTGTCGTGGTCGAACTGGATGACCTTCGCGGTCTTCTTGCCCAGCAGGATGTCGACGATCTGCCCGGCGCCGAACTTCTGGTTGCGCTCCCGCTTGAGCCGCACCACGGTGGACAGCAGCTTCTGCGCCGGGATCGTGCCGTCCCACGACTCCGGCGGCGTCAGGCAGGTGTCGCAGTTGCCGCACGGCTCACCGTGCTGCCCGAAGTACGCCAGCAGCCGCACCCGGCGGCACTCGACCGTCTCGCACAGCGCCAGCATCGCCTCCAGGTGGGTGCCGAGCCGGCGGCGGTGCGCCTCGTCGCCCTCCGAGGTGTCGATCATCCGGCGCTGCTGCACCACGTCCTGCAGCCCGTACGCCAGCCACGCGGTGCTCGGCAGCCCGTCGCGGCCCGCGCGGCCGGTCTCCTGGTAGTACCCCTCCACCGACCTCGGCAGGTCGAGGTGGGCGACGAACCGCACGTCGGGCTTGTCGATGCCCATGCCGAACGCGATCGTCGCGACCATGACGATCCCGTCCTCGCGCAGGAACCGCGACTGGTGCTCGGCGCGGGTGCGCGCGTCCAGGCCCGCGTGGTACGGCAGCGCCTCGATCCCGTTCTCCACCAGGAACGCGGCGGTCTTCTCCACCGAGGCGCGCGACAGGCAGTAGACGATGCCCGCGTCGCCGGCGTGCTCGGCGCGCAGCAGGCGCAGCAACTGCCGCTTCGGGTCGTCCTTGGCCACCACCCGGTACTGGATGTTGGGCCGGTCGAAACTGGCCACGAAGTGCCGGGCGTCCCCGAGGTTGAGCCGGGCGGCGATCTCGGCGTGCGTCGCCTCGGTGGCGGTCGCGGTCAGCGCGATCCGGGGCACGTCGGGCCAGCGCTCGTGCAGCGCGGACAGTGCCAGGTAGTCGGGGCGGAAGTCGTGGCCCCACTGCGCCACGCAGTGCGCCTCGTCGATGGCGAACAGCGCGATCCGGCCGCGCTCCAGCAGCCGCACGGTCGCCTCCACCCGCAGCCGCTCCGGCGCGAGGTAGAGCAGGTCCAGCTCGCCGGCGAGGAACTCCGCCTCCACCATCCGCCGCTCGTCGAGGTCCTGGGTGGAGTTGAGGAACCCGGCGCGCACGCCGAGCGCCCGCAGCGCGTCCACCTGGTCCTGCATGAGCGCGATCAGCGGCGAGATCACCACGCCCACGCCGTCGCGCACCAGCGCCGGGATCTGGTAGCACAGCGACTTGCCGCCGCCGGTGGGCATCAGCACCAGCGCGTCGCCGCCGCCCACCACGTGCTCGATGATCTCCCGCTGCTCGCCGCGGAAGGAGCCGTAGCCGAAGACCCGGCTCAGCACCTCCAGCGCCCGGTCCGCCTGCCGCACCGCACCCCCCTCCCGCACGTCGGCCTGGTGGCTCAGGGGATCGCTGTCACGTTCGGTGATGCCGTCAGGGGGTGTCATCCGCCCATGCTAGGTCGTGTCTGACACATGGCGCCGTCCGCCCGCAGGGCGGGGGCCGCGGCGTCTGGTGCGTGCGATCGCAAGGCGGAGGGTCGTCCTCGTAGTGGGCCTACCAGGACGATCCCGACAACGCGGCGAGCGTGCGTGCCAGGCGCCGCGGCCCAGGCGGGATGTGTCAGACACGGCCCAGGAGAAGCCGGGGACCGCCCGGATCCGGTGTCCGCCGGCGCGGGCGTCACCCGGGCGGACGCCCGCGCCTGGCCGGGCGGCGGTGGCGCGAATTCACTGGTTCGTGACACACGTCCGAGAACGGGAGTAGTGGTCACCATGCTTTCGGCGCGCAGCCTGTTCCAGGAGATCCACGACAACGACGACGCGTTCCGGCTGTTCTGCAGCATCGCCGCGAAGGGCGAGGACCAGGGCGGCTGGGAGAACGGCCGCATCGCCGCGCTCGTCCGCGATCCGGAACTCGCGCCGAAGATCGCCCGGCACGGCGCCGACGAGGACAAGCACGGCCGCATCTTCGCCGCCCTGCTGCGCAAACGCGGCCTGGAGCCCTGCCTGGTGCAGGACGCGACCGACTACACCATGCTCCTGGAACGCCAGGGCATCGGCCTCGCGCACAGCAGGCTGCGCCGCGACGAACCGCTCACCGAACGCGACGTGATCACCTACCTCGCGCACAGCCGGGTCACCGAGCAGCGGGCCTCGGAGCAGATGCGCCTGCTGAAGAAGGTCTTCGGCGACCACCCCGACGTCGGCCGCGCGGTGCGGATGATCTCCCAGGACGAGGAGAACCATCTCGCCTACTGCCACGAGGAGCTGCTGCGGTTCGCCGCCGCCGGGCACGGCCGGCGGATCCGCGCCACCCTGGAGCGCACCGCGCTCGCCGAGATCCTCGTCTACCGGAACGTCAGCCTCGCCGTGATGTCCCGGATGGGCCGGATCCTCGGCTGGTCCAGGCCGAAGGCCGCCCTGCTCGCGCTGGCCATCCAGGCCACCTACCTCTACGAGCGGCTGATCGGCCGTCACCGCATGACCACGCTGAGGATGCCGGCCCACCGCGACGCGCTCGGCGGACCGGCGGTCCCGCTCGCCCCCGACTTCGGCTGACGGACGGCTACGCGGCGGGCACGTACTCCGACTCGCGCCAGGCGGCGACCCACTCGCGCTGCCACTCGGCCAGCTCCAGGCGGTCGGCGGAGGTGAGCACGCCGCGGCCCGCGGTGAGGGCCCGTATGCGCTCCTGGGCTTGCTCGAGCCGCACGGCGGCGGGGAGCGCCGCGGGTGTCGGGTCGAGCGGCTGGGAGGTCGACTGCATACTCAAAAGACTAGACGAGCCCACTGACACCTCGTGCCACGGGCCTGACGCACCGTCGGACGGCCGGACCGCCGCCGCACGACCGCCGCCGGTCAGTCGAACCGGATGTGCCGCACACCGATCGCGAACCGGCGCAGCCGCCGACGCAGCCGCCCGTCGGTGTCCGGCGCGATCTCCAGCCCGGCCGAGCCGGCCACCGCCTCCGCCACCTGCGCCGTCGTCAGGTGATCGGTGCGGATGTGCTCGCCGAACCGCTCGCCGGACAGCCGCTCCAGGCACCGGTCGAGCTGCGCGACGGCGAAACCCTCCCGCTTCAGGCCGGAGTGCAGACCGCGTTGCGACAACCGGCGCAGCACGGTGTGCCGTTCGGCGAGCAGCGAGAAGTGACGGACGTCATGCCCGTCCGACCGCAGCCCGCCCACGATCTCGTCGAAGTACCGCGGCTCGACGAGCGTCATCGGCGCGATCACCGGTCCGTCGTGCTCGCGCAGCGCCAGATCCAGCACCTCGCGCACGCCGTGCCGCCACGCGGCGAGGTCCTGGAAGTCGCCGCGCAGGGCCGGCGGCAGCGTGCGGTGCAGGCCGAAGCCGATGTGCTCCGGATCGCACACGACGCTGCCCGGAACACGGCGCCGCAGCTCGTAGGCGGTGTGCGTCTTGCCACCCCCGAAGGGGCCGTTGATCCACAGCAGCATGCGACCGACCCTACTCCCGGGCCCGCCGCCCGGCCGGTGCGCGCCTGCGGGGCGGTCAGCCGCGCTCGACGGTCATCTCGCCCAGCTGCGACCAGTCGTCCTGCGGGAGGTCCGCGTTGACGATCCGCGGGGTCTCGGCGAGGTACTGCGGCAGGGTGCGCCGCGCCTGTGCGAAGTGCGCGGAGCCCACGTGCGCCGCCCCGGCGTCACCGTCGCGGAACGCCTCCACCAGCACGTACTGGTTCGGGTCGTCCAGGCTGCGCGACCAGTCGAACCACAGGCACCCCGGCTCGGCCCGGGTGGCCTCGGTGAACGCCTCGGTGATCCGCGGCCAGCCGTCGGCGTGCTCGGGCAGGACACGGAACTTGGCGGTGATGAAGATCATCGAAACCCCGATCGGTTCGCTCGTACGCGTCGCATGGCTGCCGCCCCTCGCGCAACACGTTCCTTATCCGGGCTGCGCTAAGGTCGGCACCCACAGAACGGTATCGCCGAAGGTGCGGAAAAAGGCCGCCCACCCGGGCAAACGCGCAGGGAAGCGCCTCGGCGCCGGGTAGTTCGCGCAGTTGTTCGCGGCGGGTTGGGAGGGCGCGTGGACAGGTACGACGAGCGCGGCCCGCGCGTCCCGGACGACGACGGAGCGCCGTGGCCGGACGGCGGCGACCCCGCCGACCAGTGGATCCTCGACCCGGTCACCAACGAGTACCGCATGCTCCTGCCCGGCGAACGGCCGCCCGCCGCCGGACCGGCCCCCCGCGGCGCCTCCCCCTCGGCCGGCGCCGAACTCGAACTTCGCTCCACCCGCACCGAGTTGGTGCCCGCCGCCGGCTCGCGCACCGCGTCCAGGGCCGCCGCGCGGTCCAACTCCCGTGCCGCCGGTTCCCGTAACGACTCCCGCTCGGCGTCGCGGTCCGCCGCGGCGGTCCCGGCGCGGCGGACGCCGGCGCAACTCCCCGTCCGGCGGCGGCCTGTGGCTGGCCGGCACGCTCGGCGTCATCGGCCTGCTCGGCTGCGGCACCGGCGGCTACCTCCTGCTGCACGGCAACACCAGCCGCACCGCGTACTGCTCCGACGCCAAGCCGGCCACCTCCGCGACGGCCGCTCCCGCGCCGCACCAGACCGGGCCCACGCTCGCCCCGGGCCCGTCGGCCGCGCCGATCAACGTCCGCGTCACCATCTACGACGGCAGCGGCCAGTTCGGCGAGGCGGAGACCGTGCTCAACTGGATGCAGAACCACCAGCTCTACACCCGCACCAGCAACGGGGGAGCGGTCAAGCCCACCGCCACCACCTCGCTGGTCTACGCGCCCAACCACACCGACCAGGCCCGCACCCTGGCCGCCGCCATGCACCTGCCGCCCTCCGCCCTGCACGGCACCGGCAAGGGCACCGGCCTGCGCGACCCGATGATCCTCACCCTCGGCAGGGACTTCGTCGCCCCCGGCAAACCGCTCACCTCGCCGTCCGCCCCGGCCCCCAGCGCCCCCCCGGACGACTGCCGGCGCTGAACCGGGCCGCCCTCCCCGACCGGGCGCCATCGCCGCAGGGGCGGTCAGCTGCGCAGCGCGCCCCAGGTCTGCGGGCCCACCTGGCCGTCCACCTCCAGGTGGCGGGCGGTCTGGAAGCTCTTGACCGCGCTCTCGGTGTCCGGTCCGAACTGTCCGTCCACCCCGCTCGGTCCCACGCTGTAGCCGCGGGCCACCAGGATGCACTGCACCTCCTTGACCGCGGCGCCCGTGTCCGGGTACTGCGTCTGCGCGGTCCCGGAGTAGTAGGTGCACGACTTCCAGGCCGGCGGCGGGGGCGTCGTCGGCTTGGGCTTCGGCCTGGGCGCGGCCGTCGGCGCCGCCGCGCGGTGCGTCGCGGTCGGCGAACTCACCGGGCGCGCGGTGCTCCTGGCGGGCGAGGGGCGGTGCGCCCTGCGGTGCCCGGGCGTTCCGCTCGGCGCGGCGGCCGGCACGCTCACCAGGACGTCGCCCGGCTGCGCCACGGTCTCCTGCTGCTCCCGGCCGCCGCCCGTGCGGCCGACCAGGGTCCACGCCACGCCGCCGCCCACCAGCAGCACGCCCGCCACCACCGCCGCGACCACCAGCCGCCGCCGTCCGCCGCGCGGCTCCGCGTCGTCCGGCCGCGCCGCGACCGCCGGCCCTCCGACCGGCGGACGCCAGCCGGGCTCCGGCCGGGTCGGTCCCTCCGGCCGCGGCGGCGTCCAGCCCGGCCGCGGCGTCTGCTGAGCGGCCGGCACCGGCACCGGCGCCGGCACCGGCGCCGGCACGGGCGTCGGGACCGGCGTCGGGACCGGCGCGGGCCGGACGTCCAGCGGCAGGGTGTGCGGTCCGGTGGCCGCGGCGGCCGGCGCCGCGGCCACCGCCGCCAGCGACCGCGCCGCCTGCCGCGCGTCCGGTCGCGCCCGCGGGTCCTTCGCCAGCAACTGCGCGAGTACCGGCGCCAGTTGTCCCGCCCGGCGCGGCTGCGGCAGCGGCTCGGTCACGATGGCGTTCAGGGTGGACCAGGTCGAGGTGCCGCGGAACGGCGACGCCCCCTCCACCACGGCGAACAGCATCGCGCCGAGCGACCACACGTCGGAGGCCGGACCCGGCTGCAGGCCCTGCGCCCGCTCGGGTGCCAAGTAGTCCAGCGAGCCGACGAGTTGGCCGTGCTGGGTGAGCTGCGCCGACGGGCCGTCGTCCGGCTCCTCGATCGCCGCGATGCCGAAGTCGGTCAGCAGCACCCGGCCGCCGGACTCGATCAGGATGTTGCCCGGCTTGACGTCGCGGTGCAGCACGCCGGCGTCGTGCGCCGCGCCCAGCGCCTCCGCCACCTTCGCCCCGATCGCGGCCGCCTCGGCGGGCGGCAGCGCGCCCCGCTCCCGCACGACGTCGTCCAGCGACCGCCCGTCGACCAGCTCCATCACGATGACCGGCCGGCCGTCCTCCGCCTCCACGACGTCGTGCACCGCCACCACCGAGGGGTGCCGCACCCGGGCCGCCGCCCGCGCCTCGCGCTGCATCCGCACCCGCAGCCCGGACAGTTCGGCCCCGGAGGCGTCCGCGAAGGTCCGCAACTCCTTGATCGCGACCTCCCGCCCGAGCACCTCGTCCACCGCCTGGTACACCACCCCCATCCCGCCGCGCCCCAACTCCTCGACGACCCGGTACCGCCCGGCCACCAACCCGCTCCCCGAGACCACCGTCCCCGCCACCCCGTTCCCTCGTCGAAAACCTGTCCGCGGGGGTGACTTTACGACGGCTTCCTCGGCCGCCTTCATCGAGTGGGTGCGGGACCGCCGCCGCTATGCGCCGGCCCCCTCCGCGCGGCCGCCGCGGGCGCGGACCACGAACGGGCGGAACAGCAGTTAGGGGACGGCGAGCAGCAGCCGCAGGGCGAACGCCCAGCGCCGCCGCCGTTCGGGACGGACGCCGGTCGCTCTGCGCGGTGAAGCGCGCCCTCGACACGTGCGCCCCCGCGGCGCGGGCTCACCCCTTCCGGTGCGCGGCGACGGCGTCCGTGTACTGCTCGGTGGTCAGATCCCCGTCACCGATGCCCAACTCGCCGAGTACCGCGCGCACGGCCGCGAGCGCGGCGTCGAGATCGTCCTGCCCGGCCTGCGTCTCCAGCTCGATCCACACGCCGTCGCCGTCGATCTCGGGCACCCGGACGAGCGTCGCCAGCATCGACCGGCCGGCGGCGCGGAAACGGTGGTTCCTGCAGTGCTTCTCGAACTCGACGCACGGCCGGAAGCCCAGCCCCCGCAACATCGCGTGCACCGCGGCCGGCTCATCCACCCGGGTCTCGTACTCGGGCTTGCTGCCGGACCGCTCGTCCACCCGCGGCTCCTTGTACGTCACCACCGACCGCGTCCCGTCGGGCCCGCGGACGGTGCGCACCCGCAGCTCGCGGTCGCCAGCGGTCAGACTGCCGTCGGGCAGGTCGTAGTAGGTGTCGTGATACACCTCGACCACCCCCGGCGCCCGAGCCTCCAACGCCGCCATCACCCGCGCTGGCCGCTCCACCCGCGCCTTCAGCTCGGCCTCGATCATGTGCTGCTCCTTGGGGGTCACACGGACCGCTCGGCGTCCGCGATCAGCGTGTCGAACTGCCGCCGGTATCCGCGGTACAGCGGACCGCGCGGCGTCTCGATCAGCTTGTACGTGGCGCTCTCGTGCCCTTCCCATCCAGCGTCGAAGGCGCCGACGTAAAGCACTTTGTCGAGCCTGATCACGCGCCAGGTAGGCACCGCTCGGTACCGGTAGACCTCGATGTCGCAGCAGTCCGAGAGGTCACGGAGCCGGGCCTCGGTGAGCTGGATCCCGGCGGCCAGGGATTCGGGCGTCTCGCCGATCTCGGTGGCGCGGACAGCGACGGCCGCCGACTCGGGGTGCAGGAGCGCCACACGAAGTCTGGGGCGCCGTTCGTCCGCGGGCCGCGCGAGGGCGTCTCGCAACAGGCTGTCGTTGAGGGCGAGGAGACCGAGGCCGCGAACAGCGAGCACGTCAACCTCCGCCGCCTGCCGGGCACCCTCGCGGATCTCCTCGGCTGCGGCGGCTTGGGCGGAGTGGACGCGCACCACTTCGGGCCATACGGCGAGGTCGAATGCGGCGCCTTCGCGACGCGTCTCGCGGGCGCCGGCCAGCCCGACGAGGTGTCTGGCGTCGTCGGGCATGCCGATCCCGTCGGCGATGCGTTCGTACACGTCGAGGCGGCTCACGTCCCGCTTGCCGTTGATGATCTCGTTCACGCGTCCCTGCTGCATGTCCGTGGCCGCGCCGATGCGGGCCTGGCTGACCCCGCCGTACTGCTGAACGAACCGCAGGACGGCTCCCATGTCCCGGGCTCGGAGGGCTTGCCGGATCTCGGGACGCTGCCATGCCGTGTCGGGCAACTCGATCGGTCCGTACACAGTTGCCCCGGCAGTCATGAGATCCATCTCACCGTGAGATTCCCACTGGCACCCCGTTGCCGCAGGGCATCACGGCCCCGCGGCCCTGGGGTGTGCGCCGCATGGCGCCCTACCCCGGCACGACCACCGCTGCCACCCGCACCGAACTGGACCCTGTCACCCAGACCGCCCGCTACTACGGCGCCGACGGTGTCCAGGTCATGGCTCCCGGGCACGGCACGTCGTCGGGGACCAACCCGTCGACCGGCACCGGGAACCCGAGCGACGGCAACGGCCCGGGAGGCGGGGGCGGCGGCGACACCGACACCGGAAACGACACCGACCAGTGACCTCGCCGCGTCCAGTGCTGGTCGTCACCAACCTTGACGACCCCACCGCCGACGTGGTGATCGGCGAACTGCACGGCCGGGGCGTCCCGGTCGTGCGGTTCGACTCCGGGGACTTCCCGGCATCACTGTCGGTGGAGGCCGAGATCACGCCGCACGGCATCCGCGGCACGTTATCCACCCCCACACGGACCGCGGACTTGGCACGTGTGCGGTCCCTGTACTACCGGCGGCCGTCCGGCTTCACCTTCCCCCATCTGGACGGACAGGACGCGCGTTTCGCCGTGGCGCAGGCCCGCTACGGGCTCGGCGGCATCATCGCGTCCCTGCCCGGCTGCCTGTACGTGAACCACCCGCACCGCATCGGCGACGCCGAGTTCAAGCCGTCCGGCCTCGCTGCCGCCGTGGCGGCCGGCTTCACCGTGCCGCCCACCCTGATCACCTCCGACCCGGACGCGGCCCGGGCCTTCGTCAAGCGGCACGGACCGGCCGTCTACAAGCCGCTGTCCGTCCCCCTGTACCGCCTCGACGGCGTGTCCTGCACGGTGAAGGTCGAGGAGGTGACCGCGGACCAGATCGACGACGGCGTGGCCGGTACCGTCCACCTGTTCCAGCAGCGCGTGCCGAAGACCGCGGACGTACGTGTCACCGTGATCGGCGATCAGGTGTTCAGCGTCCGTATCGACTCCGACCTGTTGGACTGGCGGACCGACTACAGCCGCCTGTCCTACGAGCCTGTCGAACCTCCGCCGGGTATCCGCGAGGCTCTGTTCGCCTACCTGGAACACTTCGGACTCGTCTTCGGCGCATTCGACTTCTGCGTCGGCCCGGACGGCCGATGGTGGTTCCTGGAGTGCAACCCGTCCGGCCAGTGGTACTGGCTGGAGCCTGAGACCGGCCTGCCGATGCTCTCGGCGATGGCCGACCTATTGGAGTGTGGACTGCGTGACTGACGAGGAGAAGTTCCGGAAGCGCCTCGCCGACGAGTTGGCGGCCGGGGGGAGCCTGCGCACCGCACCGTGGAGAGCCGCTTTCGACGCGACTCCGCGTCACGAGTTCCTACGCGGCGGGTTCTTCCGGCAGGTCGAGGGCGCGGTGCCCTCCGCGTGGACGCCCGTGCTGCCGGACGACCCGGGGTGGTCGTCGTCCTGCTACGACGACGTGTCGCTGGTGACGCAGATCGCGGGCACCATTGTGCCGGCGGACATCCGCGGTCAGGTCATGCGGCTCCCGACGAGTTCGAGCACGCTGCCCTCCCTGGTGGTGCGCATGCTGGAGGATCTGAACGTCGAGGATGGCATGCGGGTGCTGGAGATCGGCACGGGCACCGGCTACTCCACGGCGCTGCTGTCGCACCGCCTCGGCGACGCCCTGGTGACCTCGGTCGAATACGACCCGGACGTGGCCGCTCGGGCCCGGGCCGCGCTCGGTGCGGTCGGCCGGTACCCGGACCTTGTCACCGGCGACGGGCTGGAGGGCTTCGCCCGCAACGCCCCCTACGACCGGGTCATCGCCACGTGCGGCGTGCACACCGTGCCGCGGGCGTGGATCGAGCAGACAAGGCCCGGCGGCCAGATCCTCACCACCGTCGGCGGCTGGCTCGGGTCCTCGGAGTTGGCCCGGCTCACCGTGCACGACGACGGCTCGGCCTCGGGCCCGCTGCTGGGCGGGCAGGTCTCGTTCATGTTCGCCCGGCCGCAGCTTCCGCCGCCGCTCGGGATGCTGCCGGACCTCGACGCCGGCGACGAGCGGGCGACGTCCGTAGGCGCGGACATGCTGACCGACTGGTCGTCCGCGGTTCATCGCCCAATCGGCCGCACCACGGGCCCAGCGCCTCACCCTCCAGCGGGACGGCCGCACCGAACATGTGGTGCTCGACGTCGAAGCCGGCGCATGGGCCACCCTGAACGAGCAACCCGCCGGCTGGGTGGTGAGGCAAGGTGGCCCGGTACGGCTGTGGGACGCGATCGAAGCCCGCCTCGACCGCTGGCAGGCCGACGGCGCTCCGGACGTTGACGCGTTCACGGTGACCATCAATCGGGACGGTCAGAGCATCACCTGGTGATCCTCGCCGCGCCCTGGCCCCAGTCATCCAGGACGGGCCGGGGCCGACCCATGCGCTACTCGGCCACCAGGCCGATCGAAGATCCACGCCTCGGGGCGGCGGTGGGTACCCCTTCCCCGGGATCACTGCCGTGAGACGACGTGCCCTGGCGCGAGCCCGCCGCCCCGTCGTCCACAGGTTGGCAGCGGGGCGGTTTCCGTTGGATATGAGACCGGCACTGCCGACGGGAGCCGCTTCCGCGTGTCCACTCTGCCCGGCGGAACACCACGGTTCTATGAGGCCTATTCCCGGACGCCGTATTCAGGGCCACCGCAGCAGCTACCGGATCCGAGATCACCAGACGTTCCGCGCCCGTCAGAGGGCCGGCTTCGAGATCTCGTTGGGCTGGCGCCGCTGTGCTGGAGCGATCGCATGTCAACTGCCCCGCGTCTTGGGCACGATGGCTGCATGGACGGTTCGGTTTGGGTGGGGGCGGTGTTCGGCCTGGTCGGCACCGGGGTCGGGGGCGGGCTGTCGATCTGGTCGTCCACGATGGCGCAGCGACAGCAGATCAGGAACGCGCGCGACGAACAGCGGCGGATGAGAGCCTCCAGCGCGGTCGAGTCGGCGCTGGCCGAACTGTTCGAGGTGCAGCGCGATGCCCGCAGGGCCACTCCTCAGGAGACCGGCGAGGAGGGTCAGCAACGATCCCGTCTGCTCCACGACCGCGTGCTGAAGGTGCAGCTTCTGATGCAACGTGTCCCTGATGCCGGCCTGCGTATGCGGGTACGGGAGGACACCTTCTTCATGCTTCTCTCTCCGCCCGACGACACCCGGACCAGGCAAGAGCGCCGGGTCGACATCATCGAACTCTGCGGCGACGCCGTGGCCTGCCTGGGCGCCTACCTCCGCGACGAACCGATTCCTCCGCGCACAGAACGCGTCGAGAGCCTGCGCGCTCTATGGCCGCAATTCCAGCACGACGTGGACAGCAACTACTTCATCTGGGAATCGGAGTCCTAGGTCTCGGGAATCACCGAGCCTGCGAAGCCGCAGGCGGTTGCCCTACCTGCTGGAACAGTGCCTGCTGAAACCGGGCGCGAGGGCTTGGCGGTCGACGTTCGACGGACTGTCACACGCCCCCCGCCGGGCCCGGCCTCGCGAGGACGTCCCGCTCGGCTCTGCGCGGGGTGACACTCGCTGTCCTGCATCCGGCGGAGGCCACCGCGCGGCGCGGTGTGGCCCGGCCGGTTTGTTGATGTGATGGACGGCAACTCTCTGTCACATCCGTTCGCGGGGCCGCAGTGCCGACCCGGCGTTGAGGAGGCATCACACGCATGAGGTTTCCGATCCGTTCGCGGTTCGCGGCAACGGCTGCCGTCGCCGTGGCGACGGTCCTCTCGGTCGGCATGTCGGCCTCGGCCGCGCCGGCCGGACCCTTCGGCTTCAGGACGTTCCTCGGCCCCCTGCAGCGGGTGTCCACCGTGGCGTCGACGGTCCCCGGCAACGGTGACCTGAACCCGTACGGCACCGCCCTCGTCCGGCGCAGCGTCGGCGACCTGCGTCGTGGCGACATCCTGGTCAGCAATTTCAACAACAGCGCGAACCAGCAGGGCAGAGGAACCACGCTGGTCGAGGTGAGTCCGCGCGGCCGGGTGCGCCAGTTCGCCCAGATCAACGCGAACACCCTGCCGGGGGCGTGCCCGGGCGGGGTCGGACTGACCACCGCGCTGTCCATCCTGCCGGGCGGATGGGTGGTGGTGGGCAGCCTGCCGACGGCGGACGGCACGTCCGCCACGGCTCAGGCCGGATGCCTGCTGGTCCTGGACAGCCACGGCCACGTTCGCGAGACGTTCAGCGGCCAGGGCATCAACGGCCCGTGGGACATGACCGCCGTCAGCTTCGGCAACCGGAGCGACCTGTTCGTGACCAACGTGCTCAACGGCACGGTCGCGGCCGGCGGCAGCATCGTGAACCGCGGCACGGTGCTGCGCATCTCCCTGCGCCGCCAGGGCAACCAGCCGCCCCGCCGGGTCCGCACGACCGTGATCGGCTCGGGCTTCGGTGAGATCACCGATCCGGCGGCCCTCGTGATCGGCCCGACCGGCGTCGGTCTGCGCGGCGGCACGCTCTACGTCGCCGACACGGTCGGCAACCGGCTCACCGCGATTCCCAACGCGCTCCGTCGCCGCCGCAGCGCCGGCATCGGCTACGTCGTCAGCACGGACCGGCATCTGAACGCCCCGCTCGGTCTGACGATCGCACCGGGCGGCGACATCCTCACGGTCAACGCGGGCGACGGCAACATCGTGGAGACGACCGCCCGCGGCCGTCAGGTCGCCGTCCGCCGCCTCAACGCCACCGGCACCCCGCCCGGCGCGGGCGCGTTGTTCGGCCTGGCCGTGAACCTGCACAGGAACAAGGTCTACTTCGTCAACAACGTGACCAACCGCCTGGACGTCCTGAGCCGCTAACCGCACCGCCGCGCGCCGGGATCGCGATCCCGACGTGCAGAAGGGCCGAGTCGGAGGGTTTTCCCTCGGACCCGGCCCTTCCGCTTGATCCCGGCGTCGGGTTCGGACGGGGGGATCCTCCGTCCAGAGGCGCCGGTGGATCAACGCCCGTCCCGCCGTGCCGCCACCACAGACGGCCCAACCAGCAGCAGCGGACACGTACGTCATGGGCCCCCGCCTCTTCCGGCGAACGCCGCGGGCAAGAAGTCCAAGGACGACAAGATCGACGGATCTGGCACGGTTGACTCCAGCCCGCATGGTCCGCCCCGGAGAACGATCAAGGCCCAGGCTCTTGGCTTCACGCGGGTTGACCTGGGCCTTCGTCGTACGTGCCGCGAAGGCGGTGGTTGGTGCCCCCGGGCAGATTCGAACTGCCGACACCCGCTTTAGGAGTGGGATCGAATCCTTGCCGGGGGATGCCCGAGGCTGCCGCGTGGTGCTGTTCTACCTGGTCAGCGCCACGCGGCTTAGTGCTCGGTCCTGCTCGGGACACCTCGTCCAGGACTATCCGCTCACGCATCGCGCACGCAGACCGTGGGCCCGACCCGCAAAGACAGCGGGCCCCACAGCAGCAACGTCGTCCGTGCTCGGGCACCGATGGGCATGACCCTCGGCCTATAGAGGCACGAGTTCATGGTCCCTCCGCAACGACGAGGGCCCGACGGTATGGCGATCAGGGTCCTCGTCTGCCCTTGCGGACGGGCGCGGAGGATACAAGATTCGAACTCGTGAGGGGGTTACCCCCGACACGCTTTCCAACTGTTCGCCCGGGGGGTCGGTGGGATCCGTCGGCGTTCTGACCTGCGGCGAGAGGGGCTGATTGCCACCGTCCGCATGAGGTTGAACGGGGGTGAATGCAACTCGAACTGCAGCCCTCGGGCTGTCCTCCGGCGCACCCTCCTACCGCAGGCACGTGGGCGAGGAGCACTCACTCCCTGAAGTGAGCAGTCGAATCGCCAGCGCCGAGCCGTCCCGGCGGATCGACACCGGGCCGCCCCAGGAATCGTCCCACCCGACGCGGGGCAGGTCCGACCTTCGGTCGTGCACGTCGGCTCGGTACTGCTCGACGTCGCCCTTCACTAGGTGCGCGAAGAGATCTTCCGCGACTCCCGAGAACGCTTCGACGCGGGTCCTGTTCAGTCGGAAGACGTGGTCGGTGCCGACGAACGGGCCGCCCATCAACTTATGCCGGGCGTCGCGCACGCTGCCGACAGTCGCGTCAGCGAACCCGCTGAAGCGTTCACTTCCTTGCCGTTTCGTGAGGTATTCGGCGGTGGTGCTGCCGTCGCCGGCGAAGGCGCCGAGTCCGGCGGCGGCCGTACGGGCGACTACTTGCTGGAACCACCGGTAGTGCCCTTGTTGCACGTGGTACCCGAGCTCGTTGTCCGGGGTCTTGTCGCCTTCGGCCGGAGGCTGGATACCCGGGAAGATGTTCTGCTCCTGTACCTGCTCGTCGAGGCTGGTGCCAGGAGTGTCCGTCTTGGCACGGAGCCAGCCGCCGGTCCCCGGTGCCTGCAGGGCATGGACGGTGAGCGGGCCGTCGACGGGTATCTCGGTGCTGAAGATCAGGGCGGGGGTCTCGTCCCACGCGCCGATGTGCACGGCCTCCACATGAGCGGACGCTGACGCCAGGTGGTCGTGGGAGGTGGCGGCGTTGCTGTGGTTGCCCTTGCACTTGATCGGGATGACCCGCGACGGTTCCCCGGGCTTCCATACTTCGGCGAAGAACTGCGGACGATAGCGGTAGCCGGAGCGGTGGCCCTTGTCTCTGCTGGTGAGGGCCCAGCCCGCACGCAGAGCGGTGTCCGCGGAGACGATGGAGACGGAGTGATCCGGATAGCGACGTTCGAGAAGGCGCTCGGCGAGTACGAGACCGAAGCCGACGCCGAGTTCGTCCGACTGGAGGGCCTTGTAGTACTCCGCCGTGTCCCTGCCCTCGGTGGACAGGGCGAGGAACGAACCGGCGTTGCCGGTCAGGGCTTGGTTGTATTTCAGGCAGCCCCAGTGCTCGGCGAGGCCACGTCCGGCGCCTCTTCGGGAGAGCGCCATAGAGCTGCCGAGAGCGTGCAGCAACTCCCAGGGTGTCAGCCGGACGTGGCGTGCCAGTTCTCTCTCCGGGATCGGCGCGAGGACGGGCTTGCGGCGGAGCTTCTCCGTGTCAACGCCTTTCTTCTGCTTCTTGTCCTCTTGTTCCTGCTTCTGCTCTCGTGTCTTGTCGTCGGCTCTGGCGGCGGCATCCACGCGGCCCACCAGTTCACGGCCCGAATCGACTGAGATGCTGGAGAGTTGCACGAGATCGTTCAGAACCTGCTCGGCCGGCTTCAACCCATTTCCCCCTGATTGGCGCGGAATGGCAGACGGGCTGAAACGTACGCGATGGTCCAGCGGTCCATGTAGGGCGCATCCGGGGCGCATTCGAGCATTCCGACGCTGGGGCGGCTATTGGGCGCGTTTCCATCAATCCGGCTCATCGCGACCGAAGGTGCAGGTGGACCCGAATCCGCCGGCTGCAGACGGCGCCCGGCTCACCGTCAGTGCATGAAGCTTTGACGAGGTCGCCACCGACAAGGCGGGAACGGCTCGCGTCACGTGTCAGCGGCCAGTTGAGATTCCCCGTTGGCGGACACTTCTGCTCCCCACTGTGGCCACTTCGATTCCCCACCGGTGGCCAACATAGGAACGCAGCGTGATCGTCAATGCCGGCCGTGCGCGCCCCACCAGGGCAGGATCGGCGGGAGGTCACTGAGCCCCTTGCCGGGCTTCTTCGGCATCGGGGCCTCCCCGTCGTCTCCGTCCCAGCGCCGGCCGTACTGGTCCGGCAGGCTTCCCCAGCCCCAGTAGGGAGCGGGGCCGTCGGGCACCTCCCCGAACTCGTCGACGGGGTCGATACGCTTCTCTGCCACGGTGCACAGATGGGCCCAGTCGTCACCCATGTCGAAGACGTAGGCGAACTGCTCGCCGGGCTGGAGCTTGCTGAGCTTGGTCGTTTCACCGTCGACCGTACCTTCGGGGGCCTCGCCGTCCCACCACCCCAGAGGGCTGACTCCGGTGCCGTCGGAGAGGGTGAACATGTGCAGGTGGGCCAGATCCCAGCGGCCGAAGGCGAGGTCGATCGCCGCGGCGAGGTCGGCGAAAGAGTGCGACCGTGCGGCGGCCAGCACGCGGCCGGGGCGAGGCCACAGATCGACACCATGTCCCGAGACGAGCTCCACGCGAACGGACAACCACGTACGTGCCACGGACCCTGGTCCTTCCACCGTCAGCTAGAGGAGCAATACAAGGCTACTGATTGTGACTGCCCGGTGGGGATCTGAACTGTCCGTCCGTGGGGAAAAGTTGCTGGCCGCTGACAATCACGCCTGTCGAGGTACGGGTCGAGCCCAAACCGTCCACTGGTCCGGCCCAGAGGGAGCCCACGTGGCTGCCGGTCGCGGCCCTCTCAGCTTTCTTCATCGTTCCCGCGCAGCCGGATAGCTCGCTCGGCGATCCCGCTGGAGAGCTTGCCCGTCGCCGATCTGGCCCGGTCGAGGGTCTCGTTCCCGAGGCGCCGGGCGGCATCGACGCTCTCTGCCCCTGTCTCGAACACCTTGTCCCTCACCTCCTCGGCCGCGTCCACCCATCGTCTCGCCTGCGACGACCGTCGACCGGACTCGATCCCGATCCCCTCGTGGAAGCCGTGGACGCTGGTGGCGACATGGTTGATCGACTGAACCAGGGCCGGGGACTTGGTCGGATTCAGCAGCACCCTCGCATTGGCCATGCCGGCAGCCTCATTCATCCTGGCCACCAGGCGCTCGGTGGTCCGCGAGATGTGCTCCAGCCGGGCCTGCCGGGCGGCCTTCAGTCCGAGGCGATGCCCGTTCAGCTCCTCCGGAGACGCGTCCAGCACCCGGTCGAGTTCGAGCACGGTGATCGCGTCCTGCAGCTGGAAACAACGAGCCAGAACGGCGAGCCACTCCCCAACCGCGGTCTCGGCTTCCTTGGCCGTCGCGGCGAGATCGCCGATCTTGGTCTTGCACTCCATCTTCTCCGCATATGCATCGATTTGACGCAAAGCGTACGCCTGGGTGTCCGCAATCGTCGTCGGCGCGTTCTGCACCTTCGACCACATGACCTCGTCGACCCTGCCTTTCTCGCCTCGGATGATCATGGTCTCCTCAAGGACGAAGCCCACTCCGATCATGCGGGCCAACGCGGCGTCCTTCTGGGCACGAAGCACGTCGTCGACCTTCTCGTCGATCGTGGCGAGGTAGTCGGTGATCTCGGTCATGCTCTGTTGCATCGCGACCTGCGCCATGATCCCCGCAGCACCAGCAAGAAGCGCCGGGCTGGTCAGAAGCGATCGGGGCGCCTTCGTGAATTCGACGAATCCCCCGATCTGGCCCTTTCGCCCCTTCACCACACCTGTGCTAAACCCCGACTTCGAGCTGTCCCTCAGCCCGTACTTCTTGACAACCTGTGCCGACTCCCGCGTCAGCTTCACCCAGCGACCGGAGTCGGCGGCGATCTCCGAACCCGCCTGCGCGATTACAGCCCCGGTGCCGAAGACGGACTTGAGCCGTTGCAGTCCGAGGTCCCTCGACGACAGCCCGTCCGAGACGAGGAAGCGTTCGACCGCCGTTGGGTCCCCAATGACCGCCAGGCCATCGCCGTCGCTGATCAGCTGAATCTCGTTGTCCATGGTCGCCTCCTTAAACGATTCCTGCCGGGTCGGCATGGCCCCGACGCACCCGGGGCCGGTGTGCCTCCAGGTGCGGGCGGGGCACAGCAACCCCAGTCGTGCCACCCGTACGGACGGTCACTTCCCCGCGGTGCCGTCCTGGGACCACTCGTTGGCGAAGTGCTCCATCTGCTTCAGGACCAGGTTGATCGCCTCGACCTCTTGGTCCGGCGGGTAGTTGTGGCGGGCCAGCAGGCGCTTGATGGCGCTGCGGAGGCGGGCGCGGACCGGTTCGCGGGCGATCCAGTCGGGCTTGAGCTTGTTGCGGACCTCGGCGACCAGCTCGCGGGCGATTCCGGCCAACACCTCATCACCCATCACCGAGCGCGCCGTGCCGTGGTCGGCCACCGCGTCGTAGAAGGCGAGCTCACGCCAGTCGAGCGGCGGCTCGAACTTCTCACCGCGACGGGTGTCGTCCATGACCTCCTTCGCCATCTCGATGAGCTTGGCGATGAGTTCCGCGCTGGTGTACTGCTGCCGCATGTACCGGACCATGAGGTCCTGCAGCCGCTCGGAGAACGTCGTCCGGCGGACGACGTTGTGCCGGGTCACCTCGCGCATCTTCTGCTCGATGAGCCGACGCAGCGCCTCCGCCGCCAGGTGCGGGGTCTCGCTGTTCTGGAGCTTGGCGACCAGCGCGTCGTTGAGGTGCGTCAGGTCGGCCATCTCCAGGCCGGCTTCGGCGAACAGGTCCGTCACGCCGCCGGTCTCGACGACCGAGGACGTCAACTGGGCGAGGTACAGCTCGACATCGCGGGCGACGGGCAGGCCGCGTGACTCGCGGTCCATCGCGTCGAGCTTCGCCATGTAGGCGCGGACCTCGACGAAGAACTGGATGTCCCGGCGCCAGGCGGGGTGGTCGGAGAACCGCTCCTGAATGTCCCGGGAGCTGGCGGACAGCGCGTAGAAGCGCTCCAAGCGGTGGGCGTGGTCGCGGAAGCGGCGGCCGAGGGTCTGGCGCGGGTCGTCGAGCGCCTCCGGGTTGTTGCCCGGAGTGCGGGGGTCCCGCAGGTAGTTGGCGGTCTTCAGCGCAGCGTCGATGAACGCCGTCCTGGTCGGTCGATTGAGCCGCGCCCGCCAGTCGAAGGCGCGCAGGATGTCGGCGAGGACGTCGTACTCGTTGCGTAGCTCGTCCAGCGCCCGGTCGAGGTCCTGGCCGAGGGTGCGGTCCTGCTGGTCGGCGTCGGTGTACTCGGCGATCGCCCGTTGAAGACTCTCGGTGAGCGGTGCGTAGCCGACGAGGAGGCCGTCCTCCTTGCCACGGAAGCGGCGGTTGACGCGGGCGAGGGCCTGCATCAGGTTCGCGCCCTTGAGAGGGCGGTCCAGGTACATCGTGTGGACCGGCGGGGCGTCGAAGCCGGTCAGCAGCATGTTGTTGACGATGAGCAGTTCCAGCTCGTCGTCGGGGTCCTTGGCCCGGTTGATGACCGCCTTGCGCTGGCTGTCGCGCAGTGCATGGGCCCGCAAGTGGTCGGGGTCCTTGCGGGAGTCCGAGGAGAAGACGATCTTCATGGCGCCGTTGTCGACCTCGTCGCCGTGCCACTCCGGCCGCAGCTCACGCAGGGCGTCGTAGACCCGGACGCAGATCTCGCGGGTCGCACACACGACCATCGCCTTGCCGGCCGCCTCGGAGACGCCGACGAACGGCTTCATCCGCTCGCGCCGCGCCTCCCAGTGCTCCACGAGGTCCCTGGCGAGGTCCCGTATGCGGGCGGGCGCGCCGTACATCGCGTTCATGGTGGCGACGAGCTGCTCGACGCGACGGCGTTCGGTGTCGTCGAGGCCGTCGGTGATGCGGTCGGCCTCCTCGTCGATCTTCGTCGGGTCGACATCGCCGTCCAGGACGAGCTGGATGACGCGGCCCTCGTGGAAGACCTTGACGGTCGCGCCGTCGTCGGCTGCGCGCTTGAGGTCGTAGACGTCGATGTAGTCACCGAAGACCTCGCGGGTGTTGCGGTCGGCCTCGGAGATCGGTGTGCCGGTGAAGGCGAGGAGCGTGGCGTGCGGGAGCGCGTCGCGCAGGTGGCGGGCGTAACCGTCGAGGGAGTCGTAGTGGCTGCGGTGCGCCTCGTCGACGACCACCACGACGTTGCGGCGGTCCGAGAGCAGCGGGTGGTCGGCGCCGGATTCCTTCTCCTCCTTGGTCCTGCCGAACTTCTGGAGGGTGGTGAAGAGGATGCCGCCGACGCGCTTGGCGGCCAGCTCCTCGCGCAGCTCCGCGCGGGTCGCGACCTGTTTCGGGGCCTCCGGGAGAATCTCGCTCTCCAGGAACGTAGAGTACAGCTGGTCGTCCAGGTCGTTGCGGTCGGTGATCACGACGACGGTCGGGTTCAGCAGCGCCGGGTCGCGCATCACCATCGTCGTGGTGAGGACCATCTCCTCGGACTTGCCGGAGCCCTGCGTGTGCCAGACGACGCCGGCCTTCCCGTCGGTGGCGGAGGCGGTGCGTACGGCCTCCGCGGCCCGGGTCACCGCGTGGAACTGGTGCGGCTTGGCGATGCGCTTCATCCGCTTCGACGGGACGAAGTTGATGAAGGACCGGACCAGGGAGAGGAAGCGCCGCTGGGTGAACAGGCCGTGCAGCGCCAGGTTCTGGCCCGAGTCCCATATCCCCTCGGCGTCGAGCGCGTCGACCCGCGCCCCGAACTCGTCCGTGTTCCACGGCGCGAAGTGCTCGTACGGTGTGAAGGGCGTGCCGTACTTGGCCGTTATCCCGTCGGACAGTAAGACGACGGCGTTGTAGCGGAAGGCGGTCGGGAACTCCTCGACGTAGCGGGCCACCTGGGAGTGCGCATCCTGAAGGGTTGCCTCCTCATCGCCGGCGCGCTTCAGCTCCAGAACGGCGAGCGGCAGGCCGTTGACGTACAGCACGACGTCGAAGCGACGGTTCCTCTCGCCGTCGATGACGGTGACCTGGTTGAGGGCACGGTAGGTGTTCGCCTCCGGGTCGGCCAGGTCGACGAGGCGGATGGTCGGGTTGTGCTCCGCGCCGAACGCGTCGGTGTACGTGATGGAGCGGATGCCGGCCGTCAGGTTCGCGTGCGCGGTGCGGTTCTCCTCGTACGTGTCCTGCGAGGCGGGGGTCGCCGCGACGGCGACGGCGTCGCGGACGGCATCCGGGGGCAGCTCGGGGTTCAGCCGCTCGATCGCCTCACGGAGGTCGGGGTAGAGGATCAGGTCGTCCCACGACTTCCGATGCCCGGAGCCGGGCGCGAACTCGTTACCGGGGCTGTGCTGCCAGGCGAGCTCGACAAGCTCGTCGAGGGCGAGCCCCTCCCAGTCGGCCTCCAGGGGGCGGTGGTTCTCGTATCTTGCGCTGCCGTCTTCGTGCGTCATGTGTGGTCCTCGACAATCTTCTCGGCGTCTTTGACGCGAAGGCGGCCGGACATGAGCTGGGGGAGGAGGGTGTCGCGGAGGGTGGTTAGGGTGCGGGACTCGTGAGCAGCTGCAACACGCCTGCGATGCAGAGGTTGGGCAACTCCGTTGAAGGATGCGGCAGCTTCCACTGTCGGAATCACGACTTGATGATCAGCAAGGATCCTCTGACTGATGTTTTGCTGAGCGGATCCCACCGCAATTCCTTGGAGTTTACTCCTAGTCGCCTTGAGGGTTTCAAAAAGAAAAAGTTCCCCGAGACTCTCTTTAGCGAGCAACCCAGAGCAAGCTTGGTTAAATGCCGCCGGACTCTCCAAGATTCCCAGCCGCCCAACAGTGGGCGAGGCATAAAGTGCCACGAGCACCGTTCCCGCGGGCCACACGCTGCAGGACGATTCACGTACACCCAAATCTGTAATCCGCTCTGTGGATTCAAGCAATGGGCCATCGTGGAGTTCGCCGGTTTTATACCATGCCACATTCCCCCTTTCCCAATATTCCGGATTTTTCCGTTTCGGGGTTCCCCCATTTCCGATCTGTTCACAAACATCCCTCACGGTCCCCTGCGAAAAGCCAGCCGGCAAGCCCGCGCTACGGCCGTAGTTCCATACGTGGTAGGAGAACAACTGCGACAAGATCTCCTGCGTCGTGGCCGCGATGCGCTCGTTGACGGCGATCTTGTCATCCAGCGCCCCAAGTACGGCCGCAATGGCTTTCTGTTCCCTAATTGGAGGTACGGCGATCTGGAATCCTGCCGCTTGAGCCTTAGTGAGAGCGCGACGGGATCCGCCTGAATTGTGGTTCAGCATATACACCCGCATCGCGGGCTGCGATAGATACCGCTGCAAGTACTCGGGCGCTAGATCACCCGTGGTGCGGAGGATCATCACATGCTGATTTACACGGGCGGGAAGAATCCAGTTGGGAGCTACGCAGCAGCGTGCAATTGTTTCGCCATCGCCTGTGATGTTGAACAGGACATCGCGTTCGCGAACGGTTACGCCGACCAGCTTCTCTGCCGCCTGGTCATCAATATGCACCAAGCCTGCGGAAGAGAAGTAGTGATCAAATACGTTTTGAGAGCGGATGAAATTGGTACCGGTGTCGGTGTAAACGGTCGCGCCACCCTTCGGGGTTGCGCCGCTACCGATCTTTACGCAGAGATCCCCGACTGGGCGCAGTTGCCACCCTTCGGGTAGCTGCACGCCAAGGGGGCTGATCAAGAGATCAGACATCGACCCTCCCCAACTGCTCCCGCACCGTCTTCTCCAGCTCCGCCGACCGCTCGAACAGCCCGAACAACTCCTCCGTCAGCGAAGCGATCCGTTCCGCCACCGCCTCCGCGTCCTCTTCCTCCGCCTCAATTGCCCCCACGTACCGCCCAGGCGTCAGCACGTACCCGTGCTCCCGCACCGTCTCCAGCTCCGCCGAGAAGCAGAACCCCGGCTCGTCCGCGTACGTCAGCCCAGCCTCACGCGCCGACGCCGTTCCCCGCCACGCGTGATACGTCCCGGCGATCTTCGCGAGGTCGGCCTCCGTCAGAATCCGTTCCGTCCGGTCGGCCATCTCGCCCATGTTCCGGGCGTCGATGAACAGGATCTCGCCCCGCCGGTCCTCGAACCTCCGTGCGCCCTGCGGGGACTTGCTCTTGGCCAGGAACCACAGGCACGCCGGGATCTGCGTCGTACGGAACAACTGCGACGGCAGCGCGACCATGCACGCGACGAGGTCAGCCTCGACCAGCGCCTGGCGGATCTCGCCCTCGCCGCTCGACTGGGAGCTCATGGAGCCGTTCGCCAGGACAACGCCGGCCGTGCCGCGCTCGCCCAGCTTGGAGATCATGTGCTGGAGCCAGGCGTAGTTGGCGTTGTTCCTCGGCGGGACCCCGTACTTCCACCTCGGGTCGTTCTCGTCCCTCGCCCAGTCCTTGATGTTGAAGGGGGGGTTGGCCATGACGAAGTCGGCCTTGAGGTCGGGGTGCTTGTCGTCGGCGAAGGTGTCGCCCCAGCGGGGGGCGAGGTTGCCGTCGATGCCGTGGATGGCGAGGTTCATCTTGCCCAGGCGCCAGGTGCGTTCGTTGAGTTCCTGGCCGTAGACAGAGAGGTCGGCCTTGTGGCCGCGGCCCCGGTGCGCCTCGATGAACTTGGCGGCCTGGACGAACATGCCGCCGGAGCCGCACGCCGGGTCGTAGACCCGTCCCTCGTACGGTTCGAGTACTTCCACGATGAGCCGGACGACGCTGGCGGGCGTGTAGAACTCGCCGCCCCGCTTGCCCTCTGCTCGCGCGAAGTTGCCGAGGAAGTACTCGTAGACCTCGCCGAGAACGTCCTGTGCAGGCTTGTCCTCGCTGCCGCCGAAGCGGGCGTCGCTGATGAGGTCGACGAGTTCGCCGAGGCGCTTCTGGTCGACGTTGTCCCGGTTGAAGATCTTCGGGAGGACACCGGTCAGCGCCGCGTTCTCACGCATGATCGCGTCCATCGCGTCGTCCAGGAGCTTGCCGACGCCCTGGCTCTTTCCGTTCGCGGCGATCCACGACCAGCGGGCGGTCTCCGGCACCCAGAAGACGTGGGCGCCGGTGTATTCGTCGCGGTCCTCCCGGAAGTCGTCGAGGCGGTCCTCGGCGATGCCGTCCGCGGCGAGTTCCTTCGCCAGCTCGGCGCGGCGCTCCTCGAAGGCGTCGGAGACGTACTTGAGGAAGATCAGGCCGAGGACGAACTCCTTGTACTGCGCGGCGTCGATGGAGCCGCGGAGCTTGTCCGCGGCCTTCCACAGGATGGCCTGGATCTCCTTGGCGGTGGAGGCGCTGAACAGCTCCGCCTGGTCGGCGGGCTTCTTCTGGCCGGGAATCATGGGGTAAAGCGTCTCCTTCATCGATTGGATCCGGGGAGGTTCTGGATGGTCAGCGTGCCGTCGACGATGCCGGCGGCGGTCACGCGTGCCAGGTCGTCGAGGGCAGCGGACTGCTCCCGCAGGAGCGCCGCGCGGCTCTCGATCTCGGCGAGCACGGCGTCGTACCGCTCGGCCTCGTCGCGGCTCAGGTCGGGGATGAGGAGATCCTCGATGCTGCGGGAGGCTCGGACGGCGCCGCTGGTGCGCGCGTACTCGGAGGCCGCCGCCCGCAGCAGGGACGCCAGCACCCGGGGCAGGACCGGGGGGTCGGCGTCGGGGTGTACGCGCAGGATGCGGGCCGGGGCAGCAACGACCGACAGGCCCTCGGTGTCGACGTGGACGCCGAAGCGGGGGTTGGCGGTGACGACGATGTCGCCCGGCTCGGTGAACTGGGCGTGCTCGTACGCCGTGAGGAGTAAACCGCGGTCGATGCGGCGGCTGCCCAGGCGTGCGGTGCCGAGGATCTCGTCCGGGGTGAGCACGGGGTAGTGGCCCTCGGCCGTGAAGTGCTCGGCGGCGATGCGGTGGCCGGGGCGCCGGCGCAGGCGGCGCTCGTCGAGGAGCCGGCGGACCGTGGTGCGCCGCACCAGCTGGTCCTCGGGGCGCAGGACGGCCTGGATACGCAAAGCCGCGCGCAGGTCGGCCTGGTGGCGAGCCTGTTCGCGAAGGTCCGTCAGGCGCTGCTCCAAGTCGCTGATGCGGGAAGGGCGTTCGATCACGTTTCGGGTGTAGCAGGCCTCCGGCGGACGGTGTTGAGGGGTGAAGGCGGCGCCCGGCCGGTCGTCGAGGTCCTTCGCGGGAATGATCACCGCATGGCGGGGCTCGTGCCGCGGGTCCTTCCGCCATCTGGAAGCGCGCCAGATGGCGATGTCCTCGGCAAGTGCGCCGACGACCGGTTCGGTGAGCGGCTTCGCTGAGAAATCGGCGAGGAGGATCAGGCCAGTGCGGTGTTCCTTCGGCGTGCGCGCCAGTACCCACGCTGCTGTGCGGTAGCCGGGACGGTAGGGATACGCACCGTCGGGGAGACTGATCGCGGCCTTGAGTAAGCCGTTCTGGAGGAAGGACCGGCGCAGGCGGTCGGCTTCGCCGTGCCGAGGAAGCGGGCGTACGAACACGTCGGCGGGGCCGAGGACGACTGCCGAGGATCCGGTGTCGAGGTAGTCGGTGAGCGTCTGCACCCGTTCCAGGACGGCCTGCGGGCTGCGGGTCTCCGCTGCTTCGTACGGCAGGGCGCAGACCAGCAGGTCCGGATATCCCCAGTCGTCGGCGGACAGGTCCTCGCCCTGTATGACGTCGAGCTGGAACTCGTTCACCCCGCGGACGAGCATCCGGCGGCGGACGAGGCGGACTCGGACCGGGTCCTGGTCGGCGGCGAGGTAGGTGTGGCCGGAGCCTTCCGGTGCCTGGGCGTGCAGTGCGGCGAGGAGGTCGCCGGCGCGGGCGTACGGGGTGGCGATGACGGAGCCCTCACCGAGGGTGTTGATGCCGGACAGGGCGGCGAGGGCGTGGGACACCGCCGGGGTGGGCTCGTCGACCGCCAGCTCGTGGGAGCCGATCCGGCGGCGGGCTTCCACCGTCCAGTCGAATGCCTCGGCGGGGGTGTAGGCGGCCTCGGTGAGTTCGTCGGCCAGGGCAGCGAGCGCGGGGCCGATGTGTTCCGAGTCGGGCACGGCACGCAGCTCGGACAACAGGAACGTGTCCTCGGAGTCGAGGCGGGCGGCTCGGCCCAGGATCGCCTCCCAGCTCCGCCCCGACACCTCGGTGTCGAGCTGCTGACGCAGACAGATGAGCGCGGTCAGCGCCCCCACCAGAACAGGCGCCGGAAGAGTGGGCATCCGCCAGGCGGAGAGAGTGTGCAAGGCCACCTCTGCGCGCAGGTGGCGCGGATCGGCGTTGCCGTGACCCGTCGTCGTGAGCCAGTCGACGACCGCGCGGGCGTCGAACAGGGGCCGGCCGTCCTCATGGGCGACGGGCGCGGGGAAGTCCGGGTGCCTGCGGCTCCAGGTAGTGGGGACGGGCCGCTGTACCTGCGCGAGGGCGGCGATTTCGGTATACGTGATTCGCCAGGCCGGCATCTCGGGCAGGATGGGCGACACCACATCGCGCGCAGTCGCCATCGGTACCCACCCCCTGCCTCTCGCGTGTCAATCCGCCTGCGAATCGGGGCGAATCGTTCGGCTCCCGCGCAGATGTCAGAACTGTACAGCGACCCGAATCATCGGCCTCCGCACCGTGTGATAACCGGGGTTACCACCATTCTTCGTGCCTTCCAATGCCGGCGGAGACCACGCTGGCACCGCCTGCCGCACCGCGCCCGAACGACGCGACGATCCGGAGGGTCCCTGCCGTTCGAGGAGGGCCCACGGAATCCAGGCCAGGCGCCCTGCGGATGCCGTATCCGCAGCAGCGAAAGGGGAGGGACCCTCGATGAGCACCAACTACCCCGGCCAGCCGCAGGGACCCGGTTGGGGTCAGCAGCAGCCCGGATTCCAGCAGCCGGGCCACCCGCAGGCTCCCGTACCCCCGAAGAAGCGGTCCAAGGCCATGCTGGGCTGCCTCGGTTGCGGTGGCGTTCTGGTTGTCGTGATCGCCATCGGTGGTGTCGCGGCCGTGGCGGGATCCGGTTCGGGCGACCCCTCGCCCAGCACCACGTCTTCCTCCGTGTCCTCCGGTTCCCCGAAGGGCACCGGTTCCTCCACGTCCGCGCCCCAGCGATCCGACGTCGACGCTTTCAAGGCGTACGTGAAGCAGCACGAGTCCGCGAAGACGCGGGAGGCCGTGGCACACGTCACCAAGATCCAAGGTGCCGACGAGAACAACAACATCCTGGACACGGCCGACATCTACACGGACTACAGCGGCGACCTGGCCAGCGCGGATGCCGGCAATGCCAAGCTGCTCGCCTCGGCCTTCGCGGACTTCCAGTCCAGCCGGGGGAAGACCAGCAAGAACGGCCTGGTCACCGTCTACAACGCCGACGGCGACATCCTGAGCAACGGCAACTACTGAATCGGTAAGCCGGTTTTCGCAGCGGGATCGGAGCCCGGACAGCGCCGCGATCGGGGGCGTAGGGCCCGGTCCCGCCGACGCGAAGCGCAGGAAACGCACGGCAGGGCAATCGGGCCTATGCGACGGCTGCGATCCATCTGGGAACGACCATCGAGTCGTCAATTGCTTTTTAGCTGTGGATAGTTGATAACCCGGGTTATCAACTATCCATCGAAGTAAGAGACTTCACTCATCCTATGGTCCGTCTTGTCGGCAGAGCGGCAATGGACGCGCTCCGCGATCGCACACCGGCGTCCTGCCCCTCCGCACCGAGCCCCGGATCCTGGGAGACACCTCATGACCAATACGGAACAGCCCCAGCAGAACGCGCACCACTCTCCGCACCCCGCCCAGCCATCCCCGGCCAGCCAGTCCGTCCCCATCGCCGAACTCGTGGCTGCCCGTCTGGCGGAAGCAGGGCTCAGCGAGCCCGTCAAGGCGCTGCTCAGGGAGGCGCTGGGCGACACGGAGGCCCAGGGAATGTCCCGGGCCCGCCGGATCTACCTCGACTCCGTCGCCGTCGTCGGGTTCCGCGGCATCGGTCCCCGCGCCTGGCTGAACCTCAGCCCCCGGCCCGGCGTGACCCTCGTCGTGGGCCGCAACGGTTCCGGCAAGTCCAGCATCGCCGAAGGTGTGGAGACGGCCTTCACCGGCACGAACCTGCGCTGGCAGGGGCAGGACGCGGCGCGGAGCAGCAACTGGCGCAATCTCCACGACGGCGCCGAGCCGCAGATCGCGGTCAAGCTCGCGATCGAGGGCGACGCCGGCCGCAGCACGCTCACCCGCACCTGGAAGGGGGACGACTTCGCCGACTCCGAGGGAGAACTCAAGCGGCCCGGACACGGCCGTATCCCTGTCGACCAGGCGCCCTGGAATCAGGCGCTGGCGGACTACCGGCCCTTTCTGTCGTACGCCGACCTCGACCGCATGCTCAGCGGCAAGCCCTCCCAGATGTACGACGCCATCGCCACGATCCTGGGCCTGGGCCATCTCAGCACCGCCGACGGCCGGCTCCAGAAGCAGGAGAAGGAGCTGAACGACGCGGTCAAGGCCGCGAAGGACGAGGTTCCGGGGATCAAGGAGGCGCTGTACGCGCTGGAGGACGACGATCGCGCGGTTCAGGCGCTCGTGGCCATCGACACCAAGGGGAAGCCGGACTTCGAGACCCTTGAGGCGCTGGTGGCCGGACTGCCCAGCGCCGACGACGGGCTCCTCGCCGAACTGCGTGCCGCGGTCGACCTGCGGGGACCCGACATGGCGCAGGTCGGTCGGGCGGTGGAGCGGCTGCGCATGGCTCTCGCCGATATGGAGGACGTACGCGCGACCGGGGCGGAGGATGCCCTCCAGCGTGCCGACCTGCTGGCCAGGGCCTTGGACCACAGCAACCGGCACCCCGACGAGGAGTCCTGCCCGGTGTGCGGGACGGACCGGACCCTGGATGCCTCGTGGGCCGAGAGCGCCGCCGCCCAGATCTCCGTACTGCGGCAGGAGGCGAAGACCGCCGAGGACGCGCGCAGCGAAGTGCGGTCGGCCGCAAGGGAGGTACAGAACCTCATCGAGACGCCCCAGCGGATCCCGACTGCCCTGACCGACCCGTGGGTCGCCTGGATCGCCTGCCGGGCGATCGGTGACCCCAGCGAGCTCGCCCGGCGCGCCGGCGACTGCGCCGCCACCCTGGCCGACGCCTGCGCGTCGGTGAAGGAGTACGCCGTCAAGGAGCTGGAGAAGCGGGACGAGCGGTGGCGCCGGCTCGTCACCCGCCTGGCGAGTTGGACGGAGGAGGCCCGGCGAGCGGAGGAGGGCAAGGACCGGCTGACCCAGCTCAGGAAGGCCCGTACCTGGATCAAGGCGCTCTCGGCCGAGCTGCGGGAACAGCGCATGGAGAGCTTTGCCGACCGGTCGCAGCAGATCTGGGAGAGGCTCCGCCAGGAGAGCAACATCGACCTCAAGGCCGTGAACCTGCGGGGCAGCGAGAAGGCCACCGTCCGCAAGCTCGTCATGGACGTCACCGTCGACGGTGAGAAGGCATCGGCGCTGAGTGTCATGAGCCAGGGAGAGCAGCATTCCCTCGCGCTGTCCCTGTTCCTGCCCCGGGCCGCCGCAGCCGACAGCCCGTTCGGCTTCATCGTCATCGACGACCCCGTGCAGTCCATGGACCCCGCCAAGGTCAATGGGCTCGCCCAGGTCCTGCACGAGCTCGGTGAGCGTCGGCAGGTCGTCGTGTTCACCCATGACACCCGGCTCCAGCGCGCGTTCACGAGCCAGGAACTGCCGGTGACGGTGTTCGAGGTCGAGCGGGGCGCTTCCTCCAAGGTGAAGGTCAAGCCGGTGACCGACCCGGTCCGGCAGGCTCTCGACGACGCGCGTGCCCTCGCCAGCACCACGGACCTGCCCGCCACGGCACGGACCCACGTGCTGCCCAGCCTGTGCCGCATCGCTCTGGAGAACGCCTTCATCGAGGCCGCCTGGATCCGGCACCACCGCTCGGGCGGTCCCGAGTACGAGTTGCAGGCCGCAGTAACCGACGCGGACAAGCTCATGAAAGTCGCGGCGCTGGCCCTGTTTGGCGATGTTGAACGCACCGATGAGGTCTACCGGGGACTACGCGCCCTCTGCGGACCGCGTGCCGTGGACCTCCTCCAGCAGTGCCAGGCCGGCGCCCACGCCACGGGGACACAGATCATCAACCCCCACCGCTTCGTGGACGACATCGAGGCCATCGCGCAGAAGGTGCGCAAGCCGGAGGTGACCGCGTGATGCCCTCCAGCGCTTCCGTCGAAGGGCTATTCGCGACGGCGGACCGGCTGCTCGACGGCCACCTTGGAGCCACGTCCGCAGGCCGTCACCGCGGAGCATCCCTCGCCCTGCGAACCGCCTTGGAGATCGCCGTCGACCGCACGCTCAACGCGGCGGTACCGGGGCTCGCCGATACCAATACGCGGGCCAAGATGCTCTGCCTGCGCTGCTACACCGCAGCGAACACTGCCCGCCGCGCCAACACCGTCTGGTCGCACCTCTGCCTGGGGTGCCACTACCACCAGTACGAGATCGGCCCCACTCGCGAACAGGTCCGCTCCTGGCGGGCCGAGGTCGGCGAGTTGGTCAAGGAATTGGCTATCTGACTGTTTGTTACCACTGGTCTCTGATAGGTCTTTCGCCGGGGTAGTGGCATCTGCCCGGCGCAGCACCCTTCGGGGGCGCTGCAAGGGAGGGGGATACGCATGGGCACTGCTACGCGCAAAGAGATCATCGCCATCGAGCAGAAGGCCGTCGCTCGCGCCTACGACTGCTATGCCGAACGGCTGGCCGAAATGACCGGAGGGGCGGTCGCCTCAGCTTCCGCGAGCGGCAAGGACAGTGTCGCCAACCGGCTTGCGGCCGAAGAGCGGGCGCAGGAGTACGGCGATCTCGGCAACGAGTCCCTGGTCATCAGCCGCATCGATGTAGGGGACAGTCCGGACGGCCCCGAGACCTGGTACGTCGGCCGACGCGGCGTCAGTGACGCCGCCACCGGCGAGCGGGTGGTCCTGCTGTGGACCAGCCCGCTCGCCAAGAAGTGGATCGAGGCGCAGCCGGACGCCCCGGGCGAGGTGCTTCTGCGTCGGCGACTGCGTTGCACCGAGCGCGTTGTCGAGGACTACTTCGACGAGATCGCCGTCGCCGTCCCCGGCCCGCGGCCTGCCGCACGCGGCGCCGAACAGGTGGACGGGGGCTCCCACGACGCCGTCGCCCAGCGGCAGGGCAAGACGCAACCGTCCGTCCTCACCCCGGCTGACATCGCCCACCCCCATCGTCAAAAGCCCCAGCAGCCCGACGACTTCCTCCTGCGTGAGCTCCAGCGCTCGCGCAGCGGCAGCATGCGGGACATCGTCGAGACCATCCGCCGTGACCAGATGGCTCTTGTCACTGGTTCTCCCTCCGACATCCTCGTCGTCCAGGGAGGACCGGGTACCGGAAAGTCCGCGGTCGGCCTGCACCGCGTGACCTGGCTCGTCAACAACGAGCACTTCAAGGCTCAGGAGATCCTCGTTGTCGGTCCTCACCAGCAATTCCTGGACTACGTCAGCCGCGTCCTGCCCACGCTCGGCACCCGAAACGTCAACGCTGTGCAGGTGACCCGCCTGTGGGATGGCGAGATCCTCGGCGACGACACCTCACGGGCTCGGCTGGTGAAGTCCGACGAACGCATGGCGGCCGTCCTGCGGCGACGCGTCGAGATCGAGTGCCGGCCGGAGGCCCTCGACGACTTGACCACCACCCCGTCCTACGAGGACGCCACGCCGGAGTTCACCGTCACGGCCGGCAGCACGACCCTGCGCGTCCCGCGCTCCGAGGTTCTCGACATCTTCGAAGAAGTACGCGAAGGCGACGGCTCCTACCGTGAGCGCCGTGACCGCTTCCGCAGCCTGCTCGTCGACCGCCTGCTGCGGGAACTCGTCGCCATTGCCCCGCGCCGCAGCCGCGAAGACACGATCCGCCGTGACCTGGGGCGCAACCGCCAGGTCGAGCGCCTGATCGACCGTGCGTGGCCGTCGCCGAGCGCCAGGGAGGCTCTCCGAAGCCTCTACGATTCGCCAGCCATCCTTCGCATCTGCGCCGACGGCGTCCTCGACGACGAGGAGCAGGCCGACCTGCACCGTCCCCGGGCCGACAAGGCCGACGACGACCCCTGGACCCTCGACGACCACGTCTGCCTCGAGGAACTGCGGTACCTCATCACCGGGGAGACCCCGCAGCGCTACGGCCACATCGTCGTCGACGAGGCACAGGACCTGACACCGATGCAGGCCCGCTCCCTGCGCCGACGCTCCGCGGTGAACGGCTCAATGACCGTCCTCGGCGACCTCGCCCAAGCCACCGGCCCCCACACCTACACGGATTGGGACCGCCTCGGCACGATTCTCTCCGACCACGGCGACTGGCGGGTCGCCGAACTCAACATCAGCTACCGCGTGCCCACCGAGATTATGGAGTTGGTCGCGCCCCTGGCCCGCACGGTCGCTCCCACGCTGCCCTACCCGCAGGCCGTCCGCACGGCAGGTGAGAACGCCGTCCGGACGATCCCGACCGAGCCGTGGAAGCTCCTTGACGAGACCGTCACCCAAGCCGTCCGCCTTGTCGGGACCAGCGACGGGCACACGCTTCGCTCCGTCGCCGTCATCGTCCCGGACGACTCGGGCTGGCTCGACGAGATCAGCCGCCACCTGGACCAGGCCGACGGCATCACGGCCCAGGGGCGTGAGGCGGTGTCCGTGCTGGCCGCCGCCCAGGCCAAGGGCATGGAGTACGACCACGTCCTCGTCGTCGAACCGGCCACCATCGCCGACCGCGGCCCGGCGGGCTTGCGCCAGCTCTACGTCGCCCTCACCCGCAGCACCCAGAGCCTGACCGTCCTGCACACGTCCCCGCTCCCGGAGGCCCTCACGAACACCGACGGCACCCCCGAAGAGACGACTGCCGAAGCCGAACGGAACGTGGCAGACGGTGAGGTCCCCGAGATCGGCACCGACATCCGGGTCCGGGTGACCGGCCAGGGGCCCGGCGGCCGCTACTGGGTCAAGGCGCTGTCGCCCGCCGTCGACGGGCCCCTGGTCCTGACCGTCCGCCACGGCTCGGTTCCGCCGCGTCCGGGCGACGAAGTGGACTGCTGGGTGTTCGCCCACGAGACGAACCACTGTCTGCTCACGGCGGACCAGCGCGGTCGTCAGCCCATCTCACCCAGGATGGCGGAACGTTACGTGGCGGCACTCGACATCCTGGACGAGCTGACCGGCGGAGGCTCCGTGCCGGAGGACGCCCGCGATCGTCTCTCCGAACTCAAGGGTATGGCCAACCGCGTCCTCCGCCGCGACCAGGCGGACTGGGTGGACCTGCGCCGCGTTCTCGGTTCCCCGGACCGGCACCGTCTGGGCCTCTTGCGCGATCTCGCGGTAAGCACCCACCGCGCGCTCAAGGACAACGACCTGGACGTGAGCCGACTCCAGGACGATCTGACACGTGCCGGTTGGTCCCAGGCCCTGGCCGAAGCCCGGGAGACACTCCAGCGCCGGTTGGCCGCCGTGGCCGAACCGGAAACCGAGAACGCACCCGCCTCCGCTGTGCGGCAGCCCCAGCAGAAGGAAACCGAACCCGTGACCTCCGTCGAAGACGAGTCGGCCAGGCCGGCAGCGACCGCGAAGGGTCTCCTGACAGTGCTGGAGACCGCGGCTGCCGCCGACCGCACATGCAAGAAGCACGAGGCGGTGCGCCACGCACTGATGTCGACCCTGCTGTGGGCGGACCTGCAGCCGACCGACTCCCCGATCATCGACGTCAGTCGCGTCGCGGAAGACGGCCACTTCCTCTACGAGGTCCTCGGAGCCGGCCACTCCACCCACGCCGACCTGCGCTCGGGAGCCGCCCGTCTGATGGAGATCAACCACACCCTGCCCACCCCCGCCGACCGCCTCTACCTGGTCCTGTCCGAACCGCCCGCCGAGGACTGGTCGGCCGACGCGTTGCGTGGCGCCTTCGGCGTTCATGTCCTGTGGCGTACCCGGGACAGCTGGGGCGGCCAGGACGCAGAAACCGCTCTGGGACCCGACCAGGCATAGTCACGTCTTCGAGACTCCACCCAACCCGGGGCGGTTCACCGATGCGGGCCCCGGATGCCCTGTGCGGAGGCCGGCGGACTGGGACGCCCCTTCTGGCCGGGGCCTGTTCCTGATGGGCGAGATCGCGGACGGATGGGGCGTGGAGGAGCACGCGGTGGGCAAGACGATGTGGGCCGAGTTCCGACGCCGTGCCGATGCGTAGGAGAGCGCGGAGAGGCGGCCTTGACCGGCTGAACACCTCCCCGACGGCTCCCGACACCGCGCCGCCTGGGTCAGTAGCGAGCATTTCGCAGATCCGTCCGCCACGGCTCGTCCGGGTGCGAGTCCCAGTGCCGGCGGAGCGCCACCTCCCGCAGCGCGTGGCGACCCTGGCGGCACAGGCCGCCGTGGGAGATGGCGAGGCTCATGGCGATGGGGGATTCGCTGGAGACCCAGTGCGGGGTGAGGACATGGCTCCAGAGCAGGTCGCCGGGCTGCATGCGGATCGATTGGCGGTGCCCCCGATCATGCCGGGGCGGGTGTTCCGCGGTGATCTCACCGCTGATGGCGACGCCCACCGGAGCGGCGAGATCGGGGTCCAGGTAGCTGTGGAAGATCTTGGTGCCCTCGATCTGCCACACGAGCCCATGGGAGTTGTCCGCGTGGTAGGTGGAACTGCCGCCGTGGGTGGAGATGAACAGCGCGGGGGCGCAGCGTTGCCAGGTGAAGCCTTGGGCAGAAAGGAAGGTGCGCCAGGGGATCATCACCTGCGCCTGGAGGTCGCGTAGGAGATCACCGTAGAAGCGACTGAGGTTGAAGTGGACGAGGCGGAACGGCCAGGTGGTGATCTCGTCGAGGGGTGCGGTCCGGAAGGCGAGGGACCGCGCGGTGCGTACGGCCGGGTCGGGTGCTCCGAGGATGGTGACGCGGGTCTCGGGATCCTTGCGGAGGGTGTCCAGCACTTCGTGGGCGCTGGGGAAGCACCGTCGAAACGGGGCCAGTTCGCCGGCCACGCGGAAGTTCGGTGGCGTGTACCAGCGAGAGGTGAATTCGGCCTCGGTTTCGACGGCGCTGTTCATATTCCGGTCTCCGGGGTCAGGCCGCCGCGCGGCACAGCGCGGCGCAATCAGGGGTGATCTTCTCCGTGCTCGGCCCTTCGATGAACCGAGAGATGTCGGTGCGCGGAGCCGTCACGTTGACTCCCTGGTCTCCGTACGGGCAGCGCCGGAGTTCGCCGTCCGCCGAGACGTAGAGCGTCGTCGAGCGGCAGGCGGACCGAACCGTGGTGGAGCTCAACGATTGCAGGATCTCCAGATGCTGCCGGAAGCCGGCGCCCAACGCGTAGTGCCGGCTAATGAGGTCGGCGTCTCGCCGCTGCTGTTCCTGGTAGGCGGTCGGTGTGAGGCCGGCCCGGAGCAGAGCGGGGCCGTCCAGGACGACGGGGCTGAGCTGGAGCGTTGCTCCGGTCTCGGCGACCGCTTGGGCGATCTCGCGGCATTCGTTGTTCGTGAGGCTCCAGTAGGTCAGGTGAAGGACCGCCTCGACGTCGTTGATTCGCGCCAGGGTTCGAGCGGCGGAGGAGACGGACCGTGTGGTGCGGCCGAGCCGCATCGCCTCGGTGGAGTCCGCGGAGATCGTGACGTTCGTCAGCAGGTGGTCGATCTCTTCGAGACGACGTACCTCGGCCTCGGCGCGAGCCGACGTGACGACCGAGACCGGTAGGCCGAACTGGTGAGCGAGTCGTACGAGTTGGCGGAGTTCGGGGTGGTGGGTCGGCTCACCGCCGGTGAGGCAGACGGCTACCAACCCGAGCTCCTTGAGCCGTGAGAGCGCTCGGGTGTACGTGGCGATGTCGAGGAAGCCGTGCGCGCGGTCCGCCCGGAAACAGAAGCCGCAGGCCACCGCGCAGTGACCCGCGGTGCTGATGAGGGCGGAGCGGTATCGCGCCACCTTGGCCTGGGTCATTGGACCCCCGAGTTGTCCCAGAGGGCGATCTCGACGGTCTCGCGATAGAAGGCGCACATCTGAGGGTCAGGCGCGTCGCCTCCGATGAGGAGTTGTTCGTTGCGGGAGGGGCCGCCGCAGACGGCGAGCGCCGGGCAGTCCCCACACGCCGGAATGGGCGCCACGGCCTTGGCGACGGTGCCGAGGACTTCCGGGTGGTGACGCAGCTCGTCCAGGGTGAAGAGGAAGTCGCGCTCGGTGAAGTTGATGTCGCACAGGCTGATCCGCTTGCCCGGCAGGTAGGCGGCGTTGAGCGTTCGGTCGCCCTGCATGTGGTCGTAGAGCATGGGCCGGCGAGTGTCGAGGGCCTGGAATGCCCGGTCGAGCACGGAGAAGAGCAGGCCGCCCTTGCTGAGGGCGACCAGACGCGCCTCGTACAGCGCGCGAGCCAGGTCTGATCCGCTCACCCGCCATCGTCCACCCGTGGGAATCGGGGTGTTGACGTAGATGAACGTCAGCCCGAGCGTGTCGATGATCCAGGCGACGGATTCGGCGAGGCGTCCGATGTTGGCGGCAGTCGGGGTGAGGTTGCCGCCGACGTGGACGGCTTTGGCCTCGACGAGGCGCCGGATGTTGCGTCGGATGCGGTCGTCGGCGGGTTGGCCGCCGAGGAGGAGGCGGTTCGCCGAGTTGATGTCGGGTGGGCCGTCGATCGAGATGCCGACGCCGTATTCGTAGCGGATGAAGTGCTGGAGGGCTTCGTCGGTCAGCCGGGCGCCGTTGGTGACGACGGTACGGCGGATGCGCTTGACATGGTGCTCGGCGGCGAGGCAGTCGGCGAGTTCGTCGCCGTAGCGCATCAGGTCGAATCGGATCGTGGGCTCGCCGCCGAACCATTGGATGGAGACCTCGTCCTGTCCGGCGTTCTCCTCGAAGAGGTAACGCAGGCCGTCTGCGAGTTCGTCCTCGGTCATGTCCGGCTTGCCGGTGTTCGTATCGACGAAGCAGTAGGTGCAGGCCATGTTGCAGCGATCGGTGAGGACGATCCGCAGTCCGCTGATACGGCGAGGTGCGGCATCCAAGCCCATGTCGTGGAGCCGCCGGTGGAGTGCTTCGCGCCGGTCGCCCGGAGGGGCCTCCGGGGTGAAGCCGAGCTCGGCGAGAGCTTGGTGGGTCGCGGTCGGGGGGACCGCGGAGAGGTCGGTGGCCTCTCCGCGGTCGAGGTAGCAGCTGTTCAGCGCGACCGGGTCGAGGAGGGCGGTCTCCCCGTCCCGGTCGTACTGAAAGTACTTCCCCCACAGAAGGCGGGTCGCTGCCATGGTGGTCAGGCGGCGACTTCTTCGGCGATGCCGAGGTCGCTCATCACCTTGCGGACCAGGTCCTCGCCGTTGGCCTGCAGGTGCGCGGACGCTGCCGGCGAGCCTCCGTCCGCGAGGACGATCAGTCCCGGGAGGGTCGGGTTCGGCGCGATGAGCGTGATGCCGGCCGGCGCGGTGCTGATCACCATGATGGCGTCCTGCAGCGGCACCCAGTCCAACTTGTCCTTGAGCTCTTCGAGGATCTGGCGTTGCTTGTCCTGGAACGAGGCCCGTTCTCCCATCCAGACTCCGGCCTTGGTCTTGGAGTCCACGACGTCGGCGTGGATCAGGTGATCGGTCTTGGTTCGACGGGGTGTCGGCATACCGTTTCTCCTTCGGACTGTGGAACGTGGTGAACCGCAACGAGCTGGTCAGGGGAGTTCCGCTGACCGCTGCGGGTCGGACTCAGAAGGCTGCCCGCTGGAAGCCGCCGGCGGGGATGTCGGCGTGCCGCAACGTCGCTGCAGCCGTGTTGCCATGGTGCCCGGGAAAGTGTCGGAACTCGTCGGCGATTGGCTGCCTCGAACTGCTGCAGCGCTGCCGAACGGGTGCTGAAGGGAAGGAAGTTCGGCCCTGGTCACGCCGCCCTACGCTGTTAGCGTTGGCGGCGTCGGTCGAAGGAGCCTTGGTGGGCACGGTGCAGCGATGGACCGGACGGGAAGCCCGAGCGTTACGGCAGGCGACGCGGCTCAGCGTGCGTCGCTTCGCCGCCCACCTGGGAATCAGCGATCGCACGGTGTCCAACTGGGAGGCCGGCGGCGAGGACATCGAGCCCATGCCGGACTCCCAGGCACTCCTCGACACGGTCCTGGAGCAGGCCGACGCTGCCGTGCGGCAGCGGTTCCGGGAACTCCTCGGAATGCCGTCCCCGATGGAACCGCCCGTGCTGGGAAGCTTCGTTCTCGTACCGCCCCCGGAGCCCTCATTGGTTCACAGGTCCAACGATTTCGAGAGCCTGGTCTCCGTCATGGAGGAGGCGTCGGGCGCCGACGGGGCAGCGGTGGTCGCTGTCTGCGGGCCTGGTGGCTTCGGTAAGACGACGCTGGTGACCCAGGTGTGCGACGACTCACGGATGCGAGAGCGCTTCCCGGAGATCCTGTGGGTGGAGACGGGCGAAGAGTGCTCGGCTGCTCGCGTGGTTCAGTTGATCTCCGACCTGTGTGTGCACCTCAACGGGAACCGTCCGGCGCTCACCGACCCCGAGCAGGCGGGATTCCATCTCGCCCGGCTGCTCCAGGGGCGGAGAGTTCTGCTGGTCATCGACAACGTGTGGTCGGCGGCCGATCTCGCCCCGTTCCTGCTGGGCGGGGACGGCTGCGTGCGCCTGGTGACGACGCGTAACGTGCGCGTCTGCCCGTCACCGTCGCGAGTCGTCCGTCTCGGGCCCATGTCAGCGGGCGAGATCAGCGAGTTGCTGACTCGGAACGTCGCTGCTCTCGGCCAGCCGGATGCCGCCCGGCTTGCCGAAGCGTGCGGCGGCTGGCCGCTTCTGGCCACCGTCGTCAGCGCCACCGTCTCGCAGGACGTGGGGGCGGGAGCCCGCCCCGACCGGGCGGTGACGGAGGCGGGAGAGGCACTCCGCACGGAGGGACCCCAGGCGTTCGATGTCTGGGATGCCGACCAGCGCAGGAACACGATCGGGCAGGCCATCGCGTCAAGTCTGAGCAGCCTCGGCGACAGCGTCGTGATCAACGGTGGTTCGGGGCTGCGCGAGCGGTTCCTGTCCCTGGCGGTGTTCCCGGCCGCCGTACCCATTCCGCTGAGCGTTCTGACGAACTGGTGGCAGACCGCGTACGGATGGACGCCCACAGCCGTCCGGCAGTTCTGCCGGCTGCTCGCCGACCGCTCGCTCATCAGCGGGTACCTCGCCGATCGCGGGGCGATCGTGATCCATGACGTGTTCCGCGCCTACATGCGGCACATGGTCGGCGACGACTGGGTGGCGCAGCACAGGTCGCTCGTCGAGGCATACCGCGCGATGGCTGATGGACCGTGGGAGGCGTTGGAGGGATCCCACACCTACCTGTGGCAGCACTTGCCGTACCACCTGCACGAGGCCCGTCTCGACGATGAGTTGGTCGAGCTGCTGGCCTCGCCCTCCTACGTCGTACGCAAGGTCGGCCTCGTCGGGCAGCAAGCGCTGGTGGCGGACGCGAGCATTCTCGATTCGCTGACGGCGTGGCGAGGGGAAGAGCATCCAAGGCATCGTCTCTGGGCCGTGGCAAGGACCATGGCCGGAGCCGGGTACCTGCTGAGCGGGCTCGAGCGGTCGGCCGATGTCGCGAGCACGCTCGGCGTCGCGTTGCAGCGGACGGCGGATGCGGAGGCCGTGGCCGCGCTGGCTGACGCGATGGGCTTTGAGCCACGCGTGGTTCGGACAGGCAACGGAGATCTGGCCGACGGGCACATCGGTGCCGTCGTCAGCGTCGCCTCGGCGGGCGCCTTGGTCGCCTCGGGCGGCGAAGATGGTGTCGTTCGGCTCTGGGATCTCGCGGAGCGTCGCCTCGTCCGGGCACACCGGGCACATACCGGATGGGTCTTCGCGGTCGCGCTGTCCCGCGACGGGCTGACCGTCGCCTCGGCTGGCGACGACGGGATGATCCGTTTGTGGCGCACTGACACGGGCGTGCCCCTGGGTGTCCTGAGCGGGCACAGCCGACGCATCCGCGGACTCGCCTTCTCCGGGTCCGGCGCGTTCCTCGTGTCGGGAGCCGAGGACGGACGCGTCTGCGTCTGGGACGTCGAACGGCTGTCACTGGCCCGTTCGATGAGGACAGCCGGAACACCGATCTGGTCCGTCGCGGTCGGATGCGATGACTCGGCGGTCGCGGCTGTCGGCGAAGACGAGTTCGTGCGTCTCTTCGATCTGGGCACAGGCCAGTTACTGGACGAGCGGGTGGCGCACCGCGATTGGGTGCGCTCGGTGGCGTTCGCGCCCGGGTCGTCGGTGTTGGCCACCGGATCGGGCGACCGCTCGATCGTCGTGTGGAATGCTGCTGACCAGCACCTTGTCGTCGTGCGGCGGATTGAGGACGTCAAGGGCCGGGTGCGTGCCGTCGCCGTTCTCGAAGGCTCCGGTGTGGTCGTCGCCGCAACTGAGGAGCCCAGGATTCACGCCTTCGGTGTGGACGGGTCGGTCGGTGAGGCGCGGATGCCGCCCGGTGTGGACTGGGTGCGCTCGGTCGCCCCAACGGACGAGGGCCTGGTGGTGGCGGGCTGCGAGGACGGCGCGGTACGGCTGTGGGGAGGGGCCGGCCGTGGGCGGTTGGAGACCCTCGGCGGCGGCTCGAACACGGTGTGGTCGACCCAGTTCGCCGACGACGGTCGCATCGCCGTCATCGGGGATGGCTCCGGATTCGTGGAGCTGATCGGGATGTCGTCGCAGGAGGTGCCTCGACGACTTCGAGCCGGCCGGGGCCGCGTCTGGTCCATGGCCACCGGCGGTGAGTTCGTCGCTGCGGCATGCGGAGACGGACGGGTGCGAGTCTGGTCGTGGCGTGACGCGCCGTGGACCCGGACGCTCAACGAAGACGCAGCCCGGACCTGGGCCGTAGCCATGGCACGTGCGGCGCCGCGCCTGGCTGCCAGTACCGGCGACGGTCACATCCGATGCTGGGATCTGCCGTCCGGCGAGCTGCTGTGGACACAGGATGTCCGCGCCGGGCGGCTGCGTTCTATCGCCTTCGACGACGCCGGCCGACTGGTGGCCGCGTGCGGTGGCGACGGGTCGGTGCGCGTCTGGCAGGCCGAGACCGGCGAGCACGTCAGCCGGTTCAGCAACGCGAACGGGTGGGCTCGTACCGTTGCCCTTGACGCGGCGGGGCGTCGGGTGGCGGTGGGTTCCGGGACCGGTGAGGTATCCGTACGGGATCTCGGCGGCGAGAAGTTCACCGCCCACCTCGCGGGACACACCGGACGCATCCTGATGTTGGGCTTCACCGACGACGGTGATGGACTGGTGTCGGCCGCGGCGGACGGAACCGTACGGCACTGGTCGGTTAGCCGGCAGCGACAGACGGCAGAGGTACGCGTCGACGCTTCGTTGCATTGTGCGGCCTTCGACCGCGCGACGCGTCAGGTACTCGTCGGCAGCGCCGCCGGCGTCGTTGCCCTGACTCTCAACGACCGGACACTGGTAGACGAAGGAACGCGGTAGACGATGTCCGATGCAGCAAACGCCCCGACTCATGGCGCGCCCGTGATCACCAGCGACACGCCTGGCTCCTTCGCCTGGAACGTCCTCGACAAGCGGCACCCGGCCCTCATCCAGCAGGTCCGCGACGCCTTCCCGTACTCGCCAGAACAGCACCGCGCACTCGACACGCTCCTGGCGGAGATCACCGAAGGGGGCATCGAGCCGCTCCCGACCGGCGTCTGCGACTACGAAACGTGGACCGAATGGGGGAGGGAGTACTTCGGGTGTTCCTGGTTCGACGTGCCGTTCCTGTGGTCGGAGAGCTACTTCTACCGCAAGCTCCTCGCCGCGGTCGGCCACTTCGAGGCGGGCCCGTGGAAGGGTATCGATCCCTTCGCACCGTTCAAGCGCGCCGAACTGCTCGGGGAGGCCGTCACCGAGGAACTGGCGGCACTCGACGACGTGGCCGCTCTATCGCGCGACGCCCAGGACCAGGCCCTGCTGCACGGGGCGTTGTGGGGCAACCGGGCTGACCTGGGCTTCCGGGTCTCCTCCGGGGAAGTCGCGGTGGGGGCCGGGAATCTCGTGGTGGACGACAGCAGCCTGCTGTGGGAGCGGCTGGACGCATCGCCTCGGGCCACGGTGTACGTGGTGGCGGACAACGCCGGACGCGAGCTGATCCCCGACCTGATCCTCGCCGACCATCTCCTGAGCACCGGCCGCGCCGCGAGCGTCGTGCTGCACGTCAAGCCGTACCCGTACTACGTCTCCGACGCCACCATGGCCGACGTCATCGACTGCCTGCGCCGCATCACCGAAGCCCAGGGGCGCGCCGGGGAGATCGGCACCCGGCTGTGGGAGGCGATGAGCAACGGGCGGCTGACCGTGCGAGCACACCCCTTCTGGTGCGCACCGCTCCCCTTCGCGGACATGCCGGATGACCTTCGCGACGACTTGACGCAGGCTACGCTGACCGTCTTCAAGGGCGACCTGAACTATCGCCGCCTGGTCGGCGACCAACTGTGGTCCGCGACGACCTCGTTCGCCGAACTCACCTCGTACTTCCCCAGCCCGGTGGTCGCGCTTCGCACCCTGAAGTCCGACGTGATCGTCGGCCTCGCACTGCGGACGCTCGCGGGGCTCGAAGCGACCGGGGAAGCGTGGCGGACAAGCGGCACGCACGCCGTGATTCAGGGCCGGCTGTAGCCGGTCCGGCTGCCCGGGCGACGTCAGGCCGCCCGGGCAGTGCTGCGTCCGTCAGGGCGTCAGCCGGTGCAGGTCGCGCGGGAACAGTGTGGTGCGGCGGATGTTGTCCGCGCCGGTGAGGCGTGCCGTCCACCGCTCCAGGCCGAGCGCGAACCCGCCGTGCGGGGGCATGCCGTGCGCGAACGCGGACAGGTAGCTCTCGTAGGGCTCGGCCGGCTCGCCCCTGGCAGCCAGCGCGGCGACGTAGTCCTCGTACCTGTGCAGCCGCTGACCGCCGGTGACCAGCTCCAGGCCGCGGAAGAGCAGGTCGAAGCTGTTGGAGTAGGCGGGCCGGCCCGGTTCGGGGTGAGTGTAGAAGGGGCGTTTGGCCATCGGATAGCCGGTGACGAACAGGAACTCGCTGCCGTGCTCGCGCAGCGCCCACTCGCTCAGGAAGCGTTCGTGCGCCGGGGCGAGGTCGGGCTCGTCCGTGCCCAGCATGGTCATGGCGTCGGCGAAGTGGATCTGCGGGATCTCGGCCGGCACCTCGGGCAGCTTTACGCCGAGGGCGTGGGCGGCCTCGGCGGCGCGTGAGGCGACCGCCTCGACCATCCCGGCGACGGCCTCCCGCAACACCGCCATGACGTCGCGGTGGTCGGTGATGAAGCCCAGCTCCGCGTCGAGGCTGGTGTACTGCGCCAGGTGCCGGGCGGTGTCGTGCGGCTCGGCGCGGAAGACCGGACCGGTCTCGTAGACCCGCTCGAAGACCCCGACCATGGCCTGCTTGAAGAACTGCGGGGACTGGGCGAGGTACGCCTGCCGGCCGAACCAGTCCAGCGTGAAGACGTTCGCCCCGGACTCGGTCGCCGAGGAAACGACCTTCGGGGTGTGGATCTCGGTGAAGCCCAGACCGTCGAGCGCGGCCCGGAAGCCGGCGACTGAGGCAGCCGAGATCTGGAACGGGGCCCTGAGCTGAGGATGCCGCAGGGTGACGGGTGCGTGGTCCAGGATCGTCGGCAGGCCCGCGGGCACGGTGGGCCGGTACAGGTCGAACGGCGGAGCCTGCGCGAGCGTGGACAGCGGCTCGATCTCGGGTGAGGTCAGCTCCACGCCACCGGGCGCCTGCGGGTTGGCGGTCACCGTTCCGCGCACACGCAGCACGGTCTCTTCCGGGACATCGGTCGCGGCCCCGGCCATTGTGAGGACGATCTGGGCGAGGCCGGAGCGGTCCCTCAGGACCAGGAAGGTGACGGTTTTCAGCTCACGGCGGCGGTGCAGCCAACCGGAGATTTCAACGGTTTCGCCTACGTGTTCTGGCAGCTCGGCGGCCAGCACGCGGGTCGTAGGGTGGATCATCGCGGCCCTCCAAGGGCTTCGTGGTGATCCCTTGGGGGTGCGGGCGAGAAGGGGACTCGCTGTGCCACCGCACCTTCGCCGCCGTACGGGTACGACGGCCTCGTTCTGGCCCGATGACGGGGGCCGGCCGGCGGGGCATTGGGCCTGGCCCTGTCCGGGCGGCCGTTCCTCCCCGCGCTCGGGAGGGTCTTCACCCCGGCTCGCGAGACCGCCTTCTCAGCTACCGGCAGCTCTCTCAGCTCGCGTGATCCCTGGGCTACTCGTCTCCGTCAACGCGTTACTTCCGGATGATACGGGTGGCTGACACGGCGCGACAACGGGATAACCCCCTGTGGCGAAAATGGGCTGCGACCCCGACTGGCGGCCCGTCAAAGTAACGGCACGAACGGTGCCGTCGGTGCGTTCGACGCCGACAGAGCAATTATCCGATCCAGGAGCACATAGGTGTCATGATCCGTTTGAGTGAGTTGTCACCCGTGTCATGCACATCCTCGGCGGGCGGACCTACCTCCCCGACTTCTCGCTGAAGGACCATGCGGAGGATGCGCTCGGAGCGCTGATCAGCAGCACGTTGGACTTCGCCCTCAGCATCTCCGCCGTGTGCGCGCGTGGCCCAGCAGAACGGTCTCCGTCTGATCCGTGAGGCCGGCGGAGACCAGTAGACCACCCCTCTCACGGAGGCTGCCGTTCAGCAGACCCTGGGCTCAGTCGTGAGCGAGATCGGGTCACTCGACGGTGTCGAGTTGTACCTCAAGGTGGGACGCAAGGTGGCCCGTATCGACGCCTGAAATCAGACACGGCGCCGGCTCACCTGCCTGAGTCGGCGCCGTTGCGCTTGCTCACGACGTCCGGCCGCCGCGCTGGTAGCCCTCCCACAACCGGCCGCCGGCCTGCTCCAACACCTTGTCCACCACACCGACGAGGGGCTCGAGGTGGCCGTCCAACACCTCACCAGCGGCGTGGTGCAGGCGCATGCCGAGACCTGGTGTCGTGGCTTCGAGACGACGTGCCAACCACTTCCCGCCGCCACCCCAAGACCCACCGATGGCCAGCGCCAACTCACCAGTTCGTCGAACCAGTTCGGTGGCGATGAATAGTCGCTCGCCCTGGTCGCTGCTTCCCGAGAGGTCGTCGAGGAGGTCGGTGATCGCGTAGCGGCGGTCCTCGATCTCCTCGGCCGACGCGGCGGACGGTCCCGCGGCGACCAGTCGCTGGGCCTCAGCAGCGAGGCGAGCACCGCATCCATCGGTGTCGCAAAGCAGCACTCCGTCGGCACACATGAAGAGCAGCGGCGACCGGCGCTTGCTGACTTCTCGCTCGACGTACCCGTGCCACGTCGCCTCGGTGTGCACGAACAGTTCCACCGGCCAGTCACCGTGCCGGAAGCTCGCCCGGTAGGGGGCCGGAGCTCCGTGGAGCAACACCACGATGTCGAGGTCAGACGTCGCTGTGCGGCGGCTCGTCACCACGCTGCCGCCCAAGAACGCGGCCCGCGCGTCAGGGTGGCGCTCCTCTACAACGTCATGTGCGGCGTCAATCGGGTCCATGGAGCAACTATCGGCAGCGGCGGCGTGGGGCGCATGGGATTTTGCGGTTGACCAGTGGTGGAATCGGACGGTCTGCCAGGCTCACCGCCACGGCAACGCCCCCGGGCTGCGGAGAAAAGCCGTTGGGCTGCCCAACTTGCTTCACGCATGATCGGCTCGTGGACACCTACCTGGAGACCGAGCGCCTGGCCCTGCGCCGCTTCACCGCCGATGACGCGGACCTGCTGATCGAGCTGGCCAGCGACCCGGCGGTGATGCGCTACCTGACCGGCGGCAGTCCGACCGCGCCGGAGGTCGTCCGCGAGCGCTATCTGCCGAACATCCTCGGCGGCTACGAGGAGTGGGGCGGCAACTTCGGACTGTTCGCCGGGCTCCGAGCACGGAGGCGTCCGGTACGAGATCACCAAGGAGCAGTGGGAGCAGTGGGAGTGACAGTAGCCACGGTGCGAACAGCCGTTCTCCATCCACGCCCACCCGGAACCGTTGCTGTCCGCTGCCCGCGCACCTTTCGGGCGCAGGCAGCGGACGGCTTCCTTCACCGGCGTCGACTTGGCCCAGCGGCTGGACCAGACTGGTGTGACGAGACCGGCTCGACGGAGGTCGGATGTGTCGCCCGTGCGGAGAGGGTTGAACGGGCTTGGGCGGCGCGGGCTCGTGCACTGGGCGCCGACCGCCGAGCGAGGCGGTGCACGCGCCAGGTGAGGACTTGGGCGGGGGAGCGGGCGTCGTCCAGTGTGCGCTGGCTCGCTGCCTGTCGGAGGAGCCTGGTGGGCTCGTGGCCGGCCGCTTCGGCTTCGGCGAGGGCACCCGCAAGGGCGTCCCAGGCGGTATCGCCGAGGATTTGTGCCGCGTAGCCCGCGACGGCCTGCCGTACTTGATCGCCGTACTGCTTCGCCTGCTGTGCTGGCGACTTGCGCTGGGCCATGGCGGCCAGGGGTGCCGCGGCGGCTTGATCGTAGGCGGCCTGCAGGTGGTGCAGGGTTTGGCGGGCGGCGGCGACCTGCTGGTCGTGCTGACGCAACTCGTGCCAGCGGGCGATGACCATCACGGCGAGGACGGCGGCGTCGAGGAACATGGCCAGGACGGCTCCGTCACCTGCTGCGGATTGCCTGCTCATGGCCTTGACTGCGCTGCGCAGGGCGCGGGCGTGTTGGTGGTCGGCCTTGATCCTGGAGCGGGTGGTGCGTTCGAAGACGGAGGCGGCTTGGCGGAGTTGGGGCCGGATCTGCTTGGGTGCGAGGAGGGGCAGGGTATCGAGTGCTTCGCCGAAGGCGGCGATGTGGGCTTGGGCGGCCGGGTCGTCGTCCTGGTTGAGGATGGCGGGGATGCGTTCGGTGGCGGCGGTGGCTTGGTGCCAAGGGTTGGCCCGCCGGGCGGTGGAGGTGGTGGGCCGAGGCTCGGTGGCGGTGAGGCGTTGGCTGATCTGGGGGAAGGACAGGTCGGGGCCGAGGGTGGAGCCGGCGAACCAGATGGGATCGCCAGCCGCGTTGGTGTTGCCTTCCAGGGCGACCTTGTAGCCGCGGATGTCCCCGGAGGGGAAGCGCTGCAGCTCGACCAGGATTCCCTCAGTGCCGGAAAGAACGGTGACGAACTCCTCCGGGCTGGCGGCGATCGAGATGGCGGTGCGGATCGCGGTACGCAGGGTCTCGCGGGGTGTGCGCTGGCGACCTGCGCGGGTGGTCTTCTCGGTCTCGGCGCGGGTGGGGCGCTTGGCGGCGGTGCGGTCGCCGCGTACGACTTGGTGGAGTCCGTATTCGGTCTCGATGGGGGCGAGTTCCTTGTCGGCGGTCAGGTAATCGTTCCAGTGTCGGGCTGGGCGCAGGTCGCCTCGGACTTTGGTGGCGGCGATGTGGATGTGGTCGTCGGCGTGGCGGACGGCGACCCAGCGGCAGCCGTCCGGGTCACCCTCGGGGGCGATGCCGGTGGCGCGAACGACGCGGCGGGCGATGTCGGCCCACTGCTCGTCGGTGAGGATGCGGTCGGTCTTGGCGGCGCGGATCGAGCAGTGCCACACGTGCTTGCCCGGGGCGCGGCCGAGCCGTCGGGCCTGCTTGACGTGCAGGTCGAGATCGGCGACGAGGAGCTTTTTGGTCGCTTCGAAGTCTTCGGTGCGGCCGGGGTCGGGGGCGAAGCCGTCCCAGGAGGCGACGAGGTGCGGGTCGGTGTGGTCCTTGGCCTTCTTCGTGTCGAACAGGTAGCGGATCAACCCCGAGGTGCTCTTCCCACTGCTGATCTTCGCGATCACCGGGGCTTCCTCTTGGTGAGGGCCTGGTCGGCGACTGCCGCGATGTGGCGGACGGTGGCGCCGACCGTGGCCAGTGTGCGTTCGGCTTGGGACAGGAGCGCGGTGTCCCCAGGGTGTGGATGGCCGCCGGAGTTCAGCTTCTTGGCGATCTGGTTGATGTTGTGGCCGATCTTGGCGACCTCGCCACGGAGGGCGGTCAGCTCGTCGATGAAGTCGTCGAGCTCGGTGCGCTGGCCGGGCAGGGCAAGGTCGCCGTGGACGTGGGCCATGACGACGGCGCCGACGTAGTGGGCGCCGGCGATGTTCAGCGACCGGGCCATGCGCACGATGGCCTGCTTCTCGTCGGCGCTGTAGCGGGCGTCGACACGCTGCTTGCGTTGGCCGTTCGGGTCGCGGCGGCGTCGGCGGGCGACGCGATGCAGCGCGGCGGCTTCGGCAGCACGCGGCAAGGGCGGGACGGCGGTGTCGAGGGGCTGTTCCTGCTCGGGTACCCCCTGGTGCCCGAGTGCCTGCGCCACCCCCGGGGCGGAGGTTTCCCCGTGGGACCGGCCGTTGGACGGTCCAGCGGGATACCTTGCTCCGCCGGTGGCTGGGGTGTCGTCTTCCATCTGGTGGTGGGGGCTGGGGCCTGCGGGTTGCACTGCAGAGGGTGCGTTGACGTGGCCGGCCGGTGCGGGTCGGGACTGGCGGGAGAAGGGGTTGAAGCTCACGGTCGGGTGCTCCGGTCCTGGGGGCGGGGCGGGCATGTGGGGTGAGTGTGCGGAGGCGTTGCGGTTTGGCCGGGCCGCACTTCCCGGGTAGGGGGCCGGGAAGGGGCCGCTGCCCGGAACCGGTGCGAGTCCGGGCAGCGGCTTGCGATTCGGGTTCAGTCGCCCGGAAGCTGGCGGGCCTCAACGCGTTGGCGAGCCAGGGCCATGGCTTCGGCTATCCGGCCAGTTGCTCCCCCGAGCCCGGCGTCGCTGACTGCCTTTCGCGCACTGTCGCGGGTCAGCCCGGAACCGTCGGGGTGCGCGACGCTGATGATGTCGGCCAGTTCCTCTATGGACGCCATCGCAGGCCGCCCGCCAGCCTTCGCCACCGGCAGCGGGCCTGAAGCCTCCTCCCCCTGGTCGGCGGAGCCCGGCTCCACGACGATGTCCTCGACGGCGTCGGCCGCTTCGTCATCACCACCCCCGGCGTCAGCCTGGGGCGCGGTCTCGTCGCTCGGCGCCGGCAAGATGGTGGTGCCCTCAGCCGACGGGCTGCCGCCGAGGACTTGTGCCTGCGGCGGCGAAGCGGGCGGTGCGGCGTACGGAACTGACACGGGCCAGTCCGGAAGGCGTTGCGTACTGTCCTGAACCAGTCCGGCGGTTGCGGACCCGGGCGTGGCTGCGGCGGTGTCCGGTGTGCCGCCGTAACGCGTGATCAGGATGTGGAGGTGGGTGGCTCCGGCCAGAGCGAGCGGGGCGATGGCGGACAGGACCGCCACCGTGGTGTCGTCGAGGTGGAGGGCGACCGTGCCGGGTTGGTTGAGGTCGAGGGCGTGCAGGCCGTTGGCCCAGATGCTGGCGGCGGTCGCGGCGATGAACAGCGTCCACGCGTACAGGCGCGCGGGCAGCGGAGCCTCACGCAGGACGAGCAGGGCGCGGACCCCGTAGGCGATGAAGCCGTCGATGACGACGGGGAAGAGGTAGGTCAGTTGGTGGCGGACGTGGACGGCGGTAGCCATCTGCCGCAGCGCGTCGAAGGACAGGGCGCATCCGGCGACGCCGAGCAGGATGATCGCGAGCCGGTCCCACCAGGTGGCACGGTGATGGGTGGGGGCGAGGGAGGTAGTAGCCATGTGCGGGGTGATCTCCAGGAATCCGCCCGGACCCCTGTCCCCGATGAGGCGGGGTTCCGGGCGGCGGTGGTGCGGGAGGTGAAGGGGGCGGGACTCGTCCCACCCGTCGCGTGCCTGGTCAGACAGGTACGACTGGCCTGGTTGATGCGGGTGGACCCGTTGCAGGTGCCGCACTCGTCGCTGTGTTGACCTGCGCTGCGACGGGTGGGACGAGTGGTTACCGCATCACAGCGGGCGTCCTGCGGCACTCCCGTCGCCCGTGTCGTCGGGGCAGTACCGGGCCCAGGCGTCGGTGAACTTCGCGCGGGAGAAGGCTTTGGCCTGTCGGCCGGCGTCGAACCGGTAGTTGGCGGACTTGATGCCGAAGTCCTTCAACAGCAGGCCCAGATGGCGCGGGTTGAGGCCGGTCGCGCCGTAGTCGGCCCAGGGTGCTTCGCTGTCCTGGCACAGCGCAGCCAGCAGATCGCTCGTCCGCAGGACCTCGGGGTTGCCCCGGTCGGCGAAGGCGGTGCGGATGTCGCGCAGGAGCCGGGTCTTGAGACTCGACTCGTCGTCCTGCCCGGCTTCGGCGGCGCACATCGCCGCGCAGGCCGACCGTGCCTGCCGGGGCCAGTCGCCGCCTGCCAGGTCGGCCACGGTCACCAGGGGTTCCCAGGTGTCGGCCGCCCGGTCCTGCACCGGCATGGCCGGCACCAGCTCGGCCGCGCCGTCGAGCAGCGGGCGCAGCCAGGCGGCGAGGCGGTCGCGCAGGGCGTGGAGGGCGGGGATGTCGCGTCGGGAGCGGAACTGCTCGACCTTCTCGCCGTCCTTGCGGCGTTGCATGCGGATCACGACGGCTCGGTCCATGACCGTGTCCGGTAGGTCACCGATCCCGGCCAGAGCGGCCATGGCGAACGTGGGGAAGGCGACCGGCTTGTGCTCGGGTCCGGAGATGCGCAGCGCGGGTCGGTTCCGCTGGTGTCCGGCGTTGAGGAGCCCGCGCAGTTCCTCGTTGCGCTCCGCCGCCTTGATGCTGCCGAAGATCGTGTCGGCCTCGTCCACCAGCAGTGTCGGCGGGTCCTCGCCGATGGCGCGGAAGACCACGGCGGGGCTGGTGTTCACCGTGATCAGCGGGCGGTGCGCCGTCTCGGTGATCACGTCCAGCAGCCGCGACTTGCCGCACCGCTTGGCGGGCCCGACCACGGCCAGGCGTGGCGCGTGCTGCAACGCGGGCTGGATGTGAGAGGCCGCCACCCACAACGCCACCGCGGTCAACGCCTCATCGCTGGGCAGGATCACGTACCGCGCGATCGCCTGGCGCAGCTCGTCCAGAAGTCCGGCGCCCTCGGCGGCGGCCCAGACGGTTGGTTCATCCACCTGGAGAGCGGACTCGGCGGCACGTGTGGTCGAAGCCACCGGCTGCACCTCGTCGACCTTGGCTTCCTGGCGCTGGTCGACTCCTAGGCCGGGGACGGCGACCGGCGGCCAGGGCGCGTTGCCGTGTGCGGAATCGGGAGGGGGTGTCGTAGGTTGCACGGGGTAGTTCCTCGTCTGACGATCGCGGGCTTGCACGCCCTTGTCGCCGGATTGGTTCTTGACGGGCCGTTGGGGATTGCCGGTGCCTTCGGCGTTGCACCGCCGAAGGCACCTCCCCTTCTCGCGGTCACCGAGGCACCGCGAGGGAACACGGACAGTACGTCCACGCCTGGCAACAGTCCAGCGTTTCTGTGTCAGCTCAACGCAGAATGACCTGCTACTGTGCCGCCCCTTCACGCCGCCAGACCCAGCAGGTCCAGCAGGTCGGCCGTCACCACCCGGTACGCCTTGCCCAATCGCAGGACCTTGCACGGGTACTGGCCCCGCTTCGCCAACTCGTATCCCTTGCTCCGCCCCAGGCCCAACGCCCGGTTACTGGTTTCCAGGTCAATGGAGACCGGCAGGGCCAACAGCTCCTCGCGGGCCATGCCCTTCGGCCGGTCGGCCACCTCGTTGTCGCGCATGTGGCGCTCCTTCATTTACAGCCTTCGGCGAACGCGGAAACACATCCGGCTCCAGGCCAGTAATAACCAGCATCGCCAAGCTAATGTGTCTTCATGACACATCGCGGTAGCGACGATAGAGATGAAGAAGACGACGCCGTTCCGGAGTGGGTTGACCAGGTCATGGCCACCGTGGCCGCCGAAGTCCGACGCCGAAGGAGGGAACTAGGCATGAGCGCCCAGGACTTGGCCGACAAGTGCGCGGAGATCGGTCACCCGATCCCCCGCAACGTGATCGCCAACATGGAGTCCGGCCGGCGCGCCAGCCTCCCCCTGGTCGACGTCATCGTCCTGGCGGCGGCCCTGGACACTTCGCCGATCCTGCTGCTCTACCCGCTCGGGCACGTCGACGAGGTCCAGAAACTCCCGCTCAGCAACCCGGTCTCCACCTGGGACGCGCTGCTGTGGTTCAACGGCGAGGAAAGCGGCCTCTTGGGCGGGGAAGACCTGATGCTGCGCAACTTCCGTGCCCACCAGCACCACCAGGCCGCGGCCCGCACCGCCGCACGGGACGCCGACCACGCACGCTGGCAGGCCCGTACCGCCAACACCCCCGAACGGCGCGAAGACGCACAACGCGACGCCGAGCACTACGCCGACAAGGCCGCCCACCACAAAAGCCAGCTACGCGTTGCCCGCGCCTTCATCAGGGACGAGGGAGGCGCCCCACCCCACCTGATCGACCCCACACTCCGCGACATCGACGACACCGCACCACCCGAGGAGCATTCTTGAAGGGATCCACCCACCGCCGCTGCTACTGCCGCGACCCGGAAACCGGCAAACCACTCGGCAAGAAGTGCCCGAAACTCACCAGCCGCAAGCACGGCACCTACTCCATACGCCAGGAACTCCCACCCCGCCAGGACGGCACCCGCCGCTCCTTCAGCCGCGCCGGCTACGACAGCCTCAAAGCCGCCCAGACCGACCTCGACCACGTCCGCGCCCTCCTCGGTCTCGCCGACGCGGACGACGGCGAGGGCCTGGCCCAGATCGCCGACCTGCTGGAGAAGGTGGCCGACGAGAAAGCCTCGCTGCCGGACATCGAGGCGACCCGCCGGCGACTCAGCCACGGCCTGGACCTCACCAGTCGGCTCATGGTCGGCGAGTGGCTGGACATGTGGCTGGCGGGCAAGAAGGGGCGGCAGAGCGCCATCAGCCGCGACGAGAGCAACATCCGTGTCCATCTCAAGCCACGCATTGGACACCTCCGGCTCGACCGGCTGCGGGTCGCCCATCTCTCGGAGGTGTTCGAGGCGATAGCCGAGGCCAACGTCGAAATCGCCGAGGGCAACGCCGCGCGCCGCAAGGCGGTCGAGGACCTCGCCCAGATCCCCTGGAAGGGGCGCGAGCCGCGTGCCCGCCGCAAGGCGATGAAGGCCGCCATCGCCGAGATGGACCCCTACCGCCGCATCGTCGGCCCGGCGACGCGCCAGCGGGTTCGCTCCACGCTGCGGGCCGCGCTGAACGCCGCGATCGCCCAGCAGTTGATCACCTTCAACCCCGCCGCCCACGTCGAGTTGGATGCGGGCAGGCGGCCCAAGGCGCTCGTGTGGACCGCGGAGCGCATCCTGCACTGGGAGCGCACTGGGGAGAAGCCCTCGTCGGTGATGGTCTGGACGCCGGAACACACCGGCCGCTTCCTCGACCACGTCGCGCAGGACCGCCTGTACGCACTGTTCCACCTGATCGCCTTCCGTGGCCTGCGGCGCGGCGAGGCATGCGGCCAGAGGTGGACCGACACCCGCCTCGACGCCGGGCTCATCACCGTCGCCAAGCAACTCGTGGTGAACGGCTGGGAGGTCTACGAGGACGACCCCAAAACCGATGCCGGCGCCCGCACCATCGCACTGGACACCGACACGGTCCAAGCCCTCAAACAACACCGCGCCCAACAGGACCAGGACCGCGAAGAATGGGGGAACGCCTGGGTGGAGACCGGCCGGGTCTTCACCCGCGAGAACGGCGAACTGCTCCACCCTGCCAACGTCACAAGGCGGTTCATCGAGCTGTACGAGGAGATCGACCTCCCGCCGATCCGCCTCCACGACCTCCGCCACGGCGCCGCGACCCTCGCCCACGCGGCCGGCGCCGACCTCAAGGACATCCAGGAGATGCTCGGACACTCCTCGATCACCATCACGGCCGACACCTACACGAGCCTGCTCCCCGAGGCCGACCTCGCGATCGCCGAAGCAGCCGCCCGGCTCGTACCGCGAGCACGCATCGCCTCCGAAGACGTCACGCCCCAGGTGGACCCGCAGCCCGACGAGGCGGAGGACGCCGTGCCGGATGGTGCTGATCCGTCGGGAGAAACATCAGGGGTTGGCGGCCCGTCCGCTCACGCACCGCTCACGCAAACGGCCCCGGACGAGGAGTCCGAGGCCGAATAGTACGCCTCCCTGGGGGAGAAACCCCAGGTCAGCGACGTAATTCGTGGTGCCCCCGGGCAGATTCGAACTGCCGACACCCGCTTTAGGAGTTCGATCACGGCATCGTATGACCTGCCCAGATACGCCTTGGTGGGCAGTCCCCAGTCCTCCGTCGGCCACCTCGGTCCGGCGTCGTACGCCGACGTTGATGTCAACTGGTGATGTCAGGCTTGGCTGTTACCGGACTGCTCCGATGGTCTTCATATGACCTCACGTTAGGTCGTGCTCACGCGAGTGCGTCACGGCTCCACGTGAGGACACCCTTGCCTCTGGGTGTAGCCTCCGGGAACGTCCACGCCAACGGAACTCCAGAAGGGCTCGGACTCGCGGAAATGCCCACCCCTCGTGTGCCATTCAACTCCAGGGTAGGCGCGGCATAGAGACCGAAGAGCTGCTGAGGCGAGGCCGCAGCGCTTGTAACCCTCATAGGAGTGAGGCGATTCCACCCAGCCGATCCTGCACAGGTCGCAGACCACATACTCGACCTCGAAAGCCAGGTCGGATTCGAAGTATGCCGCTCGGATACGCCAACCCGTCCGTTCGTGGGCCCCGGCCGGCCGGTCGAGCCAAGGTTGCGGCGGGGTGGCGGTCCGGTCGAAGCGGTAAAAATCGGGGTGTGCCCATCGGCGGAGTCGGTCGCGCCACGTCGGATTGTCCGGCCACTCCTGCACCCAATGCACATGGTCCGCTAACTGCGCTACAGCGCGGACCGCTGTTTCCGTTGCTGCCATGGGCTCTTCTTTCGTGGGTTGGGCTCGCCGTTGGTCAGGGTCAGTCGCGGAGCAGTTGTATAGCGGTCGCCGAGATTCGGAGCCGGTTCGACTACACGCCAAGCTTGGACTCCAGGTACTTCTGAAGCGCAGCCAGACCGGCGGCCTCCACTGTGTCCCGCAACCGCAGCAGAAAAGCACTTAGCTTTGCCTTCGCGCCAAGTCGCTCCGTTTGTCGTGCGTCGGGGTCTTCAAGCTCATGAACAGCATTTTCCAAGGCGCCCGCTTCAGACCCTCCGTGAGACATAATAAGTTGCAGCAACTCCTTTGCTTCAGCACCTAGATGCACCGTTCCTTGAACACTCTGTATGACAGTGCCCTGCAGATTCTGAAAAATCTGCTGATTGATATTTACAGTTGCCCCCATCGGGACATTAGGCGGTGATCCGGGTGAAATTACACCAATGCTATTGAGGGTAGATGGATTCGGCGTAAGGAAATTCACGAAGGAATCCAGCTCGGCGGAAGTTATACTGCCTCCCTCGGCGATATCTAGCAACTCCGACTCAAACCTGTGGCGGATTGACAGCATGCGGGATTCCCGCTCATGTCTCAGGTCTATATTAATGCGGCGCACAGATCGTCCATACCGCGTGACAATGTCGGTAGCCGAAGCGCGGGCCAAGCCTTTGGATGACAACTCATCTTCCGCAGCATCTGGCTTCGAGGCGCAAAGTTCAAGGAAGTTCGAGAACTCGCTAAAGCGTTGCGACATCTCTTGGGGAAGGAGATCTGCATCTCCGAAAAACTCGTAAACGCGCCCTGCCGCCGTGGAGTACCCATCCTGCCGGGCGGAGTGTCGCCCGACCCGCGTCAGCCAGTCATGAAAAAGGTGCAGGAGTTCGTCGGCTTCGGTCGCATAAAGACGCCCTGTGGGAACATAAACTCGAAACAGCAAATTACTCTCATAGTCGTCAATGAACGAAGCTGCAAGAGTCGACATCTCGGCGTTACTACTGTAAACAGTGAGTGACACGTTCGCTTTATCCAGCAGTCTGAGAACGGAATCTCTTACTTCCTCCGAGGGTGGAGCGAATCTAGTTCTCTGCAGCCACTCGACATAGGTCTCATGCACATAAGGGTCCTCGTCCTCGCCCTCCGGGTCATAATCATCATTGCCGGCACCCTCCAGGACGGATGCATGGATGAAAATCATGTGAGGCTTTTCCCCGATCGCACGAAAAAGGCGCGGAACCACATTTGAATGCTCACCGCTCAGGGCGATGAGGTTAAATATAGGGGCCGTGAGCTTGCCGAGGACGGCAGTGAGCGAAGGGTCTTCGAGGAGCCGAATGGTGCGATCCCAATTCTGGGGTAGAGAATATAGACTCTTTCGCTTATAAGGAATCCCTGCGACCTTCAGTCTACTCGCAGAAAATTCCCTGTCGTCCGAACCAATGAGCAGGAATGACGACTGCTGCGCGCTCACGCTTCCCCCTGAAGATGTCAACGTTTCCCGCGGAGACTGTACCGCTGTCACCCTCTTCGAAGCGGGAAGTTGCGGGCGCCAGCGAGCGAGACGAAACTCGCGGCTAGTACTCCAGCCGTAGATCGTGATCTTGGTGGTGGAGTGGGCGGGCAGGGCTGCGGCCATCGTTGATCAATGCGGCGTGGTGCTGCAATATCGGATCGCGTGAGGCGGTCGCGAGCTGGCACGCTGCTTGTATGGATCCCGCGGAGGTACTGCTCATCGGAGGGCGCGCCGGTGTCGGCAAGACGACGGTGGGATGGGAGGTTTCGGCGCGGCTACGCGCCGCGGCGGTCTCTCACGCGATCATCGAGGGCGACTTCATGGGTCAGGTGCATCCGGCGCCGGAGGGGGACCCTCACCGTTCAGAGATCACCGAGAGTAATCTGACGGCAGTCTGGGCGAACTTCGCCCAGCGCGGCTACCGGCGTCTGATCTACACAAACACCCTGAGTGTGTTGTCCGAGACGACGGGCATGTTCGAGCGCGCCATGGGGGCACAGGTGCGGATCGTCCGGGTCCTGCTCACTGCTTCCGACACCACCGCCGGCGAGCGGTTGGTGGGTCGGGAGCTCGGCACGGAGCTGGAGGAAGGGTTGAAGAGCAGCGCCTACAAGGCGCGGCTTCTGGACGAGTTGGTACCCGTGGACACCGTGCGGGTGGTGACCGACGGGCGGCGTGTTGTGGACATCGCGCGTGAGGTGGTGGCCGCCACCGGCTGGGTCGGTTAGCGCCCTCCAGATCATGGTCTTGCTGGTGGGGCCCGGTCCCGGGACGGGTGCGGCCACCGTTGATCATCGGTGTGTGAAGACAGAAGTTCAGACGGTGGCCGCAGGCCACAGCATAGATCCTGCCCGCTGGAAGGAGATGTTCGAGGGCCTGATGGGCCGCGTCGCGGGACGGTTTGCCCGGGTCGAACCGCGGCGCCGGGCCGGACGGTTGGTGCTCGGGCTGCTGGCGGACCTGCCGCGCAAAAACTGCTGGACCATCGCCGAGTGGGCCAGGGAGGCCACTCCGGACGGAATGCAGTACCTGCTCGGCCGGGCCAAGTGGGATGCCGACCGGGTACGCGACGACGTGCGCGAGTATGTGGTGGAGCATCTGCACGACGAGCAGGCGGTATTGGTGGTCGACGAGACCGGGGACGTGAAGAAGGGCTCCCGCACGGTCGGTGTGCAGCGCCAGTACACCGGCACCGCGGGCCGGATCGAGAATTCCCAGGTCGCTGTCTACCTGGTCTATGCCGGCCTGCGTGGGCATGCAGCGGTGGACCGGGAACTGTACGTCCCGCGCTCTTGGACCCAGGATCCGGACCGCTGCCGGGCAGCGGGACTCGGCCCGGACACCGCCTTCGCGACCAAGCCCGAACTTGCCGCTCGTATGATCGCCCGGTTCCTGGACGCAGGCCACCGGGCCCCGTGGGTCGCGGGTGATGAGGTCTACGGAGGAAACCCGAAACTGCGGGCCGCGCTGGAGGAACGCGTCACCGGTTACGTGCTGGCAGTGGCTTGCTCCCACGAAATCACCACCCGGGCAGGGAAGTTCCGCGCGGACGTGCTGGCAGCGAAGCTGCCGAAGCGGGCCTGGCAGAAGCTGTCCGCCGGAAGTGGCGCGAAGGGGCACCGCTTTTACGACTGGGCCGCCATCGACCTGCCCGACCCCGCCCCGGGCAGCCGCCAGCTGCTGATCCGCCGCAACCGTCACACCGGCGAACTCGCCTACTACCGCCGCTACTCGCCCACACCGGTCCCACTGGCCACGCTGGTACGTGTCGCCGGCTCAAGGTGGCGGGTGGAAGAGACGTTTCAGTCCGCAAAGGGCCTGGCCGGACTGGACGAGCACCAGGCCCGCCGCTACGTGTCCTGGTCCCGCTGGGTCACCTTGTCCATGCTCGCCCACGCCTTCCTCGCCGCCGTGCGCGCCGACGAACACACCCGGCACCCTGCCCCGGACGGACTGATCCCGCTCACCTGCAACGAGATCCAGCGACTGTTCACGGTGTTCGTCGTACGGCCCGTCCACGACGTGGCCCACCGGCTCGGCTGGTCTACCTGGCGACGCCGGCACCAGGCCCGAGCCCAGGCCAGCCACTACCGGCGACAAGCCGCGCAAGCATGAAGATCACGATCTACGGCTGGAGTACTAGCAGGGTTAGGGCTTGCCTTCTCGGGGCCGACCGTTGTCGCCATGCCTGGCGGGGAACCACAGCGGTCTTCTCGCCATCCCGTCCGCCGTCGTCCCACACACCGTGGAGCGGGCTTGGCCTCTGGGGTCCAGGTGGAGCGCCCCGCTGGACGAACGACCTGGACCCCAGAGGCCAAGGCTGCTCGGCTCTGCCTGGGACGGCGGTGGACGGGATGGCAGCCCCCTCAGCCAGACACAACCCGCAGACGCACGCCGGCCCATCGCCATCCTGGACGCCGGAGCGCCCCCGCCGGAGGCATTCGTTCTGACCCTCGTTGGTTCATCGTCTGCTGTCGCTGTGCGGCGCCGGTCGGGCCGCGGGCTGGAGCGGGGCGGAGACAGGAGCGGCGGCGCGCGGCCCGGCCGGCGCCGCGCGCCGAGCGGAGCGAGGCGCCTTGAACCCGTAGAGAAGGTTGTTACTCACGCTGCTGCCGGGGTTACAGGCTCTCGGCCAGGCCGCGGATTAGCTGCACGGTGTCGGCTGGTGTGAGGGCGTGGCTACGGAGGTGGGTGTAGCGATCATGGAGGGTGGTGAGGTGGTCGGGGTCGGTGATGAGGTGGTGGGTGTCGTGGGTGTGGAGATGAGCCAGCCAGGTGTGTTCCGGGGTGTGAAGAAGCGTCATGGGGCCGTCTTGGCCGGGGTGGGCGTCGTGGGCGGTCGGCATGACCTGGAGGGTGACGTTGCGGAGTGCAGCCACCATGACGAGGTGCTCCAATTGGGCCCTCATGACGGTCAGTCCGCCGGTGGGACGGTGGAGGATCCATTCCTCGATGATGAACGAATGGACGGGAGCGGGCTCGGCTGTGAGGCGGGCTTGGCGTTCGTGCTCTTCTGCGGCTCGGGTCTCGATACAGGCTTCGGGTAAGACGGGTTGGTGCGCCAGCAGGACAGCCCGGCTGTACGCCTCAATCCGTAGCAGCGGATGCAGGACGTGCATGTCGTAGGCCCACACCGACCGCGCTCGCTTCTCCTCGCCCACGTAGTCGGCGGCTTCGGCAGCGACCGGGTCACGTGAGAGGTGCTTGGCGGCTTCCTTGAGCCACCCGTCGGCCTTGACGTACTCGTCGGCTTTGCGGACGAAGATGTCGCTGGGCATGCGTCGGCCGCGTTCGACGCTGAAGACGAGTTCGGTGGAGTAGCCGACGTGGTTGGCGAGAGCTTCGTGAGTGATGCCGGCGGCGACGCGGAAGCGGCGTAGCAGCGAGCCCCACATACGTGCGCTGCTCAGGCCATCGGACGTGGTCATCTGCGGTGCCCCTCCCGGGGATGGTGTGGCGTTGGGTGTCAGGTGAACGGGGCGTTCCGCTCGCGTGCTGTGCCGACCCGCAGTCGATTCGCCAGCGCTGCCCGGCCGAGATAGGACTCAACGTCGTCCCGCGACGCGCACCGGGCCAACGGCGCCAGGCCGACCAGGACCGCAATCGGTCCACCGGTCCGTACGAACTCCGCCCACCGGTTGCCCACTTCGACCTCCACCAGGTGCCGACAGTCGTCGACCAGGACCGCGCAGCGATTGCGGCCCCGGAGGATCACGCGTTCGCCCGTATCGGGCAGGAGTCGGCCCGGCGGCGCCAATCCCAAGCCGTCGGCCAGCCCGGTCAACTGCACGGAGACAGAACCCGCTTGTGGGTGAGCGAGAAGGAGGAAGGCGACTGGACCGACGGCCGTGTCCTCCATCCACGTCCAAGAGGCGAGGGAGCTGATGAAGCCCGCGGTGGGTATCGGGTTCATGGCTCACCCCGCGAGGTTGAGGTGGGCGGTGACCGTGCGGCCGTGCTCGTTGCCGTTGATCTCCACGCGGTCGGCGAGCTGGGTGACCAGACGGAGCCCGCGGCCGTGCGGGTTGTCCTCGGAGGGGTGTTCGACGTGCGGGGCCTGGAAGGTGCCGCCGCTGTCGCTGACCGCGATGGTGACGGCATCGCCGGTCCGGGTGAGCGTGACGCGGAAGGTGCCCTCCCGTTGACCGCTCGCCGTGTGGAGAAGGGCGTTCGCACCCAACTCGGTCACGATCAGCGCAGCGTCGTCCACGCAGACGGTTTCGCGAAGGATGTCGCGAGTCCAGCGGCGGGCGCGGCCGATCTCTTCCAAGGAACCTGGGCAAGACAGTCCCCAGACCCGTCTTCTGCTCATATACTCGTCCATACAAGTTCCTTCGTGCTGGTGGGCGGCCATGGGTAGATGGTTCGTGCTAGACGAGTTTCACGCCGTCGTGCGCGCGCACGGCCGGCGGGGATGCGGCGTCGAGGGCGTCAAGGACGCGGATCGCGTATGCCTCGTCGGCGAGTTCGGTGACTTCTTCGCGGGTGGCCCAGCGCAGGGCGCCGGTCTCGTCTCCCGTGGTGGGCTGGCCGTCGATCGCTTCGCAGCGGAAGACCATGGAGACGATCAGTCCGGTCATGTTCTTGTAGACGCCCGTGAGGGTCGCCGGGACCGCGATCTTGATCCCGGTCTCTTCGAGCACTTCGCGCTGCAACGCGTCGGGGATGGTCTCGCCGGCCTCCAGGACTCCGCCGGGCGGTTCCCAGTGGCCGTTGTCGCGGCGCTTGATCAGCAGGGCCCGGCCCCGGTCGTCGACGATGACGCCGGCGACGCTCACGGAGTGCGGGCGCTCGATGGGCACGTACGTGATCCTCTCGGGTGGCTAGGCTCTCCACCGTAGCAACAAAAGTCAGGCGCTCGTCTAGATACCTAAAGGAGTACACATGCCCGTTTCCCGCTCCGGCATCCTCGGTGCGTTGGACCCGACCAGCGACCGTGCGGTGTTCCGCCAGATCGCGGACCAGCTGCGCGAGGCGATCGACAAGGGACGCTTCAAGGAAGGGGACAAGCTGCCGTCCGAGACGGAGTTGGTCGAGCACTACGGCGTCTCGCGCATGACCGTGCGCAACTCGCTGTCCGTCCTCCAGGGCGAGGGCCTGGTGGTCTCCGAACACGGCAAGGGCGTCTACGTGCGACCACGCCCGCCGGTGCGGCGTCTGGCATCGGACCGGTTCGCCCGCCGGCACCGCGACCAGGGCAAGTCCGCCTTCACCGTCGAGGCCGAAGCCGCGGGCAGCCGTCCCGAGGTCGACAGCCTGGAGGTCAAGGAGGAGCGGCCCACCCAGGACATCGCCACCCGGCTCGGCGGCGCACGCCGCGTGCTCGCCCGCCGTCGCCGCTACCTGCTCGACGGGCGGCCGGTCGAGTTCGCCACGTCCTACCTCCCGCTCGACCTCGCCCGCGACACCCCGATCGCCCAGCCGAACCCGGGCCCCGGCGGCATCTACGCCCGCCTCGAAGAACTCGGCCACCAACTCGACCACTTCGACGAGGAGATCCGCGCCCGCATGCCCATCCCGGACGAGGTGAAGACGCTGCGCCTCGCCGCCGGCGTCCCCGTGATCCACCTGATCCGCACCGCCTACGACACGGAAGGGCGAGCGGTCGAGGTCTGCGACACCGTGATGGCGGCCGACGCGTACGTCTTGGCCTACCAGCTACCGGCCACCTGACCTGGGCGAATGGTGTGACGGCGCGGGCGGGCGGCAACCGTTTCTCCGAACTCGTACACGCCCATGGGCAAACTCATATAGACGAGTAGCTAGGTTGTGTGGCACAGTGGTTCTCGTTCCCGCTCGGCGGGGGCGCTGGTCGCTACTTGTCTAGACGACTAGCTATCGAACTGTGTGAGGAGAAAGCGTTGCGTTCCATCCGTGTGGAGACCTCGGCGGCGACCATCCTGCTGACCGAGGCTCCGGAGAAGAAGGTCAAGGACCGGCAGACCGGCGAGATCGCCACCGACACGGCGACCGGCGAGACGCTGATGACGCTCGGTGTCGTCTACATCGAGGACGGCGAGTCGTCCCTGATCAAGGTCACCGTCCCGCAGAGCGGCGTGACCGAAGGGCTGACGCTCGGTGGTCCGGTGGCGCTGCCGGGGCTGGTCGCCCGGCCGTGGGAGAGCACGTTCAACGGTCAGCAGCGTCACGGGATCGCCTTCCGCGCCGCCGCCGTGGCTCCGGCGGCCTTCCCCGCTGCGGTGGGGGCCTGATCAGCGTGTCAGATCTGATGACGCTGGTGGAGGTGGGTGGTTCCGTCGCCGCGATCGGTGGCGGGGCCGCCTATCTCCGGGCCGAACAACCGGCCGCGTACTGGTCGCTGATCGGCCTGCCGCTCTCGACCGCCCGACTGCTGGGCTCGTACTCGTCCGTCATGGATGCCTGCGGGCTGACCGTGGCGCCCTCCCGGCTGCGGGCCCTGGCTGTGCGGGCGACGACTCGGCGGGAGGTGCGGCCGGTTCCGCCCCGGCGCGGGCTCATCCGGCCGACCTCGACCGGGTTGCGGCTCCGGCTGCGGCTCGCGCCCGGCCAGGAGCCGGCCGACGTGGCGGCTGCGGCGGAACGGCTGCGGCACGCGTGGGGTGTGCACGCGGTGTACGTGTCGGTGGTCAAGCCGGGCGTGGTCGAGCTGCGGTTGGTCGGGTTCGACGTGTTGCGTAAGGTCCGCATGCCCCGCAAGACCGGCGGCGGGTTCCTCAAGGTCCCGGTGGCCCTGCGGGAGGACGCGACCGCGTTCATACGGGACTACCGGGCCATCCCGCACCAACTCACCCTCGGCGCCACCCTGTCCGGCAAGTCGATGTACCTGCGTCACCTGGTCGCCGGGCTGGCACCGCAACGAGTCGCACTGGTCGGGATCGACTGCAAGCGGGGTGTGGAACTGGCCCCGTTCGCGGCCCGGTTGTCCGCCCTGGCGACCGAGCCGGACCAGGCGGAGGAACTGCTGCCGGTGCTGGTGCGGATGATGGAGGACCGCTACGACCTGATCAAAGCCCGGCAGGGCCTGGCCCGTTCGACACCGGACGAGGAGATCACCTCCGACGTGTGGGGCCTGCCGGAGAACGAACGCCCTGTTCCGGTGGTCCTGTTCGTTGACGAGGTGGCGGAGCTGTTCCTCGTCGCCACGAAGAAGGAGGAGGAGCGGCGGGACGAGATGGTCACCCAGCTCATCCGGCTCGCCCAACTCGGCCGGGCCGCCGGCATCTACCTGGAGGTCTGCGGCCAGCGCTTCGGCGCCGAACTCGGCAAGGGAGCCACCATGCTCCGCGCCCAGCTCACCGGCCGCGTCTGCCACCGCGTCAACGAAGAAGCCTCCGCCAAGATGGCCCTCGGCGACATCGCCCCCGAAGCCGTAGGCGCCGCCTGCGCCATCGCCCCGGAACGGCCCGGCCTCGCCGTCGCGGGAGACACCTCCGGCGGCTGGTCCCGCATCCGCACCCCGTACCTCTCGCTCTCCGACGCCGCCGCCGTGTGCGAGGAGTCTGCCGGCCTCGTCCCGTACCTTCCCGCGCTCGACCCGTACCGGCCCGTTGTACGTGTGCGGCCCGTTGACCACCCGGTCTCCCTGACCAAGCCGCGTCCCGTGACCGGCTGACCGAACCCGCCCCACCGGTCGGCGTGACCGCCTCACGCCACGTCCCTACCCCCGACATGCCGTTTTCGGAAAGGAGGCTCTGCCCGTGCGCGCTCAACTGGCCCGTATCGACGCCGTGTTGGTCCAAGCGGTCATCGCCGCCGCGCTGTCCTTCGCCCACCTCCACGACATCGCCAACGCGGCCGGCCAGCACGGCTGGAAGGCGTGGGCCTACCCGGTCTCCGTCGACCTGCTGTTGGTCGCCGCCTGGCGACGGCTCCGGTCCGGGACCACGAAGGGCGCCGCATGGTGCTGGTTCGTCATTTCCCTCACGGCCTCGCTGGGCGCCAACGTGGCCACGGCCGGACTGCTCGACATGCACGCGGTACCGGCCTGGCTGCGCATCCTCGTCGCCGGATGGCCGGCGGTCGCCTTCCTCGGCGGAACGCTGCTGGCCCACACCCGGGAGACAGCACCGGGCGACACGCCACCTGAACAGGAGCCGGTGGGCGTCGAGTTGGCCGAATCGGAGCCGGAGCCCGTACCCGCGCTACCGGAGCCGCCCGGACCCGAGTTGGAGCCCGCACCGCCTGCCCGCCCGGCGCCCGCTGTCCCGGCCGCCCTGGTCGAGCACGCCCGCAAGGTCGCCGCCGAACACCACACCCGCACCGGCACGGTCATCGACACCCCGACCCTCCGCCAACGTCTCGGCGTCCCCGCATCGCTCGCCGAAGCCATCGCCGCCCATCTGTGAACGGAGACCGCTCGTGCCCACCAATCGCCGTTTCCGCAACGTGATCCGCATCGGCCCGGTCCAGGTCGGCACCGCCAACGACCACCGCGGCCGGGAGAAGCACACCGCCGCCTGCACCGCACCACGTTGCGGCTTCTGCGCCGACTACGACTCCCGCGCCGCCGCCGAACTCGCCGCCCGCACCCATCGCTGCCCCGCTAACTGAACGGAGCCTGACCGCTCGTGAACGTCACCCTGCCCCTGGTCGTCGTCCTGGGCGTCATCGCCTGGGCCGCGATCAAGTTCCTCGGCATCCGCCTGTGGGTCGCCGTCGTCATCGCCCTGTTCGGCTTCTACCTCGCCCACACAATCCTCGCCCCCGCCATCGACACCACCACCCGCAACAGCGTCCGCATCGTCAACGGCTCACACACCTAGACGACTAGCTGAGGGAGGTCCGCCATGTTCCTGACCCCGAAGTACCCGGAAACTCCGGCCATACGGACAGCGCAGGTCATCACGCCGGCCGCCGCGCCCACCCAGCACGCTCACGTGCCGGTGTGTGCCTGCCAGCACGCCCAACCCACCATTCCGGCCCGCCGCATCGCTCCCGCTCTGGGTGTGGGCGCCGGCGCCGTGGCCGCCGTCATCACGGTCGGCGTCGTGCTCACCGCTCTGGTCACCGCGGTCGCTGTCGCGGCCATATCCGTGGCCGTCGCCGCCGTCGTCCTGCGGTCGCTGCTCACGTCCCCGCGCCACCGCTGACCGAAGAACGAGCTGTCGGGGCGGCACCGATACCGCCAAGCATCCGCCGCCCCGACAGCCCAGCCCCCTCCACGAAGCCGGAAAGAGTGTGAAGGAGAGACCCATCATTACCCGCACCACCCCGCCCCCGTTGTCCGAACTCGGAAAGCTCGCCTCAACGGGCACCATGCCCGCCCTCCTGCGCCAGCTCGCCGGCCTCGGCGGCTGCACCCACCCCATCCGCCTCACCGGCCACCGCACCGAACACACCCTCAACACCACCACCGGCGAACTCGGCCCGCCCCTGCACCGGTTGACCTCCGACCGCATGCCCGCCGGCCACCTCCTGGTCCGCTGCAACAACCGCCGCACCACCCGCTGCCCGGCCTGTGCGGAGACCTACCGCCGCGACACCTTCCACCTGATCACCGCCGGACTGCGCGGCGGCAAAGGCACCTCTGACGCAGTGGCCCACCACCCCCGCGTCTTCGCCACCTTCACCGCCCCCGGCTTCGGGCCCGTTCACAACCGCCCCGACTCCGGACGCTGCCGCTGCGGCACGCGTCATCCACAGGACGCGCCGGAGCTGGGGACACCGCTCGACCCCGACACGTACGACTACGAAGCCGCCGTGCTCTGGAACGCACACGCGGGCGCCCTCTGGCGGCGCTTCTCCATCTACCTACGCCGCGAGATCGCCAAGCGCGCCGGCCTGACCCAACGCGCCTTCCGTGACCACGCCCGCGTGAGCTTCGCCAAGGTCGCCGAATACCAACGACGCGGGGCCGTCCACTTCCACGCCGTCATCCGCCTCGACGGCCCCGAAGGCGGCACCACACCCCCGCCCGCCTGGGCCACCGCCGGGCTGCTGACGGACGCGATCCACGCCGCCGCGTCCGCCGCCCGAGTCGCCGGTCCCGTGGTCGACGGCCGCGAGCGCTCGTTCACCTTCGGTCGCCAACTCGACGTCCGCACCATCCGCAGCCACGACTTCAACGGCCCGGCCGAACTCACAGACCGCGCCGTCGCCGCCTACATCGCCAAGTACGCCACCAAAGGCGCCGAAACAGCGACCGGCACCCTCGACCGCCCGATCCGCTTCCTCGCCGAACTCGCCCAAGCCCGCCTCACCGACCACGCCCGCCGCATGATCCGCACCGCCTGGACCCTCGGCGCCCGGACCGAACTCGAAGAACTCCGCCTCCGCGCCTGGGCCCACATGCTCGGCTTCCGCGGCCACTTCTCCACCAAAACCCGCCGCTACTCCACCACCCTCGGCGCCCTCCGCGAAGCCCGCGCCGAATGGCGCCGCGCCCAAGCCCTCGGCCTCGACCCCCAACAGCCGCAGGACCAGGACGAGACCACCTACGTGATCGCCCACTGGGCCTTCGCCGGCACCGGCCTCAGCCCCGCCGAGACATGGCTCACCACCACACTCCAACCCGCCCCCGGAACGGAAGGCGAACCCACCCATGGCTGACGACGACCTACTGACCGTCCCGGAGGTCATGGCCCGGCTCAAGGTCGGCCGCTCCACCGTCTACGACCTGATCCGCTCCCGCCGGCTTCCCTCCCTCACCATCGGCCGCTGTCGCCGCATCCCGGCCACGGCCGTCCGCGCGTACGTCACCCACGAACTGGAGGCGGCAGCCTGATGGCCACCCAACGCAAGCGCAATCCGAACGGCGCCGGCACCATCACCCGCCGCAAGGACGGCCGCTACCAAGCCGCTGTCTACGTCCTCCAGCCGGACGGCACGCGAGCCCGCAAGTTCGCCTACGGCAAGACCTGGGCCGAGTGCGACACCAAGCGCCGCGAGCTGCTGGAGAAGGCCGACAGCGGGATTCCTGTCCCCACGCGATCGGCCAAGCTCGCTGACTGGCTGCCGTACTGGCTGGAGAACGTCATCAAGCCGCGCCGCAAGCTGAGCACGTACGACAAGTACGAGGCACACGTTCGGCTCTACCTCGTGCCCCGGCTCGGTACGAAGCGGCTGGAGTCGCTGAGCGTTGCCGATGTCCGGCGCTTCCTCGTGCAACTCGAACGCGACACGACTGCGGCAACCGCCAAGGAGTCGCACCGCGTGCTGCGTACCGCGCTGTCGGCCGCGTGCCGGGAGGAACTGATCACCCGCAACGTGGTGACGCTGGTGGAGCCACCTCGGCCCAAGTCCCGTGAGCTGAGCCCGTGGACCCTCGACGAGACGTTGACGTTCCTCGCCGCCGCGCGGAAGGATCCGCTGTACGCGGCCTTTGTGCTGGCCATCACCATGGGCCTGCGCCGTGGTGAGATCGTCGGTCTTCGCTGGGCGGACATCGACCTTGAAAAGCGGGTTCTGTACGTCCGCCATCAGACGCAGCGGCGGCGTGGGGTCCTCTACGAGGACGACCCCAAGGGGCGCCGTCGGCGGGCCGTGCCGCTGCCCGCGATGTGCGTTGCTCCGCTGCGCTGGCATCGGATGCGCCAGACAGCCGCCCTCGGCGGCCTGGAGCCGAACGGCTACGTCTTCGCCACCCGCACCGGCAACCCCGTCGAGCCGCGGAACCTCTACCGCTCGTTCACCCGCGTCGGCCAGGCCGCCGGCCTTCGCGTCATCCGGCTGCACGACGCCCGGCACGGCTGCGCGACCCTGTTGACGGCGGCCGGGGTTGCCCCGCGCGTGGTGATGGAGATCCTTGGCCACAGCCAGATCAGCATCACGATGGACGTGTACACGCACGTCGTCCAGGACACCCAGCGCGAGGCCATAAGCCACATGGACCGGCTGCTCAGGCGGCGGATCGACCGTGGCTGAACGCCGCCGTTGATGTCAGCGGTGGATGTCATCTGGCACGACAAAGCCCCGGACCGATCATGGTCCGGGGCTTTTCCCTGGTCAGAGCTGGTGCCCCCGGGCAGATTCGAACTGCCGACACCCGCTTTAGGAGAGCGGTGCTCTATCCCCTGAGCTACGGAGGCGGGGGTCGGCCGTGGTGGACGGCGGACGTGGGACAGGTTAGCGGATGGGGGAGGGGGCGTGCTGGGGGGCGGGGAGGGGCGCGGCGTAGGCTGCGCGGGATTCGACTCGGTGCGACCGGAGGTTCCCATGGTTGACGGCAGCCGTTCGGCGCGGGCGCTGGCCGGGTTGCTCACGGTGTCGGGGGTGGCGCACTTCGCGGTGCCGCGGCAGTTCGACGCGATCGTGCCCCGGTCGCTGCCGGGGTCCGCCCGGACCTGGACCTACGTCTCCGGGGCCGCGGAGCTCGCGGTGGCCGCCGTGGTCGCCCTGCCGCGCACCCGGCGGGTCGGCGGGCTGCTCGCGGCCGGGCTGTTCGCCGCCGTCTTCCCGGCCAACGTCAAGATGGCCCGCGACTGGCGCGACCGCCCGGCCCCCCAACGCGCCGTCGCCTACGGCCGGTTGCCGCTCCAGGTGCCGCTCGTCGCCTGGGGGCTGGCGGTCCGCCGGGCCGCCCGGGACTGACCGGGCCGGCCCCTCGATGTGCGGGCCGGGCCGGCTGCGCGCACGCTGGAGCCGTGGCGTGAGCACAGGAGGAATCATGTCCGGACAGTTCGAGGCGACCATCGAGATCGAGCGACCCGTCGAGCAGGTCTTCGCCTACCTCGCCGACGGGCGCCACGACCCGGCCTTCAGCCCGCGCGTCCAGGAGATGGCCAAGCGGACCGACGGCCCCACCGCGGTGGGCACCGTCTACGCCAGCACCGTCAAGGACGCCGGCATGACCACCCGGCGGCAGTTCCGGATCGTCGGCTTCGAGCCGAACGACCGGATCCGCTGGAGCGAGATCTCCCGGAACCTGGTGACCGCCGAGGGCGGCTACGACTTCGAGGCGCTGCCCGGCGGCCGCACCCGGCTGCGCGTCTTCAACGAGCTGACCGGCCACGGTCTCGGGAAGCTGCTCGCCGGCCTCGCGCTCAACGCGGCCCGCAAGGACGCCGACGCCTTCGCCGGGCGCATCAAGTCGGCCGTCGAGACGGCCACCTGACCCGCTGCGGCCGGATCCGCAGCGCCGCAAGGTCCCTGCCACGCACCGCAAGGCCGCCTCGGCCACGCACCACCAGGCCGGTTCAGCCGTGTACCGCCATCGCCGCGGTGTGCTCGCGAACCTGATCAGCCGTCAGATATTCGTCGGTGTGCTCGAAGTCCCGCAGCGTGGGCGGTCGTTCGGCCAGGAAGCCGGTGCGGACGAAGTCGTCGCCGGCGATGGCGTTGAGCAGCCAGTTGGTCAGCACGCGGGTCTTGGCGACGTTGGTGCGCAACGCGGACCAGTGGTAGCCGCGGGCCACCGCCTGGGCCGGCAGGCCGTGCAGTTCGATGCCGAGCGGCTTGGAGACCGCGTCGGTGCCGCCGAGGTCGACCACCAGCCCGAGGTCCTTGTGGACGTACGGCTTGGGCTGTTCGCCGCGGATGGTGGCCAGGATGTTGTCGGCCAGCGCGCGGCCCTGCCGCATGGAGTGCTGCGCGGTCGGCGGGCAGATCGCGTCGTCGCCCTTGGCCAGGTCGGGCACGGCGGCGGCGTCGCCCGGCGCGAACACCCCGGACAGGCCCGGCACCGACATCTGCGGCGTGACGACCAGCCGGCCGCGCGCCGTCTCGGCGTCCAGCGTGGCGATCAGCGGGCTCGCGGCGACGCCGGCGGTCCAGATCAGCGTGCGGGTGGGCACCACGCGCCCGTCGGTGAAGGTGACCCGGTCCTCCTCGGCGCGGGCGACCGACACGCCGAGCGAGACCTCGACGCCCCGGCCGCGCAGCACCGACAGGGCGCTGGCGCCGAGCTTGTCGCCGAGCTCCGGCATGAGCTTGGGGGCGATGTCGATCAGGTGCCACCTGATCAGCCCGGGATCGAGCCGCGGGTAGCGCCGCATCGCGTTGGTGGTCAGGCGCTGCAGGCATGCGGCGGTCTCGGTGCCCGCGTAGCCGCCGCCGACCACCACGAACTGCAGGCGGGAGGCGCGCTCGGCGTCGTCCTGGCTGGCGTCGGCGAGGTCGAGCTGCGCGATGACGTGGTCGCGGATGTAGGCGGCCTCGGCCAGCGTCTTCATGCCGCGCGCGTACGTGGTCAGGCCGGGGATGTCGAAGGTGCGGGTGACGCTGCCGGGGGCCAGCACGATGTAGTCGTACCGCTCGTTCACGACCTCGCCGGTGATCTTCCGGATGACGCAGACCTTCGCCTTGGCGTCCACGCCGATCGCGGCGCCGGGCACGATCCGGGTGCGGTGCCGGCTGCTGCGGCGCAGCGAGACGGCCACCGACTGCGGCGACAGCACGCCGGAGGCGACCTGCGGCAGCAGCGGCAGGTAGAGCTGGTACGACAGCGGCGTGACGAGGGCGAGATCCGCCTCGCCCGGCCGCATCCGGCGTTCCAGCCGGCGCACGCAGTTGATCCCGGCGAAGCCTGCGCCGACTACGAGAATCCTGGGCGTTGCCACGGTGTCCGTCCCTTCTGGGGCTTCGGGGTCCCACCTCGCCTGCCCGTGACCGGCGTGATCAGTGCCCATCTTTGTGGCCCCGGCCGGACTTCGCCCGCTGGACGCACGACGGCGGCACGGGCCTGATGGCCCGTGCCGCCGTTCGCACCGCGGATCCCGCGGTCCCGGGACGCGTCAGATCGAGGTGTGCGTGCCGTGCACCATGTCCCACGCCTCGCTCGTGTACCGCTCGCGGTCCTCGTGCGACAGGGTGGGGAAGTAGTCCTTGAGGCGGTCCACGACCTGCCCTTCCGATTCGTGGCAGTCGCGCAGCAGGAATATCGCCTTGTGCAGAATGGTGTTGTCCACGGTGGTCCTCTTGTGCGTTCTTCCGCGTACCGGTCCGGCGAGCCGCCGGGCGGCTCACATTAACCAGCGGGGATGTCGGCGATAGCCGTGGAAGCGGTCACTGTGTCCGGCGCCACAGCCGTTCCGACCGGTCTTGGCCTGCGCTTTGCCCGGCCGGTGCCGTGCTTTGCCGGTCCGTGGGGTTCTCGTGGGACGGGACGAGTTCGGCCGGCACCGCGATCTCCTGGGCCCGCAGGAATTCGCCGAGGCTCTTCGCCTGCGGATCGGCCCGCACCGAGGCGGCCACCCCGTCGCCGAGCAGTCCGTGCACCACGAAATTCACCGCCCGCAGATTCGGCAGTTCGTAACGGCTGATTTCCAGTCCGGACGCCTCCGGCAGCAGCAGGCGCAGCCGTTCGGTGTCGAGGGTGCGGCGCAGCCAGGCGTGGCAGGCGTCGTCGCGGGCCCACAGCCCGACGTTGGCGTCGCCGCCCTTGTCGCCCGAGCGGGCGCCCACCAGCCTGCCCAGCGGCACCCGGACCGTCGGCCCGCTGCCGTCGTACGCCGCACCGCCGGCGGCCTCGACCCCGGCATCGGGGTCGGCGGCCGGCGGCGCCGGGTCGGCCGGCCGGGCCCGCCGGGACGGCTCCCGCACCGCGAGCCGGGTGCCGTCGCCGAAGACGACCTCCTGCCGGACGGCGTCGGCGTCGACCAGCGCGGGCCAGTAGATCCCGTACTCGGTGGCGCGCGGCGAGGCGTGCTCCAGGTGCAGCCCCGGGTAGCCGGACAGCCCGGTCTCGGCGAGCGCGGCGAAGAACGCCCGGCCGGCGGTGTCGCGGTCGCCGTCCTTGACGGTCACCGTCAGGCGCGCGCCGCCGGATCCGTGCTCCAGCCGGGTGTGGAAGTGCGCGAACCGCTCCCGGCCGCCGACCGCGTCGAGCAGGGACTCCTCGGCGAACCGGGCCTTGTCCGCCAGGTCGAGCCCGGTGAGCACGAAGACCGCGCTGTTGCGGTAGCCGCCGGCGTGGTTGACGCACACCTTGAGGCTCTCGGGCGCCGGCTCGCCGCGCACCCCGCTGAGCCGCACCCGGTCCGGGCCCTCCTGCTTCAGTTCGGCGGTGTCGAACCGGGCCACCACGTCCGGGCCGAGGTAGGCGGGGTGGCCGATCTCGTAGAGCAGTTGCGCGGTGACGGTCTCGGTGGTGACCGCGCCGGGCGTGCCGGGGTGCTTGGTGATCACGCACGAGCCGTCGGGCCGCATCTCGGCGAGCGGGAAGCCGGGCCGCACCGGGGAGGCGATCTCGGTGAAGAACGCGTAGTTGCCGCCGGTCGCCTGCGCGCCGCACTCCAGGACGTGGCCGGCCGCGACCGCGCCGGCCAGCCGGTCCCAGTCGTCGCGGGCCCAGTCGAACGCCCACGCCGACGGGCCGACGACGAGGGCGGCGTCGGTGACCCGGCCGCAGATCACCACGTCCGCGCCGGCCCGCAGCGCCTCGGCGATGCCCCACGCGCCCAGGTAGGCGTTGGCGGTCAGCGGGGTGACGCCGTCCTGCGCGAGGGTGCGGCCGGTCACCGCGTGCCGCGGCGCGTTGCCGGCGGCTTCCAGGTCCGCCAGCCGGGGCAGCAGGTCGTCGCCCTCCAGGTGCGCGATGCGCGGCGCCAGCCCGGCCCGTTCCGCCAGCCGGCCCAGCAGCGCGGCCAGCCCGGCCGGGTTGAGGCCGCCCGCGTTGACCACGATCTTGATGCCGCGCTCCAGGCAGGTGCCGAGCACCTCGCGCATCTGGGCCGGGAAGGAGGCCGCGTACCCGGCGTCCGGATCGCGCTGCCGGGCCTTCCACAGCAGCAGCATGGTCAGCTCGGCGAGGTAGTCGCCGGTCAGTACGTCGATCGGACCGCCCTCGACCATCTCGCGGGCGGCCGAGAGCCGGTCGCCGTAGAAACCCGAGCAGTTCGCGATCCGCAGCATGGACCTGGTGGACGTCATGCCTCCCTTCTAGTGGGCCGGGCAGCCGGTTGTCGCCTGTTCGGCGTAATCGGTTACCGGCCGGTACGACGGCGTGGTGTCACCCGGACGGCGCAGCGCGGCGGGCGGGGCGCCGGGCGGGCGCGGAGACTGGCCGGGGCGCCACCGGGTAACCGTCGCCCTGACAGCCGGCCGTGATCGTCCCCATCGGAAGAGGAAGCCATGTCGCAGCGCAAGGACATCGGACTGCTCGTGCTGCGCCTCGCCGTCGGCGGGACGCTGATCGCGCACGGCACGCAGAAGCTCTTCGGCTGGTTCGGCGGGGGCGGGCTGGAGGGCACCGGGCGGGCGATGCACGCGATGGGCTTCCGGCCCGGCAAGCACAACGCGCTGGCCGCGGGGGTCGGCGAGACGGCCGGCGGCGCGCTGCTGGCGCTCGGGCTGGCCACCCCGGCCGGCGGCGCCGCGGCGGCGGCGACCATGGCCTCGGCCTCCTCCGTCCACGCGCCGAACGGCTTCTTCGCCACCGAGGGCGGCTTCGAGCACCCCGGCGTGCTCGCCGCCGCGGCCGTCGCGCTCGCCGTCGCCGGTCCTGGCCGGCTCTCCCTCGACCACGCCACCTGCCACGTGCTGGACCGCTCCTGGATGCCGGCGGCTGCGCTGGCCGCGGGCGCGGCGGGCGCGGGCGTGGTGATCGCCCGGCGGATCCGGGAGCTGCGGGCCGACACCGAGTGACGCGGCCGCGCGCGGGCGGTTCGAGTGGGATGAGAGCTGTTGTGTGGCGCCGCCGGATAGCCTGCTTGCGACTCCGCCCGTGACCGTCGGAAGAGGAACCCATGTCGCCGCGCAAGGACACCGGACTGCTCGTGCTGCGCCTCGCTGTCGGTGGGGCGCTGATGGCCCACGGCTCGCAGAAGCTCTTCGGCCTGTTCGGCGGCGACGGTCTGCAGGGCACCGCCAAGACCATGGAGGCGCTGGGGTTCAGGCCGGGAGGGCCCAGCGCGCTGGCCACCGGACTCGGCCTGTTCGGCGGCGGCGCGTCGCTGGCGCTCGGGCTGGCCACCCCGGCCGGCGCCGCGGCGGCGGCGGCGACCATGGCCACGGCCGCCTCGGTCCACGCGCCGAAGGGCTTCTTCGCCATCAAGGGCGGTCTGGAGCACCCCGCGATGCTCTCGGCGGCGGCCGCCGCGCTCGCGATCGCCGGTCCTGGCCGCTTCTCGCTCGACCACGCCACCCGTCACGCGCTCAACCGCTCCTGGATGCCGGCGGCGGCGCTGGCCGCGGGCGCGGCGGGCGTGGGCGTGGTGCTCGCCCGGCGCAACCGGGAGCTGCGCGCGGACGCCGAGTGACCCGGCCGGCCCCGCGCGGGCGGGCGTGACACAGGTCACGACGGCGCGGTGAAATAACCGGGGACTCCCTCCCCGTTGACCCGTACGACAGTGAAACGGGGAGCGCTTCCCCGGATCATCCGACACGGGCCGCCGGGAGGGATGCCGTCGTGAGGACTCTGGCGAAGAGCGCCGCGCCCAACGGCTCGCCCCGGCGACGGGCGGACGCCTCGCGCAACCGCGAGCGCATCGTCGCCGCCGCCCGCGAGGCACTCGTGGAGTCGGGGCCGGACGTCCCGCTCGACGAGATCGCCCGCCGGGCCGGCGTCGGCAACGCCACCCTCTACCGCAACTTCGGCGACCGGCGCGCGCTGTTCCGCAGCGTCACGCTCGCCGTCCTGGAGACCGCCGTGCGGCGCGGCGAGGCGGCGCTCGCCGAGGAGGCCGACGCCTTCACGGCACTCGAGCGCTTCGCCCACGAGCTCGCCGACGAGCGGGTGGGCGCCCAGTGCGCCCTGTTCGTCCGGCTGCTCGACCGCCCCGACGACGCCGAACTGACCGGCATGTGCGACCGGTTGGGAGACGTGGTGGAACGGCTGCTGGCACGCGCCCGGCAGGCCGGGCAACTGCGGGCCGGCGTCGGCGCGGGCGACCTGATGGTCGTCCTGTCCCAGCTCACCCGGCCACTGCCGGGCACCTTCTGCACCGCCATCGACCAGTTCGTCCACCGACACCTGCAGTTGTACCTCGACGGCCTGCGCGCACCGGGGCACTCCGTGCTGCCCGGCAGCGCCGCGGAACTGGGGGACCTGCGCCGGGAGTCGTGACACCACGGCTCCACGCGGTCTCGCCGGCCGCACGCCTGCCCGCTGCCGCCCGACCGCCTCCGAACTTCCACTCCTCACCCGCTAGGTGGCTCCACGCATGTCCGAATCCTTGGCACAACTCGACCCAAGACGCTGGAAAGCGCTCGTCTTCATCGCCCTCGCGCAGCTGATGGTGGTGCTGGACGCGACCATCGTGAACATCGCCCTGCCGTCCGCGCAGCACGCGCTGGGCATCTCCGACGGCAACCGCCAGTGGGTGATCACCGCCTACACCCTGGCGTTCGGCGGGCTGTTGCTCTTCGGCGGGCGGATAGCCGACCTGGTGGGCCGCAAACGCACCTTCGTCATCGGCCTGGTGGGCTTCGCGGGCGCCTCGGCGCTCGGCGGCGCCGCGGTGGACACCGGGATGCTGCTGGGCGCGCGGGCGCTGCAGGGCGCGTTCGGCGCGCTGCTGGCGCCGGCCGCGCTGTCGCTGCTGTCGGTGATGTTCACCGAGGCGCGCGAGCGGGCGAAGGCGTTCGGCATCTACGGCGCCATCGCGGGCGGCGGCGGTGCGATCGGCCTGATCCTGGGCGGCCTGCTCACCGAGCACCTGAACTGGCGCTGGACGCTCTTCGTCAACGTCGCCTTCGCGGTCGTCGCGGTGATCGGCGCGGTCGTGGTGATCCGCGAGCCGGTCGGCACCCGCAACCGCAACGGCCTCGACATCCCCGGCGTCCTGCTGGCCACCACCGGCCTGGTCTCGCTGGTCTACGGGTTCACCCGCGCCGAGTCGGCCGGCTGGACCGCCGGTTCGACGATCGCGCTGTTCGCGGTCGCCGTCGTGCTGCTGGCCGCGTTCGCGCTGGTGGAGTCGCGGCACCACGCGCCGCTGCTGCCGCTGCGGGTGGTGGCGGACCGCAACCGGGCCGGCGTGTACCTGTCGTTGGGCCTCGCGGTGATCGGGATGTTCGGGCTGTTCCTGTTCCTCACCTACTACCTGCAGATCGTCAGGGGCTACACCCCGGTGATGACCGGGCTGGCGTTCCTGCCGATGGTGGCGGGCATGATCACCGGGTCCACCCAGATCGGCGCCCGGCTGATGACCCGGGTCGCGCCGCGCAAGCTGATGGGCCCCGGCTTCCTGGTGGCCGCGCTCGGCATGCTGGTCCTCACCCGCATCTCGGTGGACAGCTCCTACGCGGGCCTGGTGCTGCCCGGCGAGCTCCTGCTGGGCCTTGGCATGGGCACCGCGTTCATGCCCGCGATGAGCCTGGCCACCTACCGGGTGAAGCCGCGGGACGCCGGCGTGGCCTCCGCGATGGTCAACACCTCGCAGCAGGTGGGCGGTTCGATCGGCACCGCGCTGCTGAACACCATCGCCGCCAGCGCCACCACGGCGTACGCCGCCGGCCACCGCGCGACCGGCGTCGCGGGCGCCCGGCTGCTGCAGGCGCAGAGCATGGTGCACGGCTACTCGATCGCCATCTGGTGGGCGGTCGGCATCCTGGTGGTGGCCTCGGCGATCGCGCTGACCCTGATCAACACCGGCGGCCAGAACGGCGGTCCGGTGGCCTCCGGCGGCGGCGCGGCCGAGGGCGAGGAGTACGAACTGCCGGTGCCGGTCGTCGCGCACTGACCCGGCCCGAGATCCCGCAGCCGGGGTCGTCGTTGAACCTTCAAGCGGCCGTACTCTGGACCGCATGGCGGAACGTACGCAGGAGGACTCGACGGTGGCCCCGGTGCGCTGGCTGGACGAGGGCGAACAGCGTGCCTGGCGGGCCTACACGGCCGCCACGCAGCTGCTGTCGGACCATCTCGACCGGCAGTTGCAGCGCGACTGCGGCATGCCGCACACCTACTACCAGCTGCTGGTCTGGCTCTCCGAGGCCCCGGAGCGCGCGATGCGGATGACCGAGCTGGCCGAGCGCTCGAAGATCACCCGCAGCCGGCTCTCGCACGCGATCGCCCGGCTGGAGCGGGACGGCTGGGTGCGCCGCGAGGACTGCCCGACGGACCGGCGCGGCCAGCTCGCCGTGCTGACCGACGCGGGGTTCGCCGCGCTGGCGGCGGCCGCCCCCGGGCACGTCGAGGCGGTGCGCGGCGCGCTCTTCGACCGGCTCGACGCCGAGCAGGTCAGGCAACTCGACGCGATCATGCAGACGATCGCCGAGGGGCTGAGCCCGCAGTGCCGCGCCGACCTGCCCTGGCGCCGCTGACCGGCCCGGACGCCGCCGGCTCCACCCGATCGCATCCGATCGGTCTCAACCGGTGATGTCCGGGTAGGCGCCCGGCCGAGGGGCGATGCGGCTCACCGCCGGTGACGGCGGCTGAGGAGTGGCCGGCAGTGGCCGACGACAGGCGCCGAGAGCACGGCGCGCAGGGTACTGCATGATCACAAACTCGGCGCTTGACTTGGGAATTCTGTCCGTTTTCCAGTCGTTGTTCCTCACAGAGCGGGCACGCGATCCGCAAGGATCCGCTACGCCTCTCACCGCACGACTTCGCACCACGGTTGCACCAACGGAGTCCGACAGAACCACCCACAAGGGAGCAGGCATGGCAACCCGGGCAGTCGCCCGCCGTCGCACCGACGGGCCCAGCAGCGTTCGCGCCACCGGCGGCGAGGTGGCGGACCGCGATCTGGTCGGTATGTACCTCGACGAGATCGCGCGTACCCCGCTCCTCGACGCGGCGCGCGAGGTAGAGCTGTCCAGGGCCGTCGAGGCCGGCGTCTTCGCCGAGCAGCTGCTCGCGCGGGACGAGGGCGCGGCGGGCGCGAACCAGGAGGAGCTGCGCGCGATAGCCGAGGCCGGCGCGGCCGCCAAGGACGTCTTCATCCGATCCAACCTGCGGCTGGTCGTCGCGGTCGCCCGGCGCTATCCGCGCAGCGGGCTGCCGCTGCTCGACCTGATCCAGGAGGGCAACGCCGGGCTGGTCCGGGCGGTGGAGAAGTTCGACTACGCCAAGGGCTTCAAGTTCTCCACCTACGCGACCTGGTGGATCCGGCAGGCCATCACCCGGTCCATCGCCGACCAGTCCCGCACCATCCGGCTGCCGGTGCACCTGGTGGAGGAGCTGGGGCGGATCCGGCGCGTGCAGCGGGAGTTCAACCGCGAGCAGGGCCGCGACCCCGAGCCCGCCGAGATCGCCACCGAGCTGGCCACCACGCCGGAGCGGATCGCCGACGTGCTCGACTGGGCCCGCGACCCGGTCAGCCTCAACATGTCGGTGGACGACGAGGGCGAGACGCAGTTCGGCGACCTGGTCGAGGACACCTCGGCCGCCTCGCCGGAGGACTCGGTGATGGTCATGCTGCGCCGCGAGGAGCTGGAGCAGCTGATCGGCCGCCTCGACGTGCGCACCGCCTCGATCATCCGGGCCCGCTACGGCATGGAGGACGGCAAGGAGCGCACCCTCACCGAGGTCGGCAAGCAGCACGGCCTCACCCGGGAGCGGATCCGCCAGATCGAGAAGCACGCGCTGCTCGAACTCAAGCGGATGGCCCGCGCCACCGGCTTCGACCACGAAGCGGCGTGAGCGGACAACGCCGGCCGGGGGCGGCGCCGGGCACCCCGTACGCTGAGCGCATGAGCGACGCACCGGAGCGGGAACCCGCCCCGCGCCCGCCGGCCGCACTGGTCTTCGACGACCCGTTCGACCGGCCGGCCGCCGACGACACCGACCACGCCTGGGGCGACCGGTCGGGCGGCGGCGCGGCGGACCTGGCCCGGTTCCTCGACGAGAAGCCCCCGCACCACCTCTGAACGGCCCGGCCGCCCCGGCGCCCGGCAGCACCGGATCGCCCGGAACGGCCCGTGCGGCGGCGGCGGTTCGCCGGAGAACGGGCGGTCCGGCCGGGCCGGGCGGCTCAGCCCATCCGGGCGTACTGCCGGGCCATCAGCGCGACCGCGGCGGCCCGTTCGGGCGAGGCGGCCGTGTAGACCTTCACGTAGACGACCGTGTGGCCGCTGACGGCGGCGACCTTGGCGTAGGCGTTGCCCAGCGAGTCGAGCGTGGTGGTGGTCTGGCCCTCGCCGTGCACCGCCGGGTCGGCGAACTCGGCGGCCGGCCTGGCGGCGTCCTTCCAGTTGCCGGTCAGCCCCAGGTACATGCTGCGGGCGCCGGCCGCGGTGGCGAAGTCGACCAGCCACACGTCGTCCTGGGAGCCGTCGGCGTTGATCCACCCGTGCCGGGCGGCGCGCACGAAGCGGCGCTGGGTCATCAGGCCGCGCTCGTTGTCCCAGGAGGACTTGACGTAGAAGTTGTCGATGAACCGGCCGAGCCCGAGCACCCCGGTGCGGTCCGCGCCCCAGCGGCGGGCGTCCGCCGGGTAGGGCAGCAGCCGGTCCAGCAGTGCCGCGTCGGCCGGCGCCTGCGAAGCGTCCGGGCCCGCCACCGCGGCGCCGGCCGACGTGCCGCGCGCCGAGGCCGACACCGCGGGGGTGCCGGACCCGGCGGCCGTGCCCGGCGGCGCGCACGCGCCGAGCGAGACCAGCGCGGCGAGCACCGGCACGGCTTTGAGCAGACGGACGAACGGCATGGCGGAACCCTTAAGTGCGCACGGAGAACGGAACGGTCCTCCGAACCCCCGGAAGCCCACCCGGATCATCCAACAGCGGGCGGGTGGGCGTCCAACGCGGTCGCCCGCCGAACGGGCCTGCTCAGCAAGGGAGTTACGAGGTCGCGCCGCGCTGCTGGACCAGCTCGTCGCGGATCTGCCGCAGCAGGGTGACCTCTATGCTCTCCGTCTCCGCCTGCACGGCGGCCTCCTGCTCCTGCCGGGCCGCGCGCCGGGCCAGGAACCGGGTCATCGGCAGCACCATGAAGAAGTAGACGACCGCGCCGGTGATCAGGAAGTTGAGCGCGGCGCCGAGCACCGAGCCCCACAGGATGTAGACGCCGCTGGCTCACATGACCCGCGGCGTTCATCTCGCACGGCGACTTGAGGCAGGAGTGGTAGCTGGACAGATCACGGGTGCCCAGCGCGCCGACCACCGGATTGATCACGCCGTTCACCACGGAGTTCACCACCGAGGTGAACGCCGCGCCGATGACGACCGCGACTGCCAGGTCGACGACGTTGCCGCGCATCATGAAGGCCCTGAAGCCGCCGAGCAGTCCCGAGTGCTTGGCGTCTGAGGTATCGCTCACCGAGAAGTTCCTTCGTCGTTGGGGGGAGTGGGGGAGCCGTCAGCGCGCGAAGGGGGCCGGGATCCCGGTGTCCAGCCCGTCCAGCGCGTGCGAGCACAGGCAGTCGCGGGCGGCGCCCTCCGGCAGCGCGCCGATCATGTCGAACAGTACGGTGCGCAGCCGGTCCACGTTGGCGCCGAAGACCCGCAGCACCTCCTCGTGGGAGACGCCCTCACCGGTCTCGGCGCCCGCGTCGAGGTCGGTGACGAGCGTCAACGAGGTGTAGCACAGGCCGAGTTCGCGGGCGAGCACCGCTTCGGGGTGACCGGTCATGCCGACCACCGACCAGCCCTGCGCCGCGTGCCAGCGCGACTCGGCGCGGGTGGAGAACCGCGGCCCCTCGACGACCACCAGCGTCCCGCCGTCCACCGCCTGCCAGCCGGCGCCGCGCGCGGTCGCCACCGCGATGCCGCGGCCGGCCGGGCAGTAGGGGTCGGCGAACGTCGGGTGCACCACGTTGGGCACCGAGCCGTCGGCCAGCGCCTCGCCGTCGTAGAAGGTCTGCTCGCGGGACTTGGTGCGGTCCACGAGCTGGTCGGGCACGAGCAGGGTGCCGGGGCCGAACTCCGCCCGCAGGCCGCCGACCGCGCACGGCCCGAGCACCTGGGTCACGCCGAGGGAGGCCAGCGCCCACAGGTTCGCCCGGTAGTTGATCCGGTGCGGGGGCAGGTGGTGCTTGCGGCCGTGCCGGGGCAGGAACGCCACCGTGCGGCCGGCCACCTCGCCGAGGAAGAGGGAGTCGCTGGGGGAGCCGTAGGGCGTCTCCACGGTGATCTCGGTCACGTCCTCCAGGAAGGAGTAGAGACCGGAGCCGCCGATGACCCCTATGTCCGCCTGTGCGTTGCTGGTTGGCGTCGTCATGCGCGTCACCCTATGCGCTGCCGCCGGGACGCCGGCGACCCCGCCGGAGGGTGCGGGCGGGGTCGGGGACGGGTGTGCCGGGGCGGGTCAGGAGGCCGGTGACGAGCCGCTGCCGGCCGACGCCGGAGCCGACGGCTTCGACCCGCCCTTGGCGGCCGACGACGTCTCGCCGCTCTTGGTCTCGGTCTTCGACTCGCTCTTGGCCGGGGCCTTGGCCTCGCCCTTCGACTCCGCCTTGGCCGGCGAACCGCTCGACGACGAGCCGCTCGACGACGAACTGCGGCTGTCGTTGCGGTAGAAACCAGAGCCCTTGAAGACGACACCGACCGCGGAGAACACCTTGCGCAGGCGTCCCCGGCAGTTCGGGCACTCGGTGAGCGCGTCGTCGGTGAACTTCTGCACCGCCTCAAGCGCTTCGCCACACTCGGTGCACTGGTACTGATAGGTCGGCACGTACTCCTCCTGGCACTCTCACTCATTGAGTGCTAACGACGCTCCATAGTGCAGCATTCCGCCGCGTCAGTCCACTGCCGCCCGCTCGCGTACGACTCGCACCGCGGCGGTCCCCGGTGCCGCAGGCCGCGCCGCCAGGTGCCCGCGCAGCGCCACCAGCACCGCGAGCGCCGGCAGGGTGCCCGCCAGCGGCACGGTGAACGCGGCGCCGGGCCCGAACAGGTCGGCCAGCCGCCCGGCCGCCGTCGCGGCGAGCGCCTGCCCCAGCGCCACCGCGCCGGTCAGCCAGGTGAACGCCTCGGTGCGCGACCGGGCCGGGACCAGCTCGCTCACCAGCGCGTACCCGTTGACCAGCGTCGGCGCCACGCACGCGCCGGCCAGCAGCCCCAGCGCCCCGAGCAGCGCGATCGAACCGGCCGCCCACAGCGTCGAGCAGACCACGACCAGCGCCGCGTAGGCCGCCAGCAGCCGGCCGCGCGGGGTCGATCGCCCGCCGACCGCCGCCGCGCCGCACACCGCGCCGGACAGCATGTTGCCGGCCGCGAAGATCCCGTACAGCACGCCGTTGACGCCGGGCCGGCCGATGTCCTGGGTGAACGCGGTCAGCGCCACCTGCATCCCGCCGAAGACCACGCCGATCCCCCAGAAGCCGGCCGCCAGCGCCCGCACCCCCGGCAGCGCCAGCGACGAGCCGCCGCCGCGCCGGCGCCGGTCGCGCAGCACCACCGGCGACGGCTCCGGGGCGGCGGTGCGCCGCGCGGCGAACAGCAGCCCGCCGGCCAGCGTCAGCCCCGCCTCGGCCAGCAGCCCGGCCGCCGGGTGCACCGCCGCGCACAACGCGGTCGCCAGCACCGGGCCGATCACGAAGGTGAACTCGTCGGTGACCGACTCGAACGCCGCCGCCGTCACCAGCAGCGGCGACTCGTCCAGCGCCACCGCCCACCGGGCCCGGACCATCGGGCCGATCTGCGGCACCGTCGCGCCGGCCGGCACCGCGGCGGCCAGCACCGCCCACAGCGGAGCGTGCCCGAGCGCCAGCGCGGTCAGCGCCAGCACCGCCGCCGCGTGCAGCGGCACCCCGGGCAGCAGCACCGCCCGCTGGCCGAACCGGTCCGCCAGCCGCCCGGCGCGCGGGGCGCAGAACGCCATCGCCACCCCGGTGACCGCGGCGGCCACGCCGGCCGAGCCGTAGGAGCCGGTGGTGTGCCGCACCAGCAGCACGATCCCGATGGTCAGCATCGCGAACGGCTGCCGCGCCGCGAACCCCGGCAGGACGAAGGACCACGCACCCGGGGTACGCAGAAGCTCCCGGTAGCCGTGCCTGGAAGTGACCGTGGATGCCACGGCCGGGCCTTTCCGCCACCTGGTAGCGCCCGATGGGGCGCCGAAGGCCGTCCTCTCGCGCGGTCCCCGCGGGCGGTGTGCCCGGGTCGCGCCGGCCCTGCGTCAGGCGGAGTCGAATGTGTGCAACCCGCTCATGATACCGGCGCCGCCGGGTCACGCCCGTCGGCCGCCCCGCCGCGGCCGTCCGTGCCGTGACCAGCCGCTCGGCGTCGAACCGGAACGCCGGCGCACCTCGCGCGGCGACTCCAGCCAGCCGGCGAGCTTGCCGCCGCGGCCGACCGCGCGCAGCCGGCGCTCCGCCTGGTCGCGCACCGGATCGGTGGCCACCACCAGCAGCTCGTCGCCGCGCTGCAGCATCGTCGCCCGGTCCGGCACGAAGCTGCGGCCGTCCCTGACCACCAGCGTCACCGCCGCGCCGGCCGGCAGCCGCAGCTCGGAGATCTCCACGCCGTGCATGCGGGAGCGCTCCGGGATGGAGAGCGACAGCAGGTGGCCGCGCAGCCGCTCCAGCGGTGCGGACTCGATGCCCAGGTCGGCGGCGCCCTCGGTGTCGGCCAGCCGCAGCCGCCGGGCCAGCCACGGCAGCGTCGGGCCCTGCAGCAGCGTGAAGACGATCACCAGCACGAAGACGATGTTGAAGATGCGGCGGCTGTCCGGGACCGCGTAGACCATCGGGATCGTCGCCAGCACGATGGGCACCGCGCCGCGCAGCCCGGCCCACGACAGCAGCACCTTGTCCCGCCAGGGCGTGTCGAACGGGACGAGCACCCCGAAGACCGACACCGGCCGGGCCACCAGCGTCAGCGCCACCCCGACCACCAGCGCGGGCGCGATGTCCGCGCCCAGCTCGGCCGGGTTGACCAGCAGGCCCAGCAGCACGAACATGCCGATCTGGGCCAGCCACGCCACGCCCTCCGCGAAGCCCCGGGTGGCCGGCCGGTGCGGCAGCCCGGCGTTGCCCAGCACCACGGCGGCCAGGTAGACCGCGAGGAACCCGCTGCCGTGCGCGAAGGCGCCGCCCGCGTAGGCCAGCACGGCCAGCGCCATCACCGCGATCGGGTAGAGGCCGGAGGCCGGCAGCGCCACCTGCCGCAGCGCCATCGCGCCCAGCTTGCCGACGGCCAGCCCCACCGCGGCGCCGATCGCCAGCTCCAGGGCGATCTTGCCGAGCAGCGCGTACCAGGACTCCACCGGGCCGTGCGCGCAGAAGGCGACGACCAGGATGACCACCGGCGCGTCATTGAAGCCCGACTCGGCCTCCAGCACGCCGGTCAGCCGGGCGGGCAGCGGGACGCGGCGCAGTACGGAGAAGACCGCGGCGGCGTCCGTCGAGGAGACGACCGCGCCGACGATCAGGGCCTGCCGCCACTCCAGGCCGACCAGGAAGTGCGCGGCGCTCGCGGTGATCCCGACGCTCACCGCGACCCCGGCGGTGGCCAGTGCGGCGGCGGCCGGCACCGCGGGCTCGATCTCCCGCCAGCGCGTGCCGAGGCCGCCCTCGGCGAGGATGACGACCAGTGCCGCGTACCCCAACACCTGCGTGAGCTGGGCGTCGTCGAACCGGACACCGATGCCGTCCTGGCCGATGGCCACGCCGATGCCCAGGTAGAGCAGCAGGCTCGGCAGCCCGCTGCGCGACGAGACCCGCACCGCCGCCACGGCGACGAGCAGGACGAGCGCGGAGACGAGCAGGACCTCGTTGAGATGCTCGACAGACAGGGGCGGTCCTCCTCCGGGACGGGCGGGCCGAACGGCGGGCGGGGCGGGCCGGACGGTGGGTCGCCGGAGCGGTGGCTGCCTCGTCCCGCCATTTTACCCGCGCTTGGCACAACGGCCCGGGAAGCCCGTCCGGGGCGGCCGCCGGCGGCGGGGTCCGAGTGCCCCGCGTACAGGCAGGCCCCATATGGTTGCCGTCAGCACTCCGGTCCACCCTGCCCCGCGAAGGACAGCGATGCCCGCCAACACATCCGCTCCGCCAGCGAAGAAGAAGGGCCGCCGCGCACGAGTCGTCGTGATCGCGGTCGTGGTCCTGCTCGTGGCGGGGATCGGCCTCGGCTCGTACTGGAGCGTCAGTACGGTCCGTGCCTCCTTCCCGCAGACGACGGGATCGCTCCGGCTCAAGGGACTGTCCGGGCCGGTGCAGGTCAAGCGCGACGCGCAGGGCGTGCCGCAGATCTACGCCGACACCCCGCAGGACCTCTTCCGCGCCCAGGGCTACGTCCAGGCGCAGGACCGGTTCTACGAGATGGACGTGCGGCGGCACTTCACCTCCGGCACGCTCTCGGAGATGTTCGGCGCCAGCCAGGTCTCCAACGACGCCTTCCTGCGCACCATGGGCTGGGACCGGGTCGCCCAGCAGGAGTGGGACCACGAGCTGTCGGCCACCACCAAGTCGTACCTGACGGCCTACTCCGCCGGCGTCAACGCGTATCTGGCGGACCATCACGGATCCGCGCTGTCGGTCGAGTACGCGGTGCTGGGCCTGAAGTACCACTACACGCCGGCCAAGTGGACCCCGGTCGACTCGATCGCGTGGCTGAAGGCGATGGCCTGGGACCTGCGCGGCAACATGCAGGACGAGGTCGACCGCTCGCTGATGACCTCGCGCCTGACGCCGGCTCAGATCGCGCAGCTGTATCCGGCCTACCCCTACAGCCGCAACCAGCCGATCGTGCAGGGCGGTTCGGTCGTCACCGGGGCCACCGGCCAGCCGACCTTCGTGTCCGGACCGGCCGGCGGCACCGGCACCGCACTGACCGGCCAGGAGACGACCGCGCTGGGCAACGTGAGCGGACAGCTCACCTCGCTGGACGACGAGGTCAACAAACTGCCCGCGCTGCTCGGCCCGTCGGCGGCCGGCATCGGCTCCAACTCCTGGGTGGTGTCCGGCCAGTACACCACCACCGGCAAGCCGCTGCTGGCCAACGATCCCCATCTCGCGCCGCAGCAGCCCTCGTTGTGGTACCAGATGGGTCTGCACTGCCGCACGGTCAGCGCCGCCTGCCCGTTCGACGTGGCCGGCTACACCTTCTCCGGCATGCCGGGCGTCATCATCGGCCACAACCAGTCCATCGCCTGGGGCATGACCAACCTCGGCGCCGACGTGACCGACCTGTACCTGGAGAAGGTCACCGCCGACACCTACCTCTACGACGGCGCGCAGGTCCCGTTCGTCACCCGCAAGGAGACGATCCGGGTGGCCGGCGGCGCCTCCCGGGTCATCACGGTGCGCACCACCCGGGACGGGATGCCCATAGTCTCCGACCGCAGCGACCAGCTCGCCGACGTGGGCAGAACCGCGCCGGTCGGCAACGCGGCGCCCGACCGCAGCACCGGCTACGCGGTCGCCCTCAAGTGGACCGCGCTGACCCCGAGCAAGACGATGGACGCGGTCTTCGAACTCGACAAGGCCACCGACTTCCCCCAGTTCCGGTCGGCGGCGCGGGACTTCGCGGTCCCGTCGCAGAACCTGATCTACGCCGACACCAAGGGGAACATCGGCTACCAGGCGCCCGGCCAGATCCCGATCCGGGCCAAGGGCGACGACGGCACCTACCCCACCCCCGGCTGGGACTCCGCCGACAAGTGGCAGGGCTACATCCCGCAGTCCGCCATGCCGTGGGAGGAGAACCCCAAGAGCGGCTACATCGTCACCGCCAACCAGGCGGTCGTCGGCAAGAGCTACCCCTACCTGCTCACCGAGGACTGGGAGTACGGCACCCGCAGCCAGCGCATCACCGACCTGATCAAGTCCAAGACCGCCGACGGCGGCAAGATCTCGATGGACGACATGCAGTCCATGCAGATGGACGACAGCAGCGAGATCGCCGAACTGCTGGTGCCCTACCTGCTGAAGATCAACGTCTCCGACCCCTACGTGCGCCAGGCCCAACAGCTGCTGCAGGGCTGGGACTTCGACCAGGACACCGACTCGGCCGCCGCCGCGTACTTCAACGCGGTCTGGCGCAACACCCTCAAGCTCGCCTTCGGCAACAAGATGCCCAAGGAACTGCGTCCGCAGGGCCAGTGCCTGCGCGTGCCGCCGGTCGGCTCCGGCCCGGTGGACAACCTCAACGGCACCCAGCGGGTGATCACCGAGTGCGGCACCGCCGAGCCCGACGAGGCCCAGCCGGACGGCGGCGACCGCTGGTTCGAGGTGGTCCGCGACATCCTCCCGGACGCCAACAGCCCGTGGTGGAACGTCTCGACCCTGGCCACCAACCGCCCCACCGACCGCGACCAGCTGCTGCTCAAGGCGATGACCGACGCCCGCTACGAGCTGACCTCCAAGCTCGGCAAGGACGTCACCACCTGGAGCTGGGGCCGGCTGCACACCCTGGAGCTGCGCAACCAGACGCTCGGCACCAGCGGACCGGCGATAGTCAAGTGGCTGCTCAACCGCGGCCCCTGGCAGCTCGCCGGCGGCGAGGAGGCGGTCGACGCCAGCGGCTGGAACGCGGCAGACGGCTACGACGTCGACTGGGTGCCATCGATGCGCATGGTGGTCAACCTCGCCGACCTCGACCAGTCGCGGTGGATCAACCTCACCGGCGCCTCCGGGCACGCCTACGACGCGCACTACACCGACCAGACCAGACTCTGGGTCGAGGGCAAGCTGCTGCCCTGGCACTTCTCGTCGGGCGCGGTCGCCGGCTCCACCCAGGACACCCTGACCCTGGAGCCGTAGCCGGGCGGCCCGGATCAGGAGGCGAAGCGGCGCACCCCGTCCGGGGTCACCACCGCGTGCACGGGGTGGTCGTGCGGTTCCCTCGGGACCCGGACGACCACCTCGTCCGCGTAGAGCAGCACCACCAGCGCGGGCGGGGTGCCGCCGGACGCGGCCAGCCGGGCCAGCACCCGGTCGTAGGAGCCGCCGCCGCGCCCGAGCCGCATCCCGCCGGCGTCCACCGCCAGGCCCGGCAGCAGCACCGCGTCCGCCGCCAGCACCGCGTCCCGGCCGAGCCGCGGGCCGACCGCCTCGCGCAGCCCGCGCGACGCCGTCGCCAGCTCACCCGGGCCCCGGTAGAGCGCCCAGTCCAGGTCGTTGTCCGGGCACAGCACCGGCAGCAGCACCCGGGTCCCGCGCTCGCGCAGCGCCTCGATCAGCTCGCCGGTGCCCGGCTCGCCGCCGATCGAGACGTAGGCGGCCACCGTGCCGGCCCCCGCCAGCTCCGGCAGTTCCAGCGCGTGCCGGGCCAGCGCGCCGCCGGCCGCCGCCCGCTCCCGCGCCGGACGGGCCCGCCGGGCCGCCAGCAGCCGCTCGCGCAACGCGGCCTTCGTCCCGTGCTCCGCGCCGCCTTCCCTACCCGCCATTCCGCTCCTCGTCGCGTCCCGGCCGCACAGTGGACCCCCGCACGGCGTTTTCCCGCGGATATCGTGCGCGTATGACTCACGCACGTCCCCGGATCACCAAGGCTGTCATTCCCGCGGCGGGGCTCGGCACGCGCTTCCTGCCGGCGACCAAGGCCACTCCCAAGGAGATGCTGCCGGTCGTCGACAAACCCGCGATCCAGTACGTCGTCGAGGAGGCGGTCGCCGCCGGGCTGTCGGACGTGCTCATGATCACCGGACGCAACAAGCGCCCGCTGGAGGACCACTTCGACCGCAACTACGAGCTGGAGCAGGCGCTCACCCGCAAGGGCGACGAGTCGCGGCTCGCCCGGGTCCACGAGTCCAGCGACCTGGCCACCATGCACTACGTGCGGCAGGGCGCGCCCAAGGGCCTCGGCCACGCCGTGCTCTGCGCCGAGCCGCACGTCGCCGACCAGCCCTTCGCCGTGCTGCTCGGCGACGACCTGATCGACCCGCGAGACCCGCTGCTCGCCCCCATGATCGACGCCCAGCAGCGCTTCGGCGGCAACGTGCTGGCGCTCATGGAGGTGCCGGCCGACCAGATCCACCTCTACGGCTGCGCGGCGGTCCGGCCGATAGCCGGCGACGACCGCGGCGGCACGCTGGTGCGCGTCACCGACCTGGTCGAGAAGCCGACCGCGGCCGACGCCCCCTCCTCGTTCGCCGTCATCGGCCGCTACGTGCTCGACCCGGCGCTCTTCGACGTGCTCAAGCAGACCCCGCCGGGCCGCGGCGGCGAGATCCAGCTGACCGACGCGCTGCGCGAGGTGGCCCGCGACGGCGCCCCCGGCGGCCCGGTGCACGGCGTGCTCTTCTCCGGCCGGCGCTACGACACCGGCGACCGCGCCGCCTACCTGCGCGCCATCGTGCGGCTGGCGTGCGAACGCGAGGACCTGGGACCCGGCTTCCGGGCCTGGCTGCGCGACTACGTCCAGGGCGGCATGCGAGAGTAAGCGCCATGGGCGATGCGCGAGAGGGCCGCGGCGAGGACCGGATCTGGTCGGTGGACGAGCATCTGGCCGACGTACTGGGCCGGTTGACGCCACTGGAGCCGATCGAGGTGCCGCTGCTGGACGCCCAGGGCTGCGTCCTGGTCGAGGACGTCACGGTCCCGGTGGCGCTGCCGCCGTTCGACAACAGCTCGATGGACGGCTACGCGGTCCGGGTCGCCGACCTCGTCGACGCCCGCGAGGGAGCGCCGCGCGTGCTGGAGGTCATCGGCGACGTGGCCGCGGGCGACGCCGCCCCGCCGACCGTGCACCCGGGCCAGGCCGCCCGGATCATGACCGGCGCGCCGCTGCCGCCCGGCGCCGAGGCGGTCGTCCCGGTCGAGTGGACCGACGCCGGCCTCGGCGCCGGCCCGGCCGCCGAGATGCGCGCCCACAGCGCCGACCCGGCGGGTGCCACCGGCCAGGTCCGGGTCTACCGCGCCGCGCCGCGCGGCGCCCACGTGCGGGTGCGCGGCAGCGACGTCGGCGCGGGCGAACTCGCGCTCGCGGCCGGCTCCCGGCTCGGCCCGCCGCAGATCGGGCTGCTCGCCGCCGTCGGCCGGGCCAGGGTCAAGGTGCGGCCCAGGGCCCGGGTCGTGGTGATGTCCACCGGGTCCGAACTGGTGCCGCCCGGCGAGGCGTTGACGCCCGGCCGCATCCACGACTCCAACAGCTTCGCGCTCGCCGCCGCCGTCCGGGACGCCGGCGCCACCCCCTACCGGGTCGCCTCGGTCGCCGACGACGCCGCCTCGCTGCGCGCCGCCGTCGAGGACCAACTCACCCGCGCCGACGTCATCGTGACCAGCGGCGGCGTGAGCGTGGGCGCGTACGACGTGGTCAAGGAGGCGCTGGCCGCCGCGCCGGGGAGCGACGGCGGCGAGGGCCCGTCGCTCGGCACGGTGGACTTCCGGCGGCTGGCCATGCAGCCGGGCAAGCCGCAGGGGTTCGGCCTGATCGGGCCGGACCGGGTGCCGCTGCTGGCGCTGCCCGGCAATCCGGTCAGCTCCTACGTCAGCTTCGAGTTGTTCGTCCGGCCGGTGGTGCGCACCCTGATGGGTCTGGACCCGGTGCACCGCGAGACGGTCCGGGCCCGCTGCACCGAGCCGATCGACGGATCGCCGCGCGGGCGGCGGCAGTTCCTGCGTGCCCGCCACGACCCGGCCGGCACCGTCACCCCGGTCGGCGGCGCCGGATCCCACCTGGTCAGGGCGCTCGCCCACGCCGACGCGCTGATCGTGGTCCCGGAGGACGTGACGTCGGTGGAGCGGGACGCCGAGGTCGACGTGGTCCTGCTGGGCTGAGCGCGGCCGCGGACCGGTACGGTTGCCGCACATCGCACACGCACGGGAGACCCATGAGCCGCCCACCGGACCGGGATCCGGCCGAGCAGCCGGACCGCCTGACCCACCTCGACGAGATGGGCGCGGCCCGCATGGTCGACGTCTCCGCCAAGGACGTCACCGCGCGCACCGCCACCGCCACCGGCCGTGTGCTGGTCGGCCCCGCTACGGTCCGGCTGCTGCGCGGCGCGGGCCTGCCCAAGGGCGACGCGCTGGCCACCGCCCGGATCGCCGGGATCATGGCTGCCAAGCGGACGCCCGAGCTGATCCCGCTGTGCCATCCGCTCGCGCTCTCCGCGGTCGCCGTCGACCTCACGGTGGCCGACGACGCGGTGGAGATCTCCGCCACCGTGCGCACCACCGACCGCACCGGCGTCGAGATGGAGGCGCTGACCGCGGTGAGCGTGGCCGCCCTCACCGTCGTCGACATGGTCAAGGCGGTCGACAGGACCGCCGTCGTCACCGACGTGCGCGTGGAGGCCAAGTCCGGGGGCAGGTCCGGCGACTGGAGCCGGGCATGACCGTTTCTCCACCCGCCGGGCCGCCGTCCCCGGCCGCCTCCTACCGCGCGCTGGCGGTCACCGCCTCGAACCGCGCGGCGGCCGGCGTCTACGCCGACCGCGGCGGCCCGTTGATCGTCGCCGCGCTGCGCGAGCTGGGCTTCGCCGTGGACGGACCGCGCGTCGTGCCGGACGGCGACCCGGTCGAGCACGCGCTGCGCGACGCGGTCGCCGCCGGCTACGACGTGGTGCTCACCACCGGCGGCACCGGGCTGAGCCCCACCGACCGAACGCCGGAGGCCACCCGCCGGGTCATCGGATTCGAGATCCCGGGCATCGCCGAGGCCATCCGCGCCGCGGGCCGCGACAAGGTGCCCGCCGCCGCGCTCTCCCGTGGCGTCGCGGGCGTCGCCGGGAGCACCCTGGTGGTGAACCTCCCCGGCTCGACCGGGGGAGTCCGGGACGGCCTGGCCGTCCTCGCCCCGCTGCTGATCCACGCCGTCGACCAGATCAGGGGCGGCGACCACCCTTCATCCGGGAGATCGAGCTGAACGGATCCTGGCCCGCCGAGCTGGTGGACGGAGACATCCGACTCCGCCCGATAAGGATGCGCGACCAACGCGTCTGGCGCGAGGTCAACCGGCGCAACCGCGACTGGCTGCGCCCCTGGGAGGCCACCGTGCCGCCCGCGCCGCCCGGCCACGTCATCCAGCGCCCCACCTACCGGCAGATGGTCCGCCACCTGCGCACCGAGGCGCACGCCGGGCGGATCCTGCCGTTCGTCGTCGAGTACCAGGGCCGCATGGTCGGCCAGCTCACCGTCGCCGGCATCACCTGGGGATCGATGTGCTCGGGGCACATCGGCTACTGGGTCGACCAGTCGGTCGCCGGCCGCGGTGTCATGCCCACCGCGGTCGCCCTCACCGTCGACCACTGTTTCCGCACGGTCGGGCTGCACCGGATCGAGGTCTGCATCCGCCCGGAGAACCGGCCCAGCCGCCGGGTGGTCGAAAAGCTCGGCTTCCGCGAAGAGGGACTGCGCCCGCGCTATCTGCACATCGACGGTGCGTGGCGTGACCATCTGGTCTTCGCGCTCACCGCCGACGAAGTGCCGGACGGCCTGCTGACCCGGTGGCACGACCGGCAGGCTGACACCTCGCGAAAATGAGATATGTGTTCGAAATTGACCACTGAATGGCGGCATTCGACGCCCGGACAACTCGACTATCAGAAAAAAAGTTCGGTCTATCAGCCAGATCGTGCGACACACCGCGTGAAATTACTGTTGGGCCGTCCACGTGACCCCTACGGTGTTGGGCGTGAGCAGCAGCGGCCTCATCTACGCAGTCATCGTCGGGGCCTGGGCTGCCTATCTGGTGCCGATGTGGCTCCGTAGGCAGGACGAACTCAACGAAGCGCGCCCCACCGAGCGCTTCTCCACCGCCATCAGACTGCTGTCCGGCCGCGGCGCCATGGAGCGCCGCTACGCCAGGACGCGCGAGAACGATCCGCCGGAGAGCGACGACTCCGCGGTCCCGGAGAACGTGGACGTCCGCGATCTCGCCGTGCCCGCCACCGAGGTCGGCCCGGCCGAGCACGCCCGCGCGGAGCGCCCCGAGCGCGACCGGTCCGGCAGCCTGTCCCGCGCCAGGGTGCTGGCCCGGCGCCGGCGCATCACCACCCTGCTCTTCCTCGCCTTCACCGGCGGTGCCGTCGCCGCCGCCGTCGGTGGCCTGCGCTTCCTGTGGGCCCCGGCCGCGCCCGGCATCCTGCTGACGCTCTACATCGCGCACCTGCGCAGGACGGAACGGCGCCGGTTCGAGTTCACCATGGACCAGCGCCGCGCCACCGAGGCCGCCCGCCGCCTGCGGGAGCGCCCGGCGGTGCCCCGGCCGTCCGGCACCAGCGCCGACCGCCGCGCGGTCGTCGAGCAGACCGACCACGCGGAGTGGGTCGACCAGGCCCAACTCCCGGCCGACGACGGCTGGGAGCAGGTCCGCGTCCCGCTGCCGACGTACGTCACGGCGCCGGTCGCCCCCCGCTCGCACGGCCACGTCGACGTCGCCGCCCCGGACCCGTGGAGCGCGGCCCGCTCGACGCCCTCCGCGCCGGCGTCCGCCCCCTCCGGGCCGGACCGCGCGCCGCGCGACCGGACCCCGCTCTTCGACCAGTACGCGCCGCCGTCCGTCCCGGCCGGCGACCCCCTCGACCGCCCCCGCGCCGCCAACGAATGACCCCCGCACACCCTCCGGCCACCCGGAATGCGATTCACGTCCCACCCGGTCGGGATGCTAGAGTCTCCCTCGTTGCAAGGGCCTGTAGCGCAGTCCGGTAGCGCACCTCGTTCGCATCGAGGGGGTCAGGGGTTCGAATCCCCTCAGGTCCACCGCACATACCGCAGCTCGAAGCCCCTGGCGGAGTGATCCGGCAGGGGCTTTCACGCGCCGTACGGCAACGAAGTACGGCAACTACGGTTGATCTTGCTCGCCCTGGCCAACCCGCCCGCTCAGTACGGTGGTTACCGGGTCTCGCGCGTATTCGGCATCCGGTGTCACGAACTGCCGCCCATGCGGCTGATGAGTTCGTCCCGGGTGATTCCGTGTTCCTGGCCCCACACCAGGGCGCGGTCCAGATCGACCGGGTCGGACAGCGCGCGCTGCGCTTCCTCCGCTTCCTCCCGGAGTCCGGCACGGCGCAGCATGGCGACCACTTCCTGCCTGCTGATCTCCACGGCGACCACCTCGCATTCCGATCTTCGTGGCAGATTGCCACACCTTCACTGTCCACCTCCTCGTCCGCCACGACGACCCGTCGCCCCGGTAAGCCGCCCACTGGCTGTAGCCGGTCTGCCGCAGGGCCGCGTCACACGTCCCGGCGCCGTACGACCACCACGGCGGCGATCACCGAGGCGAGCGCCCAGACCGCGAGCGCGATCCATGAGCCGGTGATCGTTCCCGGATATCTGCCGAGGTCGGTGTAGGAGTTCGGGTTCAGGGCCAGTCGACTCTCGGCGTGGAGGGGCAGGTAGTCGCCGATCTCCTTGAGGAGCTTGTAGCGGTCGCCGCCGAAGAGCATGGGCAGGATGAACAGCATGCCCGCGACTGCGGTGATCGAGGCCGTGGCATGGCGCAGGACGGCACCGAAGGCCATGCCGACGAGCGCGCAGACCGGGACGATCAGGGCGCAGGCCGCGATGGCGCGGCCGCAGCCGGGGTCGCGGACGGACAGTCCGACATGGCGGGAGGCGAGCATGGCGTTGGTGGTGAGGAACGAGGTCGTGGAGACGACCGCCCCGATGACGAGGGTGATCGCCGCCACCAGGGCCGCCTTGGCCGTGACGACCGCGCGGCGGTCGGGTATGGCGGCGAGCGTGGTGCGGATCGAACGACGACGACTACGTCTACGGCGCGCTGCGTGCCGGAGCGAGCGGCTTCCTCGTCAAGGACATGCGGTTGGAGGTGATCCTTGAGGCGATCAGGGTGGTCGCCGCCGGGGACGCGCTCATAGCCCCCGGCATCACGCGCCGCCTCATCCAGGAGTTCGCGGCACGCCCCACCCCCACCGCTGCCCGCCGCGCAGTGGTCGACGGCATCACCGGCCGGGAACGGGAAGTCCTCACCCTCGTCGGCCGCGGCCTGTCCAACACGGAGATCGCGAAGAGCCTCTTCATCAGCGTGGCCACCGCCAAGGCCCACGTCGCCCGTCTCTTCACCAAACTCGACGCACGCGATCGCGTCCACCTCGTCATCCTCGCCTACGAGGCAGGACTGGTCTCGCCCACCCCGTGACGACGGCGCGCGGTACCGGCGCGGCAACCACCGCGGGTCCGCGCTGCTCGTGGTCCCGCACCTTCCGGCCCATTCGCCGTCCGCCGGTGCTTGCCGGTTTGATCGAGGCGAAGGACGCTCGTCGGCAGTCCCGGCCGCAGGGGCTGGTGCTGGGCCCGTCACATCTCCGAGGTGACTGCCGGGGCGGGCAGAGGCCGGATCTCCCGGTCGAAGAAGGAGCCGAAGAGTTCGGCACGTTCATAGAGCGTCTCGAAACCGGCGGTTGTATCGGCGACGAGCGCATGGTCCCTGAAGCGGTTCGCGCCGGCAGCGTTGCCGTCGGCGTCGTAGCGCACCTCGTACATCACCGAGCGGCCGAGAATCACCACCTCAGGGACCGGGGCGGATTTCTCGATCTCCTGGATGGCGCCGGCGTCGAGCACGCGGATGCGATCACCGAGTTCGACCCGTAGTCGCAGGACGTGCATCTCCCATTGCAGATATGGCGTCAAAGGGAACTCGACGATGCGCAGGCGCCGTTCGGCGACGCCGAGACGGGCTGAAGTGCGGAACTGCTCGCGGTAGATGTCCCGCATCCCGCTCACGAGGTCCAACGCGCGATCCCAGTTCCCGGCGGCGAACGCCTCCCAGCTGTCGAATCCTCGTTCCTGGAAGTGCTGTCCGCGTTCGAGCTTGTTGAGGAATCCGACGCCGCTTCCGAGGGTCCGTCGGAAGTCCTCGTGGTACGCGGGACGCTCCAGGCGCTCGCCGACTGCTTTCGAAAAGGAGTCAAACACTCGGGATGTCCCCCTTCGCCGCGATCAGCATGCTCCGGGGGATCACCACGAGCCGTTCGTCCGCACCGATCGAGACACCGTCCGGGAGCCGTCCCCCGAGGGAGTTCGTCAGGTCCCGGCCGATGACGGCCATGTCACCGTTGTCCAGTTCCCAGATGTCCGGGCAGTCGGGGTTGTTGGACGTGACTCCCAACTCCTGCGGTGACATGCCCAGTCGACGCTTGAATCCAGTCTCCGGATCGGCTTCCCAAGTCCTGGCCATGACGTTCATCCCCCGTCAGATCGCTGGATGAAGATGGCCGCAAGGCTACTGCAGGCCCGGGGACCAGGGGTGTTCAATATGCGATGCGGTGTCAGATCGCGCCAAATAACCAGCCGGGTGGCGAAGGGGAGACGTGGACGCGGAGATCACCTCGCTCGCGCAGAACGCCGGAACGACCCTCGTCACGCTGATGGCGACCGACGCGTGGGAACGAGCACGGGGCGGCATGGTCCGACTGTGGCACCGGTTCCAGCCCGACCGTGCGGCATCGTTCACTGCCGAATTGGAATCCAGCGACGCGGACGCGCTGACCGCGGCAGAGAACGGCCACGAGACCGCTTTCGGTGAGTTGCAGGCGCAGTGGCAGGCACGGATGCGTCGCCTGCTTGCCTCGCACCCCGAGGCGGCCGAGCCGTTGCGCTGCCTGCTTGACGAGATCGACCCGCCAGAATCAGCCCTTCCTTCCTCGCCGGTCACCCTGCGTGCTACGGCTTCGGGCGACGCTCGGGTGTGCCAGGCAGGCCGGGACCAGCACGTCACGGAACGATGACCGCGGGCCAGGAAGCGCACGCTGAGAACAACGCCCGCGTCTACCAGGCGTCCGGAGACCAACACATTGCCGAGCACCACCACTACGGGGACGGTGGTGGGCAACTCGTCGACGGGCCCGACTCCGTACGTCTGCCGAGCGTCGCCCAGCCTCCGGTGGTCTTCCGTGATCGCATCGAGGTCTTGACCCGCCTGCACGAGGGCATCGCGGATGGGCGTCGTGGCGGCGTCTTCGTCCTGCACGGAATGGGCGGTTGCGGCAAGACGGCCGTCGCGTACACGTTCTTCCGGCACGCGACGGGCGGGGGCGGACACGTAGGGCTGTGGGTGAACGCCGCCGGCGCGGCCGGTTTGCGGGCCGGGATGCTGGCAGTGGCCGCAGACCGAGGGGCCGACAGCGGTGTGCTGCTTGCCGCGCGCAACGGACTTCGTCCAGCGGCGGACGTGGTCTGGGAACGACTCGACAACTCGCCGGAGCCCTGGTTGCTGGTGCTGGACAACGCCGACGATCCAGCGATCCTACGGAACGGTGGCTGGCTGCGAGCGAGTTCCCGCGGCACGGTTGTCGTCACTACGCGCCAGGCAGCCGCTCGGTGGTGGCCCGGTGCCCAACTGCAGCACGTCGGCGTGCTGCCGCGTGAGGAGGCCGCTCGGATGCTGTGCGACTTGGCCCCGCGCAGCGGCACGCTGGAGCAGGCGGCTCGGGTCGCGGACCAGTTGGGAAGACTGCCCCTGGCGCTTACCCTCGCAGGCGGTTTCCTCGCCCATCAATTGATCGACCCGTGGAATATGGAAACCTACGAACGTCATCTGGAGCCTGAGCCCGGCGACGTCGTTCACCGGTCCGGAGAGGGGATGACGCGTATCGGCCTGCTGGATCTCGGGCTCATCGATCGAGGAGCTGACCCCTTGGCGGAACAGGACTCCCGGCATCTGGTCGGCCGGACATGGCAGTTGAGCCTGGACGCGTTCGAGGAACGTGGAGTGTCGGAAGCCCCCGCCCTGCTCAGGCTCCTGGCGCGGCTGGCGCCCGAACCGCTGCCGTTGTCCGTGCTCAACAGTCCCGCGGTCCACGAAGTGGTGCCACCCGGTCGCACCGAAACAGCGCTGCGCGCGTTGCTGGAGCATTCGCTCACCGCGCTGGTGGAGGTGGGGGAGCGCTGCGTGCGCACCCATGGCGTGCTCTTGGACAGCGTGGCCGCCGCGACGCCGGAAACAGCGATCCCTGCCCTGAACCGCACGGCCTCCCGACTGCTGGACGCGGCGGTGCCCGCTGCGCCGGACGCCGGCCCCAACGACCCCCGCCTGCGAGTGCTGGCGCCACACGTCCTCGCATTGTTGCGGCGCACCGACGACCCCGTGACCGTCTCTGCCGCCCTCCCCACCGCGACCCGCCTGGCCACCGCCTGTCATCGCACCGGCGACTACCTGTCGGCCTGGGACACCGCCTGGCGTGCCGCGGGGGCGGCGCGGCGGATTCTCGGTGACGACCACCAACTCGTGCTGGCCGCCGACTCACGGGCTGCGCGTGCCCTGTTCCGGCTGGGACGTTATGCGGAGGCCGAGGAACTGCTCGGCCGGGTGCGGCAGGAACAGGAACGATCGCTGGGCTCCGGCCACCCCGACACGCTGGACACGGTCCACGGACTCCACCTTGTGCTCAGCAACGTCGGCCGGCGGGACGAAGCACTTGCTCTGCTGCGGTCCGCGGTCGCACTGCGGCGGGAAGCGCTGGGAGCCTGGCACCCACTGACGCTTCGCGCCCGTGCCGGACTTCTCGTCATCCTGGACGCCGACGAACTCGCGATCGCCGAGGACCCCGATGCGCCGATGGCGGTGGCCGACGACTGTGTGGAGCACCTGGGCCACGGGCACACGATCACACTGATGGCCCGGCACAACCACGCCTGGGCGCTGTACCTGCTGGGCGAGTACCCCGCGGCGGACGAAGAGGCGGCGTGGGCGGCGGACGAGTACCTGCGGCGCTTCGGTCCGGACTACCCGTTGGGTCTGGCGGCCCGGCAACTGCTCGCGCGAACCCGTACCGCGCTCGGCGACCGCGACGCGGGAATCACACTGATGGCCGCAGTCGTGGAGCAGCGAGAACGTTCTCTCGGACCCGACCACCCGTTCACGATCGCTGGACGGACGTTGTTGGAGAACCTGAGGTCGAATTGAGGCCGTGATCCCGCTCAACTCCGGCCGCCGACCACCAGCGCTCTGCCGGGGGCGACGGGTCGACCCCGAGGCCGTCATCGTCGGCGTCTCCGTCGAGGGCGGGCGTTGCGCGGATTTCCTTGCCGAGCCGGACGTCGGCGGCGATGTGCCGGAGGTCAAGCCCGTCCCCCCTCGGCCGGTGGGGGAAGGGGCTGCTCGGATCTCTTCCGTGCGGCGCCCAAAGTTCGTAGACGGCCAGGACGAGGAGCGAGGGGAAGAACGCGAGGGAGCTGGTGAGGCTGCCGGCCAGCAGCGCGACGGGGATGCGTGCGGGGCCCGCGGGTGGGAGCTGGAAGGCGAGCCAGCACCAGGAGGTCGCCGTGAAGATCGTCGTCAGGGTGGCGGTCAGTGCCAGCAGGGACCCGTGCGCCTGGCCCCAGCCCCGTAGGCCGGGTGCCGCGTGGGCCGGGGGGTTCCGCTGGGAGCCGCGGAGCAACTGCCTCGTGCACAAAACGATCATCACCGGCCCCAGGACCGGCGCGATGGCGATCATTGCGAGGATGCCCACGTCGCTCCCCGAGACCCGGTGACGCTTGGACGCGATGCACACGGGCGAGTGTGGCATCCGCGGGCGGACCACGGCCGGGCCGGCGGACTCTTGGCGAGATGCAGTCGCTCAATGCGTACTTCCGGCGCGGCATGCTCATCGTCTCCCGCGAGGGCGGACACCGTCGCAAGCTCCCGCCGCGCCAACGCCCGCTGGTGGGCCGGGACATCGTCGTCGATGATGACCAGGTCGTGGCGCACCCGCCCGTCCTCGCGGCTGTTCCGCCGACCGGGGGCGGGATCTACAGTGCCCGCCATGACCGGCGACTCGCTGCCCGCACAGCTCGTACGCACCCGGCGCTTCACCCTCGGCGCCCCGGACCGCTTCTCCGTCGCACCCGACGGCGGCACAGTGCTGTTCCTGCGGTCCCGCTCCGGCGACGACCCGGTCGGCCTGCTGTGGGCGCTGGACACCGGCACCGGAACGGAACGCCTGCTCGCCGACCCCGGACCAGAGTCGGGCCCGGGCATCACCGGCTACGCCACCGACCGCGCGGTGCGACTCGCCGCCTACGCCGTCGGCGGCGAGCTGTGGACAGTGCGCGTCGGCGGCGGGCCGGCCCGCCGACTGCCCGCCACCGGTACGGTCGTCGACCCGCGCCCCGACCCCACGGGACGGCGTGTCGCCTACCGCGACGGGGACGCTCTGCGGGTCATCGCCGCGGACGGCACCGGCGACCGGGCGCTCGCCACTCCTGACCGGCCCGACACAGCGGTCGGAACCGCCCCGCACACCTCCGCGACCTGCGACGGCCCGCGCGGCTTCTGGTGGTCGCCGGACGGCACCCGTCTGCTGGCCGCCGGCACCGACTCCGCCCCCGTCGCCCACTGGTACCTCGCCGACCCGGCCCGTCCCGAACACCCGCCGCGCGCCTACCGTTACGCCGCCGTCGGCCAGGCCAACCCCGACGTCACCTTGTGGCTGACGGAACTGGACGGCACCCGCACCGAGGCCGGTTGGGACCGGGTCGGATTCGAGTACGTCATCGGCGCCGGCTGGGACGACCACGGCCCGTACGCCCTGGTCCAGTCGCGCGACCAGCGCACGGTGCGTCTGCTCGGCATCGACCCGGTCGGCGGGCACACCACGGTGCTCGCCGAACAGCACGACGCCTGCTGGGTGCACCCGGTCCCCGGCCTGCCCGCACGCACCGCTGCCGGCACCCTCGTCGGCCACACCGACCACGGCGCCACCCGCCACCTCACCGTGGACGGCACCCCGGTCACCCCTCCCGGCCTCCACCTGCGCGCCGTGCTCGGCGTCGAGGGCGAGCAGGTGCTGTTCACCGCTTCCGAGGACCCGACCGAGACCCATCTGTGGCGCTACGACCCGAACGACGGCCCGGTCCGGCTGACCGAAGGACCCGGTCTGCACACCGGTGCCGCTGCCGGCGGCACCCTCGTCGTCGCCGCCCGGCGCCGGGACCACCCCTCCCCCCGGGTCACCGTGGTGCGCGACGGACGGCCGCCGCTGCCCGTTGCCTCCCTGACGGAACGACCGGTGCTCCGGGTGTGCGCGACCCCGCTCGTGCTCGGGTCCGACGAACTGCGCGCGATGCTGTACCTGCCGTCCTGGCACCGCCCGGGTGACGGCCCGCTCCCGGTGCTGGCCGACCCGTACGGCGGCGGCGGTCAGCAGCGGGTCACCGCCGAACTCGACTGGCGCTCCCTGGTGTCCCAGTGGTTCGCCGAGCAGGGCTTCGCCGTCCTGGTCGCCGACGGCCGCGGCACTCCCGGCCGCGGCCCGGAATGGGAACGCACCGTGTACGGCGACCTGTTCGGGCAGGCCGTCGACGATCAGGTGACCGCGGTACAAGAGGCCGCCCGTATCCACCCCGACCTCGACCTGACCCGGGTCGCCGTTCGCGGCTGGTCCTTCGGCGGCTCGCTGGCCACCGCGGCGGTGCTGCGCCGCCCCGACGTCTTCCACGCAGCGGTGGCCGGCGCCGGCGTGACCGACCAGTACCTCTACGACGCCCGATGGAGGGAACGCTTCCTCGGCCACCCCGCCGACTTCCCTGACCGCTACGCGGCCTCGTCCCTGATCCGGCAAGCCTCCGGGCTCCGCCGCCCGCTGCTGCTGATGCACGGGCTCGCCGACGACAACGTCCATCCGGGCAACACCCTGCGGCTGTCCGCCGCGCTGCTGGCGGCCGGCCGTCCGCACGAGGTCCTGCTGCTCCCGGGCATCGGCCACCAGCCGATGCAGACCCCAGGCGTCACCGAAGGACTGCTCCGCCACCAACGCGACTTCCTTCGCCGGCATCTGGACATCCCGGATCGACCTGCTGCTCAGGCGACCAGGGCGACCTCGGTGCCGGGGGTGACGCCGGGGTAGGCGGTGGCCACCAGGTTCAGTTCGCGCTGCAGGTACCAGGTGTTGAGGCCGAGGGCGATGAAGAGAAGGCAGCCCGTGCCGGGGTTGCAGGTGGTCTGGAGGCCGGCGGCGCGCTGGGCGTTCGCGATGGATCTGCCGGTGTTGTAGTAGGAGATCAGCGGGGCGATCACGGTCCAGCCGAGGAGGACCAGGACCAGCGTGCTGCCCGCCGGGCTGAGGGTGCGGCGTCGGTCGAACTCCCGCAACTCCTTGTGGATGTTGTAGTACCACACCAGGTGATAGATGCCGAGGGTGATCAGCGGCAGTCCGAGCCACACGGCGACGGGTCCGCGGCGCTTCATGGTCAGGCCGGTCAGCGAGCCGACGGACAGCACCGCGCCGGCGGTGGGTGCGACGGCGGCGGCGTTGGGGCCGTCGGCCGTGGCGGGCTGGATGTCGTCCATGCGGTGCTCCGTCGATAGGGCGATCGGTGAGGTCGGCGCGCAACGAGTGCGGCTGGCAAGTGTAGATGATGTGATGATGAGTTGGAGATGTGTGATTGACGTGTGACCGGTCGTCGGGGCGGTTGCCGATGCTGTACCAGGTGGCCGCCGCCCCGGGGTGTTCACCGCCGCCCAGACCGCCGCGTTCCCGGCGCCGGCCTGAGCGGGACGGCCGCCGTTCTCCCGGGTGGTGCGGTGCGAGGCGCCGGAGCGCACCGGCGGCGGTTCGTCCGGCGTTCCGACGGGCGCCCGCGGCGGGGCGCGACCAGAATGGGCGTGTGGACGCTGAAGTGCGGCGGTACGTCGACGCGATCGCCCCCGAGCACCGCCCGCTGTTCGATCGGGTGCACCGGCTGGTTCTGGAGGCATGCCCGCAGGCCGGTCTGGCGCTGTCGTACCGGATGCCGACCTACCGGGTCGGAGGGCGCAGGCTGCACGTCGGGGTCTGGCGGCACGGGATCTCGCTCTACGGCTGGGCCGAGGACCGGGACGCCGGCTTCAGCTCCCGCCACCCGGAGCTCGTCGGCGGAAGGGGAACGATCCGGCTGCGCCCGCAGGACGCCGCGGAGATCACCGACGACGAGCTGCGCGATCTCGTCCGCGCCACGCTGGAGGCCTGACCGGGCCTGCCGCCGAGGCGTACGCACCCCGTCACGGCGGCGGCACGGGTTCGCAGCCGTCCTGCCCGGGTTGGGCGGTGGAGACCGCCGCGTTCCCGACGCCGGCTTCGGCCGGGCCCGCCGTCGTCACGCGGTGTGGTGGGCCAGCAGCCGGCGGGTTTCGACGCACTGCTCGTGGTCCGGGCCGAGGGCGCGGGTGATGTCCGGGAGCAACTCCCGCAGCAGTTGCGCCGACTTGGCGTGGTCGCCGGACTTCCCGGTGTTCCAGGCGAGCAGGCGGCGGGCTTCCAGCGTGTGCTCGTGGCCGGGGCCGAGAACGTCGGTCAGGTCGGCGACCAGCTTCCGCAGCAGGCGGACGGCTCGGGTGTGGCGGCCCGTCTCGCCCTCGTTCCACACCAGGAAGCGGCGGGCCTCCAGGACGTCCGGGTGCCGGTGGTCCAGCAGGCGGGTGGCGTCCGGGATCAGCTCCCTCAGGAGGCGGACGGCTTCGGCGCAGTCGCCGGCCATGCCGGTGTTCCAGGCCAGCAGCCGTTGGGCGCCGTGCGTGGTCCGGTGGAAGTGGCCGAGTGCGTACTGCAGATCGGGGATCAGGTCCGTCCACAGGCCGACGGCCTGCGGGTGGTCCCCCGCGGCGCCGGCGTACCAGGCGTGGGCGTAACGGGCGGTCAGCGTGCGCTCGTGGTAAGGGCCGAGGGAACCGGTCAGCTCCGCGGCGTCCGCCTGACACAGGCGGGCGGCCCCGGCGGGGTCGCCGCTCGCGTCGAGGCCGCCCGGGTCGCCGTACCGGTCCAGCGCCTCGCCCGGTTCCGGATCGTGCACGAGGGCGAGCGGGGCCGGTGCCAGGAGGCGCCGCATCAGTGTCGTCCGCAGCGTGCCCTGGTGGGTTGCGGCGATGGCGGTGAGGTGCTGGTGGACGGTGGCCGCGTCGTCCGGCCGCCGCTCGGGGTCCTTGGCGAGCAGGTCGCGGATCAGCAGGTCCAACTCGGCCGGCACGTCGGCGTCGAGGCTGCGGGGTGCGACGGGGGTGTCGTGGACGTGGGCGAGTGCCACCGCCAGGGACGAGCCCTCGGTGAACGGAGGGCTGCCGGTGACCATCTCGTAGAGCAGGCAGCCCAGCGCGTAGAGATCCGTCCGCCCGTCCACCGGTTGCGACAGGCACTGCTCGGGAGCCATGTAGGCGGGCGTTCCGATCAGCGTCCCGGGCTTGGTGAGTTTGGTGTCGCCGGCGTTCGCGTCGTCGATGAAACGGGCGATGCCGAAGTCGACGAGTTTGACCAGGCCGTCATGGGTGATCAGGATGTTGTCGGGTTTGAGGTCCCGGTGGACGACGCTGACGCCCGGCGCGTGCGCCGCCCCCAGCGCCAAGGCGATCTGCTGGGCCCAGCCCAGAGTCACCGTCAGGGCGGGTTTTCCCTCGGCCAGTACGTCGGTGAGCGGGCGTCCGCCGACCAGTTCCATCACGATGTAGGTGACGGGTACACTTTCATGTATGGTCTGACCGTAGTCGTGGACCGTGGCGATATGGGGATGGGATAATCGACCCGCTGCGGTCGCTTCCCGTCCCATGCGGTCGATCAGTCTGGGATCCGTATGGTCCAGGACGATCTTGACGGCCACCGGCCGGCGGATCTTCAGGTCGATACCCTCCCAGACCGCGCCCATCGCCCCACTGCCGAGCAGCCTGACCAACTCGTAGCGGTTGTCAAGAACCACTCCGGACTTCATCGGCGTCCTTCTCCCTGTAGGCCGGACCTGCGAAAGCCGCAGGTGATGAAGGCGCGGGGCTCGCACGGCTGATCTGCGGCAGGCCGGCGATGCCATCGGGACTGCTGTCAGAACCTTAGCCCTGATCGCCCGACCGCCGTTCGGGACGGTGATGTCCGCTGCGGGACGCGGGGATGACCAACGCGCCCGTGAGTTCACGGTCGCCGGTGCGGGCCGGGCCGACGCTGCCTTCGACCGATCCCGCGTCGGCGCTTAGCCGTTCGGGATATTCCGTTATTGCGGACGAAGCATTTCCGGCGCTTCGGCCGGCAGCGGTATGCGGGCCGGAATTCACCGTGGACTGCGCCGTATTCCGCCCGCGTTCACAGTTCGGCGGCGAAGGTGTGGCGCAGGGCGGGGGCGGAGGTGTTGGCGCCGGTGATGACGAGGGCGGTGGGGCCGCCGGCGGCGAGGGCGGGGTGGTCGGCGAGGGCGGCGGCAGCGGCGGCGCCGGAGGGTTCGGCCAGCACGCCGCAGGTCTCCCACAGTTCGCGGGTGGCCTTCAGCAGGCTCTCCTCGGAGACCAGGAGGAAGTCGTCCAGGACCGACCGCAGCACCGCGACCGCCTCGGGTACGGGGACGCGGGCGCAGAGCCCCTCGGCGAGGGTGGTGAAGGGCGGGCCCGGCCGGGCGACTCCCGAGCGCCATGCGTCACGGGTGGCCGGGGCGGCGGCGGAGGTGACGCCGATGACGCGGGTGGCGGGGCTGGCGGCGCGCAGCCAACTGCCGACGCCGCAGGCCAGGGAGCCGTTGCCGATCGGGACCAACACGGCGTGCAGCGAAGTACCGTGACGCTGCGTCAGTTCGGTGGCGATGGTGCCGGCCCCTTCGGCGAGGGCCGGTTCGGTGCCGTCCTCCACCAGTCGCCAGCCGTGTTCGGCGGCCAGGGCGGCGGCCCGGGTCTTGGCGGCGTCGAAGTCGCCGTCCACCAGGTGCACGCGCCCGCCGAGGTCCTCGATGCGCCGCAGTTTGGCCGGGTTGGCCGTGCGGGAGGCGACCACGTGGACGGTGCGGCCGTGTCGCCGTGCGCCGTAGGCCAGACCCTGGCCGAGGTTGCCCGCCGAGGCGCAGACCAGGACCTCGCCGGGCGCGCAGCGGTGGCCGGTCAGCCAGTCGCCGCCGCGGCCCTTGAAGGAACGCACGGGGTTGAGGGTTTCGAGCTTGAGCACCACCCCGGGACGCGGCACGACTTCGGGGCTGTCGCGCAGGGCCGGGTCGAGTGCCCGCGCGGCCTGCTCGATCGCCGCCGGCGAGATCTCCATCGCCCCAACGTACAAGGCGGCCGGCGGCCGGGCCCGCGCTGCGGTGGCCCCCGGCGCGGTCGTCGGCCGGGGGCGCCGCGGTTGCCGGGATGCCGGCTACCGCGCGGTGAGCTCCTCGGTGAGCCGGCCGCTCCACGGGCACCAGTACAGGCCGGGCAGGAACGGGCCGCCGGCCTCGTCGAGGTGCTCCTCGACGTAGGGGGTGACGGCGTCGCAGACCTCGATGGCGGCGTCGGCGAACGAGATGGTGTCCGGGTTGTAGTGGAAGGACCAGCGCGGGTTGTACTCGGCGGCGGACTTCATGATGCGGCCGATGACGATCTTGCGCTCGTGGTTGGCGACGATGTCGCGGGCCTCGGCGATCCTGGCCGGGTCGGTGAGCTTGATGACGAAGTTGGCACCGGTGACGTCGCGCATGTTGAAGTAGGCGGCATCGTCGGCGGCGGTCGCCTGGGTGGCCTGGCTGGCGGTGAGGGCGAGCAGCGCGACGGCTGCGAAGGTGGCGATCCTGGTGATGGCGTGGCGCATGAGGGCGGCTCCGTACGGTCGGGCCGTGGACGTCACGGCCGATTAGCTACGGAGAGTATCCGAATGACTACGCTGAGTACCAGAACGTGCCTCGGGGTGGCTCGGTGAGGGACGGGCGGCGCCGCGCAGTTGGCGCAGGGTCCAGCCGGAGCCGTCGCCGGTGAGCCGGGCGGTGGCGGCGGTGAAGAGCCCGGCGGCCTGCCGGTAGGACAGGCGGCCGTGCGCGGTGCGGAAGAGCGGCCCGGTGGGGTGGCCGAGCGCGAGCAGCGGCAGCAGCCGGGCGCTGGGCGGGCCCCAGCGCAGCACCGGGCGGGCGCGGTCCCCGGCGCGGGTGCGCCGGGCGGCCAGGTCCAGGTGGTCGACGTCCAGCGCCAGCAGCCGGCCGATCGGCGCGGCGGTCTCGTACAGCAGGTGCCAGAGGGTCTGTTCGCGCAGCGGCGCCGCCAACTCCAGCACGGCGCGGGCCTGTTCGGGACCGAGCGGTGCCCGGTCGTCCCGCGGCTCGGCCGGCAGCGCGCGCAGCCCGGCCAACGGGTCCCCGACCAGCCAGCCCTGGCCGCGCCACCAGGCCGACGCGCTGCGCAGCGCGGACAGTTCGCGGTTCGCGGTGCGGGGGCCGACGGCCGCGGACCGGGCGGCGAAGGCGGTGCGGATCCGGGCGGCGGCGGCCGGGGTGTCGAGCAGGGCGAGCGGGACGGCCGGCGCGGCGGCGTTGCGGCGCCGGTCGCCGGCCGGCGGCACCCGGTCCACCAGCGCCCACGCCCAGGTGGTCAGCGCGATCCGGTAGACGCGCCGCGATCCCGCGCCGAGGCCGCACGCGGACAGGTAGCGGTCGACGGCGACCGCGTACTCGACGGGTGGGCAGCCCACCGGATCCTCCGTTCCGCCGCCGGGACCGCCCTGCGGCTCGTGCACCGCAGTAAATCGAACCGCGCCCTCGGATACGACCATTCTAAGTTGATGACACCCGACTCAGCTTCATTCGACGGGCCTCTGGCGGGTCGCTTCGCGCGTCGCGCACCCTGGCGCCCATGTCACGGAACTCCCGCCTCGCGGTGCTGCGCCAACCGCCCTTCCGGCGCTTCTTCGTCGGCTACGCGACCTCGCTGCTCGGCTCGTCGATGGCCGCACTGGCGATCACCTTCGCGGTGCTGCGGACCGGGGGCGGCGGGACGGAACTCGGCTGGGTGCTCGCGGCGCGCATCCTGCCCCTGGTGCTGATGCTGCTGGGCGGCGGAGTGGTCAACGACCGGCTGGGCAGCCGCCGGGTGATGCCGGTCGCCGACGCGGTGCGCTGCCTGTCGCAGACCGGGCTCGCCGTGGCGCTGCTGGGCGGCCGCGGCCCGGGACTCGGCACGCTGGTGGCGCTGGTCGCGGTCTGGGGCGCGGCCGAGGGGCTGTTCTCGCCGGGGTTCGGCGCGCTGGTCCCGCGCATCGTGCCCGACGGTTCGCTCGCCGACGCCAACGCGCTGCTCGGTGTGGCCCGTTCGGCCGCCTCGATCCTCGGCCCGGTGCTCGCCGGCCTGCTGATCGCCCTCGCCGGGCCCTCGCCGGTGCTCGGGCTGGACGCGTTCAGCTACGCGGTGAGCGTCGCCGCGCTGCTCACGCTGCCGCGCGACGTGCGGTCGGCGCCGCCGCCCGGCTCCACCTTCCTGGCCGAACTGCGCGACGGCTGGGCGGAGTTCCGCTCCCGCACCTGGCTGTGGGTGACGTCCGCGCAGATGGGCCTGTTCAACCTCTTCGTCTGGGCGCCGTTCCTGGTGCTCGGCCCGCTGGTGGCGCAGCAGCGGCTCGGCGGGGCGCGCTCGTGGGGCGTGGTGATGGCGCTGTACGGCGCGGGCGCGGTGGCCGGCGGCGCGCTGATGCTGGGACGGGTGCCGCGCCGGCCGCTGCTGGTCGGGGCGGCGGCCGGCCTGTGCTGGGGGCTGCCGTCCGCGGCGCTGGCCGCCGGCTGCCCGCTGCCGTGGATCTGCGCGGCGGCGCTGGCGGCCGGGATCGGTTCGGCGGTGAACGGCACGCTGTACACCACCGCCACCCAACGCCAGGTGCCGGCGGCCGTGTTGGCCCGGGTCAGCGCGTACACCTACTTCGGCGCGTTCGCGCTCGGCCCGCTCGGGCTGGCCGTCGCCGGCCCGTTCTCGGTGCTGCTCGGCACCTCGCGCGTGCTGGCGTTCGGCGCGGCCTGGCAACTGGCCGCCGGTCTTGTGGTGTTGGCCCTTCCCGCGATACGGGTGGTGCTGCCGCCCGGTCCTTCCGGCCCGGCGCGGTCCGACCGACCGCGCGGGGACGCGAGCCCGGCGCCGGACACGTCCGAGGCGAGGGGGAGACGGAGACCATGGAGCTGAGGCTGCGCCGCGGGGACCGGCGGGACACCGGGATCCTGCTCGGCATGTTCGACGGCGCGGTGGCGTGGCTGGCGGCCCGCGGCAGCGCCGGGCAGTGGGGCGACCGGCCGTGGTCGCAGCGGCCCGAATCGGTCGCGCTGGTCGAGGAGTTGGCCGGCGAGGACGGGCTGTGGATCGCGGAGTGCGGCGGCCGGCCGGCCGGAGCGCTGATCGTCTCGCAGCGGGCCCCCGAGCCGGTGCCGCCGGTGGCGGCCGGGCAGTCGTACGTGTTGCTGCTGCTCACCGCGCGGGAGTTCGCCGGCCGGGCGATCGGCGCCGAACTGCTGCGTCACGCGGGCGGGTTGGCGTGGCGGCAGGGGAAGTCCGTGCTGCGGGTGGACTGCTGGGCCGGCGGCGACGGGAAGCTGGTGGAGTACTACAGACGCGCCGGCTTCACGCCCACCGGCACCTTCGACCGCGGCGGCTGGCCCGGCCAGGTGCTGGAGCGGCCGGTGACCGGTCCCGGCGACGCGGTGGACGGGCGGGCGCGGGACGCGTAGCGCCGCCGGACCCCGTCCCGCCCGGCCCGGTCACTCCGCCAGGGGCAACGAGCCGTACCACGCCGCGTGGTAGGGGAAGCGGTCGGTGAAGCCGGGGCCGGGGTCCTGGCCGAGGTCGGACCAGAGCGGGGCGCTGTCGAAGACGTGGTCGGCGGCGACCAGGTCCAGGTCGTGCGTGCCGAGGCCCTGCTCGGCGAGGCGGGCGCGGGCCTGCGCCGCGGTGAGCTTGTCCCTCGGCGGCCGCAGCCCGGCGGCGCCGGCGAGCGCGCCGACGAGTTCGGCGGCCGGCACGGGACGCGGGTGGTTGGCGTGGTAGACGCTCGACGCCAGCCGGTCCGCGGGGGCGAGGGCGGTGGCCAGCAGGGCGCGGGCCAGGTCGTCCACGTCGACGGCGGACAGCAGCGCGGGCCAGCCGTCGACGTCGGCGTCCAGCGCGCGGGCCAGCCGCAGCAGGCCGGGGCCGACCCAGCGGTCGCCGGTGCCGTAGACCAGGTGCGGGCGCAGCACGATCCCGCCCGCGTCCAGCACCGCCTGCTCGGCCGCCGCCCGGCTGCGCGAGGTGGCGGACGCCGGAGCGAGCGGCAGGTCGGCCGGGCGGGCGCCGTGGAACGGTCCCGGCCCGTAGACCGCGGCTGTGCTCAGGTAGACGATCCGGCGGACCCCGGACCGGCGGGCCTCGGCGAGCAGGGCCTCGGTGCCGTGGGCGTTGACCGCCCGGCACAGCTCCTCCGGGCCGGCTATCCGCGAGGCGCAGTGGATCAGGGTGTCGCTGTCGGCGCACAGCCCGCGCAGCGACCCGGGGTCGGTGAGGTCGCCGGGCAGCGTCTCCACCTCCGGTGCGCCCGTCGCCGCCGACGGCCGGTTGTGGGTCACCAGGCGCACCTGGCGGCCCGGCAGTGCCCGGACGGCGTGCGCGGCGACGCGGCCGCCGACGAATCCGCCGGCCCCGGTGATGGTGACGATGCCTGGCATGTTTCCCCGATCTGGTCGAATCCGAGCGAGCCGCCGCCCCGCACGCGGCCGTGCGGCGCTCCACGGTAGTGCGCGCACCCGCAGGACCGGTCCGCGAGGTGGGCGCTGAGTGGCGACCACGCCGCCTCAGAAGCTTTCTGACGACTCGTCAAGTGTGCGGGCCGTGATGTTCGCGGTGAAGAGCGGACGGCCGCCCTGGCAGCCGGTGACGGTGACCGGGGTGTTGCCGGCGGCGTCCGTCCGGCCGGCCTCGGCGTGGATCCAGGTGGGCTCGGTCAGTTCGGCGAAGCGGTCGAAGGTGCCGTCGACGGCGATCGCCTGCACCGGAGCCGGGCCGAGCAGGATCTGCGCCGCCTGCCGGGCGCCCTCCAGCAGGAGCATGCCGGGCACGTGGTCGTGCGGGTGGTCGAAGAAGACCGGGTGCGCGGTGTCCACCCGCAGCAGCCAGCGCCCCCGGTGCCGGCCGGCGCGCACCGCGGCGCGGCGGCCGGCGGCGCGGCAGGACAGGTCGGTCACCGTCGGGCGGGCGGTGGCGGGGGCGCGGGGTCCGGCGGCGGCCGGATCGGTGAGGACCACCTGCCCGCGGTCCGCGTGGCCGACGAGGCGGGGGTCGACCGGCGGGGTCACCGGGACGTCCGGGGCGGGCGGCCGGCCGCCCCGGACGCGCCGGTAGACCGCCGGGGAGGTGCAGTTGAAGCCGGCGGATCCGACAGCTATGCGCGTAGCGTCCCGCCAGACCTCGCAGTGGTAGCGCAGCGACGACAGCACCCTGCCGTGCCGCGTCAGGTCCTGCCAGGTCACCCGCAGCGTGAGGTCGGTGGGAAGGCGCCCGGCGGCCAGACCGCCGGGAACGGCGGCGTAGGACAGGTCCCACATCAGGAAGTGGTGATCGAGCGGCACGCCGAACCTGGCGTGGGACAGCAGCACGCCCACCTGCCGGACGGTTTCCGCGATCAGCATCGCGTCCTGCCGGCCGTGCCGTTGCACGAACAGGGCGTGGCCGCGCGGCCATTGGGCCGCGGCGACGAAACAGTCGGATCCGTCTGTTTCCCAGTGGGTGAGAAGGACTTCACTCACCGCCGCCCGGTGCACGTATTGTCTGGGGACCGTGGTGGTGAGGTCCGAGAATCCGTGCCTGGGTGGTCCGTGTGTGGGGGCGGTGGAATGAGTGGCGAGTGCGACGGCCGAACGGGGCAAGGGAGCCGGGGGTCCGGCGACGTTCGACGACTGCATGGGAATTACCTGTCTCTGCGGGGGCGAGAAACAATCGGCTCGACCGCTGATCCCGACCCCACACACCAAAGATCAGCAACCGGAGCTCCGGTTAAGATACAGACAAGCCGGTTTGGTTATCAAAGGGTTACGGAGATCAAATGGCGCAACAGGCACGGGCGGTCAGAACACGGCGCACGATCCTGGAAGCGGCGGCGGCGGTATTCGACGAAATGGGCTACGAAGGGGCCAGCACGACGGAGATCCTGGCCAGGAGCGGCGTGACCCGGGGAGCGCTCTACTTCCACTTCCCGTCGAAGGAGGCTATCGCCGACGCGGTGGTGGACATGCAGAACGAAGCCCTGGTGCCGCCGCCGAACAAGGTGAAGCTGCAGGCCACCATCGACCTGACGCTGGCCTTCGCCCAGCGGCTGCGCACCGACGTGGTGCTGCGGGCCGCGGTGCGGCTGAGCGTGGAGCAGGCCTCGTACAAGACGCCGACCGCCGCCGCCTACCGCGGCCCGGCCGACGTGGTGCGCGAGTTGCTGCTGCAGGCCGAGCGGGCCGGCGAGCTGCTGCCGACCGTGGATCCGGACGACGTCACGCTGCTGCTCGTCGGCGCCTTCACCGGTATCCAGATCCTGTCCCAGGTCTACGAGGACCGGCGCGACCTGCCGCGCAGGATCGAGGTGTTGTGGAAGTACCTGCTGCCGTCACTGGCGATCCCCGGGCTGCTGCCGCACCTGATCGCCGACGCGGCGCGCGGTGAGTACGCGCTCGCCGAGGTGAACGCGGCGGCCGCGGCGCTGGAGCGGGACGCCCCCTACGCCTCGGACGCTCCGGACGCCTCGGACGGCCCGGAGGGCGAGGACGGCGATCCGGTCGATCCCGGGGCGGTCCGCGAGCCGGACGGCGCCGGCGCCGGCGGAGCCGGTGCGGCCGTTGACGGCCGGGGGACGGTGGAAGGGCAGGCGTCCACCGAGTTCACCCCGGCCGGGCCGCTGAATTGACGAGCCGTCAGCAGGCTCGGAAACGCGGGCGGTCGGTCCGCCGGTCAGCGCCGTCCGCGGTAGGAGGAGGCGCGGGCCAGCCTCGGCATCCGCTCGGAGTCCGCGGCGGGGGTGGGCAGTCGCAGCACCGCCGCGTCGGGCTGTTCGGGCTGTTCGGGTGCCTCGGCCGGCTCGGGCTGCCGTGCGGCGGCCTCGCGCAGTTCGCGCAGCGCGGACCACACCTGGGCGGCGGTCTCGTCGTCGGCGTCGGCCAGCGTCAGCAGCAGCCGCCATATGCCGGTGGTGACCTGCGGGTCCCACCAGTTCTCGTTCTCCCGGCCGAGCGACTCCAGGCCGACGGTGACGGCGGCGACCAGGTTGGCGGTCGCCTCGGCGTCGGCATCCGCGCGCAGCCGGCCCGCGGCGGCGTCGGCGGCCAACCGCTCGCGGAGTAACGCGAGCCAGCCCTCCCGCAGCGACGGCCCGCCGGTGCTCTCCCCAGCCGCCCCCTCGGACTCCAGTCGCAGCCCGGCGCGCAGCACCGGGTCCTCGCGCATCTGCCGGGAGAGGGCGACCGTGAAGCGGGCCGCGCCCGCCAGAGTAGAACTGCCGCCGTCCAGGCATTCACCGGCCAGTGTCAGCACGGAGTGACGAGCCTCCGAGCGGACCGCGGCCACCAATTCGTCCTTCGACGCGAAGTGGAAGTACAAGGCCCCCTTGCTCACGCCGGCCGCACGGCTGATGTCGAGCAGGCCGGTCCCCTTCATACCCCGGTCGTCGATCAGTTCCGCTGCGGCCAGGATCAGGCCCTGACGGGTTCGCGCGGCTCGTACCTGCATCGATCTGTACCTGTCCTTCTGTGTGACACCTGGCGGACACGGGATGCGGTGTGCTGCTTGTGTGAGGCAGCATCCTGCCATCGATCGCCGGAAAAACAAACAGTACTGTCGGGTTGCTTGATGCAACTGACTATTGTTTAGAGCTAATTGAAGCGCTTTCCTCCGGGTATTCTCGACGGAATATGGCCGGTAAGGAACGGACCGATCGCAGGGCGTGATGAGCTAAACAGGCAATCCGGTTTGCCGGTCTGTCACCCTGTGCCACCGACTTACCTGCCGTATGGCTAGCTCGATACAGTGGACGGGCCGAACGCCTGGCGACGAACGTGGGAGATGCACCGATGGGCACAGCGCAGCCGCGCCGCGGGGACACCCGCCGGCGCATCCAGGACGTCGCCCTGGCGCTGTTCGTCGAGCGGGGATACGAGGGCACGTCGCTGCGCGAGATCGCCGAGCGGCTCGACGTCACCAAGGCCGCGCTGTACTACCACTTCAAGACCAAGGAGGACATCCTGGTCGCCCTCGTGCAGTCCCTCTCCGTGCCGATCGGCGAGCTGATCGAGTGGGGCCGCACCCAGCCGCGCACCTCCGCCACCCGGCGGGTGCTGCTGGAGCGCTACAGCGCGGCGGCGGCGCACGCCGCGCCGCTGTTCACCGTCCTGTACGAGAACCAGGCCGCGCTACGGGAGTTGGCGATCGGCCAGCAGCTCAAGGACCAACTCAAGGACGTCTGGGCGCTGTTCATCGACGAGGACGCCGATCCGGCCGAACAGGCGCGCTCCGTCAGCGCGTTGCTGACCGTGCACTTCGGCCACCTCGCGATGCGCCAGCTGCCCGGGGACGCCGAGAGCAGGCGGCTCGCGCTGCTGGACGTGGCCACCGAGACCATCTCCGGGCAGCACTGACGAGACGTCAGCCCGGCGGCGGGTCCTCGGCCAGCAGCCGCGGTCCCGGGCCCTGCAGGCCGAGCCGGTCGAACGGGTTGGCCAGCGGACAACTGCCGATCGACATGCAGCCGCAGCCCACGCACTCGGTGAAGTGGTCGCGCAGCATCTGGAGTTGGCGGATGCGGCGGTCGAGGTCGTCGTGCCAGCGGCTCGACAATCGCTCCCAGTCGCGCTGGTCCGGCACCCGGTCGTCGGGGAGTTCGGCGAGCGCGGCGGCGATCTCGGCGAGCGGGATGCCGACCCGCTGGGCGATCCGGATCAGTGCGACCCGGCGCAGCGTGGCCCGGCCGAACCGCCGCTGGTTGCCGGCCGTGCGGGTGCTGCTGATCAGCTTGCGCCGCTCGTAGAAGTGCAGGGCCGAGACCGTCACCCCGCTGCGGGCGGCCAGTTGCCCCACGCTGAGCTCGCCGTCCCGGGCCGGGTCGTCGCCGGGTCCGCCGTCCATGCCGCCTCCGGTCACCGTGGGCCGTCGCCTCGGTCCGAACCGGAGGACGAGTTGACCTCACCATTGGTTGAGGTTCTAGATTCAACCTCATGACGCATGACACGCCTCGTCTCGCCATCATTCTCGCCAGCATCCGCGACGGCCGGTTCGGCCCGACCGTCGCCGACTGGTTCACCGCGCAGGCCGAGACCTCGGGACACTTCGACCTCGACGTGGTCGACCTCGCCGACTCCGCCGCGATCGGCATGGCCGGTCCGGGCGGTGGCGGTCCCGAGGTCGCCGCGGCCCTCGAAGTCCTCACCCCGCGGCTCGCCGCGGCCGACGCCTTCGTGGTGGTCACGCCGGAGTACAACCACAGCTACCCGGCGTCCCTGAAGGCCGTCATCGACGCGCACTACACCGAGTGGCGGGCCAAGCCGGTCGGCTTCGTCAGCTACGGCGGGGTGTCCGGCGGGCTGCGCGCGGTGGAGCACCTGCGCACCGTCTTCGCCGAACTGCATGCCGTCACCGTCCGCGACACGGTGAGCTTCGCCTCGGCCCGCGCCGCGTTCGGCCCGGACGGCCGGACCGTCGACCAGAGCGGACCGCACGCCGCGGCCAAGGCGCTGCTCGACCAACTCGCCTGGTGGGCCACCGCGTTGAACGAGGCCCGGGCCAAGAGCCCCTACCAGGTGTGAGACCCGCGCCGGGTCGCTGCCGCTACTCCTGCGGCGACTCGGCGACCTTGGTGCGCACCTCGTCCATGTCCAGCGCCCTGGCCTGCTCGATGACGCTCTCCAGCGCCTGCTCGGGCAGCGCGCCCGGCTGGCCGAAGACCGCGATGTTGTCGCGGATGACCATCAGGGTCGGGATCGAGGTGATGTCGAAGGCGGCGGCCAGCTCCGGCTGCGCCTCGGTGTCCACCTTGCCGAACACCAGGTCGGTGTGGCGCTCGGCGGCCTTGTCGTAGATCGGCGCGAAGGACCGGCACGGCCCGCACCAGGACGCCCAGAAATCGATCAGCACGAAGTCGTTGCCGGTCACGACGTCGTTGAAGTTGTCCTTGGTCAGCTCGACCGTGCCCATGCGTTCCACTCGCTTCCACTCGGAGTGCGTCTGCCGCTCACACGCTCGCACAACCGGTCAGGCCGGCCGGGTATTCCGTCCGCTGCCGCCGTCCGCGTGATCTCATGGGCCCGACCAGCCAACCGGCAGCGAAAGGCGGCCCCGCATGCGGCTGACGACGCACGAGTGGGGGAGCGGCGACCGGCTCGCGCTCCTGGTGCACGGGATCATGTCCGACCACCGGCTGTGGCGCCGGGTCGGGCCCGCGCTGGCCGACCTCGGCTACCGGGCGGTCGCCGTGGACCTGCGCGGCCACGGCACCAGCCCGCGCGCCGACGTCTACCGCCCGCAGCTGTTCGCCGACGACCTGGTCGAGACGCTGCCGGCCGGCGCCGAACTGGCGATCGGCCACTCGCTCGGCGGGCTGAGCCTGTCGCTGGCCGCCGAACGGCTGCGCCCGCGCCGCGCGGTCTACAGCGACCCTGCGTGGAGCCGGGCCGACCCCGCCCGGTCGGTCGGCCCCGAGGTCTTCCGGCAGTACGCGACGCTGCGCCGCGACCAGATCAGGTTCCTCACGCCGCGCTGGGAGGACGCCGACCTCGACGTCGAGGTCGCCACCCTCGCGCTGTGGGACCCGGAGTCCGCCGGCTTCCTCGACGGCCGCTCGCTCCGCGACTTCCTGCCGGAGCGCCCGGTGGTCCCCTCGCTGGTCCAGCTCGCCGACGACAGCGCGCTGATCGGGCCGTCCGACGCCGCGCTGCTCGCCGAGCGCGGCTTCGAGGTGCGCACCGTCAAGGGCGCGGGCCACTGCGTGATGCGCGACGACTTCGAGGGCTTCATGTCCTCGCTGGAGGGCTGGGTGTGACGGGGGCGAACACTGCCTGGAACCTTAGAACAGCGACTGATCGCCGCCGCCCTGTTCGAGCGCGAGCAGGAAGCGCTTGCGTTCCAGGCCGCCGCCGTAGCCGGTCATGCTGCCGTCGGAGCCGATCACCCGGTGGCACGGGACGATGATGCTGAGCGGGTTCTTCCCGTTGGCCAGCCCGACGGCCCGGGAGGCGGTGGGGCGGCCGATGTGCGCCGCGAGCCGGCCGTAGGTGAAGGTCTCGCCGTACGGGATGTCGCACAGCGCCGACCACACCCGGGACTGGAACGGCGTGCCCTGCGGGGCGAGTTCGAGGTCGAAGTCGGTCAACTCCCCGGCGAAGTAGGCGCCGAGCTGCTCGATGGCCGGGCCGAACGCGGCCGGGTCGCGGGCGCCGAAGGTGTCGGGGTCCGGGCGGTGGCGGTGGTCTGCCATGTACAGCCCGCACAGCAGGCCGTCGTCCGCCACCAGGGTCAGCGGTCCGACCGGGGATTCGGTCACGGTGTGCGTTCGCATGATCAGTCCTTCGGGAGATGGTTGACGGCGTGGTCGCCGGTGGCCCACAGGTACTGCACGGCGTAGGCACGCCACGGGCGCCAGGCCCGCGCGTGCCGGGTCAGTGCGGCCGGCGTGGCGGGCAGGCCCAGCGCGCGGGCCGCGTGCCGGGTGCCCAGGTCGGTGGGGAGGAAGGCGTCCGGGTCGCCGAGCGCGCGCATCGCGACCGACTCGACGGTCCACGGGCCGAAGCCGGGCAGCTCGGCCAGCCGGGCCCGGGTGCGGGCCCAGTCGCTGCCGGCGTCCAGGTCGAGTTCGCCGTCCGCCAGCGCCCGGACCAGCGTGGTCAGCGTGGTGCGCCGGGACCGGGGCATGGCCAGCGCCGCCGGGTCGAGCCCGGCCAGCGCCCGCGGTGAGGGGAAGAGCCGGGTCAGCCCGCCCGCCGGGTCGTCCACCGGCTCGCCGTGCGCCTCGACCAGCCGCCCGGCGTGGGTGCGGGCGGCGGCGGTGGAGATCTGCTGGCCCAGCACCGCGCGCACCGCGAACTCCGGGCCGTCCACCGTGCGCGGCACCCGGCGGCCCGGCCGTGCGGCCACCGACGGGCCCAGCAGCGGATCGCGGCGCAGCACCTCGTCCACCGCGACCGGGTCGGCGTCCAGGTCGAGCAGCCGCCGGCAGCGGCTGATCGCGATCGACAGGTCGCGCAGGTCGGTGAGGTTCAGCACGCAGGCGACGTGTCCGGCGCGCGGGCTGAGCGCGACCACGCCGGGCCCGTGCGGCAGCCGCAGGGTGCGCCGGTACGCCCCCGCGCGCCACTCCTCGACGCCGGGCACCGCGGTGGCCGCCAGGTGGCCGAACAGGTTGTCCGGGCAGAACGGTTCGCGGAACGGCAGCCGCAGCGCCAGCGTGCCCGAGGCGCAGCTGCCGGGCAGCCGGGCGGCCCGTTCGCGCAGCCCGGTCGGCGTCAGCCCGAAGACCTCGCGGACCGTGTCGTTGAACGCCCGGATGCTGGCGAACCCGGCGGCGAACGCCGCGTCGCCCATCGGCAGCCGGGTCGTCTCGATCAACAGCCGCGCGGTCTGCGCCCGCTGGGCCCGGGCGAGGGCGAGCGGACCCGCGCCCAGCTCCTCGCGCAGCTGCCGCTCCACCTGCCGGGTGCTGTAGCCGAGCCGGGAGGCCAGGCCCGGCACGCCCTCGCGGTCCACCACGCCGTCGCCGATCAGCCGCATGGCGCGGGCCACCGAGTCGGCCCGGGCGTTCCACAGCGGCGAGCCGGGGCTGGCGTCCGGGCGGCAGCGCTTGCACGCCCGGAACCCGGCCTGCTGCGCGGCGGCGGCGCTCGGGTAGAACGTCATGTTCGTCACCTTCGGCGGCACCACGGGGCAGCTCGGGCGACAGTAGATGCGGGTGGTCAGCACCGCGGTGAAGAACCACCCGTCGAATCGGGCGTCCTTCGACATCACGGCGCGTACGCAACGATCGAAGTCCTCGTCCACCACTTCAGCATCGCCGCTCGTCACAGCCGGAAGCTAGCGGAAAAACGACATCGAGGTGGCGCGCCCGGTGCTCCGGCGACGCGGGACGCCTACCCGGGGCGTGACCGGGAACCTGACGAAGAACGTGACGCAGAACGCGGCCGAAACGGGCCGCACGGTGGAACCGATAGGGGAGTGGTGGGCGTTTTCTCCGGTATGAACCTGCTCGATCTGGTGCTCGTCCTGGCGGCGGTCGGCTACGCGGCCTCCGGATACCGCCGCGGCCTGGTGGCGAGCTGCATCCTGCTCGCCGGATTCATCGGCGGCGCGGTGGTCGGCGTGTGGGCGCTGCCGTTCGCGCTGCACCCGTTCACCCCGGGCACCCCCGCCGCCTACGCGGTGGCGGTGCTGGTGGTGCTCGCCCCGGCCGCGATCGGGCACGCGCTGGCCGGCCGGCTGGCCTGGCAGGCGCGCAAGCATCTGGACTGGGGCCCGGTGCGCTGGCTGGACGGGGTGGGCGGCGCCACCGCCGGGGCGCTGTCGCTGTTCGCGGTGGCGTGGCTGATCGGCAGCGTGCTGGTGACCTCGCCGCTGCCGGGGGTGAGCCGGGAGATCCGCGGCTCCGCGGTGCTCGGCGCGGTGGACCGCGCGATGCCCGAGCAGACGCCCACCTGGTTCAGCCGGGCCACCGAGGCGCTGTCCGGCGCCGGCTTCCCGCAGGTGTTCAACCCGTTCGAGACCGAGCCCACCACCGGGGTGCCGGCCCCCTCGGGCGACCAGGTCACCGCGGCGGCCACCCGTGCCGCCCGCACCAGCGTCGTCAAGATCGAGGGCGTCGCGCACGTCGGCGGCGGGGTGCGCGGCCAGGAGGGCAGCGGGTTCGTCTACTCGCCCGACCACGTGCTGACCAACGCGCACGTGGTCGCCGGGGTCCGCGCGCCCACCGTGCAGGTCGACGGCGCCGGCGTCCCCTACCAGGCCCGCGTCGTGCTCTTCGACCCGGAGACCGACGTGGCCGTGCTCGACGTGCCGGGGCTGTCCGCGCCCTCGCTGCCCTTCGCCGGCCAGGCACACCGCGCCGATCCCGCGGTGGTCGCCGGCTACCCGCAGGACGGCGGCCTCGATCTGCGCGCGGCCACCGTCGCCAACCGGATAACCGCCACCGGCCAGGACATCTACGGGGACAACTCCACCACCCGCGACATCTACCAGCTGCGCGCCGACGTGCGCCCCGGCAACTCCGGCGGCCCGCTGCTCACCCCGGGCGGCCGGGTCTACGGGATCGTCTTCGCCCGCTCCACCAGCGAGTCCGAGACCGGCTACGCGCTGACCGACGGCCAGATCGGCGCCGACGCCGCCCACGGCGCGCACGCCACGCAGGCCGTCTCCACCGGCGACCGCGCGGCCCTGTGACGGCGGCCGGGCCGCCCGGTCACGCCCGCGGCAGCAGGTAGATCGCGTTGACGCCGGCGTCCGAGGGGTCGTCGGTGGCGATCTCGCGGCTTTCCAGGTGCCGGAAGCCGGCCTTCTCCAGCGCGCGGCAGGAGGCCCGGTTGGCGGCGAGCGGCACCGCGACCACGCCGGCGGCCTGCGGGTACCAGTCCAGGACCAGCGCGCCGAAGGCCCGGATCGCGGCGCTGCCCACCCCCCGGCCGCGGTGGCGCACCGGGCCGATCAGGTAGTCGATCCCGGCGGCGCCCGGCACGCCGACCGCCTCGTCCCACTCGGGCTCGTCGGCGTGCAGGTAGCACTGGATCAGCCCGATCGGCTCGCCGTCCAGCTCGATGAGGTAGACCCGCGTCGGGTCGGCGCCGTCCACCGCGGGCCCGTAGTGCTCCTCGACGGCCGCGAGCGTGGGGTCCGGGTCGAGCCACCAGGCGCGCACGTGCGGGAGCGCCAGCCACTCGGCGAGCAGCGGGAAGTCGTCGCGGGACAGCGGCGTGAAGGCGAGGTCCACGGCGGTCACCGCGCCGGGCCGGAGGCGTGGTCGGACAGCCAGCTGTCCAGTTCGGCGCGCACCCTGCGGTCCATGGCCATCGACAACTCCGCCTCCACCACGTTCTTCGCCAGCGGGCGCAGCCGGTCCAGCGCCTCCGCCATCCGCGCCGCCTCGCCGGGCGCGAGGTCGTCGCAGACCGGGTCCACGACGTGGGTGCGGGTCAGCACCGTGAACAGGTCGGCGAGCGCGTCCACATGGCGGCGCACCTCGCGGCCGGCGGCGAGTACGGCGGCGAGCGGTACGCCCTCGCGCACCAGCGCGGACGAGGCGTCCAGCAGGCGGCGGCTGACGTGCACGACGTTCTCGCCGTCGACGGCGATGTAGCCGATCTCCAGCGCGGCGGCCAGGTTGTCGGCGGTGACCTCGGAGCCGAAGGAGTCGGCGAGTTCCTGCGGGGTGAGGCGCACCGGGGTCTCCTCGGACCACGGTGTGGCGATGGCCTTCTCCAGGCCGAGCAGTTCGCCCACGTCGCGGCCGTTCTCCCAGGCGGCGATCAACTCGGCGATGCCGCCCAGGGTGTGGCCGCGCTCCAGCAGGGTGGCGATGGTGCGCAACCGGCTGAGGTGCGCGTCGCTGTACCAGGCGACCCGGCCCTGCCTGCGCGGCGGCGGCAGCAGCCTGCGCTCCCGGTAGAACCGCAGCGTCCGCACGCTGACCCCGGCCTTCGCGGCCAGTTCCGCCATCCGGTACTCGCGCCCGTGCCCCGGTGGTGCGCCTGATTCCTCCACCCGCCCAGCTTAGGCCGACCGCCGGCGCAACGCCGTTTGTGCCACCGGCTGATGGGCCGAAGATCGCACGATCGCACCTATTGACAAAAACGGACATTTAACTTCATGGAGGCGTATCCCGGGAAAGGCATTTTCGTTGGACGGGCGTGACAACGGTGATCGACGTATGAGGCCCGGCGGCTGGCCGGACGCGGGTGACGAGTGGGACGGCGGCACCATGTCGTACGAGACCTTCGAACAGTACGGTCCGCACGAGACGTTCCACGGTGTCCGCGACACGAGGCAATACGATTCTGCGGGGTACGGCCAGGGGGTCCACGACCTGTTCTCCTATCCGGCCGAGGAGCCCGACACCCTGCCGCGCGGGGTCTCCACCCACGAGGCGCTGGCCCACGGGCAGTTCCGGCTGGCGGAGCCGCTCGTGCCGGGAGCGCAGGGGATGCCGGGGACGCCGCCGGGCGCGCCGCCGCCGGGGCCCGGCGCGGACGTCCCGGAAGAGGACTCGTACGCCACCTCCTGGGAGTTCGAGGAGGGGCTGGCCCGGCTGCTGCAGACCTCCTCGCCCGAGCCGGCCGAGCCGCTGAAGATCCCGCGCCAGCGCTACGCGCACCGCAGGCGGCGCCGCCGGCTGACCCACACGGTCGGCCGGATCAAGCGGCTGGCGCACAGCCCGCTGCCGTGGCTGCGGCTGATCAGCCTGACGATGGCCGCGCTGACCGCGATCATCGTCGCGGTGGTGGGCGCGCTGAGCGGGGTGATCTCCTACGATCCGCTGCGCCGGCTCGCCGCCCCCGCCGGGTCGGGCGCGCTGGCGCAGCTGTGGCCGCTGCTGGTCTACGGGCCGTGGCTGGTGGCCGCGCTGTCGATCCTGCGGGCGGCCGTGCACCGCCGGCGGGCCGCGCACTCCTGGCTGGTGGTGGTGCTCTTCTCGGCGATCGCGGTGTACATGTGCGTGGCGCACGTCGGGCGCTCGCCGGTGCGGCTCGCGGTCGCCGGGCTGCCGCCGATCACCGCGCTGGTCTGCTTCCACCAACTGGTGCGGCAGATCACGCTGACCAGTCCGCCGCGCAACGGCCCGCGCCGGCCGCGCCACACCGTGCGCCGGGGGTGACCCGGCGGCGGGTTCCAAACCGCCGCCGCTCTACCCCTACCGCCGGTAACGCCGTTGTTCTACGCTCCCAATCGTGCCAGTAATCGCTGGCACGGTTTGGTGAGGGAGGCGGTATGGCGCTGACGCGCGACGACGGGCGGCATGTCAGGGTTGCGGTGATCGGCTCCGGGTTCGGCGGACTCGGCGCCGGAGTGCGGCTGCGCCGGGAGGGCATCACCGACTTCGTCATCCTGGAGCGGGCCGGCTCGGTCGGCGGCACCTGGCGGGACAACAGCTACCCGGGCTGCGCCTGCGACGTCCCCTCGCACCTGTACTCCTTCTCCTTCGCCCCCAACGCGACCTGGCCGCGCGCCTTCTCCGGCCAGCCGCACATCCGCGCCTACCTGGAGCAGGTGGCCGACACCTTCGGACTGCGCCCGCACATCCGGTTCGACTGCGAGGTCCACGAGGCCCGGTGGAACCAGGAGGCCCGCCACTGGGAAGTGAGCACCGCGCAGGGCGAGTTCACCGCCGACGTGCTCGTCTCGGCCACCGGACCGCTCTCCGATCCGCAGATTCCCGACATCCCGGGCCTGGCGGACTTCCCCGGCCGGGTCTTCCACTCGTCGCGCTGGGACCACGACTTCGACCTCAAGGGCAAGCGGGTCGCCATGGTCGGCACCGGCGCCTCGGCGATCCAGATCGTGCCCGCCATCCAGCCCGAGGTGGCCCGGCTCACCGTGCTGCAGCGCACCCCGCCCTGGGTGATGCCCCGGATGGACCGCGGGATCAACTCCGTCGAGCGCTGGCTGCACTCCACGGTCCCGGCCACCCAGAAGCTGCGCCGCCGGCTGCTGTGGCTGGTGCGGGAGTTCCAGGTCGGCGCGTTCACCAAGCGGCCCCAACTGATGAAGGCCACCGAGCAGTTGGCCAGGAACCACCTGCGCCGCGCCATCAAGGACCCGCAGTTGCGCGCCCGGCTCACCCCCGACTACACCATCGGCTGCAAGCGCATCCTGCTGTCCAACAGCTACTATCCCGCGCTCGCCCGGCCCAACACCGAGGTGGTCACCAGCGCGCTCACCGAGGTGCGCGGCTCCAGCGTGGTCGCCGCGGACGGCACCGAGCGCGAGGTGGACGCCATCATCTTCGGCACCGGCTTCCACGTCACCGACATGCCGATCGGCGACCGCCTGCGCGGGCTGGACGGCCGCACGCTGGCCGAGCACTGGAAGGACGGCATGGCCGCGCTGCGCGGCTGCGCGGTGGACGGCTTCCCCAACCTGCTGCTGATCATCGGCCCCAACACCGGCCTCGGCAACAGCTCGATGGTCTTGATGATCGAGTCCGCGCTCAACTACGTCGCCGACTTCCTGCACACCCTGGAGCGCACCGGCGCCGCCGCCCTCAGCGCCCGCCCGCAGGCGGTGCGCGCGTGGAACGCCCGGCTGCAGGAGCGGATGGCCCGCACGGTGTGGAACACCGGCGGCTGCCGGAGCTGGTACCTCGACGCGGCCGGCCGCAACACCACGCTGTGGCCCGGCACCACCGGCGAGTACCGCCGCGCCACCGCGCGGATCAAGCCGGAGGAGTTCGACCTGATACCCGCCGCGGTCCCGGAAGCGGACCGCGCCACGACAGGAGAAGTGACCGCGTGACCGGCTACGCCCCGCCCACCCCGCGCCGGCGCGACTTCGCCGTCTCCGCCGACGGCACCCGGGTCGCCTACGAGGAGCACGGGCCGGCCGACGCCCCGGCCGTCGTGCTCAGCCACGGCTGGACCTGCTCGACGCTCTTCTGGTCCGCCGTCATCCGCGAACTCCTCCCCGACACCAGGGTGGTCGCCTACGACCAGCGCGGCCACGGCCGCAGCGACATCCCCGCCGACCGGGCCCGCTACAGCACCGCCGCGCTCGCCGACGACCTGGAGGCGGTGCTGACCGCGGTGCTCCCCGGCGGCGGCCGCGCGGTGCTCGCCGGCCACTCGATGGGCGGCATGACGCTGATGGCCGCCGCCGGCCGCCCGGCCGTCGCGGACCGCACCGCCGCCGCGCTGCTGGTGAGCACCGGCAGCGCCCAACTGGTCGCCGAGACGCTGGTGCTGCCGCCGCGGATCCGCAACCCGCGGGTGCGCCGCGCCTTCCACACGGCGCTGCTGCACTCCCGCGCGCCGCTGGGCCCGCGCGGTCCGCTGCTGCGGGCGGCGCTCAAGTACGGGGTGATGGCGCCCGGTTCGACGCCCGAGCAGGTCGCGTTCACCACCGAGGTGGTCTCCGCCTGCCGCCGCCGGCCGCGCGGCGCGTGGGGCCGGGTGCTCTCCGGGCTCGACCTGGACGCCGGGGTGGCCCGGCTGACCGCGCCCACCGCGGTGCTGGTCGGCACCGCGGACAAGCTCACCCCGGCCGTGCACGCGCACCGGATGGCCGGCCGGCTGCCGCACCCGCTGGGCGTCACCGAGCTGCCCGGTCTCGGCCACATGACCCCGATCGAGGATCCGGCCGCGGTCGCGCAGTCGGTCCGCGAACTCGTCCGCGATCACCTGAGCAACCTGAACGATCGTCAGGAAGCCACGAGGGAGGGCGAGTCGGCATGAGCAGGAGCATCCGCGGCCAGGTCGTGGTGATCACCGGCGCGGCCCGCGGCGTCGGCGCCCTGCTGGCCCGCAAGCTCGCCGCCCGCGGCGCCCGCCTCGCCCTCGTCGGCCTGGAGCCGGACGAACTCGCTGCGGTGGCAGGCGAGTTGGGGGCCGGCCACTGGGAGGCCGACGTCACCGACCAGGAGGCGATGACCCGGGCCGCAGCCGAGATCGTCCAGGAGTACGGCCGGATCGACGTGCTCGTCGCCAACGCCGGGATCGCCACCGGCGGTCCGTTCCTGGACGCCGACGCCGCCACCTTCGACCGGGTCATCGAGGTCAACCTGCTCGGCAGCATCGCCACCGCCCGCGCCTTCCTGCCCGCGCTGGTCGCCTCGCGCGGCTACTACCTGCAGATCGCCTCGCTGGCCGCGCTGACCCCGGCGCCGATGATGGCCGCCTACTGCGCCAGCAAGGCCGGCGTCGAGGCGTTCGCGCACAGCCTGCGGGCCGAGGTCGGGCACCAGGGCGTCAGGGTGGGCGTCGGCTACCTGAGCTGGACCGACACCGACATGGTCCGCGGCGCCGACCAGGACGAGGTGCTGCGCGAACTGCGCGCCCGGCTGCCCTGGCCCACCAACCGCACCTATCCGCTGGACCCGGCCGTCGACCGGATCGCCGACGGCATCGCCCGCCGCGCCCCGCACGTCTACGCCCAGTGGTGGCTGCGCGGCATGCAGTCGGTGCGCGGCTACCTGCCGTCGCTGGTCGGCACCATCGGGCAGCGCGAGATGCGCCGCGCCCAGCCCGGACTGCTCGCCACCGCGAACCGGCGGCGCGGGCTGGTCGGCGCGGGCGGCCGGGCGGACGAGTCGGCCCGCGGCAGGAACCGCACGCCGCGCTGACCGCCCGGGCGCGCTGACCGCCGGCGCCTACCGCCCGGCGTTCTGACCGCGCGGCGGCAGCGCCGGGCGGGAGAGGTCCGGGCGGCCGTCGAGGCCGGGCGGCTCGGCGGCCGGGTGGCGCCGCAGCAGGTCGAGCGCGGTGCGCACCGCCGCCGACAGCTGCGAGGAGCGGGCCGCCGCCCAGTCGAGCGGGGTGCGCAGCACCTCGATGTCCGGCGCGACGCCCTCGTTCTCCACCCGGAAGCCGTAGGCGTCGAACCAGGCGGCGTGCATCGGCACGGTGATCAGCGTGCCGTCGGCCAGCCGGTGGCGGCCGGTGGTGCCGACCACGCCGCCCCAGGTGCGGGTGCCGACCACCGGGCCGAGGCCGAGCAGCTTGAACGCGGCGGTGATCATGTCGCCGTCGGAGGAGGTGGCCTCGTCGGCCACCGCGACGATCGGGCCGCGCGGCGCGTTGTGGGTGTAGGTGACCGGCTGCGCGTCGCGCGTCAGGTCCCAGCCGAGGATCGTGCGGCTGAGGCGCTCGATCACCAACTCGCTGATGTTCCCGCCCGCGTTGCCGCGCACGTCCACGATGAGCGCCGGCCGGGCCACCTCCAGCCGCAGGTCGCGGTTGAACTGCGCCCAGCCCGAGCCGCCCATGTCGGGGATGTGCAGGTAGCCGCACCGCCCTTCGCTCAACTCCCGGACGACGGAACGCCGTTCGGCCACCCAGTCCTGGTAGCGCAGCGGCCGTTCGTCGATCAGCGGCGTCACGGCGACCCGGCGGGCCGGCGCGGCGGACCGGCCGTTCCCGCTCCCGTCGGCGGGCGGCGGCGCGAAGGTCAGCTCCACGGTGGTGCCGCCCGCGCCGGCCAGCAGCGGGTAGGGCCCGGTCACCGGGTCCACCGGGCGGCCGTCCACGTGGGTGAGCCGGGCGCCCTCGCGGACCCCGGTGCCGGCCAGCGGCGAGCGGGCCTTCGGGTCGGAGGACTCGCCGGGCAGGATGCGGGTGACCGCCCACGAACCGTCCGCCGTGCGCGCGAAGTCGGTGCCGAGCAGGCCGATCGGCCGCTGGTAGTGCGCCGGGCCCTCGTTGCGCCGGGCGGCCGAGCAGTAGGCGTGCGAGGTGCCGAGTTCGCCGAGCAGTTCGCGCAGCAGGTCCGCGAACTCCTCGGGGGAGGCGACCCGTTCCACCAGCGGGCGGTACTGCGCGAGCACCGCGTCCCAGTCCACGCCGCACATGTCCGGCGCCCAGAAGTAGTCGCGGACGATCCGCCCGGCCTCCGCGAACGCCTGGCGCCACTCGGCCGCCGGGTCCACCTGGTGCAGGATCCGGCGCATGTCGAGCAGCACGGTGGAGTCGTCGTCGCCGCGCTCGGTGGCCGGCAGCACCGCCAACTCGCCCTCGTCGTAGACCACCAGGCGGCTGCCGTCGCCGCTCACCTCGAACCAGTCCATGTGGCGCAGGAGTTCGGTGCGCCGCGGCTTGGCCAGGTCGTAGTACTCCAGCGTCGGCCGCGACGTGGGGTCGGCCGGGTTGGCGAACGTCTCGCCCAGCGCGCCGGAGATCGGCCAGCGCAGCCACACCAGGCCGCCGCGCACCGGCGCCAGCGAGGAGTACTTGGAGGCGGTCACCGGGAACGGCGTCACCCGGTTCGCCAGCCCGGCCGCCTCCACGACCACCGGGCCGCCCTCCCCGCCGCCCGCCGCCTCCAGCCCGCCGCCGGGCGGCCGGCCCTCCACCGGCAGCGCGAACGGCGACGGGGTGGCCGAGTTGAGCGGCACCAGGTACGGCCGGCAGCCCAGCGGGAACGACAGGTCGCCGGTGTGGACGTCGTAGACCGGGTCGAAGCCGCGCCAGGACAGGAAGGCGAGGAAGCGCCCGTCGCGGGTGAAGACCGGCTGCTCGTCCTCGAACCGGCCGGAGGTGACGTCGATGACCGTGCCGTCGTCCAGCCGGGCGATCCTGATCAGCCGCAGCGACCGGCCGATGCCGGGGTGCGACCAGGCCAGCCACGCCGAGTCGGGCGAGAACGCCAGGTCGCGCACCGGGCCGTTGTCCGACCTGGCCAGCTCGCTGACCGCGCCGGCCGGCAGGTCCGCCGCCCCCGCGCCGGCCTCCGCCTCCCGGTCGCCCTCGCCGGTGCCGACCAGCAGCAGGCGCCCGTCGTGCGAGGCGACCGCCAGCACGCCGCCGTCCGGCGAGGAGACCATCTCGTGCGCCCGGCCCAGCCGCCCGCCCGCCAGCCGCCGCCCGCCGGCCGACACCGCCGGACGCGGCCCGGCCGGATCGTCGCTCCCGCCGCCGGGGGCACCGGGCGCCTCGGCCGCGCCGCGCTCCCCGTCGCCGCCGACGCCGCGTCCGGGGCGCGAGGGGCCGCTCTCGGCGCGCTGCGGGCCGCGGCGCCCGGTGCCGGCCAGCGCGGGCGGGCCGGCGGGCTGCGCGGGCAGCGGCGCGACCGGGCCGGCCGGGCCGGTGCCGGTCGGGTCAGCGGGGGCGGCCGGGTCGGCCAGCGGGGGCGGGCGGACGGTGGCGCGGCCGGGCAGGTCGGCGATCTCCACCGCGTCCTCGCCGCCGGCGTCGGTGACGAAGGCGATCCGCCCGGTGGAGCCCAGCATCTCCGGCAGCCGCACCCGGGCGCCCGGCTGGTCGGCGATCGTGCGGGCCGGCCCGTCGCGGTGGGTGAGCCAGTACAGGCTGCCGCGCACGCAGACCGCGCTGGCCCGCCCGGTGGTGTCGCAGGCCAGCCCGGTGACGTTGGCGGCGGCGGGCACCGGGTGCGGGCGCCGGCCGTTGCGCGGGCCGCCGAGCCGCACGTCGAGCCGCCGCGGCACGCCGGCCGGGTCGGCCAGGTCCTCCGCCAGCCACAGCTCGCCGGCGACCGTGTAGACCACCCGCCGCCCGTCGGTCGCCGCGCCGCGGGCGTAGAAGTCGGCGTGGTCGGTGTGCCGCCGCAGCTCCGAGCCGTCCGGCAGGCAGGAGTAGAGGTTGCCGACGCCCTCGTGGTCGGACAGGAACGCGATCCGGCCGCCGACCGGCATCGGGCACTCCAGGTGGCCCGGCAGGTCGGGCAGCAGCCGCTCGCCGTCCAGCCACAGCCGGCCGGTCGCGCCGCCGCGGTACCGCTTCCAGCCGGCCGGCTCCTGCAGCGCCGTGCCGGACAGGATCAGCGTGCGGCGCCGCCCGTCCCGCTCGGCCACCGACAGGTCGGACACCCGGCCCCACGGCAGCCGGTCGCCGGGCGAGCCGTCGGTGGCGACCTCGTAGGCCCACAGGTAGTGGGAGAACGGCTGGCCGTGCGAGGAGACCGCGAGGATCGAGCCGGCCGGACTCCACGAGCACACCCGGGCGTCCGGCCCGCCCCAGTAGGTCAGCTGCCGCGCCGGGCCGCCGGCGGTCGGCAGCAGGTGCACCTCCGGGTCCAGGCTGCGCCAGGAGGTGAAGGCGATCCGGCCGCCGTCCGGCGAGAAGCGCGGTGGGCCCAGCCGGGTGCGGTCGGCGGTCAGCCGCCAGGCCCGGCCGGGCTCGGCACCGGGCGCGGGCAGCGGCGCGAGCCACAGGTCGTCCTCGCAGACGAAGCAGATCAGCTCGCCGTGCAGATGCGGAAACCGCAGGTACGCACCGTCCGTCACGTTATCCATGGTTCTGTCACGCATCGGCCGGGGCAACCCGAACGGCGGAATCCGCCCGCGCGCCCGCCACCGGATAGCGTCGGGGCCGCGCCCCGGCAGGTACCCCCGGACCCGAGGCGGGCCACAGCGCCGTGCACCATGGTGGGGGTCGGCCAGGCGGGCGGGAGCGAACAGTGGTGGACGTCCAGGGGACGGTGGCGGACGGCTTCGAGCCGGTCCGCGAGGCGTTCGTACGCAACTTCGAGGACCGCGGCGAGGTCGGCGCGGCGGTGGCCGTGCACCTCGACGGGCGGGCGGTGGTGGACCTGTGGGCCGGCGAGGCCGAGGCCGACCGGCCGGGCCGCCGCTGGGAGCGCGACACCGTCCAGGTCGTCCGGTCCGCGGGCAAGGGCCCGGCCTCGGCCGTGCCGCTGCTGCTGCACCAGCGCGGCCAACTCGACCTCGACGCCCCGGTCAGCACCTACTGGCCGCAGTTCAAGGCGGCCGGCAAGGAGGCCACCCGGGTGCGGCACCTGCTCACCCACCGGGCCGGAGTGCCCGCGCTGGACCGCCCGTTGACGGTCGAGCAGGCGCTGGACGGGGTCGCCGGGCCGCGCGCGCTGGCGGCGCAGCGCCCCGAGTGGGAGCCGGGCACCGACCACGGCTACCACGCGCAGACCTTCAGCTGGCTGCTGGGCGAACTGGTGCTGCGGGCGACCGGCCGCTCGCTGGGCCGCTGGTTCGCGCAGGAGGTCGCCGGACCGCTCGGCCTCGACCTGTGGTTCGGGCTGCCGCCGGGGCAGGCGGACCGCATCGGGCGGATCGCGGCCGTCTCTGCGCCGCCGGTGCCGGCCTCGCAGGGGCTGCGGGCCAGACCGAAGAAGTCCGTGGTGGACGCCTACGCCGACCCCGCCTCGCTCACCCGACGGGCCTTCGGCGCCATCGAGTTGCCGGTGGACGAGAACGAACCGGCCTACCTGGCAGGGGAGTTGGCGGCCTCCAACGCGGTCGCCACCGCCCGGTCGCTGTCGCGGTTCCACGCCGCGCTGATCGGCACGGTGGACGGCCGCCCGCCGCTGTTCGCCCGCGCCACGCTGACCGCCGCCCGCAGCGCGGAGTCCGAGGGGCCGGACCGGGTGCTGGTGGTCAACACCCGCTTCGGGCACGGGTACATGCTGCACGGGCCGTCCTGCCCGCTGCTGGGCCCCGGCTCGTTCGGCCACCCCGGCCGCGGCGGCTCGCTCGGCTTCGCCGACCCCGAGGCGGGCATCGGCTTCGGCTACGTCACCAACGGCCTGCAGCAGACCGTCACCGCGGATCCGCGCGCCCAGGCACTGGTACGCGCGCTGCGCACCTGCCTACGCTGACGGCATGTCACCCGCTGAGAACTGCCGCCGCTTCCCGGACCACCGCGTGCTGATCACCGGAGCCGGCCAGGGGATCGGCGCCGCCACCGCGCGCCGGTTCGCCGCCGAGGGCGCGCGCGTCCTGGTGACCGACATCGACGCCGAACGCGCCGAGCGCACCGCCGCGGAGGTCGGCGGGACGCCGTTCGTGCTGGATGTCGCCGACCCCGCGTCGGTCGAGGCCGCCTTCGCGCACGCCGCCGCGATCTTCGGCGGACTCGACGTGCTGGTCAACAACGCCTACGCCTGCCACCCGGACCCCGAGCGCTTCGAGCAGTGGCAGGACGCCGACTGGTACCGGGACTTCGAGGTGTCGCTGCACGGCGCGTACCGCTGCTGCCGGGCCGCGCTGCCGCACCTGGCGGCGGCCGGCGGCCGGGGCGCGATCGTCAGCGTCGGCTCGGTCAACGCCGAGCGGTACTACGGCTGCCACGCCTACAGCGCCGCCAAGGCCGGGCTGGCCAGCCTCACCCGCACCCTCGCCGTCCAGGCCGCGCCGCGCGGCGTGCGGGTCAACCTGGTCGAACCCGGCACCGTGCGCACCCCGGGCTGGGACGGCCGGGACGCGACGTTGCGGGCCGCCGCCGAGCACTACCCGCTCGGCCGGGTCGGCGCTCCGCAGGACATCGCCGCCGCGATCGCCTTCCTCGCCTCACCGGACGCGTCCTGGATCACCGGCGTCACGCTGCCGGTCGACGGCGGCCTGCTGGTGAGCAACCTGGGCATGAACCGCGCGTTCGCGGCGAGCGAGTGACCCGGCGGCCGCCGCCTCGCACGGTGGTCAGCCGTTGTGCAGCATCAGGCCGATCCCGGCGACCATCACCGCGGCGCCGATCAGCCGCGGCCGCCCGAACCGCTCGTTGAAGAAGACCGAGCCGATCACCGCGCCGACGATGATGGACGACTCGCGCAGCGCGGAGATCGGCGCCAGGTCGCCCCTGGTCTGCGCCCACAGCACCAGCCCGTAGGCGAGCACCGACAGGACGCCGCCGAACAGCCCGCGCACCGCGACCGGCCGCAGCCACCCGACGAACCCGCCGCGCCGCCGGGCCAGCGCGAACAGCGGGATCTGCCAGCCCTGCAGCAGCAACAGCCAGCCGGTGTAGCCGATCGCCGTCCCCGAGGCCCGCACCCCCAGGCCGTCCACCACGGTGTACGTCGCGATGGTCAGGCCGGTGCCCAACGCGGCCAGCAGCGCGGGCCACCGGGGCCGCGCGGAGCCGCCGCGCAGCCCCCACAACGCCACCCCGGCCAGGCCGCAACAGGCCACCGCCACCCCGGAGGTCTGCCACACCCCGGGCCGCTCGCCGACGAAGACCGCCGCCAGCACGGTCACCACCAGCGGCGCCGTGCCGCGCGCGATCGGGTACATCTGGCTGAAGTCGCCCAGCCGGAACGCCTGCATCAGCAGCGTCATGTACATCAGGTGCAGCCCGACCGACACCAGCAGGTAGGGCCAGGCGCCCGCGTGCGGGAGCGGCGCGAACAGCGCCAGCCCCGCCCCGCACACCGCACCGCCCAGCCCCACCAGCGTGAAGGCCTGCAACTGGTCCTTGATGCCGTGCGCCAGAGCGTTCCAGGTCGCGTGGGTGACGGCCGCGACGAGCACGGCCAGCGCTATCGTCCAGGTCACCCGGCGGCCTCCCGCACCTCGGCGGAGCTGGGTCGGGCGCTGCGCGGTGTCGGCATGCCAGGACGCTAACCCGGGCCGGCTCGGCGGCACCAGCGGTTAACCGGTGGTACGCCGCGGGCCGGACCCGGCACCGTCGGTGCGCCGGATCCGGCCCGCGGGAGGATCAGCTCGCTTCGAGGATCGCGGTGACGATCTTGCCCGCGTACTTGTAGCCGTCGCCGGTCTTGGGCACCACCGCGGCGCAGGCCACGTCGCCCCGGTAGGCGATGAACCAGCTGTTGGGCTTGGCCTGGCCGTCCACCTCGGCGGTGCCGGTCTTGGCGCCCACGTCGCCGCTGAGCCCGCCGATGGTCGGCGCCGCGGTGCCGTAGTGCGCGGTCAGCGCCATCATCGAGCGGATCTCGGAGTCCACCGTGGAGCTCAACTGCCGCGGCGCGACCGCGATCTTGCGGTGGTCGACGGAGACCGGCACGAGCACCGGCTGGCGGAACGTGCCGGAGTCGGCGGTCGCGGCCACCGACGCCATGTTCAACGGGTTGACCTGCACCTCGCCCTGGCCGATGTAGGTGGACGCCTTCAGCGAGCCGGTGCCGGCCGGCACGCTGCCGTCCCAGCTGGCCACCCCGGTGTTCCAGGTCAGGCCGAGCCCGAACACGTCGTGCGCCTCGCTCTCCACCGCGCCGTCCGGCAGCACGTTGGCCGTCGAGATGAAGGCGGTGTTGCACGAGTCGGCGAAGTCGGTGGCCACCGTCTTGGCGTTGGCGAACGACTCGCCCTCGACGTTGTGGAAGCTGCGGCCGCCGTAGGTGATGGTGGTCGGGCAGGCCAGCGGGCTGTTGGAGGTGTAGCGGCCGGTGGACAGCAGCGTGGAGGCGGTGATCACCTTGAAGGTGGAGCCGGACGCGTACTGGCCGAGCATCGCCTTGTTGTAGCCGTCGGCCGGGTTGTTGGCCACCGCGAGGATGTCGCCGGTGCTGGGCTGGACGGCGACCACCGAGGCGTCCGGCCCCTGCGTGGTGACCGCCTTCTCCGCCTCGGCCTGCAGCGCCGAGTCTATGGTCGTCGGCAGCGCCTTGCCCGCCTTGCCCTGCGACAGCGCGTGCAGCACCGCGCCCGGCTTGCCGTCCGTGCCCTTGACCCGGATCGCCATGCTCGGGGTGCCGTGCATCGTGGTCCCGTAGCGGGTGCGCAACTGGTCGAGTATCCCGGCCAGCGACGGGTACGCGGTGCCGCTGAGCACCTTGCCCCGGCGGTCCACGATGCTGATCGGCGCCGGGCTGGTCTGCGCGGCCTCCAGCGTCTGGCCGGCGGTCAGCTTCGGGTAGAGCACCGAGGGCGCCCAGCGCACCACCGGCTTGCCGGTCGTGGCCTCGCGCACCACGGTCAGCGCCGAGTCGTAGTCCCAGGTGGACTGCTGGCCCGCGTAGTCGAACTTCGCCTCCACGGTGAACGGCACGGTGGTGGCCGGACCGGCGGCGGCCGTGCCGCTCGTGCCGTTCGCGTCACCGGTGCCCGGGGCCGCGCTGCCGCTCGGCGCTGCGCCGGCGGCGGGCGCGGCGCCGGTGGGCGCCTTCGGGGTGAGCGTGACGCTGGTGGCGTGCAGATCCTTGCGGAACGCGTCCAGTTGGCTGATCGCCTGGGACGAGTCGTCGGTCAGGGCGGCGGCCTTGACCGCGTCGCCCGACGACCACGCGGTCAGGAACGCGTCGCCCGCGCCGCTCACCTCGGACGGCTTGAGCGGCCCGGTCGGCACCTTCGGCACCGCGTCCGCCGCGTGCACCGAGGTGCCGTCCGTCCTGTCGGCGTAGAGCTGGTACCCGCCGTAAGCCGCCCCCGCCACCACGACGGCGCACACCCCGCCGATCACGGCACCCTTGGTCCCTCGCTGCATGTTTTGCGGTCCCTCCCGGACGTGACGATCGGCGCCGCCGCACCGCGCAGAGCTGGAGGGTGACGCGGAGGGCACTCTATGGCACACGAATGACCGTCAGGTCAAGAACCCCTGACCGGACGGTACGGGCACACAACCGGTACACAATCGGGACCCGGCGGACCGTCAGCGACCGATGCTGGCCACGAAGCTCGCCATGTCGACGGTGAACTGGTTGATCGGCGCGGCCGCGCACGTGGACGCCAGGAAGAAGCCGAACATCGCGGTGACGAAGCAGGCGGTCACACTCAGGGACTTGGTCTTCAACAACAGGAACACGAAAAAGCCGAACAGCACCACGGCCGAAACCGAAATCAGCACGGCGCACTCCTCGTCGACCGGACATTTCGCCCACCCTGTCGCCCCGGCGCCCCCGAATCCGGTACGCGGCCCCCGACACCCGCGCACAGCGGCCGAACGGGGTATCCGCCCACCGCCGCGTCGCCGGCCGATTCGACGACGGGTTCGATCGTGTTCGGCTACGGATCCGCGCATATTCGAAGCGGAGAGGTCGCTTCCGACAAGTATTCGGTATGTTTGCCCCTAGTGCTCATAAGCTGCGACAGGGCGTGTGACAGGGTGCGAAATGTGGAAGAAGGGCACCACGGGTGACTCGCCGCAGGGCGGCCCGAGGGCAGGGCTGCCCCGCCGTCTGGCGGTCGTCGGGACCCTGCTCGCCCTGCTGATAGGTGCCGCGTTCGCGGTGCTCCTGTGGTCGATCACCGATCTGCGCGGGTCCGGCTCGGCCACCAGCCGCTCGCTCACCGCCCTGGCCGAGTCCTCCAAGGTCGAACGCCTGGTGCTGGACATGGAGACCGGGCAGCGCGGCTTCGTGATCACCCACCAGGAGCGGTTCCTCGACCCGTGGCAGGCCGCGCGGACCGCCTTCCCCGGCCAGGCGGCCGACCTGGTCCACGACAGCGTCACCCCGGCCCAGACCACGCTGGCCCGGCAGATCCAGAAGGCCGGCAACTCCTTCATCACCGACTACTCCGTCCCCCTGGTGCAGAGCGCCCGCAAGGGCGACCCGGCGGCGAGCGGCGTGGCGGCGACGTTGAAGGGCAAACAACTCGTCGACGGGCTGCGGGACCAGTTCGCCCGCTACGACAAGGTCGAGAACTCCCTGATCGCCGGGCAGCAGGCCGCGGCGAACACCAACGCCCAGCGCGCCATCATCGGCGGCTCGCTCGGCCTGGGCGGGTCCGTCCTGCTCATCGGCGGCTGCGCGGTCTACCTGACCCGGTCCATCGCCCGGCCGGTGCGCCGCGCGGCCCGGGTCTCCACCCGGCTGGCCGACGGCGACCTGTCGGCGCGGATGCCGGAGACCGGCACCGGGGAGATCGGCGAGCTGGAGCGGGCCTTCAACTTCATGGCCGGCTCGCTGGAACGCAGCCGCGCGCAGGCCCGGCTCGCCCACGACCGGCTCAGACTGCTCTACGACGCGAGCATGTCGGTCGGCACCACGCTGGACGTGGAGCGCACCGCCAGGGAACTGGCCCGGGTCGCGGTCCCGCGGTTCGCCGACTTCGTCGCCGTCGACCTGGTGACCTCCGTCCTGCAGGGCGAGGAGCCGGTGCCGGCGCCCGGTGCCGGCAAGACCCGCCGGCTGGCGCTCGGCGGCGTACGCGACGACTCGCCCCTGCTGCCGGTGGGCACCCCGCTGACCACCGACCTGACCGGCGACCGGCATCCGGCCCGCCAGGACGGCTTCCACCGCGACCTGCGCACCGCCGCCTCCTGGCGCTCCCGGGACCCCGAGCAGGCCCAGCGCCTGCTGGACTACGGGATGCACTCGCTGATCACGGCGCCGTTGAGCACCCAGGGCGTCGTCCTGGGCGAGGTCAGCTTCTGGCGGGCCGGCGACTCGCCGCCGTTCCACGCCGAGGAGGTCGCCGACGCCGAGGAGCTGGCCGTGCGGGCCGCCGTGGCGATAGACAACGCCCGCCGCTACGGCCACGAGCGGTCCACCGCGCTGACCCTGCAGCGCAGCCTGCTGCCCGCCCGGCTGCCCGGCCAGCCCGCCGTGCAGGTCGCCACCCGCTACATGGCCTCCGACACCAAGGCCGGCGTGGGCGGCGACTGGTACGACGTGATCCCGCTGTCCGGCACCCGGGTCGCGCTGGTGGTGGGCGACGTGGTGGGCCACGGCATCCACGCCTCGGCGGCGATGGGCCGGCTGCGGACCGCGGTGCGCACCCTCGCCGACGTCGACCTGCCCCCGGACGAGCTGCTCACCCACCTCGACGACCTGGTCATCCACCTGGACGACCTGATGGTGCAGCCGTCCGGCGGCGCGGACGACCCCGGCGGCCCGCTGACGGCGGTCGGCGAGGTCGGCGCGACCTGCCTGTACGCGGTCTACGACCCGGTCTCCCGGCACTGCACCCTCGCGTCGGCCGGCCACCCGCTGCCGGTCGTCGTCTCGCCCAGCGGCCGGGCGCAGCTCGTCAAGGGCGAGGCCGGCCCGCCGCTCGGGGTGGGCGGCGAACCGTTCACCGCCACCGAGCTGTCGCTGCACCCCGGCAGCCTGCTCGGCCTGTTCACCGACGGCCTGGTGCACTCCCGCCGCCGCGACCTGGGCGACGGGCTGGACCAGCTGTGCCGGGCGCTCACCACGCCTCCGGCATCCCTGGACGACGCCTGCCAGAACGTCATCGACGCGATGCTCCCCGAGCACCCCGACGACGACGTCACCCTGATGCTGGTGCGCACCCGCGCGCTGCGCCCGGACCACGCGGTCACCTGGCAGCTCCCGTTCGAGGCCGCCTCGGTCAAGCAGGCCCGCAGGCTGGCCGCCGACCAGCTGGACGCCTGGCACCTCGGCGGCGCGGCCTTCGTCACCGAACTCGTGGTGAGCGAGCTGGTCACCAACGCGATCCGCTACGGCGAACCACCGATCCAGCTGCGGCTGATCCGGGACGGAGCGCTGATCTGCGAGGTCTTCGACTCCAGCAGCACCACGCCCCACATGCGCCGGGCCCGGGTCCTCGACGAGGGCGGCCGCGGCCTGCTGCTCGTCGCCCAGCTCACCCAGCGCTGGGGCACCCGCCCCACCCCCACCGGCAAGGCCATCTGGTGCGAGCAGACCCTCCCCGAACCGCTGTGACCCCCGCCCGCTACGCCGAGTCGCCGTACCCCGCGGCCAGGGACGCGAGACGCCGGAAGGCCGACGGCGCCGGGCCGTCCTCCAGGTGCCGGCGAACGGCGTCCGCGCACTCGGCCGGGCCGAGCGCCGAGGTGTCGACCTCCAGGTCGTAGATGCCCGGCAGGTGGACGGACCGCTGCCACCGGCCCACCGGCGCCGGCACCGAACCGTCCTCGTCGTAGCCGGCGCCCCAGGTGGCGATCCGCCGCTCCATGACCACCTCGACCGGGCAGCGCACGCCCACGAACCACGCCGGCAGATCCTGCAACCGCCGGGCGCAGTCCGGCAGGATCCCCCGCGGGGCGGAGTAGGCGTCGTGATGGCCGGCGTCCACCACGACGTTCAGGCCGAGGCGGCTGTGTGCCGCGACGGCCTCGTACATCGCGCGGTACAGGGTCACGACGAGCGGTTCGAGGTCGGGGCGCTCCCCGCCGGGCCGCAGCCCGATCCCCGGCTGGAACCGCTCCGGGGTCATCCGCATGAAGTGATCCACCCCGAGGTTCAGCCACACCCCGTCGAACGTGCGCTGGACCGCGGCGGCGATGCTGGACTTCCCCGAGCGCGGTGTCCCGTTGAGCACCACGATCCGGCCGGGTCCGTCCTCCCGCACCACGCGCTCCTCCCCCCGTGACTTCCGGGCGCCCCCGGCTAGATCCACGTATCGAGCCACATCCGCGCGCGCCAGGCGTCGATGGGGATCGTCATGCCGGTGTAGAGCGGGAAGAAGTAGATGAAGTTCCAGACGATGAGCAGGACCAGGGTGCCGGCGCCCACCGCGCCCCACATGCGGCGGCGTTCGGGGGCGCCCCGGGGGCCCAGGGCGGCGCCGAGCGTCATGGCGAGGGCGAGGCAGAGGTAGGGGACGAAGACGACGGCGTAGAAGTAGAAGATGGTGCGCTGCTGGTAGTTGAACCAGGGCAGGTACCCCGCCGCCACCCCGCACAGGATCGCGCCGGCCCGCCAGTCGCGGCGCAGCGCCCAGCGGTAGAGCAGGTAGAGCAGCGCGAAGCAGGCGGACCACCACAGCAGCGGGGTGCCGAGGGCGAGCACCTCGCGGGCGCAGCCGCCGGTCGCGGTGCAGCCGTCCTGGCCGTACTTGGGCGACTCGTAGTAGTACGAGACCGGCCGGCCCAGCACCAGCCAGCTCCACGGATTGGACTGGTAGGTGTGCGGCTGGGTGAGATTGATGTTGAACAGGTAGACCTGGTACTGGTAGTGCCACAGGCTGCGCAGCGGCGCCGGGATCCACGACCACGTGCCGCCGCGCCCGTTCGCCCAGTGCCGGAAGTAGCCGTTGCTCGTGAAGAACCAGCCGCTCCACGAGACCAGGTAGGTCACCAGCGCCACCGGCACCAGCGACAGGAACGTCGGCACCAGGTCGCGCCGGAGCGTGGCCGCGAACGCGTTGGCGGCGCCGGCGACCCGGCGGGCCGAGGCGTCCCACAGCACGACCATCACGCTGAACGCCGCCAGGTAGAACAGGCCGTTCCACTTCGACGCGCAGCCCAGGCCCAGCAGCACGCCGGCCGCCAGCCGCCACGGGCGGGCGCCCAGCCGGGTCGCCCAGCCGGCCGCCGCGTCCGGGCGGCCGTCGGCGGGCAGCGCGGCGGCGAGTCTGGCCCGGACCTGGTCGCGGTCGACCAGCAGCGCTCCGAAGGCGGCCAGCACCCAGAACATCACGATGAGGTCCAGCAGCGAGGTGCGGCTCATCACGAACTCGAGCCCGTCCACCGCCATCAGGAAGCCGGCCAGGCAGCCCAGCGCGGTCGAGCGCATCAGCCGCCGGCCGATCCGGCACAGCATGAGCACCGCGAGCGAGCCGAGCAGCGCGAGCATGAAGCGCCAGCCGAACGGGTTGAGCCCGAAGGCCCACTCGCCCAGCGAGATCACCCACTTGCCGACCGGCGGGTGCACCACGTAGGAGGGCGCCGAGCTCAGCGGGATCTTCTGCGGGTGCTGCAGGATCAGCGAGTTGGCGTTGCTCGGCCAGGTGCCCTCGTATCCCAGGTGCAGCAGCGCCCAGGCGTCCTTGGCGTAGTACGTCTCGTCGAATATCACCGCCCGCGGCGAGCCCAGGTGCCAGAACCGCAGCACGCCGGCGAACAGCGCCACCAGCAGCGGGCCGCCCCAGCCCATCCAGCGGGTCAGCCGCCGCGCCGCGTCCGGGCCGAAGCCGAGCATCCCCCACAGCCGGGTGCCGGGCTCGGGGAACGGCACGACCAGCCGGTCCCGGGCGGACAGGTGGCTGCGGTTCACGTGCCCGAAGCGGCGCAGCCGCAGCTCCCAGGCGCTCGGGGGCGCCGGATCCCCCGGCTCACCGGTCCCGGTCACTCCCCGCGCGGCGTCGGTCGCGGTGTCCGCGGTCTCACTCGTCACCGGGCCATCGTAGGGAAGCCTCCTGGGTGCTGGTCCGCCGCTCCCGTTCCGGACCCCGGAAAATCCGGCCGGCCGCCGCCGGTGGCCGCCGCCACCCGGCCGGCAGGGGAGACTGGAGGACGTGACTGACGCTGTGAGCGGTGTGCTCGTACTGGCCGGAACCCCCATCGGCGACCCGCGGGACGCGTCCGCGCGGCTGGTGGCCGAGTTGGCGGCCGCGGACGTGATCGCGGCGGAGGACACCCGCAGACTGCGCAGGCTGACCGCCGCGCTGGAGGTGGCGCCGGCCGGGCGGGTCGTGTCGTACTTCGAGGGCAACGAGAGCGCCCGCACCCCGGAACTGGTGGCGGCGCTGGCCGGCGGTGAGCGGGTGCTGCTGGTGACCGACGCCGGGATGCCGTCGGTCTCCGACCCCGGATACCGCCTGGTCGCCGCCTGCGTGGAGCGGGAGATCCCGGTCACCGCGGTGCCCGGCCCGTCCGCGGTGCTGACCGCGCTCGCCGTCTCCGGGCTGCCGGTGGACCGGTTCTGCTTCGAGGGCTTCCTGCCGCGCAAGGCCGGCGAGCGGCTCGGCAGGCTGCGCGAGGTGGCCGGCGACCGGCGCACGCTGGTGTACTTCGAGGCGCCGCACCGGATCGCCGAGACGCTCGCGGCGATGGCCGAGGCGTTCGGCGCCGAGCGGCGGGCCGCGGTGTGCCGGGAGCTGACGAAGACCTACGAGGAGGTCAGGCGCGGTCCGCTCGCCGAGCTGGCGCGGTGGGCGGCCGAGGGGGTGCGCGGCGAGATCACGGTCGTGGTCGAGGGCGCCCCGCCCGCCGCCCCGCAGGACCTCGGCCCGGCCGAACTGGCCCGCCGGGTCACGGTGCGTGAACAGGCCGGCGAGGCCCGCAAGGCCGCCATCGCGGCGGTCGCGGTGGAGGCCAACGTGCCCAAACGCACCGTGTTCGACGCGGTGGTGGCCGCCAAGACGGCCGCCCCGTGAACCGTGCGGCGCCCGGCCGGCCGTCCTGCGGCGCGTACTGCGGGTGCAAAGGCCGGTGGCAGAAGGTTACGTCGGGTAAAGCCGCAGCCCACAAAGACCCCAAATCTGACTCAAATGAGGTGACCGTCTGCTGCGCCGCAGGCGGCGGAGGCGTTCGCTGGTAAGTGGAAGTCCCGCTCCGGGCATGCTGCCCGGAGGGCAACTGGAGCTGCCATGAGCGACACCTTCGGCACCCCGCGAGGAACCGCCTCCGACTCCGCCCACGCGGCCGGAACCGTGCACGAGGCCTACTCCTTCGCGTGCATGAACTGCGGGCACGGCTGGGAGCAGTCGTACGAGATAGCGCATCACACGGACGAGCACGGGCACACCTCCTGCGTCTACTACGCGGGATCGCAGCGTGTCCCCTCGCCGCTCACCCGCCCGTCGTGCGCCAACTGCGGTGGCCATCTGGTGCGCATCATGCGGTCCGGCCGGGTCTCCGGCGCGACCTGGGGCCGGCAGTCCTACGCGACCGGGCCGGCCGAGCCCGGCACCCGCTCCGCCCTTCCCGACTCCGCCGCGCTGAGCGCGGCCGGGGCGTTCCTGACCGCCGGCGGCGAGCGGGCCGACGAGGCGCCCGGCGCCCGGGACGGCTCCGAGGAGGACGGCCACCCGCAGCGCAGGACGCACTGGCTGGCCGACCTGCTGGCGCTCTTCCACCGCAGGTCCGAGGGGGACGACGCGCCCCACGACCGCGCCGCCTGATCCACCGGGTCCGCGCCGCCCGGCCCGTCCGCCTGCCGCACGGGCCGGGCGGCGCGGCTCGTACACTCCGGCGCATGGCTGGATCCACCGCCCCCGACAAGAGCGCCGCGCCGCCGCCGCCCGAACCGCTGGCCGTGCCGGTCGCCGATTCGCACACCCACCTCGACATGCAGGCCGGCACGGTGGGCGAGGCGCTGGAGAAGGCGTCGGCGGTCGGGGTGACGACGCTGGTGCAGGTCGGCTGCGACCTGGCCGGCTCGCGCTGGGCCGCCGAGACCGCCGCGCGACACGCCGCGGTGCACGCCACCGTCGCCCTGCACCCCAACGAGGCGCCGCGCATCGTGCTGGGCGACCCGGACGGCTGGTCCCGGCAGGGCGCGCGGGAGCCGGGCGGCATCGCGGCGCTGGACGCGGCCCTCGACGAGATCACCGCGCTCGCCGGACTCCCGCAGGTGCGCGGGGTCGGCGAGACCGGCCTCGACCACTTCCGCACCGGCGAGGAGGGCCGCGCGGCGCAGGAGTACTCCTTCCGCCGGCACATCGACATCGCCAAGCGCACCGGCAAGGCGCTGGTCATCCACGACCGGGACGCCCACGCGGACGTCCTGCGCGTGCTGGCCGAGGAGGGCCCGCCGCCCACCGTCGTCTTCCACTGCTTCTCCGGCGACGCCGAACTGGCCGTGACGTGCGCGCGGGCCGGCTACCACATGTCCTTCGCCGGCAACGTGACGTTCAAGAACGCCCAGCCGCTGCGCGACGCGCTGTCGGCGGCCCCGGCCGAACTGCTGCTGGTGGAGACCGACGCGCCCTTCCTCACCCCCGCCCCCTTCCGCGGCCGGCCCAACGCGCCCTACCTCATCCCGGTCACGCTGCGCGCGATGGCGGCCCAAAAGCGGCTGCCCGAGGACGAGTTGGCCGCGGTGATCGCCGCCAACACCGCCCGCGTCTTCGGTTACTGACCGCCGGGCGGCTCCGCCGTCGGGGTGACACGGTGTGACTTTAATACCCCGGAAAGCGACCGGCCGGGGTTAAGGTCCCAATCCCGGCACCGCAGGCGGCGCACCCGCAGGCGGAGGCTGTGTCGGGCCCAGAGCCGGAACGGACACCGTGGAGTCGCCGTGATGCGCAGTGGGCAGGGCAGTACGGGCAGTGAGGGCAGTCATACCGGGCGGGTGACGCCGGCGCGACAGGAAAGGCTGCGCCGGCTGATCCCGCGGGCGCTGGTCGTGGCGTGCCTGGCCGGCGGCACGTGCGCCGCGCTGGCCACCGGGCGCGACCACGCCGCCGCCACCGAGGAGCCGAAGCCGCTGCACGCGGCCGCGGTGGCGCACGCCGAGCCGGCACCGCCGCTGCCGCGGCAACTGGCCGTGGTGATCGGCATGGCGGCCACCGAGGAGACCGCGCCGCCGGCCGGCGACCCCGCGCCGGACCCCGACGCCGCGCCCGCGCCGGACCCCGCCGCGGCCGGCCACCCGGTGCCGGCGCCCCGGCACCACCACCGGCGCCACCCGCACCACCACCACCGCCACCCGCGGTCCCGCCGCGGCGCCGGCCGCCACCCGCGCGGCTGGGCCGCCGACACGTGGAGCTGGTCACACCAGGCGCCCCCCGACACCGGCGGCGACCTCGGCACGCTCGCCGGAGCGACCTCCTCGGTGACCGGGAGCCTCGACTGGCACGGGCTCGCACACTGCGAGGCGGGCGGCCGGCCGGACGCGGTGGACCCCACCGGGACCTACGGCGGGCTCTACCAGTTCGACGTGCGCACCTGGCACACCGTCGGCGGGCAGGGCCGCCCGCAGGACGCCCCGGCCGCCGAGCAGACCCGGCGCGCGATGCGGCTGTTCACCCGGCGCGGCGCCGTTCCCTGGCCGGTCTGCGGGGCGCGGCTGTTCCGGTGAGCCGACCGGCGCGTTCGGGCGGGGCCCGGGACTTCCGTAGGCTTACGGGGTGAGCAGCACCCCTTCCACCGAACCCGGCGCGTTGCTGGGCCCCGCCGACGTCCGGGAACTCGCCGCCGCGCTCGGGGTACGCCCCACCAAGCAGCTCGGCCAGAACTTCGTCATCGACGCCAACACCGTGCGGCGCATCGTGCGCACCGCCGAGGTGTCGGCCGACGACGTGGTCGTGGAGGTCGGGCCCGGGCTCGGGTCGCTGACGCTGGCCCTGCTGGAGACCGCGCGGCGGGTCGTCGCGGTCGAGATCGACCCGGTGCTGGCCGCCGCGCTGCCGTCCACCGTCGCGGCGCGGCTGCCCGGCCGGGCGGACCGCTTCGAGTTGGTGCACAGCGACGCGATGCGGGTCGACGCGCTGCCCGGCCCGGCGCCGACGTCCATGGTGGCCAACCTGCCCTACAACGTGGCCGTGCCGGTGCTGCTGCACATGCTGGCCACCTTCCCCTCGGTGCGCCGCACCCTGGTGATGGTGCAGTCCGAGGTGGCCGACCGGCTCGCGGCGCCGCCCGGCTCCCGGGTCTACGGGGTGCCCTCGGTCAAGGCCGCCTGGTACGCGCGGGTGCGCCGGGCCGGCGCCATCGGCCGCACCGTCTTCTGGCCGGCGCCCAACGTGGACTCCGGACTGGTCTCGCTGGTGCGCCGCGAGGAGCCGCCGGCCACCACCGCCAGCCGCGAGCAGGTCTTCGCCGTGGTCGACGCCGCCTTCGCGCAGCGCCGCAAGACGCTGCGCGCCGCGCTGGCCGGCTGGGCCGGCTCGGCCGCCGCCGCCGAGGCGGCGCTGACCGCCGCCGGCATCTCGCCGCAGGCCAGGGGCGAGTCGCTGACCGTCGAGGAATTCGCCCGGATCGCCGAGCAGCACGGAGCCGTCGCATGACCGCCGCCACCCCCGAGTCCGTCACCGTCCGCGTGCCGGCCAAGGTCAACGTCCAGCTCGCGGTGGGCGGTTCGCGCCCCGACGGCTTCCACGACCTGGCCAACGTCTTCCTCGCCGTCGGCCTGCACGACGAGGTCACCGCGGCGCCGTCGGACCGGCTGCGGATCACCGTCTCGGGCGCGGACGCACACCAGGTGCCGCTGGACGAGAGCAACCTGGCGGCCCGCGCCGCGCTCGCGCTGGCCGCCCGCCGCGGTCTGCGGCCGCACGTCCACCTGCACATCGACAAGGACATCCCGGTCGCCGGCGGCATGGCGGGCGGCAGCGCGGACGGCGCCGCGGCCCTGGTGGCCTGCGACGCGCTGTGGGGCACCGGCGCCTCCCGGGACGAACTGCTCGCCATCTGCGCCGAGTTGGGCAGCGACGTGCCGTTCAGCCTGGTCGGCGGCGCGGCACTGGGCCGCGGGCGCGGCGAGTTGCTGGAGCCGATCGAGGTCGGCGGCACCTTCCACTGGGTGTTCGCGGTCGCGGACGGCGGCCTGTCCACCCCGGCGGTCTACCGCGAGTGCGACCGGCTGCGCGCGGCGTCCGGCGCCGGGTGCACGGTGGACGACGTGCCGCAGCCGCAGCCCGCGCCGCAGCTCCTGGCCGCGCTGCGCGCCGGCGACCCGGTCGCGCTGGCCGGGGCGTTGGCCAACGACCTGCAGGCGGCGGCCGTCTCGCTGCGCCCGGCGCTCGCCGGCACCCTGCGGGCCGGCGCCGAGGGCGGCGCGCTGGCCGGTTTCGTCTCCGGCTCCGGGCCCACCTGCGCGTTCCTGGCCAAGGACCCGGAGGCGGCCGGGCAGGTGGCCGAGGCGCTGCGGGCGTCCGGCACCTGCCGAGCGGTCCGGATCACCGCGGGCCCGGTGCCGGGCGCGGCCGTCGTCGGCTGACGCCCAGGGCGGTCCGTGACGCCCCGGTAGCGGGCGGTTTCCACCGGTGCGCACCGTGTGCGGCGCGGTGGCGCGCGCGGACTAGGCTGGGAGTTCGGCCCCCGCGGCCCGCATCCCCCCGAGCATGGAGTGAAATGGCGGTCAACCTCGTCAACGTCGAGTCCATCGGCAAGGTCTACGGAACCCGTACCCTGCTCGACGGCATCTCCCTCGGCGTGTCCGAAGGCGACCGCATCGGGGTGGTCGGGCGCAACGGCGACGGCAAGACCACCTTGATCCGGACGCTGGCCAAGCTGGAGGAGCCCGACCGCGGCCGGGTCACCCACGTCGGCGACCTGCGGTTCGGCGTGCTCGCCCAGGGCGACTCGCTGGACCCGGCGGCCACCGTGCGGCACGAGATCGTCGGGGCCCGCGCCGACCACGAGTGGGCCGGCGACGCCGGGATCCGCGACGTGCTGACCGGGCTGTTCGGCGGCCTCGACCTGCCCGGCCTCCCGCAGGGCCTCGACACGGTCATCGGACCGCTGTCCGGCGGCGAGCGGCGCCGGATCGCGCTGGCCAAGCTGCTCGTCGGCGAGCAGGACCTGCTGATCCTGGACGAGCCGACCAACCACCTCGACGTGGAGGGCATCGCCTGGCTCGCCGAGCACCTGCGGACCCGGCGGTCCGCGCTGGTCTGCGTCACCCACGACCGCTGGTTCCTCGACCAGGTGTGCACCCGCATGTGGGACGTGCAGCGCGCCGCGGTCTACGAGTACGAGGGCGGCTACTCCGACTACGTCTTCGCCCGCGCGGAACGCGAGCGCCGGGCGGCCACCGAGGAGACCAAGCGGCAGAACCTGGCCAGGAAGGAGCTGGCCTGGCTGCGGCGCGGCGCCCCGGCCCGCACCTCCAAGCCGCGGTTCCGCATCGAGGCGGCCAACGAGTTGATCGCCGACGTGCCGCCGCCGCGCGACTCCGCCGAGCTGATGCGGTTCGCCAACTCCCGGCTCGGCAAGACCGTCTTCGACCTGACGGACGTGACGGTGACGGCGGGCCCCAAGACGCTGCTGGAGCACCTGACCTGGCAGCTCGGTCCTGGCGACCGGATCGGCGTGCTCGGCGTCAACGGCGCCGGCAAGACCTCGCTGCTGCGCGCGCTCGCGCAGGCCGCGTTCTCCGACGGCGACCGGCAGCCGGCGGCCGGCCGGATCGTGGTCGGCAAGACCGTCAAGCTCGCCCACCTGTCCCAGGAGGTCGCCGAACTCGACCCCGACTGGCGGGTGTTGGAGGCGGTGGAGCGGGTGCGCCAGCGGGTGGACCTGGGCAAGGGCCGGGAGATGACCGCCTCGCAGCTGTGCGAGCGCTTCGGCTTCACCAAGGAGCGGCAGTGGACGCCGGTCGGCGACCTGTCCGGCGGTGAGCGCCGCCGGCTGCAGATCCTGCGGCTGCTGATGGACGAGCCCAACGTGCTCTTCCTCGACGAGCCCACCAACGACCTCGACATCGAGACGCTGACCCAGCTGGAGGACCTGCTCGACGGCTGGCCCGGCTCGCTGCTGGTGATCAGCCACGACCGCTACTTCGTCGAGCGGACCACCGACCGGGTCTTCGCGCTGCTCGGCGACGCCACCTTGCGGATGCTGCCGCGCGGCATCGACGAGTACCTGGAGCGCCGCCGGGCCGCCGTCGAGGCGGCCCAGGCCGCCACCCCGGCACCGGCCGCCGCCGGGAAGCCGAAGTCGTCGGCCGCCGACGCCCGGGCCGCGAAGAAGGAACTGCAGCGCATCGAGCGGCAGTTGGACCGGCTAGGCACCAAGGAGAGCGGTCTGCACACCCGGATCGCCGACAACCCGACGGACTTCGCCGCGGTCGCCGAACTCGACGCGGAACTGCGGGCGTTGCGTGACGAGCGCGATGAACTGGAGATGCGCTGGCTTGAGTTGGCCGACGACGCCTGATCACCGGTAACGGCGGGGTCGCGGCGCGGTCTCACGTGGTGGACGGGGGGTCCCCGGCCCCTTGGCGGCGGGCCGCCCGGTGGTAGAAAAGGCTTGCGGCCGTCTGGCCGGCGTGCATACCGAGCGAGTTTCCACGGGGGATTTTCAGCCATGTCGCAACCGCCCCAACCACCGCAGCCCCCGAACACGCCGCCCGACCAGCCGTACGGCTACCCGCAGCAGTCCTACGGCTATCCCGACCCGAACAACCCCTACGGCCAGCCGCTGCCGCCCCAGGAGCCGCAGCAGCCGTACGGCTATCCGCAGCAGCCCTACGGCTACCCGGAGCAGAACCCTTACGCCCAGCCGCAGCAGCCGTACGCCCAGCCGCAGCAGCCGTACGGCTACCCGCAGCAGCCGCCGCAGCAGCCGTCGTACGAGCAGCCGGCCTACCCGCCGCAGCAGCCGGCCTACGACCAGCAGGCGTACGCCCCCCAGCCGGATCCGGTCCAGTCCTACGCCGAGCAGCCGACCCATCCGCAGCAGCCGCCCGTCCCGGCCCCGCCGCAGCCCTACCGGCCCGCGCCGGCCGGCGGCGCCAAGCTCAGCGGCGGCAAGCTCGGCATGATGATCGGCGGCATCGTGGCGCTGGTCGTGGTGATCGGCGTCGGGATCTGGCTGGTGACCTCCGGGTCCGGCGGCTCGTCCGACCAGGCGGGCGGCCCGGGCGGCGGCACGCACAGCGCGACCACCGGCCGGCTGCTGTGGACGGTGAAGGCGCCGAAGGTCTCCAAGGCCCAGATAGTCAGCCCCACCCCGGGCATGTGGTTCTCCGGCCACGACGTCGTCAAGCAGTCCACCACCGAGGTGTCCGCCTACGACCTCACCAGCGGCCGGCTCGCCTGGACGGTGAAGGTCCCGGCCGGCCACGCCTGCGACGCGACGTCGGAATCGGCCGGCGGCAAGGTCGCGGTGCAGTACGGCACGCACTGCGAGAACGTGATGGCGATCGACCTGGCCAAGGGCAAGTCGCTCTGGCACAAGCCGCTGAGCAACGGCTCCGGCGGCTCGGCGGACACCTTCACCTACAGCGACGCCGACATGGCGGTCAGCGCCAACACGGTCGCCGTCTCCTGGGACGACAACGCGGCCGCCTACAACCTGACCACCGGCACCCAGCAGTGGCACACCAACCCCGGCGACAGCTGCCAGGACCAGGGATTCGCGGGCGGTTCGCGGATGATCGAGGTCTACAAGTGCGGCTTCGCGGACAACGCGCCCTACCACGTGCGGGTGATCGACCCGGCGACCGGCAAGGCGCAGTGGACCTGGGACGCCCCGGCGGACACCCAGGTGACCAACGTGATCTCGGTCGACCCGGTCGTCGTCGGGCTCGCGGCGGGCAACGACCTGGTCACCGATATCTGGGACATCGACGGCGGCCGGCTGCAGGGCAAGATCGGCCTGGGCCGCGGCTCGGACGACCTGGGCAAGTACGGCATCCACTGCCCGCCCACCCAGCTGACCCCGTGCACCGACGCGGTGGTCTCCGGCACCACCCTCTACATGGCGACCCAGGCGCACACCGGTAGCGGCGACGGCGCCGAGACCAACGAGATCGCCGCCTTCGACCTGACCACCGGCAAGCCCGAGTGGCTGTCGAAGGACAGCGGTGAACCGCTCGACGTGCTCACCGTCCAGGGCGACTCGATCGTCGCCTACCAGGAGTCCGGCTACGACTCGCCCGGCAAGATCGTGGACGTCAGCAAGGCCAAGGGCACGCTGTCGACGTACACGAACTTCTCCGCGGCCACCCAGTCGCAGGAGCACACCGCCTACGGCCCGGGGGTCAGCGGACTGGTCGAGGGCTGGTACGACGGCACGCTGGTCTTCTCGCTCAGCGAGGTCGACACCAGTGGCGAGTACTCGGTGCTGATGGCCGCCCTGCACTGACCCGGGCGTGTCCGGCGGCTCCGCGTTGGGGATGCTTGCCAGGAACCCGAACGCGTCGACCGGCGGTCGGGCAGCCAAAGGGGGACACGCGTGGATCCGGTGAGACCGGGGGCTCTTCCGTCCCGAGGGGAAGGGGGGAAGAGCCAGATGGGCGTTCGGCTCGTGGTGGTCGACGACCACCGGCTGCTCGCGGAGGCGCTGGCCTCGGCCCTGAAACTGCGCGGCCACCGGGTGCTGGCCGCCGGCTCGCCGGGCGCCGGGGCCGCCGAGCTGGTGATCGCCCGCGCTCCGGAGGTCTGCCTGCTCGGCACCGCCGCGCCGGCCGAGCCGGGCGCCTTCGACCCGGTGGTCCGCATCAAGCGCGAGCGTCCGGCGGTCGCCGTCGTGGTGCTCGGCCCGGTGCCCGACCCGCGCGGGATCGCGGCCGCGTTCGCCGCCGGCGCCTCCGGCTACGTGCGGCACGACGAGCGCATCGAGGGCGTGGAGCGGGCGATGGCCAAGGCGCGGGCCGGCGAGGTCGCGGTGGCGCCCGGGCTGCTGCAGGGCGCGTTCGCCGAACTGCTCAACCCGGTCGCCCAGCCGGACGACGAGGGCAGCCGGCTGCTGCGCATGCTGACCCCGCGCGAGCTGGAGGTCCTGATGCGGGTCGCGGAGGGCGAGGACACCCGGCTGATCGCCGCGGGGATGCGGATAGCGCCCAGCACCGCCCGCACCCACGTCCAGCGGGTGCTGATGAAGCTCGGCGTGGGCTCCCGGCTGGAGGCCGCCGCGCTGGCCGCCCGCAGCGGCCTGCTGGACCGGGTCGGCGCCGACGCGCCGGAGCGCGGCGAGCGCTGATCCGCCGCGCGGGCCCGCGTTCACCGGGCGAACGATTCCGGCCCGGCGCTGCCCGCGTCGTTTCAAAAGCGAACACCCAACCCCCGCTCGTTGTTTGATCGTGAGAGCAATGCGCGCTTTGTCCGCACCGGCGGACCGGGGTGGACGTCGCATGTCCAGGGAACCGGCGGCTCGGCGTCGGCATTGACGTGACTGTTGGCTTGTGGTTCATTGTGTTGAGTTATGTTTGCGGTGGTCGAGCCAGGACGTGCATGATGCGTGAGGAGCCCACGGGGTGAAGAAGACGACGACCCGGCTCGCCGACGGTCGCGAACTGGTGCACTACGACTCCCGTGACGACGCGGTGCGCGACGCGGTGGACCGGCGCCCGATCGAGGCCACCACGACCGCGACCGAGATCCGCCACGACCCGCTGCTCGACGACTGGGTCGCCGTCGCCTCGCACCGCCAGGGCCGCACCTACCACCCGCCGGCCGAGGAGTGCCCGCTGTGCCCGTCGCGGGACGGCAAGCTGAGCGAGATCCCGGCCGACGACTACGACGTCGTGGTCTTCGAGAACCGCTTCCCCTCGCTGACCGGGCCGCCCGGACCGGGCGGCGCCGCCGACCCGGCCGGACTCTTCGCCCGCCGCCCGGGCACCGGCCGCTGCGAGGTGGTCTGCTTCACCGCGCAGCACGACGCGTCCTTCGCCGACCTCGACCCCGGCCAGGCCGCGCTGGTGCTGGAGGTGTGGGCCGACCGCACCGCCGAGCTGTCCCAACTGCCGGGCGTGGAGCAGGTCTTCTGCTTCGAGAACCGCGGCCGGGAGATAGGCGTCACCCTCAGCCACTCGCACGGCCAGATCTACGCCTACCCGTTCGTCACCCCGCGCACCGAGCGCATGCTGCGCTCGCTCGGCGACCACCGGGAGGCCACCGGCGGGCGCAACCTGTTCGACGACGTGCTGGCCGCCGAACGCGCCGCCAGCACCCGGGTGGTGATCGAGGGCGAGCACTGGACCGCCTTCGTGCCGCACTCCGCGCACTGGCCCTACGAGGTGCACCTCTACCCCAACCGCCGGGTGCCCGACCTGCCGGCGCTCGACGACGCCGCGCGCGCCGAGTTCCCCCGCGTCTACCTCGAACTGCTGCGCCGCTTCGACCGGATCTTCGGCACCGGCGAGCCGCCCACCCCCTACGTCTCCGCCTGGCACCAGGCGCCGGCCCACCATCCGCTGCGCCGCGACTTCGCCCTCCACCTGCGGCTTTTCACCATCCGCCGCACTTCCGGCAAGCTGAAGCACCTGGCGGGCTCGGAGTCCGGCATGGACGTGTTCATCAACGACGTGCCGCCGGAGGCCGCGGCGGCCCGGCTGCGGGACATCGCGACCCCGGGATTCGACCCCGCGGCGCGGGACGGAAGGGACGGCTCCAGGTGAGCGACGACCGCGGGCCGCGCAGGCTGCTGGTCACCGGCGGCGCCGGATACGTCGGCGGCGTGGTGGCGGCCCGCCTGCTGGAGGCCGGCCACCGGGTCACCGTGCTGGACGACCTGTCCACCGGACACCGCGAGGGCGTGCCGGCCGGCGCCGAGTTCGTGGCCGGCCGCGTCCAGGACGCCGCCGGGGTGCTGGACGCCTCCTACGACGCGGTGCTGCACTTCGCCGCCAGCTCCCAGGTCGGCGAGTCGGTGGCCGATCCGGAGAAGTACTGGCGCAACAACGTCGCCGGCACGCTCGAACTGCTCGCCGCCATGCGGACCGCCGGGGTGCGCACCCTGGTCTTCTCCTCCACGGCCGCCACCTACGGCGAACCGGCCCGGGTGCCGATCACCGAGGACGAGCCGGCGCTGCCCGGCAACCCGTACGGCGCCAGCAAGCTCGCGGTGGACCACATGATCCGCGGCGAGTGCGCCGCGCACGGCCTGGCCGCCGTCTCGCTGCGCTACTTCAACGTGGCCGGCGCGTACACCGGGCGGGACGGCACCGTCTTCGGCGAACGGCACGACCCGGAGAGCCACCTGATCCCGCTGGTGCTCCAGGTGGCGCGCGGGGTGCGCGACGCCGTCCTGGTGTACGGCGACGACTACCCCACGCCGGACGGCACCTGCGTGCGCGACTACCTGCACGTCGCCGACCTGGCCGACGCGCACCTGCTCGCGCTGGCCGCCGCCCGGCCGGGCGAGCACCTGGTGTGCAACCTGGGCAACGGCAACGGCTTCTCGGTGCACGAGGTGATCCGCACCGCCCGCGAGGTGACCGGCCACCCCATCCCGCAGACCGTGGCGCCCCGCCGCCCCGGCGACCCCGCGGTGCTGGTCGCCTCCGCCGAACGGGCCCGCACCCGGCTCGGCTGGAAGCCGGCCCGCGCCGACCTCGCCGCCATCGTCCGCGACGCCTGGCACTTCGAGCGGACCAGGGCCGCGCACCCCCGGACCACCACGTCGCACCAGGAGAACGGCCAGTGACCGCCCAAGCGTTCCAGCGCAGCTACGGATTCACTCCGACGGGGGTATGGGCCGCGCCGGGCCGGGTCAACCTCATCGGCGAACACACCGACTACAACGACGGGTTCGTGCTGCCCTTCGCGATCGGGCAGACCACCGAGGCGGCGGTGGCGGTCCGCGACGACGGCGTGCTGCGGCTGCGCTCCGGCGCCGATCCGCAGGGCCGGACCGTCGAACTGCGGCTGGCGGACCTGCGCCCCGGCGAGGTGGCGGGCTGGGCCGCCTACCCGGCCGGCGCGGTCTGGGCGCTGCTGGACGCCGGGCATCCGGTCACCGGGGCCGACATCCACTACGAGAGCACCATCCCGATCGCGGCCGGGCTGTCCTCCTCGCACGCGCTGGAGGTCGTCACCACGCTCGCGCTCTCCGACCTGTTCGGCCTCGGCCTGCCGGCCTGGCGGCTGGCCCGGCTGTGCCAGCGGGCGGAGAACGTCTTCGTCGGCGCCCCGACCGGGATCATGGACCAGACCGCCTCGGCCTGCTGCACCGCGGGCCACGCGCTGCACCTGGACACCCGCGACCTGTCGCAGCGCCAGATCCCGCTGGACCTGGCCGCGCACGGGCTGCGGCTGCTGGTCGTCGACACCCGGGTCGAGCACGCGCACAGCGACGGCGCCTACGGCGAGCGGCGCCGCGGCTGCGAGGAGGGCGCCGCCGCGCTCGACGTCGAGGCGCTGCGCGACGTGCCGCTCGACGGGCTGGACGCGGCCCTGGAGCGGCTGCGCGCGCAGGGGCTGGGCGAGGACGTGCGGCGCCGGGTGCGGCACGTGGTCACCGAGAACGCCCGCGTCGAGCGGGTCGTCGCCCTGCTCGAAGCCGGCGAACCGCGGGCCATCGGCCCGGTGCTGCTGGCCGGACACGCCTCGCTGCGCGACGACTTCGAGGTCTCCTGCCCGGAGCTCGACCTGGTGGTCGACACCGCGGCCGGCTGCGGCGCGCTCGGGGCCCGGATGACCGGCGGCGGCTTCGGCGGCTCGGCGATCGTCCTGGTGGAGGAGGCCGACGCCGACCGGGTGGCCGAGTCGGTCCGCGCCGCCTTCGCCGCGGCCGGCCACCGGGCGCCGCGGGTGTTCACCGCGGTCCCCAGCGCCGGGGCGCGTCGCCGCTCCTGAATCCCGGCGGCCGTCCGCGAGCACCGGGCGATCGGTGCACCATGCACCAACTGCCTTTTCGCGCAAGCGGGTTGGGCAATTCCACACCGTTCAGGAGCATCGCGCTTTACGCTTGAACCAACGCCGCGGTTGGGGGACCGGGCCCTTACAACGGGCGACACGGCGGATAGCACACCCCGAGCGCGGGTAACTACCAAGCCCACGGCCGACGCCGTGCGGTTTGACCACACCCGACTTGGGCCGCGCCGAGGGCAGCCGCCCGTCATCCGTCACAGGGGGAGTGTGATCGCATGGCCCGGATCCGTGTCCTGGTGGTCGACGACCACCGCATCTTCGCCGAATCGCTCGCCGCCGCCCTCACCGCCGAGTCCGACGTGGAGGTGGCCGCCGCGGGCAGTGCCGCGGCGGCGCAACGCTGCCTGGAGCGCGCCGCGGCCGAGAACAGACGCTTCGACGTCCTGCTGGTCGACGCCGACCTGAGCGCCGCGCCGCCGGCCGCGCAACTGCCGGCCCCACGGGTGCCGGAGCCACGGCAGTCGCCGCGCGCAGCCGCCACCGAGCCGCCGTCCGACGGCATCGCCCTGGTGGAGCGGCTGCACACCACCCACCCCGGCACCCGCACCGTCGTGCTCGCCGAGCGCGACGATCCGCGCCGGGCCGCCCGCGCCCTGCAGTCCGGGGCGGCCGGCTGGGTCGCCAAGGACAGTTCGCTCTCCCGGCTGCTCGCGGTCATCCGCGGCGTGCTGCGCGACGAGACGCACCTGCCGCCGGCCCTGCTCACCGGGGTGCTGCGCGAGTTGACCGCGGCCCGCCGGCACCGCACCGAGAGCGAACAACTCGTCGAGTCGCTCACCCCGCGCGAACGCGAGGTGCTGCGCTGCATGGTGGCCGGACTCGGCCGCAAGGCGGTCGCGGAACGCCTCTACCTCTCCCCGCACACCGTGCGCACCCACATGCAGAACGTGCTGGGCAAGCTCGGCGTCCACTCCACCCTCGCCGCGGTGGCGCTCGCCCGCCGGGCCGGCGTCGGCCCGGTGGACCTCGCCGTGCCGGCCGGCAGCGGCACCGGCTGACCGGGCCCCGGCCGTTCAGGTGGGCACGTTGTCGAACGGCGCCGTCAGCCTCCGCAGCAGCCCGGCCAGATCATCGCGCTGACGCGCCGACATGTCACCCAGGATCGCCCGTTCGTGGGCCAGCAGCCCGGCCAGCGACTCGTCGGCCCGGTCCTGCCCCTGGAGCGTCAGCCGCACCAGGACCCCGCGCCGGTCGCTCGGATCGGGCAGCCGCTCCACCAGGCCGCGCTTGGCCAGCCGGTCGATGCGGTTCGTCATCGTGCCCGACGTCACCAGGGTCTGGGTCAGCAACTGGCCGGGGGAGAGCTGGTACGGCTCGCCGGCCCGGCGCAGCGACGTGAGCACGTCGAACTCCCAGGGCTCCAGGTCGTGCTCGGCGCAGGCCAGCCGGCGGGCCCGGTCCAGGTGCCTGGCCAGCCGGCTCACCCGGCTGAGCACCTCCAGCGGCCCGACATCGAGGTCCGGACGCTCCCGACGCCACGCCGCGACCAATCTGTCGACCTCGTCCTCCATGCGATCAGTGTAGTGGTTCTGTCGATATGAAGTCTCTTGACATCAAGAGACTTCATGGGAGAGCGTAAGAACCCGACCGCGACACCTTCCCGTAGGGGGCAGACCAGCCATGCACCAGGCGACCTGGGATCCGCAGCAGTACCTGAGGCACGCCGACCACCGCGCCCGGCCGTTCCACGACCTGCTCCACCGCATCCCCGCGCTGCCCGCCGAACCGCCGCACATCGCCGACCTCGGCTGCGGCCCGGGCAACGTCACCATGCTGCTCACCGAGCGCTGGCCGGCCGCCCGCATCACCGGCCTCGACTCCTCCGCCGACATGCTCGACGCCGCCGGCCACCTCGCCGGCCCCACCCCCGGCGGCGGCACCCTCGGCTTCGGCCACGCCGACGCCGCCGACTGGACCCCCGAGCGGCCCTACGACCTGATCGTCTCCAACGCCGCCCTGCAGTGGGTGCCCAACCACACCGACTCGCTGCCCGGCTGGCTCGACAGCCTCGCCCCCGGCGGCACCCTCGCCTTCCAGGTCCCGGGCAACTTCACCGCCCCGAGCCACGCGCTGCTCAACGAGTTGTGCGACGCCCCGAAGTGGCGCGACCGCCTCGACGGCCGCGGCCGCCGCTACACCCACGTCCTGGAGCCGGCCGGCTACCTCGACCTGCTGACCGGCCCGGACCGCACCGTGGACGTCTGGGAGACCACCTACGTCCAACTGCTGGCCGGCGAGGACGCGGTGCTCAGCTGGACCCGGGGCACCGCGCTGCGCCCGGTGCTGACCGCGCTCGCCGACGACCCGGCCACCGCGGAGGAGTTCGTCGCCGAGTACCGCGACCTGCTGCGCAAGGCGTACCCGCGGGGACCGCACGGCACGGTCTTCCCGTTCCGCCGGATCTTCGCCGTCGTCACCAAGGGCGGCGCCGCGTGATCACCGCCGTCGACCACGTCCAACTGGCCGCCCCGCCCGGCAGCGAGGACCTGCTGCGCCCGTACTACACCGACGTGCTGGGCATGACCGAGATCCCCAAGCCGCCGGTGCTCGCCGCCCGCGGCGGCTGCTGGTTCGCGGCCGGGCCGGTGCAGCTGCACCTCGGCATCGAGGCCGACTTCGTCCCGGCGGCCAAGGCCCACCCCGGGATCCGGGTCACCGGCATCCACGCCTTCGCGCTGCGGCTGGCCGGCCACGGCGCCCCGGTGATCTGGGACGACGACCTGCCCGGCCACCGCCGCTTCTACTCCACCGACCCGGTCGGCAACCGGCTGGAGTTCCTCGAACCCGTCGGCTGAGCCGGAGCCCGGAGTCACGCCTTGCGGTGCCCCACCAGCCGGGGGCGCGGCTCCAGGCCCGACAGGCCGTTCCACGCCAGGTTCACCAGGTGCGCGGCCACCTCGGCCTTGCGCGGCCGCCGCACGTCGAGCCACCACTGGCCGGTCAGCGCCACCATGCCGACCAGGGCCTGCGCGTACATCGGCGCCAACTTCGTCTCGAAGCCGCGCTGTTTGAACTCCAGGCCGAGGATGTCCTCCACCTGGGTGGCGATGTCGCTGATCAGCGAGGCGAACGTGCCGGTGGACTGCGCCACCGGGGAGTCGCGCACCAGGATCCGGAAGCCGTCCGTCGACTGCTCGATGTAGTCCAGCAGCGCGAACGCCGCCTGCTCCAGCAGCTCGCGCGGATGCCCGCCGGTCAACGCGCTGGTCACCATGTCCAGCAGGGTGCGCATCTCGCGGTCCACGACGACCGCGTACAGCCCCTCCTTGCCGCCGAAGTGCTCGTAGACCACCGGCTTGGAGACCCCCGCCTTGTGCGCGATCTCCTCCACGGACGTGCCTTCGAACCCCCGTTCGGCGAAGAGCGCCCGGCCGACGTCGAGCAGTTGCTGGCGCCGTTCCTTGCCCGTCATCCGCACCCGGCGCGCCCGCCGGGCGGAGTTCGCCCCGTGCGTCACCGACGGTGCACCCTCGCCGCTCTTCCCGCTGCCCTCCGTAGCCACGGAGTCCATCATGCCGCCTTGGCGACCTCGTCCTTGCGCCGGGCATCGATCCGGTCCGGCGTGGGCCAGCGCACGTCGCTCGCCCAGCCGAGCTGCTCGAACCAGCGGATGATGCGCGCGCTGGAGTCGATCTGGCCGCGCAGCACGCCGTGCCGGGCGCTGGTCGGGTCGGCGTGGTGCAGGTTGTGCCACGACTCGCCGCACGAGAGCACCGCGAGCCACCAGACGTTCCCGGACTTGTCGCGGGACTTGAACGGCCGCTTGCCGACCGCGTGGCAGATCGAGTTGATCGACCAGGTCACGTGGTGCAGCAGCGCGACGCGCACCAGCGAGCCCCAGAAGAACGCGGTCAGCGCGCCGGTCCACGACATGGTGGCCAGGCCGCCCACCAGCGGCGGGATCAGCAGCGAGACGCCCGTCCACAGCACGAACTGCCGCGAGACGGTCCTTATGGCCGGGTCCCTGATCAGGTCCGGCGCGTACTTGTCCTGCGGGGTCTGCTCCTCGTCGAACATCCAGCCCATGTGCGCCCACCACAGGCCCTTGAGCAGCGCCGGGACGGTCTCGCCGTAGCGCCACGGCGAGTGGGGGTCGCCCTCGGCGTCGGAGAACCGGTGGTGGCGGCGGTGGTCCGCCACCCAGCGCACCAGCGGCCCCTCGACCGCCATCGACCCGGCGATCGCCAGCGCGATCCGCAGCGGGCGGTTGGCCTTGAACGAGCCGTGCGTGAAGTAGCGGTGGAAGCCGACCGTGATGCCGTGGCAGCCCAGGTAGTACATGAAGATCATCAGGCCGAGGTCCAGCCAGCTCATCCCCCAGCCCCACGCCATCGGAATGGCGGCCACCAGGGCGATGAACGGCACGCCGATGAACAGCCCGAGGGTGATCTGCTCGACCGACCCCTTGCTGTCCGCACCGAGTGTCGCCCTGGGCAGCGGGGTCTCTTCGGCCGTCTGGGGCGCGCTGTGCCTGGATCCGGTGATCAGGTCCGGTTGACGGGTCATGGTTTCCCTTGCGGGTGGGGGAAGGGACGGTTAGCTACGGAACCGTAACCTACGACGCCGTAAGTATGGCAGTGGCTCGCACCCCGTTCCGGTACCCGCCGGACGACACCTCCGACCGCCGCCGGGTGAAGCCGCCGCGTATACCGTCGCGTCGGGGCCCGGCGGTACGGCATAGTGGTGCGTGCCGGATCGGCGGTCCGCCGGATCACCGATGCGGATGCCCCTGCGGTCCCCCGTGGTGTAATTGGCAACACTGCTGGTTTTGGTCCAGTCATTCCAGGTTCGAGTCCTGGCGGGGGAGCACACGCACACGAAGGACCCCGACCTCCCGGTCGGGGTCCTTCGTCGTGGTGGGACCGTCGCCCCTCGGTATCCTCGAGTTCATTCACCCCACCCGTCGTCCCGACGTCGAGGAGCCTCCACGTGAGCCCGATCAAGCCGGCTGCCGTTGTCGTTCTTGCCGCAGGGGAGGGGACGCGCATGAAGTCCGCCGTCCCCAAGGTGCTGCACGAGATCTGCGGGCGGTCGCTGCTCGGCCATGTGCTCGCCGCCGCCCGCCGGCTGGAACCCGCCGAGCTGGTGGTCGTCGTCGGCCACGAGGGCGAGCAGGTCGCCGGCCACCTGGCCGCCGCCGACCCCGGCGCGCGCACCGCGGTCCAGGAGCGGCGCAACGGCACCGGCCACGCGGTGCGCACCGCCCTGGAGGCGCTGGCCGCCGACGGCGTCACGCTGGACGGCACCGTGGTGATCACCTGCGGCGACACCCCGCTGCTGACCGGCGAGACCCTCGCCGAGCTGGCCGCCGCCCACGAGCGGGACGGCAACGCGGTCACCGTGCTGACCGCGCGGGTGCCGGACGCCACCGGCTACGGCCGCATCGTGCGGGACGCCGACGGTTCGGTCGCCGCGATCGTGGAGCAGAAGGACGCCGACCCGGCCCAGCTGGAGATCGGCGAGATCAACTCCGGGGTCTTCGCCTTCGACGCCAAGTCGCTGGCCGAGGCGCTGTCGCGGGTGACGACCGACAACGCGCAGGGCGAGGAGTACCTCACCGACACCCTGTCGATCCTGCGGGCGACCGGGCGCCGGGTGGGCGCCGCGGTGGCCGGCGACCACCGGGAGATCGCCGGGATCAACAACCGGGTGCAGCTCGCCGAGGCCCGCCGGATGCTCAACGACCGGCTGCTGCGCGAGGCGATGCTCGCCGGGACCACCGTGGTCGACCCGGCCTCCACCTGGCTGGACGTGACGGTGGAGTTCGAGCCGGACTCGGTGGTGCTGCCCGGCACCACGCTGCGCGGCGCCACCCGGGTGGCGGCCGGCGCCGAGGTGGGCCCGCACTCGCAGCTCACCGACACCGTGGTCGGCGCGGGCGCCCGGGTAGCGTTCACCGTGGCGGACGGCGCGCGGATCGGCCCGGAGGCGACGGTGGGCCCGTACGCGTATCTGCGGCCGGGCACCAGCCTGGCGCGGGGCGCGAAGGCGGGCACCTACGTGGAGATGAAGAACGCGTCGATCGGTGAGGGATCGAAGGTTCCGCATCTGAGTTATGTGGGCGACGCCACAATTGGCGAGCACACGAATATCGGCGCGGCGAGTGTTTTCGTGAACTATGACGGCGAACACAAGCACCACTCGACCGTCGGCAGCTTCTGCCGTACCGGCGCCGACAATATGTTCGTGGCGCCCGTCACAGTGGGGGACGGCGTCTACACGGCGGCCGGTTCGGTCATCGTCAAGGACGTGCCGTCCGGTGCGCTGGCGGTGGCCCGCGGACAGCAGCGGAATATCGAGGGCTGGGTGGTTCGCAAGCGGCCCGGCAGCGCCGCGGCGAAGGCGGCCGAGCGGGACGAGCGGGGTGAGTGAGCGGGGGCGGTCCGGTGGTGATCGGGTGGTGACTGGCTGGTCACGGCGTTCGCCTGGTTGTGGAGGGGCGGTGTCCGGGGCGTACCGTGTGGCGTACATGAGCATTCCGCCGGCGCGCCGAAGTGCGGGCGACGCGTGGTCGAACACCAGCCGAATCATTGAGGAGACGGTGCAGTGACCGGGATCAAGACGACCGGTGAGAAGAAGTTGATGCTCTTCTCCGGCCGCGCCCACCCCGAACTGGCGGAGGAGGTCGCACGCCAACTGGGCGCCCAGTTGGTGCCGACCAGGGCCTTCGATTTCGCCAACGGTGAGATCTATGTGCGCTTCGAGGAGTCCGCGCGCGGGTGCGACGCGTTTGTGATCCAGAGTCACACGGCGCCGATCAATCAGTGGATCATGGAACAACTGATCATGATCGACGCGTTGAAGCGCGCTTCGGCGAAACGCATCACGGTGATTGTGCCGTTCTACGGATACGCGCGGCAGGACAAGAAGCACCGCGGGCGGGAACCGATCTCGGCCCGGCTGGTGGCGGACCTGTTCAAGACCGCCGGGGCCGACCGCATCCTGACGGTCGATCTGCACACCGACCAGATCCAGGGCTTCTTCGACGGCCCGGTGGACCACCTGTTCGCGCTGCCGCTGCTGGCGGACTACGTGGGCGCGAAGGTGGACCGCAGCAAGCTGACCATCGTCTCGCCGGACGCCGGCCGGGTGCGGGTCGCCGACCGCTGGTGCGACCGGCTCGGCGCCCCGCTGGCCATCGTGCACAAGCGGCGCGACCCGGACGTGGCCAACCAGGTCACCGTGCACGAGGTGGTCGGCGACGTGCGCGGCCGCATCTGCGTGCTGGTCGACGACATGATCGACACCGGCGGCACCATCTGCGCCGCGGCCGACGCGCTGTTCGCCAACGGCGCCGAGGACGTGATCGTCACCGCCACCCACGGCGTGCTGTCCGGGCCGGCGGCCGACCGGCTGAAGAACTCCAAGGTCGGCGAGTTCGTCTTCACCGACACCCTGCCGACGCCGGGCGAGCTGGCGCTGGACAAGGTGACGGTGCTGCCGATCGCGCCGATGATCGCCAGCGCGATCCGCGAGGTGTTCGAGGACGGCTCGGTCACCAGCCTGTTCGACGGGGTCTGAGCGGGCCCGCCCCCGGTCGGGCGGATTTCGTGGGCGGCCTTCCCGCCGGGTAGACTTCACAGGTTGCTCGGCGAGGGAGGCCGGTTCCGCCCGGTGGTGGACGGCTCTCCGTTATCGACGCGCTTTCGAGGTTTCGAGGCAGGTCCGTCGTGGACCGAGCGGCAGGTTCCATCCGTCGTCTTCCACGAGGAGTGCTGTCATGGCTGAGGTGAAGATCGCCGCCCAGATGCGGTCGGATTTCGGTAAGGGCGCCGCGCGCCGTACCCGCCGCGAGGGCCGGGTCCCCGGCGTGATCTACGGCCACGGTGCCGACCCGGTGCACGTGTCGCTGCCCGGCCACGAGCTGATGCTGGCGCTCAAGACCGCCAACGTGCTCATCAGCCTCGACGTCGACGGCAAGTCCGAGCTCGTCATCCCCAAGGCCGTGCAGAAGGACCCGATCAAGGGCTTCCTGGAGCACGTCGACCTGCTGCAGGTCAAGCGCGGCGAGAAGGTCACCGTCGAGATCCCGGTGCACGTCGAGGGCGACCTGGCGCCGGGCGGCAACCTGATCGAGCACGTGCTCAACGCGCTGCCGGTCGAGGCCGAGGCGACCCACATCCCGGAGGGCGTCACCGTCTCCGTCGAGGGCCTGGAGGCCGGCGCCGCCGTGCTCGCCAAGGACATCGTGCTGCCCAAGGGCACCTCGCTGACCGTCGAGGACGACACCGTCGTGCTGCAGATCGTCTCCGCGCAGGCCGAGGCCGCCACCGAGGACGAGGAGGCCGAGGCCGCCGTCGGCGAGACCGCCGCTCCGGCCGCCGCCGAAGAGGTCGCGGAGGCCTGATCCGGGCCGGTTTCTGGTTGACTGAAGCTGCCGCCTCGCTCTCACCGAGCGGGGCGGCAGTCTCGCGTGGGTAGCGAATCGCTCGGGAGCGTGGCGCATGAATGAGGCCGAGGGACCCTGGCTGGTGGCCGGGCTGGGCAATCCGGGTCCGGAGTACGCGGGCAACCGCCACAACATCGGGTACATGGTGGCCGACGTGCTGGCCGGCCGGACCGGCGGGCGCTTCAAGGCGCACAAGAGCCGGGCGCAGGTGGTCGAGGGCCGGCTCGGCGGCGTGCGCGTGGTGCTCGCCAAGCCGTCGACGTACATGAACCTCTCCGGCGGCCCGGTCACGGCGCTGCGCGACTTCTACAAGGTGCCGCTGGAGCGGATCGTCGCGGTGCACGACGAGTTGGACATCGACTACCCGACCCTGCGGCTCAAGCGCGGCGGTGGTGACAATGGTCACAACGGGCTGAAGTCGATCACCAAGTCGCTGGGTCCCGACTACGCCCGGGTGCGCTGCGGCATCGGCCGGCCGCCGGGCCGCATGGAGGTGGCGACGTTCGTGCTGCGGGACTTCTCCGGCACCGAGCGCAAGGAGTTGGAGTGGTTCGTCGACCGGGCGGCGGACGCGGTCGAGGCGCTGATCGCCGACGGGCTGGAGCGGGCGCAGAGTTCGTACAACGGCTGATCGCGGTATCGCACCTGACGGTTGACCGTGCGGACCGTTATGGCCAAGGATCGCGGCCATGGTCAAACGCAGCCGGGCCAGACGGTTGGCCGAGAGCACGTACGGCTTGCTGCTGCTGTTGAAGGCGGTGGTGGCCGGCGCGGTGGTCGTCGCGGTGCTCGCCGCCGGGGTCTGGGTCTCCTGGGACGCGGTGAAGTACGCGCACGGCACCGGACTCGAACGCGGCACGATGACGGTCGGCTCCTGCGGCACCTCGTGGTGCGAGGGCACGATCCTGCCGGACGGGCAGGGCATGGCGATCCCGCAGGTGCGGGTGGACCGGCTGGTGACCACCGGCACCGGGCAGCGCTTCCCGGTCGCGGTGAAGCCGAACTCCACCACCGTGGTGCGCACCGGCCTGGCCGGGCTGCTGTTCGCGCTGCGCTCGGTCGCCGGCGCGCTGCTGCTCGCCGCGCTGGCGCTGGGGTTCGGACTCGGAATGCGCCGCACCGCCTGGACGACGGCGATCGTCGGGGTGCTGCTCCTGGCGGCGCCCTTCGCACTGGGCTGAGGACGCCGCCACGAACGGGCCCGGGATCAGCCGGTGTTGCGCAGCCCGGCGGCCACCCCGTTGACGGTCAGCAGCAGCGCGCGGGCCAGCGTCTGGTCGGGCTCGGCGCCGTCGGCCGCGGCCTGGCGCTGCCGGTGCAGCAGCGAGACCTGCAGGTAGGAGATCGGGTCGAGGTAGGCGTCGCGGACGTGCAGGGTCTGCTTCAGCACCGGGCTGGCGTCCAGCAGTTCGTCCTCGCCGGTCAGCCGCAGCACCTCGCGCACGGTCAGCTCGTGCTCGGCCTCGATCGCGGCGAAGACGTGCCGCAGCTCCTGCGGGACGAGGGTCTCCACGTAGTGGCGCGCGATCCGCAGGTCGGTCTTGGCGAGCGTCATCTCGACGTTCGACAGGAAGGTGCGGAAGAAGTGCCAGCTGCCGTGCATCTCGTCCAACTCGGCCTGCAGACCGGCCTCCCGGGCCGCCTTCAGCCCGGAGCCGACGCCGAACCAGCCGGGCACGATCTGCCGGGACTGGGTCCAGCCGAACACCCACGGGATGGCCCGCAGCCCGTCGAGCCCGGCGCCGGAGTCCGGACGGCGGGACGGGCGCGAGCCGAGGTGGAGCTCGGCGAGCTGGTCGACGGGCGTGGAGGCGAAGAAGTACGCCGGCAGGTCCGGGTCCTCCACCAGCGTGCGGTACGCGGTGTGGGCGGCCTCCGAGACCCGTTCCATCGTGGCGTCCCAGCGGGCCAGCGCCTCGTCGGACTGGCGCGGCGCGGTGTGCAGCGCGGACGCCTGCAAGGTGGCGGACACGGTGAGTTCGAGGTTCTCCCGGGCCAGCGCGGGGACCAGGTACTTGTCCGAGATCACCTCGCCCTGCTCGGTGACCTTGATCTCGCCCTCCAGCGTGCCCCACGGCTGGGACAGGATCGCCTCGTGCGAGGGGCCGCCGCCGCGCCCGACGGTGCCGCCGCGGCCGTGGAAGAGCCGCAGCCGCACCCCGTAGCGGTGGGCCACGTCGCGCAGCCGGCGCTGGGCGCGGTGGATCTCCCACTGGCTGGTGGTGATGCCGCCGAACTTGGAGGAGTCGGAGTAGCCGAGCATGACCTCCTGCACGTCGCCGCGGAGCGAGACGAGCTTGCGGTAGGACGGGTCGGCCAGCATCTCGTCCAGCAGCCGGTCGGCGACCCGCAGTTCGTCGGTGGTCTCCAGCAGCGGCACGATGCCGATCTTCGCGATGCCGGCGTGCAGGTCGATCAGCCCGGCCTCGCGGGCCAGCACGGCGGCGGCGAACACGTCGTCGGAGCCGAGGCACATCGAGATGATGTAGGACTCCACGACCTCCGGGCCGAACCGCTCCAGCGCCTGGCCGATGGTGTGGAAGACGCCGAGGGTCTTGGCACCGTCGGCGTCCAGCGGCGCCGGGGTGGGCGCCAGCGGCCGGCGTGAGCGCAGCTCCTTGGCGAGCAGCCGGCGCCGGTAGTCGCGCGGCATGTCGGCGTACCGCCAGGACTCCTCGCCGAGCCGGTCGAAGAGCTGGCCGAGCGCGTGGTGGTGGGCGTCGGCGTGTTCGCGTATGTCCATGGTGGCCAGCTGCAGGCCGAACGCGCCGATGGTGCGGATGGTGCGCTCCAGGCGGCCGAAGGCGATCAGGCCGCCGCGGTTGGCCCGCAGCGAGTCCTGCAGCAGCGCGAGGTCGGTGAGGAGTTCGCCGGTGCCCAGGTAGTCGCGGCCCGGGCGGTGCGCCGAGCCGGCCGCCAGCCGGTCGCGGGTGTTGACGAGCTTCTGCCGCACGCAGGTGGCCTTGAGGCGGTACGGCTCCTCCGCGTTGAGCCGCTTGTAGCGCGGCGAGATCTCCGGCAGCTCGGCCAGGTCGCGGTCGAGGGAGGTCAGCAGTTCCTCGGTGGCGCCGCAGTTGCGGATCGAGTTGGACAGCGCGCCGCGCAGCAGGTCGACCAGGGCGAGCGCGTCGGTGATGCCGTGCTCGTGCTGCAGCAGCAGTACGTCCCAGGTGACCTGCGGGGTGACGTTGGGGTTGCCGTCCCGGTCGCCGCCGATCCAGGTGCCGAACGTCAGCGGCCGGGTGCCGGACGGCAGCGGGGCACCGATCCGCTCCAACTCCGCGGCCAGGTCCTCCAGCACGTCGCCGGCCGCCTCCTGGTGGAGCTCGTCGAGGTAGTAGACCGCGTTGCGCGCCTCGTCGGCGGGCTCCGGGCGCACCACGCGCAGCTCGTCGGTCTGCCACAGCAGGTCGATGTTCTCGGCGAGCCGCAGGTCGTGGCGCCGGTCGCCGCCGTGTCCCCCGGCGGGCGCGTCGAGCAGCTCGGCGATGCGGCGCAGCTTGTTGAGCACGCTGCGGCGCGCGGCCTCGGTGGGGTGCGCGGTGAAGACCGGGCGCACGCCGAGGTGGGCGACGGTCTCGCGCAGGTGGTCCGGGTCGGCGTCCTTGAGGCGGTCGGCGGTGCGGGCGAGCAGGCCGCCCTCCTGCGCGCGCCGGGCCCGCAGTTCACGGCCGCGGTGCACCTGCTCGGTGACGTTGGCCAGGTGGAAGTAGGTGGAGAAGGCGCGCACCAGCTTGGTGGCGGTGGCCAGGTCGGTGCGGCCCAGCAGCCGGGCGGCGGCCTCCCCGTCGCTGCGGGTCAGCGCGCGGACCCGCTCGACCAGTTCGAGGAGTTCGGCCCCCTCCTGGCGTACCAGGGTCTCGCCGAGCAGTTCGCCCAGGCGTCGTATGTCGGCGCGCAGTGCCGCGTTGTCGGTGGGGCCCGGCAGGCCGGGGAGGATGTCGGCGACGCTCACAGGTGCGGCTCCTTGCGATTCCGTGCGGGTGGGTGCGAGGGAATGGCTCACGGTGCGGACCGCGCTGTCCGAACGGCACCAGGATATGTCGCGCGCCCGAGCGCCCCCGGAGCCGCGAGCCGGCCGTCCCCGGCGCGTTCCGGCCGCGCCGCGCCCGGTTCTGCGCCATGGGACGCGGCCGGTCCACCGCCAGGGCGTGTCTTGCGGATCCTGGCGGGCTCGCGACGCCTGGCACCGCGCCCCGCCGCGTTGCCGCTGTGACATCAGCCGCTGGCGCGACGGGGCCCCGATAACACCGACTGTCGGGACGCTCCGGCGCCTTGCTCCCCCGGCCTCCGGCCGGGAGGTGCCCCCTCACCGCACCGGACGCCGCTCCTTGATCCACCCTGATCCACAGGACACGCCCTAGGCTGATCCGTATGACGCAATCGGGGGACGCCGGATCGGCGCGGTCGGGGAGCGGGGTCCGCGCGGGTCCGTGGTGGTGGTCGAGGCGGCGCGGCCTGGTGCTGGACGCCTCGTTGGCGGCGGTCTCGGCCGGCGAGTGCATGGCCGAGGGCGCCTGGTTCGCCTACGGCCACGGCGTGTGGCCGGTGCTCGGCGCGGTGGCCGGACTGCTGATCGGCGCGACGCTGCTGCTGCGCCGCCGCTGGCCGATCGCCGTGGTGCTGGTGGCGCTGGTCGTCACGCCGATGCAGATGGGCCTGGTGATGGGGGTGGTCTCGCTCTACACGCTGGCCGCCTCCCGGCTGCCGCGGCGGATCATCGCCGCGCTGGTGGCCATGACCGGCGCCGGCACGCTCATCGTGGCGTACGTGGAGATGAACCACGATCTGCTGCACCGCGGCCCGGCGCAGTGGATCATGATGGTCTTCTCGCTGCTGGTGGCCGTCGGCCTGACCGCGCCGCCGGTGCTGCTCGGCCTGTACGTGGGCGCCAGGCGCCGGCTGGTCGAGACGCTGCGCGACCGCGCGGACGACCTGGAGCGCGAGCTGGCGCTGCTCGCCGAGAAGGCGGGGGAGCGCGCCGAGCGGGCCCGGATCGAGGAACGGACCCGGATCGCCCGGGAGATGCACGACGTCGTCGCCCACCGGGTGAGCCTGATGGTGGTGCACGCCTCCGCCCTGCGCTCCGTGCTGCACACCGACCCGGCCAAGGCGGAGGGCAGCGCCGAACTCCTCGGCGACATGGGCCGTCAGGCGCTCGGCGAGCTGCGCCAGATGCTCGGCGTGCTGCGCACCGGCTCCGACGAGCCCGGCCCGGTGCCGGTGCGCGGTGCCGGGCCCGTCGCGGCGTTCGCCGCGGCCCCCTCGGCCGCCATGGACGCCGAGCCGGCCGCGGCCCACCCGGCGGGCGACGACCCGGGCGGCCCGACGCTGGCGCAGCTCGGCGTCCTGGTCGAGCAGTCCAGGGCGGCCGGCATGGCGGTCACGCTGTCCGAGGAGGGCGACCGCCGGCCGCTCGCGCCCCGCGTCGAGCAGGCGGCGTACCGCGTGGTGCAGGAGGCGCTCACCAACGCGCACAAGCACGCGGTCGGCGCCGGCACGCTGGTGCGGGTCGCCTACCGCAGCGACGAGATAGCCGTCCTGGTCGAGAACGGCCCGCCGGACGGGGAGCCGTCGGCCGGCCTGCCGAGCGGCGGGAACGGCCTGGTCGGCATGAAGGAGCGGGTCTCGGCCCTCGGCGGCGGCTTCGTGGCCGGCCCGAACCGCTCGGGCGGCTACCGGGTGTCGGCGGTCATCCCGGCCGGCGCGGCGTCGTAGTCCGGCCCGCCGGGCGCGCGGTTCACTCCGGCCGGGCCGTCAGGCGGACCGGGCGCCGTCCGGTCAGCAGGGTGGCGAGGGCGGCGTCCAGCGTGTCGCCGAGGTACCAGTCGCCGGTGTGGTCGACCGACAGGACGCGGCCGGCGGCGTCGACGGCGAGCAGCGCGCCGCCGGTCTCCTCGCCGAGCGGGCAGACCGCGCTGCCCAGGGCGCGGCCCAACTCCGACAGGGTGCGGGCGGTGTGCAGCCCCAGCAGCGGATCCACCACCAGCCCGGCCGGCGCCACCTCCCGGCCCGGCACCGCGCCCGCCCTGACGCTCAGGCCGCCGAACTCCATCCAGGCCGCGACCGCGGCGGGCAGCACCGTGTGCCGGTGGCCGGTGGGCGAGACGTGCCCGTGCAGCGTGTCGGCCCACTCCTCGGCCCGCGCGGCCTCCCGGCGTCCCGGCAGCCAGCCGGCCCGGCGCAGCGGCACCTCCACGTCGGCGGAGAAGCGCGGGAAGCCGGGGTTCACGCCCCCTCCGCCGCCGGGGCGACGGCACGCACCCCGAAGTGGTCGAGCAGCCGCGCGCACGACGGGCAGGGCGGCGCGTAGGAACCGTGTGCCGGATCGCCCGGCTCGCGGATCCGGCGGGTGGTCAGCACGGCGTCGCGCAGCGCGCGGCGGGCCTCGGAGTGCGCGAGCGGCCGGCGGGCGGACCGGCCGCGCCGGGCGTCGTCGGTCGCGGCCAGGAACCGGGAGAGCAGCACCGCCTCCGCGCAGCGCCCGGTGCCGCGGGTGCGGTCCGCGGGGGCCAGCCCGTCCAGGAAGCCGGCGACCAGCGGGTGCAGGGCGGGCGGTTCGTCGGCCTTGCCGCCGGTGCACGTGGTGGTCTCGCCGCGCACCGACAGCGCGGCGGCGACCGCGGGCAGGATCCCGTCGCGGCGGTGCAGCAGCGCCGGGTGCCCGCCGGTCCGGCGGGCCGCCGGGCCGGGGGGAGGCAGAGCCGGGCGGGGAGGCCGGCGGGTGGTGCGCGGTTCGTGCGGTGCTCAAGGTGGTGCTTTCCCTTTCGTGCGTCCCCCGTCGGGGGTGCCAGCCTGCCAAACGCGGCGCGGGAGGCGAAAGCCGACGGGGTTCGCGGGCGATTCGCCACCCGCCGCGGCGGCCCGGTCCGGACCGGAACCCGGCTTCGGGACACCGGTGTTGCCACACCCCATAGGCTGTGCGGAAACGCCAGATCCAGCAGGGGGCATCCGTCATGACGACAGGTCGGCTAGGGGCAACGGCCGCCCCGCCGAACGCGGCCTACGCCGGGCAGGTCGTGCACTTTCCCGACCCGCTCAGGGCCGGCCGGTACCCGCAGGGCGTACGGGTGGACGACGACGGTTACCCGGACTTCGCGCCGTACGCCACGGCCGCCGCCGAGATAGCCGAGCCCCCGGACGGCTTCGGGGTGGACGAACTGCGGCTGACCGACTACGTGTCGGCGAACGCCGCGCTCTCCCGTTCGGGCCACGAGCTGTTCACCGGTTCCTCGCCGGTCGCCACCCCGCACGGCTGGACCTGGCACCACGTGGTCGGCGGGCGCCGGATGGAGCTGGTCCCGGTCGGCGTCAAGGCGCTGCTGCGGCACCACGGCGGCCTGGCCACCTCGCCGGCCGACCACGACAAGCGCGGCACCCGGCCGCTGCAGGACCCGCGCCCCGCGCACTTCGCGCTGCCGCCGCAGGCCGCGCCCGGCGCGGTGGCCGAGTCGATGCTGCGCGACGTCGAGGAGGACCTCGGCTACCGGCTGCCCGGCGCCTACCGCGACTTCCTCAAGGCGGCCGGCGGCCGGGCCGCGGTGGACGTCGCCCTCGACCCCGAACTCGGGCTCCTCGTCGACCAGCCGTTCTTCGCGGTAAGGGAGGAGGCCGCGCTGGACGACCTGCGCTACGCCAACAAGTGCCTGCGCGACCACCTCACCAAGGACTACCTCGGCATCGCCTACGTCCAGGGCGGGTTGCTGGCGCTGAAGGTCAAGGGCGAGCGCACCGGCAGCGTGTGGTTCTGCCCCTACGACGACGTGCGCGACACCGGCGACGCGTGGGAGTCGCCCCAGCAGCGGGTCGAGGCGCTGCTGGTGGCGTGCGGCGCGGACATGGACGAGTTCCTGCTCCGGCTGGCCGGCGGGCCGCCGGAGTTGGAGACGGTGGCGAACCTGATGGTCGACGGCGGCTTCGCCCGCTGCGTCCCGGTGAAGGAGTGAGTCGGCCAGTGGTGACGTTGGCGCAGGCGCAAGAGCGCGCCGAGAGCTGGGTCAACGGCGGGGTCCCCGGCAACGAACGCCGCGAGGCGCGGATCACCGAGTTCGACCTCGGCTACGTCGTGTGGGCGCAGGACCGCGCGGACGGCCCCACCTCCGACAGCGGCGGCTGCCGGCTGGTCATCGCGCACGACGGCGTGACCACCGTGTGGCCCGCGCTGCCGGTCGAGGAGGTGGTCCGCTGCTACCAGGCGCAGTACGGCGCCGCCGCGGACCAGGAGCCGCAGCCCGCCGCACCGCGGCCGCCGCGCATCGACCTGGAGGCCACCTCCTTCCTGCTCACCCCGCCGCAGTGGCTGCAGGACGCCGCCGACAAGCTCGGCATACCCGACCACCGCGCGCCCGCCGCGCCCGCCGCCTCACCGGAGCCGGCCGCCGCGGACCCGGCCGGACCGGTCGGCGCGACCTCCGAGGTCGCGGTGCCGCAGGTGCCGTCCTCGGCCACCCCGTGGGCGGGCCAGGACACCTCCGGCCGGCCCACCGGCGCGGTCGGCTGGTCGGACACCAACACCGGTGGCGCGCAGGGCGATTCATCGCTGCCGCCGCCGGCGATCAGCGGCTTCGACGGCGACGACGAGGCGCCGGCGCCCAGCGAGCGTTCCGAGGCCAGGACCGCGCTGCTGCCGGGCGGCAGCGGGCTGCCCGCGACCTCGGTCGCCCCGGCCGTCGACCCGGACGGCCGCGACGCCTCCCAGGAGTCCGACGGTCCCGACGAGCCGGAGCCGCCGGTCCCGGACTGGGCGATGGCGCCGCCCGCGCCGCCGGTCCCCCCGACGCCGCCGCCCGGTGCCGCTGCCGCCGCGCCGCCCCCGGCGCCCGCGCCCGCCGGCCCGCCGCTGCCGCCGCCGAGCGGTCCCGCCTTCGACTTCACGCCGCCGGCCGGGCTGCCGGTGCCCGCGCCCGGTGCGGCCGACATCGCGGACGCCGAGACGGCCAAGGCGGTGCCCGGCGGATCGCTGCCGCCGCGGGCCAACCGCCCCGGCCCGCCCGGACCGCCCGCGCCGCCGCGGCCGCCCGGCGCGTCCCCGTCGCCCGCCATGGGCTACGTGCCCACCCAACTCGTCCCGGTGCTCGGCGACGTCCCGCTCGGCAACGGGCCCGCCACGCCGCCGCCCCCCCCCGCGCCCGGCACCCCGGGCGGCGGGAGCGACCCGCACGCCGCCGCGACGATGCTCGCCCGGCCCGGCGGCCCGCCCGCGGCCGGCCCCGGCGCACCGCCGCCCCCGCCGCCCGCGCCCGGCATGCCTCAGATGCCCGGCGCCCCCGGCCCGGCCGCCCCGCCGCCCCCGGCGCCCGGCGATCCGCACGCCGCCGCCACGATGCTCGCCCGCCCGGGCGGTCACCCGCCGGGCATGGCGCCCCCGCCGCCCGGTCCGCCCGCGGGTCCGCCGGTCGGCGGCCCCGGGTTGCCGCCGCCTCCGCCCGGGCCGATGGGACCGATGGCGCCGCCCGGACCGCCGCCCGGACCCATGGGACCGGCGGGCCCGATGGCACCCATGGCACCGATGGGCATGGCGCCCCCGCCGCCTCCGCCCGGCGGCGCCTACGGCTACCCGCAGCCGCCGCAGGGCGTGCCGGTGGTCGGTCCCGGCTACATGGCCGTGCTGCGCTACCGGGCGTCCGACGGCTCCGAGCAGCAGATCATCCGGCGCAGCGCGCCGGGCACCCCGCACCCGGAGTGGCAGATACTGCACGAGCTGCGGACGTTGAACGTGCCGCCGCAACAGGTGCTGGAACTGCACACCGAGTTGGAGTCCTGCGACCTGCCGGGCGGTTACTGCGCCCGGATGATCCGGGAGACCTGGCCGCAGGTGCGGGTCAGCCACACCGCGCCCTACGGCCGCGACCACGCGTCGCGCCAGCAGGGCGTGCAGCATCTGCTCACCCACCAGGGCGAGTTGGCGCAGGTCGCCGACGGTCCGGCCAGGCCGCGTCCGCAGCGGGTGCCGCTGCCGGGGCCCGGCCAGGTGCAGCAGCTGCCGGCGATCCCGCTGGACGGCATCGGGCACGAGCTGGCGCAGGCGTTCGGGCCGCAGGCGGTCTTCCGCTTCGACCAGCGCGCGGTGGCCCGGCAGGGCGTGCCGGACATCGTCGCCCAGACGCTGGTGTGGTCCGGGCTGCCGGTGGACTTCGGGCCGTTCTTCTGGGCCCGCGCGCAGCCCGGCATGCCGGTGCCGACGCTCGCCGAGGTGGCCGCCGAACGCGGGGTGGCCGCCGCGCCCGACGCCGGCTCCTACCTGGTGATGGGCAACGACTTCGGCCGGCAGCTGTGCGTGCAGTACGGCACCGCGCACATCATGGCCGTGCCGTTGGAGGCGGTGCCGGGCGCGCCGGCGAGTCCGGCGCAGTTCGTCAACTCCTCGCTGCCGGAGTTCGCCCGCTGCCTGGCGCTGCTCGGCCGGATGTGGCGGCTGCGGCTGGGGCTCACCCCGGACCAGGCGGGACGCTGGACGGTCGACTTCCAGGCGCAGTTGGCCGCGCTCGACCCGGGCGCGCTGGCCTCGCCGGACCACTGGTGGGCGGTGCTGCTGGAGCAGATGTGGGACGGGCTGCTGTAGTCGGGACGGATGGCCGGTGCGAGGGTGAATCTCGGGTAGGAGGCTCCGCAACGGGCGTTGCGCCCGTGCATATTTGGCCCAAATAAGTTAAAAAGGGGCGGCGAACCGTGGTCGGCGGACGATCCGCCGGCCTGGCATTCGGCATTCGGAGAAGGGGCAGGGCATGGCTCAGTCGGTGACCCCCGAAGGCTTCAACGTGGCCCGCGGCCGTGGCTACCACCCCGACCAGGTCGACGCGCACGTCGCCGGCCTGTCCGAGGAGCGCGACGCCGCCTGGGAACGTGCGGCCCGGCTCACCGTGCTCGCCAACGAGATGGAGGCCGAGGCCGCCTCGCTGCGCTCCGCCTCCGAGGCGATGGGCCCGGCCAGCTACGAGGCGCTCGGCGAGGGCGCCCAGGAGCTGTTCCGCCAGGTCGAGGCCGAGGCGGCCGACGTGACCGACCGCGGCGAGGCGGCCGCCCGCGGCATCTACGAGGCCGCCGAGCGGGACGCCCGCGCGCTGCGCGACCGGGCCCGTGCCGACGCCGACGTCTGCCTGGGCGCCGCGGACGAGGCGGCCCAGGGCATCCACGAGGCGGCCCGCCGCCGGGCCGGCGAGTACCTGGGCGCCGCCCGCGCGGAGGCCGTCCGGCTGGACGCCGACGCCGAACGGGCGCTCGACGGGGTCCGCCAGGACATCGCCCGCAGCCTCGCGGAGCTGGAGAAGGAGCAGCGCAACCGCCTCGACGCGCTGGAGCGCGAACTCGCCGAGCGCGAGGCCGACATCGACGGCCGGCTCGGCGAACTCATGACGCGCGCCGAGCGGCTGCTGTCCGAAGCCCAGCAGGGCCACGCCGACGCGCACGAGCACGCCCGCCGCATGCAGGCGCAGGCCGAGGCGCACGCCTCCGAGCTGATCGCCCAGGCCCACTCCACCGAGGAGCGCGTCCAGCAGGAGAGCGAGCGCGCGCTGCGCGCCCACGAGGCGAACCGCGACGAGATCCGCTCGCACCTCGCCCACGTGCGCACCAGCCTGTCCACCCTGACCGGCCGCACGCTCCCCCCGGAGCAGTCCGAGTACGGCGAGTACCCCGAGTACCCCGAGGACGCGGCGGAGTAGGTCAGGGGCACGTATCGGGGGGCGGTGGCGCCGCCGAAGGCCGCCGCGCCGCGGCCGGATCCGGGCGCGGCGCCCGGCCCGGCCGCCGGACCACTGGTCCGGCCGCCCGCCGGGCCGGCCGCCGCGCCCGCCCTTCCCGGTCACCACCGAGAGTCCGGCTACCCCGGGTGCGGCCGTCCATGCCGCCCGATCCCCGGGGCGGTCGGCTTCGCCCCCTAGGGGGTCCCTCATCCTTACTCCTACCTGCGGTTCGTCCCGTCGGAGGACGAGTGCGCGACCCCGCGTTCACTAGCCTGGTGCAACCGAAAGCGACACGGGGGGACCGGGAAGCAGACGGCCGGGGTGGGGATATCCCCCTGCCCGATCCGGCGCTGTGCCCCATCGCGTCCGTGCACCGCGTCCAGCACGCTGAAGACGCATCCAGCGCGACCACCGACACCACAGGAGACTCGACGTGACCACGGCTGTATCACTTCCCCGGGCGGGCGGCAGTGGAGGACGCACAGCCGTCGCCGCGAGGGCCCGTCAGGTGACCAAGTCCTACGGCAGCACCGAGGAGACGCGGGTCGTCGCCCTCGACGCGGTGGACGTGGACATCGCCCGCGGCCGGTTCACCGCGATCATGGGCCCGTCGGGATCCGGCAAGTCCACCCTGATGCACTGCCTGGCCGGGCTCGACACCGTCACCTCCGGGCGCATCTGGGTCGGCGAGACGGAGATCACCGGCCTGAAGGACAAGCAGCTCACCCGGCTGCGCCGCGACCAGATCGGCTTCATCTTCCAGTCGTTCAACCTGCTGCCCACCCTCAACGCCATCGAGAACATCACGCTCCCGATGGACATCGCCGGCCGCAAGGCCGACAAGGAGTGGCTGACCACCGTGGTGGAGACGGTGGGCCTCGGCTCCCGGCTCAAGCACCGGCCCACCCAGCTGTCCGGCGGCCAGCAGCAGCGGGTCGCGGTCGCCCGGGCGCTCGCCGCCCGCCCGGAGATCATCTTCGGCGACGAGCCCACCGGAAACCTCGACTCGCGGGCCGGCGCGGAGATCCTCGGCTTCCTGCGCCGCTCGGTCGACGACCTGGGCCAGACCATCGTCATGGTCACCCACGACCCGCTGGCCGCCTCCTACGCCGACCGCGTCCTCTACCTCGCCGACGGCCGGATAGTCGACGACATGGCCGACCCGACCGCCGAGCAGGTCCTGGAGCGCATGACGACCTTCGACGCCCGCGGGAGGACGTCGTGACCGTCTGGAAGACCTCGCTGCGCAACTTCTTCGCGCACAAGGGCCGGATGGTGCTGTCCGCGGTGGCCATCGTGCTCTCGGTGGCCTTCGTCTGCGGCACGCTGGTGTTCACCGACACCGTCAACGCCACCTTCAACAAGCTGTTCGACACCACGGCCGCCGACCTCACCGTGCAGCCCAAGTCCCAGCCCGCCCAGGGCGGCGGCGCCGCGGCGGCCACCCTGCCGGCCTCGGTGCTCGGCCGGCTCGCCGCCGAACCCGGCATCAAGGCGGTCCGCGGATCGGTGCAGATCGAGGCGGTCACCGTCGTCGACCCGCGTGACGACAAGAACATCGGCCCGACCTCCGGCGCCCCGACCATCGCCAGCAACTGGTGGGTCTCGCCGCGCCCCTCGCTGACCATCACCTCCGGCCACGCGCCCAGGGGCGCCGGCCAGGTGATGCTCGACGCCGACACCGCCGCCCGCACGCACGTCGGCATCGGCGACCCGATCGAGATCATGGACGCGCACGGCACGTTCCACGAGACGGTCAGCGGCATCGCCACCTTCCGCACCACCAACCCGGGCGCCACCCTGGTCTTCCTCGACACCCCGACCGCGCAGCACGAACTGCTCGGCGAGACGGGCGTGTTCACCGAGGCCGACGCCTACGGCGACGGCACCCGCTCCAACGCCGCGCTCAAGCGGCAGGCGATCGCCGCGCTCGGCAGCCACTACACCGCGCAGACCAAGGCGGAGGCCGCCGCGGCCGACAAGTCCAGCGTCTCCGGCTTCCTCGGGGTCATGAAGGACGCCATGCTCGGCTTCGCCGGCATCGCGGTCCTGGTCGGCATCTTCCTGATCGTCAACACCTTCTCCATGCTGGTCGCGCAGCGCACCCGGGAGATCGGCCTGATGCGGGCGCTGGGCGCCAGCCGCCGCCAGGTCAACCGGTCGGTGCTCATCGAGGCGGTCATCCTCGGCGTGCTCGGCTCGGCGGCCGGCATCGCGGCCGGCCTCGGCATCGCCGTCGGCCTGATGAACCTGATGAACGCCTTCGGCATGCACCTGGACACCTCGCAGATCACCTTCAAGGCGCGCACCCCGGTGGCCGGCGCGATCGTCGGCGTCGTCGTCACCCTGATCTCCGCCTACCTGCCCGCCCGGCGGGCCGGCAAGGTCTCCCCGATGGCCGCGCTGCGCGACGCCACCGGCGGGCAGGCCGGCGTCCGCTCCACCGTGCTGCGCAGCATCCTCGGCCTGGTGGTCACCGCGGCCGGCGGCGGCGCGCTGTTCGCCGCGGCCCGCGCCTCGGTGCCCAAGACCGGCAGCGCCTACCTCGCGGTCGGCGTGCTGCTCACCCTGATCGGCTTCGTCGTCATCGGCCCGCTGCTGGCGGCCGGCGTCATACGGGTCCTGGGCACCGTCACCCTGCGGCCGTTCGGCCCGGTCGGCCGGATGGCGCAGCGCAACGCGCTGCGCAACCCGCGGCGCACCGGCGCCACCGCCGCCGCCCTGATGATCGGGCTCGCGCTCGTCTCCGGCCTGTCGGTCGTCGGCTCCTCGCTGGTCGCCTCGGCCAGCCAGGAGATCGACAAGTCGGTCGGCGCGGACTTCATCATCCAGACCCAGACCGGCGGTTTCACCCCGGACATCGTCGCCGCCATCAAGGCCACCCACGGCCTCGGCCACGTCACGGACTACAAGGAGCTGCCGGTCGTCCTGACGCTGCCGGACGGCACGAGGACCGACAGCGACCTGACCGCCACCTCGCCCACCTACGCCCAGGACCTGCGGGTCCCGGTGGTCTCCGGCAGCGTGTCGGCCGCGTACCGCTCCGGCGGCATCACCGTCGGCCAGACCTTCGCCGGCAAGCGGCACCTGAAGGTCGGCGACCGGCTGCGGGTCACCTTCCGCGAGGGCGGGCACAGCGCGGACCTGCGCATCGACGCCGTCACCTCGAAGGACACCTCCTTCGACCAGGGCGCGCAGTACATCGGCCTGTCCACCGCGGCGGCCTACGTCCCCCGCGCCGCCATGCCGCAGGACGTCATGGTCTTCGCGACCGCCGCCGCCCACACGGACGTCGACCACGTCTACGCGGCGCTCAAGTCGGCCGTCCACCGCTACCCGCAGGTCCAGGTGCGCGACCAGGCCGACTACAAGACCCTGCTGCGCCAGCAGATGAGCCAACTCCTCGACCTGGTCTGGGGACTGCTCGCGCTGGCCATCGTGGTCGCCGTGCTCGGCGTGGTGAACACCCTCGCCCTGTCGGTCGTCGAACGCACCCGGGAGATCGGCCTGATGCGGGCCATCGGGCTCTCCCGCCGGCAACTGCGCCGGATGATCCGGCTGGAGTCGGTCGTCATCGCCCTGTTCGGCGCGGTGATCGGCCTCGGGCTCGGCATGGCCTGGGGGATCGCCTCCCAGAAGCTGCTGGCCCTCAACGGCCTCGGCACCCTGTCGATCCCCTGGTCCACCATCGGCACGGTCTTCGTCGGCTCCGCACTGGTCGGCCTGCTCGCCGCGCTCATGCCGGCCCTGCGCGCCTCCCGGATGAACATCCTGGGCGCCATCGCCACCGACTGACCCGGCCGCCTCCCGCGCACCACCCGCGGCGCCCGCGTCCCCCCTCCCCGGGACCCGGGCGGCGCGGCTGCGCCCGGGCGGCAGCGTTTACGCTGGCGGGCATGAGCTTGAACGGGCTGGTCGACGTCGTTGTCAAGGATGCCGCGCTCGCGGAGGCGGTCGAGGCCGCTGCGGACGGTAACCGGCCGTCGTTGGACCTGGTGGGACCGCCCGGGGCGCGGCCCTTCGTGCTGGCGGCGCTGGCCACCCGGGCCGAGCGCCCGGTACTCGCGGTGACCGCCACCGGCCGGGAGGCGGAGGACCTGGCGGCGGCGCTGCGCTCGCTGCTGCCGCAGGACGCGGTCGTGGAGTACCCGGCGTGGGAGACGCTGCCGCACGAGCGGTTGTCGCCCCGCTCCGACACGGTGGGCCGGCGGCTGGCCGTGCTGCGCCGGCTGGCCCACCCGGACGCGCGGGACACCGCGACCGGCCGGGTGAAGGTGGTGGTGGCCCCGATCAGGTCCGTCCTGCAGCCGCAGGTCAAGGGGCTGGGCGACCTGGTGCCGGTGAGCCTGCGCGGCGGCACGAGCGCGGACCTCGGCGACGTGGTGGAACGACTGGCCGCGGCGGCCTACGCGCGGGTCGAACTCGTCGAGAAGCGGGGCGAGTTCGCGGTGCGCGGCGGGATCCTCGACGTCTTCCCGCCGACCGAGGAGCATCCCCTTCGGGTGGAGTTCTGGGGCGATGACGTCGAGGAGATCCGCTACTTCAAGGTGGCCGACCAGCGGAGCCTGGAGGTCGCCGAGCACGGGCTGTGGGCGCCGCCGTGCCGGGAGCTGCTGCTGACCGACCAGGTGCGCGCCCGGGCGGCCGAACTGGCCGAGGAGCACCCGGAACTGGGCGAGCTGCTGGGCAGGATCGCCGAGGGCATCGCGGTGGAGGGCATGGAGTCGCTGGCGCCCGCGCTGGTGGACGACATGGAGCTGCTGATGGACGTGATGCCGGCCGGCAGCATGACCGTGGCGTGCGACCCGGAGCGGGTCAGGACCCGGGCGGCCGACCTGGTGGCCACCAGCCGGGAGTTCCTGGAGGCGTCCTGGGCGGCGACCGCCGGCGGCGGCGAGGCGCCGATCGACCTGGGCGCGGCCAGCCTGTGGTCGCTGGCCGACGTCCGCGAACACGCGCAGGACATCGGCATGCCGTGGTGGTCGGTGAGCCAGTTCGCCGGTGACGAGGAACTCGACGCGGACACCGTGAAGTTGGGGATGCGCGCGCCGGAGACCTACCGCGGCGACAGCGCCCGCGCGCTGGCCGACACCAAGGGGTGGCTGGCCGACGGATGGCGCGCGGTCTACGTCACCGAGGGGCACGGCCCGGCGGCCCGCACGGTCGAGGTGCTCGGCAACGAGGGGATCGCCGCCCGGCTGGACGCGGACCTGCCCGGCGTGCCCGAGCCCTCGGTGGTGCACGTGGCGTGCGCGTCGATCGAACACGGCTTCGTCGACCCGGTGCTGAAGCTCGCCGTGCTGACCGAGACCGACCTGTCGGGCCAGAAGTCGGCCAGCAAGGACATGGGCCGGATGCCGTCGCGGCGGCGCAAGACCATCGACCCGCTCACCCTCCAGGCCGGCGACTACATCGTGCACGAGCAGCACGGCGTCGGCCGGTACGTGGAGATGGTGCAGCGCACCGTGCAGGGCGCCACCCGCGAGTACCTGCTCGTGGAGTACGCGCCGGCCAAGCGCGGCCAGCCGGGCGACCGGCTGTTCGTGCCGACCGACCAGCTGGAGCAGATCACCAAGTACGTGGGCGGCGAGGCGCCGACCCTGCACCGGCTCGGCGGCGCGGACTGGACGAAGACCAAGGCCCGGGCGAAGAAGGCGGTCAAGGAGATCGCCGCCGACCTGATCCGGCTGTACTCGGCGCGGATGGCGGCGCCCGGCCACGCGTTCGGCCCCGACTCGCCGTGGCAGCGCGAGCTGGAGGACGCCTTCCCGTACGCCGAGACGCCCGACCAGCTCACCACGATCGCCGAGGTGAAGGAGGACATGGAGAAGTCGGTCCCGATGGACCGGCTGATCTGCGGCGACGTGGGCTACGGCAAGACCGAGATCGCGGTGCGCGCGGCGTTCAAGGCGGTGCAGGACGGCAAGCAGGTGGCGGTGCTGGTGCCCACCACGCTGCTGGTGCAGCAGCACTTCGGCACCTTCAACGAGCGCTACGGCCAGTTCCCGGTCCAGGTCAGGGCGTTGTCGCGGTTCCAGACCGACACCGAGGCCAAGGCGGTGCTGGAGGGGCTGCGGGACGGCACGGTCGACGTGGTGATCGGCACCCACCGGCTCTTCTCCGCCGAGACCCGCTTCAAGGACCTCGGCCTGGTCATCGTCGACGAGGAGCAGCGCTTCGGCGTCGAGCACAAGGAGCAGCTGAAGAAGCTGCGGGCCAACGTGGACGTGCTGACGATGTCGGCCACCCCGATCCCGCGCACCCTGGAGATGGCGGTCACCGGCATCCGCGAGATGTCGACGATCACCACCCCGCCGGAGGAGCGGCACCCGGTCCTGACGTTCGTCGGCCCGTACGAGAACAAGCAGATCGCGGCGGCGATCCGGCGCGAACTGCTGCGCGAGGGCCAGGTCTTCTACATCCACAACCGGGTGGAGTCGATCGACCGGGCGGCGGCCCGGCTGCGCGAGCTGGTGCCGGAGGCCCGGATCGCCACCGCGCACGGCCAGATGGGCGAACACGCGCTGGAGCAGGTGGTGGTCGACTTCTGGGAGAACCGCTTCGACGTGCTGGTCTCCACCACCATCGTGGAGTCCGGCATCGACATCGCCAACGCCAACACGCTGATCGTGGAGCGCGGCGACAACTTCGGCCTCAGCCAGCTCCACCAGCTGCGCGGCCGGGTGGGCCGCAGCCGCGAGCGGGGCTACGCCTACTTCCTCTACCCGCCCGAGAAGCCGCTGACCGAGACCGCGCACGAGCGGCTGGCCACCATCGCGCAGCACACCGAGATGGGCGCGGGCATGTACGTGGCGATGAAGGACCTGGAGATCCGCGGCGCGGGCAACCTGCTGGGCGGCGAGCAGTCCGGGCACATCGCCGGCGTCGGATTCGACCTGTACGTGCGGATGGTGGGCGAGGCGGTGGCCGACTACCGGGCGGCGCTGGAGACCGGCGCGGTGCAGGAGGAGGCACCGCCGGAGGTGAAGATCGAGCTGCCGGTGGACGCGCACGTCCCGCACGACTACGCGCCCGGCGAACGGCTGCGCCTGCAGGCGTACCGGTCGATCGCCGCCGCCAACTCCGAGGAGGACGTCAAGGCGGTCCGCGACGAGCTGGTGGACCGCTACGGCAAGTTGCCGGAGCCGGTGGAGAACCTGCTGCTGGTGGCCGGCCTGCGACTGCTGGCGCGGCGCGGCGGCGTCACCGACATCACCCTGCAGGGCGCCAACGTCCGCTTCGGCCCGGTGGAGTTGCGCGAGTCGCAGGAGCTGCGGCTCAAGCGGCTGCACCCGCGCAGTGTGCTGAAGCCGGCCACCCGGCAGGTGCTCGTACCACGGCCGACCACCGGCACCATTGGAGGTAAACCGGTGGTCGGCCGTGAACTGCTGGTGTGGACCGCGGAGTTCCTGAACTCCGTCGTTCTCTAGCAGTGAGTGGCGGAGCCGCTTTTTAGTAGGGCCCGTTCACGTTGTCGATCGAACCGTACACGTGGTACGCGTAGTTGCACGCGGCGACAATGTTGGCGACCGGGTCGTAAATGTTGTCCGACGTTCCGGCGACGTGGTAGGTCTCAAAGGTCGAGTCGATTGTCTGCAGCAGACCCTTGGACGGGTGGCCGGCGGCGGCATTGCTGTCCCAGTTGTTGATCGCGTTGGGATTGCCGCTGGATTCCCGCATCACGTTGCGGTAAATGCCGTTGTACGTGCCGGGAATGTGGTTCGCGGCCATGATGGCGAGCGCGTGGTTGATCCAGCCGTTCAGGTCGTTGGCGTAGACCGTGCTCGTGGTCGCGGCGGCCGGCTTGGCGGTGCTCGCCGCGGCCGGCGTCGCGGCGGACGCCTTCTTCGCGGCGGCGGCCTTGGCTGCGGCGGCCTTCGCGGCTGCGGCCTTGGCGGCGGCCACCGCCTTCAGGTGCGCCTCCCACTTGGCCTTCGCCGCGGCCTTCGCCTTGGCCTCGGCCTTCTCCTTCAGCCACCAGCTGTGGTGGGCGGCCCAGTACTGCCGGGTGACGCCGTCGCTCTGGGCGTGGGTGTTCTGGTGGAACGCGGTGGTGAACGCCGCGGGGGCCACGGAGACAGCGGCGTCATTGGCGCTGTGCGCCTGCGCGGTTCCGGGGACGACGGTCATCGCGACGGCCGCCGCTCCGGCGGCGGCGATGCTCGCGGCGGTGATTTTGTGAGCCAGCGTGATGCGAATTCGAGCGTGTCTTGGCATGGGTGAGCGGCCTTCCAGTTGCTTGACCGCAGTCGTCGTCCGGCAGGCGCCGGTCAGGTGTCGCCGTAAGACGGGAACTGGTGCGACGAAAGGCCCTCGATTCGATTCGCGGACCCTGCGGCTCGGCAATGTCTAGCCGCCCGAAAAACGGCTGGCAATATGCGTTCCTACTAATTCGCTTCGTCGTGGGGACCGGCCCGCCGGTGGCGGAATCGCTGGCGTTGCCCGCTTAGCCGGGCTTTATCCGTCAACTAGCCGGGGCCGTATGTGAGCTGCGTCATATGGTGCAGCTCACATCGAGGTCCCGGTCAAATGCCCTATGGCGGCGGGCGATTCGGATATGTCCGGTTGGGTAGATCTGCCGCTTTGGGTCCGGTTCGGCCGCCGGCCAACGGGCGGGCGGGGGCGGCGTGGTGCGCGTACCGATGTCCGACGTACGAAGACGCATCGGACACCGCACCCCGCGCCGGACGATCTCGTTTCCCGGAGTAGTGGATATCACTCCCCGCATGTCCTTATTCTCGGTTCGATCAGCGCAAGGTCGCCGAACTGCCGCACGAACACCTCGCCTGGAGGCCCCATGGTCCGCCGCCGTACCGCCACGCTCTCCTTGACCGCGCTCGCCCTGCTCCTCGCGACGCCGCTGATCACCTCGTGCGGCGTACAGCACGCGGGCGCCGCGGCCGTGCTCGGCGGCCGGACGATCTCCGTAGCCGACCTGCAGACGCAGGTGAAGCAGGTGCGGGCCGCGCAGGACAAGACCGGGCAGTCCGAGCAGCTCATCGACGCGACCAGCGACCTGGACCGTCAGACGCTCAACACCATGGTCTTCGACGGGGTGCTCGCCCGCGCCGCCGGCAACGCCGGGGTGTCGGTCGGCCGCGGCGACGTCCAGAAGCTGGAGCAGGCCGCCGCCGCGCAGGCCGGTTCGCCGACCGCGCTGTACTCGGCCCTCCTGCAGCAGTACGCGGTCGCCCCCGAGCAGGAGGACACCTTCTTCCGGGCCCAGGCGCAGGCCCAGGCCATCGCCCGCGCGCTCGGCGTCGACCTGTCCACCCAGCAGGGCCAGGCCGCGGTCACCAAGGCGCTCACCACCGCCTCGCACCAGCTCCACGTCGACGTCAACCCGCGCTTCGGCGCCTGGAACGCCAAGACGCTCACCCTCGGCACCTCACCGCAGCCCTGGCTGCACGCCGCCGCGTCCGCCGCGCCGACCGCGCAGCCGCAGAGCTGACGGCGCACGGCGTGTCACCCGCCCGTCCCGGGCCGCCGCGCGGCGGTGCCGCGGGCGGGCGGTCCGGTGCCGGCGGCCGGCGGAGGTAGGTTCGGAGGGTGACGGAGATCGGAGCGGGTGGGGAGCCGGGGCGGGTGGTGCTGCTGACCGCCAGCCACCGGGTGGCCCCCGGGTTGTTGTCGTGGGCCGCGTGGCAGTCGCTGCGGACGGCGGACGCCGTGCTGTGCCCGGATCCGGCGCATCCGCAGCTGCCCTATCTGCGCGAGGCCGGCGTCGTCGTGGAGCACGCGTCGCCGAGCGGGCGCGAACTGGTGGACCGGGCGGCCGGCGGGCACACCGTGCTGGTGATCCCCGGCGGCGACGGCGACCCGGCGCTCACCGACGAGCTGGCCGCGCTGGCCGGATCGGGCCGGGTGAGCATGCCGGAGCTGGAACTGCTGCCCGCCTCCTGGGACCTGCCCGGCGGGCGGCTGCTCGACCTCGTCCAGGTGATGGACCGCATCCGCACCGAGTGCCCGTGGAGCGGCACCCGGACCGGTCGGGGACTGGTGAAGTACCTCATCGAGGAGGCGTACGAGCTCGTCGAGGCGATCGAGGAGGGCGACCGGGACGCCTACCGCGAGGAGTTGGGGGACGTGCTGCTGCAGGTCGTCTTCCACGCCCGCATCGCGCAGGACGACCCGGAGCAGCCGTTCGACATCGACGACGTGGCCGCCGGGATCGTGGCGAAGCTGATCCGCCGGCACCCGCACGTCTTCGGCGACGAGACCGCCGAGACGCCGCAGGAGGTGCAGGCGCACTGGATGCGGACCAAGGCGGCCGAGAAGCGCCGCGGTTCGGCCACCGACGGCGTCCCGCTCGACCAGCCCGCGCTGGCCCTCGCCGCCAAGCTCGCCGCCCGGGCCCGCTTCGCCGGGCTGGAGCTGGCCGCCGGCGATCCCGCGCCGGACGCCGATCCGGGCGAGCGGCTGCTCGCGCTGGCCGCCGAGGCGCAGGCCGCCGGCGTCGACCCGGAGACCGCGCTGCGCGCCGCCGCCCGCCGCTACCGCGACGCCATCCGCGCGGCCGAATCGGCCGGGTAACTCGCCGAGCCGGCAAGGGCGATGGGCGCCGCCCGGTAGACTCGGCCGCCATACGGACAAAACGTATGAGACGGGAGAACGGGATGAACCGTCGCGAAGCCGGGCGTCCGGCGTCCTGGCGCACCGCGCTGGCCGCCGGGGCGGCGGTGCTGGCCGCGACCGCGCCGGCCGGCTGCGCCGCCGCCGGCACCCACTCGGACGCCCTGCCCCCCAAGCCGCACCTCGGCCACTCCTCGCCGGCGTCGAGCCCGACGGCCGCCGCGCACGTCGTGGTCTACCGGGTCACCGGCCGCGGCCGGGCGTCCTCGATCACCTACCGGGGCGACGGCGCGTCGGCCGCGGTCCGGCTGACCGGGGTGCGGCTGCCGTGGAGCAGGACGCTGCGGCTGCCCGGCGGGAGCGCGCGGTACGCGGTGAGCCTGGTGGTCGGCTTCGACGAGATCGGCGGCGTCACGCACCAGGACTCGATCACCGTGGACGGCCGCGTCCTGGCCCGCGGTTCGGTCAGCGGCACCGGATCCGGCCACTCCGACCTGAGCGGCGGCTTCGGCGGCTGACCCGGCCCGGCCGGTGCCCGTAACCTGCGGGCATGCGCATCGATCTTCCGCATCCGTGGCCCGAGGACGCGGACGCGGCCGTCGCGATCCAGGAGCGGCTGCGGCCGCTGGCCGACCACACCGGACCGGGACCGCGCGATCCGGAGCTGGTGGCCGGACTCGACGTGGCCTACGCGGGCGACGGCGGCGGCACGCGGGACCTGGTCGCCGCGGCGGTGGTGGTGCTCGACGCGCGCTCGCTGCGGCCGGTGGAGCGGGCCGGCGCGGTCGGCCGGGCCACCTTCCCCTACGTGCCGGGGCTCTTCGCGTTCCGTGAACTGCCGGTGCTGGTCGAGGCGTTGGAGCGGCTGCACCATCTGCCTGATCTGCTGCTGTGCGACGGGCAGGGGCTCGCGCACCCCCGCAGGTTCGGCCTGGCCTGCCATCTCGGGGTGCTCACCGGGCTGCCGACCGCCGGCGTCGCCAAGACCCCGTTCACCGGCCGCCACGACCCGCGGCTGCTCGGCCCGGAACGCGGCGCGGCCGCCCCGCTGGTGGACGGCGGCGAGACGGTGGGCCGCGCGCTGCGCACCCAGCCGGGCGTCAAGCCGGTCTACGTCTCCACCGGGCACCGCGTCGACCTCGACACCGCGTGCCGGCACGTGCTGGCGCTGGCCCCCGCCTACCGGCTGCCGGAGACCACGCGGCTGGCCGACCGGTTCAGCCGGGAGCTGCTGGCGCAGGCGGCGGGCTGAACCGGTCGGGGAGCGGTCAGAAGAAGTCGCGCTCCACGATCTCCTCGCGCTCTATGACCTCGCCGCCGCCCAGCAGGCCGCCGAGGAGGCCGCCGCGCTCGACGACCGTCTCGCGCTCGACGATCTCCTCACGGCCGAAGAACCCGTCGCGCTCGACGACCTCCTCGCGCTCGATGACCTCCTCGCCGCCGAAGAACCCGCCGCGCTCGACGATCTCCTCGCGCTCGATGTACTCCTCGCGCACTCTGTCTCCCTGAGTTCGGTTGCCGCGTGCCGGACGGCGCGTCCGGATCACGTAGGTCCGGGACGCCCCCAACACCCGCTCTTCGCAGGGCGGTTGGCGACCCGCGCATGATCATAGGCGGGCCGTCCCGCGGCGCCGCGGCGGCCTGCGGGGCCCGCAGCGGATACCGTCGCGGGGTGAACGAGAGCGACCCGCGGGCACCGGAACTGTTCAGTTGGGAGTTCGCCGCCGACCCCTATCCGGCCTACGCGTGGCTGCGTGACCACCAGCCGGTGCGGCGCACCAGGCTGCCCAGCGGCGTCGAGGCCTGGCTGGTCACCCGCTACGCCGACGCCCGCCAGGCGCTCGCCGACCCGCGGCTGAGCAAGGACCCCGGCCACCACCGCAGTCAGAGCGCGCACGCCCGGGGCCGGATCGGCATCCCCGGCGAGCGCGGCGCCGAGCTGATGACCCACCTGCTCAACATCGACCCGCCCGACCACACCCGGCTGCGCCGGCTGGTCTCCACGGCGTTCACCCCCCGCCGGGTCGCCGAGTTCGAGCCGCGGGTGACCCGGCTGGCGGACCGGCTGATCGACACCTTCGCCGAGCGCGGCCACGCCGACCTGATCCACGAGTTCGCCTTCCCGCTGCCCATCTACGCCATCTGCGACCTGCTCGGCGTGCCGGCCGAGGACCAGGACGACTTCCGCGACTGGGCCGGCGCCATGATCCGGCACAGCGGCGGACCGCGCGGCGGAGTGGCCCGCGCGGTCAAGAGGATGCGCGGCTACCTGCTTGAGCTGATCCACCGCAAGCGCGCCGCGCTCGGCGACGACCTGATCTCCGGGCTGATCCGCGCCTCCGACCACGGCGAGCACCTCAGCGAGAACGAGGCCGCCGCGATGGCCTTCATCCTGCTGTTCGCCGGCTTCGAGACCACCGTCAACCTGATCGGCAACGGCACCTACGCGCTGCTGCGCGAACCGGCCCAGCGCGCGGTGCTGCAGGACGCGGTGCGCGCCGGGGACGAGGAGACGGTGGCGCGCGCGGTGGAGGAACTGCTGCGCTACGACGGGCCGGTGGAACTGGCCACCTGGCGGTTCGCCACCGAGGCGATGGAGTTGGGCGGGCAGCCGGTCGGCGCGGGCGACCCGGTGCTCGTGGTGCTGGCGGCGGCCGACCGCGATCCCCGGCGGTTCGCCGGGCCCGACACGCTGGACCTCGCGCGCGCCGACAACCCGCACCTCGGCTTCGGCCACGGCATCCACTACTGCCTCGGCGCACCGCTCGCCCGGCTGGAGGGGCGGATCGCCTTCGGCCGGCTGCTGACCCGGCTGCCGGACCTGCGACTGGCCGCCGATCCGGCGCAGTTGCGCTGGCGCGGCGGCCTGATCATGCGCGGGCTGCGGGAGCTGCCGGTGACCTTCCGCTGACGGGCCGCCACCGCCCGGGAGTTGACGCCACGTCAGATACGTGACCGGTACGTGATCTGCGCTACATCGGTCTGTGACGCGCCGGCAAACGCGGCTACGCTCTGCGCGGTCGATCCGTCGGAGAAGGGCGCTACATGGGTATCTCGGGGAACGGGCAGCACCGCCGGCCGCGTCAGGTGCCGAGGATCGTGGTCACCTTCGGGGTGGCCGGGGCCGGGATCGCCATCCCGCTGCTCACCTCCGGCGCCGCGCACGCCGCCACCGCCCCGACCTGGGACCGGGTGGCCGGCTGCGAGACCGGCGGCCAGTGGAGCGCCGACCGCGACGACGGCCTCTACGGCGGCCTCGACCTCACGCAGAACGTCTGGGAGCGCTACGGCGGCACGGCCTACGCCGACAGTCCGGACCTGGCCAGCCGCCAGGAGCAGATCGCGGTCGCCCAGCGGCTCCTCGACGCCCGGGGTCCCGGCTACTGGACCGGCTGCGCGGTGACGGCCGGGCTCGCGCGCGGCGGCCCGGCGCCTGACGTCGACCCCGGCACCGGCCCCTCCGACGCCGGCCCCACCGACCCGGGCCTGCTCGGCGGACTCCTGACCGCCGCGACCGCCGCGCCGACGACCCCGGTCGCCGCGCCGACGCCGCCCGCGGTGCCCACCGCCTCCCCGACCGCGCCCGCCTCGGCGCCCGCCTCCGCCTCCGCGTCGCCGCCGCCGTCCGCCTCCGCGCCGCCGTCGGCCGCCTCCGCCTCGTCGAGCCCCTCGCGGGACGCCTCGTCCGCCCCGGCGCCGGCGCCCGCTTCCGGCGGACGGCACGCGAAGCCCGCGCCGCGGCCGGCCGGGGCGGAGTCGTACACCGTCCGGCCGGGTGACAATCTGGACGAAATCGCCACGGAGCGCGCGCTGCCCGGGGGTTGGCCCGCGCTCTACGCCGCCAACCGCCGGACCGTCGGCGGCGACCCGGACCTCATCCGCCCGGGGCAGCGCCTCACCCTCGGCTGACGGTGTCTGATGCTGTGACATAACTCTCTCGCCATGATCCGCGGCATTGGTCCAGTTCGATCTTTTCCTCCCGCGCCGACCTGCGGCTCTGTCAACTTCCCCGCGTCCGGCCGACGGTGGGGGCGGCCGGCGGGCCCGGCGCGAACGGCTTGTCGGGCGCCCCGGGCGTGTGCTTATCGTCGGAACCGTTCGCCACCGCGAACACGTCGGTCGGGAACGCCGAATCCTGCCGCCGATCGACGGAGCCGTCGCTGCGAAAGCGCCGAAGGCAGGAGCGGGGGACCCACAGGTTCGTCGCCGTCGTCCGGGACCACCCGGACCGGCTAGGGGTCAAGCCGTGCGCCACAACGCACGGCCGGGCAACTCACGCCCGCACCCGACAGCTGACCTCGCAGGCGTCGGTGAGGATGACTTCCCCATGGCATTGCACCGTCGTTCCCCCCTGCGCGCCTCCCGTGCCGCCCGGATCGCCGCCATCGCCTCGGTGGCCGGGGCCGCGGTCGCCGTTCCGCTGGTCGGCGCCACCTCCGCGTCCGCCGCGTCGGTCTCCACCTGGGACGCCGTCGCCAAGTGCGAGTCCGGCGACAACTGGCACATCGACACGGGCAACGGCTACTACGGCGGCCTGCAGTTCTCCCAGTCCAGCTGGGACGCCGCGGGCGGCCAGAAGTACGCGGCGCGCGCCGACCTGGCCACCAAGGACCAGCAGATAGCCGTCGCGCAGACCCTGCTCGCCCAGCAGGGACCGGGCGCCTGGTCGTGCGCCGCGGCCGGCGGCCTGACCTCCGGCGGCCCGGCCCCGGACGTCCACCCGGCCCAGGGCTCGTCCGCCTCGCACGACAACGCCTCGGACGCCGCCACCCGGCGGGCCCCGGCCGGACACGGCACCGGAAGCTACACCGTCAAGCCCGGCGACACGCTGTCGCGGATCGCGCGGGCCCACCACGTGGCCGGCGGCTGGCACAAGCTGTTCGACCTCAACAAGAAGGCGGTCAAGAGCGCCGACCTGATCTTCCCGGGCGAGCGGCTGCACCTCGGCTGACCCCGCGGAACCCCGCGCCCCGGCCGGACACGACTTCCCCCGAGCGTGTCCGGCCGGGGTCATTTCGTGTCATTGCGGCACACGGGCACGTACCGTCTGCCGGGCCGGCCGCTCCCGGCGGTTAGGCTCATCCCGCGCAAGCTCAGCAGCAGCGAGCCCACACGTTCTCAAAGGAGATGCTCGTGCCGTCGATCGACGTCGTCGTAGCCCGGGAGATCCTCGACTCACGAGGCAACCCCACCGTTGAGGTCGAGGTCGGCCTCGACGACGGCAGCACCGGCCGGGCCGCGGTGCCCTCCGGGGCATCCACCGGCGCCTTCGAGGCGCTGGAACTGCGGGACGGTGACAAGTCCCGCTACGGCGGGAAGGGCGTGGAGAAGGCCGTCCTCGCCGTCATCGAACAGATCGGCCCGGAGCTGGTCGGCTACGACGCCACCGAGCAGCGGCTGATCGACCAGGCGATGCTGGACCTGGACGCCACCCCGGACAAGTCCTCGCTCGGCGCCAACGCGATCCTCGGCGTCTCGCTGGCCGTGGCGCACGCCGCCTCCGAGGCCTCCGACCTGCCGTTGTTCCGCTACATCGGCGGCCCCAACGCGCACATCCTGCCGGTGCCGATGATGAACATCCTCAACGGCGGCAGCCACGCGGACTCCAACGTGGACATCCAGGAGTTCATGATCGCGCCGATCGGCGCCGAGTCGTTCTCCGAGGCGCTGCGCTGGGGCGCGGAGGTCTACCACACCCTCAAGGGCGTGCTGAAGGAGCGCGGCCTGTCCACCGGCCTGGGCGACGAGGGCGGCTTCGCGCCGAACCTGGACTCCAACCGCGACGCGCTCGACCTGATCGTCGAGGCGATCAAGAAGGCCGGCTTCCAGCCCGGCCAGGACATCGCGCTCGCCCTGGACGTGGCGGCCTCCGAGTTCTACAAGGACGGCGCCTACCAGTTCGAGGGCCGCTCGAAGTCCGCGGTCGAGATGAGCGCGTACTACGGCGAGCTGGTCGACGCCTACCCGCTGGTCTCCATCGAGGACCCGCTGTACGAGGAGGACTGGGAGGGCTGGAAGACCATCACCACCGAGCTGGGCCACAAGGTCCAGATCGTCGGCGACGACCTGTTCGTCACCAACCCCGAGCGGCTGCAGCGCGGCATCGACAACGACACCGCCAACGCGCTGCTGGTGAAGGTCAACCAGATCGGCTCGCTCACCGAGACCCTGGACGCGGTCGAGCTGGCCCAGCGCAGCGGCTACAAGTGCATGATGTCGCACCGCTCCGGCGAGACCGAGGACGTCACCATCGCCGACCTGGCCGTCGCCACCAACTGCGGCCAGATCAAGACCGGCGCCCCGGCCCGCTCCGACCGGGTCGCCAAGTACAACCAGCTGCTGCGCATCGAGGAGATCCTCGACGACGCCGCGGTCTACGCCGGCCGCAGCGCCTTCCCGCGCTTCAAGGCCTGACCGCCCGGCCGAGGCCGAACGGCGCAACGCCCGCCGGATACCGCCGCTGTCCGCACCCGGTCCCGTACCGTGTGCGGGGAGCGGCGGTCCGTCGTCCGGGCCGCGGACGGAGGGAGAGCGACGTGGCGCCCGAGCGGTTCCCCACCGCGGTGCGGCTGAAGGCGCTGGGCCAGCAGGCGCAGGCCCGCGTCTACCGGGCCACCGGGCGCGGTCCGCGCCGCAGCAGACTCACCGGCCGGGCCGCGGTGCTCGCCCTGACCGTCTGCGCGCTGGTGGTGGCGCTCGCCTATCCGACCCGGCAGTACATCGCGCAGCGCTCGCAGATCGCCGACCAGCGCAAGCAGGCCCAGCAGGCGCTGCGCCGCGTCGAGCAACTGCGCGAGCAGAGGGCCCGCTGGGCCGATCCGGACTACGTCAGGGCGCAGGCCCGCGAGCAGTTGCACTACGTGTTGCCCGGTGAGACCGGCTACACGATGCCGGGCCGGCCGGCCGCGGCCGGCTCCGGCGGCGGCTCGTCCTCCTCGGCCGCGGCCCGCCGGCCCTGGTACGACAACCTGTGGGACGGCGTGAACTCCGCCGACGCCTCGCACTGACCGCCCGCCCGCGCCTCCCCGGGCGGGAGCGGCGGTCCCGGCCGGGGAGAATGTCCCCATGCACACACCGCCGCCGCGTACCGAACCCGCACCGCCGACCGAGGACGACGTCGCCGCCGTCCGTGACCAGCTCGGCCGGGTGCCCAGGGGACTGCGGGCCGTCGCGCACCGCTGCCCGTGCGGCAACCCGGACGTGGTGGAGACCGCGCCGCGGCTGGCGGACGGCACGCCGTTCCCGACGCTGTACTACCTGACCTGCCCGCGCGCCGCCTCCGCCATCGGCACCCTGGAGGCGGACGGCGTGATGCGCGAGATGACCGAGCGGCTGGGCCGCGACGAGGAACTGGCCGCCGCCTACCGCGCGGCCCACGAGGACTACCTCGCCCGGCGCGACGCCGTCGAGGTGCTGGCCGGCTTCCCCAGCGCCGGCGGCATGCCGGACCGGGTCAAGTGCCTGCACGTGCTGGTCGGCCACGCGCTGGCGGCCGGCCCCGGCGTCAACCCGCTCGGTGACGAGGCGATCGCGATGCTGCCCGAGTGGTGGCGCAAGGGTGCCTGCGTGCACCCGGAGGAGGACCGATGAGCAGGGTCGCGGCGATCGACTGCGGCACCAACTCCATCCGCCTGCTGGTCGCGGACGCCGACCCGGCGACCGGCGACCTGGTCGACCTGGACCGGCGGATGACGATCGTGCGGCTCGGCGAGGGCGTCGACCGCACCGGGCGGCTCGCCCCGCAGGCGCTGGAGCGCACCTTCGCCGCGTGCCGCGAGTACGCCGAGGCGATCGAACGGCTGGACGTGCGGCGGCTGCGGTTCGTGGCCACCTCGGCGTCCCGCGACGCGGAGAACCGGGCCGAGTTCACCCGGGGCGTCCAGCGGATCCTGGGCGTCGAGCCCGAGGTGATCACCGGCGACCGGGAGGCGGAGTTCTCCTTCGCCGGCGCCACCCGGGAGTTGGCCGCCCGCCCCGACCTGGCCCGGCCGTTCCTGGTGGTCGACATCGGCGGCGGCTCGACGGAGTTCGTGGTCGGCGACGACGCGGTGCGCGCCGCGCGCTCGGTGGACATCGGCTGCGTGCGGCTGACGGAGCGGCACCTGGTGCGCGACGGCCGGGTCGACGACCCGCCCACCGCCGCCGCGATCGCCGCGATACGGGCCGACGTCCACGCCGCACTGGACCTGGCCGCCGGGAGCGTGCCGCTGGCCGAGGCGCGCACCCTGGTCGGGCTGGCCGGCTCGGTCACCACGGTCGCCGCCATCGCGCTCGGCCTGCCCGCCTACGACTCGGCCGCCATCCACCACGCCCGGATCGGCGTCGACCAGGTCCGGGCCGTCACCGAACGCCTGCTGGCCGCCACCCACGCCGAACGCGCCGCGATCCCGGTCCTGCACCCCGGCCGGGTCGACGTGATCGGCGCCGGCGCCCTCGTGCTGCTGTCGATCATGGAACGCACCGGCGCGAAGGAGGTCGTCGTCTCCGAGCACGACATCCTCGACGGCATCGCCTGGTCGGTCGCCTGACCGGTGCCGGGCACCCTCCTGAGCAGGGGTTCGATCGGGTGAGCGGGGTGGGGACGACCCGTGCGGGGGCGGGCGGAACGAGGTTCGTGAATTTCTTCACATGAAGTTCCCGCCCATCGGACGACTTTCTTCCGCGATTGCCTCCGAGGGGCCGCCACGGCGGCCTCCCGGCCCCTTCCCGGGCGGTCCGCCGGAGCGCGGAAACGGTTCGCGCGGCATCCGGCCGGAGGCGATCCGCGCTGTTCACGAGGGGTGGCCGATGCCGCCGGATGATCATCGGTTCCCGCGGCGGTCTGTGGGGTCGGTCACGAAATCGCGCAGGGTAGCACAATGGCCGGACCCCCTTGTGAAGGGGCTCACGAGGTGGGGGGTCCGGTGTGCTGGATACTCGACGGCATGAGCACCACGGAGCGTCCACGGATCCTCGTAGTAGGCGGCGGTTACGTCGGCCTGTACGCGGCGCGCCGCATCCTGAAGAAGATGCGGTTCGGCGAGGCGACCGTCACGGTCGTCGACCCGCGCTCGTACATGACGTACCAGCCCTTCCTTCCAGAAGCTGCGGCAGGCAGCATCTCCCCGCGCCACGTCGTCGTCCCGCTGCGACGCGTGCTCCCGCGGGCCGAGGTGCTCACCGGCCGGGTCACCTCGGTCGACCAGGACCGCAAGGTGGCCGTGATCGAGCCGATCGTCGGCGAGACCTACGAGCTGCCCTTCGACTACCTGGTCTGCGCCCTCGGCGCGGTCTCCCGCACCTTCCCGATCCCCGGCCTGGCCGAGAACGGCATCGGCATGAAGGGCGTCGAGGAGGCGGTCGACCTGCGCAACCACGTGCTGGAGCAGCTCGACCTCGCGGACTCCACCGCGGACGAGGACCTGCGCCGCAAGGCCCTCACCTTCGTCTTCGTGGGCGGCGGCTTCGCCGGCGCGGAGACCATCGGCGAGGTCGAGGACATGGCCCGCGACGCGTGCCGTTACTACACCAACGTCAAGCGCGAGGACATGCGGTTCATCCTCGTCGAGGCGGCCAACCGCATCCTTCCCGAGGTCGGGCCCGAGCTCGGCAAGTGGGGCCTTGAGCACCTGCGCGAGCGCGGCATCGAGATCTACCTCGAGACCTCCATGACGTCCGCCGTCGACAAGCACGTGGTGCTCGCCAACGGCCTTGAGGTGGACGCCTCCACGATCGTGTGGACCGCGGGCGTCAAGCCCAACCCGGCGCTGGCCCGCTTCGGCGTGCCGCTCGGCCCGCGCGGCCACGTGGACACGCTGGCCACCCTGCAGGTCAAGGGCCTCGACTACGTGTGGTCGGCCGGCGACAACGCCCAGGTCCCGGACCTGGCCGTCGGCGAGGGCGCCTGGTGCCCGCCGAACGCCCAGCACGCGCTGCGGCAGGCCAAGGTGCTCGGCGACAACGTGATCTCCGGGATGCGCGGCTTCCCGCAGCACGAGTACAAGCACAAGAACGCGGGCGCGGTGGCCGGTCTCGGCCTGCACAAGGGCGTGGCGCTGCTGTTCGGCAAGATCCGGCTCAAGGGCCGGCTCGCCTGGTACTGCCACCGCGGCTACCACGGCATGGCGGTGCCGACCTTCAACCGCAAGTTCCGGGTGCTCGCCGACTGGACGCTGGCGGCCTTCCTCAAGCGGGACGTCGTCGCGCTCGGCGCGCTGGAGAACCCGCGCGAGGAGTTCTACGAGGCCGCCGCACCGGTGACCGCCGCCGCGCTCGCCGCGGCCGCCGCCACCAGGGCCCGTGCCGAGGCCGAGGCGAAGGGCGAGAAGGCCAGCGCCTGACAGGCCGTATCACCGCAGTGAGTTCGACGACGCCGAAGGCGTCCGCCATCCGTGGGGCGGACGCCTTCGGCGTTTTCGCCTGCCCGGCCGCGTGGTACGCGCAACTGCGTCCCGGACACCAGGATCCTGTGCACCCTAGGCCCCGGAACCAAGCTGTTTCATAATGCACGTGGTTCTTCGGGATTCACGGATGACGCGTCCTTGTGGAGGTACGCAGCATGGTTGACGCCGCCGGAAGACTTGCCGCCCTCGCCAGGGACGCGCTCGGCGTCCCGGTCCCGGTACGACTGCGTGCCTGGGACGGCAGCGAGGCGGGGCCCGCCGACGCCCCCGTCGTGGTGATACGCGATCGGCGTGCACTGCGCAGAGTGCTCTACAAACCGGGGGAGTTGGGCCTGGCCCGCGCCTGGGTGGCCGGTGACCTGGACATCGAGGGTGATCTGTACGACGCGCTGGACCGGCTCTCCGGGCTGATCTGGGAGCGCGAGGAGGGCGCCGAGGGCGGCCTGTCCGGCGCGCTCGGCGCACTGCTCGCGCTGCGCGACCCTGCCGCCCGCCGGGCGGTGCGCGAGGCGCTGGCGCTGGCCGGACCGGGGCTGCCGCCACTGCCGCCGCCCGAGGAGGTGCGCCGGGCCGCCGGCACCGTGCACAGCCTGCGCCGCGACCGGCAGGCGATCAGCCACCACTACGACGTGGGCAACACCTTCTACGAGCGGGTGCTCGGCCCGTCGATGGTCTACTCGTGCGCGTACTGGGAGAAGCCGGACGGCACGCTGGAGGACGCGCAGGCCGCCAAGCTCGACCTGGTCTGCCGCAAGCTGTCGCTGCGCGAGGGCCAGCGGCTGCTGGACGTCGGCTGCGGCTGGGGCTCGATGGTGCTGCACGCGGCCCGGCACTACGGCGTGCGCGCGGTCGGCGTCACGCTCTCCACCGAGCAGGCCGCCTACGCCCGCAAGCGGATCGCGGACGCCGGGCTGACCGACCGGATCGAGGTCAGGGTCCAGGACTACCGCCGCATCGACGACGGCCCGTTCGACGCGATCTCCTCGATCGGCATGGCGGAACACGTCGGTTCGGCGCAGTACCTGGCATACGCCAGGACGCTCTACGGGCTGCTGGTCCCCGGCGGCCGGCTGCTCAACCACCAGATCGGCCGCCGCCCGGTCAGCGACGAGAACGCCTACCGGGTCGACGCGTTCATCGACTCCTACGTCTTCCCGGACGGCGAGTTGGCGCCGGTCGGCACCACGCTGTCGCTGCTGGAGAACGCCGGCTTCGAGGCGCGGGACGTCGAGGCGCTGCGCGAGCACTACGCGTTGACGCTGCGCGCCTGGGTGGCGAACCTGGAGGAGCACTGGGACGAGGCGGTGCGCCTCACCACCCCGGGCCGGGCCCGGGTCTGGCGGCTCTACATGGCCGCCTCGGCGCTGGCGTTCGAGCGCAACACCATCGGCGTCAACCAGATTCTCGCCGTACGCCCGACAAGCGAGGGCGTCTCGGGCATGCCGCGCACCCGGGCCGCCTGGCTGGCGAAGCCGTCCGAGGACTGAGGCCGGAACCGCGACGCCGACGGGCGGCCGGCCCGGCCGGGAAGGACTTTCCCGGCCGGGCCGCTCGAATATGACTTGAGCCATCTCGTCTTCACGATGCGGAGCATCGGTGAATTCTCGTCATATGCGACCAGACGGCTCGTGCCGCGCTGAGGTGGGAGAACGCGGTGATCTGGCCGGTCGTGGGATGTACCAGGGCGCTCAGTCGGTTTCTGACGGACCCTCAAGCAGCCCTAAAATCAGACAACATGATCTGCGGTTTCACCTGTTCGGAGGCCCGGCCAAGCTAGGATTTCGGGTGCCCTGTAGACCACACGCAGTTGTCTCGCGGGGAGTTCGCCATGCCCGGGTGGTGGAATGCAGACACGGTGAGCTTAAACCTCACTGACCTAGCGGTCGTGCCGGTTCAAGTCCGGCTCCGGGCACAGCCACTTCCATACGGTCCACCAGCGAAGCCAGCCGACCCGACCGGTCGGCTTCTTTTCTGCCCGCGACGGCGCCGGCGAGGACCCGCCGGGAGACCGGGACGCCCCCTCGGCGTGCCGAGGGGGCGTCGGTGTCACGAGCCGCCGGCGGTGGCCGGCGCGAGGGTCAGCCGCAGTGGACGTCCCACGCGATGAACACCGGGGCGTACTGGTAGTCGGCCTCCCCGCCGCCCCAGTCGATGCACTGGCCCGCGGCGTAGACGTACACCGGGCCCGCGTAGGACTGGTAGTGGCCGTCGTCCAGCACCCAGGTGCCGTCGTGGACCTCCACCCGGGCGTCGAGCCACTCCGTCGTGCCGGTGGTGTTCACCGTGACGACGCAGTTGTAGCCGTTGGAGCTGTTGTAGGTGAGGTAGGTGACGCCGCCGGCGCCGTCCTGCCCCTGGCCGGTGGCCTCTTGGTCGATGACGGTGTAGCCGCTGCCGCAGGCGCCGTTGTAGCCGCTGTCCGCGCTCGCCGGGGCCGCGGCGAAGAAGACGCCCGCGCCGGTCAGGGCCAGGGCCGTGGTGATTCCCGCGAGTCTCTTGCGCATGCGCATGGTGAGATCCCCCCCAAGGGATGTGGTGATCCGGTCGGCAGAATTATGCGGACCCGGCATCCCTTGTCATGGCAGGAACAAGAATTGTGTGATGCGCGACACGTGCCGGAAGTGACGTTCCGCGCGGGGCCGGGGGGAGCGCCCGAGCACGGGGAGGAAGACGGCCGCGGGACCGTTTCCGCGGGTCGGCGTGGTGAGGGGGCGGGGGCGGCTCCGGATCCCTCACGGAGCGCGGGTGTTCTTCGACGAGCCTCCACGGCTGATCCGCCCGGCACGCGGAGGCCCGTCGGGAGCGTGGGCCTGGTGGGGCGGCTAGAGCAGCTTGCGGGCCGCTCGGCGCAGGTCGTACTCGTGGACGATCGCCTTGGCGTGACCGTACGAGAGCCCTTCGTGCTCGCGACGGAGCCAGTTCACCTTCTCGTCGAAGCGCAGGAGCGCGGGCCCCTCGTCGAGGGCGTGCAGCCAGTCGCCTACTTCGCGGCCGGTGGACTGGGGGATGTGGGAGAGCAGGTTCCGGTGGGTCTCTTCGGAGAAGGTCATCTGGGACATCGGCGCCTCCGGTGGTGCGTTCCGTTACCCCACCGTGCCTTAGCCGTTGGGTGTTGGCAACCGTCCCGGACGGAACGAACGATTCGCCCGGCCGAATCCTCGCCGGTAACCCCGCTGGTCGCCCGGCCGGCGGGTCCGGCTTGTAGGGTCGCCGACATGTCCGACAGCCCGCGCCTGCGCACCGCCGTGGAACGCCTGGCCGACCGCTTCCGGGCGCTGCCCGGCAGCCGGCTGCGCCGGGTCGCCGACGCGGGGCTCGCGCTGGCCCGCGACCTGTCGGCCACCGCGCAGCGGCTCGAACACCCGGACCGCGCGCCGCTGTTGATGCCGGACGACGGGATCTTCCCGGTCGGCGACCAGATCGCGGTGGCCGGCCACGACCTCGCCAACGCACTGCGCGACCACCCGGACCGTGACGAACTGTCGCGCGAGGCGCTACGGAAAGTGGCCGAGATCGATCGCCTGCTGTGACCGCCCGCGCTCAGAGCGAGGCGACCACCCGGTCGGCCAGGATGAAGACCGACTCGCCGCCGAAGGTGAAGGTCAGCGCGTAGGCGCCGGCGATCCCGCTGCCGCCCAGCAGCACGGGCTGCTCGCCGCGGTCGAGCGCGGCGGCCAGCTGCCCGGCGGTCTCGCTGTGCCCGGGGGTCAGGCACAGCGTCGTGCCGTCGGTGAAGACGTACAGGTCCAGCGTGCCCATCGGTCCCGGCCGCACGTCGGCCAGCGGGGTGCCCGCCTCGGCCAGCTCGGCGAGCCGGGCGACGGTCTGCTCGGGGTCGGCCACCACCGGCGACGGCGCGAAGTCCGGGTCCGAGGGATGCCGGCGCCGGGCCGCCTCCGGGTCGCCGCCGGTCAGCCGGTCGATCTGCCGGGGCAGCAGCGGCAGCGCCTCGAACTCCGGCAGGTCGAGGTAGGCGGCGCTGCCCGGCCCGGCACCGCCGTGGCCGTCGTAGCCGAAGTGGCCGGAGCCGAGGCGGCCGGGACCGGGCTCCGCGGTGCCGTCGGCGTCCGCCGGGTCCTCGGGGCCCGCCGCGCTCTCGGCGGCCCGCGCGTCCCAGTAGCCCGCGCCCTCGTAGGCCGGCGCGTCGGTCGCGTCCCGGGCCTCCCTGGCCTCGTGGGCGGCCCAGAACGCCCGCGCCTCGGCCAGCTCCCGCTCGCGTTCCTCGGCGAGCGCGTCGGCCACCGCGGCGCGGATCTCCTCGCCCTGCGCGGCCGACCGGGCGGCGGGCAGCAGTTCGGCGGTCGCCGCGGCCACCGCGCCGGTCAGCTGCTCGCGCTGCGCGACCAGTTCGCGGCGCACCGAGACCAGCTCGTGGTGCAGCCGCCGCACGGCCAGCAGCGCGAGGTACGCCACGACGAGGGCGGCGGCCGCTACCAGCAGCGGGACGATCGGGTGGAAGGCGTTCACTGACGTACTCCTGGATGGTGGAGACTGCTCTCCTCAGAAGACACTCTGCCGGGTAACCCTTGGCCTTCGCAGTGCGGAACGTCACGAATCGGCGCTGATCGTTCGCCGGCCCACCCGGTCCGCGCTCCCGCGCACCCCTTGTGACCTGTGGAAATGATGGTCCCCCCGGCCTGACCGCGGCTCGGGGGACCATCGATTTCCGTTCAGTTCTCCGTCGCGATCCGGCGGCTCAGCTCAGCCGCTCGATCACCATGGCCATGCCCTGCCCGCCGCCGACGCACATGGTCTCCAGACCGAACTGCTTGTCGTGCCACTGCAGCGAGTTGATCAGCGTGCCGGTGATGCGGGCGCCGGTCATGCCGAACGGGTGGCCGACCGCGATCGCGCCGCCGTTGACGTTGAGCCGGTCCAGGTCGATGCCCAGGTCGCGGTAGGACGGGATGACCTGGGCGGCGAACGCCTCGTTGATCTCCACCAGGTCGATGTCGCCGACCGTCAGGCCGGCCCGGGACAGCGCCTGCCGGCTGGCCTCGACCGGGCCGTAGCCCATGATCTCCGGCGACAGGCCGCTCACACCGGTGGACACCACCCGGGCCAGCGGCGTCAGGCCCAGCTCGCGGGCCTTGGTGTCGGACATCACCACGACCGCCGCGGCGCCGTCGTTGAGCGGGCAGCAGTTGCCCGCGGTGACCATGCCGTCCGGCCGGAAGACCGGCTTGAGCCCCTGCACGCCCTCCAGCGTCACGCCGGCCCGCGGTCCGTCGTCCTTGGCGACCACCGTGCCGTCCGGCAGCGTCACCGGAGTGATCTCGCGCTGCCAGAAGCCGTCCGCGAGCGCCTTCTCGGCCAGGTTCTGCGAGCGGACGCCGAACTCGTCCATGTCCTGCCGGGTGACGCCCTTGTGCCGGGCCAGGTTCTCCGCGGTCTGGCCCATCGCGATGTAGGCGTCCGGGACCGCGCCGTCCTCGCGCGGGTCGTGCCAGCCCTCGCCGCCGGCCTCCGCGCGGGCCTTGGTGCGGGCCTCGGCGTCGGCGAACAGCGGGTTGTGGGTCTCCGGCATGCCGTCCGAGCTGCCCTTGACGCTGCGCGAGACCATCTCCACGCCGGCCGAGATGAACACGTCGCCCTCGCCGGCCTTGATGGCGTGCATCGCCATCCGGGTGGTCTGCAGCGACGAGGAGCAGTACCGGGTGATGGTGCAGCCGGGCAGGTGGTCCATCCCCATCTGCACCGCGACGATGCGCCCGAGGTTGTGCCCCTGCTCGCCGCCGGGCAGGCCGCAGCCGAGCATCAGGTCGTCGATGTCGCGCGGGTCGAGCTCCGGGATCCGGGCCAGCGCGGCCTGGATGACGGTGGCCGTCAGGTCGTCGGGCCGCAGCTCCTTCAACGATCCCTTGAACGCCCGCCCGATCGGGGACCGGGCGGTTGAGACGATTACGGCTTCAGGCATCGGTGGCTCCGTGGCTCGGCGGCGTCGATCGCATTCGGCCCTAAGCGTACGCTTAGCCGCTGCCGCCGAGCCAGCACGCGGCACGGTGTCCCACCTCACGCCGCCGGTGGCCGACCGGCCGTCAGCCGGTCGTCAGCGAGCCCTTGCCGAGCGGGACGCCGCGGGCCCGGCGGCGGTTGAGCAGCACCCAGGGCGAGCGGCGCGACTCGCCGGCGCCGGCCGGGACCGGCGCGGCGGCCGGCCCGACCGGGCCGACGACCTCGGTGCCGGACTCGGCGGCGGCGGTGGCGGCCGCCTGGGCGACCGGCATCGCGGTGACGCTGTCCGCGCCGGCCCGGTCGTCGTCCGGCCACAGGCCGAGCGAGGCGCACAGCGTCGGCAGCACGGCCATCGCGGCGGTGGCGTAGCCGGCCGCCGACGGGTGGTAGCTGTCCGGGCCGAACAGCTCGCGGGGCCGCGCCTCGAACTCCGGGCCCAGCAACTGCGCGAGCGAGACCGTGCGGGCGCCGAGCCCGACCGCCGCGATCGTCTGCGCCGCGGCGAGCTGCCTGCTCAACCGCCGCGCGATCCAGCGCAGCGGCTGGTAGACCGGCTCGATGGTGCCCAGGTCGGGACAGGTGCCCACCACGACCTCGGCGCCCGCCGCGCGCAGCGCGCTCACCGTGTCGGCCAGATGGCGCACCGAGACCGCGGGCGACATGCGGTTCGTCACGTCGTTGGCGCCGATCATGATCACGCAGACGTCCGGTGCCGGGCCCGCGCCGTCCAGCAGCAGGCCGACCTGCCGGCTCAGATCGGACGAGGTCGCCCCGGACAGCGCCACGTTGACCAGGTCCACCGGCCGCTCGGCGACCGCGGCCAGCCCGGAGGCGAGCAGCGCCGCCGGGGTCTCGCCGGCCCGGTGCACGCCCTGCCCGGCGGCCGTCGAGTCGCCGAGGAAGGCGAGCCGCAGCGGCTCGCCGACGATCTCCGAGGGGTGGGACGGCTCGCCGTCCAGCGCACCCGTTCCGACCAGGAAACCGCCGTAGCGGCCGTCGGCGACCGGGGGAGTGTCCTCGCAGGAGCCGACGGCCTGCCTGGCCAGCCGGACCTCGGTGAGCACCAACCCGATCGCGGCCCCGCCCAGCAGGCCGATGCCGCCGCCGCCGTATGCCGCCGCGGCCGCGATCCGCCGCGCAACCCTTGCCCTCGACATGGCCACCCCGTCCTCCCGGCATTCAAAAACCTTGTGCCCGTTACCGGTCACTATGAACGCCGTAGGCTTCGACCACACATAGGGAAACTTCCGGAGGACGTCGTGCACTACCACGACTCGATGATCAGTCTAGTCGGCAACACCCCGCTGGTGAGACTCCACAGCGTTACCGCCGGGATTCAAGCCACCGTGCTGGCCAAAGTCGAGTACTTCAACCCGGGCGGTTCGGTCAAGGACCGCATCGCGCTGCGCATGATCGAGGCGGCCGAGAAGTCGGGCGAACTCAAGCCCGGCGGGACGATCGTCGAGCCCACCTCCGGCAACACCGGGGTCGGCCTGGCGATCGTGGCGCAGCAGAAGGGCTACCACTGCGTCTTCGTCTGTCCGGACAAGGTCTCCGCTGACAAGATCAACGTCATGCGGGCCTACGGTGCCGAGGTCGTCGTCTGCCCGACGGCGGTCGACCCGGAGCACCCGGACTCCTACTACAACGTCTCGGACCGGCTGGTGCGCGAGACGCCGGGCGCCTGGAAGCCCGACCAGTACAGCAACCCGAACAACCCGCGGTCGCACTACGAGACCACCGGGCCGGAGCTGTGGCAGCAGACCGAGGGCCGGATCACCCACTTCGTGGCCGGCGTCGGCACCGGCGGCACGATCTCCGGCACCGGCCGGTACCTCAAGGAGGTCTCCGAGGGCCGGGTCACCGTGGTCGGCGCCGACCCGGAGGGCTCGGTCTACTCCGGCGGCTCCGGCCGCCCCTACCTGGTGGAGGGCGTCGGCGAGGACTTCTGGCCCACCGCCTACGACCGGCAGGTCACCGACGAGATCGTGGCGGTCTCCGACAAGGACTCCTTCCAGATGACCCGCCGGCTCGCCAAGGAGGAGGGCCTGCTGGTCGGCGGCTCCTGCGGCATGGCGGTCGCCGCGGCGCTGCGGGTGGCCGAACGGCTCGGCCCGGACGACGTCGTCGTGGTGCTGCTCCCGGACAGCGGGCGCGGCTACCTCAGCAAGATCTTCAACGACGAGTGGATGGCCGACTACGGCTTCCTGGAGGAGGAGGGCCACCCGGACCGCGTCTCCGACGTGCTGCTCAACCGCAGCGGCGGCATCCCCGAACTGGTGCACATGCACCCGGAGGAGACCGTCGGCCAGGCGATCGAGGTGCTGCGCGAGTACGGCGTCTCGCAGATGCCGATCGTCAAGCCGGGCGCCGGGCACCCGGACGTCATGGCGGCGGAGATCATCGGCTCGGTCGTCGAACGGGACCTGCTGGACGCGCTGTTCGCGCAGCGCGCCGAACTCGGCGACCCGCTGGACAAGCACATGAGCCCGCCGCTGCCGCAGGTCGGCTCGGGCGAGCCGATCGGCGACCTGATGGCGGTGCTGCAGGACGCCGACGCGGCCATCGTCCTGGTCGAGGGCAAGCCGCGCGGCGTCGTCAGCCGCCAGGACCTGCTGGCCTACCTGGCGCAGTCCACCGGCTGACGCCCGCGGCGGCACCCGCACGGCACGGCGGCGCGGCACGGGTTCGGCCCGGCCGCGCCGCCGTGGTGTCCGCCGGTCCCGGCCGGCCGGGCGTCAGTCCCAGTCCGAGGAGGAGCCGCCGCCGTGCTCCCGGCGGGCGCCGCGCTCGGTGATCGCGGACCCCAGCGAGTGGGCGACGTTCACCCCGACGATCCCGGCCCAGCAGATGAGCAGGCCGGGCAGGTGGGCGTTGACGACGGCGATGGCCGACAGCGGGATGGCCAGCACCATCGAGATGCCGGCCAGGCCGAAGCGCCGGTTGCGGTTGTCGGGGTCGCCGCCGGCGCCCGGCAGGCCGCCGGAGCGGGCGGATCCGCGCGAGGCGACGCGGGCGCCGGCCATCTGCTGCTGGGCCAGTTCGCGGCGTACCCGGTTCTCGACCTGGGCGTCGAGCCGTCGGGCCGCCTTCTCCAGGAACGAGTCGATGAGTTCGGACTCGTACTCCGCTCCCAGGTCCTTGCGGGCCTGGAGCGTGGCGTGGAGCTCCTTGTCGAGCTCATGGTCGGGCGCACTCATGGTGATGACGGTAGGCAACCCGCGCCCGCCTGGCACTGGGGCTAACCCCCGGATCCCCCTGAGGTCCGGCCACCGCGCCCTCAGGGGTTGCCGTCGGCCTGCGGTCCCGGCCAGACCGGGTAGTCGGTGTAGCCGCGGGCGCCACCGGTGTAGTGGGTGGCGCGGTCGCCGGCGGCCGTCGGGTGGCCGAGGGCGAAGCGGCTGACGAGGTCGGGGTTGGCGATGAACAGCCGGCCGAAGGAGACCGCGTCGGCGAGCCCCGCCTCGACCACCGCGTTGCCGCTCGCCCGGTCGAAGCCGTGGTTGGCGATCAGCGGGCCGTCGAACAGCTTGCGGTACCGGGCGACGGCGTCGGTGTCCGGGGCGGCGCCGCGGGCGGCCGGCAGCGGGCCGCGCAGGTGCAGGTAGCCCAACGGGCGGCTGCCGAGCGCGGCCACCAGGCGGTCGTGGTCGGCGAGGGTGTCCTCGTCGGCGGTGTACGGGTAGCCGGCCGGCGCGGCGCCGGCCGGCGAGCGGTCCCGGGCCGTCCAGTACGGCGACAGCCGCACGCCGACCCGCCGGCCGTCCCAGACGGCGGTCACCGCGTCCACCACCTCGAGCAGCAGGCGGTCGCGGCGGGTGCCGTAGCCGTCGGTGCGGCGGTTCAGCCGCGGGTTGAGGAACTGCGCGAGCAGGTAGGTGCCGTTGGCGGCGATCTCGACCCCGTCGAAGCCGGCCCGGCGGGCGTTGCGGGCCGCGGCGGCGTACTCCGCGACCGTACCGGCGATCTGCCCGGCGGTCATCTCCCGCGGCACGACGGTCGGCTTGCGCCCGGTCCTGGTGGGGGAGACCTCGCCCGGGTCGATCGCCGAGGGGCCGGCGGGCCGGGCGCCGCCGAGGTGGTCCGGGTGCGAGTTGGCGCCGGCGTGCCACAGCTGCGCCACGATCCGGCCGCCGAGCGCGTGCACCAGGTCGGTGACCCGGCGCCACGCGGCGACCTGCGGCTCGCTGTAGAGGCCGGGCACGTCCGCGAAGCCGATCGCCCGCTCGCTCACCCAGGCGCCCTCGGCGATGATCAGGCCGGCGCTCGCCCGCTGGCCGTAGTACGCGGCGTGCAGCCCGGTCGGCACCAGGTCCGCGTTGGCCGCCCGGGCCCGGGTCGTCGGGGCCATCACCACCCGGTTGGGCAGCCGGAGGTCTCCGAGGGCCGCCGGCCGCAACAGCGGCTGGCCTCCGCCGGACTCGCTACCCTGCTGGTGTCGGATCACTGAACTGTCTCCTCGTCGCGTCGTGGGTGGGTCCACGCAGCAGACGGAGCACCACGGCGAAAGGTGACCGATGAACGAGCACGAGAAGTTGGCCGAACGGTTCGAGGCGCACCGCGGGCAGTTGCGCGCGGTGGCCTACCGGATGCTCGGCTCGCTCAGCGAGGCGGACGACGCCGTCCAGGAGGCATGGCTCCGGCTCAGCCGCACCGACGCCGACGGCATCGAGAGCCTGGAGGGCTGGCTGCGCACGGTGGTCTCCCGCCTCTGCCTCGACATGCTGCGCAGCCGCGCGTCGCGGCGGGAGGAACCGCTGGAGGCGCACGCGCCCGCCCCGGCGCCGGACGACGGCCCGGAGCAGGAGGCGCTGCTCGTCGAGTCGGTCGGCCGGGCGATGCTCGTGGTGCTGGACCGGCTCTCGCCGGCCGAGCGGGTGGCCTTCGTGCTGCACGACCTGTTCTCCGTGCCGTTCGACCAGATCGCGCCGGTCGTGGAGCGCACCGCGGTCGCCGCCAAGAAGCTCGCCAGCCGGGCCCGGCAGCGGGTCCGCGGCGCCGGCTCGGTGCCCGCCGCGGAACTCGCCCGGCAGCGCGTCGTCGTCGAGGCGTTCCTCGCCGCCGCCCGCAGCGGCGACCTCGACGCGCTGCTCGCCGTCCTGGACCCGGACGCCGTGCGCCGCGCCGACCGGCTCTCGCTGCCCCCGGGCCGGGCCACCGTGGTGCGCGGCGCGGACGCCGTGGCCCGCGAGATGCTGGTCCTCGGCCACCGCGCGCGGCTGGCCGAACCCGCCCTGCTCGACGGCGCCGTCGGCGTCCTGGTCGCCCCGCGCGGCCGCCTGCTGCTCGCGCTCGCCGTCACCGTCGACCCGGCCCGCGACCGGGTGCTGGCCTACGAGGTCATCGCCGACCCGGACCGGTTGCGCGCTCTCGACCTGGCGGTGCCGGCCGCTCGGTGAGCGCCGCCGTTCACGTGCGTGATGCGGGACCCGGGCGGGAACCGGTCGAGGAGGCGGCGCGCGGAGCGCCGGGACAGGGAGTGGCGCGATGGCCGACGAACCGGTGGCGGAGCCGGACGGCACGGCGGTGCGGGTCGCCCTGTGGCGGGCGCTGCACGTCGAGGCCGACCCGCCGCCGCACGTCCTCGACGACCGGATCGGGCTGCGGCTGGCCGCGCCGGACGAGCGGTGGCGCCGCCGCCCGGACATGGACCCGGCCGGCACCCGCCGCTACCGGGCCGGGATCGTGGCGCGGGCGCGTTTCGTCGAGGACCTGGTCGCCGAGCGGGCCGGCCACGGCGTGGACCAGTACGTCATCCTCGGCGCGGGCCTGGACACCTTCGCCCAGCGCATCCCGCGGACCGCCTCCCGCCTGCGGGTCTTCGAGGTCGACCGGCCCGGCCCGCAGGTCTGGAAGCGCCGGCGCCTGACCGAACTCGGCTTCGGCGTCCCCGACCGGCTGCGGCTGGTGCCGGTCGACTTCGAGGCCGGCGCGTCGTGGTGGGAGCGGCTCGCGGACGCCGGATTCGACGCCGACCGGCCGGCGGTGGTCGCCTCCACCGGCGTGTCGATGTACCTCACCGAGGACGCGAACGCGGCCACCCTGCGCCGGCTCGCCGCGCTCGCCCCCGGCTCCACGCTGGCCATGACGTTCCAGCCGCCGCTGGACCTCCTCGACGCCGCGGAGCGCCCGGGACGGCTGTTCGTCGAGCGGGCCGCCCGTGCGGCCGGCACGCCGTTCCTCAGCTTCTTCGCCCCCGCCGACCTGCTGGCCCTGGCCCGCGACGCCGGGTTCGGGGAGGTCCGGCACGTGTCGGCCGCGGCGCTCAACCAGCGCTACTTCGCGGGCCGGACGGACGGCTTGCGGACGACGAACGGCGAGGAGTTCCTGGTGGCGGCCACCTGAATTCTCCGCGATCCCGGGAATAATTCGAAAATCCCGGCCGACCGGTCGGTACATCGATTTCCGCCGTCGGCAAAGGCGGGCCAGGCAATCCGCGTCGAAACCGCCTTTCGCTTGTACGAGCCCCGCCGGAGCCTGGCACACCGTCATTCGGCGGGGCAACCGAATAAATTGCGGTCGCCGCCGGGCCGGACCGGAGAACATTCTGTGACTCCGGAATGACTCAGATGGTCTTGCGATCTCCTGGCGCGGTGTCATATGTTCTCGATCGGTCAGACGATGACCGTCGATCAGGGTGGGGGCCATGGTTCGATTGATCGCAGCGATGAGTGACGCGCTCTGCGACTGTTCCTTGACGTCCACTTAGGAACAGCGCTTCCTGCCGTGCGGAAAGGCGACCCGGGTTGCAATTCCGCGGGCCGGCCCGAAGCGCCCGAGTGATCAGTGCGACGAACAACGCGACGCCAAGACCTGCCGTGACCGGGCTGGGTCAGGCGTGGATACGGCCATGCCTGCGTTTGGTGAATTCGCGGCCGTACCGACCAAGTGGAGGGGAAAAGAATGAAGATTTCCAGTCGAGTGGCCAGAGTGGCGGGGGCCACGGCGCTGGTCGTGGCCGGCCTGGGCGGCATCACCGGAACGGCGAACGCCGCCGCGATGAGCCCGGCCTCCAGCCCGTGCGACGAGCACTCCGTCTACACGCCGCCGGTGCCCATCCCGGCCTACTTCACCACCGACGGGTCTCTGCAGGTCGAGCCCGCGGCGGAGTGCGCGAACGGGACGTCCTTCATCCAGGGCGCCGCGACCGACGTCTTCTGCTACACGATGAACTACTACGACAACGAGTGGCTCTACGTGCGGGTCGGCAGCAGCGGCGACTACCACTACGGGTGGACCCCGGCCGGCGACGTCAACTACGACTCCGGCGCGACGGCGCACGTCTGCTGACCGGAGCACGGTGACGGTGTGACCGCGTGACGGCGCCGCACGCCCACACCCCCCGCGCGGCCGGCCCCCGCCCCCGGGTGACGACTCCCCGGCGCGGGCCGGCCCGCGCATCCGCCGCCCGCTCCCGCCCCGCTGCAGCGCGGCCGGACCGCGTGGGCGAAGTCCGTCTCACTTCACGGTGAAAGCCGACTGGAGACATCCATGACGTTCAGCAAGAGGACCGCGGGACTCCTCGGGGCCACCGCACTGGTCGTGGCGGGATTGACGATGAGCACCGGTGGAAGCGCCGAAGCCGCCTCGACCCCGTGCGGTTCGTGGGCCCACGGCACGGACGACACCTACATCCCGGCCCACACCACGACGAGCGGCGACCTCAAGGTGGAACCGGCCGCGGAGTGCGCCGACGGGCAGTCCTTCCCCGACGGCAGCAACATCGACGTCTACTGCTACACGATGAACTACTACGGCAACGAGTGGCTCTACGTGCACCAGATCGTCGGAGACACGAACGGCTGGATTCTCGCCAGCGATGTCGACTACAACTCCGGGGCCACCGCCCCGCATTGCTGAGAGGAATTCCATGAGCATCAGGAAAACCGCCGTCGCGATCGTCGGCGCGGCACTCATGGCGGGCGGCCTGACGATCTCCGCCGGTGGTGTGGCGAATGCGTCGTCGTGCACGACAGGAAACACGTACGTGACACCCACGAGTTTCCCCAGCCACATCAGCGCACACACGACCGCGGCCGTCTACACGCACATAGCGCCGGAATCGGCCTGCCTCACCACGGGCAGTCAACTGCCTTTGGGCTACTCCGACATCACGGTCTACTGCTACACGATGAACGCCTACGACAACGAGTGGCTGTACGTGGGCGCCGGGCCCGGCCGTCCGGAGGGATGGTTGTCCGCCGACTCCCTCGACTACGACAGTTCGGGTTCGGCCGCACCCTGCAGCCTGTGACCGGCTGACCGACCCCCGCCGTCGGGCCGTCGCGTCCCGGCGGTCGGGGCGGTGCGCTCGGACGCCCGTCGCCTGAGCGCACCGCCGGGTCGTGGGCGGACTTCGACTCCGACGAGTTGTTCGAGTCCGGACCGCGGCGCCTCCTCGACGGCATCGCCGCGATCGTCGACGGTCGCTGAGCCGCCGCCCGCCCCACGACCCCCGCTCGGGCGGTAGCGTCGGGCGCGAGCCGTGAGACGAGGGAGCCGGGATGGAATTGCTGACCGCGTTCGGGGCGACCGGAGCGGACCGCCCGGACGCCGTGACGGTGGGCGGACGGGCGTTGTCCTACGAGGAGTTGCGCGGCGCGGCCGGCGCGGTCGCGCACCGGATCGCCGGCTCGCCGGCCGTCGCGGTGCACGCCGGGCCGACCCTGGAGACGGTGGTCGCGGTGGTCGGCGGGCTGCTGGCCGGCGTGCCGGTGGTCCCGGTGCCGCCGGACGCCGGACCGGCCGAGCGCGGCCACATCCTGCGCGACTGCGGCGCCCCGCTGCTGCTGGTGCCCGGCGGCCCGGACGCGCCGGACCCCAAGCCCGCCGACCTGGCCGGTGTGGAGACCGTCCCGGTGGACGTGGCCGAGCGGTCGCCGTTCACCGCCGGCGAACCGTTGCCGGACGCGGTGGCCTTCATCCTCTACACCTCGGGCACCACCGGCCCGCCCAAGGGCGTGCTGCTCTCGCGCGGCGCGGTGGCCGCCGACCTCGACGCGCTGGCGCAGGCGTGGGAGTGGACGGCCGACGACACCCTGGTGCACGGTCTGCCGCTCTTCCACGTGCACGGGCTCGTGCTCGGCGTGCTCGGCGCGCTGCGCACCGGCAGCCGGCTGACGCACACCGGGCGCCCGACGCCCGCGGCCTACGCGGCGGCCGGCGGGACGCTCTACTTCGGCGTGCCCACGGTGTGGTCCCGGGTGGCCGCCGAGCCGGAGGCGGCCCGCGCGCTCGGCGCCGCCCGGCTGCTGGTCTCCGGCAGCGCCCCGCTGCCCGCGCCGGTCTTCCGCGACCTGAGCGCGCTGGCCGGCCTGGCCCCGGTCGAGCGCTACGGCATGACGGAGACGCTGATCACGCTGAGCACCCGGGCGGCCGGCGAGCGCCGGATGGGCTCGGTCGGGCTGCCGCTGCACGGCGTCGGCACCCGGCTGGTCGGCGAGGACGGCGGCCCGGTCCCGTACGACGGAACGAGCGTCGGCGAACTCCAGGTCTCCGGGCCGATGCTGTTCGACGGCTACCTCAACCGGCCGGACGCGACGGCCGGTTCGCTGACGCCGGACGGCTGGTTCCGCACCGGCGACATGGCGGTCATCGAGCCGGACGGCATGCACCGCATCGTCGGCCGCGCCTCGACCGACCTCATCAAGTCCGGCGGCTACCGGATCGGCGCCGGCGAGGTGGAGAACGCGCTGCTCGACCACCCCGGGGTCCGCGAGGCCGCCGTCGTCGGCGCCCCGCACCCCGATCTCGGCCAGCAGATCGTCGCCTACGTGGTCGCCGACGGCGTTCCTGAGCGCGAGCTCATCGACTTCGTCGCCGCCCACCTCTCGGTCCACAAGCGCCCCCGGGTGGTCCGCTTCCTCGACTCCCTGCCGCGCAACGCCATGGGCAAGCCCCTGAAGAAACTGCTGCCGCCGCTGTAGGGCGTCGGTCGGGCGCGGGCGGACGTGCGGGAGGGGGCCGGCGAAATCAGCTTGCCGGACGGCAGGCAAGTTTCCTAGGATGCTTGCCTTCCCCAACTGTATTGTTCCGACGACCACAAGAACCGACCGGCCGGGCGGCATCGACCGTCCGGCATCGCCGATGCCCGGGTCCGCTCCGAAGGGTGGCGGTGACGTGTCCTGCCTTGGAGGGCAGCACCTTCATGTTCCACCGCATAGGACGCACCGTCGTCCGGCATCCCGTATGGACGATCGTGGCCTGGCTGATAGCCGCGGTCGCGATCGTGGCCACCGCGCCCGGCCTGCCGTCCAACAGCGACGAGTCGAGCTTCCTGCCCAAGCACTACGAGTCGATCCAGGCCGGCGACCTGCAGAGCAAGGCGTTCCCCGGCAACTTCACCCCGTCCGCGATCCTGCTCTACCAGCGCACCGACGGCGCCAGGCTCGCGCCGGCCGACCTGAAGGCCGCGCAGCGGATCGACGCGGGGCTGCTCGGCAAGCACGTCACCCAGGTGCAGAAGGTGGTGCCCGGACCGCCGTCGAAGGACGGCAGGTACCTGACCGCCTTCGTCCAGATGAGCAACAAGACCGTCGGCCAGCCGGTGCAGAACACGGCGGCCGGGCAGATCCGCACCGACGCCAGGGCGCTCGTCAAGGGCACGCCGCTGAGCGTCAGGGTCGGCGGCGCCGCCGCGCAGGGGCTCGACCAGCAGAACTCCTCGAAGACCTCGCAGATCCTGGCGCTGGCCGGCTCGTTCCTGATCATCATCGTCACCCTGATGATCATCTTCCGGTCGCCGCTGGCCGCGCTGACCCCGCTGGTGCTGCTGCTGGCCGTCGTCTACTCGACGGCCAACGCGCTGATCGCGGACGCCACCAAGCTGTTCGGGCTGCAGGCCAACGCGTCGCTGGCCAGCCTGCTGGTCGTGGTGCTGCTGGGGGTCGGCACCGACTACTACCTCTTCTTGATGTTCCGCTACCGGGAGCGGCTGCGGGCCGGTGACGATCCCAAGGAGGCGATGATCCACGCGGTGGCCCGGGTCGGCGAGGCCATCGCCTCCGCGGCCGGCGCGGTGATCATCGCCTTCCTCGCGCTGTCGCTGTCCAGCCTCGGCTTCTTCACCCAACTCGGCCCGGCGCTGGCCGTCCTGGTCGCCGTCACGCTGGTCTCCGGGCTCACGCTCATCCCCGCCGTCTGTTCGCTGCTGCCGCCGCGCGCGCTGTTCTGGCCGTCCAAGGCGTGGCGGACCGAGCCGGCCGACGCGCGGTTCGCCGCGATCGGCCGCGCGGTGGGCCGCCGTCCGGCGGTGGCCGCCGCGATCTCCGGCCTGGTGATGGTCGCGCTGGCGCTCGGCGCACTGGGCTTCAAGGCGTCCTTCGACCTGTCGTCCGGCTCGATGCCGAAGACCACCGAGTCGATGGTCGTGCAGACCGACATGACCAAGGCGTACTCCGCCGGCGCCGCCGACCCCACCTCCGTCTACCTCACCAGCACCGACGGCCGCCCGCTCGACAAGGCCCTCCTGGCGCCCTACGCCCGCAGGTTGAGCGTCGTGGCCGGCGTGGCCGACGCCCGGCTCACCCAACTGGACACCGCCGGCGACACCGCCGACTTCACCGTCACCCTCAAGTACGACGCGGCCAGCGGCAAGGCGCTCAACGCGGTCTCCGCGGTGCGCGAGGCCGCGCACGCCGGCGCGCCGAGCGGCACCAAGGCGCTGGTGGGCGGCCTGTCGTCGGTCTACAAGGACATCAACGCCGCCCAGGACCACGACTACAAGGTCGTCTTCCCGGTGGCCGCGATCCTGATCATGCTGATCCTGGGCCTGCTGCTGCGCAGCGTGGTCGCGCCCTGGTACCTGATCGCCTCGGTGGGCCTGGGCTTCGCCGCCACGCTGGGCGCGACCGTGCTGATCTTCCAGCGCGGCAGCAACAGCGGCGGACTGGTCTTCCTGCTGCCGGTGATCATGTACCTGTTCGTGGTCGCGATCGGCACCGACTACAACATCCTGATGATCGCCCGGCTCCGCGAGGAGGCCCGGGCCGGCCGCGAGCCCCGGGAGGCCGCCGCCGAGGCGCTGCGGCACGCCGGGCCCACGGTCGGCGCGGCCGGCTTCATCCTGGCGGCGACCTTCGCCACGCTGACGCTCTCCGGCAACTCGCTGCTCACCGAGATGGGCTTCGCGGTCTCCTTCGGCATCCTGCTGTCGGCGTTCGTGATGTCGATGTTCTTCACCCCGGCGCTGACCGCCCTGATGGGGCACGCCGCCTGGTGGCCCGGCCACGGCGACCGCGGCGCCCCGGCCGCCGTCGCCCCGGAAGCCGCCGCCGACCCGGACCCCTCCGGGGAGGGCGTGGCGAGCCGCCGGTAGGGACCGGTCGTACCAGGTGGGCCGGGCGCGCGGTGCGCGGGCGGCCCACCTGGTCGCAGCTGTATGGGTTCATGCACAATCGTGGCACGCTGAATGGACGACAGCGCGGATTCGGCCCTGCCAGGAGGCGGACATGACGACCCAGGACGGGGGAGCGGCCGGCCTCATGCAGCTGTTCGACGGGCACCGGCTGACGCCGACCCAGCGCCGGATCGCGCACTGTCTGGTCCGCAAGGCCGCCGACGCGCCGTTCCTGTCCAGCGTGGAGGTGGCCGAACTCGCCGGGGTCAGCCAGCCGTCCGTCACCCGGTTCGCGGTGGCGCTCGGCTTCGACGGCTACCCGGCGCTCCGCCGCCACCTGCGCGAGGTCGCGCCGGCCCCGAGCCCGGCGCCGAGCGACGACCACAACGAGTACCAGCAGGCGGTGCTCGGCGAGATCGAGAACCTGCGCCACCTGTCCGCGCTGCTCGCCGATCCGGAACCGGTCGCCCGGGCCGGCCGGATCCTGGCCTCCTCCAGCCCGCTGCCGGTGCTGGGCCTGCGGGCCGCCGCCGCCCAGGCCCGCGGCTTCGCCTACTTCGCCGCCAAGGTCCACCCGGACGTGCGGCTGCTGGACGAGAGCGGCACGATGCTGGCCGACCGGATCGACGCGGCCGTGCTCGCCGGGGCCAGCGTGCTGCTGTGCTTCGCGCTGCCGCGGCATCCGCGCGAGGTCGTCGAGGCGCTGTCGTACGCCAAGGCCGCCGGGCTGACGGTGATCACCGTCGCGGACAGCTCCTTCGCGCCGGTCGCCGCGCACTCCGACGTGTTGCTGCCGGCCGCGGTCGGCACCGCGCTGGTCTTCGACACGCCCTGCGCGGCGATGATGCTGGGCCGGGTGCTGCTGGAGGCGATGTGCGACGACCTGCCGGAGGCCCAGGCGCGGTTGGAGCGGTTCGACGCGCAGGCCGCGGCCCGCGGGCTGTTCGTGGAGTGAGGCGGTGCGGGGGCCGGACGCCGGGAAGGCGTCCGGCCCCCGCACCGGCCACCGGTCAGTCCACGACCTCGACACTGGAGCCGATGCTCATGCTGGACTGCTCCGGCATGAGGATGGCGGTGACGCTGCCCTGGCAGTTGGGGAGCAGGTGGACGCGGACGATGTGGTCCGTGTAGTTGGTCACCCGCATCTCGCTCGGCGCCACGCCGGTCTCGATACAGCCCTGCGGGTTCATCTGCTGCATGTCGTTCACCAGCAGCGCGCCCTGCGCGGCGTTGGCCGAGACGGCGGGCAGGGCGAGGGCGAGCAGCGCACCGGCGGCGAGGGTGCCGAGCGAGGAGGTGAGGCGACGCATGGGGGTCTCCGTTCGACGTGGGGTGTGAGCGTGCGGGGCGGCCACCCGACAGCGAACGGTAGCAAAACGGCTACTCGTTGTAACGAACCTCGCCGAGGTAGACGTCCAGCGCCGCCCGTCCGCCGTTCGGCACGGTCAGCGAGCCGGAGGCCGGGAAGTACCCGCGGGCGATCATCGTGTAGTCACCCGGGCACAGGCCGGGGAAGCGGTAGTGCCCGTCGCGGTCGGTGACCGCCGAGCCGACCAGGTTGCCCTGTGTGTCGATCAGCGTCACCCGGGCCTCGACCAGCGGTGTGCCGGACCGCCCGCGCACCGTGCCGCCGATCCGCGGACCCGGCGCGAGCCGCACGTCGCACGACGGCGTCCCGCCGTCCGCCACTTCGACCGGCACGGTGGCCGGCCGGTGCCCGGGGGCGCTGACCGCGAGCGTGTAGCCGCCCGCCGGCAGCACCGGGAAGCGGAAGCCGCCGTCCGGTGCCGCGGCGCCGCGCGCCACCTCGCGGCCGCCGGCGTCGGTGACCGTCAACTCCGCGGCGGGCAGCGGCTCGCCGGTCACCGCGTCGCGCACCGCGCCGGACAGCCCGCCGAGCCGGCCCAGGGCCACCCGGACCTCGAACGGCCGCCCGTCGACGGCCACCGTCACCGCCCGCGGGGCGTGGCCGTCGGCCGAACCGATGAGCAGGTAGCTGCCCCGGCGCGGCACGCCGATCGCGAAGCGGCCGTCCACGTGCGAGACGGCCCGGCCCAACTGCCGCCCGTCCGGGTCCGTGACGGCCAGCGCCGCCTGCCCGAGCGGGGTGCCCGCGCCGCCCACCACCAGGCCGCCGATCGCGAGCTCGTCGTCCGCCAGCCTGCGCACCCCGGCGTCGTCCCGCACCGGGCGGCCGGCGGGCGGGACCGGCGGCGCGGGCCGCTCGGCGCCCGACGCGCCCGGCGCGGCGGCGAGTTCGTGCAGCAGTTGCCGCAGGTGCACCAGCGGCCGGGTGTAGGGCGGCAGTTGCGCGCCCAGGCAGCGCGGGCGGTGGGCCAGCAGCGCGCTCTCGGCGGCGGCCAGCCGGCTCTCCACCTCGGGCGCCGGCCGGGCCGGCGCGACCGGGTGGCCGGCCAGCGACTCGGTGGCCTCGGCCAGCGCCAGGCACGCGGTGGCCAGCGGGCCGGAGCGGGCCGACTCCGGCAGCCGGCGCGGCGCCATGGCGAGCGCCCGGGAGTGCCGGGTGACCGCGGCGAAGAGCGTGAGCCGGTGCCGTACCGCGCGCGGGTCGTTGCGCCACACCATCGGCCGAGTCAACGGGCGTGCCACCAGGGCGAGTTGCTGCAAGCGGTGGTCGAGCACCCGGGTCAGCGCGTCGAGTTCGGCGTCCGAGACGGCCGACGAGCCGGCCGGCGGTGCCGGCTGCCCGGGATCGTCCGGCCGCAGCCGGGCGGCGGAGGCGGTCAACACCTCGCCGAGCGCGGTGAAGAAGCGCTGCCGGGCGGTGCCGACCGTGTCGCGGGTGCTGGTGGGCAGCACGACCAGCGCGACCGCGATGCCGATCGCCGCGCCCAGCGAGGTCTCCTCCAGCCGCAGCACCAGCAGCCCGGCGGAGAACTCGTGCAGCACGCTGTAGAGCTGCGAGACCATGATCGTGACGAAGAAGATCATCGAGCCGTAGGAGACGTTCACCAGGTAGAAGCCGCACGACATGCTGGCCACGATCACCACCAGCACCCACATGGTGTGCCCGGCGGTCAGGTGGGCGAAGCCGATGCCCGCGCCGAGGCCGACCAGCGTGCCGAGCACCCGGTTGACCGCCTTGATCGTGGTCTCGGACCGGGTGGCGGTGCCGGCGAAGGCGATGAACGCCGCCAACACCGCCCAGTAGTAGCGGGCTTCGGACAGCTCGCGGCCCGCCACGATCGCCAGCGAGCCGGCCACCGCCACCTGTATCGCCTGACGGGTGGTCAACGACGCCCGGCTGAGCGGGTTCCAGCGGTGGCCGCGGGCCGCCACGTCGCCGGCCACCGCCGCCGAACCGGGCAGCATGCCCTGCGTCAGGACGACCGCCGGCTCGAACTGCACGGCGTCGTCGGCGAGTCGGACCCCGTCGCCCGGATCGGCGCCGTCGGCCGGCGGCGGCCGGTGCGGCTCCTGCGGCGGCTCGTCGGCCAGCGTCACGAACTCCACCACGGCGGCGGCCAGATGCTGCGCGGGCCAGTAGCCGTCGTCCTGCGGTGTGCCGGAGACGCGCAGCAGCGGACGCGCCGCCCGTTCGGCGGCCCGGTACTGCCGGCGGGCCACCAGACGGGCGATGCCGGCCGCGGTCGCCGCCAGGCCGCCGTCGGCGGCGAGCGGTTCGAGCAGCAGCGCGGCCTCGGCCAGCGCGTCCACCGCGAGGTGCGCGTCCAGCAGCCGGCGGCGCAACGCCGGGCCCGACCAGCCGGCCGGCAGCGCGCCCGGATCGGCCGACCAGCCCTCGATCATCAACGCGGCTTCCGCCAGCCGCAGTTGGCGCGCGTGCAGCCGCCGCCGCAACCGGGCGGTCCGCCGCGGGTCGGCGGCGCCGGCCGCCGCGTCCTCCAGCAGGTCCGCGCAGGCCGCCGCCACCGCGCGGGACCGGGCGCCGAACGCCCCGCGCACCCGGCCGAGCGTGCGGCGCGGGTTGGTGCGCAGCACGGTGGCCGACAGCAGGAGTATCCACGCGGTCGCGACGCAGACCGCGTAGAGCATGCCGGGCACGGCGGACAGCGTGGCGCCGAGGAAGGCGGCGAAGAAGTACCCCATCCAGAACATGAAGCCGTAGAAGAAGAACGCCATCCCGAACCGGCGCACGTAGACCGCGGCGAACATCACCGCCACGAACGCGCACAGCATCAGGTCGGTCCGCCCGGCGACCGCCACCCCGACGAGCATGCCCGCGCCGATCGCCACCGGGAAGAACACCGCGGTGCGCGCCTTCGGCCAGAACGCGCTGCCGGACAGCGCCATCGAGCCCATCATCGCCATGATCGTGCCGAGCAGCATCGCCACCAGGGTGCCCTGGGCGCCGGCGTGGGTGACCCGGGCGAAGCCGTACTCCAGACCGAGCGCGCTGGACATCGCCACCGCCGCCGAGACCGCCATCCGCAGCCGGTTCAGTCCCGGGTCCGAGGCGACCACCCGGTCCCCGGCCTCCCGCCACCCGCCACGCGATCCCTCGGCCAAGGTGCCGACCTCCTATGCAGGTATCATACCGATAATAAGAATGTATCGTACCGATATCCGGTGGAGTACCGCTGGTGAACGCCGAACCCGAGCACGAGACCCCGGCCGAACGGGCCCTGGACGTCATCGAGCAGCAGACAGCCGTCCTGGTACGGCACTTCGAGCTGCTCAACCGGCGCAGCCCGACCCGTGACACCCTCGACCGGGCCGAGTACCTGCTGCTGCGCACGCTGTCCGGCTGCGGCCCGATGGACATCAACACGCTGGCCGCCGCGCTGGGCGTCGACCCCTCCACGGCCGGCCGGCAGGTCGGCGCGATGCGGGCGGCGGGCCTGCTGGCCGGCGAGAGCGACCCGGCCGACCGGCGCCGTACCGTCATCACCCCGACCGAGGAGGGGCTGGACCGCATGCGCACCGTGCGGCAGGTCCGCGCCGCGAGCATCGCCGACCTGCTCGCCGACTGGTCGCCGCAGGACCTCGGCACGCTCGGCGAGATGTTCGGCCGCTACAACCGCGCGGTCGCCGCGCGCTACCTGACCGCGGCCACCCCTCAGCCGGGCGGCCCGCCGCAGGGGCCGGATGAGAAATAATCAAGGGAATCCAGGCTTTCGCCTCACGCGATTCTGAGATTCGCTCAGTAGCCTCCGGTCGCGAAACGGCTTCGAACGGTCGTGCGCTGCGGCCGCGGAACGGGCCGAGGAGGAGGTCGGACGTGGGGCGCGCGTTTGCGCTGGCGCGGGTGGCGGTGCTGGTGAGGACCGCCGCGTGCTGGTGGTGGTGGGTGGGGTTGGCCGCGGCGTTCGCCGGGGCGTTCGTGCCGGGGCTGGCCGGCCGCCGGATCGGACTGCTCGCCGGCGCTGCGGCGTTCCTGGTCGCCGCGGTGGCGACCGCCGCGGTCCGCGCGCGGCGCTACGGCTCGCTGGCGGGCGGCGCGGCACGGGCCGGCAAGTCCGTCATCCTGCAGGACCGCGCGGTGACCGCTCGCGGCTGGCGCCGGGCGCGCCGCTGGTGGCTGGCGGCGGCGTTCGTGGCCGCCGTCGGCTCCTCGCTCGCCGCGCCCGCCGCGCTCGGCCTGCTGATCGCGGGCGCCGGAGCCGGCCTGTGGGTCAAGGCGGTGCGCCTCGGACGCTGGGAGCGCGCGCACGACGCGCTGTTGTGGCTGCGCCCCGAGCAGGCCGGCCGCGGTCCGGCCGCAGCCTCGGTCACCGGCTACCTGACCACCGGTCCGGCGGCCGGCGACGCCCGGCCCGGCGGAGCCCGCCGCCGGGTGCTCGCCGGCGCCTGACCCGCGCCGGGTCAGTCCCGCCCGAGGCCGCCGAGCCCGTCGCGGTGCGCGCCGCCGCACTCCGCGGTCAACTGCGCGATCGTCTGCGCCTCGCGGACGAGCGCGAACCGCACCTCGCCGTCCGGGGTCTCGGCGTAGCCGTGCACGGCCGGGCGGGGCAGCGCGTTGTACGAGAAGTGGTTGGAGAAGTAGTACGCGCCGGTGTCGAGCAGCGCGACCAGGTCGCCCTCGGCGAGCGCCGGCAGCTCGCGGGCCTCGGCCACGATGTCGCCGGCGAAGCAGCAGGGGCCGGCGATGTCCTGGACGACCGGGGCGCCCTGCTTGGGGCGGCCCGCCGGGTCGAGCGCGGCGACCCGCAGCGGCCAGGCGGCCGGCGCGAAGACCGTGCGGGTCGCCACCTGGGCGCCCGCGTGGGTGACCGCGATCGGCCGGCCGCCCGCCGACTTGGCGTACTCCACCCGGGCCAGGATCGTGCCGTGCTTGGCCAGCAGCGACCGGCCGAACTCGGTGACCAGGCCGTACCGCCCGTCGAACAGCCCCGGCACGGTGTCGCGCAGCAGCCGCGCGTACTCGCCGTAGCTCGGGTCGAAGTCGTCCGACCCGAAGTTCACCGGCAGGCCGCCGCCGATGTCGAGGGTGTCCACCTGCCGGCGCCCGGCGGCCTCGTTGATCCGCTCGGCCAGCTCCCAGGTGGCGAGCACGCCCTCGGCCATCAACTTCAGCGGGCAGCCCTGCGAGCCGACGTGGCAGTGCAGCCGGGTCAGCCAGGGCCGGGCGGCGTAGGCGCGCAGCACCCACTCCTCGGCGCCCGGGTCGCGCAGCGCGACGCCGAACTTCGAGGTCGCGGTGGCGGTGCTCATCGCGCCGATCGAGCCGCCGCCCACCTGCGGGTTGACCCGGATCCCCAGCGGCGAGGCGGTCGGCCCCGCGGCGACGAGCGCGTCGAGGCGGGCCAGTTCCGCCGGGTTGTCGGCGTTGACCGCGATGCCGGCCGCCAGCGCCTCGCGCAGCTCGGCGGTGGTCTTGGCGGGGGAGTCGAGCACGATGAGCGACGCCGGCACCTGCGCGGCGTGCGCCAGCGCGAGTTCGCCGGGACTGGCGACCTCGCAGCCGATGCCCTCGTCGCGCAGCAGCCGCAGCACCGGGACGAGCGAGGCGGCCTTGACCGCGAAGGTGTGGGTGATCTCGACGCCCGGGGTGGCGAACGCGGCGCGCAGCCCGGCCGCCGAGCGCCTGATCCCGGTGACGTCCAGCAGGCCCACCACCGGCTGCTCCTCGCCGATCAGGCCGCCCGCCACCGCGGCCCGCAGTGCCCGGGCCCGCCGTCCGGCCGTGTCGTCGTCCGCCTGGTCGGTCATCGCGATTCCCCCACCCGTCGTGTCGATCTCCACCCGGCCATGCTCCCACTTCGCCCCGGGAGGTCGGCGGGCGCGGCTGTTGACTGGAACTATTCAGCGGGGAAGTATGTTGAATGACTCGATCCACGCCGGGTCGGGTGACACCCGTGAGGAGGCGACCCGCATGTCCGCTCCGGCCGCAACACCCGGCTCGCAGCACGAGCCCCGTCCGGTCCGCGCCCCCCGGGGCACCCGGATCACCGCCCGGGGCTGGCAGCAGGAAGCCGCGCTGCGCATGCTGCAGAACAACCTCGACCCCGAGGTCGCCGAACACCCCGACAAGCTCGTGGTCTATGGCGGCACCGGCAAGGCGGCCCGCGACTGGCGCTCGTTCGACGCGATGGTCCGCACCCTGACCGACCTGAAGCAGGACGAGACGATGCTCGTCCAGTCCGGCCGCCCGGTCGGCGTGATGACCACCCACGAGTGGGCGCCGCGGGTGCTGATCGCCAACTCCAACCTGGTCGGCGACTGGGCCAACTGGGAGGAGTTCCGCCGGCTGGAGGCCCTCGGCCTGACCATGTACGGGCAGATGACCGCCGGTTCGTGGATCTACATCGGCACCCAGGGCATCCTGCAGGGCACCTACGAGACCTTCTCCGCGGTCGCCGCCAAGCGCTTCGGGGGCACGCTGGCCGGCACCATCACGCTCACCGCCGGGCTCGGCGGCATGGGCGGCGCCCAGCCGCTCGCCGTCACCATGAACGACGGCGTCGCGCTGTGCGTCGACTGCGACCCGCGGGCCATCGAGCGCCGCATCGAGCACCGCTACCTCGACGTGCGGGCCGACTCCCTCGACCACGCCCTGGAGTTGGCGACCAGGGCCCGCGACGCCCGCAAGCCGCTGTCCATCGGCCTGCTGGGCAACGCGGCCGAACTGCTGCCGCGGATGCTCGCGATGGGCGCCCCGATCGACATCGTCACCGACCAGACCTCGGCGCACGACCCGCTGGCCTACCTGCCGCTGGGCATGGACTTCGCCGAGATGGCCGACCACGCGCGCGACAAGCCCGCCGACTTCACCCTGCGGGCCCGCGAGTCGATGGCCCGCCACGTGGAGGCGATGGTCGGCTTCCAGGACGCCGGCGCCGAGGTCTTCGACTACGGCAACTCCATCCGCGGCGAGGCCAAACTCGCCGGCTACTCGCGGGCGTTCGACTTCCCCGGCTTCGTGCCCGCCTACATCAGGCCGCTGTTCTGCGAGGGCAAGGGGCCGTTCCGCTGGGCGGCGCTGTCCGGCGACCCGAAGGACATCGCGGCCACCGACCGGGCGATCCTCGACCTGTTCCCGCAGAACGAGTCGCTGGCCCGCTGGATCAAGATGGCCGGCGAACGCGTCCACTTCCAGGGCCTGCCCGCCCGCATCTGCTGGCTCGGCTACGGCGAGCGCGACAGGGCCGGCGAACGCTTCAACGACATGGTGGCCAGCGGCGAGCTGAGCGCGCCGGTCGTCATCGGCCGCGACCACCTGGACTGCGGCTCGGTGGCCTCCCCCTACCGGGAGACCGAGGCGATGCTCGACGGCTCGGACGCCATCGCCGACTGGCCGCTGCTCAACGCCATGGTCAACGTCGCCTCCGGCGCCTCCTGGGTCTCCGTCCACCACGGCGGCGGCGTCGGCATGGGCCGCTCGATCCACGCCGGGCAGGTCACCGTCGCCGACGGCACGCCGCTGGCCGGCGAGAAGATCCGCCGGGTGCTGACCAACGACCCCGGGATGGGCGTCATCCGCCACGTGGACGCCGGCTACGAGCGCGCCGACGAGATCGCGGCCGAGCGTTCGGTGCGGGTGCCCATGCGGGAGGGCGAGTGACCACCACCCCGGTGCGGGACGGCGCCGGCGCCTTCCTGCCGATGTGGCGCGAACTGCTGCCGGTCGGCCGGCACGCCGCCTCCGGCGGCTACCGCCGCTACGCCTGGACCGGCGCGGACGCCGAGGTGCGCGACTGGTTCCGCGAGCGGGCCGCCGAGCGTGGGATGGCCTACGAGACCGACCGCAACGGCAACCAGTGGGCCTGGCTGGGCGATCCGCAGGCCGGCGACGCGGTGGTGACCGGCTCGCACCTGGACTCGGTGCCCGACGGCGGCGCGTTCGACGGACCGCTCGGCGTGGTCTCCTCGTTCGCCGCGGTCGACGAACTGCGCTCGCGCGGCGCCGCGTTGACCCGGCCGCTGGCCGTGGTGAACTTCGGCGACGAGGAGGGCGCCCGCTTCGGGGTGGCCTGCGTCGGCTCCCGGCTCACCGCCGGGGTGCTCGGCCCCGCCCAGGCCGCCGAGTTGCGCGACGCCGACGGGATCGCGCTGCCCCGGGCGATGGAACGGGCCGGCCACGACCCGCAGGCCATCGGCGCCGACCCCGAACGCCTCGGCCGGATCGGGGCGTTCGTCGAACTCCACGTGGAACAGGGCCGCGCCCTCGACCTCACCGGCGACCCGGTCGGCGTCGCCTCCGCGATCTGGCCGCACGGCCGCTGGCGGTTCGACTTCCGCGGCGAGGCCAACCACGCCGGCACCACCCGGCTGGAGGACCGGCACGACCCGATGCTGACCTACGCCAACACCGTGCTCGCCGCCCGCAAGAAGGCCCGGCTCGCCGGCGCGCTGGCCACCTTCGGCAAGGTCGGCGTCGAACCCAACGGCGTCAACGCGATCCCCTCCCTGGTGCGCGGCTGGCTCGACTCGCGCGCCGCCGACGAGGACACCCTCGCCGTGCTGGTCGCCGAGATCGAGCAGGCCGCCGCCGAACGCGGCAGGCGCGACGGCGTCGAGGTCGGCGTGGTCCGCGAGTCCTTCACGCCGGTCGTGGAGTTCGAACACGGGCTGCGCGACCGGGTGGCCGCCCTGCTGGCCGGCCCGGAAGGCTGCCCGGCGCCCGTGTTGCCCACCGGCGCCGGGCACGACGCCGGCATCCTGTCGGCCGCCATCCCCACCGCCATGGTCTTCGTGCGCAACCCGACCGGGGTCTCGCACTCCCCGGCCGAGTCCGCCGCCGAGGACGACTGCCTGGCCGGCGTGACCGCGCTCGCCGACGTGCTGGAGGGCCTGGCGTGCCGCTGATCCCTTCCGCCTACTGGGCCGAACACGCCTGGCTCGGCGACCGCGTGGCGCCCGGCGTGCTGATCACCGTCGCGGACGGCTACGTCACCCGGGTGGAGACCGGCACCCCGGCCCCGCCGCCCGGCGCGGTGCGGCTGGCCGGGCTGACGCTGCCGGGGCTGGCCAACGCCCACTCGCACGCCTTCCACCGCGCGCTGCGCGGCACGGTGCAGGTGGGCAGCGGCACCTTCTGGACCTGGCGCGAGACCATGTACGCCATCGCCGCCCGGCTCACCCCGGACAGCTACCACGCGCTGGCCCGCGCGGTGTACGCCGAGATGGCGCTCGCCGGCATCACCTGCGTCGGCGAGTTCCACTACGTGCACCACCAGGCGGACGGCACGCCATACGACAATCCCAACGCGATGGGCGAGGCGCTGATCGCCGCCGCCGAGGACGCCGGGATCCGCATCACCCTGCTGGACACCGCCTACCTGCACGGCGGCCTGACCGCGGACGGCTACCGCCCGCTGGAGGGCGTGCAGCGGCGGTTCGGCGACGTTACGGCCGATCGCTGGCACGACCGCTTCACCCGGCTGACCGGCGCACCGCACGTCAGGATCGGCGCCGCCCTGCACTCGGTGCGCGCCTTCTCGGCCGCCGACGGCTACCAGGAGTTCGCCGACCGCACCCGCGGCGTGCCCACCCACGTGCACCTGTCCGAGCAGCCCGCCGAGAACGAGGCGTGCCTGGCGGTGCACGGCCGCACCCCGGCCCGGCTGCTGGCCGACCACGGCCTGTGGGGACCGCACACCACCGCGGTGCACGCCACCCACCTCACCGAGGCGGACATCCGGCTGCTCGGCGAGGCGTCCGCGACCGTGTGCATGTGCCCCACCACCGAACGGGACCTGGCCGACGGGATCGGCCCGGCCGCCCGACTGGCCGCCGCGGGCAGCCCGTTGAGCCTCGGCAGCGACAGCCACGCGGTCATCGACATCCTGGAGGAGGCCCGCGCGACCGAACTCGACGAACGGCTGCGCAGCCGCACCAGGGGCCACTGGAGCGCCGACAGCCTGCTGCGCGCGGCCACCGCCGACGGCCACCGCTCGCTCGGCTGGCCGCAGGCGGGCCGGATCGAGCCCGGCGCGCTCGCTGACCTCACCACGATCGCGCTGGACTCCCCGCGGACCGCCGGCACGCTGCCCGCACTGGGCGCGGAGACGGCGGTATTCGCGGCGACCAACGCGGACGTGCGTCATACGGTGGTCGGCGGGCGGCACGTGGTGCGCGACGGGGCGCACCGACTGCTGCCCGACGTGCCGGCCGCGCTGGCCTCGGCCGTCGCGGCGCTGCGGGACTGAGCCGGCGCCCGGCGCCGCCGGCGCCCGCGACACCGACGAGGACGAAGACGCCGATGAAGGAGAGCCCGCTCGCGATGAAGCCGCCCACCCCCACCCCGGCCACCACGACCACGGCCGTCACCAACATCGGCACCCTCGTCACCGGCGATCCCTCCCTGGGTCACGGCCCTCTCGGCCTGCTGCGCGACGCGGCCGTCGTGATGGACGGCGACCGCGTCGTCTGGGTCGGCACGACAAGCAAAGCACCGGCCACTGACAGTCACCTCGACGCCGAGGGCCGCGCGCTGCTGCCGGGGTTCGTGGACTCCCACTCCCACCTGGTCTTCGCCGGCGACCGCACCGAGGAGTTCAACGCCCGCATGGAGGGCCGCCCGTACAGCGCGGGCGGCATCCGCACCACCGTCGCCGCCACCCGGGCCGCCAGCGACGCCGAGCTGGAGGCCAACGTCACCCGGCTGATCAGCGAGGCGCTGCGGCAGGGCACCACGACCATCGAGACCAAGTCCGGCTACGGGCTCACCGTCGCCGACGAGGCCCGCGCGCTGCGGGTGGCCGCCCGCCACACCGACGAGGTCACCTTCCTCGGCGCCCACATCGTGCCGCCCGACCCGGTCTGGTCGGACGATCCGGCCGGGTACGTCGACCTGGTCACCGGGCCGATGCTGGACGCCTGCGCGCAGTACGCGCGGTGGATCGACGTCTTCTGCGAGCGCGGCGCCTTCGACGGCGAGCAGGCCCGCGCGGTGCTGACCGCCGGCGCGGCCCGCGGACTCACTCCGCGTGTGCACGCCAACCAGTTGGGCCCGGGTCCCGGCGTGCGCCTCGCGGTCGAACTGGGCGCCGCCTCCGCGGACCACTGCACGCACCTGGACGCCGCCGACGTCGACGCGCTGGCCGACAGCGCCGGGCACACGGTGGCGACCCTGCTGCCGGGCGCGGAGTTCTCCACCCGCTCGCCCTACCCGGACGCCCGGCGGCTGCTGGACGCGGGCGTCACCGTGGCGCTGTCCACCGACTGCAACCCCGGCTCGTCGTTCACCAGCTCCATGCCGTTCTGCGTGGCGCTCGCGGTGCGTGAGATGGGCATGACACCCGATGAGGCCGTGTACGCCGCCACGGTGGGCGGCGCCCAGGCGCTGCGCCGCACGGACGTGGGACGCGTCACGCCGGGCGCCCGCGCGGACCTGGTGCTGCTGGACGCGCCCTCGCACGTGCACCTGGCCTACCGGCCGGGCGTGCCGCTGGTGCGCGCGGTGTGGCGGCGCGGGGTGCGGGCGCTGTGAGCGGGCCGGCGGCCGCGGCCGCGGGGGCCGGCGGCGCCGGTCGGCGGACCGCCCGCGGGCTCACTCCTCGGTGAGCAGTCCGCGGCGCAGCCGGTTCAGCGTGCGGGTCAGCAGCCGGGAGACGTGCATCTGCGAGATGCCCAGCTCCTCGCCGATCTCGGACTGGGTGAGGTTGCCGACGAAGCGCAGCGAGAGGATCTGCCGGTCGCGCGGGGCGAGCGCGGCGATCAGCGGCCGCAGCGACTCGAGGTTCTCGATGCCTTCCAGGCCGTGGTCCTCGTAGCCGATCCGGTCCGCGAGCGCGCCCTCGGAGTCGTCCTCCTCCGGCTGGGCGTCCAGCGAGCTGGCGGTGTAGGCGTTGCTGGCCACCATGCCCTCGACGACCTCCTCGCGCTCCAGGTGGAGGCGCTCGGCGAGTTCGGCGACGGTGGGCGCGCGGTCGAGCTGCTGGGCCAGTTCGTCGCCGGCCTTGGCGAGGTCGAGCCGCAGCTCCTGCAGCCGGCGCGGCACCCGCACCGACCAGGAGGTGTCCCGGAAGAAGCGCTTGATCTCGCCGATGATCGTCGGCATCGCGAAGGTGGGGAACTCCACACCGCGGCTCAGCTCGAACCGGTCGATCGCCTTGATCAGGCCGATCGTGCCGACCTGGACGATGTCCTCCATCGGTTCGCTGCGCGACCGGAACCGGGAGGCGGCGAACTTCACCAGGGCCAGGTTCAGCTCGACCAGGGTGTTGCGCACGTAGGAGTGCTCGTGGGTGCCCTCCTCCAGCGTCTCCAGCCGGGCGAAGAGCGTCTTGGACAGGGCTCGCGCGTCAACGGCACCCACCTCGTCGAACGGCGGGATCTCCGGAAGCCCTGCGAGCCCTGCCGGTTCTTCCTTGGCCTGCGCGGGGTCCGTCTGCGCCTCGAGCCGGGTCATGATCTCCTCCCTCGCACCGGCCCTCCGGAATGTCGTGAGGCCGGTGTCCACGAACACCTTTCCCCTCAGCCCTACCCGTTCCGCCGCGTTCCTCGCAAGTCCTGTGTGAAGCCCTCGCGGGGATTGTGCGAAAGACCGCAGTGCCGGTTCGGCGCCCTGTCCGGAGTGGATCATTCCGTTCCGGCGCCGCGGGTGGGGCGGACAGAGGTTTCCGCTGTACCCTCCCGGCCGAGGACGCGACTACCGTACGGTGCACGGACGGCGTAGGGTTGCGGGGCGCAGTCACAGGCAACCAGGAGGAATGCGCATGGACCGCGGGGTGGTCGGCACGGCCGGCCGGGACCGTCTCAGTGTCGCTGTGCAGCGACACGATCACTGTGCGATCTTCACACCCGCCGGCGAGTTGGATCATCACACGGCGGAGCTGTTGCGGGATCCACTCGAACAGAGCGTGGACGAGGGCTGCACCAAGCTCGTCGTCGACTGCTCGAAGCTGGAGTTCTGTGACTCCACGGGTCTGAACGTGCTGCTCGGTGCCCGTCTGCGGGCCGAGGCGGTCGGCGGCGGAGTGCATCTCGCCGCGTTGAAGCCGGTAGTCGCACGAGTGTTTGAAATCACCGGAGCCGAAGCGGTCTTCACCCTTCACGACACACTGGCCGACGCCTTGGACTGACGAGGCGCCCCGCGGGGGACGGGGGACGGTCCGCGGTCTCATGGGCCAGCGGGAATCCATGGGTGTCATGCGGGATCCCTCGGGCAGGAGACATCTCGAACTGTCGGACATCGGTGAGGTGAACCGCTGATGAGTACCACCCGGCCATTTGCGCCGGACGACCGTGGGCCTGACCACGGCGATCCGGGCGTCCCGGCTGACCCGGTGAACGGTCGGTCGGCGGCGCCCGGGGAAGCGGGGCGGAACTCGATGCGGATCACGCTGGCCGACGCGAGCGGCGTGGTGCCGCTCGCCCGGGACTTCACGCGCCAGGCGATGCAGGAATGGGGCTGGCTGCCCTCGACCACCGCGGATCGCCGCGCCAGCGCCGAGGACATCCTGCTGGTCGTCTCCGAACTCGTCACGAACGCCTGCCTGCACGGCGGCGGCCCGCAGGAGCTGCGGCTGCACCGGGCCCCGAAGCTGCTGCGCGTCGAGGTGACCGACGGCGGCTCCGGCGAGCCCTCGCCGCGCACCCCGCACCGCGCCGGGCGTCCCGGCGGGCACGGCATGTTCATCGTGCAGCGGCTCTGCCTCGACTGGGGCGTGGTGCGCCAGACGGACGGCGGCGCCGGCAAGACCGTCTGGGCCGAACTCGCCTGGCCCGCCTGACGCCCCGCACGGCACCGCCGTCCGTCCCCGAAGGCCCCCGTCGGCCCCCGTGCCCCCGCGCGGGGGCTACTTGACGTCGCCCATGAGCGCGATGACCCGCCGGCGGTAGATCAGGAACGCCACCCCGCCCAGCGCCACCACGGCGCCCTGGATCGCGAAGGACGCCTCCGACAGGAACGCGTTCCCGGCGATCAGCTGGATGAGGGCGGCCACGCAGTCGCCCGCGGTGACCGCGAGGAACCACAGCCCCATCATCTGGCCCGCGTACTTGTGCGGCGCCAGCTTCGTGGTCACCGACAGGCCCACCGGCGACAGGCACAGCTCGGCCACCGTCTGCACCAGGTAGACCACCGCCAGCCACAGCGGGCTCACCAGCACGCCGCCGGCCGACGCGGTCTGCGCCAGCATCATCACGCCGAACGAGACGCCGATGCCGATCAGGCCGAGCGCGAACTTCACGGTGGTGCTCGGGTTCCGCCGGCCCAGCCGCACCCACAGCATGGCGACGAACGGCGCCAGCGCCATGATGTAGAGCGGGTTGAGCGACTGGAACCAGCTGCTCGGGAAGTGGAAGCCCCACAGGGTGTGCGCGGTGTTCTGGTTGGCGAAGACCGTCAGCGTGGAGCCGGACTGGTCGTAGATCATCCAGAAGACGGCCGCCGCGATGAAGAACCAGATGTAGCCGGTGACCTTGGTGCGCTCGTCGGCCGTCAGCTCGCGGTCCCGGCGCATCCGGAAGAAGTAATAACCCGGCAGCGCCAGGCCGGCCAGCGACAGCGGCCACAGCACCCAGTTGACGGTGAAGGAGTGCGTGAAGGTCACGATGCCGTAGAAGACCACGGCGGCGGCCAGCCAGCCGAAGCCGCGCTTGAGCAGCGCGGTGCGCTCGGCGGCGGCCAGCGGGGTCGGCACCTCGGAGCTCTTGGCCGCCAGGTGGCGCGAGCCGAGCAGGTACTGCGTCAGGCCGAGACCCATGCCGACGCCGGCCAGCGCGAAGCCCAGGTGCCAGTTGACCTGCTGGCCGACCGTGCCGATCACCAGCGGCGCGGCGAAGGCGCCGAGGTTGATCCCCATGTAGAAGATCGTGAACGCGCCGTCCCGCCGGGCGTCGTTGCGGTCCGGGTACAGGTGGCCGACCATCGTCGAGATGTTGGCCTTCAGCAGGCCGGAGCCGATCGCGATCATGACCAGGCCGCCGAAGAACGACCCTTCGAAGGGCACCGCCAGCATGAAGTGGCCGCACATGATCACCGCGCCGGCCACCGCGACCGTGCGGCGTGGACCCCACAGCCGGTCGGCGATCCAGCCGCCCGGCATCGCCAGCAGGTAGACGGTGGCGTTGTAGACCGAGTAGATCGCCGCGCCGGTGGCCGCCTTGAAGGCCAGACCGCCCTGGGAGGCCGGGGCCACCAGGTAGAGCACGAGCAGGGCGCGCATGCCGTAGAAGCTGAACCGCTCCCACATCTCGGTCATGAACAAGGTGGACAGGCCGCGGGGATGGCCGAAGAAGGTCTTCCCGCCCGCCGCCGGGGTCACCTGGCGGTCGGAGTCCTGAGTCGCGCTGGAGGGCATGGAGATGAGTTCCTTGGGTCGCCGGGCGCTCCGGCCGGCGACCGTTCATGACAGGCCCGGCACAGAGCGAGGCCTTTGGCCCTGTACACGGCCAAAGGTCTCCGGGTGCAATGCGATTTACCGATGTATCGACACGGTAAGAGAGGTTGGCGGGGATTACACCCCATTCGAGACAATCATCACAGAGGCGCCCGGGGGCATCCGGCGCGGACCCGCCGGCCGCGAGCCCCCCGGTGATCCGGATGGCACCCGGGTCGGCTGCCCACGCGCCCCCAGGTCATGCCACGCGGACTACCATCAGCGCATGACCCGAGTTCTGCTCGCCGAGGACGATGCCTCCATCTCGGAACCGCTGGCGCGCGCGCTGCGCCGCGAGGGATACGAGGTAGAGGTGCGCGAAGACGGCCCCACGGCGCTGGACGCCGGTATGCAGGGTGCGGTGGACCTGTTGGTCCTGGACCTCGGCCTGCCCGGTATGGACGGCCTGGAGGTGTGCCGCAGGCTGCGCACCGAGGGGCACGGCTTCCCGGTGCTGGTGCTGACCGCCCGCGCCGACGAGGTGGACACCGTGGTCGGCCTGGACGCCGGCGCCGACGACTACGTGACCAAGCCCTTCCGGCTCGCCGAGCTGCTGGCCCGGGTGCGCGCCCTGCTGCGCCGCGGCAGCACCGAGGCGCAGCCGGCCACCCAGGGCGTGCGGATCGACGTCGAGTCGCACCGCGCCTGGATCGGCGACGACGAACTCTCCCTGACCGCCAAGGAGTTCGACCTGCTGCGCGTCCTGGTACGGGACGCCGGCCGGGTGGTCACCCGCGACCAGCTGATGCGCGAGGTGTGGGACACCACCTGGTGGTCGTCGACCAAGACCCTCGACATGCACATCTCCTGGCTGCGCAAGAAGCTCGGTGACGACGCCGCCAACCCGCGCTACATCTCCACCGTGCGCGGCGTCGGCTTCCGCTTCGAGAAGAACTGACGTCCTGACCCGCGATGCGTCGGCGTCTGATCAATTCCACCCTCGCTGTGGTGCTGGTGGTCATCGCCGTCTTCGGCATCTCCTTGGTGATCGTGGAGAGCCGGACGATCGAGACCAGCGCCAAGGACAGCGTGCAGTCCGACGCCGTCCAGCTGGTCGGCGTCGTGGAGAACCGGCTCGTCGCCGGCGAGCCGGTCTCCTCGCGCGCCCTGGAACGGCAGATCGACAAGGACCGGTACGCGGTCATCCGGGTACCGGGCCAGCCGCGGATCACCCTGGGCCACCCGCCCAAGGGCAAGGTCATCTCGGCGGTCCGGGTCGGCGCGCACGGCGAGAGCGCCATGGTCTCCGAGTCGCGCACCATCGTCAGCCAGCAGGTCGGGCGCACCCTGCTGGTCATCCTCGCGGTGGCCCTGATGGCCATCGCCGCCGCCGTCGTGCTCGCCGTCCAGCAGGCCCGGCGGCTGGCGGCGCCGCTCATCGACCTGGCCGAGACCGCCGAGCGGCTCGGTTCCGGCGATCCGCGCCCCCGGCACCGCCGCTACGGCGTCCCGGAGCTCGACCGGGTCGCCGACGTGCTGGACTCCAGCGCCGAGCGGATCGCCAAGATGCTCACCGCCGAGCGCCGGCTCGCCGCCGACGCCTCCCACCAGCTGCGCACCCCGCTGACCGCGCTGTCGATGCGGCTGGAGGAGATCATCGCCACCGACGACCACGACACCGTCAAGGACGAGGCGTCCATCGCCCTCGGCCAGGTCGAGCGGCTGACGGACGTGGTGGAGCGGCTGCTGACCAACTCGCGCGACGCCCGGTCCGGCTCCGCGGTCGCCTTCGACCTCGACGAGGTGATCAAGCAGCAGCTGGAGGAGTGGCGGCCCGCCTACCGCGGCGAGGGGCGCAGCATCTCCCGCTCCGGCACCCGGCGGCTGCGGGCGCTCGGCACGCCGGGCGCGGTCGCCCAGGTGCTGGCCACCCTGATCGAGAACGCGCTGATGCACGGCTCGGGCTCGGTGGTGATCCACACCCGGGTCACCGGCAACCAGGCGGTCGCCGAGGTGACCGACGAGGGGCAGGGCGTGCCGCCCGACCTCGGCTCCCGGGTCTTCGAGCGCACGGTGAGCGGGCGCAACTCCACCGGTCTCGGCCTCGCGGTCGCCCGCGACCTCGCGGAGGCCGACGGCGGCCGGCTGGAGCTGCTGCAGCAGCGGCCGCCGGTCTTCGCGCTCTTCCTGGCCCGGGAGAGCGAGGCGGCCCGGCTCAGCGGCCAGGAACCGCCGAGGGACGGCCCGGAGCCGGGCCGTCCCTCGGTGCGCTGAGCGCGCGCTGCGGTCGCTCGGCTGCCGAGCGTGGTCGGTTCAGTCGCGCGCGGACCTGATCCGGGCCTGCCGCTCGGCGTCGGTGAGGATCGCCTCGGCCTGCACCGTGGCCTCACCGTCCAGCGAGCGGAACACCCAGGTGCGGTAGGACCAGAAGCGGAAGAGCGTGGCCACGCCGATGCCGGCGAACTTGAAGAAGTTGTTCGCCAGCGGGCCGTCGAAGCCCAGCGGGTAGGTCGCGACGTACAGCACGCCGTTCTCGATCACCGCGCCGATCACGCTGAAGAAGGCGAACAGGCCGATCTCCCGGCCGCGTCCGCCCCGGTCCGCGTTGCGGTAGGTGAAGTAGCGGAAGCCTATGTAGTTGAAGACGATGGAGACGACGGTGGCGATGACGCTTGCGCGAACCGTCTGCAGGTCGGTGGCCCCCCGGAGCAGGTTGAAAACCAGGAGGTTGACGCCGATGCCCGCGATGCCGACGAGGCCGAACTTGGCGATCTCCAGGTAGAGGAGCCTCAGTCGGGCGTTCAGCGCATGCAGTCGACTCATGATGTCGCAAGACCTTCTGTCGGGGTCAGGACGGTCGGTGACGTTGAGCTGTTCGGCTGTTTCCCCTGAGCCTCATGCTAACCACCGCGGGTGGTTGATCGCCTGTCGGGCGTTCTGCCCGAACGGGCAGGGGAGTGGAAGACGGCCGTCACCTACGAGTAAGACGAGTGACCGGGCCGGGAGGTTCGCCGCTGAGGATGAACTTCCCATTATTCCGCTGCGTAGCCGGTCACGCCATTTGTGTGATCCTCTCACTTCGGTGCTGCCGTTTCGTGCCTTCCTACGAACCCGCGTTCGGCGCGCGGAGCCCGGCCGATACCCTGTGGGGGTGACATTTCCGGTAGTCGGCATGGTGGGGGGCGGCCAGCTCGCCCGTATGACGCATCAGGCGGGCATCCCGCTCGGCATCCGCTTCAAGCTGCTCAGCGACACCGCGCGCGACTCGGCCGCGCAGGTGGCCGGCGAGGTCGTGGTCGGCGACTACCGCGACCTGGAGACGCTGCGCGCCTTCGCCCGCGGCTGCGACGTGGTGACCTTCGACCACGAGCACGTGCCCAGCGAGCACCTGCGTGCCCTGCAGGCCGACGGCGTGACCGTGCGGCCGGGCCCGGACGCGCTGGTGCACGCCCAGGACAAGGGCGTCATGCGCGCCCGGCTCGACGCGATCGGCGTGCCGTGCCCCCGGCACCGGATCGTCGCCGACCCGTCGGACGTGGCGGCGTTCGCGGCGGAGGGCGACGGGTTCCCGGTCGTCCTGAAGACCGTGCGCGGCGGGTACGACGGCAAGGGCGTGTGGGTGGTGCGCGACGAGCGGGAGGCGGCCGAGCCCTTCCGGGCCGGCGTGCCGGTGCTCGCCGAGGAGAAGGTCGCCTTCACGCGCGAACTCGCCGCCAACGTGGTGCGCTCCCCGCACGGCCAGGCCGTCGCCTACCCGGTCGTGGAGTCGGTCCAGGTGAACGGGGTGTGCGACACCGTCATCGCCCCGGCGCCCGGCCTGTCCGAGCAGTCGTCCGCGGCGGCCCAGCACCTCGCGCTGCGGATCGCCGACGCGCTCGGCGTGGTGGGCCACCTCGCGGTCGAGCTGTTCGAGACCGCCGACGGCCGGGTGCTGGTCAACGAGTTGGCGATGCGCCCGCACAACAGCGGCCACTGGACCCAGGACGGCGCGGCCACCTCGCAGTTCGAGAACCACCTGCGCGCCGTCCTCGACCTGCCGCTCGGCGACCCGCGCCCGGTGCGGCGCTGGACCGTGATGGCCAACGTGCTCGGTGGCGACTACCCCGACATGTACTTCGGCTACCTGCACTGCATGGCCCGCGATCCCGGCCTGAAGATCCACATGTACGGCAAGGACGTCAAGCCCGGCCGTAAGGTCGGCCATGTCAACACCTCCGGCGACGACCTGGCCGACGTGCGCGAGCGCGCCCGGCACGCCGCCGACTACCTGCGGGGAACGATCCAGGAGTGACAGTGACGGTCAAGCAGCCGCTCGTCGGCATCGTGATGGGTTCCGACTCCGACTGGCCCGTGATGGAGGCGGCGGCCCAGGCGCTCGACGAGTTCGAGGTGCCCTACGAGGTCGACGTGCTCTCCGCGCACCGCATGCCGCGCGAGATGATCGCGTACGGCGAACAGGCCGCCGGGCGCGGGCTGCGGACGGTGATCGCCGGTGCGGGCGGCGCCGCCCACCTGCCGGGCATGCTCGCCTCCGTCACCGCGCTGCCGGTCATCGGGGTGCCGGTGCCGCTGAAGTACCTCGACGGCATGGACTCGCTGCTGTCCATCGTGCAGATGCCGGCCGGCGTGCCGGTCGCCACCGTCTCGGTGGGCGGCGCCCGCAACGCCGGACTGCTCGCGGTGCGCATCCTGGCCGCGTCCGACGCCGAACTGCAGGAGCGGATGCGGCACTTCCAGGACGAGTTGAACCAGCAGGCCACCGAGAAGGGCAAGCGGCTGCGCGCCAGGACCGGTTCCGACGCCGGGTTCGGCTTCGGCGGCTGACCCCGCCCGCCGCAGCCCCGCCGGCGACCCATCGAGAGGACCGACATGGACTACCTGGCCCGCGCGGCCGAACTGCTCGCCGCCCACCCGGTGGTCGACGGCCACAACGACCTGCCCTGGGCGCTGCGCGAGCAGGTGCGCTACGACCTCGACCGGCTCGACATCGCCGGCGACTGCCGCGAGCGGCTGCACACCGACATCCCCCGGCTGCGGGCCGGCGGGGTGGGCGCGCAGTTCTGGTCGGTCTTCGTCCGCTGCGACCTGACCGGTGACGACGCGGTCAGCGCCACGCTCGAACAGGTCGACGCGGTGCGGCAGTTGACCGACCGGTACCCGTCGGACCTGCGGCTGGCGCTGACCGCGGACGACATGGAGGCGGCCCGCGCCGAGGGCCGGATCGCCTCGCTGATGGGTGCCGAGGGCGGCCACTCCATCAACAACTCGCTGGCCACCTTGCGCGCCCTGCACGCGCTCGGGGTGCGGTATATGACGCTCACCCACAACGAGAACACCCCGTGGGCCGACTCGGCGACCGACGAGCCGAAGGCGGGCGGGCTGACCGCGTTCGGCACCGAGGTCGTGCGGGAGATGAACCGCTGCGGCATGCTCGTCGACCTCAGCCACGTCGCCCCCGCCACCATGCGGGACGCGCTGCGGGCCACCGCCGCGCCGGTGGTCTTCTCGCACTCCTCGGCGCGGGCGGTCTGCGACCACGTGCGCAACATCCCCGACGACGTGCTGGCGCTGCTGCCGGACAACGGCGGCGTGGCGATGGCCACCTTCGTGCCGAAGTTCATCCTCCCGGCGGCCATCGCCTGGACGGAGGCGGCCGACGCGAACATGCGCGCCCACGGCCTGCACCCGCTCGACCTGACCGAGGCCGGCGTCGCGGTGCAGCGGGAGTACGAGGAGGCCCACCCCAGGCCGGTCGCCACCGCCGCCACCGTGGCCGACCACCTCGACCACATGCGGGAGGTCGCCGGCATCGACCACCTCGGCATCGGCGGCGACTTCGACGGCACCGCCTTCGTGCCGGCCGACCTGTCCGACGTGGCCGGCTACCCGCACCTGGTGGCCGAACTCCTGCGCCGCCACTGGTCGCCGCAGGACCTGGCCAAGCTCACCTGGCACAACGCGGTGCGGGTGCTGCGCGACGCGGAGTCGGTGGCCCGGCAGGAAGCCGCCCGGCGCGGCCCGTCCAACGCCACGATCGAGCAGCTGGACGGCCCGGCCGGGCGGTAGCGGGTCAGGCGTTCGGGCGGCCCATGGCGCGGAAGGTCCAGCCGGCCTTGCGCCAGATCGCCGGGTCCAGCGCGTTGCGGCCGTCCAGCACGTGCCGGCCGGCCGCGACCTCGCCGAGCGCGGCCGGGTCGAGGTCGCGGAACTCGCGCCACTCGGTCAGGTGCAGCACCACGTGGGCGCCGCGGACCGCCTCGCGTGCGGAGGGCGCGTAGCCGAGGGTCGGGAAGACCCGGGCGGCGTTCTCCATGCCCTTGGGGTCGTAGACGGTGACCTGGGCGCCCTGCAGGTGTATCTGGCCGGCCACGTTGAGCGCCGGGGAGTCGCGGACGTCGTCGGAGTCCGGCTTGAAGGTGGCGCCGAGCACCGCGATCCGCTTGCCGAGGAAGCCGCCGCCGCACGCCTCGCGGGCCAGCTCCACCATGTGGCCGCGGCGCCGCATGTTGATGGAGTCCACCTCGCGCAGGAAGGTCAGCGCCTGGTCCGCGCCCAGCTCGCCGGCCCGGGCCATGAAGGCGCGGATGTCCTTGGGCAGGCAGCCGCCGCCGAAGCCGATCCCGGCGCGCAGGAACTTCGGCCCGATCCGCTCGTCGTGCCCCAGCGCCTCGGCGAGCTTGGCCACGTCGCCGCCGGACGCCTCGCAGACCTCGGCCATCGCGTTGATGAACGAGATCTTGGTGGACAGGAAGGAGTTGGCTGCGTTCTTGACCAGCTCCGCGGTCGGGTAGTCCGCGACGACCAGCGGGGTGCCCTCGGACACCGGGGTCGCGTACACCTCGCGCAGCAGCGCCTCGGCGTTCTCGCTGCGCACGCCGACCACGATCCGGTCCGGGTGCAGGGTGTCCTGGACGGCGAAGCCCTCGCGCAGGAACTCCGGGTTCCAGGCCAGCTCGGCGCCGGCGCCGGCCGGGGCGAGCGCGGCCAGCCGGGCGGCGAGCCGGTCCGCGCTGCCGACCGGCACGGTGGACTTGCCGACCACCAGGGTGGGCCGGGTCAGCAGCGGGGCGAGCGCGTCGAAGGCGCTGTCCACGTAGCTCATGTCGCAGGCGTACTCGCCGCGCTTCTGCGGAGTGTTGACGCAGACGAAGTGCACGTCGCCGAAGTCGGCGATCTCCTGCCACGAGGTGGTGAAGCGCAGCCGCCCGGTGGCGCCCTCGATGCCGGCCACGTGCCGGGAGAGCAGCTCGTCCAGACCGGGCTCGAACATCGGGCCGCGGCCGGCCGCCAGGGTCTCGATCTTCGCCGGGTCGATGTCGAGGGCGAGCACCTCGAAGCCCAGTTCCGCCATGGCGGCGGCATGCGTGGCCCCGAGGTAGCCGGTGCCGATCACGGTGAGCTTGAGCGTCACGGAGTATGCCTTTCGGGAGCGGCCATGCGGGTGCCTGGTCGGCGACAGCCGAGCATAACCGGCGCGCTGTCGGCAAGCTCACCTATCGGCTCTCCAGCGCGGGGCTCTAGAATTCTGTTACTTAACGGTAGTTAGCAGATCTTGGGAGTGAGGACACCTTGGCGGGTTCCACTGATTTCGACCTCTACCGGCCGTCCGAGGAGCACGACATGCTCCGCGACGCGGTGCGCTCGCTGGCCGAGGCGAAGATCGCGCCGTATGCCGCCGAGGTGGACGAGCAGGGCCGGTTCCCGCAGGAGGCGCTGGACGCGCTGGTCGGCGCCGACCTGCACGCCGTCCACGTTCCGGAGAGCTACGGCGGCGCGGGCGCCGACGCGCTGTCCACCGTCATCGTGATCGAGGAGGTGGCCCGGGTCTGCGCCTCGTCCTCGCTGATCCCGGCGGTCAACAAGCTCGGCTCGCTGCCCGTGGTGCTCTCCGGCTCCGAGGAGCTGAAGAAGCGCTACCTCGGCCCGCTGGCCAAGGGCGACGCGATGTTCTCGTACTGCCTGTCGGAGCCGGACGCCGGCTCGGACGCCGCCGGCATGAAGACCAAGGCGGTGCGCGACGGCGACTCCTACGTCCTCAACGGCGTCAAGCGCTGGATCACCAACGCCGGCGTCAGCGAGTTCTACACCGTGATGGCGGTCACCGACCCGGAGAAGCGGTCCAAGGGAATAAGCGCCTTCGTGGTGGAGAAGTCCGACGAGGGCGTCTCGTTCGGCGCCCCGGAGAAGAAGCTCGGCATCAAGGGCTCGCCGACCCGCGAGGTCTACCTCGACAACGTGCGCATCCCGGCCGACCGGATGATCGGCGCCGAGGGCACCGGCTTCGCCACCGCCATGAAGACCCTGGACCACACCCGGATCACCATCGCGGCCCAGGCGCTCGGCATCGCGCAGGGCGCGCTGGACTACGCCAAGGGCTACGTCAAGGAGCGCAAGCAGTTCGGCAAGCCGATCGCCGACTTCCAGGGCATCCAGTTCATGCTCGCCGACATGGCGATGAAGCTGGAGGCGGCCCGGCAGCTCACCTACGCCGCCGCCGCCCGCTCCGAGCGCGTCTCGCTGGGCGCCACCGGCGAGGACCTGACCTTCTTCGGCGCCGCGGCCAAGTGCTTCGCCTCCGACGCCGCGATGGACATCACCACCGACGCCGTCCAGCTGCTCGGCGGCTACGGCTACACGCGGGACTACCCGCTGGAGCGCATGATGCGCGACGCGAAGATCACCCAGATCTACGAGGGCACCAACCAGGTCCAGCGCATCGTGATGGCCCGCAACCTGCCGTAGGGCGGCGTCTCACGGCCAACGCACAGCGGGGGCAGGGGTATCGCAAAGATGCCGCTGCCCCCGCTGTCTGCGTGGCGTATTACCCCTACGACCAACTCATCGGTGTGCGGCGGGATACGGGGTGGGGTGAAACGGGACAGGCGGGGCCGTTTGACGGAGCGGCGAGCGGTCATGTGTCGTACTACACCCACGAGTTGGTCAAGAATTCATCCGTTTTTCGGGTCAAGGGTAAAGCGGAGGTCGATCTTCTTCACCAGAGCTTGTTGAGCAGACCATGCCAACAGTACGTTCTGCGCCAGCCACCACGGGCCGTGGTGGCACCCGTAACGCCGTATGTGCAACTCCCCCGTTAACCCCCGCTACAGGAGGATCACGTTGCGCACCCCCCTCACGGCGCACTCGCGCCGCATCGCGTACTCGTTCGTCGGCGCCGCGGCGCTGGCTGTCTCGGGTCTCGCCGTCGCCGCCCCCTCGGCGACCGCCGCTTCGACGCACCACGTCGCCTGGACGCGGTCGTGTGCCGCTCCGACCCATGTCGGCGTGATGGCGTGCAACGCCCTGCGTGTCACCAACGCGTCGGAGATCGCCCCGATGGGCGTGCACCCCGACGCCACCCCCTCGGGCTACGGTCCCAGCAGCCTCCTGAGCGCCTACAAGCTGCCGGCCAACGGCGGCGCGGGCCAGACGGTCGCGATCGTCGACGCCTATGACAACCCCAACGCGGCCTCCGACCTGGCGACCTACCGTGCGCAGTACGGCCTGCCGGCCTGCGGCAGCGGCTGCTTCACCAAGATGAGCCAGACCGGCAGCACCACCTCGCTCCCCAGCGCCGACGCGGGCTGGGCCGAGGAGGAGTCGCTGGACGTGGACATGGTCTCGGCGATCGCGCCGGACGCCCACATCATCCTGGTCGAGGCCAAGTCGGCCACCACCGCGAACCTGGGCGCGGCGGTCAACGAGGCGGTCGCCCAGGGCGCCAAGTTCGTCTCCAACAGCTACGGCGGCGGCGAGTCCTCCTCGGACTCCAGCTACGACAGCAGCTACTACGACCACCCCGGCGTGGCGGTCACCGCCTCCTCGGGTGACAGCGGCTACGAGGTCGAGTACCCGGCGGCCTCCCGCTACGTCACCGCGGTCGGCGGCACCTCGCTGAGCACCGCCTCCAACTCGCGCGGCTGGTCCGAGAGCGTCTGGTCGACCTCCAGCGACGAGGGCGCCGGCTCCGGCTGCTCGAAGGACGACGCCAAGCCGAGCTGGCAGACCGACACGGGCTGCTCGAAGCGGACCGTGGCCGACGTCTCCGCGGTGGCCGACCCGGCCACCGGTGTCGCGGTCTACGACACCTACGGCGGCGACCCGGGCTGGGAGGTCTTCGGCGGCACCTCGGTCGCGTCGCCGATCATCGCCTCGGTCTTCGCCGACGCGGGCACCCCGTCCTCCGGCTCGACCCCGTCGTCGTTCCCCTACGCCCACACCGGCTCGCTGAACGACGTCACCACCGGCTCGACCGCCAGCTGCTCCCCGGCGTACCTGTGCACCGCCGAGACCGGCTACGACGGCCCGACCGGCCTGGGCACCCCGAACGGCACGGCTGCCTTCACCGGCTGACGGCCTTCCGCACCAAGGGCGCGGCCCCCGACCGAGAGGTCGGGGGCCGCGCCCCTTTTCGCTGCCGCGTTCCGGCTGCCGAGCCGGGCGGCTCAGTTGCCGCTGACGGTGACCGGCTGGTCGTTCTGCAGCTCGCCGAAGAGCTGCTGGGCGCGGGCCTTGTCCCAGGCCACCGAGTCGCCGTCGCTCGGGGTCGGCAGGTTGGGGTTGGAGATCGGCACGGTCAGCGACTTGCCCTGGCCGCCGGAGACGTCCTTCATCGCGAAGAACATCTGCGACAGGTCGTACAGGCTCATGCCCTTGTCCACCTCAAGGGTCTCCAGGCCGGCGCCGAGCACCGGGTAGAGCTTGAAGGGGTTGAGCACGGTGGACGGGGTGGCGGCCTGGTGGGCGAGGGCGGACAGGAACTTCTGCTGGTCCTGCATCCGTCCCAGGTCCTCGTTGGCCATCGCGTGCCGCTCGCGGACGAACTCCAGCGACTGGGCGCCGTCGAACGTCTGGCAGCCGGCCTTGAAGTCCGCGCCCGAGTCCTTGTCCACGATCGGCTGCGGCAGGCACATGTTCACCCCGCCGAGCGCGTTGACCAGGTTCACGAAGCCGGTGAAGCCGATCTCCGCGTAGTGGTCGATGTGGATGCCGGTGTCGTGCTCCACGGTCTGCGACAGCAGCGCGCCGCCGCCCCACGCGTAGGCGGTGTTCAGCTTGTGCGTGGTGGCCGGGTAGTGCCGGCCGGAGGCGCCGGTGAAGGCGGGGATGGTGACGTAGGAGTCGCGCGGCAGGCTCAGCAGGGTGTCGCCGTGCGCGCCGATGTGCAGGATCATCATCGAGTCGGTGCGCTTGCCCTCGGCCGAGCCGGTGTGCAGCTGCTGCTTCTGCGCGGCCGACATCCCCTCGCGGCTGTCCGAGCCGACGATCAGGTAGTTCGTGCCCTGTCCCACCGCCGGCCGGTCAGGCAGCGCGGTGAGGTCCACGGTCCGCGCGAGCTTGCCGTTCGCCCAGTAGTACGTGCCGATCGAGGCGCCGAGCAGCACGATCACCAGCGTCAGCACGGTCCAGGTGATCCGCTTGCGCCAGTTTCTCGGCGGACGGGCGCCGCCGCCGCGGTACGTCGCGCCGTCGCTGTAGCCGCCGCTGCCGCCCGGCTGCCGCGGTACCCGGCCGCCGGCCGGAGTGCCGCGGTAGGGCGACAGCTCCGGCGGCAGCGGCGGCTCGCCGTGCGGGGTCCGCGGCTGCCGGTAGTCCCGGTCGCCGTACGACTGCTGTCCGTCACGATCGGACCGCCGTACGTGCGGCATCACGCGGGCGCCATCCGGCTCGCCCTCGTCCGTCCAACCATCGCGCCATCCGTCCATGCCCAGCAGTGTGCCCCTACTCCGCCGAGCCATGGCCAGTGGAGACCGTTCTGTAGCACAGCTGATGGAATGGTGACCTGACCAGCACCGTTCGGTCACCTCATGTGCGCCCGTAGCGACTGGTCTGGTCGGCGAACTCCAGCGCCATCTCCCTGGTCACGGTGGGCCGGGTGGCGCGGATGGCCCGCAGGTAGTCGTCGGAGCCCGGCCGGACCCGGGCGCCGCTGTCGAGTGTGCGCTCGAACACGTTCTGCGCGACGGTACGGGCGACCTGGGCGATGTCGGCCGGGGTGAAGCCGTCGCTGGCCTCGGCGAGCGCCGGGTAGTCCAGGCCGTCGGCCGTCCCGGCCCGGGCGAGGTAGCTGGCCCACAGCGCCTCGCGCGCCTCGAGGTCCGGCGGGCCGACCGGGAGCACGAAGTCGAAGCGGCCGTGGCGCAGGAAGGCCGGGTCGAGGGTGGCGACGTTGTTGGTCGCGCAGATCAGCAGCCGGCTGTCGCGGTCCCGGAACCGCACGATCGACTTCAGCAGCTCGTTGACCACGCCGACCGCGGCGCCGGAGGCCGCGGCGCGCACCCCGGCGACCTCCTCGACCTCGTCGATGAAGACCACCGCGTGGTCCAGCTGCGCGACCTCGTCGAAGCGCCGGCCCAGCCCCTGCGCCAGCTCGCCCTCCATCGCGATCCGGGACGGGAACAGCTCGACGAACGGCCAGCCCAGCCGGCCGGCGACCGCCTTGGCGAAGGTGCTCTTGCCGGTGCCGGGCGGCCCGAACAGCACGACGGCCCGCGGCGGCTCCACCCCGTGTTCCGCGGCCAGCTCCGGATGCGCGAGCGGCAGCACCAGCCGGCGTTCGATCAGGCCCTTCTCCACCGCCATCCCGGCCAGCCCGCGCCACAGCCCGGCCGACGGCACCTCGCCGCCCAGCGAGGCCAGCAGCACCACGTCCTGCGCGGTGACCGCCTCGGCCTTCTCGAAGTACGTCAGCCCGGCGCGCGGCCCGAAGCCGGAGTTGCGCAGCGCGGTCGCGCCGGTGCCGTCCTCAGGCAGCAGGGCCGCGAGCGTCCTGGCCCCGGCCGACTGCGCGCGGTGCTCCAGGGCCGCCAGCAGCGCGCTGCCGATGCCCAGCCTGCGCCAGGCCGGATGGAGGCTGATCCGCATCACCCAGGCGTGGTCCCCCTCGACCCGGGCCACCGACGCGCCGACCACCAGGTCGTCGGCGACCGCGACCACCGCGGGGTGGCCGGCCTGGAGCGCCGCGACGACGTCGGAGAGCCGGAAGACGGGAGGCTCGTCCCCGCTGCCGCTCTCCGTGTCGAGCCGGACGACCGCTTCGAGGTCGTCCGGCGTGAAGTCCCGTACGTGCCAGTCCGCCATCGGTCCTCCCGGTCCCATCATGGGCCGGGCCGGCGCGGACCGCACACGCACGGGCGCCGCGTCAGCGGTCGGCCGGCGCCACGATGCGGGTGGTGCCCATCCGCACCTGGGCCTGCCGCAGGTAGGACTCGACCGTCTCCGGCGGTGAACAGCGCGGAAGCGGGTCGAGCCCGACTATGAGCGCGACCGGGCCGCCGGCGGCCACGAAGGCGGTCCACTGCGGGCCCACCGCCAACTCGACCGCGTACGGGCACTGGTCGAGCCGCAGCCTGGCGTGCGCGCCGCTGACCGTGACGCGTTCGCCGACGTACGGCATCCGGCGGGCCGGTTCGGCCAGCCGCAGGGCGCGGGCGAACCGCCCGGCCTCCGGACCGCCCTCCGGGTGCGCGGCCAGCACGAACGCGACGCGCCCGACCGCGGTGGCCTCCAACCAGGTATAGGTGGCGAGGGAGTTGATCAGGTCCCTGGTCATCGGCGGCAGCGGGGTGAGGAAGGTCATGCCGCCACCGTCCGCAGCACGAACCAGATCTCCTTGCCGTCCGCGGCCGGCACCGCGCCCCACTCGTGCACGGTCTCGCTCAGCAGGAACAACCCCCGCCCGCTCTCGGACAGATGGTGGGGTTCGCACACCACCGGCATCGACGGGTCGTGGTCGATCACCGAGAAGCGGACGCCGCCGGCGATCCTGCGCAGGGTCAGCACGCACTCCGGGGACAGCACGTGCTTGTGGACGTTGCTCAGGAGTTCGGTCACGCACATGGCCGCCGGGGCCGCCAGCTCCTCGCAACTCCAGGCGCGTAACTGGCTGCTGACGAATCGGCGGATGTCGTGCAGCTCGCGGGGTTCGACGCGCAGGGTCAGTCGGCAGTGCGTGGCGCTCAGTCGGACCGGCGTCGCGATCGGGGGAAGTTCCGGCTTCATGACCTCAACGATTCTCGCCCGATGGCCACGTGAACAGTGGTGAAGGGGGTACGAATTCGTCGTACGGGCTCCGGTGATCCACGTACGGGTCGTGCGGGGTCCGCTGACCGGGCGTCAGACGGCTGCGTCCGACCGCTCGGAGGATGGCACGGATTCCGGCCGGACGGAACACCCCGGGCCGCTCCGGCGAAGGGTGGCATTCGTACGCGTTTTCGGGCGTATTAGGGTTACGGCATGACTCGACCCCCTTCGCCGATCCTTCCGCCGAAACCTGCCTCCGTCTCCCGGGTGACGCTGTCGCACATCATGACCGCGCAGCACACCAACCTGCTGGGCACGGTGCACGGCGGGGTGGTGATGAAGCTGGTGGACGACGCGGCGGGGGCGGTCGCCGGCCGGCACTCCGAGGGCCCGGCGGTCACCGGCGCGATGGACGAGATGGCCTTCCTCGAACCGGTCAGGGTCGGCGACCTGCTGCACGACACATCCCCCAAAGCATCAACACGAGTTGGCCTGCGGCCGGGCGGTCCTCACGCCCGGCCACGCAACTCCCGGACCTCTTCCTCGAGCACGTCAAACCGTGCCCGCAACTGCCGCAGCTCGTCGACCAGGGCGGCGACGGTCGCCGCGTAGGCGGGCGTCAACGGCGCATCCTCCGGGCGCCGGACGAACGCACCGCGGCCCATCATCACCTCGACCAGGCCGGCCGCGGTCAGCTGCGCGATGCCCTGCCGAACGGTCGGGCGCGTCACCCCGAACTGCCTGGCCAACGACTCTTCCGAGGGCAGCGGGGCGCCCGGCGCGTACGTGCCGTCCAGGATGCCGCGGCGCAGTTGGTCGGCGATCTGGCGGTACTTCGGGGCCTCGGTCATGGCGTCAACGTACCGCGTCGCCGACGAGGCCGGTGGGGGCATGGAGAGGCCCCGGCCGCCCGTGATGGGTGGCCGGGGCCTCTTCGCTGGGCGGTCAGGACTCGATCAGCTCGATCTTGATGGCGAGGGCCCCCAACGCTTCCTTCTCCGGCGGGTAGATGCTCCGGATGTTGGCCAGCTGCTCGTCACGGCTCGCGGTCGGGTTGACGTTGGCCGGGCCCTCGCCGTCGAGCAGAGTCTCGAAGTCCGGGTACTCGGTGACCTGCTTCACGCGCACGCTGCACGTCTCATCGGTGCCCTTGATCCGGAACCGGATCACGTCGCCGGCCGCCATCGTCCGAAGGTGCGGGTAGCGCACACGGACCTCGATGGACTTCCGGCCGGCGGCCACCAGATCGAAGTACCGGCGGTACAGGTTCAGCTCGTGCACGCGAGTGGTCGTGGACGTCATGGTGCGGGAACGCTCCTAGGTGCGGGTGCGGTCATCATCCGGCCGAGTTCGCCGGCCGAGTACGAGCGGAAGAAGTGCCGCGGGTCGGACAGGAACACCTCGGTCATTCCCATCAGGCCCTCGACGTACTCGGCTGTCGATCCCGGCCATTGTCGCGTGTCGAGCATCCACGGTGCGGCGCCGTCCGGCAGCGCGGCGCGGCCTTCACGGATGAGGGACTTGGACAGCTTCGCGCCGGTGTCGGTGACCACCTGCGGGCAGAACAGCCGCGCCGGCAGCTGGCCCCCGAACCCGAGGGCCTGGAAGGCGCCGTCGACGAGGTTCGAGCCGAACACCCAGTCGCCGCCCTTCACCATGACGCACAGCGTGTCGGGCATGCGGGACATGGCGAGTTCCTTGACCAGATTCCGGTACAGGGTCGCGAGGTCGAGATACCCCTGCGTGCCGGTCGGGCCGATCACGACCTCGTACGGGCCGTGGTGGAGGCAGACCGCCGTGACCCTGGCCCGCCCGGCGCTCATGATGTGGACGCTGGTGCGCTCGGCGTACTTCTCCGCCCAGCCGCAGTCGGGTTCCGGGCACGGCACGCGGACGTGCGGTATGCCGGTAGACGGGGCGAGCCACCAGCGCGCCGCCTCCATCCGCGGCAGGACGCGCAACCAGGTCTGGCGAAAGTGCTCGGTCGCCTGCTGGCGCGAGTACGTCTCGACGGAGAACGGCACGCCCAAGCGCTCGGACAGCTCGGTGAACAGCGGCCGGTACAACGCGTTGACCTGCTCCGCGATGGGGCGCCGGCCGAAGGCGTGGGCGTACGAGCGCTGGTATCGGTGGCCGCTGATCGGGTCGGTGACGATGGCGTACGGGGCGTTGTCGAGCGCGCCGAACAGCACCTCGACCTCGATGCCGAAGCGCTCGCGGACGCGGGCCGCGGTGGCGAAGGTGAGCGCTTGCACGATCGACGTGCCGAGGTGCGGTGCGCCGTTGATCTGCGTGCCGACGACGAACACGATCCGCTTGGGTGAATCACCGAGGACACGCGGCGTCAGCGCGTCCTCGGCATGGGTTAAGGCGTTGGCCAACACGGTGTTCGGTGAGACGGGATGAGTCACTGGATCCCCCTCGATGAGTGGGCGAATGGTGGTGGTGTGGGGGGTGGCGCGGCGACCGGTTGGTCATGCCGGGTTGCCCGGCATGTGCAAGATCGGCCGGCCGCCGTCATCGGGCTGGCGGGAGTCGAAACCGCTCTCTGCCGGGCAGGCGGGTTGGGCCGGCCGTAGGTCACCGGCAGAGAGCGGAGCTAGCGCGGCCACGCTGGCCGACGCGAAGAGGGTCCGGCCGGCCCCGACAGTGCGGAAGATGTAGGACTCTCGTTCGGCAAGCGTCACGGTCCGCGGCATCGGGTCGAGGCCCACGGCCAGGAGCACGCGCCCGAGGGCGAGCAGCGCGGGCCCGTAGTGCGACGGCAGGTGCAGCCGGCCGACGTAGTCGGTTCCGTCGAACCGGATCCGCACCTCGCCGGCCTGCCCGACCGCGACGCGCACGCCGACCTCGGGGATCACTTCGGACGGCGCGACCGCTCCGACAGCGGCGGCCACACCGCGCATGTCCCGTTCGATCCGCTCCTCGGCGCCGATCTGCGGAGGATGGGTGAGCAGCAGCGAGCCGAACACCTCGGTGCCGTCGCGGGCGGTCTCTACGGCCGCGTGCGCCGTGAGAGACGCGATCAGCCCAGCCGTGGGCACCGGCAGCATCAGGTCCATGTCACGACCGCCCACACGCGCTTGCCCGTCTGGTGTCCACAGTGGCCCCAGGAGTGGGCCAGCAGGTTCACGAGCAGCAGCCCGCGGCCTCCCTCGGCGTCCCGGTCCTCCGGAGCGAGATGCAGAATCGGGTGCCGGCGCTCGGGGTCGTGCACGTCCACCTGAGCCACCCCGTCCCCGACCGTCAGCACTAAGAGGATCGAGTCTCCGGGCACCGTGCCGTGCTGGATCGCGTTGGTCACCAGTTCCGAGACGATCAGGAGCAGTTCCCCCAGCTTCGCCGCGGGGATGCTGGGCGCGCGCTCCATGACGTACTCGTGCGCGAATTCCCTGGCGAACCGGACCGACTCCGGATGGCTGGCGAGGACAATCTGCGGTGGCGTGCCAGCTGGCGCAGTACCCATGACGCGGCTCCACTGGACGGGGGGTAGTGGCTACGTCACATCGTGGAGTCAGCGAAAGGCCCTAACTACCACAGCTCAGTGGTAGTTAGGGCCGGGTGCTCGATGGCTACGGCGCGTCACATCCCGAGCCAGTGACCGAAGTTCATCACGCTGTCCGGCGCGGTGCGTCGTGCTCGCGCCACGGCTGCATAGGTCTCCCGCACCACCGGGTGATAGCGGGTCTGCTGCGGAGCGACGCGGCGCGCGAGGGTGAGAGAGGCGAACGCCGCGTCGGTCCGGCCCGTCCACACCTGTGCACGCGCGACCTCGGCGTGGTGGTGGGCCACCCGGGACGGCGGCCAGTCATCCGGCATGTTCACGGCGGCTGCGGCCTCCACGGCCCGGCCGTACTGGTCCATCTCGGTGAGCACGCTCACGCGGTGGACGCCCACGTTCGTCGGCCCGAAGCTGAGCCAGTGCACTCGCTCCGCGCGGCCGGTGGTCTCCGCGATGCGCTCAGCGGCGGCCAGGTGCTCGGTGGCCGCTGCTGAGTCACGGTCTCTCGCCGCCAGCACCGCCGCACCCAGGTGAAGTTGCCCAAGCACTACGTCGCGCTCTCGGCTGGCGCTGCTCTGCTTGAGCGTGTTCATGCCCATGGCGACGAGCCGGTTTCCAGTGCGGTACTGCGCCGCCCGCAGGTAGGCCAGCGCGCGCATGTACTGCCGCATCGCGGCCAACACCGGATCGCTCGCGCGCTCGGCCGCCCACTCCAACCGGTCCAGCGCCACGGCCGACAAGTCCATGTAGCCGAGCTTGCTGGCCACGTCGTAGGCGGTGCGGTACGTGCTCGCGAGTACCTGCCATGCCTCGGTTGTCCGAGCGGTGTGGGCGGCTGTCGTGGCTTCGCAGATCAGCGCCGGCAGTACCGAGGCGGCCTGCTTGATGTCCGTCGCGCGGACCAGGGCGCACAGTTGCTCGGCGCTCGCGTGAAGGTCGGAGAGGCTGCGGGGGGCGATCTCGGGATCCGCGCCGAGATCGTAGACCGACAGCGCCTCGCGGATGGGTTCGAGCAGACCGTCAAGTGCGTCGGCTTGCAACTCGTCCAGGTACGGCTGGCCTTGCAGCTCGGCCACAGGGATGGAGAGCGCGCGAGCGAGGGCGCCGAGTACCACCGGACTGACCGGCCGGTTGCCCTGCTCGATCTTGGTGAGAAGGCTGTACGAGACCCCGGAAAGGTTGGCCAGCTCTCGCTGGGTCCGCTGCCGGAGTTTGCGCGCGCGGGCGATGCGCCCGCCCGTGTGTTCTTCGATCGGTCGTGGCATGCTGGACTCCTCGTTCTGACTCGACACCAGAACGGTACCCCCGGCCAGCCCGTTGGGGCGTTGCTCGGCCCCCGTCCCTTGGATGGGGGCCGTCGCGTTTTTCGAGCTCGAAGAACGCGCAAGAGGCCCCCGCCCGGCCGGAGCCGGACGGGGGCGCAGTGCTGTGCGGGGTCAGTCGGTCACGCGGGCCTCGACCCGGTCGATCGCATCCCGCAGGCTGCCGCCGGAGTTGGGGTGCAGCTCGTGCTCGATCGCCGCGGCCCGCTGCTCGATCGTGGCGAGCCGGGCCATGACACCCGGCCGGGCCGGCACGCCGGGGCGGGCCGCCTCGCCGGACCAGTCGTCGATGAACTCGTCGACGCGTCGGCCGAGGCGGCGCAGTCCCCGGGTGGCACGCCACAGCAGGGCGGCGGCACCGGCGATTCCTACGGCCGCGGCGGACCAGATGGCGAGCGTGTCCACGGCCCCAACGCCGGTGCCGCCGCCGGTCACCCGGCGGCCGGGGCGGTCGCGGTGTCGGTCACGGCGGGGGCGTCCGCGGCGGCCTTGGGCGCGGGCAGCAGGGACGCGGTGCCCGAGCTGCCGAACGCGAGCGTGAACGCGCTCTTGATGGCGGTCACGGCCGCGGGGGCGGCCGAGACGAGGGCGACCCGGACGGTGCCGAGGGACAGCGAACCGGTGGTGTCGACGGCGAGCAGACCGGCGACGCTGGCCACGTAGGTGAGGGCGGTGCGCTCGGCAAGGTCGAGGAAGCGGCGGGCGGTGGCGGAAGCCATGGGGTGATCCGTTCTGTGTGAAGGGTGACGGGCCGGGCGGCCGGTCAGGGGGTCTTGGACGCGGCGGCGAAGATCAGGCCGAGTTCGGCGGCAACGGCCTGGGCGAACGCGCGCGGGTCCTGGACAGCCGCGAGCCTGTCGACCTTCGTCTCAAGGGCGGTGAGGCTCGACTGCATTGCGGTGGTGGCGTCGTGCGTCGCACGGGCGTGCGCGTAGCCGCTGGCGAGGGTCGTCTCGACCTCGATCGTGCCGTCCTTCAGGCCGGCGTCGTCGGGCCATTCCTTCCGCGCCCACGCCGGGACGGGGATCTTGTCGGCGGCCTGCATGTCGGGGTCCTCCTTGGACGGGTGAGGGTCCACACCGGGCCAGTAGTCGGCGACGGTGCTGATGTCGTACAGGTCGTCGTGGTCGGCGAACTGGTGCGCGACCGCTCCGGCCGGGATGCTCTTGTCCGGCGGGTTGCCGTACCCGGCGATCCAGTAGTGCGGCTCCGGCACGTGGGCCGCGGCGAACGCGGCCTTGACCGCCGGCCACGCCGAGGCCGAGCAGTAGACCGTGGGGTCGACGCCGTGCGCCCGGCGCATCCGGACCCAGCCCGGCGCCTCGGCCGGGGTCGCGTCGCCCTTCTCCACGTCCAGCACGGTGCCGCCGTCGCACGAGGCGGTCACCGCGATGCCGACCACGACCGCATGCGGGAACCGCTGCCTCAGCTCGTTGTACGTCGGCCAGTAGCCGTTGACGTATCCGGCGACCATCGTCGCGCCGGACGGGATGTGTGCGACGTTCACCGAGTCGTACATCGTGCGCATGAGATGCGTCCTCCAACACGAGAAAGCCCCACTGCCGGATGGCGTGGGGCAGGTGAGACAGGGTCATCCGATGCGTTGCACGCGCATCCACGACTGGGCGGCCAGCACCACCGGGCTGCTGGTGGTCGTGCTCGCGCACCACTGGAGCGTGAGCGCGCCCGCCGTCGAGCCCATGGTCACTTGAGACTCTTCCTTGGCGTAGAGCTGGTTCGCCGAGTTGCGGTTGCCGTATATGACGGCCGTGCCATAGCCGTGCACGCCGGACCGCATGACGCCCTCCGGCGTCGAGTTCGTGACGCTGGAGTCGAGGCCGAGGCCAGTCCGGTTGCCCGTCACACCGGCGGGCACATCCCATGCCGTCGTGAATTCACCCGTCGTGCCGCTGTAGTAGTGCAGGTGCATCTCCACCACGTACACGCCGCCGGCCGACAGCTGAACCGTCATGTCCGGGTCATCGGTGAGCGTGATCGACGTGCGCGAGGTCGGCGCGGTCTTGTAGACCGTGACCGGGATCATCGCGTTGAGGGTGGATGCGAGGATGCGGCTGCCCGCCGCCCACGTCGGATACTGGGTCACGGCTCTCCTACAGGGCGAGTACGGGCGGGGTGGCGAGGCGCACGTCAGTGCCCGCGGCCTGGGGCTTGGCGACGCCGTTGACGGCGCGCACGACCGTGAACGTCTGCGGGCTGCTGGCCCCCGTGATGTTCGTGACGGTCACGACCTCGCCGCCGGCCCGCACGGTGAACGGGAAGTCGGCCGCGTTGGTGGTCCACAGCGGGCCCGAGGTCGTGTCGACCAACAGGGTGGTGTCCGCGGCGCCGGCCGCCGCGTGCAGCTGTGCGCCGACGGTGTCCGCCCGGCCCAACACCGGGTCATCCGCGACCGCCACGGTCCACGGGCCCGCAGGCACCGTGTTGTAGGTGATGGTCCAGGTGCGAACGCCCAGCGTCTCGGTGTAGCCCTCCACCATCAGGCTGACCATGTCCGGCGGCAGCCACGCCGGCAGTCCGCTGATCGTCGCTACCGCACCCGTATCGACGGTGCTGGCCGCGTCGATCAGGTGCGGCGCTCGGTGAAGCGCCACCGTCACTTGCGGGTAGCGCGCCTCATCCCACGTTCCAACGTGCACCAGCCAGCCCGCCATGTCGGCGGGCTGGCCGTCGTTGGCGAGATTGAACGTCTCGTCGGAGTCGTACACGCCGACGCCGGCCGGTGGTGGCGCGGTGGACAGCGGGCCGTCCGTCTGCACCACGCGGGCGCTCGATCCGCCGGTGCGGGTCACGGTCACGTCGTTGCGGATCAGCTGATCGTCGTCGACCGGGGCGAGCGGCGGCATGACCTCGTGCCGCTGCCCGTACGTCAGGGCCAGCGTCGGCGGCTGGTTGTAGAGCGTTTCCCGGGGCCGGTACGCCAGCGCGACCGCGCCCCGCTGCTCGTAGAGGATCCCCTGGTCTACGTCGGCTGCCTGCTGGAGCAGGTCGAGCAGCGTGTCCGGGGTCTGCGGGCCCATCGGGTGGGCGTCCAGCATGGCCGGCAGGATGAGCGGCGTGCTCTCTTCGGTGGCCAGCCGGTACATGCGGTCGTGCGTCGACTCGGCGGCGAACCCGATGTCGGCGCTGTTGTAGATGGTGACCCCGGTCGACGCGAACACGCCGAGGTGACCGAGCGACATCCCCTGAAGGTTGCTGTCGAAGGTGGTCGACACCCGCGAGACCGCGCCGCACTGGCCGGTGAACGTGCCAGAGATCTGCCAGGTCACGCCGCCGATGGCGATCCACCGAAGCAGGTAGTTGACGGACGATCCCGACTGCGATGCCTCCAGCTGGAGGCGTGACCACGACCCGAAAAAGTTGGTCGGCAGGACGGTGGTGGTGAACACCGACGCGCCGGTGTTGTCGGTCACGTCCAGGTGGATGAGGCTCGCGCCCACGCCGACACGCCACTGATAGCCGACAGTCGTCGGCACCGTGAGCATCTGGCAATTCGCGTCGAGCGCCGGGGCCTGCTCGATCAAGTAGCACATCTCCACGTGCCACGCGCCCGGCGCAGCCGCCGGGACAGCGCCGGTCATCGAGGCGCCCGTGCCGATCGTGGGCAGTTCGTCGGAGCCGGGCGGGCCGTCCTGCGCCGCGAAGTCGAATGCGACCGTGTTGAGCGGGCGCACGCCGGGGATGGGCGAGTACGCCTGGGTGGCGCCGGCCGCGTCCTCCATCGGCCAGTACGCCACCGGCGAGCCGGACGGGACGCGGCGTGCCAGCGTCGACGCGAGGCTCTTGGCGCCCTGGCCGAGGCGCCGCAGGATCCCGGACGCCTCTACCGCCACGGTCACGTCCTGGCCGCCCGGCCCCCAGCTCGGCGGCCACGACGGGACCTCGCCGCAGAATCTCAGCCGCTGATTCGTGACGGACGCGGTACCGCCGAGCAGCCACGGTGCGCCCGCAGCGTCCGACCACGAAGCGGTGCCCGGCGCGAGGCCGGTGAAGTCCACGTTGATCCGCGGCGAGCCGTTGATGCCGTTGAGGACCTGCGCGGCCCACACCGCGCCGGAGGCCGGCGGGTACGTGAGGTTGTACGACGCCTGACCGATGCGCAGCCGCGCGGTGCTGGCGTAGATGCTCGTCACGCCGCTTCCGGTGACCGGCGCGCCCAGCTGCACCCACGGACCGACCATCGTCGGCGCGGTGTAGAACGTGACGGTCCAGCCGCCCGCGCCGTTGTTCACGTCCAGCGTGACCCGCAGCGCGGTGCGCCCCTGGAACGGGATGGTTGGCGCTGCGGTGGCGTCGACCTGGACCGTGTTGGTGCTGCCGTCCGGCGACCACTCGAAGTGCGGCACCCCGTTGCGCATCATCAGGACCCACGAGTTCGTTCCCGCGCTCGTTGAGTACTCGTACTGCCCGATCAGCTGCGTCGACGAGGCCGTGCCGCTCGTCACCCAGTTCCCGAGCGTGGCGTCGATCCGGATGTCGATGTCGCCCGTGATGGCGAGCGGCGTCGTACTGGCGTCATCGTGGGCAAGGCCCGGCAGCGACAGGTAGGACGGGCCGGCCATCACCGACACGCGTAGCGGGGTGTTGCGGCCGATCTGCCCGTAGTACGGGCCGGTCGGATTCCTCGGCGAGAACCGTCCGTCCTGGTTCCCCAGGGTGACGGTGCACGTTCCCGGGTCCACGGCCGACGCCTCGTCGGCCCGCCCCCGCGTGATCGTGATCGGGTCCGCCAGCCGGGCGTACGGCGTGATGTCCGTCCACGCCCCGCCCAACATCAGCTCGACCTTTGTGCCCAGCGGGTCATCCGGGAACGCCACGGCCAGCCACCTCCTATCTGCCGAATGCGGTCTGCACCGAGCCGCGGCCGTCCGTCCGGACGATGTGCCGGAGCCACGTCTTGAAGGCGGACTCGCCGCCGGTCACGTCGAGCACCACGCGGTGTGTCACCACGCCGCCTCGCGCCGATGCGCCGGCGGATGCGGCCGGAGCCGCAGACCGGGCCCCGGCGACCGCCGCGCTGCTGCCGGTGATGGTGCCGATCGGTACGTCACCAACCGCCATCGCTCCGGCGGCAGTTGCCGCGACGCCGCGCGCCGCCGCCAGGACGGCGCCTTGCCGCGAGGCGATGCCCGCAGCCATCGCGGTACCAACGGACTGGCCGGAGTACAGGACCCAGCCGCGGCCCGAGAACGGGCCGGTCTTGGCCGGCGAGAACGGGAAGTAGTCGCGGACCTTGCTCATGATCGAGCTGACCTTGTGCAGCAGGGTGTCGGCGTACGAGGCGATGCCCCGCAGGAACCCGGCCATGAGCGACCGGCCGGAGTTGTAGAGCTTGCTGCTGAGGTTGCCCAGCTCGGCGAGCGCCTTCCCGGGCAGGCCGCCGACGGTGCGCGCGGCCGACGAGACAGCGGCAGAGAGCGACGACAGCAGCCGCGACCGGGCCGCCACCACAGCGGAGTTGAGCTTTCCGGCCAGCGGTTCCAGGGCGCGGCCGGCCGCCTCCGGCAGCGCAACGAGGTTGTGCAAGCCGTTCTTGACCAGGTTGGCGACCGCCTTCTCTGCCTCCTTCGCGGCGTCGCCGAACTTGCCCTGTAGCAGGTCCGTGATCGCGTGGACCGCCGGGATCACGACCCCGGTGATCTCCTTCGCGAGGTTGTTGACCAGGACGCCCGCGAACTTCGCGGCCAAGGTGAGCAGCGGCGTGAGGATCTTGAGGAGTGCGGCCAGTCCCTTCACCGCCAACTGGGCCAGCGTGGTGAGCAGCGGGGTACAGGCGACGATCAGCTTGGCGAACGTCTTACTCAACGTGACCAGGGACGGGGCCAGTTGGATGAGCAGGTTCGCGACGACCGGCAGCAGCGTGCGCGTGAGAGTCACGAACACGCCGAGCAGGGGCTTGATGGTCCCCGGCAGCACCGAGAGGATCGGCTTCAGCACCTCGCCCAGCACCTTGGCCACGGTGGAGACCACCGGCGCCAGCTGCACGAACACCTGCGCGACCGCATCGAGCAGCGGTGTGAGCACCGGCAGCAGTTGAGAGATCAACTGGCCGACCACCGGCAGCAGCGGGGAGAAGGCGAGCAGGATCTTGCCGACCGCCTTGGCCGCCGCCAGGAGCACAGGCCCCAGCGCCTTGACGATCGGCCCCAGCCCGGCACCCAGGGCGCGGACCACCACATCTACCGGATGCGCCAGCGCCGAAAGCACCGGACCGACCACCTGCAACGCCTTGACGAGCAGCGGCGCCGCGGTCTTCGCCAGCGTCCCCGTCACCGACGACAACGCCCGCAACCCGGACTGGACCGCTGGCGAGGCGAACGCCTTCGCCAACGCGCCGCTGAGCGTCTTCAGCTCGCCGATCAGGCCGCCGCCGGACACCGCGGTCGCCCGCAGCACCGAACCGACGATGCTGAGCACGTTCCCCGCAACCGTTCCCAGCTCGCCGAGCAGGTGCCCCGCCGTCTGGATCGCCTGCTGCATCCGACCCGACTGGAACGCCGAGTTGAGCTTCGCGCCGACCCCGCTGATCGCCTTGCCCGCCAGCGCGGTGAACCGGTCGAACAGCGGGCCGGCCGCCGCCGCGAGCTGCGTGACCGCCGTGATGACCGTTCCCGGCACGTGGGCAAGGTTGTGCAGCCCGTCCGCCGCCGAGGCCATCGCGCGCCCGAGCGTGCCGTTACGGGCCACCTGCCCGGCCGCCGTGATCGCCGAGCGGGCCATGCCGTTGAGCGCGCCCGCAGTCTGCACCAGGCCCGTGCGCAGCACCGGCAGCGCGCTGGTCGCCGCCGACTTGATGTCAGCCGCGAGACCGGCGAACAACCGGTCCTGGACCGCGCGCTTCAACGCCTCCCACTGCCCGCGCATCGCCACGACCGCGAGCACGAACGCCCGCGCGTTCGGCGACAGCGCCGCCAACGCCGCAGCGAACTGGTTCACGCCACCGGCAGCGCCGCCGCCGGCCGCGCCCGCGGACTGCTCGGCCTTGGCGATGCTCTCCGCGCCCTGCCGGGCGGTGTTCGCCTGGTCCTGCTGTGCGTTCTTGAGGGCCTGGACCGCGTCGGCAACCTGCTGGTTGGCGTCGGTCACCTTCTGCTGAGCGTCGACCATGGTCTGTGACCCGTTGACGCCCGCCTTGTTCGCCGCAGCCGTGTCGGACGCGAGGCGCTGCGTGTCGAGCTGCTGTTCCTTGAGCTTCTGCGACGCCTGGTCGTACGTGAGCTGGTCCTGCTCGTACTGCTCGGAGGTGACCGCGACGCCCTCGGCTCGGTCCTCGTTGAGCTGATCGAGCGCCTGCTGAAGGTCGAGCACGTCTTGCCGCTGGTCGAGGCCCGCGTCGGCCAGCTGGTTGTTCATGTCCTGCAAGTCGCGGGTCGCCTGCACCCGCGCTGTGTTGAGGTCCTGCTGCGCCTGCCGCGCGGATTTCTGGGCGGTGGTCAGGTTCCGCTCGGCCGTCGCGGTGGCCTGTGCCGCCCGCTCGTTGGCCTGCGCCGCCTGCTCCGTGGCGTCCTTGACCTGCTGCATCGCATCGGCCGCCGACCGTGCCGACCCGGCCGCAGCGCCCCCGCCCGACGTGGCCGGCGCGAACGCGGCCTTGAACGCCGAGCCGATGCCACTCGTGCCGATCTTGATCGCGGCGACCGCCTGAACGAGCGCGAACACGGCGGTAGCGCCGATCGCAGCGGCCGGCGCGATGGCCTCCAGCGCCGAGGCCATCGCGCCAACCGCCGGTATACCCGCTGCGATCTCGGCGGCCATCTGCGCGGCGTCGCTCGTCAACGCGTTGAGGACGCTTCCGCCGTTCTCCCGCAGGTCACTCAGGACACCGCTCAGGCCGCCGCCGTCCTCGCCCGCGCGCCGCAGCGAGCTGCCCATGGCCTCGCCATCGGTGACGAACCGGCCGCGCATGTCGCGCAACCGACCATTCACGTCCCGCTGCAACCCGGCCATCGCAAGCCGGTCCTCGCCCAACGTCCTGGTGAACTGCCCGTCATCGGCGCGGACGTAGCCGACGAGTTCCCCAACGGTCAGCGTCACGGCGGCCCCCCTTCGTTCGGAGGCGCGCCGCCGCGCCGTTAGCTGTCCTGTTGTGGTGGTGGTGCGAAGTGCCGGCCGAGCCGGGTGTCAGGCGTCAGCAGGCCGAGGATGCGGGTACGGAGCCAGCGCCACGACCGGGCCTCAAGCAGCCCCGGCGCGTCCACGTCGACCCCGTACACCTGATGCAGGTCCGCCTCGATGAGCGGCCACTGCTCCAGCAGGCCGCCCCAGGTCAGGTCTTCGCGGCCTTGCGGGCGCTCCCGCCAGCCTTGCGGGCGCTCGTACCACTCGTAGAGGCCCGTCGCGGCGTCGACTTCGCCGCACCCGATCCACTCTTGGCCGCCCGCCGCGTCTCCCGGTTCGGGGTCGCGTCGGCCAGCCGAGTAGGGTCCCCGGCCGCGCTCCAGTACTGCTCGGCGGACTCCCGGCCGTTGACGATCCAGAACATGGCGGTCAGCCCGGCGTGGCGCCGCCATGCCCAGTCGACGCCGTCGGCCTGCATCTCACCGTCCGCCGGCCCGAGGCACAGCCGGATCAGGTCGTGCTCGCCCTCGTCGTCCAGGATCTCGGTATCGACCAGCTCGCCGCCGGCCATGAGCACGGTGGCCATGGTCGTGATGCGCTGGACCCGCAGGCCGTCCGCCGCCGAGGGCGACGGGATCCGGTAGGTGCGCGTCGCGCCGTCCCGGCCCTTGACCGGGAGTTCGAGCGCGTCGTCGAACAGCTCGTCGAGCGCTTCGAAGCGAGTCGCCATCAGCTGCCCACCCCCGGGTTGTCGATCAGGGCCAGCGGGCCGGAGCCGGTGAGCGTGGCCTTGATCTGGTCGAGGCTCTTGGCGTCGCCGCCGGACGGCTCCCACGTGACCAGCGCGATGCCCTGGTACGCCTCGGGCAGGCCGTTGCGGTCGTACCAGCGGGCCGACACCTGCGAGGTCGCGCCCCAGCCGAACGCCGCCGCACGCAGCGCCTCGTGCACCGGGTTAAACGTGGTGTTGTCCGCGCTCGCCTTGCGGTTGAACGTGGCGTCGACCTCCCACGACTGCAACGACTTGACGTTCTCGGCCCAGCCGTCCGTGTCGTAGCTGGTGCCGTCCTGGATCTCCGGGTCAGCCTTGAAACTGAAGTCTGTCACGCCGGGGCACAGCTGCCAGTCCGAGCCGTCCTGCGCCGGGGACATGTCGATCTCCAGACGCAACCTGCGCGCAAGCGCGGTCACGTCCGTGGGCGTCGTCATCCGGACCATCTCCTATTCGTACACGTTGGGTGTGGGCCGGATGGCCCGCAGGTAGTAGTTCGAGGTCATCTCGGCACGGCCCTGGTCGTCCTGGCCGAGCGGCGTCCCGGACTGGCGCCACGAGACGACGACCGGCACGCCGCCGAGCTGGTAGCCGCGGGCGTTCTCCAACAGGCCGAACACGGCGTCGTCGAGGTCTGCACCCGGCCGCGGGTCGCGGCCGGACCGGATGCGCACTTGCACGCCGGTCGTGATGTCCTCGCCGCCGGTGTCCTCCACCGGGTAGGCGGTCAGGCACACGCAGGCGTCCGGGCTGTCGGGGAGAATCCCGATCGTGATCGCGGTGTCCGTCGCCGCGTACGCCCCGTCAGGGCTGTACGTGCCGCAGCCGTTCGCGGCGAGCAGCTGCGCCAGGCCGTCGAGCAGGGTCGTGGTGTACCCATCACTCGGTCACCCGCCTGACCTGCGCCGCGACGATCTCCAGCGCCGCTCGGGCCCTCGTCGAGAAGGGCCCGTTCGAAGTACTTGGCGGTCCGGCCGGGCGCGTGCCGGTAGTCCATCCGCTCATGCTGCCACACCGCATACACCGTGTCGTAGGAGACCGCCGCGACCATCTCGCCCGTCGACGCTCGCGATGCCGGACCGCTCGAGCGCGCCCTCTTCCAGCGGCACGTGTTCGCTGGAAGCGCCGAGGATGTGCTCGGCGGCGAGCAGCAGCCCGCGCGCCGCCGCCGCGTGCACCTCGGCGCGATCCGGTCGCCGTTCCACGACATCCGCGCGCCCTGCGGCATCGCGGCCCCCTACAGCAGTTGGATTTCGAGGTGATCCGGGGTGGCCATGCCGCCGTCGTCGCGCCGGAGCGCGGCGACCACGGTCGTCACCTGGCCGTCCGGGAGAGTGACCCGGGAACCGGTTGCCGGCGCCGTGGTGTCCGCGAGCCGGCATACGCGGTCGTGCTACTGGTGACCTGGTCGGCGGCCGGCGGCCGAACGAGGCGCGTGGCCTAGTCGAGGAAGCACCGGACCGCCACCGGCTCGGCGTACTCCGGCCCGTACGCGCTCTGCCCGGTCAGCGCCTCCATGGTGACGCTGTGCTGGAGCATCCAGCCGGGGAGGCTGCTCACCAGCACCCCAACGGGACCGAGGACCGGAACTCGCCCATGCGGAACCGCCACGCGGTCAGCTCCGGTGCGGTGAGCGCGTCGTAGACCTGCGGGGCGATCTGCCGCGCGGCCTGGTCTTCCGCGCTGTCCGCGCTGACTTTCGTGCCACGCGACAGGCTCACCGAGCCGACGCTGACGGTAGACCAGCCGACGCCGACCGTGCCGAGCGTGTCGCCGATCTCGTTCCACCACTGGGCCTGAGCGCACGTGGCGTCGGTGAACGCGCCCAGGACGACCGCGTCGGTCGGCATGCCGGTGTCCTGGTCCGCCTCGTACCGGCACAGCCGGAACAGGTTCGAGTCGAGGAACCGGGAAGCCTGCGCGAGCAGCTGCCCGATGTCCGCCGGCGCCGCAGCACCGGTGAATGTGGCGTAGTCGTCCGCCGTGGCGTAGACCCTGGCCATGTCGGCACCTCCTTACGCGCTGGCGCCGATGATCACCACGTCATACGTGACCGAGCTGCCCGCGCCCGAGTTGGCGACGTGCAGCAGGTCCCCGGTCGACGCCGTGACGCCGTAGGCGGTGGCGTCCGCCGCGCCGGCCATGAGCATGAGGACCGCGCCGGGCCGGAGCGTGACCGTGCCGGTCGCGGACAGGGCGGTCGCCCAGCCGTTCGCCGCCGCGTTCCCGATCACCACGCTGTTGGTGTTCGCGGCCGACGCGGCGACGTACAGGCCCTTGACGCGGGCGAGGTTGACCGTGCCGCCGAACGCGTCGGTCAACACGCCGTTGAGGTCGAGGTCAGCGGACGCCGACGCGGCCAGGGTCCGCCGGTCCGCGAACACGAGATCCGCTTCCCCGGCGCCAACGCCGGACGCGAGCGCTACGGCCTGCCGGACGGCAGCGGCACCGATCCGGACGCCAGCGCGCCCGAGTCGGTGAGGGTGGCGTTCACGGCCACCGAGAGCGTGCTCGACAGGGTCATGCCCCGTCACCTCCGTACTGCTCGATGAGGGCCTGCTTGGTGGCGGCCTCGGCGTCGGCGACGGCCGCGCCCTGGGCGACCGCCACGACACCCAGTCGCCTTGGGAGCGCCCTTGGCAGGCGGGCGGTCGGTACGCGTGGGCGTCCTCGGTCACCGTGTAGCTGCGCCGCCGGAAGTAGGCGAGCGCGGCCCGGTGCTCCGGGATCGTGTCGTTGAGCTGGGCGCGGCCGTCCGCGAACGCGACACCGCACGCCCGGCCCGTCCACCCCGCTACGGGGGTGGTGACCTGGAACGTCGGCATTGTCAGATCACCTTGACGTTGCGCAGGACGGCCGCGGCCTTGGTGTTCTTCAGCACGACGGACGACGGTCCGACTCGATCTCGCCGTTCTTCACGGCGCCGGGCAGGTCGAACGGCGGCATCCAGGTGCGCACCAGCGGGTTGCCGGCCGCGCTGACGGCGTGGAAGGCGTCCAGGCCGAAGGTCGCGGCGTAGATGTCGGTCAGGCCGGTGATGTTGCCGCCGGAGCCGGAGCCGTCCGCGTCGCGGGTCTCGATCGGGATGATCGGGGCGGAGCCGTCCGCGATGTCGCCCAGGTCGACGAGGAACCACTCGCCGTACTGCTGGATCGTGCGGCCGAGGGCGTCTTGCGTCTGCGTGAACAGGCTCGCGCGGCGCGCCAGGGACTTGACCCGGGTGATGCTCTTGGTGTTGCCCATGATGGCCTTCACGCCCGCGGGCAGCGAGCCCGGGTCGCCCTGGTCGCCGCCGCCGACGTGCGACGGGACGATGTTCGACAGCCAGTCGTCGAGGATGTCGATCGCCGACAGGGCGGCGTCGGAGGTCGAGATGCCGCCGGATCCGGTCGACCAGTCGAGGTAGCCGGCGGTCACGCCGTTGTTGATCGGCAGGTACTCGGTCGAGGTGCCGGTGAGCGCCTTGTCGAGCCCGTCGAAGCCGTTGGCGTCGACCGAGGTGTCACCGTTGATGACGGCGGTCTGCCAGGTGGTCCGGATCGCGGTGAGCAGCTGCTGCATCTGGAACGACACTTCGTTCGTCGCCGCGGCGCCGAGGTTGGCAAGCATGCGGTCGACCTGGAACGAGCCGCCCATGGGCACGAGGTCCACGCTGTACCGATCGCGCGTCGCCTGCCCTGCGGTGTACTCGGAGTTCAGCGCGCGGAACGCGGCCGGAGCGGCGGCGGTCAGCCGCGTGTAGGCGTAGGTCAGCGAGCCACCGCCGGTGCCCGGGGTGACGGTGTCGTCGAACACCATCTGATCGAGCAGCCACGAGTAGCGCCGCAGGTTGTCGATGACGGAGTAGTCGACATCGTCCTGCGTGTTGACCTGCGCCTGAGCGAGAGTGACGGGCATGGTGCCCTCCTATCGGGGTGTGTCAGCTGCCCGCGCTGAGGCGGCGACTGACGGCCTGGGTGAGTGAGCGGGACGCTGCGGCGCCTGCGAGGCGGGGCCGGCGGGCGCCGTGCTGGTGCCGGACCGGCCGGTGCCGGTCTTCGGCGCGATCTTCTGGAGCTTGGCGACCGCGGTCTTGATGGCGTCGGCGTCGACCTCGCCGCCATCGCCGACGAACCGGCGCACGTCGATCAGCTCGGCGGCCTCGCCGAGGTCGAGACCGGCGGCGGCGACCGCCGCGCGGAACTCCGCGCCAGCGAGCTTGGCGCCGTGCTCGGTGGCGGCGGCCGCGCGGCCTTCGCCTTGGCGGCCTCGACGGCTTTCTCCTGGTCGGACATGGCGGCCTCGCGGACCTTGTCCAGCCGCCAGCGGCGGCGGGTTCTCCTTGGCGCGCTCTCCACGGCGGCCATCGACCCAGTCGGTTCCGTCGCCGGTCCTGGTGCCGCCGGGCCGGCCTCGTCGGTGGCGGCCTGGCCGCCGTCGCCGCCTCTGGCTGCGCCGCTGCTGTCGTCCTCCGCCGCTGCTGCGCGCCGTTGCCGGCCGCGCCGTTGCTTGGTCGCTGCCGCCGCAATGGCGTAGATCGGCGCGCCGTTGCGGCGGTAGCCGAGCACGGTCATGGCGGCCTGCGTGGCGAGCGGGTGCCGGAACGCGGTGTCCGCATGGTGTTCTCCCGTTGCGGGTTCGGTGGCGGCCGTGCGCCTTCCGCCGGGTGGCATGCGAGTGGGCCTGCCGGGGCGGGTCCGGGAAGGAAGTCCAGGCGGTGGCCGGCGGGAGGTTCCCGGCGCCGATCTGCTCGCGGTGCCGCGGCGCAGGAACTCGGGGCGCTCGGCCAGGTGCTCGCGCATCTTCGCCTGCCAGGCGCGGACCTTGGCGTTCGCGGCCTTCTTGGCCTCGGGCGCCATCGCGGCGGCTGCGGTTCTTCCAGCGGCGAATGCTGCGCTCGACGGCGTGCTGCCGCTGGCCGGTTCCGGAGCCGTCTGGGTCCTGCGAGTGCTCGGCCGGAGCCCGGGTGACACTGGGCAGGTAGGCGCTGATGTTGCGGCGGCAGTTCGGGTGTTGCAGCCCGGCCGCGCGCGCCTCGTCGAGCGTCCCGGCCACGTGCACGGGCACGCTGATCCTGTCCAGGGTGGCGTGCTCGGCGTGGACCAGTCGCGGGCCCGGAGCGCTGTTTGTCGCAAGTACGCGGTCTTCCCAGGGCTGCACAGCGGGCATCGTGCGGCGCGTTGGAGACGATGACCAGGGGCACGCCGCGCGGGGTCAGCGGTCGACGAGGCCTGTACGGCGGCCCGACCGGGCCCCGTGCGGACGCATCTCTGCGAACGAGGTCATGGACCAGGTCCGGCTGGCGTGGTCGGTGACCAGCTGACGCCGGTCTGCCAACCGGGCGAGGCCCTGCTGTGTGGCCTGTCGCCGGCCGGCGACGCCAAGGAGTGGTCGTGCCGCGATGCTGGCGATGACCTGCCGAGAGATGTCCTTGATGGGCGGAGGACGCCGCGATACGTCGCGGTGACGCGCTTGATCGTCTCGTGCGCGATCAGGTCCACGCGCGCGTGAGGGGCGTCGTGGTGGCCATGCGGGCTGCTTCCGGATGTGCAGCGCGCCGAGCTCCACAGGCCAGCGCGGGCGCCGACGTTGTACGCCTCGGCGATCACGTGGAACATCTCAAGGGTGGTGGCCTTGCCCAGCTCGTCGACGACGGCCGTGCTGCCCGGCGCAGGGCGCTGATGTCGGCGAGCTTGTTGACGGCCCAACCGGGCGCCTCCAGGCCGGCGCCGAGCTGCCGGGCGATGATGCGCAACAGCCGCTGCTCGGCGTCCGCATAGAGGTTCTTGACACCGGCGGACAGGTCTTCGGCGATATCGGGGGAGACGGGCACGTCCACCCCCGATTGGTAAGTCTTGCCGACGACTGTTCTAACCGGCATTAATGCCGCGAAGTGCTGTAGCGTGGATTAATCGAGAAGAAGCCGCAATTTCGATTTTTTCGAAATGTGAGATGCGGCTCTAGTGAGATTCGGTTTGACTCTCCAGGGGATCGCGGACCTGTCCCTGGCCTGCGCATTTAATCCATAAGCGGGTGTCGGCATATCACAATACAATGGTTTATCGAGATAGGCAACGCGCTTTGCTGAGTTAACTTCATCGCATGGATATGCAGCTTTTTGGCATCGCGAAATCGGCGGCAGGTTTGCTCGTTGCGGCGTTGACCGGATTAATCGGGGTGGTACTTTTCCATCGTGATCCTTACGTCCGGCAGCGAGCCGAGAGGATCCTGCGGATCATCTTCCGCGCGTAGGCCCGTCAGGGCGGCACGGCTAAGGGAGGGCTCCGAGCTGCATGGGGTCGGGCACCTGCGTGCCCGCTTCCTGGTGGATTTGCGCGACCTCGGCGGCGACCTGGTCGTCGTCCCAGTCGGGATGCACCATGCGGACGAGCGTGTCGTGCGAGGCGGCCTGCGCGGCGTGCAGCAGGTTTGCGGTCTGCGCCACCTCGGCCGGGCTGTCGGCGATGCCGTCCCGGCGTTCGACGTGCGGCTCGACCACGGCCAGGCCGTCGACGCTGAAGCGGGGGCCAGCGCACACGGCGAGCCACGCTGCGGTGATCTGCGCGATGCCCGGATCCCAGTACAGGCCCTTGCGGTCGCGGGTGATCAGCGACCGCTGGAGCGGGCCCGGATCTCGGTAGCGGTCACGGCCGCGCCGTCCTGCGCGAGGCCGAAGCTGGCGCCGGAGTACCCCGCCTGCCTGACGGCCTGCTCCATGAGGTCTTGCGCGGTCTGCGAGTGCTCGGCGTACCGGATGGCGAACTGGCTGACCGTGAGAACGCCGGAGTCACCCGGTCGTTGAAGCGAGTTGAGCCCCGAGTAGATCTCGCGGTCATCGTTCCAGTGCGCTCCACGACCCGGGCCAGCCGATTCGAGCATGGACTGCGGGACGACGATGCGCCCCTTGCCCAACCGGATATCCCGCATCCAGCTGGTGTACGTCTGGTCGAGCGCGTCGAACAGCGACTCGATGCCCTGGTAGTCGGACTGCCCCCAACCGGCGGCGGACGGGATGCGGCGCCAGCCGCGCGCCGGCCGCACGTTCGGGATGTAGACGGCGGTCAGGTGGTCGGGCGCGCCGGTGTCGATACCCGCGTAGGTGTCGACGACGTTGGCGAGCGGCGCCGTGGCGGGCTGCTCGGTGAGCGGCACAGCGCGGCCGAGACGGACCGGTGAGCCCTCGTACAGTCCGTGGTAGATCCGGTGGCGCTCGTGGCGCTCCAGGTGGCGCCAGACGGTCTCGCCGTCCCGGGCCAGCTCGGACCAGAACGTCACCGCGGTGAGCCGGCCGTAGGAGAACTCCGGTGCGGCGCAGTCGCCTGCAACGGTGTCGATCGATGGTCGCTCGGCGACCTGGTCGTCCCACACGACGCGCAGGTACGAGCCGCCGAGCGCGGCGCACTGCTCGGCGCCCTCCAACAGGGTGGCGTGCAGCCCGGAGTCGACCAGGCCGTCAACGGCCTGCTGCGTGGCGTTGTCTCCCTCGACGACGAGGGCGGGCGGCTCGCTGAACAGCAGTTCCGAGGACGTGCGCGCGATGTCACCGGCGAGCGGGATGTGAAGCTTGGCGATCTTCTCGCCGGGCGGTGTCGCCACACCCCAGAACCAGCGCTGCATGAACCCGAAGAGGCCGCGTACGTGCGGCTGCTGCTGCGCGCTCGTGCTGTGCCGCCAGCCGCGGTACCCGTAGCGCTCCTCAAGCCGCGCCGGGTCGCTGGAGTACCAGGCATCCCAGTCGGCGAGGGCGGACTGCACGCGCTCGTCGAGCGGCGGCCATGCCGTGTCTTCGGTGGGCAGCGGCACGGGGCACCTCCGGGTCAAGCGGCGAGGTTCAGCGGGATGTGCGGGCGCCACAGCGCCTCGGTGGTGCGGACGCCGTAGCGCAGCGCGTCACACGAGTGGTCGTCGGCCTTGATGGGCTTGTCCTCGCCGCGGGCTGCCGCGTCGTCGTCCCAGGAGTAGCCGGGCAACTCGTCGATCAGGCCGGCCGCGCTGCGGTGGATGCGTAGCCGGTCGGCGGCGAACAGCGAGCCGGTGACGCGGATTCCGTCTGTGACGGCGTTGTCGGCCGGGACGGGGTTGACGTGGTCGCGGTGCAGCTCTCGATGAAGCTCGCGGCGCTCGGGTCGACGACGGTCCACTCCGGCCGCACGCCGATGAAGTCCGAGCCCGGTTGCGGAACGGCGGCGAGCCAGTCACGCCGGGCGGCGGAGTACTCGGCATCGGTCTTCTGCCGGCGTTCGCGGCGGGAGTCCCACCGGTACTCGCTGACGACGTACAGGCGCTTGTCGACGCCCAGGCCGAGCAGCAGGTCGGCGAACGGGTTGATGGTGCCGTAGTCAATCGCGTCACACAGCCACCGGTCGATGACCGGCACCTCGTCGACGACGTGCCGTTCGGCGTCGAACGCCTCGTAGATGGCGCCTTGCGCCTGGACCCAGTGCCCGGCGATGAACCGGCGGTACCAGAGGCCCGTGTAGGTCGACTTGAGCGCGGCGACGTAGTCGCGGGGCAGGAACGGGTTGTCGTCGAGGGTGAAGTGCCACGACCGCAGCCGGGTTTCGGCGGCCCGCTGCATGTACTCCTTCGGACCCAGTGACCGGGGTTGTCCGGGTTGGTCGTCGCGAAGATCATCGCTCCCTCCACGGAGTGCCGCGCGACCAGCTGGTCAAAGAAGGTGCGCGGGATGGTGGTCAGCTCGTCGACGTAGGCGCCGGCGCACGTCATGCCTCGCACCTTGGGCTCAGCCTTGGCGTCGTTGGCGCCGATGACGTGGATCAGGCGGCCGAGGATGACCGCGGTCGGTGCACCGGGCGTGTACTGGACCTGGGCGGCGAGCGGCCCGAAGAGGTCGGGGTTCTGCAACGGGGCGATGACGTTGCGGTTCAGCGAGTCGCGGGTGCGGCCGACCATGACCAGCTCGCCGCCGGTCGGTGCGGTCGCTACGTAGCCGAGCCACCGCAGCAGGCTCGCGATCGTCTTTCCGGACCGCACGGAGCCTTCCCACAGGTTGATGCGGTGGCGTGACTCGACGATCGAGGCGACCTGCTTGCGGGACAGCGGAGGTGCGTCACGGAGCATCACCGGCCCCTGCTCGTCGTCGGCCGGCTCGTCTGCTGCTCCTGGTAGAGGGCGGCCAGTCCGGTCATGAGGCGGCCGACCATCGAGCGGGCCTCGTCGGCGCCGTTGTCGTCGGCGGGCGGTGCGAGGCGCAGTGAGCGGTCGATGGCGGTCGAGGCGGTGAGCATGAGGTTGCGCTTGTCGCGCGGCGGCGCCTCGGGCAACTCGGCCTGCTCGAACGTGTTGTCCTTGCCGCCGAAGCTGAACACGACGGCGGGTTGCCACATCTGGCCGCGTAGGCGGATGGCGTCTTGGGTCAGATCGACGGCGAGTTGCGCGCGGAGCGCGGCGAGGTCGACCTTGCGGGCCTCGGTCGCGGCGGCCGTCGCGGTGCGGTCGAACGACAGGTCCAACTCGCGGGCCAGTTTGGTCACGGTCGAGCTGCTGCGGCCGATGGCACGGGCGATGTCGTTGCGCGTCTTGCCGGCGGCGTGCAGCTCGCGTACGGCCTTGCGGTCCCGGTTGGTGACCGGGCGTGGTTTGGGCACGTCCGGTACCTCCTGGCGGCGTGCGGGCACGGAAAACGCCCCCGCCTGAGTGGCGGGGGTGTTGGGTTCTGCGTCCGGGCATGCCGGGGACGGCCCGATTAGATCACGAGACGGTAACGCCCCGCAACGTGCGGCGCGCCTACCGCGGATAGCCGCGCTTCCGGCAGGTTCGGCACCGGCGTGAGCCCGCGAGGCCGGCGCGTCGCAATCGGCGCACTTCTTGCCCGGCGATCCCCGCCGCCCCGGGGTCGCGGTTATCGGTGGCCCCGGCTGCCGCGCGGCCGGCCAGCCCGCGCGGGTGCGTACCCGTTCGGCACGCGGGTCACGGTCACCCGGCGACGCCGCGCCGCGAAGAACACCGGCAGCCACAGGCCACACGTGCACAGGATCATCGTCCAGTGGAACGCGAGCGCCACCCATCCCATGCGACGCCGGGCCTTGATCTTCGTCATGCGGTGTGTCCCTCCGGTGTGCGACGTGTGCGCAATATGTGACGCCCGTGGAACGTGAACGGTTGCACGGGCGTGCACGGCCCCATCCCGACCGATCGGCGTCTACGCCCCGCCGGGTCGTGCAGCGGGGCGTAGAGGGCGGTGTGTGGCCGCGTCAGGTGGTTGCGGGCACTTCGCGGACGTTGGGGTATGACGTGTCGGCCGGGTTGGGCATCCAGTCGGGTTCGCCGTCCTCGCGGGCGTAGCGGATGGCGATGATGTGGGGTGCGGTGTCGTCGGGTACGTCGCCGTAGTCCCAGGCGCGGCGGTAGACGTTGCGACAGGCTCGCTGTCGTACGGCGTCGGACACGTCGCCGCCTGGGCGCGCATGATGACGGCGAGGTCGTCGCGGTCGTCCTCGTCGAGGGTGCGCACGGACAGGTTGCGTCCGACCGCGGGCGGTTCGGTGCGGTTCTGGCGGCGGCTAGGGTTGGTGGTAGCCATGGTCAGGGGTGCTCCCGATCGTGGGGAGTCGGGCCCGTATGGCGGTGAGGTCGCCAGCGCGGGCCCGCGCTGTTGGTGGGCTACTTGCTGTCGGGCCGGGCGTCGACGGCGGCACGGAACTGGGCGAGGAAGGTCTCGGCGGCCTCGCGGTCCGGGCTGTCCTTCGGGATCGAGGCGAGCGCGGCCGTGTACCGGGCGAGCGAGGCGTGCGGGTCGCGGCCGGCCGCGCGGTCGGCGCTGACTCCGGCGTCGATCATGACCCGGGCGTCCCGCTCGCGCTGCTCGCGCAGGATGCGGTAGACGTACGACTCGGTGACGCCGAGGTCGGCGGCGGCGTCGGCCGGCCGGACGCCGGCGGCGGCATCGGCGGCGACGAGCCGCGGGGTGATGGCGGCGGCGGCCTCGGCCGCGAGGCGCAGGGCGCGTACCTCGCTGGTGTCGAGGCTGCCGGCGAGGTGGTCGAGCAGCACGGTGCGGGCGTCGGGGTCGTCGGCGCTGTTGGCCCAGTCGTCGGCGATGGCGCGCACCGTCTCGAACGGGTCGCGGTCGTCGGGGTCTTCACCGGCGGCGATGATCTCCGCGCGCCGATCCTGCTCGAACTTCACGATCTCGGTCATGACGACTTCCCGCAGGCGTGCCGCCGCTGGCGACGAATCGGCCAGCCTCGCGAGGGCGCGCTGGTTGTGCGCGGCGACGGCGGGCCGTTCGGTGGGGTCGCTCATGTGTGCTCCTTCGCGGTCGCGCCCGGCCCGCGCGGTGCGGGCCGGGCGGTCGGTCACTGGTCGAACGGGGTGTTGTCGGTGGGGAGTTCGCCGATCGATTCGCCGCGCCAGGTGCCGTCCGTGGCGTCGGCCTCGGTGACGAGTTGCAGGGCGTACAGGGCTTCGGCGTCCTCGATCGTTTCGACCTGCGCGCCGGTGTCCTTGGCGTGCTGGATGGCGTCGACCATGCGTGCGACGGCGGTGAAGTGGTCGGCCTCGGTCTGTTCGAGCTGGTCGAGGCGTTGTTCGGTGTTCTCCATGGGGGTGCTCCCGTGGGTGGTTGGTGCCGGCTAGGTCCGGCAACACCAACTGTACGGGGTTCTGTACTCAGTACACAACCGGTTCGCGGAAAGGGCGCCGGTCAACTCCGACGCCCCTCGCGGTCGTTCACGCCTCGCGCTTGGCCGCAGCCTTCAACGCCAGGTACAGCCCGGCGAGTTCGGCGCCGCGCCAGTGCCGCCGGGCCCGCTCGTCGTACGCCACGGGCGCCGTGCACGTCGGGCCCGTGCCGCACGTGACGACCGGCTCACCGCCGGCCCGCGTGCGGCCGGTCAACTCCCCGGTGCACCACGGGCACGGCCGGTCCAGCACGGTGGTGCGCCCGTCGCGGCCGAGGGCGCGTTCGAGGGCACGCCGGGCGCGGGCGGCGACGGTGGCGACGCGCTCGGCCTCGGCCGGGCCGAGGCGCGCGAACAGGTCGCCGCACGCCTCACCGGTGACGCGCTGCTCGATCCAGGCGGCGGCCCAGTGCAGCCCGTGCGCGCGGCTGCCGGGCGACGTGGGGGCCTGGTAATTCCAGCGCGCGGGGTTGTCGCGGTCGGTGGTGTCGACGAGCCACCGAACGATGCCGGCCCGGTCGGCGGCGGCCGAGCGGCGGCGCACGGGGCGTTGCACGACGGCGGCGACCTGGTCGGCGAGGTCGAACAGGTCGCGCTCGATCTGGCACGCGGCGTCGAGTGCGTCGAGGTTGGCCGGGCGCGGGGTGCTCGCGGAGGACGAGCGGGAGGCGGCCGACGACCGGCCCGGCGGCGATGCGGTCGTCGGCGGCGGCCTGGTCGAGGAACGACCGGGTTTCGCGCGGCGGCCACTCGGCGGCCGGAGGGCGTTCGATGGCGGCGAGCAGGTCGCCCCACTGCTCGCGGATGGCGCCGAGGTCGTCGGCGGCCTGGGCGACCGCGGCGGCGGTGTCGGTGGTGGTCTGCATGGGCGGTGTGCTCCTGGCGGTGGTGGCCGCCCGCGGTGCGGGCGCGGGTGGCCGGTGCGGCTACTGGTCGGCGATGCCGAGGACGACGGCGGTGGCGCACGGCCACGGGACGCGGACGGGCAACGGGTTGTCGTCGCCCCGGGAGAACCACACGCCGCGCTCGGTGCAGCGGGCGCACACGGTCTCGGCCATGTCGAACAGGCTCAGGCCGGTAACCGGCTCGTGGCCGAAGGTCTCGGCGGTCACCGGGTCACCTCCGGCGTGTGGGTGGCGAGCTGGGCGGCGGCGCGCTGCTCGGCGGCGAGCATGCGCCTGCTCAGCACCGCGACGACGCGCCAGTGGGCGCGCTCCTGTTCGGCCAGCTCGGCGCGGTACCGGGCGCAGGCCCGCAGCGCGCGGGCGAGGCGGTCGCGGTGCTGCCGGCGCATCCCGAGCGGCCCCGCGTCACGGTGGTGCTCCAGCAGGCCCATCAGGTTCCGGCGTCCCTGCTGCGACTTCGCCAGGCGGGCGCGCACGTCTTCGAGTTGGCGGCAGGCGGTGCGCAGCGCGGTGTGCTCGGCGGCGGCCTGGCCGCGGGCCTCGTCGCGCTGCTCGCGCAGCTGGTCGCGCTGGGCGGTGAGGTCGGCGACCTGGGCGCGCAGGTGTCTCTTCGTGATCACCGGGCAGCTCCCTCGGCGTCCATGCGGTCGTTGAACGCGCACGGCTGGCACCGCTGGTTGAGGTCGTAGCCGGCGCCGCAGGTCTGGCAGGTCTGGATCGCGGCGGGCGTCAGGGCGGCGAGCCGATCGCGTTCCCGGCGCAGCTCGGCGTGCGCCTGCGTGAGCTGGTCGAGGCGGTCGCGGTGATCCCGGCGTCCCGCCGGGCAGTGAGGACCGCCTTGTTCGCGCGGTGGTAGTCGGCCTCCAACCGCTCGGCGTAGTCGCGCAGTTCGTCGCCGCGGTGCTGCGCCTCGTTGACGCGCTGCTGCGTCGCGTCGAGGCGGTCGAGCAGGGCGCCGGCCTCGACGGAGTGCGGGCACGGGTCGGTGGTGACCAGGACGGCGCGGATCGCGTCGAGCACGCTGCGGAAGGGTCCGACGCCGAGCAGGCCGGCCGCGAACTTGTCGACGAGCTGCTGCGCGCGCTCGATCCCGGCGTGCCGGTCGGCGGCGAGTTGGCCGAGGCGGTCGGCCTCGGCGCGGGCGCGGTCGAGCAGGTCGGCGTACTTGCCGACGCGCTCCGGCGTGGACTCGTCGGCGGTGTGCTCGTCGCGCACGGCGCGGTAGTACCGGCCGACCAGGGCGCGCGCCTCGGCCTCCCGCATGCTGGGGCCAGTCATGGCGGCGACCACGTCGTGAACCGGGTGATCCCGGCCGACCACCACCGGCTTGTGCCCGCTGTTCGCGGCCTCCGCGCGGGCCTGTCGGAGTGCGCGGGTGGTGCCGGCGTTCGCGGCGCGGGCCCGGTCGCCGGTGCTGATCTCGTCGCGCACGTACTCGGCGAGCAGCGTGCCCTCGGCGCGTGTGAGGGCGCCGTGTTGGGCGCGCGCCAGTAGGACATCGAGGGCGGCGCGTCGGGCGGCGCGGGCGCGGCTGGCGGACTGGCTGCGGTTGCGGCTCACTGCTGCTCCTGGGTGGCGGGGTGGATCTCGTCGGCGCGGCGGCGCAGGTACTCGGCGGCGTCGCCGCGGCCGGGGTCGCACTCGTAGTCCTGCGGAAGTGCGTTGATCTCGTCGGCGGCGTCGCGGTACGCCTGCGCTCGGGCGGCGGCGCTCGGGTCGGCCTGCTCGCCGGCTGGGGCCCACACGGTGTGCGCCTGCTCCACGTGGCCGGTTGCGCTGCCCCCGCAGCGGGCGAGGTAGTTCTGCCAGAACGACACCCGCCCGCGGGCTGCGCCTGGGGTTGTGTAGGGGCCTTCGTAGCGGGGCGTCGTGCTGTCGCCGAAGGTGATCACGGCGCGGAACACGTCGCGGCCATCGGCGCCGATGTTGCGGGCCATCAGCGGCGGTCCTTCCGGTTGCGGCGGGGTGGGTTGGCGATGTGGCCGAGGGCGGTTGCGGTGACGATGACGACCAGGACGACGAACGCGAGGACGGCGACCGGCCCGGGGAGTGCCGGGCCGGTCGTCAGGGTGGTGGTCACTCGCTGGTGTCCGGCTGCGCGGACTCGTCGGCCTGGGCCTGGTCGTCGTCCGGCACGCCCGCGGCGAGCAGCTGCTTGACGGTGATGGTGTGGTAGCCGGGCCGGCCGCTGGCGAGGCGCAGCACGGCGGCGAGCCGGTCGGCGAGGCCCTTCACGATGGCGGGCAGCGCGGCGTGGTGGGGGCCATTGACCGTGTCGCGGATGGCGGAGAGATGGTTGAACGCCACCAGGTAGCGCGCTTCGGATTCGGTCAGGGCCTCGCGGTCGGTGTTGCGCTCGCGCTCGCGGCGGGCGAGCAGGGCGGCGAGGCGGGCAATCTCGGCGACCGCGTCGGCGTACCGCTGGGTGTCGGTCTGCTCCGGCTTGCAGGCGTCGCACTGGCTCGTGAATGTGCACGTGCACTCCGACCGCGGGAGCCGCTGCGGCGCGGGGGCCTGCCCGGCGGCGGCCAGCGCGGCGCGGACCTGCGCCACCACGGTGGCCACCGGCGGCTCGCCCGCAGTTCCCGGGTCCACGAACTCGACTGCGGGGTCGAACAGGTCAGCGCTCCAGTGCGACCAGCCGCGCGCCGCTGCAACGGCGCGAACGACGGCCACGAACTCCGCCAGTCCGTCGGCGTGACCGGCCGCGTGGGCGGCGGTGAGCGCGTCGGCGGGCATGCGGAGGTTGTTCTCCCGGGCGGCGCCGCGCCGCAGCTTGTCGGCCAGGTGCTCGATCATCTCGGCCCGCGCGGCGTGCTGGCGCCGCTCCGACGCGGCCCCGCCGACCGACCGTTCCTCGGCGGCCTTCTTGAGCAGCCATCGGGCGACGGTCTCGTTGTGCTCGGCGCGGATCCGGTCGGCGTCCGGCAGTTGGCGCAGCTCGTCGAGCGCGGCGGTGTCCTCGTCGGTGAACCCGTCCGGCTCGTTGGCGATGTGGTCGCGGGCGAGGTCGATCGCCAGCGCCAGCATCGCCGGGACGGCGTTCGGCTGCGTCTCGGCGGCCGGCGGCTGCTCCTGCTCGGCCCGCTGCTGCCACGCGGCGGTGCGCGCCTGGTGGGTGTTGTCCTTCCGGATCCGCGTGCCGCTGTGCGACGTGCACAGGTCGCCTGCGGCGGCGTCGCACGTTGGGCACGGGACGGCGATCTGCGGCAGGTCGGCGGCGGGGTAGTGCTCGGTCAAGGGGTGCTCCTGTTTCGGGTGGCTCGGTGAGGTCGAGTCGTGCGCGCGGACCGGCCGGTGACCGGTCGCGCGGCGGTGATCAGAACGGGGGCTCGTCGCCGGGGCGCTGCGTGTTCCACGGGTCGGCGGCGGGCTGCTGGCCGTATCCGCCGGTGCTCTGCGGCTGCTGCTGGGCGCCGTATCCGCCCTGCTGCTGGGCGTTGTTGCCGTTGGCGCCGGTCTTGGTGACGGCGGCCGTGGCGCTCTTGAGGGACGGGCCGACCTCGTCGGCGTCCAGCTCGTACACGGTGCGCTTGACGCCCTCGCGGTCCTCGTACGACCGCTGCTTGAGCTGGCCGCGGGCGATGACGCGCATGCCGCGCCGGAGCGATTCGGCGCAGTTCTCCGCGAGCTTCCGCCACACGGAGCAGGTGAGGAACAGGCTGTCGCCGTCCTTCCACTCGTTCGCCTGCTTGTCGAAGGTGCGGGGGGTCGAGGCGATGCGGAACTTGGCGACGGCGTGCCCGGCGGGCGTGAAGCGCAGTTCGGGGTCGTCGACGAGGTTTCCGATGACGGTGATGACGGTCTCTCCGGCCATCAGGCGGCCTGCCTTTCGGTGGTGGTGGTTGTGGTGGTGTTGCGGGCGCGAGCGCAGGCGCGGCACTGGCGAGAGCCGTCCGGGCGACGGCGGGTGTTGGCCGCGTCGTACGGGTGGCCGTTGTCGCAGTGCGTCTTGCGGGCGTTGATGGCGCTGGGGCCGGTGGAGCGGCGCACGTTCTCGGCGTGGGTGATCGCGACCAGGTGCGAGGGGCGTACGCAGGCCCGGTTGTTGCACTGGTGGTCGATGTCGAGGCCCGGGGCAGCGTTGTTGTGCTGCTCGTAGATCCAGCGGTGTGCGCGGACCATGCGGCCGGCGTGCCAGAACTTCCCGTATCCGCGGCCGTTGGTGCCGCCGGTCCAGTTGTGGCAGCGGCCGGTGACGCCGCGGACGAGGGAGATCGGGCCGTGCGGGTTGACGAACCGGGCGAACCGTTCGAGGGCGGTGTGCTGGGCCACTGCGGCGGTCCTTCCGGTCTGAGCTGTGCGCTCACGGTTCGTTTGTGGGCGGTGTTGTTCCGTCCAAGGGTGGACGATAGCAGTCCGGAGGCGAACGCCGAGGGCGAACCGCCCCCGGACTGCGGGTGTTACGGGGTCGTGATGAAGCGCTGTGCGGCCGTCTCCGGGCTGTTGGTCCGTTCCTGGGCGGAAACGGTCCAGCCGTGGGCGTCGAGGGCGCTGGCGGCGCGCTGGGCCACGCTGGCGGGGTCGGTGCGCCCGTCGCGCTGGGCGTCCTCGATGGCGGCGGCCAGCACAGCGACGGCGGCGGGCGGTGTCATCGCTGGGCGCCGGTGATGTGGCGGGCCCGGCGGTCGGTGCGGACCTCGGCCGGCGGGGTCATCAGCTCGCGGGAGACGCGGGCGAGTTGGGTGGCGAACCGGTTGCGCGCGTCGGTGGCGGCCTGGGCGGCGTCGGCCTTGGCCAGCATCCAGGCGAGCCAGCGGCGGCAGCGGTCGGGCTCGTCGGCCGCGAAGTTGGCGGGGGGCTGCGGCCATCCGGCGGCGGCCAGCTGCTCGACGGCGCTGGCCTCGGCGACCAGGGCCGGGCCGTTGATCTCGTCGCGGGTGCGGTACTCGCCCCACCCGGTGTGCTCCTCGATGAGGACGTACGCGCCTTGGCCGGCGTACTCGCGGGCCATGCGGCGGGCCTTGGCCTTGTCGGAGGTGTGGCGGATGGCGGGCCGGTCGGGTCGCTCGTCCCATGAGGCGGTGATGCGGTAGCCGGTGGTGTTCTTGGTGCGGTCGGCGCCGGGGTTCTTGCGGGCGAAGCCGGGCCGGTTCATGTGCTTGCTGCGGTTCACGCTGACTCCTGGCGGGTCTGGTGGTGGGCGGTGGCGGCGTCGAGGCGGGAGGGGTGCGGCCGGTTGCGGTCGCGCCGGGTGCCGGGCGACCGGCAGGGCTGGCCGGTGCGGGCGCGGCACCAGCCGCACGGAACGTCGAGCGCGTCGGGCTGGTCGGCGGCGGCCAACTGCTCGCGCTGGGCACGGCGCGGCCGGTAGGCGGCGAGTTCGTCGGCGACGGCGCGCGGCATGTACTCGCCGAGCGCGGCGAGCCGAGCAGCGACGGCGGGTGCTGGTCCGCCGGTCAACTCCCGGTAGGTGGTGGCCGTAGCGGCGCCGATGGCGACCGCGTGCCGACCGCCGAGGAGTTCGGCGCGGTAGGCGGCCGGGTCGTCGGGGTCCGCAGTCGGCAGGGGGTCGGTGTGGCGGCCGAGCACGTCGCGTTTGAACGTGTGCCACAGGCGGGCGATGTCGGCGGGCTGGATCGGGTAGGGGCTGGTGGCGACGTGGTGGCGTACGGCCTGCGAGGCGTCCCAGCTGCGGCCGTTGGGGTGCGGTGCGGTCGGCGGCACGTCGCGCATCAGGTCGGCCCACTGGGTGAAGCGCTCGCGGGCGGCGTTCTCGTCAGCGGGTGCGTAGCGGGGCGCGAGGCGGTCGGCGTAGGCGAGCAGCGCACCGATCTCGGCGGTCTTCACTGGGTCTCCTGGGCGAGTTGGGCGTACCACTGGGCGGCCTGGGCGGCGCGGCCGGGTCTGCTCGCGGCGAGGGGGATCACGTCGGCGCCGGCCGTGGGCTTGCGGATGTCAGCGAGGGCGAACTGCAACGTGCCGCCGGTGACGGGCTTGGACGTGTCACCGAGGCGGCCGAGGGCGGCGCGCAATTCGGTGTGGTCGATGCCGTTGCCGAGGGCGTCGGCGATCGAGCGGCCCACGCTGGTGCGGCTCTGCGCGGTGCGCTTGCCGTAGGTGCCCCACCAGTCGGCGAGCAAGGTCTCGACGGGTCCCGGCGTGCCGGGCCGGTCCTCGGGGGGTTGGGGGGAAGTACCTCCGTAGGAGGTACTACGGGTCGGGTCGGGTCGGGACACCCGTGACGGTCCCGGACCGTCACGGTGTGACGAGTGGCCTTGACCTGCGGGTTCGTCCCACAACCCGCCTTGATTCGAGGGGCTTTCGTTTCGATTGGCCGACGATTCGTCGTCGAATCGATCCGTTTTCGGAGAGGAATCCGCGCGCTTTTCGGCTGCCGTGCGCTGCTCGGCGGCGCGGGCGCGCCCGCGGGCCTGCCGCTCGGCGGCCTTCGCGCGGTCGTCCTCGACGCGGGCCCGGGTCGGGTTGTAGACGAGGTAGTCGTGCATCACGTAGTCGCCTGCGGGCGGTTGCGGGCAGCGCGGGCAGGCGTGCTCGGCCGCGTGCCACAGTCCGGCCGCGACGAGCTTGCGGGCCTGCGGCGCGGTGCCGTACAGCTGAACCACGACGCCGGGCACGGTGCCCTCGGTCAGGTGCTGGGCGGCGTAGGAGCCGCAGCGCAGCCACAAGCCGAGCGCGGCGTTCCCCGCCTTCAGCAACTTCGGGTGCGCGTGCGCGGTGTCGTCGACCTTGAACCAGGTCACAGCGCCCACCTCGCGAGGTGGGCAGCGAACTGCGCGAGCAGCCCGGCCCGTTCGGACGCCCGGCCGACGCACGGCGGGCACCACGTCAGCCCCTCGGGCGGCGTGGCCGGCGCGGGGTCGATCACGATCGGGTCGCTGTCGCGGTGCTTCCAGCCAGCCGCGCCGCACTCGCCGGAGCGGCCGGGAAACGGGCCGTCCTCGCGCATGATGTGCAGTCGGCGGACCTGGCCCGCGCGCCTGCCGGAACGGCTGTTGTAGCCGCGGTAGAAGGCCCTCATTGGTGCTCCTGGTGCTGTTCGGCGCAGACCTTGTGTGAGGGTCGGCCGTAGTCGTCTCGCAGGTGGGTGGTGGTGCCGCAGTGGCGGCAGGGCCGGGCATCGCGGCCCCAGTGGCGCCGGTCGCGCCAGTCCAGGCCCGGCGCAGGGTTGGGACCGCCCGCCGTGGTGCGGGCGGTCCGGCGGCCGTTCAGCGGCGGCGGTGGCGGCTGGGCTTGGCCTGGTCGCGGTTGGCGGCCCACCAGATAGCGCGGTCGCACATGAGCAGCAGGCCAACGGCGGTGATGGCGGCGAGGGTGGCGATCATGGGCGGGGTCTCCGGTCAGTGAGGTGGTCGAGCAGGGAGGCGAGGGCGTACCCGGCCGCCACCGCGCCGAACTCGGCGGCGGCGGCGGCCAGGACGACGGCGGCGACGGTCATTCGGCGTCGGGCGCCGGGGCGAGCGCGGGCATGACCAGGTCGGCCAACTGGCCGTCGCGCCAGGCGGCGGCGACCAGGTCCCGGCCGGCCGCGCGCGCCTTGGTGGCGCGGGCGAACGTGAGCCGGTTCGTACGGGCGCGGCTGGGCCGGATGGCGACGCCGGGCACGTCGTGCACCTCGCCGGTCTCCGGGTCGGCGTACTGCGCGATGCCGGCCGCGGTCATCTGCGCGAGCAGCGCGGCCGTGAAGCTGGCCCGCACGTCCTTGACGATCACGGTCGTTGCCTCGGACGGGTACGCGGCGCGGGCCCAGGCGATGTAGGCGGCCGGGTCGGTGACCTGGGCGGTCGCCTCGCCGCCGACGAGGCTGATCGAGCCGACCTTGACGCCGTCCGGCAGGGCCGCGTCGAACTTCGTCGAGCCGGTCGCCCGCGCCTGCTGGTCGAGCAGGTACTGCACGTCGGTGTTCGCCTCGGCCAGTTCGGCCTTCATGGCGTCGACGAGGGCCGAGAGGACGGTCTTGCGGGTGATGGCGGCGCGGACGGCGGCCGGGTCCGGCGCGGCCGGCTGCTGCTCGGTGGTGGTCTGCTCGGTCACGCCTGCGCTCCCTGCTGGATCGCGGCGAGCAGGTCGTCACGCTGGGAGCGCAGCTGCTCGACGGTGGCGACGGCCGGGGTGCAGCCGTGCGCGGCGGTGAACGCCTGGTCGGCCTCGGCCGGGTTGAGCCCGGCGTCACCGGCGGCGGCGTACATCTCCGCCAGGACGACCGGGTGTTCCTCGTCGGCGGCCGGCGGCGTGGCCGAGGCGTTCGCGGCGGCGACCGCCCGCTCGTGGGCGGCGATCGTGGCCGGGGTCGCGCCGTACGTGGGCTGCTCGGCGGCGCGCATCGCGGCCCCCAGCTCCCGCAGCTGGCCGAGGTAGTCGGCGGGCGCCCCGGCGGCCTCGGCCGCGCGGTAGATCACGACCACATCGTCAGCGGTCGCCGCGGCCAGCGCCTCGGCGAGGAAGTCGCGCGGCGGCGCGGCGGGTTCGGGCGGCGGCCCGGCCGGGGTCGACCGCACTACCGTGACGCGCTGCTCTACCGGCGGCGCGGTGTGCGCGGATGCCTCGCTCTCCGCCTGCGCCATCTCCTCGGCCGTGTACACCCCGGCGAGGTCGAGCGGGAACGCCTTCCGCAGCGCCAGCGCTTCGGCGCACTTGGCGATCTGACCGGACTGCATCTTGCCCCACAAGCCGGTCGGCTTCCCGTCGCGGTTGGTCTGCACGTACTCGCGGAACAGGGCGACCGCGCTGAACGGCTGGCCGTTCCGGATGACCGTTACCTTCGCGGCGGCCGGCGGCTTGTCGGACAGCCACACATCCCGCCAGCGGCCGGCCTCGTCGCACCACAGCGTGTCCTCGTAGCCGTACGTGCCGCCCGACTGTGCGGTGACACGGTGCGCGATCACTCGGTAGCCGTCGATGCCGGTCTGCGGCGTGAAGACCTTCCGGTTCTCGCGGTTGTCCCATCGGCCGATGAGGTAGATCTGCCGGGAGAACGGGTCAAGCTGTGTGCGCTGGCAGAGGTGCAGGAAGCTGGACAGCTCGGCCGGGGTCACATCGTTGCTGATGCCGGACTGCTTGAGTACGGCCTGCTGTTCCTGGGTCCAAGCGGTCTGGTCGGCGTGGATGGCGAGCGAGCCGCCAGGGGATCCGGTGCGCTGTTCAGGGATGGCGAGGGTCACGGGGTGCTCCGTTCGGTGGTTCAGGCGGCGGCGCGGCGGCCGGCGGTGTGCTGTTCGAGGCGGCGCAGCGCGGCCTCGACGTGGAGGGGGAGGCGGCCGGCGGCGCGGTCGGCGTCACGGCGGGCGCGGGCCTGGTCGAGGACCCGGCGGGCGGCGGCGAACGCCTGCTCGCGCGGAATCACGGCGCTCGTCATGCGGCGGTCCGGCGGGTGAGGTCCGCCGATTTCACGCCGTAGTGGCGCTCCACGGCGGCGGCCAAGCGGATGGTCGGCGCCGTCTTGCCCGTCCACAGGCGCCACGCCGTGTTACGGGGGATGCCGAGGCGGCGGGAGAGGTCAGCCGACCGAGCGTCGCCCTTGGCGCGCGCGGCCCTGACCAGGGCAGATCTGTCGTACATGAGCTTCAGTCCTTCCGTGGTCGGATAGCTTCCGTCCACGAGTGGAACGTTAGCACACGCGATCGGACGGTAGGCAACACCGGACGGGCACCCTTTTTTCACGGTTCCGTCACAATTCCTCGCACGCGCGCTACGCGCGTTGACGTGGGCCACGCATGGAACGGATCATCGTTTAATGCTCAACTGCGGGGCGCCTGGCGCTCTTTCCGGCCAGCCTGGTTGTGTAGCGCGACAGTGTCCGTCCGTGCGCGATACATTCCACGCATGGAACGAAACGACACGGCGGCCCAGTTTGCCGACTGGCTCCGCGACCAACTCACGCGCCGCGGGTACGACCTCGGCACCCGCGGCGGTGGTCAAACCAGGTTCGCCGAGGACTCCGGCATCGGGCGCGCCACCGTCAGCCGCATACTGTCCGGCCAGGGAGCTACAGACACCCGCGTCCTAGCCCTACTCGCCGACGCGCTCCATACCCCTCTCGGCGAGGTCCTGGTGCACGCCGGGATCCTCGACGCGGGCGAACTGCACGCCGTACAACGACCTGCGGACACCCACATCACCCCGGACGCCGCCGCCGACGAACTCGGCATCGTCGATCCACAGGCACGACGGCTGTTCCTGTCCATGGTCGAGACCCTGCAACGCGACGCCCCGAAAGGGGCCCGGCGGGGCCGCACCGCAGGACAGTAGAACGCCATCAACGGAGGACCAGTAATGCAACTTCTGTCGCCCACGCTCTCTTTGACGTTCCTCGGCTCGGGTATAGCCGCCGGCGTCATGGGCATTCTCGGCCGGAATCAGGACCTGGCCGCCGCTGGCTTGTTCGTCGCCATCGCGGCGATCCCCCTCGCCGTGATCGGCGTCATCCAGGACGCGCAGCGCGTCGGCGAGGACCAGATCGCGGCAGCGCACACCGCCGGGTACCGGCTCGCACTGGACCACGTCGCCCGCGGCCTGCTCGACCAGAACGCCCCGCGCGGAGGCGGCGAACATCAGGACAACGTCGTCCCGTTCCGCCTGCCCCCCGCCCTACCCGACCGGGCGGCCCGATGACCGACACCACCCCCGCCGCGCGTCCGGGAGCGGACGCCGAGGGCGACGGCGAACCCTGGATCGGCTACATCCGCGTCAGCACGTGGAAAGAAGAGAAGATCTCGCCGGAGATCCAAGAGGCGGCCCTGCGCCAGTGGGCGGCCCACACCGGCCGTCGCCTCCTGGAGCCGCTGACGGAAGACCTCGACGCCTCCGGCCGCAACTTCAACCGCAAGATCATGCGGGACATCGAGCGCGTCGAGCGTGGCGAGGCCCGCGGCATCGCCGTGTGGCGGTACTCCCGGTTCGGCCGCAACCGTACTGGCAACGCCGTCAACCTCGCGCGGCTGGAGAACGTTGGCGGCCATCTCGAATCGGCCACCGAACCAGTTGACGCAACCACGGCAATCGGCCGGTTTCAACGCGGCATGATCCTGGAGTTCGGCAACTACGAATCCGACCGGGCGGGCGAGCAGTGGCGCGAGACTCACGACCACCGCCGCGACAAGGAGCACCTGCCAGCTACCGGGCGGCGTCGCTTCGGCTACATCTGGCACCGCCGGTGGAACCCCCGCACTGAAACCCTCCAACGCGAGCGGTACACCTTCGACCCCGCAACGGCCCCGTACGTTCGCGAACTGTACGTCCGGCAGGTAGAGGGGGAGGGCTTCACCTCCCTGTGCGCATGGCTCAACGGCGCCGGCTGGCGCACGACCACGGGCCGCATGTGGGAACAGTCGGCCCTCCGCAAATACATGGACAGCGGGTTTCCGGCCGGGCTGCTGCGCATTCACGATCCCGAATGCCGGTGCACCCGGATGGCATCGTGCGCCCGGTGGTTGTACCGGCCCGGCGCGCAACCGGCCATCGTCGACAAGGACTTGTGGGCGAGGTATCTGGCGCACCGCGAGGTCGTCAAGGCGACGCCGCCCCGGGCCCGCGTCGCGACCTACACCCTCACGGGCCTCATGCGGCATGGTGACTGCCGGCGCGGTATGGGCGCGTTCCGGGGCGGCAGCACCGGGCAGACGGTCAACGGCTACGGCTACCGGTGTACCTGGGCGTTGAAGTCTGGTGGGTCGACGTGTCCAGGGGTGAGCATCACCCGTGCCGCCGCGGAAGCCGCGGTGCTCGATTGGCTCGCGACCGAAGCGGCGCCCGGCGTCGACGCTGCGCCAGCCGCGCCGCCGCGCCGTCACCAAGTGGCGGACGCACGTGCAGCAGCTGCTCGTGAACGGGCCCGACTGGGCGCGGAGATCGCCAAGTTCGACGCTGGTCTCGCGCGCCTCCAGGCGGACCGCGCCGTCAACCCCGACGACTACCCGCCCGGCGCGTACGAGGCTGCCCGCGACCGTATCAAGGCGCAGCGGGCGACCGCCGCCGCGGCGCTCGACCGGGTCGCCGAGGTCGAGACGGCGCCGGACCGGACCGACTATGAACCGCTGGTGGTCGGGCTGTTGGCCGAATGGGAGACGCTGACGGTTGCCGAGCGAAACGGCATCCTGCGGCAGCTTCTCCGGCGCGTAGTGGTGTACCGGGTGGATCGAGGCATTGGGCGCCGGGCCCGGTCTCGTGTGGAGGTACATCCGGTGTGGGAGCCGGACCCGTGGGAGGACGGGTCAGAGCTGCCAGTGACTTGACGTTTTGGGGGATGAGTCGCACGTGAAGGCCCAGGTCAACTGGACCGGCCGCAGTTCGATGGAGATCGGCGTGCGGGTGGTGGCCGAGCGCTGGAACGAGTCCGCGCCGGCGACCCACGTGGCCAGCGCCTACCTGGTCTTCGTCGCGGTGGACGCCGAGGGCGGTCCGCGCCCGGTGCCGCAGGTGGTCGCCGAGACCGACCGGGACCGCCGCCGGTTCGAGGAGGCGCAGATCCGGCGCACCCACCGGCTGGCCAGGCGGCGGGCGATCATGGAGTCGCGCGGGCGGGCTGCCCGCCGTGCGGAGGACATGGATCCACCAGCCAGGTGAGCGACGCCCGCGGGGCGATTGACAGGACCTCCTTCTGCATATGCCTAACGGCGACCGGGCGTGTCTACGCCCCGATGAGAGGAAAGTCATGCATCGCACCACCGTTGGCGCGGTCGCCGTACTGGCCGCTGTCGGTCTCGGCGTCGCGCTTCCGGCGACCGCGCAGGCCGCCTCGCACAACCGCAACTGCCCGTCCGGCTGGGCCCCCGGCTTCGCGCTGAACAACCAGGGGCTCTTCCAGGCGTGCGTGGTGGCGGACGAGACCGCCAACCCGAACCTGACCGACGCGCAGCTCATCCCGGCCAAGCTGTTCCACCCGGCCAAGCAGCAGTCCCCGGCCCGCCCGTCGCGCCCGTCGCGTCCGGCCCGCCCGGCGCACCACCTGACCCCCGCCAAGCCGGCGAAGCCCGCTCGTCCGGGGCAGCACCTGACCCAGGCGCAGCTCAACCAGCAGCACGCGCGCCAGCAGCAGGTGCAGCGCCAGCAGGAGCTCAAGCGGCAGCAGGCCGTGCAGCGCCAGCAGGCGATGCAGCGGCAGCAGGAGCTCAAGCGCCAGCAGGCCGTGCAGCGCCAGCAGAAGATGAACCAGCAGAAGATGAACAAGCAGCAGAAGATGGACCAGCAGAAGATGAACCAGGCCCACCGCCTGGCTCCGGCCCAGCCCGCGGCCCCCGCCCGTCCGGCGCACCCGGTCGAGAACAACAACATGGGCTGACCCCGCGCCTCGTACGCGGATCCGGGCGGGCCGTTCCCACGGGGGCGGCCCGCCCAGGCGTGCGCTGCCCACGGGCGCCTACGGGCACAGCTCCTCGGTGCCGGTGACCGCGCCGCCGCCGGCCTGGTCCGCCGCGCCCGCGGCCGCGGTGAACCGGACCGGGACGACCGCGGTGCGCCCCGAGCCCAGCGTGACCCGCAGCACCCCGCCCAGCCGCGGCACGGCCCGCAGCCGGGCGGCCGGCAGCGCGGCGGCCAGCGACCGGGCCGAGCGGTCCCAGCGCGGGTCGTAGCTGATCACCGGCGCCCCGCCGGCCCGGCCCGCGGACGGGCGCCGCCCCACCAGGAACCCGTCGGCGCGCAGCGCGGCCGCGGTCCGGCGCACCGCGTCCCGGTCCTGGCCGCCGATCTCGACCCGGACGACGGCCGGGTCCACCCCGACCGGGGTGCCCGGCGCCCGGTGCCCGGCGGGGCGCGCGGTCAGCGGCCGGTCGGACCGCAGGGCGGCGAACAGCCGGGCCGCCCGGGGTGCGTCCCAGGTCACCGCGTCGCCGAAGCCGCGCACCGGGCGGCTGAGCCGGGCCAGCGGCACCGAGGTGAACTCCGAGGAGGCGGGGGTCAGTTCGCGCAGCGCCGCGGCGAGCCTGACCAGGTCCACCGGGCCCAGGCCGCGGTCGGCGCGCACCGAGTCGAGCGCGGTGCCCACCGTCTCGCTGAGCCGGACCGGGTCGAAGACCAGGTCGCTGTCGGCGGCCCGGTGGATCAGCCCGGCCAGGAACCGCTGCTGGCGCCGCATCCGCCCGAGGTCGGCCGTGCCGTCCACGTAGCGGGCCCGGACGTACTCCAGGGACTCGCCGCCGTCCAGCATGCTGCGGCCGGCCGGCAGGTCGAGGCCGGACTCGGGGTCGCGCAGCGGGACCGGGGTGCACACCGGGACGCCGCCGAGCGCGTCGACCGTCTTGATGAAGCTGACGAAGTCCAACTCCAGGTAGTGGTCGACGTGCACCCCGGTCAGGCCCTCCACCATGCGCACGGTCAGCCGCGGACCGCCGCGTGCGTAGGCCGAGTTGAGCTTGCCCGGCCCGGCCGGAAGCCCGCCCGCGGCCGGCAGCCGCACGTAGGTGTCGCGCGGGATGCTGACCACGCTCAGCCGGGAGCGGTCCTGGGACAGGTGGGCCAGCATGATCGTGTCGGTGCAGTGGCAGGGCGCCCCGCCGAGCCGGTAGCCGCGGCGCTCCTCCGGCGTGACCCGGTCGCGGCCGTCGGTGCCGACCAGCAGGAAGTTCTCGCCGGCGCCGTGCGGCGGGCGGTTGTCGAGCCCGCTGAAGGCGTCCACCCGGCCGATGCCCGCGCCCAGGCCGCCCATCGCCACGTTGCCCAGACCGCTGCAGGTCAGCACCGCGAGCGAGAGCGCGCCGGCGATCCGCATCAGCCGGCGCTTGCGCAGCCTGGGCCGCGGCCTCGGCCGGGCCGGGACCGGGCGGCGTACGGGCTGCCGGGGCACGGGCCGGCGGGCGGCGGGCTGGGGCATGGCGGGACCTCCGCGGACGCGAGCCGCCTGGACCGGGTCGGCAGACCCGTCCCGCACAGACGGCTCAGGTGGCCCGGACCGGCCGGGCGGCTCAAAGGCGGGCGTACCGCATACAAACGGCACCAAGGACCGGCAGGCTAGCCGGGCACCGGCCGGCAGGCGTGCCCCCACGCCGTCCGGCCGCCCCCGGGCCACCCGCCCGGAGCGCGCCCGCCTCAGCCGTTCGCGGTAACGTGACGCCGATGAACGCCGACCAGACCCCCGCCCCCGAAGCCGCCGGACCGGCCGTCTCGGTGATCATGCCGGTGCTCAACGAGGAGCGCCATCTCCGCCAGTCCGTGACGCACATCCTCCAGCAGGAGTACGCGGGCGAGATGGAGGTGGTGATCGCGCTCGGTCCCTCGACGGACCGCACCGACGAGATCGCCGCGCAACTCGTCGCCGAGGACCCGCGGGTGCACACCGTGCCCAATCCGACCGGCCGCACCCCCGCCGCGCTCAACGCCGCGATCCAGGCGTCCCGCCACCCGGTCGTGGTCCGGGTCGACGGCCACGGCATGCTCTCGCCCGACTACATCGCCACCGCCGTCCGGCTGCTCGACGAGACCGGCGCGGCCAACGTCGGCGGCATCATGCACGCCGAGGGCGAGAACGCCTGGGAGTGCGCGGTGGCCGCCGCCATGACGTCCAGGATCGGCGTCGGCAACGCCGCGTTCCACACCGGCGGCGAGGCGAGCCCGGCCGAGACGGTCTACCTCGGCGTCTTCCGGCGCGAGGTGCTGGAGCGGCAGGGCGGCTACAACGTGGAGTTCATCCGCGCGCAGGACTGGGAGCTGAACTACCGCATCCGCGAGGCGGGCGGCCTGATCTGGTTCTCGCCCGACCTGAAGGTCTCCTACCGGCCGCGGCCCAACGTGCGCGAACTGGCCAAGCAGTACCGCAACTACGGCCGCTGGCGGCACGTCGTCGCCCGGTTCCACTCCGGTTCGATCAACCCGCGCTACCTCGCGCCGCCGGCCGCCGTGCTGGCGATCGCGGCCGGTGCCGTGGTGGGCGCGGCCGTCACCCCGTTCGGCTGGATCGTGCCCGGCGGCTACCTCGCGGCGATCGTGCTGGGCTCGCTGCCGGCCGGCCGGGGGCTGGCGCCCGGCGCCCGGCTGCGCATCCCGCTGGCGCTGGCGACCATGCACATGTCGTGGGGCTGGGGCTTCCTGACCAGTCCCCGGTCGCTGGCCCGGAAGGTCATCGCGAGCCGCCGCCCGGCCGCCGCCGAGGTGTCGGTCTGACCGGACGGCGCCCGGCTCACCACCGGTAGGGCTGGTAGACGTCCATGCAGGCGTGCGCGTCGGAACCGCTGAGCGGGTCGGCGTCGTGCGGCAGCGAGCCGGCCGGCGGCAGCACGGTGGCGTAGTCGGTGCCCGAGATCCAGTCGGAGCCGACGGTCACGGTGACCGCGGCGGCCTTCTTCGACGCCCGCACCGAGCCGTCGGGTATGTGCAGCGACCCGGCGACCGACAGCGCGTCCGCCCGGCCCTGCGCGCCGCTCGCCGCCGGGTAGACCACCGTGGTGCCGGCCTGTCCCACCGGGGTCTCGGCGGCCCGCGCCTCGGTGAAGCCGTGCGCCGCCAGCGCCGCGGCCACCGCCGAGGCCCGCCCGGAGACCGCCACCCCGCCGTCGCCCGCCGTGCCGTTGACCACGGTGACCGGTACGGCGTCGCGCCGGTGCGCGGCCGGGCCGGAGGGCGACGGGCTCGGGCCGCCGCCCGCGGTGACCGAGCCCTTGTCGTCGAACGGGATGTCGGCGCGCAGCATCGCCCACAGCTTCGGCGCGTCCACCGGGTTCGGCAGCAGGTGCGCCTCGGGGTCCTGCGGGTCCGGGACGTTCGGCATGGTGGTCATCGTGATGTGGTCCGGCGCGATGTCCTTGAACTGCTGCGCCAGGTCGTAGAGCTTGCCGACCGTGCCGATCTCGCTGGAGACCTCGATGGACCTGGTCGCGGTCTCCGCCAGCGCGGTCAGCTGCGCCGGGTCGCCGAACAGGTTCTGCGCGCGCAACTCCCGCATCATCGAGGCGAGATACATGTGCTGCGCCTGCGCCCGGCCCAGGTCGCTGCCGAACGCGTCCCGGGTGCGCAGCCACTGCAGCGCCTGCTTGCCCTTGATCCGGTGGGTGCCCGCGGTCAGCTTCAGCCCCGAACCGCCGTGCGGTATCGCCGGGGTGGGGCGGTCCCAGACGTTCTCCTTGACGCACACGTCGACGCCGCCGACCGCGTCGGCCATCTTCACCACGCCCTCGAAGTCCACCAGCATCCAGTGGTCGATGTAGAGGCCGGTGAGGTTCTCCCAGGTCGCCAGGGTGCAGCCGGGGCCGCCGCGGGCCAGCGAGGCGTTGATGATCGTGTTGACCGGCGGATACGTCACGCCGGTCTTCGGGTCGGTGCACTCCGGGATGTTCACCCGGGTGTCGCGCGGGATGCTCACCAGCGCCGCGTGCTGCCGGTCGGCGGATATGTGCAGCAGCATCTCGACGTCCGCGCGGGCCGGTCCGCCGGCGGTGGAGCGGGCCCCGCCGAGCGCCAGGTCGTCGGCGCTGTCGCGGCCGTCCGAGCCGAGCAGCAGGATGTTGACCGGCGTCTGGCCGGCCGCGTTCGGCTTGGCCCTGTGCACGGTCGGCACGGTCTTGCCGCTGCTGCGCTCGCCCTTGCGGATGTTGCCGTTGAGGTGGCGGTAGTAGGCGTAGCCGGCCGCGGCGGTGCCCAGGACGGCGAACGTGGTCAGCACGGCCAGCCACTTCAGTACGCGCCGGCCGCGCCTGCCACCGCCGGAGCGGGCCGCGGGTGCGGAGCCGCGGACCCCGCCCGTGCCCGCAGTGCTGTCGTACATCAAGCCTCCTGGGTGTCAAACCAGTAGGACCGATGACGGCGAACAGTGGTTGCACGGGTTCGGTCATGACCCTTTTCCTTACGAGTCCATGACGAACGTGATCACTTCGCGCAGTTGCCGCGATCCGACGCGCTGACCTCCTGCACCCCGGGCGGCGGGGTCGCCGCCGGCTGCGGCTTGCGCAGCGGCCGGCCGGGCCGCACGAAGTCGTCGCCGAGGGTCAGCGCCATCCCGGCCCCCGCCGCCGGGGCGGGGCCGGGCGCCAGCGCCGCGCCGGGCAGGCCGAGCAGCGCGGCCAACTCCCGCGCCTGCGCGGCGCGGCCGGGCGGGTAGACCAGCGTGGTACGCGCCCTGACCTGCACGTTGCCGCCCACCACGGCCCGCCCCACCCGGTGCCGCTCGCGCAGCCAGGCGACGGTCAGCCGCGCCGTGCCGAACATCCCGCTGCCGTTGAAGACCGCGACCGACACCGCCCCCGGCGCGGAGCGCGGCGCGGCCGGCGCGGTCGCCGAGGCGTCCGGCGAGGGGACGGCGAGCGTGCGGTCCCGCGCGATCAGCCCGAACAACTGCCGGGCCGGTCCGGCGTCCAGCACCACGGTGCTGTGCACCCACCGCTCGGCCGGGTTGTCGACCACCGGCACGGTGGCGAACGTCACGTGGCGCGGGTCGAGGGTGCCCAACTGCCGTACCAGGTCGGCGAGACGGGCGACCGTGCCGATCCCGGTGTCCACGGTCAGCGCCCGGGTGGCGTCCTGGGCCAGCGTCCACAGCTTCGCCGGACTGCCGAGCGTGTCGTCCGACCTCAGCCGGCGGATCAGCGACGCCAGGAACTGCTGCTGCAGCTTGATGCGGTCCAGGTCGCTGCCGGAGCCCACCGAGTGCCGGGTGCGCACGAAGGCGAGCGCCTGCTCGCCCTCGACCACGTGCCGGCCCCGGCCCAGTCGCAGCCCGGAGCCGCCGCGGTCGTCGATGTCCTTGGCCAGGCACACCTCGACCCCGCCGACCGCCGTCGACAGGTCCTTGACCGCGGTGAAGTCCGCCATCACGAAGTGGTCGGGCCGGATGCCGGTCAGCGCCTCGACGGTCCGCATCTCGCAGCCCGGGTCGCGGCCCTGCTGGCCCAGGCTGGTGTTGAACCGCACGCCGCGCAGGCCGGGCACGGTCCGCACCGTGCCGTCCCGCAGCCGGGTCGGGCAGTCCGGCACGTCGGTGATCAGGTCGCGCGGGATGCTCAACGCGACCGCGCCGGCCCGGTCCGCCGAGACGTGGAAGAGGATCGTGGTGTCCGCGTGCCCGACGCTGCCCTCGTCCCCGTACCGGCGGCCCAGGCCCAGCCGGCTGTCGGTGCCGATCAGCAGGATGTTCAACGGACCGGGGGCGGCCACGTTCCGGCTGCCCGCGTCGCCGACGTCCACCGTGTGGATGTTGCCGTTCAGGTGCCGGTAGACCAGGTACCCGCTCGTGCCGCAGGCCAGCATCAGCAGGCCCAGCACGCCCGCGCCCCACGCCAGCGGGCCGCGCCGGCGCGGCGGCCGGGCCGGCCGGGGACGGCGGACCGGCCCGAAGCGGCGCGGCGCCCGGTGGTGCCCGCGGCGCCCGCGCGGCCGTCCGGCCGGCCCCGCGGCCGGCCCGGGGGCGGGCGGATCGGCCGGCGGCGCGGCGGTGACACCGTCCGGCCGGAACTCGTAGCTGCCCGTCTCGGGGTCCAGCACCCACTGGTCCGCGGGGTCGATGTCTGCCACGGCTGCCCAGGCCCTCCGTCGCTGCTGGATCGTCACGGTTCGCCGGACAGTTCAGCGCTTTGCGGGCACACGTGACAAATCACGCGCCCCCCGTGTGTTGCGCCCCCCGGCCGCCTGGGCAGCGGCCTGCGTCAGCCGTGCGACGGCGCGGTGTGGGTCACCCGTTCGGTCGCCCGGCGGCGCTCCAGCGCGTCGGAGTCCAGCCGGTCCAGGTGCCGGCAGAGCACCACCGACCCGCCGGCGGCCAGCGGCGCCAGCAGTCCGGCCGACAGCCCGGCCCAGTCGTCGAAGTCCCGGTCGGACAGCAGCCGCGAACCCGGGCCGAGGCCCAGCGTCGCGGCGTCCGCCCGGGCCCGTTCCACCACCTGCGCGCCGGTGAGCACGCCGCCGTCCGGCAGGGCCAGCGCGGAGTCGGCCGGCCCGACCGGCTCGAACGGGGTGAAGTGGTCGCCCTGTCCCGGCACCTCGACCGCGTAGTCCGCGAAGCCGTCCGGCGGGCTGGGGAACCGGGCGCCCAGCGGCCGCAGCGCCAGCGCGATCCGCTCGCCGCGGCAGGCCCGCGCCGCCTCCAGCGCCTCCGGACCGCTGACCACCACGTCCGCGCCGGTCGGGTCGCCGCCGGGCGCCGCGACCGCGCCGACCGAGAAGCAGGCCAGCAGCCACGCCGCGGTCTGCCAGTGCGCGGGCAGCAGCAGCGCGACCCGGTCGCCCGGTTGGACGCCGAGGTCGCCCTGAAGGAGGTTCGCGGTCTTCGCCACCCAGTTGGCGAGGGTGGCCGCCGACAGTTCGACCCGCTCGCCGCTGGCGTCGTCGTAGAACGTCAGCACCGGCCGCCCCGGGTCGGTGGCCAGCGCGGATCGCAGGAGATCGGCGGGTGTCGAGGGATCGTGGTTCACGCGGCAAGAGTACGGCCGCGCTCCACCGGACGGGTCGTCAGGACCGGACGATCCGTCAGCCGCCGATTCGCGGCCTTCGTCCGCACTGTGCATATTTCTGGCATGCGTGCATACCTTGCCACCACCGTCGCGGCCGCCTGCGCGTGCACCGCCGCGCTCGTCCTGCCGATCGCCTTCCCCGCCGCGGCCCCCGCCGCCTCGCGGCACGGCTCGGTGAGCGACACGAGCCGCGTGAGCGACGCGCAAGGCGCCACCCACGTCCTCGCGCTCGTCCCGCTCACCGGGGGCGCTCCCCGGGCCAGGAACGCCCCGGTGCCCGAGGGGGTGACCTCACGCACCGTCAAGCCCTTCTCCCTGCTGGGCATCACCTGGAAGGACGCCGCCGCCGACCTCGACGGCACCGTCGAGGTCCGCACCCGCTCGCGCGCCACCGGGCACTGGTCCGGCTGGCAGGACCTGGAGAACAGCGACGACGTGCCCGACCTGGACTCGCCGGAGCGGGCCGGCGGCCGCACCCGCGGCGGCACCGCCCCGCTGTGGGTCGGCGACGCGGACGGCGTCCAGGTCCGGGTCACCCCGCAGGCCGGCTCCGGCGGCCGGGCCGGACACACCGCCGCCCTCCCCGCCGGCCTGCGGGTGGACCTCGTCGACCCCGGCGCCCCGGCCGCCGAGCGCCGCTCGGCGGCCGCCACCCGTACCGACCACCCCGGCACCTGGGCCGAGGACGGCCGCGCCGACACCGCCGACGACACCCTCGCGGCGACCACCGCCCGCCGCCCCGGCATCGTCACCCGGGCCGGCTGGGGCGCCGACGAGGGGCTGCGGGAGCGCGCCTTCGGCTACACCGGCCCGGTCCGCGCGGTCTTCGTCCACCACACCGCCACCGGCAACCGCTACTCCTGCGGCCAGGTCCCGGCGATCATCCGCGGCATCTACCGCTACCACGTCAGGAGCGAGGGCTGGCGCGACATCGGCTACAACTTCCTCATCGACAAGTGCGGCAGGATCTACGAGGGCCGGGCCGGCGGCGTGACCCGGCCGGTGCTGGGCGCCCACACCCTCGGCTTCAACACCGACACCACCGGCATCGCGGTCATCGGCACGTTCACCAGGACCAAGCCGTCCACCGCCGCCGTGCACGCCCTGGAGCGCCTGGCGGCCTGGAAGCTCAGCCTCTCCGGCGTCAACGCCGACGCCAGGACCACGCTGATCTCGCGCGGCAGCGACAAGTACCGCTCCGGTGCCCGGGTGCGGTTCGCCACCATCTCCGGACACCGCGACGGCTTCCCCACCGCGTGTCCCGGCACCAAGCTCTACGACCAGCTCCCCGCCATCCGCCGCGCCGCGGCCCGGCTCCAGGGGCGCTAGGAGAGGTCCTGCCGGTCTTCCGCCGCTCCCCGATCCGCACCCCCGGGCCCGTCCGGGGGTGCGGATAGGCTCGGGGGATGGGGTCGGAGACGGTCGGTGAGGCGGTGCGGCGCTGGACGCCGCCCGGGCCGCTCGATCTCGCGCTCACCCTGGGCCCGTTGGCCCGCGGTCCGGGCGATCCCGCCTTCCGGCGCACCGCGGACGGTTCGTACTGGCGGGCCAGCCGCACCCCGCTCGGTCCCGGCACGCTGCGGGTGCGGGCGGACGGCGGCGAGGTGTCGGCCGAGGCGTTCGGCGCCGGCGGGCCCTGGCTGCTCGACCGGCTGCCCGACCTGCTCGGCGCGCACGACGAGACCGCCGGGTTCCGGCCGCGCCACCGGCTCGTCCACGAGGCGCACCGCCGCCATCCCGGGCTGCGGCTGGGACGCACCGGGCTGGTGCTGGAGTCGCTGATCCCGGCCGTGCTGGAGCAGAAGGTCACCTCCGACGAGGCGTACCGCGCCTGGCGGCTGCTGCTGCACCGGCACGGCGAGCCCGCCCCCGGACCGCTGGACGGGCTGCGGGTCATGCCCGACGCGCGGACCTGGGCGCTGGTCCCGTCGTGGGAGTGGCACCGCGCCGGCGTCGACGGCAAGCGGGCGTCCACCGTGCTGCGCGCCGTACGCGCCGCGGCCCGGATGGAGGAGGCGGCGCGCATGACGCCCGAGGACGCCGCCGCCCGGCTGCGGGCGCTGCCCGGCATCGGCCCGTGGACCGCGGCCGAGACCGTGCAGCGCAGCCACGGCGCACCGGACGCGATCACCGTCGGCGACCTGCACCTGCCGCACACCATCGGCTACGCGCTCACCGGCCGGGAGCGCACCGACGACGCCCGGATGCTCGAACTGCTCGCGCCCTACCCGGGACACCGGCACCGCGCCGCCCGGCTCATCCTGCTGCTGGCCCCGCGTGTCCCGCGCCGGGCGCCGCGGTTCTCGCCGAACGACATCCGGCTGATCTGACCGGGCCGCGCGCCGCTCAGCGCACGACGGTGAACTGCTCCGCGTCGCGCTCCGGGCGGGCGGCGGGCGCCGCGGCGGGCCGGCCGACGGCCACCGCGCCCATCGGGTCCCAGCCGTCGGGCAGCTCCAGCGTGGCGCGCACCACGTCGCGGCAGAACATGGTCGAGGAGACCCAGGCCGAGCCCAGGCCCTCGCCGGCCAGCGCGACCAGCAGATTCTGCACGGCCGCGCCCATCGCGACGACGAACATCTCCCGCTCGGAGGCCGCCCGGCGCTCGTCCGGGTAGCTGTGGGCGCCGTCCGCCGCCAGGCACGGCACGATCAGGCAGGGCGCGGCGCGCAGCACGTCGCCGCGGCGCACCCGGCGGGCGATGGCGTCCGGGTCGAAGCCGTCGGCGCGCAGGTCGGCGATCCACGCCTCGCGCATCGCTTCGAGCAGCCGGACCCGCGACTTCTCCGACTCCAGGAGCACGAAGCGCCAGGGCGTCGTGTGGTGCGGGGCGGGCGCGGTCACCGCCGCGGCGACCGCGCGGCGCACCGCCCCCGGGTCGACCGGCTCGTCGGTGAACTCCCGCACCGTGCGCCGGGTGGTGACGGCGAGCCGCAGCGCCTCCGAGGTGCCGAGGCGGAACATGTCGTCGGCGGCGCCGCGGGCCAGCGCGCGGGCGCCGGGGCCGTCGTCGTCCAGGACGGTGTGCGCCAGGCCGCTCACCACGGCGACCGGGACGCCGGACGCCTTGCCCTTCACCAGGTCGCCGGCGCCGGCCAGTTCGTCGGCGAGGGCGACCACGGTGGCGTTGAGCTGGTTGCCGTGGGTGTCGCTGGCGCCGCGCAGGTCGTCCAGGACGCGCAGTCCCGCGGCGCCGATCGCGATGTCGGTCAGCCCGTTGCGCCAGGGGCGGCCCGAGGTGTCGGTGAGCACGACGGCGACGGACACGCCGAGCGCCGCGCGCAGCCCGGCCCGCAGCCGGCGGGCCGAGGCGTCCGGGTTCTCCGGCAGCAGCAGCACGGTGCCGGCCGGGGTGTTGGAGGCGTCCACGCCGGCGGCGGCCATCACCAGGCCCTGGCGGTTCTCCCCGATGCGCAACGCGCCGCGCCGGGCGACCAGCCGCACCATCTCGGCGTCGATCGCCGACTCGCGGTCCGCGGCGGCCACCACCCGGCCCTCGGCCTTGCTGACGATCTTCGACGTGACCAACAGCACGTCGCCGTCGGCCAGATCGGGCGCGGCGGCCGCGATCAGCGCGGCGAGGTCGTCGCCAGGGCGCACCTCGGGCAGGCCGGCCACCCCGCGCACCCGGTACGCCGGCCCGGTCACGCCCGCACCTCCGAGGCCAGCTCCAGCGCCTCGCGGGCCATCGCGGCGGTGGCGGCCGGGTCGGTCATCAGCAACGGCACCGCGCGGCAGCGGATCCCGGCCTCCTCGACCGCGTCCACCCGGCCGGCGTCCACGGTGTCCACCAGCCAGCCGTCCAGCATGCCGGAGCCGTAGTGCACGGCGACCGCGGCGGCGGTGGACTCCACGCCGACCGCGGCCAGCACCTTGTCGGCCATGCCGCGCACCGGCGCGTCGCCCACGATCGGGGAGAGCCCGACCACCGGCACGCCCGCGTCCGCGATCGCCTCGCGGATCCCGGGCACCGCCAGGATGGTGCCGATGCTCACCACCGGGTTGGACGGCGGGAAGAGCACCACGTCGGCCGCCCCGATCGCCTCCAGCACGCCGGGCGCCGGCTTGGACTGCTCGGCGCCGACCGGCAGCACGGCGGCCGCGGGCAGCGAGGCGTGCAGCCGCACCCAGTACTCCTGGAAGTGCACCGCCTTGCGGCCCTCCTGCGGGTGGTCGACGACCACGTGGGTCTCCACCCGGTCGTCCGTCATCGGGATCAGCCGCACGCCGGGCTGCCAGCGGGCGCACAGCGCCTCGGTGACCGCGCTGAGCGGGTAGCCCGCGCCGAGCATCTGGGTGCGCACGATGTGGGTGGCGAAGTCCCGGTCGCCGAGCCCGAACCAGTCCGGCCCGACCCCGTAGGCGGCCAGCTCCTGCTTGACGGCGAACGACTCGTCCGCGCGGCCCCAGCCCTGCTCCTCGTGGATACCGCCGCCCAGCGTGTACATCACGGTGTCGAGGTCGGGGCACACCTTCAGCCCGAACAGGTGGATGTCGTCACCGGTGTTGCCGATGACGGTGATCTCCGCCCCGGGTGCCGCCGCCTTCAGGCCGCGCAGGAAGCGCGCCCCCCCGATACCGCCTGCCAGAACCACGATGCGCATAAGGCACAGTCTGTCAGGACGCGCCGGCGTCCGAGCGGGCGGGCGCGGTGCGGGCCGGATACCGGGTCATCTCGGTCAGACCGGGGAAGTACACGTGCAGGCTCACCGCCGGCTCCAGGCCGTCGTTGACCACCTCGTGCACGTAGCCGGGGGCGAAGAAGCGCTGGCCGCCGCCGGTCAGCGACCGCCGGACCCCGCCGGCGCCGGTCAGCGCGTGCTCGGTGAGCGTGCCGCGCAGCACCGTCAGCACGCCGCTGGACCCGCCGTGGTCGTGGCGCCCGCTGCCCTGGCCGGGCAGCCAGCTCAGCAGCCACACCTCGTAGCCGGGGCCGGTGCGCAGCCGGGAGTACCAGCGGGTGGTGGGGTCGTAGCGCACCAGCGGCTCCCAGCGGGCCCGGTCGGCGGCGACGGTCCGGGCCAGGCCGGCGAACTCCGCGACGGTGCGCGGGTGTTCGGGCTGGGCGGCCAGCAGGTGGGGGAGCGCGAGCGGGTCGCCGGCGATGGAGATGTCGGACATCTGGGCCGCCGGGAGGGCGTCGAAGGCGCGGAGCACGGGTGTTCCTCGGGTGGCAGGCGCGGCGCGGGCCGCGAGCAGTGAGCCGGGGTGTCGGTGAGGACCGGGCGGCGCGGGCGGCTCACGTCGTGCGGAGCGCCGCGCCGGGCGACGGGAGGTCCCGTCGGATCGCGGAGGCGGTGGGTGGCACCGCGGGGGCCCGGAGGGCCGGGGCGATCAGCGACGACAACAGCGGTGGCGCGGGGCGTCGGCGCACACGGCGGCAGGACGGATCGCGTGGCTGCGAGTCCTGGCGGGCACGTGGGTCGACGGCATGGGTAAAGGAGACCGGCAGACCGGGCCACGTGTCAACTTGACGCGGGTTTCGACCCGGATGATTCACCTGATCCGGTTGGTCTGGGACAGACCGGGTTTGATCATCGTTGATCGGGGATACCTGGCGCAGCATCCGATGGGAACGTCGCACGGGTCCGCTGCGTCCTCTAGAGGACGAAGGGCTGCGTCCCGCCGGGACGCAGGGTGGGAGCGCCGGGAACGGACGGTGCGTCGGGGCCGGAACCGGCGAGAGGGGGCGCGGATGCCTGCTGTCATGGATTGTGCTGATTTGAACACTTTCTGCTCGCCCTTGGTTCCGCAGGGTGAATAAGGGGCTCAATAGCAGATCTCGGCTTGACTGGCCCGGATCGGCACACTTGTAATTTCACTCGTGTCGTTTACGGTTTCAACAGGCCGGTGACGCTCACGGGGAAGCGACGGACGGACGAGGGGCGCGCGCATGACCGAGCAGTTCCAGCTACTGCTGGCCGAGGAGGCGGAGGAAGAACTCGGGTGGCAGGAGCGCGCCCTGTGCGCGCAGACCGACCCCGAATCCTTCTTCCCGGAGAAGGGCGGCTCCACCCGTGAGGCCAAGAAGGTCTGCCTCGCCTGCGAAGTCCGCTCCGAATGCCTGGAGTACGCACTCGCCAACGACGAGCGCTTCGGTATCTGGGGCGGCCTGTCGGAGCGCGAGCGCCGCCGCCTGAAGAAGGCGGCGATCTGACCGCCCGCCACCTCCCGACGGGCCGCATAAGCCGCCAGTGGGACAAATCATCCGGTCCGCCTCCACGCTCCACCGAGCAGGAGGCGGACCGTCGTTGTCGATGAGCCGTTAGTGTGGGTGGCCGTCCGAGACGCGCGGCAGGCGCCTTGGCGTTGCCGGGCCCGTGACGGCACGCTCCGAACCGCCGCGCGCGTCCACCGCAGTCCAGCGAACCGGGGCCAGCACCTCGATGTCCGTGCACAGCCAACAGGGTCACTCCGCCCCCGCCGCGGCCTTCACTCCCGCGCACCAGGCGGAGTTCTCCAGCGCCCATCCACCGGAGTTCCGCCGCCACATCGTCACGGCGGTCCTCGTCGCCCACGACGGCGCCCGCTGGCTGCCCGACGCCCTCTCCGGCCTGCTCGGCCAGGAACGTCCGGTGCAGAACGCGATCGCCGCCGACACCGGCAGCGCCGACGACACCTCGCGGCTGCTCACCGAGGCCCTCGGCGCGGAACGGGTCCTGCACCTCGCCCGCCGCACCGGCTTCGGAGCCGCCGTCGCCGAGGCCGCCCGGGTCGCCGGACCGGTGCCCCCGGAAGACCTGCTCTACCTCCAGCGCCCCAGCGCCTGGGACCCGGTCAACCGCACCTGGAACGACGACGTCTACGAACAGCCCGGTCTGGACGAGAACGACACCGTCCAGTGGCTGTGGCTGCTGCACGACGACTGCGAACCGGCCCCCGACGCCCTCGCCGAACTGCTGCGGGTCGCCGACTCCACCCCGTCCGCCGCCGTCATCGGCCCCAAGCTGCGCAGCTGGTACGACCGCCGGGCGCTGCTCGAAGTCGGCGTCAGCATCGCCCGCAGCGGCCGGCGCTGGACCGGACTGGAGCGCCGCGAGCAGGACCAGGGCCAGCACGACCAGGTCCGCCAGGTGCTCTCCGTCTCCTCGGCCGGCATGCTGGTCCGCCGCGACGTGTGGGAGCGACTCGACGGCTTCGACCGCCGGCTGCCCCTCATGCGCGACGACGTCGACTTCTGCTGGCGGGCCCAGGCGTCCGGCCACACCGTGCTCATCGCGCCCGACGCCGTCCTGCGGCACGCCGAGGCCGCCTCCCGCGAGCGCCGCGCCGTCGACTGCGCCGGCCGCTCCACGCAGAACCCGCACCGCGTCGACAAGGCCGGCGCCGTCTACACCCTGCTGGCCAACACCCGCGGCGCCCTGCTGCCGTACGTGGCGCTGCGCATAGTGCTCAGCACCCTGCTGCGCACCCTCGGCTACCTGGTCGGCAAGGTGCCCGGCCAGGCGCTCGACGAGACCGCCGGCCTCGTCGGCGTGCTGCTGCGCCCCGAGCGGATCCTCGGCGCCCGCCGCGACCGCGGCCGGCCCGACGTGCCGCCCACCGAGATGCGCGCGCTCTTCCCGCCGCCCGGCGCCACGCTGCGCGCCACCGCGGAACAGGTCTTCAGCAACCTCTCCGGCCGCTCCGAGCCCGAGACCTCCTCGGCCGGCCGGCACGGCGGCGCCGTCGAGTCCGGACCCGGCGAGGACGACGCCGAGTACCTGGAGATCGAGCAGTTCGCCCGGCTGCGGCGGATCGCCCGCAAGCCCGGCCCGATGCTCTTTGCCGTCCTGCTCGTCGTCTCGCTCGTCGCCTGCCGCGGGCTGCTCGGCAGCGGCTCGCTGATGGGCGGCGCCCTGCTGCCCGCGCCCGGCGGCGCCGGCGACCTGTGGGGCACGTACACCGGCGCGTGGCACGCCGTCGGCACCGGCAGCACCGAGGCCGCGCCGCCCTACCTCGCCATGGTGGCGATCGCCTCCACCGTGCTGTTCGGCAGCACCAGCCTCGCGCTGACCGTCCTGCTGGTCTGCTCGGTCCCGCTGGCCGGCTTCACCGCCTACTTCGCCTCCCGGCCGCTGGTGGAATCCCGCCTGCTGCGCGCCTGGGGCGCGGTGCTCTACGCCTTCCTGCCCGCCGCCACCGGCGCGCTGGCCGGCGGCCGGCTCGGCACCGCGGTGCTGGCGATCGTGCTGCCGCTGATGGCCCGCGTCGCCATCGCGGCCGGCGGCCTGGCCCTGAAGGGCGGCGGCCGGCCCACCTGGCGTGCCACCTGGTCCTACGCGCTGCTGCTCACCGTCACCACGGCCTTCACCCCGGTCGTGTGGCCGATCTCCCTGGTGCTGGCCCTGGTCACCACCGGCATCCGGACCGCCCGCGGCCAGGCCGGCCCGCTCGTCCAGCAGGCCGGCCGGTTCGCCGCCGTGCTGGTCACCCCGCTCGTGGTGCTGGCGCCCTGGTCGCTGACCCTGCTGTCCGACCCGTCGTTCTTCCTGCGCGAGGCCGGGCTGCCCTACCGCGGCGGCAACGCCTCCGCGCTCGACCTGCTCATGCTCAGCCCCGGCGGCCCGAAGGCGTCCACCGGACTGCTGATGATCGGACTGGTGCTCGCCGCGCTCGGCGCGCTGCTGCGCACCGAGCGCCGGCTGGCCATCCTCACCGCCTGGGCGGTCGCGCTGACCGGCCTGATGGCCGCCGCGCTGCAGAACGGCTCCGCGTGGGCCGGACCCGGCACGCTGGTCTACGGCATCGGGCTGATCGCCGCCGCCTCGGTGGGCGCCGAGGGCGCGCAGGAACGCATCTCCGCCTCCGGCTTCGGCTGGCGGCAACCGGTCGCCGGACTCATCGTCATCGCGACCGCGCTGGCCCCGCTGATCGCCGCCTTCGGCTGGATGATCGGCGGCGCGGCCGGACCGCTGCAGCGCCGCGACCCCTCACAGGTGCCAGCTTTCGTCGCCGAGGAGGCGTCCACCCGCGACCAGGCCCGCACCCTGGTGCTCAACGGCTACCAGGGCCACGTCCAGTACTCACTGGTGCGCGGTTCGGGCGCCGGGATGGGCGACGGCGAGATCATCGCGGAGTCCGGCAAGAACCCCCGGCTGGACTCCATCGTCGCCAACCTGGTGGCGGGATCCGGCGCCGACCAGGCCGACCAGCTCGGCGGCTACGCCGTCAGCTACATCCTGCTGGAGCCCGGCGCCCCCCAGGACATCGGCCGGGTCCTGGACTCCACCCCCGACGTCGACCGGCTCAGCCAGGCCGGCGGCACCGAGCTGTGGCAGGTGGGCAACGAGGTCGCCCGAGTCACCATCACCCCGCCGGCGAACGCCACCGGGGCGGCCGCGCACCCGGTGTACGTCGCGGCGGGCAAGGTCGAGGCGCACACCACGATCCCGGCCGGCGCGGTCGGCCGCACGCTGCGGCTCGCGGACTCCGCCTCGCCCGACTGGCAGGCCACCCTCAACGGCAGCCCGCTGGTGCCCACCACGGTGGACGGCTGGGCGCAGGGCTTCCAGCTCCCGGCGTCCGGCGGCCGGCTGGACCTGACCTACGACACGCCGCTCACGCACTACGCCTGGCTGGTGCTGCAGGGCTTCCTGGCGCTGGTCACCGTCGTCATGGCGCTGCCCGGCCGCCGCGACCAGACCGACGACGACCTGCCCGAGGACGACGCCGCGGCCACCGCCGGGTTCATCCCCGAGCAGGCCGACGGCGAGGGCCGCCGCGCCCGCCGGCTGCGCGCCGCCGCCGAGGCCGAGGCCGCCGAGGCGGCCGACCCGCCCGGCGCCGCGCCGGAGCCCGACGCCGAGCCGGCCGTGGCGCCGGAGCCCGAGCCGGAGCCCGTCCCCGAGCCGCAGCCGGCCGCCGTGCCGGCCCAGCAGGGCTACGACGAGTGGGGCAACGCCTACGGCTACCCCCAGCAGTACGCCGGCTACCCGGCCCAGGACCAGCAGTACCCGCAGTACCCCGAGGCCGGGTACCCGCAGGCCCAGCAGTACCCCAACGGCGACTACCCGTCCGGCGAGTACCCGACCGGGCAGTACCCGGCCGCGGAGTACCCCTCCGGCGAGTACCCGCAGTACCCGACCGGCGAGTACCCGACCGGCGAGTACCCCACCGGGCAGTACCCGGCGGGGGAGTACCCGTCCGGCGAGTACCCGCAGTACCCGGGCTATCCGCAGGGCGGCGGGCAGTACCCGCAGGGCGAGTACCCCGACCCGTACGGCTATCCCCAGCAACCGCCGCCACCGGGCTACGACCCCGCGTACGACCCGTCCTACGGTGAGGGAGGCGACCAGCAGTGAACCGCACCACCTTGTCCCTGATCGTCGTGGTCGCGGCTCTCGCCGCGGTCTTCGGGATCGCGAGCGCCACCGCGCCCTCGTCCACCGCCCGCGCCGCGACCGCCGCGCCCGACACCCAGGACGTCGGCGTCGCCGCCCAGCGCAAGCCGATCCAGCGCTCCACCCTGGTGTGCCCGGCGCCCACCGGCAGCGACTACGACTCCAGCACCTACACCGCCTACACGCCCCCCGGCGAGGGCAGGCCCACCCCCGGCGGCAGCGCGCAGATGCAGCCCGTCGCGCAGAGCGACGGCGCCGGCGACAACATCGTCGGCGCGCCCGCCAAGCCCAAGCCGGTCGTCCCGCTGTCCGCCCCCGGCACCCCGGTCACCGCCGATGCCGGCAAGACCACCTACCCGCTGATCGGTTCGGCCGACGGCCGCTTCGCCCCGGGCTGGACCGTCCAGGAGACCACCACCATCGACGCCGGCGAGGGACAGGGCCTGCTCGGCACCGACTGCGGCCAGACCGGCACCGAGTTCTGGTTCCCCGCCGCCAGCCTGGCCGGCCAGCCCGACCAGCGCCAGGACTACCTGCACCTCACCAACCCCGACCCCACCACGGCCGTCGCCGACCTGGAGCTCTACGACGGCAACGGCCCGGTCAAGACCGCCCAGGCGGCGAACATCAACATCCCGGCGGACTCCAGCGTCCCGGTGCTGCTCACCAGCCTCACCGCCTCGCAGAGCGCCGACGTCACCGTGCACGTCACGGTGCGCACCGGACGGGTCGGCGCGGCCGTCGAGTCGCTGTCCGCCCACTCCGGCGGCGACTGGCTGCCCCCCTCGGCGCCGCCGGCCGACAGCGCGGTGCTGCCCGGCATCCCGCACGACGCCTCCGCGGTGCACCTGGTGGGCTACGCGACCGGCTCCAACGACGCGTACCTGAAGGTGCAACTGCTGACCCCCACCGGGCCGATCACCCCGGCCGGGGCCGAGACGCTGCACCTCAAGAGCGGCGTGACCACCGGCATCGACCTGGCGAAACTCACCGGGGGCCAGCCCGGCTCGCTGCTGCTGACCCCGACCGATCCGAGCAACGCCGCGCCGTTCGTCGCCGCGCTGCGGGTGGTGCGCTCCAAGAACCACAACGAGGAGTCGGCGTTCATCCCGGCCACCGGCCCGGTCGGACCGCGCTCCACCGTCGCGGACAACGAGAGCGCCGGCGGCAGTACGATCTCGCTGACCGCCACCACCAAGCCGGCCACCGTGAAGATCATCACCTCGGCCACCACCAGCGGCGGCACCGCGGTCAGCAAGTCCGTCACCCTCAAGCCCGGCACCACCGTGGCGATGTCCCCGCCGTCCCCCAACGGCTCGGGCAGCTTCGCGATCACCGTGGAGACCGTCTCCGGCGGCCCGGTCTACGCCTCCCGGGAGCTGTCGGAGCCGTTCAGCGGCCTGCCCGCCTTCACCGTCCAGACCATGCCGGACGACGGCGGCTTCGTCGACGTACCGCAGGCCGACCAGGACCTGTCGATCCTGGAGCCCACCTCCTGACCGACCGCCGGGCCTCCCTCCGGCCGGTCAGTCCTCGCCGTAGCGCGGATCGACCGTCTCGGGGGAGAGCCCGAGCAGCTCGGCGACCTGCTCGACGACCACCTCGTGGACGAGCAGCGCCCGCTCGTCGCGGGTCTTGGCCCGCACCTCCACCGGACGCCGGTAGACCACGATGCGGTTCGGCGACGGGCTGCCGCCGGCCCCGGCCGGGATCAGCCGGCCCAGCGGCACGGTGTCGTCCGGCTCGTCGGCCCCCCGGACCGGCGGGACCTCCTGCACCGCGAACTCCACCTCGCCCAGCTGCGGCCAGTGCCGCTCCAGCCGGTCGGCGGCGTCCCGCACCAGATCGTCGAAGGCGTCCGAACGGCTGACCGACAGCGGGACCTGCGGCGGCGCGATCGGGCCGCGCATCCCGCGGCCGTGCCGGTCGCGGCGGTGCGGCGCGCGGCGCGGCCCGCCGGCCGGCGGCTGGCCCGGGGAGGCCGCGCCCGCCGGGCCCGGCGGCTGGCCGGACGGCTGGCCCGACGCCTGGCCGGAGTGCGGTCCTGGCGCCTGACCGGGCGCGTGAGGCGGTACGGGGATGTCCATCATGTGCAGCGTAGCCGCCGCTCTCCCTCCGTCGAATCGGGCCGGACCCGGCGCCGTACAACCTGGGTGATGTTCCGCAATGCGCGTTCCCTACCCAAAACGGACCACGCACATCCGCTGCGCCGGACACCCGGCGTATCGCAACCGGCACGAGTCGTGACGAACGGCACCCCCGCCGGACACCGCCGGAGCCGCCGCGCCGCCGGCCCCGCAGGTCGCGCCGCACATCACGGGATCGGACTACCCGGACACCCGCGGGCGACACGAGCGGGTGAGGTCCTGGAGAGTCGTCGCGGCCCGCTCAAGAGTGCGGTAGCGTCCAACGTCGTGAGCCCTGTACGTCGTTGTTCGCGCACCGCGTGCGGTCGTCCCGCCGTCGCGACGCTGACGTACGTCTACGCGGACTCCACCGCCGTCCTCGGACCGCTGGCCACCTACGCCGAACCGCACTGCTACGACCTGTGCTCCGAGCACTCCGACCGGCTCACCGCGCCGCGCGGCTGGGAGGTCGTACGGCTCGCCGTCGACACCGGCCCGGCCCGCCCGTCCGGCGACGACCTCGAAGCGTTGGCCAACGCCGTCCGCGAAGCCGCCCGCCCGCCGGAACGGCACCTGCCGCCCGGCGCCCGCGACGGCGACCCGGTCGAGGTGGCCCGCCGCGGCCACCTGCGCGTGCTGCGCTCTCCCGAGCAGTAGCCCGCCCGCCTGCGCGGATCCCGCGACTGCCACACCGCCCGGCCTCCACGGCCGCACCACCGTGCCGGGTAGGTTGGTCCACGTCGTCACTCCCGCGCTGTCCGGCGCTTGTTTCAACCTGGAGCTGCTGTGCCCGACCTGACGCAGATCGTGAAGGCGTACGACGTCCGAGGCGTCGTCCCCGACCAGTGGGACGAGACGCTCGCGGAGCTGTTCGGCGCCGCCTTCGCCACCGTCACCGACGCCTCCCGGATCGTCATCGGCCACGACATGCGCCCCTCCTCGCCCGGGCTGTCGCACGCCTTCGGCCGCGGCGCTGCCTCCCGCGGCGCCGACGTCGTCGAGATCGGCCTGTGCTCGACCGACGAGCTCTACTTCGCCTCCGGCCGGCTCGACATCCCCGGCGCGATGTTCACCGCGAGCCACAACCCGGCCAAGTACAACGGCATCAAGATGTGCCGGGCCGGCGCCGCGCCCGTCGGGCAGGACACCGGGCTCGACCAGATCCGCCGCCTCGTCGAGGAGTGGTCCGGCTCCGGCCTGCCGGCCGGCTCCGCCACCCCCGGCGTGATCACCCGGCGGGACGTGCTCGCCGACTACGCCGCCCACCTGCGCGAGATGGTCGACCTGACCGCCATCCGCCGCCTCAAGGTCGCCGTCGACGCCGGCAACGGCATGGGCGGCCACACCGTCCCCACCGTCTTCGAGGGGCTGCCGCTCGACCTGGTGCCGATGTACTTCGAGCTCGACGGCACCTTCCCCAACCACGAGGCCAACCCGCTCGACCCGAAGAACCTGGTCGACCTGCAGGCCAAGGTCCGCGAGACCGGCGCCGACCTCGGCCTCGCCTTCGACGGCGACGCCGACCGCTGCTTCGTCGTCGACGAGCGCGGCGAGCCGGTCCCGCCGTCCGCCATCACCGCCCTGGTCGCCTCCCGGGAGCTCGCCAAGCACCCCGGCGGCACGATCATCCACAACCTGATCACCTCCTGGACGGTCCCGGAGATCGTCAAGGAGGCCGGCGGCACCCCGGTCCGCACCCGCGTCGGCCACTCCTTCATCAAGGCCGAAATGGCCTCCAGCGGCGCGATCTTCGGCGGCGAGCACTCCGCGCACTACTACTTCCGCGACTTCTGGAACGCCGACACCGGCATGCTCGCCGCCCTCCACGTGCTGGCCGCGCTCGGCGAGCAGGACGGCCCGCTGTCCCAACTCGTCGCCGCCTACGACCGCTACGCCGCCTCCGGCGAGATCAACTCCACCGTCGACGACCAGGCCGGCCGCACCGCCGCCGTTCGCACCGCCTTCGACGGCCGCGACGGCGTCTCGTTCGACGAACTCGACGGCCTCACCGTCACCTGCGGCGAGCAGTGGTGGTTCAACCTGCGCCCGTCCAACACCGAGCCGCTGCTGCGGCTCAACATCGAGGCCCGCGACGCCGCCACCGTCGAGCGGGTCCGCGACGAGGTGCTGGCCATCATCCGCGGCTGACCCGCGATCCCGGACCCCGGCAACGACGGGGACGCCGGGAGGCCGCGAGAACACCGAGGCACCGGGCCCGGGGACCGACGCGGTCCCCGGGCCCCGCCGTTCGCCCGCGCGGTAGTCTGGCCTGGCTGCCGGCCCGTCGCCTCCCACGCGTCCGGACCCGGCGGCCCGTACGAGCCCGTGCGGGACCCGTGCGACGACGAACTGCCGAAGGGGAGCGCCCATGCCGCTCGAAGCCAGCCTCCTGGAGATCCTGGCCTGCCCGGCCTGCCACGCCCCGCTGCGGGAGAGCGCCGCCGGCGCGGAAGGCGCGCAGGACGCGGCCACGCCCGAGCTGATCTGCACCGGCGACGCCTGCGGCCTGGCCTACCCGGTCCGCGACGAGATCCCGGTGCTCCTGATCGACGAGGCCCGCCGCCCCGCGTAGCTCCCGCCGCGGCGGAGGCACGTGGGCGGTTGGCGCCAGGACGCGACGGTACGAGGCCGGAGGCACGATGTTCGACGAGTCCCTGCTCGACGACCCCGAGGCCCTGGCCCGCGCGGACACCTCCGGGCTGCTGCGCGGCGCCGCGGCCGCCGGCGCCCGGGTGCGCACCGCCGCCCGGCTCGCCGCCGAGGCCGGGGTCGACGGCCTCAAGCCCGACGGGCGCCCGCGCAGCATCCTGATCGCCGGACCCGGCCAGGCACCGGCCCAGGCCGCCGACCTGCTCGCCGCCCTCACCGCCTGCCCGGTGCTGACCGTCCCGGTCGGCGGCCCGGTCGCCACCGCCCGTGAACGCCGCTGGACCCTGCCCGGCTGGGCCGGCCCGCTCGACCTGCTGGTGCTCGCCACCGGCGACGGCACCGAACCGGGGCTGATCCAGCTCGTCGAGCAGGCGTACCGGCACGGCTGCACCGCCACCGCCGTCGCCCCGGCCGGCGGCCCGCTCGCCGACGCGCTCACCCAGGCCCGCGGCTTCGCCCTGCCGTACGCGCCCGCGCCGTTCGGCGACCGCGCCGCCGCCCCGGCCGACCGGCACGACCCCGGCGTCCTGTGGGGACTGCTGGTGCCGGTCCTCGCGCTCACCGACCGGCTCGGGCTGCTCAGCGCGCCGCCGTACGCGATACAGGCGCTCGCCGACCGGCTCGACACCGCCGCGGAACGCTTCGGCCCCGCCGCCGACCTCTACCGCAACCCCGCCAAGACCCTCAGCACCGAACTGGCCGAAGCCCTGCCGCTGTTGTGGAGCGAGGGCCCGCTCACCGGCCCGGTCGCCCGCCGCTTCGCCGCCCTCCTCACCTCCCTCGCCGGCCGCCCGGCCCTCGCCGCCGCCCTCCCCGAGGCGATCGCCGAACACACCGCGCTCCTGGCCCGCCAGGAGACCGCCGGCGGCGACGACCTCAGCGACTTCTTCCGCGACCGCGTCGAGGAGCCCGCCACCCCGCGCCCGCGCGTCGTGCTGTTCGGCGAACCGGGCGCCGCCGCCCCCTCCCGCGCGGCGATCGCCGCCCACGACGCGGCCGCCGACCACGGCACGCCGCTCAGCGCGATCGACGCCCCGCCCGGCACCCCCCTGGAATCCCTCGCCGAACTGCTCGCCCTCACCGACTTCGCCGCCGGCTACCTGACGCTCGCCGCCCGCGACAGCCGCGAGGCGTGACACCCACCCGCCCGACCCCAGCCCACGACAAGGCCCACGACCAGAAAGACCGAACCGCATGGACCGCCTGACCAACACCGTGCGCCCGTACGCCTGGGGCTCGACCACCGCCATCCCGGAACTGCTCGGCACCGAGCCGACCGGCGAACCGCAGGCCGAGCTGTGGATGGGCGCCCACCCCGGCGCCCCCTCCCGCCTGGACCGCGGCGCCGGACCCCGCCCGCTCAACGAGGTCATCGACGCCGACCCGGAGGGCGAACTCGGCGCCCCGGCCGTCGAACGCTTCGGCCCCCGGCTGCCCTTCCTGTTCAAGATCCTCGCCGCCGGCTCCCCGCTCTCCGTCCAGGTCCACCCCGACCTCGACCAGGCCCGGGACGGCTACGCCGAGGAGGAGGCCCGCGGCATCCCGCTCCACGCGCCCGACCGCAACTACCGGGACGCCAACCACAAGCCCGAGATGATCTGCGCCCTCGGCCCCTTCAGCGGACTGTGCGGCTTCCGCCCGGCCCCCGAGGCCGCCGACCTCATCGAGCGCCTCGGCGTGGACCAGCTCAAGCCCTACGTGGACCTGCTGCGCGCCCGCCCGGAGAGCGACGCGCTGCGCGAGGTGCTCGCCGCGATCCTCACCGCCGAGCGCGCCCCCCTCGCCGAGACCGTCGACCGGGCCGCCGAAGCCGCCGCCCGGCTCGCCGTCGAGGACCCCGACGGCCCGCACGCCGCCGCCTACGCCGCCTACGCGCGCGCCGCCGCCGCCTTCCCCGGCGACCCCGGCGTGCTCGCCGGCATGCTGCTCAACCACGTCACCCTGCGCCCCGGCGACGCCCTCTACCTGGGCGCCGGCATCCCGCACGCCTACTTCGAGGGCCTCGGCGTCGAGATCATGGCGAACTCCGACAACGTGCTGCGCTGCGGCCTGACCCCCAAGCACGTCGACGTCCCCGAACTGCTCCGGGTGGTCCGCTTCTCCTCCGGCGCCCCCGGCCTGGTGCGACCGCGCGCCGCCGACGACGGATCCGGCGAGGAGGTCTACGACACCCCCATCGACGAGTTCCGCCTCAGCCGCTACTGGCTGGATTCCACCACGCCTCCACGCCCGCTCGACCACCGCACGGCGCAGATCCTGCTCTGCACCGCAGGCCGCGCCACCCTCACCGCCGCCGACGGCCGGCAACTGACCCTCGAACCAGGCCAGTCCGCCTACGTCAAGGCATCAGAACAAGCCATTCTCGACGGCGAGGGCACCGTGTTCCGGGCCACCGTCCGGGTCTGAAAACTGAACAGCGAAGAAAGGGACACCCGCAGACATGAGCGCGTCCGGCGGCACCAGGGCGATCATCGCCGCCCTCGGTTCCAACCTCGCGATCGCCGCCAGCAAGTTCGTGGCCTTCGCCTTCAGCGGTTCCTCCTCGATGCTCGCCGAGGGCGTGCACTCCCTCGCCGACTCCGGCAACCAGGTGCTCCTGCTGATCGGCGGCAGGCGGGCCAAGAAGCAGGCCACCGCGGAACACCCCTTCGGCTACGGCCGCGAACGCTACGTCTTCGGCTTCCTCGTCTCCGTCGTCCTGTTCAGCGTCGGCGGCGTCTTCGCCCTCTACGAGGGCTACCAGAAGGTCAGCCACCCCCACCCGGTGGACGACTGGTACTGGCCGGTCGGCGTACTGCTGTTCGCCACCGTCGCCGAGGGCTTCTCCTTCCGCACCGCCATGCGCGAGGCCGCCGAGCTGCGCGGCCGGCAGACCTGGGTGCAGTTCATCCGCCGCGCCAAGGCGCCCGAGCTGCCCGTCGTGCTGCTGGAGGACTCCGGCGCCCTCGTCGGCCTGGTGCTCGCCCTGATCGGCGTGGGCCTGTCGCTGCTGACCCACTCCGGCGTGTGGGACGGCGTCGGCACGCTGTGCATCGGCAGCCTGCTGATCGTCATCGCCCTGGTGCTCGCCTCCGAGACCAAGTCCCTCCTGCTCGGTGAGTCGGCCGGCCCGGAGGCCGTCGCCGCCATCCGCGCCGCCCTGGTGGACGGCGCCACCGTCACCGGCGTCATCCACATGCGCACCCTCCACCTCGGCCCGGAGGAACTCCTGGTCGCCGCCAAGATCGCGGTCCGCCACGACGACACCGCCGCCCAGGTCGCGCGGGCGATCGACGCCGCCGAGTCCCGGATACGCGAGGCGGTGCCCATCGCCCGGGTCATCTATCTGGAGCCCGACATCTACAGCGAGGCCGCCGCCCGCGAGCCCACAGCCTGACTCGTGCCGCCCTCGACCCCGCCTCGCACCCTGGCGTTTGGCCGATACGCACTGGGGAGCGCCCGATGCTTCGGTGTAGATTCGTAATGAGCCAGACGTCGCTGCTGATGGCGGTCGGGCGGCCGGGTAGCACCAGCGCTACCGGGTCGGCCGAGGGCGAGAGGGCCTCCGACGGGCTGTGCCGCGGTATCAGGACCGGTGACGACCACCGGTCCCCTTCCGGCGTGGGTAGCACCCCATGCCGTGACGCCGTGGCGCACAGACCCACGCCCGCCTCGACACGACCGACATCCGAGGAGCACTTCGCATGACGTCGACTTCCATCACCGACTTCAAGGTCGCCGACCTTTCCCAGGCTTCCTACGGTCGCAAGGAGATCACTCTCGCCGAGCACGAGATGCCCGGCCTGATGTCCATCCGCAAGGAGTTCGCCGCCACCCAGCCGCTGGCCGGCGCCCGCATCACCGGCTCGCTGCACATGACCGTGCAGACCGCCGTGCTCATCGAGACCCTGGTCGCTCTCGGCGCCCGCGTCCGCTGGGCCTCCTGCAACATCTTCTCCACCCAGGACCACGCCGCCGCGGCCATCGCCGTCGGCCCGGAGGGCACCCCGGACAACCCGCAGGGCGTCCCGGTCTTCGCCTGGAAGGGCGAGACCCTCGAAGAGTACTGGTGGTGCACCGAGCAGGCGCTGACCTGGTCGGACAGCCCCACCGGCGGCCCGAACATGATCCTGGACGACGGCGGCGACGCGACCCTCCTGGTCCACAAGGGCGTCGAGTACGAGAAGAACGGCTCCGCGCCGGACCCGTCCACCGCCGAGAGCGACGAGCTGCGCGTCGTCCTCGAGACGCTCAACCGCACGCTGGCCGAGTCCCCCAACAAGTGGACCCGGCTCGCCTCCGAGATCCGCGGCGTCACCGAGGAGACCACCACCGGCGTCCACCGCCTCTACGAGATGCAGCGTGAGGGCTCGCTGCTCTTCCCGGCGATCAACGTGAACGACGCGGTCACCAAGTCCAAGTTCGACAACAAGTACGGCTGCCGCCACTCCCTCGTCGACGGCATCAACCGCGCCACCGACGTCCTCATCGGCGGCAAGGTCGCGGTCGTCTGCGGCTACGGCGACGTCGGCAAGGGCTGCGCGGAGTCGCTGCGCGGCCAGGGCGCCCGGGTCATCGTCACCGAGATCGACCCGATCTGCGCGCTGCAGGCCGCGATGGACGGCTTCCAGGTCGCCACCCTCGACGACGTGGTCAGCACGGCCGACATCTTCGTCACCACCACCGGCAACAAGGACATCATCATGGCCGCCGACATGGCCAAGATGAAGCACCAGGCCATCGTCGGCAACATCGGCCACTTCGACAACGAGATCGACATGGCCGGCCTCGCCGCGATCCCCGGCATCGTCAAGGACGAGGTGAAGCCGCAGGTCCACACCTGGACCTTCACCGACGGCCGCAAGATCATCGTGCTGTCCGAGGGCCGGCTGCTCAACCTGGGCAACGCCACCGGGCACCCGTCCTTCGTGATGTCCAACAGCTTCGCGAACCAGACGATCGCCCAGATCGAGCTGTTCACCAAGCCCGAGGCGTACCCGACCGACGTCTACGTGCTCCCCAAGCACCTCGACGAGAAGGTCGCCCGCCTCCACCTCGACGCCCTCGGCGTCAAGCTCACCACCCTCCGTCCCGACCAGGCCGCCTACATCGGCGTCCCGATCGAGGGCCCGTACAAGGCGGACCACTACCGCTACTGATCCGCGCGGATCAGCCGTACCACCACGCACGGGCCCCCGCCGGTACCACCGGCGGGGGCCCGGCTGCTCGGCGGGCCGAACAGCGCGGAGCACCGACCAGGCCAACCGAAAGCCCCGACCATGCCACGCGGCCGCTACTCGTTCCATGACACGCACGACAACACCCCCCTCGGCGAAGAGCACTTCCACTGCGCCACCGGACCGACCGGCTGGCGCTACACCGCCCGCACGACCGCGCCGGACGGCACGGACTCCGGATCCGTCGACCTCACGATCGACGCGCTCGGCCGGCCTATTCGCCTGGAACTGCACGCCGGGGACTGGCAGGTGCGCGGCGCCGCCCTCGACGGGGTCACCTGGGTCCGCACCGGGACCGCCCCCGACCCCGCCGGGAGCGACGCGCGGGAGGGCAACGCCCCCGCCCACACGTTCACCGGCACCTCCCCGGCCTTCCTGGTCGCCACCGCCCGACTGCTGCGGCTGACACCAGGCTCTCCGGCCACCCGGATCCGTCTCGTCGCCCTCACCTCCCCCGTGCTCGCGCCCTGGACCGTGGATCAGTCCTGGGCCCTGGTCGACAGGACAGCACACCCCACTGACAACGACCCGCTGATCGTGGACGAATACCTGGTCACAGCCCTCGACACCGGTGAGGAGCGGACCGTCCACCTGGCCGGCGACGTGGTCCTCGCGGCCCCCGGCATCGAGCTGGAGGAGCTCCAGTCGCCGCCGTCCACCTTCGAGATGTGCGACGAGCAGCCCTGACCTGCTAGCCTTCCATCTGCCTCGCAAAACCCGTTGACACGGGTTGAGGGGGGAGGTAGGTTAGTACGGTTGTCGTAAATCAGGTATGGTCTACGACGCCGGGGTGAATCTACCCCCTCCGCTTCTTCACCGAAGCGCACATCTTCCGAAATTCGGTCGGATAAAGCGTCTCGCTGAATCTGATAGAGTCGGTAACACCGAAGGGAAAGCCCGGAGGGACCAGAGATGGTCTTGAAGGAAGCTTCCGTTCCTTGAGAACTCAACAGCGTGCCAAAAGTCAACGCCAGATATGTTGATACCCCGTCCATCGGGCCGGTCGATTCCGATTCGGCCTGTGGATGTGGTTCCTTTGAAGAAAAAATAACAGCGAGGACGCTGTGCACGACCGGGATTATTCCTTCTGGTTGTGCCGCTCTTCCGCGAATCAAGCATTCACGGAGAGTTTGATCCTGGCTCAGGACGAACGCTGGCGGCGTGCTTAACACATGCAAGTCGAACGATGAAGCCTTTCGGGGTGGATTAGTGGCGAACGGGTGAGTAACACGTGGGCAATCTGCCCTGCACTCTGGGACAAGCCCTGGAAACGGGGTCTAATACCGGATATGACTCGTTGCCGCATGGTGACGGGTGTAAAGCTCCGGCGGTGCAGGATGAGCCCGCGGCCTATCAGCTTGTTGGTGGGGTGATGGCCTACCAAGGCGACGACGGGTAGCCGGCCTGAGAGGGCGACCGGCCACACTGGGACTGAGACACGGCCCAGACTCCTACGGGAGGCAGCAGTGGGGAATATTGCACAATGGGCGAAAGCCTGATGCAGCGACGCCGCGTGAGGGATGACGGCCTTCGGGTTGTAAACCTCTTTCAGCAGGGAAGAAGCGCAAGTGACGGTACCTGCAGAAGAAGCACCGGCTAACTACGTGCCAGCAGCCGCGGTAATACGTAGGGTGCGAGCGTTGTCCGGAATTATTGGGCGTAAAGAGCTCGTAGGCGGCTTGTCGCGTCGGATGTGAAAGCCCGGGGCTTAACCCCGGGTCTGCATTCGATACGGGCAGGCTAGAGTTCGGTAGGGGAGATCGGAATTCCTGGTGTAGCGGTGAAATGCGCAGATATCAGGAGGAACACCGGTGGCGAAGGCGGATCTCTGGGCCGATACTGACGCTGAGGAGCGAAAGCGTGGGGAGCGAACAGGATTAGATACCCTGGTAGTCCACGCCGTAAACGTTGGGAACTAGGTGTGGGCGACATTCCACGTTGTCCGTGCCGCAGCTAACGCATTAAGTTCCCCGCCTGGGGAGTACGGCCGCAAGGCTAAAACTCAAAGGAATTGACGGGGGCCCGCACAAGAGGCGGAGCATGTGGCTTAATTCGACGCAACGCGAAGAACCTTACCAAGGCTTGACATCGCCGGGAAAGCCCTAGAGATAGGGCCCCTTTTAGTCCGGTGACAGGTGGTGCATGGCTGTCGTCAGCTCGTGTCGTGAGATGTTGGGTTAAGTCCCGCAACGAGCGCAACCCTTGTCCTGTGTTGCCAGCATGCCCTTCGGGGTGATGGGGACTCACGGGAGACTGCCGGGGTCAACTCGGAGGAAGGTGGGGACGACGTCAAGTCATCATGCCCCTTATGTCTTGGGCTGCACACGTGCTACAATGGCCGGTACAATGAGCTGCGATACCGTGAGGTGGAGCGAATCTCAAAAAGCCGGTCTCAGTTCGGATTGGGGTCTGCAACTCGACCCCATGAAGTCGGAGTCTCTAGTAATCGCAGATCAGCATTGCTGCGGTGAATACGTTCCCGGGCCTTGTACACACCGCCCGTCACGTCACGAAAGTCGGTAACACCCGAAGCCGGTGGCCCAACCCCTTGTGGGAGGGAGTCGTCGAAGGTGGGACTGGCGATTGGGACGAAGTCGTAACAAGGTAGCCGTACCGGAAGGTGCGGCTGGATCACCTCCTTTCTAAGGAGCACATGGCCAGCCTCGGACGAATGTTCCGTGGTGGTTGCTCATGGGTGGAACGTTGACTATTCGGCATGATCATCGAAGTCCGCTAGTACTACTCCTTCGGGAGTGTGGAACGCGAGATCGAGGTGGTGGTGTCGGGCACGCTGTTGGGTCCTGAGGGAACGTGAGTGTTTGTTTCCTCGTGTTGGTGACCAGCCTCGCTGAAGCTCCTGTGATGGGGGTGGTGGCGGGGGATGGGTCGTTGTTTGAGAACTGCATAGTGGACGCGAGCATCTGTGGCCAAGTTTTTAAGGGCGCACGGTGGATGCCTTGGCACCAGGAACCGATGAAGGACGTGGGAGGCCACGATAGGCCCCGGGGAGCTGTCAACCGAGCTTTGATCCGGGGGTGTCCGAATGGGGAAACCCGGCAGTCGTCATGGGCTGTCACCCATGCCTGAACACATAGGGCATGTGGAGGGAACGCGGGGAAGTGAAACATCTCAGTACCCGCAGGAAGAGAAAACAACCGTGATTCCGGGAGTAGTGGCGAGCGAAACCGGATGAGGCCAAACCGTAGGCGTGTGATACCCGGCAGGGGTTGCGCTTACGGGGTTGTGGGAGTTCTCTTGATCGGTCTGCCGGCCGGTCGGCGAGTCAGAAACCGTATGGGTAGGCGAAGGGCATGCGAAAGGCCCGGCGTAGAGGGTAAGACCCCCGTAGCTGAAATCTGTACGGCTCGTTTGAGAACCACCCAAGTAGCACGGGGCCCGAGAAATCCCGTGTGAATCTGGCGGGACCACCCGCTAAGCCTAAATATTCCCTGGTGACCGATAGCGGATAGTACCGTGAGGGAATGGTGAAAAGTACCGCGGGAGCGGAGTGAAATAGTACCTGAAACCGTGTGCCTACAAGCCGTGGGAGCGTCGCTGTACGGATTTATCCGTGCAGTCGTGACTGCGTGCCTTTTGAAGAATGAGCCTGCGAGTTTGCGGTGTGTTGCGAGGTTAACCCGTGTGGGGTAGCCGTAGCGAAAGCGAGTCCGAAGAGGGCGTTTTAGTAGCATGCTCAAGACCCGAAGCGGAGTGATCTAGCCATGGGCAGGGTGAAGCGGAGGTAAGACTTCGTGGAGGCCCGAACCCACCAGGGTTGAAAACCTGGGGGATGACCTGTGGTTAGGGGTGAAAGGCCAATCAAACTCCGTGATAGCTGGTTCTCCCCGAAATGCATTTAGGTGCAGCGTCGTGTGTTTCTTGCCGGAGGTAGAGCACTGGATAGGCGATGGGCCCTACCGGGTTACTGACCTTAGCCAAACTCCGAATGCCGGTAAGTGAGAGCGCGGCAGTGAGACTGTGGGGGATAAGCTCCATGGTCGAGAGGGAAACAGCCCAGAGCATCGACTAAGGCCCCTAAGCGTATGCTAAGTGGGAAAGGATGTGGAGTCGCAGAGACAACCAGGAGGTTGGCTTAGAAGCAGCCATCCTTGAAAGAGTGCGTAATAGCTCACTGGTCAAGTGATTCTGCGCCGACAATGTAGCGGGGCTCAAGTATACCGCCGAAGTCGTGTCATTCACACAAGAGCTCTAACGGGTGTGTGGATGGGTAGGGGAGCGTCGTGTGCCGGGTGAAGCAGCCGTGGAAGCGAGTTGTGGACGGTTCACGAGTGAGAATGCAGGCATGAGTAGCGATTCACACGTGGGAAACGTGTGCGCCGATTGACTAAGGGTTCCTGGGTCAAGCTGATCTGCCCAGGGTAAGTCGGGACCTAAGGCGAGGCCGACAGGCGTAGTCGATGGATAACCGGTTGATATTCCGGTACCCGCTGTGAAGCGTCAAACATTGAATCCTCTGATGCTAAGCCCGTGAAGCCGCCTCCTGATTCTTCGGATGAGGGGGGAGTGGTGGAGCCGGTGGCCCGAGGGGGTAGTAGGTGAGTGATGGGGTGACGCAGGAAGGTAGTCCAGCCCGGGCGGTGGTTGTCCCGGGGTAAGGGTGTAGCCCGAGAGGTAGGTAAATCCGTCTCTCATGTGGGGTGAGACCTGATGCCGAGCCGATTGTGGTGAAGTGGATGATCCTATGCTGTCGAGAAAAGCCTCTAGCGAGTTTTATGGCGGCCCGTACCCTAAACCGACTCAGGTGGTCTGGTAGAGAATACCGAGGCGTTCGGGTGAACTATGGTTAAGGAACTCGGCAAAATGCCCCCGTAACTTCGGGAGAAGGGGGGCCATTCCTGGTGATGAGCTTTGCGCCTTGAGCTGGGGGTGGCCGCAGAGACCAGCGAGAAGCGACTGTTTACTAAAAACACAGGTCCGTGCGAAGCCGTAAGGCGATGTATACGGACTGACGCCTGCCCGGTGCTGGAACGTTAAGGGGACCGGTTAGTCATACTTCGGTGTGGCGAAGCTGAGAACTTAAGCGCCAGTAAACGGCGGTGGTAACTATAACCATCCTAAGGTAGCGAAATTCCTTGTCGGGTAAGTTCCGACCTGCACGAATGGCGTAACGACTTCTCGACTGTCTCAACCATAGGCCCGGTGAAATTGCATTACGAGTAAAGATGCTCGTTTCGCGCAGCAGGACGGAAAGACCCCGGGACCTTTACTATAGTTTGATATTGGTGTTCGGTTCGGCTTGTGTAGGATAGGTGGGAGACTGTGAAGTCCAAGCGCCAGCTTGGGTGGAGTCATTGTTGAAATACCACTCTGGTCGTGCTGGATGTCTAACCTGGGTCCGTGATCCGGATCAGGGACAGTGTCTGATGGGTAGTTTAACTGGGGCGGTTGCCTCCTAAAGAGTAACGGAGGCGCCCAAAGGTTCCCTCAGCCTGGTTGGCAATCAGGTGTTGAGTGTAAGTGCACAAGGGAGCTTGACTGTGAGACTGACGGGTCGAGCAGGAGCGAAAGCTGGGACTAGTGATCCGGCGGTGGCTTGTGGAAGCGCCGTCGCTCAACGGATAAAAGGTACCCCGGGGATAACAGGCTGATCTTCCCCAAGAGTCCATATCGACGGGATGGTTTGGCACCTCGATGTCGGCTCGTCGCATCCTGGGGCTGGAGTCGGTCCCAAGGGTTGGGCTGTTCGCCCATTAAAGCGGTACGCGAGCTGGGTTTAGAACGTCGTGAGACAGTTCGGTCCCTATCCGCTGTGCGCGTAGGAGTCTTGAGAAGGGCTGTCCCTAGTACGAGAGGACCGGGACGGACGAACCTCTGGTGTGCCAGTTGTTCTGCCAAGGGCATGGCTGGTTGGCTACGTTCGGGAGGGATAACCGCTGAAAGCATCTAAGCGGGAAGCCTGCTTCGAGATGAGGACTCCCACCCCCATGAGGGGTTAAGGCTCCCAGTAGACGACTGGGTTGATAGGCCGGAGATGGAAGCCAGGTGACTGGTGGAGTTGACCGGTACTAATAGGCCGAGGGCTTGTCCTCAGTTGCTCGCGTCCACTGTGTGGTTCTGAAACCACGAACTATCCTGGTCATCATGGAACATGGTTTCATCGTGTTTCGGTGGTCATGGCGATTGGGAAACGCCCGGTTACATTCCGAACCCGGAAGCTAAGCCTTTCAGCGCCGATGGTACTGCAGGGGGGACCCTGTGGGAGAGTAGGACGCCGCCGAACAATTATTGGGCCGTTGCCCTCGATGGTTATCCGTCGGGGGCAACGGCCTTTTCGCGTTCCGGGTTGCTTCCCGTTTCACGTCCATCCCGGGCACGCGGTCGTTCCGTGCTGGGGGAGCGTTTCCCGTGGGCCGGGACCGTTGCCCGTGCCAGGAGCACGCAGGCCCCGCCCGGGATCGCACGGGCCCCGCACCGCCGGCGTGGTAGCCGCGGCGGCGGCGCACAGCGGTATCACCACGCCGATGCGGGAAGCGCGCGGAGGACCGGGAAAGGACGAAGGGGCCCGGCGGGAGAACGTTCCCGCCGGGCCCCTTCGTGCGTTGTGCCGTCGTGCAGTCCGACCTCACCGGCCCTGGTAGCCCTCGATGCCGGCCGCGCGGGCCAACTCGACGTCCAGGCCCTCGGTACGGATGCGCCGGTCGATGTAGAGGAGCGTGATGATGCCCGTGGTCATCGGCAGGGTGAACGTGGAGGCGATGGTGCTGCCGATGGCGAGCAGGATGCTGAAGCCCGTGCCGGTGGAGTTGTAGAGGCTCAGCATGCTCGACGATCCGGTGCCCGCGGTGCCGTTCGCCAACTCGCTGATGGCGACGAACGGGTACTGGATGAGCGCGCCCAGGACGGCGGTGAGCAGCAGGCCGAGGAGCAGGACGCCGAGGACCCGCCACCAGGAGCCGCGGACGAGCTTGTAGGCGCGGCTCACCGAGGCCACGATGCCCTGCCTCTCCAGAAGGAGCGTCGGGATCGAGAGGCTGAAGGGGACCACCAGCCAGAGGACCAGGCAACCGCCGGCGAGCGCGCCCAGGACGGTCAGTCCCGCCCCGCCGGCGGTGGAGCCGGCGACGGTGACGGCCGCGCCGGGCAGTACGCAGATCGCCATCAGCAGGGTCAGGACGACCGCCATGGAGAGCATCAGTCCGAGCAGCCACGGCATGCGGGAGCGGGCTTCGCGCCAGACCTCGCCGATGTCGACCGGCCGGCCCAGGATGGAGCGGCTGACGATCACGGTCAGCAGGGGCACCGCGACGATCGCGGCCAGCGTGCTGAGCGCGGTCGATCCGAGGATCGCGGGGGCGGCGTCGCGGTAGAAGTGCTCCAGCGCCGCCATGCTCGGCTGCGATTCGTCCGGCATCCGGATGCTGCCGTTCCACACGTAGCGACTGAAGATCATCTGCAGGATCTCCAGGACCAGCGAGACGGCGAACGAGATGGCCAGCACCTTGCGCCAGTGCACGCGGATGACGGCGAAGGCACCGCCGGCGATGTCGCCGACGTCCAGCGGACGCAGCGGGATCACGCCGGGCTTCGGTGGCGGCGGCGCGGTCCAGCGCGGGTGCGGTCCGCCGGCCCAGCCCCAGCCGGGCTGCGGCGGACCGGGGTAGGGACCGCCGGGGTAGGGACCGCCGGGGTAGGGACCGCCGGGGTAGGGACCGCCGGGGTAGGGACCGCCGGGGTAGGGACCGCCGGGGTACGGGGCGCCGCCCATGCCCGCGTTCGGCCCGGGTGGGGGCGGCGGAACGGGCTGGCCGGGGCCGGGTGGCGGGTTGTGGCCCCAGGGGGCGGCCGGCGGCTGGGTCGCGGACCAGTTCGGCGCGACGGGTCCCGGGGGCACGGGAGGCTGCTGGGGTGCCTCCGCGGGCGCGGCCGGCTCGGAGCCCTCCGGCGCGGCGGGCACGGCGGCGTCCGAGTGCTCCCCGGCCGGCCCGGTGCGGTCCGGCTGATCCGCGTCCGGCGCGTCCTGCGGAGGCGGACTCGGCGGCCCGGCCTGTCGCGGCAGGCCGGGGGCGTCCGGCGCGTCGGCGGGCGGCGTCTCGGAGTTGTCGGATCCGGGCGAGGCCCAGCCCGGAGAGTCGTTCATCGGGGCTCCTTCGTGACGGCGCGCAGGTCGCTGCGCGGCAGGGACCCGGCAGGTCCGCGGCCATCGTGTCACGTGGGCCGTTCGGGTGTTCCGGCATGTCAGTGTTCGCGGCCATTCGCCGCCGGACGGCTGGCGCCGGACTGTTCAAATGGCGTAGCGACCTCGGGCAGACTGACCGCGTGGATGATCTCGACACAGTGGATGACCGCGGCACGACCGACGGACCGCGGGAGTGGTCCCCCGCCCTGCGTTGGGAGGAGCCGCCGCAGGGGCCGGTCGTCGTCCTCCTCGACCAGACCCGGTTGCCGGCCGCCGAGGTGGAGCTCGCCTGCGCTGACGTGCCGGCCCTCGTCGAGGCGATCCGCACCCTCGCGGTGCGCGGCGCCCCGCTGCTGGGGATCGCCGGTGCCTACGGCGTAGCCCTGGCCGCGGCCCGGGGCCGGGACGTGGCCGACGCCGCCGACCGGTTGGCCTCCGCCCGGCCGACCGCCGTCAACCTGGCGTACGGGGTGCGGCGGGCCGAGGCGGCGTACCGGGCGGCGCTCGCCGCGCACGGGGACCGCGAGGCCGCCGCCGGGAGCGCGCTGGCGGAGGCCCGGGCGCTGCACGCCGAGGACGCCGACGCGTCGGTGCGGATGGCCGGGCACGGGCTCGACCTGCTGCGGAAGCTGCTGCCCGGCGGCGGTTACCGGCTGCTGACGCACTGCAACACCGGTCTGCTGGTCTCCGGTGGCGCCGGGACCGCGTTGGGCGTGGTGCTGGCCGCGCACCGGGCGGGCGAGGTGCGGCGGCTGTGGGTCGACGAGACGCGTCCGCTGCTGCAGGGCGCCCGCCTGACGGTGTGGGAGGCCGCGCGGGCCGGGGTGCCGCACACGCTGCTCGCGGACAACGCCGCCGGTTCGCTGTTCGCCGCGGGCCGGGTGGACGCCGTACTGATAGGCGCGGACCGGATCGCGGCGAACGGTGCCACGGCGAACAAGGTCGGCAGCTATCCGCTGGCGGTGCTGGCCAGGCACCACCAGGTGCCGTTCATCGTGGTCGCGCCGACCACGACGATCGACCCGGGCACGCCCGACGGCGGATCCATCGAGGTGGAGCAGCGCTCCGGGCGCGAGGTCACCGACTTCGCGCCGCCGCGCACCACGTCCGCGCCGCCCGCCGCGCCCGTCCCGGTCGCCCCGGCCGGCACGCAGGCGTACAACCCGGCCTTCGACGTCACCCCGCCGGAGTTGATCACCGCGCTGGTCACCGAGACCGGGGTCGCCTCCCCGGTCACCACCGCGTCGACGGCCGCGCTGCTGGTGGAGCCCGCGGTGGCCCGAAGGTGACATCTGACACCCTGCTGCCATATGTCAGGCAGTCGTTTCATGTGAATAGCGCGGCCTCGGGCCCACCAGTACGGTGTGGGCAGCCGTCGAGCGGTCTGCGACAGACATCGGCGCGTGTCGGCGCTGGTCAGTGACGTGGATCACCCAGGGCAACGGTTCGGAAATGAAAATGAGATGATGTCGATATGAAGGGACGCGTCCTTGTCGTCGACGACGACACCGCACTTGCCGAGATGCTCGGCATCGTGCTGCGTGGAGAGGGTTTCGAGCCGTCGTTCGTGGCGGACGGAGACAAGGCGCTCGCCGCCTTCCGGGAGGTCAAGCCGGATCTGGTGCTGCTGGACCTGATGCTGCCGGGCCGTGACGGGATCGACGTGTGCCGTCAGATCCGTGCGGAGTCCGGCGTGCCGATCGTCATGCTCACCGCGAAGAGCGACACGGTGGACGTGGTGGTGGGGCTGGAGTCCGGCGCCGACGACTACGTGATCAAGCCGTTCAAGCCCAAGGAGCTGGTCGCGCGGGTCAGGGCCCGGTTGCGCCGGGCCGAGGAGCCCACGCCGGAGCAGCTGACCATCGGCGACCTGGTCATCGACGTCGCCGGGCACTCGGTCAAGCGGGAGGGGCAGCCGATCGCGCTGACCCCGCTGGAGTTCGACCTGCTGGTCGCGCTCGCCCGCAAGCCCTGGCAGGTCTTCACCCGCGAGGTGCTGCTCGAACAGGTCTGGGGATACCGGCACGCCGCCGACACCCGGCTGGTCAACGTGCACGTCCAGCGGCTGCGCTCCAAGGTCGAACGCGACCCGGAGCGCCCGGAGATCGTGGTGACCGTGCGCGGTGTCGGCTACAAGGCCGGACCGGGCTGATCATCGGATGCCCGACCGTTCGGGGCCCGGCGCGACCGGGCCCGGGTACGTGAGCGGTTCCGCACGGCGGAACGGCTCACTGCCGCATGTCCTGGGCACCCCGGACGCGCCGGGCCCCGCGGCGTCCGGCGGGCGCCGGCCCGGCGCTGTCGTCGTCGACTTCCTGCGCGACCTGCTGCCCGTGGTCAAGGCCGCGTGGCGGTGGGGACGCCGTCCGCTGCTGCCGGCCGCCCGGCTGTGGCGGCGCAACATCCAACTGCGGGTCGTCGCCACCACCTTGCTGATGTCGCTCGGCGTCGTGCTGCTGCTCGGCGTCGTGGTCATAGGACAGGTGCGCAACGGGCTGCTGGAGGCCAAGACGAAGGCCGCGCAGGGCCAGGCGCTCGGCGGCTTCAGCGTCGCGCAGAGCCAGGCGGCCAACGAGGCCGACCAGGAGAGCGCCACCGGACCCGGCGGCACCGCCACGACCGCCACCGGACACGGGCAGGTCGACCCGGGCACCTGGCTGACCGACCTCGTCCAGCAACTCGCCAGCGGCGGCCAGGGCGTCTACTACGTCGTCGCGCTCAGCTCGGGCGCCGACCAGCAGCCCTACCAGGCCGGCACCACCAGCACCCGCGGCCCGCGCGCGTCGGGCGACGTGCTGCCCGAGCAGAGCGTGCCCACCGCGCTGCGCGGCACGGTGGCCACCCAGGGCGGCGTCTACCAGCGCGAGACGCGGATCGTCCGCGCGGGCCAGCCCGGCGGGCAGCCCGGCCTGGTCATCGGCAAGCGGCTCAACGACGAGAGCGGCAAGGCGTACGAGCTGTACTACCTCTTCCCGTTCACCCAGGAGGAGAAGACGCTCAGCCTGGTCGAGACGACACTCGCGACCGCGGGGGTCTTCGTCGTCGGCCTGCTCGGCGCCATCGCCTGGCTCGTCGTCCGGCAGGTCGTCACGCCCGTCAGGATGGCCGCCGGGATCTCGCAGCGGCTGGCAGACGGGGTCCTGCAGGAGCGGATGAAGGTCACCGGCGAGGACGACATCGCCCGGCTCGGCGACTCGTTCAACAAGATGGCCCACACCCTGCAGACCAAGATCCAGCAGCTCGAACAGCTCTCCCGCATGCAGCGCCGCTTCGTCTCCGACGTCTCGCACGAACTGCGCACGCCGCTGACCACGGTACGGATGGCGGCGGACGTCATCCACGACGCGCGCGAGGAGTTCGACCCGGCCGCCGCCCGGTCCGCCGAGCTGCTGCAGAGCCAGCTGGAACGCTTCGAGTCGCTGCTCGCCGACCTGCTGGAGATCAGCCGCTTCGACGCCGGCGCCGCCGCGCTCGACGCCGAGCCGACCGACCTGCGCACCGTGGTGCGCCGCGTCGTGGAGGCCGCGGAGCCGCTGGCCGAGTGCAAGGGCAGCGCCATCCTCGTCACCGGCGACGAGCAGCCCGTCGTCGCCGAGGCGGACGCCCGCCGGGTGGAGCGGGTGCTGCGCAACCTGGTCGTCAACGCCGTCGAGCACGGCGAGGGCGGCGACGTGGTCATCCGGCTCGCCTCGGCGGACGGCGCGGTGGCGGTGGCGGTGCGCGACTACGGCGTCGGCCTCAAGCCCGGCGAGGCGACCCGGGTCTTCAACCGCTTCTGGCGGGCCGACCCCGCGCGGGCCAGGACCACCGGCGGCACCGGGCTGGGCCTGTCGATCGCGGTGGAGGACGCCCGGCTGCACGGCGGACGCCTGCAGGCGTGGGGCGAGCCCGGCGGTGGATCGCAGTTCCGGCTGACGCTGCCGTGCGTCGCCGGCGAGAGCCTGCGCGGCTCGCCCATCCCGCTGGAGCCGGCTGACTCCCGCCGCCGTAGCGCCGCCGCGCGCGACGCCGGCGGCGGTGGCGGTGCCGGCACGCCCGGCAGCGGGGGCGCCGGCGGTACGTCCGCCGCAGTCCTGCCGTCCGCCCGTTCGCCGATACCGGGCAGACCCAGCCTGCCGCCGCACCCGCCTGCCGCCGACCCCGCCGCGCTGCCCGGCAACGGCGCCCGCGTCGTCGGCGCCCGGCACGTCGACAAGCCCGCCGCCGGGCCGCACACCCTGCGATCCGCGACCGAGCCGGGAGGCGGACCGGGCTCCGGGACCGGCCGGGAGCCGGGAGCCGGGCACTGAAGACCGGAACACGCCCGCGCGGTAGCCGACTTCGCGGACGTCGCAACGCCTGGACGGCCCGCGAGGGCCGGGGGAGGACGACCGGGATGCCGCAGGCCGACCGCCGCACGCGCCGCCCAAGCCGCCGGCGCGCGCTCACCATGACGGGCGCGCTGCTCGGCTGCGCCCTGCTGCTGGCCGGCTGCGCGACGATGCCCGACAACGGCGACGTCAGCAAGGTCGCCGAGGACCCGCACAGCGACTCCGACCCCCAGGTCCAGGTCTTCGGCGTGCAGCCGCAGAACAACGAGCAGCCCGAGCAGATCATCCGCGGCTTCCTGGAGGCCACCACCAGCGACGAGGCCCGCTACCAGACCGCCATGGACTACCTGACGGGTCCGGCGAAGAAGTGGGACCCTTTCCGCCGGATAACGGTGGTCTCGGGCGCGATGCGGCTGACCGCGGTGCACAACGGCGCCGACCGCATGGACGACAACGGCATCTCCTACACCATGTCGGCCAGCCAGGTCGCCGTCGTGGACAGCGACAACTCCTACACCCCGTCGAGCGGGACCTACCACGGGGGCTTCCACCTCAGCCTGGTGGACGGGCAGTGGCGGATCGACACCCTGCCGAGCGGACTGGTGCTCGGCGAGTCCGACTTCGCGCGCATCTACCGCTCGGTCAACATGTACTACTACGCCAAGCTGGGCCCGGACGCCGACGACACCTCGTTCGCCCGGGACCTGCTGGTGGCCGACCCGGTCTACGTACGGCGCCGGATAGACCCGGTGACCTCCTCGGTCAAGGCGCTGCTCGACGGGCCGAGCAACTGGGTGAGCCCGGTCGTCGACTCGGCCTTCCCCTCCGGGACGCAACTGCAGGGCGCCAAGCTCGCCCTGGACGACTCCGGGCGGCTGCGGGTGCCGCTGAGCGGGCTGCCCCGGCAGGTCCCGCGCGCGGACTGTGACCGGATGGCCGGCCAGCTCTTCAACACCGTGCAGGACCAGTCGTCCACCCAGGTCACCTCGGTCGACGTGGAACGCCCCGACGGCTCGGTGATCTGCGAACTCGACCACGGCCAGGCGCAGGCGTTCGCGCTGTCCCGGGCGGACGGCAGGGGCAGCCAGCAGTACTTCGTGGACACCGGCCACCGGATGGAGAGCGTCCCGGCGGACGGCGGCACCGCGCAGCACGTGCCCGGACCGTTCGGGCAGCCGCAGGCGCAACTGCGCTCGGTGGCCGTCTCGCGCGACGAGCTGACCGCGGCGGGCGTCAAGAGCGACGGCCGCTCGCTGTACGTGGCCTCGCTCTCCGACTCCGGGGTCGCCGAGCAGCACATTCTGAGCAGCAAGACCGGCCTCAGCGCGCCGAGTTGGGACGCGCTCGACGACCTGTGGGTGGTCGACGAGAACCCCGCCTCGCCCGCGCTGGAGATGTGGCGCACCGGCCACACCACCCGGGTGTCCGTGCCGGGGCTGGGCTCCGACCGGATCCAGGCCGTGCGGGTGGCCGCCGACGGCGTGCGGATCGCGCTGCTGGTCCGGCACGCCGGCCACACCGTGCTGGAACTCGGCCGAGTGCAGCGCTCCGGCAGCGTCGCCCACCCCGCGGTCTCGGTGACCGGCCTGCGCACCGTCGCGCCCTGGCTGCAGGACGTCCAGGGCGTGGCCTGGGCGGGCCAGAGCAGGCTGGTCGTGGTCGGCAAGCAGCGCCAGGGCGTCCAGCAGCTGCAGTACGTGGACACCGACGGCTCCGCCGCCTTCACCCCGATCCAGCCGGGCATCAGCACGGTGACGGCCGTGGCCGCCTTCGAGGACGAGACCCGCCCGCTCCTGGTGGCGTCCGGGCAGACCCTCTTCCAACTGCCGACCGACTCCGACTGGACCGAGCTGCAGACCAAGGGTACGTTCCCGGTCTATCCGGGCTGAGTTGGCTGTGGACAACTCCCGCTGATCCGCTCCGAGCGTCATCCTTTCGGGAGCCGACCCGTGCGCAGCGGGCGGCCGGTTGTCCACAGGAGTGGTCGATTCCTTCCGCTCACCGCATTCTGTGGTCATGAAGGAGCTTTTGCGGGAGATCGTCGACCTGGTGCTGCCGGCCGAGTGCGCGGGCTGCGGCCGCGCCCGGGTCGGCTCGTGGTGTGCCAGGTGCCGGGCGCGGCTGGGCGGCCCGGCCGCGGTGCGGCGGGTCGCGCCGGATCCGATACCGCCCGGGTTGCCGGCGGTGTACGCGGCCGGGGCGTACGAGGACGAGTTGCGGGCCGCACTGCTGGCGCACAAGGAACGCGGCGCGCTGCGGCTGGCCCGCCCGCTCGGTGAGGCGCTCGCGTGGGCGGCGGGCACGGCCTGGGAGCGGGCGGCGGCCGGGGCGGCGGATCCGGTGCGGATACCGGTCCCGCGGGTGCCCGGGGCGGCCGGCGTGGCACCGCTGCTCCTGGTGCCGGTGCCGTCCGCCCGGCGGGCCACGGCGGCGCGCGGGCACGATCCGCTGCGGCGGATCGGGTCGCGGGCGGCCGGCGAGCTGAGGCGTGCGGGGTGGGCGGCCCGGCTGGTGCCGGTGTTGCGGCAGCGGCGCGTGGTGGCCGACCAGGCGGCACTGCCGGCGGCGGAACGGCTGGCGAACCTCGCCGGTGCGCTGCGTGCCGTCCCCGGTGCGGAGCGGCTGCTGGCGGCGGGCCCGGTGGTCGTGGTGGACGACCTGGTGACGACCGGGGCGTCGCTGGCGGAGGCGTCGCGCGCGGTGGCGGCGGCCGGCGGCCGGGTGGTCGGCGCCGCGGTGGTCGCGGCGCCGACGGGCTCGGGCGGAACGGGCTCCTGTGAGGCGTCCGTGCAGGTGGGGGCGGTGATGCGTAATTCGAACGGAGGTGGGGGCCGACAGGGGGTGCCGATGGCCACCCATGAGAGCTATGTTCATTTGTAAGGAGTGTGGGGCGTGGTGTCGTCGATATTCCGATCATCCGTCTTTCGTCCCTCGGGGCAACCTCGCGGCGCGGTATTCACTCCCAACACTCCGCAAAGCGAAGGGTTCTGAGCGGTCCTGCTGGGGAGGAGGAGATGAAAGCCGCGACTCCGCCACTCCCGGAGGCGTCCGGAGCGGGTGGGGTGGCTGTGAACGCAGTGCCGACGGGCCCGGTGCCCGTCGGCCTTAGCTCAAAGGGTTCCCCGCCCTGGGCGGGTGATCCGGGAACGGAGTTCTGCGTGGACATCGTCGTCAAGGGCCACAAGACCGAAGTGCCGGAGCGCTTCCGCAAGCACGTCGCGGAGAAGTTGAACCTGGAGAAGATCCAGAAGCTGGACGGCAAGGCGATCAGCCTCGACGTCGAACTGTCGAAGGAGCACAACCCGAGGCTCGCCGACCGTTGCGACCGGGTGGAGATCACCCTTCGTTCCCGTGGTCCGGTGATCCGGGCGGAAGCGGCCGCCGGTGATCCGTACGCGGCGCTCGACGCGGCGACCAGCAAGTTGGACGCGCAACTGCGCAAGCACGCCGACAAACGGCACATGGCCCGGCGCGGCGGACGCACCGCCGTGAGCGTGGCGGCCTACACCGCGCCGCTGGCAGCCGTCGAGGACGGCGACGCGGCCGAGAGCCCGAGCGACATCGTTCCGCACACCAAGGCAGGCCCGCTCGACGTCCAGGGCGAAGGCCCGCTGGTCGTCCGCGAGAAGACACACGCGGCCGCACCCATGACGCTCGACCAGGCGCTCTACGAGATGGAGTTGGTCGGCCACGACTTCTATCTCTTCGTCGACTCCGAGCGCCACCAGCCGAGCGTCGTCTACCGCAGGCACGGCTACGACTACGGCGTCATCTACCTCAAGGAGGACCCGGCAGGCGCGGAGGTCGTCGGAGGAGGTGGTGGAGCGGGCGGCGCGCTGCGCCGGTGACCTCGCGCTCCCGGTGCGCCGGTGATCCCGCGCCCCTGGTGCACCGGCCGGTCCGGACCGGCCGGATGAGCTGACGGTCCCCGGCCGGTTCGAGCCGCAGCGTCCCCGGAGCCCCTCACCGGGGACGCTGTCCCGGACGGTCCGGTGCCGCGCCGGTCCGACGGCGCGGGCCCGACCGGTCGGGCGGTCGCGGCGGTTGCGGCCCGCCGGGCTTGGGCCTCGCGCGGGCACAGACGTCAACAGGCGGTGCCCCAGAGGTCGACAGGCGGCAACAGGCGTCAACTCGTGTCACTCAAGGCCACTCGGTCGGGCTGGTATCGGCGGGGTGGCCGCCGGGCATGACAGCATGGGGGCCGAGTCAACCGTCGGGGAGCGCGGCCGTGTTGGCCCACCGCTGTGCAGCGCAGCCTGTGTGGTCTGGTAGGCAGCACCGGTCTGAGGGGGAGGGAACTCATGCCGGACAGCTTCGAGTCGGGCGCCGTCGAGGGTGACGACGGCCCGGACACGGGCGAACGGTCCAGGGAACCCATCAGGGTCCTCGTGGTGGACGACCACGCGCTCTTCCGCCGCGGGCTGGAGATCGTGCTCGCCCAGGAGGAGGACATCCAGGTCGTCGGCGAGGCGGGCGACGGCGCGGAGGCGGTGGACAAGGCCGCCGACCTGCTGCCGGACATCGTGCTGATGGACGTGCGCATGCCCAGACGCGGCGGCATCGAGGCGTGCACGTCGATCAAGGAGGTCGCCCCGAGCGCGAAGATCATCATGCTCACGATCAGCGACGAGGAAGCCGACCTCTACGAGGCGATCAAGGCCGGCGCCACCGGCTACCTGCTGAAGGAGATCTCCACCGACGAGGTCTCCACCGCCATCCGCGCGGTCGCCGACGGCCAGTCGCAGATCAGCCCCTCGATGGCGGCCAAGCTCCTCACCGAGTTCAAGTCGATGATCCAGCGCACCGACGAGCGCCGGCTCGTCCCCGCGCCGCGGCTGACCGACCGCGAGCTGGAGGTCCTCAAGCTCGTCGCCACCGGGATGAACAACCGCGACATCGCCAAAGAGCTCTTCATCAGCGAGAACACCGTGAAGAACCACGTGCGCAACATCCTGGAGAAGCTGCAGCTCCACTCCCGCATGGAGGCCGTGGTCTACGCGATGCGGGAGAAGATCCTCGAAATCCGCTGACCGGCCAACCGGCCGACGCTCCCCGAGATCACGCCCGCGATCCGAGCCGCCCGCGTCGACCCGTCTCCGTAGCCGGCTGGACCGAACCGAGCCCCGGACGGCGTCGCGAACCGGACCGCGTCAAGCCGCCCGCGTGCGGCGCGAACCGGACGGAGTCAAGCCGCCCGCGTGACGAACCGGACCGCGCCGGCTCCGACCGCGCTGACCTTGCTGACCGGGGGCCGGGCGGCGGCGATCCGGACGGCATCGATCCCGCCCGCGTCGGCGAGCCGATCGCGCTGACCCCGGACGGCGCTGACCCGGACCGCGGCGGTCCCGACCCGCGTCGGCGAGCCGGCCGCGCCTGCCCGGACCCGTGCTGGCCGTGCCGCCGGCCGCCCCCGCGCGGACCCGTCCAGATCGTCAGCTCAGCGCGGCCAGTTCCGACACGAGGGCCTGGGTGAGGGCGGGGCTGTCGCAGCGTTCGACGTGGACCGTGTCGCAGCCGACCCAGGAGGCGGCTTCGCGGAGCGCCCGGGCCATCGGGGCAACGTACTTGGGGCCGGCCATGGAGAGCTGGCGGGCGACGAGGACGTCGCCGTCGCGGGCCGGGTCCACCCGGCCGACGAGCCGGCCGCCGGCGAGCAGGGGCATGGCGAAGTAGCCGTGTACGCGCTTGGGCTTGGGGACGTAGGCCTCCAGGCGGTGGGTGAAGCCGAAGACCCGCTCGGTGCGGGCCCGGTCCCACACCAGGGAGTCGAAGGGCGACAGCAGCGTGGTCCGGTGCCGGCCGCGCGGCGGGTCGGCCAGCGCCTCCGGATCGGCCCAGGCGGGCTTGCCCCATCCGGCCACCTCGACCGGGACCAGACCGGTGTCGGCTATCACGGACTCGACCTGCTCGGCCTTGAGGCGGTGGTAGTCGGCGAGGTCGGACCGGGTAGCCACGCCCAGCGAGCGCCCGGCCAGTGTGACCAGGCGGCGGACGCACTCGGTGTCGGAGAGGTCGTCGTGCAGGAGATCGGCCGGAACCGCGCGCTCGGCGAGGTCGTACACCCGCTTCCAGCCGCGGCGCTCGGTGCAGACCACCTCGCCGGTGTCGAGCAGGAACTCCACCGCGATCTTCGTCTCCGACCAGTCCCACCAGGGGCCGCCGTTCTTGGCGCCGCCCAACTCCGTCGACGTCAGGGGGCCTTCGGCCTTCAGCCGGTCGAGCACCATGGCGGTGGAACCGGCGGAGTCCTCCATCCGGTGCCAGCGGTGTCCCTTGGCGCGGAAGACCCGGCGGCGGAACGCGAAGTGCGGCCACTCCTCGATCGGCAGCACGCAGGCGGCGTGCGACCAGTACTCGAAAGCGTGATTTCCGCTCCAGTAGGCCGACTCCACCGCCGGACGGCCCACCGCGCCGAGCCGGGCGTAGGGGATCAGCTCGTGTGAACGCGCCAGCACCGAGATCGTGTCGAGCTGGACGGCCCCGAGGTGCCGCAGCAGCCCGCGCACGCCGCCGCGCCGGTCGGGCGCCCCCAGCAGCCCCTGCGCCCGCAGCGCCAGGCGGCGGGCGTCGTCCGAGGTGAGTGTCGTCACGGGGCTCGGCGGCTTCGTCATGCGCACAGAGTAGGTCCCCGCACTGACAACGCCGTCGGCCCGTGGGCGTGCTCCGGACCGGCTAGCGGGCCTCGTAGGGGAGGTACGGGGTCTCCGTCGGCAGGCCGAGGTCGCAGGGGAGGAGGGCACCGAACCAGGCGTCGCGCCGGGTGCCCGCGTGGATGATGCGGGCGCGGTGGGTGCCCTCGATGCGGAAGCCGACCTTGAGGGCGACCGCCCGGGAGGGGAGGTTGCCGGCCTCGGCGCACCACTCCATGCGTTCGACGCCGAGGTCGGCGAAGCCCCAGCGGCACACCTCGCGGGCGGCCTCGACGGTGTAGCCGCGGCCGCGCTGCTCCTTCGCCGTCCAGTAGCCGAGCTCCGCCTGCCGCTCGGGGGTGCGCAGCGCGGCGATCCGGACCAGCCCGATGGACCCGACGAGGTCGCCGCCGTCCCGGGTGAAGGCTCCGAAGGTGTAGGCGGTGTCGGTCTGCCAGTTGTCGGCCGCCGACGCGATGAAGCGGTGCGCGTCCTGCTCGGTGTAGGGCGAGGGCACCGGCGTCCAGCGGGGTATCTCGGGATCCTGGCAGGCGAGCCGGACGGCCTCGGCGTCGGAGGGCTCGAAGGGGCGCAGCGCCAGGCGTTCGGTGCTCAGTGTCACGGGGTCCATCCGGCCAGTATTCCGGAGCGCGTATCGTCACGGACAGGGAATTTCCGTCACCGGACGGAGTGACGAAACGACCGGCGGAACGCCGGTGCGTCGACGGACCTCCCGATGCGCGGCCTGGTTCGCTTACGATGGCCGGTGCGGCAGGGCCCGGAGGGAAGGGAGCCTTGCCGGCCCAGCGCGAGCCAACGTGCCAGGCCCGACCGGCAAGGAGCCAGCTTACGTGTCCGTCTTCGGCAAGATCCTGCGCGCAGGTGAAGGAAAGATCCTGCGCAAGCTGCACCGCATCGCGGGTCAGGTCAACTCGATCGAAGAGGATTTCGTCAACCTGACCGATGCCGAGCTGCGCGCCCTCACCGCCGAGTACCGGCAGCGTCACGCGGACGGCGAGAGCCTCGACGACCTGCTGCCGGAGGCCTTCGCGACCGTCCGCGAGGCCGCCAAGCGGGTGCTCGGCCAGCGTCCCTACGACGTCCAGCTGATGGGCGGCGCCGCGCTGCACTTCGGCTACGTCGCCGAGATGCGCACCGGTGAGGGCAAGACCCTGGTGGGCACCCTGCCGGCGTATCTGAACGCCATCTCCGGCAAGGGCGTGCACCTGATCACGGTCAACGACTACCTGGCCGAGCGCGACTCGGAGTGGATGGGCCGCATCCACCGCTTCCTCGGTCTGGAGGTCGGCTGCATCCTGGCCAACATGACCCCGGCCGAGCGCCGCGAGCAGTACGGGTGCGACATCACGTACGGCACCAACAACGAGTTCGGCTTCGACTACCTGCGCGACAACATGGCGTGGTCGCAGGAGGAGTTGGTGCAGCGCGGGCACAACTTCGCGATCGTCGACGAGGTCGACTCGATCCTGGTGGACGAGGCCCGTACCCCGCTGATCATCTCGGGCCCGGCCGACCAGGCCACCAAGTGGTACGGGGACTTCGCCAAGCTGGTGCTGCGCCTCAAGCTCGACCGCGACTACGAGGTCGACGAGAAGAAGCGCACGGTCGGCGTCCTGGAGGACGGCGTGACCCGGGTCGAGGACTGGCTCGGCATCGACAACCTCTACGAGTCGGTCAACACCCCGCTCGTCGGCTTCCTCAACAACGCGATCAAGGCCAAGGAGCTCTACAAGCGCGACAAGGACTACGTCGTCATCGACGGCGAGGTCATGATCGTCGACGAGCACACCGGCCGTATGCTCGCCGGCCGCCGCTACAACGAGGGCATGCACCAGGCGATCGAGGCCAAGGAGGGGGTGGAGGTCCAGAACGAGAACCAGACGCTGGCCACCATCACCCTGCAGAACTTCTTCCGCCTCTACACCAAGCTGTCCGGCATGACCGGTACGGCGATGACCGAGGCCGCCGAGTTCTACCAGATCTACAAGCTCGGCGTGGTCCCGATCCCGACCCACCGCCCGGTCTCCCGGCTCGACAAGGCGGACCTGATCTACCGCACCGAGGAGTCGAAGTTCGCGGCGGTCGTCGAGGACATCGCCGAGAAGTACGAGAAGGGCCAGCCGGTGCTGGTCGGCACCACCTCGGTGGAGAAGTCGGAGTACCTCTCCCAGCAGCTCGCCAAGCGCGGCGTGCCGCACGAGGTGCTCAACGCCAAGCAGCACGACCGGGAGGCGACGATCGTCGCCCAGGCCGGCCGCAAGGGCGCGGTCACGGTGGCCACCAACATGGCCGGCCGCGGCACCGACATCAAGCTCGGCGGCAACCCGGACGACCTCGCCGAGGCGGAGCTGCGCCAGCGCGGCCTCGACCCGGTCGAGCACGTCGAGGAGTGGGCCGCCGCCCTGCCGGAGGCGCTGGAGCGCGCCGAGGCGGCGGTGAAGGCCGAGTTCGAGGAGGTCAAGGAGCTCGGCGGCCTGTACGTGCTGGGCACCGAGCGCCACGAGTCGCGGCGTATCGACAACCAGCTGCGCGGCCGCTCCGGCCGGCAGGGCGACCCGGGCGAGTCGCGGTTCTACCTCTCGCTCGGCGACGACCTGATGCGGCTGTTCAAGGCGCAGATGGTCGAGCGCGTCATGGCCATGGCCAACGTTCCGGACGACGTGCCGATCGAGAACAAGATGGTCACCCGGGCCATCGCGTCCGCCCAGTCGCAGGTCGAGCAGCAGAACTTCGAGATCCGCAAGAACGTCCTGAAGTACGACGAGGTGCTCAACCGGCAGCGCGAGGTCATCTACGGCGAGCGCCGCCGGGTCCTGGAGGGTGAGGACCTGCAGGAGCAGATCACCCACTTCATGGACGACACGATCGACGACTACGTCAAGGCGGAGACCGGCGAGGGCTTCGCCGAGGAGTGGGACCTCGACCGGCTGTGGAGCGCGTTCGGCCAGCTCTACCCGGTCAAGGTCACCGTCGACGAGATGGACGACGAGGCGGGCGACCGCGCCGGGGTCACCGCGGACCTGATCACCGAGATGATCAAGGACGACATCCACGAGCAGTACAAGTCGCGCGAGGAGCAGCTCGGCGAGGAGATCATGCGCGAGCTGGAGCGCCGGGTCGTGCTGTCGGTGCTGGACCGCAAGTGGCGCGAGCACCTCTACGAGATGGACTACCTCCAGGAGGGCATCGGCCTGCGCGCCATGGCGCAGCGCGACCCGCTGGTGGAGTACCAGCGTGAGGGCTTCGACATGTTCAACGCCATGATGGACGGCATCAAGGAGGAGTCCGTCGGCTACCTGTTCAACCTGGAGGTCCAGGTCGAGCAGCAGGTCGAGGAGATCCCGGTGCCGGCCGACGAGGTGGCCGACACCGTGCCGGAGCAGGGCAAGGTCGCCACCCAGGACGCGGTGCCGGTGGCCGCGGGCCGGCCGGAGATCCGGGCCAAGGGCCTGGAGGCGCCGCAGCGTCCCGACCGCCTGCACTACTCCGCGCCGACGGTCGACAGCCAGGGCGGCGTGGTCGAGGGCGACTTCAGCTCCGACGACGTCGCGGCCGGCGCGGACGACTCCGACGGCCTGACCCGCGCCGAGCGCCGCAAGGCGCAGAAGGGCGGCCGGCGCCGCAAGAAGTAGTCCTCCCGTCCCTCCCGGAAGCCGGGCGCCGCATCCCGCGGTGCCCGGCTTCCGGGCGTTCGCGCCGGCGCTCACCACGACGGCCCGGCGAAGTCGACCGCCGCGCAGCGCCAGCGGTGGTCGGCGCCGCGCTCCAGCCGGAAGGCGAGGGCGCGCAGGGCATCGCCGGAGGCGATGAGGGCGTACGCCTCCAGGACGCCGGGCGCGGGGGAGCGGTAGCCGCAGCGGCGCACCCGGGGCGCGGGGCGGCCGGCCGCCGGGCGCAGCGCGGCGCGGGTGGCGAGTTCCCACAGCCGGTCGTACGCCGTCTCACCGCAGGTGTGGCCGAGCATCCAGCTGACCGGCCGGCGTCCGCTGAGCACGTCGAGCAGCCGGTCGGCGAACCAGCGGTGCGGCTGCCGCCGCTCGACGCGGGCCGCGGCGGCGGCCGCGCCCGCCAGGGCTTCGGCGGGTCCGCCGGGGCGGCGCGGGTCCCGGCGGGTGGCGGGCGCGGTCACCGAGGGTGTGCGGCGCACGGTGCGCGGTCCGCGCCGGGTGGGGCCGGCCGGGCCGGTGAAGGTGCTGGTGGTCATGATGGTCCCCCGCTCGTACGACATCCCTGGAAGCTACTGGTCGGTAGCTGTGTGTGACTGACTTCTACTCGGGCGGGGTGGGCCGGACAAGCACGCGCGGCGCCGGGTCGCCCGGCCGCGGAATTCACCTATCAGGATGAAGTCGGGCCGCTCGGGCCGCCGGGTCGCCCGGCGCGGACGTACGGATGGCCTGCGGCCGGCGGGCCCGCGCCGCCCGAAGGGGTACCCGGCGCGCACCGGCGGCGCCCGGCCGGCCGGTGCGACCGTATGCTGAGTGGCGTTTCCCCCCAGGCCCGGCCACCGGAGCGGCAGCGATGCGCGTCTACATCCCCACGACCCTCCCCCTGCTCGCCGAGGCGCACAAGGCGGGCGGGATGGGCCCCGGCCCGCTGGACGCCTTCGGGGTCACCCCGGGCCTGCGCGAGTGGTACGTCTCCGACGACATCGAGGAGTTGGAGTACGCGGCCCTGTCCCGGGCGGCCGGCGTCAGCCTCCGCCTGGTGGCCGGCGACCCCGGAGCGCCCAGACGCCGGGTCGTGGTCGCCGTCGACGTGCCGGACGGCGAGGCGTCCTTCGACCCGGACCGCGGCCTCGACCCCTCGATGATCGGCGCGGTCCGGCTGCGCGGCCCGGTGCCGCTGTCCAAGGCGGCCGCCGTGCACGTGGACGCCGACGACGCCGAGCCGGACGTGACGGCCGCGGCCGCGGCGCTGGGCGCGGCCGACGCGGGCGACGACGACGCCCGGTTCACGGTGGACGGCGCCGAGGACCACGAGCTGCTGTGGTACGCCACCCAGGAGATCCCCGGCCTGATCGCCTGACCGGCCCGCGCCCCCGCCCACCCGGCTCCGGCCCGCGGCCGCCCGCCCCCGCCCACCGCGCCGACCTGCGGCGACGCGCCATCACGGCGGCGTTGTCGGACCCCGGGGTTACCGTCGGGTCATGCTGAAGCACGCGACGCACATCGTCTGGGACTGGAACGGCACGCTCCTGCACGACATCGACGCGGTGATCGAGGCGACGAACGCCTCGTTCACCGAGATAGGGCTGCCCACGCTCACCCTGGAGCGCTATCGCGAGCTGTACTGCGTACCGGTCCCGCGCTTCTACGAGCGGCTGCTCGGCCGGCTGCCGACCGCGCAGGAGTGGGCGGTGATGGACGCCACCTTCCACCGGCACTACTGGGCGCTGGCCGGCTCGTGCGGGCTCGCCGAGGGCGCGGCGGAGCTGCTGACCGCCCGCCAGAGCGCCGGGCACACCCAGTCGCTGTGCTCGCTGGCCCCGCACGAACGGCTGCTGTCGATCGTGGCCACCCACGGCATCGTGGAGCGCTTCGTGCGCGTCGACGGCTCCACCGGCCCGTCCGGCACCGGCAAGGCCGACCAGCTGGCCCGCCACCTGGCGGCGATCGACGGCGCCGACCCCCGCCGCACCGTGGTCATCGGCGACGCGGTGGACGACGCGACGGCCGCCTCGAAGGTCGGCGCGTTCGCGGTGCTCTACACCGGCGGTTCGCACAGCCGGGCGAGCCTGGAGGCGGTCGGGGTCCCGGTGGTGGACACCCTCGCGGAAGCGGTGGCCGAGGCCGACCGGCTCATAGCCTGACCGCTGCGGTCCCGCCGGACCGGGCGCGGCGGCCATCCGAACGGGTCAGCGAACGGGTAGGCCCTTGGGCGTATACCTGCGGAAAACCTCCGTTCGCGCGCCCCCTCGCACACCACGCGCCCCCTGGAGGGGGTCGGGTGCGCAACGGCGCAGGTCGGGCGCACTGGCCGAAGTGTCAAAGATCTGCCGCTGACTTTGTACACAATCGGTCCCTGACAGCGCCCCGTCCCGGAGCGATAGCCTTTACCCGTGATCAGCGCGATATCGAGCGATGGCTGCCATGCCCGCTCCCAGCGCCCGGAGCGGGATCCCGTCCGGCGTACCGCTGACCGCTACACCGGAGCCACGTCAACGAGGATCCACCCGGTGTCGCCTCAACAAGGCATATCGTCGTCCCCGTACGGCCATCCCGCGCCGGGCCGACTCGTCATCCCATCCCGACGTCACGCAACGGCGCGCGACAGGAGTCACAGGACATGCAGAAGCTGGACGAAGCCAAGGCCGAGCTGCTCGAGCGAGCGGCGCGGGTAGCGGAGAACAGCCCGGTCGCCGGGAAACCGGGCGACAGCCTCGACACCGAGGCCGTTCACACGTTCCTCCAGCGTTACTACCTCCACACCGCGCCCGAGGACCTGCTCGACCGCGACCCGGTCGACGTCTACGGCGGCGCGCTGTCGCACTACCGGCTGGGCGAGGAGCGCCCCCAGGGCACGGCCAACGTGCGGGTCTACACGCCGTCCGTCGAGGAGAACGGCTGGACCTGCACCCACACCGTCGTCGAGGTGGTCACCGACGACATGCCGTTCCTGGTGGACTCGGTCACCAACGAGCTGTCTCGCCAGGACCGCGCCATCCACCTGGTGATCCACCCGCAGGTCGTGGTCCGCCGGGACGTCACCGGCAAGCTGCTGGAGATCCTGGGCACCAGCAACCTGGTCGAGGCGGTCCACGCGGCCCTGCCCGGCGCCCAGTTGCCGCCGGACGCGATGGTCGAGTCGTGGATCCACGTCGAGGTCGACCGGGAGAGCGACCGCGGCGACCTCAAGCAGATCGCCGCCGACATGCGCCGCGTGCTGTCCGACGTCCGCGAGTCCGTCGAGGACTGGACGAAGATGCGCTACACCGCGCTGCGGATCGCCGACGAGCTGGCTGCCTCCCCGCCGCCGCTGCCCGAGCGCGAGGACGGCGAGTCCTGGGAGCTGCTGCGCTGGCTGGCCGACGACCACTTCACCTTCCTCGGCTACCGCGAGTACCGGCTCTCCAGCAGGACCGCGGCCGACGGGTCCAAGGAGGACGTGCTGTCGGCCGTGCCGGGCACCGGCCTGGGCGTGCTGCGCGCCGATCCGCCGCTCAACTGCGAGGACGCCGACGACCTGCCGTTCTCCCCGTCCTTCAACCGGCTCACCGCGGACGAGCGGGCCAAGGCCCGGGAGCACAAGCTGCTGGTGCTCACCAAGGCCAACAGCCGCTCCACCGTGCACCGCCCGTCCTACCTGGACTACGTCGGCGTCAAGACCTTCGACGCCGACGGGAACGTCACCGGCGAGCGGCGCTTCCTCGGCCTGTTCTCCTCGGCCGCGTACACCGAGTCGGTCACGCACGTGCCGGTGGTGCGCCGCAAGGTGCAGGAGGTGCTGGCCAGCGCGGGCTTCTCGCCGGACAGCCACGACGGCCGCGACCTGCTGCAGATCCTGGAGACCTTCCCGCGCGACGAGCTGTTCCAGACCAGCGTCCAGGAGCTGCTGCCGATCGTCACCAGCGTGCTCTACCTGCAGGAGCGGCGCCGGCTGCGGCTGTTCCTGCGGCAGGACGAGTACCGCCGCTACTACTCCGCGCTGGTCTACCTGCCCCGCGACCGCTTCACCACCGAGGTGCGGCTGAAGCTGACGGAGATCCTCAAGGAGGAACTGCGCGGCGGCAGCGTGGACTTCACCGCCTGGAACACCGAATCGGTGCTCTCCAGGCTGCACTTCGTCATCCGGGTCGAGCGCGGCGCCGAGCTGCCCGACCTCGACGACGCCGACATCGACCGCATCGAGGCCCGGCTGGTCGAGGCGGTCCGCTCGTGGGAGGACGGCTTCGCCGACGCGCTGGCCGCAGAGTGCGGCGAGGAGCGCTCCGCCGAGCTGCTGCGCCGCTACGCGCTCTCCTTCCCCGAGGGCTACAAGGCCGACTTCTCGCCGCGCACCGCGGTCGCCGACCTCCAGCACCTCGAACGGCTCTCGCCCGACGGGGACTTCACGCTGAGCCTGTACGAGCCGGTCGGCGCGGCGCCCGGCGAGCGGCGCTTCAAGATCTACCGCACCGACGCGCCCGTGCTGCTGACCGCCGTGCTGCCGGTGCTGGAACGGCTCGGCGTCCAGGTCGCCGACGAGCGGCCCTACGAGGTCAAGCGCGCCGACCACAGCAGGGCGTGGGTCTACGACTTCGGGCTGCGGCTGGACGACTCGCTGGGCGATCTGGGCGACGACGCCCGGGAGCGCTTCCAGGAGGCGTTCGCCGCCAGCTGGACCGGCGAGGCGGAGAACGACGGCTTCAACGCCCTCGTGCTGCGCGCCGGCCTCACCTGGCGGCAGGCGATGGTGCTGCGCGCCTACGCGAAGTACCTGCGCCAGGCGGGCGCCACCTTCAGCCAGGACTACATGGAGGAGACCCTCCGCACCAACGTCCACACCACCCGGCTGCTGGTCAACCTCTTCCAGGCCCGCCTGTCGCCCGACCACCAGCGGGCCGGCGCGGAGCTGACCGACGGCCTGCTGGAGGAGCTGGACGGCGCGCTGGACCAGGTCGCCTCGCTGGACGAGGACCGCATCCTGCGCTCCTTCCTGACGCTGATCAAGGCGACGCTGCGCACCAACTACTTCCAGCGCGACGCCGACGGCAACCCGCACCCGTACCTGTCGATGAAGTTCGACCCGCAGGCCATCCCCGAACTCCCCGCGCCGCGCCCGGCGTTCGAGATCTGGGTGTACTCGCCGCGGGTCGAGGGCGTCCACCTGCGGTTCGGCAAGGTCGCCCGCGGCGGCCTGCGCTGGTCCGACCGCCGGGAGGACTTCCGCACCGAGGTGCTGGGCCTGGTGAAGGCCCAGATGGTCAAGAACACCGTGATCGTGCCGGTCGGCGCGAAGGGCGGCTTCGTCGGCAAGCGGCTGCCCGACCCGGCCGCGGACCGGGACGCCTGGCTGGCCGAGGGCATCGCGTCGTACAAGACGTTCATCTCCGGCCTGCTGGACATCACCGACAACCTGGTCGCCGGCGAGATCGTGCCGCCCAAGGACGTGGTGCGCCACGACGGCGACGACACCTACCTGGTGGTCGCGGCCGACAAGGGCACCGCGGCGTTCTCCGACATCGCCAACGAGGTCGCGATCTCCTACGGCTTCTGGCTCGGCGACGCGTTCGCCTCCGGCGGCTCGGTCGGCTACGACCACAAGAAGATGGGCATCACCGCCAAGGGCGCGTGGGAGTCGGTCAAGCGCCACTTCCGCGAGATGGGCCACGACAGCCAGCGCGAGGACTTCACCGTCGTCGGCGTCGGCGACATGTCGGGCGACGTGTTCGGCAACGGCATGCTGCTGTCGGAGCACATCCGCCTGGTGGCCGCCTTCGACCACCGGCACATCTTCCTCGACCCCACCCCCGAGGCGGCGGCCTCCTTCACCGAGCGGCGCCGCCTGTTCGACCTGCCGCGCAGCAGCTGGGCGGATTACGACACCAAGCTGATCTCGGCCGGCGGCGGCGTCTTCCCGCGCAGCGCCAAGGCGATCTCGATCACCCCGCAGGTCCGCAAGGCGCTGGGCCTGGAGTCCGACGCGGCCAAGCTCACCCCGGCCGAGCTGATGAAGGCGATCCTCAAGGCCCCGGTGGACCTGCTGTGGAACGGCGGCATCGGCACCTACGTCAAGTCCTCCACCGAGTCGCACGCCGACGTCGGCGACAAGGCGAACGACGCGATCCGGGTGGACGGCGAGCAGTTGCGCGTCAAGGTGGTCGGCGAGGGCGGCAACCTGGGCCTGACCCAGCTCGGCCGCATCGAGTTCGCCCGCAGCGGCGGCCCCGACGGCCTCGGCGGCCGGATCAACACCGACGCGATCGACAACAGCGCCGGCGTGGACGCCTCCGACCACGAGGTCAACATCAAGATCCTGCTCAACTCGGTCGTGGCGGACGGCGACATGACCGTCAAGCAGCGCAACAAGCTGCTCGCCGAGATGACCGACGAGGTCGGCGCGCTGGTGCTGCGCAACAACTACGCGCAGAACGTGGCGCTCGCCAGCTCCATGACGCAGGCCGCCAGCCTGATGCCGGCCCAGCAGCGCTTCATGCGCCGGCTGGAGCGCGAGGGCCACCTCGACCGGGCCCTGGAGTTCCTGCCCAACGACCGGCAGATCCGCGAACGCCTCAGCGCCGGCACCGGGCTGACCCAGCCGGAGACCTCCGTGCTGCTGGCGTACACCAAGATCACCACGGCCGAGGAGCTGATCGGCACCGATCTGCCCGACGACCCGTACCTGCGCTCGCTGCTGTACGCGTACTTCCCCGCGGCGCTGCGCGAGCGGTTCACCCAGCAGGTCGACGGGCACGCGCTGCACCGGGAGATCATCACCACCGTCCTGGTCAACGACACCGTCAACACCGGCGGCACCACGTTCGTGCACCGGCTGCGGGAGGAGACCGGCGCCTCCACCGAGGAGATCGTGCGGGCGCACAGCGCCGCCCGGGTGATCTTCGGGCTGTCCCGCATCTGGGACGAGATCGAGGCGCTGGACAACGTGGTCTCGGCCGACGTGCAGACCAGGCTGCGGCTGCACTCGCGCCGCCTGGTGGAGCGCGGCACCCGCTGGCTGCTCAACAACCGGCCGCAGCCGCTGCAGATCGCCGAGACCATCGACTTCTTCTCCGAAGGCGTCGCGGCGGTCTGGGCGCAGCTGCCGAAGCTGCTGGTCGGCGGGGACCTGGAGTGGTACCAGGGCATCCACGACGAGCTGACCGGCGAGAGCGTGCCGGAGGAGCTGGCCAACCGGGTCGCCGGGTTCTCCTCGGTCTTCCCGGCGCTGGACATCGTCGCGGTCGCCGACCGGCTGAAGAAGAAGGACGTGCTGGAGGTCGCCGAGGTCTACTACGACCTGGCCGACCGGCTGGCCATCACCCGGCTGCTCGACCGCATCATCGAGCTGCCGCGTGCCGACCGCTGGCAGTCCATGGCCCGCGCCGCGATCCGCGAGGACCTGTTCGCCGCGCACGCCGCCCTGACCCAGGACGTGCTGTCGGTGGGCAAGGGCGCGGCCACCCCGGAGAAGCGCTTCGCCGCGTGGGAGCGGAAGAACGCCGCCATCCTGGGCCGGGCCCGCACCACGCTGGAGGAGATCCAGAGTTCGGAGTCCTTCGACCTGGCGAACCTCTCGGTCGCCATGCGCACCATGCGCACGCTGCTGCGTACGCACTCGTGACGCCCCGCGGCGGCCGTTGAGCCGCCGCGCCGCCCCCCGGGCCGCCCCCGGCCGCCTCGCGCGGCCGGGGGCGGCACGCGTCGGTGGTCAGGGTGCGGGCCGGTCCGCGCCGAGCCGGGCGAGCCGCTGCCCGCCGTCCGGTGCGACGGCGACCAGCCGGGCGCCGGCGGGCAGCGGCTCGCCGGGCGCCAGGAAGACCCAGCCGACGTGGTAGCGGGCCGCGATGGCCCGCTGCTCGGCGGCGGAGGCGCCCGGCGCGAAGTAGCGGCGCACCGCGATCGCCCGGCCGTGCCGCAGCGCCGCGGACAGCGACGGGTCGGGCCAGGCGCCGCAGACCAGGAAGACGCCGTAGGCGGGCAGCACGTGCTCGGCCTGGTAGTCGTCGGTCAGCACCACGTCGCCCACCCGCAGCCGGCTCGCGGCCCACCGGTAGTCGGGCCAGTGCGCCAGATACGTCAGGCGGGTCAGGTGGGTGGGGGACAGCGGCACCCGGTACGGCACCCGCACGACGGCCGCGGTCTGCACCACGAGGCCCAGGCAGGCCGCGAGCGCCGCCACCGCGGCCAGCGCCCGGCGCCGCGCGCTCCAGCGGCCCGGCCTGGCCAGCTCCACCGCCAGCGCGAACTGTGGCGGGAAGAGCAGCACCCCGAAGATCCGGCCGTAGGTGTAGTGCCCGCTGAACCACCCGTACGCGGCGACGGCCAGGTCGGCCAGCCACATCAGCGCCAGCGGATCGAGCCGGTGCCGCCGCCACCGGGCCGCCAGCGCGGGCACCCCGGCCAGCGCGAGCCCGTACCAGGTGACCAGGTGCCGGCCGTAGAGGATCTTCTGGAACGGGTCCACCGTATCGTCGCCGACCAGCGAGAAGACGTCGTAGTACGGCCAGGCCGCCATCACCGCCGCGGCCACCGCCACGGTGGCGGCCCAACGCGCGGCGGCCGCCCGGTCCCAGCCCTCCTGCCGGCCGGCGACCAGCGCGGCCACCCCCACCGCCGCGCCGACCGAGGTGATCGGGTGGATCAGGACGATCATCGCCATCCCGAGCCCGATGAGCAGATGAACGGCGTACGGGCGCCGGGTGCTCGCCGCCCGGCCGGTGGCCGCCCACAGGTGCAGGGTCAGGCCGATGGCGAAGGCCGACGGGAAGTCGATGTTGCGCGTCATCGCGCCGGCGCTCAGGAACCCGCTCCACGCGGCCGGCCGGATCCCCCACAGCAGCGTGGTGGCCGCCAGCGCCATCAGCGGCGCCGCGCGGTCCCGGCTGAGGGTGCGGGCGAAGGCGGCGACCCCGGTCACGAACAGCGCCAGGTTCAGCACGCCGCAGCCGCGCAGCACCGCCCGGCCGCTCCAGCCGGTCGCCCGGGCCAGCAGGCCGAGCGCGACGATCAGCGGCGAGTAGTACGGGCTGTCGGTGCCGGGCAGGTCGAGCAGCGGATTCGCCGGGTGCCACGGGTCGGCCTTGATCCGTTCGACGGCCGAGGCGTGCTGGCCGAAGTCGGAGATGATGTTGTTGCGCAGCGCGAGGACGGCCACCAGGGCCAGGAAGCCCGTGGCGGCCAGCAGGTAGGCCGCCCCCACGCCCGGCCTGTCCCGCGGCGGGTCGCCCGCTCTGCCGCGCGGCGGGCCGCCGCGCGCCGGCGGGGACGGCTGACGGCGCGTCAACGTGACGGTCATGGGTGCCTCCGGTGCTCGCGAACCGATCGTCGACGACCAAGACCGGCGCCGGGTTGCGGGCAGGAGGACGGCGGACCGCCGGAAAACGAAGGACAACCGACGGGGATGTGCGTAAGGCGGCACGGGTTCGCATCGGCACGTGATTGTTCTGTGAGAATTGTGGCCGACGATCTGTTCGTATACGCACCTTTTGATGTGATTAATTACGTCACCCATCGGGATTAATCGGGCATGCCCGCGAGTGGATCACAGAAGGATTCTGACTAGCGTCGATCCGGTGAGTACTGCGACGACGACGGACACTTCGCCCGGGAACGGACCCGAGACGCAGCGGCGGCAGGACGGCCCGCCCGCTGTGAGACGGCCGCGTCCGGCCCGGGATCCCTTCTTCGACAACGCGAAATTCCTGTTGATCGTCCTCGTGGTCATAGGCCACAACTGGTTCCCGATCATCTCGCACTCGCGCACCCTCAAGGCCGCCTACATGGTGGTCTACGCGTTCCACATGCCGGCGTTCATCCTGCTCAGCGGCTACTTCTCGCGTGGGTTCGAGGCCCGGCCCGACCAGGTGCGCAAGCTGATCAAGACGGTCCTGATCCCGTACTTCATCTTCCAGGTCGCCTACCTGTGGGTGACCTCGGCGACCGACCACACCCCCTTCAAGCTGGACCTCACCTCGCCGAGCTACCTGTGCTGGTTCCTGCTCGCGCTGTTCGTCTGGCGGCTGAGCACCCCGGTCTGGCGGGCGCTGCGGCAACCCCTCCTGATCTCCGTCGTCGTCTCCATCTGCGCCGGTCTGATGAACGTCACCTTGGATTTCGCGCTCGGCCGCGTCCTGCAGTTCCTGCCGTTCTTCGTCCTCGGTCTGACCATGAAGCCCGAGCACTTCACCTGGCTGCGCCGCACCCCGGTCCGGCTGTGGGCCGGCGTCGTCGCCCTGCTCGCCCTGCCGGTCTCCTACCTGCTGGCGCCCGGCGCCAACGTGGACTGGCTCGACCTGGAGTTCGGCATCAACCACTTCTCCGGCGTCGGCATCGGCCGCTACATCGTGATCCGGCTCGCCCTGTTCGCCGTCAGCATCGTCCTGGTCGGCACGGTGCTCGCGCTCATCCCGGGCCGCCGGCTGTGGTTCACCGCGCTCGGCGCCCTCACCATGTATCCGTACCTGCTGCACGGCATGGTCGTGAAGGTCGCCGAGGACCTCGGCGTGCACGGCGCCGTCGCGCAGAACGGCCCGCTGGCCTGCGTCGCCCTCACCATCGGCGCCGTCGCGCTAGCGCTGCTGCTCACCACCCCGTTCGTCCGCCGCACCACCCGCTGGGCGGTCGAGCCCAGCTTCCCCCGGGTCGCGGCCCCCGCTCCCACCGCTCGCTAGGGCTCACCCCGCCCGGGGACGTCCCCCGGTCGGCGTCACCCCCGCAGGGGCTGGTCGGCGGCGCGTTGGAGGGCGCTGGCGAGGAGGGCGAGGTCGGTGGGGCCGTTGCCGAGTTCGCGCAGCGGCCGTCGGGTCGGCGGATCGCCCATGCGGTCCCATTCGAGGGGGACCACGGTCGGGCGCAGGGTGGCGGTGCGCGGGATGCGGCCGCTGACCCGGGCGGTCTGGAAGGGCGCGACGGCGCCGTCCGGGCGGCGCAGGTAGCCGCGGCCGGGGGTGTGCTCGTCGAGCGCGGCGGGATCCTCGACGCCGACGAGCAGCGCGGCCGACTCCGGGTCCTCGGTGCGCAGCGCGATCCGCAGCCGGGCCAGGCCGTCGGCGTCGGTGCCCGCGGTGCGTTCCGGGCGGCCGGTGGAGCAGATCAGGTGCACGCCGAGCCGGGCCCCGCCGCGGGCGACCGCCTCGACCGCGCGGACCACCGAGCCCGCCGAGGGGCGGCCGGGCGCGCCGAGCGCGGGGGCGGTGAGCGCGTCGAGGTCGTCGACCACCAGCACCAGGCGGGGGAGCGGGACACCGGGCCTGGCCTGGGTCTTGACCGCGCCCTGCGCGGAGGGGACCCGTCCGGCCCCGGGGGCGGAACCGGTCGTGGCGCGCGAGCCCGCGTGGGGCGCGGCGAGCCGTCCGGCCAGCCGGCGTTCCGCGTGCCAGGCGTCGAACGTGGTGTCGGCCAGCAGCTCCTCGCGCCGCTTCAGCTCGGCGGCCACCGCCTGGGCGAACTCCCGCATGCGCAGCGGGTCGGAGGCGGCCAGGTGGTCGTGGACGTGGGGCAGGTCGGTGCAGATGCGCAGGCCCTCGCCGCGGTCCGGAGCGCCGTCGACCAGCAGGAGGGCCAGCCGGTCCGGGGCGGCGGTGGCGGCGAGCGCGGCGGCGGCCGAGCGCAGCAGCTCGGTCTTGCCGGCCCCGGCCGAGCCGCCGACCAGCAGGTGCGGGCCTTCGAGGACGAGATCGACGCCGACCGGCCCGTCCTGGCCGGTGCCGAGGACCGCGGTGAGCGCGGTGGTCTCGGCGGCCCAGCGGGCGGTGACCTTGGAGGGGGTGGCGAGCGCGAGGTCCAGCTCGTCCAGCAGCCGTGCGGTCTCCGGCAGAGCGCTGCGGGGCCGGCGGGCGGTGCCGTCCGCCTCGCGCAGCGGTGCCAGCGCGCGGGCCAGCCGTTCCGCCCAGGCGGCGGAGACGGCGTCCACGGTGACCAGCGGCGGGCCGGCCGGCTCCAGGCTGAGCGCGGTGGCCACGTCGCCGTCCAGCGCGGCGCGCACGCCGCACTCGGCGGCCGCCGGGGCGCCGGGCTCGGCCAGGCACAGCAGGTGGATCCCGGCCGCCGGCCCCTCGTGGGCGAGCCGGTGCAGCGCCTCGCGCAGCGTCGCGGAGCCGGGGTCGCCGTCCACCACGACGACGGAGTAGGAGCCCTGCGCCGTGGCGGTGTCGGCGGGGCCGCTGTCCACCCTGCGCAGCAGTTCGGCGACGCGGGCCCTGGCCTGGTCGTGGTCGAAGGCGACGAGCAGCCGGCAGTCCTGGCCGTGCGAGGGGCGCAGGTGGGGGAGCCAGTTGAGCCAGGCCCACTCCTCGGCGCGCTGCTCCGGCGGGCGGCTCCGGTCCGCGCTGAGCAGGACGATCTCCAGGGCGGACGGGGAGTGCAGCGCGCAGAGCTGGGCGATGACCGCGCGGGCCAGGCCGCTGAGCCGCGGACGCGGCCCGGTCAGCGCGAGCGAGCCGCTCTCGCGCAGGTCGACGGTGACCGGGACGGCCGGCAGCGGTCCGTCCCCGGTGGGCAGGTCGGCGCTGCCGAGCCGGACGGTGAGCGCGTCGAGATGGCCGGGCCCGCGCTCCCACAGCCGGGGGCCGGGGCCGAGCGCGGTGACCAGGACGGTGGCCGGGTCGGGGGCCAGCTCGCGCAGCGCGGCGGCCTCGGCGGCCAGCCGGGCCTGGTCGGGGCCGGCGGCGTCGCGGTCGGCCGGGCGGGCGGTGGCTCCGGCGATCCGCCGGGCCCAGGCGCCTATGGCGCCCGGCCAGCCGGCCGGCGGGGACGACTCGTCGCGCGGGCCGGGGCGGCCGGCGAGCGTCACGTCCTCGGAGCGGGGGCGGCCGGCGCTTGCCGGGCGGTCCCAGCCGGCGGCGTCCGAGCCGGCGGCCGCCCACGGATCCGCCGCGCCGTCGCCGGGGGCCGCACCGCCGGCCGGGGCCTGGGCGGCCGGGCGCGGCGCGGCGGCGTGCGGGGCGCGCGGCGCGGGCACCCGGTCGGCGGCGGGCCGGGCGCCGTCGGTCGCCGGGCCGCCGCCGTGCGCCGGGCTCACGCACAGGTGGCCCTCGCCGTCCGGGGCGATCGGCAGCACGCGCGGGGCGGGCGGGATCGTGCCGGTCGCGGCCGGGCCTTCGAGCCGCAGGGTGGACTCGCCGATCCGCAGCAGCGCGCCCGGGACGAGCGGCACCGGGTCCGCGCCGACCGGCCGGCCGTCCAGCCGGGTGCCGTTGGTCGAGCCGAGGTCGGCGACATGGACCAGCCCGTCGGGGGCGATGGTGACCGCGCAGTGCAGCCGGGAGACGTCCGGGTCGTCGAGCGGCACGTCGGCGTCGGCGGAGCGGCCGATCCGCACCTGGCCGCCCTGCAGCAGGTGTACGCCGCCCGCGTCCGGCCCGCCGACCACGTGGAGCCCGGCCTGTCCCGGCGGACCGAGCGGGCCCTGGTGGTGTCCGTGTTCCTCGGCCGGGGTCTGCAGCGCCAGCACGGCGCCGTCCACCAGCGGCGGCACGCCGAGCGGGGCGTCCGGATCGAGGCGCGCGGTGCCCGCGTAGAGCGGCACGGCGGAGCCGGCGGAGCGCGCGGGCTGGCCGGTCCCGACGGTGCCGGCGAGGGCGCCCGCGACCGCGCCGAGCGTCGTGCCGGCGGGGGCGGTCACCAGAACATCGCAGGCGCGGCCACCGCGCGGTCCCAGGACCGTCAGCCGGATACGCATCGTCGTACGCGTCCTTTCTCCCCCGGTCTCCCCCCGCGATCGTCCCCCGGCGATGCCCGACGGGAGACCTACCCCACCCGGTCAGTAAGGCATCCTCCCATCCGCCGCCGACAGTTCGTCCCCGGCATCCCCATGAACGATCTTGACCGGCCGGCCGCGCGCGGTGTGACGAGTGCCATCCGCCGATTCCGGATCCGCCCGCGGCCGCCGGGCGAGCGGCTTGCGGCGGGCAACCGTGCGCCCGCGGGCCGCGTCCTCGTCAGCGGACCCGGGTGTTACCGGCTCCGGTGCCCGCCACCGCATTACAGTGGGTCGGACGGTGCGGACCGGTGCCGTACCACGACGGGGATCGGGGAAGACGATCATCATCACGATCTGGGAGCGCTGACGTGCGGCCGGTTGGCAGCAAGTACCTGCTGGAGGAGCCGCTCGGGCGGGGAGCCACGGGCACCGTCTGGCGGGCCCGGGTGCGCGAGGCGGCGGATCCGGTCGACGGGGCGGAGTCGCAGGCCGGCGAGCTGGTCGCGATCAAGGTCCTCAAGGAGGAGCTGGCCGAGGACCCGGACGTCGTGATGCGCTTCCTGCGCGAGCGGTCCGTGCTGCTGCGGCTCACCCACCCCAACATCGTGCGCACCCGTGACCTGGTGGTCGAGGGTGCCCTGCTCGCGCTGGTCATGGATCTGGTGGACGGTCCGGATCTCCACCGCTATGTACGGGACAACGGCCCGTTCAGCCCGATGGGCGCCGCCCTGCTGACCGCCGCCGTCGCCGACGCGCTGGCCGCCAGCCACCGGGACGGCGTGGTCCACCGCGACCTCAAGCCGGCCAACGTGCTGCTCGCCGGCACCGCCGAGGGCGCCGAGATGCGCCCGATGCTCACCGACTTCGGCATCGCCCGGCTCGCCGACTCGCCGGGGGTCACCCGCACCCACGAGTTCGTCGGCACCCCCGCCTACGTGGCGCCGGAGTCCGCCGAGGGCAAGCCGCAGACGTCCGCGGTCGACGTCTACGGCGCCGGCATCCTGATCTACGAGCTGGTCACCGGACGCCCGCCGTTCCGCGGCGACAGCGCGCTCGAAGTGCTCCACCAGCACCTGAGCGAGGAGCCGCGCCGCCCGTCCACCGTGCCCGATCCGCTGTGGACGGTGATCGAGCGCTGCCTGCGCAAGGACCCGGCCGAGCGGCCCAGCGCCGAGAGCCTGGCCCGCGCGCTGCGGGTGGTCGGCCACGGCATCGGCGTGCACGCCACCCCGCAGGCGGCCGAGGCCGCCCTCGGCGTCGCGGCGCTGCTGGTGCCCGACCCGGCGCCGGCCCGGGTGCCCGGCACCGGCAGCGGGCGGCGGGAGACCGCGCCGACCCAGGCGATGCCCGGCGGCAGCCGGGCCCGCCCGGACGGGTACGGCCCGGCGGACCCGGACGGGCGCCACACCAGCCAGAACGCCTCCCACCACAGCGATCCGAACGCCGCCACCAGCCTCCTGCCGCCGACCTCCGCCCCCGGCGACGGGCGCGGCGACGGGGCCGAGGGCGGCACCCGGGTCATGCCGCCGGTGCCGGGCGCCGTGCCCACCGGCTCCGCGGCCGATCCGCAGGCGCCCGGATCCCACCCGTGGGAGTCGCAGCTCAGCGCGGCCCGCCGGCGCAACGAGCAGACCGAGGTGCAGTACCTCGACCCCAGCCAGGACCCGTTGCGCCACCGGCCGCACCGCCGCCCGGGAGCGCCGGAGGCCGCGCCGCAGCAGCAGCCGTATCCGCCGCAGTCCCACGACCCGCGGCAGCAGGGCCGCCAGCTGCCCCGCGACATGCAGCGCGCGCAGTCGCGCTACGCCGAGCCGCAACCGCAGCGCTACGCCGAGCCGCAGCGCCGGCCGGAGCGCGAGCCGGCGCCGCGCCGCGAGCCGCGGCAGCGCAGCCGGGCCCGCATCCCGGGTGCCGGCTGCCTCAAGGGCTGCCTGCTCACCGTCCTCATCATCGTGGTGATCTTCGTTCTGATCTGGAACTTCACCCCGGTCCCGCGCTGGATCGCGGACGGCGAGACCTGGTACCAGGCGATCTCCCACTGGGTCAGCACGGCCTGGAACTGGGCGTCCCGCGCGGGTGACGGGTCGACCTGACCCGACGCGCCGCCCAGGGTGGAGACTTGTCGACATCCGAAGGGTGATTTCCCCCGCAGAAGCCGCACTCGCCCCCCGGTGGTGCCCCAACACGCCGTCAGCCGCGTAGTTTTGACGCCGAGCACCCTCCAACAAGCCGTCGGACGAGTCGTCGGAGCAGCCTTGGCACGCAAGATCGGCAGCCGGTACACCGCCGAGCGGGTCCTCGGGCGGGGGTCCGCCGGCACGGTATGGCTGGGCGAGGGACCCGAGGGTCCGGTCGCCATCAAACTGCTGCGCGAGGACCTGGCCTCCGACCAGGAACTGGTCGGCCGCTTCGTGCAGGAGCGCACCGCCCTGCTCTCCCTGGACCACCCGCGCATCGTCGGCATCCGCGACCTGGTGGTCGACGGCTCCGACCTCGCGCTGGTGATGGACCTGGTGCGCGGCTGTGACCTGCGCTCCCGGCTGGAGCGCGACCGGCGGCTCGCCCCGCAGGCCGCCGTGGCCATCGCCGCCGACGTGGCCGGCGCCCTCGCCGCCGCGCACGCCGCCGGTGTCGTCCACCGCGACGTCAAGCCGGAGAACGTGCTGCTGGACACCGCCGCCCCGGCCGGATCCGGCGGCGCACCGCCCGCGCTGCTCACCGACTTCGGCATCGCCCGGCTGGTCGACTCCCCGCGCCGCACCCGCGCCACCCGCATCATCGGCACGCCGGACTACCTCGCGCCGGAGATCATCGAGGGCCTGCCGCCGCGCGCCAGCGTGGACATCTACGCGCTCGCCACCGTGCTGTACGAACTCCTGGCCGGATTCACCCCGTTCGGCGGCGGCCACCCCGGAGCCGTGCTGCGCAGGCACGTCACCGAGACCGTGGCGCCGCTGCCGGGCCTGCCGGCCGCGCTGTGGCAGGTGCTCGCCCAGTGCCTGGCCAAGGCCCCGGCGTCCCGGCTGACCGCCGCGGAGCTGGCCGACCGGCTGCGCACCCTCGGCCACGAACTCGCCGGGCTGCCGCCGCTGGAGATCGCCGCCCCGGACGGCCACGAGCCGGACGACCCGGACGACGAGCCGGACGAGCGGGCCTACGACGACCGGGAGTCCGGCCCGTCCGGCGCCGCGGCCCCCCGGGCCCGGCGCGGCGCCGTGCCGCTGGTGCGCGCCGCGGCGCCCGACTCCAGCCGTGAGACGCACACCAGCATCAAGCTGCCCACCGCCGAGGAGCTGGCCGCCTACCCCGAACGCTCCCGGCGCGAGGGACGCGACGGCCGTGATGGCCGCGACGGTCGCTCCGGCCGCGACGCGGACGAGTCGGCCGCCCCGTCCCGGCACCGGGCACCGGACGGCACGCCGCGCCGCCGCAGGCTGAGGATCGTGGCCGCCGCCGCGGCGGCCGTCGTCGCGGCCGGCATCGGCGGCTGGGCCGCCTCCTCCGGCAGCGGCGGCAAGGCCACCTCGCGCGACGACAACGGCCCCGGCACCCCGACGCCCACCGCCCCCACCGCCGGCGCGCCCTCGCCGCAGGGCAGCATGGGCACCCCGGCCGCCCTGCCGCACTGGTCCGCCCCGCACACCCTGCCGGCCGCCGGCGTCGCCCTGACCGGCGGACCACGCGCGGTGACCGTCTCGGGCACCACGTACGTCTTCGCCCGCGGTGCCGACCGCAACGTCTGGTACGTCACCTGGAACCGGGCGACCGGGCGCTACGGCGGCTGGCAGCGGCTGACCGGCATACACGTCTCCGGCGACCCCGCGGTGGTCTCGGCCACCCCGGGCACCGTCGACCTGTTCGCGCTCGGCACCGACGGGCTGCTCTACCGCCGCACGCTCGGCGGCGGCGCCTGGAGCCAGTGGTACCAGGTGGACGAGCGCACCCGGTTCGACGCCGCCCCGGCCGCCGCCTCCTCGGCGCCCGGCCGCATCGACCTGATCGGCCGCACCGGCGGCGACCTGGTCACCGCCTCGCTGGTGGCCGGCCGTTGGAACGCCTGGGAGGTCGTGCCCATCGCGGGCCGCATCACCGCCGCGCCCGCCCTGGTCTCCGGCCGGGCCGGCACCCTGGACGCCTTCGTGGTGCGGGCCTCCGACGGCGCGGTGCTGCGGCTGCCGTTCGCGGACGGCGCCTGGCGGCCCACCCAGGTCGCCGACCGGCTCGACGCCTCCGGCCGCCCCGAGGCGGTCTGGGAGGACGGCCGGCTGTACGTGGTGGTGCCCTCCGGCGGCGAGCTGGTGCAGGCGGTGCTCACCGACGCGGGCTGGACCCGCTCGTCGTCGCCCGCCCTCCCGGCGCGCGCGGACGCCTCCCCGGCCGCGCTGCTGGCCGGCGGCGGCATCCTGCAACTGTGGGTGCGCACCGCCTCCGGCGGCCTCGCCCACGCGACCGCGCCGGCCCCGGTGGCACCCTGACCGCCGGGGTGCGATCGGCCGGGGCGGCCGCGGCAACGGGGTCGGCGATCCGAGCCGGTACGCTGGTGCCGTGGCAATCCCTGACCCGTTCGAAGAGCTGAAGTCCCTCTCCTCCACCATGGAGTCCATCGAGGCGGTCCTCGACCTGGACCGGATGAGGGCCGACATCGCCTCGCTGGAGGAGCAGGCCGCGGCTCCATCCTTGTGGGACGACCCCGACAACGCGCAGAAGATCACCAGCCGGCTGTCCTACCTGCAGGGCGAGCTGCGCAAGGTGCGCGCGCTGCGCGGGCGCATCGACGACCTCGAGGTGCTCTTCGAACTGGCCGAGTCCGAGGACGACGCCGACACCCGGGCGGAGGCGGAGACCGAGCTGGTCTCGGTCCGCAAGGCGGTGGACGAGATGGAGGTCCGCACCCTGCTGTCCGGCGAGTACGACGCCCGGGAGGCGCTGGTCAACATCCGCGCCGAGGCGGGCGGCGTGGACGCGGCGGACTTCGCCGAGCAGCTGCAGCGGATGTACCTGCGCTGGGCCGAGCGGCACGGCTACCCGACCGAGGTGCTCGACACCTCGCACGCGGAGGAGGCCGGCATCAAGTCGACCACCTTCGCGGTCAAGGTGCCCTACGCCTACGGCACCCTCTCGGTCGAGCAGGGCACCCACCGCCTGGTGCGCATCTCGCCGTTCGACAACCAGGGCCGCCGCCAGACGTCGTTCGCCGGCGTCGAGGTGCTGCCGGTCGTCGAGCAGAGCGACCACGTCGAGATCGACGAGTCCGAGCTGCGGGTGGACGTCTACCGTTCGTCCGGCCCCGGCGGCCAGGGCGTCAACACCACCGACTCCGCGGTCCGCATCACCCACCTGCCGACCGGCATCGTGGTCTCCTGCCAGAACGAGCGCTCCCAGATCCAGAACCGCGCCTCCGCGATGAACGTGCTGCAGGCCAAGCTGCTGGAGCGGCGCCGCCAGGAGGAGCAGGCCAAGATGGACGCCCTCAAGGGCGACGGCGGCAACTCCTGGGGAAACCAGATGCGTTCCTACGTGCTGCACCCCTACCAGATGGTCAAGGACCTGCGCACCGACTTCGAGGTCGGCAACCCGCAGTCCGTGCTGGACGGCGAGATCGACGGCTTCCTGGAGGCCGGCATCCGCTGGCGCAAGCAGCAGGAGAAGTAGCCCGAGCTGTCGCTTTTCGGATCCCCGAACGGTGGAACTGGTTCTCTTTGTGGGGAAGTTGGGTTTGTTTATCACGGCCTGATACCCAACTGCCCGGCATAGCGCGGCAATTCGGTCATTGCGTAAGCAATGACCTTGACGCTGCCGGGAAAAGTCGGAAGGCTTGCGCGCGGCATGCGTGTGACGGGGGCGCGAGCGAACGGGGGCGGGCGGACCATTGGTCCCACGGCTCAGGTGCCCCGTAGGGCCGCGGCCTTCGTGCATGGCTGCTCCACATTCGAGATCAGCAGCTACTGGGGGTAGTTAGTAGATGACCAGTCGTAAGACGCGGGTGCGCATGGCGCGCATAGCCGCCGGTGCCGTGTTCGCGGCCGGCGCCTCGCTCACCGCCGTGGGCACCGCCCAGGCCGTGGGTCTGGGTGGCGCCGATTCACTGCCGATGACGCACGCCCACCCCAACGACGGCTCCATCGTCGGCGCGATCCAGGGCTCCGACGGCTCGATCGTCGGCGTGATCGGCGGTGGCGGCGACAACCAGGGCACCACCGGTGACAACAGCACCGGTGACAACTCCACCGGGACCACCGGGGACAACACCACCGGTACCACCGGTGACAACACCACCGGTACCACCGGTGACAACTCCACCGGCACTACCGGCGACAACACCACCGGCACCACGGGTGACAACTCGACCGGCACCACCGGCGACAACAGCACCGGCAGCATCGTCGGCGCCGTGAGCATCGGTGGCAACGACACCGGTTCGACCGGTGACAACTCCACCGGCGCCACCAGCTCGGGCACCACCGGCACCGGGACCACCGGCGACAACTCCAGCGGTGCCACCAGCTCGGGCACCAGCGGCAACGGCGGCACCGGCACCACCGGTTCGCAGACCGGTGGCAACACCGGCGGCAAGAGCGGCGGCTCCGGCGACGGCGGCACCTGCACGCTCTCGCAGGACAGCGTCAACTGCGGGCCGAACAAGCCCGGCCCGGACAACAACGGCGCCCCCACCCAGGTGGCGCCCGGCCAGGCCAAGCAGCAGCTCGCCGAGACCGGCGCGGGCGAGACCGGCTTCCTGCTGGTCGGCGCGGCGACGATGATCGCGGGCGGCATCGGCTTCCGCATGATGCCGCGCCTGGTCAACCGGCGCAGCGCCGTCTGACCACCCGGTCAGGCGATCGCGGGCACGCACGCACCAGGGGCCCGGCGGGTACGGAATCCGTACCCGCCGGGCCCCCGGCGTACGTCTCGCCGCGTCGGGCTAGCGGGCGGTCACGTCGCGGCCTGGTGGACGACCACCACGACCGCGACCAGCGCCACCAGCAGGGCGATCAGCGTCGCGGGCGTCAGGGCGGCGAACGGGTTCTCCTGGTGGATGCGGGCACGGTGGGCACGGCAGACCGCGCACCGCCCCTCGGCCACCGGGCCGGCGCAGTTCGCGCACACCAGTCGATCGCACGTCATGCGATGTCCTCCTCACCCTGACCAACGCCGTCGGCGGGCCGCCGGTTCCCCGGGAATCCCGGGGATTCCGCTGGAACCGAGCCGCCCGTGTGCGCTTCTGCCTCCACTGTGCCAGTATCCTGCCGATTCGGCGCGTCCTCGGCCGCTCCGGGGTCCTCCCGGATGGCCGCCGGTGGCCGGTCGGTCCGCTGATGCGTGCTATGTCCCCGTACGGCAGGTGAGGAAACCCACCAACCTCGAACGGCGCCTGCACGCCCACAGCGGCTTCGCGTAAGGTCGGCGCACCGGGAGAGCCGCGCTCCGGCTGTCCGTCCCCTCGAGTCCGACCCTGGTGCAGCTGTGATCCGATTCGACAATGTGAGCAAGACCTACCCCAAACAGAACCGTCCCGCACTTCGGGACGTGTCGTTGGAGATCGAGAAGGGCGAGTTCGTCTTCCTGGTGGGATCCTCCGGGTCCGGGAAGTCCACGTTCCTGCGCCTGATGCTCCGCGAGGAGCGCACCGACACCGGCACGGTCCACGTGCTCGGCAAGGACCTGGCCCGGCTGTCCAACTGGAAGGTCCCGCAGATGCGGCGCCAAGTGGGCACCGTCTTCCAGGACTTCCGGCTGCTGCCGAACAAGACCGTCGCGCAGAACGTCGCGTTCGCGCTGGAGGTCATCGGCAAGCCGCGCGGCACCATCCGCAAGACCGTCCCCGAGGTGCTCGACCTGGTCGGGCTGGCCGGCAAGGACGACCGGATGCCCGGCGAGCTGTCCGGCGGTGAGCAGCAGCGCGTCGCGGTCGCCCGCGCGTTCGTCAACCGCCCGCTGCTGCTGATCGCCGACGAGCCGACCGGTAACCTCGACCCGCAGACGTCGGTCGGCATCATGAAGCTCCTGGACCGGATCAACCGGACCGGCACCACCGTCGTGATGGCGACACACGACCAGCAGATCGTCGACCAGATGCGCAAACGCGTCATCGAGTTGGAGAAGGGGCGACTGGTCCGCGACCAGTCGCGCGGTGTCTACGGCTACCAGCACTGAGCCCCGACCACCCGCAGCCCCCGCAGAAAGGTCCCAAGGTCACATGCGCGCCCAGTTCGTCCTCTCGGAGATCGGCGTCGGCCTCCGGCGCAACCTCACCATGACGTTCGCGGTGGTGGTGTCCGTCGCGCTCTCGCTCGCCCTGGCGGGCGGCTCCTGGCTCGGCCGGGAGCAGGTCAGCCAGATGAAGGGCTACTGGTACGACAAGGTCGAGGTCTCGATCTTCCTGTGCAACAAGTCCGACGGGGCCGAGACGCCCAACTGCAGCAAGGGCCAGGTCACCCCGCAGCAGATGGACACCATCCGTTCGCAGCTCAAGGCGCTGCCGATGGTGGAGAAGGTGTACGAGGAGACGCCCACCGAGGCGTACGTGCACTACAAGCAGCAGTTCAAGGGCCAGGCCGGCGTCGACCTGCTGACGCCCGACCAGATGGAGTACTCCTACCGGGTCAAGCTCAAGAACCCGGACAACTACCAGGTGATCACCAGCGCCTTCGAGGGCCGGCCGGGCGTCCAGTCAGTGCAGGACCAGCGGCAACTGCTGCAGAACCTGTTCGGCCTGCTCAACGGCATGACGTACGTCGCGCTCGCCGTCCTGGCGTTCATGCTCACGGTGGCGATGCTGCTGATCGTCAACACCGTCCGGGTCTCCGCCTTCAGCCGGCGGCGCGAGACCGGGATCATGCGGCTGGTGGGCGCGTCGAGCTTCTACATCCAGATGCCGTTCATCATGGAAGCCGCCCTCGCCGGCCTGATCGGCGGCGCGTTGGCCTGCGGCATGCTGCTGGCCGGGCGCTACTTCCTGATCGACGGCGGGCTCGCGCTGCAGGACAAGATCAAGCTGATCCAGTTCCTGGGCTGGGGCGACGTGATCAGAGTGCTGCCGCTGGTGCTGGTGGTGGGCATCCTGATGCCGTCGATGGCGGCGTTCTTCACGTTGCGCAAGTACCTGCGCGTGTGACCTACCGAGCGCGTCAACTCCCGCTGACGCGCTCGGTTCTGTCCTAGACTCCGGGACATGTCCGGCACCACGATGTTCGCAAGGCCCCAGCGGATCCGCCGCGGGGTCACGCTGACATTGGTCTTCGGCGCCGTGCTGGCGACCGGGGCGGCCACCGGTTCGTTCGGGACCGGCCGCGCCGACGAGGGACGGTACGCCGCCGCGACCGAGCCGGCCCAGCGGCACGACGGGCCGGCCGCCGCCGCTGCCGGCGGCGACGAGACCGCCGACATCGCCTGGGAGATCGACCAGGGCCGGGTCGACGCGCGCACCGCCGCCGAGCTGGTCAGCCGCAGCGGCGGCCGCTGGTCGGCCTTCTACACCCCGCAGCAGTACGAGGGCTTCAGGCGCGAACTCGACGGCGGCTACGTCGGCGTGGGCCTGTGGGTGCGCGCCCTGGCCGACGGCCGGATGACCGTCTCCCGGGTGGAGGCCGCCGGCCCGGCCGACCACGCCGGGCTGCGCACCGGCGAGACGCTGGTCGCCATCGACGGCCACACCGTCACGGGCCTGCCGGTGACCGACGTGGTGGCCCGGCTGCGCGGCGTCGACCCGGTGGACCCGGACGACCCCGACACCACGCCCGCGCCGAGCCCCGGCAGCCTGGTGCGCATCACCGTGCGGCACGACGGCGCCGACCGGACGGTCCCGCTGCGCCGCGAGGTGCTCTCCGACCGCGCGGTGACCGTGACACACCCGGCCCCGGGGGTCACGGCGATCGCCATCAACGCGTTCGTGCGCGGCGTCGGCGCCCAGGTCAGGGCGGCGCTCGCGGCCGGCGACCACCGCGCCGGCGTCCTGCTCGACCTGCGCGGCAACTCCGGCGGCCTGGTCACCGAGGCGGTCCAGGTGGCCTCGGCGTTCCTGGACGGCGGCCTGGTGGCCACCTACGACGTGCACGGCAAGCCCTACGCCCTCTACGCCACCTCCGGCGGCGACACCACGACCCCGCTGGTCGTCCTGGTGGACGGCGGCACGATGAGCGCCGCCGAACTGCTCACCGGCGCCCTGCAGGACCGCGGCCGCGCGGTGGTGGTCGGCTCGCGCACCTTCGGCAAGGGCTCGGTCCAGATGCCCAGCACGCTGGCCGACGGCTCGGTCGCCGAGCTCACCGTCGGCCACTACCTGACCCCCACCGGCCGGTCGGTGGACGGCCGCGGCATCCGGCCCGACCTGGCGGTGGCCGCCGGCCGCAGCCGCGCGCAGGCCGAGCGGGCGGCCGAGACGGTATTGAGTGGCCTGGGCACCCCGTCCTAGTGCGACAATGACCGCGCTATGGCTAAAGAGACGGGTCGCAAGCTGATCGCGCAGAACAAGAAGGCGCGACACGACTACCACATCATCGACACCTACGAGGCCGGCCTGGTGCTGACCGGCACCGAGGTCAAGTCGCTGCGCCTGGGGCGGGCCTCCCTGGTGGACGGCTTCGCCCAGCTCGACGGCGGCGAGGCGTGGCTGCACAACGTCCACATCCCCGAGTACAGCCAGGGGACCTGGACCAACCACTCCGCGCGGCGCCGGCGCAAGCTGCTGCTGCACCGCGAGGAGATCCACAAGCTGGTCGCCAAGACGCAGGAGAGCGGGCACACCCTGGTCCCGCTGCAGCTGTACTTCAAGGACGGCCGCGCGAAGGTCGAGATCGCGCTCGCCAAGGGCAAGAAGGACTACGACAAGCGGCAGACGCTGCGCGAGAAGCAGGACCGCCGCGAGGCAGACCGCGCCATGTCGGCCGCGCGCCGCCGCCAGCGGGCCTGACCGGGCCGCAACGCGCTGGCCGCCGGCGTGGTTCTTCCCGTAGGATGAAGGTGCACCGGCGGATCTCGTGAGGTCCGTCGCGCACCTTGAGAAAAGAACATGGGGATGATCGGTTTCGACTGCGGTTGTCGAGGCAGAGGAAGCGAGCCGAGGAATGCGGCAATGATCTCGTTAACCACGGGCCGCAAAACAATAATCGCCAATTCCAAGCGCGATTCCTTCGCCCTCGCTGCCTGATCTAACAGACAGCGACTCTGCGGAGTGTCAGCCCGGGAGTGTTCCCGACCCGGATCCTGGCATCAGCTAGGGAACTCAACCGCTGAGCCCGGCCACGGGGCTCGGCGGGAAAACCAACAGTGGCTGGGCCCGTCGGCGGCTTGTCCGCGTGACTGCCGGGGCCGAGAAAAGCACAGCGGACTGCGCTCGGAGAAGCTCTGGTTCCGCACCGTAGGACGCGGGTTCGATTCCCGCCATCTCCACGAATGCGACAGGCGAGGTGTGCCCGCGGACAGCGCGGGCCTGCCTCGCCTTCGTCGTTCCTGCTCGGCTTCGCCTCGCGGTTGCGGGGGCTTCGCCACCCGCACCCCCCTCCACTCGTGGGGGCGGGGGTGGGTGGCGGACAGCGCGGGCCTGCCTCGCCTTCGTCGTTCCTGCTCGGCTTCGCCTCGCGGTTGCGGGGGCTTCGCCTCCCGCACCTCCCTCCACTCGTGGGGGCGGGGGTGGGCGGCGGACAGTGCGGGCCTGCCTCGCGGTCGCTCGGGCGGGCGGCTCTGGTCGCCTCCGGGGGAAAAACGGGCGGGGCGCGGCGCGACAGATGCACCGGGGGGCACCCTTCGCGTACGGTTGCACGTCGCCGCGCGTACGGGAGCGCGGGGGCGTTTGCGAGAAGGGGGTCCCGCGTGGGAGCGCAGGACGCAGTCCGGGAAGCACTCCGGGACCGGGAACTGGCGGTCGAGCAGTTCCACATGGACCGGGTGTACCACCGCTTGACGGAGAAGATCCACGAGGCGGAGTTCCTGGTGGACGACGCCGAGAAACGCGGCCAGGTCGGCACGCCCGGCGCGCTCGCCGAACGCGACGCGCAGGTCTTCCAGGCCGGCGCGCACCTGAGCCGGCTCAACTCCGAGTTCGAGGACTTCCTGTTCGGCCGCATCGACCTGCTGCCCGGCAAGGACGGCAAACGCGGCCCGGACGGCGCGTACACCGCCACCGAGGTCGCCGACGACGCCGTCGGGCCGGACAACCGGGCGGACATCGCGGAGACCCTGCACATCGGCCGGATCGGCGTGCTGGACGCCGACTACTCGCCGCTGGTCATCGACTGGCGGGCGCCGGCCGCCGCGCCCTTCTACCGCTCCACCCCCAAGGACCCCGGCCGGGTGGTGCGCCGCCGGGTGATCCGCAGCAAGGGGCGCCGGGTGCTCGGCGTCGAGGACGACCTGATGCGCCCGGAGCTGACCGCCAGCCTGGACGGCGCGGAGCTGGCCGTGGTCGGCGACGGTGCCCTGATGGCCTCGCTCGGCCGGGCCCGCAGCCACACCATGCGCGACATCGTGGCCAGCATCCAGGCCGAACAGGACCTGGTGATCCGCGCCCCGGCCCCCGGCGTCACCGAGGTCAGCGGCGGCCCGGGCACCGGCAAGACCGCGGTGGCGCTGCACCGGGCCGCCTACCTGCTCTACCGGGACAGACGACGCTACTCCGGCGGCATCCTGGTGGTCAGCCCCACCCCGCTGCTGGTCGCCTACACCGAGGGCGTGCTGCCCTCGCTCGGCGAGGAGGGCCAGGTCGCCATCCGCGCGGTCGGCTCGCTGGTGGAGGGCGCCGAGGCGAGCACATACGACGAGCCCGCCGTCGCCCGGATCAAGGGGTCCTCGCGGATGCTGCCGGTGCTGCGCCGGGCGGCCCGCGGCGCGCTCGACCTGGGCGACGCGGTGCCGACCCGGCTGCGGGTGGTGGTCTTCGGCGGCCGGCTGGAGCTCGACGAGGACGAACTCGCCGGGATCCGCCGCACCGTGCTGGGCGGCACCGCGCCGCTGAACCTGATGAGGCCGCGGGCCAGGCGCCTGCTGCTGGACGCGCTGTGGGCCAAGTCCGGCCGCGGCCGCCACCTGGTCGACCCCGAGCTGATCGCCGAGGCCCGGGAGGGGTTCGACGAGGACGTCTGCTCCGAGGACCCGTTCGCCGACTTCCTGCAGGCGTGGTGGCCGGTGCTGACCCCGCGCGGCGTGCTGGCCGCCATGTCCGACGAACGCCGGCTGGGCCGCTGGGCCCGCCGGGCGCTGGGCCAGCGCGAGACCCGGCTGCTGGCCCGCTCGCTGCGCAGGCTGGGCCGCTCGGGTGACGGGCCGCTGTCCGCGCACGACGTGGCGCTCCTGGACGAGCTGCGGGTGCTGCTGGGCACGCCGCCGGCACCGCGCCGGCCGCGCGAGGCGGACCCGCTGGACGAGCTGACCGGCCTGGAGGAGGTCACCACCTTCGCCGACCGCGACTTCTCCCGCCGCACCCGAGCCGAACGCCTGGAGCGCGAGCGGGTGGAGTACGCGCACGTCATCGTGGACGAGGCGCAGGACCTCACGCCGATGCAGTGGCGGATGGTCGCCCGGCGCGGCACCGGCGCCACCTGGACCGTGGTCGGCGATCCGGCGCAGAGTTCCTGGAGCGATCCGGAGGAGGCGGCCGCCGCCCGGGACGAGGCGCTGGGCGCCCGGGTGCGCCGGCGGTTCTCGCTGACCGTCAACTACCGCAACCCGGCGGAGATCGCCCGGCTGGCCGCCAACGTGCTGCGGCTGGCGATGCCCGGCATGGCGGCGCCGTCCGCGGTCCGTTCCACCGGCGTCGCGCCGAGCTTCGAGGTGGCCGGCGCCGGACCGGGGGAGCCGGGAGAAACGGTCCGCTCGGCGGCGGCCCGGCTGCTGGACGAGGTGGAGGGCACCGTCGGCGTGGTGGTCTCCATGGCCCGGCGCGAGGAGGCCAGGGGCTGGCTCGCCGGCCTGGGCGACCGGGTGGTGGCGCTCGGCAGCCTGGAGGCCAAGGGGCTGGAGTACGACGCCACGGTGGTGGTCTCCCCGGCCGAGATCGCCGACGAGTCGCCGGCCGGGCTGCGGGTGCTGTACGTGGCGCTCACCCGGGCCACCCAGCGGCTCACCGTGGTCTCCGGCGAACGCGACCAGCCGGACGCGGCCGGCGTGCCCGACCTGCTGCGGGACTGAACGGGTGGCGGGCGCCCGCCGCCCGCATGCGACAGGGCGCCTCCCGGCGGAACCGGGAGGCGCCCTGCCGACGTCTGTGACACCGACCCGCCATGCTCGCCTCGCGGCTAGCGGTCGCTCGTAGCGACAATGGTTGGGCCCGGGGGCTTGGATCGAGCCGGTGCCGTATCCAGACTAACAAATGTCCCGCGATTGCCATCCGTTCGCGGGAGTTGCGGTCGGCTATACCGCATCGACGAGTCCAAGTCCACGAGGGACCGGGGGCGGGTTACCCGATACCCGTCGGTAGGTGGCACGATCGACTGTCTTCTGCCCAAACCCATGGGCCTGTCAGTGACCAGCGGAGGAAGTCGGCATGGCAACGGCGCCGAGTGTGTCCAACTCGATCACGGTGCGACTGGAGGCTCCGGCCTCCGGGACCGCGGTCAGCCAGATCACCACCGCGGTGGAGTCCTCCGGCGGGTCCGTGACCGGCCTCGACGTCACCGCCTCCGGCCACGAGACGCTGAACATCGACGTCACCGTCGCGGCCTCCTCGACCGCGCACGCCGACGAGATCGTCACCCGGCTGCGCGGCATCGACGGCGTCAACATCGGCAAGGTCTCGGACCGTACGTTCCTGATGCACCTCGGCGGCAAGATCGAGATGGCCGCCAAGCACCCGATCCGCAACCGCGACGAACTGTCCATGATCTACACGCCCGGCGTCGCCCGGGTGTGCATGGCCATCGCGCAGAACCCGGAGGACGCCCGGCGGCTGACCATCAAGCGCAACAGCGTCGCGGTGGTCACCGACGGCTCCGCGGTGCTGGGCCTGGGCAACATCGGGCCGAAGGCGGCGCTGCCGGTCATGGAGGGCAAGGCGGCGCTGTTCAAGCGGTTCGCCGGCATCGACGCGTGGCCGCTGTGCCTGGACACCCAGGACTCGGACATGATCGTGGAGATCGTCAAGGCCATCGCCCCCGGCTTCGCGGGCATCAACCTGGAGGACATCTCCGCGCCGCGCTGCTTCGAGATCGAGGCCCGGCTGCGCGAGGCGCTGGACATCCCGGTCTTCCACGACGACCAGCACGGTACCGCCATCGTGGTGCTCGCGGCGCTGACCAACGCGCTGCGGGTGGTCGGCAAGAACATCGGCGACCTGCGGGTGGTCATGTCCGGCGCGGGCGCGGCCGGCACCGCCATCCTCAAGCTGCTGATCGCCTCCGGCCTCAAGCACGCGGTGGTCGCCGACATCCACGGCGTGGTGCACCGCGGCCGCGCCGACCTGGTCGACGCCGACCCCGACTCGCCGCTGTGCTGGATCGCGGACAACACCAACCCGGAGAACGTCACCGGCACGCTGAAGGAGGCCGTGCGCGGCGCGGACGTCTTCATCGGCGTCTCGGCGCCCAACGTGATCGACGGCGATGACGTGGCCGCGATGGCCGAGGGCGCGATCGTCTTCGCGCTGGCCAACCCCGACCCCGAGGTCGACCCGGCCGTCGCCCGCGAGACGGCCGCCGTGGTGGCCACCGGGCGCAGCGACTTCCCCAACCAGATCAACAACGTGCTGGTCTTCCCGGGCGTCTTCCGCGGCCTGCTGGACGCGCAGTCCCGCACCGTCAACACCGAGATGATGCTCGCCGCCGCCCGCGCGCTCGCCGACGTGGTGGGCGGCCAGGAGCTGAACGCCAACTACATCATCCCCAGCGTCTTCAACGACCGGGTGGCCGGCGCGGTGGCCGGCGCGGTCGCCAACGCGGCCAAGGCGCAGGGCGCCACCGTCGCGCACGCCGTCTCGGCGCCCGTCCAGTAGCCTTGGCCGTGACCGAAAGTGACGACCCGTCGGGGGCGAACACCCCGGCGGGTCGTTCCGCGATCGGGCTCTTCCCGCGCGTCGCGCCCGGTCGGGGCCCTGGGACCCCCTAGGGTTGCGGCAGTCGCGGGCGGGACAAAACCCTTCGCTGCGCTGTCAGGAGTGGACGGAGCGTCACCCGACTGTCACAAAGGCGCTTTTAGTGTGACTCTCCCGGGTGCCGGATTGGCTTTCCCGCCGCGGATAGGGGCAGGATGCGTAATCGGGCGGGAGGCTGCGTGCCGCAGACCCGGACGCGTGCAGCGTCCGAGGGCCCTGGCAGCATCGGCTTCGACGCGGCGGCCATCCTCAAGGGGCGGCCGAGGATCGCAACAACGGCAAGAAGAACACGGGAGTACGAATATGAACCGCAGTGAGCTGGTGGCTGCTCTTTCCGAGCGCGCGGAGGTGACCCGCAAGGACGCCGACGCCGTTCTGGCCGCCCTCGCGGAGGTGGCGGGTGAGATCGTCTCCAAGGGCGACGAGAAGGTCACCATCCCCGGTTTCCTGACCTTCGAGCGCACCCACCGTGCCGCTCGCACCGCGCGCAACCCGCAGACCGGTGACCCGATCCAGATCCCGGCGGGTTACACCGTCAAGGTCTCCGCGGGCTCCAAGCTCAAGGAAGCCGCCAAGGGCAAGTAGTCCGCCCGGCGCCCTGCCGCCGACCGAGGGGCGGCCACCGCGTGGTGGCCGCCCTTTCGCGTCCCCCCGCCGGGCGTCCGGTCAGACCTCGACGGGCGCCGGAAGCTCCACCTGGGCGCCGAGGGCGCGCAGCTTGGACATGAAGTTCTCGTAGCCGCGGTTGATCAGGTCGATGCCGTGGACGTGCGAGGTTCCCTCGGCGGCGAGGGCGGCGATCAGGTAGGAGAAGCCGCCGCGCAGGTCGGGGATGACGAGGTCGGCGCCCTGGAGCTTGGTGGGGCCGGAGACGACCGCGGAGTGCAGGAAGTTGCGCCGGCCGAAGCGGCAGGGCGTGCCGCCCAGGCACTCGCTGTAGAGCTGGATGTGCGCGCCCATCTGGTTGAGCGCGCTGGTGAAGCCGAGCCGCGACTCGTAGACCGTCTCGTGGACGATCGACAGCCCCGACGCCTGGGTCAGCGCGACCACCAGCGGCTGCTGCCAGTCGGTCTGGAAGCCCGGGTGCACGTCGGTCTCCAGCGCGATCGCGTTGAGCGGGCCGCCCGGGTGCCAGAAGCGGATGCCCTGGTCATCCACCTCGAACGCGCCGCCGACCCGGCGGAAGGTGTTGAGGAACGTCATCATCTCGCGCTGGCTGGCGCCGCGTACGTACACGTCGCCCTTGGTGGCCAGCGCCGCGCTCGCCCAGGAGGCCGACTCCAGGCGGTCCGGCAGCGCCCGGTGGGTGTAGCCGCCCAGCCGGTCCACGCCGGTGACCCGGATGGTGCGGTCGGTGTCCATCGAGATGATCGCGCCCATCTTCTGCAGTACGCAGATCAGGTCCTCGATCTCCGGCTCGACGGCCGCGTTCGCCAGCTCCGTGACGCCTTCGGCGAGCACCGCGGTCAGCAGGACCTGCTCGGTGGCGCCCACCGACGGGTACGGCAACCGGATCTTCGTACCGCGCAGCCGGTGCGGCGCCTCCAGGTACTGGCCCTCCGGGCGCTTCTCGATGACCGCGCCGAACTGCCGCAGCACCTCGAAGTGGAAGTCGATCGGCCGGCCGCCGATGTCGCAGCCGCCCAGCCCCGGGATGAAGGCGTGCCCGAGCCGGTGCAGCAGCGGGCCGCAGAACAGGATCGGGATGCGCGAGGACCCGGCGTGCGCGTCGATGTCGGCGACGTTGGCGCTCTCCACGTGCGACGGGTCGAGGACCAGCTCGCCGGCCTCCTCGCCGGGGCCGACCGTCACGCCGTGCAGCTGCAGCAGCCCGCGCACCACCCGCACGTCGCGGATGTCGGGCACGTTGCGCAGCCGGCTGGGCTCGCTGCCGAGCAGCGCGGCCACCATCGCCTTCGGGACGAGGTTCTTCGCACCGCGGACACGGATCTCGCCCTCCAGCGGGGTGCCGCCGTGGACAAGCAGGACGTCGTCGGTCATGTGGCTCGTTCCTGGAGATGGGCAGGACGGGGAGAACGGGTGCGTCGGCCCCGAGGTGACGGGTACGGGACACACCGGTACGGATGAAATGGTAAAGCCCCGGCACCCCGGCCCCGTCAACCCCGTACGACCCTGCGCCATACGGCCGTTACCTATGACACGGGTGGCCGGGTGCCGGCCGCGCCGGGATGTCGCGCGGAGCGGACGAGAACCGCCCGCTCGCGCCGCGGATGCGCGATCATGTCTCCATGACGGAGGTGTCCTCACTCACCGGGCGGCTGCTGGTGGCCTCGCCGGCGCTCTCGGACCCGAACTTCGACCGCGCGGTGGTGCTGCTCCTCGACCACGACGACGAGGGCACCCTCGGCGTGGTCCTCAACCGGCCCACCGAGGTCGGCGTGGGCGACGTCCTGGAGACGTGGGCCGGGCTGGCCGGTGTGCCCCAGGTGGTCTTCCAGGGCGGCCCGGTCTCGCTGGACTCGGCGCTCGGCCTGGCCGTGGTCCCCGGTGAGGCGCGCGGTGAGGACCCGGGCGGGCCGCTGGGCTGGCGCCGGGTGCACGGGGCGATCGGGCTGGTGGACCTGGAGGCGCCGCCCGAGCTGCTCGCCGCGGAGCTGGGCTCGCTGCGGATCTTCGCCGGTTACGCCGGATGGCGGCCCGGGCAGCTGGAGGAGGAACTGGTGGACGGCGCCTGGTACGTCGTGGAGTCCGAGCCGGGCGACGTCTCGGCGCCGGACCCGGCGCGGCTGTGGCGTTCCGTGCTCAGGCGGCAGCGCAACGAACTCGCCATGGTGGCCACCTACCCGGACGATCCCTCACTCAATTAGACCTGTTACCCCGTCCGTCAATTAGGCTGGTCCGTCATGAGCACTCTCGAGCCCGAACGCGGGGCGGGTACCGGAACCCTCGTCGAGCCGACGCCCCAGGTGTCGCGCGGCGACGGGGATCACGAGCGCTTCGCCCACTACGTCCAGAAGGACAAGATCATGGAGAGCGCGCTCTCCGGGTCACCCGTCGTAGCGCTGTGCGGAAAGGTCTGGGTACCGGGTCGCGACCCGAAGAAGTACCCGGTCTGCCCGATGTGCAAGGAGATCTTCGAGTCGATGGAGATCGGCGGCGGCGACAAGGGCAAGGGCGGGGACGGCAAGAAGTGACCGGCGCTTCCGTCCAGGAGCTGATCGCCCTGGACGGACGGCTGCGCATGGTGCCGGTGGACCGGTCCGCGCTGGCCGGGGCGGTGGACCGGCTGCTGGCCGACGCCGCCGCCGCGCGCGCCGCGGGCGACGCCCGCCGGGAGCTGTCGTGTTCCCGGGCGGCCGGCGTGGGCCTGGTCGTGCTGGGCCGCCACGCGCCGGCCCGGACGGCGCTGGAGCGGGCCGGTGCGCTGGCCGCCGGGCTCGGTGACGGGTACGCGCTCGCCGCCGCCGAGGTGAATCTCGGCGACGCCCTCCGCTACGCGGGCGACCTCGCCGCCGCCGAGCCGCACTACCGCGCCGCGGTGGCGCTCGGCCGAGACCGGGCGCCGCGGGCCCTCGCCTTCGCCCTCCACCACCTGGGCAAGCACCTCATCGAGGCCGGCGACCCGGCGGCCGCCACCGGGTGCCTGCACGAGTCGCTCGCGCTGCGCCGGGCCGGCGGCGACCGCGACCTGGTCGACTCCACCGAGGCCGCCCTGCGACTGGCCGCGGCGGCCGGCTAGCGGCCGTCCCGCCGGAGCCCGCACCGGCCCTGGCGCGCGAATGGTCTATGCCAATGCCGAACGCCGGGGCAGGATGGAAGACATGGACCTGATCCCCGCCGTACGCCGCATCACTCCCACCCCCGGCGCCCGGGCCTTCCGGCTCGGCCCGGGCACCGCGCTGGACGCCGGAGGGGGGACCGCGGCGGTCGCGCGCTGGCTGCGCGGGACGCTGGGCGCCGCGTTCGGCGCGGACCTGCCGCCGCAGCCCGAGGAGGCCGGCGCCGGCGTGCTGCGGCTGCGGATCGACGGCTCGCTGGAGCCGGAGGCGTACCGCATCGAGGTGACCGGTGAGCAGGCCGTGCTGACCGGCGGGGACCCGGCCGGCGTCTTCTGGGCCGCGCAGACCCTGCGCCAGCTCCTCGGCCCGGACGCCTTCCGCCGCGCGCCGCTGCCCGGCCGGCCGGCGCCCGAGGTGCCCGCCCTGACCCTGCAGGACGCGCCGCGCTTCCGCTGGCGCGGCTTCATGCTCGACGTGGCCCGGCACTTCCTGCCCAAGGACGTGGTGCTGCGGTACGTGGACCTGATGGCGGCGCACAAGCTGAACGTGCTGCACCTGCACCTGACCGACGACCAGGGCTGGCGGGTGGAGATCGAGCGCTACCCGCGGCTGACCGAGGTCGGGGCCTGGCGCGAGCGCACCCGGATCGGGCTGCGCGGGCCGATGCGCTGGGACGAGCGCCCGCACGGCGGCTACTACACCCGCGACGACCTGCGGGAGATCGTGGCGTACGCGGCCGAGCGGCATATCGCGGTGATCCCGGAGATCGACATCCCCGGCCACTCGCAGGCCGCCATCGCCGCGTACCCGGAACTGGGCAACGCCGACGTCATCGACACCACCGCCCTTCCCGTCCTGACCAGCTGGGGCGTCAACCCCAACGTACTGGCGCCCACCGACAACACGCTGCGCTTCTACGAGAACGTGCTGACCGAGATCCTGGAGCTGTTCCCGGCGTCCGGCCTGCCGTTCTCCTCGTTCGTCCACATCGGCGGCGACGAGTGCCCCAAGGAGCAGTGGAAGGCGTCGCCGGCCGCGCAGGCCCGGATCGCCGAACTGGGCCTGCGGGACGAGGCGGAACTGCAGAGCTGGTTCATCCGGCACTTCGACGGCTGGCTGGCCGAGCGCGGCCGGCGGCTCGTCGGCTGGGACGAGATCCTGGAGGGCGGGCTGGCGCCCGGCGCCGCGGTCTCCTCCTGGCGCGGCTACGCGGGCGGGATCGCCGCCGCGACGGCCGGGCACGACGTGGTGATGTGCCCGCAGCAGCAGGTCTACCTCGACCACCGGCAGGACGGCGGCCCCGACGAGCCGGTGCCGATCGGCTACGTGCGCACCCTGGAGGACGTCCACCGCTTCGAACCGGTGCCGCCGCAGCTCGCCGGGACGCCGCAGGAGCGCCACGTGCTCGGCGCGCAGGCCAACATCTGGACCGAGACGCTGGATTCGGTGCGCGCCGTCGACTATCTGGTCTTCCCGCGGCTTTCGGCCTTCGCCGAGGTGGTCTGGTCCCGGCTGCCGGAGCCGGCGCTGCGCGACCACGCGGACTTCACCTCCCGAATGGCCACGCATTACCTGCGGCTTGCCGCCTCCGGCGTCGAGTACCGCCCGCCGGGCGGCCCGCGGCCGTGGCAGCGGCGGCCCGGAGTGATCGGACGCCCGATCGAAGAGCCGCCCCCGATCGTGTGAGACGTACCGGATTGTCCCGTTCGAGCGATCCCGCGAATGGCACGGTGGCAGCGGGGTAAACCCGTACAAGACCTCGCACAAGCCGTGAACTGTGAATAAATTCAGGACAGATGACCATTCGGATGACAGGTGCTCAGGCGGACGGAACCGTCCTTCCCGGACCCTCGGGTTGATCGGCCTGGAACATGTGCCAGAGTTGCCGTGACCGGGCTGTCACCACGTACCGTACGGCGACAGCAACGGTGACGCCGGGAGGGTCGGCGACGGCCTGCGGACGCCGTGGAAGGGACATCTGCGTGAGCACGTACGCACGGCAGACGGGACGCACGGTGACGCTGCCCGCCTCGCTCGACGAGGCGGTGGCGGCACTGGAAGCCATGCCCGCAGCCGTGCCGGTCGCCGGCGGCACCGACCTGATGGCAGCGGTCAATTCCGGCCAGCTGCGCCCCGCCGGGCTGGTCGGCCTCGGCCGGATCAGCGAGATCCGCGGCTGGCAGTACGCCGACGGCAACGCGCTGCTCGGCGCCGGGCTGACCCACGCGCGCATGGGCCGCCCGGACTTCGCCGCGCTCATCCCCGCGCTGGCCGCCGCCGCCCGCGCGGCCGGCCCGCCGCAGATCCGCAACGCCGGCACGCTCGGCGGCAACATCGTCACCGCCGCGCCCACCGGCGACTCGCTGCCGGTGCTGGCCGCGCTGGAGGCGACCGTCCTGCTGGCCGGCCCGGACGGCAGCCGGGAGGTGCCGGTGAGCCACCTGCTGACCGGCATGGACCCGCTGCGCCCGGGGGAGTTGCTGGCGTTCGTCCGCGCGCCGCTGCTGCACGCGCCGCAGACGTTCCTGAAGGCCACCAACCGCACCGGTCCCGGCCGGGCCACCGCCTCGGTGGCCCTGGTGCTCGACCCGGCCCGGCGCGGGGTGCGTTGCGCGGTCGGCGCGGTGGCCCCGATGCCGCTGCGCCCGCTGGAGGCCGAGACCTGGGTCGCCGGGCTGATCGACTGGGACGGCTCGCGCAGCCTGGATCCGCAGGCGCTCGCCGCCTTCGGCGAGTACGTCGCCATGGCCTGCATTCCCGATCCGGCCGACCCCGCGGAGGGCGAACTCCCCCCCGCGGTGCTCCACCTACGGCGTACGGTGGCCGCACTGTCCCGCCGGGCACTGGGGAGGGCGCTTTCGTGAGCGACGACTACGCGCGCGAAGACGGCACGTACGACACCGCGTACCAGGGTCACTACGGCGACCCGTACCCGGGCGGCGACGGCACGACGGGCGGGGGCATGGAAGACCCGCCGGACGAGCGCTTCGCCCCCGACGGGATCTGGCAACCGCTGGCGCCCGGCGGTGAGTTCGACGCCGAGGCGACGATGAACACCCCCTTCACCGGCCGGCTGCCGGACTTCGGCGCGATGCCGCCGGGCGTCGACCCGCTGGCCGCGCCCGGCCACGGCTACGTGCCGGACACCTCGCACACCGGGCAGGCGTCCTACGAGTCCGCGCCGCAGCCCGCGTCCGGCGAGCCCTGGGCGCCCTCCGGCCAACTGCCGATTCCCGCGCAGGACGACGGCTCCGGCGAGCACTGGTCCGTGCCGTTCGCGCCGGAGGACCCGGCCGAGGCGTCCGGGGAGTACTCGGTCGGCCAGATGGTCGCCCCGCCGGTGCCCGGCCCGCCGGTCGAGCACGAGCCGCCGCCGGCCGGCCAGGACCCGGAGCGCGCCGCGGAGTTCGGCGCCGACCCGGTGGCGGACCTGCTCGCGGACCCGCCGCCGCCGGATCCGCTGGCCGACCCGCTCTCCGATCCCCTCGCCGATCCGCTCTCCGACCCGCAGCCGGACGCCGGGGAGCCGCTGGACGACGGCGATCCGAACAGCGAACACCCCACCTCCTCCTACGTGTTGACGGTCAACGGCACCGACCGGCCGGTCAGCGACGCCTGGCTCGGCGAGTCACTGCTGTACGTGCTGCGCGAGCGGCTCGGCCTGGCCGGCGCCAAGGACGGCTGCGAACAGGGCGAATGCGGCGCGTGCTCGGTACAGGTGGACGGGCGGCTGGTGGCGTCCTGCCTGATGCCGGCCGCCACCGCCGCCGGCTGCGAGGTGCGCACCGTCGAGGGGCTGGCCGTCGACGGCCGGCCGTCCGACGTGCAGCGCGCGCTGGCCGACTGCGGCGCCGTGCAGTGCGGCTTCTGCGTGCCCGGCCTGGCGATGACCGTGCACGACCTGCTGGAGGGCAACCACCGGCCCACCGAGCTGGAGACCCGGCAGGCCCTGTCCGGCAACCTGTGCCGCTGCTCGGGCTACCAGGGCGTGCTGGACGCGGTCCGCGAGGTCATCACCGCCCGCGGGGCCGCCCACGACGCGTCCCACGAGGCCGGCGAGCCGGGCGGGGACGTCCCGCACATCCCGCACCAGTCCACCGGCGATTCGGACGGAGCCACGTCATGACCGGACCCGACGCGGCCACCGCCACGCCGACCGTGCTGTCCGCGGTCACCTCGCCGGCCGCCGAGAGCGCGGAGCCGTCCCACGGCCTCGGCGTGTCGGTGCGGCCGGCCGGCGCCGAGGAGAAGACCCGGGGCGTCTTCCCCTACGCCGCCGACCTGTGGGCCGAGGGCCTGCTGTGGGCGGCCGTGTTGCGTTCGCCACACCCGCACGCCCGCATCGTCTCGGTGGACACCGCGGCCGCCGCCGCGATGCCCGGGGTGCGCGCCGTGGTCACCCAGTCCGACGTGCCCGGCGAGGCCGCCCACGGCCGCCGCGGCACCGCGGACCGCCCGGTCTTCGCGCACGAGGTCGTCCGCCACCACGGCGAGCCGATCGCCGCCGTCGCCGCCGACCACCCGGACACCGCCCGGCTCGCCGCCGCCGCGATCGCGGTGGAGTACGAGGTGCTGGAGCCGGTCACCGATCCGGAGAAGGCGTTCGCCGCCGAGCCGCTGCACCCCGACGGCAACCTCATCCGCCACATCCCGCTGCGGCACGGCGACCCGGACGCGGTCGGCGAGGTCGTCGTCGAGGGCCTGTACCGGGTCGGCCGCCAGGACCCGGCGCCGGTCGGCGCGGAGGCCGGGCTCGCGGTGCCCCGGCCGGACGGCGGCGTCGAGCTCTACCTGGCCTCCACCGACCCGCACGCCGACCGCGACAGCGCCGCCGCCTGCCTCGGCCTGGAACCGGACCGGGTGAAGGTGGTGGTCACCGGGGTGCCCGGCGCGATGGGCGACCGGGAGGGCCCCGGCTTCGGGCTGCCGCTCGGCCTGCTGGCGCTGCGCACCGGCTGCCCGGTCAAGCTGGTCGCCACCCGCGAGGAGTCCTTCCTCGGCCACGCCCACCGCCACCCCGCCCTGCTGCGCTACCGGCACCACGCCGACGCCGAGGGCCGGCTGGTCAAGGTGGAGGCGCAGCTCCTGCTGGACGCCGGCGCCTACTGCGACTCCTCCTCCGACGCGCTGGCCGCCGCCGTCGCGTTCGCCGCCGGCCCCTACGTCGTGCCCAACGTCGTCGTCGAGGGCTGGGTGGTGCGCACCAACAACCCGCCCTCGGGCCACGTGCGCGGCGAGGGCGCGATGCAGGTGTGCGCCGCCTACGAGGGGCAGATGGACAAGCTCGCCGCCCGGCTCGGCCTGGACCCGGTCGAGCTGCGGATGCGCAACGTGATGGCCACCGGCGATCCGCTGCCCACCGGCCAGACGGTGACCTGCCCGGCCCCGGTCGGCGAGCTGCTGAAGGCGGTCCGCGACACGGAGCTGCCGGCGCTGCCGTCCGCCGAGGACGAGGCGGAGTGGCTGCTGCCCGGCGGCCCCGAGGGGGCGGGCGAGCCGGGCGCGGTGCGCCGCGGGGTGGGCTACGCGCTGGGCATGGTCCACATGCTCGGCGCCGAGGGTTACGACGAGGTCTCCACCGCGACCGTGAAGGTGCTGGGCGGCTCGGCGACGGTGATCTGCGCCGCGGTCGAGACCGGCCAGGGCTTCGCCACGCTGGCCCGGCAGATCGTGCAGGAGGTGCTGGGCGTCGAGGAGGTGCTCGTCCTGCCGCCCGACACCGACCAGCCGCCGGCCGGGCCCGCCGCCCGCGGCCGGCACACCTGGGTCTCCGGCGGGGCGGTGGAGCGGGCCGCCAGGATGGTCCGCACCCAGCTGCTGCAGCCGCTGGCCGCCAAGTTCGGCATGTCCGTCGAGCTGTTGGCCATCGCCGACGGCAAGATCACCTCGTACGACGGTGTGTTGAGCACCACAGTCGCCGAGGCGCTCAACGGCAAGGAGCTGTGGGCCACCGCACAGTGCCGCCCGCACCCCACCGAGCCGCTGGACGACAACGGGCAGGGCGACGCCTTCGTGGGCCTGGCCTTCGCCGCGGTACGGGCCGTGGTGGACGTGGACATCGAGCTCGGCACGGTCCGTGTGGTGGAGATGGCGGTCGCCCAGGACGTCGGGCGGGCGCTCAACCCCCGGCAGGTGGCGGCCCGGATCGAGGCGGGCGTCATCCAGGGCGTCGGCATGGCGCTCATGGAGGACCTGCGGGCGCCGCGCGGCGTGGTCAAGCGCCCCTCGCTGACCGGCTACGCCCTGCCCACCGCGTTGGACGCGCCCCGGGTGCGGGTCGTCAAGCTCGTCGAGGAACGGGACGTGGTGGCCCCGTTCGGCGCCAAGGCGGTCAGCGCGGTGCCGGTGGTGGTCTCGCCGGCCGCCGTCGCCTCCGCGGTGCGGGCGGCCACCGGGCGGCCGGTGGGCCGGCTGCCGATCCGGCCGCAGGCGGCGGTCGCCAAGCCGCCGGCGCCGTAGCCGGCCGTTCGCGTCATATAGCCCTTTATGTCCGCTTTTTGGGGCCGCGCAAAGTGAAGTCCCCCGAGTGATCGGGGGACTTCTCCGTGTTTTCGCGCATGCGGTGAGCGACCGGGCGCCGGGTGCGGTGTGACGCTGGGCATAGGACCTGGGTCACGTACGAACGCGTGTAGTTGGATTGTGAAGACCTTGTAAAGGCTTCACAAGCCTCCCTGGCGTTGGATTCCCGGTTCCCGCCCCTGCCCTTCAACGATCGCGGGTAGTACGTCACACCATTGCACTGCGATTTTCCGGTCGCTAAGAATTGCCGAGCCACAGGGCGCCGTGCTGCAACACGGCGCATTTACCGGATGACACCTGTGACCCAGCAACCGGATAGGACACGAAATCTCATGCCCATTCCCGCCGCTTTCAACCGCGCTACCCGGACCATTCGCAACACCGCCGCTTCCATGACCCGGACGCAGAAGCTGTCCGCGGCCGGCGTCGCGGTGGTCGGAGCCTCTGTCCTGGCCGTCTCGGTCGTGCCGGGATCGGTTCAGGCCGCTGCCAATCCGAGCAACCCCGTCGTCGGGACCGCCCAGGTCGTCGGCACGTCGCACCCCGGCTCCTCGCCGACCCCGACGGCGCCCGCGCCGCACAGCGACGCGTCCGCCGTGCACACCACCGACCTCGCCCAGCACCTGCCGGGCACCGGCAAGAAGGCCAAGGCCCCGGCGCACGTCAAGACGCACGTGGTCAAGAAGGCCGTCGCGAAGAAGGTCGTGCACCACCACAAGCACGTCGCGCCCAAGCTGCACACCCGGACCGTCGCGGCCGCCGCTCCGGCGTACCCCGACAACCTGAACGGCTGGATAGAGCAGGCGCTGTCCATCATGAAGCAGCACCACATTCCGGGCACCTACGACGGAATCAAGCGCAACGTGCTGCGTGAGTCCAGCGGAAACCCGAACGCGATCAACCTGTGGGACATCAACGCCCAGAACGGCGTGCCCTCCAAGGGTCTTCTCCAGGTGATTCCGCCGACGTTCTCCGAGTTCCACGTCAGCGGCACCTCGCAGAACATCTACGATCCCGTGTCGAACATCGTGGCCGCGTGCAACTACGCCGCCCACCGCTACGGCACGATCGACAACGTGAACTCCGCCTACTGATCGCGGAATTCATCGGAGAACAAACAAGCGCGCGGTGCCCGGAGCGAATTCGCCTCCGGGCACCGCGCGTGCGCGCCGGCACGGACGACCGGGACGGCGGGCGCGCGCCGGGGCCGGTCGCGCGTCCTGTCCGCACCCCGGAAACCTCAGGGGCCCCACTCCCACCGATAGGCTGTGACGGTTTTCGTACCGTGCCGTCGAGGTCTGGATCCAGGAGACCGTGACTACTTCCGCCCCCCACCACCTGTCACCCGCCTTCCCCGGCCGCGCGCCCTGGGGGACGGCCGGCAAGCTGCGGGCCTGGCAGCAGGGGGCGTTGGACGCCTACATCGAGCGCGGTCCGCGCGACTTCCTCGCGGTGGCCACGCCCGGCGCGGGCAAGACCACGTTCGCGCTGACGCTGGCGTCCTACCTGCTCCACCACCACCTCGTGCAGCAGATCACCGTGGTCGCCCCGACCGAGCACCTGAAGAAGCAGTGGGCGGAGGCGGGCGCCCGGATCGGCATCCGGCTCGACCCGGACTACAGCGCCGGCCCGGTCTCCAAGGACTACCACGGCGTCGCGGTCACCTACGCGGGCGTGGGCGTGCGGCCGATGCTGCACCGCAACCGCTGCGAGCAGCGCAAGACCCTGGTGATCCTCGACGAGATCCACCACGCCGGCGACTCCAAGTCCTGGGGCGAGGCGTGCTTCGAGGCGTTCGAACCGGCCACCCGGCGGCTCGCGCTGACCGGCACCCCGTTCCGCTCGGACACCAACCCGATCCCGTTCGTGGCCTACGGGGAGGACTCCCAGGGCATCCGGCGCTCGGTCGCCGACTACACCTACGGCTACGGCAACGCCCTCGCGGACGGCGTGGTGCGGCCGGTCATCTTCATGTCCTACAGCGGCACCATGCGCTGGCGCACCAGGGCGGGCGACGAACTGGCCGCCCGGCTCGGCGAGCCGATGACCAAGGACGCGGTCAGCCAGGCGTGGCGCACCGCGCTCGCGCCGACCGGTGAGTGGATCCCCAACGTGCTGCGCGCCGCCGACCAGCGGCTGACCGAGGTGCGCAAGTCCATCCCGGACGCCGGCGCGCTGGTCATCGCCACCGACCAGGACTCCGCGCGCGCCTACGCCAGGCTGATCCGGGAGATCACCGGCAGCAAGGCCACCGTGGTGCTCTCCGACGACGCCGGCGCCTCCAAGCGGATCGACGACTTCAGCGCCTCGGACGACCGCTGGATGGTCGCGGTCCGGATGGTCTCCGAGGGCGTCGACGTGCCCCGGCTGGCGGTCGGCGTCTACGCCACCACCATCTCCACCCCGCTGTTCTTCGCGCAGGCGGTCGGCCGCTTCGTCCGCTCGCGGCGGCGCGGCGAGACCGCGTCGGTCTTCCTGCCCACCATCCCGATGCTGCTGGGTTTCGCCGGCGAGATGGAGGTCGAGCGCGACCACGTGCTCGACAAGCCGAAGCGCGGCGGCGAGGAGGACCCGTACGCCGAGGAGGACAAGCTGCTGGCCGAGGCGGAGCGGACCGAGGACGAGGTCACCGAGGACCAGCTCCCGTTCGAGGCGCTGGAGTCGGACGCGGTCTTCGACCGGGTGCTCTACGACGGCGCCGAGTTCGGCATGCAGGCGCACCCCGGCAGCCAGGAGGAGCAGGACTACCTCGGCATCCCCGGCCTGCTGGAGCCCGACCAGGTGCAGATGCTGCTCCAGCGCCGCCAGGCCCGGCAGATCGCGCACAGCCGCCGCCGCCCGGACGCCGAGGCCGACCTGGTCGAACTGCCCGCGGAGCGGCGGCCGGTGGTGACCCACAAGGAACTGCTGGAACTGCGCAAGAGCCTCAACACCATGGTCTCCGCCTACACCCACCAGAGCGGCAAGCCGCACGGCGTCATCCACAACGAACTGCGTCGGGTGTGCGGCGGCCCGCCCAGCGCGGAGGCCACCGCGGGGCAGATCAAGGAGCGCATCAAGAAGGTCCAGGAGTGGGCCACCCGGATGCGCTGAGCCCGCCGCGGGCCCGCCCTGCGCGCGGTCGCGTATGGACGGCACCAAGGGCGGGTAAGTTCTGCGTCCGGATCCCCGGCCGCCACTTCCGCCGGGCGCTCGCGCGTCGTTACTGTCCCCCGACACGTCGACGAGGGGGGCTGGTGACCGCGGAGACCTCGCAGACGCTCGACCGGGGCCTGAGGGTTCTCAAACTGCTGGCCGACACCGACCACGGGCTCACCGTCACCGAACTGGCCGGCCGGCTCGGCGTCAACCGCACGGTGGTCTACCGGCTGCTGGCGACCCTGGAGCAGCACACGCTGGTGCGCCGCGACCTCGGCGGCCGGGCCCGGGTGGGCCTCGGCGTGCTGGGACTGGCGCACCAGGTGCACCCGCTGCTGCGCGAGGCGGCGCTGCCCGCGCTGCGCGAGCTGGCCGAGGACACCGGCGCGACCGCCCACCTGACCCTGGTGGACGGCGAGGAGGCGCTCGCCGTCGCGGTGGTCGAACCGAGCCGGACCGACTACCACGTGGCGTACCGCACCGGGTTCCGCCACCCGTTGGAGCACGGCGCCGCCGGGCACGCGGTGCTGGCCGGCCGCCGCCGGGCGGGCCGGCCGGCCGCCGACGGCGAACCGGAGTACGTGCTCAGGCCGGGCGGGGCCACCGGTTCCGGAGCCGGCGTCGCCGCCCCGCTGACCGGGGTGACCGGCGTGGAGGGGTGCGTCGGGGTGGTCGTGCTGTCCGACGCGGTCTCCGAACGGGCCGGCCCGCGGGTCGCCCGGGCCGCGCGGGAGGTCTCCCAGGCGCTGCGCTGACCGGCCGCCGCGGTGCCAACGGGCCCCGCAACGCCCGCCGGCACGGAAGTGCTCTAATGCACGGGTGTCCTCTCGCGCCATCGCCCTCACCGTCTGCTCCGCCGTGCTCGCCGCGCTGCTCGCGGTCACCGCGTTCGCCCCGCTGCCCGTGACGATCACCGAGCCGGGGCTGACCGCCAACGTCCTCGGCGCCCGGGACGGCACCAAGGTGATCGCGATCACCGGCACCCCGACCCGGACGCCCAGCGGCGAGCTGCGGATGCTCACCATCTCGGCGACCGAGCCGAACGCCTCGGTGCACCTGGCCGACGTCGTCAAGGCGTGGTTCGCCACCGACGAGGCGGCCCTGCCGCACGACGCGGTCTACCCCAGCGGCTCGGTCCGGCAGGTGGAGAAGCAGAACAACGCCGAGATGAAGCAGTCGCAGAACGCGGCCACCGCCGCCGCGCTCGCGCACCTGCGCCTGTCGCCGTCGAAGGTGCGGGTGGACCTCAAGCTCGCCGGCGTCGGCGGGCCGAGCGCCGGGCTGATGTTCACCCTCGGCATCATCGACCTGACGGCCGGCAACGGGCACGGCGGCGACCTCACCGGGGGCCGCGACATCGCCGGCACCGGCACCATCACGCCGGGCGGCGTGGTCGGCGCGGTCGGCGGCGTGCAGCTGAAGGAGCAGGCCGCCCGGCGCGACGGCGCCACCGTCTTCCTGGTCCCGAAGGCCGAGTGCTCCGACGCGAACGCCGTGCGGCCCGCCGGGCTGCGGGTGATCCCGGTGACCACCCTGGACACCGCGCTCGCCGCGCTGTCGGCCCTCGACTCCGGTGGCAGGCTGCCCGGTTGCTGACCCCGGGCCGCCCGCGCGTCACCCCGGCGTGACGAACCCCTGGGCGATCAGCCAGCGCCTGGCCACCAACTGCGGGTCCCAACCGGCCACGTCCACCTCGGCGTTGAGCCGGCGGGCCTGACCGGTGGTGAGCCGCGCGGTCACCGGGGCGAGCAGCGCGGCCAGTCGGGGATGCCGGCGCAAGGTGGCCGCGTGCAGCACCGGAGCGGCGTTGTAGTGCGGGAAGAAGTGCCGGTCGTCGCGGAGCACCACCAGCCGGTCCGCGCCGATCCGCCCGTCGGTCGCGTAGACGTCGCCGAGCAGGCAGCCGCGGCCCGACGCCACCTGCCGGTAGATCAGCCCGGCGTCCATCGTCATGACCCGCGACCGCGGCACCGCGATCCGGTAGGCGCGCAGCACGCCGGGCAGCCCGTCGGCGCGGACCGCGAACTCGTTGTCCGCGCAGAACGTCACCGCCGCCGGGTCCCGCCGGGCCAGCGCCGCGACGTCGGTCAGCGTGCGCAGCCGGTACGCCCGGCCGGCCGCCGCGCTCACCGCGAGCGCGTAACTGTCGTCGAGCCCGGCCATCGGCAGCCAGGCGACCCCGTTCCGGGCGTCGGCGTCCCGCACCGCGCGCCACAGGGCACCCGGGTCGGCGATCGGGGCGGTGTGGCCCTGGTAGGTGATCCAGGCGGTGCCGGTGTAGTCGTACATCGCGTCCGCCGCGCCGCTGACCACGGCCTGGCGGGCGCCGACGGAACCGCTGACGCCGGTGCGGTCCCGGACGGTGGCGCCGGCCGCCTTGAACACCAGGGCGGTGATCTGGCCCAGCACCCGCTGCTCGGTGTCGGACTTCGAGGTGACGGTGAGCCGGACCCCGGCGAGCGGCCGGCCGGCGCCCAGCGAGCCGGGCCCCACCGGCACCGCGACGATCTCCCCGCTGTGCAGCCCGCACCCCGGCAGCCCGGCCAGGCAGGCCGACCCGGCCAGCACCCCGGCCGCCCACCGCCACCGCCGCGCCCGGCCCGCGCTCATCCGGCGTCCAGCCCGCGCGGGGTCAACCGGGTCTCGGCGAGCGCCCCGAGCCAGTCGACCAGCAGGGCCAGCGCCACCGCCAGCACCGCGCCGACCACCAGCACCCGGGTGCGCTGCGTGACGATCCCGTCGGTGATCAGCACGCCGAGCCCGCCGCCGTCGACGAAGCCGGCCAGCGTGCCGGTGCCCACGTTCAGCACCAGCGCGTTGCGCACCCCGGCGAGGATCAGCGGGACGGCCAGCGGCAGTTCGACCCGGCGCAGCACGCCCGCGCCGGACATCCCGATGCCCCGGCCGGCCTCCACCAGCTCCGGATCGATCGCCCGCAGCCCGCTCATGGTGTTGCCCAGCACCGGCAGCACCGCGTACGCGACCAGCCCGGCCAGCGCGGTGCCCCGGCCGACGCCCAGCCAGAACGCCAGCAGCGCCAGCAGGCCCACCGACGGCACCGACTGGCCCAGGTTCGCCACCGCCAGCGCCACGGGCGCCGCCCGGCGCAGCCCGCGCCGGGTCAGCGCGATCCCCAGCGGCACCGCGATCGCCAGCACCAGGACCGTGGAGTACACCGTCAGCTCCACCGACTGCCGCAGCGCGAGGGCGACCTGTCCGCCGCCCAGCGCGTTGCGCTCCACCGCGTCCAGCGGGACCGCGCGCAGCCACAGCCAGGTGGCGGCCAGGCCGAGGCCGACCGCGGCCGGAGTGAGCAGCAGCCGCCTCCCGCGCCGCGCGGCAGCCGGCGCCGGGCCCGGCGCGGCGGTCCGGGTGGTCGTGGTCATCCGCGCCCCTTCCGGCCGCCCGCGCGGCCCTGGGCCAGCAGCCGGCGCAGCGCGTCCATCAGCGTCCCGGAGTCCAGCACGCCCGCCCGCTCGCCGTGTTCGCCGGTGACCGCGACCCGGCCGACCCGGTCGGTGAGCACCGCCTCCAGCGCGTCGCGCACGGTGGCGTCGCCGGGGATCGACCGCTCGGTGCCCGCGGTGCCGGGGGCGGGCGGGCCGGCCGGCACGTCCAGGTCGGCGACCCGGGCCAGGTGGAGCCGGCGCAGCGCCGCGCCGCCGCCGACGAAGTCCGCCACGAAGGCGTCGGCCGGGCGGGCCAGTACCGCCTCCGGGGTGTCGAACTGCGCGACCCGGCAGCCCGCACCGAGCACCGCGATCCGGTCGCCGAGCCGGACCGCCTCGTCGAAGTCGTGGGTGACGAACAGGATCGTCTTGCGCAACCGCTCCTGCATGCGCAGCAGTTCGTCCTGCAGCCGCTCGCGGGTGAGCGGGTCGACCGCGCCGAACGGCTCGTCCATCAGCAGCACCGGCGGATCGGCCGCCAGCGCCCGCGCCACGCCCACGCGCTGCTGCTGCCCGCCGGACAGCTGCCGCGGATAGCGGCCGCGGAAGACCGCCGGCTCCAGGCCGACCAGCGCCAGCATCTCCTCCACCCGGGCGGCCACCCGGGCCCGCGGCCAGCGCAGCATCCGCGGCACCTGGGCCACGTTCTGCGCGACCGTCATGTGCGGGAACAGGCCGCAGGACTGGATCGCGTAGCCGACCCGGCGGCGCAGCGCGACCGGGTCCATCGCCGTGACGTCCTCGCCGCCGATCAGCACCCGGCCGGACGTCGGTTCCACCAGCCGGTTGACCATCCGCAGCGTGGTGGACTTCCCGCAGCCCGACGGGCCCACCAGCACCACCGTCTCGCCGCCGGCGATCCGCAGGCTCACGCCCTCCACCGCGGCCCGCCGCTCGCCGGGGAAGCGCTTGGCCAGCGCGCACAGCTCGATGTCCGCCCCGGTCACCGGGCCGGACGACCCGCGGGACGGCGCGGTCCCGGTCGTCGGCTCAGCCACGGATCCCCCGGGAGACCGTCAGCCGGCCGGCCAGCACCAGCGCCGCGTCGAACGCCAGCGCCAGCACCGCGATGCCCAGCGTGCCGGCCAGCACCTCGTCGATCGCGGCGGCGCCGCCCAGGCTCGCGATGCCGTCGAAGATCTCGTTGCCCAGCCCCGGCCCGGAGGCGTAGGCGGCGATCGCGGCGATCCCCATCAGCATCTGCGCCGCCAGCCGGATCCCGGCCAGCACCGCGGGCCAGGCGACCGGCAGCTCCACCCGCAGCATCCGCCGCACCCGGCCCATCCCGATCCCGCGCGCCGCGTCCACCAGCGCCGGATCCACCCCGCGCAGCCCCACCACCGTGTTGCGCACCACCGGCAGCAGCCCGTACAGCACCAGCGCCGCCACCGTCGGCGGCACGCCCAGCCCCAGCACCGGCACCAGCAGGCCGAGCAGCGCGTACGACGGGATCGTCCACACGGTGACCGTGCAGGCCAGCGCCAGCCGGCCCAGCCGCTCGCTGCGGTAGGCCGCCGCGGCCAGCCCCACCCCGGCCAGCGAGGCCAGCAGCACGCACTGCGCGACCACACCCGCCTGCTGGCAGGCGTCGGCCAGCAGCTGCGGCCACCGGCCGGCCACAAACTCCCAGAAGCTCACCGCGGCCTCCCGGCGACCCGTGGCGCCCCGGTGCCGGCGGCGCCGCTACGAACCGTCCCGTGCCGCCTGCTCGACCAGCGGGATGATCCGGTGCGGGACCGGGTTCTCCATCACGATCGCCGTGGAGGCGCGCACGATGCCATCAAAACCCACGACCCGGTCGATCACCCGCTGGAGATCGGCGTTCGAGCGGGCCACCAGCCGGCACAGCATGTCGCCCTCGCCGGTCGTGGTGTGCAGCTCCAGCACCTCGGGCACCGCCGCCAAGTGCTCGCGCACGTCCGGGCCTTGGCCCTGTTTGATCTCCAGCGTCGCGAACGCCGTGACCGGGTAGCCGAGCGCGGCCGGATCGACCTGCGGGCCGAAGCCGCGGATCACCCCGTTGGCCCGCATGCGGTCCAGCCGGGCCTGCACCGTGCCGCGCGCCACGCCGAGCCGCCGGGACGCCTCCAGCACCCCTATCCGCGGCTCGGCGGCCAGCAGGATGATCAGCCGCCCGTCCAGCCCGTCGATCCCCATGTCCGCCGCCTCCCGCGCCGATGTGGTCACCCTGTACAGATTGCCGAGCAGTTCCCGCGAACGGCTGTGCATATTGCGCGGCGAATTCACCAACTATTGCGCACTATGGGCCGTGGCGTCAGCCTGCTGTCATGACTGAGACCCAGGACAACTTCCCCGTCAAGGGCATGGACGCGGTCGTCTTCGCCGTCGGCAACGCCAAGCAGGCCGCGCACTACTACTCCACCGCCTTCGGCATGCGCCTGGTGGCCTACTCCGGACCGGAGAACGGCAGTCGCGAGACCGCCGCCTACGTCCTGGAGTCCGGCGGCGCCCGCTTCGTGTTCACCTCCGTCATCAAGGCGGACACCGACGAGGCTCGCTTCCTCGCCGGGCACGTGGCCGCGCACGGCGACGGCGTGGTGGACCTCGCCATCGAGGTCCCGGACGCCCGCGCCGCCTACGACTACGCCACCGCGCACGGCGCCACCGGGCTGCGCGAGCCGTACGAGCTGAAGGACGAGCACGGCACCGTGGTGCTGGCCGCGATCGCCACCTACGGCGAGACCCGGCACACCCTGGTGGACCGCTCCGGCTACGACGGCCCCTACCTGCCCGGCTTCACCGCCGCCGAGCCGATCACCGAGCCGGTCAAGCGCCGTTTCCAGGCCATCGACCACTGCGTCGGCAACGTGGAACTCGGCCGGATGGACGAGTGGGTGGCCTTCTACAACAACGTCATGGGCTTCACCAACATGAAGGAGTTCGTCGGCGACGACATCGCCACCGAGTACTCCGCCCTGATGTCCAAGGTGGTCGCCGACGGCAGCCGCAAGGTGAAGTTCCCGCTCAACGAGCCGGCCGAGGGCAAGCGCAAGTCGCAGATCGACGAGTACCTGGAGTTCTACGGCGGCCCCGGCGTCCAGCACATCGCGCTGGCCACCAACGACATCGTGGCGAGCGTGCGGGCCATGAGGGCGGCCGGCGTGGAGTTCCTCGACGCGCCCGACTCGTACTACGACACGCTCGGCGAGTGGGTCGGCGACACCCGGGTGCCGATCGAGACGCTGCGCGAGCTGAAGATCCTCGCCGACCGCGACGAGGACGGCTACCTGCTGCAGATCTTCACCAAGCCGGTCCAGGACCGCCCGACGGTCTTCTTCGAGATGATCGAGCGCCACGGGTCGATGGGCTTCGGCAAGGGCAACTTCAAGGCGCTGTTCGAGGCGATCGAGCGCGAGCAGGAGCGCCGCGGCAACCTGTGACGGCCCGCACCGGGCGCCCCGGCGCCCGGTGGGTCCTTCCGTACCACCGCCGCGGGTGACAGGCTGAGGCCATGGGCGATCTCCTCGACACGCTGCGCGCGGGCCTGCCGGACGAAGCGGTACTGACCGATCCCGACGTCACCGCCTCGTACGCGAACGACATGGCGGGGTTCTGCGAGAGCGGCACCCCGGCCGTCGTGGTGCTGCCACGCACGGTCGACCAGGTGCGGCACGTCCTGCGCACCGCGAGCGAGCGCCGGGTGCCGGTGGTGCCGCAGGGCGCCCGCACCGGGCTGTCCGGCGCGGCCAACGCCACCGAGGGCTGCGTGGTGCTCTCGCTGGTCAAGATGGACCGCATCCTGGAGATCGACACCGTCAACCGCATCGCGGTCGTCGAACCGGGCGTGGTCAACGCGGTGCTCTCCCGGGCCGTCGCCGAGCAGGGCCTGTACTACCCGCCGGATCCCTCCAGTTGGGAGCAGTGCACCATCGGCGGCAACATCGGCACCGGCTCCGGCGGCCTGTGCTGCGTCAAGTACGGCGTCACCGCCGAGTACGTCCTCGGGCTCGACGTCGTGCTGGCCGACGGCCGGCTGCTGCGCACCGGGCGCCGCACCGCCAAGGGCGTCGCCGGCTACGACCTGACCCGGCTGTTCGTCGGCTCCGAGGGCAGCCTCGGCGTCGTGGTGCAGGCCGTGCTGGCGCTTCGGCCGACGCCGCCCGCGCAGCTCGCGCTGGCCGCCGAGTTCCCGTCGGCGTCCGCCGCGTGCGAGGCGATCTGCGCGATCATGGAGGGCGGCCACACGCCCTCGCTGCTGGAGCTGATGGACCGCACCACGATCCGCGCGGTCAACGACATGGCCAGGATGGGCCTGCCGGAGAGCACCGAGGCGCTGCTGCTCGCCGCGTTCGACACCCCCGACCCGGCGGCCGACCTCGCCGCCGTCGGCGAACTGTGCGCCGCGGCCGGCGCCACCGCCGTGGTCCCCGCCGAGGACGCCGCGGAGTCCGAACTCCTGCTGCAGGCCCGGCGGATGTCGCTGCCCGCGCTGGAACGGGTCACCGGCACCACGATGATCGACGACGTCGCCGTCCCGCGCTCCCGGCTCGCCGCCATGCTCGACGGCGTCGCCGGGATCGCCGACCGCTACGGCCTCACCATCGGGGTGTGCGCCCACGCCGGCGACGGCAACACCCACCCGGTGGTCTGCTTCGACCCCGCCGACCCGGACGCCGCGCGCCGCGCCCGCGACTCCTTCGACGCGATCATGGCGCTCGGCCTGGAACTCGGCGGCACCATCACCGGCGAACACGGCGTCGGCCTGCTCAAGAAGGACTGGCTCGCCCGCGAGCTCGGCCCGGTCAGCCTGGAACTCCAGCGCGGCGTCAAGGCGGTCTTCGACCCGCTCGGCATCCTCAACCCCGGCAAGGTGCTCTAGAGGTGACGGGAGCGTCACGATGCCGTGGTCTTCTTGCGCAGAGGTGCGCGTCCGGACCCCGCGGGACTCCCTGAACGTGCTGGTCGGCACGTATGGTGTCGCACTCAGGAACACCGGAGCGGGCGAAGGGAACGAGACAGATGGGTGTCGGTGACGCACTGAGGAGCCCGTCGGGCAGGTCCCTCGCCCGGTTCGGCTCGGTCTTCCCCTTCGCCGTGCTGGCCGTGATCAACATCGCCGCCGCCGTCGTGAACTCGGCCACCGGCCACGGCATCGCCTGGGGCGTGACGGACGCCGTCATCCTCGGCTGCGCCGCCATCGGCCAGATCGCCGTCTGGACCGCCCTGGCCGTGCTGCGCAAGGACGCCGGCCGCGACACCGGCATCCTCGTCTACCTGTGGCTCGGCGGCGCGTTCACCGCCCTCGCCCTGCTGTCCACCTCGGTGTTCTACCTCGCGGTCATCCCCTTCCTCCCCCCGCTGGCCGCCACCATCGCCCGCACCCGCTCCCGCTCCCGCACCCCCGTCCACCCCACCGCCACCACCTGACGGGCCTCCGGTCACGGGCCGGTGTCCGGGGTGAGGAGGCGGGTGAGGCCGTCGTCGAGGCGGAGGCGGGCGGACTCTGTGCCGGCGGGGACCAGGAGCAGGGTGCGCTCCAGCCAGGCGGTGAGGGGCGCGGTCGGGGCTTCGACGAGGGCGTTGCCGTCCGGGGAGCTCAGGGCGAGGCAGACCACGTCGCGGGTGTCCGCCTTGGTCGGCCAGATCCGCACGTCGCCGTGGCCGCTGGGCTGCCGCACCCCCTCGATGAGCAGTTCGCGGGCGAACGTCCAGTGCACCGGCGCCTCGGAGCCGACGTGGAACGAGACGTGCACGGCGAACGGGTCGCCGGCCAGGTAGCGCAGCCGGGCCGGTACCGGGACGCTGTGCTCCGGCGACAGGATGAGTCTCAGTTCGAATTCGCGTTCCACCACGGTGTGCAAGCGGACCACGTCCTTTCCTCTACGGCCCCTGACGGGTGAGGCAGCCGGTGCTGCGATGGGGGTCGCTCCGGGAGAGAGCGCGTCTTTCCCACACCCTTACGCGACTTCGCGCCCCAAGGGTGGATTTTCCCGAACGTCCCTCCCGCGGGTCGCCGAGCGGCTAAAGAGGAACCCTGGCCGAAGGAGCGTGCCGGGAACGGGCGTTCGCGGGACGAACGCGCGCGGGAGCCGTCTTCCGCATCCCCCGTTCTTCGTTACTGTCTTCCTGGGCCCACGTCGTAGAGGGGAGTTGGGGGCATTGGTGACCTCCGGTGGCGGCAGCGAGGAAGCACCCCACGAGGGGTACTACCCCGACCCGTCCATTCCGGGCTACGTGCGGTACTGGAACGGCGCCGCCTGGGTGCCGGGCACCAGCCGCCCGCAGCCGGCCGCCGGCGAGGTGCTGGCACCGCCGCCCAACAGCACGCCGCCCGGCGGGAGTTCCGCCCCGCCGCCGTCCGCGCCGCGGCCCGCCGTGCCGCGGCAGCCGGCGTCCGTGGAGGAGTCGGGCCCGATGTTCCTCGACGAGGACCCGAAGGCGCCGGTCGCCCAGACCCCGCCGCAGGGCGCCGACGCGCCCGGCTGGAACGCCGACCCCGCGCGGCAGTCCGGCTTCGGCGACGACGCGCGGCGCGTGTCGTGGGGCACCCCCGAAGGGCAGCGGCCCGTCCCCCTTGAGAGTGGTTACGGATACCCCCGCACCGCGCCGCCGGCCACCCCGTCGGCCCCCGGCGGCTACGGGTACCCGGCCGAGAAGGCGCTCCCGGCCGCCCCGGGCGGCTACGGCTACCCGCAGCCGCCCGGGGCGCAGGGCCCCGCCGCCACCCCCGGTGCTCCCGCTCCCGGCCCCGGCGCTCCCGCTTCCGGCGACGGCGGCGTGCCCTGGCAGCGCCAGGTGCACGACCTCGCCCGCCCCGACGCCTCCGTCCCGCCGGCAGCCGACGCGCACGCCCTGCCCTGGCGCCCGCCGGTCAGCGACCCGTTCAGCCAGCTCGGCGAGCCCGCCCGGCCGGCCGGCACCGGACGCCGGCTCGCCGCCCGCCTGCTGGACACCCTGATCGTCGGCGCGGTCGTCTCCGCCGCCACCTACCCGCTGGCGACCGGCTCGCTCCACCACATCCAGCACAAGATCGACGCCGCCCGGCTCAGCGGCGAGAACGTCCAGGTCTGGCTGATCGACGGCACCACCGGCGTCTACCTCGGCGCGCTGCTCGGCGGCATGCTGCTCGCCGGACTGCTCTACGAGGTGCTGCCCACCGTCAAGTGGGGCCGCACGCTGGGCAAGAAGCTGCTCGGCATCCAGGTGCTCGACATCGAGTCGCAGCTCACCCCGGGCTTCGGCCAGGCGCTGCGCCGCATGCTGCTGCGCCAGGTGCTGGACTTCGTGGTGGTCGGCGTGGCCAACGTCGCGTGGTGCCTGTTCGACCGCCCGTGGCGGCAGTGCTGGCACGACAAGGTGGCCCGCACCTTCGTCGCCGCGCCGGGCGGCGACGGCTGAGGCGCCGGCCGCGCCCCGACCGGCCGGACCGACCCTAACGGCCGTCGAGCACGGGCGGCCGGCCGGCGACCGGGTTTGACTCGGGGCATGAGCAGCGACCAGCCACCTCCCGGAGCGGGCGACCAGGGGCCGCGGGACCCGTTCGGCGAGGCGCCGGACGGCCCGCCCCCGCACGGAAGCGGTCCGCCGGGCGGCGAGCCCCCGCCCGGGGGCCCGTACGGCGGAGGCGGCGAGCCCCCGCCGGGCAGCCCGTACGGCAGCACGCCGCCACCCGGCGGCCCCTACGGCACCGGCCCCGGCGACCCCTTCGGGCAGCAGCGGCCCGATCCGCTCGCCGGCATGCCGCCGCTGGCGCACCGCGGCCGCCGGCTGCTCGCCCGCGTCATCGACGCGCTGCTGGTGGGCGTGCCGGTCGCGATCGTGCTGGGCTTCGCGTTCGGCGGCTACAACTACAACAGCACGCTGCGCAGCTTCTGGCAGGACCTGGTCTACGCGCTCGTCTACTTCGCGTACGACGGCTACCTGCTCACCACGCGCGGCCAGACCTACGGCAAGCGGTGGATGAAGATCCGGGTCGCCCTGCTGGACAACGGCGCCAACCCGGCCGGGCAGCCCGGCTGGACGCGGGCCGCCGTCTACTCGCTGCCGCCGGTCATCCCGTGTTGCGGCGCGGTGTTCTGGCTGGTCAACGTCGCGTGGTGTCTGTGGGACAAGCCCTACCAGCAGTGCCTGCACGACAAGGCGGCCAGGACCGTGGTGGTCTCAGCCGCGCCGGAGCACCGCTAGCCGCGCGGCGACTGCCCGCTCAGCTCGCGTTCGCGGCCCGGTCCCGACCGGGCGGTGGCGGACCGGCCGGCGCGCGGCTCGCCGGGTGCCGGCTCGGCGCCCTCGTCCGGCTCGGCGTACCGGGTCCCGCCGAGCGCCACCGCGACCAGCAGTCCGAGCGCCAGACCGGCGAAGGTGACAAGGACCACACCGGGCCCGGAACTCGCTCCCGACAGCAGCAGCATGGCGAGCGTCGACAGGACGACGGTGGCCGAACCGTAGAGGTACTGGGCGGGAGCCGGACGCGGCATGGCAGGGATCCGTCCTCGATGCGGGCCTGCGTACGAATGGCGGGGTCCATCCGCACGGGTCGGGGCGGTGAGCGTCGTACAGGGCGTGCCGCCCGTTGACTCTACGGATGCAGATGCCCGAGAGGAACCACTGGTAAGCGTGACCTTACCTACAGTGTGGAGCACGGGGGGCGCACGGTCTCACGCTTCCGGTCCCGGATGCCGGGTACGGGCGCTGCCGCCGGGCCCGGCCGGATCCGGCTGGCGCCGGAGCCCCTCGCGGACCGATGATCGGACTGTGGCATCAGGTGGATTCAGCAGGCTCCCGGGCGGAACGGTCGTCGTCGCCCTGACCCTGCCGCGCCCGCACACCGCCGGGCAGCGGGCCCCGGGCGCCCCCGACGGCGCGATACGGGTGCTCGTGCACGCCGCCAACCGGCAGCGGGCGCTCACCCGGGTCCGCAACCTCGGCTTCCGCGCGGTCCGCCTCGCCGGCAACACCGAGCCGCCCACCCCGGACGAGATATCCGTCGTCCTGCACCACCCTGACGGCCTGGTCTGGCGCCCGCACCACGCCGACCGCCCGGACGGCCCCTGGCAGCCGCCGACCGCCCTGCGCCGGGCCGGGCTGCCGCACTGACCGCCCGGTTCAGCTCCCCGCGACCACCGGTTCGCCACGCAGCGTGACGCCCGACTCCCGCAGCTCCCGCAGCGCCCGCACCGTCGTCTCCGCCCCGACGCCCGCCGTCAGGTCGAGCAGCACCGTGGTCCGGAATCCCTCGCTCGCCGCGTCCAGCGCGGTGGCCCGCACGCAGTGGTCGGTGGCGATGCCCACCACGTCCACCTCGGTCACCTCGCGCTCGCGCAGCCAGCCGGCCAGCGACTCGCCGTGCTCGTCGGAGCCCTCGAAGCCGCTGTACGCCGCGGCCTGGGCACCCTTGTCGAAGACCGCCTGGACCGCGCCGGAGGCCACCGCCGGGGCGAAGTGCGGGTGGAAGTCGGCGCCCTCGGTGCCGTCCACGCAGTGCGGCGGCCAGCTGTCCACGAAGTCCGGCTCGGCGGAGAAGTGCGCCCCCGGCGAGACGTGCCGGTCCCGGGTGGCGACCACGTACCGGTAACCGGCCGTGGACCGGCCTATCAGATCGGTGATCGCCGCGGCGACGCCCGCGCCCCCGGGAACCGCGAGGCTGCCCCCCTCGCAGAAGTCGTTCTGCACATCCACCACGATCAGTGCCCGGTGCATGCCGCTCGCCCCTCGCCTTCCGCGTTCGCCGTAACCCGCGGGGCCGTGCCGCCCACGACCCACCGTACCCACCGGCCGGTCACCGCAACTCCGTCGGAATGACCGGCTCGCCCCGCGAGAGCTGGGTCGCCGACAGCGGCAGCCCCGCCCTGGCCCTGATGTGCCGGGCCCGCGCCGCGTCCAGCGGCTCGCGGCCCACCACCTCGCCGTCCCGCACCAGCGGCACCAGCAGCTGACGGTCGGCCAGCTCGGGCGGGACCGCCCCGGTGCCGAGCACCTCCGCCTCCGCCACGCCGTCCTCGTCCAGCCGCCGGGCCGCCCACTTGCGCCCGCCCGTCGAGGTCTTGGCGCCCATCGACCTCTTCGCCACGGCCACCAGACCGCCGTCGTCCCCGCCGCCCGCCCTGGCCACCAGCTTGTAGACCATCGCGCACGTCGGATGGCCGCTGCCGGTGACCAGCGAGGTGCCCACCCCGTAGGCGTCCACCGGCGCCGCCGCCAGCGAGGCGATGGCGTACTCGTCCAGATCCGAGGTGACCACGATCCGGGTGCCGCGCGCGCCCAGGTCGTCCAACTGCTGGCGCACCCGGTGCGCCAGCAGCAGCAGGTCGCCCGAGTCGATGCGGACCGCGCCGAGTTCCGGCCCGGCCACCTCCACCGCGGTGCGCACCGCGCTCGCCAGGTCGTAGGTGTCCACCAGCAGCGTGGTGCCGGCGCCCATCGACTGGATCTGCGCGGTGAAGGCGTCCCGCTCGGTGTCGTGCAGCAGGGTGAACGCGTGGGCGCTGGTGCCGACCGTCGGGATGTTGTAGCGGAATCCGGCCGCCAGGTCCGAGGTGGTGCTGAAGCCGCCGAGGTAGGCCGCCCGGGACGCCGCGACCGCCGCCAGCTCGTGGGCCCGGCGCGCGCCCATCTCGATCAGCGGCCGGCCGCCCGCCGCGACCGCCATCCGGGACGCGGCGGCGGCGATCGCCGAGTCGTGGTTGAGGATCGACAGCACCACCGTCTCCAGCAGCACCGCCTCGGCGAAGGTGCCCTCCACCCGCAGGATCGGCGAGCCGGGGAAGTACACCTCGCCCTCCGGATAGCCGTGGACGTCGCCGCCGAACCGGAAGTCCGCCAGCCACGCCAGCGTGTCGCGGTCCACCACCCGCTCGCGGGAGAGGAAGCCGAGCACGTCGTCGTCGAAGCGGAAGTTCTCCACCGCGTCCAGCACCCGGCCGGTGCCGGCCACCACCCCGTAGCGCCGCCCCTCCGGCAGCCGCCGGGTGAAGACCTCGAAGACCGAACGGCGGTTGGCGGCGCCGCTGTGCAGCGCCGCCTGCAGCATCGTCAGCTCGTAGCGGTCGGTGAACAGCGCGGTGGACGGCACCGCGACCGGGAGCCCCAGGGCGGAACCGGCCAGCCGGTCCGGGCCGTGCGTCGCCGATGAGTTCATGGCTGAATCCTACCCCCACTAGTCGTCAATCTGACGATATCAAATCCGGATGCGTGTCCGCCCGGTCGCTACCCGAAATCGCCACGGCGCACGGTAAGTGGCAGCATGGGGAGAGTGAGTGTCGCACCCATGGAGACCGAACGGACCGAGTCGAGCCAGGCCCCCTGGGAGGTCCCGGAGCCCGACGTCCCCTGGGTGACCCTGGTCCACAATGACCCGGTCAATCTGATGAGCTACGTCACCTACGTCTTCCAGTCCTACTTCGGCTACCCCAAGGACAAGGCGAAGCGGCTGATGCTGGACGTGCACAACAAGGGCCGCGCCGCCGTCTCCAGCGGCAGCCGCGAGGAGATGGAACGCGACGTGCAGGCCATGCACGGCTACGGTCTGTGGGCCACGCTCACCCAGGACCGCTGACCCGACCAGCTGGGAGATTCACGGGCCTCATGGCCGGATACTTCGAAGCCGCCTCCGACGGCGGAGCCGCGATCGCGCTCGACGAGGTGGAGATCTCGATCCTGCGCAGCCTCGCCGTCCAGCTCGTCGAGCTGATCGGACCAGGGCCGGAACCCGAGGGCGCGGACGACGACCCGCTCGCCCAGCTGTTCACCGACGGCCCCACCGAACCGCCCGCCGACCCCGCCGTCGCCCGGCTCTTCCCGGACGCCTACCACGACCCCGAGCGCGCCCCCGACGAGGAATCCCGGGCCGCCTCCGCGGAGTTCCGCCGCTACACCGAGAACGACCTGCGCGCCCGCAAACGCGACGACGCCCTCGCCGTCATCCGCGCGCTCGACGAACTCCACCCCACCCGCCGGCGGGCCGCCGTCCTCACCCTCACCCCCGACCAGGCCCCCGGCTGGCTGCGCTCCCTCAACGACCTGCGGCTCACCATCGGCGCCCGGCTCGACGTCGACGAGGACCCGGACAGCGAGCTGTACCGGCTCGACGACGACGACCCCAGGAAACCGCTCGTCATGGCCTACATGTGGCTCGGCGGCCTCCAAGAGACCCTCATCGAGGTCCTGCTGCCCTGACCCGGCCGACTCCCGCCCGCCGGCGGGCGGTTCACGCCGCCCGCCCGGCCCGCGCCGGCACGCTGCCTACACTGCCCGCATGCTCACCATCAGCCAGGCACTCCACGACGCGATCGTCGCGCACGCCCGCGCCGACCACCCCGACGAAGCCTGCGGGATCGTCGCCGGGCCGGCCGGCAGCGGCCGCCCCGAACGCTTCATCCCCATGCTGAACGCGGCCCGCTCCCCCACCTTCTACGAGTTCGACTCCGGCGACCTGCTCAAGCTCTACCGCGAGCTCGACGACCGCGACGAGGAACCCGTCATCGTCTACCACTCGCACACCGCCACCGAGGCCTACCCCTCCCGCACCGACATCAGCTACGCCGGCGAGCCCGGCGCGCACTACGTCCTGGTCTCCACCGCCGACACCGACGACGCCGGACCCTTCCAGTTCCGCTCCTTCCGCATCGTGGACGGCCAGGTCACCGAGGAGCCCGTCACCGTCACCCCGGAAGCCCCCTGACGCCCCTGAGCGGGAATCGATACGATGGACGCATGGTTCTCCACGACGTGAGCGAGAAAGCGCCGGGCACCCTGCTCGTGGCGCGGCTGCACGTCGATCTGTGCCGCCTCGCCAGCGCGGCGTGTCCGCGCGCCTGAGCCCGCCGCACCCCGCGCCCCCGCGCACCACCACTGCCGCCGCACGCCCGCACGCATCCCACGGAGCACCCCCATGGCCATCGAGGTCCGTATTCCGACCATCCTGCGCACCTACACTGACGGCGAGAAGTCCGTCGAAGGCGCCGGCACCACCCTGGACGAGCTGTTCGCCGACCTCGAAGCCCGCCACGCCGGCCTGCGGGCCCGCCTGGTCGACGGCGGCGAACTGCGCCGCTTCATCAACGTCTACCTCAACGACGAGGACGTCCGCTTCCTCGATGGCATCTCCACCCCGCTCACCGACGGCGACAACGTCACGATCCTGCCCGCCGTGGCCGGCGGCGCCCGCTGATGCGCTACGACAGCCCGCTCGCGGCCGTCGGCAACACCCCGCTCGTCCGGCTGCCGCGCCTGTCGCCCTCCGCCGAGGTCTCCGTCTGGGCCAAGCTGGAGGACCGCAACCCCACCGGCTCCATCAAGGACCGCCCCGCGCTCCACATGATCGAACAGGCCGAGCGCGACGGCACGTTGACCCCCGGCTGCACCATCCTGGAACCCACCTCGGGCAACACCGGCATCTCGCTCGCCATGGCCGCCCGGCTCAAGGGCTACCGCATCGTGTGCGTCATGCCGGAGAACACCTCCCGCGAACGCCGCGAACTGCTCGCCATGTGGGGCGCCGAGATCATCCCCTCACCGGCCGCCGGCGGCTCCAACACCGCCGTACGCGTCGCCAGGGAACTGAGCGGGCGACACCCCGACTGGGTGATGCTCTACCAGTACGGAAACCCGGCCAACACCGACGCCCACTACACCACCACCGGCCCGGAGATCCTCGCCGACCTGCCCACCGTCACCCACTTCGTCGCCGGTCTCGGCACCACCGGCACCCTGATGGGCGCCGGCCGCTACCTGCGCGAGAAGGTCCCCGGCATCGGCGTCATCGCCGCCGAACCCCGCTACGACGACGTCGTCTACGGCCTGCGCAACCTCGACGAGGGCTTCGTCCCCGAGCTCTACGACTCCTCGGTGCTCACCACCCGCTACTCCGTCGGCAGCCAGGACGCCGTCCGCCGCACCCGCGAACTGCTCACCCAGGAGGGCATCTTCGCCGGCGTCTCCACCGGCGCCGCCCTGCACGCCGCACTCGGCACCGCCGCCAAGGCCGTCAAGGCCGGCGAGAGCGCCGACATCGTCTTCATCGTCGCCGACGGCGGCTGGAAGTACCTGTCCACCGGCATCTACACCGCCGACAGCACCGAGGCCGCCATCGAGGCCCTGCACGGACAACTCTGGGCCTGACACACCGCCCGGCGGGCCGGCACCCTACGGCCGAGTAGGCCGCGGGCCGCCCGCACGGGCGTTCAGGGGGTCATCCCCGCGCCCGCCCGTACTGGTGATTCCGCCCACAACCAAGGCTGGTGGAGGACCCGGCGGGCGCGGTGCGCCTTACGCTCGACTCAAGGCGCCCGCACCGCGCCGTCGGCGAACAGCGCGCCCGGAGCCTGCGGCGTGTGGGCCGAACATCGACCACGCGAGACCCCCGGACCCCCTGGAGGCTCCTGCATGAAGCTCACCGTCGTCGGCTGCTCGGGTACGTTCCCCTCCGCGGAATCGGCTTGTTCGAGCTACCTCGTGGAGGCCGACGACTTCCGGCTGCTCCTCGACATGGGCAACGGCGCCCTTGGCGAGCTGCAGCGCCACTGCGGCCTGTACGACCTGGACGCCGTACTCCTGAGCCACCTGCACGCCGACCACTGCATCGACATGTGCGGCTACTTCGTCGCCTGCTACTACCGACACGACGGCGGCAAGCCCCAGGCCATCCCGGTCTACGGCCCGCAGGGCACCGAGACCCGGCTCGCCACCGCCTACGGCGACCTGCCCGACGACAAGTGCATGAGCGAGGTCTTCGACTTCCGCACCATCACCCCCGGCAGCTTCGACATCGGCCCCTTCCACGTCACCGTCGCCCAGGTCAGCCACCCCGTCGAGGCCTACGGCATCCGGCTGGAACACGACGGCCGCACCCTGACCTACTCCGGCGACACCGGCCCGTGCGACGCGCTGCTCGACCTCGCCGCCGGCTCCGACGTCTTCCTGTGCGAGTCCTCCTTCACCCACGGCAAGGAAGACGTCCCCGAACTGCACCTCAACGGCCGCCAGGCCGGCGAGTACGCCGCGCTGGCCGGCACCGAGCGCCTGGTGCTCACCCACATCCCGCCGTGGACCGACCCGGAGTCCGCGGTCGCCGACGCCGGCCTCGCCTACCACGGCCCGATCGACCTGGCCCGCGCCGGAGCGGTCTACCGGATCTGACCCCGCGGCGCGGCACCCCGCGGTGCCCACGGCCGGCGCCCCGCCGCCCGGGGGATAGGCTCGACCGCATGTCTCGCAACGACGGCCGAACCGCCCAGCAACTGCGTACGGTCACCATCGAACGCGCCTGGAGCAAGCACGCCGAAGGCTCCGTCCTCGTCTCCTTCGGCGACACCCGGGTGCTGTGCACCGCCAGCCTCACCGAAGGCGTACCGCGCTGGCGCAAGGGCAGCGGCCAGGGCTGGGTCACCGCCGAGTACGCCATGCTGCCGCGCGCCACCAACACCCGCGGCGACCGCGAGTCGGTCCGCGGCAAGATCGGCGGACGCACCCACGAGATCTCCCGGCTCATCGGCCGCTCGCTGCGCGCCGTCGTCGACCACAAGGCGCTCGGCGAGAACACCATCGTCCTGGACTGCGACGTCCTGCAGGCCGACGGCGGCACCCGCACCGCGGCCATCACCGGCGCCTACGTCGCGCTCGCCGACGCCATCTCCTGGGCCCAGGACCACAAGCTCGTCAAGCCCAAGGCCCAGCCGCTGACCGGCGCGGTCAGCGCGGTCAGCGTCGGCATCGTCGACGGCGTCCCGCTCCTCGACCTGTGCTACGAGGAGGACGTGCGCGCCGAGACCGACATGAACGTCGTCTGCACCGGCGACGGCCGCTTCGTCGAGGTCCAGGGCACCGCCGAGGGCCAGCCGTTCTCCCGCGACGAACTCGACGCGCTCCTCGACCTCGCCCTCGTCGGCGCCGCCCGGCTCGACGCGGTCCAGCGCGAAGCGCTCTCCGCGGCCCGGAGCTGAACCGTGCGCCGCGACCACCGCGTTCACCGCCTCTCGCCCGCGCTGCCCCTGCTGGCCGCCGCCGTCCTGGCCGCACCGCTGCTCACCGGGTGCTCCTCGGACGGCGCCAAGGGCTGCGCCAGCGTCGCCCAGGAGGTCAACGGCCAGGTCCGGGCGCTGCGTTCGGCCGCCGGGAGCTCCGGATCCGACCCGCGCGCCGCGGCGACCGCGCTGCGCAAGATCCAGCAGGACCTGGACGACATCGACAGCCAGGACACCAACGGAGCCGCCGCCTCCAAGGCGATCGGCGACCTGTCCCTGGCCGTCTCCGACGCCAAGAACCAACTCGACACCCACCAGAGCGCCGACGCCGGCCCGGTGGTCCGCGCCGCCGGCGAGCTGACCACCGCCTGCCCCACGAAGGGATGACCGAGCCATGCCGCGACCGCGCCTCGTGCTGGCGACCCGCAACGCCCACAAGGTCGGCGAGCTGCGCGCGATCCTGACCGACGCGCGGCTCGACGTCGAACTCGTCGGCGCGGACGCGTATCCGCAGGTGCCGGACGTGAAGGAGACCGGGGTGACCTTCGCGGAGAACGCGCTGCTGAAGGCGCACGCCCTCGCCGCCGCGACCGGGCTGCCGGCCGTCGCCGACGACTCCGGGCTCTGCGTCGACGTGCTCGGCGGCGCGCCCGGCATCTTCTCCGCCCGCTGGGCCGGCACGCACGGCGACGACGCCGCCAACCTGCGCCTGCTGCTCGCCCAGCTCTCCGACATCGACACGCCGCACCGCGCGGCGCACTTCACCTGCGCCGCGGCCCTCGCCCTCCCCGACGGCACCGCCCACGTCGTCGAGGGCCGCCTCCCCGGCACCCTGCGCCACGCCCCGGCCGGCTCCAGCGGCTTCGGCTACGACCCGATCCTCCAACCCGACGGCCACACCGTCACCTGCGCCGAACTCACCCCCGAGGCGAAGAACGCCATCTCCCACCGAGGCCACGCCTTCCGCGAACTGGCCCCGTTGGTACGGGAGCTGTTGGGGTGAACGACGAAGAGGCCGGGCCCGTCAGACGGGCCCGGCCTCTTCGCGCGGTGCGGCCGGAGGGATTCGAACCCTCACGGGTGTTAACCCACTGGGATCTAAACCCAGCGCGGCTGCCTTTACGCCACGGCCGCCTCACCTACAAGGGTAGCACATGGGGCCTCTTTTGACCCTATTGGGCGGATCGGTCCCGCCGACTCCTGCCGCGGCACCAAGTCGGAGTAATCGCATGGCAGTTGGGGCACAGGAGTCGCAGGTTCTCGGCTCGGTTGTCCCGCCAGTCGCCGTTGATGTGGTCCACCTCCAGCGTCATGGGCCGACCGTACCAGTGCGGGCCCGTGCCGCACTCGCCACATTCCTCCGGTCGGCCGATGTCCTTGAGTGCCCTGCGCAGCAACGCGGTTTGCGGACGGCGGTCGGCCGTTTCCCGAACCAGGATCTCCTCGGCGGGCCGCCGATAGGGACTGCGACGATCTCGCTGGTGGGCCTGGCCGAGGAAATGCGCGGTTGAGATTCCTTCCTCTGCCAGCCATTTCTGCAGCAGCGGCCGGGTCTTGTCGGGCAGGCCGAGCGATTGCAGCGCCGCCGCGTACGACTTCGCATCGCGTACAGCCTCGCGCAATGTCTCCGGCGATGGCCGCGGATGCCGCCGGCGTGACCGGCTGGTGAGGTGCGAGATGTCGATACCGAAGTGCCTGAAGCGGTCGCGCAGATGACGTTTGATCCGCCCGTACGGAACCCGGCCGAGGTAGGTGACGACTTCGTCGAGGCTGCTGCAGGACGCCGCCGCCGCGGCCAGTGCCTCGCGCGTGTACGGCTTGCCCTGGTTCATTCCGCAGTCCTCACCTTCGTGCTGCGGCTGCGACGGTATGTGTCCGTCGTCGCATGGCAGTTGGGGCACAGCAGTCGCAGGTTCTCGGCTCGGTTGTCCCGCCAGTCGCCGCTGATGTGGTCGACTTCCAGCCGCAGCGGGCGGCCCCGCCAGATTGGTGGCAAGGCGCAGAGCGTGCAGCGCTCCGGTGTTCCGGTTGCGAGCAGCGCCCGCTTGAGCCGTTCTCCGGGGATGCGGCGGGGATGCGCCGTGTCGTGCTTGACCAGTAGTTGCTCGGGTTTCATTCGCCGCGCCGCGCCTGCCGGGTCCCGCCGCTGCGTGGTGAAGTGGCTCGTGTCGATGCCCAGGGCCCGCACGCGGCGGGTGATGTGGGTGTGCTGACCGCCGACGAGTTCGATGCCGAGATGGCGCAGAACGCCGTTCATGTTGGAGGAGGCGGCCACCGCCTCGGCCAGCACTTCCCGGCTCCAGCGCCCGCCCTCCCGTGCCAGGTGCGACGTGTCGATGCCGAAGCGCCTGATGCGTTCCCGTACGTACTTCCGTGTCGCGGGGGCGGATCCGGCGTCCAGCCGCCGCAGCACCTCGGACATCGTCCGGGAGGCGGCCACCGCCTCGGCCAAGCGGTCTTGCGGGTATTTCGTCGCCATCGGGCGCCCTCCCGAATCGCTCATACGTCACGCTTTCGCACATATCAACGACGCGTTCGGGTGGGGGTTACGCCGGGCGGGGGTCAGAAGCGGGGGGCGGGGGAGTGGGACTGGACGAGGTCGATGGCCTCCTGCTTGGTGGCGACGGCGGGTGGGGAGCCTTCGAGGGGTTGGCCGGCGGTTTCCGGGATGAGGGCGACGGCGACGACGCCGACGAGGGCGGCGGCCATGGCGTAGTAGGCGGGGACGAGCTTGGTGTGGGTGACCGAGATGAGCGCGGTGATGACGAGCGGGGTGGTGCCGCCGAAGAGCGACGTGGAGACGTTGTAGCCGATGGACAGCGCCCCGTAGCGGATCGGGGTGGGGAAGAGCGCGGGCAGGGTCGCGGACATGGTGCCGAGCAGGCAGACCAGCGACAGGGCGAGCATGAGCATCCCGGTCGAGATGGCCAGGACGCTGCCGGCGCGGACCAGCAGGATGGCCGGCAGGGACAGGACGAGGAAGCCGAGCATGCCGGCGAGCAGGAGCGGTCTGCGGCCGAAGCGGTCGTTGAGCCGGCCGACCCGGTTGATCAGGAGCATCATCAGCGCCATCGCGAGCAGCAGGATCAGCAGGCCGTGCGTGGTGCTGTAGCCGAGCTCGTCGGACAGGTAGGTCGGCATGTACGACAGCAGCATGTAGTCGGTGATGTTGTACGCGGCGACCAGCGCGACGCACAGCAGCATGCGGTGCCAGTGCCCGACGAAGATGTCGCGGAACTCGCCCCGCGCGGCGGTCTCGACGCCCTGGGTGGGCTCGGCGCCGTTGACCCGGGAGAGGGTCTCCGCCTCCAGGCGGCGGAAGGCCGGCGTCTCGTCGAGGCGCAGCCGCAGGTAGAGGCCGACCGCGCCGAGCGGGCCCGCCACCAGGAAGGGGACGCGCCAGGCCCAGCCGGTCATGGACGCGTCGCTGAGGGTGGCGGTCAGCACGGTGATCAGCCCGGCGGCGCCGACGTACCCGGCGAGCGTGCCGAACTCCAGGAAGCTGCCGAAGTAGCCGCGCCGCCGGTCCGGCGCGTACTCGGCGATGAACGTGGAGGCGCCGCCGTACTCGCCGCCGGTGGAGAAGCCCTGCACGAGCCGGAAGAGGATGAGCAGCGCGGGCGACCAGAAGCCGATGGCCGCGTAGCCGGGGATCAGGCCGATGGCGAAGGTGCCGAGCGCCATGAGCAGCATGGTGGCGGCCAGCACCTTCTTGCGGCCGATCCGGTCGCCGAGCGGGCCGAAGACCGCGCCGCCGACCGGCCGGACGAGGAAGGCGACGGCGAAGGTGGCGAAGGAGGAGAGCAGCGAGACGGTGCTGTCGCCGGACGGGAAGAAGACCTTGCCGAGGGTGGCCGCCAGGTAGCTGTAGATGCCGAAGTCGAACCACTCCATGGCGTTGCCGAGCGCGGCGGCCTTGACGGCACGCCGGACGGCTGGTTCGTCCGTCACGGTGATGTCGGTGCGCCGCAGGCGGGGGTGCCTGCGGCGCTCGATCGCGGCGAAGAGCATCCGGTGCCGGCGGTAGGCGGCCTGATCGGGCGGGTCCTCGGGAATCACGGTGACCGTTCCTCTCGTCCGTCCTACTTCCAGGTACGGCAGAACGGCCGGCCGCGCAATTCGTCCCGGTCAGATCCCGAGGTCCTTGATGATCTTCGCCACGTGGCCGGTGGCCTTGACGTTGTAGAAGGCGTGCTCGACGGTGCCGTCCGGGCCGACGACGACGGTGGAGCGGATGACGCCGGTCACCGTCTTGCCGTAGAGCTTCTTCTCGCCGAACGCGCCGTAGGCTTCGAGCACCGTCTTGTCGGGGTCGGCGACCAGGGTGACCTTGAGGTTCTCCTGGTCGCGGAACGTGGCGAGCTTCTCCGGCCGGTCGGGGGAGACGCCGATGACGTCGTAGCCGGCGGCGGCCAGCAGGTCGAGGTTGTCGGTGAAGTCGCAGGCCTGCTTGGTGCAGCCGGGGGTGAGGGCTGCGGGGTAGAAGTAGACGATGACCTTGCGGCCCTTGTGGTCGGCGAGGGAGACCTGCCGGTTGTCCGCGTCCGGAAGGGTGAACGCCGGCGCGGTGTCGCCGGGTGCCAGCCGCTCGGTCATGTGGTGCTCCTCAGGTGCGGTCGTTCGGGTACGGGGTGAGCCTAGACGCCGGTGGCGGGGTGCCGGGGCGCGTGGCGGCGGGCGAGCTGACAGACTGTCCGCAGGGTTTGGACAACGGTATGGATATCGGCCGAGGTGACGGAGGCAGCGCGGTGTCGGATGAAAGGACTCCGGCTCAGATCGAGGCGGACATCGTCCGCAGGCGACAGGATCTGGCCGCGACGCTGAACGAGATCGGCGTGCGGGTGCATCCGAAGACGATCGTGGGCAATGCGCAGGATTCGGTCCGGCAGGCGGTGGACCGCACCGCGGGCCGGGCGTACGTGGTGGTCAACCGGGCGGTCTCGGACGCGCGGACGCAGTTCGTCGGCGAGGACGGCGCCCCGCGGATGGACCGGATCGTGCCGGTCGCGGTGGCGGTGGTGACGCTGGCCATAGTGGTCGCGGGCATGTCGTCGCGGCGCCGGCGCGGCTGACCGGCGGCCGGAGCGGGCAACGAGCGGGGAAGCGGAAACGCGGAGCCCGTGGCACGGGGTGCGGGCGCGGCGGGTAACGTCGTGTCCGTGAGCTCGCATACGTCCATCGGTGGGAACGACGCTTCCCGCGACCCTTCCCCCGGCACCTCCCGTGACATCGCGCACGACAAGCTGCCCATCCGGATGCTGCACGACCGGGTGCTGGTGCGCACCGACATCCCGGAGGGCGAGCGGCGTTCGTCGGGCGGCATCCTCATTCCGGCGACCGCGGCGGTGGGCCGGCGGCTGTCGTGGGCCGAGGTGGTCGCGGTCGGGCAGAACGTGCGGACCGTCGAGACCGGCGACCGGGTGCTGTACGACCCGGAGGACCGGGCCGAGGTGGAGGTCCGCGGGGTGGCGTACGTGTTGATGCGCGAGCGGGATCTGCACGCGGTCGCGGCCGAGCGGCTGATGGGTTCGGAGGATTCCACCGGTCTGTATCTGTGACGCCGGTGCAGGTGAGCGGGCGGCGGCCTTCGGGCCGCCGCCCGCTCGGCGTTCGGCCCGCCGGTCAGCCGCCCGGTCCGCCGGAGCCGTTGTCCGGTCCGCCGCCGGTGGAGCCGTCGCCGTCCGGTCCGCCGGTGGTGCCGCCGTCCGCGGTGCCGCCGCCGGTGGATCCGTCGCCGCCGAGGCCGCCGATGAGGCCGCCGTCGTCCCCGCCGCCGGAGGTGTCGGTGGGGGGCGCCGGGGCCGGGGGCTCGGTCGGCGGGGTGCTGGGCGCGGTGTCGCCGCCGGCGGGCGCGCCGGGGGTGGGCGCGTCGGAGGAGGAGGGCGGCGCGGACGGTTCGTCGGGCGCGCCGGGTTCCAGGTCGAGGTCGAAGTCGTGGGTGGGCCGGTCGCGCAGGGCGGCGGAGGTGTAGGCGGCCCAGATGCGCGCGGGGTAGCCGCCGCCGTTGATCCGGGGCAGTCCGGTGGCGCCGTAGAGGGGTTCCTGGGTGCCGGTGTCGGAGTCCTGGCCCATGACGGCGACCACGGTGACCAGGTCGGGGGTGTAGCCGGCGAACCAGGCGGCCTTGTCGTCCTCGGCGGTGCCGGTCTTGCCGGCGGCCGGCAGGTCGGCGGCCTGCGCGGCGGTGCCGGTGCCGTCGGGGGCGTCGACGACGTCCTGCAGCATCGAGGTGGTGGTGTCGGCGGCCTGCCGGGGGATGACGCGGCGTTCCTGACGCCGGGGCAGCGGGAGCGCGCGGCCGTTGCGCTCGATGCGGGTGACCAGGGTGTAGGGCAGGTAGGTGCCGTGGTTGTCGAGGGTGGCGTAGCCCTGGGCGAGGTCGAGCGGGCTGGCGGTGGCGACGCCGAGCGCGATGGACGGGTAGGCGTTCAGGCCCGGGGTGTTGGCGGGCAGGCCGAGGGCGACGGCGGTGGAGCGCACCTTGGCGGGTCCGACGTCCTCGGCCAGTTGGGCGTAGACGGCGTTGACGGACTTGTTGGTGGCGGTGGCGACGGTGATCTGCCCGTAGGTCTTGTCGTCCTCGTTGGCCGGCGCGTACCTGACGGGTCCGTCGGGGCCCTGGACCTGGCGGTGGTTGGTGCCGTCGTAGACGGTGTCGGGGGTGATGCGGCGGCCGTCCTGGGTGGTGGCGTGGTGCTGCAGGGCGGAGGCGAAGACGAACGGTTTGAAGGTGGAGCCGACCTGGTAGTCGCGGCGGGTGGCGTTGTTGACGTACTGCCGGGTGAAGTCGACGCCGCCGTAGAGGGCGACGACGTCGCCGGTGGCCGGGTCGATGGAGGCGCCGCCGGCCCGGACGTAGCGGTCGGTGGCGTCGGTGTCGTCGAGCCGGCCGAGCAGTTGTCCGCGGGCGGCGGCGGCGAAGGCGTCCTGGCGGGGTTTGTCGATGGTGGTGGTGATGCGGTAGCCGCCGGCGTCGAGCCGGTCCTCGTCCAGGACGCGGTGGCCGACGAGGTAGTCGGCGACCGCTTCGACGAGGTAGCCGCGCTGGCCGGACAGGCCGGGCGGTGCCTTGATCCGGTCGGGTGCGGGGAAGGCGGTGCGGCGCCGGGCGGCCGGGTCGAGCCAGTGCTCCTTGACCATGCCGTCGAGTACGTAGTTCCACCGGGCGAGTGCGTAGCGGCGGTTCTGCGGGTTGGCGACCACGTCGTAGGCGCTGGGGGCGTTGAGCAGTGAGGCGAGGTAGGCGCCCTGCGCGGTGTCGAGGCGGTCGGCGTCCTCGTGGTAGTACGCCTGGGCGGCGGCCTGGATGCCGTAGGCGTCGCGGCCGAAGTAGCTGGTGTTGAGGTAGCCCTGCAGGATGCGGGGTTTGGACTGCTCGCGGTCGAGCTTGATGGCGATGAAGAACTCCTCGGCCTTGCGCCTGATGGTCTGTTCCTGGTTGAGGTAGTAGTTCTTCACGTACTGCTGGGTGATGGTGGAGCCGGACTGCTTGCCCTTGCCGCTGACCGTGTTCCAGCCGGCTCGCAGCATGGCGCGCGGGTCGACGGCGCTCTCGTGGTAGAAGTCGCGGTCCTCGGCGGCCAGTACGGCGCGCTGCACGGTCTTGGGCACCTGGTCGAGGGGGATGTTCTCCCGGTTGATCTCGCCGCTGCTGGCGATCGGGGTGCGGCCGTCGGAGTAGAGGTAGACGTTGTTCTGCGCGACGGCGGCGGCGTTGGCCGAGGGGATGTCCACCAGCAGGTAGCCGGCGGCGAAGGCGCCGCACGCGGCGAGCAGGGTGATGAGCAGGGTGCCGAGGGCGGTGCGCCAGGTGGGCAGCAGGCGACGCCAGCCGTGCCGCCTGGCCCGGCGGGCGGATCTGCGGGCGGCGCGGCGGGCGGCCCGGCCCCGCTGCGCGCGGTCCGGCGTCGTCCGTCCGGGTGAGTTCGGGCGGGGTCGCCGGTCCGGTTCCCGCGGCGGCTGGTCGCTGCTCATGTCTGTACGGACTCCTCGGCCGCCGGTGGGTCGGTCCTCGACGAGGGCGATGGGGGGAAGGGGGTGTTCGGCCTGCCTAACGCGTCTTCGGGGCGGAAAACACTGTTTCATCCCGTGCCGTGACGCAACCGTCGCGTGCGCCGCCCGGAGCGCGTGCCGATCCGAACGGCTGTGTCGTTCCACCGGAACGGGCGAAGAGAAAACCGGTGGAAGGCCTTCCGCGGGAGGCCCTAGGCTCGTGCGCTTCGGTTCGGCGGGCCGGTCGGCGGGCCGGACACCGAGATACCCAGGACGGGGGCGGGCGGCGGATGGGCTTGTACGCGGCCGTGCTGGTGCGCGGCTTCCGGCGGTACGCGACCTACCGGGTCGCCACGTTCGCCGGGGTGTTCACCAACACCGTCTTCGGTCTGATCGTGGCGTACACCTACAGCGCGCTGTGGCGGCTGCGGCCGCATCTGGGCGGCTACGACCTCGGGCAGGCGGTGACGTTCGTCTGGCTGGGGCAGGCGCTGCTGATGACCACCTCGCTGCTGGGCAACGGCTTCGAGGCGGAGTTGATCGAGCGGATCCGCTCGGGGGACGTGGCGATCGACCTGTACCGGCCTGCCGACCTGCAGGCGTGGTGGCTCGCCACCGATCTGGGGCGGGCGGCGTTCCACCTGGTGGGGCGCGGGATCATGCCGATGGCGGTGGCCGGGCTGTTCTTCTCGTTGAGCTGGCCGGCCTCGCCGCTGCGGTGGCTGGCGTTCCTGGTGGCGGTGGCACTCGGGGTGGTGGTCAGTTTCGCGATCCGCTACCTGGTGGCGCTGGTCGGGTTCTGGCTGCTGGACGGCTCGGGGGTCGTGATGCTCTCCTCGCTGACCGCGATCTTCTTCTCCGGGCAGGTGCTGCCGCTGACCGTCTTCCCCGGTGCGCTCGGCACGGTGGCCAGGGCGCTGCCGTGGTCGGCGCTGCTGCAGGTGCCGGCGGACGTCTTCCTCGGGCAGGCGCACGGTGCGGGCGGGCTGGCGCGGGAGTTGGGGTTCCAGGCGGGCTGGGCGGTGGCGCTGCTGGCGGTCGGGCGGCTGGTGCAGTCGGTGGCGACCCGCAAGGTGGTGGTCCAGGGTGGCTGAGTCCGCCGGCGTCGCCGGGCCGGCCGGCCGTCCGCAGCCGCCGCCGTGGCCGGACCGGCCGCGGCTGTTCGAGGCGTTGCGCGCCTACCGGCTGATCGTGGGGATGTGGGTGCGCTCCGCCCTGGCGTACCGGCTGTCGTTCGTGATGATGACGTTCGGCAGCGCCGCGATGACCGGGCTGGACTTCGCCGGGGTCGCGATCATCTTCAGCCACACCCGGGAGCTGGGCGGCTTCACGCTGGCGCAGACCGCGTTCCTGTACGGGACGTCGGGGGTCTCGCTGGGGGTGGCGGATCTGCTGCTGGGCAGTATGGACGGGCTGGGCCGGCGGGTGCGGGACGGCACGCTGGACACCATGATGGTGCGGCCGGCCGCGGTCTATGCCCAGGTGGCCGCCGACCGGTTCGCGTTGCGCCGGCTGGGCCGGATCAGCCAGGCGGCGCTGGTGCTGGGCTGGTCGGTGGAGCACCTCGGCGTGGTGTGGACGCCGGCGAAGGCGGCGGTGCTGCCGGTGATGCTGGTCAGCGGGGCGGCGATCTTCGGCGCGGTCTACACGATCGGGGCGGCCTTCCAGTTCTGGGCCAACGACGCCTCGGAGGTGCAGAACTCCTTCACCTACGGCGGCAACGCGCTGACCCAGTACCCGCCGACGGTGTTCGCCAAGGACCTGGTGCGCGGCGCCACGTTCGTCGTGCCGCTCGCCTTCGTCAACTGGATGCCCGCGCTGTTCATCCTGGGCAGGCCGGATCCGCTGGGGCTGCCGCGCTGGGTGGAGTTGCTGTCGGCGCCGGTGGCGTTGGCGGTCTGCGCGGTGGCGGGGCTGGCCTGGCGGGCGGGGCTGCGGTCGTATCGGAGCACGGGGAGTTGAGGGGTGTGACGCACGGGTGAACGACTCGACGGGCCGGGCGGGCGACGCGCTGATCCGGCTGGAGGACGTGCGCAAGGTGTTCGAGGTGCGGCGCCGGGCCGGGCTGCTGCGCCGGGAGCTCCACGAGGTGTGCGCGGTGGACGGGATCTCCTTCGAGGTGGGCCGCGGCGAGATGGTCGGGTACATCGGCCCGAACGGCGCGGGCAAGTCGACGACCATCAAGATGCTCACCGGCATCCTGGTGCCGAGCGCGGGCCGGCTGCGGGTCGCCGGGATCGATCCGTCGCGCGAGCGCACCCGGGTGGCGCGGCGCATCGGCGTGGTCTTCGGGCAGCGCACCACCTTGTGGTGGGACCTTCCGCTGCGCGACTCCTACGAGTTGGTGCGCCGCATGTACCGGGTGCCGGCCGACCGGTTCCGGGAGAACCTGGCGCGCTGCGTCGAACTGCTGGACCTGGCGGCGCTGTTGGAGGTGCCGGTGCGTCAGCTCTCGCTGGGCCAGCGGATGCGCGGCGACATCGGGGCGGCGCTGCTGCACGATCCGGAGGTGCTCTACCTCGACGAGCCGACGATCGGCCTGGACGTGGTGAGCAAGGCGAAGGTGCGCGAGTTCCTGCGCGAGGTGAACACCGAGCACGGCACCACCGTGCTGTTGACCACCCACGACCTGACGGACATCGAGCAGTTGTGCCGGCGGGTGATGGTGATCGACCACGGGCGGCTGGTCCACGACGGCGACCTGGCCGGCCTGCACGCGGTCGGGGAGAGCGAGCGCACGCTGGTGGTGGACTTCGAGCGCGAGCTGCCGCCGGTGCGGATCGAGGGCGCGCGCTCGGTGCGCACCGAGGGGCCGCGGCAGTGGCTGGCGTTCCCGGCGGCGGCCAGCGCGGCGCCGCTCGTCGCCGAACTGGCCGCCCGCTACCCGCTGGTGGACCTGTCGGTGCGCGAGCCGGCCATCGAGGACGTCATCGCCCGGATGTACGGCGACCGGGCGGCCCGCTGATCCGGGCCGGGCGGCTACAGGCTGGCCGGGGCGGGTCCGTCGAGCAGGTCGAGCGGGATGGCGTCGGCCATCGCGCGGTAGCCGGCGTCGGTGGGGTGCAGGTGGTCGCCGGAGTCGTAGGCGGGCAGGAGCCGTTGCGGCGCGTAGGGGTCGCGCAGCACCCGGTCGAAGTCGACGTAGGCGTCGAAGACCGTGCCGCTGCGGATGGCCGCGTTGACGTCCTCGCGGACCGCTTCGAGCCGCGGGGTCCAGGTGGAGTGGCCGCCGAACGGGGTCAGGGTGGAGCCGACGACCCGGACGCCGTGCGCGTGCGCGGTGCGGGTGATCTGCCGCAGGCCGGAGATGATGGCGCGGGCGCTGGGCTGGTAGGGCGGTTCCTGGATGTCGTTGATGCCGATGTCCACCACGAGCGTGCGGACGCCGGAGCGGCTCAGCGCGTCGCGCTCCAGCCGGGACAGGGCGCTCGGGCCGTCCCAGGGGGCGAGCCGTTCGGCGTTGTGCAGCAGCCGGTTGCCGCTGATGCCCTCGTCGACGACGCCGAGCCGGGGGCCGTGCTGCGCGCTGCCGAGCAGCCGGCCGGCCAGGTAGTCCGGCCAGCGGTGGTCGGCGCCGACGGTGGAGGTGACGCCGTCGGTGATGGAGTCGCCGAACGCCACCACGCAGCCCTTGGCCTGGTCCGTCCACACGTCGACGCCGGTGACGTAGCGCCAGTACGGGGTCTGCCCGGCGAACGCGGTCGCGTCGGTGTCGGCCGCGTGGTCGCCGCGCGCGACGTAGGAGATCTGGCGCGCGTGCGGGTGGTAGGTGACGGGTCCGGAGGCGTAGGGCGTGTACGTGGTGATGAGCAGGTCGGCGGCGGCCGGGACGCGCAGCCGGACCGGGTCGCTGACCACGCTGGCGCCGGCCGCGATCGTCACCGAGGCGCGGCCGGAGAAGGCCAGCGCCGCCAGTTCGCCGGGCACCGCGTCGGCCTCGCCCGGCCCGGCCGCCACGCCGAGCGTGACGTGGGTGAGGGTGAGCGGGACGGCGCCGAACAGGTTGGAGAGCGTCACGCGGGCCGCGGTGCCGCCGACGCTGGTGTGCACGACGTTGCGGATGGACATCCCCGGGAAGCCGCGGGAGCTGTCCGGTTCTGCGGCGGCGGGCGCGGCACCCCAGGAGGCGACCCAGTCGGAGGTGCTGGCCGGCGCCGCGGGCACCGCCGCCTCGGCGGGCGCGGAGGCGTGCGGTCCCGCCGCGGCCACGGTGGTCGCGCCGAAGCCGCCGGTGCCCGCCATGATGGTGGCGCAGACCACGGCGATCACCGCCGTCAGCGCGGCGAGCAGGGCATAACCGGACTTGCGGGTCATGCGGTGCCTTCTCCTCGGTCGGTGCGCGCAGGCAGGGTGCGGACCCGGTCTGCGATCGGGATGGGGGTGATGGGTGGACGCGCGTCGCTCGGGGGATTCTCGGGGGAGTATCAGGGGATTCTCAGGGATTCCCGGCCGCCGGTCCGGTCCGGCTCTCATGGTCCCATGGACCCTGACGGGTCCGCCCGGCGGCCCAGGGCGCTCCCGTCGTATGAGGACGGAGGAATCGGTGGAGGCGTTCCATCCGGTGGCGGATTCGTGGGGGAGATTTTTCCTGATGATGATCATTGCGGTCCCGCGGCGGTCGGGGCGAGCGGGCCGCCGGTTGGAGTGGCACGGGTGAGGGAAACGGACCGTATGCGCACGATCACGGGGTGGAGCGGATGGACGCGGTGACGACGACGGAGTCCGGCCCGGCCGGCCGGGCGGGCGGGCGGCGCCCGGGGCCCGGCATGTCCTTCAGCCCCGCCGACGAGGAGCGGCGCCGCGCGGTGCGCCGCATGAAGCTGATCGCGACCGGGTTCCTGCTGGTCGCCACCGTGGTCTACGCGCTGTCGAAGTGGGCCGCGTCGGCCGGCGCCGGGGCCTGGGCCGGCTACGTCGCGGCGGCGTCCGAGGCCGGGATGGTGGGCGCGCTGGCCGACTGGTTCGCGGTGACGGCGCTGTTCAAGCGCCCGCTGGGGCTGCCGATCCCGCACACCGCGATCATCCCCACCAAGAAGGACGTGCTGGGCCGCTCGCTCGGCGACTTCGTCGGGGAGAACTTCCTGTCCGCCCAGGTGGTCAAGACCCGGCTGCGGGCGGTCGGCATCGGCGCGCGGGTCGGCGCCTGGCTGGCGCTGCCGGACCACGCCGACCGGGTCACCGAGCAGGCGTCCGCCGCGCTGCGCGGCGCGCTCACCGTGCTGCGCGACTCCGACGTGCAGGCGGTGGTCGGCGAGGCGGTCACCCGGCGGGCCGAGGCCATGGAGGTCGCGCCGCCGCTCGGGCGGATGCTGGAGAAGGTGGTCTCGGACGGCGGCCACCACAAGATCGTCGACCTGGTGTGCGTGCGCGGCCACGACTGGCTGGTCGCGCACTCCGACTCGGTGATGCACGCCGTGCAGGGCGGTGCGCCGGGCTGGACCCCGCGGTTCGTGGACCGCAGGGTGGGCGAGCGGGTCTACAAGGAGCTGTTGCGCTTCGTCGCCGAGATGCGCGACGTGCCCGAACACCCGGCCCGGCGGGCCCTGGACCGCTTCCTGACCGACTTCGCGGGCGAGTTGCGCGCCGACCCCGACACCCGGCAGCGGGTGGAGCGCCTCAAGCGCGACCTGCTGGCCCGCGACGAGGTGCAGGGGCTGATCGAGTCCACCTGGAACGCGGTGCGCACCATGATGGTCGCCGCCTCCGAGGACGACCACAGCCAACTGCGGCTGCGGGTGCGGGCGTCGCTGCTGTCGCTGGGCGCCCGGATGGCCGCCGACCCGCAGTTGCGCGCCAAGGTGGACGGCTGGGTGGAGGACGCCGCCGCGTACGTGGTGACCACCTACCGCGACGAGATCACCTCGCTGATCTCCGACACCGTCGCCGGCTGGGACGCCGAGCAGACCTCCCGCAAGATCGAGGCGCACGTCGGGCGCGACCTGCAGTTCATCCGGATCAACGGCACGGTGGTCGGCGCGCTCGCCGGCCTGCTGATCTACGCGGTCTCCCGGCTGGCCGGCGGCTGACCGGCGGCGGGCGTCCAAGCGGCGGACCGGGGTTGCGGGGGCGGGCGCGGCGGCAGCAGGATCGGCCGCAGGGCCCGGCCGCGCGCCGGCCGGGCGCGGCCGGACCCGCGAGTCGATCGGGAGAAGTGCATGAAGCTGCTGCGTGTCGGACCGGCCGGGGCGGAGCGCCCGGCGCTGCTCGACGGCGACGGGGTGCTGCGCGACCTGTCCGGCACCGTCGCCGACATCGACGGGCCGCTGCTCGCCGACGACGCCGCGCTGGCCCGGGTGCGCCGGGCCGCGGCGGACGGCACGCTGCCGGCGCTCTCCGGCGCCGCGCCGCGGATCGGGCCGCCGCTGGCCCGGATCGGGAAGATCGTCTGCATCGGCCTGAACTACCACGACCACGCCGCCGAGACCGGGGCGCGGACGCCTGCCGAGCCGATCGTCTTCATGAAGGCGCCGGACACCGTGGTCGGACCGCACGACACCGTGCTGGTGCCGCGCGGCAGCCGCAAGACCGACTGGGAGGTCGAGTTGGCGGTCGTCATCGGCCGCACCGCGCGCTACCTGGACTCCGACGAGGAGGCCATGGCCGCCGTCGCGGGGTACGCGGTCGCCAACGACGTCTCCGAGCGGGAGTTCCAGACCGAGCGCGGCGGGCAGTGGGACAAGGGCAAGAACTGCGAGACCTTCTGCCCGCTCGGCCCCTGGCTGGTCACCGCAGACGAGGTGCCCGACCCGCAGGCGCTCGGGCTGCGTACCTGGGTCAACGGCGAGCTGAAGCAGGACGGCAGCACCGCCGACCAGATCTTCCCGGTCGCCCATGTGGTGCGCTACGTCAGCCGGTTCATGACGCTGCGCCCCGGCGACGTGATCAGCACCGGCACCCCGGCCGGCGTCGCGCTGGGCCGCCCGGAGCCGAAGCCGTTTCTGCGGGCCGGCGACGTGGTGGAGCTGGAGGTGGACGGACTCGGCCGCCAGCGCCAGGAGTTGGCCGACGCCTGACCGGGCCGGGCGGGCCGCGCGGCGTCAGTCCGGGTCCGCGAGGGCCACCGTGCGGTGTTCGCCGGCCGAGCGCCGGGCGGCGTCCAGCACCCGCAGCACGGCGGCTGCCTCGCGCGCGGTGACCGGTGGGGCGGTGCGGTCGCGCAGCGCGGCGGCCACTGCGGCGTAGTAGGCCGGGTAGTCGCCCGGCACCGAGCGCACCGGACGGCCGCCGTCCGGGTCGCCGGCGCCCAGCCTGCCCCACGCCGACTCCGGTTCGCCGCCCCAGCCGGGCGTGGTGCCGGGGCGGGCGCCCTCGCGCAGCGCGGCCTCCTGCGGGTCGAGCCCGTACTTGACGTAGCCGGCCCGCGAGCCCAGCACCCGCAGCCGCGGCCCGGGTTGGGCGGCCACCGAGCTCATCCACAGGTGCGAGAGCACTCCGCCGGCGTGCTCCAGGGCGACGAAGGTGTCGTCGTCGGTCTCGGCGCCCGGGCGGCGTGCCGCGCGCTGCGCGTAGACGGTGGCGACCGGGCCGAAGAGGGTGAGCGCCTGGTCGACCAGGTGGCTGCCGAGGTCGTAGAGGAGCCCGCCGAGCTGCGCCGGGTCCCCCGACTCGCGCCAGCCGCCCTTCAGCGCGGGCCGCCACCGTTCGTACCGTGATTCGAAGCGGGCCACCTCGCCCAGCTCGCCGGCCGCCAGCAGGCGGGTGAGGGTCAGGAAGTCGCTGTCCCAGCGGCGGTTGTGGAACGCGCTGAGCAGCAGGCCGCGTTCGTCGGCCAGGTCCGCCAGGCGCTCGGCCTCGGCCGCGGTGGCCGCCATCGGCTTGTCCACCACGACGGCGAGTCCGGCCCGCAGCGCGGCGGTGGCCAGCGGCACGTGGGTGCGGTTGGGCGACGCGACGACCACCAGGTCGAGCCGGTCGGGCTCCGCGAGCAACTCCCGCGCCGAGCCGACCGTCCTGGTGCCCGGGTACGCCTCGGCGATCCGGGCCTGCCGCAGCGGGTCGCCGGTGACGACGGCGGCCAGCGCCATCTCGTCGGTGGCGTCGATCAGCGGTGCGTGGAAGACCGATCCGGCCAGTCCGTAGCCGATCAGGCCGACCCGCAGCGCGGGTGCGGTGGTGGTGCCGGGTGCGTGCGTCATGGGCTCCACTCAAGCAAAACCCGGGCGGATCCGCCCGGGCGGATCCGCGGCGCACCCGGTCGCGGCGGCCGTCCCCGGCCGCCGTTGGGCTGTTCGGCTGGGATCGGGCGGGCGGAGGGAGCGCCGCCAACTTGTGATCATCATCAAATGGGACATTCGGATCGCCGGCGCTCAGCCACCCAGCCGGCCGGCCAGTCCCGGCCCGCATCCACCGGCCGGCCCGTCCCGATGGGGAGAGTCCTGCCCATGCACCTGCGCGCAGCCGTCGTCCTCGCCGCCTCCGCCGCCTCCGCCGCGCTCCTTGCGCCGCAGGCCGCCGCGACCGCCCCGCCGCCGGCCAACGCGGCGGCGCCCCCGGCCGACCGCGCCCCGGTCTGCGGCAGCTCCGCGCAGGCCGGATTCCCCATCAACTCCCGGCTGTTCGGCGGCCCTTCGGGGTATCCGCCCGGCCTGGTCTCCTCCCCGTTCTCGCTGGAGCTGACCAACACCACCAGCGGGGACTGCCGCGACGTGCACCCGCTGGTCATCCTGGTCGACCGGGACGGCCGGTTGACGCCGCGTCAGTTCGCGCTGCGCTACGCGCCGCCCGGCGGGGGGTGGCGGGCGGTGCCGTTCCAGACCACCGACCGCCGCGAGAACATCGGCATCCCCGGCGGCCAGAACGGGCCGGGGCTGACCGTGCCGGCCGGCCGCAGCGTGACCGTGCGGCTGCAACTGTGGTTCGCCCCGGGCACCCCGGCCGACCGCGTCGTGCTGTCGGCGACCACCATGCAGCGGCGCGGCGCCGACGGCGCGTGGGTCGCCGAGTCCAACCACTACGCGTTCGACGTGGTGCCGCCGCCCCCGGTGCTGGCCGACACCGGCGCCACCGCCCGCGACCGCGCAGTGCCGGCCGGCCTCGCGGGACTGGCCGCCGGACTGGTCGCGCTCGGCGCCGCCCTGGTGGCCGCCGCCCGCCGCCGGGGCCCCGCCCGGCGCCGGCGGGCCGGCGGGGGAGCGGGCGGGTTCGTCCCGCGGCCGTGAAAGACCGGCGGGCAGCCCGTACGCTGGCCTTCCGGACCCCTTGCCAGGGACCGGGTCCGCCCGCACCGGCGACGGTCCGCCGCGAGAGGAGACACCCCCCGTGTCAGAGCGCAAGCCGATCGAGTCCTGGCTCACCGACATGGACGGGGTGCTGATCCACGAGGGCACCCCGATCCCCGGCGCCGACCAGTTCCTGCGGCGGCTGCGCGAGTCGGGCAAACCGTTCCTGGTGCTGACCAACAACTCGATCTACACCCCGCGCGACCTGCACGCCCGGCTCGCCCGCATGGGCCTGGACGTGCCGGTGGCCAACATCTGGACCTCCGCGCTGGCCACCGCGCAGTTCCTCGGCGACCAGCGCCCCGGCGGCACCGCCTACGTGATCGGCGAGGCCGGCCTGACCACCGCGCTGCACGACATCGGCTACGTGCTCACCGACGCCGAGCCGGACTACGTGGTGCTCGGCGAGACCCGCACCTACAGCTTCGAGGCGCTGACCAAGGCGATCCGGCTGATCAACGACGGCTCGCGGTTCATCGCCACCAACCCCGACCAGACCGGCCCGTCGGCGGAGGGCGCGCTGCCCGCCACCGGTTCGGTCGCCGCGCTGATCACCAAGGCCACCGGCAAGGAGCCCTACTTCGTCGGCAAGCCCAACCCGCTGATGATGCGCGCCGGGCTCAACGCCATCGGCGCGCACTCCGAGACCTCGGCGATGATCGGCGACCGGATGGACACCGACGTGCTGGCCGGGCTGGAGGCGGGCATGGAGACGTTCCTGGTGCTCACCGGCCTGACCGCCCCCGACGAGGTGGACCGCCACCCGTTCCGGCCGTCGCGGGTGGTGGACTCCATCGCCGACCTGGTGGACCTGGTGCACCGCGACCACGTCGAGGTCGACTCGTTCTGAGCGCGCGCCGTCAGCCGGCCGCGGACCGGGCCAGCAGCAGGAGCACCGCGTCGTCGCCGAGCGTGCCGCCGGCGTGGCCGAGCAGGTCGGAGTAGAGCCGGTCCACCGCGCCGTCCAGATCCGCCGCGCAGCCGGCGACCAGCGGCCCGGCCCGCCGCGCGAGCGGATAGAAGGCGCCGCCGGCCGGCGGGCGGGCCTCGATCACGCCGTCCGTGCACAGCACCAGCACCTCGTCCGCCGCCAGCGGCACCCGCCACGGCCGCGGCCCGCCGGCCACGTAGTCCGTCAGGCCGAGCGGCACCCACGGATCCGGCGGGTCCAAGACGGCCACCGAGCCGTCGGCGGCCACCCGCAGCGCCGGCACGTGGCCGTAGTGCAGCAGCTCCACCTCCTGCGGCGCCCCGGCCGCCGGCGGCGGGAACTCCAGGAACAGCGCGGTGGTGAACTCCCCGTCCGCCACGTGCCGCCGCACGCTGGCGTCCACCCGCTCGGCGACCCGGGTCAGCCCGCCCTCGTCGTAGGCGGCCTCCCGGAAGGCGCCCATCACCACCGCGGAGGTCTGCACCGCCTCCAGCCCCTTGCCGCGTACGTCGCCCACCAGGGCGCGCACGCCGTGCGGGGTGTCGAGGACCGCGTACAGGTCGCCGCCGATCTGCGCGGCGTCGGCGGCCGAGGCGTAGCGCACCGCGAGGCTGACCGGGCCCACCCGCGGCCCCGGCGGGCGCAGCAGGGCGCGCTGCGCGGCCTCGGCCACCGAGACGACCGCCTGGTACCGCGCGGTGCGCTCCGCCCGCCACCAGGCGCCGTACGCGCTGAACAGGGTGACCGCCGCGTAGCTGACCGACAGGCCGACCAGGATCCGGCGGTCGGCGGCGCCCAGCCCGGTGCAGGCGATCAGCAGGCCCTGCGCGACGGCGCCGACCAGCCCGACCAGCAGGGTGCGCCGCCAGGTGGTGGTGCCGGTGGCCAGCGCCGGGGCGGTCACCATCATCGGCGCGAGGAAGTGGTGCCGGCCGGCGACGAGTCCGGCGCACACCACGGCGAACACCGCGGCCAGCGGGAGCGCCATCCCCTGCCCGGCGGAGATGACGCTCCCGAGGCCGTCGAAGGCCCCCCGGAAACCTCGTGTCCTCACATTCGAGAACATAACGGCTCCCGGGCCGGGGGTGGTTGTGAGTTTCCGCCGTGTTTCGGACCGCCGGCCGCCGTCGCGCGGTGCGGCGCCCCGCGGCCGTGCCCGGCCCGGCCGCGCGGCGTGCCGGTGGCGGGCGGCGGCGCGGGTGGCCGAAAGTATCGGCATGAACGCGTCGATGCTGCGCCCGATGAGGTCCCGGAGCCGGGACGAGTCCCACCGGGCGGCCACGCCGCTGGAGTTGCTGTTCGACCTGTGCTTCGTGGTCGCCGTCGCGCAGGCCGGCGCGCGGCTCGTCGCCGCGCTCGCCGGCGGCCACCTCGGACACGGCCTGACCGGCTACCTGTTCGTGTTCTTCGGGATCTGGTGGGCGTGGGTCAACTTCTCCTGGTTCGCCTCGGCCTACGACACCGACGACGTGCTCTACCGGGTCGTCACGCTCGTGCAGATCACCGGCGTGCTGATCTACGCGGCCGGCGTGCCGCGGGCGTTCGACGACGACTGGGTGATCGCGGTCACCGGCTACGTGGTGATGCGGCTGGCGCTGACCTTCCAGTGGCTGCGGGCCGCGCACGCCGGGACCGGGGCCGAGCGGCGGGCCGCGCTGAGGTACGCGGCGGGCGTGGCGGTCTGCCAGGCCGGCTGGCTGGCGATGCTCGCGGTGCCGCCCGGACGCGGCCGGCTGGTGGGGTTCGCCGTGCTGATCGCGGCGGAGCTGGCCGTGCCGCCGCTGGCCGAACGCGGCCGCCAGACCGCCTGGCACCCGGGCCACATCGCCGAGCGCTACGGGCTGTTCACCCTGATCGTGCTCGGTGAGACGGTCGCGGCGGCCACCGTCGCGGTGCAGTCCGGCATCGACGAACACGACGCCCTGGGAGCGCTGTTGCCGATCGCGGCCGGCGGCCTGCTCATCGTCTTCGCCGCCTGGTGGGTCTACTTCGCGGTCCCCATCCACACCCACCTGGCCTCCAACCGCCAGGCGATCCCGTGGGGTTACGGGCACTTCGTGATCTTCTCCTCGGCCGCCGCGATCGGCGCCGGGATCGAGGTCGCCGTCGAACAGGCCGTCGGCAAGGCCCGGGTGGGGATCACCGCGGGCGCGGCGGCGGTGACCGTGCCGACGGCGGTGTTCTTCTTCACCCTGTGGCTGCTGCACGCACGGCACTTCAAGCGCGGCCCGGCCCAGCAGTCGGTGCTGCCCGCCGCGGCGGTCGCGGTGCTGGCGGTCACCTTCGCCGGCCGGGCCGCGGTGCCGCTGGCCGGCGCCGTCGCCGCGCTCGCCGTGGCGGCCGGGGTCTGGCTGACGCGCCGGCGCGCGCCGGAGGCGTGAGGGCGGGCCCGCGGCAACCCTGGCAGAAAGCTCGTACTAAGAGCTAAAATTAAGAAATGGCTGGACCGGATTTCGCTGACCCGCTGGCCGACCTGCTGGCCGGCATCCAGCGGCTGGTCAGGCGCCGTCTGCGGCGCGAGCTGACCGGGCCCAGGCTGCGCGGCGCCCAGACCGAACTGCTCGCGCTGGCCGCCACCCGGCCGGGCATCCGGGTCTCGGAGGCCGCCCGTGAGCTGTACCTGGCGGGCAACTCGGTCTCCACGCTGGTCAACCAGCTCACCGCGGCCGGCCTGCTGGTCCGCGAGACCGATCCCGACGACCGCCGCTCCGCCCGCCTCGCGCCCACCCCCGAGGGCGGCGCGCGGCTGACCGCCTGGCGGGAGCGGCGCAGCGAGCTGGTGCGGGAGCAGGTCGGCCGGCTCTCGCACCAGGACCAGGCGGCCCTGCGGGCCGCACTCCCGGCGTTGCGCGCCCTCGCGCAGTGCCTGCACGAGGAAGTGGAGGGGACATGACCGACGACGCACCAGCCCGTACCGACGGTGAGCGGGCGCCGGCGCCGCAGGGCCCGACGCCGGCCGGCACCGACGGCGTTCCCGACGCCGTCGCCTGCAGCGGCCTGGAGTACGCGTTCGGCGAGACGAAGGCCGTCGACCACGTGGACCTGAACGTGGCGCCCGGCGAGGTCTTCGGCCTGCTCGGCCCGAACGGCGCCGGCAAGACCACCGCGATCCGCTGCGTCACCACCCTGCTGCCGGTGCCGGCCGGCATGGTCCGGGTCTTCGGCCACGACCCGGCCAGGGAGCCGATGGCGGTGCGCCGGCTGCTGGGCTACGTACCGCAGCAGCTGTCCGCCGACGGCGGGCTGACCGGCCGGGAGAACGTCACGCTCTTCGCCCGGGTCTTCGACGTCTCGCACCGCGAACGGGCCGCCCGCGTCCAGCAGGCGCTGGAGGCGGTCGACCTGCTGGAGGCCGCCGACCGGCTGGCCAAGACCTACTCCGGCGGCATGGTCCGCCGGCTGGAGCTCGCCCAGGCCCTGGTCAGCGCCCCCCGGCTGCTCATGCTGGACGAGCCGACCATCGGCCTGGACCCGATCGCCCGCACCAGCGTGTGGGAGCACATCAACGCGGTCCGGGTCGCCACCGGCATGACGGTGCTGGTCACCACGCACTACATGGACGAGGCCGACCAGTACTGCGACCGGGTCGCGCTGATGCACAAGGGCCGCATCCGCGCGCTCGGCACCCCGCGGGAACTCAAGGCCGAGCTGCGCGCCCAGCGCGCGGACGGCAGCGAGCCGACGCTGGAGGACGTCTTCCGGGACGTCGCCGGCAGCGGCCTGGAAGAGGGAGGTGACTTCCGCAGTGTCCGAAGCACCCGTCGCACCGCGTCCCGGGTCGGCTGACTCCCGGTCCGTCGACCAGCTCGACCTGCTGCTCGTCCCGCCGAAGCCGCGCACCGGCTGGCGCGTGCTCGTCGCCCGCGCCGGGGCGATGTGCATGGTCGAGCTGCAGAAACTCCGCCACGACCGCACCGAGCTGTACACCCGGGCGGTCCAGCCCGCCCTGTGGCTGCTGATCTTCGGCGAGACGTTCACCCACATCCACGCCATCCCCACCGGCGGCGTGCCCTACCTGGACTTCCTCGCGCCGGGCATCATCGCGCAGTCCGCGATGTTCATCGCCATCTTCTACGGCATCATGATCATCTGGGAGCGGGACGCGGGCGTGCTGACCAAGCTGCTGGTCACGCCGACCCCCAGATCGGCGCTGATCACCGGCAAGGCGTTCGCCGCCGGCGTCAAGGCGGTCATCCAGGCGGTCGTGGTGGTGGTCATCGCCGCGCTGCTCGGCGTCTCGATGACCTGGAACCCGCTGCGACTGCTCGGCGTGGTGGTCGCCGTCATCCTCGGCTCGGCGTTCTTCTCCTGCCTGTCCATGACGATCGCGGGCATCGTGCTGACCCGCGACCGCCTGATGGGCATAGGGCAGGCGATCACGATGCCGCTCTTCTTCGCCTCCAACGCCCTCTACCCGGTCGCCGTCATGCCGGGTTGGCTGCAGGTGCTCAGCAAGGTCAACCCGCTCAGCTACCAGGTGGACGCGTTGCGCGGCCTGCTGCTGGGCACCCCGTCGCACCTGCTGCTCGACTACGGGGTGCTGGTGGTGGCCGCCGTCCTCGGCGTCACCGCCGCGTCCTCGCTGCTCGGCCGGCTGGCGAGGTGACCGCCGCCGGGCGACCGGCGGCGGGTGACGCGGAAGGCCCCCTCGGTGAACCGAGGGGGCCTTCTCGTGGTGCGCCGCCAGGGACTTGAACCCCGAACCCGCTGATTAAGAGTCAGCTGCTCTGCCTGTTGAGCTAGCGGCGCTCACCGGCAACGCAAAGCTTAGCCGATCCGCCGGGGTGCTTCCGACCGGGGCTACTCGCCCTCGAACAGGGCGCTGACCGACTCGCCGTTGTGGATGCGGCGCATCGCCTCGGCGAGCGCCGGGGCGATCGACAGCACGGTCAGCTTGCCGCCGTCGTCGCCGGACGGGACCGGCACGGTGTTGGTGCAGACGATCTCGCGCACCTCCGGCTGGCTGGTGAGCCGCTTGAGCGCGCCGTCCGAGAACAGCCCGTGGGTGCACGCCACCCGCACCGAGCGGACGTTCAACTCCCGCAGCCGCTCCAGGAGTTCCAGCACGGTGCTGCCCTTGGCGATCTCGTCGTCCAGCACGATCACGTCCCGCCCGGCCACGTCGCCGATGACGGACGTGATGCTCACCCGGTCGTCGGAGAACCGCTGCTTGGCGCCGGCCGCCACCTGCACGCCGAGCATCCGGGCGAACGCGGCGGCCTCCTTGGCGTTGCCGAGGTCCGGCGAGACGACGACGGTGTCGCTCAGGTCGTCGTCGCGGAAGTGCGCCGCCAGCTCGCGCAGCGCGTGCAGGTGGTCCACCGGGATGCTGAAGAAGCCGTGCACCTGCGGCGAGTGCAGCGTCATCGCCAGCACCCGGCCGGCCCCGGCCGACACCATCAGGTCGGCCACCAGCCGGCCGCCGATCGAGATGCGCGGCGCGTCCTTCTTGTCGGACCTGGCGTAGGAGTAGTGCGGCATGACGACCGTGGTGCGGGCCGCCGAGGCGCCGCGCGCGGCGTCCAGCATCAGCAGCAGCTCGACCAGGTTCTCCTGCACCGGGCGCACCAGCGGCTGGATCAAGAAGACGTCCCGCTCGCGGCAGTTGGCCTGCAGCTGCACCTCAAGGCAGTCGTTGGCGAACCGGCTCACCCGCACCGGGTGCAGCGGAACGTCCAGGTGGGCACAGACCTCCGCCGCCAGCTCGGGATGGGCACTGCCACTGAAAACGGCGATGTCACGCACTTCCCGAATCCTCTTCCCGTCGGCTGGTCCGGCCCGCCTCCCGAGCGTACCGGCGATCCGGTCCGGCGGCCGTGGCGTTCCACGGCGGCGGCCGGCCCGCCCGATCGAGTCCTGGTCCAGTCCAATGTATTGACGCGGTGGCGGCGCGCGGCCACCCTGTGGGGAATTGGTCTGTACCACACGCTGTGTGTCACTCCCGCACCTCCGAACCCCACGCAGGAGGACTCGTGTCCCGCCGAAGTTCCCGTCCGACGCCCCGCCGAGGGCTGACGTCACTGCGACCGCTCGCCGCCGCGGCCTCCACCGCCGCGCTGGCCGTCGCCGCGCTGGCCGGCTTCACCGCCACCGGCAACGCGGCCACCGTCCACGGCGACGGCTCGTCGGTCGTCAAGGCCGCCGCGCTGGGCGACAACTGGTACGCCGCCGCGCCGTACCTGATGCCGCTGGACAACGACCCGCCGGACCCGGGCGCCGTGATGGACGCGACCGGGATCAAGGCGTTCCAGCTGGCCTTCATCCTGGCGCCCGACGGCGGCGGCTGCACGGCGACCTGGGGCGGCACCAACCCGGTCTCGTCCGACACCACCGTGGCGAACATGATCAACGAGATCCGCGGCAAGGGCGGTGACGTCTCGGTCTCCATCGGCGGCTACGGCGGCACCAAGCTCGGCCAGACCTGCGCGACGCCCGCGGACACCGCCGCCGCCTACCAGAGCGTGATCGACAAGTACGGCCTGCACGCGATGGACTTCGACCTGGAGGAGCCGGAGTACGAGAACACCACGGCGGTCGACAACGAGATCGGCGCGGCCCAGATCCTCCAGCAGAACAACCCGGGCCTGTACATCTCGGTGACCACGCCCGGCACCGCGGCCGGCACCGGCTGGTTCGGCACCCAGATGCTGGACGAGGCCAAGGCGATCGGCTTCACGCCGAACAACTTCTCGATCATGCCGTTCGACGGCGGCTTCAACGGCGCCGCCTCGCAGACCGCCGCGCTGACCGCCTTCAACTCCATCCTGCAGTCCACCTTCGGCTGGGACGCGGCCACCGCGTACGCGCACGAGGGCTACTCGGGGATGAACGGCCGCAGCGACTCGGGCGAGTACTTCTACCAGTCGGACTTCCAGACGGTGCTGGACTACGCGACCAGCAACCACATGGCGCGCTTCACCTTCTGGTCGGTCAACCGGGACCGCGAGTGCGACCCGCCGGACAACAACGGCACCACGTCCGGCACCTGCAGCAGCGTCACGCAGAACGCCTACGACTTCACCAAGTACTCGGTGGAGTTCGCCGGCGCGACGCCGCCCACCACCCCGCCGACCAGCCCGCCGCCGAGCGGGAGTTGCGCGGCCGCGTACGACAACAGCGCGGTGTACACCGGCGGTGACGAGGTCTCGTACAACGGCCACGACTGGACGGCCAAGTGGTGGACCCAGGGCGAGGCGCCCTCCACCGGCGGCTCCGGGGTGTGGACCGACGACGGACCCTGCTGACCCGTCGCGTGCGAAGGGGGCCCGGATCGCATCCGGGCCCCCTCGCCGCGTGGCGCGGCGTCAGATCGCGTGGGACAGCAGCACCGGCGCCGAACGCCGGTTGAGCGTGTCGGCCGCTCTGCGCAGCCGGTGGATCCGCTCCAGCGGCATCGAGACCGCCAGGCAGCCCACCATGCTGCCGACCCGCACCGGGACCGCGGCGCACACGGTGCCCACCGCGTACTCCTGCAGGTCGAGCGTCGGCGCGGTCGGCGACTGGCTGTCCAACGCGTTGAACAGCATCTTCTCGCTGGTGATGGTGCGGGAGGTGAAGCGGGCGACCTTGTGGCGCGAGACGTGCTCGCGCCGCTCGTCGCGGTCGAGCTGCGTCAGCAGGCACTTGCCGACCGCGCTGGCGTGCGCCGCGAAGCGGAAGTCCACCCACTCGTTGACCTTGGGCGCGGCCGGGCCGTCGGCGTAGTCGACGATCCGCACCTCGCCGTCCACGTAGCGGCTGAAGTAAACCGCGGCGCCCACCTCGTCGCGCAGGTCGGCCAGCGCCGCCTGGATCTTGTCGGCCATCGTCCGCTGACGGCTGCGGGCCGGACCGCCGCCCAGCATGACCGCCGAGTCGCCGAGCACGAAGACGCCCTCGGCGACCGGCGCCAGGTATCCCTCGTGTTCCAGCATGGCGATCATCGGCGCCAGGTACTCGGGCGTCAGGTGCAGCTCCCGGCCGAGCTGCCCGATCGTGACGCCGTCGCCGAACCGGTCCACGGTCTCCAGCACCCGCATGGCATAGGTGATCGCGAAGGCGGGCGGGACCATACGGTGCTCCAGCGCCACGGTGTCCCCCTAGGCAGGTGTGACCCCTTGCTCGGACCGTCCTCCACGATAGCCCCAACCGCCCGTCCAGGGGTCGTGGTTGACGAGTCCGGTGAGGCCGGTGTACCTGCGCGGCGGCCGGTTTCACCTCGGCATATGCCGTCGTCACTCCCCGTGCCGCTTCGGGGTGGCCGCCCTACGCGATCGGCATCAGCACCGAGAAGCGGTCCGGGCGGTCGGCGTCGCGGATCGCCAACGGGGTGGTGGGGCCGGTGAGTTCCAGCACGAGCTGCCGGGCCGGGACCGCCTGGAGCGCGTCGAGCAGGTAGCGCCGGCTGACCACGATCCGGGGCGAGCCGGGGCCGGGCTCGCCGGGGCAGACGGCGGCCCGCCCGCCGTCGTGGGTCAGCACCACGGTGTCGCGCCCGCCGCACGCGCGCCCCCCGGCGGCGAGCACCGCGGCCCGCAGCGTGTCGCCGGCGAACCGGGCGGTGGCGACGGCGTCGATCCGCACCAGCGACCGGTAGTCGGGGAACCGCCCGTCGGCGCCGGGCCCGGCCACGGTGCGGCCGACCGACTCCAGCGTGACGCCCGCCGCGTCCAGCGTCAGCTCCGCCGTCCCGCCGCCGGACAGCAGGGCGCGCATGCCGTCCACCACCGGGACCGGCACCACCGTGCCGGCCGCCGGACCGGTCAGGGTCCGCACCGCGACCCGGGCGTGGGCGAGCCGGTGGCGGTCGGTGGCCACCAGGCGCAGCACGGGGGAGCCCTCGTCGTCCGGGTCGGCGTCGAACAACACCCCGCCGGGCGCGGGCAGTTCGGGCCGGTCGGCGGCGGCGGCGAACCGGACCGAGCCGAGCGCGGCGGCCAACTCGGCGGCGTCGAGCGCCAGCGTGGTGGCCGCGTTCCCGGCGGTGGTGGCAGCGGTCGTACCTGTGGTGGTCATTCGGGTCTCCCGTCGGTCGAGCAGTGCACGGACCGCGGAGAGCTCCCGGCGCGCGTCGGCCAGCCCGTCCTGCAGCCGCCGCAGGTGCGCGTCCAGCACCCGGTGCGCCTGGCCGGAGCCGGGCTCGGCGGCCAGCACCAGCCGGATCTGCGCCAGCGGCAGCCCGAGCCGGCGCAGCCGGCACAGCAGCCGGGCGTCGGCGAGCTGGCCGGTGCCGTACCAGCGGTAGCCTCTGCGCGGGTCCACCCAGGCCGGGCCGAAGACCCCGGCGCCGTCGTAGAACCGCAGCGCGCTGACCGTCAGCCCGCTGTCCCTGGCCAGCTCGCCGATGCTGCGCATGTCGCTCTCCACGTCCGTGACCCTGCCGCCTCGACCAGGTCGAGGGTCAAGGATCCCGGACGCGCGAGCGGCCCGGCTACGCCGTGGTGCCGGCCTCCACCGCCTCGGACCACAGGCTCAGCGCCTCGTCGACCTGGTCGGCGGTCACGATCAGTGGCGGGATCATACGCACCGTGTTGCCGAGCGCGCCGCAGGTCAGCAGCAGCAGGCCGCGCGAGCACGCCTCCTGCTGGACCCGGGAGGCGGCGGCCGGGTCCGGGTTGCCCTCGGCGTCGCAGAACTCGCTGGCGCACATCAGGCCGAGCCCGCGCACGTCCGCGATCCGGTCGTTCGACCCGGCGACCTCCCGCAGCCCGGCGATCAGCCGCGCGCCCTGGTCGGCGGCGTTCTCCACCAGCTTCTCCTCGGCGATCACCTCCAGGGTGGCCAGCGCCGCCGCGCAGGAGACCGCGTTGCCGCCGTAGGTGCCGCCCTGCGAGCCCGGCCGGGCCTTGGCCATCAGATCGCGCGGCGCGGCGATGGCGGACAGCGGGAAGCCGGAGGCCAGGCCCTTCGCGGTGATCAGGATGTCGGCCAGCGGGCCTTCGGGCACGAAGTGCTGGTGGCCCCAGAAGCGCCCGGTGCGCCCGACGCCGGTCTGCACCTCGTCCAGCACCAGCAGGATGCCGTGCCGGTCGGCCCGCTCGCGCAGGCCGGTCAGGAACGCCGTGTCGGCCGGGACGTAGCCGCCCTCGCCGAGCACCGGCTCGACGATGAACGCCGCGGTGTCCTCCGGCGCGGAGACGGTGGCCAGCAGGTAGTCCAGCTCGCGCAGCGCGAAGTCGACGGACTCCTGCTGGCTCCAGCCGTAGCGGAACGCGGTGGGGAACGGCGCCACCACCACGCCCGGCATCATCGGCCCGATCCCGGCCCGGAACTTGTTCGCCGAGGTGGTCAGCGCGCCGGCGCCCATCGTGCGGCCGTGGAAGCCGCCGTGGAAGGCGACGATGTTCTGCCGCCCGGTGGCGTGCCGGGCCAGCCGGACCGCGGCCTCCACGGCCTCGCTGCCGGAGTTGAGGTAGAAGACCGAATCGAGGGTAGGCGGCAGGTGCTCGCCGAGCCGGTCGGTGAGATCCAGCAGCGGCCGGTGCAGCACGGTCGTGTACTGGCCGTGGACGAGGGTGGCGACCTGGCGCTGCGCGGCGGCCACCACCCGGGGATGGCAGTGCCCGGTGCTGGTCACGCCGATGCCGGCGGTGAAGTCCAGGTAGCGGCGGCCGTCGGCGCCGTGGATGTGGACGCCTTCGCCGCGTTCCGCGAGAACCGGGGTGGCCTGCTTGAGCTGCGGGGACAAGGCGGTCATGGGGCTCCTCGAAATCGTAGGATTGTCGACAACCTCTTCCGCGTGCAAGCATGGCGGTGCCGGGTACTGTCCGCAAGAGACAGGGGAATTGGCGTGACCGACAAGAACGAAGCCCTGGTCGTCGACCGAGTGCCCAAGGGCCTCCTGATCGGCGGGAGTTGGCGCCAGAAGGCGTCGGCCGAGCCGGATTCGTCGCCGGGTGGGCCCCAGGAGTTCCAGGTCGAGGACCCCTCGCTGGCCGAGCCGCTGTGCTCGCTGCCGGACGCCGGGGCCCGCGACGGCCTCGACGCGCTGGACGCCGCCGCGGCGGCGCAGCCCGGCTGGGCCGCGGTCCCGGCCCGGGAGCGGGCCGACCTGCTGCGCCGGGCGTACGAGGAGATCATGCGGCGCCAGGAGGAGTTGGCGCTGCTGATGACGCTGGAGATGGGCAAGCCGCTCGCCGAGTCGCGGGGCGAGATCGCCTACGCGGCCGAGTTCTTCCGCTGGTTCTCCGAGGAGGCGGTGCGGATCGAGGGGAGCTGGCAGACGGCTCCGGACGGCAACGGCCGGATCTGGACCATGCGCCAGCCGGTCGGCCCGGCGCTGCTGATCACGCCGTGGAACTTCCCGATGGCGATGGGTACCCGCAAGATCGGCCCGGCGATCGCCGCCGGCTGCACCATGATCGTCAAGCCGGCCCACCAGACCCCGCTGTCCATGCTGGCGCTGGCCGGCATCCTGCAGGAGGCCGGCCTGCCGGACGGCGTGCTCAACGTGGTCACCACCACCAGGCCGGGCGAGGTCTGCGAGCCGCTGATGCGCGACGGCCGGGTGCGCAAGGTGTCCTTCACCGGCTCCACCGCGGTCGGCAAGCGGCTGCTCGGCCAGGCCGCCGACCAGGTGATGCGCAGCTCCATGGAGCTGGGCGGCAACGCTCCGCTCATCGTCTGCGAGGACGCCGACCTCGACAAGGCGGTCGCCGGCGCCGCCACCGCGAAGATGCGCAACATCGGCGAGGCGTGCACCGCCGCCAACCGGATCTACGTCCACGCCTCGCTCGCCGAGGAGTTCACCGCCCGGCTCGCGGTCCGGCTCGGCGCGATGCGGGTCGGCCGCGGCACCGAACCGGACGTCACCGTCGGCCCGCTGATCGACGCGGCCGGCCGGGACAAGGTGGCCGCCCTGGTGGACGACGCGCTGCGCGAGGGCGCCCGCACGGTGATCGGCGGCGCCGCGCTGGAGGACCGGCCCGGCTACTTCTACCCGCCGACCGTGCTGGCCGACGTGCCCGGCGACGCCCGGATGCTGCGCGAGGAGATCTTCGGCCCGGTCGCCCCCGTCGTCCCGTTCGACACCGACGAGCAGGCGCTGGCGCTGGCCAACGACACCGTGCACGGCCTGGTCGGCTACGTCTTCACCGAGAACCTGCGGCGCGCGCTGCACTTCGCCGAGGCGATGGAGACCGGCATGGTCGGCCTCAACAAGGGCATCGTCTCCACCCCCGCCGCGCCCTTCGGCGGCATCAAGCACTCCGGGCTCGGCCGGGAGGGCGGCCGGGTGGGCATCGAGGAGTTCCTGGAGACGAAGTACGTCGCCCTGGACGCCTGAACCGCCGACGGCCGGGGCCTGCGGGCAGGCGTGCCCCGGCCCGGCGAGAGACCCGCACCCACGGAGGAGATCCATGCCCCACCCCGAACGGTTCATCGAAGTCGGTCTCGCCAAGCGGGCGGTGTCGTGCACGGTGAAGATGCTGGACGACCTGGCGCCGCGCACCTGCGCCGCGGTGTGGGACGCACTGCCGCACGCGGGGGACGTCTACCACGCCAAGTACGCCCGCAACGAGATCTACACCCTGCTGCCGGCCTTCGCCGAGGAGGAGCCGCCGCCGGAGAACACCACGATCACCCCGATCCCCGGCGACCTGTGCTACTTCTCCTTCACCGACACCATCCTCGGCAACCCCGGCTACGGCTACGGTGAGCAGACCGGCCACGCCGGGCACCGGCAGGTCGTCGACCTCGCGCTGTTCTACGGGCGCAACAACCTGCTGATCAACGGCGACGTGGGCTGGGTGCCGGGCACCGTGTGGGGCACCGTCGTCGACGGCCTGGACCGGATGGCCGAGGCCGCCCACGACCTGTGGCGGGCCGGAGCCCTGGGCGAGACCTTCACCTTCCGGCAGGCTTGACCGCCTCGCCCGGCAGCCCTGACGCGTACAGGGCGTGTGCGGCCCGCAGCACCAGGGCGTCCTGGTGCCGGGCCGCCACCAGCTGCACCCCGGCCGGCAGCCCGTCCACCATGCCGCACGGCACCGAGGCGGCGGGCTGCTGGGTCATGTTGAACGGGTAGGTGAACGGCGTCCAGGCCGTCCACCGCTCGCCGGGCGCCCCGGACGGCGTCTCGCGGCCGGCGGCGAAGGCCGGCAGCGGCAGCGTCGGGGTGATCAGCAGGTCGTACTTCTGGTGGAAGCCGCCCATCGCGCGGCCCAGCGCCATCCGCACGTCCACCGCCGCCAGGTACTCCTGCGCGCTGTGGGCCGCGCCCAGCGCGCAGATCTCCCGCAGCCCCGGGTCCAGCAACTCGGCCGATCCGGGCGGCAGTTGGTCCACCACCCGGGCCGCGCCGGCGAACCACAGCGTGTGGAACGCCTCCACCGGGTCGGTCAGCGGCGGATCGGCCTGCTCGACCCGGGCGCCCAGCTCGGCGAGCCGGTCCACCGCCCGCCGCACCGCCGCCGCCACCCCCGGGTCCACCGCGACCGCGCCGCCGAAGTCCGGGCTGTAGGCCACCCGCAGCCCGGCCACGCCGTCGTCCAGGCCGTCGCGGAACGAGCCGTCCTGCGGCGCGAGCCCCGACCAGTCCCGCGGGTCCGGACCGCTGATCACGTCCATCAGCAGCGCCGCGTCCGCCGCGTCCCGGGTCATCGGCCCGACGTGCGCCAGCGTGCCGAACGCGCTGGCCGGGTAGAGCGGCACCCGGCCGTAGGTCGGCTTGAGCGCGAAGATCCCGCAGAACGCGGCCGGGATGCGCACCGAACCGCCGCCGTCGGTGCCCAGGCTGAGCGGTCCGGCGCCCAGCGCCACCGCCGCCGCGCTGCCGCCGCTCGATCCGCCCGAGGTGCGCGTCTCGTCGTACGGATTGCGGGTCACCCCGTACAGCGGGCTGTCGGTCACGCCCTTCCAGCCGAACTCCGGGGTCGTGGTCTTGCCGGTGAAGACCGCGCCGTGCTCGCGCAGCCGGGCGACCGACGGCGCGTCCTCGTCCCAGGCGCCGGCCGCCGCGACGGCGCGCGAGCCGCGCAGGGTCGGGCCGCCGCGCTGCAGCAGGATGTCCTTGACGGAGACCGGCACGCCGTCCAGCAGCCCGGCCGGCTCGCCGCGCAACCAGCGGTCCCGGGAGGCCGCCGCCTGCTCCAGCGCCTGCTCCGCGTCGATCCGGCAGAAGGCGTTGACCCGGTCGTTCACCGCCTCGATCCGCTCCAGTACCGATCGCACCGCCTCCACCGGGGAGAACGCCCCCGAGCGGTAGCCGGCGACCAGGTCCCGCGCGTTCAGTTCGTACAGGTCGGTCATGGGCGGTGAGACCTCCGGTTCAGGTGACGGGCACGTAGCCGAGCCGCTTGTCGACCACGTTGAGCAGCGGGCGCCCGGTCCTGAAGCGCTCGAAGTTGTCCAGGAACTGCTCGGCCAGCGCGTCCCGCCAGCCGAAGGTGTCGGCGCTCATGTGCGGGGAGACCAGCAGCCCGGGCACGTCCCACAGCGGGTCGTCCGCGCCGAGCGGCTCGGTCTCGAAGACGTCGAGCGCGGCGCCGGCGATCCGCCGGGCCAGCAGCGCGTCCACCAGGTCGCGGGTGACCACCAGCGGTCCGCGGCCGACGTTGAGGAAGCGCGCGGTGGACTTCATCCGGCCGAAGGCGGCCGCGTCGAACATGCCGTGGTTGCGGTCGGTCAGCGGCGCCGCGCACACCACCCAGTCGGCGTCCGGCAGCAGCCCGGGCAGCGCGCCCTCGCCGTGCACCGTGCCGAACCGCGGATCGCCGGTGCGCTCGGTGCGGCCGACGAGTTCCACCCGCAGGCCGAGGCCGGCGAGGGTGGCCGCGCAGGCCCGGCCGATCGGCCCGGAGCCGACCACCACCGCCTGTGACCCGGCGACCCGCATGGTCTCCCGGTGCTGCCAGCGGCGCTGGCGCTGCAGCTCCCAGGTGCTGGGGAAGTCCTTCGCCATGGCCAGCACCCAGCCGGCCACGTACTCGGCGATGGGCTGCTCGAAGATTCCTCTGGCGTTGGTGAGCACACTGGGCGAGGCGACCAGTGCGGGGAAGACCAGCCGGTCCACGCCCGCGCTCGCGGTGTGGACCCAGGCCGGAACCGGACGGTCGCCGGCCGGCCAGGCGTCGCGGACCGCGTCGGATGTGAAATCCCACACCAGCAGCACGTCCGCGCGCGGCAACTCGTCGGCGAGCGGGGCGGCACCGGGCGGCCCCGCGTGCACCACCCGGATCTCGCGGGGCAGCCGATCGAGCTGGTCGGGGACCTCGTCGCCGAGTACAAGAAGGGTGCGAACAGTCATGGGGGTGAAACCGCTCCGAAATGTCGGCCTGATGACGTGGCTGAAATGAAGGACCCAGGTTCGGTTTGCGGATTGACCACGCTAGGGAGACGAATCTAACGTTGTCAACAATCCGCGTGTCCACACCGCGGTCCTTGTAGCACACTGGTTTTATCCCGTTTCGCCCTGTTCAACCCGCACATACCGCACGGCACCTCGCACATCTCCCACACCGCACCGCCCCGGCGTACCCGACCGGGTTCCTGGTTCCGTCAGCCCTTCTTCCGCAAAGGGGCCCACGTTGGACATGACCTTTCTCGGCGGTCCGCGCCCACAGCGCGGCGTCGGTGTCGTCGCGCCGTTCGACTTCGCGCTCGATCGTGAGCTGTGGCGTTGGACGCCCGACGACGTCTCGCTGTTCCTGACCCGAACGCCCTTCGTCCCGGTCGAGGTCAGCCTCGACATGGCCCGGCTGGTCAGCGAGCACGAGACGCTGCGGGAAGCGGTGCTCGCCCTGCATTCGGTGCGGCCGGAGTCGCTCGCCTACGCCTGCACCTCGGGCAGCTTCGTCGGCGGCGCGACCGGCGAGCGGGCGATGTGCGCCGCGATGCGCGAGGCCGGGGCCGGGCTGCCGGCCGTGACCACCTCCGGCGCGCTGCTGGACGCGCTCGGCGAGATAGGCGCCCGGCGGATAGCCGTGGTCACCCCCTACACCAAGTCGGTCACCGACTCGCTGGAGGACTACCTCGGCGACGCCGGGATCGCGGTCACCGGCCGCGCCTACCTCGGGCTGACCAGGGAGATCTGGCGGGTGCCCTACCGGGACGTGGTGGACATGGCGCGCGCCGCGGTGGTCGGGGACACCGACGCGCTCTTCATCAGCTGCACGAACCTGCCGACCTACGACGTCATCCCGCAGCTGGAGGCCGAGCTGCGGCTGCCGGTGCTGTCGGCGAACCAGGTGACCATGTGGGCGGCGCTGCGGTCCATCGGCGTGGCGGCGGTAGGCCCCTACCAGGCGCTGCTCGACCCGGCCGCGCGGTCCGGCACCTCGCCGGTGCGGATGCCCGGCGGACCGGGCGGGCCGATCCCCGAAGTCGCCCTGGCCGGAACGCCGTTGGCGGAGGCGGAGTTCTTCTCCGACGCCTTCGAGGCGCTCGATCCGCCGGACGACCCGCTGGCCAACTGAACCGCCGCGCCCAAGGAATGTAGGACTGTCGACAATCCGCGGATCCGCCCTATGCTCGGTCCGGGGGACCGACGACCGCAAGGGAGACCGCGATGCCCACGCACGCCGACGAAGGGGAAGCCGTACCGGCGGTCGGCTTCCTCTACCCCGGCTACTCGGCTCAGGACGACTACCCGCTGCTGGAACGGCTGCTCGCCGCCGGCGGCCCGGAGGTCCGGCTGCCGCTGGTCCACACCGACATCGGCGAGGACGCGCACCGGGTGGACGCCCTGCTGGAGATGGGCTCGGCGGCCCGACTCGCCGACGGCGCACGGCAGTTGACCGACGCCGGGGTGAGCGGCGTGGTGTGGGCGTGCACCAGCGCCAGCTTCGTCTTCGGCTGGCAGGGCGCCGGCGAGCAGGTCGTCGAGCTGTCCAAGGTCGCCGGGCTGCCCGCCTCCTCCACCTCCTTCGCCTTCGCCCACGCGGTGCAGAGCCTCGGCGCCCGCCGGGTGGCCGTCGCCGCCACCTACCCGGAGGACGTCGCCCAGCACTTCACCGCGTTCTTGAAGGAGGCCGGCTCCGAGGTGGTCAGCACCCGCGGCAGCGGCATCATCACCGCGGCCGAGGTGGGCACCTGGGGCCGCGAGGAGGTGCTGCGGCTCGCACGGGCCGGCGACCACCCGGACGCCGACGCGGTGCTGCTCCCGGACACCGCCCTGCACACCGCCGCCTGGCTGCCCGACCTGGAGTCGGAACTGGGCAAGCCGGTGCTCACCGCCAACCAGGTGACCGTCTGGGAGGGCCTGCGGCTCATCGGGGCCGAGACCGTGCGGCCGGGGCTCGGTACCCTTTTCGCCAGACAACTGTGAGGGGGACACCAGATGTCCGGTGACGGCGAGCGGATACTCGCCCCGGTCAAGCGCGAGCCGGCCGCGATCATGATCGCCCGGCGGCTGACCGAGGCGGTGATGGACGGCACGCTCGCCCCGGGCCGCCAGCTCGGCGAGGTCGAGCTGGCGACCCAGCTCGGCGTCAGCCGCGGCCCGTTGCGCGAGGCGATGCAACGCCTGGTGCAGCAGGGCATCCTGCGCAGCGAACCGCACCGCGGGGTGTTCGTGGTCGAGCTGACCGCCGACGACGTCACCGACATCTACCTGGCCAGGTCCGCCGTCGAGGCGGCGGCCTGCCGGATCGTGCTGCGCCGCCATCCGCAGCGCACCGCTGACCGGCTCTCGGCCGCCTGCGCCGCGATGGCGGCGGCGGCCGGCCAGCGCGATCCGCGGGCGCTGGCCGCCGCGGACATGGAGCTGCACCAGGTGCTGATCACCGAGTCCGGCAGCCCGCGGCTGGCCAGGATGGCCGACACCCTCTTCGTCGAGACCCGGATGTGCCTGTCCGCGCTCACCGTCACCTACGGCGCCCCGGTCGACCTGGTCAGCGAGCACGCGGCGATCATCGAGGCGCTGCGGGCCGCCGACGAGGAGCTGCTCATCGAACTCCTCGAAGCCCACATGCGCGACGCGCTCTCCCGGCTGCTGCCCGAGCCGGCGCTGCCCCTGCAGTCCGCCGCCGTCCAGACCCTGCCGGCCTGAGGCGGTCCGGGAATAACCGCGAGCCGTCTCCGGCTGGTGCCCTGGGGAAGTCAGCCGTGGCACCGACAGCAGGAGGCGATCGCACGTGGCCGAGGAGATCCGGGAGTCCGACGGCATCCGGGGCACCGCACGCGGCAGCGCGCCGGTGCCGCTGTCCGTGCTCGACCTGGCCACGGTCGGCGCCGGGCTGACCGCCACCGACGCGCTGCGGGCCAGCGCCGCGCTGGCCGGCCGGGCCGAGGCCCGCGGCTTCCACCGCTACTGGGTCGCCGAGCACCACTCGATGCCCGGCGTGGCCAGCTCCTCGCCCGCCGTCATCCTGGCCCACCTCGCCGCGCACACCGCGACCATCCGGCTCGGCTCCGGCGGCGTGATGCTGCCCAACCACGCGCCGCTGGTCATCGCCGAGCAGTTCGGCACCCTGGAGGCGCTGGCCCCGCGCCGGGTGGACCTGGGCATCGGCCGCGCCCCCGGCACCGACGGCGCCACCGCCTCGGCGCTGCGCCGCACCGACCGGCTGCGCGAGGGCGTCGACGACTTCCCGCAACACCTGGCCGAACTGATCCGCTTCCTCGACGACGACTTCCCGGCCGGCCACCCCTACGCCCGGATACACGCGGTCCCCGGCCCGGTGCAGGGCTCGGCGGACGGCGGGGTGCAGAGCGCCGCGCGGCCGTCGGTGTGGCTGCTGGGCTCCAGCGGCTTCAGCGCCCGGCTGGCGGCGGAGCTGGGCCTGCCGTTCGCCTTCGCCCACCACTTCTCGGCCGCCAACACCGCCCCGGCGCTGGAGCTGTACCGCGAGAGCTTCCGGCCGTCGGCGGTGCTGGACCGGCCGTACGCGCTGATCGGGGTGCAGGCGTTCGCCGCCGGCAGCGAGCAGGAGGCCCGCCGCCAGGTGATGACCGGCGCGCTGTCGATGCTGCGGCTGCGTACCGGCCACCCCGGCCTGGTCCCCACCCCCGAGGAGGCCGAGGCGTACCCGTACAGCCCGAGGGAGCGGGAGTTCACCGACTCCTGGCTGGCCAACGTGGAGTACGGCACGCCCGAGACGGTCCGCGACGGACTGAACGCGCTCGCCAAGCGCACCGGCGCCGACGAGCTGATGATCACCAGCAACGCGCACGGCCCGGCCGCCCGGCTGCGCTCCTTCGAGCTGATCGCCGACGCCTACGACCTGCCGGGCCGGGCCGCCTGACCGCCGCTCACCGGCCCGCCGGGCGCCGCGCGTTCCCGGTCAGCCGCAGAGCATGGCCTGGATGTGCTCGGCGCCGACCGGGCGGGAGTAGAACCAGCCCTGGCCGGTGTCGCAGCCGATCCCGCGCAGCCGCTCGGCCTGCTCGGCGCTCTCCACGCACTCGGCCGTCACCGTCAGGCCCAGCCGGTGGGCGAGGTCGACCAGCGCCTCGACGATCGTCTCGTCGGCCGGATTGGGGTGCTCGGGCGAGCGGAAGCCGTGCACGAACGACCCGTCGAGCTTGAGCGCCGCCACCGGGAGCCGGCTGAGGTAGGCGAGGTTGGAGTACCCGGTGCCGAAGTCGTCGATGACGATCCGCACGCCCATCTCGCTGAGCGCGTGCAGCGCCTGCAGCGGCCGGCCCGCCGAACCCATCACCGCCGACTCGGTCAGCTCCAACTGCAGCAGCTCCGGCGGCAGTCCGGTCTCGTCGAGGATCGCCGCGACGTCGGAGACCAGGTCGGAGTCCCACACCTGGCGCACCGCCACGTTGACGCTCACGAACAACGGCCGGTCCGGGTGGTCCTTCTGCCACACCCGGGCCTGGCGGCAGGACTCGGCGAGCACCCAGCGGCCCAACTGCACGATGGAGCCGTCCTCTTCGGCCAGCCCCACGAAGCGGTCCGGCGCCAGCCGGCCGAACTGCGGGTGCTCCCAGCGCACCAGCGCCTCCACCCCGCGCAGCGTGCCGCTGTCCAGCGCGACGAGCGGCTGGTACTCCAGCACGAACTCCCGGCGCTCCACGGCCTGCCGCAGCGTGCTGGACAGCGCCTGACGGGTCATCCGGTGCGCGTTGCGCTCCGGGTCGAAGAGCGTCCAGCGGCCCTTGCCGTCCGCCTTGGCCCAGTACAGCGTGGTGTCGGCGGCCTGCATCAGGCCGGTCGGCGAGGTGCCGGCCGTCGGCCGCTCGACCACGCCGATGCTCGCCGAGACCGCGAGCCGGTGGCCCTCCAGGTCGAACGGCCGCTGCAGCGCGGCGAGTACGGCGTCGGCCAGCCCGGTCACCTGCCCGGTGCCCTGCGACTCCTCGACCAGCAGGGCGAACTCGTCGCCGCCGAGCCGGGCCGCCAGGTGCCGGCCCTCCTGCACGCAGGCCAGCAGCCGGTCGGCCACCGCCGCCAGCAGCCGGTCGCCGATCCCGTGCCCGAGAGTGTCGTTGACCGCCTTGAAGCCGTCGAGGTCCAGGTAGCAGATGCCGACCCGGTGGGCGCCGGGCGCGCGCACCGCGGCCTCCAGCCGTTCGAAGAACAGCGTGCGGTTCGGCAGCAGGGTGACCGCGTCGTGCATCTCCAGGTGGCGCAGCCGGTCGGCCAACTCCCGCCGCTCGCTGACGTCCTCGACCGACAGCAGCGCCGCGGTGCGCCCCTCGTCGGCGGCCGGGGGCCGCCCGTCGCGCACCGCGTCGAAGGTCACCTCGGCCCACAGCGCCCGGCCGTCCGGGTGCTTGAGCCGGCAGGTGGACCGCAGCCGGTCGCGCCCGCCGCGCAGCACGTCGCGGTAGGCGCTGCGCACCGTCTCGTCGCCGTCCAGGCCGACCAGCTCGGCGGCCCGGCGGTCGGTCAGCCGGGCCGGCACGGTGCCCAGCAGCGAGCCGAGCGCGGAGTTGGCCGCCAGCAGCCGTCCGTCGCCGTCGACCAGGCCCATCGCGGTCCGCGCGACGTTGAAGGCGGCGTGGTAGTCGCGCAGGAACGCCGACTCCCTGACGGTGCTGCCGGCGCCGGCGGTCCCGCCGATGCCCCGGTGCGGCCGTCCGGGCGACATCGCCGTCGGATTGTCACATTCGGTGGCAGCCGTCGGGTATGCGGCGGGATCACCGCTTGGGCCGACCGAGGGTCCGCCGTCAGCTTTCTCCCGCATCGCAGTCTTCTCGCACAAGGTAGTCGGGGAGGAGTCGGGGTCCGCCGACGCGGATTCCCGACGGGGAAATGTGCCGATCATAGAGGTTCGCCGTTGCCGAGAGCCACCGCCAACGTAGTGATTCGGTGGTGATTCTCGGCGCACGGAGGCAACTTCGGGGCGCGATGTCCGATTTCTTGCCGCCGTTGTACGCCTGTGCAGCCATTTGTCCTCGGCTGATCGGCGCCGGGCGGTCGTCACTGTGCGTGATCTTCGACGGCTGACTCGACCGGCCCAGCAGAACAGGCCAAACCGCCGTGAACCCCCCGAGGGTGGAGAGGTCAGCCCAGGTGGCCCGATCCGTCCCGGGAGGTGTGCGTGCGAGGCGGTGCGTTCACAGGTGCGTCCGGCGACGGCACGTCAGGCGACGGCCCGCGCGGCCGGGTGTGGCACGCCGACCGGGCGCCCGCCCGGCGCGGCCTCCACGCGGCCCCGCGCACCTACCCGGCCCGCCGGGGCGCCGCCCTCGCGGTCGGCTTCGTCGCGCTGGTCGCCTGGACGCTGTTCGCCGGGCCCGCCGCGGCCGCCTCGCCGGACGGGCCGTGCGCCCTGGAGCGCACCGGCGCCCGGCACTCGGAGGGCATCTCGACCTGGAACGCCGACTACCGCCGCCCGATCGGCGACATCGGCGCGGTCATGCTCTTCCTGTCCTTCCCCGACCACGTGCCCGACCTGACCCCCGCGCAACTGGCGGCCGATCACTTCCCCGGCACCAGCGAGTTCTTCGCCCGGGCGTCCTACGGCCGGCTGCGGCTGCGCGCGCACATCGTGCGGCGCTGGTTCCGGATGCCGCGCACCTCGGCCGGCTACGCCATCCACCGCGACTGGGCGCCGGCGCCGCGGGACGCCTACCTGCACGACGCGCTCGCAGTGGTCGGCCGCGCGGTGGACCTGCGGCGCTACCCGGTGGTCTACCTGGTCGCCGATCCGGACGCCCCCGGGGTGGACGCGGACGCCACCAAGGTCATCAACCTCGACCAGCCGCTGCGCGCCGGGCACGCCGAGATCCGCCGGCTGGTCACCGTCTTCGAACACCACCCGCCGGACCCGAACGTGCTGGCCCACGAGACCAACCACGTCTTCGACCTGCCCGACCTCTACCTGCGCCCGCCGGCCGGCAGCGACGCCGACTGGGACACCCTGGTCGGCGACTGGGATCTGATGGGCAGTCAGTTCGCGCTCTCCCCGGACCTGTTCGCCTGGCACCGGTGGAAGTACGGCTGGATCGACCGGTCCCAGGTCACCTGCCTGGACCACCCCGGATCCGTCACCCGCACCCTGGTGCCGGTGGAGACCGCGGGCGGCGCCAAGCTGGTGGTGGTCCGGCTCGACCAGGACTCCGCGCTGGCCGTCGAGGCGCGGGCCGACCGCGGCAACGACGTGCGCGCCTGCTCCCAGGGCGTCCTGCTCTACCGGATCCGCTCGGACGTCGGCACCGGGGAGGGACCGGTCCGGGTGCTCGACACCCATCCGCGCACCGGCGGCTGCTACGGCTCCTCGGTCTACCCGCCGCTGGCCGACGCCCCGCTGCGCGGCGGCGAGTCCTACACCTACCGGTTCGCCGCCTGGGCGCACGGCGCGGTGACCGTGCGCGTCAACGACCGGACCGCGGCCGGCAACTGGTCCGTCACGGTGGCCGAGCGGTGAGGGGGCCGCTGTCCTGGCGGCCCGGCCGGGTCAGGGCCGCCGCGATATCCGCCGTCCTGCTGCTCGCCGGCGGCTCGGCGGTCGGCGTGGACCTGGAGGCCGGCGGCAGCTCGCAGGCCGCCCCGCCCGGCCGGCCCTGCGCGCTGCGGGCCGCCCCCGGCACCGAGATGTCCGAGGGGTTCACCGCCACCCGCAACCGCGAATACGCCCGCTCCACCGGCGAGTTGAAGGCGCTGACCCTCTTCATCGACTTCCCCGACGCGCCGGCCCACGAGAGCGTCCAGCAGCGCTACCGCGAGTTCTTCCCCGCCGTCCCGCAGTGGTACGCCCGCGCGTCCTACGGCCGGCTGCGCTACCACCCGGTCCCGGTCATGCGCTGGTTCCGGATGCCGCGCCGCTTCGCCACCTACCGGATATCGCGCGGCTACGGCTGGCCGGTGCACCGCGAGATGATGCGCGACCTGGTCTCGGTGGTCGGCCGGTCGGTCGACTTCCGCGGCTACGACCTGGTCAACGTGATCGCCACGCCCAACGCCGGACCGCCGGCCGACGAGACCGTCCTGTCGGTCACCTGGACCGGCGGCAGCGCGGCCACCACCGAGTCCGGCACCCACCTGGACCGGGTCTCGGTCATCTACGGCCACGACCAGTCCGGGCCCCGGGTGCTCGCCCACGAGAACGGCCACATACTCGGCCTGCCCGACCTGTACTCGGTCGGCGACTTCGCCCGCACCGACCGGCTGGCCGGCCAGTGGGACACCATGTCGCTCGACTGGGGCCTGCAGGGCGACCTGCTCGCCTGGCACAAGTGGCGGCTCGGCTGGCTCGCCGACCGGCAGGTCGTCTGCCTCGCCACCCCCGGCACCCGGGTCGTCGCCCTCTCGCCGGTGGAGGTGCCCGGCGGGCGCAAGGCGGTCGTGCTGCCCTACGGCGCCCACACCGCCTACGTCCTGGAGGCCCGCCGCGCCCTCGGCAACGACCGGGCCGCCTGCTCGCAGGGCGTGCTGGTCTACCGGGTGCGCACCGACGTCGACTCCGGCGACGGACCGGTCCACGTGGTCGACGCGCACCCGGGCACCGCCGCGTGCGGCTTCTCCAGCGCCTCGTTCAACTCGCTCAACGACGCCCCCTTCCGCCCGCCGGCCCGCTACACCGATCCCGCCACCGGCTTCACCGCGCAGATCCTGTCGGCCGACGCGCAGGGCGGCTGGACGGTGCGGGTGACCCGGCGGTGACGGCTGCCCGCCGCCCGGGAACGACGAAGGGCACCCTCCGCGTGGAGGGTGCCCGATCGGTGCGCCGCCAGGGACTTGAACCCCGAACCCGCTGATTAAGAGTCAGCTGCTCTGCCTGTTGAGCTAGCGGCGCTCGCGACGTCGTCGATCATACCCGACCGCCGGGCGTGCTCAGCGCCGCCCGCAGGCCGCCGACGATCAGGGCGACCCCGGTGTCGAACGCGGCGTCGCGATCCGGCGGGGACTGGGCGGCGCTCCACTCGGCGAGGTGCGGGAACGCCTCGGGGTCCAGGGGTTCGAACGGTCCGGACTCCGGGGCGGCCGCCTGCTCCTGGAGCACGAAGCCGGTGACGTAGCTGGTCACGGTGTCGCCGAACCGGGCGGCCAGCGCGAGCGGGATGCCGGCGGCGCGCAGCCCGGCGAGTCCGGCCTCGGCGGCCCGCAGCGTGCCGGGCCCGAGCGGGGTGTGGGTGGCGACCAGCCGGGCGCCGTCGCGGTGCCGCAGCAGCGCGGCGCGCATGGCGTGCGCGAAGGCGGTGACCTGCCCGGCCCAGTCGCCGCCCGGCAACTCGGGGGCCTCGAACACCTCGTCCATGATCCGCTCGGCGACCGCCGTGAGCAGGGCGCGCTTGTTGCGCACGTGCCAGTACAGGGCGCCCGGCTGGACGCCGAGCCGGTTGGTGACCGCCCGGGTGGTCAGGCCGTCGAGACCGAGCTCGTCCAGCAGTTGCAGCGCGGCGTCGACCACCGTCTCCCGTTGCAGCGGCATCCGGGCCCCCGTTCCTGCGTTCCGGGCCGGCGCGCGGGGCCGGCTTGACGGCTCCAGCCTACCGGCCTAACTTGAGCACTGTTCAATTGAGCGTTGCTCAATACGGTGGAGGGAAGGCGGGGGCATGGGCTACGTCATGGCGGGAGGTCTGCGCACGTACTACGCGCAGTGGGGCACGAGCGGCGAGCCGGTGCTGCTGCTGCACGGCGGCGGCGTCACGGCGGACAGCTGGTGGGGGCAGGGACCCGCGCTCGGCGAGCACTACCGGGTCTACGCGCCCGAGCGGCGCGGCCACGGCCGCACCCCGGACCCCGAGGGCCCGTACGGCTACCCGCTGATGGCCGACGACACCGCGGCGTTCGCCGAGGCGGTCGGGACCGGGCCGGCCGCGGTGATCGGCTGGAGCGACGGTGCCACCGTCGCGGCGCACCTCGCGCTGCGCCGCCCCGACCTGGTCTCCCGGCTCGTGCTGATCGGCACCGCGATCACCCCGGAGGGCACCACCGAGTCGGGACGCCGGCTGGTGTGCGGGGACGCCGGGAGCCGCGAGGTGCTGGCCGGCTGGTTCCGGCCGCAGTACGAACCGCTGTCGCCCGACGGGCCGGAGCACTTCCCGGTGGTGTTCGAGAAGCTGCTCGCCATGTGGGCGGCCGGCTCCGGGCTCGAACTCGGCGACCTGGCCGGCATCACCGCGCCCACCCTGGTGATGCAGGGCGACCGCGACGAGGTCCGGGTCTCGCACAGCGCGCAGCTGGCCGAGACGGTGCCCGGCGGGCAGCTCGCCGTGGTCCCCGACACCACGCACGGGCTGCCGCTGGAGAAGCCGGAGCTGGTCACCCGGCTGCTGGCGGACTTCCTCGGCGGGGCCCGGCCGCGCCGGCTCACCTCGATGTCCGTTCCCGGGCCGGACCTCGCGCCGGCCCGGTGACCGGGGTCCCGAACGACAAAGGCACCCTCCGTGAGGAGGGTGCCCGATCGGTGCGCCGCCAGGGACTTGAACCCCGAACCCGCTGATTAAGAGTCAGCTGCTCTGCCTGTTGAGCTAGCGGCGCTTGCGATGTCGCAGACACTAGCATCCGGATCCGGCAGAGGAAAAATCGATAAGTCTTCAGCCGCTGACCTGCCCTTCCGGGTCAGCCGGGCACGCCTCGTCCGGATCCGTCCGCTCCGGCCACGCCCCGGAGCGGACCACCCGCAGCGCCGCCCACAGCAGCACCGCGGCCCCCGGCAGCCACGGATCGCGCACCCCGGGCGCCACCAGCCAGCGCGGAGCGCCGGCCGGCGGCCCGGACGCCGGTCTGAGCGGCGGCACGGTCACCGCGTCGCCCACCCCGTGGCAGATCATCGACGGCACCCGGTGCGCCCACTCCTCCCAGGACAGCAGCGCCGGCAGCCGGTCCGCGGTGCCGGGCGCGGCGAACAGCCAGATCCGCCCGCGGTGCACCGCCACCGGACCGCAGCCGGGGCCGGCCGACCACAGCCGCTCCAGCACCCGGCGGCCGAACAGCCCGGGCAGGTCGATCACGTCGAACGCGGTGCCGCACGGCAGCACGCCCGCGCCGCTCGGCCGGGCCGCCCACAGGGCGCGGGCGCTGCGCGGGAAGGGGCTGGCCGACGCGAGCCACTCGGCGCCCTCGGCCGTCACGTGGTCGCTGTGCCCGCTGCGGCAGTCGCCCGGCTGGCCGAGCCCGGGCTCCCACAGGTCGGTGCGCCGTGCGTCGTGGTCGCGTACGTCACTGTTCCGGATGTCCCGGGTCAAGTCGCTCATGACCGACAGGTCTACTCGGCAACCGCCCCCGAACGCACCCAATCGCCCGAATTGGGTGCACCGCCGCCCTCTCGCCGCTACCCTGCCCGTATATGCCACAGTGGCCATGCCGCCGGCGGTTGTTCGTGGCGCCTGCCCGGCGGGCCGGGCCGGCGCGGTCAGTCCGGCAGGTGCTGCTGTTTGAGCAGGCCGGCGCCGAACTCCACCATCTTCTTCGCGTAGTCCTCCGACCAGTCGGCCCGCAGGGCGATGGCGGCGGTGGTGTCCCGGTCGAAGCGCTTGGGGTCGGCGAGCTGGGCGGCGGCCATCGCCTGGAACTCGGTGGCCCGGTCGGCCGCGGCGCGGAAGGCCAGCGCCAGCTCGGTGGCCCGCTCCAGCAGCCGGCCCGGATCCTCGATGGACTCCAGGTCGAAGAAGTGCTCGGTGTCGCCGGACGCCGCCTCGGGCTCGAAGAGCAGCGGGGCGGGCCGCATCCGGCGCGGAGCCTCGTCCGGCGTGTGGTGAGCCGAGTGCGGCTCGGACATCTGCCTACCTCCAGGTTGCGGACCGCCATCCATTGTCCCGCACCAGGGCTACCCCGCGCGGAATCACCGGACACCCGTCACGGCCGGTGACGCACCCGGTGCTCCGACAACCGGGCCAGCACCGCGTGGTTCGCCTCCCAGCCGTCCGGGAACTTCACCGTGACACCCAGCCGCACCGGTTCGGTGGAGGGGTGCTCGTCCAGCAGCTCGGCCACCCCGGCCCGGCAGACCACCACGCAGGCGTGCCGGTGCCGCGAGGCGAGCACGCACAGCCGCCCGGTCTCCAGGTGGAAGGCGGTCGCGTCCGGCCGTCCGGACAGCGGATGCAGCACCACCGTGACGTCGAACTCCCGGCCCTGCAGCCGGTTGGCGGTGTCCACCGTGACGCCGCCGACGCCGAGCCCGGCCAACGCGGCCCGCACCGCGGCGGCCTGGTCGCGGTGGGCGGTGCCGACCGCGATCCGCTCGGCGGTGACCGGCAGCGGCCCGGCCGACCGCTCGCTCAGCGTCACGCCGCCGCGCTCCAGCAGCCGCCGCACCACCGCGGCCACCGCGCCGACCGCCTCCGGGTCGGTGCGCGGGGTGTGCCGGGCGGGCAGCTCCAGCAGGCCCCAGCCGGACCGGGCCGCCTCGTCCAGCACCCGGTCGGGCGCCCCGCCGTCGCCCGGGACGCGGAACTCCAGCGACCGGTCGCCGGGTCCGGTGCCGCTGCGGAACGGCGTGTACGGGTAGAACGCGTCGGAGATCAGCGGCGCCGCCGAGGCGGGCAGCCGCCAGGAGACCGGCAGCCGGTGCTGCGGCAGCTCCGGGTTGTGCGCCAGCAGGGTGACGACCGCGCTCGCCGACGGGTCGTAGGACAGCCCGGCCCACTGCTCGGCGGCCACCACGCTGAACGGGTCCAACTGCCCCGGGTCGCCGACGAACAGCGCCCGTTCGAACAGGCCGGCCACCCGCAGCAGCGCGTCGGAGCGCATCTGGTACGCCTCGTCCACGATCGCGTGCCGCCAGGGCTCCACGTCCTTGACGTACCCCCACTTCGCGGCGGTGGCGACCACCACCTGCCGCTCGCGCAGATCGGCGACCTTGGCGGACTTCAGGATCGACGGGTGCCGGTCCAGCGCCGGGTCGGGCGGCGAGTCCGCGCCGTGCAGCCGCCCGATCGCCAGGCCCGGATCGGCGGCGGCCAGCCGGTCGGCGAGGTCGTCCACCTGCGCGTTGGTCTGCGCGACGATCATCAACTGCTCGCCGGCCGCGGCCAGTTCACGAGCGGCGCGCACCACGAGGGTGGACTTGCCGGCGCCGGGCGGCGAGTCGACCACGACGCCGCGGTGCGGGCCCTCGCGGGTGTCGCGCAGGATCGCCTCGGTGGCCCGGGCGGCGGCCGCGGCGGGATCCGCCGGCTCGGCGCGCGCGGCGTCCAGCGGCTCGGTCACAGGAAGTCCTCCCCGGTCACGGTGTCCGGCGGATCGGCCGGCCCGGGCCCGCCGGCCGGAGCACCGGGCGGCCCGCCGTGCGTCCACGGGGTGGCGTCGGCGTCCGGCAACTGCGCCCCGCCGCGCGGCGCGTGCTCGAACAGCGTCCAGCACACCGGGTCCCCGGCGGCCGGCACCGTGCCGGCGTCCGGCTCCTTGCCGCGGCCCATCCCGTTCAGCAGCCGCAGCGTCAGCAGGCCGGGCCCCGGGCAGGCGACGAACTCCGCCTCCTGGGTGCGCCCGTCGGGCAGCGCGCGGTAGACCCGGCCGCCCTCCTCCAGATGCGGCCGGTCCTCGCCGGCCACCGTCACCAGCGGGCGCGGCCGGACGCTCCTGCCCTGCGCGTAGGCCATCTCCACCGCCGCGACCCGGCCCGCGAACGCCTCGCCGGCCAGCCGCCGGCCGGCCATCACCAGCGGATCGTCCAGCGCCTCGCCGGCCTCCAGCCGGGCCTGCGCGGTCTCCCGCCCTGACAGCTTCTGCGCGGCGGCGATCGCGTCGTCCCGGCGCGGCTGCGGCGGCTCGCCGGCCCGCACCCGGTCGCGATGGCCGGTGTAGGACCAGCGGTCGCGCTTCCAGCGGTCCGCCACGTGGCCGCCGGGCGGCAGGGCGCGCAGCAGGTCGACGCCGCGCCACATCTCCTCCCACGTCGGCCGCAACTGGCTCTCCAGCAGCGCCCGGATCTCCCGCACCGCCGCCTCGGTCCCGGCGCCCGCGGTGCGCGCCGCGTCGTAGCGCGCCATCGCCGGCGACAGCACCCGGTTGTCGAAGACCGGGTCGGTGGCCGGACCGGCCGGCGGGCTGACCAGCAACCCGTCGGCCCCGCGCGCGGTCTGGGCCCGCAACGCGGCCCGCAGGCCGCTCCAGCCGGGCGGCGGGTCGATCCAGGCGAGCAGCGCGCCCAGGTGCTGGTCCTCCAACCCGCTCTGCCCGGTGGCCCAGTGCCGGGTCAGCAGATCCGTCATCGCCACCAGCAGCGCGCTGCCCGGGGTGCGGGCCCGCTCGCCGTAGTGCGTCAGCCACCGGCCCAGCAGCGGCACCCGCGAGGGCGCCGGATACGGCTCGGCCGGATCCTCCTCGGCGGTGCGCCGGAACCGGGTGGCCCGGCCCAGCAGCCGCACGTACTCGACGCCCGCCGCGTTCGGCACGAGCAACTGCGGTGCGTCCACGCACAGTTCGCGCTCCACGGCGACCTTCTTGCCGGTCTCGGGGTCGGTCTCCTTGCCGGGCTCGGCCTGCGTGTCGTCCTCGTAGGACGTCAGGTACGGCAGCACCTCGTCCGCCAGCTCGGCCAGGAACGCCGACCGCAGGTCCCGGTCGCGCGGTTGCGGCACCACCAGCAGCCGGGGCGCCGACCGCTCGGTGCCCACCAGGGCTCCCAGCGGCGCGCCCACCTCGCCGGCGGTGGTCAACGGCACGAAGACCAGCGGCCGTTGCGACACCCAGCGGTGGCAGACGGTGGCCAGCGGCTGCGCCCGGCCCGCGGCGACCGCCTGGGCGCGCGCGAGCGTGGTCATCAGGGACACAGCGCCTCCGCCCGCAGCGCGGCGGCCCGGCGCAGCGCGGCGGCGGCCGGATCGTCGTCGTCGGGCACCAGGCCCCCGGCCGCCGCGAGCACCCGCTCCACCGTGGTCAGGGTGCCCAACTCGCCGCGCACCGAGCGGCCCAGCGCCTCGACACCGCCGCACGCGCGGGCCCGGTCGCGGCAGTGGTAGGCCAACTCGCAGGTGTCCAGGCACTCGGGCGCGTAGGCGGCCGGCACCGACTCCACCGCCGCCGCCAGCTCCTCGGCCGGCCGCCCGTCGCCGACCGCGAACGTCAGCTCGCCGGGCAGCGCCGCGGCTATCTCCTCGATCCGGGTCAGCCGGGACAACTGCCGCCGGGTCACCGACAGTTGCTTGCGGACGTCGACCGACTCGGCGGTGGGGACGTTGGAGAAGTCCTTCGGGCACACCAGCAGCACCTCCGGGCGCGGCGCGACCGGATCGAGCCGCTGCAGGGCCAGGACGTAGACCGCGCACTGCCGGGCGGCGGCGCCCACCTTCACCGAGTCGGCGCTGCCGTCCAGCACCGGGAAGGACTTGACCTCGACGACCGTCCAGCCGCCGTCCGGGCGCACCGCGACCGCGTCCGGCTCCAGGTAGGCGGGCGAGCCGGCGACCTCCAGCACCAGCAGCGGGTGGTCGAGCAGGGCCCAGCGGCCGGAGCGGGACGCCTCGGCGAGCGCCAGCCTGGTGCGCTCGGCCCGGCCCTGCGGCCCGGCGGCGGCCAGATCGGGCAGCTCGGCGCGGCCGCCGTCCGCGCCGAGCAGCCGCAGCAACTCCGCGCAGCCGTCCGCCTTGACCCGGGCCTCGAACGCGATGCCCCGGGCGAAGGCGAACTGCGACTGGCCGAACCGCTCGGGCGCTCCCAGCGCCCGGGCCACCGCGCCCTTGTCCACCCCGGCCGCGTCCAGCAGGGCGCGTCTGCCGCAGCCCGGGTTCGCCGCCAGCGCCGCCAACGCCCGCGCGTCCAGGGCCCGCGGCGCCGTGTCCGGCCCGCGCAGCCGCGCGAGCCGGGCGCGCAGGGCCGCGTCCGGGTGGGTCTGGTCGCTCACGTCGTTCACGTCGGGCAGTCTCGCATCCGGCACCGACAACGGCCGCACCCCGCCACGCGGACCGGTTCGGTGACGTGCCGTCAGCGGGTGCGGCCGCGGCCGGGCCGCACGGCCTCCGGGGTGTGCCGGGGGGCCGGCAGCGGGGGAGCGGCGGTTCTGGCCGCCGCCCGTGGCGCGACCTCGGCGGGCCGGGCCGCCACGGGTTCCGGCAGTTCGCCGGCCGCCTCGCCGGGGACCGGCCCCGCGACGGGTTCCGGGATGCTCTCGTGCGCGGTGCCGGACGCCACGACCACTCCGCCGGGCTCGACGCCTGCGCCGGCGGCGGGCGGGCGCAGCAGCAGCGCGCCGGTGACGGCCACCAGCCGCCGGGCCGGGCGGGTCAGCAGCAGGCCGACGCCCATCACGGCCGCCCCCGCGAGGGTGTCGAGCAGGTAGTGGTTGCCGGTGCCGAGCACCACCAGGGTGATCACCAGCGGGTAGGCCACCCCGGCCGCCCGCACCACCGGGTTGCGCCCGTAGCGCCACAGCATCAGGCCGCACCACAGCGCCCAGCCGACGTGCAGACTCGGCATCGCCGCGTACTCGTTGGTGAGGTGGCCCATGCCCTTCGGCGCGCTGGCGTCCGCGCCCCACCAGCCGATCGAGGCGTACTGGGCCATCGTGTCGTGGAAGCCGGAGCCGCTCGGCAGCAGCCGGGGCGGCGCGGTGGGCAGCAGGGTGAAGCCGACCAGGCCGATCAGGGTGGAGACCATCAACCAGGTGCGCATGAACAGGTAGTGGCCGTTGTGCCGGCGCCACAGCCACACCAGGACGCCCGGCGTCACCAGGTAGTGCAGGCTGGCGTAGGCGAAGCAGGCCGGTATGCCGAGCCAGGAGACGTGCGTGAACAGCGAGTTGAGGGCGTGTTCGGGGTCGAGGTGGAGTATTCGCTCCAGGCGCAGGATCGACTCCGCGTGCGCGACGGCCTGCCGGGTGTCACCGGCCACCAGCAGACGGCCGCCCGAGTACGCCGCGTAGACGGCGGCTATCAGCGGCAGTTCGGCCCACCAACGGGGCCTGCCGCGCAGATCGCCCCTCGCGCGGACTTCGGTGCTGGACATCCGTCGGTGTCTCCGTCTCTTCTGGTGTCCGGTCCGTCCAAACCACCGGGCCGCGTCTGTTTCCCGCGAGCGCTCAACCGTACGTCGTACGACGGAACCCTCCCGCACCCGCCCCGGCGCCGCGCTCGCGCAGGCCCGTGGACCGGCGGAGCCCATGGCGAGGTTGCCCGCCGGGTCTTCGGGTAAGGGCTAGGACGCAGGCGGTACCGGTCGGGTTGCCTCCGGGTTCACTTCCGCGCCATCCGACACGACCGGTCGCTGGCACCACACGGATCTCAGGGAGCACACGCACCCATGGCCATCAGCCGCTCGTCGCGCCTGGCGACCCGCAGCCGCTCCCGGGCGCGGGCGCCGCGCAACAGCCTCAACAGGGAACGGGTCCTGGTCGCCGCGACCGAACTGCTCGACAACGCCGGGCCGGACGCGTTCACCATGCGGGCGCTCGCCCGGCACCTCGGGGTGGCCACGATGGCGGTCTACAGCCACTTCAGCGGCAAGGACGAGATCGTCGAGGCGGTCCGGCTGCGGCTGCTCGCCGAGGCCAGCCTGCCGCCCCGGCCGCCCGCCGACGATCCGGGCGGGCCGCGCGAGGAGATCCGCGAACTGTGCCGCGCCGTCTACCGCCTGCTGGACGGTCACCCCTCGATCCTGCGGCTGCTGGCCGACCAGCCGGTGCGCGGCGACGAGAGCACCCAGTTCGCCGACCGGCTGCTGGAGGCGCTGCTGCGCGCCGGTTCGGACCCCGGGGCCGCCGCCCGCGCCTACACCGCGCTCGTCCAGTTCACCCTCGGCGCCGCCATGTGGGCCGCGCGCGGCCGGCACGAGTCCCGGCTGGACGGCGGCCCGCCGCCGGCCGACCGCTATCCGCACTCCGCCCGGCTGGCCGCCGAGTTGGAGCTCGCCTGGGACGACCCAGCGGCCCAGTACGAGCGCGGTCTCGACGCGCTGCTGACCGGTCTGCTGGGCCGGTGAGCCGGCCGGAGCGGCGGACGGGATGATGGGGTCCCGGGCGGGGAGACCGCCCGTCCCGCACGAAAGGTCCGCCAGCACATGGCGCCGCGCATCCTCCTGGTCCGCCACGGCCAGACCGAGTGGTCGGCGATCGGCCGCCACACCGGCCGCACCGACGTCCCGTTGACCGAGGAGGGCCGCCGCACCGCCCGCCTGCTGCGCGACCGGCTGCACCGCGCGCCCTGGGCCGGGCTGCCCGGCGTCGAGGTGCGCACCAGCCCGCTGGTCCGGGCCCGGGAGACCTGCGAGCTGGTCGGCTTCGGCGAACGCGCGCAGCCGTGGGACGCGTTGCTCGAATGGGACTACGGCGACCACGAGGGCCTGACGCCGGGCGGGATCGCCGAGTCCTCGCCCGGCTGGCTGCTGTGGCGGGACGGCGCGCCCGGCGGCGAGACGGCCGCCGCCATGACCGAGCGGGTGGACCGGGTGGTGGCGTGGGCCCGCTCGGCCGACCGCGACCTGCTCGTCTTCGCCCACGGGCACCTGCTGCGCGCGCTGGCGGCCCGCTGGCTGGAGCGCGAACTGCGCTTCGGCGCCGCCCTGCGCCTCGACCCGGCGTCGCTGTCGGTGCTCGGCTGGGCCTACGGCGCCCCGGCCCTGGAACGCTGGAACGACACCGGCCACCTGGACTGACGCCCCGCCGGCCGGTGGTCAGCCGACCGGCTCCAGCCCCGCCTCGGCCAGCAGTCCAGCGACCCGCTGCGACTCGGCGGCGGTGAGCGGGAGCAGCGGGTCCTGGGTGCGGGCGTGCCGGATGACGCCGCGGGTGGCCAGCGCCGACTTGAACGCGCCGAGCGCGCCGGAGATCCGGCCGACCCGGGTCCGGTCGGCCACCTCGACGATGCCGAACAGCCGGATCAGCCGCCGCTGTTCACGGGCGGCGGCGGCCTGGTCGCCGGCCACCGCGGCCTCGTAGAGCCGGACGTAGCCGTGCGGGTCGACGTTGCCCAGGCCGGGCACGATGCCGTCGGCGCCGCGGGCCATGGCGAGGTCGGCCAGCGTCTCGGAGCCGGTGAGGCGGCCGACGCCGAGCCCCGCGGTGCCGTCGAGGACCCGCTGGAACCCGTCGAGGTCGCCGCTGGAGTCCTTGACGGCGACGATCGCCGCGTCCGCGGCGAGTTCGGCCACCAGGGCCGCGGGCAGCTTCCAGCCGACGTTGGACGGGATGTCGTAGGCGACCAGCGGGATGTCGAGCGCGGCGGCCAACCGCCGGTAGTGGGCGCGCACTTCGGGCTCGCCGACCCCGACGTAGAACGGCGCGGTGACCACCGCCGCGTCGGCACCCAGCCGGTGGGCCCGGCGGGCGTGTTCCAGCACCCGGCGGGTGCCGGTGTCGATCGCGCCGGCCAGCACCGGGACCTGCCCGGCGGCGGTGGCGACCACGGTGCGCAGCGCGAGATCCCGTGCGGCGTCGGTCAGTTGGGCGATCTCCCCGGTGGATCCGCCGACGAACAGCCCGTGGACGCCCGCTTCGAGCTGGAAGGCGGCGAGGCGTTCGAGCGAGGCGGTGTCCACCTCGCCGTCCTCGGTGAGCGGGGTGCACAGGGGAGGGATGACTCCGTGGAACATCAGCGCTTCTCACTCCTCGGTTCGTGGGCCGCGGGCCCGGGGGCGCGGGACCGCCGCGGCCCCAGGCTCCCACGCGGCGCCCGGGACCGGCCGCTCCGGCCGGCCCCGGACGCCGAACCGATTCGTCAGACCCGTGCCACCCGTCCGGGGACGGCGGCGAGCCGTTCCTCGGCCTCGGCCGAGCGCACGGCCTCGTGCCGGGCCAGGAAGCGCGCCACGCCGTGGCGGTCCCGGTACGGCTCGAAGGCCCGGCAGGCGTCGCCGAGTATCGCCTGGATCCGCGACGAGCGGACCCGGTCGCCCAGCAGGTCGAGCACCCGGCTGCCGGCCTCCGCGGCCTCGTCCGGCTCGCCGCCCGCCGCGAGGTCGATGGCGAGTTGCGCGCTGTAGAGGGCGATGTTGCGGGTGAAGTGCGGATCCTGCAGCAGCACGCCGCGCCGGGCGTGCGCCGCGGCCCTGCGGTGGTCGCCGAGCCGGCACCACACCTGCGCCTCCAGCCCCTCCAGATCCGCCTCGCCGTAGAACGTCATCCACTCCGGGTCGTGCTCGCAGGCGCCCCGGGCGAAGAGCGAATGCGCCCGCAGCAGCGCCCGTTCGCACGCCGGCCGGTCGCCGAGCCCGGCCCAGCCGCCGGCCTCGCGCAGTGCCAACAGGGACAGCAGCCGGTCCGAGCCGAGCCGGACCGCCGCCTGCCGCGCGGCCTGCGCGGCGCGCACCGCCTCGCGCGGCCGGTCGTCGTCGCGGGCCAGGAAGGAGGCGTTGCAGAACGCGTGCGCCTCCAGCGCCCGGTCGCCGGCCGCCCGCGCGGTGGCCAGCGCCTCCGCGTAGTACGACCTGGCCTCGGCGTGCCGACCGGAGTCGTGCGCCAACCAGCCCACCGAGATGGCCAGTTCGCCCGATCCGGCGTAGAGCCGGTCGGCGACCGGGCGGCTGTAGGTGCCCTGGTCGAGCAGCGTGTAGGCGCCGCGCAGCACGTGTCCGGCGCGCTGGTAGAGGCCGTCCGCGCCGTGCCGGTCGTCCAGCACCCTGATCCGGCGGACCGCCTCCTCGACCGTGCGGGCCTCGCCCGCGCCGATCCGGCCGGCGCCCTGCCGGGGCAGCGCGCCGGGCTGGGACAGGGGCAGGGCGGCCGCCAGCGCGGCGGCCGGCCCATGGGTGATGAACGCGCGACGCAGCACGTCGCTCTCCTCCTCGCCGTGGGATTCCGGCCCGCCGGACCCGGGCGGACCGGGGTCGGCGTCCTGGGCCCTGGCGGCGTTGCGGCCGCGCACCGTGTCGCGGGGCGCGAAGCCCAGCTCGCCCAGGGAGTAGCCGGGGAACATGTGCTTGAAGACCCGCTCGTAGGCGTAGTTGGGGCAGCGGATCTCGCCGGACTCCACGCGGCCGATGTACCGCGCGTCGCAGCTGACCCGCTCGCCGATCTCGCGGGCCGCCCGGCGCACCGCGGCGGAGAACTCGCCGGGTGACAGGTCGCCGCGTATCCGCCGGAAGGCGGCGTTGGGCGTGCTGCCGGGATCTGGCTGCCGGGAGGGCGGTGAGGGCGCCACGGCCGTGTCCTCCGCTGGTGCTGGTCGGGCTGGGGGCTTCAAGGCGGCACGACGGTACCCGCTGTGACGAGATCGCCACGCGCTGTTCGCCAGGAAAATAAAGGGCGAAAGGGTGGAAATGCGGAGATAGCACCCAGAATTCGCCATGAACTGCCATCCTTTGCGGCGGAATTACCCCGTTCCGGTTGACGAGGCCGCGCGTTGTACACGGATGTACGGGCAGTGTCACGCCCGACTGTGAGGCGAGGAGGTTCCTGGTGGACACCGTTGGGGCACAAGGGCCGGCTGCGAAGGCCCGACGCGTCCGGCTCACGGTCCCGGAGGGCGGCGAGCGGCCGCCGGGGCGCACTCCGGTCTGGGACGTGGTGGTCGTACCGTCCCGGCAGGGCCTGGAGGCGGTGGACATCCTGCGGCTGCGCACCCGGGTCGGCCCGGTCCTGCACGATCACGGCGCCGACACCCTGGGCTTCCTGGTCCCGGCCGGCACCTCCGCGGGCTGGGACCTGCCCGGCAGCGCCTGCACCGGGGCCGGTCCGCAGGCGCCACAGGCTCCGCAGGGCGCGCACCCCGGCCGCCGGCCCGCCGCCGGGCCCGCGGCGACCGGCTCCGGCTGGCTGCTGCCGCCGGAGCACGCCGCCCCGGTGACCGACCCGGCGCTGCTGCGGATCGCGCTCGGCGAGGCGGCCCGGACCATCGAGGCGGCCGGCGGAGTCCGACGGCGTTGATACTGGAGGGGTGGCAGCACGACGGCGCGACGGCGCAGCACGCACCGCGACCAGCGCGGACCGCCCCGCGTCCCGGGCGCGCAACCGGGCGACGGCCCAGGTCAGCGAGCCGGTGGACGGCGGCCTCGCGCAGCTGGTGGCCGACCGGGACCGGCCGCGGGCCTTCTCGCTGCTGATCGACGGCGCCCCGCAGTCCCACGTGGACCTCGACGATCCGGCCCACCTCGACTTCGCCTACCAGCGCCGGATCGGCCACGTCATCGACCTGGTCGCGCCGCCGGGCCGCCCGCTGCACGCCGTCCACCTCGGCGGCGGCGGGCTCACCCTGGCCCGCTACCTGGCCGCCACCCGGCCGCGCTCCACCCAGCAGGTCGTGGAGATCGACGTGCCGCTGACCCAACTGGTGCGCCGGGAGCTGCCGTTGGAACGCGGCTGGCGGATCAAGGTGCGCGGCGGCGACGCCCGCGAGGGGCTGGCCGCGCTCACCGACGGCTGGGCCGACCTGGTGGTCGCCGACGTCTTCAGCGGCACCCGCACCCCGGCCCACCTGACCAGCGGCGAGTTCCTCGACGAGGTCGTCCGGGTGCTGCGCCCCAGCGGCTGGTACGCCGCCAACCTCGCGGACGGCGCACCGCTGGCCTTCCTGCGCGGCCAGATCGCCACCGCCCGCTCCCGGTTCGAGGAGTCACTGCTCGCCGCCGACCCCGCCGTGCTGCGCGGCCGCCGGTTCGGCAACGCGCTGCTGCTGGCCGCCAACCGCGAACTCCCGGTGGCCGACCTCAGCCGGCGCATAGCCTCCGACCCGCACCCCGGCCGGGTCGAACACGGCAGCGTGCTGCGGGACTTCACCGGCGGCGCGCTGCCGGTCACCGACGAGACCGCCCTGCCGTCCCCGGCGCCGCCCGGCTCGGTCTTCCGCTGACCGCGCCGCGCCGCGGTCAGCCGGAGTAGGTCCGCACCTGCGGCGGGTGGCCGTTCCAGGTGCAGGTGACGGACGAGACCGCCTGCTGCCCCTGGTAGAACACCACCCGGATCGAGCCCGGCTCCTGCCAGTCCTGCATCGCCCAGCCTGGCCGCGGCGTCGCGGAGACCAGGGTCGCCGAGGCGGGCGCCAGGTCCAGCACCACGCTGCCGCCCGGCACGGTGTAGGTGTGCTCACCGGTCCGCGGCGACGGCGGCGGCGCGGGCGCGGTCCTGGTCGGGGCCGGGCGGACCGTCGGGGGCGGCGCGCTGGCGGACGGCGAGGGCGGCGCCGACGCGCTCGGGACGGCCGGCGGGTGCGAGGCGGACGGGCCGGGCGAGGCGTCCGTCGCGTCCGAGGCGGGGGAGACGAGGTCGCTCGGCGGGCCGGCCGCGGCCTGCGCGCCGTAGCCGCCGTCGTCCGGCGGGGCCAGCACCGAGTGGACGCCGTACCAGGACAGCCCGATCATCGCCGCGGTCGCGAGCGTCCAGCCCGCGGTCCGCATCCCACCTCGTCGCATGCCCGCACATCCTGCCGCACCCGTGCCGCAGGTCAAACCGCCGCCCGATCCGCCGGGTTCCTCCCCGCGCCGGCGCACCGCGGCGCGGCAGGATACGCCCTGCGGCCCGGGTGGCGCACGACCCGGCGGATCGCCGGACCCGGCGTTCGCCGATGGCGTACCGTGCCGGGATGGCAAGTGTGCTCGTGGTCGAGGACGACCAGTTCGTGCGCTCTGCGGTGATCGGGCAACTCGTCGAATCCGCCCACACCGTGCGCAGCGCGGGCACGGTGCTGGACGCGCTGCGCGAAGTGGTCCGCGACGGCGTCGACGTGGTGATCCTCGGCCTCGGCCTGCCCGACGCGGACGACGTCGAGGCGCTGCGCATGCTGCGCGGCATCTCCGACGTGCCGGTGATCGTCTCCACCGACCGCGACGACGAGACGGAGATCGTGCGGCTGCTCAACGCCGGCGCCGACGACTACCTCGTCAAACCGTTCTCCGCCGCGCACCTGGCCGCCCGGATGTCCGCCGTGCTGCGCCGCTCGCGGGGGCCGCGCACCGACGGGGTGCTGCGGGTCGGCGGGCTGCGGATCGATCCGCAGCGCAGGGAGGCGCTGCTCGACGGCGCCGTACTCGACCTGACCCGCCGCGAGTTCGACCTGCTGGCCTTCCTGGCCGCCCGGCCCGGCGAGGTGGTCGCCCGCCGGCGGCTGCTGACCGAGGTCTGGCGGCAGGCGTACGGGGACGACCAGACGATAGACGTCCATCTGTCCTGGCTGCGCCGGAAGTTGGGCGAGTCGGCGGCCAGCCCCCGTTATCTCCACACGCTGCGCGGCGTCGGCGTCAAGCTGGATCCCCCGGCGGCGGACGCCGGGTCATAGCCGGTCCCCGGGGTCCGGTGTGCGGCTCCCGGACTCGCGGGCGATCGCCTTGTGGTGGCGGACGACCTCTTCGATGATGAAGTTCAGGAACTTCTCGGCGAACGCCGGGTCGAGGTGGGCGTCGGCGGCCAGTTCGCGCAGCCGGGTGATCTGCGTCGCCTCGCGGGCCGGGTCGGCGGGCGGCAGGTGGTGGGCCGCCTTCAGCAGGCCGACCTGCTGGGTGCACTTGAACCGTTCGGCCAGCAGGTGCACCAGGGCGGCGTCGAGGTTGTCGATGCTGGAGCGCAGCCTCCGCAGCTCCCGCAAGGCGTCCTCGTCCGTCTTCGCCTGCTCGGCCATGGGCTGGTCCTTCCGGCTCCGGTCGTGATCACGGCGGACGGCGATCCTACCTGGTCAGACCATGGCCGTCGCAGTGGAACGGCCGGTGTTCCGGATGGCGAGACGCCACGGATCCCGGGTCGCGCACCCGGTGTCCCGGGGTGGAGCCGCTCCTGCTGGGCCGCCCGGCCCGCTTCCTCCACGGGCCGGACGGCGGCTCGGTCAGGAGCAGGTGTCCAGCATCGAGGACAGGGCGTCCTTCTCGGCGCTGGTGGTGGTCAGGCTCCATACGTACTTGACGCGGGTGAAGTCCTCCGCGTAGGTGCACCAGAAGGCGGTGTTCGACGGCTTCCACTCGTCCGGACCGCTGTCGCCCTTGCTGGAGTTGCTCGACTCCGAGGCGATGAGGAGCTGGGGGTCGGTCAGGTCGTTGCCGAACGCCTTGCGCTGGGCGGCGGTCCACTTGTCGGCGCCGGACCGCCAGGCGTCGGCCAGCGGCACCATGTGGTCTATGGTCGCCTGCGCCACCACGGTCTGGGTCGTGTTGTCGTACGCGGAGTACCAACTGCCGCTCGTCGGCTGGCAGCCGTCGGATCCCTCCACCACGTCCTGCCCGTCGCGGGCCAGCACGTCCTGCCGGGTCGTGCAGTGGTCGGGCTGCGTCGCCCATATGTCGAACGCGTCACGCGAGTAGCCGGTCATGCTGTCCGGCGTCGCGATCACCAGGTCGGCCAGCTCCGACCGGGCGGTGGACAGCGACGGCGGCGCGGGCGGGGCGGCCGAGGCCGGGCCGGAGGATATACCGATGGTGGCTATCGCCATGGCGAAAGCCGCGGCCGCGCAAGCCGCGGTGGAACGGCGCATCGAATCTCCCTGTGGGGGCGGAAGAACGGAAGTGACAGCCCTGATCTCCCCTTGCACACCCTTGAATTAAACGTGGGCATGACAAGATCTTCCGTTTACCGAACACCGGGAGAGCCGCCCGCGGTTGGGTCCGGGCGGTATCGACGGTTTTGCGCGGGCGCGCGCCGAAGGTGCGCCGCCGGGTTCCAGAGCGGGCCCAGGTCCCCGAGTCGCTCTCGATGTGCGCCCAACTCCAGTGCGGGAACGGCGCGGTGAAGATGTCCGGCGGCCGGCCGACCTGGTGCGGCGGGACACCGTCCTCCTACTGACCGGTTGGTGTCATGTCCGTTTCAATTCTGTGAGGCTCGGGGAGAGCGAGAAGACGTACCAACATCCGGTAAAGCAGGAGGAAAAATGGTCATGCGCAAGTTGCTCGCACCCGTCGTACTGGCCGTCGTCGGCCTCGGCATCATGGCCCCCGCGGCCAACGCCAGCGGCACGAAGCTGTCCCAGGCGACCGCGGCGGCCGACTTCCGGGCGGCCGGCATCACCTGGAGCTCCAGCGGGAACTGCACGACCCGCAGCAACTCCACATGCACCTCGTTCGACCAGATCAACTCCGGCACCGTGGACGCGATCATCACCCTCAAGCACGCCAGTGGCTGCGCGATCAACATCACCGGCGGCACCGAGGTGGGCCACGCCTCCGGCACCTACAGCCACTACAACGGCTACAAGGTCGACATCTCGCACAACTCCTGCATCGACGGCTACATCCACAACGACTTCACCTACATCGGCCTGCGCGGCGACGGCTACCCGCAGTGGGAGGCGGCCTCCGGCAACCTCTACTGCGACGAGGGCAGCCACTGGGACATCACCGTCTACTGACCGTCCCCGACGGTCCGCCGAGCCCGCCCGGTCCGCCGGGCGGCGCCACCGGCACAGCGGGTGCTCCGGGACCGCCGCGTCCCGGGGCACCCGGCGCCGCCCCTCACCCGTCCAGCAGTTCCCGCGCGCCCTGCCGCAGCAGCTCCCGCGCCGCCCGGCCGCCCAACTCCGCGGCGTCCGCGCCCCGCAGGTGGACCGCGGCCGTCCGCGAGCCGTCCGGGCGGAGCACCAGCGCGCGCAGCGACAGCCGTCCGTCCCGCCCGGTCGCGCAGTGCCCGGCGACCGGCGCGCCGCAGTGGCCGCGCAACTCCCGCAGCACCGCGCGCTCGGCCGCCGCGTGCGTCCAGGTCACCGGGTCGTTCAGCCCGGCCAGCACCTCGCGCACCGCGGTGTCCGCCGTGCGGCAGCCCAGTGCCAGCACCCCCGCGCCCACCGCGGGCAGCAGCTGCGTCAGCGCGAACACCTGCCGGGCGCGCGCACCGAGGCCCAGCCGGTCGAGGCCGGCCGCCGCCACGACCAGGGCGTCGAGCCCGCCGTCGGGATCGTCCAGCTTCGCCAGCCGCGTCCCGACCGTCCCGTGCACCTCCACCACCCGCACGTCCGGCCGCAGCCGCCGCAACTGCGCCGCCCGCCGCACCGACGACGTGCCGATCCGCGCCCCCGGCGCCAGCTGCGAAAGCCGCGCCACCGTCGATCCGGCCGGCACGACGAACACGTCCCGCACGTCGTCCCGCGTCAACACCGCGGCCAGCACCATCCCTTCGGGCGGTGGCTCGTTTCCCGGCATGTCCTTGAGGCAGTGCACCACCAGGTCCACCGCGCCGCGCGCCAGCGCCTCGTCGACCGCTTTGACGAACCGCTCCTTGCCGCTCGCCGCGGCCCGGCCGCCGCGGACCGGCACCACCTCGGCCGGCCGGCCGGAACCCGCCGCCGCCAACGCCCGTGCCACCCGCGCCGCCTGAGCCAGCGCCATCGGGCTGCCGCGGGTGCCGATCCGCAGGGACCGGCCGGGGGACTGCGTCATGCCACACTCCTCATCGCTCCCCCCGTCCTACGACACGCCGCACTCCCAACTGTCGCGACCGGCCCGGCGATACGGGCGGCGACCGACACAACGCCGGCCATCCACCCTGCGCACCCGCGAAGTCACCCTCCGCCACGGCACCATGGGACCATGCCAGAGGATCTCGACCGCATCGCGGACGCCGCCATCACCTGTGCGCTCAGCGACGACGAGGACGCGCTGCGCGCGCTCATCGCCCCGCTCGACGAGCCGGCCGTCCGCCTCCTGCTCTCACTGCTGGCGGCCCGCGCCGCGGAGGCGCTCACCGGCTGGGCGGCCGAGGCCGGCGCCACGCCCCAGGACGCCCTGCACATGTGGCGGAACGCGCTGCTGCGCGCCCGGCGCCACGAGATCGAGGGCGACCAGCAGGAGTGACCCGCGGCGCACCGGCGCAATGGAAAGAGCCGCCCAGTCCGTTCGCACGGATCGGGCGGCTCTTGTTCGGGGTGAATGACGGGGCTCGAACCCGCGACATCCTGGACCACAACCAGGTGCTCTACCTGCTGAGCTACATCCACCATGACCGGTGTGTTTCCCACCGGCCGAGAATGAGTGTACAGGCTTCGGGGGACTGCTCGCTCCAGATACGGTGCGCGTCGGAGCGGGGTGCCGGGAAGGCCCCCGGCGGAGCCGCCGGGGTCAGTGCGGGGCGGCCGGCAACACGTGCTTGGCGGCGATCGCCCGGGCGGTGTCGGTGTCCGGTCCGGGCTGCGGGACGAAGACGGCCTCGCGGTAGTACCGCAGCTCGGCGATGCTCTCCCGGATGTCGGCGAGGGCGCGGTGGTTGCCGTTCTTGGTCGGGCTGTTGAAGTAGGCCCGCGGGTACCAGCGGCGCGACAGCTCCTTGATCGAGGAGACGTCCACGATGCGGTAGTGCAGGTGCTCCTCCAGCGTCGGCATGTCGCGGGCCAGGAAGCCGCGGTCGGTGCCGACCGAGTTGCCGCACAGCGGGGCCTTGCGCGGCTCCTTGACGAAGCCGCGCACGTAGTCGAGCACCCGGGCCTCGGCGTCGGCCATCGTCGTGCCGCCGGACAGCTCCTCCAGCAGACCGGAGGAGGTGTGCATCGCGCGCACCACCTCCGGCATGGTCTCCAGCGCCTCGGCCGGCGGGGCGATGACGATGTCCACCCCGTCGCCCAGTACGTTCAGCTCGGAGTCCGTCACGAGCGCGGCCACCTCGATCAGCGCGTCGTGGCGCAACGAGAGCCCGGTCATCTCACAGTCGATCCACACCATACGGTCGTTCATGGCTTCACCCTACGGGGCGATCGCGCTGCCCCGGCATCGCCGTGCTCCGGCCGGCTCCCGGCCCCGGTGTCCGCAGCCTGGCCGACCCGGTCAGGTCGAGGCCGTCGGCCCGGCCGTGCTGCTCGGGAAGCCGGATCGCGTAGGCGTCCGACTCGGGCTTGCCGGGCTCCGCCGCCTCCCCCGGGACGGGGCCGGCCGGTGCCCGGCGCTGGTGCGGCAGCGCCTCGCCGCGCTCGGCCTCCTGCGGACGCCGCTGCCGGAACGCGGTGCGGTAGGAGGCCGGGGAGGAGCCGAGCTGCCGGCGGAAGTGGCCGCGCAGCGCGACCGGCGAGCGGAAGCCGCAGCGCCCGGCCACCTCGTCGACCGAGTAGTCGGAGGTCTCCAGCAGCCGCTGGGCCTGCAGCACCCGCTGGGTGATCAGCCACTGCAGCGGTGCGCTGCCGGTCAGCGAGCGGAAGCGCCGGTCGAAGGTGCGCCGGCTCATGTAGGCGCGGGCGGCCAGCGTCTCCACGTCGAACTGCTCGTGCAGGTGTTCCAGCGCCCAGGCGACGACCTCGGCGAGCGGGTCACCGCCGATCTCCTCGGGTAAGGAGCGGTCCAGATAGCGTTCCTGGCCGCCGGTGCGCCGGGGCGGTACGACCAGTCTGCGGGCCAGCGCGTTGGCCGCGTCGGCGCCGTGGTCGGTGCGCACCACGTGCAGGCACAGGTCGATGCCGGCCGCGGTGCCCGCCGAGGTGAGGATGTCGCCGTCGTCCACGAACAGCTCGCGCGGGTCGACGTGCACCGAGGGGTAGCGCTTGGCGAGCGTCGGCGCGTACATCCAGTGCGTGGTGGCCGGGCGGCCGTCCAGCAGGCCGGCGGCGGCCAGCACGAACGCGCCGGTGCACAGCCCGATGATCCGGGCGCCCTCCTCGTGGGCGCGGCGCAGGGCGTTGAGCGCGGAGGCGGGCGGCGGCTGGGAGATGGAACGCCACGCGGGCACCACCACGGTCCCGGCCCGGCCGAGCGCGTCCAGCCCGTACGGCGTGGTGAGCTCCAGGCCGCCGGTGGTGCGCAGCGGGCCCTCCTCGCCGCCGCAGACCAGCAGCCGGTAGCGCGGCACGCCCGCGTCCTGCCGGTCCACGCCGAAGACGGACAGCGGGATGGAGCTTTCGAAGATCGGGCCGCCGCTGAAGATCAGCACCGCGACCACTTCCTTGCGCCGCCGCGCGGAGAGCTTGCGGGCGGGCGACGCGGTGGCGGTGCCGGAGGCGGTCGTTGGTGTGGTGCGGGGGGACGGCGGGACGGTCTCCGTCGCCGCACCGGTTCTGGAGTCCTGGGTCATGGCGGATGAGCCCCCCTCAGTCGACGCGACGTCCTTTCGGTACTGCACGATTTCCCCCGCCGTGTTACCCAAGATCGAATCTACTGCGTCCGCTGTGCACGGGGTGACAAGTTCACCATCCGGCACTAAGTCGACATGACAACTTGGCGTGAAGCATGCGATCACGAAGCGTGGCACTCACCAGCGCCGCTGGGAAGTACGCCTCGGACCCTCCTGGCCGCTTTCTCCTGCTGTGACGGCCTACGAGCGCCCCGGGGTCCGGGGTTTTCCCAGGTTAAGTCGCTGTTGATGGTGCGTCAGGTCAACTGGGGCACACCGATGGGAAGTTGGCCGAAAAGAGTCGCACGTTTTTTACCTGCTCCATTTCAACGCGCCGTCGCACACCGGGAGTTGGGAAACGCGCTTCCGTGCGCCCCCTGTGCACCGGTGTCCGACCCGGCTCACGGACCCGCGCACGGGGGTGTCGGCGTGCGCCGTGGGGCGGATGCCGCGACCGGCCGGCCGGTCCGGGAGCACGGTGCCCGATCCCGGCCCTGCGCTGCGGGTTCCCGGCGCGGCGCGCGGCCGGCTCGAACCTCGCGCGGGCGGACGGCGGCCGGCCGCGGGCGAGCCGGGCGCGGGCCCCGGCGGCGGTCGGCGGACCCGGCCGGGCGACCCGTCCCCGCCGGCGGGCCGGTGCCGGAAAACGTCGGCCGTAAGGGGTTACCGACGGGTCGCCACGGGGTACGAAATCCCCGCATCGCACCGGCATGGGGCGTTGCGCTTCCCGCCCTCCTCCGGCATTCTCCTGGAAACTTCGGGTACGAGCACCCAGACGGATTACCCCGGCGCACCTGTGCAGGGATACGCCGTCGCCGTACCCTGGAGGCAGCGGGAGGACAATGTCCTTACCGGCCAAACTCGGCCGGTCCCGTGGCCACCGCTGTCCGTATCCGCTCCAGCGGCGCCCCCGCGCCGCCTTCGCCGAAAACGCCACCTCATGGCCGGTAAAGAGCACTTTGACCCAGGCGACGGCAAGCCGCTCGCCGACTACTCGGCGGCCGAGCCGACCGCGGCACCCCAGACGCGCCACCACTGCGACCCGGCCTTCCAGCACGGTGTGGTGATCGGGTTCGACGGTTCGGTCTCCAGCGAGCGCGCGCTGGCGTACGCGATCGGCATGGCGCGGCGCTCCCGCTCCGGTCTGATCATCGTGCACGTGGCCAACCGGCTGCCGGCGACCGTCTGGGCGGGCTGCGAGCCGCCGGTCTTCGTCGACGTCCCGGACCACCGCACCGAGGTGCTCGGCCTGGAGCTGGCCTGCGCCGACCACCTCTCCGAGGTCTCCTGGATCCTGGTCGAGCGCGGCGGCGACATCTGCCACGAGCTGGAGGAGGTCGGCCGCGAGTACTCCGCCGACGCCATCGTGGTGGGCGGCACGCACGGCATCATCGGCAAGATCTTCGGCTCGGTCGCCGGCCGCCTCGCCCGCCGCGCGCAGCGGCCGGTCATCGTCATCCCGTAGCGCCGCCCGGCCCGTGCTCCCCGGGCCGCGGCCGGGCGCCCCCGCACGCCCCCGCCGCGCCCGCCCGCGCCGGTCCGTGCGCCCGGCCCGCGGCTACTCCACCGTCACCGACTTCGCCAGGTTGCGCGGCTTGTCGATGTCCCGGCCGAGCGCCAGGGCCGCGTGGTACGCCAGCAGTTGCAGCGGGACACCGAGCAGGACGGGGTCGAGTTCCGGCTCATTGCGCGGTACGACGATCGTGTCGTCGGCGATCTCGTGGACCCGGTGGCCCACCGCCAGGATCCGGCCACTGCGGGCCTTGATCTCCTCCAGGGTCGCGCGGTTCTTCTCCAGCAGCTCGTCGTCCGGCACGATCGCCACCGACGGCACCTCGGGCTCGATGAGCGCCAGCGGCCCGTGCTTCAACTCCGAGGCCGGGTACGCCTCCGCGTGGACGTAGGAGACCTCCTTGAGCTTCAGCGACGCCTCCCGGGCCACCGGGTAGCCGCGCACCCGGCCGACGAACATCAGGCTGCGGGCCTGCCCGTAGAGCGCGGCGAGCGCGGCGATCCGCTCCTCGTCCCGCAGGATCTCGGCGATCTGCTCCGGCAGCCGGCGCAGCCCGGCGATGATCCGGCGGCCGTCGGCGACCGACAGGTCCCGCACCCGGCCCAGGTGCAGCGCCAGCAGCGCGAAGGCGACCGCGGTGTTGGTGAAGCACTTGGTGGACACCACGCTCACCTCCGGCCCGGCGTGCACGTAGACCCCGCCGTCCGCCTCGCGGGCGATCGCGCTGCCCACCACGTTGACCACGCCGAGCACCCGGGCGCCCTTGCGCTTGAGCTCCTGCACCGCGGCCAGCGTGTCGTAGGTCTCGCCGGACTGGCTCACCGCGACGTAGAGCGTGTCGGGGTCCACCACCGGGTTGCGGTAGCGGAACTCGCTGGCCGGCTCCGCGTCCGCCGGGATCCGGGCCAGCTCCTCGATCAGCTGCGCGCCGATCAGCCCCGCGTGGTACGCCGACCCGCAGCCGATGATCTTCACCCGGCGCACCCCGCGCGCCTCGCGGGCGTCGATGCCGAGGCCGCCGAGGTGCACGGTGGCGAACCGGTCGTCGATCCGGCCGCGCAGCACCCGGTCCACCGCGTCGGGCTGCTCGTGGATCTCCTTGTGCATGTACGTGTCGTGGCCGCCCATGGACCACGGGTCCTCGACGCCGCCCTCCCACTCGATCGTGGTGGGCGCGCTGGAGGTCCGGCTGCCCTCGGTGGTGTACGTGCGGTACTCGCCGGCCTTCAGCGTCGCCAGCTCGCCGTCCTCCAGCGTGACGACCTGCCGGGTGTGCCGGACCAGCGCCGCCACGTCGGAGGCGACGAACATCTCGTGCTCGCCGATGCCCAGCACCACAGGCGAGCCGTTGCGGGCGGCCACGATCCGGTCCGGGAAGCCGGCGTGCAGCACCGCGATCCCGTAGGTGCCGTCCACCCGGGAGAGCGCCTCGCGCACCCGGGCCTCCAGGGTCGGCGCGGTGGACAGCCCGATCAGGTGGGCCAGCACCTCGGTGTCGGTCTCGGAGGCGAACACCACGCCGTCCGCGGTCAGCTTGGCCCGCAGCTCGGCCGCGTTGTCGATGATGCCGTTGTGCACGACGGCGACCTGCCCGGCCGCGTCGAGGTGCGGGTGGGCGTTCTCGTCGCTCGGCACGCCGTGGGTGGCCCACCGGGTGTGCGCGATGCCGGTGGTGCCGGCGAACCGCTTCGGCAGCCGCTCCTCCAGCTCCCGCACCCGGCCCTTGGCCTTCACCGTCCTGACGCCGCCGGACTTGCCGGCCACCGCCACGCCCGCCGAGTCGTAGCCGCGGTACTCCAGCCGGGCCAGCCCCTCCAGCAGCAGCGGAGCGGCGTCGCGCTTCCCGATGTATCCGACGATCCCGCACATGGTCCGTGTCCTCCGGTGTCGCTGGGTGGGTGCCCGCCGCCGTCCGGCGCTCGCTCGCGCGTCAGCCGTAGACGATGCGCCGAAGCTGCCGCAGCGACAGCTCGGGCGGCGCGACCGCGCGGCGCGGCAGCTCCTGGGCGATCCGCTCGAAGATCTCGGCGTTCGCCAGGCCCCTGGCCTGCAGCTCGCGGTGGCGGCGGCGTACGTACTCCTCCGTCGTCTCGTCGAAGTACGCCAGCACGTCCAGGACCACCCGGACGGCCTCGCCGCGGTGCAGCGGCGTGGTCCGCACCAGGTGGTCGACCAGCTCCTCGTGGGAGGTGGGGGACGGAGTCCGGCGTTCGAGCACCGCTCGATACTCCGCGAGCCGGACTCCCCGTGCAACATTTCTGCCCGATATCGGGCAGGATCCCGGAAGAAGCCCCGGGCGAACGAGGTCAGGCGGCGGGCATCCCCATCTCGCGGGCGATCAGCATGCGCTGGACCTCGCTGGTGCCCTCGCCGATCTCCAGGATCTTCGAGTCCCGCCAGAAGCGGGCCACCGGGTACTCGTTCATGAAGCCGTAGCCGCCGTGCACCTGCGTGGCCTCGCGGGCGTTGGTGACCGCGATCTCCGAGGAGTACAGCTTGGCGAGCGCCGCCTGCTTCTTGAACGGCTCGCCGTGCAGCAGCCGGGAGGCCGCGTCCCGCCAGGCCAGCCGCGCGGTGTGCGCGCGCATCTCCATGTCGGCCAGCTTGAACTGGATCGCCTGGTTGGTGCCGATCGGCTTGCCGAACGCCTGCCGGGTGTTGGCGTACGCCAGCGACTCGTCCACGCAGCCCTGCGCCAGCCCGGTGGCCAGCGCCGAGATGGCGATCCGGCCCTCGTCGAGGATCCGCAGGAACTGCGCGTAGCCGCGGCCCGGCTCGCCGAGCAGGTTGGCGGCCGGCACCCGCACGTCGGTGAAGGACAGCTCGCGGGTGTCGGAGGCGTTCCAGCCCACCTTGGAGTAGGGCGCCGCGACGGTGAAGCCGGGGGTGCCGGACGGCACGATGATCGAGGAGATCACCGGGCGGCCGTCGGGCTTGCGGTCGGTGACCGCGGTGACGGTGACCAGGCCGGTGATGTCGGTGCCGGAGTTGGTGATGAAGCACTTGGTGCCGTTGATCACCCACTCGCCGGCCGCCTCGTCGAGCCGGGCGGTGGTGCGGGTGCCGCCGGCGTCCGAGCCGCACTCCGGCTCGGTCAGCCCGAAGGCGCCCAGCATCTCGCCGGAGCACAGCTTCGGCAGCCACTCGCGCTTCTGCTCCTCGGTGCCGAACCGGAAGACCGGCATCGCGCCCAGCGACACCCCGGCCTCCAGGGTGATCGCCACCGAGGAGTCGACCCGGGCCAGCTCCTCCAGCGCCAGGCAGAGCGCGAAGTAGTCGCCGCCCATGCCGCCGTACTCCTCCGGGAACGGCAGGCCGAACAGGCCCATCCGCCCCATCTCCCGGATGATCTCGTACGGGAACTCGTGGTTCTCGTAGAACTCGCCGATCTTGGGCGCCACGATGTCGTGGGCGAACTCCTCGACGGTGCGCCGCAGGTCCTCGTACTCGGCGGGCAGCCGGTGGTCGATGCGTGCTTCCGGGGCGGCGGTGGGCTTGGCGGTCATGGTTACTCCTCGTGGGAGAGGGCGCGAACGGTGCGGGACGGGCTGGGTCGGCCCAGGTGCTCCGCCATCCACACGCTCGTGGCGGTGAGGCGGGTGAGGTCCACTCCCGTGTCGATGCCGAGTCCGGTCAGCATCCACACCAGGTCTTCGGTGGCGAGGTTGCCCGTGGCGCTCTTGGCGTACGGGCACCCGCCGAGCCCGCCGGCCGAGGCGTCCACCGTGGTGACGCCGTGCCGGAGGGCGGCCAGGGTGTTGGCGAGGGCCTGGCCGTAGGTGTCGTGGAAGTGCACGGCGAGCACGCCGGCGGGCAGGCCGGCCTCGCCGAGCGCGGTCAGCAGGGCGCCGACGTGGCCCGGGGTGGCCACCCCGATGGTGTCGCCGAGGCTCAGCTCCGTGCAGCCGAGGTCGAACAGCCGCCGGGCGACCGCCACCACCTGCGGCACCGGCACCGGCCCCTCCCACGGGTCGCCGAAGCACATCGACAGGTAGCCGCGCACCGTGGCGCCGGCCTCCCGGGCCCGGCCGACCACCGGCGCGAACATCGCCAGCGACTCCTCGACCGTGCGGTTCAGATTGGCCTTGGCGAACGACTCGGTGGCGCTGCCGAAGACCGCTATTTCCCGCACCCCCAGCGCCAGGGCCCGCTCCAGGCCGCGCTCGTTGGGCACCAGGACCGGCAGCCGGGCCGGCACGTCGCCGATCAGCGGCATGAGCTGCTCGGCGTCGGCGAGCTGCGGCACCCACTTGGGGTGCACGAAGCTCGTCGCCTCGACGGTGTCCAGCCCGGCGGCGGCCAGCCGGCGGATGAACTCCGCCTTGACCTCGGTGGGCACGACGGCCTTCTCGTTCTGCAGGCCGTCGCGGGCGCCGACCTCGTGGATGCGCACCCGGGCCGGCAGGCCGTCCTGCGGCACCGGCATCGGCAGCCCGAGCGCGGTGGGTCCGGCGTCCGTCATGACTCCTCCTCGGGCTCGGGGTCCGCGGTGACCACGGCGAGCACCTGGTCCATCGCCACGGTGGTGCCGGGGGAGACGTCGATCGCGGTGACCGTGCCGTCGTGCGGGGCGGTGATGACGTGTTCCATCTTCATCGCCTCCACCACCAGCAGGCTCTGCCCGGCGGTCACCCGGTCGCCGGCCGCGGCCTTGACGACGGTGACGGTGCCGGGCATCGGCGCGGTCAGCGTGTCGGTGCCGGCCGCCCCCGAGGCGCCGCGCAGCGCCGCCTCGACGGGATCGTGGTCCAGCACCTGCCAGGTGTACCCGTCGCGGCCGAGCCAGTCGCCGCTGCGGTGGAAGACGTGTGTCACGCCGGCCAGGTGCAGGGTGATCCGCCCCGCGTCCGGCCCGGTGCGCCCCAGCCGGGCCGGCACGGGCGCCGCGTCGCCGATCCGCACCTGCCCGCCGCGGACCGACACGGTGACCGGGTCGAGCCCCGGCACCCGCAACGGATGCCCGGTCCAGGCCGGTTCGCCGCCCAGCCGCCAGCCGCTCGGCACCGCGAACGGGTCCACCCAGCCCTCGGCGGCCGGCTCCAGCGCCGCCTGCCGCAGCAGCGCCGCCGCGACCAGCACCTCGTCCGGCACGCCGTCCGGCGTCAGGCTCTCGGCGTCCCGCTCCACCAGGCCGGTGTCCAGGGCGCCGGAGACCACGTCGGGGTGGGCGAGCAGCGCGCGCAGGAAGCCGGCGTTGGTCGGCACGCCGAGGATCACGGTGTCGGCCAGCGCGGCCCGCAGCCGGCGCAGCGCGGTGGCCCGGTCGGGGCCGTAGGCGATGACCTTGGAGAGCATCGGGTCGTACAGGCTGCCGATCTCGGTGCCCTCGGCGAGCCCGGAGTCGGTGCGCACCCCGTCGCCCTGCGGCTCGTGCAGCGCCAGCACCGTGCCGCCGGACGGCAGGAAGCCGCGCGCCCCCTGCTTGAACGAGACGGTCCTCGGCGCAGATCCGGGCCTCGACCGCGTGGCCGGTGAGGGTGACATCCTGCTGCCCGAAGCCCAGCGGCTCGCCGGAGGCCACCCGCAGCTGCCACTCCACCAGGTCGAGCGCGGTGACCAGCTCGGTGACCGGGTGCTCCACCTGCAGCCGGGTGTTCATCTCCATGAAGCAGTAGGCGCCCGGGTCGGCGCCGGGCACGATGAACTCCACCGTGCCCGCGCCGACGTAGCCGCAGGATTTGGCCGCCTGGACCGCCGCCTCGCCCATCGCGGCCCGGGTCGCCTCGTCGAGCAGGACGGAGGGCGCCTCCTCGATGACCTTCTGGTGGCGGCGCTGCAGCGAGCACTCCCGCTCGCCGAGGTGCACCACGTGGCCGTGCGCGTCGGCCAGCACCTGGATCTCGATGTGCCGGGGGCGGTCGATCCACCGCTCGACCAACAGCGTGTCGTCGCCGAACGAGCCGCGCGCCTCCCGGCGGGCCGCCGCGATCTCCTCGGCGAGCAGCGCCTCGTCGCGCACCAGGCGCATGCCCTTGCCGCCGCCGCCCGCCGACGGCTTGAGCAGCACCGGGGTGCCGATCTCCCGCGCGGCGTCGATGAGTTGGGCGTCGGTCAGGCCGCTGCCGCTGCTGCCGGGCACGATCGGCACGCCGGCGGCGGAGACCGTCTCCTTGGCGCGGATCTTGTCGCCCATCAGCTCGATCGCCCCGGCCGGCGGGCCGATGAAGACCAGCCCGGCGTCCTGGCAGGCGCGGGCGAAGCCGGCGTTCTCCGCGAGGAAGCCGTAGCCGGGGTGGACGGCCTGGGCGCCGGAGCGCTCCGCGGCCTCCAGCAGCCGTTCGATGGACAGGTAGCTCTCGGCGGCCGGCGCCGGGCCGATCCGCACGGCGGTGTCGGCCTCGGCGACGTGGCGGGCGTCGGCGTCGGCGTCGCTGAAGACGGCGACCGAGCGGACGCCGAGCCGCCGCAGGGTGCGGATCACCCGCACCGCGATCTCGCCTCGGTTGGCGACCAGGACTGTGTCGAACATCTGGTGATCCCCCCTTACATCCTGAAGACGCCGTAGCCCGGCGCGAGTGGTCCGCGCTCCGGGATCGGCGCGTTGGCGCACGCGGTCAGGGCCAGGCCCAGCACGGTGCGGGTCTCCAGCGGGTCGATCACGCCGTCGTCCCACAGCCGGGCGGTCGCGTAGTAGGCGTTGCCCTGCGTGTCGTACTGGGCGCGGATCGGGTCCTTGAAGCGCTCCTCCTCCTGCGCGGACCACTGCTCGCCGGCGCCCTCGATCTGGTCGCGCTTGACGGTGGCGAGCACCGAGGCGGCCTGCTCACCGCCCATCACGGAGATCTTCGCGTTGGGCCACATCCACAAGAATCGCGGAGAGTAGGCGCGTCCGCACATCGAGTAGTTGCCCGCGCCGTAGGAGCCGCCGATCACCACGGTGAGCTTCGGCACCCGGGTGCAGGCGACCGCGGTGACCATCTTGGCGCCGTGCTTGGCGATGCCGCCCGCCTCGTAGCTGCGGCCGACCATGAAGCCGGAGATGTTCTGCAGGAAGAGCAGCGGGATGCCGCGCTGGTCGCACAGCTCGATGAAGTGCGCGCCCTTGAGCGCGGACTCGGCGAACAGGATGCCGTTGTTGGCGACGATGCCGACCGGGTGGCCCTGGATCCGGGCGAAGCCGGTGACCAGCGTGGTGCCGTACTCGGCCTTGAACTCGGCGAAGCGGCTGCCGTCCACCAGCCGGGCGATGACCTCGCGCACGTCGTACGGCGTGCGGGAGTCGACCGGGACGGCGCCGGTGAGCGTCGCCGGGTCGACGGCCGGCTCCTCGGCGGGCAGCACGGACCACGGCAGCGGGCCGCGGGCCGGCAGGGTGGCCACGATGTCGCGGACGATCCGCAGGGCGTGCGCGTCGTCCTCGGCGAGGTGGTCGGTGACGCCGGAGACCCGGGAGTGCACCTCGCCGCCGCCCAGCTCCTCGGCGGTGACCACCTCGCCGGTGGCCGCCTTCACCAGCGGCGGGCCGCCGAGGAAGATCGTGCCCTGGTCGCGGACGATGACCGCCTCGTCGCTCATCGCCGGCACGTAGGCGCCGCCGGCCGTGCACGAGCCCATGACGGCGGCGATCTGCGGGATGCCGCGGGCGGACATGGTGGCCTGGTTGTAGAAGATCCGGCCGAAGTGCTCGCGGTCCGGGAAGACCTCGTCCTGGCGCGGCAGGAAGGCGCCGCCGGAATCCACCAGGTAGACGCACGGCAGCCGGTTCTCCAGCGCGACCTCCTGGGCGCGCAGGTGCTTCTTGACCGTCATCGGGTAGTAGGTGCCGCCCTTGACGGTGGCGTCGTTGGCGACCACGACCACCTCGCGGCCGGCCACCCGGCCGATGCCGGCGATCACCCCGGCGGCCGGCGCCTGGCCGTCGTACATCCCGTCGGCGGCCAGCGGCGCCAGCTCCAGGAACGGCGAGCCCGGGTCGAGCAGGCCGTCCACCCGGTCGCGGGGCAGCAGCTTGCCGCGGGCGGTGTGCCGGGCGCGGGACTTCTCGCCGCCGCCCAGCCGGGCGGCGGCCAGCTTCTCGCGCAGGGTGGCCGACAGCTCGGCGTGTCCCTTGGCGTTGGCGGCGAAGGCGTCGGAGACCGGATCGGCCGCGCTGTGCAGCGCGGGTGGGGATGGTGCCGTGTCGCGCATGCCGTGCGCTCCCTTTCGCCAGGGTCACCGGGATCGGTCGGGGTCGGCCGGGATCGCCCGGTATACACCGGATGTCACCCGCCTGCCGCCCGGGAGGTCCTGCCGGGCGCCGGGCGGGTGGTGTTAGTGGTCGTTAACCTGATGTCCACAGGTTAACGCTCGCTAACGTTGTTGTCTAGAATCTCCTACCATGCAGCCCACCAAGGCAGGGACGACCCGGCGCGAGCAGATCCTCAAGGAGGCCGCGCTGCTCTTCGCCGAGCGCGGTTTCCACGGCGTCGGCGTCGACGAGATCGGCGCCGCCGTCGGCATCAGCGGCCCCGGGCTCTACCGGCACTTCGCGGGCAAGGACGCGATGCTCGCCGAGTTGCTGGTCGGCATCAGCGGCAGCCTGCTGTCCGAGGGCAGGCGGCGGGTCGCCGAGGCGTCCGGCCCGGCCGAGGCGCTGGAGGCCCTGGTGCGCGGCCACACCGACTTCGCCCTCGACGACCGCCCGCTGATCGTGCTGCACGACCGGGAGTTGGACCGGCTGCGCGAGTCCGACCGCAAGCTGGTGCGCCAACTGCAGCGGCAGTACGTGGAGTTGTGGGTGGAGATCGTGCGCCAGCAGCATCCGGGGGCCACCGAGATCGAGACCCGGGCGGCCGTCCACGCGGTCTTCGGGCTGCTCAACTCCACCCCGAGGCTCGCCGCCGGGGGCGGCCGGTCCGATCGGGCCGACACCGCCGCCCTGCTGCAGCGGCTCGCGCTGGCCGCGTTCGCCGCCCTGGACGGTGCTGACGGAGGTGCCGGGGTTGCCGGGAGCGGCGGGTGTCCGGTGTGACATTCGTCTGCTGGACAGCGATGGTGACCGAGCGGTAGCTTTCTGAGCGCTTGCTTAGTTCGGTCGAGATCGGTAAGGGGAGGCGCGACGTGCGTCGTACGGTGTTCAACGAGGACCACGAGGCGTTCCGCTCCACGATCCGCGACTTCATCGCGGCCGAGGTCGCCCCCGTCTACCAGGAGTGGGAGCACGCCGGGCACCCCCCGCGCGACTTCTACCGCAAGCTCGGCGAGCTCGGTGTGTTCGGCATCGAGGTGCCCGAGGAGTACGGCGGCGCCGGCGAGACCAGCTTCAAGTTCAACGCGGTGATCTCCGAGGAGTGCGCCCGGGCCGGCGTCAGCTTCGGCGGCAGCAGCGTCCACACCGCGCTGTGCCTGCCGTACCTGATGAAGTACGCCGACGACGAGCAGAAGAAGCGCTGGCTGCCCCCGTTCGTCTCCGGCGAGATGATGACCGCCATCGCCATGACCGAGCCGGGCACCGGATCCGACCTGGCCGGCATGAAGACCACCGCCAGGCTCTCCGAGGACGGCACCCACTACGTCCTCAACGGCGCGAAGACCTTCATCACCGGCGGCGTGCTGGCCGACCGGGTCCTGGTCTGCTGCCGCACCGCGCCGCCCACCCCCGAGGACCGGCGCGGCGGCATCACCATCCTGGTCGTCGACACCCGCAGCGAGGGCTACGCGGTCGGCCGCAAGCTGGAGAAGCTCGGCCTGAAGTCCTCCGACACCGCGGAGCTGTCCTTCACCGACGTGCGGGTGCCGGTCGAGGACCGGCTCGGCGAGGAGGGCAAGGCGTTCGGCTACCTCGCCCACAACCTCCCGCAGGAGCGCCTCGGCATCGCGATGGGCGCCTACGCCCAGGCCGCCGCCGCCGTGCGGTTCGCCACCGAGTACGTCCGCGAGCGCACCGTCTTCGGCCGCACGGTCGCCGAGTTCCAGAACACCAAGTTCGTGCTGGCCGACTGCCAGACCGAGGTGGACGCCGCGCAGGCGGTCGTCGACCGCGCCCTCGACGCGCACGACGCCGGCGAGCTGACCGCCGCCGACGCCGCCTCCGCCAAGCTGTTCTGCACCGAGGTCGCCGCCCGCGTCATCGACAAGTGCCTCCAACTGCACGGCGGGTACGGCTACATGATGGAGTACCCGATCGCCCGGCTGTACGCGGACACCCGGGTCACCCGCATCTACGGCGGCACCAGCGAGGTCATGCGCTCCATCGTCGCCAAGTCGATGGGCCTGTGAACACCGCCGGCCTCCACGAGCCGTCGGTCCCGGCGCCCGCCGGCGACGCCGCGCTGCACGACCTGCTGGACCTGCTCGACCTGGAGCGGATCGAGCGCGACATCTTCCGCGGCCGCAGCCGGCCCGCCGTCGTGCCGCGGGTCTTCGGCGGCCAGGTGGCGGCCCAGGCGCTGGTGGCCGCCGGCCGCACCGTGCCGGCCGACCGGCACGCGCACTCCCTGCACGCCTACTTCCTGCGGCCCGGCGACCCGGGAGCGCCGATCGTCTACGAGACCGACCGCATCCGCGACGGCGGCTCGTTCACCACCCGGCGCGTGGTGGCCGTCCAGCACGGGCAGCCGATCTTCCACCTCTCGGCGTCCTTCCAGACCCGTGAGGAGGGCCTGGAGCACCAGCAGGCCATGCCGCCGGCGCCCGACCCGGAATCGCTGCCCACCGCCGAGGAGGTCCTGCCCCGGCACGCCCACCTCTTCCCGGACCCCGGCATCGTGGAACGGCTGCTGGAGGTGCGGGCCGCCGTCGACCTGCGCTACGCCCAGGACCCGCCGTACCTCACCGCCGGGCAGCCGCGCGAGCCGCGCTCCCAGGTGTGGTTCCGGGCCCGCGGCGCACTCGCCGACGACCCGCTGCTCCACGTCTGCCTGGCCACCTACGTCTCGGACATGACGCTGCTGGACTCGGTGCTGCTCGCGCACGGCCGCGGCGGCTGGACGGTCGGCGACGTGGTGGGCGCCAGCCTGGACCACGCGATGTGGTTCCACCGGCCGTTCCGCGCCGACGAATGGCTGCTGTACGACCAGGAGAGCCCGTCGTCCTCCGGCGGGCGCGGCCTGGGCACCGCGAAGATCTGGACCCGGGACGGCCGGCTGGTGGTCTCGGTGATCCAGGAGGGCCTGGTCCGGGTCCCGCGCGGCCACGCCTGACGCGACGCGCCGGCCCGAACCCCGTCAGGGGAACGTCAGCCCGGCCGCGGCCAGCAGGTAGTCGGTCATCGGGTCGTAGTACTGCGGCGCCACGTGGTCGTCCAGCGGCACGGTGACCGCCAGCGTGCCCTCCGCCTCCCCGACGAACAGGCCGGGGTCGTTGCAGTCCGCGTAGCCGATCGTGTCCAGCCCGCGCTGCCCGGCGCAACCCGCCCAGCCGTGGTCGGCCACCACCAGGTGCGGCATCGGGCGGCCGCCGCGCTCCATGCCGTCCAGCACCGCGGTCATCGGCGCCGGCGAGTGGGTGTGCACCAGGGCCGCGCCGCGCAGCAGCATCGTCACGCCGCCCATCTGCAGCAGCCGCCCGTCGTCCGCGTACAGCCCCGGCGGTATCGTCACGATCTCGCAGCCGGCCGCCCGCAGCGCCGCCGCCGTCGCCTGGTGCACGCCCAGCAGGCCGCCGGGGTGGCCGGTGGCCAGCAGCACCCGGTGCCGGCCGTCCGCCGCCTTGCGCAGCGCCACCGCGGCCCGGTCCAGCGCGTCCACCGTCAGCTCCGGGTCGATGGTGTCCTGCCCGCTGCGGTGCTCCGGGTCGGCGATCACCCCGCAGCGCTCCGACATCAGCTCCAGCACCGCGTCCGGGTCCGACCAGCGCGCGTCCAGTTCGAGGCCGAGCCAGTAGTGCCGGTTGCCCGCCGCCAGCTCGCGGTAGTGATCGAGGTTGTTCTCCCGGCTGGTGGCCACCGCGCCGGCGATCCGGGTCTTCAGCAGGTGGTCGATCAGGTGCTCGCGGGACGGCGCGCGGTCTGTGGGCATATCACCATTGTCGCCTGCCGGGGAACGTACGTACGAGCCACCCCCGGCGCCACTGTCCGAACCGTACGTTCCGCGGGCCCGGACTGCCGGAAACGTACACTTCACCCCCGCCGGGAGGAACGCCTACCGTGCGAAGCGCACCCCGGACCGCCCCACCTTCCTAGGAACCGCCCATGACCAGCAGCAGCACCCCGCGCGGACCCCTCGACTCCTCACGCGTTCCGCGCTACGCGGGCCCGGCCACCTTCGCCCGGCTGCCGCGACTGGACGAGGTCGGCGCCGCGGACGTGGCCGTGGTCGGCGTGCCGTTCGACAGCGGGGTCTCCTACCGGCCCGGCGCGCGCTTCGGCGGCAACGCGATCCGCGAGGCGTCCCGGCTGCTGCGCCCCTACAACCCGGCCCAGGACGCCTCGCCCTTCGCGCTCGCCCAGGTCGCCGACGCCGGCGACATCGCGGTCAACCCGTTCGACATCGGCGAGGCCGTCGAGACCGTCCAGGCGGCGGCCGACGACCTGCTGGCGAGCGGCGCGCGGCTGATGACGCTCGGCGGCGACCACACCATCGCGCTGCCGCTGCTGCGCTCGGTCGCCCGCCGGCACGGACCGGTCGCGCTGCTGCACTTCGACGCCCACCTGGACACCTGGGACACCTACTTCGGCGCGGCCTACACCCACGGCACGCCGTTCCGCCGCGCGGTCGAGGAGGGCATCCTCGACACCTCCGCCGTCTGCCACGTCGGCACCCGCGGCCCGCTGTACGGCAAGAAGGACCTGGACGACGACGCCAAGATGGGCTTCGGCATCGTCACCTCGGCCGACGTCATGCGCCGCGGCGTCGACGAGGTCGCCCAGCAGCTGCGCGAACGCATCGGGGACCGCCCGCTGTACGTCTCCATCGACATCGACGTCCTCGACCCGGCGCACGCCCCCGGCACCGGCACCCCGGAGGCCGGCGGCCTCACCTCGCGCGAACTGCTGGAGATCCTGCGCGGACTGGACTCCTGCCACCTGGTCTCCGCCGACCTGGTCGAGGTCTCGCCGGCCTACGACCACGCCGAGATCACCTCGGTCGCCGCCTCGCACGCCGCGTTCGAGCTGACCACGATCATGACCCGGCAGATCGCAGCAGCGAGGGGCTGACCGGGCCGCGCCGTGTGCCGTCCGCCGGGCGTGCGCGGTGAGTTGGGGCGCGCACGCCGGCGCGGAGGCGACCGGGCCGCCGTATGCTCCGTTGCGATCGAAGCCGGAGCCCACCGAGGAGACCCACGTGCGCCTGCGTACCGTTCTCGCCGCCGCGACCGCAGGACTGGCCGCGGCCACCTGCCTGACCCTCGCCGGGTCGGTGCCCGCCACGGCGTCGTCCACCGCCCCGCGGGGCGCCGCCGGGCACGCCTGCTCCCCGTCGGTCTCCCTCGACGGCTTCAGCGACGCGCTCGACCGGACCACGTTCCACGGCTACGACGTCGGCAACCTCTCCGGCCTGTCGGTGGACCGCGGCGGGCGGATCGCGGCCGTCTCGGACCGCTCGGTGCTCTTCGACCTCGACGTGCGGCAGGGCTCGGGCACGCCGCACGCCACGGTGGTCGCCGCGCAGCCGATCGCCGACGAGAACGGCGCCCAACTCGACTCCGAGGCGGTGGTGGTCGACCGCGACGGCACCCGGCTGGTCACCTCCGAGATCGAGCCGTCCATCCGCCGCTTCGACCGGGCCGGCCACATCGTCGGCCGCCTGCCGGTGCCCTCCTACCTGCGGGTCGCGCCGGCCGGCCGGGCGCAGTCCAACCTGACCTTCGAGGGCCTGGCCCTGCTGCCCGGCGGGCACACCCTGGTCGCCTCCATGGAGGAGCCGATCGCCGGCGACGACCAGGACCTGGTCCGCTTCCAGACCTGGCAGCGGGTCGGCGGCAGCGACGACTTCACGCTGGGCCGGCAGTACGGCTTCCGGCTCGACCCGGGCCTGGGCGTCTCCGAGATCGCCTCCACCGGCGACGGCCGGCTGTTCGTGCTGGAGCGCGGCTTCACCGCCGGCTTCGGCAACACCGTCCACCTCTACCTGGCCGACCTGCGCGGCGCCACGGACACCAGCGGGATCACCGACCTGACCGCCTCCTCCGGCGCCACCTTGATCCACCGCACCCTGCTCGCCGACATCGGCCGCTGCCCCTCGCTCGGCGCCACCGCCCGGCAGCCGCAGCCGAACCCGCTGCTGGACAACATCGAGGGCCTGACCGTCACCGGCCGTGCCCCGGGCGGCCGGCTGCGGGTACTCATGGTGAGCGACAACAACGACAACCCGGTCCAGATCACCCGTCTGTACTCACTCACCGTCCGTCTTCCGCGCCGCTGAGCCGGCCCGGCCGGACCCAGGGCGTGTCTTGCGGATCTCGGCGGGCTCGCGACGCCCGGCACGCACATCCGCGGCGTTGCCGGAACGCCCCGATAACACCACTATCGGGCCGCTCCGGCGCCTTGCGGCTGCACGCACCGGACGCCGCTCCCTGATCCACCCTGATCCACAAGACACGCCCTAGGACCACCGACGTAGCCGACCACCGTCCTTGGGCGGTGGTTTGTTGCGACCGGATGAAAATCAAGTCACGCCGTGTTGGATCCTCGGGCAGGATGAAGCGACCGGGAGGCGACGCGTGACGCAGGCGACGGGGAAAGACATCGGCGGCAGTCCTGGACAGGGCTGGCTGCGACGCATATCGGCGGACTGCTGGAAGTACCGGCGAGCGGTGCTGCTCGCCTTCGGCTCGTCACTGGCCGGCATGGCGGTCATGGCACTCGTGCCGCTGCTGCCGCGGCTGATCATCGACGACGTCATCGTCCACCACACCCGCTCGCTCGGGCCCTGGGCCGGCCTGATGGTCCTGGCGGCGCTCGCCGTCTACGTGGCCACCTTCGTGCGGCGCTACTACGGCGGACGCCTCGCCCTCGACGTCCAGCACGACCTGCGGTCCTCGATGTTCCGCACCGTCGCCGGCCTCGACGGCGCCGGCCAGGACGCGCTCGACACCGGCCAGGTGGTCGGCCGCGCCACCAGCGACCTCCAGCTCATCCAGGGCATGCTCTTCATGCTGCCGATGATGATCGGCAACGTGCTGCTGTTCGTGCTGTCGCTGGTCGTCATGGCGGTGCTCTCGCCGCTGCTGACCGTCATCGCGCTGGCCGTCGCGCCCGCCCTGTGGTTCCTGGCCAACCGCAGCCGCACCCGGCTCTTCCCCGCCGCCTGGTACGCGCAGGGCCAGGCCGCCGCGGTCGCCGGGGTGGTCGACGGCGCGGTCACCGGCGTCCGGGTGGTCAAGGGCTTCGGCCAGGAGGCGCAGGAGCAGGACAAGCTGCGCCGGGTCAGCCGCCTGCTGTTCGCCGCCCGGCTGCGCACCGTGCGGCTCAACTCCCGCTACAACCCGGCCCTGCAGGCGGTCCCGGCGCTCGGCCAGGTCGCGATGCTCGCGCTCGGCGGCTGGATGGCGGCCAAGGGCGAGATCACGCTGGGCACCTTCGTCGCCTTCTCCACCTACCTCGCCCAGCTCACCGGCCCGGTCCGGATGCTGACCACCATGCTCACCGTCGGCCAGCAGGCCCGCGCCGGCGTCGAGCGGGTCTACGAGCTGATCGACACCGAGTCGAAGGTCACCGAGGCGCCCGACGCCCGCGAACTGCCCGAGGACGCCGACGCCGACGTCGAGTTCGACGACGTGACCTTCGGCTACGACCGCGAGCACCCGGTGCTCGACCACTTCAGCCTGCGGGTGCGGGCCGGCGAGACCGTGGCCGTCGTCGGCTCCTCCGGCTCCGGCAAGTCCACCGTCTCCCTGCTGCTGCCGCGCTTCTACGACGTGACCGGCGGCGCGGTGCGGGTCGGCGGCACCGACGTGCGCGACCTCACCTTCGCCTCGCTGCGCGGCGCGATCGGCCTGGTGCCGGAGGACAGCTTCCTGTTCTCCGACAGCGTGCGCGCCAACATCCTCTACGGCCGCAAGGACGCCGGCGAGGAGCGGATGCTCGCCGCCACCCGGGCCGCCCAGGCCGACGGGTTCATCTCCGCGCTGCCCGCCGGGTACGACACCGTGGTCGGCGAGCAGGGCCTGACCCTGTCGGGCGGCCAGCGCCAGCGCGTCGCCCTGGCCCGCGCGGTGCTCACCGACCCGCGGCTGCTGCTGCTCGACGACGCCACCTCGGCGGTGGACGCCCGGGTCGAGGCGGAGATCCACGACGCGCTGCGCGAGGTGATGCGCGGCCGCACCACCGTGCTGATCGCCCACCGCCGCTCCACCCTGGCGCTGGCCGACCGCATCGCCGTGCTGGACAAGGGCCGCCTGGTCGACGTCGGCACCCACGAGGAACTGCAGGACCGCTGCGCGCTCTACCGCAGGCTGCTGACCGACCCGGAGGAACTGGCCGGCGACGACGACCGCGTCCCGGACCCGGCCGGCCGCACCGTGCCGGCCGACGAGTCCGTCACCGGCACCCGGGTGGACGGCGTCACGCCGCAGCTGTGGCGCCGCACCGAGGAGCGGGACGCCGGGCAGGTCCCGGCGTCCCGGCGCGGCCGCGGCCCCGCCGGGACCCGGCATCGGCGGCGCGCTCAACGGCATGCCCGCCACCCCCGAACTGCTGGCCCGGGTCGCCGCGTTGCCGCCGGCCGACGACACGCCCGACGTGGACGAGGCCCGGGCGGGCGCCGGCGACCCGAGGTTCGGACTGCGCGCGCTGCTGCGCGGCTTCCGGGCGCCGCTGCTGGTCAGCCTGCTGCTGGTGGCCGCCGACGCGTTCGGCAGCCTGCTGCTGCCGGTGCTGATCCGGCACGGCATCGACCAGGGCGTGGACCGCTTCGCGCTCGGCGCGGTGTGGGCCGCCTCCGCGCTCGCCCTCGTCGTGGTGATCGTCCAGTGGGCCGTGCAGGTCGGCGAGAACCAGCTGACCGGGCGCACCGGCGAACGCGTGCTGTACACGTTGCGCCTGAAGATCTTCTCCCACCTGCAGCGGCTCGGACTCGACTACTACGAACGCGAGTTGACCGGCCGGATCATGACCCGGATGACCACCGACGTGGACGCGCTCAGCACGTTCCTGCAGACCGGCCTGGTCACCGCCTTCGTCAGCGTGCTCACCTTCCTCGGCATCCTGGTCGCCCTGCTCGCCATCGACGTGCAGCTCGCCCTCATCGTCTTCCTCACCCTGCCGCCGCTGTTCGTCGCCACCGCGGTCTTCCGCCGCAAGTCGATCCGCGCCTACGGCCTGGCCCGCGACAAGATCGGCATCGTCAACTCCGACCTGCAGGAGCACGTGGCCGGACTCCGCGTCGTGCAGGCGTTCCGCGGCGAGCAGGCCGGCTACGAGCGCTTCCTGGCCCGCAGCGACGACTACCGCCATGCCCGGGTGCGCGGCCAGTGGTACATCTCGGTCTACTTCCCGTTCGTGCAGTTCCTCTCCAGCGTCGCCGCCGCGCTGGTGCTCGTCGTCGGGGCCGGCCGGGTCGACGACGGCACGCTGACCGCCGGCGCGCTGGTGGCCTACCTGCTCTACATCGACCTGTTCTTCTCGCCCGTCCAGCAGCTCTCCCAGGTCTTCGACGGCTACCAGCAGGCGTCCGTCTCGCTGGGCCGGGTCGCCGAACTGCTCAAGGTGCCCACCACCACGCCGCCGGCCGCCGTCTCCCGGCCGGTCCCGGAGGGCGGGCTGCGCGGCGAGGTCGTCTTCGACGACGTGCGCTTCTCCTACAGCCGCGACCGGGACGCCGAACAGGCGCTGTCCGGCCTGAACCTGCGGGTGCCGCCCGGCCAGACCGTGGCGTTCGTCGGCGAGACCGGGGCCGGCAAGTCCACCCTGGTCAAGCTGGTCGCCCGGTTCTACGACCCCACCGGCGGCGCGGTCCTGGTGGACGGCACCGACCTGCGCGAGTTCGACCTGACGTCCTACCGGCGCCGGCTGGGCGTCGTACCGCAGGAGCCGTACCTCTTCCCCGGCACCGTGCGCGACGCGATCGCCTACGGCCGGCCGGAGTGCTCGGACGCCGAGGTCGAGGCCGCCGCCCGCGCGGTGGGCGCCCACGACATGATCGCCGGGCTGTCCGGCGGCTACCTGCACCGGGTCGGCGAGCGCGGCCGCAACCTGTCGGCCGGCCAGCGCCAGCTGATCGCGCTCGCCAGGGCCGAACTCGTCGACCCCGACATCCTGTTGCTCGACGAGGCCACCGCCGCCCTCGACCTGGCCACCGAGGCGCTGGTCAACGCGGCCGCCGACCGGCTCGCGGTCCGCCGCACCACTCTGGTGGTCGCGCACCGGCTGACCACCGCGGCCCGCGCGGACCGCGTGGTGGTCGTCGACCACGGCCGGGTCGTGGAGGACGGCACGCACGGCGAACTGCTCGCCGCCGACGGCCACTACGCCGCCCTGTGGCGCACCTTCAGCGGCGAGGCGGCCCAGACGGCGGTGTGACCCGCCCGGCGCAGCCCACCTCGCCGTGCGGGAGCCCGACGTACAGCGAGGTGGCCGGCGGGCAGGCGGCGCGGTCGGTGACGATCGCGGTGACGGTGAAGCGCGGCACCCGGGCGTCCCGGCCGGTGCACGGGGTCTCCTCGGCCTCGCCGGGACTCTCCCGGTACACGCAGTCGCCGACCACGGTGTAGGGACCGCCGCCGCCTCCCGGATCGCCCGGGTGCGGGCCGCGCAGGTCGCGCATGCACGCGTACCCGGCCTGCTCGCCGGGGACCCTCGCCGACGGCGCGGTCGGCGCGGTCGGCGATGCGGGCGATGTCGGCGACGTAGATGCCGACGTGGTCGAAGGCGCCCACGCCGCGCCGCCGTTCACCGTCAGCACGAAGTCGGTGGTGGCCGGGCAGTCGGGCGTGACGGCGTCGCCCTGCAGGCGCCGCACGGTGACCCGGGCCAGCGCGGCCGGGTCGCCGCAGGCCACCTCGCGGTAGGTCGCGCCGTGCCGGGCGGCGCAACTGCCCACCGCCAGGAAGCCGCCGTCGCTCGGCGACGGGGTGTAGGCGTCCGCCCCGGTGTAACTCCCGCCGGTCGGCGAACAGCCCGCCGCCAACGCCAACACGCCCACCCCGAGCCGCAGCAGCATCCCGCGCATGACCGCCCCCTCGCCCACCAGCGTAAGCCGCGGACGTGGTCGAGCGGTGGAGCGCCGACCGCTTCCACCCGAACGGGTCGGCGCCGCGCGGCCGGGGCCGGGGCCGGGCGGACCCTAGGCGGACTCGTCGAGCAGCCGCGAGAGGTGTTCGCGGCCGCGGTCCAACAGCCCGGGCAGCTCCGGCACCTGGGGGTACCAGCGCTTCTCGTACTCCCAGCACAGCCAGCCGTCCCAGTCGTCCCGGGTCAGCGTCTCCACGCACTCCGCGAGCGGCAGCACGCCGTCCCCGAGCGGCAGCGGGACGGTGTCGTCGACCGAGGCGATGTCCTTGACCTGCACGTAGCCCAGGTGCGGCGAGAGCACCGGGTAGGAGGCGACCGGCTGCTCGCCGCCGCGCCAGGTGTGCATCACGTCCCAGATCGCCCCGGCGCCGCGGTGCCCCACCAGGCCGAGCACCCGGGCCGCGTCGGCCGCGCGGGCGTGCGAGTCGTGCGTCTCCAGCAGCACCCGTACGCCCTTGTCCTCCGCGTACGGCGCGATGGCCGCCAGCCGTCGGGCGGCGACCGCGTCGGCCTGGTCGGCGGGGGAGTCGCCGCCGCCCGGGAAGACCCGCACGTAGGGCGCGCCGAGGTCGTGGGCGAGCGCGACGTGTTCGCCGATCTCGTCGACCACCGCGTCGTCCGGACCCGGCTCGGCGACCTTCACGTACGACGCGACGCAGACGATCTCCACGCCCGCGCGTTCGAACGCGGCTCTCGCCCCGGCCCGTTCGGACGCGCCGAGGCCGGTGTGCACCGGTTCCTCGGACGCGCGGGCGCGCAACTCCACGCCGTGGAAGCCGTGATCGGCGGCGAGGCGGACCACGCGGTCCACCGCCAGCCCTGGGACGCCGAGGGTCGAGAACGCCAGCTTCATCGCTCGGACCCTAGGCCCAACCACAGCCGCCCGCAATGCCACGCGCCGTGCCGCACCCGGCGGATCACAGGACCAGCCGCCAGTCCTGGCCCACCAGGTCCCGGCCGAAGCTGTGGTGCGGCTGCTCGGCGACGAGTTCGAACCCGGCGCGCCGGTAGAGGCGCCGGGCCGCGACGAGCACGTCGTTGGTCCACAGCACCAGCTCGCGGTACCCGGCCTGCCGGGCGAACTCCACGCACCGCGCGACCAGCAGCCCGCCGATCCCGTGGCCGCGGGCGCCCGGGTCGACCAGCAGCAGCCGCAGCCGCGCGGTGTCCGGCGCCGCGTCCCGCACGCAGAACACGCACCCGGCCGGCTCGCCGTCCAACTCGGCGATCCACACCGCCTCCCGCTCCGGATCGTGGTCGCCCGCGAAGTCCGCGACGATCCGGGCCACCAGCGCCTCGTACTCGGCGTTCCAGCCGAACTGCTCCGCGTAGACGGCCGCGTTGCGCTCGATCACCCACCCCAGGTCGCCCGGCTTCGGGCCGCGCAGCGCCACCGTGCCGCCGCCCGGCCCGGTCAGCACGTCCTGCGCGGTCCGCAACGCCGCCGTCAGCCGGTGGCGCTCGCCCGCGCCGAGCCGGGCCACCAGCGCGCCGGTCGCCTCCTGCGAACGGGTGTCCAGCAGCGCGGCGGCCTCCCGTCCCGCGCCGGTGAGCCGGACCAACTGCGCGCGCCGGTCGGTCGGATGATCGGACCTGACCAGCAGCCCGGCCGCCTCCAGACGGCCCAGTACCCGGCTCAGGTGCGCCCGCTCCGCCCGCAGTTCCTCCCGCAGCCGCGTCACGGCCAGCTCCGGCGCCCGGCCCAGCTCGTAGAGCACGCGTGCCTCGGTGAGCGAGTACGGCGTGCCCAGGTGGCCCGCGTAGTCCAGCGCGCCGATCCAGCTGGTGTGGAACCGGTTGAACGCGCGCAGCGCGTCGACGGTCGGCGCGAGCGTCTCGGCGGACGGGTGCGGGCTCGTCATGGGCGGATCCCTCGGGGCGTGGGCGGCGGAGCGGTGCCCTCGCCGCGGCGATGTTGTTGTCCGAGACAACAATGTCTCGGACGACAATATGGCCGCGCGCCGGCGTGCGCCAGGGGTCGGCGGGGTGGCGGGCGGGGTGCCGGGCGGCGCGCGGCCGGGCCGGGGGCGTACGCCGGAGTGTGCGCGCGGTTCAGCGGTCGCGGGCCGGTCCGGTGGACTCCCGTACCACCAACTCGGCCGCCACCGTGGCGGCGTCACCGTCGGGTGCCGCCTCCCGGCCCATCACCAGCCGCCCCGCCCGGGCCCCCGCCTCGCGCAGCGGCAGCCGCACCGTGGTGAGCGCGGGCGAGGCGTCCACGCTGAACGGGAGGTCGTCGAAACCGGCGACCGACACGTCCTGCGGCACCCGCAGCCCCCGTTCGCGCAGACCGGCGCAGACCCCGAGGGCCACGGTGTCGTTGGCGGCCACCACGGCGGTCATCCCCGGCTCGCGCTCCAGGAGTTCGAGGGCGGCGCGGTGGCCGCTCACCCGGTCGTAGTGGCCGTGCGCGACCAGTCGCCCGCTCTCCGGGTCCAGCCCGGCGGCGGCCAGGGCGGCCCGGTGGCCCTCCAGCCGGTGCCGGGTGGTGGTGCGGTCGGCCGGCCCGGCGACGTATCCGATCAGCCGGTGGCCGAGCGCGGTCAGGTGCCCGGTGAGCCGGCGTGCGCCGCCCCGGTTGTCGAACGCCAGCGTGGTGAGCCGCCCCGGCCCGACGGCCGGGTCCCCGCCCCGCGCCGGCCCGGCCAGCGGCGGCCGGCCGAGCAGCACGATCCGGGTGCCGTCCGCCGCGAGCCGGGTGAGCCGGTCGGCGACCAGGGCCGCGTGCCCGCCGCCCTCGACCATGCTCCCGGTCAGCACGACGCCCGCGGCGCGCTGCCGGCGCAGCAGCGTGAGGTAGGTCAGCTCCGCCTCGGGGGAGTCCCCGGTGTTGCAGACCACCGCCAGCTTCCCGCCCCGGGCGATCTCGGTCTGCGCGGCCCCGGCCATGATGCCGAAGAACGGGTCGGCGATGTCGTTGACCAGCACGCCCACCAGGTCCGAGGTCGCCGCCGCGAGGGCCCGCGCCGGCCCGTTGACCTCGTACTCCAGCTCCGTGACGGCCCGCATCACCCGCTCCCGGGTGGGCCGCGCGACCGGGTAGTTGCCGTTGAGCACCCGCGAGACGGTGGCCGGGGACACCCCCGCCCGGGCCGCCACGTCGGCCAGTGTCGTCGTCATCGCGCTCCCTGCGCCGGACACCGCTGCCGGCTCCCCCGATCCGGCGGCGCCGTCCGTCCGGGGGCCCGGGCTCTTGAACTGATGCTCCCGAGGTGACTAGCGTAACGGGATAGAAAGCGCTTGCTGCCGGTTCCCGCCGCACTTCCGGCGCTCCGGCGCCCCACGGGGCGGTGCGGGCGCCCGACGGCCGACGGAGAGGAACCACGTGACCCGCAGGACCGTGCGCATCGCGATGAACGGCGTCACCGGACGCATGGGCTACCGCCAGCACCTCGTCCGCTCCCTGCTCGCGATCCGCGAGGACGGCGGCCTCGACCTCGGCGACGGCGACCTGCTGTGGCCGGAACCGGTCCTCGTCGGCCGCCGCGAACCCGCCCTGAAGGCCATCGCCGAACGGCACGGCCTGGAACACTGGACCACCGACCTCGACGCGGTGCTCGCCGACCCCTCCGTCGAGATCTACTTCGACTCCCAGGTCACCGCCGCCCGGGTGCCCGCGCTGCGCAAGGCGATCGCGGCGGGCAAGCACCTCTACTGCGAGAAGCCCACCGCCACCGACCTCGACGGCGCCCTCGAACTCGCCCGCCTCGCCCGCGACGCCGGGGTCAAGAACGGCGTCGTCCAGGACAAGATCTTCCTGCCGGGCCTGCTCAAGCTCAAACGCCTCATCGACGGCGGCTTCTTCGGCCGGATCCTCTCGGTGCGCGGCGAGTTCGGCTACTGGGTCTTCGAGGGCGACTGGCAGTCCGCCCAACGCCCGTCCTGGAACTACCGCTCCGAGGACGGCGGCGGCATCACGACCGACATGTTCCCGCACTGGGAGTACGTCCTGCACGAACTCGTCGGCCGGGTCACCACCGTGCAGGCCCTGACCACCACCCACATCCCGCAACGCTGGGACGAGGACGGCCGGCCCTATCCGGCCACCGCCGACGACGCCGTCTACGGGGTCTTCCAACTCGACGGCGGCGCCATCGCCCAGATCAACTCCTCCTGGGCGGTCCGGGTGGCCCGCGACGAACTCGTCGAGTTCCAGGTCGACGGCACCGAGGGATCCGCCGTCGCCGGGCTGCGCAACTGCCGCGCCCAGCACCGCTCCGCCACCCCCAAACCGGTCTGGAACCCGGACCGGCCCGCCACCGAGCCGTTCCGCGCCCAGTGGCAGGACGTCCCCGACAACGCCGACTTCGGCAACGGCTTCCGCACCCAGTGGGAGCTCTTCCTGCGCCACGTCGCCCTCGACGCCCCCTGGCGCTGGGACCTGCTCGCCGGCGCCCGCGGCGTCCAACTCGCCGAACTCGGCCACCGCTCCTCCCGCGACGGCGTCCGCCTCCCCGTCCCGGAGCTGACCCTGTGACCCGCCGAACCGACCCGCGACGGCGGCTGCGGACGGGCAGGGCGTGCCGGGGTCCGGCGCGGCCTCGCCCACCCCGGCGGGATCCGCCGCCGGCGGCGACCGGTCGGCGGCCGTGCGGCTGCCGGCGGCGGACGGCACGCTGCACGCCTACCGGCCGCGCGCCGAGCCGGTCCGCCACGACCCGGGGGAGCCGGCGCGCTCCCGGACGGTGCTGGCCGCCTGCCATGTCGTGGCCGACCCGTGGCGCACCGCGGCCGACCAGCCGGCCGCGGTGGACTGGGACGCGACGCTCGCCTTCCGCCGCCACCTGTGGTCGCACGGGCTGGGCGTGGCCGAGGCGATGGACACCGCCCAGCGCGGGATGGGCCTGGACTGGCCGGGCGCGGCCGAGCTGATCCGGCGCTCCGCCGCCGAGGCGCGCGCGGTCGGCGGCCGGATCGCCTGCGGCGCGGGCACCGACCAACTGACCTCGCCCGCACGGTCGTTGGACGAGGTGGCCGCGGCGTACGAGGAACAGCTCGCCGTCGTGGAGGACAGCGGCGCGCAGCCCATCCTGATGGCGTCCCGGGCGCTGGCCGCGGTGGCCGCGGGGCCCGAGGACTACGCCGAGGTCTACGGCCGGCTGCTCCGCCAGTGCGCGCGGCCCGTCGTCCTGCACTGGCTCGGCCCGATGTTCGACCCGGCGCTGGCCGGCTACTGGGGCAGCGCGGACCTGGACGCCGCGACCGACGCCTTCCTCGGCGTGATCGCCTCGCACCCCGAGAAGGTGGACGGCGTCAAGGTCTCCCTCCTCGACGCGTCCCACGAGGTGGCCCTGCGCCGCCGCCTGCCGGACGGCGTGCGGTGCTACACCGGTGACGACTTCCACTACCCCGAACTCATCGACGGCGACGAACGCGGCTTCAGCCACGCCCTGCTGGGCATCTTCGACCCCCTCGCGCCCCTCGCCGCCGAGGCCGTACGCCTCCTCGACTCCGGCGACCGCCAGGGCTTCCGGGCGCTGCTCGACCCCACCGTCGAACTCTCCCGCCACCTGTTCCAGGCGCCGACCCGCTTCTACAAGACGGGAGTGGTGCTGCTCGCCTGGCTCGCCGGCCACCAGTCGCACTTCACCATGCTCGGCGGCCTGCAGTCCGCCCGCTCCCTCCCGCACCTGGCCCGCGCCTACCGACTCGCCGACGAACTCGGCCTCTTCCCCGATCCGGGGCTCGCCCGCTCCCGCATGGCATCCCTCCTTTCCGTACACGGAGTCTCACAGTGACCACTGACAATCCGGTGCCTTCCGGGCCCCCTGGTCAATCAAGTCATCCGGGATTCACTCGCCTGAGCATCAATCAGGAGACCGTCAAGCAGCTCTCGCTGCCCGAACTGACCCGTGGCTGCGCGGAACTCGGCATCACCGGGGTCGGGCTGTGGCGGGCCCCGGTGCAGGAGTTCGGCGTCGAGCGGGCCGCCAGGGCGGTGCGGGACGCCGGCCTGGCGGTCACCTCGCTGTGCCGGGGCGGCTTCTTCACCGCGACCGAACCGGCCGAGCGGGCCGCCGCGCTGGCCGACAACCGGGCCGCCGTCGACGAGGCGGCGACCCTCGGCACCGACACCCTCGTCCTGGTCTCCGGCGGCCTCCCGCCCGGCGACCGCGACCTGTCCGGTGCCCGGGAACGGGTGGCCGACGCGCTGGCCGAAATCGTTCCCTACGCCGCCGAGCGCGGAGTGCGCCTCGCGCTGGAACCGCTGCACCCGATGTTCGCCAGCGACCGCTGCGTGGTCTCCACGCTCGACCAGGCGCTCGGGCTCGCCGAACGCTTCCCGGCCGACCGGGTGGGCGTCGTGGTGGACACCTACCACCTGTGGTGGGACGAGCGGACGCCCGCGCAGATCGCCAGGGCGGGCGTCGGCGGCCGCATCGCCGCGTTCCAACTGGCCGACTGGATCACGCCGTTGCCCGAGGGCGTGCTGCTCGGCCGCGGCCAGCTCGGTGACGGCTGCGTCGACCTGCGGGCCCTGCGCGAGCAGGTGGACCGGGCCGGATACCGCGGACACATCGAGGTCGAGATCTTCAACGCGGCCCTGTGGGAGCGTGACGGGCACGAGGTGCTCGCCGAGGTCGCCGACCGCTTCCGCACCCGCGTGCTGTGACGTCTGCGGGCCGTCGCCCGGGCACCGGAAAAAATCTTGAAGCGGTACGCAACCATCCGGTTAGCTTTCGAGTCGTATACGACGTCAGGTTCCCGAGGGGGGCTTCGGGGAGCCGATGGGGGGCGAGAAGGGGATCCGGCCGCGCGCCGGTCCCCTTCTCCGTTTTCTCCGCCCCTTCAAACCCCTTCCCCTTCCGCGCAGCGAGCCCCGGACGTTCGGACCGATCGCTTCCGCTTCCGGACCGCCCTCGCCGCGCGATGTCCGCCCGGTACCCGCCAGGACTCGCGCGCGGTTGTCCACAGGCCGGCCGCGCTGTCGGCGCGCGGAGGTAACGTCGGATCACCTCGAAGCCGTGACCGGCACGGCGGGGGCAGCGGTCGGCGAGCGCGTCGCGGAAGGGGGCACGCCATGGCTATGAGCGGGGCCGGGGGGCGTCCTTCGGCGGAGCAGCCGAGGCTGACGGTCCTGGAAGGCGTGTTGGAGCGCATCACCTACGCCAACGAGGACAACGGCTACACCGTGGCCCGGGTGGACACCGGGCGCGGCGCGGGCGACCTGCTGACCGTCGTCGGGGCGCTGCTGGGGGCGCAGCCGGGCGAGTCCCTGCGGATGGAGGGGCGTTGGGGGTCGCACACCCAGTACGGCAAGCAGTTCACCGTCGAGAACTACACGACCGTCCTGCCCGCCACCATCCAGGGCATCCGCCGCTATCTCGGATCCGGCCTGATCAAAGGGGTCGGCCCGAGGATCGCCGACCGGATCGTGGAGCACTTCGGCACCGACACCCTGGAGATCATCGAGGAGTCGCCCAAACGGCTGATCGAGGTGCCCGGCCTCGGGCCGAAGAGGACCAGGAAGATCGCCGACGCCTGGGAGGAGCAGAAGGCGATCAAGGAGGTCATGGTCTTCCTGCAGGGCGTCGGGGTCTCCACCTCGATCGCGGTGCGGATCTACAAGGAGTACGGCGACGCCTCGATCTCGGTGGTCAAGAACCAGCCATACCGCCTGGCGTCCGACGTGTGGGGCATCGGCTTCCTGACCGCCGACCGGATCGCCCAGGCCGTCGGGATCCCGCACGACAGTCCGGATCGCGCCAAGGCGGGGCTGCAGTACGCGCTCTCCCAGGCCACCGACAACGGCAACTGCTTCCTGCCGCAGGAGCGGCTGATCGCCGACGCGGTCAAGCTGCTGCAGGTCGACACCGGGCTGGTGATCGACTGCCTGGGCGACCTGGTGCGGGACGAGGGCGTGGTGCGCGAGCGGGTGCCGGACGCCGACGGCGGGGATCCGCTGGTGGCGGTCTACCTGGTGCCGTTCCACCGCGCGGAGATCTCGCTGTCCGGCCAGGTGCTGCGGCTGCTGCGCGGGCCGGAGGACCGGATGCCGGCCTTCCGTGACGTGGCCTGGGACAAGGCGCTGGCCTGGCTGGCCGAGCGCTCCGGCGTCGACCTCGCGCCGGAGCAGGAGCAGGCGGTGCGGCTGGCGCTCACCGAGAAGGTCGCGGTGCTCACCGGCGGGCCGGGCTGCGGGAAGTCCTTCACGGTGACGTCGGTCGTGACGCTGGCCCGGGCCAAGGGCGCCAAGGTGGTGCTCGCCGCCCCGACCGGGCGGGCCGCCAAACGGCTCGCCGAGCTGACCGGCGCCGAGGCGTCCACCGTGCACCGGCTGCTGGAGCTGCGGCCGGGCGGGGATGCCGCCTACGACCGGGACCGGCCGCTCGACGCCGACCTCGTGGTGGTCGACGAGGCGTCCATGCTCGACCTGATCCTGGCGAACAAGCTGGTCAAGGCGGTGCCACCCGGTGCCCACCTGCTCTTCGTGGGCGATGTGGACCAGCTGCCGAGCGTGGGGGCCGGCGAGGTGCTGCGCGACCTGCTGGCCGAGGGCAGCCCGGTGCCCGCGGTCCGGCTGACCCGGATCTTCCGGCAGGCCCAGCAGTCCGGCGTGGTGACCAACGCCCACCGGATCAATTCCGGGATCCCGCCGGTCCTCCAGGGCCTGCCGGACTTCTTCCTCTTCCCGGAGGAGGACACCGAGGAGGCCGGGCGCCTCACGGTGGACGTGGTCGCCCGCCGGATCCCGGCGAAATTCGGCCTCGACCCGCGCCGTGACGTACAGGTGCTGGCCCCGATGCACCGCGGTCCGGCCGGCGCCGGGGCGCTGAACGGACTGCTGCAGCAGGCGATCACCCCGGCCCGGCCCGATCTGCCGGAGCGGCGGTTCGGCGGCCGGATCTTCCGGGTCGGCGACAAGGTCACCCAGATCCGCAACAACTACGACAAGGGCGCGAACGGCGTCTTCAACGGCACCGTCGGCGTGGTCACCGCCCTCAGCTCCGAGGAGCAGCGGCTGACCGTCCGCACCGACGAGGACGAGGAGGTGCCGTACGACTTCGACGAGCTGGACGAGCTGGCCCACGCCTACGCCGTCACCATCCACCGGTCCCAGGGCAGCGAGTACCCGGCGGTAGTGATACCGGTCACCACGAGTGCCTGGATGATGTTGCAGCGCAACTTGTTGTATACAGCAGTGACCAGGGCAAAGCGGCTGGTCGTACTGGTCGGGTCGCGTCGCGCACTGTCCCAGGCGGTGCGCACGGTCTCCGCCGGGCGGCGCTTCACCGGCCTTGATCATCGACTGAGCGGGGCCGTTCGAGGTGTGGAACCCACCTCCGGAGGGGGAATATAGGCACTGCGTGCCACCTTTGGGCCGTACGGATGACCCCGGGTGCACGTTCGTGCGGCAAATGGGGGATGGTAGAAGCAGTCAGGGCACCTCAATGAAGAGGCACAACGTCGGTGAGGGATGACGTGAGCGACAACTCTGTAGTACTGCGGTTCGGGGACAGCGAGTACAGCTACCCGGTGGTCGAGAGCACCGTTGGCGACAAGGGCTTCGACATCGGCAAGCTGCGGGCCCAGACCGGGCTGGTCACCCTGGACAGCGGTTACGGGAACACCGCGGCTTACAAGTCGGCGGTCACGTACCTCGACGGCGAGGGTGGGATTCTCCGCTACCGCGGCTACCCCATCGAGCAGATCGCCGAGCGCGGCACGTTCCTGGAAACGGCCTACCTGCTGATCAACGGTGAGTTGCCCACCGTTGACGAAATGAGCGGATTCAAGAGCGACATCACCCGGCACACGCTGCTCCACGAGGACGTCAAGCGGTTCTACGACGGCTTCCCGCGTGACGCCCACCCGATGGCGATGCTGTCCTCCGTGGTCAGCGCGCTTTCGACGTTCTATCAGGACAGCCACAACCCGTTCGACGAGAAGCAGCGCAACCTCTCGACGATCCGGCTGCTGGCGAAGCTGCCCACCATCGCGGCCTACGCGTACAAGAAGTCGGTCGGCCACCCGTTCGTCTACCCGCGTAACGACCTCGGGTACGTCGAGAACTTCCTGCGGATGACCTTCTCGGTTCCGGCGCAGGACTACGAGCTCGACCCGGTCGTGGTCAACGCGCTCGACAAGCTGCTGATACTGCACGCCGACCACGAGCAGAACTGCTCCACCTCCACGGTGCGGCTGGTCGGCTCCTCGCAGGCGAACATGTTCGCCTCGATCTCGGCCGGCATCAACGCGCTGTGGGGCCCGCTGCACGGCGGCGCCAACCAGGCCGTGCTGGAGATGCTGGAGGGCATCAAGGCCGACGGCGGCGACGTCGACTCCTTCATCCGCAAGGTGAAGAACAAGGAGGACGGCGTCAAGCTCATGGGCTTCGGCCACCGCGTCTACAAGAACTTCGACCCCCGGGCGAAGATCATCAAGGCGGCGGCGCACGACGTCCTGTCGGCGCTCGGCAAGTCCGACGAGCTGCTCGACATCGCGCTGAAGCTGGAGGAGCACGCGCTGAGCGACGACTACTTCGTCGAGCGCAAGCTCTACCCGAACGTGGACTTCTACACCGGTCTGATCTACCGGGCCATGGGATTCCCGACCGAGATGTTCACCGTGCTGTTCGCGCTCGGCCGGCTGCCCGGCTGGATCGCGCAGTGGCAGGAGATGATCAAGGAGCCGGGTTCCCGGATCGGCCGCCCGCGGCAGATCTACACCGGCGTCGACCTGCGTGACTACGTGCCGGTCGAGGCCCGCTGAGTCAGGACTCGCCCCACGGCGAGAGCGTATGAGCGGGCCGCGTGCTGCACGCGGCCCGCACGTGCGGGCGGCGCCTTTCCGGACGCGACCCGCACCCCCGAACTTCCCGCGCCCCCGCGGACACCGCGCCCGGCGCGACCCGCGCGGGAACCACCACCCCGTCGACGGACGCGGTCCACGCCTGTGGACACCGCGCGGTACGGGGAGGGCGGGCCGGTCCACCGCGATTTCCGCGAGGCGCGAACACGTCGCGTCGCGAGCGGGAGGCGGCCGCATGCGGACATGCGAGCGCCCCGTGCCGGATCCCCCCACGGGTCCGGCCCGGGGCGCTCTGGTCCCGGAAGCGGATCCCCCCACGGGTCCGTACCGGGCGTCTCAGTGCGCACGACGGTGGCCGTCGTTCGCGCCATGCCGGGACGAGTAGTCCGGGAGGGCCGCTCAAAGCTCTCCGGTCACTTCGCCCCGGCTACGCAGGCTCCGCCGTCCCCCAAAGACAGCCTTGCCCAATCGTCGTCACCGGGTCCGCCGGGAAGCCGGTGATCGTTCGGTTAGACCAACGAACCCCCCACATGGTTACGTTGCCATGAGTGTGATCTAGGTCTCCTTTTCTTGGCCTCCTCATGCGGTCAAATCGCCACGGAGTACGCCAGATGTACGACGGTCGACGACTGCGTTTGCGGCGACCGCCCCCTGCGCCGAGGTGAAACCGGCCATCGCGTAGCGTTAAACGCCCAGTCGGGAGCGGGTGTTGGGGCGGGGGAGCACATGGCGCAGGACGAGCCGGAGGACGCGGCGGGCGGCACGCCGCGTTCCGTCGTGGTCACCGGGGGTGGCACCGGCATAGGGCGGGCGGTCGCGGAGCGGTTCGCCCGGGCCGGCGACGAGGTGGTGATCGTCGGCCGCCGCGCGGACGTGCTGCGCGCCACCGCCGCGGAGCTGACCGCGGCCCACCGGCGTCCCGTCACCCCGGTCGTGTGCGACCTGGCCGACCCGGACGAGGTGGAGGCGGTGCTGGGCCGGCTGCCGGAGCGCGTCGACGTGCTCGTCAACAGCGCCGGCAGCCGGGCGCCGGCGGCCTCCGGTGCCGGGCCGCGCGGTGTGCTGACCCGCTGGCGCGGCGACTTCGAGCGCAACGTGCTGACCGCCGTGCTGCTCACCGAGTCGGTGCGCGACCGGCTCGCCACCGATCACGGGCGGGTGGTCACCGTGACCTCGCTGGCGGCGCAGCGCGGCGGCGGCTCGTACGGCGCGTCGAAGGCCGCGCTGCACGCCTGGAACCACTCGCTGGCCGCGCAGTTGGGGCCGCAGGGCGTCACCTGCAACATCGTGGCGCCCGGCACGGTGGCGGGCACCGAGTTCTTCGGCGCGCGGCTGAACGAGGCCGAGTTGACCCGCCGGGCGGGCCGCACCCTGGTGGGCCGGGTCGGCCGGCCGGCGGACGTGGCGGCGGCGGTGGTCTTCCTGGCCTCGCCGGACGCCGGATTCATCACGGGCGAGATCCTGCAGTGCAACGGCGGCGAGTTGCTGGGCCGTTGACGGGCCGGACGGTCAGGCGCGGCCGGTGAGTTCGTAGCCCGCCTCGTCGACCGCGGCGCGCACCGCGTCCTCGGCCGGCGGTTCGGCCGCGGTGACCGAGACGCGGCCGGTCGCGGCGTCCGCGGTGACCGAGGTGACGCCGGCGAGCGCGGAGATCTCCTCGGTGACCGCCTTCTCGCAGTGGCCGCAGGTCATGCCGGAGACGGTGTAGACGACGGTCGAGGCGGCGGCCTGCCGGGTGTCGTTGGCGGACATGGGCCACTCCTTGGTGCGGGTGTGCCGCGCGGGGCCGCGCGAGCCGTTTCACTATACCCCTGCGGGGTATTCGACCTCCGGAATCCGCCCGCCCCGCCGCGCCCCGCCGCCCGGACCGCGCCGCCATGCCGCCCGAACCGCGCGGCGGCGTGCCACCGCCCCGCCGCGCCCAGTCGCGACGCCCGGTCGTGGAATGGCCGCACCGTTTCGGATGTTGCACGCATTGTGGGCGTACTGGACTCGGTGGACTTCACGTCCGTACTCGCGAGGCACATGGCGGGCGACATGCTGTGGGCCTATCTGCTGCTGGCCCTGACGACGGCGCCGCCGTTGATCCCCAACTCCGCGCTGCTGGTGACCGGGGGCGTGCTGGCGGCGCACGGGCAGTTGGACATCGGGCTGGTGCTGCTGGTGGTGGCCGGGTCCGCGCTCGCCGGCGACCTGGTGATCCACCGCGGCGGGCGGGCGCTCAGCTCGCCGCTGCTCTCCCGGCTCTACCGCCGGCCGCGGCGCCGCCGGCTGCTGGAGTGGACCGCGAGCCGGATACGGCGGCACGGCATACCGTTCGTCGTCCTGTGCCGCTTCCTGCCCAGCGGCCGGCTGGTCGGCGGGCTGGCGGCCGGCGTGGTGCGCTACCCGACCCGCCGCTACCTGGTCGGCGCCGGGATCGCCGAGGTCGTCTGGGCGACGTACTCGGTCGGCATCGGCTACCTCGGCGGCCGCACCACCGCCAACCCGCTCTACGCGATCGCGCTGGGCATCGGCGTCTCGCTGGCCGTCGCGGGCGCCGGCAGCCTGGTCCAGTTCGCCGCGGGCCGCCGGGCCCGTTCCGACGAACCCGCCCCGCCGCCGGCGCCGGAAGCCGCGTCCCCGCCCGCCCGCGCCGGGTCCACCGCGGTGCGCGTCCACTGCCTCGACCGCCCGGCGGCCGCCGAGCCGCTCACCGGGTCCGGGCTCGTCGGCTCGGCGCGGTCGGCGGGGCCGCCCCCGCCCGCGAGGCGGCTGGAACGCGGGCCGTAGAAGGCGGGGGCGGGAGACCGGGTCGGTCAGCGGTATCCGCCGCGGTTGCCGGGGCGGCGGGCGCTCCAGTGCCGGACCGTGTCGGCGTACCAGTACGGCCTGCCGCGCTCCACCGCGTCCGGCGGAGGCAGCAGTCCGTGCTTGCGGTACGAGCGCACGGTGTCGATCCGTACGCCGATGTGGGCTGCGATGTCCGCGTAGGACCACAGAGTCCGGTCGGCCATTTCTCACGCTCCCGTTGGGCATGGGGGGTGTCTTTCAGTCACCCTGTGCCCTGGGAACGACACGGTACGTCACCGGAACGGGCTTGTTGATCTCCTGTGACGGAGAACCGGCGCAATGGTGACATTCGTCCCCGGAACGAGAAAACCGGCCGAATGTCCGGATGGCCGGGCGATGTGGTGGACTGCGGTGTGATGAGTTCGGTCCTCCCGGGGTTCCTCCGGCACGCGGGGCGGTGGCTGCGCGGCTGGATCGCGTCGGCCCCCGGCACGTACGTCTGGCTGCTGCTCCTCGCGGTGACCGCGCTGCAGTTCCAGCAACTGCCGCAGCGGATGCGGCACATCGTCCTGCACGTGGACAGCACGAACCTCTTCCAGCTCGCCCACCACCCGCTGCACGCGCTGGTGCTCAGCGCGCTGTGGACGCAGGCGTCGGCGCTGCCGACGTACCTGGTGCTCTTCAACATCGTGCACGCGCCGGTGGAGCGCTGGCTGGGCACCGCGCGGTGGCTGGCGGTGGTCGTGCTGGCGCACGTCGGCGCCACGCTGGTCAGCGAGGCCGCGGTCTGGGTCGCGATCCGCGCCGGGCTCGATCCGCAGCGCATGCAGTACACGCTGGACGTCGGCGTCAGCTACGGCCTCGGCGGCGCGGCGGGCGTGCTCGGCTACCGGCTGCCGGGGCGCTGGCGGCTGGCCTACCTGGTCGTGGCGCTGTCGTACCTGGCCGGCCGGGTGCTGCTCTTCCGGACCTTCACCGACATCGGCCACCTCGCCGCCTTCGCGATCGGCCTGGCCTGCCTGCCGCTCACCCGCCGCCCCCGCGCCCGCCGGGTGCGCTGAGCGCCGGCCGTACCCTTGCGGCAGACCCCGGACGGCGGCTCCACCGGCCGCTGACTTAGCATGCAGCCCGGACGAGGGGGTGTTGCGTAGTGGTGGTGCGGAGTCTCGGCACTCGCGTCGCATCCTGGGTGGGTCGCCGGTACCTGTCCCAGGTGAAGACCAACGACATGGACCTGTCGAAGCTGGCGTTGTTCCCGTCGGCGGCGCTGATGCCGCTGCGGCGCGAGAGCCTCGACCCGGTGCCGGAGCTCGGCAAGCTGCGCGAGGAGGAGCCGGTCAGCAAGCTGGTGCTGCCGTTCGGCGTCAACGTCTGGCTGGTGACCGGCTACGAGCCGGTCAAGGAGGTGCTGGGCAACGCGCAGGCGTTCAGCAACGACTTCGCCAACATCGCCGGGCGGGCCGGCACCGAGGACAGCAGCAACCCCGGGGGCCTCGGCTTCGCCGACCCGCCGGTGCACACCAGGCTGCGCCGGCTGCTGACCCCGGAGTTCACCATGCGGCGGCTGGCGCGGCTGACACCCGGGATCGATGTCATCGTCCAGGAGCGGCTCGACGCGATGGCCGCCGCCCGCCAACCGGTCGACCTGGTCAAGGAGTTCGCGCTGCCGGTGCCCTCGCTGGTCATCTGCGAGCTGCTGGGGGTGCCCTACGAGGACCGCGAGGCGTTCCAGCACCTGAGCATGGCCCGCTTCGACCTGTTCGGCGGCGCGGGCGCCTCGTTCGGGTCCATATCCAAGTCGCTGGAGTACCTGCTCGACGTGGTGCGCCGGCAGCGCCGCGACCCCGGCGACGGACTGCTCGGCATGATCATCAAGGAACACGGCGACGAGGTCGACGACGAGGAGCTGGCCGGGCTGGCCGACGGCGTGCTGACCGGCGGCTTCGAGACCACCGCGAGCATGATCGCGCTCGGCGCCCTGGTGCTGCTGCAGGACCGGGCCGCCTTCGAACGGGTCGGGCGGGACGACGCGGCGGCCGGCGACTTCGTCGAGGAGGCGCTGCGCCACCTGACCGTCGTGCAGATGGCCTTCCCGCGGTTCGCCCGGCAGGACGTGGTGATAGGCGGCGTGCCGATAGCCGCCGGCGACGTGGCGGTCTGCTCGTTGAGCGCGGCGAACCGGGACGGCGTGCTCGGCCCCGGCATGGACGACCTCGACCCGGTCCGCCCGGCCACCTCGCACCTGGCCTTCGGGCACGGCCTGCACCGCTGCATAGGCGCCCAGCTGGCCCGCATGGAGCTGCGGGCCGCCTACCCCGCCCTGCTGCGCCGCTTCCCGCGGATGCGGCTCGCCGTGCCGCCGCAGGAGCTGTCCTTCCGCAAGGCGTCGATCGTCTACGGCGTGGAGTCCCTGCCGGTGCACCTGTCGTAGCCGGGCGTGGCCGGCCGCCGGCCCGGCGCGACCGGCCGGTGAACTCCGGGGGGCGGTTCGGCGACGGCCGCCCTCCCCCCGATCCGCCGGGCATATCCGTTGATAGGGTCCCAGCCATGAAGATCCTCATCGCCGGAGGCGCCGGATACATCGGGAGCACCATCGCTTCGGCCTGCCTGGACGCCGGTATCCACCCGGTGATCCTCGACAGCCTGGTGACCGGCCGGCGCGAGTTCGCCGAGGGCCGGGACTTCTACCAGGGCGACATCTGCGACGGCCCGCTGGTGGACCGGGTGTTCGCCGAGCACCCGGACATCGAGGCCGTCGTGCACTGCGCGGCCCTGATCGTCGTCCCCGACTCGGTCGCCGACCCGGTGGGCTACTACCAGGCCAACGTCACCAAGAGCCTGGAGTTCGTCGGCCACCTGCTGCGCAACGGGTGCGAGCGGATGATCTTCTCGTCCTCCGCCTCGATCTACCGCACGGCCGACGACTTCACCGTCACCGAGGACTCCCCGCTCGACCCGCAGAGCCCGTACGCGCGCACCAAGGCGGTCTGCGAGGCGATGTTCTCCGACATCGCCGCGACCCAGCCGATCCGGGTGCTGTCGCTGCGGTACTTCAACCCGATCGGCGCCGACCCGAAGATGCGCACCGGGCTGCAGCTGCGCCGCCCCAGCCACGCGCTGGGCAAGATGATCGGCGCCCAGGAGGACGGCGTCCCCTTCGAGGTGACCGGCACCGACTACCCGACCCGGGACGGCTCCGGCATCCGCGACTACGTGCACGTCTGGGACCTGGCCGCCGCCCACCTGCGCGCGGTCGGCGCGTTCGACGCGATCCTGCCGCCCGGCGCGGGCTCCACGGTGATCAACCTCGGCACCGGCACCGGCACCACCGTCCGCGAGCTGCTGGACGCCTTCAACTCGGTCGCCGACGCCCCGATCGCCTCCCGGGACACCCCGCGCCGCCCCGGCGACGTCGCCGGCGCCTACCCGGTCGGCGACCGGGCCCGCCGGCTGCTCGCCTGGGAGCCGCAGTTCACCGTCGCCGAGGGCATCCGCCACTCCCTGCGCTGGGCCGCCCTGCGCGACGGACTGCTGGGCCGGGTCTGACACATCCCGCCTGGGCCGCGACGCCTGGCACGCACGCTCGCCGCGTTGTCGGGATCGTCCTAGTAGGCCCACTACGAGGACGACCCTCCGCCTTGCGATCGCACGCACCAGGCGCCGCGGCCCCCGCCCTGCGGGCGGACGGCGCCATGTGTCAGACACGACCTGGCGGACACCCCGGTCTCCTGACCCGGCCCGCCCGAACGACCGCGGGGGTGCGGCAGCCGTGAGGCCGCCGCGCCCCCGTCGGGCGTCCTGGGCGCCTTACGGCGCCGAGTCCTTGATGTTGGGGTAGCGCGAGTACGCCTGGACCGGGGTCATGCCGGGCAGCGTGTAGTCGGTGCTGACCTTGGCGCAGCCCTTGTCGTCGTTGGCGGTCTGCGCGTGGGCGCCGCCGAGCGCGGCCGCGGTGTCGGCCGGGGCCGGAGCGGACTTGCCGCCCGGGTAGGTCGTGCCGCTGGGCCAGTCGGAGCCGATCAGCAGGACCAGCTGCGAACCGGTGCCCTGCTTGAGCGCCTTGGACGGCAGGCCCAGCGCGGAGGCGACCGTCTTGGCCTCGCCCTGGTCGCCCGACGGGTAGGTGAGCGTCGTGCCGGACGTGGTCACGCCGTTGGCGGTGGAGGTCTGCTGGCTGAAGCCCTGGCCGGTGAGCGACTGGGCGATCTGGCCGGCGCGTCCGGTGATGCCGGTGCCGTTCTGCACCTGCACCGCGATCTGGCTCGCCGGCACCGTCGGCGCGGCCGTGGAGGACGCCGCGGTCGACTTGCCGCCGCTGCTGGTGGTCAGCGACTGGTCGTTGGCGATGGTGTGGAAGAGCGTCTGCGCGCCCGGGCCGGCCACCACGCGGCCGCCCAGGCCGGGGTCGGGGTCGGGGACGTTCTGCATGGTGGTGAAGGTGATCCGCTTGGTCGGCACCTTGTTGATCTCGCCGGCCAGCCCGATCAGCTTGGAGATGCTGCCCAGGCCGGTGTCCACCGTCAGCGCCTTGGTGCCCGCGTTCGCCAGGTTGAACAGGTCCGAGGGGTTGGAGAGGGTGCCGCTGCTCTTGAGCTTGTCGATCAGGCTGGAGATGAAGATGTGCTGGGAGTAGGTGCGCGACAGGTCGCTGCCGTCACCGAAGCCGTGCCGGGTGCGCAGGAACTCCAGCGCCGCCACGCCCTTGAGGGTGTGCGTCCCCGCCTTCAGCTTCAGGTGCGAGTCGGGGTCGTAGACGTTCTTGTTCACGCAGATCTGCACGCCGCCGACCGCGTCCGACATGTTCACCACGCCGGAGAAGTCGACCATCATGAAGTGGTCGATGGGTATCCCGGTCAGCTGGTGCACCGCCGCCACGCTGCAGCCCGGGCCCCAGTTGAGCGCCGAGTTGATCATGTCGTCGCGCGCTCCGACGCTGGTGTGGTTCGAGGAGTCGGTGCAGGCCGGCAGGCTGGTCTCCAGGTCGCGCGGGATGCTCATCACCGTCGCGTTGGAGCGGTCGGCGGATATGTGGACCACCATCTCCACGTCCGCGCGCTGCCCCGGGCTGTTGTGGCAGCTGCCGCCGAGCTTGCAGTCGGCCGCGCTGTCGCGCGCGTCGGAGCCGATCATCAGGATGTTGATCGGGGTGCGGCCGAACGCGTCGGCCTTCTCCTTGCCGGCGCTGCCGGAGCTGCCGGCGAACAGCGAGTCCGACTTGATGTTGTCGCTCAGCTTGAAGTAGACGTACGCGGCTCCGGCGCCGCCGACCACCAGCAGGAAGCCGACCACCATCGCCGCGATCCTCAGCGGCCTCTTGCGGCCGCGCTTGCGACCGCGGCGGGCCGCAGCCCGCCCCCCGGCGGGCGCCGATCGGGAACCCTGCGCAGAGTCGCGACGACGCGACGCAGCGCGGCCTTGCGGAATGGGGGTCTCTGCCACGGCCACTTCCTGGATACGTCGAGCCCCTGGAGGCTCCTGGATCGGTTCGTCAGTTGAACGGCGGCTGGCTGCGGACCGGGCCGCGGCCCCACAACGTAACAAGCATTTCTACATATCATCCACGGCGGAGAATGGGACAAGTCGCCGTATACATCGCTAAACGAGGGCGGCGCGGTGAGATACGCAATGCCAAAACCTCGCCAGGTCCATTCCGCGCCGGATCAAGCGGACACATGACGAGCCGGATCAACGACATACCGTAGCGGCGCACCCTGTGGGCCCATTCGGCGGGCCGCCCCGATCGGCGGACCGCGGTGCGAAAGGTGATTTCCACCGGCAGGTTTGGACCCCGTACCGGGGGTAGACGCCTTGTGCCGACGGCGAACGCCTCGGGCTTGGGGAGGGATGTAGCGATGACACTGCAGACGACCGCTATCGGGTCCGCGGAGACGCACGCGCTTCCGGAGTTCCCGGCAGGCCCGCAGGCCGACGGGTTCGCCGCCCCCACCGAGCAGATGAGCGTGGGCGACGTCCGCGCGGTCTCCAAGGTGATGTTCGGCCGGCTCGCCGTCCTGGAGGAGGGCACGCCGGACTACGCCTACGTGCGCAACACGCTCATCGAGCTGAACATGTCGCTGGTGCGCTTCGCCGCCCGCCGGTTCGGCAACCGCTCCGAGCAGATGGAGGACATCCTCCAGGTCGGCACGATCGGGCTGATCAAGGCGATCGACCGCTTCGACGCGGACTACGGCGTCGAGTTCGTCACCTTCGCGATGCCCACCATCATCGGCGAGATCAAGCGGTTCTTCCGGGACACCTCCTGGTCGGTGCGGGTGCCGCGCCGGCTGCAGGAGCTGCGGCTGTCCATCGCCAAGACCGGCGACGTGCTGGAGGCCCGGCTCAACCGCGCGCCGACCGTCGCCGAACTCGCCGAGGCGCTGTCCATCACCGAGGAGGAGGTCCTGGAGGCGATGGTCGCCGCCAACGGCTACTCCGCCAGCTCGCTGGACGCCGAGGTGACCGACGAGGAGAACGCCGACACCTGGGCCGCCCGGCTCGGCTACGAGGACAGCGCGCTGGAGGGCGTGGAGAACTTCAACGCGCTCAAGCCGCTCCTGGCCGACCTGGACGACCGCGAACGGCTGATCATCTCGATGCGCTTCGGCCAGGAGCTCACCCAGGCGCAGATCGGCGCCGAGCTCGGCCTGTCCCAGATGCACATCTCCCGGCTGCTGAGCCGCATTCTGCGCAAGCTGCGCACCCGGATGCTCGCCGAGGACTGACCGGCGCCGCGGCGGCGGCCGCTCAGGTCTGGGTGTTGGTGAGGTGCGGGCCGATGTACCCCACGTAGACCCGGCCGGTGTTGGGGCCGTCGTCGTAGAAGTACAGCCGCGGCGCGACCGAGTTGCCGCCGCCGATGCGCACGTGCGCCTCCATGTAGCGGAAGCCGGTGGGATCGACCTCCGGCGGTACCGGGAAGGTGCGCTGCCGCTTCCACTGCCGGCGGTTGCCGACGGTGTCGGACTCCTTCATCTTCACCTTGCCCGCCGAGAAGGAGTGCGCGCCGACCGGCGGCTTGGCGCACCAGGAGCGGAAGTCGCCGCCCGCCGTGCCGGCCGCCGACCCGGCCGCGAAGTCCTGCAGCGCCAGCAGCGCGTCCCAGGCCATCTCCACCCAGTTGGAGACCGACTGGTCGTCCAGCTCCCGGGCCTTCTTCTCGCTGCCGGTGAACGAGACGTTGGGTAACTGCCGCATGGACTCCAGCAGTTCGCCGAAGGTGGTGGGGCAGCCGGACGGCCCCTCGGACGGCGCCACGTGTGCCAGCTCCGGCCGCCCGAGCTGTTCCATCCGCCACTGCAGCGCCCGCACCCGGTGCCGCTCGCGCCGCAGCTCCCCGTACAACTCGTCGCGTTCACCGAGGAGTTCGAACTCCCGCTCCTCGGCCGACCGCAGCTCGCCGCGTAGTTCCCTGATCTCGTCCGCCCGGGCCGTCTCGCTCTGCTCGGCCTCGTTGAGCATCGCGTAGAGCGTCTGGTTCTCCGCGGCGAGCCGTTCCAGCTCCGAGCCGCTCACCGCGCGGCGCGGCCGGGTGCGCTGCACGGGCAGCGTCTCCAGCGGCACCGGCAACTGCTGGCGCAGCGCGAACCGCTGGGGGAGCGCGGCCAGGATGGAGGCCGCCCGCCGCGGGTCCGCCTCGATGGTGGCCCGGGACATCACCGGGTGCCGCTGCGCGTCGGGCTCCCAGGCCAGGTCGATCCCCGGCAGGTAGGTGCGGATGCCGCCGCCGAAGACCGGGTGGAACTCCACCGCCCGGTTGAACGCGGTCCGCGCCTCGGGCGTCAGCACGTACATCACGGCCAGCCCCGGCAGGTGGCCGAAGGCCCGCTGCACGACCTCGCCGCTCCAGCCCGCCGCGTCCCACCCGTACGGCACGCTGGCCACCACGATCGGCAGCCGCCGCTCCTGGTCGCACAACTCCTCGATGAGCTCGTCGACGTCGCCGGCCCCGACGAACGCCGCCCGCGCCGAGACCGCCGCGCGGCCGTCGCGCGCGTCCAGGGTGTCGAGCAGCATCCCGGCGATCCGCGGCGTCCTGGCCCGCAGGGCGCGCGTCTCGGGCGGCGCGGGGCGGTGCTCGATGTCCACCTGCACCCAGGTGTGCCGGTCGTCGTCCGGGTGGTCGGCCCGCACGGTCAGCGTCGACTGCCAGGTGCCGCTGCCGTCCTCGCGCCGCTCGCGCATCCGCCACCGCGTGTACGCCCCGTGCAGTCCGGACGCCGAGTCGCGGTCCAGCGTCACGCCCTCGGCGATCTGGTTGCGTCCCTCGTCCAGCGCCGACGCGTCATAGCGCTTGTACGCCAGCCACTCGTACAGACCGCGCTCCGCCACCGCCGCCGCGGCCACGAAGTCCCGCGCGGTCGACACCACCATCCGATAGCCCCGAGCCTCCAACGCCCCTTCCCCCTCCCCGTCACCCGCCTGACGCCGTACGGCGGACCGCCATTGAACGCCAGACCGCCGACGGACGCGAGAGGTTGCGACCGGCGAGGCGCCACCGAGACGTGGTCGGTATGCGGCCAATTCGTAACGGCATGTTCACGTCATAGGAGAAGTGGGACATGATGCTGGCGGACGTCTCGTTACCCGCCGGTAAGTGGAGTGTCAGGAGCTTTGGGATGAGCCGATACAGCAGACGCCAGTTCGTCACCGGGTCGGCCGCGCTGGCCGCCGCGGCGGCGCTGACACTCGCGGAGGGCGGGTACGCGTCGGCGGCGGTCCGCGACCGCGCGCTGGCCTCGACCGCGGCGCGGGCCGTGCGCGTCGAGGGGACCACGCTGCAGCAGGTGGCCGCCCCGGCCGGCAGCGGGCCGTACGTGCGGCTGCAGGCCGGACCGGGCTGGCCGGTGGTGGTGCGCACCGACCTGGCGGCGGCGTCGGCCGGCCGCGACGGGCGGCGCACCGGGCTGGCCTGCTTCGTGCAGTTCACCGACATGCACCTGACCGACACCGAGTCGCCGGTGCGGTTCGAGTACCTGGCCCGCTACATCGACTCGGCCTACCGCCCGCACGAGACGCTCACCGTGCGCGGCGCCTCCTCACTGGTCGAACGGATCAACTCGCTGCCCGGCGGCCCCTACACCGGCAGCCCGTTCTCGCTGGTCATGTCCACCGGCGACAACACCGACAACCACGAGCAGATCGAGCTGGAGTGGTACCTGTCGGTCATGAGCGGCGGCGCCATCACGCCCAACACCGGCGACCTGACGCGCTACGAGGGCGTGCAGAACTCCGGCTCCACCGACTACTGGAACCCCGAGTCGTCGGTGCAGGACGACTACAAGGCCGTCGGCTTCCCGCAGATCCCCGGCTTCCTGACCGCCGCCGGGACCCCGTTCACCGCGCCGGGCCTGCGCACCCCCTGGTACAGCACGGCCGGCAACCACGACGACAGCATCGAGGGCACGCTGCCCGACATCGGACTGCTCAACTCGGTCTACACCGGCGGCCTGAAGCTGGAGGGCGCCGACGACGCGGACGCCGCCGAGCTCGCCGACGCCATCCAGCACGACCCGTCCGCCGCGCTCAGCCTGTTCATCAAGCTCCTCGACAACGGCGGCCCGGTCCGGCACGTCACCCCGGACGCCGGGCGGGCCAGCTTCGACCCGGCCGGCTTCGCCCGGGCCCACCTCGACCCGGCTCACACCGGACCCGGCCCGGTCGGCCACGGCTTCACCGCCTCGGCCGCCGACAGCGGACACCTCTACTACACCTTCCCGGTCTCCGACGGCGTGCTCGGCATCAGCCTGGACACCACCAACCGCGCGGGCCTGGCCGACGGCTCCATCGGCACCGCCCAGCTCGACTGGCTCGAATCCCAACTGCAGGCGCACAGCAGCCACTGGTACGACACCGACGGCAACGTGGTGCGCGGCGGCTCGGCCGACCAGCTCGTCGTCCTCTTCAGCCACCACACCAGCGCCACGATGGGCAACCTGCTGCCCGACCCGTACAACCTGCTGGAGGCGCGGCACAGCGGCGACGAACTGGTCGCCCTGCTGCAGCGCTACCCCAACCTCGTCGCCTGGGTCAACGGACACACCCACGAGAACCAGATCACCCCGCACCCGCACCAGGTGCCGGAGCGCGCGTTCTGGGAGATCAACACCGCCTCGCACATCGACTTCCCCCAGCACGCCAGGATCATCGAGATCACCGACAACGCCGACGGCACCCTGTCGCTGTTCACCACCCTGGTGGAGTCCGCGGCGCCCTACGCCACCGACTTCTCCGACACCTCCGACGCCGGACTCGCCGCGCTCTACCGGGAGTTGTCCTACAACGACCCGTACGCCACGCCCGCGCAGAAGCTCGGCGGCCCCGGCGACCACAACACCGAACTCCTGCTCACCCGCCCGGGCAGCTGACGCCCCGTCCGGCGCCAGGTCCCCGCGCGGGGGACCGGCGCCGGACGCGCGGTGCTCACCCGGCGGCGCGCGCCGCCAGCCGGCGTTCGATCAGCTCGCCGACCGTGGCGATCACCTCGTCGGCATGCTCGGTGAGGAAGAAGTGGCCGCCGGGGTAGGTCCGCAGCTCGAAGCCGGCGGTGGTGTGCGCGGACCAGGCGACGGCCTCCTCGGCGGTGACCCGCGGGTCGTCGTCGCCGGTCAGCACCAGCAGCGGGCAGGCCAGCGACGCCTGCGGCCGGCAGCGGTAGGTCTCGGCGGCCCGGTAGTCGCCCCGCAGGATCGGCAGCGCCATCTCCAGCAGCTCCGGGTCGTCGAGCGCCGCGCTGTCCGCGCTGCCGAGCCGCCGCACCTGCGCGACGAACCGCTCGGTGGGCGCCCGGTGCAGGTCCTCCTCGCGGTGGACGCCGGCCGCCCGCCGGCCCGAGACCACCACGCCCAGCGGCCGCACCCCGGCCCGCTCCAGCCGCAGTCCCACCTCGAACGCCACCGTGCCGCCCAGGCTGTGGCCGAACAGCGTCAACGGCCGGTCCGCCCACCGCAGCACCTCCTGTGCCACCCGGTCCGCCAACTCGTGCGCGTCGTCGATCACCGCCTCGCCGATCCGGTCCTGGCGGCCGGGATACTGCACGGCCAGCACGTCGACACCGGGCTCCAACGCGCGGGCGTACGGCATGAAGTAGCCCGCCGAGCCGCCGGCGAACGGCAGGCAGACCAGGCGCGAGGCGGCGGCCGGCGCCGGCCGGAACCGCCGGATCCAGGCGCTGCCGCCCCGCGGTGAAGCTGACGTGTCCACGTGACCGACCTCTTCTCGTCGCCCGGTCGCCCGGAACCCCCGAAGCCGTCTCCCGACCCGGCCGACGACATTCAACCCGCCGCCGCGCGCCCCCGCCAGCGCGCCCCCGCTACCGGTCCGGCACGGCGCGGTGCGCGGCGGCCAGTTCCGGGAAGGCGGCGTGCAGCGCGGTGCGCCAGTGCGGCAGGGCGGGCAGGCCGGCGGCCGTCCAGCGGTCGTGGGCCAGCACGCTGTAGGCCGGACGCGGTGCCCGGCCGGCCAGCCGGGCGGCGGCGATCGGCCGGACCCGCCGCGGGTCGGCGCCGAGCAGCGCGTACACCTCGCGGGCCAGCTCGTACCAGGTGGTCCGCCCGGTGCTGGTGGCGTGGTAGACGCCGGCCGGCGGGCGCAGGACGTGCAACCGGTGCAGCGCGTCCGCCAGATCGCGGGCCCAGGTCGGCTGGCACGTCTGGTCGTCGACCACCTCCACGCCCTCCCGCTCGTCCGCCAGCCGCATCATCGTGGAGACGAAGTTGCGCCCCCGGCTGCCGTAGAGGCAGCCGGTGCGCACCACGTAGCCGGTGCCGGGCAGCAGGCCCAGCACCGCCCGCTCGCCGTCGAGTTTGCCGCGCCCGTAGGCGTTGCACGGAGCGGGCGCCGCGTCCTCGCGGTACGGCGTGCTCGCGGCGGCGGCGCCGAAGACGTAGTCGGTGGACAGGTGGACGAGCGGCACGCCGGCCTTGCCGCACGCGGTGGCGATGCCGGCCACCGCGGTGGCGTTGACGGCCAGCGCCCGCGCCTGGTGCCCCTCGGCGGTGTCGACCGCCGTCCACGCCGCGCAGTTGACCACCACGTCCGGCGTGTGGCGGGCCACCGCGTCCCGCACGGCGTCCTGGTCGCACACGTCGAGGTCGGCGCGGGCCAGCGCGGTGACGCGTTCGCCGCGTGCGCGCAGCAACCCGGCCAGTTCGCCGCCGAGCAGGCCGCCCGCTCCGGTGATGAGCCAGTCGCCCATGGGTCGCGTCCTTTGTCCGTCGGCCCCGGGGGCCGGTGGGCACGTCCGCCCCGCCGGTGGGCCGGGGGCCGTCCATCGTCCCGCACCTGACGGGCTGTTCGGCGGCTGTGTGACGGACGCCTCCGCCGCGCGCGTTTTTTGCCCGCGTGAAATAACCGGTGATTCGCCGGCCGACTCCTGCGCGCATATGCCGAGTTCATCGGGACATATCGCGGCAAGTGCTCCGACGGCCCTCGCGAGAACGCCATGAAATCGGCGACGGTCCCTCACGTTTCTTTCTTGACGCATAAAACCCGGGTGGAAAGACTCGCAGGCGTCCCTTTCGGACGCGTGACGAGCCGACCCATGGAGGCAAGGATGTCGATCTCCCGGAGGGCCCTGGTCAAGGGAGCCGGAACCGCCGCGGTGGGCGGGGTGGTCGCCTCCGTGGCCGGCGGCGGCAGCGCGCAGGCGGCGTCGGCCGCCCGTCCGGTGCCGGTCCGCGGCCCGCTCGGCGCCAACAGCCGCGACAGCGTGTTCTCCCGCGGCGGCGTCGGCCCGCTCTACTGGACCGTCTACGGCTGGGACTACCCCAACAACGTCGCGCTCCCCGAGACCGTCTGGCAGCAGAACATCGACTGGGTCGCGCGCACCTTCCAGCCGTACGGCTACGACATGGTGTGCACCGACGGCTGGATCGACTACACCCAGCGGACCACCCGCAACGGCTACATCCGCAGCTACGTCGACGACTGGACGCACGACTGGGGCTACTGGTCGCGCTACCTGCGCGCCCGCGGCATGAGACTCGGCGTCTACTACAACCCGCTGTGGGTCGCCAAGTCGGCGGTGGCGGACCGCACGATGACCGTCGCCGGCCGCCCCGACGTGGCGATAGCCGACATCGTCACGCCCGGCGACTGGTTCGGCGGCGACATCGGCTCGCACGAGCTGTACTGGGTGGACGTGACCCGGGACGGCGCCAAGGAGTACGTGCAGGGCTACGTCCGCTACTTCCGCGACCTGGGCGTGCCCTACCTGCGCGTCGACTTCCTCGGCTGGTACGAGTCGGGCCGGGACCAGAACATCTCCGGCCCGGTCGGCGTCGCCCACGGCAGCGCCGCCTACGCGACCGCGCTGGGCTGGATGGACGAGGCCGCCGGCGACGAGGTCGAACTCAGCCTGGTCATGCCCAACCTGTACGGCCACGCCGCCAACGAGGTGCTGCACGGCGACATGGTCCGCATCGACGACGACGCGCAGAACGGCGGCTGGACCAACCTCAGCGGCGGCCGGCAGACCTGGCAGGACCTGTGGTCCCAGTGGCACAACCCGTTCCTCGGCTTCACCGGCTTCGCCGACCGCAGCGGCCGCGGCCAGCTGATCCTGGACGGCGACTTCCTGGTCCTCAACGGCTTCGCCGACGACGACGAACGCCGCACCGCCGTCAGCCTGTTCACCATCGCCGGCTCGCCGCTCGCCATCGCCGACCGGGTCGACACCATCGGCGGCAACGCGTCCTTCTACACCAACCGCGAGGTGCTGGCGCTGCACGAGCAGGGCCTGGCCGGCAAGCCGTACTTCCACAGCGCCACCCCGTACTCGGCCGACCCCGGCAGCCGCGACTCGGAGCGCTGGATGGGCCAACTGCCCGACGGCAGTTGGGCGGTGGCCCTGTTCAACCGCAACGACGGCCCCGCCCCGACCACCAAGTCCGTCGACTTCGCCGCCGACCTGGGCCTGACCGCGCCTGCCGACGTCCGCGACCTGTGGACCCACCAGGACCTCGGCCGGGCCACCGGGATCTCCGTCCCGCTCGCCCCGCACGCCTGCACGCTGGTGAAGGTCACCCCGCACGAGCCGGCCCGGCGCTACCAGGCGGCCTTCGCGGCGTGGGGCGGCGGCGCGATGTTCGCCAACGACCACACCGGATACACGGCGATGGGCTTCGCCGACGGCCTCGGCACCGCCGGCGCCACCGTCACCTTCGCCGTCACCGCCGACCGCCCGGGCCCGCACACCGTCCGGTTCCGCTACGCCAACGCCACCGGGGCGCCGGCCACCGAGACCGTCTCGGTCCGCACCCCGCACGGCCCGGCCGCCTCCCGCGCCCTGCGGGTCACCTTCCCGGCCCTCGCCGACTGGGACACCTGGGACACCGTCACCGTCCGGCTCGACCTGGCCGAGGGCGTCAACCTCGTCACCGTCGGGCGCACCGCCGAGGACACCGGCGCGATCAACCTCAACCACCTGGAGGTCGACGGCTGACCGCGCCGGGCGCCGAACCCGTCGTCCCGCTCCCACGGGTCACTTCGACCGCGCCGGCGGCGGGTCCGGCGGCCGGTGCGGGGAGCGGCGGGTGCGGTCGGCCGCCTCGCCGGCGAGGCGGGCGACCCGGTCGCGGATGGTCTCGCTCCACGGTTCGGGATCGCCGTCCGGCGGGACGTGCACGGGCCGGCCGACGCGGATGCCGATCGGGGCGTGCCGGCGGGTCAGCCGGCGGTGGCCGGCGGTCCACAGCTCCTGGCCGCCCCAGACGGCCATCGGCAGCACCGCGACACCGGTGGCCGCGGCGAGGCGGGCCGCGCCCGGCCGGAACGGCAGCAACTCGCCGGTGCCCGGGCCGATCCGGCCCTCGGGGAAGATCCCGACCACCTCGCCGCCGCGCAGCGCCCGTTCGGCGAACCGGTAGGCGCCGGCCCGCGATTCGGCCCGGGAGCGGTCCACCGGTATGTGGTGCATGCCGCGCAGCAGCGGTCCGCCCACCGGGTGGCGGAACGCTTCCGCCATGGTCAGGAACCGCACGTAGCGGCGGCTCGGCCGGGCGGCCAGGCCGAGGAAGAGGAAGTCGAGGAAGCTGACGTGGTTGGCGGCCAGGATCACCGGCCCGCCGGACGGTATCCGTTCGGCGCCGGTGATCTCGAACCGCATGTCCCACAGCCGGAACGCCGCCAGCGCGGTGGCGATGACCGGCGGATAGACCAGGTCGCCCATGCCGCTGCCCCCTCTCGTCCCCGGGACGCGCTGTCCCGGACACGAGGGATTCGTAGCGGCGGGCCGGACGGCTGGCCCGGCGTCAGGACCAGTGGTACTCGCTGACCGTGCCGCCGGTCACGGTGACCGTGCCGTGCGGGGTCTCGGTGTCCCGCCAGACGGTGTACTCGCCGGCTGCCAGCGGCGCGACGACCTGGCAGTGCAGGGTGCGCCCGGCCAGCCGGCGCGGGCGGACCGCGGCGTGGGTGCGGCGTCCGGGGTCGCCGGCCGGGCTGACCTCGATCTCCAGGCCCTCGTGTTCCGGGCCGGTGTGGATGACCACGGCTCCGGTGTCCTCGCCGATGTCGAGGACGACGCTGCCCTCCAGCGAGGGGGCGCTCGTGTGGTGGTGCATGGCGGGCTCTCTTCGGCGATGGCCGGTGCCGCCGCGTGCGGGACGCGGCGGCACCGGCTGTCGGTCGGTCAGGACGACGGGTTGTGGTACCCGTCGTAGGGCACCCCGAGGTACGGGAAGTGGTCGAGGTAGGGGTTCTTGACGTCGGCCGGGGTGAGCCCGTCGGTCACCTTGCTTGCCGCGGCGTCCGGCACGTAACCGGGGTCGACCAGTGGGAGGGTCACACCGGCGAGCGCGCGCAGCTCCACGGTGACGACGTCGTCGAAGACCCGGCGCCCGTTGGGGAAGCCGGCCGGGTCGCCGCCGATCAGTCCCAGGATCCTGGGGTTGCGGGCCGGCGGGACGGCCACGTTGAGCCGGAGCATGTCGGCTTCCGTGCTGCCGGTGTAGTTCTGGAAGCCGGGCACCACGCCGGTGGGGATGCCGGTGAGCAGGATCGCCAGCAGGTCGTTGCGCGGCCGGCCCGACCTGTTGAAGGCGTCCAGGTTCGGGAAGACGCCCGGGTAGAGCGAGGGCAGCAGCCGGGACAGCTCGGGGTGGGCCACGTAGGTCGCGAACCGCTTGTCGTCGGAGGGCGGCAGCGCGTTCCACCGGTCCTTCTTGCCCAGCGGCACCAGGACCTCGTTGAACAGCGGGTTGCCCAGCCGGGAGACCTGGACGAACGGGCCCGCCTCGTGCTCCTCGCCGCGGCCCGGCTCGATGATGCGGGCCCGGCGCCGGCCGGCCGTGGTCCACACGCCGATGGTGGCCCGCGGGTCGTCGACGTCCCGGCCGTGCCAGCCGCGCCGGGTCAGGTCGGTGATCGGGACCTGGATCGCCAGCGAGTGGACGTTCAGCGCCTTGGTGGTGTTGACGCCCGGCGCCGGCTGGGTGAACACGCTCATGCCGTACTGGTTGTGCAGGTTCTGGAACGGCCTCAGGTCGGCCAGGTCGAAGATCGAGCCGAGGTCCACGTAGAACCCCTCGGCGCGCTGCCCGGCGAACACCCGGCGGTCGCGGCCGAACCGGTGGACCGCCTCGCGCGCCAGCCGCTCGTAGTGCGGGGTGGACAGCGGGCCGATGTTGCACGGCGGGCAGGACAGGTGCCGGCCCAGCAGTTCCTCGCGGCCCTCGCCGTCCACCCGGGTGAGCGTGTACGTCTGGACCCGGTTCCAGTTGGGCGAGTCCAGCGAGAGGATCGGCCCGGTGTTGTAGAGGAAGCTGTCCGGGTCGCGCAGCGTGGTGGTGAAGCAGAACCGGTAGGTGACGTCCGCGCGGCCGTCACCGTCGTTGTCGATGTGGATCTCGTAGAGCACGTCGTCGCCGAACTCGTAGAAGTTCGGCCCGCCCGCCGGGTTCTGCAACGGGATGTAGTTGGCGATCAGGGTGACCGTGTCCCGGTCGTCCGGGCTGACGAACGCGTACACGTCCGTGCTGTCCGCGACGGGGTCCTTCGAGATCTCTGGTGCTTCGCGATGGGAGGACAACAAGGCCTCATTTCGAGGGCGGGTGGGGGGATCTGTCGCGGCAGCGTGGTCCGCCCGCCCCCGGAGACCGGACGGCGGGCGGACGCCGGGTTCAGCGGACGACGCGCATGATCGCGGCGGCCAGCGCCGGGTCGTGGACGCGGTGGTGCTCCTGGCCGTGGAAGACCTCGAGTTCACCGGTCCGGGCGTCACGCACCTGGACGACGACCGGTCCGTGGTCCGCCGTCGGCGCGGTGTCGGCCCGGTCGGGGGCCGCCGCGGCGGCCGTGCCCGTCACGCCGCCCAGCACCACGCCGGTCGCCAGTCCCGCCGCACCGATCTGGGCGGCCGCCTTCACCATTCCTCGCCGGGACATGCCCGACTCGGAAGCGGAATCCGAACGTGAGCCGTGCGCGGTCATATTCACTCCTTGCGAAAGGACCACTCGGAATCCGGGCGCGGCCGAGCGGACGGCGGACCTGAACGGCGGGGGCCGATAGGCGCAACGCGGCGGCCCCCGGGAACACGACATACCGGAACCACCGCACAAGGGTGGAATGCCGCCTTTCGGGCAGTGAATCCGGCGCGCGACCCGGCGTCAAGCACCTTCCGGCCGCCCGGTTCACCCGTAGGGCCCAGCCGGTGCCGGGTTTCCGCAGGCCGGTCGCCCGCCGTTGCGCCGCGGGGGTGAATCCGTTCCCCCGCCCGGGGAGTCGCCCCGGCTCAGCGGTCCGGGCGGCGGGCGGCCCAGTCGAGCACGCCGCGCAGCAGGGCCGGCGTCCGGCCGGCGAGGGGGCGGCGGCGCGGCGGCGGCAGTTGCCGGGACCGGGCCAGCCGGCGGCCGATCCGGCGCCGCAGCACGGCGGGCGGGGCCTCGCTCGCGGCGGCGCCGAGCCGGGCCGCGGTCTCGCGGAACTCCGCGGTCTCCCGCGCGCAGGGCGGACACTGCCGCAGATGCGCCTCCACCGCGCGGATTTCGTACTCCGGCAACGCGTCGAGGGCGTAGGCGCCGGTCAGATGGTGGGGGTCGTATTCCCGGGCCACGCGCCGTCCTCCCGTTGGCGGCCTTGCCGGACATAGCGAAAACCGGCCCCGGTCTCCTGCGGGGAGCGCAGGAGACCGGGGCCGGCGGGAGAGGCGTCAGGAGGACGGCGGCATCAGAACGGTGTCGATGATCTCGACGTTGGCGTTCGAGGTCTGCACGTTGCCGCACACCACGTTGGCCGACTTGTTGACCATGTAGGAGGTGCCGGAACCCGCGACGGTCAGGTTCTGCTTCTCCAGGGTCGGGTAGCTGCCGTTGGCCAGGTCCTTGACCGCCAGCCGCTGACCGACGACGTGGTAGGTCAGGATCTTGGTCAGCATGGCCTTGTCGGCGAGCACCTTGGCCAGCGTGGCCTTGGGGAGCTTGGCGAAGGCGGCGTTGTCCGGCGCGAACACGGTGATGTTCTGGGCCGAGTTCAGGGTGTCGACCAGGCCGGCCTTCTTGACCGCGGTCACCAGGGTGGACAGCGCCGGGTTGTTCGAGGCGGCGGTGGCGACCGGGTCCTGTGCCATGCCGTTGAAGCTGCCGGAACCGCTCTTCGGCACGGCCGAGCAGCCGGCACCGAACGGCTGGTTGGCGGGCATGGCGGTCGTCTTGCTCGCCATCGGCTTGGGGCTGGACGAAGCGGTCTTCGAGTCCGACTTCGACGAGCAGCCGGCGGCGGTCACGGCCAGCGCGGTAGCGGCGGCGAGGGCGAGAGCGACACGGGCCGCCCGACGGTTTGACGACATCACAGATCTCCTTGAATCGCTGTTATCGATGGCTATTCGGAGCCGTTCGGCTCGCGGATTGGTCTTTCTTCCGACGACTTTTCCGAGGTGCCGCGCACCGCTCACCCGAAGGTGAGGTCATAGGCCTGGATGCCTGCCGCGGGCTCCACCTGGAGCAGGGCGCGGTGGGCGCTGGAGTCGTCGACGAGGGTGTAGAGAGTGGGCGGGCCGGAGACCTGGAGGGTGCGGGTCACCTTGCCGTTGACCAGGACCCTCACCGGGCCGTGGCCGCCGAGCACCAGGTAGACCTTCTTGGCCTGGTAGTCGAGGTCGATGCGGGCGCCGGCGCCGGCGGTGAAGTCCTCGTAGGTGGTGGTCCAGGTGCCGTTGATGGAGACGGCGTCGTTCGGCAGCCTGGCCGGGGCGTGGTACTGCCGGGACTTGGCCTCGGCCAGGCTGGTGCCGACGTAGCGGTCGATGCGCTGGGTGCTGAGGTAGGTCTCGGGGGTGGTGCCCCGGGCGACCGTGACGTCGGGCGCGTTGGTCCTGGCGGGCAGCGTGGCACCGGGGTGGGCCTGGGTCAGCAGGGTGTGGATCAGGTTCTCGGTCTGGCCGTAGCGGCCCTCGCCGAAGGTGAAGTAGCGCACGTGGCCGGTGGCGTCGATGAGGTACTCGGCGGGCCAGAAGCGGTTGCGGTGGTTGTCCCAGGTGGTGAGCTTGTTGTCGAGGGCGACGGGGTAGGTCACGCCGAGCTTGCGCGCCTGGCTGGCGACGTTGGAGGCGTTCTTCTCGAAGGTGAACTCCGGGCTGTGGACGCCGATGACCTGCAGTCCGGCGGAGGCGTAGGCGCGGTTCCACGCCTCGACGTGCGGCAGGCTGCGCTGGCAGTTGATGCAGGAGTAGGTCCAGAAGTCGATCAGGACGACCTTGCCGTGCAGCGACGTGACGCTGATCGGCTTCCCGCCGGGGGTGTTGAGCCACTTGGCGATGCCGGCGATGGCCGGGGCGGGACCGCACTCGCGGAGCTGGTCGACGCCGTCCGCGCACTTCGACAGCTGCTTGTTGCTGCTGTCGTAGAGGCCGGAGAGTTTCTGCTGGGCGACGCTGTTGTTCTCCACCTTGTTCTGCGCGGCGGCCGTGTAGTCGGGCAGGGCCCGCTGCAGCGCGTCGGTGAGGTTGAAGGCGAGGGCGCAGGCCAGCAGGATCATCACGGCGCCGCCGGCGATGCGGAACGTGCGTGCCCGGCTGCGGAAGGCGTTGATGCGCCGGGCCACGCCGCGCCCGGCGAGGGCGAAGACGAGGAGGGGGAAGGCGGTGCCGACGGCGAAGGAGAGGGTGAGGGCGACGATGCCGAGGTTGATCTTCCCCTGGGCGCCGGCGACGGTGATGGCGGCGAGGACGGGTCCGGCGCAGGGGACGTAGAGCAGTCCGAGGCCGAGTCCGAGCACGAAGGCGGAGCCCTCCTTGTTGACGCGGCGTTGCGGGAGGCGGGCGAACGGCTTCTCCAGCAGCCGCTCCAGCGGCGGGAAGATGAGGCCGAGGCCGAGGCCGAGCAGGACCAGCATGGTCAGGCCGATGTAGCGCAGGATGTCGTCGGGCAGGCCGAGGACGCTGATGATCGTGGTGCCGGCCATATGAGGATGAGCATGAGGGCCTCTCAGACGGGGCGCCGGCACGTCCGGTGTCTCCCAGAGACCATTCGGGGTGGCCGCCCCCGCGGATTGACCCCGAACCCGTATCACTGCGGACCGGCCCCTCGGGGTGGCGCCGATCCGAGCCGGTCCCCGCGTGGCGGCGCGCGCCTCGCCGGGCGCGGTCGGGCCGCGAGCCTCGGCCCGAGTGAGGTGGATCCGGTGTAACGTAGATTCTGTCTACGTTATATCCGATCTACGTTTGAGGAGGCGGGCGTGGAGTTCCGCGGCCGAGGCGCCGACCTCGCGCTCCTGGACCGGCGGTACGGCGTGGTGGCCGCGGCCGGCGGTGCCACGCGCGGGCAGGCGATCATCCTGACCGGACGGCGCCGGGTGGGGAAGTCGCGGCTGGTCCAGGAGTTCTGCGATCGCTCCGGGGCGCCCTACACCGTGTTCCAGGCGACCCGGGGGCGCACTCCGGTGGCGGAACGTGCCGACTTCGTCGACGGGGTGGCCCAGTCGCCGTTCCCGGGCGCCGAACTGGTCGCCGGCCTGGAGGCGCGGGACTGGAACCAGGCGCTGCGGTCGCTGGCGCTCGCCCTCCCCGACGAGACGCCGAGCGTCGTGGTGATCGACGAGGTGCCGTGGCTGGTCGAGCAGGATCCGGAGTTCGAGGGCGCGCTGCAGACCGTCTGGGACCGCTTCCTGTCCGCCAAACCGGTGCTGCTGGTGCTGGTGGGCAGCGACATGTCGGTGATGGAGGCGCTGCAGTCCTACGGGCGGCCGTTCTTCGGTCGGGCGGCGACGATGACCGTGCGGCCGCTGCACGTGGCCGACGTGCAGGATCTGACCGGGCTCGGCGCGGCGGATGCGGTGGACGCCTGGCTGATGACCGGCGGGTTCCCGGAGATCGTGCAGGCGTGGCGGCCGGGGATGAACCGGAAGGACTTCCTGCGCGAGTCGGTGGGGAACCCGCTGTCGCCGCTGCTGGTGGCGGGCGAACTGTCGCTGCTCGGCGAGTTCCCGGAGGCCACGCACGCCCGCGCGGTCCTGGAGGCGGTGGGCAGCGGCGAGCGCACGTTCAGCGCCGTCGCCGCCCAGGCCGGCGGGGCGCGGGCGCTGCCCTCCGGGACGCTCACGCCGCTGCTCAACACCCTGCAGGTCAAGCGGGTGCTCGCTGCCGACCTGCCGCTTTCGGCCAAGCCGGACACCCGCAACAAGCGCTACCGGATCGCCGACCCGTACCTGCGGTTCTGGCTGGCCTTCCTGCGGCGTTCCGTCCCGCTGATCGAGCGCGGACGCGGCGACGTGGCGCTGGAGCGGATCGAGCGCTCCTGGCCGGCCTGGCGGGGCCGCGCGGTCGAGCCGCTGGTCCGCGAGTCGCTGCTGCGGCTGCTGCCGGACGCGGCCTGGCCCGACACCGAGGCGGTCGGCGGGTGGTGGAACCGGCAGAACAAGCCGGAGGTCGACCTGGTCGGCGCCGACCGCGAGCCGGTGGCCGGCCGGGTGCACTTCGCCGGCTCGATCAAGTGGCGGGAGACGCAGCCCTTCGGCCGCCGCGACTACGACGCCCTCGCCCGCGACCTCCCCTCCGTCCCCGGCGCCACCCCCGACACCCCCCTGGTCGCCGTCTCCCGCTGCGGCGTCACCGACGACCTCCCCCTCACCGCCCACTGGACCCCCGAACACCTCGTCGCCGCCTGGCGCCCACGCTGACCCCCTCGAAACCGGCGGCAGGAGCCGCCGCGGCATCGTTCAACGGGGAGGTCGCGCGCGGAAGATGCGTGGGGGCGTCCCTCGGCCCCGGCGAGGCCGCCGCCCCCCGGACCACGTCACGCGGCCTGGGCTTCGCAGCGTTGCCGGCTAGGGAGATGCCCGGCGCGGACCGGAGGTCTGTGGGCCACGGCTCGGGGAATCCCCCGTAGCGGTGTCCATGGGAGGTGAGAGGGCGACCGGCGCCGTGCCCGTACCGTGGCCGCGCGTCACGGGTACCGGGCGTGCCGCGAGGTACTCCTCCAGCGCCACGATGTCGTCGGCGTCCTTCTCCCTGCGCAGCGTGCGCTTGTAGGTGAGGACGTGAGGAAGTTGGACGAACCTGATCCCCGCTATGACGTCCGCGTTGTCGATGAGCTCGTCGACGGAGCAGTGATCCGTCACCCAGTTGCGGAAAACCTCTATGCGGCCCTTCCAGAAGCGGACGCAGGGGTCGCCCCGCAGTTCCGAACGCGCGGAGTCGCCGAGTGCGACGGCCCGTTCCCACGCCGCACCGCGGGCGATGATGTCAAGGTCGCCGACCGATGTTCTCAGTCCATGCGCCAACATCGGGCCACTGCCGAAAACCGCATAGTGGTTCATATCGAGCCTCAGCGCCGACAGTCGCTGGACGAGCGGATTGCGCAGTACCGGGTGGATCGACGGATGCATACCGGAAAGGGGGCACATCAGCACTCCTTTCGCTGTTCCGTCCGGTGATGGGTCCCCAGGGATCGCCTCGAAGTGATACGTGTCACTCTCACCAACCGTGCGAACGGTCGTCGGTCCGGAAAACGACGTTCCCTCGAAGGGTACGGACGTTGGGACGAAAGAAAGGGTGCGGGTTGTGGCGAGAGGATGTGTCGATCCGTCAAAGCCGCGGAACGGCTCCCGGTAAGCGTTTGACCACTCTGCGGTGAGTATTGTCTTGCGCTCAGTTGAGTGCAGTTCTACTCTTATCTCCATGCGAGACAACGGGGTTGACGAAGCGTCATCCTTCCTGACCGCTGAGGAACTGACCCTTCTCGAAGGGGCGGGTCCTGTGATCCGTTATCCGGCTGGGAGCGTTCTGTTCGGGGAGGGCGAGGAGACGGACTTCGCCCTTCTGATGCGCAAGGGGCACGTCAAGATCCAGGTCGGCGCGAACGGGCGCGTCGTTGCCATTCGGGGCGCCGGCGAGATCGTCGGGGAGATGGCTGCCGTCCGGCGCAGATCGAGATCGGCTAGTGTCCTCGCCTTGGACGAGGTGGAGGCGCTCTATCTGCCGGGCGGTACCTGGCTGGACTTCCTGTACGACAATCCGCGGGCCATGCACGCGCAGTTGATCACCGCCGAGGAGCGCCTCGAAGAGGCGACGCGCAAGACCGGCGACTCGAACCTCGGGGTCGAGCAGCGGCTTGCCAAGGTGCTGGTCGAGTTGACGTCGAGCGGCCTGGGCACACCGGCCCCGGAGGGGATCGTGCTGCGTCTGTCCCAGCGGGACCTGGCGGACGTCGTCGGTGCGTCCCGGGAGTCGATCGTCCAGGTGATCCGTGCGCTCAAGCGCGCCGGCGTCGTGGCGACCGGACGGCAGGCGACCATCCTGCGTGACGTGGATACTTTGGGCGCCATCGCCCGCGGCGACATGACGGCGTCGTCATGAGACGGGAGCGGAAGTCCGAGTGATCACGCACTTAGTCGCGGCGGGTTCGGGCCTGCGGATAGTCATCGCCGTCGGGCTCCCGGCCACTGCGGGGTTACGGGCCTGGTTCTCATACCGTACGACCGTCATCAAGGAACGAGGTCGCAACCGGCGTCTCGACACCGCCATCGGAGGCACCGCGCCGGACCAGAGACCGGAGATCCTCCGTGCGATAGGTGAGTTGGAGGGCACGGTCTCCCAGACCGGGACCGGTCCCCCGGTCCCGGTCGCCGTCCGTGTCCGCACAACCCGGCGCCAGCACCTCACCGGCCCGGAGTCCCCCGGTTGAGCCGCTCGCGGCAGGCGCGAGCCGCGGCAGCTCAGGGTCTGACAGCCGTTTGAGCCGCTTCGCGGCGGCACGATGTCGGACACCTGCCTGACCACTGGCTCCGATGACGGCGTGGCCGTCCCCGCAGGCCGGCCGGCCCGGGTTGCGGAGGACTTCTCCACGTATTCACCGTGGCCGCCGGCAGAGACCCGGCCGGCAGCCAGGCGGCGCCGGAGTCCGCTTCGATCACCGAGGGGGTGTCCCGACGCTCTTCGTGTACCGTAATACCTGCCCTGACCAGCGAAAAAGCCCTCCCAGGGGGAGGGCTTGCGGTGGTGCCCCCGGCAGGACTCGAACCTGCGGCCAAGCGCTTAGAAGGCGCCTGCTCTATCCACTGAGCTACGGGGGCCGGTTTCGGCGTTGGCGGTGTCCGTGCCGGAGGGCGGGGCGTGGGGGCCTACCGGGGGCGCGCGGGGGCGCCGCGGTGGGTCCTTGACCGTGCCGGGGACAAGGATAGAGCGCTTCGGACGTAGGACCGGTTGCTTCACCTCCGTGCCATGATGTGGAGGTTCCGTGAAGCGCTCTGATAATCGCAGGGGTAACCGGATCCTGCACCGCTTTTCGGCCCTTCTGGCGTGGGTGTTGTGCAGTCGTTATCCCAGAGCCCTTTGGGTCCCTTTTGCCGCCCCGGGTGGCAGGAATCGGCCGGGTGGGTCGAAGGAGGCGTGCGGGCGCAGGTCGCGCTTCAAAATGGGTCGGAAGTTGGGCATTCTTCGCATGTGGCGATCCTTGACGTACGGCCCGGGCTGATCGATGCGCTGACGGCGTTGCGCGAACGTGTCGATGCCGCGCGGTTTCCGCTGGAACTGCCCGGCGCGCCGCGGGCCCGGCGGAGCCGGCAGGAGCTGCTGTGCCAGCTCGACGACTACCTCGTGCCGCGGCTGAGGGAGCCGGGCGCCCCGCTGCTCGCGGTGGTGGGCGGGTCGACCGGCGCCGGCAAGTCGACCCTGGTCAATTCGCTGGTCGGCCGGCGGGTCACCGAGGCCGGCGTGCTGCGGCCGACGACCCGCACACCGGTGCTCGTGTGCAACCCGCAGGACCGGGAGTGGTTCGCCGGGCAGCGCATCCTGCCCGGTCTGGAGCGGGACGAGGCCGGTGCGGAACCGGCGGCGCCGACTGGCGCGAAGCAGCGCATGGCGTTGCGCCTGGAGCTCTCCGACGCGCTGCCCCCCGGCCTCGGCCTGCTCGACGCACCGGACATCGACTCGCTCGTGGCCGCCAACCGCGACCTCGCGGCGGAGCTGATCTGCGCGGCCGACATCTGGGTGCTGGTGACCACCGCCGCGCGCTACGGCGACGCACTGCCGTGGAACCTGCTGCGTTCCGCGAAGGAGTACGACGTCACGCTGGCCACCGTGCTCGACCGGGTGCCGCACCGGATCGCCGACGAGGTGGCGTACGACTACGCGGCCCTGCTCGCCGACGCCGGGCTGGGGGACGTGCCGCGGTTCACGGTCCCGGAGCTGCCGGAATCGGCCGGCAGCGGAGGGCTGTTGCCCCGCACAGCCGTCGCCGACCTGCGCGAATGGCTCCGCCACTGCTGCGAGGATCCGGCCGCGCGGCACGTGGCGGCCAACCGCACGGCCAACGGCGTGCTCGACTCGCTGCGCAAACGGGTGCTCGGACTGGCCGGCGCCTCTGCCGCCCAACACGCCGCGATCGTACGGCTGTCGGGCCACGTGACCGACTCCTTCGCGGTCGCCGCCGAGCTGGTGACCGGGGCGATCCTCGGCGGCGAGGCGCTGGCCGGCGAGGCGTACGCGCTGTGGCGCGGCTACCCGGGCTGCGGGCCGCAAGCCGTGCAGGACGGGCTGGCCGAGGGGCTGGCGGCGCTGCTGCGCATCGCGGTCACCGCCGCCGACGACACGGCGGCGCAACGCTGGCGCCGGGACCGCGCGGGCGAGGTGGCCCCGACGTACCGCGCCGACGAGGACGCCACCGGCAGACGCATCGGGCGCCGGGTCGCACGCTGGCGCACGGCGGTCGCCGACCTCGCCTACGAGGAGGTCCGGTTCGCCCGCGACGGTGAACGCACCCCGGTCGACGCGGAGGACGTCGCCGTGCTGCTCGGCGTCACGCTGCTCGGCGGCCGCCGCGGCGACAGCGCGGGCGAGCGGCTCGCCGAACTGCTCGGCGCGGCGGTCGCGTTGCGCATGACGGACCGGGGACGCGACGAACTGAAGGCGACCGTGGGGGAGTTGCTGCGCACCGAACGCGAACGCCGACTGGCGCCGCTGGACGCGTTGCAGGTCGAACCGGAGCAGCAGGCCTCGCTCATCGCCACATATTCCGTACTGCAGAAGGTGAGGTGAGGGCGGCGGTGGCCACCTCCATCGGTTTCCCCGGTTCCTCGTCAGGTCCGTCCGGCTCATCCGGCTCAGCTGGTTCCGCCGGGTCGGCGGATCCACCGGCCTCCGCCGGCTTCGGCGGCTCCCGCGGGCCGTCCGGTCCGCGGCGCGACCCCCTGCAGCGGCGCGTCGACGCGCTCGGCGAACTGCTCGGCCTCTCCCGCACCCGGGTGGACGCCGACGCCCTCGCCGAGGCCGGCGAACTGCTCGACCGGGTCGCGGACCGGCGCCGGCTCTCCCTCGACCACACCGTCGTGGCACTGGCCGGCGCGACCGGCAGCGGCAAGTCGGCGCTGTTCAACGCGCTGACCGGGCTCAACCTCTCCGAGGTCGGCGTCCGGCGGCCGACCACCCAGTGGCCGGTGGCGTGTGCCTGGGATCCGCCGGGCGCGGTCGCACTGCTGGACCGGCTGGGCATCCCGCCGCACGCCCGGTTCGCCCGCCGCAGCCTGCTCGACGGCGTGCACACGCGCCCGGGCGGGTCGGACAGCGGCTTCGAGGGCCTCATCCTGCTCGACCTGCCCGACCACGACTCGGCGTCGGCCGAACACCGTCAGCAGGTCGACCGCATGCTGGAGTTGGTCGACGTCCTGGTGTGGGTGGTCGACCCGGAGAAGTACGCCGACGCGGTGCTCCACGAGCGGTACCTGCGGCCGCTGGCCGGGCACGCCGACGTCACGCTGATCGTGCTCAACCAGGTGGACCGGCTGCCGTACGACGCCGCCGACCAGGTGCTCGACGACCTGCGCCGGCTGCTCGACGAGGACGGCCTCGCGCTCGGCGAACACGGCGAGGCCGGCGCGGTCGTCCTGCCCGCCTCCGCGCTGACCGGCGAAGGCGTCGCCGACCTGCGCGCCGCCATCGGCCAGGTGGTCGCCGACCGCAGCGCCGCCGACCGGCGACTCGCCGCCGACGTGGACCGGGCGACGGAGCGCCTCCGGCCGGTCTACGTCGGCTACGGCGCGCTGGGCCTGACCGACACCGCCCGCGAGAACTTCATCGCCCGGCTCGCCGAGGCCGTGGGCGCCGAGGCGGTCGGCCGCCTCGCGGAACGCGAGTGGTCCGAATCCGCCGCCCGCGCCTGCGGGTTGCGCTGGAGCCGCCTGGTCGAACGCGCGCCCGGCGACGCGGGACCGGCCGCCGCGGGACGCCCCGGCGCCGAAGGACCGGACACCGCCGGAGGCGCGACGGCATCCGGCGGCCTGACGGCGAGCCTCCTCGGCGGGCTCACCCGACCGGATGACTCCGGCAGCCCTGCCGGGTCGGCTCCCGACGCACCCGGCGGCTCCACCGATGCGCCGAGCGCTCGTCCAGCCGAGGGCCGTCCGGCCTCCGCGGGCGGTGACATCCCCGCCGGACCGCCGTTCCCGTCGGCGGCCGCGCGCTCGTTCGCCGCCGCCAAGGCCGCCCGCGCCGACGCGATGCCCGCGCCGAACGGCGGCACCGGGGCGACCGAGCCCCGCCCCGGCGACGGCGTGTCGGGCCGCGGCCCGGGAACCGCCCCCTGGACCCTTGGACGGGACACTGCGGGATCCGACCGATCTGCCGAGCCGGTCGACGAGCCCACCTCCCCGGACGACCCGACGCGGCGATTCCGGACGGCGCCGCTCGCGGACGAGGCGGCACGCCACCCCCGCACCCCGCCCTTCGCGGACGGCCCGCCGCGATCCGAGCGGACGGAGACCTCCCTGCCCCCGAGCGGCCCGGCCGCCCAGGACCGGGCGCCCGCGGACCACGCGCCGGACGCAGCCCGTACGGTGCCGGGCCCGCACCGGGGCATGCCCTGGTCCGACCAGGCCGCGTCCCGATCCGACCGGGACACCTGCGAGCCCGGCCGCGCCGGCGACCGCCCGGAGCCGGCCGCGCCGGCTTCCGGCCGGAGCGCCGGCCCCGCGGACCGGCCCGCGGTCCGTACCGTGCCCGCCCCGACCGCTGCTCCCGCCGAGGCCGCTCCCACGGCTGGCGGCCGGGAGACCGTGCGCCGGGCCGCGGCGCGGCCGTTGGTGGCGGAAGCCGTGCGCGGTGTCGCTGCCGAAGCGGCGGACGGGCTGCCCGCGCCGTGGTCCCAGGCGGTCCACGACGCCGCGGTGCGCGGATCGCGCGGACTGCCCGAGGCGCTCGACATGGCGGTGGCGAAGGCGGACGAGTGCCATGTCGAACGGCCTCGGTGGTGGGCGGTGGTCGGGGTGTCGCAGTGGTTGCTGATGGTGTTGTCGGTGATCGGTGCGGTGGGTCTCGTCGCGGTGGCGGTGCGGGCGGTGCCGGTGCCGGTGTGGCTGCCGGGCATGGTGTTCGGCCTCGGCACGGCCGGTGGTCCGGTGCTGGCCTGGTCCTGCTGTGCCGTGAGCCGGGGGACCGCTCGGCGGCACGGGCAGAACGCGGAACGCCGACTGCGTGACGCCGCCGCGGACTGCGGCCGGGCCCGGGTGCTGGAACCGGTCGCCGCGGAACTGCTGCGCTATCGGGAGGTACGCGAGCAGTATGGCGTCGCGATGGGCGCCCGGGTCCCGGAAGGTAGGAAATGAGGACCTACTGAGGTTGAACGTGTCATGTCGTAGGGGCTGACGAGCTGTCGGCGGTCGGGTATCACGGTGTGATGCGGTATCCACAAGGAGGCGGTCTGACCGCCGAACGTCAGGAGTTCCGGGAGCAGTTACGGATGCGCGCGGCCGAGCGGTTCGTGCTCGGTGAGGCCAGTTCGGTGATCGCCAGGGACTTGCGGGTAAGTGTCCGGTCGGTGCAGCGTTGGCGGCTCGCCTGGGAAACCGGCGGGTCTGGCGCCCTGCGGTCGAGTGGTCCGATGTCGCTGCCGAGGCTCAGCGAGCAGCAGTTCGCCCGGTTGGAGGCGGAACTCGCCAAGGGTCCCATCGCTCATGGCTGGGAGGACCAGCGCTGGACGCTGTCGCGGGTCAAGACGGTGATCGGCCGACGCTTCCACCTGACCTACACGGTCCAGGGTGTGCGGAAGCTGCTGGTGCGTAACGGCTGGTCCTGCCAGGTGCCGGCCCGCCGGGCCGTGGAGCGGGACGACGAGGCGGTCGCCGGGTGGGTCAAGGAGGTGTGGCCGTGCGCGGAAGGCTCGCGGCGGCCCGTGGAGCCTGGCTGGTCTTCGAGTTGCGCCGTGAGGCGCTGTGATTCGTGTGGAGGTGAGAGACCTTCGCCGCCGACCTGTCGTAGCAGGGAGGTGGAGCTGAGGGCAGCCTGATCCGGGTGATGCCGGGAAGGGCGGGAGCAGCCCTGACAAAGCCGGGACGTGCCAGTACTGCCAGATGGTGCGGGTTCGGCGAGCGGGATGGAGAGGAGTACGCGAGGAACCGGCGTCTTTACGTCTCTTAACTATGCCACCGGCTCGAACCTGGCGGATCTGGGCCGGAAGCGGTGCGCACTCTCTGCCCGAGGGCGGTGGGGAACTTCTTGGACGGTATTTCGAAGCCGTTCGGGAGGCCACGAGGAAGGTCTACGGCGTACTCGTGGCGATGCCGCAGGGACACAGTCGGGCTCCTACTCCAACGAGCGAATCGCAGTGAACACGGGAACCACCCGTTCTCAACTCCTCTGCCGTGCACGGCCAGTGCACGAATGGGGATAGGCGCATCGACCGCCAAACGGTCCGGGTGGGGCGGAGCCGCCGTAGTACTCCGAGCCGGGGAGAGCCCGCGCGCATGGGGAAGGGCGGCAGCGGTATCGAGAAGGGAAGGAGACTGCAATGCCGAAAGACGCACCGTTGAACAGCGGCGCTCTGTTGGAGGTGGACCCTGTGAGCCCACGCCAGCGGGTATCGGAGATGCAGGCCAAGCTTCACCGTTGGGCGGTGGCCGATCCCGGCCGCCGGTTCGATGATCTGTTCAATCTCGTGCACGACCCGGCGACGCTGATAGCGGCGTTCGACCGGGTCGCCGGCAACCGGGGAGCCCGCACTCCCGGCGTGGACGGCCTGACGGCTGCCGATGTCGAGGAGAGATTCGGGGTTCCTGGATTCCTGGATGGCTTACGGGGCCAGCTCAGGCAGGGCTCGTTCCGGCCGCTACCGGTGCGGGAGCGCAAGATTCCCAAACCGGGTGGGTCGGGGAAGGTTCGGCGGCTGGGGATTCCCGTGATCGCCGACCGGGTCGTCCAGGCCGCGTTGAAGCTGGTGCTGGAGCCGATCTTCGAGGCCGACTTCAAGCCGGTCTCCTACGGCTTCCGGCCCAAGCGGCGGGCTCAGGACGCGATTGCCGAGATCCACTTCTACGGCACCCATGGATATCGGTGGGTACTGGACGCGGACATCGCGGCGTGCTTCGACGAGATCGACCACGTCGCGCTGATGGACCGTATCCGGAAGAGGATCAAGGACAAACGGGTACTGGCGCTGGTGAAGGCATTCCTGAAAGCCGGTCTCCTCACGGAGCTCGGAGAGCGTCAGGAGACCTTCACCGGTACACCGCAAGGGGGCATCATCTCCCCTCTCCTGGCGAACATCGCCCTGTCGGCGCTCGATGAGCACCTGCACCGGGCATGGGAGCCAGGCGGGGAGCTGGCCACCAGTGGGCGGCGCGAACGGCGGGGCGCCAAGGGCCTGCCCTCGTGGCGGCTGGTCCGCTACGCGGACGACTTCGTCGTCCTGGTCAAAGGGACCAGGCAGGACACCGAGACGCTGCGCGAGGAGGTTGCCCAGGTGCTCGCACCGATGGGTTTGCGGCTCTCGGAAGCCAAGACCCAACTGGTGCACCTGAGCGAGGGGTTCGACTTCCTGGGGTTCCACATCCAATGGCGCCGCAAACGCGGAACGGACAAGTGGTACGTCTACACGTTCATCGCCGACCGGCCTCTCCGGTCGGTGAAGGCGAAGATCCGTACCCTCACCCACAGAACATCGCAGCAGGACCTGGCCGTGATCCTGGTGAACCTCAACCAGGTCACCCACGGTTGGGCCAACTATTTCCGGCATGCCGTTGCGAAGCACACCTTCAGCAACCTGGACAACCTCGTCTGGTGGCGAGTCATCCGGCTGTTGCAGGAGCGGCATCACTGGAACTGGTCGGACGTCCGCAGACGGCTCACCACCTCCACCGGGCGGTGGCTGCCGATCAGCGCGGGCGAGATCGAGCTGCGGAAGATCAGCGCGATCCCGGTCACCCGGTATCGCTACCGCGGCAACACGATCCCTAACTCCTGGACACCTGCAACCACCTGACGGCAGAGACCGTGGAGAGCCCGTTGCGTCGAGAGGCGCACGGCGGGTTCGGCGAGAGGTCCGGGGAAACGGGCCGGGAGCAATCCCGGCACCGCGCCCCGGACCTACTCAGCGACGAAGCCGGCTTCTCCATGACGCCGTCGCACGCGCACCTGGTCCCACCGTGGCCGCATTCCGGTCGTCCGGGTCCGTGGCCGTTCCCGCCGCCGGGTCTCGATCGCCGCGCTGACCTGCTACAGACCCGGCCACCGCTCCCGGCTGATCTACCGGCCCCGCCACGACAACGGCCAACGCGACGGACGCAAGAGCTTCTCCTGGACCGACTACCGGGACCTGCTGACCGCCGCCCACCAGCAACTCGGCGCCCCGATCGTGCTCGTCTGGGACAACCTCAACGTCCACAAGGCCGCTGGCCTGCGGGAGTTCGCCGAGGCCCGGGACTGGCTGACCATCTACTACCTGCCGCCCTACGCACCTGACCTCAACCCCGTCGAAGGCGTGTGGTCACTCCTGCGACGCGGCTGGCTCTCGAACGTCGCCTTCACCACTCCCGACCACCTCGTCCAGACCGTCCGCCGCGGCCTGCGGCACATCCAGTACCGCAGCCACCTCATCGACGGCTGCCTCACCGAGACCGGCCTCACCATCAGAGCGACCTGACGCAACACGACATCACGAGTTCAACCTCAGTAACCACCCTTGCGAGTGGCCGAGTTATCCGCAACAAAGAGGTTATCCACAGATTCGGGGCTTCCTCCCACGATTGCTGCTTTTCGTCGCACGCTGTCCTCACCTAGGCGCTCCGAGCGCCGAAGAGGCCGAAGCCGCTTCCCCGGCAAGAAAATCCGGGGAGCGGTGGCACGAAGGAGGAAGCGACCATGAGCGAGACCTATGTGACCGTCGTCGGAAACGTGGCGACCCAGCCGGAGATCAAGCAGACCTCGGCCGGCGTGCCGGTGACCCGGTTCCGGCTGGCGACGAACGAGCGCCGCTTCGACCGGGCGAGCGGCGCCTGGAGCGACGGGCCCACGAACTTCTACACCGTCTGGGCCTGGCGCGTCCTGGGCGAGAACGTGTGCGGTTCGGTGGGCATGGGCGAACCGGTCATCGTGCAGGGCAAGTTGCGCGTGGTCGAGCGCGAGGACAAGAGCCAGATGGTCAGCATCGACGCCGTCACCGTCGGACACGACCTGAGCCGGGGCACGTCCGCCTTCCGGCGGGTCTTCCGGCAGCGCGAAGGGGCCGACCGGACGCCCGGCTCACCCGGCGCCGCCGAAGAGCCCGACGAGTTCGCACTACCGGCCCCCGCGGACCCCGCGCGGAGCGCCGCCTCGTCCGAACCCCCGTTCGGGACCTCGTCCGCGGCGCAGCCCCGCCGCGGGCCGGCGTCCGCCCCGCCTTCCAGGAAGGGCAAGCCCGCGCCCGCCCACGCCCCGGCCGGCGAACCCCGCGAGGCGGAACTCGTCCCGTCCTGACGCCACTCGTCTCGCCACCCGTCCCGCCACCCGTGCCGCCGCCAACGCCGCCGCCCCACGCCCCCGAGCCGGCTCCGGGGGCCGTGGGACCGCCATCATCCGGCGCATCGACGGACGAACGGGTGTCGCACCGCGAACGGGAGAGAAGTGCGCGAAGCAAGCGGCAATGGCGGAACGGCGTGAAACGGCGCAATGGGAACAGGGGAGAGGAGGTTGGCACCCGAGCGTCTCCGGCCGGTGACCGGCGGTGTAACGCCGGGCGGATTTATCGATAATTCCGCGGCCTATGCGCGATTCTGATAACGATTCAGATTCGAAAAGGAGGTGTGATGAGATTACTCGTGTTCCTGATGCCGGCGCTTTCTAGGATCCTGCCAGTAGCACGGGGGATCGGATCAGGCAGGCGAGGCGGCGCACATGGCCCGCCTTGCCCAGAGGGGAAATCCATGTTGACTGTTGGGAGGCGGCGTACCGCCCGCCTTGCCGTCGCCGCGTTGGCGTCCGGACTGCTCGCCGCGGGCGCGATGTTCGGTGCCGGTTCGGCCGCGGCGGACTCTCCCGCCCCGACCGCCGGCGGCGCGAGCGCAGTGCTGCAGGCGCTGACGCACTACCAGACCGCCACCGTCCACAACGCCGACGGCTCGACCGAGAAGGTCGCCGCCGCGCTGCTGTCGATGAAGACCAACGGCGGTGGCTTCCTCTCCAGCTACTGCATCGACATCCACCACCCGACCGGGACCGGTGCGCAGTACTCGGAGTCGGCGTGGAACTCCACCTCGCTGGGGAGCAACTCCGACGCCGGCAAGATCAAGTGGATCCTGGAGAACGCCTACCCGCAGGTCAACGACCTGTCGAAGCTGGCGAGCGAGGCCGGGGACAGCAGCCTCGACGCCCTCAGCGCCGCCGCGGGCACCCAGGTCGCCATCTGGCACTTCTCGGACCACGTCAACGTCACCGCTGACAACGCGGACGCCGAGAAGCTCGCGCAGTACCTGATCAACAACGCCCAGACGCTCTCCGAGCCGCAGGCGTCCCTCACGCTCACCCCGCCGGCGGTCTCCGGCAAGTCCGGCACCAAGATCGGCCCGGTGACCGTGCACACCGACGGCCCGAGCGCCCAGGTGAGCCTGTCGAACAACACTCCGGCCGGCGTGCAGCTGGTGGACCAGGCCGGCAAGCCGGTCACCTCCGCCGCCGACGGCACGCAGCTGTACTTCGACGTTCCGTCCGGCACCGCGCCGGGCACCGCGTCGATGATGGTGCAGTCGACCACCACCATCCCGATCGGCCGCGCCTTCACCGGCACCTGGGACAACCAGGCCGCCCAGACCCTGATCCTCGCCGGCTCCAGCGCCTCCACCGTGAGCGCGCAGGCCACCGCGACCTGGGCGATGCAGGGCCCGATCCCGGCCGTCTCCGCGATGGTCGACTGCGCCAAGAGCGGCGTGGACGTCACCGCGACCAACTCGGGTGACCAGGACTTCGCCTTCCAGCTCGCGGGCAAGCAGTACACCGTGGCGCCGGGCAAGTCGCAGACCATCACGGTCCCGGTCAAGGAAGACCAGAAGTACTCGATCACGGTGACCGGCCCCAACGGTTACTCGAAGTCCTTCACCGGCGTCCTGGACTGCAAGATCTCCACCGGCGGTGGCGGCGGCGTCTCGACCGCGGCCCCGACCCCGGCCCCGAGCACCGGCGGCAGCAACCTGGCCGAGACCGGTGCCAGCAGCGCCACCCCGATCATCGCCGGCGTCGCGATCCTGCTCGTGATCCTCGGCGGCGGCACGGTGTTCTTCATCCGCAAGCGCAAGGCGCCCTCGGCCGGCTGATCACGATCCGCTGATCCGGCCGCGTCGAGCGGCTGACGCCGAGCGTCGCGCGGCCCCGGTACACCCCACGGTGTGCCGGGGCCGTTCGCGTTCCCGCCGGGCCGGCCGCGGCATCCCGTCCGCCCCACCGGTCACAGCCGCCACATGGGCCCCGGCGCCGGCGGCCGTGTAAGACCCTCGCCACCCGCGCGTTTCCGTGTGGCACGGGGCGTACGGCAAGATGGGTGTATCTGCCTATCCCCATGATCTGCCCCGGACGGTTTCTCTTGGCTGAGTACATCTACACCATGCGCAAGGCCCGTAAGGCCCACGGCGACAAGGTGATCCTCGATGACGTCACGTTGAGCTTCCTTCCAGGGGCGAAGATCGGCGTGGTCGGTCCGAACGGCGCGGGCAAGTCGACCGTGCTGAAGATCATGGCGGGGCTGGAGCAGCCGTCGAACGGCGACGCGTTCCTGGCGCCCGGCTACTCGGTCGGCATGCTGCTGCAGGAGCCGCCGCTGGACGAGTCGAAGACCGTGCTGGAGAACGTGCAGGACGGCGCGGGCGAGACCATGGCCAAGCTCAAGCGGTTCAACGAGATCGCCGAGCAGATGGCCACCGACTACTCGGACGCGCTGCTCGACGAGATGGGCCGGCTGCAGGAGCAGCTCGACCACGTCAACGGGTGGGACCTGGACGCGCAGTTGGAGCAGGCGATGGACGCGCTGGGCTGCCCGCCCGGCGACTGGCCGGTCACCACGCTCTCCGGCGGTGAGCGGCGCCGCGTCGCGCTGTGCAAGCTGCTGCTCGAGGCGCCCGACCTGCTGCTGCTCGACGAGCCCACCAACCACCTGGACGCCGAGTCCGTGCAGTGGCTGGAGCAGCACCTGGCCAAGTACCCCGGCACCGTCGTCGCCGTCACCCACGACCGGTACTTCCTGGACAACGTCGCGCAGTGGATCCTGGAGCTGGACCGCGGCCGGGCCCTGCCGTACGAGGGCAACTACTCCACCTACCTGGAGAACAAGGCGTCCCGCCTGAAGGTCGAGGGCGCCAAGGACGCCAAGCGGGCCAAGCGCCTGAAGGAAGAGCTGGAGTGGGTCCGCTCCAACGCCAAGGGCCGGCAGGCCAAGTCCAAGGCGCGGCTGGCGCGTTACGAGGAGATGGCCGCCGAGGCGGACAAGATGCGGAAGCTGGACTTCGAGGAGATCCAGATCCCGCCGGGCCCGCGGCTGGGCGGCGTGGTGGTCGAGGTCAGCAACCTGTCCAAGGCGTTCGGCGACAAGGTGCTGATCGACAACCTGTCCTTCACGCTGCCGCGCAACGGCATCGTCGGCGTGATCGGCCCCAACGGCGCCGGCAAGACCACCCTGTTCAAGATGATCCAGGGCCTGGAGACGCCGGACAGCGGCGAGATCAAGGTCGGCGAGACCGTGAAGATCTCCTACGTCGACCAGGGCCGCGCCAACATCGACCCCAAGAAGACGCTGTGGGCCGTCGTCTCCGACGAGTTGGACTACATCAACGTCGGCCAGGTCGAGATGCCGTCGCGCGCCTACGTGTCGGCGTTCGGCTTCAAGGGGCCCGACCAGCAGAAGCCGGCCGGGGTGCTCTCCGGCGGTGAGCGCAACCGCCTCAACCTGGCGCTCACCCTGAAGCTGGGCGGCAACCTGCTGCTCCTCGACGAGCCGACCAACGACCTCGACGTCGAGACGCTGTCCTCGCTGGAGAACGCGCTGCTGGACTTCCCCGGCGCCGCGGTGGTCGTCTCCCACGACCGCTGGTTCCTGGACCGGGTGGCGACGCACATCCTGGCGTACGAGGGCGACTCCAAGTGGTTCTGGTTCGAGGGCAACTTCGAGTCGTACGAGAAGAACAAGGTCGAGCGGCTGGGCGCGGACGCGGCACGTCCGCACCGGGCCACCTACAAGAAGCTGACCCGGGGCTGACGATGGCACGCCACATCTACCGCTGCCCGCTGCGCTGGTCGGACATGGACGCCTTCGGCCATGTCAACAACGCCGTCTTCCTGCGATACCTGGAGGAGGCGCGGATCGACCTGACCTTCCGGCGGGCCCCGGGCGACACCGGCAACGGCTCGTTCTCCGGCGGCTCGGTGGTGGCGCGGCACGAGATCGACTACCTGCGTCCGCTCTCGCACGGCTACGAGCCGGTCACCGTCGAGACCTGGGTGACCAGGATCGCCGCCGCGTCGGTCACCTACGCCTACGAGATCAAGGACGACGAGCAGGTGTACGCGCGGGCGTCCACCGTCGTGGTGCCCTACAACCTCGCCGAGGCGCGGCCGCGCCGGCTCACCCCGCAGGAGCGGGAGTTCTTCGACGGCTACCGCGAGCCGGCCGGGGTCGAGGGGGCCGTCGCGGTATGACGGTGCTGCGGCCGGACGACGCCGGGCAGACGGCGGATCTCGCCGCCTTCCTCGGCAGGCTGGTCAAGTGGGACAAGGCCGCCGTGGTCCGCCTCCAGGCGGCCCCGCTGCCGGGCGGCGCGGCCGTGGCGGTCTTCGGGCGCCCGCCGTTCGGCGAGGTGCTCGCGGTGCGCACCTACCAGCTCGCCGAGCCGCTGGCGCTGGACGTGACCGTCTCGGCGGGGCAGCTGCTCGACGGGGTCGACGAGTCGGCGGGCGAGGCGGCGGTGCCGGCCGGGGTGACCGGGCCGGCCTGGGCCGGGGTGCTGCCGCCGCGGGGCGGTTGGCGGCGGATCGCCGACCTGGAGCCGGCCGGGCTGCGGGCGGCGGCCGGCGCCGTGGTGGCCGAGTTCCGGGCCCGCACCGAGGCGCTGCCCTCGCACCGGCGCACCCGGGCCGAGTTGGACGCGCTGGCCGAGGAGATCTGGTCCCGGCGGCTGGAGACGACGCCGCTGCCGTTGCGCGCGGTGCACGCCGCGCACGCGCTCGGTTTCCTGCGGCCGGTACGCGCGGTGGTGCCCGCCGGGTCCGGTCCGGACGACCGGGCGCAGGACGGGCCGGCGCTGCTGTCCTGCGGGCCGTGGCTGCGGCTGCGCACCCCCCGCGGCTCGGTGGCGGTCCGCGGCCGCGCCGCCCCCGGGCTGTCGGTCAGCCCGGTGTAGCGGCGGCCGGCCCGGCCGGTCAGTCCGGTGTGTTGACCATCGAGGCGGCCGCGTACTGCAGGTACTCCCACAACTGCCGCTCGTAGTCGGGGGCGAGGCCCAACTCGTCGACCGCGGTGCGCATGTGGGTCAGCCAGGCGTCGTGGGCGGCGCGGTTGACCTGGAAGGGCATGTGGCGCATGCGCAGCCGCGGGTGGCCGCGGTTCTCGCTGTAGGTGCGCGGCCCGCCCCAGTACTGCATGAGGAAGAGGGTCAGGCGCTCCTCGGCCGGGCCGAGGTCCTGCTCGGGGTACATCGGCCGCAGCAGGGGATCCTCCGCGACCCCCTGGTAGAAGCGGTGCACCAGGCGGCGGAAGGTCTCCTCGCCGCCGACCGCCTCGAAGAACGTCTGCTGCTCGACCGTGCCGCGCGGGATCTCATTCACGCCTCCCATGGTCGCAGACCCGTCTTGGGTCCGGACTCCCGCAGGCCGCACAGTGGAGGGGTGGAGACCGATCGCTGGGCGGATCCGGCGGGCCCGCTGCGGGCACGCCTGGTGCGCCGCGTCGCGGATGCCGGGATGTTGGCCGAACCGGCCTGGCGGACGGCGTTCGAACAGGTCCCGCGTCACCTCTTCGTACCGTGCTATTACCGGCCGATCCCGGGCGGCGGGGGGTACGACCGGCTGTGCGGGGACGATCCCGATCCGCGGCGGCGTTCGCGCTGGCTGGCCGGGGTGTACGAGGACGCGCCGCTGGCGACCCGGGTGCGCGGCGGCGAGATGGTCTCCTCCAGCAGCCAGCCGTCGCTGATGGCCGCGATGCTGGCGGCGCTGGAGGTGCGCGAGGGGCACACGGTGCTGGAGATCGGCGCCGGGACGGGTTACAACGCGGCGCTGCTGGCCCACCGGCTCGGGGCGTCGGCGGTCACCACGGTGGACCTGGACGCCGCGATCACCGCGCCGGCCCGCGACCACCTCGGGGCGGCCGGCTTCGGCTCGGTGGTGGTGGTCACCGGGGACGGCGCGCTGGGCTGCCACGACCGGGCGCCCTACGACCGGATCATCGCCACCTGCGAGCTGCCGTCGGTGCCGCCGGCGTGGCTCGCGCAGTGCGTGCCCGGAGCGCTGGTGCTGGCGCCGCTGGCCGGCGGGCTGATCGCGCTGCGGGTCGCCGGCGCCACCCGCGCCGAGGGGCGCTTCCTGCACACCCCGGCGTACTTCGTGGCGCTGCGCGGACCCGGCGTCCCGCTCCCGCCGCCGGCCGCGGTGGCCGACGACGAACGGGTCCGCCGCAGCCGCACTCCGCCGCAGGTGCTGGACGACGACGTCTTCCGGTTCGTACTCGCCCTGGCGGCCGGGGAGTTGGCGGTCAGCTGGGCGTTCGGCGGCCGGGGCGCGGCGCTGACCGCGGCGGACGGCTCGACGGCCCGCGCGGACCGGGACGGCCTGGTGCAGGTGGCGGGGGAGCGGGACCTGTGGGCGCTGGTGGAGGAGACCTACCGGCTGTGGCGCGGCGCGGGGTACCCGGACCGCGAGCGGTTCGGGCTCAGCGTGGCCGGCGAGCGCCAATGGGCCTGGCTGGACGCGCCGGACGGCTCGCACACCTGGGAACTCACCGCCCGGATTTGATCCTTAAAGGTGGTTTGAGGACGAATTGATGCCATAGCGCGGCGGCGGTCCGTACTGTCCTTGACGATCGGCCATCGGGTGGCCGACGCACGACAGCAAGGGGATTCGCTATGCGCGCTGTTCGCTCCATCGGTGCCGGTATCGCCGCGCTCGGTATCGCGGCCGCGGTCGCCGCCCCGGCGTCCGCCACGCCGACCAGGCCCCAGCACAACGTGTACCTGGCGCAGATCCGCTACGAGGCGCTGCCCGGCCGGGGGTTGAACGGGGAGTTCGTCAAGCTCACCAACGGCCACGACTACTACGTCAACCTGCGGGGCTGGACGATCGAGGAGCGCTACCGCGGCCGGCGCTACACCTTCCCCGACAAGTGGCTGGCCCCGCACGCCTCGGTGTGGCTCTACTCGGGCCGCGGCGTCGACCACGGCGCCAACCTCTACTGGGACGCGCGCACCCCGGTCTGGTACGACAACGGCGACCTGGCCGTCCTGCGCAACGGCCGGGCCAGCGTGATCGACCGCAGCGGCTGGAAGTCCCGCGGCCGCGGCTTCACCGACCGCCTGAACTGACCCGTGCGGCGTGGACGGCGGTCACTCCAGCCGGAGCGTGATCGTCGTCCACGCGCCGACGTGCACCCGGTCGCCGTCGGCGAGGTCCACCGGCTGGAAGGGCTCGATGGCCTCGTCGCCGCCGTTGACCGTGGTGCCGTTGGTCGAGTCCTGGTCGATCACCGACCAGCCGCCGTCCGAGCGGCGGGCCAGCACCGCGTGCCGGTGCGAGACGCCGGGGTCCTCCGGCGGGCGGGACAGGTCGATGTGCGGCGCCTCGCCCGTGGTGTGCCGGCGCCGGCCGATGGTGGTCGGGCTCTCGGTCAGCTCTATGCGCGCCTCGGGCGAGTACTGCGGGAAGAACAGCCCCGGCGCCTCGGGTCCGCTGCGGGCCATCATCGAGGTGAAGTACTCGCGGTCCGCCGCCACCACCGCGGTCCAGGTGCGGGTCCTGGCCGGCGGCAGCATCGACTGCTCGGCGCTCGGCGTGCGGCCCGCGGAGGTCGGCGGCGAGAGCAGGAAGTCGCCGCTGTCCGGCCGGATCGTGGCCTCCGGGGCCAGCGCCTCGGCCGGGCGGTTCATCCGCGACGGGCTGGAGGTCGTGCGCTGCGACAGCGGCGGGAACGGCGGCGCCGGCACCGGGAAGGTCGGCGGCGGCGACGCGGAGAGCGTCATGAAGTTGAACCGGCACTCCTCGCAGAAGACCGCCTGGGCCTCGCGCGGCGTCCCGCAGTCCGGGCAGACGTCCACCGGCCCGGCGGCGCCCGCGGCGCCGGGAGCACCGGGGAAGCCCGCGCCGTACGCCGACACGGGCGGGCCGGGCGGCGGGGGAGGGGGCGGTGCGGGCAGCACCGGCGGTGCGGGCGGCGGCGCGGGCGCGGCGATGCGCAGCCCGCACTCGTCGCACCAGTCGTCGCTTCTCGACGGGTGCCCGCTGGGACAGGTCGGCATGTCCGTGAGTCCTCTCCAACGCACGCAGAAGCGTCCCGCGTGCCAGTGTCCCTACTTCTTGACGCGCACGGTCTTCGTGGAGCGCGTCTCCAGAGTCATCTCGTCGGCGTCGGCGACCCGCTGCTTCAGCCGCACAGTACCGGTCGCCTCGTCCACCACGTCGACCACTTTGGCGAGCAGCTTCGCGGTGCCCTCGTTCCCCGAGGACGCGGCGAGCTGCACGGCGCGGCCCAACTTGGCGGTGGCGTCGTCCAGATCGCCCGCCTTGCGCGCCTCCAGGCCCTGCTGGATGACCTCGGCCAGCTCGGCCTGCCCGGTGTAGTGCGCGACCTGGGCGTTGATCCGGGTCGAGGCGGCCATGTCGTCGGTCCATACCGCCCGCACCAGCCCCCTGGCGAGCACCTGCGGCGCCGCGTCGTCGTCGGACGGCAGCACGAGCGAGATCCGCGCCGCCAGCATCTCCTGGCCCAGGCCGGCCGGTTGGACCGCGACGCTCACGTGGTAGTCGCGCGACTCGTCGCCCCACGATCCGGTCGGGTAGTCGCCGGCCCGCGGGCCCGCCTCGGTGCGCCGCGCGGTCAGGTCCTCGACGGTCGGCGCCACCTGCTTGACGAAGCGGACCGTGGCGCCCTGCGGGGTCCACAGCCGCAGCGAGACGTCCGAGACCTCCTTGCCCATCGCGTGTTCCATCATCTGCCGGAAGTCGGCGGACAGCCCGTCCGGGTCGGCGACGATGTCGGCGGTGCCCAGCAGCGCGGAGGCGATCCGGGTGACCTCCTTGACCTCCCAGTCGGTGCCGACGCCCCGGCAGTCGCAGGTGAACCGGCCGGCGCACTGGTCCAACGCGGCCTGCAGCAGCTCCGGTTCCTCGTGCTCGTTGCGCCCGTCGGTCAGCAGGATGCCGTGCCGGATGGCGGCCTGCGTGCCGGACAGCAGGCGGTCGGCCAGCTTGAGCCAGCTGCCGATCGCGGTGCCGCCGCTCGGAGTGAGCTTGCGCAGCGCCGACTTGGCCTGCTCGCGGGTGGCGGCGTCGGCGACGGCCAGCCCGCCGTTGCCGGGGTAGACCTCGGTGGCCCGGTGGGTGCCCGCCACCACGGCGAAGCCGACGCCGTCGCGCAGCGTGTCGATCGCGGCGGCCGTCGCCTCCCGGGCGTTGCGCATCTTGGCGGGCGGGTACTCCATCGACCCCGAGCAGTCGACCATGACCACCACGGCCGCCGTGGGACCGGCGCCGGACGTGTCGTGCGGTTCCGCCGCGGCGGACCGCTCGGTGCCGCCGCCGGTGGCGGTCACCGTGACGATCGCGTCGACCTGCCGGCCGCCGTCCGGCAGGTACTCGTTCTGGTAGACCTCGGCGGTGAAGGTCGGCACCTTCGACTTCGCGAAATTGGCCATGGTCCGCAGGCTCCTCGACGCCTCTCGTTCGCACAACAGGGCAACGGGAGGCGTCGGTCGCCCGCGTCCCCCGTACGACCGGGCACCCGTCGCGGGACGGGTGCCGGTCTGGTCAGCCGCGCCCTGCCGCCTGCCCCGGAACGGGGAACGGCAGGACCGCCACGGTGATGTTGTCGTGCCCGCCGCCGTCGAGCGCCACGCCCACCAGCGAGCGGGCGCTGCCCAGCGGGTCGGTCCTGGCGTCGGCCGGCACGACCGCGGCGAGGTCGGAGGCGGACTCGGCGTAGTTCCACAGCCCGTCGGTGCAGACCACCACCACGCCGGGCCGGTCGAGCTGGAAGGACGCGGTGTGCGGGTCCAACTCCTCCTCGCACGGGCCGAGCCAGCCGGTGATGGCGTGCGCCCGCGGATCGGCCATCGCCTCGGCCTCCGACAGCAGCCCGGCCTCCACCATGCGCGCCGCCCACGAGTCGTCCTCGGTCAACCGGGCGGGCCCCGCACCGGTCCGGTCGTCCGGGATCCAGTAGGCGCGGGTGTCGCCGACCCAGCCGACGGTGAGCAGGTCGCCGATGAGCACCGCGCTGACGCAGGTGCAGGCGGGCGGGTTGAAGTGCGGATCGTCCAACTCCGCGGCGGGGACGAGCCCGATGACCGCCTCGGAGGCGGTGACCAGCGCCCGGTGCATGGTCTGCCGCGGGTCGGCGCCGGCCGCCAGCCCGGCGTTGAGCGTGGCGCGGGCCGCCTCGGACGCCGCCTCCGACGCCTCGTCGGGCCGGGACGCGGACGAGACGCCGTCGCACACCACGGCGATCACCGCGCGGGTGCCGTCCGGCAGCGCGGCCTCGTCGATCGCGAAGTCGTCCTCGTTCCTGTGGTGGCGCAGTCCCCGGTCGCTGACCGCGGACAGCGTCGCCAACTCCCGCTCCACGTGGTCGCGTTCGCGGGGCTGGGCGTGGCCGCAGCGGTCGCAGTAGCCCTCGGCGTCCACGGTGCCCTCGCCGCAGGCGGCGCACCGGGCCGGCGCCTCGCCGGCCGCCGGCGGCTCCGGCTCCGGGTCGGCCTCCTGGGGCTCCGCCGGCGCCTCGGGGTCGTCCAGCAGCATCTGCTCGCGCGGGTCGGCGATCGCGGGGCGCGGCGGATGGTCGCCGCCGGCCTGCGCGTCGGGTCTGGGCGGCAGCGGGAGCGGGTAGGGCACCGCGGGCTGCGCCGGGATCGGCGGCGCGGCGGCCGGCTCGTGCGCCGCGCGGCCCGGCGGGGCCAGCCCGTAGTCGCCGGCCGAGGGCGCCGACGTGGCCGAGGCGGCGGAGGCGGTGGAGGCGGCGGACGCCGGGACCGGCGCGGGAACGCCGGCCGGCACCGGGGGCACCGGCGGCACCGGGGGAGCCGGCGGCATGGGCGGCACCGGCGCGGCCGCGGGGGCGGCCGGTGCGGCGACCGGGTCACCCGCCGTGACGGGAGCGCCGCAGTTGCCGCAGAACTTGTCCTCGGGTTCGAGGTGTTCGGCGCAGGTCGGGCAAGCGGTCAGTTGCTGCATCGGTCACACCCACGTCCGGGGGCGGAAGCGGTTGGCACGCTCCACCAGATTGATCCTCTCCTCGCCCTGCTGGGCGAGCCTGGCCAGCACACGGTAGGAGCGCTCCAGGCCGAAGCGCAGCTCCCGCTCCTCGACCGCGCTGCCCAGCAGGGCGGCCTGCGGCACCCCGCCGCGCGGACCGCCGGCCGAACCGGCCAGCACCCAGTCCAGCGCGCAGCCCAGCACCTCACCGCGCAGCGTCTCACGCCGCACCGGGTCGATCCCCAGGCGTTCCAGCCGCTGCACCCGGTCGGCGGCGGCGGCCAGGTCGCCGAGCAGCGGTTCCTGCGGCGCCCGGGCGCGCAGCCTGGCGCGCACCGACGCGACGCACGCCGCGATGTAGTGGATCGACGCCTCGGGCACCGACTCCAGCGCCCGCACCGCGCCCACCCGGTCGCCGGCCGCCATCCGCACCCGGGCCAGGCCGAACGCCGCGCTGACGTAGGTCTGGTCGGTGGTCCACACCAGCCCGTAGTAGTCGCTCGCGTTGTCCAACTGGCCCAGCACCTCGGCGCAGACCGCCAGCGCCAGCTTCGGCGCGCACTCGCCGGGAAAGGCGTCGTAGACCGCGTCGAAGGCCAGCGCGGCGGTGCCGAAGTCGTGTCCGGCCAGCGCGGCCAGGCCCTGGTACCACACCACCCGCCAGTCGCCGGGGTGGTCGTTCTCCAGGGCGGCGAGCACCGCGGCCACCCCGGCCCGGTCGTTGAGCTCCAGCCGGGCCCGCAGCTCGCGCAGCCGGCGCTCCACCGACTGGGCCGGCGCGGCGGCCAGCGCGGTCAGCACCTCACCGGGCGCCGCCGCGATCAGGCCGGCCAGGAAGCCCGCGTTCGGGTCGTCCGGGTCCACGGCGGGCACCGGCAGCGCCAGCGCGATGGCCCGCGGGTCGGGCGCGGCGATCACCGCGGACGGCGCCGGCCGCCCGGCCGGCGGGGCCGGCGGCTGGACCGGCCGGGCCGCGTCGGCGGCCGGCCTGCGGCCCAGCAGGGCGCGCGCGGTCGGCGTGTTCGCGCCGAGCGCGGAGAACTCCGCCGCCGAGGGAGCCACCAACTGGGTGTCCACCACCCGGCGTTCCGGGCCGAACAGGGTGGACAGCGCCGGCCGCGGCCGCCCGGTCTGCAGTGCGACGACCTCGCGCAGCACACCGGTCAACTGGTCGGCCATCTCCTGCGCGGAGGCGAACCGCCGGCCCGGGTCGGGGTCGGTGGCCCGTACCAGCAGCCGGTAGAACGACTCGTACCGCGAGAAGACCTCGATGTTCTGCGGATCGGGCAGGCTGTCGGCGAAGACGTTGGTGTAGCCCTGGAAGTCGAAGGTCAGCACCGCCAGGGTGCGCGCCACGGTGTACAGGTCGGAGGCGACCGACGGGCCCACCTCGGCGACCTCGGGCGCCTGGTAGCCGATCGTGCCGTATATCGCGCTCTCGACGTCGTCCATCCGGCGCACCGCGCCCAGGTCGATCAGCTTGAGGCTGTTGTCCTGCTGCAGGGCGTTGTCCACCTTGAAGTCGCAGTACAGCAGGCCGCGGCTGTGCAGGTGGCCGAGCGCGTCCAGCGCCTCGATGCCGTACGCGACGGCCGTCTCCACCGGCAGCGGCACCCGGTGGCCGTTGCCGTCACGGCGTTCGTTGGCGATGTCCTTGAGGGACTTGCCGCCGATGTACTCCATGACGATGTAGCCGTCGAGGGTGTTGGTGCGCGGGTCGAGGTGCTCGACGAAGTTGTAGATGCGCACGATGTTGGAGTGCTCGATCTCGGCGAGGAACCGCCGCTCCGACAGCGCCGCGGCCAGCGCGTCCTCGTCACCGGTGTCCAGCAGGCCCTTGAGCACCACCCACCGGTCGCTGACCGCGCGGTCCACCGCCAGGTAGATCCAGCCCAGGCCGCCGTGCGCCAGGCAGCCGGCCACCTCGTACTGGCCGTGCACGATGTCGCCGGCCCGCAGCTTCGGCGTGAAGGAGTACGGGTGGCCGCACTTGGTGCAGTAGCCCTCGGTGCGCCCCGGCCGGTCGCCGCGGGCGCGTCCCACCGGGGCGCCGCACTCGCTGCGGCTGCACCAGCGCTTGCGCTCCGGCACCTCCGGGTCGGCCAGCATCGCCGCCCGCGGATCGGCCCGCGGCACCGCGGTCACCGACACCAGGCCCATGCCCAGGTTGTTGCGGATCGAGCCGCCGGACGCCCGTGAGCTGCGCACCGAGACCGAACGCGAACTCGTCGTGCCGCCGGACCGCGCGCGCGAGAGCCGGCCGGAGACCGACCGGTGCGAGGAGGAGGAGCGCGAACTGCCGCTGGAGGCGGTGCGCGACGACATCCGCCCGCTGTCCCGCCCGCCGAACGCGCTCGTCGCACCGCGCGCCGACGGCACCTGCGCCGCCGGGCCGGCGGGCTGCGGGGGCCCGTAGCCCTGCGGCGGCACCGCGGGCGGCTGCGGCGGGACCGGGGCCGGGCCGGACGGCCCCTGCGGCCACGGGCCGGGCGCCACCGGGGCGGCGGCGGCCAGCGGCGCGAGTCCGCAGGTGTCGCAGTACAACTCCCCGGAGCCCACGTCCTCCAGCGTTCCGCCGCAGCCAGGCCGGCCACACATCATCGGGTGTCTCCTCCACGGTCTTGCATCCCGGTCCTCCCCGGCGCCACCTCGGCGACCGCCTGCTGGTAGCGCAGCACCGCGTGCTCCGCCGCCCGCAGGTCGCACGGCGCGCTCCACAGCAGCCGCCTCGCCTGGTCGTAGCGCTCCACCAGCAGCGGGTCCTCGGCGGCCGTCAGCCGCGCGGCCTTCGCCTTGTACGCGTCCAGCCGGCCGCGCAGTTCCGCCCGCACCGCGAGCGGCGCGGTCACCGCCGTCAGCGATGCCCGCGCCCGGTGCAACTCCTCGTCCGCCCGCTCCTCCAGATCGTCCAGGAGCGGGGAGAGCAGGTGCCAGCGGCCGTCGCGGTGATAGCCGGCGGCCGTCGTGAGTCTCTCGTGCAGCGCGGCGGCCGGGCCGCTGACCGCCGGCACCTCGGACGCCGCGATCTTCGCCAGCACCTCGCCGCGGGCCAAACGGGCCTCGCTCAGCGTGCGGTCGGCCCGCGACAGGATGTCCCGCAGCCGCCGCAGCCGGTGCCCGGCGTCGTCCCGCACGTGCAGCACCGCCTCGACCTCGCGGCGGATGTCCTCCAGGGCGCGTTCCGCCCGCTCGTAGCGCCGGGTGTCCGGGCGGCCGCTGCCGCCGCCGGCCCGGGAGCCGGGCGGCAGCCAGAAGGCGATCGGGTCGGCGACCACCTCGGCGCGCAGCGCGGCCAACTCCTCGGCCAGCCGCTCCAGGTCGTCGCCCGCCGGGTGCTCGCCCGGCAGCACCCCGACCGAGCGGGCCAGCGCGCGCACCCGCTGCGTCTCGGCGGCCAGCGCGTCCACCCGGGCGGGCAGCGCCGACCACACCGCGTCGGCCGCGGTCACCACCGAGATGATCCCGTCGTAGCCCACGTTCATCCGCTCGACCAGCCGCTCCAGGCTGATCCGCTCGCTGAGCACCGCGGGACCGGCCGGCGCGCCGTGCCCGTCGGGCAGGCCGGCGCCGGAGACCGTCACGCCGCCGCCGCGCAACAGGTCGGTCAGCTCGGCCAGTTCGGACTGCGAGGGCCAGCGCCGCCGGCCGCGCACCGCACGCCCGGTGCTCAGCGCGGCCCCGTACACCTCGAACTGCGCCCACAGCAGCGGCAGGACGGGTTCCACGGCGGCCCAGCGCTCCCTGGTCACCCCGGTCAGCTCCGCGCCCTCCAGCAGCCGCCGTCCCGCGTGGTCCTGGAGGGCGAGCAGCGAGGACTCGATCGCCTCGTACTCGGCACCGAGCCGGGACAGCGCGCGGTCGACCTCTTCGCGGCTCATCACCGGACCAGTGGGTCCCGCCACCGTCATCGCACTCCCCTCCCGGTCTCGCGGTGCTCTTCGGACGCGCCCGCGCCCCCGCGGGCCCGGTCGCGTCCCGGCGCGGTCGCTCAGTCCTTGTACAGCGGCTTGGGCGGGCCGCTGATCCCGGGCAGGTTCTTGGCCAGCCACTTGTGGTACGCGGCCTGCCAGGCGCCGCCGTCGCGGTAGCTGTCGAGCACCGCGTTGACCCGGCGTACCAGGTCGGTGTCGGCCAGGTTCATCGCCACGCCGTACGGCTCCTGGGTGAGCGGGGAGCCGATGAGGTGGACGGTCGGGTCCTGGGCGGCCTGCCCGGCGGCGAGCGCGTTGTCGGTCAGCACCGCGTCGGTCTTGTGCAGTTGCAGCAGCACCAGGCAGTCGATCTGGTTGGCCAGCGCCGTGACGTGCGCGCCGTGGCTCTGCTGCTGCAGCTCGGCCAGGCCGGTGGAGCCGGCCGCGGTGCACACCCGCTTGCCCTTCAGGCTGTCGTTGAAGCCGGTGATCGGGTGGCCGCCGGACTGCACCTTGGGCACCAGCAGCTGCTGGCCGGCCTCGAAGTAGGCGGTGGAGAACGCCACCTGGCTCAGCCGGTCGCAGGTGATCGACATGGTGCGGATGACCATGTCCACCTCGTGGTGCTGGATCGCCGGTATCCGCTGGTCGGTCGGGATCGTCTTGTAGACGATCTTCGCGTTGGGGCCCAGGATGTTGGCCGCGATGGCCTTCACCAGGTCGATGTCGAAGCCGACGATCTGCCCGGTGGAGGTGTCGCGGTATCCCCACAGGTAGCTGTCCTGGTCCACGCCGACGGTCAGGTAGCCGCGCTGCTGGATCCGCTTGACCGCCGGGCCGGCGGCGTTCGACGGCCGCAGGCTCGCCTCTGGGTGCGAGCAGGTGGTGTCGGACGCCTGCTCGGCGTGCACCACCCGCTGCTCGACGGCGGGCGAAACGGTCCGGCCCGCCGAGTGCGTCGGGCCGCTGGACAGTGCCAGCGTGCCGGTCAGCGCCAGCGCGCAGGCGCCGGCCATCGCGCCGACGCCTCCCCAGCCGCGCAGCCGGCGCCACGCCGGGCGGTCCTGGAGCGGTGTGCGGTGTCCTTCGGATCCGGTCGTCGGCACGGTGCCCTCCCGGGTCGTCGCGGTCTGGTGCGTGGATGCGGTGCGGGTCCGGCCGTCGCCCGCGCCGTTCACCGGTACTCCGACAGCCGTCGGCCGATGCCGGCCACCGCGCCGACCGCGCCCAGCAGGCACAGCAGCGCCGCGGCCTCCGGCAGTGCGGTGAGCGCGCCGCGGGCCCCGGCCACCGAGCCCTGCAGCTCGTCGGTCTCGTGGCCGATGGCGGTGCCGAGGTTGCGGTCCACCGAGTCGAAGGACCGCGCGGTCGTCGCGGTGACCACGTGGCCCGCGGTGTCCGTGCCGCCGATGACGTGCGCGACCGCGGTGTCGTAGTCGCCCTGGGTGTCGGCGTCGTTCTCCACGGTGTGCCGGGCCTGCCACTGCTTGACGCTGGCGATCGCGGTGCGCACCGGGGTGCTGCCCGCGGGGTCGTCGGCGTGGGCCAGCGCCCGGGCGAGCAGTCCGCCGTCCGACGAGCCGCCCGGCCCGGCCAGCGCCGCCATGTCCTTGGTGTACGCGCTCTGGTAGGAGTCGCCGGCGCCGCGGGCCACCAGCGTCAGGTTCTCGTCGCCGCGGGCGGTGAGGCTGTCGATGCGCGCCTGGTTGAGCACCTGCAGCGAGTAGGCGCCGTGCGCGGTCGAGTCGTCGAGGTCGACGCGGGCGATGCTCGGCCCGACGACCAGCCACAGCAGCACCACCAGGCACGCCGCCGAGGCGCCCGCCAGGCCCTGGTTGACGACCCGGTTGGTGCGCAGGTAGGTGCGCCACTGCGCCCAGCCGAGCGCGGCCAGCGTGACCAGGCCGAGCCCCCAGGCGCCCCACGGCAGCGACTTGGCGTCCGAGTAGTCGCTGCCCAGCCGGTCCTGCTCGACCGTGTACAGCCTCTTCGCGGCCGGCAGCAGGATGTCGGTCATCTGGTCGTTGGCGTACCGCAGGTAGGCGCCGCCCAGCGGGAAGCCCTGCCGGTTGTCGGCCCGCGCGGTCTCCACCAGGCCGGTGTAGACCGGCAGTTCCTCGTTGAGGAGGGTGACCTGCGACTTCGCCTGCGCGGAGCCGGAGCTGTCGGTGGACGCGGTCGCTATCAACCGGGACGCGGTGTGGATGTCGCTCTGGTAGCGCTGGGTCACCGAGAGCGGTTCCTGGCCGTCGACCAGGAAGCCGCCGGACTCGGTGGTGTTGGCGTCGGCGAGCGACCGGTAGATCTCGGCGGCGTCCGCGCTCAGCGGCTGGCTCTGCCGGGCCACGTCACCGGCGGCCGACGCGCGGTCGCTGATCTGCCAGGTGGTGACGGCGCCGAAGAGCAGGACCAGCAGCGCGAGCACCGCGCCGATGATCCGCAGCCGTCCGGGCTCGGTGGTCGCGGCGGCCCGCAGCCGGTCCCGGGTATCCGTCCAGCCCGCCGCGGCTCTGGCCGGTGCGGTGGCCGGCGGCACCGGCGGTGTACCAGTCGGCGTGAACGTCACCCAGATCCTCCCCCATGGACACCGCCCTGCGGGTTTCCCGCCGTCAGATGCGTGGAAACCCGTGTCCCGCCAGCAGTATGGCCATCAGGACGGGTATCCGGCCAACTATTCCCGTGATCTTGCCCGGACCGCAACCCGAGCGCACCGAATCTCCCCCTACCACGCCTGCGGGCCGCCCGCGGTTCCCGCGAACCCGTTCGAGACCTCACCCGGCGGGCGGTCCGAAGTGCGCGCGCAGCCGGTCCTGCGCCCCTGCGCCGCCGCCCACCCGGTCCAGGCCGAGCAGCGCGGCGCCCAGCACCGGCGGCGCGGTGACCACCTGCGGCACCGCCTTCGGCGCGACGGACGCCAGCCGCGCGGCCACCCCGTCCATCAACTGCGGGTGCCGGGCGGCCAGCACGCTGCCGCCGAGCACCACGGCCGCCGGCGCGTCCAGCAGGCCGAGCCGGCGCAGGGCGACGGAGGCCATCGCGACGATCTCCTCGGCCTGCCGGTCCACCACCCGCCGGGCCACCGGGTCGCCCTGCGCCGCGACCCGGAACAGCAGCGGCACCAGCGCGTGCCGGGCCGCCGACCGCGCGGTGCCCTCCAGGTGCAGCGCCTCGATGACCGCCTCCATGCTGGGCAGCCCGAAGTGCTCGGGCACCGCGGTCGCCAGGGCGGTCGGCTCGCCGCGGCCGTCGTCCGCGCGGGCCGCCCACCACAGCGCCTCGTCGGACAGGTGGCCGCCGCCGCCCCAGTCGCCGGATATCCGCCCCAGCGCCGGGAAGCGGGCCGTGCGCCCGTCGGGGAGCATGCCCACGCAGTTGATGCCCGCGCCGCACACCACCGCGACGCCGAGCGGTTCTGCCAGGCCGGCCCGCAGGATCGCGAAGGTGTCGTTGGCGACCTGGATGCCCTCGCCCCAGCGGTAGCCGTCCAGCGCGCTCTCCAGCCGCCGCTCCTCCACGGGGAAGTCCGCGTTGGCCAGGCACGCCGAGACGTGCTCGGCCAACGGCTCCCGGCCGGTGGCGAGTCCGGCCTGCCGGGCGGCCCGCTCGACCAGCGGCACGAGCCCGGCCACCGCGGCGGCGGCGCCGACGTCCTGCGGGTGGAAGCCGCCGCCGCGCGCCGAGCCCAGCACCGCGCCGTCGGCCGAGACCAGCGCGACGTCGGTCTTGCTGTTGCCGGCGTCGATGGCCAGCACCCCGCCGGGCAGCTGCGGCCGCGCCGATCTCATGCCCACGGAAGGTGCTCCTGGTTGTGTGCCAGCAGCGCGTCGGTGAGCCGCTCCGCGCGGTCGAACTGGCCGACCAGCGGGTGTGCGAGCAGCGCCTTGAACACCCGCTCGCGCCCGCCGCGCAGCGCCGCGTCGAGCGCCAGGTCCTCGTAGGCGGTCACGTGGGCGATCAGCCCGCTGTAGAGCGGGTCCAGCGGGGCGACCGGCAGCGGCGCCACGCCGTCCGCGCCCACCACCGCCGGCACCTCGACCACCGCGTCGTCCGGCAGGAACGGCAGCGTGCCGCGGTTGAGGGCGTTGACGACCTGCACGTCGCCGGTGCCGGACAGCAGCGACGAGGCGAGGGCGACCGCGGCCTCCGAGTAGTAGGCGCCGCCGCGCTTGGCCAGCAGCGCCGGCTTCTCCCGCAGCCGCGGGTCGGCGTACATCTCCAGCAGTTCCTTCTCCATCGCGGCGACCTCGACCGCCCGCGAGGGCTTGCCGCGCATCTCGCGGACCACCTCGTCGTGCGCGTAGAAGTACCGCAGGTAGTACGAGGGGACGGCGCCGAGCCGGTCGAGTACGGCACGCGGCAGGCGCAGGTCGGCGGCGATGCGGTCGGCGTGCTCGGCCAGCAGCCGCGGCAGCACGTCCGCGCCGTCGCGCCCGCCGACCCGCACCGCCAGCTCCCAGGTGAGGTGGTTGAGCCCGACGTGGTCGAGGTGGACCGCCTCCGGCGCCACGCCGAGCAGGGCGGCGAACCGGCGCTGGAAGCCGATCGCCACGTTGCACAGCCCGACCGCGCGGTGCCCGGCGGCGAGCAGGGCGCGGGTGACGATGCCGACCGGGTTGGTGAAGTCGATGATCCACGCGTCGGGCGCGGCGCGGCGCACCCGTTCCGCGATGTCCAGCACCACCGGCACGGTGCGCAGCGCCTTGGCCAGGCCGCCGGCGCCGGTGGTCTCCTGGCCGACGCAGCCGCACTCCAGCGGCCACGCCTCGTCCTGGGCGCGGGCCGCCTGGCCGCCGACGCGCAGTTGCAGCAGCACCGCGTCGGCGCCCGCGACGCCCGCGTCCAGGTCGCCGGTGGTCAGCACGGTGCCGGGGTGGCCCTGCGCGGCGAGGATCCGCCGGGCCAGCCCGCCGACCAGTTCCAGCCGGTCGGCGGCCGGGTCGATCAGCACGAGCTCCGCGACCGGCAGCGTCTCGCGCAACCGGGCGAACCCGTCGACCAGTTCCGGCGTGTAGGTGGAACCGCCGCCGACGACGGCGATCCGCACCGGTCGCGGGGTCCGCGGCGGTGCCTGGGTCTCCTCGGCCATGTCAGCCCTTCACTCCTGTCAGCGTGACGCCCTCGACGAACGCCCGCTGGGCGAAGAAGAAGACGATGATCACCGGCAACATGACCAGCATGGTCGCGGCCATGGTGAGGTTCCAACTGGTCTGGTGCGCCCCCTTGAAGGACTCCAGCCCGTAACTGAGCGTCCAGGCCGCCGGGTTCTCGCTCGCGTAGATCTGCGGTCCGAAGTAGTCGTTCCAGCAGGAGAAGAACTCGAAGAGCGCGACCGCCGCCACCGCCGGCTTCGCCATCGGCAGCACCACCCGCAGCAGCGTGCGCAGTTCACCGCAGCCGTCCACCCGGGCGGCGTCCACGTACTCGTTCGGGATGCTCACCAGGAACTGGCGCAGCAGGAAGACGCTGAACGCGTCGCCGAACGCCAGCGGGATGATCAGCGGCCACAGCGTGCCGGTCAGGTGCATCTGGTTGGCCCAGAACAGGTACATCGGCACGATGACCACCTGCGGCGGCAGCATCATCGTGGCGACCACCACCATCAGCGCCAGGTTGCGGCCCCGGAAGCGGAACTTGGCGAGCGCGTACGCCACCGGGATGCTGGACAGCAGCGTCAGCACGGTGCCGGAGCCCGCGTAGAGCAGGCTGTTCTTCCACCAGGTCAGAAAGCCGGGCGTGTGGAAGACGGCCACGTAGTTGTGCCAGACGAACGGGTGCGGCCACAGCGACCGGGTCAGCGTCTGGTTGTCGCTCATCAGCGAGGTGAGCGCGACGAAGACGAACGGCAGCACGAAGAACAGCGCCGCCGCCACGCCCAGCGCGTGCACCGCGATCCACTCCAGGGCCGCCCTGCGCCGCACCGGCCCGGGCCGCCGCGCTGCCGGCCGGGACCGCGGCGCGGCCGGGTCGAGGAGCTGGGTCACCGTGATCAGTCTCCCGTCTGGATCAGGCCGCCGCGGCGCCGCATCAGCAGTGCGGTGAACGCCATGGCGAGGACGAACAGGACGATCGCGATGACACAGGCCGAGCCGGTGTCGAACCGCTGGAAGCCGAGGTTGTAGACGAGTTGCGGCAGCGTCAGCGTGGACTTGTCCGGGTAGCCGGGCTCGAACTGCTGCCCGGAGTTGCCGATGACGCCGCTCGCCACCTGCCCCGCGATGATCGGCTGCGTGTAGTACTGCATGGTGTCGATGACCCCGGTGACCACCGCGAACATCACGATCGGCGCGATGTTCGGCAGCGTGACGAACCGGAACCGCTGCACCGGGCCGGCGCCGTCGAGTTCGGCCGCCTCGTACTGCTCCCTGGGCACGTCGAGCAGCGACGCCATGAAGATCACCATCAGGTCCCCGACGCCCCACACCCCCAGCAGGGTCAGCGCGGGCTTGGCCCAGCCGGGGTCGTCGAACCAGCCCGGCTGGGGCAGCCCGAGGTCGCCGAGCAGGTGGTCGACCGGACCGGTGCCGGGGTTGAGCAGGAAGACGAACGCGATCGTCGCGGCCACCGGCGGCGCCAGGTAGGGCAGGTAGAACGCGGTGCGGAACACCCCGGTGCCCAGCTTGATCTTGGTGATCAGCAGCCCGACGCCCAGGCCGAACACCACCCGCGCGGTGACCAGCACCAGCACCAGCCACAGCGTGTTGCGCAGCGCCGGCCAGAAGAACGGGTACGCGGTGAAGACGTAGTCCCAGTTCTTCAGGCCGTTCCAGGTCGGCGGCCGGAAGCCGTCGTAGTGCATGAAGGAGAAGTAGACGGTGGACAGCAGCGGATAGAGGAAGAAGAAGCCGGTGCCGATCAGCCACGGCGACAGGAAGGCCAGGGTGACCAGCGCGGACCGGCGGCGCTTGGCCCGCAGCGCGGAGGAGGCGGCCATGGTCAGTCGGCCTGCGCGATGTCCCGGTCGACCTGCTTGTCGACCCCTTCCAGGCCGCCCTTGAGGTCGGTCGCCTTGCCGGACTCGTAGGTGTAGGCGAAGTCCTCCAGGGTCACCTGGTAGGCGCCGCCGTTGGGGCTGGCCGGGGTGGTGGTGCTGTACGGGTTCTGCGCGATCCGCACGAAGGTCTGGAAGCCCGGGTCCTGCGACAGCTTCGGCGACTTGAGCGCGGCCAGCGTCGAGGGCACGTTGTGGATCTCGTTGGCGAAGTCGACCACCGCGTCGGTGTTGGTGGTGATGAACCTGACGAACTGCCAGGCCGCGTCCTGCTTGGCGCTGTGCGCGGCCACCCCGACGATGGTGCCGGTGATGTAGCCCTTGCCGTAGGTGCTCGCCTGGTCGTCGGGGACCGGCAGCGGGGCGACGCCGATCGGGAACTTCACCCCGGCCTGCTGCGCCATCCCCTCCCGCCACTCGCCGTCCATCGACATCGCCACCTGGCCGGTCTGGAACGGGTTCTTCGACCCGAACTCGTCGCCGAAGGTGTCGCGGTAGCGCTCCAGCCTGGTGAACCCGCCGAGCGCCTGGACCAGGCCCTTCTGGTAGGTGAACATCTGGCTGAACGCCGTGTCCCGCGCGGTGTCGGACTTGCCGGCGGCGTCGAAGTACTTCGGGTCCCACTGGGCCGCGTAGTGCATGGGCGTGGTCTCGTAGCCGTGGAAGTCCGGCATGAAGCCGAGCTGCCGGTAGGAGCCGCCGGCCGGCTTCGTCAGCTTGACCGCGTCGGTCCGGAACTGCGACCAGGTGTGCGGCGGCGCGCTGATCCCGGCCGCCTTGAACGCGTCCTTGTTGTAGTAGAGCCCGTAGGCGTCGCCCAGCAGCGGCAGCGTGCAGCGCACCCCCTTGTACTGGGTGTAGTCCAGCATCGGCTTGGGGAAGGTGGCCGCCGGGTCGATGTGGTCCTTCTTCAGGAACGGGCCGAGGTCGGCCAGCGCGCCCGAGGAGCAGAACTTGCCCACGTTGTCGGTGCTGAACGAGGAGATCACGTCCGGGGCGTCGGAACCGCCGGTGCGCAGCGCCTGGTTGATCTTGTCGTCGTTGACGTTGGAGACCGCGTGCACGTGGATGTCCGGGTACGCCTTCTCGAACGCGGCGATGTCGTCGTTGATCGCCTTGAGTTCGCTGGGCGCGCTCCAGCCGTGCCAGAAGTTGATGGTGACGTTCTTGCCGGTGGGGCCGTCCGCCTGGCCGCCGCTCTGCCCGGTGCACGCGGAGGCCAGCAGGGATATGGAGGCGGCTGCCGCGACGACGGCGCACATCCGGGTGAGACGGGACATCGGGCTCCTCCTGGGGAGGCTCGGGGAACGAGGGGTCAGGAGCTGTTCGTGTCGAAGATCCGGTCACGGGCGGCGGTGAGCGCCCGCTGCACCGCGCCGGCCAGCACCGGGTCGGACTCCAGCGTGCTGAGCCGCAACGGGGGCTGTGGGATGGCGAGTTGGTACAGCTGCTGCTCGATGCGGGACCGCAGCTCCTCGCCGCCGGCGGTCGCCACGCCGCCGGAGAGCACCACGAGCTGCGGGTCGAGCACCGCGACGACCGAGGCGAGTCCGGTCGCCAGCCGGGCGGCCAGTTCGTCCAGCACCGCGGCGCCGTCCGCCCCCTCGGCGCTGTCGGCGACCGCCTTGGCGACCGCCTCCTTCGGCGTGCGGGCCCGGATGCCGCCCTGCCGGGCCAGCTTCACCACCGCGTCGCCGCCGGCCAGTTCCTGGAAGCCGCCGGTGTTCGCCTGGCTGACGTTGTGCAGCACCGGCGCCCCGGGCAGCGGCATGTAGCCGACCTCGCCGGCGCCGCCGGTGGCCCCGCGGTGCAGCCGGCCGCCCAGCACGATCGCGGCGCCGATGCCCTCCTCGGCCCAGAACAGCACGAAGTCCTCGCAGCCGGCCGCCGCGCCGCCGGCCCGCTCGGCGATGGCCGCCAGGTTGACGTCGTTCTCCACGTCCAGCGGTGCGCCGAGCGCCTCGCGCAGCTCCGCCAGCAGGGTCGGCGCGTGCCAGCCGGGCACGTGGCCGGCGTAGCGCAGGGTGCCGGTCACCGGGTCGAGCGCGCCGGGGATGCCGATGACCACCTGGTCGAGCTGGGCGAGGGAGATGCCGGCCTGCTCCGCCGCGCCGGTCACCGCCTCCAGTACGTGCGCCACGGTCCGGGTGGTGCCGCGTCCCCGGGTGGTGACGGTGTGCCGGCCGCGCGGGGCGCCGCCGATGTCGGCGACCGCGGCCACCAGGCGCTCCGGCGTCACGTCCAGCGCGGCGACGTAGCCCGCCGCCGGGTTGACCCGGTAGAGCTGCGCGCCGGGTCCGGGGCGCCCGGCGGTGGTGCCGGTGGCGACCACCAGGCCCTCGCTCTCCAGGCGGGCGAGCAGCTGGGAGGCGGTCGGCTTGGACAGCCCGGTCAGTTCGCCGATCCGGGTGCGGGACAGCGGCCCGTGCTCCAGCAGCAGGTCGAGCGCCGCGCGGTCGTTCATGGCGCGCAGCACGCGCGGTCTTCCCGGGGTCCCGGCCACGGTGGCGATCCCTTCCGGGTGGTGAGCCCGCCAGGTCTATTAGGAAACTTTCCTGTTGAGGACTGGAAAGTAGAACCTGCCACCCGGCGCGTCAAGGGGTCGGCACGCCGCGCCGCGAGCATGGCCAAAGCATTACCTCGCGGCACGGCAACGGCCCCGGCGGTCAGCCGGGGCCGGCGGGGGAGCGGAGCGGTGCGGGCCCCGGTGCGGGTGCGGGGGCGGGCCCCGGTCGTCAGGGGCTCAGGAGCCGGATCCCGGGTGCCGGGGGCCGGGCGGCTGCTCGGTCGCGGGCCGGGCCGGCGCGGTCGGCGCGGGCGGGGCCGGCTCCTCCGTCTCGCCCGCCGCGTCCGCGAGGGCGTCGTCGACCGTGGCGGTCACCGCGCCGCCGACCATCGTGACGCCGTTCTCGTCGAACGTCTTCTTGATCCGCCAGCGCAACTCGCGGGCCACCCCGGCCGCCTTGCCCGGCATGGTCTTCGCCTGCGCCTGGATGACCACCGAGTCGGGCCCGACCGAGGACAGGCCGAGGACCTGCACCGGCTCCCACAGCACCTCGTCCCACGGCTCCTGCTTGGCCAGCCCCTCTGCGGCCCGGCCGATCAGCTCGCTGACCCGGTCCAGGTCCTGCCCGGCGCCGACCTGGATGTCGACCACGGTCACCGCCCAGCCCTGGCTGAGGTTGCCGATCCGCTGGACCTCGCCGTTGCGCACGTACCAGGTCTCGCCGTTGTCGCCGCGCAGCTTGGTCACCCGCAGGCCGACCTCTATCACGGTGCCGGAGGCGACGCCGGCGTCGATCACGTCGCCGACGCCGTACTGGTCCTCCAGGATCATGAAGACCCCGGACAGGAAGTCGGTCACCAGGTTGCGGGCGCCGAAGCCGACCGCGACCCCCGCGACGCCGGCGCTGGCCAGCAGCGGCGCGATGTTGATGTCGAGCACCGGCAGCACGGTCAGCGTGGCGGTGGCCAGGATCACGAACGACGCCACACTGCGCAGCACCGAGCCGATGGCCTCGCTGCGCTGCCGCCGCCGTTCCGCGTTGGCCAGCAGCCCGCCCAGCGCGGCCGGCACGCGGGCCTCCGGCAGCCGGTTCATCCGGGCGATCAGCCGGGTGATCATCCGGCGGACCGCGGAACGCAGCAGCAGGGCCGCCGCCACGATGAGCACGATGTGCACCGTGGAGTTCAGCCAGGACGCCCAGTGGTTCACCACCCAGGTGGTGGTGCCGTTGGCGACGTGCCGGGCGTGATTGAAGGAGGCGGCGATACCGGGATCCGACGCGGCGGCGGCGGTCGTCGACCAGGACCGGGACACAGCGGAGACCTTCCCTAGGGGCTCGCAGGGGCGCGGCCGACGGATACGACGGCCGGTCAACCACCCTAACGGGGCAACAGACGCCGGCAGGTCCCACTCGTGGAGATTGGTACCGAATGTGCTGATATAAGGAGGTGTGCGGGAAAACACCCTGAGGTCGTTACCCGGTGATGGTGGCGCCACGACGGGGCTTACGGCGACACTGGGGGAGATCGTCCCGGCGCGAGCCACGCGCCGCCGGCGTTTTAAGGGAGGCATCCGTGCCGCATGTCCTTGTCCTCAACGCGTCGTACGAACCGCTCGGTGTCGTACCGCTCCGCCGCGCGCTCGTGCTCGTCCTCAATAACAAGGCCATATGCCTCGAGGAGTCCGGCGCCCTCATGCACAGTGCGACGAGGGCCCTGCCGGCGCCCAGCGTCGTGAAACTCACCAAGTTCGTGCGGGTCCCCTTTCGGGGGCCCGTTCCGCTCACCCGCCGCGCGCTCTTCGCGCGGGACGGCGGCAAGTGCGCCTACTGCGGGAGCGCCGCAACCAGCGTCGACCACGTCATTCCGCGCAGCCGCGGCGGACAGCACGCCTGGGACAACGTCGTCGCGGCCTGCCGCCGGTGCAACCACGTGAAGGCCGACCGCCACGTGGCCGAACTCGGCTGGCGACTGCGCCACCAACCCGAACCCCCCTCCGGCCTGGCCTGGCGCATCATCGGCACCGGGCACAGAGACCCGCGCTGGATGCCATACCTCCAGCCATACGGCGCGGAGGACGCCATGGCCCGGATCGACGGTATTTCCGCCTGAGATCCGGGCTTTCGCATGTCCGGGCCGGGAGACCCCCGGCCCGGAACGGCGCCCGGCGTGAGATACCGCATACGCACGCGTCTGACCCCGACGGCGCGACACGGCCGTCGGGGCCAGACCCACGAAAGGGCCGGGGACAAGGGGTCGGGGGTCGGGGCCCGTGGTCAGTGCGGGTCGGCCGTGCAGCATCACCTCCCCCACGTGTCGGGCGGCGTTGGCCTGGGATTTCCCCTTCCTGCTGGAGACCTGCCGCGTCCGCGATGCGGGGCGCGGCGCTCACAACCGCGGGGCTTCGGCGCCGAAGTGTCCGCGACCATCGGCCGATCACGCCGAGTAGTCGCATCGATGCTATCCGTGCCGGTGGGTCGCCGGAAGGGGCCGCAGAAAGGTCGCCTTGTCATATGGTGACCTGGTATGCGCACGGGGTGGTCGAAAGGGCCGCCCGGGCGATCCGCCGGGGCGTAACGTCGCAGCCATGACGCTTCCGCACGAGCTGACCATGGTCGAACAGGCTTCCGCGGTCCGGGCCGGCGAGCTGTCGCCGGTGGAGCTGGCCGAGCACTACCTCGCGCGGATCGAGCGGCTGGACGGCGCGGTGGGCGGATACCTGACCGTCACGCCGGACCGGGCGCTGACCGACGCGCGCCGGGCGCAGCGGCGGCTCGCCGAGGCGCGTGCGGCGGGCGGCACCGGGACGGACGGGCTGCCGCCGCTGCTGGGCGTGCCGCTGCCGGTCAAGGACCTCACACCGGTGCCCGGGGTGCGGTTCACCGCGGGCTCGGCGGTCTTCGCCGACCACGTGGCACGCGAGTCCACCCGGCTGGGCCGGCTGCTCGCGGAGGCCGGCACCGTGCTGCTCGGCAAGACCAACACGCCCGAGTTCGGGCTGCCCGCGTACACCGAGAGCCGGATCGGGCCGCCGGCCAGGACGCCCTACGACCTGACGCGCGGCGCCGGCGGGTCGAGCGGCGGCGCGGCGGCGGCCGTGGCGGCCGGACTCGCCCCGGCGGCGCAGGGCTCGGACGGCGGCGGCTCCATCCGGATACCGGCGAGCTGCTGCGGACTGGTCGGCCTCAAGCCCAGCCGGGGCCGGGTCAGCCCGGCGCCGTCCGGCGACGTCAGCGGACTCGTCTCGCCCGGACCGCTCACCCGCACCGTGCGGGACGCCGCCGCGCTGCTCGACGTCATGGCCGCCTACGTACCGGGCGACCCCACCCCGCTCGCGCCGCCCGCGCGGTCCTTCCTCGACTGGTGCGACCACGACGAGCGGACCCCGCGCCGGCTGCGGATAGGCCGCTGGGCCCGGCCCGACGTGCCCGGGGTCGCGGTGGACCCGGCGGTGCTGGACGCCTACGAGGAGGCGTCCGCGCTGCTGGCCGGGCTGGGCCACGAGGTGGTCGACGCGCCGCAGCCGCTCGGCCCCGGTGACCGGGACACCTTCACGCCGGTGTGGGCGGTGCTCGCCGCCTCCGCCCCGGTGCCGCCGGAGCGCGAGGAGGAGTTGATGCCGCTGACCCGGTGGCTGCGCGACCAGGGCCGGGCGGTCAGCGGTCTCGACTACGTGGCCGCGCTCGCCGCGATGCAGGAGATCGGCCGCAAGTTCGCCACCGCGGTGGACCGCTACGACGCCGTGCTCACCCCGACCCTGGCCCAACTCCCGGCCCCGGTGGGCGGGTTGCGGGACGACGCGAACCCGGCCGCCGACTTCGCGGCGCAGGTCGCCTTCACGCCGTTCACCGGTCCGTGGAACATCGCCGGGCTGCCCGCCGTCTCGCTGCCGGTCGGCTGGACGCCGGCCGGGCTGCCGGTCGGCGTGATGCTCGGCACCCGGCACGGCGCCGAGGGGCCGCTGCTCGCGCTGGCCGCGCGGGTCGAGGCGGTGGCCCGCTGGCGCGACCGGCCCGCGCCGCCCGGCTTCGCGTAACGGCCGGGAGGCCGGACCCGGCGGCGCAGAAGGTTCGGTACGGCGGATCATCGGCTTTAATCAGGCTATGGAGGTCATACCGACCGCGACCGGGGCGCCGCAGGCGCGGGAACGCCCGGTCGGACACACTTCGCGATCCGGACGGGTGCGAGCGCGAAGACGGGGTAGGGCTTGTCCTGGTCCGATCCCGCGGACCCCGGCGCCGGCCGCCCGGCCGGGCCCGTGAACCGTCTCCCGCCGACCCGGTCCCCGTCCCCCACCGCCCGGAGGTATCCCATGGCCGTTCCCGCCGATCTGCTCCTGTCCGCCCTCGCCGAGTGCGACTGCGGATGCGAGGGCCACGACGGGCGGCCACTGACCAGCGAGCCCGCCGCCTTCGACGACGTGCCGCTCACCAGCGAGCCGCCGCTCCCGCTCGCCACCCCGCTGACCAGCGAGGCCCCGCCGGCCGCCGAGCCGGCGCTCACCAGCGAGCCGCTGGCCGTGGAGCCGGAGGAGTGACGGACCGGCCGGCCGCAGCAGACGCGCCGCTGGACCGGCTGGCCGCGCTGCACGGCGTGGAGACCTGCTACGAGCCGACCCCCGGCCACCCCGTGCGGGTGCAGCCCGCCACCGTCGTCGCGGTGCTCGCCGCACTCGGGGTGGACGCCGGCACACCCGAGGCGGTCCGCGACGCGCTGGCCGCCTCGCAGGACGGCACGGCCGAGCCGCTGCTGCCGCCCTGCCTCGTGCTGCGGGCCGGGACCGCGCCGCCGGCGCTGCCCGCCGGCGCGACGGCCACGGTGCTGCTGGAGGACGGCGGCACGCTGCGGGGCGGGCCCGAGGTCGCCGCCGGGCTGCCGCTCGGCCACCACGCACTGCGGGTCGAAGCGCCGGACGGGCGGCGCGGCCGGTGCCCGGTGATCGTGGTCCCCGACCGGGTGCCGCAGCCGCCGGAGCGCGGCTACGGGTTCATGGTCCAGCTCTACTCGCTGCTGTCGGAGCGCTCCTGGGGGATGGGCGACCTCGGCGACCTCGCGGACCTCGCCGGGTGGGCCGGCCGGTCGCTCGGCGCCGGATTCCTCACCGTCAACCCGCTGCACAGCGCGGTGCCGGCCGGCGACGACGCCGACCCCTCGCCCTACCGCCCCTCCTCCCGCCGCTTCCCCGACCCGCTCTACCTGCGGGTGGAGAACGTGCCGGAGTTCGCCTACCTGCCCGCTGAACACCGGCCGCGCGTCGAGGAGTTGCTGGCCGGTGCGGCGGCGCTGCGCGAAGCGGTCCTGACGGACGGCGCGTTGATCGACCGTTGCGCGGTCCGGCGGCTGAAGGAGGCCGCGCTGCGCCTGGTGCACCGGGTCCCGCTCAGCCCGGGCCGCCGGGCCGCGTACGGCGACTTCCTGGCCGGGCAGGGCCAGGCCCTCGACGACCACGCCACCTGGTGCGCGCTGGCCGAACTGCACGGCGGCGACTGGCACACCTGGCCGCCCGAACTGCGCGACCCGCGGTCCGCCGGCACCGCCCGGGCCCGGGCCGAACTGCGCGACCGGGTGGAGTTCCACAGCTGGCTCGCCTGGCTGACCGACGAGCAGCTGGGCGCCGCGCGGACCGCCGCCGCCGACGCGGGCATGCCCGTCGGCATCGTGCACGACCTCGCGGTCGGCGTGCACCCGGCCGGCTCCGACACCTGGGCGCAGCAGGAGGTGTTCGCCGCCGGCATGTCGGTCGGCGCCCCGCCGGACGCGTTCAACTCCCTCGGCCAGGACTGGGGCCTGCCGCCCTGGCGCCCGGACGCGCTCGCCCGGTCCGGCTACGCCCCCTTCCGCGACCTGCTGCGCGCCGCGTTCCGCCGGGCCGGCGGGCTGCGGATCGACCACGTGATGGGCCTGTTCCGGCTGTGGTGGGTGCCCGAGGGGGAGCCGCCGACCCGCGGCGCCTACGTGCGCTACGACCCGGAGGCGATGCTCGGCGTGCTCGCCCTGGAGGCGCACCGGGCCGGCGCGGTCGTCATCGGCGAGGACCTGGGCACCGTCGGCCCCGGCGTGCGCGACCGGCTCGCCGAGCGCGGCGTGCTGGGCACCTCGGTCCTGTGGTTCGAGCGGGCCTACGAGCAGCGGGAGGGCCTGGCACCCGGCGAGGCCGACGGCCGGCCGCTGCCGCCGGAGCGCTGGCGCTCGCGCTGCCTGGCCACCGCCACCACCCACGACCTGCCCAGCACGCTGGCCCGGCTCACCGGCGAACACGTCGCGCTGCGCCACCGGCTGGGCCTGCTGGCCGGGCCGCTCGCCGACGAGCAGGCCGCCGACGCGGCGGAGACCGCCGAATGGCTCGCGCTGCTCGTCCGACTCGGACTGCTGCCGGAGGGGCCGGGCGATCCGGAGGGCGCCGTCAAGGCCGTGCACCGCTTCCTGCTGCGCACCCCGGCCGCGATGATCGGCGTCTGGCTGCCCGACGCGGTGGGCGACCGCCGCCCGCAGAACGTGCCGGGCACCACCGACGCCTACCCGAACTGGCGGCTGCCGATCGCGGACCGCGAAGGCCGGCCGGTCACCCTGGAGGCGCTGACCGCCTCCGCCCGCCTGCACGCCCTCGTCGACGAGCTGCGGCGCGACCCCGGGGAGCGGCCGGCGCCGCGGTAGCCGACCCCGGTCGCTCGGGTGCCCGGAGGCTTCCGCTACTTTGGGACCGTGGTCAACAAGAATGCGCTGCGCGCCGGCACCCTCGGGGCCGTGACGACGCTGATGATGCTGCTGTCGCCCGCCGCCTTCGCCACCACCGGCGACGACCCGGGCCCCGGTCTGTCCGTGGGGGAGACGCTCGGCCTCTACGTGGCGATCCCGCTCGCCCTGTTCGGCATCATCGCCGGCCTCGTCATCGCCACCGACAAGTCCCGCAAGAAGCCGCAGCCCTGATCCCGCCGGGCCCGCTCGCGGGCCCGCGACCCGGGGGCGCCCCCTCACCGAGGAGACGCCCCCGCCGTCATGCCCTCAGCCGCGCGCCGCGCGGTCGACCGCCTGGGCGCGCAGCGCGCGCTCCACGCCGGAGCGGGCCTCGACCACCAGGCGGCGCAGCGCCGGGGCGGGCTGCGCCGACTCCAGCCACGCGTCCGTGGCGTCCAGCGTCCGCTGCGAGACCTGCAGCCGCGGGTAGAGGCCGATCGCGATCTGCTGGGCCATCTCGTGGCTCAGCCGGTCCCACGACTCCTTGACCACCGCGAAGTACCGCTCGGTGTAGGGCTCCAGCAGTTCGCGCTGGTCGGCCTGGACGAAGCCGCCGATCACCGCCTCCTGCACCGAGTTGGGCAGCGGCTCGTCGGAGCCGACCACCGACTCCCAGGCCCGCGCCTTCGCCTCGGCGGTCGGCCGCGCGGCCCGCGCCGCCGCCGCGTACCGCTCACCGGCGGCCGTGGAGTCGCGCAGCAGCTCCTCGGCGATCTCCGCCTCGTCCGCCCGGCCGGTGGCGGCCAGCCGGTCCAGCAGCGCCCAGCGCAGTTCGGCGTCGACCGTCAGGCCCTCCACCGACTGCGAGCCGTCCAGCAGGCCGGCCAGCAGGTCGAGCTGCTCGTCGGTGCGGGCGGTGGCCGCGAACGCCCGGGCCCAGGTGAGCTGGTGGTCGCTGCCCGGCTCGGCGGCCCGCAGCCGCTGCAGCGTCTCCTCGGTCCAGCGGGCCAGCCCCTCCGGCCGCCAGGCCGGGTCCGCGTACACGTCGAGCGCCACCTTGACCTGCCCCTGCAGCGACTGCACGACGCCGATGTCCGACTCCTTGACGATGCCGGACAGCACCAGCCCCAGGTAGTCGCGGGCCGCCATCTCGCCGTCCCGGGTCATGTCCCAGGCCGCCGCCCACACCAGCGCGCGCGGCAGCGACTCGGTGAAGTCGCCCAGGTGGTCGCGGACCGTGGCCAGCGACACGTCGTCCAGCCGGACCTTGGCGTAGGACAGGTCGTCGTCGTTGAGCAGGATGACCGCCGGGCGGGCGGTGCCGGCCGGGATGTCCACCGGGGTCGAGGCGCCGTCCACGTCCAGCTCGACGCGGTGCGAGCGGGTGAGCCGGCCGTCCACCAGGTCGTAGAAGCCGACCGCGATGCGGTGCGGGCGCAGCACCGGCTCGCCCTTGGCGCCGGCCGGCAGCGCGGGGGCCTCCTGGCACACCGTGAGCGAGGTCAGCGTGCCGTCCTCGGCCACCTCGATCCGCGGCCGCAGCACGTTGATGCCCGCGGTCTCCAGCCAGGCGGCCGACCAGGACTTCAGGTCGCGCCCCGAGGTCTCCTCCAGCGCGTCCAGCAGGTCGGCGAGCCGGGTGTTGCCCCAGGCGTGCCGCTTGAAGTACTCGCGCACCCCGGCGAAGAACTCGTCCTCGCCGACGTAGGCCACCAGCTGCTTGAGCACCGAGGCGCCCTTGGCGTAGGTGATGCCGTCGAAGTTGACCAGGACGTCTTCCAGGTCGTTGATCTCCGCCATGATCGGGTGGGTGGAGGGCAGCTGGTCCTGCCGGTACGCCCAGCCCTTCATGGTGTTGGCGAAGGTGGTCCACGCCTTGGGCCAGCGCGAGCCGGGCGCCGCCGCCTGGCAGGCGATGGAGGTGTAGGTGGCGAACGACTCGTTCAGCCACAGGTCGTTCCACCACTCCATGGTGACCAGGTCGCCGAACCACATGTGGGCCAGCTCGTGCAGGATCGTCTCGCCACGGATCTCGTAGGCGGCGTCCGTCACCTTGGAGCGGAAGACGTACTGGTCGCGGATGGTCACCGCGCCGGCGTTCTCCATCGCGCCCGCGTTGAACTCCGGCACGAACAGCTGGTCGTACTTGGCGAACGGGTACGGCATGTCGAACTTCTCCTGGAACCAGTCGAAGCCCTGCCGGGTGACCTCGAAGATCGCGTCCGCGTCCAGGTGTTCGGCGAGCGAGGGCCGGCAGTACACGCCGAGCGGGACGGTCCGCTCCTCGCCCTGCCAGTCGCTGTGCACCGCGTGGTACGGGCCGGCGACGAGCGCGGTGATGTACGAGGAGATCGGCGGCGTCGGCTCGAAGCGCCACACCCCGTCCCGCGGCTGCGGGCTGGGCGAGTTGGACACCACCGTCCAGCCGGCGGGCGCGCGCACGGTGAACTGGAAGGTGCCCTTGAGGTCGGGCTGCTCGAAGACCGCGAAGACCCGGCGCGAGTCCGGCACCTCGAACTGCGAGTAGAGGTAGGTCTCCTTGTCCACCGGGTCGACGAACCGGTGCAGGCCCTCGCCCGTGTTGGTGTACGCGCAGTCGGCCACCACGGTCAGCTCGTTGGCGCCCTGGTTCAGCGACGGCAGCGCGATCCGCGAGTCGGCGAACACCTCGGACGGGTCGAGCTCCTCGCCGTTGAGCACCACCTTGTGCACCGCCGGCGCGATCAGGTCGATGAACGTCGCCGTGCCGTCCTCGGTGCAGTCGAAGCGCACCGCGGTCGTCGACCGGAAGGTGCCGCCCTCCCTTGCCCCGCTGATGTCCAGGTCGATCTCGTAGGAGTCGACGGTGAGCAGGCGCGCCCGCTGGCGCGCTTCTTCGCGGGTGAGGTTCGTGCCCGGCACGGGGGCTCCTTCTGGGAGTGCTTCATATCGGTTCGCGTCGGTCGTCCTCATGGAACGCCGCCGCCATCCTGCCACGCGGGCTCGCGGGGCGGCCGGGTGAACGGCAGGTGAGCGGCGCCATGCCGGCGGCCCGGCCCCCGGTGGCCGCCGGGCGCGGCGGTGATCCCCGTCCCTGGACCGGCGTCCGGCGTTCCGCCGTCGTTGGCACGCAGGTCATCCGGATTGCCAACCATCCCTGTGGGGCCGCTGACCAGCGCCCTCGTGCCCACCGCACACCAGGGGAATCGCATGTCCAGTTCCGTTCCGGAACCCGACGGCCGGGCCCGCCGCACCGTGGACCGCCGGGCCTTCCTGTACGCCACCGCGGGCACCGCCACCGCACTGGCCGGCGTGCTCGGCGGGATCTCCGCCCGGCACGGCGCCGCACCGAGCACCGCACCGGGCGCCGCGCCGGCCGCAGCGACCGGGCCCGCGCAGCCGGCCGGGCACGGCCCGTACACCGCGGGCACCACGCTGCGCACGGTCGCCACCCCGCGCGGCAGCGGCGGCTACCGGCGGCTCGGCGAGGGGCCGGGCTGGCCGCGGGTGGTCCGCGGCGACCTCGGCCCGGCCCGCTCCGGCCGCGAGGACCGGCGCACGCTGCTGACCGGCTTCGTCCAACTGACCGACCTGCACCTGACCGACGCGCAGGCCCCGTTGCGCCTGGAGTACCTGCGGGCCGCGGCCGTCAACTCCTGGCGGCCGCAGGAGGCGCTGGGCATGGCCGGCCTGGTGTCGCTGGTCGAACGGATCAACTCGCTGCCCGGCGGCCCGGTCACCGGCGGACCGCTGGCCTGCGTGGTCTCCACCGGCGACAACTGCGACAACAACGAGTCGGTCGAGCTCGACTGGTTCCTCACCGGGCTCAACGGCGGCCGCCTCGACCCCAACACCGGCGACCCGCACGCCTACGAGGGCGTGCAGAACTCCGGGCTCCCGCTGTACTGGCAGCCCGAGGCGGCGGTGCGCGACCAGGACAAGCGGATCGGCTTCCCGCGCGTCCCCGGCTTCCTGGAGGCCGCGATCCGCCCGCTGGACAGCCCGGGACTGCGGCTGCCGTGGTACTCGACGGCCGGCAACCACGACGGGCTGACCAGCGGCTGCTACGCGCTGACCGGCACCTGGTTCGACTCGGTGGCCACCGGCACCGTCAAGATCGAGTCGATCCCGCGCGCCGAGGCCGCCGCCGTCCTGCACGCCGCCGCCAACGGGCTCGACGTGCGCGGCGACATGCTGCGCCACCTGTACGCCGCCTACGGCCGCTCGGCCAGGACCGTCACCGGCGACCCGCGCCGCGCGCCGTTCTCCCGCCGCGACTACCTCACCGCCCACCTGGACCCGGCCAACACCGGTCCCGGACCGGCCGGCCACGGCTTCACCGCCGACAACCTGGCCGGCGACCACCTCTACTACACCTTCCGGCTCACCGACGGGGTGCTCGGCGTCAGCCTGGACACCACCGACCGGGCCGGCGACGCCAACGGCTCGATCGGCACCGCCCAACTCGACTGGCTGGACGACGTGCTGACCCGCAACCGGGACCAGCGCGTGCTGGTCTTCAGCCACCACACCAGCGAGACCATGACCAACACCCGCCCCGACCCGGCCCGTCCGGCCGAGCGGCGGCACACCGGCGACGAGGTCCGCGCCCTGCTCGGCCGGCACCGCAACGTCGCCGCGTGGATCAACGGGCACGTGCACGCCAACCGGATCACGCCGCGCGACGGCTACTGGGAGATCAGCACCGCCTCGCACGTGGACTACCCGCAGCTCGCCCGGGTGGTGGAGCTCACCGACAACCACGACGGCACGCTGTCGCTCTTCACCACCCTGGTGGAGTCCGCGGCGCCGCACCGCACCGACTTCGACGACCTCGGCCCGGCCGGGATCGCCTCCCTGTACCGGGAGTTGTCCTTCAACCGGCCCGGCGCCAGCACCGCGCTCGCCGGCCGGCCCGCCGACCGCAACACCGAACTGCTGCTGCCCGGGTGACCGCCGCCGTCACCGGGGCAGCACCACCACCCGGGCCCGCGGTGCCCGCTCGTCCGCCGACAGCAGGGCGGTGCGCACCACCGACGCCTGCCGGGCGGCGGAGGCGCGCAGTTGGGCGGGCGTCGTGCTGATCACCGCGATGCCGAGCCGGCCCAGCGTCTCCCGGCCGCCGCTCACCCGCGGCCACCGCACCGCCTGCCGCGGGTCCGCCGGGACCGCGTCCAGTTCCAGCGCCACCGCGTGCCGCGGCCAGTAGGCGTCCACCGAGCCCAGGTAGGGCCCGCCGGGCAGCCGCAGATCCACGTTCCACAACGGGTCCGGCAGCCCGAAGTCGCGCACCATCCCGTACAGCCGGTGCTCCGCCGAGGTGCGCCGGCGGGCCAGCAACTCGTCCACCGCCCCGGCCACCCCGTCCCGCCGCAGCAGCCCGGCGGCGTCCAACTCGGCCACCACGAGGGCCGGATCGCAGTCGCCGGTGCGCACCGCCTCCACCAGCAGCGCCCGCACCGCCGCCGGGTCCGCCCGGTCGGCGAGGGTGGCCGCCGCGTCGGCCACCGCGCGCGGCAGCGGGGCGCACGGCAGGCTCAGCACCATGCGCGGGCGCGGCAGACCGGTGCCCGCCGGGGCGCGGCGGACCGTGACGTCGGCGGTGCCGCGCAGCCGCCGCCCGGCGTCCACCAGCACCTCGATCCGCTCCAGCCGGTCCGGCCCCGGCACCCCGGGCAGGCACCGCAGCGACAGCGCCGTCAGCCCGGTCAGCATCGCCCCCGCGGCCGGGACGGCGCCGCGGGCCGGCCGGGTCGCGTAGGCCAGGGCGGCGCGCATCCGCGCCGGTCCCGAGCGCGGGCGGGCGGCGGACACGGGGCGCGGGCGGTGCACGGAAGGCGTCTCATGGTTCATGCCCCCCGGATTCCCACCCGGGACCCGCCTTCCAACCCCTGTTACCCGCCCGTCGACAAACCGGGACGCCACGGCACCGAAGGGCGCACCCGAACCGGCCGGCAGGCGAGGGTCAGTTCCCCGGATCCACCGGGTTCGCGGCGCTCGCCGCGTCGCACTCCTGCGCCCGCAGCGCCCGCGCCAGGTCGTCGCGCTCCTCCAGCACCAGCCGGCGCAGGGCCGGCGACGCGTCCGGGTGCGCGTCGAGCCACGCGTCGGCGGCGTCCAGGGTCGCCGGGCGCAGCTGCGAGGACGGGAACAGGCCGCGCACCACCGACAGGCCGATCTCGATGGACCGCTCCCGCCAGACCCGTTCGATCGCGGCGAAGTAGGTGTCGCCGTACGGCTCCAGCAGCTCGCGTTGGCCGGGCCGGGCGAAGCCGGCGATGGTGGCCTCCACCATGGCGTTGGACAGCTCGTCGCACTCCACCACGTCGTGCCACGCCGCCGCCTTGACCTCGGCGGACGGCCGGGCGGCCAGGCACCGCACCTGGTGGCGGCGGCCGGAGGCGGTGTTGTCGCGGGCCAGTTCGGCACCGAGCACCGCCTCGTCGGCCGCACCGCGCGCGGCCAGCGGTTCCAGGAGCGTCCAGCGCAGCTCCTGGTCGACGTCGAGCCCGTCGATCTTCGTCGTGCCGTCCAGCAGTTCGCGCAGCAGGGCGAGGTCGCTCTCGCGGGCGGCGGTGGCCGCGAGGAAGCGGGCCCACTCCAACTGGTGGCCGCTGCCCGGCTCGGCGCGCTCCAGCTCGCGCCGCGCGGTCTCGGCGAGCGCGGTGCCGGCCGCGTCCCGCCGGGCGTCCGCGGTGTAGTACTCCAGCGCGGTGCTCGCCCAGGTCATCACCATCTGCAGCACGCCGACGTCCGACTCGCGGCCGGCGAAGTCCCGCACCAGGCCCAGGTACTCGCCGGCCGGCATCAGGCCGTCGCGGGTCAGGTTCCACACCGCGGACCAGGCGAGCGCGCGGGCCATCGGGTCGGCGATGTCGCCCAGCCGCTCGCGCAGCGTGGCCAGCGACCCCTCGTCGAAGCGCACCTTGCAGTACGTCAGGTCCTCGTCGTTGACCAGGATCAGCTCGGGCCGCTCGGCGCCGGCCAGTTCGGCGATCACCGTGCGCTCGCCGGCCACGTCGGCCTCGGCGCGCGCGTAGCGGGCCAGCAGGCCGTCGGCGCCGCGCCGGTAGAGGCCGATCGCGACCCGGTGCGGACGCAGCTCGGGGTGGGCGGGGTCCGCGCCCTGCAGCACCGCGAGTTCGGCGATCCGGCCGGCCGCGTCGTCGTAGGTCACCTCGGGGGTCAGCGAGTTGACGCCCGCGGTCTGCAGCCAGGAGCGCGACCACGTCGCCATGTCCCGGCCCGAGGTCTCGCCGAGCACCGCGAGCAGGTCGGCGAGCCGGGTGTTGCCGTAGGCGTGCCGCTTGAAGTAGCGCCGGGCGCCCTCCAGGAACGCGTCCCGGCCCACGTAGGCGACCAGTTGCTTCAGGGCCGAGGCGCCCTTGGCGTAGGTGATGCCGTCGAAGTTGAGCTTGGCGTCCTGCAGGTCGCGCACGTCCGCGGTGACCGGGTGGGTGGACGGCAGCTGGTCGGCCCGGTAGGCCAGGGACTTGCGGCGGTTGGCGAAGGTGATCCAGCCCTCGGTGAAGCGGGTCGCCTCCACCTGCGAGAGCGAGCCCATGAAGTCGGCGAACGACTCCTTGAGCCACAGGTCGTCCCACCACTCCATGGTGACCAGGTCGCCGAACCACATGTGGGTCATCTCGTGCAGGATGACGTTGGCCCGGACCTCGTAGGCGGCCCGGGTGACCCGGCCGCGGAAGACGAACTGCTCGCGGAAGGTGACCAGTCCGGGGTTCTCCATCGCGCCCAGGTTGTACTCCGGCACGAACGCCTGGTCGTACTTGCCGAACGGGTACGGGAAGTCGAAGTGGTCGTGGAAGAAGTCCAGGCCCTGCTTGGTGACGGTGAAGATGTCGTCCGCGTCGAAGTGCCGGGCCAGCGACCGGCGGCACAGCGCGCCGAGCGGGATCTCCAGCACGTCGCCGCCGGGCAGTTCGCGCCGGTAGCCGTCGCGCTCCACGTGGTAGGGCCCGGCCACCACGGCCGTGATGTACGTGGAGATCGGCAGCGTCGGCGCGAACCGCCAGGTGGCCGCGTCGGCGCCGACCGGCTCGGCGGGGCCGGCCGCCTCGCTGTTGCCGAGCACCGTCCAGGCGGCGGGCGCGGTCACCGTCAGGGTGAAGGGCGCCTTGAGGTCCGGCTGCTCGAAGTTGGCGAACACCCGGCGCGAGTCGGCCGGTTCGTACTGCGTGTAGAGGTAGACCTCGCCGTCCTCCGGGTCGGCGAAGCGGTGCAGCCCCTCACCGGTCCTGCTGTACGCGCAGGAGGCGTCCACCGTCAGCTCGTTGGACGCGGCCAGCCCGTCCAGCACGATCCGGGTGCCGTCGAAGACCTCGGCCGGGTCCAGCTCCCGCCCGTTGAGCACCACGGCGGAGACCGCCGGGGCGAGCAGGTCGACGAAGGTGGCCGCGCCGGGCCGGGTGCAGCGGAACCGCACGGTGGTCACCGAGCGGAAGGTTTCTTCGTCGGGGTCCGGCGCGGAACGCAGGTCCAGCGCCACTTCGTAGCTCTCGACAGCGATCAGCCCGGCCCGCTCGTGGGCCTCGTCGCGGGTCAGGTTCTCGCCGGGCACGGTGACTCCTTCGTCATCGGTCGTGGTTTCCGCCGGACCGGCCGCCGGACCGGTCGCCGGCGGATCGCTCCGCCGGGATTTCGGCAACGCATCATCCCACGCGCGCCCCGGCGCACGCGGTACGGGAATGCGCCCGGCGTCCGCCCGTGTTCTGAGGGGAGTCCATCCGCACCCGACAGGTACGACCGGGAGAGACGCCGTGAGCGACACCGACAAGACCCCCGCCGACTTCTGGTTCGACCCGCTGTGCCCGTGGGCCTGGATGACGTCCCGCTGGATGCTGGAGGTCGAGCGGGTCCGCCCGGTCCACGTGCGCTGGCACGTGATGAGCCTGGCCGTGCTCAACGAGCCGCGCCGCGACGAACTGTCCGAGCACTACCGCGAGATGCTCACCACGGCGTGGGGCCCGGTGCGCGTCTGCGTCGCCGCCGCGCAGCAGCACGGCGACGAGGTGCTCGGCCCGCTCTACACCGCGCTCGGCACCCGGTTCCACAACCAGGCGCTGCCCAAGGACCGCGAGACGATCACCGCCGCCCTCAAGGAGGCCGGCCTGCCCGTCGAACTCGCCGACGCCGCCGAGACCGACGCCTACGACGACGCGGTGCGCGCCTCGCACGAGGAGGGCATCAGCCTGGTCGGCACCGAGGTCGGCACCCCGGTCATCGCCGTGCCCGGCTCGGACGGCGAGCAGATCGCCTTCTTCGGACCGGTCGTCACCCCCGCCCCGAAGGGCGAGGAGGCCGCCAAGCTCTGGGACGGCACGCTGATGGTCGCCTCGATCCCCGGCTTCTACGAGATCAAGCGCACCCGCACCCAGAGCCCGGTCTTCGACTGACCCGGCCCGCCGCACGGCGGTGCCCGGTCGCCCCCGCCGCGGGCGGCCGGGTTACCGTCGACGGGTTCCAGCCCCGCTCGTCACCGCCTCGAAGCGCGTGGCGTTCCCTGGAAAACGGCCAGTCCCCGACCGCTCCCTCACCCCCGCGGAGATCCGATGAGCCTCGCCGCCTCCACCGGCGCCAGCGCAGTGCGCCCCCGACAGGTGCTCGCCGACCTGCTGCCCGCCTCGACCGCCGGCCGCGCCGTGGTCCGCGACACCGCGCTGGTGGTCGGCGGCGCCGCGCTGACCGGGCTGGCCGCGCAGATATCGCTGCCTGTGCACGGCTCCCCGGTGCCGGTCACCGGGCAGACCTTCGCCGCACTGCTGGTCGGCACCACGCTCGGCGCCCGGCGCGGCGCGACCTCGATGCTGCTGTACGCGCTCGCCGGCGTCGCCGGGATGCCCTGGTTCGCCGGCGGCACCTCCGGCGCGTCGAGCGCCAGCTTCGGCTACATCCTCGGCATGATCCTGGCCGCCTCCGCGGTCGGCGCGCTCGCCCGGCTCGGCGCCGACCGCAACGTGCTGCGCACCGCCGGCGCGATGGTGGTCGGCGAGGCGCTGATCTACGCGGTCGGCGTGCCCTACCTCGCGGTCGCCGTCCACCTGTCGCTGGGCCGGGCGGTCGCGCTCGGACTGACCCCGTACCTGATCGGCGACGCCCTCAAGGCGGCCCTCGCGATGGGCCTGCTGCCCGCCGCGTGGAAGCTCGTGCGCCGCGCCGAGCGCTGAGCGCCGCGCCGGACCGGGGGCGCGGTTCCGCCGGTCCGGCCGCATGGCAGACTGCTGCCATGCGCGTGTACCTCGGCTCGGACCATGCCGGATACGAACTCAAGAACCACCTCGCCGACTGGCTCAAGGCCGAAGGCCACGACCCGGTCGACTGCGGCCCGCACGTCCTCGACCCGGACGACGACTACCCGCCGTTCTGCCTGCGCGCCGCCGAACGCACCGCGGCCGACGCCGGCTCGCTGGGCATCGTGATCGGCGGCTCCGGCAACGGCGAGGCGATCGCGGCCAACAAGGTGCGCGGCGTGCGCGCGGCGCTCGCCTGGAGCGAGGAGACCGCCCGGCTCGGCCGCGAGCACAACAACGCCAACGTCGTCAGCGTCGGCGCCCGGATGCACACCGCCGAGGAAGCCACCCGGTTCGTCGAGGCCTTCCTCGCCACCCCGTTCTCCGAGGGCGAGCGGCACATCCGCCGCATCGACATGCTCAGCGCCTACGAACTCACCCGCGTCCTGCCGGACATCCCGGCCCACCACCCCGCGCAGGACTGATCTGCGGATGCCGGAGGGCCACACCATCCACCGGCTGGCCGCCGACCACGACCGGCTCTTCGGCGGCCGACCGGTCCGGGCGTCCAGCCCGCAGGGCAAGTTCGCCGACAGCGCCGCGCTGATCGACGGCCGCGAGCTGGAGGGCGCCGAGGCGCACGGCAAGCACCTCTTCCTCGGCTTCGGCCCGGCCGGCTGGGTCCACGTCCACCTCGGCCTGTTCGGCGGCTACACCCTCGGCGCCGGCCCGGCCCCCGCCGCCGGCGACACCGTGCGGCTGCGGCTGGTGGCCCGCGGCGCCGAAGCCGGCTTCGCCGACCTGCGCGGGCCGGCCGCCTGCGAACTGATCACCGAACCCGACAAGAAGCTGCTGCACGACCGCCTCGGCCCCGATCCGCTGCGGCCGGGCACCGACCCCGCGCCCGCCTGGCGCCGGATCTCCCGCAGCCGCACGCCCGTCGCCACGCTGCTGATGGACCAGTCCGTGCTGGCCGGCGTCGGCAACGTCTACCGCGCCGAGGTGCTCTTCCGGCACGGCGTCGACCCCTACCTCCCCGGCCGCGAGCTGGACCGCGCCCGCTGGGAGGCGATATGGGCCGACCTGGTCGCGCTGATGCGGCAGGGCGTGGCCGACAACCGCATCGACACCGTGCGCCCGCAGCACACCCCGCAGGCGATGGGCCGCCCGCCGCGGGTGGACGACCACGGCGGCGAGGTCTACGTCTACCGGCGCGCGCAGCAGCCCTGCCTGGTGTGCGGCACCCCGGTGCGCACCGCGGTGCTGGCCAACCGCAACCTCTTCTGGTGCCCGGGCTGTCAGAAACCGTGAGGCAGCCAGGGCTCCACCACCCCGCGGAACGCCGCCGACGCCTCGGCCAGCGCCCCAGGGCGCAGCTCGGCGACCCGGCCGGCCGCCGCCAGCGCGGCCAGCGACACACCGCCCAGATACCCGGCGCCCAACTCCCGCGCCGACAGCGCCAGATCGGCCGCGTCGGCGGTGCGCACGCAGGACGCGCCCTTGGCGTCCCCGGTCAGCCGCCAACGCCCGGCGTTCCAGGGGCAGAACGGGTCCGCCACCTCCAACACCACGTCCACCGGAGCGGTGTAGGTGCGCGCCGACAGCGCGGCGCCGACGTCCACCAGCCGCAGGAACACCCCGTCGCGGCTGCGTACCAGGCAGCGCCGCGGGTCGGTGACCAGGTGCAGCAGCGCGTCGTCGGCCGGCAGGTTGCCCGCGGTCAGCTTCGTGGTGAGGTCCAGGCCGAACAGATAGCCCCACAGCGCCGCCCGGGTGACCGGGTCCACCGCAGCCAGGTCGCGCAGCGCCACCGTGCCGTCCGGACTGCCCGCCGACCACTCGGACCTGGTCGCGTAGCGGGCGTATCCGGTGACCTCGCCGTCCCGTTCGGCCAGCACGCACAGCAGCGCGCCGGCGCCGGACCGCGAGGCCGGCGCGTCGTTGACCGGCAGCAGCTCCCAACCCGGCTGCCGCGCCAGCATCCCGGGCCGCCCGGCGACCAGCCGGCGGTAGATCCCCTCGCACACCTCCACCGCCCGCGCCGGGGAGACCACCCGCAGCCGCACGCCGTCCGTGCCCTGCGGCAGCACGAGTCCGACCCGTGCGGTGTCGACCGAGACGGAGACCTGCTGGGTGGCGCAGCCGTATCCGAACCGGCCGTAGATCGCCGGCTCCGAGGCGGTCAGCACCGCCAGCGGCTCGCCGCGCTCGCGCACGTCGTCCAACTGCCGCCGCATCATGGACGTCAGCACCCCGCGCCGCCGGTGGGTGGCCTGGACGCTCACCATCGTCACCCCGGCGGTCGGGACCAGGGCCGCGCCGGGCACGGTCATCCGGAACGAGAACGCCCCAGCCGTCCCGATCACCTCATCGGCATCCCACACCGCCAACGACCGCTCGGATTCGGTCAGATCGCGCCACAGCGCGCGCTCCTCGTCCGGCTCCGGCGGACCGCCGAACGCGCGCTCGAGCTTGCCGTACCACTCGTCCCAGCGTGCCGGCTCCAGGGTCCGCGTATCCAAGGTCATACCCCCTGCCTACCAGGGGTTTCGATCCCGGTCGAGAGTATTTTCCCCACGATGCCCCCCGGCGGCATATGCTCCGGACACGCTCCAGATCTGGACGCCGTACAACTGGACGTGAATCGACGCACGGCTGAACGGGTGGATAAGGTCACCGCAGATGAAAGAGGGGCGGGTGGGCGTGGACAGTCAGGCGGTCCGGTGGCGTAGAGCGCTGCACCGGATCCGTGCCGCGGGCCGAAGATCCGCTGTCGACTACTTCCGGGGCGACGCCTCCGACTGGCTGCCGATGGCCGGTCTGCTGCTGACCGTGCCCGCGCTGGCCTGGGCCACCACCTACTCGCCCGACTGGTGCCCGCCGACCGCCCTGGTCTTCCCGGTGCTGCTCGGCGGACTGCTGCTGCGCCCGGCGAGCCTGCTGCTGCTCTACGTCTCCGCCGCCGCCGCGCTGGTGGTCGAGGACGCCGTGCTCGGCTCGTACCACGACTTCGGCTCCCGCTCGGTCACCCCCGGCACGGTGCTGGTCGTCAGCGCCGTCGCCTTCGCCGGGCTGACCATCGCCCAGTTCCGCAGCCGGGTCGGGGTGCCCTGGCGGCGCGGCGGCACCATGCTGTTTGACCTGCGCGAGCGGATCAGGGTGCAGAGCCGGCTGCCCGAACTGCCGGCCGGCTGGCACGCCGAGATGGCGCTGCGCCCGGCCGGCGGCCAGTCCTTCTCCGGCGACTTCGTGGTGGCCACCCGCAGCGCCGACGGCCGCGTGCTGGAAGCGGTGCTGACCGACGTCTCCGGCAAGGGCATGGACGCCGGCTCCCGCGCCCTGCTGCTGTCCGGCGCGTTCGGCGGCCTGCTCGGGTCGCTGCCCTCGCACCAGTTCCTGAGCGCCGCCAACGGCTACCTGCTGCGCCAGAAGTGGGAGGAGGGCTTCGCCACCTCGGTCCACCTGGTGCTCGATCTGGAGAGCGGCGACTACGAGTTGCTGTCCGCCGGACACCTGCCCGGCATGCAGCTGAGCGCCGGGACCGGCCGCTGGGAGGAGAAGGCCGCCGAGGGGCTGATGCTCGGCGTGCAGGACGCCGCGCCGTTCGGCGGCGTCAAGGGCACGCTCCGTTCGGGCGACGTGCTGATGCTCTTCACCGACGGTCTGGTGGAGGCGGCGGGCCGGGATATCACCGAAGGGATCGACCGATTGATCGGCGCCGCCGACCACTTCGTCGGCGAGGGGTTCCACGGGGCGGCCTGGCTGCTCATCGAGGCCGTGGCCAAGGACGTCAACGACGACCGGGCACTGCTGATCATCTCGCGCGACTGACCGCGCCAACCCCCGGTCGTACGTCGGTATTTGGCCAGTTGGGGACGTGTGAACGGCTTAGGCACCCACACGGCGGGCATGTAGATGGCACGATGGACCCGTGGGGGGAAGCAGAGGGTGGCAGCGCACCCCCGGTCCTGTGTTGGAGCGAGCGAGGATGTGATCCCGAGTGGCCATCTCCCTGTCCGTAGTGGTGCTGTTGGCGGTTTTGATGGTGGTGATGATGCGCAACGGCTCCATCAAGGGCTCCGGGGCCATCGTGGCCATCCTGTTCGGCTTCTTCCTCGCCTCCACGGGTATGGCCCCGGGAATCCAACGCTTCCTCAACTCCCTGGCGAGTTCCATCTCCCAGATAAAGTTCTGAGTTCCTCGGACGCCGTCGCGCGCTCCTGAGGTCCGGCCGGGGGCACCCCTCCGGCCGGTCAGGCCGACAGCGCCGCCAGCCGCTGGTGCAACTTCTCCACCGCGCCCGGCTGTTGCCCCGGCACCCGGGTGCGCAACGGCACCAGTTCGGCCGCCAGCCGCAGCGCCGTCCCCGGATCGCCGATCCTTCCCCAGCAGTAGTGGGCCCGGTCCACCGCGTCCACCACCGCCTTGTCCTCGGCTTCCCGTCCGCCGGACAGGTATGCCCCGGCGACGCCCATCCACAGGGTGCAGGCGCCCGGATGGTCGCCGGCGAGCATCGCGAGGTCGGCCCGCACCTCCTTCCAGTGCACCGCCTCGGCCGACAACGCCCCCGAGGCGCGCATCGCCGTCTGCTCGCGGAAGTTCACGATCTCGTTCGCCTCGCCGAACCGCCCGGCCCTCGCCGCGTCCCGGATCGCCGTGTGCGGATCGGGCCCGCCCGCCGGCTCGGGCATGGGCGCGGGCACCGGGACGGGTACGGGCGCGGGCGCCGGAACGGGTGCGGGCGCGGGCGCGGGAACAGGCGTGGGCGCGGGGACGGCCGCCGGCGCGGGCGGCTGGACGGGCGCCGGAGCGTGCGCGGGCGCCGGCGGCGGGGCGGCGGCGCCCACCGGTATCGGCGCGGTGGCCGGAACGGGCGCGGTGGCCGGAACCGGTGCGGGCGCCTCGGCCGGCCGCGGCACGGCGGGAGCGGGCACCGGCGCGGCCCGTACCACCGCCGGGGACGCCGCCGCGGTGGGTCCGCCGTGGAAGAGCAGGTCGCCGCCGGAGCCCAGGCCGGCCTGCGCCAGGGCGAGTTGGTGCAGCCGGGAGTGCGAGAGCTGCGGTCCGCCGGCGCGCAGGATGTCGGCGAGCGCGCAGGTGTAGTGCGGCGTGGCCTGCCGGCGCCTGCCCGGCGGCGGCGCCAGCACCCCGTACAGCGGCAGCCCGCCCATGAAGGTGCCCGGCGCGGCGGTGACCGTCTCCCACGTCGGCTCGTCGGCGGCGACCAGGTCCATCAGCACGGTGAGGCCGCCCGCCGCCCGGCCGCGCAGCTCGTTCCACAGCCAGGCCCACGGCAGCGCGGTGTAGCGCACGGTCTGCGCGGTGGTGCGGGCCAGCGCGACGTGCGGCTGGCGCTGCCGCCGGTCGACGGTGAGCTGCCCCAGCACGTAGACCACCAGCGGTCCCGGGCTCGCCGCGGCGGTGCGCAGGTGCGTCAGGACGGTGTTCGGCTCGACGGGGTCCGACAGGTGCACCGCGGAGGCCACCGGCGTGCCCACCAGCGCGCCCGGCGGCAGCGCGGCGAGCCGGGCGCCGCCCACCGAGGTGTCGAGGACCCGGCCGGGCCCCTGCGGAACGGCGGACAGTAATAGGGCGTAACCCTGCATGGGCGCACTCACTCTCGACGACCTGTCCCAGTATGGGTCTTCGGCCGCCTGGAACGACGCAGGGCCAGACCCGAGGCGGCGTGCCTCCGGTCTGACCCTGGGTCAGCAGAGCGGGCGACGGGAATCGAACCCGCGTAGCCAGTTTGGAAGACTGGGGCTCTACCATTGAGCTACGCCCGCGACAGCCAGTCATTCTGGCACACCGAATCGTAGCCGATCCATCCGGTTGTCCGCACCGAGCGCCGCCGCCGCGTCAATGGGCGGCAGCGGGGTGCTGGGCCATGTACTGTACGTGTCGCACTCAACGGGGTGTGGCGCAGCTTGGTAGCGCGTCCGCTTTGGGAGCGGAAGGTCGTCGGTTCGAATCCGGCCACCCCGACCATTTGTTCGATTGTCTCCTACCGCGGGACAGCCCTGCCTCCGTAACCGGTACTATGCAGGCTGGCCCTTCATGCGGGGCGACGTAGGGGCGTGAACCCCGGGAGTACGTCTCGTCGGCCACGCAAAGCCCCCAAATGTCAGCCCAAGGAGACCCAACCGTGAAGAGCGCCGTGGAGACTCTGAACCCGACCCGGGTTCGACTCACCGTCGAGGTGCCCTTCGAGGAGCTCAAGCCCAGCCTCGACGCGGCGTACAAGAAGATCAACCAGCAGGTCACGGTTCCCGGGTTCCGCAAGGGCAAGATCCCGGCCCGCATCATCGACCAGCGGTTCGGCCGCGGTGCGGTGCTGGAAGAGGCCATCAACGACGCGCTGCCGAAGTTCTACACGGAAGCGGTCAACGAGGGTGAGTTGAAGGTCCTCGGTCAGCCCGAGATCGACATCACCGAGTTCAACGACAACGAGCAGCTGAAGTTCACCGCCGAGGTGGACGTGCGCCCCGAGCTCGAGATCCCGGACTACTCCGGCATCGAGGTCACCGTGGACGCCGTCGAGGTCTCCGACGCGGACGTCGACGAGTCGATCGAGCAGCTGCGCGACCGCTTCGCCTCGACCACCCCGGTCGAGCGCGCGGCGGCCGACGGCGACGTGGTGGTGGTCGACCTGGAGGCCAGCGTCGACGGCACGGTGCTGGAGGACGGCATCGCCAAGGGCGTCAGCTACACCATCGGCTCCGGCCAGCTGCTCGACGGCATCGACGAGGCGGTCATCGGCCTGGAGGCCGGCGGCTCGGCCACCTTCACCTCCGAGCTCAAGGGCGGCTCCGCGGCCGGCAAGGAAGCCCAGGTCAAGGTCGAGGTCTCGGCCGTGCAGGCGCGCGAACTGCCCGAGCTCGACGACGAGTTCGCCCAGCTGGCCAGCGAGTTCGACACCCTTGAGGCGCTGCGCGCGGACAGCGTGAAGCGCCTGGAGCGGATGAAGAAGTTCGACCAGGCCACCCAGGCCCAGGAGAAGGTGCTCGACGCCCTCCTCGAACTGGTGGAGATCCCGGTCCCGGAGAAGCTGCTCAAGGACGAGATCGAGTCCCGCAAGCACAACCTGGAGCACCACCAGTTCCCGATGATGGGGCTCGACTGGGACGGCTTCCTGGAGCGCGAGGGCAAGACCGCCGAGGAGTACGACACCGAGCTGGAGGCCCAGTCGGTCAAGGGCATCAAGACCCAGTTCGTCCTCGACGAGCTGGTCAACAAGGAGCAGCTGTCGGTCAATCAGGAAGAGCTCACCGAGCACCTGATGCGCCGCGCGTCCTCCTCCGGCATGTCCCCCGACCAGTTCGCCCAGGCGGTCGTCGAGGGCGGCCAGGTCCCGATGCTCGTCGGCGAGGTCGCCCGCGGCAAGGCGCTGGCCGCCGTGGTCGAGACCGCCAAGGTCGTCGACACCAACGGTGAGACCGTCGACCTCGATGACGAAGAGGACGACGAGACGCCGGCCGCCGCGGCCGAGGGCGAGACCGTCGAGGCGTCCGCCGAGGAGTCCGAGCCGGCCGAGGCCGCCGACGACGCCGAGAAGACCGAGGACTGATCACCGGCCGGGCCGCCCGCGGGCGGCCCGGCCCCGGTCCCGTCACGGGTGCCCGTCGCAAAGCCGCCCGCCCTACCGGTATGCCCTTCTCCGGCCGCCCGGACCGGCCGGAGCAGCGGTTTTCGGCGGGCGCTCTTTCATGCCGTCCTTCGCTAGCCTGCGCTGACAGCGAACAGTTCCGCGTGCGGGACCAATGCGTCCGACCTGCGCGTTAGGGTCACTGATGACGAGGGCAGGGGAGTGCCAGGGTGGTGATACCCCCCGCCCTCACTGAGAAGACGCGAAGACGGCGCGTCGCCGTCCGACAGACGAGCAGGTGGATACGTGACGACTCCGCAGATCCAGACGCCGGGACTCCTGATGCCCACCGCCAATGGCGCCGCGACCGGTGCCGGCCTGGGTGACGCTGTCTACAACCGACTGCTCGACGAGCGCATCATCTTCCTCGGCCAGGCCGTGGACGACGACATCGCCAACCGGATCTGCGCGCAGATGCTGCTGCTCGCCGCCGATCCCGCCAAGGACATCTACCTCTACATCAACTCGCCGGGCGGTTCGGTCACCGCGGGCTTCGCGATCTACGACACGATGCAGTACCTGAAGAACGACATCGTCACGATCGCGATGGGTCTGGCCGCCTCCATGGGCCAGTTCCTGCTGACCGCGGGCACCCCCGGCAAGCGCTTCGCACTGCCCAACGCCGACATCCTGATGCACCAGGGTTCCGCGGGCCTCGGCGGCTCCGCGTCCGACATCAAGATCCAGGCGGAGCAGCTGCTGCGCACCAAGAAGCGCATGGAGCAGCTGACCGCGCAGCACAGCGGTCAGACCGTCGAGACGATCAACCGGGACGCCGACCGCGACCGCTGGTTCACCGCGGAGGAGGCCAAGAACTACGGCCTCATCGACCAGGTCATGCACAGCGCCTCCGACGTCCCCGGTGGCGGCGGCACCGGCGCGTGAGCACCCGGCCCTCGCTCCCCACTCCGCGCACTCCCCAGGACGGTGAACCCATCATGAACAACCCCAGTCCGCTCGCCCTCCAGCAGGACTCCCTCGGCTGGCAGGCGCGCACCGCGCAGCCCGGCATGGAGTCGCGCTACATCGTGCCGCGCTTCGTGGAGCGCACCTCGCAGGGCATCCGCGAGTACGACCCGTACGCCAAGCTCTTCGAGGAGCGGGTGATCTTCCTCGGCGTGCAGATCGACGACGCCTCGGCCAACGACGTCATGGCGCAGCTGCTGTGCCTGGAGTCGATGGACCCGGACCGCGACATCTCGATCTACATCAACTCGCCCGGCGGCTCCTTCACCGCGATGACGGCGATCTACGACACGATGCAGTTCGTCAAGCCGGACATCCAGACCGTCTGCCTGGGCCAGGCCGCCTCCGCCGCGGCGGTCCTGCTCGCGGCCGGCACCCCCGGCAAGCGGATGGCGCTGCCGAACGCCCGGGTGCTCATCCACCAGCCGTACACCGAGACCGGCCGCGCGCAGATCTCCGACCTGGAGATCCAGGCCAACGAGATCACCCGGATCCGGACCCAGATGGAAGAGATGCTGGCCTCCCACTCCAGCCGTTCCGCGGAGCAGATCCGCGAGGACATCGAGCGGGACAAGATCCTCACCGCCGAGGACGCCCTGTCCTTCGGCTTCGTGGACCAGATCACGGCCTCCCGCAAGACCGGGGCCTCGGTCTGATTCAGGCCCGATAAGGGACGGATGCCCCGGAATCCCCCCTTGGTCGGCCGACGAGTCGGCTCAAGGGGGGCCCGCACACCGGGCCCGGCAAGGTACCGTCGGATGGGGGTGCCGGGGTTGTTCCCCGGACCGCCCAGTAGGCACCAGGCCCGTCGAGCTGACGGGACCCAGGCGAAGGGGAAGCACCTCGTGGCACGCATCGGTGACGGCGGCGACCTGCTCAAGTGCTCGTTCTGCGGGAAGAGTCAGAAGCAGGTGAAGAAGCTCATCGCAGGTCCCGGTGTGTACATCTGCGACGAGTGCATCGACCTGTGCAACGAGATCATCGAGGAGGAGCTGGCCGAGTCCTCCGAGGTCAAGTGGGAGGACCTGCCCAAGCCCAGGGAGATCTACGAGTTCCTCGAGGGCTACGTGGTCGGCCAGGAGACGGCGAAGAAGTCGCTCTCCGTGGCGGTCTACAACCACTACAAGCGGGTGCAGGCCGGCGAGAACGGCCGGGCCGGCCATGACGACGGCATCGAGCTCGCCAAGTCCAACATCCTGCTGCTCGGCCCCACCGGCTCCGGCAAGACGCTGCTCGCCCAGACGCTGGCCCGGATGCTCAACGTGCCGTTCGCCATCGCCGACGCCACCGCGCTCACCGAGGCCGGATACGTCGGCGAGGACGTCGAGAACATCCTGCTCAAGCTGATCCAGGCGGCCGACTACGACGTCAAGAAGGCCGAGACCGGGATCATCTACATCGACGAGATCGACAAGGTGGCCCGCAAGAGCGAGAACCCGTCGATCACCCGGGACGTCTCCGGCGAGGGCGTCCAGCAGGCGCTGCTGAAGATCCTGGAGGGCACCACCGCCTCGGTGCCGCCGCAGGGCGGTCGCAAGCACCCGCACCAGGAGTTCATCCAGATCGACACCACCAACGTGCTGTTCATCGTGGGCGGCGCGTTCGCGGGGCTGGAGAAGATCATCGAGTCGCGGGCCGGCGCCAAGGGCATCGGCTTCGGCGCGACGATCCGCTCCAAGCGCGATCTCAACTCGGTCGACCAGTTCGCCGAGATCATGCCCGAGGACCTGGTGAAGTTCGGCATGATCCCGGAGTTCATCGGCCGGCTGCCGGTCATCACCTCGGTGCACAACCTGGACAGAGAGGCGCTGCTGAAGATCCTGGTCGAGCCGCGCAACGCGCTGGTCAAGCAGTACCAGCGGCTCTTCGAACTCGACGGCGTGGAGCTGGAGTTCGACCTGCCGGCGCTGGAGGCCATCGCCGACCAGGCGATCCTGCGGGGTACCGGCGCGCGCGGGCTGCGCGCCATCATGGAAGAGGTCTTGATGTCGGTGATGTACGAGGTCCCGTCCCGCAAGGACGTGGCCCGGGTGGTCATCACCGACGAGGTCGTGCACTCCAACGTCAACCCGACCCTGGTGCCGCGCACCCGGGCCGGCGAGGCCGGCGAGCGGCACGAGAAGAGCGCGTAGCCCGCGCTCGCGCAGACGACGAAGGGGCGCCCGGCTGCCGTCCGGGCGCCCCTTCGTGCCGTCGTCGTACGGGACGCGGTGGTGGTGCGGGGTCAGGAGGAGATCTTGACCCGGGTGCTGGTGCGCACCTCGGCAGTGATCTTGGCGCCGTCCTCCACCGAGACGCTGCCCCCGGTGACCACGGCGGTGCCGTCCACATAGGCGACGACGCCCACCGTGCTGGAGTCGCCCCAGATGCAGATCGGGAACTTCGCGGAGATGCCGTCCTCGTTCGTCGAGAAGATCTGGCACTTCATGACCGCGTCGCCCAGACCGCTCGGGCTGACCGACTGCGGGCTGCCGATCGCGGTGCCGTCCGAGGCGCCGGAGCTGGAGCTCTGCTTGTCGAGTTGGCTGAAGGCGGCGTCCACCACGGCCGCCGGGTCGCCGATCGTGCCGTAGGCGCCGAAGAACTCCAACTGCTTGGTGGTGCCGAAGGCGTAGCCGGCCTGCACGTCGTGCGCGCCGGTGATGCCCGGGGTGTTGTCGAGGTCGTCGGAGCCGGAGTTGTCGCTGCCGGCCTGCTTGGTGAAGTCGCCGGCCACCGTCTGAGGCGTGGTCAGCTTGTACTTCGGTCCGGACGCCGAGCCGCCGCCGCCCATGGAGGCCGCGATGCCGATGCCGCCGCCGACCACCACGACCACGGCGAGCGCGATGGCGATGATCCTGCCGGTGTTCTTCTTCGGCGGCGTCGGGACGGCCCAGCCGCCGCCGGGCTGGCCGTAAGCGGGGTTCGGCGGCTGCTGGCCGTAGGCGGGGTTGGGCTGCACGCCGTACGGGCTCGGCGGCGGCGGGACCTGGCCGTACGGGTTCGGCGGCGGTGGCTGCTGGGGGTAGCCGTACGGGCCGGGCTGCTGGGGCTGCTGGGGGACTCCACCCTGTTGCGGATAGCCGTAGCCGGGCGGCGGGCCGGGTTGCTGCGGCTGCTGGCCGTAGGGGTTCGGCGGCGGCTGGTTGAAGCTCATGGGCTTCGTTCCCTCCCGTTGTTGTTTACGCGAGCCATATCCTTCCTGATGACCGGAGCGTGTGGTAACCCGGGTGGTGGCGCTGTTACCGGACCAAAGCGGTTCGGAGACTCCGGCGTGCCGCCCTAGAATCGGTGGCGTGACCGACATGAACCAGCGCCCAGGCGGCGGCGACCACAGCACCCCGGAACATCTGCCGACCCAGTACACCCCGGCCGACGTAGAGGGGCCGCTGTACGAGCGCTGGGTGGAGCGCGGTTACTTCGCGGCGGACGCCAAGAGCGACCGGTCCCCGTACACCATCGTCATCCCGCCGCCCAACGTCACCGGCAGCCTGCACCTCGGCCACGCCTTCGAGCACACGCTGATCGACGCGCTGATCCGCCGCAAGCGGATGCAGGGCTTCGAGGCGCTGTGGCAGCCCGGCATGGACCACGCCGGCATCGCCACCCAGAACGTGGTGGAACGCGAGCTGGCCAAGGAGGGCAAGTCCCGGCACGACCTCGGCCGGGAGGCGTTCGTCGACCGGGTCTGGCGGTGGAAGGCGGAGTCCGGCGGCCGGATCTCCGGGCAGATGCGCCGGCTCGGCGACGGCGTCGACTGGTCGCGCGAGCGCTTCACCATGGACGAGGGCCTCTCGCAGGCGGTCCAGACGATCTTCAAGAAGCTCTACGACGACGAGTTGATCTACCGCGCCGAGCGCATCATCAACTGGTGCCCGCGCTGCCTGACCGCCATCTCCGACATCGAGGTGGAATACCAGGACGACGACGGCGAGTTGGTCTCCATCCGCTACGGCGACGGCGACACGGCCATCGTGGTGGCCACCACCCGCGCCGAGACGATGCTCGGCGACACCGCGGTCGCCGTCCACCCGGACGACGAGCGCTACGCGCACCTGGTCGGCACCGAGATCGAGCTGCCGCTGACCGGCCGGAGCATCCCGGTCGTCGCGGACGCCCACGTCGACCCGGAGTTCGGCACCGGCGCGGTCAAGGTCACCCCGGCCCACGACCCCAACGACTTCGAGATCGGCCGGCGCCACGACCTGCCGTCGCTGACCGTCATGGACGAGCACGCGGTCATCACCGCGCACGGCCCGTTCCAGGGGCTCGACCGGCTGGAGGCGCGCTCCGCCATCGTCGCCGCGCTGCGCGCCGAGGGCCGGATCGTGGCCGAGAAGCGCCCCTACGTCCACTCGGTCGGCCACTGCTCGCGGTGCAAGACCACCGTCGAGCCGCGGCTTTCCATGCAGTGGTGGGTCAAGGTCGCGCCGCTGGCCCAGGCGGCCGGCGACGCGGTGCGCGACGGCCGGGTGGCCATCCACCCCAAGGAGATGGAGTCGCGCTACTTCGGCTGGGTCGACAACCTCCACGACTGGTGCATCTCACGCCAGTTGTGGTGGGGACACCGCATCCCGGTCTGGTACGGCCCGAACGGCGAGACCGTCTGCGTCGGCCCCGACGAGCAGCCGCCGGCCGGCGAGGGCTGGCACCAGGAGACCGACGTCCTCGACACCTGGTTCTCCTCGGGGCTGTGGCCGTTCTCCACGCTCGGCTGGCCGGAGCGCACCGAGTCGCTGGAGAAGTTCTATCCGAACTCGGTGCTGGTCACCGGCTACGACATCCTCTTCTTCTGGGTCGCCCGGATGATGATGTTCGGGCTCTACGCGATGGACGGCGTCCCGCCGTTCCACACCATCGCCCTGCACGGCATGGTGCGCGACCAGTTCGGCAAGAAGATGTCGAAGTCCTTCGGCAACGCGGTCGACCCGCTGGACTGGATGGACAAGTACGGCTCCGACGCGCTGCGCTTCACCCTCGCGCGCGGCGCCAACCCCGGCACCGACGTGCCGATCGGCGAGGACTGGGTCCAAGGATCGCGCAACTTCGCCAACAAGATCTGGAACGCCACCCGGTTCGCGATGATGAACGGCGCCACCGTCGAGGGTGAACTCCCCGCCCCCGAGCGGCAGTCGACCACCGACCGGTGGATCCTGTCCCGGCTCAACTCGGTGGTCGCCGAGGTGGACGCGCACTACGACGACTACCAGTTCGCCCGGGTCTCCGACACCCTCTTCCACTTCGCGTGGGACGAGGTCTTCGACTGGTACGTCGAGCTGTCCAAGACCACCTTCGCGGCCGGCGGCGAGCCGGCCGACGTCTCGCGCCGGGTGCTCGGCGAGGTCCTCGACGTCACGCTGCGGCTGCTGCACCCGATCGTGCCGTTCGTCACCGAGACGCTGTGGACCACGCTGACCGGCCGCGAGTCGGTGGTGGTCGCGGACTGGCCGGTGGACGCCGGATTCCGCGACGCGGCGGCCGAGGCGGAGATCGGCACGCTGCGGCAGGTCGTCACCGAGGTGCGCCGGTTCCGCGCCGACCAGGGCCTGCAGCCGGGACAGCGCGTCCCGGCCCGGCTCGCGCTGGACGGCACCGCGCTGGCGGCGCACGAGGACGCCATCCGCGCGCTGCTGCGCCTGCAGCCGGCCGGGGACGGCTTCACCGCCACCGCGTCGCTGCCGGTCGCCGGGGCCACCGTCGCCCTCGACCTGTCCGGCGTGATCGACGTCGCCGCCGAGCGCAAGCGGCTCGCCAAGGACCTGGCCGCCGCCGAGAAGGAGCTGTCCCAGGCCGACGCCAAGCTGGGCAACGACGGCTTCCTCGCCAAGGCGCCGGAGAAGGTGGTGGCCGGCATCAAGACCCGCAAGGCCACCGCCGAGTCCGACATCGCCCGCATCACCGCGCAGCTGGCGGCGCTGCCGGCCGGCTGATCCGGTACCCCGGCGCGCTCCCCGCGAGCGCGCCGGGGTGTGGCGGGCCGGCCCCGCCGCCGTCCGTAGACTGGACGCCGTGACCGAGCACCCCCAAGACGACGCGGCGGCGGACGGCAGCGACCCGTTCGAGGAGATCGTGGAGACCGAGACCGGACGCGACCCCGATCTGGCCGTGATCGAGGCCGGCAGCCGCACCCTGCGTGCCGGAGTGCCGCTGACCGAGGCCGCCGACGCGCCCGCCGGACCGCGCACCCCCGAGGAGGCCGAGGCGCTGCGCGCGGTCGAGGCGGAGCTGGCGGACCGCTGGGGCGAGACCAAGATGGAGCCCTCCCGGGACCGGATGCTCGCCCTGATGGACATCCTGGGCCAGCCGCAGCGCTCCTACCCGGCGATCCACATCACCGGCACCAACGGCAAGACCAGCACCGCCCGGATGATCGAGACCCTGCTGCGCGCCTTCGAGCTGCGCACCGGCCGCTACACCAGCCCGCACGTCGAGTCGGTGACCGAGCGCATCAGCCTGGACGGCGAGCCGATCCCCGTCGAGCGGTTCGTCGCCACCTACGCCGACGTCAAGCCGTACATCGACATGGTGGACTCCTCGCAGCCCTACCGGCTGTCGTTCTTCGAGGTGCTGACCGGCATGGCCTACGCGGCCTTCGCCGACGCGCCGGTCGACGTCGCCGTGGTCGAGGTCGGGCTCGGCGGCCAGTGGGACGCCACCAACGTGGTGGACGGCCAGGTCGCGGTGGTCACCCCGATAGCGCTGGACCACACCGACCGGCTCGGCGGCACGCCGGGGGAGATCGCGGTCGAGAAGTCCGGGATCATCAAGCAGGGCGCGACGGCCGTCATCGCCCAGCAGCCGGCCGACGCGGTGCAGGTGCTGCTCAAGCGGGCCGTCGAGGTGGACGCCACGGTGGCCCGGGAGGGCATGGAGTTCGGCGTGACCTCCCGCGAGGTGGCGGTCGGCGGCCAGATGCTCTGCCTGCGCGGGCTCGGCGGCGACTACGAGAACGTCTTCCTGCCGCTGCACGGCGCCCACCAGGCGCACAACGCGGTGGTCGCGCTCGCCGCGGTCGAGGCGTTCTTCGGCATCGGCTCGACGCAGGCCGGCCGCACCCTGGACATCGACACCGTGCGCGGCGCCTTCGCCGCGGTGACCTCGCCGGGCCGCCTGGAGGTCGTGCGGCGCAGCCCGACCGTCGTGCTGGACGCCGCGCACAACCCGGCCGGCGCGCTGGCCGCCGCCGAGGGGGTGCGGGAGGCGTTCGGCTTCACCCACCTGGTCGGGGTGATCGGCCCGAGCGCCGACAAGGACGTGCGCGGCGTGCTGGAGGCGTTCGAGCCGATCTTCGCCGAGGTGGTGGTCACCCGTAACTCCAGCTTCCGCGCGATGGACGTGGACGAGTTGGCGGCGGTGGCCGTCGAGGTGTTCGGCGCCGAGCGGGTCCAGGTCGAGCCGCGGCTCGACGACGCGCTGGAGGCCGCCATCACCCTCGCCGAGGAGGAGGGCCAGTACGCGGGGGCCGGCGTGCTGGTCGCCGGTTCCGTGATCACCGTGGGAGAGGCCCGGCTGCTGCTGGGCCGGAAGTGAGCGCCGATGCGAACCCTGTGTGCGAGCACCCTGATCGGTGAGGCCTTCGTCATCGGCCTCGCCGGCCTGGTGGCGATGAACCTGTCCGGCTATCCGGCCGGGACGGTCTGGGCGGTGTGCGGCGGCGCGATGGCGTTGTGCGTACTGCTGTGCGCGGTGGTCACCCGGCCGGGTGCGATCGCCGTCGGCTGGCTGCTCCAGGCGGGTCTGGTGGCGGCCGGCACGGTGGTCCCCATGATGTACTTCCTCGGCGTGGTGTTCGCCGGCCTGTGGTGGGCCGCGGTCCACTTCGGCCGCCGGATCGACGACTTCAAACGCCGGCAGGAGGCCGGGCCCGCCCCGACCGCGTAGGCGTGATCACCCGGACGGACGCGCCCGACGGTGTCGGTCCGTCGCCCGATAGGGTCGGCCAACCGCAACACATCGGTGACCACTACAAGGAGTTCCGCGATGAGCCAGCGCACCCTCGTCCTTCTCAAGCCCGACGCCGTCCGGCGGGGCCTGATCGGCGAGATCGTCGGCCGGATCGAGCGCAAGGCCGGCTGGCGCGTCGAGGCGATGGAGCTGCGCACCCTGGAGCGCGCGACGCTGGAGCAGCACTACGCGGAGCACGTCGGCAAGCCGTTCTACGAGCCGCTGGTGGAGTTCATGTCCGCCGCTCCCTCGGTGGCGCTGGTGGTCGAGGGCGAGCGGGTCGTCGAGGGGATGCGCGCGCTGGCCGGCCCCACCGACCCGATCATCGCCCAGCCGGGCAGTATTCGCGGTGACTTCGGCACCGTGGTGCGGGAAAACCTGGTGCACGCCTCGGACTCCCCGGAGTCGGCGGACCGGGAGATCAAGATCTTCTTTCCGGAACTGGGCTGACCGCTTAACCCACCCGCCGGAAGGGGGAGCCGGCCGGTCCGGGTTGACGTCCTGTCATTCGACGAGCGGTTGACATCGCAGATCAATCGGCATATGCCGGAGTATCGCGGGAACCATTAGCTCCGACACGTCGTCACCATTACAGGGGACCGCGAAGTGTTCTGCCGACAATGGCCGAGGTGCCCGCGCTCCCGGTCCGGTGCGGCGCACATAAGATGGAAGCCCGCTACGGATTCCGCAGCGCATCACCCCTCCGCGCCCTGAAAACCCCCATCTCTCCAGCTCGGGAAGGCCAGACGTATCCTCATGGCGAACAACATGTCGTTCATCGGCCGTGACATGGCTGTCGACCTCGGCACCGCCAACACGCTGGTGTACGTCAGGGGTCGCGGGATCGTCCTCAATGAACCCTCGGTCGTCGCCATCAACACCAACACCGGCGGCATTCTGGCGGTCGGCGCCGAAGCCAAGAAGATGATCGGCCGCACCCCCGGCAACATCGTGGCGGTCCGCCCGCTGAAGGACGGCGTGATCGCCGACTTCGAGATCACACAGCGGATGCTCAGGTATTTCATCCTCAAAATCCACAAGCGCCGCTATCTCGCCCGGCCGCGCGTCGTGGTCTGCGTGCCGTCCGGCATCACCGGTGTCGAGCGCCGCGCGGTCATCGAGGCGTCCGAGCAGGCCGGCGCGCGCCAGGTGCACATCATCGAGGAGCCGATGGCCGCCGCGATCGGCGCCGGGCTCCCGGTCCACGAGGCCACCGGCAACATGGTCGTCGACATCGGCGGCGGCACCACCGAGGTAGCCGTCATCTCGCTCGGCGGCATCGTCACCGCGCAGTCCATCCGGGTGGCCGGCGACGAGTTGGACAACGCGATCATCCAGCACATCAAGAAGGAGTACAGCCTCCTGCTCGGCGAACGCACCGCCGAGAACATCAAGATGACGATCGGCACCGCCGCCGAGATCGACGACGACGAGCACTCCGAGATCCGCGGCCGCGACCTGGTCAGCGGGCTGCCCAAGACCGTGGTGATCTCCGCGGCCGAGGTGCGCAAGGCGATCGAGGAGCCGGTCAGCACCGTGGTGGACGCGGTCAAGACCACCCTCGACAAGTGCCCCCCCGAGCTGTCCGGCGACATCATGGACCGCGGCATCGTGCTCACCGGCGGCGGCGCCAAGCTGCGCGGCCTCGACGAGCGGCTGCGCCAGGAGACCGGCATGCCGATCCACATCGCCGAGAACCCGCTGGACTCGGTGGCGCTCGGCGCCGGCAAGTGCGTCGAGGAGTTCGAAGCGCTGCAGCAGGTGCTGGACTCCCAGCCCCGCCGCTGAACCGGCCCGGCGCCGCCCGGCGGCCACCCGCCCGGCGGAGTGCCGGACCGCCGTCCGTACAACGGCCGGACCGACCCACCGCGGTCGGCAGCCGGCCGACATCAGCTGACACATCGCTGACCGGCGACGGCCCGTGGGCAGGCCGGTCCGACGAGGAAGGCACGGCCGCCCCACGTGAGGGACACACGAGAGAGCCGACTACTCCTGGTTCTGCTGGTCGCCATCGCGTTCGCGCTGATCACCGTGGACATCCGGGGCGGCGACGCGTCCCCGCTCCGCAGCGCGCGCAGCGTGGCCGCCACCGTCTTCGGACCGGTGGAGAACGGGGTGGCGTCGGCGGTGAACCCGGTGGGCAACGCCATACAGGCCGTCCGCGACTCCGGCTCCCGGCACGACGAGCTGGCCGCGCTCCAGCGGCAGAACGAACTGCTCAAGCAGAAGCTCGGCAGCAGCGACCTGAACCGCAACCGGGCCGCCGAGCTGGAGAAGATGCTCCGGGTGGCCGGCGCCGGCCAGTACGGCATCAAGGGCGCCCAGGTCATCGCCATAGGAGCGGCGCAGAACTTCTCCTGGACGATCACCATCGACGCCGGCAGCAACGACGGCATCCAGCGCGACATGACCGTGCTCAACGGGGACGGCCTGGTCGGCCGGGTCACCACGGTCAGCTCCACGACCTCCACCGTGCTGCTCGCCTGCGACCCCGACTTCACCGTCGGCACCCGCATGGAGGGCTCGATGGAACTCGGGTTCGGCACCGGCCAGGGCGACCGGCCGATGAAGGTGCAACTCCTCAACGGCCGGGCGAACGTGCACCTCGGCGACCGGCTGGTCAGCTTCGGCTCGCAGCACGACACCCCGTTCGTGCCGGGCGTGCCGATAGGGAGGGTCGTCCGGATCGACCCGGGCGCCGGCGGACTGACCCGCACCGTCGAGGTCCAGCCGTTCGTGCACTTCACCGAACTCGACATCGTCGGCGTGGTCGTCGTCCCGCCGCGCACCGACCCGCGCGACACGGTGCTGCCGCCGCTGCCGCACGCCAAGCCCACGCCGACGGTGACCGTGACGGCCTACCCGTCGGGGAACCCGTCCGGCGAACCGTCCGGAGCGCCCTCCGGGGTCCCCTCCGAGACGCCGTCCGCCTCCGCGACCGAAGGGAGGGGCTGACCGATGCGTGTCAACCGAATCGTGCTGTCCACCGCGCTGGTGGTCTTCGCCCTCGTGCTCCAGGTCAGCGTGCTGGCCCGGCTCCACCTGCCCGGCGCGGTGCCCGACCTGCTGATGCTCGTCGTGCTCGCGCTGGCGCTCACCTACGGACACGTCGGGGGCTGCCTGATCGGCTTCGGCGCCGGCCTCCTCGCCGACCTCGCACCGCCCGCCGACCACGCCGCCGGCCGCTACGCCCTCGTGCTGTGCGTCGTCGGCTACCTGGCCGGGCTGGCCAAGCCGGAGAACGGCCAACTGCGCTCCGCGGCGATGCCGATGGCCGTGGTGGCCGTCGCCGCGATCCTGTCCACGCTGCTGTACGCGGGGGTGGGCGCGCTGGTCGGCGACACCGCCGCCCGGCACGTGGGCATGGCGAGCCTGCTGACCACGGCCACCATCTACGACCTGCTGCTGGCACCGTTCACCGTCCCGTGGATCATGAAGCTCGCGCGGCACCTGGAACGCGACCCGATGGGCGGCGACGCGCTCGGCGGCTCGTCCGGCCCGGCCTACCGCTGGGTCAGCACCAGCGCCCCGCGCACCCCGACCGGCCAGCGCGGCGGACTGCTGAAGGGCGGCAAGAAGCTGTGAGCGACTCCCTCCCCCGTCCCGAACCCGAGGAAGGCACCGCGCGCCATGGGTAACTCCCTCCCGTCTCCCACCGCCACCCTCAACGGAGGCGCCGCGCGCCATGGGTAACATTCCTGAGACCGGGCGTACGCAGCGGGTCACCATAAGGCTGGTGATCCTGCAGATCCTCGTGGTGTCGCTGCTGCTGACCCTCGGCGGGCGCCTGTGGTTCCTGCAGATCCGCGACGGCCAGCAGTACACCGCGGAAGCCGCCAACAACCACATCCAGCAGGTCGTCGAGCCCGCCGTGCGCGGCTCGATACTCGACTCCAACGGCATCCCGCTGGCCGACAACCAGACCAAGCTGGTCGTCACCGTCAGCCGCACCGCCATGCTCTCGCAGGCGGACGGCGGCAAGGCGGTCCTCACCCGGCTGGCCGGCGTGCTCGGCATCTCCTACCGGGAGATCCTCGACAAGGTCCGGCTCTGCGACGCCACCACCCCGCGGCCCTGCTGGAACGGCTCGCCCTTCCAGCCGATCCCGGTCACCGACAAGGCCACCACCCAGCAGGCGCTGCAGATCATGGAACGCCGCGAGGACTTCCCCGGCGTCGCCGCCCAGCCCACCGCGGTCCGGCACTACGGCAGCCCCAACGGTGCCAGCGCGGCCCAGGTGCTGGGCTACACCGCCCCCGTCACCGACCAGGAGATCCAGGCGTCGATGAAGGACGGCCAGCCCACGCTGACCCGCTCCGACCAGGTCGGCGCCTCCGGCATCGAGCACACCTACGACAGCGCGCTGCGCGGCAAGGCCGGCATCACCCGCTACGAGGTGGACAACCGCGGCCGGGTCATCGGCGAGTCGGCCGACACCCCGGCGCAGCCCGGCTCCTCCCTGGTGACCAGCATCGACTCACGGGTGCAGGCGCTCACCGAGAAGGAACTCAACTCGGCGATGGTGGACGCCAGGAAGACCTACGACCCGGTCACCCACAAGAACTTCAAGGCCGACTCCGGCGCCGCCATCGTGATGGACGTGCACACCGGCCAGGTCATCGCGATGGCCAGCGAGCCCACCTACGACCCGAACGAGTGGGTCGGCGGCATCTCGGAGAAGGACTACCAGGCGCTGACCTCCACCAAGTCCGACTACCCGCTGCTCAACCGCGCCATCCAGGGCCAGTCGGCGCCCGGTTCGACCTTCAAGGTGGTCTCCACCTCGGCGGCCGCCCAGGCCGGCTACGACCTCGGCGCGAGCGTCTACCCCTGCACGTCGAGCTTCAACATCGGCAGCCAGGTCTTCCACAACGACGAGAACGAGAGCTACGGCGACATCAACATCGGCCGCGCGCTCGAGGTCTCCTGCGACACCGTCTTCTACCGGCTGGCCTACGACCAGTGGCTCAAGGACGGCGGCAACGACCCCAAGCACCCCAAGGACTGGTTCTACAAGACCGCGCACGAGTTCCAGCTCGGCCAGGACACCGGCATCGACCTGCCCGGCGAGGTCGCCGGCCGGATCCCGGACCGCCAGTGGAAGAAGCAGGAGTACGCCGAGAACAAGGACTTCTGGTGCAAGGCCGCCAAGTCCGGCAAGCACGACTACGCGACCGAGATCTACCGCGAGGACTGCGCCGACGGCTACATGATGCGCGCCGGTGACTCGGTCAACTACGCCATCGGACAGGGCGACACGCTCGTCACGCCGATACAGGAAGCCAAGATCTACTCGGCGATCGCCAACGGCGGCACCCTCTACCAGCCCACCATCGGCAAGGCCGTCGTCAGCGCCAACGGCAAGAAGGTGCAGCGCATCGAGCCGAAGGTGGTCGGCCACCTGCCGGACAGCAAGGCGACGCTGAAGTACATCAACACCGCGCTGGAAGGCGTCATCACCAGCGGCACCGCGGCCTGGAAGTTCGGCGGCTGGCCGCAGAACAAGATCCCGCTGCACGCCAAGACCGGTACCGCGGAGGTCTACGGCAAGCAGACCACCTCGTGGTTCTCCACGTACAGCAAGGACTACGCGATCATCATGACCATCTCGCAGGGCGGCACCGGTTCCGGTGGCTCCGGCGAGGCGGTCCGCAAGATCTACGAGGAGCTGTACGGCGTCCAGTCCGACGGCTCGATCGACTCCTCGAAGGCCCTGCTGAGCAGCCCCAACCCGCCGCTGCCGAAGTTCAACGCCGACGGGATCGCCCAGCCGGCGTCCTACACCCTCCCGCCCGCCGCCGCCACCTTCGCCAACCCGGCCGGCGGCGCCGCCCCCGCGGTCGCCGCCGACGCCCTGGCCGCCCTGCCGCCGGACCGCAACGAGAAGCTGCTGCTGGGCCGGAGGTACCAGACATGACCACCAGCAGCTTCGGCGGCTACTCCATCCGCCGCTTCACCCCCGAACGCGGCACGCTCGGCAAGATGTTCGCCCGCGACTCGATGCTCCGCAGGCTGGACTGGCTCATGGTGCTGGCCGCCGTGCTGCTGTCCGGACTCGGCTCGCTGCTCGTCTGGTCGGCGACCCGCGGCCGCACCTCCATCAACCACGGCGACCCGCAGTACTTCCTGATCCGGCACCTGATGAACCTGGCCATAGGCATCGGGCTCGCGGTCGGCACGGTGCTGGTCGGCCACCGCAGGGTGCGCGCGGTGATCCCGATCCTCTACGGGCTCTCGATCGTGCTGCTGCTCGCCGTGCTCTCCCCGCTCGGCTCCACCGTCAACGGCGCCCACTCCTGGATCGTCATCGGCGGCGGCTTCTCGCTGCAGCCCTCCGAGTTCGCCAAGATCACCATCATCCTGGGCATGGCGATGATCCTGTCCGGCCGGGTGGACGCCGGCGACCGCTCGACGCCCGACGGCCGCACGGTGCTGCAGTCGCTCGGACTGGCCGTCGCGCCGATGTGCGTCATCCTGCTCATGCCCGACCTCGGCTCGACGATGGTCATGGTCGTCATCGTGCTGGGCGTGCTGCTGTCCTCCGGCGCCGCCAAGCGCTGGGTCTTCGGCCTGATGGCGGCCGGCACGCTCGGCGCCCTCGCGGTCTGGAAGCTCAAGCTGCTCAACGCCTACCAGATCGACCGCTTCGCCGCGTTCGCCAACCCGGCCCTCGACCCCTCGGGCGTCGGCTACAACACCGCGCAGGCCCGCATCGCGATCGGCTCCGGCGGACTGCTCGGCGAAGGGCTCTTCCACGGCTCCCAGACCACCGGGCAGTTCGTGCCCGAGCAGCAGACCGACTTCGTCTTCACCGTCGCCGGCGAGGAGTTGGGCTTCGTCGGCGCCGCGGCGATCATCCTGCTGATCGGCATCATCCTGTGGCGCGCCTGCCGGGTCGCCCGCCAGGCCACCGACCTGTACGGCACGATCATCGCCGCCGGCGTCGTCGCCTGGTTCGCCTTCCAGTCCTTCGAGAACATCGGCATGACGCTCGGCATCATGCCGGTCGCCGGCATCCCGCTGCCGTTCGTCAGCTACGGCGGATCGTCGATGTTCGCCGTCTGGATCGGCATAGGGCTCCTGCAGTCGGTACGCATGCAGCGCCCGGTCTCGGCCTGACGCACCCCGGGGGCGGCGCGGCGCGCGCCGCCCCCTTTTGCCGGTCGCCCGCGCGGCACCTAGCGTCGTAGGGGTGGCTATGCGAGTGGCGGAGACCGAGCGGACCTACCTCGCGGCCGGCCCGCCGGTCGACACCGGCACGGTGCGCGCGGCACTGCGGGACGGCCTCGACGCCATCCCCCGCGCCGCGGCCCTCGACGAGCCGGCGGCCCTCGACCTCGACGCGGTCTACTTCGACACCGCGGACCTGCGCCTGGCCGCCCACGGCATCACGCTGCGCCGCAGGACCGGCGGCCCGGACGCCGGCTGGCACCTGAAGCTGCCCACCGGCCGGGCCGACACCCGCACCGAGGTCCGCGCCGGCCTCGCCGCCGGCACCGCGCGCACCCCGCCGAAGTCCCTGACCGGCGAGGTCGCCGTCCACACCCGCGGCCGCCGGCTGGAACGGGTCGCCAGGATCGTCAACCACCGCGAACGCACCCACCTGTCGGACGCCGACGGCACCGTGCTCGCGGAGATCGCCCACGACCACGTCACCGCCGGCTCGTTGCACTGGACCGAGACCGAGGTCGAACTGCTCGACGGCACGCCGCGGTTGCTGGACGCCGTCGAGGAACTGCTGACCGCGGCCGGCCTGCGCCGCGCCGAACTGCCCTCCAAACTGCGCCGCGCGCTCGGCGACCGGGTGCCCGACCTACCGCGACCGCCCGCGGAACCGGACACCGCCGGCCACGCGATCCTGCGCCACCTGCACCGCCGGATCACCGACATCGTCGAGCAGGACCCCCTCGTGCGCCGCGACGAACCCGACTCCGTGCACCGCATGCGGGTGGCCACCCGCCGGGTGCGCAGCGCCCTGAAGACCTACCGCCGCGAACTCGACCGGACCGTCACCGACCCGATCGGCGACGAGCTGAAGTGGCTGGCCGGCGTGCTCGGCGCCGAACGCGACCGCGAAGTGCTCGACGAACGCCTCACCGCCCTGTCCGACGACCTCCCGCCGCAGGCGGCCACCGCGAAGCCGGGCGCGGCGCCCCCTCCCGGCACCGGCGGCACGCCGCACTCCCGCTCCCGGGAGCGCCTGCTGCGCCAACTGCGCGGCAGGCGCTACTACGCCCTGCTCGACCGGCTCGACGCCCTGCTCGCCGACCCGCCGCTGCGCCCCGCCGCCGCGGCCCCGGCCCGCGAGGCGCTGACCGCCGCGGTGCGCCGGGAACACCGCAGGCTGGCCGCCCGGGTGCGCCGCGCGAAGCGGACCCCGGCCGGCACCGGGCGCGACCTCGCGCTGCACGACGCCCGCAAGGCCGCCAAGCGCGCCCGCTACGCCGCCGAGTCCGCGCTGCCGGTGCTCGGCAAGCCGGCCCGCCGGCACCGCGACCGGCTGACCCGCATCCAGGAGCTGCTCGGCGAGCACCAGGACAGCGTGATGTCCCGCGAGGCGATCGTCCGCCGGGCCCAGCAGGCCCGTGCGGCCGGCCGGGACACCTTCGGGTACGGCGTGATGTTCCAGGTGGAGCGCGACCGCGCCGCCGCCGCCGAGGCCGCGCTGCCCGCGGTGTGGCGCCGGGCCGACCGCGGGCCGCTGGCCGGCTGAGCCGGCGGTCGGGCCACCCCGCCGGGACGCGTTAGCCTTAGTGGTCACCCAGCCAGCTCACGAGAGACACCGCGATGCCTGTCGAGTCGGTCTTCCCACGCCTGGAAGCGCTTCTCCCGCACGTCCAGAAGCCGATCCAGTACGTCGGCGGCGAGCTCAACTCCACCGTCAAGGACTGGGACGCCTGCGACGTCCGCTGGGCGCTGATGTACCCGGACGCCTACGAGGTCGGGCTGCCCAACCAGGGCGTCATGATCCTCTACGAGGTGCTCAACGAGCGCGAGGGCGTGCTGGCCGAGCGCACCTACAGCGTGTGGCCGGACCTCGAAGCGCTGATGCGCGAGCACGGCGTCCCGCAGTTCACCGTGGACGCGCACCGCCCGGTCCGGGAGTTCGACGTCTTCGGCGTCTCCTTCTCCACCGAGCTGGGGTACACCAACCTGCTCACCGCGCTCGACCTGTCCGGCATCCCGCTGGCCGCCGCCGACCGCACCGTGGACGACCCGATCGTGCTGGCCGGCGGGCACGCCGCGTTCAACCCGGAGCCGATCGCCGACTTCATCGACGCCGCCGTGGTCGGCGACGGCGAGCAGGCGGTGCTGCAGATCACCGAGGTCGTCCGCGCCTGGAAGGCCGAGGGCCGGCCCGGCGGCCGCGAGGAGGTGCTGCTGCGGCTGGCGAAGACCGGCGGGGTGTACGTGCCGCGCTTCTACGACGTGGAGTACCTGGCCGACGGCCGGATCGCCCGCGTGGTGCCCAACGCCTCCGGCGTGCCGTGGCGGGTCGCCAAGCACACCGTGATGGACCTGGACGAGTGGCCCTACCCCAAGCAGCCGCTGGTGCCGCTGGCCGAGACCGTCCACGAGCGCATGTCGGTGGAGATCTTCCGCGGCTGCACCCGCGGCTGCCGGTTCTGCCAGGCCGGCATGATCACCCGCCCGGTGCGCGAACGCAGCATCACCGGCATCGGCGAGATGGTCGAGGCCGGCCTGAAGGCGACCGGGTTCGAGGAGGTCGGGCTGCTGTCGCTGTCGTCGGCCGACCACAGCGAGATCGGCGAGATCGCCAAGGGGCTGGCCGACCGCTACACCGAGGACAAGATCGGCCTGTCGCTGCCGTCCACCCGGGTCGACGCCTTCAACATCGACCTGGCCAACGAGCTGACCCGCAACGGCCGCCGCTCCGGGCTCACCTTCGCCCCCGAGGGCGGCAGCGAGCGGATCCGCAAGGTCATCAACAAGATGGTCTCCGAGGACGACCTGATCCGCACGGTGGCCACCGCGTACGGCAACGGCTGGCGGCAGGTGAAGCTGTACTTCATGTGCGGCCTGCCCACCGAGACCGACGACGACGTGCTGCAGATCGCCGACATGGCCACCAAGGTCATCGCCAAGGGCCGCGAGGTCTCCGGGCAGAACGACATCCGCTGCACGGTCTCCATCGGCGGCTTCGTCCCCAAGCCGCACACCCCGTTCCAGTGGGCGCCGCAGCTGTCCGCCGAGGAGACCGACGCGCGGCTGGAGAAGCTGCGCGACCGGATCCGCGGCGACAAGAAGTACGGCCGCTCCATCGGCTTCCGCTACCACGACGGCAGGCCCGGCATCGTCGAGGGCCTGCTCTCCCGCGGCGACCGGCGCATCGGCGCGGTGATCCGCGCGGTCTACGAGGACGGCGGCCGCTTCGACGGCTGGCGCGAGTTCTTCTCCTACGACCGCTGGATGTCCGCCGCCGCCCGCACGCTGCCCGGCCTCGGCGTCGACGTGGACTGGTACACCACCCGCGAGCGCTCCTACGAGGAGGTCCTGCCCTGGGACCACCTCGACTCCGGCCTCGACAAGGACTGGCTCTGGGAGGACTGGCAGGACTCCCTCGACGAAACCGAGGTCGAGGACTGCCGCTGGACCCCGTGCTTCGACTGTGGGGTGTGCCCGCAGCTCGGCACCGCCATCCAGATCGGCCCCACCGGCAAGAAGCTGCTGCCGCTCACTGTGGTCAGCAAGTAGGCCGCTGGCAGCGGGCCTCCTCTGTCGAAGGGCAGGGGAGGCCATCGCTGCTATCTGTCCGCGAAGGCGTCCTTCTTGATGACGAGGCGCTCCCCAACGTCCGTCGGGATGGCGAGTTCCAGCTGGATTTCGGGCGCCCTGGCCCTGGGAACCTTGCGCCGGTGCACCGTGCAGGTGACGCCTGCCCGCCGTAGGTCCTCCGCCACCGTCTCCCGGCCGAGCCGATCCCAGCGGGCACGGAAGCTGTCGCCGTTGTGGACCAGATCCCAACGGTCTCGCACCGGGAGGGCGCTTTCGCGGGTCCGCTGCGGATCACGGCTCGTCCCGGGCAGATACTCCCGCACCCGGACCGGTTCCGAGCCGAGCGCCGCCGTGACAGCCTCGATCAGGCGCGAGTACACGGCTTCTGGGTCCGGGGCGCCCAGGCCGCCGCTCGGACAGTTGCGGCAGCGCAGGTAGGCGTACGCGCGTTCCTTCACCCGGGTAGGGTGCACGGTCATGTTCGTGCCGCAGTCGGCGCACAGCAGGACGCCCAGAAACTCGGTCGCGCCGCCGGCTCTTCTGGCCGGCTGCGACGTCGAGCGTGCATCGAGGGCTGCCTGGAGGGATCGCCACTCTGCTTCGGTGAAGACGGGGTCCGCCACCTTGATCGGGTTGCCGTCCCTGCCGAGGACGATCTTCGACCGGCGGACACCCCCGTCCTTGTCCTCCCGGACCCGAAACCCCATGAGCGCCGGATTCCTCAGCCTTCGCAGCAGTGTGGAGACGGTCCAGTTCCCGCCGCCGCCGGTAGGGACCCGGGCTCGTACGAGCACTGTGGTCATCCGGCGTGCCGACACCCCACGGCTCACAGCGCCCAGACACCAACGCAGTACCCGCTGCGCCCCCGGGTCGACGGCCAGCTTGCCGCGGTCATCGATGGTGTAACCGTACGGGGGCTTTCCGACCAGCCAGTCGGGCTGAGCCCTGGTGTATCCCCACAGGCTCCTCACCCGGCAACTGGTACCCGCCGCCTCGAGTTCGGCGATGCCCGCGATGATCTCGGCCATCGCTCTCCCGGCCGGACTGAACAGGTCGATGGTGTCGTGCATGGACACGAGGTTCTTTCCGTGTCCGAGACACCAGTCGGCCATCGTGCTCAGGTCGGTCAGACGGCGGATGAAGCGGTCGAGCCTCCAGAAGAGCAGCACGTCGAACTCCGGCACCCTGTCATTGAGCCACTGTCCCAACTGCCGGCGTTTCCAGGGCGGGACCCTGGTCGCGGAGACGTTCAGGTCGCGGGCGACACCGACGACTCGGTAGCCCCGTTCCAGTGCCAGACCGCGCAGGTCGAGCTCCTGTCGCATGGGCGAAGTGGTGTCGGCCGTGAGGATGGACAGCCGCACCGACAGGAGAGCCCGGGGCGCGTCTGGCGGAAGCGATCTCTCCTTCTCCCTCAACTCCTCCAGTACGAGCAGGTCGGCCTCTCTCCAAGCCACGCTCGCGCCGGGCGTCCGCTCCTCGCTCACCTCGCGATTCGTCATGCCTGTCCAACGAGGAGACACCGATTTCGGATGTGGGCGTGTATCCATGCTGGATGGACACCTTCATCCAGATCGGCCCCACCGGCAAGAAGCTGTTGCCGCTCACCGTGGTCAGCGCTCCGGCCGGCGGCTGACGCGACCGGGGCGGCCCTACGGGAAGCCGGGAGCGGTGGGACCGGGCGTGGTCGTGGCGGCCGTCGCGGGATCGGGGTGTGGGCGACGGCCGCCGGGCGGGGGCGTCAGTAGCCGTAGACGAGGTTGTAGGCGAGCTGGGGGTCGAACTGGCCGGCGGGGTCGTTCGGGCCGGTGCCGCAGTTGCCGTCGGATTCACCGGGGCTCTTGATCCACAGCAGCATCTCGGCGCCGCCGCCCTGCTGGTCGGTGGGGCCGAGTTTGCGGCCGGCGGGGTTGCACCATTCGCCGTCGCCGGTCGCGCCGTTGCCGTCGCGACTGGTGTCGACGACGAACGGCCTGGTGTATCCGTAGCGGGAGCTGAGGTCGGCGTTGACGGCGTTGCCGTAGGCGACGCTCTGGTCGACGGTGTAGAAGTTCGACACGTTGATCGAGAATCCGTGTGCCTGGCCCAGCCCCGCCGCGTTGAGGTAGTCGGCCATGGTCGAGGCCGAGATCCAGCCCGGGTTGCCGGCGTCCAGGTAGACCCAGGTGTTCGGCGACTGGTTCGTGAACTGGGTGATGGCGTTCTGCAGCAGGCCGTCCCGGTCGGAGATCTGGTCCGCCGTCATGCAGCTCTCGTCGGCGAGCGCGTCGGGTTCGAGGATGACCAGGGCCGGGCGGTCGGCTATGCCGCCGGCGAAGGCGCCGATCCAGGTGTCGTAGGCGGCGTCCGACGAGGCACCACCACTCGACTGGCCCGCACAGACGTCACGATCGGGGATGTTGTAGGCGACGAGGACCGGCAGCTTGTCTCCAGCCGCGGCGGCACCCACGTAGGAGCCGGTCTGCTGGCCGGTGTCGCCGCTGGAGCTGGTGAACCACTTGGCCGCCGGCTGCGTGCCGATCGCGGACTCGATGGAGGCCGCCCGGCCGTCGCTTGGATTGGCCGCGGCCCACACCGCGGCGCTGTTGCCCGGGTCGACGTAGAACCCGTTGGTCATGCCGACCGGGTTTCCGGTCGCGGAGGCGGGCGGGGTGCCGGTCAGCACGATGACGGCCAGGCCGCCGGCGGTGAGCAGGGCGAGGTCGCGCAGGCGTCGTCGCATGCGGGGTCACTTCCTCTTCGCGCGTGGGGTGGGGGTCGACGGCGAGCGGTGGAGCACTTCCGTGCGATCGACCGGAAGCGCTTCCGGTCGTGTGCGGCGTAAGAGAACCTGGGGGGATCGTGACCCCTGATATCCGAACTGTCAAGGACACAGGGACGGTTGGAGCATCGGCCGCTACGCTGGACTTCCGCCGGCGTGCGGTGAAGGTCCGCAGCAGTGCTTCCCCCCAGACCGGAAGCGCTTCCGGCCACGGTCGGACGGGAATACGATGCCGCGGGGGCCGCCGGTGGCAGCGGCCGAGAGCGGAAGGGACCGGACATCCGATGGGCGCACAGACCGGACGGCGGGCCACGCTCGACGAGGTCGCGCGGCGGGCCGGCGTCTCGCGCACGGTGGCGTCCCGGGCGATCAACAACGCGCGCGACGTGAGCCGCGGCGCCCGTGACGCGGTGGACAAGGCGGTACGCGAACTGGGCTACGTGCCCAACCCCACGGCCAGGGCGCTGGCCACCTCCCAGGCGGGCGCCGTCCTGCTGGCCGTTTCGCACAACGAGCCCGGCCTGTTCGCCGATCCCTTCTTCTCCCACGTCATCGTCGGGATCAACGCGGCGTTGGAGAAGACCGACCTGGTGCTGATGCTGCTGCTGGCGGACTCCGAACGGGGCCGCGAGCGGTTGGAGCGGGTGCTGCGCTCGCGGCGCACCGACGGGATCATGCTCCTCGCGCTGCACGGCGAGGACCCGCTCTACCGCCTGGCCCAGCGCCTCGATCTGCCCGTGGTGCTCGGTGGACGCCCGCTGCACGGCGAACCGTCCTGGTACGTCGACGCGGATAATCGCGGCGGCGCCCGGATCGCGACCGAGCACCTGATCGCCTCCGGCCGCCACCGGATCGCGGCGATCGCCGGGCCCCAGGACACCCGGGTCGGGGTGGAACGGCACCGGGGCCACCTCGAGGCCATGGCCGTCGCGGGGCTGGACGGCTCGCGCACCGAGGTCTCCGACTTCACCGAGTCCGGTGGCGCGGCGGCGATGCTGCGGCTGATGGAGCGGTTCCCCGACCTGGACGCGGTGTTCGCCGAATCCGACAACATGGCGGCCGGCGCCGTGCGGTCGCTCAGGGCCGCCGGCAGGTCGGTGCCCGGCGACGTCGCCGTGGTGGGCTTCGACGACCTGCCGATCGCCCGGAGCACGGACCCCGGGCTCACCACCGTCCACCAACCCGTCCAGGCCCTGGGGCAGGAGATGGCCAAGATGCTCATCGCGCTGCTGGCCGGCGAGCGGCCGACCCCCCTGCTGCTTCCCACGCACCTGGTGGTGCGGGCCTCCGCTCCCTGAAGGGTGCAGGGGCCGCGCTGCATGATCGCGTTGTCGCCGGTGCCGATGATGCCGGAGCCGGTCTTCACCGCCACGGAGCGTTCGCCGGACGCGGCCCGGGAAAACCGGATGTGGCGGCCGGGTGGCCGGCGCCACAATGGGGCGATGCCGCAGCTGATGACCCCCGACGTCCGGGTACGCGCCTCGTTCGCCGCCGCGATGGCGGAGTTCCAGGCCGAGGGGCGCGGCGGCGCGGACGACGACAGCATGGTCGGGCGCGAGATGCGCGTCTACGGCGAGCGCTGGCTGGAGCCGGACGGCTTCGCGGCCTACGTCGCCGACCTGCGGGCGCAGGTCGAGCCCGGTCCCGCGCTGCCCGCCGGCTGGGTGCCGTGCACCACGCTGTGGTACGTGGACGGCGAGGAGTACCTCGGCAGGCTGGCCATCCGGCACACCCTGACCGACTGGCTGCGCGACTACGGCGGCCACATCGGCTACGACGTGCGGCCCACCGCCCGGCGGCGCGGACACGCCACCGCGATGCTGCGCGAGGCCCTGCCGATCGCCCTCGGCCTGGGCCTCGAGTCGGTCCTGGTCACCTGCGACGTCGGCAACGTGGCGTCGCGCGGAGTGATCCGGTCGTGCGGCGGCGTCCTGGAGGACCAGCGCGGCGAGAAGCTGCGGTTCTGGGTCCGGTCCGCGACCGCGTAATCTTGGACGCGAGACGTACCGGAAACCAGACCATCGCAAGGGACTGACGACACTGGGCAAGCGACAGCCCGAAGGCCCGCCGCCCGCACCCGCGGTGCAGCGCATCCGACTCCGCTACACCAAGCGGGGCCGCCTCCGGTTCACCAGCCACCGCGACTTCCAGCGCGCGTTCGAGCGGGCGCTGCGCCGCGCCGAGGTGCCGATGGCCTACTCGGCCGGATTCACCCCGCACCCCAAGGTCTCCTACGCGGGCGCCGCACCCACCGGCGTCGCCAGCGAGGCCGAGTACCTGGAGATCGCCCTCACCGAGTCCCGCGACCCGGTGGCCCTGCGGACGCTGCTCGACGAGTCGCTGCCGCCCGGCCTGGACGTGACCGAGGCCGTGGAGGCGCGCACCCCGGGGCTGGCCGACCGGCTGGAGGCGTCCGAGTGGCTGCTGCGGCTGGACGGCGTGGATCCCGAGCGGGCCGCGAAGGCCGTCGAGGTCTTCCTCGCCGCCGAGCGGGTCGAGGTCCGGCGCACCACGAAGAACGGCCTGCGCACCTTCGACGCGCGGTCCGCGGTGCGGTCCCTCGCGGTGGTACCTCCCACGGCGGAGAGCCTGGCCGCCGTGGCCGGTCACGGTGCCGATAGGCCGGTGGCCGGTGCCTGTGCGATACTGCGCCTGGTGGTTCGGCATGCGACACCCGCCGTTCGACCCGACGACGTCCTGTCCGGCCTCCGTTCGACGGCCGACCTCGCGCCGCCGGTCCCCGCAGCGGTGACCAGGCTGGCGCAGGGGCCGCTCGACGAGGAGTCCGGCACGGTGACCGACCCGTTGTCGCCAGACCGCGATGCAGCTGAGGCCGCCGCTTCCACGGCAGCCGAGCCCATGATCGCGACGGTGCCGGGCGGTTCCGCGTAGGACCGTCGTCGACGCGTCGCCGACGTACCGGGAGCCACCCGGGTCCGGTGACGCGCTGACCAGGAGACTTTTCGCCGTCCCGCGAGCGCGGGACCGGCGAGCGAGACAACAGCTCCCGTGTGGCGCACGCGCCCCGGAGCGGCACCGCCCAGGTGGCGGGATCGCGGCCGGAACCGAGCGCGGCGCCCGGGAGCGTGACGGGAGACATGCCCGCATGCTCGACAACGAGCCCGACAACACGCCCGACGAGGCGTCCGAGAGCAACGAAGCGGCCGCCGCGCCGCGCCGCAGGCGCCGAGCCGCCTCCAGGCCGGCCGGTCCGCCGGCCGCCGAGCCGGCCCAGAACGCGCCCGAGGCGTCCGCCGAGGAACCGCAGGACGCCCCGGCGCCCAAGACCACCCGCCGTCGCGCGACCCGCAAGACCGCCGCCGCGGCCCCGGAGGCCCCCGAGGCCGCCGCCGAGCAGGCCGCCCCGGCCGCGCAGCCGGCCGCCGAGGAGCCGCCCGCGCCGCGCACCCGCCGCCGGGCCACCCGCAAGGCCGCCTCCCCCGAGCAGCAGCCCGAGGCCGCGCAGCCCGCCGCCGAGGACAAGCCCGCCGCCGAGCCGGCCGCGCCCGCCGCCGAGCAGCCCGCTGCCGAGGAGAAGCCGCAGCGCGCCCGCCGCACCCGCAAGAAGGCCGCCGCCGCCGAGCCGAAGGGCGAGCAGGACTCGCGCCGCCTCAAGCCCGGCTCGCTGGCCCCCAAGGACCGCTCGGCGTCCGAGCAGCCCGCGGCCGCCCCGGAGCCGGACGAGGCCGAGGAGCCCGAAGAGCTGGAAGAGACGGCGCGGGCCGAGCAGGCCGCTCCCGAGCAGGAGCCCGCGGCGACCCGGCCGCGTACCGTCCGGCCGCCGACCGCGGTCTTCCAGGCACCGGTCTTCACCGCGCCCGACACCCGCGCCGAGCACGCCGCGCCGGCCGCCGCCGAGGCGTCGGAGCCCGCCGACGAGGAGGAGTCCGAGGGCGGCTCCCGCCGGCGCCGCCGCCGTCGTTCCGGGAGCGCCGAGGAGATCGCCGCCGCCCGGGACAGCGCGCCCGCCGAGGCCGACGAGGAGTCCGAGGAGCAGTCCGAGGACGACCACGGCGCCCAGGACGACCAGGACGACCGCCCGTCCTCGCGTCGCCGCCGCCGTGGCGGCCGTCGCCGCCGCCGCGGTGACTCGGCCGACGGCGAGGACAGCGCGGACAACGAGCAGGGCGAGCACGCCGACGACACCGAGCGCGACCACGAGTCCGACGAGCGCTCCGACGACGAGGTCCGACGAGGGCGACGACCACGAGGACGGCGGGCACGGCTCGTCGAGCAGCAGTCGCCGGCGCCGCCGCCGTCGCCGCCGTGGCGGGGACGGCCCGGCGGAGCACGAGGCCGAGGCCGGCGACGACCCGGAGCGCACGGTCGTCAAGATCCGCGAGCCGCGCAAGAAGGCGGACCCGTCCGACGAGGTGCAGGCCATCAAGGGCTCCACCCGGCTGGAGGCGAAGAAGCAGCGCCGCCGCGAGGGCCGCGAGCAGGGCCGCCGCCGGGTGCCGATCATCACCGAGGCGGAGTTCCTGGCCCGCCGCGAGGCCGTCGAGCGGGTCATGGTCGTCCGGGAGAACGGCGACCGCACCCAGATCGGCGTCCTCGAGGACAACGTGCTCGTCGAGCACTTCGTCAACAAGGAGCAGGCCACCTCCTACGTCGGCAACGTCTACCTGGGCAAGGTGCAGAACGTGCTGCCCTCCATGGAGGCCGCGTTCGTCGACATCGGCAAGGGCCGCAACGCGGTGCTGTACGCCGGCGAGGTCAACTTCGAGTCGCTGGGCATCTCCGGCGGTCCGCGCCGCATCGAGTCGGCGCTCAAGTCCGGCCAGTCGGTGCTGGTCCAGGTGACCAAGGACCCGATCGGGCACAAGGGCGCCCGGCTGACCAGCCAGGTCTCGCTGCCCGGCCGCTACCTGGTCTACGTGCCCGAGGGCTCGATGACCGGCATCAGCCGCAAGCTGCCGGACACCGAGCGGGCCCGCCTGAAGCAGATCCTGAAGAGGATCGTCCCGGAGGACGCCGGCGTCATCGTGCGCACCGCGGCCGAGGGCGCCAGCGAGGACGAGCTCTCCCGCGACGTGGAGCGGCTCCAGGCGCAGTGGGAGGAGATCCGGCGCAACGCCAAGGGCGGCAACGCGCCGGCCCTGCTGTACGGCGAGCCGGACATGACCGTCCGCGTGGTGCGCGACATCTTCAACGAGGACTTCTCCAAGGTCATCGTCAGCGGCGACGAGGCGTGGGAGACCATCCACGGCTACGTGCGTCACGTGGCGCCCGACCTGGTGGACCGGCTGCAGCGCTGGACCTCCGAGGTCGACGTCTTCGCCACCCACCGGATCGACGAGCAGCTGCTGAAGGCGCTGGACCGCAAGGTCTGGCTGCCCAGCGGCGGTTCGCTGGTGATCGACCGCACCGAGGCGATGGTCGTGGTCGACGTCAACACCGGCAAGTTCACCGGCCAGGGCGGCAACCTGGAGGAGACGGTCACCAGGAACAACCTGGAGGCGGCCGAGGAGATCGTGCGCCAGCTCCGGCTGCGCGACCTCGGCGGCATCATCGTCGTCGACTTCATCGACATGGTCCTGGAGTCCAACCGCGACCTGGTGATGCGCCGCCTGCTGGAGTGCCTGGGCCGGGACCGCACCAAGCACCAGGTCGCCGAGGTCACCTCGCTCGGCCTGGTCCAGATGACCCGCAAGCGGGTCGGCCAGGGTCTGCTGGAGTCGTTCTCCGAGACCTGCGCGCACTGCAACGGCCGCGGCGTCATCGTCCACATGGACCAGGCGACGACCTCCGGCGGGGGCGGCAAGCGCAAGAAGAAGGGCCGCACCGCCGCGCCCGAGCCGGTCAACGGCACGGCCGAGCCGGAGCAGGACATCGAGGAGCCGGACGAGGCCGAGGTCGTCGCGGAGGCCGAGGAGGCCGTCGAGGAGTGGTTCGGCACCGCCGCCGAGGCGGAGGCCGCCGCGATCCAGGCGAGCCGCGCCGGCGGCCGGGCCAGGCGCCGCGCCTCCCGGTCGGCCGGAGCCCCGGTGGCCGCCGAGCCGGCCGAGGCGGAGGTCCGGGAGTCCGCTCCCGAGCCGGCCGCCGAGCCGGAGCCGGTCGCCGAGTCCGTTGCCGAGCCGGCCGCTCCGGTGCGTTCGCGTCGGCGGGTGAGCCGTAAGGCGACCGCGCCGGCCGGTGCGCCGCCGCAGGCCGGGGAGGCCGCCGTCGTGGTGGTCCCGGCGGAGGAGTCCGCGCCGGAGCCCGTCGCGGCGCCGGAACCGGCCGCCGAGGCCGAGCCCGTTGCCGAGCCGGCCGCTCCGGTGCGTTCGCGTCGGCGGGCCAGCCGCAAGGCGACCGCGCCGGCCGGTGCGCCGCCGCAGGCCGAGGAAGCCGCCGTCGTGGTGGTCCCGGCCGTCCCGGCGGACGAGCAGCCGCAGGAGGCCGCCGAGCCGGAGCAGGCCCCCGAGCCCGTCCCGGCCGCCGCCCCGGTCCGCCGCCGGGCGTCCCGCAAGGCGTCCTCGCCGGCCGGTCCGCCCCCGTCCGCCGAGGACGAGGCGGCCGTGCTGGTCGTCCCCGCGGCGGCCGACGAGGCCGGCGACGAGGCGGCCGGCGAGTCCGGTGAGCCGGAGCCGAGGAAGCGGGCTCCGCGCAAGACCGCGGCGAAGAAGACCACCGCGGCCAAGAAGACCGCGGCGAAGAAGACGACGGCGAAGAAGGCGGTGAGCGCCAAGTCGCCCGCCAAGAAGGCCGCTTCGAAGAAGACGGCCGCCGCCGGGCGCGGCGGGGCCGCCTCCGGTCCGGCCTCGGCCGACGAGTCCTGAGCAGCCGTCCCGGCGCCGCGCAGCCTCCCTCGCGGGGGCGCGCGGCGCCGGGCGCTCCGGGGCTGGTTTGACCCTGCCGAGGGCGCCCCGTAACCTTGACCTTCGGCGTTTTGACGCCCATTCCTGAGCACATTCCTCCCGGCCCCGGTGCCGGGGGAGGCCCCTCACTTCTCGGTGAACCGCCCCGGCGGGCACGCCGATTCCGGGTGGCTGGCATCAGGGGTGCCATTTCGAGCGAGAGAGTGAGATCCGCGTGTACGCAATCGTGCGCAGCGGTGGCCGCCAGCACAAGGTAGCCGTCGGTGACATCGTTGAGGTTGACAAGCTTCCCACCAGCAACGTGGGTGACACGGTCGAGCTCTCGACCCTGCTCGTCGTCGATGGCGGAGCCGTCACCAGCGACCCGTGGGTCCTGGCCGGTGTGAAGGTCCTGGCCGAGGTCGTGGACCACCACAAGGGTGCCAAGATCGACATCCTGCGGTACAAGAACAAGACCGGCTACCGGCGTCGTCAGGGCCACCGTCAGCAGTACACGGCGCTGAAGATCACCGGCATCCCCGCGGCTGCGAAGTAAGGGACTGAGAAGAAATGGCACACAAGAAGGGCGCATCGTCCACCCGGAACGGGCGCGACTCCAATGCCCAGATGCTCGGCGTCAAGCGGTTCGGCGGCCAGGCCGTCAACGCCGGTGAGATCCTGATCCGCCAGCGCGGCACCCACTTCCACCCCGGCGCCAACGTCGGCCGCGGCAAGGACGACACGCTGTTCGCCCTGGCCGCCGGCGCGGTGCAGTTCGGCACCAGGCGTGGCCGCAAGGTCGTGAACATCGTCCCGGCCGTCGCCGAGTAACCAGGCGCCGCAGGACGACACAGCACCACCCGAGGGCGGACGCCGCATCCCGAGTCATCGGGAGCGGCTCCGCCCTCGGTCCGTTGGACCCCGCCGGTGACCAGACCGGCGGACACCGCTCAAGGGAGGCACCGTCATGACCACCTTCGTGGACCGCGTCGAGCTGCACGTCGCCGCGGGTAACGGGGGCCACGGCTGCGCCTCCGTGCACCGGGAGAAGTTCAAGCCGCTGGGCGGTCCGGACGGCGGCAACGGCGGCCGGGGCGGCGACGTGACGCTCGTGGTGGACACCGCGGTCACCACGCTGCTGGAGTACCACCACTCGCCGCACCGCAAGGCCACGCAACGGCCGGCCGGGCGAGGGCGGCAACCGCTCCGGCGGCGAGGGCCAGGACCTGGTGCTGCCGGTCCCGGACGGCACCGTCGTGCTGGACCAGGACGGCACCGTGCTCGCCGACCTCGTCGGCCACGGCACCGCCTACGTCGCCGCGCGCGGCGGCCGCGGCGGGCTCGGCAACGCGGCGCTCGCCTCGGCACGCCGCAAGGCCCCCGGCTTCGCGCTGCTCGGCGAGCCCGGCACGTCCGGCGACATCGTGCTGGAGCTGAAGACGGTCGCCGACGTGGCGCTGGTCGGCTACCCGAGCGCGGGCAAGTCCTCGTTGATCTCGGTGCTCTCGGCCGCCAAGCCGAAGATCGCCGACTACCCGTTCACCACCCTGGTGCCCAACCTCGGCGTGGTGACCGCCGGTTCCACCGTCTACACGGTCGCCGACGTGCCGGGGCTGATCCCGGGCGCCAGCCAGGGCAGGGGGCTGGGCCTGGAGTTCCTGCGGCACGTCGAGCGCTGCTCGGTGCTGGTGCACGTGCTCGACACCGCGACGCTGGAGTCCGACCGCGACCCGGCGACCGACCTCGACGTGATCGAGGCCGAACTGGCCGAGTACGGCGGCCTGGACGACCGGCCGCGCATCGTGGTGCTCAACAAGATCGACGTCCCCGACGGGCAGGACCTCGCCGACCTGATCCGCCCGGACCTCGAAGCCCGCGGCTACCAGGTCTTCGAGGTCTCCGCGGTCTCCCGCAAGGGGCTGCGCGAGCTGTCGTTCGCGCTCGCCGGGATCGTGGCGAAGGCGCGGGCGGCCAAGCCGGCGCAGGAGTCGACCCGCGTGGTGATCCGCCCGAAGGCGGTCGACGAGACGGGCTTCACCGTCACCCACGAGGACGGCCTGTTCCGGGTGCGCGGCGAGAAGCCGGAGCGCTGGGTGCGCCAGACCGACTTCTCCAACGACGAGGCCGTCGGCTACCTCGCCGACCGGCTCAGCCGGCTCGGCGTGGAGCAGGAGCTCGTCGAGGCGGGCGCCCGCACCGGCGACGAGGTGGTGATCGGGCCCGAGGAGGACGCCGTCGTCTTCGACTGGGAGCCCTCGATGACCGCGGGCGCCGAGATGCTCGGCCGGCGCGGCGAGGACCACCGCTTCGAGGCCCCGCGTCCGGCCGCCCAGCGCCGCCGGGACCGGGAGGCCGAACGGGACGACGCCCGCCGCGAGTACGACGACTTCCAGGCGTTCTGAGGCGTCCCGCGCCTCGGAACGCGCGGGCGGCCGGCCGCCCGGTTCCCGTAGATTGCCGGACGGCGGACAGCAATCGGCACAGGCTTGTGGGGTAACGCGGTGGCAGGGCAGCAGACCGAGGCGGCGGGCGGCGGCACGGGTGCGGACGGCGGGGCGCGGCCGGAGGTGACCGGGGCCCGGCGGATCGTCGTCAAGGTCGGCTCGTCGTCGCTGACCACCGCGCAGGGCGGGCTGGACGCCGACCGGGTGGACGCCCTGGTGGACGTGCTGGTCAAGGCGGGCGGGGTCGGCCGGGCGCCGAGCGAGACCCGGGAGATCGTGCTGGTCTCCTCCGGCGCCATCGCGGCCGGGCTGGCGCCGCTCGGGCTGGAGCGCAGGCCGCGCGACCTGGCCCGCCAGCAGGCGGCGGCCAGCGTCGGCCAGGGCCTGCTGGTCGCCCGCTACACCGCCTCGTTCGCCCGCTACGGGGTGCGGGTCGGGCAGGTCCTGCTGACCACCGACGACATCTCGCGCCGCGCGCACTACCGCAACGCCTACCGCACGCTGGAGAAGCTGCTGGCGATGGGCGCGGTCCCGGTCGTCAACGAGAACGACACGGTGGCCACGGACGAGATCAGGTTCGGCGACAACGACCGGCTGGCCGCCCTGGTGGCCCACCTGGTGCGGGCGGATCTGCTGGTGCTGCTGTCCGACGTGGACGGCCTGTACGACGGCGACCCGCGCAGGGCCGGCGCCCGGCGGATCGCCGAGGTGGCCGGGCCCGCCGACCTGGCCGGGGTGTCGATCGGCAGCGCGGGCAGGGCGGGGGTGGGCACCGGCGGGATGGTGACCAAGGTCGAGGCGGCCGGGATCGCCGCCGCGGCGGGCATCCCGGTGGTGCTGGCCTCCGCGGTGCACGCCGCCGACGCGCTGGCCGGGCGGCCGACCGGCACCCTCTTCCACCGCACCGGCAAGCGGTCGGCCGACCGGCTGCTGTGGCTCGCGCACGCCTCCGCCCCGCGCGGCGCGCTGCGGCTGGACGCGGGCGCGGTGCGGGCGGTGGCGGACCGCGGCGCCTCGCTGCTGGCGGCCGGGCTGACCGGGGTGGACGGGCAGTTCTCGGCCGGCGATCCGGTGGACCTGCTCAACGAGGACGGCCGGGTGGTGGCCCGCGGCCTGGTCAACTTCGACGCGGCCGAGCTGCCCCGGCTGCTGGGCCGCTCCACCCGGGAGCTGGCGGCCGAGCTGGGACCGGAGTACGAGCGGGAGGTCGTCCACCGCGACGATCTGGTCGTCCTGAGGTGACGGCCGGGGGCGACCGGCGCCCGGACGGGTCCGTGATCCGGGGGCTTCTTGGCGAAAACGGCCCCGCGACCGGCTCAGGACTGGTGCACTTTGATGCGGGAGCCGCGCGCCGCGCGGTACGCGCACAGGACCAGGAGGCCGCCGTGAGACGAGGGCGTCCAGGGGCGCTGCCCCGCGGCGGGGGCACCTCCCACGGCCGCGGGCCGGCCGGCGGGGACCGCCCGCTCGCCAGCGTCGGCGGCACGCACGCGGACCGGTCCGCCGCGTCCTGCCCCGAGGAGCGGCCGGAGCGGCCGGGGGAGTCCGGCGCGGCCCGGCTGTGGCACGTCACGCTGAACCTGTCGGGGGACCGGGCGCCGCTGGCCGAGGTCCGGCGGGCGCTGGAACAGCTCGCGCACGACCACCCGTTCCTGCTGACCAGCCGGTACGCGGTCGACCACGCCGAGGTCCGGTACTGGGAGGAGGCCCGCGACCTGCACGACGCGGCCGCGATCGCGCTGCGGCTGTGGGGCGAGCACAAGGCCACCGCGAAGCTGCCGCCGTGGGAGATCGTCGGCCTGGAGGTCATCGACCGGGAGACGTACCACCAGCGGGTGGCCGAGGGGTACGGGCCGCCGCCCGCCTCCCCGATGGGAGTGCACCCCTACTGAGCCCGCGCCGGACGCCCCGCCGGGCGTCTTGCATGCCGGAATCGCGTCGGGGGCCGGGCCGCCGGGTCAGTACCCTCGGACCATGACCACCAGCGCATCGTCCTCGCAGCCCGCGCTCTCCGGGGTTCTCGACACCGCCCGCCGGGCGAAGGAGGCCGCCGCCGTCCTCGCGCCGCAGCCCAGGTCGGTGCGGGACGCGGCCCTGCTCGCCGTCGCCGACGCCCTGCAGGCGCGCGCCGCCGAGATCGTGGCCGCCAACGCGCTCGACACCGCCCGGGCGCGGGAGAACGGCACCAGCGAGACCGTCATCGACCGCCTCACCCTTTCGGAGGAACGCGTCGCGGCCATCGCCGCCGACGTGCGGCACGTCGTCTCGCTGCCCGACCCGGTCGGCGAGGTGCTGCGCGGCTCGACGCTGCCCAACGGTCTCGAACTGCGCCAGATCCGGGTCCCGCTGGGCGTGGTCGGCATCATCTACGAGGCCCGGCCCAACGTCACGGTGGACGCCGCCGCGCTGTGCCTGAAGTCCGGCAACGCGGTCCTGCTGCGCGGTTCGTCGTCCGCCTACGCCTCGAACACCGCGCTGGTCGGCGTGGTGCGCGACGCGGTGCGCTCGGCGGGGCTGCCGGCCGACGTGGTGCAACTGGTGCCGGGGGAGAGCCGGGAGTCGGTCAAGGAGCTGATGCGGGCCAGGGGCCTGGTGGACGTCCTGATCCCGCGCGGCGGCGCCTCGCTGATCCGCACGGTCGTCGAGGAGTCCACCGTCCCGGTCATCGAGACCGGCGTCGGCAACTGCCACGTCTACGTCGACGAGCACGCCGACCTCGGCATGGCGGTGCGCATCCTGGTCAACGCCAAGGCGTCCCGCCCGAGCGTGTGCAACTCGGCCGAGACCGTCCTGGTGCACGCCGCCGTCGCCGACGCGTTCCTGCCGCTCGCGCTCGCCGCGCTGGACGAGGCGGGGGTGCGCGTGCACGGCGACGCGGCCTGGCAGCGTGCGGCGTGCGCCGGCCGGCCGGTGCTCCCGGCGACCGACGAGGACTGGGCGGCCGAGTACCTCTCCTACGACATCGCGGCGGCCGTGGTGCCCGACCTGGACGCGGCCGTGGCGCACATCAGGCGCTGGTCGTCCGGGCACACCGAGGCCATCGTGACCCGCGACCAGGGCGCCGCCCGCCGCTTCGTGGCCCAGGTGGACTCCACCGCCGTCATGGTGAACGCCTCCACCCGGTTCACCGACGGCTCGCAGTTCGGCTTCGGCGCCGAGATCGGCATCTCCACCCAGAAGCTGCACGCCAGGGGCCCGATGGGCCTGCCGGAGCTGACCAGCACCAAGTACGTCGTCACCGGCGACGGACACGTGCGCTGACGGTTCCGCGCCCGCGGTGTGACTTTTCCTGGTGCCGGATTTCTCCCCGTCCCTGCCCATGAGGGCACCTGCGGGCTTAGTCTGGAGCCGTGTCTGAGGATGTTGGCGGCAAGCCGTTCCCGGACGGCGACGACCACGGAGACGCGGACGAGGAGTTCGCATCCGTGGTGTTCGATGAGGACTTCGTCCGGGCGGCCTCGTTCCGCGAGCCCTCCGCCCGCGAGCGGATGCAGGCGGCGGCCCGGTCCCGCGCGGCGGCCGAGGCGGCCCGCGCCAGGGTGGGCGGCGCCGACGACGATCCCGACGGCTACCGGACGCCCGGCGGGCGGCACGCCGACACCGACCTGGGCCTGTACGGCGGCCACTACCGGGTGCGCCGCGGCCAGGGCCCGCACACCCGCTGGCACCGCACGGTCGCCTGGCTGCTGGCGCTCATCATGGGTCTCGGCGTGGTGGCGCTGACCTTCGCCGCCGTCTACCGGGGCGCCGGTGCCGGTGCCCGCACTCCGGTGCCCGCGCCGCCGCCCGCCACCGGGCTGATCGGTGTCTCACGCCCCCCGGTGGAGGTACCGACTCCGGCGAAACGTTGACGCCTTCGGCGCGGCAGTACCTCGGCCACCTGCAGTTCCGTTTTTGTGACGGGCCATCAGAAACTGTTTGGTGCGGGCACGTTCACCCTGGCGTTGACAGTTCTACTCTTGTCGTATGAGCGGGAGTGGATACCCTCCGGAGGGTGCGCCCACCGGGGGCCCGGGAGGCGACGACGAGTACCGTTCTGTCGTTTTTGACGAGTCATTCGTCCGGGCCGCCCGGATAAGGGAGTATTCGGCGCGCGAGCGGATGGACGACGTCGGCCGCGCGGTGGCGACCCGGCACACCATGGCCCGGGTCGGCCGGCACCGGCAGGCGCTCCTGCTGGTGCTGCTGATGGCCCTCGCCTTCGGCAGCGCGATCTACCTCGGCGTCCGCCACCCCTACCGGCCGCTCACCCCGGTGCCGAGCGGTCCGCTGCACATCCAGCTCACCCCGCTCACCCCGCAGGGCCCGGTGCCCGCCGCGCTGGCCGACCCGCTCTTCGACGCCGACCACGTGGCCGGCTACCGCACCGGCGCGGACGGCATCACGCTGCCGGCGGTCCGCGGCACCGCGCACTTCACCGGCGGCCAGGTGCGGCTGGCGCTCACCATCTCCAAGGAGTACCTGATCGCCTCCTCGCTGGACGTGACCGCGCTGACCGGCGGCGACGTGCGCGGGGTCCGGGACCTGCTCAGCCCGGGCGAGCTCCAGCAGTTCGACCGCAGCCTGGACCGGCCGGCCGACGACGGGCGGCACGCGGCGACCGGCTGGCTGGTGCGCTTCGACCCGGACCGCGTGGTGCTCGCCGACCCGGACGTCAAGGTGCAGGGCACGATGGCGGTCACCGAGGACGGCGCGGACGGGCTGGAGGTGGCCACCGACCACACGCTGGTCTACACGGTGCGCTCGGCCGACTCCGACAAGCGGGCGCCCTCGCTGTTCACCGTGCGGCGGCAACTGCGGCTCTACTTCGACCACGACGACCTGGCGGCCCACCAGGTCGAGCTGGAGCAGTCGGCGGTGGAGGCCGGGCCGCTGGACTGCGGCAGCGACCCGTCCGCCTACTTCCGCCCGCTGCTGACCGGCCAGGTCGCCACCTCGGGGGTGGGCACCGACCCCTACGACCACCGCCAGTCGGTCGCCGGGGTGTGCGGCACGCTGCGGACACCGCCGAGCCCGAGCCCCAGCCCGACCCTCGCGCCGGGGGCCGGCCGCCTGCGGGACGGCGACTGACCGGGGTCAGTCCAGCGGCTCCTCGCCGCCCTCCGGCCCTTCCGGGCCGTCGGAGCCGTCCGAGGACGCGTTGGCGGAGCCGCCCTGGCGGGCGCCGTTGGGGGAGAAGCGGTCGAACAGCTTGCCGCCGATGTCGCCGGCTCCGGTGGATATGTCGCGGATCAGGCCCATCAGCGGGTCCTTGCTGGTCTTGACGTGGTCCGCGTAGTGGTTGGCGCCCTCCTTGAAGGAATCGCGCACCGAGGTGTTCTTGTCGTCGTCGCGGCGCGGGTAGTGCCCGTCCATGATCCGCTGGTGGTCGCGGCCCTCGGACCACCGCTTCAGCTCGGCGGCCCGCACGGTGGTGAACGGGTGGCTGCGCGGCAGCATGTTGAGGATCTTGAGCACCGAGTCGCGCAGGTCGCCGCCGGACTCGTACTCCTCGGCCTGGGCCAGGAAGGCGTCCACGTTCATCTCGTGCAGGTGGTTGCCGCCGGCCAGCTTCATCAGGCCGCGCATCGAGGCCCGCAGGTCCTGGCCGACCAGCAGCCCGGCCCGGTCCGCGGACAGCTCCGACTTGCGGAACCACTCGCGCAGCGCGTGCACGATCGCGGTGAGCGCCACGGTGCCGAGCGGGATCCAGGCGACCTTCAGCGCCAGCTTCGTCAGGAAGAGCAGCACCGTGCGGTAGACCGAGTGGCCGGAGAGCGCGTGGCCCACCTCGTGGCCGACCACCGCCCGCATCTCCTCCTCGTCGAGCAGCTCGACCAGGCCGGTGGTCACCACGATGATCGGCTCGTCCAGGCCGATGCACATCGCGTTGGGCTGCGGATCCTGCGTGACGTACATCGGCGGGACCTTCGGCAGGTCGAGGATGTAGCAGGCGTCGCGCAGCATGATGTGCAGGTGCGGGAACTGCTGCTCGCCCACCCGCACCGAGTCCGACAGGAACATCAGCCGCATCGACCGCTCGGGCAGCAGCGAGCTGAGCGCCTTGAAGACGGTGTCGAAGCCGGTCAGCTTGCGCAGCGCGACCAGCGCCGAGCGGTCGGCCGGGTGCTCGTAGGCGCGCGAGGAGATCCCGGGGAAGCGGGTGCGGGTGCGGCCGGGCACGTGCTCGTCCCCGCCGCCCCCCGCACGGTTGTCGTTCGGCACGGTCATGGGACCCTCCCCCTCGGTCGCCGGTGCCCGATCGCCCGGCCGGTGCCCCCACCCTAGAGCCCGCTACCGACAGGGATACGCTGAAAGGCATGCATACCCCTGCGATGTACGACCCGGCGACCGTGCTCGCCGTCGCCTCCGACTCGGCCGGCCCCGGCGTGCTGCTGCGCACCGTGATCGTGGTCTCCGTGCTGGGTGCCGCCTTCCTGGCCTGGTTCCTGCTGCGCGGTTACGGCAACAAGGACTGACGGACGATCAGCCACGGCTCGTTCGTGGTTGCGTTCACAGGTCAGGACGTTTGGGACCTGTCTGGGGTTCCGCGTTGCGGCGGCCTTACCATGTGGCACGATTTCCAGCCTGACGACTCTTCCGACCGCAAGGGGTCCCGCAGACCATGACCGCACACATCGCAGCAGCTCTGGCACCGCTCGCCGAAGGTGGTCACCACCAGAGTCTGAGCCCGTTCCTCACCGGTGGCGGCGCGCTGTTCGTCCTGCTGCTCCTGCTGTGGATCACCAGCCGCTTCAACCGGGACCGCTGACCGCCGCCGGGCGCGCCGCGCCGAACCCCAAGTAGGGTGTGCTCGCATGGGAGCGGGCAGCGTCCGTACGCCCCTCCGCGATCGGTGGATCTGGGACGGAGGGGCCGGACCGGTGAAGAAACGACTCGGTGTGATGGGTGGGACGTTCGATCCCATCCACAACGGCCACCTGGTGGCCGCCAGCGAGGTCGCGAGCCTTTTCGAGCTCGACGAGGTGGTCTTCGTCCCCACCGGCCACCCCTGGCAGAAGGAGACACGGCAGGTCTCCCTGGCGGAGGACCGCTATCTGATGACGGTCATCGCGACCGCCTCCAACCCGCAGTTCTCGGTGAGCCGCATCGACATCGACCGCGGCGGGCGCACCTACACCCTGGACACCCTGCGGGACCTGCGCGCCGAGTCCGGCGACGTGGACCTGTTCTTCATCACCGGCGCCGACGCGCTCTCCCAGATCTTCTCCTGGCGTGACGCGCGCGAGCTGTTCGCCATGGCGCACTTCATCGGCGTCACCCGTCCGGGCCACACGCTGACCGATCCGGGAATCCCGGACGGCGGCGTCTCGCTGGTCGAGGTCCCGGCGCTGGCCATCTCCTCGACGAACTGCAGGCAGCGGGTGGCCCAGGGGCAGCCCGTCTGGTACCTCGTGCCGGACGGCGTGGTTCGCTACATCAACAAGCGGAATCTGTACCGGGAAGCCGGATAGACCGCCGACGCACGACACATCTCGATCTGGAGGGGCGCTGGTGAGCGAGCAGGAGCGATACGGCCAGGAGCCCTACCGGCCCCGGGAGCCCTACGCCCCGTACGCGCACGAATACCCTCAGCAGGGGCAGCGTACCGAGGGCTGGACACCGGGCGACCCCTACCCGGCCGATCCCGAGGCGCGGCAGGAGTACGACCCGGCGGCCTGGGACCCGCGGCAGTACCCGCACCACCCCCAGCAGCCGCAGCCCCAGCAGCCCTACGCCGCGCCCTATCCCGGCCAGTACCAGCAGCCGCAGCATCCCGGGCAGCAGCAGCCCTACGGCTACCAGCAGCCGCAGTACCAGGAGACGTACCAGGTGCCCGGGCAGCGCGTGCAGGAGGCGCGGCCGCCGGCGCCGGACGAGCCGGCCGGGCAGCCGCCGGCCGCCGGCCAGGAGGGCGAGTTCCACACCGAGGAGTTCGCCTTCGTCGAGGAGGAGGACGAGCAGGCCGAGGACGTCATCGACTGGCTGAAGTTCTCCGAGTCGCGCACCGAGCGCCGTGACGAGCGCAAGCGCCGCGGGCGCAAGCGCACCATCGCGCTGATCGTGCTGCTGGCGCTCGCCCTGGCCGGCGGTGTCGGATACCTGTGGCAGGCCGGGCTGATCCCCGGCTTCGGCCCGGGCAGCACCAGCGTGCCGCTGGCCGCGCAGAAGCGCGACGTGATCGTGGTGCACCTGCGCGAGGTGGACAGCGACGACAGCTCCACCGCCCTGCTGGTGCGCAACGAGACCACCGGCAAGGGCACGATGGTGCTGCTGCCCAACACCCTGTCGGTCAGCACCGACGACGGATCGACCACGCTCGGCAGGTCCGTGGTGGACGAGGGCGCCGGGCCCACGAGGGACGCCCTGAGCACTCTGCTCGGCTCCCGCATCCAGGGCACCTGGCGGCTGGACACGCCCTACCTGGAGATCCTGGTCGACGCGGTCGGCGGCATCACGGTCGACTCGGACGTCACCGTGGTCTCCGGCGGCAAGACGGTGGTCAGCCGGGGCAACGGCCAGCCGCTCAACGGCCAGGACGCCATCGCCTACGCCACCTACCGCGCGCCCGGCGAGAGCGAGCAGGCGCAACTCGACCGGTTCGGCCAGGTGATGCGGGCCGTGCTGATGAAGCTGCCGAGCGACACCGACTCCGCGACGAAGATCGTGGACGAACTGGGCGCGGTCCCCGACCCGTCGCTGTCCGACGGCCAACTCGGCGCCACCCTCGCCGCGCTCTCCGACCTGGTCAAGTCGGGCGACTACACCACCACCACGCTCCCGGTGCAGCTCAACGGCACGATCAGCGAGCAGGCCACCAACGAGGTGGTCAAGAACGTGCTGGGCGGCGCGGTGAAGAACACCGACACCAGCGGGATACCCACGGTCGCGGTCGAGAACGGCAGCGGCGACCCCAAGGCCCCGGGCGCCGCCCAGGTCCAGATCGTCAACTCCGGCGACACCTACGTCGACGGCGGCCAGGCCGCGCCGCGCGCCACCTCGGAGGTGCTCTACACCGCGGTGTCCAACGCGTCGGCCGCCAAGGAGCTGGCCACCACCCTCGGGCTGCCGGCCCGCGAGGTGCGCAAGGGCGCCGGCTCGGCCAACGCCGACATCACGGTGATGCTCGGCCGGGACTACCGGCCGGGCGCCGCCTGACGGGTGGAAAGCGGCGTCGGGCGGGCCGGCGCGGCATGAGACCCTTGGGGAGTACACGTCACCGACCGGAAAGCCTCCCAGTGACCGCCACGGACCGCTCCATCGAGCTGATCACCTCCGCCGCCCAAGCGGCGGCCGACAAGCTCGCGCACGACATCATCGCCTACGACGTCAGCGACGTGCTGTCGATCACCGACGCCTTCCTGGTCGCCTCGGCGCCCAACGACCGGCAGGTCAAGGCCATCGTCGACGAGATCGAGGACCGGCTGCGCGGCGAGCTGGACGCCAAGCCGGTGCGCCGCGAGGGCGAGCGGGACGGCCGCTGGGTGCTGCTCGACTACGTCGACATCGTCGTCCACGTGCAGCACTCCCAGGAGCGCGTCTTCTACGCCCTGGAGCGGCTGTGGAAGGACTGCCCGGAGATCGAGCTGCCGAGCGACGCGGTGGCCACCCGCGGCAAGGCCGCCGAACACGCCGCGACGCACGGCGACGGTGACGAGGCGGACGGAGACCTCAGCTGACCGGCGGGATCGACGCGCTGCCCGCCACGGGCCGCCGCGTCGTGCTGTGGCGGCACGGCCAGACCGGCTGGAACCTCGAACACCGCTTCCAGGGCTCCACCGACATCCCGCTGACCGCGACCGGCGTCGCCCAGGCCCGCCGGGCCGCCCGGCTGCTCGCCGCCCTGCGACCGCACGCGATCATCGCCTCCGACCTGCGGCGCGCGGCCCGCACCGCCGCCGAGCTGAGCGCCCTGACCGGTCTCGAACCGCGGTTCTACGAGGGCCTGCGCGAGACCTACGCGGGCGTCTGGCAGGGGCTGACCGCCGACGAGATCCGGGCCCGCTACGGCGCCGACTACGCGGCCTGGAAGCGCGGTGAGCCGGTCCGGCGCGGCGGCGGCGAGCTGGAGACCGAGGTCGCCGACCGCACCGCGCCCGTCGTGCTGCGCGAACTCGACAAGCTGCCGGCCGACGGCACGCTGGTCGTCGTCAGCCACGGCGGTGCGATCCGGGTCACCATCGGCCGCCTGCTCGGCCTGGAGCCGGCCCACTGGGAGTCGCTCGGCGGCCTGTCCAACTGCTGCTGGTCGGTCCTCGGCGAGGGCGCGCGCGGCTGGCGCCTGCTGGAGCACAACGCCGGCACGCTGCCGGAACCGGTGCTCGGCGACGACGACTGACCGCCGGATTTCGTCTCCGGGCGGCTCACGCGCTAAGCTCCTACACGTCTCGGGGCTATAGCTCAGCTGGTAGAGCACTTGCATGGCATGCAAGGGGTCAGGGGTTCAAATCCCCTTAGCTCCACTCGAGAGGCCGCGGGCGAGCCGGCTCGCGGCGCTTCACCGGATCCCGTTCGATCGGTCAGATCGGACGGGATCTCGTCGTTCTCCGGACAGTGAGGAGCCCACCGTGGCGGACGCCGGCGACGCGGCGCGCAACGCCGGCCGGCAGGCCGGCGTCTACGACCTGGTGAACGGGTGGACCGCCGCCGACGCGTTCTACCTCGACCTGGTGATGTCCGCGCGGTCCGTGCTGGACGTGGGGTGCGGCACCGGCGTGCTGCTGCACCGGGCGCGGCAGGCCGGCCACACCGGGCGGCTGTGCGGCCTGGACCCGAGCGTGGCGATGCTGGAGCGGGCCCGGGCGCACCCGGACGTGGAGTGGGTGCTCGGCGACATCGAATCGGCCTCCTGGCAGCGGGAGTTCGACCTCGTGGTGATGACCGGGCACGCCTTCCAGGTGCTCGTGGAGGACGACGCGCTGCGGGCCGGGCTGGCGTCGGTGCGCGCGGCGCTCACCGCGGACGGCCGCTTCGTCTTCGAGACCCGCAACCCGCTGGTGCGGGCCTGGGAGCGCTGGATGCCGCAGTACGCCTCCGAGGTGGTGGACGAGGCCGGGCAGGTGGTCCGCACCGAGCACGAGGTGCGCGGCCCGGTGGTCGGTGGCCGGGTGACGTTCACCGAGACGCACAGCAGCCCCGGTTGGGACCGGCCGGTGGTGAGCCGGACCACGCTGCGGTTCCTCGGCGTCGCGGAGTTGGCCTCGTTCCTCACCGGCGCGGGCCTGCGGGTCGAGGAGCAGTACGGCGACTGGTCCCGCGGCCCGTTGACCGACGCCGCGGCGGAGATCATCACGGTGGCCCGTCCTGGCGGCCCTCAGCGCCCGGCGCAGGCGTAGCCGGCCCGGTCGGCGCCCGCGAGGCCGGATCGGTCGTCCACCGGCCGTACCGGGGCGCGCAGGGCCCGTAGCGCCTGGACGCCGGCCAGGCACAGGAACGCCAGGCCGACGGTCGGATAGAGGGACGACAGGATCAGCTGCCCGGTGTTCTCGTGCAGTTCGTGCCGGCCGACCGGGCCGTGCGGGACCGCCCAGAGCAGGTAGGAGCAGAAGAGCAGCCCGGTCAGCGCGGCGCCGGCCCGCCACACCGGATCGCGGCGGCGCAGCGCCTCGGAGGCCAGCAGCAGCACCATCGGCACGCACCAGACCCAGTGGTGCGACCAGGAGACCGGGCTGACCAGCAGCGCGGTCACCGCGCAGGCGCAGCCGGCCCACGCGGGTCCGGACGGCAGCCGCTCGCCGGCCAGCGCCGCGGCGACCGCCACCGCGAGGCCCAGCAGCCCGGTCAGCACGGCCGCCGCCAGCCAGCAGCCGCCCGGTTGCGTGGTGTGCAGCACCCGGGCCAGCACCCCGCGGATCGACTGGTTCGCGGTGTCCTCCGCCCGGCCGACCCGGTCGGCCGCGAACACCATCCGGGTCCAGAAGTCGTCGCTGTCGTACGGCAGGGCCAGCGCCGCGGTGATCGCCGTGCCGGCGAACGCGGCCAGCGCCACCGCCGCCCGGCGCAGCGCCGGGTTCCACACCGGGTGCCCGGCGCGCAGCCGGCGCCAGCCCTGCACCAGGCCGACGAGCGCCAGGAACACCGCGAACAGCCCCGGCGTCAGCTTGATCCCGGCCGCGATCCCGATGCCGGTCCCCGCCCAGCGGTGGCCGGAGCGCCGGGTCAGGTCCCACAGCACCAGCACCGCGAGCAGCAGGTTGACCTGCCCGTACCGCAGCGTCGTCCACACCGGCTCGCACCAGACCGCGACCGCGGCCACCGCGAACGTGGCGGCCGGGCGCGGTATTCGGTGCGGGCGGCCGGCCAGCCGCAGCGACAGGTGCACGACGGCGAGCAGCAGCCCGAGGTTCACCACGGTCGCCGCGTCGCGCATCTGCGGTATCCGCATCCAGGACAGCGGCTCGAACAGCAGGGCCGCGAACGGCGGGTAGGTGGTGGGCAGATGGGCGCTGGTGGCCACCATCGTGTACAGGTTCTGCCCGGTGCGCGCGGTCCAGCCCTCGGCCCGGTAGACCATGAGGTCGATCATCGACACCCGGGCGGCGTGCTGGGCCGCCAGGAAGGCGGTGAACGACGCCAGGCAGCCGGCCGCGGCCACCTTCGTCGGCCGTCTCGCCACGAACTCCCGTACCGCGCCGGCCGCGCGCGCTCGGGTGATCTCCGGCTGCGTCGCGGTCACGGGCGCGCTCCTCGGTCGGGCGGTGCGGTGGTGGCCCTGTCGTGCAGCAGACTGCCCTGACCGGCCGCTCCCGCCAAACGATTTGGCGTAAGGCCCCCCTGCCCGTGTAATGTTTGCGACGTCGCCGGGCCGCCCGGCGCTGCAGGACCTGGGGCTATAGCTCAGCTGGTAGAGCACTTGCATGGCATGCAAGGGGTCAGGGGTTCAAATCCCCTTAGCTCCACCCACGGTCCGTTCACGAGTCGTCTCGGGAGCGGTCGACCACGTCCCGTTCGATCGAGCCGATCGGACGGGATTTCGCTGTCGCGGCGCGGGTCCGGAGACCGGCCGAGCGGGCTGCCGAGGTGCTCGGCCACGTGCTCCCGCACGTCTCCGAGCACCTCCCCCGCATTCCGGTCACAGCTGTTCGGCGGTCGCCGGCCAGGTCATCCGGTCGGGCTCACGTAGTGCATCCATCCGGCCGGGTCGGGAGCGATCCCGCGCTCGATCTCGGAGAGCCGCTCCGAGAGCATCCGAGCGACCGGTTGGGAACCGCTGTCGCCGACGGTGAACTCCTTGTCGTCGGAGCGCACCCGGCCCACCGAGCTGATCTGGGCCGCGGTGCCGCAGGCGAACACCTCGCTGATCCGGCCCTCCGCGCAGCCCTGCCGCCACTGCTCGATGCTCATCCGCCGTTCCTCCACGGCCAGGCCGAACTCCGGCGCGATGCTCAGCAGCACGTCGCGGGTGACGCCGGGGAGGATGGTGCCGGACAGCGGTGGCGTGACCAGCGTCGCGGAGCTGCCTTCGCCCTCGACGAAGAAGATGTTCATCCCGCCGAGTTCCTCCACCCAGCGGCGCTCACCGGCATCGAGCCAGACCACCTGGTCGCAGCCCCTCGCACCGGCCTGCTCCTGCGCCACGTACGAAGCGGCGTAGTTTCCGCCGTACTTGACCGCACCGGTGCCGCCCGGGATGGCGCGGCTGTAGCGCTCGCTCACCCACACGGTGATGGGCTTGGGAGCGCCGAAGAACCGCTCCGTGACGAACGCGATCAGCAGGAACTGGAACTCGCGGGCCGGACGCAGCGCGAGGTGCGCCTCCGAGGCGAACAGCAGCGGCCGCAGATACAGACTGCGCGAGCTCTCGGCGGGCACCCAGTCGGCGTCAGCCCTGACGAGTTCCTCCACCGCCTGCACGAAGACCTCGGTGGGCAGCTCCGGAATGATCAGTCGTGCGGCGGACCGGCGGAATCGGTCGCCGTGTGCGCGCGGGCGGAAGACCGCCGTGCGTCCGTCGGCGGTGCGGTAGGCCTTGAGCCCCTCGAACACCGCCTGCCCGTAGTGCAGTCCGACCGCCGCCGGATCGAGGGTGATCGGGGCGTAGGGCCGCAGTTCGGCGTCGTGCCATCCGTCCCGCTCGGTCCAGCGCATGCTGACCATGTGCTCGGTGAAGGCGGAGCCGAAGGCGGCGTCGGTGGAGCGGGCGGTGCGTTCGGCGGCCGTGGCCCGGCGGGCGGCCGGCCGGTGGGTGAAGGCGATGGGGGCGGTTGATCTGGTCACCATCCGGCATCACACCAGCGGGGTGAAGAAGAAGGTGTCCCGAACGGTGAACAGGCCCTCGTCGTCGAGCGTGAAGAAGTCCGCGAACCGCAACTCGACCGTCTTGCCGGTGTTGAGCCGTCCGGCGAACCGCCCGTTGACCGCGACCTTCGCCCCGGACGCGACGAGTTCGGTGATCTCGTGGCGGCCTTCCTCGATGACGCGCTCGCCGCGGTAGAACGCGTTGAGGGCGTCGTGTCCTATCAACGGGGCGTATCCGGGGCGCCGGTAGACGGCGTCGGGCGCGAAGAGGTTGACCAGCGAGGTGAAGTCCCCCGCGTCCACGAAGGTGTAGTAGGAGCGCACCGTGCTCTCAGGAGTGGCCGACTCCTGGTGCGATCCCTCGGTATTCAGCGCCATGGCACCTGTTCCTTCTCTGTGTGTGGTGAGGGGGTGAGCGACGTTCCGGTCGCCGGGCCCTGGGGCCCGAACGGAGAATCCTCCAATTCGCGGGCGCGCGGAAGCGTTCCTTGACGCTTCGAGGGCGGGACGTTCAGAACGGGGCGGCCCGGCATGACGCTTGACGGGGTGACGGTCAGTCCGGTCAGCTCCAGGCGGATGGCGCGCCCGGACGGACGCCCGGCGCAGCGCCGCCTGACAGCGCATGACTCGTTCGTCATCCTCGGGAACGGCCATGGCCTGCGCGGTGACGCGTTCCATCCGGCGCGCGGCCGACGGGTCCGGCCGCAGGACCACGGTCAGGCCCCATCGTGCTCCGCCGTCCAACGGCGGTTCCTGACACGGGACTTTCCCGGACAGGATCGCGTCCCGCCCCCGTTCGAACAGCTCTGAGAACCGCGCGTTTCCCATGCCGCGTGATCCTGCCCTGTCGGCCCCTCCAGATCCATGCCGGATTCGGAAACGTTTCACCACGGCCGTGACGGGACGTCTCGTCGGCGGCTGAGTGTCCGGCACACGTCCCATATCGCCGGCCGCCGCCTGCCGTTGACCTTGTCCCAGGGGTAAGGCCGATCATGGCGTCGGATGACCGCGAGACCGTGAGGGGGATGGACGTCGTGCTGCCGCCGGACAGTCATGTGCACAGCGAGTGGTCCTGGGACGCGCCGGCCGGGTCGATGGAGCGCACTTGCCTGCGCGCGCTCGAACTCGGCCTGCCCGCGGTGGCGTTCACCGAGCACGCCGACTTCACGCCCTGGACCCTGGGGGCCGCGGCGGAGATCCCGGACGCGTGGCGTCCACTGGTCGCCGACGGCGTGCTCACTCCGCCCGCCCTCGACCTCGACGGCTACCGCGCCTGCCTGGAGCGGTGCCGGGAACGCCACCCCGGCCTGCGCGTCCTGTCGGGGATCGAGCTGAGCGAACCGCACCGGCACGTCTCGCGCGCCCGGGCCCTGCTCGACGCCGGCGGCTTCGAGCGGGTGCTGGCCTCGGTGCACTCGGCGCCCGGCCCGGGCGGTTCCGGCTTCACCGAGGTCTGTACCCGCTACGAGGACCAGCGACCGGCCGAGGTCGTGCGGGCCTACCTCGCCGAGACCGTGCGGCTGGTCGAGGAGTTCGCGCACTTCGAGGTCCTCGCGCACATCGACTACCCGGTCCGCCACTGGCCCGCGGACGCGAAGCCCTACGACCCCCGCGACTTCGAAGAGGAGTACCGCGCCGTCCTGCGATGCCTGGCGGCGGGCGACAGGGTCCTGGAGGTCAACACCCGCGTGCCGCTGCACCCCCGGGTGCTGGACTGGTGGCGGCAGGAGGGCGGCGGCGCCGTCAGCTTCGCCAGCGATGCCCACGACCCGGCGGCGCTCGCCCGGGACTTCACCGCCGCCGCGCATCTGGCCGAGGCCGCGGGCTTTCGGCCGGGCCGCGATCCCCACGCCTTCTGGGGCCGCGGCTGACTCCCCGCGGCGGGATTTCGTTTTTTCGTCAACCAACACTGGTCCGGCGGGCCGGTTCCGGGTTAGCGTTCGGGGCAACTGGTGCCACAGAGACTCAAGTTGACGCTTCCTGCCCGCAGGCGAACATTTCGCAACTCTCCGGGCGCGTCCCACCAGGTCATTCCGCCGTGCCGCCGCTTTCCCCAACTCCCGGCCTTTTATCTTCACTTTGCCACTTCTTGCCAAAAGCATGACCCTGACGTGAACGGATCGGCGCCAGAGTTTCGGCCTGTGACGTGTGTACTCACCGGTATCCGGTGACCTCACCGCGCATCACGCGACGATCCGTTTCGCTGGGGGTTTCATGAAGCTTGATCGCTACAGAACGCGCGCCGGACTGGCGGTGGCGGCGACACTGCCGCTGGTCGCCGGCGCTCTGGCCGTGGGCATACCCTCCGCCCAGGCCGCACCGCACGGCCGGCAGGTGCTCGCCGACACCCACCCGACGTGGGCCACCGCGCGGGCCGACCACGGTGCCGCCGCCGCTTCGACCAAGGTCAGCGCCCGGGTCTACCTGGCCGGCCGGGACGCCAAGGGCCTGGCCCAGTACGCCCAGGCGGTCTCCGACCCCCACTCGGCCAGCTACGGCAAGTACCTGACCGCCAAGCAGGCCAAGTCCCGCTACGGCGCGACCCGGCAGCAGGTGGCCGAGGTCACCGCGTGGCTGAAGTCGGCCGGCCTGAAGGTCACCGGCACCACCGAGCACTACATCGCGGTCAGCGGTGACAAGGCGGCGGTTGAGAAGGCGTTCAACACCGAGCTGCACAACTACACGACGGCCGGCCACACCTACCACGCGCCCTCGACCGCGGCCTCCGTGCCGGCGTCGCTGAGCGGCGCGGTGCTCACCGTCACCGGCCTGGACAACGCGCCCGCCATCGCCCAGTCGCAGGCCACCACCGGCGGCGCGACCGCGGCCGCCATGAAGCCGGCGGTCGACACCCCGGACCCGGCCGCCACCACGAAGCTGCCGCCGCCCGGACCGGCCTTCGTCAACGCGGGCCCGTTCTCCACGTACTACGGCTCCAACGTCGACAAGAAGCTGCCCTCCGCCTACGGCACGCACGAGCCGTACACCATCAAGGGCTACACCGGCACGCAGCTGCGCGCGGCCTACGGCGCCGGCAAGTACACCGGCAAGGGCGCGACCGTCGCGATCGTCGACGCCTACGCCTCCCCGTACCTGGCCGCCGACGCGAAGACCTACGCCAAGCGCAACGGCGACCAGAACTACAAGTCGGGCCAGTTCACCGAGGTCCTGCCGGCCAAGTACAACAGCCTCAAGGAGTGCGGCGCGGCCGGCTGGTACGGCGAGCAGAACCTGGACGTCGAGTCGGTGCACGGTGTCGCGCCCGACGCGGACATCACCTACGTCGGCGCGGCCTCCTGCAACGACGACGACTTCCTGACGGCGCTGTCCAACATCGTCGACCAGCACCTGGCCGACATCGTCTCCAACTCCTGGAGCGGCACCGAGATCGGCGAGACCCCGGACGTGGCCGCGGCCTACGACTCGGTCTTCCAGCAGGGCGCCGTCGAGGGCATCGGCTTCTACTTCTCCTCCGGCGACGACGGCGACTACCTGGCGGCCACCAAGACCAAGCAGGTCGGCGCCCCGGTCAACTCCGCCTGGGTCACCGCGGTCGGCGGCACCTCGCTGGCCATCGGCAAGAACGACAACTACGAGTGGGAGACCGGCTGGGGCACCGAGCGCGCCCCGCTGTCGGACGACGGAAGCCAGTGGACCGGCTTCCCCGGCCCGTTCACCTCGGGCGCCGGCGGCGGCACCAGCACGCTGTTCGCCCAGCCGTACTACCAGGCGGGCGTCGTGCCGACCTCGCTCAGTGAGGCGAACGGCACCAGCACCCCGATGCGCACCGTGCCGGACATCGCGGCGATCGCCGACCCGACCACCGGGTTCCTGGAGGGCCAGACCCAGACCTTCCCGGACGGCACCGTCAAGTACGGCGAGTACCGCATCGGCGGCACCTCGCTGGCCTGCCCGACCATCGCGGCGCTGCAGGCGGACGCCCAGCAGGCCCGCGGCGGCGTGCCGATCGGCTTCGCCAACCCGGCCATCTACGAGCGCTACGGCTCCACGGCGCTCAACGACGTGACCGACCACCCGCTGGGCCAGGGCCAGGGCATCGCCGACGTCCGCGTCGACTACGTCAACAGCGTGGACGCCAGCGACGGCACGATCACCTCGCTGCGCAGCCTCGGCGTGGACAGCTCGCTGCACGCGACCGTCGGCTACGACGACGTGACCGGCGTGGGCTCGCCCGGCGCCGGCTACGTCAAGTCGTACCTGCCGAAGCACTGACGGCACGCGCGGCTCACCAGGCGCCCGCGCGGCGGCCGGCAGGCGGCTGACGGGACGCTGGGGAGCCGTCGCGCTCGGGCCCGTACCGGTACTCCGGTGCGGGCCCTTGCCGTGCTGCGGTACCCTGATCACATGCGTGCCGTACGCCTTCTCCTTAGTGAGCCGCGCTGACCAGGATCCACGTCAGTGCGGCCGACCCCTCCTGCGCGAGGGGCATTTTTGTTTGCGGAGCCGCCCGCCGACCGGGCCGCAGGACCGCGCGTACGCCTGACACGACATCGACGGAGCTTCGAGGGACATGAGCGAGACCACCCCGGCGCGAGACGCCGCCGCGCAGAGCGCTGTGCCGTCCAGGGCCGTGCCGTTCAAGTACGAGGCCGCGCTGGCCGCCGAGATCGAGACCCGCTGGCAGGACCGCTGGGAGCGCGAGGGCACCTTCGAGGCGCCGAACCCGGGCGGCGGCTCGCTGGGCGGCCCGGCGGACCTCGTCGCACGGCCCAAGAAGTTCGTCATGGACATGTTCCCGTATCCGTCGGGCGCGGGACTGCACGTCGGCCACCCGCTGGGCTACATCGCCACCGACGTCTACTCCCGCTTCCAGCGGATGACCGGCCACAACGTGCTGCACACCCTGGGCTTCGACGCCTTCGGCCTGCCCGCCGAGCAGTACGCCGTGCAGACCGGCACCCACCCCCGGGTGACCACCGAGGCCAACATCGTCACCATGCGCGCCCAGCTGCGCCGGCTGGGACTGGGCCACGACCGGCGCCGCTCGTTCGCCACGATCGACCCCGAGTACTACAAGTGGACCCAGTGGATCTTCCTGAAGATCTTCAACTCCTGGTACGACGAGGACGCCGCCACCGCCCGGCCGATCGGCGAGCTGGTCGAGCAGTTCGCCTCCGGCGCCCGCCCCACCCCCGACGGCCGGCCCTGGGACGCGCTGACCGCCGTCGAGCGCGCCGACCTGCTGGGCCGCCACCGGCTGGCCTACGCCTCCGAATCGCCGGTCAACTGGTGCCCGGGACTGGGCACCGTGCTGGCCAACGAGGAGGTCACCGCCGACGGCCGCTCCGAGCGCGGCAACTTCCCGGTCTTCAAGGCCAAGCTGCGCCAGTGGATGATGCGCATCACCGCCTACGCCGACCGGCTGCTGGACGACCTGGACGCGCTGGACTGGCCCGAGGCCATCAAGCTGCAGCAGCGCAACTGGATCGGCCGCTCCGAGGGCGCCCGCATCGACTTCCCCGTCCACGTCCAGGGCGACGGCGACGCGCGCATCACCGTCTTCACCACCCGTCAGGACACCCTGTTCGGCGCCACCTACATGGTGCTGGCCCCGGAGCACGACCTGGTCGACTCCATCGTGCCGGCCGCCTGGCCCGAGGGGACCCGCCAGGCGTGGACCGGCGGCCACGCCACCCCCGCCGAGGCGGTCGCCGAGTACCGCAAGCAGGCCGCGGCGAAGTCCGACGTGGAACGGCAGGCCGAGGCCAAGGACAAGACCGGCGTGTTCACCGGCGCGTTCGCGGTCAACCCGGTCAGCGGCGACCGGGTGCCGGTCTTCGTCGCCGACTACGTGCTGATGGGCTACGGCACCGGCGCCATCATGGCCGTCCCGGCCCACGACTCCCGCGACTTCGCCTTCGCGCGCGCCTTCGAGCTGCCGATGCGCTGCGTCGTCGAACCCTCCGACGACCGCGGCACCGACCCGGCCACCTGGGACTCCTCGTTCGTCTCCTACGACGCGCGGATCGTCAACTCCCGCGGCGCGGACGTCTCGTTGGACGGCCAGTCCGTCGCCGAGGCCAAGGAGACGATGACCCGCTGGCTGGCCGAGCGCGGCATCGGCGAGGGCACCGTCAACTTCCGCCTGCGCGACTGGCTCTTCAGCCGCCAGCGCTACTGGGGCGAGCCGTTCCCCATCGTCTACGACGAGGACGGCGTGGCGCACGCGGTCCCCGAGTCGATGCTGCCGGTCGAACTGCCCGAGGTCGAGGACTACTCCCCGCGCACCTTCGACCCGCAGGACGCCCACACCTCCCCGGAGACCCCGCTCTCCCGCAACGAGGAGTGGGTCCACGTCGAGCTGGACCTGGGCGACGGCAACGGCACCCGCCGCTACCGCCGCGAGACCAACACCATGCCCAACTGGGCCGGCTCCTGCTGGTACGAGCTGCGCTACCTGGACCCGGACAACACCGAGCGACTGGTCGACCCGGCCGTCGAGTCGTACTGGATGGGCCCGCGCGACGGCCAGCCCGCCGGCGGCGTCGACCTGTACGTCGGCGGCGCCGAGCACGCCGTCCTGCACCTGCTGTACGCCCGCTTCTGGCACAAGGTCCTGTTCGACCTGGGCTACGTCTCCTCCTTCGAGCCGTTCCACAAACTGTTCAACCAGGGCATGATCACCGCCTACGTCTACCGCGACAGCCGCGGCTTCCCGGTGCCCGCCGCCGAGGTCGAGGAGCGCGACGGCGGCTACTTCCACCAGGGCGAACCGGTGGTCCGCGAGAACGGCAAGATGGGCAAGTCCCTGAAGAACGCCGTCACCCCGGACGAGATCTGCGCCGAATACGGCGCCGACACCCTGCGGCTGTACGAGATGGCGATGGGCCCGCTGGACGTCTCCCGGCCCTGGGACACCCGCGCGGTCGTCGGCTCCTACCGCTTCCTGCAACGCCTGTGGCGCAACATCGTCGACGAGGCGACCGGCGAGGTCACCGTCGTCGACGACGAGCCCGACGAGGACACCCTGCGCGCGCTGCACAAGGCCATCGACGGGGTGCGGCACGACATGGCCGCGATGCGCTTCAACACCGCCATCGCCAAGGCCACCGAGCTGAACAACCACGTCACCAAGCTGGACCGGGTGCCGCGCACCGTCGCGGAACGCATGGTCCTGCTGGTCGCCCCGCTCTCCCCGCACATCGCCGAGGAACTGTGGAGCAGGCTGGGCCACCCCGGCTCGCTCGCCCACGCCGACTTCCCGGTCGCCGACCCCGCCTACGTCCAGGACGAGACGGTCACCTGCGTCGTCCAGATCAAGGGCAAGGTCAAGGCCCGCCTGGAGGTCGCCCCGGACATCGCCGACGCCGACCTGGAACGGCTGGCGCTGGCCGACGACGCCGTGGTCGCCGCCCTGGCCGGCGCCGGGATCCGCAAGGTGATCGTCCGTGCCCCCAAGCTGGTCAATATCGTCCCGTCCTGACCCGCCCCGCCCCCTGTCCCCACCCACCCCTAGGGGTCCGGTGGGGGCAGGGCCCGGGTGCGAAACCGGGCCCGGACCGGCACCGGGCGTATACCGTGGAAGCAGACCCTGGCCACCGAACGGGAGGGAACGCCCCATGGATGCCGTACTCGGCGTGGTATCGCTCTTCATGTTCGCCGGAGCGGTCCTGGGCGTCATCTTGCTGGTCAAGACGGTGCGCACGGTGCGCCGCGGCGTGGAACGCACCAGCGCGCAGGCCCGCCGGATGGTCGAGGAGACCACCTTGAAGGCCCGGCGCGTCCAGCCGGGCACCGCGGGTGAGCTCGCGGCGCTCCGCCTCCAGCTCCGCGCGTCCATGACCGGCACACGCCAGGCACTCGAAGCCGGCATGGCGGGCGACTCCTCGCTCAAGGAGGCGCTGACCCTGCTGGACCGCCTGCGCGGGCACGCCCACGCCCTCGACGACGAGCTGCGCCTGATGGAACGCGAGCCCGACCGCTCCCGCATCGCCGCCCGCCTCCCGGAGCTGCGCGAGCGCACCGGCCGCGTCACCCACTCCGCCGACTCGCTGCGCTGGGCGGCCCAGGACCGGGCCCGGCAGTTCGGCGACGACGAGCTGGCCGCGTTGGGCCGGCAGATCGAGGTCGAAGCCGGCGCACTGCGCCACTGGGTCCCCGCCAAGGCGGACCCGGAACTGTCCGAAGGCCGCTTCTGACGGTGGATCCTGTCACATCCTGTCACAGACCTAAGGGGCGAACTGATGACAGATCGGATGCCAGGAGCCATCCCTCGGTGTCGGCCGTAGCCATCGGCCGGTAATCTCCCGCTCATGTCCCCCCTTGTCGCGATCGTCACCGATTCCACGGCCTACCTGCCGCAGGACGCGCTGACCCGGCACGGCATCACGGTCGTGCCGCTCGCCGTGATCCTCGGCGACGAGGTGCTGGAGGAGGGCACCGAGGTGTCCGCCCGGTCCGTCGCCACCGCGCTGCAACGCCGTCGTCCGGTCAGCACCTCCCGGCCCAACCCCGAGGATTTCGCCGCCGCCTACCGCTCTGCCGCGGCCGGCGGAGCCACCGCGATCGTCTCCCTCCACCTCTCCGCCGAGTTCTCCGGGACCTACGAGGCCGCGTGCCTCGCCGCCGCCGCCGCCCCGCTGCCGGTGCGGGTCGTGGACACCGGCATGGTCGCCATGGCGCTGGGCTTCCCCGTGCTGGCCGCCGCCGAGGCCGCCGAGGCGGGCGGCACCGCCGACGACGCTGTCGCCGCCGCCGAGAAGCGGGCGGCCGCCACCTCCGCCTACTTCTACGTCGACACGCTGGACTACCTGCGCCGCGGCGGGCGTATCGGCGCGGCGCAGGCGCTGCTGGGATCCGCGCTCGCGGTCAAGCCGCTGCTCCAACTCTCCAACGGCCAGATCCAGTTGCTGGAGAAGGTGCGCACCGCGTCGAAGGCGATCGCCCGCCTGGAGGAGATCGTCGCCCTACGCGCCGCGGACTGTCCGGTGGACATCACCGTGCATCACCTCGCCTCTCCTGATCGCGCCCAGGCGTTGGCCGAATGCCTTCGCTCCCGGGTGCCCGGCCTCGTGGATCTGCACGTCCGCGAGGTCGGAGCCGTCATCGGGGCACACACCGGACCGGGACTGCTGGGGGCAGTGGTCTCGCCTCGCTGACTCCTCCGTTATACGGGTGGCGACGCCGAACACGAGGGGTTGGCCGGTCAGTTCGCTCGAACGAGTGGTCGAGTTATCCACAGTTCGTAGTTAATCCACGGGTTTTCGCTGATTTCCCCGTGATGCGCGGAAGACGCCTACGGTCGGCGCCATGGGAATTCACTGTGGAATGGGCGCCGGGACGGGCGCCGGGGCCGGCGTCGAAGCGCGTTCCGGCGCGGGCCTCGACCGGGCGTCGGTCCAGGAGCACGTGGGGCGGCGGGCGGACGCGTTGTTCGCGTGCCGGACGTCCTCGGCACTGCCGGTGGCGGGTGCGCCGGACCCGGATCCGCCGCCCGGCCGGTACGGCGGGGCACGGGCTCTGCCGGACGCCGGGGTGGCGCCTGCTCGGGCGGCAGCGCCGGGCGGTTCGGTTCCGGGGAGCGGTTCTGAGGCGTTCGCCCGTCCGGGAATCCGGGCCGGGGCGTTCAAGGGCGGCCGCTCTCGGCAGGAGGCGTTGCGGGAGGCGGTGCTCGAACGACTGCCGGTCTGGCTGCGGTTGAGGTGCGGGATGGAACCGCGGACGGTGGCGGCGGTGGCCGGAGTCCTCGTGCTGGCGATGGCGTTCGCCGTGCACCACTTCATGGCGGGGCGGCCCCGCACGGTCCAAGTGCCCTCCGCCTCGCGGCCGGTGACCCTGGCCCCGGCAGGCCACGCCCTTCCGCCCGGACCGGGTCGGTCGAGGGACGGCGGCCGGGCGGCGGGCGAGGGAGCGGCGGACGGTTCCGCCGCCGGTGCGGCGGGGACGGCTTCGGGCGGCCCCGGCGGATCCGGCGCTCTGGTGGTGGACGTCGTCGGAAAGGTGCGGACGCCCGGCGTGCTGCGGCTTCCTGCCGGTTCACGGGTCGGGGACGCCCTCGCGGCGGCGGGCGGCGCGCTGCCGGGCACGGACACCTCGTCGCTCAACCTCGCGCGGTTGCTGATGGACGGCGAGCAGGTGGTGGTGGGTCCGGCGGCTCCGGGAACCGGTGCGGGCCCGGGGCCTGCCGGGGCAGCGGGCGGCGTTCCGGGTCCGGGCGGTGCCGGGGGAGCGGGCACCGGAGTATCCGGCCCGGTCAGCCTCAACACCGCGACCGCCGACCAACTCGACGCCCTGCCGGGGGTCGGCCCGGTTCTGGCACGCCACATCATCGAATACCGCGTCCAGCACGGCGGGTTCAGCTCGGTGAGCCAACTTCGCCAGGTATCCGGTGTCGGCGACCGGCGGTTCCAGGACCTGCGATCGCTGGTGCGGCCGTGAGTCCGCGTCGGTTCCGGGCGGCCGCGGATCCGGGGGCGGCGGCGCGGTCGCCCGAGAAGACGCGGTCCGGGACGCGATCGCCTTCGGGAGCGCCGCCCGAGACGCGGTCGTCCGGGCCTCCGCCGTCCGCGTCGCCGCGGCCCGTGTCGGTTCGGGGTCCGTCGCGGTCCGCGGTGCACGCGGCGGCCGCGTCACGGCTGGGCGCGGCGGAGCCGCACCAGGAGGGGCCCGCCGATCTCCGGCTGGTGCCACCCGCGCTGGCCACCTGGCTGGCGGCGGCGCTCGCGCTGGACACCTCAGTCGGCGGCGCGGTCATCGGGGCGGTGGTGTGCCTGGCCGCGGCCCTGCTGTTCTGCGTGCTCCGGGCCCGTAGGACGCAGGGGACGGGCGCCGTCTGCGGGATCGTGGCCGCCGTCCTGCTGTGCGCCTGCGCGGCGTCGGGGGAGGCGGCCCTGCGCGTCGCGGAAACGCAGAGCGGGCCCCTTCCGGTGCTGGCGGCGCGGCATGGCAGCGCGACGGTGGAGGTGGCGTTGACCGGCGATCCGCGGCCGGCCCGGCCCCGGGTCACCGGAGCGGCGGCGGCACCGGCCACCGTGGTCGCCGATGCGGACGCGTTGCGGGTCACCGCCGCGCGCACCACGACCGCCGTGCGCACGCCCGTGCTGCTGGTCGCGCAGCCCGGCCGGACCACCGCGTCATGGCTGCGCCTGCTGCCCACCACCCGGCTCACCGTGCACGCCCGCCTGGCCCTTCCGTTACGGTCGGCCGACCACGCGGGGGCCGTGCTCCGGGTGGTCGGCGCGCCGGAGGTCACGCGTGCGCCGACCGGCGTCCAGCGCGTCGCGGGCAGGTTAAGGGCCGGGCTGCGGGCCGCGACCGCCGGGTTGCCGGCGGACAGCGCCGCGTTGCTGTCGGGGCTGGTCGTCGGCGACGTCTCGCGGATGACCCCCGAGTTGCACGCGCAGTTCGAGGCCACCGATCTCCTCCACCTGTTCGCGGTCAGCGGCTCCAATCTGACGATCATCCTGGCCCTGTTGATCGGACCGTCCGCGCTGGCCGTGCGTGCCGAGCGGCGTGGCCTGGCCGCCCGCCTCGGTCTGCCGTTGCGGCTGACCGCCGTGCTCGGCGGGCTGATGACCATCGGCTTCGTGGTGCTGTGCCGGCCCGATCCGAGTGTGCTGCGGGCCGCGGTCTGCGGGCTGATCACCCTGCTGGCCATCGGCACCGGGCGTCGGCGCGCTCTGCTGCCGGCGCTCGCCGCCGCGGTGATCGCGTTGATCCTCTACGACCCGTGGCTCGCCCGTTCCTACGGTTTCGCGCTGTCCGTGCTGGCCACGGGGGCGCTGCTGACGCTGGCTCCTCGTTGGAGCCGGGCGTTGGAGCGGCGGGGGATGCCGGAATGGGCCGCCGAGGCGTTGGCGGCGGCCGCCGCGGTGCAGGTGTGCTGCGCACCGCTGCTGGCGGTGCTCGCGGCACAGGTCAGCCTGGTGGCGATCCCGTGCAATCTGCTGGCGGAGATGGCGGTGGCCCCGGCGACCGTGTTCGGGTTCGCGGCGCTGGCGGTGGCTCCGGTGTCGATGGCCGGCGCCAAGTGGGTCGCCTGGCTGGCGGGTTGGCCGGCCCGGTGGGTGGTGGGGGTGGCACGGGTGGGGGCCGGCCTGCCGGGGGCGGCGGTGAGCTGGCCGGGCGGCTGGCGGGGCGGGTTGCTGCTCGCCGGGATCACGGTCGCGGTGCTGCCGCTGTCGCGACGGCTGCTGCGGCGCCCCTGGTGGTGCGCGGGTGTGGCCGCGCTCATGCTGGTCGCGGTCTTGCGTCCGGCGCCGTTGACCCGGCTGACGTCCGGGTGGCCGCCCGCGGGATGGCGGTTGGCGGCGTGCGACGTGGGCCAGGGGGACGCTCTGGTGCTCAACGCCGGGGCCGGATCGGCGGTCGTGGTCGACACCGGTCCCGATCCGGCGCCGGCCGATCGCTGCCTGCGTTCGCTGGGGGTGAGCACGATTCCGTTGCTCGTGCTCACCCATTTCCACGCCGACCACGTCGGAGGGCTGCCGGGCGTGCTGGCCGGGCGCCGGGTGGGCGCGATCGAGACGACGACGCTGGCGTCACCGCCCGGCGAGGCCGCTTTCGTGCGGCGTCGCGCGCTCGCGGACCACGTGCCGGTGATCCGGGCGGTCGACGGGGAGCACCGCGCGATCGGGGGTCTGGACTGGCGGGTGTTGTGGCCGCCGTCCACCCCGTTGCCGGACGACGACCCCAACGACGCGAGCATCGTGCTCCTGGTCAGGATGGCCGGTCTCACCGTGTTGCTCCTCGGCGACCTCGAACCGGCGGCGCAGCGCGAACTGCTGGCGCTGCACCCGGATCTTCCGCCGGTCGACGTGCTCAAGGTGGCCCACCACGGCTCGGCCTACCAGGACCCGGAACTGATGCGGCGGCTCCGCCCGCGTCTCGCCCTGGTCAGCGCGGGCGTCGGAAACCCGTACGGGCATCCCGCGCCGCGCACCCTGGCCGCGTTGCGTTCCGAGGGCACCACGACGCTGCGCACGGACACCGACGGCTCCATCGCCGTCACCGTGCCCCGCCCCGGCGCCCTCGCCGCCACCGTGGCAGGCCCGTCATGACCGCCGGACCGGGTGAGACGCGGCGTCGGCTACAGCAGCCAGCTCCCGTTCCGCATCAGGTCGCGGTCGCGCATCTCCGGCACGGTGCCCCAGGCGAGCACGGTGTCGGGCGTGACCCGGAAGAAGACGTACGAGGGGTGGTCGGCACGCGGGTCCCAGCCGGAGCGGGCTGCGAAGGCGTCGCCCACCCCGGCGGGCAGGTCGGCGCGTGCGAAGGCCACGGCCGTGCCTTCGACGAGCACGACGTCGCGCGACGTGCCGAAGCAGAGGCGGACCAGGCCGGAGGAGAGCAGATTGCGGCCGGTGGGGTTGGAGTCGCGGGTCGACAGCCAGACCCGGCCGCCGTCCCACCAGAAGCACAGCGGGACCAGGCACGGCACGCCGGAGGAGTCCGCCGTCGCCACCCACACGTCACTGTCGTGTTCCAGACGGTGCAGCGCCTCGCGCTTGCGTTGTGCGAGGCTGCGCGGGCCGTCCGGGACGCGCTGTTCCGTGCCGAGATCGTCAACGTCGCTCATGCGGGACGACGCTACCGACTCGCGGACCGCCGCACCTCGGGCCCGCGACCCGGGTCGCAAGACGTAGGACCTGGCGCGGCGACCGCGCCTCCAGACGCGCCGGCCTATTCGGACTCGTACCAGCCGCCGTACTCCTGGGCCAGATCGTCGAGTTCCTTCGGGTGGATCTCGTCGCTGTCGTCCTCGATCACGACGATCCACTGCGCGTCCTCGGCGTCGTCCTCGCCCGCCAGGGCCTCACGCACGATCTGGGGCTCTTCGCTCAGACCGAAGCGGTCGGAAGCGATCTCGGCTGCCTCTTCCGCGGCGTCGCGGTCGGCCAGTACCAACAGGTGTCTCACAGCACTCACCTGCGCATTCTGCATCACCTCGACAGCGTGTTCACCAGGGACCCCGAAATCCGGTCAACTGCCCGGTTCCGACAACGATTTCATGCCGGATCCGTGCTCCCGTGGAGGATCGGTCGAGCGCCCGGGTCGGCCCTTCCGGCCCCTCCGGGCCCCCTTCCGCTCCGCGCGGCCGTGCCGTCCGGCCGTCCGGCCCGCGCCCGCCACCGCTCCGCGGCCTTGCCTCCCGGCCGCGCGCCGCCCCGGATCCCGCCCGCCGTGCCCGGGCCCGCCCCGGCGCCGCTGCCGTGTTCCGCCGCCGCGCGCCGCCGAACCCGTCGCATGCCTGCGCGGCCCGCCCGTGCGGCCGGTGTTGTCAGTGGTCCGTGGGATGCTGGTCGGCGATGGCCAAGAAGACCGCTTCCGATGACCTGCTGGCTCCCGTGACGCTCGCGGTGGGGCAGGAGGATCTGCTGCTCGACCGTGCGGTGGGGCAGGTGGTGGCGGCCGCGCGCGCGGCCGACGCGGACACCGACGTTCGGGATCTGGCACCTGAGGCGTTGCAGCCGGGCACGCTGGCGGAGTTGGTGAGCCCGTCGTTGTTCGCCGAGCGGAAGGTCATCGTGGTCCGCAACGCGCAGGACCTGTCGGCGGACACCGTCAAGGACGTGAAGGCGTTCGTGGCGGCGCCGGTCGAGGAGATCACGCTCGTCCTGCTGCACGCGGGCGGTGCCAAGGGCAAGGGGTTGCTGGACGCGGCGCGCAAGGCGGGCGCCCGCGAGGTGGCCTGCCCGAAGATGACGAAGCCCGCCGACCGGTTGGCGTTCGTACGGGCGGAGTTCCGTGACGCGGGGCGGTCGGCGACCCCGGACGCGTGCCAGGCGCTGGTCGACGCCCTCGGCAGCGACCTGCGGGAACTGGCGTCCGCGTGTTCCCAGTTGGCGGCGGACGTGGAGGGGCCGATCGACCAGGCGGTGGTGGCCAGGTACTACACCGGGCGGGCCGAGGCGACCGGGTTCGAGGTCGCGGATCTCGCGGTCACCGGACGGGCCGCGGAGGCGCTGGAGCGGTTGCGCTGGGCGTTCGCGGTCGGGCAGCCGTTGCCCGGGATCACGTTCGCGCTCGCCTCCGGGGTCCGGGCGATCGGCAAGCTCGCGACCGCGCCGCGCGGTGCCCGGCCGGGCGACCTGGCCCGCGATCTCGGCATGCCGCCGTGGAAGATCGACCGGGTGCGGCAGCAGATGCGCGGCTGGTCCGCCGACGGCGTGGCCACCGCGTTGAGCGCGATCGCCGAAGCCGACGCCGCGGTCAAGGGCGCCGCGGCCGACCCCGCCTACGCGCTGGAGAAGGCCGTCGTCACCATCGCCCGCGCCGCCCGCTCCGGCCAGCGCTGACGCGGCGGCCGGGTCGCGTGACGCGGGGCCGCGTGACGTCTGGTCGCGTAACGCTGGATGGCGTGACGCCGGGTGCCGTATCGCTGGGTCGCGTGACGTCGAGTCCCGTGACGCTGGGGCGTATCGCCGGATCCCGTATCGCTGGGTCGGTCCTGCGGCGCTCGATCCGATAGCGCCTGCTCCCGGGCGCTGGATCCCGTGACGCCGGGTCTTCCGGCGCTCGATCCCTCGGCTCCGGACCCGTGACGCCGGACCCGTATCGCCGGGTCCTGCGGTGCTCGATCCCATGACTCCGGACCCGTAACGCCGGCCCGTCAACTCCCGGACCGTGCGCCGACGTTCCGCAGCACGCCGGGCGTCGTGCCGGGACCGGGCCCGCCTCCGACGGGCGTGCTCTCGCCGTCGGACCGCTGCCGGGGACCCTCGCCGGGTCGGACCCGCCCACCGTTGCGGCCGGCCCAGGCGGGCGGCCGCGGTCCGGGAAACACCGAGGCCCCCGCACCGGGGAATGACGGTGTGGGGGCCTCGGTCGAGACGTTTCGTGCTGCGCCGCACGCGCGTGGCGAACGCTGTCGTGTGCGGCGGGTCCGCCGTGCGGCGGAGGGGTGCCGGATCGGAGGCGGTTGAGAGGGACCGCGGGTCCTGTCCGGCGGGGTGCCCGAAGGCGCAGATCAGGACTTGGCGGAGGAGACCGACTGGGCCAGCGCCGACTTCTTGTTGGCGGCCTGGTTCTTGTGGATCACGCCCTTGCTGACGGCCTTGTCCAGCTTGCGGGAGGCGATGCGCACGGCCTCGGCGGCCTTCGCGGTGTCGCCGGACTCGACGGCCTCGCGGGTGCGGCGGATCGCCGTCTTCAGCTCGGACTTGACCGCCTTGTTGCGCTGGCGGGCCTTCTCGTTGGTCTTGTTCCGCTTGATCTGGGACTTGATGTTCGCCACGTATAGCCTCTGGTCGATCGATGGTATCGATGGTTTGCCGCGATGATCGTCGCGCGATGCCGCCGCGACTGACGGCTTCTCGCGCCGCGCCCGTACCCGGGCATGCGGACATGAGGGCACGAAGCGCGATGCACCAGGCTACCAGCAGCCTCGGAGCCGCCCCAAACCGCCGACGGCCCACCGCCCCGCGCGCCCCGCGCCGCCCGCGTGGCTCTCGCGTCCGCCGCACCGCGCGCGTCCCGCCCGTCCGCCCGGCGCACCGCGCCCGCCCGCCCGGCCCACGGTGCCCAACCGCCCCGCGCAACCCGCCCCGCCCGCGCCGCCCACCGTTCCCGCCGCCCCGCGGAACCCCCGCCCCGCCGCACCCCCACGCCCGCCCCCCGCCACGCCCCGCGCCCACCGCCCCGCGCAGCCCCCCGCCGCCGGCGGGCTTCGCGTGCGGCGTCTCGTGGGACTATGGAGGGCAACGTATCGATCCGCCCACCGGACGACTCCCCGCGGACGCGCACCCGCTTCGCGGGACGAGGCGTCGACAAACGAGTCGAGAATCAGGACCCTGCGTGCCCGCGACCCCATCCAACGTGCCGGAGCCCAGCCGAACCGACCCGGCGCTGATCCGCAACTTCTGCATCATCGCGCACATCGACCACGGCAAGTCGACGCTCGCCGACCGGATGCTCCAGCTGACCGGCGTGGTCGACGTGCGGCAGATGCGCGCCCAGTACCTGGACCGCATGGACATCGAGCGTGAGCGCGGCATCACGATCAAGTCCCAGGCGGTGCGGCTGCCCTGGGCGCCGACCGAGGGCGACGGCCAGGGCGGCACGCACATCCTGAACATGATCGACACGCCGGGCCACGTCGACTTCACCTACGAGGTCTCGCGGTCGCTGGCCGCGTGCGAGGGCGCGTGTCCTGCTGGTGGACGCCGCCCAGGGCATCGAGGCGCAGACCCTCGCCAACCTCTACCTGGCGCTGGAGAACGACCTCACCATCATCCCGGTGCTCAACAAGATCGACCTGCCGGCCGCGCAGCCGGAGAAGTACGCCGCCGAGCTGGCGCACATCATCGGCTGCGACCCGTCGGACGTGCTCAAGGTGAGCGCCAAGACCGGCGAGGGCGTCGCCGAGCTGCTGAACGAGGTCGTCAGGCAGGTGCCGGCCCCGGTCGGCCGAGCCGACGCGCCGGCCCGCGCGATGATCTTCGACTCGGTCTACGACTCCTACCGCGGCGTCGTCACCTACGTGAAGGTCGTCGACGGGCAGCTGTCCAAGCGCGAGCGCATCCAGATGATGTCCACCGGCGCCGCGCACGAGCTGCTGGAGATCGGGGTCATCTCGCCGGAGATGACCTCGTCCGACGGCCTCGGCGTCGGCGAGGTGGGTTATCTGATCACCGGCGTCAAGGACGTGCGCCAGTCGAAGGTCGGCGACACCGTCACCCGGCTCAACAAGGGCGCCACCGAGCCGCTGGGCGGCTACAAGGAGCCCAAGCCGATGGTGTTCTCCGGGCTCTACCCGCTGGACGGCTCGGACTACCCGGAGCTGCGCGAGGCGCTGGACAAGCTCCAGCTCAACGACGCCGCCCTGGTCTACGAGCCGGAGACCTCCGCGGCCCTCGGCTTCGGCTTCCGGGTCGGCTTCCTCGGCCTGCTGCACCTGGAGATCATCCGCGAGCGGCTGGAGCGGGAGTTCGGGCTCGACCTGATCGCCACCGCGCCCAACGTGGTCTACCGGGTGATCATGGAGGACGGCAGCGAGCACACCGTCACCAACCCGAGCGAGTTCCCGACCGGCAAGATCGCCGAGGTCTACGAGCCCGTGGTGCGCGCGACGCTGCTGGCGCCGAGCGAGTTCGTCGGCGCGATCATGGAGCTGTGCCAGGTGCGGCGCGGCAGCCTGCTGGGCATGGACTACCTGTCCGAGGACCGCGTCGAGCTGCGCTACACCCTGCCGCTCGCCGAGATCGTCTTCGACTTCTTCGACCAGTTGAAGTCCAAGACCCGCGGCTACGCCTCGCTCGACTACGAGCCCACCGGCGAGCAGAGCAGCGACCTGGTCAAGGTCGACATCCTGCTGCACGGCGACAAGGTGGACGCCTTCTCCGCGATCCTGCACAAGGACAAGGCGTACGCGTACGGCGTCCGGATGGCCGGCAAGCTGCGCGAGCTCATCCCGCGCCAGCAGTTCGAGGTGCCCATCCAGGCCGCGATCGGCAGCCGGGTCATCGCCCGCGAGACGGTCCGCGCGATCCGCAAGGACGTGCTGGCCAAGTGCTACGGCGGCGACATCTCCCGCAAGCGCAAGCTGCTGGAGAAGCAGAAGGAGGGCAAGAAGCGCATGAAGATGGTCGGCAGCGTCGAGGTCCCCCAGGAGGCCTTCATCGCCGCGCTCTCCACCGACGACTCGGACGCGAAGAGCAAGAAGTAGCCGGCCGCGAGCCGGGGCCGGGCGCGGGACGGCCCGGACCCGGCGGCTGCGCAGCGTGACGGCCGGGCCGCCGGGCCGTTACGCACGGTGGCAGCGGCGTGAGCGCGCCGCGCGGGAAGGCACACCGTGACAGACATCACTTCGGCGGGCCGGGCGCTGTTCGCCGTGGCGGGTTCGGCGCTCGTCGTGGGCGCCGCCGTCTCCCCTGCGTGGGCCGACGGTCTCGACGGGCGGCACCTGAGCGTCAACCAGGGCGCCGGGTGCGCGGTGCACGACCTCGGCGAGACCGGGCGGCACGTACTGAACACCGGCTCGCTGCCGAAGGTGTTCAACCACGTCGACGCAGGTCCGGACGCCGACGGGGTCAAGGCGCTGTGCACCGCGGTCGACCGCACGCCCGCGCCGCGGCACGGTGTCCCGCCCCGTCCGCAGGGGCTGCTCGGCGGGCTGCCGGCCGGCGGCTGAGGCCGGACCGCCGGTGATCCGGCCACCCGGAACCGGCCACTCGCCCCGGTGTCGCGCCGCCCGCCCCGCAGGCGCCGGCCGGGAGCGGCCGGCACTGGCACGGACCTGGGAAGCAGCGCTGTGCGGGGGCTCGCTGGGGGAGGTTCCATGAAGCATGCCGCGAGCTCTTACATGCTGCGGAATCCGCGTCTACCCTGTAGCACTGCTTGAAGGTTACTCGTGAGTCACTAGCAACGACGCGATGAACGGGCCCGGCGCCCCCCGGAGGTTTTCGTGACCGATACCCAGCCATTGATCGAGAATCGGCCGCCCTCCGTGGCCAATCTCTTTCTGCAGCGTGTCGAGGCCACGCCCGACGCCGAGGCGTACCGATACCCCGTGCCGGATCCGGACGGCGGCCCCGACCAGTGGCGTTCGCTGACCTGGGACGAGGCCGCCCAGCGTGTCTACGCCATCGCCGCCGGCCTGACCGACCTCGGCGTGCGGCCCGAGGAGCGGGTCGCCATCGCGAGCAACACCCGCGTCGACTGGATCCTCGCCGACCTCGGCGTGGTGTGCGCGGGCGCCGCGACCACCACCGTCTACCCCAGCACCAACGGTGTGGAGTCCGCGTTCATCCTCGCCGACTCCGGAAGCCGGGTGCTGATCGCCGAGGACGCCGCGCAGCTCGCCAAGGCCGTCGAACGCCGCGCCGAACTCCCCGATCTCCAGCACGTCGTGGTGATCAACGAGGCCGACGCGGTCGACGCGGCCGGCGACGGCTGGGTGCTGAGCCTGGCCGAGCTGGAGCGCCGCGGCGCCGCCTACCTGAGCACCCACCCGCAGAGCGTCAAGGAGAGCGTCGCCGGGATCACCCCGCAGCAGCTCGCCACGCTGATCTACACCTCCGGCACCACCGGCCGCCCCAAGGGCGTCCGCCTGCCGCACGACGCGTGGGCCTACATGGCCAAGGCGATCTCCGCCACCGGGCTGGTGTCCGCCGAGGACACCCAGTACCTGTGGCTGCCGCTCGCCCACGTCTTCGGCAAGGTGCTCACCGCCGGCCAGATCGAGGTCGGCCACGTCCTGGCGGTGGACGGCCGGGTGGACAAGATCATCGAGAACCTGCCGGTCGTGCAGCCGACCTACATGGCGGCCGTCCCGCGAATCTTCGAGAAGGTCTACAACGGGGTGGCGTCCAAGGCCCGGGAGGGCGGCGGCGCCAAGTACAAGATCTTCCAGTGGGCGGCCGGCGTCGCCCGGGAGTACGGCCGGGTCTCCCAGGAGAACCGCCGGGCCACCGGCCGCGCCTCGGTGCCGCTCGGCCTGGCCGTCCAGCACGCGATCGCCGACAAGCTGGTCTACGCGAAGCTGCGCGCGGCGTTCGGCGGCCGGCTGCGGGCCTGCGTCTCCGGCTCCGCGGCGCTCGCCCCGGAGATCGGCTACTTCTTCTCCGGCGCCGGCATCCACATCCTGGAGGGCTACGGCCTGACGGAGTCCAGCGCGGCCAGCTTCGTCAACCCCGGCGAGTCGTACCGCACCGGCACGGTCGGCAAGCCGCTGCCCGGCACCGAGGTGCGGATCGCCGAGGACGGCGAGATCCTGCTGCGCGGCCCGGGCATCATGCAGGGCTACCACGGGCTGCCGGAGCAGACCGCCGAGGTCCTGGAGGCGGACGGCTGGTTCCACACCGGTGACATCGGCGAGCTGTCCTCCGACGGCTTCCTGAAGATCACCGACCGCAAGAAGGACCTGATCAAGACCTCCGGCGGCAAGTACATCTCGCCCGCCGAGGTCGAGGGCCAGTTCAAGGCGGTCTGCCCGTTCGTCAGCAACGTCCTGGTCATCGGCGCCAACCGCAACTACTGCTCCGCGCTGATCGCCCTCGACGAGCCGACCATCCTCACCTGGGCCGCGGAGCACGGCCTCGGCGGCCGCGGCTACGCGGACGTGGTGGCCGACCGGCAGACCGTCGCGCTGATCGAGGAGTACGTCGGCCGGGTCAACGAGGGCCTGCAGCGCTGGCAGACGATCAAGACCTTCCGCCTCCTGCCGCGCGACCTGACCGTGGAGCACGGTGAGCTGACCCCCAGCCTCAAGCTCAAGCGGCCGGTCGTGGAGAAGGAGTTCAAGGGCCTGATCGACGACATGTACGCGGGCAGCCGCGAGGCCTGACCGGCCGCCCCGCACGGGGCACGGGCGCGATGCCGGACAATGGGCGGTATGCCTTCCGTACTGCCCGACGGCGAGCCCGTGCCCCGTGACGGGGCGCTGCCTGGCCATGCCCTGGCCGGTGCCGCCGAGCGGCCGCTCGGCTTCTACCTGCACGTCCCCTACTGCGCGACGCGCTGCGGGTACTGCGACTTCAACACCTACACCGCGAGCGAACTGCGCGGCTCCGGCGGCGCGCTCGCCTCCCGCGACAACTACGCCGACACCCTCGCCGAGGAGATCCGGCTGGCCCGCAAGGTGCTGGGCGACGACCCGCGCCGGGTCGAGACCGTCTTCGTCGGCGGCGGCACGCCCACCCTGCTGGCCGCCGGCGACCTGGCGCGCACCCTGTCGGTGATACGCGACGAGTTCGGGCTCGCCCCGGACGCCGAGGTCACCACCGAGGCCAACCCGGAGACCGTCGACCCGGAATACCTCGCGGCGCTGCGCGCGGGCGGCTTCAACCGGATCTCGTTCGGCATGCAGAGCGTGCGCCCGCACGTCCTGCGGATCCTGGACCGCACCCACACCCCCGGCCGCCCGCAGGCGTGCGTGGCCGAGGCGCGCACGGCCGGGTTCGAGCACGTCAACCTCGACCTCATCTACGGCACGCCCGGCGAGTCCGACGCGGACTGGCAGGCGTCGCTGGACGCGGCGGTCGCGGCCGGTCCTGACCACGTCTCCGCGTACGCGCTGATCGTCGAGGAGGGCACCGGGCTGGCCCGGCGCATCCGGCGCGGCGAGATCGAGCCCACCGACGACGACGTGCACGCCGACCGCTACCTGATGGCCGAGCGGGCGCTCACCGCTGCCGGCTTCCACTGGTACGAGGTGTCCAACTGGGCCACCGCAGAAGCCGCCCGCTGCCGGCACAACGAGCTGTACTGGCGCGGCGCCGACTGGTGGGGCGCCGGCCCCGGCGCGCACAGCCACGTCGGCGGGGTGCGCTGGTGGAACGTGAAGCACCCCGGCGCCTACGCGCAGGCGTTCGCCGAGTCCCGCTCGCCCGGCGCCGGACGCGAGCTGCTGACGGACGAGGACCGCCGGGTGGAGCGGATCCTGCTCGAACTGCGGCTGTCCGACGGCTGCCCGCTGGCCCTGCTGCGCCCGGCCGGCGCCCGCGCCGCGGACCGGGCGGTCTCCGACGGCCTGCTCGACCCGGTCCCGTACGCGGCCGGCCGGGCCGTGCTCACCCTGCGCGGCCGGCTGCTGGCCGACGCGGTGGTCCGGGACCTGGTCGACTGACCGCTGCGGCCGGCGGTCCGGTCAGGCGTCCGGGTCGGCCGTCACGAAGTCGATCAACTCCTCGACCCGGCCCAGCAGTTCGGGCCGCAGGTCGCGGTAGGAGCGCACGGCGCCGAGGATCCGCTGCCAGGCCGCGCCGGTGTTCTCCGGCCAGCCCAGCGCGCGGCAGGTGCCGGTCTTCCAGTCCTGCCCGCGCGGCACGTCCGGCCAGTCCGGGATGCCGAGCCGGGCCGGCTTGACCGCGGCCCAGACGTCGATGAAGGGGTGGCCCACCACCAGGACGTGCTCGCCGGTCACCGAGGCGGCGATCCGCGACTCCTTGCTGCCGGGGACCAGGTGGTCGACGAGCACGCCGAGCCGGGCGTCCGGGCCGGGCGAGAAGGCGTCGACCACCGCGGGCAGGTCGTCGACCCCTTCGAGGTACTCCACGACGACGCCCTCGACGCGCAGGTCGTCACCCCAGACCCGTTCCACCAGCTCCGCGTCGTGCCGGCCCTCGACGTAGATCCGCCCCGCCCTGGCGACCCGGGCCCGCGCGTCCGGCACCGCGATCGAGCCGGACGCGGTGAGCCGCCGGGCGGGCGGGCCGGCGGCGGGGGACGGGCGCACCAGGGTGACCACCTTGCCGTCCAGCAGGAAGCCGCGCGGCTCCATCGGGAAGACCCGCAGCTTGCCGAAGCGGTCCTCCAGGGTCACGGTGAGGCCCTGCGCGGACTTCTCGCAGGCCGCCACCGCGCCGCAGAAGCCGGTGCCGGCCTCCTCGACGACCAGGCCGCGGTCGGCCGGGACCTCGGGGGCCGGCGCGGAGCGCTTCCACGGCGGGGTGAGGTCGGGACCGTAACTCCTGCTGCGCATGGCCGAGATGGTAACCGCGCCGGATGTCAGCCGTCCGCGAACCGCCGGGCGAGCGCGTCGCGCTGGTCGCGGACGAACCGCGCGTCCACCGTCGCGCCGTGCCCGGGCACGTAGACGGCGGTCTCGCCGCCCAGTTCGAGCAGCCGGTCGAGCGCGGCGGGCCAGCCGGCGGGCACCGCGTCCGGGCCGGCCAGCGGTTCGCCGGACTCCTCGACCAGATCGCCGCAGAAGACCACCGCCGGCGTGCCGGGGACCAGCACCGCCAGGTCGTGCCCGGTGTGCCCGGGGCCCGCGCCGACCAGCACCACCTCGCGGGCGCCCAGGTCCAGCGTGTGCCGGCCGTCCACCGCGACGCCGGGCACCACCAGCGCCTCGGCGGCCCGGGCGGCGTCGCCAGGGTCCACCCCGTGCCGCACCGCGTCGGAGCGAAGTTCGTCGCGGCCCCGCTCCAGCAGACCGATCAGCGCCCGGTCGCCCAGGACGGTCAGCCCGTCGCCGAGCGCCGCGGTGCCGAAGACGTGGTCGAAGTGGCCGTGGGTGAGCGCGACATGGCTGACCGGGCGTCCGGTCAGCTCGCCGACCTCGTGGCGCAGCACCGCGCCCTCCCGCAGCGTGGAGCCGGTGTCGACCACCAGGACGCCCTCGGTGCCGACGACGACTCCGACGGTCACGTCGAGGAACGGCAGCCGGCGCCGGGCGACGCCGGGGGCCAGCCGCTCCCAGCCGTCCGGTCCGCCGCCCGGCGCGCCCTGCGCGGGTCCGGGCCCGGGTGAAGTGTTTTCCACAAGCTGACGCTATCCGCAGGCGCGCGGCACCGCGCACGGTACCGTGGCGTGCGCGGCGGCGGCCGGTCGGGACAGCCGAGGACGGCTCTTGCCGTGCCCTTGCTACTCCGCCGTACACTGGCTGCGGGGATCTGGCACTCCGGACGTGTGAGTGCCAGGGGGGACGGATCGCCCGTTCCCTTGGCAGACCGGACGGCTGGCGGCTTGGAGGTGCGCACGCGTGCTCAGTGAACGCAGGTTGGAAGTGCTGCGCGCCATCGTCCAGGACTACGTCGGCACCGAGGAGCCGGTGGGTTCCAAGGCGCTCACCGAGCGTCACCGGCTCGGCGTGTCGCCGGCCACCGTGCGCAACGACATGGCGGTGCTGGAGGAAGAGGGCTTCATCCACCAGCCGCACACCAGCGCCGGGCGCATCCCGACCGACAAGGGCTACCGGCTCTTCGTCGACCGGCTGGCCGGCGTCAAGCCGCTCACCGTCGCGGAGCGCCGCGCCATCCAGAACTTCCTGGACGGCGCGGTCGACCTCGACGACGTGGTGGCCCGCACGGTGCGGCTGCTGGCGCAGCTGACCCGGCAGGTCGCGGTCGTGCAGTACCCGTCGCTGACCCGCTCCACGGTTCGGCACGTCGAACTGCTGGCGCTGGCGCCCGCCCGGGTGATGCTGGTGCTGATCACCGACACCGGCCGGGTCGAGCAGCGCCTGGTGGACTGCCCGGCGCCGGTGGGCGAGACGGTGCTGGCCGATCTGCGCGCCCGGCTCAACAGCCGCGTGGTGGGCCGCCGGTTCTCCGACGTGCCGCCGCTGGTGCAGGATCTGCCGGAGTCCTTCGAGCCCGACGACCGCCCCTCGGTCACCATCATGCTCGCCACCTTGCTGGAGACGCTGGTGGAGGAGACCGAGGAGCGCATCATGCTCGGCGGCACGGCGAACCTCACCCGGTTCAACCACGACTTCCCCCTCACGATCCGCCCGGTCCTGGAGGCGCTGGAGGAGCAGGTGGTCCTGCTCAAGCTCCTCGGCGAGGTCAAGGACGCGGGCGTGACGGTACGAATCGGTCATGAGAACGCCCATGAGGGCCTGAACTCCACGTCGGTCGTCGCCGTGGGCTACGGTTCGGGCGACGAGGCGGTCGCCAGGCTCGGCGTGGTCGGCCCCACCCGCATGGACTACCCCGGAACGATGGGAGCGGTACGCGCAGTGGCGAGGTACGTCGGACAGATCCTGGCGGAGTCGTAAGTGGCGACGGACTATTACGCGGTCCTCGGCGTTCGGCGTGACGCGGGCCAGGACGAGATCAAGAAGGCGTTCCGCCGCCTGGCCCGTGAACTGCACCCGGACGTCAACCCGGACCCGAAGACGCAGGAGCGGTTCAAGGAGATCAACGCCGCCTACGAGGTGCTCTCCGACCCGCAGAAGAAGCAGGTCTACGACCTCGGCGGCGACCCGCTGTCCGCCAACGGCGGCGGCGGTGCCGGCTTCGGCGGCGGCGGCTTCGGCAACTTCAGCGACATCATGGACGCCTTCTTCGGCCAGGCCTCGCAGCGCGGACCGCGCTCGCGCAGCCGCCGCGGCCAGGACGCCATGATCCGGCTGGAGATCGAGCTGGACGAGGCCGCGTTCGGCACCACCAAGGACATCCAGGTGGACACCGCGGTCACCTGCGGCACCTGCAACGGCGAGGGCGCGGCGCCCGGCACCTCGGCGCAGACCTGCGACATGTGCCGCGGCCGCGGTGAGGTCTCCCAGGTCACCCGGTCCTTCCTCGGCCAGGTCATGACCTCGCGGCCGTGCCCGCAGTGCCAGGGCTTCGGCACCGTGGTGCCGACCCCGTGCCCGGAGTGCGCCGGCGACGGCCGGGTGCGCTCGCGCCGCACGCTGACCGTCAAGATCCCGGCCGGCGTGGACAACGGCACCCGCATCCAGCTGGCCGGCGAGGGCGAGGTCGGCCCCGGCGGCGGCCCGGCCGGCGATCTGTACGTCGAGATCCGCGAGGCGCCGCACGCGGTCTTCCAGCGGCGCGGCGACGACCTGCACTGCACGGTGACCATCCCGATGACGGCGGCCGCGCTCGGCACCCAGGTGCCGCTGGAGACGCTGGACGGCCTGGACGAGGTGGACATCCGCCCCGGCACCCAGTCCGGCCAGTCGATCCCGCTGCACCAGCGCGGCATCACGCACCTGCGCGGCGGCGGCCGCGGCGACCTGATCGTGCACGTCGAGGTGCAGACGCCGAACAAGCTGGATCCCGAGCAGGAGGATCTGCTGCGCAGGCTGGCCGTGCTGCGCGGCGAGGAGCGGCCCTCCGGCCACTTCCAGCCCGGCCAGCAGGGCCTGTTCTCCCGGCTCAAGGACGCGTTCAACGGCCGCTGAGCCGCCGCGTGCCGTCCCGTGGCCCCGGCCCGGGACGGCACGTGACACCATGGGCGCATGCCAGCGCTGACCGACCTGTTCACCGTGCCCGTCGTCCAGGCCCCGATGGCGGGAGGCGCCTCCTGCCCCGCGCTGGCCGCCCAGGTGAGCGAGGCCGGCGGGCTGGGCTTCCTCGCCGCCGGATACCAGAGCGCGGACACGATGCTGCGGCAGATCGCCGAGTTGCGCGCGCTCACCGCCCGGCCGTTCGGCGTCAACCTCTTCATGCCGCAGCTCCCGGTCGCCGACCGGTCGCCGGTGGAGGTCTACCGGGAGCGGCTGTCCGGCGAGGCCGCCTACTACCAGGCGGAGTTGGGCGACCCGTACGGTCCGGCCGACGACGCGTTCGGGGCGAAGGCGGCGGCGCTGCTGGAGAGCCCGGTGCCGGTGGTGAGCTTCACCTTCGGCTGCCCGGAGGCGGAGTTGCTGGCCGCGTTCGCCCGGGCCGGCACCCGCACCGTGGTCACCGTCACCTCGGTCGCCGAGGCGCGGGCCGCGCGGGCGGCCGGCGCGGACGCGGTGTGCGCGCAGGGCATCGAGGCCGGCGGCCACCAGGGCACCCACCACGACGACCCGGGGCTGGACGGGGCCGGCAGCGGGCTGCTCAACCTGGTCACCTCGGTACGCGAGACGGTCGGGCTGCCGGTCGTGGCGGCCGGCGGGATCATGCGCGGCGGCCAGATCGCCGCGGTGCTGGCGGCCGGCGCGGTCGCCGCCCAACTGGGCACCGCGTTCCTGGTCTGCCCGGAGTCCGGCGCCAACGAGCTGCACAAGCGGGCGATGACCGATCCGACCTACGGCCACACCGAGTTGACCCGGGCGTTCTCCGGGCGGCCGGCGCGCGGCCTGGTCAACCGCTTCCTGCGCGAGCACGGCCCGTACGCGCCCGCCGCCTACCCGCAGGTGCACTTCCTGACCTCCGGGCTGCGCAAGGCCGCCGCCGCCAAGGGCGATCCGCAGGCGATGGCGCTGTGGGCCGGGCAGGGGCACCGGCTGGCCCGCCCGCTGCCGGCCGCCCGGCTGGTCGACACGCTCCGCGAGGAGCTGGCCGCCGCCCGCCCGGAGCGTGCCGGGTCATGACCGCGCCGGTCTTCCTGGTCCCGCCGGGGGAGTTGGCGGACGCGACGGCCGACGCGACGGTCGTGCTCGACGGGCCGGAGGGCCGGCACGCCGTCTCGGTGCGCCGGCTGCGGGCCGGCGAGGCCGTGGTGCTCACCGACGGCGAGGGCGCCGGCGTGCAGGGCACGGTCGCCGCCGTGCACGGCAAGGACCGGCTGGAGGTCGCCGTCACCCGGCGGCTCACCGAACCGGCGCCGGCCACCAGGCTCACCGTCGTCCAGGCGCTGCCCAAGGGCGACCGCGGCGAGTTGGCCGTCGAGACCATGACCGAGGCCGGGGTGGACGCCGTCGTGCCGTGGGCCGCCTCGCGCTGCGTCACCCAGTGGAAGGGCGAGCGGGGCGACAAGGCGCTGGCCAAGTGGCGGGCCACCGCCCGGGAGGCCGGCAAGCAGGCCAGGCGGCTGCGGTTCCCGCCGGTCGCCGACCTCATGACGACCCGTCAGGTCGCCGCGCTGCTGTCCGGCGCCGCCTTCGCCGCCGTGCTGCACGAGGAGGGCGCCGACCCGCTGGCCGGGGCGCCCCTGCCCGAACGCGGCGAGATCGTGGTCGTCGTCGGCCCGGAGGGCGGCGTCGCGCCGGAGGAGCTCGCGGCGTTCACCGCCGCCGGAGCGCTGCCGCACCGGCTCGGTCCCACCGTGCTGCGCACCTCCACCGCCGGCGTCGCGGCGACCGCCCTGCTGCACACCCGCACCGGCCGCTGGTCGTGACCGGCGCGCGTCCCGGTGGCCGAGTATCACGGATCGGTCTCGTCGCGGAGCGCGCGCGTCGTTAGTGTGGCGGCGTGACGCAGCCTTCGTACCTCAGACACCCCCATCCGCACGGCGACTTGATCACCTTCACGGCCGAGGACGACGTCTGGGCGGCGCCCCTGGACGGCGGACGGGCCTGGCGGGTCAGCGCCGACGACACCCCCGTCTCGCGCCCCAGGATCTCGCCGGACGGCCGGCACATCGCGTACGTGTCCACCGTCGACGGAGCGGCCGAGGTACGGGTCGCCGAGGTCGACGGCGGCCCCTCGACCCGGCTGACCTACTGGGGCGGCCGGGCCGAGGTGTCCGGCTGGACCCCGCAGGGCGAGGTCGTCGCGATCAGCGCGCACGGCGAGGCGTCCGGGCGGCGCAGCTGGGCGCACGCGGTGCCGCTGGACGGCGGCCCGGCACGCCGGCTGCCCTACGGCCCGGTCGGCGACGTGGCGTTCGGGCCGGACGGCGCGGTGCTGCTGTGCTCGGTGCGGATGTCCCGGGAGGCCGCCGCCTGGAAGCGCTACCGCGGCGGCACCGCGGGCAAGCTGTGGGTCGACCCGGACGGCGGCGGGGAGTTCCACCGGATCCTGGCCGACCTCGGCGGCCACATCGAGTGCCCGATGTGGGTCGGGGACCGCATCGCGTTCCTGTCCGACCACGAGGACACCGGCGCGGTCTACTCCTGCCTGCCCGACGGCTCCCAACTGCGCCGCCACAGCCCGCTCGGCGACTTCTACGCCCGGCAGGCCGCCACCGACGGCACCCGCGTCGCCTACACCGCGGCGGGCCGCCTCCACCTGCTCGACAGCCTCGACGAACAGCCGCGCGCCCTCGACATACGCCTCGGCGGCCAGCGTGCCGCCCTGCGGCCCCACCCGGCCCGGGCCGCCGCCAACCTCGGCGACGCCTGGCCCGACCACACCGGCCGCGGCAGCGCGGTCGAGGTCCGCGGCACCATCCACTGGGTGACCCACCGCGAGGGCCCGGTCCGCGCCCTCGCCGCCGAACCCGGCGTCCGGGCCCGGCTGCCGCGCACCTACCGCAAGGGCGGCGACGGCGAACCCCAGGCGCTGTGGGTCACCGACGCCGAGGGCGACGACGCCCTGGAGACCACGCCGGCCACCGGCTCCGCCGCCGGTCCGCGCCGGCTGGCCGCCGGGAAGCTGGGCCGGGTGCTGGATCTGGCCGTCTCACCCGACGGGCGGCGGTTCGCGGTCGCCTCGCACGACGGGCGGGTGCTGCTGGTCGAGCAGGACAGCGGCGAGGTGCGCACCGTCGCCGAGAGCGAACACGGCGACTGCGACGGCCTGGCCTTCTCACCCGACTCCGGCTGGCTCGTCTGGTCGCACCCCGGCCCCTCCCACCTGCGGCGGCTGCGGATCGCCAACGTCGCCACCCTCGCGGTCGCCGACGTCACCCCGCTGCGCTTCCACGACTTCTCGCCCGCCTTCACCGCCGACGGCAAGCACCTGGCCTTCCTGTCCCAGCGCGCCTTCGACCCGGTCTACGACACCCACGTCTTCGACCTGTCGTTCCCCAACGCCTGCCGCCCCTACCTGATCACGCTGGCCGCCGACACCCCGTCGCCGTTCGGACCGCAGCGGCACGGCCGGCCGCTGGGACGCGGCGGCTCCGACGGCTCCGACGCGGCCGACACCCCGGACCGCGCCGAGGGCAAGTCCGACGCCGGACCGGCCGACGAGCGCCGCACCCCGGTGACCCGGGTGGACCTCGACGGACTGCCCGACCGCATCGTGCCCTTCCCGGTGGAGGCGGCCCGCTACTCCGACCTGCGCGCCGCCGGCTCCGGCGTGCTGTGGCTGCGCCACCCGCTGCACGGCGTGCTCGGCTCCTCGCTGGCCACCCCGCAGGCCTCCCCGCCGGTCAGCACCCTGCACCGCTACGACCTGGAGCGGCTGCGCCACGACGAACTCGCCGACGACATCGACGAGTTCGCGGTCACCGGCGACGGCCACCGGCTGCTGCTGACCAGCGGCGCCAAACTCCGCGTCACCCCGTCCGACAGCAAGTGCCCGGACGACGACGGCGACGACACCGTCACCGTGGACCTCTCGCGGATCCGGCTCACCGTCGATCCGGCCGCCGAGTGGCGCCAGATGTACGAGGAGACCGGCCGCCTGATGCGCGACAACTTCTGGCGGCCCGACATGGCCGGGGTCGACTGGGACGCCGCCCTGGCGCGCTACCGCCCGTTGCTCGACCGGGTCGCCACCCACGACGACCTGGTGGACGTGTTGTGGGAGCTGCAGGGCGAACTCGGCACCTCGCACGCCTACGTCCGCGGCCGCGGCGGCCACCGCGACGCGCTGCGCCGGGTCGGGCTGCTCGGCGCCGACCTGGCCCGCGACGCGGACGGCGCCTGGCGGGTGGAGCGCGTGCTGCCCTCCGAGACCTCCGACCCCGAGGCCCGCTCCCCGCTGGCCGCGCCCGGCGTCGCCGTGCGGGCCGGCGACGTCCTGCTCGCGGTCGGCGGCCACCCGGTCGACCCGCTGACCGGGCCCGCGCCGCTGCTGGTGGGCACCGCGGGCAAGCCGGTCGAGCTGACGGTCCGGCCGGCCGGCGGCGAGCCGCGCGCGGTCGTCGTGGTGCCGCTCGCCGACGACGAACCGCTGCGCTACCACGACTGGGTGGCCGGCCGCCGCGCCCACGTCCACCAGGCGTCCGGCGGCCGGCTGGGATACCTGCACGTGCCCGACATGGTCGGCTCCGGCTGGGCGCAGCTCCACCGCGACCTGCACATCGAGGTGGCCCGCGAGGGCCTGGTGCTCGACGTGCGGGAGAACCGCGGCGGCCACACCTCCCAACTCGTCATCGAGAAGCTGGCCCGCCGGGTCATCGGCTGGGACTTCCCGCGCGGCCGGGTGCCGGCCAGCTACCCCTCGGACGCGCCGCGCGGCCCGGTGGTCGCGGTGGCCGACGAGTACGCCGGGTCCGACGGCGACATCGTCAACGCGGCGGTCAAGGCGATGGGCCTCGGCCCGGTCGTCGGCACCCGCACCTGGGGCGGCGTGGTGGGCATCGACTCGCGCTACCACCTGGTGGACGGCACCCTGGTCACCCAGCCCAAGTACGCGATGTGGATGGAGGGTCCGGGCTGGGGCATGGAGAACCACGGCGTCGATCCGGACGTCGAGGTGGTGCGCACCCCGCAGGACTGGGCGGCCGGCCGCGACCCGCAGCTCGACACCGCGATCACCCTCGCCCTGCAGGCCCTGGAGACCACGCCGGCCAGGACACCGCCGCCGGTGCCGCCGCTGGGGTGACCGGGAGTCGGCTCCCCGGCCGGTAGCATGCGGCCCGTACCGACCGGGGAGAGACGAGGAGACGTGGCCGTGGCGGGAGAACCGCAGGCGGACTGCCTGTTCTGCAAGGTCGTCACGGGAGACATCCCGGCGACGATCGTCCACGAGACCGACACCACGGTGGCGTTCCGCGACATCAACCCGCAAGCGCCCACCCACGTCCTCGTCATCCCCAAGGCGCACTACCGCGACGCCTCGGAACTCGCCGCCCTGGCGCCGCGGTTGTGCGGGGACCTGCTGCGCGACGCCGGCGAGGTCGCCCGGCTGGAGAAGGTGGACACCACCGGCTACCGCATCGTCTTCAACACCGGACCCGGCGCCGGGCAGACGGTCTTCCACGCGCACGCCCACGTGCTCGGCGGACGCGACCTGCAGCGCCTGGTCTGACGGGAGCGGCACGCCCGTGCGGGAACTCGTCGTCCTCGGCACCGCCAGCCAGGTGCCGACCCGGCAGCGCAACCACAACGGCTACCTGCTGCGCTGGGACGGGGAGGGCATCCTGTTCGACCCCGGCGAGGGCACCCAGCGCCAGATGCTGCACGCCGGGGTCGCCGCGCACGACCTGACCCGGCTGTGCGTCACCCACTTCCACGGCGACCACAGCCTGGGCCTGGCCGGCGTCGTCCAGCGCATCAACCTCGACCGGGTCCCGCACCCGGTCACCGCGCACTACCCGGCCTCCGGCGAGCGGTACTTCGAGCGCCTGCGGTACGCCACCGCCTACCGGGAGACCGTGCGGCTCGTCCAGGCGCCGGTGACCGCCGACGGCGTGCTGGAGCGCACCGCCGCCTTCACCCTGGAGGCCCGCGCGCTCTCCCACCCGGTGGACTCCGTCGGCTACCGCCTCGTCGAGCCGGACGGGCGCCGCATGCTGCCCGAGCGGCTGGCCGCGCACGGCATCTCGGGGCCGGACGTCGGCCGGCTGCAGCGCGACGGCGTGCTGCGCGGCATCACCGTGGAGGAGGTGAGCGCGCCGCGGCCCGGTCAGCGCTTCGCCTTCGTGATGGACACCCGGATGTGCGACGCGGTGCCCGCCCTCGCCGACGGCTGCGACCTGCTCGTCATCGAGTCCACCTTCCTCGACCAGGACGCCGCGCTGGCCCGCGAGTACGGCCATCTCACCGCCGCGCAGGCCGCCGCCACCGCGGCCGGCGCCGGGGTCCGCCACCTGGTGCTGACCCACTTCTCGCAGCGCTACACCGATCCCGACGCGTTCGCCCGCGAGGCCCGGGACGCCGGATTCGACGGCGAGTTGACCATCGCCCGCGACCTGGACCGCATCCTGGTGCCCGGACGCCGCACACCTCCCGGCGGCCGCGGTGCGGCGTATCGTCCGCAGTGCACGCGTTGAAAGGAGCCACCGTGCCCGACCTGCCCGTCCTCGACCCGCTCGCCGCGCTGCGCCGGGACGGCGACCCGCTGATGGACGTCTACCTCACCGGGACCGTCTTCCTCGACATCATCTTCACCGGCATGGACAGCGCTCCGGTACGCGGCACCGAGTCGTGGGCACGCGGCATGGGATCGAGCCCCGGCGGCATCGCCAACATGGCCACCGCGCTGGCCCGGGTCGGCCTGCGCACCTCGCTCGCCGCCGCCTTCGGCGACGACGTCTACGGCGACTACTGCTGGGAGTGCCTGGAGCGCGACGAGGGCATCGACCTGTCGCTCTCGCGCCGGGTGCGCGGCTGGCACTCGCCGGTCACCGTCTCGATGGCCTACGAGGACGAACGCACCATGGTCAGCCACGGCCACGAGGCGCCGTCGCCCGAGGAGCCCGCGCCCGCCTGCCCGCCCGCCGCCCGCGCCGCCATCGCCTCGCTGACCCCCGGCCACCACGAGGAGTGGGTCGGCCACGCCGCCCGGCACGGCAGCCGGGTCTTCGCCGACGTCGGCTGGGACGAGACCGGCCGCTGGGATCCGGCGGACCTGGCCGACCTGCGGCACTGCGACGCCTTCCTGCCCAACGCGGCCGAGGCGATGCGCTACACCCGCACCGACACCCCGCGCGACGCCGCCCGCAAACTCGCCGACCTGGTGCCGGTCGCCGTGGTCACCATGGGCTCGCAGGGCGCCTGCGCGGTCGACTCCGCCACCGGCGAGACCGCCGAGGTCCCGGCGCTCACCGTGGACGCCCTCGACCCGACCGGGGCCGGCGACGTGTTCGTGGCCGGCTTCGTCACCGGCTCGCTGGCCGGCTGGCCGCTCGCCGACCGGCTCGCCTTCGCCAGCCTCACCGCCGCGCTGTCGGTCCAGGAGTTCGGCGGCTCGCTCTCCGCGCCCGGCTGGATCGAGATCGCCTCCTGGTGGCAGCACGCCAAGTCCTACGACGACCAGGACCGCACCGCGCTGCGCCGCTACGCCTTCCTCGACGACCTGCTGCCGTGCGGGGTGCGGCGCTGGCCGCTGCGCCGGGCGGTGCCGACCGTCGGGTTCCGCGACGCGTGACGCACCCGCGACGCGGTGCGAAAATGCCCGTCGACCCGCCCCGGGACCGACGTACCCTGGGTACCCGGGGTCCCAGCGGCCCCACCACCGCGCACTTTCCGACCGGAAGAGGGACAGGTAGGCCATAGCGCCGGCCCATGACTCAGACACCGACCCAGCAGCAGAAGCAGGCACACGCCCACTTCGTCGTACCGGCCAAACACCCCATGGTCACCGTTCTGGGATCGGGTGATTCCCTCCTGCGCGTGATCGAGCGGTCCTTTCCCGCCGTCGACATCCACGTCCGCGGCAACGAGGTCAGCGCGAGCGGCGACGCCGCCGAAGTCGCCCTGGTACAGCGCCTGTTCGACGAGATGATGCTGGTGCTGCGGGCCGGCCAGCCGATGACGGAGGACGCCGTCGAGCGCTCGGTGGCGATGCTGCGCGGCAACGGCGCCCCGGACGGCGGCACCGAGACGCCGGCCCAGGTGCTCACCCAGAACATCCTGTCCAACCGCGGCCGCACCATCCGTCCCAAGACGCTCAACCAGAAGCGCTACGTGGACGCGATCGACCGGCACACCATCGTGTTCGGCATCGGTCCGGCCGGCACCGGCAAGACCTACCTGGCGATGGCCAAGGCCGTGCAGGCCCTGCAGTCCAAGCAGGTCAACCGGATCATCCTGACCCGCCCCGCGGTCGAGGCGGGCGAGCGGCTCGGCTTCCTGCCCGGCACGCTCTACGAGAAGATCGACCCCTACCTGCGCCCGCTCTACGACGCGCTGCACGACATGGTCGACCCCGACTCGATCCCCCGGCTGATGGCCGCCGGCACCATCGAGGTGGCGCCGCTGGCCTACATGCGGGGACGCACCCTCAACGACGCCTTCATCATCCTCGACGAGGCGCAGAACACCTCGGCCGAGCAGATGAAGATGTTCCTGACCCGGCTCGGCTTCGACTCCAAGATCGTGGTCACCGGTGACGTCACCCAGATCGACCTGCCGGGCGGCGGCACCAGGAGCGGGCTGCGGCAGGTGCAGGACATCCTCGAAGGCGTCGACGACGTCCACTTCTCCCGGCTGACCAGCGCCGACGTGGTCCGCCACAAGCTGGTCGGCCGGATCGTGGACGCCTACGAGGCATTCGACAGCCGCACCGGGGAGACCTCCGGCGGCGCCCGTGGCGACAGAAAGTAACAGCACCGCACCATGGCGATCGACGTCAACAACGAGTCCGGCTGGGAGTTCGACGAGCAGGCGGTCCTGGAGGCCGCCCGCTACGCGCTCACCCGGATGCGCATCCACCCGCTGTCCGAGCTGTCGCTGATCGCGGTGGACGCGGCGGCCATGGAGCAGCTCCACCTGCAGTGGATGGACCTGCCGGGGCCCACCGACGTGATGTCCTTCCCGATGGACGAGCTGCGTCCACCGGGCAAGGACGACGACGAGCCCCCGCAGGGCCTGCTCGGCGACATCGTGCTGTGTCCCGAGGTGGCCAAGGCGCAGGGCCAGGCCGCCGAGAGCCGGCACTCGATGGACGAGGAGCTCCAACTGCTCACCGTCCACGGGGTGCTGCACCTGCTCGGCTACGACCACGAGGAGCCGGGCGAGCGCACCGAGATGTTCGGCCTGCAGAAGACGATCCTGGACGACTGGCGCGCCGAGCGCGGCGTCGAGGGGCCCTCGCCGGCCCCGACCACCCACTGACGCCGTGATCGTCGCAAGCGTCGCCGCTCGTCGTGGTCGGCCTGGCTCGCCGCCTGCGCCGAGGCGGGCCTGGCCCGCGTCTCCCGCTTCCGGGCCGAGGAGGCGGCCCGCGGCGGCCGGCGCGGCGCCGCCAAGCTCCTCGCGGTCGCCTCCGACCCGGTGCGCTACCTCAACGTCGCGCTGCTGGTGCGGGTCGGCTGCGAGATGTCGGCCGCGGTGCTCATCACCGTCGTCGCCGACCGGCAGCTTCGCCCACCTGTGGCAGGTGCTGGTGGTGGCGATCGGCGTGATGGTGCTGGTCTCCTACGTCGCGGTCGGGGTCTCGCCGCGCACCATCGGCCGCCAGCACCCGCTCAACACCGCCACCGCCGCCTCCTACGTGCTGCTGCCGCTGGCCCGGGTGCTGGGCCCGGTGCCCAAGCTGCTGATCCTCATCGGCAACGCGCTCACCCCCGGCAAGGGCTTCCGCCAGGGCCCGTTCGCCTCCGAGGCGGAGCTGCGGGCGCTGGTCGACCTCGCCGAGCAGGACTCGCTGATCGAGGACGAGGAGCGCCGCATGGTGCACTCGGTCTTCGAACTCGGCGACACCATCGTGCGCGAGGTGATGGTGCCGCGTACCGACCTGGTGATGATCGAACGCTCCAAGACCATCCGGCAGGCCCTCACCCTCGCGCTGCGCTCCGGCTTCTCGCGCATCCCGGTCGAGGGGGAGAACGAGGACGACATCGTCGGCATCGTCTACCTCAAGGACCTCGCCCGCCGCGTGCACATCAACCGGGAGGCGGAGAGCGAGCCGGTCTCCTCGCTGATGCGGCCGGCCAGCTTCGTCCCGGACACCAAGAACGCCGGCGACCTGCTGCGCGAGATGCAGCGGATGCGCAACCACGTCGCGGTGGTCGTCGACGAGTACGGCGGCACCGCGGGCCTGGTCACCATCGAGGACATCCTGGAGGAGATCGTCGGCGAGATCACCGACGAGTACGACCGCGAGCTGCCCCCGGTCGAGGACCTGGGCGACGGGCGGTTCCGGGTCACCAGCCGGCTGGACATCGGCGACCTGGGCGAGCTGTACGGGGTCGAGCTGGACGACGAGGACGTCGAGACCGTCGGCGGCCTGCTGGCCAAGTCGCTCGGCCGGGTGCCGATCCCCGGGGCCAGCGCGGTCGTCGTGCTGCCCGAGGACGCCGCCTCCACCGCCTCGTCCTCGGCCGGCTACCCCAACTCCGGTTTCCCGTCCGGCTCCTTCGGCCCGCCCGGTGCGGCCGGCCCGGCGCCGGCCGCGCTGCGGCTGACCGCGGAGAGCGTCGCCGGGCGGCGCAACCGCATCGGCACGGTGCTGGTGGACCCGGTCACCGAGCCGGAGCCGGCCGAGCGGCCCGAGTAGGCGGCCGGAGCGGCCCGGGAAGCCGGGGGAGCCGGGGAGCCGCAGAGCGGGACGCCGGCGGTGTGCTGACCGGCGGATATGCTCGCCGTATGAGCGACAGCGCAGCAGCAGCCGGGCCGGAAGTGGGCCCCGAGGACCGGAAGATCGTCACGCTGGCCCGCAGCGCCCGGGCCCGCAACGGGGTGCCGGAGGGCGCGGCCGTTCGCGACGAGACCGGGCGCACCTACGTCGCCGGCGCGGTCGAACTGCCCTCGCTGCGGCTGAGCGCGCTGCGCACCGCGGTCGCGATGGCGGTGGCCAGCGGCGCCCGTTCGCTGGAGGCCGCCGCGGTGGTGACCGGCGCGGACACCGTGGCCGAGGAGGACCGCGCGGCCGTCCGCGACCTGGGCGGCCCGGACACCCCGGTCTTCCTGGCCGGCCCGGACGGCTCGGTCACCGCGGTCGTACCGGCGTAGCGCGGCGGCGGCCCGGTGGGCGCGGTCGGCGGCCGGCGGGGCGGCGGGGAGATGGGAGAATGGACGCCATGAGCGTTCGCACCCCCATGGAAGAGACCTCGCACCGGTCCGGATTCGCCTGCTTCGTCGGGCGGCCCAACGCGGGCAAGTCCACGCTGACGAACGCGCTGGTCGGCCAGAAGGTGGCCATCACCTCCAACCGCCCGCAGACCACCCGGCACACCGTGCGCGGCATCGTCCACCGGCCGGACGCGCAGCTCGTGCTGGTGGACACCCCCGGCCTGCACAAGCCGCGCACCCTGCTCGGCGAACGGCTCAACGACGTGGTGCGCGCCACCTGGTCCGAGGTGGACGTGATCGGCTTCTGCCTGCCCGCCGACCAGAAGCTCGGCCCCGGCGACCGGTACATCGTCAAGGAGCTGGCCGGGATCAGGAAGACGCCGAAGGTCGCGGTGGTCACCAAGACCGACCTGGTGGACCACGACCGGCTGGCCGAACAGCTCATCGCCGTCGACCAGTTGGGCAAGGAGCTGGGCTTCGAGTGGGCGGAGATCATCCCGGTCTCCGCGGTCGCCGGGCAGCAGGTCTCGCTGCTGGCCGACCTGCTGGTGCCGCTGCTGCCGGAGGGCCCCGCGCTCTACCCGGAGGGCGACCTCACCGACGAGCCCGAGCAGGTCATGGTCGCCGAACTCGTCCGCGAGGCCGCCCTCGAAGGCGTCCGCGACGAACTGCCGCACTCGATCGCGGTGGTGGTCGAGGAGATGCTGCCGCGCGAGGGCCGCCCGCAGGACCGTCCGCTGCTCGACGTGCACGCCACCATCTACATCGAGCGTCCCAGCCAGAAGGGCATCGTGATCGGCCCCAAGGGCGCCCGCCTGAAGGAGGTGGGCACCAAGTCCCGGCAGCACATCGAGTCGCTGCTCGGCACCCCGGTCTTCCTCGACCTGCACGTCAAGGTGGCCAAGGACTGGCAGCGCGACCCCAAGCAGCTGCGCCGGCTCGGCTTCTGACCCCGGCGGCGCTCAGCCCGCGCCCGCGCCGCCTGCTTCGCCCGCCGCCAACACCGCCTGGACCAGGGCGCGTTGCGCCGCGGTGAGGTGCGGGTCGGCGCAGTGCACGGTCTCGGCGCCGACGGTGATCTCGTAGCGGAAGCCGTCCGGCACCGCCGGGCCCGCCGCCGCGGCCGGGCCGGCCAGTGCCGCGCGGGCCAGGGCGCGCAGCCGCTCGGCGTCCGGGCGGCCCGCGGTCTCCAGCTCGGCGTGCCGGACGAGGCCGGCGAAGCCGCCGGTCCTGGTGACCGATATCCGCATGCGCTACCCCCGGTTGCTCGGCGACGGCTCGGCCGCCTGGCGGGGCAGGGTGCCCTCCGGGCGGGTGGTGGCCGACACGCCGACGCCTTCCCAGGCCGCGAGCACCGCGCGGTGCTCCTCGCCCTCACCGTAGCGGCCGAGCGCGGTGGCGGCCGTGGCGGCGGCGAAGCCGGCGAAGTCGACGTCCGGCGGGAGTTGGCCGCCGGTGAGGGTGTCGTACCAGATCTGGCCGGCCCGCTCCCACGCCTGGCCGCCCAGCGCGGTGGCCAGCAGGTAGAAGGCGTGGTTGGGGATGCCGGAGTTGATGTGCACCCCGCCGTTGTCCTGGAAGGTGGTGACGTACTGCTCCATGTGGCCGGGCTGCGGGTCCTTGCCGAGCACCGGGTCGTCGTAGGCGGTGCCGGGCGCCTTCATGGAGCGCAGCGCCACCCCGTCGACGTGCGGGGCGAGCAGGCCGGCGCCGATCAGCCAGTCGGCCTCGGCGGCGCTCTGGCCGAGGGTGCGCTGCTTGATCAGCGAGCCGAAGACGTCGGAGATCGACTCGTTGAGCGCGCCGGACTGGCCGTGGTAGGTGAGGTTGGCGCTGTACTGGGTGACGCCGTGGGTGAGTTCGTGGCCGATGACGTCCACGGCGACGGTGAAGTCGTTGAAGGTCTTGCCGTCCCCGTCGCCGAAGACCATCTGGGAGCCGTCCCAGAACGCGTTGTCGTAGTCGCGCTCGTAGTGCACGGAGGCGTTGAGCGGCAGCCCGGCGCCGTCGACGGAGTGCCGGTTGTAGACGTCGAGGTAGAGGTCGAAGGTGGCGCCGAGGCCGTCGTAGGCCCGGTTGGCGGGGGCGTCCTTGACCGGTTTCGCCCCCTCGCCGCGCAGTTTGCGGCCGGGCAGGTCCTGGGTGTGCCGGGCGTCGTAGACGGTGCGGTCCGGCGAGTAGGCGGGGGCGCCGCCGACCGAGGGCGCGGCGGCGGTGCGCGCCGCGACCTGGCGGCGGCTGCGGTGCGCGGCGTCCAACTCCAGGGCGCGGCGGGCCGGGAGGTGCACGAGCGGGTCGGCGGCCTCGGCCAACTGGTCGAGCAGGTGCGGTGGGACGATGGTGCAGAAGACGGCGGAGGTGGTGTCCATGACTCAAATGTGGCACTGCGTAGTCGAATTGTCACCCAGGGTCGCCGATGATGCCCGAAAGGAGTGGAAGACGGCCTTCGGTGGTTTGCGACCGTCTTGCATACTGAGAGGTAGGGCGCGGGCGCTGGGTCTGCCGGGGAGGGTCCGCTAGGCTGCCTCGCATCATGCGTTTCGGGCTGCTTCTCCTTAGCTGCCGCGGCGAGGGCCTGTAGTCGAGGCCGACCCCCTCCCCGCGGAGTTCGGTGTCGCGCGATCTCGCCGCCGTCGGTCGTTTCCAGCCAACGACTCAGGAGTCACCCCGCATGTCCAATCCCTCATCCGTGGGCCGGGCCACCCCGATCACCGCCGCGACCGTGCGCCAGCTCCCGTCCGGCATGCCGATCCACCGCTACGGCCGCTACGAGGCGGTGGACATCCCGGACCGCACCTGGCCGGACAACCGGGTCACCGCCGCGCCGCGCTGGCTCTCCACCGACCTGCGGGACGGCAACCAGGCGCTGATCGACCCGATGTCCCCGGCCCGCAAGCGGGCGATGTTCGACCTGCTGGTCCGGATGGGGTACAAGGAGATCGAGGTCGGCTTCCCCTCCTCCGGGCAGACCGACTTCGACTTCGTGCGGTCGATCATCGAGGAGGACGCGATCCCGCAGGACGTGACGATCTCCGTCCTGACCCAGGCCCGCGAGGAGCTGATCGAGCGCACCGTGGAGTCGCTGGCCGGCGCCCGGCGGGCCACCGTCCACCTCTACAACGCCACCGCACCGCTCTTTCGCCGGGTGGTCTTCCGCGGCGGCCGCGAGGAGACCCGGCAGATCGCGGTGGACGGCACCCGGCTGGTGATGGAGTACGCCGAGAAGCTGCTCGGCGACGAGACGGTCTTCGGCTACCAGTACAGCCCGGAGATCTTCACCGACACCGAGCTGGACTTCGCGCTGGAGGTCTGCGAGGCGGTGATGGACGTCTGGCAGCCCGAGCCGGGCCGCGAGATCATCCTCAACCTGCCGGCCACCGTGGAGCGCTCCACGCCCTCCACGCACGCCGACCGCTTCGAGTGGATGTCGCGCAACCTCAGCCGCCGCGAGCACGTGTGCCTGTCGGTCCACCCGCACAACGACCGCGGCACCGCGGTGGCCGCCGCCGAGCTGGCCCTGATGGCCGGCGCGGACCGCATCGAGGGCTGCCTGTTCGGCCAGGGCGAGCGGACCGGCAACGTGGACCTGGTCACCCTGGGGATGAACCTGTTCTCCCAGGGCGTCGACCCGATGATCGACTTCTCGCAGATCGACGAGATCCGGCGCACCGCCGAGTACTGCAACCAGATGGAGATCCACCCGCGCCACCCCTACGCGGGCGACCTCGTCTACACCTCCTTCTCCGGCTCGCACCAGGACGCCATCAAGAAGGGCTTCGAGGCGCTGGCGGCCGACGCGGCGGCGCAGGGCAAGGCCGTCGAGGACATCGCGTGGGCGGTCCCGTACCTGCCCATCGACCCCAAGGACGTCGGCCGCTCCTACGAGGCGGTCATCCGGGTCAACTCGCAGTCCGGCAAGGGCGGCGTGGCCTACGTCCTGAAGAACGACCACAAGCTCGACCTGCCGCGCCGCATGCAGATCGAGTTCTCGAAGATCATCCAGGCCAAGACCCACGCCGACGGCGGCGAGATCACCCCGGCCGAGATCTGGTCGGTCTTCCGCCACGAGTACCTGCCCACCGAGGACGACCCGTGGGGACGGATCGCGCTGCGCTCCACCCAGGCGTCCACCAGCAGCGACGGCACCGACGCGCTCACCGTCGAGGCCGCGGTGGACGGCACCGAGACGGTGCTCACCGGCACCGGCAACGGCCCGATCTCGGCGTTCTTCGACGCGCTGGCCGCGGTCGGCGTGGACGCCCGGCTGCTGGACTACCAGGAGCACACGCTCAGCGAGGGCGCCAGCTCGCAGGCCGCCTCCTACATCGAGTGCGCCATCGACGGCCAGGTGCTGTGGGGCATCGGTATCGACCCGAACACCACGCGTGCCTCGATCAAGGCCGTCGTTTCCGCCGTCAACCGGGCGTACCGCGGCTGACTTGCGGGGTTCGTCCCGGTCCCGGCCCCGTTTTCCGGGGCCGGGACCGGTCTTTTTGAGGCAGTCTTCGCAACGGTGCTGACGCCGCCGTGCGCTGTGGCTAACATCACTCCAACACGGCGCCGTTGCCGGAGCGTTACGTCACGTTGCGCACGCTGTCGTGCTGTCGACGTGTCGGGACGAGCCGCCTGGAGGGCGCATCGTGGGCCTGCCAACGCTGGAGGTGCGCTGCGGCGGCCTGTACATCTGGGGCGTGCGGACGACCTGGCAGACCGAGGCCGACGGCGAGTTCTACTGCGAGGCGTGCGGCGGTGACCGCAACTACCTGCGGCGCACCGGCACCCGCCGGCTGACCCTGTTCAACATCCCGCTGGCCCGCCGCGGCGCGGTCGGCGCGATCGCCGAGTGCGGCTCCTGCCACCGGCACTACGACCTCGCCGCGCTCGACCTGCCCACCTCCGGCCGCTTCTCCACCATGCTGCGCGACGCGGTGCACACCGTGGCGCTGGCGGTGCTCACCGCCGGCGGCGCCTCCTCCCGGCCGGTCCGGGACAGCGCCCTGGAGGCGGTCCGCGAGGCCGGGCTCACCGACTGCACCGAGGACCAGCTGATCGGCCTGCTGGCGGCCCTGGCGGCCGACGAGGGCCGGCTGCCCGGCGGCGGCTCCTACGACGCGCTGGCCGACGCGGTGGACGGCTGCGGCACCTGGCTCTCCATCGAGCTGCACGAGGCGCTGGAGCCGCTGAGCGCGCACCTGGCGCCGCAGGGCCGCGAGCACATCCTGCTGCAGGGCGCCCGCATCGCGCTGGCCGACGGCCCCTACCTGCCGGCCGAACGCGAGGCGCTCGCCGCGGTCGGCCGCTCGCTGCGGATCCCGCGGGACGACACCGCGCGGCTGCTGGAGGCCGCCGCCCGCACGCCTTCGTAGGACGGTCACACCGCGCGGATACGCGACAATGGACCCATGACCCTGTTCCGTGACGACGGCGTGGTGCTGCGCACCCAGAAGCTGGGCGAGGCGGACCGCATCATCACGGTGCTCACCCGGCACCAGGGCAGGGTACGGGCGGTGGCGCGCGGCGTACGGCGCACCAAGTCGAAGTTCGGGGCCAGGCTGGAGCCGTTCTCCCACGTGGACGTGCAGTTCTTCGCACGCGGCGGCGAACTGGTCGGCCGCGGGCTGCCGTTGTGCACCCAGGTCGAGTCGATCGCGGCCTACGGCAGCGGCATCGTCACCGACTACGCCCGCTACACCGCCGGCACCACGATGCTGGAGACCGCCGAGCGGTTCACCGACCACGAGGGCGAGCCCGCCCTGCAGCAGTACCTGCTGCTGGTCGGCGCGCTGCGCACGCTGGCCGGCGGCGAGCACGACCCGCGCCTGGTGATGGACGCCTTCCTGCTGCGCTCGCTGGCCGTCAACGGCTACGCGCCCAGCTTCCAGGCGTGCGCGAAGTGCGGCATGCCCGGGCCCAACCGGTTCTTCTCGGTCGCCTCCGGCGGAGTGGTCTGCGGACAGTGCCGGGTGCCCGGCAGCGTCGTACCCTCGGCGGAGTCACTGGAACTCCTGGGGGCGCTGCTCACCGGCGACTGGCAGACCGCGGACGGCTGCGAGGGCCGGCACGCCCGGGAGGGCAGCGGGATCGTCGCCGCGTATCTGCAATGGCACCTCGAACGCGGACTGCGGTCCCTGCGGTTCGTAGAGAAATAGGAGAAGCAAGCGCATGGCACGTCGTGGGCTCCTGGGCCGAAACCGTCGCGAGTACCGGGTTCCCGACCCGCACCCGTCCGGAGCCCGGCCCCCCAAGATCCCCGCGGAGCTGGTGCCGAACCACGTCGCCATCGTCATGGACGGCAACGGCCGCTGGGCGAAGGAACGCGGCCTGCCGCGCACCGAGGGCCACCGGGTGGGCGAGGGCGTCGTCCTGGACGTGCTCAAGGGCTGCATCGAGATGGGCGTCAAGAACCTGTCGCTGTACGCCTTCTCCACCGAGAACTGGAAGCGCTCGCCGGACGAGGTGCGCTTCCTGATGAACTTCAACCGCGACGTGATCCGCCGCCGCCGCGACGAGATGGACGAACTCGGCATCCGCATCCGCTGGACCGGCCGGATGCCCAAGCTGTGGAAGTCGGTCGTCCAGGAACTGCAGGTCGCCCAGGAGCAGACCGTCGACAACGACGCGATGACCCTGTACTTCTGCGTGAACTACGGCGGCCGGGCGGAGATCGCCGACGCCGCCGCCGCGATGGCCGCCGACGTCAAGGCCGGCCGGCTCGACCCGGGCAAGGTCAACGAGAAGACGCTCGCCAGGTACCTGTACTACCCGGACATGCCGGACGTCGACCTGTTCGTGCGCCCGTCCGGCGAGCAGCGCACCTCCAACTACCTGATCTGGCAGTCCGCGTACGCCGAGATGGTCTTCCAGGACGTGCTGTGGCCGGACTTCGACCGCCGCGACCTGTGGCGCGCCTGCCTGGAGTACGCCTCCCGCGACCGCAGGTTCGGCGGCGTGACGACGGACGCCGACGGCTACGAGGAGGTCACCGAGGCGGACGAGGCCGAGGGCTAGCAGCCCGGTGGCGCGCCGCCGCCCCCGGGCGGTGGCGGCGCGCCGGTCACCTTCCGGCGGCGGCCGAGCACTCCGCGCAGGTGCCGATGATCTCTATCGTGTGGTCCACCTGCACGTAGCCGTGCTCCGCGGCGACCGCCTCGGCCCACTTCTCCACCGCCGGACCCTCGACCTCGACCGCCTTGCCGCACTCCCGGCACACCAGGTGGTGGTGGTGGCCGCTGCTGCAGCGCCGGTAGACCGCCTCGCCCTCGCTGGTGCGCAGCACGTCCACCTCGCCGGCGTCGGCCAGCGACTGCAGGGTGCGGTAGACCGTGGTCAGGCCCACCGAGTCGCCCCGGTGCCGCAGCATGTCGTGCAGTTCCTGGGCGCTGCGGAACTCGTCGACCTCGCAGAGCGCGGCCGAGACGGCGGCCCGCTGCCGGGTCGAGCGGCCCTGCACGGGTGGGTTTGCGGTGGCCACGGTGGTCCTCCTCGAATGCCGATGTGCTCGATGCCCAGGGGGCCGGTGCGGTGGGGGAGCCCGGTGCCCATTGTGCCAGCGCCGGATGATCACCGGCCGCGAGGACCCGGCGGCCGGGGCCGCCGCGAGGCGCTGATGAGACCCGTGTTCAATGGTATTGCCGGACCGATTTGATCCCGGGGGTGCGGACGCCGGTAACCTGAAGTATTCGCTGGGCCGCGCTGGGCCGCACCAACTCGACGCGTGACTGCCGGCGTACCCCACCATGACCGCTTCGTCGTACTGAAGAGAGCACCGTGGCCGCCGACAAGATCGACACCATCGTCAGCCTGAGCAAGCGCCGTGGCTTCGTCTATCCCTGTAGCGAGATCTACGGCGGTCAGCGGGCCGCCTGGGATTACGGGCCGCTCGGCGTGGAGCTCAAGGAGAACATCAAGCGCCAGTGGTGGCGCTCCATGGTCACCTCGCGCGACGACGTGGTCGGCCTCGACTCGTCGGTCATCCTGGCCCGCGAGGTCTGGGAGGCGTCCGGCCACGTGGCCACCTTCACCGACCCGCTGACCGAGTGCACCTCGTGCCACAAGCGGTTCCGCGCGGACCACCTGGAGGAGGCGTACGAGGCCAAGCACGGCCACGTCGCCGGCCGGCGGCCTGGCGGACGTCAACTGCCCCAACTGCGGCACCAAGGGCGCGTTCACCGAGCCCAAGCAGTTCTCCGGCCTGCTCGCCACCCACCTGGGCCCGACGCAGGACTCCGGCTCGGTCGCCTACCTGCGCCCCGAGACCGCGCAGGGCATCTTCACCAACTTCGCCGCCGTGCAGCAGACCTCGCGCAAGAAGCCGCCGTTCGGTATCGCCCAGATCGGCAAGTCCTTCCGCAACGAAATCACTCCGGGCAATTTCATTTTCCGCACCCGCGAGTTCGAGCAGATGGAGATGGAATTCTTCGTCAAGCCCGGCGAGGACGAGACCTGGCACGAGTACTGGATGGAGCAGCGCTGGAACTGGTACCGCGACCTGGGCCTGCGCGAGGAGAACATCCGCTGGTACGACCACCCCAAGGAGAAGCTGTCCCACTACTCGAAGCGCACCGCTGACATCGAGTACCGGTTCAACTTCGGCGGCACCGAGTTCTCCGAGCTGGAGGGCGTGGCCAACCGCACGGACTACGACCTCGGCGCGCACTCCAAGGCGTCCGGCACCGACCTGTCGTACTTCGACCAGGAGGCCGGCGAGCGCTGGTTCCCCTACGTCATCGAGCCGGCGGCCGGTGTCAACCGCGCCATGCTGGCCTTCATGCTCGACGCCTACAACGAGGACGAGGCGCCCAACGCCAAGGGCGTGCTGGAGAAGCGCACCGTGATGCGGCTCGACCCGCGCCTCGCGCCGGTCAAGGTCGCCGTGCTGCCGCTCTCCCGCAACCCGCAGCTGTCGCCGAAGGCCAAGGGGCTGGCCGCAGACCTGCGCAAGAACTGGAACATCGACTTCGACGACGCCGGCGCCATCGGCCGCCGCTACCGCCGCCAGGACGAGATCGGCACGCCGTTCTGCGTCACGGTCGACTTCGACACCCTGGAGGACAACGCGGTCACCGTGCGCGAGCGCGACACGATGAAGCAGGAGCGCGTCTCGCTCGACCAGGTCCAGGGCTACCTGGCCAGCCGCCTGCTGGGCTGCTGACCCGCTCGCGTCCGCCCGACCCGCCGCCGGGTGTCCCTCGGAGGGGCATCCGGCGGCGGCGTCCGCCCAGCGGTACGCCCGAGGAGGCGGGCCGGCGTACGGCCTCCGGGACCGCGACGCGCCTGTGGACAACGCCTGTGGATAACTGCGCCGACCCGGTCGCGCGCCCGGTGTCCGGGGGTGTCCAGTGATGGTCGGAGGGTGCTCGTCCCGCCCGTCGGCGGCCCGCGGCACCGGCGGCGTTCACCCCAGCAGTTTCGCCACGATCCGGTCCAGCGCGGCCAGTTCGGCCGGGTCGAGGGCGCGCAGCGCGGCGGGCGGGGTGTCCAGGATCCGGGCTGCCTCGTCCGCCGCGGCGCGGCCGGCGGGCGTGGGGCGCACGACCTTGCAGCGCCGGTCGGCGGGGTGCGCGGTGCGTTCCACCAAATGGCGTCTGACCAGGTCGTCCACGATCAGCGTGGCGTACGGGGCGTCGATGACCAGGAAGTCGGCCAACTGCCGCAGCGTCAGCGGTTGCGCGGCGATCCGGCGCAGCGCCTTGACCCGGTTGTAGCTCAGCCCGAGCGCCTCGCCGGCCTCCTTGCGGTGGTCGTGGCGCTCCAGCAGCAGGGTCCGCAGGCCGTGCCAGGCGCGCTCGGCCGGCCCGGCGCCGGCGTCCGCCGGGGGGCCGGCGGGGGAGCCCGCACCGGCCGCCGGAGTGTCCACCGCTCTGTCCACAGGCTGCGTCGCGGGGCGGGGTTCCGGGCGGGCCGTCACGCGTTCACCGGCTGCCGGATCTCGTCGGTGCGCAGCCGGTCCGCGGTCCGCTCGGCGGTGGCCCGGGCCCAGCGGCCGGAGGTGAGCGCGCCGACGGCGAGCACGGCCGCGCCGCAGCAGGCGATGATCCACCACGCGGTGCGGCCGGCCTGGGTGAAGCCCTCGCCGAAGCCGCCGCGCACGCCGGCCGCCATCACCGAGCCGATCACCGCGACGCCGAGCGAGGAGCCGATCTGCCGGCTGGTGGAGGCGACCGCGGCGGCGACGCCGGCCTGGGCGCGCGGCATGCCGGACACCGCGGTGTTGGTGATGGGCGCGTTGACCAATCCGAAGCCGATGCCGAACACCACGTAGCCGGCGATCAGCAGGTACGTCGGGGTGTCGGCGGAGTACTTGACGGCCTGCAGCACGCCGCTGGCGCACAGCGCGGCACCGGCGAGGACCAGCGGCACCCGCGGGCCGCGGCTGCCGACGATGCGGCCGGACAGCGGTGCGAAGACCAGCGCCATCGCGGCCATCGGCAGCATGAACAGGCCGGCGTGCAGGGCGTCGTTGTGCCGGACGTCCTGCAGGTAGAGGGTGTTGAGGAACAGGAAGCCGCCGAGCGCGGAGAACCCGCAGATCGCGATGACGGTGGCGCCGGAGAACGGCGCGCTGCGGAAGAAGCGCAGGTCGATGAGGGGTTCCTCGCGGCGCGGCTCGTACCACAGCAGGCCGAGCAGCGAGGCCACCGCCAGCAGCACACAGCCGATGATCACCGGCGAGGTCCAGCCGCGGCCGGGGAACTCGATGATCGCGTACGTCACCGAGGCCAGCAGCGCGATCATCAGCACCTGGCCGACCGGGTCCACCCGGCGGGCCTTGGGCGCCCGCGACTCGGGCACGAAGATCCGGGTGAGCACCAACGCGGCCGCGCCGATGGGGATGTTGACCCAGAAGATCGCCCGCCAGCCGGTCGTCTGCACCAGCGTGCCGCCGATGATCGGCCCGGCCGACATGCTGATGCCGACCACACCGCCCCACACGCCGATCGCCCGGGCGCGCTCCCGCGCGTCGGTGAAGGTGTTGGTGATGATCGACATCGCCACCGGGTTGAGCATCGACCCGCCGATGGCCTGCAGCATGCGCGCCGCGATCAGCCATCCCAGGCTCGGCGCCAGGCTGCACAGCAGCGAGGCGCTGGTGAAGATCGTCAGCCCGACCTGGAAGGTGCGCCGGCGGCCTATCCGGTCGGCCGTGGAGCCGGAGAGCATCAGCAGGCTCGCCAGCACCAGCGTGTAGGCGTCGATGGTCCACTGCAGGCCGGAGACGCTGGTGTGCAGGTCCTTCTGCATCGAGGGCAGCGCGACGTTCAGGATGGTGTTGTCGAGGCTGACGATCAGCAGGCTCATGCAGCAGATCGCCAGGATCAGCAGGCGTCGCCTTCGGCTCAACTCGGGCACGGGGAACTCCGGCGGTTCGGGTGGTGCGGGGCCGCGGGCGCGGGGCGCCCGTGCCCGTCGCGCAGGGACGGGCGGCACTAGTTAGTTGTACGGTCTAATTATTTATACCGTAGAACTATTCCGGGCCGACGCCCGGTTCACGATCCGGACAGTCCGCCCACCACGAGCCGGCACACCGCCGCGAACGCGCCCTCGATCCGCGGGTCGCGCCACTCGGGCGCGTAGACCGGGTCGTGGAAGCGCGCGGTGGCGTCCCAGACCGCCCGGGCGGCGGTCGCGGGGTCGGCGGCCGGGCCGGCGGCGGCGAACTCGCCCCGGGCGACGCCGTCCTCGATCAGCCGGGTCAACTGGCCCACCAGCGTGGTGACATGGAAGTCCACCACCTCGCTGTGCTCGTGGACCAGCGCCATGAACGTGGCGAACAGCTCGGGATCGTCCAGCGCCTTGTGGCGTTTGGCGGTGAACAGCGCCTCCAGCCAGGCCGCCAGCCGCTCCGGCGCGCTGCCCGGCCCCTCGGCGAACCCGGCCATCCGGGCGTGCGAGCCCTCCAGCCAGCGGGCGGTCACCGCCTCGCGCAGCGCCGACTTGCTGGGGAAGTGCCGGTAGACGCTGCCGTGGCTGACCCCGAGCGCGCGGGCGACGTCCACCACGGTGGCCTTCGCCGGGCCGTAGCGGCGCAGCACCTCCTCGGTGGCTTCGAGGATGCGTTCCGGGGTCAGTGCGTCCGGCGGCATGGGGCTCCGGCCTCTCTGCTTCTCGCGGCGGCCCGCGGGCTACTTCTCGCTGTCCAGGTGCTGCATCTGCGCGGCAGGGTAGCGGTCCCCGGACGCGGCGCCGGCGGGCACGGCCTTCTCGATGGCCGCCAGGTCGTCCGCGTCCAGCTCCACCTCCAGCGCGCCCAGCGCCTCGGCCAGCCGGTCCCGGCGCCGGGCGCCGATCAGCGGCACGATGTCCGCCCCGCGCGAGAGCACCCAGGCGATGGCCGTCTGCGCGACGGTGGCGCCCCTGGCCTCCGCGACCGTGCGCAGCGCGTCCACCAGGTCCAGGTTGCGGTCCAGGTTCTCGCCGGAGAAGCGCGGGCTGAAGCCCCGGAAGTCGCCGGCCTGCGGGGTGCGCTCGCGCGACCAGTGGCCGCTGAGCAGGCCGCGGGAGAGCACGCCGTAGGCGGTGACGCCGACGCCGAGTTCGCGGGCGGTGGGCAGGATGTCGTCCTCGATGCCGCGGGAGAAGAGCGAGTACTCGATCTGCAGGTCGCTGATGGGCGCGGTGGCCGCGGCGCGGCGCAGGGTCTGCGCGCCGACCTCGGACAGGCCGATGTGCCGCACCCAGCCCTTCTCGACCGCCTCGGCGATCGCGCCGACCGTCTCCTCGATGGGCACGCCCGGGTCGACCCGGGCGATCCGGTAGATGTCGACGTGGTCGGTGCCGAGCCGCTGCAGCGAGTACGCCAGGAAGTTCCGCACCGCCGCCGGCCGGCCGTCGTAGCCGCCCCAGCCGCCCTCCGGGTCGCGCAGGCCGCCGAACTTCACGCTGATCAGCGCGTTGTCCCGGCCCTGGCGGCTGGAGGCCAGCGCCTCGCGGATCAGCAGCTCGTTGTGGCCCATGCCGTAGAAGTCGCCGGTGTCCAGCAGGGTGACGCCGGCGTCCAGGGCGGCGTGCACGGTCGCGATCGATTCGGCCCGGTCCGTCGGTCCGTACAGGGCGGACATGCCCATGCAGCCGAGTCCGATGGCGGAGGTCGCGGGTCCCGTGGTGCCGAGGGTGCTGGTGCGCATGGTGGTCGTGCTCCTTCGCTGTTCGCCGCAGGGTCGTCCCTTGGTATGAAGAATGGCATGTGCGATGACAGATTTCAATATCTGTCATCGCACATGCCATGCGGAGCCCGCCCGGTCAGCCCACCCTGCGCGGCAGCCGGGTGCTCAGTACGACGGAGGCGGCGATGGCGGCGACCTGGACCAGCAGCGTCACCAGCAGGGCGTCCCGGAAGCCCGAGCCGTCCGCCAGCGACAGGAAGAGCGTGCCGAGGGTGGCCACGCCCAGCGCCAGCGAGGACTGCTGCGTGGTGACCAGCACGCCGCCGCCCACCCCGGCACGCTCGGCCGGCACCTCGGACAGCACGATGCGGAAGAGCGTGCTGAGCGCCATTCCCTGCCCGAAGCCCAGCAGCGCCATGCTCGGCGCCAGACCCAGCGGCCCCAGGTGCGGCCAGCCGGCGAGCACCGTGCCGACCACCGCCAGCACCCCGGCGCCCTGCACGACGAGCCCGACGGTGACCACCAGGCGCCCGTAGCGGGTCACCAGCCGCGGCGCGACCAGCGAGGCGGCGAAGAAGGCGATCGCCATCGGCGCCAGCGCGGTGCCGGCCCGGACCGGGCCGAGCCCGAGGCCCTGCTGCAGCGCGACCGCCATCACGAACATGAAGCCGCCGAACCCGGCGAAGAACGGCAGCGCCACCCGCAGCCCGCTGCGCATCGCGTGGTTGCCCAGCAGCGACGGCGGCAGCAGCGGATCGCCGCCGCGGCGCTCCCCGGCCCGCTCCACCAGCCAGAACCCGGCCGCCAGCACCGGGGAGGCGGCCAGCATCAGCCAGGTCCACAGCGGCCAGCCCACCGCGTGCCCCTCCATCAGCGGCACCAGCAGGGTCAGCAGCGTCGCGCCGAGCAGCAGCGTGCCGCGCACGTCGACGCGGGCCGGGTGCGCGGAGCGGGTCTCCGGCACCGACCGGAGGCTCAGCAGTATCGCGGCGAGCGCCACCGGCACGTTGACCAGGAAGATCGAGCGCCAGCCGCTGCCGTCGAGGTCGGCGGCGACCAGCCAGCCGCCCAGCACCTGGCCCAGCACCGCGGCTATGCCGCCGGTCGCGCCGTACAGGCCCAGCGCCCGGCCGCGCCGGGAGCCGGAGGTGGCCGCCTGGATGGTGGCGAGCACCTGCGGCAGCATCATCGCGGACGCCGCGCCCTGCGCCACCCGGGCGCCGACCAGCGTCCAGGCGTTCGGCGCGAGGCCGCAGGCGAGCGAGGTCAGGGCGAACAGCGCGGTGCCGATCAGGAAGAGCCGGCGCCGGCCCATCATGTCGCCGAGCCGGCCGCCGAGCACCAGCAGCACCGCGTAGGCGACGCCGTAGCCCGCCGCGACCATCTCCAGCAGCGCCGGGCCGGCGTGCAGGTCGCGGTCGATGGTGGGCAGGGCGACGTTGACGATGAAGAAGTCGATCATCGGCAGCGCCGCGCCGAGCAGCAGGGTCAGCAGGCCGAGCGGGCTGAGGACCGGTGGCGCGGGGCTGTGGTGGCGTGTGGTGGCGGTGGCCCCCCGGCTCGCCGGGACCGGGGTCGCCGCGGCCCCCGCCGTCCCGGGGGCACCGGTGGTGGTGACGGTTTCCGACTGTGCGGTCTGTGGCTTCACGCTCTCCAGCCTGCTGGTCGCGCGAGGGGGGTACCAGAGTCTCCTTATCCAGGTATTGAGGGAACCTGGCAACCGGCTGGGTAATGAGGCAGGCTCGGAGCATGAGCACCGCGAACGGCACGGACGACGGCGGACGCCACGACGACCGCCACTCGGGCGCCGACATGCGGCGACGCGAGTTGGCCGACTTCCTGCGCAGCCGCCGCGAACGGATCACCCCGGAGCAGGTCGGCCTGCCCAACGGGCGGCGCCGGCGCACCCCCGGGTTGCGCCGCGAGGAGGTCGCGCAACTGTCCGCCGTCGGCGTGACCTGGTACACCTGGCTGGAGCAGGCCCGCGACATCCAGGTCTCCGCGCAGGTGCTGGACGCGGTGGCCCGCGCCCTGATGCTCGACCCGACCGAGCGCGCCCACCTGTTCGTGCTGGCCGGGGTGCCCGACCCGGTGCCCGGCAAGGAGTGCCCGTTCGTCACGCCCTCGCTGCTGGCGATGATGGACCAGCTCGAACCGCTGCCCGCCTGTGTGATGAACAGCCGGTACGACATGCTCGCCTACAACCGCGCGTACGCCGTCCTGGTCGACGACCTCGACACGCTGCCTCCCGAGGACCACAACCTGATGTGGCTGCTGTTCACCCACCCCGCCTGGCGTGCCGCCGTGGTGGACCGCGACGAGGTGACCCGCCGCTGCACCGCGCAACTGCGCGCCGCGATGGCCGAACACGTCGCGGAACCGGTGTGGAAGCTGCAGGTCAAGCGGTTGCAGCAGGCGTCGCCCGAGTTCCGCGAGCTGTGGGAGCGACACGAGGTGGTGCAGCCGTCCAACACCCCCAAGCGCTTCCTCAACGGGCGGGTGGGACTGCTCAACCTGCAGCACACCAGCATGTGGCTCGGCCGGCGGGCCGGCAGCCGGATGGTGGTCTACACGCCGCTGGACCAGGACAGCCGCGCCCGGCTGGAACTCCTGCGCGACCTGGACCGGGCCGATCGCGCGGCGGGCCGGGTGCCGGTGGCCGTCTGAGGGCCGCACGGACCGCCCGGCGGGGTGGGGGAGAATGGGTCGCGCGCCACCGGGCCCGCCGCACCGCGACCCGGCCGGCGCTCCGCCACGAGACGCCTCGGGAGAAGCCACCGCCATGCCGCACCTGCAGATCGGTCCGCACACCGTGACGCCGCCCGTCGTGCTCGCGCCGATGGCCGGGATCACCAACGCGCCGTTCCGCACGCTGTGCCGCGAGTTCAGCGGCGGGCGGGGGCTGTTCGTCTCCGAGATGATCACCACCCGCGCGCTGGTCGAGCGCAACGACAAGACCATGCAGCTCATCCACTTCGACGGCTCCGAGCGGCCGCGCTCCATCCAGCTGTACGGCGTCGATCCCGGCACCGTCGGCAAGGCGGTGCGGATGATCGTGGACGAGGACCTGGCCGACCACATCGACCTCAACTTCGGCTGCCCGGTGCCCAAGGTGACCCGCAAGGGCGGCGGTTCCGCGCTGCCCTACAAGCGTCCGCTGCTGCGGTCCATCCTGCGCGAGGCGGTCGGCAACGCCGGCGCGCTGCCGGTGACGATCAAGATGCGCAAGGGCATCGACGACGACCACCTGACCTACCTCGACGCCGGCCGCATCGCCGTCGAGGAGGGCGTCACCGCGGTCGCGCTGCACGGCCGCACCGCCGCCCAGCACTACGGCGGCACGGCCGACTGGGAGGCGATCGCTCGGCTGCGGGACGCGGTGCCGGAGATCCCGGTGCTGGGCAACGGCGACATCTGGTGCGCCGAGGACGCGCTGCGGATGATGCGCCGCACCGGCTGCGACGGCGTCGTGGTGGGCCGCGGCTGCCTGGGCCGGCCCTGGCTCTTCGGCGACCTGGTGCACGTCTTCGAGGGCTCGCACGAGCAGGCCCGGCCCACGCTGCGCGAGGTCGCCGGCGTGATGCGGCGGCACGCGGCGCTGCTGGGGGAGTGGCTGGGCGACGAGTCCCGCGGCGTCATCGACTTCCGCAAGCACGTGGCCTGGTACACCAAGGGCTTCGCGGTCGGCTCGCAGGCCCGGCAGGCGCTGGCGAACGCCTCCTCGCTGGCCGAGCTGGACGAGCACCTCGGCACGCTCGACCTCGACCAGCCCTGGCCGCGGGACGCCGAGGGCCCGCGGGGCCGCACCGCGGGCACCAAGCGGGTGGTCCTGCCGGACGGCTGGCTCGACGACCCGCACGACCACACCGCCGCGGTCGGCGCCGACGCGGAGCTGGCCACCTCCGGCGGCTGACCGGACCGTCCGAAGGGCGGGACGCCGGGCTTCCCGGACGAGTGATTCTCGCCACGTTTGATGCGCGCTTCGCTCATTTGAGCGATCGAGGCGGCCGATTCCGGCTGCCGTCACCTCTCCAACTCGTGGCACCCAGTGCCACCGTCCGGCGGTTCACGTCGTCAAGCCGTGGTAGCGCCGCGTCACCGTTCGGGCGCTCAGTTGCTCGGATGGCCGCTCATGTGTTGAATACTTGAACGGAACGCGACCGCGGCACCCGTCCGCGGATCGCAGGCGGAAGGGCCGGATGCGCATTCGATCTCCTGGCAGACGGGTGGTTGCGACCGGGTGACGTGGCCATGGATGTACTGCCACGCCTTGGAGATGGGTACGCTCCCGGCCGTCAGGGCTCAACCCGTACGCGAGGAGTCGGTCCCGTGTCGGACAAGCAAACACCGCAGAAGTTCGTCTACGACTTCACTGAGGGCAACAAGGACCTCAAGGACCTGCTCGGCGGCAAGGGTGCCAACCTCGCCGAGATGACCAACCTCGGCCTGCCCGTCCCTCCGGGCTTCACCATCACCACCGAGGCGTGCAAGGTCTACCTGGAGACCGGCGAGGAACCCGCGGCGCTGCGCGACGAGGTGAGTGCGCACCTCGACGCGCTGCAGGCGAGGATGGGCAAGCGGCTCGGGCAGGCCGACGACCCGCTGCTGGTCTCGGTGCGCTCCGGGGCGAGGTTCTCGATGCCCGGCATGATGGACACCGTCCTCAACATCGGCCTGTCCGACGCCTCGGTGGCCGGCCTGGCCGCGCAGGCCGGGGACGAGCGGTTCGCCTGGGACTCCTACCGGCGGCTCATCCAGATGTTCGGCAAGACCGTGCTCGACGTGGACGGCGAACTGTTCGAGGAGGCGCTGGAGGCGGCCAAGAAGGCCGCCGGCGCCGCGACCGACGTGGACCTGGACGCGGCCCGGCTGCGCGACCTGGTGGGCGAGTTCAAGGCCATCGTCGCCAAGCGGGCCGGCCGGGAGTTCCCGCAGGACCCGCGCGAGCAGATGGACCTGGCGATCCGCGCGGTCTTCGACTCCTGGAACACCGAGCGCGCCAAGCTCTACCGCCGCCAGGAGCGCATCCCCGGCGACCTGGGCACCGCGGTCAACGTCTGCTCGATGGTCTTCGGCAACCTCGGCCCGGACTCCGGCACCGGCGTCGCCTTCACCCGCGACCCGGCCAGCGGCCAGCAGGGCGTCTACGGCGACTACCTGCAGAACGCGCAGGGCGAGGACGTGGTGGCCGGCATCCGCAACACCGTGCCGCTCGCCGAGCTGGAGACGATCGACAAGCACTCCTACGACGAGCTGCTGCGGATCATGGAGACCCTGGAGAACCACTACCAGGACCTGTGCGACATCGAGTTCACCATCGAGCGCGGCACCCTGTGGATGCTGCAGACCCGGGTCGGCAAGCGCACCGCGGGCGCCGCCTTCCGGATCGCCACCCAGCTGGTGGACCAGGGGCTGATCGGCGAGGCGGAGGCGCTGCAGCGGGTCAACGGCGCCCAGCTCGCCCAGCTGATGTTCCCGCGCTTCGCCGACGACGCCGCCGCGGAGCTGCTCGGCCGCGGCATCGCCGCCTCGCCGGGCGCCGCGGTGGGCAAGGCGGTCTTCGACTCCTACACCGCCGTCAAGTGGTCGCGCTCCGGCGAGAAGGTCATCCTGATCCGCCGCGAGACCAACCCCGACGACCTCAACGGCATGATCGCCGCCGAGGGCATCCTCACCAGCCGCGGCGGCAAGACCTCGCACGCCGCGGTGGTCGCCCGCGGCATGGGCAAGACCTGCGTGTGCGGCGCGGAGGAGCTGGAGGTCGACACCAAGCGGCGCCGGCTGACCGCGCCCGGCGGCGTCACCGTCGAGGAGGGCGACCTGGTCTCCATCGACGGCTCGACCGGCAAGGTCTACCTCGGCGAGGTGCCCGTCGTGCCGTCGCCGGTCGTGGAGTACTTCGAGGGCCGGATGCACGCCGGCGCCGACGACGCCGGCGAACTGGTCAAGTCGGTGCACCGGATGATGGCCTACGCCGACCGGGTGCGCCGGCTGCGGGTGCGGGCCAACGCCGACAACGCCGAGGACGCCGCCCGGGCCCGCCGGTTCGGCGCCCAGGGCATCGGCCTGTGCCGCACCGAGCACATGTTCCTCGGCGAGCGGCGCGAGCTGGTCGAGCGCCTCATCCTGGCCGACACCGACGAGGAGCGCGGCACGGCGCTGAGCGGTCTGCTGCCGCTGCAGCGCGCCGACTTCGTCGACCTGTTCGAGGCGATGGACGGGCTGCCGGTCACCGTGCGGCTGCTGGACCCGCCGCTGCACGAGTTCCTGCCGGACATCACCGAGCTGTCGGTCCGCGTCGCGCTCGCCGAGTCCCGCAAGGACCCCAACGAGAACGACCTGCGCCTGCTGCAGGCGGTCCACCGGCTGCACGAGCAGAACCCGATGCTCGGCCTGCGCGGGGTGCGGCTCGGCCTGGTGATCCCGGGGCTGTTCACCATGCAGGTGCGGGCCATCGCCGAGGCGGCGGCCGATCGCCGGGCGGCCGGCGGGGACCCGCGCGCCGAGATCATGATCCCGCTGGTCGGCACCGTCCAGGAGCTCGAACTCGTCCGCGACGAGGCGGAGATCGTCATCGCCGAGGTGGAGCGGGAGCGCGGGGTCGAACTCGGGCTCGCGCTCGGCACGATGATCGAGCTGCCCCGGGCCGCGCTGACCGCCGGGCAGATCGCCGAGGCCGCCGAGTTCTTCTCGTTCGGCACCAACGACCTCACCCAGACCGTGTGGGGCTTCTCCCGCGACGACGTGGAGGCCAGCTTCTTCACCGCCTACCTGGAGAAGGGCATCTTCGGGGTCAGCCCGTTCGAGACCATCGACCGCGACGGGGTCGGCTCGCTGGTGCGCACGGGCCGTGCGGGACGGCCGGGCGACCCGTCCCGACCTCAAGCTCGGCGTCTGCGGCGAGCACGGCGGCGACCCGGAGTCCGTGCACTTCTTCCACGACGTGGGCCTGGACTACGTCTCCTGCTCGCCGTTCCGCATCCCGGTGGCCCGCCTGGAGGCCGGCCGGGCCGCCGCGGCCCGCGGCCGGGACGGCAAGGCGGCGTAGCCGCGCCCTGCGACCACCACCGCACCACCCTCACCGGGGGCGGCGTCTCGTGCGGGAGACGCCGCCCCCACCCTTCGCCCGCGCCCCGGCCGGACCGGTCAGCCGCCGGCCAGCGCCTCGTAGCGCACCCCGGTGAGCTGCTCGGAGGCCGACCACAGGCGTTCGGCCGAGGTGTCGTCGAGGGTCCAGGGCGCCCGCCAGGAGCGGGTGGGGGAGCCGCGCCAGCCCTGCAGGCGCGGACCGATGAAGTCGTCGGGGCGCACCTGGGGCGCGGTGGCCGCGTACAGGGTGGGCAGCGCGCCGCGCTCGGCGCTCTGGGCCAGCATCCGGTTGCCGATCCGCACCACCCGGGCGGTGGCCGCCCGGCCCTCCATCTCGACGCCCGCGGTGGCCAGGTTGGTGTTGGCGTAGCCGGGGTGGGCGGCCGCCGCCGTCACCCGGTGGCCGCCGGACGCCAGCCGCCGGGCCAGCTCGTGGACGAACAGCAGGTTCGCGGTCTTGGAGCGGCCGTAGGCCAGCCAGCGCCGGTAGCCGTGCTCGCTGTTGAGGTCGGCCGGGTCGATGCCGGCGATGGCGTGCAGCGCGCTGGAGACGGTCACCACCCGGGAGCCCGGGGTCCGCAGCAGCCAGGGCAGCAGCAGCCCGGTCAGCGCGAAGTGGCCGAGGTGGTTGACGCCGAACTGGGTCTCGAAGCCGTCCGCGGTCCTGGTGTACGGCAGCGCCATCACGCCGGCGTTGTTGACCAGCAGGTCGAGCCGGTCCCCCTCGTTGTCGGCGTACCCGGCCGCGAAGGCCCGTACCGACTTCAGGTCCGCCAGGTCCAGGTGCCGGTAGCCGGCCCGGGCTCCGGGCACCTCGGCGCGCAGCCGGTCGGCCGCGTCCTGGCCGCGCCGCTCGCTGCGGCAGGCCAGCAGCACGTGGGCGCCGCGCCGGGCCAGCTCGCGGGCCGCGCAGTAGCCGATGCCGCTGTTGGCCCCGGTGACCACGGCGACCCGGCCGCTCTGGTCGGGGATGTCGGTCTCGCTCCAGCCCATCGCGGCAGTCAGCTCCTCGCTCGCCGGGTACGCGGAACGGCACAGCATAGGCGGCCGTGGATCAGTCGTCGATGCCCGTGCGCTCCACGCCTGCCACCAGGTGCCGCTGCAGCACCACGAAGACGACCACCAGCGGCAGGATCGAGACCGCGGAGGCGACGAACAGCTCGTGCAGGTTCACCGACTGCGCGTCGGTGAACGTCGACAGCGCCACCTGGACCGTCCACGACGACTCGTCCTGGCCGATCACCAGCGGCCACAGGAAGGAGTTCCACGAGCCGATGAACACGATCGCGCCCACCGCCGCGAACACCGCCCGTGAGTTGGGCACCACGATCCGCCAGTAGGTGCGCCAGTAGCCGAGCCCGTCCACCCGGGCCGCGTCCTCCAGCTCCTGCGGGAACCCCAGGAAGTACTGCCGGAACAAGAACGCGGCGAACGCGCTGAACAGCGTCGGGATGATCAGCCCGCGCAGCGTGGAGATCCAGCCCAGCGTGGAGACCAGCACGAAGCTCGGCACGAAGGTGACCGCCGACGGGATCATCAGCGTGCCGAGGATGCCGTAGAAGACGTGGTCGGCGTACGGGTAGGGGATGCGCGCCAGGCCGTACCCGGCGAGCGAGGCGAGCAGCAGTGTGCCCAGCGTGGTGAGCACCGCGATCCGGGCCGAGTTCCACAGCGCGTGCAGCATCGGCACCGAGGGGTCGTCGAACAGCTCGCGCACGTTGCCCCAGTGCAGCACGTGCGGGAAGAACGTCCAGCCGGGCGAGGTGATGTCCGCCTCGCTGGACAGCCCGTTGCGCACCAGCAGGTAGAACGGCACGAGGAAGAGCACCGCCAGCCCGATCAGCACCACGACCCGTACGGCCCGCACGAGCCGGCGCAGTCCCGCTTCCATCACGCCTCCTTCCTGCCGAGTCCGAACCAGCGCGCCTGCGCCACCGTGACGATCGCGATGATCAGCGCCAGCACCACCGCGCCCGCGCTGCCGACCCCGAGGTTCTGCCCCTGGCCGAGCGCCAGGTAGTACAGGTAGACCAGCGGCGGCCGGGCGTAGGGCGGGTAGCCGGCCGAGGTGGACAGCAGGTTGTAGAACTCGTCGAACGCCTGGAACGCGTTGATCACCAGCAGCAGCACCACCGCCACCGAGGTGGCCCGCAGCTGCGGGAAGGTGATGTGGCGGAAGGTCTGCCAGCCCGGCCGCGCGCCGTCGACCGCCGCCGCCTCGTAGAGCGTGCGCGGGATGCGCTGCAGCCCGGCCAGCAGCAGCACCATGTAGAACCCGGCCTGCAGCCACAGCCGCACCGTGACGATCACCAGCCAGTACCACGGCGGATGGGTGGTCGACAGCCACGCCACCGGGTCCGCGCCGAACCACCGCAGCACGGTGTTGGCCAGCCCGAAGCGCACCCCGTTGAAGATCGACATCTTCCAGATCAGCGAGGCCACCACGTAGCTGCACGCCGTCGGCAGGAAGAAGACCGACCGGAAGAAGCCCCGGGCGAACCTCAGCCGGTGCACCAGCAGCGCCAGCCCCAGCGACAGCGCGTAGGTCGCCGGCACGATGAACAGCGAGAAGACCGCGAAGGTCACCAGGCTGGAGGTGAACGCCGAATCGCCCAGCACCGCCGCGTAGTTGGCCAGCCCCACGAAGTGCGTGGGGGTGACCGTGTCCCGCGCGTCGAAGAAGCTGAGCGTGACGCTCCACAGCAGCGGCACGTAGCTGAAGACGACCAGTCCTATGACGAACGGGCCGGTGAAGATCCAGAACCACAGATAGCGCTTCTGCGGTCCGAGCAGCCGGGCGAGCACCCGGTCAGCTCTGCTTCTGCACGCGCGCGAGCTCCGAAGCCACCTTCGCCACCACCGACTTGACCTGGGCCGCCGGGTCCGCGCCGTCCTTGATGATCCGGCTGAGCGCGTCGAGCAGCGCGTTGTTGGAAGCGGTCGTCCACAGCAGCGGGTTCGCGTGCCCGTAGTCGGTGGTGAAGCGCACGGCGTCGGCCGCCGCGCCGGTGCGCAGCTTGGTGGCCCGCTTGGCGAGCGAGATGCGCGCCGGGATGTGGAAGCCGTAGGAGGTGGAGAAGTCCTCCTGGTAGTCGGTGCGGTCCACCCACAGCCACTTCACGAACGCCTTGCCCGCGTCGATCTGCTTGCTGCGGGCGCTCACCGCCGAGCCGTACGCGCCCACCGGCACCGCCGGCCGGCCGCTCGCGCCGTCCTTGGGGAACGGCAGCACGCCGAAGTCGTCGCCCAGCGCCTTCTTGATCTGCGGCATCGCCCACAGCCCGGTCCACTGCATCGCGGTGAGGCCCTGGATGAACGCCGACGGGTCCGACCAGTCGGCCGGGGCGCCGAGCAGCAGCGACTTGGCGGTGTAGAGCTTGCGCAGCTTGCCGAGCGCGGTCGCGGCGGCCGGGTCGTCGAAGCCCACCCGGCCCTCGGGGGTGACCAGTTGCAGGCCGGCCGCGAACAGCGGGGTGCCGGCGAGCACCCCGGCGCCGCCGTCGTTGCCCAGGAACAGGCCCTTGACGTTCTTGTTCGTCAGCTTGGCGGCCGCGTCCACCAGTTCGTCCAGGGTCTGCGGGGGCTGGACCCCGGCCTTGGACAGCATGCTCTTGCGGTAGTAGAGCATCTGCATGTCGATGACCTGCGGGATGCCGTAGACCTTGCCCTGGTAGGTCTTGGTGTCGAGCACCGCCGGGTTGAAGTCGGAGAGCACCGCCTTGACCTCGTCGGTCAGGTCGACGATCTGCCGGGCCTGGATCTGGTCCAGGGTGGGGCCGTTGACCTCGAAGACGTCCGGTCCGTCGGAGGTCAGCAGCGCGGCGGCGGTCTGCTGGTCGTAGTTGCCCGGACGCCACTGCACGGTGACGTCGGCCGGCTTGTAGGCGGCGGCGTACCGCTTGACGGCCTGCTCGGTGCCCGGCTCGCCGTACTGGTGGTACCACTGCGACAGCGCCGGCCGGCCGCCCGGACCGCCGCTGCCGCGGCCGGTGTTGGAGCCGCAGGCGGCCAGCGTGGTGGCGAGCGCGAGGCCACCGCCCGCGGCCAGGACACGACGGCGCGTGACGCGCTGATCGCCGGAGGCGGGCGACGACTCGGTGGCGCGGGCGGCCCGCGTGGGTTGGGACATGGTCATGAAGTATCGCGCGCACGTGTGTAGAAAACATCACGGATTCATGAATCGTTGAGCAGCCGCCGCCCGCCGCCACCCCTCCCACCAGGCAAACCCGCCGCCCGGCCGGTGATCGTCGCCTGGCGCGGATCAGTCGTTGGAGTCCACGGCCGGCGACCACACGCTGCGCACTCCGCTCAACTCCGAGATCTCGGCGACCAGTTGGTGCACGCTGCCGGTGCCCTGGATGGTCAGCTCGACCTCGGAACTGCCCGGCACGACGGGCTGACCCTCCTCGGCGTCCATCCACGGCGCCCGGTCCACGCGCACGTCCAGCACCTTGAAGCCGGAACTCGTACATCGCTCCAGCATCCGCGGCAGCAACCCGCCGCCGATGTCGTAGACCACCTGCAGCCTGGACTGCGTCGCGGTCGATATCACCGGCACCAGGCGGGTGACCAGCGGATAGCCCCGCACCACCAGGAAGTGCGTCACCGTCACCGCCGAGGCCAGCAGCGGCAGCCCGCCGCCGCACGCCATCCCGACGGCACAGGTCAGCCACACCGTCGCCGCGGTCGTCAGGCCCCGCACCGCGTCGCGGCGCACGAAGATGATGCCGCCGCCGATGAAGCCGATGCCGGAGACGACCTGCGCCGCCACCCGGGACGGGTCGAAGGAGACGTGCTGCATCCCCAGCACGCCGTTGAACCCGTGCTGCGACACCTCCATGAACAGCGCGCTGCCCACCCCGACCAGGGTGTGCGTCCGCAGCCCCGCGCTCTTTTGCTGCACCGCGCGTTCCAGGCCGATCAGCGTGGACAGCACCAGCGCCAGCCCCAGCTCGGTCAGCTGGCGCACCCCCTGGCCCGCCGCCGGATCCCACAGCCCCAGCGCGAGAGACCGCACCCCCACCACCTCCGCCCGCTCGTGTTTCGTCGCCGACGATACTCGGCGTCCCGCGCCGCGCCCGGACAGGCCGAGAGCCCGTGCGCCGGGATCGGCGGACGGGCCCTCGGTATGTCTCACGGCAGGCGATTCGGTGTTCCGCGAATTGCGGCGACGGCCTTTCCGACCGGTCGGCGGCAATTCCCCCGGACGCCGTCGCGGAACATTGATGCCACGCGGCGGAGAATCAGCGGTTGGCGCCGTTCCCGGACAGGACCGGAATGTCGCTGAGGACGTGCGACAGGGGGTCGTCGCCCTTGACCTGGCTGGAGTTCTCGGTGCACTGCTGGTCCTGCGGCGAGGTCAGGATGTCCTGGGCGCTGATCGGGATCGCACCGAGCAGCGAGCCGACGTCGGCCTTGGCCGGCAGGCCGACGCAGGGCTTGTTCAGCGAGCCCTGGATCAGGCCGATCTGCGGGCTCATGTAGCCGCCGGTGGTGGTGTTGCCGTACCGCTGCTCCGCTCCGTTGCCGTTGGAGGACGAGGGGCCGTGGTTGTTGCCGATGGCCATGGCCGGGGCGGCGGCGACGCCCACCGCGGAGACGACGACTGCTGCGGTGGCGAGAACCTTCTTGATCACGCGAATTCTTCCTTCCGATCCTGGAACGCCCCACTGAGCCGGAGCAGACTGCACAACTGCCACTGGCGGGAGAAGTTCCTGCCGTTCACTCTCCCGGATCAATTCGGGGTTTCGCCGTATCCGCCCCATGCGCCTGACGGGTAATCGGAAGATGTCCGCCGGTCAACTGTCCGGTGTGCCGGGCCGCGGGTACGATTCGCTCACCAGCGGGGGGACGACGGGAGACGGCATGGCGACCGATGGGCCCGAGGAACTGCTCGTCACCATCGCGCCGCTCGCCCCGGTCGCGCCGCCGCCGGAGAGCCCGCCGTGGGTCGGGCCGCTGCTGATCATCGGCGCGCCGATCGGCCTGGCGTTCCTGGTCTTCCTCCTGCTGCTCGCCGGCTGATCCGACCCGCTCAGCGCCCGGCGGCCCGCAGCGCGGTCGCGACACCGGGCTCCCGGCGGCCGAGCAGGTCCGGATCGGGCCGCACGGCGGCGTCGAAGAGCGCCTTGCCGGACGCCGTCAGCTCCCGGACTCCGCCGTAGTACCAGGTGGCGTCGTGCGGCTCGGCCACCCCGATCCCGTACGACGAGATGCCCGCGGCCGTGCACAGCGCCAGCGCGCGGCGGATGTGGAAGCCCTGGCTGATCAGCACGGCGTGCGTGACGCCGAAGATCCGCCGGGCGCGCGAGCAGGAGTCCCAGGTGTCGAAGCCCGCGTAGTCCAGCACCACCCGGGAGCGCGGCACGCCGTGGCGCCGCAGGTAGGCGCTCATGGCGGCCGGCTCGTTGTAGTCCGTGCGGTCGTTGTCGCCGGTGACCAGCACGACCCGGATCCGGTGCGCCCGGTACAGCGCGCTCGCCGCGTCCAGCCGGTGGGCCAGGTACGGCGAGGGCGAGCCGTCGTCCAGGCCGGCGCCGAAGACCACCGCGACCGGCTCGGCGGGCACGTCGGCCACCGTGCGCACCCGGTCCGATGCGGTGACGTACAGCCAGGTCATGGGCAATAGCGCCAGCGTGCACAGCGCCGCCGCGATCCGCACCAGCCGGCGCCGCCCGCGCCCCGCCACGAACTCCCGCATCCCCAACGCCGCCCCCCGGCCTGCCGCCCGCTCGTCCCGGCCGGAGCGATCGCGGGCGCTCTCGTCCACAGGGACGTTCCGCGCCGCCCGGCGGTTGCGCATCATGGCGGTATGCGCCGCGAAACCGACCGCCCGGACAGCCCAGGCCACCCCGTGTTCGTCTACGGCACGCTGCGCCCCGGCGGGAGCAACCACGACGCCCTGCTGCGCGGCCGCACCGCCTGGTGCGAGCCCGCCCGGCTGCCCGGCGCGGTGCTCTACCACGGGCCCGGCTACCCCTTCGCGCTCGACGGCGCCCCCGGCGACCTGGTCCGCGGCGACCTCCTCCAGCCGCTGCCCGCGCACTACGACACCGTGCTGGCCGCGCTGGACCGGCTGGAGGAGTACACCCCGGGCGACCCGGCCGGCCTCTACGTCCGGCTGGTCCGCGACGTGCTGGACGGCGCGGGCCGGGCCCGCCCCGCCTGGGTCTACCTGGCCGGGCCGGACGCCGGCCGCGCGCTGCGCGCCTCGGGGCGCCGGGTGGCCGGCGACGAGTGGCGCCCGGGACCGCCCGGGTGGGACGGGGTTACGCCTGACGGGTGACTCCGGACACGTCTGTGCACCATCGGGACGATATGTGCCCTCCACACTACGTACATGGACGACAACCAGCCCCTCCCCGAGCACGAGGACGTCTTCGACAGCACCGAACGGCTGATGCTCCGGATCACCGCGCAGCTCAACAGCCAGCTCGCCCGGGTGCGCCCGCCCGGCGAGCGGGACCTCGATCCCGGCGGCCGCTGAGACCGGCCCGCGGGGCGGGCCGGCACCGGACCGGGTTACCGTCGCACTATGAACGGGAACCCACCGGTGGCGGCGGCGCACGCCACACGGCGCGACGCGCCGTACGACGCGCCGTACGACGAGGCCGCCGCCGAGCGCTGGGTGCCGGAGCCGGACAAGCGCCCCGGCCGCACCGCCTTCCAGCGCGACCGGGCCCGGGTGCTGCACTCGGCGGCGCTGCGCCGGCTGGCCGGCAAGACGCAGGTCGTCGACCCGGGCGCCGAGTCCCCCGAGATCAACACCTCACCGCGCACCCGGCTCACCCACTCCCTCGAATGCGCCCAGGTGGGCCGGGAGTTGGGCGCCGCACTGGGCTGCGACGCGGATCTGGTGGAGACCGCCTGCCTGGCGCACGACCTCGGCCACCCGCCGTTCGGGCACAACGGCGAGCAGGTGCTCGCCGAGGTCGCGGCCGGCTGCGGCGGCTTCGAGGGCAACGCCCAGTCGCTGCGCCTGCTGACCCGGATCGAGCCCAAGCGCTTCACCACCGGCCCGGCCGGCGACACGGTCAGCGTCGGCCTCAACCTGACCCGGGCGGCACTCGACGCGGCCACCAAGTACCCCTGGCCGCGCGGTGGTCACCCGACCGACGCCTCGTCACGCAAGTTCGGCGTCTACCCGGACGACGAACCGGTCTTCGACTGGCTGCGGACCGGCGCCCCGGCCGGCGAGCGGTGCTTCGAGGCCCAGGTGATGGACTGGTCCGACGACGTCGCCTACTCGGTGCACGACGTCGAGGACGGCCTGCACGCCGGCCACCTCGACCCCGCGGTGCTGCACGCCGAGCCCGAACGCCGCGAGATATACGACGTCGCGGTGGGCCGCTACGCGCCCGACGCCGAGCCGGACGAACTCGCCGAGGCCCTCGACCGGCTGCTCGCCCAGGAGTGGTGGCCGCACGGCTACGACGGCTCCGCGCTCGCCCAGGCCCGGTTGAAGGACACCACCTCGCAACTGATCGGCCGCTTCTGCCTGGCGGCCGAGCGCGCCACCCGCGACGCCTACGGCCCGGGACGGCTGACCCGGTACGCCGCCCGGCTCGTGGTGCCCAGGACCGTCGTCCTGGAGTGCGCGGTGCTCAAGGCGGTCGCCGACCGCTACGTGATGCAGCGCGCCGACCAGGCACGCCGCCGGGCCGGACAGCGGGTCGTCATCGCGGAGCTTGCCCAGGCGCTGTCCGAGCGCGCGCCCGAGGGGCTCGCCCCGGAGTTCCGCGGCCTGTGGCAGACCGCGCCCGACGACGCGGCGCGGCTGCGGGTGGTCGTCGACCAGATCGCCTCGCTGACCGACGCCGCGGCCCTCACCCTGCACGCCCGGCTCACCGGTCCCCGCTGACGCGCCGGACACGCCGGGGGCGGCGATTCCTCCAACGGTTCGCCGTCCGTCCGGTGCGGCACCCTTCCCGGGAGGCGTGCCGTGCGGGACGCTCCGACATGAGAACGGTTCGCCGGGGGATTCCGCGCGAGGAGGCGCACAGTGGTCGACGCACATCTGACGTTCGTCATCGTGGGAGCGGGACTTGCCGGGGCGAAGGCCGCGGAGACGCTGCGCGCCGAGGGGTTCACCGGCCGGGTGATCCTCATCGGTGACGAACGCGACCACCCCTACGAGCGGCCACCGCTGTCCAAGGGCTACCTGCTCGGCCAGGACGAGCGCGACTCGGTCTTCGTGCACGAGCCCGCCTGGTACGCCGAGCACGACATCGAACTCCACCTCGGCCAGCCGGTCACCGCGCTGGACCGCGCCGCGAAGACGGTGACGCTCGGCGACGGCACCTCGCTCGGCTACGACAAACTCCTGCTCGCCACCGGCGCCGAGCCGCGCCGGCTGGACGTGCCCGGCACCGACCTGGCCGGCGTGCACCACCTGCGCCGGCTCGCGCACGCCGAGCGGCTGCGCTCCGTGCTGACCTCGCTCGGCCGCGACAACGGCCACCTGGTGATCGCCGGCGCCGGCTGGATCGGCCTGGAGGTGGCCGCCGCCGCCCGCTCCTTCGGCGCCGAGGTCACCGTCGTCGAACCGGACCCGACCCCGCTGCACGCCGCGCTCGGCCCGGAACTCGGCGGCGTCTTCGCCGACCTGCACCGCGAACACGGCGTGCGGTTCGCGTTCGGCGCCAAGCTCACCGAGATCGTCGGCCAGGACGGCATGGTGCTGGCCGCCCTCACCGACGACGGCGAGGAGCACCCCTGCCACGACGTGCTCGCCGCGATCGGCGCCGCGCCGCGCGTCGCGCTCGCCGAGGCGTCCGGCCTGACCGTCGCCCCGCGCGCGGACGGCGGCGGCATCGCGGTGGACGCCGCGCTGCGCACCAGCGACCCGGACGTCTACGCGGTCGGCGACTGCGCCAGCGCCGACAACCCGCTGCTCGGCACAAGGCTGCGGGTGGAGCACTGGGCGAACGCGCTGGACGGCGGCCCGGCCGCGGCCCGCGCGATGCTCGGCCAGGACGTGGGCTTCGCGAAGGTGCCCTATTTCTTCACCGACCAGTACGACCTGGGCATGGAGTTCTCCGGCTACGCCGCGCCCGGCTCGTACCAGCAGGTCGTGGTGCGCGGCGACGTCGGCAAGCGGCAGTTCATCGCCTTCTGGCTGGCCGAGGGGGCGGACGGCCACCAGGTGCGCGCGGCGATGAACGTCAACATCTGGGACGTCACCGACCCGCTGCAGGCGCTCATCCGCTCCGGCCGCCCGGTGGACCCCGACCGGCTGGCCGACCCGTCGGCGCCGCTGGAGTCGCTCCTGGCGTGAGGCACGGTGCGGGAGGTGTCCGCGCCGCGCCGTAGACTTCCCGCGTGGCGGGACGGATCAGGGACGAGGACGTCAAGGCGGTGCGGGACGCGGTCCCGATCGACGCCGTCGTCTCGGAGTACCTGCAGCTGCGTCCGGCCGGCGGCGGCAACCTGAAGGGGCTGTGCCCCTTCCACGACGAGAAGTCGCCGTCCTTCCAGGTCAGCCCGAGCAAGGGCCTGTTCTACTGCTTCGGCTGCCAGGAGGGCGGCGACACCCTCGACTTCGTGATGCGCCTCGACCACCTGTCGTTCTCCGAGTCGGTGGAACGGCTCGCCGCCCAGGCCGGCATCACGCTGCGCTACGAGGACGGCGGCTACAACCCCGGCCGCCAGCAGGGCGAGCGCACCCGGCTGGTCGAGGCGCACCGGGTCGCGGCGGCGTTCTACGTCGAGCAACTCGACACCGCCGAGGCCGAGATCGCCCGCGCCTTCCTGGCCGGCCGCGGCTTCGACCGGGACGCCGCGGCGCACTTCGGCGTCGGCTACGCGCCGGCCGGCTGGGACCACCTGGTGCGCTTCCTGCGCGGCAAGGGCTACACCGACCGCGAGCTGCTGACCGGCGGGCTGGCCGGCGAGGGCCGCCGCGGTCCCATCGACCGCTTCCGCGGCCGGCTGATCTGGCCGATCCGCGACATCACCGGCGAGGTCATCGGCTTCGGCGCGCGCAAGCTGCGCGAGGACGACAACGGGCCGAAGTACCTCAACACGCCCGAGACACCGCTCTACAAGAAGTCCCACGTGCTGTACGGCATCGACCTCGCCAAGAAGGAGATCGGCCGCACCGGCCGGGCGGTGGTCGTCGAGGGGTACACCGACGTCATGGCCTGCCACCTGGCCGGCGTCACCACCGCCATCGCCACCTGCGGCACCGCCTTCGCCGGCGACCACGTGAAGATCCTGCGCCGCGTCCTGATGGACTCCTCGCGCTCCGAGGTGGTCTTCACCTTCGACGGCGACGCGGCCGGCCAGAAGGCGGCGCTGCGGGCCTTCGAGGACGACCAGAAGTTCGCCGCCCGCACCTCGATCGCGATCAGCCCGGACAACATGGACCCCTGCGAACTGCGGCTCGCCAAGGGCGACGAGGCGGTGCGCCGGCTGGTCGACGAGTGCACCCCGCTGTTCGAGTTCGCCATCCGCTCGGTGGTCGACGGGCACCACACCGCCACCCCGGAGGGCCAGGCCGCCGCGCTGGAGGAGACCGCGCCGATCGTCGCCCGGATCAAGGACCCGGCGATCCGCCACAAGTACGCCGTGATGCTCTCCGGCCTGCTCGGCTACGTCACCGACAACCAGTTCGTGGTCCACCGCATCGGCCAACTCGCCCGCTGGGAACGCGAACGCAAGACCCGCGGCGGCCCCTCTCCGGCCGACTCCGCGGACCGCGGCCGCCCGCCGCTGCGCCCCGGCCCGGCCGCCCCCGCCCCGGCCGGCGGCCCGCGCGGCCCGCGGCTCGACCTGCGCGGGCCGCACCACCGCGTCGAGCGCGAGCTGCTCAAGCTCGCCCTGCAGCACCCGCACCTGGTCGCCCCGGCCTTCGACGCCTACGGCGAGGACGAGTTCACCGGGCAGCCCTACACCGCGGTGCGCCGGGCGATCGCCGAGGCCGGCGGGGTCTGCGCCGGCGACGGCGACTTCCTGCTCCGGGTCCGCGACCGCGCCCCGGACGACTACGTGCGCGCCCTGGTCACCGAGCTGGCCGTCGAGCCGGTGCTGCACAAGGCGCCCGAGGTCTACGCCGGGCAGATCCTGGTGGACGTGCGGCTGTTCGCCGTCAAGCGCCGCGAGGCCGAGCTGCGGGCCAGCCAGGCCCGGCTCGGCCCGCGTGCCGACCCCGCGCAGGCCGCCGCCGTCACCAACGAGCTGTGGGCGCTGCAGCAGTACGGCAAGCGGCTGCGGGACCAGGGCGCCGCCGCGCTGTGACGCGCGGGCGGCGGGCCGGCCGTCCGTCGAGAAACTGTTCGCACGCCTCTCGTGGCGGGAGTGTGCCGTAGGCCACACTGGGAGCGTCGGCCCCTCGGACCGCGACGTGCTCACCGTGGAGGCGAACTCCCATGCGGACGCAGGCACTCCCACCCGGACCGGTTCTCGCCGAGCCACCGCACGCACCGTCTCCCGGGCAGCCGGCCGCGCCGCGCGACGCCGAGGACGAGGCCGCGGACGCCGCACCGCAGCCCGGTCCGGCCGCCCGGGCCGCCGCCTCCGGGGCCGGCGGCGACCTGTTCCGGCAGTATCTGCGCGAGATCGGCCGCATCGCGCTGCTCAGCGCCGACGAGGAGGTCGAACTGGCCAGCCGGGTGGAGGCCGGGCTGTTCGCCGAGGACAAGCTGGCCCGCGAGGGCGACCTCGACTCCCGGCTCGCCGGCGAGCTCGACAGGCTCGTGGTCCGCGGCCGGATGGCCAAACGCCGGCTGATCGAGGCCAACCTGCGGCTGGTCGTCTCGGTCGGCAAGCGCTACGCGGGCCGCGGGCTGACCATGCTCGACCTCGTCCAGGAGGGCAACCTCGGCCTGATCCGCGCGGTCGAGAAGTTCGACTACGCGCGCGGCTACAAGTTCTCCACCTACGCGACCTGGTGGATCCGCCAGGCGATGAGCAGAGCCCTGGCCGACCAGGCCCGCACCATCAGGGTCCCGGTGCACGTCGTGGAGCTGATCAACCGGGTGGTCCGGCTGCGCCGCCAACTGCTCCAGGAACGCGGGGCGGAGCCGGACACCGCCGAGGTGGCCGCCCTGCTCGGCCTGACCGCCGAACGCGTCACCGAGGTGCTGCGGCTGTCCCAGGAGCCGATCTCGCTGCACGCCCCGGTCGGTGAGGAGGACGACCTCGCGCTCGGCGACCTCATCGAGGACGGCGATGCGGCCTCCCCGGCCGAGTCCGCCGCCTTCCTGCTGCTGCGCCAGCACCTGGAGGCGGTGCTGTCCACCCTCGGCGAACGCGAGCGCCAGGTCGTCCAGCTCCGCTACGGGCTCGACGACGGCCGGCCGCGCACCCTGGAGGAGATCGGCCGGCTCTTCGGCGTCACCCGCGAACGCATCCGGCAGATCGAGTCCAAGACGCTGGGCAAGCTGCGCGCCCACGCCTACGCCGACCAACTGCGCGGCTACCTCGACTGACGGCGCCGGGCCGGCCGCGTCAGGCCGTCGGCATCGCCCCGGGGTGCGTCTGGTCGCGTACCGCCATGTACTGCTGCCGCACCGCGCCGCCGGCCGCCGCGTCCTCGCCGGGCTCCGTCACCCGGCTGCCGGACAGCACCGCGGACTCCCAGTGCGGCGGCTCCTGCGCCGAGACCGAGCCGTCCCGCGCGCCCAGCGCCCACGCCGCCTGCCGGGCCGCACCCAGCGCCGCGTAGTCCGCGGGCGGCGGTACGACCACCGGCACCCCGAACAGCGCCGGCGCCACCGTCCGCACCGCCGCCAGCCCGCCCGCCTGCCCCAGCAGGAAGACCCGCCGCACCGGCACGCCGCGGCCGCGCAGCACGTCGAGCCCGTCGGCCAGACCGCACAGCATTCCCTCGAACGCGGCCCGCGCCAGGTGCTCGCGCTTCATGCTCTCGCGCCGCAGCCCGGCCACCGTGCCCGCCGCGTGCGGCAGCGCGGGCACCTGCTCGCCCTCCAGGTACGGCAGCATCACCAGCCCGTGCGCGCCCGGCGTGGACTGCAGCGCGAGCTCCGAGAGGCCCTCCAGGTCCGTGCCGAGCAGCGCCGCGGTGCCGCGCAGCACCCGTACCGCGTTGCGGATCCGCACCATCGGCAGGTGCCGGCCGGTCGCGTCCGCGAACGAGGTGATCGAGCCGGTCGGGTCGGTGAGCGCCGTCTCGTGCACCGCGAAGACCGTCGCCGAGGCGCCGAGCGTCACCACCGCGTCGCCGGGGCCGAGCCCGAGGCCGAGCGCCGCGGCCATGTCGCCCCCGGTGCCGGCCGAGATCAGCAGCCCCTCCGGGGTGTGCCCGGCCGCCTCGGCGGGCCCCAGCACGTCCGGCAGCCGCACCCGGTGCCCCAGCGCCAGCTCGACCAGATCCGGCCGGTAGCCGCCGCTCGCCGCCGACCAGTAGCCGCTGCCGGAGGCGTCACCGCGGTCGGTGGTGCGCCGCTCGGGCCGGTCGAGCAACTGCCAGACCAGCCAGTCGTGCGGCTGCAGCACCTCGGCGATCCGGTGCGCGGAGGCCGGCTCGTTCCGCGCCAGCCAGCGCAGCTTGGCGATCGGGTACGCGGCCCGCGGCACCGCGCCGACCGCGTCCGCCCAGCCGGCCGCGCCGCCCAGTTCCTGCCCGAGGTCGGCGGCGGCCGCCTGGGCGCGCTTGTCGTCGCGCAGCAGGGCGGGGCGCACCAGCACCCCGCCCGCGTCCAGCGCGATCAGCCCGTGCTGCTGCGCGGCCACGCCGATCGCCCGCACGCCCTCCAGCAGCCCGTCCTTGGCGGCCTCGCCGAGCGACAGCAGCCAGCTCTGCGGGTCGGCCTCCGAGCGCCGGGCCGCCGCGGTGCCCTCCGGCTCCGCGGTGCCCTCGCCGTCCGCCGGATGCGGCGCGTACCCCTGTCTGAGCACGGCGCCGCTGTCGGTGTCGCAGACCACGACGGTGGTGCCTTCGGCTGAGCTGTCCAATCCGGCCACGATCCCCATGGCGCCAGATCATGCCGTACCGGAAGGGTCAGGTGTTGCTGCTGCCCCATCCGTCCTCGCCGCCGCCGGCCCGCTGGCGCAGCGACCGCACCTTCGAACTCACCGAGTCCGGCAGCCGCTCGCCGACTCTGCTGGCCATCGAGTCGGCCGCCTTCACCGCGAAGGCCCGGCCGTTCTGCCCGGCGGACTCGACGGTGTTGCGCACCGCCGGGTTCTGCGCGATTCCCCGGGCGGTCTTGCGCAGCTGCTCGTAGCGCTCGCGTCCGGCCCGCGCGCCCAGCACATAGCCCACCGCTGCCCCGGTGATGAACGTCAGCCGGTAACGCATGGCTCCACCTTCCCTCGTCCGTCCCACTTTCGTGGTTCCTGGCGCCTACCCGTCGTAGCCGAGTGACAACCGCCGCGATACGGGTTGGCGGAGCACCCCCTCACTTGCGCTAATGTATGTGGCGCAGCGAGCACGCGCCGACCGGGAGCCGGAAAGCGGGTGCATTCGAGGCAACCGCAGCGTTCCCCTGTAGCTCAATTGGCAGAGCAGCCGGCTGTTAACCGGCAGGTTACTGGTTCGAGTCCAGTCGGGGGAGCTTCGGTCCCCTGTAGCTCAATTGGCAGAGCAGCCGGCTGTTAACCGGCAGGTTACTGGTTCGAGTCCAGTCGGGGGAGCGTCAGATCGAGGCAGCACACCGAGGACCCCGCCCGGGGTCCTTTTTCGTGCCCGCTCCCACCCCCCGGAACCGCCGCGCACCACGCGAAGTCCTTCACCCGGGGCATGTGTGACCCGTGCGGGCGACAGATCGTATGAGCGGCTATGCTGCGGCACACGACGTGTACGACACGCCAGTACGGGGCGGTAGCTCAGCCGGTTAGAGCAGCGGACTCATAATCCGTCGGTCGTGGGTTCGAGTCCCACCCGCCCCACAGATCTCCCAGCCTGACGACCCGTTTCTACCTGCATGAGCGTCAGGTGAAGGGCCGCCACGCCAAAGAGCGGTGGCCCTTCACTCTCTTAGACCAAGATCCAGGGGACGCGCGGGGGATACGGTCAGGCGACATGCGGGTCAATGGCCGAAATTGGTCGTATCGCCCGATTGGCGCCGTGGAGGTTCGGGCCGAGTCAGTAGTGGTACCGAGCCTGGACGATGATCAACTCATCGTCGGTCGGCTTGTACACGAGCCGGTGCGTATCGTCGATCGGTTTGTTGATGCGCTTGACCATCTTGCGGTCGCTCTCGGCCCAGTAGGTGTAGTCCTCCCAGGCGTGGGGCGTGAGCGAGATCTTCACGCACGCTCCGCGGCGGGGTCGATCAGCGCGCGATTCTGGGCGTCGCCGACCTCTGCCTCGGCGATGGAGTCGAGCAGGCGTCGGGCGTTCTTGGGGGAGCGCAGGAGGCGCACTGTCTCGGTCCAAGAGCTGAAGTCCTCTTCGGACATGAGGCGGGGGCCTCGGTCCACTCGTCGTTCGGCTTGGTCGGCACCGCGCCTTCCGCGGTTGAATACCGGTGTGGCACGGAAAGTCGTGGGATTCGACGAGGACGATCTGAGGGCGCTGGCCGGGGCTCGGTCCTTCGAGCGGGGGCTGGGGTACCTGGACGCGGTGAGCGGTCTGGAGGTGGGGGAGGGCTCGGTCACCGCCGTGGTGCACGGTACGGATGTCTACGAGGTGGAGCTCGTCCTCGGTGGCGGGGAGGGCATTTCGGGGTGGTGCGACTGCCCGCACGGGCAGGAGGGCAACTTCTGCAAGCATTGTGTGGCGGTGGGGCTGACCGTGCTGCGGCGGGCGAAGACGATTCCTCACCAGCGAGACGCGGCACGGGCACGAGCCTCGGGTCTGGAAGCGTGGCTGTCGGCGTTGTCCCGGGACGCACTCCTGACGCTGGTACAGGAGCAGATCGCCGAGGACCGGGGACTGCGTAGGCGCTTGGAACTGCGGGCCGCCGCTGCCCGTTCCGACCTCGGTACGGTCCGGGACCGGATCATCGCCCTGGTCGATCCGCGGCCGTTCGCCCGGTACGGGTACGTCGAGCACGCGGACGCCGCAGGGTATGCGCGACAGGTTGCCGAGGCGGCGGGTGCACTGTGTGCCCTGACCGCCGACGGGCAGGCGGCGCACGCCGTCGGTCTGGCCGAGGAGGCGATCCGGGCGGTGGCGGAGGCGTACGGGGAGATCGACGACTCCGACGGTGTGGTCGCAGAGGGCGCCGCCGCGGTGGCCAAGGCCCACCTGGAGGCATGCGGGGCCGCACGCCCCGATCCGGATCGGTTGGCCGGGTGGCTGGTCGGCCACATGCTCGACGACAGCAACGACGTGCCGGACCTGGACCCGCTCGACTACGCCGACGTGCTGGGGCCGAGCGGGCTGGCCCGCGTGCGGCAGCTGGCGGCCGAGGCGCTCAGGCGCAGCCCGTCCGGCTGGGCGGCGCGGTACCTGATGGAACGCCTGGTCAAGGCGGAGGGCGACGTCGACGCGTTGGTCGCCCTGCACGCCCAGGACCTCGACCCGTCCGGTGCCACCCATCTGCTCATCGCCGGGGAACTGGAAGCGGCGGGCCGCGCGAACGAGGCACTCGACTGGGCCGAGCGGGGGCTTCGGGACTGTGCCGCCGAGACGCACATCGACGGCCGCCTGGCCGACTATGTGTGCGTCCGGTATGTGACGGCTGGGCGGGCGGCCGACGCGGTCGCGGTGCGTCGGGACCGCTTCCGTGTCGAGCGGTCCCTGGCCGCCTACCGGCAGCTGCGCTCCGCTGCGCGGGCGGCGGACTGCTGGGAGGTCGAGCGCGCGGCGGCACTGACCACCTTGGGGGAGGACGCCCGCCTGGAACGCGGAGGCTGGTACGGCGGGCCGGTGTTGATCGACGTGCTGCTCGACGACGGCGATGTGGACGCCGCCTGGCGGGAAGCGGTCGGCCGGGCCGACGACCGGCAGTGGGAGCAGCTCGCCGACCTGTCGCGTCAGACGCGTCCGGCCGAGGCGCTCGACGTGTACCTGCGGCTGGTCGAGCGGTCGAAGGAGCCGACCGGCGACCGTGCCTACGAGCGCCTGGCACGGCTGCTGCTCGGTGCCCGCGACTGCCATCGTGCGTTGGGGACAGAGGACGCGTTCACGGTGTGTCTCGCCGTCCTGCGGACGGAACTGAAACGCAGGCGGAAGCTGATGAGCATCCTCGACCGGTACGGGCTGTGAGGGCCGGCGTGCCTGATGCCGCTCACTGAGTGCCGGTGACGGCAGCGGGCACGCCCACGGTGTACGACACGGCCACGGCGTACCGCGGGGCCGTCGACGAGGCGCGCCCATCGCGTCGCCTGACAAATCGGCATCAGCTTGCCGGCGGGTACTTCACGCCCTGTGCCCATGCCAGCCGATTCCGTGCGGCGACGTTCCCCGACAGGGCATCCAGCCACACCACCCGGCCCACCTCGTTCGCTTCCGTGGCGGAGACCTGGAGGATCCACCGGTTCGTGGCCGTGTCGTGATGCGCCTCAGACACCACATCGCTCAGATCCACACCGCCGGGCCGCAGTGTCAGCCGCAAGGCCACGCGCAGCAGGTCCACCTCACCCGGTGTCAACGCCAACGCCCTGAAGGCCTCGTCCTTCTGCTTCTCCACCCACCGCGGGCAAGGAGCCGATCGGGTCGCCCGGAACGCCAGCGCGTCCACGCCGTCCTGCGTCAGCATCGCGGACCAGCCGCCGGCGTCCTGCCTCACCTCCACCAGCCCGTGACCCACCAGATCGCCGACCACCCGCCCTGAGGCGTCATCAATCGGTGCCCGGACTTCAGGCTCCAGGCCATCCAGAATCGCCCAGCCGTCCACGCTGACCAGCATCAAGTTCCTTCCATCGGCAGGACACCGATACTGCACGCAACGGTCCCGGCCAGGAAGGTCCCGAGGTCGTACAAAGCCGGTGTACGGGCGCCGCCCGCCGCGCACGATCGGCTCCCGGTTGTCACCCAGTCGCGAGAGGATGACCCTGTGGCCGACATCAACGAAACGCCGCTGCCGCTGTTCACCACCTACGAGGACTACCTCGCAGGAACCCCGAAGCGAGACATCCGCGCCTGGTGCGGCCGCAAAGCCGCCCGAGCGAACCGGGCCCGACTGCTCAGCGGCAAACCCAGCGAGAAGATCACCGTTGACGACGTGATCGAATCCGGACCCCGGTAACGTCGATGCCGGCACCCGACCAACGCCCGCCGTGTGCGGGGCTTTTTTATGCCTGGGAGGGCCCATGGCCAACGAGTGCGAGGGCGCTCGTCGACTTCCGTCCGAGTGCGGCGAGAGCGGCCTCGCCGAGGAACTCGCCGCCGCGCGGGCCGCGCGGGACAGCGTGTATCGGGAGCGCGCGCACCTGGTGGCGTACCTCGCGGCCGTCCACCCGTCGGTGCTCGGCATCGACCCGGACGAGCCGGACTGGCCGGTCGTCTACGTCTCGACGGAGGCCGGCCAGTTGTCCTGGCACCTCGCGCCCGACGACCTGCCTCTGTTCGCGCACGTGGCCCGGTCCGCCTCGGCGGCCTGGGACGGCCACACCACCGAGCAGAAGTACGCCCGGCTGGACGACCTCACCCGCACCGTCGCCGCCCGGAACACCTCGTGATCTCCGGACGGGACCGGTCCGCCGGGCGGCCGGGGTCACTTCGTGGCGGTGCGGTGGCCGGCGGCCTTGGCGGCGCGGCGGGCCTGGGTGCGCTCCTTGCGGGCGGCGGCGACCAGTTGGAGTCCCTCGACGCGCTCCTCGGCGTATCCGTCGGGCTCGACGGTGTGCAGGCACTGCCCGCACACGTAGCCGCCCTTGGGTCCCTCGATCACGGGTAGACCGCACGCACTGCAGACCATTCCGCCCTCCCAGTCAGCTCAGATCGTACCCGCGTACGGGGCCGGCGGCGGTCAGCGGGCGGCGCCGCGGACCACGAGATCATCCAGCAGTTCGCGGGTGGCGCCGGCCACCTCGGCCACCGCCCGGTCGAACGCCGCGCGGTTGTGCGCGGCCGGGGCCCGGAAGCCGGAGACCTTCCGGACGTACTGCAGGGCTGCGGCGGTGATGTCCTCGTCGGTCACCTCGGGGGTGGCCGGCGGCCTGAGGGTCTTGATGCTTCGGCACATACCCCCATTGTGCTGCGTGTGCGTGAGGTGCCCGGCCGGGCACCTCACGCACACGCAGCCGGCTCAGCCCCGCAGCAGCACCGGCAGGCTGCGGTGGCCGTTGGAGATGAACGAGCCCGACGAGACCAGCTCCTCGGCCGGCACGGCGAGCCGGGCGGCGGGGAAGCGGTCGAACAGCGCGGGCAGCGCGATCGCCGCCTCCATCCGTGCCAGCGGCGCGCCCAGGCAGAAGTGCACGCCGTGGCCGAAGGCGAGGTGCTCCTTGTCGACGCGCGTCACGTCGAACTCGCCGGCGTTGGCGCCGTGCCGCCGGGTGTCGAGGCCCGCGCCCTGGTAGTTGACCAGGATCGGCTCGCCCCGCGGGATCGTGACGTCCTCCAGCGTGATGTCCTCGACCGCGTAGCGCAGCGGCAGGTGGGCGACCGGGGCGCGGTGCCGCAACGATTCCTCAATCACGTCGTCCCAGCCGACCCGGCCCGATCGCACCAGGTCGAGCTGGTCGGGACGGGTGAGCATGGCGTGGACAGCGTTGTCTATGAGGTTCACGGTGGTCTCGTGGCCCGCGCCGATCACCAGCAGCAGGGTGTCGACCAGCTCGTCCTCGCCGAGCCGGGCGCCGTCCTCGCCGCCCTCGTCGCGGGTGGCGATCAGCAGGCTCGTCATGTCGTCGCCCGGCCGGGCCCGCTTGACCTCCAGCAGCTCCCGCAGGCTGGCGTACATCGCGTGGTAGTTGGCCAGCGCCTCCTCCGGGGAGGCGCTGGTGTCGAACACGCCGTCCACCGCGGTGCGCAGCCCCTCGCGCTGCTCGTCGGGGACCCCGAACAGCTCGCAGATCACCTGGATCGGGATCGGGTACGCGTACTCCTCGCGCAGGTCGGTCACCTCGCCGGCCGGCCGGGCGGCCAGCCGGTCCACCAGGTCGGCGGCGATCCGCTCGATGCGCGGCCGCAGCGACGCGACCCGCCGGGCGGTGAACGCCGGCGAGACCAGCCGCCGCAGCCGGCGGTGGTCGCCGCCGTACGCGGTGAACATGTTGTTCACCGCGACCCAGCTGAACAGCGGCCAGTCCTGCGGGATCTCACCGGCCGCGAAGGCCCGCCAGTGCCGGCGCGGGTCCTTCGAGGAGCGCGGGTCGGTCAGCAGCCGCTTCAGCAGCTCGAACCGGCCTACTGACCACGCCACCACCTGACCAGGAAGTTCCACGGGCGCCGCCGGCCCGTGCTCGGTGAGCCGGACGGCCTCACCGGCGACGTCCCGGCCGGCGGGGTCGAGGACGATGGGGTCCTCGTGGGGGTGTCTGCTGTCCATCGGGTGTCTCCAGAGGTCTCGGAAGTCTCGGGGGGCAGGACGGAACGTGCGGAGGCCACCGGCGGAAAACGCGCCGGCAGCGAGACGAGCGCCCGGTGGAACGGCCCCTGCCGCCAGACCAACTCCTCGACCGGTAGGGCGAGTTCCAGATCCGGCAACCGGTCGAGCAGCCGCTCGATGGCGACCGAGGCGATGATGCGGGCCTCCCGCTGCGCCGGGCAGCCGTGCGGTCCGGCGCTCCAGGCCAGGTGGGCGCGGTTGCCGGCCCGCTGGTCGGAGGCGAGGGACGGATCGGTGGTGGCGGCGGCGAAGCTGACGACGACCGGGCAGCCGGCGGCCAGCCGGGTGCCGTGCAACTCCACGTCGTGGAACGGGAAGTGGGTGCCGAGGTTGGCGACCGGCGGGTCGGTCCACAGCACCTCGTCGAGGGCGTCCTCGACCGGCAGGCTGCCGCCGTTGAGGGTGCCGGCGAACCGGTCGTCGGACAGCAGCAGCCGCAGCGCGTTGGCGATCAGGTTCTGCTGCGGCTCGATGCTCGCGCCGGTCATGACCACGAGCTGGTCGATCAGCTCGGCGTCGGTCAGCCGCGACTCGTGCTCGATCAGCCAGGTGACCATGTCGTTGCCCGGCTGCTCGCGGCGCAGCTGGATCAGCTCGACGATCGCCTCGCCCACCATCACGTTGGACTTCTCGGCCTCGACGCCGTCGTAGATGCCGCGGATGCCGGTGTAGAGGCGCTCGCCGATCTCGGCGGTGCAGCCGTAGACCTGGGTCAGCACCCGCAGCGGCAGCTCCTTGGCGTAGTCGGCCAGCAGGTCCGCCTCGCCCCTCGACGCGAACCGGTCGATGATCACGTCGGCGCTCTGCTGGATGTAGCCGCGCAGCGCGTTGGGGTCGATCCGGGCCAGGCTGTCGTCGATCGAGCTGCGCAGCCTGCGGTGCTCCTCGCCCTCGGCGAAGAACGCGTTCGGCCGGTAGGTCATCATCGGCACGATCGGGCTGTCGGCCGGCACCCGGCCCTCGTTGAACGCCTTCCAGCGGCGCGCGTCCTTGCCGAAGGTGTCGGTGCCGCGCAGCACCTGCAGGGCCGCGTCGTAGCTGACCACCAGCATCGCCTCGACCCCGGGCGCCAGCTCGACCGGCGCGAACGAGCCGATCTCGCGCAGCTTGCGGTACGTGCCGGCCGGGTCCCTGGCGAATCCCTCGCCGTACAGTGCGGTCGGCCCGTTCGCCGGGCAGCCGGCCGGCGGGACGGGCTCGTCGTGGGCTTCGGGACTGGTCACGCGCGCTCCTGGGAGTTACGGGTGTACAGGTACTGGACGAGGGCGATCAGCGCCTCGGTGGACGAGCGCCGGTCGCGCGCGTCGCAGGTGATCAGCGGGGTCTCCGGCAGCAGGTCCAGCGCGTCCCGCAGCCCCTCCTCGTCGAACTCCGGCGCGCCGTCGAAGTGGTTGACGGCCACCGCGTAGGGCAGGCCGTGCTCCTCCAGCAGCCCCATGACGTCGTAGGAGTGCTCCAGCCGCCGGGTGTCGGCCAGTACGAGGGCGCCGAGCGCGCCCTGCGTCATGTCCCGCCACAGCTGGGTGAAGCGCTGCTGTCCCGGCGCCCCGAACAGGTAGAGCACCAGGTGGTCGTTGAGGGTGAGCCGGCCGAAGTCGAGGGCCACCGTGGTGGTCGTCTTGCCGGGGACCCCGGCCAGGTCGTCGATGAGCGCACCTGCCTGCGTCATCGTCTCCTCGGTGCGCAGCGGCCGGATCTCCGACAGCGTGCCGACGAACGTGGTCTTGCCCACGGCGAAGTGCCCGACGACCAGCAGCTTGACCGCCGTTTTGACCGTCTCTGGCAAGTACACGTCGTCACAGGCGGGCGCGGAGCCCATCGAGGACCTCCTGCAGGATCTGGATGTCGGGGAGTTGCGCGGACGGGATGGGGGACCTGGTCCTGATGTGGCCGCTGTCGACGAGGTCGGCGAGCAGCACCTTGGTGACGCTCACCGGGATCCCCAGGTGGCCGGCGACCTCGGCGACCGACAGCGCGCCGCCGCGGCACAGTTCCACGACCCGGCGCTTCTCCGGGCCGAGGCCGCCGAGGTCGCCGCCGTCGGCGGCGGTCACCAGGGTCACCAGGTCGAAGGAGCCGCGCGTCGGATGCGCGCGGCCCTCGGTGATCACGTAGGGCCGCACGAGCCCGCGCTTGGCGGGCTGCGGCCCGGTCATGCAGACCTGCCGGCATCCTGCCGCGGTGGGCTGGTGAGTTCCTTGCCGAGCCGGTCGACCAGCTTGTGCATCCGGAAGGTGACCGCCTCCATGTCCACCTCCGCGGAGGCCGACACGGCCAGGTACGCGCCCGGCCCGGCCGCCACCAGGAAGACGAAGCCGTCGACGAACTCGATCAGCGTCTGCCGCCACACCGTCCCGGGCCGGTCGCAGAAGTCCGAGGTGCTGCGGCTGATCGACTGCAGTCCGGACAGCGCCGCCGCCTGCCGCTCCGCCTCGTCGCGGCTGATGCCCTTGGAGTGCGCGCGCAGCATGCCGTCCGCGGACAGCAGGATCGCGTGCCGTGCCTCGGGCACCGACAGCGCGTCGTCGAGCATCCAGCCCAACTGGTCGTTGAGCGGGCCGCCTTGCGCCTGGGCGGACGCGTTCATGGCGTTCATGCCTGGGAGTTCCCTTCGTGGTCCGAGGAGTCCGTCGAGGAGGTGCGGCCGGACCGGGTGCCCCGGGCGAAGGCCCCGATGACGGCGGCGGCCTCCTGGGGCGTACGGCCGGTGGTGACGGAGTCGACGGTTCCGGCGGTGTGCTGCTGCTGTTCGGCGACCGGCTGCCGGCGGCGGCGCTTCGGCAGGCCCAGCGCGGACACCGCGCGTTCCGGCTCGGGTTCCGGGGCGGGCGCGGCGGCCGGTTCCGGCGCGGGCATGGCGCCGGCCGTCTGGGTACGGCGCCGGACGGGCAGCGGGGCGTCCTGGGCGCGCGGCGGCGGGGGGGCCGGGGCGGGCACCGAGCTGAGCTCGTCGTCCTGCAGGCGGGTCAGCAGGGCGCTGGGCAGGAAGAGCACCGCCCGCACGCCGCCGTAGGGCGAGCGGGTGTCGACCGAGACGCGGAAGCCGTAGCGGTCGGCGAGGATGCCGATGACGGCGAAGCCGAACTGCGGCGGGTCGCCGAGCTTCTGGATGTCGATGGACTGCTGGCCGGCCAGCAGCAGTTCGGCCCGCTGGATCTCCTGCTCCAGCAGTCCGACGCCGGCGTCGTCGATGACGATCGCGGTGCCGTTGTGCGCGGGCTGCAGGTTGACCTGCACCGAGGTGTTGGGCTGCGAGTGGCGGGCGGCGTTGTCCAGCAGTTCGGCGACGGCGAGCACGACGGGCTCGACCGCGCGGCTGGTGACGGCCACCTCGACCTGGGAGTGCACCTCGATGCGGCGGTAGTCGCGGATGCGCGAGGTCGCGCCGCGGACCACGTCGAACAGCGGGGAGGCGGCGCGCTGCCGGCCGGGCCACGAGCCGCACAGCACGGAGATCGCCTGGGCGCGGCGGCCGAACTGCGAGTTGGTGTGGTCGATCTCCAGCAGGTCCTGGAGCACGTCGGGGTCGTCGTGCCGGTCCTGCATGTCGGAGATGGCGAGCTGCTGCTCGTTGGCGAGGCCCTGCAGCGCGCGCATCGAGGACTTCAGCGCGGTCTTGGCCGACATGTCGGCGCGGGCCTGGGCCTCCTGCGCCGTGCGGCCGAACAGGTCGATGACCGTCTGCAGGCTGGCGGCGAACGCGCTGCCGGCGAGGCGTCCGTGCAGCAGTCCGGGCACCGTTCCCGGGCGGTGCGAGATGGAGTCCATCAGCCCGGGCAGCCGCACGGTGGCGAGGTGGCGGGCCTCGGCGTCAAGGGCGCGGACGTCGTCCTCCAGCACCTTGATCCGGCCACGCAGCCGGCTGCTCACCTGCCGTTCGCGTATCAGCAGGACCACGACGCCCAGTGCGACGGCCAGGAGGCACCAGAACACCGCCTCCGGAATGTCTCGTGTCATCAGATCCTCATGGACGCAGATTCGTGTTCGTGGGGGATTTCAGGAGCAATCGCGCAGCATCACCACGTTTCGTGGGGGGTCGCGGTGCCGAGATCGTTCTCCGTGCCCGGCGGAGCCTACGACCAGTGGGTGTGTTCACGCCAGATGGGCCGGATTACAACCCGGCCGCTACGTAGGGGATTTGGTGAGGGGCGTCCGCCGAAAGGCGTGGTCGCAGAACCGGTCGGAGATCTTGTTTATACATATCGGGTACAGAATAGTTCGGTGCCCGATGTATTCTTGGGACCATGAGTCCGGTGACGGGAAGGGCCCCGGCGGAGCGGATGCCCGCGGTGCTGCTGCGGGAGCGGGCCCGCCCCGAGCGGGTGCGGCGGTATCCGGCGGCCTGGCGGCTGGCGGTCGCCACCGTCTGCTTCGGCGCCTTCATGGGCCAGCTCGACGCCAGCGTCGTCACGCTCACCTACGGGGGACTGCGCGGCGGATTCCACGCCTCGCTCGCCGCGGTGGAATGGGTCTCGCTCGGCTACCTGCTCGCCCTGGTCGCGCTGCTGGTGCCGGTCGGCCGGCTCTCCGACATCCACGGCCGCAAGCTGTTCTACCTGCACGGCTTCCTGGTCTTCACCGCCGCCTCGGCCGCCTGCGGCTTCGCGCCCTCGCTCGGCGCGCTGATCGCCTTCCGGGTCGTGCAGGCGGTCGGCGCCGCGATGATGCAGGCCAACAGCGTCGCGCTGGTCGCCACCTGCGCCCCGCGCGAGCGGATGCGCGGCGCGCTCGGCGTGCAGGCCGCCGCCCAGGCGCTCGGGCTGGCGCTCGGCCCCACCGTCGGCGGCGCGCTGGTCTCCACGCTCGGCTGGCGCTGGGTCTTCTGGGTCAACGTGCCGGTCGGCGCGGTCGCCTGGATCGCCGGGCACTACCTGCTGCCCAGGACGCGCGCCCGGGGCCCGGCGCACCGCTTCGACCTGCCGGGACTCGGCCTGCTCGCGCTGGCCACCACCTGCGCGCTGCTCGCGCTGTCCGCCGTCTCCGGCCTCCCGCTGCCCGGCTGGGCGGCGGCCCTCCTGGCGGCCGCGGCGCTGGCGGCCGGCTGGGGCTTCACGGTGCGGCAGCGGCGGGCCGCCTCGCCGATGCTCGACCTCGCGCTGCTGCGGCTGCCGGCCGTCGCCCACGGCCTGGTGGGCGCGCTCGGCGGATACCTGGTGCTGTTCGGGCCGCTGGTGCTGGTGCCGGTGGCGGTCATCGCCGCGGGCGGCTCCGCGCTGTCGGCCGGGGTGGTGCTGACCGCGCTGCCCGCCGGGTTCGCGCTCGCCGCCACCGGGGCCGACCGGGTGCTGCCGCACGGCATGGGCGACCGGGCCCGGTGCCTGCTGGGCGCGGCCGTGCTGACCGCCGGGTGCGGCGGGCTGATCGCGGTCCTGACCGCGCCGGTGCCGGGGGCCGGCGCGCTGGTGGCGGCGCTCGCGGTGCTCGGCGTGGGCCTCGGCGTGTTCACGCCCGCCAACAACACCCTGGTCATGGCCGCCTTCCCGGCCCGCCGCTCCGGCACCGCCGGCGGCCTGGTCAACATGGCCCGCGGCCTCGGCACCGCGCTGGGCGTCGCCCTGGTCACCCTCGCGCTCCACCTGTCGTCCGCCGCCGGCGCCGCCGCGGTCCTGGCGGCCGTCGCGGTCGGCGTGCTGGCGGTGGCCGCCCGCGGCGGTGCCGCGGCGACCGGGCGGGGGAGTGAGGGCACGCCTTGAAAGGGCCCGTCTCGCCGGTCCTCGGCGGGCTCACGGATCCGCGGGAGACGCCTTAGAGTCGTGGCATGCCGACGCAGCCCTCCAGGGACGCCGCCACGCCCGCGCCGCGGGCCCGGGCCGGCGCGGACGCCCGCCTGCTGACCGAGGCGGTGACCCGGCTGCGCCGCGCGCTGCGGGCGTCGATCCGCACGGACTACCCGTGGGAGACGCTGCCGATGGCCCAGGTGGAGCTGCTGCAGGTGCTCGCCGAGCACTCCCCGGTCCGGATCGGGGACCTCGCCGCCCGGCAGCGGCTGGCCACCAGCACGGTCAGCGGCCTGGTCGGGCAGATGATCGGCGCCGGCCTGGTGGCCCGCGCGGTCGACCCCGACGACCGCCGGGCGTCCGCCGTGACGCTCACCGAGGCCGGCCACGCGCAGCTCGCCGCCTGGACCCAGGCACACGAACGCCGGCTGGACACCGCCCTGGGCGCCCTCGACGACGCCGACCGCGACATCGTCCGCGCCGCGCTGCCCGCCCTCTTCCGGCTCGCCGAGCACCTGAACGAGCCGGACGAGTGAACCGCCGCCCCTACCGCGGGTCGGCGGGCGGCACGCCGTCCGGCCCGCCCGGGTCCGGGCGCGGCAGCCGGCGGGCCCGGAACAGGCCGTCGGCGTCGGCGTTGGCCAGCGCGATCCTGGGCAGTTCGGTGGCCCGTTCGTACAGCAGGAAACGCGGCTGCCAGCCGGGCCGCAAGCCGGACACCGTCTGGTACGCGACCTCCAGCCGCCGGCGCCGCGCGAGCAGCCGCACGACCTGCCGGTGCAGCACGAACACCCGCCCGGTGCCGGGACCCCGGCCGCGTTCGGTGACCGCGTGCAGCACGGTGAAGTTCAGCGCCACCCGTTCCACCTCGCCGACCGGCGCCGCGTCCGCCCGGGCGCGCAGCAGCAGTTCGGCCAGCATGTAGCCGAACAGGGCCTCGGGCGACTCGTGTTCGCGCCGCATCAGGTCCAGCGAGAGCCCGTCGCGGTCCCACGGCACCAGGCTGAGCAGCGCGCAGGTGCGGTCGTGCGGATCGCGGCACTCGACCAGGACGCACTCGGCGTCGGCCCGGTCGCCCAGCCGGGCCAGCGACATGGCGAAGCCGCCGTCCCCCGCCCCGCGCCGCCAGGCGTCGGCCAGCGCGACCAGCCGGTCCGACTCCCGCCCGGGGATCTCCCGCTGGCGGCGCACCACCACCGAGTACCCGGCGGCGCGCATCGCCTGCCGGGTCTCGCGCAGCGGGCGCATCGGCTCGCCGTCCAGCCCGAAGTCGCCGGTGCGCGCCACCGCCTCGTCGCCGAACGCCAGCGTCCGCATGCCCCGGCGCTCGTAGACCCCGGCGGCCTCCTGGCTCGCCCCGGCGACCGCGGGCACCCAGGCGTGGCCGCGCGCGGTGCGCAGCCAGCCGCCGATCGCCGCCGGCCACGCGGACCGGTCGCCCACCGGATCGCCGCTGGCCAGCGCGACCCCGTTGACCACCCGGTAGACCACCGCCGCGTCCCGGTCCGGCGACCAGCTCACCGAGGAGTCGCGGCGCAGCGCGAAGTAGCCGACGGAGTCCGGGGCGCCGAACCGCCGCAGCAGGAACCGCAGCCGGCTCTCGTCGTCGGGCGCCAGCCGGGCGCGGCCCAGCGGGGAGCGGAAGAAGGCCCGCAGCACCTGCAGCAGCAGCGCGACGCTGAGGACGTTGATCGACAGGTCCACCCAGCCGGGCACCGTGATGTCCGGCGGCTCGATCAGGTCGGCCAGGGTGAACACCCGCAGCAGCGCGTACCGCAGGCAGTCCGGCCAGCCCGCGGCCCGGACCGTGTTCGTCGCGTGCACCAGCACCGTGCCGACCCCGACCGCGGCCGCCCCGCCGCACACCAGCCAGGCCAGCCCGCGCGGCCCGTTGCCGTGCTCGCCGCGCACCCGGCAGGCCGGCCGCGCGATCCACAGCGCCGCGGCCACCAGCGTGGTGAGCCCGGCCGACAGCCAGCTCACCGGGTGTGCCCGGTAGGCGGGCCCGGTCAGCACGGCCAGCCAGTACCCGACGGTGTTGACCGCCGCCAGCGCGAACGCGACGATCCACGCGGCCCGTTTGCGGCGGCGCAGCATCACCGCGAGCAGCGCGGCGAAGACCGCCGAGGTGAACCCGGCGCTGAACAGGAACGGGGTGAGGACCTCGCCGGCCGCCGCCCGGTGCAGCCGGCTGCGGAACGGCACGACGAGCGCGGTGACCACGTCCCACGCGACGGCCAGCCGCAGGTACCAGACGACCGCGAGCACGGCCGGCTCCCGCAGCCGGGCCACGAACCGCTCGGTCCTGGACGGCCCGAGGCCGGCGGTCGAGGGCCGGCGGCGGCCGGGCCGTTTCCGGGCCGGCTCGGCGGGGCGGGCCGGTCCGGCCGGCCGCGCCGCTTCGACGGGCCGGGCCGGCGCACCGGCGACCGCGTTGTAGACCGTGCGCCTGGCCGCCTGCAACCGGCCGTGGACGCGGGCCTCGCGGCGCTCCGCACGGGCCAGCCGGCGCGGCCGGGAGTAGTAGCGCCAGCGCGCCCAGGGGCTGTTGGGCCGGGCGAGCCGGATCGCGCCGAACACCGGCAGGAAGACCAGGAACAGCCCGAAGAACCCGGTCCACACCTTGCCCTTGAGCAGCGTGACGACCACCAGCGCCAGCAGCAGCCCGATCGCCACCGCCCGGCTCAGCAGCGGCCCGGTCACGTTGCCGAGCGGGGTCACGCCGAGCAGCAGCAGCCCGATCACCCCGACCGCGAGGATCACCGCGTCGACCGACTGGCGGCCCTCCTCGCTCCAGTAGACGTCCTTGAGGTGGAGCACCAGGGCGAACTCGTCGAGCACCAGCCCGCAGCCGATCCCGAACAGCAGCCCCAGCAGGTCGCGGCCCACCTCGCCGGTGCCGCGCACCGCGAACGAGCCGATGCCGCCGATCAGCATCGCCCCGAGGCCGAAGACCACGTGGTGGATGTGGAGCCCGCCCGGCTGCACGTTCCCCGGCCACCAGCTGGTGCCGCGCCGGATCATCCGGGTGCTGAACCGGATGAACAGGAACGAGGCGAGCAGCCCGACGAGCAGCAGGAAGAGCGGCTGTCGCCCGGACTCCACGATCCGGGTGTGGTAGCCGTGGGTCAGCCACTCCCACATCGCTAACCGGCTTTCGCCGTCGCCCCCGCCGACGCGGATGCCGTCGCCGCCGGCGGCACGGACACCGGTGCCCTCACCGGCGCGGAGCCCGACGACCGCCGGCGCCGCGGCGGACGCCTTGAGCGGCTCCGGCGCCCTCGCCGGCGCGGACGGCCTGGCCGGCGCGGACGCCCTCACCGGCACGGACGCGGTCACGGACGCCTTCACGGAGGCCGGCGCCGACGGCTTCGCGGTGGCGGCCGGGCCGGCCTTGGACCCGGTGAGCCGGGCGTAGACGACGACGTTGCCCAGGTAGCTGTGGCTGGACTTGGAGAAGCCGCCGCCGCAGGTGATCACCCGCAGCTCGGGGGTGGGCGTGTCGTTGTAGACCCGGTCGGTGGGGAAGTCGGACTTGGCGTACACCTCGATGCCGTACACCGTGAAGACCGCGGTGCGATGGTCCGCCCGGGTGACCTCGATGGTGTTGCCCTTGTGCAGCGAGCCGAGGTTGTAGAAGACCGCCGGGCCCTTGAGGGTGTCCACGTGGCCCAGCAGCACCGCCGCGCCCGCCGCGCCCGGCGAGGCCCCGTACTCGTACCAGCCGGCCATGTTGGTGTTGGCGGGCGGCGGCACCTGGATCTCGTTCTTGCCGTCCACGCCGAGCTTCATCACCGGCGCGTCCACCTTGATGGCCGGGATGCGCATCCGGACCGGCACCGAGGCGGGCAGCGGCGTCACCATGACCGCCGCGGCCCCCGGCGCCCCGCCGTGCCGCCCGGCGCCCAGCAGCGCGTCGGACGGGCTCGGGGCGGGCGGGGCGTGCGTCTCGGTGCCGATGTGCATCAGCCAGGCGCCGCTGACGAGCGCCAGGACCGCCGCCGTCACCGCGACCTTCGACGGACCCCGGCGCGGCGGGGGAGCGTCGGGAGCGGGGGGCCCGATCGGCCCGTCGGTACCGGGGAGCTGGCTGCGCGGCATGGACGACCTCCGGTGGATCAGCGGTGCTTCGTCGGCCAAAGTCATATTTCTGACAACTGACAGGGGATCACGAAAGCCGCGAAGGCGGCGTATCGCCCGCCGACGGCCGCGCGCGGACGGCCCCGTACGGAGCAAGCCGCCCACCGGTTGTTAGCGTGCGGTGTGCCACCGATATCCCGCCGGGCGGACGACCCGGACAAGCCGGCGCTCCGGCCGGACCCGCCGAGATCCCCGGCCGCCGCACCCGGCGGCCCCGCCGAGCCGCCCGACACGCCGCGCCGCCGGATGTTCGCCGACCTGACCCCGCTGCGCACCTCGCCGGACTACCGGCGCCTGTGGTTCGGCAACACGCTGTCCTGGATGGGCTCGCAGATGACCGCGCTGGCCATCTCGCTGCAGGTGTACGCCATCACCCGGTCCACCTTCTCGGTCGGGCTGGTCGGGCTGTTCTCGCTGGTGCCGCTGGTCTCCTTCGGCCTGTACGGCGGCGCGTTCGCCGACACCTTCGACCGGCGCAAGCTCGGCCTGATCTCGGCGGCCGGCTCCAACGTGCTGTCGATCGTGCTGCTGGCCGCCGCCGTCACGGACCTGCGCCAGGTGTGGCTGCTCTACGGCGTCGTCGCGCTGCAGTCGGTCTGCTTCGCGATGAACTCCACCGCCCGCAGCTCCATGGTGCCCCGGCTGCTGCCCACGGAGCAGCTGCCGGCCGCCAACGCGCTCAACTCGCTGACCAGCAACCTCGGCCTGATGGCCGGGCCGAGCCTGGGCGGCCTGATCGTCGGGCGCTGGGGCTACCAGGCGGCGTACCTGATCGACGTGGTGACCTTCAGCGCCTCGCTCTACGCGATGCTGCGGCTGCCCGCGATGCTCCCGCAGCGCTCCGAGCAGCCGGGCCGGGCCAAGCGCGCCTCGGTGCTGGACGGGCTGCGCTTCCTGGCCACCCGGCCGAACCTGCGGATGACCTTCTTCTCCGACCTGTCCGCGATGGTGCTGGCCCAGCCGCGCGCGCTCTTCCCGGCCGTGGCGCTGCTGTGGTTCGGCGGCGGGGCCAAGACGGTCGGCCTGCTGCTGGCGGCCACCGCGGTCGGCGCGGTGCTCGGCGGCACCTTCTCCGGCTGGCTCGGCCGGGTGCGGCGGCACGGGGTGGCGATCCTGCTGGCGGTGGCCGCGTGGGGCGCGGCGGTCGCCGGCTTCGGGCTGAGCCGGGAACTGTGGCTCGGGCTGTTCTTCCTCGCGCTGGCCGGCGCCGCGGACAGCGTCTCGATGGTCTTCCGGTCCACCATGCTGCAGGCCGCGGTGCCGGACGAGATGCGCGGCCGGCTGCAGGGCGTCTTCATCGTGGTGGTGGCCGGCGGGCCGCGGCTCGGGGACTTCCTGGCCGGCTCGGCCGCCGACCTCACCTCGCCCCGGGCCACCGTGCTCTGCGGCGGCCTGGCGTGCGTGGTCCTGGTGGGCCTGCTCGCGCTGCGCTGGCCGGGATTCGCCCGCTACGACGCCCGCGACCCGCAACCCTGAGCCGCCGCGGGAACGTCACGGCATCATCCGCCGCCGCCTGGGCAGAGCAATCGGTGAGGGCGTGCGCAACCGTCGTCGGGGACCGCGGCGTCCGTGACAGTGCGGGGTCTGCCACGGTCCGTCGCGGCTCGTGCGTACCGGTCCGACCGGTCGTACCCGGCGCGCGGCTGTGACAGCATCGCGGGCGCACTCAGCGATCAACTCCAGCGCGACCCGGAGACGTTCCAGGTCATCGAAAGGCAGGGCTGCCACGTGGGCATCATCGGTTGGATCATTCTGGGACTGCTGGCCGGCGGAATCGCCAAGATCCTGCTGCCCGGCCGCGACCCGGGCGGTGTCTTCGGCACCATCGTCACCGGCATTCTCGGCGCTTTCGTGGGCGGCTGGCTCTCCGCCCACTTCCTGCACCGCCCGGTGCAGCACACCTTCTTCGACGCGCGCAGCTGGGGCTCGGCGATCGTCGGCTCGCTGGTGCTGCTCATCCTCTACCGGATCTTCTTCGGCAACTCGCGCCGCACACGATGACGTTCCCCGGACGGGCCCGGCCGCGACAGGCCGGGCCCGTCCGTGTTCCACGGCTCACACCTGAGCCGCGCTACGCCGATCCGCCGCCGTGACGACGCATGATGGGGCGAGCAATCCCACGACGTGCCATGGCCCGCGGCCGTGGCGGAAGGAGCGGCTCGCTTCATGGCACCCTCCGCATCCCCAGTACCCTCGACCGGTCGCGAGTGGCACCTCACCGCCCGCCCGCAGGGCCTGCCCACAAGCGACGACTTCGCGCTGCGCGAGGCACCCGTCCCGCAGCCCGGCCCCGGCCAGGTGGTGGTCCGCAACCTCTACCTGTCCGTCGACCCGTACATGCGCGGCCGGATGAACGACGTCAAGTCCTACATGCCGCCCTTCCAGCTCGACCACCCGATGGACGGCGGCGCGGTGGGCGTCGTGGTGGCCTCCGAGGCGCCGGACACCCCGGTCGGCACCCACGTGCTGCACGGCCTCGGCTGGCGGGAGTACGCGGTGCTCGACGCCCGGTACGCCACCGCGGTGGACCCGGAGCTCGCGCCGCTGTCCGCCTACCTCGGCGTGCTGGGCATGACCGGCCTGACCGCGTACGCCGGACTGGTCCGCACCGCCGCGTTGCGGGCCGGCGACCGGGTGTTCGTCTCCGGCGCGGCCGGCGCGGTCGGCAGCCAGGTCGGCCAGATCGCCCGGCTCAAGGGCGCCTCGCTGGTGGTCGGTTCGGCCGGCTCCGACGCGAAGGTCAAGCTGCTGACCGACGAGTACGGCTTCGACGCCGCGTTCAACTACAAGAACGGCCCGGTCGCCGAGCAGCTCAAACAGGCCGCTCCCGACGGCATCGACGTCTACTTCGACAACGTCGGCGGCGACCACCTGGAGGCGGCCCTCGCCTCGCTCACCGTGCACGGCCGGGTCGCGGTCTGCGGCATGATCAGCGCCTACAACGCCGCCGAGCCGCCGGCCGCGCCGCGCAACCTCGCCATGGTCATCGGCAAGCGGCTGCGCCTGGAAGGGCTGCTGGTCACCGACCACGAGGACCTCAAGGAGCAGTTCGTCACCGAGGTCGGCGGCTGGCTGCGGGAGGGCAGGCTGCGCTTCAACGAGACCGTGGTCGAAGGAATCGAAGCGGCCACCGACGCGTTCCTCGGACTGATGCGCGGTGACAACACCGGCAAGATGATCATCAAGCTGGACGACTGACCGTCCCCCTCGGACGATCGGCCGCCCGCACCCAGGAGGAGTTCACGCATGCCCGTTCACTCCATCGACGTGCTCTACACCGCCGTCGCCACCGCGCACAACGGCCGTGACGGCCGGGTCGCCAGCGACGACGGCAAGCTCGACGTGGTCGTCAACCCGCCCAAGGAGCTGGGCGGCAGCGGCGCGGGCACCAACCCCGAGCAGTTGTTCGCGGCCGGCTACAGCGCCTGCTTCCAGGGCGCGTTGGGCGTGGTGGCCCGGCAGGCCAAGGCCGACATCTCCGGCTCCACGGTGACCGCCAGGGTGGGCTTCGGCAAGAACGAGGAGGGCGGCTTCGGCCTCACCGTCGAGCTGTCCGCCACGATCCCCCACGTGGACGCCGCCACCGCCCGGGAGTTGCTGGAGCAGGCCCACCAGGTCTGCCCCTACTCCAACGCGACCCGCGGCAACATCGAGGTCAAGCTGACCGTCGCCTGACGGCCGGTCCGCCGCGCGGCCCGCTCCCGTACGCCGGGGGCGGGCCGCGGGCGTTGCCGGGCGGCGGGGGAGCCGCCGTGCGGGCCCGAGTGATACGCGCGTAGACGATCCGCGTAGACCGCGCTTGACCGGCGGCGGCCGCCGCGCTTAGGTTGCGCGCACCAATCATCCTCGTGGGCCGCCACCCCGAAGGAGCGTCTCCATGCGCCGCATTCCCCTTCTCCCGCACTCCAAGCGAGGCAGAGCCGTCGCCTCGGTGACCGCCGTCCTGGTCGCCGGGACCGCGATCTTCACCGCCGGAGCGGCCACCGCGGACAACTCCGTTCCGCGCTCGGACAAGCAGATCCCCAACCTCGGCCTGGTGGAGAACCAGATCGAGGCGTACTACGGCGACACCGTGGTCAACGGCGAGCACTACGCCTCGCCCGACAGCCCCTACGCCAAGCAGGTCGGCGGCATCGAGGCCGCCGCCAAGCGCTACCTGGGCCACGCGGTCCACCACACGCACGGCAAGCCCGCCATCGTCCTCGACATCGACGACACCACCCTGCTGACCTACAACTACGAGCAGGAGCAGGGCTTCGGCTACACGCCGGCCAGCAACAACACCTACATCGAGACCAAGACCATGGGCCCGGTCTTCGGCATGCCCCAACTCGTGGACTGGGCGGCCGACCAGGGCATCACGGTCTTCTACCTCACCGGCCGCCCGGAGGCCCAGCGCGCGCCCAGCGCCGCCAACCTGGCCGCCGACGGCTACAAGCCGGCCGCCGACACCGCCCACCTGTTCCTGAAGAACTCCGCGAACCCGCCCGCGTACCTGTCCTGCGGCTCCACCTGCACCACCGAGCAGTACAAGTCGGGCACCCGCGCGCACATCCAGTCCGAGGGCTACGACATCGTGGCCAACTTCGGCGACCAGTACAGCGACCTGTCGGGCGGCCACGCCGACAAGGGCTTCAAGCTGCCCAACCCGATGTACTACCTGCCCTGATCCCCGGAGGACCCGAGCTGACGGGCCGGTGTGTCACACCGGCCCGTTACGCTGCCGGCATGCGGGCACTGCGGGATCTGACAGCCGGAATGCGCCACGTCGTCGACGGGCAGCGCTGGATCGCGCGCCACAGCCGGCTGTGGGCGTGGGGCGCGCTGCCGGCGCTGATCACGCTGGCCGGCTACGTGGTCGTGCTGACCGCGCTGGTCATCTGGGGCGGCGCGGTGGTCTCCTGGGCCACCCCGTTCGCGGACGGCTGGGAGTCGCCGTGGCGGGCGCTGTTGCGCTGGGCGCTCACCCTGCTGCTGTTCGGCGGCGGCCTGCTGCTCGCGGTGGTGAGCTTCACCGCCGTCACGCTGCTGGTGGGCCAGCCGTTCTACGAGAGCCTGTCGGGCCGGGTGGAGGAGGCCGAGGGCGGCGCGCCCCCGGAGCCGGGCGTGCCGTTCTGGCGCGGCCTGCTGATATCCGCCGGCGAGGGCGTCGGGCTGCTGCTGCGGCTGGCCGCGTTCGGGATCCCGCTCTTCCTGCTCGGTTTCGTCCCGGTGCTGGGCCAGACCGTGGTGCCGGTGGCCGGCTTCTGCGTCTCCGGCTTCTTCCTCACCCACGAGTTGACCGCCGTCGCCTTCCAGCGCCGCCGCATACCGCTGCGCCGCCGGCTGCGCATGCTGCGCGGCCGGCTGTGGCTGGCCCTCGGCTTCGGGGTGCCGCTGGTGGCGCTCTTCCTGGTCCCGGTGGTCGCCGTGCTGGCGATGCCCGGCGCGGTCGCGGGCGCGACGCTGCTCGCCCGGCAGCTGGTGGCGGACGACGCGGCGCGGACCGCCTCCGGCGAGCCGGCCGGGCGGGAGGCAGCCGGGCCGGGCCGGACACCGCCGGGTCAGCCGCCGGCCGCCGACCCGCGCTCCACGCCGCGGTAGGCCAGCAGCGCCAGCCGCGCCTGGCCGCTGACGCTGGGGTGGAACCAGTCCCAGCGGCTCAACTCGGCCGTGGAGAACGCCTGGTCGAAGACCGCGCCGCCGTCGTAGCGGCACCGCGGGAAGTCACCGCACACCTGGCCGAGCACCGCGTTGTACGCGACCACCCTGGCGAGCACGGCGTCGCGCCGGGTGGTGTCGGCCGCGGCGGTGCTCATCGCGTTGCCGAGCATCGAGGGGCAGATGCCGAGCTTCCAGATCTGCCGCTCCAGCGGATCGGTCCGGCCCACCGACCACAGGCGGCGCAGATCCGGGATGCTCGCCACGTAGACCTCGGTCTTCGGGGAGCCGTGCTCCAGCGCGCGCATCGCCGCGGTGAACCGGCTTCGGAAAAGGGCGACCGGGGTCATTCGGGCCACGCTCGGCCGGCAGGCGTCGTTGGCGCCCATCAACACGGTGACCAGCCCGGGGCGCACCGCGGCGGCCCGTTCCGCCTGGCCGGGCAGATCCGCCATCCGGGCGCCGCTGGCCGCGAAGTTCCAGGTGCGGCCGCCCCCGGCCGGCAGCAGCCGGGCGGCGACGCTGCGCACCCCGGCCCGGGTGCCGGTGGCCCAGGAGGCGGACGGGCAGTCCGACAGCAGCGAACAGGCGTCGAAACCCCGGGTGATGGAGTCGCCGAGCGCGGCCACCGAGGCGGGACGCGGGTTCCACACCGGCGCGGCCGGCGCGTGCGAGGCGGTGGGCCGTCCGGCGGAACCGGCCGTGCCGGGCCCGGGATCGCAGCCGCTCAGCCCGGCCGATGCGATCATCACAACGGCGACCGCGGCCGGAACCGCCCATGCCGCCGGCGAGCGGCGCCGGTGTCCGCGCGCGGACCTGTCCACCGTCTTCCTCCTCTCGGACGACCGGGTGATATCTCACTGCGCACGACGGTACGTCACCCCTTCGTGGACCGCGCAGGGTAGCTTTTCCCTGACAGCCGCGTTGACAGTTGGGCAGGGCGCGGCCCGTGTGACGGGAGAGCGGGTGGTCGGCCGCGGGGTGCTTACGAACGATCAGATCTTGTCCTGTTTGGTAAAAATGGTGCAGAATGAGCGCTGTCCCGGATTGTCAGCAGGGGACGCGAGGCCGCTGGGGAAGGCGAACCTCGTCCCACACTGGAGGTCCCGGTGACGACACGTGGAGTTCTGTACGTGCACTCCGCACCACGCGCGCTGTGCCCGCATGTCGAGTGGGCGGTGGCGGGCGTTCTCGGCGTGCGCGTGAGCCTGGACTGGGTCCGGCAGCCGGCCGCCCCCGGCACCTGGCGTGCCGAGGTCTCCTGGCACGGTGAGAACGGCACGGCGTCCAAGCTGGCGTCCGCGCTGCGCGGCTGGCACCTGCTGCGCTTCGAGGTCACCTCGGAGCCCACCGCCAACGTCGAGGGCGAGCGCTACAGCAGTACGCCCGAACTGGGTATCTTCCACGCCGTCACCGGCATGCACGGCGACATCCTGATCCCCGAGGACCGGCTGCGCGCCGCGCTCGCCAGAGCCCGCGGCGGCGAGGCCGACCTGGAGGCCGAGGTCGCCAAACTCCTCGGCAAGCCCTGGGACGACGAGCTCGAACCGTTCCGCTACGCGGGTGAGGGCGCCCCGGTCCGCTGGCTGCACCAGGTGGTCTGAACCGCCGGCGAAGGGACACCCGGTGAGAGGGTGTCCGACGCGCCGGCGCCCGCGGGGTCGTAGCGTGGGGGGATGACGCAGAAGATCACCGTGGCGGTGCTGGGCACCGGGATCATGGGGGCCGCGATGGCCCGCAACCTCCTCCGAGCCGGTTGCGACGTGCGGGTGTGGAACCGGACGAGAGCCCGCGCGCAGCCGCTGGCCGCCGACGGGGCACTGGTCGCCGGCGATCCGGCCGAGGCGGTCCGGGAGGCGGACGCGGTGCTCACCGTCCTGCTGGACGGACCCGCCGCCCTGGACGCGATGCGCGCCGCTGCGCCCGCGCTGCGGGCCGGCGCGGTGTGGACGCAGTGCGGCACGGTCGACCCCGGGGACCTCGCCGCGCTCGCGGAGCTGGCGGCCGCGGCGGGCGTGCACTTCGTCGACTCGCCGGTCCTCGGCACCAAGGCGCCCGCGGAGAACGGCCAGTTGCAGGTGCTCGCCGCCGGCCCGCCGCAGGCGCGCGCCATCGCGGACCGGGTCTTCGACGTGATCGGCCAGCGCACCGTGTGGCTCGGCGAGGACGGTGCGGCGGGCGCCGCGACCCGGCTCAAGCTGGTCTTCAACAGCTGGGTGCTCGCGGTCATCAACGGCGCCGCGGAATCGCTCGCGCTGGCCGAGGGGCTCGGTGTCGACCCGGCGGGCTTCCTCGCCGCGCTGGAGGGCACCGCGCTGGACTCGGCGTACCTGCGGGTGAAGGCCGACGCGATCCTGGCGGACGACTACACGCCGAGCTTCCCGCTGGCCGCCGCGGCCAAGGACGCCCGCCTGGTCACCGCCGCCGCCCGACAGGCCGGGGTGCGGCTCGACATGGCCGCCGGCATCGCCGCGCGCCTCGCCCGCGCCGAGCGGCTGGGACACGGCGAGCGGGACGCCTCCGCCACCTACCTGGCCAGCTTCGACGACTGACCCGCACGACGAGCGGCCCCCGGCGTCGTCACGCCGGGGGCCGCTCGCCGTCCGGGGACACCCCAGGCGGTGTGATCGGTGCCGTGCTCAGTGCCGGCTGTTGCGGAACGCCAGCACCACGTTGTGGCCGCCGAAGCCGAAGGAGTTGTTGAGCGCCGTGATGGTGCCCTCGGGCAGCGCGCGGGGCTCGCCGCGCACCACGTCGGCGTCGATCTCCGGGTCGATGGTGGTGATGTTGATGGTCGGCGGCGCGACCCGGTGGTGCAGCGCCAGGACGCAGGCCACCGTCTCGATGCCGCCGGCGCCGCCGAGCAGGTGGCCGGTCATCGACTTGGTCGCCGAGATCGCCATGTGGTCGACGTCGTCGCCGAAGACGTTGCGCAGCGCCAGCACCTCCGCGACGTCACCCTGCGGGGTGGACGTGGCGTGCGCGTTGACGTGCACGATCTCGGCGGGCTTGAGGTCGGAGCCCTCCATCAGGTGGGTCAGCGCGGCGGAGATGCCCCGGCCGGTGGGCTCGGGCTGCGCGATGTGGTGCGCGTCGGCGGAGACGCCCTGGCCCACCGCCTCGCAGTACACCCGCGCGCCGCGCGCGGCGGCGTGCTCGGCGGACTCCAGCACCACGATGCCGGCGCCCTCGCCGAGCACGAACCCGTTGCGCTCGGTGTCGTAGGGCCGCGAGGCGCCCTGCGGGTCGTCGTTGTTCTTGGACATCGCCATCATGTTGGCGAACGCGGCGATGGGCAGCGGGTGGATCGCCGCCTCGGTGCCGCCGGCCACCACGACGTCGGCCCGGCCGCTGCGGATCATCTCGATCGCGTAGCCGATCGCCTCGGCGCCCGAGGCGCACGCGCTGACCGGGGTGTGCACCCCGGCGCGGGCGTTCAGCTCGATGCCGACGTTCGCCGCCGGGCTGTTGGGCATCAGCATCGGCACGGTGTGCGGCGAGACCTTGCGCACGCCCTGGTCGCGCAGGATGTCGTACTGGCCGAGCAGGGTCGTCACGCCGCCGATGCCGGAGGCGACGACCGTGCCGAGCCGGTCCGGATCGGCCTGGTCGTCCTCGCCCGCCTTGGCGGTGAAGCCGGCGTCGGCCCACGCCTCACGGGCGGCGATCAGCGCGAACTGCGCCGACCGGTCGAGCTTGCGGGCCTGCGCCCGTGCCATGACCTCACCCGGTTCGACGGCGATCTGCGCCGCGATCCGGACCGGCAGCTGGGCGGCCCACTCCTGCTCCAGGGGGACCACTCCGGAGCGACCGGCGAGCAGTCCCTCCCAGGTCGATGCGCTGTCGCCACCCAGGGGTGTGGTTGCGCCGATACCGGTGACGACCACGGTGTGACTGGTCGAGTTCACAGGAATTCTCCACGTATCGAGGGTGAAGGCAACGCGTGCCACGCTCATGGGTGGCGCCAACGCGTCGGCCTGGCGGTTACCGAGACGGTCACCGAGGGAACCGGGGGAAGGGCTTCCCTCAGTCCTGGTGGTCCAGGATGTAGCTGACGGCGTCGCCGACGGTCTTGAGGTTCTTGACGTCCTCGTCCGGGATCTTCACGCTGAAGCGCTCCTCGGCGGCCACGACGACCTCGACCATGGACAGCGAGTCGACGTCCAGGTCGTCGGTGAAGGACTTGTCGAGCTCGACGTCCTCGACCGGGATGCCGGCGATCTCGTTGACGATTTCGGCGAGACCCTTGACGATCTCTTCCTTGCTGGCGGCCATGACGGCGCTCCTTCGGTGCGATGCGGTGTTGATGCGGTCTGGATCAGGGGTGAAGCGGTTGTTGCCGTGCGGTGGTGCTAGGGAAGGGTCACGACGGCGGCGGCGTACACCAGGCCGGCACCGAACCCGATGACGAGCGCCGTGTCCCCGCTCTTGGCCTGCCCGGAGGCGAGCAGGCGCTCCATGGCGAGCGGGATGGACGCCGAGGAGGTGTTGCCGGTGGTCTCGATGTCCCGGGCGACCGCGACGTGGTCCGGCAGCTTGAGGGCTTTGATCATCGAGTCGATGATCCGCATGTTGGCCTGGTGCGGGATGAAGGCGTCGAGCTCGTCGGCGGTGATGCCGGCCGCGTCCAGCGCCTGCTGGGCGACCTTCGCCATCTCGAACACCGCCCAGCGGAAGACCGACTGGCCCTCCTGGGTGATGGCCGGGAACCTCACCCCGCCGGTCGCGTCCAGCGGCAGCTGCGCCGGATCGCCGACCCGGAAGCGGTCCCACGCCACCGTCTGCGTGATGGTGTCCGCCTTGTCGCCCTCCGAGCCCCACACGACCGGGCCGATCTCCGGCTGCTGCGCCGGGCCGACCACGACCGCGCCCGCGCCGTCGCCGAACAGGAACGCGGTCGCCCGGTCCGACTTGTCGGTGAGGTCGCTGAGCCGCTCCACGCCGATGACCAGCACGTACGACGCCGAGCCGTCGATGATCATGCCCTTGGCCAGCGAGAGGCCGTAGGCGAAGCCCGCGCAGCCGGCCGACAGGTCGAACGCGGCCGGCTTGCCCGCGCCGATCCGGTGGGCGATCTCGGTGGCCACCGCCGGGGTCTGCTTGAAGTGCGAGACCGTGGCGACCAGCACCGCGCCGATGTCGCTCGCGGCGATGCCGGCGTGCGCGATCGCCTTGCCCGCCGCGGCGATCGACATCTCGGCGACCGTCTCCTCCGGAGAGGCCCAGTGCCGGGTGGAGATGCCGGAGCGGGACCTGATCCACTCGTCGGAGGAGTCGATGTACCGGAGGATCTCCTCGTTCGGTACCACGCGGGTCGGACGGTAGCCGCCGACGCCCAGGATCCGGGCGTGCGGTGCGCCCTTGCTCGGCTTGATCTTCCCGGTCATACGGTCGGACTCCTCGTGTTATTCAGCCGCGGACGGGAGCGGCGAAGGCTGGCCGGAAGCGGCCGGGGCGCCATCGGCCGCGGGCCGTGGTGAGGAGGCGTCGCCATGTTCCGCGACGATCTCGCGGGCCGCCTCGATGTCGTTCGGGGTCTTGAGCGCGAGCGTCCGGACGCCGGGCAGCGCGCGCTTGGCCAGCCCCACCAGGGTACCCGCCGGTGCCACCTCGATGATCGCGGTGACACCCAGCTCCTTGAAGGTCTCCATGCACAGGTCCCAGCGGACCGGGCCGGCGACCTGGTTGACCAGCCGGGAGATGATCTCCTTGCCGCCGGCCACCACTCGGCCGTCCGCGTTGGAGACGTAGCGCATCCGGGGGTCGGAGACCGGCACGCCGGGCATCAGCGCCTCCAGCGTGGCGACCGCCGGAGCCATGTGCTCGGTGTGGAAGGCGCCGGCCACCTTCAGCGGCATCACGCGGGCCCGCTCGGGCTTGTCGGCCGCCAGCGCCGCCAGTTGCTCCACGGTGCCGGCCGCGACGATCTGGCCGGCGCCGTTGACGTTCGCCGCGGTCAGGCCGTGTTCGGCGAGCTTGGCGTGCACCGTCTCCGGGTCGCCGCCCAGCACCGCGGACATGCCGGTCTCGGCGGTGGCCGCCGCCTTCGCCATGGCCAGCCCGCGCTGGCGCACCAGCGCCATCGCCGACTCGGCGCTCAACACCCCGGCCGTGGCGGCCGCGGTGATCTCGCCGATGCTGTGCCCGGCGATCGCGCCGATCGCCCGGCGGGCCTCCACCGGGCTGGGGAACAGCTCCATCGCCGCGACGAGTCCGGCGGCGACCAGCAGCGGCTGCGCCACCGCGGTGTCGCGGATCTCCTCCTCGGTGCCCTCGGTGCCGTACCGGACCAGGTCGAGTCCGGCGACCGCGGACCACCAGTGCAACCGGTCGGCCACACCGGGAAGTTCGAGCCAGGGTTCGAGGAAGCCGGGCGTCTGGGCGCCTTGGCCGGGAGCTACGAGTACGAGCACCGTCACACTCTCTCTCGCGTCGGGTGGTCACCGCCGGTGGGGACAGGGACCAAGAACTGTCAGGCGATTTGTGGCTGTCCCACAAAAATCCGACGGAACCTCACCCGGACAGCCCGGCCCCGGCAAGACGGCCCAGGATCAGGGCGATTCGCAACGTGAATGCGGAGCGTACATCGGAGGGTGACCAACCCGTGACATCGGTCACACGTCGGAGCCGGTAGCGCACGGTGTTGGGATGAACGAACAACATGCGCGCCGCGCCTTCGAGTGACGACGCCTGCTCCAGATAGACGCTCAACGTCTCCAGCAGCGCCGACCCGGCCTCCTCCAGCGGTCTGTAGATCTCCTCCACCAACTGGTCCCGCGCCGCCGGGTCGCCGGCCATCGCCCGCTCCGGCAGCAGGTCGTCGGCGAGCACCGGGCGCGGCGCGTCTGGCCAGGCGGCGCAGGCCCGCAGACCGGCCGCCGCGGCCTGCGCGGAACCGCCGGCCGCCAGCAGGTCGCCGACCACCGGGCCGGCCACCACCGGGCCGGCCGCGAACGGCCCGATCAGGTCCTTCGCGGTCCGGATCGGATCGCCGGAGCCGCCCGCCACCACGACCAGCCGGGAGCCGAGCACCCCGGTGAGCACCTGCAGCTTGGCGTGCCGGGCGGCGCGGCGGATCGCCTCCACCGTCAGCTCGCTGTCGCCGTCCGGCGCGGTGCCCAGCACCACGACCACCTGATCGGGCGACCGCCAGCCCAGCGCCGCGGCGCGCGACAGCACGCCCTCGTCGGCCTCGCCGGACAGCACCGCGTTGACCACCAGCGACTCCAGCCGGGCGTCCCACGCGCCGCGCGCCTCGGCGGCCTGCGCGTACACCTGGGCGGTGGCGAACGCGATCTCCCGCGCGTAGACCAGCAGCGCCTCGCGCAGCACCGACTCGTCGCCGGGCGCGGCCACCTCGTCGATGGCGGACTCCATGACCTCGATGGTGGTGCGCACCATCTCCACCGTCTGGCGCAGCGAGATCGCCCGGGTCAACTCCCGCGGCGCGGTGCCGAACACGTCGGTGCTGATCGCCTGCGGCGCCCCGGGGTGGCGGAACCACTCGGTGAACGCGGCGATGCCCGCCTGGGCGACCAGGCCGATCCAGGAACGGTTCTCCGGCGGCATGGCCCGGTACCACGGCAACTGCGCGTCCATCCGGGCGATCGCGGCGGCGGACAGCCGGCCGGCGGACTTCTCCAGCCGGCGCAGCGTCGCGCTGTGCGGGTGGCCGCCGCGCGCGCCGTGATCCGGCGGCGGCGTCGGCTGCGAGGGCCGCGAGGGGCGCGAGGGCTGGGACGGAGAGGAAGCGGACACAGGGACAAGCCTGCCTTATCGGCCGGTGCGGTCGCGCCCGGCCCCTTGACCTGCGGGGTGACCGGGCCTCCACCGCGGTGTGACACCGTGGACCGGTGATGGACGTGAGACGGGCCGGGCAGCGCTACCCGGGTGGCCAGCCGGACGACGGGATCACCTCCCGGCACGCCTTCTCCTTCGGGCCGCACTACGACCCGGACAACCTGCGGTTCGGCCCGCTGGTCGCCTGCAACGAGGAGTGGCTGGCACCGGGCGCCGGCTTCCCGGAGCACCCGCACCGCGAGGTGGAGATCGTGACGTGGGTCGTCGAGGGCGAACTGGCCCACCACGACGACGCGGGCCACACCGGCACGGTACCCGCCGGGCGCACCCAGTGGCTCAGCGCCGGGTCGGGCGTGCGGCACAGCGAGCGCAACGCGAGCGGCGAGCACCCGTGCCGGTTCGTGCAGATGTGGCTGGAGCCGGCCGAGTCCGGCGGCGCCCCGGCCTACGGGACGCTCGACGCGCCGATCGTGCGCACTCCCCGGCTGCCCGGCGCCACGCTGCGGATCGCCCGCGGCGACCTGGCGCTGCCGCCGGCCCGCCTCGTCTACCTGCACGTGGTGCGCGGGCAAGTGCGCCTCGGCACCGAGCGGTTGGGGCCCGGGGACGCCGCCCGGCTCACCGATCCGGAACCGGTCACCGCGCGGCCGCTGACCGCCGAGGCGGGACCGGGCGCCGAGTACCTGGTCTGGCGGCTGCCGGCTACCCCCGCAGCTGCGCCAGCACCGCGTCGGTGAACGCCGGCCACAGCGGGAGCGCCCACGGGCCGAAGTCGCGGTCGGTCAGGCACACGCACGCCGCGCCGGCCACCGGGTCCACCCACAGGAACGTGCCGGACTGGCCGAAGTGGCCGAAGGTGCGCGGCGAGGACGAACCGCCGGTCCAGTGCGGGGACTTGCCGTCGCGGATCTCGAACCCCAGCCCCCAGTCGTTGGGCTGCTGCATCCCGTAGCCCGGCAGCACCCCGCGCAGGCCGGGCAGGGCGACCGAGGTGGCCAGCGCGTGGGTGGCCGGCGCGATCAGCCGCGGCGCGAGCAGTTCGGCGGCGAACCGGGCCAGGTCGTCCACCGTGGAGACCGCGCCGGAGGCCGGCGAGCCGGCCAGCTCGCTCGCCGCCATGCCGAGCGGTTCCAGCACCGCCTGGCGCAGGTACTCGGCGAACGGTATCTCGGTGGCCTTCTCCACGTGGTCGGCCAGCACCTCGAAGCCGGTGTTGGAGTACAGCCGGCGCTCGCCCGGCGGGGCCATCACCCGGTCCTCGTCGAAGGCGAGCCCGGAGGCGTGCGCGAGCAGGTGGCGCACCGTGGAGCCCTGCGGGCCGGCCGGCTCGTCGAACTCGACCGCGCCCTCCTCGACGGCGACCAGGACCGCGTAGGCGGCCAGCGGCTTGGTGACCGAGGCCAGGGCGAACCGGTGGCCGGTGGGGCCGTGCGATCCGGCGACCGTGCCGTCCGCTCGTATGACCGCGGTGGCGACGGTGGGCACCGGCCAGCCGTCCGTCAGGCGCAAACTCTCCATGGCGGTGAGGGTACCGGCCCGCCCGCGGGCCGTCGGAGCGCCGCTTGCCTAGAGTGCACTCCAGGTATCTAGCGTGGAGGTGATCGCGGTGGACGGCGGGTCGACGGCGGGAGAGGCGGATTCGGCATGACGGTCATCGACACCAAGCGGATCACCACCTGCCTGGACGTGACGACCGAGCGGCCCCGCCCGCAGGGGCACGACCGCTACACCATCAGCGAGGTCGTGGAGTACACCGGGCTGAGCGCGCACACCCTGCGCTGGTACGAGCGGATCGGCCTGATGCCGCACATCGACCGGTCGAACACCGGCCAGCGCCGGTTCACCGACGCCGACCTCGACTGGCTGGACTTCGTCGGCAAGCTCCGGCTGACCGGGATGCCGGTCGCGGACATGGTCCGCTACGCCGAACTGGTCCGCGAGGGCGAGCACACCTACCCCGAGCGGCTGCGGCTGCTGGTCACGCACCGCGAGGACGTGGTCCACCGGATCGCCGAGCTGCACGACACCCTCGGGGTGCTGGACTTCAAGATCGACCTGTACGCGGGCGCCGAACCGGCGCCGGAGAGGCACTGATCCACATGACCACCGGGAAGACCGCCACCGTACGGCTCGGCGCGCAGGGCCCGCTCGTCGGCGCCCAGGGCCTGGGCTGCATGGGCATCAGCGAGTTCTACGGCGAGACCGACGAGTCCGCCGCGCGCGCGACGCTGGAGACCGCGCTCGAAGCCGGCGTCACGCTCTTCGACACCGCCGACATCTACGGCCTCGGCGCCAACGAGGAGTTCCTCGCGCCGTTCGTGCGCGCGCACCGCGGTGAGATCACGCTGGCCAGCAAGTACGCCATCCTGCGCAAGGCCGACGACCCGCACTTCCGCGGGATCAGCAACGACCCGGCGTACATCCGGCAGGCGGTGGAGGCCAGTCTGCGCAGGCTGGGCACCGACGTGATCGACCTGTACTACATGCACCGCCGGGATCCGGCCGTGCCGCTCGCGGAGTCGGTCGGCGCGATGGCGGATCTGGTGGCGGCCGGCAAGGTCCGGTACCTGGGCCTGTCCGAGGTGACCGGCGCCGAGTTGCGCGAGGCGCACGCGGTGCACCCGATCACCGCCCTGCAGTCGGAGTGGTCGGTCTTCAGCCGTGACGTGGAGATCTCCGCGGTCGGCGCCGCGGCCGGCCTCGGCGTCGCCCTCGTGCCGTACTCACCGCTCGGCCGCGGCTTCCTGACCGGCTCGTTCACCGACGCGGACGGCGAGTTGTCGGCCTCCGACTTCCGGCGCCACCAGCCGCGCTTCACCGGCGAGAACGCCAAGGCCAACGCCGCGCTGCTGGAGCCGCTGCGGGAGATCGCCGCCGCGCACGACGCGACCGCGGCGCAGATCGCGCTCGCCTGGGTGCACCAGCGGCAGGCGGTGCACGGCCTGAGCGCGGTCGTCCCGATCCCGGGCACCCGCCGCAGCTCCCGCCTGCTGGAGAACGTGGCCGCCGCCCGCATCACGCTGACCGCTTCCGAACTCGCGGCGCTGGAGCCGATCGCCGGCCAGGTGGCGGGCGACCGCTACCCGGACATGTCCAGCACCTCGGCGGCCCGCGAGTAACCCGGCTAGTCCCGCGGTTCTCCGGGGCCGTCCGGGTCCGCGGCGCCGCCGGGGTGCGAGCGGTCGTACGAGGTGACCAGCCGCCTGGGCGCGGTGCGGCGCCACGCCTCGGTCAGCAGTTCGGCCAGCTCGTCGGCGTCCACCCGGTCCAGCGCGATCCGCACCCAGCCGAAGCGGCCGACGTAGGGCGCGACGGAGAAGGTCTCGGGGTCGGCGGCGATCAGCTCGGCCTGCTCGGTCCTGGTGGCCTTCACCGAGACGTGGCTCGACTCGGGGGCGCTGACCGCGAACATCCGCTCGCCGACCCGCAGGGTGTGGTTCCCCCAGGTCACGCGGTCCTCGGTGCGCGGCAGCGCGAGGGCCGCCGCCAGGAACTCCTCGTAGGAGACCACCGGCTGCTCCTCCCGTCAGGCGGTCGCGGCGATCCCGGCGCCCGCGGTGCAGCGGGCGTCGTCCGACGCGCACCGCACGGCGGCGTACCGGCCCAGCGCTATCCGGGTGAAGTTGCGCAGGCTCTCGGTGCCGGCCGCGAAGTACCCGGTGTGCAGCTTGGCGCCGGCCGCCGAGACGATCCGGGCGCCGAAGGCGGGCGAGACCGGGTCGGCGCCGTGGCCGATCCCGGCGACCTCCACGTAGGGCACGTCCTGGATCCAGTCGGTCGCGTCCCGGGCGGCCCACACCTGGGCACTGGTGTGCAGCGCGGCGACGTTGGGGGCGCGCATGCCGGGGCTGCCGTAGACCGCGATGTCGGTGACCTTGCCCTGCGGCAGCCGGGCGGCGCCCACTCCGCACAGCACCGAGCCGTAGGAGTGGCAGAACAGCTGCACGGTGGTGGTGTCCGGCAGCGAGCGGACCAGCCGGTTGAGCCGGACCGCGCCCGCCTCGGCCATCGCGCCGGTGGAGGCGTCCAGGCCGAGCCCGTCCGGCGTGGTGTAGTCCGCCCAGGCGATCACCGCGTTGCCGTTGCCGGGATCGACCGTCCGCTCGGCGTTGTACAGCGACCTGGCCATGCCGTCCGGCGCGGAGTAGGGCTTGTCGCTGCGCTGGAAGGTCATGATGTCGGTGTCCACGCCGGGCACCACGATCGCGGTGCGCCGGGCGGTCGCCAGGTCGCCGAAGACCTCCGCGACCCGCCCCTCGCCGCTCGGGTCGAACGCCAGGATCTGCCGGCCGGCGACGGCCAGCGCGGCGTAGCGGCGCGCGAGTTGCAGCGCGTTCTGCCGGCCGTCCGGGGTGAGGTCGGCGGCGGTCGACAACTGCTGCTCCTCCACCTGGGCGCGGCGCAGCGCCAGCCGGTTCGCCCGGTAGCGCAGCGCGAGCGGCGCCCCGCCGAGGTTGCCGACGACCAGCGGGTAGCGGTCGGCGAGCCGCTGCCGCTGGGCGGCGCTGAGCGTGCCGAAGAACCGCGCTATGGCCGCGCTGCCGGAGTCCGGGTTCGGCAGCCGGCGGCCGGCCACCGACTCGTGCAGCCAGGCGGAGACCGCGGCGGCGCGCGGGTCCTGCGCCGGCTTGTGGTGGCGCATGGCCGTCCAGCCACTGGTCGCCAGCAGCACGAAGACCACCATCATGGCGAGCACGGCTCGGCCCGGCGAGGTCAGGTCCTGCGCTATGACGCGGAGCCAGTACCAGCCGAGCGAACGGGGGGAGGAGAGAGCGCCACTGCGCTCGTTGAAGAGATTCACCGCGAGCCACCATAGGAGACTTTGGCTATTCCCCGTGAATCCGGTGACCCACGTCACGTTTGAGTGAGCGTCGAGTCAGCTTCCTTGACCCGAAAGTCCGCTGACTATCCGTTGAACAACCGATATCACGGTATCTGTGGCGAATGGCGGCTAATGTCTACTTGGCCCAGGCTCCGCGCGCGGCCGGTGCCGCGCGCCAGTCGCCCAGCAGCGCCGGGTCGAACACCGCGAGGTGCTGCTCGAAGCTGCGCCGGACCGCCTCCACGCTGGTGTCGTGGTGCTGCCCCCAGTACTGCGACGCGGTGCGCATCACCCCGCCGAACGCGGCCACCAGGACCCGGGGCCGCAGGTCGTGCCGCGGATCGAGACCCTCGCGGCGGGCCACCACCTCGGTGACGCGCTGCTCCAACTGGGCCTGCCTGCGCAGCCGGACGGCCAGCAGCGCGGGGGTGGACTCGATGACCTGGTACATGCGCATGTGCAACTCCACGGGCACCAGTTCGCGCATCGCCTTGTCCAGGTCGTCCCAGGTCTCCAGGATCGCGTTGCGCAGGGCCGCCGGCGGCGACTCGGACGCCGGGCGCTCCAGCACCGCGACGGCGAAGTGCTCCTCGACCAGTTCCTCGATGACGAACGCGGCCGCCTCCTTGCTCGCGAAGTAGCGGAAGAAGGTGCGCTGCGAGACCTCGACGGCCTCCGCGATCTCGTCGACCGTGGTGGCCTCGAAGCCCCGGGTGGTGAACAGCTCCATCGCGGCGCGGGCCAGGGCGCCGCGGGTGCGCTGCTTCTTGCGCTCGCGCAGCCCGCCGGATGCCGGTGGTGCGGAGTGTCCGGTCGCCGTCGGTGCGCTGTCGGCCATGCCCCGGGCCACCTCCTTCGTGTCGCCGTCACAGTCGATGTGACGTATCTGTCAGTAACAGGCAAGTGAATTTGTTTGTCAAATGTCAGTGGCTGCCATAATCTCCCCCCATGACCCAAGCCTCCACCGTCACCGAACGGACTCCGGACCGGACGCGCCCCCCGCGTTCCGCTCTGCGCGGCCATCCGTGGCTGACCCTGTTCTCCGTCGCCATCGGCGTGATGATGGTCGCTCTGGACGCCACCATCGTGGCGGTGGCCAACCCGGCCATCCAGCAGCACCTGCACGCCTCGCTCGCCGACGTCCAGTGGATCACCAACGGCTACCTCCTCGCCCTCGCGGTCACCCTGATCACGGCGGGCAAGCTCGGCGACCGCTTCGGCCACCGCCAGACCTTCCTGATCGGCATCGCCGGATTCGGCCTGACCTCCGGAGCGATCGGGCTCTCCAGCGGGGTCACCATGGTCATCGTGCTCCGCGTCTTCCAGGGCCTGTTCGGCGCCCTGCTGCAACCGGCCGCGCTCGGCCTGCTGCGGGCCACCTTCCCCGCCGAGAAGCTCAACACCGCGATCGGCATCTGGGGTGCGGTCATCGGCGCGTCCACCGCGGCCGGTCCGATCATCGGCGGCCTGCTGGTCGAACACGTCGACTGGCAGTCGGTCTTCTTCATCAACGTGCCGGTCGGCGCGCTGGCCCTGGTCTTCGGCCTGCTGGTGCTGAGGGACAAGCGGGCCGAGAAGGCGCCGAAGTCCTTCGACCTGCCCGGCATCGCCCTGCTGTCCGGTGCGATGTTCTGCCTGATCTGGGGGCTCATCAAGGCACCGGCGTGGGGCTGGGGCGACCTGGGCACCTGGATGTTCCTCGGCGGCGCGATCGCGCTGTTCGCCCTGTTCGCCGGCTGGGAGACCCGCTCGCGCGAACCGCTGATCCCGCTCGGCCTCTTCCGTTCCGTGCCGCTGACCGCGGGCACCGTGCTGATGGTCCTGATGGCCTTCGCCTTCCTCGGCGGGCTGTTCTTCGTCACGTTCTACCTGCAGAACGTGCACGGGATGAGCCCGGTCTCCTCCGGCGTCCACCTGCTGCCGCTCACCGGTATGATGATCTTCGCCTCGCCGGTCGCCGGACTGCTCATCGCCCGGTTCGGGCCGCGGATCCCGCTGGTCACCGGGATGCTGTGCACCACCGCCGCCTTCGTCGGGATGACCCGGCTCACCCCGGACACCGGCGCCGCCACCACCTCGCTGTGGTTCGCGCTGCTCGGCCTCGGCCTGGCACCGGTGATGGTCGGCGCGACCGAGGTCATCGTCGGCAACGCGCCGCTGGAGCTGGCCGGGGTGGCCGGCGGCCTCCAGCAGTCCGCCATGCAGGTCGGCGGCAGCCTCGGCACCGCCGTGCTCGGCGCGATCATGGCCGCCCGGGTGGACCACCTGCTGCCGCACGCCTGGGCCGCCGCCGGGCTGCCCGCGCTGCCGCCGCCCGCCGCCTCCCGGGCCGCCGACGCCGTGTCCGTCGGGGTCGCCCCGGTCGCCAAGGGCACCCCGCCGCAGGCCGCCCACCTCATAGCCGGCGTCGCGCACCACACCTTCGTCTCCGGCATGCGGATGTCCTTCACCGTCGCCGCGGTCGTCGCCGCCTGCGCCGCGGTGGTCGCCTTCTTCACCAAGCGCGGGGCGAACGCCGACGCCGCCGCGGGCGCCGGCCTGTGACCCGATGCCACCCCGGCCCCGGCCGCCCGGCGTACCGCCGCGCGGCCGGGGCCTCCTGACGCCCGGACATACGCGGGTGCGGCCGGGGTAGGCGCTGGGCGAAGACCCTGGACGACCCTGTGGAGGCGACGATGACGGGCTTCGGAAACAGCCGCGGTGGTGGGCAGGGCAATCCGCTGGCCCGACTGGACAACGACACCCTGGGCATCATCGGGACGATCTGCGCGGTGGCCGGGTTCTTCACCTTCGGCCTGATCCTCGGACCGATCGCCTTCGTGGCCGGCTGGTTCGCCATGGGCCGGCGCTGGGGCGGCTCGCGGCACGTGACGGCGCTGATCGCGGTGGTGCTGGGCGCCATCGACTTCGTGCTCTCGATCATCTGGCTGGCCGGCGCGCACGGCGGCCCCGGCTTCCTGTGACCGACGCACCGCGGCCCCCGACCGGTACCACCGGTCGGGGGCCGCGCCGTGCGGTGGGCGTTACGCGTCGCCGCCCGCGACACCCGGGTCGGCGGCCGCCACGTCGAGCAGGTTGTAGCGGTCGATGGCCTGCTTGAGGACGGACCGGTCGATCCGGCCCTCCCGGGCCAGCTCGGTCAGCACGCCCAGCACGATCGACTGCGCGTCGATGTGGAAGTACCGGCGGGCCGCGCCGCGGGTGTCGGCGAAGCCGAAGCCGTCCGCGCCCAGCGACTGCCAGGTGCCCGGCACCCAGCGGCTGATCTGGTCCGGCACCGCGCGCATCCAGTCCGAGACGGCCACGAACGGCCCCGGCACACCCTGCAGCTTGGAGGTGACGTACGGGACGCGCTGCTCCTCCTCCGGGTGCAGCAGGTTGTGCCGCTCGGCGTCCACCGCGTCGCGGCGCAGCTCGTTCCAGGAGGTGGCGGACCACACGTCGGCCCGCACGTTCCACTCCTCGGCGAGGATGCGCTGCGCCTCGACGGCCCAGGGCACCGCGACACCGGAGGCGAGGATCTGCGCGGGCACCTCGCCCGCCTCGCCCGCCTTGAAGCGGTACAGGCCCTTGAGGATGCCCTCGACGTCCACGTCCTCCGGCTCGGCCGGGTGCTGGATCGGCTCGTTGTAGACCGTGAGGTAGTAGAAGACGTCCTCGTTGGCCTCGCCGTACATCCGGCGCAGGCCGTCCCGCACGATGTGCGCGATCTCGTAGCCGAACGCCGGGTCGTAGGCGACGCACGCCGGGTTGGTGGACGCCAGCAGGTGCGAGTGGCCGTCGGCGTGCTGCAGGCCCTCACCGGTCAGCGTGGTGCGGCCGGCGGTCGCGCCCAGCACGAAGCCGCGCGCCATCTGGTCGGCCATCTGCCAGAACTGGTCGCCGGTGCGCTGGAAGCCGAACATCGAGTAGAAGACGTACACCGGGATCAGCGGCTCGCCGTGCGTGGCGTACGAGGAGCCCGCCGCGATCAGCGACGCGGTGCAGCCCGCCTCCGAGATGCCGTCGTGCAGCATCTGGCCGGCCGGCGACTCCTTGTAGGCCAGCAGCAGCTCGCGGTCGACCGACTCGTAGGTCTGGCCCAGCGGGTTGTAGATCTTCGCCGACGGGAAGAGCGAGTCCATGCCGAAGGTGCGGTACTCGTCCGGGGCGATCGGCACGAAGCGCTTGCCGATCTCCTTGTCCCGCATCAGGTCCTTCAGCAGCCGCACGAACGCCATCGTGGTGGCGATCGACTGCTGGCCGGAGCCCTTCCTGACCGAGGCGTACGCCTTGTCGTCCGGAAGCTGCAGCGGCTTGGCGCGCACCACCCGGGTCGGCACGTAGCCGCCGCACTCCTGGCGGCGGTCGTGCATGTACTGGATCTCCTCGGTCTCGCGCCCCGGGTGGTAGTACGGCGGCGCGCCGCTCTCCAGCTCGCGGTCGGAGATCGGCAGGTGGAGCCGGTCGCGGAAGCGCTTGAGGTCCTCGACCGTCAGCTTCTTCATCTGGTGGGTCGCGTTGCGGCCCTCGAAGTTCGGGCCGAGCGTCCAGCCCTTGACGGTCTGCGCCAGGATCACGGTGGGCTGGCCCTTGTGCTCCTTGGCCGCCTTGTACGCCGCGTAGATCTTGCGGTGGTCGTGGCCGCCGCGGCCCAGGTGCAGGATCTGGTCGTCGGTCATGCCCTCGACCATGGTGCGCAGCCGGCCGTCGCCGCCGAAGAAGTGCTCGCGGATGTACGAGCCGGTCTCGGTCGCGTAGGTCTGGAACTGGCCGTCCGGGGTGGAGTTGAGCTTGTTGACCAGCACGCCGTCGCGGTCCTGCGCCAGCAGCGGGTCCCAGCTGCGGTCCCACACGAGCTTGATGACGTTCCAGCCGGCGCCGCGGAACTGCGACTCCAGCTCCTGGATGATCTTGCCGTTGCCGCGCACCGGGCCGTCGAGCCGCTGCAGGTTGCAGTTGACGACGAAGGTCAGGTTGTCCAGGCCCTCACGGGCGGCGAGCGAGAGCTGGCCCAGCGACTCCGGCTCGTCCATCTCGCCGTCGCCGAGGAAGGCCCACACGTGGCTGTCCGAGGTGTCGGCGATGCCGCGGTCGGTCAGGTAGCGGTTCATCCGCGCCTGGTAGATCGCGCCGAGCGGGCCGAGGCCCATCGAGACGGTCGGGAACTCCCAGAAGTCCGGCATCAGCCGCGGGTGCGGGTAGCTGGACAGGCCGTCGGGGGCCTTCGACTTCTCCTGGCGGAACGCGTCGAGCTGCCGCTCGGTCAACCGGTCCAGCAGGTAGGCGCGGGCGTAGATGCCCGGCGAGGCGTGACCCTGGAAGAAGACCTGGTCACCGCCGCGGCCGTCGTCCTTGCCGCGGAAGAAGTGGTTGAAGCCCACGTCGTACAGCGAGGCGGAGGAGGCGAAGGTGGCGATGTGGCCGCCGACACCGATGCCGGGGCGCTGCGCGCGCGAGACCATGATCGCCGCGTTCCACCGGGTCGCGTTGAGGATCTTGCGCTCGATCTCCTCGTTGCCGGGGAAGAACGGCTCGTCCTTGGTCGCGATGGTGTTGACGTAGTCCGTGCTGCGCATCTCGGGGACCGCGACCCGCTTCTCGCGGGCCCGTTCGATGAGGCGGAGCATCAGGTAGCGGGCGCGCTCGCGGCCGCGCTCGTCGATGGCCGCGTCGAGCGAGTCGAGCCATTCCGCCGTCTCCTCGGGATCGAAATCCGGGACCTGGCTGGGAAGGCCGCCAATGATGATCGGGTTGCGATCGGATCCGGAAGCCACGCTGTTCCTTCGCTACTAGGGTTTCGCTCTTTTGTTTCTCGCCGCCCCCATCGTGTACCGCACGTCGGAGGCCCGTCACCTCTACTGTTCGGTAACTGCCACCTCGACGACCCTGGTCGCGCCGCCGGAGGATGGGCCACCTGGCAACTTTACGCCCCGAGGGCTCGGGGCCCGATGGACCCGGCGTCGTACCTCCCGGAAGGGGATACCCTCGGTGGGGTCGGCACGTGGCAAATGGGTAAAATTGCCCGTGACGCAGGTCACAACCGAACCGGGCCGTCGCACGGTGTTGCCCCCAAAAGTCACCGTTTCGGCGATCTCGGCAGCCGGGTACTTGCGCGATCCGCCCGGTCCGTGTGGACTACGGCCAACGTCCCGCGTCATCGCGGGACGATGAAGACACCCCAAGACAGGAGGCAATCCGTGAGCGCGACCGCGGACCACGCGGAGGAGCGGACCAACCCGGCGAGCCGGTTGGGATTCCAGCCCGGACAGGTGGTCCAGGAGCTCGGCTACGACGAAGACGTCGACTTGGACCTCCGCGAGGCCATCGAGGAGCTTACGGGTACGGAGCTCGTCGACGAGGAGTACGACGACGTGGCCGACGCGGTGCTGCTGTGGTTCAGGGACGAGGACGGAGACCTGACCGACGCACTGGTGGACGCCACCACCATGGTCGACGACGGCGCCCCCGTCTGGCTGATGACGCCGAAGACCGGCCGGGACGGCTACGTGGAACCCAGCGACATCGGCGAGGCCGCGTCCACCGCGGGGCTCGCCCAGACCAGCAGCGTGAGCGCGGCCAAGGACTGGTCGGGCAGCCGGCTGGTGACCCCGAAGACCGCCAAGTCCGGCAAGCGCTGAGGCGTCCCCCGGTCATCCCCGCCCCCGGCGGCCCTCGCGGCCGCCGGGGGCGGGCCGCGTGTGGGCCGACGGGGGCGGGCACCGGGCGCCACGGGGCAGTGACACACTGGCCGCGTAGTGATCCGCCCAACCCGAAGGGACCCACCCCATGGCGATCGAGGTCGGCACCAAGGCTCCGGACTTCGAGCTGAGGAACCAGCACGGCGAGACCGTCAAGCTCTCCGACTTCCGCGGCGAAAAGAACGTCGTCCTGCTCTTCTACCCGTTCGCCTTCACCGGGGTGTGCACCGGTGAGCTGTGCGCCCTGCGCGACGAGCTGCCCACCTTCGTCAACGACGACGTGCAGCTGCTCGCGGTCTCCAACGACTCGCCCTTCAGCCTGCGGGTCTTCGCCGAGCGCGAGGGCCTGGAGTACCCGCTGCTGTCCGACTTCTGGCCGCACGGCGAGACCTCGCGCGCCTACGAGGTCTTCGACGACACCAAGGGCTGCGCGGTGCGCGGCACCTTCGTGATCGACAAGGAGGGCGTGGTGCGCTGGACCGTCGTCAACGCCATCCCGGACGCCCGCGACCTGAACGCGTACGTCGCGGCGCTCGGCGAGCTCTGACGCCGGGGGCGGGACCCGGCGACCGGCACGCATCGGTGCTGGGTGAGCGGGGAACCGGTCACTAGGATCGAATCGTTGTCCTGTTGGCAAACGCACCGCGGGGGCGCTGCACGCGACGTTCCCCCCAGACCTAGGGAGGACTCGTGGGAGTCAGCCTCAGCAAAGGTGGAAACGTCTCGCTGACGAAGGAGGCGCCGAACCTCACGGCGGTCCACGTCGGCCTCGGCTGGGACGCGCGCACCACCACCGGCAGCGATTTCGACCTGGACGCCAGTGCCCTGCTCACCAGCGCCGAGGGCCGGGTCCCGTCCGACGCGCACTTCGTGTTCTTCAACAACCTCAAGAGCCCGGACGGCTCGGTCGAGCACACCGGCGACAACCTCACCGGTGAGGGCGAGGGCGACGACGAGGTGATCAACGTCAACCTCACCGCCGTCCCGGCCGAGGTGGCGAAGATCGTCTTCCCGGTCTCCATCTACGAGGCCGAGACCCGCCAGCAGAGCTTCGGCCAGGTCCGCAACGCCTACATCCGGGTGGTGAACCGGGCCGACGGCACCGAGCTGGCCCGCTACGACCTGACCGAGGACGCCTCGACCGAGACCGCCATGGTCTTCGGCGAGCTGTACCGGCACGGCGACGAGTGGAAGTTCCGGGCCATCGGCCAGGGCTACGCCTCCGGCCTGCGCGGCATCGCCCAGGACTTCGGCGTCAACGTCTGAGGACACCGACGTCCGAGCCGTTCCAAGGCACCCACCGGCGCCGCGCATCCCCGTCCCGGGACGCGGCGCCGGACGCGTAACAGCAGCAGGCAGCAGCAGGAGCACGTATCACCGGGGAGGAAGCAGCAGCATGGGTGTCACGCTCGCCAAGGGGGGAAACGTCTCCCTCAGCAAGGCCGCACCGAACCTCACACACGTCATGGTCGGCCTCGGCTGGGAGGCCCGGTCCACCACCGGCGCGGACTTCGACCTGGACGCCAGCGCCCTGCTCTGCGCGGGCGGCCGGGTGCTCGGGGACGAGTACTTCGTCTTCTACAACAACCTCAAGAGCCCGGAGGGGTCCGTCGAGCACACCGGCGACGAGCTGGTCGGCGGCACCGGCGGCGACGACGAGACGATCATCGTCGACCTGACCTCGGTCCCGGACCGGGTCGACAAGGTGGTCTTCCCGGTCTCGATCTACGAGGCCGAGGCCAGGTCCCAGACCTTCGGCCAGGTCAGCAACGCCTACATCCGGGTCATAAACCAGGCCGACCAGGCCGAGCTGGCCCGCTACGACCTGACCGAGGACGCCTCCACCGAGACCGCGATGATCTTCGGCGAGCTGTACCGCTACGGCGGCGAGTGGAAGTTCCGCGCGGTGGGCCAGGGCTACGCCTCCGGGCTGCGCGGCATCGCCCTCGAGTTCGGAGTCAACGTCTCCTGAGCGGGTACGCCTCCCCGGGCCGGGATCTCGTTTTGCGGGGGACCGGCCCGGGGCGCGCGAGGTGCCCCTAGACTGCGGGTCAACGATTCGTAAAACGCGGTAGCCGCCGCGGGGGACACTGCAAGGGATGGGATCGAAGTGCTCGTCCGTACATTCGGCTGGTCATTCGCCATAACCGTGGCCGGTCTCGCCCTGGCCGGGGTGATCTGGGGGTGGACGGGTCTTGCGCTGGTGGGGATCCTGGCCGTCCTGGAGGTCTCCCTCTCCTTCGACAACGCCGTCATCAACGCCGGCATCCTGCGCAAGCTCAACACCTTCTGGCAGCGCATCTTCCTGACCGTCGGCGTGCTGATCGCCGTCTTCGGCATGCGGCTGGTCTTCCCGCTGCTGATCGTCGCGGTCACCGCCAAGATCGGTCCGGTCGAGGCGGTCCGGGTCGCGCTCGACGACCCCAACCGCTACGAGCACCTGGTCAGCAACGCGCATCCGGCGATCGCGGCGTTCGGCGGGATCTTCCTGCTGATGATCTTCCTCGACTTCATCCTGGAGGACCGGGAGATCGCCTGGCTCGGCTGGCTGGAGCGCCCGCTCGCCAAGCTCGGCAAGCTGGACATGCTCTCGGTCGTGGTGGCGCTGGTCGCGCTGCTGGTCGCCGCGACCACGGTGGCGACCGCCGTCCCGCTGTCCGGCGGCAGCGGCACCGTGGACAAGACCGCGACCGTGCTGCTGGCCGGCATCGGCGGCATGGTGGCCTACCTGATCGTGGGCGGCGTCTCGGGGTACTTCGAGGACCAGTTGGAGGAGGAAGAGGCTCCGACGCCTCCGACTCCGACGGCACCTCCGACCGACGCCTCCGGCTCCGGCCGGCGGACGGCGGCACCGCGGCGGCCGGCAGGGGCGGCCGGTCGGCCGTCGGGCTGGTCGGCAAGGCCGCGTTCTTCGTCTTCCTCTACCTGGAGGTCATCGACGCCTCGTTCTCCTTCGACGGCGTCATCGGCGCGTTCGCCATCACCAACCAGATCTTCCAGATCGCCCTCGGCCTCGGCATCGGCGCGCTCTACATCCGGTCCCTCACCGTCTTCCTGGTCCGCAAGGGCACGCTGGACGACTACGTGTACCTGGAGCACGGCGCGCACTACGCGATCGGCGCGCTGGCGGTCATCCTGCTGGTCACCATCAAGTACGAGGTCAACGAGGTCGTCACCGGCCTGGTCGGCGTGGTGCTGATCCTGGCCGCGTACTTCTCCTCGGTGGTGAGAAACCGCCGTCTCGGGGAAAACTCCGAAGAGCCGGACGAGCGGGCGGAAGTCTCGTCCGGGGTCTGACGATCCGGCTCGGCGGACAGCGAAACCATCAAGGACGGCAGCGCAGACCCCCCGCAGGCATCCCGGCGCGGGGGGTCCGGCGTGCCAGGGGAGGAAGACGGCATGGCCGGATTATGGGAATTCCTGCGCGGCGGCAACTCACCCGCCCAGTTCGACCTGGGGACCGCGCACACGGTCACCCTCACCAAACGCCGCTCGGTGGTCTCGCTCAACCACCAGGGCTCGGCCAGCGGCAACCTGCGCGTCAACCTGACCTGGGAGATGCGCACCTCGGACTTCGGTGAGCGGCGCAGCGCCTCCTCCCTGATGAGCCGCCCGTTCAGCCTCAACGTCTTCCGGCCGCAACTCGTCCAGGCCCAGGGCCCGGCGATGGTCAACGTGGACCTCGACCTCGCCTGCATGTACGAACTGGCCAACGGCACCAAGGGAGTCGTCCAGCCGCTCGGCAACTTCCTCGGCAACTTCAACGAGGCGCCCTACGTCCAGCTCAGCGGTGACGACCGGTTCGGCTCGGCCTCCGGCGAGACGCTCCACATCAACCTGGACAAGAAGGACGAGCTGCGCCGCCTGCTGCTCTTCGTCTACATCTACGACGGCACGCCGGCCTTCGACCGCACCCACGCCGTCGTCACCCTCTACCCCAGCGGCGGGCCCAGCATCGAGATCCCGCTCAACGAGCGTGCCCCGCAGGCCCGTTCGTGCGCCGTGGTGCTCATCGAGAACCGCAAGGGCGAGTTGATGGTGCGCCGCGAGGTGCGCTACGTCTACGGCTTCCAGTCCGAACTCGACCGGCTCTACGGCTGGGGCCTGCAGTGGGGCCGCGGCTACAAGACGAAGGCCTGACCGCGCGCGGCGCCGGCGGTCACTGCCCCCGGCGCTGGAACTGCGGCCCCTGCGGCGGCAGGGTGAAGGCGGTGGCCCGCAACGAGGGCGCCTGGGCGGGCGGTTGGACCGGCTGCTGCGGAACGGGCGGCTGCTGGCCCTGCGGATAGCCGTAACCCCCCGGGTAGTACGGGTAGCCGTACCCCTGCGGCTGCCCGGCCATCGACGCGGCGGCCGGCTGCGGCGGATAGCCGTACGTACCCGGCGCAGGCGCCGGCGGATACCCGTACCCGGGCGGCGGCACCGGGGCGGCGGGCGCGGCGGGTTCGGGGGCGGGCGGCGTGTTCGGCACGGCGGGCGCGGTGGGCGCGGCGGTGTCCGCGGCGGGCCCGGGAGCACCGGTGGCGGTGGCGGCCTCGTCCCGCGCGGCCGGGGCGGCGGGTTGGCCGGCGGCGCCATCGTCCTCGTCGTCGTCCTCGACCAGGATGCCGAACTCGGTGGCCAGCCCGACCAGTCCGGTCGCGTACCCCTGGCCCAGCGCGCGGAACTTCCAGCCCTCGTCGCGGCGGTAGAACTCGCCGCAGATCAGCGCGGTCTCCTCGCCGGTGTCCAACTGGACCTCGAAGGTCGCCAGCGGCTCGGGACCGGCGCCGGGCGTCAGATCGTAGAGCAGCACGCGCAAGCCGCTGACCTGCCCGAAGGTGCCGCCGTCCGCGGAGGCGGCGAGCACGACCCGGGCCACCGTGGGGTCGAGCGAGGCGACGTCCACCTCGACGCTGTCGGTCAGGCCGGCCTCGCCCTGCTGCTTGGGCCGGTGCCTGACCAGTCCGGAGGGGTGCCGGGGCTGGTTGTAGAAGACGAAGTCGGCGTCCGAGCGGACCTGCCCCTGCTCGCTCACCAGGAGCGCGGAGGCGTCCACGTCGGGCACGGCCGGGCCGGCGGACCAGCTCAGCACCGCCCGCACCGAGGCGGCCTCCAGCGGGATGTTCGACCCCTTCACCATCGCGTGCGTCATGCCCGCCATCCTGCCCGCTCCCCGCCCCCGGCAACAACGCCGGGTCCCCGGCGGCGCGGTCGCCGGCGAAAAACCGTTGTCGTCCACGGCCCGGCGAGGTTACGTGATATTCACTTCGAGTGGTAAGGAGCCCGCCACACCCCGTGCGTACGATGATGCGCCACGCGTACTCCAGCGTCCACGAGCGTTCCCCCGGCGTGCCCGACCGATCCGGCCGCACGCCGCCCGACCTCCACCCCACCACACCCGACGGGGAGTCCCATGCGCCATTTCGGACACCTCGCGCCCGGCGCGCGCGAGGGGTTGTTCCACCGGGAGCCGGTCGAGTTCGGCGCCGGCTCCCCGGTCGGGGTGCTGGCCGTCGCGCTCGGCGCGACCCTCTACAGCCCGGCCACCCGCCCCCGGCTCGCCGCCGACGTGCTCAAACAGGCCCGGCGCGGCGTGGTGTCGATGGTGCTGTGCCTGGAGGACGCCATCGACGACCGCGACGTGGAGAACGCCGAGGCGAACCTGGTCGTCCAGCTCACCGCGCTGGCCGCCCACCGCGAGGAGCTGCTGCCGCTGCTGTTCGCGCGGGTCCGCGCCCCGGAGCAGATCGGCTCGCTGGTCCGGCGGCTCGGCCCGGCCGTGCGGGTGCTGGCCGGCTTCGTCCTGCCGAAGTTCACCGAGGACAGCGGCGTGCCGTTCCTCGAAGCGCTCACCGCCGCCGAACAGGACTGCGGCCGGCGGCTGCTGGCGATGCCGGTGCTGGAGTCGCCCGACCTGCTGTACCTGGAGAGCCGCACCGACACGCTGTCCGGCATAGCCCGCACCGTCGAGAAGTACCGGGACCGGGTGCCGGCGATCCGGCTCGGCGTCACCGACTTCTGCTCCGCCTACGGGCTGCGCCGGCCGCCCGACATGACCGCCTACGACATCGGGATCGTCTCGTCCGTCATCGCCGACGTGGTCAACGTCCTGGGCCGCGCGGACGGTTCCGGCTTCACGATCACCGGCCCGGTGTGGGAGTACTTCCCGCGCCAGGAGCGGATGTTCCGCACCCAGCTGCGGCAGAGCCCCTTCGAGCCGGACGCCGGCGAACTGCGCACCGCGCTGCTGGAGCACGACCTCGACGGGCTGCTGCGCGAGATCGAACTCGACCGCGCCAACGGGCTGCTGGGCAAGACCTGCATCCACCCCTCGCACGTCGCCCCGGTGCACGCGCTGTCCGTCGTCACGCACGAGGAGTACAGCGACGCCGCCGACATCCTGCGCGGTGAGCCCGGCGGCGGCGTGCTGCGCTCGGCGTACACCAACAAGATGAACGAGGTGAAGCCGCACCGCGCCTGGGCCCGGCGCACCATGCGCCGCGCCGAGGTCTTCGGCGTGGCCCGCGAGGACGTCACCTTCGTCGAACTGCTCGCCGCCTGCGACAGCGCGCCCGCCGCGACGGGCGGGCCGGCCTCGTGACCGCGCCCCCGGCACCCGAGACCTGGGCCGGCCGCTGGGTGGCCGACCGGCTCGGCATCGCGCTCACCGGCGCGCCGCAACTGCCCGCCCTGCTCGGCCTCGCGGTCCGCGACAACGCCAAGCGCGCGCACCTGCTGGTCTCCACCGTGCTGGGCAAGCACGTGCCGGCCAGGCCCGCCGCCGTGCACGGTGCCGGCCTGCGGCTCGGCGAACGGGTCCGCGAACTGCTCGGCCCGCGCGAGTGCGCCCGCGCCGTCGTGCTGGGGTACGCCGAGACCGCCACCGCGCTCGGCCACAGCGTGGCCGACGCGCTGGGCCGGGCGGTCTACCTGCACTCCACCCGCCGCCCGGTGCCCGGCATCGGCGCCGTCGGCCGCTTCGAGGAGGCGCACAGCCACGCCACCTCCCACCTGCTGCTCCCCGAGGACCCGGCGCTCCTGGCCGGCGACGGCCCGCTGGTCCTGGTGGACGACGAGTTCTCCACCGGCAACACGGTGCTCAACACCGTCACCGCCCTGCACGCCCGCCACCCGCGCCGCCACTACGTCGTCGTCGCGCTGGTGGACCTGCGCACGCCAGAGGACCGGCGCGCGGCTGGAGCGGTACGCGGCCGAACTCGGCGCCCGGGTGGACGTGGTGGCGCTGGCGGCCGGCGGCGTACGGCTGCCGGACGGCGTGCTGGAGCGCGGCCTCGCCCTGGTCGCCGCGCACCGCACACCGCCGCCCGCACCGGCCGCCGCGCACCACGCGGTGCGGGTGGACCTCGGCTGGCCCGCCGGGCTGCCGGACGGCGGACGGCACGGCTTCACCCCCGCGCACCGCGACCGCCTGGAGGCCGCGCTGCCCGGCATGGCGGACCGGGTGCGCGCCGCCCTGCCCTGCGACGCGCGCCGCGTGCTGGTGCTCGGCTGCGAGGAGCTGATGTACGCGCCGCTGCGGCTGGCCGGCGCGCTGGAGGCCCGCCACCGGCTCGACGTGCGCTTCTCCACCACCACCCGCTCCCCGGTGCTCGCGGTGGACGACCCCGGCTACGCGATCCGCACCCGGCTGGTCTTCCCGGCCCACGACGACCCGGCGGACGGCCCCGGCGAGCGCTACGCCTACAACGTCGCGCCCGGCGGCGACCCCGGCCGGCGCTTCGACGCGATCGTGGCCGTGGTCGACTCGGCCGCCGACACCCACCGACTGCACGCGCCCGGCGGGCTGTTGACGCACCTCGCCGCGCACACCGGCCGACTGGCGCTCGCCGTCGTGCCCGCCCACGTACCGGAACGGCAGGTCTGAACCCGTGTCCCTGCGACCACTGCGCGGTCCCGCCTTCTCCAGCTACCCGCCACAGGAGGTCGGCTGGCTGCTGAAGGACCTGTCCGGCGTCGCGTTGGAGGCCCCGGTCGAGGAACGCGAGGAGGCGGTGCAGAACGGCGGCGCCCACTACGCGGAGTCGCTGCCGGTGGAGTACCAGCCGACCGCGGAGTACCAGGCGCTCTTCCGCGCCGCGCTGGACGCCTCGGCGGACCGGGTGGCCCGGGCGGTGGGCGTGGTCACCGAACTCGTGCTCGCCGAACGGGCGCCCGGCTCCGGCACCCCGGTGCTGGTCTCGCTGGCCAGAGCCGGCACCCCGGTCGGCGTCCTGATGCGGCGCTGGGCGCGGCGGGCGCACGGCCTGAGCCTGCCGCACTACGCGGTCTCCATCGTGCGCGGCCGGGGCATCGACGAGAACGCGCTGCGCTGGCTGGCCGAGCACCACGACCCCGCCGACGTGGTCTTCGTCGACGGCTGGACCGGCAAGGGCGCCATCACCCGCGAACTCGCCGCCGCCGTCGAGCGGTTCACCGGCGGCGGCCCGGCCGGCTTCGACCCGCGGCTCGCGGTGCTCGCCGACCCGGGCGGCTGCGTCACCGAGTACGGCACCCGCGACGACTTCCTCATCCCGTCCGCCTGCCTGAACTCCACGGTCTCCGGACTGGTCTCCCGCACCGTGCTGCGCGCCGACCTCACCGGTCCCGGCGAGTTCCACGGCGCGAAGTTCTACCGGGAGCTGGCGCCCGCCGACGTCTCCGGCCTGTTCGTGGACGCCGTCAGCGACCGCTTCGAGGCGGTGGCCGGCGACGCCGCGGCCGACCTCGCCCGGCTGCGCGCCGCGGACCGCACTCCCACCTGGGCCGGCTGGGCGGCGGTGGAACGCGTCAGCGAGGAGTACGGCATCGGCGACGTCAACCTCGTCAAGCCCGGCGTCGGCGAGACCACCCGGGTGCTGCTGCGCCGGGTGCCCTGGCGCGTCCTGGTCGGGCGCGGCGTCGGCGCCGACCTGGACCACGTGCGCCTGCTGGCCGCCCAGCGCGGCGTACCGGTCGAGGAGGTGGCCGAACTGCCCTACTCCTGCGTCGGGTTGATCCACCCGCGCTACACCAGGGGCGCCACCGGCGCCGACGGACGGCTGGTGTCGGCCCGATGACCGCCCGCAGCTCCACCCTGGTCGCCAGCGACCTGGACCGCACCCTGATCTACTCCGGCCCGGCGCTCGGTCTGACCATGCCGGACGACCGGGCGCCGCGCCTGCTGTGCGTGGAGGTCAACAACGGCCGCCCGCTCAGCTACGTCACCGAGCGGGCCGCCGCCCTGATCGAACGGCTCGCGGCCGCCGCCGAGTTCGTCCCGGTGACCACCCGCAGCCGCGACCAGTACCGCCGCGTCCACCTGCCGGGACCGCCGCCGCGCTACGCCGTCTGCGCCAACGGCGGCCACATCCTGGTCAACGGCCGCACCGACCCCGACTGGCACGACCGGGTGCGCCGCCAGGTCTCGGCCGGCTGCGCGCCGCTGTCGCGGGTGCTCGACCACCTGGTGCGCGCCACCGACCCCGGCTGGCTGCGCAAGGTCAGGGTCGCCGAGGACCTGTTCGTCTACCTGGTCGTGGAGCGCGAACTCCTGCCGGACGACTGGCTGCCCGCCCTGCAGGAGTGGGCCTCCGGGCTCGGCTGGACGGTCTCGCTGCAGGGCCGCAAGGTCTACGCGGTCCCGGTGCCGCTCAGCAAGAGCGCCGCGCTCGCCGAGGTGGTGCGCCGCACCGGCGCCCGCCAGGTCCTCGCGGCCGGCGACTCGCTGCTCGACGCCGACCTCCTGCTCGCCGCCGACCGGGCCTGGCGCCCGGGGCACGGCGAACTCGCCGACGTCGGCTGGACGGCGCCGCACGTCACCGCGCTGACCACCCGCGGCGTGGCAGCCGGCGAGGTCATCGTCCGCCGGATGTCGGCGTGGGTGAGCGCGTCGCAGGCGGCGGATGCGGAGGCGGACGCGGCGGCGGACCGGGCCGGTCGGGCGCGCGGGGCGGACGCGGCGGCGGATGCGGCGGACGCGGCGGCGGGGCGGGCCGACGGGGAGGTGGCGGGCTGACGGGACGTGGCTGCCTGACGGGGGCGTGGCGGGCTGACGAGGGCGTCGGCCGGTCAGTTGCTGACGACGCGCGAGCAGTTGGCCCGGCCGGCCGCCACCCGGTCGGCGTTGGCCCGCTCGCTGTCCGCGATGAACCGCAGCGCCTCGCCGCGGGACCGGCCGCCCCTGATGTGCCGGCGCAGCAGCCGCGCCTCGCGGACCGCGCGCGGCACCTCCACGTACCACAGCGCGTCCAGCAGCCCGCGCACCTCGCGCCAGCCCTCGCCCGCGTCGGCCAGGTAGTTCCCCTCGGTTATCACCAGCGCGGCCGACGGCGGCACGACGAGCCCGGCCGCCACCGGCTCCTCCAGCCGCCGGTCGAAGTCGGGCACGTAGACCGGCCGGCCGCTCTCGGCCCGCAGCCGGCGCAGCAGGTGCAGGTACCCGTACACGTCGAAGGTCTCCGGTGCGCCCTTGCGCTCCAGCAGCCCCAGGCGCTCCAACTGCGCGGTGGACAGGTGGAAGCCGTCCATCGGCACCCGGGCCGCGGTGCCGGGACCGAACCGTTCGTCGATGCCCCGGGCGATCCGCCGGGCCAGCGTGGACTTGCCGGCCGCCGGCGCCCCGGCGAGTCCGAGCAGCACCCGCCCGCCCGACGCGCCGGGCAGCAGGGCCGCCGCTTCATCGATCAAGGCGCTCAGCATGCGCGTACCCTATGCAACCGCGATTTGTCCGTGAACTCCCTTGGAGACACTGGTGCCCCAGACCAAGAATCCTCCACTCACACCCGAGCTGTACGGCTACCTGCTGGACAACAATCCGCTCAACGCGGCCCAGAAGAGCCTGATCGACGCCACCCGGTCCAGGTTCGCCGGCGCCGCCGGGCTCCAGACCGCCCCGGAGCAGGGACCGCTGCTCGCCTTCCTCGTCCGGCTGATCGGCGCCGCGCGAATCGTCGAGGTCGGGGTGTTCACCGGCTACGCGACGCTCTCGATGGCCCAGGTGCTGCCGCCCGACGGCCGGATCATCGCCTGCGACGTCTCCGAGGAGTGGACCGCGCTCGGCCGCGAGGAGTGGGAGCGGGCCGGCGTCGCCGACCGCATCGACCTGCGCCTCGCCCCCGCGCTCGACACGCTGCGCGCCCTGCCGGACGACGAGCCGTGGATCGACCTGTCCTTCCTCGACGCCGACAAGGGCAACTACGCGCTCTACTGGGAGGAGTTGGTGCGCCGCACCCGTCCCGGCGGCCTGCTCGTGGTGGACAACACCCTGTTCAGCGGCGAGGCCGCCGACCCCGGCGCCACCGGTGCCGCCGCCGCCATCCGCGCGTTCAACGACCTGGTGCGCACCGACAGCCGGGTCGACGCGGTGCTGCTCAGCGTCGCGGACGGATTGACCTTGGCCCGCCGTCTGCACTGAGTTCCCTGGTGCGCGGGACGGCGGTCAGCCCGGCCGCCTCCCGCGCCGCCTGCTCCGGATGCCGAAGCCGCCAGTACGGATTGTCGTGCGGCAGGTGGCTGTGCACCCGCCCGTACATGCCGAACGTCATCAGCACCAGGCCGAAGATGAAGCTGAACAGCACGTTGGCCATGCCGAACGCCAGGTAGTTGAGCCCGGTGTCGAGCACGGCGAGGTTGACGAACCCGCTCAGCACGAAGAGCGCGCCGAGCACCATGTTGAGGTTCGAGGCGAAGTTGCCGCCGATCACCATGCCGATGAACAGCAGCGCGCCGACCACCACCGACAGCACGCTCAGCGCCCCGTTGGAGCTGAGCCCGGCCACGTGGTTCCCGTTGGTCGAGAAGAACCCGACCTGGTCGGCGAAGCCCAGGATCCCGAACACCACCAGCACCAGCCCCATCAGGCCCGCGCCCACGCGGTAGACCCTGCTGAGCCGGTGGTCCACCGGCAGGTGCTCGTCCAGTTTCAGCATGCGCGGCCTCCCTGCGTAGCCGGACGCGGTGTGAGTACGGGGGCTCCCGTCCCTCCAGCATCCGCCCGAACCACCCGCCCGGCCAGTCGCGCGGTGTCCCGCCGGGATCAGCCGCAGCATCCGCCCCCGCAGCAGCCACCGCCGCCGCCCTGCGGACCCTGCGCCCGGGGCGCCTGCGAGGCGCCGGTCACCGCGACCGTCGACAGCAGCTTGACCGTGTCGCCGTGCCCGTCCGGGCAGCTCGCGGGGGCAGCGGACTCGGCCATCGGCCGGTTCAGTTCGAACGTGGCGCCACAGGCGCGGCAGCGGTACTCGTAGCGAGGCATGCCACGCAGGATAGCCGCAGGTCAACCCCGGGTCACCGGGGCGTGGCGCGTTCCTCTCGGATATTGCCGACCACCCGCTCGGCGAGCTGCCGGATCGCGGCGGTCTCGGTCAGGAACGCCCAGTAGTCGGGATGCCGCCCGGTCAGCGCCGTGACCGCCTCGTCCAGCCGCCGCACCGCGTCGTCCAGCGGGCGGGCGTGCTTCGGATCGGGCGTCGCCCGGCCCTGCATCGCGAGCCGCTGCGCGTCCCGCACGGCGAACCGGGTCCGGTCGATCTCGCCCTGCGGGTCCTTGGCGACCTCGTTCAGCCGGCGCAGCCGGTCCCCGGCCGCCGCCACCGCGGCGTCGGTGCCGCTCAGCAGGTCGCGCACCGCGCTCAGCCCGTCCGCGGCGTCCGTCCAGCGCTGCTCGTTCCTGGCGGCCTGCGCCTGCTTCAGCCGCAGTTCCGCCTGGGCCGCGGCGGCCGCCGCCTCGTCCGGCACCCGCTGCAGGTCCTGCCAGCACGCGGCGGAGAACCGGCGCCGCAGCTCGCTGAGCGTCGGCGCCACCTGCGCCGCCCTGGTCGTCAGCGCCTGGGTGCGGGTACGCAGGCTGACCAGGCGTTTGTCCATCTCGGCGGCCCGTTCCGGCAGCCGTTCGGCCTCGGCACGGATCTCCTCCGCCTGCCGCCGCATCTCGTCCGCGCGGCGGACCGTCTCCTGCACGCCGTGGGTGCTCGCGCCCTGGTTGAGTTTGGTCAGCTCGGGGGCCAGCCCGGCGAGCCGGGCCGCGAGGTCGTCCGCCTTCAGGCCGCTGGAGCGGACCGCGTCCAGCGCGCGGGTGGCGGCCAGCAGCGACTGCTTGGCCCGCTCCACCGAGGGCGCCAGCCTGGCCAGCTCGTTCTCCGCCCGGGTCAGCATCGGACCGAGGCTCTGCGCGAACCGCTCCAGGTCCGCCCGCACCTTCTGGATCTCGTCCCTGGCCAGGGTGAACGCGTTGCGCGCCCGGGTGGCCGTCGCGAGGTCCAGCTCGACCGCGTCAAGATCGTGTGCGTCGACGGTGTCGATGTACGCGCCGCTGACCTGGTCTATCCGGCGGCCCAGCGCCTGGAAGTCCGCCGCCGCCTTGCGCCCGCCCGGCGAGCTGTCGACGGCGGTGATGGTCTCGACGGAGATGGTCAGGTCGCGCTGCGCGGTGTCCAACTCGTAGAACGCCTCGGCCGCGGCGTCCTTGGCGGCCTGCGCCCCCGCACGGTGGTCATCCCCGCGCCGCCACCACGAACGTGCCGTCGTCACATCCCTCTCCCGCTCCACTGCTCACGTCCGTCCATCCTCCCACCCCGCCGCGCGGTCCACACCGTCCCACCCCCCACGCGGGAATTTGTCCCCCCACCCCCTCGGCAGGGTAACCTGACCCCCCGCGCCCACCCCGGCGCCCGGGCGCATAGCTCAGTGGTAGAGCGCTGCTCTTACAAAGCAGATGTCGCTGGTTCGAACCCAGCTGTGCCCACCTCAGCCACGCCGCTTCTGACCTGCGGGAAAGCCTCCACGCCGACGGCCTCGAAAACCTGGTCCGAGGCCGCTTGCGTGAGCGATGCGTGAACGACGGTCCCCGCGATCAACTCCAGTACGGCCTTCTCCGCCTGTTGACGCGCAAGGTGTTCGAGCAAGACCTCGAGCACGGTCCACGTTCTGCACGGTCGCCTTCGCCACCGTCAGCACTCCGGCGTCCACGTCGACATCGACGCAGCGTACCCCCTCGCCGCTTCGCCCCCGGCGCAGCTCCGCTTCGGTCTCGTGCCGGCGGGCCACTGCTCGTCGCTTCGGCGGGATGGGGGCGCCTAGGTGTATTGCCCGGTGAGGTTGGGGACGCGGCTGGCGGGTGGTTTGCCTGCGAGTGCGGTGTGGCCGCGGTGGTGATTGTAGGTGTGTAGCCAGGTGGGGAAGGCTTCGCGGCGTTCTGTCTCTGAGTGGTAGGGGCGGGCGTAGGCACATTCGTCGAGGAGGGTGCGGTTGAGGCGTTCGACCTTGCCGTTGGTCTGTGGCCGGTAGGGCCGGGTGCGCTTGTGGGTGATCCCGGCTGCTGCCAGCACGTCGCGCCAGGGGTGGGAGGTGTAGCAGGCGCCGTTGTCGGTCAGGACGCGTTCGACGGTGATGCCGCAGGAGGTGAAGTAGGCCTGGGCGCGGGTCCAGAAGCCGGCGGCGGTCTCTTTCTTCTCGTCGGTGAGGATTTCGCTGTAGGCGAGTCGGGAGTGGTCGTCGATAGCGGTGTGGATGTAGCTGTAGCCGCTGTTGGAGCGGGTCTTGCGGCCTGCTTGTCGGCCGAGTGTGGTGTGTCCGCCGCCGTCGGGGATGTTGCCGAGTTTCTTGATGTCGACGTGGACCAGTTCGCCGGGCCGGGCGCGTTCTTAGCGGCGTATCGGCCTGCTGGTGGCCCGGTCGAGGTGGGTGAGGCGGGCCAGTCCGTAGCGGGTCAGGACGCGGTGGACGGTGGAGGGAGCCAGGTGGAGGAGGTGGCCGATGCGGGCCGGTCCCCACCGTCGCAGGAGGCGGACCTTGATGATCCGCCGTTCGGTCCGTGTCGGGGTCCGATGCGGACTGTGGTGCGGGCGGCTGGAGTGGTCGGCCATGCCCGCCTCGCCTAGGACGCGGTAGCGCGCCGCCCAGCGTTGGGCGGTGGTGGGTGATACCTGGAAGCGCTCGGCAGCGCGTCGAAGGGGCCAGCCGTCATCGACGACGCAGCGGGCCAGGCGCAGCCGCCCGGTCTCGGTCAGGGGTGCGTTACGGTGAGGCACGAGGGCCTTTCTGATCGCCGGTGCAGATGTCGCAATCCACACCAGGCCAGAAGGCCCTCACCCATTTCAAGATCCCGTAACCGAGACCTGCGTCACCAACCTCCGTGGACAGAACACCTAGGGCCTGTCCGGTCGATCATGTGACTGTCTGACGGTCTGGTCGTTTGCCGTGTATGGGGCGGGGTGATCTGACGGACGTGGAGTGGGAACGGCTTCGGCCGTTTCTGCCTAGTAGGCAATGGTCTGTGCGGACGGTGGCGGGATCACCGGCAGGTGATCGACGGGATTCTGCACCGGGTGCGGACCGGGGTGCACTGGCGTGACCTGCCTGAACGCTTCGGGCCGTGGAAGACGGTTTATGAGCGGCACCGACTGTGGTCGGCCGACGGCACCTGGGAACGGCTGCTCCAGCAGGTCCAGGCCGCGGCGGATGCCGCCGGGGAGGTCGACTGGGACATCGGCGTGGATTCCACGGTGGTGCGCGCTCACCAGCACGCGGCGGGGGCCCGCACCGGTCCGCTGCCCGCGCCTGCTGCGTCAAAGGGGGACGCGGACGGGGAACACCAGGGCGAAGGGCCGTGGCAGAGCCTTCACGCCCGCCTGGTGGAGGTGGTGAAGCAGGTGAAGGACTGGGCCGCTCACGGGGCGGTTTCACCACCAAGCTCCACTTGAGCGCCGAGGGCCGGTGCCGGCCGCTGTCCCTGGTGGTCACGCCCGGGCAGCGGGCCGACTGCACTCAACTGGACCCGGTGCTCGACAAGATCCGTGTCCCGCGGACCGGGCCGGGCAGGCCGCGCAAGAAGCCCGACAGCCTTGCCGCGGACAAGGCCTACAGCAACGGGCCCTGCCGGGACAGTCTGCGCCGCCGGGGCATCCGCCACACCATCCCGGAGAAGACCGACAGCCAGGCCGCCCGCCGCCGCAAAGGATCACGCGGCGGACGGCCACCAGGCTTCGACAAGCAGCGCTACAAGAAACGCAACACCGTCGAGGGGGCCATCAACAAACCCGGCCGCAACTGGACCGCACGGAGGGCGAACCCTGGCAGCTCCACTTCCACGGCGCGGACGACTCCCTCGCGGTGGGATGGAGCGCGGGGTGCGCGACCGCGCTCGCGCTGGCGATCGGAAGCGATCTCGCCGGCCGGTTCGGCGTCTGCCAGGCCCCCCAGTGCGACCGTGTCTACGTCGACAACTCGCGCAACGCCGGCCGGCAGTTCTGTTCGACCGCGTGCCAGAACCGCGTCAAAGCCGCCGCTTTCCGTGCCCGCCAGGCCGGCAAGGACGGAGAGGCCGGTAGGTGACATTGCGGAATCCGGCGCGCTGAACGCGCCGGGCGGATAGCCGCCCGTCAACGGGAGGCGTCACGCGTCGAGTTCTTCGCCGAGGGCCCTGAGCGTTACGGTTGTGGACTCGATCTCGCCCGCACCCTTGGTGACCTGGGAGGGGTTGTTCCCGCTGAAACCGCCCAGACAGTCCCAGTAACCGTCCCGGAGGGTCGTGAGAGTCGCCTTCCATGCCGCTTCCCAACGAACATCCGGGATCGGGGCGTGGGACTCGGTCTTGCCGAGGTCTTCCTCCATCGCGAGGCAGTCCGTATGCAGCCTGCCCCTGTTGCCACCGTCGGACGTTATGCCCTTGACGTCCAGCGTGAGCACGTTGATGTCGCCGGCCCCTCCGTCGGCGTACCACGTGCGCATGGCCGCCGAGGGCGCGGTCGTCGGCAGGGCGGGCGCCGGCACCGTCGGCAGCGCACTGCCCGACGGTGCCGGACCGGAGGCGCTGCACCCCGCTAACGCGAACAGACCCGCTACGGCACTTATGGTGACGACACGCTTCATTTTCCGGATCATGCCACACCCGTGCGGTACGAGCCACGGGCCGTCACTTCCCGCGTTCTCCAGCACGGTTTGACGCAGGCGGGGGAGCGGGGGCCCGTTGCCGGTCCGCTACGGCAGTTGTGCTGTCCGGGGCGGCGTCCGGACGGTCGGACTTCCTCGCGGAGCCGCTTCGTTTCCTCTTGCGGAGTAAGTCCGGCACCCACCTCGTCAGTGCGGGATCCATCGGTGGGCAGCCCCTTCCGCCTGGGCCTTTCGACGGAGTGGTGCGGGACGCGATGCCGGTGCGTCCCGCAGGCGATCGGCGGGATCAGATTCGGTCGGCGGCGATGAGCAGGTACTGGAAGCTGCCGTTCTCGTACGCGGTCAGGAACGCGTCCTCGATGCCGGTGACCAGGGAGGACTTGGCGCGCAGTTCCCAGTACGGGATGGTCGCAGCGGTGAGGTCCACCACGCTGATCGGCACGAGCCGGTTGTTCGCCATCTCCTTGAAATAGGTGGAGCGTGGATGGATGTCGCAGATGTAGTGGGCGTTGATCGTCGAGACCTCGCGGGAGGGCAGCCCGTAGGTGTCGTTGTAGCAGCCGGTGATGGTGACGTACCGGCCGCCGCGTGCGAGGAGGCGGGCGTATTCGGCGAACAGCGTCGACAGGTCGACGTACATCGTCGACTCGTTGTTCCAGACGGCCCGGAACGAGCCGGTCTCGGTAGTGGTGGTCTGAACGCCCACCGGTCGTCGTACGCCGGCGTAGGGTCCTGCCGACAGCCGTGCCGGCTCATCGTCGCACGCCGCGAACAGCGGGCGGGGAACGCGGGTCCAGGTGCCGTGCCCGGCCGAGCCCCCGCAGCGAGGAGCGTTCCGCACCATGACGTCCACGACCCCACGCGTGTACGAACTGAACCTGTACCGCCGGTACTTCGACCTGGTGGCCGCCGGCCGGAAGTCCGTCGAGGTCCGGGTGCGCCACCCGCGCCTGCGGGACATGGCGGTCGGCGACGTGATCCGGTTCCATACCGAGGGCACCGACGAGACCTGCAGCGTGCGGGTCCTGAGGGTGGCTGCGTACCCGGACTTCGAGGCCCTGCTCGACGGGGAGGGGCCGGCCGGGAAGCGCGGCGGGATCGGGGGGAACGAAGCGCCGCGCGGTAGCCTCCTGGCGGGAGGGGAGCGTGGTGTGCGGGACGGAACGGACAGTCCGGCGGGGCCGGTTGGGGCTTCTTCGCCCGGGCGGTGCCGGAGTTGGCGGGCTCGTCCCGCGCGGTCGTGGAGCGGTCGTCGTACGGCGGCGTGCTGATGCTCCCGTCCGGTGGCCGGCGACGGCGCGACGATCATGGGGGGCGGTGTCGCGATGACCGCGAGGGCGCTTGAGTTGTTGAAGGACGCGAACGCCGAAGGGATCGAACACCCCGGCGGCACGTTGTTCGCGCATCTGGGGAGGGTGGAAGCCCTGCTGGCCTCGTGGGAGGCGCGGCCGGCGCTGCGGGCGGCCGGTCTGTGCCACGCCTTCTACGGCACGGACGGATTCCGGGTCGCGCTGCTGGACCTGGAGCGTCGGGCGGAACTGGTGGACGCGATCGGTGCGGAGGCCGAGGCGCTCGTCTACCTCTACGCCTCCTGCGACCGCAGGGCCACCTACCGGACGCTCGCCGAGGACGACGCGGTGCTCCTCGACCGCTTCACCGGCGCCGTCGTGCGGCCGGGTCTCGAACAGCGCCGGGATCTCGCCGAGTTGACCGCCGCCAACGAACTGGATCTCGCCGCGGTCAGTCCGGAGATCCGCACCCGGCACGGTGCCGGACTGCTCGGCCTGTTCACCCGGTGGCGTCCACTGCTGTCGGAGCCGGCGTGGGCCCACTGCCGCGAGGTGCTGGGCTGACCGCTGGCCCGTCCGCGGGAACGCCTCGGCCGTGACGGCTTCCGGCGGGGTCGTTCCTGGCGCGCAGCCGGCCACCCGTTCTCCGTCCGACGACGCGGCCCGGGCGCCGTGCGGCGATGTCACATCCCGTCGGGTCCGCCTCGTCTGAGAGGTGTATCTGCCAGCTACCCAAGGGATGTGTCATGGAAGCCCGGTTGAACCTGTTCGGCAGCCCGCTCACAGCCAGGTCCCTGAGACACCTCGCGTCGGCGAGCAAGGTGATCATCGAGGAATCGACGCTGCCGGTCGCGACCCAGAACCTGGTGATGCTCCGGGCGAGTCAGATCAACGGCTGCGGCTTCTGCACCGACATCCACAGCAAGGACGCCGCGCACGCCGGGGAGGCCCCGGCGCGGGTCAACCTGGTCGCGGCCTGGCGGGAGTCCTCGGTGTTCACCGATGCCGAGCGCGCCGCCCTGGAGTTGACAGAACAGGGCACCCGCATCGCCGACGCGGCCGGTGGTGTCACGGACGAGGCGTGGGCGGACGCCGCCGCGCACTACGACGAGGAGCAACTCGCCGCCCTGGTGTCGCTCATCGCCCTCATCAACGCCTCCAACCGCCTGGGCGTCATCACCCGGCAGGCCGGCGGCGACTACCAGCCCGGCCGGCTCGGATGACGAGAGGATGACGAGAAGCCGCCGGCCCGCGCTCGCGCAGGCCCGGGAGCGGACGTCGGCCGACTGCCCGTCGGAGGGGGACGGGCAGAGGCGGACGCACCGGTTTCCGGGGCCGGCTCGCACCACCGTGCGGGCCGACATCGCCGAGGGGCTGCGGTTCCTGTGGCGGCAGCGGCTGCTGCGCAGGTTCGCCGCCCTGGTGGGGGCGTTCAACTTCGCGGTGAACGCGACGACGGCGGTTCTGGTGCTGTACGCGGTCGGGCCGGCCTCCGCGATGCGGCATGGCGCTCGGCGCCAACGGCAGGCGGGCTGATGGCCCAACTGCGCGGCCCGCAAGCGCTGTTCGCCGTCATGGGCCTGCTGTGCGTCGCGCTGCTCGGCGGCTTCGTCACGGTCACCAACGGCGCGCTGGACCGGGCCGAGCGGGGGGGCCGACCACATGTGACGGACCGTCAAGACCGTGCCCGGCGACGGGAGGGGTCCCCGCGCGGGCACCGCGTCGAGGACCCCGATCGCGCTGTCCGCGGCGGTGTCGGCGACCGGAACTGCGCCAGCGCGCGGGCCTCGGCGCGCAGCCGGTCGAACCCGGCGGTGTCGCCGTCCTCGGTGCGCACCCGCTTCAGCGCGACGTCGCGGCCCAACTCCTCGTCGTGCGCGAGCCAGACCTCGCCCGTGCCGCCGCCGATGGGGCCGCTCGTGAGCCGGTAGCGCCGGCTGACCCTCTCCCCCAGGCGCACCGCGCCTCCCCTCACCCGTGACCGGGCCCTGAACCGCCCGGATGCCGAACCTACCGGGTGAGGGAGCGGTCACCCACGGTTCCCCCGCCGATCCGGCGGACCCGACCGGTGGCTTCACGGGGCGTTCGCCAAAGCGCCCCGTGCCCGCTCACCGGCGTACGGCGAGCGGGCACGGGAGCGCTTACTGACGGAGCGTCAGCCGTTGTACTCGGTGATGATCTTCGTGAAGTCCCAGGGGTTCTGGGTGACGCTGCTGCACGCGCCGTCCGCCCAGGCGTGCTGCACGCTGGGGTCGCAGGCGCGGTCCCGGTTGACGTCCCAGTAGCTGAACGCCGCCACGTGGTTGGCCTGCGCGTAGCCGAGCAGGTCGTCGAAGGTGTCCTGGGTGAACAGCTCGCTGGGCTGGTCGGTGTGGCCGTTCATCAGCTGGATCGAGGTGTGGGACCAGGCGGTCGCCGCGCTCCAGCCGTACAGGGCCTGGAGCTGGGTGTTCACGTCGCCGGCCACCGTCTCGGCGGCGGCGGTCTCGGTGCCGCTGGTCAGGCCGAAGTCGAAGTCCATGATGTTGACCACGTCGATGCGCGCGCCGTCGTCGATCGCCTGCTGGATCTCGTCCTTGCCGGTGTCGGGCAGTCCGACGGTGGTCATCGGGATGGTGAGCGAGACCGTCAGCCCGGGGTTGTCCTGCTCCAGGGTCTTGATCGCGCCCCAGCGCACCGCCATGTTCGCGTCGAGGTCGTCGCCCTCCCAGTCCAGGTCGATCCGGGTGAGCTGGTACTTGTCGATCACCTGCTGGTAGGCGGCTGCCAGCGCCGCCGAACTGCCGCACGTGGCGCCCAGTTCGGTGCCGTTGTAGCCGCCGAACGAGACGCCGACGTCGCCGCCGGCCGCGCGGATCGCGTTGACGTCCGCCAGCACCGTGGTGTCGGCGGCGACGGTCTGCCCGCTCTCGCCGTCCCAGGCCGGGGTGCAGTTGCCGGAGTCCAGCACGAAGGAGAGCAGGAACTGGTTCTCGCCCCCGCCGCTCACGATGTCGGAGACGGACTGCGGGCTGTTGTCCAGCGGCATGAAGTAGACCGGGTGCTGGAAGCCGGCGACCGCCGGGGAGGTCCGCGCGCACCGGGCCGGGCCCGTCGCGTCCGGCCCTGCGGTCAGCGTGTGCGAGGCGTCGCCGATCCGGCCGCCGTCCGCCTCGACGGCCGTCGGGCACGCGCTCCCGGTCGCCGCCGAGGAACGGGCGAGCGGCTGCCCGGCGGCGGCCGCGGCGGTGGCGGTGGCCGCCAGTCCGGCGGTCGCCGTGAGCGCTCCTACCGCGAGCGCCGCGACCAGCGGCGCGGTCCGCCGCCGGTGTGTCCTGATGGTCATAACGGTCTCCCTTGCGGCCCTGCGTCCGGGACTTGGTCTAGTCCAATGTGACCGCTCTACATGTACGCGTCAAGAGAGTGGGTGTCGGGCGCGCTCCCGGAGTCTGCGGGATTGTGATGACTGACGGTGCGTCAAATACCCCACAATGAGCCGATGTTCGGGCAGAGCTTCGCGAATGTGGTGCATCTTGCAGGTGTTGATCGCCGCGTCCTGACAAATTGATCACAAAATCCGCCTACCATCCGTCCATGCGTGACGCGTTGGAGATAACCGACGAACTCATCCGGCTGCAGCGGGCCGTTGACGCGGCGTTCGCCGCGCTGGGGGAGTGGGACGCTCCGCCGTCCGAGTGGTCGGCGGAGCGCCGCGAGGAGTGGGAGGCGCGCTGGCAGACCTACCGCACCGCGGTGCGGGTGCTCGCCGCGCACCCGGCGATGCGGCGGGCCGCCGAGGAGCGGTACTACGGCCGCATGCAGACCGCGCTGCGCCGGGCCGCCCGGGCGGCCGACTGACGCTCCGCGGGTCCGACCGGTGCCGTGGTTGCGGGCGGCGCGGGGTTCCGCGTCCGGGGTTGCGCGTGCGGGGTTCCGCGTCCGGGGCGGGGTTGCGCGCTACGGGGGCGCGGCCCGGGTGAAGTCGGCGGCCGCGCCGTCCCCGGCCCGCGAACGTCCGTGCCGCGGCCCCGTCCGGGCCGGCGCCGACCGCGTCGGCCGCTCCCGCCCCGTCGACGGTGCGGGCACCGCCCCGTCCGCGTCGGCCTCTCCCGTCCGGCCTCTCCCGTCCGGCTCGCCTCGTCCGGGCCCGCCCCGCCCGCGCTGCGGGCACCGCCCCGTCCGCGTCGCGCCCCGTCCTCGCCGGGGGCCCCTCCGGGGTGGTGGACCGCTCCGTCCGCCACGGGAACGCGCCCCGTCCGCGTCGCGCTCCCGCCCCGGCCCGCTCCGTCCCCGCCGGCCGCTCCCGTCCGTGCCGCGGGCACCGCTCCGTCCACGCCCCCGCCCCGTCCGGCTGGTCGCCCGCTCCGTCCGTGCCGCGGGCAGCGCTCCGTCCGCCCCGGGAACCCGCCCCGTCCGGCCGGTGGCCCGCCGTCCCTCCGGGAACGGGGTTGTGAAGGTCATGCGACCATCGGAACGTATCCGAGGAGGTGACCCGGCCGATGCGCACGCTGCTGATCGACAACTACGACTCGTTCACCCACAACCTGGCCCACCAGATCACCGCCGCGACCGGTCGGGAGCCGGTCGTGGTGCCGAACGACGATCCGGGGTGGCGGATCGGGCGGTTGGCGGAGTTCGACGCCGTGGTGATCTCGCCGGGACCCGGGACGCCGGAGCGGTCGGCGGACGTCGGGATCTGCCGCGAGGTGGTGGAACGGTGCGAGGCGCCGCTGCTCGGGGTCTGCCTCGGCCACCAGGGCATCGCGGCGTGGCACGGCGGCACCGTGGGCCGGGCGCCGGAACCGCGGCACGGACGTACCTCGCCGGTGCTGCACGACGGGACCGGGCTGTTCGACGCGATCCCGTCGCCGTTCGAGGTGGTCCGCTACCACTCGCTGACGGTCACCAAGCTGCCGGCCGAACTGGAGGCGCTGGCGCACACGCCCGACGGCGTGCTGATGGCGCTGCGGCACCGGACACGCCCGATGTGGGGGGTGCAGTTCCACCCGGAGTCGATCGACACGCGCCACGGCGACCGGCTGCTGGCCAACTTCGTCTCGCTCGCCCGGACCGCTCGGCCGCGCCGCGCGCCGGTGAACCTCGCCCCGGCGATCTCCGCGCGCCCGGCCGCCGAGGCTGTCCGGCCCGCCCCGGTACGCCGTTTCGACCTGCTCGTGGAGCGGGTGGTGACCGGGTGGGACGGCGAGGCGGCGTTCGACGCGCTGTTCCGGGCCGGGCCGTACGCGTTCTGGCTGGACAGCGGCCGCACGGGGCACCGGCCGGGGGACGGGCGGTTCTCGATCATGGGGGACGCCGGCGGGCCGCTGGCGCGGGTCGCCGAGGCCGACGTGTGGACCGGCACCGTCACGGTCCGCTCCGTCGGCGGTGAACGGCGGATCGCCGCGGACTTCCTCGACTGGCTGGACGCCGAACTGCGCGCCACCCGGGTCGAGTCGCCGCCCGAGCCCGCGCTGCCGTGCGACTTCGCGCTGGGCTGGGTCGGCTACCTCGGCTACGAGTTGAAGGCGCAGTGCGGCGGCCGGGCGGCGCACCGTTCCGCCGAGCCGGACGCCGTGCTGGTCTTCGCCGACCGGGCGGTGGTGCTCGACCACGCCACGGGCGAGACGTACGTGATGACGCTGGCACCGGCCGGCGACGCGGCGGCGGCCGGGCTGGCGCGCGCGTGGCTGCGCGGGACGGTGCGACGGCTCACCGCGCTCGCCGGGCACGGGGCCGCCGGCCGCGCCCGGCGGAGCGCCGGCGACCGGGCCGGTCTCGCTGCGCCACGACCGGGCGCGCTACCTCGAACTGGTGGCGGTCGCGCAGCGGGAGATCGCGGCCGGCGAGAGCTACGAGGTGTGCCTGACGAACATGGCCGAGGCGGCGACGGTGCCGCCCGGCGCGGTGTCCGACGGCGCGGCCGGGGACGCGGCCGGGGACGCGGCCTGGCACGCCTACCGGGTGCTGCGCCGGGCCGCGCCCGCACCGTTCGGGGCGTTGCTGGCGTTCGGGGAGACCGCCGTGCTGAGCACCTCGCCGGAGCGGTTCCTGCGGGTCACCGCGGACGGGCGGGTGGAGTCGCGGCCGATCAAGGGGACCCGGCCGCGCGGCGCCACGCCGGGCGAGGACGAGGCGCTGCGCCGGGAGTTGGCGGGCTGCGAGAAGGACCGGTCGGAGAACCTGATGATCGTGGACCTGGTCCGCAACGACCTCGGGCGGTGCGCGGAACCGGGCTCGGTCGAGGTCACCGGGCTGTTCGAGGTCGAGAGCTACGACACCGTGCACCAGTTGGTCAGCACGGTGCGGGCCAGGCTGCGCGCGGGCGCCACGGCGGTGGACTGCGTGCGGTCCGCCTTCCCGGGCGGCTCGATGACCGGCGCCCCCAAGGTGCGCACCATGCGGATCATCGACCGCCTGGAGGGCGGGCCCCGCGGCGTCTACTCCGGCGCGATCGGCTACTTCTCGCCCACCGGCGCGGCCGACCTGAGCATCGTGATCCGCACCGCCGTGCTGACGCCGGGGCGCATCCGGTACGGGACCGGCGGTGCGATCGTCGCACTGTCCGACCCGGCGGCCGAGTTCGAGGAGACGGCCGTCAAGGCGGCGCCGCTGCTCGCGCTGACCGGCGGCGGATTCCCCGGCGCCGACCGGGAGAAACGCCCGCCATCCGACTGAAACGGGACGATGTCGGACGGATCGGATAGAACGGAACCGCACAGTCGAGAGATCCGACACGTGAGGAGCCGTCCGGTGCCGACCCAGAACGTCGCGGACCAGTTCGTGCAGGTCATGGTGGAGTCCGGCGTCCAGCGGGTCTACGGCCTGGTGGGCGACAGCCTCAACCCGCTGGTCGACGCCATCCGCCGCACCGCCGGGATCGACTGGGTGCACGTGCGCAACGAGGAGGCCGGCGCGTTCGCCGCCGCCGCCGAGGCGCAGATCACCGGTCGCCTCGCGGTGTGCGCCGGATCGTGCGGCCCGGGCAACACCCACCTGGTCCAGGGGCTGTACGACGCGCACCGCAGCGGCGCCCCGGTGCTGGCGGTCGCCTCCCACATCCCGTCCGCGCAGATCGGCACCGAGTTCTTCCAGGAGACGCACCCCGAGCGGCTGTTCGCCGAGGCCGCCGACTTCTGCGAACTCGTCTCGCAGCCCGAGCAGATGCCGCGCCTCGCCCGGATCGCCGTGCAGTACGCGGTCGCCACCCCCGGGGTCTCGGTGCTCGTGCTGCCCGGCGACATCGCCGACCGGCCGGCCGCGCGGCCCACCGGAGAGCCCTCGCCGGCCGCCGTGCCGGGCACCGTGCACCCCGACGAGCAGATCGTGCGGCAACTGGCCGACGCGCTCGACGACGCCGGGCGGATCACCCTGTTCTGCGGTGCCGGGGTCCGCGACGCGCACGCCGAGGTGATGGAACTGGCCGCCGCGGTGCACGCGCCGGTCGGGCACACGCTGCGCGGCAAGGAGTGGATCCAGTACGAGAATCCCTACGACGTCGGCATGATCGGGCTGCTGGGCTACGGGGCGTGCCACGAGGCGGTGCGCGAGGCCGACCTGATGCTGATGCTCGGCACCGATTTCCCCTACGACGCGTTCCTGCCGCTCGCGCACACCGTCCAGATCGACCACGACGCCCGGCGGCTCGGCCGGCGCACCCCGCTGCGCCTCGCGGTCCACGGCGACGTGGCGGTCACCCTGCGGGCGGTCCTGCCGCTGCTGCGGCCGCGCACGGACCGGCGGTTCCTCGACGAGATGCTGCGCAAGCACGAGCGGGCGCTGACCAAGGTGGTGGGCGCCTACACCCGCAACGTCGACAGCCACCTGCCGATCCACCCCGAGTACGCGGCCAGCCTGCTCGACGAACTCGCCGCCGACGACGCGGTGTTCACCGTGGACACCGGCATGAACAACGTGTGGGCCGCCCGCTACCTGACCCCCAACGGCCGCCGCCGGGTGATCGGTTCGTTCAGCCACGGCTCGATGGCCAACGCGCTGCCGCACGCCATCGGCGCCGCCTTCGCCGCGCCCGGCCGGCAGGTCGTCTCGCTGTCCGGGGACGGCGGACTCGCCATGCTGCTTGGCGAGTTGATCACCGTCGCCCAGCACGGCCTCGAAGTGAAGACGGTGGTCTTCAACAACTCCTCGCTCGGCATGGTGAAGCTGGAGATGATGGTCGACGGGCTGCCGTCCCACCAGACCGACCACCCGGCGGTGGACTTCGCCGCGGTGGCCGCCGGGCTCGGCATCCCGGCGGTGCGGGTGACCAAACCGGGCGCGATCCGGGAGGCGTTCCAGCACGCGTTCAACCGGCCGGGCCCGGCGCTGGTGGAGCTCGTCACCGATCCGAACGCGCTGTCGATCCCGTCGCACGTCACGGCGGAACAGGTGAAGGGCTTCGCGCTGGCCGCGGGCCGCACCGTGCTCGACGGCGGCGTCGGCGTGATGCTGGATCTCGCCCGCTCCAACCTGCGCAACATCCCCCGCCCGTGACCCCGCCGCGCCCGCCGGGACCGCGTACCCGGACTCGTTCCGACGTATGAGGGGCGTCTCATCAAGGCGTACGGAATCCACTCATGCCGACCGAAGTCCCCGGAAGTCGGCGAAACATTCCGGAAGTCCGGGAAAACTGCGGACACGCACGGCACTTGCGCCACTACCTTGGGTGTGCGAGAACTGCGCAAAGGCGGTCGCGGGAGGGCCGGATGGACAGCCAGACGAACAACACGCCGTCGGGCGGCGGTCAGGCGCCCCACGGAGACGACACGGAAACGTTCCTGGAACTGCTGCTGGCCCGGGACGAGGGCGCGGTGGCCGACGGGGCCGACGCGCCGCACGCGGGGGTCGACGCCGCGCTCTCCGCCCGGCTGCGCACCGCGCTGATGCACTGCACGGAACTGCACGCGATGCGCCAGCGCAAGGGCCCGGCCGGCCCGGTCGGGCACCGCACGGTCCGGCACGTCTTCCTGCTCGCCGACGGCGGCCACACGGTGCTGTGGGAGGTCGAGCACAACACCGGACCGGACGGCCGCACCCGCCACCGGCTCTTCACCGGCCAGGAGGACGCCGAGGCCTACGTGCGCGAGCGGTTCGGCGAGCCGCCGCTGCTCGACGTGTGGCCCCGGCTCGGCGGCGGCCAGGACGGCGGGGGCCAGCGGCCGGACTCGCTGCTCGGCCCGATCCTGGCCAGCGCGCTCGACCCGGCCGGCGGCTGCGGACCCGGCTGCGACCCGGACTTCGTCTCCGGCACGGCCAAGGCCCGCGATCCCGAGGAGGACGCCGGCGCCGACCTCGGCCGGATGATCGCGGAGATCTTCTTCAGCGGCCGCCGCGCCGAGCAGTACCGGGCCCGCCGCGGCCGCCACTCGCGCCACGAGTACCAGACCGGCGACGCCGCGGAACACGCCCGGCGGCTGCTGCGCCGCGCGGAGAACACCGACCGGCCCGGCGAAACGGTACGGCAGGTGCTGCGCTCCGCCGTCGGCCACGAGACGACCCTGGTGACGCTGCGCCACGACACGGCCGGCGCCTGCGTCATGGAGTGGGCGCTGTACGAGCACGCGTTCCTGCTCGCCGGCGGCGACGAGATCAGCCTGTGGGAGCTGGAGCACACCCTGACGCCCGACGGCCACCCGGTCTGCGAGGTCTACCGGGAGGAGGCCATGGCCCGCGACTCCGTGGAGCGCCACCGGGCCGGGAGCTGACCCCGGCTCAGCCGACCTCGGCGGGCGCCGGCACGGCCGGGTGCGAGCGCCGCTCGCGCCGGAAGACGTAGGAGGCCAGCGCCCCCGCGCCGATCAGCGAGGCCAGCGACACCGCGGTCGCCAGCCAGGTGGCGCCCAGCCACTTGCCGCCGAGGTAGCCGACCCCGACCCCGTAGGCGGCCCAGGTGAACCCGGCGAGCGCCGACCACGGCAGGAACTCCGCCGGCCGCCGGTGCGCCGCGCCCGCCCCCAGGCTCATCACCGAGCGGCCGGCCGGCGCGAACCGGGCGAGCACCACCAACGCGCCGCCGCCGCGGGCCAGTACCGCCCCCAGCCGCTCCTGCGCGGCGGCCAGCCGGCGCGAGCGCGCGAGCCGCTTGTCCAGCCAGTCCCCGCCCCGGTAGGCGAGCCGGTAGGCGGCCAGGTCGCCCAGGCAGGAGGCGAGCGCCGCGCACACCAGCAGGCCGAGCACGCCGACGACGTCCCGGCCGCCCCGGTCGCCCGCCGTGTAGGCGGTGGCGGCGGAGATCAGCAGGATTCCACTGGGCAGCACCGGCACGAACACGTCGAGCAGCACCGACAGTCCGACCAGCACGAACACCCATGGTGTCCCGACGAGAGAACTCACATCTCCCTGCACCGTTGTGTCTCCTGGTCCCCTATGCCGTGCACGCCGCTGACCGGCGCGAACGGTCCCGCTCGCCCAGCTGTACAGCGTACGCGGACGACCTGTGTAATCCCCTTCCCGCCACCTGTGTGATGAACTTCTCATCCTGGACCGGCTGTTCGGGGGAGAGCCGCTCCCTCAGATTGGCAGTCGCCGCGACGGCGTGGCTCGCGCAGCGGTCGAAGCCGGGCGGAGGGCGCGGCCGGGCGCCATCGCCGCGCGCAGCGCCGCGCGGGCCACCGCGTCGGTGTCCGAGAGGGTCACCGAGTCCACCCCCGGCCGGGCGCCCGCCGCGGTGACCCAGTGCACCCCCTCGGTCGGCACGCCGAGCGCGAAGCGGCGGGCGTGCGGGCGGCCTTCGGCGTCCAGCAGCCGGTACGGCCGCGGCGTGACGTCGAGTCCGCCGGTCTCGTAGCCGCCGACCCGGTGCGGCCGGCACCCGCCGGAGCGCAGCAGCGCGGACAGCAGCGGATCGGCGGTGCGGCGCAGGTCGGGTTCGGGCAGCCGGGCCTCGATCAGGGTGCGCGCGGCGACCGGCGGGCCCGGCACGTCGGGGGAGTCGGCGAGGAAGGCCGGGCGGCCCGCCGCGTCGTGGCCGGTGCGGATCCGAAGTCCCGGGCCCAGCAGTTCGATCACCCCGGCCTCGACGAGCGCCGCCAGCTCCTCGATCCGGCGGCGCGGCGGCCCGATGGACAGGAAGGCGTTGAGCGGGGTGTACCAGCGGTCCAGGTGGTCGCGGCGCGAGTCGCCGTGCAGGCCGCCGTGGTCGACGATCTGCCGCAGCTCGTTGCGCAGGTCGCGCAGCACGTCGAGCGCCGCCTTGACCGGTCCCGCGATGTTGCCGAGCCTGGCCTGGGCCGCGTCCTCGCGCAGCACGCCCAGCAGCCACCGGCGGAACTGCGCGCGGTCGGCGAACGCCTCGGCGGCGTGCGGGCGGGCGATCCGCTCCCAGTCCCAGCGCAGCCCGGGCCCGTCGAGCCCGAACTCCCGCAGCACCGCCTCCTGCTCGCCGCCGCCGTGCGCCGCCCGCGCGAACCGGTCCCGGAAGCCGTGTGGAGTCGGCCCGCCGCGGCGGGCCAGCACGGCCGCGTAGTAGACCGTCTCGACCTCCGTGGCGACCAGCGGCCAGACCTCGGCGAGGAAGTCCGGCGGCTCGCCGCGGCCGGCCCGCTCGCGGAAGCCGTCGATGACCGCCGCCGTGAGCAGCAGCGGCTCGTGGCGGCCGTGCGGGCCCTTCGCGTTGTCACCGCGCGCGTGGTACGGCACGCCGCGCCGCGATCCGGCGTACAGCCGCGGCTCGCGGCCGGAGCGCCGGTAGACCAGGCCGGTGCCGGCCGGGTCGGGGGTGAACTCGCCGCCGCGGCCGGCGGTGAGCAGGGCGAGGTGGTCGAAGAAGTTCAGTCCCAGGCCGCGCAGCAGCACCGGCTCGCCGGGCGCGATCCGGTCCAACTCCCCGGTGAGATCGGCCGGGTTGGCGGGCGGCAGGTGGCGCAGGCCGTCCGCCCGCGCCCCGCCGGCGCTGAACCCGCCCTCGTCCGCGGACCGTTGGTCCAGGTGGCCCTGGGCGAGCACCACCGCGCCCAGCCCGCCGAGCTCCCGCCCGTCGGCCAGCAGCAACGCCTGGGCGCCGTCGGGCTGTTCGGTCAGCCGCACCGCCCGGGTGCCGTGCACCTCGACGCGGACCTGTCCCGGGGCGCCCGCCACGGTGCGTGCGAAGACCCACTCCAGGTAGCGGCCGTACAGCGCGCGCGGCGGGTAGTCGTCCGGGCCGAGCGGGACCGCGTGACCGGCCGCCCACTCGTACAGGCTCGGCCCCGGGCGTATCGGGCCCTCGCAGGTCACGCTGGCGTCGGTGAACAGCGTGACCTGGCAGGCGACGGTGTTCATCAGCAGCTCGCCGGACTGCGCGGTGCGCCACACCCGGCCCGCGCCCGGCGGGAAGGGGTCGACCACGTGCACCGACAGCGCGGCGCCGGGGGCGAGCCGTGGCGCGTTCGCGCACAGCCGCTCCAGCAGGCTGGTGCCTCGGGGACCGGCGCCGACGACGGCTATGGCGTGGTGCTGACCGGCCAAGGTGCGGACTCCCGGGGCGGATGGGACGGACGGGACGGGCGGGGCGCGCACCATCATGCCGGGCGGTGGGAGCGTTTGGCGTGATACGTCCGACCTGCCCGCGGCGGTTGTGGCGGACATCACCCGGCGTGTCCGGATGCCGGTCGCGGGTGGGCTAGGCTGGTCCGCGCAGAAGGGGAGTAGCTCTTCGCCGGACCGTCGACATACTGCCCGGGAGCCTCGTAGCCGAGGAGTCCAGGGCCGGCGCCCGGAGGCCGCGCGGCGAGACCGCGCGTGCCAGCGAGACCTTCGGCCGCAGTGTGTTGTCCGACGCTGCCGTGCCGAGGCGACCTCTTTTCTGGTGGATCCCCCGGCCCGGCCGGCCCGACCGAACAGGGATCCCAGACGTGTCCAGCCTCACCGTCGCCGCCATCGTCTTCGGCGTCGTCTTCCTCGCCGAACTGCCGGACAAGACCGCGTTGGCGAGTCTGATGCTCGGCACCCGCTACCGCGCCGGCTACGTCTTCTGCGGGGTCGCCGCCGCCTTCGCGGTGCACGTGGCGCTCGCGGTCGCCGCCGGCAGCCTGTTCACCCTGCTGCCGCACCGCTGGGTGCAGGGCGTGGTCGGGGTGCTCTTCCTCGGCGGCGCGGCGATGCTGCTGTGGGAGAGCGTGCGGAACAAGGGCGACGAAGAGGAGGAGAGCGCCCGGCAGCCGAAGGACCAGAGCTTCTGGCGGGTGGCGGCCAGCGGTTTCACGCTCATCCTGGTCGCCGAGTTCGGCGACCTCACCCAGATCATGACCGCCAACCTGGCCGCCCGCTACGACGATCCGTTCGCGGTCGCCGTCGGCGCGCTGCTCGCCCTGTGGGCGGTCGCCGCGATCGGCATCCTGGGCGGCAAGGCGCTGATGAAGCGGGTGCCGCTGTCGCTGATCACCCGGGTCGCCGCCGCGGTGATGCTGGTGCTGGCCGGCGTCAGCCTCTACGAGGCCGTCGCGGGCTGAGGCCGGCCCGGCGGGTCAGCCGAGCCGCAGCACCAGACCGCCGCCGGCCGCGGCCTCGGCGCGCACCCCCTCCAACGTCCGCACGTGGTAGGTCGGTTCGAACCGGGCCGCGCGCGGGCCGACCCCGACCACCCGCATCCCGGCGGCCCGCCCGGCCCGGATGCCCGCCTCGGAGTCCTCGAACACCAGGCAGTCGCGGGCGGCGAAGCCCAACTCGGCCGCCGCCTTGAGGAAACCCTCCGGGTCGGGCTTGCTCGCGCTCACCGACTCCGCGGTGACCGCCACCTCGGGCCGGGTCAGCCCCGCCGCGGCCAACCTGGCCCGCGCCAGGGCCTCGTCCGCCGACGTGACGAGCGCGTGCGGGTGCCCGGCCAGCGACGCCAGGAAGCGGCCCGCTCCGGCCACCGGCACCACGCCGTCGAGGTCGGCGGCCTCCTCGGCCAGCATCGCCCGGTTCTCGGCGAGGTTCTCGGCCGCCGGGCGGTCCGGCAGCAGCGCCGCCATGGTCGCGTGGCCCTGCCGGCCGTGCACCGTCCGCAGCACCTCGGCCGGGTCGATCCCGTGCCGGGCCGCCCACCGCCGCCAGACCCGCTCGACGGGCGCGTCGGAGTCGACCAGGGTGCCGTCCATGTCGAGCAGGGCGGCGCGGAAGGCGATCGTGGACCGGGGCGCGGGCATCGGCGGGCCATCCTTCGCGGTACGGGGCGGGTGGTTGCTGCGGAGGGCGCCGGGCCCTCTTTGTTCCTCGACGATACAAAACCCGTCTCGCCACGCCGCCGCCGGGCCTGGCGAGCGGGATCGCGCATACCGTATGGACATGGGCGACCAGGTCAAAAGGGTGCTGCTCGTCGTGGTCGGCGGACTGCTGCTGGTGCTCGGGGCGCTGCTGCTGGTGCTGCCCGGCCCGGGGCTGCTGCTCGTGCTGGCCGGGCTGGTCGTGCTGTCCACCGTCTTCCCCCGGCTGGAGCGGCATCTCGCGCCGGTGCGCCACCGCGCGATGCGGGCCGCCGAGGAGAGCGTCTCGTCGCCGCTGCGGATCGCCGCCTCGGTGGGCGTCGGCGCGGTGCTGGTCGGCGCCGGCGTGGTGTGGACGCTGCGGCCGGACCTCCCGCTGGGCGGCTGGCCCACCGGATCCGGGCTGATCCTGTCCGGGATCGTGCTGTGCGTGCTGCTCGGCTACAGCTACCGCCAGGTGCGCGACCGCCGGACCGGGTGAAAGGCAAGCGGCCCCCGCCCGCCCGGTCGGGGTTGCGGGCGGAGAGCCACTTTGTTCCTCAACGATACAAAGCAGGTGCCGTTTGCGCCAGGGGTTTGCGGGATCCGTTCCGCGGCGCCGGACCGCTCAGACGCCGGTGCGGCCGTCCACCCCTTCGCGCAGCAGGTCGGCGTGGCCGTTGTGCCGGGCGTACTCCAGCAGCACGTGCACCATCACCAGGCGCAGCGAGACCTGTTCGTCGCCGCGCGGCTCGTAGGCGGTCACGTCCAGCGACGCGGCCCGCTCCTCGATCCGGCGGGAGTGCTCGACCTCGGCACGCCAGGCGTCGAACGCCTCGCTGCGGGTGGCGCCGCTCGCGTCGTAGGCGACCTGGTAGTCCCCCTCGGCCGACCACACCAGCGGCACGTCCTCCGCGTCGATCACCCGGCGGAACCAGGCGCGTTCCACCTCGGCCATGTGCCGCACCAGGCCGAGCAGCGACAGGGCCGAGGGCGGCATCGACCGGCTGCGCAGCTCCTCGTCGGTCAGGCCCTCGCACTTCATGGCGAGCGTCGCGCGCTGGAAGTCCAGGAACGCGCGCAGCGTCTCGCGTTCGCCGCCGGTCACCGGCGGATCGGGTCGTTCGATGGTCACAAGGTCGCCTCTCCGGTTGCGGGACCGCGCCGCCGGCCGTGCGGGGCGCGGGAGTTCAGGGCCGCTCGGTGAACTGCAGCAGGCCGTAGGTGAAGTGCGCGACGGCGCCGTCCGGCAGCCCCAGCCGCCAGCGGGTCGGAGCGTCGCCCTCCAGGGGCCGGGCGGGCGCGAAGGCGCGGGCCACCTCGTCCACGGTGCAGGACCAGGGCCGCAGGTCGTCCGGCCCGGTCAGCGCCGGCCCGGGGGAGCCGGGGGCGCGCACCAGCCACTCGTTCCACACCCGTCCGTCCGGTCCGGCCAGCGCCTCGAACCGCAGATCCGGCCAGAGCGGCACCGGCCACAGCAGCGCCTCGCACACCACGTCGCCCAACCGGCGCCCGGCCCGCTCGGCGGGCGCCCCGAGCAGGACGCCCAGCCGCCGGGTGCCGCGCGGAAAGCCCCTGGCGCGCAACGTGGCCTGCCAGTGCCGGTTCGCCTCGCGCATCGCGGCCCTGTCGGTGCCGAGTTCGCGCAGCGCGTCCTCGACCATCGCGGGCTGATGATCGGCCATCCGCCGCAGCAACACCAACTGCAGCCCCGTCGTCCCGAAGTCCCCGCTCGCCACGCGTCCGATGGTAGGGCCTCGTCTTGCCGCTCTCCGGCGGGCTCGCGGCGTCCGGCTCCCGGAGACGGAGCGGCCCCGCCGGAAGCACATCGAACTCCGCGATCACCTTGCTTGAAGGCATGCTTCGCGAGGCGGACGGCTTTTTGTCTCACGGTGAAGAGAATCCGAGATCTTCCGCGATCAGACGCACCAGAGTCAGGCGGCCGTTCTTCTCGGAAATCCTTTCTGCTGTGCGTCTGAGGCGAAGGAACGACCCCAGAGCCACACCTGCGGCAAGGGCGAAGTCCCATGGCTCCACTGCCACGCGGGACGCGGTGCTGACGAGGTGCACGAGCGCGAAGGTGATCGCGCCGTACACGAGTGCGCCGAGGGCTATGACCATGCGGTGGTGCTGTGCGGTGCGCGACATGTCGGAGCCTCTTCTGGGATGCGAAGCGGCGGGCGGCCCTGCGGCGGGGAAGGGCGTACCTCACCTGCCGCCGGCCCGCCCCTGTCATGGCCGGAGCCGCAGCGTACGAGGCCCCGTGTCCCCGGCGCTGTGATTCCGACGAACCGGTAACGCGCCGGACGAGCACCCGCTATCGATCACGCCCCGGCACGCGGGCGCGGGACGGCCGTCTCGGTCGCCCACCGTTCGCGCGTTCGCCGACGCCGGCCGACCTCATCGCGACTTGTGGGGCGTCGATCGCTGCCGGAAGCGGCTGACCGCTCACCCACCTCGGTCCGACTCAGCCCTCGCCGACCCGGATCGGTACGCCTCTTTCGTTCCGCTCGTACCGGCGCCGGGTGTTCTTCTCGATCTTGCGGGCGATCTCCTCGCCGAGGTCGACGCCGTTCATCTCCGCCAGGGCCGCGAGATAGAGGAACACGTCTGCCAACTCCTCGCCGAAGTCGGGCAGTCCCTTCCGCCACGCGGTGAAGGCTTCGCCGATCTCGGCGGTGAGGAGCCCGAACTCCAGCGGCACGTCGATGGTGTTGAAGCCCTTCGCGCACTTGTTCTCCCAGGCGAGTCTCTGGGCGAGTTGGATGTCCACGGGTTCCTCCGGCGGTGGGCGTCAGGTGCGGCTTTCGCAACGTAACGGGCCGAGCCCGTGTCGGCGGAACGGACCGGGGAGGTTCACTCCGCCGGGAGCGCGCCTCCCCATACGCCGCGGCCCCGCGCAACGCCGCGTCGATCCTCTCCGATTCCGCGAACGGGTCGCGGTCGGCCGGTGACCTCGGAACCGGATTCGGCGACCGAACTCCCGTGCACCCGATGGCCGTTGGCGATCGAGGCCAGACGCCGCCGGCGGTGCGCTGCGGGCCCCTTCGTACAGATCGCGGGCGGCACGGTTGCGCAGTGGGGAAGCGCAGGCGGCTTCCAACGGATACGGGCGACGCCCTCGGGACGCATGACCCCAACCGTTGACGACCGGATGGCCACCCCCGGGAGTTGGAGCGCCCCCGCCGGAGGCGATGAACGAGGGTGGCCAACAATCGCTGGTGATGCTTCGGCTCGCGACGCCGTATCAACCGACCCTGGACCGGTAAGCGATCCTGGATGCCTATCGAGAGGGGCCACAGGCATGGAGTGGAAGACCCACGGCGAGCGTCGGATCTACACGAACGAGTGGGTGAATCTGTGTCTGGTCGACGTCCAGCAGCCTGACGGGCGCAGGTGGGAATACCACGTCGTACGCCTCCGGCACCTGGCCGTGGCCGCTGTGGTCAATGATCGCCAAGAGGTCCTGATGATGTGGCGGCACCGCTTCATCACGGACTCGTGGGCCTGGGAGTTGCCCATGGGCCTGGTGGAGGAGGGCGAGTCTCCGGAGGAGGCGGCGGCCCGCGAAGTCCTGGAGGAGACGGGGTGGCGTCCTGGCCCTGTCAAGCCTCTGATCTACGCCGAGCCGGCCAATGGAATCACCGACTCGCAGCACCACGTCTTCCGCGCGGACGGCGCGGCCTACGCCGGACCGCCGACGGAGAAGAACGAGTCCGACCGCATCGAGTGGATTCCTCTCTCCGAAGTGCGGGGCATGATCAACCGCCGGGAGATCGTGAGCAGTGGATCGCTCGTCGGTTTGCTGTACCTGCTCATGGACGAGGCGATCCGCTAACCGGTGGGAGGAGTTCGTGCCGGTGGGGCGCCAACTGGTGCAAGAAATCGCATGGCCTGACAGCCTGTCATCGTCTCGTCCGCAGTCGTTCCAGTTGGCGATGCTCCGGGTGCGCTTGAGTATCTCCGTAGCAACGCACCTCCCGTACGCTGGACTACGAGAGGCGGTGACAGATGTCGGAGGAACTGGCGGAGAACGTGAGGAAGTTCCGGCGGGCTGCCGGGTGGAGTCAGGAAGAGCTCGCGCACCACGCAGGACTGTCCGTTGGGCCGGTCCGCACCGTTGAGCAGGGCCGGAACGTCCGTATGGAGACCTTGCACGCCTTGGCGAGAGCCTTGGAGAAGAAGACCTCGGACTTGATGGCAGCCGGTACCCCGGAGCCGGTACGGGAAGACACAGCCACGAAGCTGAACCTTCGAGAACTGCGTATCGCCCTCACTCCGGCCATGGCGCTGCTGTCTACCGGCGCTCAATCCGGCATAGAGCCCGATCTTCGGCGGCTCCGCCGGATGGCCCATGACACGGCGACGCTGTACTTCGGCGACTCCTACACCTCCATCGCTGCCGATCTTCCGGGATTGATCCGGGGTGTGACCGACGCCGTGGCGTACTACGACGACGGGGCGGAGCGGGCCGAGGCGCTGACCATCCGATCGGAAGCCCTGCAGATCGCCGGTCGTTACCTCACCCAGATCCGCCAGTACGATCTGGCGCACGCGGCCATCCGTGAAGCCCTCGCTGACGCACAGGCCGCTGAAAGTGATCTGACGGCAGCCTCCTGCGTCGGCGGAATGTGCTGGATGCTCATGCGCACCAACCGTCTGGACGAAGCAGAAGACGTGGCCGTCGCTGCCATGGATACGGTTGAACCGAAGATCAAGGGGGCGTCACCCGATCAGTACGCCACATGGGGCGGACTGGCCATGGAAGCGGCTGCGGCAGCGTCACGCAACAATCGTCCCGACACGGCGCGAGAAATGCGTCAAGCGGCGGGTACTGCGGCCCGGGCCGTGGGCACGGCACATCGTAATCTGCTGCGGCACTGGTCCCTGTTTGGTCCAGTCACCGCGGCCATGAAGGAACTTGAAGACTCCATGGTCGTCGGCGATTCCGGCGCCGTGGTGCGCAAGGCGGCCGAGGAAGAGGCGTTGCAACCGTCATCCTGGCGGCGCCTTGGCAAACCCAGCACCAACGACGGCAACCGGTACCGGCTCGATATTGCCCGTGCTCGGGTCCGTACCGGTGACCCGACAGGCGCCATGGACGAGTTGGCGCGTTTGGATGACGTGGCCCCTGAGTGGTTCCGTCACCAACGTTCAGCGGCCGAAACGTTTACAGAGATCACCAAGAAGCGTCGGACGCTCACCGGTGACATGCGAGCCGTGGGCGCTCATCTGGGAGTCTTTGCCTAACTGCACGGTGGCGATGTAGTTCTGACGGTTGGTCCGTCAAACTGCATCGCCATCATTATGGCCTCGATCGATCACCCTCCGTACGCTCGATGTTACGCAAGCCGCTACGGCCATCAAAGGGCCTACGGCGGTCGGTAATCATGCGCGGAGCGAATCCTCTCATGTTCTTAAACGGCTGCAATGCCGTCTTTGCTGACGACCTTTCGATCCGCACCTTGCTATTGTCGCGAAACGTACAGAATCCGACAATTTTAAATCATAGCCAGGGAACCTGGTTCGATAGATGCAAAGGGTCGTGACATCGTGATCACCAGCAGCCGGCAACCTTCGGCGATCGGCTATCCCGCTTATTCGCAAACAATGGCGTGCGAACCGGTATCTGCTCGGGCTGCGCGAAGACTGGCGGCTCGTGCTCTCGCGGCCTGGTGTCTGGAGGAGTTGAACGACCGGGTGTCGGTTTGTGTCTCCGAAATGGTTTCCAACTCTGTGCAGCACTCCGCGACCAAGCTTCTCCGAGTGACGGTTTCCCAGTCGGATATTCGCTGGATTAGAGTCTCCGTCACTGAGTTCGACCGCAGCCTTCCGCAAATGCGGATGGCGGACCTGGATGAGGAGAACGGCCGCGGACTGGTCTGATCATCGCCCATTGCTCGGATCGCTGGGGTCATCGACGTCAAGCGTTGGGGAAAGCGCGTCTGGTGCCGAATTCGCCGACCCAGGGCGTACGTGTGCGGATCGCCTGAGCCTCGTCGGGCGTGGTGCGTGGTGCGAGGGCTGTGATGGCGTCTGAGTATGACGATGAGACGAGTCAGGCGTTGCGGGTTCTGGGTGGGTTGTTGAAGCATTGGCGGGGGTTGCGGGGGATGACGCAGGCGGAGTTGGCGGTGCGGGTGAGGGTGTCGGCGGAGTTGGTGGCGTCGGTGGAGCAGGGGCGGCGTCGGCCGCGTGAGCCGTTCTTCGCGTTGGCGGACGAGGCGCTGGGGGCGGGGGGTTCGATCAGGGTGGTGGAGCCGTTCGTGCGGCAGGTGGTGAGGCGTCCGGTGATTCCGGGTGAGGTGGCGGAGGCGGAGCGGGGGGCGGTGTTCCTGTCGTACTTCGAGGCGATGGCGATTCCGGCGGTGATGCAGACGGAGGCGTATGCGCGGGCGACGTTCGCCGGGTTCGCGCCGGTGATGGACCACGATCGTCTCGACGCGCTGATCGCGGACCGGCTCAAGCGTGCGGCGGTGCTGGACCGCAGGCCGCTGCCGCGCATCACGTTCGTCATCGAGGAGAGTGCCCTGCGGCGGCCGGTGGGCGGGCGGCAGGTGACGCGGGAGCAGTTGGTGCGGGTCGCGGAGATCGCGGGGCGCCGCAACGTGGCCGTGCAGGTGTTGCCGATGGACTGCGAGGACCACGCGGGACTCACCGGCTCGACCCTGCTGATGGAAACGGCCCGGTTGGAGCAGGTCGCCTACGTCGAGCATGCCGGAGGCGCCCTGTGGATCGACTCGCCCAAGGAGATGAGCCTCCAGCAACAGCGCTACGGCACGCTGCGGGCCCAGGCGATGAACACCCGCGACTCACTCGACCTGATCGAGAAACTGGCCGTCCGATAGCCGACGAGGCGACGACGGTACCCGCGCGTTGTCGGCGTGGGCGGTGGCCGCCTGCCGGGACCGGCCGCAGGCTGCATGCGCCGGATGCCCGATCCGCGCCACTACCGGGGCGCTCCGGGTCCTCCAGCCTCCGCCCCGGTCGGCTGCCCGGTCCCGAAGTCCGCCGGGGCGTCGAAGGCGGCGCGGCGGGTGGCGCGGCGGAGGGCCTTGAGGATCGGCGTGCCGAGGGCGAAGGTGAGGACCGCGGTGACGGCGGCGCGGGGCAGGTCCCAGCCGAGCGAGGTGGCCAGGCAGTACGCGGCGAACCGGTCGAGGTTGGCCGCCAGCGGACCGCCGGCCACGAAGGAGATCCCCGAGGTGAGGCCGCCGATGTACGGCCAGCCCTGCAGGTTCATCACCGTGCCGTACAGCAGCGAGGAGACGACCCCGTATCCGGCCAGCAGCGTCAACTCGGCGCGGCCGCGCAGTACTTCGGGGCCGGGCAGCAGGCCGGCGCCCATCGACACCCAGCCCATGGAGAGCATCTGGAACGGCATCCAGGGCCCGACCCCGCCGGTCAGCAGTGCCGAGGCGAACATCGACACCGCGCCCAGCACGAAGCCGAACCCGGGGCCCAGCACCCGGCCGGCCAGCACCATCAGGAAGAACATCGGCTCGATCCCGGCCGTGCCGGCGCCCAGCGGCCGCAGCGCCGCGCCGGCCGCCGCCAGCACCCCGAGCATCGCGACCGCCTTGGCGTCCAGGCCGGTGTCGGAGATCGTCGCGACCACCACCGCGAGCAGCAGCGGCAGCAGCGCGGCGAACAGCCACGGCGCGTCGGTGCTGTGCGCCAGGCCCGAGCCGGGGGCGGCGAGCAGCGGCCAGCCGAACGCCGCCACCCCGATCGCCGAGACGAGCGCGAGCGCGGCGGTGGACCGGGCGCCGAGCCGGACCGGGCGGGTGCGGCCGGTCACCGTGCCTCCCGTTCCAGCGCCGTGGCAACCTGACTGACCGTCAACCACGGCTCGACGCCGAGGATCTTGGCCACCTGCGGGGCGAACGCCGGTGAGGAGAGGACGATTTGCGCGGTCGGGCCGTCGGCCACGATCTCGCCGTCGGCCAGGATGACCACCCGGTGGGCGAGTTCCGCGGCGAGTTCCACGTCGTGGGTGGCGAGCACGATCGCGTGGCCCGCCGCGGCCAGCGCGCGCAGCCGGTCGGTGAGCCGGGACTTGGCCGCGTAGTCCAGGCCGCGGGTCGGCTCGTCCAGCAGGAGCAGCGGCGGCCGGGCGGTGAGCACCACGGCCAGCGCCAGGGCGAGGCGCTGCCCTTCGGACAGGTCGCGCGGATGGGTGGCCATCGGTACGCCCGGCAGCAGTTCGCCCACCAGCGCGGCGCAACCGCCCGGCTCGGCGCCGGCGTCCTGGTCGGCCGCGGCGCACTCGGCGGCCACGGTGTCCGCGTAGAGCAGGTCGCGCGGCTCCTGCGGCACCAGGCCGACCCGGCGCACCAGGCGGCGCGGCGCGGTCCGGTGCGGGGTCGCGTCGCCCACCCGCACGGTGCCGGAGGAGGGTTCGTGCAGCCCGGTCAGGCAGCCGAGCAGGGTGGACTTCCCCGCCCCGTTGCGGCCCATCAGCGCCACCGTCTCGCCGGGCCGCACGGTGAAGTCCACCGCGCGCAGCGCCTCGACGCGTCCCCGACGCACCGTCAGGCGGCTGGTGCGGCCGACCGGTTCGGCGTCCGGGTCGGGGCGGTCGGCGGGGGCCGGGGCGAGGGGGGCGAGGCGTTCGCGCAGCGGTCCGGCCGCCCGGCGCGCGTCCCGCACCGACAGCGGCAGCGGCGACCAGCCGGCCAGCCGGCCCAGGCCGACCACCGGCGGGAAGACCGGCGAGCCGGCCATCACCTCGGCCGGCGCCCCCACCACCGGGGCGGCGCCCGGCGCGGGCAGCAGCACCACCTGGTCGGCGTACTGCACCACACGCTCCAGCCGGTGCTCGGCCAGCAGCACCGTGGTGCCCAGGTCGTGCACCAGCCGCTGCAGGACCGCGAGCACCTCCTCGGCGGCGCCCGGGTCGAGCGCCGAGGTCGGCTCGTCCAGCACGAGGACCCGCGGGTGCACGGTCAGCACGGACCCGATCGCCACCCGCTGCCGCTGCCCGCCGGACAGGGTGGCCAGCGGCCGGTCGCGCAGTTCGGCCAGCCCCAGCAGGTCGAGCGTCTCCTCGACCCGGCGCCGCATCACGTCGGCCGGCACGCCCAACGACTCCATGCCGTAGGCGAGTTCGTCCTCGACCACGTCCGTGACGAAGTGCGCCGACGGGTCCTGGCCCACCGTGCCGACCACGTCGGCCAGCTCCCGCGGCTTGTGGGTGCGGGTGTCGCGGCCGGCGACCGTGACCCGGCCGGTCAGCCGCCCGCCGGTGAAGTGCGGCACCAGGCCGCTCACCGCGCCGAGCAGCGTGGACTTGCCCACCCCGGACGGTCCGGCCAGCAGCACCAACTCGCCTTCGGGAACGGTCAGTTCGATGCCGGAGATGGCCGGCCGCGGCGCACCGGAGTAGGTCACGGTGACGTTCTCGAAGCGGATCATCCGGCGACTCCTCGTGTGGTGCGCGGTTCCGCGGCGCCCTCGCCGCGCGGCCCGGGCACCGCGGCCCGCCCGTCCGGCCGGTCCGGCGCCGGCGCGACGAAGGCCGGCAGCAGCCCCACCAGCACCGAAAGGGCCGGCCACAGCGGCAGCACCGGCGCGGTCAGCGGTACGGCGGGCGGATCGAGCGCGCCCGGATCGGCCGAGGCGGCCCGGATCATCAGCGCGGCCACCGCGATCCCCGCCCCGCTCACCAGCCAGGCCCGGGCGCCCCAGCGGTCCGGCCGGTAGCGGGTGCGCACCGCGCGCCGCCCGCCCAGCCACAACCCGCCCATCGCCGCCGCCAGCCCGACCAGCAGCACCGGTACGCCGAACCCGGCGCCCTGCGCGGCCAGCAGCCCGTACGTGCCGGCGCACACCCCGAGCAGCCCGCCGAGCGTCAGCGCGGCCGTCAACCGCCGTACCCGGGGCGGCACCTGGGCGCTGCGGCCGTAGCCGCGCGCGTCCATCGCCGCGGCCAGCGCCACCGACCGCTCCAACGCGCCCTCCAGCACCGGCAGTCCGACCTGGGCGAGCGCCCGGATCCCGCGGTCCGGCCGGCCGCGCATCCGCCGGGCCGCCCGCAGCCGCACGACGTCGGCGACCAGGTTCGGCGCGAACGTCATCGCCACCACCACCGCCACCCCGGCCTCGTAGAGCGCGCCCGGCAGCGACTTGAGCAGCCGGGCCGGATTGGCGAGCGCGTTGGCCGCGCCCACGCAGACCAGCAAGGTGGCGAGCCGCAGCCCGTCGTACGCCGCGAAGGCCAGCGCCTCCGCGGTGACCCGGCCGCCCAGCCGCACCCCCTGCGCCCAGTGCGGCAGCGGGATCCGCGGCAGCGTGAACAGCACCCGCGTCCCGGGCACCGGCGAGCCGAGCAGCACCGCGAACCCCAGCCGGATCGCCAGCACCACCAGACCGAGCCGCAGGAACGCCCCGTAGGAGCGCGCCCACGGCGCGTCGGTGCGCCGCGCGGCCACCACGTAGCCCGCCACCGCCACCACCAGGGCGAGCAGCAGCGGATCGGTGGTCCGGGAGGCCGCCGTCGCCAGGCCCAGCGCCCACAGCCACCACGCGCCGGCGTGCAGCGCGCCGGAGCGGCCGCTCACCGCCGCCGCCGTCGCCGCACCTGCCACGCGGCGGCGGCGCCGACCACGACGACCACGCCGAGCCCCGCGTACGTGCCGACCGAGGGCGCCGGGCCGGCCGACGACCGCGCCGGGCCCGCCGCCCTGCCGGAGTGCGCGGAGCCGGCGGCGACCTGCTCGCCGCAGCCGGTCGCCGGGTAGCCGGCGACCGCGCACACCAGGCCGCTGGAGTCGTAGCGCAGCGGCGTGGCGACCGCGGCCAGCGCGTCGGCCGCCGAGGCGTCCTGCCCGACCCGCGCGCACCCGGTGCGTTCGGCCGGCGGCCGTTCGCCGCCCGGCGCGTCGGCGGCGGTGCCGAAGTCCAGCACCAGCGCGATCCGCTTGTCGCCCCGGGCCGGCCGGGTGCCGGCGCAGATCGCGCCGAACGACGCCGGGCCGCGCGGCTTCGCGGCGTCCGCCGAGTCCGCGCTCACCGCGAACCGCCAGCCCTCCACGTCGCCGTCGGCCGGAGTGGTCGAGGCCGGTCCGGTCTGCGCGAACCGCCAGGCGCCGCCGGCCTGTTGCCAGAACGACCAGTAGCGGTAGCCGACCGCCTGGGCGGGATCCGCCGACAGCAGCAGGAGCGCGAACGCGGCCAGCAGCGCGCCGGCGGCGGTGCCGGTCCGGCGCCGCGGGCCCGCACCGTCGCGCGACGGACCCCGCCCGGCGTTCACGACTGCTTCTTGGTCTTGTTGCGCAGGCTGAACCCGATGCCGATGCCGATCCCGGCGACCAGTCCGGCGCCGACCAGCCACCACGGGTCGAACCCGCCGCCGCTCGTGCGGTGGTCGGCGACCGGGGCCGGAGCCTTGACCGCGCCCTTCGGCCCGGTGGCGAGCAGTTGGCCCACCAGGTCCGCGCCGCCGAAGTCGTGCGGGTTGGCGCCGACCGCGGCGGAGGCGAGGATCAGGTCGCTCAGGCCCGCCGGGCTGCCCTTGGCCCAGGCGTCGCCGCCGTTCTTCACCAGCCACTCGTAGGGCGCGAGGGCCGCGGTGTGGTGGCCGTCGGCGGACAGCGCGAGCACCGCGTCGGCCGTGGTGCCGAAGTCGGGGGCCTTGGTGGCCGAGCCCGGCTCGGCGGTGGTGAAGTGCTGGCCGCCGGTGGCCAGCGCACCGGCCAGGTAGGCGGAGCCGGCCTCGGCGGAGCCGGCCGCGCCGGTCGCCGCGCCGCTCGCCGAGGCGCACGTGAGCGCCACGGGCGTGCGGTTGCCGCTCGGCATCGCCACCAGGTAGGTGTCGCCGTGCGCGCCCAGCACGCCGTCGGTGGTGGCCTTGGCGTTGCCGACCAGCTTCCCGGACTTCGGGTCGGGCTGGTAGGCGAACGCGCCGCGCTGCGCGGCCTTCGCGCCGCAGCCCACCTGCAGCGACAGCAGCGCGTCCAGCGGCGACTTGCCGCCGCGGGTCACCGAGGACGGGGCGGTACCGGCCGCGGTGAGGGCGCCGGCGACCACCGCGGTGGAGTCGGCGTCGGTGGCCGAGCCGCGCTGGTAGCCCCAGCCGCCGTCGGTGTTCTGCAGCGACCTGAGCCAGCCCACCGCCTTGCCGGTCTGCGCCTGGTGGCCGCCGAGCCGGGCGAGCGCCTGGACCGCGAGGCCGGTGGAGTTGGTGTCCTCCTGCTTCGGCACGCACGCCGTCGCCGGGTCGGCGCGGTACGCCTCGAAGCCGCCGTCCGCGCACTGCTGCCCGGTCAGCCACGCCACCGCCTGCGCGGGCGGCGCCACCCGCACCGCGTTCAGTGCCAGCAGCGCGCTCGCCTGCCGGAACACCCCGTCGTAGGTGGGGTCGGCGGCGCCGTAGAGCCCGGCGGGGAGCTTCGGCGCGGTGGACGCCGACGGGTTCGCGGCGGCCGGCGACGCGGCGACGGCGGCGGGCGCGGCGAGCAGGCACAGCGCGGCGGCGGCGCCGAACGCGGTCAGCCGGCGGCTGCCGCGGGCGAGGCCGCGGGCGCGCGAGGGTCTGTACGGGGTACGGGACATGGCGGGATCGGTGCCCTTTCGGTGAGCGGAGCGCAGCCGGGCGCACCGCCGCGTGCCCGCATCTGGCGCGGGTACGGCACCGGGCTCCGGCTCCGTGGCCTCGACGGTGCCGGCGACCCGCGCTGCCGCGCGTCACCGGGAGCCGCTCGCGGGCCCGCAGGCGCTCCGGCTGGACGGACGCCGGCGTCGAACCACCGGTGTCCGCGTCACGGTTGCGGGTCAGCGCCGGAATCGCACCGGCTTCCCCTGGGGCACGCGCATGAAATTGTCCCGCACACCTTACGTGCCGCACCGGCGCGGTGGTCCGGGCTTTTCGGTCACCGGGCGGGCCGGTCTTCGGCCGCCGGGTCCATCAGCCGGCTCACCGTCGCGATGTCCATGCTGACCTGGGCGATCGAGGCGCGGCCCGACAGCCAGCTCACCAGGGTGGCCAGCCAGGTGTGTTCGATGACACGGATCGCCGACAGCTGCTCCTCGGTGGGCGGACCCGGCAGCCCGACGGCGTCCAGGATGATCGCGGTGGTCAGCCGGGAGACGGTGGCCACCTCGGTGCTCGCGGAGCGGTCGGCGAAGGTCAGCGCGCGCACCATCGCGTCGGCCAGCAGCGGTTCGCGGCGCATCGCGCGGAACGCCCGCATCAGGGTCTCGGCGACCCGGTCGGCCGGCTCCCGCGCGGTCGGCGGCCGTTTGGCCAAGGTGGCGTGCAACTGCCCGAGCTGGTCCTGCATGGTGGCGACCAGCAGGTGGATCTTGGACGGGAAGTAGCGGTAGAGGGTGCCGAGCGCGACCTGCGAGATCTCGGCGACCTCGCGCATCTGCACCGCGTCGAAACCGCCGCGGCCGGCGAGCCGCGCGGTGGCGCGCAGGATCCGCTGCCGGCGGGCTTCCTGACGTTCCGTCAGGGAACCGGCGGCGGCCGGGGCGGGGCGAGAGGCCATCGGTGCCCATCCGTCGAGGTGGCTGCGGTCCGTCCGGGGTGGCGCGAATCACCCGGCGGACCCGGCCGGGGCGGGGTCGCTGAGGGTAGATTCGTGGCTGACCGGCAGACTGAAACTTGTTCTAGATTAGCGTCACCGGTTACGCTCCGGCGCGAAAACAGAAGGGGGCCGGCAAGTGACAGCTGACGCCGTTGCGGCGGCCGGGCCGAGGCCCGCCCCGTCCCGCACCGGGCAGGTCGCGAGCCGTGCCGACCGTCCGCTGCGGATCGCGCTGCTGAGCTACAAGGGCAACCCGTTCTGCGGCGGCCAGGGCGTCTACGTACGCCACCTGTCCCGCGAGCTCGCCCGGCTCGGCCACACCGTGGAGGTCATCGGCGCGCAGCCGTACCCGGTGCTGGACGCGGGCGTCACCCTCACCGAACTGCCCAGCCTCGACCTCTACCGGCAGCCCGACCCGTTCCGCACCCCGGGGCGCGGCGAGTACCGCGACTGGATCGACGCGCTGGAGGTCGCCACCATGTGGACCGGCGGCTTCCCGGAACCGCTCACCTTCTCGCTGCGCGCCCGCCGCCACCTGGCCGCCCGCCGCGGCGAGTTCGACGTGGTGCACGACAACCAGACGCTCGGCTACGGCCTGCTGGGCCCGGGCGGCGCCGCCACGCCGCTGGTCACCACGATCCACCACCCCATCACGGTCGACCGCCGCCTCGACCTGGCCGCCGCCACCACCTGGCAGCGCCGCCTGTCGGTGCGCCGCTGGTACGGCTTCACCCGGATGCAGAGGCGCGTCGCGCGCCGCCTGCCGTCCGTGCTGACCGTCTCCGGCTCCTCCCGCCGCGAGATCATCGACGACCTCGGGGTGCGCCCGGAGCGGGTCCACGTGGTGCCGATCGGCGCCGACACCCGGCTGTTCGCCCCGGATCCGCGGGTGCCGGTGGTCCCCGGACGCATCGTCACCACCTCCAGCGCCGACGCGCCGCTCAAGGGGCTGATCTTCCTGGTGGAGGCGCTGGCCCGGCTGCGCGGCGCCCACCCGGACGCCCACCTGGTCGTCGTCGGCAAGCGCCCGGAGAACGGGCCGGTCGCCCGGGCCGTCGCACGCCTCGGGCTCGGCCACGCGGTCGAGTTCGCCACGGGCATCAGCGACGCCGAGCTGGTGGACCTGGTGCGCGGCGCCCAGATCGCCTGCGTGCCCTCCCTCTACGAGGGCTTCTCGCTGCCCGCCGCCGAGGCGATGGCCACCGGCACCCCGCTGGTCGCCACCACCGGCGGCGCCATCCCCGAAGTCGCCGGCCCGGACGGCGAGACCTGCCTCGCGGTGCCGCCGGGCGACGCCGCCGCGCTCGCCGCCGCCCTCGGCCGCCTGCTGGACGACCCGGCGCTGCGTACCCGGCTCGGCGCGGCCGGCCGGGCCCGGGTCCTGGAGCGCTTCACCTGGCAGCAGGCCGCGCTCGGCACCGTGCGGCGCTACCGCGAGGCGATCGACGGCGACGCCAGCCATGCGGGGGCCGTCCCCCGAGACCCCGGAGTGAAAGCAGAGTCCTCGTGCTGACCGTCGACTTCTCCCGCTTCCCGCTCGCCCCAGGCGACCGGGTGCTCGACCTCGGCTGCGGCGCCGGCCGGCACGCCTTCGAGTGCTACCGGCGCGGCGCCCGGGTGGTGGCGCTCGACCGCGACGGCGCCGAGATCCGCGAGGTGGCCAGGTGGTTCGCCGCCATGCGGGAGGCCGGCGAGGCGCCGCAGGGCGCCAGCGCGGTGGCCATGGAGGGCGACGCGCTCCAACTGCCGTTCCCCGACGACAGCTTCGACGTCGTGATCATCTCCGAGGTCATGGAGCACATCCCGGACGACAAGGGCGTGCTCGCCGAGATGGTCCGGGTGCTGCGCCCCGGCGGCCGGATCGCGGTCACCGTGCCGCGCTGGCTGCCGGAGAAGATCTGCTGGGCGCTCTCCGACGCGTACCACGAGGTCGAGGGCGGCCACATCCGCATCTACCGCGGCGACGAGCTGCTGGACCGGATGCGGGAGGCCGGCCTGGAGCCGTACGGCACCCACCACGCGCACGGCCTGCACGCGCCCTACTGGTGGATCAAGTGCGCGGTCGGGGTGGACAACGACACCTCGCTGCCGGTGCGCGCCTACCACAAGCTGCTGGTCTGGGACATCATGAAGAAGCCGCTGGCCACCCGGCTCGCCGAGCAGGCGCTCAACCCGGTGATCGGCAAGAGCTTCGTCGCGTACGCCACCAAGCCGCGGCGCGAAGGGGTCCAGGCGTGACCTCTCCCGGACGCACCGAACACCTCGTGCTGCCGGGCGTGCTCACCGCCGAGCAGGCGGCGCGCACGGTGGCCGCGATCGTGGCGATGCGGCGCGCGGACGGCGCCATCCCGTGGTTCGACGGCGGCCACCTCGACCCGTGGGACCACGTCGAGGCCGCCATGGCGCTCGACGCGGCCGGCGAGCACGGTCACGCCGCGGCGGCCTACGAGTGGCTGGCCCGCGAGCAGAACCCGGACGGCTCCTGGTACGCCGCCTACACCGACGGCGTGCCCACCGACCGCAACCGCGAGACCAACTTCTGCGCCTACGTCGCGGTCGGCGTGTGGCACCACTACCTGTCCACCGCCGACGAGGCGTTCCTGGACCGGATGTGGCCGCACGTGTACGCGGCCGTCGAGTTCGTCCTGTCGCTGCAGCTGCCCGGCGGGCAGATCTCCTGGAAGCGCGAGGACGACGGCTCCAGCCCGGACGAGGCGCTGCTGACCGGCTCCTCGTCGATCCACCACGCGCTGCGGTGCGCGCTGGCCATCGCCGAGGAGCGCGAGGACCCCCAGCCGGACTGGGAGTTGGCGACCGGCCGGCTGCGCCACGCGATCGTCGCGCACCCCGAGCGGTTCCTGGACAAGTCGCGCTACTCGATGGACTGGTACTACCCGGTGCTGGGCACCGCGCTGCGCGGCGAGCCGGCCCGGGCCCGGATCGAGGAGGGCTGGGACCGCTTCGTCGTCCCCGGGCTCGGCGTGCGCTGCGTGCTGCCCAACCCCTGGGTGACCGGCGGCGAGAGCGCCGAACTCGCCCTGGCCCTGTGGGCGATGGGCGAGTCGGACCGCGCCGTGGAGATCCTGCGCTCCATCCAGCACCTGCGCGCCGAGGACGGCCTGTACTGGACCGGCTACGTCTTCGCCGACGCCGCCGTCTGGCCGGTGGAGCGCACCTCCTGGACCGCCGGGGCGCTGCTGCTGGCCGTCGCCGCGCTCGGCGGCGACGAGGCGACCACCACCGTCTTCGGCGGCGAGCGGCTGCCCAGCGGCTTCCCCGACCCCTCGGACGGCTGCTGCCCGTGACCGGGCGGCGCGCGGGTGTCCGGCCCGCCGCGTCCGGTCAGGTACGCCGGATCCGGCCGGCTATCGCGTTGCCGATGATGAGGTAGACGACCGCTGCGACGCCGTAGTTCAACAGCACCCTCAGCCAGTTCGAGTCGGGCTTGAAGATGTCGTGCGACCAGCCGGAGAGCCAGTTGGCCGTACTGTGCACCCAGCCCACGAGTTCGTTGCCCTGGTTGGCCTTGAGCGCGTACATCACGATCCACACGACAAGGATCAGGGCCGCTGCGTCCGCGATGACCGCGATGATTCGCGCCGCGCCATCGCCACCGTATCTAGACATGCTCAACGCCTAGCCCCGAAGAACCGGTTGAAACGTGCCGCGTCACCGGAATCGAAGACCCGGCCGATTCAGCCGTTCAGCTCGGCCAGCACCCGCAGCACGGCCGGGTCCGCGGTGATCGCCAGCAGGTCGGTGACCGGTCCGCCGCGCCACGACTCCAGCCGTTCCGCGATCCGTTCGCGCGGGCCGACCAGCGAGATCTCGTCGGCGAACGCGTCCGGCACCGCGGCGACCGCCTCCTCGCGGCGGCCGGCGAGGAACAGCTCCTGCACCCGCGCGGCGGCCTCGCCGTACCCCATCCTGGCCATCAGGTCGGCGTGGAAGTTGCGCGACCTGGCGCCCATGCCGCCGATGTAGAACGCGACCATCGCCTTGACCGGTGCCAGGCCCCGCGCCAGGTCGTCGCAGAGCCGCACGTGCGCCATCGCGGCCACCATGAACCCGGCCGGCGCCGCCTCCAGCGCCTCGCGGTGCAGGTGCGCGCTGAGCGGCGACCAGTACACCGGCAGCCAGCCGTCCGCGATCCGGGCGGTCTGCGCCACGTTCTTCGGGCCCTCGGCGCCGAGCAGCACCGGCAGGTCGGCGCGGAGCGGGTGGGTGATCGGCCGCAGCGTACGGCCCAGCCCCGTGCCGTCCGGACCGGCGTACGGCAGGCCGTGGTAACCGCCGTCCGACTCCACCGGCCCCTCGCGGCGCAGCACCTGGCGCACCACGTCCACGTACTCGCGGGTGGCGGTCAACGGGCTCCTGGGGAACGGGCGTCCGTACCAGCCCTCGACGACCTGCGGCCCGGACAGGCCGAGTCCGAGCATCATCCGGCCGCCGGACAGGTGGTCGAGGGTGAGCGCGTGCATCGCCGTCGCGGTCGGGGTGCGGGCCGCCATCTGCGCGACCGCGGTGCCCAGTCCGATGCGCGAGGTGTGCGCGGCGATCCAGGTCAGCGGCGTGAAGACGTCGGATCCCCACGCCTCGGCGGTCCACACCGAGGTGTAGCCCAGCCGCTCCGCCTCGACGGCGAGCTCCACCTGCCGGGGATCGGGTCCCCGTCCCCAGTAGCCGAGCGCCAGGCCGAGCCGCATGCGTCCACCTCCGGTGCCGTGCCACCCCGCCTACCGGCGAGTAACGTCAACTCCCGGACTGTACGGGGAGCTTCGCGGGCAGCGCAACGGCCCCCTCCCGCGAACGGGGAGGGGGCCGTGGGTCCCGCGTGCGCCGCCGAGCCGGGGCTCAGCCGCGCTGTATGCCGGTGGTGTCCTGCAGCACGCCGCGGCGGCCGTCCTGGGTCTGCGCGACCAGCGCCGCTCCGCGCTGGTCCACCGCCAGGTACCAGGTGCCCGGGGTCAGTTCGGCGACCGGGTTGGGCGAGCCGTCCTCCGCGTACAGCGGCCGGGCCACCGGCACCGCGAACCAGAACGGCGCGAACTCGCCGCCGCCGGTCTGCCCGGTGGCCGGTCCGGCCTGCGCCGGGACCGGGCTGGGGCCGCTCATCGGCGAACCGGGCTGCTGCGGCTGGCCGCCGTAGCCGGCCTGCTGGCCGCCGGGGTAGCCGTAGCCGCCGCCGGGCTGGCCGGGAGCGGGCGCGTAGGGCTGGGCGTAGCCCTGCGGCTGCGCGGGCTTCGGGGCGCCGAGCAGCGCCGCGCGCAGCGCGGGGGTGCGCTCGGAGAGCACCGTGAGGACCGCCACCGCGAGACCGAGGACCAGGGTCAGCCAGGCGCCGATGCCCAGGTCCGTCTGGGAGTTGAGGCTGCTGAGGTCGCCGGCGCCCTTCGGCTCGTACCACAGCTGGGCGAAGAGCGACCACACCGTGGACCAGCCGACGAAGACCGCGAGCGCCACGCCCCACTGCCGCAGGCCGAGCCCGAGCACCTTGCGGTCCTCCGGCTGCGCGGTGCGGGCCAGGAAGACCAGCGCGGCGACGGCCAGCGCGGCGAGGTGCACGGTGGGCAGCAGCGGCATCATCGCCAGGTGCCAGCTGTTCGGGCTGCAGCCGGACTCGGTGCAGTGCTCGATGCTGTAGAACGGCAGGAATGACGCGATCAGCAGCAGCACCGCTGCACCGATCACCGCGCCGTCTCCTCTGGTGAGGGAGCGGATGTTCACGTAATGTCCTTTTTGTCGATCTCGGTGGTCGTCGTCACGGTCGTGGCAAGACGGAGCGCGGAGGTGGTCACCCATCGTACGGGTGCGGGCCGGTGCCGGTCAGCCGGGTTCTGCCCGCCCGCGACCGGCCGGCGACTACCTCCCGGCACCGTCGCGGCCTTCCAGATATCCGGTGATGCCGTCCGCGATCCCCTGTGCCGCACGCTGCCGCCACGCCGCGTCGGTGAGCAGCGCCGCGTCACGCGCGTTACGCATATTGCCGCATTCGATGAAGATCTTGGGCACCGTTGACAGGTTGAGCCCTCCAAGATCACCACGTACGTCCAAACCCGTTCCGTCTCCTACGTAATCGGAGTAGAACGTTCCGGTGTCGCGGGCGAATTCGTCCCGCACGTCGACGCCCAACCGGCGCGACGGGGCGGTGATCGGCCGGGTGTCCGCGATGCCGGCGTCCACCAGGGCCGGCAGGATCACGTCGAACCCCCGGCCGCCGCTCGGCCCGCCGTCGGCGTGGATCGAGACGGCCGCGTCCGCGTGCGCCGCGTTGCCGATCGCGGCCCGCTCGTTCACGCACGGCCCCCACGGCCGCGGTGCGTCGTGCGTGAGCCGCACCGTCGCGCCCAGCGCGGTCAGCAGCCCGCGGGTGCGGCGGGCGACGTCCATCGTGAAGTCCGCCTCCGGGTAGCCCGCGTCGGTCGCGGTGCCGGTGGTGTCGCACGCGGTGTGCCCGTTGCCGATGTCCACCGGCCGGTTCACCTCGGCGGAGTGGTACTGGTTGTCGATGTTGTGCCCGGGGTCCAGTACGACGACCTTCCCGGCCAGCGGGAGCCGGCGCGGCGCCGCGGACCGCGACGCGGCGCCGGACGGGACGGACGCGCCCGACGGGGCTGACGGCCTGGCGGCCGGGGGACCGCTCGGTCCGGCCGCCCGCGCCGCCGCGCCGGAGTGCGCCGCGCAGCCGGCCAGCGCCGCCGCGCAGGCCAACGCCGCGCACGCCAACGCCGCCGCGAGCGGCCGCGTGGTGCGGAACGCCACCGTTCAGACCCCCGTGCCGGTCCGCCGCAGCACCCGCAGCGACCGGGTCGCCGACTCCTCGGTGAACGCCCCGCTCTCCAGCGCCCGCCGGTAGATCCGGTACGGCGCCTGCCCGCCGTCCGCCGGATCGGGGAAGACGTCGTGGATCACCAGCAGCCCGTCCGGCGCGACGTGCGGCGCCCAGCCCGCGTAGTCCGCGCCGGCGTGCTCGTCGGTGTGCCCGCCGTCGACGAACACCAGCCCCAGCGGGCGGCCCCACAGCGCGGCGACCCGCGGCGACCGGCCCACCACCGCGACCACGTGCTCCTCCAGGCCGGCCGCGTACACCGTGCGCCGGAACTCCGGCAGCGTGTCCATCCGGCCGACCCGCCCGTCCCGGTCCACCAGCGACGCGTCGTGGTACTCCCACCCCGGCTGCTGCTCCTCGCTGCCGCGGTGGTGGTCCACGGTCACCGCCACCACGCCGGCGTCCCGGGCCGCCGCGGCCAGCAGCAGCGTGGAGCGCCCGCAGTAGCTGCCCACTTCGAGCAGCGGCAGCCCGAGCCGGGCCGCGCGCACCGCCGCCGCGTACAGCGCGAGTCCCTCGTCGGGCGGCATGAACCCCTTCGCCGCCTCGAACGCGGCGACGATCTCGGGCTCGGGCTCGGTCCGCGGGGACCGCACAGGTGCGTGGCTCATACGCTTATCGTGCCGCACCGCCGGCCGGTCGGGGCCACCGGTCACAGCCAGCCGTTGGCGCGGGCGGTGCGGGCGGCCTCCATCCGGTTGCGGGTGCCGGTCTTGCCGATCGCGGACGACAGGTAGTTGCGCACGGTGGACTCCGACAGGTGCAGCCGGCCCGCGATGTCGGCGATCGTCGCGCCGTCCACCGCCGCCGCCAGCGCCTCCCGCTCGCGGCCGGTCAGCGGGCTGGGCCCGGCGCTCAGCGCGGCGGCGGCCAGCGCGGGGTCGATGACCCGTTCGCCGGCCAGCACCCGGCGGATCGCCGCCGCCAACTCCTCCACCGGGCCGTCCTTGACCAGGAAGCCGCGCGCCCCCGCCTCCATCGCCCGGCGCAGGTACCCCGGCCGGCCGAACGTCGTCAGGATCAGCACCCGGCACTCCGGCACCGCCGTGCGCAGCTGCGCCGCCGCGTCCAGCCCGCTGCACCCGGGCAGTTCGATGTCGAGCAGCGCGACGTCGGGCCGGGTCCGCCGGGCGGTGGGCACGATCCCGGTGCCGTCGCCGACCTGCGCGACCACCTCGATGTCGTCCTCCAGGCCGAGCAGCAGCGCCAGCGCGCCGCGCATCATGCCCTGGTCCTCGGCGAGCATCACCCGGATCACCGCGGCCCGCTCGCCCTCCCCGCCCTCGCCCGTCACGCCCGCCCCGCTCCCGGTAGCCGTATCCGTCGGTCCGCTGCCGCCCGCCGCGTCCGCCCGCCCGCTCACGCGACCGCCTCCTGGCTGTCGGCGGCCTCGGAGACCGGCAGTTCGGCCGCCAGCCGGAAGCCGCGCCGGGCGCCAGGCCCGCAGGTCAGCGAACCGCCGGCCAGCGAGATCCGCTCGGTCAGGCCGGTGAGCCCGGTGCCGCTGCCGCCGCCCGCGCCGCTGCCGTCGCCGTCGTCGGTGATCTCCAGCCGGGCCCGGCCCTCGGCGGAGCGCAGTTCGATCCGGCAGGAGGCGGCGCCGGAGTGCCGCACCACGTTCGTCACGCCCTCCCTGACCACCCAGCCGAGCAGCGCCTCGGCCTGCGGCGGCAGCGGCGGACCCGACTCGGCGACCTCCAGCGCGATCCCGGAGGCGTCCAGCACCGAACGGGCCCGGTCCAGTTCGGCCGGCAGGCTGCCCTTCCGGTAGCCGGAGACCGCCTCGCGGATCTCGGTGAGCGCCTGCCGGGCGACCGACTCGATGTCGGCGGCCTGGCCGAGCGCCGCGTCCAGGTCACGCGGGGCCAGCCGCCGCACCGCCTCCGCCTTCACCACCACCACCGACATGGTGTGCCCGAGCAGGTCGTGCAGGTCGCGGGAGAAGCGCAGCCGCTCCTGACTGACCGCGTTGCGCGCCAACTCCTGCCGGGTGGAGCGCAGTTGGCCGATCACGTCGTGCAGCGACAGGATCGCCGCCGTGATCATCCCGGACAGCAGCGTGCCGTACGCGGTCACCACCGCGTTCCACGTGCCTCCGGCGTGCAGGCCGCAGACGACGCCGGCCGAGCCGGAGAGCACCGCCAGCACCTGCCCGAGCCGCCTGCCGCGCAGCACGGTGCCGCAGGCGAGCGCCAGCATGATGAACAGCAGGATCCAGTTGTGGCCGAACGGGATGGCGGTGGCGTACGTCGCGGCGCCGAGCACGAGCAGCAGCAGTTCCGGGACGTGCCGCCGCCTGGCCCGCTCGTCGAAGGCCACCGCCACGGTGCGCAGGAAGACCGCGCAGAAGGCGGCGAGCGCCGGATAGGCCAGCCACGCCGGGCCGACCCGGCCGTGCGCGACGTCGGCGGCCGGCCCGATGGCGAGCATGACCCACGGCATCATCACCCGCCCGCTCGGCGGCTTGATCCTCTCGATGTAGGAGTCCAGTTCGGTGCCGTGCAGCCGGCCGAGGTCGTGCACCGTCAGCAGGCTGTTGTTGTGCCGTTCGGCCCGCTCGCGCTCCCGCCGCCGCCTCGCCTCCAGCGCGGCCGACAGGGCGTGGCCCACCCGGTCCCTCACGTTCCGCTGCATCCGCCCGTCCGTCCCGCTTCCCGTTCGCCGTTCCCCCATCATGCGGTGCGATGCGTTATACATGGCAGCCGAGATACCAGGGCAGCCGGACGCCCGCGGGAGGAGAGCCAGGATGCCGATCGACGCCGCCAGGGCACTCGCGGCCCCGCCCGCCGTGACCGCCCTCGGCTGGGACCACAAGGACGTCCAGCTCTACCACCTCGGCATCGGCGCCGGCGCGGACCCCACCGACCCCGGCGAGCTGCGCTACACGCTGGAGAGCGGGCTGCACGTGCTGCCCAGCTTCGCCACCGTCGCGGGCGCCCGGATGGCGCTGCTGGACGGGCTGTCCGCGCCCGGGATCGACGTGGACCTCACCGCCGTCCTGCACGGCACCCAGCGCGTCGGGACCCACCGGCCGGTCCCGGTCGCCGGCCGCGCCACCCAGACCTCCCGGGTCGCCGCCGTCCACGACAAGGGCAAGGCGGCGGTCATCGTGCTGCGCTCCGAGGTGGCCGACGACGACGGGCCGTTGTGGACGAGCGAGAGCCAGATCTTCGTCCGCGGCGAGGGCGGCTTCGGCGGCGAGCGCGGCCCGTCCGTGCGCCTCGACCTGCCGGACCGGTCGCCGGACCGCACCGCCGACCTCCCGATCCGCCCCGACCAGGCGCTGCTCTACCGGCTGTCCGGCGACTGGAACCCGCTGCACGCCGACCCGCGGTTCGCCGCGCTCGCCGGCTTCGACCGGCCGATCCTGCACGGCCTGTGCTCCTACGGCATGGTGCTGAAGGCCGTGGTGGACCGGGTGCTCGGCGGCGAGGCGGGCCGGGTGCGCTCCTACGCGACCCGCTTCGCCGGCGTGGTCTTCCCCGGCGAGACGCTGCGGGTGCGGATGTGGACCGGGCCGGGCCGCGTCCAGGTCACCGCCTCCGCCGCCGAACGCGACGACGCGCCGGTGCTGGCCGACACCGTGGTCGAGCACGATTAGCCCGGCCCGTGATCGCCCGCCGCCGCACGGGCATGAGCCGGCCGGCGCGGGAAGGCGTGCCGCGCCGGCCGGTGTCAGGGTGTGGTTCAGTTCTCGTTCTGCTCCATGCGGCGGTGCTTGCCGTGGGCCGGGGTCTCCGGCTCCTCGGCGGGTGAGGCGGAACCTCGGTGCTTGCCGCCCTCGGCGCCCAGGGCGACGGCCAGGAGCGCGCGGTCGTCGGTGGAGTCGTTGCGGGCTTCGGACATCAGAGTTCTCCGTCGGGATCGCTTACGGGGATGGCGAGTCGGGGTGCGCGATGCGTCACGCGCCTTAGCACAGCCGCCCGTTGCGCACCTTCGGTGGCCAGGCTGTATGGCTGCGCAGCGACCGGACGGACCGGCCGCACAGCTCCCCGGACCAGTTTAACCGCGCCGAAGATCCGGCCACCAGGCAACCTGGGGCCGTGTCGCCGGAACGGATCGACTGCCACGGGATTACTGACGCACGAGCCCGCCGCACGGTTGCGGGAACTTCGCGGCTGCGGGAACTTCACGGCGCCTCGCACGCGTTGGTCATACCCCGCGCCGGGCACTCCTAGTAGCCGCGGCGCCAGCCCCCGCCCGCCCGCGTGCCGTTCAGCGCACCGCGGCCAACGGGGCCTGCTGCAGCGGGACCACCCGGCTGACCGGGGCGACCGCGCGCGCCGCCACCGCCCGCACCGGAGCCTGCTGACGCTCCGTCAACTCAGCGGGCGGCTCCGGCGGCGCGTAGTGCTCCGCCGCGATGTCCCGTACCCCGTAAGGCTGTTCGGCGTCCGCGTACGGCATGCGCAGGGTGCCGGGCGCGGACCACCAGGCGGCGCCGGCCAGCCAGCCGGGCGGCGCCGGCAGCGGGTACAGCCGGCGCGCGGCCGGCCGCCACAACGCGGAGCGGGTGCCGGCGCGCAGCAGCACCGCGCACGACTCGGGCGCCAGCGGGCGGCCGGGCTGCACGGCGACCGGCTCGACCACCGCGGCGCCGGCGACCGCCTGCGCCTCCCGCAGGCAGTCGGGGAACCGCACCGGCCGGCTGCTGCCCAGCACCCCCCACCCCAGCCGCTCGGCGCCCGGCGCGTCGCTGCGCACCAGCAGCAGACCGCTGTCGGGGTCCGCGAGCAGCAACCGGTCCTCGCTGTCCCGGGTGATCTGCAGCAGCGGGGAGACCCGGCCGCTCTCCACGTCCACCACCACGGTCTTGGTGCGCCCGTCCCGCTCCCGGTCCAGCGCCAGCAGCCGGCCCGCCCGGTCCAGCCAGATCCCGCCGGAACACCGGCCGGCCAGCTCGGCCCGCCGCTCCAGCCCCGGCCCGCCGTGCACCAGCCAGACCGTGCTCGCGCCGTCCGCACAGGTCAGCGCGTAGGCGCTGCCGTCGGCCCGCGGCGGCAGCAGCCGCACCTCGTCGCCGTGCAGGAAGCCGACCGGCAACTCGCCGGTGCCCGGTCCGGTCGGGTAGAGCAGTGCGAGGTCGTGCCGGTCCGCGGACCGGCGGCGTATCAGCACCCGGCCGTCCGGCAGCGGCACGACCTGGGTGTCCGCCTCCTCCGGCTGGTTGCCCGGCAGCGGCACGGTGTACGGTTCCGGGCCGCCCAGCGTCCAGCGCTCCGGATACCACGTGCCGCCCCCCGCGTCGGCCAGGCACGCGGCGTACGAACCGTCGGCGGCCACCGTGAAACCGGTGCGAGCGGTGGGCCCGGCCGGGGCGGCCGGCGCCGGCAGCGGCGGCGCCACCGGTGCCCGCGCGCCCGGCGGCACCAGCGTCAGCAGGGCGGCGGGGGAGTATCCGCCGTCGTCGGGGCGGGTTCGTCGGCTTTCGGTGGTATCCGTGGCACAGGCCGTCATGTTCGGTGGCACCTCCGGGGGCGACGCTAGTTTTCCTACTTCCCACCGATCAACGTGAGTTGAGCGGCTTCACCCGTAAGGGTGGCCATCGGACGGTTTGCCGTGGATCGCGGCGACGGCCGTGCTGTGCCCGCCGGGCGGCCCGCGCGAGGAGCCCGGGGCCCGGCCCGGGAGGTAACCTTCCACCGTGCCCAAACTGTCCGACGTGATCGACGCTCTGGAAGCCCTCTGGCCTGCCGGGAGGGCCGAGCAGTGGGACGCCGTCGGCCTGGTGTGCGGCGATCCGGACGCCGAGGTCTCCCGGGTGCTCTTCGCGGTCGACCCGGTCCGCGAGGTGGTCGACGAGGCGCTGCGGATCGGCGCCGACCTGCTGGTCACCCACCACCCGCTCTACCTGCGCGGCACCACCACCGTCGCCGCCACCGGCTTCAAGGGCCGCGTCGTGCACCGGCTGATCAAGCACGACGTCGCCCTGCACGTCGCGCACACCAACGCCGACCGGGCCGACCCCGGCGTCTCCGACGCGCTCGCCGCCGCCGTCGGGCTGCGGGTCACCGGTCCCCTGGTGCCCGACCCGACCGACCCGGCCGGCCGGCGTCGGCCTGGGCCGGATCGGCGAACTGCCCGCGCCGCTCACCCTCGCCCGGTTCGCCCGGCAGGCCGCCGCCGGCCTGCCCGGTACCGCGGCCGGGCTGCGGGTGGCCGGCGACCCGGACCGCGAGATCCGCACCGTCGCGGTCTGCGGCGGCTCGGGCGACAGCCTGTTCGCCGAGGTCCGGGCGGCCGGCGTGGACGCCTACCTCACCGCCGACCTGCGCCACCACCCGGCCTCCGAGGCCCGGCAGCACGGCGGCCCGGCGCTGCTCGACGCGGCGCACTGGGCCACCGAGTGGCCGTGGTGCGAGCAGGCCGCCGCCCAGCTCGACGAGATCTCCGACCGGCACGGCTGGGCGCTGCGCACCCACGTCTCCCAGCAGGTCACCGACCCCTGGACGCTTCACGCGCCGGCCCGCCCCGAGCCACCGCACCCAGCAACGCCCCGTGTCCCCGCAAGTCCCGCCAGCAGCCCAGGAGCCCCCAACTGAACGCCGACCCCGCCGACCAGATCCGCCTCCTCGAAGTCCAGGCCCTCGACGCGCGTCTGGCCCAGCTGGACCACCAGCGCACCCGCCTGCCGGAGCACGCCGAGGTCGAGCGGCTGACCGCCGACGCCACCGAGCTGCGCGATCTGCTGGTCGCCGCGCAGACCGAGGAGAGCGACACCGCCCGCGAGCAGACCAAGGCCGAGCAGGACGTCGACCAGGTGCGCCAGCGCGCCGCCCGCGACCAGCAGCGGCTGGACTCCGGCGTCGTCGGCTCGCCCCGCGACCTGGAGAACCTGCAGCGCGAGCTCGCCTCGCTCGCCAAGCGCCAGGCCGACCTGGAGGACGTCGTCCTCGACGTCATGGAGCGCCGCGAGTCGGTCCAGGAACGCGCCGCCGAGCTGACCCAGCGGCTCGACTCGGTGCAGGCCAAGGTCACCGAGGCCGAGTCCCGCCGGTCCGCGCGGATCGAGGAGATCGACGCCGAGGGCTTCACCGCGGCCAAGGAGCGCGAGATCATCGCCGCCGCCGTCCCCGCCGACCTGCTGAAGCTCTACGACAAGCTGCGCGCCCAGTCCGGCGGCGTCGGCGCGGCCAAGCTGTTCCAGAAGCGCTGCGAGGGCTGCCGCCTGGAGCTGAACATCACCGAGCTGAACGAGGTGCGAGCCGCGGCCGCCGACGAGGTGGTGCGCTGCGAGAACTGCCGCCGCATCCTGGTGCGCGTCCCGGACTCCGGCCTGTGAGTGCCCGGTTCGTCGTCGAGGCGGACGGCGGGTCCCGGGGCAACCCGGGCCCCGCGGGCTACGGCGCGGTCGTCAAGGACGCCGCGACCGGCGAGACGCTGCGCGAGGCGGCCGAGTACCTCGGCACCGTCACCAACAACGTCGCCGAGTACCGCGGCCTGATCGCCGGGCTGCGGGCCGCGCGCGAGCTGGACCCGGCCGCGGGCGTCCACGTGCGGATGGACTCCAAGCTGGTCATCGAGCAGATGTCGGGCCGCTGGAAGGTCAAGCACCCCGACATGCTCCCGCTGGCCGCCGAGGCCCGCGGCGTGCTGCCGGCCGGCCAGGTCAGCTACGAGTGGATCCCGCGCGAGGAGAACAAGCACGCCGACCGGCTCGCCAACGAGGCGATGGACGCCGGCGCCCGCGGCGAGCAGTGGCAGGAGGCCGCCTCCACCGCCGAGTCGCGGACCGCCGCCCCCGCGCGGCCGGCCGGCGCCGGCGAGGACGCGGAGTCCGCCGCCCCGTCGGCCGGCTGGGGGCCGGCCGCCGACCTCGGCACGCCGACCACGTTCGCGCTGCTGCGGCACGGCGAGACCCCGCTCACCCCGCTCAAGCGGTTCTCCGGCAGCGGCGGTTCCGACCCCGACCTGTCGGACAAGGGCCGCTGGCAGGCCGGCCGGGCCGCCGAGGCGCTGGCCGCCCGCGGCACGATCCAGGCGGTCGTCACCTCGCCGCTGGCCCGCTGCCGGCAGACCGCCCGGATCGTCGCGGACCGCCTCGGCCTCGACACCGAGGTCGAGGAGGGGCTGCGCGAGAGCGATTTCGGCGCCTGGGAGGGCCTGAGCTTCGCCGAGGTGATGGAACGTCACCGAGACGACCTGAACGCCTGGTTGGCCTCGCCGGAGGCCGCGCCCACCGGCGGCGGCGAGAGCTTCGTCGCCGTCGCGCGCCGGGTGGCGGCGGCCCACGAGACGCTGGTGGAACGCCACCGGCGCCGCACCGTCCTGCTGGTCAGCCACGTCACGCCGATCAAGACGCTCGTCCGGCTGGCGCTCGGCGCCCCGCCGGAGGCCCTCTTCCGGATGGAGCTGTCGGCCGCCTCACTGTCCGCGGTGGCCTACTACGCCGACGGCACGGCCTCGCTGCGGCTGTTCAACGACGCGTCCCACCTGCGGAGTTGACGAGGCGTCAGGCGTCGCGCAGCCCGGCGGCCTGGCGGGCCAGCGCCTCGATCCGGCCCCAGTCGCCGGAGCGCACCGCGTCCGGCGGCACCATCCAAGTCCCGCCCACGCAGCCCACGTTGGGCAGCGCCAGGTAACCGCCGGCCCGCGCCGCGTCGATCCCGCCGGTCGGGCAGAACCGCGCCCGGGGCAACGGCGAGGCCAGCGCCCGCAGATACGCCGGTCCGCCCGCCGCCTCGGCCGGGAAGAACTTCATCTGCGTCACCCCGTGCTCCAGCAGCGCCAGCGCCTCCGAGGCGGTCGAGACCCCCGGCAGGAACGGCAGCCCGGACTCCCGCATCGCGGCCAGCAGTGACCGCGTCCACCCCGGGCTCACCAGGAACCGGGCCCCGGCCTCCTTGGCCGCCGCCACCTGCCCCGCGCTCAGCACCGTCCCCGCGCCCACCCACGCCTGCGGCACCGCCGAGGCGATCGCCCGCACCGCGCGCAACGCGGCCGGGGTGCGCAGCGTCACCTCTATCGCGGTGAGCCCGCCCGCCACCAGGGCCCGGGCCAGCGGCACGGCGTCGGCCGCGTCGTCCAGCGTCACGACCGGGATCACGGGTGCGAGATCGATCAGCGAAGTCATGCCGCCATCCTGCGACCGCCGGGGCGCCGTGCGCAACGCCCGGTGCACCCTGTGCAACGCGGCCCGTCGCGCGGGTCAGTGCACGTCGCTGACCAGCACGTCCAGCCCGCCCGGCCCCCGGCTCTCCACCCGGAACCCCAACTGCCGCCAGCAGTCGGCCAGTTGGTCCACGCTGCCCGGCTCGGCGCCGGCTTCGAGCAGCGCCCGCACCAGCCGGCCCTTCGTCGCCTTGTTGAAGTGGCTCACCACGCCGCGCTTCTCGACCCCGTCGACCCGGCGCACCTGCAGCACCCGCACGGTGGCCGTCCGCCGGGCCGGCTCGCCCTTCGGCCGCCACATCGCCGCGTAGGCCGACGAGCGCAGGTCGAGCACGAGCCCGTCGCCGGCCGCGTCCGGCAGCACCGCCTCCATCGCCCCGCGCCAGAACCCGGCCAGCGCCCCGGTCCCCGGCAGCCGCACGCCGACCGGACACCGGTAGGACGGGATCGCGTCGTCGATCCGCACCGCGCCCCACAGCCCCGAGAAGACGAGCAGCGACGCCGACGCCCGCGCGCGGGCCTGCGCGTCGAGCGTCGCCAGGCCCAAGGCGTCGTAGAGCACCCCGGTGTACACCTCGCCGGCCGGCCGGGTCGGCGCGCTCGGCAGCCCGGCGTTCTTGGCGATCTCGCCGCGCTGCGTCGGCCCGAGGCCCAGCACCTCCAGCGCCTTGTCCTCGTCCCCGCGGCACAGCTCCACCAGCTCCGCCAGCACCCGCTCGCGCGCCTCCCGCAGCCCGGGCAGCGCCAGGCCCCCGGGGTCCACGGCGGGGCCGGCGCCTCCCGCGGACTTCCCCTCCGACGGCGGCAGCAGGACCAGCACGGAACATCTCCCTCACGGCGCGGGCAGGCGGACGACGTGCAGCCTACGGCGTCGCGTCCACTACGATGACAGCGCAGACGAGTCGTGCGGGCGGTCGCGTCGGAGCGGGCCCAGCCCTCTCCGCCGAGGAACGTCCGGGCTCCACACGGCAGGGTGGTGGGTAACGCCCACCCGGGGTGACCCGCGGGAAAGTGCCACAGAGAACAGACCGCCAGGGCCGCGAGGTACCTGGTAAGGGTGAAACGGTGGTGTAAGAGACCACCAGCGTCCGGGGTGACCCGGACGGCTCGGTAAACCCCACCCGGAGCAAGGTCAAAGAGGGGCGTCCTGGACGCCCCGCGCGGACGTTCGAGGGCTGCCCGCCCGAGTCCGCGGGTAGACCGCACGAGGCCGGCGGCAACGCCGGTCCCAGATGGATGACCGCCTCCCGGCGGACCGCGAGGCCCCCCGGAGACAGAACCCGGCGTACAGCACGGCTCGTCTG
>CAVXGZ010000002.1:0-1554724 GCA_963761325.1 uncultured Actinomycetota bacterium | reverse complement strand
AAGCGGTTGGCGATCTGGAACAGCGCTCCTTCGTCTGGCTTGCCGAGGTCCTCCTGGATCAGGGTGCGGCGTTCTTCGAGGATGCCGGCGAGGGTGACGATCGCTGATCGTTTGCTCTCGCGTGAGGTGTCGCGTCCTCGGAAGAGGGCGATGGCGTGGCGGACCTGGGTGGTGATGTCGGGTGCGCTGTCGTTGAGGGCGCGGTAGACCAGGTCGCTGCGGGCGTCGTCGGTGACGGCGACCAGGCGGCCGAGGTCTTCGCCTTCCGCGGCCAGTTCGTACTCGATGCCGGCGTCGCGCAGCATCTGGTTGATCTTCCACCAGGGTCCCGGATGCGTGCCGGGCCGTTGTGGAACTCCGCGTGGTGCCATCCGCACATGTTGTAGTTGTGGTAATAGCGTCGGAGTGGGCGGCTGACGAGGTCGTGGAAGACCTCGATCAGGCCGTAGAAGGTGTCCTCATCCCAGGTCTCAGGCTGGAGGGGCCACAGGCGCGGGATGCCGAGGCGGCGGTCGATCACGTCGGAGGCGTCGGGTAGCTCGTTGGGGCCGTCGACGCATTCCTCGTCGAACACTTCGACCAGGTAGCCGTTCTCGGCGAACTCGTTGATGATCCGCGCGAAGTCGCGCCGGGTATCCCGCGGGGTATTGCCATCGTGGGACAGGCCGCTGCCGCGGCGCTGCGGCCAGTAGGGGCGCGGCGCGGCTGCCTGGCGGAGTTCTGCCGCCCGTCCGATCAACTCGGCGAGCCAGTCCCCCTTGTCCGGCCCCGCCTTGACTCCCGTATCGAAAGACTGGGAGGTCCAGGGGTCGTTCTCGACGATGCTGGTGTCGCTGGGTAACTCTTCGAAGTCAGCGACCGCTGTCGTGCCGGCCAGGGCTTCCGAGTCAGCAGCCACTTCGCCCGCTCCTCCCACAGAGACTTCCCGGACCGAAGGACGCGCTCGCCCTCGGACACGAAAAGCCCTGTGGGCCACAGGAGTTCATAGTTGCTCAGATCCAGACTCACCGCGTCATCATCGCTTATCTGTCCTCCGGCTGGTCTGTGGAGGCGGGCGGGGCGGTACGGTGCGTGCGGAAGGGGCGGAGCCAGTTCGGATGGCTCCGCCCCTTCTGCGTGCGGTGGTGCGGTGGGTCAGAAGCCCCAGCCGACGGAGGAGACGTAGGTGTAGGCGTCGTAGTCGGTGCCGAGGTCGGGGGTGATCTCGTGGTCCCACAGGTCGTTCAGGGCGCGGTCGTCGTCGTCGAGCCAGGCGTCGACGGCGGTGTCCCAGTGGCGGGGGCGGACGGTGAGGTGGCGGGTGTTGAGCGCCCGGCGGTGCTTGGGGTGGACCCGGCTCTGGTCGACGGGGTCGATCTCGACGCGGGTGCCGCGGCCGCCGTTGTACAGGCGGCGTTTGAGGTCGGCGGCGACGTTGCGGCGGCGCAGAGTCCAGTAGGCGGAGTCCAGGCGGGCGCGGTTGGCCTTGGTGGGCATGCGGGTGCCGGCCTGCCAGGCGGCGGCGGTGCGGGGGGTGGCGGTGATCCCGGCCTCCCGCATCGCTTCGCGGCCGGCCTGGGTGTTGAGGTAGTTGGCGCGGGCCCGGACGCCGCGGGGGGAGTCCGGGGAGGAGCGGATGCCGGTGACCATCCGTTCGATGCCGTAGCCGAGGGCGTCGCCGCCGGAGATGCCTTGGGCGCGGTAGCGGCCGAAGTCGCGCCAGCGGGAGCCGTCGGCCATCAGCCCTCACCGTCGACGGGGGCGACGCTGTAGTCCATGGGGGCGCCGGTCTTGCTGTCGGTCTTGATCTTCATCTCGGTCAGGGCGCGGCCCTCGGTGAACACGGTGCGCCAGTCGCCGCCGGTGACGTGCAACTCGTCGGTGCCCATGACGGAGATGAGCGTCAGGCCGGCCTGGTGGGCCTTGTAGGCGCGGCCCCACAGGTTCGCGCCGGCCTGGGCGCGGATGAGGTGCATCCAGTCCGGGCGGACGATCTCCCGGTTGTGGACGGACTCGCCCATGGTGGAGACGAACTTGGAGTACATGGCCTTGATGTAGGCGAGGGTGACGTCGTCGTCGGCGTCGATCGCCTCCTGGCGGGCGGTGGCGAGCAGCACCCGCAGGTCGTCGCAGAAGTTCTCCGTCGCGCCGGCGGTCCAGCTCTCGTGGATCACCGGGGCGTCGGCGAGGCGGTGTTTGGGGCCGGCCAGGCGCAGCAGGAGGCGGAGGGTGGATTCGGTGATCCACACCGGGCCGGGTTCCTCGCGGTCGCCGATCGGGTTGGGCAGGTGGGGGTGGGTCCAGGGCGCGGGGGTGACCAGGTGGATGCCGGCGCGTTTGCGGTCGTGTACGCCGCTCGGTGGAGTGCTCCAGTTTCCCGATCGGCAGCCACACCTTCAGCGCGGACAGGTAGGCGGCGTTGGTGTCCAGCGGGGTGACGGGCAGGGTGCCGTCGGGGGTGCGGCGGTAGCCGGGGTGGCGCCAGGACGGGCGGGCCTCCCACACCAGGTCCGGGTCGCTCTGGCGGGGCTTGTGCAGGACGTCGGGCAGGGCCGGGAAGAGGTGTGCTCGTAGCGGGCGCCGGTGCGGGTCTCCTTCCACAGGGCCATCACGTCGGGGATCGCCCGCTTGATCAGCGCGTCGGTCGCGGCGTCGAGCGTCGCCGCCGGCGCGGTCGAGTTCGTGCTGCACGGCGCGGGTGATCATCGCGGCCGTGTCGCTGTGGGTGCGGGCCGCGGACCGCTCGCGCCGTGCGGCCTGCTCCCGGTACGCGGCGGTACGGGCCTGCGCGGCTGCCGGACTCTCCGCCGGCACCGGCGCCGGAGCGGGGGTGGGGGGGTGGTGGCGAGCGCGGCGGGGATCTCGTCGGCCGGCTCGGCGGCGGCCGGGCCGGCGTCCTGGGCGGCGGGGTGGAGGGCTGCCAGGCCATCCAGGAGGCGCAGGTATTCCAGCCGGGCCGGCGGCGTCGGATCACTGGCGCCGGTCTCCCAGTTCGCCACCGTCTGCCGGCCAACGCCGACAGCCTTCGCCACCTGCGTCCGGGACAGGCCCGCCGCCGTCCGCAGCCGCAGCCGTTCGGCCGGCGGCGGCATCTTCGCCGCCAACCGCGCCTCCTCCAGGAGGGCGTTCACATTAGTGAGTTCACTGCTCATGCCCCCAGCATACAGCAATTGGGCGGCAGTTAGGCGCTGCTTTGGCGCTCACTGGGCAGTTCAATGCACCGCGTCCCTGTCCAGGCTCCTCAGCGGGCCACCGCCGCTCCGTGCGGCCCAGCCAGCCCTCGGCCCGTCCCGTCGGCGCCGGTGAAACACTGAAACACTGGGAACACAGGTGGGGTTCGCCGGTTTTTCCGCAGGTCAGCGTGTTTCAGGCGGCCCCGTGTTTCAGCATGTGTTTCACCCGGCCGTCGTCTGGCCGAATGCCTGGCTGGGCCGTCCAACCCCTGGCGTGCGCCCGTTTACGGGGTCAGGAGCGCCGGCGGGACAGGAAGCCGCGGGCACGCTGCGGGGCGACGGCGGCAGCCCGCTCCTGTTCGGCCTGGAGCCGTTCGGCTTCCAGGGCATGCTCCTTGCAGGTCTCGCACAGCTGCGGGTACGTCTCCGCGCCGGCCCACTGGGCCATCTCCCGGACGTGCTTCCAGCGGGCGTCAGCGAACCGTGCGCCGCATCCGGTGCACACCGGCCGCCGGGCTTCCTCCTGCCGGGCCTTCTCCGCCTCCGCGCGCTGCCGATCCGCGCGGTATTCGGCCGCCCGCCTCTTGGCTTCGGCCGCGTGGCGGGCGGCGGTGGCGTCCTCGCGGGGGTTGCCGATGGCGTCGGTCAGGCACTGCCAGCCGGGGCGGCCGAACCGCCAGAACGCCTCTCCCGCCGGGCCGTGTTCGCGCAGGAGCTCCATGGTGGTGGCCACGATGGGGATCTTGCCGTCGTAGGTGTGGTGGTCGCCCTGCCACTCCCCCGCCCAGTGCTGCTGGCAGTGCTGCGCGGTCGCCTTCATCGAGGACATCGGGTCGCGGGCCCCGGCCTTGTTGAACACCAGCAGCACCGGCGGGTGAACCAGCTCCCCGTACCGGGGCGGCGGGGACGACCAGCGGGTGCGCCACATCGCGCGTTCGCGGCCATCGGTGTCCTTGACCTGCCGGCGGAAGAACCGCATGTACTTGTCGAACTTCGCCGCGATCAACTGCGGGTCCATGTGGCAGTTGTCCACCTCGATGAACAGCACCGGCACCCCGGCCTCCGGAGCAACCACCACGGCGTCGGCCTGGACGCCGCCCTTGCCGGGCGTCGTCCAGGTTCCGACCGACGGCAACGGCACCTCCGTAGCGAAGGAAGCGATCGTGCCCATCCCGGCCGGCCCCGCGGCGGCCAGCTGCGCGGCGGCGAGCGCCTCCGGCGGCTCACCCGACAGCCGCGCCAGGTCGGGCCGGGGACGGATCAGCGCGATGACCGCCTCGTTGACCGCCATCGCGTGCGGCGCGCCGCTGCGGCCCGCGCCCCGGGCGGTGCCGCCCATCTCGTCCAGCGGCCGCCCCAGCTCGAAGGAGGCTGCCTCCAGCCCGAGCGGGGTCAGGGCGCGCAGCGTGTCCCCGCCGGCGGTGGTCCCGCCGTCGAGCGTCAGCCCGTGCCGGCGCAGGTCCGCAAGCGCGGCCCGATGGGAGGCGGTGCGGGCTTCCTTGCGCTTGGCCGCCGTCGCCTTGTCGGTGTGCCGGTAGGTCAGGTGCGGCAGGCACAGGCGCTGGATCTGATCGGCGGTCGCCACCTTCAGCACGCCCAGCACCCGCAGCACGTCCGCGCGCAACGGGTTCGACGACCCGCCCGGGTTCGTCTTCCGCTTCCCGCTCATCGCTCCCGCCCTCCTGCCGCCCGGCGCCCGCCCCGGAACCCGATGATCTCCTCCCCCACCGACAAACAGTGGGAGAGAAGAGGGTTTTTCAGCACGGTGGACAGGGTGGCAAGCGGCGTTGACAAGGGGAAACGCTCCCCGGCCGGCTCCCGGCACGCAAGTGGGTACGGCAGTGCCATCGCAAGCGCTCCCGGCAGGAGGCCCCAACCCCCTTGCACAGCAAGGGCTCCCCGCCACCGGTTCGGCTGCCGCGCGTTTCGACGCCCAGCGGGCGTCAGGCCCCTGGCGGATGCGCGCAACCGCACAGCCCGCCGGCAACCGGCGACGTCGAGGAACAGGCGGCTGCGCCGTTCGACCTGCCGTCGCCCCGGCCACCGGGACCTTGCCGGTACGGGACTCGGATGAGGGGAGCGGGGTTCGGAGAGGGACACGGTGCCTCCAGGTCTCCGGCAGCAGCCGGGGCCGGCACCCGGTGCGCCTGCCGCACCGGGGACCACGGCATCGTGCGCACCACCCCCTTGCCCGCGGCCTGCGCAGCATCACCCATCGGTGTCCGCTATGACCCTTGACCACCCCTTGTTCGCCCGATCTGTCCGTGACCGGTCTCACGGAGTTCCGCACCGCACCGACCGCACCGCACCGCACCGCACGACCAGATCGCGCTCTTCCTGGACGCCATCGTGGGCGGCCCGGCGGTGCGGACGGACGGTGCCGCGGCGCCTACGGTCTGGCGACGGGCAGTTCGTGCCAGGCGAGACAACGCAGTGAGCCGCCCTCGCGCCAGCACAGGACCACGATCTGCGACCCGCACACCCCGCGAGCCCAGATGATCCGGTCGACGGTTCGCTCCCCGGAACCGTCGGGCAGGGTGACGACGTCGCCGTCGACCATCGTGGCCGCGGTACGCGGCCGGGCCGAGGTCACCGGGGCGCCCGCAGTTCGGGCACGGCGTCGGCCGCGATGTCCAGCACTTCGGCGAGCCGGGTGGCCAGGCCCGCCGGGCAGGCTCCCAGTTCGACCTCGCCCTGCCCGGCCCGGCCGACGCCGCCGCGCAGCGACGGCAGGCAGATCCCGACCCGGGCCAGGGCGTCGCGCAGTCCACGGGTTGCCGCCTCGCCGGCCCGCCGCACGTCCGGCCCGCCCGCATGGGACGCCGTCACGGCCGGACCGCCTCGATGTCGGCGGCCGCGGCCGGCCACTCCGGACCGCCCTCCAGCGGGCGCAGGTACAACTCCCGCCGCGGCTCGCCGGCTTCCGTCAGCGTGACGATCCCGCCCATCAGCAGGCCACGCCGATCGTCGCGCTTGTCGCGCACCTCGGTCCGGGCCGGGTAGGGGAGCTCGTCGGCCGCCAGCCATCTCGCCTTCGCCATGGCACCACGGTCTCCCGAACCTGACCCGCCATCAGGTACCGCGCGTACCCCTTCGTCGAGGGGTACGCGCGGTACCTGTTGATGTCACTCGGAAGGGTGGCCGGGGTTCACGCGGCGACGCCGATGTCCGTGGCCAGCACACGGGCGGTGGAGGCCAGCGCGCCCGTTGCCGACCGGGCCAGATCCGCGGCCAGGGCCCGGCCGGACGGCACGTAGCGGACCGCCTCCGGGCTGGTGTCGTAGGCCAGCCGCAGGTACTGCAGAGCCGCGGCCAGGTCCCGGCCCCGGTGCGCGGCGGCCGCGTCGAGGAACAGCCGGCTGCGTCGTTCGACCGACGGGATCGTGCCCGGGTCGACGTCGGCGAGCTGGCGCAGGGCGACCCCCGGCGTGCGCAGCTGCGCGCCGAGGGAGACCGCGTGGACGCTCACGTTGCCCCGGCCGAACTGCGTCCAGGGGTGGGCGTAGTGGTCGCCGAGGCGGGTCGCGACGCGGTCGGCCTCACCATGCCACCTCCAGGCGTCGCCGTCCTGGCCGCCCTGGGCGGCGGTCACCGCGGCGTGCAGGCACAGGGAGCCGAACAGCCCGAGGAGCCGGTCGCTGCCCCCGTCCATCTGGGGGCGCAGGGTGTCGGCCGCGTCGCCCACCACCCGCAGGGCCTCTTCCAGATGGCCGCCCGCCCGCAGCCCGTTGCCGACGATCCAGGCCGCCGCCGCGAGGGCGAGCGGGTCATCCGCCTGCTCGGCGGCCGTACGGGCACGATCCACGATCACCCAGTACAGCTCCGGCTCCACCAGGTGCGCGGCGTACTGCTGAGCCAGCCCGTACGCCTCCGACAACAGCACCGCGGCACGCCGGCGTTCGGGCCCGTCGAGCGCCCGGACGGTCGCGTGGGCGTCGGACAGCAGTCCGGGCAGCACCGAGGCGACAGCCGTCCGCTGATCACGAGCCGAATGCCAGACCTGCCACGCCTGCCGGACCCGGCCCGCCAGTTCACCGACATCGTCCGCCTCGCCGGCCAGGCCGAACAACGGCGCGTGCACCGCGGTCCGCAGCGGCACGACGCCCGGGTGGCTCTGGCGGCCGGTGTCGCCGACGGGCATGGTGATGCCGTCGCCGACCAGCTGACGCAAGTCGGTCGCGCGCAGCGCGCGGGCCAGGCGGATGAGCAGGTCGAGCGAGCGCACCTGGAGGCGGCCGACCTCGACCGCCTTGACCCACTCCTGCGACTTGCCGCACAGCCCACCCAGCACGGCCCGCGACATGTGCTGGCCTTCACGCAGCTCCCGGACCAGACCGGGCACCGCCTTGGGATCATCCACCGCCATCACCTCTCCACCCGTTCATACCCGGCCCCACCGACCGGAACTACCGCCAGGTGTAACGGATTCAGGCACCCGAACGTACTGCTACGCGAGAAGAGGAGACGCGCCAACCCCCGGGCGGAGATAACGCACCCGGTACCCGGCCCCAGCAGCGGCCTCAGCACCATCGGCGCCCCAGGCCGACCCGGTTCCAACCGGTGGATTCCGGAGGGGTTCCACCGATCCGGAACCGGGAACGGAGCGGTGGACTTAGAAGCTGTTGTCTTTCCGGACGTGATTGCCGCGTTTTCGCTGGTCGGGCATGGGGTCGGTGATTCGGTGGGAGTCGTGGTTTGTCGGGTCGTTTCTTGCCGGGAGGTCGCGGATGCCGTCGGTCGTTGGACTGCTGGAACAGCACGAGCTCGCCGCTCGTCGTCGGGTCGACGGGCTGCGGGAGGAGGCCGACCGCATCCAGGTCGAGCTGGCCACGGCTGAGCAGGAATGGCAGGAGTGGGTGATCGCCCGCAGGCGGGTCGATACGGTGCTGGCTCCGGACGGCGGCGACACCGCTGGCACGGAGGTGACCCCGGATCCGCGGGACGCGGACACTCGGGCGGCGTCCCGGGATGCGGCGAAGCCGAAGTCGCAGGTGCCAATGTGGCGTGAGGGGCTGGCCTGGTCGGCGCTGTCGGTGGACTACCAGCGCATCCTGCAGACGCTCGCGGACCGCAACCGGCTCCATCAAGGGCCACTGACCTGCCAGGAGTTGGCGGCCGTGTTCGGCATGGACGTGGTGCCGGCGCGGGTGGAGGCACTGCGGTCGAAGGCGAAGCGCCTGGTCGCGCGCGGCTGGCTGACCGAGCCCGCGCCGGGCCGGTTCACGCTCGCGAAGGCCGTGGCCGGGCCAGGCGGCGGGTCATGAGCAGGATCGCCGACCAGTGAAGCTTCGCCATCTTCGAACGTGCTGGTCGAAGGCTCTGGCGTGACGCTCGTTGACCGTGCTCGTGCTGGTTGATCGAGGGAGTCTGCGGCCTTGATCGTCTGACGGGGCGGTTTCTCCGGTTCCAGAGCTCCGCGGTGTGTGTGCCGCTTACCATCCGGTTCATGGTGGAGTCCGAGATCGCAGGACGGGTCGCCGCGCGGCGCGCTGAACTGGACGAACAGGAAGAACAGCTGGTCAAGCAGCTGGAACAGATGCGGGCCGAACGCGACGAGCTCGCCGTCGCCGAGCGGGTCTGGCACCGGATGACCGAACAGCTCGTCGCCGAGACAGCGACGGCCGAATCGGCAACCGCGCAGGTCGCGGGCCGTGCGGTGCTGCTGGTCCCGCATCGCGGACCGGGCGTGGACCAGGACGCTCTGCCGCCGGAGTACCAGAGGATCCTCGCGATCGTGCGGGGCGCGGGCGGTCCGGTGGCGGTCAAGCAGGTCGGCGAGGAACTGGGGCTGGAGGTGGCGGTGCGGGGCAAGCTGGAGCCGCTGCGCGGGAAGCTGTCCAAGCTCGCCGGGCGTGGCTGGCTGCGGAAACTGCCCGACGGCCGCTTCACCACGCGCCTGTGACCTGCGGCACCGCTTGTTGAGGGGTGTAACCGCAGTGCCCCCGACGGTCGTTGACGTTGTGTGACGAACACCAACAAGCCCGCCGAGGGCGTTTCCCATGTCTACCAGTGCCGCCTGGACCTGTCCACGAGCACCATCGCCTACCTCCGTGACCTGCTGCGATCCCACCTGAGAGCGATTCGCTCACCGTTCCGGTCACTGCCTGCGGGACGGATCGCGGTACTGGTGCTGGCGATGCTGCGGCACGACCAGCGGTTGCTGGACCTGGCTGGCGGCAACGGCGTGCCCGAGTCCACTCTGCGGCGCTGGCGCGACGAGATGATCGACCTGCTCGCCGCGAAGGCCCCGCGCCTGGACCGGGCACTTCGCAAGATAACCAGGCGTGGCGGGGAGGTAGTGCTGATCGACGGCACGCTGATCCCGACCCAGCGCCGCACCGGGAAGGCGAACCGGCCGAACTACTCCGGCAAGCACCACCGCCACGGCCTGCACTTCCTCGCCCTGACCGACGAGAAGGGCAGCCTCATCTGGATCTCCGCCGCCCGGCCCGGCCGGACCCACGACGCCACCGCCGCCCGCCGCGACAAGATCGTCGAGCACCTCAAGGCGGCCGGACTCGGCGCACTCGCCGACCTTGGCTTCCTCGGCGTGGACAAGCCCAAGAACGCCGATGACCAGGTCATCGTCACCGGCTACAAGGCCACCCGCCACCGCAAGCTCACCACCGGCCAGAAACAGGCCAACCGGATCCTGGCCGCCGCACGCGCCCCCGTCGAACACGGATTCGCGCACCTGAAGGCCTGGCGGATCCTGACCAAGCTCCGCACCGACCCCGCCCGCGCCACCGCCCTCCTGCGCGCCCTACTCGTCCTGACCGACCTCGAAGCCAACCGCTGACAGTACCGTGACGGACGATCAAGAGCCCAGACTCCCGCGATCAACCAGCCCGAGCACCCCGGAGAACCCGCACACCAGCCCCTCCGACCAGCACGTTCGAAGATGGCGAAGCTTCAGTAGACCATCGCCTCGGCGCTGGTGGTGCGGCGTTCGTAGTCGCGTGCCAGGCGGCGGGTGCGCATCAGGTGGGCGAAGAACCGCTCGACGATCCACCGCTTGGGCAGCACCACGAACCCCTTCTGGTCGTCGCTGCGTTTGACGATCGCCAGGACCAGCGCGAGCGCGGTCAGGCAGTACTCGACGAGGCTGCCGGTGTAGCCGCCGTCGGCCCAGACCAGGGCGAGGCGGTGGTGCGCGTCGGCGACTTGTCGCAGCAGGACCTGCGCGGCGGCGCGGTCGCCGGTGTCCGCCGCGGTGACCATCACGCCCAGCAGCAGGCCGAGCGTGTCGACCACGACGTGCCGCTTGCGCCCGTTGATCAGCTTGCCGCCGTCGAAGCCACGGCTGTCGCAGCCCACGACGGCGTCCGCCTTCACCGACTGCGAGTCGATCACACCCGCGCTCGGCTCTGTGTCCCGTCCCAGCCTCTCGCGGGTCATTACGCGCAGCCGGTCGTGGAACTCCTTGACCAGGCCACGGTCACGCCAGCGGCGGAAGAACGCGTATGCCCGGTCCCACGGCGGGAAGTCCGCCGGCATCGCACGCCACTTGACGCCGTTGTCCACCAGGTAGCGGATCGCGTCCAGTATCTGCCGGTGGCAGTAGGCCTCCGGCTGCCCGCCACGGCCGCGCAGCCAGCCCGGCACCGGAAGCAGCGGCCGGACCACGGCCCATTCCCCGTCCGTCATGTCGGTCGGGTACCGGCGCTCGCGCATCGGGTTGTCGGCGGCGTTCCCGAACCGGTGAGCCAGGCAGTCACACTCCCGGGTGACCGAACTGGACTGCCCGGCCATCGACACGGAACACTGCGGCACCAGGGCCTCCTGATGTAGCTCGGTGATTCGACACCAACGAGCTGTTCAGGAGGCCTCTTCTGTATGCGCCACAAGCCCCGCGACCACCCGATCGAGACTTCCGTTCGACCCACACCGCTCAAGATCGGAACGACAACAACCACTTAGAGCGTCCGCCAGTAGGCGTCGAGCCGGGCTATCGGATGCGGGGGCTGCGCGGGCGGGTGTCCCAGCGGTGGGTGTACCAGGCGCGTCGGATGAGGCTACGGACGGTGATGATCGCCGTGGCCAGAGCAAGGAAGAACTCGGTGCAAGAGCGTCGCCGCTCGGTGTTGCGGCGAAGCTTGCCGAAGTTGTTCATCCACGAATTCGTGCGCTCGACCACTCAGCGGCCGTCGGTCTGGATCGGCGTCTTCGTGCCGCGCTTGCTTATGCGTGGCCTAATCTCGCGTTCCCCGCGCACCCGCCCGAGGGCGCCTCGGTGATGCGCCCGTCCGCGACCAGGTCCTCAGGCAAGGAGCCTCATCAGGGTCTCAAGTCTGGATGGCAAGGGCGAGGAGGGTATCGACCGCGACTTCGAAGGGGCGCGTACTGCGTTGCACCTGGGCGAGCAGCAGTCCGCCTTGCAGGGTGGCGAGCATGGTGGTGGCGAGGTCGTCAAGGTCGATGCCGGGTGCGAGCTTCCCGTCAGCGTGAAGCGACCTGAGCCCTTCGCTGATGGCAGCTGACCATCGCTCGAATCCGGCGACGATGAGGGCTCGGGCCTCGGGGTCGCTCTCGGCGAGTTGGCCGCCGAGCGAACCGAGTGGGCAGCCTCCCTTGGCCTGGCCGTGCTTCACCCCGGCGATCAGCATGTTCCGCCAGGCTGCGACTCCGTCTTCACTGTTGAGCGCCTGCCGATTGTGATCGACGAGGGTGTCGGCTTGGTAGTCGATGACCGCCTGCAGGAGCTCGTTCTTGTCGGGAAAGTAGTGGTAGAGCTGCGAGCCGCTGACCTCCGCTGCTCCCTTGACGTCTTCCAGGGTGGTACCCGCGACTCCGCGCTCGTGGATCAAGGCCGCAGCCCCCTCCACGATTCGGCCCCGGACGCGCTCGCCCTTCGCGGTGAGCCGCGGCCGGTCGTTCGTCTTGTTCGCCATGCACCCCATGGTAGCGATTCTGAGTTTGACAGCCCAGTCTGAGTCGAGTCAGACTGAGTTGCACAACCCATTTTGAGGGTCGCGTGACTCGTCAACGCAGCACCGGCCCCCGCGAAGCGGCATGAGCCGTTCAACATGATCAGCCCGCAGAAGTTGAGAGGGAATCCCGATGAGCACACCCTTGGGAAAGACCGTGATGATCACGGGCGCCAACGTCGGGATCGGCAAGGACGTGGCCCGGCAACTGGCGCTGCGACCGGAGACGGCCCGCATCTACTTGGCCTGCCGCAACCGAGACCGGGCGACAACGGCAAAGGCCGAGCTCGAAGCCGTCACCGGCCGCCGCATCTTCGACATCGTCGTCATGGACGTCGCCGATCTGGACTCGGTGCGAGCCGGCCTTGCCGCCGTCGACGGAACCGTCGACGCACTGGTCATGAACGCCGGCGTCATCGGCCCGCGGTCGATGGAGTTGACCGGTGACCGGGTCACCAACGTCTTCGCGACGAATGTTCTTGGCCACGTCGTCCTCCTCGAAGGACTCCTGGCCGAGGGGCGGCTCGGCGAGGTCGCGGTCCTCGCCGGAAGCGAAGCAGCCAGGGGGCTTCCGATGCTGCGGATGAAGCGGCCGTCCTTCGCCTCAACCTCTGCCGACGAACTGGCCACCGTCATCGACGGCAGGTACTTCGCCGACGGAAAGACCGACTTCAACCTCGCCTTCGGCCAGGCCAAGTACATCGGGGCCCTGTGGATGGCCTACCTCGCCCGCCAGCACCCCGACCGCCGCTTCATCACCGTGAGCCCCGGCGCCACCACCGGCACCCAAGCCTCCAACGACATCGCCCTACCGCTGCGCATGGCGTCCAAGTACGTCCTGCCCGCCCTGGGAATCTCCCACAAGCTTGAGGTCGGCGCGAAGCGACTGGTCGACGGCGTCACCGACCCGACCCTGTCCAGCGGCGTGTTCTACGCCAGCGCGGCCAACAAGCTGAAGGGACCCCTGGTCGACCAAGCGGACATCTTCCCCGACCTGGCCAACCCGTCATTTCAGGACCACGCCAACGAGGCCATCCACCGCTTCATCATCTAGGCGTCGGCCCGTAGGCGTGGGCAAACGACGGAGAAGACGGCACGACGGAGACGGGCTTGACGATCATGGAATTGTGCTATGTGACCATCTGGGGGGTTCGTGTCCGTCGTGCCCGCGTCCATCATCGACCCGATCCGTGAGGAGTTCCTGAGGCTGCTCCCTGTCAGGCCCGATTCGCACCCGCTGGGGTGCCACAACCCGCGGATCGCCGACGCGGGGCCCTGACCCCGGATGTTGGACACGGGGTTATGCGGCTTGGGCGAGTTTAGTTGGTGTGGCGTTGAGCGCGTTCTCGTAGGCGATGGGACTGCGGTGCCCGAGGCGGGTGTAGCGGCGGACGGTGTTGTAGCGGTGCAGCCAGCGGAACAGCTCCAGGCGGGCTTCGCGCTCGCTGGACCAGCCCGTCCGGCCCTGGAGCGTCTCTCGTTTCATGGTCGCGTTCCAGCTCTCCTCCGCGGCGTTGTCCGCGCTCGAGCCGACGGCCCCCATGGACTGGATGACGCCGGCCTGTCGGCAGGCGGCGGCGAAGGCCTGGCTGCTGTACTGGGCCCCGTGGTCGGTGTGCATCACTGCGCCGGTCAGGCTGCCCCTGGTCTGCTCGGCCGCATAGAGGGCGTCGACGACCAGGTCCGCGCGCATGTGGTCGGCGATCGCCCAGCCCGCGAGCCGGCGTGAGGCGAGATCGATGACCGTGGCCAGGTAGCAGAACTTTCCGCCGCCGACCGGCAGATAGGTGATGTCGCCGACGTACTTGGTGTTCACCTGCGATGCGGTGAAGTCACGGCGGAGAAGGTCTGACGCCTTCGCCGCGTGGGGGTCGGCGACGGTGGTCCGCCGGGGGCGCCGCAACCGCAACCCGGCGAGATGCGCGCTCTTCATCAGCCGGGCGACCTTCTTGTGATTGACCCGCTCGCCGCCCTCGTGGAGCTCGGCGGTGATCCTGGGGACGCCGTAGGTGCCGTCCGAGGCAGCGTGGACCCGCCGTATCCGCTCGGTGAGCCTTGCGTCCTCGGCCTGCCGTGCAGCTCGGTCAGGCCCGGTACGCAGCCAGTAGTAGTAGCTGGACCGGGCGACGTCCAGGACCTGGCACAACCGCTTGACGCCGTGGCGGCGCTGATGATCACGGACGAACTGGCAGCGGTTCACCAGCGCGTCTCCCCGGCGAAATACCGGGCTGCCTTGCGCAGGATGTCCCGCTCCTCCTCCAGCTCGCGGATCCTCTTTCGTGCGGCGGCAAGCTCGGCCTGCACCGAGTCCTCAACCGGCACCGACGCAGCTGCCCTGGACACCGCATGCGAACCAGGACGCCGCCCGTCCGCGGCCCGGATCCAGTTGCGCAGCGTTTCGGTGTTCACCCCCAGGTCCTCGGCGACCGATTTGATCGTCGCCCCCGGCCGAGACCGGTACAGCGCGACCGCGTCCACCTTGAACTGCGGCGGGTAGTGCTTCATCACCATCTGTGCAGGGCTCCTGTCCACCCGAACCATCAAAATCCAAGTGTCTCTGGTGTCCAACATCCAGGGTCAGGCCCCGACTGGGGCGGAGACAACGGGTTGAAGCAAGTCCGCATCGGCGGCCGGCCCGGCGCCCAGGGAACGTTCGCCTGGAGGGACAGCGAGGGGACTGATGTGTGCGCCGAGAGCACCGTGCTGGCGGTCGGCTCCCACTTCCACACCGTCCTCGTCATGGGGCCCGATACCAAGGATGGGCGGGCCCTGGTCTCCCGCGTGGCGAAGAACGCGGTGCGGACCTACACGCCCACCGTGTGACGCCGGGTATGTCGAGAGAAGGCGGCCGGCGGTCTGGCGTCGGTCAACGTGGATGTCGGCCAAGCTGCCCGCACCGGCGCCCGGTGCCGGGGCGCTGTCCGAATTCTGACCGCGCCCCGGCCGATCGGCATCACAATCTGTGCATGACCAGTAGCAGCAGTGCGGTTCCCCGGTTCAGTCCGTTTCTGCGCGTGGTGCGTGTCGTCTCGATGGTGGTGATGGCCCTCTACACCCTTGCCGCGGTCGGGATCCTCATCTACACCGGGTGGCCGCCGCTGCGGGCGCGCTTCGGTGTGTGGGACCTGACCGGCTTCTTCTTCTGCATCCTCGCCGCGGCGATCCTCGGCGGCCTGTTCACCGACGTCATGCCCAGCAACGTCCCGGCATGGCTCCTGCTGGTGGTCGCCGCAGCGGGGATCGGGCTGGCGAACTACGAGGCGTTCTACCACCGCTACGGCGGCTGGCCGGGCTGGGCACTGGTGGCCGTGGTGTCCTTGTCGGAGCTGATCGGCATGTGCGCGCCGGCGCCGGTCTTCGTCCGATTGTTGGGCGCGTCGCCCGCCACCGTAGGCCCGTAGAGCACCCCGCCCCGCGCACGTCCCGACGCGCCGTATGAGAAGAGGGCCCCGTCGCCCGGGATCATCCCGGGCCACGGGCCCCCTTCGTTGAGCGGCTACCTGGGGGTGGGGACCGGGAGATGGGAGACCGTGGCGAGCCGCGGCTTCTCCTTGTCCGTCTGACCGTGTATCGCCCGGAGAGTTGCCGGCCCGATCCGGTAGAACTTGACCCGGGCGGTCTTGTCCGCGAACTTGAGCCACCCGGCTTCCACCAGGTCGGCGATGCTGCGGGAGGTGCTAGTCGTGGACAGCTTCAGCACGGAGCTGATCGCGGTGGCCGTGGCTGCCGGCCGATCGCCGTCCTTGACCGGCAGTTCGTACAGGACTTCTCCCAGCGGTACGGACGTCGCGAAATACAGTACGAGCCGCTGGGTCGCCGGCTGCATGTCGACGGTGGCCTCGAGCAGCCCGCGCAGTTCCTGGGCCGTGATCCACCCGCCGTCGTTCAACGGCTCGGCGTGGCTCGTCATCAGGACTCCTTTTCGGGCGCCGGAACTACAGGATGCCGCATGTCCTGCACGACCTTCACCTGTACTTCGGCCGGCCCGTCGTAGGCGACTCTGCCGTTGACCCGGTAGAACTTCACCCGGGCAACGCCGGGTGTCCACCAGGCACGAGCGCCCTCCCGCAGGCCGGCCGCCTCCGCGCGGGCGGATCTGTGTCAGCCGTTGGCGACTCGGGCCAGGACGTCTCTGGCGTGCTCGACGGAGCCGTCGACACTGTCCACTGCGTACATCGAGTCGATCATGAAGTGGTCGATGCCGGTGCGCTCGTGGATACGTCGGACGGTGTCGGCGACCTGGGCCGTGCTGGTACCGGCATCGATGTTGACCCGCAGCACGGTGTCGATCGCCGCCGGGTCGCGAGTCGCCCGGCCGGCGAGCTCGTCGAGCAGGGCGCGTTGCGCAAGGAGTCCGTCGATGTCGACGTGGTCCGGCACCACGCACACCGGCAGCCAGCCGTCGGCGCGCCGGGCGACCCGGCGCAGTGCACGTTCGGACAGCGCGGCGAGGTAGAGCGGCGGGCGTGGACGCCTGGCCGGCTTGAGGGAGGCGTGGTGCAGGGGCACGGTGAGTTGGGTGCCGTGGTACTCCGCCGGGTCGTTGCCCCAGATGGCTTCCAGGGCGTCGAGCGTCTCGTCGAATAGTGCGCCGCGCCGGGTGAAGTCGGCGCCAGCCGCCTCGAACTCCTCCGGCGACCAGCCGCTCCCGAAGCCGGGTAGCAGACGGCCGTTGCTGACCAGGTCGATCGTCGTCAGCGACCGGGCCAACTGGACGGGCGCGTAGAGCGGGGCGATGAGGATGTGGGAGCCCAGGAGGACGTTCCGGGTGGCGCTGGCGGCTATGCCCAGCAGGACGAAGGGGTCGGCGGTGGAGTTGAACTCGGCGGGGATGGTGGTGCCCTGCCCGCCGTAGCCCACGACCGGGTCGACGGCAGCGAAGTTGCGGTCTCCGACCCAGAGACTGGTGGCCCCGGCCTCTTCGACTTCGGAGGCGAACGTCGCGGTCTGGCCGACGCCGTGGGCCTGGTGGTGGAACTGGGGAAGTGCGAAGCCGATCTTCATGCCGTCCTCTGCGCTGTGTCGCACGGCGTGCCTCCCCAGCGGAGGCACGTGCCGGGTGAGGGGTGCGCGACACGCGGAGCCCACCCGGAGTGAGACACCCGGACCAGCGCCGGCATGATCACGCGCGGTACACGGGGCCACTATAGGGCGGGCCCGAACATCGACAGGCCGGGTTCAGTCACCCGGGATCAACTCATGACCTGCCAGCCGGCCACCCGGCCGGGGGAGTATTCAATGATCATCGGATCCGCCGATCATTGAATATTCCCGGCGAAGGCGCGTTCGCCGGGTGCTCTCAAACAGGCTGCGCAATGCTACGTGCGAGCCGTTCCAGCCCCCGGCGTTCCACAGCCCGCGTTCCAGATCTCGGCGTTGCGGCATTCCGGCCGGGGGCCGCCCGGCCGGCGGTGGGGGTGGCTCGCGTGGCACGTGGCGGCTGGGATGGCGGGCCGGGCGTTGTCCAGGCGCCGGAGGAGTTGGTGCCTGGGAGGCATGGACACTCCGCTGCGCGTGGTTATCGAGCCGCCGGCGTCGACCGGTGGCCGGCGGGTCCGTGTCGGCCGCGAGATCCTCGGCCTGGCCTACGACGTCGCCGACCTGCTGGAGTTCTGCCGCCGCGCGGGCCTCGATCCGGACGCCCTCGACCTCGCCGGCGACCTGTTCGAGTGGCACGGCGGCGGCCCCGACGCGTGGCCCGACAACCCCGCCTGACAAACCGCCGGCCGGGCGCTCTACGCGGGCCGGGTGCTGTGCTGCGGCCGGTAGGGCAGCCCGGCCAGTTCGGTGATGGTGTGTGGGATCGCCGGCACTGGGCCGTGTTTTCGGTCATGGCCCCCCCCCCCCCCCCCCCCCCCCCCGAGTCTCCTACGGGCTGCCCCCGGCGGCCCCGAATCCGGAAGAGGTACTGGCGGCGCGGTGGGTGCTGGGAGGCGCCCGGCTGAGGCTTGCGGGTGACGCGCGGCGGCGCCCACTCGTTGGGCCAGTGTGACGGGCGGTGTGGCGTGCGGCGCCGGCGGCTGCGACCGGGGGCGGCGAGGGGATGCCCGGCACGCGGGGACAAGGCCGATATTGGCCCGCGATCACCCTCATGACCAGGCGCATCACCCGCCGAAGCTCACGCCGCAGTGGACAACCGGCCTCCGGTGAAGCCCAACGCGACTGATCGTCGTGGCGCTGGTGGTGGCCAGCTCCACGAAGACGTCGCCGGGCTCCATCGTCGCACCGCCGCGGCGGCTGCATCGGCGCAAACGGCGGCCATGAGGCTGGGCCCGCCAGTGTCTCCGTCCACCGCCCCTGCCGCGGAACCAGGTATTAACCGGGCAAGAGGACGTGCACGGCCTTGCCGTTCGCACTGATCAGCGTGTTGACCTGGCCAGCGCTAAGCAGGGCCACCAGCCTGCCTTCGGATGACCGGGGCCGTCGTCCGGATGACCGGGCCGTTCATCCCTTCGCGTGAGCCAAACGCCGTGGCATGGCGCATTGAGCAGCTTCCTGGGGCACCTTGTGCGGGTGGAGGGCAGTTACCGGCGTGGGTGGAAGGAAGGCGGTGGCGGACCGGGCCATGGGTGAGGAGAGCGTGGACCGGTCGGAGGGTTTCGGCGAGCGGTTGCTGGGCCTGCTGCTGGATCGGGCGCGGTTGATGCCGCCGCAGTTGAGCTGCTCTGAGTTTGGTGGAGTCCCTGATGCCAGGGTTACGATCCTGGCGAAGGAGAACCACCAGCACTATGCCAGCACCCCGTAAATACCCTGATGAACTCCGTGAGCGTGCGATCCGTGAGGTCCGCACGTCCGGCCGCCCGATCGCGCACGTCGCGAAGGATCTGGGCATCCACAAGGAGGCCCTGCGCGGCTGGGTCCGCCAGGCCGAGGCCGACCGCGGTGAGCGTGACGACCGGCTGACCACCACCGAGCAGGACGAGCTCAGGCAACTTCGCAGGGAAGTGGCAGAGTTGAGGCGGGCGAATGAGATCCTCAAGGCAGCCTCGGTGTTTTTTGCTCAGGAGATCGACCGTCCCCGGACGAGGCCGAGCAGGTGATCGACCACCTGCGTGACAGAGGTCTCGGGGTCGATCCCGTCTGCCGGGTTCTCGCGCTGTCGCCATCGACGTACTTCGCCCGCAAGAAGCGGCCGAAGCCGGCCCGCCGGCTGCGCGACGAACAGCTCATGCCTCTGATCGAGCAGGTCCACGCGGAGTCGGGCGGCACGTATGGGGCTCGCCGGATCACCCGCGCGCTCGGGCGCAAAGGCCACGGGGTGGCCCGCTGCACCGTCGAGCGGCTGATGGCCGAGCTTGGTCTGGAGGGGGTGATCCGTGGCCGGCGGCGGCGCACCACGGTCCCGGAGCCTTCGGCGCCCCGGCCGCCGGACCTGGTCGACCGCGACTTCACCGCGAGCCGCCCGGACCAGCTGTGGGTCGCGGACATGACCTATGTCCGCACCTGGTCGGGCTGGGCGTACGTGGCGTTCGTCCTGGACGTGTACTCCCGGATGATCGTCGGCTGGCAGATCGCGAACCACATGCGGACCGAACTTCCGCTGGACGCACTGGAGATGGCCTTGTGGAGGCGGAGGATCAAGAAGGACTCCGGCCTCGTCCATCACAGCGACAGGGGTTCGCAATACGTATCAATTCGGTATACCGACCGGCTCGTCGACATCGGCGCCTCCGCCTCCGTCGGGTCCGTCGCCGACAGCTACGACAACGCCATGGCCGAGGCCCTGAACGGCACCTTCAAGGCCGAGCTGATCGAGATGCAGGACCCCTGGAAGGACGTCGAGCAGGTCGAGCGGGCGATCTTCCAGTGGGTCACCTGGTACAACGAAGAACGCCTCCACTCCGCACTCGACCACGTGCCACCCGCCGAGTACGAACAGGACTACTGGCGAAGCCAGGAACCAGCCCCACAGTCCGCCTGAAACAAGACCACCGGACTCTACGAAACTCGGGACAGCTCACCGGGCGCCGGCGGGCCCCACCGGGTTGCCGAGCGCGCCAAGCAGCGCACCCCGGACGCCTAGCGGCGCCGACAGTTCCAGCTCCGCGCTGTCGCCCCGGCCTTCGTCGCCGACTGGTGATCAGCCGCCGGGCCGTACGGCGCCAACGGGCAGAGCCTGGAGGCTCCGTTCGGGCACGCCGGGCAGGGCGGTTGCAAGTTCCGTGATCGCGTAGATCGTCCGTACCCGGCGGAAATTGACGCGGCAACAACACAGGCACGAGACCGGTGATCATCAGGGTGTCTATGCCAGCTGATCACGTTGAGGTCCCGTGCCTGCCGCTTCATCCTTCCTGATACCTGCCGCCCTGGCGAAACTGGGCCCCCTTCACCAGTACGACACCGGCCGTCTGCGCGTCCACCTCCGGCGCATACCCGATCCGCGTTCGCGTCGCGGGCGGTGGTATCCCCTGGTCAGCCTGCTGCTGGTCTGCGCCTGCACAGTCGTCTCCGGCGCCCGGACCGTCACCGAGATCACTGAGTGGGGACAGCGCGCCACCACCACGGTGCTGGAACAACTCGGCATCCGCCGCCACCTGCCCGGACATCGACGCGCTCCGTCCCATGCCACCCTCACCCGGCTCCTGGCAGCCCTCGACGGCGATGCCCTGGACGCCGCGATCGGCGCCTACCTGGCCGGACACGACCACACCGACGCCGGCGGCACGAGCTCGGCACCGCGGCCGGCGATCGCGGTAGACGGCAAGGCGCTGTCCGGCTCCGCGCACCGACAGCAACGCCACCGGCACCTGCTGTCCGCCGTCACCCACGCCCCCACCGTCACCCTGGCCCAGCGGGAGGTGGGGGCCAAGACCAACGAGACGGCCGCCTTCCGTCCACTGCTGGAACCTCTCGACCTGACCGGCACGGTGGTCACCTTCGACGCCCTGCACAGCGTCAAGGACCAGGCGCGCTGGCTGGTCCAGGAGAAGAACGCCCACTACATCGCGGTGATCAAGGGAAACCAGCCGACCGCGTCGGCCCAGCTCAAGGCCCTGCCGTGGGAACAGGTGCCCGTGGCGCACACCATCTCCCAGGCCGGGCACGGGCGGCGGGAATCCCGCTCGGTCAAGACCATGGCCATCGCGGCGAACCTGGGCGGGATCGCCTTCCCCGAAGCACGTCTGGCCCTGCGCATCCACCGGCGCCGCCAGGAGAGCGGCAAGCGGCAGACCCGGGAGACGGTCTACGCCGTCACCAGCCTCGACACCCACCAGGCGAGCCCCGCTGACCTGGGCGGATACGTGCGCGGCCACGGGGCAATCGAAAATTCCAGCCACCATGTCAGAGACGTGGTGTTCGCCGAAGACGCCTCCACCGTCCACACCGGCAGCGCGCCGCGGGCAATGGCCGCCCTGCGGAACCTCGCCATCGGCAGGCTCCGGCTGCTGGGAGCGGACAACATCGCCAAGACCACCCGAGCGATCCGGGACGCACCCGAACACGCCATCTGGATCTGGGGCATCACCGACAGCCCACTCCTACCAGGAACTTGAAACCGCCCTGCACGCCGGGCCGCGGATGCACCAGTGGTTCTTCCCCACACGGACGTTCCGGTCCCTGCAGGGCAAGGACGACGGGACGACCGGGGCCGACGACGCGATGGCCGCCGCGTGGGCCACGGGGATCGGCGCGGAGAGCTTCCTCGCCGCCGACCTCGTCGACCACCTGCACATCGTCATCGTGCCGATCATGTTGGGCCGCGGCGTGCGGCCCCGACGAAACGCACTTTCAGAGCGTTTTCCCATCGCTGGCCTGGTTCTTCGTCAGCCGTTCTCAGTTAGCCCGTCTGCGTTTCTCCGGGCTCGAACGCTCTTCCGGAGGAACTGGGTTCGTGTAGACCCGTACCACCCACTCGTGCTGGCCTAACTCGTTGGTCACCAGATGTCGCACGAGGAAACCCTCCTCCTCCAATTCCTGTACGGCCGCATACTGCGCATCCTGTTCTTCCAAACGCAGTTTGCCCTCACGCCTGGCACGCTTGGTCCGCCTCGGAATATCGTGGATCTCGGTTCCGGGAGGATGGCGCAGCCATCGCACCAGCAGACCCACTGCCCGGTCCGACAGATCCCCGTCGATCACAGCGTTGTCGATCACGGTCCATGTCACCTGCTCATCAGCGCGTTCCCACCTCATCGGGCACCACCGGCCGCCAGGCCAGGGGCTTGCGGTGTCACGCCAGCAGCGTCTTTTGGGCTCATCATGATCGTGCCTTCGCGTTTCTTGGATCGGAACAAACCACTTCTCCGGGCGGGCCGGTAAGTCCGGTTGAGCGTCAGGGTTCGTTGGCAGCGGGTCAGTTGCGTCGTGCGGACCCATGGTCATGCCGCGGCCAAGGCGCGTTGCCGCAGCAGCTGCGTGCGCTGTGTTCCCGTGATGCGACGAACCGGCCCAGCGACCAGCCACGCTGTTCGGTTCTGCGAACGCGGTGGCGGACTCGGCGTCCGCGAGCGCCTCACCGAGTTGATCGCGTGACGACGCGACCGGCAACGGCACCTGTCGGCGCTGGTATCCGCACCTCCTTCCGCACCTTCCGCAACGATTCAAGCCCCAGATCGGCACATGGGTAGCAGGATCGGATGAATTCAGGACGGCAGGTTGGTGGCCAACTCTCTGGCCGCATCGCGAAGCACAGGCAGATATTGCAGCAAGGATTCCAGTGACATTCGGAATGCCGGGGCTGCGGTCGACAGCGCGGCGACGGCTACACCCCGTAGGTCCAGGATGGGAACGCCGATGGCTCTGATGCCGGATTCGTGCTCTTCATCCGCGAGTGCGTAGCCTTGGGTTAGCACCTTCTCGATCTCGACACGGAATCGCTCGCGATTGGTGATCGTACGCGGTCCCAACTGCGGGAGGGGCAGCTCGGCGAGCAGTTGCTCGCGTTCCGCCTCCACTGCGAAGGCAACCAGGACCTTTCCCATCGACGTAGCGTGCAAGGGACCCCGTTTTCCGGGTTCGCCGGTTATCTGAATCTGCTGCCTGCCTTCAACATATTGGACGTACAGCTGATCAAGTCCTTGGCGTACGGACATCAGAGTGGGTTCACCGGTGACTTGGGAGACACGCTGTAGTACCGGGGTGGCGACGCCGTCGAAGCCGCGGGCATGAGCAACGTGCTGACCCAGTTCGAACAGTCTTGAGCCGAGGCTCCAGCGACGGTCGTCCATGGCGATCGCGAAGTGCTCGCGCGCCAGCGACATCAGCAGTCGGTGAGTGGTACTGATCGGGAAGCCGGCTCGCCGGGCGAGCGCGGACAGTTTGACGCCACGCGGCTCGTCGCCGAGTATCACCAGCAGACTCAGGGCCTTTCCTATCGTGTCGCTGGCAGAAGACCCGCTCGCGCGGGTGCAGGCCGCATCTGTCATGGCTTCATGCTCCTTTCTCAACGAGTCTTCGGAAAAGCAATCGGAACCTCATGGGTCGGCCGATCATGTGATCGCGAGTGGCCGGACCAGGGAACCGGTCGCCCCGGTGATCGGGAGCGGGCTCGCGACGAACAGGAACTCGCTGACCTGTGCCGCCGCCAGTTCCTCCAGAAACACCCACTCCAACAAAAGAATGCCATGTTCGCGCAGCAGGAAACCGTGCACCGGTTGAGGCTCCCCCGGCACACCAGAGGGGGCCACTTCGACGGAGGTGTTGTCCGCCCCTACGATCACCGGCCCTCGCTCTCGCAGCCATTCGGCACCTTCGATCGACAAGCCGGGTTGCTGCGTCCGTGACATCCGTGCGTCATCGGGCCATTCGCTCATCATGCCGGTCCGGATGAGCACCGTGTCACCGAGCCGCGGCTCAACGTGCTGGTGCTCGCATGCCCCGATCAATTCGGCCGGGCCGATCGCGAACCCGTCCGGCAAGATATCGGTGTCCAGGGCCGCAGCCACATCGAGGAGGACGCCACGCGTGATGAACGGAGGCAGTTGCGAGGCATCGTCGCGCATCGCCCCGAAGTCCCCGAGGTACTCGTCGGCGGAGTGGTCGCCGTGCCAGGTGTCCTGCGGCCCGCAGGTGACGTGGCACAGCGCGTCAAGGTGTGTTCCGGCATGAGTGGTGGTAGACACGACCTCACTGATGAAACCGTAGTCGACCGTGTTCGTGCCCGGCTCAAAGGCGAAAGACCGCTCGCTGCGCATTCCCCTCGGAGTGCGGTAGGTGAGGACCTGGAACGGAGGATGAGCCGGCGCGAGCGGCATCCCCGGCCACCAGCCCGACGAGAGGTCGTACACCGTTCCTGCGGTCGGCAGCGTCAGCAGCTCCGGCGAGAACCGGTGGGAACGGGTTCGCAATGTGATCTCCTGTCAAACGAGGCGCACGATGGCCGTCCGGTCGGGAAATACGGGTTCGTCGGGGGCGTACGCAGACCGTGCCGTATCGAGGTTGGCGGAATGTACGCGGAGAGCGAGTCCCCTCGGCGGGTTTCCTGGGTCAGTTGTCTGATCCGGCGAGATCCTCAGCGGATGGCGCGGATTCTGGTGGCGGCACATCGGCGACAAGCGCCGCACCGATGCCGCGAGCGGCGGCGGCCACGCGCAGCCGGCGGCGAGCCGCATACCCGGCCAAGCCCACCGCGAGAATGAGCATTCCGCCGTTGAAGAGCGATTCGACATAGAATTGCGCCCCGACCTGCTCCAGCCCGGCGACCGTGACTCCCAACAGCAGGACGGCCAGCACGCTTCCCCATACGTTCGCACGGCCCGGCCGGACGGAGGTGGCGCCCAGCAGGGCGCCGACGAAGGCGGGAAGCAGGTAGTCCGGTCCAACCGAACTCTGCCCCACGCCCAGACGTGAGCCGAGAACCACACCGGCGAATCCGGTCAGCAGACCGCCGCCCATGAAGGCCAGCAGGATGTAGCGGCGGGAGGAGATTCCGCTCAGCTCGGCGGCTCGCGGGTTGGACCCGAGCACGTAGAGGTAGCGGCCCAGTGGCAGGTACTCGAAGACGATCCACAGCACGATGCCGATGACCAGTACGTATATCGCGGCCAACGGGACGCCCAGCAGTTGCCCCGTCACGGCTTTGAATCCGGCCGGCAACGTACCGAGGATCTGGGCTCCCCCGGTGTACCACTCGGATATCCCGTAGAGGATGGTGCCCACGCCGAGGGTGGCGATGAACGAGTCGATGTGTGCGCGGGTCACCAGCATTCCGTTGACCAGGCCGATGAGCAGTCCGATGACCATGACCGCGAGAGCGGCGAGCGGCCACGGCAGGTGCTCTCGCGTCTGCAGGCCGATGACCAGGATCTGGCCCAGCCCGATCCCGTAACCCACTGAGAGGTCGAACTGGTTGGCCACCACGACGATCAGCTCGGCGAAGGACACCATGATGACGATGGACTTGTCGGAGAGTATGGAGCGGATGTTGAACGCCGTCGGAAAGGTATCGGGCCTGGCCAGCGAGAAGACCACGAAGACCACCGCGAGGAGCACCAGGAGCCCGTGGACTGAGACGATTCGCGTGATTCCACGGCCTGCGGCCGCGATCGACCAGCGCGCCGACCGGCGTCGTGGCGTGAATGTGGCGGCAGGTTTCATGTGAGAGGTCCTTCGTCTCGGATATGTGAACCCTGTTCGTCCCTCGCACCTGTCGCCCAGCTGGTCAGCGAATCCACCCGCAGGTCCTCGCCCCACAGTTCGGCAGCGAGTCGGCCCCGGTTGAAGACCAGGACGCGGTCGCACAACTGGACGACCTCGTCGAAGTCGGAGGAGACCACCACGAGGGCTCCCGCCTGATCTGCGGCTCCGCGCAGCAGGTCGTGGATCTGTTCCTTCGCGGCGATGTCCACGCCCGCGGTGGGTTCTTCGAGCACCAGGGTCCGCAACCCCGCTTCAAGCCACCGGGCGACCACTATCTTCTGCTGGTTGCCTCCGGACAGCAGGCTGATCGGGGTGGTAGGGCTCCGGGGCCGCACGTCATAGGCATCGACGACGCCGTGGGCTCGCAGGCTCTCCCGGCGCCGACCGCGTGGACGAAGTATGTGGCCGCCGCTGACGACGGGGTTGAGGTAGAGATTCTCCTGAACGCTAAGTTCGGCGGCCAGGCTTTCGCCCAACCGGTCGCTGGCGACGAATCCCACCCCGCGTGAGAGGGCGTCCGCCGGTGAACGGGGCGCATAGGGGCGGCCGGCGAACGTCATGGATCCCCGTGCCGGCGGCAGGATCCCGGCGATGAGCCGGCCGATCTCGGTGTGGCCGGCGCCGATGAGCCCGACGAGGCCGAGGATCTCGCCGGTCGCCACGCGCATGGTGACCGGACCCACTCCGGGCACCGCCATGTCACGTAACTCCAGTGCCGGCGCGGCGCCGGAAGGCGTGCGCTTCGCCGTGGAGACACTCAGTTCATGTCCGACGATGGCCTGAACCAAGTCGTCGCGGCGAACGTCCGCTACCCGGTCGTCCAGCACGACCCGGCCGTCGCGCAGAACCGTGACCGTGTCGGCCAGCCGGAAGACCTCGTCGATGCGGTGGGTCACGTACAGGAACCCGACACCTTCCGCTCGCAGCCGTTCGATGGTGCCGATGAGCCGGTCCACGTGTGTCGCGGGCAGCGTCGCCGTGGGCTCGTCGAGCACGATGAAGCGTGCTTCAACCGACATGGCGCGGGCGATGGCGAGCATGGCGCTCTCGGCCGCGTCGAGCCGCGCCACGGGTGTCTCGGGAGGGATGTCGAGGCCGAGGAAGTCGAGCACATGCCGCGCTCGCTTCGCGACCTTGGACCAGGACACCAGGCCCCACCTGGTGCACTCGTAACCACACACGAGGGCGATGTTCTCGGCCACCGACATGTCGGGCACCAGCCCGCGGTCCTGGTGGATGAAAGCGATCGGCAGGTCACGCACGGCCGCGACGGGGGTGTCGTCGAGTTCCACGCCGCCGGAATCGGCCGTGTACACCCCAGCCAGAATCTTGATGAGCGTCGACTTGCCGGCGCCGTTGTGACCGAGCAGGGCGCGGACCTGACCCGAGCGTATCTCCAGGTTCACCCCATCAAGGGCCCGGGTCCCCCAGAAGCGCTTCGTCAGGCCACGCACCGACAGGACCGAGTCCGCCTTCCGCACGGAGCGCACCGCGGCCGGATCCACCATCAGCTGTGCCCCACCGTCAGCAGGTTCACGAAGTGCTGCTCATAGTGGTTGGCCGGATTGTATATGTTCTGCACGCCGCCGTCGGCGTTGATGTTCTTGCGGGTGACCAGGTAGATCGAGGGAACCCAGGTTGCGGCCGGCAGGCCCTGCAAAGCACGGTTCATCTGGTAGATCACGTAATATGCTTCCTCCTGAGCAGGCTCGGGAACCGTCGCGGTCTGGTACTGGCCGGTGCGAATACGCTGGTAGGCCGCCGCCGTCCCGTCGGAGCCGATCACTCGCACGCTCTGAGGAGCACCACCGGAAGAGAGCGCGGGAACCCCGAAGTCCCAGTCGTTGTCACCGACCGTCATGGCGTAGAAGTTCGTTCCGTAGGAGGAAACCCAGGACGTCACGAGCTGTGCCATCCTGCTGGAGGCCTCTGCAGCGGGGAAGTTGACCACAGCGAGCTGCTTGCACCCCGAGCACTTGGCGACTTCGGCCTTCATGGCGTCGGACTTGATCTCCGCGATCTTGTACTCGTTGTGCGTGACGATAACGACGCGGGCAGTCCCGTTGGAGGAAGCGATGGCGTAGTCCGCCTCCGCCTTCCCGATCTGCCCGGCGTCCTCCTGAACGTTCGTGTAGAGGTCCGAGCTGGGGCCGGGCGTGGCGGCGGCGTGCAGTCCGATTACCGGTATGTGGGCGTTGGCCGCCGCGGCGATGGGGTCCTTGAGGCTCGTGGCATCGGCGAAGATGACGATACCGTCCGGGTGCTGTGCGACGGCCTGGTCCATGCCCGATATCCATCCGGTGGGCGTGCCTTGGCCATCGATGATGCTGACCGTCCACCCGATCTTCTCAGCCGCCTGCTTCAGGTACTGCCCGTAGGCGGCGTCAAGGGAGTTGGACTGCTGGCCCGACAGGTAGATCAGACGCTTTCCGCGCTTGGCGATCGGTCCGCTGGCCGGTCCCGTCCAGGTGGTCTGTGCCGTCTGCATCTGTTGGACGGCCGCCTTGATGTTCTTCAGGAATGGGGTGACCACCGCACCGGACGTCGTTGAACCGGCCTTCCCGCCGCAGGCGCTGGCCAGGAGCAACACGGCGGCCCCGAGCGCCACGGTGGGTGTGCTTCTGATGAGTCGAGATCGCATGGGACTTCCTTCCGATCGCCGGATGAAGGTTCGCGTTCGGTAGCCAGGGCTTCGGTTTCATTCGGGCATACGCCCGACGCCCTAGGCGAGGGAGACAGCGTCTGGCTCACTGACGGCCGGGATGGGCGAAGTGGAGCTGCGGAGTTCACCGCGGTCCGGAAGACGGACGGGTACAGGACTCTCCAGCGATGCTGGCTTCCACATATCGGAAGTCCTTGCTGCATTGTGGGATCGGTCGAACCGGGACCATAGGGCCATGCGGCGAGGCCGTCAATGCCTCGGCTGATACCTCGTCAACGCCCTCGCAACTCCGGGACCAGATCGGCCGATCGGGCAGAAGCGTCCGGGCGCGATCCATTCGGCGACCGCCGGATCACGGACCGCCCGGTGGGCAGTCGCGCGGACGGCGGCGCACGGGTTCTCCTCCGCCGGGCGAATCAGGGCCTTCCTGTCGATATGCGCCCCGCCCAGTCGGGTTCCGGCGGCCATTGACGACCTCGCCGCATCCCTCTATCGTCCTCATCCATTCAACTTCCGCCATACAGTAAACATTTCCATTATTTGGAAGATCTAAGGGAGCGGTCTCATGCCCGTCCACGACCCTCTGCCCACGGTGGTTCCGCCGGGACGGCGCGTACGTCCGCTCGGTCACCCTCGCAGGCGATCACACCGTGTCGATGACGGACCGCAGCTCTCACACCCAGCGGTGCGAACACGCTCTTGCCCAGGCGAAGTTGGCGGCGCCCATCGAACCCACCACGGTAGTCGGCATGGCGCACGACACCGAGCCGGATGACCTGCGGGTTCCGCCGCAGGCGTGCCTGAAGGCCACCGCGTCGGCGGTCGAGCCCGGACCGCCGATCCCGCTACCCTCCGGAATCGGTCAGGTCGACGCGCAGGCCGAACTGGCGGTGGCGATCGGCACAGCCGTGCACCGAGCCGATCCCCAGCCGGTGCTGGAGTCCGTGCTGGGCTACACCATCGGCCTGGACATCACGGTCCGCGGAGCGCAGGCTCGCGACCGCCCGTGGACCGAGGCGAAGAGTCCGGTCTTGTGGAACCGCGCCCCGGGAACGCCGTGCTGACCGGCGCTCCGGAGATCTTCGCGCCGATCCCGCCCGGCGACACGATCACTGCGACGATCGAACACTTCGGCTCCTCAGCGCCTCGGTGGCTGTCCAGTCCGCGCCACCGTCCATCGACCTTCCGGATGGCCAGTGAACAACGTTGACGTAGTCACCTTCGGCGAGGTCCTGGCGAACTTCGTGGCCCAGGCCCAGGGGCCTCTCGCACAGATCGAGATGTTCAAACGTCGGCTGGGCGGTTCCGAGGCGAACGTCGCTGTCGGACTCGCACGCCTCGGCCACCGGGTTCGGCTGCTCGGGCTCGTCGGGGACGATCCTTTCGGCGAGTACGCCCAAGCCATGCTGACGGCCGAGCGGGTGGATACCAGCGGGCTGCTGACTGATCCGGTCGCCAACACGGGTTTTCAGTTGAAGGATCGGGTTGCTCAGGGAGACCCGAAAGTCGTGTACTTCCGGCGCGGATCGGCGGGGTCGCGGCTCGCATGGTCCGAGGTCTGGAAATCGAAGCTGGTCGGAGCACGGCACCTGCACGCCACCGGTATTCCGCCGGCGTCGTCCGCCACGGCCCGCGACTTCACCCGCTACGCGATGCGAGCGGCACGTGAGGACGGCCAGACAATATCGTTCGACCCGAACCTTCGCCAGAGCCTGTGGCCGAGTAGGCAAGAGATGGTCGCGACGATCAACGACCTCGCCCGCTACGCCGACTGGGTACTCCCGGGACTGAACGAAGGGCGTCTGCTGACCGGACAGGACAGCGCGGAAGGCATCGCCGAGTTCTACCTCAACCGCGGCGCCCGGTACGTAGCGGTCAAGAACGGGGCTCAAGGCGCGGCTCTCTTCACCGTTGACGGCCGATGGGACGAACCGGTGATACCCGTACATGCCATCGACACGGTCGGCGCCGGAGACGGATTCGCGGCGGGACTGATCAGTGCACACCTGCACGGCTTCGGCCCGAAGGACGCCCTGCGCCGCGCCGTCACGGTCGGTGCCTTGGCCACGACGAGTGACGGGGACATGGACGGCCTGCCCACTCGGAACCAGCTCGACCGGTTCCTCGCCGCCCCGTCAGCCTGACCGGAAAACATGAATTGAGAAGAGGCCGCCATGGACCTGCAATTCGCTCTCGACCGCATTCCCCTGAACGACGCGGTGCGTATCACTGCCGAGATCGCCCAGTACGCGGACTGGATCGAGGTCGGCACGTCGCTGATCAAACGATACGGGATGCCAGCCGTCGCTGCGGTGGTCGGCGCTGCCGGGGCAACCCCCGTACTGGCTGACACCAAGGCAGCCGACGACGTGGTCGACGAGTTCAGCATGTGCCATGACGCCGGCGCCGCGGCAGCCACCGTGCTCGGCGCCGCCAGCGACGCGACGCTCGAAGCTGGTGTGTCATTCGCCCAGCGCATCGGCATGGATGTGGTGCTCGATCTGCTCGCCGTCACAGAAACGCGCCGTGACGCACTGTTGCGACTCCTACCGGAACAGGTCGTGTTCGCCCCACACATCGGGAAGGACGCCCAGGCTTCCGGCCGGTCGGCGGCCGGAGAACTCGGAGCATGGGCACACCGCCGGCGGGTCGCCCTCGCCGGCGGACTCACCAGCGCAGATCTGCCAGCTCTGGCGGCTGTGTACCCACATCTGCGGGTGATCATTGGTTCGGCCGTGACCCGAGCCGACGACCCTGCCGCCGCAGCCGCTGAACTGCGTAAGATCGCCGGCCGCCACACCACTTCGACCGAGAACCCTTCTCGATGAAGGACGCGCTGCAGATCATCCAGGGCGAGATCGCCGCCGTTATCGCCAAGGTCGACCGGGACCAGGTCGGTGAGCTCGTCAGGAGGCTCGACGGCTCGGACCGCCTGTTCGTCACGGGCGAAGGGCGCTCCGGCCTGATGGCCAAGGCCTTCGCCATGAGGCTGATGCACCTGGGTTTCGTCGTGTACGTGATCGGCGAGACGACGACGCCCGCTGCTGTAGCGGGCGACACCCTGGTCGCCGTATCCGGCTCGGGCACCACCGTCGGCACTGTGCGGGTCGCAGAGCAGGTGAGCCGGATCGGCGGTCATGTCCTGGCCCTCACCACCGAACCGGCGTCCGCTTTGGGGGTACTGGCCGAACAGTCCCTGATCCTGCCCGCCGCCACCAAGTACCGGAAACCCGACGAGTCTCCCACCGTCCAGCCGCTCTCAAGCCTTTTCGACCAGACGAGCCACCTCGTCCTCGACGCCATCGTCCTGCACCTCGCCCGACTGCGCGGCATCGACAACTCACGCGCCGCCACCAACCACGCCAACACCGAATGATCCGTGGCCTTTCCCGGCATCGGAAAGTGAACGCGGTCCGAACCGGGGCACCGGACCTGCGGCACCGATGCCCCGTGGGTGGCGAAAGGCCTCCATCTGCCGGCCGGACGAGCCTATGAGCTCGTAACAGGTTCAGCACGGGCAACCCTCAAGATTTGGCGACGAGTCAACTATTGAAGAGTTAAACGGCGGCGTGAGGCTGTTACGCCGCATTACGCAGTGCGGTCTCCGAGGGCCCCTTGACCGATCGCTCCTGTCTAGAGCATGGATTGATGGCGCTAAGATGCAGCCGTTCACACTCGGTCGCCTATCTTGTTCTACGGAGAAAGTGCTCTATGACCGTGCTGCCTCCATCCTCCCGGCCGCGTGCGCGAATCCATGGTGTGCAAAGTCGTCCCCTTCTCCGCACAGCGGCGTTCCGCTCGCACCCCCGCGCCGCTCTGCCGCCGACAGTTCCTTTGCAGCATGCGTCGTGCGGCACGGCCGCTGTCTCCGGAACCATGCGAAGCCCGTTGGCACAGGTGACTTCAACGCACCGACGGCAAGGCGGACACAACTCGCACCGGCGTCGGGCGGCGTCGGGATCCTTGGCCGGATCGTCTTCCAGAACGCGCCGAGCCATCGCCGGGCGTTCGCATCCACGGTGCTCGCGTCCGACGGGATGCCGGGGAGCCGTATATTGGGGAATCAGCGACGCGTTGGACGGACGGATCGCCTCTTGAGCCACCGCCGGGACCCACACCACCGGTATGTGGAGGCGGCAACCGGATACCGGTGCGAGCATGCCGTCGTCCTGTCCGAAGGAGACGGGCAGCGGATCGTGCTGGCCGAGCATCAGGCCGCAGATCCCGAGGCCGCGCTCCGATGGGTGATCGAACGCTCCTCCTGCATCAGCGCCCACCTGTCGGCACCGGCCGCCGAAGCTGTCGAGGTCTTCGTGGCCGACGATGACCATCACACGTCGTTCCTGGCCGCCCTGAAGGCCGGGCACGGATACGGCTTCGAGGTGTCCGACCCCGGCACCTGCGGATCGCTCGACCGACCCACCGTGCACCGCTTCACAACACGGCAACCAAGGACTCCACGCCAGTCCCAACCGGAGTAATACCGATGCGGGCCCGCCTGCACCGCTCTCTGGGATCGGGCCTTGAGGATCCTGGCAGTACACCTGCTGGAGACTCGTCCCGACCCAGCCGAACCGGGCTTGCGGTGCGAGACCCACAAGGCGAGATGCTCACGCCAGTGAGGCAGTGGGCCCTCCGAGGCGGTGAAGTCGGCAATCTTCGCGACCTACGCGGTGTGTGACGTCGCCGGGCGGACAGGGACGTCGATGACCGTGACAGTGACAGCACCCTCCACAGGCCGCGCCTCGTACCCCTCGTAGGCGCGGTCGGATCTGCTGAGACCGGTACCAGCAGGGCCCGTCCCACCAGTAGCCGCCATGCCGGTAGAAGAACCCGTTGCGGCCGTACATCCAGTCGAGGTGCAGGCTGCTCATGTTCCCGTCGCGGATCAGGACGGACGTGCGGAGGTCCTACCGGCGCCGGCCCCGGCCGAACACACCACCACGGCCCTTAGCCTTCCCCGGCGCCGTGGGCCGCGCGGCGGCATCCTCCGCCTCCTGGCGCACGATCCGGTCGGCTTCAACGACGGCGGCCCGGTCGGCTTCCGCGCACGGGGTGCACAGCTTCCGGTCGGGCACCCCGGAGCCCCGGACCACCTCCCAGCGGGCATCGGTGAACCGTGCACCGCATCGGGTGCACACCGGGCGCCGCGCCTCCCGCTCGGCCGCCTCACGCTCCGCCTGGCGGCGCCGGGCCCGCTCACGCTGGACCGCGTACCGCTGGTCACCGTCCGGGTTGTCGAGGGCCTCGTTGAGGGTCTGCCACTGTTCACGGCCCAGGCGCCGCCACACCGCGCCGCCGGCGCCTTCGGCGGTCAGCCGTTCCAGCTCGGTCACGACCACAGGCACCGCCTGGTGGTAGTCGATGCGGTGATCCCGGCCGCGCTGCCCGGGTAGGGCGCGCCAGCAAAGTACGAGTGGGTGGCGTGCTCCAGGCGGCGCATCCTGCTCTCGCGCTGGGGGGCGGTCTTCCCGGTGAACACGAAGGCCACCGGCGGGTAGCCTTCCCGGCCGGTGGACGGGTAGATCCGCGACCACAGCCGGAAGGCGTGCACCGCACCGCCCCGGTGGCGCGCCGCCTTCTCCCCCGCCGAGTCGGCCTTCGGAGCCAGCAGCCCGAACCACTCGGTGTAGCGGCGCACCTTGGCCACCAGGTCGTCCACCGGCTCGGTCAGCCGGTCGACCTCCAGCAGCATTACCGGTACCCCGGCATCCGGGGCGCGCATCACGAGGTCGGCGTACTGCACGTACCCGTAGGGCAGTTTGTGGGCGACCCCGGTCTGCCACGACAGCGGGGTGCCCAGGCCGGCGCCGGTGAGCAGCGCGGCGGTGAACGTCACCGCCAGGGCGTGCTCGCCGAACCCCTCGCCGCTGACCGGGTTGCCGTCGTCGTCCATCTCCAGCTTGCGCAGCGCGGACGACCGCACGTCTTTCGGCAGCAGCAGCCGGGCTTCCTTGTGGCCCCGCTCGGTGAGCACCCACAGCTTCCGGTTGTCCGGCAGTGTCGTCTCCACCCGGACCAGGCCCCGGTGCTTGAGGTCGCCCAGGGTGTCGCGGGTGAGCCGGTCGTGGCTGTTGTCCGGGCGCAGCATCCGCCACAACTGGTCGGCCGTCGCCCGCTGGAAGACGCCCAGCGCCGTGAGGACTTCCGCCCGGCGCACTCCCGTTGACCCCTTCCGTGTCTGGGTTGACGGTGCAGAAGGGTTGTCGAACGGCCGCCGGCCCCTTGTCCGCCGGGCCTGACCTGGCAGTACGCCGTCCCCGGCGGGAACCAGCATGGAGGGGGCCATGGAGGAGGCGGTGGAGGGGGTTGGTATGGCCACCTGTTCGGGGGCCGGCGCAGTCGCGAGTCGGGGAAAGCGGGCGGGGTCGGTGGGCACGATGTCCTCGGTTCCTCTGGCCAGTGGCCGGATCGACGATGGGCAGCCCGCATGCGCCACGGCACGTTCGGGCTGTTGCCCGTTGTCGTCCCGGGCCGGGTCCCGGAGTCGATCTGGTCCCGGCGGACCCACTGGCGCACTGTCTCGGCCGTGCCGATGCCGAGCTTGCTCGCGACGGCCTTCATCGCGCCCCACTCGGTCTCGTAGTCGGGGCGCACCTCGGCGACCATACGCACCGCACGACGCCGCAGCTCAGCGGGATAAGGGGAGGGACGTGCCATGACTCGATCCTCTCAAAGAATCGAGCCTCCACCGAACCCGGAACGGTTCAGACAGCAGCGGCCGGACGGGCGGGCAGCAGCTAGAGCGGGCAACACACCCGACAGCCGAGCCGGGCAGACAGACGGGCCAAGCAGGCGGAGCGGGCGGAAGCGGGAGACCCGAGCAGGCCCACGGACATTCACGCCGCGACGGCGACGCCGGAACGGGCAGGCCCGGTAGTCAAGCGGATGGGCCAACGGGCCAACCAAGCGGGGCTCACGGCCCCCAACAAGGCCGCTGCGGCGGCACCTTGACCAACCCGGCGCCGCCCCCCTGGCCAACCCGGTGTTCGCCACCAACCCTCCCACGCCTCAACCGTCGTGACATTTCCCGAGCCGGAGCCACCAGCAGACGCACCCCCGCGCGGCCACCTCGGCAGAACCACCCCGATGGCCCGGCGCCAACCAGCCACGGGCTCAAAGCCCGCCCGGTCACGCCATGAGGCCAAACAACCGCGCGACTCGCAAAGTCACGGTCTTCCCCGCCCAGAAGGCAGGCCGGTGATCTGCCACCAGCCGATGCAGAACAACACGCCACACCACGACGCCTTCCTGACGGACCAACCCATCGGGTATCGCGAGCCCTCCACCACCAGCAGAGAAACCCCGCCAGACCGGAGAAAGCGCAGCCACGGCACCAGCGCGCCCCGCTCATCCAGGCTAACCTACCCGAAGCCAACTCACCGCGAACAGGCCATAAATAGATAACCCGCCTGGCACCTACAGCCCGCCCAGCCGGAACACCACCAGACCCACCGCACCCACTGAAAACCAACAGGCGAAAGCGGCTTCAGACCCGACCAGCCACAACATCACCACCAGCGTTCTAAACCGCAAGTGGACTGCAGATACGACGCATCCAGCCGCCAAACAGAACCAGCCACACCCGACCACCCGCACAGACCGTCGGCCGGCACGCGGTTCTTTCAATGGCCCTCCCGCGCAACTAAATTCGATGTAGAGGGAAATTAAATGCAGCGCAGTCGCACCATCAACACCGTGGAAACCACCAGCACCGTTCGACCGAAAGGAATAGGCCGTGAACATATTCCATCGCCGGACAGCAACGATCCTCGGAGTCGCCAGTATGATCTTCGTGGCATCGGCGGGAACCGGCGTTTCAGCGGCGTCGGGACCCATCACCGAATACCGTCTGCCGGCGGGAAGCAGCCTCCCGTGCGAGGTGGAGATCGCCCCGGACGGGCAAGCATGGGTTCAGGAGGTGGCGTCGGGCAGGCTGGACCGCATCGATCTGGCCACCGGGCGGGCCGAGGTCTACACGCTGCCCGTGGCCGCGACCACCGCAGGCATCGACATCGGACCGGACGGGAACCTCTGGCTGCCCGAGTTAGTGGGAAGCCAGATCGTGCGCGTCAACACGACCACCGGGGCGATGACGTACTATCCGATGCCCTGGGGCACCATACCCGCAGCGCACGTGCCGGTCGGCGTCGACGTGTCCGACGACCTGGAATTCGGCACCGACGGCGCCGCGTGGTTCACGATCAACGGACTGAACGCCATCGGCCGGATGGACATCAAGACCGGGGTCATGACGAAATACCAACTGCCGACTCCGGCGGCCGGGCCGCTCATCATCAAGCAAGGCCCGCCAGGTTACATGGCATTCGTGGAGTCGGTGGCCAACAAGATCGGCACAATCAACATGGCGACCGGAGCGATACGGGAATACCGCATTCCCACGCCCGCGTCCGTGCCACTCGGGATCACGACGGCGGCGGACGGAACGATCTGGTTCGCCGAGGCGGTCGGCCAGAAAATCGCCAAGCTGAACGCGGCGACGGCCAGTATCACCGAGTACAGCCTGCCCGCACTGAGTTCGCTCAGCCTGGGCAATCCACTGCCCTTTCCCGGGCCGCTTAAATTCGGCACCGACGGCAATCTCTACATCGCCGAAGGCGGATTCTTCCTGGGAGACAGGATCGGCCGGTTCGACCCCAGGACGCTGACGCTGAAGCAGTACACCACTCCGAGCGCCGTCAGCGGGCCGTGCGATCTGAACAACGAGATCCCCGGGGAGATACTCGCCCCAGAGTTCGACGCCGACAAGCTCGCCGTCCTGCGGTACTGAAGGGAGCCGGGCCCGACCGTCCCGGCCGGTGCGCCGGGACCGCGTCGCGGCGCCGCGGCGGCCGGATCACCGGAACACCGGCCGGCCGAGCCCTCGCCGGCGGGGAGCCACACCAACTCGCGGTGACCGCCTGGATCAGGCGGTCACCAACCGGTACGACGCTCTCGGCACACCCAGCCCGTGCGGACGTGACGGTACATCAGGCTAAGTTATGACAATGCACTCGCTATCTAGCATCGCTAGATATTTGTACGACAAGCAAGGTACCGCCATGATCACCACCGCGTACGTCCTCGCCGCCCTGATCGGCGCCTTCATCATCTTCGTGGGGCTCCGCGAACTCGTCAGCACCCAGGCCGCGGCCAACGGGTTCGGCATCCCCAGAGCCGCGGGCCAGGACCACCCCGCCCCCTGGCTGGCGGTGAAGGCCGCCCGTGACATCGCCATCGGACTGGTCATCATCCTGCTGACGATCTACAGCACCCGCCATCTCCTCGGCGGCATCATGCTGGCCGCCACCCTCATCCCGCTCGGCGACGGCCTCATCGTGCTCCACAGCGGCGGCCCCCGGTCCGCGGCGTACGGCATCCACTGGGGCACCGCCGCCGTCATGGTCGCGATCAGCGTGCTGCTGCTCGCCTCCTGACGCCCGCTCACCCGGTCCGGCCCGCGTGGACCCGCCGGCCACGCGGGCTCGGCCACGTCACCGACGGGCCAACGGCAACCACCCGGCGCACCCCAAGGGCACACCATGCACGAACTGCGTATCTACACGCTCGACGACGAGAGCCTCAAGCGCTACCGAGACGTCCACTACCGCCGGCACCTCGAAAACCTCCCCGACTTCGGGATCACCGTGCACGGCATCTGGACGGCCGCCGACGGATCACCCCGCCTGTACGTGCTGCTCTCCTACCCACCGGGCAGCGATCCGGGCGAGATCGCCCGCGCGTACCTGGCGAGCCCGCAACTCGGCGCGGACATGGAGGGCTTCGACACCTCGCACATCCGCAACGTCGAAAGGGTCCGCCTCGACCCGGCCGCCTTCTCACCGCTGCGCTGACCCACCCGCGACGCCTCCGATCGGCGCACCCTCCCCGCCCACGGCACCACGGACACACACCCGTCTCCCGGGCCGCCGGTGCGAGGCGGCCCTACGCGATCCAGCCCCTGATCTCCTCCGCGACCCGACGGACGTCCAGGGCCTCGCGAGCGATCCGGGCGGCGAGGGCGGCCGCCTGCTTGGGGTGGACGGTGACGATCGCACCGCTTGCGGTGAGGTACGACGCGGCGACGACGGCGCCGAACAACTCGTTCGCGTACTGCAGCGCGGGAACGCGGATGAGCTGGTGCATGAGGGCAGCGGCCCGGTGATGGATGTCGGTGTAGACGGGGACGTCCATCACCTTGTCGCCGTGCCGCGCGACGGCGGCCTGGAGCGTTCCCCAGTCTCGGACGTCCGGGTCGCCGGGGATGTGCAGGTGGGCCAGGTCGAGCAGCCAAGCACGGTCGATCTGGACGATCACGCGGCGGCGTCCCCGCGGGATCGCTCCGTGTGCGTACTACCGGGGAACTCGTCCTCGAAGGCATCCGCCCACGCGTCGGCGAAGTGCGCGCCGGCGGTCAGGAAGCGGTGGCGCAGGTCATTGGTCTCGTCGGCGAGGACCTGCTTCGCGTACTCGGGCACCGTCATGCCGGCCGCGGCCGCACGTTCCTCGATGGCCGCGTGCACTTCCTCGTCGACCCGCACGTTGATCTGCTTCATGCCCGCCAGCGTAGCGTGGTGTACACAGCGCTACAACCAGGCCGAGCCGCACCCCGGGCGCGCGGCACGTCCTCGTTGCCCCGCCGGGAGCGCGACCCTCCCCCTGCCGGACTCCGGCCACCGAATCCAGCGGTCAAAACCACCGCAAAACGACAGACGACTCACCAATATGGCCATGCCACATATCGCGCCCACGCCATCGTCGGCACGGACGACCCACCAGAACACCCCACCCGACGCCGCGCGCCGCGCAACAGAAGAACCAACAAGGCAAGACCCCGCGCGCAAACGCCCACGCCACCGATGGCAAAACAGACAGAAACCAAAGGGTCCAGCCGGACGGGCCGGGTCCCGTGAGTAGACGGTTACGTGAAGTTCCAGGTGAACGGGGTGGCTGGCCGCCGGCGACCCGCTGCCAGGAACCTCGCTTCCCTCTTTACTCGCCTCACATCCCAACACCACCCGGCCGCGGGCGAGCTGGAATGCCCTAATATCCCGTACATTATGAATTGTCAGTTATAACTGGCACTCAGATAGACCTCAAAAGCCTACTTTTGATACCTCATCCTTTGCTGACCGATACTCGATCTCTATCGCTTTGTATTCATGCCCTAGTCTCAACGCTGTGCCCGGTGGTCCATGGCTCGCACGCGGGGAAGGGACAAGGGGAACAGCATGAGCATCCGCAAGGATTCCGCCGCGCTCGCCACGATGTCCGGCTCGGCGCTTCGCTTCGGCTTCGGCCTGGTTCCGGTGGAGTACCGGTGGTGAGTCCGTCGGAGAGCACGGACGAGGCCGCCGAGGGGGCGGTGGCGCTGAGCGCCCGTCATCTGGCGGGGTTCGTGGTGGCGCGGGCGACGAGTTGCGCCGGGTTCTACGCCGTACTCCCCTATCTCGGCCTGTGGCTGGTGGACAACAAGGGGTTGTCCGGCGCCGGCGCGGGGCTGGTGGTCGGCGGCTCCATCCTGGCCAATCGGGCGGGCGGGGTGGTTCTCGTCCCGTTGATCCACCGGCTCGGTACGAAGGTCTCGGTGGGAATCGGGTACCTGGGCGCGGTGCTGTTCTTCGGCCTGCTGGGCATCGCCTCGCGCCTGCCGGTCTACGGCTGGCTGACGCTCACCTCGCTCATCGGCCTGTCCCTGGCGATGGCGACGACGGCGATGAAGGCCCAGATCTCGACGTTCCCGTCCGCACACCGGCTGCGCGGTTTCAGCTACCTCAACATGGCGGTCAACGCGGGCTCCGCGGTCGGTCCGGTGATCGGCGGCCTGGTCCTGGAGTGGCACGCGGCCTGGCTGCCGTTGACGGCGGCCGTTCTCGATCTCGCGGCGCTCGCCGCGGTGCCCGCGCTGCCGGGTGCGACGCGGGAGCCGGCCGGCCCGCGTCGGGCTGAGGGAGGGTCACGGATCCTGCCGGGGCGCCGCTTCATCGTGTTCTCGCTGCTCGTCGGCGGCACCTGGGTGGCGTACGCGCAGGTCTTCGACGTGCTTCCGGCCTATCTGGGCGGCACGATCAGTACGCGCGCCATGGGCTGGGTCTTCTCCGCCAACGCCGTTCTGGTGGTGGCGCTGCAGGTGCCGGTGTCCGCGCTGGCGCGGCGGATACTGGCCCGCCCGCGCGGGGGGTTCGAGGTGCTGTGCTGCACGGCGAACGCCGTGCTGGCCGGCTCCGTCGTCATGTTCGCGATGGGCCGCTCGGCCGGCTTCGGGCTGGTGCTCGCCGCGATGGTGGTTTTCTCGCTCTCCGAGGTGGTCTGGAGCCCGCTGTACGACGCCGAGGTCGGCGAGCGGCGCGGCCGGCTGTCCGCCACGGCCGCTTACGCGTTCACCGGCCTGACCTGGGGCGCCGCGGAGTCGACGGGTGCCTGGCTCGGCCTGCTGCTGGCGGCCGGGCGGCACGGTACCGCGGGACTGCACGGGGTGCCGAGGGCCGCGCCCTACTGGGGTGCGGCCGTGCTGGCCCTGGGCATGAGCATCGCCCTGGCCTGGGGCGGTCGTCGCAAGGACAAGGAAGCACTCGACCCAGATGGGACTGATAATGCGGTGGATCTGTCAACTCGGGTCTAGTCCGGGCGGGGCAAGGGCGGTCGCGCTGCACGGCCACCGGTTGGTGATGCTCGTGCCGCCGGGCAGTTCCGTGCCGGGGGCGGCCGCCGCCTACGCGGACCGGGTCGTCTACACCGACATCACCGACCACGAGGCGACGCTCACGGTCGTGGACGCCCTCGCGGCGGAGCACGGAGAGCCCCGGCTCGTCGTCTCCTTCACCGAGCTCGCCCAGGAGGTGTGCGCGCGCATCGCCACCGCGCGCGGCCTGCCCTCGGTCTCGCCGGAGGCCGCCGCCCGGGCCCGGGACAAGGCGGAGATGCGCCGTCTGCTCGCCGGCACCCGTTACGCCTGGCGGTACGCCAGCGGGTCGGCGCCGGAGGTGTTCGCCGCCATCTCGGCGGAGCCGGAGGGCACCCGATGGGTGGTCAAGCCGGTCGACGGCCTGGGCAGCAGGGGGGTGACCGGGCTGGCCTCGTACGCGGAGCTCGAACGCTGGCTGGAGACCGCGGGTGAGGGCCGGTTCATCGCCGAACACGCCGCTCAGGGACCTGAGTACAGCGTCGAGGCGGTCAGCGCTGCCGGACGGCACACGGTGCTGGCCATCACCGAGAAGCAGTCCACCGGCAGCCCCCGGTTCGTGGAGACCGGGCACACCGTTCCGGCGCCGCTGGCCGAGCCGGACGCGGCACGCCTGCGGGACGCCGCGATGTGCGTACTGGACACGCTGGGAATCCGCGACGGCGCCAGCCACACGGAACTGCGGCTGGACCCGGCGCACGGCCCGGTCGTCATCGAGACCCACACCAGGGTCGCCGGCGACTGCATCCCCGAACTGGTCGAACTCGCCACCGGCCAGGACCAGTACGAGCGGGCCATCGCGGCCCTGCTGGGCACGGACCCGGCCCTGACCGGTCCGCCGGCGGCCGGCGCCGCGGCCATCGGCTTCGTCGTCCCCCCGGCGTCCGGCGTCCTCCGGGGCGTCGTCGTCCCACCTGTCGGCTCGCTGCTGCGCTGGGAGTTCGACAAGCACCCGGGGAGCGAACTCACGGACGTCAGGAGCGCGGACGACCGGATCGGCTACGCGATCGTCCTCGGATCCACGGCCGCCGAAGCGTCCGAGGCGGCGGCGAAGGCCGTGGCGGGGGTACGGGTGTCCGTCGATGCCGGGGCCGCGGGAGCGGATGGCCGCCGCGTTCCCGTGTCCGTTCGTCGTGGGGAGCGGGGTAGGGCGGATCACGTCATCATCGTCGAAACGCTCACCAGTGGTACGGGTCTCGGGCTGGTCGAGGCCGCGACGCGCAGGGCGGAGCGGGTCACCTTCGTCACCCGGGACACCGGCCGCTACGCCAACGACCGCTCCCGTGATCTGCTGACGTCCGGCGCGGTGCGGCTCCGCGTCGGCGAGACGCGCTCCGCCGGGATCCTCACCGAGATCCTCGCCGCGGAGAGCGCGGGAAGCGGCCGGGCCACCCTCATCGTGCCCAACGAGCAGTTCCTGCTGCCGGCCGCCGTCGCCGCCGAGAAGGCGGGCATACCCTTCTTCCCGGTCCCGGCCGCCCGTCTCGCCCAGGACAAGCACGCCTTCCGTCAGACATGCGCCACCAGGGGGATCCCCGCTCCGTCGAGCACGGCGGCCGAGAGCGTCGACGCGGCCGTCGCAGCCGCCGAGGCCGCCGGGTATCCCGTGGTGCTCAAGCCCTCCGTCGGTACGGGGAGTTACGGCGTCGTCTCCGTCTCCGACCGATCCGAGTTGTGTGCGCGCTTCCCGGAGGTGCTCGCCGAGGCCACCGGGCAGGGCGGGGTACCGCTGGTCGAGGAGTTCCTCGTCGGTCCGGTGGTCAGCGCCGAGGTGCTCTACTCCGACGGCGTTCCGCACGTCCTGGGCATCTGCGACCGGATCATGAGCGGGCTTCCGTACTTCATGGAACTCGCGATGCGTTTCCCCGTCGCGCTCGCCGCGGGCACCCACCGGGAGATCGAGGAGGTCTGCGCGGCCCTCTCCGACCTGCTGTCGTACCCGCAGGGGCCCGCTCACATCGAGTTCGTGCTCACGGCCGACGGGCCCAGGGTCGTGGAGTTCAACCCGCGCTTCGGCGGTCGCACCATCTCCGCGATGGTCGGCGCGGCTCTCGACTGGGACTTCTACGACGGTGTGATCGCGTCCTATCTCGGCGAGTCCGTACGGGTTCCGCCGGCGGTTGCCGCCGCGGCCGAGCAGTCGCTGTACGCGCGGCACGGCGGGCGCTTCGAGGGCGTCGCGGGGCGGGACCTGGCCGAGCGGGTTCCCGGACTGCGGGACATCCGCGTCATCGCACGGCCCGGGGACGTCCTCGTCGACGCGAAGGACCAGCGCAGCGAGTACGGCCGGCTGTGGTGCACGGGGGCCACCGCCGACGAGGCCGGCATCCGCGCGGCGGCGGCCGCCGCCTACCTCCGTCCCGTCTTCGCCGACCACGACTGATTCACGCAGGAAACCCCGGAACGAAGAGAGGACACGCGCAGTGAGTATCCCGATCCGGATCAACCGGCCGCTCATCGACCTCTACAGCGACACCATCACCCTTCCCACCGCCGAGATGCGGGCCTTCATGGCCGAGGCCCCGGTCGGCGACGAGCAGAAGGGGGAGGACCCCAGCGTCAACGAACTCATCCGGATGGCGGCCGAACTCCTCGGCAAGGAGACCGCCGTCTTCCTGCCGTCCGGCACCATGTGCAACGAGATCGCCCTCGCCGTCCACAGCCGGCCCGGCGACGAGGTGCTCGCCGACGTCACGGCGCACGTCATCAACTACGAGGTCGGCGGCCCCGCAGCCCTGAGCGGCGTCACCATCCGGCCCCTTGCCGGCATGCGCGGCGTCTTCACTCCGGAGCAGTTCAGCGACGGCATCCGCACGCCGAGCCGGTACGCGCCGCGCACCTCCGGGGTCGTCATCGAGCAGACGTCCAACGCGGGCGGCGGCACCGTGTGGCCGCTGGAGACCATCGCGCAGATCACCGGCATCGCACGCGAGCGCGGTCTGTGGACGCACATGGACGGCGCCCGCCTGATGAACGCGAGCATCGCGAGCGGCATCGAACCGCAGGCGTACGCGCGGCACTTCGACTCCGTCTTCATCGACCTCAGCAAGGGGCTCGGCGCGCCGGTCGGCGGCCTGCTGGCCGGCTCCCAGGCGTTCATCGACGATGCCTGGCGGCTCAAGCAGCGTTGGGGCGGGGCGATGCGGCAGGCCGGCGTCATCGCCTCGGCGGGCGTGTACGCGCTGCGCCATCACGTGGAACGGCTCGCCACCGACCACGCGAACGCGAAAGAGCTGGCGCGGGGCCTGGCGCGGATTCCGGGGATCGAGGTGGAGCCCGAGCACGTCGAGACGAACATCGTGCTGTTCGACGTCGCGAAGACCGGCCTCACGGCGGCGGAGTTCGGGCGCCGGATCCTCGCCGAGCACGACGTGCGCATCAGCGTCTTCGGCCCGACGACAGTACGGCTCGTCACCCACCTCGACTTCACGGCGGAGCAGGTACCGATGGCGGTCCGGGCGATCACCGACGTGGCGGCGCCGGTACAGCGCCCGGCCTGAGTCGGGCGCGGCGCGGCCGTTCATGACGGTGCGCCGGACAGCGCGCACGTGGGGACCGCCGGCGGCTTCGCCGGCGGTCCGTTGTGTCTCGTGCCGGGTCCGCACCGGCCGAGGGCAAGAAAGCGAAGGAGAAATTCTGGTAAAGCCACCAGTACACGAGTAGCGAATTCTGCCGGGACATAGGGAAGTTGAATCCGAGACGAAGCGTAAGCGGAACCGGCATTGCTGTGGCGGGGAGCTTCTTCGGTCCGCTCGAAGCGGAATCGGCGCCACCGCCCGGGAGAGCGCGAGGCCGTCCGCGCCGGCGTCCTCCGCTTCGTCGAAATCGAGGACAACCGCACCGGGCTCGACGAGCACCCCGAGTTCGGGGTACCTCAACCCCTACTCGAAACTCCCGCCGGAGTACGGCAAAACCTCATTCCCGCAGCTTAAGCACCCACTGTCCAAGATAAGGGTGGACTTCAGTACTGTTCCACCCCCTGTTCGAGTACGCTCCCGCCCGGAGTTCGATCTGTTCGACCGAACTGCTCCGCCCGCACAGCGGCCGTGCCCATCAAGGAGCGACAAGCCTATGTCCCGATCCGAGCACGACGCTGTCGCGCAGACCCCTACCGGTGTCTTCCGTAGGCCGGTCACACCCACCGAGTGGTGGTTCCTGGGTCACCCGGACGCGCTCAGCCCCACGCTCGGTATCGTGGTCGAAGGCCACGGCACCATCGATCACGCACGGCTCACCGAGGCCGTCGCCCGCGCCGGTGAGGCGTGCCCGGGCTCCCGACTGGTGTGCGAGGAGGAGTCCCGGGAATGGGTGGACGGCGGCGTCCCGCCCGAGGTGCTGGTGGTGCGGGGGGCCGGTGACCTGGCGAACCTTCCCGAGCTGCAGGCTCCGCTGTCCGGAGCGAACGTGCCGTTCTGTCAGGTGGTGCTGATCCGGGGCGAGACGACCGCGGTGGCGTTCCGCGCCCACCATGCGGTGATGGACGCTCAGGGCGTCGTCCTCTGGGCGAGTGACGTCTTCCGCGCGCTGCGCGGGGAGCAGTGCCTCGGCGCACCGGACCCGATCAGCGACCAGGACGTGTACAAGAAGGTCACGGGCTTCGAACCCGTGGGGATCCCGGTGTCCGACAAGGCTCCGATCATGGGGTCGTGCGAGCCGACCGACCGTTCCCGTTCGGTCTCCGCGCGGCGCACCCTCCAGGGCATCCACCCCGGGCTGGTGGCGCGGCTGGCCGTGCTGCTGACGGACCTGGTCCCGGAGGAGCGGCGGGCCGCGTTCTACGTCCCGGTCGACCTGCGGCATTCGGTGCCGGGGGTGCGCAGCACGGCGGGGCTCGCGCTGGGGCTCACCATGGAGACCACCCCTGGCGAGGATTGGGAGGCGGTCCACGAGCGGCTGCTGCGCAGCGTCAAGGACGGTGAGCACCTGCGCAACATTCCCGCTCGCGAGGTGCTCGACGTCCCGCGGGACAAGCTCAGCGAGGCCATCGCCGAAATCGACGAGGCCTCCCGTGGCCAGGAGCGCTTCACCACGGACGCCGTCATCTCGCACGTGGGCCGCATCGAGCCGGATCGGCTGAACGCGCCGGGGTTCACGGCCCGCACCGCCTTCCTGCTCGGTCGGCCGGCGCCGACCGCCGCCCCGGAACTCGACGTACTGGAGGTCGGCCGGCACACCGAGATCACCATGTCCTGGTGGGACGGGGAGGTGACGGCCGAGCGGATCGAGGCCCTGATGGACCGGGTCGAGGAGGAGCTGTCCCCCGCCGCGCACCGCGCCTGGGCGGGCAACGACACCGCCGTCGAACACCCGGACCGTACCGATGTGGTGCGCCGCTTCCTGCGCAGCGTCGACGCGCGGCCCGACGCGATCGCCCTGGACGGGCCGGACGAGAAGCTGACGTACCGGCAGATGGAACGCCGTACCGCCGTGCTGGCCGCGGCACTTCGGGAGCGCGGCGTCGGACCGGAGACGGTGGTCGGCGTGCTCGGCGACCGCTCCGTGGCGTCGTTGGTCGCGGTCTGGGCGGTCCTGAGATCGGGCGGGGCGTATCTGCCCATCGACGCACGCAATCCGAACGCGCGGATCGCGGAAGTCCTGTCGGACGCGGGCGCGCCGATCTGCCTGTCGCAGCGGCCTCACCACGAGCGGGAGTGCTTCCCCGAGGGCTGCACGCCGTTGGCCGTCGAGGACTTCGGCACCGGCCCGGACCCGGCCGCCCCCGACCTGGGCGATCCGGAGATACCCGACGACCGGCTGGCCTGCGTGATCTACACCTCCGGTTCGACCGGGAGACCCAAGGGCGCGGAGATCGAGCACGGCAGCGTGCGGAGCTTCACCGACTGGGCGATCGAGCGCTTCGGCGTCGACGCCGACACCCGTATGCCGCTGCTGACCTCGCTGGGCTTCGACTTCGCGAGCAACAGCATCTACCTGCCGCTGCTGGTCGGCGGCACCGTCGTGCTGCGTCCGGCGGAGATCGGCCCCATGATGCTGCGCGAACTGCTCACCGAGTCCGGCGCGAACACGCTCCACCTCACGCCCTCGCACCTGACGCTGATCGGCCGGCTCGGGGTGCGGCCGAAGGGCTTCCGCTCCCTGGTGCTGGGCGGAGAGCGGCTGAGCACCTCCGCCGCCCGTGAGGCGCGGGAGATCTTCGGACCGCAGTGCGCGATCATCAATGGCTACGGCCCGACCGAGACCACCATCATGGCGACCACGCACCTCTTTGACCCCGTGTCGGACACCGGCCCGGCGGTGCCGATCGGACGGCCCTCGGAGAACTGCGCGGTCCACCTGCTGGACAGGAACGGCCGCTTCGTCGCCGAGGGCGAGTCGGGGGAGGTGTTCATCAGCGGGGTGCAGGTGGCCCGTGGCTACCGGGGGCGCCCGGAGCTGACGGCGGAGCGCTTCGTCCGGTTGGCCGACGGGACCCGCGTCTACCGCACCGGCGACCTCGCGCGGGTGGATCCCGGCGGCCGGCTGACGTTCGAGGATCGCATCGACGACCAGGTCAAGATCGCCGGGAACCGGGTGGAACCCGCCGAGATCACGCGGGCGCTGCGATCGCACCCGGCCGTCGCGGACGCCGTCGCCACGGCACGCCCGTCGGGCAAGCACAAGGCGCTGGCCGTGTACGTGGTGCGGTCCGCGGAGGTGACCGTCGAGGCGCTCATGCGACACCTCGCCGCCCAGCTGCCGCCGTACATGCTCCCGGCGGCGATCGTCTTCGTCGACATGATCCCGCACAGCCTCAACGGCAAGGCGGACCTGCGCCTGCTGCCCGATCCGTTCCGCCACGAGACGCAGCTGGTGGACGTGGCCGCGGCGGCCGGGCGGCCGGACGGACGCGACCCGCTCGCGGCGGCGGTCGCCGCGGTCTGGGCGGAGGTGCTCGACCGCGCTCCCGAGCAGATCTCCGACGGCGCCGACTTCCACGAACTCGGCGGAAACTCGCTGGAGTTACTCTCCATTCTGACCTCCGTCTCGACCCGCATCGTCGGCGAGGGCAGACGGGACCGGTTCGACGCCATGCTCGGCCGGCTCGTCCGTGAGCCGACGCTCGCCCACCTGATCGACTGCACCCGTCTCGCCATGGACCCGTCGACGGACTCGCCGTCTGTCCCGTCGCCGGACCACAAGTCGGCGCAGCCGGCGGACCTGGCCGGGGCGGCGCCGGACATGGCGTCCTGACGGCCCGTCACCGCGGTCCCGCCGGCCGGGTCGTCATTCGAGCGGCGGTTCACCAGCGCGCGACCGGATTGCCCAGCCAGCGGGTGTCGTCCGGCACGGTTTCGCCGCGCATGACGAGGGAGGAGGGGCCGACGACCGAGCCCTCGCCCAGCGTCGAACCCAGCAGGACGATGGAGTGCGGTCCGAGGGTGGCTCCGGCGGCCACCTCGATGGCGTCCATCCGCATCAGCCGGTCGTGGAAGAGATGGGTCTGCACCACCACGCCCCGGTTGACCGAGACGCCGGCCCGCAGGGTGACCAGGTCGGTCTCCGGCAGCCAGTGGCTCTCGCACCACACGCCCCGGCCGATCCTCGCGCCCAGGCTGCGCAGCCAGACGTTGAGGAACGGGGTGCCCAGCAACGACTGCCCCAGCCAGGGCATCGCCAGTTCCTCGACGAACGTGTCGAAGAGTTCGTTGCGCCAGACGAAGGAGCTCCACAGCGGCCGTTGCCCCACCCGGAAACGCCCCACCAGCAGCCATTTCGAGGCGGTGGTGATCAGGCAGGCGATCACGCCGCAGGCGAGCAGCAGGACGCCGGAACTCAGCGCGCAGGCAGCCAGTCCGTCGTAGTCGAGCACCGCCTGCAGTCCCATCATCACCGCGTCGCCCAGGGTCACCGCGAGGATCACCGGCACGAGCCGGCACAGTTCCACCGCCGCGCGCGCCCAGCGCAACCGGGTCGGCGGGGCGTAGGTGCGGGCGTCGTCGTCCCCGCCCTCGGAGACGCGTTGGACGGTGAAGCCGGGCCTGCCCAGCCAGGACGTACCCGGCACGGTGCCCGGCGGGGCGTCGGAGAGCACGCCCACCAGCGAGTCCGCCGCCAGTGCCCGGTCAGGGCCGACGATGCCCGAGTTGCCGACGAAGGAGCGGCGTCCCACGCTCGCGCGTCCCAGCCGGAGCCAGCCGCCGCGTACCGCGAACGGCGCGATCAGCGTGTCGTCGGCGAGGAAGGCGTGGTCGCCCACGCTCATCAGGCCAGGCAGCGACAGGACGGTGGACGCCTCCACCCCCTTCCCGATCTCGGCCCCGAGCAGTCTCAGCCAGGCAGGGGTCAGGAAGCTGGCGTAGAGGGGGAACAGGTCGGTTCTGACGCTGTCCATGATCTGGTGGACGAACCACACGCACAACGCCACCCGGCCGTGCGCGGGATACGTCCCCGGCTTCAGCGCCCGGGAGAACAATCGCACGAGGGCGGCGGCCACCAGCGCGTACAGGGCCATCGTGGCCAGGGACAGCGGGACGGTGAGGGAGAGGATCAGCTCCAGGACGTAGGTGTAGCTGGGGTCGCGGCCCACCAGTTCGTAGACCAGCAGCAGCGCCGGGACGGCCGTCGCGACCGGCAGCGCCTGCAGGAACGGCACCGAGATCAGGTAGGCGAGGTCCCAGAAGCGGGAGCGCCGGTAGCGCGGGGCGGGCCAGGCGTCCTGCTGCGCGCTCTCGTCCCGCCGGGCGGGAGTTCCGTGCCAGCGCTCGCGGGCCGGGACCCGGCCCATCACGCAACTGCCCGGTGCGATCTCGGCGCCGACGCCGATCTCGGTGCCCGGCATCAGCATGCTGCGGGTGCCCACCCTGACGCCGGGACCGACTCGCACGCTGCCCAGGTGCAGGAGGTCGCCGTCCAGCCACCAGCCGGCCGCGTCGACCTCCGGCTCCAGCACGCAGCCGTCGCCGAAGGTGGCGTAACCGGTCACCGGGGGCATCGCGTGCAGTTCCACGTCCTCGCCTACCCGGCAGCCGAGGATGCGGGCGTAGCGGCGGGCCAGCGGCGTGCCGAGCACCCCGGCCACGTTGAAGGTCTCCACCACCCGTTCCGCGGTCCACAGCCGCAGATGGGCCGATCCGCCGCGTGGGTAGGAGCCGAGACGCAGGCTGCCGGTCAGCAACCGGGCGCCCGACGCGCCGACGACGCAACGGCCGAGCGGGCTCGACAGCAGCAGCCAACTGGTGGCGATGACCCACCAGGCGGTGTGGGGTGCCCAGGACAGCGGACCTATCAGGTTGTCCACCGCCGCGAGTCCGACCACCCAGCGCAGCCCGGTGACACCGTAGAGGACGGCGATGACGGCGGCCTGGTAGGGGCCGACCCACCAGGGCGTGGGGCGTACGTCGCGGTGCCGCGTCTCCCGGGTGACGGTCGCGTCGAGGTGGGCGGCCAGGTCGAGCAGCCGGGGCTGGTGGTAGAGGTCGGCGACCGAGGCACCGGGGAAGCGCTCGCGCAGCGCCGAGACCAGGCGGGCGGCGGTGAGGCTGGTGCCGCCGAGGGCGAAGAAGTCGCTGTCGCCGCCGGCGGGTACCCCCAGCAGGTCCTGCCACCGCTGGGCGAGCCACCCGGCCGTCCCGTCCAGAGGTACCGTTTCGCCCGGCGGAGTGCCGAGTCCGGTCAGCGGCCAGGGCAGCGCCTTGCGGTCCACCTTTCCCGAGGTGCGCGTCGGCAGGTCGTCGACCACCGCGAGGACCGGCACCAGCGCCGGGGGCAGGCGCTCCAGCAGCGACTGGCGGGTGGCGGCCTGGTCTAACGCGGCGTCCGGCGGCTCCAGCACCAGATAGCCGACGAGCACCTGGCCGCCCGCCGCGGTCTGCTGCACCGCCGATGCCGCGGCGCGCACCGCGGGGAGCGCCTGGAGGGCGGCGTCGATCTCGGCGAGTTCTATCCGCCGTCCACCGAGCTTGATCTGCTCGTCGGCGCGGCCGACGAAGACCAGACCCTGCCGTTCCGCCCGGACCAGGTCGCCGCTGCGGTAGACCCGTTCGCCGCCCAGGGCGGGGTGCGGCCGGAACTTCTCGGCGTCCTTGTCGGCGTCGAGGTAGCGGGCCGTTCCCACGCCGCCTATCAGCAGTTCTCCCGTCTCGCCCCAGGCGACCGGCCGGTCCTGCTTGTCGACCACGGCCAGCTCCCAGCCGTCCAGCGGTGTGCCGATGCGCACCGCCTGCCCGGCGCGCATCAGCGAGCCGCAGGCGACCACCGTGGTCTCGGTGGGGCCGTAGGTGTTCCAGAACTCGCGCCCGGGGACCGCCAGGCGCTCGACCAGTTCGGCGGGGCACGCCTCGCCGCCGACGATGAGCAGCCGGATCCGGTCGAGGGCCTCGGCGGGCCACAGCGCGACGAGGGTGGGGACGGTCGACACGACGGTGATCCGGCGCTCGATCAGCCAGGGGCCGAGGTCCGCGCCGGCCTTGACCAGCGAGCGCGGCGCCGGAACCAGGCAGCCGCCGTGCCGCCAGGCGAGCCACATCTCCTCGCAGGAGGCGTCGAAGGCCACCGAGAGCCCGGCCATCACGCGGTCTCCGGGCCCCAGCGGGGCGTCCCGCAGGAAGAGCCGGGCCTCGGCGTCGACGAAGGCCGCCGCCGAGCGGTGGCTGACGGCGACTCCCTTGGGGCGCCCGGTCGTTCCGGAGGTGAAGATGATCCAGGCGTCGTCGGTGACCGTCGGCGGTCCGCTCCGCCCGCCGCCGGGTCCGGGGCCGGCGGTGACGGCACGGCCCGCGCCGATGACCGCGCACACGGCGGCGTCCTGCCAGATCATCTCGGCGCGTTCGTCGGGATCGTCCACGTCCACCGGCACGTACGCGGCGCCCGCGTACAGGATGCCGAGGATCGCCACGTACAGGTCCACCGTGCCGGACGGCGCCCGGACGCCCACCCTGTCCCCGGGACCGACGCCCCGCTCGCGCAGATCACCGGCCAGCGCCCGCGCCCCGGCCCGCAGGCTCCGGTAGTCCAGTGCGGTGTCGCCCGCGTGCAGGGCCGGCGCCTGCGGCCAGAGTTCGGCGGTCGCGTCGAAGACGTCGACCAACGTGCGGGCCGCGGGCGCCTGTCGCGCCGGCCAGACCGCTCGGCCGGCGGGCGGTTCCCCGGGTTCGCGGGTCTCGTCGAAGGCGCCGTCGCGTGCCTCCAGCCTCGTGTCGTTCACGCGACCTCACCCTTCGTCCTGACCAGCCGCACGAGAACGGCGCCGGCCGTGCCTCGTCGGCCGGTGCGTCTGCGGCTCGGCCTCATGGGTCGGTCGGCGGGGTCGAACTTGCTCATCAGCGCGCGCTCCTTGGACGGCACCTCGGTCCGGATTCTGGAACCGTCCGGTGCTGCGGCAAGCAAGAGGCGAAAGCCCGATCGCGGGTTCCTCGATGAACCTGTGAGGATCGGCCCACTCCGCTCGCGGTCCCCGTCACGAGCCGCTGCCTGACGGCGGATATGTTCTGCGCATGAAGCGTCGAAACCTTCTCGGCCTCGCACTCCCGGTGGGGGCGGCGGTCCTCGCCCAGGCCGGGTGCTCCGCCGACCGCGCGGCTCACGGGCCGTTGGCGCTCGTCTACCGGGGTCCCGCGTCGAGTCCGGGCTGCCCCGAGGCGGCGGCGGCCCTGCTGCGCGGCTCGCCGGAGCGGTTTCGCGTGCGCTACTGCGGGCCCCAGGGTGACGTGCCCGTGACCGCCGCCGCGTTGGCCGCGGCGCAGCTGTACGTCCAGCCCGGCGGCGGCCAGGACCTGGACGGGGCGTGGCGGGCGATCCGGCCGTTCGCCGATCCGCTGCGCGCCTGGCTGCGCGGCGGAGGCCGTTACCTGGGCATCTGCATGGGTGCCTACCTGGCGGGCCGTGACCCCGGCCTGGGGCTGCTGCCGGGCGACACCAACGGGTACGTCGGTTCGCGCGGCTCGACGACCACCACGGCCAGGGACACCGTCATCTCCGTGCGATGGCGCGGGCGGCAGCGGCACATGTACTTCCAGGACGGCCCGTACTTCATCCTCGACCGGGGCGCCGCGGCCTCCGTACTGGCCACCTACGACAACGGCACGCCGGCCGCCGTCGTCACCCGCTACGGACGCGGCCGGGTCGGCGTGGTGGGACCGCACCCGGAGGCCGACGCGTCCTGGTACGCCGACTACGACCTGACCAACCCCGACGGCGTGCGCTTCGACCTGGGCTACGACCTCGTCCGAACGCTCATGGGCTGACCCGGGCCGGCGCGGTTCCGGCCCGGGTGTGACGCGACGCCTCCCGGCGGTCCGGCGACCGCCGGGAGGCTCTGGTCAGGGCAGGTTCCAGACCTGGGCGCCCGTGCCGTTGCAGTCCCAGATCTGCACCTGGGTGCCCTCGGTGGTCGAGGAGTTCGGGTCGTCCAGGCACTTGCCGGACTCCGGGTTCAGCAGCGCGCCGTCGGACTGCGGCTGCCACACCTGGGCGCCGGTGCCGTTGCAGGTGTACAGGTCGACGGCGGTGCCGTCGGCGGTGCCGGCCGCGTAGACGTCCAGGCACTTGCCCAGGACCTGCAGGGTGTCGCCGGCGCTGGGCGTCCACTGCTGGGCGTCGCTGCCGTTGCAGCCCCAGATCTGCACGGGGTTGTAGTCGTCGGTGCCGGACGAGCGGTCGTCCAGGCAGAGTCCGGCGCCGACCCCGGCCGTGATCGGGCCGGTGGTGGAGCCGCCCCCGGTGCCGCCGAAGGCGCCGAGGCCGTCGGGGGTGCCGAGGCCGGTGGGGCCGTCGTAGCCGGAACCGGCGTCGCACAGGTACGAGCCGCAGGAGCCGTCGGAGCCGGAGGTGATGTCGTACAGGCTCGACTGGTGGGCGTAGAGCGAGGAGGCCGCCGAGGAGGACGGCGCGCCGGCCAGGGCGTAGACGGAGGCGATGATCGGCGACGAGACGCTGGTGCCGCCGACGACGAACCAGCCGCCCTGCCCGTAGGTGTCGTACACGGCCACGCCGGTGCCCGGGTCGGCCACCGCGGACACGTCGGCGACGGTGCGGTTGCCGCAGCCGGAGTCGTTCTGCCAGGAGGGCTTCGACTCCCACGACGAGCAGCCGGCGCCGGCGCCCGACCAGGCCGTCTCCGACCAGCCGCGCGCGGAGGAGTCGCGCACCAGCGAGGTGCCGCCGGCGGCGACCACGTAGCGGGAGGAGGCGGGGTAGCTGACGCCGTAGCCGCTGTCGCCGGAGCTGGCGACGTCGACGACGCCGGCGTGGTCGAAGTCGGCGTCCATGCCTGCGTCGCCCGAACCGTCGCCGGTGCCCCAACTGTTGGAGATGTAGTCGGCGCCGAGCGAGACCGCGGTGTTCTGCGCCGCGGCGAGGTCACCGGCCTCGACGGCGAGGATGTGGCAGTTCGGGCAGATCGCGGAGACCATGTCCACGTCGAGCGACGCCTCGGTGCCCCAACCGGTGTCGCCCGGGGGGTAGTCGCCCTGCTCGCCGCTCTGGTTGACCTTGCGGAAGCAGCCGTTGGCCGTGGTGCAGGCCGGCAGGCCGTACTGCGCGCGGTAGGTGCCGAGGTCGGTTTCGAGGTTGGGGTCGTCGGCGTTCTCCACGACGGCCACCGTCGCGCCGCCGCCGTCGGATGCGGCGGCCGACGCGAGGTTGTAGGCGGCGAGCAGGTCCGAAGGCCCGTAGCCGGACGGGGTGGCGTGCGGGGAGAGGACGTCGGCGCGCACGGGCGTGACGTCGGTGCGCACCTCGGCGTAGCAGACCGGACCGCCGTGGTGCAGCGGCGCGGCGCAGGCGGCCTTCGTGGTGACGTGGCTGCCGGGCGCGGCCTGGGGGACGGTGGCGGCCTGCGCCGTCAGCGGGATCGCCAGGGCGGCGCCGGTGACCGCGGCCAGGACCGCTGCGCCAAAGACGCGTCTTCTTCTCACGGGGTCTCACCTCATCGGGGGTGGCCAGGGCACGTCGTGCCGCTGGACGACGGAGTGTGCTGGAGCGGCCGGGCCGGCGTGGTGACGGCCCGGAGTTCGGCGGAACGCCGCCCGGATCGGGGAGCGCGAGCGGGGCGGCGGGGCGGACCGGGGTGGTCAGGTCCGGACGGCCCGGCGGACCGGCGGCGGGGCCGCGGGCCGGAACGGCTGGTGGGCCGCGGCCGTTGACATCGTTGTCCGAACGCGAGGCGCGGGGTGGGGTCGCACTGCTGCCATGGGGGGCTCCCGGAGTCTGCGCGGTGCGGGGCGGGGGGCGCGGTACGGACGGTTCGCCCCGAACGTAGCCAGAAGACGTGTACGCGTCAATGGCCTGGACCAACGAAGCGGACGCGGCCCGCGGGCGGTTCGGCCCGGTCGGTCGCCGCCGGTACCGGCGAGGCGTTGAATGAACGCCGGCGGGGAGGATGCCCTGACACCGGTAGGACGGGCGACGGCGGGCGACCGCGGCAGGGAGAGGAGCGCCGATGACGGACGGAACGGGGCCGATGGACGCGGCGGCGGGGCCGGGGCCGGAGGAGCGCAAGCTCCGGCACGATCTCGGCTTCTGGGCGCTGACGGCGATCGGCTTCTCCAACATCATCGGATCGGGCTGGCTGTTCTCGGCCATGTACGCGGCGCAGATCGCCGGACCCGCGTCGCTGCTGTCGTGGGTGGCCGCCGGGGTGCTGAGCGCCGTGGTCGCCCTGGTCATGGTGGAGTTGGGCGCCTTCCGCCCCGAGGGCGGCGGCACCGTGCGCTGGCCGCTGTACGCCTCGGGGCGGCTGGTGGGCGGCATGATCGGCTGGTCGGTCCTGCTGTCGGTGGGCGGCACGGCCGCCGAGATCAGCGCGATCATGCAGTACGCCGCGCACTACCTCCCCGGCCTGTACCACGGCGGCCGGCTCACCGCCACCGGGCTCGGCGTCGGAGTGGCCCTCAGCACCCTGCTGACCGCGCTCAACTGGTTCACCGTGCGGGTCTTCGCCGGGCTCAACAACGCTGTCTCCGTCGTCAAGGTCATCGTCCCGGTCGTCACCGCGCTGGCCCTGTTCGCCTCCGGCTTCCACAGCGGCCGGCTCACCGGGCACGGCGGCTTCGCGCCCTACGGCTGGGGCGCCTGCCTGACGGCGCTGTCCAGCGGCGGCATCGTCTACTCGGTCAACGGCTTCCAGGCACCGCTGGACTTCTCCGGCGAGGCGCGCGACCCGCGCCGCACCCTGCCGCGTTCGGTGCTGGCCGGCATCGGGCTGGCGATCCTGGTCTACCTCGCGCTCCAGCTCGCCTTCCTGACCTCCGTGCCCGACCGGCTGCTGGGCGGCGGCTGGCGGGGCGTCGACTTCGACTCGCCGTTCGGCCAGCTCGCCCTCCTCGTCAACCTCCAGTGGCTCTCCAGCCTGCTGTACGCCGACGCCGTGCTCTCCCCCGGCGGGTCCGCCTACGTCGGCGTGGCGCTGGACGCCCGGCACTCCTACGCGCTGGCCAAGAACGGGCTGCTGCCGCGCGCGTTCACGAAGGTGTCCGACCGCTTCGGCGTCCCGCAGCGGGCCCTGCTGCTCAACCTCGGCGTCATCGTCGTCTTCCTGCTGCCGTTCGGGGGCTGGCAGTCCATCGTTTCGGTCATGGGCGACATGTACCTGTTGATCTACGCCTCATCCGCGGTCGCCGCGGCGGCCTTCCGCGCCGACCCCGCCTCCCATCTGCCCGGCTGGGTCCCGGGGCTGCGCTGGCTCGCGCCGGTCGCCTTCGTCGTCTCCAGCGAGTTCGTCTACTGGTCCGGCTGGCACGACCTGCGGGTAGCTCTGCCGCTCGTGCTGGTCGGCCTGCCGCTGCATCTGCTGACCCGCCGCGCTGCCGGGCGGGACGGTCTGGGGCGCGAACTGCGCGAGGGCGCCTGGCTCGTGGTCTACCTCGCGGTGCTCACCCTGCTGTCCGGTCTCGGGTCGTTCGGCGGTACGGGCGCGCTGCCCGGGCCCTACGACTCGGTCGTGGTCGCGGCGGTCTCCCTCGCCCTGTTCGGCTGGGCCGCCGCGGCCGGCCGCCGCCACCTCGCCGTCGTCGGACCGCCGCCGGGCCGCTCGCTGCCCGGCGGCGTCTGAGCAGGCGTCCGTCCGGCCGTCAGTCCGCCGCGCGGTAGGCGACGCCGCTGTCGTTGGGCGTGGTGCCGGTGTACAGGCCGGTGGGGCTGGTCTGCGTCGACAGGCTGAACCAGGCGTACTTCTCGACGTACGGCAGGCTGTCGAGCATCACCGTCGACGCGTTGATGAACGCCACCTGCTGCTGCGAGGTGGGGTAGGCCGGGGTGCTGCCGGAGAAGTCGGTCAGCGCGTACTCGGTCAGCCAGATGGGCTTGTGGTAACGGTTGTAGACGGCCTGGATGTAGGACTCCAGTTCGCCGGTGGCCGCCGAGCTGAAGTCGCCGCCGTACCAGTGCAGCGGGATGAAGTCGACGCGGTAGCCGCGGGCGGCGGCGCCGCTCATGAACTGGTCGAGCCAGCCGCCGGGCGTGTCGGCGCCGTAGGCCACGGCGGGAGCGCCGAGCCGCATGCCGGTCGCCTCCAGCTGCGGCCACAGGTCGAGTGCCTGATCGACCGACATGTTCGCCTGCCCGGCCATGTCCGGTTCGTTGAAGGACAGCAGCTCGGTGCCCTGCTGCTCGGCGGTGGCCAGGTCGGTGGGGTCCACCGAGCCGGCGCCCCAGATCATCGGCACGAACTCCGCGCCGGCCGGCTTGGCGATGGCGCCGGTGGACGGCCCCCAGTCGTAGTACCAGGAGGCGCCGACGTCCGCGATGTCCTGCGAGGCGCCGCTGACCGGGTTGGCGCTGACGCCCTTGCCGCCGGTCGCGGCACGGGCCGGCGCGGCGAGGACGGCGGCGAGGAGCAGCAACACCGCCGCGAGCAGCGGCAGCGCGGTCAGGGACGGGCGGATCGGGTGGCGCACGGGGTCCTCCCCAGGTCGGTGGGCCGGCGCGGTCCGCGCGCCGGCGGCGGGGTCAGGCGTGGAACGTCACGGTGAACCCGGAGCACTCCGGGCACTGGCGCACCACCTGGTTGCCCGGCACCGTGTCCTGTCCGGACCAGGCGTAGGCGTACGGGCAGTGCGAGGTGATCGCGTCGCTGTAGGAACTCGTCGCGTCCCGGCTGGGGTTGACGCACTCCAGCGGCGTGCCGCTCGACGGGTCGGTCACGAGGTCCTGCTGCGGGCAGTACGGCAACAGGTCGTCGGGGCAGCCCTCGACGGCGCACGATCCCCCGCCGGCCGGCGGCGCGTCCACCCCGGTCGGGGTGATGGTCACCGGCACCGAGAAGGCGTTGACGTAGCTGACGTCGTACCAGGGGGCCAGGGAGTCGGAGGGGTCGAAGTCGAACTCCGCGAGGCTGACCGGCTGCTCACCGGTCGTGCAGTGGTCGGCGTACGGTCCGCAGTCGCCCAGTTCGCAGTGGAACGTCGTCCCGCTCTGGCCGGAACAGCCCTCCCGGGCGAAGAACGTGCCGCGCCAGTGCATCGCCCCGGTGTCCTCCGGGATCGTCACGCTCGCCGAGGCGTCGGGCGCGAGTTCGGGCAGCCCGGTGAGGCCGGCGGAACCGTCGGCGTTGACGGTGCTGCCCACCCAGACGGTCTGCCCGGTCTCGTTGACGAGGGTCACGGTGTGCGTGGTGGCGGCGGGGGCCGTCGGGGGCGCCTGCGCGCTGGCCGCGGCGGCCGGCGCGCAGGCGAGGATCAGCAGGAAGACGGAGAGGAGCAGGCGGATACGCATGTACTCACCCTTCGGGTCAGAGACATCGGCTCACCCGTTCGCCCTGTGGATAGCACGCGCGAGCAAGCCTGGCAACGATGTCAACGGCCGCCGCGGAGCCGACCGCTCCGTTCCGGACACCGCGGTGGCCGCCGCCGGCCCGGGCGTCGCACTCCCGCGTGCCGGCGTCGCGAACCCGTCGGCCAGGACGGGCTCTCAGCGCTTGGTGGTGCTGTTGAACAGCGAGCGCGACCAGAGGTAGCCGGCCAGGACGATGCCTGCGCACCAGGCGAGCGAGATCCAGCCGTTGTCGCCGATCCGGGAGTCGCAGAGCAGGCCGCGCAGCGTCTCGGTCATCGGGGTGAACGGCTGGTTCTCGGCGAACCAGCGCAGGCCCGGCGACATCGAGGCGGCCGGCACGAACGCGGAGCCGAGGAACGGCAGGAACTGCACCAGCAGCGGCTTGTTGCTCGCGGACTCGACGGTCTTGGAGAGCAGGCCGAGCGCGGCCGACAGCCAGGTCACCGCGAACGCGACGGCCGTGAGGAGGCCGGCGGCGGCGAGCCATTCGAGCGGGCTCGCGTCCGACCGGAAACCGATGGCGAGTGCGACCGCCACGACCAGCACGACGCTCACCATCGTCTGGATGACGCTGCCGACGACATGGCCCGTCATGAACGACGAGCGGGTGATGTTCATGGTGCGGAACCGGTTGATGATGCCCTCGGTCATGTCGGAGCAGACCGCGATCGAGGTCGACATCGCCCCGGACGCCACTCCCATGATGATGACGCCGGGCGTCAGATACTCCAGGTAGGCGTGCCGGCCGCCGCCCATTCCGGCGCCGATCGAGTCCCCGAAGGCGTAGACGAACAGCAGCAGCATCAGGATCGGGGTCATGGCGGCGCCGAACCCCACGGTCGGATAGCGGATCGCGTGCTTGAGGTTGCGCCGCAGCATCGTCATCGAGTCGTGCACGACGTAGGCGAGGGTGCTCATCGCAGGGTCTCCTTGGCGTGAGGCGGGGTGCTGGTGCCGGTTTCTGTGGTGCCGTCGCCGGTCAGGGCGAGGAACACGTCGTCGAGGTCGGGGGTGTGCACGGAGAGGTCGGCGGCCCGGATGCCGGCGGCGTCGAGCCGGTCGAGCAGCGCGCGCAGCGCGTCGATGCCGCCGTCGCCCGCCACCCGCAGCGCGAGGTTCTCCTCGTCTCGGACCGCGCCGGGGAAGGCGGCTGCCGCGCGGTCGTACTCGGCGGAGTCGGTGAGCCGCAGCCGTACGTGGCTGCCCGGGATCCGCGCCTTGAGCTCGTCGGCCGTGCCCTCGGCGACGATCCGGCCGCCGTCGAGCACCGCGATCCGGTCGGCCAACTGGTCGGCTTCCTCCAGGTACTGGGTGGTGAGGAAGACGGTGGTGCCGCCCGCGACCAGCGAGCGCACCGTGTTCCACATGGTGCGGCGGCTGCGCGGATCGAGCCCGCTCGTCGGCTCGTCCAGGAAGATCACCCGGGGGTCGCCGACCAGCGTCATGGCGATGTCGAGCCGGCGCCGCATGCCGCCGGAGAAGGTCGCGGCCCGCTTGTGCGCGACGTCCGCGATGCCGAACCGCCGGAGCAACTCCCCGGCACGGGACCGTCCTTCACGCTTGCCGAGGCGCAGCAGGTCGGCCATGAGGAGCAGGTTCTCCTCGGCGGTGAGCAGGTCGTCGAGCGCGGCGAACTGCCCGGTGACGCCGATCGCGGCGCGCACCCCGTCCGGTGACGTGGCGATGTCGTGGCCGGCGACCTGGGCCTGCCCGCCGTCGGCGGCGATGAGCGTGGAGAGGATCTGCACGGTGGTGGTCTTGCCGGCGCCGTTCGGGCCGAGCAGCGCGAACACGGACCCGGCCGGGATGCGCAGATCGATGCCGTCGAGCACGGTCTTGTCGCCGTACGACTTGCGCAGACCGATGGTGGAGACGGCGGCGGGCGTCTGCGGACCGCCGCTCCGCCTGGATGTGGGCATGACAGAAGAAGGCACGGAGCCCTCCGTTCGAAGGCTGAAGCGACTGGGGAGTGGGCGGGTTCGCGGGGCCGGCGTTCAGGCCCGGGCGCGGCGGACGTCGATGTTGCCGTAGCGGGTCCGGGCACGGACCTTGACCGCGTCCTCGGTCTCCTCCGGGGCCTCGGAGGCGGCGAGCGTGTTGCGCACCTGCCCGTGCTCGGAGGTGACGTCGAGCCAGGCGGCGGCGCCCTCGCGGATGCCGACCTCGATGGCGCCGTAGGCGGTCTCCAACTGGACGGTGCCACGGGCGACTTCGGCGACGTGCAGGGTGCCGTTGGCGGTGGTGGCGACGACCGAGCCCTCGGCGCGGGTGATGTCGATGTCGCCGTTGGAGCCGTTCACCCGCAGGTCGCCGGTGGCGGCGCCGACGGTCGTGGTGCCGTGCGAGTTCTTCAGGACGGCGGGTCCGTCGACGGTGCCGACGCGCAGGCTGCCGGAGCTGGTGGTGATCTCGGCCATGCCCTCGATCCGGTCGACGGTGATCGAGCCGTGGGAGGCGGTCAGTTGGAGCGGCCCGGTCGTGTCGAGGCGGACGTCACCGGAGGAGGTCTTCACCCGGACCTCGCCGAGCCGGCCCTCGCCGAGCACCTGGGCCCAGGATCCGGTCATGTCGACGCGCGAGCCCGTGGGCAGTTCGACCGTCACGTCGACGGTGCCGGTGCGTCCGACGAGATAGCGCTGCTTGGGCGTCCTGATCGTCAGGACGCCGTTCTCGTAGGCGACCTCGGTCTGGTCGGACGATCGCAGGTCCTGGTCCCGCTTCGGGTCGCGGGGCAGCACCTCGACGACCGTGTCGGGGCGGTCGCCCGCGGTGAACCGGATGGAACCGGCGAACACGTGGGCGGTGACCGAAATCGGTTCGGGGGTGTCGAAAGAAGGCATGGCTGTGGCGTCCTCATGGGTCGTCGGGTCGTCCCCGCAGGTGGGACGTGGTGTGGGTGAAGCGAGGCGGGCGCGGGAGTGGCTAGCGCACCCAGCCCGTGAAGCTCTGTCCGATGGTGCGGGCCCTCTCCGTCGGCCGCGGTTGCGTGCCACTGTCGACCGCGGCCGACACGGCCCGCACCAGCCACGCGTTGACCGACAGGCCCTCGCGGCTCGCGACCTCCTCGGCGCGCGCCTTGAGGTGTGCCGGCAGACGCAGGTTGACGCGGGCGGTGCCGCCCTCGTCACCGTCGGCGGGCGCCTGGGCCTTGAGGGGTTCGACGGGCGCGACGGCGGCTTCGACGGGGCCGCCGCCGGCGGGCGGCGGCGTCACCACGAAGTCCGGGTCCAGCCCGCGCAGCCGTACGTCGACCGAGCCGGGGGCGAGCTCACGGGTGATCTCGTCCATCGCCGCGGAGAGCACGTTGAGCATCGTCAAGCGGGTCGCCGACTCCAAGGGAGCCGTGAGCCGCTCGGCCAGCTCGCGGGCGTCCGGCCCGCCGGCTTCGGCAGCCACCGCGAGTTCGCGACGCAGCGTGTCGACATACGGAGTGAGGTCCATGACGCCATAGTGGCACCACTATGGCGCCATGCGCAAGCCCGAGTGGCGCCACATGCGGCACCGATGCTGCGATGACCGCGCCGAGCTGCGGAAACGCGCAGATATCAGCCTGAGCCACTGTGGCGCCGTGCGCGCTCACGCGCCGGCGGCAGCATGGAATGGCACCTCGGTGGCACCGGATGGCGCCAAGCAGTGCCATCCGGTGCCATGCGGGCGCGGGGGTGGGAAGCGCACGGGTGATAAGGGTTTGCCTTGCCGGCCCGCATCCCCAACGATCCTCCCTGTGACGACTACCGATGAAAAACGGGTCCCCGCCGCTCCCCGTCCGTTGGCCCTGGTGACCGGCGTCGGCCGCACCGTGGGGATCGGTGCGGGTATCGCCCGCCGGCTCGCGGCGTCGGGCTGGAACATCGCCTTCACGTACTGGACTCCCTACGACCAGCGCATGCCCTGGGGAGTCGAGCAGGGGGCGACGGACGCGATCACCAAGGCCCTCGGCGAGCGCGGCGCGGTCAGCGAGGCCATCGCCGCCGACCTCACCGACCCGGACGCCCCCGCGCGCGTCTTCGACGAGGCCGAACGCCGTCTCGGCGCCGTCACGGCCCTGGTGATGTGCCACTGCGAGTCGGTCGACTCCGGACTGCTCGACACCACCGTCGAGAGCTTCGACCGCCACTTCGCGGTCAACGCGCGCGCCACCTGGCTGCTGATCCGGGAGTACGGCCGCCGGTTCGCCGGCGCTCCCGGAACGGGGCGAATCATCAGCCTGACCAGCGACCACACCGTGGACAACCTCCCCTACGGGGCGAGCAAGGGAGCCCTTGACCGCATCACGCTGGCCGCCGCGCGCGAACTCGCGCACCTCGGCGTCACCGCCAACGTCATCAATCCGGGACCGGTGGACACCGGCTGGATGTCCGGCGAACTGCGCGAGCGCGTGCTCCGGCAGACGCCGCTCGGCCGCCTCGGCACCCCGCAGGACACCGCACACCTCGTGGACTTCCTCTGCTCACCGGAAGGCCAGTGGCTCAACGGCCAACTGCTGATGAGCAACGGGGGGTTCGCCTAGAGTTCCCGCCGGTCCCGCGCGGGCGGCCACGATCTCCGTCGGGGCCGGGACGGGCGCTGCCATGCTGTTCGCATGGCAGAACTCAACGGGCAGGCGATCCGTCCGGACCAATTCCAGACCCTGGCTCTCACCAACTACGGCCATTTCACCACTCTGCGGGTGGAGGACGGCCGGGTGCGCGGCCTGTCGCTCCATCTGGACCGGCTGGGCCGCGACTGCCAGGCGCTGTTCGGTGTCGAGCTGGATCTCGAACACGTCCGTCGGTTGATCCGGCGTGCGGCGCCGCCCAGGGGGACGGCGACGATCCGGGTCACGGTCTTCGACCCCGCGACCGACCTCGGGCATCCCGATCACGCCACCGATCCGCAGGTCCTCGTGACGCAGCGCCCGGCGGCGACGCTGCCGCTCTCGCCCCTGCGGGTGCGCTCCACCGTCTACGTCCGCGACGAGCCGGCGGTGAAGAGCGTGGGGCTCTACGGAGCGCTGCGCCGGCGGCGGTCCGCTCAGCTCGACGGGTTCGACGACGCGCTGTTCGTGGACGGGAACGGAGTCGTCTCGGAGGGCGGCACCTGGAACGTGGGCTTCTTCGACGGCGATCACGTGATCTGGCCGGACGCCGACTGCCTGGTCGGGGTCACCATGGAACTGCTGAAGAAGGCGCATGCGCACCGCGTCGCGACGGTCCGCCTGACGGACATCCCCGCCATGCGGGCGGCCTTCGCCACCAACGCCGCCATCGGCGTCCGCGCCATCACCCGCATCGACGGCTGCGAGATCCCGGGTGATCATCCCATCATCGACACCCTGCGCGCCGCGTACACCGACGTGGCCTGCGACGCCCTGTGAGGCGCTGAGCAAGGGCGATGCCGCCACGGCTCCCGGAGCGGAGGCGGGCAGGCACGCCCCACGGCAGCGGCGGTCAGATCTCCCGGTTGGTCGACGCGCGCTCCTCGTCCCGGCGAAGAGCGGGCGTCGCCGGCGCGGTCGTGTCGCCGGCCGGTGCTTCCAGCCCGGGCGTTGCGGTCTCCGTCGCCGGCGCGGCGGACGACGCATCGCGCACGTGCCGGCGGATCGCGGCCAGACCGGCGACGGCGGCCAGCAGCCAGATCGCACACGAGACGAGTCCGCCGACGGTGTAGCCGGCGCTCGACGGCAGCGCCTGGCCCGCGGGGGTGCGCAGTTGCAGGATCACGGCGCTCAGGGTGCTGCCGAGACCGTAGCCGACGTAGCGCAGCACCTGGTTGAAACTCATCGCGCTGCCGGTCTCGTTCGGCGGCACGGCCTGCACGATCAGCCCCGGGACGACCGCGAAGACGGCGCCGACACCGAGGCCGGCCACACCCATCACGACGGCGATCTCCCACAGTCCGTCCCGGGCGAGGGAGAACACCGCCATGCCGGCGACCAGCGCGACCGAGCCGAGCAGGAGGACCAGGCCGGGCGAGGTGCGCCGGCTCAGCGCCAGGGCGATCCTGTTCGCCGCGACGCTGCCCGCGGAGAACGGCACCAGCATCAGCCCGGCGGCCACGGCCGCGCCGCCGAAGCCGTATCCCGTGCTGACCGGGGTCTCCACGAGCCTGGTGGCCAGGGACATCAGCAGATACATGCCGATCCCGGCCAGTACGGTGATCACACTCGCGGTCGACACGCCGCCCTGGCGCAGCAGCCGCAGGTTGACGAGCGGATGCGAGACGAACAGCTCCAGCAGCACCCAGCCGATCAGCAGGACCAGCGCGCCGACCAGCAGGCCGATCAGCCGGCCGGAGCTCCAGCCCCAGTCCTCCCCTTCGCTGATAGCCAGCAGCAGGCAGGCCAGCGCCGCGCCGAGCGCCAGCGCGCCGGCCACATCGAGTCTGATCGACGGACGATGGCCGGAGGAGGGCACCACGCCCGCGGCGACCGCCAGCGCACCGCCGGCGACCACGACGCCGAACCAGTACGCCGCGTGCAATCCGAGATACTGCGCGATCAGACCGGTTATCGGATAACCGAGTCCGATCCCCGCCACCACCGTGACCGACAGCATCGCCGCCGCCGACCGGGCGCGCGGCGCGGGCAACGCGTCACGCGCCGCCGCGATCGTGAGCGGGATCAGGCCCAGACCGATGCCCTGCAGGCCCCGGCCCACCAGCAGCCAGGTGAAGCTCAGCGGAAGGGCCGCCAGCACGCCGCCGCACAGGACGATGCCGAGGCTGCCCAGGATCAGCGCCCGGCGGTGCGGCCCGTCCCCGAGCCGGCCCATCGCCGGCGTGGCGACCGCGCTGACCAGGAACGGCAGGGTCACCGACCACTGGGCCTCACCCAACGGCACATGCTCCACGCCGGCGAGCAGCGGGACCAGCGGCGCGCCCAGGCTGCTGCCGATCGCGACCACCATGGCGACGACCACCAGCCCCTGGACGAGGAACCGATGTGCCGGTGGCGTGCTGTGCTGTTCCATCGCCGCCCCTTCAGATCTGTGACCGATGTCCGCGACCGCCGATCGTCTCGGTGTGCCGGGTCCATCTCATCAGGTCCGGGCGGCGCCTCCCGCGGCCGGCCCGAACTCCTGGCACGGCCGGGACCGACGGGCGGCGGGAATCGAGGGCCACGGTAGGAGCGGGCGCGCGCGGATCCCCGTCGGACTCAGCAAACTGCCAGGAGGGAGAAGGCGGTTCGCAGGAACATGCCAGTGCGGCGGTCACCGGCCGGGGCCGCGTGGACCCTCGGAGGACGCATCCACACGAAGCGAGGGCTGACCGTGCAGGAGAAGGACGGGTTCTACATCGGCTTGATGCTCGAGGAGATTGCGGCCGAACACCCCGCCGCGTCGGTGACCTTGGACATCCCGCTTCAGCTCGCGCCGCAGGAGGGAACCACCGTCGGGGTCGTGCGGCTCGCCGGCCTGGTCCGCGAAGTGGCCGGCCGGCTCCTGGCGGCGGGCGTCGCCCGGGGTCAGTACGTGGTCGTCTACAAGTCGAACAACTTCGACATCGCGCTGCTGGCCATGGCCGTGCAGCGGATCGGCGCGGTGCCGGTGCTCCTGTCGCCCATGCTGGACGGCGAGGCCGGGCGCAGCCTCATCGCCAGGGTCGACGACCCGTGGCTGCTGACCGACCGGCAGACGTTCGACAGCCGGGAGCTGCACGGCGTGGCCGCCCGCGTGCTCATCGTCGACGGCGAGGCCCCGGCGAACACGACGCCGCTGGCCGACTGCCCCGTGCGACCGCTGACCGGGGTCACGGTCTCGGCCCCGGACAAGCCCGCCTTCATCAGTCACACCTCGGGGACCACCGGTCTGCCGAAACTCGCCGCCCAGTCACCCGCGGTCCTGTGGCGGCGGCTGCGGTGGCAGAAGGAGTACAGCGACCGGCTGTGGCGCGACGAGCCCGTCGCGCTGTGCATCAGCGTGGTGCACGTGCGCTTCTACAGCGCCCTGTACCTCGCCCTCTCGTACGGCAATCCGCTGCTGGTGGCCGTCGACGACAGCCCGGCCGTGATCGGCCCGCTCTTCGCCGCGCACCGGCCCGGTGTCGTGGAGACCCAGCCGAACTCCTTCGTGGACTGGGAACTGCTGGCCGACGCACCGGATCAGCCGCTTGCCAACGTCTCGTGCTACCACGCCACCTTCGACGCCGTGCATCCGCGCACCATCCAGATCCTCCTCGGTTCCTCGAAGCGGCGGAACCCGCGGCTCCTGCAGATGTACGGCCAGACCGAGACCGCCGCCGTCGCCACGCGCTGGTTCACCATGGACGATCTGGAGGACCTGGACGCGCGCTGCGTGGGCCGTGAGCTGCCGGGCCTGACCCGGATTCGCGTGGTGGACGACGCGGGGGTGGAGGTCGGGCCCGGGACGGCCGGCCACATCGAGGTCAGCAGCCAGACCTTCGCCGACACCTACGTCGGTGAGGAGGCCCGGTTCGCCGCGCAGTTGCACGACGGCTGGTGGCGGATGGGCGACATCGGGTACCTCGACGAGGGCGGCAGCCTGCATCTGTTGGACCGCGAGATCGACCAGGTCGAGAGCGTGGACAGCAACCTGGAGATCGAGGACGCCCTGATGGAGCGGCTTCCCGAGCTGCGCGAGATCGTCGTCGTGCCGGGCGCCGGCAGCAAACCCGTACCGGTGGTGTGCACCAGGGACGACTCCCCGCTCGACGCGCGCCGCTGGCAGGAGGCCACCGCGGACCTGGCCGAGCTGGCGGAACTCGTACAGCTGCCCTTCGAACGGCTGCCTCTGACCGCCACCCGGAAGGTGCAACGCCACGCGCTGATCCGCCTGCTGGCCCGGCGGGAGGACGAACTGGCCCCGCGGCCGGCCGCAGCGGTGTCGTGACGGGACGGGCGCGTGGACAGGACGGATGACGCATGACCGCAGTACGCACGCCGGTGGGCCGCCTGCTCGACCGCACCGCGCGGGACGGCGCACCGGGGCGGTCGCCGCGCGCGGCGCACCAGCCGGACTGGCCGGACCGCTCCGCGCTGCGCCGCACGGTGGCGGCTCTGGGTGCGGCTCCCGCCCTGGTGTCGCCGGACGACTGCGAGTCGCTGCGGGAACGCCTGGCCGCGGTCGTCCGCGGTGAGGCGTTCCTGCTGCAGGGCGGAGAGTGCGCCGAGACCTTCGCGCGGGCCCGCCCCGACCTGATCGCCGGTCAGGTGCGGTTCCTGACCGACCTGGCCGGGCAGTTGTCCCGGGCGTTGCGGCTGCCGGTGGTGACCGTCGGTCGTATCGCCGGACAGTATGCCAAGCCGCGTTCCGACCCGGAGGAGACCCGGCACGGCCTCACCCTGCCCTCGTACTGCGGGGACGCGGTCAACGGCGTCGACTTCACCGTGGACGCCAGGATCCCGGATCCCGCTCGGATGTCGCGCATGTACCAGGCGTCCGCCGCGACCTTGGCGGCACTGCGCGCCGCTCGCCGCGACCCGAGCGGATCCGGCCAGGAGTTCTACACCAGCCACGAGGCCCTGCTGCTCGACTACGAGCAGGCGCTGGCCAGGGAGCACGGCGCCGAAGGACGCTACGGACTGTCCGGCCACCTGTTGTGGATCGGCGAGCGGACGCGGCAGCCCGAGGGCGCGCACGTGGACTTCGCCGCCTCGATCCGCAATCCGGTGGGCGTGAAGATCGGCCCGACGACCACGCCCGGCGAGGTGCGGACGCTGATCGGCCGCCTCGATCCGGACCGGACGCCCGGCAGGCTCACCCTCATCGCCAGGATGGGGGCCGATCGGGTGGGTGACGCGCTCCCCCGGCTGGTCGAGGAGGCCGTGGCCTGCGGGTCGCCCGCGGTGTGGGTGTGCGATCCGATGCACGGCAACACCTTCCGGGCGCCGAGCGGCCACAAGACCCGCGCGTTCGACGACATCCTCAAGGAGGTCGAAGGGTTCTTCGCGGTGCACCGGGCGATCGGCACCCGACCGGGCGGTCTGCACCTGGAGTTGACCGCGGACCCGGTGACCGAGTGCGTCGGGGGCGCGGGCGGCCCGTCCCTCGACGAGGTGCCGCTGCGCTACGAGACGGCGTGCGATCCCCGTCTCAACCGGCGCCAGGCCGCCGAACTCGTCGGCGCGCTGCGCCCCCTCGCCACGGTCACCGTTACCTGACCGGCGCACCGGGCCGGCCTGCCCGCGCTCGTCAGCCCTCCGGGCAGCCCTCGGCGCCGGCCGGCCTGCCCACCAGGCGCGCCGCCATGAGGCCGGCCTGGAAGCGCGAGGTGGCGTTGAGCTGCTGCATGATGGTGGCGACATGCCGCCGGTAGGTGCGCACCGACATGTTCAGCTTCCGCGCCGCCACCTCGTCCTTGCAGCCGGCGCTGAGCAGCGACAGTACGGAGTGGGGCAGGCTGCCCTCCTCGGCCTGGAGGCGCTGGTACACCTCCAGGCCGACCGCGTCGGCCCAGGCGGCCTCGGCCAGCGCCGCCAGGCCGGCGACCATGCCGCTCTGCACGACGAGCGACGGCTGGGCCAGCCCGTGGTGGCAGGACGCGCTGTTGAGGACCGCCGCCTCGCCGTCGAGGACCAGCAGATCGGGAAGGACCGACTTGTGGACCCGTACGTGGGCGCCCGACTCGGCCAGGCTCTCGGCGGCCGCCGCCACGGCGTCGTCGCCGGCGGACCGCTCGTCGATCACGATCTTGAGCGTGCCGCCGTGGGCCAGGCCCACCCGGACCACCTCGATGAACTCCGGATCGATCCGGCCCCGGTCCGCCCAGGAGTGCCAGGAGGCCGTCAGGCAGACCGCCCGGCCCCGGCTCCGGATCCGCCGGACCAGCCAGGCGAGCGCCGGGACCGAGTCGTGGGCACGGACCTCCCGCACCGGCGGTTCGCCGCACTCCTCCTGGTACGCGGTCAACGCCCTGGTGACGAGCCGGCCGACCGACTCCAGGGTCCACTCGGGTCCGTCCTCCAAGACCGTTGCGAGATCCCGTGCGTCCCGGTGAGCGGCACGGTCCATGAGCGCGGTACGGCCGCGCGGGAACGCGGCGGAGTCGGTGTGGTCCATTCGTGCCTCTCCTCTGACGGATTTACAGAGCAGTTGTCCGACCGGTCCGCGGGCCGGGACGCTGGTGTGACGATTGCCGCGACGGCGCGGTGTCACCCGGCCGCGGGACCCCCGCGAAGCCGTCGCCGCCTCCGGGCGCTCGACGCCGGCGCGGCCCCGGGGAGCCTCGGCCGGTCGGGCGTACACCCGTTCACGCGGCGATGCCCAGCGCCGGGGCGAGTTCATCGGTGAGGCCGAGTCCGGTCAGCAGCAGCTTGAGCGGGGTGAGGTCACGGGACGGGGCCGGCTGCGCCCAGGCGGCCTCGGCCAGTTCCGGCGCGGTCACGTCCATCCCGCCCGCGGCCGCCACCGTCACCCAGGGGTCGAAGTCCGATGCCCGGAAGGCGGTGACGCCCCGCACCAGGGCGTCCTTGAACAGGTCGCGCTCGCCGGGATCCAACTCCCGGTAGAGGGAGCCGACCGCCTCGCGGAAGATCACCGCGTGAGCGCCCTCGTCCCGGCGGTGCAGCTCGGTCGACATCCGGTTCATCGGCTGAATGTCCGTCGCTCCGGCCAGCGTGGACAGGAACCCGCTGATCGTCGTCTCGGCCGCGAGCGCGAAGGCGATGTCCACCAGATCCCGGCTCAGCCCGGACCGGCCCCTGCGGGTCTCCTCAAGACCGCGTACCACCGCCCACCCGCCGACCGGGAACCGCAGCCCGGTCAGCCCCCGGCGGCGTCTGGCGACGGCGCTGGCGTTGTGGCACATCAGGATGTGGTAGTCCTCGTCCACGATCGTCTGCCGCAGCGCGGTCACCTCGGTCTCGCTCCGGCGCCCCGGGACGCGCTCCGTCAGCATCAGCCGGCAGGCGGGCAGGATGACCTCCTCCTCGATCGCCGTGGTCTTCTCGTTGTACGAGACCCATGCGGCGGCCATGATCCGCTGCCGCGCCTCGGCGTCGAGCCCGCCGGCCGCCGGCCGGTGGAAGACGGGCACCAGGTGGGCGGGGAAGTCCGGCAGGGCCGGGTCGAAGTGCCCGTCGAGGTCGAGCTCGTCGCGCTTGACGGCGACACGCCGGTCCCAGCGCAGGGTCAGCTGGGTCAGCAGGTCACGTTCGACGGACGTCGGACCCTGCCGCTGGGTCGGTGCAGACATGCTGGTCCTTCTTCTGCGTAAGTTCGGTCTTCTGCGTGAGCGGGCGGCGCCGACCGCGTTCCGGCGCGCCGCCGCGTCAGGTTCGCCGTGTCGCGGTCAGCCGGAGCCGCCGGCCGGGGGGCGAGGGCACGATCGCGTTCACGGAGCGCCGGTCCCCCCGCCGGCGGCGTCGAGCCGCGCCGACCGCAGGCCGCGCAGCGGCGCCGCCGCCTTCAGCAGCATCTCGTCGAACTCGGCCGCGGGGAGGGAGTCCAGAACGATGGCGCCGCCGGCGCCGACGGTGGTCTCGTCGCCGACCCGGACCGCCGTGCGGATCACGATGTTGAGATCGGCCGTGCCGTTCAGGCCGAAGTACCCCAGCGTGCCCGAGTAGACGCCGCGTGCCTCGCTCTCCAGCCGGTCGATGATCTCCATGGTGCGCAGCTTCGGCGCGCCGGTCATGGACCCGCCGGGGAAGCAGTGCCGTACGGCTTCCACCGCGCCGATCGAATCGCGCAGCCGGCCCGAGATCGTGGAGACCAGCTGGTGCACGGTCGCGTACGACTCCACCGCCATGTACCGGTCCACCTGGACGCTGCCGATCTCGCAGATCCGGCCCAGGTCGTTGCGCAGCAGGTCGACGATCATCAGATTCTCGGCCCGGGTCTTGGGATCGGCGGCCAGTTCCTCGGCGATCCGCGCGTCGCTCACCGGGTCGTCGCCGCGGGGCGCCGTTCCCTTGATGGGCTTGCTCTCGGCCCGGCGGTCCGCGTCGATCCGCAGGAACCGCTCGGGTGAGGAGCAGTGCACGCTGACCCCGCCGATCCGCAGGAACGCGGCGTAGGGCGCCGGGTTGGCCCGGCGAAGCGCGAGGTAGTACGCCGCGTCGTCCCCCGTGAAGGGGAACCGTGCCCGGTTCGTCAGGCAGATCTCGTAGCTCTCTCCCCGTCGCAGCTCGCTCAGGCACTCTTCGATGTCGGCCTCGTACGCCTCCCGCCCGCGGGTCAGGCACGCCTCCAGCTCATCGGCCGGCAGCCCGGTGCCCTCCCGCGCCGTCGGCAGGGGCGACGAACCCAGGTCGACCAGGCGTTTCATCGTCTCGGTCACCCAGTCGACGGCGCCACGCCGCGAGGCGTCGTCGTCGGTGTGCACGGCCAGCACGTAGGTGCGGTCCTCCTCGTGGTCGACGGCGATCAGCCGGTCCGCGAAGATCCACGCCGCGTCGGGGGTCTGCGCCTGGTACCGCACCTGCGACCCGCAATCGGCCCGCATCTCGTAGCCGAAGTACCCCACGTAGCCGCCGTTGAGGTCGAACGGCAGCCCCGAATCGGGGATGTGGCGCTCGCGCAGCCGCCGTTCGAGGACCTCGAACATCCCGTCCCGTTCGGTGGACCGCCGGCCGCCGGTACGTGTCGTCACCGGCGTGGAGCCGGCGGTCCGGCAGCTGATCACCTCGCTGAGCGGACCGCTGGCGTCACCGAGGAACGAGAAGCGGGAGAGTCCCGGCTCGACCCTGCTGCTGTCCAGCCAGAAGCAGTCGGGCGACGCCGCGTACAGGTCGAGGAAGACCGCCTCGGTGTCGACGGCGACCGGCAGTTCGCACACCTCGATGCGCAGCTCCGACCGGGCGCCGGCCGCGGCGGCGTTCCCGGCCGGGACGGTCTCGGCGCGCGGCGGCTTCGCGGCGCGCGTAGCGCCGGAATGTGCGGCCGCGCTCAGCTCGCGGAAGTTGGCCAGGATCTCGAACCCGTACCGCGAGGCGATCGACTCGGGGTGGAACTGCACTCCCCAGCGCGGGAGATCGCGGTGCCGCAGGGCCATCACCACGCCGTCCTCAGAATACGCGGTGGGCAGGAGCTCATCGGGCAACGGCTCTTCCACGCACAGCGAGTGGTAGCGCACCGCGGTGAACTCGTGCGGTATGCCCGCGAACAGGGCGTCGCCGCCGTGCGTGACGGTCGTCAGATGACCGTGCCGCGGTTGGGGGGCGGCCGTGACCCGTGCCCCGGCGAGATACCCGATCGCCTGGTGCCCGAGGCACACACCGAGTATCGGCAGCCGCGTACGCTCCATCAGCTCCGGCACATGGCCGAGGTCCCGGCTGTCCTGCGGACGGCCCGGCCCCGGGGAGACGACGATGCTGTCGAAGCGTCCGAGCTGCAGGGACCGCAGCGCCGGGTCGTCGTTGGCGACGACCAGCGGCTCACATTCGTTGACTCCGGCTATGAGCTGATACAGATTATAAGTGTAAGAGTCATGATTATCGATCAGCAGGGTGTACAAGCTTCCCCCCTCCGGAGAACAAGCGACGAATGGGCATCGGAAAGTCGCCGCGCGCCCATCTCGCACGGGGGTGGGCGTGCTTTCAGCCGGCTTTGCGCCCGGACGCCAGATCCACCTGGCTCACTTCGTCAATTTATTTCGCCGAGGTGGAGAAATACTCGATCGAGAAAGTTCGTGGGCAACAAGACAGCCCGCTCCTCTTGACCGCGGTCGCGGGCGGCAACCCTTCAGGCGGCGGTGAACTCGGCCCCGGCACCGTGCCCCGCTCGCCGTGCCGTCCAACGGCGGGCGCACGCGCGCGAGATGCCCGTGCCGGGCGAATCACCCCTTCCGCCCGGCCCTTTCCGCTACGTTGAGGTAATGGGTCGATGACGCCGGCTGGAAGGCCGATGGGGGTGCCATGACGCAAGCGGTCGGGACCGGGGCGCGGGTGGCGGGCGGCGGTGCGGGGGCCGGACGGCTGCGGACAGGTGCTCGCCGCACCAGGGGCGCCGCGGGGGCGATGCCGCAGGGGCGCGGGGCGAACGCGTCCTGCCGCTCGGAGGCGCCATGACGGCGGAGGGCGTCGGAGGCGTCGAGCACGCCGCGACGGCCGCCGAGCGCGCCATCCTGGAGCGGGTGCAGCGGGCGGAGGACGACCCGCGGGTCCTGGGCTGGTTCCTCGGCCCGGAGGCGGCCGCGGCCGCCGACGAGGTGCGCGCCGGCGTCATGCTGCCCGACGGGAGCCTGCGGTGGCCGGCGGTCGTGGCCCTCGGCTACCACCACTGGTTCCGGTATCTCGCGGGCGGCGCCGAGGACCCGGCGGCGCTGGGCGACGCCCTGCTGTGCTTCACCACGGTCCACGAGAACGAGCCCGACCACGTCCCGCCCGCTCTGAACCCCGTCCTCGCCACGCTCTACGGTGAGCCCGCCGGCGCGGGCACCGACCCCGGCCACGCCTACGAAGCGGCGACCGCGCTGGTGACGATCTATCAGACCCGGCGCCACGCTCCGATCCTGGCCGCCGCCGAGCGGCTGCTGCGCCACGCGGTCGCCGGCTTTCCGGCGGGCGGCGCCGAGCAGGGCACCTGCCTGTCCGACCTGGGGCTCGTCCGGCTCTACGCCTTCCAGGACGGCGCGGGGTACGCGGCGCTCACCGACGCGGTCGGCCACAGCCGTGCCGCGGTGGCCGCCACGCGGGCCGAACAGGCCGAACAGGCCCGCAGGCACGGCAATCTCGGCCTCGTGCTGCGTCACTCGGCCGAGGCGACCGCGGACACCGCGACGATGCGGGAATGCCTCTCGGAGCTGCGGCTCGCGGCCCGCCTGAGCACCCCGAGGGATCCTCACCACGCGCTGTACGGCGCCGTGTTGGGCTCGGCGCTGTCCCGCGCGGCCGCCGAGTTCGGCGACCCGGCCCTGTTACCCGAGGCCGTCGAGCTGCTGCGCCGGTCCGTCACCGCGGCCGGCCCCGGCGTGCCGCCGGTCGCAGCGCACCTGGCCGATCTGGGCATCGCCCTGATCACGCTCGCCATGGCGGACGGCCGGCCCGAGCTGTACGACGAGGGCCTCGATGTCTGCCGCCGGGCGGCCGACATCGCGCCGAACCCCGTCGAGCGCGCCGTGTACCTCTCCAACCTGGGCCTGGTTCTCAAGGGCCACTGGACCCGCGGCGGCTCCCCCGAGGCCCTGGACGACGCCGAGGCCGCCGCCCGCGCCGCCACGGCCGGTCTCCCGCCCGGCCACCCGATGCTCACCAAGGCCGTTTTCGTCCTCTCCGGCGTACTGCGCTCCCGGCACCTCGCGACCGGCCGCCTCACCGACCTGGAGGAGGCCGTCGCCCTCGCCCGCCAGGCGCTGGACGCCACACCGGCGCAGGACCGCCGTCAGCGGGTGCTTCGCGGCACCGAACTCGCCGACCTGTTGCGGTTGCACGCGCTGGCGGCCGGCACGCCGGGCACACTCGGCGAACCGATAGCCCTTCTCCGCAGCCTCGAACGGGAGGTTCCGGAGCGCACCGCCGAGCGGGCCCGTGTCGTCTTCCAGCTCGCCCGCTGTCTGGAGGGCGCCCGGCGCGGCGGGAACGCCATCGTCCTCCCCGGCGACGTCACCGCGGCGGTTTCCGCCCCCGCAGGGGCGGACGAGGCGCTGGACCGGTTCCGCGAAAGCCTCACGCTGCCCTACCCCGCCGACGGCTTCGAAGGCGAGGCGCGCTTCGCCTTCGGGAGCGCGCTCGCCCTGCGCGCCACCTCCGACGCCGCGTGGCGGCAGGCGATCGGCCAGATGCGGCAGGGGCTCGCGCTGCTCGCCGAGCACGACGCGCGCCGCTCGGAGTACCTCTCCGACCTGGCCGCCACCGTCTCGCGGCGTGCCGCGACCACCGGCGACCTCGCCCTGCACGAGGAGGCCGTACGCCTCAACCGCGAAGCGCTGGCCTGCGCGCCGACCGGCAGCGCGTCGGAAGGCGCGGTGCGCCGCTCGAACCTGGGGGCCGCCCTGGCGATCCTCGCCCGCCGCACCGGCGACGCCGACCTGCTGGCCGAGGCGGTGCGGGCGCACCGCGAGGCGGTCGCCCTGAGCCCGCTCGACGACCACTATCGCGTGCACCGCCTCGGCAACCTCGGCGACGCCCTGCAGAACCTCGCCGAGATCCGCTCGGGCTCCGGCCTGCTCGAGGAGGCCGTCGCCGTGCTGCGCGAGGCGGTGGCGGTGTCCGCGGTCGACACGCCCGGCCGGGCCGACTGCCTGACCCGCCTCGGCAACGCCCTGCGCTCCCTGTCCCGCTTCACCGGCGATCCGGCACCGCTGGCGGAGGCCGTCGAACGACACCGGGAGGCTGTCGCGGCCCACTCCGGGGCGCCGCGGCCGGTGGCGCTGGTCGGCCTCGCCAACAGCCTGGCCGACCGCTACGACCACACCCGCGAGGACCACTTGCGGGACGAGTCGGTGCGACTGCTGCGGGCCGCCCGGGATCTCACCCCGGACGCCTCGGACGACAGGGCCGCGGTCCTCACCAGCCTCGGCCACGTCCAGTGGGGCCGGGCCCGCGACTCCGGCGTCGAGGGCCTCATGGACGAGGCGCTCGCCACCCTCCGCGACGCCGTCGCCACCGTGCCGCCGCAGCACACCGGCCGCGGCATGGCGCTCACCAACCTGGGCGTGGCCCTCATGGAGCGCGCGAGGCTCAGCGGCGACCGCAGCTGGCAGTCCGAGGCCGTGGCCGTGCTGCGCCGTGCCGTGGTCGAGAGCCCCCCGACCTCCTTCGACCGCGCCGGGCACCTGAGCAATCTCGCCGCCGCGCTGCAGGGTTGGTACGACACCACCGGCGACACCGGCGCCGCCGACGAGGCGGCAGCGCTGCTGCGCGAGGCATCCTCCGTGCCGGGCGGCGAGCGCATGGGGACCGAGTTGGCCACGCTCAACCTCGGCATCCTGCTGCACAGCCGCGCCCTGTCGGACGGGGACCCGCACGGCGCGATGGAGGCGCGGCAGGTGCTGGAGGGCGCGGTGGCCTCGCTCGGCGAGGGCCATCCGCGGCGGGCTTTCGCCCTGAACAACCTCGCGGTCATCTGCCTGGGTTTCACACAGCTCGCCGAGGACGGGAGCGGACCGGCCGCCCGCGATGCTCTGCGCCGGGCGGTCTCGGCCGCACGGGAAGCCCTCGCCTGCACGCCCGAGGGTTCCGCGGACCGGCCCGGCACGCTGTGGATCCTCGCCGAGGCGCAGCTGCGGCGGGCGGATCTCGGCGAGCCGGTCGACCTGCTGGAGGCCGCCCGCCTGGCCCGGCGGGCGGCGGAGAACCCGGTCGCCCCGGTCATGACCCGCCTGCTGGCCGGCCGTGCCTGGGGCGGCGCCGCGGCGAGGGCCGGACGGGACGGCGACGCCCTCGACGGCTACGCCTACGCGGTCGGCCTGCTGCCCCGGATCGCCCCGCGCAGCCTCGGCCGCGTCGACCAGGAGGAGCGGCTGCAGGCCGGCCCGGGCCTGGCGAGCGACGCCGCCGCGCTCGCGCTGCGGGCCGGCGATCCCGGCCGCGCCCTCACCCTCCTCGAACAGGGCCGGGGTGTGCTGCTCGCCCAGGGTCTCGACAGCCGCGGCCAGGTGTCCCGGGTGCGCGACCTCGCCCCCGCGCTCGCCGACGAGTTCGAGCGGATCCGTGACCGGTTGAGCGCTCCGCGGCAGCCTCCGCCGGCGCTGTGGACCGAACCCGGCACCCCCGGCCTGCCTGCCGACGGGCTCGGGGCGGCGCCGACCACCGAGGCGCGGCATGCGCTCGCCCGGCGCTGGGACGAGCTTGTCGAGGAGATCCGCGCCCTGCCCGGCCTCGGGGACTTCCTGCGCGCGCCGGGCCTGCCGGAGCTGCTCAGCGCCGCCGCCGAGGGACCGGTCGTCGTCGTCAACGTCAGCGAGTACCGCTCCGACGCCCTCGTCGTGACCGCCGACGGCGGAATCGAGGTCGTCCCGCTGCCCGGCCTCACCCCCACGGACGTCCTGTCGCGGGCGGCACTGTTCATCGAAGGCGTCGAGTGGGCGTACGGCACGCGGGGCGTGCAGCGCGCCGTCGAGACGATGGGCCGGCTCACCGAGATCCTGCGATGGCTGTGGGACACCGTCGCCGTGCCCGTGCTCGACCGGCTGGGCCTGGGCGACGTCCCGCTCGACGGCGAGCCGTGGACCAGGCTGTGGTGGTGTCCCACCGGCTGGCTCTCGTTCCTGCCGCTCCACGCGGCCGGACGCGACGGGCCGGACTCCGGGCGGTGGGTCGTCGACCGCGCCGTCTCCTCCTACACCCCGACGCTACGTGCCCTCGTCCGGGCGCGCCGGCAGCTCGCGCTCGGCGCCCCGCCCGATCCGGCGCCGCTGGTCGTCGCGCTCGCCGAGACCCCGGGCGCCGAACCGCTGCCCGGCGCCGAGCGCGAGGCGGCGGTGCTGACCGAGCGCTTCCCCGGCGGACGGCGACTGGCCGGCGCCGACGCGACGGTGGCGGCGGTGTGCCGTGCGCTGCCCGCGCACTCCTGGGTCCACTTCAGCTGCCACGGCGTCAGCGACGTGCTGAACCCGTCGGCCAGCGGGCTGGTCCTCTACGACGGCCGGCTCACCGCGCTCGACGTCGCCGCCCAGCGTCCGGCCCACCCGCAGCTCGCCGTGCTGTCCGCGTGCTCCACCTCGCAGGGCGGAATCGCCCTGCCCGACGAGGCGGTGCAGCTTGCCTCGTCCTTCCAGCTCGCCGGGTATCCGCACGTCATCGGCACGCTGTGGACCGTCCCCGACGAGCTGGCGACGTTCCTCACCGAGGAGTTCTACGCCGCGCTCGCCGAGGACCTCTCCCGTGGCCGTCCGATCGACCCGGCCGCGGCCCTGCACCGCCCGGTCAGAACGCTGCGCGACCGATACGCCAAGGCGCCGCACCTGTGGGCGGCGCACATCCACACCGGTCCGTGACGCGTGCGCGCGATCAGGGCGCCTCCGGCGCTTCCCCGCCGGGGGTACCCGAGGCGTTCGCCGGCACCGTGCCGGCCGGGCCGAGCGGCAACTCGTCGGGCTCGTCCAGGTCGTCGGTGGGCCGGTAGGTACGCCGCTGCGCGAACCGTCCGACGAGCGCCTCCAGGTCCTCGTCCTTCTTCTCGTTCTTGTTGTCGTTCTTGTCGTCCTTCCTGTCGCCGTTCTTCTCGCCGTTCTTGTCATCACGACGTTCCGTCATCGACGGCCCCCTCCCCGTTCCCGGCCTCCGCCGTCCCGGCCCGCACGGCCGGTGGCATCACCAGTTCCAGCACTTCCGCGTCGGCGGCCCGCACGTAGACCCCCGCGGTGCCGGGCACCCGGCCGACGAAGCTGCCGTCGGGCGCCATCCGGTACTGCGCCTGCAGATACAGATCGCCCGGCTGCGGGTACGCCGAGACGGCCGAGCGCGAACCGAGCCAACCGCCCACCCACAGACCGCTCTTGAGCCGCACCCGCACGAAGCAGGAGCCGCGGTCGTGGAACAGCGCGTCCCAGGCGGTCGGCGTCGGCTCGTACCGCGCCCGGGCGCGCCGGCTCGACCACCACGCCTCGGCCCAGGCCACCGCGGACGGCACGACCACCACCAGGAGCAGCCCGGCGAAACCCGACTGCCGTGGATGCCGCAGCACTCCCGCGACCGGACCGTCCCCGCCCGCGGCCACCAGCCGCACCAGCCACGGCCCGGCGACCACCGCGTACACCGCGTTGAGCAGCGCACTCGCGGCGAGGGACCGCACCAGCCGGTTCTGCGGCTCCTGCTCCGCCGCGAGCACACCGCTAAACCGCTCCCGCACGGCCTGGTAGAAGACTCCGGGCAGCACGAGGAGCAGCAGAATCGTCACCTGCTGAACCGTCGCCGGCACCATCCCGCTCCCCCTCCCGCGCGTTCGGCTCCAGCATGCCCCATCCACCCCGGCCGCGTCCCTCGGAACGAGGTCGATCGGTTCAGCCGGCACGCCAGGTGAAGGTCGCCACGGCTCCGGCGGGCACGGTGTAGGTGAAGGACCGGCCGTTCTCCGAGACGCCGAAGGTCTGCGCGCTGGAGGTGTCGGCGTTGAGCACGACCAGGGCAGTGGAGCCGTCGGGGTTGCGGAAGGCGACGTCCTCGATGTTGCCGGATCCGAAGGTGTTGGAGTCGATCCGCACCGCGCCCGGCTTCACGAACTTGCTGACCTGGCCGGTGGCGTAGTAAGGCGCGTTGTAGGTCACGGAGTTGGCGCTGTTGTCCACGGTGACCAGACCCTGGCAGTTGGTGCAGTTCATGCTCGGGCCGCCGCTGGGGTCCAGCGCCATGTTCCAGGTGGTGACGGTCTTCGCCCAGTCGCGGGTGGCGTCGATGAAGAGGTTCTCGGTGTCCCAGTCGAGCGTGTCGGCGAAGGTGTCCGAGGCGTTGTCCGCGGTGGTCGGCGAGCACTCGGTGAAGTACGTGCCGACGTGGGGGTAGTCGTCGTGCACGGTGTTCTGCGCGCTCGGATCGCCGGCGTAGCAGTGCCAGGCGACGCCGGTGACGTAGCGGGACGCGGCCGGGTCGCCGAGCACGGACTCCGGGTAGCTCGTGTCGTCCCAGTTGTGGTCGTAGGCGAGGATCCCGGTCGACAGGCCGGCGGACCTGAGCGCCGGACCGAGGTAGTCGCCGATGAACGTGGCCTCCTGAGCGGCCGTCATCTGCATGCCGGGATAGTCGCTCGGCGAGTACTCCGGTTCGTTCTGCGCGCTCAGCAGGGAGATCGGGATGCCGTCGGCCCGGTACGCCCGGATGAACTTGACCAGATAAGCGGCGTAGGCGGCGTAGTTCGCGGTGTCGAAGTCGCCGCCGTCGAGCGAGTCGTTGGTCTTCATCCAGGCCGGCGGGCTCCACGGAGTCGCCATGACCGTGGTGGCCGGGTTGTCCTTCAGCGCCTGCCGGAGGATCGGGATGATGTAGGCGTTGTCGTGCGCGATGGAGAAGTTCGCCAGCGTCGGGTCGGTCCGGCCGGCCGGCATGTCGTCGTAGGTGTAGGAGGACAGCGAGAAGTCGGAGGCACCGATCGGCTGGCGCAGGAAGTCCAGCCCGATGCCCTTCGCCGGGTCGAACAGCCTGGTCATGATGGCGTCGCGGTGCGCCGAGTCGTGGACCAGGTAGGCCGAGGAGTCGGTGAACGACGCGCCGAATCCGGTCATGGTCTGGTAGGTCGTCGACGGCTTGACGGTGATCGTCTGCGACGCGGAACTGCCGCCGGGCTCGAATGCGGTACCGGGCTGGGAGGCGAGGAGCCGGCTCTGGTCCTGCGTGGTCTCCACCACCGAGACCGCCGTACCGCTGTCCGCCTGCGCCGGCTGGACGGCGATCACCGACCCGGAGACCAGCGCCGCCGTTGCCAGCGAGGCCGCGAGGAACGTGGCGTGGGACACGGGATGTCCTCCTGTGTTGACGAGTGATCAGATCCGGGGCACGTCCGTCCGGTGGACGAGACGCCCCCGATGAAACATAATGAAACAATTTCTGGAACGATTGCCGAACACACGTAAGCGCCTGCCCATTTGGCTGTCAAGGCTTAGCGCAACAACATCAACGCCCAGGTCCGGTAAAGGAGATAGGCTCCGCGACATGAAACAGAACGATGTAACACATGGCTAGGCCGCGCGGCACCAAGGTCACCGTGCGGGACATCGCCGCCGAGGCGGGCGTCTCGATCGCCACCGTGTCGCGGGTACTGAACGGCCACGTCCACGTCACCCCCGAGACAGCGGAGTTGGTGCGCGGCGCGGTCGAACGCCTGGGCGCTCCCACCCCCGTCCCGGCTCCTCGCAGGTCCGCCGAGGGCGCCATCTACGTGCGCTGCCCCTACGTCCTCGTCGACTACTTCGGCCTGATCGTCTCCTCGATCGCCGAGACCCTCGACCTGCACGGCCGCCGGCTCGTCCTGGGAGCCGGCGAGGCCGCCCAGCGCTCCCCGGTGCTGCGCACGCTCCCGCAGCAGGAGGGCATCGCCGGCGCCATCGTGATCATGCCGCCCGAGTCGAGCGCCGAACTCGAAGCCCTCCAGGCGCAGGGCTTCCCCTTCGTCGTCGTCGACCCCAGGACGCGGCTGCCCGGCGACATCGCCTCGGTCTCCGCGGCCCACCTCGCCGGCGCCCGCAGTGTGACCGCGCACCTGACCGCGCTGGGCCACCGGCGCATCGGCGTCATCGGCGGACCGCGCGAGCGGCTGGCCGGCCAGTCGCGCCTCGCGGGCCACATCTCGGCGCTCGCGGACGCCGGCACGCTCTCCCCGCCCGAACTCCTGCGCAACGTCGAGCCCACCGTCGAACACGGCTACCGGGCGGCCGGTGAGCTGCTGGACCTGCCGGAGCGGCCGACCGCACTCGTCGGCTTCAACGACAAGGCGGCCGTCGGCGGCATGCGCGCGGCCGCCGAACGCGGTCTGCGCGTCCCGGAGGAGCTGTCCGTCACCGGGTTCGACGACATCGACCTCAGCCGCTGCACCTCGCCGCAGCTCACCACCGTCCGCCAACCGCTGGAGGAGATGGGACGGATGGCCGTCTCCCTCCTGATGCGCCTGCTGGACCGGCACACGGTCGACACCCTCCACGTCGAACTCGCGACCAGGCTCGTCGTCCGCGGCTCCACCGCTCCCGTCGCGGGATCCTGACGCCTCCCGCGCCGCCGCCGATCGTCGCGGTCAGGCGGTGTCCTCCCGTCCGCCCCGGTCGATCGGGGTGACGCGGACGTCCAGGTTGAAGAGGTAGCCGACGGTTTCCAGCTCGATGTGTTCCAGCAGCTCGGTGAAGAGGGCCGCGGCCTCGCGCCGGTAGCGGGCGAGGAGGTCGCTTCCGGTGATCGCGTGCAGGGTCGCGTCGGCGAACAGGTCCTTCATGTCGGTCATGTGGTTCTTCCAGGCCCGGCTGATGACGGCCAGGTGGACGCGTCGCTCCAGTTCCGTCATGACCTCCGGCGTCAGCTCCGCCGCACGCCGCCGGTACGCGCCGCGGGCGTCGGCGAGCAGCAGCGGGCCCAGGTCGCGCTCGCCCGCGGAGGCCAGCGATCCGACGCCGACCGTCACCGGGTAGATCTGGGACAGCGTGTCGTGCAGCCGCCGCGCGGCGTCCGGACCGTGGCCCGCGTCCCGGACCAGGCGGGTGATCGTGGCGTCGAGCGCCCCCAGCACCCGTTCCCGCATCGCGCCGGCATCGCTCGTGTCCCTGGTCTGCCGGAACATCCGGCCGATCCGCTCGCGCTGCTCCTCTTCGACCTCGTCATAGCGCACGGCGTCGCACAGGGCCTCGACCTGATACGCCGTGCGGTGGGCCAACTCCCGCTCCAGAGCACGCGAGACCATCCGGTTGTCCATGGCCTCACCGGCCAGCACGGTGCGCAGGAAGCGCAGCAGCCGCGGCGAGAGGAGCCGGGCCAGCGTCGGGTCGTCCAACGCCACGAGGACCTCGGAGGAGCCCGGGTCGCCTCGCCGCCCCGCCCGGCCCCGCATGTGCAACTCCGGCCGGCGGGTCTCGTACAGGTCCAGCGCCAGGACCTGGAGGCCGCCGCTGCGCCGTACCGCCTCGCGCTCCTCGGCGCTCGCCCCGACGCCTCCGAGGGGGATGTCCACGCCGCGCCCGACCATCCGGGTCACCACCGTCACCCGGCCCGCCTCGCCGGCCGGGGCGATGATCGCCGCCTCGTCCGCGTGGTTCCTCGCGGTCAGCAGCTCGTGCGGAACGCCGCGGGCGTGCAGCGCCGCCGACACCTCCTCGGCCTGGGTGATCGAGCCGGTCCCCAGCAGCACCGGCCGTCCGGCGGCGTGGTGTTCGGCGGTCCGGCGGACCGCCTCGGCGAGCCGCGCCTCGTTGGTGCTGTGGATGCGGATGGGCCGGTCCACCCGGAGCACCGGGCGGCTGGTGGGCACCTTGACGGTCTCCAGCCCGTATATCCTCCGGTACCCCTCGGCCTCGACGGCCACGCCGGTCAGACCCGCCAGCCGTTCGTAGCCGCGCAGGAACATGTGGATGGGGACCGAGGCGATGGCGCGCAGCTCGGCCGGGACGGCCAGCCCCTCCTTCGCCGCGAGCGCCGGCATGAGCCCGCCCGGGAGGGAGCCGCGGGGGATGAAGCGTCCGGTGCCGGTGTCGAGGACCTCGATGGCGCCGTCCTCGACGAGGTAGTCGATGTCGCGCCGGTACACCTCCTTGGCCAGCAGCACGGAGTCGAGCATGCGCATCAGGTCCGTGTCCCCGGCACCCTGCAGGTCGTCCAGGCCGAGCAGGTCCTCGACGCGCGCGGTGCCGGCCTCGGTCAGCGTCACCAGGCCGCGCTGCCGGTCGACGCGGTAGTGCACCTCGTCCCGCAGGCCCGCGACCATCCGGGTGAGGCTGGTGTAGCGGTGCCGCCCGCCCTCGACGGACCGGCTGAGGGTGGCGATCCGCCGTGCGTCGTCGAGCATGACCAGGTCGGCTTCGTCGACGATGGCGAGGTGGCGGCCCCGCTGCACGACGTCGTCGCGCTCCCAGACCATGTGGTCGCGCAGGTGGTCGTAGGCGAAGGCGAACGGCGTCCCGTAGGTGACGTCGGCGGCGTAGGCGGCGCGGTGCCCGGCCGGACCGGACCCCTCGTCATCGCCGTCCCGGAGGAGCAGCCCGCAGCTGAGGCCGAGCCGGCGCAGCACCGGCTCCATCGCGGCCGCGTCGCGCTGGGCCAGGTAGTCGTTGGAGGTCATGACGTGCACCCCGCGGCCGGCCGCGGCACCGAGGTAGGCGGGCAGCAGGACCGTCAGGGTCTTGCCCTCGCCGGTCCTCATCTCGACCAGCGCGCCGTGGTGCAGGGCGATGCCACCGATGATCTGCACGTCGTCGAGACGGTGGCCGAGGGCGCGCAGCGCGCTCTCCCGGACCACGGCGGCCGCCTGCGCGAGGAGCGTCCCGCCTTCCGTCCCCTGCCGGTGACGGTCCGCCAACTGCCTCGCCAAAGCGGTGAGTTCTTCATCGGAGCGGGAACGCATCGAAGGCTCCCACGCGTTCGCGGCGTCAGCGATCCGCTGTCCCCGCTTCAGCAGGACGCCCTCCGACTCTCCCTGTCTCGTCGACCAACGGCCCACGGCCCAGCCCCCCTTGCCAGTGTGCTGTCCCCCACAGACACATCAGACAAATCCTACCGGGATCGGATGATCGACTGAAGCTCCGCGACCGGCCGCGAGCCGCCCGGCTCGATATGACGTACCGTCAGAGATCGGCCAGGAAGTCACCGACCACGGAGCGGAAGCCGTGCGGCTCCTCCACCCACGGAAGGTGCCCGGCACCGTCGAGCAGCGTCCGCGAGACCCGGGGAAGGCTCTGTTCCAGTGAGTCGAGCGCCCAGTCCGGCCGGATGTCCTCGGATCCGTGCACGATCAGCACGGGCACGTCCAACTTCTCGCAGGCCGCCCGCAGTTGCGGTGTTCCCGACACGCGGTCGACCTCGGCGTTGATGGTCGCGTTGCACTCGAAGTTCACCCCGAACCAGGGCGTGGCCGTGGCCTCGGCCTCTTCCAGCGCCCGAGCCCGGTCGGCGTAGTCCGCGGAGCACTGCAGCACACACCATTCCCGGTCCTCCGCTTCGGTGCGCTTCCGGTTCTCCAGCGTCTCCCAGCGCTCGAGGTGTTTCCCGAGGTTGGCACGCAGGTTCTGCCGGTAGGTCGACCGCCAGGTGTCACGGTTGTCGATCCCGTTGCCGGAGACGTAGACCAGCCCGTTCACGCGCTCGGGATGGTCCAGCGCGTACCGCAGCGCCAGCTGGGTGCCGTACGAGTGGCCCAGCAGCGCCATCCGGTCCAGCCCGAAGTGACGGCGTACGGCGTCCAGATCGGCCACCGAGCGGGCGACCGAGTACGGCCCGCACCGCTGCGACCGCCCGCATCCCCGCTGGTCCCAGCGGTACACGGTGGCCCGGCCCGCCAACAGCCCGGCCAGGTCGCCCAGGAAGTCCCACAAGCCGGGGCCGCCGTGGCAGAGGACCACGGGAGCGCCCTCGCCGACCCGGGTCGCCCACAGCCGGACTCCGTCATCGGTCAGCACCGTCTCGTCCGCACCACTCATCCGTGTGAGTCTGGTTCGTGGTTCGGCTCACGGCAAGGGTGGGATGGAGGGCCGCGACCCGCGCCTGGCCCTCTTCCGGCAGCGGTCAGCGATCTCCGGCCCGGAACGCCCGGCGGTAGGCGCCCGGCGTGGTGCCCAGGGTGTTGAGGAAGCGTCTGCGGAGGTTGGTGGCCGAGGAGAGGCCGGCGCGGCGTGCCACGGCGTCCAAGGGGAGGTCGGAGGACTCCAGCAGGATCTGGGCGGTGGCGATTCGCCGGGCGAGCAGCCACTGCCCCGGGCTGGTCCCGAGCTGATCGGCGAACCGCCGGGCCAGGGTGCGCGCCGAGACGCCCGCGTGCGCGGCCATGTTCTCGATGGTCACCGATTCGCCGAGCCGCCCGGTGACCCACTCAAGCAACGGCGCGAGGGTGCCGTCGGTCTGCGCGGGGTGCGGCGGCGCGGAGTACTGCAACTGCCCGCCCTCGCGGTGCGGCGGCATGACCATGCTCCGTGCGACATCCGCGGCGTACCGGGCGCCCTGGTCGCTGCGGACCAGGTGCATGCACAGGTCGATGCCGGCCCCGGCTCCGGCGCTGGTGGCCACGTCACCGTGGTCCACGTACAGCACGTCCGGGTCGACCCGGACGTGCGGGAAGCGTGCGGCGAGTTCATCCGCCCGCGCCCAGTGGGTGGTCGCCCGTCGTCCGTCGAGCAGACCGGCGTACGCCAGTGCGAAGGCGCCGGAGCAGATGCTGACCAGCCGCGCTCCGTGGGAGTGCGCGCGGCGCAGCGCCCGGACGACGGCGGGCGAGGGGGGTTCCTCGGTGGGCAGCCAGCCCGGGACGACCACGGTGTCCGCCCGGTCGAGTGCGTCCAGCCCTTCGGTCACGAGCATGTCGTACCCGGCGAGCGTCGGGACCGGGCCGGGCCGCTCCGCGCACACACTGAAGGCGTACTGCGTCGCGAGTCCCGGCCGTTCGATCCCGAACACCTGGGCCGCGCAGGCGAGTTCGAAGGTCGATTGCCCTGGGCGGACGAGCGCCGTTACTCGATGCACGGCAGGAAAGTACCGCATGATGTCTTTCCTGACACTCGGTGCAACGGCGTCCGGCCGCCAGGCTGTCCCCATGACGACAGAACAGGGCACGCCTGCCTACGTGTGGTCGCACGTCCAGGACGCCCCGGTGCGCGAACTCTTCCCCGGCATCCGCCTGCGCCCGCTGTGGAAGGGGGACGACGGCGCGAGGGCCTACGTGCTGGAGATGGACGCGAACACCTGCTGGCAGGGGGTCGACGTCCACGAACCGGGCCCCGAGGAGGTCTTCGTGGTCTCCGGCACCTTCAACGACGGCGACCGGGACTACCCGGCCGGTTCCTTCATCCACGCCCCCGCGGGCTCCTCGCACGTCCCGCAGACGACCACGGGCTGCACGCTGTTCCTCTTCTACCCGGAAGGCTAGGCCCAGGAAGGTCCCGAACTCCGCCCGTCAGTTGCTGGCTTCACCCACGTCGATCGCGCCCTGGTCGCTGATGATCGTGACCGGCACGTCGTGCGGGTTCGGGCCCTCCAGGAAATGGCAGGTGAACCGGTTGCCCACCTCGACCACGACCGAAAGCGGGCAGCTCATCTCCTTGGGGGCCTCGGCGACTTGGGTCTGTTCGGTCACCTGCCGCTCCAACGCCGCCTGGTTCAACACCCGCGGTTGCCTGACCGAGATGGTGCCCAGGTCCATCACCCTGATCGTCACCACCACCGCGCAGGCAGCGACCACGGCCGAGGAGACCGCTATGACGCGGCGCGCGAACTTCCAATGATCAGTCACGCGGACAGTCCTATCGACTGTGGGGCCGGACTGACAAGAGATCCCGGTAGGTGACGCACCCGCTGGGCCGCGAGGCGTGAGGCGTCCCGCCGTCGTAGTCTGCTCGGTGGTCGGCTGATCACCCTTTCGCCGCCCGGGTGCAAGCACGCCCGGCGCCGACTATTCGGCGCTCCGCGCGTACTCGCCCCCGCTGTCCGTGATCGGCGGCTCGGTACCGACCGCACGCCGTCCCGCCCGGTGCGCGGGAAACGCACCGGGCGGGCAGCGGAGCGAGCGCGTCAGGGCCGGTAGACGACCAAGGCACGCGGCATTTTGCGTACCGTCAACTCGCTTGGCGCGGGGGCGACTTCGCCGTCGAATGCCAGCCGGGTGCCGGGTGCCAGACCGGTGATCCGCAGTGAGCGCAGCCGGGCCGCCGAGTAGACGGGGGAGTTCGTCGGGCGCCTGCGCCCGAGGCTCCCGGTGAGCGCGGCGACCACGAGCCGGGACCGGGGGTAGTGGCCCGCGTCGACCACTCGAACGTCCAGCAGGCCGTCGGCCAGGTCGCAGCGGCGCAGCGGCGCCAGTCCGACGCTGCGGTAGGAGCAGTTGCCCGCGAACAGCAGCCAGATCCGCCGGGTGCGGCCGCCCAGCGTCACCGTGACCGGCTCCCCGGTCCGCAGCACGTGCAGCGCGGCCAGCACCCCGGCCGGCCAACTGCCCAGTCGGCGGGACCAGCGTTCCCTGATGCGGACCATCTCCGGGTACGCGCCGAGGCTGAAGGTGTTGACGAACTCGGTCCGGTCGCCGCCGTCCTGGAAGGCCGCCAGGTCGATGGCGGCCGCACGCCCGTCCCGCACCGCTGCCGCGGTGTCGCGCGGGTCCCTGATGCCCAGGTCGAGCGCGAGGTGGTTGCGAGTGCCGCCGGGGAAGACGGCCAGCGGGACGTGGTGCCGGGCGGCGGCCGCCGCCGCGGCGCCGACCGTGCCGTCGCCGCCGTGCACACCCAGGGCGCCATCGCCTCGGGCCGCTTCGCGGGCGGCGTCGTCCATCATCGCCACGAGGTCGTCCTCCTCGGTCGCTTCCAGCACACGGGCCTGCGGGAGCAGCCCGCGCAGCTGGTCGGCGACCGGGGTCCCGAACTCCGGCCCGCCCGAGGCGGCGTTGACCACGACGGTCAGCCCCTCCCCGTCGGGCAGCGCCGGCGCTTCGGCGGACGGCAGCCCCGCGTCCGGCCGTTCGGGGAGCAGCGCGCGCACCGCGAGGGCCGCGCCGGTGCCGAGCGCGAGGCCGGCCAGCACGTCGCTGGGGTAGTGGACACCGGTGTAGACGCGCGAGAAGGCGACCGAGGCGGCCAACGGCACCACGATGGCCGTCCAGCGCGGATCCTCCAGCACGACGCCGGCCGCGAAGGCGGCGGCGGAGGCCGCGTGGCCGGACGGGAAGGAGGTGGTGAACGGCTGCCGCCGCAGGCGTCGTATCACCGGCACGGCCTCCAGCCCCGGGCGGGCCCGGCGGACGCTGTGCTTGCCCACGGTGTTGACGACCGCTGAGGCCAGCCCCAGGGACGCGATGCCGCGCGCGGCGACCCGGCGCCCGTTCCTGCCGCCGAGCACGGCGAGACCGGCCGCGGCGCCGAGCCACAGCACTCCGTGATCGGCCGCGCGGCTGAGCCGGGGCAGCACGGCCGCGCCGGTCGGCCATTCGCGCGTGGCGACGTGGTGGAAGGCCGAGCGATCCCAGCCCAGTAGGCGTTTCATGGTGGGCGGATACCCCCCAGGTGTCGCCGGATGCCCACCATTTTTCGCCCGACGGTCCGGCCCCGACCAGGACGGGGCTCGGAGACGGGCATCACCACCGGACTCCCCGGCACGGGCCCGGTGGAACAGCCGGTCGGCCCGGCGGCACCGGACCCGTTCGACGTTTCCTAGGGACTCGGCTCGGGCGCGACCCGCAGGGCCGGCCGGTCGCCGCCGAGCAGTTCGAACGCCGTCCACATGTCGGCGTACGGGCCGCCGCTGGCGAGCAGTTCATCGTGGCTGCCGATCTGCTGGACCCGGCCGTCGCCGATCACCGCGATGCGGTCGGCCGCCCGGGCGGTCTGCAGCCGGTGGGCGATCACGATGGTGGTCCGCCCGTGCGCGACGCGCTGCATCGCCTCGCTGACCCGGGCCTCGGTCGCCAGGTCGAGGTTGGAGGTGGCCTCGTCCAGCAACAGGATCACCGGGTCGACCAGTTCGGCACGAGCGAGCGCGATCAGCTGGCGCTGCCCGGCGGACAGCGAACGGCCCCGCTCGGAGATCTCGTGGTGGTAGCCGCCGGGGAGCGCAGCGATGAACTCGTGCGCGCCCACCGCACGGGCCGCCGCCTCGACCTCGGCGTCGGTGGCGTCGCGCCGGCCGTAGGCGATGTTGTCCCGCAGCGTGCCGGTGAACAGGAACGCCTCCTGCGGCACGTAGCCCAACTGGGCGCCGGAAGACCGGCAGGTCGAGCGAGCGCAGGTCGTGGCCGTCCACCCGCACGCTGCCGGAGTCGGGGTCGTAGAAACGGGCCAGCAGCTTGATCACCGTCGACTTGCCCGCGCCCGTCTCGCCGACCAGCGCGACGGTCTCGCCCGCCGCCACCGACAGCTCCACGCCGCGCAGCGCCTCCGGCGGCCTGCCGCCCTGGCCGGTGGCCCCGGGCAGCGGCCGGACGTCGGCGGGTCCGCGGCGGTCGCCTTCCCGGCGGGCGGCCCGCGGCGCGACCGGATAGGCGAACCGCACGTCGTCCAGCGACACCGCGCCGAGCAGCCGGCCCGGGTCGAGCGGCCGCTCCGGCTGCGGGGTGCGGGTCTCCAGCCGCATCAGCTCGGCGATCCGGCCCACCGAGATGCGCGTCTGCTGCCAGGAGTCGAACACCTGGGAGAGCTGCTGGATCGGGGAGAAGAACAGGTCGACGTAGAGGATGAACGCGATCAGCGCGCCCGTGGTGAGTCGCCCGGAGCTGATCATGCCCGCGCCCACGCCGAGCACGATCGCGTCCGCGACCGCCGACAGGAACTGGACGAACGGGAAGTAGGTGGCCGACCAGCCGCTGCGCGCGCGACGCGGGCCCGCAGGTAGTCGCCGCCCAGATCGCGGAAGCGCTGCTCGGTCCTGTCCTCGTGCACGAACGCCTGGGACTCGCGCACGCCGGACAGGCTCTCCTGGAAGTCGGCGTTGACGATCGCGATCCGGTCCCGCGCCAGGTCGTACAGGCGCGCGGCCCGGCGCCGGAAGAGGACGGTCGCGATCGCCAGGGGCACCACGACGGTCAGCGTGCACAGCCCGAGCTCGACGTTGAAGAGCACCAGGGCGATGCCGACGCCGACGAAGGTCACGAACGACACGAGCGCGGAGAGCAGTCCGTTCTCGATCAGCGACTCGAACTGGTCGACGTCGGTGGTCATCCGGGTCATGATCCGGCCGGCCATCTCGCGCTCGTAGTAGTCGAGCGACAGCCGCTGCAGCTGGGCCCAGATCCGGATGCGCAGGGACAGCATGATCCGCTGCGCGGTGCGCCCGGTCACGAAGGTCTCGCCGATCCCGTCCAGCAGATCGGCCAGGGTCACCACCAGGAACAGCCCCGACGCGGCGAACAGCACCGCGGTCGAGCCGGCCGAGACGCCGTTGTCGATACCGGTCTTCACCAGGACGGGACCCGCCAGCGCGGCCAGCGCGTCGAGGACGACGAGCAGGAGGCCGAGCAGCAGCGGGCGGCGGAAGCCCCGCAGCAGCCGCGGCAGCGTGAACCCGGGCAGCGGCGCCGACTCGGCGGCCAGGTCGACCTCGGCCGCGTCGCGCACCGGCCGCAACCGGGCGACCCTGGCGAGCAGTTCGGGGGTCGGGGCGAGATTGCGCCGCCAGCCTCCGCCGCCGCTGCGGCCCAGGCCCGCGCCGAGGCTGGGCGCGCCGATGGTGCGGGCGGTGTACCGCCGGCCGGCGCCGTCGCCGCCCGCCCAGGCCGAGGCGGTGGTCGCGTCCGCCGGCCCGGCCAGCGACTCGATCCGGTCGGCGGCCTGCTCGGCCTCCGCCTCCTCGAGGCCGGTCAGCAACGTCCGGTAGGCCGCGCTGCGTTCGACCAGTTCCTCGTGGCTGCCCTCCTCCACGACGCGGCCGCCGTCCACGACCACGATCCGGTCGGCCAGCCGCAGCGTCGAGCGGCGGTGCGCCACCAGGAGGGTGGTGCGCCCGGCCATCACGTCGCGCAGTGAGGCGTTGATCGCCTCCTCGGTGTTCGCGTCGACGGCGCTGGTGGCGTCGTCGAGGATCAGGATCCGCGGGTCGCTCAGCACCGCGCGCGCCAGGGCGATCCGCTGGCGCTGGCCGCCGGAGAGCGTCAGGCCCCGCTCCCCCACGACGGTGTCGTAGCCGGCCGGGAGCGCGGCGATGAACTCGTCCGCGTGGGCGGCCCGCGCGGCCGCCTCGACCTCCTCGTCGGTCGCCTCCGGCCGCCCGTAGCGCGATGTTGGCCCGCACCGTGTCGGAGAAGAGGAAGCTCTCCTCGAAGACCATCCCGATCTGCGAGCGCAGCGAGTCCAGCCGCACCGTCCGCACGTCGTGTCCGTCGACGAGCACCGCGCCGCCGGTCGGGTCGTAGAAGCGGGAGACCAGCATCGTCGCCGTGGACTTCCCGCTGCCGCTGCGGCCGACGACCGCCACCCGTTCGCCCGCCGCGACGCGCAGGTCGAACCCGCGCAGCACCTCCGCGCCGCCGGCCGGGTCGGCGTCGCCGTCCGCGTCCGCTCCGGCGCCGTAGCCGAAGCGGACGCCGGCGAACTCGATCTCGCCGCGCAGCCGGCCGAGGTCGACGGCGTCCGGCGGGTCGGTGATGGCCGGCTCGCGGTCGAGCAACTGGAAGATCCGGTCCACCCCGGCCCGCGCCTGCTGCGCCACCACCATCAGGCCGGCCAACTGGCGAGCGGGCGCCAGCAGTTGGGCGACGTAGGTGGAGAAGGCGAGAAACGTGCCCAGGCTCAGGTCGTGGCGCAGCGCCAGCCAGCCGCCGAGGGCCAGGACGGCCACCTGCCCGATCGAGGGGATCGACTGGAGCAGCGGCTGGTAGCGCGCCTGCAGCCGCACGGCCCGCATCTGGGTTCCGTACAGGACCCCGCTGGCCTCGGCGACCCGTTCCAGTTCGTGCTGTTCCTGGCCGAACGCCTTGACCACGCGGACGCCGTTGACGTCCTCGTCGACGATCTGCACGACGTCGCCCTCGCGCTGCTGGGCGTCCCAGGTGGCCGGGAAGACCCGCCACCGCATGCGGTAGGAGACCACCAGCAACGCGGGCACCATCACCAGGCTGACCACGGCCAGCAGCGGGGACAGGACGATCATCACCGCCAGCGAGAGCAGCATCAGCAAGACGTTGCCGCTCACGTTGGGCAGGTAGCTCAGCAGTCCCTGCACGAGCGCGGAGTCGGAGTTGGCCCGGGCCACCAACTGCCCGGTCGGCATGCGGTCGAGGGCGGCGAAGTCCATCCGCTGCAGCTTGGTGTGCATGGCGTTGCGCAGGTCGTACTGGACGGCCAGCGCGACCCGGCTGCCGCAGAACCGGCGCAGGTGCGCGAAGCCGAAACTGGCCGCGGCGAGTACCAGCAGCGCCGCCAGCCAGGGCCACAGCGGGCTGGAGTGGCGCAGGATGACGCCGTCGACGATCTGGCGCTCGAACAGCGGCACCACCACCTGGCAGCCGCTGCCGAGCACCGCCGCGCCGAGGGCCACCGCCAGATCGCGCCGGTGTCCCAGGACGATGCCGCCCAGGCGCCGGATCCAGCCCGGCTCCGCCGCGGTCACCGGGCCTCCTTGCGCGCGTCACGCTGGGCGTGGGTCTCCTCCAGCGCGTCGCCGAGCCAGCCCAGCGCGTCCAGCACCCGTGCCGCGTCCGGCGTGTGAGCGCACAGCTCGGCGACGCGGGCGACCATCGCGGTCTCGACCTGGTCGAGCAGGTCGCGCCCCTGCGGCGTCAGCGAGAGGCTGACCGCGCGCTGGTCCTCCGCCACCTCGGTGCGCAGCAGCAGCCCGCGCCGGCACAGCGCGTCCACCGCGGCGCTGATCGTCGGCTTGCCGAGCGCCAGCCGCGCGGCCAGCCGGGAGGCGCGCTGATCGCCCGCCTCGACGGCCGACAGAACGCGGTAGTGGGCCAGGCTCAGGTCCGCGCCGGCCCGCTCCAGCACGCGCGAGACGCGGGCCAGCGCCCGCACCGCTCGCACGCCGCGCTGGTGCTCGTCGGGGAAGGGCGCCGCGGGGCGCGCTGTTTCGGTCACGATCCGAACGTAGCAAGAATCTAGTTCGTCCGTCGAACTATTTTCCGGGACCGCGGGCGCGGACGACCTGGTGACGCCGGGCCCGCGGACGGGTGCGCGGCGGGCCGCAGGGCGGTGGCCGAGCGTCCCGCCTCGCGCCTGGCCGGAGGAGCGGGCGCCGCAGGCGTGACGCGCCCGCGTCGCTGCGGCCGGTTCGCCCTGGGCCGGCAGGGGGCACGGGTGCGTCAGGGCCCGGGACCGACCGGGCCATGGCACCGCCAGGCTTCCCCGTCGCTGGGGCGCTCCGGCGGTCAGGCGCGGTCGAGTCTGACGGGGTGTGGCGTCGCCCCCGACCTCGCCTGCGGTGCCGACCCACGGCGTCGGCGAACTGGGCGTCGTGGAGCCGGCGTTCGTGTCGCGCCGGCGGGCGGTTCGGCCGTGAGAGCGCCGTTCGCCGTTACAAGCGGAATGGTTCGACAAGGCTGCGTTGCCGCACTCTTGACCGCCCATTGGCATAGACCATTATACTTCCAGCGGAGAACGGAACCCGGCAATCCCGGGGATTTCGTTCTGTGCGCTCGCCTGTCGACGGTGCGCGTACCTCTCCATGAGCAGTCTCCCCGGTCTCCGTCAGCCCGGCCACCGGAATCCCCCCACCGCCGAGCTGACAACGCCGGACCCGCAAGACCGAACCACCGTCGCGGCACCGTCCTGCTCGACGCGACGGCGTATCACTCAGCGGTCGTCGCGATGAATCCGGTGTGGCGGCCGATGGATCTCTGGGAGCCGCACATGACAACCAACTTCGGGGCCGGGCGCGTACTGCGCGGCGCGCGCTGGTCCCTCAGGAAACTCCACCGGCGGACCGCGCTGGTGGCGGTCGGTCTGCTCGCCGTCTTCGTCGCCTTCCCCACGCAGGCGAACGCGGTGACCGTCCCGCCGCCGCCGTCCGGCTGGAGCACGGTCTTCAGCGACGACTTCTCCGGCGGGGCCGGCAGCGGTCCTTCGGGGCAGTGGATGTACGACACCGGCCCGGGTTCCAGCTTCGGGACCGGTGAGATCGAGACCATGACCAACTCCTCCAGCAACGTCTACCTGGATGGCAACGGTCACCTCGACATCACCGCGCTGAACAACGGCGGGAACTGGACCTCCGGGCGCATCCAGACCACCAGCGCCAACGTCGGTGCCCCGGCCGGCGGCAAGCTGGAGGTCACCGCCTCGATCCAGCAGCCCAACCCGGGCAACGGCTCCGGCTACTGGCCGGCGTTCTGGATGCTGGGCCCCGGCCAGTGGCCGGAGAACGGCGAGATCGACATCATGGAGGACGTCAACGCCCTCTCGGACGTCGCCGGCACCATCCACTGCGGCACCGACCCGGGCGGCCCGTGCAACGAGAGCAACGGCATAGGCAGCGGCCTCCAAGGCTGTTCCGGCTGCCAGAGCGGCTTCCACACGTACTCGATGATCCTGGACCGCACGAACACCTCGAACGAGTCGATCACCTTCTACCTCGACGGCAACCAGTACTTCAGCATCAGCGAGAGCCAGGTCGGCACCTCCACCTGGCAGGCCGCCTTCGACCACAACCTGTCGATCATCTTCGACCTCGCGATGGGCGGCGGCTTCCCCAACGGCCAGTGCGGCTGCACCACGCCGTCCGGCTCCACCACCTCCGGCGGCACGATGAGCGTCGGCTACGTCGCCGCCTACACCACCGGCTGACGACGACGGCCCGCGGCGGCGCCGGTCGAAACCGGCGCCGCTCCGCACCCCGTCACAACTGATCACCGAAAGAAATGGCCGACCCGTCCCACGGGCCGGCCACTTTCTCGTTCCCGCCAGGCGGCGGATCTGATGGGCCGCCTGACAACGCCGCTGATCCACGCGCCGATCCCGTCCCGGCCGGCGTCCAGGGCCCAGGCCAGGAAGTGCTGGACGACGAGACCGTCCTGACTGCGCGTCACGAGCACGACTGGGTTCGCCGGTCTCATCCCCGTCGCGCAGGTGCGCGGCGAGCCGGCGATCCCACCGCCCGCGCTGCCGGACCCAGTGCCAACACCAACCCGTGCGCCTCCGCTCTCGCCCACCCGTACACACGCCGCGCCCGGATGACACCGGAAAGGTTCACGCCAGTAGCACGGCCGCGTCCCAGTCGGTCGAAGGGGCGGTGCCGGTCGCGTAGGTGTGCAGGGCGAGGGCGATGCCCGCGGCGCCTTCGAGGAAGCCTGCGCGGTCGCGGGCCCACAGGCCGGGCGGGGTGTCGGCGTAGCGGTAGCCGAAGGGCAGGGCGGGGTCGTGGGCGGCGATGATCCGTTCGGCGAGGCGGGGCAGCCGGCCGGTGAGGCGGGGGTCGGCGGTGTCCTGCGCCATCCGGCCGACGATGTGCAGGATCCCCGCCCAGCCGTGGCACAGGCCGCAGTCCGCGAAGGACGAGGGAGCGTCGAGGGCCCGGACCAGCGAGTCCACCGCTATCCGCCGCCAGTCCGGACGGCCGAGTGCCCGTCCGGCCAGGAAGAGCGCCCGGGCCACCCCGGGTGTGCCGTAGCACCAGGCGGTGCGCCCGTCGGGCCGCTCGCCGCGGGCACCGGCGACCTCGTCGTCGAAGCCGATCGCCGCGGGCCACCGGTGGTCGTCGGCGCGTCGCTCCAGCAGCCAGGTCGCGATTCCGGTCACCGCGTCCCGCTGGCCGCTCACGGTGACGCCCGCCTCGTGAGCCAGTGCCAGCAGCGCCAACGGGCCGCAGATCCCGTGGGCGAGGCCCAGGTTGAAGTGGCCGTCCGGAAAGTGGGCCTCCTGCCCGAGACCGGGCGGGCCCGGGACCCACCAGCCGGGCACGGTGTGTCCGCGGACGACAACCGGCTCGGTCAGCCGCACCAGGCAGGTCAACGCGCCGGTCAGCTCGTCGCGGTGTTCCTCCCCGCACGTCAGGAGATACCGCCCGAGCCCGGTGAGCCCGAGGATCAGGTCGTAGGTGTCCATGCCGGCGCCGGCACGGCCCGCGTCGAGCCGTTCGGTCTCACGGGCGACCAACTCGCGCACCCGCGTGAGCACATGGGAGTCGAGGGTCTCCAGCAGCGTGCCGTAGTCGTCCGGACCGTGCCGGGCGGCCCGGGCCGCGAACGCCAGCGAGGGCGGGCCCGCGTATAGCCCCGACCTGGGCAGCGGGCCGACCATCGGCGCTCCGGCGGCGAGGTGGGCGTGGGCGATCCGCCGGTGGGCGGAGTCCTGGCGTGACAACTCCGCGAAGAGCAGGGCGATCCCGGGATGTCCCTCGGCGAGGGTCAGCCCGGACCAGGGGTGAGCGGGGGCGCCGCCCGGTGGGCGGTCGAGGTTGTCCTCGTGCCGGGCGGCCCGCACGACGGCCGCCGGATCCGCTAGGCGCCGCGCCACATCGGCGACGACCGCGGCGGCCGCCCGGCGTGACGCGCCGGCATCTCCGCCGTCGGCGGTCCGGGCGTCCGGCCGGGTCGCTTCGGTCCTGGCGGTCGTCATCCGAGGTGCCTCCGGCGGTCCCGATGGGCTTGGACGGCACCGCGAGCCACCGCGTAGGTCGCTCGCTCGCGCCGGCGGTCGATACCGAGCAGTCGGTTGTGGTGCATGTGGAGGAGGGAGGCCATCACCTGCGACGCGGGGGCCCAGGCGGGTGCGAGTTCGCGCAGCCGGTTCCCGTAGGCGGCGATCGCGCCGGTGCGGGCGGACCATGCCGCCAGGAGTGCTTCGCCGCCGGGGTGTTCGCGCAGCGCCTGCCAGTCCCCGAACGGGTCGATCAGGCGGACGGCCTCGCGCCGTCGCTCCTGGAAGGCCCGATGCGCCTCGTCCCCCGGCGTCCTCGGGTACGCGGCGAGCATCCAGTCGCTCCAGGCGTCCTCCACGGACTCCGGTGCGGCGAGGGACGGCCGGAACGCGCGGGCGAGGTCGACGTGGTTGGCGGCGGCCAGGATCAGCGGGTCGAGTGGGAGTTGCCCGGCGTCGATCAGCCGGAGCTGTTCGAGAACGGCGAGACTGTCGGCGTGGAAGGCGCGTTCGGCGGCTTCGAGTGCCTCGGCGCCGCCGTACCGCTCGGCCTCCGGATCGTAGGTGTCCAGGATCATCCGATGGGCCAGCCCCGCCGAACGCAGCCCGGCGGCCCACTCGTTGAGAAGCGGCAGCGCCTCGCCGGCGAGGGCTTTGGGGGTGCCGTGGAAGCGCAGGCGCAACTGCGGCTGGTCCTGGTCGCGGTAGCGCAGGAAGAACCACCGGTCCACCGCGTCCGGCAGCGACCGCAGCAGCTCGGGCAGCCGGGTGGCGAGCACTTCGTCGTGGCGTTCGGCCGCGCAGTACAGCGACGCGTAAAGCCATTCGCCGCCCGGCAGGTGCACGCCGGCGGCTGGTCGCGGCGGCGCCGGACGGGTGGCGACGGGCGCCGGCTTCTCGGCGGCCGCGTAGCGGGTGACCATCGGGAAGACGACCTCGTTGCGGTGGGTGCCGAGCGGGCCGACGAGCCAGCCGGCGTCCTGGTCGGCCCCCGCCTGCACCTCGTACAGCTCGGCGCCGGGGCGGCGTTCCCACTCGCGGCGGAGCAGGCGCAGATGCTGGCGGTCGGTGAGATCGAGTTCGAGGCGCTGGTCGGAGAAGGACAGGCACACCCGGTCCGGCACCCGCCAACGATCCCGCCACTCGCGCACGGCGTCGGTCCACTCCTCGAAAGGCGGCGCGGTGTCCCGCAGCCGCGCGGTGGGCCGCCATCGCGCCTGGGAGAGCACCGTGCGACCGCAGCGCACCCGGGGCAGATACGGCAGCGTCTCGCACTGCCCCCAGCTCCACGGACGCCAGCGGCGCACTCCGCTGGCCGAGACCTCGCGCAGGAAGCGCGCCACGTTGGGAGCCTGCCACTGCGAGTCGAGCATGTGGAAGGCGGTGGGGACCACCTCCCGCCCGGTGGGCCGGTGGACGACGAAGAGCCTGCGGGTGTCCGCGCCGACGGCGAGGTCGCCGAGGTCCAGCTCGCCCGGATCGCCGCGATCGGTGAACACGGCCACCGGGACGCGCCGGTCCAGCCACCGGGGTACCTGCGAGACGTTGCCGCTGCGCGCGTGGGAGGTCTGATACGTCAACTGTGCGGCCAGAACGTCGCCGTCGGGGTGGCCGACGGACCGGGCGAGGTCGGCCAGCGCCGCCTGGGGATCGGGGGGCAGCGCGTAGGCGAACCGTCCGAACATCGCTCCGGCGGGCTGCGAACCGGCGACCACGACCAACTGGAAGTCGCCTTCCTGGAGTGCGGCCGGCGAGTCGGCCAGCAGCCGGGTCCACAGCTCCAGCGACGCGGGCGGGGTGCCGTCGTCGCGGGCCAGCCCGGCGACCACCGGGTCCGAGGGATCGTCGCGCAGCAGCACTTCGGTGGACCCGGCCAGCAGCGCCTCCTGAAGCAGCTCGGACAGCAGCTGCTCCCGCGCGGCGTGGGCCGCCGGCTCGGGCCGCGCGACGCGGGAACTCGGTGGCATGTGGTACCCGGCCGGGGCGCCGAGTCCGATGTCGGGGTCGAGCATCTCGACGATCGGGACGAGGCGATCGGTGCTGTAGCGCTCCAGAAACGCCTCGTGGTACTGGCTCAGGGCCGGGGGTCCCGACTCCTCGGGGGCGAGCCGCCACAGCAGCCGCGCCGCCCGCTCGGCCTCGGCCGCCACCGCTCGGGGAAGCGTCACGTCCGCGTCCAGGACCAGATCCACCTGCACCAGCCTCTCGGCGGTGCGCAGCCGGGTCATCCGTTCGGTGACGTCCCGCCAGGCGGTCAGGCCCTGCTCCACCGGCGCGGCGGCGTAGCGGGCCAGCCCGTCCCGCACGGCGCGCAACTCGGCCGCACCGGGCCATGCCGCGGCGTCGGGCAGCGCGGTGAGGCCGTCGAGGACTTCGAGGACGTGGCCCAGGGGGTCGGTGGCCTCCAGGGGCGGCCGGATCTCGGTGAGCAGGATCTCCTTGCCGACGAGTTGGAGGAGCATCCGCTCGGCGGAGCCCTCGGGGGCCTGGGGGAAGGCGGCCACGAGCTGCCGCTCCAGCTCCGCGAAGCGGACGGGGTGCCGTGCTCCCTCCACGACCCTGCGCAGCGCGGGCGTGTGGCGGAGGCTGACCTCGTGCACCATGCGGTCGGGCCGGAGCCGGGCGTCGGTGTGCGGCCGGTAGGGCAGCACAAGCCGTCCGCCCCGCTCGAAGCACAGGTTGTTGAGCGTCACCCGCAACTGCCGCAGCAGGGAGGGCTGTTGCTCCCATTCGACCAGCAGCGCGGTGAGCCACTGGCGGTCGGGGCGCGCGGTGCGCCGGTGTTGGGTACCGAAGCGGACCTTGACCGCGCCGTCCGGCCCGTCCGGGTCGGCTCCGTCCGTGAACCCGGCGGTCGCCACCCCCGCCATCAGCCCGAACGGGGTCGGCCGGGTGGCCATCCGGATCCGGTAGGCGGTCAACGCGCGCACGGCACGCCGCAGACCGGGCAGGTCGGGCAGGACGCCGGCTGCCACCCGGTCGAGGACGGCGCCGAGGGAGGCGCTGGAGACGGTGACCGCTTCGCGCACCAGCGGATCGGCCGCCGCCCGGCGCAGGTGCTCCACGAGTTCCCGCCGCTCGCCGGGATCGCCGGGCGCGGCTTCGGGGCAGCCGTCCCGCGTCCGGTGCACCGGATGGACGGGGGCGCGCAGCATCGCGAAATCGGCGCAGGCGAAGAGTGCTTCGGTGTTCATGCAACGTGTTCCTTTCCCCCCGGGCCCGCCGCGCGGCGCGGTGTCGCGACCGGGCGAGGGGAGCGGGCACCTTCCTCGCGAACGGCTGTCAGGGACCGCTCGCCTCGGACGAAGTACCCGCCCCCGCTCTGTGGCCGTCGGGTCAGCAGCCGGTCTCAGGACATGTGATCAGTGTGCATCCGCACCGGGTGCAGTCCGAGGTGGGCGAGATCATCGGAGCCGCCTCGGGGACGGCCGTGGTGACCTCACGCAGGTCGAGGTCGAAGACGTTCTCTTCCTTCATGGCGAGATTTTCCTTTCCTTCGTCAGGCATTGGAGCTTTCCGCGCGGAATTTCACGACTACTCCGCGTAATCAAAACCATGGCAGCGCATCCGCCCGCCGAGCAAGAGAAGGAGTGACGACAACCCTCGCGCGAGTGATAACTCCGACTTTCATTCAGCTGCGGAGAATACTGCTCCCATGATTCGTTCGACAGGTCGCCTACATGCCTCAACAGGGCTTCCGAGGAAGGGCGTTGCCGAAGGAACGATTCGCCACCGCTCACGACGGCACATAGTCCAGCGGGCAACTATCACGGATACCCCGATGGATATATCGCACTTTCTCCAGCAGGTATTGACGCGACAACGCGAAGCGTACTATTACGTAGAGTAATCAGCCTCCAGGCTGTTCGCATGCCCCTGACGAAGGGAGGCCGCCCATGCCACTGACCACGATCCTGCGGGCATTTCGACGTGCCGGCCGGCGCTGCCCGCCGGAGGACGACGAACCGACGAGTGAGGAGGTCCTGTTCGGAGGAGGGCTGCGCTACGCGATCGCCGCCCGGGAGATGGCCAGGCTGCGGGTGTCCTTCCTGTCGATGGCGCGTCAACTCCCGGCGATCGCGGTGGAGACGGTGCGGCTGGGCTGGGCGGCCGACCGGGTGGCGCTGCTGATGACCGCGATCGCCGAGATCGGCCAGGGCATCACCGGCACGGCCGGACTGCTCGCCACCAACCAGGTGCTGATCCGGCTGTTCGCCTCCGGCCCGACGCCGGACCGGGTGCGCCAGGCTCTGCCGTCGCTGGCCGCGTTGGCGGCCGCGAGCGCCCTCACGGCGGTGCTGACCTGCTGCTCACGGGCGGGCAGCGGCCGGCTCGAACCCAAGGTGGAGCGCACCGCCATGGCGCGGCTGCTGCGGCGCGTGGTCCGGGTCGAGATGTCCGCCGTCGAGGACCCGGCGTTCCGCAGGCTCCTCGACTCCGCGGAACTGGGCACCAACGCCGCGCGGCGGATGGTCGGACACACCGTCGGTGTGGTCAACGCCCTGGTGTCGCTGAGCGCTTCGGCGGTCGTGCTGGCCGTGTTGCACCCCGCGCTGCTGCCGTTGCTGCTGCTCATCGCGGTGCCCAAGGGCTGGGGCACCGTGCGGTCCGCGCGCCGCTCCTACCTCTCCCTCCAGGCGTGGCTGGACCACACGCGGCAGCAGCATCTGCTGTCCCGGCTGATGACGGAACGCGAATCGGCCGCGGAGGTGCGGGCGCACGCCGCGGGCTCCTACCTGCTCGACCACTTCGAGCGGATGGCGGTCCGGTCGGGCCGCGAGCAGGCCCGGCTCGCCGGCGCCGAGGCGGCGACCTCGCTCGCGGCCGGCGCGGTGGCGGGAGTGGCGACCGCGCTGACGTATGTCGCACTCGGCCTGCTGCTGGTCCACGGCGAGGTGCCGCTCGCCTCCGCCGGCACCGCGGTGCTCGCCATCCGCAACGGCACGGCCAACCTCCGGATGATGATCACCCAGGTCAACCACCTCTACGAGCAGTCCCTGTTCTTCCTCGACCTGCGGCAGGCCGTCACGGAGTCCGAACGACGCGCCATCCCCTCCGGCGGCGCCGCGATCCCCGAGATGCCCGAGCGGGTGACGTTCACCGACGTCGGCTTCACCTACCCGGGAGCCGTCCGCCCGGCCCTGAGCGGGGTGAGCCTGACCATCCGCCGAGGTCAGATCATCGCACTCGTCGGCGAGAACGGCTCGGGCAAGAGCACGCTGGCGAAGCTCCTGAGCGGTCTCTACCTGCCCACCTCGGGCCGGGTCAGCTGGGGCGGGGTGGACGTCCGCGAAGCCGACCGCGAAGAGGTCTTCCGCCATGTCGCCCTGATCGACCAGGAGTTCAAGCGCTGGCCCTTCACCGTGCGGTCCAACATCGCCATCGGCTGCCCCGCACGCGCCGCCGACCACGCCGCGGCCCAGCGCTCCGCCGACTACGCCGGAGCACGCGACCTGATCGCCGCCCTGCCGCGCGGCATGGACACCCTGGCCGCCCGCGACTTCACCGGCGGCGTCGAACTGTCCGGCGGCCAGTGGCAGCGCCTCGGGATCGCCCGCGCACACTTTCGCGCCGCACCCGTGCTGATCTGCGACGAACCCACCGCCGCGCTCGACCCCCGCGGTGAGATCGAGGCGTTCGAACACATCCGGGGCCTCGCCGACGAGGGACACACCATCGTCCTCATCACCCACCGGCTGGCTTCGGTACGACGTGCCGACGTCGTGCACGTCCTGCGCGACGGCAAGCTGATCGAGGAGGGCTCCCCCGCCGAACTCCTGGCTCTCGGCGGCCACTTCGCGGAGCTGCACGCCCTCCAAGCCGAGCAGTACCTCGACCTCCCCGCGCAACCCCGGCGATCCTGACGCCGCGGCCACGCCGACCGTCTCGCGCTCCGGCGGGAACGGGTACGGTGCCGGGTCGGCGCTGCGCGAGGAACCCCGAGGCGTGTCGGCGACGGCGACCACCCGACATCCGGTCAGCGGGCATGTCGGTACGGGGGACAACTCCCGCCGGGCAGGACGGCGAGCCGGGGGACGCCCACCGCGTCCCGCCCCGCGCTGCGCGGCGGCGGTGTCGTCCGGCCGGAAGCGCACCCGGACCGCTCCCCGCCCCCGGACGGACGCCCCGCGCCGAGGAGGCATTCGAAGAATGCGGCCCGCGCACCTGGCTTGAACCGCCGTTGTGCTGGTCATCGCACGGTGAAACGCTCCCCCGTGTCCCGGCACGGGCCCGCCGGCAACCGTGCCTTCGGCGTGGTGCGACTCGGAGAGCGGCCGGCCGGGACGCGCGGGAGGGAGCAGCGATGACGCGGTTCGAGCAGTGGGACATCGTGACCGGGGTGGGCATGACCGCGCTGAGCGTGGCCGCCGGCCGGGCGCTGGAGACGCACCGTCCCGACGGGCTCGTCACGGATCCGTACGCCGGCGCGTTCATCGACGCGGCGCGCGCTCCCGTTCCGATACCGCAGCGCCCGCAGGAGTTGGGAACCGGTCCCTGGAAGGATGACTACGTGTGGGCGATGACGTCCACGTACGTCGGCATCCGGTCCCGTTTCTTCGACGAGTACTGCACACGGGCCGCGCGCGAGGGGATCGGCCAGGTCGTCCTGCTGGCGGCCGGGCTGGACGCCCGGGCGTTCCGGTTGGACTGGCCGGCAGGCTGCGAGTTGTTCGAGGTCGATCAGCCCCGGGTGCTGGATTTCAAGGACACCGTGCTCACCGCGCACCATGCCCGGCCCGGGTGCGAACGGCGGACGGTGGCGGTCGATCTTCGGGACGACTGGCCTCCCGTCCTGCGCGGGGCGGGGTTCGATCCCGGCCGTGCGACGGCGTGGCTCGCCGAGGGGCTCCTGCCGTACCTGTCGGCCGATGCCGAACGGAGTCTTTTCGATCGCGTCCATGAACTGTCCGCGCCCGGCAGCCAATTGGCCGTCGAGCACCTGTGCCAGGACGCCGTGTTCGACGACGAGGAACTGCGCCGGGTCGGTGCCCGGCTGGGCACCGACCTCTCGGCCATCTGGCACGTCGGGGGCAAGGAGGACCCGGAACGCGTCCTCGGCGACCTGGGCTGGACCGTGCGCGCCAACGCACCCACCGATGCGGCTCGTGCGTACGGTCGTGCACTGGACGACCGGATGACCCGGCATGCGAGGAAGCACTCGTACCTCACCGCGCGCCTGTCATAGCCGGTTGCACGCGGCCGACGTGAGGCACACCGGTCGCCGAACCGGATGCGGGCGGCGGGCGCGGCCGATTGCCGGCATCGTTTCCCGGGCGCCCACGCCGCCGTCCATCGTCGTGCGGGCGTTGTTACCTGTCGGTGCCGGCTCAACTTGTGGTCAGAGGGCGATCAGTCCCGCAGCCGTCTCGCTGAAGCCGCAGGCATTGAAATAGAACGAGCGCAGATGCTCCTCGAAGTCGACGTGAAGCCACTCGCACTTCGCTGCACGGGCCTCCTTGGCCGCGGCCGCGACGAGCGTGGCGCCGACGCCTCTCGACCGACGGTGCCGGGCGACCACCGTGTCCAGGACGAATGCGTGAACTCCGCCGTCCCAGACGACGTTGACGAAGCCGATCAGAGAGCCGCCCTCCCACGCGCAGACCCAGCCGAGGCTGTGGCGCTCAAGCCGTGCTCGCCAGTCGGTCCGCCCGACCCGGGAACCGAAGCCGTCGGCGTGGAGTGCGTTGAGGGAGGCGTTGTCGAAGTCGCCGCGCCACTCGTACGTGATCGTCACGCGGGGATCGTAGTGCGGCGTCCGGTCCGGAACCGACCGCTTGACCTGACGGGATCAGACCGGCGATGACGGCGTGGAATTGAGGGCTTGTCCGGCGGATCCGGTGACTCGCCGCGGTCCCCCCGTTGGCAACGGCGAGCGGCGGAGGATAGACCTCGGGCATGACTACCGATCCCGGCTCCGGTGAACCGTCCGCCGATCCCTTCTCCGATCTCGACGCCTACCTCGCGCTTCCCAGGCTGTCCGGCTTGGCTCTCTCGCCCGACGGCAGCCGTCTCATCGTGGGCGTTGGGCTGCCTGACGGGAAACGCACCCGCTACACCACGGCGTTGTGGGAGGTCGATCCGGAAGGTGTCCGGCCCGCCCGTCGGCTCACTCGCAGCATGCAGGGCGAGTCGCAGCCCGCCTTCACCCCCGCCGGCGACCTGCTGTTCGTCTCCTCACGCCCCGGTGAGGATGGCGAACCGGCGCCCGCGCTGTGGCTGCAGCCCGCCGACGGCGGTGACGCGCGGAGGATCGCCGCACCGGCCGGTGGCGTCAGCGGCCTCGTCGTGGCGCTGGACGGCACCGTCGTCTTCGGCTCGGCGATGATGCCGTCGGCGCGGGACGCCGAGCAGGACGCCGCGCTCCGGGCGGAACGCAAGGGCGCGGGCGCCTCCGCGATCCTGCACGAGGAGTTCCCGATCCGCCTGTGGGACCACGACCTCGGTCCGGATCGCGGCCGCCTGTTCGCCGCCGAACTCCCGAACGGCGACAGCCAACTCGACGCGCGCGACCTGACCGGCCACATCGGCCGTGCCCTGGGGCAGGACGCCGCCTGGGACATCGCTCCGGACGGCCGAACGGTCGTCACCGGGTGGATGGTGCCCGAGGCCGCCGGATCACAGCGTTCCACCGTGGTGGCGATCGACGTCGCGACCGGTGGACTCCGCGTCCTGGCCGACAGTCCCGACATCGAGTACTCGGAACCGCGCGTCTCACCCGACGGCACGATGGTGGCGGTCAACGCCACCGAACGGGCCACCCCGGACGAGCCCGGCCGCAGGTACCTGTGCGTCGTGCCATCGACCGGCGGGGCGATCCGCCCGCTGACCGCAGACTGGGATCGCCTGCCGAGCGGCGCCCGATGGACCCCGGACGGCACGGCGCTCGTCGTCGCCGCCGACGACCACGGCCGGTCCCCGCTGTGGCGGATCGACGCCGCCACCGGTGACGTCACCAGACTCACCCACCACGACGGCGCCTACACCGACGCGCGGATATCCCCCGACGGCCGCTGGGTCTACGCCCTGCACTCCGCCGTGGACAGCCCGCCCACGCCGGTCCGGATCGCCCTGGACGGAGAGCCGGGCCTCACCCCCCTGCGCGGACCAGCCGCGACGCTCGATGCCGAGGTCAGCGTGCCGGGCCGTCTTGAGGAGGTCACCACCACGGCCGCCGACGGCACACCGTTGCGCGCCTGGCTCGCCATGCCGCACGGAGCCACCGCCGACTCACCCGCGCCACTGCTGCTGTGGATCCACGGCGGGCCAGTCATGTCGTACAGCGCCTGGTCATGGCGGTGGAACCCGTGGATCGCCGTCGCGGCCGGCTACGCGGTGCTCCTGCCCGATCCGGCCCTGTCCACCGGGTACGGCCTCGACTTCATCCGGCGCGGCTGGAAGGACTGGGGTGGCACACCGTTCACCGACCTGATGACGGTCACCGACGCCGCGGTCGCCCGCCCCGACATCGACGCGGACCGAACGGCGGCGATGGGCGGCTCGTTCGGCGGCTACATGGCCAACTGGATCGCCGGACACACCGACCGCTTCAAGGCGATCGTCACCCACGCCTCGGTCTGGCACCTCGAACAGTCCGACGTGACGGGTGATGCGGCCCATCTCTTCGTCCGGATGACCACGCCGGAGATCGCCGACCGCAACTCGCCACATCACGCGATCGACGCGATCACCACACCCATGCTCGTCATCCACGGCGACAAGGACTACCGGGTCCCGATCGGCGAGGCCCTGCGCCTGTGGTGGGACCTCTCGTCCCGTTCACAGAACGCGGACGGCAGCAGCCCGCACAAGTTCCTCTACTTCCCCGACGAGGGCCACTGGATCCTCAAACCGGCCAACACGAAGACCTGGTACGCCACCGTGCTGGCGTTCCTCTCCCAGCACGTACACGGCCAGGACTGGCACCGGCCGGACCTGATCGGCTGAAATCCACCGGACATGCCCTGAAGGTTGTCCCGCGATGACCGCGGCACCGAGCACGAAGCCGTCCGAAGGGCCGGCGGCGGGCTCAGCCTGTGGCTCGTGGGGTGTTCAGGGATCGGGCGAAGTCGGCGAGTGCGCGGAAGTCGTCCTTCCGCCGTCACGGTGGACGGGTCCACTGCCCGGAGCGGAACGGGGATGCTGCGGCGGCCGGTGCCCACCTCGTAGCGGGACTCGTCGGCTTCACCCGGTGCGGGCTGACGCACGCGTGCACTCCGCGCAACGGCCTCTCCCGGAGCGGCCGACGGCTCTGCTCGCGCTGGAACGCCTGGCGGACCTGCGGGGTGATGCTGGGGAGGCCGGTGGGGCGGGCGGTGTCCTGGGCCAGGATCTCGCCTGAAGTCACGTGGACGCCGGATCGGGCGGCTGCCGACCGCTCGCTCCGCGTAGTGGCGGGCCGCCTCGACCACTGAGCTTTTTCAGCGGTGCCGCTCCAGGGTGAGGACGGCTCGGGCGATTGACGTCATTCGATTGGGGCTGCATCGGGAGTGTCGGAAGATGCGCCAGGACTTCAGGTGGGCGATGCCGCGTTCGACCGGAGCTCGGGTGTGGGCCAGCGCGCGGTTGAGGGTCTTCTGGGTTGCCGTGAGGTCCCGGTGGGGGCGACGTTTGATGGCGGTCGTCACCCAGGGGCCCGCGCCGAGGTAGGCGAGGTCCGCGATCATGGGGACGCCCTGGCGCTCGCAGATGCGGATGATGTGGTGGGTGCGGGCCGCGGTCAGGTCGTGGCTTCTGCCCGGCAATGCAGGTGACAGCCAGAGCACTCGGCCTGCCGGGTCGGTGACGACCTGCACGTTCACTCCGTGGCGTCGGTGCTTGGCGGAGTAGTCCGCCCGTCCGTCGCCCACCCGGTCACACGCGGAGAGAGTGCCGTCGAGCAGGACGAAGTCCGGATCGCTCTCCCGCAGGACTTTCAGCAGGCCGGGCGCCTGATGGGCGAGCACGTTGATGACGGCGGTGGTGTAGGCGTGGGCGGTGCCGACGGAGATGTCGAAGCCGGCCGCAATTTGGGCGAGGGTGTCGTGCTTGCGCAGGTACACCAGGGCGACGAGCGCGCGTTGGTGCGGCGGGAGCTTGCAGCGGCGGTCACCCTCGCGGGTGACGATGAGCATGGTGACCCACTCGACCAGGGCGTGAGGCAGGTCGAGTGCGGCAGGATAGGGAACCAACAGGGCTCCTGTGCCGGCGGGAAGAGACTTCGAACACCTCCCTCAACGGCACGGGAGCCTTGTGCGTTGCGCACCCTCCCACCGTCACCCGATCAGTGGCCACGCTGAAAAAGCTCACTGCGCAGTCAAGGAGTCCAGCCGCCCCCACTTCGGCAGGGCGGCGACAAGGCAGTGCGCGGGACGGACCGAACCCGGCGGCCCGCACGCAGCGACAAGGGCGGACAGCCGCACGTATCCCCCACCGCCGCGATCCCGCGCCCGTAGACCGACCGCTCCGTTCCCCCTATACCCGGGACCCGGCTGTCCTCCCGATGTGTTCACCGGCCAGGCTCGCGGCTCCGAACAGACATCCGACCAAGCGAACGGCCTCCGGCCCACCGCTCCGCCCGGAGCCGCTTCCGCCCGGCCCACAGCCCGCGTCCATATGCGGTCGGAACGCCGTCGAATTCCGTCACCCACCGGTACCCGGACCCGCACAACGCGCCATGACGAAACGCGCCCCACGTGACGCCCACAACAGGACCCACGTCACACACGAGGCCATCTAGTACCCAATATCCGGATGTGAAGACGGCGTAAAGGCCAAATGAGCGCATCGACCCGCTACACCACACCGACAACGACCAAGACCAACTATCCGGCGTCGTACGTCACACAATTGCCCCGCGATTTTCCGGCCGCTAAGAATGGTCGAGCCGCAGGGAACTGTGCTGCAACACAGTCACATTGCCAATTGGCCCCTGCGACCCGACTGGATAGGACACGAGACCTCATGCCCATTCCCGCCGCCTTCAACCGCGCCACCCGAACCGTTCGCCACCAGACCGCCCGCATGACCCGGACGCAGAAGCTCTCCGCGGCCACCATCGCCGTCGTGGGAGCCTCCGTTCTGGCCGGCGCGGTGGTGCCGGGAGCCGCACAGGCCGCCGCGCCCGCCCCCCACGCCGCCGTCGCCACCACCCACGCCCAGCCGCACACCACCGCACCCACGCACCACAGCACCACCAGCGGCCACAGCGCGGACAAGTCCATCGCGATCAAGACCACCGCCGACGCGATGCCCGCCCACAACAACCTCGACGGCTGGATCACCCAGGCCCTGTCGATCATGCACAAGCACCACATCCCCGGCAGCTTCGAGGGCATCAAGCGCAACGCCCTGCGCGAGTCCAGCGGCAACCCCCACGCCATCAACAACTGGGACGTCAACGCGCAGAAGGGCATACCCTCCAAGGGCCTGCTCCAGGTCATCCCCCCGACCTTCGCGACCTACCACGTCGCCGGCACCTCCAAGAACATCTACAACCCCGTCTCCAACATCGTCGCCGCCTGCAACTACGCCGCACACCGCTACGGCTCGATGGACAACGTGAACTCCGCATACTGAGACACACCACACCCACAACCAAAAACCGCACCACACACGTGTGGGCCCCGGAGGCGAATACGCCTCCGGGGCCCACACGTTCATAACGCCCTACGGAGCTTTCGGAAGTTCCGGACCGGATCGAATTTGGAAATCCGTCTCGGAAAGCGAGTCCGGCAGGTCCCGGGTAAAGCGGCGGAAGGGGCGCCGGAAATCGTCAGTTGAGAGTCAGGGGCGCGCTGTCGTCGGCCGGGATCTGGTCGTAGGCCGGGCGCCAGCTGCCGTCCGGGCTCCAGGCCATCGCGACCGATCCTTGCGCGCCGGGGACGACCTGGTCGACACGCAGGGTGATGGAGAAGGTATAGGTCTTGCCGCTGGGGACCAGGTAGCTGCCGGAGCAGCTGTAGGGGCCGTGAGCGGCGGTCGGCGGGTCGTCGCCACTCTCCGGCTGGCAGTTGGCGGAGGACGCCACGCCGGTGGTGCCGGGCGGCAGGGTGACCGTGACGCCCAGGGGTTCGCCGCTGCGGTCGAAGATCGTCGCGGGACCGTTGTCGGTCATGGTGAAGGACATCGTCACGGTGTCTCCGGCAGCCGCCTGCGCGCTCGCACCGGTGACGGAGAAGTCCGCGGTGTTGTCCGCCTGCAGACTGGTGATGCGGTAGTCGCCCCGGGAGCCGGACTGCTGCAGGGGCACGGTCCCGGAGGGCGCCGAGCTGGGCTGTCCGGGCTTGACCACCTTCAGGCCGAGTTCACCGCCGGTGCCCTGCGTCCAGGTGCGGCCGTCGAGGATCGGGGTCTGGTTCGGGTCGCCGAGAGGTGCGGCCACGGCGTCGAGGAAGGTGTAGTACGCGGTCGACTCGACCTTCAGCCGGACGGGCGCGGCCAGCGCGGCGGTCTCGCCGGTGTCGATGCGGTCCGGGAAGGTGCACAGCGCGACGATCGCCTCGGTGGTGTTCCTGCGGACGCTGTACTCGCAGTTCGCGTAGCGCCGGGTGAACTCCAGCCCGGGTGAGGCCATCAGGACGACCTCGGTCGCGTCGGCCGGGCGGGTCCCGATGTTGGTGAACCGCACCGGTTCGCTGACGACCGAACCGACCGGGAGGTCCGTGTGGTCGGGCGGCTGCCTCAGGTTGAAGGCCGGGCCGCCGATCTGCACGGAACCGGTGGCCCCGACGATCCGGGCGGTGTCCGCGCTGCCGGTCACCTTGTACGTGGCCGAGGCGCCCTGCACGGCGTCGGGCAGGGCCCTGATCGTCATCTGGGTCTCGGTGCCGAGCCCCTCGTTCTTCGTCAGGTCCTCGCCGTAGAACCACTCGTCGCAGGTGGCGACCGAGTCCTTGACCGTGCAGTTGTCCGAGAACGTCACCTTGGCGATCTTGGTGAGGTCGCTCACGTCGATCGTCAGCACGGCCATGGCGTTCACGCTGCCGGCGGTGGTGTGGAACTGGAAGCCGGGCTCGACGGCCTTCGTCAGGCCCGTGGAGGTGGCCGGCGCGAGCGCCAGCGGGATGGGCTGCGCCAGTCTGATCACCGGCTCGCCGGTGCTGTCCGCGCTGGCCGGCGTCGTGCCGCCCAGCGCGCACACCGCCGCCGTGGCCGCCGCCGCGGCGCGAGTGCCGCGGCGCGTCGTATCGCATGCGGTTCCATCTGTGTCCGTCCCCCCTGGTCGGATCAGGCGATCGCGGCACGGCTCCGCCCCCTGGCCGAGTTGCCGCTTTCACGAGAAGTGCATGGGGAACACTAGAGAACTTCACATCAGATGTCCGGGAATTACGTGAGGAGCTTTCAGGTTCTCGCCGGCCCGCGGCGACGCCCCGCGACCCGGCCCTCACCTCAGCATCGTCAGAACCACGATCACCGCGATGACGGCGAGCAGGGCGGCGATCGCGGCCGTGATCTTCGCCGCGCTGTAGGGGCGTGCGCCGATGACCTCGCCGGTGCGGGCGTTGACCATGACCTGCCAGCTGCGGCCGGCGTGAAGGTAGGTCAGGAACCACACCGGCAGGAGCACCAGCTTGAAGGTGACGTCGTCGTAGCGGGTGTCGACGAAGGAGACGCGTTGCTCGTCGCCGCCGATGTCGTGGCGGCAGTCCTCCTCGATGACGCTCGGCCATGCGCTGCTTGGCGGTCTCCAGGCCCTGTTCGGGCTCGATGTCGTAGCGCACGGTCTGGAAGCCGGCGAGGTACTCCGCCTGGTAGGGACGGGCTTCCTCCAGCGGCCAGGGGGTGAGCTTGTCGAGCTGGTCGGTGGAGACGTGCCGCGTGGCGGGCACCAGGGTGTCGTCGAAGTCGCGCTGTACGGTGCCGGAGACGTGGTGCCAGCGGGTGTGCCGGACCTGGCGGGTCTTGGTGACCTGCTGGCCGTTCTCGCTGACGGTGTAGGTCTCGGTGGTGTAGTAGTGCACGCCGCGCTGACCCTCGTACCGCGAGGTGGTCGCGGCGTCGTACGTCCAGTGCGGCAGGTAGCTGCCCTTGAACGTCTCGGCCTCGGTGACCTTCTTCAGGCTGCTCGGCGCGAACCAGCGCGAGGAGGTCCACCCCGCCAGCCGCTCGCGGGCGGCGCGGCGGTCCAGGTCGAAGGGGACGACGGCCTCGGGCACCACGCGTTCGGTCAGCTCCGGGTCGGCGACCAGGGCGGTGGCGCAGAACTGGCAGCGGGCCGACAGGTCGTCGGTCTCCGTACGGGCGCCGCAGCCGGGGCAGGCGAACGCCCGGGCGGCGCCGAGGACGGCCGCGCGGGGCTTGGCCGGCAGCGCCGCCAGTTCCTCGATCGGGTGCTCCCTCACCTGCCGGGGCACGCCGGCCACCGCGCGCTCGTGCCCGCAGTACGGGCACTTGAGCGCGCCGGTGCCCGGCGCGAACTCCACGGTCGCGCCGCACGCCTCGCAGGGGTACGACCGGCCGCCCGCGCCGACCGCGAATCCGCCGGCGCCGGCCTCTTCCGTGCTCATGGCGTTGCTCTCCCCACGCTCGTGTTCCTCTTCCGCAGGCGGCGCCGTCCGGCGCCGGGGTGCCGCGCGTCCACGCGGTTGGTGCGCACGTTCAGGACTGCGGCGGCAACGGCGGCGGCACGGCGCCGAACAGCCCGCCGAGCTCCGGGATCCGGCCGGCCGGCAGCCAGTCGGGCATGCCGTCCTTCCAGGCCGGCGTCTCGCGGGTGAGGGTGCCGCCGCCGACCAGTGCGGACAGGGCCGCGACGTCGTACGGCCCCTGCTGCACGCCGCCGGCTCCGACGAACCACTGCGCGGCCTGCGGCAACGGCGGCGGGGTGGCCGCGGCGCGCACCGGCTCCGGCGCGGTCGCCGGCGGAGTCAGGGCCGCGGCGGCCCGCTGGCCCATCGCGATGCCCACGCCGAGCCCGGCCCCCTCGCCGGCGGCGCCGGGGTTGCGGGCCGCGTCCCCGATCGCGTTGGCCGCCTGGAACTGCGTGTACCGGTCGAGGTCGCCCGCGATGCCCATCCGCGAGCGGGTGTCGATGGCCGCCTCGACCTCCGGCGGCAGCGAGATGTTCTCGATGACGAACTTCGGCACGCTGATGCCGACCGGGGCCAGTTCCTCGGTGAGCACGCCGGCCAGCCGGGCGCCGATCTCGTCCTGCCGGCTGGCGAGGTCGAGCATCGGCACGCCGGAGGAGGCCAGCACGTTCGACAGCTTGCCCACGATGAGTTGGCGCAGGTACTCCTGCACCTCCTCGGTGCGGAACTGCGGGTCGGTGCCGGCCAGTTCGCGCAGCAGCGCGGCCGGGTCGACGACCTTCGCGGCGAACGCGCCGAACGCCCGCAGCCGCACCATCCCGAACTCCGTGTCCCGGACGATCACCGGGTTCGCGGTGCCCCACTTCATGTCGGTGAACTGCCGGGTGGTGACGAAGTAGACCTCGGCCTTGAACGGCGAGTCGAAGCCGTACTTCCAGCCCTTCAGGGTCGAGAGGACCGGCATGTTCTGCGTCTGGAGGGTGTACGTGCCGGGCGTGAACACGTCCGCGACCCGGCCCTCGTTGACGAACACCGCGGCCTGGGACTCGCGGACGACCAGCCTCGCGCCCATCTTGATCTCGTTGTCGTGCCGCGGAAAGCGCCACACCAGGGTGTCCCGGCTGTCGTCGGTCCACTCCACGATATCGATGAACTCACCACGGATCGCGTTCAACAAGCCCACGACCGGCCCCCTTTCACCCGCGCTCACCGCGCCCGTCCGCTGCCCGTACGCCGAGCCACCGCACTCTACAACCGGGAGCGTCCCGCCCCACGGGGGTGGACGCCACCGGCCTCGCCCGCGGTTCCGGTCGCGAGCGGTCCGGCCCGGTTCAGGCGTGCCGGGCGTCGAAGGTCCGGCGGGCGGTGTCGATCTGGTCCATGTGGTCGTAGGCCCAGACGCGGATGGCGGCGATGGTCCGGGACAGGCTCGCGCCGAGCGGGGTCAGGGTGTATTCGACCCGGGGCGGCACGCAGGCGTAGACCCGGCGGTCGACCAGGCCGTCGCGTTCGAGGGCGCGCAGGGTCTGGGTCAGCATCTTCTGGCTGATGCCGTCGACACCGCGGCGCAGTTCCTGGAACCGGAGCGTCCCGCCCTCCAGCGCGTAGAGGACGAGCAGGCTCCACCGGTCGCCGAACCGGTTGATCACCTGGCGGGTGGGACAGGCGGCGGCGAGCACGTCGAAGCGGCCGTCCGGCGACGCGGTGTGAGTGGTGGACACGGGTACGCCTTTCCATAGTCACCGTCAGGTGCCTAAAGCACTGATAACTGCCTGCTTACGAAAGTAAACCGTTCGCGACATGCTCGTCCAGGAGAACGGCAGCCGATCCGGCGGCGGCCTGACGACGGAAGGACGAGCAGATGCGAGCGATGACACCGGCCGCGCCGCGGCAGGTGGCGATGGCCACGGTCGCCGAGCCGGTGGCCGGCCCCGGCCAGGCGCTGGTCGAGGTGGCCGCCTACTCGGTGAACCGGGGTGAGACGTTCCTGCTCGACGCGCCGGTCGACGGCTGGCGGCCCGGCAAGGACGTCGCGGGCGTCGTACTCACCGCCGCGGCGGACGGCAGCGGCCCGGCCGCGGGCACCCGGGTCGTCGGGCACGCGCCGCATTCGGGCTGGGCCGAACGCGTCGCGGTCCCGACGGCGTCGCTCGCCGAACTGCCGGACGGGATGGCCATGACGACCGCGGCCGCGCTGCCGTTGGCCGGGCTGACCGCGCTTCGGCTGCTGCGCGCGGCGGGTTCGCTCGTCGGACGCCGGCTGCTGATCACCGGCGCCAGCGGCGGGGTGGGGCACTACGTCGTCGAACTCGGCACGGCGGCGGGCGCCGAGGTCACCGCGGTCACGGCGACCGCGCAACGCGGCGCGCGGCTGCGGGAGTTCGGCGCCACGACGGTGCACGACGTCACCAGCGCCGAGGGCCGGTACGACGTGACGATGGAGTCCGTCGGCGGCCGGTCGCTGGTGGAGGCCCGCCGGCGGACCGATCCGAGGGGGACGGTCATCTGGTTCGGCCAGGCGAGCCGGGAGCCGGTCACCCTCGACTTCTTCGACTGGGTGGACGGCACGGTCGGCGCGCGCATCGAACCGTTCCACTACGAGGTCGGCGACCGCTCGGACGGCGAGGACCTCGCGACGCTGGTCCGCCTGGTCGCCGGGGGCCGGCTGCATCCGGAGATCGGCGTGACGCTGCCCTGGCGGAACACCGCGCGGGTCATCGACGACATCCGAGCGCGCCGGCTGCGCGGAAACGCCGTGCTGGAGGTGGCCGCGTGACCTCCAGCGCCGCTGTGACGAAGGTGATCACCGATTACCTCGCCGCGCTGACCGCGGGCGACCTCGACGCCGTCGCGCGATCGTTCGCGCCGGACGCCACCTGGACGCTGCACGGAACCCTGCCGCTGGCGGGCACCCGGGTCGGGCGCGACCGGATCATGGAGTTCCTGGTCGGCGCCGGCAGCCTGTTCCGGCCCGGGACGCAGAGCTTCAGCTTCGGCGACCTGACCGTGCAGGCCGATCGCGCCGTGCTGGAGTGGCGGGTCCAGGGCGTGGCGGCCGCGACCGGGCTCCGCTACGACAACCGCTACTGCGGGGTCTTCGTGGTCCGCGGCGGCGAGATCGCCGAGGTCCGCGAGTACCTCGACTCCCTGCACGCGGCGCAGACCCTCTACGCGGACGCGTAGCGGGTCCCGGCGCCGGGCCGGCCGGGGCTCCTCTCCTGTGGCGCACTGCCTCTGGCCCGGCGCGGCGTTCTCTGACTAGAGTCAGAGGATGGATGCGGCGCAGATCGACCAGGTGAGGCGGTTCAACCGGACCGTCACCGAACGCGTGGGCGTGCTTCACGACCACTATCTGGGGCGCGACCGGCCGGTCGGGGCGGCCCGGCTGCTCTGGGAGATCGGCGAGCGGGGCCGGGACGTGCGGCGGCTGCGCGAGCGGCTCGGGCTCGATTCCGGGTACGTCAGCCGGCTGCTGCGCTCGCTGGAGGCCGACGGCCTGGTGACGGTGGAGCCGCAGTCGCGGGACAGGCGGGTGCGCACCGTGCGGCTCACCGACGCCGGACGTGCGGAGCGCGCCGCGCTCGACGGGCGCAGCGACGAGTTGGCCGGCTCGCTACTGGAACCTCTCAACCCCGCGCAACGGGCCCGGCTGGTCGGCGCCATGGCCGAGGTGGACCGGCTGCTGACCGCCGCGACCGTCACGCTGGAGGCCGTCGATCCGGACCACCCCGACGCCGAGCACTGCCTGCGGTCCTACTTCACCGAGTTGCAGGAGCGCTTCGACAGCGGCTTCGACCCGGCGCTGAGCCTGCTGCCCGACGCGGGTGGACTCCGGCCGCCGCACGGGCTGTTCCTGATCGCCCGGCTGCACGGCGAGCCGGTCGGGTGCGCCGGTCTGAAGCTGCCGCGCGACGCCCCGGCCGAGATCAAGCGCATGTGGGTCGCGCCCGACGCACGACGGCTCGGTCTCGGCCGCCGGTTCCTGGCCGAGTTGGAGGCGCGGGCCGCCGGGCACGGCCGCACCGTGCTGCGCCTGGACACCAACAAGGCGCTCGGCGCCGCGATCTCCCTCTACCACTCCCACGGCTTCCAGGAGGTCGCCGCCTTCAACGACGAGCCGTACGCCCACCACTGGTTCGAGAAGCGGATCGCCGCGCCGCCGCGGAGCTGAGGAGAGCGCCGGTCGCGGTCGTCCTCAACCGCCGGCGGTGTCCTCCCGCTCGGCCCGGCGCCGGGTGGCGACGATGTCGCGCACGGCCAGCAGGAAGCGCCGGACGGCGGCCAGTTCGGCTTCGTCGAAGGGGCGGAGCGCTTCGACCATCTCGCTGATCAGCGGGCCGAAGAACGACCAGCCCAGCGTGAGGGCCTGGTCCTGGACGGTCAGCAGGACGCGGCGCCGGTCGTGGGTGTCGCGTTCGCGGCGGACGAGGGAGAGGCGTTCGAGCCGGTCCACCAGCGCGGTGGTGGACGCCGAGTTGAGCCCCAGCCGGGCGCCGAGCCAGCCGGGGGTGGCGGTGAGGCCGGCGCGGTCGGCGTCGAGCAGGTGGACGAGCGCGCGGACGTCGGTGGGGTGCAGTCCGTTGCGGTCGGCGAACTCGGCGCCGAACAGGTCGAGTTCCACCGTGACGCCCCGCAGGAGGTGGACCAGTTGGAGGGCGGGGCTCTGCTCGTCCATGCGTGTCTCCGCGTATTATCTCGATGGTCGAGAATATCGATGGGCGAGTGATTCTAGGCGGGAGTCGGCATGGGCGGCGAAGCGGCCTTCCTCACGGCGTACGAGAGTCTTCTGCGGCGGTGGCCCGATGACGTCCGCAGCGTCGATCTGCCGTCCCGGTACGGCACCACGCGGGTCCACGTCTGCGGCCCCGAGCACGGCACCCCGCTCGTGCTGCTCCCTGGCGGCGGCACCACGTCGGCGGTGTGGCACGCCGGCATCGGGGCCCTCAGCCGCACCCACCGGGTCCACGCACCCGACCTGATGGGCGACGTCGGCCTCAGCGTCCACGACGGCGCCCGGCTGCGCGCCACCGGGGACCTGACGGCGTGGCTCGACGCTCTCCTCGACGCGCTGGAGTTGGAGCGCGCGCAGCTGTGCGGCTACTCCTACGGGGCCTGGATCGCCCTGAACTACGCGTTGCACGCGCCGCACCGGATCTCCCGGCTCGCGCTGCTCGAACCCACGAACTGCTTCGCCGGCCTGAGCCCCGGCTATCTGCTGCGCGCGATCCCGCTGCTCCTGAAGCGCAGCCCGGAACGCGCGCGGGCCTTCTTCCGGTGGGGAACCGGCGGCCTCCCCGAAGACCCCGCGTGGCAGCGGTTCCTGGACGCCGCGGCGAGCGCCCCGCGATCGAAGGTCCTCGCGATGCGACGGCCCAAGGAGGCGGACCTGCGGGCCTGCACGGTCGCGACCCTCGTGCTGCTGGCGGAACGCAGCAAGGCGCACGACACGCGCCGCGTCAGCGCCGGCATCCACCGCCTCATGCCGCACGCGACCGTCGCCACCCTGCCCGGGGCGTCCCACCACGGCGTCCCGACCGAGCGGCCGGCCGAACTCAACCGTCTCCTGGCGGAGTTCCTCGACTGAGCCGCGACGCCCGGTCGGCGGGCGGGGATCGCTGGGAAACGGCCGGGGCCGCACGCCGCCGTGGCGACGACGTGCCGACCGCCGGCCGCTTCCACGCGACGGACCGCGACGGATCAGATGGTGCCGTCCTGCCACCACCAGGCACGGCCGAGGTCCGCCCGGCTGTCGACGTGCTGGTGGTCCTCGGTGTAGGTCTCCAGGCCGGAGAAGCCGCAGGTCTCCGCCTTCTGGTAGACGGTCTTGTTGGCCACTCCGGCGACGTCGAGGTCGGCCGCGGTGCCGTAGAGGTGCATGCTGTCGCTGGCTCCGCCCACCGCGGCGTTGTGCGAGATGCTGCGGAAGCCGGAGTTGACGGTGATGGGTACGTTGCCCAGCTTCTTGCGCAGCGCTTCGAGCTTGTACATCGCCCGGCGGACGTTCTCCTTGGCCGCGGCGGCGCTGACCTTGCCGCCGTCGAAGGTGCCGCTCACCCGGTCGGTGAACTCGCTGAAATCGAAGTGGACCGTGGAACCGTCCGACTGCTGCAGCGCGTTGAGCTGCGCCTGGGTGGCGGGCCCGACGACGGCGTCGACCGACAGGCCGTAGGCGGCCTGGAAGAGGCGCACCGCGGTGGCGGTGCCCGGGCCGAAGTCCCCGTCGAGGGCCACCCGCGTCTGGTGGGCGCTGCTGGTGGCCCAGCCCGCGACCCTGATCTGCAGTTCGGTGACGTCGGCGCCGGTTGAGCCCTGCTGCAGGGTCCGCGACCAGGAGTACGCGGACGCCGAGCCGGACAGCAGGACCGGGCCGAGCACGGCGCCGGCGCCTGCGGCCAGCGCCCCGCGGAGCAGGGCGCGGCGGTGGAAGGGGGAGGCGGACGAAGTCATCTCTGTCCTTTCGGTGCCCGGTCGGGCACGTCATGTGGAGCCGCACCAACTGCGCATCGACGGTCCGCGCCGGCCGCGGGCGCGGCGTTTTCCAGAATGCCGTCGGTGATGTGGGCGCTCAAGAGGGCACGGGCGGCAACATGGACCGGGCAGCGCACGGACGGTGGGCCTCGCGGAACGTCGGCGCCGAGCCGGGTGCGGACGGTCCGCCGCGACGCCGGCGCTCCCCGCCGGTTGCCGCAGCGGCCCATGTGCGTCGCCGACCTGGTCGGGATGGAGCCCCGTACCGCAGAACGCTGGGCCGTTCCCGCAGGCAGCGAAGGGCAACGCCCGCACGACGCCGAAATCGGCTTGCCGCCACCGCGAACCGCTCCGAGAATTCCGGGGTGAACACCTCGCAGGGCGCCACGCGCCGGCTCCGCACCGCTGTCACCGCCGCGAACCCCCGTGAGGACCGCCCTGATGACCTACACCATCCGCGAGTTCACCGCTGCCGATGAGCGCTCCTGGCTCCGCTGCCGGGTGCTCTCCTTCCTGACCACCCCCTACTTCGACGACGTCCTGCCCGCCAAGCGGGTCGCCGCCGCGCCACGCCCGGACTCGACCTGGTCGCCGTGTCCCTGGACGGCGGCGTCGTCGGCATCATGGACACCACCGTCGAGGACGATCTGGCCACCATCGACACCGTCGCCGTCCACCCGGACCACCAGCGCCACGATCTCGGCAACCGGCTGCTGAGCCGGACCCGTGCCCGCGTCCGGGCCCTGGGCCTGACCACCCTCGACGCCTGGACCCGCGACGACCCGGACACCCTTGCCTGGTACCGCGCCGTCGGCTTCACCGAAAGCGACCACTACCTGCACGTGTACGCCGACTGTCGCGACGACCGTGACGAGCCCGACCGGGCCATCGGCTCCCGCCGCCCCGGCCTGCGCCCGATGAGCTCCTTCTCGCACGCCGCCCTGGACCAACAGGACGTCGCTCCAGGCCGAGTTCACCCGCGTCCACGTCTGCCGGCGCTTCTCCATGACCCCGTGAGCGTCGAGTCCCCGTGTTGCCCCGGCGGACCGGCTTCTACGACTGCCTGACCGCCCGCGCGGAACCCGCCGTCGTCGCTGCCCGGCCGTCACGCGGCGGCCGGTTTGCGGGCCAGTTCGTAGGCGAAGCCGACCGTTTCGGTGAGGTGGCCGCGGGTGGCGTGGGGGGTGAGCCGGGCGGTCCCCCGGTACAGATCGGGCGCGAACCTCACCTCGCCGGCCATCCGACCACCATGGCACAGGGCGGCACGGTCCCGTTCAACTCGCCGGAAACCCGAACCAGTTGTGTACGGCGGCCTCCAGCCCGACCACGGCGGTCTCGGGGGAATCCGGAGCGGTGCCGATCCAGGCGGCGTGGCCGTCGGGGCGGACGAGGACGGCGAAGGCGTCGGGGAGGGCGCCGGGTTGGGCGGGCGCCGGGGTGACGCGGTCCGACCAGGGGACGACCGCGGTGCGGAGAGGGCTGGTTGGGGAGGCGTCGGCCAGGAGCAGGACGCCGCCGGCGCCGGGGCGGGCCAGCAAGGTGAGGAGGTCGCCGTGCCGCAGCGGGATGTTCGGGACGAGGCGGCCCGCCCAGGGGTGGCCGGACGCGTGCGGGGTGGGGTAGCGGGTGCCGACACCGGTGATCGTTTCGGCGAGGTGGCCGGCCGTCCGGTCGGAGTGGGCCAGTTCGGCGAGGAGTTCGCGCACCGGTGCCAACTGTTCGTCGGCGGAGGCGAGGACGGCTTGGGCCCGGGTGTTGCGGAGCAACGTGGCGCCGGCCGCGTGGCGTTCGGTGTGGTAGGTGTCGAGCAGGGTGTCGGGGGCCTGCCCGCGCGCGACGAGGGAGAGCTTCCAGCCCAGGTTCATCGTGTCGTCGATCGCGGCGTTGACGCCGATGGCGCCGGCCGGCGGGTGGACGTGTGCGGCGTCGCCGGCCAGCAACACCCGTCCGCGCCGCAGCCGTTCGGCCAGCCGGGCCGCGTCGCCGAAGCGGGTCAGCCAGCGGAACTCGGCGATGTCGACGCGGCGCCCGAGCACCTGGTCCAGCGCCTGCTGGAAGCGGTCCGGGGCGACCGGTTCGTGCGGATCGGCGGGCGGTCGCGGGTCGGCGGTGATCAGCCGCACGTAGCCAGGGCGCGGGATGGCGAACACCGTGCCGCCGGGGCCGGTGGTCACCCCGAAGGCGAGGTCCCGCGGATCGGCGAGGACCACGTCGCCGAGCAGAGTGAAGCGGCGGGCGGGCGTGCCGGGGAAGGGGATGCCGGCGAGTGCGCGCACCGTGCTGCGGCCGCCGTCGCAGCCGGCCAGCCACCGGCAGCGCACGAGCAACGGCCCGTCGGGCGCCTCGACTTCGGCGGTCACCCCGGTGCCGTCCTCGCGCAGGCCGGTGAGCCGGTGGCCGCGCCGCACGGGCACGTCGCAGCGCGCGGCCCGTTCGGCGAGCAGTTCCTCCACCCTGGTCTGCGCGATGCCCAGGGCGTAGGGGTGGTCGGTGCGCATGGCGGACAGGTCGAGCCGGGAGGCCCCGACGAAGGCGGTGGTCGGGACGGTCGGTCCCTCCGCGAGGAAACGGTCGGCGAGCCCGCGGCGGTCGAGCAGTTCCAGGCTGCGGGCGTTGAGGTTGAAGCCGCGGCAGAAGCCGGGCGGGGCCGGTTCGCGTTCGATCAGGACCGTGCGCACTCCGGCGGATCCCAACTCGCCGGCCAGCATGAGGCCGGCGGGACCGGCGCCGACGACGAGGACGTCCGCGTCGGCGTGGCGCGCGGCGGCCGGCGGGCGCGGTGCGGAGGGATGCGGGACGGGCGGCGCGTCGGGGGTGCGGGTGTCAGGCATCGGCGGACGCCTCCGGCCACTCCAGGGTGCCGGCATCGATCTCGTCGGCGATGCCGAGCACCCAGTCGAGTTCCGCGCGCGCCATGGCCTGGGCGTACTCCGCCTCGATGACGAACAGCCGGGGGGCGTGGTGGTCCTCGCGTGCCGCGCGGTATCCGCGGTCGGTCTCCTCGATGCGCTTGCGCAGGGCGTTCGCCCGCTCGCGCAGTGCCTGGCCGGCGCGCTGGCGGCCGAGAGCGCCCAGGTAGCCGACGGCGGACAGGAACCGCGGGTACTCCTGGAACGGCTCGCGGATCAACTCGTCCAGCCACTCGGTGAAGTGGCGACGCCCCGCCTCGGTGTGGCGGTAGACGGTGCGCGCCGGGCGGCTGCCCACCCGCTCGGTGTCGGCCGCCTCGATCCAGCCGTCCCGGGCGAGCGCCCGCACGGTGTCGTAGAGCGATCCGGTGGTCAGTTTGAAGGCGGCGTCCATTCCCCGTTCGCGCAGGGTGGTCGCCATGGCGTGCGGGTGCGTGGGCGCTTCGAGCAGCAGGCCCAGCACGGCGAGGGCCAGGGGGTTGGCGGGGCGTTTGGCGGACATCTCATCCTCCACGACGGCGGTCCGGGCAGGCGGGATCGGCCCCGGGCGCTCCGCGAGGGCGTAACGCTCGGACTCGATTACTCGGATCCGAGCATACACAGGGACGTGATCCCGCCCGCCGGGCTTCCGGGCGACGGAACGACTGCGCGCGGTCGGGCGGCGTCGGGGCGAGGACCGGTTCAGCCGCGTTCGGCCGCGGCGATCGGCACCGACGACCCGGGCACCGCGGGCGGCCGGCATGCGGCTGACGTAGCCCTGACCGCATCCCGCGTCCAGGGCGCGCCGGTCGCGTACGTCGCCCGGCATCCGCAGCGGAACGGGGTTGACCGGGTGGCGTTCGGCGAAGTCCCCGTCGGGATCCATCGCCTCCATCACCTCACGCGGAAAGCCGCTCCACTGCTGGATCGCGGCTTCGTTCGCCGGGTAATCGGTCAGCGGCGGGAGAATAGTCCGGTCTGTTCGATGTGGACGGTGCGAGAGAAATTCCGGGGCCGACCGGTCGTCAACTCGCTAGGTTCCTCGGATGCGTCTCTATCTCTCCTCTTTCCGCTTGGGCGACAACCCCGACCGGTTGGTCGGCCTCCTCGGAGACTCCGGTCCCGGTGAGGTCGCCGTGATCGCCGACGCGATGGATTCCGCGCCGGAGGAGATCCGGCGGGCCGCGGTCGAACGCGAGATCGGCGCGTTGGCCGAACTGGGCTTCCGCCCAAGGGAGTTGGACCTTCGGGACTTCTTCGGCCGGCCCGCGGCGGACGTGGCGGCGGCCCTGGCCGCATTTCCGGCGGTCTGGGTCCGGGGAGGCAACGCCTTCATGCTGCGGTACGCGATGGCGCGCAGCGGCGCGGACGAGGCGCTGGTCGGCAGGCTGCGGCAGGACACGATCGTCTACGCGGGATACAGCGCCGGGCCCTGCGTGCTCGCGCCGAGCCTGCGGGGGCTGGAGTTGTGCGACTTCCCCCGGCACGTCCAGGAGACCTGGGGCGACGAGGCGGTCTGGCAGGGGCTGGGCGTCCTGGACCATGCCTTCGTTCCGCACGTCGACTCGCCCGGCCACTTCGAGACCGAGGCGTGCGGCAGGGTGGCCGAGCGCTACCGGGCCGAAGGCACGCCGCACCGCACGCTGCGGGACGGGCAGGTGCTGCTGGTCGACGGGGACCACGCGGCCGTCATCTGACCGGCACCCCGGCGACGGCGTGCGGCGGTGCGCCCGGCCGGGTGGCGGCGGCCAGCGGCTTGGCGTAGCAGCGGCTGAGCTCGTGGAAGCGGTAGTGGCCGAACCGGGTGCAGGGCTGGTAGCCGCTGGAGGCGTAGAGGGCGATGGCCTCGGGCTGCCTGGCGCCGGTCTCCAGGACCATGCGGGTGCGGCCGGCGGCACGGGCGTCGTCCTCCAGGGCGGCCAGCACCAGCCGGGACAGGCCGCGGCCGCGCGCCGAGGGGATCACGTACATGCGCTTGATCTCCGCGTCGCCGTCCGCGTACCCCTCGTCGTTCTCGTCCTGACCGCGCCAGCCGCCGGTGGCGACCGGGGTGCCGTGGTCGTCGTAGCAGACGAGGTACAGGCCCCGCGGCGGCTCGAACATGGCCGGGGCGAGCGGAGTGACGTCGCCCTCGTCCCCGTAGCGCTCGGCGTACTCGAGCTGGACGCGGTCGTTGAGCGTCGACGGCGTCGGGGTGGTCGAAGGAGACCGAGCGCATATTCATGCGGAAGATGGTACATCCATGCGGCCGGGCGGGCGAGCCGTTTCCGCCGGGCGGACTCGTGCGGCGGCGATCAGCCGTTGAGGGCGAGGGTCTCGGCGAGGGCGCGCCATACCTCGGCGGACAGTTCCACGTTGGAGGACTCCTGCGCCTCCTTGGCCATGCGTTCCATGTCGAGCACGGCGGTGGTCCGGTCGCCGCCGATGATGGCCAGCTGGTTGCGGAGGATGCCCAGGCGTACCCGATCGCGCAGGCTGACGCCTTCGGCCCGGTCGCCGAGCTGGTCGCTGAACCCGCGGGCGTCCTCGTACCGTCCTTCGTGGAGGGCGAGCTGGCACTGGAGGATCAGCACTTCGCGGTGGTGCAGGGGCATGCCGATCAGCTCGGCCGCGGCCCTGGCCTCTTCGAGGCGCAACCGGGCCTGTTCGGTGTCGCGCGGGTCCATCTGCAGGTAGAGGGAGGCGGCGGCGAGGCGCAGCCGCATCCACAGGACCGGGTCCTCGTTGCTGGGCAGCCGTTCGAGGGCCTGCCGCAGCAGTTCGACGGCGGCGTCCCGGCCGCCCTGCCGCACCCGCACGGTGGCGGCCGTCCACAGGGCCTCCACCTGGAGCCGCGCTGGCAGGTCGTCGTCGAGCGCGCGGAGCAACCGGTCGGCGCGCGCCCGGGCTTCGAGCAGCCGGCCGCTCTCCGCGTCCACCGAGACCAGGGTGAGGAGCGCCTCGATGACGTCGCGGGGTGCCAGCTCGTGCTCCTCGGCCATGGCGAGGGCCTCGGTGGCGCTGGCGAGGGCGAGGGCGAGGTCGCCGGAGGCGCGCTGCCGGCGGGCGAGCCTGACCCGTGAGCGGACGCGCAGGTCCGGGACGTCGGTCTCGTCGCTGAGCCGGGTCAACTCGCGCAGCGCGGACAGTTCCTCACCGCACCTGCCCTGCGTCTGGTAGCAGCGGGCGAGCAGCCAGTGGGCCTGCCAGCGCAGGGCGGCGTCGCCGTCCTCCTCCTGTTCGAGGGCGCGTTCCAGGACCTGGACGGTCTTCGCGGACTCCCCGGCGGCGGCCACCGTGGCCAGCGCCCGGGCCAGGGCGCTGCCCGCCGAACCGCGGAACGCCGAGGGCTCCACCTCCAGCCGGGCGCAGAGGTAGGACAGCACCCGCTGGGTGGGCGGACGGTCGCCGGATTCCAGCCGCGACAGGTAGGCGGTGGAGATTTCGGTGCCGGCGAGTTGCACCTGCGACAACCCGTGCCGGATTCGCAGTTCGCGGAGCCGGCGGCCGAACAACGGCTGTTCCGGGATGGAGTCCATACGACGAGACATGGCGCCAAGGTTGCCGCTCGGGCAACACGGCTGTCAATTCCGTTCCATTCCATGTCACTACTTTGGCAATGCTATTTCCATGAAATGTCAACGGGATAATCATCGGCGCCGGACGCCCGGTTCACGGCCAGTCGATCTCGGCGTCCGAGGCGGCCCGGCAGCCGGGCGGCGCGGGGACGGCCCGGCCGCCATTCGAGGGTAACGCGGAGACAGCGGGCCCATGGTGACCCGATTCCGCGGCCCCGAGGATCGCGGGCGCCGCGATGACCGTCCTGGCGTGGTGGTCCATTGCCGTCTCCGTGGGTGCTGGCGGGGCGCTGCCCCTCGGTGAACATCCGTGGACCGCGCGGGCGAGGTCCACCGCTCCCGGTCAGCGCCGGACTCCCCCGCGCGGCACGGCATACCGAACCACGGAAGAGACGAAATTGACAAGGTAGTCAACTAATTGACAAACCGGTTGGAAGGTTCTTATGGTCAAGGGCGGGAAAACGGCGGACCTTCGTATGCGCCACCTGGTGGACAGGGCTTGGGGGAGACGTGGAACCTCTGCGGCTCGGTCCGGTGCGGGCCGGGCGGGTGTCCGGCCCGCACGCCGGGCACACCGCCGGCCGGACGAAGACGCCGGCGTTGAGTGGCGATCCCAGCGGGCCGGGGCGTGGGCACGGATGGTCGTGTCCACGCCCTCGGGGTGCGGGGGCCGGCCCGCCCGGCGGGGTCGAATGGCGGGACCCCGGCGGGCCCGGCCGCGGAAGCCGCGCGAGCACGGGCGCGTGGTCTCCCGGCCGGGTGAGCGCGGAGATCCGGCCGGCGGGACAGGGGAGTTCTTCCGTCGTCCTTCGTGCGGCGGAGCGGAATGCGGATGTTCGACGAAACGGAGCGGCGAAGCGCTTCTCGATGTCACGGCATCGATCGGACGCGGCCGTTCGACCTTGCGGAGGAAATGGATGCCCGTCGCTACCGAGATGACCGTCGCCGGCCTGTTCGAGGCGCAGGCGGCGAGGACACCCGACGCCGTCGCCCTGGAACACCGGGAGTACGCCGTCAGCTATGCCGAACTCGACCGGTGGGCCGACGGCGTGGCCGCCACCCTGCGCGGAGCCGGCGTGGGCCTCGGCGCCTGCGTGGGCGTACTCGCCCTGCCCGGGCCCGAGTTGGTCGCCGGGCTGCTCGGGGTGCTCAAGGCGGGCGCGGCCTACGTGCCCCTCGACCCCGCCCATCCCCGTGACCGCCTCGCCTACCTGGCCGGGAACGCGGGCCTCGCCGCCGTGCTGATCGGCCCCGGCCAGCGCGACCGGCTGCCCGGGTCCGGGGTGCCGGTGTTCGACCTGGCACGGGAGGCCGGCCGGCGACCGGACCCGCAGGGCGGCCCGGTGCGGGAGCCCGACGGCGACGACCTCGCGTACGTCATCTACACCTCCGGCTCCACCGGGCGGCCCAAGGGCGTCGAGGTGCACCACGCGAGCGTCGCGCGGCTGCTGCGGACCGTCGGCGAGTTGTACCGGCTCACCCCGGGGGACGTCGGGATCCTCACCCACTCCTTCGCCTTCGACGCCTCCGTCCTGGAGATCTTCGCCCCGCTGACGCACGGCGCCCGGCTGGTGATCGCCGACGCCCGCGCGCGCCGGGATCCCGCCGCGCTGGCGGCGCTGCTGGCCCGCCACCGCGTCACGTTCTGGGACGTGGTGCCCGCGATGCTCACCCAGGTACTCGAACTGCCGGGCATCGCCGAGCAGTTGGCCTCCGTACGGCTCGTCGTCAGCGGTGCGGAGATCCTGCCGCCGGAGCTCGTCGGACGGTTCTTCGCGGTGTGCGAAGCGGCCGAGCTGCAGAACCAGTACGGGCCGACCGAGGCCACCATCACCTCCACCTACTGGGTGTGCTCGCCGGCCGACGCGGAAGGGAGCGTGCCGATCGGCCGGCCCCTGGACGGCGTGCGGATCCACCTGCTCGGCGCGGACGGGCGGCCGGTCGCCGACGGCGCGACCGGCGAGATCCACATCGGCGGCGGCGGGGTCGCGCGCGGCTACCGCGGCCGGCCGGACCTGACCGCCGAGCGGTTCGTGCCCGACGCCTTCTCGGCCGACCCCAGCGCACGGCTCTACCGCACCGGGGACCTCGGCCGCCTGCGGGCCGACGGCGCGCTGGAGTTCCTCGGCCGCGCCGACCGGCAGCTGAGCATCCGCGGCTACCGGATCGAACCGGACGAGATCGAGGCCGCCCTGCTCACCCACCCGGACGTGCTCACCGCCGCGGTCGCCGCCCGCCGCAGCGCGACCGGCGCCGAGCGCCTGGTGGCCTGGATCGCCCGGAAACCGGGCCGGGAACCGGCGGTCGGCGCGCTGCGCGGCCACCTGGCGGGCACGCTTCCGGCCTACATGCTGCCGACCCACTACGTGCTGCTCGACACGCTGCCGCGCGGCACCAGCGGCAAGACCGACTACCGTGCGCTGCCCGAACCGGCCAACGGCAGGCCGGAGTTGAGCGCCGAGTACGCCGAGCCCCGCAGCGGCCTGGAGCGGAGCCTCGCCGGCATCTGGTCGGAGATCCTCAACATCGCCCCCATCGGCCGGCACGACAACTTCTTCGAGATGGGCGGCCACTCCATCCTCGCCACCCGCACCGTCGCCCGGATCCGGGACGCGCTCGGCACCGAGGTGCCGCTGGCCGAGATCTTCGACCGGCCGACCGTCGAGCGGCTCGCCGGGTGGATCGAGGAGCACCGCCGCACCGGGACCGGGCTTCGCGAGCGCGGCCCGGTGCCCGTCGACCGCGGCGGCGACGCCCCGATCTCCGCCGCCCAGGAACAGGTGTGGATCCTCGGCGAGCTGCTGCCCGGCAACATCGCCTACCACACGCAGGCCTATCTCGACGTGGACGGGCCCGTCGACCACGCGCTCCTGCAGGACGCGCTGACCCGCGTCGTGGCCCGCCACGAACACCTGCGCAGCGCCTTCGTGGAGGTGGACGGCGAACCGCGGCAGGTCGTGCGCGAGCCGTTACCGGTCACCGTGCCGCTGGTCGACCTCTCCCGGGAGCCCGAGCCGATCCGGGAGCTGCTCGCGGTCGAGCGGATGGAGGAGTACGTCGCGCGGCGCATCGACGTGGCCGCCCCGCCGCTGTTCCGCTGGGTGCTCTTCCGGCTCGCCGCCGACCGCCACCTGCTGCTGCTCATCGAGCACCACTTCATCCACGACGGCTGGTCGTTCGGTGTACTGCTGGGCGAACTGCGCGACATCTACGGCGCGTTGGCGAACGGCCAGGTGCCCGCGCTGCCGGAGCTGCCGGTGCAGTTCGGCGACTACACCGTCTGGCAGCGCGAGTGGCTGCGCTCCGACGCGGCCCGCGAGCAGCTGGAGTTCTGGCGGCGCACGCTCAAGGACGCGCCCGCGCTGCTGCCGCTGCCCACCGACCGGCCGCGTCCCCGGCAGCAGAGCCCGCACGGCGACACGGTCCAGGTGAGCCTGCCCGCCGCGGTGTACGAGGGGTTGCGCAAGGCCGGCGCCACGACGGGGTCCACCGGGTTCATGACGATGCTGACGGTGTTCTTCGCGCTGATGCGGCACTGGTCCGGGACGACCGACATCTGTGTCGCCTCCTCGATCGCCAACCGCCGCTTCCGCGCCACCGAACCGCTCATCGGGATGATGATCAACAACGTGGTGATGCGCGCCGACCTGTCCGGCGAGCCCACCTTCCGCGACCTGATGCGCCAGGTCTCGCGGGTCGCCGTCGACGCCTACCGCAACCAGGACCTGCCGTTCCCCAAGCTGGTCGAGGCGCTCAACCCGGTCCGCGACCTGTCGTACAACCCGCTCTACCAGGTCGCGTTCTCCTACCACGACGCCCGGGTCCCGCGGATGAACCTCGGCGGCGCGGGCGCGCGGATCCGCTACCTGCAGAACCGCACGGCCAAGCACGACCTGGACGTCGTCGTCATCCCGCGCGGCGACCAGCTCGTCACCGAGGCGGGCGGCCCGACCGGCGAGGACGTGCTGATGGAGTGGACGTACTCCACCGACCTGTTCGACCGGCCCACCGTCCTGCGCATGATCCAGGACTTCGCCGTGATCGCCGAACGCGTCGTGCGCGACCCCGACACCCCTCTGTCCGCGTTGGCCGGGTCCCCCGCCGAGCCGTCGATCTGACCTGCGACCAGGCAAGGAGAACTCCGAGATGACCGTGATCACCGACCCCGGCGCGGCCGGCGGGATCGTTCCGCTCTTCGAGGCGCGGGCCGCCCAGGCCCCCGGCGCCGTCGCCCTCGTGCTCGGCGGGCGCCAGTTGACGTACGGCGCGCTGGACCGCTGGGCCGACGCCCAGGCCGCCGTGCTGCGCGAGCGCGGGGTACGGCCCGAGGACGACGTGGCCGTGCTCGCCCGGCCCGGTTTCGAGATGATCGTGGGCACGCTCGCCGTGCTCAAGTGCCAGGCCGCCTACGTACCGCTCGACCCGGGGTATCCGCGCGAGCGGCTGGACTTCCTGCTCGCCGACGCGGGCGTGGCGCTGGTCGCCGCCGAGCAGGGGGTGCGGGACACGCTGGCGGGCGGCACGGTGCCGCTCGTGCCGCTCACTCCAGTGCAGGGGCCGCCGCCCGCCGCCGCGGAGCACCGCCGGGTGCCGCCCGATCCCGGGACGCTCGCCTACGTCATCTACACCTCCGGCTCGACCGGCCAGCCCAAGGGGGTCGAGGTCACCCACCGGAACATCGCCACCACCCTGGAGGTGACCAGGCGCGGCAGCGACTGGCGGCCGGACGACACCGGGCTGTTCAAGTACTCCTTCAGCTTCGACTCCTCCGTCGTGGAGGTCTTCGCCCCGCTGACCTGCGGCGCCCGCCTGGTCATCGCCACCGAGGACGAGCGGCGCGACCCGGCGGCGCTGACCGGCCTGATCCGCGCGCACCGCGTGACCCAACTCGACCTGGTGCCCGCCCTGTTGGCGCAGATCCTGCAACTCCCCGGAGCGGCGGAGGAGTTGGCCTCGCTGCGCCGGGTGATCTCCGGCGGCGACGTGCTGCGCCCCGAAGTGGCCAACCGGTTCTACGAGTTGCTGCCCGACGCGGTTCTGGAGAACCACTACGGCCCCACCGAGACCACCAACGACAACACCATCTGGCGCTGCGTACCCGGCTGGAGCGAGCCGATCGTGCCCATCGGCCACCCGGTCGCCGGCAGCACCGTGCACCTGCTCGGCCCGGACGGCACGCCCGTCGCCGACGGTGAGGTCGGCGAGATCCACATCGGCGGCGCCGCCGTGTCGCGCGGCTACCGCAACCGCCCCGGGACGACCGGCGAACGCTTCGTCGCCGACCCGTTCTCCGACGCGCCGGCGGCCCGTCTCTACCGCACCGGCGACCTCGGGCGGCGGCGTGCCGACGGGGCGACGGAGTTCCTCGGGCGGACCGACCGGCAGCTGAGCATCCGCGGCTTCCGGGTCGAACCCGAGGAGATCGAGGCGAAGCTGACGGCGCACCGAAGCGTCGGTGCGGCCGCGGTGGGCGCCCCCGTCGACGGCGACGGCGTCCAGCGGCTCGTCGCCTACCTGACGCCGGCCGGCGCCGCAGGGGTGGACGTCCCGGCGCTGCGCGCGCATCTGCGGGCCGCGCTGCCGGCGCACATGGTGCCCGCCCACTACGTCGTCCTCGACGAACTGCCGCTGAACGCCAACGGCAAGGTGGACCACCGCGCGCTGCCGCTGCCGGAGGCGGTCCGCCCCGAGCTCTCCGTTCCGTACGCCCCGGCTCGGCGCCCGGACCACCAGGTCCTCGCGCGGATCTGGGCGGAGGTCCTCGGCGTGGGCCCGATCGGCATCCACGACGACTTCTTCGAGCTCGGCGGCCATTCGCTGCTCGCCATCCAGGCCGTCAACCGGATCAGGGACCGCCTGTCGGCCGAACTCCCGCTCTCCACCGTCTTCGAGCACCCCACGGTCGCCGCCCTCGCCGCCGCCGTCGAAGGCAACGGCGACGGGGCGTCCGGCGCCGACGACGAGCTGCGCCGCATGCTGCTGGCGGACGCCGGCCTGCCGGTCCCCGCCGGGCCGCCGCCGACGGACGAGGACGCGGCCCGGATCGCCGAACCGCACCACATCCTGCTCACCGGGGCCACCGACTTCATCGGGGTCCACCTGCTGCAGCGGCTCCTGGAGACCACCGGCGTCCGGATCACCTGCCTGGTGCACGCCGACGGCGACCGCCCGGCACCGGCCCTGCTGGCCCTCGCCCTCCACGTGCACCAGGTCAAGCTCGCCGAGGGCGCCCGCGTCGAGCTGGTCGCCGGCGACCTGCGACTACCCCGGTTCGGGCTCGGCGAGCGGGAGTTCGCCGACCTCGCCGGCTCCGTCGACGCGGTGTTCCACAACGGGGCGACCAACAACCTCGCCCGCCCCTACAGCGCGCTGCGCGCCACCAACGTCGCCGGCACCCTCGAAGTGCTGCGCTTCGCCGCCACCGGACGCGTCAAGGCGGTCCACTTCAGTTCCACCGTCTCGGTCATGCCGTGGAAGGACCGCCCGGCGCAGCTGTCGTGGCCGGAGGAGGCGCTGCCCACCCCCGACGGCCTGACCTACGGCCACGCGCAGAGCAAATGGGTCGGCGAGGCCCTGGTGCGGCGGGCGGCGCGGCAGGGGACGCCGGTGACCGTGCTGCGCATCGGCCGGGTCGTCGGCAACACCGAGACCGGGGTGTGGCCCACCGACGACCTGGTCTGCCGGCTCGTGCTCGGCGGCATCCGCGCCGGCGTCCTGCCGGAGCGCAGGGTGCCGGAGCCGTGGATCCCCGTCGACCGGATCGTCGCCGCCATCGCGCGGATCGCCGCCCGGCCGGCCGCGTTCGGCGGGACCTTCCACCTCACCGACGGCGCGGTCGTGGACTTCGAGGACGTCGCCGGCTGGGTGCGGGAGTACGGCTACGACGTGGGTGTCGAACCGCAGGCCGCGTGGGCGGCGCGGATCGCCGGGGAGGCCGACAACCCGGCCTTCCCGGTGCTCGGCGTGCTCGCCGAACCGTCCGGCGTCCCCGAGCAGGTTCCGGCCAGGGGCCGCGCCAACCCGTTCGACAGCAGCCGCACCCAACACCTCCTCGGCCCCGGGGACAAGGACGCGCCCCGGGCCGGCGCCGCGCTGCTGCACCGCTTCCTCGACCGCTGCGTGCTCGACGGACGCATAGAACGCCCGGGACGCGGCTGACCGGAGGGCGACGCCCGTGCGGGAAGAGCCGGATACCGGCGTGTGCCCCGGAACGAGGGTCCGGGGCACACGTCGATGTCACTGGTATTCAGAAAACCCCGGCTGGCCAGGCAACATGGTGTGCCGATCGAGCCGATGCGGCGTCACGCGCCGGCGGCACCCGAAAGGCTGGCGCCGAGGGAGACCGGGCCGGTGACCTGAATGCCGGCGCCACCGGTGATGCCGGGCAGGGCCACCCCGGGCAGCGCGGGGAGGGTGGGGAGAGCGGACTCGGCACTCTGGAGCACGTCTCCGAGAGCTCCGCCGGAAATGGTGTCCAGGTCGCTGTCCGCGATCTCGCGGGTCTCAACCTGGGGAGTGTCGTTGCGCATGACCAGCCTGTCCCTTCATTGCTTGGAATGCTCCCTGCGAAATCGGCCGGCCGGATCAGAGAATCGATTCGGCATGCCAAGGGCGCACTTGATCATCGGAAACGGCCCACCGCGGTGAAACGGATGGCGCCCTTCCGATTGATGGGAGATCAAAGCACGCCGATGTGCCGCCCGACCACCGCGACCTGTCCGTAATTTCCGAAGACGGTGCGGTATCGCGCCAGTCCGGCGCCGCCGCGGTGCACGCATTGACGACATGATCTTCACACGCTCACCGGTTAGGACGCCGAGAAACGATTCCCGGCATCACCCGTGATCGGACATTCCGGCCCCCGGAACCGGCATTCGCGTGCCACACCGTGATCATGAAACGGTCGCGTGACGTTTCTGGGCCGATAGCGCGCAGGATTTCCGAGCCCCGATCGAAATCGGACTTCTCCCGGCCGCGTCACGCGCGCGACGGCGGGAGCGTGGCGGCGTGGTCGTGGAAGGCGTGCCGGACCGCCTTGATGCCCTCCGGAACGCGGGTGGGGTGGACCCGGTTGGTCAGCAGCACGGTGTAGCGGCCGGTGGCCGGGTCGGTCCACAGGCTGGTGCCGGTGAAGCCGGTGTGGCCGTACGCGCGGGGGCCGAAGGACTGGCCGACCGGTGAGCCGACCGGGTCCTGCGCCTGCCAGGCGAGGCCGCGGCGCAGGCCGAGTCCTTCGGTGTGGCACGCGGTCATCAGCGCGAACGTCTCCGGACGCAGGACGGCCCGCGCTCCGCCGGCGAGTGCGCGGCCGAGGCGTTCCATGTCGACGAGCGGGGCGAACAGGCCGGCGTGGCCGGCGATGCCGCCGAGGACCACCGCGTTCTCGTCGTGGACCTGGCCGGCCACCACGCCGCCGCGCCAGGCGCAGTCCTCGGTGGCCACCGCCCGCGCGCGCCCTTCGGCGTCGGGGTTGAACCGGGTGCCGGCCATGCCGAGCGGCGCGCAGACCAGTTGGTCGACGAGTTCGTCCAGCGGCTGCCGCGCGGCGGACTCGGCGATCAGGCCGAGCACCATGAACCCCTGCGAGGAGTACTCGACGCGGGTGTCCGGGCGGGCCCGCAGCGGGAGCGTGACGAGGGCGTCCAACATCGCCTCGCGGGTGCGGTGTTCGCGGTGGAGCGGCACCCCGCCGGGCAACCCGGAGGTGTGGGTGAGAAGTTGACGTACCGTCAAGTCGGCTTTGTCGCCGGCGGCGAACCGGGGCAGATGGTCGCCGACCCGGTCGGAGAGCGTCAGCGCGCCGCGGTCGACGAGGGCCATCACCGCGAGGCCGACGATCGGCTTGGTCACCGAGGCCAGGTCCCACAACTCGCCGCCGTCGAGCCGCGCCCCCTCCCACCTGCGGGTGCCGGTCCAGCCCCGGTCCAGCGGACCGTCGGCGGTGCCGACCGACCAGGCGGCCCCCGAGTAGACCCGGCGCTCCCGGCCCTCGGCGAGGATGGCGTCCAGCACGTTCACTCTCCCTCTCGATGCGCTTCGGATGCCCGCGCGCCGGCTTCCGTCGGCACCGCGCCGAGCGGTCTCGGCCGGGCGCCGAGCCCGCTGGAGACGGAGCGGGCCGCGGCGCGCACCATCGGGCCGAACGCCTCGACGCCGCGCCGGTCCAGGGTGAACGTCAGCCCGGCGACGCAGACGGCGCCCACCACCGATCCGTCGGCGTCCAGCACCGGCGCGGCGACGGCACGCACGTCGGGCTCGTCGTACTCGTCCTCGACCGCGTAGCCGAGCCGGGCCGCCTCGGCGAGCGCCGCGCGCAGCGCCGCCGGGTCGGTGAGGGTGCGTGAGGTGCGGGCGGCCAGCGGTCCGGCGTCGATGACCGCGTCGGCCTCGTGGCCGGGCAGCGCGGAGAGCATCGCGAGGCCGGCCGCGCTGCGGTAGAGCGGCACCCGGTCGCCGGGGCGGGCGCTCATCCGGTACTCCCGGGCCGGCTCGGAGGACGCCAGGTAGACCGCGTCGTCGGCGTCGCGCACGGCGTAGTGGGCGACGTGGCCGGTGCGCTCGCGCAGGTCCGCCAGGGCGGGGCGGGCGAGTCGCAGGTCGCGGCTGGCGTGCAGGGCGGCCGCCGCGAGCCCGAGCAAGCGTGGCCCGGCCTGGTAGCTGCCGCCCTCGGCGGCCTGGGCGAAGCCGTAGTCGGCCATGGTGCGCAGGTGGCGGTGGACCGTCGGTTTGGTGAGTCCGGTGCGCCGGGCTATCTCGGCCAGCCGGTGCGGGCCGGGAGTCGCCGCGAGCACTTCGAGCACCTCCATCGCCTTGTCCACCGGGCCTTTGACGGGTGCCGGTTCGCTCGATCGGGTGTTGACCGCTTTCGCCATGGCGCTTAGCTTAGCCCAATCGCATTCCATCTGCCGGAACGGATGTGTTGTTCAATGGAACGCATACATCGAGGGCGACCTTCGGGCCGTGGCCGCCCGGCCCGCCGTGACGTGCTGAGGTTCGGCGGCCTGCTCGTCCCGGCCCTGGCCGCTCCGGCGCTCCTGACGGGTTGCGGCACCGATCCCGCCAGCGGCGCGGGCAACACGCTGCGGGTGTCGCAGCCGGGCGACCCGGCGACCATGGACCCGCAGAAACAGGGCGACATGGTGTCGATGAACGCCCTGATCAACATGTTCGACACCCTCACCACCCGCGGCGCCGGCAGCGGCCTGCGCCCCCGCATCGCGCTGTCCTGGACCGCCCGCGACCCGCTCACCTGGCGGTTCACGCTGCGCCCCGGCGTCACCTTCCACAACGGCGAGCCCTGCGACGCGGCGGCGGTGAAGTTCAGCATCGAGCGGGTGCTCGACCCGGCGACCGAGTCGCCCATCGTCGAACTGCGCTACGTCAGGTCGGTCTCCGTGGTGGACCGGCTCACCGTGGACCTGCACACCACGCTGCACGACCCGATCCTGCCCGAGAAGGTCTCGCTGTTCGGCGGCGTCGTCGTGCCGCCGCGCTACATCGGCGAGGTGGGCAGCGCCGGGTTCGCCGCGCATCCGATCGGCACCGGGCCGTTCCGCTACGTCGACTGGCAGCGCGACCACGAACTGCGGATGCGGGCCAACCCCCGCTACTGGAACGGCCGTCCGAAGGTGGACGAGCTGGTCTTCAGCCCCGAGCCCAACGCCTCCTCCGCCCTCGCGGCCCTGCAGAGCGGCGAGTTGGACCTGGTGGCCGGACTCACCCCGGACGAGGCGCAGCAACTGGACGGCTACACCGGCGTCACGCTGCAGAGCTCCCCCGGCATCCGCACCTCCTACCTGTCGCTGGACACACTGCACGGACCACCGGACGGGCCGTTGCGCGACCGCAGAGTGCGCCAGGCCCTCAACCACGCCATCGACGTTCCGCTGCTGATCAAGGCGGTGCTGGGCGGCAAGGCGCGCGAGGTGCCGGCGATGATCCCGCGCGGCGCCTTCGGCTTCGATCCCTCGATCAAGCCGGTCACCCGCTCGGTGGCCACCGCCAAGTCCCTGCTGGCGCAGGCCGGTTACCCGCACGGCTTCGCCACCACGCTCACCGCCTCCGCCATCGACTCCGACGTGGCGCAGGCGATCTCCGGACTGCTGGCGCGGGCCGGTGTGCACGCCGAGGTCCAACTCCTCGACCCCGCCACCTACGCGACCCGGCTGACCTCGAACAACACCGGCGCGCTCGGCCCGATCTACCTGGCGGCCAGCACCGTGTGGACCCTGGACGGGGAGAGCATGCTGCAGTCCAACGTGCGCAGCGACCGCCGCCAGAGCCGATGGCACTCCAAGGAGGCGAACCACCTCATCGACGTCGAGGAGCTGTCCGGCGATCCGCAGGCCCGCCGGCGGGCCTTCTCCGACCTGCAGCGGCTGATCCTCACCGAGGCGCCGTTCGTCTCGCTCTACCAGGTGGACAACATCCTCGCCCGCGACTCCCGGCCGCGGTGGAAGCCGGGCTTCGTCGGCGATCTCGACATGGCGAGCGCGGAGGTGGCCCGGTGAGCGACGTCTCGACGCGGCCGGCCGCCGCCCCGCCGAGGAGCGCAGCGCGCTCGGGCGACGCCGCCGGAGTGCTGCGCCTGGTCGCCGGCCGGCTGCTGAGCGCGGTGTTCGTGCTGCTGTGCACGGCGACCGTCTCCTTCTTCCTCGTCCGGCTCTCCGGCGACCCGGTCAAGCTGCTGCTGCCGCCGGACGCCACCGCACACCAGGAGTCGGTGCTGCGGGCCTCGCTGGGGCTGGACCGGCCACTGTTCAAGCAGTACCTGGACTTCCTGTGGGGGCTGCCGCGGCTGCGGTTCGGCAATTCGATCTTCTACGGGCAGCCGGTGAGCCAGGTGCTGGCGCAACGGCTGCCGGCCACCCTGGAACTGGCCGCCGGAGCGCTGGTGGTGACGCTCGTCGTCGCGATCCCGGCCGGCATCGTGGCGGCGATGCGCCGCGGCAGGGCGGCGGACCGCGGCGTGATGACCGGTGTGCTGCTGGGCCAGTCCACGCCGCCGTTCTGGGTCGGCATCCTGCTGATCCTGGTCTTCGCGGTCGGCTTCCGGGTGCTTCCCGCCTCCGGGTACGGCACGTTCGCGAACCTGGTGCTGCCCTCGGTCACGCTGGCGGTGTACTCCATCGCCGTCGTCGCCCGGCTGCTGCGGTCCTCACTGATCGAAGTGCTGTCCGCCGACCACATCCGGACCGCGCGGGCCAAGGGCTTCGGACCGGTCAAGGTGCTGTTCACCCACGGGCTGCGCAACGCCTCGCTACCGGTGGTGACGGTGCTCGGCCTGGAGGTCGGCAGCCTGCTGGGCGGGGCGATCCTCACCGAGCAGGTCTTCTCCTGGCCCGGCGTCGGGCAGTTGACCGTCGCGGCCATCTCCAACCGCGACTTCCCCCTGGTGCAGGCCACCGTGCTGTTCTTCGCGGCGACGTTCGTCGTGGTCAACATGCTGGTGGACCTCTCCTACACCCTCCTCGACCCGAGAGTGCGGGCCCCACGATGACCGCCGTTTCCACCGGATCCCTCTCCGCTCCCGCCGCGGCCGTGCGGCGCGGCCCCCGGTCCGCCGCGCTACGGGCCCTGCTGGGCAACCGGCTCGCCGTCGTGGCGCTGGCCGTGCTGGCGCTCCTGGTGCTCGCCGCGCTGTTCGCGCCGCTCATCGCCCCCTACGACCCGAACGCGCAGAACCTGCTGCTGCGCCTGAGGCCGCCGGTCTGGATGCACGGCGGCGACAGCTCCCACCTGCTCGGCACCGACGAGTTGGGCCGCGACCTGCTCTCCCGGGTCATCTACGGAACCCGGGTCTCGCTGCTGGTCGGCGCCGGGGCCGCCCTGCTGGCCGGGGTGATCGGCACGGCGGTCGGCATGGTGTCCGGCTACTTCGGCGGCTGGACCGACCGGATCCTGATGCGGCTGGCCGACGTGCAACTGGCCTTCCCGGCCATCCTGCTGGCGCTCGCCATCGTCGGCTTCCTCGGCTCCGGCCTGTGGTACGTGATCCTGGTGCTGGGCCTGACCGGCTGGGTCTCCTACGCACGGGTGGTGCGTTCCGAGGTGCTGTCGCTGCGCTCCCGGGAGTTCGTCACCGAGGCGCGGGCCATCGGAGCGACCGACGCGGCCATCATGCGCCGGCATCTGCTGCCCAACGTGATGGCGCCGCTGGCCACCATCGGCACCCTGCAGGTCGCCACGGCCATCGTCGCCGAGGCGTCGTTGAGCTACCTCGGCCTCGGGGTACCCAAGCAGATCGTCACGTGGGGCAGCATGCTCGCCGACGGCCAGCTCTACCTGGGCACCGCCTGGTGGGTCGCGGTCTTCCCCGGCATCGCCCTGATGGTCACCTCGCTCGCCGTCAACCTCACCGGCGACGCCCTGCGCGACGTCGCGGACCCGAAGGCGTACCGCCGATGAAACCGATCCTCGAAATCAACGAACTCAGCGTCGACTTCCGCCTCGGCTCCGGCACCGTGCACGCGGTCCGGGACGTCAGCCTCCAGGTCGCCGAGGGCGAGACGCTCGCCGTCGTCGGGGAGTCGGGCAGCGGCAAGACCGCGACCGCGCTGTCCGTCCTGCGGCTCAACCCCGAACCGCCGTGCCGCTACCCGGGCGGCGAGATCCTCTTCGGCGGCCGCGACCTGCTCACCCTGCCGGAGCGGGAACTCGGCCGGATCAGGGGCCGCGACATCACCATGGTCTTCCAGGACCCGATGACCAGCCTCGACCCGCTGCAACGCGTCGGCGCGCAGGTCGCCGAGGTGCTCCGGCACCACCAGGGCCTCTCGCGCGGCGCGGCGAAGCAGGCGGCGCTCGCGGCGCTGGAGGAGGTGGGCATCCCCGAACCGGAGCGCCGCTACCGCCAGTACCCGCACGAGCTGTCCGGCGGTCTGCGCCAGCGCGTGATGATCGCCGCGGCCCTGGTCGGACGGCCGCGCCTGCTGATCGCCGACGAGCCGACCACGGCGCTCGACGTCACGGTGCAGCGGCAGATCCTCGACCTGCTCGTGGAGTTGCAGGGCCGGCACGGCATGGCCGTGGTGCTGATCACCCACGACCTCGGGGTCGTCGCCGAGACCGCGGACCGGGTCGTGGTGATGAACCGGGGCGACGTGGTGGAGAGCGGCGGCGTGCTGGAGGTCTTCGACCGGCCCGCCCACGAGTACACCCGCCGCCTGCTGGAGGCCACCCCCCGATTGGAGTCGGCATGACGCTGCTCGAACTGACCGGTCTGCGCAAGGAGTTCGGCGGCGCGCGCGGGCATGTGGCGGTCGACGACGTGTCGTTGACGGTGGAGGAGGGCGAGACCCTGGCCCTGGTCGGCGAGTCGGGGTGCGGCAAGACCACCCTCACCCGGCTGCTGCTGCGGCTGACCGAACCGACCGCCGGCACCGTCCGCTTCGACGGCCGCGACCTGGCCGGGCTGTCGGCGGCCGAACTGCGCCGGGTGCGCCGGGAGATGCAGGTGGTGCTCCAGGACCCGTACTCCAGCATGAACCCGCGGCTGCGCGTCGCCGACATCGTGGCGGAACCACTGGTCACCCACGACCCGGCGGCCCGCGGCCGGCGGGGCAGGGCGCGCACCCGGGAGCGGGTCGGCGAGCTGCTGGAGTCGGTCGGCCTGGACGCCGGCGTCCAGGACCGGTATCCGCACGAGTTCTCCGGCGGGCAGCGCCAACGCGTCTCCATCGCGCGCGCCCTGGCCCTGCAACCGCGGCTGGTGGTGCTCGACGAGCCGACCAGCGCGCTGGACGTCTCGGTCCAGGCCCGCATCCTCGAACTGCTCGCCGAACTGCAGGAGCGGCTGGGCCTGACCTACGTCTTCGTCTCGCACAACCTGGCCGTCGTGCGGCGGATGGCCGACCGGGTCGCCGTGATGCGCGCCGGCCGGCTGGTCGAGGTGGGCACGGCGGCCGAGGTGTTCGGTGCGCCGCGCCACCCCTACACCCGGCAGTTGCTGGACGCGGTGCCGGTCCCGGATCCGCACCGGGCCCGCCGCCGGCGTGCCGCCGCTCCGGCACCGGACGAGGGCGGTGGCGCCGGATGACCCGGGCGGACCCGCTACAGGTACGACAGGGCCAGCCCGGCGCCGCCGAGCAGCGCGATGTCGTCCACGTCCGCGTCGTTGACCAGCACCGTGGGCTCCTCGCCGCCGGCCTGCGCGCTGTCGGAGCGCAGCCGGCGCTCGATGACGCGGCGGAAGCGCTCGCCGCCCTCCCGGGCCTCGCCGTGCAGCACGAACAGGCCCGGCGCGAACAGCTGCTGGATGTTCACCAGGCCCAGTGCGAGGTTCTCCGCGTACTGCGCGACCACCTCGCGGGCCGCCGCGTCCTCGCGTCGCACCAGCGGGCCGAGCGACATCCCGTCGCCGAGCCCGGCCGCCGACGCCCGGGCGCGCAGCCAGCGCGAGGTGGCGACGGACTTCCAGCAGCCGCGCCCGCCGCAGGTGCACGGATCTCCGGTGGCCGCGACCGTCATGTGGGCGCCGCTACGGCCGCCGTGCGGAGCGAGCACCTCGCCGTCGTAGAGGATGCCCACCCCCAGCACCTCGCCCGTCGAGACCGACGCGAAGGTGCGCCGGCCGCGTCCGGCGCCGAACCACCGGTCGCCCAGCACCTGCAGCCGGGCCCGGTGCTCGACCCGCACCGGCACCCCGGCCAGGGCGCGCAACCGCTCCGCGACCGGGTAACCGCCCAGCGCCGGGGCGTCGTTGACCTCGATGATCAGGCCGGCGTCCGGATCCACCAGCCCGGTCGCCGCCACCCCGACACCGGCGACGTCCTGCCCGGCGAAGACCTCGGCGGCGCGGGCGAGTGCGGCGTCGATCTCCCCGTGGGCGCCGGCGGCCGGGTCGAAGGCCGACTCGGCGCGTCGCAGCACCGTGCCCGACATGCTGAGCACGGCCGCGCTGACCCGGCCAGGCAGCAGCTCGACCGCGCCGAGCCTGCGCGGGGCGGCCGGCGGGCGGCCGCGCGCCGGATCGGGCACCAGGCGCAACGGAGAGGATTCTTGGACCATGCACCGACTCTGCCACGGCATCGTTTCGAGGAAGTAGCCCCGTGAGCCATCTGAATCTCACCGACCTGACATGGCGCGAGGTGCGCGCCGCGGGGGCGGCGGGCATCGCCCTGCTGCCCATCGGGTCGCAGGAGCAGCACGCGACACACCTGCCGATGGGCACCGACACGCTGCTCGTCGAAGCCGTCGTCGACCGCGCGCTGGCGCTCCTGGACGAGGCGGACCCGCCGGTGGCCCCGCTGGTCAGGCTGCCGGCGCTGCCCTTCGGACACAGCCCGCACCACCTGTTCGCCGCCGCGGTCTCCCTGTCGGCGGGCACGCTCGGCGCGGTGCTCGACGACGTCCTCGACTCGCTGGCGACCAGCGGCTACCGCCGGATCATGGTCGTCAACGGACACGGCGGCAACGACGAGATCATGCGGCTGGCGGTCAAGCGCTTCGCACTGCGCCGCGAGGTCACCGCGGCGGCCTGCTCCTACTGGACCGTCACGAGCGGCGCGGACGACGGCGGCCGTCCCGAGGTGACGCCCGGGCACGCCGGCTGGTTCGAGACCTCGCTGATGCTGGCGGCCCACCCCGGCCTGGTGCGCACGCCGGTGCCGGTCCGACCGCCGGTCGAACCCCCGCCGCTGTTCGACCGGCCGCCGTATCCGCACCTGACCGTGGAGCGCCACGGGGAGTGGGAGCGCGTCGGCGGATCGACCGACGACGCCTCCGGCGCGGACGCGGAGCACGGACAGCGGCTGCTGGCGGACCGGGCGCGCGGGCTGGCGCGCGCCATCGCCGCGTTCGACGCCGCGACCCACCCGAGCGAAGGAGAAGTATGAAGATCACAGACGTCGACGTGTGGGTGGTCAACCTCCCGCTGGTCAACCCGTTCACCAGCTCCTTCGAGACCAAGACGGGCGAGACCCGCACGGTGGTGCGGATCCGCACCGACTCCGGCGTCGAGGGCTGGGGCGAGACGATGTGGGGGCGGCCGGTCGCCGCGATCGTCGAGTCGATGGGCCGGGACCTGGTCGGCACCAGCCCGTTCGCCCTGGAGGGCTTCCACCGCAGGCAGCACATGGTGCCGTTCTTCTACGGCTACCTCGGGTACGCGGCCATCGCGGCGATCGACGTCGCCTGCTGGGACGCGATGGGCAAGGCCACCGGGCAGTCGGTCACCGACCTGCTGGGCGGTGCGGTGCGCGACGAGGTCCCGATCACCGCGCTGGTCACCCGGGCCGACGCCCCCGGCGCGCGCGGCGACGCGCTGCCGAAGGCGCTGGCCGAGCACGCCGCGCACGTGGTCGCCGAGGGCGGTTTCCGGGCGGTCAAGCTCAAGGGCACCAAGGACGTGGCAGGCGACGTCGCCGTGCTGCGCGCGCTGCGCGAGGCGCTGCCCGAGGTCGACCTGCGGGTGGACCCGAACGCCGCCTGGTCGGTGCCGGACTCGGTACGGGCCGGGATCGCGCTGGAGGAACTGAACCTGGAGTACCTGGAGGACCCCTGCGTCGGCATCGAGGGGATGAGCAGGGTGCACGAGAAGGTCCGCATCCCGCTGTGCACCAACATGTGCGTGGTGCGGTTCGAGGACTTCGCCCCGGCCGTGCGGCTCAACGCGGTCGACGTCATCCACGGCGACGTCTACAAGTGGGGCGGGATCGCGGCCACCAAGGCGCTCGCCGCGCACTGCGAGACCTTCGGGCTCGGCATGAACCTGCACAGCGGCGGCGAACTGGGCATCGCGACCGCGGCGCACCTCGCCGTCGTCGCCAGCACCCCGGTGCTCTCCCGGGCGATCGACAGCATGTACTACCTGCACGCCGACGACATCATCGAACCGCTGCGCCTGGAAGCGGGCCGGCTCCAGGTGCCGACCGGGCCCGGGCTCGGCGTGACCGTCGACGAGGACAAGCTGCGGCACTTCGCCGCCGTCAACGCACGCGAGGGGGACCTGACCGGATGAGCCGGCAAGAGGTGAGGACCGACGACGCCCCGCGGCCGGCCGGCGCCTACAGCCAGGGCATCGCCGCGAACGGCTTCGTCCACACCGCGGGCTTCGGCCCCCAGGACCCGGAGACCGGGGCGGTGCCCGAGTCGGTCGGCGAGCAGACCGCGCAGGTGCTGCGCAACGTCGGCGCCGTGCTCGCCGCGCGCGGGCTCACCCTGGACGACGTGGTGAAGGTGACGGTCCATCTGCAGCACCTGCGACGGGACTTCGCCGCGTTCGACGCCGCCTACCGGCAGTTCTTCACCGCGCCCTACCCGGTGCGCACCACGGTCGGCTCCGATCTGATGGACATCCTGGTGGAGATCGACGTGGTCGCCGCGGAACGCCCCTGACCGGCGGCGGGGCCGGGTCACGGTCCGGTCCCGCCACGGTTTGCCGCACGGGTTCTCGGCGGGCTGTGTCAGGTGCCCCAGAACGGGCCGGTCAGGCCGACGGATCGCAGGTAGTCGGCCGCGGCGGCCGGCTCGCGGCGGACGTACGGGGAGTCCAGCCGTCCGTCGTACCAGTGCGAGGCCAGCCGCCACAGCGTTTCCAGGTCCATGACGTAGCCGCGCTCGTGGCCGGTGTCGGCGAGCCAGGTGTCGACGCACTCGGCCGAGCAGAACAGACGCTGGTTGCCGCAGGTGTGCACGACGTCGTCCCACATCCGCGCCGCCGGGACGAGGAAGTGCGCCACCTGGTCCCCCGGCGGCGGCGCGGCGCGGGTGACGCTCCAGGCGTGTGCGCGTCCGCAGGCCGGGCAACTGGTGGCGACCAGCACGGGGTCGGCGCCGGGCACCAGATGCGGCAGCGCGAAGGAGTCCCACGCGCAACCGCCCCACCACAGCGTCGTCGCGCTCATGACCGAGAACCCGAGCGGCACGGCGGAGAACGGATGCGCCATCACGATCTCGTCCCGCTCGCCGAGCGCCAGGTGCCGGGCCGCGGCCAGTTCGCGCAGCCCCGCCCGGACCACCTCGACCGGTTCCGCCAACTCCGCCGCCAGCGCGTCCTGCCCCGGGGGCGTCCCGGTCGTGGCGAACGACCGGTAGACCGCGCGACGCAACCGTTCCACATCCACGACGGCAGCATGCCACACGGGATGGCGCCCTCCCCCTGGATCCGCCCCACCGGCTCGGTGAGAAGAAGGGTCGACGACCAGCCGTACGTCAACACCGGCCCGCCGCACGCCTTTCCGAGCGTCAGCCGAGCCAGCGCGCGCACGGCGCCGCGCACCCTGGACCCGGCGCTCCACCGGGTCGTCGTCATGGGGCGACGCCGCCAATCCCGGAACGCCGGACAACGTCCGGCGGCGACCGTCCGCAGCGCTGTCGTCGCGCGTGTCGGCGGGCCGTCGGCGCACTGTCGGTCGCCGGCAGCATGCTGGCCCGTATGACCGAACTTCACGCGACATCTCAGGACGGCGTATCCGTCACCGCTCTCGACGAGGGCGCCGGTCCCGCGCTGCTGATCGTGCACCCGGGCGGCGGGGACGCCACGAGTTGGGACGGCGTCGCCCGGTCGCTGGCGGCGGACTTCCGGTTGGTCAGGGTCCGGCGCCGGATCTACGTGTCCGGGGCGGCCCTCTCCTCCGGCCACTCGATGGCGGTGGAGGCGGCCGACGTCCTGGCGATCGCCGAACTCCTCGATCCGCCGCTGTTGTTGGTCGGCCACTCCTCGGGCGCGGTCGCCGCCCTGGAGGCCGCCCGGCGCGCGCCCTCGGCATTCGCCGGCCTGTTCCTCTACGAACCGCCGCTGCCCACCCGGACCCTGGTGGCGGGCGAGTCCGGCCGACGGGCCCGGATCGCACTCGACGCCGGCGATCCGGTCGAGGCGATGCGGATCCATCTGCGCGACATCGTGCGGATGCCCGCGGAGTCGGTCGACGCGATGTTCGCCGATCCGGGCGCGCGGGCCGCGTTCACCACGCACGCGGCGGCGCAGATCACCGACGACGAGGCCATCGACGCGCTCGGGGTGGGCATCGACCGCTTCGCCGGCCTCGGCCTGCCGACCACCCTGCTGGAAGGCGGCCTCAGCCCGGCGCACCTGCGCGAACGGCTGGCCGACCTGGCCGCCACCCTGCCCGACGCCCGCGTCGTCACCTTCCCCGGTCAGGGCCACATCGCCCACCTCACCGCACTGGACAAACTGGCCGGCGCCATCCGGGACACGGCACGGCGCGTTCTCGGCTGAGCACCCGCCGGACCGCGCGGATCCGGTCGCGATCACCACGAACCGCCCGGCGAGCCGGGTTCGTTTCACGCCGAACCGGATAAACGGCGCAACTGCGGACCCCGTTCGAGGAGAATCGTTTCAACAGCATCACAAAGTCTGCCCATTACCGGTGGAACGTGCGGTTAGCGTCTTTGTCGACACAGGCGGGCGCGTGCGGGGTGGAGCGCGACGTCGTGTGCGGCCCTATCGGTTGTGTCGGCGTCCGCGGCGGCCCAGTACGTACGGAAAGATCCCAGATGGACTACTGCACCCTCTGCCGCCGACACCTCAACGGCGCGCTGACCTGTCCGGGATGCGGCGTGCCGACCTCGTCGGCCGCGGCCGTCCCGCCGGCCCGCCGGCACCGCTTCACCGACGCCCCGGCCGGTGACTCGACCGTCCGCGCCCGGTCCCGGCGACCCGGTGCCGTGGCAGCGCAGTCCGACGCCGCGCCGAAGACGGTACCCACCGGCGAGGGCCGGGCCGCGCGGCGGCGGTTGGCGCGCTGGCGGACGAGGCGGCGGCGCATCGCGGCCGGCGCATCGCTCGCCGTCGTCGCGCTGGCCGGCGGCCTGCTGACGGCCAACGTGATGCCGCAGTCCTCGCACGCCGCGACGCCCCAGGCCGCCGCACCCGCCTTCAACGAACCGGTGGACACCGGGCACAGCGCGTCGGCCGCCCGTCCCAGCGCCCCCGCCAGGGCCACGCACCGCACGCAGCAGGCGAGCCCGCAGCCGACCACCGCGACGGTGCGGACCACCCCGCTCGCCCCGCCCCCGAAGCACCACCCGGCGCCCGGCGGCCCGACGGCCTCGACCCCCAGCCCGACCCCGCCACCGCGCACCAGCACTCCCACACCGCCGCCGTCCGGTGGCTCGGGCGAGCCGACGGCGGCGCCCACCAGCGCTCCCGCTCCGGCCCCGACGAGTCGGCCGACGACCGCGCCGACGCCCACCCAGACGCCGAAGCCGGTCTGCGTACTGGTGATCTGCGTCGGCTGACGGAGCGGTCCTGACCGCTCCGGAGTGGTCAGGTCTGCCGCTCGGGGTCGTACTCCTCGGGGGTCAGGCCGAAGGTCCAGGCGACGCCGGCTCTGGCGGTGCGGGTGTGCGGCGGGACCCGCAGCCAGTAGACGCGGTGCGTGCCGTCCGGTTCGGGCGTGGAGTTGACGACCTCGACCATGACGACCGGTTCGTCGCGGTCCATCTCGATGCGCCAGAGCACGCCGGTCTCGTCGCGGTGCAGCGGCACGGCGCCGCTCTCCGCGAGGTAGCGCTCGTAGCCGTAGTGCTCCAGCATGACGCGGCGCAGTTCGGCGTTGGGCTCGTTGCGGATCGCGCCGGCCTCCAGCCCGGCGAGACGGGCGGAGAAGTCGGCGGGCACCGGCATCCCGCGCCAGGCGTGCAGGGCGAAGCCGTCCGGGAACGCGACGCACGGGCCGTCGGCGCGGTGCGGACGCCCGGCCTCGTCGCGGTGCAGGGCGACGGGCCGCTCGCACGCCAGGACGCAGTCGGTGTAGGGCCACCACCAGCCGGCGGCTTCGGCGACGCGGGCCTGGCCGGCGAGGGCCGGGGCACGGTCCGCGAGCGCGGCGAGCCACGCGGCGTCGTGCTGGCCGAGCAGGGCGTCGAGCAGCGCGAGCCGTACGGTGGTGCGCGCCTCGCCGGCCGGAACGCCGGGCTCGTCGGGACCGGCCAGCCGGTCGGTCACCGCGTCGCGTATCCGCCCGGTCAACTGCCGCACGGGCTCCCACAGTTCACCGGCGGTGCTTGCCCAGTGGCCGGCCCAGCCGAGCGGGCCCGACTCCTCCCGGGCGCGGCGCCGAGCCGCCTGCCAGGGCGCGGTGCGCACCGGTTCCCGCACGCAGGGCCCGGCTTCGCCGACGCCGTGTGCGGCCAGGACGGCGGCGGCCTCGCCGAGGACGGCGTCCGCGCCGGGCACCGCGGCGGAGCGCACCGCTTCGGCGCTGCCCGACAGCAGCATGGCCGCCGCGGTCGCGGTCAGCGGCGAGTCGAACCACACGACCACGGCCGGCTCCGCGAGCCCGGCTCCCCGATACGCCTGGCGTATCCCCGCCTCGGCGGCCGGGCGATCCGCGGCTCCGGTCCGCCACGCCACGTCCCGCCAACTCCCGGAGCGGGATCCGCCACCCGCACCGCCGCCTTCCGGGGCGTCCCGCCCGACGGCTGCCCCGCGCGCCGCGCCCGCCTCCGGGCCGTCGTCGCGCATCCCCGTGTCCACCGTGGTGATCACCGCGTGTTCTCCCTCGTCTCGTTCGTCCGCACTCCGCCGACCCGTCCGCCGCCGCACCGCCGGGTCCGTCAGTCGACGACCACCCGGACGCTGCCGGGTACGTATTCGCGTTGGCGGACCACCCGGTACCAGCCGCGCGGCAGCGGTATCGCGGCGTGTTCCTCGTGGACGACGCGACCGCCCTCGGGGAGGTGGAGCCACGCGGGGGCGAGCGGGCCGGACTCGCGGGCCAGCGAACCGGGACCGACGACCGCGTGGGCGTGACCGGTCGCCTCGCCGAGCGCCAGCACGAGCCGGCCGCGCCCGTCGCGTGGCTCGCGCGGCAGCGTCCGCTCACTCGCCGGCACGGCCTCCGGCGCCACCGGGACGATCAGCAGATCACCTTGTCGATACATGGACACACCTCTCCCCCGGACCCCGGATCGGGCCCCTCGCCTTGCGACACCACCGACGCTACGAGGAGGGTCTGACAACCGGTCGCACACCGGCCGTCGGCACGGATGTCAGCGGCTGCTGATAGGAGTTGGCCACTGTACGAGCCGGCTTCGAGGAGAACGACCGATGTTCAGCGAGCACCTGACCCACTTCCACGGCCTGCCGGTCTTCGACCTGCCCGCCGCGGGGTCGAAGGCCCCGCTGCCCGAGCCGGACGCCGTGGCCTGGCGGCTGCGCTTCGACTGGGACGGTGAGGAGGATCTGGCGGAGATCTGGCCGCGTTTCCTCGACTCCGTCGACACCACCCGCGTCACCGCGCTGGTCATCGGCGCCTGGAGCGACGAGATGTACGAGAGCGACCTCGGCGTGGAGCTGCGGCGGGTGATCGACGCGGCGGACCGCCTCCCCGCACTCACCGGGTTCTTCCTCGCCGACGTGGTCTCCGAGGAGAACGAGGTCTCCTGGATCGAGCAGACCGACCTCGCGCCGCTGCTGAACGCCTTCCCACGGCTGCGGGAGCTGGGCGCCCGTGGCGGCCACCGGGAGTTCGGGCCGGTGCGGCACGAGGAGTTGCGGGTGCTGCGCCTGGAGTCCGGCGGCATGTCGGGTGCGGTCGTCCGGTCGATAGCGGAGAGCGAACTGCCCGCGCTGGAGCGGCTGGAGCTGATGTTCGGCTCCGATGCCTACGGGGGCGACACCACGGTGGAGGACCTGGGCCCGCTGCTGTCCGGCACCCGGTTCCCCGCGCTGCGCCATCTCGGTCTGCTGGACAGCGAGATCGAGGACGCGGTGGCCGAGGCCGTCGCGCAGGCGCCGGTGGTGGCGTCGCTGGAGACGCTGAGCCTGGCGATGGGCGTGCTCACCGACGCCGGCGCCGAGGCGCTGCTGTCCGGGCAGCCGCTCACCCACCTCGCCCGGCTCGACCTGCACCACCACTTCCTGTCCGACGCCATGATGCGGCGGATACGCGAGGCGCTGGAGCCGGCCGGCGTCGAGGTCGACCTGAGCGAGCAGGAGAAGCCGCACGAGAGCCACGGCCGGGTCTGGCACTACATCGCGGTGTCGGAGTGACCGGGACCGCGCGGCGACGGCCGGAGGAGCGATGAACGCCCGCCGCGCGATGGCGCGGGCGGCCGCGGTGTCCCGCGGCAGCGGTGCGGCAGGCGGTCCGCGGTTCACCGTGGTGGGGAATCCGGGCAGCCGCCGGGTCGAGTCGTTCCGCGCGGCGGCGCTGGCGGCCGGGTTGCCCGCGCCGGCCGTGGTGGCGTGGCGGGACGTGCTGCGTGGCGTTCCCGGCGCGGCGCCGGAGGCCGGGACGCTGGTGCGGATCGACTCGCCCGGTGAGGACGCCGAGGTCGACCGGCTGCTGCGCGGCGACGTGTTCGGCGCCGCCTTCGCGTCGGCACGGGCGGAGGGCGGCGCGGCGTGGTACGCGCGGTTCACCGAGGCGGTGCGCTCGGTGGCGGCCGGGGCGGCGGCTCGAGGGTGCGCGGTGCTGGCCGATCCCGGGGAGATCGCCGTCATGTTCGACAAGCGGCGCACCCACGCGCTGCTGTCGGCGGCCGGCGTCCCGGTCCCGCCGGCGCTGGAGCAGGGCGATCGGCCGGTCACCGGTTGGGAGGACCTGCGGGAGCGGCTGGCAGCGGCCGGGATGACCCGGGTGTTCGTCAAGCCGGCGCACGGGTCGTCCGCCTCCGGGGTGACGGCGGTGGAGATCGGTCCGCGGGGCCGGGCCCACGCCACGACCTCGGCGGAGCTGGCGGCCGGTCCGGACGGCGCCCCCGCGCTGTTCAACTCGCTGAGGGTGCGCCGGTACAGCGAGGAGGCGGAGTTGCGCGCGCTGTTCGGTGCGCTGGCGCGCGATCCGCTGCACGTGGAGCGCTGGCTGCCGAAGGCCGCCCAGTCGGGGCGTCCGGCGGACCTGCGCGTGGTGGTCACCGGCGGCCGGGCCTGCCATGCCGTGGTCCGCACCAGCCGCCATCCGATGACCAACCTCCACCTGGGCGGGGCACGCGGCGACCTGGAGGCGGTCCGGGCGCTCGCCGGGCCGGCCTGGCCGGCCGCGTTGGAGATGTGCGAGCGGGTGGCCGGGCTGTTCCCGGGCTCGTTGAACGTCGGCGTCGACCTGCTGCCCGCGATCGGCTGGCGGCGTTACGCGGTCGCCGAGGTCAACGCCTTCGGCGACCTGCTGCCCGGCCTGACCGGTCTGGCCGGCTCGGGCGCCGAAGGTCTCGACACCTACGGCGCGTTCACCGCCGCCGCCCTGCGCGCGGCCTCCCGCACCCCCTCCGCGACAGGAGGCCGCCGGTGACCGAACAACCGCCGCCCGACATGCGGGACATCGTCGGCAGCCACGACATCCTGCTGGTCACGCTCGACACCCTGCGGTTCGACGTGGCCGACGAACTGGCTGCCTCGGGACGGACTCCGCAGTTGGCAGCCCGGCTGCCCGGTGGCCGCTGGGAGCGCCGGCACAGCCCGGGCAGCTTCACCTACGCCGCCCACCAGGCGATCTTCGCCGGCTTCCTGCCCACCCCGGCCGACCGCCCGGGACCGCACCCGCGGCTGTTCGCCGCCCGGTTCGAGGGCAGCGAGTCGACGGCCGGCTCGACCTTCGTCTACGACACGCCCGACCTGGTATCCGGTCTGGCCCGAGCGGGATACCGCACGGTGTGCGTGGGCGGCGTCGGCTTCTTCAACAAGCGGGCACCGCTCGGCTCGGTGCTGCCCGGCCTGTTCCAGGAGAGCCACTGGTCACCCGAACTCGGCGTCACCTCCCCGACGTCGTTCGAGTCGCAGGCCGCGCTCGCCGAGCGCATCGTCGGGACCCCGGACAGCCCGGAGGGCCGCGACGAGCGGCCGCTGTTCCTGTTCGTCAACGTCTCCGCGCTGCACCAGCCCAACTGGCACCACCTGCCCGGCGCGACGAGCGCCGACGGCGACACGCGCGCCTCGCACGCCGCCGCGCTGGAGTACGTCGACCGGCACATCCCCCGGCTCTTCGCGGCGATGACCCGGCGCCGGCCGTGCTTCGCCATCGTCTGCTCCGACCACGGCACGGCCTACGGCGAGGACGGCCACACCGGCCACCGCGTCGGCCACGAGGTCGTGTGGACCGTGCCCTACGCCCACTTCACGCTGCCGGCCGCACCGCGCACCGCCGAGGAGTCCCGCCCATGACCACCCTCCCGACCGCCGGTGCCACGGCCGGCGGCACCACTGACCCGACTCCGGGCGAGGTCCTGGCCGGATCGCCGTACCAGAGCTACGTCTACGCCTACCCGCACAAGACCGCCTACCGGCGGCTCGACGAGCCGGAGGCGCTCGCCGACCTGTGGGCGGACGAGCCGAAGGACGCGCTGTCGCTCTACGCCCACATCCCGTTCTGCGAGGTGCGCTGCGGCTTCTGCAACCTGTTCACCCGCATCGGCGCGCCGCAGGACCTGACCACGCGGTACCTCGACGCGCTCGACCGGCAGGCCACCCGGGTGGCCGCCGCGCTGGGCCCGGCGGCGCGCTACGCCCAGGCGGCGTTCGGCGGCGGCACGCCCACGTTCCTGACCGCCGGCGAGCTGGAGCGGCTGTGCGACATCGTGGAGCGGCGGACCGGCGCCGACCTGCGGGAGATCCCGCTGTCGGTGGAGGCGTCACCGGCCACCGCGACCGCCGACCGGCTCGCGCTGCTGGCCGAGCGCGGCGCCACCCGGCTGAGCCTCGGCGTGCAGAGCTTCGTGCCGCGGGAGGCCCGCGCGGCGGTGCGCCCGCAGCGCCGCGCCGACGTGGAGGCGGCGATCGCCCGCGTCCGGGAGGCCGGGATCCCGGTGCTCAACCTGGACCTGATCTACGGCATCGCGGGCCAGACGGCGGCCGGTTGGCGCACCTCGCTGGACGCGGCGCTGGCCTGGGAGCCGGAAGAGCTGTACCTCTACCCGCTCTACGTGCGCCCGTTGACCGGTCTGGGCCGCCGCGACGACACGCGGGCGCCCGATCCGGAGTGGGACGCCCGGCGCCTGGCGCTGTACCGGGCGGGCCGCGACCGCCTGCTGGCGGCGGGCTACGAGCAGGTGTCGATGCGGATGTTCCGCCGCGCCCGCTCCGCCTCGGCCGGCGGCACGGAGTACTGCTGCCAGACGGACGGCATGGTCGGGCTGGGCAGCGGGGCGCGCTCCTACACCGGCCGGCTGCACTACTCGTTCGAGTACGCGGTCTCCATGCCGGAGATCCGCGGCATCATCGACGACTACGTCGCACGGCCGGCCGGGGACTTCGACCGGGCGGAGGTCGGCTGGCGGATGGACGCGTGGGAGGGGCGCCGCCGCCACGTCGTGCAGTCGCTGCTGCAGTGCGAGGGGCTGGACGCGGCCGGATACCGCGCGCGGTTCGGGACGGACGCGGCGGCGGACTTCGCGCACGAGTGGGAGCTGCTGCACGGGCGCGGCTGGCTGGCGGAGGCGCCCGGCAGGCTGCTGCTGACGCCGGAGGGGCTCGCACACTCCGACGCGATAGGGCCGGCGTTCTTCTCCGACCGGGCGCGGGCGGCCATGGCCGGCTACCGGGTCCGGTGAGGCGCCGGTGCACCTGACCGTCCTCTACCGCGGGCCGCTCGCCTCGTGCGACTACGACTGCCCGTACTGCCCGTTCGCCAAGCGCCGCGACAGCCGCGGGCAACTGGCCGCCGACCGGGCCGCGCTGGCGCGGTTCGCCGAGTGGGTCGCCGGACGCGGCGAGCAGGACCGGCTCTCGGTGCTGTTCACGCCCTGGGGCGAGGCGCTGACCCGGTCCTGGTACCGCGAGACGCTGGCCCGGCTCAGCCGGCTGCCGCACGTGGCCCGGATCGCCGTGCAGACCAACCTCAGTCACCGGGTGCGCTGGGTGGCCGAGGCCGATCCGGCGTCGCTGGCGCTGTGGACGACGTACCACCCGGGGCAGGTCACGCACGACCGGTTCGCCGCCAAGTGCGCCGAGTTGGACGGGCTGGGCACCCGCTACAGCGTCGGGGTGGTCGGCGATCCCGCGCACCTGGCCGCGGCCCGCCGGATGCGCGAGACGCTGCCGGCGCACGTCTACCTGTGGGTCAACGCGCAGGAGGGCCGCGTCTACTCGGACGAGGAGGCGGCCGCATGGACCGGTCTGGACCCGCTGTTCGGCTACAGCCGCCTGCCGCACGCCAGCGCGGGGCGGTCCTGCCGCACCGGCGAGTCGGTGGTCTCGGTGGACGGCGACGGCACGGTCCGCCGCTGCCACTTCGTGCGCACCCCGATCGGGAACCTCTACGACGGCTCCTACCGTGCGGCGTTGCGGCCCCGGCCCTGCCCGCTGGCCGCCTGCGACTGCCACATCGGCTACGTCCACCTCGAATCACTGCCGCTCTACGACGTGTTCGCCGGCGGCGTGCTGGAACGCGTGCCGCGCGACTGGCCGGTGCCGTCCGGCTGAGGCGGGCGAATATCCCGTGGCGGGATGCCGGGTCGTCCCGCCACAGTGGTCGGCGGACAACGGATGTCGGACATTCACGGGGGAACGTCATGTCCACGCTGCGGGTGACCGCCGAGCGGCTCACCATCCTGGACCACCCGAACGCCGACGCGCTGGAGCTGGCGCAGGTCGGTCTCTACCGCGCGGTCGTCGCCAAGGGCGCCTACCGCAGCGGGGAGTTCGCGCTCTACATACCCGAGCAGTCGGTGCTGCCCGCCGCGCTGATCGCCGAGCTGGGGCTGACCGGGCGGCTGGCCGGGTCCGGCGCCGACCGGGTCAAGGCGGTGCGGCTGCGCGGCCAGTTGTCGCAGGGGATCGTCTGCCGCCCGGCCGCGCTCGCGGACACCGATCTGGAGCGGGCGGCGGCCGGCGGCGAGGACTTCGCGGAACGGCTCGGCATCGTCAAGTGGGTGCCGCCGGTCCCGGTGTCGATGAGCGGCGACGTGGAGTCCGCCCCGGACCTGCTGCCGTGGATCGACATCGAGAACCTCAAGCGGCATCCGGACGCCTTCGCGCCCGGCGACCCGGTCACCGTCACCGAGAAGCTGCACGGCTCGGCCTGCTGCCTGACGTACTACGCCGCCACCGGCGCCGTCCACGTCACGTCCAAGGGCCTGGGCGCCCAGCGGCTCGCGCTCCGGCGAAGCACGGGCAACCTGTACTGGCGCGCGGTCCTCGGCCACGGCCTGCCCGCCGTCGCCGCCCGGCTCGCGGACCGGCTGGGCGCGGCCCGGGTCGGGATCTACGGCGAGGTGTACGGGCAGGGGGTGCAGGATCTGGGGTACGGCGCCACCGCCCGCACCGGGGACGGTCCCGGCTACGCGGCGTTCGACGTGTGCGCCGAGATCGACGGGCGGGTGCGCTGGCTGGACCCGTTCGCGTTGCTGCCGGGCGAGGTGCCGCTCGTGCCGAAGCTGTTCGAGGGCGCGTTCGAGCTGGATCGGGTGCTGGGGCTGGCCGAGGGCGCCGAGACGGTCTCCGGCCGGGCGCTGCACCTGCGCGAGGGAGTGGTGATCCGCGCCGCCGAGGAGCGCTGGAGCGAGGCGCTGGGCGGCCGGGCCGTCGCCAAGGTGGTCGGCGACGCGTACCTGACACGCAAGGGCGGCACGGAGTACGAGTGAGGGCCCACCAGGAGCAGGCGGCGGCCTGACCGGCGGTTCCGTTCGGCCGGCGCCCGGCCCGGGACCCGGGATCCGCAGGCCGCGGGGGCGCCGGCCGGCCCTCGGTCGCACCGAAAGGACGCGGCCGACCGGGGCCACCCGGTCGCCGCCGGTGCCCGATAGGGAGGCCCGGTGCGACCGCCGGTCGCCATGGACCGGCCGGACGGCCGCATACTGGTGGTGATGACGAAGCCTCCAGCAACGCGCCGCATTCTGCCCACCAGCCCCTTCGCCCCTCCGTCGCAGCCGCCTCCCAAGATTTTCGCCGTGGGAGACCGGGTCACGCACGACGAGCACGGCCTCGGCCGGGTCGTCGCCATCGAGCCCGATACCGCGGTCATCATCGATTTCGGATCGATGAAGAGAAGGATCATGAACCCCTACTCCAAGATGACCAAGCTCTAGGGCGTGTCTTGCGGATCTTGACGGGCTCGCGACGCCTGGCACGGCACCCCGCCGCGTTGCCGCCGTGACATCAGCCGCTGGCGCGACGGGGCCCCGATAGAACCCACTATCGGGGCGCTCCGGCGCCTTGCTCCCCCAGCCTCCGGCCGGGAGGTGCCCCCTCACCGCACCAGACGCCGCTCCCTGATCCACAAGACACGCCCTAACCGACTGCGGATACCGTTCGAACGCCGTGGCTGGCCGAAGGCCGGCCCGGCACCACTCCTCGGCGGACCGTCCGACGGCTGAGCCGTTCCGGATCCCGCCGCCGCAGCCCCCCAACCGAAAGGCAGACCTCCGATCGACACGACCACGATGTTCTCCGACCCCGAGCCGGTGTCGTCCTCCCGGCTCAAGACGGCGTCCCGGCCTCCGGCGACGAATCCGTTCCAGGCCGCCGACCCCGGCGAGGCCGCTCCCGTCCCGGCGCCCGACAACGCGTCCCCGGCCGCCGACGGCTCCTCGAACTGACATCGCACCCTGGGTGAGCGCACGACGCCCGCGGGACGGGCCCGCTCCCTGACGGCCGAACCCGCCGGCATGTGACCGTTCTCACACCCTGCTTCGTACGGCGGGGCTCCGCGGCGCCCCGCCGACGCGGTCCTCAGTCCTTGCGGCGCCGGGCCAGCATGGCCTCGCGGCGCTCCTCGAACTTGGCCGCCTGGTCGTTGAGCGCGCCCATGAACAGCCCGATCTCGTCCTGGGCCCGCAGTCCGTCGGTGCCCACCGCGGACAGCTCCAGCACCTTCAGGTGGCGCAGCACCGGCTGCAGCACGTCGTCGTGGTGGATCCGCTGGTTGTAGATCCCGCCGATGGCCATCCGGGCTGCCGCCCGCTCGAAACCGGGTATTCCGTGGCCCGGCATCCGGAACGCGGTCACCACGTCGGCGATGGCCCGCATCGTCTGGGCGGGCGCGAGTTCCAGCGCGGCGGCCAGCAGGTTGCGGTAGAAGACCATGTGCAGGTTCTCGTCGGTGGCGATCCGGGAGAGCATGCGGTCGCAGACCGGATCCCCCGCGTGGTGGCCGGTGTTGCGGTGCGAGACGCGGGTGGCCAGCTCCTGGAAGGCCACGTACGCGACCGAGTGCAGCATGCTGTGCCGGTTGTCGGACTCGAACCCCTCCGACATGTGGCTCATGCGGAACCGCTCCAGCTCCACCGGGTCGACGGCCCGGGTGGTGAGGAGGTAGTCGCGCATCGCGATGGCGTGCCGGCCCTCTTCCGCCGTCCAGCGCTGCACCCAGGTGCCCCAGGCCCCGTCCCGGCCGAACATGGTCGCGATCTCGTGGTGGTAGCTGGGCAGGTTGTCCTCGGTCAGCAGGTTGACCACGAGCGCGATCCGGCCGATGTCGGTGACCTTGGACTGCTCGGGCGCCCAGGCCTCGCCACCCATCACGCCGTCGAAGTTGCGGCCTTCGCTCCACGGCACGTACTCGTGCGGCATCCACTCCTTGGCGACCTTCAGGTGCCGGTTGAGTTCGGTCTCGACGACCTCCTCCAGTGCCTGGAGCAGCTGAACGTCGGTCCAGGCCTGCGGCGTACGGGGACGAGGAAGGGCAGTGGTCAAGACGACAGCTCCTGGTACGAGAGGCGGGTGGGTACCTACGGACACGTAGGTTACGGGACCGTAGCCATGATCCCACCCCCTGGGCTTCACGTTTCGCAGCGGCGGCCTCCGTTCCGGCCGTGGCGCGGCCATATGCTCGTCGGATGATCGAGACGGAGCGCCTGTCCCTGCGTCCGCTGGTGCCCTCCGATCTCGACGCACTCGTCGATCTCCAGGGCGTGTCTTGTGGATCAGGGTGGATCAGGGAGCGGCGTCTGGTGCGGTGAGGGGGCACCTCCCGGCTGGAGGCTGGGGGAGCAAGGCGCCGGAGCGTCCCGATAGTGGGTTTTATCGGGACGTTTCGGCAACGCGGCGGGGTGCCGTGCCAGGCGTCGCGAGCCCGCCAAGATCCGCAAGACACGCCCTAGGCCCACCCGCGGGTCAACCGGTTCGTCGGCGCCCTCTCCCGTCGGCAGGCGCGGGAACGACTGGCGCTGGTGGAGCGGCAATGGGCCGAACGGGGGCACGGGCTGTGCGCCGTCGAACTGCGGTCCACCGGCGAGTTCATCGGCCGCAGCGGCCTGCAGTACTGGGAGTGTTTCGACGAGGTCGAGTTGGGCTGGACGCTGCGGGCGGAGCACTGGGGACACGGCTACGCGACCGAGGCCGCGCGCGCCTGCCTCGCCTGGGGCTTCGCCACCCTCGAAGCGGACTACTTCACCGCTCTGCTGCGCCCCGGCAACGACGCGTCCGTCCATGTGGCCCGGCGCCTCGGATTCACCCCGCGCCGCCAGGACACGCTGAACGGCACGCCGGTCACGGTCTACGCGCTGGACCGGTGCGACCATCCGACCGGTTGAGACCCGTTCAGTGGTGGTGCATCCACCAGGACCGACCCTGGCCCTCGTCTGCGAACAGCTGCGTGCGCACTGGGCCCGGACCGGCCGCGAGGGTCGGCGCCTCCGTGTCAGGATGCCGGAATGGAATCGATCCTGCGCGCCGCCGGTCGGGCGATCGGTGTCGAGCTGTCCGACCCGGTCGAGCTGGGCGGCAGCAGACGCAGCACCGTGCTGAGGTGCGGGACGGCCGACGGGGGCAGGGTGATCGTCAAGGCGTTCGGCGCCGGGCCGGAGTCGCTGCGCGCCTTCACGGCGGAGGCCGCCGGTCTGGCGCTCGGGCTGGCCGGTCCCGAACTGCTGGCGGTGGCGTCCGATTCCCGGTTGCTGGTGATGGCGGACCTCGGGGACGCGCCGACGCTGGCGGACGTCCTGCTCGGTGACAATCCGAAGGCCGCCGAGGACGGGTTGCTCGCCTGGGCCCGCGGGCTCGGACGGCTGGCCGCGCGATCGGTGCACCGGCGCGCCGACCTCGCGCGGCTGCGGGCCCGGTACGGCACGGATCCGCACGCCTCGGGCGACGATCCGTGGATCGCACGGGACGCCGCCGCGTTCCTCACGTCGCTGGACGGGGCCGGACTCACCGCTCCGGCCGGGCTCAGCGAGGAGTTGGAGCGGATCGGGACGACGGTGGCCGAGGAGTACCCGGCCTTCACTCCGGGCGACACCTGCCCCGACAACAACCTGCTCACCGCGCAGGGCCTGCGGCTCATCGACTTCGAAGCCGCCTGCTACCAGTCGGTCTTCCTGACGGCCGCGTACTGCCGCATGCCGTTCTCCACCTGCTGGTGCGTCTTCACGCTGCCCACCGGGCAGGCGGAGCGGATCGAGCAGGCATACCGGGCGGAGGTGAGCACGGTGTACCCGGCGCTGGCCGACGACACGGTGTGGCGGGACGGGATGAACCGCGCCCTCGCGGTCTGGACGGTGGACGCGACGGTGCACCTGCTGCCGCACGCCGCGAAGGACGGGCCGCTTCACCCCACCCGGCGGCCGGTCCCCACCAAGCGCCAACTGCTGCGCCACCGCTGGGAGACGGCCGCCGCCCTGGACGGCCTCCCGGCGTTCACCGAGACGATGCGACTGCTGTGCCGCGGCCTTGCCGAAGCGTGGCAGACGCCCCCGCTGCCGGGATATCCAGCTTTCGGCAACGGATGACGTGCGGCAGCGGCCTGCGGCTCACGGCCGCGAGGGCACGGCCCGTTCCACGTCCATCGCCCGGCGTGCGCCGACCTCGCTGGGGTACTCACGAACGGTCAGCACCGCCGCCAGCCAGCCCGTCGCGAACGCGGCGACCGCGGGCACGACCGGCGCCGCCAGCGGCACGGGCCCGCTGGAAGGGGTTCGTGACGCCACGCCACACGTCCTTTCCCGCCTCGCGTGCTCCCCAGCGGTCTGCCAGGACGCGCGCCGTGCAGTATGCCCGCACGCCGTCCCGCGTCCCGTGGCGGGGAGGTGTCGGCGGGAGGATCTACGCTGGTCGTATGCCAGACGCTGCCGATGCCGTTGTGCCGGACGACCCCGATCGGGGGCCGTGGCTCATGCTGATCTACCGGACGCCCAGTGACTCGTCGAGGGCGCGGGTGGCGGTGTGGCGGCAGTTGAAGCGGCTGGGCGGGCTGTACGTGCAGCAGGCGGTGTGCGTGCTGCCCGATCGGCCGCATCTGCGGGACGAGTTGAAGCGGGTCCGCGAGCGGATCGACGAGCTCGGCGGGTCGAGCATCTTCGTCACGCTCACCGATCTGGAGGACGACGCCAGGACGCAGATCGTCGAGGGTTTCCGCGACCAGGCGGCCAAGGAGTACGCGGAGATCGTCGAGGAGTGCGAGACGAAGTTCTTCAAGGAGATCGAGTTCGAGCGCTACCGCAGCAACTACACGTTCGAGGAGGCCGAGGAGATCCGGCAGGATCTGGAGAAGCTGCGGCGCTGGCTGGCGAAGGCGGAGTCCCGGGACTGGATGGGCGCCGACGGCCGCGACCTGGCGCACAGCAAGGTCGCCGAGTGCGAGCAGTTGCTGGAGCAGTTCGAGGCCGACGTCTACGACAGGACGGTCCGCGATCCCGGCTGAGCGGCGGGGCGGCGGCGCGGATCACTCCTTCGACTTCGGGCGGACGTCGACGAGCAGGCTGACGGAGAAGAACGCCATGACCACGAGCCCGCCCAGCACCGCGACCGCGGTGTCGGCCAGGCCGGCGGCCAGCGCTCCCAGGGTCACGCCGAGGGCGAGGACGACCGAGACGGCGATCTTCCAGTCGTCGCCGATGACGAAGTCGTACCAGAACCGGCCGAATGAGACGAGGAACCTCATCGGGCGACCTCCTCGGTGATCGGGGCGGCCGGGGTCCGCGGACCGCCGGAGGCGCGCAGGCCGGCGATGAAGACCCGGCTGAGGACGAACCAGAGGGCGAGCAGGGCGAGGACGGCCAGATCCCGCCCGGGCCACACGACGCTCGCGCGGCCCGACCGGAAGATCCCCAGGCCCTCGACGGCCCAGAAGGTGCCGAACGACGCGAGCAGCAGGCCGACCGCGTACTTGAGCAGGTTCTCGTTGATCATCGACAGCGGGCGCTTGAGGGCGATCGCGATGCCGAGCACGAGGACCACCGCCGCGGCGGCGCCGGCGCTCGCGGCCGGGACGTTGCGGGCGTTGAGGCCGAAGGTGATGACGATGAACACGACCTCCATGCCTTCGAGGAAGACGCCCTTGAAGGAGACCATGAAGGCGAACATGTCCAGCCCGCCCTGCCCGCGTCCCGCCGAGTTCGCCTCCTCGACCCGCTCGCGGTAGATCGCGTCCTCGTCGTGGACCGCCTTGCGGCCGGAGGAACGCAGGATCGCCTTGCGCAGCCACTGCAGACCGAAGATCAGCAGGAGTCCGCCGATGGCCAGTTGCAGCGCGGATTCCGGCAGCCAGCGCGTCAGCGCGTAGCCGGCGGCGGCCGTCACCACGGCGAGGACGCCGAGCGCCGCGGCGACCCCGGCCAGAGTCGAGCGCCAGCTCCGGGTGAAGCCCATGGCCATCACGATCGTCGTCGCTTCGACCATCTCGACGAAGCAGGCGACGAACGACGCGATGACCACGCCCCAGGTTGCCCCAGTCACGAGGACCCCCTCTCCATGATCGTAGTAACAATTGTTTCATGTAACGATAGTTACACCACTCAATCCAGTCAACGCGCCGGGCACGATCGGCGTGGCCGCGGATCGCGATCGCGAGCATCCGACCCGAGCCGGTCGGCGGGCGCCCGGGCCGAGCGAAGTAAAGCTCCCTTGACACTCTCGACGATGTAAAGCTAGCTTTACGTCATGCGGAACCGAGTGCGCGAGCTGCGGGTCGAACGAGGCTTGTCCCAGGCGGAGTTGGCAGCGGCTCTGGGGGTCTCCCGGCAGACGGTGATATCGATCGAGAGCGGTCGTTATCTGCCGTCGTTGCCGCTGGCGTTTCGGATCGCGCGGTTCTTCAAGCTGTCGGTCGACGCGATGTTCGACCCGGATGACGAGGAGACGGAGAAATGACCAAGGGGATTCCGCCGCGGTTGCGGGCGCCGTTGAGGGTCGGCGCGGTGGGTGTGGCGGCCGGCGCGGCCGCCGTCGCGGCGCACGGGTGGGGCAGTCCGGTGTATCTGGTGCTGGTGCCCTTCGTGGTCCTGCTGGCGCTCGGGTACTACGCCTGGGGCGGACGGGACAGCGACACGGCCGCGGTGCTGCGCCGCGAGGTGGACGAGCGGCAGGCGTACCGCAGGCTGCGGGTGCAGGCGCTGGTGGGCAGGGTGATGAGCCTCGCCGTCGCGGCCGCCTACCTGGTGGCCGTCGGCGTCCGGGCCACGCTCTGGCCGTTCGGGATAGCCCTGGCCCTGCCCGTCCTGGCCACGGCGGCCGGCTGGGTGCGGTACCGCGAGCACGGCTGACGCGGCGCCGCCCCGCCCGGCGGCTAGAAACCCGCGACCGGCGCCGCGGCGTGGCTGACCTGGACGGTGTGGGTGACCCACGAGGGGCCGGCCGGCAGGTGGAGCAGGAAGGACGTCGGCTCCGGGAGGTAGCCGGGCGCGCCGTCGTGCAGCAGCAGGCCGCTCTGCAGGTACGTGCTGGGGGCGACGGCCAGGGTGCTGCCGGCGAAGGCGGCGGTGACCGGGCGGTGCAGGTGGCCGGCGAGGACCCGTACGACGTTGCCGTGCCGGGCGAGGACGCCGCCCAGTTCCTCGCCGTCGTCGAGGCGCATCCCGTCCAGGAACGGGATGCCGACCGCGATCGGCGGATGGTGCAGGCAGACGACGGCCGGGAGCAGCGGCCGGCGGGCGAGGACCGCGTCGAGCCAGTCCAGTTGCTCCGCTCCCAGGTGGCCGCCCGGCGCACCCGGCACGTTGGTGTCGAGGACGACGAGGGTGAACGCGTCGTGGTCCACGGCGTAGTGCGCCTGCTTGCCGCCGGCCAGGAAGCGGGTGCCGCCGAACTCGCCGAGCAGCGCCTCGGGGTCGTCGTGGTTGCCCGCCACCAGGTGCAGCGGCAGCGGGAAACGACCGATCACCTCGCGGAGCGCCTCGTACTCCTGCGGACGGCCGCGGTCCACCAGGTCGCCGGTGATCACCACGCAGTCGGGCCGGGGGTCGAGCGCGAGGACCCGGCCGAGGGCCCGGCTCAGCGCCGCGGCGGGAGCGCCGGCGAGCGGGCCGGTCGTGATGTGCGGATCGCTGAGGTGGGCGACGGCTGCGGTCATACCCGAACGTTCCTGCCTCGGGATACGTGGTGGCAACTCATCACGCCGAGAGCGAACCGGCCGGCGCCGCGGCGGTCCTGCCCCCGGCCGCGCACCGCACCCGGTCGGGTCACGGCTTGATCGCGAGGCCGGCCCAGATGCTGACGTCCGCGTCGCTCGGTCCGCCGTCGACGCTGCGCGGCAGGCGGCTGAGTTCCGGGCGCCAGCGGTGGCCGACGGTTATGCCCGGCTCGACCAGGTCGAGGCCGTCGAAGAACCGGACGACGTCCGCCTTGGCGCGGAACTGCACCGGGGTGCCGGCGGCGTTGTAGACGGCGGTGACCCCGGCCCAGGTCTCCGGGTCGAAGTCCGGGGTGCAGTGGGCCACCGCGAGCGCGGAACCGGACGGCAGGGCGGCCATCAGGCGGTTGACGATGCCGTACGGGTCCTGCTCGTCGGTGATGAAGTGCAGGAGCGCGTTGAGGCTGAGGGCGACCGGGCGGGTGAGGTCCAGGGTGTCGGACAGCTCGGGGTCGTCGAGGATCGCCTCGGGCTCCCGGGCGTCCGCCTGCACGTAGGCGGTGCGGCCCTCCGGGGTGCTGTCGAGCAGCGCGCGGGCGTGGGCCAGCACGATCCGGTCGTGGTCGACGTAGACGACGCGCGCTTCCGGAGCGACCTCCTGGGCGACCTCGTGGAGGTTGGGCGACGTCGGGATGCCGGTGCCGATGTCGAGCCACTGGCGTATGCCGTACTCGGCGGCGAGGACCCGGGTGGCCCGGTGCATGAAGTCGCGGTTCTCCCGGGCGCAGGTGAAGATGCCCGGGTAGACCGAGGCGACCTTGCCGACCGCTTCCCGGTCCACGGCGTAGTTGGTCTTGCCGCCGAGGTAGTAGTCGTACATGCGGGCGCTGTGGGCCCGGTCCTGCTGAAGGTCGAACTCGTCCCTGGACCCGCTGGTCAATTCGGCCGCCTCCGGTCGTGTGGGGCTCGGATGGTGCAACATGATCACCCGGAGCACGGACATCCCCGCAGCTCCGGGGCAGACCTTACTCCCGCCAACTGCCATGGCGAACAGGCAGGTTGTGCGAATTCGCGGGTCCGCACCGCCCGCACCCGGGTACCGGCGCGGCCGACGGCTTTCCACGGAAGGAGCGCAGATGGAGGCGGACGAGGGACGGCCGGTGCGCTGGGGCGTGCTCGCCACCGGCGGGATCGCGGCCCGGTTCACCGAGGACGTGCGCGAGCTGGCCGGGGCGCGGATCGCCGCGGTGGCCTCGCGAAGCGCGGCGTCGGCACGGGAGTTCGCCGACCGCTTCGCAGTCCCGCGGGCGTACGGGCGGTGGTCGGAGCTGGTCGCGGACGACGACGTGGACGTGGTCTACGTGGCGACCCCGCACTCCGCGCACCGGGCCGCCGCCGGGCTGGCGCTGGCGGCCGGGAAGCCCGTGCTGTGCGAGAAGGCGTTCACGCTCAACGTCCGCGAGGCGGCCGAGTTGGTGGCGCTCGCCCGCGAGCGCGGCCTGTTCCTGATGGAGGCCATGTGGACGTACTGCGATCCGGTCGTGCGGCGTCTGGTGGAACTGGTGCGGGACGGCGCGATCGGCGAGGTCCGCACCGTCCAGGCCGACTTCGGCATCCGGGGACCCCACTCGCCCGAGCACCGGATCCGCGACCCGGCACTCGGCGGCGGGGCGCTCCTGGACCTCGGGGTGTATCCGGTCTCGTTCGCGCAGTTGCTGCTCGGCGAGCCGGACCGGATCCGCGCCGACGCGGTGCTCTCGCCCGAGGGCGTCGATCTGGACACCGGTGTGCTGCTGGGCTGGGACTCGGGCGCGATGGCGCTGCTGCACTGCTCGTTGACGGGTGTGACGCCGTGCACCGCGTCGGTCACCGGCACGAGCGGCCGCATCGACGTGCCGGCGGGCTTCTTCGCACCGGACCGGTTCGTGCTGCACCGGACCGGCCGTGATCCGCAGGAGGTCACCGTGCCGACCGGGCTGCACGGCCTGCAGCACGAGGCCGCCGAGGTCATGCGCTGCCTGCGGGCCGGTACGCGGGAGTCGCCGCTGGTGCCGCTGGACGGCAGCCTCGCGGTGATGCGGACGCTCGACGCGGTACGGGACCTGACCGGCGTCCGCTACCCGGCCGACGCCGTCCCGCCGGACGCGCCGGCCTGACGGGCCCGTTCCGGCGCGGCGGCCGGCGGACACCCCCGTGGCCCGCCGGAACCGCCGCGCTCCCCCGCCGCCGTCCGGGTCAGCCCTCGTACGGCAGGATCGTGTCGGCGCGGCCGGAGGTGGCCTTGGCCACCCACGCCGGGTCGCCGAGCAGCGCGCGGCCGAGCGCGACGACGTCGAACTCACCGCGGTCGAACTGCTCGGCCAGCAGGCGCAGCCGCTCGGCCTGGGAGTCGACGAGCGGGGCGCCGTCGGAGTGGAACTCGGTGTCCACGCCGACCGAGCCGACCGCGATCACCGGCGTCCCGGCGATCTTCTTCACCCAGCCGGCCAGGCCGAGCCGCGGGTCGTCGGCGGTGAACTCCGGGCGCCAGTGGCGGCGTGTCGAGGGGTGGAAGGCGTCGACACCCGCGTCGAGCAGCGGACGCAGGAAGCCCTCCAGCTCGGCGGGGTTTTCCGCGATGCGGGCGTCGTAGTGCCCGGCCTTCCACTGCGAGAAGCGGTAGACGATCGCGAAGTCGGGGCCGACGGCGGCGCGCACCGCCTTGACCACCTCGGCGGGGAAGGCGGTGCGGGCGCCGACGCCGTAGCGGTCGGTGCGCAGGTTGGTCGGGCGCCAGACGAACTCGTCGAGCAGGTAGCCGTGGGCGCCGTGCAGTTCGAGGCCGTCGAAGCCCCACTCCTTGGCCAGGGCGGCGGACTCAGCGAAGTCCGCGACGATCGAGTCGATCTCGGCGGTGGTGAGTGCGGTGCCGAGCGGCTTACCGTCCAGATCCACGCCCGACGGGCTCCTGGACGGCACCTCGGGGTGGCGCTCGGAGGTCGCGCCGCGCAGGACGCCGTTGTGCCACAGCTGCGGGATGATCGCGGCGCCCTCGGCGTGGACGGCGTCCACGACCGTGCGCCAGCCGGCGCCCGCGTCCGCGCCGAAGAAGTGCGGCACCCGGCTGCTGAAGCTCGACGCGGGGTCGCGGACCACCGTGCCCTCGGTGATGATCAGACCGGTGCCGCCGGCCGCGACGGGCCGGTAGTGGTCGACGCTCCACGGGCCGGGGACGCCGTCCGGCGAGCGCTGCATGGTCATCGGCGCCATGGCGAAACGATTTCGCAGGGTCAGGCCGGCTATCGAGTAGGGGGCGAGCAGCGGGGCCAGGGTCTCGGCGGCGGCGGTGGCTTCGGATGCGGAGAAGGCAGACATCAGGGACGGTGTCCTTCGGTCGAACGGCGTCGTGGAACGTACTTCGCCTGGCATCGACGCTCGCGGGACCGCAGGTATTCCGGGTCGGTGGTGGATGAAACCGTCCGTTCACAATCCGGCGTGTGACGGCGGCCCGGTCACCGGCCGCCCGCGCCGGGGTCGTTGGGGTGGGACTCGAGCGGGGTGACCGTGGGCGTCATCCAGGCGTGCAGGGGCAGGGTGCCGAGGACCTTCGTGTGCAGTTCGCCCTCGTCGGCGGCCCGCCACAGGCCGATGCTGCGCAGTTCGCCGACCGGGCGCCACAGCCGGACGAGGTGGCCGGCGGCGGCCAGCTCTCCGGACCGGACCGCCTCGGCCGCGCGGCGCCGGTCGACCTCGGCCGGGTCGGTGCCCTCGGGGATGTCGGTGGTGATCTCGACCAGGAACTCCCTCATCGTCCTTCTCCGTCCGTCGTGCCGTCACCGCGGCGCTGCGCCGCCGGCGATCCCACCTTGACGGGCCGGAGGGCGTCGGGCCGGTAACGCCACGACGCGGTGTCCGGAGCCGGTGCGGCCATCCGGGTTCACCTGTGCGCGCCCGCCCCCGGGTGCTTGCCGAGGGTCCGGGAGTAGGACAACGTGGTGCCGGATCCACCGGCAAGGCACGTGCGACCGGGTCGTGCGGAGAACTGCTTGACGGGACAGTACGGACAGCGTTCACTCGAAGAAGGCGATGGAACCCGCCTGGGCCCTTGAGGTCCGAACCGTCTTCACGACTGATGGCTCCTGGCAGCAGTAGCGTGCCAGGAGCTTTTTCGCGTGCAGGGAGACGGATCGCGCGGGTCCATCCCGACCTCGTACTTCTCGTCACCGCATGTCTCCGCCTGTTCTCGGCACGATCCGCGTACCCCGAAGAGAACGGACCGACATCATGAACTGCTTCGACTGCGCGACCGAGAGTCGCGACACCACGGCCGTGGCCGTCTGCCACGGGTGCGGTATGGCGCTGTGCGTGAAGCACGCCAGGGTCGCCACGCGAACCGTCCAGCGCAACGCCGGAGTCGGCGTCTCGACGCTGCCGCGCGCCGCCAGGCGGGCGGTGTGCGGAGTGTGTGACGACGCGTCCCGGCCCTGATGCCCGGCGAGATCCGCAAGACACGACCTGGCGTCGGGGGCGGCGGCGGGCGCAGGATGGGGCGGGCGAGGAGGCTCGCCCCTGCCCGCACGTCTCCCCCGTGCCGATGGCCTCCGCGGCGGGTGGTCGCCAGGTGTCCGCCCGACGGCGGTCACGAGTCGGGAGGTACGGTTCGCGGTGGCTTTCAGCAGCATTCTTTTCACGGATCCGGATGAGGCGGCCGCCGCGGCGGCGCGGGGGGAACCCGGCTGCTTCGCCGACCTGAACCTCGACCAGCTGGTCGGCCGGCTCACCGCCGGGCGCGAGGAGTTCGACCTCGCGCCGCTCTTCCACGCCCGGCTGCGGAGCGTGGACGCCGTGGCGTTCCGGCAGGAGGTCTTCCGCGACCTGGAGGACCCGGCGGTGGCCGACGGCGTGGACGCGTTCGCCCGGCGGATGCGCGAGACGCGGCGGCACCTGGCACAGGCCGGCCGGCTTCGCCACCGCCACCAGCGCGACAGCTGGCTGCTGACCGCGGTCGACGCCTACCACGCCGCGGTGTCGGGCCTGGTGAACACGTTGGACGACGCGCGTCTCGGCTCCCGGGCCCTGCGGCGCTTCCGCGACGCCCTGACCGGTTACGCGGAATCCGGGGCGTTCACCGGGCTCGTCGCCGAGAGCGGCGGGTTGCGGGAGCGGCTGGCCGCGGTGCGCTACTGCATGACCATCACCGCCGGCCGGGTGAAGGTGGCCCGCTACGACGGCGAGGAGGACTACGGCAGCGAGGTGCTGGCCGCGTTCGAGAGGTTCCGGCAGGGCGAGTCGGGCGACCACCGCGGCGACTTCCGCGACCGGGTGGAGCTCGACCGCGTGGAGGAGGCCGTCCTCGACCGGGTCGCGCTGCTCTTCCCCGACGTCTTCGCGGAGCTGGACGGGTACGGCGAACGGCACCGCGACTTCCTGGACGAGACCGTCGCGACCTTCGACCGGGAGGCGCAGTTCTACGTCGCCTACCGGCGGCTGGTCGACCGGCTCGGGGCGGCCGGGCTGGCGTTCTGCCATCCGGCGGTCGACGACCGGTCCAAGCAGGTCATGGGCCGCGGGGTGTTCGACCTCGCGCTGGCGGCCAGGCTCGTCGAGGAGAACGCCGCCGTGGTGCCGAACGACTTCCGGCTCGACGGGGCCGAGCGCGTCCTGGTGGTGTCCGGCCCGAACCAGGGCGGCAAGACCACCTTCGCCCGCGCCTTCGGCCAGTTGCACCACCTGGCGGCGCTCGGCTGCCCGGTGCCGGGCCGGGAGGCCCGTCTCCTGCTGTGCGACGAGGTCTTCACCCACTTCGAACGCGGCGAGGATCCCGGCGACCTCAAAGGCAAGCTCCGCGACGACCTGGTCCGGATCCACGACATCCTGGGCCGGGCGACCGCCTCCAGCGTCGTCGTCATGAACGAGGTCTTCACCTCCACCACGCTGCGCGACGCGGCGTTCATCGGCACCCGGGTGCTGCGGCGGATCATCGACCTCGATCTGCTGTGCGTGTGCGTGACCTTCGTCGACGAACTGGCCTCGCTGGGCGAGGCCACCGTCAGCATGGTGAGCACCGTGGTGCCGGGCGAGCCGGCGAAGCGCACCTTCCGGGTGGTGAGGAAGCCCGCGGACGGCCTGTCGTACGCGCAGACCCTCGCCGACCGGTACGGGCTCGGCTACGAGCGGCTCGCCGGCCGGATCGCGGACCGCTCCGGGGCGCCGCGCGCGGGGAGGGAGACCTCGTGAAGGCGTTCCTGCTCTACCCGGACCGCGACTTCGACCCGTCGGCGGCCACCCCTCACCAGGAGGACGACCTGGTCCGGGACCTCGGACTGGACACGCTGTTCGACGCGATGGCCGGCCAGGACGCGGGCGTGCGCGACGTGGTCCGGCGGGTCGTGCTGCACCCGCTCACCGACCCCGAGGTCATCGGCTACCGGCAGCGGATCCTGCGCGACTGCCTGGCGCACCCCGACGTGCTGCGGGAGATGTACCGGATCGCCGTCGACTCGATCGCCCGGGAACAGCGGATCTGGCCGAGCCTCATCCGCAGCCCGGAGTACACCATGGTCCGCGCCGTGCAGGTGATGGAGCTGTTCACCGGTCAGCTGCGCGCCCTGCGCGCGATCTGCGACGCCCACCCGGCCGACTGGACGTCCGCCGGCTTCACCCGGCTGCTGGGGATGCTCAGGACCGAGCTGGACGACGCCTGGTTCCGGACCGTGGAAGAGCACCTGCGGCGCCTGCGGTTCAAGAACGGCGTACTGGTCAGCGCCGGACTGGGGCCGGGCTGCAAGGGCGCCGGCTACGTGCTGCGCAGGCCGCCCGCCGAGCCGGGCTGGCGCGCGCGGCTCGCCCGGGGCGGCGCGCCCTCGTACACCTACCGGGTGCCCGACCGGGACGAGGCCGCCGCACGGGATCTGGCTCAGCTGCGCGACCGGGGCGTCGACCTCGCCGCCGACGCCCTGGCGCGCTCGGCCGACCACGTCCTCGGCTTCTTCGTCAGGCTCCGCGACGAACTGGCCTTCTACCTCGGCTGTCTCAACGCGCACGAACGGCTGGCTGCCAAGGGCGAACCGCTGTGTTTTCCCGCGACGCCGCCGCGCGGCCGCTGCGTGCTGGAGTGCCGCGGCCTGTACGACGTGTGCCTGAGCCTGCGCACCGACGAGCGGGTGGTGGGCAACGACGTGGCGGCCGACGGCGTACCGCTGATCGTGGTCACCGGGGCGAACGAGGGCGGCAAGTCGACGTTCCTGCGCAGCGTGGGGCTGGCCCAGCTGATGGCTCAGAGCGGCATGTTCGTCGGCGCCGGCTCCTTCGCCGCCGACCTGCGCGAGGCGCTGTTCACCCACTTCCGGCGGGAGGAGGACGCCGGGATGGAGAGCGGCAAGCTGGACGAGGAGTTGCTCCGGATGAACGCGATCGCCGACCGGTTGACGCCCGGCGGGATCGTGCTGTTCAACGAGTCGTTCGCGGCGACCAACGAGCGCGAGGGCTCCGAACTGGCCCGGCAGATCCTGCGGGCCCTGCTGGAATCGGGCGTGAAGGCGGTCGTCGTCACGCACCTGTTCGACCTGGCGGACGGCCTGCGCGAGCGGTACGGGCCCGACGCGGTGTTCCTCCGCGCCGAGCGCCGGCCGGACGGGACCCGCACCTTCAAGCTGGCGGCCGGCGCGCCGCTGCCGACCGGCTTCGGCGAGGACCTGTTCCGGCGGGTCTTCACCTGACGGTCAGCTCCGCAGGCGGGCCTGGTCGGCCGCCGCCCGGCCCTGCTGCCAGCCGTCCGGGTCGCGGCCCTTGAGGCGGGAGGTGGTCGTGGTGGGGAACAGGCGGCGGGTGGCGGTCCGCACCGCGAGATCGTGCGCGGCGAGGACGGGCAGCAGGCCGGCGGCGTCGGACCGGGCGGCGACCTCGGCGGCGGTCGCGGCGGTGAGGCGGTCGCGGATGCGGGCGGCGTAGGCGATCAGGAAGGACTCGCGGAAGTCCTTGCGGCGCGACGGCCCGCGGTGCAGCGCCCGGTCGGCCTGAACGAGGAGCGAGGTGTAGAGCAGTTCGACGGCGTCGAGGCCGGGCTCGTGGCCGACGACCGTGGAGAAGCCGAAGTCGGCGGACCAGACCGCCTCGCAGCGGTTCGCCTCGGCGACGGCGTCCAGCAGGAGCGCCTTCGGGCCCTCGTAGGGGCGGTCCACCCCGATGCGGCGGGCTCCGGGACCACCGCCGGCCGCCGATTCGCCGCCGAGCAGGATCTCGTCGATGCTGTGCCGGGCCATGAGCTGCTGGGCCTTCGCGGACAGCGCCTCGGCCTCCTGCGGGAAGCCGGTGGACTCGGCCTTGGCGAGCAGTGCGCGGATCCGGCCGAGCACCTTGGACTCGCCGCGCGCGGGCACCGCGCCGGCCGGGGCGAGCGGGGTGATCCGGGGCAACCCGCCGTACAGGCAGAGCAATTCGACCAGGATGGCGGCGGCGGAGAAGCGGTCCAGCCGCTCGTCCTTGGCGAACCGCGCCAGTTCGGCGCCCTGTTCGGGATCGGTGTCACGTGCCAGGGCTGCGGCGAGGCGCTGGTGACGTGACGTCAGTTCGCGTCCGGCCATCCGCACCAGATCCGCCGCGCCCCATCCGCGGCCCGCGCACTCCCGCGCGACATGTCCGGCCGCGCGCCGGCCGGCCGCGTCCCATCCGTCACCGATGGCGGCCAGCACGGAGGCGGCGGCATCCGACTCGGCAGCGCCCTCTCCCGCGCCCAGGGCCCGCCGGTACGCCTGCTCGAACTCGTCCACCCGACCATTGTCGACGACCGGCGGCCGATCGATCGCCGGACGAGTGCCGGTCAAGGACGACGTGGGTAAGATGCCCGGATGACGGTGGTGCCCGACCAGTAGAGTTGGTCGGGCACCACCGTTCACTTGCCGCGGTTCGGTCGCGTCAGTTGACGCTGACCGGGAAGGAACCGCTGACCGGGCCGGCCGGGGTGTGCACCGTGTAGCTGATGGTGGCCGAACCGCCGGTGAAGGGGCCACCGGTCCAGGTGCCGTTCATGTTTCCGAGCACGCCGCCCTGGAGGACGATGGTGCCGGAGCCCATGCCGTTGGAACCGAAGGTCCCGGTGAAACTGGCGCCGAAAGTGCCGAGCTCCGTCGAGATCTCACAGCCGCCGGAGACCGAGTTGCCCGAGGTGGTCGCCGTGCAGGCGGACGCCGGGACAACCGAGCCCTGGTGGACCGGGGTGGCGGCGAAGGCCGCGGTGGGGCCCACGACGACGGCAGCCGCGACGGCCGCAACGGTACCCGCACCGGCCAGCAGCCCAGCGATAGCGCGCTTCATATTTGTCCTCCCAATTCTGTCACTGAATTGATGGATTCTTTGGTGCCCATGAATAGTGGCAGAGGCGCACGGCACTGAAAACCCCTAAAAGAACGGGGCAGCCCCTACGGTGCGGGGTTCCGCCGAACGACGAAGTTGCCGGTGGACGTGTCCGTCCACCGGCAACTTCACGGCAATTCGAGTCGAGCTGGGCCGGCTGCGGACCGTTCCGGATCAGCGGTCCGTGCGCGATCGGGTCAGGAGTCGGTCCAGCTGTGCGCCCGCGCCAGGTCGATGAAACGGGAGCGGATCAGCACGATCTGCGAAGCAGTGAGGGTGGGATCGACCGCGAGCAGGGCCTCGGTTATTTCGGAACGCAGTTCGCCTACGGACAACACATCACACATGGTCTCGTCAACAGCCGTGGAGGACTTCGGAATCCGATTGCCGGTCTGCGGGCATTGCTCGGACACCGGCGGAGTTGCCGGTGCACCCGTTCCGCGTATCAAGCGGACTTCGGATGCCTTGGGTCCCTTTTCGCCCATCTCGATGAAGAATTCGACGGCCCGACCCGTTTGGTAGGCGTACTTCTCCTCCAACAGGTCGTTGGCGTGTACGAATACGTCCGTGTCGCCCTTGTCGGGTGCGATGAACCCGTAGCCGCGCGCCTCGTCGAACCGCAGAATCTTTCCGGTCGCCTGCACCTGTGAACCCTCCCGCCAGTACTGCTGCCACCATTACCGCATAACTCGTCCGTACTCACTCGGCGGGCTTGAGCCGCAACTGCGCGAGCATATGGTCGGACACCGCGTTGACGATCTCGGACTGGTGCGACGCGAGATAGAAATGACCGCCCGGGAAGACCTGGAGGTCGAAGCCGCCCTCGGTGTGCTCGCTCCAGGCCCGCGCCTCCTCCAGGGTGACCTTCGGGTCGTCGTCGCCCACCAGGCCGACGATCGGGCAGTGCAGCTTCGGCCGCGGCTCGTAGGTGTACGTCTCGGCGGCGCGGTAGTCGGCGCGGATCGCCGGCAGCACCATGCGCAGCATCTCCTCGTCGCCCATGATCTTGGAATTGGTGCCGCTCAGCTGCTGCAGTTCGGCGATGATGCCGCGGTCGTCACGCTGGTGAACCGTTTCGTGGCGCTTGCGGGACGGGGCCCGGCGGCCCGAGGCGAACAGCCCGGCGAGCACCACGCCGTGTTCGCGCTCCAGCCGGCTGGCGACCTCGAAGCCGATGGTGGCGCCCATGCTGTGCCCGAAGATCATCAGCGGGCGGTCGGTCCATGGCAGCAACTGGACACTGATGCGGTCGGCGAGCTCCTGGATGCTGGCGACGCACGGTTCGGCCCGGCGGTCCTGGCGGCCCGGGTACTGGACGGACAGGACGTCCAGCGAGGGCGAGACCGCCGCCGACATGGGGAAGAAGAAGCTCGCGGAGCCCCCCGCGTGCGGCAGGCACACCAGCCGGGCCTCGCTGTCCGGGCGGGGGTGGAACCGACGGATCCACAGGCTGTTGTCCTCGGCAGACGTCGTCATTGCGCGGGTGCCCCTCTCCTGATGCGTTTCATAGGACGTTGACAGGATCGGGGAATCGGCAGGTGAATACCGAGGTCCCGGCCACCGCGACCGGACCCCTGCCCGCTGACCGGAGTTCTCCGCCCGTACGCCCAACACGATGCCCCGGAGGCCGCCGAAGCCTTTCGTGAGCGAATCCACGGGACGCCTTGCCACAACCCTCACGTCCGGAAATCCGAGCCGATGACAAAAAACTGTCAAGAACCGCGGCGGTCAGCCAGGAACACCGCAGCAGTATTGCGGGCCGGCTCCGGGGCTCGACACCCCTAACACCCCCTAGATTGCCTGTGCGCCGGGCGGAGTTGTCGTCACTGTGGGGAGCGGATCGCCCCTGATCCGCTGCCGAGTGCGACCGTGCGCGCAAGCGGCCACAGCCCGTGCACAGGCCGTCCACCGAGCGGAGCCGGATACAGGTACGGACCACAATCACGCGGCGATGTTCAGGATGAGTTCGTCGGCTCATAACCCGGACCAGTTCGGACCCCGTAGCATCGGCGGCTGTTTATCACTCCGGGCGCCACGACCGAAGGATTTGCGGGAAGTAATCGTACATTTAAACCCATAGACCGCAGGGCCTATGGGTTGAAATATGGCCCCAGAAGGTTCGATGTCGCAATCAGGAGAATGGGGGTATTTGCCCGATCTCATACCGGACGTCCGACTGAGACAGCCGGTCAAGTGGTCTGGTATGTTGCCGACCGAGCTCAATCGGCTCGGACCATGAATACACAAGTCACGGGGAATTGTTTACAACTAAACGGGTAGCGAAACGAAACCATTACGCGGGCTTTCACATGCTGGACATGCATATGGGGGATTAAGCGCATGGATCTTTTCGAACGCGATCATGAATCACTTACGTTGAACAACCTCCTTCTCGATTGCCATAACGGCAACGGTCAGATCGCGCTGCTCACAGCGCCGACCGGGAGCGGGAAGACCGCACTGCTCCGGGAGTTCAGCGATTCGGTGAGGCGCGACAACTGCGCTGTGCTCAACGCCAGTTGCGCCAGTGCGGAGCAGACGGTGCCGCTCGCGGCACTGGCCCAGCTGTTCGACAGTCCCTCGCTGTCCGAGCAGGAGTCGCAGCGGGCGGCGGAACTGCTCAGAGGAGAGCACGGATTCGCGGTGGAGGGAACCCCCGACGAGGCGCGCGCCCAGGTCATGCTGGGCCTGGTGCGCATCATCCTCGACCTGTCGCGCTCCCGCACCGTGGTGTTGTGCGTGGACGACGTGCATCACGCGGATCCGGAGTCGCTGCAGTACCTGCTGCACATCGTGCGGCGCCTGCACTCCGCCCGCGTGATGGTGATCCTCACCGAACGCCCCTCCTACAGCGGACCGCAGTCCGCCCTGCACACCGAGTTGCTGCGCCAGCCCAACGCGCATCACCTGTGGCTGGGCGCACCGCTGTCCGTCCAGGGGGTGACGGCGATGATCGCCGCCGCCACGCAGGACGAGACGGCCGGTGACCTGGGCCGCGAGTACCACGCACTGACCGGTGGCAACCCCGCCCTGGTGCAGGCGCTGCTGCGCGACCCCGCCCGGGAGCGCGGCACCCCGACCGCCGACGGACCCATGCCCGGCTCGGTGTTCGAGGAAACCGTCGTCAGTTGTCTGGCTGCCGAGGAACCCCTGCTGCTCAACGCTGCCCGCGCGTTGGCACTACTGGGCGACTCGGCGACCCCGGACGTACTGAGCCGCTTGCTCGATCTGCAGCCGAAGATCATCTCCCGGGCCCTCCACGCCCTGACGATCGCCGGCGTTCTGGACGAAGGACACCGGTTCCGGCACCCGGCCACCGCGGCCGCGGTGACGGGCGACATGCAACCGTCCGAGCGTGACAGCCTGCACTCGAAAGCCGCTCGAGTCCTGTACGACGTGAGCGCGCCGGCCACCGCGGTGGCCCGCCACCTGCTCGGCACCGGTCGGGCGCGGGAGCCGTGGATGATCGAGACGCTGATGGGCGCCGTGGACCCGCTGTTCCACAAGGACCAGTTCGAGACCGCGCGCGCCTGCCTCGAACTGGCACATCGGTTCAGCACCGACGAGCAACAACGGGCGTTGATCATCATAGCGCTCACCGAAGTCGAGTGCCGCATCAGCCCGCGGATGGCCAGCCGGCGGGTGCCGCAGCTCATGGCGGCGCTGCGGGACGGCCACGTCTCGGGCCGCAAGGCGCTGGGGCTGCTCGAATCCCTGTTGTGGCACGGCCAGTTGAAGGAGTTCGACGATCTGCCGCGGCTGGTCGGGGAGCTCACCCGCGGCAGCGAGCCGGGCATGGACACCGAGTCGGAGATCGTCCGGCGCATGCTGTCGTGCACCTTCCCGCAACTCGCCCTGGAGACGAGGGACGTGCTGGGCGAGCGGCCCGAACGGCCGCTGCCCGCCTCGGCGTTCGTCATCAACCACCGGCTCAGGGCGCTGTACGCCTGCGAGACCGCGTTGTCGCGCGGCGCCGATCCGGGCGCTCTGGCCGACGCCCGGCAGATCCTCGGCGGCTGCTCGCTGTCGCCGGCCACCTTCCGTCCGCTGACGATGTCGCTGTGGACGCTTCTGCACGCCGACCGGCTGTCGGAGGCGGAGGACTGGGCCGCGCGGCTGCTGGAGGAGTCGCGGAGCCGCGGGGCGGCCGACTGGCAGGCGGCGTTCGCCTGGACGTCCGCCTGCGTGGCGCTGCGGCTGGGGAACCTGCGGGCCGCCGAGGAACACGCGCGGGCCGCGCTGAACCGGATGCCCCCGGAGGCGTGGGGCGTGCGAATCGGCGGGGTCTACGCGGTGCTGGTGGAGATCGCCACCCGGCTGGGCAAGTACGGCGACGCCACGGCCGTCCTCAACCGGCCGGTGCCCGAGGCGATGTTCGGCTCCCCCTACGGCGTGGACTACCTGTACGCCCGCGGGCGCTTCTGCCTGACGCGTGGTCAGTACCTGGCCGGGCTGAAGGACTTCGTCGCCTGCAAGGACCTGCTGACCCGCTGGCGGCAGGACCGGCCGTTCATGGTGGCGTGGCGCTCCGGCGCGGCTGAGGCGTGGCTCCACCTGGGCAACAACAGCAAGGCGCGGCAACTGGTGGAAGAGCAGCTGTCGTTGCTCCCGTCCCAGGATTCGACCCTGCGCGGGACGTCGCTGCACCTGCTGGCGCTGACCAGGCCGGCCCGCGAGCGGATCCATCTGCTCAACGAGTCCGTGGAGATACTCCGACGGCTCGACCGCAAGCCGGAGCTGGCGGCAGCGCTGGTGGACCTCGGGCAGGCGTACGAGGCGCTCGGCGACGGCGCCCGGCAGCGGGTGGCGGTGCGTCAGGCCCGGCACCTGACGCAGGAGTGCCGGACCGATGGCTGCCAGGGCACCGCGCGGCTGGACGTGGCCCGGGAGACGCCGTCTCCCCAGCGGATCGACGGGGACGGCATGGGCGACGCGGACGACGCGGAGGGCGGGGACGACGACAAGCTGGTCTACCTCTCCTACGCCGAACGCCGGGTCAGCGAGCTGGCCGCGCTCGGCCGCACCAACCGGGAGATCTCCAGCAGTCTGTGCATCACCATCAGCACGGTGGAGCAGCACCTCACCCGGGTGTACCGCAAGCTCGACATCCAGCGCCGGCAGGATCTGCCCGCGGGGCTGCGCACCCGGGCGGCCGCGACGTCGGAGGCCGAACGGCACGGCACCCGGCGGGCGCCGCTCGCCAGGAAGCACGCCTGAGCAGGCGGTCGTCCGGTGCCCCCGACCGGGGCGCCGGACGACCGCCTGCCCGCTCTACCGCCGCAGTCGCAGCGGCAGTTCGGCCAGCGCGCGCAGGTTGAAGTGGGCGTTGTACCTGGGCGGTGCGGCCAGTTCGATGCTGCTGTAGCGGCTCAGCATCTCGCTGAACAGGGTGCTCACCTCCAGCAGGCCGAGCGCCTTGCCCATGCAGTGGTGCGGGCCCGCGCTGAAGGCGAGCGACTTCACGCCGGTGCGGGCCATGTCGAGGCGGTGCGGGTCCGGGTAGGTCTCCGGGTCGCGGCCCACCGCGTCGAACGCCACGAAGACGCATTCCCCGGCCGGGATCACCGTGTCGCGGATCTTCAGGTCCTCGTTGAGGATCCGGGCCACGAAGCGGGCGGAGGGGTAGAAGCGGGACAGCTCCTCCACTCCGGTGGACATCAGGGACGGGTCGTCGCGCAGCGCCCGCATCGCGTCCGGCTGCTGTAGCAGCGCCAGCATCCCGTTGGCGATCAGGTTCGAGGTGGTCTCGTACCCCGCGTTGTACAGCAGCGCGGTGTTGGCGGCGATCTCCTCGTCGGTGAAGTCGTCGTCCGACCGGAGCATCACCGAGACCAGGGTGTCCTTCGGCTCCTCCTGGCGGGCCTTCTCGATGAGCTTGTAGACGTAGGCGCGGGCCTTGGGCTCGGCCTTGTTCATCGCGATGAGGCGCTCGGGTGACACGGCCCGGTCGATCAGCTGGCCGATCGGCTCGGTCACGCTGCGGAACATGTCGCGGTCCTCTTCGGGCACGCCGAGCAGTTCGCTGACCACGGTGGTCGGCAGCGGCAGCGCGATGCGACTCATCATGTCGACCTCGTCGCGGTCGCCGATGGCGTCGAGCAGGCCGCCCACGATCTGCGGGATGCGCTTGCGCATCAGTTCGAGCATCCGCGGCGCGAACAGCTTGCCGACGCTGCCGCGCAGCCGGCGGTGGGCGGCGCCGTCCTGCATGAGCATCCACTTGTGCGCCGACTTCACCGCCGGGCTGCTCGGACCGCCGCGGGCCGCGGCCCAGTTGGGGTTCGCCGGGAAATTGCTGGATATACCGGGGGTGCGCAGCAGGGTCTGCGCGTCCTCATAGCGGAAGAGCACCCAGTACCCGTACGGAGTGCGGTGGACCGGGTCGTTCTTCTGGAAATCCCCGTAGTATTCCGCCCGGTTGGTTTCCAGCAGAGGACTGGTAAAATCGAAATAATCCGTCATACGGTCCGTCCGTCACGGTCAACTATAGGGCGACATCGGATTCAGGCCCTTGACGGACCAGGAAGCCACCGTCCGAAAACAATTCCAGTCTCGAACAACCCTGCCGGGCCACGCGTCACATGGTCAACCCCTAACGTCCCGAATAGGGGCGGCCGTGCGCGGTGATGTGGCGTTCGATCGCGTCGGCGGCCGCCGGGGCTCCGCCGGCGTCCGCGATGTCGCGCCGCATCCTGGCGACGCGTTTGCGGGTCATCGGGTCCGCGGCGACGTCCTGTACCGCGGCGCGCAGCCGTTCGGGGGTGAGCGCGGCGGCCCGGACGACCCGGCCGAGGCCGAGTTCGGCCACCCGCTGGGCGTTGATCTCGTGCTCCGGGGTGGCCGGCACGAGCACCACGGGCGTCTCGGTGAGCATGCCGCCCATGATGCTGCCGAGGCCGGCGTGGGAGACGTAGACGTCGGCGTGGCGCAGCACGCCGAGCTGCGGCACCCAGGTGTGCACCTCGACGTTCGGCGGCAGCGGCTCCAGCCGGGCCGGGTCGATGCCCTTGTGCACCGCCATGACCACGTGCCAGGGCAGGTCCTTGAACGTGTCGATGCAGGTGCGGAAGAACTCCGGCCGGTCGTGGACGCTGGTGCCGAGCGAGATCAGCATGACCGGCCGGCCGTCCCCCGGCGGCGTCCACTGCTCGGAGGCCGCGGCGGAGTCCCGGCACGGCCCCACGAAGACGTACCCGTCGCCGAAGGTCGGGCCGGCGGGTTGGAAGGAGCGCGGGTAGAAGACGAGGTTGAGCCCCTCCTCGCGGCCCATCAGCTCCTCGATCGAGGTGTCGCTCTGGCCGTACTCGGCCAGCAGCTCCCGCAGTTCGCGGAAGAAGCGCAGCAGCGCCGGGTTCTCGGGATCCCCCGGGCCCATCTTCTCCATCAGCTTGTCGAGCAGCGAGAAGCTCTTGTTGGACGCGAACGCGGGGAAGCTCTCGGCGGCCGGCACGTCCCACTCACGGGCGATGACGCGCGCCACGTGGTAGAAGGTCAGGTCGTAGGCGACCAGGTCGGGCCGGCGGTCGCCGAGGTGGTCGCGCAGGGTGCGCAGCGCCTCCCGTCCCTCGCGCAGGTAGACGGAGGGCATGCGGGCGGTCGCTTCCGGGGTGACCATCTCGGCGAGGTTGACGCCGTCGAGCACCGACTCGTAGCCGAGCGCGGTGGCACCGGTGGCCGCGACCCGCTCGACGAGGGCGTGCCCGGTCACGTAGGTGACCTGGTGGCCGCGGCGGACCAGCTCGGCGACCACGTCGAGCGTGGGGATCACGTGCCCGAGCCCGGTGTTGTTGAGAAAGACGATGTGGTGACCCATGACCCTCATCCGTGGTGGGACCGGCAGATCTCGGACGCGAACCGCTCCGGCCGGTCAGCGGAAGCGCTGGCCCTCGTCGGCCCGGTAGGCGCGCAGGGCGAGGAAGCCGAACAGCACGGTCCACACCACGAGCATCACCATGGACGTCGGGTTGACCGGGTGGTCGCCGACCGCGGCCCAGACCAGCTCGGCCGGGCCGCGCACCGGGTTGAAGGGCGCCACGTCGGCGATGAACCCCGAGGTGGCGTCGGGGTTGGCGAAGTACCCGCCGAGGTAGGCGAGCGCCATCGGGGCGATGGTGGCCAGCACGTGCACCATGTACGGGTTGACCGCGTACCCGATTGTGATGGTCAGCAGGCCGAAGGGCACGACGGCGAAGGCCAGCGCCAGGACGCCGAGCAGCAGCCGGCCGGCGGAGACCGAGGCGTCGGTGCCGAGCGCCGCGATGATGATCAGCGGAATGCTGCCGCACACCGAGAGGATGACGCTCAGCGAGATCATGCCGATCATCTTGGGCAGCGGGCCGCCGGGCAGCGTGCGCACGTAGCCGCCCCAGGGCCGCATGCGGGCATCCGCGATGCCGGTGCCGTACTGCGCCGAGCAGATGGTCAGCACGGTGAACAGGCACATCGAGGCGGTGCTCAGGGCGGCCGTCTTGGGGTCGTTCCCGAGCGAGGGGATGACGTAGAGCAGCATGCCGACCGAGGGCAGGAAGAGCAGCCCCACGTAGACCATGGGGATGCGCATGGCCTGGACGGTCTCGAACTTGATGTTCGCGGTTATCGAACTCACAGGTCTCTCCATTGCGTCAGTCACGGAAAACGGTGTTCCGGTGACCGGGGGGCTACACGGACGTGGCGGCCCTGGTCTTGTGGGTCAGGGCCAGGAACGCGTCCTGCAGTGATCCCGCCTGTACTTCGAGATCGGTGAACGGAGCGCCGGTGGCGACCAGGTCGCGGACCAGCTGGTCGGCGTCCCGGGTGACCAGGGCGACCCGGTCCCCGTCCCGCTCGATGCCGGCGATCCCGTCCAGCGGCGGCAGTTCCGGCGCGACGAGGGTGATCCGGCGCATGCCGCTGATGCGGCGCAGCGCCTCCACGCTGTCGTCGGCCACGCACCGGCCGTTGTCCACCACGATCACCCGCTGGGCCAGCGCCTCCACCTCTTCGAGGTAGTGGCTGGTCAGCACGACCGTGCCACCGGTGCTGTGGAACTCCCTGATCGCCGCCCAGAGGGTCTGGCGGCCCTCGACGTCCAGGCCGGTGGTCGGCTCGTCGAGGAAGACGAGGTCCGGCCGGCCCACGAAGGCGAGGCCCACCGCGAGGCGGCGCTTCTGGCCGCCGGACAGCCCGCCGGCCTGACGGCGCGCGAGGTCGCCCAACTCGAAACGTTCCAGCAATTCGCCGGTGCCGATCGGGTCGGGGAAGTGCGAGGCGACGTAGTCGACGATCTCGCCGACCCGCGCCATGTCCGGCAGCCCGGTCTCCTGCGGCGTCATGCCCATCCGCAGGCGGGCCTTGATGTCCCGCGGGTCGCGGCCGAACAGCTCGACCTTGCCCTCGTCGGGCGTGCGCAGCCCGGTGAACATGTTGATCAGCGTGCTCTTGCCCGCGCCGTTCGGCCCGAGCAGGCCGACCAGTTGGCCGGCGGGAATGTCGAGGGACATGTCGTCCACGGCGGTCACGTCACCGTACCGGCGGGTCAGACCCACCGCGCGGGCCAGCACATCGGCAGTCATCTCACAGCACCTCTGTTATCCAGCGGTCGATCGTCCGCGCAGTCGATTCCGCATGTTCCATGGTCATCGTGAAGTGGTTTCCCGGCACATCGAGCGTAGTGTGTGCGAACTCCCACGAGCTGCGCCAGGTTTCGTCGTCGGGAACCTCACCGAGCGGTTCGGACGCTCTTATCAGCAACGTCGGCGCCTCGGTGGCGACACGTTCCCAACTCATGCAGATCGAGCCGTACCACGCCATCGCGGTAAGCCGGATGTCATCCATCGGAACATAGGCGCGTTCTTTCTCGAATACTCCCTCGGACAATTCGGTGTCCCATTCGGTCATCATCTGATGGTCGAACGGATAGATGTCCGCCAATACGAGCGCGGAGGGTCCCGCCCCCATCCCTTCGAGGTGCCGTGCCAGCGCGTGCGCGAGGACCGCGCCACCGGAGTGGCCGAAGAGCACGTATCCGGCGCCGCCGGTGTGCCGCAGTACCGCCTCGGCCTGCCAGTCCATGGCGGTCGCCAAGGTGGCCGGGAGCAGTTCGCCGCGGCCGTAGCCGAGTTGGGGAAGCCCGCACAGCTCGCGGCGGCCGCGCAGCGCGGAGGCCAGCCGGGCGAACTCGTGCGGGCCGCCGGCCGCGCTGGTGCCGCTGCAGCAGATGAGCGCCGGCCCCTCGCCACTGGCCATCCGCAGCAGCGGGGCGGGCGGCACGTCCGACAGGGTGTCGGTCTTGGGCCGGAACTCGGCCGCCTTGCCCAGCAGTTCGAGGAACTCGGGGATCTTCCGCTCCTGGGCTGCCTGCCGGTAGAGCGAGTTGAGCAGTCCGATCGGGTTCTTGTCGGTCGGGGAGATGCCCAGCGTGGTCTCCTCGGCGCCGGGGTCCCCGCCGGCGCCGGCCGGCAGCAGGCCGTTGAGGTGCCGGGCCAGCTCCTGCGGTGTGGGCTGGTCGAAGGTGAGGGTGCCGGGCAGCGACAGGCCGGTCGCGGTCCGCAGCTCGTCGCGCAGTTCCAGCGCGGTGAGCGAGTCGAAGCCGAGTTCCAGGAACCTGCGGTCCGCCTCGACCGGTTCGGTGTCGCCGTGTCCCAGCACCCGCGCGGCCGTCTCACGGACCAGGTGCAGGAGGGTCTGGAGGCGCTCCGGGTCGGCCATGGCGGCCAGGCCGTGCCGGAACTCCTCGACGGAGCCGGCCGGTTCGACGACCCGGACGGACTCCTGACCGCGCAGCCGCTCGACCGCGGGCACCTCGTCGAACAGCGCGCTGGGCCGGGCGATGGTGAAGGCCGGCATGAACAGCTCCCAGTCCACGTCGGCCACCGTCAGGCAGCTCTCGCGGTGGTCGACGGCCCGGTCGAGGGCGAGCAGGGCCGCCTCCGGGTCCATCGCCAGCACACCGTGGCTGGCGAGCCGGTCGGCGACGCCGTCGCGTCCGGAGATCCCGTGCGCGTCGGCCCACGGACCCCAGGCGATCGAGCTCGCGGGCAGGCCGTGCCCGGCGCGGTAGACCGCCAGCGCGTCGAGCGAGGCGTTGGCCGCCGCGTAGGCGCCCTGCAGGCCGCCGCCCCAGACGCCGGCCGCCGAGGAGAACATCACGAAGGCCGACAGGTCGAGGTCGCGGGTGAGTTCGTGCAGGTGCCAGGCGGCGTGCGCCTTCGGCCGCAGGACGTCGGCGAGCCGTTCGGGCGTCAGCACGGCCGTCTCGGTGGCGTCGACCACGCCCGCGGCGTGCACGACGGCGGTCAGCGGCGCCCGCGCGGGCACGGCAGCGATCAGCTCGGCGAGCGCGGCGCGGTCGGCCACGTCGCAGGCCGCGACGGTGACCTCGGCGCCGGCCGCCGTCAACTCCTCGACCAGGGCGGCGGCTTCGGGGGCGGCGGGTCCGCGCCTGCTGACCAGCAGCAGGTGCGTGGCGCCGCGTCCGACGAGCCACCGGGCGGTCCTGGCGCCGAGTGCGCCGGTGCCGCCGGTGACCAGCACGGTGCCGTCCGGGCGCCAGGCGTCGCCGGGCACGCCCGACCTGGCCGGCACCAGGCGGCGGGTGAAGACTCCGGAGGAGCGGACCGCGAGCTGGTCCTCGCTCCCGGCGCCGCCGGACAGCAGCGCGGCCAGGCGTCCCGCGGCGAGCGCGTCCGGGGCCGCCGGCAGGTCGATCAGGCCGCCCCAGCGGTGCGGCGCCTCCAGGGCGGCCACCCGGCCCAGGCCCCACACCTGCGCCTGCTGCGGGCTGTGCGGCACCTCCGACGCGCCGACCGGGACCGCCCCTTGGGTGAGGCACCACAGCGGGGCGTCGAGGCCGGTGTCGTCGAGCGCCTGGAACAGCGCGAGGGTCAGGGACAGGGCGGGCGAGTCCGGGCCGGCCCCGGCGTGCCGGCCGGCCAGTCCGAGCAGCGAGACGACCCCGGTCACCGGCCGTTCGCCGTCCAGGACGGCGAGCAGCGACTTGGCGCAGCTCTCCCGGTTGTCGCCCTCGCCGAACGACACCTCCACCAGGTCCGCGGCCCGCGCGCGCAGCAGTTCGAGCACCTGCTCGGCGCGCTCCCCCGGTGTGCCGACCACCAGCCAGCGGCCGGAGAGCGTGCCGCCGGACGGTTCGGTGAACGGCCGCCACGCGGTGCGGTAGCACCAGGCGTCCACGGCGGACTTCTCGCGGCGCTGGGCCCGCCAGGCCGACAGCGCGGGCAGCACGGCGCCGAGGGCGTCGGCGGACTCCAGGCGCAGGGTGCTCGCCACGGTGCCGGCGTCCTGCGCGTCGACGGCCGTCCAGAAGTCGGCCTCGGCCGGGTCGGCGGACGCGGCGGCCGGCGCGGCGACGGCCTCGGGCCAGAACCGCTCACGCTGGAACGCGTAGGTCGGCAGCGTGCTCCGGCCGCCTCCCCAGCCGGCGAAGACCGCCTGCCAGTCCGGCCGGACACCGCGCACGTGCAGCCGGCTGACCGCCTTCAGCACCGCCTCGTGCTCGTCCTGGCCGGCCGGCAGCGACGCGATGGCCGCCGCGTCGTCGGCTCCGGTCCCGTCGAGGCAGTCGCGCGCCATCGCGGTGAGGACGCCGGACGGGCCGATTTCGAGGAAGGTGGTGGCTCCGCGGCCGCGCAGCGTGGCCACCGCGTCGGCGAACCGGACGGTCTCGCGGACGTGGCGCACCCAGTACTCGGGGGTCCGGACGGCCGCGGCGTCGACCGGTTCCCCGGTGACGTCGGAGACGATCGGCAGCACCGGCGGGTGGAAGTCGACCGTGCGCGCGACCGCGGCGAACGCGTCGAGCACCGGGTCCATCAGCGGCGAGTGGAAGGCGTGCGAGACGGTGAGCCGCTTGGCTCGCCGGCCGGCGGCGCGCACCCGGGTGTCCAGTTCGTCGATCGCCCTGGTCTCCCCGGACAGCACCACGGCGGCGGGCCCGTTGACGGCGGCCAGGCCGACCCGGTCCGCCAGGTCCGCGACCAGGGCGGCGGCCTGCTCCTCCGGCAGGTCCACCGCGAGCATGGCGCCGGGCGGCAGTTCCTGCATGAGCCGGCCGCGGGCCGCGACCAGCGCGCAGGCGTCCGGCAGCGAGAAGACCCCGGCGACGTGCGCCGCGGCGAGTTCGCCGATCGAGTGGCCGAACAGCAGGTCGGGGGTGATCCCCCACGACTCGTAGAGCCGGAAGAGCGCCACCTCGAAGGCGAACAGCGCGGCCTGGGTGAAGACCGTCCGGTCGAGCAGCGCGGCGTCCGGCGAGCCGGATTCGGCGAACAGCACCTCGCGCAGCGGCCGGTCGAGCGCCGGGTCCAGGTGGGCGCACGCCGCGTCCAGCGCGTCGGCGAACACCGGGAAGGACCGGTACAACTCCCGCCCGGCGCCGGCTCGTTGCGCGCCCTGACCGCTGAACAGGAACGCCAGTCGGCCGTCTCCGGCCTCGCGCAGCACGTTCGCGGCGGGCGTGTCCTGTGCGAGGTCGGTGAGCCCGTGAAGGAATCCGGCCCGGTCCGCGGCGAGCACCGCGGCGCGGTGGCCGAGCACGGCCCGGGTGGTGGCCAGCGACCTGCCGACGCCCACCACGTCCACCTCCGCGGCGGCCTCCACGTGGTCGCGCAGCCGGACCGCCTGGTCGCGCAGCGCCGCCGCCGAGCGGGCGGACAGCACCCACGGCACGACCGGCGGCGCGACCGCGTCGGCCGGCTGCCGGGTCACCGGTTCGGCGGCCGGGGGCTGTTCGATGACGACGTGCGCGTTGGTGCCGCTGATGCCGAAGGACGAGACGGCCGCCCGGCGGGGCGCGCCGGTCCGCGGCCACGGGCGGGCCCGGTCGAGCAGTTCGACGCCGCCGTCCTGCCAGTCCACGTGCGGGGTGGGCTCGTCGACGTGCAGGGTCCTGGGCAGCACGCCGTTGCGGATGGCCTCGACCATCTTGATGACGCCGGCCACGCCGGAGGCGGCCTGGGTGTGCCCGATGTTCGACTTCAGCGAGCCGAGCCACAGCGGCCGGTCGGCGGCGCGGCCCTGCCCGTAGGTGGCCATCAGGGCCTGCGCCTCGATCGGGTCGCCGAGGGTGGTGCCGGTGCCGTGGCCCTCCACCGCGTCGACGTCGGCGGTGGTGAGGCCGGCGTTGGCGAGCGCCTGGCGGATCACCCGCTGCTGGGCGGCGCCGTTCGGCGCGGTCAGCCCGTTGGAGGCGCCGTCGGAGTTCACCGCGGAGCCGCGGACCACCGCGAGCACCTGGTGGCCGTTGCGCCGGGCGTCGGAGAGGCGTTCCAGGAGCAGCATGCCGACGCCCTCGCCCCAGCCGGTGCCGTCGGCGGCGGCGGCGAACGACTTGCACCGGCCGTCGGCCGCCAGGCCGTTCTGCCGGCTGAACTCCACGAACGCCGCCGGGATCGCCATCACCGCCACGCCGCCGACCAGGGCGAGCGAGCACTCGCCGCCGCGCAGGGCCTGGGCGGCCAGGTGGAGCGCCACCAGCGACGAGGAGCACGCGGTGTCCACGGTGGCCGCCGGGCCCTCGAGGCCGAAGGTGTAGGCCACCCGGCCCGAGATGACGCTGTTGGAGCTGCCGGTGAGCGCGTGGCCGACCGCCTCGGCGGGCAGCGCGGTGCCGGTGCCGTAGCCGGAGGCCGACGCGCCGACGAAGACCCCGGTCGGCGAGCCGTGCAGCGACTGCGGGTCCATCCCGGCCCGTTCCAGCAGTTCCCAGGACGCCTCCAGCAGCAGCCGCTGCTGCGGGTCCATGGCCAGCGCCTCGCGCGGCGAGATGCCGAACAGGGCGGCGTCAAAGTCGGCCACGTCGTGGACGAAGCCGCCCTCCAGCGCCCAGTCGCCGCCGAGCATGGCCTGCCAGCCGCGGTCGGCGGGCAGCGCGGTGATGCCGTCGGCCTCGGCGGCGACCAGGTCCCACAGCCGTTCCGGGGAGTGCGCGCCGCCCGGGTAGCGGCAGCTCATCGAGATGATGGCGACGGGGTCGTCCGCGTCCGCCGCGCCGACCGCGGGTACCGGCGTCGCGCCGGCGCCGGGTGCGGCGTCCCCGGTCAGCCGGTCGAGCAGGAAGCGGCTGAGCGCCAGTGGGGTGGGGAGGTCGAACAGCAGCGTGGTCGGCAGCCGCAGCCCGGTCGCGCCGGCGATCTGGTTGCGGACCCGCACCGCGGTGAGCGAGTCGATCCCGAAGTCGCGGAAGGGGCGGTTGGCCTCGACGGCGTCGGTGTCCGGGTAGCCGAGCACCCCGGCGGTCTCCTGGCGGACGAGTTCGAGCACCGTGTGCAGCCGCTCGGCGGCCGGGAGCCCGGCGAGCCGGCCGGACAGCGCGGCCGCCGGCCGGTCGTCGGCGGGCTGTGCGGGGTCGGCCGCGTCCAGAGCCGCGCGGACCTCGGGCAGGTCGCCGATGAACGGGCTGGGCCGGGTGAAGGTGAAGGCCGGGGCGAACTGGTCCCACGCCACGTCCGCGACGGTCACGCACGGTTCGCCGCTCAGGACGGCTTCCGCGAGCGCCGACAGGCACAGCTGCGGCGGCATCTGGCGCAGCCCGCGGCGGGCCAGGAACTCGCCGGCTCCGTCGCGGGTGGCCATGCCCGCCTTCGCCCAGGCGCCCCAGGAGACCGAGGTGGCGGCCAGCCCGGCGGCCCGGCGCTGCTCGGCGAGCGCGTCGAGGTAGGCGTTGGCGGCGGCGTACCCGGACTGGTTCGCGCCGCCCCAGACGCCGGCGATGGAGGAGAACAGGACGAACAACTCCAGCGGGGTGTCGCCGAGGAGTGCGTGGAGGTTGGCCGCTCCGGTCACCTTGGCGCGCAACTCGTCGGCCAGCAGCGGCGGTTCGAGTTCGGTCACCGGCACGGTGCCGGCCACGCCGGCCGCGTGCACCACGCCGGTGACCGGGTGTTCGGCGAGCAGCACGGCCAGCGCCTCGCGGTCGGCGACGTCGCAGGCCGCGACGGTGGCCGTGGCGCCGAGGGCGGCCAGTTCCGTGACGAGTTCGGCGGCGCCCGGGGCGTCCGGGCCGCCGCGGCTGGTGAGCAGCAGTCGCTCGGTGCCGCGTTCGGCGAGCCAGCGGGCGACCTCGGCGCCGAGCGCCCCGGTGCCGCCGGTGATCAGCACGGGTCCGGCGACCGGGCCGGTGGCGGCCGCGGCGGCGCCGGACCGGGCGGCGCGGCGCAGCCTGCGGGCGAAGACGCCGGCGCCGCGGACCGCCGCCTGGTCCTCGCGGGCGCCGGACAGCACCGCGGCGAGGCGGTCCTGCGCCCGGCTGTCCAGGTGTTCCGGCAGGTCCACCAGGCCGCCCCAGCGACCGGGGAACTCCAGCGCGGCCGACCGGCCGAAGCCCCAGACCAGCGCCTGCTCAGGACCGGTCAGCGGATCGGACCGGCCGACGGAGACGGCACCTCGGGTGGCGCACCACAGCGGTGCGGCCAGTTGGATGTCACCGAGCGCCTGGACGAGCGCCACGTTCGCGGCCAGTGCGGCCGGCAGTCCGGCGGCGGTGGTCCGCTCGTCGAGCGCCAGCAGCGACAGCACGCCGGCGACCTCGGCCGACGCGGCCGCCTGGAGCAGGCGTTCGGCGAACTCCCAGCGATCGGGGTCCTCGTCGGCCATGACGACCTCGGTGACCTGGGCACCGTTGCGGACCAGCGCGTCGAGCACCGGGTGGCCGCCGTGCCCGGCCGGCGCGGCGACCAGCCAGGTGCCGGACAGCCTGCTGGAGCCCGGTGCGGTGACCGGCTGCCAACTCACCCGGTAGCGCAGCGAGTCCGCGGTCGACGGCTGCGCCGTCCCGGCGGCCGGCAGGCCGAGGGCGGGCTCGGGCCAGTAGGTGGTGTGCTGGAAGGCGTAGGTCGGCAGCTCGACCCGCCGCCCGCCCAGCGGCGCGACCACGGCACGCCAGTCCACCGGCAACCCGTGCACATACCCCTCGGCCAACGCCGCCAGCCACCGCCGCGTACCACCCTCATCGCGGCGCAGCGTGCCCAACACCGCGGCGGCGGCCCCCGTCTCGGCGACCGTCTCCTCGATCCCCACCGTCAGCACCGGATGCGCGCTCACCTCCACGAACAACGAACGCCCCGCGTCCAGCAGACCCCGCGTCACCTGCTCGAACCGCACGGTCTCCCGCAGGTTGCGGTACCAGTACTCGGCGCCGAGCCCGGTGGTGTCCAGCAGTCCGCCGGTCACCGCCGAGTGGAACGGCACCCGGGACGGGCGCGGTTCGAGCGGCGCCAGATCCGCCAGCAACCGCTCGCGGATCCGCTCGACGTGCGCCGAGTGCGACGCGTAGTCCACCGGAACGCGCCGCGCCCGCACCTCGCGCTTCTGACACAACGTCAGCAATTCGTCCAACGCCGCCGCGTCACCCGACACCACCGTCGACGACGGCCCGTTGACCGCCGCGACCGACAACGCCGCACCCCACGGCTCCAACAGCGCCAGAACATCCGACTGCGGCAACGCCACCGACACCATCCCGCCGAGGCCCGACAGCACCTCACCGATCGCCCGGCTCCGCAACGCCGCCACCCGCGCGCCGTCCTCCACACTCAACGCACCCGCCACCACGGCGGCGGCGATCTCACCCTGCGAATGCCCCACCACGGCCGAGGGCAGCACGCCGACCGAACGCCACTGCTCCGCCAGCGAGACCATCACGGCCCACAGGACGGGCTGGACGACATCGACCCGCTCCAACCACGCGGCACCCTCGTCGCCCTCGGCGCGCAGGACGTCGAGCAGCGACCAGTCCACGAACGCCTCCAGCGCCCGCTCACACTCCTCGATCCGCGACCGGAACGCCTCCGAGACCTCCAGCAACTCCCGCGCCATACCGACCCATTGCGAGCCCTGCCCCGGGAAGACGAACACCGCACCGCCCGTGCCCACTTCACCGCTGCGCCGCACCACACCGGGCGGCTGCTCGCCCCGGGCGAGTCCGGCCAGTCCGTGCCGCAGGCTTTCGGCGTCCGTGCCGAGCAGCACGGCCCGGTGTTCCAGCGCCGCCCGGGACGACACCAGCGACCACGCGACGTCCGCCGGCTCCACGGTGTCCGACGAGCGCGCCGCCCACTCCAGCAGCCGTTCCGCCTGGTCGGCCACCGCGCCGGCGGTTCCGCCGGAGATCACCCACGGCACCACGCCGCCGGCCGCCGGCCGCGCCGGGGTCTCGCCGTCCGTGTCCCGCTCGGGCTCCTCGGCCGCCTCGACGATGACGTGCGCGTTGGTGCCGCTGACGCCGAACGACGAGATCCCCGCCCGGCGCGGCCGGCCCTCGACCGCCGGCCACTCCCGCGACTCGGTCAGCACCGCGACCGTGCCGGAGGACCAGTCCACGTGCGGCGACGGCTCCTCGGCGTACAGCGACTTGGGCAGCACGCCGTGCCGCAGCGCCATGACCATCTTGATGATGCCGGCCACCCCGGCCGCGGCCTGGGTGTGCCCGATGTTGGACTTGACCGAGCCGAGCCACAACGGCCGCTCGGCGGAGCGTTCCTGACCGTACGTCGCCAGCAGCGCGTGCGCCTCGATCGGGTCGCCCAGCACGGTGCCGGTGCCGTGCGCCTCCACCACGTCCACGTCCGACGCCTCGACCCGCGAGTTGGCCAGCGCCTGCCGGATGACGCGCTCCTGCGACGGACCGTTCGGCGCCGTCAGCCCGTTGGAGGCGCCGTCCTGGTTGACCGCACTGCCCCGCACGACCGCGAGCACCTGATGCCCGTTGCGCCGCGCGTCGGACAGCCGCTCGACCAGCAGCACGCCGACGCCCTCACCCCAGCCGGTGCCGTCCGCGCCCGCGCCGAAGGACTTGCAGCGGCCGTCGCCGGCCAGCCCGCGCTGGGCGCTGAACTCGGCGAAGATGCCCGGCGTCGCCATCACGGTCACGCCGCTCGCCAGCGCCATCGCGCACTCGCCGTTGCGCAGCGCCTGCACCGCCAGGTGCAACGCCACCAACGACGACGAGCAGGCCGTGTCGACGGTCATCGCCGGACCTTCGAGGCCGAAGGTGTAGGAGACACGGCCGGACAGCACGCTGGCCGCGTTGCCGGTGCCCAGGTGGCCGGCCAGCTCGCCGGACGCGCCGATCAGCAGCGAGGTGTAGGTGCCGCCGTTGGTGCCCGCGAACACGCCGGTGCGGCTGCCGCGTACCGAGAACGGGTCGATTCCGGCGCGCTCGAAGACCTCCCAGGACGCCTCCAGCAGCAGGCGCTGCTGCGGGTCCATCGCCAGCGCCTCACGCGGCGAGATCCCGAACAACCCGGCGTCGAACTCGCCCGCGTCGTGCAGGAAGCCGCCCTCGCTGGTGTACGAGGTGCCGGGGTGGTCCGGGTCGGGGTCGAAGAAGCCGTCGAGGTTCCAGCCGCGGTTGGCGGGGAACGGGGACATCGCGTCGGTGCCGGTGGACACCAGGTGCCACAGCTCCTCCGGGGAGGAGACCCCGCCGGGGAACCGGCAGCTCATGCCGACGATGGCGATCGGTTCGTCGTTCGCCGCCACCACCGCCGGCGCCGCGGTGACGTGCGCCTGGACGCCGGCCAGCCGGGTGCTCAGGTGCTCGGCGAGCGCGGTGGGCGTGGGGTGGTCGAAGATCAGCCCGGCGGGCAGCGGCAGTCCGGTGGCCAGGCTGAGCAGGTTGCGCAGTTCCAGCGCGGTCAGCGAGTCGAAGCCCAGCTCCCGGAACGCGCGGTCGCCGGCTATCGCCCCGGCCGAGCCGTGCCCGAGCACCAGCGCGGCCTGTTCGAGCACCAGGTCCACCAGGGCCTGCCGGCGCTCCTCGGGGGACCCGCCGGCGAGCCGGCGGGTCAGGGCGGCGGCCGGGTCGTCGTGCGCGGGTTCCGCGGCGGCGACGGCCTGCCGGATCTCGGGGAGCCCGGTGAGCAGCGGGCTGGGCCGGGTGGCGGCGAACCGCGGGGCGAACCGCGCCCAGTCCACGTCCGCGACGACGACGCACTCGTCCCGCTGCTCCAGGGCGTGGCCCATCGCGGTGAGCGCCAACTCCGGCTCCATGGCCGGGACTCCGGCCCGGCGCATCCGGTCGGCGTCGGCCTCGTCCGCGGCCATGCCGGTGCCGGCCCAGGCGCCCCACGCGAGGGAGGTGCCGGCCAGGCCGCGGGCGCGGCGTGCGGCCACCAGGCCGTCGAGGTAGGCGTTCGCCGCCGCGTAGGCGCCCTGTCCCGCGCTGCCCAGTGTGCCGGCCAGCGACGAGAAGACCACGAAGTCGGTCAGCTCCCGGCCCTCGGTCAGCTCGTCCAGGTGGCGGGCCGCGAGGGCCTTGGCGGCCAGCACCGCGCGCAACTGCTCCGGCCGGACGGACTCCAGCACGCCGTCGTCCAGCACGCCCGCGGTGTGGAAGACCGCGTCGACCGGGTGCGCGGCCAGCACGTCCGCCAGCGCGTCGCGGTCGGCGGCGTCGCACGCCACCACGGTCGCCTCGGCGCCCGACCCGGCCAGTTCCGCGACGAGTTCGGCCGCACCGGGCGCGTCGGGACCGCGCCGGCTGAGCAGCACCAGGCGGCTCGTACCCCGGCCGGCCAGCCAGCGGGCGACCCGGGTGCCCAGCGCGCCGGTGCCGCCGGTGATCAGCGCGGCGGCGGGCGCGGTCCAGGAAGGGTCGGTGGTGTCCGCGGGCGGCGCGTGGTGCAGCCGCCGGCCGAAGGTGCCCGCGCCGCGGACGGCGACCTGGTCCTCGTCCGTGTCGCCGGCCAGCGCCCGGGCGAGCCGGTCGCCCGCGCGGTCGTCCAGGTTCTCCGGCAGGTCCACCAGACCGCCCCAGCGGTGCGGTGCCTCCAGCGCCGCCACCCGGCCCAGGCCCCACAGCGCGGCCTGTTCGGGGTCGGCCGGCCCGTCCGAGCGGACCGCCGACACCGCGCCGCGCGTCGCGCACCACAGCGGCGCGGCCACGCCCGCCTCGCCGAGGGCCTGCAACAGCCCCACGGTGGCGAGCAGTCCGCTCCATCCGGCACGCCCGTCCAGCGCGAGCAGCGACAACACGCCCGCCGGTTCGCCGTGTTCGGCCACCAGCTCGCGCAGGCGCCCGGCGAGCGCCGGCGGTTCACCGTCGGCGGGAGTCTCGACCACGGCCGTGGCGCCCGCGCGGCGCAGCGCCGCGGCGAGGTCGGCGGCCGGCCGCTCGGCGCCCTCCCGCGGCGCGAGGACCAGCCAGGTGCCGGTGGGTGCGCCGCCGGTCTCGGGCAGCGCCTGCCACGCGACGCGGTAGCGCCAGGAGTCCACGGTGGACTGCTCGCGCTGCTTGCGGCGCCAGGCGGACAGCGCGGGCAGCACGGAGTCGAGCCGGGCCTGCCCGTCCAGGCCGAGCGCCCCGGTGAGCGATTCGAGGTCCTCGCGTTCGACCGCGGCCCAGAACCGCTCCTCGACCGCGTCGGGGGCGAGGAGCACGCGGTCCGGCACGGCGGCGCCGAAGGTCGGCCAGTAGCGCTGGCGCTGGAACGCGTAGGTGGGCAGCGGGACTTGGCGCGCGTCCCAGGGTGCGAACAGCCGGGCCCAGTCGACGGGTACGCCGTGCGTGTGGGCGACGGCCAGCGCGGTGAACAGCGCCCGGGTCTCGTCGCGGCCGGCGCGCAACACGGGTGTGACGGCCGTCGGCCCGCCGTCCGGGAGGCAGGTCTGCGCCATGGCGGTGAGCACGCCGTCGGGTCCGAGTTCCAGGAAGGTGCGCACCCCCTCGCCGTGCAGCGTCCGCACGCCGTCGGCGAACCGCACGGCCTCGCGCACGTGCCGCACCCAGTACCCGGCGGTGCGGATCAGCTCGGCGTCGACGATCTCGCCGGACAGGTTGGAGACGATCGGTATCCCGGGTGCCTGGAAGTCCAGTTCGGCGGCGACGGCGGCGAACTCGTCGAGCATCGCCTCCATGCGCGGCGAGTGGAACGCGTGCGACACCGTCAGCCGCTTCACCCGGCGGCCCGCGTCACGCCAGGCCGCCTCCAACTCCGCGATCACGTCCTCGTCGCCCGAAACGACCACGGAGGTGGGCCCGTTGACCGCAGCGAGGCTCACCGACGCCTCACGGCCGGTGAGTTCGGCGGCGACCTCCGGCTTCTTCGGCCTCGACCGCCAGCATCGCTCCGCCGGCCGGCAGCGCCTGCATCAACCGGCCACGAGCGGCAACCAACACGCACGCGTCGTCCAGCGACAACACGCCCGCGACGTGCGCGGCGGCCAACTCACCGATGGAATGGCCCAGCAGGAAGTCCGGGCGCACACCCCACGACTCCAGCAACCGGAACAGCGACACCTCAAGCGCGAACAGCGCGGCCTGCGTGTAAGCCGTCCGGTCCAGCGACTCGCCGTCGCCGAACATCACGTCACGCAGCGGACGGTCCAACTCGCCGTCCAGCCGCGCGCACACCGCGTCCAGCGCCTCGGCGAACACCGGGAAGGCGTCGTACAACTCCCGGCCCATTCCGGCCCGTTGCGCGCCCTGGCCGGTGAACAGGAACGCGGTCAGGCCGCGGCCCGCGACCGCGCGCACCACGCCCGGTGCGGCGCGGCCCTCCCCCAACGCGGCGAGGCCGGCGAGGAATTCGTCCCGGTCGGCGGCGAGCACCACCGCGCGGTGGTCGAGGTCGGCGCGCGTGGTGACCAGGGAGAGGCCGATGTCCTGCGGGCGCAGCCCGGGGTCAGCGCAGACCAGGGACGCGAGCCGGTCGCTCTGGCCGGCCAGGGCTTCGGCGGAGTCGCCCGAGACCAGCCACGGCAGCAGGCCGGGCACGGCGCGGTCGTCGGCCGCTGCCGGCTCCCGCTCGGGTTCGACGGCCTGCTCGATGATGGTGTGCGCGTTGGTGCCGCTGATCCCGAACGACGAGATCCCGGCCCGGCGCGGCCCGTCGCCCTGCGGCCAGGGCCGGGGCTCGGTGAGCAGCCGCACCGCGCCGGCCGACCAGTCGACGTGCGCGGACGGCGCGTCCACGTGCAGGGTCCGGGGCAGTTCGCCGTGCTGGATGGCCATGACCATCTTGATCAGACCGGCGGCGCCGGCGGCGGCCTGGGTGTGGCCGATGTTGGACTTGACCGAGCCGAGCCACAACGGCCGGTCGTCGGGGCGGTCCTGGCCGTAGGTGGCGAGCAGCGCCTGCGCCTCGATCGGGTCGCCCAGCGTCGTGCCGGTGCCGTGCGCCTCGACGACGTCCACGTCGGCGAAGCCGAGTCCGGCGCCGGCCAGGGCCTGGCGGATCACCCGCTGCTGGGCCAGCCCGTTGGGCGCGGTGAGCCCGTTCGAGGTGCCGTCGGAGTTGATGGCGGAGCCGCGGACGACCGCGAGCACCTGGTGCCCGTTGCGCCGCGCGTCGGACAGCCGCTCGACGAGGAGCACGCCGACGCCCTCGCCCCAGCCGGTGCCGTCGGCGGCGTCGGCGAAGGACTTGCAGCGGCCGTCGGAGGACATGCCGCCCTGGCTGCTGAACTCGACGAAGATGCTGGGGCTGGAGAGCACCGACACGCCGCCGGCCAGCGCCAGGTCGCACTCGCCGCGGCGCAGCGCGTGCACCGCGAGGTGCAGGGCCACCAGCGAGGAGGAGCAGGCGGTGTCGACCGTGACGGCCGGGCCTTCGAGGCCGAAGACGTAGGCCACCCGCCCGGACACCACGCTCGGCGAGGCACCGGTGGCCAGGTAGCCGTCGGTGGACTCGCCCGAGGCGGACAGCAGGCTGATGTAGTCGTGGCCGCCGGTCCCGGCGAACACCGCGGTCTGGCTGCCGCGCAGCGAACGCGGGTCGAGCCCGGCGCGTTCGAAGACCTCCCAGGACGCCTCCAGCAGCAGCCGCTGCTGCGGGTCCATGGCCAGTGCCTCACGGGGCGAGATGCCGAAGAGCGCCGCGTCGAACTCGGTGGCGTCGGGGACGAATCCGCCGTCGCGCGCGTAGCTGGTGCCGGCGTGCTCGGGGTCCGGGTGGTAGAGGGCGTCGATGTCCCAGCCGCGGTCGTCCGGCAGGCCGGTCATCGCGTCCGTGCCGCTGCGCACCAGGTCCCACAGGTCCTCCGGCGACCGGACCCCGCCGGGGAAGCGGCAGCTCATGCCGACGATCGCGATGGGTTCCTCGGCGTCCGCGACGATCACGGTGCGCTCGGCCGGGGCCGCGTTCCGCGCCTGCGGGCCGAGCAGTTGGGAGCCGAGGTAGCGGGCCAGCTCGGTGCAGTTGGGGTAGTCGAAGACGACGGTCGCCGGCACGCGCAGGCCGGTCGTCAGGGTGATGCGGTTGCGCAGTTCGACGGAGCCGGCGGAGGACAGGCCGAGGTTCTGGAACGGCTGCCCCGGCTCGACGTCGTCGACGGACTCGTAGCCGAGCACCATCCGGACCTGGTCGCGCACCAGGCCGAGCAGGGCGCGGTTGCGTTCGGCCTCGGTGGCCGCCAGCAGGGTGGCCACCAGCGGCGGGACGTCCGCCGCGGCCTCCTGCGGGGCGTCCGGGGCCGGCGGCGCGAGGCGGCGCAGTTCGGGCAGGTCGTCGAGGAGGTGGGTGGGGTTGGTGGCGGTGAAGAAGTAGGAGAAGGTCTCCCAGCGGATGTCGGCCACCGCGATGGCGGTGTCCTCGTGGTCGAGCGCCTGCTGCAGCCCGGCGATGGCCAGTTCGGGTTCCATCCGCGGGATGCCGTGCCGGCTCATCGCGTCGCCGATGTCGCCCTCGGCCATGCCGGCGCCGGCCCAGGAGCCCCAGGCGATGGAGGTGGCGGGCAGGCCGTGCGCCCGGCGGTGCTGGGCCAGGGCGTCCAGGTAGGCATTGCCCGGGCCGTAGTTGCCCTCGCCCGCGGCGCCGAAGATGCCGGCCAGCGAGGAGAAGAGCACGAAGGCGGACAGCTCGTGGTCCCGGGTCAGCTCGTGCAGGTTGACGGCGACCTGGAGCTTGGCCCGCAGGGCGTTGCCCATCCGCTCGACGGTGAGCGAGTCGAGGATGCTGGAGTCGACCACGCCGGCCGCGTGGAAGACCGCGGTGAGCGGGTGTTCCGCGGGGATGTCGGCGAGCAGTCCGGCCAGCGTGTCGCGGTCGGCCGGGTCCGCGGCGGCCAGCGTGACGCGGGCGCCGAGTCCGGTGAGTTCGGCGACCAGTTCCCCGGCGCCGGGCGCGGCGTGGCCGCGGCGGCTGATCAGCAGCAGGTGGTCGGCGCCGCTGCGGGCGAGCCAGCGGGCGACGTGGGTGCCGATGCCGCCGGTGGCGCCGGTGACCAGGACCGTTCCGGACGGCTTCCACTCGCGCCTGGCGGTCTTCTCGCCGACTAGGGCGCGGGCCAGGCGCGGCACGAGGACGCCGGAGTCGCGCAGCGCGACCTGGTCCTCGCCCGCCTCCCGGGCCAGCACGCCGGGCAGCCAGGAGACCTCGCGCTCCCCCGCGGCCTCGCCCAGGTCGACCAGTCCGCCCCAGCGCGGGTACTCGTTGGCGGCGATCCGGCCGAATCCCCAGATCAACGCCTGCACCGGATGGGTGAGTTCGTCGTCGGCGCCGGTGGAGACCGCGCCGCGGGTGGCGCACCACAGCGGCGGTTCGATCCGCGCGTCGTGCAGGGCCTGCAGCAGGGCGAGTGTGTCGGCCAGCCCGGCCGGGACGCTCTCCTCGTCTGGCCGGGCGTCCTCGCTGAGCGCCAGGAGCGACAGCACGCCGGCGAGCGGCCGCTCGCGGGTCAGCTCGCCGAGCCGTCCGGCCAGCGCGTGCCGGTCGTTGCCGGCCGGCGCCAGCTCCAACGGGACCACGGTGGCCCCGGCACCCTCCAGCGCCGCGCGGCAGGCGGCCACCAGCGGGTCGTCCGCCAGGCCGGCCGGGAAGGGCAGCAGCCACGCTCCGCTCAGCGCGGCCGAACGTACCGGTACCGGCTTCCAGCCGATCTCGTAGCGCCACGACGAGGGCGCGGAGGCGTTCGCGTCCGGCGCCAGCAGGCCGATGGGCAGGGTGTCCAGCCAGTAGCGCTTGCGCTGGAAGGCGTAGGTGGGCAGGTCGACGCGGCGGCCGCCCCAGCCGGCGAAGACCGCGGTCCAGTCCACCGCGACACCGTGCACGTAGGCCTCGGCGAGCGCGCGCAGCCAGCGCTCCTCGCCGCCCTCGTTGCGGCGCAGGGTGGTCAGCACCGCGGCGCGGGCGCCGGTGTCCTCGACGGTCTCCGCCAGTCCGGCGGTGAGCACCGGGTGGGCGCTCATCTCGATGAACAGCGAGCGTCCCTCGCCGAGCAGGACGCGGGTGGTCTCCTCGAACAGCACTTCCCGGCGCAGGTTCTCGAACCAGTACCCGGCGTCCAGGCCGGCCGTGTCGGCCCAGCCGCCGGTCACGGCGGAGTAGAAGGGCACCTGGGCGGAGCGCGGGCCGATCGGGGCGAGGTCGCTCAGCAGCTGTTCGCGGATGCGCTCCACCTGCGCGGAGTGCGACGCGTAGTCCACCGGGATGCGCCGGGCGCGGATCCCGCGCTCCCCGCAGCCGGCCAGCAACTGCTCCAGCGCGCCGGCGTCGCCCGAGACCACGGTGGAGGTGCGCCCGTTGACGGCGGCGACCGACAGGTCCTCGCCCCAGGGCGCCAGCAGTTCCACCACGTCGGCGCGCGGCAGGGCGACGGACACCATGCCGCCGAGTCCCGACAGCACCTGGCCGATCAGCCGGCTGCGCAGCGCGACCACCCGGGCGCCGTCCTCGACGCTGAGCGCGCCGGCCACCACCGCCGCGGCGATCTCGCCCTGCGAGTGGCCGACCACCGCCGACGGGGTGACGCCGGCCGAGCGCCACAGCTCCGCGAGCGAGACCATGACCGCCCACAGCACGGGCTGCACCACGTCCACCCGCGCCAGCCACCCGGCGCCCTCGTCGCCCTCGGCCCGCAGGACCTCGGTCAGGGACCAGTCGGCGAAGGCGCCGAGCGCGCGTTCGCACTCCTCGATCCGGGCCCGGAAGACCGGCGAGGAGTCCAGCAGTCCGACCGCCATGCCGACCCACTGCGACCCCTGGCCGGGGAAGACGAACACCGCCTCGCCGCGGCCCATGTCACCGGTGCGGGTGACCACCGCGGGGACGTCCTCGCCCCGGGCCAGCGCGGCCAGCCCCCGGGCGAGGGCTTCGGCGTCGGAGCCCAGCACCACCGCGCGGTGCTCCAGGGCTGCCCGGGAGGAGACCAGCGACAGCGCGGCGTCCACCGGGGCGACCGGGTCGGCGGCGTCCAGCCGTTCCAGCAGCCGGGCGGCCTGGCCGTGCAGCGCGGCGGCGGTCTTGCCGGACACCACCCACGGCACCAGCCCGCCGGACCGCTTCGCCGCGGGCTCGTCCTCGGAGGCCGGCTCCGGCGGGGCCTGCTCGATGATCGCGTGCGCGTTCGTGCCGCTGACGCCGAAGGAGGAGACGCCCGCGCGGCGCGGCTCGCCGGTCCGCGGCCACTCCCGGGCCTCGGTGAGCAGTTCGACGGCGCCGGCCGACCAGTCCACGTGCGGCGACGGCTCGTCGGCGTGCAGGGTCCTGGGCAGGATGCCGTGGCGCATGGCCATGACCATCTTGATGACGCCGCCGACGCCGGCCGCCGCCTGGGTGTGTCCGATGTTCGACTTGAGCGAACCGAGCCACAACGGCCGTCCGCCGGACCGCTCCTGGCCGTAGGTGGCGAGCACCGCCTGCGCCTCGATCGGGTCGCCGAGCACGGTGCCGGTGCCGTGCGCCTCCACCACGTCCACGTCGGCGGCGGAGAGCCGGGCACTGGCCAACGCCTGCCGGATCACCCGCTGCTGGGACGGGCCGTTGGGCGCGGTCAGGCCGCTGGAGGCGCCGTCCTGGTTGACCGCGGTGCCGCGGACCACGGCCAGCACGGGGTGGCCGTTGCGCCGGGCGTCGGACAGCCGCTCCAGAAGCAGCATGCCGACGCCCTCGCCCCAGCCGCTGCCGTCCGCGTCGGCGCCGAACGCCTTGCAGCGGCCGGCCGGGGACAGCCCGCCGGACATCCCGAAGTCGACGAAGGTGTTGGGGGTGATCATCACCGCGACGCCGCCGGCCAGCGCGAGGGTGCACTCGTCGTTGCGCAGCGCCTGGGAGGCGAGGTGCATGGCCACCAGCGAGGAGGAGCAGGCCGTGTCGATGGTGACGGCCGGCCCCTCCAGGCCGAGGGTGTAGGAGATCCGGCCGGTCACGACGCTGGGCGCGCTGCCGGTGCCGAGATAGCCGGCCACGCCCTCCGGGATGGCCAGGGCCCGCGAGGCGTACTCGTTGTACATCACGCCGGCGAACACGCCGGTGCGGCTGCCGCGCAGGGACAGCGGGTCGATGCCGGCCCGCTCCAGGGCCTCCCACGAGGTCTCCAGCATCAGCCGCTGCTGGGGGTCCATCGCCAGCGCCTCGCGGGGCGAGATGCCGAACAGGGACGGGTCGAAGTCGGCGACGTCGTAGAGGAAGCCGCCCTCGCGGGTGAACGAGGCGCCGCCGGACTCGGCCGCGTCGAAGTAGCGCAGGTCCCAGCCGCGGTCGGCCGGGAAGCCGGCGATCGCGTCGGTGCCCTCGGACACCAGCCGCCACAAGGCCTCCGGGCTGTCCACGCCGCCCGGGTAGCGGCAGCTCATGCCGACGATGGCGATGGGCTCGTGGTCGGCGGCCTCCGCCGCGCGCAGCCGCTGCCGCACCTGGGTCAGTTCGGCGGTGGCCCGCTTGAGGTACTCCCGGAGCCGGTCCTCATTCGCCATCGGGGCCTCCAGGTGTCAGCGGTGCGTGGGAGAGCGTGTTCACAGCGCCCCCAGCTCGTCGTCGATCAGCGAGAACATCTGCTCGTCGGAGGCGGAGTCCAGGTCCACGGTCCCGGCCTCCGCGTCCTCGTGCGGGTCGAACTTGGCGAGCAGGGCCTGCAGTCGCCGCACGATCCGGTCGCGGGTCTGCGGGTCCCCGGTGGCGGCCAGCCCCGTCTCGAACTCGGCGATCCGGTCGAGCAGCGGGGCCGGGTCGGCCGGGCCGTCGACCACGAGTTGCGTGTAGAGCTGCTGGGCGAGCCGGCTGACCGTCGGGTAGTCGAAGATCAGCGTGGTGGGCAGCCGCAGCCCGGTCGCGCCGGCCAGCCGGTTGCGGATCTCGATGGCGGTCAGCGAGCTGAACCCCAGCTCGGTGAAGCCGCGTTCGGGATCGATGCCGTCGGCGGTGGCGTGACCGAGCACCGAGGCGACCTCGCCGCGGACCAACTCGACCAGCGTGCGCCGGCGTTCGCCCTCGGACAGCTCGGCGAGCCTCCGTCGCAGGCCGGAGCCGTTGTCGGAGCCGCCGCCGTCCGCCGCCCGGCGCACCGGCGGCGGCACCAGGCCGTGCAGCACCGCCGGCACCGGGAGGGAGGCGGCGCTCACCCGCAGTCCGGCCAGGTCGAGCCGGGCCGCCACCAGGTGCGCCGGAGCTGCACCGCCTGCCCCGTGCGCGGCGTCGAACAGCGCCATGCCGTCGTCGGCGTCCAGGGCCGTGCCGCCGCCGGCCGCCTTGGCCAGGTCTCGGCTGTCCAGGTGCCGGGTCATCCCGCTGGCCAGCGCCCACATGCCCCAGCCGATCGACACGGCGGTCCGCCCCTGGGCGCGGCGGTGCTGGGCGAGGGCGTCCAGGAAGGCGTTGGCGGCGGCGTAGTTGCCCTGCCCGGCGGAGCCCATGGTGGCGGCCGCGGAGGAGAACAGCACGAACATGTCGAGGTCGAGGCCGGCGGTCAGCTCGTGCAGGTTCACCGCGGCGTCCACCTTGGGGCGCAGCACCCGCTCCACGTGGCCGGCGGTGAGCGAGCCGATCACGCCGTCGTCGAGGACGCCGGCGGCGTGCACGACGCCGGTGACCGGGTGGTCTGCCAGGATCGCCGCGAGTTGCCCGCGGTCGGCGGCGTCGCAGGTGACGATCCGGGCGTGCGCGCCCGACTCGGCGAGTTCGGCGACGAGTTCGGCGGCGCCTTCCGCCTTCTCGCCGCTGCGGCTGAGCAGCAGCAGTTCGCGGACGCCGTACTCGGCGGCCAGGTGACGGGCGACCAGCGCGCCGAGCGTCCCGGTGCCGCCGGTGATCAGCACCCGGGCGTCCTCGCGGGCGGTGCGCTCCACCGGGACTGTGGCGGCCCGCGCCAGCCTGGGCACCAGCACCGTGCCGGCCCGCAGGGCGAGTTGGGGCTCGTCGGCGGCCACCAGGAACGGCAGCCGGGCCACCGAGGCCGGGTCGTCGTCGAGGTCGGCCAGCACGACGCGGCCGGGGTTCTCGCTCTGCGCGGAGCGGACCAGGCCGCGGGCCGCGGCGGCGGCGAGGCCGGGCACGTCCTCGGTGCCGGTCACCGCGACGGCGCCGGTGGTCAGGACCAGCAACGTGGCGTCGGCGAGCCGGGGTTCGTCGAGGAAGGCGTGCAACCGCTCCAGCATCGCGGCGGTCTCGGCCCGCGCCCCGGCCGCCGGCGAACCGTCCGCGCCCGGGTCGCGGTCGCCGGACCAGACGACGACGTCGGGGACCTCGCGGCCGGTGTCGAGCGCCTCGGTGAGCGTGGCGAAGTCCGGGTGCCAGTCCAACCGGCCGACCTGGCTGACCAGTTGCTCGGCGATGCCGGCCGTGTCGTCGCCGACCACCGCCCACGCCGCCGGGACCGCGGCGGCGGGCAGCGCCCTGGGCTGCGTCCAGTCGAGGGTGAACAGGCAGTCGCGGGTGACGTCGCCGGCCACCCGCAGTTCACCGGAGGTGACGGTCCTGGTGGCCAGCGACTCGGCGGCGACCACCGGGCGGCCGGCCGCGTCGGCGGCCTGGAGCCGGATCGTGTCGGGGCCCTGCGCGGTGAGCCGGACCCGCAGGCCGACCGCGCCGGTGGCGTGCAGGCTGACGCCGCTCCAGGAGAACGGCAACCGGATCTGCCCGGTGTCCGGCAGCAGCCCGGACGGGCCCATCGCGTGCAGCGCGGCGTCCAGCAGCGCCGGGTGGACGCCGAACCGGTCGGTGCCGTCGTGCGCCTGCTCCGGCAGCGCGATCTCTGCGAACACCTCGTCGCCGCGGCGCCACACCGAGCGCAGCCCGCGGAAGGTCGGCCCGTAGCCGTAGCCGGCCGCCGCGGCGCCGTCGTACCAGCCCTCGACGGGCACCGGCTCCGCGCCCGCCGGCGGCCACTGCGCCAGGTCGAACGGCTCGGCCGGGGCGGCGGCGAGCAGGGTTCCGGTGGCGTGCGTGGTCCACGGCGCGGACGGCTCCGCCGACTCCGGCTGGGAGTAGACGGTGAACGAGCGGCCGCCGTCCGGTTCGGGCCCGCCGACCGCGACCTGCAGCCGCACGCCGCCGAGCTCCGGCAGGGTCAGCGGCGCCCGCAGCACCAACTCCTCAAGACGCGGGCAGCCGACGTGCTCCCCGGCGCGCAGCGCGAGGTCGACGAAGGCGGTGCCGGGCAGCAACACGGTGCCCAGGACGGCGTGTTCGGCCAGCCAGGGGTGGGTGGACAGGGCGAGGCGGCCGGTGTAGAGCACGCCCTCGCCGTCGGCCATCGGGACGGCGACCGCCAGCAGCGGGTGGTCGGCCGGCTGCACGCCGGCCGCGCTGACCGCGCCGATCACCGGGGCGGTCGCCGGCCAGTAGCGCTTGCGCTGGAAGGCGTAGGTGGGCAGGTCGATCCGCCGGCCGCCGCGGTCGCGCAGGACCACGTCCCAGTCGACGTCCACGCCGTGCGCGAACGCCTCGGACAGCGCGCGCAGCCAGCGCTGACCGCCGCCCTCCTGGCGGCGCAGGGTGCCCAGCACCGCGGCCCGCGCGCCCGCGTCCTCCACCGTCTCGGACAGCGCGGCGGCCATCACCGGGTGCGGGCTCATCTCGATGAACAGCGACCGCCCCTCGGCCAGCAGCACGCGGGTGGTCTCCTCGAAGAGCACTTCGCGGCGCATGTTCTCGAACCAGTAGCCGGTGTCCAGCCGTTCGGACTCCAGCCGGCGGCCCAGCACCGTGGAGTAGAACGGCACCTTCGGCTCACGCGGCTCCACCGGGCGCAGCAGTTCGAGCAGCCGCTCCCGCATGACGTCGGCCTCCGGACCGTGCGAGGCGAACGTCGCCGGGATGGCCTTGGCCCGGATGCCGCGCTCCTCGCAGACCGCGAGCAGTTCCTCCAGCGCGGCCGCCTGTCCCGAAACCACCGTGGAGTACGGGCTGTTGACCACGCCGACCGAGGCCCGGCCCTCCCAGGGCTCCAGCAGTGCCACCGTCTCGGCGCGCGGCAGCGCCACCGCCATCATTCCGCCGCGTCCGGCGAGCAGTTCGATGGCGAGCCGGCTGCGCTCGGCGACCACCCGGGCGCCGTCCCGGAGGGTCAGCGCGCCGGACACCACGGCCGCGGCGATCTCGCCCTGCGAGTTGCCGATCACCGCGGACGGCACGACGCCCACCGAGCGCCACAGCTCGGCCAGCGAGACCATCACCGCCCACAGCACCGGCTGCAGCACGTCCACCTGGTCCAGCCACTTGGCGCCCTCGTCGCCCTCGGCGCGCAGCACGTCGGCCAGCGACCAGTCGACGAACTCGCGCAGCGCCTCGTCGCACTCCGCGATCCGCCTCGCGAACACCTCGGAGGTCTCCAGCAGTCCGACGGCCATGCCGACCCACTGCGACCCCTGGCCGGGGAAGACGAAGACCACGCCGCCGCGGCCCGCGTCCCCGGTGCGCGAGATCGCGCCGGGGTCCGCGGTGCCGGTGGCGAGCGCGGCCAGCCCCGCGGTGAGTCCGCGATGTTCGTCGGCGAGCACCACCGCGCGGTGCTCCAGGGTGGCCCGGGTCTCCACCAGCGAGCGGGCGATGTCGGCCGGCGGCTGCTCGGGGGCGTCCTGCACCGCCGCGAGCAGGCGGGCCGCCTGCTCGCGGAGCGCGTCGTCGTTCTTCGCCGACAGCACGAACGGCAGCGTGCCGCCGGGTGCCGCGGCCGGCTCGGGCGCCGGGGCCGGCGCCGGGTGTTCGTCGGTCGGCTCCTCCAGGATGACGTGGGCGTTGGTGCCGCTCACGCCGAACGAGGAGACGCCGGCCCGGCGCGGGCGGCCGGCCCGCGGCCAGGGCCGGGACTCGGTCAGCAGTTCCACGGCGCCGGCCGACCAGTCGACCTCAGGGTTGGGCGCGTCCACGTGCAGGGTCTTGGGCAGGATCCCGTGGCGCATCGCCATGACCATCTTGATCACGCCGCCGGCGCCGGCCGCCGCCTGGGCGTGGCCGAGGTTGGACTTGAGCGAGCCGAGCCACAACGGCTGGTCGGCGGGGCGGTCCTGGCCGTAGGTGGCGAGCACCGCCTGCGCCTCGATCGGGTCGCCGAGCTTGGTCCCGGTGGCGTGCGCCTCGACCACGTCCACGTCCGAGGTGGTGAGCCGGGCGTTGGCCAACGCCTGCCGGATGACCCGTTCCTGCGAGGGGCCGTTGGGCGCGGTCAGGCCGTTGGACGCGCCGTCCTGGTTGACGGCGGTGCCGCGGACCACCGCGAGCACCGGGTGGCCGTTGCGCCGGGCGTCGGACAGCCGCTCGACGGCGAGCACGCCGATGCCCTCGGACCAGCTGGTGCCGTCGGCCGCGGCGGCGAAGGACTTGGCCCGGCCGTCCGCGGCGAGTCCGCGCTGCTGGCTGAAGTCGACGAAGACGGCCGGGGTGGACAGCACGGTGACGCCGCCGGCCAGCGCCAGGTCGCACTCGCCGCTCCGCAGGGCCTGCGCGGCCAGGTGCAGCGCCACCAGCGAGGAGGAGCACGCGGTGTCCACCGTCATCGCCGGGCCTTCGAGCCCGAAGGTGTAGGAGACCCGGCCGGCCAGCACGCTGCCCGAGGTGCCGGTGGTCAGGAACGCCTCGACGCCCTCCGGCAGCGAGGTCGTCATGGTGCCCGCGTAGTCGTGGTACATCAGGCCGGCGAAGACCCCGGTGCGGCTGCCGCGCAGCGACAGCGGGTCGATCCCGGCGCGTTCGAACGCCTCCCAGGACCCCTCCAGCATCATGCGCTGCTGGGGGTCCATCGCCAGGGCCTCGCGCGGCGAGATGCCGAACGGCTCGGGATCGAAGGTGTCCGCGTCGTGCACGAACCCGCCCGCGCTCACGTACGACTTGCCGCTCTTGCCGGGTTCCGGGTCGAAGAGCGCCTCGGTGGGCCAGCCGCGGTTGTCGGGGAACGGCGAGATGGCGTCGGTGCCGGTGGCGACCAGCTGCCACAGCGCCTCCGGGCTGTCCGCCCCGCCGGGGAAGCGGCAGCTCATGCCGACGATCGCGACGGGTTCGTCCGCGTCCGCGGTGCCGGCGGCGACGGCCGGGAGCGCGGTGGCGATGCCGAGCAGCTTCGGCCGCAGGTGCTCGGCGAGCGCCGCCGAGGAGGGGTGGTCGAAGACGAGGGTGGCCGACAGCCGCAGTCCGGTGGCGGCGGCGAGGTGGTTGCGCAGTTCGACCGCGGTGAGCGAGTCGAAGCCGAGTTCGGCGAACGAGCGGCGGGCCTCGATGAGTTCGGCCGACGCGTGGCCGAGGACCAGGGCGGCGGCGGCGCGGACCAGGTCGGTCAGCTCCCGCAGCTGCTCGGCCTCGTCGAGGCCGGAGAGCCGGGCGGCCAGTTCCGCGTCGCCGGCCGGGCGGCCGGCCGATCCCGCGGTGCGGCGGGTCCGGGCCCGGGACGGGTCGCGCAGCAGCGGGTGCGCGGCGTCGCCCTGGGCGCGGATGGCGGCCAGGTCGAGCCGGAGCGCCACCAGGTGGGGCAGTCCGGTGCGCAGCGCGGCGTCGAACAGGGCGAGGCCCTCGTCGGTGGTGAGCGCGTCACCGGCCCGGGTGATCCGCGCCCGGTCCGTCTCGCCCAGGTGGCCGGTGATGCCGCTGGCCTCGGCCCACAGGCCCCAGGCGAGAGACACGGTGGCCTTGCCCCGCGCGGTGCGGTGGTGGGCGAGGCCGTCCAGGAAGGCGTTGGCGGCGGCGTAGTTGCCCTGCCCGGCGGTGCCGAAGGTCGCGGACGCGGAGGAGAAGAGCGCGAAGAGCGCGAGGTCGCGGTCGGCGGTCAGCTCGTGCAGGTTCACCGCCGCGGCGGCCTTCGGCGCCAGCACGGTGTCCAGCCGGTCGGCGGTCAGCGACTCGACGGTCGCGTCGGCGACGACGCCGGCCGCGTGCACCACGCCGGTCAGCGGGTGCTCGGCGGGGACGGCGGCCAGCACGGCGGCGAGCGCGTCGCGGTCCGCGGCGTCGCAGGCGGCCAGCGTGGTCTCGGCGCCCAGGGCGGCGAGCTCCGCGACGAGGGCGTCGGCGCCCGGTGCGTCGGGGCCGCGGCGGCTGAGCAGCGTGAGGTGCCGGACCCCGTGCTCGGTGACCAGGTGCCGGGCGAGGATCGCGCCGAGCACGCCGGTGCCGCCGGTGATCAGCACGGTGCCGGCCGGGTCGAGCGTGGTTCCGGCGGGCTGCGGCGGGACGGCGCGGGCCAGCCTCGGCAGCAGGATCCGGCCCGCGCGCAGCGCCGCCTGCGGTTCGCCGGCGGCCAGGATCGCGGCGAGTGCCGCGGGGTCGAGGTCCGCGCCGTCGCCGTCCACCAGGACGAACTGGCCGGGGTGTTCCGACTGCGCGGCGCGCACCAGGCCCCAGACCGCGGCGGCCGCCGGATCGACGGCGGTGTCCCCGGCGGGCACGGCGTCGCGGGTGGCCACCACCAGGCGCGCGTCGGCGGGGTGGTCGGCGGCGAGCCAGGCGTGCAGCGCGACCAGCGTCTCGCGCAGCGCGGCGCTGCTCGCCCCGGCCAGGTCGCCGGCCGGCGGGGTGATCGGCAGCAGCGTGTACTCGGAGCCGTCGGCGCCGGCGACGGGCAGGCCGACCGGGGTCCAGTTGAGCTGGAAGAGCGTGTCGCGCAGCGCGGCGGCGGGCCCGGCGACGGTCGGGCGCAGGACCAACCGGTCCACGCGGGCGACCGGTTCGCCCGCGGCGTCGGCCACGGTGAGCGAGATCGCGTCGGCACCGGCCGGAGCGAGCCGCACCCGCAGCGCGGCGGCGCCGATGGCGTGCAGGGTGACGCCGGACCAGGCGAACGGCAACCGGATCCCGCCGGCTTCCGGCAGCAGTCCGGAGACCCCGATCGCGTGCAGCGCGGAGTCGAGCAGGGCGGGGTGCAGTCCGAACCCGGCGGCCTCGGCGCGGGCGCGCTCGGGCAGTTCCACCTCGGCGTAGACCGCGTCGCCGGAGCGCCAGACGGCACGCAGCCCGCGGAAGGTGGGGCCGTAGACCAGGCCGGCCGCGGCGGCGCCGTCGTACCAGCCGTCCACCGGCAGCGGTTCGGCGTCCGCCGGCGGCCACTGCGCCAGGCTCTCGGCCGCGGTGGATCCGCCCTCGGCGACCGTGCCCTCGGCGTGCCAGGTCCACTCGTCGCTCTCGCCGTCCGGCCGGGAGTGGATGCTGACCGTCCGGGTGCCCTGTGCCGTGGCGGGGCCGACCCGCAGCTGCAGCTGGACGCCGCCCTGCTCGGGCAGGACGAGCGGGGTGCGCAGCGTCAGCTCGTCCAGCCGGGGGCAGCCCACCTGTTCGCCGGCCCGCAGGGCGAGTTCGACGAGGGCGGTGCCGGGCAGCAGCGTGTCGGCGAGCACGACGTGTTCGGCGAGCCACGGGTGGGTGGCGGTGGACAGCCGCCCGGTCAGCAGGGCGCCGTCCCCGTCGGCGAGCGAGATCGCGGCGCCGAGCAGCGGGTGGTCCGCGCTGCCCAGGCCGGCCGCGGCGACGTTGGCGACGCCGACGATCGCCGGCCAGTAGCGCCGGCGCTGGAACGGATAGGTGGGCAGCTCGACCCGCGATCCGCCCCACCCCGCGTACACCGCCGACCAGTCCGGCTCGACGCCCGCGGTGTGGATCGTGGCGACCGCGCGCAGCAGTTGCCCGGTCTCCGGGCGGCCGGCGCGCAGCGTGGCGGCGAGGCAGGAGTCGCCGTCCTCGGGCAGGCAGTGCCCGGCCATGGCGGTGAGCACGCCGTCGGGGCCGAGTTCGACGAAGGTGCGGACCCCTTCGGCCGCCAGCAGGCGCACGCCGTCGGCGAACCGGACCGCCTCGCGCACGTGCCGCACCCAGTACCCCGCGGTACGGATCTCCTGCGGATCAGCCAGCCGCCCGGTCAGATTCGATACCACCGGAAGCTTCGGCGCGTTCAACGTCAACCCGCCCACCACGGAAGCGAACTCGTCGAGCATCGCGTCCATCCGCGGCGAATGGAACGCGTGCGAGACCGCCAGCCGCTTCACCTTCCGACCCGACTCCCGCCAACCCGCCTCCAGCTCCGCCACCACCTCCGCGTCACCCGAAACGACCACCGAACCAGGCCCGTTCACCGCAGCCAGACTCACCGACCCCTCACGACCGACCAGCTCCTTGCCGACCTCCTCCTCGGTCGCCTCCACCGCCAACATCGCGCCACCCTCGGGCAACGCCTGCATCAACCGACCACGCGCCACCACCAAAGCGCACGCGTCCTCCAACGAGAACACCCCCGCCACATACGCGGCAGCCACCTCACCGATCGAATGCCCCAACACGAAGTCCGGCGCGATCCCCCACGACTCCAACAGACGGAACAGCGCCACCTCCAACGCGAACAACGCCGGCTGCGCGAACTCCGTCCGATCCAGATCCCCCCGACCACCGAACACCACCTCACGCAACGACCCACCCAACCCGACGTCCAACAACCCACACACCGCGTCGAACGACGCCGCGAACACCGGGAACACCTCACACAACTCCCGCCCCATACCGACCCGCTGCGCACCCTGACCGGTGAACAGGAACGCGGTCAGCTCCTGGGCCGCGACGCCGCGCACCACGTGGGGGGCGGCGTCGCCGGCGACCAGGGCGTCCAGGCCGGTCAGGAACTCGTCGCGGTCGGCGGCGAGCACGACGGCCCGCTGGTCGAAGGAGGCGCGGCCGGTCGCCAGTGACCGGCCGAGGTCGAGCAGGTCGAGGCCGGCGTCGGCGCGCACGAAGGCGGCAAGGCGTTCCGCCTGCTCGCGCAGCGCGTCCGGGGTCTTGCCGGAGACCGGCAGCGGCACCACGGGCGGTGCGGTCCGCGGCTCGGCGGCGGTCGCGGGCTCCGCGGCGGTCGCCTCGGGGGCCTCTTCGAGGATCAGGTGGGCGTTGGTCCCGCTGATGCCGAACGAGGACACGCCGATCCGGCGCGGCTCCTCGGACCGGGGCCACGGGCGGGCCTCGGTGAGCAGTTCCACCGCGCCGGACGACCAGTCGACGTGCGGCGAGGGCTCGTCGGCGTGCAGGGTGCGCGGCAGGGTGCGGTGGCGCAGCGCGAGGACGGCCTTGATCACGCCGGCCGCGCCGGCCGCCGCCTGGGTGTGCCCGATGTTGGACTTCAACGAGCCGAGCCACAACGGCCGGTCCTCGGGCCGGTCCTGGCCGTAGGTGGCCAGCAGCGCCTGCGCCTCGATCGGGTCGCCCAGCGTCGTGCCGGTGCCGTGCGCCTCGACGGCGTCGACCTGCTCGGGCGACAGCCGCGCGTTGGCGAGTGCCTGGCGGATCACCCGTTCCTGCGAGGGTCCGTTGGGCGCGGTGAGCCCGTTGGAGCCGCCGTCCTGGTTGACGGCGCTGCCGCGCACCAGGGCGAGGACCGGGTAGCCGTTGCGCTCGGCGTGCGAGCGGGTGGTCACCAGGAGCATCGCGGCGCCCTCGGCCATGCCCATGCCGTCCGCCGAGGCGGAGAACGCCTTGCACCGCCCGTCGGAGGACAGGCCGCGCTGGCGGTCGAACTCGTAGAAGCCGATGGCGTGCGGCATCACGGTGACGCCGCCGACCAGCGCCATGGTGCAGTCGCCGTTGCGCAGCGCCTGGCCGGCCAGGTGCAGGGCGGTGAGCGAGGAGGAGCAGGCGGAGTCCACCGTGACGGCGGGGCCCTCCAGGCCGAGGGTGTAGGCGATCCGGCCGGAGACGACGGAGGTCGCGCCGCCGGTCAGCAGGTAGCCCTCGGAGCCGGTGTTGGTGGCCTGCATCGCGGCGTCGTAGCCCTGGCCGTTGGCTCCGACGAAGGTGCCGGTACGGCTGCCCCGCAGCGTCTGGGGGTGGATGCCGGCGCGCTCGACCGCCTCCCAGGCGGTCTCCAGCGCCAGCCGCTGCTGCGGGTCCATCGCCAGCGCCTCGCGCGGGTTGATCCCGAAGAACCCGGGGTCGAACCAGGCGGCGTCGTGCAGGAAGCCACCGCGGGCCGAGGAGTCGCGGCCCTCCTCCGCGCCGCCGGGCAGCTCGGAGTTCCAGCCGCGGTCGGTCGGGAACGACGTGATCGCGTCGCCGCCGTCGGCCAGCAGCCGCCACAGGTCGTCCGGGCTGTGCACGCCGCCGGGCAGGTGACAGCTCATCGACACGATGGCGAGGGGTTCCCGCTCACCCGACTCGGCGTCGCGCAGGCGCTGCCGGGTCTGGTGCAGCTCGGCGATCACCCGGCCGAGGTAGTCCCGGAGCTTCGCCTCGTCTGCCATCAGTTGACCCCCAGATCGCGGTCCACGAGCTCGAACAGCTCGTCGTTCGTCGCCGAACCGAGCCGGGTGAGCAGGCCCGTCCCGCCCTGCTCACCGCCGGCGGACTCCTTGCGTTGCTTGGTCAGCAGCGCTTCGAGCCGCATGATGACGCGGGTCTTGGCGATGTCGTCGTCGGGCAGCGTGGCCAGCGCGGTGTCGAGCCGGTCCAGTGCCGCCATGGTGGGCAGGTCGGTCTCGGCCGTCTGCGGGGCGATCCGCTCCAGCAGGTGGCGGACGAGCGCGGCAGGCGTCGGCTGGTCGAAGACCAGGGTGGCCGGCAGCTTCAGCCCGGTCGCCGCGCCGAGCCGGTTGCGCAGTTCGACGGCGGTCAGCGAGTCGAAGCCGAAGCCGCGGAACGGCTTGTCCACGGTGATCGTCTTCACGTCGCCGTGGCCGAGCACCGCGGCGGCGTGGTCCCTGACCAGGCCGAGCAGGGTGCGTTCCTGCTCCGGTTCCGACAGGCCGGCGAGCCGTTGCAGGAACGCGCTCGCGGCGCCCGCCTCCGCCGCGTCGCCGGCCGGCTCGGTCCGCGCCAGCAGTTGCCGCGCCTCGGGCAGTTCGCCGATGAGCGGGCTGGGGCGCATCGAGGTGAACGCCGGGACGAACTGCTCCCAGTCGACCTCGGCGGCGGCCACGAAGGTGTCGTCGTGGTCGAGTGCCTGCTGCAGGGCGAGCATCGCCGGTTCCGGGGTGATGAGCGGGACGCCGCGGCGCAGCATCGGCTCGACCTCGGCGGCCGGCACCATGCCGCCGCCGTCCCACGGTCCCCACGCGACGGAGAGCATGTTGACGCCGTCCGCCCTGCGCTGCTGGGCGAGCGCGTCGAGGTAGGCGTTGCCGGCCGCGTAGGCGCCGTGCCGGCCGACGCCCCAGACGCCGGCGATCGAGGAGAAGTGGACGACGGCGTCCAACCGCCCGGGATCGAGGAGTTCGTCGAGGTGGCGTGCGCCGGCCACCTTGGCGGCGGTCGCGTGGGCCAGTTCGGCGATGTCGGTCTCCTCCAGCCTGGTGAGGATGCCGGTCCCGGCGGTGTGCATCACCGCGCGCACCGTGGTGCCGCCGGCCTCCAGTTCGGCGAGCAGCCGCCGTACGTCGTCCCGGTCGGTCAGGTCGCACTCGGCGATGGTGACCTTGGCGCCGAGCCCGGTCAGCTCGTCGGCCAGTTCGTCCGCGTAGGGGGCGAGCCGGGCGCGTCGGCTGACCAGGATCAGTTCCTCGGCGCCGTTCCTCGCCAGCCAGCGCGAGACGTGGCCGCCGATGGCCCCGGTGCCGCCGGTGACCAGGACCGCGCCGGACGGCCGCCAGGTGCGCGGGGCGGGGGTGTCGCCGGTCGCCGCCCGCACCAGCCGGCGGCCGAAGACGCCGGAGGGCCGGATCGCGAGTTGGTCCTCGGCGTCCTCGCGGGCGAGCACGTCGGCCAGCACGTCGGCCGAGGCGGCGCCGGCCGCCTGCGGCAGGTCGATCAGGCCGCCCCACTGCCGCGGGTGTTCCAGCGCGGCGACCCGGCCGAGGCCCCAGACCTGCGCCTGCAGCGGGTTGGCGACCGCTTCGGCGTCGGAGACGCCGACCGCGCCGGAGGTGACGCACCACAGCGGGGCGCCGGGGTCGCTGCGCACGACGGCGTGCAGCAGCGACAGGGTGCCGGCGAGTCCGGCGGTGAGCGACGGGTGGTTGGGATGCGCGCTCTCGTCGACGGCCAGCAGGGACAGGATCCCGGTGGCCGGTGTGCCGTTCTCCCTCAACTCCGCCAGCCGGGCGGCGAACCGCTCGGCGTCGGCGGTGGCCGGGTCGACGGCCAGCAGTTCGACCTCGGCGAGGTGCTCGCGCAGCGCGGTGGCGCACGAGCGGGCCAGCTCGCCCTCGGCGTGCCCGGCGGGCACCACGAGCAGCCAGCGGCCGGCCAGCACCGGCGACTGCGGCCGGCCGACCGCGTCCCAGCGGACCCGGTAGCGCCACTGGTCGACGGCCGAGCGGTCCCGCACGCCGCGGTGCCAGTCGGACAGCGCGGGCAGCATCGCTTCGAGCGAGGCGGTCTGGGCGCTGTCGAACCGCAGGGTCTCGGCGATGGCGCGCGCGTCCCGCTCCTCGACCGCCGTCCAGAACTTCTGCTGGGCGGGGGCCTGCGGTTCGGCGGCCGCGGCGGCGGGGGCCGCGGCGGCGGGGGCCGCGGCGGACGCCTCGGGGGCGGGCGGCGCCCAGAAGCGGGTGCGCTGGAAGGCGTAGGTCGGCAGGGCGACCCGCTGTGCGCCGGTGCCCTCGTAGAGCCCGGTCCACTCCGGTTCCGCGCCGCGCACGTAGGCCTCGGCGACGCTGGTGAGCATCCGGCGCCGTCCGGCGTCGTCCCGGCGCACCGAGCCGATCACCTGGGCGGAGGTCAGCGCGGTGCCGCGGGCCTCGATGGTCTCCTGGATCGCGGTGGTCAGCACGGGGTGCGGGCTGACCTCGATGAACAGCCGGTGTCCGTCGCGCAGCAGGGCGTCGGTCGCGTCCTGGAAGCGCACGGTGTGGCGCAGGTTGGTGAACCAGTACTCGGTGTCCATCGCCGTGGTGTCCAGCAGGTCGCCGGTCACCGTGGAGTAGCAGGGCACCTCGGCGGGCTGCGGCGTGATGCCGGCCAGCGTCTCGGCGAGCCGGGCCCGGATCGCGTCGACCTGGCTGGAGTGCGAGCCGTAGTCCACCGGGATCCGCTTGGCGCGCACCCCTTCGGCGACCAGCTTCTCCCGCAGTTCGTCGAGCGGGGCGGCGGCGCCGGAGATCACCACCGACTCCGGGCCGTTGATCGCGGCGACCGCCAACTGCTCGCCGTACGGCGCGATCCGCTCCTCGACCTGGGCGACCGGCAGCGGCACGGAGACCATCCCGCCGTGGCCGGACAGCTCCACGATGGCCTGGCTGCGCAGCGCGACAATCTTCGCCGCGTCCTTGAGCGACAGCGCGCCGGCCACCACGGCGGCGGCGAGTTCGCCCTGCGAGTGGCCGACGACCGCGGACGGCTCGATGCCGTAGGAGCGCCAGGTGACCGCGAGCGAGACCATCACGGCGAACAGCAGCGGCTGGACCACGTCGACCCGGTCGAAGTCGGGTGCGCCGGGCGCGCCCTTGAGGGCGTCGAGCAGCGAGAAGTCCAGGTGGGCGGAGAGGGTGTGCGAGCACAGGGCGAACTGCTGCCGGAAGACCGCGGAGGTCTGCACCAGTTCGAGGGCCATGCCCGCCCACTGCGAGCCCTGGCCGGGGAAGACGAACACCGTCTTGCCGGCGCTGCCGCTGCCGGTGACCACGTTCGGCGCGGGCCGGCCCTGGGCGAGGGCCTCCAGGCCGGCCAGCAGCGCGTCGCGGTCGCCGTCGAGGACCACCGCCCGGTGGTCGAGCCGGGAGCGGGTGGTCACCAACGAGTAGCCGACGTCGGTGAGTTCGGTCTCCGGACGGGCCGTCAGGTGGCGGTGCAGCTCCAGCGCCTGCGAGCGCAGCGTGTCCTCGGTCCTGGCGGTGAGCACCCACGGCATCAGCGCCGGTGCGGTCCGGGCGGGCTCCTCCGGCTCTTCCGCCGGTTCCGGGGCCTGTTCCAGGATGAGGTGCGCGTTGGTGCCGCTCATGCCGAACGAGGAGACCGCGGCCCGGCGCGAGCGCCCGGTCCTCGGCCACTCGCGGGCCTCGGTCAGCAGCGCCACCTCGCCGGTCGACCAGTCCACGTGCGGCGAGGGCTCGTCCACGTGCAGGGTCTTGGGCAGCACGCCCTCGCGCAGGGCCATCACCATCTTGATGACGCCGGCCGCGCCGGAGGCCGCCTGGGTGTGGCCGATGTTGGACTTCAACGAGCCCAGCCACAGCGGCTGTTCGGCGTCCCGCCCGCTGCCGTAGGTGGCGAGCAGCGCGTGGGCCTCGATCGGGTCGCCCAGCGTGGTGCCGGTGCCGTGGCCCTCGACGGCGTCCACCTCGGCGGGTTCGAGCCGGGCGCTGGCCAGGGCCTGCCGGATCACCCGCTCCTGCGACGGGCCGTTCGGCGCGGTCAGCCCCTGCGAGGCGCCGTCCTGGTTGACGGCCGAGCCGCGGACCACGGCGAGCACCTCGTGCCCGTTGCGCTGGGCGTCCGACAGCCGCTCGACGAGCAGCACGGCGACGCCCTCGCCCCAGCTCGTGCCGTCCGCCGCCGCGGCGAAGGACTTGCAGCGGCCGTCGGCGGCCAGGCCGTTCTGCTGGTAGAAGTCGGCGAAGACCGCGGGCGACGGGATGACCGTCACACCGCCGGCGATCGCCAGCGAGCACTCGCCGTTGCGCAGCGCCTGGGCCGCGAGGTGCAGGGCCACCAGCGACGAGGAGCACGCGGTGTCGACGGTGACGGCCGGTCCCTCCAGGCCGAGCGAGTAGGCGACCCGGCCGGAGATGACGCTGTTGGCGCTGCCGGTCAGCGCGTGGCTGAGCGAGTCGGCGGGCAGTTCGACCGCGGCGCCGTAGGCGGAGTTGGAGGCGCCGATGAAGACGCCGACCTGGCTGCCGCGGACCGAGGTCGGGGGCACGCCGTGCCGCTCCAGCACCTCCCAGCACGCCTCCAGCAGGATGCGCTGCTGCGGGTCCATCGCCAGCGCCTCGCGCGGCGAGATGCCGAAGAACTCGGCGTCGAAGCAGGTCGCGTCGTAGACGAAGCCGCCCTGCCGCGCGTACGAGACGCCGGCCGCCGCCAGGTCCCAGCCGCGGTCGGTGGGGAACGCGGTGATGCCGTCGGTGCCGGAGGAGACCAGCGTCCACAGGTCCTCGGGGGTGCGCACGCCGCCGGGCAGCCGGCAGGTCATCCCGACGATCGCGATCGGGTCGTCGGTGGCGACCACCCCGGATCCCACGGCCCGTTCGGCGGTCTCCCCCATCAACTGCTCGACCAGCCGCCGGCTCAGCGCCTCGGCGGTCGGGTAGTCGAACAGCAGCCCGGCCGGCAGTCGCAGGCCGGTGGCGGCGGCCAGCCGCTCGCGGACCTCGATGGCGGTGAGCGAGTCGATGCCGAAGTCCTTGAGCGGGCGTTCCGGGTCGATCGCGTCCGGGGTGCGGTAGCCGAGCACCGCGGCGACCTCGCCGCGCACCAGGTCCAACAGGGCGCTGGAGCGGCGGCGTTCGGGGATCGCGGTGAGCTGTTGCGTCCACTCGGCGCGGATCCGGCTGCTCTCGGTGTCGGCCGCGCTGGTGGAGTCCAGTTCGGCGGCGGCCTCCGGGATCTCGTGCAGCAGCGGGGAGCGCCGCGCCGAGCAGAAGACCGGTGCGAACCGGGCCCAGTTCACGTCCGAGACGGTCAGGCAGCTCTCCCGGGTGTCGACCGCCTGCCCGAGCGCGGTGATCGCCAGCGCGGGCGGCATCGGCACCAGGCCGAACTGGGCCAGGTGCTGCTGGAGTTCGTTGTCGGCGGCCATGCCGCCGCCGCCCCACGGGCCCCAGGACACCGCGGTGGCGGCGAGCCCGTCGGCCCGGCGGCGCTCGGCGAGCGCGTCGAGGTAGGCGTTGGCGGCGGAGTAGCCGGCCGCGCCTCCGTCGCCCCACACGCCGGCGATCGAGGAGAACATGACGAACGCCTCCAGCGGGGTGTCCGCCAGGAGTTCGTCGAGGTTGCGCGCGCCGTGCACCTTGGTGCGCACGACCTCCTCGAGTTCGGAGACGCTGGTCTCGGAGGGCGCTCCGGCCACCGCGACGCCGGCCGCGTGCACCACGGCGGTCAGCGGGTGGTCGGCGGGGATGCCGGCCAGCAGTTCGGCCAGCGCGTCGCGGTCGGCCACGTCGCAGGCGGCGACGGTCACCCGGGCGCCGCGTGCCTCCAGCGCGGCGACCAGGTCGGCCGCGCCGGGCGCGTCGGCGCCGCGGCGGCTGGTGAGCACCAGGTCGCGGGCGCCGCGGTCGATGAGCCAGTTGGCGACGTGGCTGCCGAGGGCCCCGGTGCCGCCGGTGATCAGCACGGTGCCGGAGGGACGCCAGGTGTGGGCGACCGCGCCGGCCAGCGGGGCGCGTACCAGCCGGCGGCCGACCGCGCCGGACGGGCGCAGCGCCACCTGGTCCTCGCCGTCGGCGGCGGTGAGCACCGACGCCAGCAGGACGCCGGTGCGCTCGTCCACCGCTTCGGGGAGGTCGACGAGTCCGCCCCAGCGGCCGGGGTACTCCAGGGCGGCGACCCGGCCGAATCCCCAGACCTGGGCCTGGACGGGCCGGACCCGCGCGTCGTCCCGCCCGGTCAGCACCGCGCCCTGCGTGGCGCACCACAGCGGCGCGGCGATGTCGGCGTCGCCCAGGGCCTGGGCGAGCAGCAGGGTGAGCGCGAAGCCGGTGGAGACGGCCGGGTACTCCGGGTGCGGTTCCTCCGCGGTGCCGAGCAGCGACAGCACGCCGTCGAAACCGTCGGCCTCGGCGGCCTTCTCGAACAGTTCGCCGGCGATCGTCCAGCGGTCGGTCTCGGTGGAGGCGACGGCGAGTTCCACCACGTCCGCGCCGTGGGCGCGCAGTCCGGCCGCGACGGCGTCGGCCGTCTCCCGGGCGGTGCCGTCGGCCGGCACCACGAGCAGCCAGGTGCCGAGCGGTTCGGCCGGGGTGTGGGTGGTCAGCGCCTTCCAACTGACCCGGTAGCGCCAGCCGTCGACGGTGGTGTGCTCCTGGCGGCCCTTGCGCCAGGCGGACAGGGCGGGCAGCGCGGGCAGCACGCTGTCGAGGCCGCTGCCGGGCTCCAGGCCGAGGGCCGCGGCGAGCGCGTCGACGTCCTGCGACTCCACCGCCGTCCAGAAGTTCGCCTCGGCGTGGCTGTCGGTGGCGCCGTTCCTGGTGTCGCTCGCGTCCGCCAGCCAGTACGGCTCGCGCTGGAAGTGGTAGGTGGGCAGGTCGACCTGCCGGCCGCCCCAGTTGCCGTAGACCGCCTGCCAGTCGATCCGCCGCCCGGCGGCGTGCACCCGGGCCAGCGTCTCCAGCAGCGCCCTCGGTTCGGCCCGGTCGCCGCGCAGCGACGGCACCGCGGTCAGCGGACGGTCGCCGGCGCACTGCTTGGCCAGCGCGGTCAGCTCGCCGCCCGGGCCGAGTTCGACGAGGGTGCCGGTGCCCTGAGCCAGCAGGCTGGCGACGCCGTCGGCGAACCGGACGGCCTCGCGCACGTGCCGCACCCAGTAGCCGGCGGTCTGGATCTGCTCGAAGTCGGCGGGCTCACCGGTGGTGTTGGAGATGATCGGCAGCTGCGGCGGGTGGAACGACAGCCCCTCGGCGACGGCCGCGAAGTCCGCCAGCATGGCTTCCATCCGCGGCGAGTGGAAGGCGTGCGAGACCGCGAGCCGCTTCACCTTGCGGCCCGCGCGACGCCAGTCCGCCTCCAGTTCGGCCACCACGTCCTCGTCGCCGGAGACCACCACGGAGGCGGGCCCGTTGACGGCGGCGACGCTCACCCGGCTCTCGCGGCCGGACAGCGCCTCGACGGCCTCGGCCTCGGTCGCCTCCACGGCGAGCATCGCGCCGCCGGAGGGCAGCGCCTGCATCAGCCGGCCGCGCGCGGCCACCAGCGTGCAGGCGTCCTCCAGGGACAGCACCCCGGCGACGTGGGCGGCGGCCAACTCGCCGATGGAGTGGCCGAGCAGGAAGTCCGGGGTGACGCCCCACGACTCCCACAGCCGGTACAGCGCGACTTCGAGCGCGAACAGCCCGGCCTGGGTGTAGACCGTCTGGTTCAGCGCCTGGCCGTCCGCGTCGCCGAACAGCACGTCCTTGAGCGGGCGTTCGAGGGTGAAGCGGGTGCACACCTCGTCGAGCGCCTCGGCGAACGGCGGGAAGGCGTCGTACAACTCCCTTCCCATGCCGGGGCGTTGGGCGCCCTGGCCGGAGAAGAGAAAGGCGAGGCCGCCCTCGCCCGACTCGCCGCGCACCACGTCGGCGCCGGTGCGGCCGGCGGCCAGCTCACGCAGCCCGTGGGCCAGGCCGTCCCGGTCGCCGGCGAGCACCACGCCGCGGTGTTCCAGCGCGGCCCGGGTGGTCGCCAACGACCGCCCGGTGTCGAGGAGTTCCGGCGCTCCGTCGGCCTCCACGAAGGACAGCAGGCGCTGGGCCTGGCCGCGCAGCGCGTCCGCGGTGCGGGCGGAGACCAGGAACGGCAGCAGGTCGGCGGCCACCTGCCGGTCGGCGGTACCGGTGGCGATGGCGGTGGCGACCTCGTCCCGCGCCGCCTCCGGCGCCTGTTCCAGAACGATGTGCGCGTTGGTGCCGCTCATGCCGAACGAGGAGACGCCGGCCCGGCGCGGCCGCCCGGTCCGCGGCCACTCGCGCGGCTCGGTCAGCAGCGACACCTCGCCGGCCGACCAGTCGATGTGCGGCGAGGGCTCCTCGACGTGCAGGGTCCTCGGCAGCACACCGTGCCGCAGCGCCATCACCATCTTGATGACGCCGGCCACGCCGGAGGCCGCCTGCGCGTGGCCGATGTTGGACTTGATCGAACCGAGCCACAACGGCCGGTCGGCGGGCCGGTCCTGGCCGTAGGTGGCCAGCAGGGCCTGCGCCTCGATCGGGTCGCCGAGCACGGTGCCGGTGCCGTGCGCCTCGACGGCGTCCACGTCGGACGGCGCGAGCCGGGCGCCGGCCAGCGCCTGGCGGATCACCCGCTCCTGCGACGGGCCGTTCGGCGCGGTCAGGCCGTTGGAGGCGCCGTCGGAGTTGACCGCGGAGCCGCGGAGCACGGCGAGCACCCGGTGCCCGTTGCGCTGCGCGTCGGACAGCCGCTCCAGCAGGAGCATGCCGACGCCCTCGCTCCACCCGGTGCCGTCGGCCGTGGCGGCGAACGCCTTGCAGCGGCCGTCGGCGGCCAGCCCGCCCTGCCGGCCGAACTCGCTGAACAGGGCGAGGCCGGCCATCACCGTCACGCCGCCGGCCAGCGCCATGCCGCACTCGCCGTGCCGCAGCGCCTGGGCCGCCAGGTGCAGGGCCACCAGCGAGGAGGAGCACGCGGTGTCGGTGGTGATCGCCGGGCCCTTGAGGCCGAAGGTGTAGGCGGCGCGTCCGGACAGCACGCTGTTGGCGCTGCCGGTCAGCAGGTGTCCCTCGGCCTCCTGCGGCAGCTCGGCGGTGAGCGCGTAGTTCGAGGACCCGGCGCCGACGTACACGCCGGTGTCGCTGCCGCGCTGCGACAGCGGGTCGATGCCGGCCCGCTCGAACGCCTCCCAGCACGCCTCCAGCACGAGGCGCTGCTGCGGGTCCATGGTCAGCGCCTCGCGGGGGCTGATCTTGAACATCGCGGCGTCGAACTCGTCGGCGCCGGCGACGAAGCCGCCGCGGATGCCGAGTTCGTCACCCGCCCTGGTGTCCCAGCCGCGGCCCTCCGGCAGTCCGCCGATCGCGTCGCGGCCGGCGTCCACCAGGTCCCACAGGTCCTCGGGGCTGGCGACGCCGCCGGGGAAGCGGCAGCTCATGCCGATGATGGCGACCGCGTCCGGCTCGCGGCCCTCGGCTTCGTGCAGCCGCTGCCGGGTCGCGGACAGGTCGGCAGTCACTCGCTTGAGGTACTGCAACAGCTTCTGTTCGTTGGCCATCCGACCTTGTCCTATTCATCGGTCACTGCACGCGGCGCGAGCGAGCTCAGGAGACGCCCAGATCGTTGTCAATGAAGTCGAAGACGTCCTCGGCGGACGCGTCGTGGAGCTTGTCTGCCAGGCCGTCGTCCGACGGTCCGGTCAGCGTGGTGAGTCTGCGTACCAGCGCCTGGAGGCTCTCGGCGAGCCGGTCGCGGTCGACCGCCCCGTCGGGGATCGATCCGAGCCTGGCGGTGAGCCGTTCGACCTCGGTGAGCAGGTCCTCGGCGGGTGCCGGCGGCGCTGGTGGTCCGGTCACGAGTTGGCCGAGCAGGTTCGTCGCCAGCTCGGCGGGGGTCGGGTAGTCGAAGACCGCGGTCGCCGGGAGCCGCAGTCCGGTCGCGGCGCCCAGCCGGTTGCGCAGTTCGACCGCGGTCAGCGAGTCGAACCCGACCTCCCGGAACGGCCGTTCGGCGCCGATGGCGTCCGGCGTGGGGTGGCCGAGCACGGTGGCGGCGTGCGTCCTGACCAGTTCCAGCAGGGTGCGGCGGCGCTCCGGCACGGGCAGCCTGGTCAGCTGGTCGGCCAGCGATGCCGGGGCGGTGCGCCCGGTGTCCGCCGCCCGGCGGCGCGGCGCGCGCACCAGTGCGCGGAACAGCGCCGGGACCGGGGTGTCGGAACCCGGCTGGCCGCGCAGGGCGGCCGGGTCCAGGTTGACCGGCACCAGGTGGGCCCGGCCGAGTCCGACGGCGGCGTCGAACAGCGCCAGGCCCTGCGCGGTGCTCAGCGCGCCGCCTGCGTGGGTGGCACGGGCCAGCTCGCCGCCGGACAGGTGCCCGGTCATCGCGCTGGCCTGCTCCCACAGCCCCCAGCCCAGCGACACCGCGGGCAGCCCGCGGTGCCTGCGGTGCTGGGCGAGGGCGTCCAGGAAGGAGTTGGCGGCCGCGTAGTTGGCCTGGCCGGGCGAGCCGAAGGCGGCCGAGGCCGAGGAGTACAGCACGAACATCGCCAGGTCCTCGTCCGCGGTCAGCTCGTGCAGGTTGACCGCCGCGTCCACCTTGGGCCGGAAGACGGTGTCCACCCGCCCGGGGTCCATCGCGCCGAACACCCCGTCGTCCAGGGCGCCGGCCGCGTGCACCACGCCGGTCAGCGGGTGGTCGGCGGGGATGCCGGCCAGCAGGGCGGCCAGCGCGTCGCGGTCCGCCACGTCGCACGCGGCCACCTCGACCCGGGCCCCCGACTCGCCCAGTTCGGCGGCGAGTTCCATGGCGCCGGCGGCCCGCGGACCCCGCCGGCCGACCAGCAGCAGCCGGCGCATGCCGTGCTCGTGGACCAGGTGCCGGGCGAGCGCGGAGCCGAGCACGCCGGTACCGCCGGTGATCAGCACGGTGCCGTCCGGGTCGGGGGCCACCGGGAGGGTCAGCACGTTCTTGCCGGTGTGCCGGGCCTGGCTGATGAACCGGAAGGCGTCCACCGCCTGACGCACGTCCCAGGCGGTGACCGGCAGGATCCGCAGCGCCCCCTGGTCGAGCAGGGCCAGGATCTCGGCGAGCATCTCGTCGAGCCGCCGCGGTCCGGCGTCCTTCAGGTCGAACGCCCGGTAGGACAGGCCGGGGTACTCCTCGGCCATCCACGCCGCGTCGCGGATGTCGGTCTTGCCCATCTCGACCAGCCGGCCGCCCGGGGCCAGCAGGTTCATCGAGGCGTCGACGAACTCCCCGGTCAGCGAGTTGAGCACCACGTCGACGCCGCGCCCGCCGGTGGTGACCCGGAAGTGCTGTTCGAAGTCCGTGGTCCGGGAGGAGGCGATGTGCTCCTCGTCCAGTCCCCAGGAGCGCAGGACGTCCTGCTTGCCGGCGCTCGCCGTGCCGAAGACCTCCATGCCGAGGTGCCGGCCGATCTGGACGGCGGCCATCCCGACGCCGCCGGCCGCCGCGTGCACCAGCAGCGACTCGCCGGCCTTCGCACCGGCCAGGTCGACCAGGCCGTAGTAGGCGGTGAGGAAGACGGTGGGCACCGAGGCGGCCTCGGCGAACGTCCACTCGGGACGCATCCGCACCAGGCCGCGGCGTTCGGCGACGGCCACCGGTGCGAAGCAGCCGGCGAGCAGGCCGAAGACCCGGTCTCCGACGGCCAGGTCGGTGACCCGCGAGCCGACTTCGAGTACCACGCCGGCGCCTTCGGTGCCCATCACCGCCTGGTCGGGAACGATGCCCAACGCGATCGCCACGTCACGGAAGTTGACGCCGGCGGCGCGTACCGCGATGCGCACCTCGTCGGGCGCCAGCGGTGCGGCGGCGCCGGGGGCCGGCAGCGCGGCGAGTCCGTCCAGGCCGGCCGAACCGTCCGTGTCCAGCCGCCACGCCTCACCGGCCGCCGGCAGCGGCAGTCCCGCGTCACCGGCCCTGGTGAGCCGGGCGGCGAGCAGCCGGCCGGCGCGGATCGCCGTCTGCGGCTCGTCCGCGGTGAGCGCGGCGGGCAGCGCGGGCCAGGAGTCGGGGTGGCCGTCGAGGTCGATCAGCGTGATCCGGTCGGGGTTCTCCGACTGGGCCGAGCGCAGCAGCCCGCGGGCCGCGGCGGCGGCCAGGTCCGGCACGTCCTCGCCGGCGTCCGCCGCGACCGCGCCGCGGGTGACGACGGCCAGCCGGGCGGCGGCGAGCCGCTCGTCGGCCAGCCACTCCTGGGCGAACGCCAGCGCCCGGTGGGTGGTCCCGGCGACGTCGGCGTCCCGCCCGGTGAGGAACCACAGCACGTGCTCCGGTACGGACAGGCCGGACGCGACGGAATCCCGCAGCGCGGCCAGGTCGTCGTAGTGCGAGACCGGCCGGCCGGACTCCAGCAGTTCGGTGAACCCCGTCTCGCCGACCGCCGCCAGCCGGAGGGCCGCGGGCGCCTCCGGCGCGGGCAGCGGTGTCCACTCCAGCCGGAACAGCGCGTTCGCGGTGCCGTCCGGGCCGCTTCGGCGCAGTTGCCCGGCCGAGACCGGGCGCAGCGTGAGCGACGCGGCGCGGGCCACCGGCGATCCGGTGGCGTCGGCGACCTCGACGGCGAGGGTGTCGGTGCCCAGCGGGGTCAGCCGCACCCGCAGCACCGGGGAGCCGGTGGCGTGCAGCGTCACGCCGCTCCAGGAGAACGGCAGCCGGGGCTGTCCGTCCGTGCCGAGCAGTCCGCCGAGCCCGGCGGCGTGCAGGGCCGCGTCCAGCAGTGCGGGGTGCACGCCGAACGACGCGGCGTCCTTGCGCACGTGGTCGGGGAGTGCGACCTCGGCGAGCACGTCGTCGCCGTGGCGCCAGGCGGCGCGCAGCCCCTGGAAGGCCGGTCCGTAGGCGTAACCGGCGTCGGCGAGCGCGTCGTAGAAGCCGTCGACCGGCAGCGGCTCGGCTCCCCGCGGCGGCCAGTCGACGAGGTCGAAGGCGGGCTCGGCGGCGTCGGGGGCCAGGATGCCGGCGGCGTGCCGGGTCCACCGCCGCTCGCCGTCGGACCGCTCGGGCCGGGAGTGGACGCTGACGGTGCGCCGCCCGTCGGCGTCCGGGGCGCCGGCGAGAACCTGGAGCTGCACCGCGGCCCGCTCCGGCAGGGTCAGCGGCACCTCGAAGGTCAGCTCGTCGAGTTCCGGGCAGCCGAGCTGGTCGCCCGCCTGCAGGGCCAGTTCCACGAACGCCGTGCCGGGCAGCAGCACGGCGTCCATCACCGCGTGGTCGGCGAGCCACGGATGGGTGGGCAGCGAGAGGCGTCCGGTCCACAACACGCCTTCGCCGTCGGCCGGTTGGACGGCCGCGCCGATCAGCGGATGGCCGACGGCGGTGAGGCCGGCCGAGGCGACGTTGGTCGGCAGCTGCCCCGACTCGGGCCAGTAGGCGGTGTGTTGGAAGGCGTAGGTGGGCAACTCGACACGCCGACCGCCCCACGGCGCCAGCACCGCGCGCCAGTCGACCGGGAGCCCGTGCACGCAGCCCTGCGCGAGCGAGGCCAGCCAGCGCCGCGTGCCGCCCTCGTCCCGGCGCAGCGTGCCCAGCACCGCGGCGGACGCACCGGCGTCGGCGACCGTCTCCTCGATGCCGACCGTCAGCACCGGATGCGCGCTGACCTCCACGAAGAGGGAACGGCCGGCGTCCAGCAGGGCACGGGTGGCCTGCTCGAACTCCACCGTCCGGCGCAGGTTGCGGTACCAGTACTCGGCGTCGAGCCCGGTGGTGTCCAGCAGTCCGCCGGTCACCGCGGAGTAGTACGGCACGCCCGAGGCGCGCGGGGTGACCGCCAGCTCCTCCAGCAGCCGTTCGCGGATCCGCTCGACCTGGGCGGAGTGCGACGCGTAGTCCACCGGGATGCGGCGGGCCCGGATCCCGCGGTCCCCGCAGGCGGCCAGCAGTTCGTCCAGCGCCGCCGCGTCGCCCGAGACCACCGTCGAGGACGGTCCGTTGACCGCCGCGATCGACAGCGCCTCGCCCCACGGCTCCAGCAGGCCGGCCACCTCGGCGCGCGGCCGCGCGACCGAGACCATGCCGCCGAGGCCGGAGAGCACCTCACCGATCGCCCGGCTGCGCAAGGCCACCACCCGGGCGCCGTCGTCGATGCTCAGCGCACCCGCCACCACGGCCGCCGCGATCTCGCCCTGCGAGTGGCCGACGACCGCGGACGGCACCACGCCGGCCGAGCGCCACAGGCCGGCCAGCGCGACCATCACCGCCCACAGCACCGGCTGGACGACGTCGACCCGGTCGAACCAGGCGGCGCCCTCCTCGCCCTCGGCGCGCAGCACCTCCAGCAGCGACCACTTCACGAACGCGCCCAGCGCCCGCTCGCACTCCTCGACGCCCTCCCGGAACTCCTCCGAGGTCTCCAGCAACTCCCGTGCCATGCCGACCCATTGCGAGCCCTGCCCGGGAAAGACGAACACCGCGCCGCCCGCGCCGGCGTCACCGGTGCGCCGGACGACCCCGGGTCCCTCCTCGCCCCGCGCCAGGCTCGTCAACCCGCCGAGCAGTTCCGCGAGGTCGTCGCCGAGTACCACGGCCCGGTGCTCCAGCGCCGCCCGGCACGACACCAGCGACCACGCGACGTCGGCCGGCCGGACCTCGGGGCGTTCCGCCAGCGCCTCGCGCAGCCGCTCCGCCTGCTCGGCCAGCGCGTCGGCGGAGGCGGCGGACAGCACCCACGGCACCACGCCGCCGGCCGGGGTCTCGTCGTCCGCGCTGTGCTCGGGCTCTTCGGCCGCCTCGACGATGACGTGCGCGTTGGTGCCGCTGACGCCGAACGAGGAGACACCCGCCCGGCGCGGACGGCCCTCGGTGGCCGGCCACTCCCGCGACTGGGTCAGCAACTCGACAGCGCCGGATGACCAGTCGACGTGCGGCGACGGCTCGTCGGCGTAGAGCGACTTGGGCAGCACGCCGTGCCGCAGCGCCATCACCATCTTGATGACACCGGCCACGCCCGAAGCCCCCTGCGTGTGGCCGATGTTGGACTTGACCGAGCCGAGCCACAACGGCCGCCCGGCCTCGCGCTGTTGACCGTAGGTGGCCAGCAGGGCCTGCGCCTCGATCGGGTCGCCCAGCACCGTGCCGGTACCGTGCGCCTCCACCACGTCCACGTCCGACGCCTCGACCCGCGAGTTCGCCAACGCCTGCCGGATGACGCGCTCCTGCGACGGACCGTTCGGCGCCGTCAGGCCGTTCGACGCGCCGTCCTGATTGACGGCCGAGCCCCGCACGACCGCGAGCACCCGATGTCCGTTGCGCCGCGCGTCCGACAGCCGCTCGACCAGCAGCACGCCGACGCCCTCACCCCAGCCCGTGCCGTCCGCGCCCGCGCCGAACGGCTTGCAGCGGCCGTCGGCCGCCATCCCGCCCTGGGCGCTGAACTCGGCGAAGATGCCCGGCGTCGCCATCACCGTCACGCCGCCGGCGACGGCCATCGCGCACTCGCCGTTGCGCAGCGCCTGCACCGCCAGGTGCAACGCCACCAACGACGACGAACACGCGGTGTCCACCGTCAGCGCCGGACCTTCGAGACCGAAGGTGTAGGAGACCCGGCCGGACACCACGCTGCCGGAGCTGCCGGTGGCGATGTAGCCCTCGACGCCCGGCGTGGCGGCGGAGATCAGCGCGAGGTAGTCGTGGCTGTTCATGCCGGCGAAGACGCCGATCTGGCTGCCGCGCAGCGACATCGGGTCCAGGCCGGCGCGTTCGAAGACCTCCCAGGACGCCTCCAGCATCAGACGCTGCTGCGGGTCCATCGCCAGCGCCTCGCGCGGCGAGATCCCGAACAGCGCGGCGTCAAAACCCGGCACGTCGTGCACGAAGCCGCCCTCGCGGGTCACCGGGCCGGCCGGGTCGTCGTCCGCCGGCTGCCAGCCGCGGTCGGTGGGGAACGCCCCGATGCCGTCGCCGCCGGACTCGACCAGCCGCCACAGGTCCTCCGGGGACCGGACGCCGCCCGGGTAGCGGCAGCTCATCCCGACGATGGCGATCGGCTCGTCCGTGCCGTCGGCCGCCGGGACGCCGGCTCGCGGGACGCTCCGCTCGGCCTGGGTGACGCCGAGTTCCTCCGCCAGCCGCCGGGCCAGCGCGGTGGCGTTCGGGTAGTCGAAGACCAGGGTGGTGGGCAGCACGAGGCCGGCGGTGTGGGCGAGCCGGTCGCGCAGTTCGACGGCGGTGAGCGAGTCGAAGCCGAGGTCCTTGAACGGCCGGTCGGCCTCGATGGCGTCGGCCGAGGCGTGTCCCAGCACCTCGGCGGCGGCGGTCCTGACCAGTTCCACCAGGGCCCGTCGGCGGTCGTCCGGGCCGAGGTCGGCGAGCCGGCCGCGCAGTTGCGCGGAGCCGGCCTGCTCGTCGGCGGCGGCCCGGGCGGGCGCGGCCGCCGGCAGTTCGGCGATCAGCGGGCTGGGCCGGCGGGAGGTGAAGGCGGTGGCGAACGTCGCCCAGTCCACGTCGGCGACCGCGACGCAGCCGAGGTCGTGGTCGACGGCGTCGGCGAGCGCCCGCAGGGCGAGGTCGGGGTCCATCGCGGTCAGGCCGCGGCGCTGCAGGTACTCCTCGCCGCCCTCGGCCGCCAGCATGCCGCCGCCGGCCCACGGTCCCCACGCGACCGAGGTCCCGGCCAGGCCGCGGGCCCGCCGGTTCTCGACCAGGGCGTCCACGTAGGCGTTGGCCGCCGAGTACGCGGCCTGGCCGCCGCTGCCCCACACGCCGGCGATCGAGGAGAACGTCACGAACGCCTCCAGCCGGGTGTCCGCGAGCAGTTCGTCCAGGTGGGCCGCGCCGCTCACCTTCGCGCGCAGCACCTCCGCCAGGCCGGCCAGGCCGAGGCCGGGCAGCGGCACCGAGTCGATCACCCCGGCGGTGTGCACCACGCCGGTCACCGGGTGCGCGGCCAGCACGGCGGCCAGCGCGTCGCGGTCGGCGATGTCGCACGCGACCACCGTCGCCTCGGCGCCCAACCCGGCGAGTTCCGCGACGAGTTCGGCCGCACCGGGCGCGTCCGGACCGCGGCGGCTGGTCAGCACCAGGTGCCGGGCGCCGCGTTCGGCGAGCACCCGGGCGACCCGGGCGCCGAGCGCGCCGGTGCCGCCGGTGACCAGCACGGTGCCGGACGGGCGCCACTCGCGGCGCACCGCGTCCCGGGCGACCGGCGCGCTGACCAGCCGGCGGGCGTACACCCCGGAGCCGCGGACGGCCGCCTGGTCCTCGGCGCCGTGGGCGAGCAGGGTCACCAGGCGGGCGCCGGCCCGCCGGTCGAGCAGGTCCGGCAGGTCGAGCAGTCCGCCCCAGTGCTGCGGGAACTCCAGGGCGGCGGTGCGGCCGAGGCCCCAGACCTGGGCCTGCCCGGCGTCCACCGGCCGGTCGGAGCGGTTCACCGCGACGGCGCCATGGGTGGCCGCCCACAGCGGTGCCTCGACGCCGGCCGCGTGCAGTGCCTGGAGCAGCAGCACCGTGCCGGCGAGGCCGCGCGCCAGTCCCGGGTGTCCGGGGTGCTCGCCCTCGTCGAGCGCGGCCAGCGACAGCACGCCGGCGAGCCCGCCCGATGCCTCGGCGGCCTCGCGCAGCCGGCCGGCCAGCGCCTCGGCGCCGTCCCGCTCCGCGTCGAGCGCGAACGGGTGCGCCGTGGCTCCGCCACCGGTCAGGGCGGCCAGGACGGCGGTGACGTGCTCGCGGTCCTCGGATCCGGCGGGCACGACGACCAGCCAGGTGCCGGTGAGGGTGGCGCGTGGCAGGCCGGTCAACGGCCGCCATACCGCGCGGTAGCGCCAGCCGTCCACCGTGGACTGCTCGTGGCGCTTGCGGCGCCAGGTGGACAGCGCGGGCAGTACGGCACCGACCGCCTCGGTCTCAAGCCGCAGCGCGTCGGCGACCGCCGTCAGGTCCTCGCCCTCGACCGCGGCCCAGAACTCGGCCTCGGCCGCGCCCCCGCCGAAGGCCGGCGGCACGACGAAGGTGTCCAGCCAGTACCGCTCGCGCTGGAACGCGTAGGTGGGCAGCGGCACTCGGCGGCCGCCGAGGGAGCCGAAGAGCGCGGACCAGTCGATCCGGGCACCGTGCGCGTGGGCGGCCGCGACCATCCGCAGCACGGTCTCGGACTCGTCGCGCTCGGCACGCAGCGCCGGGGCGAGCACGGTCTCGGCGGCGTCGGTGCCGCTCGGCAGGGAGTCCCTCGCCATGGCGGTCAGCACGCCGTCCGGGCCGAGTTCGAGGAAGCGGGTGACTCCCTCGGCGGCCAGCCAGCGGATCCCGTCGGCGAACCGCACCGCGTCGCGGACGTGGCGCACCCAGTACCCGGGGGTGCGGATCAGCTCGGGGTCGGCCGGGGTGCCGGTGCCGTTGGAGACGATCGGCAGGCGCGGCGCGTTGAACGTCAACCCGCCCGCGACGGCGGCGAATTCGTCGAGCATGGCGTCCATGCGCGGCGAGTGGAACGCGTGCGAGACGGTCAGCCGCTTCACCCGGCGACCGGCCGTGCGCCACGCCGTCTCCAGTTCGGCGATCGCGTCCTCGTCGCCCGAAACGACCACGGAGGTAGGCCCGTTGACCGCCGCGACGCTCACCGACGCCTCGCGGCCGGTGAGTTCGGCCACGACCTCCGACTCTTCAGCCTCCACCGCGAGCATCGCGCCACCGGTCGGCAGGGCCTGCATCAGCCGACCACGAGCCGCCACCAGAGTGCACGCGTCGTCCAGCGACAGCACACCCGCGACATGCGCGGCGGCCAACTCACCGATGGAATGGCCGAGCAGGAAGTCCGGGATGACGCCCCAGGACTCCACCAGCCGGAAGAGCGCCACTTCGAGGGCGAACAACGCCGCCTGCGTGTAAGCCGTCCGGTCCAGCGACTCCGCGTCGCCGAACATCACTTCACGCAGCGGACGGTCCAACTCGCCGTCCAGCCGCACGCACACCGCGTCCAGCGCGTCCGCGAACTCCGGGAAGGCGTCGTAGAGTTCGCGGCCCATGCCGACGCGCTGGGCGCCCTGGCCGGTGAACAGGAACGCCAGCCGGCCTTCGCGGACGGTGCCGCGGACGCCGTTCGCCGGCAGTTCGCCGCCCGCCAGCGCGTCCAGGGCGGCGGTGAAGCCCGCGCTGTCGGCGGCGAACACGGCGGCGCGGTGTTCCAGGCCGGCCCGGGAGAGGGCGAGCGACCGCGCCACGTCCGCCACGGCGAGTTCGGGGTGCTCGCGCACGTAGGCGCTCAACGCGGCGCTCTGGGAGCGCAGTCCGGCCGCGGTCTTCGCCGAGACGAGCCAGGGCAGCACACGCGCCGGCGTCCCGGCGGTCTCGGCGGCCGTCTCCTGGTGGGCGGGCGCCTGCTCGATGATGACGTGCGCGTTGGTGCCGCTGACCCCGAACGACGAGACGCCGGCCCGGCGCGGCGCACCGGTGCTCGGCCACTCCCGGGCCTCGGTCAGCAGCTCGACCGCGCCTGCCGACCAGTCCACGTGCCGGGACGGCTCGTCCACGTGCAGGGTCCGGGGCAGCACGCCGTGGCGCAGGGCCATCACCATCTTGATGATCCCGGCCACGCCGGAGGCGGCCTGCGTGTGCCCGATGTTGGACTTCAGCGAGCCCAGCCACAGCGGCTGGTCCACCGGGCGCTCGCGACCGTAGGTGGCCAGCAGCGCCTGCACCTCGATCGGGTCGCCGAGGGTGGTGGCGGTGCCGTGCCCCTCGACCGCGTCGACCTCGGAGGAGGCGAGTCCGGCGTTGGCCAGCGCCTGCCGGATCACCCGCTGCTGAGAGGGACCGTTCGGCGCGGTCAGCCCGTTGGAGGCGCCGTCCTGGTTCACCGCGGAGCCGCGCACGACCGCGAGCACCTCGTGTCCGTTGCGCCGTGCCTCGGACAGCCGCTCCAGCAGCAGGACGCCGACGCCCTCGCCCCAGCCGGTGCCGTCGGCGGCGGTGGCGAACGACTTGCAGCGGCCGTCGGCGGACAGGCCGTTCTGGGTGCTGAACTCGGCGAAGATGTCCGGGCTGGTCATCAGGGCGACCCCGGCGACCAGGGCCATCGAGCACTCGCCGGCGTGCAGCGCCTGCCCGGCCAGGTGCAGCGCGACCAACGACGACGAACACGCGGTGTCCACCGTCAGCGCCGGGCCCTCCATGCCGAAGGAGTAGGCGATGCGGCCGGACATCACGCTGCTGGACGTGCCGGTGATGTAGTGGCCGCTCAGCCCGGCGGACAGCCGCATGCCGACGCCGTAGCCGGAGGTGGACGCGCCGACGAAGACCCCGGTCCTGGTGCCGCGCAGCGAGAGCGGGTCCAGGCCCGCCCGCTCCAGCGCCTCCCAGGACGCCTCCAGCAGCACCCGCTGCTGCGGGTCCATCGCGACCGCCTCGCGCGGCGAGATCCCGAACAGCCCGGCGTCAAAGGTGGTGGCGTCGTAGACGAAGCCGCCCTCCGGCGTGTAGGCGCCGTCGGCGGTGGACAGGTCCCAGCCGCGGTCGGTCGGGAACCCCGACACCCCGTCGGCTCCGGTGGCCACCAGGTCCCACAGGTCCTCCGGCGAGCCGACACCGCCCGGGTAGCGGCAGCTCATGCCCACGATGGCGAGCGGTTCGTCGGTCTCCGCCGCGGCGGCCGGTGCGACGGTGCCCGCCTCGGCCTCGGCCCCGGTGAGCTCGTCGACCAGGAACCGGCTGAGCACCCGGGGGGTCGGGTAGTCGAAGAGCAGGGTGGCCGGCAGCCGCAGGCCGGTCGCGGTCCTGAGCCGCTTGCAGGTCTCCACCGCGGTGAGCGAGTCGAGGCCGATGTCCTTGAACGGCCGGTCGGACTCGACCGCGCCGAAGTCCTGGTAGCCGAGGACCGAGGCGGTCGCCGACCGGACGACCTCCAGCACCACGCGGGCGCGCTCCTCGGTGCTCGCCGCGGCGATCTCGCGCTGCAGGGCGGACAGCACCTCGCCGTCGTCCGCCCGCTGTCCGGCGTCGCTCTCCACCATGGCCCGGACCTCGGGCAGGTCGCCGATGAGCGGGCTGGGCCGGGTGGCGACGAACGCCGGGGCGAACCGCTCCCAGTCCACGTCGGCGACGGTCAGGCAGGTCTCGCGGTGGTCGACGGCGGCGGCGAGCGCGGCGACGCACAGCCGCGGCGGCATCGGGTCGATGCCCCGGCTGCGCAGGTAGTCCCCCGCGCCGCCGCGGGTTGCCATGCCGGCGTCCGCCCACGCGCCCCACGCGACCGAGGTGGCCGGCAGTCCGTCGGCCCTGCGCCGCTCGGCCAGGGCGTCCAGGAACGCGTTGGCCGCCGCGTAGGCGGCCTGGCTGCCGCTGCCCCAGATGCCGGCGATGGAAGAGAACATCACGAACGCGTCCAACGGCCGGTCGGCGAGGAGTTCGTGGAGGTTGACGGCGCCGGTGACCTTCGCGCGGAACAGGTCGGCGAGGTCGCCCGGCTCGATGTCGGTCAGCGGCATGGACACGTCGGTGCCGGCGGCGTGCACGACGGCGGTCACCGGGTGCTCGGCCAGCAGGGCGGCCAGCGCCTCCCGGTCGCCCACGTCGCAGGCGGCCACGGTCGCGGTCGTGCCGGACTCGGCGAGCCGGGCGACCAGTTCGGCGACGCCGGGGGCGTCGGGTCCGCTCCGGCTGGTGAGCACCAGCCGGTCGGCGCCGCGTTCGGCGAGCCAGCGGGCGACCTCGGCGCCGAGCGCCCCGGTGCCGCCGGTGACCAGCACCGGTCCGGACGGCACCCACTCCGCGACGGCCTGCCGGGCCATCGGTGCCCGGCTCAGCCGCCGCCCGAAGACACCGGAGGACCGCACGGCGAGCTGGTCCTCGTCATGGGTGCGGTCACCGAGGACGGCGGCCAGGCGCGCGCGGCCCCGCTCGTCCAGCGATGCGGGCAGGTCCAGCAGGCCGCCCCAGCGCGATCGCTGTTCGAGGGCCGCCACCCGGCCGAGTCCCCAGACCTGCGCCTGGACCGGATTGCGCAGCGCGTCGGACCGGCCGGTGGAGACCGCGCCCGACGTGACGGACCACACCGGCAGCTCAAGGTCGATGTCGATCATCGCCTGGATCAGGCACGCCGTGACGGCCACCCCGACGGCCACGCCCGGCTCGTCCGGGTGCTCGCGTTCGTCGAGACCGAGCAGCGACAGCATCCGGGTCGGCGTCTCGCCCATCGACACGAGGTCGTCGAGCTGTTCGGCGAGCGCCCACCGGTCCATCGCGTCGTCCTCGACGACGAGTTCCACCACCTCGGCGCCGTGCTCGCGCAGCGCCAGCAGGCACTGGGCGGCCAACGCGTTCTCCGCGCCGCTCTCCGGCAGCACGACCAGCCAGGTCTCGGACAGCGCGGCGGCCGACAGGTCGCCGACCGGCTGCCAGGTGACCTGGTAGCGGTAGGAGTCGACCTTGGAGCGGTCGCGGCGGGTCCGGCGCCAGGAGGACAGCGCGGGCAGCACGGCCTCCAGTTCGCCGACGGTCTCCATCCGCAGGGTGCCGGCGATCTCCTCGACGTCGCCGCGCTCGATGGCCGCCCAGAACTCGGCCTCGCCCGGATCCGCGGCGACCGGCGCGTCCGGCTCCTCGGAGCGCAGCCAGTAACTGGTGTGCTGGAAGGCGTAGGTCGGCAGCTCGACCTGCCGGCCGCCGAACGGCGCGACCACGGCACGCCAGTCCACCGGCAACCCGTGCACGTACCCCTCGGCCAACGCCGCCAGCCACCGCCGCGTACCACCCTCGTCCCGGCGCAGCGTGCCCAACACCGCGGCGGCGGCCCCCGTCTCGGCGACCGTCTCCTCGATCCCCACCGTCAGCACCGGATGCGCGCTCACCTCCACGAACAACGAACGCCCCGCGTCCAGCAGACCCCGCGTCGCCCGCTCGAACCGCACGGTGCTGCGCAGGTTGCGGTACCAGTACTCGGCGTCCAGTCCGGCGGTGTCCAGCAGTTCACCGGTCACCGCCGAGTAGAACGGCACACCGGACGACCGCGGCGACACCACCAGTTCGTCCAACAACCGCTCACGGATCCGCTCGACGTGCACCGAATGCGACGCGTAGTCCACCGGCACCCGCCGCGCCCGCACCTCACGCTCCGCACAGGCGGCCAGCAGCTCATCCAACGCCGCCGCATCACCCGACACCACCGTCGACGACGGCCCGTTCACCGCAGCGACCGACAACGCCGCACCCCACGGCTCCAACAGCTTCACCACACCCGACTGCGGCAACCCCACCGACACCATCCCACCCAGACCCGACAACACCTCACCGATCGCCCGACTCCGCAACGCAGCCACCCGCGCGCCATCCTCCACACTCAACCCACCCGCCACCACCGCCGCCGCGATCTCACCCTGCGAATGCCCCACCACAGCCGAAGGCACCACACCCACCGAACGCCACAACTCCGCCAACGACACCATCACCGCCCACAACACCGGCTGAACCACATCCACCCGCTCCAACCACGCGGCACCCTCGGCGCCCTCGGCGCGCAACACCTCCAGCAGCGACCAGTCCACGAACGCCTCCAGCGCCCGCTCACACTCCTCGATCCGCGACCGGAACGCCTCCGAGACCTCCAACAACTCCCGCGCCATACCGACCCATTGCGAGCCCTGGCCCGGGAAGACGAACACCGCGCCGCCGGAGCCCACTTCACCGCTGCGGCGGACGACGCCCGGCGGCTGCTCGCCCCGGGCCAGTCCCGCCAGCCCCTGCGCCAGCTCCTCGGTCTCGGTGCCCAGCACCACGGCTCGGTGGTCGAGTGCGGCGCGGGCCGAGACCAACGACCAGGCAACGTCGGCCGGTCGGAGTTCGGGCTGCTCCGCGACGTGGCGGCGCAGCCGTTCCGCCTGCTGGGTCAGCGCCTCGGGCGAGCCGGCGGAGATCACCCACGGCACCACGCCGCCGGCCACCGGCAGCGCCTCGGCGCCGGGCTCTTGCGGGGCGTCCTCGTCGGCGGCTTCCTCGGACTGCCCCTCGGGACCTTCCAGGATCACGTGCGCGTTGGTGCCGCTGACGCCGAACGACGAGACACCCGCCCGGCGCGGACGGCCCTCGACCGCCGGCCACTCCTGCTCGCGGGTCAGCAGCGCCACCGCGCCGGCCGACCAGTCCACGTGCGGCGACGGCTCGTCCAGGTGCAGGGTGGGCGGCAGCACGCCGTGCCGCAGCGCCATGACCATCTTGATGATGCCGGCCACCCCGGCGGCGGACTGGGTGTGGCCGATGTTGGACTTGACCGAGCCGAGCCACAACGGCCGGTCCTCCGGCCGCTCCTGGCCGTAGGTGGCGAGCAGCGCCTGCGCCTCGATCGGGTCGCCCAGCACCGTGCCGGTGCCGTGCGCCTCGACCGCGTCCACGTCCGACGCCTCGACCCGCGAGTTGATCAGCGCCTGCCGGATGACCCGTTCCTGCGAGGGGCCGTTGGGCGCGGTCAGCCCGTTGGAGGCGCCGTCCTGGTTGACGGCCGAGCCGCGGACGATCGCGAGCACCTGGTGCCCGTTGCGCCGCGCGTCGGAGAGCCGCTCCACGAGCAGCACGCCCGCGCCCTCGCCCCAGCCGGTGCCGTCGGCGCCGGCGGCGAAGGACTTGCAGCGGCCGTCGCCGGCCAGCCCGCGCTGGGCGCTGAACTCGGTGAAGATGCCGGGCGTGGCCATCACCGTGACGCCGCCGGCCAGCGCGAGCGAGCACTCGCCGTTGCGCAGCGCCTGCACCGCCAGGTGCAACGCCACCAACGACGACGAGCAGGCCGTGTCGACGGTGACCGCCGGACCTTCCAGGCCGAACGTGTACGACACGCGGCCGGACACCACGCTGGGCGCGGTGCCGGTGAGCAGGTGGCCTTCCAGGCCCTGCGGCAGCTTGCGGATGCCGGTGCCGTAGGCCGAGGACGAGGAGCCGATGAAGACGCCGGTCTCGCTGCCGCGCAGCGCTGTGGCGTCCAGGCCGGCGCGTTCGAAGACCTCCCAGGACGCCTCCAGCATCAGGCGCTGCTGCGGGTCCATCGCCAGCGCCTCACGCGGCGAGATCCCGAACAGCGCGGCGTCGAAGCCGGCGGCCTCGTGCAGGAAGCCGCCCTCCCGCACGTACGAGGTGCCGGGGCGGTCGGGGTCCGGGTCGAAGAGCGTGTCGAGTTCCCAGCCGCGGTCGGTCGGGAAACCGCTGATGCCGTCGCTTCCGGAGGCGATCAGCTGCCAGAAGTCCTCCGGCGAGCGCACGCCGCCGGGATAGCGGCAGCTCATGGCGACGATGGCGACCGGCTCGTGCTCACGCGCCTCGGCCGCCGCCAGCCTGCGGCGTGTCTGCCGCAGGTCGACGGTGAGTCGCTTGAGGTAGTCGAGGTATTTCTGGTCGTCCGCCACTCGATGCCACCTTCTCCGGACCGCCAAACCCGACACCTGACGCGCACCGCCGGCTCAGGAATGCCAGCAGCCTGAAGCCGTCACGATTCTCGAATTAAATGCATACACATTCTTTGAGACTAAGATCGTTGGCGAGCCTATGAAGCGGGCCACTGCCCCCACAACCCCCTAACCACCCCTAAGGGACCACCCCGAATACTTCTGGGGGGTCGGTCCGCCGCGGCCGGCCATACCTCCGCAACCCGGCGAAGCGGGACGAACTTCCACCCGTGGGCCCCGGTCGACGTCGCCCGGACCGGCCGACGGGCCCGGAACAGGCGACGACCGGCAACCTGCCATAAAGGTTGGATCGCCGCAGACGAACGGCTAGGATCCCCGAGCCTCCACATTTTCGGCGCCTCCCCCAACTCTTTCCAGGTTCCCTCAGGGTCACGCCGGAGAATAGCGAAAGGGTGAGTATGTCCAAGCTCCTCGATCTGGGTGGCGGGTTGCACGTCTACGCCCAGAGCATCATGGAAACCCGCTTCATGCACGACGAGATATTCAATGAGGGGTGCTACGACGTCAAGCTGCCCGATCGCCCCTTCATAGTCGACGTGGGCGGAAACATCGGGATGTTCGTCATCTACATCAAGAGCAAATACCCCGAGGCCGAGATCATCTCCTTCGAGCCGATGCCCCAGTCGGCCGCGGTGTTCCGGCAGAACGTCGCGCTGCACAAGCTCGACGACATCACGCTCCACGAGGTGGCGCTCGGCAGCGAGACCGAGCAGAACGTCATGTTCGCCTACTACCCGATGCTGCCGGGCAACTCGACCAGGTACCCGGAGACCAAGGTGCTGCCCATGGTCCAGATGGCCGAGGAGGTGCCGCAGAAGGCCGTCGACCAGATGTACAAGATGCACGAGGTCAACGCCACCGTGGAGCGGCTGGCGGCGTTCCTCCCCGAGGGCCGGGACATCGATCTGCTCAAGATCGACGTCGAGGGGGCGGAGGCCGACGTCATGCTCGGCATCGACGCCGAGCAGTGGCCCCGGATCCACCAGGCGGTCCTCGAAGTCGCCGACCTGGACGGCCAGTTGGCCAAGGTCTGCGACATCCTGCACGGCAACGGCTTCCGGACCGCCGTCACGCAGGCGCCCCTCACCGAGGCGCGGAACGTGACCTACATGGTGCACGCCACCCGCGACTGACGGGCGGCGGGAGAAACGGGCGGGGCCCGGCGCGACGGCGCCGGGCCCCGCTTCGTCGCGCGCGAACCGGTCAGGACAGGCCGAGTTCGCGCTGCACGAGCTTGATCATCTCCTCGTCGTCCGCGTCCTCCAGACCGCCGTCGTCGAGTGACACCTCGCCCGCGGACCCGCCGCTCGACCACTTCGACAGGAACGCCTGCAGCCGGACCGCGACCTTGGCCCTGGTCAGGCCGTCGGGCTCGGCCCGCGCGAACGCCTTCTCAACCGCGTCCAGTTCGGCGAGCAGACCGGTGATCCCGGAGGCCGGGCCGATGTTCAGCTCCCGGCGCAGTTGCCGGGCGACGTCCAGCGGCGTCGGGTAGTCGAAGACCAGGGTCGCGGGCAGGGCGGAACCGGTCGCCGCCGCGAGCTTGTTGCGCAGCTCGACCGCGGTGAGGGAGTCGAAGCCCAGCTCCTTGAACGCCTGTTCCGGCGCGATCGCGTCGGTCGAGGCGTGCCGGAGCACGTCGGCGACGGCGGCGGTCACCAGCGCGAGGATCGCCTCCTCCTGCTCGGCCTCCGAGAGCGTGACGAGCCGGTCGCGCAGCTCGTCGGCCTGCCGCGACTCCGCCTCGGGCGCGGCCGCCGCGGGCGGGGCAGCCGGGGCGAGGCCGGCGAGCAGCGGGCTGGGCCGGGCCATGGTGAACGCCTCGGTGAACGTGCCCCACTGGACGTCGGCGACGGTGAGGCAGGTCTCGCCGCCGTCCACGGCCCGCCCGAGCGCGCCGAGCGCCAGCTGCGGCTCCATGGCCCGCAGCCCCCTGCGCCGCAGGTACTCCTCGCCCTCGCCGTCCACCACCATGCCCGCGCCGGCCCAGGGACCCCAGGCGACCGAGGTGGCCGCCAGGCCGCGGGCCCGCCGCTGTTCGGCGAGCGCGTCCAGGTAGGCGTTGCCGGCCGCGTAGGCCGACTGGCCGCCGCTGCCCCAGACCCCGGAGATCGAGGAGAAGAGCACGAACGCGTCCAGCGGGGTGTCGCCGAGCAGTTCGTCCAGGTGGGCGGCGCCGAGCACCTTGGCCCGGGTCGCGTCGGCGAACCCGGCGGCATCGGTCTCGTGGAGCCCGGCCGGCACCGACACGCCGGCCGCGTGGACCACGCCGGTCAGCGGGCGGTCGTCCGGCACCGAGGCCAGCAGCGCGGCCAGTGCCCGCCGGTCGGCGACGTCACACCCGACGACGGTGGCCGTGGTGCCCGACTCGGCCAGTTCGGCGACGAGTTCGGCCGCTCCGGGCGCGTCGGGGCCGCGCCGGCTGGTGAGCACCAGGTGTTCGGCGCCACGCCCGGCGAGCCAGCGGGCGACGTGCGCTCCGAGTGCCCCGGTGCCGCCGGTGATCAGCACCGTTCCGGTCGGCTCCCAGCGCTCGTCCGGTGCCTGGGACGGTGGCGCGTCCACCAGCCGGCGGGCGAACAGGCCCGCGGCGCGCACCGCGAGCTGGTCCTCGCCGCCGGTGCCGGACAGCGCGGCGGCCAGCGCGCGGCCGGCCCGCTCGTCCAACCGCTCCGGCAGGTCGACCAGTCCGCCCCAGACCTGCGGGAACTCCAGCGCGGCCACCCGGCCGAGTCCCCAGACCTGGGCCTGCCCGGCGCTGGTCAGCGGATCCGACGGCGACGTCGAGACCGCGCCGCGGGTCAGGCACCACACCGGCGCCTCCACCCCGGCGTCGGCCAGCGCCCGTACCAGGGCGACGGTCGAGGCGAGCCCGGCGGTCAGCTCGGGGTGGCCGGTCTCGGGCCGCTCGTCCAGCGCGAGGAGCGAGACCACCCCGTCCACCGGACCGGCCTCGGCGAGCCGCCCGGCGAGCGGCTGCCCGCCGGCGGCGTGGAACGGCACCTCGACCGCTGTCACGCCGTGCGCGTCCAGCACCCGGAGCACCGCGTCGACCGCCTCGCGCGCCGCCGGGTCGTCCGGCACGACGGCGAGCCAGCGGCCGCCGAGGGTGCCCGCCGTCCCGGACACCGGCTGCCAGGACACCCGGTAGCGCCAGGTGTCGGGCCCGGAACCGCTCCGGCGTCCGGCGCCGGACTTCGGCCAGAACCGCACCCGGTCGAAGGCGTAGGTGGGCAGCGCCACCGGCACCCGGACCGGGCCGCCGAGCACGCCTCGCCAGTCCACCGGGACGCCCCGCACGTGGAGTTCGGACAGCGCCCGCATCAGCGTGCCGGCCTCCTCGCGGCCCGCGCGCAGCCCGGCGACGGCGTGTTCCCCGTCGGCACCGGACTGCTGGGCCATCGCGGTCAGCACACCGTCCGGGCCGAGCTCCAGGAACGTGGTCACGCCCTCGTCGCGCAGGGTGGCGAGGCCGTCGGCGAACCGCACCGCCTCGCGCACGTGCCGCACCCAGTACTCCGGCGTGCGGATCTCGTCCGGATCGACCAGCCGCCCGGACAGGTCGGAGACGATCCGCAGCCTCGGCTCGTCGAACGTCAACCCGCCCGCGACGACGGCGAAGTCGTCGAGCATCGCCTCCATCCGCGGCGAGTGGAACGCGTGCGACACCGCCAGCCGCTTCACCCGGCGGCCCGCGTCACGCCAGGCCGCCTCCAACTCCGCGACCACGCCTTCGTCGCCCGAAACGACCACCGAGGTCGGCCCGTTGACCGCCGCGACGCTCACCGACGCCTCACGGCCCACGAGTTCGGCGACGATCTCCGACTCCTCAGCCTCCACCGCCAGCATCGCGCCACCGGTCGGCAGCGCCTGCATCAACCGACCACGAGCCGCAACCAAAGTGCACGCGTCATCCAGCGACAGCACACCCGCCACATGCGCGGCGGCCAACTCACCGATGGAATGGCCGAGAAGGAAGTCCGGGGTGACACCCCACGACTCCAGCAGCCGGAACAGCGCCACCTCCAGTCCGAACAACGCGGCCTGTGTGTAAGCCGTCCGGTCCAACGACTCGCCGTCGCCGAACATCACGTCACGCAGCGGACGGTCCAACTCGCCGTCCATCCGCGCGCACACCGCGTCGAGCGCGTCCGCGAACACCGGGTAGGCCGCGTGCAGTTCGCGACCCATCCCGGCCCGCTGGGCGCCTTGGCCGGTGAAAAGGAACGCGAGCGCGCCGCGGCCGCGCCGGCCGCGGAGCACGTCCGGCGCCGGGTCGCCGGCGGCCAGCGCGGCCAGTCCGGCGAGCAGACCGGTCCGGTCCGCGGCCAGTACCACGGCGCGTTGGGCGAGGGTGGCCCTGGTGGTGGCGAGCGCGACCGCGAGGTCGGCGTCGCTGGGGGCGTCCTGCGCGTTCAGCGCGGCGAGCAGCCGCTTCGCCTGGGCGTCGAGCGCGTCGGCGGAGTGGGCCGACAGCAGGAACGGGCGCGGGCCTCCCGCCGGTGCGGCCGGTTCGGAGGGCCCGGCCGCCGCTTCCGCGACGGCGGGCGGCTGGTACTCCTCGATGAGGGTGTGCGCGTTGGTGCCGCTGACTCCGAACGAGGAGATGCCGGCCCGGCGCGGCTGCCCGTCGGTCCGCCACGGCCGGTTCTCGGTGAGCAGCCCGATCGCGCCGGTGGACCAGTCCACGTGCGGCGCGGGCTCGTCGGCGTGCAGCGTCCTGGGCAGGACGCCGTGCCGCATGGCCATGACCATCTTGATGACGCCGGCCACGCCGGCCGCCGCCTGGGTGTGGCCGATGTTGGACTTCACCGCTCCGAGCCACAACGGCCGGTCGGCGGGCCGGTCCTGGCCGTAGGTGGCCATCAGCGCCTGGACCTCGATCGGGTCGCCGAGCGAGGTGCCGGTGCCGTGCGCCTCGACCGCGTCCACGTCGGCGGCCGACAGCCCGGCGGTGGCGAGCGCCCGCCGGATGACCCGCTGCTGCGAGGGGCCGTTGGGCGCGGTCAGCCCGTTGGAGGCGCCGTCCTGGTTCACCGCGGAGCCGCGCACGACCGCGAGGACCTGGTGCCCGTTGCGTACGGCGTCCGACAGCCGCTCCACGAGCAGCACGCCGACGCCCTCGCCCCAGCCGGTGCCGTCCGCCCTGGCTGAGAACGCCTTGCACCGGCCGTCCTGGGCCAGCCCGCGCTGCCGGCTGAACTCGATGAACGCGCCCGGGGTGGACATCACCGTCGCGCCGCCGGCCAGCGCCAGCGAGCACTCGCCGTTGCGCAGCGCCTGCACCGCGAGGTGCAACGCCACGAGCGACGATGAGCAGGCGGTGTCGACGGTGACCGCCGGGCCTTCCAGGCCGAAGGTGTAGGCGAGGCGGCCGGACAGCACGCTGGCCGCGCTGCCGGTGCCCAGGTGCCCTTCGAGCTCCGGCTCTCCTTCGAGCATCAGGGCCAGGTAGTCCTGGCCGTTCGTTCCGGCGAACACCCCGGTGTCGCTGCCGCGCAACGACAGCGGATCGATCCCGGCGCGTTCGAACGCCTCCCATGACGTCTCCAGCAGCAGCCGCTGCTGCGGGTCCATCGCCAGCGCCTCACGCGGCGAGATCCCGAACAGCGCGGCGTCGAACTCCCCCGCGTCGTGCAGGAATCCGCCCTCGCGGGCGTACGTCGTGCCGGTGCGCTCGGCGTCGGCGCTGAAGAGCGTCTCCAGGGCCCAGCCGCGATCCGCGGGGAAGGCCGAGATCGCGTCGGTGCCGGAGACCACCAGGTCCCACAGGCCCTCGGGCGAATCGACGCCGCCGGGGAAGCGGCAGCTCATGCCGACGATCGCCACGGGTTCGTCGTGCGCCGCCGGGGCGGTGGCGACGGGCGTGCGCGGGTCGTCGGCGGCGCTGCCCAGCGCGGTCAGCAGGTGGCCGGCGAGCGCGGCGGGCGTCGGGTAGTCGAAGACCAGGCCGGCGGTGAGCGGCAGGCCGGTCGCGGTACCCAGCAGGTTACGCAGTTCCAGAGCCGTCAGCGAGTCGAAGCCCAGGTCGCGGAAGGCCCGGTCCGGGTCGATCACCCGGGACGAGTCGTGGCCGAGCACCAACGCGGCCTGGCCGCAGACCAGTTCGCGCAGCACCCGCTCGGCCTCGGACGCGGTGGCCCCGGCGAGCCGGCGCCGCAGCTGCGCCGACCGGTCGGCGCCGGCCTGCCCGGCGTCGCCGACGTCCTCCCCGGCGCCGGGCAGTTCGCGCAGCAGCGCGCTCGGCCGGGTCGCGGTGAACCCGGCGGCGAACCGCGGCCAGTCCATGTCGGCGACCATGACGCAGCCGTCGGCGCCGTCCAGGGCCTGGGCCAGGGCGGTGAGCGCCAGGTCCGGTGCCATGGCCAGCACACCGGCCCGCCGCATGCGCGCGGCGACCAGGCCGTCCGCGGCCATCCCGGACCGCGCCCAGACGCCCCAGGCGATCGAGGTGCCGGCCTGGCCGCGCGACCGGCGCTGTTCGACGAGCGCGTCCAAGTAGGCGTTGGCCGCCGCGTAGTTGCCCTGTCCCGGGCTGCCCAGCGTGCCGGCCAGCGACGAGAAGACGAGGAAGAGCGACAGGTCCGCCTCCCGGGTCAGCTCGTCCAGATGGGTGGCCGCCACGACCTTGGACCGCCACACGGCGTCCATCCGCTCGGGCGTCATCGCGTCGAGCACGCCGTCCTCGATGACGCCCGCGGCGTGCACGACGCCCGTCACCGGATGCCGTTCCAGCAGTCGGGCCAGCGCGTCCCGGTCGGCGACGTCGCACGCCACCACGGTCGCCTCGGTGCCCGACGCGGCAAGTTCCGCGACGAGTTCGGCCGCACCGGGCGCGTCGGGACCGCGGCGGCCGGCCAGCACCAGGCGCCGCGCGCCGCGTCCGGCCAGCCAGCGGGCGACCTGCGAGCCGATGGCGCCCGTGCCGCCGGTGACCAGGATCGTCCCGGCCACGTCCCATTGCCGGTCGCCCGCGTCGGCGGCCGGCGGTGCGGGCCGCAGCCGGCGGCCGAACGCGCCCACGTCCCGGACCGCCACCTGGTCCTCGCCGGAACCGCCGGCCAGCACCGCGGCGAGCCGGCGTCCGGCACGCTCGTCCAGCTGGGCCGGGAGGTCGACCAACCCGCCCCAGCGCGCCGGGAGTTCGAGTGCCGCGACCCGGCCCAGGCCCCACATCGCCGCCTGACCAGGATCGGCCGGCCGGTCCGCGCCGTGCGCCGCCACCGCGCCGCGGGTCACACACCACACCGGGGCGTCGAACTCCGCGTCGGCCAGCGCCTGCAGCGCGGTGACCGCGCGGGACAGACCGCTGCGGCCGGAGGTCTGGGGGCCGGTCGACAGCAGCACGACGCCGGCCGGTTCACCGCACTCGCGCAGCCGGTCGGCCAGCGCCGCCCGGTCGAGGTCCGCGACCGCGAGCACGTCCACCCGTGCGCCCGCCGACCGCAGCGCCGAGGCGAACTGCTCATCGGCCGGCTCCTCGGGCGCCAGCAGCAGCCAGGTGCCGGAGAGCGCGGCGTCGGCCGGCAGGGTGAGCGGCTGCCAGCCGACTCCGTACCGCCAGCTCTCCACCGCGACCCGGCTCTCCTGCCCGGCCGGGGCCAGCCAGTAGCGCTTGCGCTGGAAGGGGTAGGTGGGCAGGTCCACCCGGCGTCCGCCGCCGAGCACCGCCGACCAGTCGACGTCGATCCCGTGGACGTAGCCGCGGGCCAGCGCCGTGAGGACCGCCTCCGGCTCCGGGCGGTCGCCGCGCAGCGCCGGGACCGCGAGGACGCCGCCGGGCACACACTGCTGGGCCATGGCGGTCAGCACCCCGTCGGGGCCCAGCTCCACGAACCGGGTGACCCCCTCCGCGTGCAGGGTGGCGACGCCGTCGGCGAACCGCACCGCCTCGCGCACGTGCCGCACCCAGTACTCCGGCGTGCGGATCTGCTCGGCGTCGACCAGCCGCCCGGTCACGTTGGAGACGATCGGCAGCCGCAGCGGTGCGAACGCCAACTCACCGACCACGGCGGCGAACTCGTCGAGCATGGCGTCCATACGCGGCGAGTGGAACGCGTGCGAGACCGCGAGCCGCTTGACCCGCCGGCCGGCGTCCCGCCACGCCGCCTCGAACTCGGCGACCACGTCGGCGTCACCCGAAACGACCACCGAGGTAGGCCCGTTGACCGCCGCGACGCTCACCGACGCCTCACGGCCGGTGAGTTCGGCCGCGACCTCCGACTCCTCAGCCTCGACCGCCAGCATCGCGCCACCCGACGGCAACGCCTGCATCAACCGGCCGCGCGCCGCCACCAACACGCACGCGTCGTCCAGCGACAGCACACCCGCCACATGCGCGGCGGCCAACTCACCGATGGAATGGCCGAGGAGGAAGTCCGGGCGAACGCCCCACGACTCCCACAGCCGGAACAGCGACACCTCCAGCGCGAACAGCGCCGCCTGGGTGTACGCCGTCCGGTCCAGCAACTCGGCCTCGCCGAACATCACTTCACGCAGCGGACGGTCCAGCTCAAGGTCCATGCGGGCGCACACGGCGTCGAAGGTGTCGGCGAACACCGGGAAGGCGGCGTGAAGTTCGCGGCCCATCCCGACGCGCTGGGCGCCCTGGCCGGTGAAGAGGAACGCGAGGCGTCCCTCGTGGGCGGTGCCTCGGGTGACGCCGGGCGCCTGACGTCCGTCGGCCACGGCGGAGAGCGCGGAGGCCAACTCGGCCTCGTCGCGCCCGAGCAGGACCGCGCGGTCCTCCAGGCCGGCCCGTGTGGTGGCCAGCGACCAGCCGATGTCGTCGCGTGCCGGGGCCGCCGGGCCGCCGGTGAGGGCGAGCAGCCGTTCGGCCTGGGCGCGCAACGCCTCCTCGCCGCGGGCCGAGATCGCCCAGGGAACCACCGGAAGCGCGCCGGCGGCGGCCGGAGGGGCGGTCTCGTCGGCGGCCGGCGCCGCCTCGATGAGGACGTGCGCGTTGGTGCCGCTCACGCCGAAGGAGGACACGCCGGCGCGGCGCGGGCGTCCGGTCTCCGGCCAGTCCACGCTCTCGGTCAGCAGCGAGACCGCGCCGGCCGACCAGTCGACGTGCGGCGAGGGCTGGTCCACGTGCAGGGTCCTGGGCAGCACGCCGTGCCGCATGGCCATGACCATCTTGATGACCCCGGCGAGGCCGGACGCGGCCTGGGTGTGGCCGAGGTTGGACTTGACGGAGCCGAGCCACACGGGCCGGTCCTCGGGACGCTCGCTGCCGTAGGTGGCCAGCAGCGCCTGCGCCTCGATCGGGTCGCCCAGCACGGTGCCGGTGCCGTGGCCCTCCACCACGTCGACGTCGGCGGTGGACAGCCCCGCGTCGGCCAGCGCCTGGCGGATCACCCGCTGCTGCGAGGGGCCGTTGGGCGCGGTGAGCCCGTTGGAGGCGCCGTCCTGGTTCACCGCGGAGCCGCGCACGACCGCGAGCACCCGGTGGCCGTTGCGCCGCGCGTCGGAGAGGCGTTCCACCAGCAGCATGCCGACGCCCTCGGACCAGCCGGTGCCGTCGGCCGCCGCGGCGAACGGCTTGCACCGCCCGTCGGACGACAGCCCGCCCTGCCGGCTGAACTCGTCGAACACGGCCGGCGACGGGATGACCGCGACGCCGCCGACCAGCGCCATGTCGCACTCGCCCGCGCGCAGCGCCCGGGCGGCCCAGTGCAGCGCGACCAGCGACGAGGAGCAGGCGGTGTCGACCGTCACCGCCGGGCCCTCGAGACCCAGCGTGTAGGCGATGCGGCCGGACAGGACGCTGTTGGCCGTGCCGGTCAGCAGGTGTCCCGCCACCTCGTCGAGCGACTGGACGCCCGCGCCGTAGCCGGAGTTGGACGCGCCGACGAACACGCCGGTCGCGCTGCCGCGCAGCGACCACGGGCTCATCCCGGCCCGCTCCAGCAGCTCCCACGACGCTTCGAGCAGCAACCGCTGCTGCGGGTCCATGCCCAGCGCCTCGCGGGGCGAGATCCCGAACAGTTCGGCGTCGAAGTCCGTCGCGCCGTGCACGAAGCCGCCGGCCTGCGCGTATGACACCTCGGGCCGGGACAGGTCCCAGCCGCGGTCGGCGGGGAAGCCGGAGATCCCGTCGCCGCCGGACGCGACCAGTTCCCACAGGCCCTCCGGCGAGGACACCCCGCCGGGGAAGCGGCAGCTCATCCCGACGATCACCACGGGATCGTCCGAGACCGCCGCCGTCACCGGTCCGCCGCGGTGCGCCGCCGGCGCCCCGACCAGCAGTTCCAGCAGGTGGCGGCTGAGCGCGTTGGCCGTCGGGTAGTCGAACACCAGGCTCGACGGCAACCGCAGACCGGTCGCCTCGGCGAGCCTGGTGCGCAACTCGACGGCGGTGAGCGAGTCGAAGCCGAGGTCGCTGAACGGCCGGGTGGTCTCGACCGCCGCCTGGTCCGTATGGCCGAGCACCGCGGCGACCTGGGCGCGCACCGTGTCCAGGAGCGTCCGCAGCCGCTCGCCCTCGGGCAGCCCGGCCAGCCGCTCGGCCCACCGCGACGCGGCGTCCGCGCTCCCGGCGCCGACGGCGGCGTCCCGCAACGCGGCCTGGACGGCGGGCAGTTCGGCGAGGAGCGCGCTGGGCCTGGTCGCGGTGAACGCGGCGGCGAACCGCGCCCAGTCCACGTCGACCACCGTCACCGCGGTCTCACCGGTGTCGAGGGCCTGGCCGAGCGCGGTGAGCGCGAGCTCCGGCGCCAGGGCGCGCAGGCCGCGGCGGCTCAGGTACGCGTCGGTGTCCCCGTCCGCCGCCATTCCGGCGCCGGCCCACGGGCCCCACGCCACCGAGGTCGCCGGCAGGCCGCGGGCCCGCCGGTGCTCGGCGAGCGCGTCCAGGTGCGCGTTGGCCGCCGCGTACGCGGCCTGCCCGGCGCTGCCCCAGGTGCCGGCGATCGAGGAGAACATCACGAACCGCTCCAGCGGGGCGTCCGCCAGCAGCTCGTCCAGGTTGATCGCGCCGGTCACCTTGGCGCGCAGCACGTCGGCGAGTTCGGCGTGGTCGAGGTCGCCCAGCCGCGCCCCGCGGTCCGTTCCCGCGGTGTGCACGACCGCCGTGACCGGATGCCCGGCCAGTACGGCGGCCAGCGCCGCGCGGTCGGCGACGTCGCAGGCGACGACGGTCGCCTCGGTGCCCGACTCGGCCAGTTCCGCGACGAGTCCGGCCGCGCCGGGTGCGTCGGGACCGCCGCGGCTGAGCAGCAGCAGCCGCCGGGCGCCCCGGTCCGCGAGCCACCTGGCCACCTGCGAACCCAGCGCGCCGGTGCCGCCGGTGATCACCACCGTGCCCGCCGGCACCCAGGCGGGAGCGGCGGATGCCGCGGGCGCCGCCGCCCGCAGCCGTCGTCCGAAGACACCCGAGCCGCGTACGGCCACCTGGTCCTCGGCCGCGACGCCGGCCAGCACGGCGACCAGCCGCGCGCCGGCCCGCTCGTCCAGCACCTCGGGCAGGTCCACCAACCCGCCCCAGCGGCGGGGCAGTTCGAGCCCGGCCACCCGGCCGAGCCCCCACACCTGCGCCTGCGCCGGATCCGTCAACCGGTCGGAACGGCCCACGGACACCGCGCCCCGGGTCAGGCACCACACCGGCGCCTCGACGTCCGCCTCGTCCAGCGCGGGCAGCAGAGCCGCCGCCCACCGCGTGCCATCCGCAATCGCGAGCAGCACGATCCCGGACAACTCGCCGACGGCGCCCAGCCGTTCGGCCAGCCACGCCCGCTCCTCGCCGGCCTGCAGCGCGAACTCGACGACCTCGGCGCCCCCGTCCCGCAGGGCGCGCGCCACCTCGTCGTCGGATCGCCCGTCGGGCGCGACCAGCAGCCACCGGCCGTCGAGCGTCCCCGACGCCTCGGCCAGCGGCCGCCAGAACACCTGGTGGCGCCAGGCGTTGACGGCCGCGTGCGACTGCCGGCGCCGACGCCAGGCGGACAGCGCCGGCAGCACGGAACTGAGCCCGTCGCCCGGTTCCAGCGCCAGTGTCCCGGCCAGCTCGGCCATGTCCTCCTTCTCCACCGCCGACCAGAACCTGGCCTCGTCGGGATCCGCGGACCCCGCCTCGGGCCGGCCCACGGTCAGCCAGTAGCGCTCCCGCTGGAACGCGTACGTCGGCAGCTCAACCCGGCGTCCGCCCCACCGCGCGAACATCGCGGGCCAGTCCACCTCGACGCCGTGCGCGTAGGCGGTGGCCAGCGCGGTCAGCAGCGTCGCCGGCTCGTCCCGGTCCGCCCGCAGCACGGCGAGCGCCACGGTCGGATCGGCGTCGTCCAGGTCGTCCGCCAGGGCATCGGCACACTGCCGGGCCATGGCGGCCAGTACGCCATCCGGGCCCAGCTCCACGAACCGGGTCACCCCCTCGGCCCGCAGCGTGGCCACCCCGTCGGCGAACCGCACGGCCTCGCGCACGTGCCGCACCCAGTACTCCGGCGTGCGGATCCGCTCGGGATCGACGAGCCGCCCCGACACGTTGGAGACGATCGGCAATCGCGGTGCCCGGAAGTCCAGTTGAGCGGCGACGGCGGCGAACTCGTCGAGCATCGCCTCCATGCGCGGCGAGTGGAAGGCGTGCGAGACGGTCAGCCGCTTGACCCGGCGACCGCCTGTGCGCCACGCGGCTTCCAGCTCCGCGACCACGTCCTCGTCGCCCGAAACGACCACGGAGGTCGGCCCGTTGACCGCCGCGACGCTCACCGACGCCTCACGGCCCGCGAGTTCCGCCGCGATCTCCGACTCTTCGGCCTCCACCGCCAGCATCGCGCCATCTGCCGGCAGCGCCTGCATCAACCGACCACGAGCCGCCACCAGAGTGCACGCGTCATCCAGCGACAGCACGCCCGCGACATGAGCGGCGGCCAACTCGCCGATGGAATGCCCCAGCAGGAAGTCGGGACGCATGCCCCACGACTCCAGCAACCGGAACAGCGCTACCTCAAGCGCGAACAACGCCGCCTGCGTGTAGACCGTCCGGTCCAGCAACTCACCGCCGTCGAACATCACCTCACGCAGCGAACGGCCCAACTCGACGTCCATCCGCTGGCAGACCGCGTCCAGCGCATCCGCGAACACCGGGAAGGCGGCGTGCAGTTCACGTCCCATCCCCGCTCGCTGCGCACCCTGGCCGGTGAAGAGGAACGCCAGTCGGCCGCGTCCGGCGATCCCGCTCACCGCACGGGCGCTCTGCCGTCCGTCCGCGAGGTCAGCCAGCCCGGCCAGGAACGCGTCCCGGTCGCCGGCGAGCACGACTGCCCGGTGTTCCAGGGGCGTTCGCCCGGTGACCAACGACGTGCCGACGTCCACGGAGTCAAGGTCCGCCGCGTCGCCGACGAACGCCGACAGGCGGGCCGCCTGCGCTCGGAGCGCGCCCGCGGTCTTGGCGGAGATCACCCAGGGGAGGACCGCCGGCGCCGTCTCCACGCTCGCGGTCGGTTCCGGGGTCGGCGCGGGCGCGGCCTGCTCCAGGATGGTGTGCACGTTCGTGCCGCTCACCCCGAACGACGACACACCGGCCCGGCGCGGCGCACCGGTCTCCGGCCACGGCCGGTTCTCCGTCAGCAGTTCCACCGCACCGGACGACCAGTCGATGTGCGGCGACGGCTCCCCGGCATGCAGCGTCTGCGGCAGCACACCGTGCCGCAACGCCATCACCGTCTTGATGACGCTCGCCACGCCCGCGGCCGGCTGCGCGTGCCCGATGTTCGACTTGACGGACCCCAGCCACAGCGGCCGATCCGCCGGGCGGTCCTGTCCGTAGGTGGCCAGTAGGGCCTGGGCCTCGATCGGGTCGCCCAGCGCGGTGCCGGTGCCGTGCGCCTCCACGGCATCGACCTCGGATGCGGAGAGTCCAGCGCTGGCCAACGCCTGCCGGATCACCCGCTGCTGCGAAGGCCCGTTCGGCGCGGTCAACCCGTTCGACGCACCGTCCTGGTTCACCGCCGAACCCCGCACGACCGCCAGCACCTCATGCCCATGCAGCCTCGCGTGCGACAACCGCTCGACAACCAGCACGCCGGCGCCCTCGGCCCAACCCGTACCGTCCGCCGACGCCGAGAACGACTTGCACCGACCGTCGACCGCCACACCCTTCTGCCGGCTGAACTCCGTGAAGATCCCCGGCGTCGCGATCACCGTCGCACCACCCACCAACGCCATGTCGCACTCACCGCTACGCAACGACTGCGCCGCCAGGTGCAACGCCACGAGAGAGGACGAGCACGCGGTGTCCACCGTCACCGCCGGACCCTCAAGGCCGAAGGTGTAGGAGATGCGCCCGGACGCGACGCTCGTCGAGGTGCCGGTGAGGGAGAGCCCCTCCACTTCCTGCGGGAGCGGTCCGCCGCCGAGCCCGTACAGCGAACTGGCCATGCCCATGAAGACGCCGACCTGCTCACCGCGCAACGACAGCGGCGCGATACCCGCCCGTTCCAACGCCTCCCACGCGCTCTCCAGGAGGAGCCGCTGCTGCGGATCCATAGCCAAAGCCTCACGCGGCGAGATCCCGAACAACGACGCGTCAAACTCATCCGCGTCATAGACGAACCCACCCACCCGAGTGGCCGACGTACCCGGCCGCTCCGAATCGGAGTCGAACAACGCCGCGAGATCCCAGCCGCGGTCCGCCGGGAACTCCCCGATCGCGTCCACGCCGTCGACCACCAACCGCCACAGATCCTCCGGCGAGGCCACCCCGCCCGGGAACCGGCACCCCATCCCGACGATCACCACCGGATCGTCCGCCACCGGCGGCAACGCGCGCACGGGCACCACACCCGCGACCTCGACACCCACCAGGTCCGTCAGCAGCCGCTCCACCAGCGCCCGCGGACTCGGATAGTCGAAGACCAACGTGGCCGGGAGCCGAAGGCCGGTCGCCGTGTTCATCCGGTTCCGCAGTTCCACGGCGGTCAGCGAGTCGAACCCGAGATCCTTGAACGCCCGACCCGGCTCGACGGTCTCGGCCGACGCGTGCCCCAGCACCGCCGCCACCTCGGCCACCACGACACCGGTCAGCAGTCGGTCCTGCTCCGACGGCGAAAGCACCGCCAGCCGCTCGGCCAACGAGGCCGCACCGCCCGCCCCCGCCGCACCGGCCGCACGCCGCGCCCCGGAACGCACCAACCCGCGTAGCAACGCCGGCACCGGATCCTGCCCGATCCGCGCCCGCAACCGCGCCACGTCCAACCGCATCGGCACCACATGCGCCAACCCGGTCCGCACCGCCGCGTCGAACAACGCCAACCCGTCCTCGGCGGACATCGCGGTACCCGTCGACTCCAGCCGGGCCAGGTCCGCGTCCGCCAAGCCCGCGCTCAGCGAACTCGCCTGCTCCCACCTGCCCCACCCGAGGGAGACGCCCGCCAGCCCGCTCGCCTGCCGCTGCTGCGCCAACGCGTCCAACACCGCGTTGGCAGCCGCGTAGTTCGCCTGCCCGGGAGTCCCGAACGTCGCCGACGCCGACGAGTACATCGCGAGCAACGCCAGATCATGATGCTGCGTCAATTCGTGCAGATGCAGCGCCGCGTCCGCCTTCGGCGCGAGGACGGTGGCGATCCGCTCCGGGGTCAGCGACTCGACGATGCCGTCGTCCACGATCCCGGCGGCATGCACCACACCGGTCAGCGGATGCTCGGCCGGAATGGCGTCCAGCACGGCCGCGAGAGCGTCGCGGTCCACCACGTCACACGCCACGACTCGCGCCTCGGCACCCAGGTCCGCCAGCTCCGCCACCAGTTCGACGGCACCCGGCGCCTCCGGACCACTGCGCGACAGCAGCACCAACTGCTCTACGCCATAAGCCGACACGAGATGCCGGGCCAGCAACGCACCCAACGTCCCCGTGCCACCCGTGATCACCACCGTGCCCCGCGCATCCAGCTGACGCGGCATCATTAGCACGTTCTTGCCGACGTGCCGGCCCGAACTCATCAAACGGAACGCGCCCGCCACCTCACGGACATCCCACGCCCGCACCGGCAGGAACCGCAGCGTCCCGTCCTCGAACAGGCCGACCACGGACCGCAGGATCTCCTGCAACCGGTCCATGCCCGCGTCGAACAGGTCGAACGAATGGTAGGAGACACCCGGGAAGGCGTCCGCCTGGCGAAGATCCGCCTTGCCCATCTCGACGAACCGGCCGCCATCAGTGAGCAGTCGAGCCGAGGCGTCGATGAACTCGCCCGCGAGCGCGTTGAGTACGACGTCGACGCCACGCCCACCGGACGCCTCGCGGAACGCGCCCTCGAACGCGAGATCACGCGAGGAGGCGATCCGATCCTCGGCGACACCGAGCCCACGAACCACCGCCCACTTCGGCTCACTCGCCGTCGCGAACACCTCGGCGCCCGCCCAACGCGCCAACTGCACGGCGGCCATCCCCACACCACCGGCAGCCGCGTGCACCAACACCGATTCACCCGCAGACAGCCCACCCAGGTCGAACAGACCGTAGAACGCCGTCATGAACACCATCGGCACCGACGCCGCATCGGTGAACGACCACTCCGCCGGCATCCGCGCCAACATCCGCCGATCGGTCACCACTTCCGGACCGAACCCACCGACGAACAGCCCGAAGACCCGATCGCCCACCGCGAAGTCCGTTACCCCGGAGCCCACTTCCAGCACGACACCGGCACCCTCGGAACCCATCGACGCAGCCTCGGGATAGGTGCCCAACCCGATCAGCACATCCCGGAAGTTCACCCCCGCGGCCCGCATCTCCACCCGCACCTCGTCAGGTGCCAACCCGGCTTCCCGCACCACCCTCGCCGGCGCGACCTCCTCCAACACCCCGCGCTCGGAAGGCTCCAGACGCCACGGACCCTCTTCGGCCGACGGCACCGACAGCACCGGCAGGGACGACACCCGGGCCAACCGCGGCACCCACACCACACCACCGCGCACCGCCACCTGCGGCTCACCCGAACCCAACACAGCAGAGAACAGAGCGGGATCGACGTCATCCACGTCAACGTCCAGCAACGCCAACCGATCCGGATGCTCCGACTGGGCCGACCGCACGAGACCCCACACCGCAGCCGCCGCGACATCGCTCACCACACCGCCGTCGCCGATCCCCACCGCACCCCGCGACACCAGCACCAACCGACCGGAGCCCTCCCGCGCCAGCCACGAGCGCACGGCCTCCAACACCAGACCAGCCACCTCGCCCACACCACCACCCGACGGCACCCACGCCGCCGCGTCCCCGTCCCGCCCCGCGACCTCGTCCAGGCCACACACCGCCACCGGGCCCGAAACGGACTCCTCCAGCGAGACCCGCGACCACTCCAGCCCGAACAACCCGTCCGCCACGCCGCCGCCGAACGCACCGGCACGGCTGTCCACCGCCCGCAACGCCAACGAATCGACGGTCGCCACCACACCGCCGGCGGCGTCAAACGCCTGCACGCTCACCGCGTCGTCGCCCACCCGCGTCAACCGCACCCGCAACACCGACGCGCCGACCGCGAACAACGACACACCCGACCACACGAACGGCAACCGGGCGCCGCCGGCCTCCCCGAGCACACCGCCCACCGCCAACGCGTGCAATGCGGCATCCAGTAGCGCCGGATGCACACCGAACGACCCCGCCTCAACACCCTCCGGCAACGCCACCTCGGCGAAGACCACCCCGTCCCCCGCCCGCCACACCGACCGCAGCCCCTGGAACGCCGGACCGTAGGCCAGGCCAGCCCCGGCCAACCCCTCGTACATGCCCGTCACGTCAACCGGCTCGGCTCCGGCCGGCGGCCACACCGACCCGTCCATCCCCGGCACCACCACGCCCCGGTCCTCCACCAACCGGCCCCCCGCGTGCCGCGTCCACCCCCCGTCGCCACCGTCAAGACGCGAATGAACCTCCACCATCCGGTCATCGACGTCACCCGACACACTCACCTGAACCTGCACCGCACCGCGCTCGGGCAACACCAACGGTGCCTCAAGCGTCAACTCATCAACCCGCCCACAACCCAACTGCCCACCCGCAAGCAACACCATCTCCACCAGCGCGGTCCCCGGCACCACCACGCTGCCGTGCACCCGGTGATCGCCCAACCACGGCTGCACGGACAACGACAGACGTCCCGTCAACACCAGGCCACCGCCCGACGCCAACGACACCTCGGCACCCAGCAGCGGGTGATGCGACACCCCGAGCCCCACGCCCGAGACGTCGCCCACACTCAACCGCCCGCGCACCCAGTACCGCTCGTGCTGGAAGGCGTACGTGGGCAGTTCGACGATGCCGGCCTGCCATGTGCCGTACACAGCCGCCCAGTTGACGGCGACGCCGCGCACGAACACCGTGGCCAGCGCGGTCAGCACCGCCTCGGCCTCACTCCGCTCGCCGCGCAGCACCGGCACCGCGACCGCCGGGTCCACGTTCTGCTGCACCATCGCGGTCAACACGCCGTCCGGGCCCAGCTCGACGAACCGGGTCACGCCCTCCGCGTGCAGCGTCGCCACACCATCGGCGAACCGCACCGCCTCCCGGACATGCCGCACCCAGTACCCCGGCGTCCGGATCTCATCCGGATCCACCACCCGGCCGGACACGTTGGAGACGATGGGCAGCTTCGGCGCTTCGAAGGTCAACCGCCCGGCGACGGCGGCGAACTCGTCGAGCATCGGCTCCATCCGCGGCGAATGGAACGCGTGCGAGACGGTGAGCCGCTTCACCCGACGACCCGCCGCGCGCCACGCGGTCTCCAACTCCGAGACCACGTCCTCGTCACCCGAAACGACCACCGCAGACGGCCCGTTGACGGCGGCGAGACTCACCGACGCCTCACGACCCACCAGTTCGGCCGCGATCTCCGCCTCGGTCGCCTCGACCGCGAGCATCGCGCCACCCGACGGCAATGCCTGCATCAACCGACCACGAGCCGCCACCAACACGCACGCGTCATCCAACGACAGGACGCCGGCAACATGCGCGGCGGCCAACTCACCGATGGAATGCCCGAGCAGGAAGTCCGGACGCACACCCCACGACTCCCACAACCGGAACAGCGACACCTCCAACGCGAACAACGCCGCCTGCGTATACGCCGTCTGATCCAGCAACTCACCACCCTCGAACATCACCTCACGCAGCGGACGGTCCAACTCGGCATCCATCCGCGCACACACCGCATCCAACGCATCCGCGAACACCGGGAAGGCACCATAGAGTTCCCGACCCATACCGACCCGCTGCGCACCCTGGCCGGTGAACAGGAACGCCGTACGACCCGACACCACCGCACCGGACACCACGTTGGCACCCGAACCGCCCCCGGCCAACGCACCCAGGCCACTCAGCAGTTCCGCCCGGTGCGCGCCCAGGACCACCGCGCGGTGCTCCAACGCCGCACGCGTCGTCGCCAACGACAACCCCACATCCACCAACCGCGCCTCAGAACCGGCCTCAACGAACGACACCAACCGACCCGCCTGCGCACCCAACCCAGCCACACTCTGCGCCGACACCACCCACGGAACAACAACCGGCGACACGCCATCGGGATCCGACACCGCAACTGGTGCCGCGTCGCCCTCCTCCAGAATCGTGTGCGCGTTCGTCCCACTGATGCCGAACGACGACACCGCCGCCCGACGCGGCACCTCGGAGCCCGACCACTCCTGAGCCTGCGTCAACAACTCGACCGCGCCGACCGACCAGTCCACGTGCGGCGACGGCTCATCCACATGCAACGTACGCGGCAACACACCATGCTGCAGCGCCATCACCATCTTGATCACACCGGCCACACCGGCAGCGGCCTGCGTGTGACCGATGTTCGACTTCACCGAACCCAGCCACAACGGCCGGTCATCCCGCCGCTCCTGGCCGTAGGTCGCGAGCAGGGCCTGCGCCTCGATCGGGTCACCCAGCGCGGTCCCCGTGCCGTGTGCCTCCACCACGTCCACGTCCGACGCCGAGAGTCCCGCGCTCGCCAACGCCTGCCGGATGACGCGCTGCTGCGAAGGACCGTTCGGCGCCGTCAGCCCGTTCGACGCACCGTCCTGGTTCACCGCCGAACCACGCACCACGGCCAACACCCGATGCCCGTTGCGCCGCGCGTCCGACAACCGCTCCACCAGCAGCACGCCGACGCCCTCGCCCCACGCGGTGCCGTCCGCCGACGCGGCGAACGCCTTGCAGCGTCCGTCCGCCGCGAGCCCGCGCTGCCGGCTGAACTCGATGAACGTGCCCGGCGTGGCCATCACCGTCACACCGCCGGCCAGCGCCATCTCGCACTCGCCGTTCCGCAACGCCTGCGCCGCCAGGTGCAACGCCACCAACGACGACGAACACGCCGTGTCCACCGTCACCGCCGGACCCTCAAGACCCAACGCGTACGAGATCCGGCCCGACATGATGCTCGCCGCACCACCGGTGGCGATGTGCCCCTCGGCGACGGACTGCCCGTCCCGCGCCTGCGCCGCGGCGATGGTCAGCCTCGCGTAGTCCTGGCCGTTCGTGCCGGCGAAGACCCCGGTCCGACTCCCCCGCAACGAACGGGGATCGATCCCGGCCCGCTCGAACACCTCCCAGCAGGTCTCCAGCAAAAGCCGCTGCTGCGGGTCCATCGCGATCGCCTCACGCGGCGATATCCCGAACAACCCCGCATCGAACGCCGAAGCATCATCAAGGAATCCGCCGACCCGAACATACGAGGTCCCCGGCTTGTCCGGATCCGGATCGAACAACACATCCGTATCCCAACCACGATCCGCCGGAAAATCACCAATCGCATCGACACCATCAACCACCAGCCGCCACAAACCCTCCGGAGAATCCACCCCACCAGGAAAACGACAACTCATCCCCACAATCGCCACCGGCTCATCCACCACCGCTGCCACACCCGCCGAAACCACCGAACCCGAAGCCGCCGACTCACCACCCTCAACACCCAACAACTCCAACAAATAACCCGCCAACACCTCCGCATTCGGATAATCAAACACCAAACTCGCCGCCAACCGCACCCCCAACACACCCGACAACCGATCCCGCAACTCCACCGCCGTCAACGAATCAAACCCCAAATCCTTGAACGCCCGCCCACCATCCACCACACCCACATCCCCATACCCCAACACACCAGCAGCCTCCCGCCGCACCAACCCCAACACCTCATGCAACCGCTCCCCCACCCCCAACCCCGACAACCGCCCCACAAACTCCCCACCAGCAACAGCAACACCCACACCAGCCGCTGAGACAGAGCCGATAAAACTCTCCAACAACGGGCTCGGACGACCCGACGTAAACGTCCCACCAAAACGATCCCAATCCACATCCGCAACCGTCACACACACCTCACCACCATCCACCGCACGACCCAACGCACCCACCGCCAACTCCATATCCATCGACGCCAACCCACGACGCCGCAAATACCCCTCAGCCTCCACCGCATCCACCACCATCCCCCCACCAGCCCACGGACCCCACGCCACCGACGTCCCCACCAACCCCGCACCACGCCGCACCTCAACCAACCCATCCAAAAACGCATTCGCCGCCGCATACGCACCCTGCCCCGCACTACCCCACACCCCAGCAATCGACGAAAACACCACAAACGCATCCAACACCAAACCCGCCGTCAACTCATGCAAATACGCCGCCCCCACCGCCTTCGCCCGCAACACCTCAACCACATCACCCACAATCGCCTCACCCAACACCGACGCACGATCCAACCCCGCCGCATGCACCACACCCGACAACGGAAACTCCGACGGAATGCCAGCCAACACCCCCGCCAACGCCTCCCGATCCGCCACATCACACGCAACCACCACCGCCTCAGTGCCAAGCGCAGCCAACTCCGCAACCAACTCCCCCGCACCCGGCGCCTCCGGACCACGCCGACTCGTCAAGACGAGCCGCGGCGCACCACGCTCCGCCAACCACCGCGCCACCCGACCACCCAACGCACCCGTCCCACCCGTCACCAACACCGTCCCCCGCGGACGCCAACCGCCGTCATCACCACTGGCCCCGCCCAGCTCCGCGCGCACCAGCCGGCGTCCGAACACCCCGGACGCCCGCACCGCCACCTGGTCCTCACCACTGACGCCCGACAACACCGACACCAACCGCGCGCCGGCCCGCTCGTCCACCATCTCCGGCAGATCCACCAACCCACCCCACCACAACGGGTGTTCAAGAGCCGCCACCCGACCCAAACCCCACACCTGCGCCTGCACCGCATCCATCAACCGATCGGAACGACCCACCGACACCGCACCACGCGTCACACACCACAAACGACCGGACACACCCAGATCACCCAACGCCTGCACCAGCAGCACCGTCCGCTCGACGCAGGCCTCGCCGCCCGCCAGCAACGACACCACACCCGACACCTCACCCACCCCACCCAGCAACTCCACCAGAGCGGCCCGATCCACCGACGCCTCAACCTCCAGCTCCACCACCTCGGCGCCCGCACCACGCAACACACCCGCCACCACACCACCATCGCCGGCACCCGCAGGCGACACCACCAACCAACGACCGTCAACCGACCCCGACACACCCGCCAACGGCACCCACGAAACCCGGTACGACCAACCATCGACCACCGACCGCTCACGACGCTTCCGCCGCCAGGCCGACAGCGCGGGCACCACCGCACTCAGCGGAGCGTCGCCCTCCAACCGCAAGGCCCCCGTCAGCGTGCTCAGGTCCTCGGAGTCCACCGCCTCCCAGAACTCGGCGAACTCGCTGTCCGCCACCGAACCCGACACCGTTTCACCGGCCGGCAGGTCGACCCAGTACCGCTGCCGCTGAAAGGCGTACGTCGGCAACGCCACCCGCCGCCCGCCCCACGGCGCGAACACCGCCGCCCAGTCCACGACGACACCGTGCACATACGCCGTGGCCAGCGCGGTCAGCGCGGCTTCCGACTCGTCGCGGTCGCCGCGCAGCACCGGAATCGCCGTCGCCGACTCCGTGCACCGCCGGACCATCGCGGACAGCACGCCGTCCGGGCCCAACTCCACGAACCTGCCGACGCCTTCGTCCTGCAGCGTCGCCACGCCGTCGGCGAACCGCACGGCCTCGCGGACATGCCGCACCCAGTACCCGGCGGTGCGAATCGCCTCCGGATCGGCCAGCTGTCCCGTCAGGTTGGAGACGATCGGCAACTGCGGCTCGTTGAACGTCAACCCGCCAGCGACGGCGGCGAACTCGCCGAGCATCGCCTCCATCCGCGGCGAATGAAACGCGTGCGACACCGTCAACCGCTTCACCCGACGACCCGCCTCACTCCACGCCGCCTCCAGCTCGGCGACCACGTCCTCGTCGCCCGAAACAACCACGGAGGTCGGCCCGTTGATCGCCGCGAGACTCACCGACGCCTCACGACCGACCAGTTCAGCCGCGACCTCCGACTCCTCAGCCTCCACCGCCAGCATCGCCCCACCCGACGGCAACGCCTGCATCAACCGACCACGAGCCGCAACCAACACGCACGCATCATCCAACGACAACACACCCGCGACATGCGCAGCCGCCACCTCGCCGATCGAGTGGCCCAACAGGAAGTCCGGACGCACACCCCACGACTCCCACAACCGGAACAGCGACACCTCCAACGCGAACAACGCCGCCTGCGTATAAGCCGTCCGGTCCAGCAACTCGGCCTCGCCGAACATCACCTCACGCAACGGACGCTCCAACTCGGCATCCATCCGCGCACACACCGCATCCAACGCCTCCGCGAACACCGGGAACGCGGCATACAACCCACGACCCATCCCCACCCGCTGCGAACCCTGACCCGCGAACAGAAACGCCACCTCACCCACACCCGCAACACCCCGCACCACACCCGGCAACGACTCACCCGCAACCACCGCACCCAAACCACGACCAAAACCATCCAACCCACCACCCAACACCACCGCACGATGCTCCAACCCCGCACGACCCACCGCCAACGACAACCCCACATCAACCGGACGCAACCCAGCACCCGACCCCACCAAAGCACCCAACCGCTCCGCCTGCGCACCCAACGCCGCATCCGACCGCGCCGACAACACCCACGGCAGCAGTGCCGGGGCAGCGGCGGTCGCCTGGGTGTCCTGCGCGCCCGGCTCGTCGGCCGACGGTTCGGCGGCCTCCTGCCGTGGCGCCTCCTCGACGATCACGTGGGCGTTGGTGCCGCTCACGCCGAACGAGGAGACGCCGGCCCGGCGCGGGCGGTCGAGTTCCGGCCAGTCCCGCGTCTCGGTCAGCAGTTCGACCGCGCCGCGGGACCAGTCCACGTGCGGCGACGGCTCATCGACGTGCAGCGTCTTCGGCAGCAGCCCGTGCCGCAGCGCCATCACCATCTTGATGACGCCGGCCGCTCCGGAGGCGGCCTGGATGTGCCCGATGTTCGACTTCAGCGAGCCGAGCCACAGCGGCCGCTCCGCCGGGCGGTCCTTCCCGTACACGTCGAGCAGCGCCTGCGCCTCGATCGGGTCCCCGAGCCGGGTCCCCGTGCCGTGACCCTCCACGACGTCCACGTCGGAAGGCACGAGCTGGGCGTTCACGATCGCCTGGCGGATGACGCGCTGCTGGGAGGGACCGTTCGGCGCGGTCAGCCCGTTGGACGCGCCGTCCTGGTTCACCGCCGAGCCGCGCACGACAGCGAGCACCTCGTGACCGTTGCGGCGCGCGTCGGACAGCCGCTCGACCAGCAGCACGCCGACGCCCTCGCCCCAGCCCGTGCCGTCAGCGGCGGCGGCGAACGACTTGCAGCGGCCGTCCGACGCGAGCCCGCCCTGCTTGTCGAACTCCTCGAAGGTCGCCGGGGTGGGCATGACCGTGACACCGCCGACGAGCGCCATCGAGCACTCACCGTTCCGCAACGCCTGCGCGGCCAGGTGCAGGGCCACCAACGACGACGAACACGCCGTGTCCACCGTCACCGCAGGACCCTCAAGACCGAACGAGTACGCCACCCGACCCGAGATCACGCTGTTCGCGGTGCCGGTCAGGGCGTGGCCGGCGATCTCGTCCGGCAGCTCGATGCCCGCGCCGTAGCCGGAGTTGGACGCGCCGACGAACACGCCGGTGCGGCTGCCGCGCAGGGTTTCCGGTGCCAGGCCGGCCCGCTCGAAGAGCTCCCAGCTGGCTTCCAGGATCAACCGCTGCTGCGGGTCCATCGCCAATGCCTCGCGCGGCGATATCCCGAACAGCGACGCGTCAAAATCGGTCGCGTCGTCGACGAAACCACCCTGACGGGCGTATGAGGCGTCCGGGTCGGACAGGTCCCAGCCGCGGTCGGCCGGGAAACCCGTGACGCCGTCGGTGCCGGAGACGACCAGCTCCCACAGCTCCTCCGGTGAGCGGACGCCACCCGGAAGGCGGCAGCTCATCCCGACGATGGCGATCGGTTCCCTGCCCGCCGCCAGAAGCTCCCGGTTCTGCTCACGCAGCCTTTCGGTTTCCTTCAGCGACGCGCGCAACGCCTTGACAACTTGTTCCTCGCGACTAGCCATTCTTGAGCTCCAATTGCGGGCGCTATCAGGAATCCGAATTGCCGAGAGCAGTTTCGATCAGCGCGTCGACATCCATGTCGTCGATCGATTCCGATTCGGTGTCCGTGTCGGTTTCGGTGTCCGCCACGACACCCGGGTCCGCTGGGTCGACCAGCTTGAGCAACATGTCGAGCACACCCGCGTCGCGGAGCCGGGACAGCGGCACGCCGGCCAGCGCCTGGCGGATCCGCGCTTCCTCGGCCCCGGTGTCCGGGTCCGCGGCGTCCTCCCCGCGGATCTCCGTCTCCAGCCGCTCGGCCAGCGCGGCCGAGGTCGGGTAGTCGAAGACCAGGGTGGGCGGCAGTGCCACGCCGATCGCCTCCGTGAGCCGGTTGCGGATCTCGACGGCGGTCATCGAATCGACGCCGAGTTCGCTGAAGGCCACCTTCGGCGGAACGGCGGCCGTGCCGTCGTGTCCGAGCACCGCGGCGACCTGGCCGCGGACCAGTTCCAGCAGTGCGCGCCGCCGCTCGGCGGGCGAGGATCCGACGATCTTCGCCCCCAACGCCGAGAGCCCGCCCGGCTGTTGGGCCGAGCCCTCCGCCGACGCCGCGTTCCGCTCACCGGCTGCCCGCAGCGCGCGCACCGCAGGCAGTTCGCTGAGCAGCGGGCTGGTGCGCACCGAGGTGAACACCGGGGCGAACCGCTCCCAGTCCACGTCCGCCACCGTCACGCAGGTCTCGCCGTCGTCGACCGCGTATTCCAGCGCCCGGATCGCGAGCTTCGCGTCCAGCACCCGCAGCCCGCGGCGGCGCAGGTAGTCGGCCGTCTCGTCAGCGGTCGCCATGCCGGCGTCGGCCCAGGGGCCCCAGGCGATCGAGGTCGCTGCCCGGCCGCCGGCGGCGCGGTCCTGCGCGAGGGCGTCGAGGTAGGCGTTCGCGGCGGCGTAGGCGGCCTGGCCACCGCTGCCCCAGACGCCGGCGATCGAGGAGAACAACACGAACGCGTCCAGGTCCACACCGGCCAGCAACTCGTGCAGATGCCGTGCACCGTCCACCTTCGCCCGTAGCGTCTCGGCCAGTTCGTCCGCGGTCAGGTCGGTGAGCCGGGTGGTGCCCGTCAAGCCCGCCGCGTGGACCACCGCGGTCAGCGGGCGCTCGGCCGGGATCTCCGCGAGCAACGCGCCGACGGCCGCCCGATCGGCGATGTCGCACGCGGTCACGGTCACCTCCGCGCCCAGCTCGCGCAGTTCGGCGACGAGTTCGGCCGCGCCCTGCGCCGCCATGCCCCGCCTGCTCGTCAACACCACGTGTTCCGCGCCGCGTTCGGCGAGCCACCTGGCCACGTTGCCGCCGAGCCCTCCGGTGCCGCCGGTGACGAGCACCGTGCCGCGCGGTCGCCAGGCGGACGCCGGCGCGGACCCGTCGGGCGTCGCGGCGGCCAACCGCCGTGCGTACGCGCCCGTTCGGCGAACGGCGACCTGGTCCTCGCCGGAGCCTCCGGTCAGCACCGACACCAGGAGACCCGCGGCGCGCTTGTCCAGGGCGGCCGGAACATCCACCAGTCCGCCCCAGCGCTGCGGGTGCTCCAGCGCGACGACCCGGCCGAATCCCCAGAGTTGGGCACCGGCCACGTCGGTCAGCCGGTCCGACGCACCGACGGCCACCGCCCCGCTGGTCACGCACCACAGCGGCGCGTCCAACTCGGCGTCGCCCAACGCCTGTACCAGCAGCAGCGATCGGTCCAGCCCGGCGGGCGCGAGCAGCGACAGCACACCCGCGACGCCCTCGGCCTCGGCCGCCGCCTTCCGCAACCGCTCGGCCAGCGACGCGCGGTCCGCGTCCCCGGCCACCACGATCTCGACCGGCTCGGCGCCGTGGTCCCGCAGTGCCGTAGCGGCCGCGCGGTCCACGGCCCCCTCCGGCATCGCCACCAACCAGACGCCGGACGCCACCGCGGGCGCGGCCGCGACCGGTGTCCAGCCGACCCGGTAGCGCCAGGCATCCACCGCCGACCTGGCCTGCCGCTCCCGCCGCCACTGCGACAGGGCGGGCAGCACCGCGCTCAGACCGCCGGCGGCGTCCAGCTTCAGGGTGCTCGCGACGGACGCCAGATCCTGCTGCTCCACCGCGGACCAGAACGCGTCCTCCACCGCGTCGTCCGGCCGCGAACCGGTCTCCGGCACCTCGGTGTCGCCGGACGCCAGCCAGTAGCGCCGGCGTTGGAACGCGTACGTCGGCAAGTCGACCCGCCGCCCGCTCCACGGCGCGAACACCGTCGCCCATTCAACCGATCCACCGTGCACGTGCACCGCGGCCAACGCGGCGAACAACGCCTCCGCCTCGCCCCGGCCACCGCGCAACACCGGCACCGCCACGGCGGCATCCACACACTGCTGCACCATCGCGGCCAACACGGCATCCGGACCCAGCTCGACGAACCGGGTCACCCCCTCCGCCCGCAGCGTCGCCACGCCGTCGGCGAACCGCACCGCCTCCCGCACGTGCCGCACCCAGTACCCCGGCGTCCGGATCTGCTCGGGATCGGCCGGCTCGCCCGTCACGTTGGAGACGATCGGCAACTCGGCCGCGTGGAAGTCCAGTCGCGCGGCGACGGCGGCGAACTCGTCGAGCATCGCCTCCATCCGCGGCGAGTGGAACGCGTGCGACACCGTCAGCCGCTTGACCCGGCGGCCTGCGTCCCGCCACGCGGTCTCCAACTCCGCGACCACGTCGGCGTCACCCGAAACGACCACTGAGGTCGGCCCGTTGACCGCCGCGACACTCACCGACGCCTCACGACCGACGAGTTCGGCAGCGATCTCCGCCTCGGTCGCCTCGACCGCGAGCATCGCGCCACCTGCCGGCAGCGCCTGCATCAACCGACCACGAGCCGCCACCAGAGTGCACGCGTCATCCAACGACAGGACACCCGCGACGTGCGCGGCGGCCAACTCGCCGATGGAATGACCGAGAAGGAAGTCCGGGCGAACGCCCCACGACTCCAGCAGCCGGAACAGCGCTACCTCAAGCGCGAACAACGCCGCCTGCGTGTAGACCGTCTGGTCCAGCAACTCACCATCGTCGAACATCACGTCACGCAGCGGACGACCCAACTCGCCGTCCAGCCGCGCATACACCGCGTCCAACGCCTCCGCGAACACCGGGAACGCCGCGTACAACTCCTTGCCCATACCGGCCCGTTGCGCACCCTGGCCGGTGAAGAGGAACGCCGTGCGGCCGCCGGACTCGGCCGTGCCGGTGATGACGTTCCTGACCGGGCGGCCGTTGGCCAGCTCCGCAAGACCGCGTTCGAAGCCGTCGCGGTCGGCGGCCAGTACGACGGCCCGCTGTGCCAGCAGTGCCCGGGTAGTGGCGAGCGACGCGCCCGCGTCTGCGATGGACAGCTCCGGGTCGTCAGCCACCAGGCCGCGCAGGCGGGCGGCCTGGGCCTGGACCGCTTCCTCGCTCTTCGCCGAGATCACCCAGGGAATGATTGGCGGCGGCGTCTGCGCGATCGGGGCCGGTTCCGGGGTGGGCGCGGGTGCGGCCTGTTCCAGGATGGTGTGCACGTTCGTGCCGCTGACGCCGAACGACGACACCGCGGCCCGGCGCGGTGCCCCCGTTTCCGGCCACGGCCGGTTCTCCGTCAGCAGCTCCACCGCACCGGACGACCAGTCGATGTGCGGCGACGGCTCCCCGGCGTGCAGCGTCTGCGGCAGCACACCGTGCCGCAACGCCATCACCATCTTGATGACGCCGGCGACGCCGGCTGCGGACTGGGTGTGGCCGATGTTCGACTTCAGCGAGCCGAGCCACAGCGGTCGCTCCGCGGCGCGCTCCTGGCCGTAGGTCGCCAACAGTGCCTGGGCCTCGATCGGATCCCCCAGCATGGTCCCGGTACCGTGCGCCTCCACCATATCCACCTCGGATGCGCACAGTCCGGCACTGGCCAACGCCTGCCGGATCACCCGCTGCTGCGAAGGCCCGTTCGGCGCGGTCAACCCGTTCGACGCACCGTCCTGGTTCACCGCCGAACCCCGCACGACCGCCAGCACCTCATGCCCATGCAGCCTCGCGTGCGACAACCGCTCCACGACCAGCACGCCGGCGCCCTCGGCCCAACCCGTACCGTCCGCCGACGCCGAGAACGACTTGCACCGACCGTCCGCCGCCACACCCTTCTGCCGGCTGAACTCCGTGAAGATCCCCGGCGTCGCGATCACCGTCGCACCACCCACCAACGCCATGTCGCACTCACCGCTACGCAACGACTGCGCCGCCAGATGCAACGCCACCAACGACGACGAACATGCTGTGTCCACCGTCACCGCCGGACCCTCAAGGCCGAACGAGTACGCGATCCGCCCGGACGCCACACTCGTCGCCGTGCCGGTGAGGAGGTGCCCCTCGACCTCGCCGCGGGCCTGCCGGGACACCGAGCCCACGCCGTAGTTCGACGTCGCGGCGCCCATGAAGACGCCGACCTGCTCACCACGCAGCGACAGCGGCGCGATACCCGCCCGCTCCAACGCCTCCCACGCGCTCTCCAGGAGCAACCGCTGCTGCGGATCCATCGCCAAAGCCTCACGCGGCGAGATCCCGAACAACGACGCGTCAAACTCATCCGCGTCATAGACGAACCCACCCACCCGAGTGGCCGACGTACCCGGCCGCTCGGGATCCGGGTCGAACAGCGACCCGAGGTCCCAACCACGGTCGGTCGGGAACTCACCGATCGCGTCGACCCCGGCCACGACCAGCCGCCACAAGTCCTCCGGCGAGGCCGCCCCGCCCGGGAACCGACACCCCATACCCACGATCACCACCGGATCGTCCGCCACCGGCGGCAACGCCCGCACCGGCACCACACCCGCGACCTCGACACCCACCAAGTCCGTCAGCAGCCGCTCCACCAGCGCCCGCGGACTCGGATAGTCGAAGACCAACGTGGCCGGCAACCGCAACCCGGTCGCCGTGTTCATCCGGTTCCGCAGCTCGACAGCGGTCAGCGAATCGAACCCCAGCTCCTTGAACGCCCGACCCGGCTCGATCGCGTCCCCCGACGCGTGCCCGAGCACCGCCGCCACCTCGCCCAGCACGAGCCCGGTCAGCACCCGGTCCTGCTCGGACCGGGAGAGCGCCGTCAACCGCTCGACCAACGAGGCCGCACCGCTCGTACCGGCCGCACGCCGCACCCCGGAACGCACCAACCCGCGTAGCAACGCCGGCACCGGATCCTGCCCGGCCCGCGCCCGCAACCGCGCCACGTCCAACCGCATCGGCACCACATGCGCCAACCCGGTCCGCACCGCAGCATCGAACAACGCCAGGCCCTCACCGCTGGCCAACGCGCTCCCGCCCGCTTGCGCACGGGTCAGGTCGGTAGCGGACAGATGCCCGCTGATCGCGCTGGCCTCCGCCCACAACCCCCACCCGAGCGAGACGCCCGCCAGTCCGGTCGCCTGTCGCTGCTGCGCCAACGCGTCCAACACCGCGTTGGCAGCCGCGTAGTTCGCCTGCCCCGGCGAACCGAACGTCGCCGACACCGAGGAATACATCGCGAACAACGCCAGATCATGACGCTGCGTCAACTCGTGCAGATGCAGCGCCGCGTCCGCCTTCGGCGCCAGCACGGCCGCAACCCGCTCCGGGGTCAACGACTCCACGACACCGTCATCCACGACCCCGGCGGCATGCACCACACCGGTCAGCGGATGCTCGGCCGGGATGGCATCCAGCACCGCCGCCAGGGCCGCCCGGTCCGCCACGTCACACGCGACAACGCGGGCTTCCGCACCCAGGTCCGCCAGCTCCGCCGCCAGTTCGACGGCACCCGGCGCCTCCGGACCACTGCGCGACAGCAGCACCAACTGCCGCATCCCGTAAGCCGATACGAGATGCCGGGCCAGCAACGCCCCGAGCGTTCCCGTACCACCCGTGATCACCACCGTGCCCCGCGCATCCAGCTGACGCGGCATCACCAGCACGTTCTTGCCGACGTGCCGACCCGAACTCATCAAACGGAACGCGCTCACCACATCCCGTACGTCCCACGCCCGGACCGGCAGAAGCTGCAGCGTCCCGTCGTCGAACAGGTCCACCACGGACCGCAGGATCTCCTGCAACCGGTCCATGCCCGCGTCGAACAGGTCGAACGAATGGTAGGAGACACCCGGGAAGGCGTCCGCCTGGCGAAGATCCGCCTTGCCCATCTCGACGAACCGGCCACCGTCAGCGAGCAGCCGTGCCGACGCGTCGATGAACTCACCCGCGAGCGCGTTCAGCACGACATCCACACCACGACCACCCGACGCCGCACGGAACGCATCCTCGAAAGCGAGATCACGCGAAGACGCGATCCGCTCCTCGGCGACACCGAGCCCACGAACCACCGGCCACTTCGGCTCACTCGCCGTCGCGAACACCTCAGCGCCCGCCCAACGCGCCAACTGCACCGCCGCCATGCCCACGCCGCCGGCCGCCGCGTGCACCAACACCGACTCGCCGGCCGTCAGACCACCCAGGTCGAACAGACCGTAGTAGGCCGTCATGAACACCATCGGCACCGACGCGGCATCGACAAACGACCAGCCATCCGGCATCCGCGCCAGCAGACGCCGATCGGTCACCGCCTCCGGACCGAACCCACCCGCGAACAACCCGAAGACCCGATCACCCACCGCCAGGCCATCGACGTCGGCGCCCACCTCCACCACCACGCCCGCACCCTCGGAACCCATCAACCCCGGCTCGGGATACGTCCCCAGGCCGAGCAGCACGTCCCGGAAGTTCACCCCGGCAGCACGCATCTCGACGCGTACCTGGTCTGCGCCCAGTCCCTCGGCCGCCGCCTGGACCACCGGTGCGACCTCCTCCAACACCCCACGCTCCGACGGCTCCAGACGCCATGCGCCCTCACCCGCCGACGGAACCGACAGCACCGGAAGGGACGACACCCGAGCGAGCCTCGGCACCCACGCCACACCACCCCGCACCGCGACCTGCGGCTCACCCAGACCCAACACACCAGCCAGCAAGCCCGCGTCAACGTCCTCCACGTCAACGTCCAGCAACACCAGCCGATCCGGATGCTCCGACTGCGCCGACCGCACCAACCCCCAGACGGCAGCCGCCGCGACATCACTCACCACACCGCCGTCACCCACACCCACCGCACCGCACGACACCACCACCAACCGACCGGAGCCCTCCCGCGCCAACCACGACCGCACAGCCTCCAACACCCGACCCGCGACCTCCGCCACGCCGCCGTCCGACGGCACCAGGACAGCAGCGTCGCCGTCCAGTTCGCCGACCTCGCCCAGCCCACAGACCGCCACCGACCCCGACACGGACCCGTCCAGCGAGACCCGCGACCACTCCACCCCGAACAACCCGTCCGCCACACGGGCGCCGCCCGCAACAGATCCGGCCGACGCATCCACCACCCGCAATGCCAGGGACTCCACGGACACCACCGCATCACCGGCGGCGTCGAACGCCTCGACCCGCACCGCGTCGTCGCCCACCCGCGACAGCCGCACCCGCAGCACCGACGCACCCACCGCGAACAACGACACACCCGACCAGGCGAACGGCAGCCGGGCGCCGCCTTCCTCGCCCAGCACACCGCCCACCGCCAACGCGTGCAACGCCGCGTCCAGCAGCGCCGGATGCACACCGAACGAACCGGCCTCAACCGAACCGGGCAACTCCACCTCGGCGAGCACCACCCCGTCACCCGCCCGCCACACCGACCGGAGGCCCTGGAACACCGGACCGTAGGCGAGCCCGGTCGCCGCCAACCCGTCGTACATGCCCGCCAGTTCCACCGACTCGGCCTCGGCCGGCGGCCAGACGTCCAGGCCGAGCGATCCGGCGGACACGTCCTCGTCGGTCAACAAACCGGCCGCGTTCCGCACCCAACTCGCGTCCTCGCCATCGGGACGCGAATGGATCTCCACCGTCCTGGCACCGCCGTCCTGCGACGCGCCCACGCTCACCTGGACCTGTACCGCACCCCGCTCGGGCAGCACCAACGGCACCTCAAGCGTGAGGTCGTCCACCCGCGGGCAGCCGATCTGCCCACCCGCGCGCAGCGCCATCTCCACCAGCGCGGTCCCCGGCACGACCACGCTCCCGTGCACCCGGTGCTCGCCCAGCCACGGCTGCAACGCCACCGACAGCCGGCCGGTCAGGACCAGGCCCCCGCCCGACGCCAACGACGTCTCGGCACTCAGCAACGGATGCCCGGAACCGCCCACCCCCGCGATGTCCCCGAACCCGACCCGGACGTTCACCCAGTACCGCTCGTGCTGGAAGGCGTACGTCGGCAGTTGGACAACGCCTGCCTGCCATGTGCCGTACACCGCGGCCCAGTTCACGGTGACGCCTCGCACGAACACCGTGGCCAGCGCGGTCAGCAGCGTCCCGGACTCGTCCCGGTCCCTTCGCAGCACCGGAATCGCGGTCGCGCCATCGACGCACTGGTCCACCATCGCGGTCAGCACCCCGTCCGGGCCCAACTCGACGAACCGGGTCACACCCTCCGCATGCAGCGTCGCCACCCCGTCCGCGAACCGCACGGCCTCGCGAACATGCCGCACCCAGTACCCCGGTGTGCGGATCTCGTCCGGATCAACGAGCCGGCCGGACACGTTGGAGACGATCGGGAGCTTCGGCGCTTCGAAGGTCAACCGCCCGGCGACGGCGGCGAACTCGTCGAGCATCGCGTCCATGCGTGGCGAATGGAAGGCGTGCGAGACGGTCAGCCGCTTCACCCGACGATCCGTGTCCCGCCAGGCCGCCTCCAGCTCCGCGACCACGTCCTCGTCACCCGAAACGACCACGGAGGTCGGCCCGTTGACCGCCGCGATGCTCACCGACGCCTCACGGCGGGTGAGTTCGGCCGCGACCTCCGACTCTTCAGCCTCCACCGCCAGCATCGCGCCACCCGACGGCAACGCCTGCATCAACCGACCACGAGCCGCCACCAACGTGCACGCGTCATCCAACGACAGGACGCCGGCCACGTGCGCCGCGGCCAACTCACCGATCGAATGCCCCAGCAGGAAGTCAGGACGCACCCCCCACGACTCCCACAGCCGGAACAGCGACACCTCCAACGCGAACAACGCCGCCTGCGTGTACTCGGTCCGGTTCAACAACTCGGCCTCGCCGAACATCACCTCACGCAACGGACGCGCCAACCCGGCATCCATCCGCGCACACACCGCATCGAGTGCGTCCGCGAACACCGGGAACGCGGAATACAACTCCCGACCCATACCGACCCGCTGCGCACCCTGGCCGGTGAACAGGAACGCCGTACGACCCGACACCACCGCACCGGACACCACACTGGCACCCGAACCGCCCCCGGCCAACGCACCCAGGCCACCCAGCAGTTGATCCCGATCCGCACCGAGGACCACCGCGCGGTGCTCCAACGCCGCACGCGTCGTCGCCAACGACAACCCCACATCCACCAACCGCGCCTCAGAGCCACCCTCGACGAACGCCGCCAGCCGACCCGCCTGCGCACCCAACCCAGCCACACTCTGCGCCGACACCACCCACGGCACCACCGCAGGCACCACAGCCGGCGCCACACCACCCGACTCCGACACCACAACCGGCGCCGCGTCACCCTCCTCCAGAATCGTGTGCGCATTCGTCCCACTGATACCGAACGACGACACACCAACCCGGCGCGGACGGCCGTCCGTCGACCATTCCTGCGCCTGCGTCAACAACTCCACCGCGCCGACCGACCAGTCCACGTGCGGCGACCGCTCGTCCGCGTACAGCGACTTCGGCAGCACGCCGTGCCGCATGGCCATGACCATCTTGATCACGCCCGCCACACCCGAAGCCGCCTGCGTGTGACCGATGTTCGACTTCACCGAACCCAGCCACAACGGCCGATCCGCAGACCGCTCCTGGCCGTACGTCGCCAACAACGCCTGCGCCTCGATCGGGTCGCCGAGGGTCGTGCCGGTGCCGTGCGCCTCCACCACGTCAACGTCCGACGCCGAGAGTCCCGCACTCGCCAACGCCTGCCGGATGACGCGCTGCTGCGAAGGACCGTTCGGCGCCGTCAGCCCGTTCGACGCGCCGTCCTGGTTCACCGCCGAACCACGCACGACCGCGAGCACCTGGTGGCCGTTGCGCCGCGCGTCCGACAACCGCTCCACGAGCAGCACGCCGACGCCCTCGCCCCAGCCCGTGCCGTCGGCGGCAGCCGAGAACGGCTTGCAGCGACCGTCGGCCGCGAGCCCGCGCTGCCGGCTGAACTCGATGAACGCGCCGGGCGTGGCCATCACCGTCACACCGCCGGCCAGCGCCATCTCGCACTCGCCGTTCCGCAACGCCTGCGCCGCCAGGTGCAACGCCACCAACGACGACGAACACGCCGTGTCCACCGTCACCGCCGGACCCTCAAGACCGAAGGCGTAGGAGATCCGGCCCGACATCACGCTCGCGGCCCCGCCGGTGGCCACGTGGCCTTCGCGGGCCTCGGCGGCGGCGATGGTCAGCCTGGTGTAGTCCTGCCCGTTGGTGCCGGCGAAGACCCCGGTCCGACTCCCCCGCAGCGAACGGAGATCGATCCCGGCCCGCTCGAACACCTCCCAGCAGGTCTCCAGCAGCAGGCGCTGCTGCGGGTCCATCGCGATCGCCTCACGCGGCGATATCCCGAACAACCCCGCATCGAACGCCGAAGCATCATCAAGGAATCCGCCGACCCGAACATACGAGGTCCCCGGCTTGTCCGGATCCGGATCGAACAACACATCCGTATCCCAACCACGATCCGCCGGAAAATCACCAATCGCATCGACACCATCAACCACCAGCCGCCACAAACCCTCCGGAGAATCCACCCCACCAGGAAAACGACAACTCATCCCCACAATCGCCACCGGCTCATCCACCACCGCTGCCACACCCGCCGAAACCACCGAACCCGAAGCCGCCGACTCACCACCCTCAACACCCAACAACTCCAACAAATAACCCGCCAACACCTCCGCATTCGGATAATCAAACACCAAACTCGCCGCCAACCGCACCCCCAACACACCCGACAACCGATCCCGCAACTCCACCGCCGTCAACGAATCAAACCCCAAATCCTTGAACGCCCGCCCACCATCCACCACACCCACATCCCCATACCCCAACACACCAGCAGCCTCCCGCCGCACCAACCCCAACACCTCATGCAACCGCTCCCCCACCCCCAACCCCGACAACCGCCCCACAAACTCCCCACCAGCAACAGCAACACCCACACCAGCCGCTGAGACAGAGCCGATAAAACTCTCCAACAACGGGCTCGGACGACCCGACGTAAACGTCCCACCAAAACGATCCCAATCCACATCCGCAACCGTCACACACACCTCACCACCATCCACCGCACGACCCAACGCACCCACCGCCAACTCCATATCCATCGACGCCAACCCACGACGCCGCAAATACCCCTCAGCCTCCACCGCATCCACCACCATCCCCCCACCAGCCCACGGACCCCACGCCACCGACGTCCCCACCAACCCCGCACCACGCCGCACCTCAACCAACCCATCCAAAAACGCATTCGCCGCCGCATACGCACCCTGCCCCGCACTACCCCACACCCCAGCAATCGACGAAAACACCACAAACGCATCCAACACCAAACCCGCCGTCAACTCATGCAAATACGCCGCCCCCACCGCCTTCGCCCGCAACACCTCAACCACATCACCCACAATCGCCTCACCCAACACCGACGCACGATCCAACCCCGCCGCATGCACCACACCCGACAACGGAAACTCCGACGGAATGCCAGCCAACACCCCCGCCAACGCCTCCCGATCCGCCACATCACACGCAACCACCACCGCCTCAGTGCCAAGCGCAGCCAACTCCGCAACCAACTCCCCCGCACCCGGCGCCTCCGGACCACGCCGACTCGTCAAGACGAGCCGCGGCGCACCACGCTCCGCCAACCACCGCGCCACCCGACCACCCAACGCACCCGTCCCACCCGTCACCAACACCGTCCCCCGCGGACGCCAACCGGCACCCTCGGCGACACGATCGAACGCCCCACGCCGCAGCCGGCGCCCGAAGACACCCGAACCGCGCACCGCGACCTGGTCCTCACCACTGACGCCCGACAACACCGACACCAGCCGCGCGGCGGCGCGATCGTCCAGCACCTCCGGCAGATCCACCAACCCGCCCCACCACAACGGGTGTTCAAGAGCCGCCACCCGACCCAAACCCCACACCTGCGCCTGCTCGGGAGACACCACGCCGTCCGAACGGCCCACCGACACCGCACCGCGCGTCACACACCACAGCCGACCGCCAAGGTCAGCGTCGGCCAGCGCCTGAACCAGGACCACCGTCCGCTCGACGCACGCCTCGCCGCCCGCCAGCAGCGACACCACACCCGACACCTCACCCACCCCACCCAGCAACTCCACCAGAGCGGCCCGTTCCACCGACGCGTCGACCTCCAGCTCCACCACCTCAACACCCGCACCACGCAACACATCCGCCACCACACCGCCATCGCCGGCACCCGCAGGCGACACCACCAGCCAACGACCGTCAACCGACCCCGACACACCCGCCAACGGCACCCACGAAACCCGGTAACACCAGCCCTCGACCACCGACTCTTCCTGCTGCCTGCGCCGCCAGGCCGACAGCGCGGGCACCACCGCACTCAGCGGCGCGTCACCCTCCAACCGCAAGGCACCCGTCAGCGTGCTCAGGTCCTCGGAGTCCACCGCCTCCCAGAACTCGGCGAACTCGGCGTCCAGCACGGAACCCGACGCCGCCTGCGCGACCGGGTCGATCCAGTACCGCTCGCGCTGGAACGCGTACGTCGGCAACGCCACCCGCCGGGCGTCGTGCCCCGCGAAGAGCGCGGACCAGTCCACGGCGACACCGTGCACGTACGCCGTGGCCAGCGCGGTCAGCAGGGTCTCGGGCTCGTCGCGATCCGCCCGCAGCACCGGCACGACGGTGGCCGACTCGACGCACTGCCGGACCATCGCCGACAGCACGCCGTCCGGGCCCAGTTCGACGAACCGGGACACGCCCCTGGCGTTCAACGTCCCGACGCCATCGGCGAACCGCACGGCCTCGCGTACGTGCCGCACCCAGTACTCCGGCGTGCGGATCAGTTCGGCGTCGACGATCTCGCCCGTCAGGTTCGAGACGATCGGCACCCGAGGAGCCTCGAACGTCAACCCGCCCGCGACGGCGGCGAACTCGCCGAGCATCGCCTCCATCCGCGGCGAATGAAACGCGTGCGACACCGCCAACCGCTTCACCCGACGACCCGCCTCACTCCACGCCGCCTCCAGCTCGGCGACCACGTCCTCGTCGCCCGAAACGACCACGGAGGTCGGCCCGTTGATCGCCGCGAGACTCACCGACGCCTCACGACCGACCAGTTCAGCCGCGACCTCCGACTCCTCAGCCTCCACCGCCAGCATCGCCCCACCCGACGGCAACGCCTGCATCAACCGACCACGAGCCGCAACCAACACGCACGCATCATCCAACGACAACACACCCGCGACATGCGCAGCCGCCACCTCGCCGATCGAGTGGCCCAACAGGAAGTCCGGACGCACACCCCACGACTCCCACAACCGGAACAGCGACACCTCCAACGCGAACAACGCCGCCTGCGTATAAGCCGTCCGGTCCAGCAACTCGGCCTCGCCGAACATCACCTCACGCAACGGACGCTCCAACTCGGCATCCATCCGCGCACACACCGCATCCAACGCCTCCGCGAACACCGGGAACGCGGCATACAACCCACGACCCATCCCCACCCGCTGCGAACCCTGACCCGCGAACAGAAACGCCACCTCACCCACACCCGCAACACCCCGCACCACACCCGGCAACGACTCACCCGCAACCACCGCACCCAAACCACGACCAAAACCATCCAACCCACCACCCAACACCACCGCACGATGCTCCAACCCCGCACGACCCACCGCCAACGACAACCCCACATCAACCGGACGCAACCCAGCACCCGACCCCACCAAAGCACCCAACCGCTCCGCCTGCGCACCCAACGCCGCATCCGACCGCGCCGACAACACCCACGGGACGACGGGCAGTTGGGCCGGTCGCACCGGGGACGCGGGACGGTCGTCCGGCTCGGGCGCCTGCGGTGCGGGTGCCTCCTCGAGGATCGTGTGCACGTTGGTGCCGCTGATGCCGAACGAGGAGACGCCGGCCCGGCGCGGGCGGCCGTCCGCCTCCCACGGCTCGTTCGCGGTCAGCAGGGAGACGCCGCCGGCCGACCAGTCCACGTGCGGCGTCGGCTCGTCCACGTTGAGGGTCCGCGGCAGCACCCCGTGGCGCATGGCCATGACCATCTTGATGATGCCCGCCACGCCCGAAGTCGCCTGCGTGTGACCGATGTTGGACTTCAGGGAGCCGAGCCGCAGCGCCCGCTCCGCCGGGCGGCCCTGCCCGTAGGTGGCCAGCAGGGCCTGCGCCTCGATCGGGTCGCCCAGCCGGGTGCCGGTGCCGTGCCCTTCCACGACGTCGATGTCGGAGGCGGCCAGACCGGAGTTGGCCAGCGCCCGGCGGATGACGCGCTGCTGCGAGGGGCCGTTCGGCGCGGTCAGCCCGTTGGAGGCGCCGTCCGAGTTCATCGCCGAGCCGCGCACCAGCGCCAGGACGTCGTGCCCGTTGCGCCGGGCCTGGGAGAGGCGCTCGACGAGCAGGACCGCGACCCCCTCCGACCAGCCCGTTCCGTCGGCCGCGGCGGCGAACGGCTTGCAGCGGCCGTCCGACGCGAGCCCGCCCTGCTTGCCGAACTCGGCGAACGCGGCCGGGGTCGACAGCACGGCCACCCCGCCGACGAGTGCCATCGAGCACTCGCCGTTCCGCAGCGCCTGCGCGGCCAGGTGCAGGGCCACCAACGACGACGAACACGCCGTGTCCACCGTCACCGCCGGACCCTCAAGACCGAACGAGTACGCTACCCGACCCGAGATCACACTGTTGGCGCTGCCGGTGAGCATGTGCCCCTCGACGGCGTCGGGCAGCGCGATCCCGGTGCCGTAGCCGTTGTTGGAGGCGCCGACGAACACGCCGGTCTGCTCGCCGCGGACCGACTTCGGGTCGATTCCGCCGCGTTCGAAGACCTCCCAGCAGCTCTCCAGCAGGACGCGTTGCTGCGGGTCCATCGCCAGCGCCTCGCGCGGCGAGATCCCGAACAGCGACGCGTCGAACTCGGTGGCGCGGTCGAGGAATCCGCCGGCGGTCGCGTAGCCGAAGGCGTTCTCGGACAGGTCCCAGCCGCGGTCGGTCGGGAACGGCGATATGCCCTCGCTGCCGGACTCGACCAGCTCCCACAGCCCTTCGGGAGAGGTGACGCCGCCGGGCAGGCGGCAGCTCATCGCCACGATCGCGATCGGGTCGTCGTCCACGGCGGAGAGGTCGGCGAGCCGGTCGTGGCCGGCCGATTCACCGGTCAGCGTCTCGACCAGGTGCTCGGCGAGCACGGCCACGTTGGGGTGGTCGAAGGCGAGGGTGGTCGGCAGGGACAGCCCGGTGGCGGCGACGAGCCGGTTGCGCAGTTCCACGGCGGTCAGCGAGTCGAAGCCGAGGTCGGCGAAGGGCGCCCAGGTCTCGATCGAGGCCGGGTCGGAGTAGCCGAGCACGGTTCCGACGCTGTGCCGCACCAGGTCGAGCAGGTGGCGGGTGCGTTCGGCGGCGGACATCGGGCGCAGTTCGTCCCGGAGCCGGGAGCCGGACGTGTCGGACGCGGTGTCGCCGGTGGCCGGGTCGGCCTCGGGCAGCTCGGCGAGCAGCGGGCTCGGCCGGGTGGCGGTGAAGGTGCCGGCGAATCGCGGCCACTCCACGTCGGCGAGGGTGACGCAGGGTTCGCCGGCCCCGACGACCTGGCCGAGCGCCGCCACGGCGAGTTCGGGAGAGAGGGCGCGCAGTCCCCTGCGGCGCAGGTAGTCGGCGGCCTCGCCGCGCGCCGCCATGCCCGCGTCGGCCCAGGGGCCCCAGGCGATCGAGGTGGCGGCCCGGCCGCGGGCGGCGCGGTCCTGCGCGAGGGCGTCCAGGAACGCGTTCGCGGCGGCGTAGGCGCCCTGCCCGCCGCTGCCCCAGACACCGGCGATCGAGGAGAACAGCACGAACGCGTCCAGGTCGACGTCGGCCAGCAGCTCGTCGAGGTTGACGGCGGCCCGCACCTTGCCGCGGAACATCGCGTCGAGCTGTTCGGGGCGCAGCGCGGCGAGCTCGCTGTCGTCGACCGTGCCCGCGGCGTGCACCACGGCGGTGAGCGGCTGCTCGGCCGGGATGGCGGCCAGCACGGCGGCCAGGGCGTCGCGGTCGGCCGCGTCGCAGGCGACCACGTCGGCGTGGGTGCCGTGGGCGGCCAGCTCGGCCACGAGTTCCGTCATGCCCGGTGCGTCCGGCCCGCGGCGGCTGGTCAGGACGAGCCGCTCCGCTCCCCGCTCCGCCAGCCAACGCGCGACGTGGCCGCCGAGCGCGCCGGTGCCGCCGGTGATCAGCACCGTGCCGCGCGGCTGCCAGCCCGGCGCGTCGGTGCGCCTGCCCGAGTCCACGCGTACCAGCCGGCGCCCGAACACCCCGGACGCCCGCACCGCGACCTGGTCCTCACCACCGGCGCCCGACAACACGGACACCAACCGCTCGGCGGCGCGATCGTCCACCATCTCCGGCAGATCCACCAACCCGCCCCACCACAACGGGTGCTCAAGGGCGGCCACCCGACCCAGACCCCACACCTGCGCCTGCACCGGATCCGTCAGCCGGTCGGAGCGGCCCACCGACACCGCACCACGCGTCACACACCACAACCGACCGGACACACCCAGATCGCCCAACGCCTGCACCAAGGCCAGCGTCCGCCGGGCGCCGTCGCTCGCGCCCGGCGCCGGCAGCGACACCACGCCGGACAGCTCGCCCGCCGCAGCGATCAGCTCCACCAGGGCAGCCCGATCCGCCGCCTCCGGTATCTCCAGCTCCGCCACCTCGGCCCCGGCACCACGCAGTGCCCCGGCGACCACGCCGGCGTCGCCCCCGCCGACCGGCGACACGACGAGCCAGCGGCCCTCGACCGATCCCGACGGACCGGACAGCGGCGACCACGACACGCGGTAGCGCCAGCCGTCGACCACCGACCGCTCACGGCTCTTGCGCCGCCACGCGGACAGCGCGGGCACCACCGCGCTCAGCGGCGCGTCGCCCTCCAGCCGCAGGGCACCCGCCAACGCCCCCAGGTCCTCGGAGTCCACCGCCTCCCAGAACTCGGCGAACTCGCCGTCCGCCACCGAACCCGGCACCGCGTCCCCGGCGGCGCCGTCGAGCCAGTACCGCTCCCGCTGGAACGCGTACGTCGGCAGCGCCACCCGCCGCGCGTCCCGGCCGGCGAACACCGCCGCCCAGTCCACGGCGATCCCCCGCACCTGGGCGACGGCCAGCGCGGCGGACACCGTCCGGACCTCGTCCTGCCCGGCGCGCAGAGCGGGCACGGCGGTCAGCTCGGCGGACTGCTGCGCCATCGCGCACAACACCCCGTCCGGCCCCAACTCCACCACCGTCGCGACCCCTTGGGCTGCGAGCGTCACGACCCCGTCCGCGAACCGCACCGCCTCCCGCACATGCCGCACCCAGTACCCCGGCGTCCGGATCTCCTCCGGATCCACCAGCCCGCCGGACACGTTCGAGACGATCGGCAGCCTCGGCGCCCCGAAGGTCAACCGCCCCGCCACCGCGGCGAACTCGTCGAGCATCGGCTCCATCCGCGGCGAATGGAAAGCATGCGAGACGGTAAGCCGCTTCACCCGACGACCGGCTGCACGCCAGGCCGCCTCCAGCTCGGCGATCACGTCCTCGTCGCCCGAAACGACCACCGACGTCGGCCCGTTGACCGCCGCGAGACTCACCGACGCCTCACGACCCACGAGTTCCGCCGCGATCTCCGCCTCTTCAGCCTCCACCGCCAACATCGCGCCACCCGACGGCAACGCCTGCATCAACCGACCACGCGCCGCCACCAACGTGCACGCGTCATCCAACGACAGCACACCCGCCACATGCGCCGCCGCCAACTCACCGATCGAATGACCGAGAAGGAAATCCGGACGCACCCCCCATGACTCCAGCAACCGGAACAGCGACACCTCCAACGCGAACAACGCCGCCTGCGTGAACACCGTCTGATCCAGCAACTCGGCCTCGTCGAACATCACCTCACGCAACGAACGGCCCAACTCGCCGTCCATCCGCGCACACACCGCGTCCAACGCCTCCGCGAACACCGGGAACGCGGCATACAACTCCCGACCCATCCCCACCCGCTGCGCACCCTGGCCCGTGAACAGGAACGCGGTCCGGCCACCAGCGGCGCGGCCTTCCACGACGGAGCGGCTCGCGCGTCCGGCCGCCAGGTCGGCGAGGGCGTCGAGAAGTTCTGTGCGCGTGCCGGCCGGCACGGCCGCCCGGTGGTCGAACGTCTCGCGGGTCGTCGCGAGCGAGAAGGCGACGTCGAGCAGTGCCGGCGACTCGTCGGCGGCCAGCACCGTCAGCAACCGCTCGGCCTGGCCGCGCAGGCCCTCCGCCGAGCGGGCCGAGAGCGCCAGCGGCGGAACCCAGCCGGTGGCCGGCTCGTCCCGGCGCGGCGCGTCGACCCCGTCGGGGGCCTGCTCCAGGATGGTGTGCACGTTGGTGCCGCTGACGCCGAACGACGAGACGGCGGCCCGGCGCGGCGCACCGGTCTCCGGCCACTCCCTGGCCTCGGTCAGCAGCTCGACGGCGCCGGACGACCAGTCCACGTGCGGCGACGGCTCCTCGGCGTGCAGGGTCTTCGGCAGCACGCCGTGCCGCATGGCCATGACCATCTTGATGATGCCCGCGACACCGGCGGCGGACTGCGCGTGGCCGATGTTCGACTTGACGGACCCCAGCCACAGCGGCCGATCCGCCGGGCGGTCCTGCCCGTAGGTGGCGAGCAGCGCCTGCGCCTCGATCGGGTCGCCCAGCGCGGTGCCGGTGCCGTGCGCCTCCACCGCGTCGATGTCGGACGGCGAGAAGCCCGCGCCGGCCAGCGCCCGGCGGATGACGCGCTGCTGGGAGGGACCGTTCGGCGCGGTCAGCCCGTTGGACGCGCCGTCCTGGTTCACCGCCGAACCCCTCACGACCGCGAGCACCTGGTGGCCGAGGCGTCGGGCGTCGGACAGCCGCTCGACCACGAGCACGCCGGCGCCCTCGGCCCAGCCGGTGCCGTCCGCGGTCGCCGAGAACGGCTTGCAGCGGCCGTCGGCCGCCACGCCCTTCTGCCGGCTGAACTCGGTGAAGATGCCGGGCGTCGCCATCACGGTGGCGCCGCCGACCAACGCCATCCGGCACTCGTCGTTGCGCAGCGCCTGCATGGCCAGGTGCAGCGCGACCAGCGACGACGAGCACGCCGTGTCGACGGACACCGCCGGGCCCTCGAAGCCGAAGGAGTAGGCGATCCGGCCGGACGCGACGCTGGTCAGCGTGCCGGTGAGGGACAGTCCCTCGACCTCCTGCGGGAGCGGTCCGCCGCCGAGCCCGTACAGCGAACTGGCCACGCCCATGAAGACGCCGACCTGCTCACCGCGCAACGACAACGGAGCGATACCCGCCCGCTCCAACGCCTCCCACGCACTCTCCAACAACAACCGCTGCTGCGGATCCATCGCCAAAGCCTCACGCGGCGAAATCCCGAACAACGACGCGTCGAACTCGTCCGCGTCATACACGAACCCGCCGGTGCGCGCGGTCGAGCTGCCGGAGCGGTCCGGGTCCGGGTCGAACAGCGCCGAGAGGTCCCAGCCGCGGTCGGTCGGGAACTCACCGATCGCGTCGACCCCGTCGGCGACCAGCCGCCACAGGTCATCCGGCGAGGCCACCCCGCCCGGGAACCGGCACCCCATGCCCACGATCACCACGGGATCGTCGGCGACGGCGGCCGTGGCGAGCACCGGAAGCGCGCCCGCGGCCTCGGCGCCCACCAGGTCGGTGCGCAGCCGCTCCACCAACGCGCGCGGGCTCGGGTGGTCGAACACGAGGGTGGCCGGCAGCCGGAGCCCGGTGACCGCGTTGATCCGGTTGCGCAGCTCGACCGCGGTCAGCGAGTCGAACCCGAGTTCCTTGAAGGCCCGGTTCACTTCGATCGCGTCCGCCGAGGCGTGGCCCAGCACCGCGGCGACCTCGCCCAGCACGACCCCGGCCAGCAGCCGCTCCTGCTCGGCCACCGGGAGCCCGGCCAGCCGATCGCCCAGCGAGCCCGACCGCTGAGCCACCGCCCGCCGAGCCCGCGGACGCACCAGGCCGCGCAGCAGCGCGGGTACCGCGCCGTCGCCGATCCGGTTCCGCAGGCGGGCCAGGTCCAGCCGCATCGGCAGCAGATGCGGCAGTCCCACCGCCACGGCCGCGTCGAACAGGCCCAGTCCCTCAGCGGTGGACAGCGCACTGCCACCCACCTGCACCCGCGCGCGATCCGCGGTCGACAGGTGGCCGCTGATCGCGCTCTCCTGCTCCCACAGCGCCCAGCCCAACGACACACCGGCCAACCCGGCCGCCTGCCGCTGCTGCGCCAACGCGTCCAACACCGCATTGGCAGCCGCGTAGTTCGCCTGCCCAGGCGAACCGAACGTCGCCGACACCGACGAGTACATCGCGAACAACGCCAGATCATGACGCTGCGTCAACTCATGCAGATGCAGCGCCGCGTCCGCCTTCGGCGCGAGGACTGTGACGATCCGCTCCGGGGTCAACGACTCGACGATGCCGTCGTCCACGATCCCGGCGGCATGCACGACACCGGTCAGGGGATGCTCGGCCGGGATGGCATCCAGCACGGCCGCCAGCGCCGCACGGTCCGCCACGTCACACGCGACAACGCGAGCTTCCGCACCCAGCTCCGCCAACTCCGCCACCAGTTCGACGGCACCCGGCGCCTCCGGACCACTGCGCGACAGCAGCACCAACTGCCGCATCCCGTAAGCCGACACGAGATGCCGGGCCAGCAACGCACCCAACGTCCCAGTGCCACCGGTGATCACCACCGTGCCCCGCGCATCCAGCTGACGCGGCATCACCAGCACGTTCTTGCCGACGTGCCGACCCGAACTCATCAAACGGAACGCGCTCACCACGTCCCGTACGTCCCACGCCCGGACCGGCAGAAGCTGCAGCGTCCCGTCGTCGAACAGGTCCACCACGGACCGCAGGATCTCCTGCAACCGGTCCATGCCCGCGTCGAACAGGTCGAACGAATGGTAGGAGACACCCGGGAAGGCGTCCGCCTGGCGAAGATCCGCCTTACCCATCTCGACGAACCGACCGCCCTCGACAAGCAGCCGCGCCGACGCGTCGACGAACTCGCCCGCGAGCGCGTTCAGCACGACATCCACACCACGGCCGCCCGACGCCGCACGGAACACGCCCTCGAAGGCGAGATCACGCGAAGACGCGATCCGGTCGTCCGGGACGCCGAGTTCGCGTACCACCGGCCACTTCGGCTCGCTCGCCGTCGCGAACACCTCAGCGCCCGCCCAACGCGCCAGCTGCACCGCCGCCATACCCACACCACCGGCAGCCGCGTGCACCAACACCGAGCCGCCGACCGCCAGACCGCCCAGGTCGAACAGGCCGTAGTAGGCCGTCATGAACACCATCGGCACCGACGCGGCCTGCGTGAACGACCACTCCTCCGGCATCCGCGCCAGCAACCGCCGATCGGTCACCGCCTCCGGACCGAACCCACCCGCGAACAACCCGAAGACCCGATCCCCCACCGCCAGGTCCGCCACCCCGGCACCGACCCCGAGCACCACGCCGGCGCCTTCCGCGCCCATCAACCCCGGCTCGGGATACGTGCCCAGGCCGAGCAGCACGTCCCGGAAGTTCACCCCGGCCGCGCGCATCTCGACGCGTACCTCACCCGGCGCCAACTCCGCGCCCGCAGGCTGACGTACCGGCGCGATCTCCTCCAACACCCCATACTGGGAAGGCTCCAGACGCCACGGACCCTCACCCGCCGACGGAACCGACAACACCGGCAACGACGACACCCGAGCCAACCGCGGCACCCACGCCACACCACCACGCACCGCCACCTGCGGCTCACCCAAACCCAACACAGCGGAGATCAGAGCGGGATCCACGTCATCCGCATCGACGTCCAGCAGCACCAACCGGTCCGGATGCTCCGACTGCGCCGACCGCACCAACCCCCACACCGCAGCCGCCGCGACATCGCTCACCACACCGCCGTCACCCACACCCACCGCACCGCACGACACCACCACCAACCGACCGGAGCCCTCCCGCGCCAGCCACGCGCGCACAGCCTCCAACACCCGACCCGCGACCTCCGCCACGCTGCCGTCCGACGGCACCCGCACGGCGGCGTCGCCGTCCGGTTCCCCGACCTCGCCCAGCCCACAGACCGCCACCGACCCCGACGCGGATCCGTCCAGCGAGACCCGCGACCACTCGATCCCGAACAGGCCGTCCACCGCGCCGCCGCCGGCCCGGCTGTCCGCCGCCCGGAGCACCAGCGAATCGACCGAGGCCACCGCTGAGCCGCTCGCGTCGTAGGCGCGCACGCCCACCGCGTCGCCGGCCACCCGCGACAGCCGCACCCGCAACAGCGGCGCTCCCACGGCGAACAGCGACACGCCCGACCAGGCGAAGGGCAGGCCGGCATCGCCGATCAGGCCGGTACCGTGCAGCGCGGCGTCCAGGAGCGCAGGGTGCAGGCCGTGCAGGGCGGCGTCCCGTCGCACGTTCTCCGGCAGTTCCACCTCGGCGTACAGGTCTCCGGCGACGCGCCAGGCCGACCGCAGTCCCTGGAACACCGGCCCGTAGCGGTAACCGGCCTCCGCCGCGCGGTCGTAGAAGCCGGTGAGGTCGACGGGCTCGGCGCCGGCCGGCGGCCAGGCGGTGCCCAGCGGTTCGGCGGGCACGTCCTCGTCGGTCAGCAGGCCGGCGGCGTTGCGCAGCCAGCCGGCGTCCTCGTCGTCGGGGCGCGAGTAGATCTCGACCGTCCTGGCGCCGCCGTCCTGCGGGGCCCCGACGCTCACCTGGATCTGCGCCGCGCCGCGTTCGGGCAGGACCAGCGGCGCCTCAAGCGTCAGCTCGTCCAGCCGCGGGCAGCCGACCTGTTCGCCGGCGCGCAGCGCCATCTCCACGAAGGCGGTGCCGGGGAGCAGCACGTCGCCCATCACCGTGTGGTCGGCGAGCCAGGCGTGCGTGCCGGTCGAGAGCCGTCCGGTCAGCAGGAGGCCGTCGCCGGAGGCGAGCGAGACGGCGGCACCCAGCAGCGGATGGTTGGCGGCGCCGAGGCCGACCGACGCCATGTCGCCGGCGAAGGCCACCGCGTCGGGCCAGTAGGGGCGCAGCTCGAACGCGTAGGTCGGCAGCCCGATCGGCCTGCCGCCGGCGGGCTTCAACAGCGCGGGCCAGTCGACCCGTACGCCGGTCACGTGTGCCTGGGCCAGCGCCTCGCACAGGGTCTCGGTCTCGGCGCGGCCGTCGCGCAGGGTCGCGAACAGGCCGACGTGTTCGGCGCCGTCGAGGCAGAGCTGCGCCATGGCGGTCAGCACCCCGTCCGGGCCCAGCTCGACGAACCGGGTGACACCCTTGGCGCTCAGCGTGGCGACGCCGTCGGCGAACCGCACCGCCTCACGCACGTGTCGCACCCAGTACTCCGGCGTGCGGATCTCGTCCGCGTCGACGAGCCCCCCGGACACGTTCGAGACGATCGGCAGCTTCGGCGCCGCAAAGGTCAACCGCCGGGCCACCGCTGCGAACTCGTCGAGCATCGGCTCCATGCGCGGCGAGTGGAAGGCGTGCGAGACGGTGAGCCGCTTCACCCGGCGACCCGCGTCACGCCAGGCCGCCTCAAGCTCGGCGATCACGTCTTCGTCACCCGAAACGACCACCGCAGACGGCCCGTTGACCGCCGCGACGCTCACCGACGCCTCACGACCGACGAGTTCGGCCGCGATGTCCTGCTCGGTCGCCTCGACCGCCAGCATCGCGCCACCCGACGGCAACGCCTGCATCAACCGACCACGAGCAGCAACCAAAGTGCACGCGTCATCCAGCGACAGCACGCCGGCCACATGCGCAGCCGCCAACTCCCCGATGGAATGCCCCAGCAGGAAGTCCGGGCGAACACCCCATGACTCCCACAACCGGAACAGCGACACCTCCAACGCGAACAACGCCGCCTGGGTGAACACCGTCCGGTCCAGCAACTCGGCCTCGCCGAACATCACCTCACGCAGCGAACGGTCCAACTCGCCGTCCAGCCGCGCGCACACCGCGTCCAACGCCTCCGCGAACACCGGGAAGGCGTCGTACAACTCACGCCCCATACCGGCCCGTTGCGCACCCTGGCCGGTGAAGAGGAAGGCGGTGCGGCCGGGTGCGGCTGTGCCGGTCACGGCTCCCGGACCGCGTCGGCCCTGTGCGATTTCGGTGAGGCGGGCGAGCGCGGTCTCCCGGTCGGGGGCCCAGACCACCGCGCGGCGTTCCAGGGTGGCCCGGGTGGTGGCCAGCGAGAGGGCGGTGTCGGCCAGGCCGGGCCGCGCGGCGTCGGCGAGGAAGGTGTGCAGCCGCTCGGCCTGCCCGCGCAGGCTGGCGTCGGACCGGGCCGACAGCAGCAGCGGCAGGAGGGGCGCGCCCGAGGCGGGGGCCGGCTCGTCGGCGGCGGTCTCGTTCTCCGGGGCCTGCTCCAGGATGATGTGCGCGTTGGTGCCGCTGACGCCGAACGAGGACACGCCCGCCCGGCGCGGGGACTCGGCCGTGGTCCAGGCGCGGCCCTCGGTGAGCAGCCGGACCGCGCCGGCCGACCAGTCGACGTGCGGCGACGGCTCGTCGACGTGCAGGGTCTTCGGCAGCACGCCGTGCCGCATGGCCATGACCATCTTGATGATCCCGGCCACCCCGGCGGCGGCCTGGGTGTGGCCGATGTTGGACTTCACCGAGCCGAGCCACAACGGCCGGTCTTCGGGCCGGTCCTGGCCGTAGGTGGCGAGCAGCGCCTGCGCCTCGATCGGGTCGCCCAGCGTCGTGCCGGTGCCGTGCGCCTCGACCGCGTCCACGTCGGACGGCCGAGAGGCCAGCGCTGGTGAGGGCCTGCCGGATGACCCGCTGCTGCGAGGGGCCGTTGGGCGCGGTCAGCCCGTTGGAGGCGCCGTCCTGGTTGACGGCCGAGCCGCGGACGACCGCGAGCACCCGGTGGCCGTTGCGCCGCGCGTCGGACAGCCGCTCGACGACGAGCACGCCGACGCCCTCGCCCCAGCCGGTCCCGTCGGCGCCCGCGCCGAACGCCTTGCAGCGGCCGTCGGGGGCCAGGCCGCGCTGCCGGCTGAACTCCACGAAGGCGGTGGGCGTGGCCATGACGGTGGCGCCGCTGGCCAGCGCCAGCGTGCACTCGCCGCCGCGCAGTGCCTGGATGGCGAGGTGCAGGGCGACCAGCGAGGAGGAGCAGGCGGTGTCGACGGTCAGTGCCGGGCCTTCCAGCCCGAAGGTGTAGGAGACACGGCCGGACATCACGCTGGCGGCGCTGCCGGTGGCCAGGTAGCCGTCGGAGACGTCCGGGTTGTTGAACATCAAGGTGGCGTAGTCCTGGCCGTTGGTGCCGGCGAAGACACCGGTGCGGCTGCCGCGCAGCGAGGTCGGATCGAGCCCGGCCCGCTCCAGCGCCTCCCAGCAGGTCTGCAGCAGCAGGCGCTGCTGCGGGTCCACGGCCAACGCCTCACGCGGCGAGATGTCGAACAGGGCGGCGTCAAAGTCGGCGGCGTCGGTGAGGAACCCGCCCTCGCGGCCGTAGGAGGTGCCGCGCCGGTCGGGGTCGTCGTCGAAGAGCGTGCCGAGGTCCCAGCCGCGGTCGGCGGGGAAGTCCGAGACGGCGTCGGTGCCGGTGGAGACGAGCTGCCACAGGGCCTCGGGGCTGCGCACCCCGCCGGGGAAGCGGCAGCTCATGCCGATGATGGCGATGGGCTCGGAGTCCTGCTCCTCGACGTCGCGGAGGCGCTGGCGTACTTCCCGCAGCTCGCCGGTCATCCAACGAAGGTGTTCGACAAGCTTCTCTTCATTAGCCATTCGAGTGTCTCCCACCGAGGACCGTCTCTGCTCGCATTCCTGTCTCCGCTCGCATGACGGTCAGGACTTTCCGAATTCGTTGTGGATGATGTCGAAGAGGTCGTCCGCCGTGGCTTCGGCGAGCGATCCGGCGCCGTCGTCCACGGCGCCGCTCCCGGCGCCCTGCAGCTTGGACGCCAGTTGCCGCAGGCGATCGGCGATGGCGGACGCCTCGTCGCCGCCGGGCGGCAGGCCGTTCAACGCCGCTTCCAGCCGGTCCAGTCGCGCGAGTGTGTCGTCGTGCTCCGACGGCCCGTCGGTCGGCGCGAGTCGGGAGCTCAGGAGCTCGGCGACCGCCGTCGGCGTGGGGTGGTCGAAGACCAGGCTGGCCGGGAGCGTGAGCCCGGTGGCCGCGGAGAGCGCGTTGCGCAGTTCGACGGCGGCCAGCGAGGTGAGCCCGAGCGCCCGGAAGGGCCGTTCGACCTCGACCTCGGCGGCGGAGCCGTGGTTGAGCACCAGCGCGATCTGCTCGCTGACCAGGTCCAGGACGAGTTGCTCGCGTTCGGACCCGGTCGCCGCGGCCAGGCTCTCGCGCAGCGCCCGGCCGGGGTCGGCCGCGGGTGCGGTGTCCTGGTCGGCCGGCTCGGTACGCGGCCGGGCCTCGGGGAGTTGGTCGAGCAGCGGGGTCGGTCGGATGGCGCGCAGCTCGGGGGCGAGCGCGGCCCAGTCGATGTCGGCGACCGCGACCGCCGTCTCGCCGCGGTCGACCGCCTGGGCCAGCGCGGTGATGGCCAGTTCGGGGTCGAGCGGGGCGACCCCGGCGCGGTGTCCGCCGGACGCGGCGCTGACGTCGGCCATGCCGGCCTCGGCCCAGGGGCCCCACGCGACGGAGGTCGCGGCGAGTCCGCGGGCCGCGCGCCGCTCGGCGAGGCCGTCCAGGAAGGCGTTCGCGGCGGCGTAGTTGGCCTGCCCGGGGTTGCCGACCACCCCCGCGAAGGAGGAGAAGAGCACGAACGCGCCGAGGTCCATGCCCTCGGTCAGCTCGTCCAGGTGGGCGGCGGAGACCGCCTTGGCGCGCAGGACGGCGGCGAGCCGTTCCGGGGTCAACGCGTCCACGATCCCGTCGTCCACGATGCCGGCGGCATGGATCACTCCCGTCATCGGGTGCTCGGCCGGCACCGCGGCGAGCAGTTCGGCCAGGGCGGCGCGGTCGGAGACGTCGCAGGCCACGACGGTCGCCTCGGTGCCGCGCTCGGCGAGTTCCACGACCAGTTCGGCCGCCCCCGGGGCGGCCATGCCGCGGCGGGAGGTGAGCAGCAGGCGCGGTGCGCCCCGGTCGGCGAGCCAGCGGGCGACGCGGGCGCCGAGCGCGCCGGTGCCGCCGGTGACCAGGACCGTGCCGGCCGGCTGCCAGGTCTCGGCCGGTGCCCCGGCCGGCGGCGCGTGCCGCAGCCGGCGTGCCAGGACGCCGTTCGCGCGGATCGCCACCTGGTCCTCGGCGCCGTCGGCGAGCACCGCGGCGAGCCGGTCGGCGGCGGCGTCGTCCCAGGCGGCGGGCAGGTCGACCAGTCCGCCCCACAGGTGCGGGTGTTCCAGTGCGACGACCCGGCCGAGGCCCCACACCTGCGACCGCTCGGGGTCGGCGAGCGGGTCGGCGTCCCCGGTGGAGACCGCGCCGCGGGTCAGCGCCCACAGCCGGCCGGTGACGTCGGCGTCGCCCAGCGCCTGCGCGAGGGTCAGGGTCGCCGCGGTCGCGGCCGGGCCGTCCAGCGCGAGTGCGGACAGCACGCCGGTGACCTCGCCGGGTCCGGCCGCGGCGCGCAGCCGTGCGGCGAGCGCGGACCGCTCCTCGCCGGCCGGCACCTCGACGCGGACGACGCTCGCACCGGCGTTCTCCAGGGCGGTCGCCAGGTCGTCGTGCCGGCGGCCGGCGGGCGCGGCCAGCAGCCAGGTGCCGAACAGGAAGCCGGCCGGCCGCTCGGCGAGTTCGGTCCACGACACCTGGTAGCGCCAGGAGTCCGGCGTGCCGGGTACCGCGCCGCGCTGCGGGAGTTCGGGCCAGTAGCGCCGGTGCTGGAAGGCGTAGGTGGGCAACGCGACCGGGCGGGCGCCCCAGTCCCGGAAGACCTCGGTCCAGCGCGGGGTGGCGCCGCGGACGTGTGCGTGGGCGACCGCGGTGAGCAGGGCCTCGGTCTCGTCCCTGCCGTCGCGCAGCACCGGGACGGCGGTGGCGCCCTCCGCGCTCTGGTGGGCCATGGCGCTGAGCACGCCGTCCGGGCCGAGTTCCAGGTAGGTGGTCACGCCCTGGCCGCGGAGGGTGGCGATGCCGTCGGCGAACCGGACCGCCTCGCGCACGTGCCGCACCCAGTACGCGGGGGTGCGGATCGAGTCGGGGTCGACCAGCTCTCCGGTGAGGTTGGAGACGATCGGGACGCGCGGCGCGTTGAACGTCAACCCGCCCAGCACGGCGGCGAATTCGTCCAGCATGCCGTCCATGCGCGGCGAGTGGAACGCGTGCGAGACGGTCAGCCGCTTCACGCGGCGGCCGGCGGTGCGCCAGGCCGCCTCCAGCTCGCCGACGGCCTCCTCGTCGCCCGAGACGACCACGGACGTGGGCCCGTTGACCGCCGCGACGCTCACCGACGCCTCACGACCGGTGAGTTCGGCCGCGACCTCGTTCTCGGTCGCCTCTACCGCGAGCATCGCGCCGCCCTCGGGCAGCGCCTGCATCAGCCGGCCGCGCGCCGCCACCAGGGTGCACGCGTCGTCCAGCGACAGCACGCCCGCGACGTGCGCGGCGGCCACCTCGCCGATCGAGTGGCCGAGCAGGAAGTCGGGGACCAGTTCCCAGGACTCCAGCAGCCGGAAGAGCGCCACTTCGAGGCCGAACAGCGCGGCCTGGGTGAAGACCGTGCGGTTCAGCGGCTCCGGTTCGCCGAACATCACTTCGCGCAGCGGGCGGTCCAACTCGCCGTCCAGCCGGGCGCACACGGCGTCGAGCGCGTCCGCGAACACCGGGAACGCGTCGTACAACTCCCGTCCCATTCCGGCCCGTTGCGCGCCCTGGCCGGTGAACAGGAACGCCAGGGGAGCGCCGGGGGCACCCGAGCCTCGCACCACGGCGGGGGTGGCCGCGTCCTCGGTGATCGCGGTCAGGCCGGCGAGCAGGCCGGCGCGGTCCGCGCCGACGACCACGGCGTGGTGGGCCAGCCGGGCACGGGACGCGGCGAGCGACCAACCGACGTCCACCGGCGAGACGGCGGCCTGCCCGCTCGCGAGGGACCGCAGCCGGTCCGCCTGGTCGCGCAGCGCGCCGGCGGACTCGGCCGACAGCACCCAGGGCAGCGGACCGCCGTAGGAGCCGCCGCGGGCGGGTTCCGGCAGGGGCTGCTCGGGCTGCTCGATGATCACGTGGGCGTTGGTACCGCTGATGCCGAACGCGGAGACGCCGGCGCGGCGCGGGCCGTCCGCGAGCGGCCAGTCGGCCGGCTCGCTGAGCACCTCCACCGCTCCGGTCGACCAGTCGACGTGCGGTGACGGCTCGTCGGCGTGCAGGGTCCGCGGCAACACGCCGTGCCGCATGGCCTGCACCATCTTGATGACGCCGGCCACGCCCGCGGCGGCCTGGGTGTGGCCGATGTTGGACTTCACCGAGCCGATGCGCAGGGGCAGTTCGCGGTTCTGCCCGTAGGTGGCGAGCAGCGCCTGCGCCTCGATCGGGTCGCCCAGTTCGGTGCCGGTGCCGTGCGCCTCCACCGCGTGCACGTCGGCCGGCGACAGGCCGGCGTTCGCCAACGCCTGGGTGATGACGCGCTGTTGGGAGGGACCGTTGGGGGCGGTGAGCCCGTTGGAGGCGCCGTCCTGGTTCACCGCCGAGCCGCGCAGCAGGGCGAGCACCTCGTGGCCGTTGCGCCGGGCGTCGGACAGCCGTTCCAGCAGCACCAGGCCGGCGCCCTCGCCCCAGCCGGTGCCGTCGGCGCCGGCGGCGAACGCCTTGCAGCGGCCGTCGGCGGCCAGCCCGCCCTGGTAGCCGAACTCGATGAACGCGTTCAGCGTCGACATCACCGTCACGCCGCCGGCCAGCGCCAGCGTGCACTCGCCCTGGCGCAGCGCCTGGGCGGCGAGGTGCATCGCGACCAGCGAGGAGGAGCACGCGGTGTCCACCGTCATCGCCGGGCCCTCCAGGCCGAAGGTGTAGGAGACCCGGCCGGACAGCACGGCGGCCGCGTTCCCGGTGCCGACGTGGCCTTCGAGCCCCTCGGCGGCGTCGACGATCATGGACGCGTAGTCCTGGCCGTTGGTCCCGGCGAACACGCCCGTGCGGCTGCCCCGCAGCGACATGGGGTCGATGCCCGCACGCTCGAACGCCTCCCAGGAGATCTCCAGCAGCAGCCGCTGCTGCGGGTCCATGGCCAATGCCTCACGCGGCGAGATGCCGAACAGCCCGGCGTCGAAGTCGGCCGCGTCGGTGAGGAAGCCGCCGCGCCGGGCGAACGCCGCCGCCGCGCCCGCGTCGCCGGTGTCCCAGCCGCGGTCGTGCGGGAAGTCGCCGATGGCGTCCACACCGCCGGCGACGAGCTGCCAGAACTGCTCGGGGTCGCGGACGCCGCCGGGGAACCGGCAGCTCATGCTGACGATCGCGATCGCGTCCTCGGAGGCGGCAGCCGCGCCGGCTGCCGGGCGGACGCCGGCGGGCGAGGCGGCGGCCGCGCCGACCAGTTCGTCGCGCAGGTAGCCGCTGAGCGCGCCGGGCGTCGGGTAGTCGAAGACCAGGCTGGCCGGCAGCGTGAGCCCGGTGGCGGCACCGAGCCGGTTGCGCAGTTCGACCGCGGTCAGCGAGTCGAAGCCGAGGTCGCGGAAGGCCCGCCCGGCGTCGATCGCGGCGGCCGAGGCGTGCCCGAGCACACCGGCCGCCTGGAGCCGGACGAGTTCCTGCAGCAGGCGCCGGCCCTCGGCGTCCCCGGCCGAGGCGAGTTGCTCGCGCAGCCGGCCCGCCTGGTCACGGCCGCCGCCGGTGGCACCCTGGGCGTCCGCCAGGGCCGCCCGCACGTCGGGGAGTTCGTCGAACATCCGGCTGTCGCGCGCCGCGACGAACCCGGGGACGAAGCGCGACCAGTCCACGTCGGCGACCGCGACCGTCGTGTCGCCGCGGTCGACGGCGTGGGCCAGCGCGGCGACCGCCTGCCGCGGGGACATCGGCGCGATCCCCACCCGGCGCAGCCGCTGGGTGACCAGGTCGTCGTCGGCCATGCCGCCGTCGGCCCACGGCCCCCAGGCGACCGAGGTGGCCGGCAGTCCGGCGGCCCGGCGCTGTTCGGCCAGCGCGTCCAGGTAGGAGTTGGCGGCCGCGTAGTTGGCCTGGCCGGGGTTGCCGACCGAGCCGGTGAGCGAGGAGAAGAGCACGAACGCGGTCAGGTCGAGTTCCCGGGTCAGCTCGTCGAGGTTGCGCGCGGCCAGTGCCTTCGACCCGAGCACCGACTCGAACCGGTCCGGGGTCAGCGAGCCGAGCATGCCGTCGTCGAGGGTCCCGGCCATGTGCAGCACGGCGGACAGCGGCCGGTCGGCCGGCATGTCGGCGAGCAGGGCGGCCAGCGCCGACCGGTCGGCGGCGTCGCAGGCCACCACGGTCGCTTCGGCGCCCAACTCGGCCAGATCAGCAACGAGTTCGGCGGCGCCGGGTGCCTGCGGGCCGCGGCGGCTGGCCAGCACCAGGTGCCGCGCCCCCTGCTCCGCGAGCCAACGGGCCACGTGGGCGCCGAGCGCACCGGTCGCGCCGGTCAGCAGGACCGTGCCGGGCGCGCTCCAGTCGGTGCCGCCGTCCGCGGTCGGCGCGGCCGGCGGTGCGGACCGCAGGCGGCGCACGAACGTGCCGGAGGCGCGGATCGCGACCTGGTCCTCGGCGCCGTCGGCCAGCACCGCGAGCAGCCGGTCCGCGGCGCGTCCGTCCAGCGTCGCCGGCAGGTCGACCAACCCGCCCCACCACTGCGGGTACTCCAGCGCGGCGACCCGGCCGAGACCCCACACGTGTGCCTGCGCGGCGTTGGTGAGCGGGTCGGAACGCCCGGTCGAGACCGCGCCGCGCGTCACGCACCAGAGCCTGGCGTGGACCTCCGCCTCGTCGAGCGCCTGGATCAGCGTCACCGTGTCGGTGAGCCCGGCCGGCGCGGCGGAACCGTCGGCCGGGTAGGCCGCCCGCTCGCCGGACGCGGACTCGCCGAGCACGGACACCACGCCCGCGATGCCGCCGGTCCGCTCGGCCAACAGCCGGAAGCGGTCGGCGAGTTCCTTGACGTTGGCGGCCGGTTCGACGATCTCGACCAGTCGTGCGCCGCCGTCGCGCAGCGCGTCGGCGACCGGAACCGCCAGGTGGTCGCCGGCTCCGACGACCAGCCAGGTCCCGGACGGCGAACCGGCGGGTATCTCCGTCGTCGGCCGCCAGGAGAAGCGGTGACGCCACGATTCCACCGCGGACTGGTCCTGCCGCTTGCGCCGCCACGCCGACAGCGCGGGCAGCACCTCGCTCAACGGCGCGTCGCCCGCCAACCTCAGCGTCCCGGTCAGCGACGTCAGGTCCTCGGAGTCCACCGCCCGCCAGAACTGGGCGAGTTCGGCGTCGGCGACCGGTCCGGCGCCCTCGTCGCCGACCGGCGCGTCGACCCAGTAGCGCCGGCGCTGGAACGCGTACGTCGGCAACTCGACCCGCCGCCCGCCCCACGGCGCGAACACCGCCGCCCACTCCACCGACCCACCGTGCACGTGCACCGCCGCCAACGCGCCGAACAACGCCTCCGCCTCAGCACGGCCGCCGCGCAGCACCGGCACCGCCACCGCGGCATCCACGCACTGCTGGGCCATCGCCGACAACACGCCGTCCGGACCCAGCTCGACGAACCGGGTCACGCCCTCCGCATGCAGCGTCGCCACCCCGTCAGCGAACCGCACGGCCTCCCGGACATGCCGCACCCAGTACCCCGGCGTCCGGATCTCGTCCGGATCAACAAGCCGCCCCGACACGTTGGAAACGATCGGCAACCTCGGCGCCTCGAACGCCAACTCCCCGGCGACAGCGGCGAACTCGTCGAGCATCGCCTCCATCCGCGGCGAGTGGAACGCGTGCGAGACGGTCAGCCGCTTCACCCGACGACCGGCCGTGCGCCACGCGGCTTCCAGCTCGGTGATCACGTCCTCGTCACCCGAAACGACCACCGACGTAGGCCCGTTGACCGCCGCGATGCTCACCGACGCCTCACGACCGACGAGTTCGGCCGCGATCCCCGCTTCTTCGGCCTCCACCGCGAGCATCGCGCCGCCGATCGGCAACGCCTGCATCAACCGACCGCGAGCAGCAACCAGAGTGCACGCGTCATCCAACGACAACACGCCCGCGACATGCGCCGCCGCCAACTCGCCGATGGAATGACCGAGAAGGAAGTCCGGACGTACGCCCCACGACTCCAGGAGCCGGAACAGTGCCACTTCGAGCGCGAACAACGCCGCCTGCGTGTAGACCGTCTGATCCAGCAACTCGCCACCGTAGAACATCACTTCACTCAGCGAACGACCCAACCCGCCGTCCAGCCGCTCGCACACCGCGTCCAACGCCTCCGCGAACACCGGGAAGGCGTCGTACACTTCACGGCCCATCCCCGCCCGTTGCGCGCCCTGGCCGGTGAAGAGGAAGGCCGTGCGGCCGGGGCGGGCGATGCCGCGGATGACGCCGGGGGTGGCGCTGCCGGCGGCCAGGTCGGCGAGGCCGCGCCGCAGCTCCGGGAACCCGGCGCCGAGGACGACCGCGCGGTGGTCGAGTGCGGCCCGGGTCTCGGCCAGCGAGCGGCCGACGCTCGCCGCGTCGGCGGCTCCCGCGTCCGGCTCGGCGTCGAGGAAGGACAGCAGTTGCTGCGACTGGGCCGACAGGCTCTCGTCGGAGCCCGCGGACAGCAGCCACGGCACGACGACCGGCCCGGTCGCGGGCTCGGGGCGCTCGCCGGGCTGTTCGGTGCGCGGGGGCGCCTGCTCGATGACGGCGTGGGCGTTGGTGCCGCTGATGCCGAACGAGGAGACGCCGGCGCGGCGCGGGCGTCCGGTCTCCGGCCAGTCCACGCTCTCGGTCAGCAACGAGACCGCGCCGGCCGACCAGTCGACGTGCGGCGAGGGCTGGTCCACGTGCAGGGTCCTGGGCAGCACGCCGTGCCGCATGGCCATGACCATCTTGATGACGCCGCCGACGCCGGCTGCCGCCTGGGTGTGGCCGATGTTCGACTTCAGCGAACCGAGCCAGAGCGGCCGGTCGGCGGGCCGGTCCTGGCCGTACGCGGCGAGCAGGGCGTGTGCCTCGATGGGGTCGCCGAGGGTGGTGCCGGTGCCGTGGCCCTCGACCGCGTCGATCTCGGACGGGGTGAGCCGTGCCTCCTTGAGCGCCTGGCGGATGACCCGTTCCTGCGAGGAGCCGTTCGGGGCGGTCAGGCCGTTGGAGGCGCCGTCGGAGTTGACCGCGGTGCCGCGGACGACCGCGAGCACCTGGTGTCCGTTGCGCCGCGCGTCGGAGAGCCGTTCCACCAGGAGCAGGCCCGCGCCCTCCGACCAGCCGGTGCCGTCGGCGCCGGCGGCGAAGGACTTGCAGCGGCCGTCGGCGGACAGGCCGCGCTGGCGGCTGAACTCGACGAAGGTGTCCGGCTTGGCCATCACCGTCACGCCGCCGAGGAGCGCCATGTCGCACTCGCCGGACCGCAGCGCCGCGCACGCCCAGTGCAGGGCGACCAGCGACGAGGAGCAGGCGGTGTCGACCGTCACCGCCGGGCCTTCGAGGCCGAAGGTGTAGGCGACCCGGCCGGACACCACGCTGGCCGCGCTGCCGGTGCCCAGGTAGCCCTGGATGTCCTCGGGGATGACCGGCAGGCTGGAGACGTAGTCGTGGTACATCACGCCGGCGAACACGCCGGTCCTGCTGCCGCGCATCGAGGTCGGGTCGATGCCGGCGCGTTCGAAGGTCTCCCAGGCCAGTTCGAGCAGCAGGCGCTGCTGCGGGTCCATCGCGAGGGCCTCGCGCGGCGAGATGCCGAACAGTTCGGCGTCGAACCGGTCCGCGTCGTGCAGGAAGCCGCCCTCGCGGGTGTAGGTCGTGCCGGTGTGCTCGGGGTCCGGGTCGTAGAGCCGCTCGACGTCCCAGCCGCGGTTGACCGGGAACTCGGTGATCCCGTCGACGCCCTGGAGGGCGAGCTGCCACAGCTCCTCGGGGTTCCGCACCCCGCCGGGGTAGCGGCAGGCCATCGAGACGATGGCGATCGGGTCCTCGGTGGTCCTGCCGGCGGTGGTCGGACCCGGGCGGCGTTGGGCGGCCCGGCCGACCAGTTCGTCGCGCAGGTGCTCGGTGAGGGCGTCGGCGTTCGGGTGGCTGAAGATCAGGGTCGCGGGCAGCCGCAGTCCGGTGGCGGCGGCGAGCCGGTTGCGCAGTTCGACCGCGATCAGCGAGTCGAAGCCGAGATCGGTGAAGGCGCGTTTGGGTTCGACCGCGCCGGCCGAGGAGTGCCCGAGCACCTCGGCGACCTGGGCGAGCACCAACTCGCCTACCGTCCGGCGCTGTTCGGGTTCGGACAACGTGGCCAGCCGCTCGGCGAGCGCGGAGCCGGAGGGCGCGGAGCCCTGGGCCGCCCGGCGCCGCCTGGTGCGCACCAGGTCCCGCAGCAGGGCCGGCACCGGCAAGCCGTCGGGCATGGTCATGGCACTGATGTCGGTGGCCATCGGCACCACCAGCGCGCGGTCGGCGGCCGGGGCGAGGTCGAGCAGCGCGAGTCCCCGCGCGGCGGACAGCGCGCCGCCGAGCGCGCTGATCCTGGCCAGTGCGGCCCGGCTGAGCCGTCCCGCCATGCCGCCGGTGCCGGCCCACGGGCCCCAGGCGAGCGACAGCGCGGTGCGCCCGCGGGCACGGCGGTGTTGCGCGAGGCCGTCGAGTACGGCGTTGGCCGCGGCGTAGTTGGCCTGCCCGGCGGTGCCGAAGGTGGCGGAGGCCGACGAGAAGAGCACGAAGGCGTCGAGCTCCGCGTCCCGGGTCAGTTCGTGCAGGTGCAGCGCGGAGTCCGCCTTGGCGCGCAGCACGGAGTCGAGGCGGTCCGGGTTCAGGGACTCGATCACCCCGTCGTCGAGCACGCCGGCCGTGTGCACGACCGCGGTGAGCGGGTGCTCGGCCGGGATGGCGTCCAGCGCGGCGGCCAGCGCGTCGCGGTCGGCCACGTCGCAGGCCGCCACGGTGACCCGCGTGCCCTGTTCCGTCAGCCGGGCCAGCAGCTCGGCGGCGCCCGGCGCGTCCGGACCGCGGCGGCTGAGCAGCAGCAGGTGCCGGACCCCGTGCTCGGCGACCAGGTGCCCGGCCACCAGGGCGGCGAGTGCCCCGGTGCCGCCGGTGACGAGCACCGTGCCGGTGGCGCTCCATCGCGCGGGAGCGGCCTCCGCGGTGACCGCGCGCACCAGGCGCGGCACGAGCAACCGCCCGGCGCGGACGGCAAGTTGGGGTTCGTCGGTGCCGTGCAGGAGCGGCAGCGCGCGGCGCGACGCGGGGTCTGCGTCCAGGTCCGCCCAGACGATCCGGTCCGGGTGCTCGTTCTGCGCGCTGCGGACCAGTCCGGAGACCGCGGCGCCGGCCAGGTCGAGGGCGTCCTCGTCGGCGGAACGACCGACCGCGACCGCGTTCCGGGTCAGCACGACGAGGCGGGAGGAGGCGAACCGCGGGTCGGCCAGCCAGGTCTGCAGCAGGGCGAGCGCCTCGTGCGTGCGGCGCCGGATCAACGCCGCGGTGTCCGAACCGGGTTCGGCGGGCGCGTCGCCTTCGAAGAGTTCGGCGAGCATCAGTTCCGGAACGGGCTGGCCAGGCTCCGGCTGCGGGTCGAGGACGACAGTGCCGTCGGCGACCCGCCGGACCACCGGGATCGGCGCGTCGAAGGACGCCGGGTCCGCCGCGGCCGTCTCCGTCCAGTCCACCGCGAAGAGCGTGTCGGCGCTGCCCGTGTCGCGCAGCTGCCGCAATTGCTCGTCGGATGCCGCGCGAAGGACCAGCGACTCGACCTCGGCCACCGGCATACCGCTGCCGTCGGCGATCCGCAGCGCGATCTCGTCGGGCCCGGCCGGGGTGAGCCGGACCCGCAGCACCGAGGCACCCGTGGCGACCAGCGAGACCCCGGACCAGCTGAACGGCAGTTGCGCGGCGCCGGTGTCCTCGACCAGTCCGCCGAGCACGACCGTGTGCAACGCGGCGTCCAGCAGGGCCGGATGGAGACCGCAGTGCTCGGCGTCCTGCCTGGCCTGCTCGGGCAGCGCGACCTCGGCGAACAGCTCGTCGCCCGCCCGCCACGCGGCCCGCAGCCCCCGGAAGACCGGTCCGTACGCGAGACCGCGTTCCGCCAGCCGCTCGTAGCAGCCGTCCACCGCCACCGGCTCGGCGCCCTGCGGCGGCCACACGGTCAGGTCGAACGGCTCCGGCGCGGCCGACTCGGCGGCCAGCACGCCGATCGCGTGCCGGGTCCAGCTCCGCGCGCCCTCCGGCCTGGAGTAGACCGCGACCGAACGGGCGCCATCCGGTGACGCGTCGCCGACGGCCACCTGTATCTCGAACGAGTCCTGCTCGGGCAGCACCAACGGCGCCTCAAGCGTCAGGTCCGCCAGCCGGGCGCACCCGACCTGCTCGCCGGCCCGCAGCGCCATCTCCACGAACGCCGTCCCGGGCAGCAACACGTTGCCGAGCACCACGTGATCCGCCAGCCACGGGTGGGTCCTGGTGGACAGCCGCCCGGTCAGCAGCGCGCCCTCGCCGTCGGCCAACGGGACCGCGGTGGCCAGCAACGGATGGTCCGTCGCGCCGAGACCGGTGGCCACCTGCGGACGCGGCCAGTACCGCTCGCGCTGGAAGGCGTACGTGGGCAGTTCGACGACGCCGGCCTGCCATGTGCCGTACACAGCCGCCCAGTTGACGGCGACGCCGCGCACGAACACCGTCGCCAGCGCGGTCAGCACCGCCTCGGCCTCACTCCGCTCGCCGCGCAGCACCGGCACCGCGACCGCCGGGTCCACATTCTGCTGCACCATCGCGGTCAACACGCCGTCCGGGCCCAGCTCAACGAACCGGGTCACGCCCTCCGCGTGCAGCGTCGCCACACCATCGGCGAACCGCACCGCCTCACGCACGTGCCGCACCCAGTACCCGGGCGTGCGGATCTCGTCCGGATCCACCACCCGGCCGGACAGGTTCGAGACGATCGGCAACTCAGGAGCACGGAGGTCGAGTTGCCCGGCCACGGATGCGAACTCGTCGAGCATCGGCTCCATCCGCGGCGAATGGAACGCATGCGAGACGGTCAACCGCTTCACCCGACGACCCGCCGCACGCCACGCGGCTTCCAGCTCCGCGACCACGTCCTCGTCGCCCGAAACGACCACGGAGGTAGGCCCGTTGACCCCCGCGAGACTCACCGATGCCTCACGACCGACGAGCTCCTGGACGATCTCCGCATCGGCCGCCTCGACAGCCAGCATCGCGCCACCCGACGGCAACGCCTGCATCAACCGACCACGAGCCGCCACCAACACGCACGCGTCGTCCAGCGACAGGACGCCGGCAACATGCGCGGCGGCCAACTCACCGATGGAATGCCCGAGAAGGAAGTCAGGACGCACACCCCACGACTCCCACAACCGGAACAGCGACACCTCCAACGCGAACAACGCCGCCTGCGTGTACTCGGTCCGGTCCAACAACTCGGCCTCGCCGAACATCACCTCACGCAACGGACGCGCCAACTCCACGTCCATCCGCGCACACACCGCATCGAGCGCGTCCGCGAACACCGGGAAGGCACCGTAGAGTTCCCGACCCATACCGACCCGCTGCGCACCCTGACCCGTGAACAGGAACGCCGTACGACCCGACACCACCGCACCGGACACCACGTTGACACCCGTGCCGCTCTCAGCCAACACTCGCAGGCCGCTCAGCAGTTGATCCCGGTCCGCACCCAGGACCACCGCACGGTGCTCCAACGCCGCACGCGTCGTCGCCAACGACAACCCCACATCCACCAACCGCGCCTCAGAACCGCCCTCGACGAACGCCGCCAGCCGACCCGCCTGCGCACCCAACCCAGCCACACTCTGCGCCGACACCACCCACGGCACCACCCCAGGCACCACAGCCGGCGCCACACCATCCGACTCCGACACCACAACCGGCGCCGCGTCACCCTCCTCCAGAATCGTGTGCGCATTCGTCCCACTGATACCGAACGACGACACCGCCGCCCGACGCGGCACCCCAGACCCCGACCACTCCCGAGCCCGCGTCAACAACTCCACCGCACCGGCCGACCAGTCCACGTGCGGCGACGGCTCATCCACATGCAACGTACGCGGCAACACACCATGCCGCAGCGCCATCACCATCTTGATCACACCCGCAACACCCGAAGCCGCCTGCGTGTGACCGATGTTCGACTTCACCGAACCCAGCCACAACGGCCGATCCGCAGACCGCTCCTGGCCATACGTCGCCAACAACGCCTGCGCCTCGATCGGATCGCCCAGCGTCGTCCCCGTACCGTGCGCCTCCACCACATCCACGTCCGACGCGGACAGCCCGGCATTCGCCAACGCCTGCCGAATCACCCGCTGCTGCGAAGGACCGTTCGGCGCCGTCAGCCCGTTCGACGCACCGTCCTGGTTCACCGCCGAACCACGCACCACGGCCAACACCCGATGCCCGTTGCGCCGCGCGTCCGACAACCGCTCCACCAGCAGCACGCCGACGCCCTCGGACCAGCCCGTTCCGTCGGCGGCGGCGGCGAACGGCTTGCAGCGGCCGTCCGCCGCGAGCCCGCCCTGGCGGCTGAACTCGGTGAAGGCGCCCGGGGTCGCCATCACGGTCACGCCGCCCGCGAGAGCCATCGAGCACTCGCCGTTCCGCAGCGCCTGCGCCGCCAGGTGCAACGCCACCAGCGACGAGGAGCACGCGGTGTCCACCGTCACCGCAGGACCCTCAAGACCCAACGCGTACGAGATCCGGCCGGACACGACGCTGTTGGCCTTGCCGCTGAGGTAGTGGCCGGCGGCGTCCTCGGCGAGCCGGGTCCCGGCGCCGTACTCGGAGTTGGACGCGCCGACGAAGACGCCGGTGCGGCTGCCGCGCAGGGAGTGCGGATCGATCCCGGCCCGCTCCAGCGCCTCCCACGAGGCTTCCAGCACGACGCGTTGCTGCGGGTCCATCGCCAGCGCCTCACGCGGCGAGACGCCGAACAGCCCGGCGTCGAACCCGGCCACGTCGTCGACGAACCCGCCGGCCCGGGCATAGCTCGCGTCCACGTCCGAGAGGTCCCAGCCGCGGTCGGCGGGGAAGTCGGATATCCCGTCTGTCCCCGACACGACCAGTTCCCAGAGCTGGTCGGGCGAGGTGACGCCGCCAGGGAGGCGGCAGCTCATCCCGACGATCGCGATCGGCTCGTCGGTGCCGACGGCCGCGCCGACCGGCGATTCGGACGACGGTCGCACCGTCTCGCCGCCGAGCCGCGCGGTCAGGTGCTCGGCCAGCGCCTGCGCGGTCGGGTAGTCGAAGACCAGGGAGGCGGGCAGCGTGATCCCGGTGGCCTTGGCCAGCCGGTTGCGCAGCTCGACCGCTGACAACGAGTCGAAGCCCAGTTCCTTGAACGGCCGGTCAGTCACCACCATGCCGGCGTCGGCGTACCCGAGGACGTCGGCCGTCCTGGCCCGTACGAGTTCGAGTACCGCGTGCGACCGCTCCGGTCCGGAGAGTCCGGCCAACTGCCGCACGAAGGAGGACAGTTCATCGTCCGCACTGCCGGCGTCGGCAGGCGCGGCGGTCTCCAGCAGCTCGCCCAGGAGCGGGCTCGGCCGGCCGGAGGTGAACACCCCGCCGAACCGCGCCCAGTCGACGTCGGCCGCGGTCAGGCAGGTCAGACCGTGGTCAAGTGCCTGGGCCAGCACGGTGATCGCCATGTCGGGCTGCATCGGTGCCAGGCCGCGGCGGCGCAGGTAGGCGTCCTCGTCCTGGTCGGCGAGCATGCCGCCCTCGTCCCACGGGCCCCAGGCGATCGAGGTCGCCGCCAGACCGCGGGCCCCGCGGTGCTCGGCGAGGGCGTCGAGGTAGGCGTTCGCGGCGGCGTAGGCGGCCTGGCCACCACTGCCCCAGACGCCGGCGATCGAGGAGAACAGCACGAACGCGTCCAGATCCACACCGGCCAGCAACTCGTGCAGATGCCGGGCGCCTTCGACCTTCGCCCGCAGCACGTCGGCGAACCCGTCGGCCGAAGTCGCCGCCAGCGAGGCCGAGTCGACCACGCCGGCGGTGTGGACCACCGCGGTCACCGGGTGCTCCGCGAGCAGCGCGGCGAGGGCGTCGCGGTCGGCGACATCGCACGCCGCCACGACCGCCTCGGTGCCGTGCGCCGCCAACTCCGCGACGAGTTCGGTCATGCCGGGTGCGTCCGGTCCGCGGCGGCTGGTCAGGACGAGCTTCCGCGCACCCCGCTCCGCCAGCCAACGCGCGACCCGGCCGCCCAGCGCGCCCGTGCCGCCGGTGATCAGCACCGTGCCGTTCGGCTTCCAACGGCCGCTATCGCTGCGGCGGTTCGGCGCCACACGCCGCAACCGGCGCCCGAAGACCCCCGAACCGCGCACCGCCGCCTGGTCCTCGCCACAGGCACCGGACAACACCGCCACCAGCCGCGCGGCGGCGCGATCGTCCAGTACCTCCGGCAGATCCACCAACCCGCCCCACCACAACGGGTGTTCAAGAGCCGCCACCCGACCCAGACCCCACACCTGCGCCCGCGCCGGATCCGACAACCGATCCGCGCGGCCCACCGAGACCGCGCCACGGGTCAGACACCACAGCGGACCGGTCGCGCCCAGGTCGTCCAGCGCCTGGACCAACGTCAACGTCCGCCGCGCACCGTCGCTCCCGCCCAGGCCGAGCAGCGAGACCACTCCCGACAGCTCGCCCAGCTCACCCAGCCGCTCCGCCAGCTCGGCTCGGCTCACGTCGCCCGGCACCGCCAGCTCGACCGGCTCGGCGCCGCCGCCACGCAACGCCGCCGCCACGGCGTCGTCCGCACCCTCCGCCGGCGCCACCACCAGCCAGCGGCCGTCCAGCGTCCCGGACGCCTCGCCGACCGGCTCCCACGCCACCCGGTAGCGCCAGCCGTCCACCGCCGCCTCGTCCCGGCGCCCCTTGCGCCAGGCGGACAGCGCGGGCAGCAGCACGCTGAGCCCGTCCTCGGACGGCAGCCGCAGCGTCTCGCTGAGCGCACCGGCGTCCGCCCGGTCCACCGCGTCCCAGAACCCGGCCTCGTCCGCGTCCTGCCCGGCGGCCACCGACTCGGGCAGCCGCATGTCCAACCAGTACCGCCGACGCTCGAACGCGTGGGTCGGCAGCTGCACGCGCCGCGCTCCACGACCCGCGAACACCGCGTGCCAGTCCACGACCGCGCCGTGCGTGTGCACGGTGGCCAGCGCGGTGAACACCGTCCTCGTCTCGTCCTGGCCGTCGCGCAGAGCGGGCACGGCCGTCACGTCGGCGCACTGCTGCGCCATCGCGGCCAGCACGCCGTCCGGACCCAGCTCGACCAGGGTCGTGATCCCCTGGTTCCGCAAGGTGGCGATCCCGTCCGCGAACCGCACCGCCGCACGGACGTGCCGCACCCAGTAGCCGGGCGTCCGGATCTCCTCGGGATCGGCCGGCTCGCCCGTCACGTTGGAGATGATGGGCAACTCGGGCTCTCGGAAGTCGAGTTCACCGGCGACGGCGGCGAACGCGTCGAGCATTGCGTCCATCCGCGGCGAGTGGAACGCGTGCGAGACGGTCAGCCGCTTCACCCGGCGCTCGGCCGCACGCCAAGTCGCCTCCAGCTCGGTGATCACGTCCTCGTCGCCCGAAACGACCACCGCAGACGGCCCGTTGACGGCGGCGACGCTCACCGACGCCTCGCGACCGACGAGTTCCGCGACGATCTCCGCCTCGGTCGCCTCCACCGCCAGCATCGCGCCACCCGACGGCAGCGCCTGCATCAGCCGGCCACGAGCCGCCACCAGCACGCACGCGTCATCCAGCGACAACACACCCGCGACATGCGCCGCCGCCAACTCACCGATGGAATGCCCCAACAGGAAGTCCGGGCGCACTCCCCACGACTCCCACAGGCGGAACAGCGACACCTCCAACGCGAACAACGCCGCCTGCGTGAACACCGTCCGATCCAGCAACTCGGCCTCGCCGAACATCACCTCACGCAACGGACGCTCCAACTCGGCATCCAGCCGCGCACACACCACGTCCAACGCCTCCGCGAACACCGGGAACGCCGCGTACAACTCACGGCCCATCCCCACCCGCTGCGCGCCCTGACCGGTGAAGAGGAACGCGGTCCGGCCCGCGACGGCGCGGCCTTCCACGACGGTGCGGCCGCCTCGTCCGGCGGCCACCGCGGCCAGCCCTTCGAGGAGTTCGGGGTGCGTGCCGGCCACCACGGCCGCACGGTGTTCGAGCGGGGTCCTGGTGGTCGCCAGCGAGAAGCCCACGTCCGTCGCCGACGGCGCGTCGTCCGCGGCGGTGAGCGCGGACAGCAGGCGGTTCGCCTGCTCGCGCAGCCCCTGCTCCGACTTCGCGGAGATCACCCACGGCGGGACCGGTTGCGCGGCCTGGTCGGCCGGCTCCGGCTCGGTCCGCTGCGGCGCGGGCGCGTCGGGCGCCTCCTCCAGGATGGCGTGTGCGTTCGTCCCGCTGATCCCGAACGACGAAACGCCGACCCGGCGCGGACGCCCGTCGCGCTGCCACGGCCGGCTCTCGGTGAGCAGTTCGACGGCGCCCGAGGTCCAGTCGATGTGCGCGGACCGCTCCTCGGCGTGCAGCGTCCGCGGCAGAACGCGGTGCCGCAGCGCCATCACCATCTTGATGACGCCCGCCACGCCGGCGGCGGCCTGGGCGTGCCCGATGTTGGACTTCAACGAGCCGAGCCAGAGCGGCCGTTCGGCGTCCCGGTCCTGGCCGTAGGTGGCCAGCAGCGCCTGCGCCTCGATCGGGTCGCCCAGCGCGGTGCCCGTGCCGTGCGCCTCCACGGCGTCCACTTCCGACGCGGAGAGTCCGGCGCTGGCCAACGCCTGCCGGATCACCCGCTGCTGCGAGGGTCCGTTGGGCGCCGTGAGCCCGTTCGACGCGCCGTCCTGGTTGATCGCGCTGCCGCGCACCACGGCCAGCACCTCGTGCCCGTGGCGGCGGGCCTGCGACAGCCGTTCGACCACGAGGATCCCGGCGCCCTCCGACCATCCGGTGCCGTCGGCGGACGCGGAGAACGACTTGCACCGCCCGTCCGCCGCGACGCCCTTCTGCCGGCTGAACTCGGTGAAGATCCCCGGCGTCGCCATCACCGTCGCACCGCCGACCAGCGCCATGTCGCACTCGCCGTTGCGCATGGCCTGCAGCGCGAGGTGCAACGCCACCAGCGACGACGAGCACGCCGTGTCCACCGTGACGGCCGGGCCCTCCAGGCCGAACGTGTAGGCGATCCGCCCGGACGCCACACTCGTGGTCGTACCGGTCAGCAGATGCCCCTCGACCTCACCGCGGGTCCGCATCGACACCGGTCCGGCGCCGTAGCTCGACGACGCGGCCCCGATGAAGACGCCGACCTGCTCACCACGCAGCGACAGCGGCGCGATGCCCGCCCGCTCCAACGCCTCCCACGCGCTCTCCAGGAGCAACCGCTGCTGCGGATCCATCGCCAAAGCCTCACGCGGCGAAATCCCGAACAACGACGCGTCGAACTCGTCCGCGTCATAGACGAACCCGCCGACCCGCGCGGTCGAGGTCCCCGGGCGTTCCGGGTCCGGGTCGAACAGCGCGCCGAGGTCCCAGCCGCGGTCGGTCGGGAACTCGCCGATCGCGTCCGTGCCGGAGTCCACCAGCCGCCACAGGTCCTCCGGCGAGGCCACCCCGCCCGGGAACCGGCACCCCATCCCGACGACCGCGATCGGGTCGTCATCGAGCGGCGCCAGTTCGGCGATCGGCACCGGGGCCGCCGTCACCGTGCCGACCAGGTCGGTGCGCAGCCGCTCCACCAGCGCCCGCGGGCTCGGGTGGTCGAACACGAGGGTGGCCGGCAGCCGGAGCCCGGTCGCCGTGTTGACCCGGTTCCGCAGCTCCACGGCGGTCAGCGAGTCGAAGCCGAGGTCCTTGAAGGCCCGGTCCAGCTCGATCGCGTCCTCCGACGAATGGCCCAGCACCGCGGCGACCTCGCCCAGCACGACCCCGGCCAGCAGCCGCTCCTGCTCGGCCGGCGACAGCCGCGCCACCCGCTCCGCCAGCGAACCCCCGCCCGCCGCACCGACCGCGCGCCGCACCGCGACCCGCACCAACCCGCGCAGCAACGCCGGCACCGGTTCCTGCCCGGCCCGGGCCCGCAACCGCGCCACGTCCAACCGGGTGGCCACGACATGCGCCAACCCGGTCTCCAACGCCGCGTCGAACAACGCCAGGCCCTCACCGCTGGCCAGCGCGTTCCCGGTGGCATCCAACCGCGCCCGGTCGGCCGCGGTCAGCTTCCCGCTGATCGCGCTCTCCTGTTCCCACAGCCCCCAACCCACGGAGACGCCCGCCAGCCCGGCCGCCTGCCGCTTATGCGCCAACGCGTCCAACACCGCGTTCGCCGCCGCGTAGTTCGCCTGCCCGGGCGTCCCGAATGTCGCCGACGCCGACGAGTACATCGCGAACAGCGCGAGATCGTGACGCCGCGTCAACTCGTGCAGGTGCAGGGCCGCGTCCGCCTTCGGCGCGAGGACGCCGGCGACCCGCTCCGGGGTCATCGACGCGATCACGCCGTCGTCGGCGACCCCGGCGGCATGCACCACACCGGTCAGCGGGTGCTCGGCCGGAACGGCGTCCAGCACGGCCGCGAGAGCCTCGCGGTCCGCCACGTCACACGCCACGACGCGAGCTTCCGCGCCCAGCTCCGCCAACTCGGCGACCAGTTCGACGGCGCCCGGCGCTTCCGGACCGCGTCGGGACAGCAGCACCAACTGCCTTATCCCGTAGGCCGATACGAGATGCCGGGCCAGCAGCGCACCCAACGTGCCGGTGCCGCCCGTGATCACCACCGTGCCGCGCGCATCAAGCTGACGCGGCATCACCAGCACGTTCTTGCCGACGTGGCGACCCGAACTCATCAACCGGAACGCGCCCGCCACATCCCGCACGTCCCACGCCCGGACCGGCAGAAGCTGCAGCGTCCCATCGTCGAACAGACCGACCAGCAGGCTCAGGATCTCCTGCAACCGGTCCGCACCCGCGTCCAGCAGGTCGAACGCGTGGTAGGCGGCTCCGGGGAAGTCCTCCGCACGGCGCAGGTCGGCCTTACCCATCTCGACGAACCGGCCACCGTCAGCGAGCAGTCGAGCCGAGGCGTCGATGAACTCACCCGCGAGCGCGTTCAGCACGACATCCACACCACGACCACCCGACGCCGCACGGAACGCACCCTCGAAGGCGAGATCACGCGAGGAGGCGATCCGCTCCTCGGCGACTCCAAGTTCGCGGACGATTGGCCACTTCGGCTCGCTCGCCGTGGCGAACACCTCAGCACCCGCCCAGCGCGCCAACTGCACGGCAGCCATGCCGACACCACCGGCCGCCGCGTGCACCAACACCGACTCGCCGGACGCGAGGCCGCCAAGGTCGAACAGGCCGTAGAACGCCGTCATGAACACGATCGGCACCGACGCGGCCTGCGTGTACGACCAACTCTCCGGCATCCGCGCCACCAGGCGGTGATCGGTCACCGCCTCCGGACCGAACCCACCAGCGAACAACCCGAAGACCCGATCCCCAATCGCGAACTCCGTCACCTCCGGGCCGAGTTCGACCACGACGCCGGCGCCCTCGGAGCCCATCAACGCAGCCTCGGGATAGGTGCCCAGACCGATCAGCACGTCCCGGAAGTTCACGCCGGCCGCACGGATCTCCACCCGCACCTCACCCGCCGCCAACTCCACGCCCGCAGGCTGACGTACCGGAGCAACCTCCTCCAACACCCCACGCTCAGAAGGCTCCAAGCGCCACGGCCCCTCACCCACCGACGGAACCGACAACACCGGCAACGACGACACCCGAGCAAGCCTCGGCACCCACGCCACACCACCCCGCACCGCGACCTGCGGCTCACCCAGACCCAACACACCAGCCAGCAAGCCCGCGTCAACGTCCTCTACATCAACGTCGAGCAACACCAAGCGATCCGGCTGCTCCGACTGCGCCGACCGCACGAGACCCCACACGGCAGCCGCCGCGACATCACTGACCACACCGCCGTCACCCACACCCACCGCACCACGCGACACCACCACCAACCGACCGGCATCCTCCCGCGCCAACCACGCGCGCACAGCCTCCAACACCCGACCCGCGACCTCCGCCACACCACCCGACGGCACCCACACCGCCGCGTCCCCATCCAGCCCGGCGACCTCTTCCAGACCGCACAACGCGAGGGAACCGGGCACGGATTCGCCCATGGACACCCGCGACCAGTCGACCCCGAACAGCCCGTCCGCCGCACCGCCGCCGAACGCACCAGCACGCCCGTCGACTTCCCGCAGCGCCAACGCGTCCACCGACACCACCGCGCCACCGGCCGCGTCGAACGCCTGCAACGACAACGTGTCCGACGCCGTCCTCACCACCCGCACCCGCAACGACGACGCACCCGCCGCGAACAACGACACCCCCGAGAACGCGAACGGCAACCACGCCGCCCCACGCACCTCCACCAACCCACCCAAACCAATCACATGCAACGCCGCATCCAACAACGCCGGATGCACCCCAAACGAACCCGCCTCCACACCCTCCGGCAACACCACCTCGGCCAACACCGCACCATCAGACGCACGCCACGCCGACCTCAACCCCCGAAACACCGAACCATAAGCCAGGCCAACCCCGGCCAACCCCTCATACACACCCGTCACATCAACCGGCTCGGCCCCAGCCGGCGGCCACACCGAGCCGTCCATCCCCGGCACCACCACACCCCGGTCCTCCACCAACCGGCCACCCGCATGCCGTGTCCAGGCGCCACCCTCACCATCGGCCCGCGAATGGACCTCCACCACACGGTCATCCACATCACCCGACACACTCACCTGAACCTGCACCGCACCCCGCTCCGGCAACACCAACGGCGCCTCAAGCGTCAACTCATCAACCCGCCCACACCCCGCCTGCTGCCCCGCCAACAACACCATCTCCACCAACGCCGTCCCCGGCACCACCACACTCCCATGCACCCGGTGATCACCCAACCACGGCTGCACAGACAGCGACAGACGACCCGTCAACACCAGACCACCACCCGACGCCAACGACACCTCGGCACCCAACAGCGGATGACCCGACGCGCCCAGTCCGACGCCCGCGACGTCGCCTGCGACCGCCAGGCCGCTCACCCAGTACCGCTCGTGCTCGAACGCATAGGTCGGCAGCAACACGCGACGCGCGTCCCGACCGGCGAACACCCCTGCCCACTCCACGGCAACGCCCTGCACGTGCAGGGTCGCCAGTGCGGTGAACACCGCCTGCGTCTCGTCCTGTCCCGCGCGAAGAGCCGGCACCGCCACAGCGGCATCCACGCACTGCTGGGCCATCGCTGACAACACGCCGTCCGGGCCCAACTCGACGAACCGGGTCACACCCTCCGCATGCAGCGTCGCCACCCCGTCAGCGAACCGCACCGCCTCCCGGACATGCCGCACCCAGTACCCCGGCGTCCGGATCTCGTCCGGATCAACGAGCCGCCCCGACACGTTGGAAACGATCGGCAGCTTCGGCGCCTCGAAGGCCAACTCCCCGGCGACGGTGGCGAACTCGTCGAGCATCGCCTCCATCCGCGGCGAGTGGAACGCGTGCGAGACGGTCAGCCGCTTCACCCGACGACCCGCGTCCCGCCACGCGGCTTCCAGCTCGGCGATCACGTCGGCGTCACCCGAAACGACCACGGAGGTCGGCCCGTTGACCGCCGCGACACTCACCGACGCCTCACGGCCCGCGAGTTCCGCCGCGATCTCCGACTCTTCAGCCTCCACCGCCAGCATCGCCCCACCCGACGGCAACGCCTGCATCAACCGACCACGAGCCGCCACCAACGTGCAGGCGTCATCCAACGACAACACGCCCGCGACATGCGCAGCAGCCAACTCGCCGATGGAATGACCGAGAAGGAAGTCCGGACGAACACCCCACGACTCCAGCAACCGGAACAGCGCCACTTCGAGCGCGAACAACGCCGCCTGCGTGTAGACCGTCTGGTCCAGCAATTCACCGCCGTCGAACATCACTTCACGCAGCGGGCGGCCCAACTCACCGTCCAACCGCGCACACACCGCGTCCAACGCCTCCGCGAACACCGGGAAGGCGTCGTACAACTCACGGCCCATACCGGCCCGCTGCGCACCCTGACCCGTGAAGAGGAAGGCGGTCCGGCCACCGGTGGAGCGGCCCCGCAGCACGGAACGGCTCGGGCGTCCGGCGGCCAGGTCGGCCAGTCCGTCGAGGAGATCGGCTCGGGTGCCCGCCACCACGGCGGCCCGGTGTTCGAGGACCGCACGGGAGGTGGCCAGCGAGAAGCCGATGTCGACCGGCGACTCGTCCCCGGCCACCAGCGGCAGCAGCCGCTCGGCCTGTGCGCGCAGGCCGTCCGCCGAGCGCGCCGACACGACCAGCGGCGGGATCCAGCCGGTGACCGTCGGCTCGTCGTGTCGCGGCTCGTCGAGTTGGTCGGGGGCTTGTTCGAGGATGACGTGGGCGTTCGTGCCGCTGATGCCGAAGGAGGAGACGGCCGCTCGGCGCGGGTCGCCGCCGCCGGTCCAGGGCCGGGCCTCGGTGAGCAGTTCGACGGCGCCGGCGGACCAGTCGATGTGCGGCGACGGCTCGTCGGCGTGCAGCGTCCTGGGCAGCACACCGTTGCGGAGCGCCATCACCATCTTGATGACGCCGGCCGCGCCGGCCGCGGCCTGGGTGTGGCCGATGTTCGACTTCAGCGAACCGAGCCAGAGCGGCTGGTCGGCGGGCCGGTCCTGGCCGTAGGTGGCGAGCAGCGCCTGCGCCTCGATCGGGTCGCCGAGCGCGGTCCCGGTGCCGTGCGCCTCGACGAGGTCGACGTCGGCCGCGGCGAGCCGGGCGTCGGCCAGCGCCTGGCGGATGACCTGCTCCTGCGAGACGCCGTTCGGTGCGGTGAGCCCGTTGGACGCGCCGTCCTGGTTCACCGCCGAGCCGCGGACCAGCGCCAGCACCTGGTGGCCGCGGCGGCGGGCGTCCGACAGCCGCTCCACGACGAGCATGCCGACGCCTTCGGCCCAGCCGGTGCCGTCGGCCGAGGCCGCGAACGCCTTGCACCGGCCGTCCGGGGCGAGCCCGCTCTGCCGGCTGAACTCGGTGAACAGGCCGGGCGTGGCCATCACCGTGACACCGCCGGCCAGCGCCATCTCGCACTCGCCGTCGCGCAGCGCGCGCACCGCGAGGTGCAGCCCGACCAGCGAGGACGAGCACGCCGTGTCGACGGTGATCGCCGGGCCCTTGAGCCCGAAGGTGTACGCGATCCGGCCGGACGCCACGCTCGCGGTGTTGCCGGTCAGCAGGAACCCTTCGAGGTCGCCGGTGGCCTCGTGCAACCGGGGCCCGTAGTCCTGCGACATCGCGCCGACGAACACCCCGGTCCGGCTGCCGCGCAGCGAGGTGGGGTCGATGCCGGCGTACTCCAACGCCTCCCAGACGGATTCCAGCAGCAGCCGCTGCTGCGGATCCATGGCCATGGCCTCACGCGGCGAGATGCCGAAGAGTCCGGCGTCGAACTCGGCGGCGCCGTAGAGGAAGCCGCCCTCGTGCGCGATCGACGTGCCCGAGCGGTCCGGGTCCTGGTCGAAGAGCCGGGCCAGGTCCCAGCCGCGGTCGGTCGGGAACTCGCCGATCGCGTCCGTGCCGGAGTCCACCAGCCGCCACAGGTCCTCCGGCGAGGCCACCCCGCCCGGGAACCGGCACCCCATCCCCACGATCACGATCGGGTCGTCGTCCGACGGCACCGACGCCGCCGACCGCACGGGGGTGCGCGGATCGGTGCCGAGCAGTTCCGCGCCCAGCAGTTCGACGCGCAGTTGCTGGGCGAGCGCGGTCGGGTTCGGGTAGCTGAAGACCAGCGTGGCGGGGAGTCGCAGCGCGGTGGCCGCGTTGATCCGGTTGCGCAGTTCGACGGAGGTCAGCGAGTCGAAGCCGAGTTCCTTGAAGGCCAGACCCGGTTCGATCCCGTCCGCCGAAGCGTGTCCGAGCACCGCCGCGACCTCGCCGAGCACGACCTCGGTCAGCAACCGCTCCTGCTCCACGGCCGGCAGCCCGGCCAACCGCTCCGCCAGCGAGCCCGACCGGGCCGCCACCGCGCGCCGCATCCGCGCGCGCACCAGGCCGCGCAGCAACGCCGGCACCGTGCCCGAGCCCATCCGCGCCTGCAGCCGGGCGATGTCCAGCCGCGCCACGACCACATGCCCGAGACCCACGTCGAGCGCCTCGTCGAACAGCGCCAATCCCGCCTCGTCGGACAGCGGCCGTCCGGCGACGTCCAACCTCGCGCGATCCGCGGCGGTCAACTGCCCGCTGATCGCGCTCTCCTGCTCCCACAGCCCCCAACTCAGCGACACACCGGCCAGCCCACTCGCCTGCCGCTGCTGGGCCAACGCGTCCAACACCGCGTTCGCCGCCGCGTAGTTCGCCTGCCCGGGCGTCCCGAAGACCGCGGCGACCGACGAATACATCGCGAACAGCGCGAGATCATGACGCCGCGTCAACTCGTGCAGGTGCAGCGCCGCATCCGCCTTCGGCGCGAGGACGCCGGCGACCCGCTCCGGGGTCATCGACGCGATCACACCGTCGTCGGCGACCCCGGCGGCATGCACCACACCGGTCAACGGGTGCTCGGCCGGAACGGCGTCCAGCACCGCAGTGAGGGCCGCCCGGTCCGCCACGTCACACGCCACGACGCGAGCCTCGGCGCCCAGCTCCGCCAACTCGGCGACCAGTTCGACGGCGCCCGGCGCATCCGGACCGCGCCGGGACAGCAGCACCAACTGCCTTATCCCGTAAGCCGATACGAGATGCCGGGCCACCAGCGCACCCAACGTGCCGGTGCCACCGGTGATCAGTACGGTCCCGTCCTGGTCCAACCGGCGCGGCATCACGAGCACGTTCTTGCCGACGTGCCGCCCCGAGCTCATCAGCCGGAACGCGCCCGCCACGTCCCGCACGTCCCACGCCCGGACCGGCAGAAGCTCCAGCGTCCCGTCGTCGAACAGTCCCACCAGCAGGCTCAGAATCTCCTGCAACCGGTCCGCACCCGCGTCGAAGAGGTCGAACGCGTGGTAGGCGGCTGCGGGGAAGTCCTCCGCACGACGGATGTCGGCCTTGCCCATCTCGACGAACCGGCCACCGTCAGCCAGCAGTCGGGCCGACGCGTCGATGAACTCGCCCGCGAGCGCGTTCAGCACGACATCCACACCACGGCCACCCGACGCCGCACGGAACACGCCCTCGAAGGCCAGATCACGCGAAGACGCGATCCGCTCCGCCGCAACACCCAGATCCCGAACGATCGGCCACTTCGGCTCGCTCGCCGTCGCGAACACCTCAGCACCCGCCCAGCGCGCCAACTGCACGGCAGCCATGCCGACACCACCGGCCCCCGCGTGCACCAACACCGACTCGCCGGACGCGAGGCCGCCAAGGTCGAACAGGCCGTAGAACGCGGTCATGAACACGATCGGCACCGACGCCGCCTGCGTGAACGACCAGCCCTCCGGCATCCGCGCCACCAGGCGGTGATCGGTCACCGCCTCCGGACCGAACCCACCCGCGAACAACCCGAAGACCCGATCCCCAATCGCGAACTCCGTCACCTCCGCACCGAGTTCGACCACGACGCCGGCGCCCTCGGAGCCCATCAACGCAGCCTCGGGATAGGTGCCCAGACCGATCAGCACGTCCCGGAAGTTCACGCCGGCCGCACGGATCTCCACCCGCACCTCACCCGCCGCCAACTCCACGCCCGCAGGCTGACGTACCGGAGCAACCTCCTCCAACACCCCACGCTCAGAAGGCTCCAAGCGCCACGGCCCCTCACCCACCGACGGAACCGACAACACCGGCAACGACGACACCCGAGCAAGCCTCGGCACCCACGCCACACCACCCCGCACCGCGACCTGCGGCTCACCCAGACCCAACACGCCGCAGATCAGACCGGGATCGACGTCATCCGTGTCAACGTCGAGCAGCACCAAGCGATCCGGCTGCTCCGACTGCGCCGACCGCACAAGACCCCAGACCGCAGCCGCCGCGACATCACTGACCACACCGCCGTCACCCACACCCACCGCACCGCGCGACACCACCACCAACCGACCGGCATCGTCACGCTCCAACCACGCGCGCACGGCCTCCAACACCTGACCCGCGACCTCGCCCACACCACCACCCGACGGCACCCACACCGCCGCGTCCCCATCCAGCCCGGAGACCTCGTCCAGACCGCACACCGCCACCGGGCCCGAAACGGACTCCTCCAGCGAGACCCGCGACCACTCGACCCCGAACAGCCCGTCCGCAGTGTCACCGCCCAGACCCAACCCGCGACGCCCGTCGACTTCCCGCAGCGCCAACGCGTCCACCGACACCACCGCGCCACCGGCCGCGTCGAACGCCTGCAACGACAACGTGTCCGACGCCGTCCTCACCACCCGCACCCGCAACGACGACGCACCCGCCGCGAACAACGACACCCCCGAGAACGCGAACGGCAACCACGCCGCCCCACGCACCTCCACCAACCCACCCAAACCAATCACATGCAACGCCGCATCCAACAACGCCGGATGCACCCCAAACGAACCCGCCTCCACACCCTCCGGCAACACCACCTCGGCCAACACCGCACCATCAGACGCACGCCACGCCGACCTCAACCCCCGAAACACCGAACCGTAAACCAGGCCAACCCCGGCCAACCCCTCATACACACCCGTCACATCAACCGGCTCGGCCCCAGCCGGCGGCCACACCGACCCGTCCATCCCCGGCACCACCACACCCCGGTCCTCCACCAACCGGCCACCCGCATGCCGTGTCCAGGCGCCACCCTCACCATCGGCCCGCGAATGGACCTCCACCACACGGTCATCCACATCACCCGACACACTCACCTGAACCTGCACCGCACCCCGCTCCGGCAACACCAACGGCGCCTCAAGCGTCAACTCATCAACCCGCCCACACCCCGCCTGCTGCCCCGCCAACAACACCATCTCCACCAACGCCGTCCCCGGCACCACCACACTCCCATGCACCCGGTGATCACCCAACCACGGCTGCACAGACAGCGACAGACGACCCGTCAACACCAGACCACCACCCGACGCCAACGACACCTCGACGCCGAGCAGCGGGTGGCCGGAGGAGCCGAGCCCGGAGCCCGCGACATCGGCGGCGCCGGAGCGGCTGTTGGCCCAGTAACGCTCGTGCTGGAAGGCGTACGTGGGCAGTTGGGTGGTACGCGCGCCGAAGGGTGCGAAGACGGCGGGCCAGTCCACCGCGGCACCGAGCGCGTGCAGGGTCGCCAGGGCGGTGGAGACCGTGCGGGTCTCGTCCTGCCCCGCGCGCAGGGCGGGCACAGCGGTCAGTTCCGCGCTCTGCTGGGCCATCGCGGACAGCACGCCGTCCGGGCCCAGCTCCACGACCGTGGTCACGCCCTCCTGGTAGAGGGTGGTGACGCCGTCGGCGAACCGCACCGCCTCCCGGACATGCCGCACCCAGTACCCCGGCGTCCGGATCAGCTCCGGGTCCACCGGCCGACCGGTCAGGTTGGAGATGATCGGCAGCTTCGGCGCACCGAAGGTCACGTACTCCAACTCGGCGGCGAACGCTTCGAGCATCGGCTCCATCCGCGGCGAGTGGAACGCGTGTGAGACGGTCAGCCGCTTCACCCGACGCTCGGCCGCGCGCCAGACCGCCTCCAGCTCCGCGACCACATCCTCGTCACCCGAAACGACCACAGACGTCGGCCCATTGACCGCCGCGACACTCACCGACGCCTCACGGCCCACGAGTTCCGCCGCGATCTCCGACTCTTCGGCCTCCACCGCCAGCATCGCGCCACCCGACGGCAACGCCTGCATCAACCGACCACGAGCCGCCACCAACGTGCACGCATCGTCCAGCGACAGCACACCCGCGACATGCGCAGCCGCCAACTCGCCGATCGAGTGGCCCAGCAGGAAGTCCGGACGCACACCCCACGACTCCCACAACCGGAACAGCGACACCTCCAACGCGAACAACGCCGCCTGCGCATAAGCCGTCTGGTCCAGCAACTCACCACCCTCGAACATCACCTCACGCAGCGAACGACCCAACTCGCCGTCCAACCGCGCACACACCGCGTCCAACGCCTCCGCGAACACCGGGAACGCGGCATACAACTCACGGCCCATCCCCACCCGCTGCGCACCCTGACCGGTGAACAGGAACGCCATGCGGCCCGGTCGCGCGGTGCCGAGGACCACGCCGGCGGAGACCTGGCCGGTTTCGGCGAACTCGCGCAGGGCCGCGGCCATCGCGTCGCGGTCGTCTCCCAGGACGACCGCTCGGTGGTCGAGGGCGGAACGGGTCGTGGCCAGCGAGAAGCCGATGTCCGTGGCGGAGTCCGCGGTCGCGCCCTCGATGGCGGTGAGCAGCCGGTCCGCCTGCGCGCGCAGGCCGTCCGCGGACTTCGCGGAGAGCACCCAGGGCGGAACCCAGCCGGTGGCGGGCCGGGTCCGCTCCGGTTCCGGCTGCTCGTCCGCCGGCAGCGCGCCGGGCGTTTCGGGCGCCTCTTCCAGGATGGTGTGCGCGTTGGTGCCGCTGATGCCGAAGGACGAGACGGCCGCCCGGCGCGGCCGGCCGGTCGCCTCCCACGGCTGGGGGCGGGTCAGCAGTTCGACGGCGCCGGCGGACCAGTCGACGTGGGCGGACGGCTCGTCGGCGTGCAGGGTCCGCGGGAGCAGTCCGTTGCGCATGGCCATGACCATCTTGATCACGCCGGCCACCCCGGCCGCGGCCTGGGTGTGGCCGATGTTGGACTTGATCGACCCGAGCCACAACGGTTGCTCGGCCGGGCGCCCCTGGCCGTAGGTGGCGAGCAGCGCCTGCGCCTCGATCGGATCGCCCAGCGCGGTGCCGGTGCCGTGCGCCTCCACCGCGTCGACCTCGGCGGCCGACAGGCCCGCGCTGGTCAGGGCACGCCGGATGACCCGTTGCTGCGCCGGGCCGTTGGGCGCGGTGAGGCCGTTGGAGGCGCCGTCCTGGTTCACCGCGGAGCCGCGGACCAGGGCGAGCACCTGGTGGCCGTTGCGCCGGGCGTCGGACAGCCGCTCGACCACGAGCATGCCGACGCCCTCGGACCAGCCGGTGCCGTCGGCCGACGCCGAGAACGCCTTGCAGCGCCCGTCGGCGGACAGGCCGCCCTGGCTGTTGAACTCGATGAAGATGCCCGGCGTGGCCATCACGGTGACGCCGCCGGCCAGCGCCATCTCGCACTCGCCGTTGCGCAGCGCCTGCACCGCGAGGTGCAGGGCCACCAGCGAGGAGGAGCACGCGGTGTCCACGGTCACCGCGGGGCCCTCGAACCCGAAGGTGTACGCGATGCGGCCGGAGGCGACGCTCGCGGTGTTGCCGGTGAGCAGGTAGCCCTCGAGGTCCTGGGTGGACTCGTGCATCCGGGGGCCGTAGTCCTGCGACATGGCGCCGACGAACACGCCGGTCCGGCTGCCGCGGGCCGACTGCGGTGCGATTCCGGCCCGTTCCAGCGCCTCCCACGCGCTCTCCAGCAGCAGCCGCTGCTGGGGATCCATGGCCCGTGCCTCACGCGGCGAGATACCGAAGAGCCCGGCGTCGAACTCGGCGGCCTCGTGGAGGAAGCCGCTGCGGGTGGGGAAGGAGGTGCCGTGGGCGGAGTCCGTGCGGTACTGCTCGGTGAGGTCCCAGCCGCGGTCCGTCGGGAAGTCGGACAGCGCCTCGCCGCCATCGGCCACCAGTTGCCACAGATCCTCGGGCGAGTTCACCCCGCCGGCGTAGCGGCAGGCCATCGCCACGATCGCGATCGGCTCGTCGACCGGGGCGGCCGGGGCGGGCAGCCGTTCGCCGGCGTGGTCGTCGGCGCCGAGCAGCGCGTCGCGCAGGTGGGCGGCGACCTTGACCGGGGTCGGGTGGTCGAACAGCAGGGTGGTCGGCAGCCGGAGGCCGGTGGCGAGCGCCAGGCGGTTGCGCAGTTCGACGGCCGTCAGCGATTCGAAGCCGAGTTCCCGGAAGGTGAGGAGCGGGTCGACCACGTCGGAGGTGCCGAAGCCGCCGATGGCCGCGACGTGCGCGCACACGAGGTCGAGCACGATGCGCCGGGACTCGGACTCGGGCGCCTCGGCGAGTCGGGCGCGCAGCACCGCGGTGTTGTCGGCGGCCTCGTCGGCCGGTGCGTCGTCGGGGAGTTGGTCCGCCGGCGCGGCACCGCCGGCGCGACGCGGCGCGGCGGCCGGTTCGCGCCAGTAGTGCCGGCGCTGGAAGGCGTAGGTCGGCAGGTCGACGGTGACCGCGCCGTGCCCGGCGAACAAGCCGTCGGTGTCGACGTCCGCACCGTTCGCGTGCAGCTCGGCGGCGGAGGTCAGGAAGCGCCGGATCCCGCCCTGGTCACGCCGCAGCGTACCGACCGCCACGACCTCGTCGTGCTCCAGCTCGTCGATGGCATGGGTCAGCCCGGGATGCGTGCTCAACTCGACGAAGAACCGGAACCCCTCCCCCAGCAACTCCCGCACCGCCGACTCGAACTCCACCGTCCGGCGCAGATTGCCGTACCAGTAGTCGGCGTCCATCGACCCCGGCTCGGCCCAGCCGCCCGTCGCCGTCGACAGCATGGGGATCCCGCCCGCACGCGGTTCCAACACCGCCAGCTCGGCCAGGACTCCTTCGCGGATCGGCTCCACCAACGCCGAATGCGAGGCGAACGACGCCGGGATCAGTCGCGCCCGCACGCCGTGTTCGCGGCACCACGCGAGCAGCCCCTCCAACGCCTCCGTCGTTCCGGACACCACCGTCGACGACGGACCGTTCACCGCACCCACCGACGCCGCGTCACCCCACGGCTCCAGCAGTTCCGCCACCTCGGCGCGCGGCAACGCCACCATCAGCATGCCGCCGTGACCCATCAACGCACCGACGGCGAGACGGCTGCGGCAGGTCACCACCCGCGCGCCGTCCAGCACGCTCAACTCGCCCGCCACCACGGCCGCCGCGATCTCACCCTGCGAATGGCCCACCACGGCGGACGGCACCACACCCACCGAACGCCACACCTCGGCGAGCGCCACCATCACCGCCCACAACACCGGCTGCAGCACGTCCACTTGCTCCAGCCAACCGGCGCCCTCCTCACCCTCGGCACGCAGGACTTCGAGGAGCGACCAGTCCACGAACGCCTCCAGCGCCCGCCCGCACTCCTCGATCCGCGCCCGGAACACCTCCGAGGAGTCCAGCAACTCCCGTGCCATGCCGACCCACTGGGACCCCTGGCCGGGGAAGACGAACACCACCCGGCCGTCGCGCACCCGGCCCTCGACCACACCGTCCGCGGGCGCGCCCGAGGCCAACGCGCCCAACCCGGCGAGCAGTTCGTCCCGATCGGCAGCGATCACCACCGCGCGGTGCTGGAACGCCGTCCTGGTGGTGGCGAGGGAGTGGCCGACGTCGGCGACCCGGAGTCCGGTGCGGCCGGCCACGGTGTCGCGCAGCCGGGCGGCCTGGGTACGCAGCGCTCGCCGGGTGCGCCCGGAGACCAGCACGGGCAGCGGTACTCCGGGATCGGCGGCCGGCTGCCGGGGGGCGGCGGGCTCGGTGACCGGGAGTCCGGCGAGCACCACGTGGCAGTTGGTGCCGCCCATGCCGAACGAGCTGACGCCGGCGACGCGCCGGCCGTCGACGGCGGGGAAGTCGTCGAGTTCGGTCTGCACCCGGAGGTTGAGGTCGTCGAGCGGGATGTCCGGGTTGGCGGTGCGGAAGTTGAGGCTGGCGGGCAGGTGGCCGTGCTTGATGGCGAGCACCGCCTTGAGCAGGCCGGCCGCGCCGCCGGCCGCTTCCAGGTGGCCGATGTTGGTCTTCACCGAGCCGACGGGCAGCGGGGTGCCGGACGGCCGGGCGGCGCCCAGGACCGCGCCGAGCGCGGCGGCCTCGATCGGGTCGCCGACCCGGGTGCCGCTGCCGTGCAGTTCGACGTAGCCGACGTGGGCCGGGTCGATTCCGGCGTCCGCGTAGGCGGCGCGCAGTACGGCTCGCTGTGCCTGCTCGGAGGGCGCGGTGAGACTGGCGCCGCCGCCGTCGTTGTTGACCGCGGAGCCGTGGATGACGCAGTGGACGCGGTCGCCGTCGGCCAAAGCGCGCGACAGCGGCTTGAGGGCGATCAGCACGCCGCCCTCGCCGCGGACGAAGCCGTTGGCGCGGGCGTCGAAGGTGAAGCACTTGCCGTCCGGGGACAGGCCGCCGAACCGGGCCGCGCTGACGGCGGACTCGCCGGCGATGTTGAGGTTGACGCCGCCGGCGAGCGCGAAGGTCGACTCGCCGCGGCGCAGGCTCTCGCACGCGAGGTGGACGGCGGCCAGCGAGGACGACTGGCCGGCGTCGACGATCATGCTGGGACCGGTCAGCCGCAGCGTGTAGGAGATCCGGTTGGCGATGATGCTGCGGTGCAGTCCGGGCACCGAGTACTGGTCGAGGCCCTCGCCGCCGCCGCGGTATTGGAGCGTTGCGTAGTCGTCCCAGATGGCGCCGACGAAGACGCCGGCCGCGCTGCCGCCGAGGTCGGCGGGGAGGACGCGGGCGTCCTCCAGCGCCTCCCAGCTCAGCTCCAGCATCAGCCGCTGCTGAGGGTCCATGGCGGCCGCCTCGCGCGGCGAGATGCCGAAGAAGCCCGGGTCGAAGTGGCCGATCCGGTCCAGGAACGCACCCCTGCGCACCTCTGACGCGTCGGCGGAACGCCAGCGGTCGGCCGGCACCTCTCCGGTGGCGTCGAGCCCGTCGCGCAGCAGTCGCCAGAACGTCTCCGGTTCAGCCGCACCGGGCAGTCGGCAGGCCAGCCCGACGATTGCCACCGGCTCGTTTTCGGCGCGCATTTCAGTCATGAAAGGCTCACATCTGCTAAGTACGGCGAATCTGTCTGAGAGCGGGTTCCACGCGGGGTCGTGCTGCGGACTTCGGGCAACGCGGTATCGCCGCGCGGTCGTCAGACGGCGCGGTGGTCTTGGTTCCGGGGTGTGTGCCGGCCTCGGGGGCGCACGGCGGCGTCCTGTCCCCCGTCGGCACGGGTGCCACTCGCGGGCTGTGCGGCACGGACGCAAAGGCCGTCATCTTCTCGCCCCTCTCGGCCTGGCAGCCGCACCGACCTCCTACAAGCAGCCCGTCAAGCTGGATTGATGATCTTCATGCTAGTTAGGGAGCGAATCCCGACCAACCCCTAAAGAGGCAGCCCGAGCCCCTATCGTGGCTCCGGGTGCGGCGCCTGAGGGGTGCCCTGCCGTCTTCGGGGTTGTCGTCAGGGGTGTTGTTCGTAAGGGGTTTCCGGGGGTCTCGTCAGGCGCGCGCCGCACGCGTCTCGGTGACGCAGATCCGGGCGGCCAGGCCGAAGGAGGCCAGGCCGAGCACGTACATCATGGCGATGACCGGCCACTGCCACGCCGGCGGCATGTACAGGGCGAGGAACCAGACCTTGGCGACATTCCCGGACGCCAGCATCAGCGTGGGCACCAGGGCCTGCGGGAACAGCGCGATGCAGCCGACGAAGAAGCTGCTCCAGAACAGGCGCTGACGGTACTTGGGCATCGCCTTGAGGAAGGAGACGCCTTCACCCGCCCTGGTGGTCCGCTGTTCCTTGCCGGTCCGCATCAGGTAGAGCAGGTCGGGACCGCGCCTTGAGAGGGCGCGTTGGGCCGCGCGGCCGAGGATCGCGTAACTGACGACCGCGGTGGCGAGGCCCACCAGGACGCCGGCCCAGCGCAGCGCGGAACTGTGCATCAGGTTTCCGGCGAGCATGGTCAGCATCGCGGGGACGGCCGTGCCGAGCGCCAGGAACATCATGAGGAACGCCTGGCCGGTCACGTCGGAGTGGTCGAGCGGGGCGTTCTTGATCTCGCGCGGATCGGGTCCGGGGGCCAGCTGGGTGATGGCGACGAGCGGCAGCAGCCCGGCTCCGCCGCCGAGCAGGGCGACCGTGGCGCCCAGCGCCCAGGGACGCAGGTCGGGGTGGCCGCCGACCGCGATGCCCACCGCGGTGAACACGGCGGTCATCGGTCCGAAGATGGTCAGCCAGGCGAGTTGCCGGCCCCGCACGTCGGCCCTCTCGCTGCCCGGCATGAGCAGCGTCAGCCACATCGCCGTGCCGTCCTGGCCGTAGAGGTTGGAGGCGGTGACCGCGCCCATCAGCGCGGTGATCGCGCCGAGGAAGGGGAAGAACTCCGTCGAGTGGAACGCCAGCGGCACCAGGCAGGTCAGGACCGCGAAGGCGGGGGTGACCACCAGCGACTGCATGCGCTGCGGGTCGCGTGCCCAGGTGCGCATCTCCTTGACGAACGCGGCCGCGGTGGCTCCCGAGCCGGTCCGGCCGCTCGGCAGCGCGCGTTCGGCGGCGGAACCGCGCACGGTCGGGCGGGCCCAACGGGCCGGGCCGAGCGACCGGTTCCAGCCCACCCACAGCAGCGCGATCAGCAGGACGAGCCCGGCCAGCGGGAGCACGGTCATCGTCCAGTCCGAGCGCGACGAGGCCTCGACCGCGACGACGCCCCAACTGGACGGCAGCCAGCGCACCGTGACCGACACGCCGTGCGAGAAGCCGGCGACCGTCAGGGCGTGGATGGCGCCGAAGACGATCCAGCACGAGGAACTCGCCACCAGCATCGCCGCGCTGAGCAGTGCGCTGACCGCTCCGCCGATCCGCGACCTGGACAGCGCGGCGAACAGCCGGGCCGTCAGCCGGGACAGCAGCACCACGAAGACGGTCTGCAGGAGGAGCGCCACCACCGCGACGACGACCGGGACCGTCCCGAGCCGGATGCCGAACGCGACCAGCGCGGCGAACGCGATGAAGGTGACCGGCGCGGTGATGCTGACGAACGCCGCGCCGAACAGGCCGAGGGCGAGCCTGCGGCGCGGGATCGGCTGGAGCTGGAACTGCTCACCGCGCAGCACCGGCTGGCCGCTGTAGGCCGGGCCGAGCATCCAGCCGAGGGTCCAGACGGCGAAGGTGACCGCGAGCAGGTCGGTGACCGTGCTCCGGTGCGCCGCCTTGATCGTCGCCATGTCGATGGTGCCGACGGCCAGGGCCAGGCCGATGACGGCACCGCCGAACACCCAGCTGGACCGCGGGCCGCTGATGTCTCGCCGCATGACGGCGAACTTCATCTGGATCAGTGCGCCAGCCACGCGAGACCTTCCTCGTTCTCGATCTCGACGCCGACCAGTTCGACGAAGGTCTCTTCCAGCGACTTGTCGCCGCGCACCTCGTCCAGCGGTCCCTGGGCCACCACGTCGCCCTTGGCCATGACGGCCACGGTGTCGCAGAGCTGTTCGACCAGCGCCATCACGTGGCTGGAGAGCAGGACCGATCCGCCGGAGGCGACGAAGCGCTTGAGCAGCCGCTTGAGCATCGCGGCGGCCACCGGGTCGACCGCCTCGAACGGTTCGTCCAGCACGAGGAGCCTGGGCCCGTGCAGCAGGGCGACGGCCAGGCCGATCTTCTTCCGCATGCCGGTGGAGTAGTCGAGGATGAGGGTCCGCTCGGTGTCCCCGTCGAGCTCCAGGACGGTGAGCAGTTCGTCGGCCCGCTCGGCGACCGTGGCCTTGTCCAGGCCCCTGAGCTGGCCGAGGTAGCCGAGCAGTTCACGGCCGGTGAGCTGCTCGGGCATGGCCAGGCCGTCGGGCAGCACGCCCATCAGCTCCTTGGCCCGCTCGGGTTCCTTCCAGATGTCGATGCCGAAGACCCGGGAGTGCCCGGCATCCGGGCGCAGCAGCCCGACCGCCATGGACAGCATGGTGGTCTTGCCGGCTCCGTTGGGTCCGACGAGTCCGAAGAACGAGCCGGGAGCGACGGTCAGGTCGGCCTGCTTGACCGCCGCGTGGTCGCCGAACGTCTTGCGTAGGCCTACGAGTTCGAATGCCGCGTGTCGTTCGTCGGCCATGGGCGTGGCGCCGCCGGCCGATTCTTTCTGAACAGTCAAGAAACAGTCTTCCTTCTTTTCGGGTTTTCCTACTCGGAGCTCTCCAGCTCACTGTCGATGAGATCGAAGATGTCCGCTTCTGTGGCGTCCTCGACGTCCCGGTCGTCGTGGGTCTCCGCCGGGTTCTGCGCATCGCCCCATCGAGCGAGCAGCGCCTCCATCCTGGCCCGAATTCTGGCCCGGTCGGCCCGGCCCAAACCCGGTGCGACGACTTCCAGCCGATCAAGGTTCTCCATCAATGTGACGGCCGGCGACGGCGCCGCGGGGAGCAGTTTCGCCGCCAGATAGTCGGCGAGCGCGGTCGGGTTGGGGTAGTCGAAGACGAGGGTCGGCGGCAGGCGCAGGCCGGTCGTGGCGCCGAGTTGGTTGCGCAGTTCGACGGCGGTCAGCGAGTCGAAGCCCATCTCGGCGAACGCCTTGGCCGCGCCGATGGCGTCCGCCGAGCCGAAGCCCAGCACGCTCGCGGCATGACCGCGCACCGCCTCCAGCAGCATCCGGGCCGCCTCGCCCGCGTCCAGCCCGGCGAGCCGTTGCGCGAAGCCGGCCGCCGGTGCCACCCCGCCGGCGCCCGCGGTGGGACGGACCGTGCGGGCCAGCGACTGCAGCAGCAGCGGCAGCGCACTGCCCGCGGCGGCCAGCGCCGCGGTGTCCACCGCCATCGGCACCACCGCGCCGCCGGCCGAGGCCAACGACCGCTCGAACAGGGCGAGTCCGTCGTCGGCGCCGAGCGGCACCAGTCCGGAGCGGCCCACCCGGTCCCGTTCCGCCGTGCTCAGCCGGCCGAGCATGCCGCGGCCCGACTCGGTGAGCCACGGGCCCCACGCCAGCGACAGTCCCGCCAGCCCGGCGCCGCGACGCCACTGCGCCAGACCGTCCAACACACCGTTCGCTGCGGCGTAGTTCGACTGTCCCGCCGAACCCACGGTCGCCGACACCGACGAGTAGAGGGCGAACAGCGCCAGATCGTGATGCTTCGTCAACTCATGCAGGTGCAACGCGGCGGCTGCCTTCGGCGCGAAAACGCTGGTGATCCGCTCGGGCGTCATGGACTCCACCACGCCGTCGTCGACGACGCCCGCCGTGTGCACGACGCCGGTCAGCGGATGCTCGGCGGGGATCTCCCGCACCACCGCGGCCAGGGCGTCCCGGTCCGACACGTCGCACGCCATGACCCGCGCCTCGGCGCCGAGTTCGGCCAGTTCCGCCACGAGTTCGGGCACGCCGGGCGCGTCCGGACCGGTGCGGGAGAGCAGCACCAGCCGCCGTACTCCGTGCGCCGACGCCAGCCGCCGGGCGGCCAGCGCACCGAGTGCCCCGGTGCCGCCGGTGACCAGCACGGTCCCGTCCGGGTCCAGCCGGCGCGGCATCACCAGCACGTTCTTGCCGACGTGCCGCCCCGAACCCATCAGCCGGAACGCGCCCGCCGCCTCCCGCACGTCCCACGCGCGCACCGGCAGGAACTCCAACGCCCCGTCCTCGAACAGCTCCACGAGCCGGGCCAGGATCTCCCGCAACCGGTCCAGACCGGCGTCGAACAGGTCGAACGAGTGGTAGGAGGCGCCCGGGAAGGCGTCGGCCTGGCGGACGTCCGCCTTGCCCATCTCGACGAACCGGCCGCCGTCGGCGAGCAGTCGGGCCGAGGCGTCGATGAACTCGCCCGCGAGCGCGTTGAGTACGACGTCGACGCCACGGCCACCGGACGCCGCACGGAACGCGCCCTCGAACGCGAGATCACGCGAAGACGCGATCCGCTCGTCCGGGACACCGAGCCCGCGAACGATCGGCCACTTCGGCTCACTCGCGGTCGCGAACACCTCGGCACCCGCCCAACGGGCCAACTGCACCGCCGCCATGCCCACGCCGCCGGCCGCCGCGTGCACCAACACCGACTCACCCGACGCCAGACCACCCAGGTCGAACAACCCGTAGAACGCCGTCATGAACACCATCGGCACCGACGCCGCCTCGACGAACGACCAGCCATCCGGCATCCGCGCCAACAACCGCCCATCGGTCACCGCCTCCGGACCGAACCCACCCGCGAACAAACCGAAGACCCGATCACCCACCCCCAACCCCGTTACACCGGACCCCACTTCGAGCACCACACCGGCGCCCTCGGAACCCATCAACCCCGGCTCCGGATACCTCCCCAAACCGATCAACACATCCCGGAAGTTCACCCCGGCCGCCCGCATCCCCACCCGCACCTCACCCGGCGCCAACTCGGCACTCTCGGCCAGAACGACCGGCGCGACCTCGTCGAGCACCCCGTGCTCCGAGGGCTCCAGCCGCCACGCTCCCTGGTCCGGCGTCGGCAGCACCAGCCCGCCGTCGTCGCGCACCACGCGTCCCGCCGACAGCTCGCCCTCGCGGACCACCACCTGCGGCAGCCCGCTCCCCACCGCGGCGCCCAACGCGCCCCAGGACGCGGCATGCCCGTCCACGTCCACCAGAATCACCCGTCCGGGGTGCTCCAACTGCACGGATCGCAGTAGTCCCCACGCACCGGCGGCACCCACGTCGCCGACGTGTTCCACGGCACCGCGGGTGACGACCACCAACCGCGACCGTTCGCACCGCTCGTCGGTCACCCAGCCGCGCACCGCGTCCAGCGCGCCGACCAGCACGTCCCGCACGGCCTCGACGGCGACGCCCGTCCCGCCGACGGGCAGCACCACGACCTCCGGCACCTCGCCGTCGGCCGGCAGGTCCGCCAACGACTCCGCCGTGCGCACCCCGACGCCCGCTGCCGCGAGTCCCCCGGCGGCGCCCAGCGGGTCCGCGCCCAGCACGGCCACCGCGTCGGCGCCCAGCAGGCTGTCCTCCGCCGGCGCCGGGAACCTCTCCCACGCCAGCCGGTACACCTCTCCCAGGCCGCCGGTACCGGGACCCGCCGCGGCCCGCTCGACCTGGCCGGCGGCCACCGGACGCACCGCGAGCCGCTCCACCGACACCACCGGCACGCCGTCCGCGTCCACCGCGAGCAACGTCAGACCGCCGGCGCCCAACGACGACAGGCGCACCCGCAGCACCGAGGCACCCGACGCCCACAACGACACACCCGACCAGGAGAACGGCAGTCCCACGCCGCCGCCCTCGCACTCACCGGCGCTGTCACCACCGCCGGCCGCCACACCCGCCGCCGCGGACTGCAGCGCCGCGTCCAGCAGCGCCGGGTGCAGGCCGAACCGGCCCGCGTCCCCCCGTTCGCCCTCCGGCAGGCCCACCTCCGCGAACACCTCGTCGCCGCGCACCCACGCACGGCTCACCCCGGAGAACACCTCGCCGTACGCCAGGCCGCCGGCGGCCAGCACGGCGTACACCTCGCCCCGGTCCACCTCGTGGCCACCGGCCGGCGGCCAGACCTCGAACCCCTCGGCCGCCACGGTCCCCGGCACCGGCACCGCGGCCGACATCGCGCCCGAGGCATGCCGGACCCAGCCGTCCTGCAGGCCGTCGCTCCGGCCGTCCTCCAGCCGTCCGAACACCTCGACCGAACGGCGGCCGTCGTCGTCCGCGTCGCCCACCACGACCTGGACCTGCACGCCGCCGCCCTCCGGCAGCACCAGCGGCACCTCCAGGACCAGTTCCTCCAGTCGGCCGCACCCGACCTCGTCACCGGCTCGCACCACCAACTCCACGAACACCGTGCCCGCGACCACGACCCGGCCGTGCACGACGTGATCGCCGAGCCACGCCTGCGCACCCACCGACAACCGGCCGGTGAACACGCAACCGCCGCCACCGGCCAGGCCCACGCCCGCCCCCAGCACCGGATGGTCCACCGTGCCGAGCCCCGCGCCGCCCAGATCCCCGGCCCGCCGGCCCGCCCCGGGCCAGAACCGCTCACGGTCGAAGGCATACGTCGGCAGGTCCACCGTGCGCGCCCCGGACGGCGCGAAGAGCGCGTCCCAGTCCACCCGGCCGCCCCCCACGAACACCGTCGCCGCCGCGGCGGACACCGTCCGGACCTCGTCCTGCCCGGTGCGCAGGACGGGCACGGCGGTCAGCTCGGCGGACTGCTGCGCCATCGCGCACAACACCCCGTCCGGCCCCAACTCCACCACCGTCGCAACCCCTTGGGCTGCGAGCGTCACGACCCCGTCCGCGAACCGCACCGCCTCACGGACATGCCGCACCCAGTACCCCGGCGTACGGATCTCCTCCGGATCCACCAGCCCGCCGGACACGTTCGAGACGATCGGCAGCCTCGGCGCCCCGAAGGTCAACCGCTCCGCCACCGCTGCGAACTCGTCGAGCATCGGCTCCATCCGCGGCGAATGGAACGCATGCGAGACGGTCAGCCGCTTCACCCGACGACCCGCGTCCCGCCACGCGGTCTCCAACTCCGCGATCACGTCGGCGTCACCCGAAACGACCACCGAAGACGGCCCGTTGACCGCCGCGAGACTTACCGACGCCTCACGACCCACGAGTTCCGCAGCGATCTCGCCCTCGGCCGCCTCCACCGCCAGCATCGCGCCACCGGTCGGCAACGCCTGCATCAACCGACCACGAGCCGCCACCAACACGCACGCGTCATCCAACGACAGCACACCCGCGACATGCGCCGCCGCCAACTCGCCGATGGAATGCCCGAGCAGGAAACCGGGAGTGACACCCCACGACTCCACGAGCCGGAACAACGCCACTTCGAGCGCGAACAACGCCGCCTGCGTGAACACCGTCTGGTCCAGCGACTCGCCGCCGTCGAACATCACGTCACGCAGCGGACGGTCCAACTCGCCGTCCAACCGCGCGCACACCGCGTCCAATGCCTCAGCGAACACCGGGAACGCAGCGTGCAGTTCACGGCCCATACCGGCCCGCTGCGCGCCCTGACCGGTGAAGAGGAAGGCGAGCTTGCCCGGTCCGGTCTCGCCGCGGACCACGCCCTGGCGCGCGGTGCCGCCGGCCAGCGCGCCGAGGTCGTCCAGCAGCGCGGTCCGGTCGCCGGCGAGCACGACGGCCCGGTGTTCGAGCGCTGTCCTGGTGGCGGCCAGGGACCAGGCGAGATCGCGTTCGTCGAGTTCCGCGCGGTCGGCGACGAACGACGCCAGCCGCTCGGCCTGGTGGCGCAGCGCGTCCTCGGACTTCCCGGAGACCAGGAACGGCAGCGCGCTCAGCGGTGCGGGCTCCCGCGCGGCGGCGGGCTCGGGCTGCGGCGGCTCTTCGAGGATCATGTGCACGTTCGTGCCGCTCATGCCGAACGAGGAGACGCCGGCCCGCCGCGGCACGTCCCGCTGCGGCCACTTCTGCGCCTCGGTCAACAGCGCCACCGCGCCGGACGACCAGTCCACGTGCGGCGACGGCTCGTCCACGTGCAGGGTCCTGGGCAGCACGCCGTGCCGCATCGCCATGACCATCTTGATCACGCTCGCCACGCCCGAAGCCGCCTGCGTGTGGCCGATGTTGGACTTGAGCGAGCCCAGCCACAGCGGCTGTTCGGCGGTCCGGTCCCGGCCGTAGGTGGCCAGCAGCGCCTGCGCCTCGATCGGGTCGCCCAGCGTCGTGCCGGTGCCGTGCGCCTCGACCGCGTCCACGTCGGACGGCGAGAGGCCGGCGCCAGCCAACGCCTGGCGGATCACGCGTTGTTGGGAAGGGCCGTTGGGCGCGGTCAGGCCGTTGGAGGCGCCGTCCTGGTTGATCGCCGAGCCGCGGACGACCGCGAGCACCCGGTGCCCGTTGCGCTGTGCCTCGGAGAGGCGTTCCAGCACGACGACGCCGACGCCCTCGCCCCACGAGGTGCCGTCGGCCGTGGCGGCGAACGCCTTGCAGCGCCCGTCGGCGGCCAGCCCGCGCTGGCGGCTGAACTCGACGAACGCCATCGGTGTCGACATCACCGTCACGCCGCCGGCGACGGCCAGCTCGCACTCGCCGTTGCGCAGCGCCTGCACCGCGAGGTGCATGGCGACCAGGGAGGACGAGCAGGCGGTGTCCACCGTCATGGCCGGGCCTTCGAGGCCGAAGGCGTAGGAGATGCGGCCGGACAGCACACCGGCCGCGTTGCCGATGCCCTGGTGGCTCTCGCTGCCGGGTCGCGCGCTCATGAGCAGCGGCAGGTAGTCCTGGCCGTTGGTGCCGGTGAACACCCCGGTCCGGGTGCCGCGCAGCGAGGTCGGGTCGAGGCCGGCGCGCTCGAACGCCTCCCAGGATACTTGGAGCAGCAGACGCTGCTGCGGGTCCATCGCGAGGGCCTCGCGCGGCGAGATGCCGAAGAAGACCGGGTCGAACTCGGCCACGCCGGTGAGGAATCCGCCCTCGTTGACGTAGGAGGTGCCTTCGGCGCCCTGCGGGTCGTAGAGCCTGCCGAGGTCCCAGCCGCGGTCGGCGGGGAAGCCGCTGACGGCGTCGGTGCCCTCGTCGGCGAGCCGCCACAGGTCCTCGGGCGACTCGACGCCGCCGGGGAAACGGCAGCTCATGCCGACGATGGCGATCGGCTCGTCGGCGACGGCGGCGCGGGCGAACGAGCGCTCCGGGGTGCCGGACAGGCCGAGGCAGGCCTCGCGCACGTAGCCGGCGAGCACGGCGGGGGTCGGGTAGTCGAAGATCAGCGTCGCGGGCAGCCGCAATCCGGTGACCTGGTCGAGGACGTCGCGCAGTTCGATCGCGGTGAGCGAGTCGAAGCCGAGTTCGGTGAACGCGCGGTGCGGTTCGACCGCGTCGGTGCCGCGGCGGTGGCCGAGCACCGCGGCGACCTGGGTCCTGACGATCTCCAGGACCGCGGCCTCCTGCGCCGGCTCGGAGAGCCCTTCGAGGCGGGCGGCGAGCGCGGAGCGTTCCGTGGCGGCGGGCGCGGGGCCGGGCGAGCGGCGTGCTTCGGGCAGTTCGTCGAGGAGCGGCCTGGGGCGGGCCGCGGTGAAGCCGGCGGCGAACCGCGGCCAGTCGACGTCGGCGACGGCGACCCACGAGTCGCCGCCGTCCACCGCCTGGCCGAGCGCGGCGACGGCCAGCGCGGGGTCCATGGTCAGCAGGCCGCGTTTGCGCAGGTAGTCGCTGGTGGCGGCGGCGCCGGCCATGCCCTCGCCGGCCCACGGTCCCCAGGAGACGGCGGTGGCGGGCAGTCCGGCGGCCCGGCGCCGCTGGGCCAGCCCGTCGAGGTAGGCGTTGGCCGCGGCGTAGGCGGCCTGGCCGCCGCTGCCCCAGACCGCGGAGACGGACGAGAAGAGCACGAAGGCGTCGAGCGGCGTGTCGCGCAGCGCGTCGTGCAGGTTGGCCGCGCCGGTGACCTTGGCGTGGAGTCCGGCGGCGAAGGCGTCGAGCGTGGTGTTCTCCAGCGGCACGAACTCGCCGGTACCGGCCGCGTGCACGACCGCGGTCAGCGGGAGTTCGGCCGGGATGCCCGCCAGCAGCGCGTCGAGCGCGGCGCGATCCGCCGCGTCGCAGGCGGCGACGGTGACCTTGGTGCCGAGCGCCTCGATCTCGGTGACGAGCCGGTCGACGCCGGGCGAATCGGGGCCCCGGCGGCTGGTCAGCAGGACGTGCGGGGCGCCGCGGCCGGCGAGCCACCGGGTGACGTGGGCGCCGAGCGCGCCGGTGCCGCCGGTGACGAGCACGGTCCCGGTCGGCTGCCAGCTGCCCGTGGCCGGTCCGGCGGGCGCGTGGACCAGCCGTCGGCCGGACGGTCCGGCGCCGCGGATGGCGACCTGGTCCTCGTCGCCGCTGTCGGTGAGCAGGCCGGCCAGGTGGCGGCGGGTGCGCTCGTCGAGCGGGCCGGAGCCGGCGGGCAGGTCGAGCATCCCGATCCAGCGGCGCGGGAACTCGAGGGCGGCGACCCGGCCGAGGGCCCAGATCTGTGCGCCGGGGACGCTGGCGAGCTCCTCGTCGGCGCCGACCTGGACCGCGCCCCGGGTGGCGAGCCAGACCGGTGCGGTGAGCCCGGTGTCGCCGAGCGCCTGGAGCAGCGCCACGGTTCCGGCGACTCCGGCGGCCATGACGGGACGGTCGGGGTCGGGCCGCTCGTCGAGCGCGAGGAGGGAGAGGATCCCGTCGACGGGCCGGCCGTCGGCGGCGTCCCGCAGCCGCTCGGCGACGGCGGCGCGGTCGGTGTCGGCGCCGGTCAGCACCACGTGGCGTACGGCGGCTCCGTGGCCGGTCAGCGTGTCGGCGCAGTCGTGTGCCGTCGCGGAGTCGGCGTGTTCCCGCGGCACGACCAGGAGCCAGGTGCCGGTCAGGTCGGGGATCGCGTTGTCCGGGACGGGCTTCCAGGTCGTCCGGTAGCGCCAGCCGTCCTGGGTGGCGCCCTGGCTCGGTGCGGCGGGCAGCAGCCAGAAGTGCTCGCGCTGGAAGGGGTAGGTGGGCAGCGCGATCCGGCGTCCGCCCCACGGGGCGTGGACGGCCGGCCAGTCCACCGGGGTGCCGCCGGTGTGCAGCCGGGCGACCGCGTGCCACAGGGTGCCGGGTTCGTCCCGGTCGCGGCGCAGGGCGGGGAGCAGGGTCGCGGTGCCGGTGCGTTCGGCGAGGCACTGGCGGGCCATCGCGGTGAGTACGCCGTCGGGGCCGAGTTCGAGGAACGTGGTGACGCCCGCCGCGTGGAGCGTGTCGACGCCGTCGGCGAACCGCACCGCCTCGCGCACGTGTCGCACCCAGTACTCGGGGGTCCGGAACGCGTCGGGGTCGACGGGCCGGCCGGTGAGGTTGGAGATGACGGTCGACTTCGGCGGCTGGAAGTCCAGTTGCCGGGCGGCGGTGGCGAACTCCTCCAGCATGGCGTCCATCCGCGGCGAGTGGAACGCGTGCGAGACGGTCAGCCGCTTGACCTTGCGGCCCGACGCGCGCCAGGCCGCTTCCAGCTCGGTGATCACGTCTTCGTCGCCCGAAACGACCACGGAGGTCGGCCCGTTGACCGCCGCGAGACTCACCGACGCCTCACACCCGGTGAGTTCGGCCGCGATCTCCTGCTCGGTCGCCTCCACCGCGAGCATCGCGCCACCGGTCGGCAGGGCCTGCATCAGCCGACCACGAGCCGCCACCAGAGTGCACGCGTCGTCCAGCGACAGCACGCCCGCGACATGCGCGGCGGCCAACTCCCCGATGGAATGGCCGAGAAGGAAGTCCGGGGTGACACCCCAGGACTCCAGCAGCCGGAAGAGCGCCACTTCGAGCGCGAACAACGCGGCCTGCGTGTAAGCAGTCTGGTCCAGCGACTCGCCGCCGTCGAACATCACGTCGCGCAGCGGGCGGTCCAGTTCGCCGTCCAGCCGCGCGCAGACCGCATCGAGCGCGTCCGCGAACACCGGGAACGCGGCGTGCAGTTCACGGCCCATACCGGCCCGCTGCGCACCCTGGCCGGTGAAGAGGAAGGCGAGCTTGCCCTTGGCGGCCACCCCGCGTACGACGTCGGGGGTGTCCTCAGCGCGGGCGAGTGCGGTGAGGGCGTCGAGGAAGCCCGGGCGGTCGGCGGCGAAGAGCACCGCGCGGTGTTCCAGGGCGGCCCGGGTGGTCGCGAGCGACAGGCCGATGTCGACCGGTTCCACGTCGGGGTCGGCGGCAACGAAGGCGCGCAGGCGGTCGGCCTGGGCCCGCAGCGCGTGCGCGGTCTTCGCGGAGAGCGTCCAGGGCAGCCGGGCGGGCGCGGTGCCGGGGGCTTCGGGCTCGGGCTCGGTGCGCGGCGCGTCCTCGATGACGACGTGCGCGTTGGTGCCGCTGACGCCGAAGGACGACACGCCGGCCCGGCGCGGGGAGTCGGCCCGCGGCCACGGGCGGGGTTCGGTGAGCAGCCGCACCGCGCCGGCCGACCAGTCCACGTGCGGCGAGGGCTCGTCCACGTGCAGGGTGCGCGGCAGCACATCGTGCCGCATGGCCATGACCATCTTGATGACGCCGGCCACGCCGGACGCCGACTGGGTGTGCCCGATGTTGGACTTGACCGAGCCGAGCCACAACGGCCGCTCCTCGGAGCGGTCCTGACCGTACGTCGCCAGAAGCGCCTGCGCCTCGATCGGGTCGCCCAGCACGGTGCCGGTGCCGTGTGCCTCGACGGCGTCCACGTCGGCGGTGGTGAGCCGGGCGTTCGCCAACGCGTCGCGGATGACGCGGCGTTGGGCGGGTCCGTTGGGTGCGGTCAGGCCGTTCGACGCGCCGTCGGAGTTCACCGCGGAGCCGCGGACGACCGCGAGGACCGGGTGGCCGTTGCGCCGGGCGTCGGAGAGCCGTTCCACCAGCAGGAGGGCCACGCCCTCGCTCCATCCGGTGCCGTCGGCCGCGGCCGCGAAGGACTTGCAACGCCCGTCGCCGGACAGCCCGCGCTGCCGGCTGAACTCGACGAACGCGCCCGGGGTGGCCATCACCGTGACGCCGCCGGCCAGCGCCATCGTGCACTCGCCGGCGCGCAGCGCCTGCGCGGCCAGGTGCAGGGCGACCAGCGCCGAGGAGCACGCGGTGTCCACGGTGACGGCCGGGCCTTCGAGGCCGAAGGTGTAGGCGACCCGGCCGGACAGCACGCTGGTGGCGGCACCGATGAGCGCGTAGCCCTCGATCTCCCCGTCCACCGGTGTGGCGACGCCGTAGCCGGAGTTGGTCGAGCCGACGTAGACGCCGGTGCGGCTGCCCCGCAGGGTCAGCGGGTCGATCCCGGCCCGTTCGAAGGTCTCCCAGGAGGTCTCCAGCAGCAGGCGCTGCTGCGGATCCATGGCCAGCGCCTCACGCGGCGAGATGCCGAAGAAGGCCGGGTCGAAGCTTCCCGCGTCGTGGACGAAGCCGCCTTCGCGGGCGTACGACGTGCCGGTGCGGCCGGGCTCGGCGTCGTGGAGCCGCACGGTGTCCCAGCCGCGGTCGGCGGGGAACGGGGTGATGGCGTCGCCGCCCGCGTCCACCAGCGACCAGAGCGCCTCGGGCGAGTCGACGCCGCCGGGCAGCCGGCAGGACATGCCGACGATGGCGATCGGTTCCCGGGTGGCCGCGGTCAGTTCGCGGTTGAGCGCCTTCAGCCGCTCGGTCTCCTTGACCGAACTGCGCAGGGCTTCGACGTACTGGCCGATGGTGGCACTCATTACGCGCTGTCTCCCTCGTCACCGGCGACCAACTTGAGCAGGCTCTCGCCGTCCATCGCGTCCAGGGCGTCCGCGTCGAACGGGGCCGAGGCGTCCGTGCTCCCCGGTTCCGCGTCGCCCGTCTCGGCGAGCCGCAGCAGGATGTCCAGCAGTCCGGCCTCGCGGAGCCGGGAGAGCGGGAGGGCGGCCAGCGTCCGCTTGATGCGCTGGTCCTCCGGCGAGGCGTACTCGGCGTCCACGCCGTCGGGGAAGAGCTCGGCCAGCAGTTCGCGGGCGAGCGCCGCGGGCGTCGGATGGTCGAAGACCGCGGTGGCGGGCAGCGCCAGGCCGGTGACCGTGTCGATCCGGTCGCGCATCTGGACGGCGGACAGCGAGTCGAAGCCGAGATCGCGGAACGCCCGGTCGGCGGCCACGTCGGCGGCGTCGGCGTGGCCGAGGACGACGGCGGCCTGGGCCTGCACGAGTTCGAGCAGTTCGCTCTCCCGCTGCTGGGGCGGCAGGGGCGCCAGGCGGGCGCGCAGCTCGTCGGCGTCGGCCCGCGGACGGTCCACGGGGGCCGGAGCGACGGCGTCGCGGACCTCGGGGAGTCCGGCGAGCAGCGGGCTGGGCCGGGCCATGGTGAAGGCCGGCGCGAACCGCGCCCAGTCGACCCCGGCGATCGTGACGCACGGGTCGGGATCGCTGTGCTCGACCGCGTGCCACATCGCGGCGACGGCCGGTTGCGGGGCCATGGCGAGCACGCCGCGCCGGCGTAGCTGGTCGGCGGTGTCGCCGTCGCCCATGCCGGGTCCGTCCCAGCTTCCCCAGGCGATGGAGGTCGCGGGCCGGCCGAGTTCCCGGCGCTGCCGGGCGAGGGCGTCGAGGTGGGCGTTGGCGGCGGCGTACGCGCCCTGCCCGGAGCCGCCCCAGGTGGCCGCGGCGGAGGAGAACAGCACGAAGGCTTCGAGCGGCAGGCCGTCGCACAGCTCGTCGAGGTTCCGGGCGCCGGTGACCTTGGCGGCGAGGATGCCGGCCAGGTGTCGCGGCGTCATGCCGGAGAGCGGCGTGAGGTCGCCGAGGCCGGCCGCGTGCACGACGGCGGTGAGCGGGAGGTCGCCGGGCAGCCCGGCCAGCAGCGCGCGCAGCGCCTCCCGGTCGGCGACGTCGCAGGCGGCCACCGTGACCCTGGCGCCGAGTTCGCCGAGTTCGGCGGCCAACTCCTTCGCACCGGGCGCCTGTTGACCCCGTCGGCTGGTCAGCACCAAGTGTTCCGCGCCCTGTTCGGCCAGCCGGCGGGCCACGTGTGCGCCGAGCGCGCCGGTGCCGCCGGTGACCAGCACGGTGCCGTGCGGCTTCCACGGCTCCGCCGCCGGTCCGGCGTCCGGGTCGCGCACCAGGCGGCGGGCGAACGCACCGGTGGGCCGCAGGGCGACCTGGTCCTCGTCGGCCGCCGCGAGCAGGGCGGCGAGCGCCGTGCCGGCCGCGTCGTCGAACGCGTCGGGGAGGTCGATCAGACCGCCCCAGCGCGCGGGGTGTTCGAGGGCCGCGGCCCGTCCGAGCCCCCACACCGCGTGACCGGCGGCGCTGGTCAGCCGGTCGGCGGGCGTCGCCGGGACCGCGCCGCGGGTCAGAGTCCAGACCGGCGCGTCGACAGAGAACTTCTCCATCGCCTGCAGCAGCGTCACCGTGGCGGCGAGTCCGGCCGCCAGGTCCGGGTGCTCGGGGTGCGGCCGCTCGTCCAGCGCAAGCAGCGACAGAAGCCCGGCCGGCGCCTCGGCCCCGCCGGTCGCGTCGAACAGCCCGCCGGGCTCGTCGGCTCCCGGTCCGACGGTGTGCCGCACGACGGTGCCGCCGCCGCGGACCACCGCGTCCTCACACGCGGTCGCGGTCGCGTCGAACTCCCCGCCCGCCGGCACCAGCAGCCACCACGTGCCGCGCAGCGTCGGGGCCGGCGGAAGGGTGACCGGTTCCCACTCGACGCGGTAGCGCCAGCCGGACGGGTCCTGGAGCGCGTGCGCCGTGTCCGGCACCGGCCAGAACTGCTCGCGCTGGAAGGCGTAGGTGGGCAGGTCGACGCGGCGGCCGCCCCAGCCGGCGAAGAGCCGGTCCCGGTCGGCCCTGACCCCGTTGACGTGCGCGTGGGCGAACGCGGTGAGGACCGCCTCGGCTTCCGGGCGCGCGCCGCGCAGGAGGGGGTACGCGACCGAGGTGCGCGTCCCGGGCTTCTCGGCGAGGCACAGCCGCGTCATGGCGCTGAGCACGCCGTCGGGGCCGAGTTCGAGGAACGTGGTGACGCCCTGCCCGTGCAGGGTGTCGACGCCGTCGGCGAACCGGACCGCCTCGCGCACGTGCCGCACCCAGTACCCCGCGGTACGGATCTCCTGCGGATCAGCCAGCCGCCCGGTCACATTCGATACCACCGGAAGCTTCGGCGCGTTCAACGTCAACCCGCCCACCACCGAGGCGAACTCGTCGAGCATCGCGTCCATCCGCGGCGAGTGGAACGCGTGCGAGACCGCCAGCCGCTTCACCTTCCGACCCGACTCCCGCCAACCCGCCTCCAGCTCCGCCACCACCTCCGCGTCACCCGAAACGACCACCGAACCAGGCCCGTTCACCGCAGCCAGACTCACCGACCCCTCACGACCGACCAGCTCCTTGCCGACCTCCTCCTCAGTCGCCTCCACCGCCAACATCGCGCCACCCTCGGGCAACGCCTGCATCAACCGACCACGCGCCACCACCAAAGCGCACGCGTCCTCCAACGAGAACACCCCCGCCACATACGCGGCAGCCACCTCACCGATCGAATGCCCCAACACGAAGTCCGGCGCGATCCCCCACGACTCCAACAGACGGAACAGCGCCACCTCCAACGCGAACAACGCCGGCTGCGCGAACTCCGTCCGATCCAGATCCCCCCGACCACCGAACACCACCTCACGCAACGACCCACCCAACCCGACGTCCAACAACCCACACACCGCGTCGAACGACGCCGCGAACACCGGGAACACCTCACACAACTCCCGCCCCATACCGACCCGCTGCGCACCCTGACCGGTGAACAGGAACGCGAGGTCGCCGGGGGCGGCGAACCCCTGGACGACGTTTGCGGCGTCCTCGCCGGCGGCGAGTGCGGACAGCGCGGTGGCGAACGCCGGGAGGTCGGCGGCGAGCACGACCGCCCGGTGGTCGAGGGCGGCGCGGCTGGTGGCCAGCGAGTGGGCGACGTCGATCGGCGAGAGGTCGGGCGTGCGCGCCACGAAGTCGGCGAGGCGCCCGGCCTGTCCGCGCAGCCCGGCCGCGGACCGCGCCGAGACCAGCCAGGGCAGCACGGGCGGCGGCGACGGCTCGACCGGATCGGCCGGTTCCGGAGCGGGTTCGGCCTGCTCGATGATGACGTGCGCGTTGGTGCCGCTGACCCCGAAGGACGACACGCCGGCCCGGCGCGGAGCCCCGGTCCGCGGCCACGGGCGCGGCTCGGTCAGCAACTCGACAGCGCCGGTGGACCAGTCGACGTGCCGCGACGGTTCGTCCACGTGCAGGGTCCGCGGCAACTCCCCGCGGTGGATGGCCATCACCATCTTGATCACGCCGCCTACGCCGGCCGCCGCCTGGGTGTGGCCGAGGTTGGACTTGAGCGAGCCGAGCCACAACGGCCGGTCCTCGGGCCGGTCCTGGCCGTAGGTGGCCAGCAGCGCCTGCGCCTCGATCGGGTCGCCCAGCGTCGTGCCGGTGCCGTGCGCCTCCACGACGTCCACGTCGATGGGTGCCAACTCGGCGTTGGCGAGGGCCTGTTGGATGACCCGCTGCTGCGAGGGGCCGTTCGGCGCGGTCAGCCCGCTGGAGGCGCCGTCCTGGTTGACCGCGCTGCCGCGCAGGACCGCGAGCACCGGATGGCCGTCGCGCCGGGCGTCCGAGAGGCGTTCCAGCAGCAGCACGCCGGCGCCCTCGCTCCACGAGGTGCCGTCCGCGGCGGTCGCGAACGACTTGCACCGCCCGTCCGGCGCCATGCCCTCGTCGAACTCGGAGCCCGCGAACATCATCGGCGTGCCCATCACGGTGACCCCGCCGGCCAGCGCCATCGTGCACTCGCTGCCGCGCAGCGCCTGCGCGGCCAGGTGCATCGCCACCAGCGACGAGGAGCACGCGGTGTCCACCGTGACGGCCGGGCCCTCCAGGCCGAAGGTGTAGGAGACGCGGCCGGACAGCACGCTGCCCGCGTTGCTGGTGGCGACGAAGCCCTCCAGCACCTCCGGCATCGCGTGCAGCCCGGTCGCGTAGTCGTAGTACATCGCTCCGGCGAACACGCCGGTGCGGGTGCCGCGCAGCGACAGCGGATCGATGCCGGCGCGCTCGACCGCCTCCCAGCAGATCTCCAGCAGCAGGCGCTGCTGCGGATCCATGGCCAGCGCCTCACGCGGCGAGATGCCGAAGAACCCGGGGTCGAACCGGCCGGCCTCGTGGAAGAAGCCGCCGTCCCGCACCACGTTGCCGGGCACCCGGTCGACGTCCCAGCCGCGGTCGGTGGGGAAGCCGGAGATCGCGTCGCGGCCGGCCGCCACGAGGCGCCACAGGTCCTCGGGGGAACGGCAGTCGCCCGGGTAGCGGCAGGCCATGCCGACGATGGCGATCGGCTCGTTCCCGCGCGCCCGGTCCTCGAGTTCGCGCACCCGGCGGTTGGAGTCGCGCAGTTCGGCGGTGGCGCGCTTGAGGTACTGGAGGAGCTTCTCCTCGTTCGACATCCCGGCTCCCTGTATCGGCGGTTCTCGGTGTTCCTGGCCTGGCGGCGCGTTCCCGGGCGCGGGTCAGGACCTCAGGAACTCCTCGTCCAGTACCTCGAACATCTCCTCCGCGGTGGCCGATTCGAGGTCGTCGCGCTCCGCCTCCGGTTCCCCGGTCGCGGTCTTCCAACGGGACATCAGCACCCGCAGCCGGGCGGTGATCTCGTCGCGGCCGCCGTCCTCGGCCTCGATGCCGCTCAACGCCTTCTCCAGCCTGGCCAGTTCGGCCAGCGCGACCGCGGTGGCGGTCAGCTCCTGCGGCTCCAGTTCGGTGCGCAGCCGCTGGGCGAGCGCGGTGGCCCTCGGGTGGTCGAAGACCACGGTGGCGGGCAGCCGCAGACCGGTCGCCGCGCTGAGCCGGTTGCGCAGCTCGACCGCGGTCAGCGAGTCGAGGCCGAGTTCCAGGAAGCCGCGCTCGCTGTCGACCATGCCCGCCGAGCCGTAGCCGAGCACCGCGGCGACCTGCCCGCGCACCAGGTCGAGCAGGATGCGGCGGCGTTCCGCGTCGGACCCGGCCGCCAGCTTGCGGCGCAGCGCGTCGGCCGAGTCCGGGCCCGGGCCGTCGCCGCCGGCCGCCCGCCCGGTGACCGGCACGAGGCCGCGCAGCAGCGGCGGCACGTCGGCCTGCCGGCCGCGCAGCGCGGCCGGGCTGAACGCCATGGGCACGACGAGGTCGTCGCCGGTGGTCAGGGCGGCGTCGAACAGCGCCATGCCGTCCGCGGTGGACAGCGGCGTCATGCCCGAGCGCATCAGCCTGCGCACGTCGGTCTCGGTCAACTCGCCGGTCATGCCGGTGCGTTGCGCCCAGGGACCCCAGGCCAGCGAGACGCCGGGCAGGCCGCGGGTGCCGCGGTGCCGGGCGAGGGCGTCCAGGAAGGTGTTGGCCGCGGCGTAGTTGCTCTGTCCGGCGCCGCCGAGCACACCGGCCGCGGAGGAGAAGAGCACGAAGGCGCCCAGCTGCATGCCCTCGGTCAGTTCGTGCAGGTTCCACGCGCCGCGCAGCTTGGGGGCGAGCACGGCGTCGAGGCGTTCCGGGGTCATGCCGGAGACCACGCCGTCGTCGAGCACCGCCGCGGTGTGCACGACCGCGGTGAGCGGACGCTCGGCGGGCAGTTGGGCGAGGACGTCCGCCAGGGCGTCGCGGTCGGCGGCGTCGCAGGCCACCACGGTCGCCTCGGCGCCCAACGCGGCCAGATCGGCGACGAGTTCGGCGGCGCCCGGTGCGGCCGGGCCGCTGCGGCTGGTCAGCAGCAGATGGCGGACCCCCTGCTCGGTGACCAGATGCCTGGCGAGTTCGCCGCCCAGGGTGCCGGTGGCCCCGGTGATCAGGACGGTGCCGTCGGCGTGCGGGAACCCGGCGGGCTCGGCGGCGGCGGCCGGCGGGATCCGGGTGAGCCGCGGTACATGGACGCCGCCTCGGCGGACGGCGGTCTGCGGCTCGCCGGTCTCGATCGCGCCGGGCAGTGCCTGGACGGACCCCGGGTCGTCGTCGAGGTCCAGCAGTACGAAGCGGCCGGGATGCTCGGACTGCGCGGAGCGCACCAGGCCCCAGACCGGCGCGTACGCCAGGTCGGGATCGTCGTCGGGGGTGACGGCCACCGCGTTGCGGGTGACGATCACCAGCCTGCTGCCGGCGAACCGCTCGTCGTCCGCCCACTCCTGGACGAGCCGCAGCACGCGGTGTGCGGCCTGCTCGGCGCGGGAGGCCAGTGCGGCGGTCCCGGCCGCGTCGTCCGCGACGAGTTGGGCCACCAGCACGTCGGGGACGTCGGTCCCGGTGAGCGCGGCGAGGTCGTCGTGCACGGCCACCACGCCGTCGTGGGCGGCGAGGCCGAGGAAGTCGGGGCCGAGCAGCGCCCGTTCGCGGGCCGGAGCCGACGGCACGGTGAGCGCGGTGCCCCAGTCGATCCGGAACAGCGAGTCGCCCGACCGGCGGCGCAGCCCGGCGAGTTCCGTCGCGACGGGCCGGCGGACCAGCGACTCCACCTCGGCGACCGGACCGGCGCTCTCGTCGTCGATCCGCACGCTGATGTCGCCGGCCTCGGTCCTCGCGAGCCGAACGCGCAGTGTGGCGGCGCCCGTTCGGAACAGGCTGACCCCGCGGAAGGAGAACGGCAGCTCCACCGAGGCCGCCTGCCCGTCGGCCGCGGGCAGGAAGCCGAGGGCGTGCAGCGCGGCGTCGAACAGGGCCGGGTGCAGGCCGAAGCCGGTGTTGCCCTTGCGCAGTTCCTCGGGCAGGTCCACCTCGGCGAGCAGGGTGTCCTCGTGCAGCCACGCGGCGCGCAGCCCGCGGAACGCCGGACCGTACCCGTAGCCGAGGTCGGCGATCCGCTGGTAGAAGTCGGCGGTCCCGATGGCCTGCGCGCCGGCCGGCGGCCACTGCGCCGGCCCGGACTCGGCGGGAGCCGCGGCCGTGGTCAGGGTGCCGGTGGCATGCCGGGTCCACCGCGCGCCGGTGGGATCTCCGCCGATGACGTCGTCCTGCTCGGGGCGCGAGTAGATGTTCACCGGCCGGTGTCCGGACCCGTCGGGGGCGCCAAGGACGACCTGGAGCTGGACGCTGTCGCGCTCGGCCAGCACGAGCGGTACTTCCAGGGTGAGTTCGTCGGCCCGCAGGCAGCCGACCTGTTCACCGGCCCGCAGCGCCAGTTCGACGAAGGCCGTGCCGGGCAGCAGGATCGTGCCGAGCACCGCGTGGTCGGCGAGCCAGGGATGGGTGCGCACCGACAGCCGTCCGGTGAGCACCAGACCCTCACCGCCGGCGAGCGGCACGGCCGCCCCGAGCAGCGGATGGCCGGTGACGCCGAGCCCGGCCGCCGACACGTCGCCGGCCTCACCGGCCTCCGGCATCAGCCAGTAGCGCTGCCGCTGGAAGGCGTAGGTCGGCAGGTCGACCGCGGTGCGGCCGCCGGGCAGGAATGCGGTGAGGTCGACGTCCGCGCCGTTCACGTGCAGCTCGGCGGCGGAGGTCAGGAACCGCCGGATCCCGCCCTGGTCACGCCGCAACGTGCCGACAGCCACCACCTCATCGTGATCCAACTCGTCCACCGCCTGCGCCAACACCGGATGCCCACTCGACTCCACAAAGAACCGATAACCGTCCGACACCAACCGCCGCGCCGCACTCTCGAACTGCACCGTCTCCCGCAAATTGCGATACCAGTACTCCGCATCCAACCCAGCCGTATCCAACACCTCACCCGTCACCGCCGAATAGAACGGCACCCCCGACGACCGCGGCGACACCACCAACTCGCCCAACAACCGCTCACGGATCCGCTCCACATGCACCGAATGCGACGCGTAGTCCACCGGCACCCGCCGCGCCCGCACCTCCCGCTCCGCGCAGGCGGCCAGCAGCTCATCCAGCGCCGCCGCATCACCCGACACCACCGTCGACGACGGCCCGTTCACCGCAGCAACCGACAACACCGCACCCCACGGCTCCAACAGCTTCACCACATCCGACTGCGGCAACCCCACCGACACCATCCCACCCAGACCCGACAACACCTCACCAATCGCCCGACTCCGCAACGCAGCCACCCGCGCACCGTCCTCCACACTCAACCCACCCGCCACCACCGCCGCCGCGATCTCACCCTGCGAATGCCCCACCACCGCAGACGGCACCACACCCACCGAACGCCACAACTCGGCGAGCGAGACCATCACCGCCCACAGGACGGGCTGGACGACATCCACCCGCTCCAACCACGCGGCACCCTCATCGCCCTCGGCGCGCAGCACCTCCAGCAGCGACCAGTCCACGAACGCCTCCAGCGCCCGCTCACACTCCTCGATCCGCGACCGGAACGCCTCCGAGACCTCCAACAACTCCCGCGCCATACCCACCCACTGCGAACCCTGACCCGGGAAGACGAACACCACCCGGCCCTCACGCACCCGACCCTCGACCAGTCCCTCGGCCGGCCGGCCGGCGGCCAACGCGCCCAGTCCGGCGAGCAGTTCACCCCGATCGGCACCGAGCACCACCGCACGCTGCTCGAAGGAGGCCCGGGCCGCCGTCAACGCGTGGGCGACGTCCCGCTCCGCGGCCTCCGGGCGTTCGTCGGCGAACTCCCGCAACCGTGTGGCCTGCGCGCGCAACGCGTCGGCGTCGCGTCCGGACACCGCCCAGGGCAGCACGCCGCCGGACGCCAACGCACCGTCCACCGGCGCGACGTCGTCCGTGCCGTCGGACTCCGGTTCCGCCGGGGCCTGTTCGAGCACGACGTGGGCGTTCGTCCCGGTGCCGCCGAAGGCGGACACGCCGGCGCGGCGCGGGCGGCCGGTCTCCGGCCAGGGCCGGGCCTCGGTCAACAGCTCCACCGCACCGGCCGACCAGTCCACATGCGGCGACGGCTCATCGATGTGCAGGCTCTTCGGCAGCACGCCGTGCTGGAGCGCCATCACGGTCTTGATCACGCCGGCCACACCGGCGGCGGACTGGGTGTGCCCGATGTTCGACTTCAGCGAACCCAGCCAAAGAGGCTGCTCCACCGGCCGGTTCTGCCCGTAGGTGGCCAACAGCGCCTGCGCCTCGATCGGGTCGCCGAGCGTCGTGCCGGTGCCGTGCGCCTCGACGGCGTCCACGTCGGCGGGCTCCAGGCGGGAGTTGGCCAGCGCCTGCCGGATCACCCGCTGCTGGGACGGACCGCTCGGCGCGGACAGGCCGTTCGAGGCGCCGTCCTGGTTGGTCGCGGAACCGCGCACCAGCGCGAGCACCCGGTGCCCGTTGCGCCGCGCGTCGGAGAGCCGCTCCACGAGGAGCATGCCCACGCCCTCGCTCCAGCCGATGCCGTCGGCCTGCGCGGAGAACGGCTTGCAGCGGCCGTCGGTCGCCAGGCCGCGCTGCCGGCTGAACTCGGTGAACGACACCGGGGAGACCAGGACCGCGACTCCGCCGGCCAGCGCGAGGTCGCACTCGTTCTGCCGCAGCGCCTGGCAGGCGAGGTGGATGGCGACCAGGGACGAGGAGCACGCGGTGTCCACGGTGACCGCGGGCCCTTCCAGGCCCAGCGTGTAGGACACCCGGCCGGAGACCGCCGCCGTGCCGGAGCCGAACATGAAGTAGCCCTCGGTGTCGCTGCCGGCCTTGCCGCCGACGCCGTAGCCGACGAACGACGTGCCGACGAAGACGCCCGAGCGGCTGCCCTTGAGGGTCCGCGGGTCGATGGACGCCCGTTCCAGGGCCTGCCACGAGGACTCCAGCAGCAGCCGCTGCTGCGGATCCATCGCCAGCGCCTCACGCGGCGAGATGCCGAAGAAGCCGGCGTCGAACTCCCCGATGTCGGGCACGAAGCCGCCCTCACGCACGTACGACGTGCCCGGGTGGTCGGCGTCGGGGTGGTAGAGGCGGTCGAGGTCCCAGCCGCGGTCCGTCGGGAAGGGCGCGATGGAGTCGCCGTCCGACATGACCAGCCGCCACAGGTCCTCCGGCGACTCGACGTCGCCGGGGAAGCGGCAGCTCATGCCGACGATCGCGATCGGCTCGTCGATGAGTGCCGTGGCGGTCACGACGGCGGCGGCCGTCTCCTGCCGGCCGAGCGTCTCGGCGAGCAGGTGCTCGGCGAGCGCGGCGGCCGTGGGGTAGTCGAAGACCAGGGTCGGGGACAGCCGCCGCCCGACCGCGGTCCGCAGCCGGTTGCGCAGGCTGACCGCGGTCACCGAGTCGAAGCCGAGTTCGCGGAACGCCCGGTGGGGCTCCACGGCGGCGGCGTCCTCGTAACCGAGCGCGGCAGCCGCCTGGGTGCGGACCAGGTTCAGCATGTAGGGGGCGCGCTCGGTCTCCGGCAGGGCGCTGATCCGCTGGGCCAGCTCGGAGCGGTCCTCGGCGTCGGCCGGCTCGGCCAGGGCGCCGCGCACCTCGGGCAGGTCCTCGATCAGCGGCCGGGACCGGGCGGCGGTGAAGCCGACGGCGAACCGCTCCCAGTCGATGTCCGCCACCGCGACGCAGGTCTCGTCGGCGTCCAGCGACCGTTCCAGCACGGTGAAGGCCAGGTCGGGGTCCATCAGGCGCAGTCCGCGCCGGCCCAGCAGTTCGGCCGCCGTGGCGTCGGTCATGCCGCCGTCGCCCCAACCGCCCCACGCCAGCGCGGTCGCCTTGCGGCCGCGGTCGCGCCGGTGGCGGGCGAGCGCGTCGAGGTAGGCGTTGCCGGCGGCGTACGCGGCCTGCCCGGAGCCGCCCCAGACGCCGGCGCCGGAGGAGAAGAGCACGAACGCGTCGAGCGGTCCCTCGATCAGCTCGTCCAGGTGCCGGGCGCCGGCGGTCTTGGCGGCCACCACGTCGGCCAGTTCCTCGAAGCCGATGTCGGTCACCGGTGTCGACTGGGCGACGCCGGCCAGGTGCACGACGGCGTCGAGCGGGTGCCGTGCGACGAGTTCCGCCACGGCGGCCCGGTCGGTGACGTCGCAGGACTCGATCACCACCTCGGCGCCCGACTCGGTGAGTTCCGCGGCGAGTTCGGCGGCTCCCGGTGCGTCGGCGCCGCGACGGCTGGTGAGCACCAGACGGGACGCGCCCCGCTCCACGAGCCACCTGGCGACCCGGCCGCCGAGCGCGCCGGTGCCGCCGGTGACCAGCACGGTGCCGTGCGGCTTCCAGCCGGCGGTGGACGGTTCTGGCGCCTCGGCGCGGACCAGCCGGCGCGCGAAGAGGCCGGAGACCCGAACGGCCAACTGGTCCTCGGCGCCGATCCCGGCCAGCGCGCCGGTGAACCGGTCCAGCGCGCGGTCGTCGGGCGTTTCCGGCAGATCGACCAGCCCGCCCCAGAGCCCGGGCCGCTCCAGGCCGGTGACCAGGCCGAGGCCCCACACCTGCGCCTGGCCGGGGTTGCGCAGCCGTTCGGTGCCGGCGACCGCGACCGCGCCGGTCGTCACCAGCCACAGCGGTGCCTCGACCGCGGCCTCCGCCATCGCCTGGACCAGCCGCAGCGTGCCGGCCAGCCCGGCGGACAGTTCGGGCCGGTCCGGGTGGCCGGTCTCGTCGAGGGCGAGCAGGGACAGTACCCCGCGGAGATCGCGCTCGCCACGCAGGCGTTCGACCAGTGCCCGCTGGTCCAGGGCGTCGATGCCGGCCAGGCTGATCGGCGCGACACGGGCGCCGGCGCGCGCCATCCGCGCGGTGCACCGGTCGAACAGCTCGGTGTCGCCGCTGCCGACGACCACCAGCCAGGTGCCGGAGAGCGCCGGGTCGGCCGGGCCGCTCACCGGACGCCACGCGATCTCGTACCGCCAGTCGTCCGTCGGCGCCTTCGGCCGGCTCGCGACCCGCGCCTCGGCGGCCGGCTCCAACCAGTAGCGCTGCCGCTGGAACGCGTAGGTCGGCAGGTCGACCGCGGTGCGGCCGCCGGGCAGGAATGCGGTGGGGTCGACGTCCGCGCCGTTCACGTGCAGCTCGGCGGCGGAGGTCAGGAACCGCCGGATCCCGCCCTGGTCACGCCGCAACGTCCCGACAGCCACCACCTCATCGTGATCCAACTCATCCACCGCCTGCGCCAACACCGGATGCCCACTCGACTCCACAAAGAACCGATAACCATCCGACACCAACCGCCGCGCCGCACTCTCGAACTGCACCGTCTCCCGCAAATTGCGATACCAGTACTCCGCATCCAACCCAGCCGTATCCAACACCTCACCCGTCACCGCCGAGTAGAACGGCACACCGGACGACCGCGGCGACACCACCAGTTCGTCCAACAACCGCTCACGGATCCGCTCGACGTGCACCGAATGCGACGCGTAGTCCACCGGCACCCGCCGCGCCCGCACCTCCCGCTCCGCGCAGGCGGCCAGCAGCTCATCCAGCGCCGCCGCATCACCCGACACCACCGTCGACGACGGCCCGTTCACCGCAGCAACCGACAACACCGCACCCCACGGCTCCAACAGCTTCACCACATCCGACTGCGGCAACCCCACCGACACCATCCCACCCAGACCCGACAACACCTCACCAATCGCCCGACTCCGCAACGCCGCCACCCGCGCACCGTCCTCCACACTCAACCCACCCGCCACCACCGCCGCAGCGATCTCACCCTGCGAATGACCCACCACCGCAGACGGCACCACACCCACCGAACGCCACAACTCCGCCAACGACACCATCACCGCCCACAACACCGGCTGAACCACATCCACCCGCTCCAACCACGCAGCGCCCTCGGCGCCCTCTGCCCGCAGCACGTCGAGCAGCGACCAGTCCACGAACGCCTCCAGCGCCCGCCCACACTCCTCGACACGCGCCCGGAACGCCTCCGAGACCTCCAACAACTCCCGCGCCATACCCACCCACTGCGAACCCTGACCCGGGAAGACGAACACCACCCGGCCCTCACGCACCCGACCCTCGACCAGTCCCTCGGCCGGCCGGCCGGCGGCCAACGCGCCCAGCCCGGCGAGCAGTTCACCCCGATCGGCACCGAGCACCACCGCACGCTGCTCGAACGCCGCACGGGTCACCGCCAACCCGTGGGCCACGTCCCGCGGTTCGACCTCGGGACGGCTCTCCACGAAGGAGCGCAGCCGCCCGGCCTGCGCGCGCAACGCCGCGGTGCCGCGGCCGGAGACCACCCAGGGCAGCATCCCGGCGGACGCCAACGCGCCGTCCACCACTGCCGGTTGCCCGGCAGGCGCCTCGGTCGCGGTGTCGTCCGGCGCCTGTTCGAGGACGACGTGCGCGTTCGTCCCGCTCAGGCCGAATGCGGACACGCTCGCGCGGCGCGGGCGGCCGGTCTCCGGCCAGGGCCGGGCCTCGGTCAACAGCTCCACCGCACCGGCCGACCAGTCCACGTGCGGCGACGGCTCGTCGATGTGCAGGCTCTTCGGCAGTTCGGCGTGGCGCAGCGCCATGACCATCTTGATCACGCCGGCGACACCCGCGGCGGACTGGGTGTGCCCGATGTTCGACTTCAACGAACCCAGCCAAAGAGGCTGCTCCACCGGCCGGTTCTGCCCGTACGTCGCCAACAGCGCCTGCGCCTCGATCGGGTCGCCCAGTTCGGTGCCGGTGCCGTGCGCCTCGACCGCGTCCACGTCGGCCGGTTCGAGCTTCGCGTTGGCCAACGCCTGCCGGATGACTCGCTGTTGGGCGGGACCGCTCGGCGCGGTGAGACCGTTGGAGGCGCCGTCCTGGTTCATGGCCGAGCCGCGGATCAGGGCGAGCACCCGGTGCCCGTTGCGCCGCGCGTCGGAGAGCCGCTCCACGAGCACCATGCCGACGCCCTCGCCCCAGCCGGTGCCGTCGGCCCGCGCGGAGAACGCCTTGCTGCGGCCGTCGCCGGACAGGGCGCCGGCCTGACTGCTGTCGATGAACATGCCCGGGTTGGGCATCACGGTGACGCCGCCGGCCAGCGCCATGGTGCACTCGCCGCGCCGGACCGCCTGGGCGGCCAGGTGCAGCGAGACCAGCGAGGACGAGCAGGCGGTGTCCACGGTCACCGCCGGCCCCTCGAAGCCGAAGACGTAGCCGATGCGGCCGGACAGCACGCTGGTGGAGGTGCCGGTGAGGATGTGGCCGCGGCCGCCCTCGGGGATGTCGTAGTGGCCGACGCCGTAGCCCGAGGTCGCCGCGCCGACGAAGACGCCGACCTCGCTGCCGCGCAGTGTGCCGGAGTCGATCCCGGCGCGCTCGAAGACCTCCCACGACGTCTCCAGCAACACGCGCTGCTGGGGGTCCATGGCGATCGCCTCGCGCGGCGAGATGCCGAAGAAGCCCGCGTCGAACTCCGGCGCGTCGTAGACGAATCCGCCTTCCAGCGCGTGCCGGCTCTCCCAGGCGACGGCGTCGTTGTCGGCGTACATGGAGCTGACGTCCCAGCCGCGGTCGGCCGGGAACTCGGCCACCGCGTCCACCTCGTCCGCGACCAGCCGCCACAGTTCCTCCGGCGAGCCGACCCCGCCCGGGAACCGGCAGCTCATCCCGACGATCGCGATGGGCTCGTCGTCGGCGGAGGTGGTGGCCGTCCGTGCGGTGATCTCCTGCTGCCTGCCGAGCAGTTCGCGCAGCAGGTGGTCGGCGAGCGCGGTGGGGTTGGGGTGGTCGAAGATCAGGGTGGGCGACAGCCGCAGCGCGGTGGTGGCGCCGAGCTGGTTGCGCAGTTCGACCGCGGTGAGCGAGTCGAAGCCCAGTTCCGCGAACGCCTTGCCCGCGCCGATCGCGTCGGCGGAGGCGAACCCGAGGACTGCTGCGGCGTGACCGCGTACCGTCTCCAGCAGCAGGCGTGCCGCGTCGTCCGGGGTGAGGCCGGCGAGCCGCTGGGCGAAGCCGGAGGCGGATCCCGCACCGCCGGCTCCCGCGGTGCGCCGGACCGGGCGGGCGAGGGAGCGCAGCAGCGGCGGCAGGGCGGTGCCCGCGGCGGCCAGTGCCGTGAGGTCCACGTTCATCGGCAGCACGGCGCCGGCGGCGGAGTCCAACGACCGCTCCAGCAGCGCGAGTCCGTCGTCGGCGCCGAGCGGCACGAGGCCGGAGCGGCCCATCCGCCCGCGTTCGGCGTCGGTCAGCGCGCCGAGCATGCCCCGGCCGGACTCGCTCAGCCACGGCCCCCAGCCGAGGGACACGCCGGCCAGGCCCTGGCCGCGGCGGTGCACGGCGAGCGCGTCCAGCACGGCGTTGGCCGCCGCGTAGTTCGACTGCCCGGCCGAGCCGACGGTGGCCGACAGCGACGAGTACATCGCGAACACGGCGAGGTCGAGGTGCGCGGTCAGGTCGTGCAGGTGCAGCGCGGCCAGCGCCTTGGGCGCCAGCACCGTGTCGATCCGCTCGGCGGTCATCGACTCCACCACGCCGTCGTCCACCACGCCCGCGGCGTGCACGACGCCGGTCAGCGGGTGCTCGGCGGGGATGGCGTCCAGCACGGCGGCGAGCGCGGCACGGTCGGCCACGTCGCAGGCGAACACCCTTGCCTCGGCGCCGAGTTCGGCGAGCTGCGCGACGAGTCCGGCGGCGTCGGGCGCGTCCGGGCCGCTGCGCGAGAGCAGCACCAGGTGCCGCACGCCGTGCGCGGTGGCGAGGTGCCGGGCGGCCAGGCCGCCGAGCGCGCCGGTGCCGCCGGTGATCAGCACGGTGCCTCGCGGGTCGAGCGAGCGCGGCATGACCAGCACGTTCTTGCCGATGTGCCGGCCGGAGCCCATGAGGCGGAACGCGCCGACCGCCTCGCGGACGTCCCAGGCGCGCACCGGCAGGAACCGCAGGGCGCCGCCCTCGAAGAGTTCCACCAGCCTGGTCAGGATCTCGTGCAGGCGGTCGACGCCCGCGTCGAACAGGTCGAACGAGCGGTAGGCGCCGGGGAATTCGTCGGGGCGGCGCAGGTCGGCCTTGCCCATCTCGACGAACCGGCCGCCGTCGGTGAGCAGTCGGGCGGAGGCGTCGATGAACTCGCCCGCGAGCGCGTTGAGTACGACGTCGACGCCCCGGCCGTCGGAGGCGTCGCGGAAGGCGTCCTCGAAGGCCAGGTCGCGTGAGGAGGCGATCCGCTCCTCGGCGACGCCGAGCCCGCGGACCACCGGCCACTTCGGTTCGCTCGCCGTGGCGAAGACCTCGGCCCCGGCCCAGTGCGCCAGTTGCACGGCCGCCATGCCCACGCCGCCGGCAGCAGCGTGCACCAGCACCGACTCCCCCGAGGCCAGACCGCCGAGGTCGAACAGGCCGTAGAACGCCGTCATGAACACCATCGGCACGGACGCCGCCTGGACGAACGACCAGCCATCTGGCATCCGCGCCAGCAGACGTCGATCGGTCACCGCCGCCGGGCCGAACCCGCCCGCGAACAGACCGAAGACCCGATCACCCGCTTCCAATCCCGTTACGCCGGGCCCCACTTCGAGCACCACACCGGCGCCCTCGGAACCCATCAGCCCCGGCTCGGGATACCTCCCCAAACCGATCAGCACATCCCGGAAGTTCACCCCGGCCGCGCGCATCGCCACCCGGACCTCACCGGCCGCCAACTCGGCGGTCTCGGACAGGACGACCGGCGCGACCTCGTCGAGCACCCCGTGCTCCGAGGGCTCCAGCCGCCACGGTCCGTCCTGCGCCGAGGGGAGCGCAAGGCCGCCGTCGCCCCTGGTGAGCCGTCCGGTCAGCGACTCGCCCTCGCGCACCATGACGTGCGGCAACCCGTCGGTCATCGCACGGGCCAGTGCGGCCCACGACGCGTCGTGCCCGTCCACGTCGGCGAGGACCACCCGGTCGGGGTGCTCCAACTGCACCGACCGCAGCAGGCCCCAGACGCCCGCCGCCGCCACGTCCTCGACCGCGTCGCCCACCGCGTGCCGGGTCAGCACGACCAGCCGCGAGCGGGCGTACCGCTCGTCGGCCACCCACTCGCGTACCACGGCCAACGCGCCGGCCAGCGCCTCGCGTACCGCCCCGGCACCCGCGACCGGGAGCACCACGGCCGGCGGCACCTCGGCCAGTTCCGCCACGTCGTCCGCGGTCCGCACCGCGACGCCCGCCGCGGCCAGTCCGGCGGCGGCGCCGAGTGCGTCCGCGCCGAGCACGGCGACGGACGCCGGGAACCCCTCGGCCCCGGGAACCCGCACCCACTCCAGCCGGTACACGTCGCCGACCGCGCTGCCCGCCGCGGCCCGGTCCACCTGGCCCGCGGCCACCGGACGCACCGCGAGCCGGTCCACCGACACCACCGGCAGCCCGTCGGCGTCCACCGCGAACACCGTCAGCCCGCCGGAGTCCGCGGGCGACAGGCGCACCCGCAGCACCGACGCGTCGGAGGCCCACAGCGACACGCCCGACCACGAGAAGGGCAGGCCGACGCCCGGAGCGGCGGCATCGCCCGCACCGGCCAGCACACCGGCCGCCGCGGACTGCAACGCCGCGTCCAGCAGGGCCGGATGCAGGCCGAACAGCTCCGCCCGGGCCCGCTCGCCCTCCGGCAGGCCCACCTGCGCGAACACCTCGGCGCCGCGCACCCAGGCACGCTCGACGCCGGAGAACACCTCGCCGTAGTGCAGGCCGCCGGCCGCCAGCACCTCGTACAGCCCGTCCCGGGCGACCTCGCTCGCCCCGGCCGGCGGCCAGACCTCGAACCCCTCGGCGGGTCCGCCGGCCGGCGGCTCGTCCGCCTCGGTGACGCTTCCGGAGGCGTGCCGCACCCACGCGCCGTCCGACCAGCCGCGTTCGCCGTGCGCGTCCTCGGCCCGGCCGAAGACCGACACCGGGCGGCGGCCGTCGCCGTCCGGCTCGCCGACGTACACCTGTACCTGCACCGCGCCGCGCTCGGGCAGCACCATCGGGGCTTCGAGCACGAGTTCGTCCACCCGGCCGCAGCCCACCTGGTCGCCGGCGCGTACCGCCAGTTCCACGAAGGCCGTGCCGGGGACGACCACCCGGCCGTGCACCACGTGGTCGGCGAGCCAGCCGTGCGTGTCCACCGACAGCCGGCCGGTGAACACGCATCCGCCGCCGCCCGCCAGGCTGACGCCGGCGCCGAGCAGCGGATGGTCCACCACGCCCAGTCCCACGCTGCCGACGTCGCCGGTCCGCATGCCCGACGGCCAGAACGGCTCGCGTGCGAAGGCGTAGGTGGGCAGTGCGACGCGCCGCCCGCCCCAGCCGGCGAACACCGCGGACCACGCGACAGCCGTGCCGTGCGCGTGCGCCGTGGCCAGCGCGGCGAGCACCGCGCGGACCTCGTCCTGGCCCTGGCGCAGCGCCGGCGCGGTGGTCAGCTCCGCGCACTGCTGCGCCATCGCGCACAGCACGCCGTCCGGGCCCAACTCGACCGCGGTGGTGACGCCTTGGGCGTGCAGCGTCGACACGCCGTCGGCGAACCGGACCGCCTCGCGCACGTGCCGCACCCAGTACTCGGGGGTGGCGATCAGTTCGGGGTCGACGAGCTCGCCCGACAGGTTGGAGACGATGGGCAGTCGGGGTGCCTGGAAGGCCAACTTCCCGGCGACGGCGGCGAAGTCGTCGAGCATGGCGTCCATACGCGGCGAGTGGAACGCGTGCGAGACGGTGAGCCGCTTGACCCGGCGGCCCGCGTCACGCCAGGCCGTCTCCAGTTCGGCGATCGCGTCCTCGTCGCCCGAAACGACCACGGCGGACGGCCCGTTGACCGCAGCGAGGCTCACCGAGCCCTCGCGCCCGGTCAGTTCCGCCGCGATCTCCTGCTCGGTCGCCTCCACCGCGAGCATCGCGCCACCGGTCGGCAGCGCCTGCATCAACCGGCCCCGCGCCGCCACCAGCGTGCACGCGTCGTCCAACGACAGCACGCCCGCGACATGCGCGGCGGCCAACTCGCCGATGGAGTGCCCGAGAAGGACGTCCGGCCGGACCCCCCACGACTCCCACAGCCGGAAGAGCGCGACTTCGAGCGCGAACAACGCCGCCTGCGTGTAGACCGTCTGGTCCAGCGACTCGCCGCCGTCGAACATCACCTCGCGCAGCGGACGGTCCAGCTCAACGTCCAACCGCGAGCACACCGCGTCCAACGCATCCGCGAACACCGGGAACGCGGCGTGCAGTTCACGGCCCATGCCGGCCCGCTGCGCGCCCTGACCGGTGAACAGGAACGCGGTGCGCCCCTTGTCCACCGTGCCGCGGACGACGGCGGCGGAGTTGTCCCCGGCGGCGAGCGCGGCGAGTCCGTCCGCCAGGCCGGCCCGGTCGGCCGCCAGCACGACGGCCCGGTGCTCCAGGGCGGCCCGGGTGGTGGCGAGCGACAGCCCGACATCCACCAGGCCGCTGTCCGGCTCGGCGGCCAGGAACGCGGCGAGCCGGTCCGCCTGCGCGCGCAGCGCCTGTGCGGACTTGGCCGAGACCAGGAACGGCAGCGTGCCCGGCGCGGACCCGGCGTCCGCCGGCGCGGGCTCGGCGTCGGCCTCCTCGCGGGGAGCCTCCTCCAGGATGGTGTGCGCGTTCGTCCCGCTGACGCCGAACGCGGAAATCCCGGCGCGGCGCGGCCGGTCCTCGGCAGCCGGCCACTCGCGGTCGGCGGTGAGCAGTTCCACCGCGCCGGCCGACCAGTCGACGTGCGGCGACGGCTCGTCCACGTGCAGGGTCCTGGGCAGCACGCCGTGCCGCATCGCCATGACCATCTTGATCACGCCCGCCACGCCGGCGGCGGACTGCGCGTGGCCGATGTTCGACTTCACCGAGCCGAGCAGCAGCGGCCGGCCGGCCTCGCGGTCCTGCCCGTAGGTCGCCAGCAGCGCCTGCGCCTCGATCGGGTCGCCGAGCACCGTGCCGGTGCCGTGCGCCTCGACCGCGTCCACGTCGGACGCCGAGAGCCGGGCGCTCGCCAGCGCCTCCAGGATGACGCGCTGCTGCGAGGGGCCGTTCGGCGCGGTCAGGCCGTTCGACGCGCCGTCGGAGTTGACGGCCGAGCCGCGCACCAGCGCCAGCACCGGGTGTCCCAGCCGGCGGGCCTCGGACAGCCGCTCCAGCAGCAGCAGCCCGACGCCCTCGGACCAGCCGGTGCCGTCGGCCGCCGCCGCGAACGACTTGCAGCGCCCGTCCGGCGCCAGCCCGCCCTGCTTGCTGAACTCGACGAACGCCGCCGGGGTCGACATCACCGTCACGCCGCCGGCCAGCGCCATCCCGCACTCGCCGTTGCGCAGCGCCTGCACCGCGAGGTGCATCGCCACCAGCGAGGAGGAGCAGGCCGTGTCGACGGTCATCGCCGGGCCTTCGAGCCCGAGGGTGTAGGAGACCCGGCCCGAGGTCACCGCGGTCGCGCCGCCGGTGAGCAGGTATCCGTCGCTGCCGTGCCGTACGCCGTCGAGCAGCGAGAAGTAGCCCTGGTCGTTGGTGCCGGCGAACACCCCGGTCCGGCTGCCGCGCAGCGAGGTCGGGTCGATGCCGGCGCGCTCGAAGGTCTCCCACGCCGCCTGGAGCAGCAATCGCTGCTGCGGGTCCATCGCCAGTGCCTCACGGGGCGAGATCCCGAAGAACACCGGGTCGAACTCGGCCGCGCCGGAGACGAAGCCGCCGTCGCGCACCGCGGAGGTGCCGGAGCGGCCGGTGCCGTCGTCGAACAGCCGGGACAGGTCCCAGCCGCGGTCCTCGGGGAAGCCGGATATGCCGTCCCGGCCGGCCAGGACGAGTCGCCACAGGTCCTCCGGCGACTCGACGCCGCCCGGATAGCGGCAACTCATGCCGACAATGGCGATCGGCTCGGATTCCCTTTCCTCCACCTCGCGAAGCCGCTGCCGGGTCTGCCGGAGATCGGCCGTGACCAGCTTGAGGTAATCCCGCAACGTGTCTTTGTCTGCCATCTCGCCAACCTCTGGTCAGGGATTACGCTGCGGCGACAGGAAACTGAAGCATCCCGCGAATGATGTAGGAACTCCGGCGCCTGATCGGGGCCACCTGCCGGAGATCGGGAAGGCGTCGGGCCACGGCCGCCAACGCGACTTCCGCTTCCATCCTGGCGAGGGTGGCGCCGAGGCAGAAGTGGATTCCCAGGGAGAAGGAAAGCACCTCGTTGTCCGCTTTTCTGGTGATGTCGAAAGTATCGGGATCGGAATATGCCTCCGGATCCCGGTTCGCCGCGCCCGCGCAGATGGCGAGTTCGGTGTCGGCGGGCAGGTGGGCGCCCGCGAGTTCGAGGTCCTCCTGCGCGATGCGGCGGTACTGCTGCACCGGGGTCTCGTAGCGCAGGGTCTCCTGGACCAGGCCGCGGGCCAGCCCGGCGGGGTCCTCCTTGAACAGGCCCCACTGGTCGGGATGGTCGAGCAGGGTGATCGTGGCGTTGCCGATCAGGTTCACCGTGGTCTCGATCCCGGCCAGCGTCAGGAACGAGCAGAGGGCAACCAGTTCGTCCATCGACAGGTCGCCGGACTCGACGGACGGCAGCAGATCGCTGATCAGGTCCTCGCCGGGCTCGTCCTTCCGCAGCGCGATGATCTCGGCGAACATCGCGTAGGACTCCTCGATCGCCCGGACCACGTCGGCGGTGACCTCCACCGTGACGTCACCGTCCATCAGGTGCGCCATCCGCCGGGTCAGCCGGAAGGAACTGCGCCAGTACCGCTCGGGGATGCCGATCAGCTCGCTCATCACGCGGACCGGCAGCTGCTGGGCGAAGGCGGTCATGAAGTTGAACCTGCCGCCCTTGGCGAGGATCCGGTCGATCAGGTCGTCGCAGTACTCCTCGACCTTCGGCCGCCACTTCTCCATGCGGCGCGGGTTGAGCGCCGGCTGGGTGAGCTTGCGCAGCCGGGTGTGGACCGGCGGGTCCTCACCGAGCATCGAGTTGTCGAACGGTATGGACTCCGGGGCCTTCTCGCCGCCGGCCAGGCGCACGCCGAACCGCCGGTCGCGCAGGATCCGGCCGGCCAGGGCGTGCCGGCCGGTGACCCAGGTGCCCAGGCTGCTGCGGTACAGCGGTCCGCGCGACCGCAGATCCGCGTAGAGCGGAGCGGGATCGTCGGGGACGCCCAGCAGCAGAGCGTACGGGTCGCCGTCCGAGGCGGCTGTCCGTACGAACTCGTTCCACGCCTCGCGACGCATACGAGCCCGTTGGTCCGTGCCCCCTGCCATCACCACTCCCGTTGCAGTGCTGATCCCCGGCCGTGTCGGCCCGCGTCAGGCTAACCAGCGCGGCACCCCTAGCCACAACCCCTACCGCACACACTGCTCACTCCGCGGCACACCGGCCGTCGCCGCGGCGACGTAGGCTACGCGGCCATGAAGGCTCTCGTACTTTCCGGCGGGGCCGGAACCCGCCTGCGTCCGATCACCTACACCTCGCCCAAACAACTCGTGCCGATCGGCAACAAACCGGTGTTGTTCTACGGTCTGGAAGCCATCGCGGACGCCGGGATCACCGAGGTGGGGATAATCGTCGGCGAGACCGCCGACCACATCAGGGAAGCCGTCGGCGACGGCTCGAAATTCGGTATCACGGTCACCTATATCCGGCAGGACGCCCCTTTGGGTCTGGCGCACGCGGTGCTGATCGCGCGTGACTTCCTCGCCGACGACGACTTCGTGATGTACCTCGGCGACAACTTCATCGTCGGCGGTATCACCGGGCTGGTCGAGGAGTTCCGCGGCGAACGCCCCGACGCGCGGATCCTGCTGTCCCGGGTGCCCGACCCCACGCAGTTCGGGGTGGCCGAACTGGACGGCGGCGGGCGGGTGATCGCGTTGGAGGAGAAGCCGGCGCACCCCAAGAGCGACCTGGCGCTGGTCGGCGTCTTCCTGTTCTCCGCGGCGGTGCACGAGGCGGTACGGGACATCAAGCCGTCCTGGCGCGACGAGTTGGAGATCACGCACGCCATCCAGTGGCTGATCGACCACGGCAAGGACGTGCGGTCCACCACGATCTCCGGCTACTGGAAGGACACCGGGAACGTCGCCGACATGCTGGAGGTCAACCGCACGGTCCTGGAGGGCACGGAACCGCGCGTCGAGGGCACGGTGGACGCCGCCACCGAGATCATCGGCCGGGTGCGGATCGAGGCCGGCGCGCGGGTGCACGGCTCGCGCATCGTCGGCCCGGTGGTGATCGGCCCTGGCACCGTGGTGAACGGCTCCTACATCGGCCCGTTCACCTCGATCGCGGAGAACTGCCGGATCGAGGACAGCGAGATCGAGTACTCCATCATGCTGCGCGACAGCCGGCTGCGCGGGGTGCGGCGGGTGGAGTCCTCGCTCATCGGGCGCAACGTGACCGTCACGCCCGCGCCCCGGGTGCCCGCCGCGCACCGGCTGGTGCTCGGCGACCACAGCCAGGTGCAGATCTCCTCGTGACCGCGGTCAGATGGCCTTCACCGCCGTCCGGAAGCCCCGCAGGGTCTTGCGGCCGAGCCGTCCCGCCGCCACCAGGAGTTCCAGCTCAGGCGAGGGCGCGAACTCCGGGTCCTGGAACGTCGCGTACAGGCGCTGCTGGATGGCGAGGCAGACGTCGAGGCCGATGGTGTCGAGCAGCGTGAACGGTCCCATCGGGTAGCCGAAGCCGTGCTTGACCGCGGCGTCGACCTCGTCGATGTCCGGATCCGGACGGTCCAGCAGCCGAACGGCGCCGCCGAGGTAGGGGAAGAGCAGGAAGTTGACGATGAACCCGGCCCGGTCCGGGCAGACGACCGCGGTCTTGCCGAGCCGGTCGCACAGGGCCCGCGCGGTGGCCAGGGTGTCCTCGCCGGTCCGCGGGGTCCGGCCGAGTTCGACGAGCCTCATCGCCGGGGCCGGGTTGAAGAAGTGCATGCCGAGCACCTGCCCGGGCCGCCCGGACGCCGTCGCGCACTCGGCGACCGACAGGCTGGACGTCGCGGTGGCGAGCAGCGCGTCGGGCCGGCACACCGCGCCGAGCAGGCCGAAGACGTGGCGCTTGACGGCGATGTCCTCCACCACGGCCTCGATCACCACGTCGCAGTCCTCCACCGCCGAGATCTGCTCGGTGACGTCGAGCGCGGCGAGGGCCGTGGCCTTGGTGGGCACGCTGATCCGGCCGCGGCGCACCGAGCGGGTCAGCGAGCCCTCGATGCCGGCCAGCGCCTCCTCCGCCTTCGCCCGGGTGCGCGCCACGAGCACGGTGGGCAGCCCGGTCGCCGCGGTGACCTCCGCGATCCCGCGGGCCATCGTGCCGGACCCGATGACGCCGACCCGGCGCACCGGTGCGGCGCGGCCGAGGTCCCGGTCGATGCCGTCGGCGCGTTCGGCGCGGCCGAGGTCGTCGTAGTCGTAGAAGCCGCTGTCCCGCTTGCGTCCGAGCCGGCCGGCCGCGACCAGTTCGGCGAGCAGCGGGGCGGGGCGCAGGGCGGGTGCGCCGGTGCGCCGGTGCAGGTCGCCGAGGGCGGCGTGCACGGTGTCCAGGCCGATCCGGTCGAGGAGTTCGAGCGGGCCCTCCGGCAGGCTGCAGCCGAGGCGCATCGCGGTGTCGATGTCCTCGCGGGTGGCGTAGCCCTGCTCGTAGAGGGCGACCGCGCGGTTGAGGTAGGCGTACACCAGGGCCACCACGTCCGCGCCGGCCCCGGCGCCGATGCGCGCCGGCTCCAGGCCGAGCGAGGCGACGAGCCGGTCGAGCGCGCGGCCGCTGTCGAGCGAGGACATCGTGGTGCGCACCGGCGCCACGAATCCGCCCGGCACCGGCGGCGCGAGGAGGCGCAGGGCGACGAGGTCGGCGGGCCGGCCGCAGGCGATGGCCAGCCGGGCGACCGACTGCGACGCGGTCGTGGTGACGAGGGTCGTGCCGTCCTCGCAGGTGTCGCAGATCAGCCGCAGCACCTGCTCCTTGGTGCCGCGGTCGTCGGGGACGGCCTCGACGACCAGCGCCGCCCGGCTGAGCGCGGCCCAGTCGTCCGTCACGACGACCGGGCCGCTGGGCGACTCGCGCGGCGAGACGGCGTCGAGCGCCTTGCGGTGCCGCCGGGCCCGCTCCACCACGTCGGGGTCGGTGTCGATCGCGATGACCTCGTGATCGGTGGCGGCGAGCAGGTGGAGCAGGGCTTCGCCGACCGCTCCCAGTCCCACGACGCCGATCACGGCCGGGCTGTCCGTCATGACGGGTGTCCTCCCTGTGCTGCCCCGTGGCAACTCACGGACGGGCCACGGGGGTTGGTCCCAGGCGGCGCCGTCAGCCGCGCGGTGTGCGGAACAGGTTGATGGCGTCGATGTGCTGGGCGCGCTTGTCGTGGTCGGTGACGCCCATGCCCTCCTCGGGGGCGAGGCACAGGACGCCGACCTTGCCCTGGTGGAGGTTGCGGTGCACGTCGTAGGCGGCCTGCCCGGTCTCCTCCAGCGTGTAGGTCCGCGACAGGGTGGGATGGATCTTCCCCTTCGCCACCAGCCGGTTCGCCTCCCACGCCTCCCGGTAGTTCGCGAAGTGCGACCCCACGATCCGCTTCAACGACATCCACAGGTACCGGTTGTCGTACTCGTGCGTGTACCCCGACGTCGACGCACACGTCACGATCGTCCCGCCCTTGCGCGTCACGTACACCGACGCACCGAACGTCTCCCGCCCCGGATGCTCGAAGACGATGTCCACGTCCTCCCCACCGGTCAACTCCCGGATCCGCTTGCCGAACCGCTTCCACTCCCGCGGATCCTGATGGTGCTCGTCCTTCCAGAACCGGTAGTCCTCCGCCGTCCGGTCGATGATCGCCTCCGCACCCATCGCCCGGCAGATCTCCGCCTTCTTCGCACTGGAGACCACACAGATCGGATTCGCCCCGCCCGCCAACGCGAACTGCGTCGCATACGAACCCAACCCCCCGCTCGCACCCCAGATCAACACGTTGTCGCCCTGCTTCATCCCCGCACCGTTACGCGACACCAACTGCCGGTACGCCGTGGAGTTCACCAACCCCGGAGCAGCCGCCTCCTCCCAGCTCAGATGCCGCGGCTTCGGCATCAACTGGTTCGACTTCACCAACGCCACCTCGGCCAGACCACCGAAGTTCGTCTCGAACCCCCAGATCCGCTGCTCCGGATCCAACATCGTGTCGTTGTGCCCGTCCGCCGACTCCAACTCCACCGACAGACAGTGCGCGACCACCTCGTCCCCCGGCTTCCACGCGTTCACCCCCGGCCCGGCACGCAACACCACACCCGCCAGATCGGAACCGATCACGTGGTACGGCAGGTCATGACGCGCACCCAGCGGCGACAACCTCCCGTAACGCTCCAGGAACGCGAAAGTGGGAATCGGCTCGAAGATCGAGGTCCACACCGAGTTGTAGTTGACCGAACTGGCCATCACGGCCACCAGCGCCTCGCCCATGCCGAGTTCGGGCACGGGCACCTGCACGGTGTGCAGCGACTTGCGCGGATCCTTGTCCGCCGAGGCGATGCCCTCGAACATGTCGCACTCGTCCTTGCGGACGACGCAGGCCCGATAGCTCTCGGGGACCGGCAGGGCCGAGAAGTCCGCGGAGGTGGCGTCGGAGCTGAGGATGGCGCTGACTATCTCTTCCATGTGGCTTCCCTCGCGTAGGGCCTGACCGGCCGTTCGACTCGACGCCGCGGCGGTCGAACAGCTCGCGTGTCCGCGCGAGTGAACAGCGCAGGGCCCCGTCGCACCTGATGGACTGATGAACGCCGGCTGGCTCGCTTCAGTACCGTAGGGGTGCGCGCTCGGCGGAGTAACCCCTATCCCGCCGAGTCCCTCCCCTAATGCGCGCGGCGCCTCCCGGGCCGTCCGCCGGCCGCCGGGCAGGGGTTGCCGCGACCCGGTGCCCCCGCGCACCGGGTCGGTCGGGCCTCGTCCGGCAGGTCAGGCGCCGCCGGTACGCGTGGCGTCGGCGAGCCGTGCCTCGATGGCGTCGCCGGCCGCCCGCGCGCCGCCCGCCGTCTCGATGTCCCGGCTCATCCCGGCGAGCCGCGCGGTGACCGCCGGGTCGGACACCAGGCTCTGCACGGACTCGCGCAGCCAGTCGCCCACCTCGCCCCGGAAGGGCTTGAACCGGCCGATGGAGAAGTCCTCCACGCGTTCGGCCAACGCCGGCTGCTGTCTGGACACGCCGTCGCCCGTGACGAGCACGCCGAGGCCCAGTTCGGTGGCGCGTGCGGCGATCACCGCCTGCTCGGGCACCTTCGGGATCGTCACGACGGGAATGCGGAAGGACAGCGCCTCCATCAGGCTGCCCATGCCGGCGTGCGAGACGAAGGCGCTGGCATGCCGGAGCACGTTGAGCTGCGGCACCCGCCGGTGTGCCTCGCAGTTGGCCGGCAGCGGGCCGAGCTCCCCGGGGTCGACGGCGTCGGTGGAGAGCACCAGGTGCCACGGCTGGTCCCGGAACGCCTCGACGCACGAGCGGAAGAAGGCCGCGTCCGGCCGCGGCTCCTCGGTGCCCAACGACACCAGCACCACCGGCAGGCCGCTGGCCGGCGGCTGCCAGACGCCCTGGTTGTCGCGGTTGCCGAGGGTGGGGCCGACGAAGACGTAGCGCTCGTCGAAGAGTTCGGGCGCCGGCTGGAAGGACCGCGGCGTCAGGACCAGGGACAACTCCTCGGCGCGGTCGGCGAGGTCGTGGGCGGCCACGCCCGGGAAGCCGTGCTGTTCGAGGAACTCCCGGCTGAGCCGGTCGAACTCCTGGACCGCGAAGTGCTGCGGGTCGACCTCCACCCCCGCGGTCAGCTTCCGGAAGAGCGAGAACGACTCGTTGGACGCGAGCGTGGAGAAGATCCGGATCGCGGGCACGCCCCAGGTGTGCGCCAGCCCCCGCCCGACCACGTAGTTCACCGCGTCGTAGAGCACCAGGTCCGGCGCGTCGGCGGCGAAGTGCTCGGTGGCCACCTGCACCTGCGCGAGGGTCTCGGCGAGCCCCACCAGCGGCCCCCACGCCACGACTTCGGAGGCCGGGGGCACGGGCTGCGGCTCCTGCTGCCCGGCCGACGCGTCGCGCGCCCAGGTGGTGGAGTAGAGCAGCGGTTCGGCCCCGGCGGCCTTGACCGTGGTGGCGTACTCCTCGGAGGTCACGTACGTCACCCGGTGTCCCCGGCGCACCAGGTCCTCCACGACCGCGAGGGTCGGCGTCACGTGTCCTCGTGCGGGAATGGTAAAGAAGGCGATGTGCGCCATGCGTGAATCTCCACTCGATGGGGGGGTCATACGGACGGTCGCGCACTGACTATGACAGCCGCGTCCCGCCGCCGGTCGGACCCCTCGCCTGTCGGACGGTGGCTGGGTCACCCGGTGCCCCCGGCCCGCTCGGGCTTCGCTTCCGGTCGAACCTCACCGGGCGGCGTTCGCCGGCCGGACGGCATCCGGCCCCGGGCGCGTCCGGGTTCCTTCCCCGGAGCGGACAACCTAACGCCCCTTCGGTGGAAATCCTCATCGCCGTGGTGAGGATCGTTCGACCCGCCACCACGAAAAATTCGCCGGCCGCTCACCAATACGCAGGCGGGGAGTGGGCAGAAGAGATCAAGGACGAACGGGCAACGCACCGAAGACGTATCGAAGACGGACCGACGAGACGAATGAGGACGATGAAATCCAATTCGCACATCGCGCGCCGCGGCATCTACACGGGTGTCGCCTGCCTCATCATCAGCTTCCTCGTTCTCTGGCTGATCGGCACAGCGATCGCCCACGCCGTGATCGTCGCGGTCGTGCTCGGGGTGCTGGCCGGCGTGTTCAACGTGTGGAGCGATCTGCTGGTGCGCCGGCGCGACCAGCGGCCGCAGCACTGACCCGGTCGCCGGCCCCGCCCACGGTCCGGGGCCGGCGACGGCGGCCGATCAGGCCTTGGCGGTGAGCACCGGCAGGTAGCCGGCGGAGTGGCCGAGCGCGGTGGGGTGGTAGGACTCCCACGTCGGCAGGGCGACGTCGTGCAGGTAGCCGTCGCCGGAGCACAGTTCGTGGCCCGCGAAGGTGGTCCGCACGTCGCCGAAGACGAAGCCGTGCGCGGAGGCGCGCGCGGAGATGGTGGTGTCGATCAGGTCGGCGGCCTGGTCGATCGCCTGGTGCTTGGTGGCGCCGAGTCCGACGCAGAAGGTGTTCAGGGTGTACATGTCGGGGTAGCCCATGACGACGACGCGCGCCGAGGGGGCCTTGGCGCGAATCGCGTTGTAGACCGCGTCGAGCCGGCCGGGCAGGGTGTTGCGGACGTACGTCTCGGCGGTGTCGACCCGGTTGACGCAGTCGCTGTCGGACCCGGTGACGCAGGTGGACATCACGTCCGAGAAGCCGGCGTCGTTGCCGCCGATGGTGATGCTGACCAGTCCGGTGGACGAGTTGAGCCCGCCGAGCTGGCTGTTGATGACGTCCGTGGTCACGGCGCCGGAGCAGGCGGCGAAGGTGAACGAGGACGGGCTGTGCGCGGCGGCCCACAGCGCGGGGTAGGCGCTGTTGCTGCGGTGGCAGTCGCCGCTGGAACTGATGTAGTTCCCGGCGCCGTTGCCCGCCGAGTACGAGTCGCCGAGGGCGACGTACGCCGGGCCGGCCGCGTCGGCCGAACCGGTGGCCGCCAGGCCGAGCACGGCTGCGAGTGTCAGCGTGCAGACGGCTGACAGGACCTGTCTGAGTCTCACGGAACCTCCGTCGAAGGATCGTGGCGAAAACTTTGCACCATCGATACCCCAACGGGGAACGTGTTCATGCCAATTCACAACCGGCAACAACACCGGATCACCAGAAATATCCGGACTGGCGTCTTCCGCGTCAGTCCGGCGGTGTCACACGGTGCCCCAGACCTCCTGCGCGGTCTCCACGATGAGCCGGAGCTTCGCCCGCTGGTCCTCGATCGTCAGCTTGTTGCCCTCCAGCGTGGAGGAGAACCCGCACTGCGGCGACAGGCAGAGCTGGTCGAGGTCGACGTAGCGCGACGCCTCGTCGATGCGGCGCTTGAGCGCGTCCTTGCTCTCCAACTCCGGGCGTTTGGTGGTCACTAGCCCGAGGACGACCCTCTTGCCCTTCGGCACGAAGCGCAACGGCTCGAAGCCGCCCGAGCGCTCGTCGTCGAACTCCAGGAAGAACCCGTCGACCTCCAGGCCGCCGAACAGCGCCTCGGCCACGAAGTCGTAGCCGCCCGAAGCCACCCACGAGGAGGCGAAGTTGCCCCGGCACATGTGCGTGGTGACCCGCAGGTCGTCGGGCCGGCCCGCCAGCGCGCGGTTGATGTTGGCGATGTACGTCTCGTGCTGCCGCTCGGGGTCGCCGCCGATCGAGGCGACGTGCCGGCGCTGCTCCGGGTCGTTGAGGTAGGCGAGGCTGGTGTCGTCCAACTGCAGGTAGCGGCAGCCCAGTTCGTGGACCGCGCGCACCTGGGCCGCGTAGGCGTCGGTCAGGTCGGTCCAGAACGACTCCATGTCCGGGTAGACGGCCTCGTCGATCGCGGCCCGCCCGCCCCGGTAGTGGACCATGCTCGGCGAGGGGATGGTCAGCTTCGCGGTCACGTCCCGCGCGACCGTGTCCCGCAGGAAGGCGAACGCGTCGCCGAAGATCGGCTCGTCCAGCCGCACCCGGCTGTCCACCCGGGCGGACGGCGGCGCGAACTCCACGTCGCCGTCGGCGTTGTGGAACCGGATGCGCAGGTTCTCGTCCTCCACCTTGTTGACGCCGCCGAGCGCGTAGATGAAGTCCATGTGCCAGGACGCCCGGCGGAACTCCCCGTCGCTCGCGCCGCGCAGCCCGGCGTCCCGCTGCATGGCGACGACCGCGCGGATCGCCTCGTCCTCCGCCGCGGCCAGTTCGGCGGCGCCGATCCGGCCGGCGGCCCGCTCCTGACGGGCCCGCTTGAGCGCCGGCGGTCGCAGCAGGCTGCCGACGTGGTCGGCCCGGAACGGCGGAAGCGGCCGCGGGTCGGCCTCCGGCACGGCTGCGGACTTCGGCTGTGGCGTCATGCTGGTGTCCCTTCTCCGGTTACCAGCACCCACCCTGCTCCGGAATAGTCCATTCCTCAACCAGGCAAACGGCGCGTCTCAGCCGACTCCCGGCTCGGGAGGACCCGCGGACGGTTCAGGGCTTGCGGGCGACTCCGGCCCAGATCGGCACGTCGGTGTCACCGGCGAGTGCGAGCGCGTGGCCGTCCGGCCGCCACCGCTGCGGCGGGACCACGCCCGGCTCCACCATCTCCAACCCCTTGAAGAGCCTCTCGAACTCCGGCTTCGACCGGGGGATGACGCCGCCGGAACCCGCCGCCTTCAGGCCGGCGCCGATCGCCTGCCACGCCTCGCGGTCGAAGTCGTCCGTCGCGTAGCTGAGCGCCACGTAACTACCGGACGGCAGGGCGTCGACCAGGGTGCTCACGACGGCGTCCGGATCCCGCTCGGCCGGCAGCCAGTGCAGCAGGAGCAGCATGCTCAACCCCACCGGCCGGCTCCAGTCCAGCGTCCCGCGGACCTCGGGGTGGGCCAGTATCGACTCCGGCTCGCCCGCGTCCGCCTCCACGTAGGTGGTCACGCCCTCCGGGCTGCTCTCGCCCAGGGCCCGCGAGTGGGTCAGCACGATCGGGTCGTTGTCCGCGTAGACCACCCGGGACTCCGGGGCTATGGACTGCGCCACCTCGTGCAGGTTGGGCGAGGTCGGGATGCCCGTGCCGATGTCCAGGAACTGCCGGACGCCCGCCTCGCCGGCCAGGTAGGCGGTCACCCGGTGCATGAACTCACGGCCCATCCGCGCTGTCAGGTCCAGGGTCGGCAACTGCTCGCGGACCATCGCCGCGGCCGCCCGGTCCGCCTTGTAGTTGGTCTTGCCGCCGAGCAGCGCGTCGTACACCCGTGCCGCGTGCGGCACGTCGGTCCGCAGGTCGATCGGATCGCGCATGGGCCGTGTCATCCACTCGGGCGTTGACATCCGACCGACCTCCTCGAACCAACTACTCGTGCACCAATCAGTGCAGACAGAGCGTCAGCCACGTGAGGTTGCACACGGTAGTCACCCGAAGGGGTGACCAAATCCGTCAAGACCGGTCTCAGACGGTCCTGTTGGGTCTCCGTTACGGGCAACGGGCCACACCGGGGCGACCGTCGAACGCATCGGCTAGGTTCGCGGCATGGACTCCGCCTCCCTTCTGGCGCACCTGCGCCGCGAACTCGACGCGTTCCGGACCTGCCTCGACGGCGACCTGTCGGCCCCGGTCGAGCACTGCGGCGACTGGACGCTGCACGACCTCGGCGCACACCTGGGCCGCTCCAACCTGTGGGCGGCGGTGGCGGTGACCGAGAAGCGCGGTGACTACAAGGCCCCGGCGGCGCCGCGGGAGGCGGCCTCGCTGGGCCCGTGGTTCGAGGAGACGGCCGCGACGCTGCTGGACGCGCTCGACACCGACCCGGCCACCGAGACGTGGACGTTCCACCCGCCGCACACCGTCGGCTTCTGGCAGCGGCGGCGCTGCCTGGAGACCCTGGTGCACCGCTGGGACGCCGAGCACGCGATCGGGACCGCGGGCCCGCTCGACGCGGCGCTCGCCGACGAGGGGGTGTCCGAGGTCTTCGACACGCTCGCGCCGCTCCGCGCGGCCCGCGGGGCCAAGCCGCCGCGGCACGCGCTGCGCCTGGTCGCCACGGACACCGGATCCTCGTGGACCTACGGCCCCGGCGCCCCGGTCGCCACCCTGACCGGCCCTGCGGCGGACCTGCTGCTGATGCTCTGGGGCCGCATGCCGTACACCGCCGACGCCTTCGGCTGGCAGGGCGACCGGGCGGCCGGACAGCGCGTGCTGGACGGCCCGTTGGTCTCGTAGGGGTGTCCGGCCGGCGCGGTCAGTAGCCGCGCTGGACGTTGTCCGCCGCGGCCTCGGCACGGCGGCCGGCGCGGCGGCGGCGCTCGGTGGCCAGTTCGCCCAACGCGTCCTGCAGGGCGGCCAGCACGGACCGCGCGGCACGGCCGGCCGGGCGCGGCACGTCGTCGGCCGGCTGGTCGCGGATCCCGGTGGCCGCCGTGAGGGCGGTGAACACCGGCTCGTCCTCCGCCAGCCGGTCCGCCGCCCGGTAGCGCGCGGAGGAGTCGGCGAGCACCAACTCGCTGCTGTGGAAGACCACCCAGCGCCGGTGCCGTTCCCGCACGAGCTGCCCGTCCGCCTCCAGGGCGGCCAGGTAGTGGGTGGACAGGTCGCGGCCCCTGCGCCACAGCCAGTCGCCGATCCGCTCGTACGGCTCCTGACGGACCATCGACGCCGCGGCCTCGTCCAACAGGCGGTCGCCGGTGGCCGGTTGCGGACCCGGCATGACGAGGCCGTCCTCCACCCCGACGGCCTGGGCGTCCAGGAGGTCGATCGCCTCGGCCGCCGCGAGGGCCAGCGACAGATCGCCGCGCTCCACCGGGTGGGTGTCCACCGCGTCCAGGGCGACGATCAGCAGGTCTCGCGGCGTGGTCATGGCGGGCTCCAGGTCGACACGACGGCGGGGTGGATCGACGGGAATCTGCACGGGTGACGGGATCTTCCGGCACTCGCAAGAGTTGTACCAGTTCCGCCCGGGTCGCAACACACTTCACCGGCGGTGCGTCGGGCGAGGCGACCGGGTTTCAGGACCCGTGCGGCGGCCCGGCCTCGCGGCGGTGCCGGCCGGGTGTGGTGCCGAAGGCGTGCCGGAACGCCTCGATGAAGGCGCTGAGATTGGCGTAGCCGCAGGCGGTGGCGGTGCTGGTCACCGACTCGCCGGCGGCCAGCAGGGCGAGCGCGTGGTGCAGGCGCAACTGGGTGCGCCACTGCGGGAAGCTCATCCCCATCTCGCGGCGGAAGAGCCGGCTGAGGGTGCGTTCGCTCGCGCCGACGGCCATGCCGAGCGCGGCCAGCGAGCGCGGGTCGGCCGGATCGGCGTGCAGCAGGCCGGCCAGGGCGCACAGCCGGTCGTCGGCCGGAGCGGGCAGCAGCAGCGGCAGGGCGTCGACCTCGCGCAGCTCGTCGAGGACCACCTGTTCGAGGGTGCGCCGGCGTCGCGCGATGTCGGGATCGGGGGCGGCGGCCGCCGTGTCGTCGGTCAGGCTGATGATCACCTCGCGCAGCAGGGGGCTGACCGCGAGGACGGTGGGCCGGTCGGTGCGCAGCGGGTTGGCCGACCCGGCGAACAGCAGCGTGCGCATCTGCGTCGGGCCGTGGGCCTGGTGGCCGTGCGCCACGCCGGCCGGCACCCAGACCGCGCGGTGCGGCGGCACGACCCAGCTGCCCGCGGCGGTCGAGACCCGCAGCACCCCGCGGTTGGGATGGATCAGCTGGTGCTCGGTGTGGTGGTGCCAGGCGACGCGCTCGCGATGGACCAGCTCGCGGCGGGTCGGGCCGTCGAACTGGAGGCGGGGCACGATGTGGCGGGTTGGCGGCATTGGCAGGCAGACTACTGGTGGCCGGCACGATGCGCCCCCGGTCAGGCTGAACGCATGGCCCGGCTCACCGAACCCGACCCGTCCCTGACCGACACCGATACCGAAACCGCGCCCGGCACCTGGCAGCGGATGCGGCTGTGGGGCCTGGCCCACGCCGTCGACGACCTCTACCAGGGCCTGGTCCCGGCGACCGTGCCGTACTTCGTCCTGGACCGGCACTACGGCTACGTCGCGGCCTCGGGCCTCACGCTCGCCGCCGCGCTGGGCAGTTCGATCCCGCAGCCGTTCGTCGGGATCGCCGTCGACCGGTGGCGGCTCGGCTGGCCGGCCGGCGCGGGCGTCGCCCTCGCGGGCCTGGGGCTCGGACTGTCCGGGCTGGTGCCCTCGTATCCGGCGGTGTGGTGCCTGATCCTGCTCTCCGGCCTCGGGGTGGCCATGTTCCACCCGCCGGCCGGCAAGGGGGCCCGCGAGTCGGCGGGCGACAGCGCGGCGGCGATGAGCGTGTTCGCGGCGGGCGGCAGCGTCGGCTTCTTCCTCGCGCCGGTGCTGGCCACCCCCGTGCTGATCGCCTGGGGCGTGGGCGCGACGGCGGTGTTCATACCGCCGGCGGTGCTGGTGGCGTTCGTCCTCCTGCGCCGGCGCCGCCGGGCGGTCGCGGCACCGGCGGGCGCGGTGCGGACCGGCCGGGACCGGTGGCGGCCGTTCGCCGTCCTGACGTGCGTGGCGATGGTGCGCTCGGTGGCGTCGTTCGGGGTGAACACCTTCATCGAGCTGTACTGGATCCGCCATCTGCACGCGTCCCGCGGCCTGGCGGGGGCCGCGCTCACCTGCTTCCTGGCCGGGGGCGTGGCCGGCACGCTGCTCGGCGGGCGGATCGCCGACCGGATGGGGGCGGTGCGCACCGTGCAGTGGGGCGCGGCGCTCGCGCTGCCGATGCTCGCCGGTCTGCTGCTGACGCCGGGCGGGGTGGCGCCGCTGTTCTTCGCGGTGCTGACCGGCTGCGCGTTGAACCTGCCGTTCGCGGTGCTGGTCAAGCTGGGCCAGGACTACCTGCCGTCCCGGCCGGGCACCGCCGCGGGCGTGACGCTCGGTCTGGCGGTCAGCGTCGGCGGTCTGGCCGCTCCGCTGCTCGGCCTGGTGGCCGACGCGCACGGGCCGCGGGCCGCGCTGGCCGCGCTCTGCGTGATCCCGCCGCTCGCCCTGGCGCTCGGCCTGTTCCTCCCGGACCCCGCGGTCCGCGTTCGGTCATCATGACGGGATGGAACCGCTGCTCTCCCGCCTTCCGGCCGCGTGGTGGACGGTGCGCCACGTCGGCGCGCGGTTCCCCGGCTCGGCGGCCGTGGCCAGGCGACACCGAGGCCACCGTCCGCGTCCCGGTCGCCCGGCTGCTCGCGGACGGCGGGGTGGGCCGGGAAGACGCCGGCGTGTCCTCACCGCCGAATTCCGTTGAATACCGCACGAGCCTTCCATAATTGATTCATCGATCAACCCGAAAACCGAGGAAGGGGCGGCGATAATTCGCCACTCTCTTCCCATAGTTAAATCGCACCTTGTGTCTATACGTGTTCTTCGGGGCTCGTTTCCTGATTTCTCGGGCCGGGTAATCAAATCCTCGGGAAATTCCCGCTTCGAGAAAGGGATGGGTACATGAAACGGTTTCTGAAGAAGGCCGCGTCGGCCGGGGCGATCGCGGCGGCCGCGGCCGGCGTCGCGGTGCTGCCGGCGTCCTCCGCGCACGCGGACCCGCAGCTCCCCTGCCCGCGCGTCATCACGGTCTGCACCTGGACCGAGCCCACCGGAAGGGGAGAGCTGCGGTTGCTCTTCGAGGGAAGGGAAGTGATCCTGCCGCCCGTCCGCAGTGCGCAGAACCAGACGTTCGAGCCCTGGTGCTTCTACGAGGCCCCGGGCTTCAACGGCGAACGCCGGGAGTTGCAGCCGCAGGAGACCGCGTTCGACTTCGGCTTCCCGGTCCATTCCGCCAAGCCGGGCCGCTGCTACTGAGCCGGCCCGCCCGGCCTCTGGCGGGCCACGAGGATGAATTGAGGCGGTCGCGAGCCGCGGCTGCCATTCTCGGAGTGTGGAGGAGCGCCCTTCCATGGGGGCGCACCAGGGGTGAGGGTTGACCCGCTGCCCAGGCCGATCACCGGCTCGGGTAGCGGAAGCCGGGAGACGAGCGGCGGCACCGCGGCAGCGGTGGCCGCTCGTCCAGCGGGGAGCAGCCGCAAGGCGGTCGGCCGCGGGTGCGGCGGTCCCTGACAGGAGGTGTCAGGGATGTCGGGGAGCATCGGGTCCCGGGCACTGTCCGGGGCCCGTCGACCACCCTTTTGAGGACGCCGTGACCACCCACTTCGACCCGCGCCGCGGCAGAGCCGAGCGGTTGCTGCTGCCCGCCGCGTTCGTCACCTCGCTCGGCAACAACATCCAGTTGATCGCCGCCGCGCTACTGGTCGTCAGGACCGAGCGGTCGATGCTGGACGTCGGATGGCTGTTCATCGCGGTCGCGGTCCCGCAGGCGGTGCTGTCGCCGTACTTCGGGCGGCTCGCGGACCGCTTCGACCGCCGGGCGCTGTGGGTCGGCTGCGATGTGGCCGGTGCGGTCGCGGCGCTGGCGCTGCCGGTGGGGATCGCCCTCGGCTGGCCGGGCACCGCCGTCACCTACGCGAGCAACTTCGCGCTGGCCGCCATCAGCGCCCTGTTCGTCCCGGCCAGTACCGCCCTGGTCAAGGAGCGGGTCCGGCCCGCGGCGCTGGCCGGGTTCAACGCGCACTACGAGATGGCGATGCAGGCCGGGATGCTGCTGTCCGCGTCGGCCGGCGGCTTCGCGCTGCAGTACCTCGGCGCCGCCCCGCTCTTCGTGTTCAACTCGGCGACGTTCCTGGTCTCGGCGGCGTGCGTGCTGGCGGTGGGCGATCCGGAGCGCGGCGCCGGCACCGCCCCGGCGGCCACCCCGCCCGACGCCGGCGTTCCCCGGACCGCGGCCGTGCCGCTCGCCCGGCTGATCCTGCTCTACGCCCAGGGCAGCGTCGTCGTCACGGTGTTCAACGCCCTGCTCCCGGTGCTCGTCATCGTGGAGCTGCACCGCGGGGCCGCCGTGGTGGGCGTGGTGGACGCGCTCGGCGGCGCGGGCTTCCTGGTCGCGGCGGCCTCGTACCGGCTGGTCGGCCGGAGGTTGGGGGACCAGCGGATCGCGCTCGCCGGTTTCCTGCTGGGCAACGTGTTGCTCGTGCTGCAGCCGCGGTTCGGCGTGCCGGGACTGCTGGCGTGCGTGCCGGTCGGCGCCGCGGTCTTCGGCCAGGCGCGCATCGCGTCGCGGACCCTGCTGATGGCCGGCGTCGACAACGGACGCGTCGGCCGGGTGTTCGGGCTGGCGAACGCCTACGGGCTGGTGGCCACGGTGGTGGTGATGCTCGGCGTCTCCGCGGTGACCGACCACTCCGACGCGCGGTACGGGTTCGCGGCGCTCGCCGCGGTCAGCACCGCGGCGGCCCTGGCCGCCGCGGCCGTGCCGTCCCGCCGCCGCCTGCCGCCCGGGGTGCCCGACGCCGGACCCGTCCTATCCGTACAGGGCGGCGAGCTGCCGTGCGGACTGGGCCAGGAGCTCCCGCAGTGACGCCGGTTCCAGGACTTCGAGGTCGGCGCCGAGCCGGAGGAACTCGCCGTGCGCGTGGCCGGCCGACTCGATGGGCACGGCGGCCCGCACCCAGCCGTCCGGATCGCGCTCGCCGCCGGCCGCCACCGCCTCGGCGACGGCGCGGCTTAGCAGTCCCGGCACCCGGGCCGCGCCCTGCGGCGACAGGCGGATGACCGCCACGTCCTGGTGGAGCCTGGCGTGGAAGCCGGCCAGGTACGCGCGCCAGTACGCGGCGAGTTCGAAGTCCGCCGGCGGCTCGAAGGGCTCGTCCAGCGAGCGCAGGGAGAGGATCTGGTCCACCCGGTAGGTGCGCGGCGCGGTCCCGTTGTGGGCGACGACGTACCAGCGGCCGGCCTTGAGCACCAGGCCGTACGGTTCGAGGCGCCGGTCCGCGTCGGTCGGCTCGCGCCAGCGGCGGTAGCGCACCTGGACCGCCCGCCGGTTCCACACCGCGCGGGCCACCGCCGGCAGGTGCGGGGCCTGTTCGCTGCCGTCGTACCAGCCGGGGGCGTCGAGGTGGAAGCACCCGCGCAGCCGTTCCGACCGGTCGCGCAGTGCCGGGGGAAGGGCGGCGGTGAACTTCAGGCCGGCGGCGGCAGCGGCGTCCCGCAGGCCCAGTTGCTCGGCCGCCTCGGGCAGCGAGGCGAGGAACCACGCCTCCACCTCGTCGGCGGTCAGGCCGGTCAGCCGGGTGCGGTAGCCGTCGAGCAGCCGGTAGCCGCCGGCCGGCCCGGCGTCGCCGTAGAGCGGGATGCCCGCCTCGTGCAGCGAGGCCACGTCCCGGTAGACGGTCCGCACGGACACCTCCAGTTCGTCGGCCATCTGCTGGGCGGTCAGGCGGCCGCGGGCCTGCAGGAGAAGGAGGAGGGAGACCAGTCTGCTCGCGCGCACGACGGCAGTATCCGCGTCCCGGACGCGACCCGGCCGGCCGCCGGCGCCGGGCCGCGTTGTCCGGTTCTCGCCGGCGGCAGGTTCGGTCACATCAACGGCGAAGCCGGGGGTAGAGGTTGCGCTATGGCTGACCTTTGCTTGGGGCCGCTGCTGCGGTATGTGGACGAGAACAGCGCGACCGTGTGGGTGGAGGTCGACCGCCCGTGCGAGGTGATGGTGGTGTGCGACGACGGTGCGCGGTCGGAGCCGGCCGGCAGCTGGCACGTCGCCGGGCACCACTACGCGTTGGTGACCCTCACCGGGCTGGCCCCGGGCACCGAGCGCGGCTACCGCGTGGAACTCGACGGCGAGCAGGTCTGGCCGCCGCGGGACTCCGCGTTCCCGCCCAGCACGATCCGCACCCTGCACGAGGGCGGCGACCGCGAGGCCGGGCTGCGGGTGGCCTTCGGATCGTGCCGGTGGTCCGTGCCGTCCGCGGACCGGACGGACGAGAACGGGCCGGACGCGCTGGACGCCCTCGCGCGGGAACTGGCCGAGGGCGGCACGACGAGACGGCCGGACGTCCTGGTGATGCTGGGCGACCAGATATACGCGGACGAGACGTCGCCGGAGGTCCAGGAGTGGCTGGCCACCCGGCGCGACCTGTCCGAGCCGCCCTGGTCGCAGGTGGCCGACTACGAGGAGTACACCCGCCTCTACTACGAATCGTGGGGCGACCCGCGGGTGCGCTGGCTGCTGTCGACCGTGCCCGCCTACATGATCTTCGACGACCACGACCTGATAGACGACTGGAACACCTCACAGTCCTGGCTCGACGACATCCGGTCCACCGGCTGGTGGTCCGATCGCGTCATCGGCGGCCTGATGTCGTACTGGGTCTACCAGCACCTGGGCAACCTCTCCCCCGCCGAGCTGGCCGAGGACGCGGTGTTCGCGGCGGTCCGCGGCACGGCGGACGGCACCGAGGCGGTGCGCAAGCTCGCCGAGAGCGCCGACCGGGACCGCGACAGCGTGCGGTGGAGCTACCGGCGCGACTTCGGCCGGGTCCGGCTGGTGGTGGTCGACTCGCGTTCGGCCCGGGTGCTGGACGAGGGCCGTCGGGCCATGATCGACGACGGCGAACTGGCCTGGCTGCGCGAGCAGTTGCTCGACGACCGCGACTACGACCACCTGCTGGTCGGCACCTCGCTGCCCTGGCTGCTTCCGCCGGCGATCCACCAGATGGAATCCTGGGACGAGGCGATGTGCGCCGGGGTGCGGGGTGCGCGCTGGGCCGGGTGGGGCGAGAAGCTGCGGCGACGCGCCGACCTGGAGCACTGGCCGGCGTTCCGCAGGTCGTTCGACGCGCTCGCCGGGCTGCTGGCGGAGGCGGCCGGCCGCTCGGGCCGGAAGCCGGAGGACCCGCCGGCCCCCGCGACGATCTGCGTGCTGTCGGGGGACGTCCACCACGGCTACGCGGCCGAGGCGCACTGGCCGTCCGCGGCCCGGGCCGGCGGCAGCCGGGTGGTGCAGCTGACCTGCTCCCCGGTGCACAACAACGTGCCGCCGGCGATGCGGGTGGTCTTCCGGGTCGGCTGGACGGCGGCCGGCCGGCTGATCGGGTGGCTGCTCGCCCGGCACGGCCGGCTGAGCCGGGCGGCGGTGTCCTGGCGCAAGTCGGGCGGCCCCTGGTTCGGGAACCAGTTCATGACCCTCGACCTGGCCGGCCGGGCCGCGCGGCTCCGGCTCCACCAGGCCCGCCGCCCGTCGCCGGACGCGGAGCCGGCCCTGGTCGTCCCGTTCGACACGGCGCTGAGCGAGGGCTGAGGCCGGGTAGTCCTTCCGGCGTACGGGGATCAGCCTGAGGGCGCACAGCCGGGTCGCGAGGTTTCAGCCGGGCGGGGAACGTTTCGGCCGGTGGTCGCGGTTAGCGTTGGACCGCCCCAGCAGTTTCCCGCCGATGAGGAACCACCGTGATCGAAGCGACCGCACTGACCAAGCGCTACGGGCCCAAGACAGCCGTGGAGGATCTCAGTTTCACCGTGAAACCAGGGGTCGTCACCGGCTTCCTCGGGCCGAACGGTGCGGGGAAGTCCACCACCATGCGGATGCTGCTCGGCCTCGACGCGCCGACCTCCGGCAGTGCCGTGGTCAACGGCCGCTCCTACGCACAGCACCCGGCCCCGCTGCACGAGGTCGGCGCGATGCTGGAGGCGCGGTCGATCCACACCGGGCGCACCGCCTTCAACCACCTGCTGGCGCTGGCGGCGACCACCGGCATCCCGCGCTCCCGGGTGGACGAGGTGATCGGGCTCGTCGGGCTGGCCGAGGTGGCGAAGAAGCGGGCCGGCGGTTTCTCGCTCGGCATGGGGCAGCGGCTGGGCATCGCGAGCGCGCTGCTCGGCGACCCGGCCACGGTGATCCTCGACGAGCCGGTCAACGGCCTCGACCCGGAGGGCATCCTGTGGATCCGCAACCTGCTCAAGGCGCTGGCCGCGGAGGGCCGCACGGTCTTCGTCTCCTCGCACCTGATGAGTGAGATGGCTCTCACCGCCGAGCACCTGATCATCGTCGGCCGCGGCCGGCTCATCGCGGACACCTCGGTCGAGGAGTTCACCCGGCAGGCGTCGGCGAACACCGTGCGGGTGCGCACCCCCGACGGCGAGCGGCTGCGTTCCGCGCTGGCCGGCCCGGACGTGACGGTCGCCTGCGACGAGACCGGAGTGCTGACCGTGACCGGGCTCAGCAGCGAGCAGATCGGCCGCACCGCCGCCGAGCACCGCGTGGTGCTGTTCGAGCTCGCCACCCAGCACGCGTCGTTGGAGGAGGCGTTCATGGAACTGACCCGGGACGCCGTGGAGTACCAGGCAGCGGTCCCGGCCGCCGACCGCCGGAACGTGACCGAAGGAACCGCCGTATGAGCACCGCCACCGCCGCCCCCGCCACCGCCGCCGCGCAGGCCCGACGCGGACGGGTCACCCAGTCGCGGGTGGTGCACTCGGAGTGGATCAAGCTCCGGACGCTGCGATCGACCTACCTGACGATGCTGGTCGCGGTCATCGCGATGATCGGCTTCGGGCTGCTGATCTGCGCCGTCACCGAGAGCCACTGGTCGTCGATGCCCCCGCAGGAGAAGGCGCACTTCGACGCGGCGGCCCGCAGCCTGGCCGGGTTCCGGATCGCCCAGCTCGCGGTCGGCGTGCTGGGCGTGCTCGTCGTCACCGGCGAGTACTCGACCGGCATGATCCGCGCCACGCTCTCCGCGGTCCCGCGCCGGCTCCCGGTGCTGTGGGCGAAGGCCGGGGTCTTCTCCGTGGTCACCGCGGCGATCATGGCGGTCGCCTCGCTGATCGCGTTCCAGGCCGGGCAGGCCGTGCTCTCCTCGCAGCACCTCCAGACCTCGCTCTCGGCGGCCGGGGTGCCCCGGGTCGTGCTCGGCACCGCGCTGTACCTGACGGTCGTCGGGCTGCTCGGCGTCGGCCTGGGCACCGTGGTGCGCTCCACGCCGGGCGGCATCGCCAGCCTCTTCGGCATCCTGCTGGTGCTGCCCGGCCTGGCCGAGGCGCTGCCGTCCTCCTGGTCGAACGACATCAGCCCCTACCTGCCCAGCAACGCGGGCGAGGCGCTGCTCACACTGCACGCCGAGCCCCACCAGCTCGCCCCCTGGACCGGCATCGGGGTCTTCGCGCTGTACGCGGTGGCCGCCATGGTGGCCGGCGCCATCGTCCTCAAGCGGCGCGACGCCTAGTCTCGCCCTGGATGAACGCCTTCCGACCCAACCCGACACCCGGCGCGCAGCCGTCTTCGCGCCGGGTGTCGGGGCTGCGCGCGGCGACCGTGCGGTACCCGCTGCTGACCGACGCGCTGCTCAGCGCCTTCCTGCTGCTGGCGAGCACCGTGCCGGCGAAGTGGTACTTCGCCCAGCACCCGCGGCTGCTGCCGTACCAGGTCGTGCTGCTGGTCCCGCTGGTCTGGCGGCGGCGCGCGCCCTACGCGGTCTTCGCGGTGCTCGCCGCCGTCGCCTTCGTGCAGTGGCTCTACGCGCGGGTGCTGCCCGGCGACATCGGACTGCTGGTCGCGCTCTACACGGTGGCCGCGTACTGCTCGCGGACCCGGACCTGGATCGCCGCCATCGTGCTGGAGTTCGGCAACGTGCTGGCGGCGACCCGGTGGAGCGCGTACACCGAGGGCGCGATCAAGACGTTCATCGCGCTGTCCGGCATGGCGATCGCGGCCGCGGTGATCGGCGTCAACCTGCGGACCAACCGCGCGTACCTGGCCGCGCTTGAGGACCGCGCGGACCGGTTGGAGCGCGAACGCGACCAGCGCGACCAGCTGGCCGTCGCCAAGGAGCGCTCGCGCATCGCCCGCGAGATGCACGACATCGTCACCCACAGCCTCTCGGTGATGGTCGCCCTCGCCGACGGCGCCAGGTTCGCCACCGAGCACGCGCCGCACAAGGCGGCCGCCGCCATGGAACAGGTCTCCGGCACCGGGCGGCAGGCGCTGACCGACATGCGGCGCTTCCTCGGCGTGCTGCGGCCCGACGAGCCGGACGCGCTGCGCCACCCGCAGCCGGGCATCCACCAGCTCGACACGCTGGCCGCCCAGGTGCGGGCGGCCGGCCTGCCGGTGCGGCTGTCCGTCGAGGGCGACGCGACCGCGGTGCCGGCCGCCGCGCAGCTGACCGTCTACCGGCTGGTGCAGGAGGCCCTGACCAACACCCTCAAGCACGCGGCGGCCGGAGCCGGCGCGTCGGTGCGCGTCCGGTGTCCCGGCGACCGGATCGAGGTGGAGATCCGCGACGACGGGCGGCCGGTGGCCGGCGCGAGCGGCAAGGGGCACGGCATCGCGGGGATGCGCGACCGGGTCGCCGCCTACGGCGCGGCGATCCAGGCCGGTCCGCTGCCCGGCGGAGGCTGGCGGGTGGCGACCGTGCTGAACCTCGGCGAGTTGGGAGACCCTTCGTGACCACCGGTGTGCTGCTCGTCGACGACCAGTCCCTGATGCGGGTGGCGTTCAACCTGATCCTCGACTCGCAGCCGGACATGACGGTGGTCGGCGAGGCCGGCGACGGCGCGGAGGCGATCCGGCTGGCCCTGCGGCTGCGGCCGGAGGTGGTGCTCATGGACGTACGCATGCCGGGGGTCGACGGCATCGAGGCCACCGCCGAGATCATCGCGGGCTGTCCGGACACCAAGGTGCTCATCCTGACCACGTTCGACCTGGACGAGTACGCGTTCGCCGGGCTGCGGGCCGGGGCCTCCGGCTTCCTGATCAAGAACGCCCTGCCGGAGGAGCTGCTCGCCGCGATCCGCGCGGTGGCCGCCGGCGACGCGGTGGTCTCGCCGCGGGTCACCCGCCGCCTGCTGGAGACGTTCGCGCATCAGCTCCCGGTCCCGAACGGCCCGGTGGACGCCCGGCTCGCCCGGCTGACCTCCCGGGAGCTGGAGATCCTCATCGAGGTGGCCCAGGGCAAGTCCAACGCCGAGATCGCCGCCGAACTGCACTTGGCCGAGGCCACCGTGAAGACCCACCTCAGCCGGGTGCTGATCAAACTCGAACTGCGCGACCGGGTCCAGGCGGTGGTGTTCGCCTACGAGACCCGGCTCATCAAGCCGTCGTGAGGCCCGGGGTCCGGCCGGATCCCGGCGCGCAACTGCTCCGCCTTCGAGGCCGGGTCGTAGTCCGGTCCGACGCCCTCGATCAGCAGCACGTCGCCCGGGATGTGGTCGGTGCGCAGCGGCAGGATGTCCCGGTAGGCCGGCGAGTCGTACCAGGCGCGGGCCTCGGCCAGGCCGGGAAACTCGATGAGCACCATGTTCCCGGCCCACTCCCCCTCCAGCACCCGCGCGGGGCGGGTGTGGACCAGGAAGCGGCCGCCGAACGGGTCAAGGGTGGCCTGGATGCGCTCCAGGTACACGACGACGTCGGCGTGCGGAGCGCGGTCGCGCAGTTGGGCGAAGGCGTAGGCGGGCATCATCGGGCTCCTTGTCTGCGGCGCCCGGCGGGAGGCGGGCACTGCTCGAAACGTAACGGCGCCGCCCGCCCGGAGGCGATTACCCCACAGGTAATCGCACCGGTCCGGCACTGCCCGCGCTCTCATCGCTGTCCGCGCTATGGTCTGATCTGACGGGTTGTCGGAGAACGGAACAGGGGGCCGGGGGGTGACCGTTCTCGCTGGGCGCTACCGCCTGGAGACCCTGCTGGGCCGCGGCGGGATGGGGAGGGTCTGGCGGGCCACCGATCTGACCCTCGACCGCACGGTGGCCGTCAAACTGGTGCCGGCCGACTTCGAGGACGACGTGGCGCTCGCCCGCTTCCAACGCGAGGCCCGGATCGCCGCGCGGCTCGGCGACCACCCGCACATCGTCAGCGTCCACGACTTCGGGCGCCACCGCGAGGGCGGCAACGACGACGCCTACATCGTGATGGAACTCGTCGACGGCAGGCCGTTGAGCGTGCTGACCGCCGCCGGACCGCTGGAGCCGTCCAAGGCGCTGCTGTTCGCGGAGCACATCGCCCGCGCGCTGGAGGCCGCGCACGCCGACGGCATCGTGCACCGCGACGTCAAGCCGGCCAACGCCGTCCTGGTGGAGAAGCCGGGGCGTCCCGAGGCGGTCAAGGTGCTCGACTTCGGCATCTCGTCGCTCGGCGAGCAGACGGCCGGGCTGACCCCGGCCGGCACGGTGATGGGCACCCCCGCCTACATCGCGCCGGAGGTGTGGAACGGCCGGCCGGCCAGCGCCGCCAGCGACCTGTACGCGCTCGGTGCCGTGCTGTTCGAACTCCTCACCGGCAGACCGCCGTTCGTGCGCGACAACCACTACGCCTACTACGTCGCGCACCTGCAGGAGCCTCCCGAACCGCTCGGTGCGCACGCGCCGGGGCTGCCGTCCGGCGTCGGCGAACTGATCGAGGCCCTGCTGGCCAAGGACCCCGGCGCCCGGCCGGCCGCGGCCGCCGATGTGGCCGACTCACTGACCGCCCTGCGCCGGTCCTTCGCGGGGCGGGAGGGCGCGAACGGGCCTGCGGTCGGTGCCGCCGCCGCGCCGGCGGCGCTCGGCTCCACCGCGGGCGGTGCCACGCCGTGGCACGCGGTGCCCCGGCTGCCGGCACAGCGCTCCGAGCCGGACGCGGGCGGTCCGCCGGGCGGCACGAGCGGCGTGGACGGCTGGCTGAGCCGGGTCGCCGACGCGGACAACACCGACGGCGCCAGCTTCATGCACCACCACGGGCAGTTGCTCCGCAAGCTGGGCGACGTCGACAGCGCGCGCACCTGGTGGACCCGGGCCGCCGAGGCGGGCAACGCCGAGGCGATGGACGGCCTCGGCATCCTCTGCCGTGCGGCCGGCGACACCGACGGCGCGGTCCTGTGGTGGCTGCGGGCCGCGGAGGCCGGCAACACCGACGCCATGGACGAGTTGGCCGATCTGTACCGCGCGGAGGACGACACCGCCACGGCCGTCACCTGGTGGACCCGGGCCGCCGACGCCGGGAACACCGACGCCATGTACAACCTGGGCCGGCTGCTCCACCAGCGCGGCGACGCGGCCGCCGCCCGCCTGTGGTGGGCCCGGGCCGGCGAGGCGGGCGACGCCTACGCCATGAACCGGCTCGGCTTCCTCCACCAGGCCCAGGCCGACGTCGAGGGCGCCCGCACCTGGTGGGCCCGGGCCGCCGACGCGGGAGACGCCGACGCCGCCTACCACCTCGGCGGCCTGCTGCACGAGCGGGGCGACCTCGACGGCGCGCGCGTCTGGTGGACCCGGGCGGCCGAGGCGGGCATCCGCGCGTACGCCATGTTCGTCTTCGGCACGCTGCTGCGCGAGCAGGGCGACACCGACGAGGCGCACACCTGGCTGTCCCGGGCCGCCGAGGGCGGCAACACGCAGGCCATGTCCGACCTCGCGGAACTGCTGCGGCAGCAGGGCGATCACCGGCGGGCGCGCGCCTGGCACACCCGGGCCGCCGAGGCCGGGCACCCGGACGGCGGGCCCGGCCGGCCGTCCTGAGACCCGGTCGGCTCAGCCGCCGCCCTGCCGGAGGCGGTCGCGCGCGGCGGCCCGGTCGACACCCATCCGTGTCATCAACTCCGCTGCGGGATCCGGCTGTTCGCAGTCGAGGATCGCGAGCAGCATGTGGTCCGCCGTGACGCGGCGACTGCCCGCCTTGCGCACCTCGCCGAGCGCCCGGGGAAGGACCGCGCGGGCTCCGGAGGTGAACGGGGTGCGCTTGCGCGACGCCGGGATCGGCGGTCGCTCGACGCCCTCGACGTCGAGCCCGATCGCGGCCAGCGCGGCCCGGTCGAGCGCGGCGAGCGCGCTGCGGGCCGCCGCCAGGTCGACGCCGAGCGAGCGGACCGCGGCCGAGTCGGGCTCGTGGAGCAGGCCGAGCAGCAGGTGCTCGGTGCCGATCCGGCGATCGCCGCGCAGCATGGCCTCTTCCACCGCCGAGGTGACCACCGCGCGGGCTCCCACCGTGAACTGTTCGAACATGGTCGTCTCACTTCCCGTACTTGGCGTGCACGGACTGCCGGGAGACGCCCAGGGCGTCCCCGATCTGTTCCCAGGACCACCCCTGCTGCCGGGCACGCGCCACCGCGGCCGCCTCCACCTGCTCGGCCAGCCGGTGCAGTGCGCCCACGGCCCGCAGCCCCACGGCGGGGTCGTGCGACCTGAGACGTTCTGCGATATCTCCCGCTTCCATGCCTGTCAGTCTGGGTTGACAGAGCCATTCTGTCAACCCAGACTGACAGGCATGAAGCCCTTGTCCGGAACCCCTTACCCGGACGGCCGCCGGTCGGCAGAGTGGGCGCTGTCCTGTCCGTGGCGAAAGGGGTGCGGGTGTCTCCGCTGGTGTTCGACGACGACGACGTAAGGGCCCGCCTGGACCCGGCGACCGCGGTCCGGGCGGTGCGGGCGGCGCTGCTGGCCCACCACGACGGCACGCTGCACGCACCGCCGCGGGTGCGCGCCGACCTCGGCGACGGCCACCTCGTCTTCACCGCCGGACGGCTGCGCGCCGAGGGGGTGTTCGGCTTCCGCGCCTATGACACCGTCGCCGACGCCGAACAACTGGTGGCCGTCTGGGGCAGCGGGAACGGCGCGTTGCGGGCCCTGGTGCACGGCACGGAACTCGGGGCCCGGCGCACCGGGGCCATCGGCGCGGTCGCGGTGGACGCGGCGGCCGTGCCCGGTGCGGTCCGGGTCGGGCTGGTGGGGGCCGGTGCGCAGGCGTGGACGCAGTTGTGGGCGCTGCGCGCGGTGCGCGAGATCGAGGAGGTCGTGGTGGCCTCCCGGCACCCGGAGCGTGCCGCGGCGTTCGCCAGGCGGGCGGCCGGCGAACTCGGGCTGGAGGCACGCGCGGTGGCCGACGTCCGGGACGCCGTACGCGGGCGGAACGTGGTCGTCGTCGCCACGGACAGCGCGGTGCCGGTGCTGGACGCCGGCTGGATCGACGCCGGGACGCACGTGACGACGCTGGGCCCAAAGACCGTCTCGCGGCACGAGGTGCCCGCCGGGTTGGCGGACCGGGCCGCGGTGGTGCTCACCGACTCCGTCGCCCAGGCGGCCGGTTATCCGGAACCGCACCTGTTCCCGGTGGAGCGGATGGTCGGCCTGGGTGCCGTGCTGGCCGGTGCCGCGACGGGACGGACCGCCCCCGACCAGATCACGGTCTTCTGCTCGGTCGGGCTGGCCGGCACCGAGGTCGCCGTGGCAGCCGCGTTGTGGGAGGCGGCCCGCTGATCGGCCCGGGCGGCCGCGTCCGTACCGGCTCGCCCGGCGAACGCCCAACGCGGCCATTGGCCCAGCGCACGCCCGGTCAAGTGGACCAGGCGGGCCGGGCGGCCGAAGCCTAGGATCGGCGGGTGACCGACAGGGAAAGCCGTAACGCCAAGGCCGCCGCGACCCTCCGCGAGGCGCACCGACCGGGAGATCCGCTGCTGCTGCCGAACGTCTGGGACGCGGCGTCGGCCAGGACGATCCAGGAGGCGGGCTTTCCGGCCGTCGCCACCGCCAGCGCGGCCGTCTCGCCGGCCCTCGGACACGCCGACGGCGAGGACACCCCGCCGCAGGAGATGTTCGACGCGGTCGCCCGCATCGTGCGCGCGGTGGACGTGCCCGTCACCGCGGACCTGGAGCACGGGTACGGGCTGACCGCCGCGGAACTCGTCGCGCGCGTCCTGGCGAGCGGCGCGGCCGGCTGCAACATCGAGGACTCCGACCCCCGCACCGGCGAACTCGTGGACGCCGGGCGGCAGGCCGCGTACCTCGGCGCGATCCGGGCCGCCGCCGACGAGGCGGGCGCGGACCTGGTGCTCAACGCCCGGGTGGACACCTACCTGCACGGCCCCGGCGAGCCGGAGCGCCGGCTGGCCGAGACGCTCTCCCGGATCCGGGCCTACCGCGCGGCCGGCGCCGACTGCGTCTACCCGATCTTCCTCGCCGACCCCGAGGAGATCGCCACCCTGGTCGGCGAGGCCGGCTGCCCGGTCAACATCCTGTTCCGGCCGGGCACTCCGCCGCTGCGTCGGCTCGCCGAACTCGGCGTCGCCCGGATCAGTTTCGGACCCGGCGTGCACAAGGCCACCCAACGGCACCTGGCACACCTGGCCGCCGAGATCCGGGCCGGCCGCGACCCCTACGGCCCGGCGGCCTGACCGGCCGGGCGGCGCACCTCGCCCGCCTCAGCCGTAGGAGATCTCGGCGTAGTCGAGGTCGGTGAACTCCACGGACAGCCCCGGGGCACGCCGTCCGCTGTCCTTGAAGTAGACCTCCTGGAGCGCCTCCGCGGCGATCCGCCGCAGGTCCTGCTCGGACGCGCCGGCCTCGTGGGCGGCGAGCAGGCGGGCCGCGTGCGACGGCGGGAGGTGTTCGGTGATCCGGCGCATCCGGCCGTCGTCGGTGGATCCGGGCGCGGCGGTGAAGCCGAACCGGGCCCGGGTCTCGATGGTGATGCCGGCCGTCGTCGCGGCGCGGGTGCGGGCGCGCTGCCGCACCCGGGGCTGCCAGGACTTGCGCAGTTCGGCCGCGAGCCGGTCCGCGAGCTCCTTGCGTGGGGTGCGGAACGTGCCCTTGACGTACCGCTCGACGGTGCGCCGGCTGATGCCGAGCCGGGCGGCGACCGCCCGGGTGGACCCGTGTTCCGCCTTGACCAGCGCCCGCATCCGGGCGCCGGCCGACTTCGGCATCGGGCGGGTCGTCACGCTCGCCTCGGCCTCGTCGAGGCTGTCGCCGATGATGCCCATGGCCTGCTCCTACTCCCCGTCGAACGCGGCGTCGACGCCCTTGATGTGACGGCCGGGATTGTGGCCGGCCTCGATGAGGTCGGCGGCCCAGTAGAACTCGCGGACGCCTTCGAGCTTGACCATCCCGGGGCTCACGCCGAGCCGGAATCCGCCGGGGACCGGCTTGCCGTCGGGGGTGCGCGGGACGGCGTCGGACGCGGACCGGCCGGGCGAGGGGTAGACCGCGCAGTCGGCGAGCACGGCGACCGGGTAGCGGCCGTGCCGGGCCCACGCCGCCAGCTTGCGCGCCTGGCCGATCCGGTTGTTGGCGATGACCTGGGACCGGGCGTGCGGCGACCAGTTGGGACGCTCCAGCGCCGGCCAGCGGTCGCCGGGCCGGTAGCGGGCGCCCTGCGGCCGTTCACGGAGCTTGCCGATGCCGCCCTTGACGGTGGCCTTGATCGCGGACAGCAGGGCGGCGCGGCCCGGGTCGAGGGACTTGTGGACCTCCATCGCGGCCAGGAAGGCGGCCTCGTCCATGCCGGGGGTGACGCCGAGTTCGGCCATCGTCGCCAGGTAGGCGTCGCGCAGCCGGGCGTACCAGGGGTCGAAGTACGGTCCGTGCTCCGGGCGGATCCACGCCTGCGACGGCCGCACCTCGAAGCCGAGTTCGGCCGCGTAGGCCACGGTCGGCGTCGCGTACCAGGCCGGTCCTGACGGGTGCTCGCCGGACGGGGTGAACGGCGAGGGCAGCCGCGGATCGATCCGCGCGTGGGTCAGGTCCACGTGCCAGCAGCCGGGCATCTTCGGGTCGAACGCGGGGTGCCGGACGTGGAGGGGCTCGCCGGTGCCGATGTTGAGCCGGTTGGCCGCCGCCGCGAACGCCATGTTGACGTCCAGGCCGACGACGTAGGGCAGCGCGCACTCCTCGTCGGTCAGCAGCTCGATCGGGCGGTGCCAGTCGTACGCCTCCTCGTCCATCGCGTCGCCGGGACGGCGGCCCCGGGCGACCGGGTGCTCGTCGGGGGCCTCCGGCGGCGCGGGGTCGATCGGCCGGCTGAACGAACCGGGCACCGGCCGGGAGACGTACCGGCCGGTGGCGTCGTCCAGGGCGGCACGGGTCGGCGGGCGCAACGCGGACATCAGCTCCAGGCCGTTGGTGGCGGTGGAACCGCGCGGGGTGAGCACCCGGGCCGCGTAGTCGCCCAGCACGTCGGCGAGCCGGGCCGGTGCGAGACCCGCCGCGCTCCCCCACGCCCGGTCGTCCAACGCGCCCCAGGGCAGCACCGCGAGCTGCACGCACTGCCGCCGCCCGTCCCGCGCGGGCCGGTAGACGCGGGCCCACGGGCCGAAGCCGCGCCGGGTCAACTGCCACTGCGCACGGGCGATCTGCCGGACCACCGGGTGGTCCTCCGCCAGCCGCAGACCGCGCCGGTCCGCCAACTCCGCGGGCAGGCCCAGGCGTTCGGCGGCCGGCGCGGTCAGTACGACCAGCGGATCGGCGTCCTTGCCGTTGCGGTGCAGCCGCGGCGAGCCGAGCCGTTCGCCGAGCGCCCACTCGACCAGTTCCGGAACCGTTGCGGCCGGGCAGTCGAGGACCAGGCCGCCGATGCCGTGCGCGGTGCCGTCGCCGTCCAGGACGACCAGCGGACCGGACGCGAACCGCGGATCGGCGGCGACCGGCTCGGCGGCGGGTCTGCGGACCGCCTTGCGCACCGGGCGCGGCGCGGGCGGCCGGCTCTCGGGCGCAGGCGGCGGCACGGGGGCGGCGGCGGGCTCCGGGACGGGTTCCGCAACGGGTTCGGGGGCCCGTTCCGCGACCGGTTCGGCAGCCGGTTCGGCGGCTGGGAAGCGGGCCGCCAAGCCCTCCAGCAGCCGGGCGTAGGCGGCCCGCTTGGGGGCCTTGGGCTCGGTGCGGCCGGACTCCCAGGACGCGACGGTGCCGGCGGCGACCTCCAGGGCCCGGCCGATCTGCTCCTGGCTCAGGCCGCCCGCCTCGCGCAGCCTGCGGCGCTCGGCGGGATCCGGCAACGGCTCGGTGACGGCGAGCAGCGCGTCGACCGCGTCGAAGTAGTCGCTCACGCCGTCTCCCCGGCATCCCGGTAACGGGCGGTCTGCACGCGGACGTTCTCCCGCGAGTAGTCCAGGGCCGCGGCGGCGGCGGTCTGCGAGAGGTGCTTCGTCCGGATCTCGGCGTCCACCGCCTGCCAGAACACCCGGTGCGCGGTCTCGATCGCCGCGTCGCGCGCCCGCACCGCGGCCGCCAGGCGCTCCCGGGCCGCGTCGGCGGCCACCGGATCGACAGCGGGTCGAGTCGGGCTCATGGGCGGTGCTCCCCCGGTGGTCGGCTGCGGACGAGGAGCGCGCGCGGCGGCGCGCGATCGCATTATGCCAATCTTGACTTTGCATGTCACGTCGGACCTGGCCGAACGCGGCTTGGGATCGCGCACGGCCGGCGTACGGCGTGGTCGGCTGCCGTGCCGCGGCGGCGGGTCACCAGGCGGCTTCGCGGTAGTCCTTCAGGAAGACGCCGGAGAAGGGCCGGTGGCCGGACTCGGCGTGGACGATGGGGTGGTAGACGCGGGCGGCGCCGTCGACGATGTCGAGGGGCGTGCGGAAACCGCGGGCGGCCAGTCGGCTCTTCTTCGGGGCGGGGTTCTCGTCGGTGATCCACCCGGTGTCGACGCTGCACATGTGGACGCCGTGGGTTGCGAGTTCGGCACCGCTGGTGCGGGTGAGCATGTTGAGGGCGGCCTTGGCCATGTTGGTGTGCGGGTGGCGCGCGGTCTTGTTGCGCACGTCGAACCGGCCCTCGACTGCGGTCACGTTCACCACGTAGCGCCGTGGCCGCGGCGACGCGAGCAGCAGCGGCAGCAGGCGGTCGCACAGGCAGCGTCGGCGCGAAGGCGTTGACGAGATGCGTCTCCAGCACCTCGGCCGGATCCAGGCAACCGACCAGCGTCGACCAGGAGTTGGCCGGTGCGTCGTCCGGCAGCAGCCCGGCCTCGTCAGGCACGGGAACGGGTGCCGGACCCGAAGTGATCGTCGCCGGCGCGACCTCCGCGAACCCCGGGAGCGCCAACTCCCGCAGCGCCGAGTCCACTTGCCCGCCACCGATCCGGGCCGCGTCGTCAACGCCCTTGTCCGACAACGGCATCGGCCGGAACCCCGGCGCGCTCCACACCTCCGTAGGCAGCACCGCGGGCTCACCGGCGGCGAGGAGCGCGTACGCCTCGGCAGGACGCCGTATGGTCTGGGCGGCGTTGTTGACCAGGATGTCGAGCGGCCGGCCCTCGCGGCGCAACTCCTCGCAGACGCCGAGGACTTGACGAGGATCGCGCAGATCCACCGCGACGACGGTCAGCCGGTCCCACCACGACGCGCTGCCGGGGACGGCGCGGAACCGGCGCAGCGTGTCGGCCGGGAACCGCGAGGTGACGAGCAGTTCGGCACCGTCGCGCAACATCATCAGCGCGAGCTGGAAACCGATCTTCACGCGTCCGCCGGTCAACAGCGCCCGCCGGCCGCGCAGATCGGCTCCCTGGCCGCGCCGGGCGGTGTTGTCGGCGGCGCACTCCGGGCAGAGCCGGTGGTAGAAGGCGTCGGCCTGGCGGTAGGGCCGCTTGCAGACGTAGCAGCGCCGCGGCCGGGTGAACAGGCCCGGCACGCCGGGAGCCGACAGCGGCGCGTCCTCGCGGCGGTCCACGGCGCCGGTCGCGGTGCGGGCGGTCACCGACTCGTCGGCGGCGGTCACCACGGCGCGGCGGGCCTTGCGGCGCCGGGTGCGCCCGTCCCGGACGAACGATCCCGCGACCCGCTCGGCCCGCAACCGCACCGGGTCGTCGGCCGGCAGCTCCCTCAGCCGCCCCAACATCCCGTTCAGCGCCGTGAGTTCGTCCTCCGACACTGCCCCGCCGCGTGTCATCCCGCCCCGCCCCGTGCGTGAAGTCCGCACCCCGGTGCGGCACCCTGTCCCTCGGACCCGGCCGGACGCGAACCGCCCGCCGGCCCGGCCTGCCCGGGGGCCGGATTCGAACCGGCGTCCTCCCGCCTGCTGAGCGGGCGTGACAACCTCTGCACCACGCCCGGGCATTACCGGGATCCTAACGGCCGGCTCGATCACGCCGCCCGGGATTCAACGACCGCTGAGAGCGAACGCGGGCGTGCGCGGCCCCGGCATCGACCAGGCTGTGGGCATGGAGACGGTCGAACTGCTGCCGAGGCTGACCCTGCTGCGCTTCGAGGTCGGGCAGGCGTACCTGTGGCGCGACGAGGACGGGCTGACGCTGGTCGACGCGGGCACCGCCGGCGCCGGCCCGGCGATCGCCGCCGCCGTCCTCGGCATCGGCGCGCGCCCGGCGGACCTGCGTCGGGTCGTGCTCACCCACTGCCACCAGGACCACGCGGGCGGCGCCGCCGAGATCCGGGCGTGGGGCGGCGTCGAGGTCGTCGCACACCGCCTGGACGCGCCCGTCATCCGCGGCGAGACACCGGCTCCCCCGCCGGTCCTCACGGACGCGCCGGACTGGGAACGTGCCCTGTTCGCCGGCCTGCCCGCGCTGCCGCCCGCACCAGCCGTCGCGGTGGACCACGAGGTCGACGACGGCGACGTGCTCCCGTTCGGCGGCGGCGCCCGCGTGGTCGCGGCACCCGGTCACACGCCGGGCAGCATCGCGCTCCACCTGCCCGCCGAAGGCGTGCTCTTCCTCGGCGACGCCGTGGCCAACGCGGGCGGCCGGACCACGCTCGGCGTCTTCAACACCGACCGCGCCCGCGCCCTGCGGTCTCTCCGTACGCTGAGCCGGCTGGACGCGGACGTCGCCTGCTTCGGCCACGGCGACCCGATCCTCGACTCCGCCACGGCGGCCCTGCGGACGGCGGCGGAGTCGTAGCGGAACGCTGGCCTCCCGTCTCCTGCGGGATTAGCCTGCGGCCATGCGGGCGCGGGGATCTTCATGGGGCAGGAACAAGGCGTCTCTCGCACGGCAACGCCGTCGGCTCGACCGGCAGATGCGCCGTTCCCGGCGGAAGCTGCCGCCCTCCCCGGTGGAGCCCTCGTTCGCCCGTCGCCGCATGCGGCTGGGACTGGGGATCGTGGGTGTGGCGTGGGCGACCGTCGTCCTCGCGGACGCGGGACTGATCCGAACCCATGTGTTGAAGGACGCGGACACCGGGATCGCCACCGGAGCCGGTCTGGTCGCCGGGATGCTGGCACTCTTGATCTGGTACGGGGAGGCGGGCACACCGCACGTCGCCACCGTCGACGGGAGAAGGCTGTTGACCGCCCGCACGCTCACCGGTGTGCGCACGATCGAACTGGACGCTCTGGCCGGTGTCCGCCGGTTCGTCACGATGGGCCGATACGGCAGCACGGTCGACGACTTGCGCCTGCGGGACCGGCACGGACTGCGCCTGACGATCTCCCGTGACAGACGGGCGGAGGACTCCATACGCTCCGCGGTCGAGAGGGCGGATGCCCGACCGGCCGTCACACCGGTCAAGGTGACCCGCCATGCCCGCAGCCGCCTGGGCTTGGAGCCGCACTCACCCGTCCCCCGCGTCCTGCACCTGTTCTTCGGCGTGTGGGTCATGCTTGCGGCCTTCCTGCTGCCCGCACTCGCCAGTTACACCATCGCCTGCTTCCTGGCGGGGACCGACGCATGGGCTTAGACGTCGTCTCATTTGGTGAGTCTGCGGTAGCAGATGAGGGTGCAGGCGATGGCAGCGAAGGCGAGGAAGTGATCGGCCTTGCGTTCGTAGCGGCGGTGGAGTCGGCGACAGCCGGCGAGCCAGGCCATGGACCGCTCAACGACCCAGCGGTGACGGCCGAGGTGGGCGGAGGACTCGATTCCGCGCCGGGCGAGACGGTGCGTGATGCCCCGGCTGCGGAGCCATTGCCTCAGGTGACGGTAGTCGTAGCCTCTGTCCCGTGCAGCTTGCCGGGTTTGCGGCGGCGCGGGCCACGTCGCGAAGGGATCGGCGGGATACCCCGCACCAGGGGCTCCAGCCCATGGCTGTCGTGCATGTTCGCCCCGGAGACGCCGATCGGCAAGGGCAGGCCGGTGCGTTCAACAATCAAATGGATCTTCGACCCGTACTTGCCGCGATCGACAGGATTCGGACCTGTCAGATCCCCCTTTTCAACGCCCGCATGTTCACGGAGTCGATCGCGCACCGAGGCCAGTCCAGGACCACTCGCTGAAGCGGCGGTGAGCCGTCGGCGCCCCGAAGGCCCGAACGGCGGAGGCAACTGCTTCACAACTCAACCGGAATCAACCGCCCCACGATCCCCACGATCCCCACGACAGCAGACTACCGAACCGTCCATGAGATGACGTCTTAAGCCCACAGGCCATCGCGGTCAGAGTTTCAGGTCGGGGTCGTCGTACCCGACCGCGATCCAGCCGGGCGGATAGGCATCCGGGTCACGGGTGACGATGATGTCCTCACTGATCCGGTGCGCACCCGGAGACGCAGAATGCATCACATGTGCGATGTCGTGGCTGAACCCAGACCGGCCGAGCATAGCCACGGCCATAGCGCCGACGGTGTCGAGCGCGTCCACCGCTACGCCGGGAATACCGAGCACCGCATTGCCGGCGCCCTCGCGCTGCTCTTCGGCTGCGATCAGGCAGAGCGCGGGAACAATCAGTGCACGGCCAGGCTCGCGGTTGGCGGCGTCGGCGAGTCGGTAGAGGGTGCCGTGCCCGGCAGCGAGGGCAAGGGCGGCCGTGGTGTCGAGGACGATCATGCGGCGCTTCCGCGTGCGTCCTTACGGGCGGCCTTCGCAGAGAGCAGCCGCCGCCTCGCGGCGACCGCGTGGACCTGCTCCCACATGTCGACCGCGTCGAACTCGGCATCGGTCAGTGTGGCGCCCAGCCGCTCGCGCAGATACCGGCGAGTGGCGGCAACGCGCTCGGCGATCTGCTCGGCAGTGGGCTGTTCTTCGGCGAGACGGGACACGAGGGCGCCGATGGTGGTCTCTTGCTCGCGGGCGAGCGCGGCGAGACGATCCCGTGTGGCGGCGGGTACTTTGATGGTGGCGTCAGTAGTCATAGCCCAATGGTATACCACTGGTATACTTATGGTGCACCTGCAGTACCGGTGTCGATAAACCATCCTGGGGGACTTTGCCACTCGATTCAGGGGCGCCGTGTGCGGGGCTTCCTGCGCGGTGGGGGTTCGAGGTCGAGGTCGGCGAAGTGGGTGCGGCGTGTGGTGAGGCGACCCCTGGGGTGTGGACACTCTGAGCTTTTTCAGCGTTGCCTCTCCAGGGTGAGGACGGCCTTGGCGACTGACGTCATGCGGTTGGGGCTGATCCGGGATCTTCGGAAGATTCGCCAGGACTTGAGCAGTGCCATGCCGCGTTCGACGGGTGCCCTGGAAGCGGCCAGTGCCCGGTTGACCGTCTGCTGTGTCGGGGACAGTTGGCTGCCGGGCGGCCGTCTGCGTCCGGTGGTGACCCAGGGGCCGGCGCCCTGGTAGGCCCGGTCGGCCAGGACGGGGACGCCCTGGCGTTCGCAGATCCGGATGATGCGGTGGGTGCGGGCCGCGGTCAGGTCGTGGCACCGGCCTGGGAGGGCCGGCGAGATCCACAGCACCTGCCCGGTCGGATCGGTCACGACCTGCACGTTTATGCCGTGGCGGCGGTGCTTGTGCGAGTAGTCGGCCCGGCCGTCGCCGACACGGTCGCACTCGGCGAGCGTTCCGTCGAGCAGTACGTACTGGGGTTCGTGCTCGCGCAGGGCCTTGAGCAGGCCGGGCGCCCTGGCGGCCAGGAGGTCGATCACCGCGGCGGTGTAGGCGTGGGCGGTACCAACGGAGATACCGAAGCCCGCGGCGATCTGAGCCAGGGTGTCGTGCTTGCGCAGGTACACCAGACCGACCAGCGCGCGTTGGTGTGGCGGGAGCTTGCAGCGGCGGTCACCCTCACGGGTGACGATGAGCATGGTGACCCACTCGACCAGCGCATGAGACAGGTCGAGTGCGGCAGGATAGGAAACCAACGAGGCACCTGCGCTGATGAGTTGAGACGTCGAACACCTCCCTCAACGGCACGGGTGCCTCGTGCGTTGCGTCCTCGCCCCCGTCACCCCATCGGTGGCCACGCTGAAAAAGCTCTCTGACAATGGATCTTGATGGTCCGAGGGAGGGTGTCTTGGTGGGACGTAGGTCTCCGTATCCAGAGGGGTTCAGGAATGACGCGGTGGCGCTGTATCGCGCGGCCGCCGGTCGGCGCACGTACGCGGCGGTCGCGGCGGATGTCGGGGTGACCGGCGGGACACTGTGGTCCTGGGTGCGTCAGGGTGATGAGCAGACGGGCCGGGCCCGGGGCGGCGAGGTCGTCGAGGACCGGGACGAGGAACTGACCCGGCTGCGGGCCGAGTTGGGCAGGCTGCGCAAGGCCGAGGCCGAGTGGCAGCTGGAGCGGGAGACCTGCGACGGACGGCCCAGTATTTCGCCCGGGAGATGAGGGCATGACCGGCCGCTGGGACTTCATCTCCCTCTACCGCGCCGACTTCGGCGTGCAGCGGATATGCCGGGTTCTTGGCGTCTCGCGCTCGGGCTGCTACCGGTGGACGGCCGGCGCGGCCGCCCGCGACGAGCGCCGGGCGGCCGGCGGCGCACTGGTCGCGGAGATCCGCGAGATCCACACCGCCCAACGCGGCACCTACGGAGTGCGCCGGGTCCGTGCCGAGATACGCGGCTTCGGGCACACGGTCAACCGCAAACGGGTCGAGTGGCTGATGCGCCGTGAGGGGATCGAGGGCCGGCACCTGTGTCGGCGCAAGCGCACCACGGTCCCAGACAGGCTCGCGCCGCCCGCCCCGGACCTGGTCCGACGCGACTTCACCGCCGGGGAGCTGGACGAGAAGTGGTGCGGCGACATCACATACGTGCAGGTCGGCGGCGCGTGGCTCTACCTGGCCTGCGTCCTGGACATCTGTTGCGCCGGGTGCTCGGCTGGTCGATGGCCACGCACATGCGCACCGAACTGGTCGTGGACGCGCTCACGATGGCGGTGGCAACCCGCGGCGGTCGCGTGGACGGAGTGATCTTCCACGCGGACAGGGGATCGCAATACACCTCAGCGGCGTTCGCCCAGGTCAGCGATGGTTTCGGCATCCGACGGAGCATGGGTCGTGTCGGGTCGAGTTACGACAATTCCCTGGCCGAATCGTTCTGGCAGGGGCTGAAGAGAGAAGCGATGCATGGGGTGTTCGCGACGGTGCGTCAGACCAGGCTGGAGATCTTCCAGTGGCTCACCCACTACAACGCCCGCAGCCGCCACAACTCCCTCGGCTACCTCTCACCCATCGAGTTCGAACAGCAGCACCGAGCAGGGCATAGCAGCATGAACCCCCGTGTCCACACTCCGGGGGACGCCTCACTGGGCGCCGACCCCGCCGGCGTGGTCGTGTCCGTGGCTCCCGTCGGTCCGGACGCCGCGGCGGCGCTCCGCGCGCTGACTGCCGCCCGCATCGCGCGAGCCGAGGCGGAACAGGCCGAACGCGATGCCGCTCGCCATGCGGCCCGCCTGCTGACCGGCCGGGACTGGACGGTCGAGGATGCCGGCATGATGCTGCGGCTGCCCGACGAACGCATCGCCCGCCTCGCGGCGCCGACGCCCCGGTAGCCGCGCCGGCGGGCGCCTCGTGGCAGCGTTGCCGGGTCGATCGGGCACGACTCGCCGGGAGCGGGTAACCCGTGTGGGTGGCAATGCGCGGCGAAACGCCCGACACGCCGACGGCTTACGGAAAGTTGGGGGCATGTACCGACTGGCCGTCGTCATCGCCATCGCCTTTCCACTGGTCACCGGATGTGTGACCGTCCACCAGCCGCCCGCCGGGTCGGTCCCCCCGACCCCACCGGTGGTCGCACCGTCCACGCTGCCGTCCTCCCCTGGTACGTCGCCCGCGCGGACCGCGGCCGACCCGCCGAGCCCGCACGCGTCCCACCGGCCCGACGGACCCCGCCGCAGGGATCGGTACGCCGATCGCTTCGGAAGTCCCCGGGGGCGGTGGCCCGCCGGCTCACATGTCACGCAAGAGGAACGGGAGTTGTGCCGCGCGGGCGTGTCGTACGCGGCGATCCCGGAGTTGTGGGCGGCAGCGTGCCGGCAGGGGATGGGCGGCTGGCCGAGGGCGTTCCGGCGAGCAGCCGCTGCCGCTGACGACGCGGCCCGCCGCCCGGCGGAAATTCGGTCTGCCGTCGGACGCCCGCGGGTTACCGTCGCGCCATGGACCCCCGGACCGAGACCAGGAGCATCGAGAGCCACGCTGTCCCCACGGACGTGCTGGCCCTGCTCGCCGACCCGACCCGTCTGCCCGAGTGGGCGCCCGCGTTCGCGGACACGATCGTCCGGGACGCAGCGAACTGGCGTGCCACCAAAGACGGCCGGGACTTCGACCTCGACGTCCTGACCCACCCGGAGGCGGGGACGGTCGACTACCAGCGCGAGATCGCCCCCGGACGGAAGGGCGGCGCCTACCTGCGGGTGGTGCCCCGTCCCGGCGGCGGCAGCGTGATCACCATGACCCTGCCGATCGCCCCGGGTTCCGATCCGGCCGTGGTCGAAAGGACGCTCCGAGAAGAACTCGACGCCTTGGTGGGGCTGGTCGAAGGCGGCTGACGAACGCCGACCGGCGCGGCACGTCCCGTGGGCCGCGTGTCGCTGACGCCGTGGGAGGCCGATGAAGGGCGGGCGCGGCGGGCCGCCGCGTTGGCCCGTCACGGACCGATCCGAGTCGCCGCGAGGTAAGCGATGTGATCGACAGAAGCGGGCAGCAGCGGCGGGCCACCTGCCGGATCCGACCAGGTCCAGTACGTCCGCAGAAACGAAGTAGAGCGAACGATCAATGCCCTCAAGGGATCCCGCGCCGTGGCGGCACGCTTCGACGAGCGCGTCCACATCTTCATGGCACGGTCACTGTCGCAGCGATTCGGCCGTGGCTCCGCTGACCATGCTCAGTCGGGAAGGAGCGTCACGGCCCCCGGGCCAGCGGCCCGTCCGAGGTGCGGAAAGCAAAGGGCTGGCCGTCCTCAAGGGCGACAGGCCGTTCAAGGGTGATCGCCATGTCGTCCCTGTAGAGCGGATGTAAGGCGTCCGTTTCGCGACTCAGCGTCACGTCACCCGTTACCACAGCACGGAAGACGAGTGCGTCCGCGCTGCTCGGCCGATTCCGGACGGCCGTCGCCCGGCACCTCGGCGATCCGCGTTTCCACGCCTTGCCGGAACGGCTGCGGGCGCCGAGCCCGGATGCGCGCGGCCGGCGGCCCCGGCACAAAGTCGCCGTGCTCAACTCCGGGGCCGAACACCTGCGTCATCCGGTCATCGGCGAGCTCGAACTCCGCCGCGTCGTGTTGCGACTCGCCGACGATCCCGAGCGGAAAGTCATCACATTCGCCGCGGCTGCAAAAGACCAGGTCAAGATTGCCGAGTTGATCGGCCCGGGACGGGCCACAACGGGCCGGTACGGGCGCCCGCGCGCCGGGGACACGGCGAATGGCAAGTAGCCGGAAATAGAGAATCGATTCTTCTCGAAACTTGTCCGTAACCGACCCGTCCCCGATTCCGGGCCGAACGATCAGTCGCACCTTCCTTGTTTCCGCGACCGTGCGGGCGCTAACTTCCTCCTGCGCGGAATGGAGCACATCTCGTAGCCCATCTGTGGGCCTTGTCTAGGAGATGACTGTGATTTCTCGTTCCTGTGTGTCCCGGATCGCCGTGATCGGCTCCGGACTCCTCCTGGCGGTCTCCACCGCCGGCGTCGCGGCAGCGGCCGGGGTCCAGGACCCGGTGGCGGTCGCGCCGAACATGTACTTCACCGGCGTGGTGGGCAACCAGACCAGCCCCGGCGTCATCGTGACCGACTGCGTCGGACCGATCGTGCAGGGCGAGACCGGCCACCCGGTCGGCGGGCAGAGCGTGGAGGCGATCACCGCCAGTTCCTCGGCGGCCGACACCGGCTACACCGGCAGCGCCGCGCACTCGATCCTGGTCACGCTCGGCGTGCCCTCCTCGACCAGCTCCGACGTGATCGGCACGACCTCGAACTTCTTCGTCCCGCTCGCGATCCCGACGACGCTGACCGTGCCCTGCGCCGGCAGCGGCGTGGTCACCTTCGCCCCGCAGCCCACGAGCCCCACGGCCGTGTCCGCGACCGTCGACGTCACCTTCGTCTCCGAAGGCGCCGCCGGCTAGCCGAGCAGGAGGCCGGTCCCGCGGCCACGGGGGGCGCGGGGCCGGCCGGCTCCTACGGGATCCGGCCGCCCCCGTTGTCCTCGTGCGGTTCCCGGACGCGGCGCGGCAGCGCCTCGCGTACGCCGTCCGGGGACGGCACCCCGCATCGCCGTGCCCAGACCGAGCAGATACCCGGCGAGCCCGTCCGGACGATGATGCCGACGGTCGGCGGGACCAGCCGCAGCGCCTGGTCCATGGGCAGCGGGAGACGGACCGTCACGTAGAACGGACAGACGGCGATCGCGGTGAAGCGGGCGACGAAGTAGCAGCCGGCTCGCGGCGATGCCCGGCCGTGGGCCGGAGACGCGGTGATACCGGACGTGGTACGGGTATGGCCTGACGTGGTGCGGGCGGTCCCGCTCCGGTCGCCCGTGCGGCGGCCTCGTCACCCGGCACGGGAAGGAGCCGACCCGCGATGAGTGGGAACGACACGGGCACCGAGCGGGCGCGGAGCGCGGGAGCCGCCGAGGTGCCGGCCGGGCAGCGGGCCCGCGAGGCGGAACTCGTCGAACGCGTCGTACGGTCGTTCGCCGACGCGTCGGACCCCCGGCTGCGCGAAGTGATGCAGGCGCTGACCCGGCATCTGCACGCGTTCCTGTGCGAAGTGCGGCCGACCGAACGGGAATGGGACGCCGCGATCCGCTTCCTCACCGACGCCGGGCACATCACCGACGAGCGGCGCCAGGAGTTCGTCCTGCTCTCCGACGTGCTCGGCGCCTCGATGCAGACGATCACGATCAACAACGAGGCGTACGCGGACGCGACCGAGGCCACGGTGGTCGGGCCGTTCTTCACCGAGGACGCGCCGCACGTCCCGCTCGGCGGCGACCTGGCCGGCGGCGCGCCGGGCGAACCGTGCTGGGTGGAGGGCACCGTCACGGACACCGAGGGACGGCCGCTCGCCGGCGCGCGGATCGAGGTCTGGGAGGCGGACGCGGACGGCTTCTACGACGTCCAGTACGACGACGCCCGCATCGCGGCCCGCGCCCACCTGTTCACCGACGACCTGGGCGGCTACCGCTTCTGGGCGCTGACCCCGACGCCGTACCCGATCCCGCACGACGGGCCGGTGGGCCGGCTGCTCGCGGCGACCGGACGCTCACCCATGCGGGCCGCGCACCTGCACTTCCTGGTGAGCGCCCCGGGCCGCCGCACGGTGGTCACCCACATCTTCGTCCGCGGCGACGAACTCCTCACCCGCGACGCGGTGTTCGGAGTCAGGGACTCCCTCGTCAAGGACTTCCGGCGGCAACGGCCCGGCACCCCGGCCCCGGACGGCCGGTCCCTCGGCGACCGCGCCTGGTCCCGGGTCCGCTTCGACCTGGTGCTCGCCCCGGCCGGGGACTGACCGGTCGCCGCGCCTACCGGGCGGCGAACAGCGAGCGCAGCTGCCGGCCGTTGGCCACCGCGATGACGCCGATCAACAGCAGTCCGCAGAAGCCCTGTTCGACCTTGAGCCACATCGGGAAAGTGCCGGGGAGGGCGATGATGACCGCGATGGCCACCACCATGACCGCGGAGACGACCCGCAGTCTGCGGTACGCCGCACGGGAGCCGCGAGCCGCGCGGACCGCGCAGAGGAAGGTCACCAGGGCGCTGGCGACGACGGCGGTCCCGCGCACCCATACCGCGTCGGTCACCACCGAGGCGTGGCCGCGCAGCAGGACGATGGCCACCAGGGTGAGCACGCTGACACCGAGGTAGCAGCCGGTGAGCAGCTTCGCGTCGCGGAACGCCGCCAGGCTGCGCGGATCGTGGAGACTCTCGTCGGACATCGCGGCGGATCGCGGAGTGCGGGCGTTCATGGTGACCCTCTTCTTCCTGCGGACGGCGTCCTGGGCTGGGGGCACACGGCCGCGCCTGCGCACGTCGGACCTGCCCCCGTCAGGGAGCGGCGGTCGGGAGGTCGTTCGCACGGTCGCACCGGCAGCCGCCGGAACGTCGACCGCCCCGGCGCCGTATGCCGCTCATATCGTCCCGCCGGTCCCCCGGCCCCTCATCGCCCACGCGAACGAACCCCGCCCCGCCCGGCGTCAGGGAAGCGTAGGGGCCACGCCCGTACGGGGTCCGGGGCGCGTCGGCGGACGGGACCGAGGGCGGGCGCGGGACGAGGCGGCCGTCCGTCCGGACCCGGCGGAGCCCGGTGGCGGCTGCCCGACCGAGGAATTCGAGCCATCACACGACGTGTTCAGCGGGTACACCGTGCTCCGGCGTTCGGCACGAGGACCGTGGGCGTGACCGCACTACGCACAGTGCATCAGACGTCCGGGGCAAGGGTACGTAGGAAATCGGTGCCGGTTGTCCACCGTGCGCGCGGCCAGCGTCTCGTCGTGGTCCGACCGGATGCGGCCACGCTGCCGTCTTCGATGTTGATCCGCAGCTCACGGCAGGGGTGCCGGGGAACACCGTGCCCAACGGCCGCGATGCGTGCGACTCGGGCGGACGAAACCCGTTTGCGTGCCCGAGCTTTACCAGATCCCGCAGGGGAAATCAGTAAGTGGCCATGGAATGTCTTTCTCCACAGGCCGTCAATTTCTACCATAGAGACGTGTCGCAGCGCACTTCGGACGGACGCTGGGGGATGATGGTCGTGGCCGCGGGGCACCAGCGTCGACGGATGGCGGTTCACGACAGTACCGCACTCCTGTGTGGATCGCCTGCCTGGCCGAATACGTTTCCCGTCCGCCGTCGCACCGATGGGCGACCGGAGATCCGGCGATCCGGCCGGCCCGCGGGGAACCCACCTGCTGCGGGTGGGGTCCCGCGTCGTGGCCGAACACGATCGGAGACGGGACCTTGACTCCGTACACACCTCCGCGGTCGCGCGGGGCACGGCGCCGGCCCAGGATTCCCAAGGTGCTCTACGCCGCGCCCGCCGCCGTGCTGCTCGGCTTCGCGGTGGGGCAGGGCATCTGGAGCGACCAGTTGACCCACTCGTCGTGGTACCTGCCGATGGCGGCCCTGCTGCTCGCGACCGGCCTGTACGGCAGTACGCACGAGATCGACCTGGCGTCCGTGCGGCGCGATCTGCGGACCGCCGTGGTCGCCGTGACGCTGGGGGTGTTGTTCAAGGCGGCGTTCATCGCCGGGATGATGCTGCTGTTCTTCCGAAAACCGGAGTATCTGGTGCTCGGAATCATCGTCGCTCAGATCGATCCGCTTTCGGTGGCGGCCATGCGCGGCAACAGCGGAATGTCGGAACGGGCGAAAACGCTGCTGTCGGTGTGGGCCGCTTTCGACGACCCGGTCACGGTCCTGCTCTCCGTCTACCTCTCCGCTGTCGGCTTCCGCCTCGCCGGCCGGTCGGGCACGCCGGCGCCGGCCCCCGGCGGCAGTTCAACGGCCTACGTGGTGGGCATCGTGCTCAACGTGCTGCTCTGCTCGGCCGCGATCGCTGCCTGGTACATCTCGCGACTCGTGTGGGCCGGGTACGTCAAGCGACGGTCCGCCCGGCCGGAGCAGCGGCGGGGCGGGGTCGCGGTCCGCAAGCCGCCCGATCCGTCCCGGGCGTCCGACGTCATCGCGTTGGTCGTGGTGGTCGTCCTGCTGCTGGTCGCGGCGGCTTCCATGCTCATGCTGGCGGTGGCGCTCGCCGGGCTCCTGATTCGCACCGGCCGCTTCCGGGAGCGGATCAACAAGCTGGTGACGCTCGCCTTCCTGCTCGCGGCCTTCGGCCTCGGAGTACTGCTGGTGGGCGGGGCCTCGCCGGGTGCGGGGATCGCGCTCGGCGCCCTGGCGTTCGGCGCGCAAGCGGTGGTGGCGCTCGTGATGGTGCCGTCGATGCTGCCGGACCTGCCCCGTACCGACAAGGTCTACCTCGCCCTCGGCCAGCAGAACGGCATCACCGCGATCATCCTCGCGCTCGCCCTCGAACCGGAGTTCCCCGGCACGGTGGGCATCGTGGGACCGGCGGTACTGACCATCAGCGTCCTGTACTACACCTCCAACGGGCTGTGGGCGCGGCATCTGCGGGCCAGGGAGGCGGCGGACGGCTCGGACCAACGGGTGCGCGGGGATGGGCGGCGGGGTGCCGTCCGGGTGCCGGCGGACCCCGTCGGACGACCGGACCTGGCTGCCTGACACCCGGCGTTGTCCCGTAGGACACCGAATACGAGACGTGAGGTCGGCGGTGACGAGGTCCGGCAGATACGGCGGAGCGGCCCGGGGTGGTCGGATACCCCGGGGTCCCCGCTTCGCGGCGTCGCTGCTCTTCGGCTGCGGCGTCATGCTGCTGGTCGGTGCGGTACCGGCTCGGGCCCACGCGGCCGGTGACCTCCCGTCAACAGCGGCCACTGCGGCGGCCGGGGCCCGCTCACCCGCCGCCGGCCCCGCGGCCCACGCCTCGCCCGCGGCCGGTCCCGCGACCGCCTCCGACGACGTCTACACCGTCTTCTGCCTCGCCCCCGACAACCGGGCGCAGACTGCCGCCGCGGCCGTGCGGCTCGGTGTCGCCCGCGCCGTGCCGGGCCACCAGGACATGATCGCGGTCGGCACCGGCCGGGCCGCCGCGCCCCTCACCCTCCCCCGGTGGGCGGCCGCACATCCCGCCGCCTTCCGCCGGGTGTGCGCCGCTGTCGTCGGCGCGGCGGCCGTCGCGCCGGCGGAGGCGGACGCGACGGGCGGCGACGGGTCGGACGGGCTGGGCCGGACCGCCCTGCTCACCGCGATCGGCGCCGGAATCACCCTGCTGGCCCAGTTCGTCGAGCGGGGCACGGCTCGCCGCCGCGAGCGGGCCGACAGCCTGGGCCAGGCGTGCTCCGCGTACGCCGAGCAGGTGCTGACCTTCCTGTCCGGCTGGGTCGACAACCCGCACGGCGACTTCGCCGAGGTGCGATCCGCCCGCACCTCGCTTGCCGTGACGCTGCGCACGCTGCCCGGGCACGGCGCCCGCCGCACCGCTGCCGTCCGGCTCGCCGAGGGGCTGCCGCTGGCCGACGAGCCGGACGCGACCGTGGAGGCGGGTCTGATGGGGCTGCGCGCCCTGAGCCGGCAGGAGAGGGAGGAACTGACGGCGCGTCTGCGGGCCTCGTTGAGCGACGCACTGGGCGAGGCGCAGGAGTTGGCCGGTTCCAGTCCGCGCTGGCACCTGCGGCACGCCGGGCGGGCGGCCGTCGCCGGGCTGCGGCGTGCCCTCCGCGGCGGAGGTGCCACCCCGTGACGGATGCCACGCGGAACAGGTCCGCCGAAGCCAGGCAGGGAGGCTGCAACACCTTCGCCGTGCCCGTCCTGGCCGACCGCAACGGCCAACACCGGCGGGTCGAATGGCGGCCGAGCGGCCCCCTGGTGCCCTGGCAGGTCAGCGGGACCGAGAGGTTGTGGGTGCCGGTCGACCACACCGATCAGATGTTCGACCGCTTCGTGGAGGAGGGCCCGCAGCCCCGGTTGATCCTCGACACCCTGCACAACGCGGGCCACCTGGTCGTCGTGAGCGGCGGGAGCAAGGTCGGCAAGACCACCTTCCTGCACCGGTGCGTGGACGACCTGGTCCAGCAACTGCACAAGGAGATCAGCGGGGAGGCCGTCGCTCCGCCGTCACGGGAGCGGTGGACCCCGCGGGACGAGGGGGTCTCACCGCACGTGTGGGTGGTCCCGGTCGCCGGCCAGGAGAACAGCACGGAGGCGATCGCCTGGAATGACGGCAAACCTGAGGAGGTGGGCCGCGTCCACCAGCGGATAATCGCCGCGATCAGCAAGGCACTCGGCACGCGCATCCCGGAGACGGCGCGGACGGGCTTGCTGTCGGAACACTCCTACGAGGCGTACGGCACGCTCAGTGACGTGCTGGTCGATCAGAACCATGCCCTGCTGATCATCCTGCCCGATTTCCGATGGAATGATGAAGAGCTGACTCGCGCCTTTTATCGCAGCTGTTATCACAATGCCAGAACCGGTATCGTGTTCTTCGTCGAGAGCGGGAGTTCGGTGATCGGAGCCGACCTCGACGCCGAGCTGGGCGACCTGAGCAAATCGCATGCGACGCACCTCCAACTGGGTCCGCTCGGCGACGGGGACTGGATCCGCTTCATTCGGGCACGTCACAAACCACTGGAAATACCGGGACCCCACGTCCGGGTGGCGGATGAGGTCCTGGACGGTGAACCGGAGCAGTGGATGCGGCAGAACATCGGAACACTTCAGCAGATTCTTTACGAAGCGACACAGCGAGCGCTCCAGAATCAGGAAGCCGAGATAGGCATGGCCGAGTTGCGCGAGTACGGTCGGCGCCGCTGGGCGCCGGATGTGCGGAATTTTATGCGCCCGCGATGACGGACGGCTGAAGGGGTTGTATCGATGAGCGAATCCGACGGCACGTTCCGGACCGGGAACCCCTTCCCGTCCAGCCCGGCGGTGCAGTTACGCGTGCTCGCGCACGACGGGCAGATCGGCGAGCCGACGTTCGACCCTCCGGTGAGCGTGGGCACCCGCGCCCACGCGACGCTGCGGAGGCAGGTCGACGAATACCTGGACGGAAGCGAGGAACCAACCGGTCGGGGCCGCGCCCTGGCCCTGATCGGCGGCCTCGGACTGGGCAAGAGCCATCTCGCCCGTGAGGTCGCCACCGAGGTGCGGGCCCGCAACAGCGGCATCCCGCTGTGGGTGATCGACCAGCCGAGCATGGACATGGGCCGGGTCTACCGCAACCAGTTGACCGCGCTGTACGACGATCGCAACGCCCGGGACGCCTTCGAGAGCGTCGTCGCGGAGTTCCATGCCCACGTCACCGCCGAGGCCATTGAGGCCGACACCCCGAACTGGCTCGACGAGCAGACCCGGCAGGACTTCATCCGGCAACTGCACAACAACGAGCTGGACTCCGAGAAGGTCGTCCAGAGCTTCGGCATCGACGAGGAACTGATCCACCGCCACCTGCGCACGCGCCTGCGGGAGAACACCGACCACCGGCAGTTCTCCGCCGCTCTCGCCCTGCTGCTCGACCGGCGCTTCAATCTCCACGTGTGGAACTGGCTGACCGGCCGGAAACCGGCGCAGGCCCTGGTCGAGCGGGGTATCAACGCGCAGATCGACGGCACGGACGGCGTGTTCGACGCGCTCACCGTCTTCGGCTTCCTGCACGGCCAGGTCGGACGGCCCTACGTCCTGGTGGTCGACGCCCTGGAGGAGGTGCTGGAATGGCCGGCCCTGGAGCGCAGCGTCTTCCTCAACGGGTTCGAGAGGCTGGTCAACACCTACGTCAACCGCGGGGGTCTGCTCGTGCTGTGCATCCAGCCCGAGCCGTGGAGCAGGCTGTCCCCGGGACTGCACGAGCGCATCCTCCAGATCTGGCCGGACCGCATGACCTCGCAGGAGACCGCCGAACTGGTCGGCGCCTACCTGAGCCGTCGCCACCCGGAGCGGGCGCGGCCCGGCGATCCCGGTGCGCTCTTCACCGCGCCGGCGCTGGAAGAGCTGACCGAGATCGGCACCGGGGTGCCGCGGCAGATCCTCAAGACCTGCCGCCAGGCCTGGCAGCTGATGGAGAACCCGCGCGAGACCAGGTCGGTCATCGACGACACCGTGATCCACGACGCGACACGCCAGCTCAACGAGCAGCGCTCCATGTCCGACGTGCACGCCGTGGTGGAGCGGGTGCTCGGTGAGGCGCAGTGGCGGCGCGAGAGCCGCCCGGAGGAGGCGGTACGGGCCGCCGATCCCGTTTTGGAGAACGTGGCGTACTGGGTACGCGTCGGCAGGGAGGCCGCCATCGCGATCCTGGTGGTGCCCTCGATCCTGGTGAGGGCGGAGGTACTGGGCATCGCCGCGGTCGCCCGCGCGGCCCGCGGCGCCTTCCCGGCCGACAGCTGCCAGACCCTGGTGCTGGTCAACGGCCTGGTGTCGCGGAGCAAGCGCGACGACGTCGCCCAGTACACCGGCACCGCCCCGCTGCTGGTCGGCGACCCCGACTTCACCCGTCTGCTGGACCAGGCGGTGGAGCTCCTGGCCAAGCGTCTCGAATCCGCCCGGCAGGGCAGCCAGGCGTCCGACGTCTGGGAGCGGCTGCAGACGATGGCGGCCCAGCAGGCGACGCTGCTGGCGTCCATCCGGGAGGTGGACGCGAAGCTGGGCGACGACGTCCGGCCCGTACAAGCGCAGCGGGACACCGTCGAAGCGGCGGTCGACCAGGTGCTGCCCGAGACCGTCAGGGCAGACTTCGCCGGCGCCCACGCGGCCCTCGATGTGCTGGCCGGCCCTCCCGGGGAGATCGCGCGGGTGTTCACCGTGGACGGTTCCGGCCGGGCCGGTACCCGACCGCGCCGACTGGCCTTCGGCCAGCGGCAACTCGCCTCGCTCGGCTTGGTGGCGGCGGTGGACGGGCTGCTCAGGGCGTTCCGGGACGGCGTGGCCGACTGGCGGCGTGCGGTGGCCGAACGGACCGGCGGGCTCAGCCAGGAACTGCGCGACAGCCTCTTCGTACTCTGCCGCAGCTTCGAGATCAGCATGGAGGTGCTGCCGCCGTTCGAAACCGGGGCCGGGCCGGCCGATTCGGCCGACTTCACCACCCGGACCACCACGGCGATCCACCGCGCCGAGGCGCAGGAGACCCTGAACCGGCTCGCCGAGTCGGTACGTACCGACCTGCTGGCGGCCACCGAAGGCGTCACGGGAAACCAGGCACCGCCGGCAGCGCGTTGAGCAGGCCGCGCAGCCTGTTCTCGGCCTCTGCCACCCGCGGTTGCTCCACGGTCACCCCGAGCAGGAACGTCCCGGTGCCGTGGTCGGGCCAGTGGATGTAGACGGCGCCTTCCTGCACGTCCAGCACCAACCGGTCGATCGGGGCGTCGGACACCGGACGCAGCGCGTGCCGCAGCCGGGTGATGTCGGCACGCAGCCGGGCGGCGAGGTCGCGGTACATCGCCCGGCGAACCTGGTTGGGCATGTTCGTCAGGCGTACCCGCAGGCTGGGGTCGTCGAAGGCGTCTCCGGCGCAGACCAGCGCCCAGTCCCGGTAGTAGGCCGCGTACTGCAGGTCAACGGGGTTGACGAAGCGGCTCCAGACACCGTGCCAGTCCTCGGGCTCCTTGGCCTCGACCAGCAGGCCCACCTCGACGTGCAGCTCCGTCACGCCTTCCAGGGCGGTGAGTTCGGTGTCCAGCGTCCCGCCCAGATCCTCGTTGGACAGGTGGTGCACCTCGGTCCGGATCCGCCGCACCACCTCGTTGAGGGTCCGGTCGAGCTCGTCCACCGTGTCACCGGACAGCGTGACGCCCGCCAGATGCTGGCCCGCCTTGATCCGCGCGCAGTACATGCCGCCGGTCGCCGCCCCGACCACGACCCGCATCAACTCACCGGTGCCGAACCGCTGGAGCGAGTGGTTGAAGTCCTCCGTGCACACGACGAGATGCCGGCCCGGCTGCCCCTCGGCGACGATGGGCTCGGTCTGCGCGCTGCGGGGCGTGGGCAGCGGCGCACTGCCGCGCGGGCGTACGACGAAGTCCACGGCGCCGTGGCTGTAGTGCGCCACCGAGCGCAGCGCGGCCGGGTGGCCTGCCACGGACTCCCGGCACAGCCGCGTGATTCCGGCGTCCTCGACGGTCCAGTGGTCCTCGGCCAGCAGTTCCACCCCGGTGAGCGACGGGTCGCCGGGTCGCGGCTCTCCTACGGTCTCCACCTTGCTCCTCTCCCGCCGCCGGCGACGGGTCACGTGCCGGCGGCGGCTGCAGGACGCCCTCACAGCCCGGGCAGCTCCAGATCGATGTCCTGATGGGTGGCCGGATCCGGCGTGGAGCCCGTCCTGAGCGCGTCGACGATCCCGCGGTTGCGGGCCACCAGCGCGCGGTCGGGATGCTGTGCCATGCCCAGTTCGTCCAGGGCGAACAGCGCCGACGTCTCCTTCTCGTAGGCCTCCTCGTACTGCCCGTCCGCGACCAGGGTGCCCGCGACGGCCACCTCGGCGGCGGCCACCCACGGATGGTCGGGACCGAGCCCGACCCTCAGCTGCGCCAGCGCCTCCCGGCCGATCCGCAGCGCGCTGTGGAGGTCGCCCAGCGCCCGCAGGTGGACCCCGACCCGGACCCGACACAGGTGCGTGTACGGGTGCTCCTCGCCGAGCGTCCGCTCCAGTCCGAGCTCGCAGGTACGGATCTCGGTGACGGCCTGCTGGTGGTCGGAGACCTCGTGCAGGTCGGCGGCGAGGCTGAACCGGCAGCGCTCGGTGCGGATCCGCCGGTCCCCGAAGCGGATCCGGCACTCGTCGAGCACCCGGCGGTCGCGCTCCAGGGCGCTCTTGACCAGGCCGAGCCGCCGCTCGCTGACCGCCAGGCCGATCTCCACGTTGAGCGAATCGGCGTCCGTCCGGCCGCCGCCGCGGTGCAGATACTGCTTCAGCAGATCGAAGGACTCCCGGTTCTGGCCGAGGCCGCGGTGCATCAGGGCCATGGCGTCCAGCAGCGACAGGGCGTCCGGATCGTCCGGCCCGCCGATCGTCCGGCGGCGGGTGTAGCGGCGCCGCAGCCGTTCCAGCGCCGTGCGGTAGTCACCGCACAATCCCTCCGAGAGCGCCAGGTTGTGCTCGGTCTGCGCGGTGGACGAGTGGTCCGGGCCCACCACCTGCGTCATGCTGCCGACCACGCCGCGCCCCTCGATGCGGGCCTCGGAGAACTCGCCGTCGGCTCGCAGGATGGCCGCGTAGGAGTCGGCGGACAGCAGGGCCCGCGGGTGGCCGACGCCCAGCGCCGTACGGTGGCCGCGCAGCGCGACCAGCGCGTCCCGGCCGGCGGCGGACATCTCGCCGAGTTGGCGGTGGGCCTTCGCGGTGAGGTTGTGCAGCCGCAGGTACTCCATCGACAGCGGCTGCGACTTCCATCCCTGCGCGGCGAGGCCGCCGATGTCCAGCACTTCGTGCAGGCGGTGCCGCTCGCTGGTGTCCGCCAGATCGGCGAGGTGCTTGACCAGCGCCTGCCGAACCTCGGGCCGGTCGTCGGCCCACAGCCGCAGCGACATCAGCCGGCGGGTACGCGCGTCGATGACCGCCGGGTCGTCGGAGGCGTCCGCCGCTTCGGCGCCACCGAAGCTGTGGCCGGCGACCACGGCGCGCACCTCGCGCCCGCGCTTCTCGCGCTCGGCTTCCTCCATCCGCTCCAGGATGAGTTCGCGCAGTACGCGGTTCTGCCGGACCGGCCACTCGGGGCGGCCGAAGTGGAAGTCCAGCAGGCCGTGGCGGGCCAGCGTCCACAGCGCCACGTCGATCATCAGCGGGTCGACGGGCGGGCCGGGCCGCGGCGCGGGCTCCTCGGGCGCCGGGGCGTACCCGCCGGCGAGCGCCGCCCGCAGCGCCGGGGAGCGCAGCAGGGCGAGTTCCACGTCGGAGGTGGTCAGCAGCGCGCAGCACTCCAGCAGCCACAGCAGCCCCGCGCTGCCGGTCTCCGCGCGGGCCCACAGCTCGCCGCCCGCCGTGGAGCCCAGTTCGGCGAGAGTCGCCTCCAGCATCACCCGGTGCAGCGGCACCTGCCCGAGGCGGGCCAGCAGGTCCTGCTGGGTGGCCGAGAACGCCTCCACCAGTTGGTCGGCGGCCGCCCGCAGCGCCTCGGCCCGCGGCTGGTTCTGCGTTGCGAGCCGGTCGGCCTTCACCCCGATCCAGGCGCCGGCCAGAGCCACCGTCAGCGGCGCCCGGCCCATGATCTGCCCCACCTGGTCGGCCCTGGTCGCGTCGAGCCCGGGCACCGACGCGACCAGCAGCGACCTGCTCTCCTCGGCGGTCAGCGGCGGCACCTCGACGGACTCGGCGTCCGCCACCTCGGCGTTTCGGGAGGTGAGCAGGACGTGCCTGCCCTCACCGCCTTCAGGCAGCAGACCGGTCAGCGCCGCCGGATCGTCGGCGTCGTCGTAGACCAGCAGCCACAGCCCGGAGTCCGGCGACCGCAGCCAGGCCAGCACGTCCTGCGCGTTCGCGCGCTCGCCGAAGTCGAGTCCCAGCCGTTCCGCCAGCAGGACGAGTCCGCGTTCGATGTCGGCGCGGTCGGCGGCCCGCAGCCACCACACCGTCTGGTAGGAGCCGCCGAAGCGATAGCAGAACTCCAGCGCCAGTGCGCTCTTGCCGATGCCCGGCGGGCCGCTGAGCAGGCAGGGCCGGTATCGGGTCGCCGGCGGCGCGAAGTGTGCGCGCAGTTGCGCGCAGAAGCGGTCGTGGCCGGTGAAGGTCGCGCTGCGCGGCGCGAGGTTGTGCCGGGCGGGCAGCCGCGGGAAGCCCTGCGGCAGGCTGCGCGCCGGGGCCGAGGCCGGCAGCCGCAGCGCACGCCGCAGTTGGGCGACGGCCTCCGCCTCGCCGAGCGCGCGCAGGTCGATCTGTTCGTGGTGGCCGATCCCGGCCGGCAGGGGTTCGTCGTCGACCAGCAGGATCCGCACGTTCGGGTCGGACAGCAGGGTGAGCAGCTGGGTCTGTTCGGCGGTGGCGCCGGTCGGCGACAGCACGAGCAACATGCTGCCCCGGGCCGGCCGCTCCCCGGTGAGCTCGGCGAACCGTACGGTGGTGGACTGCACGCCCGCTCCCGACAGCTGCGCGCCGATCCACTCCGCCCACGCCACGTAGCGCGGCGGGTGGACGAGCGTCACCCGGCGCACGCTGCCGGACCGCGGGCGGTCGAGGGCTTCGAAGAGCCGGACGAAGCCATCCCGGCGCGGGGCGGTCAACTGCGGCTCGGCCGGCTCCGGCTCGGCCGCGCCTGCTGCGGAGGCACGCCGCTGCGGTGCCTCGTTCTGGTCGTAGAGCGGGTCGTGGGGGATCTCGACGTACTGGGCGGCACCCTCGCCGCCCAGTTCGCGGAAGGCGGTGCGCACGTGGTCGCGCGCCAGCCGCAGTTGCTCGTTGAGGCTGCTGTCCACCTGGAGGCCGACGGCGACCACGTCGAGCGGTCGTCCGGCCGCCTGCTCGCGTACCTCGCGGGCCAGCCGGGCCGCGGCGTCGACCGACCAGGAGTTCGGGGTGAAGCAGGTGGCCAGTACGTGGGCGAGTGGCGCGAGGGTCCGGATCTGGTCGTACGTGCGCGGCACCGGTGCGTCGATCAGCACCGTGTCGAAGCCCGCGTAGACGGCGGACCCGGCGGCCTCCTCGGCGGTCGGCAGCCGGGCGGCCGAGGCGCTGCCGCGCAGTTCGAGGACCGACAGCCTGACGCTGCGGTCGTCCACCGGCAGCGCCCACTCGACCGGCTCGGGTAAGGGGCTCTGCCGGGCGGGTTCCCGGACGACCGGCGCTGCCCGCACTCCGCGCAGCCGGGAGCGCAGGTAGCGGTGGGAGTGGGCGTCGCTCCGGTGGAGGTCGACGATGAGCACCCGGCGTCCCGCGGCGGCCATCAGCCGGGCCACGTTGAACTGGGTGGTGGTCTGGCCGATGTTCTCCGCACCGCTGCAGAACAGGGTCACCCTGGTGTCGCGTGGTCCGCTGCCGGACTCGTGCGTCATGAACCGCTCCTGGAGGACTGTATCGGCCGGTGGGGAACGGCGGCCTCAGTATCTGGACTGCTTCTCCTTGTGCTCGGCGGTGAAGACGGCATCCGGATTATCCGCCGATTCCATGATCGCTCGCAGGGCCACGCCCAGGACGGTATCGGGGAGTTCCGCGACATCGGCGAGAGTCAGCGCGGAGAGATCAACCAATGGGGATTGCACATCGTCTTCCGGTGTCCCTTCCCGCGCGCCGATCTGATCCGTCATCTCGGAGCAGCCTGCCTCTCTCCCGCTCGCGGAAATCGACCAGCAAGGCCGACCGGCCCACCCTGACATGATATCGGCTCGCCCTCCGAACAGGCCAGACGTCCGGTGGTGTCCCGGCGTTGCGAGCGCCGCGCGGTGCGGACAGAAGGCCCGAACGCGACAAGAGGGAGCGCCCAACAGCACGGATCGGATGAACAGTTGGCCGATTACCTGCTTTGACCGAGGTAGCGCCGATGTCAGACTGACACTTCGTCGCTTTTTCGGGAGCTGGAAGGTCCTGGGCACGTTCGGTCCGAAATTTCGGGGGTTCACGCGCCATGGGTGATACGCAGTCGCTTCGGAACAGCCGAAAATCGACCGGCGAACGTTCCGACGGCACTCTCCCGGTGCGGGAGGCGCCCGCCGTGCCCTTCCGGAATTTCGTGCTGAAAGTGCACGGGCGATGCGACCTCGACTGCGATTACTGCTACATGTACCGCGCCGCGGACCAGCGGTGGCGGACCCAGCCGCGTGCGATGACGGCCACGGTGATCGACCAGACCGCCGAGCGCATCGCCGAGCACGCGCAGGCCCACCGGCTCGCGCGGGTCAGCGTGGACCTGCACGGCGGCGAGCCGCTGCTGGCCGGTCCGGAGAAGATCACCCGGGTCGTGCGGTCGGTGCGCCGGGCCGTCGGCCCGCAGGTCCGCACCACGGTGGCCATGCAGACCAACGGGGTCGGGCTCACCGCCCGCTACCTCGATCTGCTGGGCGAGTTGGACGTCGGCGTGGGCGTCAGCCTCGACGGCGGGCGGGCCGCGCACGACCGGCACCGTCGCCACCGCGACGGGCGGGGCAGCCACGCCGAGGTGACGGCCGCGCTGGGCCGGCTCGCCCGGGGACCGCACCGGAACCTGTTCACCGGCCTGCTGTGCACGATCGACCTGCGCAACGATCCGGTGGCCACGTACCGGGAGTTGCTGCGCCACCGTCCGCCCACGGTGGACTTCCTGCTGCCGCACGCCAACTGGTCGGCGCCGCCGCCCGGCCGCCGCGCCGGGGCGCCCGGCACGCCCTACGCCGACTGGCTGATCCGCCTCTTCGACCACTGGTACGACGCCCCCGTGCGCGAGAGCGGCATCCGGATCTTCGACCAGCTCGTCACACTGCTGCTCGGCGGGCACGCCGACGTGGAGGGGCTGGGTCTGGAACCGATCGGCTACGTGGTGGTCGAGACGAGCGGTGCCATCTCCCAGGACGACGCGCTGCGGACCGCGTACTCCGGCGCCATCGACACCGGCCTGCACGTCGGCCGGAACACCTTCGACGAGGCGCTGCGCCTGCCCGGCGTGGTCGCACGCCAGTCCGGCGCCGCCGCTCTCGCCCCCGAGTGCCGGCGCTGCGCCCTGCGCGACGTCTGCGGCGGCGGCCACTACGTGCACCGCTACCGGGACAACGGCAGCGGCTTCGCCAACCCCAGCGTGTACTGCGCCGACCTGCAGGTTCTCATCCACCACGTCCGCCGGCGCCTGGCCGACGACGTGGCCCGGCTGGCGAGGACGCCGGCCGGCGGCGCCACGCCGGTGGCCGGCGGTGGGGGCGTTGCGGGCGCCGCATGAGCCGGATCGACCCCTCCGGACCACCGGCGCCGCGGCCGCACGCCGTCACCGCCGCGATGTTCGCCCGGTTCGCCGGGGGTGGCGGCGGCCCGCAGGGGGCGCGGGTGCTGGCCGACGCGGAGTACAGCCGGCGGCTCATGACGCTGTGGGCCGTCCGCGACGCGACCGCGCGGTACGGCGGGGACGTCGGGCGACGCGGCCGGGAGGCGTGGTGCCAACTGGTCGCCGCCCAGCGCCGCTCGCCGGCCGCGGTGCGCGCGCTGATCACCTATCCCTCGGTCGGTCCGGCGCTGCTGCGCTCGCTGCACGCGCTCTCCTCGCCCGGCGGCCGGCACGACGCCCGCTCGGCGCGGGATCCGGGGCACGCGCTCGCCACGCTGGCCGCGGCCGCGGTCGCCGCCACCGGCCTGCCCGCCCGGGCCGGCGTGGCGCTGCATGACGGGCAGGTGATCCTGCCACGGCTGGGCGCCGCGTGCTTCCCCGGCCTGCCGGACGGCACCTGGGCGGTGGTCGAGGGCGGCCCGTCCGGCGCCCGGGTCACGGCCGGCGGGCAGCGGATCGACATCGGTACGGCGCGGCGGCACCCCGGTGGCGCCGCCGCGTGGCAGGGGCTGCGAACCATCGTGCCGCCGGCCGACCCGGGCGGCCCTCCCGGCGGCGGGTTGCTGCTCGACGACGTCGACCCGTACTGCGCCCCGTTCGGCGGACGGTGCGAGCGGCTGACCGACACCGGCTGGCGGCCCTGGCGGCAGGTGCTGGCCGCCGGCTGGGAACTGCTGGAAACCGAGCACCCCGAGGTGGCGGCCGAGGCGGCCGTCGTGCTGCGCGCCCTCGTCCCGGTGTCCGGGCCGCCGGGCAGCACGCGCAGCGGCAGCTCGAAGGAGACCTTCGGCGCGGCCGCCCTGACGATCCCGGCCACCGCGGAGGACCTGGCGCTGACGCTCACTCACGAGCTCCAGCACAACAAGCTCTCCGCGCTGCTCCACCTGTTCGACCTCACCGCCGAGCGGCCCGGCGAGCTCTTCTACGCGCCCTGGCGTGAGGACCCGCGCCCGCTCGTCGGCCTCCTGCACGGCGCCTACGCCCATGTCGGGGTGGCCCGCTTCTGGCACCGTCGCCTGTCGCACGAGCACGACGGCACCGCCCGCCACGAGGCACAGGTGCAGTTCGCCCGCTGGCGCGACGGTGCCGGCGAGGCGACCGGCACCCTGCTAGCCAGCGGCCGGCTCACCAACCTCGGGGTCCGTTTCGTCACGCGGATGCGGCATGTCCTGGACGTGCTCGCCCGCACCGCGATCTCGCCCGCCGCGGTCGCCGAGAGCACCGCGGCGGCCGTGGAGCACCGCCGGCTGTGGAGCGTCCGCCACGGCGCTGCGGGGTGGACCGGGCAGCCCGGATGACGGCGGTCCCGGGCCGCGTGGCGTTTCGGCCGAGACCCCGTGGCGTCCGGGCGGCCGGGGAGCCCCGTGTCTCCCCGGCCGCTTTCCCGGAGCTCGTCCTGCCGGTTCCCGGCGAGCTCCAAGACCTAGGCGGTGTCCGGGCGGGTCGGGGGGCCGACCGTGTTGCGGAGCACGCCGAGGCCGGTGATCTCGCATTCGACGACGTCGCCGGGCCTGAGCCAGGACTCGGCGTCGAGTTCGAGGATGCAGCCGGTGCCCACGGTGCCGGAGCCGAGGATGTCGCCGGGGCGCAGGCGGGTGTTGAGCGCGGCCCGGTCGAGGACCGCCTGCCAGGAGTGGTGCATGTCGGCGATCTCGCCGCGGGAGCGTTCGACGCCGTTCACGCGGGCGATCATCGTCCCCGACGTGCCGTCGAACTCGTCGGTCGTCACCAGGACCGGGCCGATGCTGGTGGCGAAGTCCTTGCCCTTGGCGGGGCCGAGGCCGACGGACATCTCCGCGCCCTGCAGGTCGCGGGCCGACCAGTCGTTGAGGACGGTGAACCCGGCGATCCGGCCGCCGTCCCCGATGACCGCGGCCACTTCGAGTTCGTAGTCGAGCATCTCGGTGCCGTGCGGGTACGGGACGGTCTCGTCCGGCCCGGTGACGGCGGCCGGGTTGGTGAAGTAGAAGACCGGCTCCTTGTACCAGAACTCCGGGACGGAGCGGCCGAAGCGGGCCCCGGTGGTCGCCACGTGCTGCTCGAAGACGAAGAAGTCCCGGATCGACGGCGGCGTGGGGATCGGGGCGAGCAGCCGCACCTGGTCCAGGGGGTAGGACTCGGCCTCGGCCGCGGTGCGCCCGCCGGCCAGGTAGTCGATGAGGCTGTCCGCCTCGATCCGCGTGACGGTCTCCCCGCGCAGCACGCCCGGTCGCGGACCCGCCGGGCCGGCGCCCGGCTCCGCCACCTGGAAGGTGCACAGCCTCACGCCGGGCTCCCGGGTTCGGCGGGCGGCATGGCGATGGTGACCAGCAGGGTCGCCGGCCGGTCGCTGCGGTTCGCCACGCTGCGCACGGTGCCGGCCGGCAGGTGGGCCGAGTCGTGGCGGCGCAGCACGGTGGTCTGCTCGTCGGCCTCCAGGGTCAACTCGCCGTCCAGGACCACGTAGACGGTCTCCTGCGGGGCGGGCGCGGTCTTGGCGTGGCCGCCCGGCTCGTAGACCGACATGCCGATCCAGAAGTTCTCGGTGCGGCCGGCCTCGTGGCCCTGGAGCCGGCGGGCGGAGACGCCCTCGTGGCCGGGGGCGGAGTAGCCGGGCGCGCCGTCCGCACGGGTGATACGAGCAGTCATGCCGCGCCTCCGGGTTCTTGGCCGATGATCACGGGGGTTCCTTCCGTTCGGGTGCGGCCGTCCGTCCGTTCAGACGTTCGTGCGTTGTCCGGGGTCGGTGTCGGGCACCCCGATTGTCGGACCCGTACCTCGCGGCCGGGTCGGGCGGTGCCGGGACGCGCCCGCGCGGCGCGGACGGCGCGACGGCGTGCCGAACCGCCGGTTCAACCGCGCCCGCACCACGCGGTGAGGGCCGCCGAGACCGCGGCGGGGTCCGGGTCGTCGGCCGCCCAGGCGAGGTGGCCGTCCGGGCGGACGAGCCGGGTGGGACCGGACGGGTCGGCGGCGAAGACGTGGCGGACCCGGCCCCTCCAGCCGGACGGCAGCGCCGGCGTGCCGCCTTCCGGGGTGACCAGGACGAACTCGCCGCCGCGCAGCGCCTCGTAGAGCCGCAGCGGTCCGCTGCCGTCGTCCGCGAGCGGGAGGTCGGGGGCCCGCCGGCCGGTCAGGCGGTGACTGCCGGACGGGGCCGGGTAGTCGACGCCGATGCCGGAGAGCACGCCGCCGGCCCGGCGGACGACCGGTCCCAGGCGCAGCGCCGTGCCGACCACGGTGTCGCGCGTGGCGCGTCCCGCCGCGGACTTGATCATCACGAGCCGGATGAGCGCGCCGCTGACCCGGACGACCGTGCGGCCGACCGGGTGGCGTTCGGCGTGGTAGGTGTCCAACAGGCCGGCCGGGGCGCGGCCTTGGACCACGGCGGCCAGTTTCCAGCCGAGGTTGGCCGCGTCCTGCAGGCCGGTGTTCATGCCCTGGCCGCCCGCCGGGGTGTGCACGTGGGCGGCGTCGCCGGCCAGGAAGACCCGGCCGACCCGGTACCGCTCGACCTGGCGTTCGTCGCAGTGGAAGCGGGAGAGCCAGCGCGGCTCGCACATGCCGAAGTCGCTGCCGAGGGCGCGTTGGGTCACCGAGCGCACCTCCGCCAGGTCGACCGGCGCGGTGTCGGGCAGCGGGTTGCCGCGGTCCCAGGCGAAGACCCGGAACCAGCCGTCGCCGAACGGCGCGACGAAGGCGAAGCAGTCGCCGGCCGAGTCGATGGACAGCACCTGGTCGGGCGCGTCGGTCAACCGGACGTCGGCGAGCATCAGCGATCGCACGACGGCCCGGCCGGGGAAGTCGAGGCCGAGCGCGTCGCGCACGGTGCTGCGCACGCCGTCGGTGCCGACCGCGTAGCGGGCGCGGACGGTCCCGGAGCCGGCGCCCTCGGTCCGCACCTCGACACCGTCGGCGTCCTGCCGGACCTCGGTGACCCTGGCGCCGCGCACGATCCGGGCGCCGGCCGCCTCGGCCCGGCGCAGCAGCACCCGCTCGGTGTTGTACTGCGGCGTGATCAGCACGTACGGGAAGCGGGTGGGCAGCTTCGACAGGTCGAGATCGAGGTGGGAGAAGAGGTTGAACGCGGCGACGCGCCGCCCGGTGGCGACCAGTTCGTCGGCCAGGCCGCGGGCGTCCAACTGCTCCAGGGTGCGCGCGTGCAGGGCGAACGCCCGGGTGACGCCGGACTCCTCGACGCGGCTCTCCAGGACGGTGGTCGCGACCCCGGCGGCGGCCAGGTCCCCGGCCAGCAGCAGCCCGGTCGGGCCGGCACCGACGATGACGACATCCGTCTTCGTGTCCATGGCGCTCCAAAGTCAACAAGCGTGGGCCAACAATTGTTGACAGCGTAGAGCCGACCGGCAAAAAGCGTCAACAATTGTTGGCCCACGCTTGTTGGCAAAGTTGGGAGCGCGCCGGTTCCCAGGCCAGGCCGCCGCCTCAGATCTCGGCGTCCGCCGGCCGGTCGAGGCCGAGGGTGACCTGGAGGGCCGGGGCGAGCTGTTCCTCGATCTGCTCGGGGGTGAGGGCGGTGACCGCCGGAAGGCACAGCAGGTAGCGGGTGAGTCCGAGCCCGAGGAGCTGGGTGGAGACCAGGCCGGCCCGCTGCTCGGCCACCTCCGGCCCCAGCGCGGCGGCCAGCGCCGGCAGCACCTGGGAGGCGAAGATCTCGTGGGTGCGCTCGGCGGCCCGCGCGTTGGTGACCGCCGAGCGCATGAGCACCAGCAGGGCGTCGTCGGCCGGATCGCCGCCCCAGCGGTCCAGGAAGTGCCGCACCAGGACGCGGGCGATCTCGCCGCGGGGCACCGCCGCCAGGTCCGGCAGGCGCAGGTCGATCGCGAGCGCGGCGTCGAAGAGCTGCTCCTTGCTGCCGAAGTAGCGCATCACCATGGACGGGTCGATGCCCGCGTCGACCGCGACCGCGCGGATGGTGGTGCGTTCGTATCCCTGGGCCGCGAACAGGATGCGCGCGGCCCGCAGGATCGCCGCCTTGGTCCGGTCCGAACGCTTCCCCGCACCGGCGGTCTCTTCACCCTCAGTCATGCCAACAAATGTAGGCCAACGGGTCACGCCGCTCCACCGGTCACCCATGGCGCACCGCCTCCGGCTTGCGCGCGCCCACCAGCAGGAGCGGCGGGCGGCGCAGGTGCTCGGCGAGATCGGGACGCCTGGCCAGCGTGTCGTCGTCCGGGTACGGCTCGTCGACGGCGGTCACGGTCAGGCCGGCGGCGGTGAGATCGCCGATCAGCGTGGCGAGCCGCCGGTGGTGCTTGGTGACCCGGACGCCGAACCACGACTGGACCCGGGTGCCCTCGCGCGCGTAGTCGTCCACCGGCCACACCGTCCGCTCCCCCCGCGCGACCCAGCCGGTCATGGGATCGCGGGCCGTGCACACGGGGTGTTCGACGGAGTAGGCGAACCGGCCGCCGGGACGCAGCCAGCCGGCCACCCGCTCGACGAGCCGGCGGTAGTCGGCCACGTAGTGCAGGGCCAGGCTGCTGACCACCAGGTCGAGGCAGGCGTCCGGCAGCCGGAGCCGTTCGGCGGGCACCCGCAGCAGCCGCACCCGCGGATGCGGATGGCGGGCGGCCAGCGCCAGCATGCGCGCCGACGGGTCCGTCGCGAGCACCGAGCGGGCACCGGCCGCCGCCAGCCGGCGGGCCAACGAGCCGTCGCCGCAGCCGAGTTCGAGTACGTCCAGCCCGGCCGTGTCCGGCAGCAGGCGGGCCAGCGCGGGCTGTTCGAGTTCCTCGTTGAACCCGGCCCGATCGGCCCGCATCCGCCGGTAGGCCGCGAAGAAGACCGGGTCGTCGTAGCCGGCGGGCTCCGGGACGCTCACAGCCAGGCCCACAGCTCGGAGATCTCCACCATCGGCATCCCCCAGCGCAGTGCGGCGATCTCCAGGTCGCCGGCCCGGGCCATCGCGCCGTCGGGGTTCATCACCTCGCAGCACACCCCGACCGGCGGCAGACCGGCGGCCAGGCAGAGCGCCACCGTCGCCTCGGTGTGTCCCTGGCGTTCGGCGAGCAGCCCGGGCCGGGCGCGCAGCGGGAAGACGTGGCCGGGGCGCAGGAAGTCGCCGGGGCGCGCGGCGGGGTCGGCGAGGGCGCGGACGGTGGCGGCCCGGTCCGCGGCGCAGACGCCGGTGCCGGTGCCGGCCGCCAGGTCGACGGGGACGTGCATGGCGGTGCCGAACCGGTCGCCGTCGCCGGGGACGGGACCGATCTCCAGCCGTTCCAGCACCTCCGGGGCGCACGGGACCGTGGTGTGGCCGCACGCCTCGGTGAGCAGGAAGGTGAACGCCTGCGGCGGCAGGTGGGCACCGCCGAAGACCACGTCGCCCTCGCCCTCGGTCGCCGGGTCCCACACCACCACGCCGCCGCCCGCGGCGAGTTGGCGCACCGCCTTCTCCACGCCCGCCTTCCCGGTGACCGGGCCGGCCCACGGCAGGCCGGTCACGATCCGGTCCAGGCTCTGCCGGCCCCGGCCGGGGTCCCGGCCGACGAGGCGGCCGACCAGGTCGGCCTCCAGGTTGACCCGGTCCCCCGGCGCCAGCCGGCCCAGGGTGGTGCTCGACCGGGTGGCCGGCAGCAGCACCACGGAGAACCGGTCGCGCTGCTGCTCCGCGACGGTCAGGCTGACGCCGTCCACCGCGACCGGCGCCTTGGCGAGCAGGTGCGGCAGCGACCGCTCGGGCGGCCGGATCCACACCCGCCGGCACTCACCGCCCTCGTCGTCCACCCGCAGCACCTTGCCGACCGCGTCGGTGTAGCCCTGGACCAGGTGCCCGTCGAGCGGGTCGCCGACGGCCAGCGGCAGTTCGACGTTGACCGGGTCGCCGGCGGCGATCGCGTCGAAGGTGGAGCGGCGCCGGGTCTCGGCCGCGACGGTGGCCACCGCGACCGCGCCGGACAGCTCCTTCGCGGTGAGCCGGACCCCGTTCACGCACATCGAGCCGCCCGGCTCCAGCGCGGCGGCGGCCACCGGTACCCGCAACGCGACCCGCCCGGTGCCGCCGTCCAGGCTCTCGACGCTCTCCACGCAGCCGATCTCGCCGATCCGGCCAGTGAACATGGCTGTGCCACCCCTCATCGTCACTCGACGCCGTGACGGCGTCTTCGCTGGTCCGTGAGGGCCCGGGTCACCGCGGGCCGGGAGGCGGGGTCTGACCGCATGGTCCCGGAATCGCACCGGATCGTTCCGCCCGAGCGGCGGAACCGGCCGACTGTACGGCCGCACCTGGGAGTTGCACCGGACGGCAGCATAGCCGGATCGGCCGCCGCCCGGTCACTCCTTGAGCGCGCCGGCCAGCACGCCGCGGATGAAGTGGCGTTGGAAGACCAGGTACATCACCACGATGGGCAGCGAGATGAGCACGGCCGCGGCGGACAGCAGGTTGATCTGCACCAGGTAGCGGCTGGAGAAGTTGCCGAGGCCGAGGGTGAGCGGCTGGTGACCGGGGTCGGAGACCAGGACGAGCGAGAGGAAGTAGTCGTTCCAGGTCCACATGAAGCTCAGCAGGACGAGGGTGAAGACCGCGGGCTTCGCCACCGGCAGGTAGATCCGCCACAGTTGGGACCACACCCCCGCGCCGTCCATGGAGGCCGCCTCGGCGAGGGTGGCCGGCACGGCGCGGAAGGCGGTGCGCATCCAGAACGTCCCGAAGCTCACCGACAGCCCGACCTGGGCGAAGATGATGCCCTGGTAGGTGTCGGTGATGCCGTAGGACTGGAAGTCGTAGTAGAGCGGGACGATGATCGTCTCCATCGGCAGCATGATTCCCAACAGCACGAGCGGGAACAGCAGCTTCTGGCCCGGCACGCCGAGGACGCCGAAGGCGTACCCCGACATGACGGCCAGCACGGTCGCTATGCCGACCACGCTGAGGGTGATGATCACACTGGACTTGAGGTACTGGCTGAAGCCGCCCTGCTGCCAGGCGGCGGCGAAGTTGGACCACTGGATGTGGTGGAGGTCGAGGGTGCCGCTCACGCTGGGACTCACCGCGACGCCGATGATCCAGGCGAGCGGGAAGAAGACGCACAGCGCCACCGCGGTGAGGATGACGTAGTTGGCGAGCTTCTCCCGGTTGGAGATCATCAGGGCTTCTCCTCGGAGAGTTTGACCACGCACAGGGCCACGGCGAGGGAGACCACCGCCAGGATGACGCCGATCGCGGAGGCGGCGCCGATGTCCGGATTGGTGAAGGCGCGTTCGTACAGGATGATCGTCGGAGTGATGGTGGAGGTGCCCGGCCCGCCGCGGGTGGTCAGCCAGACGATGTCGAAGACCCGCAGCGCGCCGAGCGCGGAGAGGGTGAGCGCCACCGCCATCTGGCCGCGCAGCCCGGGAAGCGTCACGGTGAAGAACTCCCGCACCGCGCCCGCGCCGTCGACCCGGGCGGCGTCGTACAGCTCGGTGGGGATGGCCTGGGTGCCGGAGACGAACAGCACCATGCACAGGCCGAAGGCCGCCCAGGTGCCGGCCAGGCCGAGCGCCGGCAGCGCCCAGGTGTAGTCGCCGAGCCAGCCGCGGGCCAGCCCGCCGAGTCCCACGGCGCGCAGCACCAGGTCGAGCGGCCCGTTGGGGGCGTAGATCCGCTTCCACACGACCGCGGTGACGGCCGGCGTCAGCAGTTGCGGAAGGAAGATCACCCAGCGGTAGATCCCGGCGCCGCGCACCTCCTTGCGGGAGGTGAGGGCGGCGCTGAGCAGGCCGAGGACGATGGGCAGCACCGAGAAGAAGAGGATGAAGACCAGGGTGTGTTCGAGGGCCTGGCGCAGCGTGGGGTCGGTGAAGAAGCCGGTGTAGTTGCTGAAGCCGGCCCAGGTCGCCGCCGTGATGCCGTTCCAGTGCCAGAAGGACAGCCAGACGCCCTGGCCGGCCGGCACCAGGACGACGATCACATAGGCGACGAGGGCGGGCGCGAGGAAGAGCATTCCGGTCCAGCGCCGCCGGCGGCGGACCGAGGAGAGGGTCGCGTTGCTCCGGCGGCCGGATGCCGGGGCCGGGCGGGCGGCCCCGGCAGGGGCCGCCGTGCGCACGGCGTCGGTGTCCGGCAGGGAGCCGGTCGAGGAGGGTGTCGGCATGGTCAACCCGGTTACTTCAGCGTCGCGGTGAACGTGTCGTCGTCCTTCTGCACGGCCTGCACGACGTCGTTGATCGTCTTGCGGCCGGCCAGCAGGTCCTGCATGTCGGTGTTGACGGTGGTCAGCAGGGTGGGGGTGGCCCAGTCCAGGTAGGGCACCGAGGAGTCGTGCGAGGTGAGCTGCGCCGCGTTGGCCACGTCGTCGGTGAACAGCGGGTTGCCCGCGGGGGCCTTCAGCGACGGGTCGAGCATCGGCATCGTGGAGTGGTCCACGGCCAGTTGCGCGGCCTGCGGGCCGGAGGCGAAGTTGAGGAACGCCGCGGCGGCGGCCGCGTGCTTGGACTTGGCGGAGACGGAGAAGTTGGTGGCCGACGACGCGGTGGCGACCGCCGGGCCGCCGTTGGCGCGCGGCATCAGGAACGAACCGATGTCGTGGCCCTGTCCGGCGGCCAGCGGCAGCGAGCCGGAGTAGTCGAAGTGGAACAGGCCCTTGCCGTTCACGAAGTCCTGCGCGGCGTCCTGGGCGGCCACTCCGGCGTAGTCCGGTGTGAAGTAGCCCTTGCCGGCCCACTGCTTGAGGGAGGTGATGGCCTGGGTGAGGCCGCTGGCCTTCACCGGCACGTGGCCCTGCGAGTAGATCAGGTTGGAGATGCTGGACTGCGCGCCGTAGGCGTCCATGACGCTGTAGAGCGGCTGGGTGATGCCCGCCTGGTCGGCGTTGCCCAGCGAGATCGGGGTGATGCCGGCCGCCTTGGCCTTGGCCAGGTCGGTCTGGAAGTCGGCGAAGGTCGTCGGGACCTGGGCGCCGATCTTCTTCAGCAGGTTGCGGTTGTAGTACACCTCGATCAGCGAGGCGCGGGCCACCGGCATGCCGAACATCGACCCGGTGCCCATCTGCTTGCCGTTCGCCGAGAACTCGTGCTCACGCAGGATCGACTGCGGGATCCGCTTGCGCCAGCCGTAGGCGGCGGCGTAGCGGTCCAGGTTGAGCACCAGCCCGCCCTGGACGAGCGCGCCCAGCGACTGCCAGCCGTTGTTGGCCGGCACGATGTCGGGCGGGTTGGGTGACTTGAGCTTCAGTGGAAGCTCCTGCATCACGTCGTTCCAGCCCTGCGAGGTGCGCTTGATGGTGATATTGGGGTACTTGTGGTGGAACGCCGCCACGACGCTGGTCATCCAGGCGTTGTCGACACCGCCGGAGAAGTAGTCCAGCACCTGCAGTTGCACCTTGCCCATGTGGGCCGGGTCGGTGGAGACCGGGCCGCTGGGCTGAGCCGCGGCGGGAGCGGAACCGCCCCCTGGAGCGCAGGCGGAGAGCCCCAGGGCACCGGCAAGTGACAGAGCGACTGCGGTGATCGTCGTGATTCTTCCGATGCGGAACATTCCAGCTCCCCTAACGTTCGGGTGGTCGCTCCGGCCCGGCTGAGCGGCATACCGGAGAATGCCGGCAGCGGCGGAGCCCTGAGCGTGACCGTGAGCATAGACACGTGCATACCAGTTAGTCCATACCGTGGCCGTAGTGCCCACTGGTATCATCCGCTCATGACGAGAGACGCGGATGCGGGGGGCGGACCGGCCGTCGCCGAGACGTATCGCAAACTCACCGAGGCGCTGCACCGAGGCGTCTTCTCCCCGGGCTCACGGCTGCCCGGCGAACGGGATCTCGCCACCACCGTGGGGGTCAGCCGGTCGACACTGCGTCAGGCGCTGGGCCGGCTCGCCGAGCAGGGCGCGCTGGAACGCTCCTCGCAGCGCGGCTGGTTCGTGCCGCGCCGCATGGTGGGGGAACCGCCGAGCACGCTGCAGAGCTTCTCCGAGATGGCCTACGCGCGCGGGCTGACCGCGCAGTCGCAGGTGCTGTCGCAGCGCGAGCGGCCGGCCACCTTCGAGGAGGCGACCCGGCTGCGGACCGCGCCGGCCGCCCGGGTGCTGGAGGTGCGCCGGCTGCGCAGCCTGGAGCAGGTGCCGGTCTGCGTGGACACCAGCGTGGTCGTCCTCGACCAGGCGCCCGGGCTGGCCGGGGTGGACCTGACCGACCGTTCGCTGTACGCGACGCTGGAACAGGTCTGCGGGGTGCGCATCGCGCGCAGCGCCTACACGGTCCGGGCCGACGCCGGCTCGGAGGAGACCGCTGAACTGCTCGGTATAGAGGCGGGCAGCCCGGTGCTGGTCGGCGAGGAGCTCACCTACGGGGTGGACGGAACGCCGATCCTGTGCGGCCTGATGTGCTACCGGGCGGACGCCTACCGCTTCCACGCCGACCTCTTCCGACCGGTCCCGGCGCCGTGAACGGCCACGGCGCCGGGAGCGGTTGACCCCGCCCGGTCCGCTCAGCCGGCGTCCGGGCCGGTCTTCGGCATGCTGGCGGCGAGCCGTTCGAGCGTGCCGGCGTCCGGCTCGGCGCCGCCCTCGGCCAGCGCGTCCAGCACCGCACCGCACACCGGCGGCAGCAGCGTGCGGTGCGGGACGGCGTGCGGCAGATAGTTCGGCAGCTCCTCCAGCAGGGCCGCCGTGACGGGCGAGCCGGGAGCCATCAACACGGATCCCGACAACACCACGCCCACCGGCTCGCCCGAACCGGCCAGGCCCACCTGACGGGCGGCCACGCCCGCGTACCGGGCGAACCGCCGGCCCTGCTCGCGCACCAGCTCGACCGCCACCGGATCGCCCTGCGCGGCCACCGCGGTGACCACCGGCGCGCACCGGGTGCGGTCCGCCGGGGCCGCCGCGCCGACCCGCCGGGTGAACCAGTGGTTCAGGTCGCGGACGCTGTCCAGCCCGTAGAACTCCAGCAGCGCCGCGGTCAGCCCGGTCGGCTCGGCCTCGCCCAGCTCCGCCAGGCAGATCGCCTTGAACGCCTCCCGGGCCAACCCGGTCGCGCCCATGGCGTGCTGGCCCCACCAGCCCATGTCCCACAGCGCGCCGTCCGGGCCGCGGGCCGCGACGGCCGCCGCGGTCCCGCCGATCACCGAGACCCCGCTGCCGGCCGGATCGCCGCAGCGGATCGCGGCGTAGCCGTCGTTGAGGATCGAGCGCGGCAGGCCGGCCGGCCAGCGGGCCGCCAGCGCGGCACGCCACCACTCGCGGTCCTCCGGCCAGTCCACGCCGGCCAGCCGCAGCGCGGCGGCGGCCAGGTCCTCCGGCGCGGCGCCGGCCCGGGACAGCGCCTGGCCGACGGCGGTGAGCACCGCCTCAAGCGCGGCCTGCGGCGTGGCCGCGCCGTAGATGTCACCGCAGCCGGAGACCCCGGTACCGACCACCTGGCCGTCCGCCAGGCAGACCACCGCCGCCGTCTTGCTGTTGCCGGCGTCGACGCCGAGATAACCGCGGATCACAGGTTGCCGAGCAGCCGCTTCGGAAGCCAGTCGGCCTGGGCGGCGGCCATCTCGTCGTACAGCGCCTCGGCGACCGGCAGCGACGGCACGAGCGGGTGCGCCGCCATGGCGCGCACGGCGTCCGAGCGGTCGCCGTCCCAACCCGCCCGGGCGGCCAGGATCTGGTACTCGGCCAGCGCCTGGGTCAGCCCGAGCACCGAGTGCGGCAGCGGCTCCTGGGGGTCCGGGTGGAAGCCCTTGGCGTCCACCGTGCCCCACAGCTCGACCACCGTGCTCTCGTCGAAGCCCGGCAGCACGCCGCCGGTGTTGGGGATGTTGAACGGCAGCCGGGCGCCGGTGTCGTTGTAGAACGCGCTGATCGCGTCGATGGCCAGCTCCAGCTCGTGGATGCCGCCGCGCGAGCGCTTCGGGTCCAGCTCGGGGGCCTGGGAGGCGGCCTGCTCACGGTAGTGCGCCCAGTACCCGTCCAGCGAGGCCGTGATGGTCTCGGAGCGGGTCCTGGGGGCGAGCTGGTGCTCGCGCAGGATCTCGTCGCGGAAGTAGAAGTAGTTGAAGTAGTCGGACGGGATCGAGCCCATGGCGACCGCCAGGTGCAGCGCCCGCATGCCGTTGACGTTGTCGGTCGGCTGGTCCTTGAGCGCCTCCCAGCGCTCCCGCAGGATGGGGAAGGCGTCCTGGCCGTCGTAGGTGGCGCTGGTGGACCAGCAGTTGTGGTTCACGCCGGCCATGGTGGCGACCAGCTTGCGCGGGTCGAGGCCGGCGGCCTTGGCGATGACCGGCGGGAAGACGATCGGCCCCTCGCAGAACGACGCGATCGGGATGTCGGTGTTGTCGGCCACCGCCTGGGAGACGATGTTGACCGGGTTGGTGTAGTTGAAGATGCGGGCGTTCGGGGCGACGTCGGCGAGGTTCTCGCACAGGCCCTTGACCACCTGGATCGAGCGCAGCGACATCATCAGGCCGCCGGGGCCCTGGGTCTCCTGGCCGATCACGCCGTACTTCAGCGGGATGCGCTCGTCCAGCGCCCTGGCCCCGAAGCCGCCGGGGCGGAAGCTGGAGAGCACCGCGTCGACGTCCCGCAGGCCGGCGCGCTGGTCGGTGGTGGCCGAGACGGTGATGTCGAGGCCGGCGTTGGCGATCATCTTCTCGGTGATCGCCCGGACCACCTCGAGGTGGTCGGGGTCCAGGTCGATCAGGACGAACTCGGAGCCGTCGAACTCCGATCCGTGGTGGATGAACGAGGCCATGGTCCCCGGGGCGCGAGAGGAACCACCGCCGAGGTACGCGATCTTGATGCGGGCCATGTCTCTCCTTGTGACGTGCGGTCTGCGGGGTGGTGGGTCAGGCGGGGGCGCTGGCGTGGTCGACGAAGAGCCGGGAGTCGGCGCACTCGGTGAAGATGGTGGCGGGCCAGTCCGGCTCGTAGCGTTCGGCCGCCGCCAGCCGGCGCACCGCGTCGGCCTTGTGCGGGCCGTGCGCCAGCATCACGACGCTGCGCGAGTGCTCCAGGATGGTGCCGGTGCCGACGGTGACACCGTGCCGGGGCACGTCGTCGAGCCGGCCCCGGAAGCTGGGGAAGGTGTCCAGGTTGTCCCGGCGGGTCTGCTCGGCCAGCGCCACCACACGGGTGCGCGCGCCGCGTTCGGTGCCCGCCGGGTTGAAGGCGATGTGCCCGTCACCGGAGCCGGAGGCGAGCAAGAACAGGTCGATGCCGCCCAGTTCTTCGATCCGGCGGTCGTACGCCTCCGGGTCGGCGGGGTCCGGCACGAGCAGCCGGTAGGGGGTGATGCCGCGGCCCGGTCCGGCCGCGGTGTTGAGGCGCCGGACGATCTCCAGGGCGCCGAAGCGCGCGCAGCTGTGCTCCATCGACGGGTCGATACGGCGGAAGACGCCGTCCGGGCCGCGCTCGACGTACTCGTCCATCATCACCACGACCACGTGGCGAAGATCGAGGCCGCGGGCGGCGACCTCGCCGGCGAGCGCGATGTACGTGCTCAGCGCGCTGCGCCCACCGGGGCAGCCGAGCACGTAACGGCGCCGCCGCGCGCCGGCACCGGCGATCTCGTCGGCGATCCGCGAGGCGAGCGCGGTGCCCAGGCTCTGCGGATCGGCGAACAGGGTCGGTGGTACACGCACCAGGCAGCTCCTTGTCGAACCAGTTGTCGACGTGGAGCGTATTCTGGTCTGACTGGTTCAGTCAATGGACAGCGGGTACCTGCCGCGCCGGCGGGCCAACGAGGGCCCCACGCCGCCGCGTTCGGCCCGATCGGGCGGCGGCGTGCGCCGCTCCGCGTGCCGACGCCCGGTCCGAGCCGCCGTCCCGGCCGTATCGACGCCGGGTCAGGCGGGCCGGCCGGCCGCCGGGGCGGGCGCCGGGCGGGCCGCGCCGGGAGCGGGGGCGGAACGGGCGGCCCGCACCTCCGCGACCCGGCCGCACACCGCGATCGCGGCGCCCACCAGGCACAGCGCGGCGGAGACCAAGACCGCCCGGTCGGTGCCGGAGGCGAGGGCCGCGGCGGGGTCGCGGCCGGCCACCGACCGGGTCGCCACGGTGACCACGATCGCGACGCCCAGCGAGGAACCGAGGTAGCGGGCGGTGTTGTTGGCCCCCGATCCCATCGAGCCGCGGTCGGCGGGGACGCTGGCCACCGCCAGCCGGGCCAGCGCGGCGTTGAGCACCCCGCTGCCCACGCCCGCGACGGCCAGGCCGGGCACCAGCCCCAGCCACGACCCGCCGGACCGCAGGCCGAACAGCGCCGCCTCGCCCAGACCGCAGACCAGCAGGGAGGCGGCCACCTGCGTGATCGCGGGCACCCGGGCGGCCAACCGCCGGGCCTGCAGCGCCGAGACGACGGAGAGCCCGGACCAGACCACCAGCACACCGCTCGCCGTCAGCGGCGACTCCCCCAGCGACCGCTGCAGGACGGTGGGCAGGTAGCTCATCAGGCCGACGATCGACAGGCCAGTGAAGAGCGCGCCACCGCACGAGACGACGAAACCGGGATCGCGGAACAGCGTGAGGTCGAGCATCGGTTCGGCGATGCGCGCCTCGACGAGCAGGAACGCCGCCAGCAGCAGCACACCGGCCGCGAGCAGGCCGAGCACCAGGCCGCGCCCCCAGCCGTAGCGCCCCTCGGCGAGGCCGGCGATCAGGCACGAGGAGCCGGCGGCCAGGGTGAGCACGCCCAGCGGATCGAGCCTGCGCGCGCGGTCGTTGCGCGACTCGGTGAGGCCGAGCGCGGCCAGCAGCAGCAACACCGCGGCCAGCGCGGCCAGCACCCAGTACACCGAACGCCAGCCGGCCGGCCGTGCCAGGACGGCGGCGTAGACCGGGCCCACCGCGATGCCGAGCCCCACCGCGGCCCCCCAGAGCCCGGTCGCCCGCACCCGGGCCGGGCCCGACGGGTACGCCTGGCCGACCAGGCCGAGGCTGGGCGCCAGGACGGCCGCCGACGCGCAGCCCTGCAGGACCCGCCCGGCCAGGAAGAGCCCGGTGTCCGGTGCGGCGGCGGACAGCGTGTTGGACAGCGCGAGGAGCGCGGCGCCGGCTGCGAAGACCCGCTTGCGGCCGAAGTCGTCCGCCGCGCTTCCCATCGTCAGCAGAAGAGCGGACAGTCCGACCAGCATCCCGGTCAACGTCCAGGTCTGCGCGATCGGTCCGGCGTGCAGGGACGAGGCCATCGGAGCCAGCGTGGTCAGCGGCGAGGTGTAGTCCACCAGGACCAGCAGCGTGCCGAACGCGGCGATCAACAGCGTGACACCGGGTCTGCGGGGCACCCCGGACCCGCCGGCCGGGCGGGGGACGAAGCCTTCGGACATCACCGACTCCTCAAGGTCTTGTCAACGAACCCACTGAAGATAACACGATGAGTTCGTTCAACGAACCTTGAACGGCAGCGGTACGGGACGATCTGGTGAAGCTGACGGAGCGTGGGAAGCGCGGGAGAAGGCCGGCGGCTGCGGCCCGGGCGACGCGACGAGCCCCCGCGTCCGGCGGTCCGCCGGACGCGGGGGCTCGTCAGCGCGCCCTCGGAGCGCGGCCGGACACCGGACCGGCCGCTCGTCGGGCGGGGGTGGTCACTCGACCAGGTCGGCGTTCGGCTCCACGATGAACTCGTTGCCCTCCGGGTCCTTCATCAGGACACCGCCGTCGATCTCCTTGACGAACTCCGCGCCCTTGCCGACGAGGGACTCGACCTCCTCGGCGAGGTCCCGACTGATCGGGGTCACGACCGGCCGCAGCGCCGGGGCGTCCCCCTTGACCACACTCAGCACGTCCTGGTGGTGGACACGCCGCCAGAAACTGGAGACCCGGTCGACATCGACCGCCTGGATCTGAATATTCACTTCGCTCCCCCGCGCCAGCGGAACCGGACCAACCGCCGCCCCTGCCGCCGAGGCTGACGGTGCGAGGAGCACCCTACCGACCAACCGGCCCGTCGGCTCCCTGTCGACACGACGTCACAGGAGGAAGATCCCCGCCCCCTCGCCGGACGGATAATCCGGTGCGCGACGGGCCGCCGGCTGCCATCGTCGAACCCATGTCGGTATTCGAGGATCTGGTCGCCGAGGGCGAAGCGGTACCCACCGAGGGCTGGGACTTCTCCTGGTTCGACGGTCGCGCGAGCGAGCAGCGCCCCTCCTGGGGCTACGCCCGGCTGCTCGCCGACCGGATGGCGAAGGCGGCGGCCGCGTTGGACGTCCAGACCGGCGGCGGCGAGGTGCTCGCCTCGGTGCCGGTGGCGCCGCCGGTCCTGGCGGCGACCGAGGCGTGGCCGCCCAACCTGGCGCTCGCCCGGCGCCGGATGGCGAAGTTCGACGCGTCCGTCGTCGAGGCCGGCGAGTCCGCCGACCTGCCGTTCCCGTCCGGCCGCTTCGACCTGGTCGTCAGCCGGCACCCGGTGACCACCCGCTGGGACGAGGTGCGGCGGGTGCTGCGCGCGGACGGCAGGTACTTCGCCCAGCACGTGGGCTCGGGCTCGGTGCGGGAGCTGACCGACTTCCTGATGGGTCCGCAGCCGGTCCATCCGTCCCGCAGCGCCATGACCACCGCGGCCGAGGCGGAGGCGGCCGGGCTGGAGGTCGTGGACCTGCGCCAGGAGGCCCTGCGGATGGAGTTCCACGACATCGCCGCCGTCGTCCACTTCCTGCGCAAGGTGATCTGGATCGTGCCGGGCTTCACCGCCGCGGCCTACCTCGACCGCCTCGCCGAACTGCACGACTTCATGGAACGCCACGGCCCCTTCGTGGCCCACTCGCAACGCCTGCTGATCGAGGCCCGCCCGGCCGGGTGACGCCCGGTCAGGGCCAGAGCAGCCGCCGGGTCCAGCCGTCGGGGGACGCCTGGTAGGCGAGGCGGACGTGGCGGCGTTCCCGGTCGCCCTGCCAGAACTCGACGGACCGCGGGCGGACCGAGTAGAGCGTCCAGCCCGGCGCGACCAGGTCGGGATCGCCGTCGAGCCGGGCCAGCGACTGCTTGACGACCGCGTCCCGCTCGGCCAGATCGGCGAGCGGCTGCGACTGGCGGCCGAGCAGCGACTCCGCGCGGGCGCCGGCCCCGCGCGCGAGGAAGTCCGCCGCGCAGGCCGCCTGGTCCTCCCGCACCACCGGGCCGCGCAGCCTCACCTGGCGGGCGAGCGGCGCCCAGTAGAAGGTCAGCGCCGCGTAGGGGCGGTCGGCCAGGTCGCGGCCCTTGGCGCCGCCGGAGTCCGAGGCGAACTGCCAGCCGCCCGGGCCCACGTCCTTGAGGATGAGGACGCGGGCCGTCGGATCGCCGCTCGCGTCGGCCGTGGACAGCGTCATGGTGTGCGGCTCGCGCACCCCGGCCCGGATCGCGCCGAGCAGCCACTCGGTGAACAGCTCGACCGGATCGTCCGGCGCGGCGGCCGGGTCGAACCGGGGCAGCTCCCCGGCGAAGACCTCGATGCCCCGCAGCAGTTGGCGCAGGTCGGCGACGCCGTCCACCGGCCGACCTCCTCGTTCGCGGTCGCTGGGATCCCAACCTACCGCCACCGGGCGTCAAGCCGGCGGAAACCGGACAGGCGGCCGTGGCGCGGGGCCGACGCGCCGCGCCTCCTGAACCTGGCGGGCGGCGCCGTCCGGCCGGCCCTGGTGTCGCGGACGCGGCTCGGCGGACCCGGGGTTGTCCGGGCGCGGGGGCACCGCCTACGGTGGTACCGCCGTGGTGTTCGGGAAGACCGGTGCGATACCGGAGCGGCCCTCGCCACTGTGATCGGGAAGTCACCGCATCCTTCGGCCCGTCGGACGGGCCGAAGCCACTGGGCAGCTCCACCCGCCCGGGAAGGCTGATGCGGCGGCGTTCGACCCGTAAGCCAGGAGACCGGCCACGGCACCGCATGACGTCCATCCACGAGGTGCTGGAGAGGCTGCCCCGCTATGACTCTGCCCGAAAACCCCTCATCGGCCGCGCCGTCGGCCGGCGCCGCCGCGTCCCGGTTCGAACACCGGGACTGGCTGCGTACCGGAGCGCTGCTGGCGGTGATCGCCGCGCTGCACGTGCTGGCGTTCACGATCCTGGTGATGATGGTGGCGCCCCACCACTACACGGTCGGCAAGCAGGCGTTCGGCGTCGGACTCGGCGTCACCGCCTACACGTTGGGGATGCGGCACGCGTTCGACGCGGACCACATCGCGGCGATCGACAACACCACCCGCAAGCTGATGGCCGACGGACAGCGGCCGGTGTCGGTGGGCTTCTGGTTCGCCCTCGGGCACTCGACGATGGTGGTGGTGCTCGCCGGGCTGATCGCCGGCGGCGCCAGGATCGCGGACACGCTGATGAACCAGCACTCCGGCACCCACGCGACGCTCGGCTTCATCAGCACCACCGTCTCCGGCACCTTCCTCTACCTCATCGCCGCGCTCAACCTGGTCGCGCTGGCCGGCATCCGCCGGGTCTTCAAGGCGATGCGGGCCGGCGAGTTCGACGAGCACGAGCTGGAGAAGCACCTCGACAGCCGCGGCTTCATGAACCGGATCCTGGGCCGGCTCACCAAGTCCATCCGGCGCCCCGGCCAGATGTACCCGGTGGGCGTGCTGTTCGGGATCGGGTTCGACACCGCGACCGAGGTCACCTTGATGGTGATGGCCGGCTCGGGCGCCGCGGCGGGCCTGCCCTGGTACGCGATCCTCTGCCTGCCGCTGCTGTTCGCCGCCGGTATGAGCCTGTTCGACACGCTCGACGGCACGTTCATGAACTTCGCCTACCACTGGGCGTTCTCCAACCCGGTCCGCAAGGTGTACTACAACCTGACCACCACAGGGCTGTCGATCGCCGTGGCGTTCGTGATCGGCACCATAGAGCTGGTGGGTGTGCTGCACGACAACGTCGGGCTGCGCGACGGCCTCACCGACTGGGTCTCGGCGATCGACCTCAACAACGTCGGCTACGTGCTCGTCGGGCTCTTCGCCCTCGTGTGGGGCTGCGCCCTGGTCTACTGGCGGCTGGCGAAGGTGGAGCACCGCTGGCGGGCCCGGGCGGCCGAGACCGGCTGACGCGGCGGCCGGCGGCTGAAAGAATCGGCCGGGTGGCTGACGACATCGGGAAAGTCTTCGAACAGGCCGGTTGCGAGGGCGCGTTGTGCGTCCAGTCGCTCGACGACGACGCCGAGTTCGCCTGGCGGGCCGACCAGCCGGTGACGCCGGCCTCGGTGGTCAAGGTGCAGGTCGCGCTGGAGGCGGAGACCTGGTTCGCGGACGGCCGGCTCGATCCGGCCGAGCGCGTCACCCTCCCGGCGGCCGAACGGACCCCGGGACCGGTCGGGATCTCACTGTTCGACGACGATGCCGTGCTCTCCTGGCGGGACATGGTCGTCCTGATGCTCACCATCAGCGACAACCCGGCCACCGACGCGCTGCTGCGGCGGGTGGGGGTCGAGTCGGTCAACGCGACCGCGGCGCGGCTCGGGCTGACCGGCACCCTGCTCTCCTGCGACCTGCGGACCATGATCGACTCCATCGGCCAGGACATCGGCTGCGCCGGGTGGCAGGAGTCGGTCGACTGGGCGGCGAGCGCGTCGCCGCAGGAGCTGGCGCGCGGCACCGAACGGATGCTGGCCGGCCGGGCGCTGGACCCGGCGCGGGGAAGCCGCACCACACCGCGCGACATGGTCGGTCTGCTGCGGCTGATCTGGACCGACCGGGCAGGCCCGGCGCAGGCGTGCGCCCGGGTGCGGTCGGTGATGGCCCGGCAGCTGACCCGGCACCGGCTCGCGAGCGGCTTCCGGTCCCCGGTGCGGGTGGCGGCCAAGAGCGGCGGGCTGGTCGGCGTGGTCCGCAACGAGGTCGGCGTCATCTCCTACCCGGACGGCCGGCGGTACGCCGCCGCGGTCTTCACCCGGTGCGCGCCCGGCTCCGACGAGTTCGCGATCAACACCGCCATCGGCACCGCCGCCGCGCGGGCCGTCGCGGCGCTGCGCGGCGAGGAGAGCTGACCGCGGCGCGCGCCCGGGACCGCCGCTCCCCGGGCGCGCGAGCGGTTCGCGCGGCCCGGGGAACGGCGGTGGCGGGTTACTTCTTGAAGCCGTACGTCATCAGCTTCTCCGCGTCCGAGGTGCGGGCCGGTTCGGAGGAGGAGGCGAGCACGGTGCCGATGACGGTCTTGCCGTGCCGGGTGGCGGCGAAGACCAGGCAGTACTTGGCGGCCGGGCCCGAACCGGTCTTCACGCCGATGTCGCCGGAGTAACTGCCCAGCAGGGTGTTGGTGTTGGACCACGACATGTAGCGGTAGCCGCCGCTCTTCGTGGTGACCTTCTGCTTCGTCGACCGCGTCTTCACGATCGAGCGGAAGGTGGAGTACTTCATCGCGTTGCTGGCGAGCTTCGTCAGGTCGCGCGGTGTCGAGTAGTTGGCGCCGTTTCCTATGCCGTCGAACGAGTCGAAGTGCGTGTTCTTCAGGCCCAGGCTCTTGGCGGTGGAGTTCATCTTGCCGATGAACGACTTGACCCGGGCCGCCCGGGTGGACCCGCTGCCGAACTTGTCCGCCAGCGCGTAGGCCGCGTCGCAGCCGGACGGGAGCAGCATGCCGTACAGCAGCTGGCGCACAGTGAGCTTGTCGCCGACGATCAGGTGGGCCGACGAGGCGTTCTTCGCCACGATGTAGTCGCTGTAGGCCATCTGCACGGTGACCTTGGCGTTCAGGTCGAGGTGCTTCTGCGCGAGCACCACCCGGGCCGTCATGATCTTGGTGGTGGAACCGGTGGAGCGCCGGGTGTCGGCGGCCTTGCTGAACAGGGTCTTACCGGTGGCGTTGTTCATCACGTAGCCGCCCTTGGCAACGATCGTGGGCGCCTTGAGGGTGGCGGCCTGCGCCGGGGAGACGAGCGCCCCGGCCGTCAGGACGGCTCCCACCGTAGCGACCACGGTCGACGTGCGGCGAATTCCCTCGGATCCGGTCTTCACGATGAACACTCCAAATGGCGTCGAGATGCGGCCTCTTGAGAATGGTGCTGCCCGTGAGACGTGCGGGACGTACCGATGGATGCGCGCCCGCCAGGGATTGTTACCGGGCGGGGCGCAGCCAAACGGAGCACCGTCACGAGGGGTCGAGGCGGTTCCACAGGAAGTCGAGCGCCAGCGCCCACTTGAAGGCGTTCTGCTCGTTGTTGGAGGCAGCGCCGTGGCCGCCCTCGATGTTCTCGTAGTAGTGGACCGGCTGGCCGTGCTCCAGCAGCCGGGCGGCCATCTTGCGCGCGTGGCCGGGGTGGACCCGGTCGTCCCGCGTGGAGGTGGTGATCAGGACGGGCGGGTAGGCGCGTTCGCCCGTGACGTTGTGGTAGGGCGAGTACGCGCTGATGTACGCCCACTCGTCCGGGTCGTCGGGGTCGCCGAACTCGGCCATCCAGGATGCGCCGGCCAGCATCTTGTGATAGCGCTTCATGTCCATCAGCGGGACCTGGGAGACCACCGCGCCGAAGAGTTCCGGATAGCGGGTGAGCATGACGCCCATCAGCAGTCCGCCGTTGCTGCCGCCCTGGATGGCCAGGCTGCCGGGCGAGCTGATGCCGCGCCGGGTGAGGTCGCCGGCGACGGCGGCGAAGTCCTCGTAGACCTTGTGGCGTTGTGCCTTGATCGCCTGGGTGTGCCACTCGGGGCCGTACTCGCCGCCGCCGCGGATGTTGGCCAGTACGTAGGTGCCGCCGCGCTCCAGCCAGCCGCGGCCGATCACCGCGTTGTAGCCCGGGGTGCGGGGCAGTTCGAAGCCGCCGTATCCGGTCAGCAGGGTGCGCCCGCCCCCGGAGCCGCGCGGCCGGACGACGAAGTACGGGATGCGGGTGCCGTCCTGCGAGGTGGCGAAGTACTGGTCGACGGTGGCCCCGTCGGCGTCGAAGAACTCCGGTGTCGCCTTGACCGGCTCGACCTCACCGCCGACGACGCCGCGGCTGAGGGTGGGCGGCGTGGTGAAGCCGCTGGTCAGCGTCCAGAACTCGTCGTCCTCCCGGCCGGTGCCCAGGATCTCCGCCACGCCCATCGGCGCCGCGCCGGGCAGCGGCGCCGCGGTCCACGGGCCGTCGGCGGGCGTCAGCACCCGCAGCTCGCTCTTCACATCGGTGAGCACGGTCAGCAGCAGGTGGTCGCGGGTCCACCGGTAGTCCATGAGCGCGCTGCGGCTGTCCGGCGCGAACAGCACGGTGGCGTCCTGGCCCCCGTCGAGGAAGGCGTCGAAGCCGAAGGCGAGCAGCGAGCCGGCCGGGTGTTCGACGCCGCCGGTCCGCCAGGGCGAACGGGTCCACACCAGCAGCCACTCGCGGTGCACCGACGCCTCGACGTCCTGCGGGACGTCCACCCGCACCAGTTCGTCCTGCGGCGTGCGCAGGTAGAACTCGGCGCGGAAGAAGTCCAGGCCGCGGCGTACGAAGTCGCGTTCGAAGCCCGGCTCCGGGTCGTGGTGGGCGGTCACCGAGACGTCGGTGGTGGCGCCTTCGAAGACCGTCACCGCGTCCTGCGGCGACGTGCCGCGGCGCCATTCGCGCACCTGCCGCGGATACCCCGAGTCGGTCAGCGAACCCGGGCCGAAGTCGGTGCCGACGTAGACCCGGTCGGCGTCGATCCATTCGAGACGGCTCTTGGCCTCCGGCAGCGTGAAGCCGTCCTCGACGAACCGCAGCTCCACCAGGTCGAACTCCCGGACCACCGCGGCGTCCGCACCGCCCCGGGAGAGGTGGACCAGCGCGAGCCGGTAGCCGGGGCGCAGCACCAGGGCGTCGCCCCAGACCCAGTTCTCGCCCTCCCGACGGGCGAGGTCGTCCACGTCGAGGACGACCTCCCACGTCGGGGTGGGCTTGCGGTACTCCTCCAGGGTGGCGCGGCGCCACACACCGCGCGGGTGCTCGGCGTCCTGCCAGAAGTTGTACAGGTGGTCGCCGAGCCGCCGGACGTATGGGATCTTCTCGTCCGCGTCGAGCACCGCGCGCAGGTCGTCGCGCAGCCGCTCGAAGCGCGGACCGGTCGCGAACCGGGCGGTGGTCTCCTCGTTGCGGGCCCGCACCCACTCGAGCGCCCGGTCGCCGGTCACGTCCTCCAGCCACCGGTACGGATCCTCTTCAGTCATGCCCCGAGTCTTGTGGCCGGGACCGCTCCCCCGTCGGCGGTGGGCAATTCGTCACCCATTCGTGATCACCCGCAGCGGCGTCACCCGCGCCTGACCAGGGACGGGAAGCACGCGTTCCGCCGTCGGCAGGTCGCAGTCCCCGACGGTGAAGGCCGCGGCGGTGCGCGACAGCCGCAGCAGCCGGACGAGGTGGCGCGGCACCGCGTGCAGCCGGAAGTCGCAGCCGTACTCCTGGGCGGCACGGGCCACGGTGAGCAGCGCGCCGAGTCCGCTGCAGTCGCAGAAGAGCAGTTCGGAGACGTCGAGATCGACGCGCGCGTGCGCTTCCACGGCCTTGCGGAGCACCTCGCGCACCGGCGACGCGCCGGCGACGTCCAGTTCTCCGCTCATGGCGACCCGGCAGTGGTCCGGCCCGCCGGTCCGCACGACCAGGCGGACCCCGTCGGCCTCGACGGTGTGCTCGGCCGGCGGCACGGTGCCGCGCGGCAGCGGGAGGGGGATGACGACGGCGTCGGTCGTCACGGGAGCAGAGGCGGCGAACGGGGAAACGTTCATGAGCGGTCCCCTATGGTGGAAGGAACTTCACAGCCGTCGTCAGGGGGCTGACCCAGCAGGCGGAGACGGCCTCCGATCCCTGCGGGCCCGGTATCGCCCGAGGTGGCACGCGGGTTCTGCACTCGCAGCCTCGCACGGCGACTCGCTCCTTGTCACCCCTGCTGCAGCGTCCGGCGCGACGGAGTCGAACCGTCCGGCGCCACCCGTCCGGACCTGCGCGGAAGGCCGTGCGGCTCCGGCGGCGAAAGGGGCCGCCCGGGACCGTCCGCCGGCGGTGCGGCGGGGGTCCCGGGCGGCTGTGTGCGCCGGTTCGCGGTCAGTTGATCTCGATGAGCAGATCGCCGGCTTCCACCTGCTGGATCTCGCCGATGGCCAGCCGCCGGACGGTGCCGTCGTGCTGGGCGGTGATGGACGCCTCCATCTTCATCGCCTCGATGGTGGCCACGGTCTGGCCGGCCGCGACCGCGGCCCCCTCCTCGATCTGCAGCGTCACCACTCCGGCGAAGGGGGCGGCGACGTGGCGGGGGTTGCCCTTCTCCGCCTTCTCCGCCTGCTTGACGGTGGTGGCGATCGAGGCGTCGCGGACCGAGACCGGGCGCAACTGCCCGTTCAAGGTGGCCAGGACCGTGCGGTAGCCGCGCTCGTCGGCCTCGGAGATGGCTTCGAGTTCGATCAGCAGGGTGACGCCGGGTTCGAGGGTGACGGTGTGCTCGTGCTCGGGTTCCATGCCGTAGAAGAAGTCCTTCGTCGGCAGGACCGAGGTGTCGCCGTAGGCCTCGCGGCGGGCGGCGAACTCCTTGGCCGGGCCCGGGAACAGCAGCCGGTTGAGGGTGCCGCGCCGGTTCTCGCGCAGGCCCTCGCGGTCCTCGTCGGTCAGGGTGGGCGGCTCCGGCCGGGTGGCGCGGCCGCGCAGCGCGCGGGTGCGGAACGGCTCCGGCCAGCCGCCGGGCGGGTCGCCCAGCTCGCCGCGCAGGAAGCCGATGACCGAGTCGGGCATGTCGTACTTGCCCGGGTCGGCCTCGAAGTCGGCGGCGCGCACGCCGGCGCCGACCAGGTGCAGCGCCAGGTCGCCGACCACCTTCGAGGACGGCGTGACCTTCGACGAGCCGGCCCAGCATCCGGTCGGCCGCCGCGTAGCAGTCCTCGATCTGCTCGAACCGGTCGCCGAGGCCGAGGGCGATGGCCTGCTGGCGCAGGTTCGACAGCTGGCCGCCGGGGATCTCGTGGTGGTAGACCCGGCCGGTGGGCGCAGGCCAGCCCCGACTCGAACGGCGCGTAGACGCTTGCGCACGCGCCTCCCAGTACGGCTCGAGGTCGCCGACGGCCTGCAGGGACAGGCCGGTGGCCCGGTCGGTGTGGTCGGTGGCCGCGACCAGCGCGGACAGCGACGGCTGGCTGGTGGTGCCCGCCATCGAGGCGCACCGCGGCGTCCACCGCGTCCACGCCCGCGTCGATCGCCGCGACCAGGGTGGCCAGCTGGCCGCCCGCGGTGTCGTGGGTGTGCAGGTGCACCGGCAGGTCGAAGCGGTCGCGCAGCGCGGTGACCAGCGTGCGCGCGGCCGGCGGCGCGCAGCAGCCCCGCCATGTCCTTGATCGCCAGCACGTGTGCCCCGGCCTCGACGATCTGCTCGGCGAGCCGCAGGTAGTAGTCGAGGGTGTAGAGCGTCTCGGCCGGGTCGGACAGGTCGGCGGTGTAGCACAGGGCGACCTCGGCGACCGCGGTGCCGGTGGCCCGCACCGCGTCGATGGCCGGACGCATCTGCGAGACGTCGTTGAGCGCGTCGAAGATGCGGAAGATGTCGATCCCGGTGGCCGCCGCCTCCGCCACGAACGCCTGCGTCACCTCCACGGGGTAGGGCGTGTAGCCGACGGTGTTGCGGCCGCGCAGCAGCATCTGCATGCACAGGTTCGGCACCGCCGCGCGCAGCGCCGCCAGCCGCTCCCACGGGTCCTCCGCCAGGAACCGCAGCGCCACGTCGTAGGTGGCCCCGCCCCAGCACTCCAGGCTCAGCAGCTGCGGCGCGGTGTGCGCGACGTACGGCGCCACCGCGAGCAGGTCCCGGGTGCGCACCCGGGTCGCCAGCAGCGACTGGTGGGCGTCGCGGAACGTGGTGTCGGTGACCGCCACCGCCGACTGGCTGCGCAGCCGGGCCGCGAACGCCTCGGGGCCCAGCTCGGCCAGCAGCTGCCGCGAGCCCTCGGGCGGCGCCGCGCCCAGGGCCACGCCGGGCAGCTTGTCGACCGGGTCGATGACCTGCGGGCGCGGACCGTGCGGCTGGTTGACGGTGGTCTCGGCGAGGTAGCTGAGCAGCTTGGTGCCGCGGTCCGCCGACGGGCGCGCCCGGATGAGGTCCGGGTGCTCCTCGATGAAGACCGGTGGTGATGTGGCCGGCCGCGGAACTCCGGGTCGTCCAGCACCGCGCCGAGGAACGGGATGTTGGTGGAGACCCCGCGGATCCGGAACTCCGCGATCGCCCGGCGGGCCCGGCGCGGCGGCGTTGGCGAAGTCGTGGCCGTGGCAGGTGAGCTTCACCAGCATCGAGTCGAAGTGCGCCGAGACCTCGGCGCCGGTGTGCATCGTGCCGCCGTCGAGCCGGACGCCCGGCGCCGCCGGGCGAGCGGTAGGCGGTGATCGTGCCGGTGTCCGGGCGGAAGCCGTTGGCCGGGTCCTCGGTGGTGATGCGGCACTGCAGCGCGGCCCCGGACAGCACGATGTCGTCCTGGGTCAGGCCCAGTTCGGGCAGCGTCTTGCCGGCGGCGATCCGCATCTGCGCGACTGCACCAGGTCGACGTCCGGTGACCTCCTCGGTGACGGTGTGCTCGACCTGGATGCGCGGGTTCATCTCGATGAAGAGGTGGTGGCCGCGCTCGTCGACCAGGAACTCGACCGTGCCGGCGTTGACGTAGCCGATCTGCCGGGCGAAGGCCACCGCGTCGGCGCAGATCCGCTCGCGCAGCCGCGGGTCCAGGTTCGGCGCCGGCGCGATCTCGATGACCTTCTGGTGCCGCCGCTGCACCGAGCAGTCCCGCTCGTAGAGGTGGACCACGTTGCCGGCGCGCGTCGGCGAGGATCTGCACCTCGATGTGGCGCGGGTTGACGACCGCCTGCTCCAGGAAGACGGTGGCGTCCCCGAACGCGGACTCGGCCTCCCGCATCGCCGCCTCGATCGCCTCGCGCAGCGTCGTCCGGCTCCGCGACCCGGCGCATGCCGCGCCCGCCGCCGCCGGCCACCGCCTTGACGAAGAGCGGGAACTCCATCTCCCGCGCCGCCGCCAGCAGGGTGTCCACGTCCGCGGACGGCTCGCAGGACGCCAGCACCGGAACGCCGGCCTCCCGGGCCGCGGCCACCGCCCGCGCCTTGTTGCCCGTCAGGTTCAGCACGGCGGCGGGCGGGCCGACGAAGGTGATGCCCGCCTCGGCGCACCCGGCCGCCAGGTCCGGGTTCTCCGACAGGAAGCCGTAGCCCGGGTAGACCGCGTCCGCGCCCGCCTTGCGCGCGGCCCGGATCACCTCGTCGACCGACAGGTAGGCGCGGACCGGATGGCCCGGTTCACCGATCTGGTACGCCTCGTCCGCCTTGGCGCGGTGCAACGAGTTGCGATCCTCGTAGGGGAAGACCGCCACCGTGGAGATGCCCAGTTCGAACGCCGCGCGGAACGCACGGATCGCGATCTCTCCGCGGTTGGCGACCAATACCTTGCCGAACATCAAACTCCCTGGTGTGTTCGCGGGCCGAGGACCGCCTCAGCCGTCTGGGGACCGGCGATGTCGAGCCCGGACCGCGACGGACGTCCGTGGCCTCATGGACGGTTGGGACGGGTCTGTCGCTGCGTGCACCACGCCGGTTGTGCCATCGGCGGGACGTCTGCCTCGTGTCGGACGCTTCATGCCCACAAATGCTCGCTCCGATGCAGGCCGGCGGTCGGCCGCACTGCACCGCTCAACAGCTCGGGGTGTTGGTCACCGTACCCGACACCTCACGGACACACTCGGATTCGTCGCGTGGCCAATCTCTCAACTCGAGACGGGGCCGTTCCCGCACGTCGTCGGCTCGTGCCGCGGGCCCGGCGGACGGCGTGCGGCGTCCGCCGGGCCCGGGTACGGCGCGGTCACCCGACCGGTGTGTAGTGCGAGGCGTCGCCGGCGATCGCGCGGCTGTGCCGGCCGTCGACGCCGAGCGGCACGTCGCCGGCGACCGTCACGCGGTGCAGGCGGCGCGGCTGGTCGTCGTAGTTGTCGACGGCGTAGTGCTGGGTGATCCGGTTGTCGAACAGCACCAGCTGGTGGGGCGACCAGCGCCAGCGCAGCACGTTCTCCGGCCGCCGCACGTAGCTCTCCAGCAGGTCGAGGACGGTGCGCGACTCGGCGACCGACAGGCCGGCGATCCGCTGGGCGAAGCCGCCGATGAACAGTCCGCGCTCCCCGGTGACCGGGTGCACGCGGACCACGGGGTGGGCGGTGCGGTAGGTGATGGCGGTGAACACCGCGCGGCGGCGGGCCTGTTCCTCGTCGACGCTCTCCTCGGGCACCGCGTAGTCGTGGTCGTTGGTGTGCTCCGCCCACAGCGTGTCGGCGAAGTCCCGCAGCGGCTGCGGCAGGTCGCGGTAGGCGGTGGCGGCGTTGGCGATCAGGGTCTCGCCGCCGTAGGGCGGGACCACGATGCTGCGCAAGGTGCTGACCTGCGGCGGGCTGACGACGAAGGTGACGTCGGTGTGCCAGTGGTTGGCCCGGCCGCGTTCGCTGTCGACGGGCAGGACGTTCGGCGCTCCCTCGACGGCCGGGACGGTCGGGTGCGCGGTGGTCAGCTCGCCGAAGTGCCGGGCGAACCGCTGCTGTCCCTCGTCGTCGAGGTGGACGTCGTCGAAGACGAGGGCCTTGTGCTCGTTGAGCGCGGTGCGCAGTGCGGCGACGGTCTCGCCGTCGAGCGGGCCGCCGAGGTCGATGCCGGAGACGTGGGCGCCGATCCGGGCGGTGACCTTGCGGATCCGAAGGCCGGTGGTGGCTTCGGTGGTCGCGGTCATGGGGGTTCCCTTCGGGATGGTTCGGGGTGGACGGCGGGTGGTGGTCTCAGGGCGCGGCCAGGGCGAGCGGCGCGGCGGCGTACCGGTTCGCCGGGCGCGGCAGCCCGTAGCGTTCGCGGAGCGTCTGGCCCGGGGTGTAGGCGGTGCGCAGCAGGCCGCGGGCGCGCAGGATCGGCACGACGTGGTCGACGAAGAGTTCCAGGCCGGAGGGGAGCACGGCGGGCATGATGTTGAAGCCGTCGGCCGCGCCGAGGGTGAACCACTCCTGGATCGCGTCGGCCACCTGCTCCGGCGTGCCGCTGAAGGTGCGGTGCCCGCGGCCGCCGCCGAGCCGGCCGATCAGCCGGCGGACGGTGAGGTTCTCGCGCCGGGCCAGCTCGACGACCAGGGTGTAGCGGCTCTTGGCGCCTTCGATCTCGTCCTCGTCGGGCAGGTCGTCCGGCAGCGGGGCGTCCAGCCGCAGCGTGCCGGGGGCGAGCTGCAGCAGCCGCTCAAGCCGCCGCACGCCGTGCTCGTGCACGATGTGCTCCTCCAGTTCGGCCTCCCGGCGGCGGGCCTCGGCCTCGGTGTCGCCGATGACCGGGACGATGCCGGGCAGGATCTTGACGCCCTCCGGGTCGCGGCCGGCCTCCCGCGTCCTGGCCTTGAGGTCGGCGTAGAAGCGCTGCGCGTCGCCGAGGGTCTGCTGCGCGGTGAAGACCGCCTCGGCGCGGCGGGCGGCGAACCGCCTGCCGTCCTCGGAGGAGCCGGCCTGCACCAGCAGCGGGGCGCCCTGCGGGGAGCGCGGGACGTTCAGCGCGCCCTCGACCGTGAAGTGCCGGCCCCGGTGCCGGGGCGGGTGGACCTTGGCGGCGTCGCCCCAGACCCCGGCGGCCTTGTCGGCCACCACGAGGTCGTCCTCCCAGCTGTCCCACAGCTTGACCGCCACGTCGAGGAACTCCTCGGCGCGCTCGTAGCGGGCGGCGTGCGCGGGCTCCTCGTCGAGCCCGAAGTTGCGGGCGGCCTCGGCGCCCGCGGTGGTGACCACGTTCCAGCCGGCCCGGCCGCCGCTGATGTGGTCGAGCGAGGCGAACCGGCGGGCCAGGTTGTACGGGGAGTTGTAGGAGGTGGACGCGGTGGCGATCAGGCCGATGTGCTTCGTGGCGGTGGCGAGCGCGGTGAGCAGGGTCAGCGGCTCAAGGACGCCGGACGGCCGCTGCCCGACGTTGTTGATCAGCACCGGCGAGTCGGCCAGGAACAGCGAGTCGAAGGTGCCGCGTTCGGCGGTCGCGGCCAGGGCGCGGAAGTGGTCGAGGTCGGTGCCGGCGTACGGGTCGCTCTCCGGGAGCCGCCAGGACGCCTCGTGGTGGCCGGTGCTCATCAGGAAGGCGTTGAGATGCAGTTGCCGGGTCATGACGCGGCTCCTTCGTCGTCCGGGGTGACGCCGAGCGCGGCGAGCAGCAGCTCACGGTGTTCGCCCAGCAGTGGTTCGCGGTAGGACCGCGGTCGGGGTACGTCGATGGACAGGTCGAGGCCGATGCGTCCGCGCTCCAGCACCAGGACCCGGTCGGCGAGCACGATCGCCTCGTCGACGTCGTGGGTGACCAGCAGCACGGACGGCCGGTGGCGCTGCCACAGCCGGCGCAGCAGGCCGTGCATCCGGATCCGGGTCAGCGCGTCGAGGGCGCCGAACGGCTCGTCGGCTAGCAGGAGTTCGGGCTGCCACACCAGCGACCGGGCGAGCGCGGCGCGCTGTGCCTCGCCGCCGGACAGTTGGCCGGGCCAGGCGTCGGCCCGGTCCGCCAGCCCCACCTCCTCCAGCGCGGCCCGGCCGCGTTCCGCCGCGTCCCGGCCCGGCACGCCGAGCACCACGTTGCCGAGCACCCGGCGCCACGGCAGCAGCCGGGAGTCCTGGAAGACGACCGACAGCCGCTGCGGGGTGCGCAGTTCGCCGGTGCCGGCGACCTCGTGGTCCAGGCCCGCCAGGGCGCGCAGCAGGGTGCTCTTGCCGGATCCGCTGTGGCCGAGCAGCGCGACGAACTGTCCGGCGGGGATGTCGAGGTCGACGCCGTCCAGCACGGTGCGGTCGCCGAACGAGCGGGTCAGGCCGCTGATCCGGACGGCCGGCGGGGTCAGTTGCCCAGTGTGCGGCGCCATGACAGCACCCTCCGTTCGACCAGTCGGACCGCGGTGTCGGAGACCAGGCCGAAGACGCCGTAGACCAGCAGTCCGACGATGATCACGTCGGTCTGGCCGTAGTTCTGCGCCTGGAACATCAGGTAGCCCAGGCCGCTGGTCGCGTTGATCTGCTCCAGCACCACCAGCGACAGCCAGGAGGCGGTCACCCCGAGGCGCAGTCCCGTGAAGAAGCCGGGCAGCGCGCCGGGGATGACGACCTGCCGGACGAACTGCGCCCGGCTCAGCCCCAGCACCTCGGCGAGTTCGACGAACCGGCTGTCGATGCCGGACAGCGCGGCGTGCAGGTTGAGGTAGATCGGGATGTAGACCACGATCGCGATGATCACGATCTTGAAGGTCTCGCCGATGCCCAGCCAGAGGATGAACAGCGGGATCAGGCCGAGGGTGGGGATCGCCCGGTTCAGCTGGACCGAGCCGTCGATCAGCGCCTCGCCGATCCGGCTGAGCCCGGCGGCCAGCGCGAGCAGCACTCCGCCGGTCAGGCCGATGGCGAAGCCGGTGCCGGCCCGGGTCAGCGAGATGGCGATGTCCGCGCGCAGTGGTCCGTGCGACCACAGGCGCACCGCGGTCCGCAGCACGGTCCACGGGGCCGGGATGGCGCCGGGGTCCAGCCGGCCGGCGGCGGAGGCGGCGGCCCACAGGGCGAGGAGGAGCGCCGGGCCGAGCAGCCGGGCGGCGGGCAGCCGCCGGCCGGGGGCCAGCGCGCGCACCCGGCGCCGGGCGGGTGGTTCGCCGGCCGGGAGGGGATCGGGGCGGGCGGTGGAGTGGGCCGGGGAGAGGCGTTCCCCGGTGACGAGGTCGGTCACGGGTATCAGCTCCGGTACTTCGCGTCGACGGCCCTGGCGGCCAGGCCCTCGAAGCGGCGGTCGAAGAGGGAGGCGGCCTTCGTCGGCTTCACGAATCCGCCCTGGGCGAGCAGGTCGGCCGTCTCCTGCTCCCAGGCGATGGCCTCGTCCCAACTCGGCGGGAACAGCGGCCTGCTGCCCAGCGCGGTGACCGCGCGGGCCTGGGAGAGGGTGATGTCCTGGGTGCGGACGTAGAAGTCCTCGTTCCACCGGGCGGGGTTCTCGTAGACCCAGACCAGGCCGCGGGCCCAGCGCGGGACGAACGCGGCGACGGCGGCGGCCTTCCCGGCGTCGGCGAGCACCTCGGCCGGCGCCCACAGCAGGCTCAGCAGGTCGACGACGTCGGTGGTGATGGTGCGGGCGCCCTGGGAGCGGTACTTGCTCAGGTAGGAGGGCACCTGGCTGATGGCCAGCGGTGCGATGTCCACCTGGCCGGCCTGCAGCGCGGTGAGGAACTGGTCGCTGGTCAACGGCACCAGGTGGACGTCCTCGGGCGACAGGCCGGCCTTCCTCAGCGCGCGCAGCAGGACGACGCCCTGCGCCTGGCCCTGGGAGAAGGCGAGCTTGCGGCCCTTGAAGTCCGCGACGTCGCGGATGGCGCTGTGCGGTGCGGTGGCGAAGACGTAGGTGGGCTTGCGGGTGAGGTTGATGGCGACGATCTTCGCGTCGAAGCCCTGGTCGTGTGCCTGGATGGGCGGGATGCCGGCGTTGTTGGCGAGGTCGAGGGAGTGGGCGCGGAAGGCGTTGATGACGTCGGGTCCGGCGCCGATGTTCGGCCAGTCGGTCACCGTGAACGGGAGCTTGTCGAGCCCGGCGAGCTTGAGTTGGAGTTGCTCGGCGCCCTGGTACGACGCGATCTTCAGGCTGGTGCCGGCCGGGACCGCGGTGGGCAGCGGCGCGCTCGGCGCGAGGCGTGGCCCGGCGGCGGCCCGGCTCGCGCATGCGGTCAGCCCCGCGGCGGCCGCGGTGCCGAGCAGTGCGTGCAGGAACAGCCGCCGGTCGGGACCGGTCGCTGGAGAGGTCGGGCGGGGCATCGAAGGACTCCGTTCGGTGGGTACGGCGGCACGGTGACGGGCAGCCTGAATCAGCCTGAATTCAGCCGCGCCGGAAAGAGACCGGGCGGCGCGGGGAAATCACGGGAAGCGGGGAGGCGGTATGCGGACGGCGATCCGATCCGGCGGGAAATACGCCCGCACGGTCGCCTTCGGCAATAGTCCCGAAGGCGCGTCAGGACGCGGCGGATCTCCGGCGTACGCGGACCGGAACGGCACGCGTACCGATATGCCGGCGTGGATTAACGGCGGTTCGTCATCGCGGATTTCAGCGACACAGGGTGCGGCCGACTCGCATCAGGTCGATGACCCGGCACCGGGTGAGCCTGATCTGACGCGATTTGCGCCAGGCGCGGCCGACGGGGCGGAGCCGGCCGGACCGGCTCCGCGCCATCGGGGGAATTCCCTGCGCTTCGCTCACGGAACAATGCTCGCCTTCCGCCGCACGCGGTGTCAACATTCGGATTTTTTGAATTAATTCCGTACGCCGATCTCACCGGCCGCGGCGGGCAGATCCAGCGGATCGCGGTAGAGCACGTCCAGCGCGACCGCTCCGCCCGCCATCGCCAGCACCGCGTCGGGGAAGCTGGTCGGCAGCACGGCCCGCGCGGTGTCGACGGCGGCCGAGGTGTACGCGGCGATCTCCTCGCGCAGCGCGGCCAGGCAGTCGGCCCGCTGGATGACGCCGCGTTCGACGACGATGACGGTGTCCGGGTTGAGCAGGTCGAACAGCAGGCCCACCGCTCGGCCGGTCAGCCGGGCCCGTTCGACCAGCAGCCGCACCGCGGTCGGATCGCCCCGGCGGGCGGCCTCGACGACGAGCGCCGGATCCGGCGCGGTGACCACGCCCGCCTCGTACGCCCGGCGGCACAGGGTCCGTTCGGACACCTCGGCCTGCAGACACCCGATCCGCCCGCACGGACACGGCTGCGTACCGCCCACCACCGGCAGGTGGGCGACGACTCCGGCCTGCGAGCGCTGTCCGTAGTGCACGCGGTCGTCGGTGGCGAAGGCGGCGTCCACCATGTCGCCGACGAACAGGTGCAGCACGCTGCGGCTGTGCCGCGCCTCGCCGAACAGCCGCTCGGCGTTGGCCAGCGCGCGGGAGCGGCCGTCGAGGTGGACCGGCCGGCCGGTCCGGGCGGCCAGCAGTTCGCGCAGCGGCACGTCGCGCCAGCCGAGCGGTTCGTGCTCGACGACGGTGCCCGCGTCGCGGTCCACCCATCCCCCGCTGGCCACCCCGACGCTCAACAGCGCGGCGCCCGCGGCCTGTTCGGCCAGCAGCGCGTCGAGTCCCTCCGCCGCGCGCCGCGCCACCCGGTCCGGCTGCGTGCCGTCGTGGCCGCGCTGCCGCCGTGCGACCACCCGGCCGCGCAGGTCGAGCAGCGCGACGGTGGTGTGCGCCGAGGCCACGTGCACGCCGCCGACGAGGAAGCGGGAGCCGTCGAGTTCCACGGGGACGTGCGGGCGGCCGGCCCGCGGGGAGCGGGACGGTCCGGGAGTCTCGCGGATCAGCCCGGACTTGGCGAGCCGCGCGCAGTGCCCGGTGACCGCGGCCGGCGACAGCCCGGTCAGCCGGGCGATGGCGCTGCGGGCCACCGGTCCGTGTTCGAGGACCGCGCGCAGCACGACGCTGGCGCTGGTGGCCCGGCGGCCGCTGTCCGCGATCCGGCGGCCGGGAACGGGGGTTGCGACAGGCGGCACTGCGTTGCGGGACATCGGGATTCCTCGGGGAGCGGTCCGTCGTTGCCGTCTCGATCGGCGAACGGATGCGCTCCGACGCCTCAGAACCGGCGACAGATGTCCGCGCCCTGGCGCCGCAGGTCGACATAGCGACGTGCGGAGAAGTTCTCGGCCTGGGCAACCATCCCCCGAAGCTAGCAAACCGCCCCGGCGCCGCACAGCCCGCGTCCCGCCATCCGAGATGCCGCCCTGCCGCAAAGCGGGTTCCGCGCGGATCGGCCACCGCGGCCGCCAACAGGTCCCGGGCCCGCGTCAACGCGGCACGCCGGCCCGGTCCGCCGCACGGATCGCGGCGGCGGACCGGGGGCGTTCGCCGGTCAGCCCATCCGGCCGGCGGGCACCGGCTCCCGGCGGGCGGGGGCGGTCAGCGACTCGGCGCCGGCCGGGACGGGGACCGCGGCGAAGATCGCGTTCTGCTGCCGCTGCAGTTCCTGGCGGCGGTCCGCGCTGGTGCCGGGCAGCCGCTGCTCCTCGTACAGCTTGTGCGTCTCCGACTGGGCGTGCTTGCTGGCCGGGGTGTGGAACTGGACCTCGAAGCCCATCCCCGAACGCGGCTCGCGCCAGCCGGAGTTGATCGCCCTGTAGCCGGCCGCACGTCCCCAGGTGTTGGACCACTTCACGCTGTCGTTGCCCCAGGCGGACAGCGTGCGGGCCGCGGTGATCACGCCGGTGGTGTACGTGGTCTGCGGCCACTGCAGGGTGTAGCGCACCGAGTCGCCGATCCCGGCGAGCGCCTGGTCCACCGTCTCGCCCGGTGTCCGCACCATGGCGGTGGCGACCTTGCGCTTGAGCGAGTCGGCCGACTTCAGCCGGTTGTCGAAGCCGACGAGGGTGGCGTGGCTGAGCAGGGCCGCGGTGCGCACCTGCGGGCTGAGCCACCGCTCGGCGTCCCTGGCGCGGGCGAGGAAGGCGTCGGCCTTGCGGTTGTCGGCGGCGTCGAGGGCCAGCCCGTCGCCGTGCCAGCCGTCCATGCCGTCCGTCGGCCGGGTGGCGGTGGACGCCGGGCCGACCGCCCGGTCCACCGCCGCGGTGTGGATGGCGGCGGTCGCGCCCTGGACGGTGCCGGCGCCCAGGCCGAGAGCGAGCAGGGACGCGAAGGCGGCGCGCTGCGCGGCGCGGTTGACGTTCATCGGTGTGCGTCGTTCCTCTCCGACGGGCCGTCGGCAGGCGCCCTCGCGGCACCGCTGCGGCCCGTGCGACACACATCATGGGCGAATGCGATCAAAAGTCACGGAAGCGTGCCGAAGCGACCGGCATGTCGCGCCGGCGCCGGATCCGGCGGCCCGCCGCGGCCGGGCACCCTCAGAAGCGGTAGGGGTCGTCCCGGAGGGGGATCCGGGCAGTGATCGTCCTGACGGGGGACGGCCGGGCGGCGGGGCGGAACTAGCCTGGAAGGGCGGTCATGGATCAGTGGCCGCGGATGGTCGGCGAGGAAGGAACGTCAGATGAACACACTGGTCCGCCCCACGGAAGGCCGGATGATCGGTGGGGTCTGCGCGGGTCTCGGCCGGCGGTTCGGCATCTCCGCCAACAAGGTCCGGTTGATCTTCGTGGTGTCCTGCCTGCTGCCGGGTCCGCAGTTCCTGGTGTACCTGGCCCTGTGGCTGCTGATGCCCTCGGAGGAGCACGGCGCCACCGCCTGGTGACCCGCCCGGCGCCCGGATGCCCGGCGGTCCGCCGCCGGGAAGGTAGCGTTGCGCCATGGCAGATCCGGCCGCCGAATCGCTGCGGTGCACCGCCGAGCGCGCGATGGGCGCGCCGCCGGCCGTGCTCTACCGCGCCTGGACCGAGCGGTTCGACCAGTGGTTCGCGGCGCCGGGGTCGGTGCGGATGACCGCCCGGGCCGGCGAGCCGTTCTTCTTCGCGACGGAGCACCTCGGGGTCCGGCACCCGCACTACGGGCGGTTCCTGCGGCTGACCCCGGACCGGCTGGTCGAGCTGACCTGGGTGACCGGTGCGGGCGGCACCGAGGGCGCCGAGACGGTGGTCACCGTCGAGCTGAGCCCGCACGCCGACGGCACGCTCCTTCGCCTCACCCACGCCGGTTTCGCCGGCGAGGCGGCCCGCGACCGGCACCGCGACGCCTGGCCCCTGGTCCTCGAACAACTCGACCGCCGCACCGCGACCGCTTCCTGAACGGGCGCCGGCTCCGCCAGGATGGACCCGCACGGCAGGCGGCCTCCCGGGGAAGGCGAGCAGATGGACACGCGATCGGCAGTGGAGTGGGACGACGGCGCATGGCTCAACCCGCCGGCCGGCGTGGCGGTCGACGGCCGCGACCTGCTGGTCACCACGCGGGAGGGCAGCGACTTCTGGCGGACCACCAGCTACGGGTTCGTCCGGGACAGCGGACACGCGCTGCTGGCCGGCCTGCCGACGGGACGTGCCGTCGAGGTGACCTTCCGGGCCGACTTCGACACCCTCTTCGACCAGGCCGGCGTGCTGGTCCGGGTGGACGCCGGCACCTGGATCAAGGCCGGGGTGGAGCTGAGCGACGGCGTGCCGCACCTCGGCGCGGTGGTCACCCGCGGCGAGTCCGACTGGTCGATGGCGCCGGTGCCCGAGTGGGCCGGGCGCCTCGTCACCGTCCGGGCCAGCCGCGCCGGCGGCGCGCTCACCGTCCGTGCCCGCTGCGAGGACGGCCCATGGCGCATGGTCCGGCTGGCGCCGCTCGCACCGGACGCCGCCACGGCCGCCGGTCCCTACTGCTGCTCCCCGCAACGGGCCGGACTCGTCGTGCGCTTCACGGAATTCGTCCAGGGACCGGCCGACGCCGCCCTGCACGAGCCCGTCGAACAGTAGGGCGTAAAGCACAGCGTATTCGCGTCGCCGGTGATTCGCCGGCGCGGCGGAATTGCGCGGAATGCCGTCCATGATGCGAGATCCCGAGAAAGGCTTCTTGACCGAACGGATCGGCGTCTGTTGCACTTTGGGCCTATGGAACCGCGACTGGATCTGACCCGCCGACGCCACATCGACCTGGCGCGCGTCTCCAGCGCTTTCTGTCGCCGCGGAATCTGACCCCGCATCGCGGGGCACGCGACGACCACGCACAGCGCCTTTTCTCCTCCCGTCGACCACCGCACGGTGCGGCGCGGACCCGGCTGTCCATCCACGCCGCCGGTCCGCCATTTCGCCGACCCGTCATCGCGGTGGTGCGCCGGTGCCGTCCGTGGCCGTGAACCGGCAAGCGATTCATCCGAACGTCATCACAGTGAATTGAGGGCGCATGGCCACCATCCTGTCCCTGTCCGGAAGTCCGTCCGCCACCTCGCGCACCGCGCGGCTGCTGCGTCACCTGGACGCCCGGCTGGCCGCCGGCGGCCACACGGTCGTGCCGCTGGACGTGCGGGACCTGCCCGCCGAGGCGCTGCTGCGCGCCGACGTCTCCCATCCCGAGATCGCCCGGGTGAAGACGCTGTTCGAGACCGCGGACGGGGTCGTCGTGGGCACCCCGGTCTACAAGGCCGCCTACTCCGGGCTGCTCAAGTCGCTGCTCGACCTGCTGCCGCAGTACGTGCTGGCCGGCAAGACGGTGCTGCCGCTGGCCACCGGCGGCAGCACCGCGCACGTGCTCGCGATCGACTACGCGCTGCGTCCGGTGCTCTCGTCGATGGGCGCCGCACACATCGTGCCGGGCTATTTCGTGCTGGACCGGCTCATCACCGTGGACGCCGCCGGGGTCACCGTGGAAGCGGCGACCGCCGAGGCGCTGGACGAGGTGGTCGACCGGTTCTCGGCGGCGCTCGACGGCCGCCGGCCGCTGGCCGCCGCGGTGTGACGCGGAACGGCCGGCCGTTCGGGCCCGGCGGCCCGGGCTGCCGCGGTGTCCCGGGCGGCCCGGTCGAAGGCGTGCACGCGGCCGGCGGGGGCGCCGGTGTGCCAGACCACGCCCCACTCCAGCGGGTCGGCGTCGTCGAACGGCACGTAGGCCACGTCCGGGCGGGCGTAGTAGCGGACGAACCGGCCGCCGACCGGGAAGACGCCGCGGCCCGCGCCGACGACAGCACGGCGCCGACCCGGCGTTCGAGCTTCTTGATCGTCTGGCTGACGCGCGCCGTGGAGACGTTCAGCCGCTGGGCGGTGCGGCCGAAGTGCAGCTCCTGGGCCAGCGTGACGAAGGACTCGATCTCCAGGCGTTCCAGCATCGTCCCCACCCCCCGTGAGCCCGGACCCCGCGACGGTATCCCGGCGCCGTCCGGCCGAACGGCGCCCCGGGCCGTACTGAGGAATACTCGGCAGGAGCCGCACGGTCACCGCGCCTCCCCGAAGGCAGGAGGTCCGCCGCCGATGGACTCCGTGATCCGCGCCCCGCGAGACGTCGCGCAGTGGTTCAGGACGCACGATCGCGGGCTGGCGGCCACCCGCAGGGCCGGGCGGACGGCGATCGTCATGCCGGCGATGTTCGCGGTGGCGAGCGAGGTCATCGGTAACCCGGTGACGGCGGTCTTCGCCGCGTTCGGCTCGTTCTCGATGCTCCTGCTGGTCGACTTCGGCGGGCCGATGCGCGACCGGCTCGCCGCCCAGGCCGCTCTCGGCGCGGCGGGCGCGGCGTTCATCTGCCTGGGCACCGCGGTCTCGCAGGTGACCTGGCTGGCGGTGCTGACGATGGCGGTGCTCGGGTTCGCCGTGCTGTTCTCCGGGGTGGTCAGCTCGGTGCTGGCCGGTGCGACGACCTCGCTGCTGCTCGCCTTCATCCTGGCGGTCTCGATCCGGGTGCCGGTCTCCGAGACGCCGGACCGGCTGGCCGGCTGGGGGATGGCCTGGGCCGGCTCGTTCGCCGCGGTGGCGCTGCTGTGGCCGACCCCGGCGTTCGACCCGCTCGGCCGGACCGCCGCGGCCGCGAGCCGGGGCCTCGCCGCGCGGCTGCGGTCGGACGCGGCCCGGGTGCTCGGCGGCCCGGACGCGCCGAGCGCCGCCGAGAACCACGCGACGGCCGAGCGGAGCGCCGCGGCGGTCGAGGAACTGGACCGGACCTTCATCGCCACCCCCTACCGGCCCACCGGCCTCACCACGAGCGCCCGTGCCCTGGTGCGGCTGGTGGACGAGCTGACCTGGCTCGACTCGATCGTCCTGCAGAGCCCGCCGCGCCCGGTCGCCCAGGTCAACCGCAGCGCCTGCGAGGTGCGACGGGCGGTCGCCGGGGTGCTGGAGCGCGGCGCGGACCTGCTCGACGCGCCGCGCGGCGACCCGGCGCCGCTGCGTGCCGCGCTCGACGAGCTGACCGGGGCGCTGGAGGCCATGGAGAACGCGGCGACCGGCAGCCTGCCGGTCTACCGAACGGCCGAGCGGGCCGACGGGCGGGTGAGGGAGTTCATCACCGCGCTCGACCCGTCCTTCCGGGCGCAGGAGATGGGGTTCGCGGTCAGGCAGATCGCGGCCAACGTCGATCTGGCAGCGGCGGCGGAACGGCGCGGCTGGACCGACCGGCTGCTCGGCCGCGCGCCCCGGGGGCTGGCCGGTCCGGTCTCCGCGGCCCAGCAGCGGGCCGCCGCGCACGTGGAGCCGCACTCGGTGTGGCTGCACAACAGCGTGCGCGGGGCGATCGGCCTGGCACTGGCGGTGACGGCCGCCGACCTGACGAGCGTCCAGCACTCGTTCTGGGTGGTGCTCGGCGCGCTGTCGGTGCTGCGTTCCAACGCGCTGAACACCGGGCAGAGCGTGCTGCGCGCGCTGCTCGGCACGGTGGCGGGCTCGATCGTCGGCGGTCTGCTGCTGGTGGGCATCGGCACGAACAGCGACCTGCTGTGGGTACTGCTGCCCTTGGCGATCCTGGTGGCCGGCATCGCGCCGGCCGTGGTCTCCTTCGCGGCGGGTCAGGCCGCGTTCACGCTGACGCTGGTGATCCTCTACAACATCGTGCAGCCCGCCGGGTGGAAGCTGGGGCTGCTGCGGGTGGAGGACATCGCCATCGGCTGCGCGGTGAGCCTGGTGGTGGGGCTGTTCTTCTGGCCGCGCGGCGCCGGCAACGCGCTGGGCAAGGCGCTCGCCGAGGCGTACTCCGACAGCGCCGCCTACCTGGCCGGCGCGGTCGGCTTCGCGCTGGACCGCTGCGACACCCGGCGGGCGACGGAGTCCGCGCCGCAGGACGCGGCGGCCCGCGCCGCGGCGGCGGCCGGACGGCTCGACGACGCGTTCCGCAACTACCTGGCCGAGCGCGGCGCGAAGCCGGTGCCGATGGCCGAGATGACGACGCTGGTCACCGGGGTCGCGGCGCTGCGCCTGGCGGCCGACGCGGTACTCGACCTGTGGCGGCGCCCCGGGGCCCGTTCTGAGGGCGACCGGGCGGCGGCGCGCGAGGAGTTGCTGGCCGGCACCGAGAACGTCTCGCGGTGGTACGACGCGCTCGCCGCCAGCCTGGAGGGACTGCGCGGTGTGCCGGAACCGCTGGGCCACGACCGGGCCGCCGACGGGCGGCTGATCGAGACGGTGCGCCAGGACCTGCGCGACGAGCGGGGCCGGGCCACCGCCACCGCGGTACGCATCATCTGGACCGGCGACCACGTGGAGGCCACCCGCCGGCTCCAGTCCAGCCTGGCCACCGCCGCCCGCGCCGCACACCGCCCGACGGCGTCGGTCGGCCCGGCGCCCGGATCGTGAGCGCGGACCGGGATCGGACGGTGCGCCGCTCCCCGCCGGACGGTTGCCCGCGCGGGCCGGCCCGGCGGCCTTCGGGCTACCGTGGAGCGTGCGCGTTCTGATCGTGACCGCCGGGTCGCAGGGTGATGTGGCGCCGTTCGTCGGCCTCGGACGGCGGCTGGCGGACGCGGGCTGCGCGGTGGCGGTTGCCGCCCACGCCGGGTTCGAGGCGCCGGTGCGCGCCGCCGGGCTGGAGTTCCGGGCGCTGCCGGTGGATCCGCGTGCCCAGTTGGCCTCCGCGGGCGGCCAACGCCTGGTGCGCTCGGGCAACGGACTGCGCGGCTCGGCCGAACTGCTGCGGATGGCGCGGCGGTTCGTGCCGGAGCTGGCGCGCGGCGTGCTGGACGCGGCCCAACAGGGCGCGGACGTCATGCTGTTGTCGGCGACCACGACGCCGATCGGCCAAGTGGTCGCGGAGGCACTGGAGTTGCCGAGCGCCGGGCTGTTCCTGCAACCGCTTGAGCCCACCCGGGCCTTTCCGCCCGTCGTGTGGGGCGGCACGCGGGGGTTCGGCCCGGTGGGCAACCGCCTCGCCGGGCAGGCCGCGTTGCTCGCCGTGGACCGGCTCTTCGGGCCCGCGACACGGCGGTTGCGCCGCGAGCTCGGCCTGCCGCGGGCGTCGGCGGGAAAGCTGAGGCGGCGTCACATGCGCGAGGGCTGGCCGGTCTTCTACGGCTTCTCGCCGTCCGTGGTGCCCCGGCCCGCCGACTGGGTCCGCACCTCGGAGGTGGTCGGCTACTGGTGGCCGCACACCGCGGAGGACTGGCGGCCGCCGGGCGCGCTGGCCGACTTCCTGGCCGCCGGGCCGCCGCCGGTCCACCTCGGCTTCGGCAGCCTGGTGGTCCCTGATCCGGAACGGCTGGCCGCGACCGTGGCCGAGGCGGTGCGGACCGCCCGGGTGCGCGCGGTCGTGCAGAGCGGCTGGAGCGGGCTGCGGGTGGCCGGGGACGACGTGCTCACGGTGGACGAGGTGCCGCACTCCTGGCTGTTCCCGCGCACCGCCGCCGTCGTGCACCACGCCGGCGCCGGCACGACGGCCGCCGGACTGCGCGCCGGGGTACCCGCCGTGCCGGTGCCGGCCCAACTCGACGCGGCCTTCTGGGCAGCGCGGCTGACCGCCCTCGGGGTCTCCCCCGGGCCGGTGCCGCTGCGCGGGCTGACCGCACCCCGGCTGGCCGCGGCGATACGCCGCGCGGTCGAGGATCCGGCGCCGCGCCGCCGGGCCCGGCTGCTCGCCGACCGGGTCGCCGCCGACGACGGCGCCGCCGCGGTGCTGCGCTTCGTCGAACGGGTCGGTTAGCCGGCCTCTCCCGTGGTGGCCGGGGCGGATTCCTCGGCGGCGATCCGCGAGCGGTGCAGCAGGAGGGTGACGAGGAAGCCGAGGAGGAGCGCGGCCAGGACGCCGAGGTTGGCGTAGGACCAGGCGCCGGACGTGCCGCCGAGTCCGAGGGGCCCGAGCAGGTAGCCCTGCCAGGACAGCCAGTGGGCGGACGCGTTCGTCACCAGGCCCCAGCCGAGCGCGGTGGCCAGGCAGACGACGGCGACCGGCAGGACGCGGACGTCGCCGTACCGGCCGGCGGGGCGGTAGAGGTCGGCGGCGTCGTAGTCGCGGCGGCGCAGCGCGATGTCGGCGAGCATCACGCCGCACCAGGCCGCCACCGGCACGCCCAGCGTGGTGAGGAAGCCGGTGAACTGGCCGAGGAAGTCGCCGGAGAAGAAGACGACGTACACCGTGCCGGCGGTCATCAGCACGCCGTCCACCCCGGCGGCCACCGGGCGGCGCACCGGCAGGCCGGCGGCCAGCAGTGCCAGGCCGGAGGAGTAGATGTCCAGGACCGCGCCGCCGATCAGGCCGAGCACGGCCACCACGGCGAACGGCAGCAGGAACCAGGTGGGCAGCACGGTGGTCAGCGCCCCGATGGGGTCGGCCGCGATCGCCTTGTTCAGCCCGGTCGACGAGCCGGCCAGCAGGAGGCCGAAGACCAGCAGCACCAGCGGCGCGAGCGACGCCCCGGCCGTGGTCCAGCCGACCACCGCCGGGCTCGACGCGCCGCGCGGCAGGTAGCGCGAGTAGTCCGCGGCGGCGTTGACCCATCCGAGGCCGAAGCCGGTCATCATGAACACCACCGTGCCGATGACCTGCTCGGCCGAGCCGGACGGCAGGTGGCTGACGGTGTGCCAGTGGATCCGGCCGGCGACCAGCACGACGTAGACGACGGTCAGCACGCCGGTGACGACCGTGATGACGACCTGCATCCGCATGATCAGCTCGAAGCCGATCACGCCGCCGACCACGGTGAGCGCGCACACCACGACGAGGGCGACGACCTTGGTGGGCGTGCCGCCGCCCCAGTGCAGCCGCTGGAAGACGGTGGCCGTCGCCAGGGTGGACAGGATGATCAGCACGGTCTCCCAGCCGACCGTCAGCACCCAGGACAGCAGGGCCGGCAGCCGGTTGCCGCGCACGCCGAACGCCGCCCGGCTGAGCACCATGGTCGGCGCGGAACCGCGCTTGCCGGCCAGCGCGATGAAGCCGCACAGCAGGAACGAGACGACGATCCCGACCACTCCGGCGATCAGCGCCTGCCAGAACGAGACGCCGAACCCGAGGGCGAAGGAGCCGTAACTCAGGCCCAGGACGGAGACGTTGGCGCCGAACCAGGGCCAGAACAGCCGCCGGGGCCGGCCGCCGCGTTCCGCCTCGGCGATGACGTTGAGGCCGTTGGCCTCGATGACCGGTCCGCGGGGCGCCACGGCGCCGTCCGTCCCGGTCGCGTCCACCCGTGCCCCAGCCATGGCCCACCCCAAACGGTCCGAACGTGTCGCGCAAGAGTAGGGATCACCGGGCGCCGCATCAAGACACTTTCGGGCAACCGCCGCCGGGGTCGCGGAACGCGGATCCGCCGGCCCCGGGCGGGGGGCCGGCGGAGGCGTTCACGCGGGCGCGGGGAGGGTTCCCGGCGCCGGGTCAGGCCGCGGTGCCGCCGGAGTAGTCGCTGTTGAACGACGACTCGATGACCGAGGCCACGCCGGTGTCGCTGAGGATGATGCCCAACTCACGGTTCTCGGTGAGCGAGTTGGTGGTCACGTTCATCGAGCCGGCTTCGACCTTCATGTCGGACATGCCGTAGTCCGCCACGACGGCCTTGGCGTGGATGTAGTAGCCGTTCGGGTCGGAGTAGCCGACCACGGTGCCGCCGGCGTTCTCCACCTTGGTGACCTCGGAGGAGTAGCTGGACGGGTCCTCCAGCACGACGCGCACGGTCACGCCGCGCTGGGCGGCGGCGACGATGTCGTTGACGATCGTCGAGTCGCTGAACTCCTCCTCCTCGACGTCCAGGGTCTTGGTGGCGCCGGTGATCACGCTGGCGAGCCGGGAGGTGGCGGTGTTCGGCGACCAGAGCAGGTTGTCGCCGTCGCTCGCGGTGATCGAGGTGTGCGCGTAGTCCGCGTTGAAGACGCTCTCGATGGACGAGACGTCGCTGGCGTCGGTGTCGAAGACGCCGTAGTCGCGGGTGGTCGAGTAGTACTCGGAGGTCAGGTTGCCGGTGAGGATCAGCGACTCGTTGCCGTCGACGGTGATCGTCTTCTGGTGCGTGTAGGTGAAGGTGGTGGAGGACCAGACCACGCCGACGCCCGCCGCGGACAGCGAGTTGTAGGCGGCGGTGTTGGTCGAGGTCTCCTTCTGGTCCAGGATGACCCGGACCTTGACACCCTTGTTCTCCAGGGCGATCAGGTCGTTGACGACCGTGGTGTCCTTCAGCTCGTACATCGTCATGTCGAGCGACGAGGTGGCCGAGTTGATGAAGTTGTAAATGGTCGGCTCACTGTCGCTGAGGCTGAACGCGAACGCGGTGTAGCTGCCTGCGGCGTGCGCGGGCACCGAAACCGCGAGCATGGCCGTCCCGGCCGCGAAGACGAGTCCGGCGCGGCGAAGTTTGGTGCGCAGCATTGCGTCACTCCAAAGGAGGTGGGGGGGAGCTGGCGATCCATCGGACGCTGTCGTATGACAACCGGATCAGCACACCACGCGCGTAGAACGGGACGGAAGAGGAGAGATGGCTTCTTGGCATGTTCATTGACAACTCTCGGGTTCAGCTCGGCTGGCACTGGAGCGAGTGGCAGCCTTTTGGGGGTGAACGCGGCCATTTGGGCAGCGGCGGCCCCGGCACGCGGTTCCCGCGGCGCGCGGATCGCCCGGCGCCGGAGAGGCGGGGCGCGGGAAGACGGGCGGAACGAGCCGGTACGGCACGCGATCCGGCGCCGGACGGACCGGCGGAATCAGCCGGATGGCCGCCGACCGACGCGGGCTACGGCGTGGGGATGCCCGCCGGGCGGGCGGGTCGGCCGAAGCTGACCGGGACGCCGGGCGAGTAGAGCACGCTCACCGGGTCGCCGACCGGCGCGGGCAGCCCGGCCGCGGTGACCAGGTCCTCGTCGCAGCGCAGCAGTTCGGCCCGGTGCAGCGGCCAGCGGGGATGGGTGTTGGGCAGGTACATCGGCCGGCCGAAGAACGTGCTGTGCATGCCCCAGCGCGCGGTCAGGAAGTGGTCGAGCGCGGTCGGCTCGGTGACCGGCTCGCCGATCCGCACGGCGATCCGGCTGTACGCGCCGCGCGGCCCCGGCAGCCGCCGCTCGCTGGTGTACCGGATCGTGTCGCCGTCCCGGACGACGTCCATCCGGGCCCAGTTGTACGGCAGCCGGAATCCGGCCCGCGCGGTCAGCACCGGAATCAGCCGGGAGGCGTCGAGCGAGCGGAAGTAGACGCCGCGCCTGCCGTGCTCGTCGACCGAGTACAGCCGCACGTTGGTCTCGGGGAACGTGCCGAGATACGGGATCCCCGGCAGGCGGAACCAGCCCACCCGGTACATCCGGAACGCGATGAGCCCGACATAGGTGACCGGACCGAGGGTGTCGGGCCTGGTGCCCGCCGGCAGCAGCGGCGCCACGACCGCCGGGTCCACCGCCCAGTGCAGGAAGGCGAGGTCGAGCCAGAACTGCCGCAGCAGCGGGTTCGCCGTCCGGTACGGCGGATCCGCCGTGATCTCCGCCGGTCCCACCGGCTGTCTCGGCACGCCTCCAGCATCGCAGAGTCAGCCGTCGAGGTGTCGCCGGCCCGCCTCCGCCTGGGCGAGTGCGCTGGGAACGTCGGCCAGTTGGGCTTCGAGGGTGTCGAGAACCGTGTGCAGCCGGGTGGGCGGCACCGACCGGGCGGCGAGGAAGGCGGCGGCGAAGGCGAGGTGGTCGAGGAAGAGCCGCGGGTCGTCCACGAACACCCCGGCGGCCAGGGCGTCCAGCAGGCGGCCCAACGTCTCCGGGGCGCCCTCGCACCGCGCCTCGTCCGGACCGAACAGGGCGTCGAGCAGCGCCGCCAGCAGGTGCGGGCGGCGGCGGGCGAGCACCGCGTAGTCCTCGATGGACTCGGCGGCCATCGGGCGGGTGTCGAGTCGGTGCGGCGGCCACCGCAGGCGCAGCGTGTCGGCGGCCCGGGAGGCGTCGGGCGCGTAGAGGTCGGCGCCGAGCGCGGCGGCCCAGACGCCGTCCGGGCCGAAACCGGGCCCGCCGGCCAGCACGGGGATCCCGGCGTACCGGGCGACCTGGACGAGCCGGTGGGCGAACGGCAGGCGGTCGGACAGGATGCACGAGAGCGCGAGGACGTCGGGGGCGTGGCGGTGCAGGTCGGACAGCAGCTGGCCGGCGGAGACGTCGCCGCCGAGGAACCGGGCGTCGAAGCCGCGCAGCCGCAGCACCTCGGTGAGGATCCGGGCGGGCAGGGTGTGCCACTCGCCGTCGGTGCAGGCCACCGCCACCTGGCCGGCGCCCGGTCGCGGCGGGCCGGACGCCACCGCCGCGGCCACCGCTTCCGTGGCGCGTTCGCTGACGTGGGTGGCCGCGTGCTCGCGGGTCACCGCCCACTCGCCGGCCGCCCAGTGGGCGCCCACCGCGATCTGGGCGGGCGCGATCAGGCCCAGCAGCACGTCCTCCGCGCCGACGCCGTCCGCGAGCAGTGCGAGCACCAGCGCGACGGCGGCCGGCTCGTCCGCGGCGGCCAGGTGGCGGCCGAAGTCGGCCCGTGCCTCGTCGGTGATCGGCCGGCTCACGGGCCGGCCGCGTCCCGGGCGCGGCGGGGCGGGGCCTGCACGGCCAGCACCGCGATGTCGTCGTGCGGCCGGCCGGCCAGCCACTGGGTGGTGAGGATCTCGACGCGCTCGGCGACCGCGCCGGCCGGCATGCCCGCGCAGCCGGCCAGTGCCCGGGCCAGCCGCTCGTCGCCGTACAGCTCGTGGCCCGCCGGGCCGCCGCGCGCCTCGCTCACCCCGTCGCTGTGCAGCAGCATCAGCTCGCCGGGGCGCAGGAGGAACGCCGACCGGTCGAAGACCGCGTCGGGCAGCACGCCGACCAGGGTGCCGTCGATCCGGACGGGTTCGACCCGCCCGTCGGCGCGCAGCACCAGCGGCGGCAGGTGTCCGCCGCCGGCCACCGTCACGGCCAGTCCGCCGCCGGGGGCGGGAGCGGCGTGTCCGGTCACCAGGGTGGTGTACCGGTTGTCGGCGCCGAGGAGTGCCCGGTTGAGCAGCCGCAGTTGGCGGATCGGCTCCGGTTCGGCCAGCGCCAGCACCCGCAGGCTCTGCTTGACCAGTCCGGCGAGCACGGCCGCCTCGGTGCCCTTGCCGCACACGTCCCCGAAGCAGAACGCCACGCCGCCGCCGGGCCGCGGCGCGACGTGGTAGAAGTCGCCGCTGATGTCCAGCCCCTCGTAGGCCGGGCGGTAGGCCGCGCCGAGCCCGACCCCGGCGACCTCCGGCAGTGGTTCCGGGGCGAGTTCGGCGCGCACGGCGGCGGTGGTGTCGGCCTGCCGGGAGTACATGTCGGCGGTGGCCAGCGCGGGCCCGGCCCGGTCGGCGAACCGCCGGGCCAGCTCGGTGTCCGGCGCGTCCCAGGGCGGCCGGGGCGGGTCGCGGACCAGGATCAGGGCACCGGCCGGCACGCCGCCGCCCGGCAGTTCGAGCACGAGGGCCTGCCCGGCGGAGTCCGGCGGGGTGCCGAGGGCGAGTGCGACCAGCTCGCGTCCGGCGAAGACGGCCGGCCGCGGCAGCAGGCCGGACAGCGTGTCGGCCAGTGGCGGCAGGTCCTCGATCCGGCGGGCCGAGGTCTGCCCGGTGGCCTGGTCGCCTTCGGGTCCGGCCCGGTACCAGGCGGTCCGGCGGCCGTGGACCGGCAGCACGAGAACGGCGGTGTCGGCGAGCACCGGCACCGCCGCCCGGACGATGTCGCGGGCGGTGCGGCCGTGGTGCAGCGAGACGCCCAGCCGCCGGGTGGCCCGGTCGAGCGCACCCGATCCGTCCTGGTGGACGGGGGCGGGCCCGCCCTCCCGGCCGGCGGCTAGGTCGCTCACCAGCCAGACCGCGCGTCCGCCGCCCCGCTCCACCCGGCCGCGCAGCCTGCGCCCCCGGTGGGCGGCGTCGAACTCCGGCTCACCGTGCGCGGCGGCCCGGCCGAGCGGTCCGGCCGACGCCTCGGTCAGCGGGTCGCCGACCCGAAGTCCGGGGAACAGGCGGGTCGCGTGGCGGTTCCGCGCGGTCACGGCGCCGGTTTCGTCGCACACCACGACGGCCTGGCCGCCCAGGTCGATCGGTTCCTGCGGTGCGGTGTCCAGCGGCCGGTCACCCCTCTCCCGGCGATGCGTGCACGGCGTCTGCCCGCCCTTCCACGCTACGCCCGCCCGCGGGTCACGCCTCGGGCGCGGCGAGCCGGTCCGCCCTGGCCGCCGCGTCACGGGCCCGGCGGCGGGCCCGGCGGGCCGCGCTGCCGGCCTCCCGCGCGGCGGCCGTCGCCTCGTCGGCGTCGCGCCGGGCCGAGCGCACGCGTTCCTCGGCCTCCGCCAGCAGCCGGGCGGCCTGCGACGCCCGGCGGTCGGCGTCCCGGTGGGCGGTCTCGGCCGCGTCGGCGGACCGCTCGGCGGCGTCGGCGTCCCGGCGGGCCCGGTCGAGCCGGTCGCGGTGCCGCTGTTCCCGGCGCCGCCCGGGGTCGTCGTCCGGGGCGGGGGCGCGCGCCGGGACGGCGTCGGCGTCCAGGCCGACGGGGGCGCTGAGCGCGCTGGTGAGCCGGCCGGCGGCCCACCGGCCAGCCGCGTCGGGGTCGGCCAGCACGGCGTGGAAGGTCGCCTCCACCTCTCGCCGCGCGTGTTCGGTGACGTGTTCCCCGGTCTCGGCCGCCAACAGCGCGGCCTGCCGGGCGAGCGCCCCGACGAGGGCCTGCCGCTGCCGGGACAGCTCGCGCAGCCGCCGCCCGTCCAGCTCGCGCTGCGCGGCGCGCAGTCCCCGGCCGAGGGCGAGCAGCGGTTCGACCTGGTCGGGGTCGCGCCGCACCAGCAGGTTGCTCAGCCAGGCGGCGAGGGTCGGCCGGCGCAGCGCCCTGATCCGGTCCGCCAGCGCCCGGTCGCCGGACCTCCTGGCCCGGGACGCCCGCTCGTCGCGTGCGGCGGTGAACTCGCCCGGGGGCAGCCCGTACAGCTCGTCGGCGACGCTTTCCAGGTCCACGGTCCTCCCGGTCCGGGCGTTCCCCCGCACGGCCATTTTCTCCCGGACCCGCGGATACCGCCCGGTCGCGGCACCGTGCCGTACGATCCGGTCGAAATTCGCGGGACCGGCGGCCGGGCGCTCTGCCAGCATGAGCCGCATGGAGACGACGCAGACGACGCCCGCCTCGCCCGGTCGGATCATCCTTCTCAACGGAACGTCGAGTTCCGGGAAGTCGAGCATCGCCGGGGAACTGCTGTCCCTTCTCGACGAGGCGCACTTCCTGATGAGCGTCGACAGCTTCTACGGCATGCGCGCGAAGTCCGGTGCCTCGTTGCGGGATCCCACGCCGATCGACCGGGTGGTCGCCCGCGCGCAGGCCGGCTTCCACCGCGCGGTCGCGGGCATGGCGCGGGCCGGCAACCATCTCGTCGTGGACCAGGTGCTGAGCCGGCCGTGGCGGCTGCCGGACCTGCTGGGCCTGTTGGACGGACTGGACGTCACCTTCGTCGGCGTGCACTGCTCGGCCCCGGAGCTGGCCAGGCGCGAGAAGGCCCGCGGCGACCGCGACATCGGCCAGGCCGCCCGGCAGTTGCCGGTGGCGCACGCCCACCGGGTCTACGACGTCGAGTGCGACACGGAAGCCGCCGGGCCGCGGGAGTGCGCGCTGCGGATCAAGGAGCACCTCGACCTGGGCCGCGCGCCCACGGCGTTCGACCGGCTGCGCGCGGCGGGCTGGAGCGCCGAGAGCTACGGGTGACGCCGTCGCGCCCGGTGAGGCAGGCGCGGCGGCCGGAAACGCGTCTTGACACGCCGTCACGGCCGGCCCGGCGGTGAGGGATCGGCGTCCGCGGCCTTGTGCGGGGTGCGGCGCCGCACCACGATGAGGCCCACCGCATTACCTCCGAGTAACTCGCAGGTTTCCGGAAGGGACCCCCATGACCCCGCGAAGAATGCTCGTCGCACTGACCGCCTGCGCCGCCGCCACGGCCGCCGGGATGATGATGCCCGCCGCGGCCCAGGCGCAGGGCACGTCCTCCTACGTCGCGCTCGGCGACTCCTACACCTCGGGGCCGCTGATCCTGCCGGTCTCGCCGACCGCGCCGCTGGACTGCCTGCAGTCGGCGGTCAACTACCCGCACCTGGCCGCGCAGGCGCTGGGCCTGCCGCTGGACGACGTGAGCTGCTCCGGCGCGGACACCTCCAACATGACGACCGCGCAGTACTCCGACCAGGCGCCGCAGTTCGACGCGCTCTCGTCGGGCACCCAGGTGGTCACCCTCGGCATCGGCGGCAACGACAACAGCACCTTCCTGACCGCGCTCGCCGGCTGCAGCGCCATCGACGGCGTCGCGGGCTCCGGCAGCGGCGACCTGTGCAAGCTGGCGTACGGGAACAAGTTCGCCGACGACATCGCCGCCGACGAGCCGAACGTCGCCGCCGCGCTGCAGCAGATCCACACGCTGTCGCCGCAGGCCAAGGTGTTCGTCGTCGGCTACCCGGACATCCTGCCGCAACAGGGCAGTTGCTACTCGCAGATGCCGATCACCACCGCGGACGTCGCCTACCTCAACGGCGTGGAGCTCGACCTCAACTCGATGCTGCGCACCGCCGCGGGGCAGAACGGCGCCACGTACGTGGACACCTACACCGGCAGCATCGGCCACGACGCCTGCCAGAGCGAATCGGTGCGCTGGGTGGAGCCGCTGGTGCCGTCCACCGACGCCATCTCCGTCCACCCGAACGCGGCGGGTGAGGCGGACACCGCCTCGGTCGTGGAGTCCGCGATGCGGTCGGCCGGCATCGGCTGACCGCGCGGTGGCGGCGGTTCCGGGCGCCCGGAACCGCCGCCGCCGGGAGCGCGGGCGGTTCAGCCCGCCGCGGCCCGCAGGGCCTGGTCCAGGTCCGCCCAGAGGTCCTCGACGTCCTCCAGCCCGATCGAGACGCGCAGCAGCCGGTCGCTGATCCCGGCCGCGGCCCGGTTCTCGTCGTCGAGGATGCGGTGGCTGATCGAGGCGGGGTGCTGGATGAGCGTGTCGGTGCTGCCCAGGCTGACGGCCGGGGTGATCAGCCGCACCGCGGCGATCACCGCGTGCGGATCGCCCGCCACCTCGACGGAGAGCATGGCGCCGCCGCCGCTCATCTGCTTTTCGGGCCGGTGGTCGGCACGTCCCGGGTAGTGGACCGCGTGGACCTGCGGGTGCTCGGCGAGCCGGTCGGCGAGGACGGCCGCGGTGGCCGACGCGGCGGTCATGCGGACCGGCAGGGTGGCCAGGCCGCGCAGCAGCAGGTACGCGGAGAGCGGGTGCAGCACGCCGCCGGTGAGGAAGCGCAACTGCCGCAGGGTACGGGCGTACTCCTCGCCGCAGGCGACCACGCCGGCCATCACGTCGCCGTGGCCGCCGAGGAACTTGGTCGCGCTGTGCAGCACGATGGAGGCGCCGTGCTCGGCGGGCCGCTGCAGCACCGGGGTGGCGAAGGTGCTGTCGACCAGCAGGGGCACCGGGCCGCAGGCGTCGGCCAGCGCGCGCAGATCGACCTCGGCGAGCGTCGGGTTGGCCGGGGTCTCCACGATGACGAGACCGGTGTCCGCGCGCAGCGCGCCGGCCACCTCCTCGGGCCGGGCCCAGGTGAGCGTGTTGCCCAGCAGCCCGGAGGCGAGCATGTGGTCGCTGCTGCCGTACAGCGGGCGCACCGCCACCACGTGCGGCGTGCCGCCGGCCACCGCGGCCTGCACGCAGGCGGTGAGCGCCGCCATGCCGCTGGCGAACGCCACGGCCGCCTCGCAGCCCTCCAGTTCGGCCAGCGCCTCCTCGAAACGGGCCACGGTCGGATTGCCGAGCCGCCCGTAGACCGGCAGGCCGGCGGTCTGTGCACCGGTGGCCATCACGTCGAGGCGCTCGCCCTCGGCCCGGCTGTCCCGGGACGGGTAGGTGGTGGACAGGTCGAGCGGAACGGCGTGGACGCCGAGGTCCGTCAGGTCCTCACGGCCGGCGTGGACGGCGCGCGTCGCCAGTGCTCTGGGGTTCGTCATGAGCGGGAGGTTCACAGAGGCGGCCCGTGTGGAGCGAGCGAACCCGTTGTACATTCGGGCGATGACCGAAAAGGTGTCCCTGGATTCGGTGGACGCGGCGATTCTGCGGCATCTGCAGAACGACGCCCGGATCGCCAACAAGGATCTCGCCGCGGCGGTGGGAGTGGCGCCCTCCACCTGTCTCGACCGGGTGAACCGGCTGCGGCGCACCGGGGTGATCACCGGCTGGAGCACCGACGTCGATCCGGCGGCGGTCGGCCGGCCGATCGAGGCGCTGGTCATGGTGCAGGTCCAGCCGCACGCCCGGCCGCTGGTCGACCCGTTCGTGGCCCACGTGCGCACCCTGCCGGAGGTGCGCGCCGTCCACCACGTCACCGGTCCTGACGACTTCGTGGTGCACGTCGCGTGCGGCAGCACCCAGGACCTGCAGCGGCTGGTGCTCGACGCGTTCACCTCCCGCCCCGAAGTCGCCCGGCTGCAGACCCACTTGATCTTCTCGACCTGGAAGGGCTCCCCGCTCACGCCGTACGGGCTGTGAACGGCGGCCGGTTCAGCGCAGGGCGTCGGCGACGAACCGGACGCGTTCGTCCACCGGCGCGCGCGGCAGCTCCACCAACTCGTAGCCGTAGTCGGTGTACGCGGCGGCCATGAACGCGCAGGTGCGCTCGGCCTCGGCGCGCGACTGCCGGCGTTCGGCGTCCGGCGCGTAGATCTGCGGCCAGTAGGGCGCGATGAACACCCTCGGGTGGTAGCGGAACGTGCGGGCGGCGGCGTCCAGATGGGCGGGCACCGGCCGACCGGACAGCCGCAGGTAGCCGACGATGTCCGGGACGCCGCGGTCGAAGAAGACCGGCTCGCCGGGCGCCGCAGCGCCCCCGGCGGTCGCGAGGTGGTACGAGCGCAGTTCCCAGCAGAGCATCTGCTCGGCGAACAGGGCGGGATCGGTCCAGGGCAGCGCGGGTCCGCCGATCGCCGACTGGTCCCGGATGACGCCGCGTCCCGCCTCGTGGGAGCGCGGGAAGCCGGCCGTCTCCAGCCGGTCGATCAGGGTGCTCTTCCCGGCTCCGGGTCCGCCGGTGACGACGACGAACCGCCGCTGCGGCGCGGGTCCGGCGGCCGGCGCGGAGGAGTCCGCGGGCAGGGGCTCGGCCATCGGCTCGTCCCGCTACCGGACGACCGCGGTGGCGGTGATCTCCACGAGCTGGCCGCGGTAGCCGAGGCAGGAGACACCGAGCAGGGTGGAGGTGTGCGGGCCGTCGCTGAGCCGGGAGGCCCGGACGACCTCCCAGACCCGGCCCAGCGTGTCGGTGTCCCCGACGACGTAGACGGTGCTCGCCACGACCGCGGACAGCTCACTGCCGACCGCGCGCAGCGCCTCGTCGAGGTTGGCGATCGCCTGCTCGGCCTGCCGCAGCGGATCGCCCGCGCCGACCAGGTCGCCGTCCGCGTCCAGCGGGCAGGCGCCGGCCATGAAGGCGAGCCGCTCGCCCGCCTCGACCACCGCGGCGTGCGCGTAGGACGGCGGCGGGAAGAGGGTGGGAACGACGGAGTGCTCGGCCACGTGGACCTCCCCTGCTGGGTCGGGTTCGTTGGGCCCGGATGGTGCCAGGAGCGCGGGGCGGTGTCATCCGGTTTTCCACCGGTCAGCCCGCCGTGGTCCAGGGCCGGGTGGAGCGGCTGAGCGGGACGCAGACCGCGGCGGTGGCGGCGAGCAGGACGGCGGCGAGCAGCAGGTCGAGCGCCCGGTCGACGCGGATGACCAGGAGCGCGCCGATCAGGGCGCCGACGAACATGGACCCGGCGGACAGCAGGCGGCGGCCGATCTTGCTGTCGGTGCCGCCCGCCAGCCGTCCGTCGGCGGAGATGCCGGTGATGGTCAGGGTGAGGACCGTGGTGGTGAGGTCGGGCACCGCGATCCGGCGGACGGCGGCGTTCTGCGTCCCCATGGCGAGGCCGAGCAGGGCGATCAGGGTGTAGCGGCCGGCCCCGGCGACCGGGTGGGCCAGGAGCACCGCGCAGCCGTAGGCGGCCAGCACCAGCACGGTCTGCACCGCGGTCGCCACCAGCAGCAGCCGGCCGCGGTGGTCCGGGAAGCGGTGGCCGAGCCGGCCGCTGAGCAGCGCGCCGGCCGCGAAGGCGGCGAGCGAGACGACGGAGGCGGTCAGCGAGAAGCCCGCGGCGCCGGCCAGCGAGAAGGCCATGAAGACCACGTTGCCGGTCATGTTGGCGACGAAGACGTGGCCGAGGGCGAGGTAGCTGAAGGCGTCCACCAGCCCGGTGACCACGGTGAGGGCGACCAGCAGGGGCGGCAACGGGCCGTGCCGGCCGTCGTGTTCGGGCACCAGGGTGGTCCAGGCGTCACGCCAGGGGGTGGTCATGGCAGTGCTCCGTTCCGGGCCGGGCCCGGTCGCGGTGGGCGGGGACACCACGGTACGGAAGGCCGCCGCCCCGGCGGACCCGGCCGGTCCTGCGCCGCGGGAACCGGACCCGCTCGGGCGTCAACTCCCCCGGACCGCGCCGGTGATGATCCGCCCGGCCTCGGCGGCGATCCTCGCCACGATGTCCTCGGCGGACGCCACGTCGCGGACCAGGCCGGCCGACTGCCCGGCGTACAGGGCCAGCTCGCCGAGGTCGCCGGACATGCCGGGGAGCGGGATCGTGTCGCCGTAGCGCGGGCAGCCGCGGCCCTCGGCGTCGGTGGCGAGAACCGCGCCCTCCCCCGGGCGGTGCGGCGCGGCGGGGCGGCCGGCGGCCTCCCAGGCGGTCAGGGTGGCGTTGCGCAGGACGCGGTGCGGCGCGTCGGGCCAACCGCCGTCGAAGCAGCGGGTGTACGCCGCCTCGTGCGCGCCCGCCCGGACCACGCGGTCGCGGTAGACGTCGTGGGTGGCCGCCTCGCGGGCGGTGAGGAAGCGGGTGCCGAGCCAGCCGGCCTGGGCGCCGAGCGCCAGGACCGCGGCGAGGCCGCGGCCGTCCGCCACCCCCCCGGCGGCGATCACCGGCACCGGGGCGACCGCGTCGGCCACGGCCGGCACCAGGGCCAGGGTGGCGACCCGGCCGCGGACGTGGCCGCCGGCCTCCCAGCCCTGGGCCACGATCACGTCGACACCGGCCGCCGCCGCGCGCTCGGCCTCCTCGACGGAGCCGACGGTGTGCGCGTGCAGCGCCCCGGCGGCGTGCACCCGGCCGGCGACCCGCGCCGGATCGCCCCAGAAGGTGGAGACCAGCGGCACGTCCTCGGCCAGGCACGCGGTCAGCAGGTCGTCGACGGGGAAGTCCAGCACCAGGTTCACCCCGAAGGGGCGGTCGGTGAGCTCGCGCACCGCGCGCACCCGTGCCACCGCCTCGGCCGGGGTCACCCAGGTGAGCGCCAGCGTGCCGAGGCCGCCCGCGCGCGAGACGGCCGCCGCGAGCCGCGGTGTGGTCGCCGAGCCGATCGGGGCCTGGACGATCGGCAGCCGGATGCCGAGCAGTTCGCACACCGGGGTCACCAGTCCGCCCATCGCGCGCTCCCGTTCCACGCCGTCACGCCGTCCCGGTTCCCGGAACGGCCCCGACGCTATCGATTCGAAAATCGAAGCGCAAGCCCCTGGCGCGGCCCCGGCGGACCGTCAGGCGCCCGGCCCGGCCGGCGGGCTCCAGTCGGCGATTCCGTCCAGGCCGCGCAGCGCCAGGCGCGGACCGAGGAGTCCTGCGGCGGCGAACAGCGCGGTGCGCAGCGCGACCGCGGGCCGGGACGACCAGGTGGTCAGCGCGGCGATCCGCCGGGAGCGCCGCGCCACCATGGCGGTGCGCGGCACCCGGCAGGCGGAGTAGGCCGCCAGGCGCTCCGCGAGGTCGGCGCCGGGCTCGGCGAGCTGGGCCAGCACCACGGCGTCCTCGACGGCCTGGCAGCCGCCCTGGCCGAGGTTGGGGGTCATGGCGTGCGCGGCATCGCCCAGCAGGGCGACCCGGCCGTGGTGGAAGGCGGGCAGCGGAGCGGTGAGCGAGAAGACGTCGTTGCGCAGCACGGCGGCCGGGTCGGCGGCGGCCAGGATCGCCGGGACCGGCTGGTGCCAGGCGCCGAACAGCCGCCGCAGCTCGGCGAGTTCACCGTCCGCGGCCCGGCCGCCGGGCGGGGCGAGCGCGGTGGCGTAGCAGTAGAGGCGGCCGTCGGCGAGCGGGACGGTCCCCCACAGCCGGCCGGGCCCCCAGGTCTCGTGCGGGCGGTACGGGACCGGCGGGGCACCGGTGACCAGGCGCCAGCTCGTGACGCCGGCGTAGGCCGGGCCGGGGTGCCCGGGGAAGAGCGCGGAGCGGACCGCGGAGTGGATGCCGTCGGCGGCGACCACCAGGTCGGCCGCCAGCTGCCCCTCGGCGGTCTCGACGCGGGCCGGCTCGCCGCTGGGAACGCCGGGCGCCACGCCCTCGACCGCGGTGGCGGTGCGCAGCGCGCCCGCGGGCAGGGCGGCGGCCAGCAGGCCGACGAGCGCCGCGCGGTGGGCGACGACGACCGGGCCGCCGAAGCGCTCGGCGGCGGCCTCGCCGGTGGTGCGGGAGATCCACCGGCCGCCGGGGAGCCGCATGCCGCTCTCGCCGGAGAGCGCGGACATCGCCCGTACCGGCTCGCCGATGCCGAGGGCGTCCAGCGCGCGCTGCGCGTTGGGGGCGATGGCCAGGCCCGCGCCCACCGGTTCCAGGGTGCGGGCGCGCTCCAGGACGGTGACGCGCCAGCCGCGCCGGTGCAGCGCGGCGGCGGCCGTCAGCCCGCCGATGCCGCCGCCGACCACGACGGCTTCGGGTCGTCGCATCGTCCGCCCTCCCGCCGTCCGGTTCGGCCACTACAGGTGTAGTCGAAGATACTACAGGCGTAGTGCCGCCGGTAGGGTTGCCGCCGTGACCACGGCACGTATCGACGCCATCGCCGACGCGGCGCTCGTCCTGCTGGCCGAGCGCGGCATGCGCGGGCTGACCCACCGGGCGGTCGACGAGGCGGCCGGGCTGCCGCAGGGTTCGACCTCCAACCACGCGCGCACCCGGTCGGCGCTGCTGCGGGTGGCGGTCCACCGCCTCGCCGAGCGGGAGGCCCGGGTGCTCGGCGCCGACGAGCTGCCGCCGCCGGGCGTCGGGGCCGAAGGGCTGGCCGCGCTGCTCGCCCGCGCCCTGCACCGATCGATGACGCGGGGCGCCGAACTGACCCGCGCCCGCTTCGAGTTGGCGTTGGAGGCGACCCGCAGGCCGGAGCTGCGCCGGACGTACGACGCGGCGGGCCGGGGCTTTCGCGAGCCGCTGGCCGCCCTGCTCGCGGCGGCCGGCGCGGCGGAGCCGGACCGCCAGTCCCGGTCGCTGGTGGCCTGGTGCGAGGGGGTGTTGTTCTACTCGCTCGCCGGCGCCGACGCGGGCCGGGTGCCCACCGAGGAGCAACTGCGCGCGGGCGCCGCCGAGGTGCTGCACGGGATGCTCGCCGACCGTTCCCGTTGACGACCGGGCGGAAGGTTTCGGCGAACCGCCCGGTCGACCCGAATCGCGCTTGTGACGAAGGCGTGTCGGCGGATAGAACTGGTTACTCCCCCACCGCCGGCCACGGCCCGCCACGCGTGCCCCGCACGCGATGCGCGGCCGGCGCAACACCGCGGCAACCGCCCCCTGAAGACAGGACATCGGCCGTCCATGCCCGTGCAGCCACCCACCGACGACGACTCCTCCGGCCGCTCCGAAGACGAGCAGGCCGTGCCGGAGGAGGAGTGGGACCACTTCCTCGACGACAGTTACGGCCGGATACGCGCCGAGGCGCCCAAGGAGCCCTCGGCGCGGGCCCGGCAGGTGGCCAGGCGACTGCGCGAGCAGGACGAGTTGGCGGCCCGCCGCAAGGAGCGCAGGCGCCGGCTGCCGTTCGGCAGGAGCGGCCGGCAGCAGCCGCGGTCGGGCGAGCCGAAGAACTGGCGCACCGGTCCGGCCTGGCGGGAGATGAACGGCGGTAGCAGCCGGGCCTCGGAGCGCTGGCGCACGGTGATCGTGCTGCTGGTCGTCGCCGCTGTGGCGCTGCTGGTCCTCAACCCGTCCGCCGCCCTGTCGCTGTTCCGCCGGGTGTCCGCGCACTCGCCGGCGCCGACCGCACCGGCCACCTCGGCCCCCTCGCCGGGCGCCGAGAGCGTCCCCACCACGGCCCGGCCGTTCGCCGGCTCGCCCGCCGAGAAGTGGGCGAACGGCGCCGACGGCATCACCGTTCCGGCGGCCAGGGCGGTCGGCTCGATGACCCGCGCCCAGGTGGCGGACACCCTGCGGCTGACCAAGCGGTACCTGATCGCGACCGACCTCGACCCCGGGACGCTGCGCGGCGGTCGGCCGAGCACCGCGCTCGGCCTGATCGACCCGTTGGACACCGGGGAGCTGGACCGCATCACCCGGGACCTGGGCCACCCCGACGCGGCGCACGACCCGTTGAGCTACCTCACCCGCTACGACCCGGCCCAACTGCGCCCGGTGGGAACGGTGATCAAGGTCAAGGGCACGATGACCTTCGCGGCCGGCGAGCGGGGCTCGGTCGAGGTGCGCGCCGACTACACGTTCGTCTACCCCTTCACCAAGGTCGGCGCCCCGCAGGACGGGATCAGCCGCGTCATCACCCGGCAGTCGACGGTGACGCGGATGTACCCGGCCGGCCGGGTGGAGGCGACGCCGGGCAGGCTGTGGCTCGCCGACGTCAACAGCGACCAGTTCAACAGCGCCTGCGGGATCCACGACGGCTTCGTCCACCCGCAGTTCGAGATGAGCGCGCCCACCGGATCTCCGGCCACCGGGCCCACCGAGGACCCGTACGACCTGAAGACCCCGCTGTCCCGGCTGCCGAAGACCTGCGGGGTGGACTCGCGCACCTGAGGTGGCCGCGGGGGTCTCAGGCCTCGGCGAACTCCTCCTGGCAGCGTTCCAGCCAGTCGAGGTCGGCCTGCAGGTGGAGCAGCGCGCCCTCGATGAGCAGCCGGGCCGGGCGGTTGTCGCGGTCCTGGTCGGCGGCGAGCCGGCTCAGGCCGCGCATCACGCTGACGCAGTGCCGGCGCTGGGTGTTGATCAGTTCGCGGCGGCCGGCCGCTCCGGCGGGCGGGGCGAGGACGAGTTTCATGAAGAAGTCGTCCCGCGTCCTGACGTCGGCGGTCGGCTCGTCGCGCCAGGCGGCGAGGGCCCGCCGGCCGGCGGCGGTGATCTCGTGGACCCGCTTGTCGGGCCGGCCGGACTGGGCGACCGCGGTACCGCGGACCAGACCGTTCTTCTCCAGCCGGTTCAACGTGACGTAGATCTGGCCGATGTTGGGCCGCGGATAGGCGGAGCCGAAGGTCTGCTCCAGCGCGGTCTTGAGCTGGTACCCGTGGGCGGGTCTGTCCGCGAGCAGTGCCAGTAGAGCCAGACGCACGCGCCCTGCCTCCTCCATGCGTGCCCGGCACACCGCGTGACACGCTCGAACCGCCGGTCGCCGGGCCCGCGTTCGGGCATGCCTCGGCGCCGCTCGGGTCCCATATACCCGCGTTACCCGCACGTCAAGCATGGCGCCGTGCGAAAAACTCACCGGTAGGCGGCAACTCAAGTCCACTGCCTGGGATTTGCATGTCGCCGCGTTGACATCTGCATGGTCGCAATACTTAACATGCACGTAAGACGTCGGGGCGATGGAGCCACTTCCGGGCCGGATCTCCGCGCGACTGTACCGCCGGACCTCGCCGGCCCTGCCCCCGGGCCTGGTGGAACGGCGAGCGCGAAGGCACTCCGGATTCGACGGCGTTCCACCCGAGGAGCGCCCGAAAGGCCAGGACGGTGACGGGATGATCGGCGCGCCGGTCGAAGACAGCTCCCAGGGAACGACAGTGGGGACCGGACTCATCCCCGGTCAGCGTTCCGAGCCGACGGAAAGCCGCCCGCTGTGGTGGCGTGACGCGGTGATCTATCAGATCTACGTCCGCAGCTTCCTGGACAGCACCGGGGACGGCATCGGCGACCTCGCGGGCGTCAGCGCGGGGCTGCCGTACCTCAAGCGGCTCGGGGTGGACGGCATCTGGCTCACCCCCTTCTACCCCTCGCCGCAGCACGACCACGGCTACGACGTGGCGGACTACTGCGACGTCGACCCGCTCTACGGCGACCTGGCCGCCTTCGACCGCCTGCTGGCCAACGCGCGGCGGCTCGGGCTGAAGGTCCTGGTGGACGTGGTCCCCAACCACTGCTCCAGCGACCACCCGTGGTTCCGGCAGGCGCTCGCCGAGGGCCCCGGCGGGCCGAACCGGGCCCGCTTCCACTTCGCCCCCGGCCGCGGCGAGCACGGCGAACTGCCGCCCAACAACTGGCACGCGATGTTCGGCGGCCCGGCCTGGAGCCGGGTCACCGAGCCGGACGGCACGCCGGGCGAGTGGTACCTGCACATGTTCACCCCGCACCAGCCGGACTGGAACTGGCGCAACCCGCAGGTGCGCACGCACTTCGAGGACGTGCTGCGCTTCTGGCTCGACCGCAAGGTCGACGGGTTCCGCATCGACGTGGCCGCCGGGCTGTTCAAGCACCCCGAGCTGCCCGACTCCGACGATCCCACCATCGACGAGCGGGAGCGCGACTCGGTCAACCCGCTGGCGTGGAACCAGCCCGAGGTGCACGACGTCTGGCGCGACTGGCGGGCGATCTGCGAGAAGTACACCGCCACCGACGGCCGGGAGCGCCTGCTCGTCGGCGAGGTGTCGGTGCGCACCCCGGCGGAGCAGTCCAAGTACGTCCGGCCCGACGAGCTGCACCAGGCGTTCTTCTTCCACCTGTTGACCGCACCGTGGGACGCGGAGTACTTCCACCGGGTGATCCGCGACGCGCTGATCGACATCGCCGGCACCGGGTCCACCATCACCTGGGTGCTCAACAACCACGACCAGGTCCGGGCGGTCACCCGCTACGCCGCGCCGGCTCCGGCCGACGGCTCCGACCTGCCGGACGCCGGCAGCCCGCGGGCCCGCGCCGCCGCGCTGCTGATGCTCGCGCTGCCCGGCGCCGCCTACGTCTACCAGGGCGAGGAGCTGGGCCTGCCCGAGGTCGTCGACCTGCCCGACGAGGTGCTCACCGACCCGATCTTCCGGCGCACCGGCAGCCGGGCCCGGGTGCGCGACGGCTGCCGCATCCCGCTGCCGTGGTCCGGGCACGCCTCGCCGTTCGGCTTCACCGCCGAGGGGGCGCCGGGCGCGCCGTGGCTGCCGCAGCCGGGCTGGTTCGCCAACCACACCACCGAGCGGGCGGTCGCCGACACCGGGTCGTTCTGGCACCTGTACCGCGACGCGCTGCACCTGCGCCGCAGCCTGCCGCAGTTGGGCGACGGGACGCTGCGCTGGCTGGAGTCGCCGCCCGGCGTGCTGACCTTCGTGCGCGGCGAGGGGCTGGTGTGCGCGGTCAACTTCGGCGACCTGCCGGTCCCGGCGCCGGTCGAGGGCTCGCCGATCCTCGCCAGCCGCCCCTGTCCGCCCGGCACGCTGCCCAGCAACACCGCGGCCTGGTGGGTCTGCGAGGACCTGATCGGCTGACGCCGCGTCCACCGCGAAGGAGTCCGCGAGGCCGCCGCGCCCCGCGGGCTCCTTCGCGTCCGCCCTGGCCCGCCGGGCCGCCTGCGGCAACCGCGCGACAGCCGTCCGGCCGCGCACTAGCCTGAAACCGGATCGAACGGACAAAAGGGCGCACGCGCCGCGAGCCGGGAGGGCCGCCATGACCGAGCACGACGCCGCGGGCGACGGGCACCGCGTGGATCCTGTGCGGCCGGGCGACGTGGGACGGCGCATCGCGCACCGGCGCCACGAGCTGGGCCTGAGCAGGGAGAAGGTCGCCGCCGACGCCGGGGTGGCCGCCGAGTACGTGCGGTACGTGGAGGAACAGCCCGCCGAGGTAGGCGCGGGCTCCCTGCTGCGGCTGGCCGGCGCGCTGGACACCACCGCCGACGAACTGCTCGGGGGCAACGTGGACATCCCGCCGGGCGCCGGAACGGCCGCCGGCCGGCCGGTGCTGGAGGAGCTGACGCCGCAGGACTGCTGGGAGCGGCTCGGCGCGCACGGCGTGGGCCGTATCGCGCTGCCGTCCGGCGACGCGGTGGACGTCTCGCCGGTGAACTACAGCGTAGTCGACCGCACGATCGTCTACCGCACCACGGAGTCCAGGGCCGCCTCGGCGGAGCGGCGCGAGGAGGTCTCGTTCGAGGTGGACCGGGTGGACGACGCGCTGCGCCAGGGGTGGAGCGTGCTGGCGGTCGGACCGGCCCGGCGGGTCACCGATCCCGCCGAGGCCCGGGCACTGGACCGGCACTCCGCCTCCCGGCCGTGGGCCGGCGGGGTGCGGCCCGCCTGGGTCAGCATCGCCCCGCGCCGGGTGACCGGCCGCGACGTCACCGCGCGGTGACCCGGCGCCGCCCCGGGGCTCACCCTTCGGGCGGCAGGGGCGTGCCGCACTCGGCGGCGAGCAGGCGCAGGTCGTGCCGGTCCTCGGCGGTGGGCGGGTAGCCGAGGTGGTGGCGCAGTTGCAGCTCCGCGGTGATGCACCGCACCGGGTAGTCGGCCACCGTGCCGGCGCCCGCCAGGCCCGCGGCCGGGTAGAGCCCCCAGGCGCCGTCGTAGAGCCGCTGCCACCCGTTGCCGTGTTCGTCGAGGGTGATCGGGTGGAAGTCGATCTGCCGGCCCGCCGCCGAACGCAGCACGTGGCGGGCCGGCGGGCCGGGTCGCACGGCGGGGTCGTGGTGGTAGCCGAGCGTCGCCAGGGCGGCGGTGGCCACGGGGAGCCATTCGCGGTCGATCACCAGGTCGAGGTCGCCGTGCGGGCGGGTCTGCCGGCCGACCAGCGCGTCGACGCCCCAGCCGCCATCCAGCCGGACGTCGACACCGTGCGCGGCGAGGCAGTCGAGCAGCTCGACCACGTGGACCGCCTCCATCGGCGTGGTCGGGTCCTTCACGGGCTCGGCCCGCTCGGGAGGCGTCGCGGGCAGGCCGGTGCGCAGGTGGACGTAGCGTTCGAACGCCGCGTCGACCCCGGCGTGGTCGCGGGTGGCCAGCAGGTCGAGGAGCAGGCCGCGGACGATCGCGAGGCCGAGCCGGGCCTCCGGGCGGGCGGCCTCCGGTGCGACGCCCTGCCGCCGCCAGTAGTCGGCGCCGGTGGCCACCCACGTCTCGACGACGCCGGGCAGCAGTTCCCCGGTACCGGCGCGGCCCTGCAGCGCCTGGCCGTACATCTCGAAGAACAGCCGCTCGTGCGGCCACAGTCCGGGATCGGACAGCCGCCGCCACATGTCCCGCAGCGCGTCGGCAGGGTCGCCCGGCGGGCCGTCGGCGAGCGCGGCCAGCACCTCGCGCTGGGCTGACTCCATCGCGCGCACCACGGCGACGAGCAGCCCCTCCCGGGAACCGAAGTGGTAGAGGAGCATCCGGTGGCTGGTGCCGATCGCCCGCGCCAGCTCCCGCAGGCTGACCTCGCCGATCCCGTGCTCGCGTACGTGCTCCAGCGCGGCGGCCAGCAGCCGGTCCCTCGACTGCTCGCCCGCACTGGGCTTTGCGGATTCCTGCACGCCGAGTAATGTACCACGTGGTACAAAACGTTGACGGGGAGGCCGGACATGGGCACACGGGTGACATTCGAGGTGACCGCCACGTCGCGGGCGACGCCGGCGCAGGTGTACGCGCTGCTGCGGTCCGGCGCGACGTGGCCGTCCTGGTCGCCGATCGGCGCCTTCGCACTGGCCCGGCCGGACGGCGACGGCGGTGAGGGGATCGGCGCCGTGCGGCTGTTCACCACCGGGGGCGTGCGCAGCCGCGAGGAGATCGTCGAGCTCACCCCCGACACCTCGATCGGCTACCGGGCGATCGCCGGCCTGCCGATCCGCGACCACCGCGCCGACGTCCGGCTCGCACCGAACGACCGGGGCACCACGATCACCTGGCGGGAGGACTTCCGGGCGAAGGTGCCGGGCACGGCCGGGGCGTTGGGCTGGTTCCTGCGGCGCTTCGTCCAGCAGTGCGCGGACGGCCTGGCCGCCCACGCCGCCGGGCCCGCCCGGTCAGCGGAGCCCTCCGGACCGGCCGAACCGGCCGGCACCCAGCCCGGCTGACCCGGCGGCCGCCCGGCGTCAGGCCCCCGCCGCGCCGGCCCGGCGCAGGTGGACGGCGGAGGCCGCCAGGGCGAGCGCGGTGCCGCCGATCACGTAGCCGGCCAGCACCCACAGCGGACCGGTGGTGGCCGCGGCGCCGAAGTAGACGGTGTTGCGGACCGTGGTGGTCGCGGCGCCGGGCGGCAGCCAGGGGCCGATGGCCCGCCAGAACGGCGGCAGCAGCGGCGTGGGATAGGCGCCGCCCGCACTGGGGTTGCCCAGCACCACGAACAGCAGGATGACCAGCCCGATACCGCCCGCCCCCAGCAGGATCTGGAACGCGACCGTGGAGGCGGCGGCCGCGAACACCACGAGCGCCCCGATGCCCCACAACTGGGCGAAGTGGCCGGACAGCGCGCCGAGCACCGGATCGGCGATGATCGCGCCGCCGAGCCCGGAGGCGACGGCGTAGACGGCGAGCGCGCCGAGCCGGATGCGGGTGCGGTGCCGGTTGGCCGGCCGGGCGCCGGCCGCCATGCCGAGGATCGCCGCCGCGAGATAGCCGCCGATGATCCAGCCGAGCGACAGGTAGAACGAGGACAGCCCACGCCCGTCGCTCGGGGACGGCGGCCGGATGTCGTCGACCCGGATCCGCCGGTGCTGCGCCGTCTCCAGCCGGACCGCGATCTGCTCGGTGACCGTGGAGACCGCCGGGCCGCCCGCCGACGCCACGATCAGCGTGTCGGCGCTGCCGCGCGGGTTGACCACGATCGCGGCGTTCACCGTGCGGTCCAGGACCTGGGCGCGCGCCTGCCGCTCGTCCGGCGCGGTGCGGGCGCTCACCGGGTCGCCGTGCAGGGAGTCGAAGGCGCTGACGATGCGGCCGGCGACCGGGGCGGGCGCGACCACCGCGAGCGGGATGCGGTGCGGGGTGGGCGAGTGGAAGGCGCCGATGTAGGAGAGCACGAAGCCGAGTTGGAGTGCCAGGACCGCGAGGATGAGCAGCACGGCGCGCACGCTCACCGCGTCGCGCAACTCGGCAGTGAAGCGCCGCGTCGGCGGCACCGCCTCGGGCGCGGGAGAGTCGGGGCTCATGCGCGGGGTCCTTGTCGGCTCGCGGTCGGGTGGTCCCGCGCTCCACCGCCGCCGGCGGCGGCCTCGCGCGGGGCACCGGGGAAACCGGCACCACCCCAGCAACGACGGCAGGCCGTTGAACGGCACGGCGCGACCGGCCGGTTGGGCCAACGGGCGGACCCGCCGGACTCAAGCCGGGCGGCGCCGCGCCGGCGGTTCGGCGAACCGCTTCGCGAACAGGTAGGCGTCGCCGGGCCGGCGCGCCGAGAGGTAGTGGCCGTCCCGCACCACGAAGGCCGCCGAATCGTCGTCGGCGCCGCGCCGGCTGAACACCCGCGGGCCGCGCTCGAAGTGCTCCGGCACGGCCGGCGCCGCGGTCACCTCGTGCTGCACGTAGGCCGGACAGGGTGCGGTAGTACCGGCCGAGCCGCCACGCCGTCAGCCAGAACGCCGAACGCTCCAGGTACGCGGGCAGGCAGGTGGTGCGCCGCCTCGCGGGTTCGGTGGGGACTCGATTTCGGGTAAGGATTCGAGTCATGTCACGTCCCTCTTCCTACCCGCTTGAGCTGCGACGTCGTGCGGTGCACATGGTCACCGAGGTCCTCGGTGACTACTCGAACGAGTCGGCCGCACTGCGGGCCGTCGCAGAGAAGCTGGGTATCGGCTCGGCCGAGACCCTCCGCAACTGGGTGCGGCGCGTCCAGGCACGACCTCGGAGGAGTCCGCGCAGATCAAGGCGATGAAGAAGGAGATCGCCGAGCTGAAGCGCGCCAACGAGATCCTCAAGGCCGCAGCGAGTTTCTTCACGACCGAACTCAACCGGCCACACCTACGCTCGTAGCGTTCATCGACGAGCCCCGGGGCCGCTCCGGCGGCGTCGAGCCGATCTGCCGCGTGCTGACCGAGCACGACTGCATCATCGCCCCCTCCACCTACTACGCCTTCAACACCCCCCGTTCCGTGCGCGACGCGGAACTCAAGGAGCGGATCACCGAGGTCTACCGGGCCAACTTCCGCGTCTACGGAGCGCGCAAAATCTGGCGCGAACTCAACCACCGGGGACAGAAGGTGGCCCGCTGCACCCTCGAGCCGCTGATGCGCGACCTCGGGCTCACCCGCGCGGTCCGCGACGAACGCGTGGTCACCACCGTTGCCGACGCCTCCGGCGCCCCGGGCGCCGGACGTGGTCGACCGCGACTTCGTCGCCAGTGCGCCGAACCGCTGCTGGGTCGCGGACTTCACGCACACGGCCGCATTCGGCGGCCTGGTCTACGTCGCGTTCGTCGTGGACGCCCTCTCCCGCCGCATCATCGGCTGGTCCGCCGCGACCACCAAGGAGGCACGGTCGCCCTGGATGCCCTGGAGATGGCCCTGTGGCAACGCGACCGCGACCAACGGCCCGTCATTCCAGGCGAATTGGTCCACCGCAGCGACGCGGGAGGTCAGTACACGTCCTTCCGCCTGGCCGAACACCGGTAAGCCGCAGGCGTCGCCGCGTCGATCGGCTCGGTCGGCGATGCCTACGATAACGCCCTCATGGAGTCCACGATCGGCTTGTACAAGACCGAGCTGATCAAGCCCCGACAACCCTGGCGCTCCCTGTCACAGGTCGAGCTCGCCAGCGCCGAATGGGTCGACTGGTACAACCACCGCAGACTCCACGATGAGATAGGCCACGTCCCACCCGTCGAATACGAGTACGCCTACTACCTCACGGCCACAAAACCACAGGTCACAACCACAACCTGAGATCTCCACCGAACCCGGAGCGGTTCAGCCCGGAACGCGTCGGCGGCCGGCCTGGGGAAGGCCGGACCGCTGCCGGCGGGCGTTCGAGGCGGCCTGACAGCAAGAGGAAGGGCGGGCTGGCGCATCGGTTTCCCGATGCGCCAGCCCCCTCGGTGGGGCCGCGTTTACGACGACGCCGTGTCAGGGCCGGGACAGCGCGGTGACAGGCCGGCGGGCGATCGTAGTTTCTGCGATCAACTCCTCGATCCCATCCGCAGCAGCACAAGCGTCCCCACCAACAGGGACGCCCGCACCAACCTCCAGGAGAGCACGATGCAGACCTTCGACACCCCCGCCCCGATCTCCGCCGTCCTGGACATCTCCGCCGGACGCATCCACCTCATCGCCACCGACCGCACCGACACCACCATCGAGGTCCTGCCCGCGAACGCCTCGAAGGCCCGCGACGTGACTGCGGCGGGGCAGACCACCGTCACCTATGCCGACGGCGTCTTGCGGATCCACACCTCCGGGCCCGCCAACTGGCTCCTCGGCCCCTCCGGATCCGTCGAGGTCACCGTCCAACTGCCCGCCGACTCCCACATCGAGGCCAAGACCGCCTGCTCCGAACTCCGCAGCGTCGGCCGCCTCGGCGACCTCACCTTCGACGGCGCGTACCGCCAGATCGTGATCGACGAGGCCGCAAGCGTCCACCTCACTGCGGTCGACGGCGACATCGAGGTCGGCCGCCTCGGCGGCCCCGCCCAGATGACCACCGCCAGGGGCGACATCCGAATCGCCGAGGCCGTGCGCGGCACCGTCGTGCTCCACACCCATTCCGGTGGCATCTCGATCGCCGCCGCCGCCGGTGTCTCGGCCACCCTCGACGCCGGCACGCCCGACGGCCGCGTCAGCAACACCCTCAAGAACGATGGCACCGCCGAACTCGACATCCGCGCCACCACCTCCCACGGCGACATCGTCGCCCGCAGCCTCTGACGAGCCTTCGGACGCTGGTGTCCCATCAGTCCTTGTGTGGCCACTTCGTGATGGCGTCGCTACCGATGCCGGCCTGCTCGGCCACCCAGTTCATCAGGGATACCTCGGTGACGCCGGGGATGGTGATGTAGCGCCAGGCGGCCTCATGCACAGATGCGGTTCCGCGCGCAGAGACCGCGATGGCGAGCAGGGGCCCCCGCACCCGCGGTTGGCCACCCCTCCCGCAGTGACGTTGCCCAGCAGGCCCTGGGAATGTGCTCCCTCCCACGGGGCGGGCGGCGCGGCGTACGCGGTCCGGCTCGTACCAGGCCGACCCGGTCCCGATTCGCACCGGCCCATGCCTCGATCAGGGCATAGGGACGGGACGAGCGGCCTCGGCAGCCCGCAGTCGCCGGCCAACTTCCGCCATGACCTGCTCGGACGACTCGTCGAGGAAGAAGTGACCGCCGGAGAGCACCTGGACGACGCAGTCTGCGGTGGAGTGCGCTGCCCAGCCCGCCAGTCGGGCGACCGGGACCTCGCTGTCGCTGTCGCCGCCGAAAACGGTGATCGGCGCGGAGACAGGCCGGCCGGCACGCCGACACAGCTGTCCGGCGACAGCGAAGTCGGCCCGCAGGACGGGCACGAACATCGCCATCAACTCGTCGTTCTCAAGGATCGCCGGCGGTGTTCCCGCGAGCTCTCGGAGCCGTTCCCGGAACTCGTCGTCCGGGAGGAGCCAGTTCGCCGGGCCCGACGCACCGGCGTCGGGCGCACCGGCGCCCGACACGATCAGCGCGGTCGCCGGGACACCGTGACGGTGTTGGAGGACACGGGCGACCTCGGCGGCGAGCAACGCCCCGAGGCTGTGGCCGAACAACGCGAAAGGACTCTCCCGCCACGGGAGGATGCGCTGCACGACGCCGGCGACGAGGGCGTCGGCGAACGGAACGGGACGTTCACCCATGCGGCTGCCCCGGCCCGGCAGCTCCACCGGGACGACCTCGACCCGGCCGCCGGTCAGACCCGGCAAGCGATCCCGCCACCTGGCGTAGATTCGCTCGGCGGACCCGCCGGCGTAGGGAAGGCAGTAGAGACGCATCCCGGTCACGCCGTTCGTCGAGGTCGAAGTCGTGAGTCCGCGACAAGGCCGGTCCGCCGCGCGCCATGGTGAGCTGTCCCGCCAACGGGACAGAGTGTTCCGTCGACCGCGGGACCGACGACCATGACGCTCACAGGACTTCGCCGCCCTTCGTCCTCCTGCGCAGAGCCGGCCTGCTCGACCGGGCAAGGTCGTCCCACATGTCCGACAGGCCGGTGACGGTGCGCGCCGCGAATAACGTGCGGATGGACACTTCGAGATTCAGCTGCGACCGGATCAGGCCGACCAGCCTGATCGCCCGCAGCGAGTTCCCGCCGAGGTCGAAGAAGTCGTCGTCGATGCCTACCCGTTCCAGCTCCAGTACATCGGCGAACGCCTCGGAGAGCACCCGCTCGGTGTCGTTACGCGGGGCCCGGTACGGACCGTCACCGAACTCGGGGTGAGGCAACGCTGCCCGATCCACTCGCCCGCCCGGAGTGACCGGCAAGCGCTCCAGCACCGCGAATGCCGACAGCACTGCGGACTCCGGCAACCGGCCCGCCGCGAACCGGCGCAGCTCTCCATCGGAGAGACCGGCCCGGTGGTCGCGGGCGCCGTCACCGCCGACGACGCGGCCTCCCACCGGGACCACGTACGCCACCAGCCGTTGCTGTCCGGAGTCGTCCTCCCTGATGACCACCACTGACTGCGCGAGTCCGGGATGCCCGGACAGCACCTCCTCGGCCGCGGCCGGGTCGATCCAGACGTCGCGTACCCGCATCTCGGTGTCGACCCTGCCCACGTACTCGATCCGACCGTCGGCGCCCCACCGCACCCGGTCACCGGTCCGGTACATGAGTCCCCCGTCTGGCCCGAACGGGCAGGGCACGAAACGCTGCGCGGTCAGACCCGGTCGGCCGTGATAGCCACGTGTCACACCAAGCCCGGCCACATACAGCTCGCCGACCCCGCCGAGGGCGGGGACCGGCGCCAACCCCGGACCCAGCACGTACAGGGCGGTGTTGTCCACCGGCTGGCCGAGTGCCTCCATGTAGCGGGTCGTCTCGTCCGCCGTCAGGCGATGGCCCGCGGCGAACACCGTCGTCTCCATCGGACCGTGACCGACGACGATCGTCAGCTCGGGGCAGGCCAGCCGCACCCGTCGCACCGCGGCCGCCGATACCCGCTCGCCACCCGTCCACACCTCGCGCAGGCCGGCGACGGACTCGGGGTGTTCCGACGCGATCGTCGAGAACAGTCCTGGCGGCAACCACACCGTCGAGATGGGGTGCGCGGCCCGGGACTCGTTCAACGTGTCGACGTCCAGCTCCCCCGGGGGGGCCACGACCACCCTGCCGCCGTTGAGCAGCGGCACCCACAGTTCGAGGGGGAGGACGTCGTAGGTGGGCGGTGAATGCCACAGCACGGCGCCGCGGCCACCGTCCTGCCAGCGGCGGTCCATGACGAACCGCTGTAGGTTCCGATGCGTCACGGCGACTGCGGTGGCAGTGACGCCCGATCCGCTGCCGTACATCACGGCCGCCAGGTTGTCCGGACGCAGCGACGCAGCGAGCTCCCGCGCGCCACCGTCCTCGTCGGCGGCGTCCGAAAGGATCTCGTCGAACAGGACCACCGGAACGTCCGGCTCCGGGGCGCGTGCCGTCGCAGTGGCCGCATCGGTGAGCCACAGGCGCATCGAACCGTCGCGCTCCACCGATCCGCTCCGCTCCGCCGGGAGCGCCGGGTCGATCGGCAGGTAGGCTCCACCGGCCTTCAGCACCGCAAGCAGTGCGACGACCAGGTCAGCCGATCGGGGCATCGCGACCGCCACGACCGTCTCGGGTCCGATGCCTCGACGCCGCAACACCTCGGCCAGCCGACTTGACCGCTCATCCAGCGTCCGGTAGGAAACCGTCGAGCCCCCGGACACCACCGCAACAGCGTCGGGAGCCTGCTCCACCTGCCGGGCGAACAGCTCCACGAGCGTGGAATCCGACAGCGGGACATCCGTGTCGTTCGGTGCCGTCAACACCTGGTCCCGTTCGGCACCGCTCACGATGTCCAGCGCGCCGACTGGTAGCCGCGGATCGGCGGCGACCGCCGCACGGATGAACGCGATCAGTTCGGTGCCAATGATCCGCAGCTCCGCGCTCGAGTACAGGTCCGGGGGCGCCTCGAACCGGATGAACAGGTCGCTGTCGGCACGCCCGTCGGTGTAGACGCCGATCTGCAGATCGTTGAAGGCGCCGGTCGTCGCGCCGATGTGGTGCGCCCGGAGTCCGGCGAAGTCGAGTTGCTCCACCCCCTCGATGATGTTGATGGCGGCACCGAAGCTGCTGCGCTCGCTCAGGTTGGACTCGCTCGCCTCGACGATGTCGGAGTAGTGGCAGGCGGTGTGGCCGAAGATGTGGTACGTCTCGTCGACCACCGCCTGCGCGATCTCGGTGAAGGTCGCGCCGAGCGGGACCTGCATCCGAACCGGCACCACGTTCACCGCCAGGCCGGGCGTCCTGCTCGCCACCCCCATCCGGTTGGCGACGACGAGCGAGAGGAGGAAGTCGGGACGATCGCAGCGGTGTCGGAAGTACACCGCTGCGGCTGCGGCCACGAACGACGACATCCACACACCCATGGATTTCACGGACTCGATCCACTGTTGCGCCTCGGCATGCGCAACGGTGAATGTCCGGCTCACCATGCCGATGGACTCCGCGAGCTGCGCCCAGCGATCGGCGGCACCGACCGGTTCGCAGAGCGCGGACCGCGACGAGTCGGGCACTGCGATGCGGGGAATCTGCGCGGGCGCGGGTGCGTTCGACAGGTAGGAGCGCCAGAACTCCGAGTCGGCGACGAAATCCGCGGAGTCGCGGTACTGCAGGGCATCGGCCGTGAACGACTCGACATCCCATGGATGTGGCAAGGGCGGCACTTGCGAACCCCGCGCCAACGCCGTGTAGACCTCGGCGAGGCGACGCGACAACAGGCCACCCGCCCCGTAACCGTCGGACACGAGATGGTGGTAGATCATCACAACAAGACAGCGGTTCGCCGCGAGCGTGACCACTCCCATGCGGAGCAGCAGGTCCTGTTCCAGATCGAACGGTGTTCCCACCATCTTGCCCAGCGCGTCGCGCGCCGCCTGCTCGGGATCGACCGCGCCACTGACGTCGAGGAAGAACGGTTGCCAGTCCCCCACCTCCCGGACTGCCAGGCGCAGCCCGTCACCGCTGTCAGCGAAGGTGACACGCAGCACTTCCGCTTCGTCCAGCACGTACCGGAACGTCTCTGCCATGACGGCCGCATCCAGCTGACCGTCCACATCCCACATGAACATCGCGTTGTACAGCGTTGCGGGGACCATTTTCTGCGCCAGCCACAACCCTCTGTGCGCAGACGACGCACCGAACAACCGCACGCGGATCATCCCTTCGGCTAAGTCGGAGAACCAGACGAACTCGCGGTTCACGTCAATCCTGTTGGAGGCACGGAAGCCTTCAACGGTCCTGCCGGGCAGGGCCGAACCAGGTCGAGAGAGCGGCCCGAAGCGCGGCGACGTCCGGCGCCGCGCCCGCGGGGGCCACCCAGACGACGTGGCCGTCGGGACGGATGAGGAGCGCGTCGGGAGCCGGGACCTCGTCGGAGTCCCGCACGGGCCACTCGTCGTCCTCAGCTCGAGCCTCGACGACGTCGACGCGATCGGCCCAGCCCTCGGCAGCGCCGGCCACTTCGGCTCTGCCACGCAGATCGAGCAGCACCGGCCGGGCCGCGTGCAGCAGCTCGTACACGTGGGTAGCGCTGGCCGGCGTCTTGAGGTCGGCGTCGAAGACGCGACGGCCGGCCAGCGGGTGATCGTCGCCGACCGGGTATCGAATGTCCAGCCCGGTGATCATGCCGATCAGCTGCCGGTTGACCTCGTCGATCACGATGAGGGACCCGAACACGTCGCGCAGCGCGTCCGTGTCGGCGCCGGGACGGGCCAGTGCCGACTGCGCGCGCGTGTTGTGCAGCAGCCGCTCGCCGACAGGGTGACGCTCGGTGTGGTAAGTGTCCAACAGGTCCGCACTCGCCCCGCCGCGCACCACCGAGGCGAGCTTCCAGCCCAGGTTGACCGCGTCCTGGACACCCACGTTCAGCCCCTGCCCACCGGCCGGGAAGTGGATGTGCGCCGCGTCGCCCGCGAGCAGCACCCGGCCGTCGCGGTAGCGGGAAGCCTGCCGCGCGGCGTCGCCGAACCGGGAGACCCAGCGCGGGCTGTGCATGCCCCAGTCCGTGCCGGCGAGCCTGACCAGAGACTCCCGCAGTTGCTCGAACGTCACGGGTGCGTCGCGGCCCGCGACGTAGTGGTACTCGGAGGTCATCACCCGATAGCAGCCCGGTTCGAGGGGCAGCACCGAGAAGTGACCGCCCGGACAGCGCCGACCGAAGATGTATTCCTCTTCCAGGGCGGCGAACTCGACGTCGCCGAGCAGCGCGGTCATCGTCGCCGGAGTGCCGGGGAAGGTGATGCCCGACAGCCTGCGGACCGCGCTGCGCCCGCCATCGCAACCCACGAGGTAACGAGCGGTCAGCGTCGTGGGTTCCGCCTCCGCCGTGCGCAGCTCGACCGTCACGCCGGCCTCGTCCTGGCAGAGTCCGCTCACCTCGGACGACCAGCGCACCCGCACGCCGAGCTCGGCGGCCCACTCCTCCAGCAGCCGCTCGACGACGGACTGCACGATCATCAGCGGCCTGGGGTGGCGTGACCCGGGTTCGTCGAAGTCCAGCCACAGCCCGGAGAAGTGGCCCACGGACTGCAGTTCGCCGAGCGCCAGGAAACGATCCAGGACCCCACGCTGGTCCAGCACTTCCAGCGTGCGGGCGTGCAGGCCACCGGCCCGCGACTCGCCCATCCGGTTTGCGAGCCGGTCGACCACCACGACGTCGACGCCCGCCAGCCGCAGCTCGCAGGCGAGCATCATGCCCGTAGGCCCGGCGCCCGCGACCACCACGTCCGTATCCAGGTCCGTGTCCATGTCGCTGCGTCCCACGTCGTTTCCTCATTCCCCTGCGCCGACGGAGCTCTCGCCTCCACGTTCACGCAGCGGGCTCAGCGGTTCAAGGCAACCGAACAACGCGGCAGGACGGGCGCGTTCGGGGTTGCGGTGTCCCGCCGGCGGGACGCCTGCCTTGCGCCGCCACGACGAAGGTGCCGGACATACGGTGGGATCAGATCGCGTCGCGGTCGGTCATCTCGGCGAGGATGTGCTCGGCGAGCAGTCTCGACGACGGGTACAACAACGCCATGTTCGCTCGCAGTTTGAGCCCGGTCGTCGCGGTCAGACGCTTGCTCAGTTCCACCGACAACTGCGAGTTGAACCCGATGTCCGCGAACGCCCGGTCGGGGTCGATGGTCTCGCCGGAAGAGTGGCTGAGCACGACGGCGACGATCTCGCGGACGTGAGCCAGCACGTGGGCCTCGGCAGCACCGGCGGAGAGGGTGAGCAACTCGGCCGACAGGGTGACGACATCGGTTGCGTCCTCGCGCGGCTCCGCCGAGGGCACGTCGACGGCCGTTCCCGCGTGCGAGGAGTTCAGCCAGTATTGCTGCCGCTGGAACGCGTACGTCGGGAGATCCGCCCTTCGACGTTCCCCGGACAGCGCACGCCAGTCGACGGCCCCGCCTCGGACGTGCAGCTGCGCCAACGAGCCGACCACGGCCTCGACCGCTCCCCGGTCCCGCCGCGACGAAGACAGGACGAGCGCGTCGTCGATGTCCTCGTCCTCGACGATCTCCTGCACCGGGACGGTCAGCACGGGGTGTGGGCTCATCTCGATGAACACCCGGAAACCGTCGTCGAGCAGCCGCCGGACGGACGGTGCGAAGAGGACCTGCTCACGCAGGTTCTCGTACCAGTAGGTGGCATCCATGTCCGCGGTGTCAACGGGTTCGCCGCGCAAGGTCGAGTACAGGGGCAGGTCCGACGTTCTCGGACGCACATCGGACAACGGCCGGATCACCTGTTCACGAACCCGGCTCACCTGATGCGAATGAGAGGCGTACGACACCGATATCCGCCGGGCCTGAACGCCTTCGGCGTGCATCTTCTCGATGAACTCGTCGAGTGCCTCCGGTTCCCCGGAGAGCACCACCGAACGGGGCCCGTTGACGACGGCGACGCTCAACCGGTCGTTCCAGGCGACGATGCCCGCCTCGACGAGATCCGGGGACTCCGCGACCGACGCCATCCCGCCGTGCCCGATCAGTTCCACCAGCGCCTTGCTGCGCAGCGCCACGATCTTCGTGGCGTCACGCAACGACAGCGCACCGCACACGTGGGCGGCGGCGATCTCCCCCTGGCTGTGCCCTGTCAGGGCGGCCGGCTCCACACCCCAGGACCGCCACAGCGCGGCCAGGGAGACCATCACCGCGAACAGCGCCGGCTGAACCACGTCCACCCTGTCCAGCGAGGGTGCGCCCACGACGCCGCGCACGACGTCGAGCAGCGACCAGTCGACCCACTCGGTCAACGCAGCCGCGCACTCGTCGATGCTGTGCGCGAAGACGGGGAATGCCTCGTACAACTCCCGACCCATCCCCACCCACTGCGACCCCTGGCCCGGAAACACGAACACCACGCCACCCAGACCACCAGCAACCCCACTCACCACACCCACCGACTCCACACCAGCACTCAGCGACGCCAACCCATCCAACAACTCATCCCGACCACGGCCCAACACCACCGCACGATGCTCAAAAGACGACCGCCCCGACACCAACGACCCACCCACATCAGCCACATCCACACCAGCAGCCACAAAATCACGCAACTTACCCGCCTGCGCCCGCAACGCCCCCTCAGACCGCCCCGACACCACCCACGGCACCAACCCACCCGCAACAACACCAGACACCAACCCCCCAGACACCTCCGCAGGCGCCTCCTCAAGAATCACGTGCGCATTCGTGCCACTGACCCCGAACGACGACACACCCGCCCGCCGAGGACCATCCGACCGAACCCACTCCCGCCCTTCCGTCAACAACTCCACCGCACCCGACGACCAGTCCACATGACTCGTCGGACGATCCACATGCAACGTCCTCGGCAGATACCCATGACGCATCGCCATGACCATCTTGATCACACCACCCACACCCGCAGCCGCCTGCGCATGACCGATATTCGACTTCAACGACCCCAACCACAACGGCCTACCCCCAACCCGCTCCCGCCCATAAGTCGCCAACAACGCCTGCGCCTCAATGGGATCACCCAGCCTCGTACCCGTCCCATGCGCCTCCACAGCATCCACATCGGACGGACGCAACCCAGCATTGGCCAACGCCGCCCGAATCACCTTCTCCTGAGCCCGACCGTTCGGCGCGGTCAACCCATTGGACGCCCCGTCCTGGTTGATCGCCGAACCCCGGACGACGGCCAGCACCGGGTGCCCACTGCGCAACGCATCCGACAACCGCTCCAACAGCAGGACACCCACCCCTTCAGCCCAGCCCGTCCCGTCGGCTCCGTCCCCGAAGGACTTGCACCGGCCATCGACCGCCAGCCCGCGCTGCCGGGAGAACTCCACGAAGATCTCATTCGTCGCCATCACCAACGCGCCGCCAGCCAGCGCGAGCGAGGACTCCCCCGCGCGCAGTGACTGCGCCGCCAGGTGCAGAGCGACCAGCGACGACGAACACGCGGTGTCCACCGACACCGCGGGCCCAGTCAACCCCAACTGGTAGGCCACTCGGCCGGAAGCCACGCTCAGCGCGCTGCCGTGCATCAGGTAGCCCTCGAGCTCATTCTTGTCGCCCTCCAGAAACCGTGATCCGTACTCGGACGAGCTCATCCCGGTGAACACGCCAACGTCGGACCCGCGCACATCGGCGGGGACGATCCCGGCCCGCTCGAAAACCTCCCACGACGTCTCCAGCAGCAGGCGCTGCTGCGGGTCGATCGTCAACGCCTCACGCGGACTGATACCAAAGAACTCCGGATCGAAACTGGCCGCGTCGGTCAGGAACCCGCCATGACGCACGTACGAGCTGCCGACGGTGTCGGGGTCCGGGTCATAGACATTCCGCCACCCGCGGTCCTGCGGGAACTCGCCCACCGCGTCCACGCCCGCGCGGACCTGGTCCCACAGTTGTTCGGGCGATGTCACCCCTCCCGGGTAGCGGCACGCCATGGCCACCACGGCGATCGGTTCGACGCGACCCGCTTTCAGGGCGTCGTTCTCCTGCCGGAGACGGTCACGCTCCGCCAGAACCACGCGTAGTGCCCGCTCGACCCGGTCGGTGGCGTCGCTCATGTCACTCACCCCTCTCGTCCAGAGCCAGGTCGACCAGTGCGTCCAGGTTCATGACCGTCAGTTCGGCCGCATCGGTGGCCGCGCGCGGGGCCTGACCGTCGGGGTCGGATCGGGACGGGTCGGCACACGCCAGGAGCAGGTCCACCAGACCCGCGCTGCGCAGCCTGTCGATCGGGACGCTCCGCAGTACGGCACGGATCTCCTCGTCGTCCGCCGAGCTCGGTCGCGCTGCCGGACGCAGCTGATCGAGCAGGTACTGCCCCATCTCGCGTGGTGTCGGATAGCTGAAGACCAGGGTGGACGGCAGGCTCAGCCCGGTCGCGGAACCAAGCCGGTTGCACAGTTCGACCGCGGTGAGCGAGTCGAAGCCGAGGTGGGTGAACGCCTGGTCCACGTCGACGGCCGCACCCGACGGGTGTCCGAGCACGATGGCGACCTGGTCGCGGGTCCAGGCCAGCACGGCTGCCTCCGCCTCGCTGCCCGACAGGGTGGCCAGCCTGGCGGGCAGGTCGAACGGTCCGCCGTTGTTCGCCGTGCCCGCCCGGTCGTGGCGGGGACGACCGCCGTCGACGAGGTCGCGCAGCAGCAGCGGCAGCTCGTCACCGGTCCTGCCCCGCAGCGCGGAGATGTCCACCCGGGCCGGGATGAGGACCGGCTTGTCGGCCACTCGTGCCACATCGAACAGTGCCAGCGCCTCGGCGGTCGGCATCTCGGCGATGCCCAGCCGGCGGGCCCGGGAAAGGTCGGCGCGACCCAGGTCCTCGGTCATGCCGGTGCGCTGCTCCCACCAGCCCCAGCACAGCGAGGCGCCTACCAGGCCGGTCGCCCTGCGCTGCGCCGCCAGGCCGTCCAGGAACGCGTTGGCCGCTGCGTAGTTGGCCTGCCCACCGGTACCCAGCGTGCCCGCGAGCGCGGAGAACAGGACGAACGCGGTGAGGTTGTGCCCCCTGGTCAGCTCGTGCAGGTTGATCGCACCGCCGACCTTGGCACGCAGCACACGGTCGAGGCTCTCGCTGGTCAGCGACTCGACCGTGCCGTCCGCAAGCTCGCCCGCCGCGTGTACGACCGCCGTCAGCGGATACGTCGGGGGCATGTCGGCGAGCACGTCCGCCAGGGCCTCCCTGTCCGCGACGTCGCATGCCACGACCTTGACGAGCGCACCCGCCTCCGTCAGCTCGGCAACGAGATCGGCGGCCCCAGCAGCCGCAGCTCCCCGGCGGCTCGCCAGCACCAGGCTCCGCACACCGTGCTCGGCGACGAGGTGCCGCGCGACGAGCGAACCCACTCCCCCGGTACCGCCGGTAACCAGCACCGTCCCACCGCCGAAACCGTCGCCCATCTCGAAGACGAGCTTCCCGATGTGCCGGCCCTGGCTCATCTCGCGGAACGCCTTGCGCGCGTCGCGGATGTTCCAGATGGTGATCGGGATCTGCGACACCCGCCCTTCGGCGAACAGTTCCATGACGGCCAGGAAGATCCCGTTGAGCACGTCGGGGCCCGCCTCGTAGAGGTCGAAGGCCTGGTAGGTGACTCCGGGATGGTCCGCGGCCACCTGCTGGGGATCGCGGATGTCCGTCTTGCCCATCTCGATGAAGCTCCCGCCCGACGGCAACAGCGTCATCGAGGCGTCGATGAAGTCGTGCGTGAGGGAGTTCAGCACGACATCGACACCGCGACCGCCCGACGAGTCCAGGAATTTTCCGGCGAAGTCCAGGTCCCGCGACGATGCCAGGTGCTCGTCGTCCAGTCCCAGAGCGCGCAGAGTCGGCCACTTGACCGGGCTCGCGGTGGCGTAGACCTCGGCACCGACGTGCTGTGCGAGGTGCACGGCGGCCATACCGACACCGCCCGCGGCTGCGTGGATGAGGATCCGTTGCCCCTTCTCGAGCTTCGCCAGGTGAAACAGCGCGTAGTAGGCGGTGATGTAGACACCGGGCACGGACGCGGCCTCGGGGTAGCTCCACCCGTCGGGAATGGGCATGAGCATGCGCTGGTCCGCCACAGCCACGTGGCCGAAGGCGCCGGAGAAGCTGCCCATCACCCGGTCGCCCGGCGCGAATCTCGTCACGTCGGAGGCGACCTCGACCACCGTCCCGGCGCCCTCGCTGCCGAGCCCATCATCGATGGCCGTCCGCTCCACCAGCCCCAGGGCGATCGTGACGTCCCGGAAGTTGATCCCGGCGGCGCGCACGGAGATGCGCACCTGGCCGCTCGCCAGTGGCGCCTCCACCTCGGGGCAGGCAACCCATGCCACGTTCTCCAGCGTCCCGCGGATCGGGATGCCCAACCGGTGGGCGCCCGCCGCCGGTGGCTCGATCTGGTTGTGCGAGGGCGCGGCCGGCGTCATGCGGGGGACGAGCAACGTTCCTTCCCGCAGTGCCAGTTGGTCCTCATCGGCGGCGAGCGCATCCGGGAAGCGTGCCCAGGACGACTGCTCATCGTCGATGTCCAGCAGCCGGAACCTGCCAGGGTGCTCCCGCTGCGCGGACCGGATCAGGCCCCACACGGACGCGCCGGGGAGGCTGTCGACGCCCTCCCCGCTGCCGGTGTCGAGGGCCCGCCGGGTGAGCACCACCAACATGGATCCGGCGAGCGGCTCCTCGGCGAGGAACCGCTGCACCTGGTCCAGCACACGCCCGCCCACACCACCGACGGCGGCGAGCAGATCGGTGTCGGTGCTCACGAGATCGTCCAGGCACAGGACGAGGTAACGAGGTGGTTCCCCCCGCAGGACGTCGTCGACAGACTCGTGGAACACGACGCCATCGCCTACCGCAGCAAGTCGCGAGGCGGCGCCATGTTCCTCGCCGAGAACACCCCATCGGCGACGGTCGACCTCCCGCTCGTGCTCCTGGAGCGGTCGCCATGCCAGCTCGAACAACGATCGCTCGTGCCCGGCGCGCGTCGAGCGCAGGTGCTCGGCGCTCACCGGTCGGAACACCAGCGCACCGACGTGAGCGACCTCGCGACCGTCCTCGTCGGCGATCGTCACCGCCACGGCGCCGTCACCGGCCGGCGAGATCCGGACCCGCACGCTCGGGCCGCACTGCCCGACGAGGTCGACCCCGGACCAGGAGAAGGGCAACCATGCCTGCCCTCCGGCCACGTCGAGACCACCACCTGCTACCACCGCGTGCAGGGCGGCGTCGATCAGCGCCGGATGCAGGGTGAACCCGACATCGGTCGAGCCGTCGGCGGTCACCGGCAGCGTGGCCAGGGCGAAGAGATCGTCACCGCGCCGCCAGACCTCCGCCAGTCCGCGGAAGGTCGGACCGTAGTCGAAACCCAGGTCCGCGAAGGACTCGTAGAGATCGTCGATGTCGAGCCGGTCGGCCGCGGCCGGTGGCCAGGCGGCGAGCGATGGCGCCTCGTCGACCCTCGCGGCCGTTTGCGGTGACAGCGTCCCCGTCGCGTGCCGGGTCCAGTCGCCCACCGTCCGATCGTCCTCACCAGGACGTGAGTACAGGTCCATGCGGCGGTGGCTCCTCTCGTCCGCCGCACCGACGACCACCCGCACCCGCACATCACCGGAGCCGGGAACAACCAGGGGAACCTCCAGCGACAACTCCTCGATCGCGGCACATCCGACGGCGTCGCCCACGGACAGCGCCAAGTCCAGGTAGGCCGTCGCCGGCAGGACGGCCGCGCCGAACACGACATGATCGGCCAGCCAGTCGTGGGTCCGCAAGGACCACAGGTCGGTGAACACCACCTCACCGGTGCCCGGGTGGTCCACCATGGCACCGAGCAGCGGGTGCCCCGGGGCCGATAGCCCCACCGAGGTCACGGTCCCGATGTCCATCCCGGCCAAGAAGTCCAGCCAGTACCGCTGCCGCTGGAAGGCGTAGGTCGGGAGGTCCACCTGCCGACGCGCCCCGAGCAGGACGCCCCAGTCCACGGTCCCACCTCGGACGTGCAGCTGTGCCAGCGCGCCGAGCAGCGCCTGCACCGGTTCACGGTCCTGCCGTGCGGGCGACAGGACCACGGCGCCGTCCACGCCCGTACCGGCGAAGGTATCCTCGGTGATGCCCGCGAGCGTCGACCCCGGCCCGGCGTCGACGAAGACGGTCGCCCCTCCTGCGCGGGCGCACTCCACCGCGTCGTGGAAACGTACGGGTTCGCGGACGTGGCGTACCCAGTGCTCGACCGATGTCAGCTCCTCGATCGTCGCCTCGCGGCCCGTCCTGGACGAGATGACCGGGATCACCATCTCGCTGGCGCGGAGCTCGTCGAGCGATCCCGCGAACTCGTCCAGGATCGGCTCCATCAGGGGTGAGTGGAACGCGTGGTCGACCTTGAGCAGTTTCACCGACGTGCCGAGGGCGGTGAGGTGGTCCCGGAGCTCGTGCACCTCGTCGCGGGCGCCCGAGACGACGACCGATCCCGGGCCGTTGACGGCAGCGACACCGAGGTGGTCGTACGGGTGGAGCAGCGCCCGCACATCGTCCTCCGCGGCGCGCACGGCCAGCATGGCGCCTCGCTCGGTGACCTTCTGCATGACACGACCGCGAGCGGCCACGAGCATGGTCGCACTGTCCAGGTCGATCGCTCCCGACACGTGCGCGGCGGCGACCTCGCCGACGGAGTGGCCGATCAGGTGGTTCGGCGGCGGGCAGAACTGCGCCATGAGCCAGTACAGGCCGACCTGCAGCGCGAACAGCGCCGGCTGTGCCATGTCGGTTCGGTCGGCCGGGCTCTGCGCGCGCTCGTCGGCGAGCAACAGGGGCTTCAGCTCGAAGGGGAGCAGCGGGTCGAGGCGTGCGCAGGTCTCGTCGATGCTGTGCGCGAAGACGGGGAATGCCTCGTACAACTCCCGACCCATCCCCACCCACTGCGACCCCTGGCCCGGAAACACGAACACCACGCCACCCAGACCACCAGCAACCCCACTCACCACACCCACCGACTCCACACCAGCACTCAGCGACGCCAACCCATCCAACAACTCATCCCGACCACGGCCCAACACCACCGCACGATGCTCAAAAGACGACCGCCCCGACACCAACGACCCACCCACATCAGCCACATCCACACCAGCAGCCACAAAATCACGCAACTTACCCGCCTGCGCCCGCAACGCCCCCTCAGACCGCCCCGACACCACCCACGGCACCAACCCACCCGCAACAACACCAGACACCAACCCCCCAGACACCTCCGCAGGCGCCTCCTCAAGAATCACGTGCGCATTCGTGCCACTGACCCCGAACGACGACACACCCGCCCGCCGAGGACCATCCGACCGAACCCACTCCCGCCCTTCCGTCAACAACTCCACCGCACCCGACGACCAGTCCACATGACTCGTCGGACGATCCACATGCAACGTCCTCGGCAGATACCCATGACGCATCGCCATGACCATCTTGATCACACCACCCACACCCGCAGCCGCCTGCGCATGACCGATATTCGACTTCAACGACCCCAACCACAACGGCCTACCCCCAACCCGCTCCTGCCCATAAGTCGCCAACAACGCCTGCGCCTCAATGGGATCACCCAGCCTCGTACCCGTCCCATGCGCCTCCACAGCATCCACATCGGACGGACGCAACCCAGCATTGGCCAACGCCGCCCGAATCACCCTCTGCTGCGCCGGCCCGTTCGGCGCGGTCAACCCATTGGACGCCCCGTCCTGGTTGATCGCCGAACCCCGGATCACCGCCCAGATCCGACGCCCATAACGCAACGCGTCCGACAACCGCTCCAACACCAGGACACCCGCACCCTCGGACATGCCGGTGCCGTCCGCCACGTCGGCGAACGACCTGCACCGGCCATCCGCAGCCAGGCCCCGTTGCCGGGCCCCTTCCCGGAGCACCTGGGTCGTCCCCATGACCGTGACACCACCGGCGAGGGCCAGCGCGCATTCACCCTGCCGCAGCGACTGGACCGCCTGGTGCACAGCCACCAGCGACGACGAACACGCCGTGTCGACCGACACCGCCGGACCCTCCAGCCCCAGCAGGTAGGCCACGCGCCCCGACGCGACACTCAGCAGGGAACCGGTCTGTCCATAGCCCGAAATGCTCTCGGGGGTGAAGAAGTGGTTCCCGTACCCGAAGTAGGCCAGGCCGGTGAAGACCCCCGTGTTGCTACCGCGCAGGGACTGCGGATCGATACCGGCTCGTTCCAGAGACTCCCACGAGACCTCCAGCATCAGCCGGTGCTGCGGATCGGCGGCGAGTGCCTCGCGCGGGCTGATACCGAAGAACTCGGCGTCGAAATCCCCCGCGTCGTAAAGGAACCCGCCGGAGCGCGTGTACGTCTTCCCCAGCGCCTCGGAGTCCGGATCGTAGAGCCCCTCGACGTCCCAGTAGCGGTCCTGCGGGAGGTCCGACACTGCGTCCCCGCCGGTCCGTACCAGCTCCCACAACGCCTCCGGGGACACGGCCCCGCCCGGAAAACGGCATGCGACGCCCACGACCGCGACGGGCTCGGTCGCCGCAGCCGTCAGCTCCCGCAGCCGTTGCCGGGTCTCGATCAGCTCGACCGAGGTCCGCTTGAGATAGTCGAGAACATCGGCGCTGTCGTCGTTCGTCATCGCTCTCCCCTAACCAAGCTCTTCGTCCAGTAGCGAAAGGAGCTCTCCAGCCGACGCCGAACTGATCCGGTCGGCGATGCCGACCGGTGATCTGTCGCCCCCTGTCGGACGCACCAGGCGCGGCAGTTCGCCCAGCAGTGCGGAGACGGCGGCCTTGTCGTCGTCCGCGAGATCTCCGAACGCGGCCACCAGCCGGGCGCCCAGGCGCTCGATCTCCGTGGTCAGAAGATCGGCCGGGGACTGCGCGGCAGCACCGGTGTCGGGGGCGATGGCCGCGCTCATGAACCCCGCGACGGCGCCCGGGTTCGGGTAGTCGAACGCGAGCGTGGCCGGCAGCTTCATGCCGGTCACCGCCGTCAGCTTGTTCCGCAGCTCCAGCGCCATCAGCGAGTCGACCCCCAACTCCCGGAAGGCCACGGCGGGACCGACTTTCGCGGTGTCGGCATGACCGAGGACGACCGCGGTCTGCGCCACAACGGCGTCGAGCAGCAGCGCTTCGGCTTCCGCCCGTGGCAGAGACCTCACCTGCTGCGCCAGCCCGTTGTCGGTTGCCTCCTGGCGCCGCTGACCGTCAGCGCCGGCGGGGGCGTGGACCAAGCCGCGCAGCAACGGCGACCCCAGCCGGTCCGCGCTCGGCGCGCCCGGTACCGCGATGTCCAACCGTGCGGGCACCAGCACTGGCTCGTTCCGCGAAATCGCCGAGTCGAAGAGCGCGAGCCCCTGGCTCGTCGACAACGCCTGCACACCCTGCCGTCGCAGGCGCACGACATCCACCTCGCCGATATCAAGGTGTGTCTCACCGCGTTCCGCCCACAGACCCCAGCACAACGAACTGGCCGGCAGGCCCGCGCTCCGCCGGGCTTCCGCCAGCCCGTTGAGGAAGGCGTTGGCCGCCGCGTAGTTGGCCTGCCCCGCCGTCCCGAGCACGCTCGCGATGGAGGAGAACAGTACGAACGCGGACAGGTCCAGATGCCGGGTCAACGTGTGCAGGTGCCAGGCACCGTGCGCCTTCGGCCCCAGCACCGATCGCACGCGATCCTCCGTCAACGCCTCGACGACCCCATCGTCCAGCACACCCGCGCAGTGGATCACCGCTGTGAGCGGGTGCTCGGCCGGCATCGCGGCGATCAGTTCGGCGACGGACTCCCGGCTCGTGACGTCGCACGCCACGACCTCGACGTGCGCACCCGCAGCGGTCAGCTCGTCGCGCAGCTGCGTCGCCGCCGGCGCCGCGGCCCCTCGCCTGCTGGTCAGCACCAACCGACGCACCCCGTACCGCGCTACGAGGTGTCGGGCTATCACGGCCCCCAAGCGGCCGGCGCCCCCCGTGATCAGCACGGTCCCGGCTCCCGCCAGCCTGTCGAAGGGCTCGCGATCGACCGATGTGCCGTGGACGTGCGCCAGCCGTGGGATCGTCACGCTGCCGGCCCGGATCTTGAGCTGGAGCTCTCCGGTCGCGACCGCCGCCGGGAGAGACGCCCACGAAGCAGGCTGGTCGTCGATGTCCGCGAGCGTGAGTCGGTTCGGGTTCTCCGTCTGCGCGGTGCGGACGAACCCCCAGACCGCGGCGACCGCCGGGTCGGGAGCGGGAACCTGCTCGTCGCGGATCGCTCCCCGGGTCACCACGACGAGGCGCGAGTCGGAGAACCGGTCGTCGGCGAGCCAGCGCTGTGTCCACCGCAGCACCCGGCGCAGGTTCCGCTCGACGGCGGCGGGGGTGTCGTCGACACCGGCTTCCGAACGATCGATGCCGGCGATGACGACGGGAGGTATCGGCCGGCCCGACGTGGCGAGCTCGTCCAGGTCGGTGATGACCACTGCACCCTGCCGCAGAGATGCGGGGACCACGTCGGGTGCTCCCAGCACGCCGGGCCGACCTGCGGCCACCACGGGCGGGACCGGCAGAGGTACCCACTCCACCCGGAACAGCGATTCCTGGCGGTCAAAACCGAGTTCGGTCAGCTTCTCCATGTCCGCGAGCCGCAGACGCAGCGCCGCTACGCCACCGACGGATGCTCCGGTCTGATCCGCGATGGTCACCGACAGCGAGTTCTCCCCCGCAGGCGCAAGACGGACACGCAGCGCGTCCGGCCCGGCGGCGTTCATCCGGATTCCCGTGCACTCGAACGGCAGCCAGCCCTCGGGCCGGGAGCTGTCGACGATCTCGCCAAGACCGATCGGGAACAAGGCGGCGTGCAGCAGCGCTGGGTGTATCCGGAATCGGCCTCGACCTGTGTCGTCGATCGCGGGCAGCTTCACCTCGGCGAACAGGGCGCCGTCACGGCGCCACAGAGCTGTCAGACCGCGTAATGCGGGCCCATGGCTGAGCCCGAGTGCGGACAGCCTGGCGTACTCGTCGTCGAACGGCACTTCGACCGCCCCCGCGGGCGGCCACGACACGAGGTCGTCCTCCGACGGGGTTCCTCCCGTGTCGAGCCCGACAAGCCCGACGGCGTTGCGCGTCCATTCCGACTCGCCTGCATCCCGCGAGTACACGTTCACCACCCGCTTGCCGTCGACCACGACGCGGATCTCGCGATCGACCATTCGGGACAGCACCAGCGGGACGTCCAGAGTGAGCTCGTCGACGATGTCGCACCCCACCTTGCCCGCCGCCCACAGAGCCATCTCCATCATCAGCGTGCCCGGCACCAGCACGGCCCCGTGGACCACGTGGGCAGCGAGCCACGGGTGGCGCTGCAGTGACAGGCGGCCGCTGCCCACCACCGCACCGCGTCCTTCGTCGTCGGGCAGATCGATCACGACGTCGAGCAGCGGGTGGTCCGACGGGCTCTCGACGTCGGTCTCCTTCGGCGTGTCGAGCCAGTAGCGCCGCCGCTGGAAGGCATACGTGGGCAGGTCGACCCATCGACCGTCCCGTCCAGGCAGCGCCGACTCCCACGACACCGCAACACCCGCGACGAATGCCTCGGCCGCCGAGCGCAGGAACCGTGCCTGCCCGCCGTCGTCGCGGCGCAGCGTGGATACCACCACCCGGCTCGGACCAGGGGTGGTGTCGATCATCTGCTGGACGTTCATCGTGAGTAGCGGACGGGGGCTAACCTCGATGAACGCGCCGTGCCCCGCGTCGAGCAGGCGCCGCATACCGGCGTCGAACCGGACAGTGTCCCGCATGTTGCGGAACCAGTAGTCCGCGTCGAGCCGCTCGGTGTCGATCAGTCCTCCGGTCACCGTCGAGGAGAACGCCACCGGGCTGGGCAGCGGGGTGATCCCGCCGAGCTCGTCGCGGACCCGGTCCTCGAACCGGTCCATCATCGACGAGTGTCCGGCGATGCCCTCCGACGGGATCCACCTGGCGCGAACGCCCTCGGACTCGCAGGTCGCGAGCAGTTCTCTGACCGCCGAAGCTTCACCGGAGACCGTCGTCGAGTACGGCCCGTTGATCGCGGCGACCGCGATGCGGGGCCCCATCGGTGCCAGCAGTTCCCGTACCCGATCCTCCGGCGCCACGATTCCGGCCATGCCGCCGTCCGCATCGCCGGCCGCGGCCAGCATCCGGTACCGCAGAGACACGATCTTGGCCGCGTCCTCCAATGTCAGAGCGCCCGCGACGCAGGCCGCCGCGATCTCGCCCTGGGAATGACCGATCACCGCGTCGGGCGTCACCCCGAATGAACGCCAGACCTCCGCCAGCGACACCATCACCGCGAACAGCACGGGCGGGGTGACGTCGGCCCGATCCAGGTCCGCCGCCGACTGCCCGCCGCAGATCGTGTCGATCAGCGACCAGGTCACCCAGGGCGCGAGCGCGTCCGCGCACGCGCGCATCCGGTCGGCGAACACCGGGCAGGTCTCATACAGCTCCCGCCCCATCCCCACCCACTGCGACCCGTGGCCCGGGAACACGAACACCGTCCCGCCCAAAGATGTCGCGACTCCACGGACGACAGCGGCAGGACCGTCATCGGCCCCTTCGGCGACGGCGGTCAGGCCGGCGAGCAACTCCTCCCGGTCCGTGCCGATCACCACCGAACGGTGCTCGAACAGCGATCGCGTTGTCACCAGCGAGCTTCCGACGGCCGCGGCACAGAGTTCCGCGTTCGCGGCTGCGCCGTCCCGCAGGCGCAGTGCCTGTTCCCGCAACGCCTCCTCGGACCGCGCCGACACCACCCACGGCACCACTGACATCTCATCGGTGACATCGGCGATCGCCTCGGCAGACACCTCCGCAGGCGCCTCCTCAAGAATCACGTGCGCATTCGTGCCACTGACCCCGAACGACGACACACCCGCCCGCCGAGGACCATCCGACCGAACCCACTCCCGCCCTTCCGTCAACAACTCCACCGCACCCGACGACCAGTCCACATGACTCGTCGGACGATCCACATGCAACGTCCTCGGCAGATACCCATGACGCATCGCCATGACCATCTTGATCACACCACCCACACCCGCAGCCGCCTGCGCATGACCGATATTCGACTTCAACGACCCCAACCACAACGGCCTACCCCCAACCCGCTCCTGCCCATAAGTCGCCAACAACGCCTGCGCCTCAATGGGATCACCCAGCCTCGTACCCGTCCCATGCGCCTCCACAGCATCCACATCGGACGGACGCAACCCAGCATTGGCCAACGCCGCCCGAATCACCTTCTCCTGAGCCCGACCGTTCGGCGCGGTCAACCCATTGGACGCCCCGTCCTGGTTGATCGCCGAACCCCGGACGACGGCCAGCACCGGGTGCCCACTGCGCAACGCATCCGACAACCGCTCCAACACCAGGACACCCGCACCCTCGCCCCAACCGGTTCCGTCGGCCGACTCCGCGAACGACTTGCACCGCCCGTCGATCGAGAGACCTCGCTGCCGGGCGACCTCCACGAACATCCCCGGGGTCGGCATCACCGACACCCCACCGGCCAGTGCCAACGCACACTCGGCGGACCTCAGCGACCGCACGGCCTGGTGCACAGCCACCAGCGACGACGAACACGCCGTGTCGACCGACACCGCCGGACCCTCCAGCCCCAGCAGGTAGGCCACGCGCCCCGACGCGACGCTGGTGTAGGTCCCCGTGATCCCAAACCCCTCGACCCCAGCGGCTGCCCCGCCGCCCAGCCGCGGGCCGTAGTCGACCCCGTAGATCCCGGTGAACACCCCGGTCGCCGACCCCCGCAGCCCGGCCGGATCGATCCCGGCCCGTTCCAGCGCCTCCCACGAGGTCTCCAGCATTAGCCGCTGCTGCGGGTCCATCGCCAGTGCCTCACGTGGGCTGATCCCGAAGAACTCGGCGTCGAAATCCCCCGCGTCGTAAAGGAACCCGCCGGAGCGCGTGTACGTCTTCCCCAGCGCCTCGGAGTCCGGATCGTAGAGCCCCTCGACGTCCCACCCGCGATCCGGCGGGAAGTCGCCCATCGCGTCCACACCACCGGACACCACACCCCATAGCTGTTCGGGCGAAGTCACCCCGCCCGGAAAGCGACACCCCATACCCACGACGGCGATGGGATCGCGCTCGGACTCCTCCAGCACCCGGACCCGTTCGCGCAGAGCCTGTGCGTCGCCGACGGCGCGCCGCAAGTAGGACCTGAGCTTGTCGACGTCCTTCACGATGGCATCTCCCAGTTGATCAGACACGATGGCCTCCCCACTTGTCAGACGAGCAGGTGCACTACAGGTAGCCAGAGTCGATCAATGCGTACAGTTCGTCGTCGCCGCGGTTGTCCGGATCGGTTCCTACGGCCGTTTCCGGCGCATCGGACGCCGGTGGCGCGAGGAGCGAGAAGATGTGATGGCCGAGCGCTTCGGGGGTGGGGTGGGAGAACGCGACGGTGGCCGGGAGCCGGACACCGGTCGCCGCGGCGAGCCGGTTGCGCAGCAGCACGGCCATCGAGGAGTCGAGCCCGAGATCCTTGAATGTCACCTTCGGACGCGCGGCGAGGTCGGCGCTCGTGGCATCCGCGTCTCCCGTGCCCAGCAGCGCTGCCGTCTCGGCACACACGAGCGAGCGGACCGCCGACTCCGAACCCAGTTCCGGCACCCCGGCGCCGGCGGGAAGAGGCCGGTGGCGACCGGCTGCGATCGACGCGGGCACGGTGTTCGAGATCGTGACGTCGGTGCCGTCGGGAACTGCCAGCCAGTGCGGTTGCCGTTGGAACGCGTAGGTCGGCAGGTCGATCCGGCGCGGTCGCGCGGCGAACACGCTTGACCAGTCCACCTCGACGCCCCGCACGTGCAGATCGGCCAGCGAGGACAGGGCCTTCCGCGCGCTCCCGTCGTCCTTGTGCAGGGTGCCGGCGATGACGGGCGAGGCCGCAAGCGCGTCGGCGGTCTCCGCCATCGCCACAGCGAGCACAGGGTGCGCGCTGACTTCCACGAATACGCCCCCGCGGTCGCGCATCAACTGTTCGACGACCTCGCCGAAGCGCACCGTGGAGCGCAGATTGTCGTACCAGTACGAACCGTCGAGAAGGCGCGTGTCGAGCCGGCCTCCGGTGACCGTGGAGTAGAACGCCACCGCCGATCCCCTCGGCGAGACCCCGGCGGACGCCTCGAGTAAGCGGCCACGGACGCGGTCGATCTGATGGGAGTGCGAGGCGTAGTCGATCTTGACACGCCGGACCTGGACACCGTCACTTCCCCCCAGCGCGGCGAACTCGTCCAAGGCCTCAAGATCTCCGGAGACCACCACGGAGGTCGGCCCGTTGACCGCTCCCACGCAGAGCCGCCCGGGCCACCGCTCCACCGCATCCTGAACCCATCCGAGCGGCGCGGACACCGCACTCATCCCGCCCAGGCCGGCCAACTCCGTCAGTGCCCGGCCCCGCAGGGCGACGATCCGTGCCGCGTCCTCGACCGAGAGCGCACCCGCCACGCAGGCCGCGGCGATCTCGCCCATCGAGTGCCCCACCACCGCATCGGGGATGACGCCCAGCGAACGCCAGACCGACGCCAACGACACCATCACGGCGAACATCACCGGCTGAACCACATCAATCCGATCCAACGGCACGGCGGACTCCGCATCGGTCACCACGTCAGTCAGCGACCAGTCGATCCACGGCGCCAGCGCCCGCGCGCACTCGTCGATCCCGCGCGCGAAGACCTCGGACTCCGCGTACAACTGCCGCCCCATGCCGGCCCACTGGGACCCGTGCCCCGGGAACACAAAGACGACGGGGCCCGCCTGCCGGTCGGCCACCCCGCGGACCACGTGCGGCGAGTCGCCGCCCGCCGCCACCAGGTCCAGACCAGCCAGCGCCTGGGCACGATCGCCGCCCAGTACCACCGCGCGGTACTCAAACAACGCTCGTGTCGCCACCAGCGAGTGCCCCACATCGGCCATCGGGAGCGACATGTCCGCGGCCACGAGATCCCGTAAGCGCGCCGCCTGGTCCCGTAGCGCCGACTCCGTCCGCGCCGACAGTACCCACGGCACAACCCCTCGGACGCCTGCGGAGACCCGGTCCGCATCCGCCGCACGCGGTCGCGCCTGATCGTCGGGGGCCTGTTCGAGGAGCACGTGCGCGTTCGTGCCACCGAGGCCGAACGCCGAGACACCTGCCCGGCGCGGGCGGCCGGACGCACTCGGCCATGGCCGTGCGGCGGTGAGGACCTCGAAGTCATCCTCGAAGTCGGGGATCGCGGGATTCGGCGACCGGTAGTTCAGACTCGGCACCAGGTGGGCGCGGTCCACACAGAGCGCGGCCTTCACTAAGCCGACGACCCCGGCGGCCGACTCTAGGTGCCCGACGTTGGTTTTCACCGAACCGACCAGCAGCGGCCGGTTCCGGCCGGTCTCCCGGAGCACCTCACGCAGGCCTGCTATCTCGGCCGGATCACCGACCCGGGTGCCGGTGCCGTGGGCCTCGACATAGTCGACGTCGTCGAACGGGACGTCCGCGCGCGCCAGCGCGGCCAGCACGGTCGCCGCTTGCGCATCAGGACTGGGGTCGGGCATCCGGGAGGACGCGCCGCCGCTGCCGACACCCCAGCCACGGACCACCGCATAGCTACGATCCCCGTCGGCGACGGCCAGGTCGTACCGCTTCAGCAGGACGAACGCCCCGCCCTCCCCCCGGACGAAACCGCTGGCTCGTTCGTCGAAGGTGAAGCAGCGGCCGTCGGGGGACAGTGCGCCCAGGTTCGCCAGTCCGAGTCCCGCTTCCGGGTCGACGATCAGGTTCACGCCGCCCACGATCGCCATGTCGACCGCGCCGCTGCGGATCCGGTCGCAGGCCAACGCCAACGACACGAGTGAGGACGACTGGCCCGAGTCCGTGCACAGGCTCATGCCGCGAACGTCGAACAGACCGGAGATGCGGTTCGCGATCAACGCACCACTCGAACCGAGTGCGGCGTAGTGGTCGTCCCGATCGCTGCCGGAGAGCCTGCGCAGCAGGTCGTACCCGGAGGGCGCGGCGCCGACCAGTACGTCGATCTCGCGGCCGGCGAGCGCGGTCGCCGGTATCCGGGCGTCCTCGACGGCTTCCCAGGCGAGCTCCAACCCCAGCCGCTGCACGGGGTCCGCGGCGGCCGCCTCTGCCGGGCCCATGCCGAAGAACTCCGCGTCGAACTCGTCGACGGCGTCGAAGAACGAGCCCGACGTCACGGTCGCGGCGTCCGGGTGCAAGGCGTCGTTCGAGATGACCGCACGCTGCTCGGGAAACCGTCCGACCGTCGAGTTCCCGGCGAGCAGTAGGCGCCAGAACTCGCGCAGGTCGGCCACCCCGGGAAAACGGCACGACATTCCGATGACAGCGACACCGGCGAATTCGCTACTCATGCAGATCCTTCCGGCCGGGCCCACGCCGATCATTTCCGATTCAAGAATCAATCCCAGGACTTTCGTGTCACCGGACGTGACCGAGGCGCCTTCGACCACATCACGTCTGGGCCGCGTGTGGAAGGCTTTCGCCACCACCGCACGACGGCCGCCCACGCCGTTGATGGATGTCGCCGGCACGACGACCCAGGTCCGCGCCCTGTCCCGCCGGCGAGACAAGTCTGTGGCCGGCGGGGCCGGACGAGCGCCCGGCGGTTCACCTTCGTGCGGCCCGTACCGGCGGCATACCGCGATCCCGACCGGGTCAGGTCGATGGCACCGTGGCGCCATCAACTTGACATAGCGTCATCTACTCGCTACTTTCCGATGAAAGGGGGGATTGTGTTCGCCATCGTGTTGAGATCACCCGGGCATCCCGGGATCGATGCCCGCCGCCGGGCGATCGAGTGACGCAATACGGCGGCCGGATCGGCGGAATCTCCACCAGTGTCCAGCGATAACACGCTGCGCCGCGGCAGGCGCCAGCGGAGTGGGAGAATCAGCCGGTGCGCATCGGGATCCTGGGACCGTTCGAGGTTCACACGGACGATGGCAGCATGCTCGAAGTACCGGGTGCGCGGCTGCGCGGGCTGCTCGTCGCCCTCGCGCTCACCGCAGGTCGCTCAGCCTCGAAGGCGTCGCTCGTCGACTGGATCTGGGGGGAGAACCCGCCGGTCGACGCGACGAACTCCTTGCACCGCCTGGTCTCCCGGCTGCGCAAGGTGCTGCCGCCCGGGGTGATCGAGGGGCAAGTCGACGGCTACCGTCTGGTAGTCGAACCGCACGCCGTCGACGGCTACCGGTTCGAACGCCTGGTCGTCGCGGGCCAGGCCTGCACCGAGGACGGTTCCCGGCGGGTGCAGTTGCTGCGTGAGGCCCTCGATCTGTGGCGGGGCGCGGCCATGCAGGACGTCGGCATGCAGAACAGCCCGGCGTTCGACGCCGCGGGCGCCCGGCTCGAAGGGCTGCGCCTGACCGCCATGGAGGAGCGGTTCGACGCCGAGGTCAGCCTCGGGCGCGGCGCCGAACTGGTCACGGAGCTGACCGACCTGGTGGCTGCGCACCCGCTGCGGGAGCGACTGGTCGCCACGTTGATGCGTGCCCTGGCCGCGAGCGGTCGCGACGCCGAGGCACTGATGCTGTACCAGCGCACCAGGGAGGTCCTCGCCGAGGCGCTGGGCGTCGACCCCTCACCGGAGCTGTCCGCACTGCACGTCGCCCTGCTGCGAGGCGAGTTCGCCCAGCGCAGGGAGGACCGCATGACCAACCTGCGGGCCGAGCTCACCAGCTTCGTCGGCAAGGAGGCCGACGTCGCCACGGTCCGCAAGCTCATCGCGAAGCATCGGCTGACCACCCTCATCGGGCCGGGCGGTGCCGGGAAGACCAGGCTGGCCACGGAGACCACGCGCACACTGCTCGGCGAACTGCCGGACGGAGCCTGGCTGGTGGAGCTAGCCGCCGTCGGCGCCGACGGTGACGTGGCGCAGGCGGCGCTCGCCGGGGTCGATCTGCGTGACGCGCTGCTCGGCGGGACATCGAGCGCGGAGCCGACGGACAGGTTCATCGCCGCGCTCCGCGAGCGGGAGGCGATGCTGATCCTGGACAACTGCGAGCACGTGATCGAGTCGGCGGCGACATTCGCCCACCGCGTGCTCGGGGAGTGTCCGCGGCTGCGGATTCTGGCCACGAGCAGGGAACCGCTCGGCATCACCGGAGAGGCGCTGTGGCTCGTCGAGCCACTGACTGTGCCGGAGCGGGACAACGACCCCGCCGAGATCGAGGCCTCAGCGGCTGTCCGGTTGCTGCGCGACAGGGCGGACGCGGCGCGCAACGTCGCCATCGATGCCCACACATTGACGACGATGGCGCGGATCTGCCGGGCGCTGGACGGGATACCGCTGGCGATCGAACTGGCCGCGGCCCGGTTGCGCACCATGCCCATCGATCAGCTCGCCCACCGGCTTGACGACCGGTTCCGGCTGCTGACCGCGGGTAGCCGTACCGCGTTGCCGCACCACAAGACGCTGCGCGCGATGGTCGACTGGAGCTGGGAGCTGCTCACCGGCGCCGAACGGATGGTCCTGCGCAGGCTCTCGGTGTTCGCCGGCGGGGCGAGCCTCGAAGCGGCCGAGCGGGTCTGTGCCGACGACGCGGTCAAGCCGGAGCAGGTGCTCGATCTGCTCACCGCGCTGGTCGAGAAGTCACTGCTGCGCACCGAAGGCGACAGTTCACTGCGCTATCGGATGCTCGGCACGATCGAGGAGTACGCCGGACACCGGCTCGCGGATGCGGGGGAAGCGGATCTGGCGCGCCACGCGCATCTCGCCTACTTCACCGAGTTCGCCGAGACCGCGGATCCGTACCTTCGCCGGGCCGAGCAGTTGGAATGGCTCGCCAGGCTGGGGGTCGAGCACGACAACATCGGTTCGGCGATGCGCGGCGCGCTCGCCGCGGGTGAGGCGCAAGCGGCCATGCGGCTCGCGGCCGCCACCGGCTGGTATTGGTGGCTCAGCGGGCACAAGGCCGAAGGCATCGAGCTGATCACCGCGGCCACCGACACGCCCGGCGAGGTGACCGACGAGATCCGCGCCATCGTGTACGCGCTGGTCGTGCTGTTCGCAAGCTCCGGGCTCGGCGACGAGCACCAGGCGGCGGAGTGGATCCACAAGGCGTACCAGTTCCGCGAGCGCAGCCGGTCCCTCAACCCGCTGCTGGGTCTGGTCGTCCCGATGGAGCAGATGCTGCACGCGCCGGACGCGTTCCTGCCGGCGTTCGAACCGCTGCTCGGCAACGAGGATCCGTGGGTACGCGCGTTGGCGCGACTGCACCTGGGCAAGATGCGGATCGTGCTCGGCCAGGGTGGGCGGGACGCGGACGCTTCCCTGGAGATGGCCCTCGCCGAGTTCCGGGCGCTCGGTGAACGGTTCGGGATCTCGTTCGCCCTGATCGAACTCGCGGACCGGATCGCCACCCGAGGCGAACTCGCCCGGGCTTGTGGGTACTACGAGCAAGCCGTCGCGGTCGTCACCGAACTCGGTTCGCTCGAGGACGCCATCCGCATGCGGTCGCGACAGGCTCAGCTGTACTGGCTGATCGGCGACCAGGACGCCAGCGCGGCGGCCATGGCCGAGGCGCAGCGGTGCGCGGAACGGGTCACCTGGCCGGACGCACTGGCCTTGCTTTGTCTGGCGAAGGCGGAGCTCGCGTGGTGGAGCGACGACCCCGCTGCGGCACGCCATCACCTCCGCGCCGCGACGGCCACGCTGGGCGACGACGCCGACCTGGCGAGCATCCGCGCCGTGACCCACGACCTGCTCGGCTACCTCGCCGACGAGCTCGACGAGGCGCGGACACACCGCGCCGCGGCCTACCAAGCGGCGATCGAAGCAGGGCACCCGTCAACGATCGCCAAGGTACTCGTCGGAGTCGCGGACCTGGCGCTGCGCGGCGGCCAGTACGAGCAGGCCGCGCGGTTGCTCGCGGCGAGCGCCGTCGTCCGGGGGTTGCCGGACCGCGCGCATCCCGACGCGGTCCGGATCGAGCAGATCGCACGCAGTCGCCTCGGCGAAGCACAGTTCGCCGAGGCGACTCGGGAGGGCGTGCAGACGAACTGGTCGAACCTGGCGGCCGCCACGCTCGCGTCATGATGTGGTACGCGTGATCAGCCCGCGGCAAGGTCCCTGCGGCGGAATCCTGCCACCGCCAACGCCATGAGGGCCGCCGCCGCTACACAGAGTCCGGTCATGTGGGACGGCTCGACGGGAGTGACCGGGTAGTTGCCGACCCACCAGAACGGCGACAGCGCTCTGACCACGTCAGGGAGGTTCAGCAGCTGGCCGAAGAAGCTCTCCACGATGACGATCGCGAACAGGACCCATGCCAGTACGGTCGCCTTGGGGAGCCACGCGTAACACGCCGCGGCGAAGGCGATCAGCACGGCGATGCCGGGCGCGAAGGTGGCGGCACACCCCGCGAGCTCGCCGAGACCGATCTGCCCGTGCGACAGCAGCGAGCCGGTCCACAGCGCCACTCCGCCACCGACCACCAGCAGCACGAGCATCCCGAGCATGACCACCGCCACGCGGGAGATCAACAGGTTCGTCCTCGACGCCGGGCGGGAGAGTTCGAGTCCCAGCCTCCCCTCCTCCTCCTCGCCCTTCACCCGCAGAACCGCCGCGACCGAGAACCCCGCCACCGCCAGTGCACAGTGCAGGATGAAGATCCGCAGGAACGCACCGAGCGCGTCACCGGCGAAGATCCGGGCTGTGAGCGAGTTCTGCGAGGCCAGCGAAGTGGCGATCTTGCCGACGTTTTTCCCGAGGAACGCTCCGCACAGGCCGAACATCACCACACACCCCGCCATCCAGCACAGCAGCGCGGTCCGCAGCTGTCGGAAGGCAAACCGGAACGGGTTGGCCAGCGTCGGCGCAGCATCGGCGCGGCCGCCCCGCTCGCGCACCATGCCCTCGCCGAGGTCCCGTCGGCCGGCCAGCAGGGCTGCGACGGCCAGCGCGACGACGATCGCGATCACGCTCAGCCCGAGGGGCCAGAGCCGAAGGTCGACATAGGGCCTCATCTGCTGGGTCCACGCGATCGGCGACAGCCACGACAGCCAGCTGCCGTGGGGGTGCTGGATGTCGCCGAGGCCGCGGATCAGCGCCGCGGCGCCGACCAGGGCGAACGCCATGCCCGAGGCACCGCGGCCGTGCACGGTCAGCTGGCATGTCACGGTCGCGACGGCGGCGAAGACCAGCCCGGTCAACACCATGCCGACCATCAGCGCGAACGTGTCGCCGACGGCCAAGCCGCCGACCGTGCTGATCAGGGCACCGCCGAGCACACCGAACACGAGATCGACGATCACCACGACGAGCAACGCCGCCACGGTCGCAGCGTGCCGTCCCACGGGCAGGGAACGGACGAGTTCCGCGCGACCGGTCTCCTCCTCCGCCCTGGTGTTGCGCGTGATCTGGAAGATGTTCGTCATCGCCAGGAACACCATGATCCACAACGCCAACTCGTTGGCGAACATGGCGCCGGGCGTGTAGTTGCCGAGCCCGTAGCCGGGGCCGCTCAGCAACACACCGCCCGCGTTCGAGATCGACGCGGCCCGGTTCAGCCGGTCCGCGGCGGTCGGGTAGAGCGACGCGGTCGCCGTCACGTAGTAGACGCAGAACACGAGCAGGGACGCGGTCGGCACCATCAGCCGGACCATGTCGCGGCGCAGCATGAAGCGCAGCAGGAAGCCTGTCCCCGCCAACACTGACGAGGACGACGAGACCCCCGGAGCGCCGGCTCGTACGACCTGTGCGGTCACCGGGTCACCGCCGCGGCAGTCTGGTCGGGGTCGGAGTCGTCGGACACGCCGCCGTAATGACGCATGAACAGATCCTCGAGCGACGGCGGCGCGGCGGTGAGGCTGCGCACATCGAACTTGTTCAGTGCCGCCAGGACGGGACCGATCTCGGCGTTGTCGACCGAAAAACCCACGTGGATGCCTGCGCGGCCGGCGGAGGTGGTGAAGTCGTGGACGCCGGCGAACGTGGGCATCTCAACAGGAGCGTGCGTGACGACCGCGCTCACGGTGGTACGGGTCAGGTGGCGCAGTTGGCCGATCGTGCCGGACTCCACCGTGCGGCCGCTCCTGATGATGGTGACGGTGTCGCACACCTTCTCTACCTCGCTAAGGATGTGCGACGACAACAGGACCGACTTGCCGGCGGCCTTGGCCTCGGCGACGTGCTCGGTGAAGACCGCCTCCATCAGCGGGTCGAGACCCGAGGTCGGCTCGTCGAAGATGTAGAGCTCGGGATCGGTCAGGAACGCGGCGACCAGCGCGACCTTCTGCCGGTTGCCCTTCGAGTACGTTCGTGTCTTCTTCGTGGGGTCGAGGTCGAAGTGCTCGAGCAGTTCAGTCTTGCGGGCCTGCCAGGCCGCCCCGCGCGACGATGGGCTGTGCAGCCGGGTGAGGTAGTCGATCGCCTCACCCCCGGTGAGGTTGCGCCATAGGCTCACCTCCCCTGGCACGTAAGCGAGCCTGCGGTGCAGCGCCACCGCGTCACGCCACACGTCGCCACCGAAAACCCGGGCGGTGCCGGAGTCGAAGCGTTGGAGCCCGAGCAACACGCGGATGGTGGTCGACTTGCCGGCGCCGTTGGGTCCGAGGAAGCCGGCGACATCACCCGGGCGAACGGTCAGGTTCAGCCCGGACAGCGCTGAGAACGAGCCGAAGGACTTGTGCAGATCGACGATCTCGACGGGGTTCCCCGTGCTGCCGTCTTTCTCAGAACTTCTCATGTCACCACCATGCGCCCCCAGCTCTGACACCCGGCTGTCACGGCTCTGACGCGACGCGGCGGTGTGCCATGCGATCACCTGTGGTCTCCGCCTCGATCATGTCCAGCAACTCCTGGGCGCGATCGACCAGGTACATGTGATCGCCCGGCAGCTCCGTGTAAGTGAACTCGCCCGTGGTGGCCCGCCGCCATTGTTTCGCCTGGTCGGCGGTGACCAGGCAGTCGGAGCTGCCCCGGATCGAGCTGATCGGTACCGACACCGGTTCGTCGGTGCTCGGGATGTAGTCCTCGTGCATCTCGCAGTCGGCCCGAAGCACGGGCAGGATCAGTTCGCGCATCTCCGGGTGCTCGAGAGCCTCGTGCTTGAAACCTGAGAACTCCTCGATACGAGCCAGGAACTCCTCGTCCGGGAGCCCCGTCGCCCGCAGCTCCCGCTGGGTCCACGGCCCCGACGAACCGCTGACGACCAGCCGCTCGACGCGCACGCCGCGAGCGGTGAGCAGGTGCAACAGCTCGTACGCGAGCACAGCGCCCAAGCTGTGTCCGAACAGCACGGTACCGTTCGTCTCACCGGCGGCCGCGGCGACATCGTCGATCAGGTCCTCGGCCGTCTCGACGACGGTCGAGAACGGATCCTCCATGATCCGCCGCTCCCTGCCGGGCAGTTCGACCGGGACCAGCCGCCACCGGTCAGCGGACAACGCCCGCCACGGGTGGAAGAACGAAGCGCCCGCTCCCGCGAACGGCACGCACAGGAGCATGGGCAGGTCTCGGTGCTCAGCGGACATGACGGTTTCGTTCACTCCGATCAACTCCAATCACTGATCCGACGGCTCGTCGAGCCGGTTCCGGAAGATCGATTCGACGATTTCCCCACTGCGCACCGCCAGGTTCGACAGTAGAGATGACGACAACCCGTGCGTGTGTTCGGTGCCTCCCTGGAGGTAAATTCCGCACCGCAGGTCTTCCGTCGTGGCCAGTCGGTAGTCGCGCTCGACGAGGTGGCGGCCCTGGCTGTCACGGACGCAGTACCGGTCGACATCGCCGAGTAACCCGTCGACAGCCATCGGCTCGTACCCGGTGGCGCACACGACGACATCGACGTCGAGGTCCTCGGAGCGACCGTTCGCCAACGACTGCACGGTTATCCGGGTGTCGCCGCGGCTGCGCTTCACCGCGGTGACCCTCGACAGCTCCATGAACCGCAGCCGCTCGACACCTCGGACGTCGTCGTCGTACTTGCGCTGGTAGAGACTCCGGATCACGTCGCCGTCGACCACGGAGTAATTGGTGTTCCGGTGGTAGTGCCAGAGCTTGTCCTTCGCGTACTGCTCGCTGAAGTAGTAGTCGTCCACTGCGTCCGGGTCGAAGACCTGGTTCGCGAACGGTGTGTTGTCGGCGATGCTGTAGCCGTACGACGGAACGACCGCGGTGACCACCGCGTTCGGCGCGGCGTCATAGCAGAACCGGACGATCTCCGCGGCGCTTTGCCCGGCTCCGACCACGACCACGTGCTTCAACTCCGCCGCCGCGGACCGCCGGAACTCCCCGAGGAACTCCGAGCTGTGCCACACGTGCTCGTCCCGGACGAACCCATCCGGCATCTTCGGCACCAGCCCGGTCGCCATGACAACGTTGCGCGACTCCACGAACGTCGGCGCGGAGCCCGAGGACACGTGGATCCGGAACCGGTCGATCGGATCGTCCGGTCCCGATTCCCGCACCGGCGTGACCGAGGTGATCTTCGCGCCGTACTTCACGCTGTCGGCGAAGTTCGCCGCCACCCACTCCAGGTAGCCGTGGAACTCCGCACGCGTCGGGAAGAAGTCGCAGTTGTTGACGAACTGCGCCAGGCGTCCTTTCGCATGCAAGTACGACACGAAGCCGAACCGCGACGCGGGATTGCGGAACGTCGCCAGGTCCTTCAAAAAGGAGACCTGCATCTTCGACGACGGCAGCAGCATGTTCCGGTGCCAGCCGAACGACGGCTGGCTCTCGAAGAATGTAGCCTTCAACGGGCGGGAACCGGCGCCATCGAAATCGTCCAGCGCGACAGCGAGCGACAGGTTCGACGGCCCAAAACCGATACCGACCACGTCGTAGACCGACGCCCCACTAGTAGTCATTCTCACGCCTCCTCTTCGGTTACTCCGACAGTTTCCGATTGATCACGTCGAAGAACTCGGCCACGGCTGCCGGCATGACCATCTCGTCATGCGTAGCATCCACGTCGTATTCCTCGATGGAACCAGTGACATACGGCCGCCACAGGTGCGCGTACCGTTCGTCCTTGCGCGTCGCGTTGAAGAACAGCACATCACCCCGGTAGACCGGGGATTCGAACGCCATCATGCGGTTCGTGTTGTTGGCCAGCACTTTCGACATCCTGTCCAGGACGCTCTGCTGGTTGTCCGTGCCGATGTACTGGCCGAAGAAGTCCTCAAGCTCCGCCCGGTAGTCGGCAACCGTCTTGTTGGCGTGGATCTCCGTCCACCCTTGTCCACCCGGCTGGGCGTCCAGGATCACGGTGAGTGCGATCTCGTGCCCATGCTGGTGGAGCGCCTCCGCGACGGCCTGCACGACCGTGCCCCCGTAGGACCAGCCGAGAAGGTAGAACGGTCCCTCCGGCTGGATCTTCAGCATCTCGGTGACGAAGTCGTCGACCATCCCCTCCACCGACCCCACCAGCGAGTCCACGCCGTTGGAGCCGCGGGACTGCAGGGCGTAGGCCGGCCGGTCCCGCACGTACGGCACGAAGCTGAAGTACGTCCAACCCAGACCGCCCGCTGGGTGGAAGAACCACATCGGCCGCTTCCCCGTGCCGGGGTCGCTGTTCAACGGCAACACCACCGCGAACGGGTCGGCGTCGTCGGTGGGAATGCCGCCGATGAGCACCAGCGAGGCCAACTCGGCCACCGTGGGGTACTTGATGATCGTGCTCATGGGCATGAGGACACCGAATTGCTTGTGGATGCGGGAACTGAGCCTGGTGGCCATGAGCGAGTGGCCGCCGAGCGCGAAGAAGTCGTCGTGGATGCCGATCTGTTCCCGGCCGAGCAACTCACCGAACAAGACGCACAACTTCTCCTCGTGGGCGTTGCGTGGCCCCTGACCCACCACGGCGTCCTGGCGCTCCGCCGGCAGTGCTCGCCAATCGCACTTCCCGTTCGCCGTAAGCGGGATCGCCCGGAGCGGGATCACCGCGGCGAGCTTCATGTAGTCCGGGAGCCGCCGACGCAGGTACTCGGGTAGTTCGGCTATGAGCGGGCCGGTCGCGTCCTCGTCGATCTCCTTCGGCACCACGTAGCCCACGAGGCGCTTGTCCCCCGACTGGTCCTCACGCACGACCACCACCGCCTGCGCCACACCAGGATGACCCGCCAACACATGCTCGATCTCACCCAGCTCGATCCGGAAACCCCGAACCTTCACCTGAAAATCAGACCGCCGCACATACTCCAACCGACCATCCCGACCCCACCGCACCACATCACCCGTCCGATACATCCGCCCACCACCGAACGGACACGCCACAAAACGCTCAGCAGTCAGACCCGGCCGACCCTGATACCCCCGAGCCACCCCCGCACCCGCGATATACAACTCACCCTGCACCCCCCGCGGAACCGGACACAACCGATCATCCAACACAAAAACCTGCGTATTCCCGATCGGCGACCCAATCGCCACACCACCCCCCACCACCACCGGCGCCATCGTCGACCACACCGTCGTCTCCGTCGGCCCATACCAATTGCCCACCTCCACCGCCTGACCCGCCAACGCCTCAGCCAACCGCACCGGCAACGCCTCACCACCGACGACCACACGCAGACCCCTCGCGGCACCCGGCTCATGCGTCAACAACATCTGCCAAAAAGCAGGAGTCGCCTGCACCACAGTGACCCCATGGCGACGCAACAACGCCACCACAGCCCCCGGATCAGTGACCGTCTCCCTCTTCGCCAACACCATGGTCGCCCCACACACAAACGGCAGATACAGCTCAGTGTTGGCCATGTCGAACGACACCGTCGTGCCGAACAGCATCCGCTCCCCGGCCGACAGGGGGAACCGCCGCCGCACCGCGGCGACGAAGTTCGCCACTGCCCCGCGGGGGACCGACACCCCCTTGGGGGTCCCCGTTGACCCCGACGTGTAGATCACGTACTGCGTGTTCTCCGGCCGGACGTTCACCTCAGGCGCGCAGTCCGGGAACACCGACAGATCGGCGTCGGCCAGCGCGCCGGGGTCGAGCACCAGCGCCGGGGCCGAGTGTTCAAGGACGTAGTCGATCCGGGAACGCGGGTGATCGGGATCGATCGGGATGTAGGCCCCGCCGGCCTTCAGCACCGCCCACAGCGCCACCATCAGGTCCACGGTTCGGGGCAGGCTGACAGCCACCAGTGACTCCGGCCGCACACCGCGATCGATCAGCCAATGCGCCAGCCTGTTCGACCGCGCATCCAACTCCTGGTAGGTGAGCGACTCCTCCTCAGCGATGACGGCGAGCGCATCCGGCCTCGCCCCTACCTGCCGGGCCACCACCTCCACCAGACCCTGTTCGAGCGTCGGCTCGGCCGTATCGTTCACCTCCACCAACAGCTGCTCCCGCTCCCCCTCGCTCAGAACGTCGACGTCACCGACGCAGATGCTCGGATCGGCGACCAGCTGCTCGAGGACACGCTTGAACCGGTCGGCCATGGCCTCGATCGTGTCCTGATCGAACAGGTCAGTCCCGTACTGGATGTCGCCGTGCAGCCGCCCCGACTCGTCCATGGCCATGCTGAAGTACAGGTCGACCATCGTCCTGGCCGTGAGGGCCTGCCGGAACTTCACCCCGAGCCCGGGCAGATCCAGCGGCGGCTTCTCGTAGTTCTGCCAGCCGCACATCACCTGGAAAAGGGGGCGGTGCGCGATGGAGCGGCCTGGGTTGATCGACTCGACCAGCACGTCGAACGGCAGGTCCTGGTGCTCGTAGGCCGCCAGCGCCTTGTTCCGCACCTGCGCGAGCACGTCGGCGAACGACGGGTCACCGGACAGGTCCACACGCAGCACGAGGTTGTTCACGAAGCACCCGATCAGGTCGGCCATCGCCTCGTCCGTCCGCCCGGCGATCGGGATGGCGATCGGGATGTCCTGCCCGCTGCCGAGCTTGCCGAGCAGTACCGCCAGCGCGGCGTGCACGACCATCGCCATGGACGTTCCGTGTTCGCCGGACAGCTTCTCCAGCCCGGCCGTCACGTCCGGGCGCACGACGAACCCGACCGCGTCGCCGGCCGTGCGCACTTCCGCGGACCGTGGGCGGTCGAGCGGCAGGTTCAGCGGCTGAGGTATCCCGGCCAGTTCCTCGCGCCAGTACTCAAGCTGGGTGGCGGCGAGACTGTGGGGGTCGGTCACATCGCCGAGCACCTCGCGCTGCCACAGCGTGAAGTCCTTGTACTGCACTGGCAGCGGCTCCCACTCCGGCGCCCGACCGGCCAACCGAGCGGTGTAGGCCGTGGCCAGGTCCTTGGCCAGCGGCGCGCCGGAACTGCCGTCCGTCGCGATATGGTGGATGACCAGTACCAGGACGTGCTCCAGGGGCGAACTGCGGATCAGGGCCGCCCGCAAGGGGATCTCGCTGGCCAAGTCGAACGCGTGGGCGACCACCTCGTTGACCACACCAGGCACGTCGTCCGGCGCCGCGTCGACCACCGGCAGCTGTGCCTGCGCCCCCGCCTGCTCCACCGGCAGGATCCGCTGGTGGGGCTCACCGTCTTCGGCCACGTACGTGGTGCGCAGTACCTCGTGCCGCTCGATCACGTCGCGCAAGGCCGCAGCGAGCGCGGCGTGGTCCAACGACCCTTCCAGCCGGAACGACGCCGACATGTTCCACGTCTCACCACCCTCCAGCTGGTGCAGGAACCAATAGCGACGTTGCGCGAACGACAGCGGGATCATTGCCCTACTCCTCTACGATCATCTTGCGCAGGCGGGGCCGACTGGGCGCGGCTGGTTCTTCCGACCACGGTGCGAGCGCGGCCACCGTTGGCATGTCGAAGATCTTGCGGATGGGTAGCTCGACTCCCAGGTCGGCGCGGACCCGGGCGATCAGCCGGGTGGCGAGCAAGGAATGACCGCCGAGCTCGAAGAAGCTGTCGTCGATGCCGACCCTGTCCAGGCCGAGCACCTCGGCAAACAGCGCGGCCAGGGCTTCCTCGCGGGCGGTGCGGGGCGCGCGGTAGGCGGTGCCGATGTACTCCGGCACGGGCAGCGCGGCTCGGTCCAGCTTGCCGTTCGGGGAGAGCGGGAGCCGCTCCAGGACCACGAAGGCGGACGGCACCATGAACTCCGGTAGCCGCGCCGAGACGAATCCGCGCAGTTCCTTGGGCTCCAGCACCCAGCGGTCGTCGGTCGTCGGGTCGTCGCCGACGGCGACCGACACGACGTACGCGACGAGGTGCCTGTCTGTGCCCCTGCCGCGCCCGGCACGGGCGATGACGACAGCCTGCGCGACTCCGGGGTGCGCGACGAGTTCGGCCTCAACCTCGGCCGGTTCGACACGGAATCCGCGCACCTTGACCTGCTCGTCCGCTCGGCCCAGGTACTCGAGCTGGTTCTCGCCGTTCCAGCGGGCCAGGTCACCGGTGCGGTACATCCGAGAGCCGGCCGGGCCGAACGGGTCCGCGACGAAGCGCTCGGCCGTCAGATCGGCGAGTCTGTGGTACCCGCGGCCGACGCTCCCACCAACGTACAGCTCACCGATCACGCCCGGCGGCACCGCAGACAACCCGGGGCCAAGGACGTAGGCCCGCATGTTGCCCAGCGGGGTACCGATCGGCACACTGCCAGCCCGGTCCCGCGTGTCGCCGGAGACGGTGTGGGTGGTGGCGTAGAACGACTCGCTCTGTCCGTAGGCGTTGATGACCCGTACGCCTGGGAAGGCGGCCAAGGTCTTCTCGACGAGGGACGACGGCAGTGCCTCACCGGCGAAGACGACCGTCTCCACGCTGGTGCGGTCCGCGATCTGGTCGAGCAGTTCGGCGAAGGCGGACGGAACGGTGGAGACGACACTGCCGCTCCAGCCCTCGTGCTCGCCAAGGACCAGGATGTCCCGGACCACGTCGACAACGCCGCCGGTGGCCAGCGTCGTGAAAATCTCGAACGCCGAGACGTCGAAGTTGACCGACGTGCCGGCCAACAGCCGCTTGCCCGGCCCCATGCCAACGCGGGAGGCCAGCCGCAGCACGCCGTTGACCAAGTTGGTGTGGGTGATGGCGACGCCCTTGGGCTTCCCCGTCGAGCCGGAGGTGTACATGACGTACGCCAGCTGCCGCGGGAGCGGCGGTTGCGGTTGCGGGCCGGTGCGGTCGCCGGCGAGGTCGAGCGTGTCGAGCAGGACGTTCGGGGCGTCGTGGTCCGGCAGCACAGCGGCCGTCGCTGAGTCCGTCAGCACGAGGCGTGGCCGAGCCTGCTCGAGAACGACCTTGAGACGCCGGCTGGGGTACTTGGGGTCGACCGGCAGGTAGGCACCGCCCGCCTTCAGGACCGCGAGCAGTGCCATCACCAGGTCGGCCGACCGCGGCAACGACACCGCGACCACCGACTCCGCACCCACGCCGCGGCCGATCAGTGCGCGCGCCAAGCGATCTACCCTGGTGCTCATCTCGCGGTAGGTGAACTGCACCTCGCCGTCGACCACGGCGACCTCGTCGGGGGTCCGCGCCGCCTGTGCTTCGACGAGCTCGGTGATCGTGACCTCCGGCACCGCGACGGCGGTGTCGTTAAGCTCGACGAGCAGCCTGCCGCGTTCGGCCGGCTCCAGCACCTCGATCTGCGCGACCGTCAGCTCGGGATCGGCTACCAGCTGCCGCAGGACGCGGACGAGGCGGGCCGCGTAAGTCTGCACCGTGGCCAAGTCGAAGTCACCCTGCTTGTACTGGAGCATGAACCGCAGGTGCGGGTCGGCCGCTGCCATCAGGGCCAGCGGGTAGTGGGTTCCCGTGGACGGACGGAAGTCGCTGAAGGCGATCCCGTCCGCGGCCGCGCTAGCGGCGCTGAGCCCGTCCCAGTCGATCGGGTACGACTCGAAGACGACCAACGTGTCGAACAGGGACTGCAGGCCGATCGACTGCTGGATCTCGGTGAGACCGTATTGCTGGTGCTCCATGAGGTCGACCTGCTGGCTCTGCAGCCGGACGAGGACCTCGGCGAGGGTGTCGCCGGGCGCGTAGCTGACCCGGACCGGAACGGTGTTGATGAACATCCCGACCAGGGACTCGACGTCGGCGACCGCGGGCGGGCGCCCGGAGACAGTGGCACCGAACACCACGTCCTGGCGGCCGGTGAGCTGACCGAGCAGCAGCGCCCAGGCGCCCTGGACCATGGTGTTGACGGTGACGCCCAGCTGGGCGGCACGGCGGTTAAGAGCCCGCGCCTCGTCGGGCGGGATCGTGATGTCGATCTGGCCCTGCTCGGTTTCCGGCTCGATCTCGCGGCCGCCGTCGCCCTTGGGGTCCGACACGAGCAGGGTCGGACCCTCGATGCCCTCGAGCGCGGCCCCCCATGCCCGCGCCGCCTCGTCCCGGTCCTGCCGGACGAGCCAGGAGAGGAAGTCGCCGTAGTCGTGAGCGCGGGGCAGACCGGCCGGATCGCCGTCGGCGGCGTAGAGCAGCAACAGGTCTCGCATCAGCAGGGGCGTCGACCAGCCGTCGATCAACGAATGGTGGACGGTCAGCACGAACTCGGGCCGTTCCGGCTCGAGGACGACCAGGGCCAACCTGATCAGCGGTGGGGCGGCCACGTCGAAGTAGGCTGCCCGGTCCTGCGCGAGGAACCGCTCGAACGCCTCGGTCCGATCCGCCGCACCGACCTCCGCCAGGTCGAGGTACTGGAACGGCAGTGTCACCGTCTCTGGCACCACCTGCACGATGTCGCCGTCGGCCCTGTCGACGAACGCCGCGCGCAGGCTGGGATAGCGCCCCAGCAGCGCTTGGCCGGCCCGGCGCATCCGCTCCGGGTCGACCGCGGTGGAGAGCCGGAACGCCAACTGGACGTGGTACGGGTCGAACGACGCCCCGCCGAGCATCTTGTGGAACAGGATCCCGGACTGCGCGGGAGTCACCGGCCACACCGTGGTGAGCCTGCCGTAGCGGCCCTCCCAGGTGTCGATCTCGTCCTGGCGCACGTCGACCAGCGGCGCGTCAGTCGGGCTCAACCCACCGGCGCCGGGTGCCGTGGCGTGCAGAGCGAGCGCAGTCAGGGCATCGACCCACAGCGCAGCCAGCTCGCTCACCTCGGCGCGGGAGAACGCGCCGACCGGGAAGGCGAAGCAGGCAGTCAATTCGTCGCCGTCCGGGGTGGCGGTTGTCACCGCATCGATCTCGAGCACGGACCGGAACAGTCGCCTCGCGTCCAACGCGGCGTGCGGGTCCTGGTGTGCCGCGTCCAGCTGCCACCCCTGGCGGCGCACATCCCCGGGGAGGTCGGCGGCGGAACTGCCGTGGTAGGTGAAGCCGATCCGCGGATCCCGATCGCCGACGAACTCGGCGGCGGTGTCCGGGTCGAGGTGGCGCAGAAGGCCATAGCCGACGCCCGCGTGCGGCACGGCCCGTAGCTGCTCCTTGACGGCCTTGATCGCCCGGCCTGCGGCCGGGCCGCCGGCGAACGCCTCCGCCACGTCGATCCCGGTCAGGTCCAACCGGGCCGGGAACAGCGCGGTGAGCCACCCGATCGTACGGGACAGGTCGGCACCGGGCACGACGTGCTCTTCCCGGGTCTGCCCCGTCAGCCGGACCAGCGTCGACGGACCCGAGAGACCACCTGCCCCACGCCAGCGGGCGAGTGCCAGCGCCAGTCCGGTGAGCAGGCCGTCGCCCTCACCGGCGCGGAACACCGCTGGCAGCACCGTCAGCACAGCCTCCGTGACCTTCTCCGGCACTTGGACCCGCACGGTGTCCGCAGGGCCGGAGGCGTCGTGCTCCAGCTCTCGTGCGCCGAGCGCCAGTCTGTCCTCGCCCAAGACCCGTCGCCATACGGGCAGCTCCGCCCGCCGCTGTGGAGCGGCCGCGTCGTCGGCAAGCGCGTGCATCCACCGGCGGAACGAGGTTCCCACCGAGGCCAACTCCGGGGTCCGGTTCTCGCACACCTGCTGCCCGGCGTGAATCAGGTCCGTGATCAGGATCCGCCACGATGCGTCGTCCATGACCAGGCGGTGCACGACGACCAGCAGCCGGTGACCGCCCGATTCCGAGTCGAGCCACACGAACTGCGCCATCACGCCGGCGTCCGGGTCGAGGCGGCCCGCGGCGGCGTCGAGCTCGGCGGGAACGGGGTCATCACCGATGCCGCCACAGCGGACCTGCCGCAGCAGCGCGTCGGCAGCCACGCTGCCCGGCGGCTCGATCCACAGTCCCGGCCGCGCCCGATCGAACCGGGCGCGCAGTACGTCGTGTCGATCCAGCACCGCCTGCACGGCCGCGACCAGCTCCGAGCGGTCGACGTCCGCAGGCAGGGTCAGCAACCGGGAGGTGCAGGCCCGCTCGGCACCGCCACCAAGTTCGAGGACGTGCGCCGCCGTCGGGGGCAGCGGTGCCCAGCCGATGCCGCCGCCCGGCAATTCAGGAAGGGTCGGGCTCTCCTCATCGCGGTCGACCACCGCTTCCGCCAGCCGGGCTACCGTGCGGTGTTCGAAGATCTCCCGCACGCTGATCGTCACGCCGTGGGTTTTGGCCCGCGCGACAACCTGGACGGAACGAATGCTGTCCCCGCCGAGAGCGAAGTAGTCGTCGTCGACGCCGACCCGGCCCACGCCGAGCACTTCGGCGAACAACGCGCAGAACGTCTCCTCGCTCCGGTTGCGCGGTGCCCGCCCTGTCGACTGCCGCGCGTAGTCCGGAGGCGGCAGCGCCCGCCTGTCAACCTTGCTGTTCGGGGTCAGCGGCATCGCCGAGAGTGGAACCAGCGCCGCCGGGACCATGTAGTCGGGAACGTGCCGACCGAGGTATTCGGTGAGTTCGGCGAGCAGAGGGCCGATCGACGTCGCGAGCCCGGGATCGTTCGCCCAAATCCGCCCACCCGTACCGCTCGGGGCAAAGCTCCCGCAGACGGGCTGCCGCTCAGGTAGCAGTACCACGTCGAAACCGTCGACGGCCGTGCCCGACCAGGTGAGGACCGCCTCCCACCCACGTTGCCGCGCCCATTCGGCGAGCTCCTCCGGGTCGAGTGGGCTGCCCCCGGCGGCAGTCGCATCCGACACACCGGCGGGTGTCGCCGCAGCGGCTTCGTCCACCAGCCGCGCGTTGGGTATCCCCGTCACCCGCACCGGACGACCCACTCGGTCCGCGCGGCGGCCCAGGTCGGCCAGATCAGCAACCTGCCCGCCCCACGACACCGACGGCACGCCGGCCACGTCGAGCACGTCGACCGGCGCCTTGTGCAGCACGACCTCGTAACGGTGCCGGGTCAGCTCGTTGTACGCCCGACCGGCCTTCAAGCGGATGTCGACGGCGACGGACTCCCGCGCCGCCCATTCGGTGAACCAGTCCGGAGCGACCACCAACTCCCGCTCGCCCAGCAGTGCCTTCTCCACCAACGTCCGCAGTTCCTCACGCGACGCGTACGGATGCCGCGCACGCGCCACCGCGGTCAGCAGTATCCGCAGTGTGCTGGCGTTACGGACGTCACCCACGATCACCCGACCACCCGGTGCGAGCAGGTCCACGACTGCGCGCAGTACCCGATCCAGGTAGTCGACGCTTGGGAAGTACTGCACCACCGAGTTCAGGACGACGGTATCGAACCGATCGCGAGGCAACCCGGACACGTCGTCAGCCGCCTGAGCGGTCAACCGGACCCGATCACCGTGCCCGGCCTGCTCCACATGTGCCCTGACCCGATCCACGACCGTGGCCGAGATGTCGGTCCCCCAGTACTCCTCGACCTCAGCAACGATCTTCGACAGCAGCAAGCCGGCACCGACGCCGATCTCCAGCACCCGTCGCGGCGCATGTGCCAGTACTTGCGCCACGGCCGCGTCCCGCCATTCCTCCATGTGTTCACGCGGAATGGGTTCACCGTCGTACGACGACCGCCACAACCGGAAGTCGGCACCAAGCGCCTCGTCGGCGGAATCGGTGTAGCTGTCGTCGTAGACCTGCCGCCAATGGTCCACCTGGGCAGTGGCATCGGTCACCGGGGCGCTGGAGCCGGGCACCACGTAGCCCACGAGGCGCTTGTCCCCCGACTGGTCCTCACGCACGACCACCACCGCCTGCGCCACACCAGGATGACCCGCCAACACATGCTCGATCTCACCCAGCTCGATCCGGAAACCCCGAACCTTCACCTGAAAATCAGACCGCCGCACATACTCCAACCGACCATCCCGACCCCACCGCACCACATCACCCGTCCGATACATCCGCCCACCACCGAACGGACACGCCACAAAACGCTCAGCAGTCAGACCCGGCCGACCCTGATACCCCCGAGCCACCCCCGCACCCGCGATATACAACTCACCCTGCACCCCCCGCGGAACCGGACACAACCGATCATCCAACACAAAAACCTGCGTATTCCCGATCGGCGACCCAATCGCCACACCACCCCCCACCACCACCGGCGCCATCGTCGACCACACCGTCGTCTCCGTCGGCCCATACCAATTGCCCACCTCCACCGCCTGACCCGCCAACGCCTCAGCCAACCGCACCGGCAACGCCTCACCACCGACGACCACACGCAGACCCCTCGCGGCACCCGGCTCATGCGTCAACAACATCTGCCAAAAAGCAGGAGTCGCCTGCACCACAGTGACCCCATGGCGACGCAACAACGCCACCACAGCCCCCGGATCAGTGACCGTCTCCCTCTTCGCCAACACCATGGTCGCCCCACACACAAACGGCAGATACAGCTCGAGCGCGGCGATGTCGAACGACACCGTCGTCACCGCGAGCCACCGGTCCGTTGGGGACAGCGGGATCCGCCGACCCGCCGCGGCCAGGAAGTTCGCCAGTGCGGCGTGCGAGACGGCGACCCCCTTCGGGTTTCCCGTCGACCCTGACGTGTAGATCACGTATGCGATGCTGTCCGGCAGGATGCGCACGGCGGGTGCCGACTCCGCGCCCGGGGCAGCGTCCGCGACGGCCAGCAGATCGGTGTCCAGCACGAGCGCCGGGCGAGCGTCCGAAAGGATGTGGTCGATCCGGGAACGTGGGTGGTCGGGATCGATCGGGACGTACGCCGCACCCGACTTCAGTACCGCGAGCAGCGCGACCACGAGATCCACGGTTCGGGGCAGGCTGACAGCCACCAGTGACTCCGGCCGCACACCGCGATCGATCAGCCAATGCGCCAGCCTGTTCGACCGCGCATCCAACTCCTGGTAGGTGAGCGACTCCTCCTCAGCGATGACGGCGAGCGCATCCGGCCTCGCCCCTACCTGCCGGGCCACCACCTCCACCAGACCCTGTTCGAGCGTCGGCTCGGCCGTATCGTTCACCGTGTGCAGCAGCCATCGCCGTTCGTCCTCGTCCAGGAGGTCCAGGTCCGCGACGGACCCGCCCGGATCGCGCACGACCCGCTCCAGGATGCGCACGAACCGGTCGACGATCTCGACGGCCGTGGCGTGGTCAAACAGTTCCGTCGCGTACTCGAGCCGGCCGTGCGCGCGCCCGGACGCGTCCGGGATGATGTTGAAGAACAGGTCGAACTTCGCGGTCTCGGTGCCCACCGGGATGGGAGTCACCCGCAGACCTGGCAGCTCGAACTGCGACCATACGAATTGCCACGCCAGCATCACCTGGAACAGCGGCGGGTAAGAGGTCGAGCGCTCCACCTCGAGCAGCTCCACCAACCGTTCGAACGGGATGTCCTGGTTGTCGTACGCGGCGAGGGACTTGTCGCGCACCTGCTCCAACAGCCTGCCGAACGACGGGTTCCCCGACAGGTCTGCGCGCAGCACCCAGGTGTTGACGAAGAACCCGATCAGGTCGGCCAGTGCGTCGTCGGTGCGCCCCTCGATCGGGCTGCCGATCGTCACGTCGTCGCCGCCGCCCAGCTTCTGCAGCAACACCGCCAGCGCGGCCTGGGCCAGCATCGGCACGGTGGCGCCCCGGTCGGCGGCCGACTTGCCCAGTTGGGCGAGGAACTCCGGTGCCAGCTCGAAGGACACCTGGCCGCCGCGGTGGCTGGCATGCGTCGGCCGGGGCCGGTCCAGCGGCAGAGCCATCGGCTGCGGTACCCCGGCCAGTTCCTGCCGCCAGTAGTCCAGCTGCGGCGCGGCGATGCTCTCCGGGTCGGCCTCGTTACCGAGCAGTTGCTGCTGCCACAGCGTGTAGTCCTTGTACTGCACCGGAAGCGGTGCCCACTCCGGCGCACCCCCCTCGCGGCGGGCCGAGTACGCCGACACCAGGTTGTCGAGGAACGGTGCTATCGACGCCCCGTCGGCCGCGATGTGGTGGAACACAAACATCAGCACGTGCTCCTGCGGGGTGATACGGAAGACGGTCGTCCGCAGAGGAAGCTCCGTGCTGAGGTCGAATCCCTCGCACGCGACCTCGTGCATCGCGGCGTCCACCGCGGCCGCGGTAGTGTCGACCACCCGGAAAGGGACGACTGCCTCCTGCGGGCTCAGGACCCGTTGCGCCGGCGTCCCGCCCAGGTCCTCCACGATCAAGGTCCGAAGACTCTCGTGCCGAGTGACGACGTCGATCACCGCCGCGTCGAGGGCCGCCGTGTCCAGCGTTCCCTCCAACCGCAGCACGAACGGGACGTTGTAGGTCGCGGAAGGGCCCTCCAGGTGGTCGAGGAACCATAACCGGCGCTGGGCGAAAGACAACGGAATCATCGACACTCCTAGGCGTTCATCTGTCGCAGCTGAGGGCGCTTCGACGTGGCCATCTCGTCGATCAGGACCGCCAACTGGGCGACGGTCGGGCTACGAAACACCGTCGTGACCTTCATGTCGACGTTGAACTCGCTACGGATGCGACCAATCAGTCGGGTGGCCAGCAGCGAATGCCCGCCGCTGGCGAAGAAGTCGACGTCGGTACCGATCTTCTCTAGCCCGAGCAACTCGGCGAACAACCGGCAGAGAACTTCCTCGTTGCGGTTGCGCGGTGCCTGCCCGGTCGCTGCCTCGGCGCGGTCGGGCGCGGGGAGCGCCTTGCGGTCGACCTTGCCGCTCGATGTCAGCGGAAGCCCATCGAGGATCACCAAGTGGTTGGGGACCATGTAGTCGGGCATCCGCTGTTCCAGGTCTGTGCGCACGTCGCGGATGAGCTGGGCTGGGTCGTGCCACCGGGCGCCCATCCGTGCCGGCGACGCCTCGGAAGCTGCCTCGGCGTCGCCGGCACGGGTGGCGTACACCTGGCTCATCCCGGTGCCCTCGAGTCCCTGCGGGGTCTCCACGACGACCTGGAAACTTCTGGTCTCCAGCATCTGCGTGACGACCGCAACCCGGTCGTCGATGTCATGCACCTCGACCACGACCTGGCGAATGATCGGCCAATGCGCCGGCTCGATACCTTGCAGTACGGCCAGCTCGCTCTTCTCCGCGTCGACCTTCAGCACGTCCACAACGGTGAGCCCGTTGTCCCGGATCACCTGCGATACGGTGCGCAATTCCACATCGACCTGCGTGCTCGCCAGCCGATCAGACAGCATGTCGGCCAGCTGGTCGTCCTCGACGACCGGCGCAGCACCGTCGTTGGCGATCACCCGCCGCAGCGTCTCCCGCTCCGTCGCCTCGTCCGCGAAGCGCCCGGACATCAACGACATCTCGGGGTAGTATGTGAACTGGGCGCGGCCCGGGACATCCGAGATCCCGCAGGTAGTCACGACGGCGTCGAGGCCGTGCAGGTCGGCGTTGAGGCGGTAGAAGTCGGCCGACTCCGGCATCGGCTCACATGCGTACACCTTCACGTCGCGCGCCACCGACCCGGCCCACAGCCCAAACATCCCGACGTGCCCGCCCACATCGACGATGCACGCGCCGTCGTCGACGGTCACGCCACCGCGCGCGTACTCGCCACGCTCGAAGATCTCGTCGTACAGGTACGACATGTTCGACTTGTTGCGCCCCGCCACCGTCATCCCGTTCGGCAGCTCATGCAGTTCCACCCCGGCCAGCCGCCCGGTAGCCGTCAGCTCGCGCAACCGCACCATCGCGCGCGCCACCTCGGGATCCACCACCAGGTAGCCGACCAGCTGCCGATCACCGGTGGCGTCCTCGCGGGCGACCACCACTGCCTGCGAGACGGCCGGATAGCGGGACAGCGCGTTCTCGATCTCGCCCAGCTCGATGCGGAAACCGCGGATCTTCACCTGGAAGTCGCTCCGACCCAGGTACTCGATCTGGCCATTCCGATTCCACCGGACCAAGTCTCCTGTGCGGTACATCCGGGTTCCCGGTCCGCCGTAGGGACAGGCCACGAACCGGTTCGCTGTCAGCCCGGTCTGCCCGAGGTATCCCCTCGCCAGCCCGGCACCAGCCAGATACAACTCACCCGACACCCCAGGCGCCACCGGCCGCAACGCCGCATCCAGCACATACACCCGGGTGTTCCAGATCGGCGCACCGATCGGCACCCGATCCGCACCCGCCACGTGCTGCCACGCCGTCACCTCCACCGCCGCCTCAGTGGGCCCGTAGAGGTTGTGCACACCACATTCCGGAAGCAGGCCGGCCACCTCGTTCGCCAACGCAGCCGGAAACGCCTCACCCGCGACCTCGACCCACCGCAGGCTCGTACACTCCTTCGCCGACGGCTCAGCGACGAACGCCTCCAAGAGGGAGGGCACGAAGTCCGCCCCAGTGACCCGCTCCCGCCGGATCAACTCCGCCAGATAAGCCGGATCCCGGCGCCCGTCCGGACGCGCGATCACCACAGCCGCACCCACCTGCAACGGCGCGAACAACTCCGGCACCGAGACATCGAAACTCGCCGACGTACTCAACAACACCCGGTCCGTGACCCCGACATCGAAGTGCGCCAGGCCCCATGCCAGCCGGTTCGTGATCGACCGATGCGACACCACCACACCCTTCGGGCCCCCTGTCGAACCCGAGGTGTAAATGACGTACGCGGCATTGTCAGGCGACAACACACGGTTCGGATTGGCCTCCGGATACCCGGACACGTCCGGAAGCGTTTCGTCGAGCACCAGCAGGGGCTTGGCGCTGTCAAGCACCTGCCGCACCCGGTCCTCGGGCAACTCCGGATCCAACGGCAGATACGCCGCGCCCGCCTTCACTACCGCATACAACGCCACCAACAAATCCACCGAACGAGGGACACGCACCGCCACCAACCGCTCGGCACCCGCACCCCGCTCAATCAGCCAATGCGCCAAACGATTCGCACGCTGATTGAACTCCCCGTAAGACAACGTCTCCCGCTCGCCAATCAGAGCCACGCGATCCGGATCACACTCCACCCGAGCCTCGAATGCACCCGGCAACGTCCCCGCAACCACCGCATTCGCCGTCTCATTGACCCCCCGCACCAACCACTGCCGTTCGTGCTCACTGAGCACGTCGATGGCACCCACCGGCACCGTCGGGTCCGCGAGCAGTTGCTCCAGCACCCGGACGAGCCGGGCGGCGATCACCTTGGCCGCGTCGCGGTCGTAGAGGTTGTTCTGGTAGTCGAGGGAGAGCCGCAGGTAGGGGTCGGCGGCGTTGAGGGTAAGCGGATAGTGCGAGCCCGCGAACGGCCGGATGCTGTCGATCGTGAAGCCCGCCGAGGAGTTCGCGTCCGTGATGCCCGCGTGGTCGATCGGGTAGTTCTCGAACGCGATGATCGTGTCGAACAGGGTGGGCATCCCGGTGTCGCGCTGGATGTCGGCCAGCCCGTAGTAGTGGTGGTCGAGCAGCGCGGTCTGCCGAGCCTGCAACTCGGTGATCATATCGGCGACGCTCTGCTCTGGCCGGCAGAACACCCTGATCGGCAGGCTGTTGATGAACAGGCCGATCATCTCGTCCGAACCGGGCAGGCCCGGGGGGCGACCGTTGACGGCCGCGCCGAATACCACGTCCTGCTGCCCGGTCAGCGTTGACAGGACGATCGCCCACGCGCCCTGCAGCAGCGTGTTCAGCGTGACCCCGAATTCCGCGGCACGTCCGGCGAGGCCACGTCCCTTGTCGACCGACAGCGGCACCTCGACCCGGCCGAGGCCGACCGCCGCCCCCTCGCTCGGCGTTGCCGGGGCGACCAGGGTCGGCTCGTCGAAGCCGGCGAGCTCTGCCACCCAGCGGGCGGCCGTCGCCTCCCGGTCCTGTGCACGCAACCAGTTCAGATAGCCCCCGTAGCTGGGGACAGGGCGCAAACCGGTGGGCCCGGCGTACAGCCGGCTCAGTTCCGCGATCACCACCGGCGACGACCAACCATCGAACAGCGTGTGGTGCGCCGTGACGACGAGTACCGACTGCTGCGGCCCGTGCGTGATCAGAGCGAGTCGCATCAGCGGCGGCCGGGTGGGGTCGAACTGGTCGGCCCGGTCCTCGGCAAGCAGCCGCTCCAACGCCACGTCTCGCTCGGCCTCGCCGTAGCCTGTCGCGTCTATGTGCCGCCACGGCAGGTCGACGTGTTCGGCCACGACCTGCACGGGATCGCCGCTCGCCGCGGTGACGAACGCGGAGCGCAGGTTCGGGTACCGGTCCAGCAGTGCCTGTCCGGCCATCCGCATCCGCGCCGGTTCCACGGGCCCGGACAGCTGCATGACGAACTGCATGTGGTAGACGTCGAAGGTGCCTTCGGCGACCGCCGCCTGGAACTGGATCCCGGCCTGTGCCGGGGGTACCGGCCACACCTCGGCCAGCCGGCCGTAGCGGGCTTCCCAGGTCTCGATCTCGTCTTGTCGCACCGCGACCATCGGTGTGTCCGACGGAGTCAGCCCGCCGACGTCCGGGCGAGCGGCGTACGTCGCGATTCCGGACAGTGCTCGGACCCACAGCTCGGCCAGTTCGGCGGTCCGCTCCCGGGACAGCACCCCGGTGGGGAACATGAAGACCGCCTGCAACCGGGTGCCGTCGGGGCCGTCCGTGGCAACAGCGTTGACCTCGAGCGCGGATAGCGCGGGCAGGTCCGGGTCGGGTTGAGGGATCAGCTCGGCGGACCATGATGGGGACGGTCCCCACCCGTCGGCGCGCAGATGTTCCGGCACGTCGGTGTCCGAGATCCGGCCAAGGTAGTTGAAGCCGAGCTGCGGCGGCCGGTAGTCGGCGAGCTGGGCCGCGGTGTCGGGGTTCAGGTGCCGCAGCAGCCCGAAGCCCATACCCTTGTCCGGTATCCCGCGCAGCTGCTCCTTGACCAGCTTGATCGCCTTCCCGGCCGAGGGGCCGCCGGCCAGCGCGTCGGCCAGATCCACTCCGTGCACGTCGACCCGGGCCGGGTACATGCTGGTGAACCACCCGACGGTCCGGGAGAGGTCCGCCCCGGGGACGACGTCCTCCTCGCGTCCGTGCCCCTCCAGTCGGACCAGGGTCGAGCGGTCCGAGCCGTGCCACCGGCCCAGCGCCAGCGCGAGGGCGGCGAGCAGCACATCGGTCCCCGTGCCGTTGAAGGCCGCGGGGAGTCTGGTCAGCACCGCCTCGGTTACTTCGGCGGACAGCTCCACCCGGATGCTGTCGACGGTGGACATCAGATCTACCGCCGGGTCGAACGCCCGCGTGCCCAACGCAGGGTTCGGCGCGGTCAGCATGTGCCGCCAGAACGGCAGCTCCGCTGCCAGCTCCGGGCTGAGCGCCCTGCTCTGCAGCGCGGACGCCCATCGACGGGCCGAGGTGCCCACCACGGGAAGCTCTGGCGTCCGGCCGGACCGGGCCTGCTGCCATGCCTCGGCGAGATCCGACATGAGGATGCGCCAGGAGACGCCGTCCACCACCAGGTGGTGCAGCACCACGAGCAGCCTGCTGGCACCCGGCTCTGTGGCGAACCAGACGAAGGCGGCCATGATCCCGGCTTCCGGGTCGAGCCGCCCGGTCGCGTCGTCCAGCTCGGCCTTCGCCGCGGCCACCGTGGCCGGCTCGTCCCACCGACCGTCGCTGGGGACCCGACGGATCAGGTCCGCCGCGCGGACGCTGCCCGGCTCGGACACCACGAGGGACGTCTCGTCGCCGCGAACCAGCCGCGCCCTCAGGAGGTCGTGGCGGTCGAGCACCGCGTCCAGCGTCGCGGCCAGCCCGCTCCGGTCGATGCCGGCAGGCAGCTCCAGCACCATCGACATGGCGTAGCGGCTTGTCGCACCGCCATGCTCGAAAACGTGTCGTGCCACTGGCTGCAACGGCATCGGGCCGATGCCGCCGCTCTCGTCCTCCGCGAGCGTGGGCACCCGGTCACCGCGTCCGGCGGATACCTCGGCCAGCCGGGCCGCCGAGCGGCATTCAAAGATCTCCCGCGTGGTGAGGACCAGGTCACGGGCTCGCGCCCGGGCCACCACCTGGATCGACCGCAGGCTGTCCCCGCCCAGCGCGAAGAAGTCGTCGTCGACGCCGACCCGCTCCACCCCGAGGACGTCCGCGTACGCCGCCGTGATGATCATCTCGGTCTCCGTGCGCGGCGCTCGATAGACCCCGCCCACGAACTCCGGTTCCGGCAAGGCGGAGCGGTCCACCTTGCCGGTCGGTCCGAGCGGCAGCCGGCCGAGTACGACGAACGCGGACGGCACCATGTAGTCGGGCAGCCGCGCCGCGACGAACGTGCGCAGCTCGGCGGCCGAGACACCGAACTGCAGGTCCACGGCGCCGATGCCGCCGGCGCCGTCGTCGCCGACGGCTCCCTCGCCGATCTGCACCACGTATGCGACGAGCCGCCGCACGCCGCCCGGCTCCTGCCTGGCGACCACCACTGCCTGGGTGATCCCGGGATGCAGCTCGCACACCGCCTCGACCTCGGCCGGTTCGATGCGGAACCCGCGGATCTTGGTCTGGGCGTCGACCCGGCCGACGCACTCGAGCTGACCGTGCACGTTCCAGCGGGCCAGGTCGCCGGTGCGGTACATCCGCTCGCCGGGGGGACCGAACGGGTTCGCGACGTACCGCTGCGAGGTCATGGCCGCACGGGCGTAGTATCCGCGTCCCAGGCAGGTGCCCACCACGTACAGCTCGCCGACCACGCCCTGCGGTACCAGAGCCAGCTCCGGGCCCAACACATACGCGCGCGTGTTCCCCAGCGGGGCACCGATCGGCGCGATGTCGCCCTCGCCCCACTCCTTGGCCACAGGCAGGGAGAACATGGTGGCGTAGAAGCTCTCGCTCTGCCCGTAGGAGTTGACGATCCGCGCTCCGGGCAGCGCCTCCCGCACCTGCCGTACCAGCCCGGCCGAGAGCATGTCACCCGCGAAGACCACCGTGTGCACGCTGGTCAACTTCGCCAGCTGGTCTACCAGCCCGCTGAGCACCGACGGGACGCCGCTGACCACGTGGCCATCCCAGCCGTCCCGCTCGGCGAGCGCCAGCGCGTTCGGCACCAGCTCGACGGTGCCGCCATGGAACAGGGTGGACAGCAGTTCGAAGACCGAGACGTCAAAGTTCACCGAGGTGCCAGCCAGCATCTTCCAGCCTGGCGGAGCATCCAGCCCACGCACCAGCTCAAGCACCCCGTTGACGACGTTGCGGTGGGTGATCGCCACACCCTTCGGCGCACCCGTGGAACCGGAGGTGTACATCACGTACGCCAGGTTGTCCGCGGCCAACGGCGAGACCCTGCCCGCGTCGTCCGGCGCCCTGCCAGGCGAGTCCCACTCCGCGCGGTGGTCGAGGTCGACGATCAAGATGTCGTCGTGCGCCGACAGGGCCTGCCATGCCCCGCCGTCGGTGATCGCGAACCGCACAGCTGCCTGCGACAGCACGGTTTCCGCCCGGGCACCGAGGTATTGCGGATCCATCGGCAGGTAAGCGGCACCGGACTTCAGGATCCCGAGCAGACCGGCGACCAGGTCCTCGGTGCGCGGCAATGCCAGCACCACCAGGTCCTCCGGTCCAGCGCCGCGCCGGATCAGCTCCCACGCGACGTCGTTGGCCCGATCGTCGAGTTCCCGATAGGTCAGTGTCCGGTCGTCGCACACGATCGCCGACACTTCCGGGGTCCTGGCTACCTGGCTTTCGAACAGCTCCGGGATTGTCAGCTCGGACACCGCCGTGGCGGTGTCGTCGAACAGGTCCAGCAGACGGTCCCGCTCGGCCGCGTCGAGCACGTCGACGCCGCCGATCCGCCGGCCCGGGTCGGCCACGAGTTGGGCCAGCACCCGGACGAACCGGCTCGCGATGCCCTCGACCGTCTCCCGGTCGAACAGGTCGGTGCTGTACTCCACCCGGCAGCCCGCCCCGCCAGAGCCGTCCGGGACCATGTTGAAGAACAGGTCGAACTTGGCCGTCCCAGTCTCCAGCGTCAGGTACTCGACATCGACGCCGGCGAAGTCCAGCTGGCCTGGCGCCTCCTGCCAGGCGAACATGACCTGGAAGAACGGGTGGTAGGCGGTGGACCGATCTGGGTTCAGCAGCTCCACCAGCCGCTCGAACGGGATGTCCTGGTTGTCATACGCGCCGAGGGCGCGGTCGCGGACCCGCCGGAGCAACTGGGCATAGGTCGGGTTGCCAGACAGGTCGACGCGCAGTACCCACGTGTTGACAAAGAATCCGACGAGGTCGCGCAGCTCCTCGTCGGTGCGGCCCGCGATCGGCGCGCCGATCGGCACGTCATCTCCGCACCCGAGGTGGTGCAGGAGCACCGCCAGCGCCGAGTGCATGGCCATCGACACCGTGGTGTCGTGTTTCGTGGCCAGCTTCTCCACGCCGGCGAGCAGGTCGCAGCCGACCGAGAACTCGACCAGACCGCCGCGGGAGCTCATCGCCCTCGGGCGCGGGCGATCCGTCGGCAGGGCCAGCGGCTGCACCATGTCGGCCAGGGCTTCGCGCCAGTACGCCAACTGCCTGGCCGCCACACTGTCCGGATCGGAGTCGTCGCCGAGCACGTCCCGCTGCCATAGCGTGTAGTCCGCGTACTGCACCGGCAGCGGCTCCCATTCCGGGGCCGCGCCCACCCGACGCGCCGCGTACGCCGTGGTGAGGTCGCGCAGGAGTGGCCCGAAGGATTCACCGTCCAGGGCGATGTGGTGCACGACCAGCACCAGGGTGTGCTCGCCCGGCCCGGCCCGCACCAATGTCGCGCGGATCGGCGCATCAGTGGCCAGGTCGAAAACCTCGGTGGCAGCCTTGTCGATCACCGCCTGCTGCTGCTCCGGCGAAACGTCGACGATCGGCAGCGCGAACGGTTCCTGACCGGACGGCCGCACCTGCTGGTACGGGACGCCGTCCTCGTCCTCGATGATCACCGTGCGGAGGACCTCGTGTCTGTCGATGACATCGCGCAGCGCGGAATCCAGCGCGCCCACACTCAGTTCACCGGTCAGCCGCAGACCGAGCGCGCCATTGTAGGTCGGTGACGGACCTTCGAACCGGTCCACGAACCAGAGCCGACGCTGCGCGAACGACAACGGGATCATGCTGTCTCCAAATCGGCAGAACCATCAGGGATGCGGAGATACTCAGACCTGGTCCAGTACATCCAGAAGTTCGGCGTTGTAGAAATCGTCGAAGGAGCACGCACCCGATACCGTCGAGAAGTACCGATCGATCAGTTCCTGATGGCCGACCAGGTGCCGCAGCATCTCCGTGCGCCCCTCGGGGTTGAGCTCGGCCACGTTGAGCACGCCCTTGTACAGGTTGAAGAAGCTGTCGTTCAGCCCGCTCTCGTAGCGCTTTAGCGCCGTCGTGAGCGCACCGTGGTTGTGCAAGCCGTCCCCGATGTGCCCGACGAGTGACTGGGCCTGGACGAACGCGTCGGTGATGCCGCGAGCGGTGATGGAGTCCTTGTGGTGCACCGCGTCACCCACCAGCGCCCAACCGGGCCCGTGGGCCTCACGGAAGAAGTTCTCCTGGTGCCCCGTGCCGTACAGCTGCTCCACGCGCGTCCCTGCCAACATGCGTTCGTACAGATCGGGCGCCGTCGTGCGGACGGCCTCCAGGTACGCAGGTTCCACCGCGGTGCGCACGCCGTCGTACTCGCTCTGTGGGAAGTAGGTCATGATCAGCGTGAGGTCGTCGTTGGTGGGAACGGCGGCGACCCAGCGGCCCGGGCGATCGTACAGCTCGAAGTGCGCGGGAACCCCGGACCAGTAGCTGTAGTAGGTGCACGTCATCCGTGGGTTCTCGATGACGTTGCGGGCACCAACCTCGCGGGCTACCAACGACCGCATGCCGTCAGCGCCGACGACCAGCCGCGCACGGTCCGTCGCCTCGGCGCCACCGGGTGTCCGGTACCGCACCCCGACGACCCGGTCGTTCTCGAACACCAGGCCGGTGACGGCACAGGACTCCCGGAACTCCACGCCGGCGGCCACGGCGGCACGCGCGAGGATCGGGTCGAGCACAAACCGCCTTGGCGCATAGGTCGTCCGGTAGCCGTCGACCGCCAGGGAGAAGCCATCCAGCCGGACGCCGGGGCCCTGGTAACTCTCGTGGTCGATCCGTCGGCAGCCCGCGTCGATGAGGTCGTCGAGAAGCCCCCACCGGCCGAGCAGCGCCACACCCGGTTGGTGGATGTAGTGCGAGGAAAGCTTGTCCCGTGGAAATTGCGCCTTTTCAAGGAGCAGGACGCGATAACCCTGCCGGGCCAACAACATGGCCGTCGGCGAACCCGCACAACGGGCACCGATGACAATCGCGTCGTACACGACGTTCCTCCTGCCGGTTACCTTTTTGCCCAAGCCCGGCTACAGCCGGAAAGTCATGATGATTGAGCACGGTCTCGGCGCGTCGAACAGGAGAAGCGCCACCCGGAACGAATCGGATGCTGATTACCCGAACCAGCCCGGGAAATATACTTGCGTCGTGATGCATCGATGTTCTGACCGCCGAAACGGTCCAACCCTGCCATTGATCCCGACGGCCCTGGTGCCGTGTCCTGCTCTCGCCGGCAGGACAAGACATGGCACTACGCCGACCGGAAACACCGATCCGGGCGATACGGGAACTTAGGCGATGCGTCGTCCCACGGCGTCGAGGATCTGGGTGACCCACTTTTCGACGGGCAGGCCGTGCGCGGCGGCGACCTTCGAATACGTGTCGAGTTGGCCGGTGGACAGCTCGATGGTCAGTGTGGCGACCTGCCGCTGGCACTCGTCAGCGCCCGCCGGCTCGGGCAGTTGGGTCGCGTGCCGCCGTTCGTCGGTACTGTCCGGGGCAGCATCGGTCTTGTCCAGCTGTTCAGCCAGGCTGGCGCGAACGGCCCTGCGGAGTTCGTTGCGCGACCACTTGTGCTGATCCGCCTTGCGCAACCAGTAGTCCTGCTCTGGTGGCGACAAGCGGGCCACTTCGGCGTGGTGCGCGAAGCTGAGACCGTCCCGGCGACGGTGGTGCTCGAACCGCCGGGCCACCCACGCATAGTTGCGCAGGGTCTGGTAGTCGAGCCCGGTCCGGTCGATCGCCTCCCGGTATCGCCGACAACTGTAGGCGGCTTCTCCGAAAATCAACCAATCGGCGAGCCACCACGCCGACGAGTTGGCGAGCTCACGCAAACCGGTCCCGATCCGCTCCCAGGACTGCTCCGAGATGTCCTGCGAGAAGACCATCCCGGCTTTGCGCACCGTCGCTTGTCTACCCAGGAAGGACAGCACCGTATTGCCTTGGGCGGGCCCGCTGCCGACGCCCATCGGCTCCATCTGGTATCGGCTCACGCTTTTCAACAATGCCCTCCACAGCCGTCTCGGTCGTATCCCCTGAAGTGGTGTAGCCGATCAAGCTGGTGAAAACGCAGTTCACGGACGCAATCCCGACATCAAGGCCCCGCTCGGACTGACGATGCGCCAACCTACGACTTTGGCGCGAGCGCGTCACTCGCCTCGGTGACAGCCGAGCGCTCGTGAATATCTCAAGCAATATCAGCTACACCACAGGCGGGACACCATTCCCGTCTCCCGACTAAGAACTTTCCTGGACCTCCACGGATCGTCGTTGTGCGCGTTCGGCGGCGATCACCCTAGCGTGGTCAACCGGTTCACGTACTCCGTCGTCTCCTGCTGCCGACCGGAGACGATTCACTGCGCGTCAGGTTCCCGATGCATACGAGGAACGAACATCGCGATTCGCCCTCCCTCAAGAACGTCAGGGTGCTCAGTCGGCCGCCGCCATGGCCTTCCGCAAGCTCGCCGGGCGCATGTCGGTCCAGTGCTGCTCTACGTACTCCAGACATTCAGCCCTTGCCGCCTCACCGAAGACCACCTGCCAGCCGGCCGGCACTTCGGCGAACACCGGCCAGAGGGAGTGCTGATCCTCGTCGTTGACAACGATATAGAAGCGAGCGTCCTCATCATCGAATGGGTTTGTGCTCAACTGCCACCGTCCTTCGCCGTAACGAAAACCGGGATCAATACTCCCAGGACTGGGTCGATAGCACCCATTCCACGCATTCTCCGATCGGCGGTGTCCTGTCGACAGGACACCCTCAAGGTCCGCAGCGATCCCGGAAAGGTGAGGCAACCATAGGATCTGGATCGTTGAGGCCGCAAGGGTGGTAGGAAGGATCGGCGACCGCGGCACCATCAGGCCATTTCTCGCACTGAGGTCATGTGTAATTATGGCCGGACTGCCGCCTCACGTTAGGTTCGGCTGAATTCGGCTTCAGCCGGGCATCGAAGATAGCGATCACGAAACACGGCCGACGGTCCGCGCAGACGACCCACCAGGGGCCTGATCTCACGAGTGATGACGACGTCGGACGAATCCACAACATCCGGACACAGTCGCACAGTGGCGATAGTGCCTACGCCGCAACGAGGGTAAAGGAATTCTCTATGGACGGACTGGCCGAAGCCGTGCTCGCGGGCGCCTCGCCCGAAGAACTTGCCCGAGAGGAGCTGCCAAGCGAATACCTGGCCTCCTACCTGCACGAGGAGGACGCCGGCATGTTCGCCGGCGTCAAGGACAAAGACGTACGCCGCTCACTGCGAGTCGGCCGGGTGCCGATGCCGGAATTGGCGCCGGACGAGGCACTGGTGGCGGTCATGGCGAGTTCCGTCAACTACAACACGGTCTGGTCGGCGATGTTCGAACCGCTGCCCACCTTCGACTTCCTGCGCCGCTTCGCCCGTCAGGGCGGGTTCGCCGCCCGGCACAACCGCGCCTACCACGTACTCGGCTCCGACGCTGCCGGCGTGGTGGTGCGAGTCGGCTCGGGTGTGCGGCACGTGCGAATCGGCGATCATGTGGTCGTCGGGACGGCGTACGCGGACGATCAGGATTCGGCGACGCACGCCGACGCGATGCTCAGCGGAGAGACACGCGCGTGGGGTTTCGAGACCAACTTCGGCGGCCTGGCCCACTACGCGGTGGTGCGCGTCAACCAGTTGATAAGCAAGCCCACGCACCTGACCTGGGAGGAAGCCGCGTCAGTGCCCCTGTGCGGCGGCACCGCGTATCGGATGCTGGTCAGCGACCGCGGCGCGCGCTTCAAGCAGGGCGACGCCGTGCTGATCTGGGGCGCGGCCGGCGGTCTCGGTGCCTACGCGGTACAGCTGGTGAAGAACGGTGGCGGTGTGCCGATCGGCGTGGTTAGCTCCGAGGAGAAGGCGAGGTTGGTGCGCCGGTTGGGCTGCGACGTGGTCATCAACCGTACGGACATCGGCCTGGGCGCTCCTCCCACCAGCCCGGAGCAGACCGTCGAGCTGGGCAAGCGGCTCGGCCGGCGGATCCGGGCCGAGGTGGGCGAGGACCCCCACGTGGTGTTCGACTACATCGGCGCGGCCACCTTCGGGATCTCGGTGTTCGCGGTGCGCAGGGGCGGCGCCGTCGTCACCTGCGGTTCCAGCAGCGGGTACCAACACCAGTATGACAACCGCTACCTGTGGATGAACCTCAAGCGGATCATCGGCAGCCACGGAGCCAACCTGCAGGAACAGACGGAGTGCAACCGACTGGTGCAGCTAGGCATGCTCATGCCCGCGCTGTCCACCACGTACCCGCTCGACGAGGTCGGCGAGGCCGTCCGACTGGTGCAGACCAACCAGCACACCGGGAAGGTCGGCGTCCTCTGCATAGCCCCGCGCACCGGACTCGGCGTCACCGACTCCGCGTTGCGCGACCGGATCGGCGCGGACCGGATCACCCCGCTCTGGAACTCCTCCCGGGCGGCACCGGCACCGGGCATGGCCCCGGTCGCCCCCAGCCCGGCCGGCTGATGCGCGGTCACCGCTCCGATGGCGATCTCGATGGCGCCGTCAGTGCGGTGTGCCGGCGACCCGCCCGGTCCGCGCGGCGACCGGGCAGGTCCGGCGAGTCACCTGGCTGGTCCGGCGGGCGTGCCGGCAGGCGCCGTGGGCAGTGAACCGCCGTAACCCGATAACGTCGTTCGCATGCCTCCGACGGGACATCGCCGACGCCGGTGTCAGAGGTGTGACAGAGACGTGACAGACCGAACTGCGACGGTGAACTCATGAAAAAATCAGCACAAACGGTGCCGGAACCGGCTGCTCACCAGCAGGCGATTCGCGTGCACAACATCGAGAAGTCCTACAAGGAAGTGCAGGTCCTGCGCAGCGTCGAATTCGATGTGGCCCCAGGTAGCATATTCGCCCTTCTCGGCTCGAACGGAGCAGGCAAGACCACGCTCGTCAAAATCCTGTCAACCTTACTGAAGGCCGACGCCGGCACAGCTGTCGTGAACGGGTTCGACGTGCGGGCGGAGCCACTGCGAGTCCGAGAGTCCATCAGTCTGACCGGACAGTTCGCCGCGGTCGACGAGATCCTGTCCGGCCGGGAGAACCTGATCATGGTCGCCAGGTTGCGGCATCTCCAGCAGCCCGGCCAAGTGGCGGACGAACTTCTCGAACGCTTCAATCTCAGCGACGCGGGATCGCGACGGGTGTCGACGTACTCGGGAGGCATGCGCCGCCGCCTGGATATCGCCATGAGCCTGATCGGACAGTCAAAAGTGATCTTCCTCGACGAGCCGACCACCGGTCTCGACCCGGAGGCGCGCCTCGACGTCTGGAACGTCATATCGGAGCTCGCTCACCAGGGGACCACCATTCTCCTCACCACGCAGTACCTCGACGAGGCCGAGCATCTCGCGGATCGGATCGCCATTCTTCACCAGGGGCGCATCATCGCGAACGGCACTCTCGCCGAACTGAAACAACTCCTGCCGCCGGCGACTGTCGAGTACGTCAAGAAACAGCCGAGCCTCGAAGAGATCTTCCTTGCGCTCGTGGGGAAAGACACCAGCGGCGAGACGAGCGGAGCCCGACCGTGAGCACTCACTTCTTCGGAGACGCCAGCGTCCTGCTCGGTCGCTCCATGCGACACATCCTACGCAGCACCGACACGATCGTGACGACCGCCATCACACCGATCGCCATCATGCTTCTCATGGTCTACGTGTTCGGCGGGGCCATCAAGACCGGCTCGCACAACTACGTCAACTACCTGCTGCCCGGTGTCCTCCTCATCTCGATCGCGACCGGTGTCTCCTATACCGCTGCTCGGCTGTTCACGGACATGAAGAGCGGTATCTTCGAACGGTTCCACTCCATGCCCATCTCGCGATCGTCCGTGCTGTGGGCCCACGTGCTAACGTCGGTGGCCGCCAACGCGCTCTCGGCTGCGCTCATCGTGTTGGTGGGCCTGCTGATCGGGTTCCGTACATCGGCAGGCCCGCTGGCCTGGCTCGCCGTCATCGGAATCCTGGCCTTGTTCACCCTGGCCCTCACCTGGCTCGCCATCATCGCCGGCCTGACGGCGAAGTCGGTGGAAGGCTCTGCCGGTTTCTCCTTTCCACTGATCTTCCTGCCGTTCATCAGCTCAGCTTTCGTTCCCACCAACACCATGCCGAGTGTCGTGCGCGCTTTTGCCGAGAACCAACCGGTCACATCGATCGTCAACACGATCCAGAATCTGTTCGCCCAGCGGCCGGTGGGCTCCGACATCTGGATCGCTCTCGCCTGGTGCGTCGGCATTCTCGTACTCACCTATCTCCTGGCAATGATGACTTACCGGCGCAAAATCAGCTGAGAGTCTCGCCGGTCACGTCCGGTTGCGCCGATCAGACACGCACCAAGTCCGGGACCATCTGACCCGAGCGATCACAGGGAGTCGAACGTGCGGCTGATCGGCAAAACCGCCATTATCACTGGTGCGGCCCGGGGCATCGGCAGGGCATGCGCGGTCGCATTCGCGCGGGAAGGCGCCAGCCTCGTGCTGGTCGACCTCGCCGCCGACCTGCCGGGTGTCCCCTACCCGCTCGGCTCGGCCAGCCAACTCGCGCACACCGCCGACCTGTGCCGCGAACACGGCGCGATCGTGCTGACCGCCCAGGCCGACATCCGCAAACCGGCCGACGTGACCGCGGTGGCCGAACTGGCGCGCGAGCGGTTCGGCGGGATCGACGTGCTGATGAACAACGCCGGTATCGCCGCACCGTCGGGAAAACCGGCACACGAGATCACCGAGGACGAGTGGCAGCTCATGATCGACGTCGATCTCTCCGGCGCCTGGCGGATGACGCGGTCCATCGCGACCATGATGACCAGCAGACGTGCCGGCAGCATCATCAACGTGTCGTCCACAGCCGGCCTCGTGGGCTACCGCAACTTCGCCGGGTACGTGGTGGCCAAGCACGGCCTGGTCGGACTTACCAGAGCCACCGCACTGGACTACGCCCCCATGCAGGTCCGGGTAAACGCGCTGTGTCCGGGATCGGTGCGGGACTCGGCATGGGTGGAGGGGCGGATGCTCTCCGAGATCGCCAAGGCGTTGGACGTGCCGGTCAGCGACCACGAGCACACGTTCCTCCAGGCGCAGCCGATGAACGCGCTCATCGAACCGGAGGACATCGCCGCCCTGGCGGTCTGGCTCGCCTCGGATGAGTCACGCCAGGTCACCGGTTCGGTGATGACCGTCGACGGTGGGTTCACGGTCCGATGAGCGCGGCCAACCCGGCGTGGTGCCACGCCATCAGCGTCCGCCTCACCGGCACCGTCGACCCGGAGGTGTTGACCGCGAGGTACGCGGCGATCGTCCGACGGCACGGCGACCTCGATGTGCCGCAGACGCTGTGGGTCGATCGAGTGCCGATCACCGTCTGGGACCGCCGACTGGCCGCCGAGATCGCCCTGCCGGTGCCCCACGGTCTGCGGGCGGCCCTGCTCATCGGAGATGACCGCTGCGACCTCGTTCTCGCGGCGAGTCGAGCGGTCGCCGGCCGGCGTGATCTCGACCTGCTCGTGACGGCCGTGTCCGACGGCGTCGGACCAGACCCCGACTGGAGGCGGCGCCCGGCTGCGGGCATCGCCACGGCCGAGCCGGAATGGGGTCTCGGCGAGGCGGTCCACGGAACCGGTACTCTCGAACTCGGCCCGTGGGCTGCGGATGCCGAGCCGGCAACCTGGCTGGCCGCGCTCGCCATCGTCCTGGCCCGCTACAGAGACGACAACGCCATGGCCGCTGTGCTCGACACCGAGACCGTCCAGATGGCGGGGCTGGTCGAGGAAATGGCCGCGACGACCCTCAAGGAGTTGGTGGACCAGTTCCGGTCCCCGACGACCACGACGGACAAGCCCGTCTCGGTGGGACTCGTTTTCGACACCGACCCGCCGGCTGCAGGCGACTATCGCGCCTGGCTCTCCCCCCTGTTCCCGCTCACCGTCGGGGTCGGTCAGGGGCGGTTGATCTACGAGCACGAGGCGGGCGTCGGTTCGGAGATGGCCGCCCAGTTCGTCCGCCACCTCGCCAGGGCACACCAGCAGGTCGTCGTCTCACCTCGGCTCCGGGCCGGAGACGTCGACCTGTTCGACGAAGCAGAACGGCGCAGCGCCATCGCCCCGTACGACCGTATCGCCGGCCCGCGCGCCGGTGATACGGTCGTACGGATTGAGGGCGCCTTCGCGGCACGGGTCGCTGAGCAGCCGGACGCGGTTGCGCTGTGCTCTCAGCAGGAGCGCGTCACCTACCGGGAGCTCGACACCGTGTCCACCCGCCTAGCCGACGGGCTGCGGCGAGTCGGCGTGTGCGCAGGCGATCGGGTCGGCATCTGCCTTGAACGTTCGACACCTCTGGTAACGACAATGCTCGCGATACTCAAGGCGGGCTGTGCCTACGTCCCGATGGACCCATCCTCCCCGACCGAGCGCCTCTCCTACATCACCACGGACGCCGGACTGAACGTCGTCGTCACGACGCACGAGGAGTTCCCGACCAAGGCAGGGCTTCGACTTGTGCACCCGGACGAGTTGGCCGCCCAGGGCGACACGGCGGCAGACCACGAACCGTCGACCGCGCCTACAGACCCTGCCTATCTCATATACACATCCGGTTCCACCGGCCGCCCCAAGGGAGTTGTGGTCCCGCACTCGAATGTGATCGCGCTGCTCGCCGCCACGCGCGACGACTTCGGCCTCGATCCCGCCGATGTGTGGACTCTGTTCCACTCCAGTGCTTTCGATTTCTCCGTGTGGGAGATCTGGGGCTGCCTACTCACCGGAGGCCGACTCGTGGTGGTGCCGTTCTGGGCGTCCCGATCACCGGCGGAATTCCACGATCTCCTGATCGACGAGAAGGTCACCATACTCAACCAGACGCCGTCGGCATTCTCCCAGCTCCTCACGGTGGACCGGGCGCAGCCCAGGTCGCTGGCGGTCCGACTCGTGATCTTCGGAGGGGAACCGCTGGACTCCAGGATGCTGCTGCCGTGGTTGGACCGGTACCCGGAGACCCAGTGCCGCGTGGTCAACATGTTCGGGATCACCGAGACCACGGTGCACGTCACCGCCGAGACGGTGACGCGCGGCTCGGCGCTCGCGGGGTCCCGCTCCGTCGGGCGGGCACTGCCCGGCTGGCAGCTCTATGTTCTGGGCCCTGACGGGACGTTGTCCCCACCCGGGGTCCGTGGCGAGATCTACGTCGGCGGTGTCGGGCTGGCGCTCGGCTACCTCAACCGACCGGAACTCAACGCCGAGCGGTTCGTCGACAACCCTTTCGGCAGCGGCCGGCTCTACCGCAGTGGGGACGCGGGCCGCTTCCATCCGGACGGGAGACTCGAACACCTCGGCCGGATCGACAACCAGGTAAAAGTCCGGGGCTTCCGGATCGAGCTGGACGAGATCCGGTCGGTGCTCCTGGAGGACCGAGCAGTGGTCGCGGCCGCTGTGGTGCTCCGCAGCGGCGACGCCGCCACGGTTGGCATCGACGCCTACGTCGTGCTCGACGGTTCGTCGGCCGCCGAGGTCCGCGGACGAGCCGGTCGCATCCTGCCCGATTACATGCTCCCGACTAGCGTGACAGCTGTCTCGAGTATCCCGTTGACCACGAACGGCAAGCTCGACGTGTCGCTGCTCCCGACGCCCGCCGTGTCGGTCGCGGAACTCGACAGCGGCGAACTCCACCACTCCGATGACGTCCTCATCCGAGACCTGCAGGAAGTGTGGAGCACCGTCCTCGGTGTCCAGGTGGGCCCAGACGACGATTTCTTCGACCTGGGCGGCAACTCCCTGCTCGCGGTCCGCATCGCCGCCAAATCGAGCGAGCTCCCTCTACCGCCGACGTCCATTCGGATGCTCTACCAGCATCGCACCATTCGCCAGTTCGCCGCGGCGGCCCGTGCAGACTCCTCGAACCAAGCCTGAATCCGCTGTCGGAAATCCGGCGGTGAGGCAGGGCTGATCCAAAGTCATTTGATCTTGGCGTTGCTGCTGGTCACGGGGCGATGTCGAGGAGGTCGAGGGGGCGGGTAAAGGGTTCATAGGACATCTTGCGGAGGCCGGCGGCGATGTTGGTGTGGCCGTGTTCGCGGAGCTTGTTGATCGCGAGGTTGCGCAGGGTGGCCATGTTCTCCGGGCCGTAGCCGGTGCGGACTTGGGAGCGCTCCTCGTCGAAGGTGACACCTCTGATGAAGTGCAGCCGATTCTCGATCACCCATTGTGATCTCACGAGGCGGCCGATCTTCTCTGATGATGCCTGCCGACAGGTGAGGTCGGTGATCACGTAGACGGTCTCGCGGGTCCGTCTCCCGGTTTTGAGGCTGGTGCGGTGCCAGGTGATCTTCACGGCCTGGGCGGCGTGCGGGAAGTCCAGGTCATCGACGGTGAGCACATGGACGACCCTGGTTTCCCGGCGGCTGTGGCCCTGGCTGCGGTCGTAGAACTTCGCTCTCGCCTGCTCCCAGGGCAGCGTGTGCAGCCGCTCGTGCAGTGCGGGCCGGTTCTTCTTCACGCAGAATGCGTAGTGCGCCTTCTGCACCTCCACGAGGAAGACAGCGTGGTCACGCTGGGTGTGTAAGGCGTCGGCGGTCACCACGATCCCGGCCAGATCGAAGGGCTCCAGCGGGCCGGCGAAGCAGGTGATCTCATTCGTCTTGTCCGGCACGCGTAACTGGGTGACGGTCCGACTGTCACTGGTCATAGCCGCAAGCAGGTGCGCCGCCGGCGTGGCGCCATGCCGGGAGCCGCGGGCGCTCTTGCCATCTGCGGCCACCGACTCCGCCCCGGCCGGATCCGACCCCGTCAGGTCCGTGAGGCCGCCCGGACAGACGGTGGAGACGATCCTGCGGATCGTCGACCCGCTCGGTGCGATCCGCACGTTCAGCGAGGTCAGCAGGCGTGCGCCCAGTCGGGCCAATGTCCGCTGCGGGGCACTGCGGGCCCATTGCCCGATCGCCGCGTACGACCGCGCACCCGCCACCACGGCGGACGCAGCGATCAGCAGCACCGCCACGAACGGGTGACGCACACCCCGGCGATGGCGCGGGTCCGGGAGCCTGACCAGCCGCTCAGCCAACGACCGCTGCGAACACCCCGCCAGGGACCGCGACTTGACGAGACAGGCGGTGGCAGACTGACGGCACATCGGGGCTCCGGTTCAAGACGGTGACTGGCAAGGTCATCCGTCCACAACGGGAGCCTCGATCTGTTCGTAGCGGCCCTCCCCCACATCGTCACCACGCTGTGACCAGCACCGTCACCCACCCAGCAGGACTTTGGAACAGCCATGGGCCTGGGGGCATCACGAGGCTTCCATTCCTACGAGGAACTTGAAACCGCCTTGCGTGACTACGGACGGCCACTGTAGCCCTCGGTCTCGCCTGACAGAACCAGACAGATCGCGATCATGCAAAGAACCTGATCAAATGACAGAAAGACTTGGCCAAGAAAGTGTTCTAAACACTCGCCGACCCACAAACTATTGACAATTACTCGGAACCGAGGAAGATAGAGCGGCAGGCACGAGACCTCAAAGCGATCAGCTAGCGTAGATACCCTAATGATCACCGGTCCCGTGCCTGTGTTGTTACCGCGTCAACAACCCACAAATCACAAACGAGATGCACAATACCAGAACTTGCAACCGCCCTGCGCTCTCGGCCTGGATCGAGAAACGGAGTGACGCGAGGATCGGCCTACATGTTGTTGATTGACACAGCTCACCAATTCTTCATTCTTCGGTTTCCGCTACGGTGGCATGGGGGAAAGCATGAGCATGGACGATGCGCATTTGACCGGAACGGTTTCACACACCCAGTCGACGCCTACCGTCTATCGAGAGGCGAGACGATTAAACCAGTATTCGTCACGTGCCGACGGTGAAGTGCTGACCACACGCGTGGGTTTGCAGATACCCGTAGGTCTGAGTTTCGAGACCTGGGAGCGAGCCGGACGTCAATTAGCGGGTATCGTGGATTCGTCCGCATGGTGGCTCGGTGACTGGCTCGTATACGGCAAGGATAACTACGCCGACCGATATCAGCGGGGAATTCGCGCGGCCGGACTGAAATATCAGACGCTGCGCAACTACGCGTGGGTGTCCCGGCGCTTCGAAATCGCTCGGCGGCGTCATCGACTGACCTTTCAGCACCACGCCGAGGTCGCTTCGCTTCCGCAGGAGGAGCAGGAGCGCTGGCTGGACCAGGCCGAGAAGATGAGTTGGACTACGAAGCAGTTGCGTAACTCGATTCAGCAGACCCGGGACAGCGGCCGGAAGATGGACGACCGGTCCGCGGGGACACGTCGTCTCGCGGTGCCAGACAATCACCTCGAATGGTGGCACAAAGCTGCCGAACGATTGGGAATCGACTTCGAGAAGTGGGTGCTGATCACCCTGGACCAGGCGGCAGAACAGGTCCTGGAGGACGATCCCACCCTGGAGGACCAGGTAAGACGGGCCGAAATCTACTAGTCACTCCAGCAGCGGTTCGTGTCTGAGCTGCGTCTTTTGTTGTGGCATCGGCGGGCGACGCCTGGTGTGCTGCCGGGCTACCCCAGTCGACGTGGTCCGCTTCTTGATGACGCCGGTGCCATCGATGATCAGCACAACCTCCCCGATCCAGCTTCTTGGCGACGTTGTCCCGCGCATCGTCCCGAAGGCAATCACGTCCCAGACGCTCGAGTGCAACGCCTCTGGAAGTCGTCAGGAGTCCGATAACCCGCCCACTCCGCGAACTACCAGCCATTCTTACGCGCCGCCTTGCCCCCGGGGCGGCTTATGGCGGGGTAGCGGTGCACGGGCGTGTTCCGGTCCGGTTGGATGGAGATTCCTACGCCGTACCGTCCGACCAGGGGATCACCCGCGCCATGTCATCGTCTCTCATCCCCGCGCCTGTTCACACGCCCTTACTGGATCACGAGCTCCTCCTCCACTTGCTCGGCCAGATACCTGATGCGCGCCGTCGGCGCGGTGTGCGGCATCCCATGGGTGCCCTGATCGCGGTAGCCGTGAGTGCGGTGGTGGCCGGAGCGCGGGAAATTCACCGCGATCGGGAAGTGGGCCCGGGATGCCGGCGGCGGTGCGCTTGCCCGGCTGGGACTTGAACGCGGCAGTGTGGACGAGTCGACGTTGCGGCGCCTGTTCGCCCACCTCGACGCGGACCTGCTCGATGCGGCGCTGGATGTCCTCGGCGGTGACGAGGACCGCGCTGGTGGCGGGACGGCGGGTGATCGCCATCGACGGCAAGAGTCCGGGATGCACGCGGCGGCGGCTCCTCGGCCCCGCACCTCGTCGCCGCCCTCGCGCACGGATCGGGGGGCGGTGCCCAGCCAGATCGCCGTGGGCGAGAAGAGCAACGAGATCCCGGCTGCCCGGGAGTTACTCCAGAGCCTCGACCTGGACGGCGTGGTCGTCACCATGGACGCGCTGCACACCCAGCACGACACCACGGCCGTCGTGACCAGGGCCGGCGGTGACTACGTCCTGACCGTGAAGGCCAATCAGAAGTCGTTGTATGCGCACCTCAAAACGCTTCCCTAAGCGTTGTCCCGTAAGTGCTCGCGGGAACTGGGATGATCTTGCTGTGGCTGGTGTGATCACGGCGTCGGAGCCGTCCTGGATAGCCCCGTTCACGGGGTTGAGCCCTCGGCTGTTCGGTCGGCTGGTGTCCGCGCTGCGCAGGGAGGGTGCCGATACGGTGCGGCGGGGGCGTCCGTGGGGGCTGCCACTGGAGGACCGGGTACTGCTGGTGGCCGTGTACTGGCGCACGAACCTGACGCTGCGGCAGCTCGCGCCGCTGTTCGGGGTGTCGAAGTCAGCGGCCGACCGTATCGTCGACCAGCTCGGACCGTGTCTCGCACTCCAGCCGCGCCGGCGATTCCGCAAGGAGACCGTGCTGATCGTCGACGGCACCCTCGTCCCCACGCGCGACCACACCGTGGCCGAGAAGTCGAAGAACTACCGGTACTCCACGAACCACCAGGTCGTCATCGATGCCGACACCCGCCTCGTCGTCGCGATCGGCCGGCCGCTGCCCGGCAACCGCAACGACTGCAAGGCGTGGGAGCTGTCCGGCGCGAAGCAGACTGTCGGCCGAACCACAGTGATCGCCGACGGCGGCTACCGCGGCACCGGCGTGATCGTCCCGCACCGCCGGGAACGCGGCCAGGCCGAACTCCCGGCCTGGAAGGAGGAGCACAACACCTCCCACCGCAAGGTCCGCGCCCGCGTCGAGCACACCTTCGCCCGCATGAAGACCTGGAAGATCCTCCGCGACTGCCGCCTCAAGGGCGACGGCGTCCACCACGCCATCCTCGGCATCGCCCGACTCCACAACCTCACCCTCGCCCGATAGCCAACCCGGCTCAGGGCTGAGCCGTGCCCGTGATCAATTACGGGACAACGCTTAGGCTTCGGTACCCGCCACCACCAGGACAGTTCGCGGTCACGGACGCCGGGCCACCCGGACGATCAAGGTCGTCGATGTACCCGCCTGGATCGAGTTCAGCGCAGCCGTGCAGGTCGCACAACTGCGGCGCACCGTCACCCGCAAGGGCCGACGGACCGTCGAGATCGTCTACCCGATCACCAGCGCGGACGCCCATTGAGCTGCTCTGAGTTTGGTGGAGTACCTGATGCCAGGGTTACGATCCTGGCGAAGGAGAACCACCAGCACTATGCCAGCACCCCGTAAATACCCTGATGAACTCCGTGAGCGTGCGATCCGTGAGGTCCGCACGTCCGGCCGCCCGATCGCGCACGTCGCGAAGGATCTGGGCATCCACAAGGAGGCCCTGCGCGGCTGGGTCCGCCAGGCCGAGGCCGACCGCGGTGAGCGCGATGACCGGCTGACCACCACCGAGCAGGACGAGCTCAGGCAACTTCGCAGGGAAGTGGCAGAGTTGAGGCGGGCGAATGAGATCCTCAAGGCAGCCTCGGTGTTTTTTGCTCAGGAGATCGACCGTCCCCGGACGAGGCCGAGCAGGTGATCGACCACCTGCGTGACAGAGGTCTCGGGGTCGATCCCGTCTGCCGGGTTCTCGCGCTGTCGCCATCGACGTACTTCGCCCGCAAGAAGCGGCCGAAGCCGGCCCGCCGGCTGCGCGACGAACAGCTCATGCCTCTGATCGAGCAGGTCCACGCGGAGTCGGGCGGCACGTATGGGGCTCGCCGGATCACCCGCGCGCTCGGGCGCAAAGGCCACGGGGTGGCCCGCTGCACCGTCGAGCGGCTGATGGCCGAGCTTGGTCTGGAGGGGGTGATCCGTGGCCGGCGGCGGCGCACCACGGTCCCGGAGCCTTCGGCGCCCCGGCCGCCGGACCTGGTCGACCGCGACTTCACCGCGAGCCGCCCGGACCAGCTGTGGGTCGCGGACATGACGTATGTCCGCACCTGGTCGGGCTGGGCGTACGTGGCGTTCGTCCTGGACGTGTACTCACGGATGATCGTCGGCTGGCAGATCGCGAACCACATGCGGACCGAACTTCCGCTGGACGCACTGGAGATGGCCTTGTGGAGGCGGAGGATCAAGAAGGACTCCGGCCTCGTCCATCACAGCGACAGGGGTTCGCAATACGTATCAATTCGGTATACCGACCGGCTCGTCGACATCGGCGCCTCCGCCTCCGTCGGGTCCGTCGCCGACAGCTACGACAACGCCATGGCCGAGGCCCTGAACGGCACCTTCAAGGCCGAGCTGATCGAGATGCAGGACCCCTGGAAGGACGTCGAGCAGGTCGAGCGGGCGATCTTCCAGTGGGTCACCTGGTACAACGAAGAACGCCTCCACTCCGCACTCGACCACGTGCCACCCACCGAGTACGAACAGGACTACTGGCGAAGCCAGGAACCAGCCCCACAGTCCGCCTGAAACAAGATCACCGGACTCTACGAAACTCGGGGCAGCTCACATACCACGCCACCGGAAGTCCTGGCCACCTGGGTACAGTCGCACTGGGAGATCGAAAACCGCCTCCACTGGGTCCGCGACGTCACCTTCGACGAGGACCGCTCCCGGGTCCGCACCGGCAACGCACGCCACATGATGGCAGGCCTGCGCAACACCGCCATCACCCTGCTCCGCCGGAACGGACACCACAACATCGCCGCCGCCCTACGACACCACGCTCGCGACATCAACCGCCCCGTCAACCTGCTCCTGACCGCATGACCAACAACTTTGCCGGGGCCCTGCCCCAGGTCCAGAGGGCGTGTTCGGGTGCATCCAGGCTCGCTCGGGCGGTCTTGGTGATGTTGTCCACTCCCAGCAGTCGCAGCCTGCCGATGACCAGGGTCCGCGAAGCGGCCATAACCCGCGGAGCGCTGCCGGTGTGGTGGGTTGGATTCCCTTGATCACTCGATGTAGTGAGCCTTCTTCTCCAGCACCAGCCAGCGCACTTGGTTCTTGACGCTGTGCAGGGCGTCGAAGGTGACCACGGCACCGGTCAGATCAAGTGGTTCCAGCAGGGGGACGGAAGGCAGCCATCTCGTTGGTCTCGGCCCCCATCCCGTTGGGCCAGGGTGACGGTAGGGGCGTGGGTGACGGCGGACAGGAGGAGCCGGTGGCGCTGCTGCCAGTGCGCGGAGCCGGACAGCACCTTGCCGTCCACCGCGATCGCCGGCCGCGGCGCCGAGTCGGCGGTGGTGGCGCCGGTTTCACGTTCGGCCAGGTAGACGCCGATCTCGATGTCCAGGGCATCGCCGTCGACGACGGTCAGAAGCCGGGTGAGCGTAGCAGGGGAGGGGCGCGGCGACGTCCGGGCAGGTGGCGGCGGATGCTGAACTGTTCCAGCACCGAGGTGGTGGCGCGCTGTCCCCACCCGGCGATCTCGGTGATACTCCGGGCGCCGGAGACAACCGTGCAGGCGCAGACCAGCAGCAAGCCGATCAGGGGCTACCACCGTCCCCGGCGCGAACGCGGATCGAGCATGCGCCGGAGGCGGACATGCAGTCGGCCGGCGTCCTGCGGGTGAAGGGGACCCAGTTTGGCCAAGACAGCAGGGACCGGGAAGGATGAAGCAGCAGGCACGAGACCTCGTAGTGATCAGCTGGCCTAGACACCCTGATGATCACCGGTCTCGTGCCTGCGCTGTTGCCACACCAACTGCCGGCCCAAGCGGACGATCTACGCGATCCCGGGCCTTGCAATCACCCTGGTAGTCTCGGGCGGTTCGGCGGAGGGCGGCGGCGACAACAACCAGATCAGGACACAAACCGCTGCTGGAGTACCAGGGACTGGAGCCGTCGTTGGAGAGTCACACGTAAGCGGCAGGTCCCGCCCGGTCGTCCCCTGCCGCACCACGCCGGGCGCCTGCCGAGCCGACCGGGTGGTGCGGCCGCACCGAAGACGAGCTGTTCAGGGCAGGTGGCTCGCTGCCGCGTCTCCCATCCGGCGGGCTCAGGGCAGGCGGCTCATGAGGTCGGCGGTCTCCCGATGACGGCTGCACGGCCGGTCGGCGAAGAACCGCTGCACCCGGTCACGGACTCCGGGCTCCTGTTCCTGGCTGAGTTTGAACATGCCCTCGGCCAGGGACACCGTGACGCGGAATGCTCCCACGCCCGGTAAAATGCGGTCGAAGTAGGCGACGGATTCGGTCATGTCCCAGTCAGTGCCGAATTGCCCCTCGAATACCCGCACCGTTTCCTTCACCACCTCCAGCGTCTCTTCCTGCGACACGATTTTCTCCAGCACGCCGTGCACATGCACCGACGTGAAGTTCCAGGTCGGTGCCGCCGGAGTGGTCTGGTAAATCGTCGGTGACACATAGGCGTGCGGCCCGGTGAAAACGAGCAGTACAGGATCTCCGTCCCGTAGGGCCGACCAGTGGGGATTCTGCGCGTTCATGTGCCCGAGGAGAAGAGTGCCCGAAAGGTCCTCGGTCCGCTCGCCGATCTGGTGCGGGTCGTGAATCACAGGCAGATGCGTGGCCAGCGGACCATGTTCTGCAGGGCCGTTGGTCGTCAGCAGGGCCAGTGGGCTCTGAGTGATCAGGTTGATCAGCCACGATGCATCCGGCTCGCGATACTGGTTGGGAACGAACACGAGGGCGTTCCTTTCGCAGGAAACTCCGTTCCTGGCACGGTAGTTCTCTTGAGCGACCCGACGCCAGCGGCCAGCCGCGCGGATGGGTTGCTAGACCCCATGTCCTGTCGCCAGGACATCAACACGTCACCGAGCTATTTCCAACCTGGTTGGTTGCGGGTCTGTCAATCGAGCGGTGTAACTGGGGTGGTTGGGGTTACTGACGGGCTGCGGAGAGTCGGCCGTCGAAGGTGATGTCGAAGGCGTTCAGGGCGGTCTTCCAGCGCAGGGTCCAGCGGGTTTGTCCCTTGCCGGTGGGGTCGAGGGACATGATCGCCATATAGACGCACTTCAGGGCGGCGGTCTCGTTGGGGAAGTGGCCTCGGGCCTTGACCGCCCGCCGGATACGGGCGTTCACGGACTCGATCGCGTTGGTCGTGCAGACGATGCGGCGGATCTCGGTGTCGAACCGCAGGAACGGAGTGAACTCCTCCCACGCGTTCTCCCAGAGCCTGACGATCGCCGGATACTTCCCTCCCCAGGCGTCGGCGAATTCGGCGAACCGTTCGAGCGCGGCCTCCTCGGTCGCGGCGGTGTAGACGGGCTTGAGGATCTTGGCGATCTTGTCCCAGTCCTGGCGGGCGGCATAGCGGAAGGAGTTTCGCAGCAGGTGGACCACGCAGGTCTGCACGATCGTCTGCGGCCAGACGGTCCCGACCGCGTCGGGCAGACCCTTCAGTCCGTCGCAGACGAGCATGAGGATGTCGTTCACGCCACGGTTCTTGATCTCGGTGAGGATGTGCATCCAGTGCTTGGCGCCCTCACCGCCATCCCCGGCCCACAGGCCCAGGATCTCGCGCCGGCCCTCCGCGGTGACGGCCAAGGCGACGTAGATGGGCCGGTTGGCCACGGCCCCGTCGCGGATCTTACTGTCCTCGATGAACACGACCGGTATACCGGATCGAGCGGTTCTGCCTTCCCATCCTCGACGATCTTGTCGGATGCGGAGATCGCGCGAAGCGCCGGGCCGTCGTGGTTCGCGATCATGCACCGCGTGTTCTCGTTCTCTTGCAGCAGTTGTTCCCGTCACCCTGTCCGCGCTTCTCCGTCTTCGACCTGGTCGAACGAGGTCCACTGCCGTGGTGTTGAGTGCCCGGGTGGCCGCCGGCAGGGTCTTCGGCTGGTGCCGTTGCGGGCAGTGGCCGCCGTTCTTCCCGGCAGGATCGTGCTTGTCATAGCCGAGGTGGTCGGTGATCTCACCTTCCGGGCGGGTCCACGGCCGCTATGTCCGTAGCGCTTCGCCAGATGCCGCCGTGGGCTAGCGTCGGAGTGATGGTTGAGCTGCAGGTCCGCCGGTTCCGATGTCAGAACCCGGCCTGCCCGGCGGTCACGTTCGCCGAACAGGTCCGCGGGCTGACCAGGCCGCACAGCCGTTTCACCCCGTTGCTGCTCGGGCTGCTGGCGCGGATCGGGCTCGCACTGGCCGGCCGTGCGGGAGCCCGGCTGACGGAGGTCTTGGGAATGGCGACCGGCAGGGACACCCTGTTGAAGCTGGTCAAAGCCCTGCCAGAGCCAGAGGTCGGGGCCGTGGAGGTGCTCGGCGTCGACGATTTCGCATTCCGCAAGGGCCACCACTACGGCACCGTGCTGATCGACATGGCGACCCATCGCCCGCTGCACCTTTTCGACGGCCGCGAAGGTGAAGACCTGGCCGCCTGGCTGCGGCAGTCACCCCGAAATCCGGGGGATCTTCGCCCGGGACCGTCCAGCGGCTACGGCGAGGGATCCCGCCAGGGTGCCCCGTCAGGCCGTGCAGGTCGCCTTCAGTACCGCGATGTAGTGCGCCTTCTTGGTCTCGACGAGGAAGCGGGCCAGGTCGGTCTGGGTGAGCAATGCGTCGAAGGTGATCACGTGGCCTTCCAGGTCGAGCGGGGTGAGGAGGGGCTTGAACGCGGTGATTTCGTTGGTTTTCTTGGGGACTTCGCGCTGGGCGAGGACGACCCTGTCCATCCTCAGTGCGGAGAACCTGTGGACCCAGGTGCCGTCGAGAGCGGAACCGCTCCGCGCAGCGTCTTGCCGTCCACGGCCACCTGGACAGTCCCGTTCTTCTCCGGCGCTTGGTTGTTCTCGGGCCGATGCTGGGCGTGTTCGCGCAGGTAGGAGCTCATGCGGACTCGACTCGCCGAGCAGGAGATCATGAAGCCCCATCCCCGAGCTGAAGATCGTGGCCAGGTTCAAGGACCAGCATGCGCGCAGCCCACGAGTTGTGGGCCCAGGGGCTGCCCAGGCGGCGATCGGCCGCAAGCTCGGCCTGCACCAGGCGACGGTCAGCAAGCTCGTCAACGCCGCCACCGCCGAGGAACTGACGGCGAAGACCCTGCAGCGCTCTCACCTGGTCGACCCCTACACCGGCTACCTCCACCGGCGCTGGAACGAGGGCATCCGCAACGCAACCCAGCTCTTCCGGGAGATCCAGCAACTCGGCTACCCCGGCGGTGAACTGGCCGTCCAGCGGCACCTGCGGCGCTACCGGACACACCGCGGCCACATGCCGGCGCCAGGCCCCAAGCCCCCGTCGATCCGCGAGGTCACCGCCTGGATCACCACCCACCCCGACCACCTCGACGGCCTAGACACGGACAAGCTCACTGTCCTGCGGTCCCGCAACAAGGATCTCGACAGGCTCACCAGGCACGTCCGCGCCTTCGCGGTGATGCTGACCCACCGCGAAGGCGGGAACGCCTCGACGAGTGGATCGATACCGTCGAGACCGACAGCCTCGCCCCGGTCGCGTCCTTCGCCCGCAACCCGCCTTCCGCCTGGCGACATCCGACCCCGTCCGCAACGGCACTGATCCTGCCGGGAAGAACGGCGGCAACTCCCGCAACGGAACCCGCGCGAAGACCGTGTTGACCGATGTCGGGCCGGTGGAGGTATTCGTCCCCGCGACAGGGAGGGCTCGTTCGAGCCGAAGATCGTCAAGAAGCTACAGAGCGCCTGACCGGCGCGGTCGAAGGGAAATCAACCGTCTCAAGATGATTCAAACGGCGATGTTCGGCCACCTCCGAGTCTCGGCCTCGATCTCCTGCGCAAACGAGTCCTCCACGTCACCGATAATCCTCGGCACCCGAGCCACATCACAAGATCGTCGATCATGACTTACCTAAGATCCGCGACGGGGCCGTGGCCAACCGGCCCATCTACGTCGCCTTGGCCGTCACCGCGGAGGGCCGGCGCGAGATCCTGGGCCTGTGGGCCGGGGATGGCGGTGAGGGCGCCAAGCACTGGATGCACATCCTCACCGAGATCAAGAACCGTGGCGTGAACGACATCCTCATGCTCGTCTGCGACGGACTGAAGGGTCTGCCCGACGCGGTCGGGACCGTCTGGCCGCAGACGATCGTGCAGACCTGCGTGGTCCACCTGCTGCGAAACTCCTTCCGCTATGCCGCCCGCCAGGACTGGGACAAGATCGCCAAGATCCTCAAGCCCGTCTACACCGCCGCGACCGAGGAGGCCGCGCTCGAACGGTTCGCCGAATTCGCCGACGCCTGGGGAGGGAAGTATCCGGCGATCGTCAGGCTCTGGGAGAACGCGTGGGAGGAGTTCACTCCGTTCCTGCGGTTCGACACCGAGATCCGCCGCATCGTCTGCACGACCAACGCGATCGAGTCCGTGAACGCCCGTATCCGGCGGGCGGTCAAGGCCCGAGGCCACTTCCCCAACGAGACCGCCGCCCTGAAGTGCGTCTATATGGCGATCATGTCCCTCGACCCCACCGGCAAGGGACAAACCCGCTGGACCCTGCGCTGGAAGACCGCCCTGAACGCCTTCGACATCACCTTCGACGGCCGACTCTCCGCAGCCCGTCAGTAACCCCAACCACCCCAGTTACACCGCTCGATTGACAGACCCGTCCTGCGCGTCCTGTTCATCACCACCGACGCCGACACCACCCTCCGACGCCTCCGCAACGCGCACAGCCCAGGCCACAAACAATGATCATTCCGACTCATAGAGCACGCGGGTTCGTCACGACCTGCCGCTTCAGCTCGTCTTGCAGATCGCGATCGGCGAGGACGACCGTCCGCCCGTCGAAGCCATGTACCAGCAGCCAATATGCTCATATGCTGATTGAATGTCAGAAAACGTCTTTCCTCCGAGAGAACTCGGAACGGAGAGTGCGTCCGCCTCGGCGGACGAAGCGCGGGAGCGGGCCGGCGGGCTGAGGCCGGCTCAGGCGGGCGTCGTGCTGGACCGCGGCCCGCACTCGGCGCATCTCGTGGCCACCCTTGTCGATCTGGCACTGCGGGGTCACCTGCGCATCGAGTCGGACCGCGCAAGCAACAAGGCGGGCTGGCTGCTGACCCGAACAAGGGCGGCCGGCTTCCAGCTGACGGGATCCGGGGACCTGGTGCGCTACGAGCGACGGCTGCTGCGCGGCGTATTCGGCCGCCAGCGCGAAGTGCGACTCGCGAAGATCGCCCCGCCCCGCGTCAACCGGGTGTACACGCAATTGACGCGCGAGGCATTCAGCTACGGCTGGCTCGATGCCGAAACGCCTCAAAGACGCAGGACTCACACGGAGGCTGACCGCATACGTACGCAACTGCGTACCCTGCGAACGGACTTGACCTTGTTGCGTCCGTCTGCGGATGTGGACCCGGTCGGTTTCTACAGCGTGTGGCTTCCCTACGCCATCTCGTTCAGGATCGCCCCGTCCTGGACGCGGTACACGACCCTACTCGCACCATCACCACCGTTGGCCAAGGGCGACTCGATGGAACACCCCCGGGACACCTCGCCATGGTGGAGCACAGCCATCAGCACGTTCCCCTCGCCCGGCGACCACACCGGCGGAGGCCATCACGGTGGAGGAGACGAATACCGCGGCGGATACGACGCCGGCGCCCACGGAGGACACCACCACGGAGGATTCGACGGCGGTGGCCACGGCGGAGGCCACGGCTTCTGATCCGGCCATCGACCGCGACGCGGCAACCTCGAGCCCGGTTCGAGCTCGACGCCAGCTGAGCGGACAGGCGACAAGGTCCCGGGGCAAACGCCGCTCGGCGGCTGGTCGGCGGGTCAGCGCGTGGTTCCGGGTCAGGGCGCTCTGGCGAGGACCAGCCCCCCGCACGGAGGCGGCTTTCCCCTTGTCGATCAGGAGTCGGGCGACGGTATGGAACTGGCAGCCGCTTGAAGCGTCTGACCGGCCACTCCAGTGCCCCGGTGAACGTCGCCGCCGCGTCCACCCGGTCGAACCCTCGCGTCTCGGGGGGCCAGGAGCAGATCGGGTTCCGGCAGGTCGCATCGGGACTGCCGAGGTCCTGGCTGCACGTCGGGCAGTGGTGGTCGGCGAGCGGCTGTAACATCCGGGCCGCGCAGCGCACACACCAGGGGCGTGCCGGTCAGCCGGTAGGCGCAGCGGGGGCAGTTGGGGAATCCTGCCGGGTGCGGGAGCGGCGGCGGGTCATAGGCCGGCCAGGGCTAACTGGAGCCGCTGCTGTCCGGTCCGTTGGATCCGGCTGGCCGGCCCGAGGCGTTTGAGGACGTCGTCGAGTTCGGTGACCGCGACGGCCCGCCCGTCGGCGGTCATCTGCTGTGCCCAGGGTTCCTGTTCGGCGAGGGAGCGTGAGAGCCAGACCTGTTTGCTGTGTTCTGCGGCGATGCGGGCCTGCATGCGGGCTCCGGAGGTGGAGGATGCCTCGATCACGACGCTGCCGGGGCTGATGCCGGAGGTGACGATGTTGCGGCGGGGGAAGGTCCACGTCGCCGGTGTGGAAGTCGGCCAGAACTGGGAGAGCAGGGCGCCGTGGGTGTCGAGGATGCGCTGGGCGAGGGGCTGGTTCTGCGCGGGGTAGATCTTCGCGGCAATGCCGGTGCCCATGACGGCCAGGGTGCGACCGCCGGCGTCCAGCGTCGCGGTGTGCGCCGCGGTGTCGACGCCCTTGGCCGGGCCGGAGACCACCACGACGTCGTGCTCGACCAGGCCGCGGGCCATCCGGACAGCGCGCTTGAGGCCGTCACCGGTGGCGTTGCGGGTGCCGACCACGGCCACCGACCGGGCGTCGGCGTCGCGTAGTTCGCCGCGGTAGAACAGGAACGGCGGCAGGTTCGGCACGAGCCGCAGGTTCGCCGGGTACCGCTCGTCCAGCACGGTGACCAACCGGGCTCCGGCAGCGTCGGCGGCCTCCAGCTCGGCGCGGACGCGGTCACGCGCCTGCCCGATCGCCGGGAGCGCGGTCCGCAGGATCGTCTGGTTCTTGCGGGCGACGTTCGAGTCCTCGGGGATGTCGCCCCCAGCACTACGGCGAGGGCCTCCGCGGACTGGCAGGTGCGGGCGAGCAGGAACAGTCCACCGACTTGCCGTCAGCCCTTAACGCGCACAGGGTGAGCAGGTCTTCCTGCTCCGGTGTCACATCCGGCATGAGCGGTTCTCCTTCTACTCACGGCCCCGTACTGTTCGAAGGTCACTGCTAGTGATCACGGGCCTACCGCCATCATTCCTCAGCCCCGCCCCGCGAGCGCCCCTCTTACACCCAGCTGTTACCGGATCGAACACAAGACCGGAATGCAAAGTCGCCGCCCCGGCGGCCGTGGTGGCTGGATACAGCGACCCTCCGGTGCCCGTCGTACCGGGCGGACCGCGAGGAGGCCCGCCCGTCAGATGCCCACGGTGCCGGCGCTGATGACGCCGGAGGTGGGCGGGGTGAGGGTGACGGCGGCGCCGAAGTGGTCGAAGGCGAAGTGTGTGTTGGTGGCGTCGGTGTTGCTGGTGAAGTCCACCAGTCGCGGGGCGGGCGTGGTGGAGATGTCGATGGTGGCGTCCTCGTGGGAATCGATCAGCATGACGGTGTGTCGGGCCTTCGAGGCCCCGGTCGCCGGGGACTCGGTCACGCCGCTCGGGTCGTTGAGGGCGGGGTCGATGACCGGTCGGAGCGTGCACAGGTCAGCGAACAGTTTGAGCCGGCCGTCGCCGACGTCGGTGTGAAGCCATTTGCCCTGGTAGGCGGCGGCCGCGGTCGCGCTGAAGTTCTGGGATCTCAGGAAGGCCGCGTCCGGTGAGACCCACAGCTGGGCGCCGATCGCCTCGATCTTCATCGAGCCGTTCTTGCCCATGGCGAGGCTGCCCTCGCATCCCTTGCCGCGGACGACGGTCAGATCCACGCCCATGCCGGATCCGTAGGTCGGGTCGTCCTCGTTGATGTCCGTGAACCTCCCCTTGACGTGCACGCTCGCCGCACTCCTGAGGTCCGCCACCGCCTTCTTCTCCAACGTGCCGGCGGACATCTTCTTCGCCGCCGTACGGCTGCCGGCCCCGGTCTTGCCCTGGCCACCGCCACAGGCGGTCAGGGTGGCCGTCAGCACGGCGGCGCAACCGATCGCGGTGATCACGCGCTTCACCTTCGTGTTCCTCCTGGACATGGGGGACTCCTACCGGCTGGCCTGGTGGGACCAGCCCAGGGCGACCGACCAGGTGACGCCGGGGTCGGCGGTGATGGTGAGGCGGCCGGCGGGGCTGGGTCCAAGGGTGTCGTTCTCGTTGAGCGTGCTGTCGGGCGAGGGACCACACGGTTCGCGGTAGACGCCGTGGACGTCGGCGTTCACCGTCAGGGTGCCGGTTCCCTGGCATTCGGTGGCGACCCAGACCCCGCCGGCGGCGATCCTCGCAACGGTCAACGTCAGGCCGCCGGTGCGCCGTCCGGTCGAGAGGACCACCTTGGCGTTCGGGCCCTTCAGGCTCCTCGCCGGATCCGTCCACGGAACATGAGCCGCCGCGTGCCCGCCGGTCGCGGTTGTCCGGCCGGCTACGGCATGTCCTGCCCTGTCGTGCGACGGCTGACCCGAACAGCCACTCGATACGGCCGTCAGCACTACGACCGCCAAGTAGCCTGCCGTTCCGGCATGTCGGCGCACGGCGTCGCACGTCATGGGTCCCCCGCCCCCGTGCCTTGCGGCATCGCGACCGACTTCCAGCAGTCGGCACCGCCGTACTGTCACACATCCGCGCTACGCGGCCAAATCGCCTGGTCGCAGGTAACAATTCTGGGACGTGCTCCAGCGGCGGCCGCGAGGAACGCGGTGTTGAGGTCCAGGCCGATCGCGTACGGCAGCAGGCACTCCTCATCGCCGAGCAGTTCCACCGGCCGCACCCACTGGTAGGCCTCCTCGTGGAGGAAGCCGCCCTTCCAGCCGGAGTGGTAGACCGCGGGGTGTTCGGGCTGGCCGTCCTCGTTGCGGATTCTCACCTGCCAGGAGGCGTCGTCTCCCAGGTTCTTCCGGAACACACGACCCCCAGCCGTGTTCTCCGGCTGCCCCCAACTCCAACACCCTCTATATGACGGACAGTCAGATTCTCCGAAGGACGTCGGGGCGACGCCCGGCGGGGGCTATCGGAGGCGATTTGGGCGGGGCGCCCCTTGCCCGTGCCGTTCGCGCGGTAGCGTGCGCGCAACCCTGGAGGTCTGATCATGTCCCGTGTGCGAGTGCACAACCTCTCCGTGTCGCTCGACGGCTACGCCACCGGCGACGGGCAGAGCCTGGAGGCTCCGTTCGGGCACGCCGGGCCGCGGCTGCACCAGTGGTTCTTCCCCACACGGACGTTCCGGTCCCTGCAGGGCAAGGACGACGGGACGACCGGGGCCGACGACGCGATGGCCGCCGCGTGGGACACGGGGATCGGCGCGGAGATCATGGGGCGCAACAAGTTCGGCCCGCAGCGCGGGCCGTGGCAGGACGAGGAGTGGAAGGGGTGGTGGGGAGAGAACCCGCCGTTCCACACGCCGGTGTTCGTCCTGACCCACCACCCACGACGCGTCCTGGAGATGGCCGGCGGTACGACGTTCCACTTCATCGACGCCGCCCCCGCCGAGGCACTACGGCAGGCCCGGGAGGCGGCCGGCGGGCTCGACGTACGGATCGGCGGCGGACCCTCGACCGTACGGGACTTCCTCGCCGCCGACCTGGTCGACCACCTGCACGTCGTCATCGTGCCGATCATGCTGGGCCGCGGCGTGCGGCTCTGGGACGGACTCGAAGCACTGGAGGACCGGTTCGAGGTGGAGGCCGTGACCACCCCGAGCGGCGTCACCCACCTGACGTTCAGCAGACCGTGACCCGCGGGCACCGTCAGCCGGCCCGGGTGCCCAACTCCGCCGCGTAGTCGCTCAGCGTGGCCCGGTGCGGCTGACGGTACCCGCAGGCAGGGGCCGCGGCAGCATCCAGCGTCGGGACCGCGCCGTAGTCCTGGCCGTCGATCCGTTCGACCTGCTCCATCGGCATGGGGAACCTCACCTCGAAGGGCTCCACACCCGCCTGGCCCGTGGGCAGTTCGGCGTGTGCCCACAGCGGCAGGAGCAGGTCGCACCACCAGGCGCCGTCCGGCTCATGACGCCGGCCGGCGATGACCGCCTGCACCTCCTGGCCGTCCGGGAATCGCACCCGCGGCCCCATGCCGACCGACCCTGCCCCGTGTGCCTCGGCCTGCCGCGCCATACCAACATCGTACACATGTACGAATCTCGATGACATCGGGCATGGCCGGAGCGGGTGAGGCCGGCGGCATCGAGCGGTGAGGGCTGATCCCCGCATGGGGTCAGGCGCTGTGGCGCCGGCCCGCGGCCTTCTTCCCAGGCCCCTGCAGGGTCGGAGCGGGTCCTTTCGGCAGCCGGGTGTCCGAGTTCCGGAGCGGCGCCCTGGCGTCCCCCGTCCGGCGGGTCCGACCTACCGCAGAACAGAGCTCGAGCGTGTCTCGGCAGATCCGAGTGAGCAGCAGACAGCCCTGGAGCGCGGTCTGCAGAGCGAGAGCCAGCCGGCCCGGGTCGGCCCGAGCGGACAGTTCGCCCCGCGCGCGCATGGTGTGGAGTCCTTTCCGGAGGGCTTCCCCCACGGCGCGAATCCGGCCGCGACATTCCGCCGCGCGATCGTGCCACTGGACGTCATGCTGAACAAGCGTTTAGCATAATGAACATGCGTTCAGCACCTGATGATCGCACCGCGCGTGCTGTCATCCGCGACGAGGCACTGCGATTGTTCGCGGCCGACGGCCCGGAGAGGGTGACCGTCCGGCAGATCGCTGCGGCCGCCGGAGTGTCCCCTGCCCTGGTCGTCCATCACTTCGGTTCCAAGGAAGGCCTGCGGGAAGCGGTGGACCAGCACGTGGTCGATCTGTTCGACACGATGCTCACGCAGATGGCCGGCGAGGGCGCACCCCCGTTGAGCGACCCGGCGGCGCCGGCATCGCTGACGGAGATGCTGGCGAGGCACCTGCCACCGGACTCCCCGATTCCGGCCTACCTGCGACACCTGCTGCTCACCGAGAGCGAGGCGGGGCGGCGGTTGTTCCGGCGGCTCCACGAGATCAGCCAGATGACGTTGCGGGCGCTGGCGGCCGGGGGCCTCGCCTCGCCGGGCGCGGACCCGCCGGTGCGTGCCGCGTTCCTGCTCGTCAACGACCTGGCCCTGTTGCTGTTGCGCGACCGGATCCATGACGTCCTCGGCGTCGATCCGCTGTCCGCGGACGGTATGCGGCGCTGGGCCGGCGAAGCGCTGGCCGTCTATACGACGGGGCTGTTCCCCCACCCCGACACACCACCTCCCGGAGAGGGATCCGAATGACCCCACCGATACGTACCGCTCTCGAAGCCCGCGGTGTACACAAGTCCTATGGTCGGCACCACGTGCTGCGCGGCGTGGACCTGAGCGTCGGACCAGGAGAACTGGTGGCCGTGGTCGGGGAGAACGGGGCGGGCAAGTCGACCTTGCTGAAGATCCTCGCCGGCACCCTGGCCGCCGATCGGGGCCAGGTCCGGCTGGAAGGCACGCTCGGCTATTGCCCGCAGGTCCCCGTGCTCAGCGACAACCTCACCGTCGAGCAGCATCTGCGGCACTTCGCCGCCGCCCACCGCCTGCCGGACCTGGACCGCGCGCAGGAACTGGTGGACCGGCTCGGCTACCGGGGCTTCCTCGGCCGCACGGCCAAGGAACTGTCCGGAGGCACCCGGCAGAAGCTCAACCTCACCCTCCCCCTGCTGCACACCCCCGACGTCCTGCTGCTCGACGAGCCCTACCAGGGCTTCGACTGGGAGACCTACCTGCGGTTCTGGGAGTTGGTCTCACAACTGAGGGCCGAGGGCACCGCCATCGTGATCATCACCCACCTCGTCTTCGAGGAGAGCCGCTTCGACGCCCTCGAAGACCTCTCCGAAGGCCGAATCGTCCGCCGCGCGACCACCGGGAGCAGCCTCGATGTCCACTCCTGAACTCCACCCCGCGACCGTGGCCCGATCGGCCGTGCCGTCGGGCGGGCCCGCGTTCGCGCAGTTCCCGACCGCCCTGCGCTACGCGCTGCGCAACCAGACCCGCAACCGGCTCGCCGGAGTGCTCCTCGTCGCGTTCGTCCCTGTCTGGTATCTGCTGATGCTCGCCCTGGTCGGCCACCAGCCACTCACTTTCAAGCTGTTCGCGACCGGGCGCCTGCTGCACGTCAACGGCGGCGACCTCACCCTGATCACCGCCGGATTCAACTCGCTCGCCATGATCGTGGGCTTCGCCGTGTTCGACGCCGTCCGCAAGGCCCTCACCTTCGACCGGCGGCTGGTCTTCGCCGGCTACCGGCAGGCCACCCTCATCGGCGCCAAGACCTCTGCCACCGCCCTGGTCTCCACCCTGATCGGCTGCTACACCGCACTCGTCCTCATCGCCTTCTGGCGCCCCTCCTTCATCGGCTGGCTCACGGTCCTGGCCGGCTACATCGTCATCTCACTGATCTACGGCGCGTTCGGACTCATGCTCGGCGTCCTGGTCAAGGGCGATCTGGAAGGATTCTTCCTGATCATCATGGGCGGCATGATGGACTCCTTCCTGCAGAACCCGCTGGGCAATCCCCTGGCGAACAAGCCCCTCCTGGAGTGGTTCCCCTCCTTCGGACCGATGCAGTTCGCCGTCGGCGGCACCTTCGGCCACACCGCGTTGTGGGGCCACCTCGCCCTCGGCACCGCCTGGGCCGCCGCCTTCGCCACCGCGGGCCTGGCCGTCTTCTGGGCGAAGACCCGCAACCGCACCCACCACACCGAGCAGGCGTAGTCGCCGCAGCGACCAGCAGGCCGGAGACGCTTCACGGGCTGTCAGCAGCCCCTCGCACACTATGGGTTGAGTGTCGTCCGAAGGGGGATCGATGGCGTTTCGTGCCGTGCACGCAGAGGGGAACCGTGTTTGCTCACCTACTGGACCTGGGGTGCGGGCGGTCGTGGGAGGCGGACCGAGCCCGCAGCCCAGCACCGGTGTCTGCGCAACCCGGAGTTGACCGGTATGCCCGAAGCAGCGCTGGGACCCCCAAACCAGCAGGTTGATTCCTGTAGCCCTCACCCTTCCGGCAGGCTTTGGCCGCCGTATTCGTCGGGCCGGGCGCCACCTGGTACCGCGAAGACCCCACTGGACTCGTGGCGGATCAACCGGGTCAGGTGATCGGCTCCGTCGAGCTTCAGCTGGATGCGGATGAAACCGGTGTGACTGCGACACGGCGCCGCGACCATGGACACGCTCGTCAGCCCGGGAGTCGTCGCCTCCTTCGTGGTCGGTGTACGCGCTGCTGTGGGGCGGCGCGGGACGGCACGGCATGCGCATGGCCTTCTCACTCACCGCCACGGGCGGCAGCGCACACCTCTACCTCGAAGCGGCGGTCGCCGTAACGACGTCTGCGTACGCGTCGACGGCAAGGAGCACCGGATCCCGGCAGTGCGGCTGCTGCCCGGGCAGGAGTTCGTGGTGCGCCCCGGGGAGAAGGTCGCCACGGACGGCGTGGTGGTCGAGGGCGGTTCCGCGCTGGACCTGAGCCTGCTGACCGGTGAGAGCGTCCCCGTCGAGGCGGGCACCGGCGACCGGGTCGCAGGAGCGACCCTGAACGTCGGCGGCACCCTGGTGATCCGGGCGACCGCCGTCGGCGCCGACACCCAACTCGCGCGCATCACCGCGCTGGTCACCGAAGCCCAGAGCGGCAAGGCCCGCGCCCAGCGCCTGGCCGACACCGTGGCCGGGATCTTCGTCCCCGCCGTACTGGCCGTAGCGGTCGGCGTGCTCGGGTTCTGGCTGGGCGCCGGAGCGCACCCCCAGGACGCGGTCGCCGCGGCCGTGGCCGTCCTCGTGGTCGCCTGCACCTGCGCACTGGGCCTGGCCACCCCCACCGCCCTGCTGGCCGCCACCGGCCGGGGAGCCCAACTGGGCATCCTGGTACGCGGTCCGGGGGCACTGGAACGCCTGCGGCGGGTCGACACCGTCGTCCTGGACAAGACCGGAACCCTGACCAGCGGCCACATGCAGCTCCTCAAGACCGTGCCCGCCCCTGGCCACAACGCACGAGAGGTACTGCGACTGGCCGGCGCCGCCGAACTCCACTCCGAGCACCCGGTGGGCCGCGCGATCACCACCGCGGCACACGCCGACGCGGACACACCACTGCCCGACGCCCAGCACTTCACCGCCACCACGGGTCTCGGCGTCAGCGCCGAGGTGGAAGGCCACCAGGTACGCGTCGTACGCCCCGACCCGCACCCCGGGCTGCCCTCCGAACTGGGCATCACCGAAGTACACGCCGTGGTCACCCCGGAGGCCGAAGCACGGATCGTCGCCGACCTGCAGGCGACCGGACGGGTCGTCGCCGTCGTCGGCGACGGGGTGAACGACGCCGTCGCCCTGGCCGCCGCGGACCTGGGCATCGCCATGGGCAGTGGCGGTACGCCTGGCCCGGCGCACCCTGGGCACCATCAGGGCCAACCTGCTCTGGGCGTTCGGCTACAACCTGGTCCTCATCCCCCTGGCCGCGCTCGGCCTGCTCAACCCCATGCTCGCGGCCGCGGCCATGTCCGCAAGCTCGGTACTCGTCGTCGCCAACAGCCTCCGCCTGCGCGCCTGGCAACCACAACCGGCCTGAACCAACCACCGAAGCAGGAGCAACCGGCCCGTCCTGTGGGGCAACGGCCCTGGGGAGTGACGCTCGCCGTTGAACGGACTCATCGCCTCATGAGGCGGCACCGCCTGCTACGACGGACCCCGGTGGCGTTGGAGCTGCGGCACGGCAGCCGCCTCCCCACCTGGCTCATGGAGCGTCGGCGCCGGGCATGGCCAAGCACCTGGACGGGCATGTCGCAGCCTTCCTCAACGGATCGTCGGGCATCGGCCGCTACGCGTTCGCCTGGGTCGACGCGCTGACCCAGACGGTCCGCGAAGGCGGCCGGATCACCAACGTCCATGCCCTGGTCGTGGTCGGCGTCAGCGCCGACGGACACCGAGAAATCCTTGGCATCGACACGGCCACCGCCGGGGAGGAGCCGGGTGACTCGCCCTCCTGCGCCCATCGCCAGCGGCACGTCCGGCGTCCAACGGTCGGGGGAACGCCGGCGTGCCGCGCGCGGTGCCGGATCATGTGACGCTGCCGCGGGTGCTGATGAACGGGGTCGCGCTGATGGACGGCCCGGCCGGTGGTCGGCGGCTACTTCGCGCACCACGGGCTGCCGTTGCAGGAGGACCGGGACGCGATCCGGGTGCGGTTCCCGTCCGGCGACGTGGCCGAGGTGATCTTCGACGCGCTGGGCCGGATCGGCTCGGTGAGCGTGCGGGCCGGCGGCCCGGGGGCGTGAACCGCCGGTGGGCGGTCAGCGGGTCGGGGCGGGCCCGGGCGGCACCTCCCGCGGGGGCTGCCCGCCGTGCCAGGAGTGCCACAGGGCGGCGTAGGCCCCGCCGCCGGCGACGAGTTCGCCGTGCGGGCCGAGTTCGGTGACCCGGCCGTCCTCCATGACGGCGACCCGGTCCGCGTCGTGGGCGGTGTGCAGGCGGTGGGCGATGGCGATCACGGTGCGGCCCTCCAGGACGGCGGCCAGCACCCGTTCGGTGTTGCGGGCGGTGCGCGGGTCGAGCAGCGCGGTGGCCTCGTCGAGGATGAGCGTGTGCGGATCGGCCAGCACCACGCGGGCCAGGGCGAGTTGCTGGGCCTGCGAGCCGTCGGTGCGCAGGCCGCCGGCGCCCAGCACGGTCTCCAGGCCGTCCGGCAGCCCGTCGGCCCATCCGGCGCCGACCGCGGCCAGCGCGGCGCGCAGTTCGGCGTCGGTGGCGTGCGGCGCGGCGATCGCCAGGTTGTCGCGGACCGTGCCGAGGAAGACGTGGTGTTCCTGGGTGACCAGGACGACCTGCCGGCGCAGCCGTTCCGGGTCCAGCTCGGCGACCGGCACCCCGCCGACGGTGACCGTTCCGGCGCGCGGCGCGTCGACTCCGGCGAGCAGCCGGCCCAGTGTGCTCTTGCCGGCCCCTGACGGCCCGACGATCGCCAACCGCTCCCCCGGCCGCACGGTGAGGTCGACGCCGTGCAGCACGTCGCCGCCGGTGTCGTAGGCGTAGCGGACGCCGGCCGCCTCGATCCGGTCGCCGGCCGGCGCGGCGGACGCGGCCGGGCGGGCCGCCGGGGCGTCGGCCAGTCCCTCGACCCGGGCGAACGAGGCGGCGCCGCCCTGCAGTTGCTCGGTCCACATCAAGATGGCGTCCAGCGGGCCCGACAGCTGCCGCAGGTAGAGCGCGGACGCGGTCACCGCGCCCAGGCTCATCGCCCCGTGCAGGTGCAGCTCGCCGCCGACCAGCAGCACCGCGACCAGCGGGATCACGTAGGAGACGTCCACGGACGGGAAGAGCACGCTGCGCAGTCGCAGGGTGGCGAGCGAGGCCCGGCGGGTCTCCTCGATCGCCAGCCGGGACGCGGTGCGGCGGCGTTCGCCCAGCCCGAGCGCCTCGACCGTGCGCGCTCCGGTGGCGGTGGCCGCCAGCACCTCGGCCGTCGCCGACCAGGCGGCGCGCTGCTCCAGGTAGGCCCGGCGCGCGCGGCGCAGGTACCAGCGGGTCGCGAACCAGATGCCGGACAGGCCGAGCACCGCGCAGCCGCCGAGCAGCGGGTCGAGCGCGACGACCGCGCCGAGGATCAGCAGCGCCTGGACGGCGGCGATCAGCACGGCGGGCCCGATGTCGCGCAGCGTGGTGCCGACGGTGGCGACGTCGCTGGTGCCGCGGGTCGTCAGGTCTCCGGTGCCGGCGCGTTCCACGACCGAGGCGGGCAGTGACAGCGCCCGGTCGGCGAACTGCTCGCGCGCCCGGGCCAGTGTCCGCTCCCCGAAGCGGTATCCGACCAGGACGGCGTAACGCTGCAACAGGAGTTGGGCCAGCGCGCAGACCACGATGGCCGCGGCCGACCGGTCCACCGCGGAGAGCGAGCCGCCCGCCCGGACCTCGTCGACGATCCGGCCCAGCATCCACGGGCCGACGAGCCCGGCGAGCGAGGCCAGCGCGTACAGGGCGACCAGGCCGGCGAAAGCGCGGCCGTCGGCCCGGATGAGCCGCAGCGCGGCGCGGCGCACCCGGGCCGGTTCGGCGACCGGCAGGGATCCGGCGGTCATCGGACGGCCTCCTCGGCTCGGAGGCGGCCGCCGCGGTCTCCTCGCCGCGTGAGACCAGCAGCCGGTAGTCGGCCCGTTCGGTCAGCAGTTCGCGGTGGGTGCCGGTGGCCGCCACCCGGCCGTCGAGGAGGTAGTGCACGGTGTCCGCCGGGTCGAGCACGAGGGGCGAGGTGGTGGTGACGACGGTGGTGCGGCCCTGCCGGGCGGCGCGCAGGCCGGCCGCCATGGCCGCCTCGGTGTGCGCGTCGACCGCCGAGGTGGGCTCGACGGCCATCAGCACCTCGGGGTCGGCGAGCAACGCCCGTGCCAGGCGCAGGCGTTGGCGCTGGCCGCCGGAGAGGTTGCGGCCCTGGGCGTCGACGGCCGAGTCGAGCCCGTCGGGCAGGCCGCGCACCACGTCCTGCGCCAGGGCGGCGTGCACGGCGGCCTCGACGGCCTCCTCGGCGCGCTCGGATCGGCCGGCGAGGAGGTCGCGCAGCGGGCCGGCGAACAAGTCGGCCTCGTTGTCGGCGACCAGGATCCGGTCGCGCACCTGGTCCAGGGCGATGCCGGCGAGCGGCAGGCCGCCCCAGGTCGCGTCGGAGTCGGTGAACCGGCCGAGCCGGTCGACGACCCGCGCGGTCCGCGAGGTCTCGTCGCCGGCCAGCGCGGTCAGCACGCCGGGGGCCACCTCGACGCCGGAGGCCGGGTCGCGCAGCACGGACGGCGCGGCGGGGGCCGGGGCGCCGGACGCCGGATCGGCGCACGCGGGCTCCAGGGCGAGGAAGCGGATGATCCGCCGGGCGGCGACCAGTCCCGCGGTGACCTCGGTGCCCGCCTCGATGAAGAACGCCACCGGCCCGGCCAGGACCATGACGTACCCGTAGACCGCCACCAACTGGCCGAAGGAGATGGTGCCCTGGACCGCCATCCGGGCACCGAGCCAGGTCACCGCGCCGAGCAGGAGCGCGGGCAGCCCGGCGCCGAACGCCTCGATCCAGCTGGTGACCGCGCCCACCCGGTAGCCGCGTTCGAGCACCTCGCGCGAACCGGCCCGGTAGCGCTCGGCGTACACCTGCTTGCCGCCGAGGCCGGTCAGCACCCGCAGCCCGGCGGCGATGTCGGTGAACCGGGCGGCGAGCGCCCCCTGCGACTCCCGGTACCGGGCCACCACCGCCTGCTGCCGGCGCAGCAGCGGGCCGACCAGCACGGCGAGCAGCGGCACCCCCAGCAGCACCACGACGGCGAGCAGCACCGAGATGGACAGCAGCAGCGCGGCCACCGCGATGCAGGCGGCGACCGCGCCGATCCCGGGCCCGACGCAGGTCAGTGCTCGGCCGGCGATCGCGACGTCCGAGACGCCGATGGTGACGACCTCGCCGGCCGTCACCCGGCGCGACAGCACGGCGCCGAGCCGGACCGCCTGCCCGACGATCACCCGCACGGTGCGGAACCAGGCGTCCAGCCGCAGCCGGGTGAGCGTGCGGTGCCGCGAGATGCTCAGCCAGGCGTTGAGCGTCCCGGAAGCCAGCAGCGCGGCGCACCAGCCGAGGAGCGCCCCGGTGTGCCCGGACTCCAGCCCGTCGTCGATGGCGCGGGAGAGCAGATAGGGCGGCAGCGTCAGCCCGATCTGCCACGCGCTGCCGAGGAACGCGGCGAGGGCGGCCCTGCGGCGCTGGCAGGTGATCAGCCACCACAGGTAGCGGCCGGGGGTGAAGTGGTCAGGGACTCGTGGCTCCACTCGCGAATCGCCCACGACCGCACCCTATGGGACAGCTCTGACACCCCGCCAGACGGTCACCTGGGCACGGCGGGCGCGAGTGCGGCGTCGCACGGCCCGGAGCCGGGGGCGAACTCCAGCCCGCGGATCCGGCCGGCCGCCGCCGCCCGGTGGCCGCGCAGCAGCATCGCGGACGGGCTGAGCCGGGCGTGCCGGGCGGCCTCGGCGAGGTCGGCGGCGGCGATCCGCACCGCGCGGCGCACGAACGCGTAGACCTCGTCGGCCGGGGCGCGGTGGTAGGCGTCCGGCGCGTAGTGCTCGATGGAGTGGGTGAGGGCGGCGCCGGCGTTGGTGACCGGGGTGGGCAGGTAGGTGATGCCGCGGTGGTGCAGGATCGCGCAGGTGGCGGCCTCGTGGGTGAGCACGGCCCCGGCCGAGCCGATGACGGCGGCGCACGGCAGGCGGCGGGCGAGCGGCGGGTCGATCAGGTCGTCGCAGGAGCAGGGGGCGAGGACGTCGACGCGGTGGTCCGTCCAGTCGCGGACCCGGTGGCAGCCGGGCGGCGTGGGGGCGTCGGCCCGGGTGTCGTGGACCAGGACGGCCGCGCCGGCCCGCACCAGCCGTTCGGCCAGCGCGCGGCCGACGTTGCCGGTGCCGTGGACCAGGACGCGCAGCCCGGCCACCGGTCCGCCGGCCCACGCCTCGATGGCGCCCAGCACGCCGCAGGCGGTGGCGGTGGCCGGTTCGGCGGCGCCGGGCAGGACGCGGGCGGCCGCGCCCAGCACGTAGGGCGTCATGGCGGAGAGCGTCGCGATGTCGGCGGCGGTGACGCCGAGGTCGGCGGCGCTGTAGAGGGCGCCGTGATGGCCGTCGAGGAGTTCGGCGACGGCGCGCAGCAGCGCGGGGTCGGCCCGGTCGGCGCCGGTGACGACGATCTCGGCGCCGCGGAAGCCGGTGTGGTGGATCTCGTGCCGGATCCGTGTCTCGCGGGCGAGCCGGCGGCTGAGCCGGCGGGCGTCGGCGTCGGCCACCGGGCCGGGGCACAACCGCAGGCCGCAGTCGGCGGGTTGCGCGCGGTGCGCCCGGTCGGACCGGGCGACGGCCAGGTGCAGGGTGATGCCATGCGGTCCGTCGAAGCGCCGGACGGGGATGACGCCGTCGGGCGTGGCGCGGCCGGTCACCGTGCGGCCGGGCCGGGCGCGCCCGGCGGCTCGACGGTGCCCGGCGGCCCGGCCGGCGTGCCGGGGCCGTTGTCAACGGCGCGCGGTGGACGGTTCGTCGGGTTCTGTGTCATCTGGCCGCTCCTGTGCGGGCGTCGGGATCGCCTGGACCTCCCATGTCTTTCCTGGGCCGCCGCGGTCGAACGCGTTCGGAAGGGGTGCACGGATGTGACCGGGCCGCGGGCGTGTGCTTCGCGCGCCGGCCGCGCGCGTCCGCGTCCACCGGCGCCGCGTGCCCGGTTCGCCGGGCGCCGGACGGGTGGTCAGCGGGGCCGGCCGCGGTGGGACTTGCCGGCCTGCGGCGCGGACGGCCGGGCCGTGCGCCGCTGCGGGAGGTCGACACCGGCGGCCGGGCCGGCGTGGTCCGCGTTGCCCATGATGCCGCCTCCTCGGTGCCTGTGCGGTTCGGGCACGGGGTCGCCTGCCCGGCCCTCGGAGAGCCATGCGTGTCCGCGGCTGCCCGTTTGGATCGGTGTGGCCGGGGAAACCGAGGCAGCATCCGGACCGTCGCCACGGTCGGACAGGGACGCGGCGGGGACGGAGAGGAGGAGCCATGGAACTGGGATTCCTCACCCCTGTGCTGGACACCCCGGGCCCCTGGGCCACGGTGTGGTGCGACACCTCCTACGCCGCCGGGACCGCGCGTCAGCGCGAACTCGCGGCGCGGGGTGCCGGGGAACGGATCGGCGCGCTCGGCGCGGACGAGGCCACCCGTGAGGCAGTGCACCGGGCGTTGGCCAGGGCGCCGGATCCGGGCGGGCTCGGGGCGCGGACCGGGCGGTTCCTGCTCGCCGCGCACGGGAAGGTGGCGTGCGACCTGGCGTTGGCGGGATCGCCGTCGCGGGCCGTCGAGGCGTGGTCGGCGCTGCCGCGGCTGGCACCGCTGGTGGACGGGCTGGCCGGCGGGACGCCCTGCCTGGTGGCCTGTCTCGACCGCACCGGGGCCGATCTGGAACTGCGGGACGGCGGCACCGCCCGCGCGGTGGCGCACGCCGAGGGTTCCGGGGAGCGGACCGGGCTGCGGGTCGCCCGGGTCATCGCGCGGGTCTGGCCGGACAGCGGCGCGCGGCTGCTCCTGCTGGCCGGCGCCGCCCGCGAACGCCGGGCGGTCCGCGACCGGTTGCCCGCCGCCATCGCCGAGCGCTGCGCGGAGAGCGAGCACGGCGGGCGCGGCGCGGGCACGGCGACCGCGCTGCTGGACCGGGACGTCGCGGCGGCCCGGGCCGGGTTCGAACGCGAGTGGACCGCGGCGGACCTGGCCCGCTACCGGGCGGCGGCGACCCCGGTCGTCGAGGACGTGCAGTCCCTGGTGACCGCGGCCCGCGAGCACCGGATCGACACGCTGTTCATCCACCCGCGCGGCCAGGAGGCCGGCCACCAGGTCTGGGCCGGTCCGCGGCCCGATCAACTGGCCGCCCGGATCTGGGAGTTGCAGTTCCTGGGCGGGACCCGGCCGGAACCGGTGCGGGCCGACGACGCGTTGCTGCGCTCGGCGGTGACCAGCGGAGCGGCGGTGGTCGTGGTGCCGGATCCCGCCGAGGCACCGGTCGGCGGGCTCGGCGCCCTGCTGCGGTCCGCCACGGACGCGCCGAGCGGGTGAACGCGCGGGAGCGGTCCGATCCGCGATGATCGTCGGGATCGTCCCGCAGACCGGACCGCCCACGGGAGGGCCGCATCGTGACCACGCCGCACCAGTCAACGGGTGGGCCGCCCGCCGAGGACGGCGGCGGCCGGGCCGAACAGCGGCCCGCCGCACCGCCGGACCGCCGCTGGCAGGCGCTCGCCGTCTGCCTGGTCGCCGGGTTCATGACGCTGCTGGACGTCAGCATCGTCAACGTCGCGCTGCCGTCGATCCGCACCGGGCTGCACACCTCGGACAGCGCGCTGCAGTGGGTGGTGTCCGGCTACGCGCTGACGTTCGGCCTGGCGCTGGTGCCGGCCGGGCGGCTCGGCGACGCGCGCAGCCGGCGTGCGGTGTTCATGGCGGGGCTGGCGCTGTTCACCGTCACCAGTGCCCTGGTGGGCGCGGCGCGCAGCGAGACGTGGCTGGTGGGGGCGCGGCTGCTGCAGGGGGCGGCGGGCGGTGTCCTGGTGCCGCAGAACTCCGGGTTCATCCAGCAGCTCTTCCGCGGGGCGGAGCGCGGGCGGGCGTTCGGGCTGCTGGGCGCCACGATCGGGCTGTCCACCGCCGTCGGCCCGCTGATGGGCGGCCTGTTGATCCAGGCGTTCGGTGCCACCGAGGGCTGGCGGTGGGTGTTCTACGTCAACCTGCCGATCGGTGTGCTGGCACTGCCGCTGGCGTACCGGCTGCTGCCGGCGCCGTCCCGGGCGGCCGGTCCTGGGCGCGGTTCGCCGGGCTTCGACCCGGTGGGGGTGCTGCTGCTCGGCTCGGGGACGGTGCTGTTGCTGCTGCCGTTCGTCGAGGAGCAGTCGTGGCACGGTTCGGCCAAGTGGCTGCTGCTGGTGGCGGCCGCGCTCCTGCTGGCCGGGTTCGCCGGCTGGGAGCGCCGGTACGCGCGGCGCGGCGAGCCGGTGGTCAACCTGGTGCTGTTCGAAGCGCGTTCGTTCTCGCTGGGCACCGCGCTGTCGCTGGTGTACTTCGCGGGTTTCACGGCGATCTTCTTCATCTTCACGCTGTACCTGCAAAGCGGCCTGCGCTACAGCGCGTTGAGCGCCGGCCTGGCGATCACGCCCTTCGCGCTCGGCTCCGGTGTCTCGGCGGCGGTGGGCGGCCGCATCGTGCACCGCTTCGGCCGGCCGCTGGTCGTGGTGGGCCTGGCCATGGTCGTGGTCGGACTGGTGGGCTCGGCGATCGCGGTGCACGTGGGATCGGGCGCCGGGGTGGGGTGGCTGACCGCCGCTCCGCTGCTGTTCGGCGGGGTGGGCAGCGGGCTGGTGATCTCGCCGAACCAGACGCTGACGCTGCGCGAGGTGGACGTGGTGCGGGCGGGCAGCGCCGGCGGGGTGCTGCAGACGGCGCAGCGCATCGGCTCGTCGGTCGGCATCGCGGCGGTCGGCTCGGTGTTCTTCTCCTACGTCGCCGCCCGTCGTGACGACTGGGCCGGCGCGTTCCAGCGCGGGGTCGAGGTCGCGACGGCGTTCGTGGTGGCCGCGTTGCTCGTGGCGCTCTTCGACGTCTTCGGCAGGCGCGGGCGGCGCGGCGGCGGGCGCGGTTGACGCGACCGGGCGCGGTTGACGCCCAGGGGGCCGCACGCGCGGGCGGGCGGCCCCCGGATCCGGCGGCGGCTCAGCGGCGCCCTGGGCGGGTGTGGCGCACCCGGGACGCCGGCCGGCGGCGCGGGCGGCGGCAGGAGAGCGCGCCGACCAGCAGCGTGACGGTCCAGCAGCCGGCGAACGACCAGATGATCGCGGCCGAGGAGGTCTTGACGCCGACCACCAGCAAGACGGCGGAGGCGATGGCCAGCAGGGCCGCGAGGTAGGTGAGGGGCCGGTCGGCGAGCACCAGCACGCGGTGCCGGAACCGGGGTGTCATGGACCGCAGCCTGCGGTCGAGTGCGGCCGCATCGTGCCGCAACGCTTCTTCTATCGCATAGAGAGCCCGCTGCTCGCTGTGCGACAGTCCGTGCCCCTCCATCCGTTCGCCTCCTCGACCGGACCCGCTCGGCGGGTCACTCCAACTCGCTGGCGACCACCCGGGGATCCGATCCGAGGCCGTCGGGCAGCGCCTCGCGATCGTGCGGGCGCGGCACGGAGAAGGGGTGGATGATCGCGAAGGGCCCCCGACCGCCTTGCGCTGCGCCCAGGACCGCTTCAGCCGCCGGCGGCCTCCGGTGGAGCCGCCGCGCGGTGCGGCGCACGTACGCTCCCGCCCTTCGCACGGAAGGGTGTGGCGTCATACGTGGCACCGTCATGGGACATAGGAGGCGAATACCCATGGCGGGCTCGCGCATGCCTCCGGCGGGCCTCAAGTCTCGCTTGAGCGACGTGCTTTCGGTCACTGCCCGGTTTGCGGTTCCGCCGGGATCGGGCCGCGCCGGGCCCGGGCGGCGGAGCAAGATCGTTAGTGGCAGGTTCAGGTCAAAGATCGGTCAAGACATCAGGACCCAATCGTGACCCGCTGTTCACGCCCGTGTCATTGTTAGCGGATTCAGCGCCCGGTGATCATTTCCACCACGTCGCCGAGCGCATCACTGACGAGGGAGACAGCGCATGAGCAGGGGCACTCCACTCGGCGCGGGACGCCGGGCAATTCGATGGGGCGGGTTGGCCGGGGCCCTGGTACTGGCCGCGGCAGCCGCGTCCGCCCCGGCTTCCGCGGCGCCCGCGCGGCACGGCACGGTGGCCAGGACCGCCACGCCGATCAAGCACATCGTCGTGCTGTTCGACGAGAACAACTCCTTCGACCACTACTTCGGCACCTACCCGGACGCGGCCAACACCGACGGCACCCCGTTCAGGGCGTCGCCCAGGACGCCGAAGGACGTCAACAACCTCATCAACGCGGGGCTGTTGAAGTCCAACCCGAACGAGTACACGCCGCAGCGGCTCACCCCGGCGCAGGCGGTGACCTGCGACCAGAACCACTCCTACGGCCCGGAGCAGTACGCCTACGACTCCGGCAAGGCCGACCAGTTCGTCCAGAACACCGAGACCAGCAAGTGCACCGGCGAGTTCGGTGAACCCGGTCTGTCGATGGACTACTACGACGGCAACACGGTCACCGCGCTGTGGAACTACGCGCAGCACTACACCCTGGCCGACAACTCCTTCGGCTCGGCCTACGGCCCCTCGTCGCCCGGCGCGGTCGAACTGGCTTCCGGCCAGACGCACGGCATCATCTCCACCGACCCGGCGTCCGGCACCGAGAACCCGGTGCAGACCAGCACCCCCGACCCGTACACGGTCGTCTCGCCGGACGCCAAGGGCGTCGGCACGATGATCAACGACCCGGACCCGGCCTTCGACGACTGCTCGGGCGCCGACCACACCTCCACGAACCCGCTGGGCGAGCTGACCGGCACGAACATCGGCGAACTGCTCAACGCCAAGGGCATCAGCTGGGGCTGGTTCCAGGGCGGCTTCACGCCGAGCACCCCGTGGGACGGCAAGTCCGGCGACTACGCCAAGTGCGCCGGCGACACCCACGCCAACGTGGACGGCAGCCCGGTCGAGGACTACAGCCCGCACCACGACCCGTTCCAGTACTACAAGGCCACGGCCAACCCGCACCACCTGGCGCCGACGTCGCTGGCCGAGGTCGGCCACAACGGCCAGGCGAACCACAACTACGACCTGAGCTGGTTCAACAAGGCGGCGCAGGCCGGACAGCTGCCGGCCGTCAGCTTCCTGAAGGCCCCGGCCTACGAGGACGGCCACGCCGGCTACTCCGACCCGATCGACGAGCAGCACTTCCTCGTCAACGAGATCAACACCGTGCAGAAGTCCCCGCAGTGGGCGGACACCGCGGTCGTGGTGGCCTACGACGACTCCGACGGCTGGTACGACCACGTCTACTCGCCGGTGGAGAACGGCTCGACCAACACCGCCACCGGCTCCAACGGCAAGTCGGTGGACGCGCCCGGCTGCCAGGCCGGCCCGGCCGCGGCCGGCGGCTACCAGGACCGCTGCGGTCCCGGCCCGCGGCTGCCGATGCTGCTGATCTCGCCCTACACCAACGTGAACGCGGTCAACCACACCAAGCTGGAGCAGACCTCGATCATCCACTTCATCGAGGACAACTGGCACACCGGCCGGATCGGCGACCACTCCTTCGACGCGCGGGCGAACTCGCTGGCGGCGCTGATGGACTTCCGGCACCCCAACGACCAGCAGGTGCTGCTCAACCAGAACGGCACGGTGGCCTCGGTGCGGCCGATACCGCGGCGGCACGGGAACATCGAGGCGAACGACCCGACCTCGGGCGGCCTGACGTTCGCCGGTGACACCGCGGCGATGTCCACCGGCGCCTCGCACTTCCCGGTCCTGCCGACCTCGCTCGGACTGGCCGCGGTGGTGCTGGTCGGCGCGGGCGTCGGCTTCACCCTGCACCGGCGCCGCAACGCCGCGGGCAGCTGACCCGGCCGGTTCGCCGAACACACCGGCGCGGGCGCGGAGCGAAGGCTCCGGGCCCGCGCCGTTTTCGTGGGACGCGTGACCGCGCCGACTCGGGGTAGGCGCCTGACGGGACGTCAACGTCTCGGGACGCGGCGGGAGTCGCAACTCCCGGCCGGGAAGGAGATCGAGGTCATGGCGAAGGGTGTGGCGCACGAGGGACACCGGACCGAGGGCCGGCACTGGTGGCGTTTCGTACCGCGGTCGAGCGCGCTGGGTTACCTGACCACGGTGATCGCCTTCCTGCTGCTGGTGCAGTCGCTGTCCACCCTGCTCGGTGACGGCGGCCTCTCCGCGCTCGGCATGGCCACCGAGGCGCTGGTGGCGGCCGTCGCGGTCGCGTGGCTGGCGCAGAGCGTGGACGGCCTGAGCATCCGCCACCAGCGACGCAGCCACGGCCACTGAACGGTCCGGCCGTCAGTGGGCGACGCGCTCCCTGACGTCCTCGGCGACGGCCTTGTCGAGCGCGGAGCGCACCAGGGCCGCCGCGAGCGCCGCGTAGTCGGCGCGGTCGGCCGTGCGGGCCAGCTCGGCCGGTGAGTCCGGCAGCCCGAGGCGCCGCGCGCCCTGCACCGCCTTGCCGTCGAAGTACGGCGCCGCCTGCGGCCACACGGACTGCACCTCGCGCAGGAAGATGTCCGCGCCGACCGGGCCGATCCCCGGCAGTTCCCGCAACAGCCGGCGGCACTCGTCGAGGTCGCCGCCGGCCTTCTCCCGCAGCTCGCGCAGGTCGCCGCCGTACCGCTCCAGCACCAGCCGCGCGCCGTCGCCGAGTTGCGTCGCGGTGCGTTCGTCGTAGCGCCGGTAGTGGCCCGCGCCGAGCGCGTCGACCCGCTGCTGCCAGTCGGCGTCGGCCATCCGCCGCGGATCGCGCATCCCGGCGTCGAACAGCGCGCGGGCGGCGGCGGAGGCCACCGAGGCGCGGATGCGGGCGCTGAGCAGGCAGGAGAGCACCAGGAGCTGGTAGAGCGGCTGCGGGGTGTCGCGCAGCGTCACGCCGGCGTCCTGCGCGTAGGTGCGTCCGTACCCGGCCAGCAGCTCGCGGACGATTTCCCGGTCCGCCTTCGTGGTCATGATCGCCTCGCCTCCCTCGGAGCGGCCCGGTGCTCCGGGTGCCCGTTCGCACGGCGGGCGAAACCCCCGCGGATCCGGCGCGTCAGCTCTGGGCGAGCACGACGACCAGGAGCACCGCGAGCCCGGCGGCCAGCCAGCTCACGTAGTCCCCGACGTGGCCGGAGTGCAGCGCGCGCAGCGGCAGGACCACCCGCCGCCCGGCCGCCCTGGCCGCGCCGATCGGCCGCCGCAGCGTGCCGAGCCGCAGCCGCGGGCCCCAGAGGGACCCGGCGGCCAGGCCGAGGGCCAGCAGCGTCGAGCCCAGCCCGAGCAGGACGCCCTCGGCGCTCCAGCCGGCCGGCGGCAGCGGAGCCGTGCCGCCCGGGCCGTGGCCGGCCACGGCGGCCAGGTAGCCGGCCCGGTCGGTGAGCAGGGCGGCGGCGCGCGCGGCCGCTCCGGCGGCCTGCGGCAGCACCCCGACGGCCAGCGATCCGGCGAGCAGCAGCGCGGGCACCACGACCATCGCGACCGGGATGCGCCGGGACGGCTCGCGGATCTCCGGCTCCTCTCCCCCACCGGTGGTCCGCGCTCCCGGGCGGTCGGCGTGCCGCTCGGGGCCGGCGCCGGCGAAGACGTGCCCGGCGGCCCGCAGCACCGCGCCGCCGGTGACCGCCGAGACCAGCACGAAGACCACGGGCAGCCAGCCGGCCCGCTGCTGGGCGGCGTGCTCCTCCACCGCCTTGCCCAACGCGATCCCGAACGGCGGCAGTCCGGCGAGCACCAGCCCGGCGAGCGCGAACAGCGCCCCGACGACGGGCAGTTCGCGCGCCCTTCCGTGCAGGCCGTCCTCGTCCACCGAGCCGTAGCGGTCGAGCAGCACCCCGGTGAGGCCGAACAGCGCCGCCTTGGCGCCGGCGTGCCCGGCCACGTACAGCAGCGTCCCGGCTGCGCCCTCGGGGGTCAGCAGCGCGACGCCGACGAGGAAGAGCCCGACGTGGCCCACGGTGGAGAAGGCCAGCAGCCGCTTGAGGTGCCGCTGCTGCCAGCACATCGTGGCGCCGACGAGCGCGGTCAGCACGCCGAGCGCGAGAAAGGTGTCGCGGAACGCGGCCGCCCCGATCCCGCCGGGGCCGGCGAAGACCACCCAGTAGAGGCGGGCGACGCCGTAGACGCCGAGCTCCACCATGACCCCGGACAGCAGCATGGACACCGGGCTCGGCGCGACCGCGTGCGCGTCCGGCAGCCAGAAGTGGAAGGGCGCCACCGCCGCCTTCACCAGCGGCCCGGTCAGCACCAGGACGAACGCGGTCACCAGCAGCGCGTCGGTGCGGTGGCCGGCGAGCTTCTGCCCGATCTGCGCGAAGCCCAGCTCCCCGGTGCGCGCGTACAGCAGCCCGATCCCCAGCAGGGTGGCGTACGCGGCGAGCGAGTTGACGATGCCGAAGGTCAACGCGCCCTGGATCGGCCGCGGATCCTCGATCCGGTACCCGGTCAGCGCGTAGGCGACGGTGCCCATCAGCTCGAAGAAGACGAACGCGTCGAACAGGTCGCCGGTGAGCGCGAAACCGCACATCCCGGCCTCGAAGAGCATGACCAGCGCCGGGAAGGTGCCGGAGTGCCGGGCGGGCGGTTCGGAGAAGTACCGCCAGGAGTAGCCCACCACCGCGAGCACCAGCACCGCGGCCAGCAGCGCGAACCCGATGCCGGTCCGGTCCCCGACCAGCACGATGCCGACGCCCTCGCCGTGGACCGGCCGCCAGCCGCCCATCCAGGAGACCGCCCGCCCGTCCCCCGCGCGCCGCCACAGCAGCACCAGGTCGGCCAGCACCGCCGCCGCGGGCAGCACGGCCAGCACGTCCATGCCCAGCCTCGGCAGCCGCCCGCCCGCGATCACCAGGACCACCGCGCCGAGCAGCGGGATCGCGACGGCGAGCGGCAGCAGGTTCGCGGTGCTCAACGTCGTCCCTCAGCCCTTCAGCCCGGTCAGCGCGTCCGGGTCGAGCGTGCCGTGCCGCTTGCGCAGCTGGATGGCGAGCCCGAGCAGCAGCGCCGTGACGGTGGCCCCGACGACCACGTCGGTGAGGGTCAGCGCCTGCACCACCGGGTCGACGACGCGGGTGTGCGTCGAGGTGTCGGCGAAGTAGGGCGCCGTGGCGGCGCGGCGGTAGCCGACGGCGAGCAGCAGGACGTAGGTGGACGACTGCGCGACCGCGAGGCAGCCGATCGTCCGGATGACGTTGCGGCTGGTCACCATGCCGTACACCCCGGCAAGGAAGATCCAGCCGGCGATGAGGAAGGGGAAGACGGTCACGCCGGGCCTCCGTTGTCGCGTCCGTGGGGCGGCTCGATCTCGACGGCCTGGTCCAGGAAGGTCGCCAGCAGGACGACGAGCCCCGAGCCGACCTCGACGCCGACGGCGGCGTTGACCACCGGCACGGTGCCGCCGGAGGAGAGCTGGTTGAAGGTGCCGAGCGGCAGGACGTTCTGCAGGAAGGCGGCCCCGGAGACCAGCACGGCGATGCCGAGCAGCGCGAAGGCGCCGGCGCCCACCGCGTCGGACACGTCGAGCACGGCGAGCGGGCGCACCCGTTTGAGCACCCGGTAGTCGGCGGCGATGTAGCCGAAGTGGAGTCCGGTGGCCAGCACCACGCCGCCCTGGAAGCCGCCGCCGGGCGAGAGTTGGCCGTGCGCGATGACGTACACGCCGGTCAGCAGCGTGACCGGCAGCAGGATGGTGCCCAGCAGGCGGGTGGAGGCCGGCACCCTGCCCGGGCGCGGCCTGCGCTCGCGTTCGTCCTCGGCCGGGCGCAGCAGCGCGATGGCCCCAAGCACCGCGCCGAAGAGGATGAACTCCTCGCCGAGGGTGTCGAAGGCGCGCTGGTCGAAGTTGATCGACGCCACGACGTTGGAGGTGCGCCGCCGCAGCGCCGCGGCGACCGCGCGGGTGCCGTAGGGGTGCGACGCGGCGCCGAAGTGCGGCAGTCCGGTGCACGCGAGGGTGTAGACGACGGCGATGGCGAGCGCGGCGGTGAGGAAGAGCCGGACGCGCGCGGTGCGGCTCACTGCCCGCCGTCCCCGGGTCCGGACCGGCGGGGCTCGGCCTCCGCCCGCGGCGGCCCGGCGTCCGCCTCGGTGTCCCGGCGCACCCTGCGCACCGTCAGCACGATCAGCAGCGGGGTGAGCGCGCCGCCGACGGCGAGTTGGGAGAGCGCGACGTCGGGCGCCTGCAGGATGGTGAACAGGACGGCGAGCGACAGGCCGAGCATCGCCAGGACCATGGCCTGGCGCACCGGTTCGCGGGTCAGGGCCGCCGCCGTGGCGCTGACCGCGACCAGCAGCAGTGCGGCGACGATCAGGTAGTCGGGCAGGGCGTTCGAACCGGTCACGGGGTGTGCTCCTCGCCGCGCGGCGGCTGCTGCCGCGCGGTGGCGCGGCCGATCGCCATGGTGGTGACCGGACCGGCGAGCGCGATGAGCGCGCCGATGACGAGGAGTTTGACCGCCGCCCGGCCGGGCCCGGTCTGCACCGCGAGAGAAAGGGTGATCAGCGGTGCTCCGAGCGAGGTGGCCGGCGCGAGGGCGTGCAGCCGGCCGAACGGGCCCGGCAGCACCACCAGGGCCAGCGCCGACAGCAGCAGCGCGGCCACGCCGACGGCCAGCAGCCCCAGCGCGCAGGTATGACGGATCGTCACTTCGCGTCTCCCCGGGCGTCGTCGGCGGGCGGGGCGAGCGCGTCCCGGCCGTCGAGGAACCGGGTGAACACCAAGGTGCCCGCCGGGCCGACCACGGCCAGCACGAGCGCCAGATCCTGGTAGTCCTCGCGGCCGTAGCCCTGTGCCAGCAGCAGCATGAGGACGCAAACGAAGGTGGCGGCCAGGTTCAGGCCCGCCACCCGCTCCTGCGGCGAGGCGCGCAATACCACCCACAGGCACGCCGGCAGGCCGGCGGTCAGCAGGACCGCGCTCGCCAGCAGCCAGGCGTTCACGCCCGGTCCCCGACGGTCAACGCCCGCTCCAGCGCGGTGCGTTCGGCGGACATGACATGAACGGTCAGGCGGTCGCCGGAGGTCTCGTCGCCGGGCCGGGCGGGCGTCACGCGCACCACGTACGCGCCGGGCGTGCCGGACAGCACGGCGCCGGCCCAGGCGGCGCCGGTGCCGGGTTTCAGGCGCAGCGTCCGGAACCGGCAGGGGTCGGCTCCGCCGCGCAGGCAGCCGGCGGTGGCGGCGGCGAGCCGCACGGTGTCGGTGAGGACCGCGCCCGGCCAGGACAGCAGCGCCGCCGCCCACCGGCCGCCCGGCCCGGTCCCGCCCGCCGAGGCGATCCGCACCGCGCGGGCCGCGACCGCCGCGAGGGCCGCGCCCGCCGCCCCGACGGCGAACTCCAGGACGGTCACGGTGGAGATGAACACCAGGTAGAGCGCGATCAGCACCGTCCACCACGCCGCCAACTCGCCGACAGCCGCCGCACCGGGACGCCGCATCCGCTTCTCCTCCTGAACGTCGCGCGGTGGCCGCCGGCCACCGCCCGCCACGTCTACCCCGCGCCGCGGGATCGATGCCGGGCGCACGCCGGTGCACGGCGCACCGGGCGGCCGCCACCACCCGGGCGGCGCAAGGCGGTGCGCCGCGGTCAGGCGCGGGAGGAGTCGCCGGGGGCGCGGGCGGTGTTCAGGCGCGGCAGGGCGTAGGGGTGTTCGGCGCGCAGCCACTCCAGGAGCGTCTCGCGCACCGCGCAGCGCAGGACCCACAGGTCGGGCGAGTCCTTGGCGGTCATCAGCGCGCGCACCTCGATGGCGGACGGCGTGGTGTCGGTGACGACCAGGCTCCAGGCGCGGCCGTCCCACTCGGGGATGGACTTGAGGAGTTCGTGCAGCTTGGTGCGGAGCAGGGAGACCGGTGTGGCGTGGTCGAGGTAGAGGAAGACGGTGCCGGTCAACTGGGTGCCGCCGCGCGTCCAGTCCTCGAAGGGCCTGCTGGTGAAGTACGAGACCGGCATGGTGATCCGGCGCTCGTCCCAGGTGCGGATCACCAGGTAGGTGAGGGTGATCTCCTCGATCGTCCCCCACTCCTGCTCGACCATCACGATGTCGCCGAGCCGGACCATGTCGCCGAACGCGATCTGCAGCCCGGCGAACAGGTTGCCCAGCGTGGACTGGGCGGCGATGCCGGCGACGGCCGCGATCACCCCGGCCGAGGCGAGCACCGAGGTGCCGACGGTGCGCATCCCGGGGAACTGCATGAGCATCACCGCGACCGCCACCACCGTGACCACCGCGGTCACCACCCGCTGGATCAACGTGACCTGGGTGCGCACCCGGCGCACCCGGGCCGGATCGTGCGCCACGGTGACGTACCGCGCGTAGCCGGACTCGGTGACGGCGGAGGCCACCCTGACGACCAGCCAGGTCAGCGAGGCGATCAGCAGGATCGCCAGCGCCCGCTCGATGCCGGTCTCGTGCGCGGCGACCCGGGCCGCCGGAAAGGCTCCCAGCAACAGCAGCGTGAACAGCAGGAGTTGGAAGGGGATCCGGCACCTGCGCAGCAGATGCCACAGCGGGGTCTCCGGATGCGCCGCGTCGACACGGCGCAGGGTCCGGTCCACCGCCCACCCCACCGCGAGGGTGGTGATCAGTACGGCTCCGATGACGGCGAGCGGACGAAGCGTGGTCTCCAAGTGCATCCGTATAGCCTCACCCGCCGCCGCACATGCCACGCGTGCGGGGTGTCGCGCCGGGCGCGGCGGGTGCCGGTGCCGTCAGAAGCGGCGTTCCTCGACGTCCACGACGGGCGCCGCCGGCCGGGGCGGCTGCATCTGACGCCGCTTGAAGATGCTCACGTAGGCGGCCAGACCGATGACACCGACGGCCATCATGATCACCCCGACGAGGTCCATGTTGACCCCCTTGATGTGCAGGTCGACGGCGAACGTGAGGATCGCGCCGAGGCCGATCAGGCCGATGCATCCTCCGATGCCCATGATGCTGCCTCCGTAGGTCTTCCGGGTCTGTCCTCCCTCCGCCTGCCCGCGTCCCGGTGCGGTATGCCTAACCGGCCTGGTATGCCTAACCGGCCGTGTACCGCTCGGAGTCGGCCGGGGCGGCGGCCTCAGCGGCGGTCGGCTGCCGGCGTGCGCCGAGCACGACGAGGAAGGCGAGCGCGCAGGCGATGGCGACACCGTGCGAGACGGCCACCACCGCCAGGGGGGAGTGGTGGTCGAGCAGCAGGGCGCTGAGCACCATGCCGGAGCCGAAGCCGAGGTTCTCCGCCATCGACGAGCAGCCGAAGACGTAGCCGCGCTCCGCGTCGGGCACCGTCTGCAGCCGGGAGGTGTACGCGTTCTCGGTGAACCCGTCGGCCATCCCGGCCAGCAGGGCGAACAGCACGCCCACCGCGAGCGGCGCGCCGGTGAAGGCCAGGATGAACGCGGCCGACATCACGCAGGTGCCCAGCGCGAACGCCCGCTCGCCGATGCCGCGTCCGCTCCCTCCCGTCCCTCCCGTCCCTCCCGTCCGCCCGGCCCGCCCGGCCCGCCCGGACCAGCGGACCACCAGCCGCTGCACCACGATGTTGCCGACCGCCCAGATCGCCCAGAAGCGGCTGACGAACGCGGCCGGATGGGCCGGGTCGAGCGCGCTGGAGTACACCGGCAGGCCGACGTTGTGCGACGCGGAGCCGAAGCCGTCCACCGCGCGGATCGCGATCATCGCCAGCAGCACCGGCGCGGTGCGCAGCACCCCGAAACCGGTCTTCAGCGCGCCGGGCCGCTGCCCGGCGGGGACCGGCCCGGCCCGTCCGGCGCCGCGCAGTCCGAGCGGCAGCCAGGCCATGTTGCCGGCCGAGACCACGAAGGTGACGGCGTCGACCAGGAAGGCCGCCCGGTAGCCGAACGCGGACACCACGATCCCGGCGGAGGCGAAGCCCAGCACCATGGCGAAGGCCCGCCCGGTCGCCAGCAGCCCGTTGGCCCGCACCCGCAACTCCTGGCCGACGATCACCGGGACGCAACTGCGCAGCGCCACCTGCGACAGCGTGCCGCCCGCGCCGGCCACCACGGCGACCGCGTACAGCAGCACGGCGCGCGTCCCGCCCGGGACGCACAACAGGGCGGTCAGCGCTGCGGCCTGGGACAGGTCGCCGGACATCATGACGAGCTTGCGGGAGTACCGGGAGACCACGCCGCCCGAGACGAAACCGGTGGCGAAGCCGACGGCCAGCCGGACCGCCATGATCAGACCGGTCTGCAGCGCGCTGTGCGTGACCCGCAGGGCGAACAGGTTGAGCGCCACCATGTTGAGGTAACTGCCGTACGAGGAGACCGCGTTGCCGGCCACCAGGAACCGGAACCAGCGCATGCCGGAGGGCGTGGCGGGCTCGGGTGCCGCGTCGTCGAGCATGGTCAACCGTTCCTAGGGACTGAGCATGAGTTGTGTGTGCTCAGCCGAACGCCCCGAATGGTCTTGGGCGTTCTGGGTTGCCGCGTTCGCTCCGTGTCCGGCGCCGTCGGATCGTGTCCGTGGTCCGGGTACGCGGGGGCGGCTTCCCTCGCTTCCTTGGTTTCCGGGTGGGGCCTGGGTGGTCCGATGCCCGCCGGCATCGCTCTGGTGCTGGCGGGGCGGTGCCGTCCGTCGCCTGATCCGGTGGCCGAGGGAGCGTCGTCCGATTGCCACCGAGGCGGCGGCGTGTCGGCTGGTCTTGCGATTTTTGCTGGTGAGGGGCTTTTGCCAGTGCTCGGCGCCCCAGATCGAGGTATAGGCGGGATCGACGGCGATCACGCTGATACCGGCTTCGGCGCACATCGACACGAGCCGGGCGCGGAGTTTGCCGGTGGGGATGCCGGAAACGAGCTGCCGGAAGCGTTTACGCCGGCCGTGCTTCTCGCGGGTCGTGGAGTCGGTGAAGTCGAGGTCTTCGATCGCGATGGCCTGCACGCCGGTTGCCCGTGCCCAGTGCAGGAGACGGGTGAGGGCGTGGCGGAGTTGGGCGTCGCAGTGGGTGGCAGTCGCGCGGAGGTCGTAGTCGAGGCGGCGTGGGTTGCCGACGGGGTTGCCGTGCTCGTCCAGCAGCCAGGCGGCGAGGTGGTCAGCGTTGGTGTCTACGCCGATCACGCCACCGGCGCGCGCCGCGTCGAGGGGGATGGTGGGGAGGTCTTTGCGGGTCCAGGCGGCATCCAGGTACCAGCGGCCGGAGGCGGTGTCGTGGTGGATGCGGTAGGCCACGGCCCGGTTCATCGAGATGCGGTCGCGCCATTCCTGGCCCCGGTAGGGGAAGCTCACGTGGGCGTGCAGGACGTACCGGCCGTGCCGGGCGTTGGCCAGGTGAGCGAGCGGGGCGGGGAGTTTGATCGACACTTCGCCGTCGGGGGTGACGCGGATCGTCTCGTTGCCGTGCCGCTTGCCGGACTCGCCGTCAGCGGTCAGGAACCAGCGGGCCGCTTCCCACTCGGCACGCCACTGCTCGGCCGTCTTGCTCGCGGCGGTGAGGTTGTGGCGCTGGTGGAGCAGACGGCGCCCACCACGCACCACGCCGACGCGTCCGGCTTCCCGCTCGGCGCGCACCTGTTCGTAGCGTGCTTCGAGGATCGCCAGGCGCCGGGTCTTGACGAACCACTCGTGGCGGGAGCGGTAGCCGCCGGGCTTGCCCCGGCTGCCTTTCTCCCCGACCGGCAGGGACAGCCGGTGGCGGATCATGCGGATACCGGCGTCCAGTGACTTCAGGTGCTGGTGCTGGGCGCGGCGGGAAAGGCCCCACTGGTCGTGGGTGTGGGAGGTGACCGATCCGGCCCACCGTGACGACGACCCGGCGGTCACGTCCCGTTTCCGCTCGGCCCACGTGTCGGTTAGAGTGGTTCAGGCCGTCGCGGCACCTGCGGGCCAGATCCAGCGAGGCCAGACGCCCCATGTGCTCGCCCACGACCCGCACAACCTGTTCATCCTGCACGGTGAGGCCCTTGAGCCGGTCCCGGATCGAGACACCCGAGGGACCATCGGCGACGAACGGGCGGGCGATCTGCCGCAACGGCGCGCGCTGGCGGTCAGCCATGCTGCGCGGCCTCCAGCGCCTTGCGGGCACGGTTCTTCGCCGAGCGGCGGCCGTACAGGCGGGCGAACAACGAGGTCAGCACCTCCACCACATCGCGTACGAGATCGTCTTCCACTTCGCCGTCGTCCAGGATGACCAGGCGACGCCCGTGCGCGGACAGCGCGGCCTCGACGAGTTCGACGTTCATCCGCCCGAGACGGTCCTTGTGCTCGACCACCACCGTGGTCACCGCCGGATCGGCCAGCAGCCGCTTCGCCTTCGGCCGGGCGCCGTTCATCCCGGAGGCCATCTCCGTCTCCACACGGACCACGCGGTGACCGGCCTTGACCGCCCACTGCGACAGCCGGGCGACCTGACGTTCCAGGTCCGCCTTCTGATCATGAGAGGAGACCCGCGCATACAGGCCCAGACCCCCGACAGCCTCCGCAGTGGTGACCGCGTCCACGTTCACCAGGATCGTGCGCGGCCCCACACGCTGAGCGGGCACAGGAAGCGTCCCATTCCTGAACCAGCGATACGCAGTATGAGGACTCACCCCCTGAGACCGTGCCCACTCAGTCAGATTCACGCGAAGATCATATCGCAACTAGAAGGCCATCATGCACACTTACGCACGCTCAACAGCCAGCAGTTCACCACCCCCGCCGCCCGCGCCGCCCGGTTACCGGCGGCCGCGCTCCATCGGCGCCGGGTCAGCCTCCCGGCCGGGCCGGGGAGCTGTCAACACGATTCGGACCGGCGGCGTGCCGCCGCTCCAGCGCCTCGGCGAAGCGGCGCCACTCCTCGGCGTGCTGCCGGGCGAGCCGGGCCACCGACTGCGCGCGGTGCGCCGGCACCCCCTCGGCGAACTCCTCCCACACCCTGGGCACCGGCGGGTGGGCGCCGAGCAGCCGCAGGAAGCGGCGGCCCACCTCGGTGAAGCGCAGCGAGGGGTCCCGGCGCAGCATCACGACGGTCGGCTCGGTGTCCGGGAACCGCTGCTCCGGCCGCAGATCGGAGACCACCACGCGCGACCGGGCGCCGAGGACGGCGGGCGCCGCGGCCTCGGCGCGCGCACCGGGCACCACCGGCCGGCCGAGCCGCAGCCGTTCCCTGACGTCCCGTGCGGTGGAGACCGACACCCCGGCCTCCCTGGCGATGGCGCGCAGCGAGGCGCCGGGGTCGGCGGCGGCGGCCCGGGCGGCGCGTCGGCGGCCGTCGGAGGCGTCGAGCGGGCGGACCCTGCCGTCCCGGCCGACCCGGGTGTCCGACTGCGGAACGGCGTCGGTCGAACGCCGGATCGAGGCCACGGTCCTGGCGGACAGGCCGGTGGTGGCGGCGATCCGCCGGTCCGACCAGTGCGGGTGGCTGGTCATGATCCGCCGGGCGGCCGCGGTGCGGTCGGCGCGGGAGAGCGGCAGCCCGTGCCCGGCGTTGAGCCGGACGGCCAGCACGAAGGCGTCCGCCTCGCTGCCCTCGTAGAAGCGCGCGTCGATGGTGGTGTCACCGTGCAGCTCGGCCGCGCGCAGCCGGTGGCGGCCGTCCAGCACGCGCATCGTGGCGCGGTGCACGACGATCGGCGGCAGCGGCAGGCCGGATTCGGCGAGGCCGCGCACATGGCCCTCGTCCTCGCCGTCGAGCCGGGGCGAGCCGGTCAGGTCCAGCGCGGCGATGGGAATCGGCTCGGCCGGATCGCGCAGGTCGAACAGGTCGGCGTCCTCGACCACCGCGGAAACGGTCGGCCCGCGCCGCGGCTCGCCGGCCGGTGAATTCTCCGTTAAGGGGTCAGGCACCATTACCGGCACGCTCCTTGCCCGAAACCCCTGATACCCGGCGCCCCGCGCCGGCCCCCGTGTTCGCCACCGCCGTGATGCTGCCAGGCGGCCCCCGGCCCCGCAAGCCTGGGTTCCGGCCGCCCGGCGCGGCCGGGAGATCACGTTAAATGAATACCGTATTACGGTAAACAACCGCGCCCGCGCCGCGGGTTCGCACTTCACCGAACCGTACCCGGCAGCTCTGCGCCAACCCCTCGACGTGCTGGGCTTCCTTGCCTACCGTATGCGCCACGGGTCTTACCTCGGTCAGAACCTCCGTAAGACGTACGGTCATGATCATCAGCTCCGAACCGAAGTCCTCTGGAGAGGTTGTCGTGCATCAGGTGGACGGTTTCCGCATCGTCGCGCAGGCTCCTCATCCGGCTTCCCAACCGGGGTCGGTTTCCGGCCAGGAAACGATTTCCGACGAGGCGATAGACAGCGCCAGGGACATTATCAGCGACGCGCTGGAAGCCTATCGGAGGCAATCCTCGGGATTCATGACGCAGGCGGACCCGCCGGCCGCACTGCGGGCCTTACGGATGGCGGTGGAGCAGTCCGGCAAGCTCCCGCTGACGCTGCGCACCATGGGCGAGCCGTTGACCGGTCCGTTCGGCGCGGAGACGGCGGAGGCGGTCGACTTCCTGCGCCGCGGCGTTCTCGCCGCCGGCCACCGGCTCCACGTGCTGCTCGGCCACGGCACCGACGGCGAACGCGGCGCCCGCAAGGCGATCGGCACGCTCATGGACGCCGGCGCCCGGGTGCGGGTGCTGGCCGGCCAGCTCCCCTCGGTGGTCACCTGCGGAAGCGAGCTGGCGATCCTGCGCACCGCGGGCCGGGAGGGCCGGGGCAAGACCCTGCTGGTGAGAGGCGCCGAGGTGGTCGCGGTCCTGCAGCGGATCCAACTCGCCCTGTGGGAGCAGTCGGTGGAGTTCACCTCCGTGCACCGCGCGTCGGCGGCGCCGCTGGTGCTGGACAACACGCAGTCGCAGGTGCTGCACAAGCTGTGCGAGGGCATGAAGGACGAGACGGCCGCGCGCCAGATGAACGTCTCGGTGCGCACCTACCGGCGCCACGTGGCCAGCATCCTCAAGACGCTGGACGTCTCCTCCCGTTTCGAGGCCGGCCTCAAGGTGGCCGAACTCGGCCTTGCCCCCGGCTCCCGGCGGGAACGCCCCTACGGCGTCGCCTAGAAATCGTCCCGCCGGTGCCGGCGCGGCCTCGAAAGGCCGCGTCGGCGGGGCGGTTACTTCACCGCTCCGGCGGTCAGGCCGGAGACGATGCGGCGCTGGAAGAGCAGGACCAGGATCACCAGCGGGATGGTGACGATCGCGCCCGCCGCCATCACCGCGGTGTACGGCTCCTGGTGCGGCTGGGAGCCGGTGAAGCCGGCGATGGCCACGGTGACCGGGGCGACGGCGGCCTTTCCGTCGGAGAGCAGGTTGGACAGCAGGTACTCGTTCCAGGCCGAGATGAACACCAGGATCATCGCGGTGAACAGCCCCGGCGCCGCCAGCGGGAAGATCACCAGCCGGAACGCCTGCCCCGGCGTGCAGCCGTCCACCCTGGCCGCCTGTTCCAGCTCCCACGGCATCTCGGCGAAGAAGCTGGTCAGGATCCACACCGCCAGCGGCAGCGCGAAGGAGATGTCCGGCAGGATCAGCGCCTGGTACGAACCGAGCCAGTGGATGTCGGTGAACAGCTGGAACAGCGGCGTCACCAGCGCCACCCCGGGGAACATCGAGGCGCCCAGCACCAGGCCGAGCACCAGGAACTTGCCCCGGAAGCGCAGCCGGGCCAGCGCGTAGGCGGCGAACACCCCGACGAGCATGGCCAGCACCGTCGTACCGGCCCCGATCACCAGCGAGTTGACCAGCGCCCGGCCGAAGTGGTTGCCCCGGGCGGTGTCGAAGGCGGTCCGGAAGTTGTCCAGCGTGACGTGGGTCGGCCACGGGGTGGTGTCGAAGGTGTAGCCGACGCTGCGGAAGGCGGTGACCACCATCCAGTAGAACGGCGCCAGGCACCACACGACGATCGCGGCGACCCCGGCGTACAGGCCGATCCGGTTCCAACGCAACACCATGTCACTTCACCGCCCGCTGCTGGGACCTGACGACGTCCGCGTTGAAGAGCTTCACCAGGGCCAGCGCCACCAGGAAGATGAACAGGAAGGTGATGGTCGACAGTGCGGAGGCGCCGCCGTAGCCCTGGTCGATCTGCTCGATGACCAGGATCGACAACGTGGTGGTGGCGTGCCCGCTGCCGCCGCCGCCCTGGGTGAGGATGGCCGGCAGGTCGTAGATGCGCAGCACGTCGAGCACCCGGAAGAGCACCGCGACCAGCAGCGCCGGGCGCACCAGGGGCAGCGTGATCTCCCGGAAGCACCGCCAGGCGCCGGCGCCGTCGATGGTGGCCGCCTCGTACAGCTCGCCGGGGATGATCTGCAGCCCGGCCAGCAGCAGCAGCGCGACGAACGGGGTGGTCTTCCACACGTCGCCGACCACCACGGCGAACCGGGCGGACCAGGTGCCGGAGGTCCAGATCACGTGGGTGCCCAGCACCCGGTTGACGATGCCGTCGTAGGCGAACATGAAGTACCACAGCTTGGCGGTGACCGCGGTCGGGATGGCCCACGGCACCAGCACGCTGGCGCGCAGCAGGGCGCGGCCGCGGAAGGTCCGGTTCATCACCAGGGCCATCGCCATGCCGAGCACGACCTCGATCACCACGGTGACCGCCGCGAAGAAGACGGTGACGAAGACCGCGTCCCAGAACTCCGAGCCCAGGGTGCCCGGCGCGCAGGCGGTGTCGCCGCAGCGCTGCAGCAGCCAGTGGGTGTAGTTGTCGAACCCGGCGAAGCCGCCGCCCTGCGAGAAGAAGCCGTCGTGCAGCGACTGGTCCCGGGTGAAGGAGGTGACGACCGCGGCCACCACCGGGTAGCCGATGACGAGGGCGATCAGCACGAGCAGCGGGCTGATGAGGGCCAGCGCCAGCCGGCGTTCGTCCGACGACGCCCTCCGCACCCTGCGGGGCGGCGGTGGCGCCGGGTCGTCGGGAGGCTGCTGCCCGGCCTCGGCGGGGGTGACGGCGGTCATCCGCGTCTCCTTGTCTGACGGTGAAGATGCGGCGGCGTGGCCGCGCGGCGGCCGGAGCCCCGCGCGGCCACGCGGGTGGTCACTGCCCGCTGGTGGCGGAGTTGATGGCCTTCTGCATGTCGCTCAGCGCCTGCTTGACGCTCTTGTCGCCCTTGATCGCGGCGTAGGCGTTGTCCTCGATGGCGGCGGTGACGGCCGGGTAGAACGGGCTCACCGGGCGGGACTTGGCGCTGGCGAGCGAGGTGCCGAGGGTCTTGAGGTAGCCCAGGTCCGGGTTGGACAGCAGCGTGGGGTCGGTGTAGAGGCTCTTGAGCACCGGGGCGTTGGAGTCCTTGACCAGCAGCCGGCGCTGGATGGTGCTGGACTCGTAGAACTTCATGAAGTCCAGCGCGGTCGCCTTGTGCTTGGAGTAGACGCTCATGCCCAGGCTGTGGCCGCCCAGGGTGCTGGCGCCGATGCCGTCGGGACCGGGCTCCGGCGCCACCGCGAACTTGCCCTTGACGACCGAACTGCCGTCGTTCTTGGCCAGGTTGTAGACGTAGGCCCAGTTGCGCAGGAAGAGCAGCTTGCCGGCCTCGAACGCCTGGCGGCCGTCCTCCTCCTGGTAGGTGATGGCCTGCTTGGGGATGTCGCCGTCCCGGTAGGCGTCGGCCAGGAAGGACAGGCCCTTGGCGGCCTGCGGGGTGTCCACGTGCGAGGTCTTGCCGTCCGGGCCGACGATGCTGCCGCCGGCCGCGTTGATCGCCTCCGAGGCGTTGACGGTCAGGCCCTCGTACTTGGCGAACTGGCCGGCGTAGCAGCCCATGTGGTGGGCCTTGGCGATCTTGCAGTCGGCGAGCAGTTGGCTCCAGGTCGTCGGCGGCTTGGGCACCAGGTCCTTGCGGTAGTAGAGCATCCCGCCGTCGGAGGTGGCGGGCGCGGCGTAGAGCTTGCCCTGGTAGGTGGCGGCCTTCACGGCGACGTCCAGCAGCGGCTTGGTGTCGAGCGCGAACTTGCCCTGCAGCGGCTGCAGCCAGCCCTGGGCGGCGAACTCCGAGGTCCACACCACGTCGACGCTGACCACGTCGTAGCCGGAGTCCTTGGCCTTGAAGTGCTGGACCAGGTCGCTGTGCTGCTCGTCGGCGCTGTCGCTCTGCTCGTGCAGGGTGACCTTCTGGTCGGGGTGGGCGGAGTTCCACATGGCGATGATGTTCTTCACGTCGCCGGTGTTGTCCTTGCCCTGCACGTAGGTGATGGGCCCGCGGGCGTCGTTGTCGCTGCCGCCGGCGCCCGTGCCCCCGGAGGAGGACGAGCAGGCCGCGGACGTCAACAGCAGTGCGGGGACGGCGAGGAGGATCAGCGCGCGTCGTGCGGGTTTTCTCACCAGTGCTCCTGGATCGGCCATGGACGGGACGGCGGCCAGACCGTGCGCATCCGGACCGCGGCACGGGTGACAGCGATTGCAGAAACTAGGGGCGGGAAACCGGGAGCGTCAACGGTTTCGACATGATCGGCGGTGGAGTCCGGCTTGTACCGAGCTGCTGGAACAGCCCGTTGGCGGCGGCGATCCGGGCCCGTCTCCGGCTGACAGCGTTGTCAGTGAGTCAACTGTGAATACGTTGTCAGGATTCCGTTCCCGTGGGCCAAGTGGGATGTTTCCTCCCACCCCGGGGCCTGACGACTGGTTGACCCCGCTGTGCTACGTTCCCGCCATGTCGGGAGAACAGCGGCCGGTCACGATGGCCGATGTGGCACAGCGGGCAGGTGTTTCCGTCTCGACCGTCTCGCGTACGCTGCGCGGGCTGGCCGTGGTCTCCGCCGGCACCCGCGAGCGGGTGGAACGGGCCGCCGAGGAGCTGTCGTTCGCGATCTCCCGCAGCGCCTCCAGCCTGGTGACCGGGCGGACCCGGCGGATCGCGGTCCTGGTGCCGCCGATGTGCTCGTGGTTCCCGGGAGCGGCGCTGACCGGCATCAGTGAGGCGCTGCGCGAGGCCGACCTGGACCTGCTGGTCTACAGCGTGACCACGATGGCCGAACGGGCCGCCTTCTTCGACCGGTTGCCGGCCCGGCACAACGCGGACGCCCTGATGGTGGTCTCCTTCGACCTCACCGAGCGCGAGCGCGCCCGGCTCGACGAGCTGCGGATGCCCGTCGTGCTGGTGAGCCAGCACGCCGTCGGGCGGGCCAGCGTCTACATCGACGACGTGGAGGGCGCCCGGCGCGGCACCCGCCACCTGGTCAACCTCGGCCACCGGCGGATCGCCTTCGTGCGCACCGCGGACCCGTCCGGCTTCGCCTGGAGCTCCCGGGAGCGCCTGGTGGGCTACCGCGCGGCGCTCGCCGAGGCCGGTCTCGACGCCGACGAGGAGCTGGTGGCGGCGGTGGCGCCCCGCTCGCGGCGCAGCCTGGTGGAGGCGGTCGGGCAGGTGCTGAGCCTGGCGCGGCAGCCGACCGCGATCTTCTGCGAGGCGGACGACATCGCGGCCAAGGTGCTCGGCGTGCTGCGGGCCGAGCGCATCGACGTGCCCGGCCGGATGTCGGTGCTCGGCTTCGACGACCAGGAGTTGTCGCGCTGGCTCGACCTGACCACGGTGGCGCAGCCGGCCGTCGAGGTGGGCCGGACCGCGGCGGAGCTGGCGGCCGCGATCCTCGACGTGCCGGGCACCGACCCGGCCCGGCACATCGTGCTGCCCACCCGCGTGGTGCCGCGCGGCAGCACCGCGCCGCCGGCCGCCGCCGCGGGGTGAGGCGGGTGCGCCACCGCGCGGAGCGGGCCTACCGCTCCCCCGCCCTGGCGAGCGTTTCTGGGTGGCCGAACAGGCCGGGCAGGCCGCCGGTGTGCAGGAAGACGGTCCGGCCGCCCGGCACGACGCTGCCCTCGCGCACGGCGGCGGCCAGGCCGGCCATCGCCCGGCCGGTGTAGACCGGGTCGAGCACCAGTCCCTCGGTGCGCGCGGCGAGCGTCATGGCCGCCCAGACCGGCTCGGTCAGCACCGGGTAGCCGGCGCCCACCTGGTCGGTGCGGATCCGCAGGCCGCCCGGCGCCCGGCCGCCCGGCGCCATCGCGGCCACCAGGCCGCCCACCGTCGCCGCCGGGTCGGCCACCGCGCCGCAGTGCACGCCGAGGACCCGCTCGGCGCCCAGCACGTCGACCAGTCCGGCCATCGTGCCGCCGGAGCCCAGTGCGACCACCACGGTGGCCAGGTCGGGTGCCTGGGCCAGCAACTCCCGTCCGCACTCGGCGTATCCGAGCGCGCCCAGCGGGCTGGAGCCGCCGAACGGGACGAGCGCCGGCACGCCGCCCGCCTCGGCGACCTCCCGCACCACCTCGTCGGTCCGGGCGCGCAGCCGCTCCTCGCCGACCGGGCCGGCCCAGACGATCCGCGCGCCGAACAGCCCGTCGAGCGCGAGGTTTCCGGCCGCGGCCGGGCCGGGCTCCCCGGCGAGCACCAGGACGGCGTCCAGGCCGAGCCGGGCCGCCGCTGCGGCGGTCAGCCGGGCGTGGTTGCTCTGCGGCGCGCCGCTGGTCACCAGGGTGGTGGCGCCGTCGCGCAGTGCGGCGCCGCAGATCCACTCCAGCTTGCGCACCTTGTTGCCGCCGCCGCCGAGCCCGGTCAGGTCGTCGCGCTTGACCCACAGGTCGCCGGGACCGAGCCCGAGGGCGAGGGCGAGGCGGGCGGCCGGCTCCAGCGGCGTGGGCCAACTGCCCAGCGGCGCGCGCGGCGGGAGGGCTTCATCGGTCAGGTCGGCCATGGTCGGGTCCTTCGCGTGCGGGGACGTCCCGGCCACCTTCGCACAGCCGCCCTCACCGGCCGAGGACCGCGGCGACCTCCGGGATGCGGTCGAGGTAGCCGGCCAGCAACTGCCGGCCGACGGAGACCGAGTCGACCAGCGGGTGCAGCGAGAACGCCTTGAGCGCGTCGGTGCGCGAGCCGGTGACCGCGGCGCTGATGGTGAGCTGCTCGACCGCCTTGACCTGCTGCATCAGACCGGCCTGGTGCAGGTCGGGCGGGGTGACGGCGAGCGGGTGGACCCCGGAGGCGTCCACGGTGACCGGCACCTCGACGACCGCCTGCGGCGGCAGGGCGGCGAGCGTCGAGCCGTTGCGCACGTTGAGGATCATGGTGGCCGGCTCGTCGCGGGCGATGGCGGCCATCACGCCGACCGCGACCTGCGCGTAGCCGTGGTCCTCGGGGTCGGCGACGTCGCCGGCGATCTCCCGTTCGTGGCCCTCGTGCTTGGCCTCGGCCATGTAGCTCGCGCTGCGGTCGGCGACCGTCTCGCGCCACAGTTCGACGCTGCCCGGCCCCTCGCACTTCGCCACCCGGTCGAAGAACGCGGTCTGCTGCTCGACCAGGAACTCCCCGCGGGTCTGCCCGGAGTCGAGGATGGCGCGCACCGCGTCCCGGTTGAAGTAGTAGTAGTACAGGTACTCGTTGGGGATCAGCCCGAGGTCGCGCAGCCACTCGCGGCCGAAGACCTCGCCCTCCTCCAGCGCGCCGAGCAGCGCGTCGTCGGCGAGCAGGTCGGGCAGCACGTCGCGGCCGCGGTGGTGCACGCCGCGCAGCCAGCCGAGGTGGTTGAGCCCCACGTAGTCCAGCCGGACCGGGGAGTCGTCGAGGCGCAGGGCGGCGGCGACCCGGCGGCCCAGGCCGGAGGGGGTGTCGCAGATGCCGAGCACCCGCTCCCCCAGCACGCTCTGCATGGCCTCGGTGATCATGCCGGCCGGGTTGGTGAAGTTGATGAGGTACGCCTGCGGGGCGAGCGCCTTGACCGTGCGGGCCACGTCCAGCATCACCGGGATGGTGCGCAGCCCGTAGGCCAGGCCGCCGGGGCCGGTGGTCTCCTGGCCGAGCACGCCGAGGTCGAGGGCGACCCGCTCGTCGCAGGTGCGGCCGTGCAGCCCGCCGACCCGGATCGCGGCGAACACGAAGTCGCTGCCCTCGACGGCCTCTTCGAGGACGGTGGTGGCGGTGACCCGCGGCGCGTCCGGGTGGCCGGCGGCGAGCTCGGCCAGCACCCGGGTCATCGAGGCGAGCCGGCCCTCGTCGACGTCGTACAGGCTGACCCGGTCGATGCGCGGCGATCCCGCGTCCCGCAGCAGCGCCTGGTAGACGTAGGGAACGCGGAATCCGCCACCGCCCAGGATGGACAGCTTCATACGGCTATCACCTTTCCGCCCGCCTGCCGGTAGGCATCGACCGTCGAGGCGTCGGCGCTCGCGGTCGTGATGAGGGTGTCGATGTCGGTCAGGGCGCACAGCCGCAGCGAGCCGGTGCCCGGGAACTTCGCCCCCGACGCCACCAGGACGCCGCGGTCGGCGGCTTCGAGCATGGCCTGCTTGATCGGCGCCTCGACGGCCATGTCGTCCAGCACCTGCCCGCCCGGGCGCACGCCGGTGCAGCTGAGGAAGACGATGTCCGCGCTGACCTGGCGCAGCGCCGCCTCGGTCAACGAGCCGACCAGTGACTGGTAGTTGCGGCGCAGCACCCCGCCGAGCAGCACCAGGCGCACCGCCTCGTCGCCGCGCAGCTCGTCCAGCACGGCGAGGTTGCCGGTGATGACGGTCACCGGACGGCCGCGCAGCCGACGGGCGATCATCGCGGTGCTGGTGCCGATGTCGAGCAGCACGACGCTGTCGTCCGGCACGAGCTCGGCGGCGCGGACCGCCATCGCCGCCTTCGCCGCGCCCTCGCGGTGCGCGGTGACGTCGAAGGACGCCTCGGGCTCCTCCTGCCGGGCGGCGGACCGCGGGGAGAGGGCGGCGCCGCCGTAGGAGCGGACCAGTTCGCCGTCGCGGTCCAGCAGCCGCAGGTCGCGGCGGATGGTGGACTCGCTGACCTGGAGGCGGGCGGCCAGTTCACGCACCGAGGCCACCCCGGCGGCCCGGAGCGACTCCACGATCCTGGCGTGCCGGTCGGTCGCTGTCACCGCGTCAAACTACCACCGAATGACCGACTTTGGTCAACGAATCTGACCGAAGTCAGTCATATCAGTAGCGAAGGTACCGCTTTCTGACTGAACCTTGTCATTTTCTCAAGGCGATGCTCATATTGAGCACTTGTTCCCGACCGAAAGGCGGCTCGGTGCCCGCGGAACCGGAAGTGGACGTGGTCTTCGCCGGCGAGGTCTTCTGCGACCTCGTGTTCGGCGGGACCCCCGGCCTCCCGGAGCCGGGCGGCGAGGTGTTCGCCGAGCGCTTCAAGGTCTCGCCCGGCGGCACGGCCAACCGCTGCGTCGCCGCCGCCCGCCTCGGACTGCGCACCGGTCTGATCGGCACGGTGGGCCGCGACATGTTCGGCGAGCACGTCGCCGCCGCGCTGCACCGCGAGGCCGGCCTCGACCTGCGCTGGCTGCGCCGGCACCCGAGCGCGCACACCCCGCTGAGCGTGGCGGTCGCCAACGCCGAGGACCGCTCGTTCATCACCTACCAGGAGGACGCCACCCGGCTGCCCGAGCGGTGGCCGGGCCGGCTGCCGCGGGCGCGCGCGATGCACATCGGACTGCAGCGCCCGGTGCCGGAGTGGGTGGCGCGGATGCGGGAGGCCGGCACCTTCGTGGTGGGCGGCGTCGGCTGGGACGCCAGCGGCGCGTGGTCACGGGACGTGCTGGACCGGCTGGCCGGGGTGGACATGTTCCTGCCCAACGCCGTCGAGGCGATGAACTTCACCCGCACCGCCACGCCCGAGGCCGCGACCGGGGCGCTGGCGGCCCTGGTGCCCGAGGTCGTGGTGACCGACGGTCCGCACGGCGCCCTCGGCTTCGACCGGGAGCGCGGCGAGGTGGTCCGGGTCCCGGCGCCCGCCGTCGAGGTGGCCGACCCGACCGGCGCCGGCGACGTCTTCGCCGCCGCGTACCTGCACGGCCGGCTGGCCGGCTGGCCGCTGCGGCGCCGGATGGGCTTCGCGTGCCTGGCCGCGGCCTGTTCGGTACGCACCCTGGGCGGCGCCGACAGCGCGCCCACCTGGCAGGACATCACGCGCTTCGTCAACGGCCGTCCGCGCAGCGACGGTTGGGAACGGGAACTGATCGGCGCCGCGACGGCGCGCACCACACCACGGGAGCAGGCATGAAGAACGCCAGTCGCACACGGTCCTTGGCGGGGATCGCGCTCCTCGCCGTCTGCGTGGCGGCCGCGAGCGGGTGCGCCCCCGGCTCGGGCAGCGCCCCGGCGCCGGCCAAGGGCGCGAGCGGCCCGATATCCACCGACCCGGCCAAGGCCGGCAAGGTGACCCTGACGGTCTGGGACCAGAACACCGACACCGGCGTCAACGCCTCGACGCAGGCGCTGAACGCGGCGTTCATGAAGAAGTACCCCAACGTCAGGATCGTGCGGGTCTCCCGGGAGTTCGACGACCTCAAGACGACGCTGAAGCTCGCGCTGTCCTCGAACAACCCGCCGGACGTCGTGCAGGCCAACCAGGGCTACCCGGACATGGGCGCCTTCGTGAAGGCCGGGCTGCTCCAGCCGGTCGACCGCTACGCCAACGTCTACGGCTGGTCCAGCGCCTATCCGCAGCAGTTGCTGGACATCAACCGGTTCTCGCCGGACGGGAAGACCTGGAAGACCGGCGACCTGTACGGCGTCTCGCAGACCGGCGAACTCGTCGGCGTCTACTACAACAAGGCGAAGCTGGCCTCGCTCGGCATCCCGGTGCCGACCACGCTGCCCGCGCTGCAGGCGGCGCTGGCCAAGGCGAAGGCGGGCGGCACCCTGCCGGTCGCGTTCGGCGACTCGGACAAGAGCCCGGCGATCCAGCTGTTCGGCATGGTGCAGGCCGCCCAGGCGGGCAAGCAGGAGGTGCGCAAGCTGGTCTTCAGCCAGGGCGGCGCCGCCTGGACCGACCCGGGCCCGGTCGGCTCGGCGCGCACCATCCGCGACTGGGCCGCCAAGGGCTACCTCAGCCCCGGCTTCGAGGGCCAGAGCGAGGCACAGGCCGCCGACGCGTTCGGCCGCGGCGGCGCGGCCTTCATGATCGACGGCAGCTGGGAGGCGGCCACCCTCGCGCAGAAGTTGGGCGCGGGCAAGGTCGGCTTCACCGCGCTCGACCCGGCGGGCGGCTCGACCCCGGTCACCCAGGGCGGCGAGGGACTGGCCTGGGCGATCACCGCCAGGTCCCGGCACGCGGACGTCGCCGCCGCGTACATCAACTTCCTGGTGGACGGCGGCGGCATGAGCAAGACCGCCGCCGACGGCAGCCTGCCCGCGCTGCCGCCGGCCTCCTACCACCCGGCGGCCGGCACGGTCTACGCCGACCTGCTCAGCCAGTGGAAGGCGGTCAGCCGGTCGGACGGGCTGCTGCCGTACCTCGACTACACCACGCCGACCTTCTACGACACGCTGACCGCCGCCCTGCAGGAGATGCTGGCCGGCCGGCAGAGCCCGCAGGACTTCGGCAGGACGCTGCAGAGCGACTACGCCGCCTTCCAGAAGACCCGGTAGGAGGCGCGCCGCGATGGCTCTCATCGCCCGCTCCGGCCCCGGCGGCCGGAGCGCCGGGGCCCCGGGCCGCACGGCCGCGGGGCGCCGGCGGATCCAGTGGACCGGCTACCTCTACGCCCTGCCCGCCCTGGTGCTGCTGGCGGTCTTCATCCTCATGCCGCTGGTGCAGCTGGTGCAGATCTCGCTCTACCGCTGGGACGGCGTCTCGGCCTCCACCTGGGCGGGGCTGTCCAACTACACCGGCATCGCCACCGATCCGACGGTGCTCGCCGGGTTCTGGCACTGCCTGGTGCTGATCGTCTTCTACGCGTTCGTGCCCATCGCGCTCGGCCTGTTCCTGACCGCGGTGATGACCCGCGGCGCCCGGCTGCGCGGCGTGTCGGTCTTCCGCACGCTGCTCTTCCTGCCGCAGGTCGTCGCCACGGTCGTGGTGGCCACCGCCTGGGCCGCCATCTACGCGCCGGACGGCGTGCTCAACGGCGCGCTGGACCTCGTCGGGCTGCACGTGGCGACCCGGGCGTGGCTCGGCGACTTCTCCACCGCGCTGCCCGCGGTCGGGCTGGTGGGCACCTGGCTGGAGATCGGGCTGTGCCTGGTGCTCTTCCTCGCCGGGGTCGGCGGGATCCCCAAGGAGCGCTACGAGGCCGCCAAGGTGGACGGCGCCGGCGCGGTGCGGGAGTTCTTCGCCGTCACGCTGCCGGGGCTGCGCGGGCACATCACGGTGGCCCTCACCCTGACCGTCATCGCCGCGCTGCGCACCTTCGACCTGGTGTACATCACCACGCACGCCGGACCGGGAAACGCGACGACGGTTCCGGCGATCGAGGTGTACGACCGGGCGTTCGACACCGGGCAGGTCGGCTCGGCGTGCGCGATCGCGGTGGTGCTGACCGCGCTGATCCTGCTGCTGACCTTCGCCATCAACAAGCTGCGGCCCGACGAGTCCGAGGAAGCCGCGGAAGGGGTGGGCGACGCGTGATCTCCCCACGTGAACGGCTGACCACCTACGCCGTGCTCGTCGTCTTCTCGGCGCTCGCCCTGCTGCCACTGATCGGGGTGCTGCTGTCCGCGCTCACCCCGCCGAGCGAGGCGACCGCCTCGTTCAGCTGGCCGGACCGGCCGGACCTCGGCAACTTCGCCGCCGCCTGGACGCAGGGGCACTTCGCGGCGTACCTGGGCTCCAGCGTGCTGGTGGCGGTCAGCGTCGTGCTGCTCACCGCCGTGCTGGCGGTGCTGGCCGGCTACTCCTTCGCCTTCTTCCGGTACCCGGGCCGCTCGTTGCTGTTCTATCTGACGCTGATCGGGCTCATGGTGCCGCCGGAGGCGTTCGTCATCCCGCTCTACTTCAACCTGCGCGACGTCGGACTCACCGACACCTACTGGTCGTTGATTCTGCCGCAGACGGCGCAGTCGCTGGCCTTCGGAATCTTCTGGATGCGCACCTTCTTCCGCTCGGTGCCGGCCAGTGTGATCGAGGCGGCGAAGCTGGACGGCGCCTCCGACTGGGCGGTGCTGTGGCGGATCCTGGTCCCCGTCAGCCTCTCCGGAGTGCTCACCATGGCCATCCTGGTGTTCATGTGGACATGGAACGAATTCCTGCTTCCGCTGGTGATGATCGCCGACGAGAACAAGCGGACCGCGCCGCTGGGTCTGGCGTTCTTCCAGGGCGAACACACCACCCAGTTCTCGTTGTTGGCCGCCGCGTCGCTGATCGTGGCGCTGCCGGTGGTGCTGCTCTACGTCTTCCTGCAGCGGTATTTCATCTCCGGAATGATGGCCGGAGCGGTCAAGGGCTGACCGGGCGACGACAATTCGTGGGTGACGAAACCAGGTCCGCCGGCCGCCCGCCGAGTGACCCACCCCCTTGCGCCAAAGCCGACTTCACGCCAGGATCTCGACGCTCGCCTGTTCACCTCAATGCTCAGACGCGAGCGGGGGAACGGTGTCATCCACAAGACGACGCCTGGCGTGTCGTGCCTTCACGGGCCAACCCAGCCCTGATACCAGGCATTTCGAAGAGGTCGGTCTTGCGAGTACCCGTCGTCACGTTATCGGGGTGGCCAGTGCTGCCCGCGTACCCGCCGTCCGGCGACCGGGGTGACCCGCGCCGTGGTCCGGCGGACGCGGCCTGCCCGCGCGGCGTCCCCGAAGACGCGCCGGCCGCGCCGTACGCGCCCGCGCCGCGCCTGAGACGACCGGGTCGGGCCTCGGTACCCTGACCGGTCGAGATCCACCCGCGGCCCGTCGCCGGCCGCCCGCAACCGGTCCCCGGCGACCGGCCCCCGCTCCCGTCCGGCACGGCCGGCCGGTGCGGCGCCGATCCGCCGCGCCGCTGCCACCGCACTCCCGTCCGTACCCACCGGCGGCGATCCCGCCAGGTCACCCACCATCGGAGACACCCGTGTCCATCAGCAACGCCGGCAGCGCGATCTTCTCCAGCACCAGGGAGAGCCTGCGCGCTCTCGGACTCCCCGGCGGAGACCTGTGGGAACTGCCCACCTCCCAGGGGCGGTTCGCCGACGGTGCCACCCACCGCTTCGAGATACCCACCGTCAACTCGCTGGCCGCGGCGGAGACGGTGCTCGGCGAGGCGGAGCGGCTGGGCGTGCGGATCAACCGGATCACCGAGACGCTGGGCATCTTCCGCCACACCCGTCAGGAGATCGCGGCGATGGCCTCGCTCTGCGCCGACTACGGCTGCGAGCTCATCATGTCGCCCGGCCCGCGGGCCACTTACGACACCAGCGCCTCGGCGCAGACCCCGCAGGGCACCAGGATCGGCTACCGGCTGCGCGGCGAGGAGCAGTTGGTCCGGGCGATCGAGGACATCAAGCGCGCCTGCGACCTGGGGGTGCGCGGCTTCGTCCTGTACGACGAGGGCATGCTGTGGGTGCTCTCCGAGCTGCGCGCGGCCGGTGAACTGCCCGCCGAGATCCACCTGAAGGTCTCCGCGCACTGCGGGCACGGCAACGCCGCCTCGGTGAAGCTGCTGGAACGGCTCGGCGCGAACAGCATCAACCCGGTCCGCGACCTGCAGCTGCCGATGCTGGCCGCGCTGCGGGCGACCACCGAGCTGCCGCTCGACTGCCATACCGACAACCCGGCCTCATCCGGCGGTTTCATCCGCTACTACGAGGCGCCGGAGCTGGTCCGCCTGCTCTCCCCGGTCTACCTCAAGACCGGCAACTCGGTGGTCGGCGAGCACGGCCACCGCACCAGCGCCGAGCAGGCCCGCCAGATGGTCCAACAGGTCGCGATCGTGCAGGAGATGGTGCAGACGCACTACCCGCAGGCGCGGCAGTCGGCGTTGATCGCGATGGCCTGACGCGACCCGCCCCGGAACGGACCCGCTCCACAGAAACGGTGTGATCAACCCCATGTGCAGGATCTTCGGCAACCTCGGCCCCTCGGCGCTGACCCCTCCGGAGGTGGCCGCGCTGACCGCCGGCCAGTTCGACGGCGGCCCGGACCGCCAGTCGCACGCCACCGGGCCCGGCTGGGCGCTCGGCGCCAACCGGCTGGCCATCCAGGGCATCGAGGGCGGCGACCAGCCCTTCCGCCACGGCGACGCGATCGTGGCGGTCTTCAACGGCGAGATCTACAACCACGGCGAGCTGCGCGAGCGGCTGCGCCGGCTCGGCCACCGGTTCGACGACACCTGCGACGGCAGCCTGATACCCGCGCTGTACCTGGAGTTCGGCGAGGGGTTCGTCGAGCTGCTGGACGGCATGTTCGCCATCGCGGTGCTGGACCTGCGTGACCAGCGGGCACCGAAGCTGCTGCTGGCGAACGACCCGATGGGGGTCAAGTCCCTCTACTACTGGGACGGTTCGGACAGCGGCTCGGCCGAGAGCCGGGGCGACCTGGTCTTCTCCTCCGAGCTGCCCCCGCTGGTCTCGCTGCCCCGGGTGCGCACCGAGCTGCTGCCGGAGAAGGTGGACCTGTACCTGTCGATGCTGGCGGTGCTGGGCGAGCAGACCGTCTTCCGCGGCGTGCGCTGCCTGGAGCCCGCCACCCTGCTGGTCGCCGAACCCGGCCGGGCGCCGCGGGTGCGCACCTACACCTCGGCGGTCACCGGTCCCGACCCGGCGGCCGAACTCGGCAAGGCCGGCGACCAGTTGCGCGAGCTGCTCGACGCCGAGGTGGCCGGGATGCTCAGCGCGGACGTGCCGGTGGCCCTGATCACCAGCGGCGGCCTGGACTCCAGCCTGCTCACCGCGCTGGCCGCCCGCCGGGTGCCGGGCGTGCACACCTTCAACATCGCCTACCGGGGCGAATGGCCGGACGACGAGCGGCACTTCGCCCAGGAGGTCGCCGAGGCCTGCGGCGCCACCTACCACCAGGTCATCGCCGACCCGGCGGACTTCCCCGAGCTGATCCCGCGCATGGTGGCCCACCTCGGCCAGCCCAACGCCGCGCCGCACGCCCTGAGCACCTACGTGCTGTTCCGGGCGGTGCGCGACGCCGGGTTCAAGGTGGCCATCGCGGGCGAGGGCGCCGACGAGATGTTCGGCGGCTACGCCCGGTTCGCGAAGGCGTTCGCCGGCGGACCCGGCTGGCAGGACCGCTACCTCGACACGATGTCCGCCGTGCCGCTGCGGCTGCGCACCGCGCTGTACTCGGCGCCGTACCGCACCGCGCTGGCGGACGGTGCGTGCGACTCGCGGAAGGTGCGGGAGCTGATGACCGGCTGGGGCGAGCGGCCCGCGCTGTCCCAGCTGCTCCGCTTCGACCAGCGCGATCGCTTCCCGTACTACATCCTGCGCCGCGCGGACCACCTGAGCATGGCCGGCTCGGTCGAGGTGCGGGTGCCGTTCTGCACGCCGAAGGTGATGTCGTTCGCCAACGCGCTCCCCGACGACCTGCGCATCCAGGGCGGCGACGTCAAGCGGGCGGTGTACGCGGCCGGCGCCGGCCTGGTCCCCGACTCGGTGCTCAACCGGGCCAAGCAGCCGTTCACCCTGCCGGTCGCCGCGATGCTCCGGGACGGCCAGCCGCTGTTCGGCTACGCGGCCGAGCGGCTCGCCGACGCGCCGGGGCTCTACGACATGCTGGACCGCCGCGCGGTGCGCGAGCTGCTGGACGGGCAGCGCGAGCGGCCGGACGCCACCGCGGCCAAGGCGCTGTGGGCGCTGCTGGTGCTCGCCGAGTGGCTGGAGCAGACGGCGGGCGCGCTGGGGACCGGCCGGTGACGGAGTCCGGTGATCCACAGGGCATCATGAACCCGGCGAGGTGGTGGCCCACGTGACCGGTTGCGGTCTGCCAGCCGCCTCGGCCGGATAGGCGGTCGTGTGGACTCGGTGCTCTCCGGCTTTCTGCCCATCTGGGCGATAGCCGCGGTCGGTTGGCTGGCCGGTCGCTTCAACGTGCTGGGCCCGACGGCCCAGGCGGTGCTGGGGCGTTTCGCGTTCTCGCTGGCCATGCCCGCGCTGCTGTTCGTGACGCTCTCGCACGCCCGGGTCTCCGAGGTGGCGGACCCGGGCGTGGCGGTCTTCGCGGCCAGCCTGGTGGTGGTCTTCGCGGTCGGGCTGCTGCTGAGCCGGTACGTCTTCCGGCGGCGCCAGGCCGACCAGGCGATCAGCGCGATGGCGGCGGCCTACGTCAACTCGGCGAACCTGGGCATCCCGGTCGCCCTGCACGTGCTGCACGACACCACGTTCATCATCACGGCCGCGCTCTTCCAGCAGTTGTTCATCACCCCGCTGATCCTGGTGCTCATCGACCTGGACGTGCGCGAGGGCGCCGGGCCGCGCTGGGGGCGGATGCTCCAACTGCCGTTCCGCAACCCGATCATCGCCGCCTCGGCGGCCGGCGTACTGGTCTCGGCGATCGGCTGGCACCTGCCCGCAGAGCTCACCTCTCCGCTGCAGACGCTCGGCGGCGCCGCGGTGCCCGCCGCGCTGATCGCGCTCGGCATGTCGCTGAACGGGAAGGTGTGGCCGGCGGCGGGCGAGCGGCTGGAACGCTGCGTGCTGGTGGTGCTGAAGATCGCCGCGCAGCCGCTGGTGGCCTACGCGATCGGCCGCTGGCTGGTCGGGCTGCACGGCCACGCGCTGTTCGCCGTGGTGCTGTGCGCCGGGCTGCCCACCGCGCAGAACGCGTTCATCTTCGCCACCGAGTACGGCATCGACACCGACCTGCCCAGGGACACCGTGCTGATGTCCACCCTGCTGTCCATGGCCTCGCTGTCGCTGATCGCCTGGCTCTTGACCTGACACCACCACCCGAGGGAGCGACACGTTGACCACGCAGCACTCCAGGGCCGTCGCGCGCATGCTGGCCGGCTCCTCGCGGCCCGGCGGCTCGGTACCGCCGCCCGGCACCGTCTCGCTCGCCATGGGCGAGCCGGACTTCGCCACGCCGGAGCCGATCGTCACCGCCGCCGGCGAGGCGCTGCGGGACGGCTGGACCCGGTACGGCGACCTGAACGGCGACCCCGAACTGCGCGCCCTGATAGCCCATTCGGCGGCCCAGGCGTCCGGCGAGCCGGTCTCCCCCGACCAGGTCCTGGTCACCCACGGCGGATCGGCCGGGCTCGCCGCGGTCTTCCTGGCCACCCTCGACCCGGGCGACCGGGTGGTGATGCCCGATCCGACGTACTCGCTCTACGCCGACCAGGTCCACCTGGCCGGCGGCACCACGGTCCGGGTGCCCACCCTGCCCGACGGCCACCTGGACCTGCCGCGGATGGCCGAGGCCGTCGAGGGCGCCCGGATGCTGGTCTTCTGCAACCCGGTCAACCCCACCGGCGCGGTCTTCGGCGCCGAGGAGCTGGCGGCGGTGGCCGCGATGGTCGCCGGCACGGACACCCTGGTGATGGCGGACGAGGCGTACGGCGAGTTCGTCTACGACGGGCGGTCGTTCACCTCCACCCTCACGCTGCCCGAGCTGCGGCCGCACCTGGTGCTGAGCCAGACGCTGTCCAAGACGTACGCGATGACCGGCTGGCGGGTCGGCTACGTGATCGCCCCGCCGGCGCTGAGCCCGGCGATACGCGCGGTGCACCGGGCGTTCAACGCCTCGATCAACGCCGCGACCCAGCGGGCCGCGCTCACCGCGCTGGCCGCCGGCCCCCGGCTCGCCGCGCCGATGCTCGCCGCCTACCAGGAGCGACGCGACTTCGTCACCCGCCGGCTGGCCGGCATTCCCGGGCTGGTCTGCGCCGCGCCGGAGGGCGCCTTCTACGCCTTCCCGCGCTACCGGGCGGCGCTGCCCTCGGTGGAACTGGCCCGGCTGCTGCTGGCCGGCGGGGTGGCGGTGCGGCCGGGCCGGGAGTTCGGCCCCGGCGGCGAGGGCCACTTCCGGATCTCGTTCGCCACCGACCTGGCCACCCTGGACGAGGGGCTGACCCGGGTGGAGAAGGTGCTGGCCGAGCACTGCTGACCCGCGGCCGCGGGACCCGTGGGCCCCGCGGCCGAGGCACTTACCAGGCCTGGAGCGGTTCACCGCCGCGCAGTTCGGAGGTGAAGCCGTCCGGGCCGACCGGGACGTCGCCCAGCAGCGTCACCCGGTGCATGACCCGGTCCGCCTCCAGGTGGGCGAAGTCGGTGGGCGCCACGTGGCAGGTGGTGCGGTTGTCCCAGAACGCGATGCTGCCCGGCTCCCAGCGGAAGCGCACCGTGTACTCGGCGCTGGTCATGTGCTCGAAGAGCAGGTCCAGCAGGTGGCGGCTCTCCATCCGCGACATGCCCATGATCCGGGTGGTCGAGCCGGGGCTGACGAACAGCGCCTTGCGGCCTGTCTCCGGGTGCACCCGCACCACCGGGTGGACGGCCGCTTGCGGGTTGTCGCAGTAGATCTTCAGGATCTCCCGGTCCTCGGCGTCCGAGTGCAGCAGGTTGACCGCGGTGAAGAAGGTGTGCTCCGCCTGCAGGTGGTCGATGAAGTCGCGGATCGGCTCGGACAGCCCCTCGTAGGCGGCGACCATGTTGGTCCACTGGGTGTCGCCGCCGTACTCCGGGGTGCTCTCGGCGCGCAGCATCGAGGCGGCGGGCGGGTTGACCGCCGGGGTCAGGTCGCTGTGCCAGCCTGCCAGGCTGGAGACCCACTTGCGGCGGAAGCGCTCCTCGAAGTTCTTGCCGTAACGCTCCTCGTCAGCCTTCGGGTTCACGGTCAGGATCTCCGGGAAGCCCTCCGGGTGGACGCCGTGCAGCGTGCCGGGCCGCCGGGTGAGCGCGCCGAAGCGGCGGCCGAAGGCCACGTGCCGCTCGTGGCCGATGTCCTCGCCGCGGAAGAAGAGCACCTTGTGGTCGAGGAGCGCCTGGCGGATGGCGGCGACCGTCTCGTCCGGCAGTTCCTCGCGCAGGTCCACCCCCGATATCTCCGCACCGATGCGTCCCGCGACCTGACGTATCGTCAGATCTGTCGGGGCCTGCGTTGTCGTCGTCACCACGTGGGGGCTCTCTTTCGGTTGTTCGGTTGTCCGACTGCCGGACTGTTCGGCTGCTCGGTGGTGGACCGGGTCGGACTCACCCGGTCCGCGGGGCCGGCGGTAAGACCTGCGCGGGCTCCAGCACGGGCTCCTGCGCGGCCGGCGCGGGCTGCTCGCGGGCCGCCCAGGTGGCGGTGGCCGCGGTCAGCCAGCCGGCCAGGCCGACCAGGGCGCCGAGCGCCAGCCAGCCGGCCGACCCGTGGTCCAGCACGGTGGCGGTCAGCAGCAGCGGGGCGAGCGCGCGCACCACGCCCTGGCCGAGCGCGAAGACGCTCTGGTACGCGCCCATCGCCTCGTCCGGGGCGAGCGCGAACCCGTAGTAGAACTGGCCGGCGGACTGGGTCAGTTCGCCCAGCGAGAAGACGGTCACCCACGCCACGAGCGTCAGCACGGCGAGCACCGCGCCGAGGTACGGGGTGGCGGCCATGATCGCGCAGGAGGACGCCAGCGTGATGCCCGCCCAGCGCGCCATCCGGGCCGAGGCCGGGATGTCGGTGGCCGAGCCGCTGACCTTCACCTGCAACACGATCACCAGGACCATGTTCACGATCAGGACCAGCGAGACCGTCCAGGTCGGCGCCGCGGTGTGGTCGGCGATCCACAGCGGCACCGCGAACGACAGGATCCCGGCGTGCAGGCTGAGCAGCCCGTTGGCGGCGGTCAGCGCCAGGTAGCGCCGGTCGCGCAGCGGGCCGGCCCGCCGGGTCCGCTCACCGGCCGTCCGGCGGGCGGCCGGCCGGCCGTGCACCGGCATGCGCGCCACGATCAGCGCGGCGAGCAGGAACATGACCGCGTTGCCGGCGATCAGCGCCAGGTAGGCCAGGTGCGTGTCGACCGCCAGCGCGGCGCCGGCCAGCAGGGTGCCGCCGCCCATGCCGATGTTGGAGGTGGTGCGCAACTGGGCGCGGGCCACCGCCCGGTCCTGCTGGTCGCTGACCACGTGCACCAGCGCGCCGACCACGCCGGAGATGCCGCGGTCGGCGATCGCGCTGACCGTGGCGGCCGCCAGGAACCACCCGTAGCCGTGCACCTGGGTGAACCACACCATGGCCGCCGCCTGGACCAGCAGCAGCGCGACGTAGACCGGCTTGGCGCCGAACCGGTCGGACAGCCGGCCGCACACCGTCATCAACGCCAGTCCGACGGCGGTGGCGAGGGCGAGCCCGGTCGCCACCTGGTCGACGCTGAGCCCCACCACGCGGGTGAAGAACAGCGCGCTACCGGTCAGGTAGAGCCCGCTGCCGACGGTGTTGACGAGGTTGGCCAGCGCGAACCGGCGCAGCGGGCCGGGCGCGGGTATCAACGGGTGTGCGTTCATGGGTGGTTCCCCCGTAGCCGGGCTGGTTGCTCCCGTGATGGGCGGGTCACGGCTGCGGGCCCGCCAGCCCGGGGCGGCCGGCGGGCGGATCGCGCCGGTCCCGTGGACCGGTCGGGATCACAGCTCCAGGTCGAACAGCGGCTCCTGCAGGTCGCCGACGAGGGCGATGAAGCGGCGCTGGTGCGGGGTGATGCTGCGGACCGAGACGCCGTGCAGCGCCAGCCGGTTGATCGGGTACATCACCAGGGTGTTCGGCCGGTACTTGACCGTGGTGACCTCCTCGACGTACTTCTCGTCGATGTCGAAGCGGTTGCCGCGGTACTCCGACTCGGCCACGTGGAAGCGGTGGCCGCCCTCGCGGTACTTGTAGAGGACCAGGTCGCCGCCGGTGGAGTCGTCCTCCGGCAGCCGCATGTAGAACAGGCCGCCGAAGAGCTTGTAGGGCTTGTCCACGTGCGGGCCGCGGTAGGAGGTGGGACGGCCGCTCACCGCTGAGTTGATGACCGCGGTGCAGTCCATGAGGATGTCGTGGTTCTCGAAGTCGTCGTGGTTGCGGCGGCCGACCCGCAGGTCGCGCAGGGGTCCGGTGAGCTTCTCCACGCCGGGGTTGACGTCGACCAGGTCGTCGTAGAACAGGTCGAGGAACTCCTGGAGGAACTCCGGCGAGGAGTGGTAGGTGACGAAGTCCTTCCACACCTGGGTGGACGTCGGGTCCGTCAGCACGCTCTCGGAGACGTAGTTGTAGCGCTCGTTGGAGACGATCTCCTTGCCGACCCTCTCGCCGATGTACTCGGCGGTCGGCATCGACTCGGCGAGCGCCTGGTACAGCTCGTCGGGCAGCGCGTTCTCGATGACCACGTGCGGGAACGGGTCCCGGCGGATGTCCTCCTTGGTCACCCGCGCGAGTATCGACTCGACCTTGACGGTTTTCTCCATGAATGACTCCCTGTACTGCGGTTGCGGACAAGCTGCGCGCGGCGCGGCCGGGCCCGGGCCGGGCCGGTCGCGGGCGGGTTCAGCGGGTGAGGGCGATGCCCAGTCGGGACTCGACCTTCTCGACGATCTCCTCGGCGATGGAGACCGAGGCGTGCTGGTCCTCGTGCGCGACCTGCACCTCGCCGAAGTTGCCGAGGTTGCCGCGGCAGGGCCGCAGCGTGTCGCCCTCCGGGTAGCGCACGTGGATCGAGTGCAGCGCCTCGCCGTAGCCGGCGGTCCACGACAGGTCGGGCTGCGCGGGCCGGGGGCAGGCGTCGACGGCGCCGAACCAGCGGACGGTGGCGTACTTGGTGAACTCCACGCGGTCCAAGGTCACCTCCTCGTTGAGGTAGACCCGGACCAGGAACGCGAACAGGTCGCCGCCGCCGGCCAGTTGGAAGAGGTTGGGCAGGCAGGAGCCCATCAGCCGCGGGTTGAGCTCGATCAGCCGCGGCCCGCGGTCGGTCAGCATCACCTCGATGTGGAAGATGCCGAGCCGCAGGTCGGTCGCCTCGATGACGCGCTCGGCGAAGTCCATCACCGTGCGGTAGCGCTCGTCGCTGATCGGGGCGGGGATGGTGACGCCCAGCTCCAGCGCGGCGTGTCCCGGCCAGGTCTTGCGGTCGCTGACCGCCAGCCGCAGCACCCGGCCGTGGCTGATCCCGATCTCGGCCGAGACGAACTCGCCGACCAGGCACTCCTCGACGAGCATGCCGGCCTCGTACAGCTCCTCCTGCCCGGCCAACCGCTCGAACAGCGCCCGCAGTTCGGCCTCGTCGGCCGGCACGTGGGCGCCCTCGCTGCCCGAGCCGCAGGCCGGCTTGACGACCACCGGGTAGCCGACCGACGCGGCGAACGCGAGGGCCTCGTCCAGGCCGGTGACCACCTGGAAGCGGGTGTCGTCCACGCCCGCCTCGGCGAGCCGCTGCCGGCAGCGGTGCTTGAGCTTGGCGGTCTCGGCGCCGTGGCTGGTGGTGAACGGGATGCCGAGTTCCTCGGCGATCCGGGAGACCGGCAGGACCAGGGCGTCCACCGTCGCCACGAAGCCGTCCACCGGCCGCTCGCGGTGGATCCGCTCGACGCACTCGCGCAGGTCGTCGATCCGGGTCGCGTCGTCGAGCAGGTACTCGGTGTCGACGAACCGCCGGTAGGGCGTGGCGTCCAGGTCGATGTTCTGCGACCGCTCCATGGCGCGCGAGCGGATCACGGTGACCTGGTGGCCGAGCCGCTTCGCCGCTTCGAACGCCGGCGCGTTGCCCAGCTTCCAGGTGACGAAGACCACGTGTTTCGGCATGCTCCCCCGCTTCCGGTGTCGGACGACCGTCAAGAAGTGCCCGGCAGTTGCTGTCAGGCGTTGAGTGAATTCCGCACGGTACTCGGCGGTGTGCCGGACGCCGGATTCCGTATCCCGCACGGCGCACTGCGCAACGGGCGGGAGCGCGCGGGAATTTCCGTCCGGACTGCCGGTGAATTGCCTTCCGGCGTGGAAAGCGCGGCAGCCGGCTGTTCGGCGGCGAACTGCCCGGTGCGGCGCGCGGAAGGAGTGCCGGCGGACGGAACGGAACGCGCCGGCCGGAATTGCGCGGCCATCGCGGCGGACCGGGGCCGGACGGCGGCACGCGGCGCGGGCGTCCGGCGCCGCACGCCGTAACGGTTCGTCAGGGCCTCATCGGAGGTGCGGGGCTGCTCGGCGGCGGAGTGCGGCGGGCGGGGCGCGGACGGAGCGGCGGGGTGGGCCGGAATGCGCGGAGGGGTCGTCGGAAACCGCGTGCGGGAGGCGTCGTGGGACGCGTCCGCCGATTCCGGAGTGCCCGCGGTCGTCCCGTGGTGCACTCCCGTCAACACTTCGCTGTGCTGCCCAGGGTCAGGCAAGTGGTCCGCCTAATTCACCGTAACTGATCAATAGCCCGTCGGGCGGTGACAAATGCTCGCCGGTGCCGCGATAAAGGTGGTCGGGTCACCGGCGGAAAATCTCGATTCGGTGGGCGATGCTATCGACCGAACTCTCCGAGCGTCAAGCAACGTTGGGGTCCCGGATCACTCCGGATTTCCGGCGCGATTGCCCCGGTTTGGCCATGACATTTCACCCGGCGCCGGCGGCTCGGCGCCCGGCCGGCGCCCGCCGCGCGCCGTGCCGGGACCGCTCCCGCGCCGTCGGCCGGCGCTCCGGCGCGGGCGGTTCGCCCCGGCCTCCCCGCGGGGGCTTCCGGCGCCCGCCGGCGGGCAGGATTGCCCCATCACGGGGAACAGGCCCCGCGCCCCGTCCGCCAGGCGGCCCGGGGTGTGCCGAGAGACGAGGACCCAGGTGAGCGAGCCGGAACAGACCGGGCTGAACTACCTCAGCGACGACGAGCTGCGCACCCACGTACGCATCATGGTGGAGGGCACCGGCCACCGCGGGCCGCAGTCGTGGCCGCTGGACAACCTCGACGACGACATCTACCAGGAGATCGAGCGCCGGGTCCCCGCGCTGGCCGAACTGCGCGGCCGGCTCGACGCGCTGCTCGACGCCGACCTCGAGCGCCGCCGGTCCACGAATCCCACGACCGCCGACATCCCCGACTACACCGACACCGGCGAGAGTTGGGCCGACAAGGACGCCGAGCGCACCTGGGACGGGTTGCAGGAACAGTGGCGGACGGGCATGGTCGGCTGGCTGGAACGCGGCTGACCGCGGCGCGGAAGCGGAAACGGGCGGTCCCGGCATTTCCAGTTCATGGACACCTGTCTATAAACTAGCCGCGGCAAGCAGTCCACCCGCGGCGAACTGAGCAAGGGAACCCGTTCATGCAGATATTGGCGACGGTGCTGGTCGGTCTGGTGGCCGCACTGCACGTGTACTTCCTGGTCCTGGAGATGTTCCTGTGGCAGGGCCCGCGCGGCCGGGCCCTGTCCGGGCTCGACGCCGACGGGGCCAGACTGACCGCACCGCTCGCCGCCAACCAGGGCCTGTACAACGGCTTTCTCGCCGCCGGCCTCGTCTGGGGCCTGCTCGCCTCGCACCCGGTGGGCCACCAGGTCGAGATCTTCTTCCTGGTCTGCGTGCTGGTCGCCGGCCTCTACGGCAGCCTGACGGCCAACCGGCGGATCTTCTTCGCCCAGGGGGTGCCCGCCGCCGTGGCACTCGCCACGGTGCTCGCCGCGCGCTGACCCGCCGGCCGGCCGGTTGACGCGTCCGGACGAAAGGCCGTCAGAGATCGGGACCGCCCGTCTCCGACGGCCTTTCACGGAGGCGTCCGCGCAGGCGAGTTCGGCCGGACCCGGCCGCCGCCACCCGCGCGCGGCTACGATGGCCGCCCGTGACCGCAGCGATCGTCACCATCGCCCTCGCCCTGGCCGGCTATCTCGCCACCTACCTCAACGGACTGCGGCTCAACCGACTCGCCCAGCGCCTCGATCGGGTCAATCGCCAACTCAGCGACTTCTACGGCGGCCTCCTCCCGGTCAGCTGCGGGCGGACGGCGCCGGCACGATGCGGATCAGGGTGTTGAGCACGTGGTCGATGCCGTCCCGGGACGGCTGGTCGGTGAGGTCGACCAGGAGCCGGGCCAGCGTGTTGAGCAGCGCGGGCGAGCCCATCACGAAGCCGTTGAGCAGCGGCTGGAACCCGGCGCGGCTGAAGACCTGCCGGGCGAGCAGGTTGCCCAGCCGGTAGTGGCGGCCCCAGCGGCGGTTCATCTCCACCGGGTAGTGCGCCAGGGCCCGTTCGTGGCCGGGCCCGTCGGGGCGGGACAACGCCGTGGCCACCGTCTCGGCGGCGACCTCGCCGGCCTCCAGGGCCTGCGCGATGCCCTCGCCGTTCCACGGGCTGACCATGCCGCCGCTGTCGCCGACCAGCAGCATGCCGCGGGTGTAGTGCGGGTGCCGGTTGAACCCGAGCGGCAGCGCCGCGCTCTGCACCCGGCCCTCGGCGTTCTCCTCGCGCAACCCCCACTCCTCGGGCGTGCGCGCCAGCCACCGGTCCATCGTGGCGCGCAGGTCGGCGCCGCCGTGCCGGCGGTGCGGCAGCGCGCCGAGGCCGACGTTGACCCGGCCGTCGCCCATCGGGAAGATCCAGCCGTACCCGGGCAGGTAGCGGTCGCCGCCGGGGACGCGCAGGTCGGCCCAGAGCTCCAGGTACTCCTCGTGCGAGCGGTCCGCGCTGCGGTAGTAGCGGCGCGCGGCGGTGGCGACCATCCGGCGCGGGTCGCGCTGCACGCCCATCGCCAACGCGAGCCGCGCCGACGCGCCGTCGGCCGCGATCACCACCCGGGACCGGAAGGCCAGCGGCTCGCGCTCGCCGGCGGACTGCGCCCGGACGCCGACGATCCGGCCCGCGGGGTCGGTCACCGGACCGGTGACCTTGACGCCGGTGCGCAGCCGGGCCCCGGCGCCGACGGCGTGCCGGGCCAGGATGTCGTCGAAGTCGTGCCGGCTGCGGGAGAGCCCGAAGTCGGGGTAGCGGCCGAGCTTGGGCCAGTCGATGACCGCCTGCCGCTCGCCGGCGACCCACCGCATGCCGCGCGAGCGCATCCAGCCCGGCGCGTCGATGTCCACCCCCATCCGGATCAACTGGCCGACCGCGCGCGGGGTCAGCCCGTCACCGCACACCTTCTCCCGGGGGAACTCCGCCTTCTCCAGCATCAGGACGTCCACCCCGGCCCGCGCGAGGTGGTAGGCCGCGGCCGATCCGGCGGGGCCGGCGCCGACCACGATCACCTCGGCACCCTCGGTCTCGGCCGGGTCCTGGGGCGACGGTTCGTCGGCGGTCGTCTCGCGCATCGGGGCCCTTTCACGGTGGTGCACGGCGGTCTGCCTGGTGCGAAGGGCAGCATGCCAGGTGGAGCTGTCCGGTTTCGACCCGCGGCGGCGCCCGACCGGGGGCGGAGCCGGGTTCTGCGACGGAGTTCCTGCTCCGTTTCGCCAACTCCCTTACAAAATCTCCACTTTACTGGCACGATTCGCTCACTGCGTACGCTTCGGGGGCGGTCGTATGACAAAGCTGAGATCCATGATCAGATCCATGAACCCGACGGACGGCCGGCCGGTCCCGGCGCCGCGGAACACCGGCGCGGCGCCGCGGCACCGCCCGACGCCGCCGGCCGTCTACTGCGCGCCGCTGGGCCGGCAGATCGGCCCGCGGCGCAGCATCTGGGGCGGCTGGGTGGCGGCGGACGACCTGGCCGTGGTGGTGCACCGGGAGGGCCGCGACGACGTGCGCATCCCGCACGCGCACGTCCGGCAGGTGTGGCTGGAGGGGAAGAACCTGGCGCTCATCGCCTCCGGCGGCGACTCGCTCTACCTGCCGCTCACCACCTTCCGGCCGTCCTGGGACCGGCGCTTCGTCGAGGCGGTCGCCACCGCGGCCGGCCACCGGACACCGCGGGGCAGGCCGGTCAAGCCTTGACATCCTCGTCGCCCTGAAGGGCGGCGATTCCCGCCTACCGCGCCGTTGAAGGCTGCGGTGTCGGGTGGGTTCCTGCTTCGCCGCGCGGCGCCGGGATCGCTCCCGGTCTTACCTGCGCTCCACAGGCTGGCACGGCCAGTCCGGCCGCCCTGGCGACGTTGACCGCCGCATTGATGTCCCGGTCCAGGACCGCCCCGCACGCCCGGCACGTCCACACGCGGACGTTCAGGGGCTTGGGACCGTCCTTGACGCCGCACGCGGAGCACACCTGTGAGGTTGGCTCGAACCGGCCGACCCTCACGAAGGTGCGCCCGCATCGGGCGGCTTTGTACTCCAGCATGTTCACGAACGCCGACCATCCGGCGTCGTGCACGGACTTGGCCAGGCGCGTGCGGGCGAGTCCCTTGACCGCCAGGTCTTCCACGGCAACCGCTTGGTTCTCGCGGATCAGCTGTGCGGAGAGCTGGTGGTGGAACTCGCGGCGCGCGTCCGCGACACGGGCGTGTGCCCGTGCGACGCGAACCCTGGCCCTGCCCCTGTTCCTGCTGCCCTTCTCCTTGCGAGACAGGGCCCGGTGGGCCTTCTTCAGTCGCTTCTCCGCCCGGCGCAGGAAGCGCGGACTGTCGACCTTCCGCCCGTCGGAGAGGATCGCGAAGTGCGTCAGGCCGAGGTCGATGCCCAGTTCGGGTGCCGTCCCCGCAAGCGGTTCCTCCGGGCCGGTCTCCACCACGAAGGACGCGAAGTACCGGCCTGCGCTGTCCTTGACCACGGTCACCGTGGACGGCGTCGACGGCAGGACGCGGGACCACTTCACCTTCAGGTCGCCGATCTTCGGCAGGCGCAGCTTCTGCCCCGGGGTGATGGACCAGCGGGCGTTCGCGGTGAACCGGACGGCCTGCCGGGTGTCCTTCCGCGACTTGTACCGGGGCGCACCCATGCGCGGGCGCTTGCCTTTCAATCCGTCGAAGAAGTTCCGGTACGCGGTGTCCAGGTCCCGCAGGGACTGCTGGAGGACCACGGCGGACACCTCGCTCAGCCAGGCGCGAGCCTCGGTTTGCCTCGCTTCGGTGATGAGCGTCTTGGACAGGTCGCCGGTCTTGGGGAACGGCAAGCCTTCGCTGCGGGCGGTCTCCCGAGCGCGGAGCGCGTCGTTGTAGACCATCCGCGCACACCCGAACGCCCTGGCCAACGCCATGCGCTGACCGGCGCTCGGGTACAAGCGGAAGCTGTACCGAAGCTGCACACGGAACATGATACCCAGTTGGTTTATGGGTATCGACGAGAACGTTCGCACAGGCCGTCACTGTGTTTTCCGCATGCACGTCCACTTGGTTTTCGTAACGAAGTACCGGCACTCCGTCTTCGCCGACCGGCACCTGACACGGTGCGAGGAGATCTTGCGGGCCGTGTGCGAGGATTTCGAGGCCGATCTGGTGGAGTTCAACGGCGAAGCCAACCATGTGCACCTGCTCGTGAACTTCCCACCGAAGGTTGCCGTGTCCAGGCTGGTGAATTCCCTCAAGGGCGTGTCCTCGCGCAGACTCCGTCAGGAGTTCCCCGACCTCGTCGGCCACTACTGGCGGGCGCAACGCCTGTGGTCCGGCTCGTACTTCGCCGGGTCGGTCGGCGGCGCGCCGCTCAGCATCGTGAAGCAGTACATCGAGCAGCAGAACCAGCCGGTCTGACCCGGGCTGAGGCAAACAGCGCAGATCCATGCCCACAGCCGAGGTCAGAGCGGGCCAAAGATTCGCATCACCACCAAGCTGAAGCCCAGTGCACTACGAATCGATCCCGTAGCGGCAGGCGGCACAATGGGCGCATGTCCTCGCGTTCCTCCCGTGCCGCCCGCCCGTCCCGCCCAGCGCGTCCGCGCACCGGGCAGGCCGCCGCGGCCTGCCCCTGCGGGGGTCCCGGCCCGTACGACGCCTGCTGCGGCCCGCTGCACCGCGGTGAGCGACCCGCCGCCACGCCGACGGAGTTGATGCGCTCGCGCTACAGCGCCTTCGTGCTGCGCGACCCGGCGTACCTGATGCGCACCTGGCACCCGGCGACCCGGCCCGCGGCGCTCGACCTCGATCCCCGCCTGCGCTGGCAGCGCCTGGAGATCCTCGACGCGACCGGCGGCGGGCCCTTCCACGCCGAGGGCACCGTGGAGTTCCGCGCCCACCACCGCACCGGCGACCGGTCCGGAAACCTGCACGAGAACAGCCGCTTCACCCACCACGCGGGCGCCTGGGTCTACGTGGACGGCGTGATCACCGACGACTGACCCCGGCGCCGAGGCCGTCGGACCGCCGAAGCACGCCCCTTGTCGAAACACTTCTTTCGAGCGTACCGTTTCGAGACATGCCATCCGAGGACTCGGCCCAGCGGCCGCACCTGCAGCTCACCGACCCCAAGGCCATGCGCGCCATGGCCCACCCGACCCGGATCGCCCTGCTGGAGGCGCTGAGCCTGCGTCAGCCGCTCACCGCGACCGAGGCCGCCGGGATCGTGGGCGAGTCGCCGACCAACTGCGCGTTCCACCTGCGCACCCTCGCCAAGTACGGGTTCGTCGAGGAGGACGGGGGCGGGCCCGGGCGGCGCAGGCCGTGGCGGCTGGCGCACCACGGATTCCGGCTGGACTCCTCGGTCGGCGCGGCCGGCACCGAGACCCGGTTGGCCGCCGACGCCCTGGCTTCGCTGGTCGTGGAGACCTGGACCGAACGGATCCGCCAGGTCTACGCCCGCCGGCCGGGATTCCCCGAGGTGTGGCGGCAGTTGACCACCAGCGACTCGACGGTGATGTTCATGACCGTCGAGGAGTCCGAGCGCTTCCACGCCGACGTGCAGGAGCTCTTCAGGCGCTACGAGGACCGGCTCGACCATCCCTCCCGGCGCCCCGAGGACTGCCTGCCCGTGGAGGTCATCCAGTTCAGCCATCCGCTGGACGCCGCCGGCCCGCAAGGGAGTTGACCGATGCGCGGCTTACTGGCCGACCGCGACACCCGCCTGCTGATGGCGGCTCAGGTGCTCTCCGCGCTGGGCGACTACGCGTTGTGGCTCGCGTTGGGCATCTGGATCAAGATCCTCACCGGCAGTTCGGCCGCGGCGGGCCTGGCCTCCTTCTGCTTCGCCCTCGGCCTGGTCTGCTCCCCGGTCGGCGGCATCCTGGTCGACCGGCGCCGGCGCCGGCCCGCGCTGATCGCGCTCAGCCTGGCGACCGGAGGGTGGATCCTGCCGCTGCTGCTGGTGCACGGGCGCGGCACCGTCTGGATCATCTACGTCGTCATGGTGGGCTACGGTCTCGCGTCCGGCGTCGGCGGCGGCGCGCTGACCGCGTTGACGCAGACCGTCGTGCCGGCCGAACTGCTGGGCGACGCGAACGGGTTGCTGCAGACGCTGCTGCAAGTGCTGCGCCTGGCGACCCCGTTGATCGGCGCCGGGGTGCTGGCGGCCTTCGGCGCACGGCCGCTGGTCGTCGGCGACCTGGTGACGTTCGTGGCCACGGCGCTGCTCCTGCGGGCGCTGAGGGTGCGTGAGGCGCCGCCGGAGCCCACGGGCGAGCCGATGCGGACCCAACTGACCGAAGGTGTGCGGTACATCGTCGGCGAGCCGCTGATCCGCCGGCTGACGAGCGCGGCCGCGCTGGCGGTCGTGGCGATCGGCGTCTCGCAGCCCCTGATGTTCACGGTGGTGAGCGAGGGGCTGCACCGGGCGCCGGAGTTCCGTGCCGTGCTGAGTTCGGTCGACGGTGCGGGGGCGGTGGCCGGGGGGTTGCTGGCGGCCCGGCTGATCCGCGGGCTGGGCGAGATCCCGGTGGTGGTGTGGGGGCTCGCCGCCATGGGCGTGGGCTTCCTGACGACGGCGCTGCCCGTGCTGCCCGCGGTGCTGGCCGGCTCCGCCGCCGTCGGGGTCGGGATCTCGTTGGCCAACGTGGGGATCATGACGGTGGTTCTGCGGACCACGCCCGTACGGCTGATGGGCCGCGTCGACACCACGCTGGGGATGATGGTCTCCGCTCCGCAGGCCGCCGCGATCGCGCTGGGCTCCGGGCTGGTCGCCGTGGTGGACTTCCGGTTGCTGCTGGTGGCGATCACCGTCGTGGTGCTGCTGGCCGCCGGATATCTGCGGATCCGCGACGCCCGCCCGGCGCCGGTCCGCCCGCCGGGCGAGGGCGAGCCCGCGCCGCTGCCTGCCGAACCGTGATCGTCCGGCCGCCCCCAGGCGCCGCGCCGGCCGGTTATCGTGGCCGTCGCCGCGAAACTGGGTCTCAGCGCACGGAGGACATCGATGGACCTCGGACTGGCCGGACGCGTCTACATCGTCACCGGGGGCACCTCCGGCCTGGGCAGGGCGAGCGCGGCCGCGCTGGTCGCGGAGGGCGCCCGGGTGGTGGTCTCGTCACGCGATCCGCAGAAGGTCGCCGAGGCCGCGGAGGCGCTCGGCGGCAACGCGATCGGGGTCGTGACGGACAACCGCGACGAGGAGAGCGCGCGGCGGCTCGGCGACACCGCGCTGGACGCCTACGGGCGGATCGACGGCGCGCTGATCAGCGTGGGCGGGCCGCCGAAGGGCACCACGACCGGCGTCGCCGACGTGGTGTGGCGGCAGGAGTTCGAGAGCATCTTCCTCGGCTCGGTGCGCATCGCCCGGCACCTGGCGCCGCTGCTCGACACCGCGAACGGGCGGGAGGACGGCGGCGCGCTCGCCTTTGTGCTGTCCGGCTCGGCGAAGACGCCCATCCCCGGCCTGTCGGTGTCGAACGGACTGCGGGCCGGGCTCGCCATGCTGACGAAGGACCTCGCCGACGAACTCGGCCCGCAGGGCACCCGGGTGCTCAGCCTGCTGCCGGGCCGCATCCTCACCGCCCGCACCGCGATACTGGACGGCGACGACCCGCAGGCCCGCGAGCAGGCCGCCGCGAGCATCCCGCTGCGGCGGCTGGGACGGCCGGAGGAGTTCGGCCGGGTGGCCGCGTTCGTGCTGTCCCCGGCCGCCTCCTACCTGACCGGTTCGCTCGTGCCGGTCGACGGCGGCGCCATCCGCGCGCTGTGAGGCCCGGCGGGGCGTGACCGATCAGGGTCCCGATCATGAGCACTGAGATCGGGACCGCCACCGCGGCGGACGACGAACTGGTCACCGCCCTGGCCGGGCTGCTGCCCCAACTGTCCGGCTCGGCCGCGCCGTTGGACCGCGAGGCGGTGGCCCGGCTGCTGGCCTGCGACGCGAACACCGTGCTGGTCGCCCGGATCGACGGCCGGATCGTGGGCGCCCTGACGCTGGTGATGTTCCCGCTGCCGTCCGGGCTGCGGGCCCGCATCGAGGACGTGGTGGTCGACGACCGGGCCCGCGGCCACGGGGTGGGCGCCGCGCTCACCCAGGAGGCACTGCGGCTGGCCGAGCGGGCCGGCGCCGGCACGGTGGACCTCACCTCCCGCCCGTCCCGGGCCGCGGCGAACCGGCTCTACGAACGCGCCGGGTTCGTGCCGCGCGAGACGACCGTCTTCCGTTACACGTTCCCGCACTGAGCGCGGGGCGGGCCCAACGCCGGGCACCGGCGGCGCGAGCCGCCTCAGGCTTCGATCAGCACCTCCACCAGGTGCCGGTACTCCCGCACCGCCAACCGCAGTTCCTCGGTGCCGGAGGCGCTGTCGTCCGCTTCGAGGATCCGGCGCAGCCCGGCTCGACGCGCGGCGAGGCCCTCGGTGAACAGCGTGCTCACCTCGTCGAACAGGGTGTCCATCTCCTCCAGCGTGTGCCGAGGCTGATCGATGAAGGCGCCGGTGGCCTCCCGCACCCTGCGCCTGATCTCCGCGGCGCGTTCGACGTCCAGCACGCTGTCGCCGTCGTCCGGGACGTCGTCGGCCGGTTCCGCGACGCCCGTGTCCTCGCCGGCCCGCGCGGTCTCCTCACCGGTCTCGTCACCGGCCTCGGCGCCCACCGTCATATCCTGTTCGACCGGGTCCGTGTCCGGGTCGGCCTGCTGCCGCTCGTCCTCGACCGGCGTCGCGGATTCCGTGGCGGATCCGGAAGTGCCGGGCCGGTCGGTGGAACTCCGGTCGGGCGGCGAAACCGCTTCGGAGCGGCTGCCGTCTTCCGCCGAGGCCGTGTCGGCCTCGGCGCGGTCGCCGTCCTCGTCGGGTCGTGCGTCGCCGTCGGTGCCGCGGGCGGCGACGGTCGGTTCCTCGGTCTGCAACTGGTTCTCCTGCTTCGACATCTCTCTCCTTGACTGGCGTCCGTGCGGTGGCCTGGCTGCGCCGTGTCAGGCGTGGCGGTGATGGCGCGTGGCCATGGCGCGGAGCTTCGCCGCGCCGGTGTCGCGGTCGCCCTCGTCGGAGGCGTCGTCCCGCTGCCGGACCGCGAGCAACTCCTCGAAGACGTCTCGGGCGTGCAGCAGCGACGTGCGCAACTCCTCGGTGTCGACGGCCTGTTCGGAGCGGCCTTCGGTCGTGCCGGTGTCCCCGTCCTGTCCGGTGCGGGTCGCCACGGCGTGCGAGTCGCGGTATCGCTGGACGTGTCGCGGGTGGTGCACCGAGAGGGCGTCGACGCGCTCGTCGGGATCGTCGGCCGGATAGCCGCGGTCACGCATGAGGTCGGCGAGCAGCCGGTCGGCTTCGAGGGTCGCGCCGGCCGGATCGTCCACGAAGCGTTCCTGGGCCGCGGTCCACCGCTCCGTGTACCGCTCGCGCTCCTCCTCATCGAGCTGATGCGTAGTCAGGTCGCCGTGCCGGCTGAGCCGTTCGGACAGTTCCTTGCGTGCGGCGGTGTCGTCACCGTCGTGGTGGGCCAGGACGCGGTGGTACTCGGGGCCGAAACGGTCCCGTAGCCGGCGCCGGCTCAGCGCGCGCATCGTGAGGGCGACGGCCAGACCCACGCACGCGATGACGACGGCAATGATCAATGCGGTGAGCATGATGTCTCCCGGGAGCGGTGTGTGTAATGACTCGGATAGCCGCCCAGGGCTTCGGCAAACACCGGCGTGAGCCGAGGCGCGGCTCGCGGGCCGGGGTCGGTTCCGCCCGAGGCGGTCGCAGTACCCCCCCCGGACCAACTGCTCTGACTCAGCCGCAGGGTGACGACACGTAGCCGCCGCTCCTCGCCCCGTGCCTCCGCCGCCGCGCCGATCGGGAGGTCCGCGGCGCGGCCAATGCCCGCCATACGGACCGGGTCTGTCGAAAATCGCCGCCGTATGAGCCGCGAACTCCTCACCAAAACCCCATCCGGTCTTTCCACGGCCCGAATCGCGTTTTCGACCGGCAAAGGCCGTCACATCGCCTCCGGCCCGCATGCAACCTCTCCAAAACGGTCACAGCGAATACTCCGCGGCTCCGGATAACGACGTTAACGTGGCGGCTGCTCCGCCCGGCACGAGGTGTGGCCTCGGTCTTCGGCGTTCTCGGAACCCGTCAACGCCGGGCAAGGGGCTTTCCCTTGCGTATGGCCTCCTCCGCCGAGGAGGAGTCGGCACCGAACGAATTTCAAGGAGATCCAGTGGCAGCCAGCTATCCTGAGCACGACGTTCCGCGGGTCGATGCCGGACGCCTGTGGGCCGCCGGAATCGCGACGGCTCTGGTGGCCGGGCTGGTGACCGAAGTCGGCATTCTGATCGCCCGCGGGCTCATGCACCTGGCGATCTTCGCGCCGGAGGGCGACGGGCTGTGGGGGAACGCGAACACCACGGGTTACGCGGTCGGCGCCGCCGTCGTGGCGCTCGCCGCGACGGGGGTACTGCACTTCCTGTTGCTGACCACGCCGCGCGGCACCATGTTCTTCGGCTGGATCATGTCGCTGCTGACGGTCGTCGCCGTGGTGATCCCCTTGAACGTCATAGGCGCCCGCCCCGAGATGATCGCCACGACCGTGCTCAACGTCCTGATAGGGCTGGTCGTCACCACGCTCCTGATCGGCTCCGCCGGCGGAGCGCAGGTGCGCCGCCGGCAGCAGTACGCCGAGCCCGGCTACCAGACCCGTGAGTGGTAGTTCCGGTCCGGGGACCGTACTGGCGGGTCGGTAGGCTGTGACGCCGGTGCCGCTCGGGAACCGGAGGCCGGGTGACACGGTCCACGGCTGCCCGGGCGGCGGGAGTCGCGAGAAGGAGTGCGAGCGTTGCTGGTCGCCGATCGGTACCGGTTGGAGGAACTGCTCGGCCGCGGCGGGATGGGAGAGGTCTGGCGGGCGTCCGATGAGCTGCTGACCCGCCCGGTCGCGGTCAAACTGCTGCCGGTGCGGCACAGTGGCGAGGCGGCGACGGCCCGCTTCGCCACCGAGGCCAGGACCGCCGCGCGGTTGAACCACCCGAACACCGTGGCGGTGTACGACCTCGGCACGGTCGACGAGCGGCTGTACCTCGTCATGGAGCTCATCGACGGCTACAGCCTGGCCACCGAGGTCGCCGCGTTCCGCCGGCCCGATCCGCGGTGGGTCGCCGATCTGGGCGCCCAGGCGGCCCGGGGTCTGGCCGCCGCCCACGCCCACGGGATCGTGCACCGCGACATCAAGCCCGCCAACCTCCTGCTCACCCGCGACGGCACGCTCAAGATAGGCGACTTCGGGATAGCGCGGTTCGTCGACGATGCCTCGGGCGGCGGCGTGACCAGCACCGGCCTGATCATCGGCACCAGCTCCTACATGGCTCCGGAGCGGGCTCTCGCGCGGTCCTCCGGGCCCGCGGCCGACATGTACGCCCTCGGCTGCGTCCTGTACGAACTCCTCACCGGATCGCCGCCGTTCCACGCCGACAGCTCGGCCTCCATGCTGTACCAGCACGTCGAGACCGCCCCCGACGACGTCCGCCGGCACCGCCCCGACCTGCCGGCGGGCCTGGCCTCCCTCATCCACCACCTGCTGGCCAAGGACCCCGAGGAGCGTCCCAGCGCCCAGCAGGTCGCCGACTGGCTGGCCACCCCCGCGTGGCGGACGAGCCGTCCCCCGGCCCCCACCGGCCCGAGCGGCACGGAAGCGGCCTGCGAACCGTCCCCGACCCGGCCCCTTCCGCCGTCGGCGCACGGTGATCCGCCCTCGGCCGTCCCGCGCCCGGCTCCCGCCCCGCGCTCGCGCCGCTACCTGCTGGCCGGGGTGGCGACGGCTGCCGCCGCGGCGGCGACCGTCGCCACCCTGACCGCGGTCTCCGACAACCCGGGAACGCCCCGCGCGGTCACCAGCAGCTCACCGCGGCCCGGCACCGCCCGGCCGACCCCCGCCCCCACCCAGACCGTCTACGCCACGCCGACGCACGTCGGACCGGCCGCACGGAGCGATCCGCGACCACCCCACGACAAGGCCCGGCCGGCCGCGCCCGCGAAGGGACCGGCCGGACCGCCCCCGGGGAAGAAGGCCCCACCGCCCCCGGGGAAGAAGGCCCACCGCCCCCGAAGCCGGGACCGTGACGCCACCGAGGGGCGGTCGCCGTCGCGGGCTCCGCGTGCGTCGCGAGAACGCTCCGGTGCGGTCGTCCGCTCAGTGGTCGCCGGTGAGGATCTCCCGGACCTCGCGAAGGGCGTAGTAGACCAGCACGTAGCCGGCTGCCGGGTCGGCCCACCACCAGCCGAAGGCGGCGTTGAGGAGCAGGCCGAGCAGCACCGCGGTGGCCAGCAGGCCGTCGATCAGCGTGACGCGGCCCTCGGTCTTCAGGACGGGGTCGTCCAGTGCGGTGCCGGTGCGGGCCTTCCCCGCGGCCAGGGCGAACATCACCACGGCGGTGACCGCGGTCCAGCCGATGCCCAGCGGCGAGTGACGCGGCCGGAAGCCGGCCGCCAGCACCCAGGTGGACTGCGCCAGCAGATAGACCGCCAGCGCCGCGAATCCGGCACCGATCAGCTTGAGCGCACGGCGCCGGCGGACCTCACCGGTGCCGGACAGTTCCCAGATCACCACCGTCGAGGCACCGATCTCGATCAGCGAGTCCAGGCCGAACCCGGCCAGCGCCACGGATCGGGCGGTGATCGCCGCGACCGCCAGGACCACGATGCCGACGACGTTCCAGGCCAGCGTGGTGTATTCCAGCGCGAAGCCCCGGCGCAGCAGGGAGTCACGGGTGGTCTGCTTCACGGGGGTCACCTCCCGATTCTCTCCGGCCGGCTTTCGCCGCCTTGAGCTGCGCGGTCGTCTCGTGCCGCGCCCCGGTCCGCGATCCGCGGCGGGTGTTCGACGCGTGGCCCCGACGGCGTGCCGTCCGCGAGTGCGGGAACGCGGATGGTGACGGTGAGTCCGCCGCCGGCGCGAGCGGTGGCGCCGGCGTGGCCGCCGTGGGCGAGGGCGACCGCCCGGACGATGGACAGCCCCATGCCGACCCCGCCGGGTGCGGAACTCCCGCCGGCCCGGCGGGTGAGCACGCCACGCTCGAAGGGCTCGAAGAGCTCGTCGACCCGATCGGGATCGATCACCGGACCGTCGTTGGTGACGCTCACCTGCGCCCACCGCCCGGCATCCCGCACCGTGCCGGTGGCCACCCGGAGCAGCCCCGCGTCGCGGTTGTACTTGACCGCGTTCGCCAGCAGGTTGGTGACCGCGATGTCGAGCAGCGCGACGTTGCCGCACAGCGGTGCGGACGCCAGGTCGGTCTCCAGCCGCAGGCCGCGGACCCGGCTGCCGGCGGCGATCTGGTCCAGCGCCTGGGCGGTGACATCGGCGAGGTCGTCGTCCTCGACGTCGGTGACGCGCTGTTCGGAACGGGCGAGGACGAGCAGCGCTTCGATGAGCCGCTGCGCCCGGTCGGTGGAGTGGGCGACGTCCTGGGCCATGTCACGCCACTGGGCGTCGGTGGGGGCGGGTTTGGCGAGGGTCACCTCGACGGCGGTCCTGGTCACCGCGAGCGGGGTGCGCAGTTCGTGGCTGGCGTTGGCGACGAAGCGGCGCTGGGCGGCGAAGGCCGAGTCGAGGCGTTCCAGCATCTCGTCGAAGGTGTCGCCGAGTTCCTTGAGTTCGTCCGCCGGGCCGGGGAGGTTGAGGCGTTCGTGGAGCGTGGTGCCGGTCGCCCGGCGGGCCGCGGCGGTGATGGCGGCCACCGGCCGGAGCATCCGTCCGGCGATCCACCAGCCCAGCAGCGCGGAGGCGGCGACCACGATCAGCAGCAGGATCAGCGAGTCGCGCAGCAGGTGGGAGACGGCGGCGTCGCGGATCTGGTCGCGGAGGCCGATGATGTGGTCGTGGTCGGGGTCGAGCCGGCCCGGGATGGCGTCCGGCGGCAGCGGACGGTAGATCGCACGGTAGAAGGCGGTGGTGAGGGCGACCAGGAGGGCCGTGCCGCCGACGGTGAACAAGGCGGCGTAGGTCAGGGTGAGCCGGGTGCGGATCGTCAGCGAGGGCCGCCGGATCCAGGTCCGGACCGTGCGGAGGGCCGGCCGGGTCACGGGGCGATCCGGTAGCCGGCGCCGATGACGGTCTCCACCATGTCGGGCCGGCCCAGCTTGCGGCGCAGCCGGTTGACGGTGACGCGGACGGTGTTGGTGAAGGGATCCGTGTGCTCGTCCCAGGCCCGTTCCAGGAGCTGTTCATGGCTCAGGACCGCGCCGTCGGCGGCGAGGAGGACTTGGAGGACGGTGAACTCCTTGGCGGTCAGGGCGATCTGCCGTCCCGCGCGGTGCACGGTGCGTCGCAGGGTGTCCATGGTCAGGTCGCCGTGGTTCAACACGGCGCAGTGGGCGCGGCCCCGGCGGCCCAGGGCCCTGACCCGCAGGATCAGTTCGGCGAAGGAGAAGGGTTTGCCGAGGTAGTCGTCGGCTCCCAGCGTCAGTCCGTCCACCCGGTCTCCCGTGCCCGACAGGGCGGTGAGCATCAGGACCATGGGCGCGCCCTCGCGGTCCGCCAGCCGCCGGCAGACCTCGTCGCCGTGTGTCCCGGGCAGGTCCCGGTCCAGGACCAGGACGTCGTAGGAGCCGTTGACGTCGATCTTGTACAGGGCGTCGTCGCCGTCATGGCTGACGTCGACGGCCATTCCCTGGTCCCGCATGCCCTCGGCGATGCGTGCGGCCAGGCGTTCCTCGTCCTCGACGACCAGAATGCGCATGCCTCATCCTTTCCGGTCGGCGTACGCGGTGGCCACGGGCTCGTGCAGGAGCGCCGCCATGCCGTCCGTGGTCCACAGGCCGCCCCGCGGGTCGACCGTCATGGCCTGGTAGCCGCCGGCGGCCAGCCGGTTGAGCCAGTCCCGGGTGCCGCCGGTGCCGCGCGGCCCTTCCGCCATGGCCAGGGCGGCGGTGGCGTAGCCGTCGGCGAGCGAGAGGTCGGGCCCGGTGACGGTGACCTGGTCCCAGGCCACGGCGCGGCGGCCGGAGACGGGGTCGAAGACGTGCGCGCCGCGCTCGGCCACGCCCGAGGTGGCCACCGCCCCGTCGCGCAGGAGCAGGACGGCCAGCACGGCACCCGGCCGGTGCGGGTCGGCCACGGCGACCCGCCACGGATCGCTCCGCGAGCCGCCGCGCAGCCGGACGTCACCGCCGGCGTTGACGATGTGCCGGTGGAATCCGCGCCGGTCGAGCAGCGCGCTGACGCGCTCGGCCGACCAGCCCTTCACCGCGCCGCAGGGATCAAACCCTGGTGGCTCGCCGACCGCCCAGGCGTCGAACGCGCCGTCGCTGGACTGCTTCAGCAGCGCGCACAGGTCGAGCACCTCGCGGATCTCGCCCCCGTGCGGGTGGCCGTCCAGGTCGGCGAGGGCGAGGAACCCGTCGGCGATGAGGCTGACGGCGCTGTCCGGCCGGAACGGCGAGAAGACGGCGTCGACGTGCCGCAGGCGGGCGAACGCCTCGTCGGCGGCGGCCCGGAACGAGCCGGCGTCGGCGGTGTCCGGGACGGCCAGGGAGAAGACGGTGCCCATGACGTGCTCGACCGCGCTGCGCATGCGGTCACCGCCGGGCCGTGTCGAGAGCGGCCTGCAGGGACCGCGCGTAGCCGTCGGAGGTGTACGTCGCGCCGGAGACGACGTCGATCCGCGCGCTCTGCGCCCGCAGGGCCTCGGACTTCAGGATCGGCAGGGCGTAGGAGTCGATCTGCGTGCTCCGGCCGCCGGAGGTGCGCTGAAGCACCTCGACGTCGGTGAGCTTGCCGTTGTCGAGGACCGCCCGGACCTGCACGGTGCCGTAGGGGGTGGTCACCGCCTGGCCGGTGTAGCGTCCGGCGGCCGCGCCGGAGGCGGCCGGGGTGCGGGCTCCGCCTGCGGGTGGGGCGCCCTGCCCGGTGTCCGGCGAGCCGGCCAGGGCGGGCCGGGGAGCGCCCGCGGACTGCGCCTTCACCCCGATCAGCGCGGCGATGCCGACGGTCGTGGACAGCAGTGCCAACAGGGTCTTGCGCATGGGCGTTGCCTCTTAGAACTCGAATGCCTCGATGTGGATACGGTGTCGGGGCACTCCGGCCCGCCGCAGGTGGCGGTCGGCGGCTTCGGTCATGCCGCCCGGACCGCACAGGTACACGTCCCGTTGGGCGACGTCCGGGACCAGTCGCCGGACCTGTTCGCCGGACAGGGGGTCGCCTCCGGGCCCGTCACGGGGTCCGATCAGCGGGTACAGGCCGAAGCCCCGGTGGTGGGCGATCTGCTCCAGTTCACGGTAGAGCACCAGGTCGTCGCCCCGGGAGCCGCGGTACAGCAGTATGACGTCGGCGCCGCGGCCGGGCAGGGTCTCGAACAGCGCCCGGATCGGGGTGATTCCGGCGCCGCCGGCGATGAGCAGCACCTTCCGGGACCGGTTTCGCCGCCGCGCGGTGAACGCGCCGTACGGGCCCTCGAACCACACCCGGGTCCCCGGCCGCAGCCGCCGCAGTGAGGCGCTGGAGTCGCCGAGGTCCTTCACGGTGATACGCCAGCTGCCGGGTCCGGGAGCGGCGGACAGCGAGTAGGGGTGGGACTGCCACCAGTGGCCCCGGGCCAGGAAGCGCCAGCGCAGGAACTGGCCCGCCCGGGCGTCCAGGCGGTCGAGGTCCCGTCCCGTGAGGTGGACCGACACGACGCCGGGCCCCTCCTCGACCACGGCCGTCACCCGCAGCCGGTGCCGCAGCGAACGGCGTAGCGGCAGCAGCACGCGGAAGAACAGCACGGCGGCGGCCACCACGATGTGCGCCGCCGACCACAGCAGGCGGTTGCGCGGCGAGGAGGAGAAGTCCGCCCCGACCGCGAACTCGTGCGAGAAGGCCAGCCCGATCGCCACGTAGACCGACAGGTGGACGTGGTACCAGGTCTCGTAGGCGATGCTGCGGCGGACCGCGCGGGCCGAGACCACTCCGACCAGCACCAGCAGGACCAGGGCCACCGTGGACAGCAGCACGTCCGCGTAGTGGAACACCACGGTCACGCTCTCCGACACCGGGCTGGTCCCGGACTGCCACGCGTAGCCGAGGATCACCAACACCGCGTGGGAGACGGCCAGAGCGACCGTGTACTCCCCCAACGCCCGGTGGTAGCGCGCCACGACGTCGGAACCGACCCGGTTCTCCAGCCACGGCACCCGCGCCATGAGCGCCACGAGGACCAGCAGGAAGTAGGCGGCGAGCAGTCCCGCCACCCGGCCCGCCGCCGTCACGTAGTCCCCGCCGCCGCGCAGCGAACCGGCGATCGTGCTCTGCCACCAGATCGCGAGCACGGCCACCGCACCGGCGCAGATCACCAGCAGCAACAGCCTGGACCACAGCACACCCGCGGAGGGCAGAGCGGGCTGCGCCGGGGAGGGAGGCCCCGCGTGGCGCCGTGACCCCGGCGCGGGAGACGCGTTGAGCGTCGGCACGAGAGGGCTCCCGTCGATGGTCCGGTTCCGGTCGGACCACTCTCGCCGCCCGCGCATAACACGGCGGTAACACCGCCGTGGGGACGGTGGAAGAGCCGTTGCCGCGCGGGGTCAGGACGTCCGGCCGTGCCAGTCCAGGCAGACGATCATGGCGTCGTCCTCGGCCAGGGACTGGCCGCGGTGCCCGGCCAGGGCCTCGAGTACCTCACGCGGGACCTGGGAGGCCGGCAGGGGCCGGGTGCCTTCCAGCACGCGCGCCAGTGATCGTTCGCGGTAGCGTTCACCGCCGGGCGACAGGGAGTCGTAGGCGCCGTCGCTGACGAACAGCAGGCGGTCTCCGGGCTGGATCTCGAACTGCTGCACGGTGTAGACGGTGTCCTCGAACATGCCGAGCGGCAGTTGGGCCTCCAGCTCGATCGGCTCCACGGCGCCGTCGCGCAGGCGCCAGATCTTGGGCGAGCCGGCGTCGATGATGTCCACCAGCCCGGTGGCCAGGTGGAACCGCAGGAGGAGCGTGGACAGATGGGCCGCGCCACCGTACTGGCCGTAGACCGCCTGGTCGGCCAGGCATGCCTGGTCCGCCAGCGCCAGTCCGGCGCGGCGGGCGTTGCGCAGGGCGTTGATGGCGAGGTGGGTGAGCAGGGCCGCCTCGATGCCTTCGCCCATGCCGTTGGTGACGGTGAGGGTGAGGTGGTCGGCGGCGGCGGACCAGTCGAAGTTGTCGCCGTGGATGGCGTAGGCGGGCTCCAGTTGCCCGCCCAGTTCGTACTCGGGTCTGGAGCAGGACCGTCCCGGCAGGAGCTGCCACTGCATCTCGGCGGCGAGGGTGAGACGGGCCGCGCGCCGGGCCTGCAGGTAGAGGTCGGTGTCGCGTTCGGCGACGACGATCTCGTGGCCGAGCACCTCCGCGACGTCCACCAGCAGTTTCAGGGTTTGCGGCGAGCAGCGCCCGGGCAGCGTCACCGACAGCACGCCCAGCCGGTCGCCGCGCACGGTGACCGGCACGTAGGCCGTCTCCGCGGGCGCGGATCCGCTCGCGGCGACATAGGGCTCCTGCTCACGGAACGCCCTGCCCGGCTCGCTGCCGTGGACGGGGATCGGCTCTCCGGTGAAGGGCAGGACACCGACGGGCTGGAGTATGGTCGTGGCGTAGTCGGCCATGAGCAGGTTGACGGTGATCGCCTCGAACTGTTCCGTCAGTGTCGTACGGACGGCGTTGAGGAGTTCGTGGGGGGCGGCGCCCCTCAGGGCGCGTTCCACTACCGCGAATCTGTCCGCCATGGTCGACCGCTTTCTCGAAGAGCCGCAGTGTTGGGAGCCAGGCACACGTCGGACGTGTGGGGCTTGACGAGGTCGGGAGGGAGTCGCTCTGTATGGATGTGAACCCCTCTGCCTCGGACAAAGAGTCTCACGAGGCCGCCCGGGCGACGTCGGACGCCATCGAGTTGCTGGAGATGCTGTGGGAGCGCGGGAGGGACGCCGCCTCCTCCGCGCCGGTGTCCGCGTCGCAGCTTCGTGTCCTGTACGCCCTGGAGCGCGCCGAGGGCAGCAGTCTGCGCACCCTCGGCGACCTCCTCGGCGCGACGCCTTCCTCGGCGAGCCGGCTGTGCGACCGCCTCCAGGCCCTGGGCTTCATCGTCCGGGCCACCAGTGCGGCGAACGGCCGTGAACTCGAACTGCGGCTGACCGGTCATGGCATGTCGTACCTCCAGAGCCTGCGCGCCCGCCGCGAGGAGGCCCTGGTGTCGGCCATCGCCAAGATGACGCCCGCGGCGCGCTCCGCGCTGACCGAAGGGCTCACCAGTTTCCGGGCCGCCGTCACTGACTTTCGGTGACGACCGTCACTCCCCGCTCAGCCGCCCCTTCGCCGCCGTGCGGGCGGTCCCACCGGTCGCGCGATCGGCCGCGGCCGACGCCGGCCTGCACACAACCGGGCTTTTCGTGGTTGACTGCGCTCGCTAACGTTTGTCGGGCGACAAACGTCCGGGGGTCGGCAACCCCGTCCCCCGGACGGGTCGCAACGCCGGAGCGTCACCGCGCCCGGCTGTCGAGAGTAAGAGGGTTGCCGGGTTGGGTTCCACGGAGACGGGCGCACGGGATCTCATAGCGAACACGCTGCGCGAGGGGGCTGATGGCATCGCGGACCGCTGGGTCCAGCTGCAGTCGGCGCAGGCGGTGCTGGGAGACAGGGTCAGCGAGAGCGAACTGCGGGAGGAGGCCGACCGCCTGATCGACGCGCTGACCCTGGGCCTCGACAGCGGCGTGCCGGTGGAGCGCGTGGTGATCAGCCACCGGGAGCTGAACCAGGCCGTGTCGGACCTCTCCTTGCGCAGGGTCCGCGGGGGCGCGACCCCGACCGCCACCTCACTGGCGGTGCTGGCGCTGAAGGAGGCGCTCCTGGAGGCGGTGCAGCGGCAGACCCGGGACAGCGGTGAGCTCTTCGATTCCGCCCTGCTGATCAACCGGTTGCTGGACAGCGCCGGTGCGCTCTCCTTCGAGACGTACGTGGAGGGCCGCGAGGAGATCATCCGGCGGCAGAGCCGTCAGTTGCTGGAGCTGTCCACGCCCGTCGTGCGCCTGTGGAGCCAGGTTCTGGCGGTTCCGCTGATCGGCACCCTGGACACCGCCCGCACCCAGGTGGTGATGGAGAACCTGCTGGCGGCCATCCAGGAACACGAGGCGCTGGTCGCCATCATCGACATCACCGGCGTGCCCACGGTCGACACCGCGGTCGCCCAGCATCTGATGCAGACGGTCAACGCGGTCCGGCTGATGGGCGCGGACTGCGTCATCAGCGGCATCCGGCCCGCCATCGCCCAGACCATCGCGCAGCTCGGCATCGACCTGTCCGGCATCCTCACCCGGGCCACCCTCGCCGACGCCCTGGCGGCCGCCGTCAAGCTCATCGAGGCGGCCCCGGCGCGCACCGACTCGCCGGCCGGCCGATGAGCGGCGCCGCCTCGACCGGTGTGCCGATCCTGCGGCTGGGAGACGTCCTGGTCACCGGGCTGCTCGACGAACTCGACGACAAGTCGGCCCTGGCGTTCACCGAGGAACTCACCGCGCGCATCGGCTCCGACGGCGCCCGCGGCGTCCTCATCGACATCTCGCGCCTGGAGATCATCGACTCGTTCGTGGCGCGCGCCCTGATGGAGCTCACCACCATGGCCCGGCTGCTGGGAGCCCGGGTGGTCGTGGCGGGCATGCGGCCCCCGGTGGCCATCACCCTCGTCGAGCTGGGACTGCGACTGGCCGGCGTGGAGACCGCGCTCAACGCGGAACAAGGCATGGCGGCACTGGGCTGGCACCAGAGCTCACAGCCTCCCAAGAGGGGTCTTGCGTGACACGCATCGCCGAAGTCGAGACCGAAACCGCCCCCGGCAGCGCCGGGCGACACCGTGGCCGGACCCCGGCCGCGGGTTCGGTGCACGCCGTGCGCACCGAAGAGGATCTGCTGACCGCCCGCCACGCGGTGCGCGCGGCCACCCTCCGCGCGGGCTTCAGCATCGTGGATCAGACGCGGGTCGTCACCGCGGCCAGCGAACTGGCCCGCAACGCCTACATCCACGGCGGTGGCGGGACCCTCGTCCTCGACCAGCTGACCCGGCCGGGCGCCGTGGGGCTGCGGTTGACGGTACGGGACGACGGTCCGGGCATCGCCGACCTCGCGGCCGCGTTCACGGACGGCTTCACCACGGGCGCGGGGCTCGGGCACGGACTGGGCGGCGCACGCCGGCTGATGGACGAGTTCGAGGTGCGCACCGAAGTGGGAGTGGGCACGACCGTGATCGCCACCCGGTGGGCGACCCGTTGACCAAACCCCTCACCCCGCCGACCGCCCACATCCGCATCGACCACTACAGCGCGGTCCACCTGGCCGCTCAGGCCGCCCGATCGCTGGCCCGGCAGCAGTGCCTGCCCGGAGCCCTGCCCGACCAGGCCGCGGTCATCGCCTCCGAACTCGGCAGCAACCTCGCCAAGCACGCCGTCAACGGCGCCCTGTTCATCCAGCCGCCGCCGCTCGGCAGCGGCGTGGAGATCATCGCGGCCGACCGCGGGCCCGGCATACCGGAACTCCAGCGGTGCCTGACCGACGGGTACAGCACGACCGCCACCCTCGGCGCGGGCCTCGGAGCCGTCACACGCATCGCGACGGACTTCACCATCCGCACCGAGGCCGCCGGCACGCTCGCCTGCGCCCGGCTCCTGCCGCCCGGCGCGGCCGGCGGACGAGAGGGACATCGGAGCGATCTGCCTTCCCGCCGACGGCGAGGCGGCCAGCGGAGACGCCGTCACCGTCCTCGACACCGGCCTCACCCGCACCGCCGTCGTCGTCGACGGCCTCGGTCACGGAGCGCCGGCGTCCGAAGCCGCGCAGAGCGCGCTCAGCGCCTTCCGGCGCATGCCGGACGAGCCGCTCCCCGTGATCGTCGACACCATCCACCGCGCCCTGCGGCACACCCGCGGCGCGGCGGTCGGCCTGCTACGGCTCCACCCCGGTCGGGCCGAGTACTGCGGCATCGGGAACATCCGCGCCCTGGCCCTCACCCGGCACCACGTCCACCACCGTCTCGCCGGGCAGCCCGGCGTCGCGGGCATGAACATCCCCGCCCCGCAGGTCCGCGACATCCCCCTCGAACCCGGCTCCACCGCCGTCCTGCACACCGACGGCATCGACCACCGATGGGCACACGCGCCCTCCCCCTTCCTGCTGCGCCTCCCCCCGCCCCTGCTGGCCGGCGCACTCGCGCACGGCCACCGCCTCACCCGCGACGACTCGACGGTTCTCGCCGCCGCCGCCCACCAGAGACTTCCGTGACCCCCCACCGCTTCGACAGCCTGCCCGCGCTCCGCCGCGCCGTGCGCCGCCTCGCCGCGGCACACCGACTGCCGTTCGAGACGCGGTCCCGCCTGGTGCTCTCCGTGACCACGCTGGCCGGCGGTGCGTTCCAGGCCGGCGGACCCGCCACCCTGGAGAGCACCCGGGAGCCCGGAGCGGAGGCGTCCGCCACGATCCTGACCGTCAAGCTCACGGCTCCGCAGGCCCTGGGACCGGTGCGGCCGACCGACTTGCCGCTGCCCGCACAGACCGCACCCGACGGCTCCGCGGTCTGGCACATCCCGCTCCCCCCGTGCCCGGGCCCGGGCGGCGCCGCCGTCCCGCCGGACGACCCGGCCACGGGCGGCGACGCGGTGTCCGCCGCGGCGTGCGAGGGCGAAGTCGACCACCTGGAGGACGAGCTGCGCGCCGCCCTCGCCAGCGTGGACGCCCTCACCGCGGAGCACCGCCGCCTGAAACACGAACTCGCCGAGACCAACAGCGGCGTGCTCGCCCTCTACGTCCAACTCGAAGAGCGCGACGAACAGCTCCGCACCGCGCACGGCCAGATGCTCCGCGAACTCGAGGACGCGCTGCGCCCGCCACCGATCACCGTCGACAACCTGGAACTCGGCGTCCACTACGCGCCCGCCGGCACGAACGCCCCCACGGGCGGCGACCTCTACGACTGGTTCACCCTGCCCGACGGCACCGTGCACGTCACCGTCGTCGACGCCGTCGGCCACGGCGTAGGCAGCACCCGCAGCGCCCTGAACGTCACCCACGCCGTGCGCACCCTGGCACTCGAAGGCCACCCCCTGCAGTCCATCGTGGAACGCACCAACGAGATCCTCGCCCCGCTCGACCCCAGCCTGATGGCCACCGTGCTCCTCGCCCGGATCGATCCCGCCACCGGCCTGCTGCGTCTGGCGAACGGCAGCCACCCACCCGCTCTGGTGCTCCGCGCGGACGGGACCTCGCAGTACCTCGAAGTCCGCGGCCGGGGCGTGGGCTTCCCGCTTCCCGGCAGCGAGCGGGTGCTCAACGCGCGACTGGGCGAAGGCGACCTGTTGATTCTCTACACCGACGGCCTGACGGAAAGCCGCCGAGACTCGCGGGAGGGCGAGAACCGCCTCGTCCGGAGCGCCCGGCGCCACATGCACCGCCCTCTCGACGAAATCCCCGGTGCGATAGCCGCCGACATGCACACCGTCGTCCTGCACTGCGACGACACCCTCGCCCTCGCCATCCGCCGCGGCTCCCGACCGCACTGATCCCGGTCTTCACGACCGCTTCCATCGCCGGTCCGACGGCGCCGCCCGGGCCTGCCGTCGATACGGCCGACCCGGGCGGGATATCCTGCGATGTCGCGGCGATGCCGAAGCGTCAAGAGCGGACCGGGGCGCGTCAGTCGGAGCTGACGTCCTTCACGGCGTCCTTGATCTTCTCGCCGGCCTGGCGGACATCTCCCTTGGCCTGGTCGGCTTTGCCCTCGGCCTCAAGGCGCTCGTTGCCGACCGTCTTTCCGGCGGCTTCCTTGGCCTTGCCCTTGAGCTTGTCGCCAGTGTTCTCGGCCTTGTTTTCGGCGCTCACGAGTTCTCCTCGATGCTGTGCTGCGGTGTTCGACAAATCCCGCCTACCCCCGAGAGCGACACGAACACCACGGATGCGCTTCTTCGCGGAAGTTTGGAATCTCTCCGTTGGGTATAGGGATCTCCCGTCCGAATCCGGGGTGCATGAACCGGCAATGCAGGGGCAAGCGGTGGTCAGGAGGTTGATAACTATGGGTCCCCTGCTACTCGTTCTGCTTCTCGCGTTGATCCTGTTCGGCGCGGGTTTCGCCCTCAAGATCCTTTGGTGGGTCGCCGTTGTCGTTCTGATCGTCTGGCTGCTCGGTTTCGTGATGCGTTCCACGAATTCGGGCGGCAGCCGTGGGCGTTGGTATCGATGGTGATCTGATGCCGTTACGCGCGAACATGTGTGGGGCCCAGCCGAATTCGGCTGGGCCCCACACATGTTCGGAGGGAACGAGAGCCCCTTCCCGCCGGCAGGAGAATCCGCGCGCCGGAACGGGTCCGGGAACGCCCACGGGGTAGGCGTACCCCTGCCGGGGGCGGAGCCGGGGCGGCGCGAGGAACCCACGCCACCTCCTACCCGGGTCCGTCCCCGGCCGGGCGGAACGAGACGTCCCGGCCGGCCGGTGCCCGCCGGTCTCCTCAGGTGGACGATGCCGAGCTCGGCGCGGACGCGTCGCGAGCAGTGCGTCCCGCGCCGTCGTCGCCGGGAGCGTCGCCGGCCGGACGGTCCGGGATGACGAGTTCGCTGAGCGCGACGCCCGCCTCGCCGGAGACCGCCGCCAGTTCGCCGCCCAGCGACTCGGCCGCCGGGACCGGGCGGGTGCGCCCCAGCCGGCCGGTGAGCAGCGAGGCGGCCGCGGCGACGACGCACGCCGCGGCGGCGAACCAGAACGCGATCACCAGGCCCTTGTGGAAGGGACCGGAGATCAGGTGCGGGAAGAACTCCTTGCTGACCAGCGCGGCTCCGTGGTGCGGCAGCGCGTTCAGATGGCCGGCCAGCAGCTGCTTGAACGGGTTGTAGCCGAGGAAGGCCGCGAACAGCACCGCGATCGGCGGGAGCGCGGCCACCTGGTGCGCCTCGGCCGCCGGGACGCCGTGCTGGACCAGACCGGTCTGCATGGTGTGCGGAAGGGTGTGCGAGAGGCCGGCGACCATCAGGCTGAAGAAGATGCCGATGGACAGCACCATCGAGGAGTTCTGGAACGTCGCCGTCATGCCCGCGCCGGCGCCGCGGGACTCGGCGGGCACCGCGTTCATGATCTCCGCGCGGTTCGGCGAGGCGAACAGGCCGGAGCCCAGCCCGTTGACCACGATGAGCAGCGCGAAGACCCAGTAGGAGAAGTCCGTCGGCAGCGTCATCAGCGCGAGGAAGCTGCACGCGGTCAGCAGCGCGCCGCCCACCGTGAACGACCGCGCGCCGAACCGGTCGGACAGCCAGCCGGACAGCGGCGCCGACAGCAGGAAGCCGACGGTCAGCGGGATCATGTAGATGCCCGCCCACAGCGGGGTCTGCTCGAAGCTGTAGCCGTGCAGCGGCAGCCAGATGCCCTGCAGCCAGATGATCAGCATGAACTGCAGGCCGCCGCGGCCCAGCGCGGTCAGCAGGCTCGCGATGTTGCCCATCGTGAACGCCCGCACCCGGAAGAGCGAGAGCCGGAAGAGCGGATCGGCGACCCGCCGCTCGATGGCCACGAAGAGCGCCAGCACCACCGCGCCGCCGATCAGCGCGGCCAGCACCTTCGGGTTGGTCCAGCCCATGGTGTCGGTGCCGTACGGCTGGATGCCGTACGTGATCCCGACCAGCACCGAGATCAGGCCGACGGCGAAGGTGACGTTGCCCCACCAGTCCATCCGGGCCTTGCGGCGCACGCCGGTGTCGTGCAGCTTCAGGTAGGCCCAGATCGTGCCGAAGACGCCGAACGGGACCGAGACCAGGAAGATCATCTTCCAGTTCACCGGCGCCAGCACGCCGCCCAGGATCAGCCCGAGGAACGAGCCGGCGATGGCCGCGATCGAGTTGATGCCCAGCGCCGTGCCGCGCTGCCTGGCCGGGAAGGCGTCGGTCAGGATGGCGGTGGAGTTGGCGAACAGCAGCGCGCCGCCGATGCCCTGCACGACCCGCCAGCCGATCAGCCACAGCGCTCCGGCCGACCCGTGCATCCAGCTCAGCGACAGCATGATCGAGCAGAGCGTGAAGACCGCGAAGCCCATGTTGTACATGCGCACCCGGCCGAACATGTCGCCCAGCCTGCCGAAGGTGACCACCAGCACCGCGGTGACCACCATGAAGCCCATCAGCATCCACAGCAGGTAGCTGGTGTTGGACGGGTCGAGCGGATCGAGGTGGATGCCGCGGAAGATGTCCGGCAGCGCGATGAGCACGATCGACTGGTTGATCATCACCATGAGAACACCGAGCGTGGTGTTGGACAGCGCGATCCACTTGTAGAACGGCCCGGGGCCGGTCGCCGCGCCCGGCGCACCACCCGAGGAGGTGTCGGCTATAGCCACTTCTGCGATTCCCGTCCCTTCCCGTGTCCGGCACGCCGCCGCGAGGAAGTTCGTTGGTTGGTGAAGCTAACTTTATCGCCCCGGAGGACGGGCCGCGTGACGGCGGCGGCATCCGGCGGACGGCGGCTTCGGCGCCCGGGGGTTTCTCGTCTGCCGGATTTACACCCATAATGGGGACACGAACCCGCCGCCAGCGGTGGGAACGCCCGTACGCCCCGCCACACGGGGCATGGAATCGGGATCACCCCAGCACGGTCGCGAGATGGTTGTGGAACTCATCACACAATTCGCGCGAGGGACAACAAAACTGCCAAGGACCCGCCGGGACCACGTGGTCGCCGGGGTCCTGCGGCGGCTGCTGCACACCCTGGATCCGAGCACCTGCACGGCCTACCTGGTCAAGGACGGGACGCAGCTGTCCCCCGCGATGTCGATCGACACCCCGCTCAGCTTCACCATCAACCCCGGCATGTCGGCGGACGACGAGCTGAACACCACCTCCCGGGCCTATCTCAGCGACGACACGGTCTTCTTCGACTGGCCGGCCGTGCAGGACCTGATCCGGCGCTGCCCCCAGGTGCTGCTGCACGTGCCGGTGCCGATGGTGGTGGCCTCGGTGCCGGTCTCCACGCCGCGCCGGCGGCTCGGCGCGCTGACGCTGCGCTGGGAGCTGCCGACGGCGTCGGCCGGACCCGAGGGGCTGGCCAGGCTCGCGGAGGCCGGGCGGGCGCTGGGCGCGGAGCTGGAGGCGCTGGCGGACGAGGGCGAGTCGATGCAAGCGCCGGTCGTGCCGCTGTTCGTCGACCGCTACCCGGACCACAGCTCCGACCGGCCCGGCCCGGGCAGCCGCCACGACCGGCACGCGATACCCGCCGAGCGGCGGGCACCGCCCGACCGCGACCACGTCACCACCCGCACCAGCTTCCTCTACCAGCTGCGCCGCCTCGCCGCCGAGCTGACCGCGACCGGACAGGTGCCGGACGTCGTCGCGGTGGCGCAGCGCCAGGTGGTCCGGCCGTTCGGCGGCCGGGCTCTGATGCTCTGCCTGGCGGAGAACGAGCGGCTGCACGTGCTCGGCGCTGCCGGGTTCTCCCGCGAGTCGGTCGGCAAGGTGGAGGGCATACCGCTGCGGCGCCGGACCCCGGAGACCGAGTCGGTCGCCCAGGTGCGGGTGCTGTGGTTCCGCGACGCGGCCGAGCTGCGCCGCGAGTACCCGGACGCCGATCCCGACCCGGACTTCCGGCCCCGCGCGTACATCCCGCTGATCTCGCGGGGCCGGGCGGTGGGCTGCTGCGTGATGGAGTTCCCGCCCGGCGCGCAGCGGCTGAACGCCGAGGAGACCGCGGTCGTGGTGCTGATGCTGGAGGAGATCGGCGCGTCGCTGGAACGCACCCGGGCCCGCGAGGTCGAGCAGGCGATGGCCAGGACCGTGCAGCGCAGCCTGCTGCCGCGCAGCCTGCCGCACCTGACCGAGGCCGACGCGACCGCGCGCTACCTGCCGGCCGCCGAGGAGACCCAGGTCGGCGGCGACTGGTACGACGTCATCCCGCTGCCGGGCGGCGGCGCCGGCCTGGTGATCGGCGACGTGGAGGGCCACGCGCTGGAGGCGGCCGGGATCATGGGCCAGCTGCGGAGCGCGGTGCGCGCGTACGCGGCGGAGGGCCACGACCCGGCCAGCGTGCTGGAGCGCAGCAACCGGCTCTTCTCCGGCCTGGACACCGACCGCTACGCGACCTGCTGCTGCATGTGGATCGACCTGGCGACCGGCACCGCCTGCGCGGCCACCGCGGGCCACCACGGCCCGCTGGTCAGCGACGAGCGGGGCCGCATCCTGCGCATGGACCTGCCGGTCGGGCCGCCGCTGGGCGTCGCTCCGCACTCGGTCTACCGCAACGGCGACCTCGCGCTCTCCCCCGGATCGCTGGTCACGCTCTTCACCGACGGCATGATCGACTCGCGCGGGCTGGGCACCGGCGCGGCCGTGCGGCGGCTGTCCGCGCTGCTGGCCGACGACCGCGGCGCCAACCTGGAGGTGCTCGCCGACCGGCTGGTCCGCGAGAGCCGCGCGGAACGGGTGCTCGACGACGCGGCGTTGCTGCTGCTGCGCTACGACGGGCCGCGCGCCGAGGGGCCGCCGCGGGTCGGCTCGATCTCGGTGCAGCGGCACGACCTGCAGGGGGTCGCGCGGGTGCGCCGCTTCCTGGACGGCCTGCTGGCCCAGTGGAGCCTGCAGCCGCTCCGCGACGACCTGGACCTGCTGGCCACCGAGGTGGTCACCAACGCGCTGATCCACGCGCACAGCGAGGTGGAGGTGCGGCTGCGCGAGTACGCGGACCGCGTCCGGGTCGACGTGCGCGACAGCGATCCGCACCCGCCGGTGCCGGCCGCGATCCTCACCGCGGACGCGGCCGACAACCAGGCGTCCGAGTCGGGGCGCGGCCTGCTGATCGTCGAGATGCTGGCCGCCGCCTGGGGCAGCTCGCCGACCGGGCGCGGCAAGACCACCTGGTTCGACGTCGCGGTGCCGCCGGAGCTGGCCGCCGACCGCCGTCAGCCGGTGCCGGTGGGCTGATCGGGCGCGTGCCGGTGGTGCCGTTCCACCAGCGACCAGCCGAACAGCGCCCCGGCGTGGATGACGAAGCCGATGCCGATCAGCCAGGACTGCACCACCAGCACCGTGCCGATCGGCCCGTAGGCGACCGCGCTGGAGGCGATCCACGGGACGAAGACCCAGGCGGAGAAGAACCGCAGGCCCACCAGGCCCAGCACGGTGGAGATCGCGCCGGGCAGCAGCGCGCGGGGCGGCACCCGGCCGCACAGCAGGAAGCTCTGGAACCACCAGAAGAACAGCCAGCCGCCCACCACGGTCACGATGACCCGGAAGGCGGGCTCCAGCGGGGAGCCGGCCAGCGGTTCGCCGCTGTCGGCGGCACCCAGCAGATAGCCGATCAGCACGGTGAGCGCGATCGCCCGCCGCCAGGTGGCGTGCCACGGCGCCGGATCGAGCCGCCACACGCGTTCGTAGCCGACCTGGATCGAGGCGACGAAGCTGACGCCGAAGACCGCGAGCGCCGCGAGGCTCAGCGCGGTCGTGGTGTCGAGCACCCGGGCGGGCGGGCTGAAGAGCGCGTCCACCGCGCGGGCCGAGCGTCCGTAGACCCCCAGCCCGGTCCGGATCCAGGCGACGAAGCCGCGCCCGCCGCCGGAGGCCGCGGCGATCACGATCAGCAGCGGCACCAGGGTCACCAGGCCGAGCGCGGAGAAGCCGAGCGCGCGGTGCATCAGCTCGATCTCCTGGCCGGTCCGCCAGATCCGGACGACCACCCGCACGATCCACGGCCGGCGTCGTCGCCGGCCGCCTGACGGCACCGGGTCCATGGCGGGCTCCCTCCCCGAGCGGTGCGGGGGCGCGGCGACACATTGATTGGATGATCACAATGTCCCACAAGGCAGACAACTCTGGCACCCGCCGGCGGAGTCCGGTCGGCCGGGCGGTGGACTCACAGGATTTCCACACGATTGGGCTCTAGCGTCGCCCGCGCGCGATCACGACTTCGAAAGACGGGACGGACGATGGACCAGGGGCCTGTACTGGCCGGGCGGTACGAGATGTCCGGACTCCTGGGGTCGGGCGGCATGGCGGAGGTGTACCGGGCGAGAGACCTGCGGCTGGAGCGGACCGTGGCGGTCAAGGTGCTGCGGTCCGGCCAGGCGGGCGACGCGGCGTTCCGCGCCAGGTTCCGCCGCGAGGCCCTGTCGGCGGCCTCGCTGAACCACCCGCGGATCGTGGCGGTCTACGACGCGGGCGAGGATTCGGCGGACGGGCGGGAGGTGCCGTTCATCGTCATGGAGTACGTGGAGGGCCGTACCTTCTCCGATCTGGTGCGCTCCGGGCCGCGGCCCGACGTGCCGACCGCGCTGCGGCTGACGGCGTACGTGCTGGACGCCCTGGAGCACGCCCACGAGCACGGCATCGTGCACCGCGACATCAAGCCGGCCAACGTGATGCTCTCCGAGCGCGACGGGGTCAAGGTGATGGACTTCGGCATCGCCCGCCCGGTCGGGGTCAGCGGGATGACGGTGACCGGGACCAGCATGGTGGTGGGCACCGCCGAGTACCTGGCGCCCGAGCAGGCGCGCGGCCAGGCGGTGGACGCCCGCTGCGACCTGTACTCCACCGGCTGCATGCTCTACGAACTGCTCACCGGAAGGCCGCCGTTCCTCGCCGACTCGCCGCTCGCCCTGGCCTGGAAGCACGTCGAGGAGGAACCGGAGCCGCCGTCCGCCCACGCCCCCGGCGTGCCGCCGGCCTGCGACGCGCTGGTCCTCAAGGCGCTGCGCAAGGAGCGCGACGAGCGCTGGCTGGACGCCGCCGAGATGCGGGCCGCGATCCACGCCGCGCTGCGCGAGCCCGAGCGCCCGATGCCGTCCGCGGTGGTCCGGGCGGGCCGGCCGGCGACCGCCGCCGCCGCACCGGCCGCCGGACCCGTCGCCCCGAGGGCCGGGCGTCCGGCCGTCCCGGATCCCGCCGCGGGCCGGCGGCGCCGTCCCGGGCGCGGCCGGCGGATCGCGCTGGTGACGGCCGCGGCGGTGGTCGTGCTGGCCGCACTGGCCGGGCTGCACACCTGGCGCGCGCACGGCGGCGCCGCGCCGCAGGCGACGGTCGTGGCGCCCGACCTGCGGGGGCAGAGCCTGGCGCAGGCCCGCCTGCGGGTGCTGGCGCAGCATCTGCGGCTGGCCGGGGTGCGGCTGGGCGGGTGCGCGCCGGTGGCCGCGCAGCGCACGGTCTGCTCTCAGCACCCCGCCCCGGGCAGCCGGGTCGCGGCCGGCACCCGGGTCAGCCTCCAGGTGTCGCCGCGGCTGCGCTGACGGCGCGCGGGGCGTCCGGTCAGCGCGGGTAGAGCTGGAAGGTGACGGCCGGGCGGCCGCCGAAGCGTTCGCCGGCCGCGGTGAGCATGCCGGTGACGAACTCGCGCGCGTAGCCGTCCGGATCCTTGTCCACGCCGAGGCCGGTGATGTAGGCGCGGTGCTTGGTCAGCGATTCGACGGCCCGCTCGACGCCGCCGGCCACCGCGACCGCGTGGGTGGGGAAGGGCGATCCGGCGACCGCGGTCCACCGGACGCCGCTCCACGGTTCGGGGCCGGATCCGGCGGCCGGATCCGGGAAGATCCACCGGTTTCCGGCGTCCCCCGCCGCGTCCAGGACCGCCCGGCCGACGACCCGGTGGTCAGGGGTGTTCCACCGGGTGCCGCCCCAGGTGTCGTGGTGGTTGAGGGTGAGCAGCAGTTCGGGGCGGTGGCGGCGGATCGCGGTGGCCAGGTCGCGGCGCAGCGGCAGGCCGCCGGCGATCGTCCCGTCCGGGTGGTCGAGGAACTCCACCCTGGTCACGCCCACCACCGCCGCGCTCGCCCGCTGCTCCTCGGTCCTGATCCGGGCGCACTCCGCCGGTTCGATGCCGTCGATGCCTGCCTCGCCCCGGGTGACGAGCAGGTAGCGGATGTCGCGGCCGGCCGCGGTCCACTCGGCGATCGCGGCCGCCGCGCCGTACTCCAGGTCGTCGGGGTGGGCGACGATCGCCAGCGCGCGGTTCCAGTCCTCCGGCATCGCGGCGAGCGGGGAGGTGTCGGGCATGGTGGGCTCCCGGGGGTCGGCTGCTCGACCTCAGCGTGCCCCAGTCGCGGTGCCCGGCGCGGGCGACCCGCCCGGGCCGCCCCCGCCCCCAGCCGTACGGCGCCCCGGAAGGCGCGGTCGGCGTCCATGCCGGTCACGCCTACCGCTTCGTCACCGGGACCAGCCAGAACGCGGCGGCGACCGGCACCGCCCCGGTCCGCCGCCGCCCACCCCGGTCGCGGTAGGCGGCGATCAACTCCCGCATCTCGTCGGCGAGTTCGGCCGTCTCATCGGGCGTCAGCCGGAGCACCTCGCTGAACGACCGGGCCGGGTGGGCGTCCGGCTCCGGCGTGCGCGGGGGCGTCGCGGGCTCGGCGGCCGGCCGCGGGGTGTTCCAGCGCAGCCGCCAGGGGCGGGCCCGGCCGCCGTCGTGCGGTGCCTCCTCGATGAGGCCGTGCCGGGCGAGCTGACGCAGGTGGAACGAGCACAACCCCGAGCTGTGGCCGAGCCGTTCGGCGGCCTGGGCCGAGGTGACGCTGCCGAGTTCGGCGAGCAGGTCGAGTAGCGCGAGCCGCACCGGATGGTCGGGCAGCAGCGGACGCGCGGCGGCGTCGGTCCGGATCTCGTCGGTTCCCATGACGGAGAGTCTGCTACTTTGCAAAGCGTTTTGCAAAGCGTCGCCCGGCGCGAACCGGGCCGAATCCGGAAGGGCGTTGACGCCATGACCCGATCCCCCGCCCCCGAGGCGTCCCACGGCACCCCGCGCCGCGTCACGCTGGTCGGCGAGGACGTCCTGAGCCGGCCGTGCCGCGACGTGGCGGAGTTCGGGATCCCGCGGCTGTCCCGGCTGATCGACGACATGTTCAGCACCCTGCACATCGCCGAGGGCGCCGGACTCGCCGCCAACCAGGTCGGCGTGGACCTGCGGCTGTTCGTCTGGGACATGACCGACGAGCGGGGCGAGCGGCACGTCGGCCACCTGATCAACCCGGTGCTGGAGGACCTGCCGGTGAACGGGCGCCGGCTGGCCGAGGAGCCGGAGGGCTGCCTGTCGGTGCCCGGCGCGTACGTGACCGTGCCGCGCCCCGACCACGCCGTCGTCCGCGGCCGGGACCAGCACGGCGATCCGCTGGTCGTCGAGGGGCACGGATACTTCGCCCGCTGCCTGCAGCACGAGACCGACCACCTGCTCGGCCGCCTCTACCTCGACCGGCTCGCGCACCGCGACCGCCGCCGGGCGCTGCGCGAGATGGCGGAGCGCCGCGACGAGGTGCTGGCCCGCCGGGAGTCGCGCGCGGCGGCGGCGCGGCGGTGAACGCGCCCGGCCTCAGCGGTCGTCGGGCCCGTCGGGATCCGCCAGTTCCGCCAGCGGGGCGCGCAGCCGCTCGGCGGCCGACGGGTCGTGCAGCCGCACCTCGGCCAGCAGGCAGCGGATCGCGGCGCGCAGCGCCCGGGTGAGTTCGGCCGGGTCCAGGTCGCGCACCAGGGCGTCGCTCAACGGCCCGGTGACGTCGGCGGGGAGCCGGTGGGCGCCCTTGGCGTGGCCGGCCGGCAGGCCGAGGCGCAGGCAGGCGAGGGCGAGGGTGTGGTCGCGCAGCGCGCTGATCCAGTACTCCGCCGCCCACCAGGAGGCGCGTTCGATGCCCACCCGGGCGTGCAGGGCGTGGTGCCAGGCGAGTCCGATCAGGTGGCCGGGGTCGGCGGGCACCGGGCGCCGCGCGGCCGGGTCGCCGAAGACCACCTCGAAGCCGCCGTCGCCGACCGGGCCGAAGTCGGCGGCCGGGGCGAACCCCAGGTCGATCTCCAGCAGGTCGCCGAGGAGGAAGGCCCGGTAGTGCGCCGGGCCGCTGTGCAGGTCGAAGTGGTGCAGCGCGCCCAACTCCCGGTAGGCGAAGGCGCTCCACTCCTCCAGCGCCTCGCCCACGGCGTGTCCCCGGGCCACGCCGAAGAACAGGTCGATGTCCGACCAGCGGTCCGCGGTGCCGCCGGCCTGCGAGCCGGTGACCGCCGCCCCGGTGATCAGGGGGTCGGCCGCGGCGCGCGCCAGCAGCGAGCGGCGGACCCGTTCGCGGTGATCGGAGGTGAACACGGGCCCGGCCCTACGCGGTGTGCGGCGCGGTCAGTTCGGCGAGGAGTTCCGGCCCGCTCCAGGTGCGCTCGTTGTCCGGGCCGGCCGCCTCGGCCTGCCGGATCAGCGCGATCAGCCGGGAGTTGGCCGGGGCCGGCACGCCGTGCCGCTCGGCCAGCGCCACCACCTCGCCCTGCAGGCTGTCGATCTCGGTGGGCCGGCCGCGGCGCAGGTCCTCCCAGGTGGAGGAGCGGGCGTGGGCGTCGATGCGCAGCGCGGCGCCGGCCAGCCGGCGGAAGAGCGCGTCGGGCAGCCGCAGCACGCCCGGGGTGAGCGACGGGGGCACCGGGCCGAGCCGGGCCGGGCGGATGCCCGCGGCGCGGAACGCGGCCAGCGCCTCGGTCTGGCACAGCGCGAGGCAGCCGCGGTAGTCGCGCCGGCCCAACTCCTCGCGCAGCGGCAGCCCGGAGAGCGCGTTGACGGCGTTGTTGAGGTTCATCAGCAGCTTGGCGTACTGCACCTCGCGCATGTCGCGGCGCCGTCGCACCGGCAGTCCCGCCGCGGTCGCCACCTCGGCCAGTGCGGCCGCCTCGGCGTGGTCGTCCACCATCAGCGCGCCTGCCGAACCCTGGTGGAAGACGCCGGGCCCGGTCTGCACGACGTTGTACGGGACCATCCCGGTCAGCACGGTGTGCCCGGGCAGCACGTCGGCGAGCACGCCCGGATTGCGCAGCCCGTTCTGGAAGCTGACCACCACCGTGCCCGGCCCCAGGTGGGCGGCCATCTCGCGGGCCGCCTGCGCGGTGGCCGCCGACTTGACGGTCACCAGCACGTAGTCGGCGCCCTCGACCGCCCGCGGCTCGGTGGCGATCCGCAGCGCGTCCGGGGCGACGCGCTGCGGCGGACGGCCGCCGCCGGTCAGGGTGAGGCCGGTGGCGCGCAGGGTGTCCATCGCGGCCGGGCGGCCGATGAGCGTCACGTCGGCGAACGGGGCGAGGGCGCCGCCGAGCCGGCAGCCGATGCTGCCGGCGCCGTAGACGGCGACGCGCGGGCGGGGGCGGTGCGCGGCGGGCTGCGCTGGCGGGGTCATCGGGCGTCGGCCTCCGTGGTCGTGGGGGCGGGAGCGCGGCGCCCCCGGGCGTCGACGAATTGTCCCGTCCCGGGTCGGCGGGTCCGGATCCGGGGTCCGGAACACCCGTGCGTTCTTCACGACTTCGGCGCTTCTTCGTCCGGTGGAATTGACTATGCCGCGTCCAGCCGCTCTGATCGGCGACGCAAAGGTGGCCCGGTCAGGCCGGCGGCCTGTGGCGGCCACGCCCGTCGCACCCGTGAGGTCCCATGGAGAACATCAAGCGCGCCAGGGCACTGGCCGCCGCCGTCCCGTGCTCGGCGCGCTCACCCCGCTGGCGTTCGACGGCCCGGCGCAGGCGGCGCCCACCGCGCCGCCGGTCACCGCGCACTGGACGAGCCGCACCCTGGCGCCCGGCGTCCAGGTGCGCACCGGGAGCATCGTGGACCCGCGGGCCGCGCCGTCCTGGACGGTCACCGTGCAGGACCCGGTCACCGCCCGGCTGTCCGGCGCCGCGGCCGACGCCGAGGCCGGCCCGCGCTCCTGGGCGGACGCGACGGACGCGAAGCTGCTCGCCGACGGCTTCGCGCCGCGCGAGGAGGACGTGGCCTGGCCGGACTACACCGACACGCCACACGGCACGATGGGCACCCGGGTGCGGATCGGCTCCTACCCGACGCAGGCCGCCGCGCAGGCCGTCGCCTCCGCGGTGGCCGGCGACGGCTTCGCGGCCGCCGCCGAGTGGACCGGCTACGACGCGCAGCAGCCGGCGGACGTGGAGAACATCCACGTCGCGGTGATCGACCCGCGGGTCTTCACCGGCACCGTCGAGGGCAGCCACGACGGCGACGTGGCGCGGCGCGAGACCACCTCCTCGGTGGCCGCGAAGCTCGGCTCGCTGGTGGCGGTCAACGGCGGCTTCTTCGTCACCGCCGACACCGACGGCGTGCAGGGCACCCAGTCGGGACTGGGCGTCTACGACGGGCGGTTGGAGTCGATGTCGGCCGGCTCGCGGGCGGCGCTGGTCCTCGCCGACGGCGGCCGGCACGTGCGGATCACCGACCTGACCAGCACCGCGACCGCGCGGGCCGGCGGATCGCACTACCCGGTCCAGGGCGTCAACCGGATACCGGGCACGGTGCGCGACTGCGGGCGGCCCGGCGCCGTCCCGAGCACGCTGCCCTGGCAGGACGTCACCTGCCACGAGACGGACGACCTGGTGGTCTTCACGCCGCGGTTCGCCGCCGCCCTGCCGACCGGCTCCGGGACGCAGGCGGTGCTGGACGCGCACGGCCGGGTGGTCTCGGTCGGCGCGCGCGGCGGCCGGGTGCCGGCCGGCGGTTCTGTGCTGCAGGGCATCGGCTCGGCCGCGGACTGGCTGACCGCGCACGCCCGGACCGGCGAGCGGCTGACGGTCGACGAGGCGGTCCGGGACTCCGCGGGACACCGCGTGCCGCTGGTCGCCGGGACCAGCATCGTCTCGGCGGCGCCGATGCTGGTGCGCGACGGCCGGATCAGCGTCGACGCGGCGACCGAGGGCACCGTCGACCCGGCCGACCTGTCCTTCGGATACGCCTGGGCCGACACCCGCCAGCCGCGCACCATCGCCGGGATCGACGCGCGGGGCCGGCTGCTGCTGGTGACCGTGGACGGCCGCGACATGGGCGGCAGCGAGGGCTTCACGCTGCTGGAGGAGGCCGAGTTCATGCGCTCGCTGGGCGCGGTGCGGGCCATGAACCTCGACGGCGGCGGCTCGACCGCGATGGCGGTGGACGGCGTGCTGGTCAACCGGACCTCGGACGCGACCGGGGAGCGCCCGGTCGGCGACACGGTCCAGGTGCTGCCGGCCGGCGGCCGCTGACCGGTCCGGCCGGGGCGGTGTCCGGCGCCCCGGCCGTGGACGGCTGCCACGGCCGGGGCGCACGGCGCGTCACTCCACGGTCAGCGTCACGCTCCCGGTGACGCCGCCGCTGCCGGCCGACACCGTGGCGGTGCCGGCCCGGTGCGCGGTGACCACGCCGGTGACCGGGTCGACGGAGGCCACCGCGGGGTCGGTCGAGGACCACACGTGCGAGGCGGGGTCGGCGATCGGCACGGCGGTCTGCGCTCCCCCGGCCGCGCCGACCTGGGTGCCGGCGGCGGTCAGCGGTTCGGTCTGCCCGGCGGACAGCGTGCCGCGCGGCGCGTCCACCGTGATCGCGGACAGCACCGGTTCGACGGAGAACCGGATGCCGCCGTGCGGCGTGACGTGCAGCAGCCCGAAGTCGGCGAAACCGCCCTGGTCGGCGGGGGCGTCGGCCACCGCGCCGAGGTCGGCGAAGGTGAACTGCGGGATGCCGCCCTGCCGCGCGGTGACGGCGTCGCCGAGCGGGTCGAGGATCTGCTCGGCGAAGCCGCGGGCCGCGCCGTAGACCATGACGACGTGCCGGCCGGGATGCGAGAGCTGGTACTTCTGCACCAGCCGCAGGTACATCCTCGCCTCCCACCGGTCGCTGAACTCGCTGGTCCCCGCGGCGTGCGGATCGTAGGCGGGCAGCGAGGTCGCCACGACCACCGTGCGGGCCGTGGTCTCGGTCAACTGCTCGACCAGCCACGGGTACTGCGATCCGGCCGGGTCCTGGTAGGGGTCGGAGGTCTGCAGGCTGCCGTGCGAGCTGTCGGTGACGATGACCCGGGCCGGGCCCGCGGTGTACGCGTAGTGCGTGTCGCCGAAGACCTGCGCGAAGCCGCCGTTCTCCGGGTCGGCGCCCCGCGTGGTCTCACCGCTGCCCACCGCGTCGCGGGCCGGCACCCCGAGCGCGTCGGCCGCCGACCGCGCGGCCTGCAGATCGGCTGCCTTGCCGTCGGCCGCCATGTCGCCGAGCAGTTGGGCGGAGGCGGGCCGCGCGCGGGGGCTCAGCGCGGGCAGCCGGTCGGTGACCGCCCGCATCACCGCGGCCCCCGGCGAGCCGGGATCGGCCGCCGACAGCGCGGCGCCGCCGCCCGTCAGCAGCGTGGTGCCGCCGGCTCCGAAGCCGTCGGCGCTCTCCTCGTACCGCAGCCAGGACGGGTTGTCCGGCACGGCGGTGTACTGCGGGGCCGGCAGCGGGCGCGGTGAGTACAGCGCGGACAGCCCGCTGACGTCCAGCGAGCCGGTCGTGGTGGTGCTCGGCGAGATGGCGAGGAAGTCCACGAAGCTGATGGTCAGCGGGAAGGCCGGCCCCGGCGGCAGTTGCGCGACGACGAACTGCCAGCCCTGCCAGGTGACATAGGTCGGGTACAAGGTGGTGCGCACCCCGTCCACCCCGAGGTACGACTCGGCCAGTTCGAGGCCGCCCGCGTCGCCCTTGACCCACAGGCCGATGCCGTCGGGTTCCCGGCCGCCGTCGGTGGTGGTGCGCAGGGCGGAGTGCGAGGAGAGCACGAGCTGCTTGACCCCGCTGCCGGCCGGCATGGTGTAGTCCAGGCGCAGCGATCCGGTGCCGGTGGATCCCGGCGGCAGGACGCCCGGGTCGGCGGCGAGGGTCGCGGGCTGCCCGGTGGTGTTGTTGCTCAGGCTCCACTGGCCGGTGGCGCTCATCGGGTCGATGGTCGCGGCCAGGTTGCCGACCGCCACGTCGGCGGTCGCACTGGCGCCGGCGACGGTGGCGGTCACCTTCGCCATGCCGCCGTCGTGCGCGTCGGCGGTGAACAGCCCGTGGGCGTCCACGCCGCCCAGCGAGGGGTCGTCGATCGAGAACCGGGCGGCCTCGGCCGGGACGGCGACCGCCGTGCCGGACCGGGTGGTGCCGGCGAGGGTGAACTGCTGGGTGGCGCCGGCCGCCACGTCCGGCGCGGCCGGCGAGATGGCCAGGTGCGCCAGGTCGCCCACCACGCGCAGGGGTTGCGAGGTGGCGACCCGGCCGTCGGTGGCGATGATCCGGCCGCTGCCGGCACGGTGCGGGGTGAGCCGGCCGTCCGACCAGGTGGCCAGCGAGGCCGGCTCGACCCGGACCGCCGGGGTGCCGGTGGCCGGGTTGCCGAGCCTGTCGGTGGCGTAGACCGGCACCGGCACCGGACCGTGCCGCCGGCCACGGTGGTGACCGCGGTGCCGTGGTTGACGACCACCCGGGCCGGCGGGCCGGCCTGCGTCGCGGTGGTGTAGACGAACACCCCGTCGCCGACCGGGCGTTCGGCGTTGCCGGTGTCGGAGGGCGTGTTGGCGACCGAGACCCGGGTGTCGCCGGGCTGCCGGGTCACCATCTCGGTGGAGCCGCCGCCGTCGAAGAGTTCGGCGGTGTAGGCGCCGTGCGCGACCAGGTAGCCGGCCACCTGGTCCGGGGTGACGCCGAACGCGGTGGCGGCGCCGGCCCGTCCGTCGAGGGTGACCAGGACGGCGTGCTCGCCGTTCTCGCTGATGCCGATCGCCGTCTCGGGGTTGGTGCCGCTCGGCGGCGTGCCGGTGGGGTCGTGGTAGACCTGCCCGTCCTTGACCAGGGTGGTCACGCCGCTGATCAGCTGGGTGAGGTCGTTGTCCGGGGAGAGCGCGGTGGCCAGCCGCACGGTGTCGCCCGGGTGCACGTCGGCCGCCAGCCACCTGCCGCCGGCTCCGGCGCCCAGCAGGCCGAGTTGGTCCTTGGCGAGCCGGCCGACCGAGGTGGTCGAGCCGGTGACGCTGTCCACGGTGAACACGCCGGCCGCGCTGCGGTGGCCGAGCACCAGGGTGCCGGAGGTCAGGCCGGTGGAGTCGCCGAGGTAGGGGGTCACCTCGGTGATGCCGCCGGCGGCCAGGTCGTTGACGGTGTTGACCGAGGTCAGGGCGTGGGTCGCGGCGCCGTCGGTGATGGTGCCGCTGAACGTCTCCGGGCCCATCACGAGCGATCCGTCCGGCCGTACGCCCAGTTGCGAGGCGAAGCCGGGCTTGGGGGTCTTCATCAGGACGCCGTCGCTGATGACGCCGCCGATCGGGCGGCCGGTGCCGTGGATCTCGAAGTAGTCGCCGTTGACGCCGGCGACCGCGTGGGTGCGGTCGGCCATCGAGGAGACCGTCTCGTCGGCGGGGTCGGTGATGGTGTCACCGGCCTGGACGACGCCGAGGCGGACGTTGCGGTCGGCCAGGTTCACGTTCAGCACCTGGGTGTGCTGCCGGCCGCCGACGGTGTCGTAGGTCTCGGAGTAGTGGGTGACCCCGCGCGTCACGGTGTCGCTCGGGGTGCGGCTGAAGTCCACCACCTGCGGCCAGTCGGGAGGCGTGGCGGGCAACCAGGACGTCTGGGCCGCCCGTCCCCCGGGCCGCCGGGCCGCGGCCGCCGCGGGAAGGCCCGTCGCGCCGCCGGCCGCCAGCACGGCGAGCGTGGTGACCGCCAGGGCGAACCGTCTCGCCCGGCGTCGTAAGGGTCTGTTCGCAGCGTTCATGACACCTCCGGAGGCGGACGGACCGGCCGTGGCGGGCGGCCCGTCGGCATCTACCCGTTCTCGACCGGCGGTCAACTCCGGCGGCCGAGAATGGGCGACGGGGTATCAGGGAGGCCGGGGTCACCCGGTCTCGAAGGAGCCGTAACCCGGCTCGCCGAAGGGTTCGTGACGGTGGCGGCCACACCGGTGGCGGTGGACCGCGCCGCACCCGGGCCCGTGGCACGGCGAGTCGGGTGACGGCGTCGGACGGATTCCGGCGCGGGCGGTGCCGAACGGTGGCGCCGGCCGCCCGGCCCGCGGATTCTCCGACCCGGCCATGATCCGGGAGAGTGAACGTCAGCAACCTCCCCTTCCGACAGCAGTTGTTCAGGACGCTCCGGCAAGAGAGCGTCCAGGTTCGGAAGATGAAGGACATCCGCGTGATCAAGAAGATCCTCGCCACCGCCGCCGTCGTCGCCTCCGCGGTCGGCGTCAGCGCCGCCCCCGCCATGGCGATCGGCGACAACCACGGCCCGAGCTCCTCCAACGGCACCGGCTCCCGTCAGGCGTACGGCAACACCACGACCGGCGGCACCCTGAGCCCGCAGGTCGGCCTGGTCCAGGGCAGCGCGAACAAGCCCTGCGTCGGCCTTCCGGTCAAGGCGGACGTCGGCTCGCTGATCGGCTTCGTCCCGGTCACCGCGCAGGACGTCCTGACCCAGCCGCAGGTCCAGCAGTGCACCGAGGGCTCCAGCCAGGTCAAGGGCGACGCGCCGCTGTCGCACCTGGTCGACGGCATCCCGGTGCTGTCGGGCAACGGCGCCAACCGCTGACCGCGCCGCCCGGGTGCCGCCTGCCGCGGGACGGCGGCCGACGGCACCCGGTGCCCCGGCTACGGCCGGGTCAGGCCGGACAGGTCGCGCGCCACGGTGTGGTTGCGGTCGGCGATGGTGCCCAGGGCGTAGTGCGGCCAGACCCCGAAGTACTCGGCCCGGGTGCGCTGGCTCCACTGCCGGGCCAGGTCGGAGCGGGTCTTGTAGAAGTTGACCTGGTAGCCGCCGCTGTGGACCCGGACCAGTGAATAGCCGCCCGGGTACTCCTTGGTGGCGGCGACCTCCAGGAACTCCACCGACCGGTCGCCCTCGATGAAGGTGCGCTTGTTGCGGTGGGTGTGCCCGGAGTGGTGGAAGAAGACGCCCGGGGTGCGCAGGTAGAGCGCCTCCAGGCTGCGGGCCCTGCCCTGGTCGAGGTCGAAGCCCGGCCCCGCCGCGGTGGTGACCGCGGCCTCGAACGTCACCGGGTGGTGCCCGAACAGCAGCGTCGGCCGGTCCCGGTCACGCCGCAACTCATGCGTCAGATCGGCCAGTTGGCCGTCGTCCAGGGTGCCGCCGGCCGCGTCGAGCGTGGTGGTGTCCAGCCCCACGATCCGCAGGCCGCCCACCTCGTGCGACGAGAGGGTCTGGCGCGGCACCGGGAAGACGTCGCCCCAGCAGTCGTGGTGGTCCGCGGAGCCGGCCACCGGAGTGCAGCCGTCGTAGGGCGTGCCTACGTGCGGCCGGTCGTGGTTGCCGCGGGCCACGAAGTAGTCGCGGTTCAACGTCCCCCAGCCGTCCAGGAGTTGGCGCACCCGCGCGACGTCGGCCGGCAGGGCCTCGGAGGTGAGGTCGCCGGCGATCAGCAACCGGTCGGCGCCGCGGTCCGGTCGGCGCAGGTCGGCCAGGAGCGCGGAGAGCATGACCTCGGCGTAGGGCGGCAGGCCCGGGTCCTGCTGGAAGGACGGCGGCCAGTTCCCGGCGATGATGCCGCTGGTGCCCTCGCCCATGTGCAGGTCGTTGCAGAGCGCGAGGGTGAACAGGTAGCGGCCGGGCGGCGGGGTGAGCGTGGTGAACACCCCGGGGGCGTCCGCGGAGCCGCCCGTCCCGGGGAACTGCAGGGTGCTCTGCTGGGCGTCCTGCCCCTGGGAGCGGGCGGCGAACGCGTAGGTGCGACCGGGTTCGAGCCCGGTGACCTCGGCGTAGTGGTAGGCGGTGGGCGTGGTGTCGTGCAGCACCGTCCTGAGCGAGCCGGGGCTGGTCGGATCGCCCAGCAGCAGTTCGGTGTCGCAGGGCACCGGGGTCGGCGCGCCGTAGCGGTCGGTGGTGGCCTTCGAGCCGGTGAACCAGGTGACGACCGCGCTGGTGTCGGTGACGGTGACCACGTCGAGGTCGGTGACGAGCAGCGCGTCGGAGGGCACGGCGGCGGACGCGGTGCCGGGATCGGTGAGGGCGCCGGCGGCGGCCAGTGGAGCGGCGGCCAGGCCGGTCCAGATCAGGGCCTGGCGGCGGGATGGGGGGCAGCAGTCCATGGCCATGCAGTATGGGCGCGACCGGTGGCCGTGGGGAGATGGCCGGCCGACGGCCGGCTGAACGGCGTGCGCTGCGCCGGGCCGCCGCTGCCCCGGCCGCGTTCAGCCGCCGGCCGGCCGACCTGCCACGTTCCCGCTGGGCACCGGGCCGCCCAGGTGTTCGGCGAAGAACGCGTCGATCCGGCGCCACGCGTCCTGGGCGGCCTGCGGGTGCGGTCCCACGCCCATCACGCGCAACAGCGGACGCATGCTGCGCGGCCCCGGTACGGCGTCGTCCAGGAAGGCGTGGCCGGCGTCCGGGTACTCCTTGACGTCGTGGGCGACCCCGGCCCGGTCCAGGGCGGCCTCCAGCGTGGCCGCCGCGTCCTTCAGCACCCGGTCCCGGCCGGCGAAGCTCCCGACGACCGGGCAGGCGCCGGCCAGCACGGCGTCCAGGTCCCTGGGCAGCATCCCGTAGTTGGCGGAGACCGCGTCGAAGCCGCGGGCGGCCGTCATCAGCGCGAAGCCGCCGCCGAGGCAGAAGCCGATCGCGCCGACCGCGCCCGTGCAGTCGTCCCGGTCCAGCAGCCACCGGCGGGCCGCGTCGATGTCGCGGAACGCCCGGCCCTCACCGGCCATCAGCGTGCGCATCGTGGCGATCAGGCACCGCTTCGGGCCACCCTCGCTGAACAGGTCCGGCATCAGCGCCAGATACCCGGCGGCCGCCATCCGATTGACCTGACGCCTCATCACCTCGTCCACGCCGAACGCCTCGTGGAGCACCACGACCCCCGGCCACGGCCCCGTCCCCCTCGGCCGGACCAGATAACCCGACAACCGCGCCGACCCCCCGAACCGCGCACCGAGATCCGACAGATCCACCTTCACGGTGATCGCCTCCGGGGGAAATGGACGGCGTTCCTACTCGAAGCCTAAGCGCTCACAGCCCCGCCGCGGTCGACGCGTCGTGCAGTACCGCGCGCAGCATCCGGGGGGTGAGGCGGCCGGTGGCGATGTTGCGGTGTGAGGGGTGGTAGCAGCCGAACAGCGTCAACTCGTCCGGTCCGTCGGTCAGTCGGACGGTCCGGGCGTGGCCGAAGGCGGGACGCGGGCGGGGCGCCTGCCAGCCGGCGTCGGCGAGCGGCGGGAAGAGCGCCTGCCAGCCGAAGCCTCCGAGCACCACGATCACCTTCAACGTCGGCCGCAGCAGGCGTAGTTCGGCGGTGAGCCAGGGGCGGCAGGTGTCGCGTTCGGCCGGGGTGGGCCGGTTGTCGGGCGGCGCGCAGTGCACCGGCATCGCGATGCGCACCCCGCGCAGCCGCAGCCCGTCGTCCCGTGCGGTCGCCGTGGGCTGGGAGGCCAGTCCCTCCGCGTGCAGCGCCGCGAACAGCACGTCGCCGGACGGATCGCCGGTGAACGCCCGGCCGGTGCGGTTGCCGCCGTGCGCGGCCGGGGCGAGGCCGACGACGGCGAGCGCCGCGTCGGCCGGACCGAAGTCGGGCACCGGGCGGGACCAGTACTCCCAGTCCCGGAAGGCCCGCCGCCTGATCCGGCCGGTCTCCTCCCGCCAGGCCACCAGTCGCGGGCAGGCCCGGCAGTGCGTGACGGCCCCGTCGAGCGCGCCGGTGTCCGCCGCAGCCGCGGCCCGGCGGGCCGGGAACGCCGGGTCCTCCGGATCAGCGCCGCCCGCACCGCCTCGGTCCGGATCCATGCCGCCGCCCTTCTCCGCCGCCGAATATCGCCCGGCGCCGGCTGATCGACTTGCCGGGCCGGTGGGACGGGTGTGCGCTGGTGGAAGGGGAGGCAGGAAGGAGTACCGCCATGCCGACGCTCGCCACCGCGCTCCGGCCCCACCGCAGGGGCCGGCACGCCGCGTCCGGAACGACATCATCGCGCGGATTCGGCTTCTCCGCGCCGCGCGGCCTGTCCTCGGTGGGCATCCCGGCGACGATCGCGTTCGTCTACTGCCTCTACACGGCCTTCATCGCCGGGGACAACGGCTGGTCGACCGGACTGACCTGGCTGATCGCCCTGGTGTCGGCCGGCGTGCTCGGCCTGCTGTGCTTCGCGGTGGGCCGCTGGCAGGCCGGCAAGCAGCCGGAGAGCGTCGCGATCGCCTACGGCGTGGTCTTCGGGCTGGCGATGGGCTATCTGCTCAGCCTCAACAACTGGTCGATCCTGCAGTCCTGCGGCGTCGGGCTGGGGCTCGCCGCGTCGATGGGCGCGACGGTCTTCTACACCGGCCACACCCACCGCAAGGACGAGGAGGCCGCGGCGGCCGACCGGGCTCTCCGCGACGAGGCGGGGCACTCCCACGCGGCGGTGGAATCGGGTGACAAGCGGCGAGAAGCCGCGAAGACCGTGAAAACCGGCAGGCGTGCCTAGACTGGGGTGAGAGCCTTGGGCTCGGTCTCGGAGGTCACGTCATGAGCCGTCACCACTACTTCCACACGGACCACGGCGGTCATTCGATCACCGTGGACGTCCGCTCCGGGAGAGCCCGCGAGGTCGAACTCCTCGTGGACGGCAAGGAAGTCGTCCATCGCAATCCGCAGAGCGCCGGCACGACCCGCATGGACGCGGAGCTGCCCGACGACCCGCCGCACCCCTTCAGCGTCGCCGTGCGCCAGCCCCGGTTCGGTTCCGGGGTGCCGCGGTGCAGTCTGATGCTGGACGGCGTGGAGGAGCCGATGTCGGAGCGGGCCGGCTCGTAGCGGCCCGCCGCACCAGTCGGTCAGTCGACCATCGGGCTGCGCCGCTCCAGCGCGATCACGTCCCGCCAGCGCCCGTGGTGCCGGCCGACCCGCTCCCGGGTGCCGACGACGCGGAAGCCCGCCGCGCGGTGCAGGGCGAGGCTCGCGGTGTTCTCCGGGAAGACGCCGGACTGGATGGTCCACACCCCGGCCGCCTCCGTGGAGGCGACGAAGGCGTCGAGCAGCGCGCGGGCCACGCCGCGGCCGCGGGCCGCCGGGTGCACGTAGACCGAGTGCTCGACGACGCCCGCGTAGGCGGGCCGCGTGGAGACCGCGCTCGCGGCGATCCAGCCGAGCACCCGCCCGTCGCCCGGGTCGAGGGCGACGAAGCGGTGCCCGGGCAGTTTGCCGGCGTCGAACGCGGGCCAGTCGGGCGCCGCGGTCTCGAAGGTGGCGTCGCCCTCGTCGATGCCGGACCGGTAGATCGCCAGGACCTGGGCGGCGTGCCCGGCCGTCATGGGCGCGATGACGGCGGCGCGCGGGGGCGGGCGGGGTCAGACACGGTCGGCGAGGTAGCGGTCCTCGGGCCCGTAGTCGAGGTAGCGGGCGAAGTGCCAGGAGTCGGCGTCCGGCAGCAGGCGTGCGCCGGCACCGCCGCGGGCCGCGTCCACCAGCCAGTCGATCTCGTCGGCCACGGTGGCCGCGTAGTCGCCGGCCGGGAGGTATCCGAGGTCGGCCGCGGCGGTCATGTCCTGCACGAACGGGTACGGCGCGTCCCACGGGGTGCGGCCGAGCGCGGGGTCGGCGGTCTCGTCGAGCAGCACCTCCCGCCAGGTGTGGCCGAGCCGGCGGGCCACCAGCCGGGAGATCTCCAGGGCGCTGGGCGCGTCCGGGTCCACGCAGTTGAGGACGCGGCGGCCGGGCACGCCTGCGACGGTCTCGATCAGCGCGGCGATGTTGGCGGCGGCCGTCGTCTGGACCCCGCCGGCGCCGCGCCGGGCCAGGAACACCGCGGGGCGCCGGTCGAGCACCCGCTTGACGAAGACCCACTCGTAGGGCCGCGACGAGCCGACGCCGTGGATCCTGGACGGCCGCAGCACGGTGACCGGCGCCGCGCTGTCGAGCAGGACGTGTTCGGCGGCGACCTTGTGGGAGCCGTAGCCCTCGGCGGTGTCGGGGTCGCCGTGCCCGGGGGCCATCGTGGGCTGCGTCTCGCGCACCGGGCCGTCGAAGCGCGGCGGGACCGGTGAGTTGACGTGGTGGCCGGCGGCGTCCACGTAGACCGCCCGCGCGGAGATCATCACACCGCAGCTGACGTCGGCGAGCAGCGGCAGCAGCGTTCCGGCGTCGGCCGCCGTGTAGCACAGGCAGTCCACCAGCAGGTCGGCGCCGGAGCCCAGCGCGGCGCTCAGCCGGGCCGGGTCGGCGCGGTCCACGGCCAGGAAGCGGCCGCCGGCGGCGGCGACGTCGGCCGGGAAGTGGCCGGGATCCCGGCCGGTGAGATCCACCTGCCACCCGGCGGCGAGCAGGCGGCGGGCGGTGGCCCGGCCGATCAGACCGGTGCCGCCGAGGATGAGGGCGCGAGGCATCGGGCGAGCGTATCCCACCTCGTTCGGCCGGCGCCGACCGTTTTCCGGCGGCTCGGCGGCCCCCGCGTCCGCTCAACGGCCGCGCGGCGCGTACATGATGACCGCGACCCCGAACAGGCAGATCAACGCGCCGCCGATGTCGTAGCGGTCGGGGCGGTAGCCGTCGGCCACCACGCCCCAGGCCAGTGAGCCGGCCACGAACACCCCGCCGTACGCGGCGAGGATGCGGCCGAACTCGTTGCTGGGCTGCAGGGTGGCGATGAAGCCGTAGATCCCGAGCGCGACGACGCCCGCGCCGATCCAGCCGGCCCCGCGGTGCTCGCGCACCCCCTGCCAGACCAGCCACGCGCCGCCGATCTCGAAGAACGCGGCGAGCACGAACAGGGCGATGGAACGGGCGACGAGCACGGCGGGCCTCACTTGCCGACGGGACGGTGGAGTCAGTCTCGCGGTTCCCGCCACATCGGCCACATCGAGGGGCCGCCGGGCAGGTCGACGGTGGTGCCGGTGAAGACGAAGCCCAGGCGTTCGTAGAGCGCCTTGCTGCGGGTGTTGCTGGCCTCCAGGTAGGCGGGCATGCCCTCCCGGTCGCAGCGGTCGGTGACGTGGGTGAGCAGCGCGCGGCCGAGCCCGGTGCCCTGCCGGGACGGGTGCACGCCGATGATCGGCAGGTAGTAGTGCGGCTCCGCCGGGTGCACGGCGTCCGTCAACTGCCCGACGATGCCGCCGCGTTCGTCGCCCGCCACCTCGGCGAGCCGTTCGGCGACGTCCTCCTGCGGCTCCTCGCCGGGCACCGGCAGCCACAGCGCCGCCGCCGAGTGGTCGTCGGTCACGTCGACCCAGCCGTGGCGCAGCGCCAGGTCGAGGAAGACGGCGAAGAACGGCGGGTGGATCTCGCGGCGGCGCCGCTCGTCGGGGAAGACCCAGCAGCTGACCGGGTCGTCCATGAAGGCGTCCCCGATCAGCTGGGCCACCGCCTCGCGGTCGTCCGCTTCCGCCGGGCGGATGGTCGGTGGGACAGCGGCTGTCTGGTGCACGCGCGTGGCTCCTCGCTGGCGTGGACGGGCGGTCGCGCACCAGTGTCCTACGGCGCCGGAGCGGGGGTGGTACCGGCCGGGCCGTCCGGCGCGGTCAGAGCGTGACCGTCAGCGACTCGACGCGGGCGACCAGCAGCACCACGTCGTCGCCGTCGCCGCCGTCCCGGCGCAGCGAGCCGATCAGCAGGTCGCAGGTCTGCTGCAGTGAGCGGTAGGGGTCGTCGAGCAGTTGCAGCATCTCCAGCAGCCCGGCGTCCAGCGACCGGCCGCGGTCCTCGACCAACCCGTCGGTGTACATGACGAGTTGGTCGCCGGGCTCCAGTTGGATCTCGGTGACCTCGAAGGCCACCCCGCCTACTCCCAGCGGGGCTCCGGTGGGCAGGTCGAGCAGCCGCGGCGGCAGTCCGGGCCGGATCAGCACCGGTGGCAGGTGTCCGGCGGTGGCCACCCGGCAGCGCAGGGTCCGCGGGTCGTGGACGGCGTAGACGCAGGTGGCGATGCCGCGCTCCAGGCCGCCGGTGATGTGGTCGAGGTGGCCGAGGAGCGCGCGCGGGTCGAGGTCGAGTTCGGCCAGGGTGCGGGTGGCGGTGCGCACCTGGCCCATCGTGGCGGCGGCGCTGATCCCGCTGCCCATCACGTCGCCGACCACCAGCGCCGTGCGGTCGCCGGACAGGCTGATCACGTCGAACCAGTCGCCGCCGACCTGGCTGGGGCCCTCGGCCGGCTCGTAGCGGTAGGCGATCTCCAGGCCGGGCCGCTCGGGGGGCTGGTGGGGCAGCAGGTGGCGCTGCAGGGCGAGAGCGGTGTAGCGCTGGCTCTGGTACCAGCGGGCGTTGTCGATGCAGACCGCCGCCCGCGCCGCCAGCTCCATGGCCAGGTGCTGGTCCTCCTTGGTGAACGCCAGCGGGTTGCGGGCCCGTTTGAGGTCGAGCGCGCCGAGCACCTCGCCGCGCGCGATCAGCGGCACCGCCAGGTAGGAGTGGACGCCCGCCTCGGCGAGGAGTTCCACCGCCTCGCTGTCCCGGGCGATCCGCCGGAGATCGTCGCCGGTGACGAGCGGCACCATGACCGCGCTGCCGGTCCTGGCGCACCGGGTCACCAGCCGGTCCGGCCCGTACTTGGCGACCTCGCCGGGCGGGTCGGCGGCCCGCACCGCGAGCGTCGGGTGGGCACTGGCCACCGCGAGGGCCCGGAAGGAGGCGGTCCGGCGCGATCCCTCGCCGGCGGTCTGGCGGGCGCCGCTGAGCACGCTGTCGAGCACGTCGACGGCGGCCACGTCGGCGAGCGCGGGCACGCACAGCTCGGCCAGCTCGTGGGCGGTGCTGTCCAGGTCGAGGGTGGTGCCGATGCGCTGCGAGGCGTCCGCGATCAGGGCGAGACGCTGCCTGACCTGGGCGGCCTCCTGGTTCGAGCGCAGCCGCTCGGTGATGTCCAGTACGCACAGCGCGATGCCCAGCACCCGGCCGCCGGGACCCTCCAGCCGGTAGAAGGAGACCGACCAGGCCCGGTCGCTGTCCGGGTCGGCCGGGGTGCGGCCCAGGACGTGCTGGTCCACCAGCGGTTTCCCGCTGGCCAGCACCTCGCGGGCGGCGGACTGCAGGGTGGCGTTGTCCAGCTCCGGCAGCGCCTCGGCGGTCGAACGGCCCAGGTGCTCGCTCTCCGGCAGGCCGTCGAGGCGTTCCAGGGCCGGGTTGACGCTGACGTAGCGCAGTTCGCGGTCGAGCACGGCCAGGCCGAGCGGGGACTGGGAGATCAGCCGCGCCGACAGCGCCACGTCGGTCTCGGCCTGCCGCAGGGTGGCCTCCTCGGCGGCCAGGCCGAGGGCGTAGCCGCGGCCCTCCTCGTCGTGCAGCCGCATGTTGCGGAACTCGACGAGCCGGGTGCCGCCGGTCTTGTGCCGCACCGGGAAGACGCCGGACCAGCTGCCGGTCTCCCGCATCACCTTGTCGAAGAGCCCGACGGCGAGCGGGGCCAGCTCCTCGTCCACCATGAAGGTCGACGCGTCCCGGCCCAGCGCCTCCTGCGCGCTCCAGCCGAACAGCTCCTCGGCCTGCGGGCTCCACAGCACGACCCGTCCCCGGTGGTCCAGCACCACCGCGGCGACGCCCAGCGCCTCCAGCAGGCCGCCGGCGACCGGCTCCGGGTAGGGCGGGCGCGGCGCCGGGCCGTGAGCGGCCCCCTGGCGCCCGTAGCTGCGAGGTGGTTCGGCGGCGCCCATCCACACCTTCCTCCGCCGGGGCAACGGATCCGCCCCCGGGGATCGGGCGGGTCCACCCTTCCCATCGTGCCGCGCCGCCGCCGCACCCGCAGCCCGGACGGCCGGCGCCCGCTGCCCCGGGAGGCGTCTTGTCGACCGGGGTGTTCCGGCGAGGCCGCGGAGGTGCGTGCCGGACGCCGCCAGCCGTCATGATCGGCAGGACGTCCCCCTAGGCTGCGGCCATGGTGACGGTACTGGTCAACGGGGTGCCGGCGGCCGGCAAGACGACGCTGGCCCGGGCGCTGGCGGCGGAGCTGGGACTGCCGCTGTTCAGCAAGGACGCCGTGAAGGAGACGCTGGCCGACGCGTTGGGCGTGGCCGGGCCGGCCGGTTCCGCGCCCGGCGAGTGGAGCCGGATGCTGGGGGCGGCGGCCGGCGAGACGCTGTGGACGCTGCTGCGCGACGCGCGGGGGCAGGCGGTGCTGGAGAGCCCGTGGCTGGCCCATCTGCGCCCGGTGGTCGCGGCCGGGCTGGCGCGGGCCGGGGTGGTCGCGGCGCACGAGGTGTGGTGCGAGGCGCCGCTGGAGACGGCCCGCCGCCGGCTGGCCGCCCGCGCCGCCGTGCGGCACCCGATCCACGTCGACACCGACGACCCGGCCGACCCGCGGTGGGATTTCTGGGGCCGGGTCGCCGAGCCGCTGGGCCTGGGGACCGTGCACCGGGTGGACACCACGCGGCCGGTGGACGTCCGGGCGCTGGCGGCCCGGATCACCGGCGGCTGACCGGCGCCGCCCAGGCGGACCGCGGCGCGGTACGGCACCGTGGGAGGGACCGCGCGTACCCCGCGCGGCTCCGGGACCCGGGAGGTGGTGGACGTGGAGCCGGTGGAGGCGCTGGAGCGGATCGCGTTCCTGCTGGAACGGGCCCAGGCGGCGACGTACCGGGTGCGGGCGTTCCGCACCGCGGCCGACGTGGCGGCCGGTCTGCCGCCGCGGGAGCTGCGGGAGCGCGCCGCGCACCGGACGCTGGAGCGGCTGACCGGGATCGGGCCGAAGACCGCCCGGGTGGTGGCCGAGGCGTTGGCCGGGGAGACGCCCGGGTATCTGGCGGCGTTGGAGAAGGAGGCCGCGGCGCCGCTGGCGGCGGGCGGCGAGCGGTTGCGGGCGATGCTGCGCGGCGACTGCCACCTGCACTCGAACTGGTCGGACGGCGGCAGCCCGATCGAGGCGATGGCCTCGACCGCGCGGGCGATCGGCCACGAGTGGGCGGTGCTGACCGACCACTCCCCCGGTCTGACGATCGCGAACGGCCTGCCGGCGTGGCGGCTGCGCGAGCAGTTGGCGGTGGTCGCCGAGGTCAACGAGCGGCTGGCGCCGTTCCGGCTGCTGACCGGGATCGAGTGCGACATCCTGCCGGACGGTTCGCTCGACCAGGAGCCGGAGTTGCTGGACCGGCTGGACGTGGTGGTCGCCTCGGTGCACTCGGCGCTGCGGATGGACCGCGACACGATGACCGCGCGGCTGGTGTACGCGGTGGCCAACCCGCTGGTCGACGTCCTCGGGCACTGCACCGGGCGGCTGGTGGGCGGTCGCGGCCGGCCGGCCTCGCGCTTCGACTCCGGCCGGGTCTTCGCCGCCTGCGCCCACTACGGCACCGCCGTCGAGATCAACAGCCGCCCCGACCGGCTCGACCCGCCGCTGCCGCTGCTGCGCGAGGCCCTGGACGCCGGCGTGCTGTTCGCCGTCGACAGCGACGCGCACGCCCCCGGGCAGCTCGACTGGCAGGCGTACGGCTGCTCGCGCGCGCAGCAGTGCGGCGTCCCGGCCGAGCGGGTCATCACCACCTGGGACGTGGACCGGTTGCTCGGGTGGGCGGGCCGCGGCTGACGCCGCCGGCGTCCGGGTGGAGTGGGGCGTCGCTTCTGACGCGCCGTGGGAGACGGTCCGGGGTCAGGAGGACAGGGCGGCGTGGTCGCCCATGACGATCACCGGGTGGTCCGCCGGGTTCAGCGCCTTGAGCAGGTCCACCATGTGGGCCTTGGAGAGCGAGACGCAGCCGTGGGTCGGCCCGTCGTGGTCCACGTGCACCCAGATGCCCTGGCCCTTGTCGGGGCCGAGCGGCGCCCGGGGGTCGAGCGGCGAGGTGCCCGGGATCCGGTTGTAGTCAATGGCGACCACGTAGTCGAAGGCGCCGGTCAGCGGCTCGCCCTCGAAGCCGGTGCCGCCGGCGCGGAACGCCGTGGAGTGGTCGTAGGGCATCCGGCTGCCGGGGTCCGCGTCGAGGCCGCCGGCCGCGGTGAGGCCGAACACCCCCATCGGGCTGTGCAGATCGCCCTCGTGGTGGTCGGTGATCCAGCCGCGCAGCGCGTTGTGCGCGGGCCAGGCCGTGCCGGGGTGCCAGCGGCCGTCGGCGGCGCGCGACCACAGCGTGGCGACCGACAGGTCGGAGTGCGGTCCGGCGCCGACCACCACCAGCGCCTGCCTGGCGTCGGCCGGGATGCGGGCGCCGAACGCCGGGCCGACCCCGGGGTAGACCGGTCCGAGGCCGGCGTCGTCGGTCCTGGCCGACACCGTGCGGTGCTGCGACGGCTCGGCGAGCAGCGGGGTGTGCGGCTTCGCGGCGGTGGCGGACGACACCGGGGTGCTGCGGACCGCGCTGGTGCCCAGCACGCCGACGCTGACCGCCGCGAAGACCACCAGGCGGAGTCTTCCGCGGCTGCGGCGTGGTGCGCGGTGGCGTGCCCGATGGGCGCCGGACCGTCTGGCGGGCCGCACGTCCACCGGGTTGACCGCCCCCGGGGACAACTGCGGGCCGACGGAACTGGCTTGTCGGGGCACATTCACTCCTTGAACTGTTGGCCGCGCTGGACCGCCGGGGCAACACCATAGACGCGCGGGGCCCGGAAGCTCGAACCCCGTACCCCCTACGGCTGACCCGGACCGCCGCAGGTCAGGAACGCGTTCGAGTGATCACTCCCGGCTCGAACGGCGCGCTGTGGGCTTCGCCACGCCCCGCGCGCCGGGCCAACGACGCGTGCCGGGCGCCGGGTTGGCGCCGTCCGCGGCGGCCGTCGGAGCGGCGCGCCGGTCCGCCCGGCGGTACCGGGGAAGGGCCGTCCGGCGGGCGATGATGTGCGGGGAATGTCCGCGGAGTCTGGAGGGCGGGATCATGCGGTTCGCCGACCGGGAGCACGCCGGACGGGAGCTCGCGGCCCGGCTGGTCCGGCTGCGCGCGGGCGGCGGGCTGCCGGGTTCGCGGGCCGTGCTGGCGCTGCCGCGCGGCGGGGTACCGGTGGCGGCCGTGGTGGCCCGGGAGTTGGACGCCGCGTTGGACGTGCTGGTCGCGCGGAAGATCGGGGCGCCGGGGCAGCCGGAGTTCGCGATGGGCGCGGTCGCGGGGGACGATCCGCCGTACTGGGACGTGGCGGCCGTCGCCGCGCTGGGCCTGGAGCCGGCCGAGTTGGAGTGCCTGGCGCGCCGGGCGCGGGCCGAGGTGCGGCGGCGCACCGAGCGCTACCGGCGCGACCGGCCGGCTCCGGCGCTGGCCGGCCGCTCGGTGGTCGTGGTGGACGACGGGCTGGCCACCGGAGCGACGGCCCGGGTCGCGCTGCGCGCGGTGCGGGCGGCGGCGCCGGCCCGGCTGGTGCTGGCGGTGCCGGTGGGCTCGGTCGAGGCCGTCGAGGCGCTGGCCGCCGAGGCGGACGAGGTGGTGTGCCTGCACGCCCCGCCGGACTTCGCCTCGGTCGGGCAGTGGTACGACGACTTCGCGCAGCTGTCCGACGCCGAGGTGCTGGCCGCGCTGGACCGCGCCGGCCGGTGAGGGCGGTACGCACAACGCTGCGGCCCGCCCGAAACGCCGTAAAATGGGACGCATGGCCCGGTCCAACGAGAAGGTCGCGGCGGTGCTCCAGGAGTACGCCGACCTGCTCGCCATCACCGGCGGCGACGCCTTCAAGGCGCGCGCCTACGAGAAGGCGGCCCGCGCGGTCGGCGGCCACCACGCGGACGTCTCGCGGCTGGACGCGAAGGAGCTGCGGGCCATCCCGGGCGTGGGCCGGTCGATCGCCGAGAAGATCGTGGAGTACTTCGCGACCGGCAGTATCCCCTCGGTCGAGCAGGCCCGCGAACGCATCCCGGCCGGCGTGCGCGACCTGGTCGCCATCCCCACGCTCGGCCCGAAGAAGGCGCTGACGCTCTACGAGGACCTCGGCATCTCCTCGGTGCAACAGCTCGCCGACGCCATCACCCACGAACGGCTGCGCGGCGTGAAGGGGTTCGGGCCGCGCACCGAGGAGAACCTGCTGCGCGGCATCGCCCTGCTGCGGGCCACCGGCGACCGTGTGCTGATCAGCACGGCGCTCGCGGTCGCCGAGGAGGTCGTCGCGGCGATGTCCGGGATCCTCGGCTGCGTGGACTGCGTCTACGCCGGGTCGCTGCGCCGGATGCGGGAGACCATCGGCGACGTGGACGTGCTGGTGGCGGCCGAGGAGTCGGCGCCGTTCATGGCGGCGCTCACCGGGCTGCCGATCGCCGCCGAGGTGATCGCGCACGGCGCCAAGAAGACCTCGATCCGCACGCCGGAGGGACTGCAGGTCGATCTGCGGGTGCTGCCGCCGCAGGCGTGGGGCGCCGGGCTGATCTACTTCACCGGTTCCAAGGCGCACAACATCCGCATCCGGGAGATCGCGGTGCGCCAGGGCCTGAAGCTGTCGGAGTACGGGCTGTTCGAGAACGAGACCGGCCGGCGGATCGCGTCGCGCACCGAGCAGGAGGTCTACGAACGCCTCGGCCTGCCGTGGATCGCGCCGACGCTGCGCGAGGACCGCGGTGAGGTCGCGGCGGCCGCCGACGGCCGACTGCCGTCCCTGGTGGCCGAGTCGGACCTGCGCGGCGACCTGCACACGCACACCGACCTGACCGACGGCGTCGCCACGCTGGAGGAGATGGTCGCGGCGGCGGCCGGCCGCGGCTACGCGTACTACGCGGTCACCGACCACGCGCCCGACCTGGCCATGCAGCGGATGACCGACGAGAAGATGCTCGCCCAGCGCGACCGGGTGCGCGAACTCGACGGCCGGCACGGCCGGATGCGGCTGCTGCACGGCACCGAGCTGAACATCGGCCCGGACGGCGGCGTGGACTGGCCGGCCGACTTCCTCGACGGCTTCGACCTGTGCGTCGCCTCGATCCACTCGCACTTCGACCTCGGCCGGCAGGCGCAGACCCGGCGGCTGGTCGCGGCGTGCGAGAACCCGCACGTGAACGTCATCGGCCACCCCACCGCGCGCTACCTCGGCAGGCGGGACGGCATCGACGCCGACCTGGACGCGGTCTTCGCCGCCTGCGCCCGCACCGGCACCGCGCTGGAGGTCAACGGGCAGCCGGAACGCCTCGATCTGCGCGACGAGCACATCGCCCGCGCCAGGCGCCACGGGGTGCGGTTCGCCGTCGACAGCGACGCGCACACCACCGCGCACCTGGGCTACACCCGCTTCGGGATCGGCACCGCGCAGCGCGGCGGTCTGGAGGCGGAGGAGGTCATCAACACCTGGCCGCTGCGCCGCCTGCGGTCCTTCCTGCGCAAACCGGGGCGTTGACGGCCCGAACGCCGGCCGCGCGGGGGCGGGTGATTCACCGGGCCCGGCGGTGTCCGGCGCCGCATCGCCGGGGATACGTGCAGGATGCGCGCCGTCCCCGCCCGCCTGGTCGGGCTCATCAAGCAGCGGAACGAACCGGCCGCGGTGCAGGTGCTGCGCTCCACGGTGGCCGCGATGCTCAGCTACCTGGCCGCGGTGCACCTGGTCGCCAACCCCCGGCCGCTGACCGCCCCGCTGACCGCGCTGCTCGTCGTGCAGGTCACCCTCTACACCACGCTGACCACCGGGATGCGCCGGGTGCTCGCGGTGGTGGCCGGCGTGCTGATCGCGGTCGGCTTCAGTGAACTGATCGGGTTGAGCTGGTGGAGCCTGGGCCTGATCATCCTGACCGCGCTGCTGGTCGGCCACCTGATCCGGGTGGACGAGTTCGTGGCCGAGGTGGCGATCAGCGGCATGCTCATCCTGGGCGTCTCCAGCTCCGGCTACCAGGCGTGGGACCGGGTGGAGGAGACGCTGATCGGCGCGATCGTGGGCGTGCTGCTCAACCTGCTGTTCGCGCCGCCGGTCTTCGTGCAGACCGCCGGGCAGGCGGTCGAGGAACTGGCAGACGCGTTGAGCCGGCTGATGCGCCGGATCGGCGGCGACCTGGCGCGGGGCGCCTCCGCGCAGCAGGCCGTCTCCTGGCTCGCCGAGGCGCGCACGCTGGACAACGAGATCGCCCGGTTCGACGAGTCGCTGCGCCGGGCGGAGGAGAGCACCCGGCTCAACCCGCGGGTGCGCGGCGCCGCGATGGCCCGGCTGGTGCTGCGCAGCGGGCTGGACTCGCTGGAGGTATGCGCGGTGGTGCTGCGCGCGGTGTGCCGTTCGCTGCGCGACCTCGCCCCGGAGTCCGGGCACGAGGAGCCGCTGTACGCGGGCGAGGTGGCCACCACCCTCGACCGGCTGCTGGCCGACATCGGCGAGGCGGTGGACAGCTTCGGCCGGCTGATCACCGCCCAGGTCACCGAGGGCGCCGACCGCGCGGAGGAGGAGCTGACGCTGGCGCTGCGGGACGGCCGGCGGCAGCGGGAGCGGCTGGCCGCCCTGCTGCGGGCGCAGACCGAACGGGAGTGGCAGAGCTGGGAGTTGCACGGCGCGCTGCTGGCCAACATCGACCGGCTGCTCAACGAGCTCGACGTGGAACGCCGTTCGCGCTGGCTGGCCGAGCAGTTCGACGCCAACGAACCGGTGCCCGGCGCCCTGGTGCACCGGCTGCGGCGCGGCGCCCGGTCCGCCTCGCACCGGCTGCGCCGCCGGCCGGGTGGCGGCGGCACGAACGGCTGACGGCGGCGGCTTCCGTCACGCACGGTAACCGACCCCTCGGTCGGCGGTACGTCCGTCACCGCGATGGCCCAGCCCACCGGCGCACTGCGGCGCGCCGCACGGTAGCAAGGAGAAGGACGTCGTTATGTGCTGTTCGTCCCCATCCTTCGCCGAGGAGGCCTTCCCCATGGATGCGAACACTTCCACCGTGCCCGGCACCAGAGCCGCATCGGGTTCCGCAGCGGGGGAACCCGACGAGGAGGCGCCGATCCACATCCTCTGGATCAACGCCGGTCTCAGCTGCGACGGTGACTCCGTGTCACTGACCGCGGCGACCCAGCCCAGCATCGAGGAGATCGCGCTGCGGGCGCTGCCCGGGCTGCCCAAGATCGCCGTGCACTGGCCGCTGATCGACTTCGAGTGCGGCCCGGTCCAGGGCGCCGACAACTTCATCGAGTGGTTCTTCAAGGCGGACCGCGGCGAGCTGGAGCCGTTCGTGCTGGTCGTCGAGGGGTCGATCCCCAACGAGTCGATCAAGCCGGAGGGCTACTGGTGCGGCTTCGGCGACGACCCGGAGACCGGGCAGCCGATCACCACGAGCGAGTGGCTGGACCGGCTCGCGCCGAAGGCGCTGGCCGTGGTGGCCATCGGCACCTGCGCGACCTACGGCGGCATCCACGCGATGGAGGGCAACCCGACCGGTGCGATGGGCGTGCCGGACTACCTCGGCTGGGAGTGGAAGTCCAAGGCCGGCATCCCGATCGTGTGCGTGCCGGGCTGCCCGATCCAGCCGGACAACTTCGCCGAGACGCTGACGTACCTGCTCTACCAGGCGGCCGGCTCGGCGCCGATGATCCCGCTCGACGACCAGTTGCGGCCCACCTGGCTGTTCGGCGCGACCGTGCACGAGGGCTGCGACCGGGCCGGCTACTACGAGCAGGGCGAGTTCGCCACCACCTACGACTCCCCCAAGTGCCTGGTGAAGATCGGCTGCTGGGGACCGGTCGTGAAGTGCAACGTGCCCAAGCGCGGCTGGATGGACGGGATCGGCGGCTGTCCGAACGTCGGCGGCATCTGCATCGCCTGCACCATGCCGGGCTTCCCGGACAAGTTCATGCCGTTCATGGACGAGCCGCCCGGCGCGAAGGTCTCCAGCACCGCCAGCGGCGTCTACGGCGCGGCGATCCGCAAGCTGCGCGGCATCACCGCCAGGACGGTCGACAAGGAGCCCAAGTGGCGCCACACCGGCCGCGAACTCACCACCGGCTACCGCAAGCCCTGGTGATCCCCCGGCAGTCCCCGTTCACGTTTCCACCGGCCGCTTGAACCGATCCCGGCTCGACGAAGGGCAATGGCACACACGATGGCACCGAAGACGAAGGCAGCCGGTGACGGCAGCGGCCTGATGGAGATGTCCTGGGACCCGATCACCCGGATCGTGGGCAGCCTGGGCATCCACACGAAGATCGACTTCAAGCAGAAGCGGGTCGCGGAGTGCTACAGCACCTCCTCGGTCTTCCGCGGCTACAGCGTCTTCATGCGCGGCAAGGACCCGCGCGACGCGCACTTCATCACCAGCCGCATCTGCGGCATCTGCGGCGACAACCACGCGACCTGCTCGGTGTACGCGCAGAACATGGCCTACGGCGTCAAGCCGCCGCACCTGGGCGAGTGGATCATCAACCTCGGCGAGTCGGCCGAGTACATGTTCGACCACAACATCTTCCAGGAGAACCTGGTCGGGGTCGACTACTGCGAGAAGATGGTCCGGGAGACCAACCCGGGCGTGCTGGAGCTGGCGGAGCGCACCGAGGCGCCGCACGCCGGCGAGCACGGCTACCGCACGATCGCCGACATCATGCGCTCGCTCAACCCGCTGGAGGGCGAGTTCTACCGCGAGGCGCTGCAGGTCAGCCGGTACACGCGGGAGATGTTCTGCCTGATGGAGGGGCGGCACGTGCACCCCTCGACGCTGTACGCCGGCGGCGTCGGCACCGTCGCGTCGGTGCAGTTGTTCACCGACTACCTGAGCCGGCTGATGCGCTACGTGGAGTTCATGAAGCGGGTCGTGCCGCTCCACGACGACCTGTTCGACTTCTTCTACGAGGCGCTGCCCGGCTACGAGGAGGTCGGCCGGCGCCGGGTGCTGCTCGGCTGCTGGGGCGCGCTCAACGACCCGGACCACTGCGACTTCACCTACCGCAACATGACGGAGTGGGGCCGGCGGATGTTCGTCACGCCGGGCGTCATCGTGGACGGCAAGCTGGTCACCAACGACCTCACCGAGATCAACCTGGGCATCCGCATCCTGCTGGGCAGTTCGTACTACCAGGACTGGGAGGGCCAGGGGACGTTCGTCACCCACGACCCGCTCGGCAACCCGGTCGACCCGCGGCACCCGTGGAACCAGCACACCATCCCGGCGCCGCAGAAGCGGAACTTCGACGACAAGTACAGCTGGGTGATGTCGCCGCGCTGGTTCGACGGCAAGGACCACCTCGCGCTGGACACCGGCGGCGGCCCGATCGCCCGCCTGTGGTCCACCGCGCTGTCCGGCCTGGTGGACGTCGGCTACGTCAAGGCCACCGGGCACAGCGTGGTGATCAACCTGCCGCGGTCGCTGACCAAGCCGGAGACCACCTTCGAGTGGAAGATCCCGAAGTGGTCCAACGCCCTGGAGCGCAACCGGGCCCGCACCTACTTCCAGGCGTACTCCGCCGCCGTCGCGCTGCACTTCGCGGAGAAGGCGCTGGAGGAGGTCCGCGCCGGACGGACCCAGACCTGGGAGAAGTTCGAGGTGCCGGACGAGTCGATCGGCTGCGGCTTCACCGAGGCGGTGCGCGGCGTGCTGTCCCACCACATGGTCATCCGGGACGGCAAGATCGCCAACTACCACCCCTACCCGCCCACCCCGTGGAACGCCAGCGTGCGCGACACCTACGGCACGCCCGGCCCGTACGAGGACGCCGTGCAGAACACGCCGATCTTCGAGGAGAACTCCCCGGAGAACTTCAAGGGCATCGACATCATGCGCGCGGTGCGCAGCTTCGACCCCTGCCTGCCGTGCGGCGTGCACATGTACGTCGGCGGCGGGAAGACGGTGGAGAAGCTGCACGTGCCCACCGGGCTGAGCGGGATGGCCGGATGACCGTGGAGGAGACCGGCCGCCGGGTCGAGGAGGTCCTGGACCGCCTCACGGCGGCCGGCGATCCGGCGACCACCTCGGCCGCCGAGGAACTGGTCCGCGTCCTGATGGACTTCTACGGCGAGGGCCTGTCCCGGATCGTCGCGCTGCTGTCGGCGCGGGGCGGCCCGGCGGTGCTCGACCCGCTGCTGGACGACGAGGTGCTGACCGGTCTCCTGGTCCTGCACGACCTGCACCCGGAGGACACCATGGCCCGGGTGGAACGCGGCCTGCGCGGCGCGGGCGCGTCCGGCGCGCGGGTCACCGGCCTCGACGAGCCGGCCGGGTCGGTGCGTATCGCGCTGCCCGGCGGTGACGGCTGCGGCTGCCCGAGCACCACGGCGGCCACCCGCGGCCGGGTGGAGGCGGCGCTGGCGTGCTTCGCGCCGGAGTTGGCCTCGGTGGTCTTCGAGGAACCGGACGGCGGACGGGGCGAACCGGTGCTGCTGCAGATCGGCGCCCGGCCGGTGGGGGCGCCGTGAACCCGGCTACCACGGCGCCGGAGCGCGGCGCGGCGGGGCTTCGCCGCTTCCGCGCCCCGGCGCCGCCGCGCCCCGAGCGGTGCGAGTTGTGCGACGTGGCCCTGCCGCCGGGGCACCGGCACCTGGTGGACACCAGGCGCCGCGCGCTGGCCTGCGCGTGCACCGGGTGCGCGATGCTCTTCTCGCCGGGCGCGGCGGCCGGCGGCCGCTACCGCTCGGTGCCGGACCGCTTCCTGACCGACTCGCGGCTGGAGCTGTCGCCCGGGTTGTGGGAGAGCCTGGGCATCCCGGTGGGGATGGCGTTCTTCTTCCACAACTCCGATCTGGACCGGCTCGTGGTGCAGTACCCGAGCCCGGCGGGCGCCACCGAGAGCGAGGTGGATCCGGCCCGCTGGCGCGCGGCGTTCGGCGGCTCGCCGCTCGCCGCGCTGCTGCGGCCGGACGTCGAGGCGCTGCTGGTGCGCCGGGCCGACGGGCGGCACGCCTGCCATCTGGTGCCGATCGACACCGCCTACGAGTTGGTGGGCCGGCTGCGGCTGCACTGGCAGGGCTTCGACGGCGGGGCCGAGGTGCGGGCCGTACTGGCCGAGTTCTTCGAGCAGTTGGAGCGGCGGGCCGTCGAGGCGCCCCGCGAGGAGGGGACCGGGTGAACGAGCTGACCTACCGCTGCGTGGGCGTGCGCAGCGATCCGTACGCGGCCGGGCCCACCCTGGTCTTCCGGCTGCGCATCGAGTCGGACGGCGACGAGCGGGTGCACGCGATCGCGCTGCGCTGCCAGTTGCGCGTCGAGCCGGCGCTGCGCGGCTACGGCGACGGCGAGGCGGAGCGGCTCGGCGACCTGTTCGGCGAGCGGAACCGCTGGGCGAGCACCCTGAACCCGATGCAGTTCGCGCAGGTGTCGCTGGTGGTGCCGGGCTTCACCGGGCGGATCGAGGTGGACCTGCCGGTGCCGTGCACCTACGACATGGACATCGCCACCACCAAGTACTTCGCGGCGCTCGCCGACGGCGAGGTGCCGATGCTGCTGCTCTTCTCCGGCACCGCGTTCTGCGGTCCCGGCGGTTTCAGCGTGCGGCCGGTGCCGTGGGACAAGGAGGCGTCCTGCCGGATGCCGGTCGCGGTCTGGCGGGAGGCGATCGAGCAGCACTTCCCCGGCTGCGGCTGGCTGCGGCTGCCGGGCGCCGTCATGGAGGAACTGCGGGCGTACCGCTCGCACCGCGCCCTGCCGTCCTGGGATGCCACGCTGCGGGCGCTGCTCGACGCGGCGGCGGCCGGCTCCGCGCGGCCGAGGACCTTGGAGGAGACCGCACCGTGACCACGACACAGGCCGGACCGGTCTTCCGCGGCCCGGACGCCGGGTGCCACGCCGGCTTCGAGGCGGCCCGCAAGGTGGCGGACGCCGTGCTCTTCGAGGGGTACGTGCTCTACCCGTACCGCGCGTCCTCCGCGAAGAACCGGATGCGCTGGCAGTTCGGCGTGCTGGTGCCGCCCGGGTGGGGCGCCGACAGCGCCGAGCACGCGCACCTGCGCACCGAGTGCCTGATGGAACCGCGGGCCGGGGCAGAGCTCCACGTCGAGCTGCGGTTCCTGCACGCGCAGCGCCGCACCGTGCAACGGGCGTGCGCGGACGGCGGGTTCGAGACGGTCGAGCGGCTGGAGCTGCCGGACCGGGTGCTGGTGCCGTGGGACGAGGGCGTGGACGAGCGCATCGAACTGCGCACCGCGGCCGAGGAGTTGCCGGAGGAGGAGGTCGTCCTGCCCTTCTCCCGGCCGGCCCGCCGGGACACCGAGCCGGTGCGGGACGAAACAGGCCGCACGGTGGGGCAGTTGGTCCGCGAACGCGAGCGGCTGGACGGCGTGGTCCGGTTGACCGCCACCGAACTGCCCGGCCCCTACCGGGTGTTGCGGCTGACCGCGGTGGTGGAGAACACCGGCGGCTGGGCGGAGGCGGGCGGCGGGCGGGATGCCGCGCTGGCGCGCTCGCTGGTCTCGGCGCACCTGATGCTGGGGCTGAGCGCCGGTTCGTTCGTCTCGCCGACCGACCCGCCCGAGTGGGCCCGCGCGGCGGTCGCCGAGTGCCGCAACGAGCACGTCTGGCCGGTGCTGGCCGGCGCGGACGGCGGTGACGACGTGGTGCTCGCCTCGCCGATCATCCTGGAGGACCACCCGCACATCGCGCCGGAGAGCCCGGGCGCGCTGTACGACTCCACCGAGATCGACGAGATCCTCACCCTGCGCACCGCGGCCCTCACCGACGAGGAGAAGCGCGAGGCGCGCGGCACCGACGAGCGGGCGGCCGCCGTCATCGACCTGGCCGACTCGATGCCGCCGGAGGTGCTGGAGCGGCTGCACGGCGCGGTGCGCGCGCTGCGCGAGGTGACCGGACCGGACGTGCAGGCCGCGCCGGGCGACGACTTCACCGCCGTGCCGGGCTACCGGCCGGGCACCCCGTGGTGGGACCCGGAGGCGGACGCGAGCGTGGATCCGGCGCGGGACAAGGTGCCGGTGGACGGCACGATGGTGGGCGCCGGCGACCGGGTGGTGCTGCGGCCCGGCAAGCGGCGCACCGACGCGCAGGACCTGTTCATGCACGGCCGGGCCGCCCGGGTGGAGGCCGTGCTGCACGACGTGGACGGCGGGGTGCACCTCGCGGTGACGCTGGAGGGCGATCCGGGCACCGAGATCCGCCGGGCGCAGGGCCGGTTCTGGTACTTCCAGCCGGACGAGGTCGCACCGCTGGAGGAGTCGTGACCGGCGGCCGGGTGCTCGTCGCGGGCATCGGCAACATCTTCCTGGGCGACGACGGCTTCGGCGTGGAGGTCGTACGGCGGCTGTCGCGGTGCGAACTGCCGGACGGCGTCGAGCTGGTGGACACCGGGGTGCGCGGCGTGCACCTCGCCTACCAGCTCCTCGACGGCTACGACACCGCCGTGCTGGTGGACGCCGTCCAGCGCGGCGAGGCGCCCGGCACGCTCTACCGCATCGAGGCCGGCGACCCGGCCGGGCTCCCGGCGGGCGAGGTGCTGGTGGACGGCCACCGGATGACGCCCGACTCGGTGCTGGCGCTGCTCGGCACGCTGAGCAGCGGCACGGCGGGCAGCGGTCCGCGCCGGGTGGTCGTGGTCGGCTGCGAACCGGACGGCGTCGAGGAGGGGATGGGCCTGAGCGCACCGGTCACCGCCGCGCTCGACGAGGCGGTCGCGCTGGCGCTGCGGGTGGCCGCCGAGGCCGCGGCGCAGCCGGCCGTTCCCACCTGAGACCCGCCCGCTCCCCTTGATCCCACTGCCGCGAGGCCGACCGGTCTCACGTCCCGTCAAGGAAAGGCAACCATCATGGCCAGGATCCTCATCGGAGCCGGCGCCGCCGCGGTCGGCGCCGTCGTCGCCATCTCCTTCTCCGACATCCGGCGCTACCTGAAGATGCGCTCCATGTGAGGCCCGAACGGCGGACCCGGCCGGCCGGCGGCGGCGTGGCGTGCCGCCGGCCGTGCCGTGCGGGGCTGTAATGAGGCCGCCAGGGCGGGCCATTTCCGGCATATCGCCCAGCGCAGCGAGCCGGAGAGAGACCGATGCACGAGATGTCCATCGCGCTTGAGGTGGTGGAGCAGGTGGCGGAAGCCGCCCCTCCGCCGGGTGCCGGCGCGGTGGAGACGGTGCGGCTGCGGGTGGGCGAGCTGGCCGGAGTGGTCGCCGACGCCCTGCACTTCAGCTTCTCGCTGGCCTGCGCGGACACCCCGCTCGAAGGCGCCCGGCTGGAGACCGAGTTCGTCCCCGGCCGGGCGCGCTGCGTGCCGTGCGGCGACGCGTGGCCGACCGGAATGCCGCCGCGGCTGTGCTGCCCGAAGTGCGGCGGAGCCTCCTGCGAGCTGCTGTCCGGACGGGAGTTGCAGATCGTCAGCGTGCGGTGGGCGGACGGCCCGGCGCACGCGCGAGCGTACGAGGAGCACTGAACCCATGTGCCGAATGGGCGAGTTGAAGCAGGCCGCACTGGCCAGGAACGACGAGGGCGCGCAGGCGCTGCGCGCGGAGCTGACCGCGCGCGGCACGGTGGTGGTCAACCTGCTCTCCAGCCCCGGCAGCGGCAAGACCGCCCTGCTGGAGGCCGAGTTGGGGCTCGCCCGGCTGCGCGGCGTGCCGGTCGCGGCGCTCACCGCCGACCTCGCCACCGAGAACGACGCGAGACGGCTGGCGCGTTCGGGCGTTCCGGTCAAGCAGGTGCTGACCGACGGGTTGTGCCACCTGGAGGCGGCCATGCTCAGGTCGCACCTGGAGGGCTGGCTTCCGGAGCCGACGGATCTGCTGTTCGTGGAGAACGTCGGCAACCTGGTCTGCCCGGCCTCCTACGACCTGGGCGAGACGCTGCGGGTGGTGCTCGCCTCGGTGACCGAGGGCGAGGACAAGCCGCTGAAGTACCCCACCGCCTTCGGCCTGGCCCAGTTGGTGGTGGTGACCAAGCAGGACATCGCCGAGGCGGTCGAGTTCGACGCCGAGGCGTTCCTCGCGGCGGTCCACCAGGTCAACCCGGGCGTCGAGGTGGTCTTCACCTCCGCACGGCGCGGCGAGGGCGTCGGCCTGCTGCTGCAACACGCGCTGGCGGTACGCGGCGGCGCCGCACCGCACCGCCCGGTGATGAGCCGTCAGGCGGTCAACGGCCACGATCACCACCACGACGAGGGCGAGGCCGGCGACGACGACGCCGGAACGCACCCGCACCCGCACGCCCATCCGCACGTCCACCTCGACCACGCCGTGCGCCAAGGGACTTCGTGAGCGTGCCGCCGGTGTCCGTTCCCCCGGGCCCCTCGCAGACTCCGCGGATCCCGCAGATCCCGCAGATCCCGGATGCCCCGGGCATCGCGGCGGCCGGGACGGCCGAAGCGGCCAGGGTGCGGCGGCGCGTCACGGTGCGCGGGGTCGTGCAGGGCGTCGGCTTCCGGCCGTTCGTCTTCGCGCTGGCCTCGCGGCTGCGGCTGACCGGGCAGGTGGCCAACACCGGCGAGGGCGTGATCGCCGAGGTCGAGGGCGATCCGGAAGCGGTGGCGCGGTTCTGCGCGCGGGTGCGCTCCGACGCGCCGCCGCTCGCGGTCGTGGAGTCGGTGGACTGGGCGGCGGTGCCGGTGGCGGGGGACGCCGCCTTCACCATCGTCTCCTCGCGCGGCGGCGGGCCGAGCCGCACGCTGGTCTCGCCGGACACCGCGACGTGCGACGCCTGCCTGGCGGAGCTGTGCGACCCCGGCGACCGCCGCCACCGGCACCCGTTCATCACCTGCACGCACTGCGGACCGCGCTTCACCATCGTCACCGGACTGCCCTACGACCGGGCCAACACCACGATGGCCCGGTTCCCGATGTGCGCGCGGTGCGAGCGGGAGTACACCGACCCGGCCGACCGGCGCTTCCACGCCCAGCCGGTCTCCTGCCACGACTGCGGTCCGCGGCTGCGGCTGCTCGTCCCGGTGGGGCCGGCCGGCGGCGCCCGGCACGTGGAGCCGCGGCCGGAGCCGCTGGAGGAGGCGCGGCGGCTGCTCGCCGACGGCGCGATCCTCGCGGTGAAGGGGCTGGGCGGCTACCACCTGGCGTGCGACGCCGGCAACGAGGCGAGCGTGGCGCTGCTGCGGCGGCGCAAGGCGCGCGGTGCCAAGCCGTTCGCGCTGATGGCCCGCGACCCGGCGGACGCGGCGGCGCTGGTGAGGCTGGGCGAGGTGGAACGCGCCCTGCTGACCGGGGCACGCCGTCCCATCGTGCTGATGCGCCGCCGGGACGACCCCGGTCCGGACGCGCCCGCGGTGGCCGCCTCGGTGGCGCCCGGCAGCGCCGACCTGGGGATCATGCTGGCGTACACCCCGCTGCACCACCTGCTGCTCGGGCTGCCCGGCGACCCGCCCGGACCGCGGCTGCTGGTGATGACCAGCGGCAACCTGGGCGGCGAGCCGATCGTCACCGACGACGCGCAGGCGCTGGAGCGGCTGTCCGGGCTGGCCGACGCCTGGCTGACGCACGACCGGCCGATCCACGTGCCCTGCGACGACTCGGTGGTGCGGGTGTGCGACGGCGAGGAACTGCCGCTGCGCCGCTCGCGCGGTTACACGCCGCTCCCGCTGCGGCTCCCGGTGCCGGTCGGGCCGGCGCTCGCCGTCGGCGGCGACCTGAAGAACGCCTTCTGCCTGGGCGAGGGGCGGCACGCCTGGCTGTCGGCGCACATCGGCGACATGGACGACCTGGCGACCCTGCACCGCGTTCGACCGCGCCGAGGGGCAGTTGGCGCGGATCACCGGGGTCGCGCCGGCCGTGCTGGCGTCCGACGCGCATCCGGCGTACCGCTCCGCGCACTGGGCGGCCCGGCACGCCGGGCAGCGGCCGGTCCGCCGGGTGCAGCACCACCACGCGCACATCGCCTCGGCCATGGCGGAAGGCGGCCTGGACGGCGAGCCGGCCGGTGATCGGGGTGGCCTTCGACGGCACCGGCTACGGCACCGACCAGGCGGTGTGGGGCGGCGAGTTCCTGATCGCCGACTACGCGGGCTTCGAGCGCTTCGCGCACCTGTCCTACGTCCCGCTGCCCGGCGGCGACGCCGCGGTGCGCCGCCCGTACCGGATGGCGCTGGCCCACCTGTACGCGGCCGGCCTGCCGTGGGACGCCGACCTGCCCTGCGTCGCCGCCTGCCCGAAGGACGAACTGACCGTGCTGGCGAGGCAGTTGGAACGCGGGCTGCACTGCGCGGCGACCTCCAGCATGGGCCGGCTCTTCGACGCGGTCTCCTCGCTGGCCGGCGTGTGCCACGAGGCCGGTTACGAGGCGCAGGCCGCCCTGGAGCTGGAGGCCGCCGCGGTGCGCTGCCCCGGCGATCCGCCGCCGCCCGACTACGCCTTCGCGGTGGGCGGTCCCACCGCGGCCGGCGCGCTGACCGCGGACCCGGCGCCGCTGCTCGCGGCGGTGGTCGCCGACGTGCGGGCCGGGGTGGCACGGGAGGTGGTCGCGGCGCGCTTCCACCGGGCCGTCACCGCGCTGGTGCGCCGGCTGTGCGCCGCGGCCCGCGAGCGGCACGGCCTGCAGACCGTGGCGCTGAGCGGCGGCGTGTTCGCCAACTGCGTCCTGCTGTCCGCCTGTTGCCAGGGGCTGCGGGCGGACGGCTTCACGGTGCTGCGGCACCGGCTGGTCCCGCCGGGCGACGGGGGGCTGGCGCTCGGGCAGTTGGCCATCGCCGCCGGCCCGGCCCGGCCGGATCCGGCAGAACGACCTTCACCCGTCCAGTGATTCACCGATTCACCCGCACAGTGAGGAGACCCCATGTGCCTGGCGGTACCGGGCAAGGTAATGGAGATCGAGGACCGGGACGGCACCCGGATGGCCACCGTCGACTTCGGCGGCGTGGTCAAGGAGGTGTGCCTGGAGTACCTGCCGGATCTGAAGGTGGGTGAGTACGCGATCGTCCACGTGGGCTTCGCCCTGCAGCGGCTCGACGAGGAGTCGGCGCACCGGACGCTCGAACTCTTCGGCAACCTCGGCCTGTTGGAGGAGGAGTTCGGCGATCCCTGGGAACAGGCGGCCGTCAGGACCGCCGACGAGCCGTCGGAGGCGCGGTCATGAAGTACCTCGAGGAGTTCCAGGATCCCGCGCTGGCCAAGCGGCTGCTGGACGACATCCACGCCACGGTCACCAGGCCGTGGGCGCTGATGGAGGTGTGCGGCGGCCAGACGCACTCCATCATCCGGCACGGCATCGATCAACTCCTTCCCGAACAGGTGGAGTTGATCCACGGACCGGGCTGCCCGGTGTGCGTGACGCCGCTGGAGACCATCGACAAGGCGCTGGAGATCGCCTCGCGGCCCGGCGTGATCTTCTGCTCGTTCGGCGACATGCTGCGGGTGCCGGGCAGCGGGCGCGACCTGTTCCAGGTCCGCGGCGAGGGCGGTGACGTGCGGGTGGTCTACTCGCCGTTGGACGCCCTGCGGATCGCCCAGGAGAACCCGGACCACCAGGTGGTCTTCTTCGGCATCGGGTTCGAGACCACCGCGCCGCCCAACGCCATGACGGTGTATCAGGCCCGGCGGCTCGGCATCCGCAACTTCAGCCTGCTCGTCTCCCACGTGCGCGTGCCGCCCGCCATCGACGCCATCATGCGCTCGCCCGACTGCCGGGTGCAGGCGTTCCTCGCCGCGGGCCACGTGTGCAGCGTGATGGGCGTCGGCGAATACCCGGCGCTGGCCGAGGAGTTCGGGGTGCCGATCGTGGTCACCGGCTTCGAACCGCTCGACATCCTGGAGGGCGTGCGCCGCGCGGTCGGCCAACTGGAGCGCGGCGAGCACCTGGTGGACAACGCCTACGCCCGCGCGGTGCGCCCGGAGGGCAACCCGGCGGCCAAGGCGATGCTCGCCGACGTCTTCGAGGTCACCGACCGGCCCTGGCGCGGCATCGGGGTGATCCCGGACAGCGGCTGGCGGCTGTCGCCGCGCTACCGCGAGTACGACGCCGAGTACCGCTTCGAGGTGCGCGACATCGCCACCGTCGAGCCCGCCGAGTGCCGCAGCGGCGAGGTGCTGCAGGGGCTGATCAAGCCGCACGAGTGCGAGGCGTTCGGCACCGCATGCACCCCGCGCAACCCGCTGGGCGCGACCATGGTCTCCACCGAGGGCGCCTGCGCCGCGTACTACCTCTACCGCCGGCTCGGCGCACCGGCGTCGACTTCCCTGGAGGCGAGCCCCGTTGCCTGACACGATCGACCTGGCCCAGGCGGCACCGCCCGCGCCGGACTTCTCCGGCTGGACCTGCCCGGTGCCGCTGCGCGACCACCCCAGGATCGTCATGGGCCACGGCGGCGGCGGCGTGCTCTCCGCGGAGCTGGTGCGAGCACGTCTTCGCCCCGGCCTTCGGCGGCGAGACGCTGGCCGGGCTGGCCGACTCCGCCGTGGTGACGGTCGGCGGGGCGCGGCTGGCGTTCTCCACCGACTCCTTCGTGGTGCGCCCGCTGGTCTTCCCCGGCGGCAGCATCGGTGACCTGGCGGTCAACGGCACGGTCAACGACCTGGCGATGAGCGGCGCCCGCGCGCTCTACCTGTCCTGCGGCTTCATCCTGGAGGAGGGCGTGGAGACCGCGCTCGTCGCCCGGATCGCCCGGGACCTCGGCGCGGCGGCCCGGGCGGCCGGCGTGGAGGTGGCCACCGGCGACACCAAGGTCGTCGAGGCCGGGCACGGCGACGGCATCTACCTCAACACCGCCGGGATCGGCCTGGTCCCGGACGGCGTGGACATCCGGCCGCAACGCGCCGCCCCCGGCGACGTGGTGATCGTCAGCGGCTCGATCGGCGAGCACGGCGTGGCGGTCATGAGCGTCCGGGAGGGGCTGGAGTTCGGCGTCACCGTCACCAGCGACTGCGCGCCGCTCGGCGGGCTCGTCGAGGCGATGCTCGCCGTCACGCCCGATCTGCACGTGCTGCGCGACCCGACCCGCGGCGGGCTCGCGGCGGCGCTCGGCGAGATCGCGGCGGCCGCCGGCGTCGGCGTGGAGCTGCAGGAGAGCGCCGTCCCGGTGCCGCCCGCGGTGGCCAACGCCTGCGCGGTGCTGGGCCTGGACCCGATGTTCGTCGCCAACGAGGGCAAGCTCGTCGCCTTCGTCCCGCGCGCCGAGGCGGACGCCGTGCTGGCCGCCATGCGGGCCCACCCGCTCGGCGCGCGGGCCGCGGTGATCGGCGAGTGCGTCGAGGCCCACCCGGGCATGGTGGTCGCCAGGACCGGGCTCGGCGGCACCCGGGTCGTCGACCTGCCGCTCGGCGAGCAGCTGCCGCGCATCTGCTGACCCGGCACCCGGCCCGCGGCGGGCGAGCCCTCCCAGCCTGCCCGCCGCGCCCGGGGTGTCCGGCCGGCCGGCGCGGGCCGGCTCCTCGTACCATCGCCGCATGGCGCTCATCGTGATCGAGCGGCGGACCGGGCTGACCGCGCAGGAGTCCTGGCGCCGGGTCACCCGGTGGGAGCGGCACGCCGACCGGGTGCCGCTCACCCGGATCCGGGTCACCCACCGGCCGCCCGGCACGGCCGCGGTCGGCCTCCGGTTCACCGCCCGCACCGGCGTGGGCCGGGCCGGCTTCGACGATCCGATGGAGATCGTGGGCTGGCAGCCGCCGGACGGCGACCGGCCGGGGGTGTGCCGCATCGAGAAGCGCGGCCGGCTGGTCACCGGCTGGGCCGAGATCGAGGTGCGCGCGCGGCCGGACGGCAGCGAGGTGCGCTGGCGCGAGGAGTTGCGGGTGGCCGGACTCCCCCGGTGGTGCGACGGGTTGACCGCGTTGTCCGGACGGGTGGTCTTCGGCCGGGCGATCGGCGGGCTGCTCGCCGCGGGGTGACGCGCCGCAGGCCGGGCCGGATCCCGCACGGCCGGGCCGCGGAAACGTTGCTGCGCAGCGCCGGCGGTCGCGACACGGGCGTCACGTCTCGCCCGGAAATCCTCCGTCTTCTCCCCGGGTCCGTCACATAGGATGCGGCCGACCGGGCCGGTGACCGCCGGCCGCGCCGGGGGGACGGAGAAAACCGATGGGCAGGGCCGCGAGATTCGGCTGTATAGGCGCGTGTGTGGTGCTGCTGGGCGCCGGGGGGTTCGGCGTGCACTACTTCCTGAACGCCACGACGGGCTCACCGCCGGTCTTCGACTCCGCGGACGTCGCGAAGACGCCGCCGGGCGGGGCCGACTCGGTGAAGTTCGCCCGCGCCTTCCTCGACACCTGGGCGGAGGGCCCGTCGCACTATGCCGGTGCGGCCAGTGACACCGACGCCCAGCAGACCGCGATGGCCGGGCTGCAGTCCTACGACGACGGGCTGAAGCTGACCTCGGTGTCGTTCGGCTCGGTCGCCTCCCGGGGCGTCGACCCGAAGAACCCGCAGGGCAGGCGGATCACGTTCACCGTCACCGCGCACGTCGCCGGCGGCACCTGGAGGTACCCGGGCGCGCTGGACGTGGAGCAGAGCGGCAACGGGCAGAAGGCGGTGCGCTGGTCGTCCTCGGTGCTCTACCCCGGGCTGGCCGACGGCCAGAGCCTGGCGGCGGGCAGCATTCCGGCCCCCGCGTCCGACACCAGGGTGCTCGCCTCCGACGGGAGGACCGAGCTGACGGCCGCGCGCTTCCCCTCGCTGGCCGACGTCATCGCCACCCTCGCCCAGCACGCGCAGGCGTCCGGCGGCGCCACGAGCGGCAGCGGGGTGGCCGTGCTGGACGCCACCGGGACGAAGGTCGCGGCGGCGAAGGTGTTCACCGCGCCGCGGCCGGCCACCGTGACCACCACGATCGACGCCGCCGTGCAGACGACCGCGGAGCACGCGGTGCTCGACGGCCACGACTCCGGCAAGCCCACCTCGGTCGTCGCGCTGGACTGGCGCGACGGGCACATCCTGGCCATCGCCTACCACGGCCCCAACGACGACGCGATCGACTCGGCCAAGGCGCCCGGCTCCGCCATGAAGATCATCACCTCGGCGGCGCTCATCGACCACGCCGGGTTCACCCCGAACAGCGCCGCGCCGTGCGCGAACACGCAGGTGGCGGCGAGCGAGCTCTTCCACAACGAGTCCGACGTGCGGCCCGACCCCGGCACCACCCTCCAGCAGGCGTTCCAGGAGTCCTGCAACACCGCGTTCATCAAGGAGGGGTTCGACCACCTGGTGACCGCCGGGGACGCCTCGACGCTGCACGACGAGGCGTACTCGGTCTTCGGCCTCGGCAGCTGGTCGATCGGCGGCGGGGTCCAGACCACCGACCCGTCCGTGCCGGCCGATCCGCAGGGCGGCGACCAGGCGGCCCAGTTCATCGGCCAGGGCCAGGTCACCATGAGCCCGCTGATACTCGCCTCGTTGGCCGCGACCGTCCGCGACGGGGGGTTCCACCAGCCGGTCATCCTGCCGCACGCCGCCCAGCAGCCCGCGAGCCGGCGGATCTCCGCCACCACCACCGGGTACCTGCGGCAGATGATGCGCGCGGTGGTCACCGGCGGCACCGCCGAGCCCCGGCTCGGCGACCTGCCCGACACCGGCGCCAAGACCGGCACGGCCGAGGAGGGCGACCACACCAACGGCTGGCTGACCGCCTACAACGACCGGTTCGCGGTGGCCTCGCTGGTCGAGGGCGGCTCGTCCGGCGTGGACTCGGCCGGCTACGTCGTGCGCGCCGTGCTGACCTCGGCGCGGTAGGCCGCCGGTGATCGCGGCTCATGTGCCGCGATCACACCGCCACCCGCCTGATTGTGTCGGCCGGTCACATGTGACGCGGGTTGCCCCGTGCATAACGTGTCGAGCATGGAGATGACCGACAGCCACGACCGCGGCCCCGCTCCCGAGCCGGCCGCCGGCCGCTTCCTGGCCGGGCGCACCGCGCTGGTCACCGGCGCCGCCAGCGGCATCGGGGAGTCCTGCGCGGCCGCGCTGGCCGCGGCGGGCGCGGCGGTGCGCGTCGTGGACCGCAACGCCGAGGGGGCCGAGCGGGTCGCCCGGCGGATCGGCGGCACCGCCCACGTGGTCGACCTGTCGGACCCGGACGCGGTGGACACGCTGCCCGACGACGCGGACATCGTGGTCAACAACGCCGGGCTGCAACACGTCGCCGCCGTGGAGGACTTCCCGCCGGAGCGGTTCGCGCTCATCCACCGGGTCATGGTGGAGGCGCCGTTCCGCATCCTGCGCCGCACCCTGCCGGGGATGTACGCCAGGGGCTGGGGCCGCGTGGTCAACATCTCCTCGGTGCACGGGCTGCGGGCCAGCCCCTACAAGTCCGCCTACGTCAGCGCCAAGCACGCGCTGGAGGGGCTGAGCAAGACGGTCGCGCTGGAGGGCGCCGGCCGCGGCGTGACCAGCAACTGCGTGTGCCCCGGCTACGTGCGCACCCCGCTGGTCGAGGGGCAGATCGCCGACCAGGCCGCGGCGCACGGCATACCGGAGTCCGAGGTGGTGGAGCGGGTGCTGCTGGAGCGCACCGCGATCAAGCGCCTCGTGGAGCCGGAGGAGGTGGCGCAGGCCGCGCTGTGGCTGTGCACCGGTTACTCCTCGTCGGTCACCGGGATCTCGCTCACCCTGGACGGCGGCTGGACGGCCGGCTGACGGACGGACGGCCCGCGCCGGCCTCCCGACGTGCCCCCGAGGGGAGACAAACGCCCGGCCGTCCTGGGATCCTTGGCCCCGGGGGCCGACCGGCCCCCGGACCCCACTCGACCTGACCGGGCCATGGCTGAACCGACCACCCCCACCGCCGTCTTCCTGCGCCGCCTGGTCGACCTGCTCGCCCGGGACGCGCCCGCCGAGGAGTTCGGCGCGCTGCTCCCGGGCGCCCGGGCCGCGGGCGTGCCCGCCGGCGACCTGTCGGAGATCGAACGGGCCACCGCGACCGCGTTGCGGGTGCGCGGCGCGCTGCGCCAGCACCGGCGCCGGGAGGCCGAGTTGGCGGCGCTGTTCGACACCGCCGGCGACCTGGCCGCGCTGCGGGACCTGGACGCGGTGCTGCAGTCCATCGTGCGGCGGGCCCGGATGCTGCTCGGCACCGACACGGCGTACCTGACGCTGCGGGACGAGGAGGCCGGCGACACCTACATGCGGGTGACCGACGGCTCGGTGTCCGCGATCTTCCAGCGGCTGCGGCTGGAGCTGGGCGAGGGGCTCGGCGGCCTGGTGGCGCAGACCTCCCGGCCGTACGCCACGCCCGACTACCGGGCCGACGAGCGGTTCCGGCACACCCGGACCATCGACGCCGGGGTGAGCGACGAGGGCCTGATCGCGATCCTCGGCGTGCCGCTGCTGCTGGGCTCCGCGCCGACCGGGGGCGGCAAGGTGATCGGCGTGCTGTTCGCGGCGGACCGCACACCGCGGCCGTTCTCGCCGGACGAGGTCGCCCTGCTGTGCTCGCTGGCCGCTCATGCCGCGATCGCCATCGACACCGCCGGCGCGCTGGCCGACACCCGGTCCGCGCTCGGCGAGCTGGCCGCCGCCAACGACGTGATCCGCGAGCACGCCGCCGCCATGCAGCGCGCCGCGGAGTCCCACGACCGGCTGACCGATCTGGTGCTGCGCGGCGGGGAGTTGTCCGAGGTGGCCACCGCGGTCGCCGACCTGCTCGGCGGCGCGATCACCGCCCACGACCCGCAGGGCCGGCCGCTGGCGGCGGTGCGCGGGGACGGCAGCGCGTTCGCCGCGCCGGACGGCGACCCGGCCGCGCTGGTCGAGGCGGCCCGCAGCTCGGCCTCGGCCGGGCGGGCGGTCCCGCGCGACGGGCGCTGGGTGTGCGCGGTGCTGGCCGGCCAGGAGCTGATGGGCTGCCTGGTGCTGCACGACCGCGCGCGGCTGGAGGACCCGGACCGCCGGATGTTCGAACGGGCCGGCGTGGTGGCCGCGTTGCTCCTGCTGCTGCGCCGCTCGGTCGCCGAGACGGAGAACCGGGTGCGCGGCGAGCTGCTCGCCGACCTGCTGGGCGATCCCGGGCGCGACCCGGCCGGGCTGACCGAACGCGGGCGGCGGCTCGGCGTGGACCTGGACCGCGGCCATCTGGTGCTGGTCGCCCGGACCGACGCCGAGGCCCGCGACCGGCTGGCCGGGGCGGCGGTGCGGCTGCTGTTCGGCGGCGGCGGGATCGGCGCCGAGCACGCCGGGGCGACGGTGGTCCTGCTGCCCGACGACGGCACCCCGCCGGGCGCCGGAGCGGCCCAGGCGGCCGACCGGCTGGGCCGGCTGGTGGGGGCTCCGGTCACGGTGGCCGCCGCCGGGCCGGCCCGCGGACCGGCCGAACTGGCCGCCGCGCACGCCGAGGCGGAGCGCTGCCTGCGGGCCATGGTGACGCTCGGCCGGATCGGGCAGGGCGCCGGCTCCGCCGAACTGGGCTTCCTCGGCGTGGTGTTGGGCAACGGCCACGACGTCGGCGGCTACGTGACGGCCACCCTCGGACCGCTGCTCGACTACGACGCCCGGCGCGGCACGGACCTGGTACGCACCCTGGGCGCCTACTTCGGCTGCGGCGGCAGCCTGACCCGCGCCAAGGACGAACTCCACGTCCACGTCAACACCGTGGTGCAGCGCCTCGAACGCGTCCAGGCCCTGCTCGGCCCGGACTGGAACAGCCCCGAACGCGCCCTGGAACTCCAACTCGCCCTGCGGCTCAACCGGTTGTCGGACGGCTGAGCGCGGCCGTCATCCGCCCGTCGGGTGCAGTCGGGCGAACTCGTCCGCGAGCAGGCCGGTCACGACGAGATCGTGGTGCCGGCCGGCGAAGAACACCTGGTCGCGCAGGCGGCCCTCCTCGACGAAACCGAGCCGGCGTTGGAGCGCCAGCGAGCCCTCATTGTGGGCGAAGACCCGCGCCGCGCACTTGTGGAAGCGCCGCTCGGCGAACATGAAGCGCAGCAGCAGCACCACGGCTTCCGCCGCGTAGCCCTTGCGCCGGTGGCCGGCGCCGATCGTGACGCCGTACTCGAACCAGCCCGCGTGCGGGTCGGCGTCGTGCGAGCCGACAGCGCCGACGGTCTCCCCCGTCCCGACCGCCTCGATCGCCAGTTGGAAGCGGTCGCCGTCGGGCGTGGCGACCGCCTGCTCCCTCGCCCAGGCCCGGAACGCCTCGGCGGAGCGCGGTGGGCGCAGCAGGTCCCCCAACCGCTCCTCGTCCTCGGCGAAGCGCATGAACGCCGGCCAGTCGTCCGGCTCTATACCGCGCAGGCGCACCCGTTTGCCGGTCCAGAACGATGCCATCGCCCTATTGGATCACGCCGCCGCGCCGGTGAACGGGTGCCGCTACCCGGCGGCCGGCGGGTGGAGCAGCCGGTCGGCGACGAGCGCGGCGCCGGCGTCGCCGATGAGCACGGTGTAGTGGTTGGTGCCCGGCACCTTGGAGACGGCGACCGGCGATGCGTCCAGTCCGGCGGCGGACAGCCGCTGCTCGTCGTAGAGGCCCTGCTCGCTCGTTCATCAGCCCGCGTTCCGCCCACAGCAGCCGGGCGGGGCACGGCAGCCGGTGGACGGCGCCGAGCACCTCGGCGTCGAACTGGCCCATCCCGTCGGTGCGCACCGCCTCGATCGCGCAGGAGGAGCGCAGTTCGGGCTCGGTGCCGACCAGGTCGCGCTGGACGTACGCCTCGACCCACGGCGACCACGCGTCGGCGAACGCCGGGTGCTCGCGCCAGAAGTCCCGGTAGGCCGCCCGGTCGGGGAACGTCATCGACAGCCGGCGCATGGCGGGCCCGAGGACGGCGGTGATCAGCTCGTCGGGGTCCAGGCCGGCCGGCAGCGGGAAGCCCGCGCCGCCGTCGACCAGCAGCACCGAGGAGAAGCGGTCCGGGTTGCGGACCGCGGTGGCCGCCGCCACGAAGGCGCCCATGGAGTGCCCGGCCAGCGTCAACCGCCGCGCCCCGGAGGCGTCGGCGACCGCCATGACGTCGGCGGCGTGCGCGGCCACCCCGTAGGGACCCGGCAGCCCGGCGCTGGCCGCCCGGCCGCGCAGGTCGGGCACGAGCAGGGTGGCGCGGCCGGCCAGGTGGTGGGCGACCCGGGCCCAGGACAGCGCGTTGGCGGTGATGCCGTGCAGCGCGAGCACCACCGGCGCGTCCGGTGCGGTGGCCGGCCAGCGCACGACGGCGAGGTCCCCGCCGGCCACCGGTACCCGGATCTCGTCGAATGGCGGGACGCCGGGCAGGTCGCTGATGGTCATGGGCGCGGGGCCTCCTTCTCGTGGGCGGTCTTGCGGGCGGCGCGCAGCCGTTGCGGCAGCCGGGCCATCCCGCCGGGCAGCAGGTAGACCACCGCGACGAACAACGCGCCCAGCACGAACAGCGGTTGGGACAGCGGTACCCGCAGCACGGCCGGCAGCCCCGCGACCGTGCCGGAGCCGGACAGGTCGCCGAGCCGCTGGTCGGCCCAGGTGTAGACGACGCCGCCCACCAGTGGCCCCCAGCGGGTGCCGGATCCGCCGAGGACGACCATGACCAGCAGTGACAGGGTGAAGTCGGACGTGGTCGTCTGCGGGGTCGCGCCGCCGGTGAGCAGCAGGTGCACGATGCCGCCGAGCGTGGCCAGCGTACCGGCCAGCGTGAAGGCGACCAGCTTGAACCCGTAGGGCCGCAGCCCCAGGACCCGGACCCGCTCCTCGTTCTCGCGCACCCCCTCCCAGACCCGGCCGGTGGGCGAGCGCACCGCCCAGTGCACGACGGCCAGCGCCAGCACGGCGTAACCGAGCGCGATCCAGTACAGGTTGGCGGTGTGGTCGATACCGGCCAGCCAGCCCGGCAGTTGGCCGGCCGGTATCGCCCGGCCCTCCTCGCCGCCGGTCGCGCCGCCCGGGTCGCGTTCCACCAGGATCGAGCCGGCCTGCGCGAACGCCAGCGTCACCATGGAGAATCCGATGCCGCCGACCCGCAGGCTCACCGAGCCGAGCAGCGCGGACAGCGCGGCGCCCGCCGCCAGGCCGACCAGTGCCGAGACCGGCAGCGACCAACCGGCTTCCAGCATCAGGGTGTTGGTGGCGTAGCTGCCGGCCGCGAAGTAGAGCGCGTGGCCGAACGACAGCAGCCCGGTGCGGCCGAGCAGCAGGTCGTAGCCGGTGGCCAGGCCGCCGAAGACCAGGCACAGCGCCAGCAGTTGGAGGCTGCCGGGGCTGCCGACCGGTCCGTCCAGCAGACCGGGCAGCGGCACCGCGCTGTAGGGCACGACGATCAGCAGCACGAGCACGGCCGCCGGCCACCAGCGCCGGATCCGCCGGGCGCCGGCACGGCCGGGCGGGGCGGGCTCGGCGAGGGTGCCGCGGTCCGGCGGCGTGTCGGTGGTGGCGCTCACGCGAGCCTCCCGGTGAGGCCGCGCGGCCGGACCAGCAGCAGCACGGCGAGCAGCAGGACGACGGCGAGATCGCCGAGCCCCGCGGTGGTGTAGTAGTTGGCGAACTGCTGGACCAGGCCGACCCCGACCGAGGCGAGCGCGGCGCCGGTCGTCGAGCCCATGCCGCCCATCACCACGACCACGAAGGCGTAGATGAGCAGCGAGGAGCCCTGGGTGGGGTCGACCGAGCCGAAGTAGAGCCCGCCGAGCGCCCCGCCGAGCGCCGCCGCCGCGCCGCCGAGCGCGAAGACCAGGGTGAACGCCTTCGTCACGTCGATGCCGAGCGCGGTCACCATGGCCCGGTCCTCCACTCCGGCGCGGACCACCAGGCCGTAGCGGGTCCGGGCGAGGAAGAGCCGCAGCGCGACGAGCACCACGACCGCGGCGCCGATCAGCACCAGCCGGTTCACCGGCACCCGCGCGCCGAGCAGCGGGAAGGTGCCGGCCAGCGCGGCGGGTCCGGGGAAGGTGCGCGCGTCGGTCCCCCAGATCGCCGACAGCAGGGCCGGCACCGCGAGTCCGACGCCGACGGTGGCGAGGATCTGCTCGCGCGGCCGGGTGTACAGCGGCCGGATCACGGCGAGTTCGAGGACGACGGCGGACAGCGTCCCGACCGCCGTGCCGAAGGCGACGGCGAGCAGGAAGCCGGCCCCGCCGCTCCCGGCGCCCGGCAGGTTGCCGGACGCCGCCCACCAGGTCGCGTAGCCGCCGATCGACAGCAGCGCGCCGTGGCCGAAGTTGAGCACGTCCATCAGGCCGAAGATGAGCGAGAGGCCGGAGGCGACCAGGAAGTACAGGGCGCCCAGGCCGAGTCCGGTGCACACGAGCAGTACGACGGTCGCCATCAGGCGCTCGCCTCCTTCGGGCGGGCGGGCGGTCCTTGGGTGTGCCGGCCGACCCCGAGCAGCCGGCGGGTCGCCTCCGGGTCGGACAGCAGCGCGCCGGCCGGGCCGGTGTGCGCGGTGCGGCCGTCGGCGAGGACCACGCAGTCGGTGGCCAGCCGGCGGACGACGGCCAGGTTCTGTTCGACCAGCAGGACGGGGACGGCCCGCGCGGTGCGTTCCAGCGCGTGGGCGACCTCGGTGACCACCTTGGGCGCCAGGCCCTTGGTGGGTTCGTCGGCGATGACCAGCCGGTTGCCGCACAGCAGGGTGCGGGCGATGGCGAGCATCTGCTGCTGGCCGCCGGAGAGCGAGCCGGCCGGCTGTGCGGCGCGGCTGCGCAGTTCCGGGAAGAGTTCGTGGACCAGCGGGTAGTCGGGCTCGCCCGCGCCGGGCCGCTCGGCCAGCCGCAGGTTCTCCGCGACGGTGAGGCCGGCGAAGACCCCGCGGTCCTCGGGGGCGTAGCCGATGCCGCGCCGCACCAGGGTGTGGGTGGGCAGCCGCACGGTCTCCTCGCCGGCCAGCCGGACGCTTCCGGTGCGCGGGACCAGGCCGAGCACGCCGCGCACGGTGGTGGTCTTGCCCGCGCCGTTGCGGCCGAGCAGCGCGGTCACCCCGGTCGGGGCGACGTCGAGCCGCACGCCGTGCAGGATGTGCCGGCCGCCGATGACGACGCGCAGGTCCCGCACCGCGAGCAGGGGCTGAGGGCCGGCGGTCACAGCTCCTCCCCGAGGTAGGCCTGCTGCACGACCGGGTCGGCCATCACGCGGTCGGGGGTGTCGAGGGCGAGCAGGGTGCCGTGGTGCATCACGGCGACCCGGTCGGCGAGGCCGAGCAGGACGTCCATGTGGTGTTCGACCATCAGCACGGTGCGGCCCTCGTCCCGGTGCAGTCCGCGGATCAGCTCGGTGAGCGCGGGCACCTCCTCCGCGCTGACGCCGGCCATCGGCTCGTCGAGCAGCAGGACCCGGGGATCGCCGGCCAGCAGCACGGCGATCTCCAACTCGCGCTTCTCGCCGTGCGACAGGGAGCCGGCCACCGCGTCGGCCCGGTGCGTGAGCCCGGTGCGTCCCAGGCAGTCGTCCACCACCTCGGTGTACGGCCGCGCGCGCCGCCACAGCCGGTACGAGCCGCCGGCCGCCGCCTGGGCGGCCAGCCGCACGTGGTCGGCGACCGTCATCCCGGGCCACAGGCTGGAGGTCTGGAAGGTGCGGCCGAGCCCCCGGCGGGCGCGGGTGTGCGCCGGGGCCGCGGTGATGTCGGCGCCGTCCAGTTCGATGCTGCCGCGGTCCGGCCGGCGCAGGCCGCTGATCAGGTTGAACAGCGAGGACTTTCCCGCGCCGTTGGGACCGATGAAGGCCAGGAACTCGCCCTCGCGGACCGTGAAGGAGACGTCCTGCACGATCGCGGCCCCGCCGATGCCCCAGCCGAGGCCGGTCACCAGCAGCACCGGGCCGCCCGGTTCCCCGGCGGCCCGGCCGGCGCGCGGTGCTCTCGTCGTACCGGTGGTTCGCATCGTCAGCCCGCCATCGCCTTCACCGGGGGCGCGACCGCGGACATCGGCAGGGTGGTGAGCAGCTTGGGCATTGCCGAGGCGCCGGTGCCGTCCAGCTTGGCGGTGAACATCGGCTGGAGCAGGGCGTGGTCGGCGGCCCGGATCTGCTCGGGTCCCTTGACGCCGTCGAACTTCCAGCCGTCCAGCGCCTTGACCATCGCCGAGGTGTCGGTGGCGCTGCCGGCCTGCACGGCGCGCACGATCATCTGCGCCGCGGTGAACCCGTCCGGGCTGAACAGGTCGGGGGTGCCGCCGGCCTTGGTGATGCCGTCGATCATGGCCTTCTCGACCGGGTTGCCGCCGCCGGCGCCCGGGAAGTAGTGCGCCAGGAACTCCACCTTGCCGCCGGCCGTGCCGAAGACCGGGTAGGAGGCGATGCCGGCCAGACCGGTGACGACCTTTCCGGAGTCGAGCACGCCCTGCTGGTCGAGCGCGGTCCACAGCGCGGGCGCGGTCGAGCCGGCCCAGGCGACGAAGACCAGGTCGGGACGGGCCGCCTTGACCTGGCGGGCGAACGGGGTGAGGTCGTCGGCGCTCGGCGGGGCCAGCACCGAGGAGATCTTCGCGCCCTGCGCGCCGAGCACCTGCTTGACGGCGGTCACGTTGTCCTGGCCGAACGCGGAGTTCTGCGCCAGCACCAGCACCTTCTTGCCCTTGGCGCCGGACAGCAGGGAGCCGGCGGTCATGATGTCCTGGTAGGACTGGCGGCCGGAGCGGAAGGTGTACTTGTTCGCGCCGGTGATCGCGTCGGTGGCGGCCGGCCCGTCGATGAACAGCACGCGGTTCTGCGCGGCCAGCGGCGCCATCTGCAGCGCCACGCCCGAGTCGGTGGTGCCGGCGAGGATCTTGTACCCCTTGCCGATCAGGTCCTTGGCCTCGGCGACCGCCTTGGACGGATCGCCGGCGTCGTCCTGCTGGGTGACCTCGATGCGGTGGCCGGCCACCTTGCCGGTGCCGTGGGTGGCGTAGGCCAGGCCCGCGTCGAAGCCCTGCAGGTACTGCTTGCCGTAGGCGGCGAGCAGCCCGCTGCGCGAGTAGACCAGGCCGACCTTGACCGGGGCGTTCTTCCCGGCGGACGAGGAGCCGCCGGAGCCGGCGGTGCCCGCCGCGGCGCAGCCGGCCAGCAGGGCGGCCGAGGCGAGCAGGGACACCGCGTGCAGTGCCGTGAGTCTGGTGGTACGCGCCGTACTGGAACGCATGATGACCGGCTCCCCGAGTCTTTCGCTGGACGAATCCCCGCACCGTAGGAGTGCCTCGGCCAACCCGACATGTGGCGCTCCACCGCAGCTTGACGCCACGTCATGTGGCCGGCCCACATGCCCCCGCCGGACCGGGGTCAGGAGGTCCGGGCGGACGGCGCCAGCAGGGAGCGGGCGGTCGAGGTGGTGGCCAGCAGCAGGCCGCCGCAGAAGGTCAGCGCGGCGCCGCCCAGTTCGAGCAGCAGGAACCATCCGGTCCTGATGTGCTCGTCGTACAGGCTGACCCCGAGCACGATGCTCAGCACCGCGTCGCCCATGGTGAGCGCGGGCTGGGAGGCGGCGAGCGATCCGGACTGCAGCGCGTTCTCCAGCAGGAACAGCGCGCTGACGCCCGCCAGCGCGAACGCGTAGGTCTGCCAGGCGGTGAAGAACGCCCGGGGGCCGCCGGTCTGCCAGGCGTAGGTGGCGGTCTTCATCAAGGCGGCGGTGAGGGCGTAGCCGATCGCGGTGGCGGCGGCGAAGCAGGCGGCGCGGGTCTTGCCGACCGGCCGGCGCAGCGCGGTGCCCACCAGCAGAGCGCCCGCCGCGACGCACAGCAGCAGGACCGCGATCCACCGGTCCACCGGCGCCTGCGGCCGGCCCGCCGACGGGTCGGCCGCCGCGAGCGCGGTGGCCAGGCCGACCACGACGCAGCCGATCCCCTGCCAGCCGCGCCGCGGCAGCCGCCGGCGCATCACCACGCCGGCGAACAGCAGGGCGAACGGCAGCTCCAGCACGAAGATCGGCTGCACCACGGCGAGCGGCCCGTTGACCAGCGCCAGCGCCTGGAAGCACGCCGAGCAGAGCACCGCGCCGATGCCGCCGAGCCAGATCGGCCGGCGGGCCAGCTCGACCATCAGCCGGGCGGAGAATCCCTCGGACAGCGGAACGGTCTGCGCGGCGCGGCGCTGCAGGACGGTGCCCAGGGCGTTGCTCGCCGCCGCCAGCAGGGCGAACACGACCGCCAGCACCATCGCGAACCCAACCCCTTCCAGCACGGCGCCCACCTGCCGGTACGGCCGAGATCACCGCCAGGGCGGCACCACCCTAAGCGCTGTCCGGCGCCGGACGGTGGACCCCGGGTCGGGTGGTCGCGCGGCACGCCACTCCAAGGCGCGGGATTCGCTGCGGGCCCCGGCGGGGTGCGCGGGTGACAATCGGCGCACGCACAGCACGCCGGGTCCCGCCGGGACGAGCACACCGGTGTCGAGGCAGGGAGCTGACGGATGACCGGCACGGAACTGCTCGCGGACGCCTTCGACCGGGTCCGCGAGACGGTGCACGAGGCGGTGGACGGGCTGAGCACCGCCCAGCTGGCGGCCCGGCTGGACGAGGGGGCCAACTCGATCGCCTGGCTGGTCTGGCACCTGACCCGGGTTCAGGACGACCACGTCGCGCAGGCCGCGGGCCTGGAGGAGGTGTGGACCGGGCAGGGCTGGGTGGACCGCTTCGGCCTGCCGTTCCGCGCCGAGGACACCGGCTTCGGCCACCGCGACGACGACGTCTCGGCGGTGCGGGCCGCCGCCGAGTCGCTGGTCGGCTACCACGACGCCGTGCACGAGCAGACCAGCCGCTTCGTGCGCGGGCTGTCCGACGCCGACCTGGCCCGGGTGGTGGACGAGGCGTGGACGCCGGCGGTGACGCTGGGGGTGCGGCTGGTCAGCGTGCTCGGCGACGACCTGCAGCACGTCGGGCAGGCGGCGTTCGTGCGCGGCGTGCTGGAGCGGCGTTCCTGACCGGGGCGGCGGCGTTCACCGCGGGTCGGTCAGCCGTTCGGCCCAGCGGTGGTGCGCGGCGGCCCGCCATTCGCGGTACCTGCGGTGGAACAGCTCGGCGGCCGTGGCCCCGGCCCAGCCGTCGGGCAGCAGGTCGCCGGGGAGCCGCGGGTCGAGGAAGGGGAAGCGGCGCCACTCGTGGACCAGCCGGGTCTGCGCGCACAGCGCCTCGTCGCCGTCGGCCGGGGCGACCGTCTCGAACTCGGCGACGAACTCCCGGTAGCGCCGCTCCAGACCGCGCAGGTCCCAGGCGCCGGCCACCATCCGGGCGACGTCGCCGATGGCGCCGTAGGTGGCGGTGAACGACATCGCCTGGGCGGCCAGCCCGAGTTCGGTCAGCACGGTGGCCGCCTCCGCCTCGCGGTCCAGGTGCGGGCTGACCCAGACCCCGGCCTCGGGCGAGCCGAACCCGGCCCAGGTCAGCCGGGTGCGCAGCCGGCGGCGCAGGTCGCGGCGCACCTCGGGGACCGAGGCGAGCACCACGAGCCAGCGGCCGTCCCACCGGCTCTCGGCCCGGCCGAACTCGCGGAGCCGGCGGGCCCCTTCGGACAGCAGCGCGTGCCCGGAGGGGGTCAGCGTCCAGCGCGAGCGGCGGCCGACCTTCTGCGAGGCGAGCCAGCCCTCGGTGGCGGACCGGGCCAGCGCCTGCCGGGCGGAGCGGTCCTCGACGCCGAACGCGCCCAGCGCGCCGACCAGTTCCGAGGTCCACACCGGGCGCCCGTCCGGCAGGACGAACTCCCCCAGCATCGTCATCAGCAGCGATCGCGCGCTGGCGTGCCCGACCTCCCGCCGCCGGCTCACCACCGGACGGCCGCCCGCCTCGTCCCCCATCGTGTGCCCGTCCTTCCCCCGTCGATTGGTGTCGAGGGGGACACCTTTCCGGCCACCGTCGGTTCCACGCCATTTCGCGCGGATCCGCCGGCGGCGGCCGGGAAGGGGCGGGACGGGCTACTCGCGGCCGGCGCCGTGCACCGTCAGCGGCGCCGTGGTGCGGACGGTGGCCCGGCCTGCGGCGTCCACCGCCACGGACAGCGGATGGCCGGCGACGGCGAGCCCCTCGACGCGCAGCGGGCGGACGCCGGGCGAGGCCGCCGGGTCGACGCGCAGCACGCCGCCGGGCACGTCGGCCGCCAGGCCCAGCGCGCCGCACAGCAGTTGGACGGAGGCGGCGGCCGCCCACGCCTGCGGGCGGCAGGAGGCGGGATAGGGCGCCGGGGCGCCGGTCTCGGCGCTGCTGTGCCCGGAGAACAACTCGGGCAGCCGGCCGTCGAAGGCGGTGGACGCGGTGACCAGCCCCTCGGCCAACTGCGCCGCCTCGGCCGGGAAGCCGGCCCGGATCAGCCCGTGCACGGCGATGGCGGTGTCGTGCGGCCAGACCGAACCGATGTGGTAGCCGAACGGGTTGAAGCCCACGCTCTCGGTGCTGAGGGTGCGCAGGCCGAAACCGCTGGCCAGCTCGGGCGCGGCGAGCCGGGCGGCGAGCAGGGCGCTCTCCTCGTGGTCGAGCAGCCCGGTGCCGAGCAGATGGCCGAAACCCGACGTCACCGAGTCCACCGGGCGTTTGGCCGCGTCGAGCGCCACCGCGGGGTAGCGCCCGTGCCGGTCCTCCACCCAGAACGTCTCGCGGAAGCGGGTGCGCAGCCGCTGCGCCCACTCCTGCCAGCGGTCCGCGTCCGGCCGGTCGAAGGCGCGCAGCAGCGCCGCGCCGGCCATGGCGGCCTCGTAGGCGTAGGCCTGCACCTCGCACAGCACGATCGGGGCCTGGGCGAGCCGGCCGTCCCGCCAGCGGATGGAGTCGCCGGAGTCCTTCCAGCCCTGGTTGGCCAGGCCGCGGCCGGTGGTGTCGATGTACTCCAGCAGCCCGTCGCCGTCGGCGTCGCCGTGGTCCGCGAGCCAGCCGAGGGCCGCCTCGGCGTGCGGGAGCAGCGCCTCGACCTGCTGCGGGTCCAGCCCCCAGCGCCAGGCGTCGTGCAGCAGGGTCACCCACAGCGGGGTGGCGTCCACCGTGCCGTAGTAGCTCGGCGGCAGGGCGAACAGGTCGCCGGCGTCCAGGGTTTCGCGGCGCACCTCGTGCAGGATCTTGCCCGGCGCCTCCTCGGTGCGCTCGTCGACCGCGGTGCCCTGGCGGCGGGCGAGGGTGCGCAGCGTGCCGGCGGCCAGCCCGGTGCCCAGCGGCAGGAGCATCCGCGCGGCCCACAGCGAGTCGCGGCCGAAGAGGGTGAGGAACCAGGGCGCGCCGGCGGCCAGGAAGACGTCCCGCGGGTCCTGCGGATCGGTGAGCAGCAGCCGTTCGAGGTCGCCGAGCGAGCGGGAGACCAGGTGGTCGAGGCGGCGGTCGCGGGTGCGCAGCGCGACCGGGCGCCACGGCACGGCGTCCCGGGGCACGGCGGGGAACTGGTCGGGCTCCTCGTCCTTGACGGTGCACTCCAGCGCGGCCTGCCACGACTCGCCGGGGCCGAGCGCGACGGCGTAGCGCAACGTGCCCTCGGCGGCGTCCACTTCGGGGGCGCCGCCGTCCGGCAGCAGCCGCACGGTCACGCCCTCGGCGTTCCAGAGCAGGCCGCCGGAGTCCGCGGCGGCCGGCCGGGCCCGGCGCGGCCGGCCGGCCTTGACCTCGGTCATGGTGGCCAGGTCGCTGGCGGCGTGGACCGTCAGGCGCAGCGTGACGTCGCGCACGCCGGCGTTCTCCACCCGCAACTCCTCGCGCAGCACGCCCGGTTCGACCCGGCGGAGCCGGTGCAGGGTGACCGCCGGGTCGGCGGTGTGCTCGCCGACGCCGCGCAGGACGGTGCGGAAGCCGGTCTCGTCGGCGGCGCGCGGATCGGCGCCGACCGGGGCGAGCGGCACGCCGTCGACGCGTATCGCGAGCCGGGACAGCAGGCGCCGGTCGCCGTGGAAGAAGCCGTCGACGCCGCCGGTCAGGTCGCCGTCGGGGCGGGAGATCGCGAGGCTCGGCGCGTAGAGCGTGACGCACGCGTCGTGCAGAAAGGGCTGGAGTCCTTCCGGAGCCGCTCCCTCGTCGGGGGTTTCACCTGCGGCTTCTGCCTCGGCTGCCTTCTTCACGAGCATCGGCCTTCCTCGTTGGATCGATCAAATATCACCTTACCCCTTGCCAACAAGGGTGCCCAGAGAGTTTTATCGATCCAACATTTGACGCAACGCCGCGTCCGGATCGGCAGCGAACCCGGTCCCGGCGCGTGAGCGAGGAAGGCACCGAGGTGGCTGGAAAGACGCCGTCCGGCGGACCTGGGAGCGGGGCAGCGACCCTGGCCCAGGTCGCCCAACGGGCCGGCGTCTCACGGCAGACGGTGTCCAACGCGCTCAACACCCCGCAGCTTCTCGCGCCCGACACCCTGGTCAGGGTGCGCCGGGCGGTCGAGGAGTTGGACTACCGGCCGCACCAGGCGGCCCGTTCGCTGCGCACCCGCTCCAGCCGGCTGATCGGCTACGGGGTGCAGCCCGCCCCGAGCGGCATATCCACCCAGGTCCTCGACCGCTTCCTGCACGCGCTGTCCGAGGCGGCCGACCAGGCGGGCCACCGCGTGCTGCTGTTCGCCGCGCCGGCCGGCACGCCCGACGAGACCGACCGGTACGCGGAGTTGCTGCGCGACCACTCGGTCGACGGCTTCGTGCTGAGCAACACCTACCGCGGCGACCGGCGGCCGGTCTGGCTGGAGCGGCAGAAGATCCCGTTCACCGCGTTCGGCCGCTGGTCGGCGGGCGGCATCGGCGACTGGGTGGACGTGGACGGCGCGCTGGGCACCGGCATGGCGGTGGACCACCTCGTCGGCCTCGGCCACCGCCGGATCGCCTTCCTGGGCTGGCCGCGCGGCTCCGGCGTCGGCGACGACCGGGCGCGCGGCTGGCGGGAGGCGGCGCTCCGGCACGGACTGCCGGTGCGCGGGCTGCGGTTGAGCACCGTGGACGACGTGGACGCGGCGCGCGACACGGTGCGCCCGCTCTTCCCGTCCCGGGCCACCGCGGTGGTCGCCGCCAGCGACACCCTCGCACTCGGCTGCTACCGGGCGCTGCGCGACGCGGGGCTGGTCCCGGGGCGCGACGTGGCCGTGGTCGGCTTCGACGACTCACCGGCCGCCGGGCTGCTCTCGCCGAGCCTCACCAGCCTGCACCAACCGCTGGAGGAGGTCGGCCGGGCCTGCACCCGGCTGCTGCTCAAACGCATCAAGAACCCGCAGGCAGAGCCGGAACGCCTGCTGCTCCCCCCCGAACTGGTCGTACGCGAGAGCTCAGGCACCGCCGTCCAGCCGTGAGATCCACCCACCCTCACCCGCCGTCCCCAGGCACCGTCAGTCAACGGAGAGACGATGAAAGCAACCACCAGAGCCGCGACAGCGACGCTCATATGCGGAGCGTTCCTGCTCGCCGGCTGTTCGTCCAGTTTCGGCAGCAACAGCAGCAGCAAGCAGGCGAGCGGCGGCAAGCAGCACCTCACCGTGATGATCGGCTCCTCCGGCGACGCCGAGACCAACGCCGTCACCTCCGCCGCCAAGGCGTGGGCGAAGCAGACCGGCAACACGGTGACCGTCACGGCCGCGCAGAACCTCGAACAGCAGCTCGGCCAGTCGCTGGCCGGCGGCAAGCCGCCGGACGTCTTCTACGTCGGCTCCGACGTCTTCGCCAACTACGCCAAGGGCAACTCGCTCTACGACTACGGCGACCAGCTGTCGTACAAGAGCGACTTCTCCCCCACCCTGGTGAAGTCCTTCAGCTACAAGGGGAAGTTCGTCTGCGCCCCGAAGGACTCCTCCACGCTGGCGCTGGCGATCAACACCTCGATGTGGCAGAAGGCCGGGCTCACCGCGGCCGACTACCCGAAGAACTGGTCGGACCTGGAGAAGGTGGCCAAGAAGCTCACCAAGGGCAAGGTCACCGGCCTGGTGGTCGACGGCTCGTACAACGAGCTGGGCGTCTTCATGCGGCAGGCCGGCGGCTGGCTGGTCAACCCGGCCCAGACCAAGGTCACCGCGGACAGCAAGGCGAACATCACCGGTCTCACCTTCGTCAAGAAGCTGATGAACGAGGGCGTGCTGAAGTTCCCCAAGCAGGTCGACGCCGGCTGGGGCGGTGAGGCGCTGGGCACCCAGAAGGCCGCCATGACCATCGAGGGCAACTGGCTCAGCGGCGCGATGACCGCCGACTACCCCAAGGTCCCCTACAAGGTCATCGCCCTGCCGCAGGGACCGGCCGGCAAGGGCACGCTGTCCTTCAGCACCTGCTGGGGCATCGCCAACAAGAGCGCGCACCACGCCGCCGCGGTCTCCCTGGTCAAGGCGTTCACCACGGACGCCCAGCAGGTGAAGTTCGCCGGCGCCTACGGCGTCATGCCCTCGCGCGACAGCGCGATGACGACGTACAAGGCGAAGTTCCCGCAGTTCTCCGCCTGGGCCGACGGCAGCTCCTTCGCCCAGGGTCCGGTGACCATCGCGGGGTTCACCAACGTGCTGACCCAGCTCGACAGTGAGATCGGCTCGCTGGCCACCACCGATCCGAAGAAGATCCTCTCCGATTTCCAGACCAACGGTGACCAAGCCCTGACCGGCAGCAACTGAGCCGGGCCCGGTAGGAGAAGACCATGAGCCACCTCGGCAACGGCCCCGTCCCCGACGGGCCCGCGCTCGCGGTCCGCGGAAACCGCCGGATCCGCACCGCTCCGGGTGGCAGCGGACCGGAGGGCGGCGCGTCCGGCAGGACGCGCCGCCGTCCGGGCATCAAGGACCGCCAGGGACTGTGGGGCTGGCTGTTCGTCAGCCCCATGGTCGTCGTCCTGGGCCTGTTCCTGCTGCTGCCCATCCTGATGGCGCTGTGGGTCAGCCTGCTCAACTGGAACGGGCAGTCCAACCCGTTCAGCGGCGCGGCCGACTTCGTGGGCATCAGGAACTACACGGACCTGCTCACCAACAACGGCCTCAACCGCACCCTGTTCATGACCTCGGTACGCAACAACCTGTACTACGTGCTGCTCGTCGTACCCTTGCAGACCGTGCTCTCCCTCGCCCTGGCGGTCGCCGTCAACAAGCGGTGGCTGAAGGGGAAGGGACTGTTCCGTACCGTCTTCTTCTTCCCCTCGGTGACCAGCTCGATCGCCATCTCGACCGTCTTCCTCTTCCTCTTCCAGGGCAGCGGCGCGGTCAACGCCCTGCTCAAGTGGGTCGGCATCACCGGGCCCAAGTGGTTCACCGACCCCAACGGGCTGACCTGGACGGTGCTCGGCGGGCTGGGCATCGTCGACGAGAACCACCCGGTCGCCGCGCTCGCCCAGCACGGCTTCGCCGGACTGTCGTGGTGGGACTGGCTGGCCGGGCCGTCCATCGCGATGTGCACCATCATCATGCTGGCCATCTGGACCACGTCCGGCACCTTCATGCTGATGTTCCTCGCCGCGCTGCAGGACGTGCCGGAGGAGCTGGAGGAGGCCGCGCTGCTCGACGGCGCGAGCCGCTGGCAGTCCTTCCGCAACGTCACGCTGCCCGCGCTGCGCCCGGTGATCTTCCTGGTGCTCACCCTCGGCCTGATCTCGACCTGGCAGGTCTTCGACGCGGTCTACGTGATGAGCCAGGGCGCGCCGGCCAACACCACCTTGACCCCCGCCTACCTGTCGTACACCGACGGCTTCCAGAACGGCGCCTACGGCATCGCCGCGGCCACGGCGTTCCTGCTGCTCGCGGTCATCATGCTGATGACGGTGCTGCAACGGGTGCTGCTGCGCGACCGCGACGGACGCCCGTCGCCGCTGCGCCGCCTGCGAGGAGGAACCCGATGAGCGCCGGCAGCGCACCCGCCGACCGCGGCGGCAGGACACTGCGGCTGATCGGCGTGCTGATCATCTCGGTGGTCGGGCTGTTCTACGTGATGCCCTTCGTCATCCAGCTCGTCACCTCGTTCAAGACCGATCCGGACGCCGCCTCGCACCCGCTCTCGCTGGTGCCCAACCCGTTCGACCTGGACTCCTACCGCCGGCTGTTCGGCATCGGCGGGGCCGGCGAGTCGGTGCCGTTCGGCCGCTGGCTGGGCAACTCGGTCTTCGTGACGCTCTGCGTCACCAGCGGCCGGGTCTTCTTCGACTCGCTGGCCGGATACGCGCTGGCCAGGCTGGAGTTCCGGGGCCGCGGGGTGCTGTTCAACGGGCTGCTGACGGTGATGGCGGTGCCGGGCGTGGTGCTGCTGATCCCCAAGTTCCTGGTGCTCAACCAGTTGGGGATCTTCGACACCTACACGGCGATGATCGTGCCGCTGATGGTCGACGCGGCCGGGGTGTTCATCATGCGGCAGTTCTTCCTGTCGATTCCCAGGGAGGTGGAGGAGGCGGCCAGGATCGACGGCGCCGGGGTCTTCCGGATCTTCTGGTCGGTGGTGCTGCCGATGGCCAGGCCCGCGTTGATCACCCTGACCATCCTGTCCTTCCAGAGCTCCTGGAACGAGTTCACCCACTTCCTGGTCGCCACCGAGTCCCCGCAGTACGAGACGCTCACCACCGGTCTCGCGCACTTCGTCTCCGGAAGCCTGAGCGCCGGCACGCAGTACCCGCTGAAGCTCACCGCCGCCCTGCTGGCCACCATCCCGGTCGCGGTGCTGTTCTTCGTCTTCCAGCGGCACTTCGTGCGCAGCGCCAACTCCGGATCGGTGAAGGGCTAGGGCCCGCCGCCGTCGCCCGGCGGACCACATGCGCCGGTCCGACCCCGGGGACATAATGGACCTGGGGTGACCTGGCCATGCGACAGACCGTGCGACTGTGGCGATGGCGGCGCAATCCGCTCCGGCGCCGCTCGGACGTCGTGCAGGCGTGGGCCGGTGTGACGGCGGGGGTCGTGATGGCCGTCGGCGCCCCGATCACCGGTATCGCGGCGGCCGACGGCATGCACGCCGCGCTCACCGCGCAGAACCAGGAGCGGCACCAGGTGACCGCCACCGTGGCGCGGAACGCCCGGCCGGTCCCAGCGCCGCACAACAGCGACTCGGGACCCGACGAGGTGCAGGCCCCGGTGACCTGGCGCGGGCACGACGGCCGGGTGCACAGCGCCCACGTGGTGGTGGGCCCGGGCAAACGGGCCGGGTCGACCACCACGGTCTGGGTCGACCACCACGAGCGGATCACCGATCCGCCGCTGGACGGGCTGCAGACCGCCGTGCAGACGGACATCATCGGCGCGGCCGCGGCGGGCGGCTTCTGCGTGGCGGCGCTGGTCGGCCACCGCCTGGTGCGGCTGGACCTCGACCGGCGCCGCGCGCGGCAGTGGCAGCGCGAGTGGGGCGAGGTCGGTCCGCAGTGGAGCCGGGGCCACCGCAGGTGACCGCCCGGCGCGCGGCGACTGCGGGTAGCGTGCGGGCATGCTGACTGTCACCGACGCGCGCACCGGCTCCCGCGTACCGATCACCAGCGCCCGCCCCGGCCTGCTGACCGTGCGGGTCCACCTGGCCGGCGCGGACGGCGCCGCGGGACCGGCCGATCTGCGGGCGCTGGTGGTGGCCGACGTGCTGCGCCGGGTCGTGGAGTCCGCCGGCCGCCAGGTGCTCCACATGATCGACCGCCCGGATCCGTCGGCGCCGGCCGCCGGCCTGGAGCGGCAGGCCGCCGCGCTGGGCGTCGCGCCGCCCGCCGACGCGTGGCCGCTGCCCGGCGGAAGCGCGGACCTCCTCGTGCTCGCGGACGGCGCCGCGCGCCCCGACCCGGCCGACGGCGTCCAACTCGCCACCGGCGCGGTGCACGGCTGGGAGCCGGAGTCCGGCGAGCCGGAGCCCGCGGCGCTGCGGCTGGCCCTGCTGCGCCATCCGCACGCCGACCCCGCGCCGCTCGGCCCGGAACGGCTCGCCGCGGCCGCCGCGGTGCTCCGGGAGTGGCGGCAGGGCGTGGCCCGCTGGTCGCGGGAGCCGTCCAAGCCGCTGCCGGGCGAGCTGAAGGCGTCCGCGACCGAGGCGCTGGGCCGCGATCTCGACACCGCGGCGGTGCTCGACCTGCTGGACCACGTGGCCGAGGCCCCCGGGTTCGCGCCGGGCGGCCGGTTCGAGGTCTTCGCGTACCTGGACCGCTTCCTCGCCCTGGAGCTGGCCCGCGACATCGGCGCGGGTTGACGGGACGGCCCGGCCCGCGCCGGGACACGGCGCGGGCCGGGCCGTCCGGCGCCGGCGTCAGCCGGTGACGCTCGCCGCCGGAGTCTCCAGGTGCCCGGTGAACCGCCGCGACCAGCTCGCGTCCAGGTCCACCGTGACGGTGAAGTCGTACCAGCCGCCGGTGTAGGCGACCGCGTTGAAGTAGTCGCTGACGGTGCCGCCGGCCGGGACCTGGTAGGTCCACGGGCCGTCGGAGCGGTAGTTGGTGGAGGTGATGGTGAAGGTGGCGGGACCGGTCGCCTTGTTGGTCATCGCGAAGTAGATCGCGAGCTTCCCGCTGCCCGGTTCGACGGCGTAGGACGTGGTGGCCTCGACGGCGGCGCCCGCGGCGGTGGCGTCGCCGGCGAAGTGCCGCAGGAAGCGGTTCGGGCCGATCATCGTCAGGTCGTACTTGCCGGAGCCGAAGCCGGTGCCGATGTTGTAGTAGTCGCTCGCGGTGCCGCCGGCGTCCACCGTGTACTGCCAGGGGCCGCCGGAGCGGTAGGCGTTGGCGTAGACGGCGAAGTGCGCCGCCTTGGTCGCCTGGGAACCGGTGTTGGCCATGTCGAGCCAGATCAGGGTCTGCCCGCCGGCGTCGAACTCCAGCCGGTCGACGTACCCGTTGGGCTGGTAGGGCAGCGGGCGGGCCGGTTTGCTGCCGGGCTCCTGGGCGGGCAGCGCGTTGGAGTTCGGGGAGGGGTTGGGCAGCAGGGTGCACGACGACTGGCCGATGACCGTGCTGGTGTCGGGCAGCGAGGGCAGTCCGTAGACCGGCGAGGTGAAGTCGAAGGCGCTGGTCAGGTCGCCGGTGACCTTGCGGCGCCAGGGGCTGATGCTGGCGCAGGTGGCCGGGGTGCCCAGCGCCGCGGTCCAGGTCTCGACGAACTGGATGACCGAGGTGTGGTCGAAGACCTGCGAGTCGACCCAGCCGCCCCGGGACCAGGGCGAGACGACCACCATCGGCACGCGGAAGCCCAGGCCGATCGGCTCGCCGTCGTAGAACTCCTCGGCGGTGCCGGCCACCGGGACCGGCGGCGGCACGTGGTCGAAGAAGCCGTCGTTCTCGTCGTAGTTGAGGAACACCACGGTGGAGTCGAGCACGTCCGGGTCGGCGGCGAGCGCCTGCAGGATGTTGTCGACGAAGTGCGCGCCGTCGCCGGGCGGGGCGTCGGGGTGCTCGGAGAAGGCCTGGTTGGCGACCACCCAGGAGACCTGCGGCAGCGTGCCGGCCACCGTGTCCGCCCGGATGGCGGCGACGATGTCGTCCGCGGTGTTGCCCGCGGTGTCCGGCACCGAGGACATGCCGCGCTGGTAGAGCGGCGAACCGGCGGCGGCGTCGGCGAACTGGCTGAAGTAGGCGAGGCCGTTGTCGCCGAAGTTGTCGTCGGCCCGCTGGTAGAGCCGCCAGCTGACGCCCGCGTTCTGCAGCGACTCGGCGAACGTCTGCCAGGTCAGCCCCGACTCGTCGGCGCCGTCGTAGGCCGGGCCGCCCGCCGTGCCGTTCGGGTCGATCATCCCGCCCCACAGGTAGGTGCGGTTCGGGCCGGTGGCGCTGATGATCGAGCAGTGGTAGGCGTCGCAGACCGTGTAGGCGTCGGCCAGCGCGTAGTGGAACGGGATGTCGGTGCGGTCCAGGTAGCCCATCGTGCGGCTGGAGCCCTTGGCGGACACCCAGGCGTCCATCAGGCCGCCGTTCCACGCCGCGTGCTGGGTGGCCCAGCCGTGGTCGAGCGAGCCGTCGCACTGCGCCAGCTTCTCCGGGGAGTTGCCCAGGAAGGAGCCGGTGTCGCTCAGTTGCCACGGGTACTGCCGCCCCGAGCCGCTGGGCTGGTTGAAGACGCTCTGGCCGCCGGAGAGCGTGATGGCGGCCCGGTCGGCGAAGCCGCGCACCCCCTTCAGCGACCCGAAGTAGTGGTCGAAGCTGCGGTTCTCCTGCATCAGGACGACCACGTGCTTGACGTCCGTGATGGTGCCCGAGGCGGTGGCCGCCACCGCGGGCTTCGCGGCGGCGAGCTGGCCGGCCGCCGCGACGACGCCTCCGGCCGCGGTGGCCGCCGACAGCGCCACGAAGCCTCTTCGGCTGATTCCTGACATGCGATCCGATCCTTCGCGTGGGGGCCCGAGCCCGCGTGAGTGGGGGTCGCACCCGGACTTGGACATGCCAAACCGGGAGCCGATCAGCCTTACCCAACTGGGGAGCGCACCGGCCCGTCAACGGACCGCGCGCGACGGCCGGTCCAACAGCGGGACAACACCAGGCCGACGCGGCATGCCGCACGGTGCGCCGACGGCCGCGCCGGCGGGGCTACTTGAGCAGCCGGGACATCCTGCGGTCGGCGAGCGGCTTGCCGCCGGTCTGGCAGGTCGGGCAGTACTGCAGCGAGGAGTCGCGGTAGGAGACCTCGCGCACCGTGTCGCCGCAGACCGGGCACGGCAGGCCGGTGCGGCCGTGCACCCGCAGTCCGCTCTTCTTCTCCGCCTTGAGCCCGGCCGCCGCCACCCCGCGCGAGCGCTCCACCGCGGCCCGCAGCGTGTCGCCCAACGCCTCGTACAACCCGGTGACCTCCGGCTCCGTCAGGCTCGCGGCCAGCTTGAACGGGGACATCCGCGCCGCGTGCAGCACCTCGTCGGAGTAGGCGTTGCCGACCCCGGCAAGCACGCTCTGGTCGCGCAGCACGCCCTTGATCTGCCGCCGCTCCCCGGCGAGCAGCCCGGCGAAGACCGCCCGGGTGAAGCCGTCGTCCAGCGGATCGGGGCCGAGCCGGGCGATCCCCGGCACGTCGGCCGGGTCGCGCACGCAGTAGACCGCCAGGCGCTTCTGGGTACCGGCCTCGGTCAGGTCGAAGCCGGAGTCCGACGGCTGCGCGAGCCGCACCCGCAGCGCCAGCGGCCCCTTGCCGGGCCGCGGCGGGGTCTGCGGCAGCCGCTCCTGCCAGCGCAGCCAGCCGGCCCGCGCGAGGTGGACCACCAGGTGCAGGTCGTCCGCCGCGATGTCCAGGAACTTGCCGTGCCGCCGCACCCCGGTGACCGTGCGGCCCTCCAGGGCGGTGACCGGCGGGTCGTAGGTCTTCAGCACGTTGACCGCGACCGGCAGCACCCGTTCGACGACCCGCCCGGTCAGGTGCTCGCCCAGGAAGGCGGTCAGGCTCTCGACCTCCGGCAGTTCCGGCATGCCTCCAGTGTGCCCCGGTCGCGCCCGGGTGGCGGGGGCCGCGCGGAGCCGCAACGCTGGATGGAGGCATAAGTCACCCGTCCGTCCACGGGTGCGTGGGCGGCCTTCGTCAGGAGGCGAGTCAATGCCCGAGGTCACCACTCCCTACGCCACCGGTACCCCCTGCTGGTTCTCGCTGCTCGCGCCGGACCAGCAGGCGGCCCTGGACTTCTACCGCGACCTGTTCGGCTGGTCGGGCGCGGTCGGCCCGCCGGAGGCCGGCGGCTACACGGTCTGCAGCTGGCAGGGCAAGCCGGTCGCCGGGATCGGCACCGCGGAGCCGCAGCCCGACCGGCCCGCGCCGCCGACCGCCTGGACCACCTTCCTGGCCAGCGCGAACGCCGACGCCACCGCGCGGGCGGTCGCCGAGAACGGCGGGACGATCCTGATGCAGCCGGACGAGGCGCCCGGCAACGCGGGCCGGATGTTCATCGCCGCCGACCCGTCGGGCGCCGTCTTCGGGGTCTGGCAGCCGCGGGACTTCCCCGGCGCCGGGATCGTCAACGAACCGGGCGCGGTGGTGTGGAACGAGCTCAACACCAGCGACCCGCGGGCCGCCGCCGGGTTCTACCCGAAGGCGGTCGGCCTGTCGGTCACCCCGTTCAAGGACATGGCCGGCTACTTCACCGTCAACGCCGGGGGCCGCGCGGTCGGCGGGATGCAGGGCCTCGGCGACGCCTTCCCGCCCGGCACGCCCTCGCACTGGCTGACCTACTTCTCGGTCGACGACGTCGACAGCACGGTGGACGCGGCGGTGAAGGCGAACGGCTCGGTGCTGTCGGCGCCCTTCGACATGGTGGCCGGCCGGATGGCCGTGCTGGCCGACCCGCAGGACGGCGTCTTCGCGGTGATCGCCCAGCCGCCGTCGGCCTGATGGACGCCCTTCGGCGAGCCGGTCGGCGCGGGTCAGGTTGTCCGCGAGGCGGCCGGGGGAGTCTAGTGGTGTGACCACTCTCGCCAAGCTGACCGGCCCCCGGCTGCGGCATCCGGCGGGTGCCCGCAAGGGGGGCCCGCCGCCGGACGGCGCCCCGGGCCGGAGCAGGCCGTCGCTCGGCTCGCCGTGGTGGCGGGCGGCCGCCGCCGTCACCGCCGGCGCGCTGCCCTGCCTGGCCTTCCCCGCGCCCTCGGTGTGGTGGCTGGCCTACGTCGCCCTCGTGCCGCTGATCCTGCTGGTGCGCTCGGCGCCGACCGCCCGGCGGGCCGCGGTGGACGGCTGGCTGGGCGGCGCCGGCTTCATGCTCGCCGTGCACCACTGGCTGCTGCCGAGCCTCAACGTCTTCATCGTGGTGCTGGCCGCGCTGCTCGGGCTGCTGTGGGCGCCGTGGGGCTGGATGGTGCGGCGGCTGCTGGGCGGCGACCCGGGGATGCCGGCGGTGCTGGCCGCGCTGGTGCTCGTGCCGTCGGCGTGGATGATGGTCGAGCTGGTCCGCTCCTGGCAGTACCTGGGCGGCCCGTGGGGGCTGCTGGGGGCCAGCCAGTGGCAGGTCAGGCCGGCGTTGCGGCTCGCCTCGGTGGGCGGGGTGTGGCTGGTGAGCTTCCTGCTCGTGGCGGTCAACACCGCGGTCGCGGAGTTGCTGGCGCTGCCCCGGGCCCGGGTGGCGGCCTGCGGCGCCCTGGCGGCCGTCGCGGCGGGCTCGACGCTGGTGTGGACGCTGGTCCCGGGACCGCGGATGACCGGCAGCGTGCGGATCGCCGTGGTGCAGCCGGGCATCACCACGCACACCATGGCGCGGTTCGACCGCAGCGCGCAGCTCACCGCCGAGTTGGCCGGTCAGCACCCCGGCCTGGTGGTGTGGGGCGAGAGCAGCGTGGGCTTCGACCTGTCCGTGCACCCGGAACTGCGGTCCCGGCTGGCCGCGTTGTCCCGGCAGGTCGGATCTGACCTGCTGGTCAACGTCGACGCGCCGCGCGCCGACGGCAAGGGCATCTACAAGACCTCGGTGCTGGTGGGTCCGCACGGTCCGACCGGCATCCGGTACGACAAGATGCGCCTGGTGCCGTTCGGCGAGTACATCCCGTTCCGCTCGGTGCTCGGCTGGGCCACCCGGGTCGGCAAGGCGGCGGCGGTCAACCGGCAACGCGGCACCCACCAGGTGGTGATGAACGTCGGACCGGTGCGGATCGGGCCGCTCATCTGCTTCGAGACCGCCTTCCCCGACATGAGCCGCCACCTGGCGACCATGGGCGCGCAGGTACTGGTCGCCCAGTCGTCGACCTCCAGCTTCCAGGACACCTGGGCGCCCTCGCAGCACGCCTCGCTGGCCGCGCTGCGCGCCGCGGAGTCCTGGCGGCCGATGGTGCACGCCACGCTCACCGGGATCAGCGCGGTCTACGACGCCGACGGCCGGCAGGTCGGCCCGCGGCTGGGCACGCGAGCCAGCGCGGCGCACATCTACACCGTGCCGCTCTCCAGCGGCGAGAGCCCCTACGACCGGTGGGGCGACTGGGTGATCTTCGCCTCGGTCGGCATGCTGGGGCTGTTCGCGGCCCGCGAGGGCGTGCGGGCCGCCAGGGGCGTCAGGAAGCCTGCTCCCGCGCCGCGGTGACGATCCGCTCGCACAACTCGTGGGTGCGCAGCGCGTCCCTGGCGCTGACCACCTCGCCGGCCCGCACCGTGTCGAGGAAGGCCAGGGTGATCTGCTCGATGCCGCGCTGCCGGGCGACCGACACCCATTCGCCGCGCCGGCGCACCGACGGCTGGCCCTTGTGGTCGACGACCTCGGCCATGTTGAGCACCTGGCGCTTGGTGTCCTGGCCCATCACCTCCAGCGACTCCTCCACCGAGCCGCTCATCCGGTTCATCACGCCGAGCGCGGTGAAGCCGTCGCCGGACAGCTGGAGCACCACGTGGTGCAGCAGGCCGCCGCCCGACCTGGTGGTCACCCCGACGCGCTCGACGGTGCCCGGGACCAGGAAGCGCAGCGTGTCGGCGACGTGGATGAAGTCGTCGTAGACGAAGGTGCGGGCCCGCTCGGCGAGACCGACCCGGTTCTTCTGCATGATGATCAGATCGCGGGGATGGTCGGCGCACTGCACGTAACCGGGCGCGTAACGGCGGTTGAAGCCGGTCATCAGGCTGGTGCCGCGCCGCTCGGCGAGCTCCACCAGGCGCTCGGCGTCGGCGAGTTCGTAGGCGAGCGGCTTGTCGACGTAGCTGGGCACGCCGGCCTCCAGCAGCCGTTCGGTGATCCGCGGGTGGGCCTCGGTCGGGGCGTGCACGAAGGCGGCGTCCAGGTCCTGGGCGAGCAGGTCGTCGAGGCTGTCGTGGCGGTGCGGCAGGCGGTAGGCGTCGCCGATCCGGTCCAGGGTGGCGCGGGTGCGGGTGTGCAGGTGCAGTTCGAGATCCGGCCGGGCGGCGAGCACCGGCAGGTACGCCTTCTGCGCGATGTCCCCGAGGCCGATGACCCCGATCCTCAGGGACCGGTTCCGGATCGCCACTGCTGATCTCCCGTCGGCTCGGCCGGCTGCCCCGGGCAGCATACGCAGGCGGGGCGGCGGGCGCCGGTCCGCGGTCAGGCGGCGGCGCCCGCGTACGCCTCGTGGACCGGGATCTCGCGCATCCTGCCGACCGGGGAGGCCAGCAGGATCAGCGGCCACAGCAGGGTGGCGCCGGCGAGCGCGACCAGGGTGGGCCGCAGGCCGATCCAGGTGCCGAGACCGCCGGCGAGCAGCGGGCCGAGCGGGAGCAGACCGCGTTGCAGGAAGCGGCTGGAGCTGTTGACCCGGCCCAGCAGCTCCGGCGGGCAGGCGAGCTGCAGGACCGCGCCGGACGCCGTCGTGTAGACCATGCCCGCCGCCGTCAGCGAGGCGAAGACCAGCGCCACCACCCACTGCCCGGCGAGCCCGGGCGACACCAGCGGGGTGACCATTTCGAACGGTGCCGACAGGAACGCCCCGAGCACGATGGCGCGGCCGGTCCCGAAGCGGGTGACCAGCCGGCGGGCCACCATGCTGCCCGCCACTCCCCCGGCGAGGCTGAGCCCGTAGACCAGCCCGGCGCTGCGCACGCTCCAGTGCAGGTCACGCACGACGTACAGCAGCCACACCGAGCTGATGCCGCGCAGCAGGAACCAGCCGATCGCGCCGGTGGCGACCAGCGGGCGCAGCACCGGATGGCGCACCACGAAGCGCAGCCCCTCGGCGATCTGCGCCCGGAAGTGCCGCTCGGCCGGTGTGGCCCGCCGCGGCGGCTCCCGGAAGCGCATGCAGGCCAGAGCGAGGGCGCTGACCAGGTACGAGACGGAGTCCACCGAGACGGCACGGACCGCGCCGAGCGCCCCGACCAGGAAGCCGCCGGCGCTCGGCCCGCCCATCTCGGCCAGGCCGCGGGCGGTGTTGAGCTTGCCGCCGGCGTCCAGCACGCGGTCCCGGCCGAGCAGCGCGGGGGTGAGGCCGGCGGCGGCCGGCGCGAAGACCGAGCCGAACGCGCCGACCAGCGGGCTGACCAGGTAGAGCTGGAGCAGGGTGACGTGCCCGAGCACCCCGGCCAGCGGGATCGAGGCCATCGCCAGCGCGCAGCCGATGTCGCAGGCGATCATGGTCTGCCGCTTGCGGTGCCGGTCGACCAGCACGCCGGCCGGCAGCGAGAACAGCAGCGGCGGCAGGGCGTTGACCGCGCCCAGCGCGGCGACCTGGAAGGTGGACGCCTTCAGCACCACGACCGCGACGAGCGGCACCGCGAGCCAGCTGACCTGCGAGCCGAACAGGCTGACGGTCTGTCCGCTCCAGAGCAACATGAAATCCCGGTGCCGCCACAGCGACCCGGTCGGTTCCTTCTCGGGCATTGCGCGGACGCTACACCGCGGCGCGGGCGCGGGACAGCGGTTTTTCGCCGCCAGCGGCCGGTGGCCCGTTCGGGCGACCGGCGGATATTACCTCGCCGGACCGGTCCGGCGGGGGCCATCATGACGTGCATGACTGGCATCACGGATCCGACCGAGCAGCCCCGCATCGAACCTCCCCTGGTCGCCGACGAGCGGACCATGCTGGAGGGCTGGCTGGACTTCCACCGCGCGACCCTGGCGCTCAAGTGCCAGGGGCTGACCGACGAGCAGATGCGGACCGCCTCCGCGCCGCCGTCCGGCATGACCCTGCTGGGCCTGGTACGGCACCTGGCCGAGGTCGAACGCGCGTGGTTCCGCCGGAGGTTGGACGGGCAGGACTGCGGGCGGCTGTACGCCACCGACCAGGACGACGACGGGGACTTCCACCACGCCGCCGACGCGGACCCGGCCGCCGACCTCGCCGTCTGGCGGGCCGAGATCGCCGAGGTCAGGAAGGTGGCGGCCGGTTACTCCCTGGACCACGTCTTCCTCTCGCGGCACGGCGAGGACATGCAACTGCGCTGGATCTACGTGCACATGATCGAGGAGTACGCCCGGCACAACGGCCACGCCGACCTGATCCGGGAGCGGATCGACGGGGTCACCGGCGAGTGAGCCGCGGCCCGGCGCACCCCGGCGGTCACTCCGGCGGGGCCGGGTCCGAGCCGCCGTCCGGGACCGGCAGACGCTGACCCATCCGGGCGATGGCGGCACGCACCCCGTCCCCGTACTCGTCGTCGGCGAGCGCCCCGGCCGCCTCCCGGGCCCGGCCCAGGTGGCCGCGGGCCAACTGGTGCTCCCCCAGCCGGTGGTAGTCGGCCGCCAGGCTGAGGTGGAGCGACGGGTAGAAGCCGCGCAGCGGTCCGGCCGCGGCCGGACCGTCCCCGCCGCCGGCGATCGAGTCGGCGGCCCGCAGCGCCCGCAGGTCCCAGACGAGCTCCTCCTCCGGATCGTCCTGGGTGTCGGCCATGTAGTGCGCCAGCGTGCAGCGGTGCAGCGGGGCGCCGTGCTCGCCGATCTCCGTCCACAGGGCGGCGAACCGGTTGCGGGCCTCCTCCCGGTCACCGCCGTGCAGCAGGATGACCGCCTGGCCGATCCGCGTCGTCATCTCGTCACCGTTGACCGCCACGGCCACCTCCTGCGCCGAGCGTTCCCCACCCGGTCCCGGCGGTAACGGGGTGCCCGGACAATCCCCGGCACGGCGTGTGCCGGGGAGCCTGAACAGCCGAACGGCGGCTACGCGCCCAGATCCGGGATCCGCCAGTCGATCGGCGGGTGGCCCTGCGCGGCGATGGCCTCGTTCATCCGGGTGAAGGGGCGGCTGCCCAGGAAGAGCTTGGCGGACAGCGGCGAGGGGTGGGCGCCCTCGACGACGGCGTGCTTGCCGGTGTCGATCAGCGGCAGCTTCTTCTTCGCGTAGTTGCCCCACAGGACGAAGACCGCCGGGTCGTCGCGGCGGGCGACCGCCGTGATCACCGCGTCGGTGAACTTCTCCCAGCCCTTGGCCTTGTGCGAGTTGGCCTCACCCTCGCGGACGGTGAGCACCGCGTTGAGCAGCAGGACGCCCTGCCGGGCCCAGGGCATCAGGTAGCCGTTGTCCGGGACGGGGTGGCCGAGCTCCTGGTGCATCTCCTTGAAGACGTTGCGCAGCGAGGGAGGCGTGCGCACGCCAGGGCGCACCGAGAAGCACATCCCGTGTGCCTGCCCCTCGCCGTGGTACGGGTCCTGGCCGAGGATCAGCACCTTGACCCGGTCGTACGGCGTGGCGTCCAGGGCCGAGAAGACCTCCTCGCGGGGCGGGAAGACCTTGTGCTGGGCCCGTTCCTTCTCGACGAACTCGGTGAGGTCCTGGAAGTAGGGCTTCGCCAACTCCTCACCGAGAACGGCCTGCCAGGAATCGGGCAGCATGCTGGGCACGTCAACAACCTCCGGTACGCGTTCCGTTACTCGACACGCAACGTACCGTCCGCCACTGACATCCGCCCCGCTCGGCCCCGGACGGCCGGCCGTCAGGCGACTCCCACCCGCAGGAACAGCCCGCCGTCGATGACCAGGTTCTGGCCGGTGACCCAGCCGGCCTGGTCGGAGGTGAGGAACGCCGCCGCGCCCGCGATGTCCCCGGGCACCCCGAGCCGGCCGAGCGGGTAGCCCGCGGCGGCCTCCTCCTCGCGGCCCTCGTACAGCGCGGCGGCGAACTTCGTCTTGACGACGGCCGGCGCGATGGAGTTGACCCGCACGCCGGGGGCGAACTCCGCGGCGAGTTGCACGGTGAGGTTGACCAGGGCCGCCTTGCTGACCCCGTAGGCGCCGATGAACGGCGAGGGCGCGATCCCGGCGACCGAGGCGATGTTGACGATCGAGCCGCCGTGCTCCTTCTGCCAGGCGTGCCAGGTGCGCTGGGCGAAGCCGAGCGCGGAGACCACGTTGGTCTCGAACACCTTGCGGGCCACGGCCAGGTCGAGGTCGGCGATCGGGCCGAAGACCGGGTTGGTGCCGGCGTTGTTGACCAGGTGGTCGACCCGGCCGAACGCCTCCATGGTGCGGGCCACGGCCCGCTCCTGGTGGGCCTCGTCGTGGGCCTTGCCGGCCACGCCTATCGCCCGGTCGCCGAGCCGGTCCACGGCCTCCTTGAGGGCGTTCTCGTCGCGGCCGGTGACGCAGACCCGGTCGCCGCGGGCGATCAGGGCTTCGGCGATGCCGTAGCCGATGCCGCGGCTGGCGCCGGTGACGATCGCGACGCGACCGCTGTCGGGGGTGGTCATGGTGTCGAACCTTTCGATGACGTCAGTCGAGCGGGCCGCCGGCCACGTACAGCACCTGGCCGGAGACGAACCCCGCCTGGTCGCCGGTGAAGAAGGCGATGGCGTTGCCGATGTCGTCGGGCTGGCCGACGCGCTGGACCGGGATCTGGGTGGCGGCGGCGGCCTGGAACTCCTCGAAGCCCATGCCGACCCGGGCGGCGGTGGCGGCGGTCATGTCGGTGACGATGAAGCCGGGCGCGACCGCGTTGGCGGTGATGCCGAACTTGCCGAGTTCGATCGCCAGGGTCTTGGTCAGGCCCTGCATGCCGGCCTTGGCGGTGGAGTAGTTGGCCTGGCCGCGGTTGCCCAGCGCGGAGCTGGACGAGAGGTTGACCACCCGGCCGAACCCGGCGTCCACCATGTGCTTCTGGACCGCGCGCGTCATCAGGAACGCGCCGCGCAGGTGCACGTTCATGACCGTGTCCCAGTCGGAGGCGGTCATCTTGAACAGCAGGTTGTCGCGGAGCACGCCGGCGTTGTTGACCAGGATGGTGGGCGCGCCGAGTTCGGCGGCGACCTTGGCGACCGCCGCCTCGACCTGGGCCTCGTCGGAGACGTCCGCGCCGACCGCGAGCGCCCGGCCGCCGGCCGCGGTGATCTTCTCGACGGTGTCCTTGCAGGCCGCCTCGTCGAGGTCGAGCACCGCGACCGCGCGGCCCTCGGCCGCCAGCCGCACCGCGGTGGCGGCGCCGATACCGCGGGCCGCTCCGGTGACGATCGCGACACGCTGCTGTGAACCGGGCTGCTCGGTGGTGGCCATCTGCTCTCCTCGCCTCGGACGCGGCCACTCGTGTGAGCGACCGCTTAGTACGCCAGCATGCGAAACCGTAGGGGGGCCGTGACCGAGTGTCAACGCCAACGGGCCCGATGTGGCTCACGGCATGCCCGCCGCGCCGCTCAGCGGACGAGCAGCTCCAGCAGCCGGTCGGCGTCGGCGGCCGGATCGGCGGTCAACCCGGTGTGGATGGGGCCGGGTTGGACCACGGTGCTGCGCGGCGCGGTCAGCCAGCGGAACCGGCGCCCCGGATCGTCGCCGGCCGCCTGCCCGGCGCGCTCGCCGCCCGCGCAGACCCCTTCCACCGCCCGCAGCGCGGCCCGCACCGCGTCCACGTCGGCCGCCGGGTCGAGGCAGCGCAGCCGGTCCGCGTCGAGGTGGATGCGGGCCGCCACGAAGGACCTGGCCCGGCAGTAGACCAGGACGCCGGCGTTGATCAGTTCGCCGCGCTCCACCCGGGGCACCACCCGGACGACCGCGTACTCGAAGACGTGGCGCTCGGTCACTTCGCCTTCCCCTCCACCCAGGGGCGCAGCCACTCCGGGGGCGGGTCGGCCTTCCGCGGCGGTCCGGTCAGGTTGATCCGCCCGGTGACGCCGGCGGCCCGGCCGGCCAGCACCTCGACGTAGGCCCGCCGCACGTCGTCGGGCGTGTCGAAGCCGGGCTCGTCCACCAGCCACTCGTCCGGGACCGCGGCGGCCACCTCGGCGAGCAGGCCGGGCGTCACCCGGCCGGCGAGTTCCCCGGCGGCCCGCGCCACGTCCCGTTCGGTGGCGAACCGGGCCAGCGCGTGGTCGGTGGCGTCGTACGGCCTGGCGGCGGAGGCGGCGGCGCCCGGCCAGTTGTGGTGCCAGATCATCGCGGCGCCGTGGTCGATCAGCCGCAGACCGCCGTGCCACATCAGCATGTTGGGGTTGCGCCAGGAGCGGTCCACGTTGTTGATCAGCGCGTCGAACCACAGGATCCGGCCGGCCAGCGCGGGGTCCACCTCGAAGGCCAGCGGGTCGAAGCCGACCGAGCCGGGCAGGAAGTCCATGCCGAGGTTGAGGCCGCCGCTGGCCTTGAGGATGTCCTGGACCTCCTCGTCCGGCTCGCCGAGCGCGATCACCGGATCGAAGACCAGTCGCACCAGGTCGGGCATCGGCAGGCCGAGGGCGCGGGCGAGTTCACCGGAGAGCACCTCGGCGACGAGCGCCTTGCGGCCCTGCGCCGCGCCGACGAACTTGGCCACGTAGGTGCCCAGGTCGTCGGCCTCGACGAGCCCGGGCACCGATCCGCCCTCACGCAACGGCGTGATGTAGCGGATCGCGGTCACTTCAGGAAGCATCCGGCCAGGCTACTGGGGGCGCGGCCGGCCCGGGCACGCCGATCCCGGCGGGGCGGACCCGGCGGCCGACCGGCGGAAATGCGGGACGGCGGTGAACGGCGGCGGCGCACGTTCCGTATGAGGCGGTGAACACGCCGGCCGACGGGCGTCGAGCGGGACGCGCGGCGGCCGGTCCGGCAGTAGTCCGCACAGGATCGAACGAGAAGGACTCGGACATGGATCTGACCCCCAGCACTCCGGTGAGCACGACGCGCCGCACGGTGGTGGCGATGGCCGGGGCCTCCGGCCTGGCGGCCGCGCTGGCCGCGTGCGGTGGTTCCGACAGCGGCTCGGCCTCCACCGGGAGTTCCGGCTCGCACGGCTCCAGCGGCTCCGGAAGTGGTTCGGGCGCGTCGGGCGGCAAGGGGACGATGCTGGCGAAGACCTCGGACATCCCGGAGGGCGGCGGCAAGATCTTCGCCGACCAGAAGGTCGTGGTGACCCAGCCGACGTCCGGGCAGTTCAAGTGCTTCTCGGCGATCTGCACCCACCAGGGCTGCACGGTCTCCCAGATCAAGGACGGCACCATCGACTGCCCCTGCCACGGCAGCAAGTACCACATCGCCGACGGCAGCGTGGCGAACGGTCCCGCGCCGCGTCCGCTCGCACCGGAGAAGATCACCGTGGCGAACGGCGAGGTGACGCTGGACTGACCGGGACCGGGGGGTGCGGCGGGGGATCCGGGGAGGAAGGGGCGGCGTCGCCCCGGGGCGTCGGGGCGTCCCGGGCGGCGTCGCCCGCCGCACGGCCCGCGCGGCGCAGCGCCTCGACCAGGGCGCGCACCGAGGGCCGGCGGTCGGTGTCCGCGCGCCACACCGCGTAGACGTGGCGGCGCATGGTCTGGCGCACCGGCACCACCCGGACGCCGTCCGGCACCGGGCCGCGGCCCAGCCGCGGGCTGATCGCCACCCCCAGTCCGGCGGCGACCAGCGCCATCTGCGTCTGGTGCTCCTGCGCGGCGTGCGCGACCCGCGGTTCGATGCCCTTGCCGCGCAGCGTGAACAGCAGCCACTCGTGGCAGAACTGCCCGCTCGGCCAGACGATCCAGTCGTCGGCGGCGAAGTCCTCCAGCTGGACGGATTCGCGCCCGGCCAGCGGGTGACCGGCCGGCACCATCACGTCGGTCACGTCGTCCAGGAGCGGCTCCCGGGCCAGCCCGGCGGGCAGCGGGAGCGGCTTGTTGTACCAGTCGAGGACGCACGCCAGGTCCAGGTCGCCGCGCATCAGCAGCGGCACCGACCGGTCGGGCTCCATCTCCGTGACGTACGGCCGCAGTTGCGGGTGCTCGCGGCGCAGCGTGCCGAGCACCGCGGGGAACAGGCCGCGGGCCGCGGTCGGGAAGGCGCCCACCATGAGCTTGCCGACCGCGGCGCCGCGGTGCGCCTCCAGGTCGGAGTGGGCCACCTCGACCATGGCCAGGATGCGTTCCGCGTGGGCGGACAGCAGCAGCCCGGCGTCGGTCAGCCGCACGCCCCGGCCGTTCTTGGCGAGCAGTTGGGTGCCGGTCTCGCGTTCCAGCTTGGCCATCTGCTGGGAGACCGCCGAGGTGGTGACGTGCAGGACCTCGGCGGCGGCGCTCACCGAACCGTGGGCGCCGATGGCGTGCAGGACCCGGAGGCGGTCGAGGTTCAACATGTTAGCGATCCTACGTGGTTGTGCTTATAAGAATTATCTTGTGCTACGAGATCGGTCCGGGCACTCTGACACCATGAGCGCCCCCGCCGAGATACCGGCACCCGTCCAGTCACCGCACCCCGCACCCGTCGTCACCGGCTCCCCGGCCCGGACGCGGTGGATCCACGACTGGCGGCTCCGGTTCGGGGTGCTGGCGCTGATCTGGGGTTTCAGCTTCCTGTTCATCAAGGTGGGCACCGAGGCGTTCGCGCCGCTGCAGGTCTCACTCGGCCGGATGGTCTGCGGCACGGCGGTGCTGCTGGTGGTGCTGGCGGCCCGGCACGAGCGGCTGCCGCGCGGGCCGCGCACCCTCGGACACCTCGCGGTGGCCGCGCTGCTGCTGAACGCGCTGCCGTTCTCGCTGTTCGCCTACGCGGAGTTGACCATCCCCTCCACGCTGGCCGGCATCTGCAACGCGACCACGCCGCTGTTCAGCATGCTGCTGTCGGTGGTGGCGCTCTCCGACGACCGGCCGACCCGGCGCCGGTTCGCCGGGGTGGGCATCGGCTTCGCCGGGGTGCTGACCGTGCTGGGCGTCTGGCAGGGCTTCTCCGGCGAGGACCCGCGCGGCACCGCCCTGGCGCTGGTCGGCGTCGCTGAGCTACGCGGTCGGCTGGATCCACGTGCGCCGCACCCTCAGCGGCGTGCCGGCTTCCAGCCTGTCGCTGTCCACCGCGCAGTTGATGATCGGCACGGTGCAACTGGCCGTCGTCGTACCGCTGTTCACCTCGGTGCCGGCCGCCTTCCCGGTGCGTTCGGTGCTGTCGGTGCTGGGGCTGGGCGTGTTGGGCACCGGGGTGGCCTACCTGCTCCAGTACGACCTGGTGAAGGAGGCCGGTCCCACGGTGGCGACCATGGTCACCTACCTGATCCCGGTCATCGCCACCGGCGCCGGCGTCTTCCTGCTGCACGAGCGGCTGAGCTGGAACGAGCCGGCCGGCGCGGTCGTCGTCCTGGTCGGCGCCGCGCTGGCCCAGCACCGGCCGGGCCCGCGCACCCCGGCCGCCGGCAAGGCGTGACGGGCGCGGTCAGCCGAACCGGCCGCCCGCTCCGGGACGCACCGCCGCCGCGACGGCGTCCGCCAGCGGCGCGATGTCGGCCGGCCCGAGCGGGGAGAGGGTGACGCGGATCCCGGGCCCGGAGGCCAGGCGGAAGCGCGCGCCGGGGGCCACCGCCCAGCCGGCGCCGAGCAGCCGGGTCACCGCGGCGGTCTCGTCGGGCACCGGGATCCACACGTTCATCCCGCTGCGCCCGAAGCCGGCCACCGACCGGTCGGCCAGTTCCCGCAGCAGGGCGTCGCGCCGGCGGCCGTACGCGGCCGAGACCGCGGCGACGTCCACCGCGCCGGTGCGCCACAGGTGGACCACCGCGTCCTGCAGCAGGTGGCTGACCCAGCCGGGGCCGAGGCGGTGCCGCCCGGCGATCCGGTCCACGGTGAGCGGGTCGCCGGTGAGCACCGCGAGCCGCAGGTCGGGCCCGTACGCCTTGGCCGCGGACCGCACCAGCATCCAGTGCGCGGTGGAGCCGGCCAGGGCGCACAGCGGCAGTTCGACCAGGCCGTTGACGTGGTCGTCGTCGATGACCAGCGTGCCGGGGTGGTCGGCCAGCACGGCGCGCAGGTCGGCCGCGCGGGCCGCGGAGATCACCGCCCCGGTCGGGTTCTGCCCCCGGTCGGTGACCACCAGCGCCCGGGCCCCGCGCTCCAGCGCGCCCCGCACGTCCCCGGGAAGCGGCCCGTCGTCGTCCACCCGGACCGGCGACGGGCGCAGGCCGAGGGCGGGCAGCATGTCGAACACGCTCCCCCAGCCGGGATCCTCGACGGCCACCGCGTCGCCCGGCCGCAGGTGCGCGGTCAGCGCGCGCTCGATGGCGTCCAGCGAGCCCGAGGTGACGGTGACCGGGCCGTCCGGCACGCCGTCCGCGTCGAAGGCGTCGCGGGCCAGCCGGCTCAACTCCTCGTCCACCGCGGGGCGGCCGTAGAGCATCGGATCGGCCCGGTGCCGGGCGAGCGCGGCGGCGAACGCCTCGTCGAGCGCGGGCAGCAGCGCGGGGTCGGGGTTGCCGGTGGCCAGGTCGCGCACGCCGGGCGGCACCTCGACGCGGATCTCGTCGCGGGAGGTGGTGGCCGGCCGGGCCCGGATGCGGCTGCCGCGCCGGCCCGCGGTCTCGATGACGCCCCGGTCGCGCAGCAGGCGGTAGGCGGCGGCGACCGTGTTGGGGTTGACGCCCAGGTCGCCGGCGAGCTCCCGCAGCGGCGGCAGCGGCTGGCCGGGCGTCAACGCGCCCTCGCCGATGGCCCGTTCGACGTCGGCCGCGATCTCCGTAGCGCCCCGGCCGACGATCCTATACTCTCCTAGCACAAAGAACATTATGCACTAGTTCAAAGACTGACGCTACTCCCGGGAGCCCCGCATGTCCCAGGCCACTCCGCCGCCCGCCGGCGCCTACCGCACCAGCGAGCGCACCGTCCCGACCCGCCTGAAGGAGCGCGCGTCCGCCGAGCGCGAGATGGTCCACGCGATCCTCGACGAGGGCTACGTCTGCCACCTGGGCTTCGTCCGCGACGGCGCCCCGGTCGTGCTGCCGACGCTCTACGCCCGGGTCGGCGACCGGCTCTACGCGCACGGGTCCACCGGATCGCGTCCGCTGCGCGGCGCCGGCCGGGACGCCGGCCTGCCGGTCTGCCTCACCGTGACGCTGGTGGACGGCATCGTGCTGGCCCGCTCGGCCTTCCACCACTCCATCAACTACCGTTCGGTGGTGGTGCACGGCACGGCCCACGAGGTGACCGACCCGGCCGAGCGGGCCGCGGCGCTCGACGCGCTGGTGGACCACGTGGTGCCCGGCCGGGCCGACGACTCGCGCCGCGCCAACGCCCGGGAGCTGGCGGCCACCGCGGTGATCCGGCTCGATCTGGCGGAGGTCTCCGCCAAGGTGCGCTCCGGCGGCCCGTCGGACGACGAGGAGGACCTCGCGCTGCCGTTCTGGAGCGGCGTGCTGCCCGTCACCCACGGCCGCGGCACCCCGGTCCCGGCCGACGACCTGGACCCGGCCATCACCGTCCCGTCCTACCTGACCGCCCGCTGAAGGGAGCGAACCGCATGCTCATCCACCCCTGGGACGCCGCCCTGGACGAGGGCGAGTGGCGGGACTGGCTGGCCTGCCACGACTTCGGCCAGCTCGCCGTCAACGGGCTGCCCGGCGAGCCGCCGTACGTCCAGCCGCTGCACTTCACCTACGACCACGAGCGCGGCCAGGTCGCCGCCCACCTCGCCCGGCCCAATCCGCTGTGGGCCGCGCTGGAGGCGAACCCGCTGGTCACCCTCAGCGTGGTGGACGACTACGCGTTCGTCCCCGGGCCCTGGCACGCCCCGCAGGACGTGCCGCCCGAGCACGGGACGCCCACCAGCTACTACGCCGCCGTCCAACTGCGCTGCACCGCGGCCGTGGTGGACGACCCGGCCGCCAAGTCGCAGCTGCTGCACCGGCAGTTGGCCCACATGCAGCCGGCCGGGGACTACGCCGAGGTCGCCCCGGGCCAGGAGCCGTTCGGCCGGATGCTGCCGGGCATCCGCGGCCTGCTGCTGGAGGTGACCGAGGTGCGCGCCAAGTTCAAGTACGGCGGCAACAAGGCGGTCTCCATCCAGCAGCGCGTCACCGGACTGCTGGCCGAGCGGGCCGCGCCGCGCGACGCCGGGGCCCGGGCGCAGCAGCTGCGCCGGCTGGCCGCCGCGTCCGACGACCCGGCGTGAGCCCACGGCGGCCGCCGCGCCGCGGGCCCGGCGCCGGGACGGGTCAGACCGGATCTGTCCACGACGGCAGGGCACGCCGGGCGGCGCCGACCGCCGCCCCGGCCTCGGCGAACGCCAGCCAGGCCACCGCCGCGATCAGGATCACCGTGCCGATCACCATGACCGCCGTCAGCCGCTCGCCGAGCAGCGCGACGGCGATCACGGCCGCCGTCACCGGCTCGATCAGCGACAGCACCGAGGCCGTCGAGGCGCGCACCACCGCCAGCCCGGCGAAGAACAGCGCGTAGCCGAGTGCGGTGGGCACCGTCGTCAGGTAGACCAGCAGTTCCAGCGTGCGGCCCACGTCGCGCACCCCGGTCCACATCCCGAGCCGCAGTGCGAGCGGCAGCAGGCACACCGCGCCCACCGCGAACGCCCACACCGTGGTGGTCAGCGAATCCGGGCCGCCGTCCGCCCGGCCGCCGAGCCACCGGGTGTACAACGTGATCCAGGCGTACCCGAGCGCGGACAGCAGCGCCAGGCCGACGCCGCCGATCCGCACCGAGCCGGTGCCCTGGCCGCCGAGCACCAGCACCGCGAGGCCGGCCAGCGCGCCGAGCACCGCCACCGCCCCGGCCCGCCCGAGCCGTTCGCCCAGCAGGATCCGGGCGCCGACAGCCACCAGCACCGGGCTGGCGCCCAGGGTGACCACGGTGCCGACCGCCAGCCCGGTGGCCTGCACCGCGGCGAAGTAGGCGCTCTGGAAGACCGTCAGGCCGATCCCGGTGACCAGGATCCGGACGACGGCTGCCCGGCGCGGCTCCCGCGTCGCGGCGGTGATCCGGGCTCCGGGCCGGCGGCGCGCGCGGTGACGGCGCATCAGGTGGGCCGGCACCAGCAGGACGAGTCCGCCGACGTAGCGCCAGAAGGACAGGGTTATCGGGCCGATGGCGCTGCCACGGTAGAGGAGTTCGGCCGCCGCGCCGGCGGTTCCCCAGGCGGTGGCGGCGAAGGCGACGTAGAGCAGACCCCGCCAGACGGGCAGCGGGGAAGAGAGAGATCGGGACACGGGTGTTCTCCAACGGGAGACGTCGGGTGGTCGCGTGGTCCGTCTGCGGACGGCGACGACCCGCCCGGCGAGAGCCGAGCCCGGTCCTGCGTGGTTCCGCCGCCCGCGCTAGGCGGCAGGAGGCGGAAGAACGGTGGAGTGCATGGCCGACAGCCTAGGAGGCGTCCGCCCGGTCGGGCAACCGCGCCTCCCGCGGGACCGGGCCGCCCGCGGCCACCGGCTGCGGGGCCGGCGCGGCGGGCGTCGTGGTCTGCGCGATGAAGGCGCCGACCAGCACCAGCGCGCCGCCGAGGAGTTGCGGCACGCCGAGCCGCTGGCCGAGCAGCACCCAGGCCAGCACGGTGGCGATCACCGCCTCCAGGCAGGCCACCACCCCGGCCACCGCGGGCGACAGGCGGCGCACCGAGACGACCCCGGTCAGGTAGGCCAGCACGGTGGCGATCAGCACCATCCAGGCGGCCAGCGCCCAGGCCGGCACCGTCCCGTCGCCGAACGGCACCCGGTGGGCCAGCAGGTACCAGCGGGCGTTCCAGGGCCGGGCGATCGTGGTGAGCGCGAGCGCGCCGACCAGCATCCCGTAGGAGTTGAAGGCCAGCGGATCGACCGCGTCCTCGCCGTCGCCGCTGTGGCCGGACAGCACGAAGTAGCCGACCTGGCAGCACGCGGCGCACCCCGCCAGCAGCAGGCCGACCGGATCGAAGCCCAGCCCGTGCCACACCTCGACCACCCCGGCCAGGCCGACGACCGCCAGCACCGCGCCGACCGCCGCCGACCGGCTCACCGGCCGCCGCTGCACGAACCGCACCCAGCCGAGCACCAGCGCGGGCGCCAGGTACTCCACCAGCAGCGCGACCCCGACCGGGATGCGGGAGAGCGCGGCGAAGAAACACGCCGCCACACCCGCCACGCCCAGCAGGCCGAAGCCGATCAGCAGCGCGGGCCGGCGGCGCGGCACCTCACGGTGCCGGAGCGCGAACGGCAGCATCACCAGCGCCGCTCCGGTCGCCCGCAGCCACACCACCTGCAACGGCGACAGTCCGGACGCGATCAGCGGTTCGGCCGCTATCCCGGATCCGCCGAACGCGAGCGCCGACACGAGCGCCAACCCGAGGCCGGCCCGCCGGCCGACCGGCGCCGATGTGCTGTCCATCGGGTCATCATGTCAGCTGGCGACAGGACCGTCATCTCGATAGCTCCTGGCGACCGCGCCGGACGCCCGGGCCACCGCCAGCCGTCGCGGATCGACTCCCGCCGCCCGCAGCACCTGCGCCGCCCGGCATCCGGCGTCGGCCGCCAACGCGCGCAGCAGATCGGGTCCTTCGGCGGCCGGCGCTCCCCGGTTCGCGGCGCGGACCACCGCCTCGCGCAGCGCGGCCGTCGCGGCCGGGCTCAGCCGGGTCGGCTCCGCGCCGGCCCCGGCCGGCCGCGTCCCGGACTCCTCCACGACGCCGTGCCAGCGCATCCCGTAGCCGATGGCACGCTGTGCGAGGTAGGCGAGCACCCGCGCCGTGCGGCCGTCGCCGGCGCGGCTCAACTCCTCGCGCGAGCCGGGGTCGGACTCGAGGAGGGCGTGCAACAGGTGGGCGGTGTCGACCTGCGGGTCGGCGTCCCGGCTCGCGCGGCGGCGGGCGCTTGCCACCACCGCCCGCAGTTCCGCGGCCGGCCACGCCTCGGGGTACCGGTGGGCCGGGCCGCCCGGTCCGTCCTGCGTGACCGCCTCGGGCGGCCGCTCCATTCGCACGTCTCACACCCCATCAGATCGGCGGTTCCGACGCCTCCGCACGAAGGGGCATTTATCCGTCCTCCCACGGATGGGCACGAATGACCGCCTTCTCATCCTCAGGATGGACAACCCGGCGGCCCCGCCCGTAACCGGAGCGACCCCGCACCCGGTGGGGTGCGAGGTCGCCTGCTGGAGGCCGTGGGGCCCGCGGGGATGTTAGTCGTCGTCCCAGTCGGTGTGGCCGGCGCCGACGCCGAAGCCGCTGTCCACCTCGATCTCGTCACCGGGGTCCCGGATGACGATGTGCTCGCCGTCGTGGACCGCCCAGTAGCCCGCGTCACCGGAGCCCTGGTCGAAGACCGGGGGTTGCGGGTCGTGGACCGTCGGGGGCACGGGGTCCACCGGCGGGACCGGGGGAACCGGGTTCACCGGCGGCATCCAGTGGTGCCACGGCGGAGTGGGGTTGTGCCACGGCGAGCTGGGGTTGTGCCACGGCGGAGTGGGGTTCTGCCACGGAGGCGTCGGGTGCTGGTGCACCGGAGGCTTCGGCTTGTGCCACGGCGGAGTGGGCTTGTGCCACGGCGGCTTCGGGTGGTGGTGGCGCCGGAGGCTTCGGGTGGTGCACCGGAGGCTTCGGCTTGTGCCACGGCGGAGTGGGCTTGTGCCACGGCGGCTTCGGGTGGTGGTGGGCCGGAGGCTTCGGGTGATGGGCCGGAGGCTTCGGCTTGTGCCACGGGGGCGTGGGGTGGTGGTGCACGGGCGGCGCGGGGTAGTGCCACGGCGGCGTCGGGTGGTGCCACGGCGGCGCGGGGGGCGCCGGGGGCGTGGGGTGGTGGTGCCACGGAGGCGTCGGACGATGGTGGACCGGAGGCGCTGGGGGCGCCACCTCACACCACCAGTGACCGGGGAACCAGTGGTGGCTGTGGTGATGGTGCATCCACTCCGGATGGTGGTGCACCGGCGGCGCCGGCTGCGGGTGTGGACAGCTGTCCTGGGCGCTGGCGGTGTTCGCTCCACACAGCGCCACCAGGGCTGCGGCTACAGCAGCGACGCGCGGCAGAGTTCGGGACACAAAGGCCTCCAAGCCTGTTGTGCGACCCGTCGCTTGATAGCGGCGGGGTGCGAGAAGCACTGCCGCACGTGTCCCCGTTCATCGGCTGAACGATTATAGAGAAATATGCTCATTCATCACGATGGCCCGAAGGGTTCCACCGGGCGGCCGTGAACGCGGCCGGATTCTCCGACGACCCGTCAGGGCCACAACTGCCCGCGCTGCCAGCCCGAGCCGTCGCGCGTGTAGCGCAGCCTGCGGTGGAAGCCGTCGGCGGCCAGTTGGAAGAACTCCGCCTCCTCGGCCCGCAGGAGGTAGAGGCGGTGGTGTTCCGGAACCGCGTCCGGTTCGGCGGCCAGCCGGGCCCGCGCCCGGGACCAGGCCCGTTCGTACTCCGCTCGTCCGGACAGCGGCGCGCTGGTGCGGCCGGTGAACCCGGCGGTGCGCGACGCCTCGCCGCGGCCGTGGAAGTCGGCGCGCGTCGCGGCGGCGTCCAGCGTCTCGACCGGGCCGGCCGCCCGGATCTGCCGGCCCATCGCGGGCCAGTACCAGGTGAGCGCGGCGTACGGCCGGGCCGCGAGGTCGGCGGCCTTACGGCCGGCGGCGTCACCGGAGAACCGGAACGCGCACGCCCCGTCGGCCAACTCGAACCCACGCAGCACCAACACCCGCGAGGAGGACCGCCCGTCGGCGTCCGCCGTGCCGAGCGTCATGGCCCGCGGCTCCGGCACCCGTTCGTCGAGGGCGTGGGCCAGCCATTCGGCGAACAGCGGCCCGGGGGCGTCGGGGGCCCGTTCCGGGTCGAAGGACGGCAGCGGTCCGGCCGTCGCGGGCGGCGCGGAACGCAGCCTGTCGCGCAGCGAGTCGAGGTCGGTCACGCCGCGATCCTGGCACACGGCGGCGCGGCGGCGGCCCCGACATACGCTCGGGTGCCGCCGCCGCGCGGGCGATGGTGACGGGGAGTCAGCCCGGTGGGCTCAGCTCTCCGGGTCCTCGTCGGCCAGGATCAGGTAGAGCTTCTTGCGGGCCTCGTTGACCACACTCATCGCCTTCTCGCGCTGGGCCGGGTTTCCGGTGGACCACACCTGGCGGAACGCCTCCACCAGGCCGAATCCGGCCTGTCGGATCTCCTGCAGCGCCTCCCAGTCGACGCCGCGGCCGGCCTCCTCCCAGGGGGCGTCCGCGCCGCCCTCGGCCTCGGTGCGGCCCTCGGCGGTGAGGGTGAACAGCTTCTTGCCGCCCTCGCTGGCGCTCTCGATCAGCCCCTCGTCCTCCAGCAGTTGCAGGGTCGGGTAGACCGATCCGGGGCTGGGCCGCCAGGCTCCCCCGCTGCGCTCGGCGATCTCCTGGATCATCTCGTAGCCGTGCATCGGGCGGTCCTTGAGCAGGGCCAGGATCGAGGCGCGGACGTCACCGCGCCGGGCCCGTCCGCGCGGGCCGCCGCCGCGGCCGCGGCCGGGCCCCGGTCCGAACGGGCCGCCGCCCCAGGGCGGTCCGAAGGGCGGGCCGAACGGGCCGAAGGCCCCCCGCCGCTCCTCGAACTCGCCGCGCTGGCCCCAACCGCCGAAGTGCGGGAAGCCGTGCGGGTGGTGCTCGTGGTCACCGTGTCGTGATTCGTGTCCGTGGGAACGCATGGCGCGCTCCTTCCTTCTCGGTGTGCGCAATGGTCGATGGTCGACATCGTCGAACGATCATTCGCTGATCGATCGCGATGCTTCAACGATATATCGGTGAGTGTCGTTCGACAAGTACTTTCGATCCACCCGCCCCGCATTGGCCATGTCCTGCGGCGATGCGCCCGCCGTAGCGTTCCGGGCATGAGGATCCGCATCGTCGATGCCTTCACCGACCGTCCCTTCGCCGGCAACCCGGCCGCCGTCGTCGTCCTGGACGACGACCGGTTCCCCGAGGAGCAGCGCATGCGCGAACTCGCGGCCGAGATCAACCTCTCCGAGACCGCCTTCGTCCACCGGCTCCCGCCGGGAGGTGAGGCCGGCTGGGCGCTGCGCTGGTTCACCCCGGTCGCCGAGGTCGACCTGTGCGGCCACGCCACCCTGGCGACCGCGCACATCCTGCTCACCACCGGCGCCGACCGGGGCACCATCGGCTTCGCCACGCGCAGCGGCCTGCTGACGGCCACCGCCGGCGCCGACGGCTCCATCACGCTGGACTTCCCCGTCTCGCCGCTCACCCCGATCGAGCCGCCACCCGCCGCCGTCAAGGCCGCCGGCGCCCCGGTGCTCGCCGCCTACGACACCGGGCCCTCGCTGGGGGACCTGCTGCTGGAGCTGGCGGACGAGAAGGCGGTGCGCACGCTGGCCCCGGACCTGGCGGCCGTGGCCCGGCTGTCGTACCGGGGCCTGCTGGTCACCGCGCGCGCCGAGGACCCGGACGGGGGCTACGACTTCGTCTCGCGGTTCTTCGGCCCGGCCCACGGCATCCCCGAGGACCCGGTCACCGGCAGCGCCCACACCGCGCTCGCACCCCTGTGGTCGGCCCGGCTCGGCCGTCCCGACCTGGCCGGGCTGCAGGTCTCGGCGCGCACCGGCCTGGTGCGGACCGCGCTGCGCGGCGAACGGGTGCTGCTGACCGGCAGCGCGGTGACCGTCATCGACGGCCGACTGGCCGACGGGGTGTGACCGGTGCGGGGGCGGCGCGCGGACCGGCGCGCCGCCTCCGCGCGGGGTCAGGTGGGCAGCCAGCCGACCTTTCCGGCCAGCAGGGCGTAGCCGACGAAGGCGACGCTGTCGATGAGGGTGTGGGCGGCGACCAGCGGTCCGACCCGGCCCCAGCGGCGGTAGAGCAGCACGAAGACCACGCCCATCACCATGTTGCCGACGAACCCGCCGAACCCCTGGTAGAGGTGGTAGGAGCCGCGCAGCACCGCGCTGGCCGCCAGCGCCGGGCCCGCGCCCCAGCCCAACTGGTCGAGCCGGCGCAGCAGGTAGCCGACGACGACGACCTCCTCCAGCACGGCGTTCTGCGCCGCGGCGAGGATCAGCACCGGGATCCGCCACCACACCGCGGGCAGCGACTCGGGCACCACGGTGAGGTTGAAGCCGGCCGCCCGCGCGCCGAGGTAGAGCAGCAGCCCGGTGCCTCCGATGGCCGCCGCGATGCCGGCCCCCCACGACAGGTCGAAGCGCGGCCGGCGCAGGTCGAAGCCGATCGACCGCAGCCCGACGCCCTCGCGCAGCAGCAGATGGGCCACCAGCGCGACCGGGACCAGCGCGGTGGCCAGCCCGAAGACCTGCCAGGACAGATCCAGCCAGGGACGCCCGGGCGCCTGGGAGCCGACCAGGGTGGCCGCCTGGTCGCGCAGCGGTCCCGGCGCGGTGACCGAGCCGATGAAGCTGATCAGCGCGCCGACCGCGTCCGCGCCCAGCGAGAGCGCCAGCACCAGCAGCGTCTCGTGGCCGAGGGTGCGCCGGCCGAGCAGCGACCCGTCCGGCATGGCGAGCGCCGCGGCCCCCCGCGCGGCCGGCGTCCGGGCGGCCCCGGACGCCGGTCCGGCCTCGCCGGCCGCCTCGTCCCGCTCTCCACGCACCCGTGCCTCCCGCTGTGTGGTCCCGTTGACCGCACACCGTAGACCGGGCGTCTGTGGAACGCGACCAGGCTCCCGCCGAGCGGCTACGGCAAGTCGGTGGGCCAGCTGTGCACGGGCTCGCCGGAGCGCATCAGGTCGCTGTACTGGCGGGTCATCGTGGCGAGCGCCTTGTGCCGGTCCATGCCGCGCTCCAGCCCGCCGTGGAAGGCCGCCGCCTGCCAGGAGGCGCCGTTGGTCCTGCGCCGGCAGCGCTCCTCGATGACGCCGAGGTAGCGGTCCCGGTCGGCCGGGGCCACGCCCCACGCGTCGAGCCCGGCGGCGGCCAGCGGCAGCAGCTCGTCGCGCACCAGCCGCACCGCGGAGACCGGCACCGGACCGCCGCGCCCGGGTCCCGGCCACAGCAGCTCGGCGTCGATGCCGTGCCGGCAGGCGGCGTCGAAGTTCGCCGCGGCGGCGGTGAACGGCATCCGGGTCCACACCGGGCGCGGCGCGTCGGCCAGGGCGCGCACCAGGCCGTAGTAGAACGCGACGTTGGCCAGCACGTCGGTGACCGTGGGCCCGGCCGGCATGACGCGGTTCTCCACCCGCAGGTGCGGCACGCCGTCCACGACCGCGTAGACCGGGCGGTTCCAGCGGTAGATGGTGCCGTTGTGCAGCTGCAGCTCCTTCAGCTGCGGCACCCCGCCGTCGTCGAGCACCCGCAGCGGGTCCTCGTCGTCGCAGATGGGCAGCAGCGACGGGAAGTAGCGCACGTTCTCCTCGAACAGGTCGTAGACCCCGGAGATCCAGCGCTCGCCGAACCAGGTGAGCGGGCGCACCCCCTGCGCCTGCAGCTCCGGCGGCCGGGTGTCGGTGGCCTGCTGGAAGAGCACCGGGCGGGTCTCGCGCCACAGTTCGAGCCCGAACAGGAACGGCGAGTTGGCGCCCATCGCGATCTGCGGGCCGACGACGGCCTGCGCGGCGTTCCACACGGCCGCGAAGCGCTCCGGGGTGACCTGCAGGTGCATCTGCATCGAGGTGGCGGCGGCCTCGGGGGCGATCGAACCCGAACTGGTGGTCAGCCGCTCGACCCCGGAGATGTCCAGGGTCAGGTCCTCGCCGCGGGCGGCCAGGATCTGGTCGTTGAGCAGCTTGTAGCGGTCCGCGCGCGAGAGGTTCGCGCCCACCAGGTCCTGTGCGCCTAGCGTCGGCAGGATGCCGATCATGATGATGTTGGCGCCGACCTCGGTGGCCTTGCGGTCGGCGTAGGTGAGGCCGATGCGCAACTCCTCGGCGAGCTGGTCGAGAACCCGGCCGGAGAGCCGGTGCGGCGCGATGTTCACCTCGATGTTGAACTGGGCGAGTTCGGTCTGGAAATCGCGGCTGGCGATGCGCTCCAGCACCTCTTCGTTCACCATGCAGGGCAGGCCGTCGGAATCCGCGAGATTCAATTCGATCTCGAGACCCATCAGGTTCCTGGGCCGATCGAAGCGCTTGTCCGCCAGCAGCCTCTCAAGTCCCACCAGAGACTGCTGCAGCTTTTTGCGGTACCGCTGCCGATCGGACAGGTCGAACCCGGTGGCCACGACCTTCTCTCCCATCGAAGCGTCCTCCTCGCGCGCGTTTCGTGCACCTGTTTGGGCCGTGAAGCGATGATGCCCAACGGAGCCGATCCATAACGCACCCGTGCACGCCGGGTTCACGCTAGGCTCAAAGAAGCGGCTCGTTTGGCACATTCCCCGGGCATACGGAGCGTTGAGTACCGCTACGCACACGCCGTTGCGAAAATCACGGACGAGAACACGCCATCCGTATATTCAGCATAAGCCCAGGCCAGGGCGGGCGAGCGGGCCGGAATGGGGATCAATTACCCCTGCGCGGCGGCCGAATACCCACCGGTCGGCTCCGGAGTGCTCGCGTCGGCGAATCACCGTACGCACACGATTCGTATAAACTCTCCCCACAGGCAGAGACGTCGCGCCCCCGCCGGTCGTGCCCGCACGCACTCCCGGGTTCGGGAATGGGATTCGCACGCCGCCGCCGATTCCGCCACCGCACCAGCATCGCTGACAGCGCCGTCGGCACCCGCCCGTTCCACCCCCGGTCCCCACGAGAGGCGACCCACCATGCCGCTGCATGTCCCGTCCGCACCCGCGCCCGCGCTCAGATGCGTCAACGCGGCACTCGGCTCCCCCCTGACGGCCGGCGCGACGCGTCCGGCCTTCCTCGACCAGGCAGGCGGCGGGCTGACCGCCCAACAGCCGCTGCCCGTACACGTGTTGGGCCCGCAGACGCAGGACGGCGGGCTGCCGTGCGCCCGGCTGACCGGCTGGCGTTTCCTGGTCAGGGGCGGCGACCGGGCGGTGGCCGCCGCGGAGGCCGCGCTGACCCCGAAGGGCTGGGTCTTCTCGCACTTCTCCGGCGGCCCCTACCTCGCCTCCACCGAACGCGCGCTGGCCCAGGCCGAGCAGTTGTCCGCCGCGTACCAGGCCAGGCTGCTGTCGATCCCCGGGCTCTACATGCTGTGCCTGTGGCTGCACGGCGAGCCGGCCGACGGCGACGACGCCCAGCCGGCCCCGGCCGACGTGCTCATCCCGCTCTCCCCCGCGCCGCCCGGCATCGTCGCGCAGCGCCCGTACCGGATCACCGACCTGCTGCCGCTGCTGGCCGGGCGGCTGAACCGGACGCCGTTGCTGGGCACCGCGGTGTGACGGCGCGTTCCACAGACCGTGCGGGCCGGTGCGTGGCGCACCGGCCCCTTGCGTGCGGTCAGTGCTGGTAGTCCTCCATCGGCGGGCAGGAGCAGACCAGGTTGCGGTCGCCGAACGCGCCGTCGATGCGCCGCACCGGCGGCCAGTACTTGTCCGCGGCGGACACCCCGGCCGGGAAGACCGCCTCGTCCCGGCTGTAGGGGTGCGTCCACTCACCGGTGAGGGTGGCCGCGGTGTGCGGCGCGTTGCACAGCGGGTTGTCGTCGGCGGCCCAGTCGCCCGCGGCCGACCCGGTCGATCTCGCCGCGGATCGCGATCATCGCCTCGCAGAACCGGTCGAGTTCGGCCAGGTCCTCGCTCTCGGTCGGCTCGATCATCAGGGTGCCGGCCACCGGGAACGACATGGTCGGCGCGTGGAAGCCGTAGTCGATCAGCCGCTTGGCCACGTCGTCGACGCTCACGCCGGTCGACTTGGTCAGCGGGCGCAGGTCGACGATGCACTCGTGCGCGACGAGTCCGCCGGGACCGGTGTAGAGCACCGGGAAGTACGGCGCGAGCCGCTTGGCCACGTAGTTGGCGCCCAGCACCGCGACCTCGGTGGCCCGCTTGAGGCCCTCGGCGCCCATCAGCCGGGCGTAGGCCCAGGAGATCGGCAGGATGCCGGCCGAGCCCCAGGGCGCGGCCGAGATCGGGCCGACGCCCGTCTCGGGCCCGGCGGTCGGCTGCAGCGGGTGGTTGGGCAGGTACGGCGCCAGGTGGGCGCGGACCGCCACCGGGCCGACGCCGGGGCCGCCGCCGCCGTGCGGGATGCAGAAGGTCTTGTGCAGGTTGAGGTGCGAGACGTCGGCGCCGAACCGGCCCGGCTGGGCGAGGCCCACCAGCGCGTTGAGGTTCGCGCCGTCCACGTAGACCTGGCCGCCCGCCTCGTGGACGGAGGCGCAGATCTCGGTGATGTTGTCCTCGAACACCCCGTGGGTGGAGGGGTAGGTGACCATCAGGACGGCCAGCTCGTCGCGGTGCCGCTCGATCTTGGCCCGCAGGTCGGCCACGTCCACGTCGCCGTTCTCGCCGGTCGCCACCACGACGACCTTCATGCCGGCCATCACGGCGCTGGCCGCGTTGGTGCCGTGCGCGGAGGACGGGATGAGGCAGACCGTGCGCCCGGTGTCGCCGTTGGCCCGGTGGTAGGCGCGCACCGCCAGCAGGCCGGCCAACTCGCCCTGGGAGCCGGCGTTCGGCTGCACGCTGACCTGGTCGTAGCCGGTGATCTCGGCCAGCCGCTCCTCCAGCTCGCGGATGAGCGTGGTGTACCCCTCGGCCTGCTCGATCGGCGCGAACGGGTGCAGCGCGGCGAACTCCGGCCAGGTGACCGGCTCCATCTCGGTGGTCGCGTTCAGCTTCATGGTGCACGAGCCGAGCGGGATCATGCCGCGGTCGAGCGCGTAGTCGCGGTCCGCCAGCCGGCGCAGGTAGCGCAGCATCGCGGTCTCGGAGCGGTGCTCGTGGAAGACCGGGTGGTCGAGGTAGCCGCGCGGGGCGCGCAGCAGCTCTTCCGGCAGCGCGTCGCCGGTCGCCGCGTCCAGCGCGTCGATGTCCGCCTCGACGCCGAACGCGGCCCAGACCGCGGCCAGCTGGCGGCGGCCGGTGGTCTCGTCGCAGGCGATGGAGACGGTGTCGGCGTCCACCTGGCGCAGGTTGACCCCGCGGTCGCGGGCGGCGGCCAGCACGGCGGCGGCCCGGCCCGGCACCCGGGCGGTCACGGTGTCGAAGTAGGCGCCGTGCGCGATCCCGACGCCGCCCGCCGCGAGGCCGGCGGCCAGCACGGCGGCGTAGCGGTGCACCCGCCGCGCGATGTCGGCCAGCCCCTCGGGGCCGTGGTAGACCGCGTACATCCCGGCCATCACCGCGAGCAGCACCTGCGCGGTGCAGATGTTGCTGGTGGCCTTCTCCCGGCGGATGTGCTGCTCGCGGGTCTGCAGCGCCAGCCGGTACGCCTTGTTGCCGTCCGCGTCGACCGAGACGCCGACCAGCCGGCCGGGCAGGCTGCGGGCGAACTTCTCGCGCACCGCCATGTATCCGGCGTGCGGGCCGCCGAAGCCCATCGGCACGCCGAACCGCTGGGTGGTGCCGACCGCGATGTCGGCGCCCAGCTCGCCCGGCGAGGTGAGCAGGGTGAGGGCCAGCAGGTCGGCGGCGACGGTGACGACCGCGCCGAGCTCGTGGGCCCGCTCGATGACCGGCCGCAGGTCGCGCACGGCGCCGCCGGCGCCGGGGTACTGCAGCAGGACGCCGAAGACGCCGCGCTCGGCCACCTCGGCGGGGATGCCGTCGGCCAGGTCGGCGACCACGACCTCGACGCCGGCCGGCTCGGCCCGGGTGCGCAGCACGGCGATGGTCTGCGGGAAGCAGTCGGCGTCGACCAGGAAGACGCCCTGCTTGACCTTGCCGACCCGGCGGGAGAGCGCCATCGCCTCGGCGGCGGCGGTGCCCTCGTCGAGCAGCGAGGCGCCGGAGGTGGGCAGCCCGGTGAGGTCGGCGACCATGGTCTGGAAGTTCAGCAGCGCCTCGAGGCGGCCCTGCGAGATCTCCGGCTGGTAGGGCGTGTAGGCGGTGTACCAGGCCGGGTTCTCCATGACGTTGCGCAGGATGACCGGCGGGGTGAACGTGCCGTAGTAGCCCAGGCCGATCATCGGGTCGAGCACCTGGTTGCGGTCGGCGAGGGAGCGCAGCTCGGCGATCACCTCGGCCTCGGTGCGCGCCTCGCCCAGCGCCAGGACGCCGGCGGTCCTGATCGCCTCGGGCACCGCGGCGGCGGTCAGCTCGGACAGGGAGCCGTAGCCGACGTGCGCGAGCATCTTGGCCTGGGCATGGGCGTCCGGGCCGATGTGGCGCCGCTCGAACGGGGTTCCGCGCTCCAGCTGGGCGAGAGGGATGCGTTGGGACGTCATCTGCGGGGGCCTCCTGGTCGCTTCGACCTGCGGGGGCACCCGTGCGGATGCCCGTCGGCCTCCCCCTCTGTCATCGACCTGAGAGTTTCACCGCTCCGCCGGGGCAGCGCGGCTTACACCGTCGGTGAGGTGGTCTTCCGGCCGCCACGCTGGCCGGCGAGAACCGCCTGCTTTCCAGAGTGACCTCGTCCGCGCGGTACCGGATGCCTGAGAGATTCCGGGGAGGGTTTGCTCCTTCGGCGCCTGGCGACGTGTCCGCGATGCTTCTCGTGTCGTCAGGACTCTCCCGCACGGGGTCAGCAGCCATTGCAAGAATACCAGCGCGGGCAGCAGTGACGAATGTGTCGCTGGTCGCTTTGTGGGGACGCTCCGGAGACCATCTCGATTCGACATGCTCCGGATTGTGCCCTTTCGTAATTACGTGGGACCGGTTGCGACCACCTGGAGGAACCGTGCAGACCGACATCGATCCGCGGAGCCTGATCGGCCGCAAAGCCTTCGACCGCAACGGGGTGAGGATCGGCACCGTGGACGAGGTCTACCTCGACGACGCGACCGGCGAACCGGAGTGGGCGGCGGTGCGCACCGGCTTCTTCGGCCGGGACGCCTTCGTGCCCCTGGAACCCAGCGAGGTGCGCGACGACGCCCTGCGGGTGCCGTTCGACAAGTCCCTGGTCAAGGGCGCACCGGACTTCGGCGTGGGCCGGCACCTGTCCCCCGAGCAGGAGCTGCAGCTCTACCACCACTACGGCCTGCAGGTCCCGCCGCCGCAGGCCGAGCCCGACCGGTCGCGCTCCCAGGACTTCGGCCGGCTGGCGAACGGCGACGGCCGCGACGGCTGACGGCCCGCCCCGGCCCGGCGGACCCGGCAGGCGGCTACGAGACGCGCGGCGCCCGGCCGCCGGTCGCCAGCGGGAGCGGCTCCGCCGGCTGCAGCAGCGGCTCCTCGACGGCGAACGTCCGCACCCGGCCGGGCGGCCCGCCCGGCACCTCGAAGCGCACCGTGACGCGTCCGACCCCGCTGCCCTGCACCCACCCGGGCCCGTACTCCGCGTGGGCGACGTCCTGCCCGGGCCGCCAGCGGCGCGCGGCGGGCTCCACGAGCGGCTCCCGGCCGCCGGGCGCCGCGGACGTCTCGGCGCTCCGCGGCTCGGCGGCCTCACCGGCCGCGGCGGACTGGGCGAACAGGTCCTCCTGGGTGAAGTCGGCCAGGCCCGCCACGCCGACGCCCAGCAGCCGCACCCCGCCGGTGGTGTCGACCGCCTCGATCAGCCGCTCCGCGGTCTCCTTGACCACGCCGGGATCGTCGGTGGGCGCCCGCAGCGTCTCGGAGCGGGTGAGCGTGGTGAAGTCGTAGTGGCGCACCTTGAGCACCACCGTGCGCCCGGAGCGGCCGGCCTCCCGCAGCCGCCGCACGCACCGGTCGGCGAGCCGGGCGACCTCGGCGCGCACCCGGGCGCGGTCGGTCAGGTCCACGTCGAAGGTGTCCTCGACGGATATCGACTTCACGTCCCGCTCGGCGACCACCGGCCGGTCGTCCCGCCCGATGGCCATCGCGTACAGCGACGCGCCGTGCGACCTGCCCAGCAGCCGCACCAGCTCCGCCTCACCGGCCTCCGCGACCTCGGCGATCGTGGTGATCCCGGCCCGCCGCAGGTGCTCCCCGGTGGCCGGCCCCACGCCCCACAGCGTCCGCACGGTGCGCGGCCCCAGGAACTCCCGCTCGGTGCCCGGCTCGATCACCACCAGGCCGTCGGGCTTGGCGGCCTCCGAGCCGATCTTCGCCAGCAGCTTGGACCCGGCCAGCCCCACCGAGGCGGTCAGCCCGGTCGCCGCCGCGATCTCGGCGCGCAGCCGCTCGCCGATCTCCCGGACCGCCGCCACCGCCCGCTCCCCGCCGGCCCGCGCCAGCTCCTCGCCGCCCTCCCCGGCCGCCAGGTCCACGAACGCCTCGTCCAGGCTCAACGGCTCCACCAGCGGCGAGCAGGCGTGCAGCAGGCCCATCACGATGTCACTCACCTGGCGGTACAGGCCGAATCGGGGAATGAGATAGGCCGCGTTGGGACACAGGCGGCGGGCGTGGGCCATCGCCATGGCCGAGTGGACCCCGTGCACCCGGGCCTCGTAGGAGGCGGTGGCGACCACCCCGCGCGGGCCGAGACCGCCGACGATCACCGGTTTTCCGCGCAGGCTCGGTTTGGACGCCTGTTCGACCGCGGCGAAGAAGGCATCCATGTCGAGATGGAGAATGGTCGGCGCACCCCGCACAGCACCGATGCTGCCCTACGGCACTGACAACGCGCCCGCGGCGGCGGGCCGACACGGCCGGACGGGTGGTCGGACCGGCCGGCCGGCGCTCGGGCGGCCGGGCAGGGCCGGGGAACGCCTGGACGGGTCGGGTGCGGCCTGGCGGGGCCCGGTGCGGGAAAACCGCCGCGACGCGGGTCGCGGCGGCTCAGAAGGGGCTCAGACGGCCCGGTTGCGGCGCCTGGCGAGCTCGTCGGCCGGATTGTGGCCGACCAGCGTCTCGCCGGTGTCCAGGCTCTCGCCGTGCAGCTGGGACAGGTTGTTCTCCACGTCACGCCACACCACGCCGACCGCGATGCCGAACACGCCCTGGCCGCCTTCGAGCAGCCGCAGCACCTCGTCGGTCGAGGTGCACTCGTAGACCGTGGCGCCGTCGCACATCAGGGTCATCCGGGCGACGTCCTGCGGGGCGCAGGTGCTGAGGTGGCCGACCGCGGTGCGGATGTTCTGCAGGGAGACGCCGGTGTCCAGCAGGCGCTTGACGATCTTGAGGACGACGACGTCCCGGAAGCTGTAGAGCCGCTGCGTGCCGGAGCCGTAGGCCGGGCGCACCGAGGGCTCGACGAGGCCGGTGCGCGCCCAGTAGTCCAACTGGCGGTAGGTGATGCCCGCCGCCGCACACGCGGTCGGGCCCCGATAGCCGACGAGCGCCGGGGCGTCCGCCCCAGCGCCGTCCTCGCCCGCCGGGCGGTGCGAAGGGCGGGGCAGCGCCCCGCGAACCGGGAACGCGTCCCCCGCTGCCGTGCCGTCGCCGGTGCTTCTCACGCCGACCTCCGTCCCTTCGCATCCCGGGAGCGCACATATCCGGCCCTGCCCGCCACCGCTGCGCGGCGCAGGGCTGATTCCGTCCAGGACACTCCAACTCGACGGTAGGCAGTCACTCCGAGTGCGTCAACGATCGCCACACTCGCCACGCCGGGTGATTTCCACCCCAAGTGTGGTTTGCCGTGACCCCGGAACGGGAAAGGCTGGCCTTTTGCTCGCTTCTTGCTCGACTCCCGGTCCGGTCGGGGCCGGGAGCCGGCACCAGGTCACTGGTTGCTGGTGCCGAAATCCTCCGGCGAGATCTGGTCGAGGAACTCGCGGAACTTCTCCACCTCGTCCTCCTGCTCGTCAGGGATGACGATTCCGGCGTCGTCGAGCACACCGTCGCTGCCGAAGATCGGCGTGCCGGTGCGCAGCGCCAGAGCTATGGCGTCCGACGGGCGGGCGCTCACCTCGACACCACTGGCGAAGACCAGCTCCGCGTAGAAGATACCTTCCCGCAGGTCGGTGATCCGGACCTCGGTCAGTTGCTGTCCCACAGCCTCCAGGACGTCCTTGAACAGGTCGTGGGTCAGTGGGCGGGCGGGTGTCATGCCCTGCTGGGCGAAGGCGATGGCTGTCGCCTCGCCCGGTCCGATCCAGATGGGCAGATACCGGTCGCCTCCCACTTCCCGCAGAAGCACGATCGGTTGGCTGGAGGGCATTTCCACCCGGACACCCACGACGTCGAGCTCATTCACACAGCAACCCTAGGCCGTTACCGAAGACTTTGGGTAGTCGGGAGCGGATCAGGCGCTCAGCCGTGGCGCAGACGCAGGGCCGAGTGGACCAGTGCGGCATGCAGACGCACCGACAGGGAGGCCAGTTCCCGGGCGGTGGATTCGGCGTGTGCCCTGGTCTGCGGGTTGCGGTGCAGCCGCAGCGGGGCGACCACCTGTTCGACCAGACCGGCGTCCCGGTCCGCGGCGGCCTTCACCGCCCGCAGGTGGCGCGGCTCCAGGCCGAACCCGCCCAGCTCGATGATGAGCCGGCAGATGTTCACCGTGTCCGCGTCAAAACCGCCGTCGGCGTCCGCCTCGACGAGGCCGAACGACTCCCACTCGCCGAGCTGCGCCTCGTCGGCCCCGGTGGCGTCCAGCAGCTCGGCACGGCGCACCCGCAGCGGCGGGCCCGGCTCGGCCGCCTCCTGCAGCAGTTCGGCGGCCACGGCGGGCGGTACGGAGCCCTCAACGGCGTCGGCGGGCCGCTCGACGCCCTCGCCGACCGCGTCCAGGTGCTCCTTGATGACTCTCAGCGGCAGGTAGTGATCGCGCTGCATGCGCAGCACCTGGGCCAGCCGCTCCACGTCCGGCACGCTGAACTTGCGATACCCCGAAGGGGTGCGCTGCGGCTCGACCAGGCCCTCCGCCTCCAGGAAGCGGATCTTCGAGATGGTCACCTCGGGGAATTCGTCGCGCAGCAGACCCACCACCGCGCCGATGCTCAGCAGCCGTCCCCCCGCCGTGGCGGCGGTGCCGTTTCCGGCACCGCCGGACGGTGTACGAAGCATGAACCTTCCCTCGCGGATCCGCGCGGGTCAGACCGCCCGCTGACTCGTGTAGAAGACCAGCCGGTACTTTCCGATCTGCACCTCGTCCCCGGTCACCAGCGGCACCGCGTCGATCCGCTCCCGGTTGACGTACGTACCGTTCAGGCTGCCGACGTCGGAGACGGTGAACCGGCCGTCGACACCGCGGCGGAACTCCACGTGGCGGCGCGAGACGGTGACGTCGTCCAGGAAGATGTCGCTCTGCGGGTGGCGGCCCGCGGTGGTCAGCTCGCTGTCGAGCAGGAACCGGCTGCCGGAGTTCGGCCCGCGGCGGACCACCAGCAGCGCGGAGCCGGGCGGCAGCGCCTCGACGGCCGCCTGGGCCTCCGGGGAGAGCGAGGGCATCGCGGTCTGACCGGTGGTCTCCGAGTCGTACGCCTCGAGACCCGAGATCGAGATCGTCGAGGTCGTCTCGGAGGGCCGCTCGGACGGAACGCCACCGCGCAGCGGCGCACCGCAGTTCGAGCAGAAGCGGCTCGCTTCCGCGTTGCGGTGTCCACACCTGCTGCACACCAAGGCCGCCATAGGCTGTGCCTCCTGCTGCGGCTGACCCGAACCCGAAATGGACGGGTCTGTGAAACCTATGCGGCCGGAGGCGGCAGGGTCAACAGACGCCGCGCCGGGACCACCCGAAATGTCGCCGCCCGGAGCAACCGCCTCGTCCCTGAAGAGCGGACGCGGCGTGTCCTGGACGTCTTCCTGGGCGCCGCGCGGGGCACGGTGACGCGCGGTAGCGGAGTCACCCTCCTGACGAGCGCTCTTGCCGAACAACCTTCCAAACAACTTCACGGGCGATTCCCCTTGAAAGAAACAGACCCGCCCGTGGGGCAGGACGAACCCTCGCGACTCCAGCCGACCGACCCGGCCGTCCCTACAACGAACCAGGTCACCTCAGAGTTTCCCCTACCCGCCGGGCCGTCGTTACGCCGACCCCCCGCGCGCTCGCACACTCCCCCGCTCCACTCCATGCTCTCCACCTCACTCACCTGACGACCGAGCGTAGTCAGGCTGTTTCACCCGCCGCAAGGCGTCCACGACGATCTTCTGTGACGCACCGACAGATACCGTGGCCTGCCCCCTCGCACGGCAACCGGCGCCGCCGACTGCCGCGTTGGCGCTCGTCGCGCACGCGCACGGCACGCCCCACATCGTCGCACGCCGGGCGCCGCGGCCACGAATGGCCGCGGCGCCCGGCGGACGGCTCAGGAGTCGGAGCCCTCGACCACCCGCGACCAGTCGTCGAGCAGTTCCTTCGCGGAGGCGTCGTCCGGGCCCTCCGCCCACAGCCGGGTGAACGCCTCGGCCGGATCGGGCAGCACCATCACCCACCGGCCGTCGGTCTCCACCACCCGCACGCCGTCCGTGGTGTCCACCGAGCGGTCGGCCGCCGCCTCGACCACCCGCCGCATCACCATGCCCTTGACCGCCCACGGCGTGGCCAGGTCCCGCCTGAGCACGTGGGCCCGCGGGATGCGCGCGTCGATCTGGCTCAGCGTCAGCTGGGTCCTGGAGACCAGGCCGACCAGCCGGACGAAGGCCGCCGCGCCGTCGAAGACACTGCTGAACTCCGGGATGATCAGCCCACCGCGGCCGTCCCCGCCGAACACCGTGTTCTCCGCCCGGCAGACCCGCGTCAGGTCGTCCGGCGACGTGGTCGTCCACTCCACCTGCGTGCCGTGGTACGCGGCCACCTGCTCGGCGATACGCGTCGTGGTCACCGGCAGCGCCACCCGGCCGCTGCGCCGCTCGGCGGCGACCAGGTCGAGCAGGACCAGCAGCGCCCGGTCGTCCTCGATGATCCGGCCGCGCTCGTCGACCAGCGAGATCCGCTCGCCGACCGGGTCGAACCGCACACCGAACGCCGCCCTGGCCGACGACACGATCTCGCCGAGCCGCACCAGCCCGGCCCGCCGCTCCTCCGCCGTCTCGGTCGGACGCGCCTCGTCCAGACCGGGGTTGATGGTCAGCGCCTCCACGCCGAGCCGGCCCAGCAGGCTCGGCAGCACGATGCCGGCGCTGCCGTGCGCCGCGTCCACCACGACCTTCAGCCCGGCCTCGCGCACCCCCGAGGTGTCCACCTCGCGCAGCAGCGCACCGCTGTAGGAGTCGAACACGCTGCCCGGGAAGCGCAGGTCGCCGATCTCACCGGGGAAGGCACGCCGGTACTCCTGGCGCGCGAAGACCCGGTCCACCTTGCGCTGCCCGGCCTGCGAGAGGTCGGCGCCGCGCTCGTCGAAGAACATGATGTCCACCGACTCCGGCACGCCCGGCGTCGTCCGGATCATCACACCGCCGGCGCTGCCGCGGGCCGTCTGCTGCCTGGCCACCGGCATCGGCACGTTCTCCAGGTCGCGCACGTCGATCGCGCTGGTCTGCAGGGCCGAGATGACCGCCCGCTTCAGCGCCCGCGCGCCACGCGAGTGGTCACGGGCGGTGGTGACGGTCGCGCCCTTCTTCAGCGTGGTCGCATAGGCGCCGGCGAGCCGGACCACCAGTTCGGGGGTGATCTCCACGTTCAGGATGCCGGAGACGCCGCGGGCGCCGAACAGCTGCGCCTGGCCGCGGGACTCCCAGATCACCGAGGTGTTGACGGACGCGCCCGCCTCGATGGTCTTGAACGGGTACACCCGCACCGCGCCCGCGATGATCGACTCCTCGCCGATCAGGCACTCGTCGCCGATGACCGCGCCGTCGTCGATCCGGGCGGCGCGCATGACGTCGGTGTTCCGGCCGATCACGCAGCCGCGCAGGTTGGTCTGCGGGCCGATGTAGACGTTGTCGTGGACCACGGCCTTGTGCAGGAACGCGCCGGTCTTGACGACGACGTTGGAGCCGATGACGGTGTGCTCGCGCAGTTCGGTGCCCGCCTCCACCTTGGCGTAGTCGCCGATGTACAGCGGACCGCGCAGCACGGACTCCGGGTGCACCTCCGCGCCCTCCGCGACCCAGACGCCGGGCGAGATCTCGAAGCCGTCGATCTCGACGTCCACGTTCCCTTCCAGCACGTCGGCCTGCGCCTTGACGTAGCTCTCGTGGGTGCCGACGTCCTCCCAGTACCCCTCGGCCACGTAGCCGTAGATCGTCTTGCCTTCCTTCATCAGCTGCGGGAAGACGTCGCCGGACCAGTCGACGGACGTGTCGGCCTCGACGTAGTCGAAGACCTCGGGCTCCATCACGTAGATGCCGGTGTTCACCGTGTCGGAGAAGACCTGCCCCCAGGTCGGCTTCTCCAGGAACCGCTCCACCCGGCCCTCTTCGTCGACGATCGTGATGCCGAACTCCAGCGGATTCGGCACCCGCGTCAGGCATACGGTGACCAGGCCGCCCTTCTCCCGGTGGAAGGCGATCAGCTGGCTCAGGTCGAAATCGGTGAGCGCGTCGCCGGAGATCACCAGGAAGGAATCGTCCTTGAGCGCGTCCTCCGCGTTCTTGACGCTGCCCGCGGTTCCGAGCGGCTTCTCCTCGTGGGCGTAGGTGAGCTCCATGCCCAGTTCCTCGCCGTCACCGAAGTAGTTCTTGACGAGGGAGGCGAGGAACTGCACGGTCACCACGGTCTCGGTGAGACCGTGCCTCTTGAGAAGCAGAAGCACGTGCTCCATGATCGGCCGGTTCACCACCGGGAGAAGTGGCTTGGGCATGCTTGAGGTCATCGGGCGAAGGCGTGTGCCCTCGCCGCCGGCCATCACGACGGCCTTCATGTCGGAAGCGTCCTCCTCGGGAGACGACAGTCTTGCCGACCGAGCCCCTCCGGGGACACGCGCTGACCTGGCGCCTCGTTGCGCGGTGAGCTCGCTCCGGGACTCCGGCTGCCGCGCGGGCATGCCGGGTGACGCGGGCTAGTCGGCGGTGGTGTCCGCCCGGACGAGACGGGCGACCTGGACCACGTAGAGGATCCCTGCCCACCAATAGAGCGTTGTACCCCATCCTGCGAAAGCCCATCCGAAAACAGCAGCGAGGGTGTGAAGCCACCCACTGCCGACACTCAGAAGGAGCAAAGGGAAGGCGTACATCAGGTTGAACGTGGCCGCCTTGCCGAGGAAGTTCACCTGCGGCGGTCCATAGCCGTGCCGGCGCAGGACGAGCACCATCACGCCGAGCATGAGTTCCCTGGCCACCAGGACGGCCGTCAGCCACCAGGGCAGGATCTCCCGCCAGGTCAGCCCGACCAGGGTGGACAGGATGTAGAGCCGGTCGGCGGCCGGGTCGAGAATCCGGCCGAGCTTGCTGATCTGGTTCCAGCGCCTGGCGAGCTTGCCGTCCAGATAGTCGCTCACCCCGCTGAACGCCAGCAGCAGCAGCGCCCAGCCGTCATAGTTCGGCCCGCCGAACTCCGGCCACAGGATCAGCCACAGAAACACCGGCACGCCCACCAGGCGAGCCATGCTCAGGATGTTCGGGATGGTGAGGACCCGGTCCGTCTGGACGCGTGTCTCCTGGACCTCCACCCGGGGTGCCTCCTGTACCTGCTTGAACGAGCTGCCGACGACGGACGACCCCTGACCCTACCTGTGAGCCGGCCGTCCTCCGGCCCCGGGGGCGGTTTTCGCTGGCCGGTCCGCGGATCCGACGGTTTTCCGGAGCTGAACGCGAAAAGGCCGTTGCCCCCGACGGATAACCATCGAGGGCAACGGCCCAATAATTGTTCGGCGGCGTCCTACTCTCCCACAGGGTCCCCCCTGCAGTACCATCGGCGCTGAAAGGCTTAGCTTCCGGGTTCGGAATGTAACCGGGCGTTTCCCAATCGCCATGACCACCGAAACACATTGAAACCATGTTCCATGATGACCATGATAGTTCGTGGTTTCAGAACCACACAGTGGACGCGAGCAACTGAGGACAAGCCCTCGGCCTATTAGTACCGGTCAACTCCACCAGTCACCTGGCTTCCATCTCCGGCCTATCAACCCAGTCGTCTACTGGGAGCCTTAACCCCTCAAAGGGGGTGGGAGTCCTCATCTCGAAGCAGGCTTCCCGCTTAGATGCTTTCAGCGGTTATCCCTCCCGAACGTAGCCAACCAGCCATGCCCTTGGCAGAACAACTGGCACACCAGAGGTTCGTCCGTCCCGGTCCTCTCGTACTAGGGACAGCCCTTCTCAAGACTCCTACGCGCACAGCGGATAGGGACCGAACTGTCTCACGACGTTCTAAACCCAGCTCGCGTACCGCTTTAATGGGCGAACAGCCCAACCCTTGGGACCGACTCCAGCCCCAGGATGCGACGAGCCGACATCGAGGTGCCAAACCATCCCGTCGATATGGACTCTTGGGGAAGATCAGCCTGTTATCCCCGGGGTACCTTTTATCCGTTGAGCGACGGCGCTTCCACAAGCCACCGCCGGATCACTAGTCCCAGCTTTCGCTCCTGCTCGACCCGTCAGTCTCACAGTCAAGCTCCCTTGTGCACTTACACTCAACACCTGATTGCCAACCAGGCTGAGGGAACCTTTGGGCGCCTCCGTTACTCTTTAGGAGGCAACCGCCCCAGTTAAACTACCCATCAGACACTGTCCCTGATCCGGATCACGGACCCAGGTTAGACATCCAGCACGACCAGAGTGGTATTTCAACAATGACTCCACCCAAGCTGGCGCTTGGACTTCACAGTCTCCCACCTATCCTACACAAGCCGAACCGAACACCAATATCAAACTATAGTAAAGGTCCCGGGGTCTTTCCGTCCTGCTGCGCGAAACGAGCATCTTTACTCGTAATGCAATTTCACCGGGCCTATGGTTGAGACAGTCGAGAAGTCGTTACGCCATTCGTGCAGGTCGGAACTTACCCGACAAGGAATTTCGCTACCTTAGGATGGTTATAGTTACCACCGCCGTTTACTGGCGCTTAAGTTCTCAGCTTCGCCACACCGAAGTATGACTAACCGGTCCCCTTAACGTTCCAGCACCGGGCAGGCGTCAGTCCGTATACATCGCCTTACGGCTTCGCACGGACCTGTGTTTTTAGTAAACAGTCGCTTCTCGCTGGTCTCTGCGGCCACCCCCAGCTCAAGGCGCAAAGCCCATCACCAGGAATGGCCCCCCTTCTCCCGAAGTTACGGGGGCATTTTGCCGAGTTCCTTAACCATAGTTCACCCGAACGCCTCGGTATTCTCTACCAGACCACCTGAGTCGGTTTAGGGTACGGGCCGCCATAAAACTCGCTAGAGGCTTTTCTCGACAGCATAGGATCATCCACTTCACCACAATCGGCTCGGCATCAGGTCTCACCCCACATGAGAGACGGATTTACCTATCTCTACGGGCTACACCCTTACCCCGGGACAACCACCGCCCGGGATGGACTACCTTCCTGCGTCACCCCATCACTCACCTACTACCCCCTCGGGCCACCGGCTCCACCACTCCCCCCTCATCCGAAGAATCAGGAGGCGGCTTCACGGGCTTAGCATCAGAGGATTCAATGTTTGACGCTTCACAGCGGGTACCGGAATATCAACCGGTTATCCATCGACTACGCCTGTCGGCCTCGCCTTAGGTCCCGACTTACCCTGGGCAGATCAGCTTGACCCAGGAACCCTTAGTCAATCGGCGCACACGTTTCCCACGTGTGAATCGCTACTCATGCCTGCATTCTCACTCGTGAACCGTCCACAACTCGCTTCCACGGCTGCTTCACCCGGCACACGACGCTCCCCTACCCATCCACACACCCGTTAGAGCTCTTGTGTGAATGACACGACTTCGGCGGTATACTTGAGCCCCGCTACATTGTCGGCGCAGAATCACTTGACCAGTGAGCTATTACGCACTCTTTCAAGGATGGCTGCTTCTAAGCCAACCTCCTGGTTGTCTCTGCGACTCCACATCCTTTCCCACTTAGCATACGCTTAGGGGCCTTAGTCGATGCTCTGGGCTGTTTCCCTCTCGACCATGGAGCTTATCCCCCACAGTCTCACTGCCGCGCTCTCACTTACCGGCATTCGGAGTTTGGCTAAGGTCAGTAACCCGGTAGGGCCCATCGCCTATCCAGTGCTCTACCTCCGGCAAGAAACACACGACGCTGCACCTAAATGCATTTCGGGGAGAACCAGCTATCACGGAGTTTGATTGGCCTTTCACCCCTAACCACAGGTCATCCCCCAGGTTTTCAACCCTGGTGGGTTCGGGCCTCCACGAAGTCTTACCTCCGCTTCACCCTGCCCATGGCTAGATCACTCCGCTTCGGGTCTTGAGCATGCTACTAAACGCCCTCTTCGGACTCGCTTTCGCTACGGCTACCCCACACGGGTTAACCTCGCAACACACCGCAAACTCGCAGGCTCATTCTTCAAAAGGCACGCAGTCACGACTGCACAAGTAAATCTTGCACAGCGACGCTCCCACGGCTTGTAGGCACACGGTTTCAGGTACTATTTCACTCCGCTCCCGCGGTACTTTTCACCATTCCCTCACGGTACTATCCGCTATCGGTCACCAGGGAATATTTAGGCTTAGCGGGTGGTCCCGCCAGATTCACACGGGATTTCTCGGGCCCCGTGCTACTTGGGTGATTCTCAAACGAGCCGTACAGATTTCAGCTACGGGGGTCTTACCCTCTACGCCGGGCCTTTCGCATGCCCTTCGCCTACCCATACGGTTTCTGACTCGCCGACCGGCCGGCAGACCGATCAAGAGAACTCCCACAACCCCGTAAGCGCAACCCCTGCCGGGTATCACACGCCTACGGTTTGGCCTCATCCGGTTTCGCTCGCCACTACTCCCGGAATCACGGTTGTTTTCTCTTCCTGCGGGTACTGAGATGTTTCACTTCCCCGCGTTCCCTCCACATGCCCTATGTGTTCAGGCATGGGTGACAGCCCATGACGACTGCCGGGTTTCCCCATTCGGACACCCCCGGATCAAAGCTCGGTTGACAGCTCCCCGGGGCCTATCGTGGCCTCCCACGTCCTTCATCGGTTCCTGGTGCCAAGGCATCCACCGTGCGCCCTTAAAAACTTGGCCACAGATGCTCGCGTCCACTATGCAGTTCTCAAACAACGACCCATCCCCCGCCACCACCCCCATCACAGGAGCTTCAGCGAGGCTGGTCACCAACACGAGGAAACAAACACTCACGTTCCCTCAGGACCCAACAGCGTGCCCGACACCACCATCTCCACCTCGCGTTCCACACCCCCGAAGGAGCAGTACTAGCGAACTTCAATGATCATGCCGAATAGTCAACGTTCCACCCATGAGCAACCACCACGGAACATTCGTCCGAGGCTGGCCATGTGCTCCTTAGAAAGGAGGTGATCCAGCCGCACCTTCCGGTACGGCTACCTTGTTACGACTTCGTCCCAATCGCCAGTCCCACCTTCGACGACTCCCTCCCACAAGGGGTTGGGCCACCGGCTTCGGGTGTTACCGACTTTCGTGACGTGACGGGCGGTGTGTACAAGGCCCGGGAACGTATTCACCGCAGCAATGCTGATCTGCGATTACTAGAGACTCCGACTTCATGGGGTCGAGTTGCAGACCCCAATCCGAACTGAGACCGGCTTTTTGAGATTCGCTCCACCTCACGGTATCGCAGCTCATTGTACCGGCCATTGTAGCACGTGTGCAGCCCAAGACATAAGGGGCATGATGACTTGACGTCGTCCCCACCTTCCTCCGAGTTGACCCCGGCAGTCTCCCGTGAGTCCCCATCACCCCGAAGGGCATGCTGGCAACACAGGACAAGGGTTGCGCTCGTTGCGGGACTTAACCCAACATCTCACGACACGAGCTGACGACAGCCATGCACCACCTGTCACCGGACTAAAAGGGGCCCTATCTCTAGGGCTTTCCCGGCGATGTCAAGCCTTGGTAAGGTTCTTCGCGTTGCGTCGAATTAAGCCACATGCTCCGCCTCTTGTGCGGGCCCCCGTCAATTCCTTTGAGTTTTAGCCTTGCGGCCGTACTCCCCAGGCGGGGAACTTAATGCGTTAGCTGCGGCACGGACAACGTGGAATGTCGCCCACACCTAGTTCCCAACGTTTACGGCGTGGACTACCAGGGTATCTAATCCTGTTCGCTCCCCACGCTTTCGCTCCTCAGCGTCAGTATCGGCCCAGAGATCCGCCTTCGCCACCGGTGTTCCTCCTGATATCTGCGCATTTCACCGCTACACCAGGAATTCCGATCTCCCCTACCGAACTCTAGCCTGCCCGTATCGAATGCAGACCCGGGGTTAAGCCCCGGGCTTTCACATCCGACGCGACAAGCCGCCTACGAGCTCTTTACGCCCAATAATTCCGGACAACGCTCGCACCCTACGTATTACCGCGGCTGCTGGCACGTAGTTAGCCGGTGCTTCTTCTGCAGGTACCGTCACTTGCGCTTCTTCCCTGCTGAAAGAGGTTTACAACCCGAAGGCCGTCATCCCTCACGCGGCGTCGCTGCATCAGGCTTTCGCCCATTGTGCAATATTCCCCACTGCTGCCTCCCGTAGGAGTCTGGGCCGTGTCTCAGTCCCAGTGTGGCCGGTCGCCCTCTCAGGCCGGCTACCCGTCGTCGCCTTGGTAGGCCATCACCCCACCAACAAGCTGATAGGCCGCGGGCTCATCCTGCACCGCCGGAGCTTTACACCCGTCACCATGCGGTAACGAGTCATATCCGGTATTAGACCCCGTTTCCAGGGCTTGTCCCAGAGTGCAGGGCAGATTGCCCACGTGTTACTCACCCGTTCGCCACTAATCCACCCCGAAAGGCTTCATCGTTCGACTTGCATGTGTTAAGCACGCCGCCAGCGTTCGTCCTGAGCCAGGATCAAACTCTCCGTGAATGCTTGATTCGCGGAAGAGCGGCACAACCAGAAGGAATAATCCCGGTCGTGCACAGCGTCCTCGCTGTATATTTTTACTTCAAAGGAACCACATCCACAGACCGAATCGGAATCGACCGGCCCGATGGACGGGGTATCAACATATCTGGCGTTGACTTTTGGCACGCTGTTGAGTTCTCAAGGAACGGAAGCTTCCTTCAAGACCATCTCTGGTCCCTCCGGGCTTTCCCTTCGGTGTTTCCAACAGTACCAGACCATTTCCGGTCCGATTTCCTGTCGAATTCCACCGCCCCAATTCGACACGCGCGTTTCCGCTGTGCTCGTCGAGGCGGTTGCGCCAACCTACTGGACCGTTGCGCCGGGAGGCAAATCCGGGGGGCCCGGTATCGGATGACTTAGGCTGCAGGCCCCGGACGAGGCGCGCGGAGGAGGCTTCCGATGACGACGGTGACGTCTCCGGTGACCGGTCGGGCGGTGGGGCTGGCCGCGGTGCCGGATCCGGTGTTCGCCGGGGCGATGGTCGGGCCGGGCACCGCGGTCGACCCGGTCCGGGAGCCGTCCGACGCCCTGGCTCCGGTGGACGGGATCGTCGTGTCGCTGCATCCTCACGCGTTCGTGGTGATGGATGCGCGGGGTCACGGGGTACTCATTCATTTGGGTATCGACACCGTGCAGCTGAACGGGGAGGGCTTCCGGCTGCTGGTGGCCAAGGGTGACACCGTCCGTCGCGGGCAGCCGCTCGTGCGGTGGGATCCCTCGGCGGTGGAAGCGGCCGGCAAGTCGCCGGTCTGTCCGGTCATCGCGCTGGAGGCCACGAGCGACGCGCTCGCGGAGCTGGCGGAGACCGGCGAGGTGGCGGCGGGCGATCCGCTCTTCCGCTGGAGCTGACGCGCTCCTCCTCTCTCTACTGTCCACACATCCATCCGCAACGGGGCGAACAGACCGTGCGGCCACGCGCCGCCATCCAGACCGGGGACGGGTTCAGATGGAGACAACGCTGCGAGGGGTCGGGGTCAGCCACGGGGTGGCCGTCGGCGAGGTGCGCCACATGGGCACCGCCGTGCTGGAGCCACCGGCCAAGGCGATCCCGGCCGAGCAGGCCCCGCGCGAGCAGGCCAGGGCGCGCCGGGCGGTGGAAGGGGTGGCCGCCGACCTGACCGCGCGGGGCAATCTGGCGGGCGGTGAGGCGCAGGCGGTGCTGGAGGCCCAGGCGCTGATGGCCCAGGACCCCGAGCTGATGGCGGACGTCGAGCGGCGGATCGCGGTCGGCAGCACGGCCGAACGGGCGGTCTACGACGCGTTCGCCTCCTACCGGGCCCTGCTGGCCGGGGCGGGCGACTACCTGGCGGGCCGGGTGGCCGACCTGGACGACGTGCGCAACCGGATCGTGGCGCGGCTGCTCGGCGTGCCGATGCCGGGGGTGCCGGACAGCGAGGAGCCGTACGTGCTGGTCGCCCGGGACCTGGCGCCGGCCGACACCGCGCTGCTCGACCCGGCGCTGGTGCTGGCGTTCGTGACCGAGGAGGGCGGTCCCACCAGTCACAGCGCCATCCTCGCCCGGGCCCTGGGGGTGCCGGCGGTGGTGGCGCTGCCCGGCGCGGTCGAGGTGGCCGAGGGCACCGTGGTCGCGGTGGACGGCAGCACGGGCGAGGTCTTCGTGGATCCGGGACCGCGGCGGCGGGCCGAGCTGGAGGCGGCGGCGGCCGAACGGAAGGCGGCGCTCGCCGGTGTCCGCGGCCCCGGCGCGACCTCCGACGGGCACAAGGTGCCGTTGCTGGCGAACATCGGCGGGCCGGCTGACGTGGCGGCCGCGGTCGCGGCGGGCGCGGAGGGCGTGGGCCTGTTCCGCACCGAGTTCCTGTTCCTGGACGACAGCGAGAACGCGCCCTCGCTGGAGCGCCAGGCCGAGGTCTACCGGCAGGTGCTGGAGGCGTTCCCCGAGGGCCGGGTGGTGGTGCGGGTGCTGGACGCCGGCGCCGACAAGCCGCTGGCGTTCCTGACCCCGGCCGACGAGCCGAATCCGGCGCTGGGCGTGCGGGGGCTGCGCAGCCTGCTCGACCACCCCGAGGTGCTGTCGACGCAGTTGCGGGCGCTGGCGCGGGCGGCGGAGGGGCTTCCGGTCTACCTGGAGGTCATGGCCCCGATGGTCGCGGACCGGGCGGATGCCAGGGCGTTCGCGGACGCGTGCCGCGAGGCGGGGCTGCGGGCGAAGTTCGGGGCGATGGTGGAGATCCCCTCGGCGGCGTTGCGGGCGCGGTCGATCCTGGAGGAGGTCGAGTTCCTCTCGCTGGGCACCAACGACCTCGCGCAGTACACCTTCGCCGCCGACCGGCAGGCCGGTGCGCTGGCGCGGCTGCAGGATCCGTGGCAGCCGGCGCTGCTGGACCTGGTGGCCGCGGCGGCGGATTCGGCCAAGGCGGAGGGGAAGAGCTGCGGGGTGTGCGGTGAGGCTGCGGCCGATCCCCTGCTGGCGTGTGTGCTGGCCGGGCTGGGGGTGACGAGCCTGTCGATGGGCGCGGCGTCGATCCCGCACGTGCGGGCCGCGTTGGTCACCTACACGCTGGCGCAGTGCGAGCGGGCCGCGGCGGCGGCGCGGGCGACGGACAGCGCGGACGAGGCGCGGCGGGCGGCGCAGGGGGTGCTGTCCGGCGAGTGAGGGCCGGACGTCGCCCGCCCGCGCCGTCCGGGCCCCCGTGGGCGCCCCTTCCGAGCCTGGCCGCCGAGGGCCGCACCGTGGCACCGTCCGGGCCCGCGGGCCCGCCGCGCCGCCCGCCGGGTTCACGGCGGTGGGATGACCGTCCCCGGGCGGTAGTGGACGCCGGGTTCGGGCGGCACGGGCTCGCCGGTCTCGGCGTCGGTGCAGTACGCGTTGAACACCTCGGCCTCGGTGAGGGGTTGGAGCCAGCGGTCGCGCAGGGCCCAGCCGCGCACCCGGTCGGGGTCCTGCGCGGTGCCGGTGCCGGTGCGCAGGACGAGGCCGCCGGGACCGCCGGTGGCGATGCCGGCGGCGAGCAGGGTGCACAGCACGAGGGCGTCGGCCTCGGCGAGGCGGACCGGGCCGGTGTCGTCGCGTTCGGCGTGCAGGACGGCCACCAGGGGCGTGTCGTCGAGCGGGACGCTGCACACCAGGTGGTGGGTGCCGGGGCCGGCCGCCTCCAGGAGCCGGGTGAGGGCCAGGCAGGCGCGGTCGAAGGCGGCCTCGGGATCGCCGGCGCGGGCCAGCGCCTCGGAGGCGCACCGCCAGGTGGTGTCCCGGTCGGTGGCGAGGTCGAGTTGGGCGATCAGGTGGTCGACGGACTGGCCGCGGAAGGGGACGGTGGCGCCGGTCGCGGCGACCTCGGCGACGTAGCGCGTTCTCACCTCGGCGCTGTCCGGCTCCTGGCCGCTGTCGGCGCAGTAGGCCGCGTACTGGGCCGGGTCGAAGCGCACCACGCTGACGTAGGTGTCCTGGGCGCGCAGGGCGCGCAGCAGGCCGTGGGCGTGGCGCAGGTAGCGGGTGTGGTCGTCGAAGGCGAAGGTGGCGTAGGAGCGCATGGCGTGGAACGCCTCGCGGTCGGCGAGCAGGGCGACGGTGCTGGGTGCCTCGCGGCGCAGGGCGCGGCGCGGGCCGGCGGCCGGCGGGCGGCCGCGGGCCCGGCGGCGGGTGGAGCGGGTGTCGGCGGGTCGGTGGTCGTGGTGTTCGGTGGGTGACATGGCTCCCCCTGGACATGGCTGCCGGAGTCCTCCGGCAGCCATGCCAAACGGTGCGTGACGGCCTTCGGACCATTGCTCACTCACCGTAGCCACGACCACTGACAACGCGTTCGGTCAGCCGCCGTCCCGGGCGGTGCCGCGCTCGGCGGCCAGGTTCTCGTAGAAGTGCAGGAGGCCGACGTCGTCGATCGAGCCGGGGTTGACGGCCTTGTCGAGCGGGGTGCCCTGCAGGAGGCGTTTGACCGGGACCTCGATGCGCTTGCCGGTGAGGGTGTGCGGGATGCCGGGGACCTCGATGATCTCGTCGGGGACGTGGCGCGGGGACAGTTCGGCCCGGATGGCGCGCTTGACGCGGTCGCGCAGGGCGTCGTCGAGGGTCGCGCCCTCGGCGAGGCGGACGAACAGCGGCATCCAGTAGCCGCCGTCGGGCTCCTCGACGCCGATGACCAGGGACTCGCGGATCTCCGGGAGGCGTTCGACGACCTCGTAGATGTCGGACGAGCCCATGCGCACGCCCTGGCGGTTGAGGGTGGAGTCCGAGCGGCCGTGGATGATCACCGTGCCGCGCGAGGTGATGGTGATCCAGTCGCCGTGCCGCCAGATGCCGGGGAACATCTCGAAGTAGCTGTCCCGGTAGCGGTTGCCCTCCGGGTCGTTCCAGAAGTAGATCGGCATGGACGGCATGGGTCCGGTGACGACGAGTTCGCCGACCTCGTCGATGACCGGCTTGCCGCTCGCGTCCCAGGCCTGCAGGTCGGTGCCGAGGCAGGGGGCCTGCAGTTCGCCGATGTAGACCGGCAGGGTGGGCACGCCGCCGGCGAAGCAGCTGCACACGTCGGTGCCGCCGCTGACCGAGGCGAGCCAGACGTCCGGCTTGACGGCCTCGTAGACCCAGCGGAATCCGTCGGGCGGCAGCGGGGAGCCGGTGGTGGCGACGGAGCTGACGGCGGACAGGTCGAAGTCGCGGGCCGGTTCGACGCCGGCCTTGCGGCAGGCCATGACGTACGCGGCGGAGGTGCCGAAGACCGTGGTGCCGGTGCGTTCGGCGACCCGCCACTGGGCGCCGGTGTCGGGGTGGCCGGGGCTGCCGTCGTACAGGACGATGGCCGAGCCGGCGAGCAGCCCGCTGACCAGGAAGTTCCACATCATCCAGCCGGTGGAGGTGTACCAGAAGAAGCGGTCGCCGGCGCCGAGGTCGAGGTGGAGGCCGGTCTGCTTGAGGTGTTCGACCAGGATGCCGCCCTGGGACTGGACGATGGCCTTGGGCAGCCCGGTGGTGCCCGAGGAGTAGAGCACCCACAGCGGGTGGTCGAACGGGACCTGCTCGTACGCCGGTTCGGCCGGTTGGGCGGTCACCTCGTCCCAGTGCAGGGCGCCGTCCGGGGCGTCGGTGCCGAGCAGCGGGATGTGCACCACCGCGCGCAGGGTGGGCAGTTCGCGGCGCAGTTCGGCGACGGTGTCGGCGCGGTCGTGCTCCTTGCCGCCGTAGCGGTAGCCGTCGACGGTGAACAGGACGACGGGCTCGACCTGTTGGAAGCGGTCGAGCACGCTGCGGGCGCCGAAGTCCGGGGCGCAGGAGGTCCACACGGCGCCGACCGCGGCGGTGGCCAGCAGCGCGACGACGGCCTGCGGGATGTTGGGCAGGTAGCCGCTGACCCGGTCGCCGGGGCGCACGCCGAGGGCGCGCAGCCGGTCGGCCACCGAGGCGACCTGGGAGCGCAGTTCGGCCCAGGTGGTGCGGTGGATCTCCTGGCGTTCGTCGAGGGAGAGCAGCGCGGGCTCGTCGGGGCGGTCGTCGGCGAACCGCAGCGCGTGCTCGGCGTAGTTGAGGGTGGCGCCGGGGAACCAGACGGCGCCGGGCATCGCGGGGTCGGCGAGCACCCGGTCGCAGGGGGTGGTGAAGCGTACGTCGAACCATTCGACGACGGCCTGCCAGAAGCGCTCGGGTTCGCCGACCGACCAGGAGTGGATCGCCCGGTAGGAGGCGAGTTGGTCGGCGGGGACCGGCGCGGGAGCGCCGTGCCGGTCGGCGGCCCAGGTGTGGAACCGGGTCAGCTGGGCTCTCGCGATGCGGTCTTGGCCCGGTTGCCAGAGCGGCTGCGGGGCGTTCGCGGACTGCGGGGCGGTGCTCATGGGTGACGACTCCTGTGGGGACCCGGCCTGACGCTGTGGGTGTGCACCGTGCTGGGGCGGAATGTCCACGGGCACGCGTGGGCAGGACGATGCCACGTGATCGTGACGGGCGCCAGAGTCCCTCGCCGGAGACGCCGCGGTGAACAACGGTTGAAGTCCGCCTCTTTCGCGTCGGGCCGGTGGAAGGCTGGAGGCATGAACGGGCGGGATGTGGCGCGGACCATCCGGTTGCTGACCACGGCGGGCGGGCGGGGCGCGGTGCGCTCCGCGCTGCGGCGGGCCCGCACCGACGCGCGGCATCTGCCGGGCCGGGTTCCGGAGCGGGCCAGGGTGCCGGGTCCGGCGCTCGGCGCGGAGCCGGTCGCGGGCGGCGGTGTGGTGAAGTTCACGCGCTCCCGGCTCACGGTGCGGGTCGTGGTGGGCGGTGCGGTGTTCTGCGGTTGGGACGGCGCGGAGCCGGAGCCGTCGTACGCGCTGGCGGCCGGCTGCCCGGAGCCGGACCCGCGGGCGGTGCTCGAACCGGTCGACGACGGCTGGCGGGTGCGCTCGGAGCGGCTGACGGTGATCGTGCGGCGGCAGGGCGCGGTGGAGTTCCGCAGTCCGGGCGGTGTGGTGCTGCGCGAGGAGGAGGCGCCGCGCTGGTGGGAGCCGGCGGACGGGGCGGAGGGCGGCGCGCGGTGGGCGCAGCGCTCGACGCTGCCGGCCGACGCGCGGGTCCTCGGGCTGGGGGCCAGGACGTCGGGTCCGGTGCTCGGGCCGGGGGCGTACCGGCTGTGGAACACCGATCCGGACGGGCCGCCCGGGCCGGGGCCGGACGAGGACCGGTCGCCGCTGACGATGCCGGTGCAGTTCGTGGTGGCGGACGGCGGCTGCCATCTGGTCTTCCACGACAACACGCGCGACGGCGTGGTCTCGTTGCGCTCCGGCGTGGAGGGCGCGGGGTCGGGGCACGACGTGCCGGGCGGGTGCGAGGTGCGGTTCGACGGCGGGCCGCTGCGGTACTGGGTGATGGCCGGGGCGCCGGAGCGGGTGCTGCGGACCTGGACGGGGCTGACCGGCCGCCCGGCCCTGCCGCCGCGCTGGGCGCTGGGCCACCACCACGCGCTCGGTGCCGCGGGCGGTGCGGAGTTGGACCGGATCGTGGCGGGGTACCGGGAGCGCGGGCTCGCGGTGCCGGTGCTGCAACTGGCCGCCGAACGGCTCGACGACCGCCGGACCGCGCCGGATGCGGCCGCGCCGGACACGGAGCCCGGGCGGGACGGCGTCCGGCTGGTGGCGGTGGTGGATCCGGCGGTGCGGGCCGAGCCCGGACTGCCGTGGTACGAGGCGGGGTTGGCGGCCGGCGCGTTCGTGCGGGACGCGCGCGGCGCGGTGGTCCGCGGCCGGGTCCGCTCGACGGAGGCGGTGTTCCCGGACTTCACCGATCCCGCGGTGCGCCGCTGGTGGGGCGAGGGGTGCGCGCGGTGGTCGGCGCGGGGCTTCTCCGGGGTGTGGCACGAGCGGGACGAGCCGGCCTCGCGGGTGGCGTTCGGCGATCCGACGCTTCCGCTGTCCGCGCGGCACGCGATGGAAGGCCGCGGCGGCGACCACCGGGCGGCGCACAACGTCTACGGGCTGCTGATGGCGCGCGCCGCGTTCGAGTCGATGGCCGGACCACGGCCCGCCGAGCGGCCGTTCGTGGTCTCCCGGTCGGGCTGGGCGGGCCTGCAGCGCTACGGCGGGGCGTGGGCGGCGCATGCGGCGACGGGGCCGGCCGGGCCGCGGGCGGGTGTGGCGCTGGTGCTGGGCCTGGGCCTGTGCGGGGTGCCGTTCGCGGGCATCGAGATGGGCGGTCCCGGTGGCCGGTGGTCGGCCGAGCTGGCGGTGCGGTGGTTCCGGCTCGCCGCGTATCTGCCGTTCTTCCGCACCCGGTCGGGGGACGGCGGCGGGCGGCGCGAGCCGTGGGAGTTCGCGCCGGCGGTCTCGGAGCACGTGCGGGCGGCGCTGGCGGAACGGGAGCGGCTGGGCCCGTACCTGGACACGCTGGCCTTCGTGGCGCACCGCACCGGCGTGCCGTGGGTGCGGCCGCTGTGGTGGGCGGATCCGGCGGACCGCGAGGCGCGCGCGGTGGGTGACGCGTTCCTGCTGGGCGACGCGCTGCTGGTGGCCCCGGTGCTGGAGGCGGGGGCGACGCGGCGGCGGGTGTGGCTGCCGCGGGGCTGGTGGTACGACACGGCGGGCGGGGCGGTGCACCGCGGTCCCGGCCCGGTGGTGGTGGACGCGCCGCTGGACCGGGTGCCGGTGCTGGCGCGGGCCGGGGCGGTGGTCCCGGTGGCGGGCGCCGGCGGCGGGGTGGAGCTGGAGGTGTGGGCGCCGGTCGGCGGCGACCGGGGCGGCGGGGTCCTGGTGACCGGCGGCGGGGCGGGCGGTGCGGAGCCGGTCACCGAGCGCTTCACGGTGCGCCGGGCGGACGGCGCCGTCCTGGTCGAGCGGGACGGCGCGGACCGGGGCGGTGTGCCCTACCCGGTGCGGGTGCGCGGGGCGGTCTAGCGGCCGGCGAACCAGGCGGCGGCCGCGCGGGTGTGCAGTGGGAAGCCCAACTCGGCCGGGGCGTGGAGCAGTTGCCAGCCGTCGGTCTCGTCGGTGGGGGCGGGGGCCGGGAGTTCGGCGGCGTCCCGGACCGGGAGCAGTCCGAAGACCAGCAGGTGTCCGGCGGTGTCGGAGAGCACGTCGGCCAGCCGTACGGCGTCGGGGTCGGCCGCGATGCGGGTCTCCTCGGCGAGTTCGCGGACCACGGCCTGCTGCCAGCTCTCGCCGAAGTCCACGAAGCCGCCGGGCAGGGCGAGCCGGCCCCTGCTCGGCTCGATGGCGCGGCGCACCACGACCAGCGCGGTGCCGGCGGCGTCGCGGACCGGTTGCAGGGCGACGGCTACCGGCAGCGGGTTGCGGTAGGTGGTGCGTCCGCAGCCGGCGCAGGCCCGCGGCCAGCCGGCGTCGGGCGGGAAGGGACGCCCGCAGAAGGCGCAGTGCGAGTCCTGGGCGTGATCGGCCATCCGCCGGACTGTAGCGGACCGCCCGTACGGCGGCTTGCCGCGCGGTGCCGGCCCGGGGGACCCTGGGAGGCGGCGGGAGGCCCCGTGGGCGGCCCGCAGGCGGTCCGGGGCGGGGCGCCGGGCACCGAGGGACCACCAGGGACAGGGAGTTGGCGTATGGCGCAGGAGAACGGCGCACAGGCCCAGGAGGGCGACGTGACGGATCCGGCGTACTGGGCCCGGTCGGAGTTCGCCATCAAGGCGCCGGTGGCGCCCGCGCTGCACTCGAAGCTGTCCTGCCTGGAGTGCGCCGAGGGCACCGCCTACGGGGACGGCACCGGCGGCTACAAGTGCTTCCGTTGCGGCTGGAGTTGCTGACCCCGGACGGCGGGAACCGAACGGCGGTGCGATCCGTCACATCGGCGAGACCGCACGGAGGCAGCAGATGACCCTCGCAACCCGTTCCACCGCCGCCCTGGTGGCCGCGCTCGCGCTCGGCGCCCTGAGTACCGCGTGCGGCGACGTGCACGCCCGCGCCTCGGCCGGCTCCGCGCCCTCCCCCGCCTCGTCGGTGGTCCCGGCGGCGGCCACCCACTGCCCGGCCCAGCGGCCGGCGAGGCCGCACAGCGACGCGGTGGGCACCGGCGAGCGCCTGGAGCCGCTCGCCGCGGACCAGGTGCTGCTGTGCGCCTACAACGGACCGCTGAACGGACCGCACGCCGGGGCGCTGGCCGGACACGTGCTGGTCACCGACGCCAGGACCGTCGAGGCGCTGCGGTCGGCCTTCAACGGCCTGGGCGGGCCGCCGAAGGGCCAGTACTCCTGCCCGAACGACACGGGCACCGCGGTGGTCGCGGTCTTCGACGACGGCGTGCACGAGGTCCAGTTGATCGACCGGACGAGCGGCTGCCCGACGGTCACCAACGGCAGCCTCACCCGCTGGATGGGCACGTCCCGGGTGAACGCCACCGTGCAGGGCCTGCTGCACCGGTCGTAGTGCTGCTCGCGCGGGTCCGGTCCGGCGGGTTACCGTGCGGGAATGGCGAACACGACGAAGCGGGGTTTCGACTCCTTCGAGGAGTTCTGGCCGTACTACGTGGCGATGCACTCCAAGGCGGCCACCCGCTGGGTGCACCTGGCGGGCACCCTGACCGGGCTCGCGGTCAGCGCGTACGGCGTGGCGCGCGGCCGCAGGCGGTATCTGGCGGCGCTGCCGCTGATCGGCTACGGGACGGCCTGGCCGGCGCACTTCCTGATAGAGAAGAACAACCCGGCCACCTTCGGCCACCCCGGGTGGTCGCTGCGCGGCGACGTCAAGATGATCACGACGATGCTCGCCGGGCGGGACGCCGAGTTGGCCGAGACCGCCGCGAAGTGGCTCGCGGAGAACGCCGACTGACGAGGCGTCATGCACGGGCCCGGTCTTCCGGGGTGGAGCCGGGCCGCATCGCCGCGGTGATGGACCGCCGTCAGGTGGCGGCCGGCTCGCGCTCCTCGGTGGCCCGTTGCATGGCGTGCGAGACCACCGCGATCAGCACTTCCTTGGCCGACTCGCGCTCCCTGGCGTCGCACAGCAGCACCGGCACGTGCTGGTCGAGGTCGAGCGCGTCGCGCACGGTCTCCACCGGGTGCTTGCGCGCTCCCTCGAAGCAGTTGACGGCGACCGCGAAGGATATGCCGCGCTGCTCGAAGTAGTCGATGGCGGCGAAGCAGTCCTCCAGCCGGCGGGTGTCGGCGAGCACCACCGCGCCGAGCGCGCCCTGGGCCAACTCGTCCCACAGGAACCAGAAGCGGTCCTGGCCGGGCGTGCCGAACAGGTACAGCACCAGGTCCTCGCGGAGCGTGATGCGGCCGAAGTCCATGGCGACCGTGGTGGTGCTCTTGGCCTCGACCCCGGCGATGTCGTCCACCGGACGGCCGGCCTCGGTGAGCGACTCCTCGGTGCGCAGCGGCCGGATCTCGCTCACCGAGCCGACCATGGTGGTCTTGCCCGCGCCGAAGCCTCCGGCGACCAGGATCTTGAGCGCGAGCGGTTCTTCGGCACTGTGCTCGCGGCCGCGGTCAGAGCGCCTGAAGACCATCGGTCTCTTCTCCCGTCGTGCCGCACATACAGGTCAGAAGCATCCTCATGGTCCTCGTCGTGATCCTTGTTCGGCAGATTGTCAGCGACAGACAAGGAACAGTACAACCTCGGAGCAGTCAACACCCCAGTCGTGCACACCAGTTCCTGAAAGTCGACCTTAGTCGTAACCTGACCGCTCGATGACCGCAACTTTGCGGGTTCCGACGACGAACCGACCGCCCGGAACAGGTCCGAGCGGTCGGAACTCGCCATGCGGGCAGCGGAGCCGACGGGTCAGGAGTGGTCGCCGGGGCGGGTGGTGAGCCCGTAGCCGTACGGGAAGAGCGGATCGTAGTTCTTGTCGCCGACGTTGATGGGCTCCTGGGACTCGCTGACCGGCCAGGTCACGGGCAGCTTGCCGGTGAAGGCGTGCTTGCCGAACAGCGTGTCGGCGACGCCCTCGCCCTCGCTGCCGGGCAGCCAGGACATCACGAACGCGGACATCTTCGGCAGTTCGTCGGTGACGATCTGCGGCCGTCCGGCCACGTCGAGCACGACGCAGGTCTTGATCGCGCCGCACACCTTGTCGATGTTGGCCCGGTCGGCGGCCGAGATGTCGAGCGTGTTGCCGTTGCCGACGTCGCCGTAGCCCTCGGCGTAGGGGGTCTCGCCGATCACCACGACGCCCACGTTGTAGCCTTGCGTCGGCGCGGAGGCGTCGGCGCTGTAGGTGACGTCGGGGTCGTCCTGCCGGATGCCCTGCAGGATCGTGGTGCCGGGGATGGTGTCGCCGGACGAGCCCTGCCAGGTGACGGTCCAGCCGCCGGACTGGTTGCCCATGTCGTCCGCGTTGGCGCCGGCCACGTAGACGTGGTCGGAGGTCTTGAGCGGCAGGGTGTGGTCGGCGTTCTTCAGCAGCACCTGGGACTCGGCCACCGCACGGCGGGCGACGGCGCGGTGGGCCGGCGAGCCGATGGTGTCCATGTTGGTGCGGTTGGTGTACGGGTGCTCGAACAGGCCGAGTTCGAACTTGGCGCGCAGGATGCGGCTCACCGCGTCGTCGATGCGGCTCATCTTGACCTGGCCGTCCTGCACCTCGCCGATGAGCGTCTGCTCGAACGTCGCGACGTTGTACGGGTCCATGAACATGTCGATCCCGGCGTTGACCGCGGTGCGCACCTCGGTCGGGTAGTCGCCCGGCAGCTCCTCGATCGCCCACCAGTCGCTGGCCAGGAAGCCCTTGAAGCCGATCTTGTCCTTGAGCACGTTGGTCAGCAGCTGCTTGTTGGCGCTCATCCTGATCGGGTTGCCGATGCCGTCCTCGGTCCAGTCCACGCTGGAGTAGGACGGCATGATGGCGCCGACGTGGTGCTTCTGCACGGCGGTGACGTAGGGCGCGAGGTCGATCTTGTCGAAGTGCGACCGGTCGACGATGTCGACGCCCTGGTCGAGGGTGTAGGTACCGGTGGTCGAGCTTCCGTAGGCGGTGTCGCCGTCGCCGGCGAAGTGCTTGGAGGTGGCGAGGACGTGGTCCGGCTGGGACAGGTCCTTGACGCTGGTGCCCTGGAAGCCGTCGATGGAGGTCTCCATCTCCTCGACCAGCTTGGGGTCCTCGCCGAAGCTCTCGTAGGTGCGGCCCCAGCGGTCGTCGCGCACCACGCAGTCGCAGGCGTCGAAGACCCACTGCGGCCCGGTCGCCCGGGTCTCGGTGGCGGTGATGTGCTCCTCTTCCGCCACCAGCGCCGGGTCGCGGGTGGCACCCATCCCGATGTTCTGCGGGAAGATGGTGGCGCCGACCAGGTTGCTGTCGCCGTGCACCGAGTCGACGCCGTAGAGCAGCGGTATGTGCAGCCGGGTGGCGAGCGCCTGCGACTGGTAGCCGTCGATCATGTCGGCCCACGCCTCGGGCGTGTTCGGGGTGGGCGCGGAGCCGGCGCCGGACAGCACGGAGCCGAGGTCGAGATCGGCGATCTCCGACGGGTCGGTGTCCACCGAGCCGCGTTCGTCCTGCGTCATCTGGCCGACCTTCTCCTGCAGCGTCATGCGGCTGAGCAGGTCGCGTACCCTCGCCTCCACCGGAAGCCGGGGGTTGAGGTAGGGCAGGATGTGGCCGGCCGACGGGGCGGCGCCCGGGTCGGCCTTGGTGGTCGCGGATGCCGCCGGGACGATCGCGATCGCCAGGGCGCCCGCGGTGATCAACGTTCCTAGGGCTCTGCCCCGGCGGCTGGATCTGCCGGATATACCGGATCTGCCGGCGGGATGTTCGAGGTGTCGCACACTGGCCTCACTGCTGGGAACTGCGCGCGGGTGCGCCTGGCAGGGGCGCCAGACGCTCAGCAGAGACCATTCCCTGAGGCATACAGGCAGTCAATAGATCAAACATCAAAGGCTATTGCCGCCTTTTGATATCAACTTCTCAACCGCGAGCCGCGCTTCACCTCACAACGCGCGCAGCCCGTCGATCACCTGCCGCAGCACGTCCTCGTCCACCAACTGGGCCGGCGGCACCGGGCGCGCGGCGCGGGCCAGCCCGGCGTCCAGCAGGTCGCCGATGAGCACCCGCAGCACACCCACCGGCAGGTCCAGCTCCGCGGCCAGCTCCGCCACCGAGGTCGGCTCGACCTGGCAGATCGTCAGGATATGGATGTGCTCCGGTGCGAGGGTGTGGTCGGTGCCGTTCTCCAGTTCCGCGGGGTCCAGGTGCTCCCCGGTGATCACCAGCGCGATCAGGTCGAGCCGGTCCTCGGCGGAGTGACGGGTACGGCCGCGCGTCATCGCATACGGCCGCACCACCCGTCCTGCCGCGTCGTCGAACCACCGCTCCGATTCCGAGGTCATCGCTCCCCGTCAGCGGCTGACCCGCGGAGCGGTGCCCAGGTGGGTGCCGACCCGCTTGACCAGCAGAGCCATCTCGTAGGCCACCAGGCCCACGTCGGAGTCCGCGTCGGCCAGCACGGCCAGGCAACTGCCGTCACCGGCCGCCGTGACGAAGAGGAATGCCTGGTCGAGCTCGACCATGGTCTGACGTACCTGGCCGGCGTCGAAGTGCCGGCCGACTCCCTTGGCGAGGCTGTGGAATCCGGAGGCCACGGCGGCCAGGTGCTCGGAGTCCTCCCGGCTCAGGTCCTTGGATGCCCCGGTCGCCAGACCGTCGCCGGACAGCACAAGTGCCTTGCGAATGCTGGCGATCCGGTCCACCAGATCATCCAGGAGCCAGTTCAGCTCGCCCCTCGGGCCCGATGGTGCGGTCATCGACCGTCCCCCTCCGATGTCGTTCCTGTCACGTCGTCGCCGCGGTGGTCCGCGGCATCCCCGTCGGTTATACGGATCGTACGGTGCCTGCCACCCGGCGTACCGGTCGCGTTCCCGTCCGCTTCCGCGCGGCCGCGCTGCCAGCCGCGCTGCAGCGAGGCCATTGTCGCGCGAACCTCATCCGGATCGCGATCCTCCGGAGACACATTCGGCGGTGCGGACCACGTGCTGCGCAGCGCGTGCCGGCCGCCCTGCTCGCGCAACTGCGGTGCCAGGCTGGCCTGGCGCACCCGGCGCGGCAGGCTCTCGGTCCCTTCCTGCGCCTGCTCGGGCTGCTCCGGGAGCACACCGCGCCGGCGGACCCGGCGCGGCAGCGGCTCCACGGCCTCCTGGGCGGGCCCGGGCTGCTGCGCCGCCGGGCGAGCCGGGCCCGAGCCGATCACCGGGTTCGCCGAGCGGCGGCGGCGCGGCAGCGGCGCGTTCTCGTCGGCGAGGCCCGAGCGCGGCCGGCCGCCCGCGGCGGGGCCGTCCTGCCCCGTCGCGTCCGCCTGCTGGTGCTGCTCCGGCTGCGGCGCGGGGTAGGTGCGGTGCCGCCGGGCGTCGGCCACGAAGTCCTCGGGCTGCGCGGCGGTGGGCACGATGCCCCAGTCGCGGAAGGCCTGTTCGGGCTCGTCGGCGTCGACCGCGACGACGATCGCGTCCGGGAGCGGGTCCACCTCGGCCCGCCGGTAGCCGTCGGCGGCCCGGGCCGCCGGGTTCTCCGGCAGGGAGCGCTCCTCGGTCGCCACGTCGTCCTCGTCGGCGTCGGTCAGCAGCGAGGTCGGGATGAGCACGACCGCGGTGGTGCCGCCGTACGGCGAGGGGCGCAGCGAGACGCGTACGCCGGTGCGCTGGGCGAGCCGGCTGACCACGAACAGGCCGAGCCGGTCGGTGTCGGACAGTTCGAACTCGGCGGTCTCGGCGAGCCGCAGGTTGGCGTCGAGCAGCGACTCGGGCGCCAGGCCGAGGCCGCGGTCGTCGATCTCCAGGGCGTAGCCGTTGGCGACCCGCTGGCCGTGCACCTGGATCGAGGTGTGCGGCGGCGAGAAGACCGTGGCGTTCTCGACGAGTTCGGCCAGCAGGTGGGTGACGTCGGCCACCGCGGCGCCGGAGACCGCGAGCCGCGGCATGCGGCGCACCTCGACCCGCTCGTAGTCCTCGACCTCGGCGACCGCGGCGCGCACCACGTCCATCAGCGGCACGGGCTTGCGCCACTGCCGGGAGGGCGCCGCGCCGGACAGGATGACCAGGCCCTCGGCGTGCCGGCGCATGCGGGTGGTCATGTGGTCGAGCCGGAAGAGGTCGGCCAGTTCGTCGCCCGCCTCGGTGCGGCGCTCCATCGCGTCCAGCAGGGTGAGCTGGCGGTGCAGCAGCACCTGGTTGCGGCGGGCGAGGTTGACGAAGACGGCGGAGACGCCGCGGCGCATGCCGGCCTGCCGGACCGCGGCCTCGACCGCGGCGCGCTGCAGGGTGTCCAGCGCCTTGCCGACCGCGCCGATCTCGTCGTCGGGGTAGACCAGCCGCGGCACTTCGGCCTCGATGTCCACTTCCTCGCCGGCCGCGAGCCGGCGCATCACGCGGGGCAGCCGGGTGCCGGACGCCTCGGACGCCTCCCGGCGCAGCGTGGACAGGTCGCGGACCAGGCCGCGTCCGACGCGCAGCGAGACCACGATCGAGACGACCACCGCGATCAGGCCGAAGCCGCCGGCGATCGCCGCCTTGGCCAACACGTCGATGGCGTACGGCTCGACGCGCCGCAGGTAGTCGTCGGCGAGCTGGCGGTCCAGCGTCGTCAGGCGGTTGAGCACCGAGGAGGAGGCGTTCGTCCAGGCGTCCTGGCCGACCTGGGTCGGCGCGCTCTGCGGGGAGGCGTCCAGGACGCGTTCCTCGTAGGTGTGCAGGTCCAAGGCGGCCTGGTCGGTCTGCCAGAAGTCCGTCACGGCCCGGCTGTCGCTGGTGGGCAGCAGGGAGGTGTAAGTGCTGTAGGCGGTCCGCTGCTCGGCGACCGCGTCGGAGAAGGCACGCTGGTCGGCGCGGGTCATCCGGCCGCTGACCTGCGCGGCGGAGTAGAGCGCGTCCTCCCGCGAGATGGACTCGCGGGCCCGGGCCAGCTCCACCAGCACGCGCTCCTGGCGGTCCAGGGTGACGCTCTGCACCGGGTCGAGGCCGAGGAAGAAGTTGTAGTACGGGTCGATCTCGTCGTTGTAGGCGGTGAAGACCGCGGTGGACGAGATCGAGTCGGCGTCGATCCGGCGGCGCAGGCCGGACAGGGCGTCGGCCTGGTGGATCAGCGCGTCCAGCCGGGCGCGGGAGACGCCGTCGAGGTCGGCCCGGGTCATCGGGTCCGCGCTGTTGGCCCGGATCACCGCGAAGGTCCGGTCGGTGTCGTCCTCGGCCGCGTGCAGTCGCTGCCCCGCGGTGGCGTCGCGCGGCTCGGCCAGGAACACCAGCGCGGCCTGCCGCTCGGCGGCGAGCGCGTCCACGGTGTCCTCGACCGGGTAGGCGATCTTGTCCGTGACATGCTTCACGTGCATCAGGCCGAACACGCCGTTGGCGGTGATCACGGCGGCGAACGCCCAGAGCGCGATCAGCGACACCAACGGCACCAGCAGCAACGCCACGATCTTCCGGCGGATCGATTTCCCGCGAAAGCGCATGGCCTCCCCAACGTCAGCTCCGACACGGAGCGATGGTCCGTCAAACGGCGCGAGCCTACTACTGTCGGGTGACCAACTCGAAAGCCAGTCCATGCACTTCGGACGCCGGTTCGGCGAGTAATACCCGGACCTCCCGGCACATAGCGTGATTTGGCCACCACCGTGCGGCACGATCCGGGCCGGATTCGCACCCGCGCCGCCGCGCCGGGACGTCGCCCGGAATCCGGCCGGAAAAGCACCCCTTGGGCGGGAACCGACGAGGCGTCTGGTTCGTGTCCTTGTACGGGAGGATCTTCCGGAATGGCCACACCGAGGCGGGCGGTCACGCTGGACCGGAGGTCGTTCCCACCGTACGCATCAGTCTCCGGCCGAGGGGAGCGAGGTCGCCATGGACAGCGATTCGCCGGTGGGCACGGTTCGGACGGGCCAGGAGCCGGGTGCCGCGGCGGCCGACGGCCTGTGGCGGGACGAGGAGATCGGCACCCCCCGGCTGCCCGATCCGGTGCGCGCCTCGGCGGTGCGCGCCGGGCTCGTCGTCTGCTTCACCGTGATCGAGGCGCTGGTGGCGCTGCTCGGCACGATGGCCGGGGCCTGGATCGCCGCGCCCGCGCTGCTGGCCACCATACTCAGCACCGTGCTCGCCACCTGGGCGGTGGTGGACGTCTGGGTGACCCGCCAGGTGTGGAACCAGCGCAACGGCGTGGTCTCCAGCCCGAGCAGCGTGGCCCGCGCGCTGCGCCGCGAGCGCCGCCGGGAGCGCCGCGCCGCCGGCCGCTCGGGCGAGCCGCGGCGGCATCTCATATCACGCGCGTGACGGACCGGGCCGGCTCCTCGGCGGCCGGCCCGGGCGGGCGGGAGCGTCAGCCGGCCACCTCCGCCGGGCGGCGGAACATCCGGGTGGCGGTGATCTCGCCGTGCACCGCCTCGCCGCCCGGGTCCTGTTGCGGCAGTCCGGGCCGCAGGTGCTCCTCCACGCTGATGTACTTCAGCCCGGCCCGCAGGTCGGCGTCGTTGCGCAGCCGCACCACGAGGGGGAACTCGGCCAGCGCCGTCGTGTCGAACAGGCCGGTGGTGTAGATGAGCTGCACGCCGAGCGCGTCGGCGACCGCGCGCTGCAGTTCCAGCAGGTAGGTGGCGTTGGCCCGGCCGATGGGGTTGTCCAGGAACAGGGTGCCGGCGTGCTTGCGGCGGTCCCGGCCGCTGTCGTTGCTGCGCAGGGCGGCCATCGTGCAGTACAGCGCGATGGCCGCGGTGAGGAGCTGGCCGCCGGAGAAGACGTCGCCCATCTGGCCGACCGGCACCCGCTCCGCGCGCAGCACCGCGTCCGGCTTGAGGATCTCCACGGCGATCCCGCGCGGTTCCATGGCCGACTGCACGCCGCGCAGCAGCAGCGTCATGCCGTCCCGGCGCAGGTCGGAGTTCTTGCGCACCGCGGCCCGGGTCGCCTCGTCGATCACCTCGCCCAGCCGCTCGGTCAACGCGGTGTGGTCGGGGTCCTCGAAGCGGATGCGCAGGAACTCCTGGCCCGACCACTCCCCCAGCCCCTCCGGCAGCCGGGAGAGCCGCTGGGCCGAGCGCAGCGTGGCGAGCGACGCCTCGACCAGGCCGCGCAGCCGGTCGACGATGATGTCGCGGTTGCGCTCCAGCTGGCCCAACTCGTCGGTGAGCACCCGCAGCCGGGGGGCGAAGGCGGCGGCCCAGGCGACCGCGTGGTCCGGCAGCGCGGCGGCGGGCAGCTCGCGGATCTGCTGGCGCGCCGGGGTGCGCACCTGCTCGTAGCGACTGGAGTTGGCGTGCCTGACCAGCAGGTCGCCGGCCTCGCGCAGCCGGGACTCGGCGGCGGACAGGTCGGCGGCGCAGCCGCGCAGGCCGCGGCGGGCCTCGGCGGCGGCCTGCCTGGCCTCCTGGGCGCTGCCCGGATACGGCTGCGGTTCCGCCTCCTCGGCCGGCTCCTGGGTGTTGTCCCGCAGCAGGTCGCGCAGGAGCGCCGCCGTCTCGTCGAACGCCCCGGCCGCGTCCTCGGCGCTCCGGTGCGCGTGTCGCAGCTCGGCGTGGCGTTCCCTGGCGGCCTCCAACGCGTCGGTGTCGCCCGCGAGTTCCACCGTGACGGTGCGCAGCAGGGCCTGGGCGTGCTCGGCGCCGTCCGGCACCAGGCGGTCCGGCAGGTCGGTGTGGGAGCCGCCGTCGGCGGGCGCCAGCCGTTCCGCCTCGCCGCGCAGCCGGCCCAACTGCTCGCTCGCGGCGGCGGACCGGGTCTCGATGCGCTGGACGAGCGACTCCGCGCGGGCGGCGGCGGCCTGGCGCGAGGGGCCGTCGGCGCCGTCCGGGCCTTCGAGCAGCCCGGCGGCGCGGGTGCGCACCTTGTTGGTCAGCCGGTCCAACTCGGCCAGCGTGGCGCTCTCCTCGCTCTCCGCGCGGGCCTGCTCGGCCCGCAGGTCGGCGCCGACGCCCACCTTCTCGTAGAGCTGGGACGCCGCGCGGTACGCCTCGCGCAGCGCGGGCAGCGGCGCGTCCACCGCGGCGGCCTCGTCCTGGTCGCCGTCGGGTGCGCCGGCGATGTCGGCGCGCTCGGCCCGCAGGGCGCGCACGGTGCGCCGCGCGTCGTCGGCGGCCCGCTGGGCGGCCCGGCGGTCCTCGTCGGCGGAGCGGGCCCGGGCCAGCGCGGACTGGGCGGCCTCCTCGGACTCGGCGGCCTCCTCGGCGAGTTCGCGGGTCTGGCGCTGCCAGGCGGCACGCTCGGCGCAGCCGGTAGGCGAGTCCGGCCAGCGCGTCGGCGCGGCGGCGGGCGCGCTGGGCCGCCTCCTGGCGCTCGTCACGGGACGCGACCGCCTCGGCGGCCTCCTCGTCGGCGACCGTGCGCCGGGTCCTGGCGTCGGCGAGCGCCTGCTGCGCGGTGGTGGCGGCGACGGCCGCCTCGGTGGCCGCCTCGGCGAGTTCGGTGACCCGGCCGGCCGGGCAGGCGGAACGCCAGGAGCGCAGGCGGGCGGCGAGTTCGCGGTCGTGGGAGAGCCGGGCGGCGAGCACCCTGATCTCCTCGTCGCGCGCGGTGGCCCGCTCGCGCAGCGCCTGCCGTTCGCCGTCGGCGGCCTGCTCGTCGTGCATCGCCGGGTTCGGCGGCACGAGGAACACGTCGTACGGGTCGCCGGGGGCGGGCGGTGCGGCGGGCGGCGGCGCGAGCAGCGCGGCCGAGGTGCCGACCGCGACGGTGGAGCGCGGCAGCAGCGCGGCGTCCGCCAGGATCTCGCGGGCCCGGCGGTAGCTGGCCGGCTCGGTGACCACCACGCCGTCCACCAGCTCCGGCCGGGCGGCCAGCACCGCCGCGTGGTCGGCCGGGTCGACGGCCTGGGCGAGGTAGCGCCAGCCGGGCAGCGCGGGCACGCCGTGCTCGCCCAGGTACTCCACGGTGGCCAGCACGTCGGGTCCGGGCGGCAGCAGGCCGCCGTCGCCGAGGGCGGCGAGGATGCGCGCGTCGTCGGCGGCCGTGGTGCGCAGGTCGAACAACTGCCGCTCGGCGCCGGCCACGCAGCCGTCCAGCACCTCGCGCAGCGTCTCGGCGCAGCGGTCCAACTCCTCGACGCCGAGCGCCCCTTCGCCGGTCCGGCGGGAGCCGGCGGCGGGGTCCGTGCGCGGGGCCGGGATGCCGGCGGCGGGCGGCGCGGGCAGGCTGAGGAGTTCGGCGAACCGGTCCTCGGCGGCCAGCGCGGCGGCGGTGCGGTGCTCCACGGCGTGCGCGGCTTCGGCCGCCGCGTGCGCGTCGGCGGCCCGGGCGGCGGCGAGTTCGGCCCGCGACTCCTGCGCGGCGGCCTCCCGGGCCCGCTCCTGCGCGGTCAGCGCGGCGTCGCGGGCGCTCTCCCAGAGGGCCACGGCGCTCTTCTCGGCGTCGCTCGCGGCGAGCGCGGCGCGGGCCGGGTCGGCGTCCGGGGCCGCGTCGTCCAGCCAGCCGGCCCGGACCGCCTCCGCGGTCTCCTGCTCGACCTCGGCGAGCCGCTGCTGCAGGTGGCCGATCTCGCTGCGGGCGCGCTGGGCCCGGGTGGCCGCCGCGGTGGCGTCCCGGTGGGCGCTGTCCGCGGCGGACTGCAGGCCGTCGGAGCGCTCCTCCTCCTGGTCGGCGTGGTGTTCGGCGCCGTCGGCCGCCGCGGCCAGCGCGCGGACCAGGTCGGCGGCGGCCCTGGCGCGGGCCGCGAGGGCGGGGGCCGCGTCGCGTTCGGCCTCCCGGATCGCGGCGGCGACCCTGGCCGAGCGGTCGGCGGCGGCGCGTTGGCGCAGCACGGTCTCGGCGGCCTGCCACGCGGAGTGCAGGGTGCGGGCCTCCACCAGCTCGCGGCGCAGGACGGTGGCGTCCTTCTCGGCGGCGGCCAGGCTCAACGAGGCGTGCCGGTAGGCGAGTTCGGCGCTGACCAGGCGTGTCGCGCCGCGCCGGGCCTCGGCGTCGGTCACCGCGCGGGCGGCGTCGGCCACCCGGTGGTCGAGGTCGGCGGCGCGGCCGCGTTCGACGGCGGCGCGGGCGGACAGCCGCCGGGCCAGCTCCCGGGTGCGGCGCTCGCTGCCGGTGTGGACGCCGCGGGCCCGGTCGCGCTGCTCGGCGAGGTCGGCGATGCGCTCCAGGTGTTCCAGCGATCCGGCGGTGAAGTCGCGTTCCGCGGTGAGTTCGGCGCGGCGGCCGAGCTTGCCGGCGAAGCCGTGGACCAGGTCGGCCAGGCCGTCGGTGTCGCGGGTGTCGGTGACCGCGCGCAGCAGCAGGTCGGTGAAGTCGGAGTCCTTCTTGACCGCGAACAGGCCGGCCGCCTCGCCCTCGTCGGCGTTCATCTCCCGCTGGTAGCGGAAGAGTTCGGGGTCGAGGCCGAGGTCGCCGAGGTGCTCGTTCCAGCGGTCGTGGATCTCCTCCCAGCAGACCTCCAGGTGCGGGTAGAACCGGCCGGCCTCGGTGAGCGCGTCGCGGAAGCCCTTCATCGTGCGGCGCCGGCCGCGGGCTCCGGAGACGCCCTCGGCGGCCGGCCGCACCGTGTGGGCCTCCGCGACCGGCAGTGCGTCGAGCGACAGGCCGGGGCCGGGGCGGAAGGAGTACCACGCCTCGGCGAACCGGCGCGGGTCGGAGGAGACCTGGCGGCCGCGCCACTCGCTGACCTTGCCGACCACGACGAGTTCACCGGTGACGGTGTGCTGCCATTCGAGGGCGACGTGGCCGCAGTCGTCGGCGAGCAGGAACTTGCGCAGCACGCCGGAGCTGGCGCCGCCCAGGGTGTTGCGGTGGCCGGGCAGCATCACCGAGAAGATCAGCTTGAGCAGCACGGACTTGCCGCCGCCGTTCTCCAGGAACAGCACGCCGGCCGGTGCCGGGCGGCGCGGCGGGCCGACCGCCTCCTCCTCGAAGAACTCGCCCTGTGCGGGGGCCGGTTGCGGCACCGGGTCGCCGACTCCGCGCAGGTCGAGCACGGTGTCGGCGTAGCGCGCGCCGGCCGGGCCGATGGAGTAGAGGCGGACCCGGGACAGCTCGTACATGGCGGCTCTCAGTCGTCAAACAGCGGTCGTGTCGCTCGGCGGACGGGACGGGGGGTGCGGGACGGCTACCCGGTGTGGAACGGCAGGCCGGCGCCCGCGACCAGCTCGGCCGCGTCGCCGTCGGCGGGCGGCAGCAGGGTGCCGGTGCCGTCGCCGACCGGGACCACGCCGAGCTCCAGCAGCTCGGCCATCGCGGCGCTGCCCGCCAGGTCGCGGACCTGCAACTGGTAGCGGGCGGTGGTGCGGTAGGTGCCGCCCGCCTCGTCGCCGGTGCGCTGCAGGAAGCCGGAGTCGACCAGGAAGGAGACCGCCTTGCCGATGATGCCGGTGGTGGAACCGGCCAGCCGGCGGGCGTCCTTGGTGGCACCGGTGGCGCTGCGCCTGCTGTAGACCCGCCAGGCGGCCTCCAGCCCCGGCGCGTCGCTGGCCGGGTCGGTGTTCTCGCCGCCGGCCTCGGCCCGCTCCTCCAGGCGGCGGCACGCCTGCCGCACGAAGGCGTCCACGCCGTTGACGGTGATCCGGCCGACGTAGCCGTCGTCGGCGAGGTCGGCGGGGCGCGGGAAGGACATGGCGGCGACCGCGAGGTGGGCGAGGCCGTGCAGGAAGCGGTCGGTGGAGTCGGAGGCGGCCCGGCGGGAGTAGTCGCCCATCCGGACCGCGAACACCGAGTCCTCGGCGGCGGCGACCGCCATGCCGGCCCGCGGCGAGACCTCCAGGACCACCAGGCCGAGCCCGGCGGCGATCGCGTCGGCGAGCCGGGCGAACGCCGGGTCCTCGCGGTGCCGGCGGATCAACTCGCCGTACTCCGCGTCCCGGGCGGGCAGCAGCTTGGGCTGCAGCCCGAAGGAGACCAGCCGCGCGGCGTCGGCGGCGTCCGCCGGTGTCACCGTCGCCGGCCGGGCCGGCTCGGGGTCCCGGCCGGTCGCGTACTCTGCCTCGGTCACCTGCGCCGGTCCTCCTTGGTCGGTCCGTTCCGCTCCGCGCCGCCCCGCTCGGCGGCCATGCCGGCCGCGTCGAGCAGCGCGGCGCCCACCACGAGGTCGGCGCCGCCGAACTCCGGGTCGTCGAGCGGGGTGCCGTCGTCGACGGCGAAGAGCAGGCGCCGCTCGCCCTGCCGGTAGGCGGTGCCGACCGGCGGGCTGGCGGCGTGCACGGCGAGCAGGGCGACGAGGTAGGGCAGCTCGGGATCGCGCAGCCGCGCCTCGGCGAGCAGGCCGGACAGCCGGCGCGGCGCGTCGTGCGGCAGGTCGAGCAACTCCAGGGCGGCTTCGAGCTGTTCGTCGCTGAAGCGGCTGTCCTCCGGGGTGGCGACCAGGTCGGGCTCCGGCATCTCGGCGCCGAGGTGGTCGCGTTCCAGCGGCGGGGTGAGCAGCGCGTCGACCAGGTCGGTGACCCGTACCGCGGCCGGGGTGCGCGGCCCGGTGCCGCGGGCGAAGAACGCGGCGGTGACCCGGCCGGCCCGCTCCACCGGCAACGGCAGGACGGGGACGACCAGTTGGCCGTACAGGTCGAGCCCGGCGCGGGCCGGCGGCGCGGCGAACGCCTGGCGGTCCTGCTCGGCGCGGAAGAGCGGGCCGGCCTCCAGCAGGCGGGACTGGAGCTGGGTGTGGCGGCGGATGCAGTCCTTGACGATGTCCACCAACTCGGCGGCGCGGCGCTTGTGGTCGGGCTCGGTCGCCTCGTCGCGGGCCTTGCGGATGTTGGTGAGGATGGCGTTCTCGTGCCGGTAGCGGTCGGCGACGTGGTCGAGCGCCTCGTTGATCATGTCGGGCACGGTGTTGAGCCAGTCGACCGCGCGTACGTCGCGCCGGGTGGCCTCCAGGGCGCGGCGCAGCGTCTCGGCGTACTGCACGGTGCGGTACCGGGCCTGCTCGGCGGCGAGTTGGGCGTCGGCGAGGCGCCCGCGGTTGATCAGCACCTCCAGCTTGACCTCGGCGGCGATCTGCGCGCTGGTGACGTCGGTGTCCAGGGCGCCGACCAGCACGTTGACCGCTTCGTCGGTGGTGCGCAGGTACAGGCTGCCGCCCGGGCCGTGCACCTCCTCGATGAGCTTGAAGTCGTAGTCCCGCCGGACGTAGGCGCCGTCGGGGCCGAAGGTGCCGTAGACGGCGCGGAATCCGCGGTCCACGCTGCCGACGTTGATCAGGTTCTCCAGCACCCAGCGGCCGACGCGCAGGTGCTCCGCCGTGGAGCGCTGCGGGGTCTGGGCGGCGACGCGCGGCTGGAGGCGGGCCACTATCTGCTCGTGGTCGGCGCCGGTGTCGAAGTCCATGCTGAGGGTGACCAGGTCGATGGCGGCGAGCGCGATCTCGGCCATCGCGTACGTGGAGTACTCGCCGGCCAGGTTGGCCTTGCGGACGTCCAGGTCGTGCAGCGGTGCGGTGCAGGCCAACGCCTTGAGCCGGCGGGCCAGGCCCTCGTCGGCGGCGGGTCCGGGCGCGACGGATCGCGGGAGCCCGACGGTGCGGTGCGGAACGTTCTCCGCGGTGGACGCAGTCACGACGGATACCCTAGGCGGTCGCGCTGACATGGCTCGGAACGGCACGATTGCCGTGGTCCGTCCCGACCTGTGCCCGGGCGGCCGCGGACCGTGCGGCGCCGGTCAGTGCAGGGCCCCTTCGGGCACGACGATGTCCTCGCGGTGCGCGAGCGCGGCCCGTATCACCGCGAGCAGTCCGGTCGCGGCCAGCGCCACCGGCATCGACGGCTCGGGGCGGTCGGTGACCTGCTGCGGCGCGTACGGTATGTGGACGAATCCGCCGCGCACTCCCGGCCGTTCGGTGGCGATCAGGTGCATCAGGCCGTAGAAGACGTGGTTGCACAGGTAGGTGCCGGCGGTCTGGGAGACCGCGGCGGGCACCCCGGCCGCGCGGGCCGCGGCGACCGCGGCCTTGACCGGCAGCGCGGCGAAGTAGGCGGCGGGGCCGCCCGGGACGACGGGTTCGTCGACCGGCCGCATCCCGGCGTTGTCCGGGATGCGGGCGTCGTCGACGTTGACGGCGATCCGCTCCACGCTGAGCCCGTGGCGTCCGCCGGCCTGGCCGACGCAGAGCACCACCTGCGGGTCGGCCGCCTCGACGGCGGCGCGCAACTCGGCCAGCGCGGTGCCGAAGACGCAGCTCAACCGGGCGCTGTGCACGGTGAGCCCGTCCCGGGGTTCGGCGGCGACCGCCTGGACCGCCTGCCAGGAGGGGTTGACGCTCTCGCCGCCGAACGGCTCGAAGCCGGTGAGCAGGACGCGGGCCACGGCGGCTCCTCCCGGTGGTGCGGTGCGGCGGAATCCGCCGAGCATACCGGCGGCCGGGACGGCGAGCCGGCCGCCGCACGCGGCGCCGCGCGGCCCGCGCCGGGGCCACGGGAGAACGCGCGGGGTCCCGGAACCGTTCAACGATCCTACAAGGCCGCGGCGCCCGGATCCGAGCGCTCAGTCCTCGCCCAGCTGTTCGGCGTAGGCGCCGGTCAACTGGCGGCGGGAGTCGTCGAGATACGCCGCGAGCAGGGCTTCGGCCCCCGGCGCGTCGCCCGCGTGCAGCGCGTCGAGGATCTGCCGGTTGCGGGTCAGGTAGGGCTCGTGGAAGCGCCGGGGATCGTCCATCACATGGAAGACCAGGCCCAGTTCGGCCAGCACGCCGCGCATCACCTCGTCGGTGCGCGGGCTGCCGGCCAGCCCGACGAGCGCCTGGTGGAAGCGGATGTTGGCGGCCGACAGCTCGGGCCACGCCTGCCGGGCGGCAGCCCGCTCCCCCGCCTCGACCGCCGCCTCGACCGCCGCCAGCGCGAACGGCGGCCGGTCCAGACCGCGCACCGCCGCGCACTCGATCAGCACCCGCAGCCGGTAGAGGTCGGCCAGGTCGTCCACCGTCACCAGGCGGACGAACACGCCGCGGTTGAGCCGGTGGACCAGCAGCCGTTCGTGGGTGAGCAGCCGGAACGCCTCGCGCAGGGTGTTGCGGGAGACGCCGAGCGCGCCGCCGATGCTCTCCTCCGACAGCCGGGTGCCGGGCGGGAAGTACCCCTCGGCCACCCGGGCGCGCAGGATGTCCGCGACCCGCTCCGCGGTGCTGGCCCTGCCCAGCAGCGGCCGGTCGCGCACCAGCCCCGCGGCCTCGAACCGTTCCGTCCCGTTCACAGCTGAAGTCAACACCCGCGGGAACGCCGGAACAATACTTTTCTTGTGGGATCGTTCAACAATCCAGTAGCGTGGAGGGATGACCGACCCGGTGAACGCGTCAACCGACCAGCGGGAATCCCCGGCCCGGATCTCCCCGGTCATCGACCTCAACGCCGATCTGGGCGAGGGGTTCGGCCGCTGGCACCTCACCGACGACGAGGAGCTGCTGACCGTCGTCACCAGCGCCAACGTCGCCTGCGGCTTCCACGCCGGCGACCCGAGCACGATGCGCCGGGTCTGCGAGCGGGCCGCCGAGCACGGGGTGCGGATCGGCGCCCAGGTCTCCTACCGCGACCTGGCCGGCTTCGGCCGGCGGTCGATGGACGTGCCGCCGCGCGAGCTGGCCGACGAGATCGCCTACCAGATCGGCGCGCTGCAGGTCTTCGCCCGCGCCGCCGGGAGCACGGTCGGCTACGTCAAGCCGCACGGCGCGCTGTACAACCGCGTGGTGCGCGACGAGGAGCAGGCCGCCGCGGTCGTCGAGGGGATCACGCTGTCCGACGACCGGCTGCACGTCCTGGGGCTGCCCGGCTCCGCGCTGCTGGCCGCGGCGGAACGCGCCGGGCTGCCGGTCGTCCACGAGGCGTTCGCCGACCGGGCCTACACCCCGCAGGCCACCCTGGTGCCGCGCGGCACCCCGGGAGCGGTGGTCAGCGATCCGGACACCGTGGTCGGCCGCTCGGTGGGGATCGCCCGCGACCACCGGGTGACCGCGGTGGACGGGAAGCGGATCACGGTGCACGCGCGGTCGTTGTGCGTCCACGGCGACACCCAGGGCGCCGCCGCGCTGGCCGGCCGGGTGCGCGCGGAGCTGACGGCGGCCGGCGTGCGGGTGGCGAGCTTCGTATGAGGCTGCTGCCGGTGGGCGAGGACGGTCTGCTGGTGGAGCTCGACAGCGCGCGGGCCGTCGAGGCGCTCTACGCGCACCTGCTGCTGCGGGCCCGGGAGGGCAGGCTGCCCCCGGTGCGCGAGATCGTCCCGGCGGCCCGCACCGTGCTGCTCACCGGCCTGGCCGAACCGGGCGGGCTGGCGGGCGAGTTGGCCCGCTGGGAGATCCCCGCCGCGCCCCGGGCGGCCGGCGGGCCGGTCGAGATCCCGGTGCGCTACGACGGGCCCGACCTCGCCGAGGTCGCCGCGCTGTGGGAGGTCTCCGAGCGCGAGGTGGCCCGCCTGCACGCCGGCACCGACTTCCACGTCGCCTTCTGCGGCTTCGCGCCCGGCTTCGGCTACCTGACCGGGCTGCCGGAGCACCGCCGGGTGCCGCGGCGCACCACCCCGCGCACCAGCGTCCCGGCCGGCTCGGTCGGGCTGGCCGGCCCCTACACCGGCGTCTATCCGCGCTCCTCGCCCGGCGGTTGGCAGCTCATCGGATCGACGGACGCCGTGCTGTGGGACGCCGCCCGCGAACCGGCCGCGCTGCTGTCCCCCGGCACCCGGGTGCGCTTCGTGGCGGTGGAGCCGCGGTGACCGGCCGGGCGGCCGAGGTGGTGCGGGCCGGCGCGCTGACCACCGTGCAGGACCTCGGCCGCCCCGGCCACGCCCACCTCGGCGTGCCGTGCGCCGGCGCGCTCGATCCGCCGGCCCACCGCGCCGCCAACCGCCTGGTCGGCAACCCGGCCGGCGCGGCCACCCTGGAGACCACGGTCGACGGCTGCGCGGTACGGGCCGTCTCCCCCTTCACCGCGGCGGTCACCGGGGCGCCGTGCGCGGTCACGGTGGACGGCCGCCCGGCGGCGTGGGGCGCGGCGGTGCGGGTGCCGGCCGGCGCGGTGCTGAGCCTCGGGGCCGCGACGCACGGGCTGCGCAGCTACCTGGCGTTCGCCGGCGGGGTCGCGGTGCCCGCCGTGCTGGGCAGCCGGTCGGCGGATCTGCTGTCCGGACTCGGCCCGGCGCCGCTGCGGGACGGCGACCCGCTGCCGATCGGGGCGCCGCACGGACCGGTCCCGCCGCTCGACGCGCTGCCGCTGCCGGGACCGCTCGGCGAACTCGTGCTGCCGGTGGTGCCGGGTCCGCGGGCCGACTGGTTCGGCCCGCAGGCGCTGCGGGTGCTCGCCCGCGGGCGCTTCCGGGTCGGCTCCGAGAGCAACCGGATCGGCCTGCGCACCGAGGGGCCGCGGCTGCCGCGCGCCCGGGCGGAGGAGCTGCCGAGCGAGGGCATGGCGACCGGCGCGCTGCAGGTGCCGCCGCACGGGCGGCCGATCCTGTTCCTGGCCGACCATCCCACGACCGGCGGCTACCCGGTCGTCGGCGTGGTGCCGCGGTCCGCGCTCGCGCCGGCCGCGCAGGCGGTGCCGGGGACCCCGGTGCGGTTCGTGGTCGGCCGGGCCCCGGTCTGGGACCGACCGTTCAGACCAGCGGCTCCGGGGTACTGAGCCGGCCGCGCACCGCCGTCTGCACCTCGGCCTCCTCGGCCGGATCCGCGGCGAGACGGCGCAGTTGGGCGAGGACCCGGACGTCGCCGGTGGTGGCGTACCGGGCGGCGAGTTCGCGGGTGGTCTCCTCGCAGTCCCACAGGCACTCGATGGCGAACCCCTGGGCGAACTTCGGATCGGTGGCGGCGAGCGACCGGGCGGCCAGCCCGCGCAGATGGGAGGAGGCGGTCTCGCGGTAGAGATGGCGCAGCACCGGCGCGGCGCAGCGGATCGACAGCCGCCCGACCCCCTCCACGAGCGCGTCGAGCCCCTCGGCGTGCGCGCCCGAGGTGCGTACGACCCGGCGCAGCGCGCTCAGCACCGCGTCGGTGTCCTCGTTGCCGCCGATCAGCGCGAGCATCCGGGCGGCGGTGACGCCGAGCGCGTCGTCGCGGACCGCCCAGCGGCGGGCCTGTTCGAGTCCGGCGATGCTGCGCATGCGGGCGAACGACTCCAGCGCGGCCCGCGAGACGATCGGCGAGGGATCGTCGGCGGCGGCCTCGATGATGCCGAGCACGTCGGGGTCGTTGCGTTCGGCGAGGTGGCGCAGGGCGCTCGCGCGGGCGCCCTCGGGACCCCGCATGGCGGCCGCCAGCAGCTCGGGGCGGTGTTCCGGGCCGGCGACCGCGGCCAGACAGCGGGCGGCGGGCGCGGCGCGGTGCTGCGCGGGGTGCGCCTCGACGCCCTGCTGGGCCCAGTCCAGGATCTCGGTGACGCCCCAGCCGGGCGCCGGCCCCGCCGGGCTGAGCTGGCGCGTCCAGCGGTCGAAGTTCCCCTGCTCCTGGGCGGCACGGATCCGCTCGCCGTGCACCGGGTCCTCGGCCCACAGCCGCCAGGGCCGCGGCTCGTAGGCCGCGCGCATCGCACGGGCCAGCTGCGGCGTCGCCGTCCGGGTCGCGCGGGAAGCGGTCCAGCACGGCGGGGGCCAGGGCGCGCAGCCCGGCGTCGTCGTCGCGCAGCGCCAGCTCGTCCAGGGCCCACGCCCAGTTGCCGCCGCGGGCCGCGTAGTCGCGCAGCAGGCGCAGGGCGTCGCGGCGCCCGTAGCCCGCGAGGTGGCCGAGGACGGACAGCGCGAGGCCGGTGCGCTGCTCGTCGGTGTTGACCAGGTCGTCGGCGTGGAAGAGGTGCTGTTCGATCCCGTCGAGCCCGCCCTCCAGCTCGGAGTAGATCCGGGCGTAGTAGAGCGAGCGCGACTCGACCAGCCAGTCGCGGCGGGGGTCGCTCAGGACGCACTGCTCCAGCGCGGCGAGAGCCTCGCCCCGCTCCTCCGCGAGGGCGTGCAGTGTCCCGTCTCCGCGCCCCCGTTGCAGGAGGCCGAGAAGGGTGCCACTGGGCGCTATGTCTGGGTCGAACATGAGGTCAGCATCCGGTGCGGAGGGTTACGGTGGCAACGGGATTTCCGCAGCCTCAGCCCGCATCCTTACCGCTGGAGGCGGGCTCTATGCCTGAACCCGCCGTGGCCGGCCTCACGCGGGTGCGGCGAGGACCGCCTTCGGGGGCCTTGAGCGCTCCGGCATCCGGGCCGGTTTCCGGCACACGTGCGCCACGCAGCAGCATATCGGTCCGCGGCCGGTCCGCCGAGGCACGGGACGGGCCGCGGCCGGGGCGGCCGGCGAACGACCGCAGCCGAAAAGGGATATGCCGCGAGCACCACCCCATCGGGTATCGCGGAAACACTTACGGAGCATCGCGCTCTGTGCAACAGTCGTCACAGGACCGAATGCCGCCCCGCGCCCTACGGGGCGCTCGTATTTCAGAGACGTTCGGAGACTGTCATGCCGTCCCACCTGCATGCGGATCACGCCGCTCCACCGCCGGACCCCGACGCGGTCGACGCACTGATCTCACAGGCCCGGCGACTGCGAGGCCAGGTGGACGCCGTCCGGCAGGATGCCGTGGAGGACGAGGACGACGGCCCCCGCTCCCGCTGGCAGCGGGCGCTGGTGGATCTCGCGGTCCGGCAGCTGGACGACCTGGGCGAGCACCTGGGCCAGCTACGCGAGCAGTTCGAGGAGTCCGAGGGCGACGCGGAGGGCGCCGCATACCCGGTGGCGCCGCCGCTGCCGGAGAGCCCGGGGGCCGTGCGGCGGGTCGGCAGCGCGGAGTGGAATCTGCTGACCGACGAGGTGGAGTGGTCGCCGGATCTGTACCGGATCTTCGGGCGCACCCTGGACGACGGCCCGCTGACCCTGGACGAGCTGCCGTCCTGGCTGTTCGCCGACGACCAGCAGGCGCTCACCGAGATGGTCACCGGCTGCCTGGTGGACGGCCGGCCGATCAACGGCGAGTTCCGCATCGTGCGGCCGGACGGCTCGGTCCGCACCGTGCACATGACGAGCGAGCCGGTGCTGAACGCCGACGGGAGCACCGCCTCGATGTGGGCCGTGCTGCGCGATGTCAGCGACCTGCGCCGCACCCAGCACACGGTGCTCGCCAGCCGCGACTCGCTGGAACACCAGCGGCGGGTCGCGCGCACCGAACACCGGCTGGCGGTCGAGCTGCAGGAGGCCGTGCTGCCCCCGTGGCGCGGCCCGCTGCGCTCCCCGCCGGGCGATCCGGTGCCGCTGGATCTGGCCGCCAACTACCTGCCGTCCGGCACCAGCGCGCTCATCGGCGGCGACTGGTACGACGCGATGCACCTGCCCGACGGCGCCACCTTGCTGACGGTCGGCGACCTGACCGGCCACGGGGTGACGGCGACCACCCAGATGGCGATGCTGCTCGGCGCGGTGCGCGGCCTGGCGCTCGCCGGGATCGCCCCCGACGACCTGATGGCCCGGCTCAACCAGCTGCTGGACCGGGCGGCGCAGCCCGCGTTGAGCAGCGCGCTGTGCTGCCGCTACGAGCACGAGGAGCGCCGGCTGACCTGGGCGCAGGCCGGCCACCCGCCGCCGCTGCTGTTCCGGGGCGGGGTCGGGCAGGCACTGGAGCGGCCGGAGGGCGTGCTGCTGGGCGCCACCCCGGATCCGGAGTACGGCCGGCGCACCGAGCGGCTGCTCCCCGGCGATCTGCTGCTGCTGCACACCGACGGCCTGGTGCCGCGGCTCGGCGCGATGGGCGCGGCGGACGACGACCCGTCACGCCTCGCGCCGCTCCTCGCGCTCGGGCCGCGGTTCGCCGCCGCCCGCAGCGCACAGGAGTGCGTGCGGGCCGTCGTCGAGGAACTGGGCAGGCCCGAACGCGAGGACGACGCCTGCGTGCTGGTCGCTCGCATCCCGTAGGCGATCGTGTCGCGGGGATGACCGCCGGCTCAACGGTGGTCGGGCAGGCGGGGGTTGGCGTGGCAGACGGGGTACCGCACGGCCGGCCCGGTCGGCGGGAGTCGGCGCTCGGTGGTCCGCGGCGCGGCCGGCTCACACCTGGGCGAGGCCGCCTTTCGTCCGGGGCGAGGGCTGCTGCGGCAGGACCGCTCTGATCTCCTCGCGCAGGGTGTCGATCCGGCCGGTGGTGGAGTAGCGGCCGGTGAGCCGGTACATCTCCCGCAGCCGGTCCCAGGTGCGGTGCGACGAGGTCTGGTTGATGGTCAGCAGCGCCAACCGGGCGTAGCGGTCGGCCTGTTCGGGGTCGTCGCTGATGAAGCAGGCCGACGCCATCGTCAGGTGGTCGAAGATCTTGGACCGGTCGTGGCCGTCCTGGCGTAGTTCCAGGGCGCGTTGGGCGTGGAACTGCGCGGGGAGCGCCGCGGCGGGATCGTGTTCCGCCAGGGTGCGGTAGGCCAGCGCCTCCATGCCGTGCAGGTCGGCCTCGTCGAAGTTCTGCATCCAGCTGGGCGGTTCCTGCCGGTCGCGGTCGGCGACGAACAGGTCCTCCGCCTGGCCGAGCGCGCGGCGCATGGCCTGCCCGTGGCCCATGGCCGCCTCGGCCCACGCCTCGATGGTCTGCAGCATCGCCCTGGTGCGCGGCTGGGTGCGTTCGCCGGAGCCGGACGAGGCGAGCTTCATCAGGTCCAACGCGTCCTCGGGGCGGCCCAGATGGATCATCTGCCGGGCCGCCCTGGACAGCGCCTCGCCGGCCCGGGGCCGGTCGCCGCCGTCGCGGGCCGCGTGCGCGGCGATCAGAAAGTACTTCTGGGCGGTGGGCTCCAGGCCCACGTCGTGCGACATCCAGCCGGCGAGCACCGCCAGGTTGGCGGCCACCCCCCACAACCGCCGCTGCAGGTGCGCCGGATGACGGAACTCCAGCATCCCTCCCACCTCGTTGAGCTGGCCCACCACCGCCTTGCGCTGCAGTCCTCCGCCGCGGGAGGCGTCCCAGGCGCGGAAGACCTCGACGGAGCGTTCCAGCGCGGTGATCTCCTCGGAGCCGACCGGCGCCGCCTCGAAGCGGTCGGCTCCGGCGGTGAGGGCGGCCGTCAGGGGATCGTCGAGCAGGGGGCCGTCGGCCACCAGGGCCGGGTCGGTGTGGAGCCATTGGTACATGGCGCTGCTGAGAGCGGAACCAGCGGCGAGCGCGCTGCCCGCGCCCACCAGACCGCGTCGGTTGAACATGAGGTCCATTCCCGTGAATTCGGTGAGGACCGCTGCGGTTCGTTCCGGTGTCCACGGCATGCCGTCGACGGCACGCTTCCTTCCCGATTGCCGTTGCCGGTCGAACCCGAGATCCTCGATGGTCACGACACGGCCGAGACGCTCGGTGAACAGGGCTGCCAGCACGGTCGGCACCGGATCGCGCGGCTTCTCACCGGCTTCGACCCAACGGCGAACGCGCGAGGTGTCGGTCGACAGCTGCGGATGGCCCATGGCCGCCGCCTGCCGGTTGACCATCCTCGCCAGTTCGCCCTTGGACCAGCCGGTGAGGCCGAACAGGTCCGCGAGCCGGGTGTTGGCTTCCTTGGCCACTTCAAGCCCCCAGGTTCCTCGGCACTGCTGACAGTAGTCGCCTGGTCGACGCTGAGCGAGCATTCGCCAGTCTTCGCCAGGGTTCGCCAGATGGTGTGCCAGGGGCGGCGGGGTGTGGTGTAGGAACGCGCCACCCCGGCCCGGCAACAGCCGGTTCCCCCAAGGGTCTCGGACTTCGCACGACCGACCCGGCGGGGAGGGGCGCGCGGCTCGTGGACGACCGGCTCCGATCCGGTGACCGCATTCCCCAGGGTGCGGCCACCGGACCGGAGACCGTCGGGCCACCGGCCGAAAGCCGGTCCGCGGACGGTGCGCCAGCACCGCCGGCGGTCGGCGAGCCGGTTCCCCCGCGCACTCGGGGAGGCTCGCGCTCCGCGTCACCTCGCGGGGCGTGCGGCGTCCCCGGCTCACGAAGGGATCTGTCCACACCTCATGTACTCCGCATCGTCCTACGTGTCCGTCCCGCCCCGGCCCGCCGTCCACGGCGGGCCCGGTCTCGCCGCACGCCCCCGGGCGATGACCGCAGCACCGTTCCTGGACCCCTCGCACGCCTCGGTCGGCCGCGGCGCCCCGGCGTCCATCCGTCCGCAGGTATCGGAGAGCTTCGCGCATCCGCTCAGCGGGAGACTCGACGTGACCGGTCCGCAGGGAGCACCGTTACGCGGCGCGATAGCGTCCGTGCGCAGGATCTGCCCCGAGTTCAACCCCGTGCAGGTGCTGCGGCGCAGCAGCCGCTCGGTGCTGCTGATCGGCTCGGTGGGCCGGTCGCCCGCGGTGGCCAAGTGCCTGCTGGACGGCTCGACGGGGTGGCAGGACAGCTTCCGGCGCGAAATAGCGGCCTATCGCGCCTTCGTGCGGCACCGCCCGCCGGTGCGGGTGCCCCGGCTGATCGCGGCCGACCCGGACAGCTGCACGCTGGTGCTGGAGCGCGTCGCGGGCCGGGTCGCCGGGCTGGCCCGCCATCCGGTGCAGGCGCCGCCGAGAGCCGACACCAGGGCGGCGCTGGTCGCGCTGCGCCGGATGAACGCCTGGCAGCCGCCGGCCGACGTCTTCGACCAGCCGCTGAAGTACGGCGAACGCGTCTCGCACTTCCACCGCCTGGGCCTGCTGACCGACCGGGACCGCGAGGACCTGGAGAAGCTGCTGCGCGGCGCGGCGGGCGACTTCGCCCACACCCCCTGGCAGTTCTCGCACGGCGACGCCCTGCTGTCCAACGTGCTGCTCTCCCCCACCGGCGCGGTGCTGGTGGACTGGGAGAACGCCGGCTGGTACCTGCCCGGCTACGACCTGGCGGTGCTGTGGTCGGTGCTCGGCGCGGACCAGGCGGCGCGGCGGCAGATCAGCCAGCTCGCCCAGGCGCCGGGCCCGGCGGCCCGCGACGCGTTCCTGGTCAACCTGATGCTGGTGCTCACCCGGGAGATCAGGCGCTACGAGACCGCGCTCCAGCACGTGATGCACGGCGGGAGCGCGCTGTCGGCGGGGGTGGCGGAAGCCGGCGAGCAGCAGCGCCTGCTGCTGCGGCGGCTGCACGACGACTGCGGGGTGGCCCGCCGTGCGGTCCGGGCGGCGGTCGGCACCCGCTGACGCGTTCCGGCCCGGCACGTAACGGGTCGTCAGGTTCTTGACCCGGTCAAACTCCCGCGAGCCCTCCGAACCCCGTCAGTGGTCTGGTCCACTGACGCTTCGCAGGCCGGATCGCCCGTGTCGGGGAAACCCCCGGCACGGGCGTTGACGTGCGAAAACCACGGAGTGAACAGGTGGTTGACGGATCGGCGGACAGCGGATACCTCTGTGGTCCTGGGTGGACGACGTCCACTGCGAAAAAAGACTTCACGGAGGTCGTCGTGCGAGCATCACCGTCTGCTCACCCCTTCCGCCCCCGCCGCTCGGTCCTGCGGATCGCGGTGGCGACCGTGAGCGCCGCGGTGCTGCTGCCGCTCTTCGGCGCGGTGCCGCCCGCGGCGGCCGGCCAGCCGCAGTCGGGTGCGCTGCAGCGGGCGTTCGCCTCGGCGGCCCTGCGCTACCACGTGCCGGTCAACGTGCTGATGGGCGTGTCGTACATGGAGTCGCGCTGGGACTCGCACGCCGGAGCGCCCAGCGTCACCGGCGGCTACGGGCCGATGCACCTGACCGACGCGCACACCGCCATCGCGCAGTCCGACGCCCAGGCGGACAGCGACGCGGTCGGCGACCCGCGCGGCGACGCCTCCCGGCCGCTCTCCCTGAAGGCGCCCGCGCCCCAGGCGGTGCCCGCCGAGAGCCAGTTGCCGGCCTCGCTGCGCACCGCGTCCCGGGCCGAGACGCTGACCGGCCTGTCCGGCAGCGACCTGCGCGAGGACGCCACGGACAACGTGATGGGCGGCGCGGCCCTGCTCGCGTCCTACCAGAAGGCGCTGAAGCTGCCGTTGAGCGCGAACCCGGACGAGTGGTTCGGCGCGGTGGCCCGCTACTCGCAGTCCGACGACACCGCGTCGGCCGCGGACTTCGCCGGCGACGTCTACCAGACCATCCGGGACGGCCAGTCGCGCACCACCGACAACGGCCAGCACGTGCGGCTCGCCGCGGACCCGGGGGTGCGTCCCGCCACCGCGCAGGTGCACGCGCTCGGGCTGCACGGCCTGGACACCACCAACACCGAGTGCCCCCCGACCGTGGCGTGCGAGTGGGTGCCGGCGCCCTACGAGCAGTACGGGCCGGACCCGACGGACTACGGCAACTACGACAAGGCCGACCGTCCCAAGGACTCCTCGATCGACTACATCGTCATCCACGACACCGAGGAGACCTGGGACAACACCCTCAAGCTGGTCCAGGACCCGACGTACCTGGGCTGGCACTACACGGTGCGCTCCTCCGACGGCCTGATCGCCGAGCACATGAACACCAAGGACGTCGGCTGGCACGCGGGCAACTGGTACATCAACTCCAAGTCGATCGGCATCGAGCACGAGGGCTTCCTCGCCGACCCCGACGCCTGGTACACGGAGGAGATGTACCGCTCGTCGGCGCGGTTGGTGCGCTACCTGACGGAGAAGTACCACATCCCGCTGAACCGCCAGCACATCCTGGGCCACGACACCGTGCCGGGGCCGACGCCGGGCACGGTGGCCGGCATGCACACCGACCCCGGCCCGTACTGGGACTGGGCGCACTACTTCGCGCTGCTGGGAGCGCCGTTCCACCCGACCGCGGGCCCGAACAGCGCGCTGGTGACGATCGACCCGAACTACGCGACGAACCAGCCCGTCTACACCGGCTGCGTCACCGCCGGGCAGCCCTGCGCGCCGCACGGCTCCACCGCCATCCGGCTCTACAGCGCCCCGAGCGAGAGCGCGCCGCTGGTGACCGACATCGGCCTGCACCCCACCGGTCCGACCACCACCGACGTCAACGACACCGGCGCCCGCGCCACCACCGGCCAGCAGTTCGTGGTGGCCGGCCGGCAGGGCGACTGGACGGCGATCTGGTACCTCGGCCAGAAGGCGTGGTTCCTCAACCCGCACAGCGCCCCGGTCGCGCTGAACGCCGGCGGCATGGTGCTCACCCCGAAGCCGGGCCTCGCCTCGATCCCGGTCTACGGCGAGGCGTACCCGGAGGCGTCCGCCTACCCGGCCTCCGTGCCGGTGCAGCCGCTCAGCCCGCTGCAGTACACCCTGCCCGCCGGGCAGTCGTACGTGGTGGGCGGCAAGACGGCCGGTGAGTACTTCTACTCCAAGACCTTCGACACCTCCGACCAGGCGTGGGTCAAGGGCAAGCAGATGTACTACGAGATCCAGTTCGGCCAGCGGGTCGCGTTCGTGAACGCGGACGACGTGGTGGTGCACCACTCGTAACACCACCACACAGGAACGAGGGGGGCTCTCGGCGGAGGGCCCCCCTTCTGTGTGCCTTGCGCCGTGTGCCTTCGGCGTGCCGCGACCGGGCAGGCCGGGCGGCCGTCAGCCCTGCCGGAACATCTCGGCGGGCAGCGGCTTGAGCAGCTGGTAGAGGTCGTCGGTGATCGGCCGGTCCCAGGTGGCGATGGTGACCTGGACGCCGTCGTCCCGGTCGAACTGGGCGCAGGAGACCCGGCCTTCGCTGATCTTGATGCGCCGCACGATCAGCAGGCTGTCACCGTGCATGACCGGGGTGTCCTCGCGCTCCAGTTCGTGTACCGGCTCGTCGTTGCCGAGCGCGGCGAGCAACTGCGCGACCTCGAACGGGACCTGGCCGTCCGCGGTCTCCCGGGCCGGCGAGCCCTCGGGGAGGTTGCCGATCAGCATGGCCGGGCCGCGGCCGCCGAACAGGTCGTAGCGCAGGAAGATCCCCTGACAGCTTCCGTCGGCTCCGGGGATCAGCCCCGCGCCGAGATTCCCCGGCCAGTCGCCCGGGTCCATGGCCAGCACATCGAAGTCCGGCCCGGCGGGCGTCATCGCGCTACGGCGGCGGAGGAAGGACATGCGGACATGGTACGGGCCCGCACCACCGGCCGCGTCCCGGGCTCGGCTCCCGGTCCGCGGCCGGAGCGGGCGGTCAGGTGAGGTCGAACTCGCCGTCCCGGGCGCCGAGCACGAAGGCCCGCCACTCGGCCGGTGTGAAGATCAACGCCGGGCCGTCGGGCTGCCGGCCGTCACGCATGGCGATGTAGCCCTCCACGAAGGCGATCTGCACATCGCCGGTCCCCTGGCTGCTGGAGAGCCACTCGGCTCCCGTCAGATCGAGCTGCGGCTTCTTCCCCTTGGCAACGGGCTCATCGATGGTGCTTTCGGCCACGTCCGCTCTCCTCCCGGCGTTGTCGTCCATCGCCCAGCGTAGCGAGCGCGACGGACACCGGACAGCCGATCCGCGCGGAGCGCCACCTTCCGGGTACCGTGCGTCAGTCGCAGACCGAGCCCAACGCCTGGGTCAGCCCGGCCCGGTGGACCACGTCGAGGTGCAACTCGCCGGAGACCTGTACGGTCTCCAGGCCGGCGCGCAGCCCGCACAGCCGGTCGGCGCGGACCGCGGCGGTGTCCGCGAGCGCGTGCGCCAGCCGGCTGTCCAGGGTGTCGAGGGCGGCCCGGTAGGCGGCCGGGTCGTCGGCGGTCGCCGGCGCCTGCGACGGGTCGGCGTCCCACCGGTCGTACAGGGCCTGCTCGACGGAGTCGGCCGCGGCGAGCTGGTCGCGGAAGAACCGGTCGGCCTGCTGCGGGTCGACGCCGAGGGACCGCGCCTCGGCGGTGGCGGCGCCGATCACCTGGGACTCGCGGGCCGGGTCCTGGACCGGCAGGCCCCGCGACCACTTGGCGGCGGCGACCTGGTCGACGACGAGCAGGCGCTGCGCGGCCAGCCGCACCACCGGGTCGAGGGCGCCGTGGCCGGGCGCGGGGGTCTCGTGGACCACCGGCGCGGGCCGGGCCGCCGCGGCGGCGGGGACGACGGCGCCGGTGGCGGCCGCCACGAGGGCGGTCAGGACGGTGATCGGACGCAGCGGGGTACGCGATCGCACAGAAGGGGCCTTTCTCCTCAATGGTGCAACACGGCCATGACACCACTGACCCGGCCGAGATCCGGCGTGACGCGGCGGCACCCTTCGCGGAATCGACACACCTTGACCGGCGGTGCCGGGATCCGCCGTCGGGCGGACCTCAGCGGCCGGCCCGCAGCGCGGCCACCGAGCGCTGCAGCTCGGCGGCCTCGGCCGAGCGGCCCAACTGCTCCAGGCAGTGCGCCTCGTCGTCACGGGCGGCCAGCGTGTCGGGATGGCCGGCGCCCAGCACCCGGGCCCGGGAGGCGGCGACCGCGCGGTAGGCGCCCAGCGCCTCGCCCCAGCGGCCGAGCCAGCCCATCGCCACGGCCACCTCGCGCTTGCTGATCAGCGTGTCGGCGTGGTCGGGCCCCAGGACCCGTTCGCGGATCGCGCACACGTCCCACGCCTGGGCCAGCGCCTCGTCCCAGCGCTGCAGGCGGCCGAGGTTGACGCCGTAGCCGTGCCGGGCGCGCAGCGTCTCGGGGTCCTCCGGCCCGCTGATCCGGGTGCGGGCCGCCGCGAGCGTGCCGTACAGGTCGAGGGCCTCGCCGCTGCGGTTGAGCCGGCCGAGGCAGATGCCGACCTCGTAGGTGGCGGCCAGCGTGTCGGGATGGTCCGGGCCCAGCACCTCCTCGCGGGCGGCGGCCACCGCCCGGTACTCGGCCAGCGCCGGCTCCCACTGCCCCAACCTGCCCAGCGCGTAGGCGACTTCGAACCGGGTGACCAGCGTGTCGGGGTGGCCGGCGCCCAGCACCCTGGTGCGCGCCGCGCACACCTCGGCGGCGGTGCGGTACGCCTCCTGGTTGCGGCCGAGCCGGCCGAGGTTGTAGGCGAGGTTGTGCCGGCAGCGCAGCGTGTCCGGATGGTCGGGGCCGAGCACCCGCTCGCGCGCCGCCAGCACGGCGGCGTAGACCCGGTGGGCGTCCTGGTGGCGGCCCAGTTGGCCCAGCACGTATCCGGTCTCCTGGCGCGCGGCCAGGGTGTCCGGGTGCTCCGGGCCCATGGTCCGTTCCCGGGCCGCGGCCACCCGCTCGTACTGGGCCAGCGCGTCGGCCGCCCGGCCGGTGTGGCTCAGCGCGAAGCCCAGCTCGTAGTGGCTGGCCAGCGCGTCGGGGTGGTCCGGGCCGAGTGTCCGGTCGCGCTCCAGCGCGGCCGAGCGGTAGGCCTCGACCGCCTCCGCCCAGCGGCCCGCCCGGCCGAGCGCCTGCCCGGCGCGGTGCCGTTCGGCGGACGCCTCGGAGGCGACGGCCGGGGGGCCGGGGCGGTCCGGCACGGTGGCGGTGTGCGGCACGGGGCCGGACGCGCCCGGCGCGCCGGTGGGCTGCCCGGTCGGGACGGGCAGCTGCGCGGCGGGCGCGCTGCGGCCGAACCAGGTGCCGGTGAGCGCCGCCGGGTCGGGCCGGTGCGGGCGGACCCTGCGGTGTCCCGCGGAGTCGGCGCCGGTGGTCAACCCCGCCGCCCAGGAGGGCAGTTGGATCCCGCGGTCGGCCTGGATCCGCACCGCCGCCAGCCGCTTGGCGACCACGGCCGCGTCCTGCGGGCGGTCGTCGGGCTCCTTGGCCAGCAGGTCGAGGATCAGCCGGTCGAGGCCCTCCGGCAGCTCGGGGCGCTTGTCACGCGGCGGGTCGGGCGCGACGCTGCGGTGCCGGATCAGCACGGCCCACGCGTCGTCGAGGTCGAACGGCGGCGCCCCGGTGGCGAGTTCGTACAGCACGCAGCCGAAGGAGTACAGGTCGCTGCGGTGGTCCACCTCGACCCCGCCGATCTGCTCCGGCGACATGTAGTGCGGGGTGCCCATGGCGAGCCCGGTGCCGGTCAGCCGGGAGGTGAAGCCGATGTCGTGGCCGAGCCGGGCGATGCCGAAGTCGCATATCTTCACGGTGCCGTCGGACAGCCGCAGGATGTTGGCCGGCTTCAGGTCGCGGTGCACGACGCCCTGGGCGTGGGTGTAGGCGAGCGCGCCGGCCACCTGTTCGCCTATGTCCAGCAGGTCGGGCAGCGGCAGCGCCAACCCCTGCTCGTCGTCGAGCAGTTGGGAGAGCGTGCGGCCCTCCAGCAGCTCCATGACCAGGAAGAGCAGGCCGTCGTCGGCGCCGAAGTCGTGGACGACGGTGATGCCGCGGTGCTGCAGTCCGGCGGCCACCCGGGCCTCCCGCCGGAAGCGCTCGCGCATGATGCGCAGGTGCTGCGGATCGCTGGTCGGGCTCAGCTGCTTGAGGCACTTGACCGCCACCTTGCGGCCCAACTCCTCGTCCTGGCCGCGCCACACCTCGCCCATACCGCCCCGGCCGATCAGCTCGATCAGCCGGTACCGCTCCCGGATCAGCCGGTTGTCTCCCATCGCGAGCTGCCGCCCCCGTCGTCTCGCTCCGTACCGTCACGCCGTTCGTCCAGTATGGCCGGGCGGGCCTCGCGGCGTCACGGCGCCTCACAGCCCGCGGCGCATCCGGTACGCCGAAGGGTGGGTGCCGGGTCCCAGCCGGCCGACCGCCTTGAGCACCCGGCCCGGCGGGATCTGCCAGCGCAGCGCCGCCGGCACGGCACGCAGCGCGCTCCCGGTCGCCCGCAGGGCGGCGTCCACCGCCCGGCCGCCGGCGGCAGGCCGCCCGTACAGCTCGTGCGCGTAGGCCGGCAGGCTCGCGTACGCCAATCGGGTCGCGCCGCGCCACACCGTCTGCCGGGCGGGCAGCAGGAGCGGGTGGACCGGCGGCGCGAACAGGAACGCGAAGACCTCGAACGCCTCCTCGGTGGCCGCCAGCGCCGGGACCGTCCGGTCGAAGTAGCGGGCCAGCGCGCGGGTGTCGCCGGGCACCCGGTCCGGGTCGAGCCCGATCAGCCGGGCGGCGGTGCGCTGCTCGGCGACGTAGGTGTCCGCCTGCGCGTCGGTCATCGGGAAGCCGGAGCGGCGGGCGACCGTCAGGTAGGAGTCGATCTCCGCGCAGTGCACCCACAGCAGCAGCTCGGGCTCGTCCACCCGGAAGGTCTCGCCGCTGTCGGGGTCGGTGGCGGTCAGCCGCCGGTGCAGCGCGCGCACCCGGGCGCCCGCCCGCTCGGCCTGCCGGGTGGTGCCGTAGGTGACGGTGCCCACGAAGTCGGCGGTCCGCAGCAGCCGGCCCCAGGGATCACGGCGGAAATCGGAATTCTGTACGACGCCGCGCACCGCCCGCGGATGCAGGGCCTGCAGGTACAGCGCCCGCACCCCGCCGATCCACATCATCGGATCGCCGTGCAGCTGCCAGGTCACCGAGTCGGGCCCGAAGAGGCCGGGGTCCGCGTCACGCATCCGCCGCCTCCGAAGTCGTCCGTGACCCCACCGTAGCCGCCCCCGCCGCGCCCCCGGCGCGCGCGCCCTGGCGCGGCTGAGGATGGCCGTATCCCTGCCGACCGCGCCCTTCGCCCATACCCTGGAGTAGTCCGCGGGTATAACCACATCAGCACACCGTGACCGCGCTGAGCTGTCAGTCATGTGTGGAGGATGATCACATGAAGATGTTGATCAATGTGCCGGAGACCGTGGTCGCCGACGGACTGCGCGGCCTGGCGGCCGCTCACCCGGAGCTGACCGTCGATGTCGACAACCGCGTCGTGGTGCGGCGGGACGCCCCCGTCGCCGGAAAGGTGGGCCTGGTATCCGGCGGCGGAAGCGGCCACGAACCCCTGCACGGCGGATTCGTCGGGCTGGGCATGCTGGACGCGGCCTGCCCCGGCGAGGTCTTCACCTCCCCGGTGCCCGACCAGATGACCCGGGCCGCCGCGGCGGTGGACAGCGGCGCGGGCGTGCTGTTCATCATCAAGAACTACACCGGTGACGTGCTGAACTTCGAGATGGCCGCGGAACTCGCCGGCGACGAGGGCGTCCAGACCGCGACCGTGCTGGTCAACGACGACGTCGCGGTCACCGACAGCCTGTACACCGCCGGCCGGCGCGGCACCGGCGGCACGCTGTTCGTGGAGAAGATCGCCGGCGCCGCCGCCGAGGAGGGCGCCGCGCTGGACCGGGTGGCCGACCTGGCCCGCCGGGTCAACGAGAACTGCCGCAGCTTCGGGGTGGCGCTCAGCTCGGTGATCACGCCGGCCAAGGGCAGCGCCACCTTCGACCTGCCGGCCGGCGAGCTGGAGCTGGGCATCGGCATCCACGGCGAGCCGGGCCGCGAGCGGCGCTCGATGATGACCGCCCGGGAGATCGCCGACGCGGCCGTCGAGGCGATCGTGGAGGACCTGCGCCCGGACGGACCGGTGCTCGCCCTGGTCAACGGCATGGGCGGCACCCCGCTGCTGGAGCTGTACGGCTTCAACGCCGAGGTGCACCGGGCGCTCGGCGAGCGCCACGTGCCCGTGGTGCGCACCCTGGTCGGCAACTACGTCACCTCGCTCGACATGGCCGGCTGCTCGCTGACCCTGTGCCGCGCCGACGACGAGATGCTGCGGCTGTGGGACGCGCCGGTGCGCACCCCGGGCCTGCGCTGGGGCTGCTGACCCCGCCGTGCCCGGCCCCTGGGAATCGTCGTACGAGGAGGTACCCACCGACCATGAACGCACCCGGCACGGAAGCCCCGGTGGTCGACGCCGGATATCTGCGGCGCTGGCTGGCCGTCGCGGCGCGGGACGTCGAACGTGAGGCGGACCGGCTCACCGATCTGGACTCCGCGATAGGCGACGCGGACCACGGCTCCAACCTGCGCCGCGGCTTCGGCGCCGCCACGGCCGCCGTGGACAAGGCCCCGCCGGACACGCCGGGCGGCGTGCTGACCCTGGTCGGGCGGCAGCTGATCAGCAGCGTGGGCGGGGCGGCCGGACCGCTGTACGGCACCCTGCTGCGCACCGCGGGCAAGCAACTGGGCGAGGCGGACAGCGCGACACCGCAGGAGCTGTGCGCGGCGCTGCGGGCCGGCATCGAGGGCGTGGAGCGGCTGGGCGGCGCGGCGCCGGGCGACAAGACGATGCTGGACGCGCTGGTCCCGGCGGTCGACGCGCTGGCCTTCGCGCTCGACTCCGGCGCGGGCCTGGTGGACGCGCTGGCGGCGGCCCGGATCGCGGCCGACGAGGGGGCGACGGCCACCGTGCCGATGCAGGCCCGCAAGGGCCGGGCCAGCTACCTGGGCGAGCGCAGCATAGGCCACCAGGATCCGGGCGCCACCTCGTCGGCGCTGCTGGTGACGGCGTTCGCCAAGGCGGCCGGGGAGAGCGGTCCCGCGTCGGACGGCGGTGCCCGGTGAGCGCCGGCAGCCGGTCGGTGAGCGGCGCGGTCGGGGTGGTCCTGGTCTCGCACAGCGCCGAGGTGGCCGCGCACGGTGGCGGAGCTGGCGGTCGGCCTGTCCGGCGGCGGCACGGACATCGCGGTGGAGCCGGCCGGCGGCACCCGGGACGGCGGCCTGGGCACCAGCGCGGAGCTGATCACCGAGGCGGCCCGCGCGGTGGACGGCGGCGCCGGGGTGGCCCTGCTGGCCGACCTGGGCAGCGCGGTGCTGACGGTCAAGGCGCTGCTGGAGGACGGCGAACTGCCGGAGGGCTCGACGCTCGTCGACGCGCCGTTCGTCGAGGGCGCGGTCGCCGCGGTGGTCACCGCCTCGGCGGGCGCGGACATCGTCGGCGTGGCCGCGGCCGCCGAGGAGGCGTACACGTTCCGCAAGAACTGACCGGCGAAGGCCGCCGCATCCGACCTGATCAGCAAAAATGCTGATCAGGGCCGGATGCGGCGGCAGTCGTGGGACTTCCCTGGGACTTTTCGCCGACGCGTATCCGCGCGAAGAGCTACGCGAACACCGCGTCGATAGCGGCGCCGCCGCGCGCACCCGCGTTGGGCATGAAGTGAGCGTACTCCCGAAGCGTGAATCCAGGGTTGGAGTGGCCGAGCCAGCGGGCCAGGGAGACGACCGACTCACCAGCCTCCAACTGCTCGGAGGCATAGAAGTGGCGCAGGGCGTGATAGCCGTGCTCCCGTGAGGGCTCCCACACACGCCGCCCGTGCGGGGTGCCTTCTTTCAGCGGGGCGATCACGCCTGCTTCGGCCAAGGCCGGTTTCCAGACGTGGGTGTTGAAGTAGTGAGCTGCTCTGAGTTTGGTGGAGTACCTGATGCCAGGGTTACGATCCTGGCGAAGGAGAACCACCAGCGCTATGCCAGCACCCCGTAAATACCCTGATGAACTCCGTGAGCGTGCGATCCGTGAGGTCCGCACGTCCGGCCGCCCGATCGCGCACGTCGCGAAGGATCTGGGCATCCACAAGGAGGCCCTGCGCGGCTGGGTCCGCCAGGCCGAGGCCGACCGCGGTGAGCGTGACGACCGGCTGACCACCACCGAGCAGGACGAGCTCAGGCAACTTCGCAGGGAAGTGGCGGAGTTGAGGCGGGCGAATGAGATTCTCAAGGCAGCCTCGGTGTTTTTTGCTCAGGAGATCGACCGTCCCCGGACGAGGCCGAGCAGGTGATCGACCACCTGCGTGACAGAGGTCTCGGGGTCGATCCCGTCTGCCGGGTTCTCGCGCTGTCGCCATCGACGTACTTCGCCCGCAAGAAGCGGCCGAAGTCGGCCCGCCGGCTGCGCGACGAACAGCTCATGCCTCTGATCGAGCAGGTCCACGCGGAGTCGGGCGGCACGTATGGGGCTCGCCGGATCACCCGCGCGCTCGGGCGCAAAGGCCACGGGGTGGCCCGCTGCACCGTCGAGCGGCTGATGGCCGAGCTTGGTCTGGAGGGGGTGATCCGTGGCCGGCGGCGGCGCACCACGGTCCCGGAGCCTTCGGCGCCCCGGCCGCCGGACCTGGTCGACCGCGACTTCACCGCGAGCCGCCCGGACCAGCTGTGGGTCGCCGACATGACCTATGTCCGCACCTGGTCGGGATGGGCGTACGTGGCGTTCGTCCTGGACGTGTACTCCCGGATGATCGTCGGCTGGCAGGTCGCGAACCACATGCGGACCGAACTTCCGCTGGACGCACTGGAGATGGCCTTGTGGAGGCGGAGGATCAAGAAGGACTCCGGCCTCGTCCATCACAGCGACAGGGGTTCGCAATACGTATCAATTCGGTATACTGACCGGCTCGTCGACATCGGCGCCTCCGCCTCCGTCGGGTCCGTCGCCGACAGCTACGACAACGCCATGGCCGAGGCCTTGAACGGCACCTTCAAGGCCGAGCTGATCGAGATGCAGGGCCCCTGGAAGGACGTCGAGCAGGTCGAGCGGGCGATCTTCCAGTGGGTCACCTGGTACAACGAAGAACGCCTCCACTCCGCACTCGACCACGTGCCACCCGCCGAGTACGAACAGGACTACTGGCGAAGCCAGGAACCAGCCCCACAGTCCGCCTGAAACAAGATCACCGGACTCTACGAAACTCGGGGCAGCTCAGAACTCCCCGTCTGCCAGGGGCAGGTAGGTGATGTCGCCCATGTACTTCGCGGCCTGGCTCGGCGGCGGTGAAGTCCCGGCCGAAACAGGTCGGGGACCGGGTGCGCGGCCGGGTCGCGACGGTGGTGCGCACCCTGCGGCGCAGGCGTATGCCGGCGATGGAGTGTGTGCGCATGACGCGGGCAACCCGTTTGTCGTTGACCCGCCTGCCGCTCTCGCGCAGCTCCGCGGTCACCGCGGGCGAGCCGTAGGCGCCGCCTGACTCGACGTGCACCGCGCGGATCCGCTCTGCGAGGGCCTGGTCGCCCGTTCGCGCGCAGCCCGGGCCTCGGCGCCGTCGAGCCACTTGTAGTAGCTCGACCTGTTGACGCTCCAGCACCCGGCACAGCCGCTTCACGCTCGTAGGCGTCTCGGTGGTCGTCAACGAACTTGAAGCGGCTCACCAGTTCGTCTCTCCCGCGAAATACTTCGCGGCCTTGCGCAGGATGTCGCGCTCGGTCGCCAGCTTGCCGCTCACTGGCCTCAAGCTCGGCCGACCCGTGCTTCAAGCTCCCGGATCCGCGCCGCCTCGGATCGTCGGAGCACCGGCGCGGGACCCGGTCGCGGCCGTGGCGGCCTGTCGCACCGCGAGCCGGCAGGCCCGGGTCCACGCCGCGCCGCTCGTCGCCGGCCAGCACCCACGCACGCAGCGTCGCCCGGGTAATGCCCAGGTCAGCAGCGATGCCCTTGTACGTCGCCCCGGGTGTGGACTCGTACAGGGCCACGGCATCGGCCCTGAACTCCTCCGAGTAGTCCTTCATCGCCATCGGCGTTCTTCTCGCTTCCTCCGGATCAAGCAAGATCCAGTATCAGCGTGTCCACCCATCAGGGCGAAGGCCCCACCACACCGATGATCAGCCCCAGCACGTCGACGGCGAGTCCCCGCTTCCTTCCGGGCGTCTTCTTGTTCGCGTCCAGTCCCGTCGTCTCCTTCGGCACGCCGGCCGCCACCCGGACGGACTGGGTGTCGATGATCACCAGGGACGGGTCCTCTAATCGTCTGGCCCGCTCCCGCACCTGGCAGCGCAGAATCTCCTGGATCCGCTGGTCAAGGCCGTCCTCGCGCCACAGGCTGAAGTAGTAGAACACCGCCGACCAGGCCGGGAGGTCGTGCGGCAGGAGACGCCACTGACAGCCCGTCCGGTTCTGGTAGAGCAGCGCGTTCACAACCTCGCGCAGGTCGCAGGAGCCCGGGTCCCCGGTCGCCGACCGCGCCACCCGCTCCCGCTTCCACCCGGTGACCATCGGCTCGATCAACGCCCACTGATCGTCAGATAAGTCGGTCGCGTACGGCAATCGTCCCATGCCCACCACCCCATCATGCACACGACATGAATCAGGACGGAACCGACCCATCACCCACGAACGAGCGACACCACACCATCAGGAACGGGACTTAACGCCCTCTCAGGAGGCGGACGCGGTGCTTGTGGGAAGGTGGTCGTCGTAGATCTGGCGAGACTGCACGGCGCGGGTGCGCGCGTTGATGTTGATGACCGCACGGCGATTGCCGCAAGATGCCACCACACGCCATGCAGGGATCCATGAACCCCCGTCCCGGACCGCGAGGAGTTCACCCGCTCGTGCCTTGGTACAGGAGGACATCGATCCCAGCGCTACGGTGACAGCCTGGTTCTTCGTGACGGTCACCTTGCCCACGGAGACATCGGGCAGCGTGCGGGCGGCGAGTTGGGATACACGGCCGGCTCGGTCGATTTCGATGTCGAGGCGCATCGGCATGAGGACAGCCTGCCGGTAGCGGCGCCAGCTCACGATCCATCCCAACGAGGCGTGGTCGCCGACCGGTTGGGTCTGCACGTTGCTTCCAGTGACGGCCCAGTGGTCGTGGGTACCCGCGTAAGCGGTGGCTATGGCCTTCGCTGTCTGAGATGTGGCGGCACCGTGCGGGGTCCCTGGGACAGGGTAGCCGGTCTCGGGGTGTCCGCTCGCCATGTCGAGGGCGTAGGTCACGCTGGTGCGATCCGGCCAGGACATCTGTATGGACGAGTCAGGGCCCAGATTCGCGGTGAGGAAGCCGGTGCTCGCTCCGGGTCGAACCCCGGCGAACTGAGCGCTGGTGAGTGGGTAGTGGCTGCCGAAAGCCTGGTGAACCTCACTGCGTAGGGCGGCCATTTGGGCCGGGGTGGCGGGATGAAACACACTCTCCGAAGCGGTGGTGTCCGGCGTGATCCACCCGACCCAGACCACGCCGAGGATCGCGACCGAGGCAACAGACACGACAGCGGTGGGCCGCCCTCTGAAGCGCCAGGGGTCGATGGTGCGGCGCTCAAGTCGGACGAGCATCCAACCGACGACGGCTTCGAGGAGTGCTCCGAGGGAGTTCGCGGCGAAGTCGCTGGTATCGCAGGCCCGGCCGAGTATCGGCAGAGCTCCCTGTGCCGTCTCGATGGCGGCCGACAGCAGCACGCCTACCGCAGCAGCGGGCAGCAGGCGCCGCGTGGTCAGCACGCCAAGAATCCCGACGGGTACGAACATGGAGAGGTTGAGCAGGCCCTGTTCGGTGTGGAGCGATTCGATCACGTCGAAGTCGATGACACATCGGCCGCCCCCGTATGACTCGGCGGTCGACCACATGGTCAGGCACAGCACGCCCGCGATCGACGCCGCCCAACTGCTCGACACCACGGCGCGGCCGAACGGGCTTGAGGAAGAACGATACGCGGCCGCCCACACGGCCACCATGATGACCACGGCGATCGCGACAAAGGCGTGATGCCCGTTGAACACTGCGTCGAGCACGAACAACTCCACTGTCAAGTAAGGGGAATGCCCTCGAAGGGAACGGGCTTCCCCCGCCGAGGCGGGGGAAGCCGGCAAGTTCTTCAGCAGCCGGGGGCCGCCGGTGTCTGCCATTGTCCGTCGCTGGTCGAGATGATGCCGACGGTGTCACTGCAACTTGCAGCAGGAGACCAGTCGTACTCCTGGTCGAGACTCTGCGAGAAGGTCAGCTTACCGCTGCTGTGCGTGGTTCCACCCCGCTCGTACTTCAGGTAGCCGCTGACGGGGTCGCCACTCGACTTGTGGTACCACACGCTGACGTCGCTGCCATCGTTGTTCTCGTCGAGATGAAGTATTCCACCGGTCAAGGTCGTGCAGACGTCCCAGTTCGTGACGTGACCGCTGTCCGGGCAGGAGTCGTCGGGGTGCATCACGGCCGGTTCGTGCTGGGAGGCACCGGGCTGGTCCTCGGCAGAAGCAGTCACGGAAGCAAGCAGTGGCAAAGCCGCAATGGAAGCAATAACGACAGCGCTGCTGAGATGTCTGCGCATGGGTAAACCCTTCTGATGTCATGGACCCGACGAAGCAGCCCGGAGTGTAGGAGGCTGCCCTTTCGGAAGTCGACGGGCAGCGAGAGATCCAGACATCCCGCCACCAGCACTGCTGCCAGCGGTTGACTGATGGACAGTGAATCGGACGCCGAGGTGAAGATCACAGAGAAGAATGGTTTCGCCAGCCACCCACCGCACCACCTCACCCCCAGCCCTCGTTCTGGAAATCGGCAAATGGCGTCCAGTTCTACCGGGACGGATAAAAGACCGGGCGACCGCCTTTCTCCAGGTGCAGAACCCGGTCACGTGGGAAGCTCGAAGTGGCCGGATCGCGACATTCATTTCGACGAAGCCAGGAGCTGTCTCCCTGACGTCACAAAGATCGCGCGCCCCGGTGGCCAGTTGTCAGCGGCCAGCAACTTTGGTTCTGATCCACTTCTTGTGGGGCGGTCGCGGAGCGTCACGGAGTCAGTCGCTGAGGAGTATCTGGAGGCGGAGGAGGTCGAAGCCGGCACGGCCGTATCCGTCCCCTTGATCCGTTTCACGCGTTCACGTTGCCCTCGACCTTGCCGGAGTTCCAGTCCAGGGTGAGTCCGGCGGTGACGGCGTCGAAGTCCTGACGCAGGCCGCGGGCCAGGCTGCAAAACGGCTTGAGGCCGGTGCTCTCGGCGATGGCGAGCCAGTCGTCGAGGTCACTGCCGCGGCGTTCGGTCATCATCGCGGCGAAGGAGCGGACGCAGGCGGCGACGGCGTTCAGTTCGGGGCAGCGGGCCAGCAGCTTCTTGAGCTTGAGCGTGCCGCTCTCCTCCAGGCGGTCCGGGTGGGCGGTGATCAGCCAAGTTGCCTTGCGGACCGTCAGTTCCCTGGGCTTGTCGGGAGCGGGTTTGCCGCTGGAGCGGATCTCCTGCAAGTGGCGCCGGACGGTCCGCTGGCTGCCGCGAAACCCGAGTTCGGTGATCTCGGCGTGGAGCCGGGCGGCGTCCGTGCAGCCCTCATTCCAGCGCTGGTGCAGGTAGGGCGAGTACGCGTGGATCTGCCCGTAGCGGCGCGATCCGGTCCCGAGTGACGCGGCCTCCGGGGTGGCGGCGTGCGCGTAGCGGCGCACGGTCTTGCGGTCCAGACCGAGCGTCTCGGCGATCACCTGGATCGGAACGCCCTTGTCATACAGGGCGTGCACGGCCGTGTGGCGCTCGCGCCGTCGGATCGCGCGCAGGCCCTCCGCCGGCACCGACGTCTCGGGTATTGCCGCCTCGGGCGGCTGGCCGACGGGCTCCGACGTGGCCTCCGGGGTGGGTTCCGTCAGGCAGCCGCGGTGTGCGGCGACGCACTTCTCGACGGCCTCGCACAGGTTCATCCAGAGGTGGAACCTGTCTGCGACCTGCGTTGCGTCGGGGCAGGCGGTCCGGACGGCCTCGGCATACGCACTCGCCCGGTCCCGGCACACGAGTTCCACCCCGGGATGTTCGCGCAGCCACGCGGTGAGCGCTTCCGCAGTGCGGTCGGGCAGGACGTCCACCCGCTCACCGGTCTCCATGTCCAAGAGGATCGTTCCGTACACGTATCCCTTCTTGAGCGCGAAATCGTCCACGCCCAGGACCCGCGGCGCGACCCCGACGCGCCGGTCCGGGAGCCTACGCACGAGCCTGAGCAGGGAGTTCGCGCTCGTCGGGACAGACAGGTGCGCGGCAGCCGCGCGGCCGGGCGCCCGGCCAGGGCGAGCGCGATCTTCTCCAGCGCGCGCCGAAGGGATGAGGTGCGGCGCGCGAACCGCTCCGTGAGCCCGTCCACCTGCTCGACGAAGGTACGGCGATCGCACTCCGGCCTCGGGCACAAGAACCGCCGCACGGCCAGGTGATCACGACCTTGCGGCCGGCCACCGCGAGATCAGCCAGACGCCGCCGGTAGCCGCCGTGGACGTGGCCGGACACCATGCCGCAACCCAGGACAGGCCGCCTCCCCGGTCGTGGTCCGCGCGACGAGCTCCATTCCTTCGCCGTGCACCACGACCTCGTCGACCTGCACGGACGCGAGGTGGGAGAAGGCCGTCAACAGAACGCTGCAGTCACACGAACAGCCATCCTGCCAGCCCCTCGTGACAGTCTGTTATCGGCCCACAAGAAGTGGATCAGAACCATCTCAACTGGCCGCTGACAGCCAGTTTCCCCTGTGGTTTCTTCCGGACATGACAGCGTGTCATCCGACAGACGATCCGGTGACCGTGGGGAACCATGCGCCTCAGCCGATCACGCAACACTCCGCCCTGCAGCTACGGGAGGACTCATGTCGCGGCCCAGCCACTGCCCTGACGATGCACCAGGAGCTCTTTTCACATGTAGCTCAGGCGGGTGACGCGCAGCGGGTGTCTCGATGAGTGGCCGCAACGCACGAGGCCCCACGGCCGTTGGGTTGGGATGTCACGTCTCAAGATCTCGGAGATCGCCCGGACCGCGCTGGTCGTGAACCTGCTGACCGAGGACAACCTGCCCAGCTACCACCACGAGATCGCCGCGCTCTTCGGCCGGGACGGCGCCTGGGGCACCTGGGTGCACCGGTGGACCGCGGAGGAGGGCCGGCACGGCATCGCCATCCGCGACTACCTGCTGACCACCCGGGCGGTCGACCCGGTGGAGCTCGAGCGGGCCCGGATGACGCACATGTCGCAGCGGCTACATCTCGCACAACTCGCACAGCGTGCTCAACTCGATCGCGTACGTCTCCTTCCAGGAGCTCGCCACCCGCATCTCGCACCGCAACACCGGCACGTACTCCGGCGACAAGCTCTGCGACCAGCTGCTGCAGAAGATCGCCAACGACGAGAACCTGCACATGGTCTTCTACCGCAACCTGCTCGCGCGGCCTTCGAGCTGCGCCCGACCAGACCATGCGCGCGGTGGTGGACGTGGTGAGCAACTTCCCGATGCCCGGGCCGGCGTGGAGAACTTCGAGCCGCGGCGGCGCAGATCGCCGTGGCCGGGATCTACAACCTGCGCATCCACCGCGACGAGGTGCTCGCGCCGGTGCTGCGCCACCTGCGGGTGTTCGAGCGCACCGACCTGCACCGGCGGGAGCAGGCCCGCGAGGAGCTCGGCCTCATGGACGGGCTCGACGCCCAGGGCCACCCGCTTCGACGAGCCAGCAGGCCGCACTGCTGGCCCGCCGCCGCAAGGACTGGCCCCCGCGCCGTCGGAACATTCCGGAGTATCTTGGGCGCAGGGTCGTCGGCTCTCACGCGCGGCGGCCCGAAAGGGACGGTCCCGGTGCCATGCACCGGGACCGCTTTCGCTCCAGATCGGTCTGCTCGTCGACGTAGCCGAGGCGACGCCACGCGCCGGCGCTTCTTCCCAGGTGGTGTACTCGGGTTCCAGGGCGAGGTCGGGAGCGGTTGCTCAGGGGGTGCCTGCGCATGTCGCGCGAGCCGGTCAGGCGGGTGACGGCGCTCCCAGCAGGGCTGCCGCCGTCTGGAGCCTGGTGAGGACCGGGGCAGGGCTGAGCCCGGGAACGGGGCGGCACGTGAAGCCGAGGCGGCTGATCGCCCGGATGACTTCCTCGGCGGAGAAATCAAGGCGATCCTGCCGGGTGATTACTCGCCGACCTGCTTGACGGGATAGATCCGGCGGCCGATGGTGACGGACTCGCCGGTCACGGTCTCGGGTTTGATGCCTTTCATGGCTTGCACCACTTCGCTCTTGACGAGGTCGAAGGCGAAACGGGGATGACGCAACGCATGTTGCCTCACAGGATTGACGTGAAGAGTTGACCGCATGGGCGACGAAGCCGAACGGGGATGGGGCTCGCTTCTCAGGCGGCTGCGCCGGCGAAGGACTACCGGCCGTGCCGCTGGGCGCGGTCCGGGGAGAGGCGGCGCCGCGTCGGGCCGGGCGGTGCCACTGCGTCGGCCGCGTGACGAGGCGCCTTGCGCCGGCACGTTCGATGACCGGGTCGGGGATCGTGACGGGGACGCCGGTGGGGACGCGGGCGCCGGTGATCCGGGCCAGTTCCGCGTCGCCGGAGTGGACCTGGTGGTGTGCGGGGTGATGGCGGCGGCGGCCATCATCCGGGTCATCTCGCGGCGCTGGTTGGGCAGGACCAGGGTGACGACGGTGCCGGACTCGCCGGCCCGGGCGGTGCGGCCGCCGCGGTGCAGGTAGTCCTTGTGGTCGGTCGGCGGGTCGATGTTGACGACCAGGTCGAGGCCGTCGATGTGGATGCCGCGGGCGGCGACGTTGGTGGCGATCAGCGCGGTGACCTGGCCGGTGCGGAACTGCTCCAGGGTGCGGGTGCGCTGCGGCTGGGACTTGCCGCCGTGCAGCGCCGCCGCCTGCACGCCGTTGGCCAGCAGCTCGCGCACCAGGCGGTCGGCGCCGTGCTTGGTGTCGGTGAACATGATCACGCCGCCGTCGCGGGAGGCGATCTCGCGCGATGGCGGCGTTCTTGTCGTCGCCCTGGACGTGCAGCAGGTGGTGCTCCATCGTGCTGACCGCGCCGGCCGAGGGGTCCACCGAGTGGGTGACCGGGTCGGTCAGGAAGCGCCGCACCAGCCGGTCGACGTTGCGGTCCAGGGTGGCGGAGAACAGCATCGTCTGCCCGCCGGGGCGCACCTGCTCGAGCAGCTCGGTGACCTGCGGCAGGAAGCCCATGTCGGCCATCTGGTCGGCCTCGTCCAGCACGGTGATGCCGACCTGGTCCAGCCGGCAGTCGCCGCGCTCGATCAGGTCCTTGAGCCGCCCGGGGGTGGCGACGACGACCTCGGCGCCGCGGCGCAGGGCCTGCGCCTGCGCGGCCGATCGACATGCCGCCGACCACGGTGGCCAGTGCGCAGCCGCACCGGCCGGGCGTAGGGGGTGAGCGCCTCGGTGACCTGCTGGGCCAGTTCCCGGGTGGGCACCAGCACCAGGGCCAGCGGCTGGCGCGGCTCGGCGCGGCGGCCGGCGGTGCGGGCCAGCACGGCCAGGCCGAAGGCGATGGTCTTGCCCGAGCCGGTGCGGCCGCGGCCCAGCACGTCGCGGCCGGCCAGCGAGTTCGGCAGGGTCGCGGCCTGGATCGGGAACGGCGCGGTCACGCCCTGGCGGCTCAGCGTCGCCAGCAGGGCCGGCGGCATGTCCAGTTCGGCGAACGACTCGACGGCGGGCAGCGCCGGGGTGGTGCTGACCGGAAGCGCGAACTCGCCCTGCGGCGCGGGCTGACGCCCGCGGCCGGCCGGAGCGCCCGGCGGCACCGGGCCGGTCGCTGCCGAGCGGCGCGAGGAGCGGGAACGGAAGCCGCCGCGCGGAGAGCCGACGGCGCGCGGTGCGGGAGTAACGGTCGTTCGAGACGAGTGGAGCGGTTCATGCGAGAACCTTCCTCGGAGCGGCGCGTCTCGAGGAGACTCCGCGGCGCAGGGGCGCCGCGCGGAGATCGCACGAACGAGCCGAAGAAAAGAACGGGGCGTGGACGGGGAACCGTGCGGCAGTCACCTACGGTCGGCGCGCACCGCGGGGCCGGCGAAGAACCTCGAACCTGCGGACGAATCCACGGCGAGGACGCTGTCCTGCACGCGACCCGCCGGGCGGCTCCAGCGCGCGGGTGTCCGCCGCTGCGGAAGCCGGGGCCGCCGACGCGGGGAGTTCGATGAAGCAGACGAGCCGGGGCCCGCACCGGCATGTACGCGGTGCGGGCCCCTGCTGCGCGGCAGTGCGTGCAGCAGTCAGAGCGGACGGATGTTCTCGGCCTGCGGGCCCTTCTGGCCCTGCGTGACGTCGAACTCGACCTTCTGGCCCTCGAGCAGCTCGCGGAAGCCCTGGGCGTTGATGTTCGAGTAGTGGGCGAACACGTCAGGGCCGCCACCGTCCTGCTCGATGAAGCCGAAGCCCTTTTCCGCGTTGAACCACTTCACAGTGCCATTAGCCATAATGAAATCTCCTTCAAGGGGCTGTCCGGGACCCGCACTGTGCGGGCCCCGCGTCGCCGCGATGATGACCCACCCGGGAAGAACCCGGAAAACAAAAATGCGCCTGCGGTCACAACCAGCAGGCGCACACAAGTTCATGGGAACCACAACTGCAACTGGATTTCACTGTAGCACAGGGTGGGCGACCATGCGCAAAGTCCGTTTCGAGTTTCGCGTCCCCCTCGCGAATGCATTGACCAAGGAGGCTGCTATTTCTCCTGTCGCGGTACCAGATATTCCCACCGGCCCAAATGAAGTGCGGTGCGTTCCTGGCGACGGCTGCTTCGAGACCTCAAGGCGGCCGACAGCGCCTGGCAGCAGCCCGTGGCCCGTCGGCGGGCCGGCCCGCCGACGCAGAGCCGGTGACCGAGCGCGCCTGGGGGGCAGTGGCAGGCGGGTCAGGCGTCGGCTCCGCGAGATGTGGCGGCGGAGTGCGGTGGATCGTCTTTGACGCGCTGGGGGGCGACACTTCAAGGGGTCCGGCCGCCGTTTCGTTCCAGCGCACCGCAGGCCACGGTTCTCGGGCCGCGCACTCCGCGGCGGTGAAGGCAGTGTTACCCGGGACGCTTCGGCGTTCCGGGTAACGTGCGCGAGCGGCAGGGACGAAGCTGCTGGGAAAGCCGCAAGGCCCGGTGATCTCAGGCGGCGTCCGGGGGGTTCGCTGACTCGGCGGCGCGGCGGTATTCGGCGTTGATGCGCTGGGCTTCTTCGAGTTGGTCTTCGAGGATGACGATGCGGCAGGCGGCCTCGATGGGGGTGCCCTGGTCGACGAGTTCGCGGGCGCGGGCGGCGATGCGCAGCTGGTAGCGGGAGTAGCGGCGGTGGCCGCCCTCGGAGCGCAGCGGGGTGATCAGGCGGGCTTCGCCGAGGGCGCGCAGGAAGCCCGGGGTGGTGCCGAGCATCTCGGCGGCCCGGCCCATGGTGTAGGCGGGGTAGTCGTCGTCATCGAGACGGCTCGAACGAGTCGTCTGCTGTCATCTGCACCTCTCTGTGGACGCGTCGAGGGGCCCTGGTGCCGTATGGCACCAGGGCCCCGAAGGAACTGCAACACCATCTGCCGGCCCTGATACTGCGCCGGCCTTCTGTGTCCGCACCGCCACCCGGGGGATGGCGGGGATGCGGGGATCGCGGTTGCTTGACCGGAGACCACCTCACTATCGATGTCCTGCGGTACCCGGGCTCAATGACTCCGCCCGGGCGATCCTGATGGCGCTGGGCCCCTCCGTTCTTCCCTCTTGATGAACTACTTACCAACGGGTCACTGCGTACTACTTGGTACTGCGCACTGCTCTGCACTACTGGTGATGCGAATTGCCGGTGACCTGAGTAAGCGCCACTCTTCGGCAGCCAGCCCCGTCGCCCGTCCTGCGTCTGCTCTGGCTTGGAACCCCACTGCCGAACCTCCCGGTGCGCGCGTCCGCAGCCGACGCCTTCACCGAGGTACCGCTCACTGACTTCGCTGCTGGTACTGCCTTACCGGCACTGCTGCCCGTCAACCGCGGTCCTGCTCGATGGCGGCCCCTGATCACTGCGGGCCACCCGGTCCGGCCGTCAGTCCCGTCGCCGTCCTGCACCAGCTCTGGCTTCGGAACTCCACCGCCGCACCGTCCTGCGCACTGCACTTGCGTGTACTGCTGCCCGCCAGTTCGTCTCTGCCGGGCCTGCTCGATCTCGGTTACGAGAGAAACCATACCCACGCCACCGCCCAATGTCTACTCCGGCCGACATAGATTTCCGATCGCGTTCGACGATGAGGTAGGCGAGCCCCGCCGGATTAAGCAGTCACTGGATCGGGCACAACGTGCGGGCAGGCAGGGACGAGCCAGAGGCCAGGGGGAATCTGATGGACACGATGTGCGTCGACGTCACGACCATCCGCTCCGCGGCCTCCGTCGCCGAGGCGCGTGAGACCACCCGGGCCTTCCTCGATGGCCTCGTGCAGCCGATCGGCGCGGAAGCGGCCGACACCGTCGTCCTGGTCGTCTCCGAACTCGTCACCAACGCCCTACGCCACGGCGGCGGCACCTACACCCTCCGCCTGACCGCCCACCCCGACCTCATCGAGGTGGCCGTCGACGACCCCAGCCCGCAGGCACCCTGCATGCGCACCCCCGATCTCAATGGCGGCACCGGAGGCTTCGGATGGGGCATGGTCAACCGCCTCGCCCGCGCTACCGCCGTGACCCGCCGGCCCACCGGCGGCAAGACCGTCAGCGCCCTTCTCCCCCGCTGACGCCCCCACGGCAGCGCCGCCGGACGGGAGAAGTGATCCAGTCCGGGCGGTGCCGTGCGGAGGGCGGTGTGCCTCTTTATGCCGCTTGGGTGAGTTCGGCGCGGCCGAACAGGAGTGCGTAGCCGGTGGGGAGTTGGCGCAGGATGCGGGTGATCAGGTCGGGGCCGGCCAGGGCGGCGACGGTGGTGAGGACGGAGCCGGTGTCCCAGCGGGTGGTGGCGGGGGTGGCGCCGGCGCGGTCGGCGAGGTCTTTGACGAAGCCCCAGCCGGTGAGGGGCTGGGGGTCGGGGATCTGGGCGGTGAGGATGGAGGCGGCCTCACCGGGCAGGCGAGCGGCGAGTTCGACGCGTTCGTCGCCGGTCAGCCGGCGTCCGAGTCCCGAAAGGACCAGGCGGACGGCTTTCTCGGCCCGCTCCCGGGTGGGGTAGGCGCCTTCGTAGCGGACCTTCTCCAGCATCTGCTCGAACGTCATCACCGGCGGGTGCTGGAGCGGTGCACGCAGGTCGGACATCACTGCGGTGGCTGCCTTTCTGTTATTCGAGGTCGTGGTGCCGGTGCCCGCAGGGGGGTGCGGGCACCGGCGGGAGAGTGGTCAGGTGGGCGGGGGACGGCCGAAGAGGAGGTCGCAGCCTGCGGGGAGCTGAAGCAGGTCCTGCTTCAGCTCCCCGCAGGCTGCGTTGGCGTCAAGACGGCGCTGACATCCCAGGCCGCGGTCGCCTCGGCGACCCCTCGATCCAGGCGCCGCCGACCGCACGAACCACTCAGGCGGGAGTGGTTCGGCGCTCTGCAGCGGGTTGAGCAGGACCAGAGCAAAGGCTTCCGGCAGACGACCCGCAAGGAGGGCACGCACCTGGCCGACCAGGTGTGCGCCGAGCAGAGCGAGCACCACCCGGGCAATGCGCTCCGCCTCCTGTCGGCACCTGTACTCGCCGCGCTCCCGCCATGGCCGAGGAACGCCCCTCACCGCAAGGGCCACACCGGCCGCCGCCCTTCTTCCATCCGGTGCGGAGGACGGGGTGAGGGGGGTCAGGTGCCCGTCCTCCGCCGCATCGGCCTCGGCCGCCGGCGGCTCAGCCGGAGATCTGCTTGCGGGAGGACTCCCCGCCGATGGTGATCTTGCGGGGCTTGGCGCGCTCGGCGATCGGGATGCGCAAGATGAGCACCCCGGCCTCGTAGTCGGCCTTGATGTGCTCGGTGTCCAGCGTGTCGGCCAGCACGATCTGGCGGGAGAAGACACCCAGCGGCCGCTCCGACAGCTCCATCTGCACGTTGTCGGCCTTCGCCGCGGGGCGGCGCTCGGCCTTGACAGTCAGCATGTTCCGCTCGACGTCGATGTCGATCGCCTCTGCGCTGACGCCGGGAAGGTCGAAGGCCACCACGTAATCGTCACCCTCGCGGTAGGCGTCCATCGGCATCGCGGACGGCCGCGTCCAGGTACCGGCGCTGGTCAGCTGCTGGGCGAGACGGTCGAGTTCGCGGAAAGGGTCGGTGCGCATCAACATCGCGAAACACCTCCAGAAGGTTCGGGCAGTACCTGCCAATGCGCTGCACTGGAACCGTTGTAGCATGTCATCCAATGGATGACAAACATGGTGTCGTCCAAAGGCTGACAGTCCTTAAGGAGGTGCCCATGGCAGCAGCCGACCAGCCGGCCCCTTCCCGCACCGACGCGGAGAGTCCGGTTTCATTTCTCGCCGCCGCGGCGGCCCTGGAAGCCATCGACGGCGAACTGCACGCCGCCCAGCACGAAACCCCGGGCGCCCGCAGTGCGCCCGCCACCGGCCCGCAACAGGCCCTGGCCTCCCTCCTGCTGCTGCGGCAGATCCGCGAGCAACTCTCCGGATGGGAGTCCGGCCTGATCGAAACCGCCCGCCACGCAGGCGCCAGCTGGGCCGACCTCGCCCACCCCCTCGGCGTCGCCAGCCGCCAGGCCGCCGAACGCCGCTACCTGCGGGGTCGTCCCGGACCCGTCGGAACCACCGGCGAACAACGTGTCCAGGCCACCCGCGAACGCCGCGCCGCAGATCGCACCACCGCCGCCTGGGCCCGCCAGCACGCCGCCGACCTGCGCCGCATCGCCGCCCAGATCACCACCCTCACCGACCTCCCCAGCTCTGCCAGCCAATCCCTCAGCCAACTCGACGCCGCCCTCGCCCACGACGACCCCGCCACCCTCATCCACCCCCTCAACGCCACCCGCCCCCACCTGACCACCACCCACCCCGACCTCGCCGCCCGACTCGACACCCTCACCAACCCCACCACGACACCCCCCACCCCCAACTGACCAGACCCACGCACAGCGACAGGCATACAACCGCCCAACCACGGCAAACCCCAACCGGCCGGCCAGGGCCTGCCACGGGGGCGGGAGACTTCGGCCGGCTGGTGGTCAAAACCCAGTGCGGAGGACCCCGGCGACCACTTCGCCGATTCCTCCGCTGTTCAAGATCACTCCTTAGCGCCGACGGCTGTTCCATTGTTCCCCGGGGCCGGAATACCCGCAGGTCGACCTGTTCGCCGCGGGACCAACCCCACGGGCGCGGGGAGCAGCCGGCGGTCACCGCCGCCGCGCGGCACGGGGCGGGACCAACCCCGCGGGCGCGGGGAGCAGCCTCGTTGAACTGGTGGTTCGTTCCGGGACACGGGCGTTTTTAGTCACTTTCAGAGATCCTTGATCAGGACGGATGGGGCCTCCCCCGCCGACCAGCTTCGAATCAGCTCGGATCGGAGATACGTGTGGCTTCAATTGTGCGGAAACACCACGCCAACAGAGCGGCCGCAGCCAAATCTCGGAAGATGTTTCGGCCTTATCCCACTATCCGGCCTTCCTTCTACTTTGGTCGGCGCCGGTGTTGGAGTCGGCGTTCCCGTGTCGCAGCAGGTGCTGCCGCCGACGCTCCGGACCCGGCTGGGCTGTCGTCGACGAACGCGACGAGCGGATGGTAGTCGAAGGCCCCCTTCCGTTTGCGGCGGCATTCTGCTTCTCGGGGCATGCGACCACGAGCACGCCGTCGATGACCACGACGACCCGGCGGCCAGACTGCTCGCCGTTGGGAGTGCTCTGGGACTCCTGTGGGACTTTCGGCCGTATCAACGAGCACGAGGGTGAAACAGCCGAAAGACTATCTGCGCAGGTCAGCGACTCACAGCCACTCAGTACCGCAGGCCACCGGGCTGGCTGGTCCCTTCCGCAAGAACTGACCGGCGAAGGGAGCCGCCTCGAAGGACTCCGCCGCCCGGCGGATCCTTCGACGGCGGAACCTACGATCCGAGCAGCCGCCTGACGCCGGTGCCGAAGCGGGAGAGGGCGGCGGCGGAGTCGGAGAACTCACCCATGGCCCGGTCGAAGCGCCGGCCGTCGCCGTGGCGCAGGGCGGCGAGGCAGTCGGTGCCGCCGGCCACCGCCTGCTGGGCGATCCGGTGCCAGTCGGCCTGCAGCGCGGGGTCGGGCACCGGCAGCCCGGACAGCGCGGCGTGGCCCTGGGTGATCCCGTCCTGGCACAGCGGCGCGTAGGCGGCTCCGTCGACCTTGCCGCCGCTCGCGACCGTCCTGCCGATCTGCCTGCTGAGGGCGAGTTCCAGAGCGGCGAACTTCTGGAAGGTCTTCTGACCGCCGACCGTCAACCAGGCGGCCACCCGCCGCCGTTCCTCGTCCGGCGCCGGCGGTGTCCGCGGCGCGGTCGAGGGAGCGGCGACGGGCGTGGCGCCGGGAAGGGCGTGCGGAGCGCCGAGGCCGAGCAGCGGCAGACCGCCCGAGAGGATGGCGACCACCACCGCGCAGCACAGCACGAGGTGCCCCCGCGCCAGGACCGGACGCCCCGGCGAGCCGGCCGCCCCGTCCGCCCGTGCGGCACGGCCGCGTACCGCACGCCACACCACCGCCGCCACGCACGCCGCCGACGCCACGCAGCTGGCCAGCGCGGTCCCGGCCGGCATCAGGATGAGCCACACCGCGAGCCATCCCGCCTCCGGCCGCCAGGCGCAACCCGCCGCCACCACCGACGGATCGGGCCCGCAACCGTCCCAGGCGCCGAGCAGGAACGCGGACGCGAGCCCCGCCACGGTCGCCGCGACCGCCGACGCCGCGGCGACCGCCGTCCGGACCCGCGGTCGCCGGCGTCGTGCCACCCGCAGCGCGATGAGCACGGCCGCCGTCACGGTGACCGTCAACGCGAACGCCATCCACCGGTACGACTCCAGCAGCCACGGTGTCGCCGGCGCGGAGGGGCGCGACGCGTGCAGGCACACCCGTGCCACGAGGACCGCGAGCGGCCCGGCCGCCGCCGCGCCGCCCACGGCGAGCCACCCGCGCGGTCCGGCGGCCTGGTCGCCGGGGAGGGCTCCGGGCGAGGCGGTCCTCGCGGCGCGACGGGCGACCGCACCGCGCAGCAGCAGGCCCAGGGGGAGGACGACGACCACCGCGTAGGCGCCCATGCCCAGGGCGATCGGGCCGAGCAGCCCGCGCAGCATCGAAAGCCAGCCCTGGGTCTTCCAGCCGCAGGTCGTGCCGAGTACCGCGGTCGCCGGGAGGCAGCCGTCGGTGGCGCCCATGCCGAAGGTGCCCACCAGACCGGCGAGCATGGCCGTGCCGGCGGCGCACAGGGCCACCATCATCGGATGCCGCGATGCCCGGAAGTAGGCGAGGACGGCGGTGATCGCGACCGAGGCGCACAGGGCGAGCAGCAGCCAGAGCGTGGTGGTCAGCGCCGAGATCGACGTGAAGCGCGCGTCCGGGTCCTGGCCGTGCAGCCACAGCCGGAGCGCCGCCATCGCGCAGACCGCGAGCGCCCCGCCCGTCGCCCCGGGGACCAGGGCCTCGCGCAACGGCGGCGGTCCGAGCCAACGGTCGGCGGTCAGGTCCCCGCCCGGCACCGCGGCGGCGGCCCAGACCGGCGGCCGGCCGACCCGGCGCCGAGTCCACGCCGTCAGCGGGAAGAGCCACAGCAGCAGCCCGCTCAGCGGAAGCACCGGGGCTCTCAGGACCTCGGTGAGCAGCGCCAGGGCGGGCAGGAGGCCGCGTATCCGGTGTTCCTGGGCGGCGGACCCGCTCAGGACGCCGGCGCTCTGGCGGGCGATGGCGGTGATGAGCGGGCCGCCCCGCAGGAGGAGGTACCCGTCGGCGAACCACCAGTCGAACCAGCCGCCGAAGACGACCAGCATCGCCGCGAGCCCGAGCAGTTGGATCCGGCGCGGCGAGCGGCCCCGGCAGGTGCCGATCCACAGCGCCGCGCACTGCGCCGTCCACCACGTCAGGGCGGCGCTGCCCGCGACCAGCAGGAGCAGCACGTACGGCGCGGGCGGGGGCCAGCCGTTCCCGAAGCCGGCGAAACCCGTCAGTTCACCGGCGGCCAGACCGAGCCCCAGCCAGAGGCCGGCCCGCAGCCCGGTCGGCATCCGGCGGCCGGTCAGGACGGCGTGCACGACCGAACGCCACAGCGCGACCCCGGCGATGCCGGTCACCAGGGCGGCGACCGACCACGCGGTCACCGGCTCGACCCACGCACCTTCGACGGACAGACCGCTGGCGACCACCTCGATGCCCACCACGGTGCCGATCGCCGCGGCGCCGGTCAGGAACATGGTGGTCCCCCGGACACCGAACAGCGGGGCCGGATCGAGCAGGGACTCCGCGCGCTCCCCCCACGCCGGGTGGGTGCGCCACAGGGCGGCGAACCGCGGCAGCGCGGCACGCGCCCCGCCGGTCGGCGCCGGCCCCGCGCTGGTCCAGGGCAGGCTGCGCACCCCGCCCCACCGCGAGGCGTCCAGGTCCGCGTACAGCTCACGGGTGCGCAGCACGTCGGCGCGGGCCAGCAGCACCAGCGCGGTGAGCAGGAGCAGTTGCAGGAGCCAGGGCAGCTCCGTCCGCCAGTACGAGCGCCATACGCGGACGAAGGCGCCGGCCCCGCTCCGGCTCCCCTGCGGGAACACGCTCACCACCACCGCGGGCAGCAGGACCACGACGGCGAAGGCCCGCCACAGTGCCTCGGCCGCGTAGGTGATGCCGACGTCGCCGTTGCGGATGTGGGCCAGTTCGTGCAGGACGACGGTGCGGAACCCCTCCGGGTCGTCGTGGCGCCGGGCGACCAGCCCGCCGTGCAGGCTGACCGTACGACTGCGCCAGTGGCCGAAGACCACCGCGTTCGCGGTCGTCGCGACCGTGTCCACGACGAAGCCGGGCGCCTCGGGCAGGCCGGCCCGCCCCACCAGGTCGGCGAGTTCGGCGGCCAGACCGGGGTCGCGCACCGGCACCAGACGGCTGCGGCGCACCTTCCAGCGCGGCAGCAGCCAGAACCCCAGCAGCGCGCAGGCGAGCATGAGGCCGATGCCGCCGGCGATCCAGGGCAGGGACGCGTGTTCGTAGTGGTGCAGGCACTCCTGATACGCCTGGCCGCTGCCGTTCTCGGCCACCTGCAGGCCCCCGGCCAGGCCGGAGGAGCCGCTGCCGACCCCCGCGGCGAGGTCGCAGGCGGTGCCCGGAACCCCCTCGGTGGTCCGCGGCGTCGCCACGGCTGTCAGCACCACCGAGCTGACCAGGATCAGCACCACGAGCAGGACGAAGCGCAAGGTGGTGCCCGCGCCCAGTACCCGGCGGTCGAGATCGGCGACCGGCTCCCCGGGCCGGCGGCCGGCGGCCGGGACGCTCATGGCCGCGGTGCCGGCTGCCGGGCGGGGTCGTCGTCGGAGGTGCCGTTCAGCAGGCGCGCGGCCACCCCGTCGGCGACCGCGGTGGCCCGGGACCGCGCGATGCCGGCGGCGGCGCACCGGGCGAGGACCAACGCGTGGACGCGCCGCACCTGTTCGGGATCGAAGGACGGCAGCGTCAGCCGCTCGCCGGCCCGGACGCGCCTGCGCCGGCGCCACCTGCGCAGCCGCCGCCAGATCCGGCGGTCGGTGTCCTCCACCGCCGCGGTGAGGCCGTCCTTGACGACCTCGGACAGCACGGCCCACAGCACCGGCGTGACGAGCACGACGGCGGTCTCGAGTCCGAACCCCAGCGGCTCCGGCCCCTGCGGCCGTCGTTTCAGGACCCGGTCGACCCCCGCGTCGTCCAGCGGTTCCAGCCCCGCGAGCAACGGCACTTCCTCGGGCGCGGCGTCCGCCACCACTTCGCCCAACATGTGACGAACCGTCAATTCAGCCACGAACAACCCCCGTTCGGCCATGCTTTCCGGCACTTCCGTGCCCAGCCGATTTTCCCCCTCCCGCGACAGGGCGGCCACCCCGTTTCGGCTTTCCGTGACGGGACCGTCGCTCCACGTGCCGGAGCACGGAGACACCAGGCCGACGCGCCACGTGTCGGCCCCTTCCGGATGCCCGCGCCGCGATCGACCGCCGGACGGGTCAGCGCACGGTGATCACGAGGTGGCCGCGACGCCGAGTTCGGCGAGCAGGGCGCGGACGCGCTGCTCGATCTCGTCGCGGATCGGCCGGACGGCGTCCACGCCCTGGCCGGCCGGGTCGTCCAGCTTCCAGTCCAGGTACCGCTTGCCGGGGAAGTACGGGCAGGCGTCGCCGCAGCCCATGGTGATCACCACGTCGGACGCCTGGACGGCCTCGACGGTGAGCACCTTCGGGGTCTCGGCGGAGATGTCGATGCCGGCCTCGGCCATCGCCTCGACCACGGCGGGGTTCACGCTGTCGGCGGGGGCGGAGCCGGCCGAGCGGACCTCGACGCGGCCCCGGCCGAGATGGGTGAGGAAGGCGGCGGCCATCTGGGAGCGGCCGGCGTTGTGGACGCAGACGAACAGCACGGTCGGGACGGCGGGAGTGCTCACGGTCTTCCTTCGGGCGAGTGCGGAGGCGGAGTTCAGCGGCCGGCGGCGACGGGGGCGTGCTCCCCGTGCGGAACGACCACGTCGTCCTCGCCGGCGACGGGCACGGGGCGCGCGAACAGTGCGGCGACCAACGCGAGGCCGACGGCCAGGCCGACGAGTTGGGCGACGACGAACGGCAGCACGGAGGCGGGGGCGATGCCGGCGAAGGTGTCGCTGAAGGCCCGGCCGACCGTCACGGCGGGGTTGGCGAAGCTGGTGGAGGAGGTGAACCAGTAGGCGGCGCCGATATAGGAGGCGACCGCGATCGGGGTGAGGTGCGCCCGGCCGGTGCGGGCCAGGCCGAAGACCAGCAGGATCAGACCGGCGGTCGCCACCACCTCGCCCAGCCACAGGTGCGGCGCCGAGCGGTCGTGGGTGGACCAGCGCACCAGCGGCTCGGCGAACATCGCGTCCGCCAGCACCGCCCCGCCGATCGCCCCGGCGACCTGCGCCGGGACGTAGGCGGCGACCTCGCGCAGGCTCGGCCCTTCCGCGCCGCGTCGGCCGGTCCACCACGCGGCCAGGGTGACGGCGGGGTTGAAGTGCGCGCCGGAGACGGGGCCGAGCAGCGCGATCAGCACGCCCAGGCCGAACACGGTGGCCAGCGAGTTGGCCAGCAACTGCACACCCACGTCCGAGGAGAGCTCGCCGGCCTGGATGCCGGAGCCGACCACGACCGCGACCAGCGCGCCGCTCCCGACGAACTCGACCGCGGTGCGCCGGCCGAGCGGTGCCATCCGCTTCACCCCGCACCCCCGGCCACCGCGGCGGCCGGCGCCTCCAGCAGTGCGGACAACTGGGCCAGGGCCGCGGGCAGCACCCAGTAGTAGACCCAGGTCCCGCGCCGCTCCGAGCCGACCAGACCGGCCTCGCGCAGCACCTTCAGGTGGTGGGAGATGGTCGGCTGGGACACGTCGAACGGGCCGGTCAGGTCGCAGACGCACGCCTCGCCGCCCTCGTGCGAGGCGATGAGCGACAGCAGCCGCAGCCGCACCGGGTCGGAGAGCGCCTTGAACATCCGGGCCAGATCGACGGCGGCCTCCTCGCCCAGCGGCTCCCGCACCATCGGCGAGCAGCACATCACGGCGTCGTCCTGCCCGAGGACGACCAGTTCCGATTTCGACATACGTCTATGTTGACAGTCATCTAACCAAAGAGGCAAGCTCGCCGTATAGACACCTGTCGAAACAAGAATCGGGGAGAACCGCCATGTCCCGCGTTCAGCTCGCCCTTCGCGTCGCCGACCTCGAAGGCTCCATCGCGTTCTACAGCAAGCTCTTCGGCACCGAGCCGGCCAAGCGCCGCCCCGGCTACGCGAACTTCGGCATCGCCGAGCCCCCGCTCAAGCTCGTCCTCATCGAGGGCGGGAGCGGCGAGGACACCCGCCTCGACCACCTCGGCGTCGAGGTCGAATCCACCGAGCAGGTCACCGCCGCGACCACGCGCCTGCGGGAAGCCGGCCTGGCCACCTTCGAGGAGGCCGACACCTCCTGCTGCTACGCGCTCCAGGACAAGGTCTGGGTGACCGGCCCCGGCCGGGAGCCGTGGGAGGTCTACGTGGTCAAGGCCGACGCCGCCACCCTCGGCAAGAGCGCCGCCGCGCCGGACGCCTGCTGCGGATGACGCCCGGCGGGAAGCGAGTCCGGCGACCGCGATGCCGATCCGGCGCGATGGACGACGTAAGCGGTCCGCTGTCCGCCGGGCCGAGGACAGGGTCGACAGGGCGAGTGGCCTCTCGTGCGAGCAGCTGGTGCCGGAACGCGCCCGCGGGGACCTCGCGGAGGCGGCGGAACGCGACCCCGGGACCGGCTCGGCCGCGGCCGCCTTGCACGACCGCCTGCGGGAGCCGGCCGCCCGGGTGGCTCCGCACCGCGCCGGGTCACGGGTGCTGGTGCTGCTTGCCCGGGCCCTTGCCGTCCTTTCCGTGTTCCCCCTTCTGGTGCCGCAGTTGCCCGGGGGGCGTGTGCGGGACCGGTCGGGCCGCCGGGTGCTGGGTGGGCGGCGCGACGGGCGTCGGGGTGTCGGTGGGGGTCGCGGAGTGTGCGGTGGGCTGGTGGCTGGGGACCAGGTGGCCCCGAGGCTGCGTGTCGAGGTCCGCGGCCACGCCGAAGGCGACCGCGGCGGCCGCAGCCGCGGCGACTCCGAGGAGTACGTATCGCCGGCAGGAGGCCGCCTGTCGCGTGGGGAGCCGTCGGGTGGAGGGTGGCTGCCGCGGCGGCGCCGGCACGCCGTGGCCGTCGTCGAAAGGCAGCGGGGCCATGATCCGGGTGGTGCGCGGCCCGCTGTCCACGTCCGCGGGGACGGTCCGGGTGAGCGCGGTGCCGAGCTCGCGCGCCGCCTCGTCGGCGGTGGGACGCTCCTCCGGCAGCTTGGCCAGCAGCCGGTGCACGAGGCCGGCCAGGGCGTCGGGTATCTCGCCCCGGTGGTCCCGGACGTCGACCGGCGCGACGTCGACGTGCTGGTGGAGCAGCGCGGCCGGGGCGTCGGAGGTGAACGGGGGCCGTCCGGTGAGCAGTTCGTACAGGACGCAGCCGAGCGCGTACATGTCGGCCGGAGGTCCCGCCGTGCGGCCCAGCGCGCGTTCCGGGGCCAGGTAGGTGGCGGTGCCGATGATCAGCCCGGTGCTGGTGACGCCGGCGGACGCCTCGTGCGCGAACCGGGCGATGCCGAAGTCGCCGATCTTCACCGTCTCGTCCCGGGTGATCAGCAGGTTGGCGGGCTTGATGTCCCGGTGGACGATCCCCTCCCGGTGCGCCGCCGCCAGGCCCGAGGCGATCTGGCCTCCCCACCCGGCGACCCGCGGCAGGTCCAGCCGGCGGAAGGCGGCCACCTCGGTCGCCAGACTGTGGCCGTCGACCAGTTCCATCACCAGGAAGAGCAGGCCGTCCACCGAACCGAAGTCGTAGACGGCCACCGTGTTGGGATGGTTCAGCCGTCCGGCGGTCCGCGCCTCCGCGGTGAAACGGGCCACGGCGGTCTCGTCGTCGGCACCGACCGTCAGCAGCTTCACCGCGACCGCCCTGCCCAGCGCCTCATCGTGCGCCCGCCAGACCTCGCCCATCCCTCCCCGGCCGAGCACGTCCTCCAACCGGTACCGGTCCCTGATCAACACGACCCGCAGCCCCCTCCTCGTCCACCGTGACCTGACGATCCTCCCATCCGCGCCCCGCCCGCCGAGCCGAGCAACGGCCGCCCGGAACGGGCCGACCGGGTCAGTGTTCCGGGGTGGGGACCGCGAACCAGGCGGGGGCGTCGGAGCGGGCCATCTCGATGCGGCCGAGGCAGCCGTCGCCGAGCGGCGGGAGGTCGTCGAGGGCGAACCATCCGACCTCGGTGGACTCCTCGTCGTTGACCCGGGCCGTGCCGCCGACCGCCCGGCAGCGGAAGGTGATCGTCATGAACTGCACCTGGTCGCCGTGCGGGTAGGCGGTGGGCTCCTCGGAGAAGATGCTCACCACCCGTTCCGGCACCGCCAGCACGGCGGTCTCCTCGCGGATCTCGCGCACGGCGGTCTCGGCGGGCTGCTCGCCCGGCTCGGGGATGCCGCCGATGATCGTCCAGCGGCCGTCGTCGGACCGCCGCACGAGCAGGACGCGCTCCTGGTCGTCGAAGACGACGGCGTTGACGCCGGGCAGGAACACCAGTCGCTGGCCGATGATCTCCCGCAGGTCGCGCAGGAACTCTGGAATAGCCATCCGCCGAGCATAGGACGGCCGGCGCCGGCGGGCGGGCCGCCGGGCGCGGCGGGCAGCCCGGCGCGGGTCAGAGGTCGCCGACCGCGCGGCGGCTGTGCGGGCGGGAGCGCAGCAGGCCGCTGATCACCCGGACGGCGGTGTCGGCGTCGTCGACGGTGACCGTGAAGCGGCGGCCGTCGCCGAGGTCGAGGACCAGCCCCGGTCCGCGACGCACCACGACCGCGGTGCCCATCTCCGGGCGCCAGCGGTAACCCCAGCCACCCCAGTTGCGCGGGCTGATCCACGGCACGGTGCGGGCGGAGTCCACCTGCTCCAGCGGGATGCGGCGGCGCGGCACCCCGATGTGGCCGCAGCGGATCTCCATGCACTCGTGGTCCACCCGCACCCGCACGTGGGTGAAGGCGATGGTGCCGAAGAGCACGAGCAGTCCGGCGGCCAGGCAGCCGACCACGGACATGACCAGCGGAGCCAGCCCCGAGGCCCAGGCGGAGTCGACGGCCAGTTCGATGCCCAGCGCCAGGCATCCGGCGCCGCCCACCGCGAGCAGCCACTGGCCGCGGTTGGTCGCGTGCCCGGTCCAGATCTCGGGCCCAGTCGTTCCAGCGGCCCCTGCGCTGCGGGAGACGCTGCCGGAGTCCTCCATAGGCTGGAGCCTACCCGCAGCCCTGCGCACAAGCACCCAGAGTGTGTCAAGAGTGTGACCTGCGTTACACGATTTCCATCCGGCCCGCCACCTCGGGTGGTGGCGGCGGCGCTTCGCGGGATCCACCGCCGTGGTCAGGACAGGACCGGGTCGGTGACGCCGGAGTGGATCTCCAGGTCAGGGGGCCAGCCGGCGCGCTCGGCGCCGGCCCGGTAGGCGGACTGGTAGAAGCGCTGGACGGCGTCGTGGGGGTCGGCGGCCGCGCGCACCGCGTCGTAGGGCAGGACGGCCAGGTGCGAGCCGCCCTGCTCGATCCAGCGGGCGGCGGCCGGCTCCAGCGGGCTGTCGGCCAGGCCGGCCGGCGCGGGCGCGGTGTAGGAGTAGAACGCCGGCTGCGGCATGTTGTCGTCGCCGAACCAGAAGCCGGAGCTGATGACCTCCTGCGAGTACGCCTCCCGGGTGACCGGGTCGGTCGACGGACCCTGCCGCACCGGGCGTTCGGAGAAGCGGGTGACGGCCACGTCGAAGGTGTGCCAGAAGTGGTGGACGTCGCTGATCTTGCCGCTCCAGTCGGCGGCGAACGTCTCCAGCTCCCAGGCGACCCGGCTGAGGATGCGCCAGTACGTGGTGACCGCGGCCGGGTCGTAGGAGCGGTGCTCGGTGTCCTGGGCGAACGGACGCGTGCCGTCGGGCAGGTCGAAGGGGTGCGAGAGGTGCGGGCGGGTGGCGATGCCCAGCTCCTCCAGCCCGGACAGCACGGCGGCGTGGAACTGGGCGACCGAGCGGCCGGGCAGCGCGAAGCTCACCTCGTCGCCGGTGAGGGCGGTGATCAGCAGGCGGTGGTCGACGAAGTCGAAGTCGATGGTGAACATCAGCCCGGAGCGCTCGTCACGCATCGGACGGGTGGTGATGCCGCGCCCGGTCAGGTGGAAGGGCACGTTCCACCAGTGGTTGCGCCGGGGACTGGCCGCCAGCCTGATCTTGCCGACGATCTGCGTGAAGCGGTGCAGCGTCTCCTTGGTCTCCCGCCAGTCGCCCAGTTCCAGGGCGGGGAACTCCTCCACCGGGGACAGTGTGGTCATCGGAAGATCACTCCCACCGTGCTCGTGCCGTACGCGGCGCACGCGGCGGCTGCCGGGATGCGCCGCTTGCCGATCGCGGATCCGCACCGCCCGGCACCGGACGGGCGGCTGCCCGCCATCCCACCGTGCGTTCGCCGCGCCCCCTCGGCAACCGGGCAGCGCGTTCCGCGGCGGCGGGCAGGGCCCGTCAGGGCACGATCGGGTCGAGCAGCGGGACGGAGGAGAAGGCCGGCGACAGCTCGCGGCCCTGCGGATACGCCGACGCGGCCGGCGGGAGCGCGGCGGTGCGGCCGCTGAGGATCACCGTCAACGTGCCGGTGGCCGGCGCGGCGGGGGCCGGCTCGGCACCGATGCGGCGCAGCACCTGGGCGGCGACCGCGTCGGCCGAGCCGTACAGGGCGAGCGGCCCGCCGCCGGCCGGGCGCACCGCGGCCCGGATGCGGTCGGCCGCCAGTTCGTAGTGCGTGCAGCCCAGTACGACCGCGGCGACATCGGCCGGGGTGCGGGCGGCGGCAGCGGCCACCGCGGCGTCCACCGCGGCCTCGTCGGCGTGTTCCAGCGCGTCGGCGAGGCCGGGGCAGGGGACCTCGGTGACCCGCACCTCCCGGGCGAACTCGGCGATCAGGCGGCGCTGGTAGGGGCTGCCGGTGGTGGCCGGGGTGGCCCAGATCGCCACCGGGCCGCCCGCGGCGGCGGCCGGTTTGACGGCCGGCACCGTGCCGACGACCGCGATCGCCGGCTCCAGCCGGGCCCGCAGCGCCTCCAGCGCGTGCACCGAGGCGGTGTTGCAGGCGACCACCAGCGCGTCGGGACGGTGGGCGGCGGCGGCCTCGGCGCAGGCCAGCGCGTGCGCGGTGACGTCCTCGGGGGTGCGCGGGCCCCACGGCATGCTCGCCGGATCGCTGGAGAGCACCAGGTCGGCGTCGGGGCGCAGCCGGCGCACGGCCGCCGCCGCCGCCAGCAGGCCGATCCCGGAGTCCATCAGCGCGATCTTCACTCGGATGTGCCTTCCGTGGTGCGGGCGGTGCGGCCGCGTCCCTCGATCCGGTGGTTTCGCGCCGGGCCGGAGGCGGCGTGGTGACGGCCCGGGTGAGTTTACCTTGATCGTCCCGGGACGGCCGGGTGCTGTCTCCGGCACGGATGGTGCGGCAGACTCACCCGCGTGACCTTGTGGACCTGGATCGCTGTCGTCTCCCTGCTGAGCTGGCTGTGGCTGCTGCTGGCGCAGGGCATGTTCTGGCGTACCGACGTGACGCTGCCGCCGCGCGCCGAGCCGCAGGTGTGGCCGTCGGTCGCGGTGGTCGTGCCGGCCCGGGACGAGGCCGAGGTGCTGCCGGTGAGCCTGCCGTCGCTGCTGGCGCAGGAGTATCCCGGCCGGGCCGCGGTCGTCCTGGTGGACGACGGCAGCTCGGACGGCACGGGGACGCTGGCCGCGCGGCTGGCCGGGGAGGGCGGCGGGCTGCCGCTGACGGTGACCTCGCCGGGCGAGCCGGCCGACGGCTGGACCGGGAAGCTGTGGGCGGTGCGGCACGGCATCGCGGTGGCCACCGCCTCGTTCGAACCGGAGTACCTGCTGCTGACCGACGCCGACATCGCCCACCGGCCGGACAGCCTGCGGGAGTTGGTGGCCTGCGCGGTCGACTCCGGCTACGACGTGGTCTCGCAGATGGCGCGGCTGCGGGTGGAGACGTTCTGGGAGCGGCTGATCGTCCCGGCGTTCGTGTACTTCTTCGCGCAGCTCTACCCGTTCCGCCGCATCCGCCGGGCCCGGTCCCGTACCGCCGCGGCGGCCGGCGGCTGCGTGCTGATCCGGCGCTCGACGGCCGAGCGGGCCAGGATCCCGGACTCGATCCGGCACGCGGTGATCGACGACGTGGCGCTGGCCCGGGCGGTGAAGGCGGTCGGCGGCAGCGTGTGGCTGGGGCTGGCGCACCGGGTGGACAGCGTGCGCCCGTACCCGCGGCTCGCGCAGTTGTGGCGGATGGTCTCGCGCAGCGCCTACGCGCAGTTGCGGCACAACCCGCTGCTGCTCGGCGGGACGCTGCTGGGGCTCGCGCTGGTCTACCTGGTGCCGCCGCTGTCCGCGATCGGCGGCGCGGTCACCGGACGGCCGCTGCTGTGCGCCGCCGGGTTCGCGGCCTGGGCGCTGATGGCGGGCACGTTCGCGCCGATGCTGCGCTACTACCGCCTGCCGGTGTGGCTCGCGCTGTCGCTGCCGTTCACCGCGGCGCTGTACGCGGCGATGACGGCGGACTCCGCCGTGCGGCACTACCGCGGCGTGGGCGCGGCGTGGAAGGGCCGCACCTACGCCAAGCCCTCGCCGGCCGAGGTCGCGGCGGCCCGCGAGGGCGAGCCGGGCTGAGCCCGCCGCACGGCGCGTCAGGCGGCTCCGGAACGCGGCTACTTGCGCCCCGGGGTCCAGCGCATGCCCCAGCCGTACGCCTGGTCGACGGTGCGCTGCGGGCTGACGCCGCGGGCCGGCACGAGGTAGCGGGCCTCGCGGCGCACCACGAGTTCGCCGCCGGAGTTCTCGATCATGGCCAGCGCGCAGACGGTCGCGGGCACGGTGCACTCGTCGAGGGAGAACTCCACCGGCTCCCCGAACTGCGGCCGCAGCGTGGTGGTGGCGTGCAGCCCGGCGAACGAGGTGGCGCCCGCGTAGATCGTGACGAAGACCAGCACCCGGCGGAACGCGGCGGTGTGGTCCAGATCGATCGTCAGATTCTCGCCGGCGGCGTCGTCCCCGGTGCGGTCGTCGCCGTCCAGCCGGATCCACGGCGGCCGCTCCAGCGAGCCGAAGGCGCCGCCGAGCGCCTGGACGACGCCCTTGCTGCCGTCGGCCATCTCGAACAGCGCGCACAGGTCGAGGTCGATCGCGGAACCGGCGCCCGGCGCACCGGACTTGTGGAACCGTCCCCCTTCGGCGGGCTGCCTGGCCTGCCAGTTGAGGTTGACGCGCATCGCCCCGCGGTTGCCGCCCCGCTTGGTGAGCGAGACGCTGGGAGCCTCCTTGGTCAGCGTCACCTTGCCGGGCCGCACCGGTGCGGGCGCGGGCGGCGCGGGGTCATCCACCGTGATACCGAAGTCGGTTGCCAGTCCGGCGAGTCCGCTGTCGTAGCCCTGGCCCACCGCGCGGAACCGCCAGCCGCCCGCGCGCCGGTACAACTCGCCCAGCACGAACGCGGTCTCCGCGCCGGCCTTCGTGTCGAACCGGGCGAGTTCGGTGCCGGAGGCGGCGTCCACCACGCGGATGTAGAGGCCGGGCACCTGGCCGAAGGTGCCGCCGTCCGCCGACGCGGCGAGCAGCACGGAACCGATGGCCGGCTCCACCCGGTCCAGCCGGACGAGGAGCGAGTCGACCGCCGTGCCGCCCTCGGTGCGCCCGCCCTCGTGGGTGACGGCTCCGGAGGGGTGGGCCGGCTGGTTGTAGAAGACGAAGTCGGCGTCGGTGCGCACCCGTCCGTCGGCCAGCAGCAGCGCCGAGGCGTCCGTGTCCGGCACCCCGGGACCGCTCCCCCGGCCGAGTTCGACCCGGACCGACCGGGCCGTGACGGGCACGTTGGCCCCCTTGCTCATCCGCATCGAGTCCCCCTGGAGTCGCGCTGGTGTGTCGTGGTGCCGCGGGTGCCCCACCCGACCCAGGTACCCCTTCTCGCACGGGACTTCTCAAGATCGGGCGGAATGTTTTACTCGTTCTAAACGCCTCACCGCGACCGATTTTCGCAGATTCCATCGTTTTGACGCTCGGTGTTGGTCCAGTAGCGAACAAACAACCCGCTTATCGGACTCCCCTAACGGCGCATCGTGGGCTTAACTTATGGAGCATGACCACCCCCCGCGGCACGTACGGCGGCGGCTACTACGCCTCCTCGGCCTTCCCGGACACCCCTATCTACGACAGTCTCGTCGCCGAACGGGGCACCCCGCAGATCGCTCCGATCCGCGTACCCATGCAGTACGAGAGCGTGAGCAACCTTCCCGCCCTCCCCGCGCTCCCGGCGCTGCCCTCCGGGCCCTCGCACCACGTTCCTCCGGCGAACGGCTACGGCTATCCCAACGGCGGATACCAGCCGCAGCCGGCGCCGGCCCCGTACATCCCGCAGCAGGCGAACGCCCCGCGCGGATACCAGGGCGGCTACCCGACGCAGGCTCAGATGCCCTACCAGGGCGGCAACACCACCGGATACGACGCGGTGCGCCCGGTGCCGCCGCGCCCGGTCCCGCCGCGGCAGCCCGCTCCCGGCGGCTACCCCGACGACCCGTACCGCCGTCCCTACAACAACTACAACGGTCAGGGCTACTGATCGGGCGCGAACGGCACGAAGTTGCCGCGGCGGACACCGCGGCACGATGGCGGGCCACTGGCAGCATGGGCGCATGACGTCGCCCAGGCTGAGTGCCCTGCACATCTATCCGGTCAAGTCGGTCCAGGGACCGGCGCTCGGCGAGGCGGCAGTGGAGCCATGGGGGATCGCCGGCGACCGCAGGTATCTCGTGGTGGACGGCGACAGCCGCGCCATCACGCAGCGGGAGTACCCGCGAATGACGCTCGTCCAAGCACGGCCGCTGGGCGACGGGGGAATCGGGCTCAGCGCGCCGGGCATGGACCCGTTGACGGTCGCCGTCCCGAAACCGGCGGCCACCACCACGGTGCGGCTCTTCGGTGACACGATCGAAGCGGTCATGGCCGCACCGCGGGCGGGCGAGTGGTTCAGCCGGTTCCTCGGCGCCGATCTGCGGCTGGCGCACATGGACGATCCGGCGCGGCGCCGTCCGCTGACCGCGTCGCCCGGCGCCCGGCCGGGCGAGACGGTGAGCTTCGCCGACGGCCATCCGCTGCTGCTCACCACGACGGCGTCGCTCGACGCCCTCAACGCCGCGGTGGCGCAAGGCGATCACCCGGACGAGGGGCCGCTGCCGATGGACCGGTTCCGGCCGAACGTGGTGGTCTGCGGAACGGCGGCGTGGGCCGAGGACGACTGGCGCAGGATCCGCATCGGCGAGGTGGTCTTCCGGGTCTCCAAGCCGAGCGCGCGCTGCGTGATCACCACCACCGACCAGGCCACCGGCGAGCGCGGCAGGGAACCGCTGCGGACGCTCGGCCGCCCGCCGACGATTCGGCGACGGACTGCTGTTCGGGCAGAATCTCGTTCCCGAGTCGTGCGGAACGCTGCGTCTCGGCGACTCGTTGCACGTGGTGGACCAGCGGTTCCGTCCGAACAATTCCGGCTGACCCGGTCCGGCGGGCAACCTATCCACCGGAAAACGCGTCGGGCCATACGAGGCAAGCGGACGGACGAAGGGGGTGTGGAGCGATGCGATCCAGGAGGATCACGCGATCCATACCGGGCCTGTGGCGCTGGCGGCCCAATCCGCTGCGCCGGCCCAGCGACCTGCTGGAGGCGTGGACGGGGCTGCTGGCCGTGCTGGTCGCCGCCGTCGCCGGACCGCTGGCCGGAATCGCCACCGGCCAGACGGTCAACGCCGCCCTGCGCCAGGTCGTCGCCGTCCAGCACGCCCAGCGCCACCAGGTGACCGCCGTCGTGGAGCGGGTCGGCCGGGGCGCCGCCGACCTGGTGGACCCGGCGGACGACGGCCAGGCGGCCGACCACGCCGCCCTGGTCGTGTGGCGCACGGCGGACGGCTCGGCGCACACCGCCGTGGTGGCCGTGGCGGGCCGCCGGCTGCCCGGTGCCAGGCTCCCGTTGTGGATAGACCGGCGCGACCGCCCGGTGGCCGCCCCGCTCGACACGGCGACGGCCACCAGCAACGCGGTCGCCGCCGGCTTCGCCTGCGCGGTGGCGGTCGCCGCCCTGGTGATGGGCGGCCGGCACTTCCTGGGCTGGCGCATCCTGCGGCGCCGGCTGGCCGACTGGGAGAGCGAGTGGGCCCGGGTCAGCGAGGACTGGGCCGGCGCCGAGGGCTGAGCCCTCGCACAATTCCGGCGGTGATGTCGGGGAACCGAAAACCTGATGCCGCCAATCCGTCCCAACTCCCCCATCTGTACCGGTTCCTGGAGTTCGCCGTGCGGCGGTGCCCCCGCCGCACGCTACGGTGGTGCCTCAGTCCGCAACGTACGAGGTGGGGGCAGATCAGCACCATGGCACAGGGCGCGGTTCAGGTGACGCACGCCGGCACCTCACGGTGGCGGCGGCGCACCGGCGAGTACGAGACGCTCGCCGAGGCCCTGGAGGCGGCGGGCGACGGCGACGTCGTGGCGATCACCCCGGGCACCTACCGGGAGAATCTCGTCGTCCAGCGCGCGGTGACGCTGCGCGGCGCCGAGGGGCCCGGTTCGGTGCGCATCGCCCCGCCGGCCGGCGTGGCCCTGACGGTGCGGGCCGACGCGGTCGTCCAGGATCTGCACATCGAGGGCCAGGACACCTCCGCCGCCGCGCTGCTGGTCGAGAGCGGCACGCCTGAGCTGGCCGGCCTGCGGGTGGCGACCCGTTCGGCGGTCGGCATCGAGGTGCGCGGCTCGGCCCGCCCGACGCTGCGCCGCTGCACGGTGGAGAACCCGGCGGGCGTCGGGATCAGCGTGCTGGACACGGCCGGCGGCCTGTTCGAGGACTGCGAGGTCGTGGCGGCCGGCCAGACCGGCTTCGCGGTACGCGGCGGCGCCTCGCCCCGGCTGGAGCGCTGCCGGATCCACCACTCCACCGGCGCCGGGCTCTCGCTGACCGGCGAGGGCACCGCGGCCGAGGCGATCGGCTGCGAGATATACGAGGTCAAGGGCACCGGCGTGCAGGTCGCCTCGCGGGCCACCGGCCACCTGACCGACTGCCAGGTGCACCGCACCACCGGCGACGGCGTGACCCTGGACACCGACGCGGTGCTCGCGCTCTCCGACTGCGACATCCACGACGTGCCGGAGAACGCGATCGACCTGCGTTCCCGCTCGGTGCTCACCCTGACCCGCTCCACCGTGCGCCGCTTCGGCCGCAACGGCCTGTCGGTGTGGGACCCGGGCACCCGGGCCGACGCCAACCAGTGCGAGATACACGAGAGCACCGGCGACTACCCGGCGGTCTGGATCAGCGACGGCGCCGCCGCGGTGCTCGACTCCTGCCGGGTGCGCGAGGTACCGGACGCCCTCTTCGTGCTCGACCGCGGATCGCGGGCCGACGTCGTCGACAGCGACATATCCCAGGTGCGCAACACGGCGGTCTCGGTCAGCGACGGCGCCACCGTGCAGCTGGACGACTGCCGCATCAAGGAGGCGGCGACCGGCGCCTGGTTCCGCGACCACGGCAGCGGCGGCACCCTGGCCAACTGCACCATCGACTCGGCCGCCACCGGCGTCATCGTCACCAAGGGCGCCGACCCGACGATAGACCGCTGCGTCGTGGAGAACCCGACCGAGTCCGGCTTCTACGTCTCGGCCGGCGCCCGCGGCACCTTCACCGGCTGCAAGGTCACCGGCAGCCGCAGCTACGGCTTCCACGTCATCGACGGCTGCCGCTCCACGCTGACCCGCTGCCGCACCGAGCGCTGCAACCGCGGCGGCTACGAGTTCGCCGAGCCGGGCCCGACCGTCGAGGAGTGCACGAGCGACGACAGCGCCGAGCACCGCACGGACGGGGTCTCGGCCGGCGGCATCGGCGGGGCGATAGGCGCCGGCATCGAGGGCCTGCCGCCGCACCCGGCCACCGCGGCCGCCGCCGGACATGCCAAGGCCGTGGAGTCCTTCGGACTGCTCGGCGGCGTGCCCCAGGCCCGTTCCACCGAACCGGGCGCGGGCGAGGCCGCCGCGGCCACCCCGGCCCGGGCCTCCGACGACGTGCTCGGCGAACTGGACGCCCTGGTGGGCCTGGACAGCGTCAAGCGCGAGGTGCGGGCGCTGATCGACCTGATCGCGGTGGGCCGGCGCCGCCAGGAAGCCGGCCTCAAGGCCCCCTCGCTCCGCCGCCACCTGGTCTTCACCGGCTCCCCCGGCACCGGCAAGACCACGGTCGCCCGGCTGTACGGCGAGATCCTGGCGTCGCTCGGCGTGCTGGGCACCGGCCACCTGGTGGAGGTCTCCCGGGTCGACCTGGTCGGCGAGCACATCGGATCGACGGCCATCAGGACCCAGGAGGCGTTCGACCGGGCGCGCGGCGGCGTGCTGTTCATCGACGAGGCGTACGCGCTCTCGCCGGAGGACTCCGGCCGGGACTTCGGCCGCGAGGCGATCGACACCCTGGTCAAGCTGATGGAGGACCACCGCGACGCCGTGGTGGTGATCGTGGCCGGCTACACCGCCGAGATGGAGCGCTTCATGGCCTCCAACCCCGGTGTGGCGTCCCGTTTCTCGCGCACCATCACCTTCGGCGACTACGCCCCCGAGGAGTTGCTGCGGATCGTGGGCGGCCAGGCCGACGAGCAGCAGTACCAGCTCGGCGAGGGCACCGACGAAGCGCTGATGAAGTACTTCACCGCGCTGCCCAAGGGGCCGTCCTTCGGCAACGGGCGCACCGCGCGGCTGACCTTCGAGGCGATGGTCGAGCGGCACGCCGGCCGGGTGGCCCAGCTGACCGCGCCGAGCCACGAGGACCTGCAGCTGCTCTACCCCGAGGACCTGCCCGAACTGCCCTGATCCCGCTCGGGTATCGCGGGCCCCCGCTCGGCCGCCGGGGCCTGCCCGGGGACGGCGGGCTCGCGCTCCGCGGGCCGGCCGGTGTCGGGGATACGGGCGAGCAGCTCCGCCCGCTCGGCGGCGAAGGCGGGATCCGCCTGGTAGTCGGAGTGGGCCAGGATCGGCGCGGGCAGCGGATTGCGCGCGGTGCGGCCGTAGGCGGCCGGGTCGGGCAGCGGTCCCACGTCCACCGCCGGGCCTGCCGGGTCGGTCAGCCGGATCCGGCCGCCGATCGGGTCGGTGCGCCGCCACAGGTTGCGCCAGTCGTTCAACTCGCCGTGCAGCGCGTCGAGTTGCGATGGCCCGAAGTACGCCGGGAACCACCGCCCGTACAGCCGCTCCAGCGGGGAGCCGTAGGTGAGCAGGGCGATCCGGCGCCGGGTGGCCGGCGAGAGCTGCCAGACCGCGGAGGCCGCCAGCACCGTGCCCTGGGAGTGCGCGGACAGCACCAGGCGTCCGCCGGTGCGCTCGGTCCAGGTGGCGATCCGCCAGGTCAGGTCGGGGACCGCGCGCTCCGCGTAGCAGGGCGGGGCGAACGGGTGGGCGGCGCGCGGCCAGTAGGTGCCGACGTCCCACAGGATGCCGACCGTCCGGCGGGCCGAGACGTTGCGGTACGCGAGCCGGCCGAGCGCGAGCAGGGCCACCGCGGCCGCGCCCAGCAGCCACGAGCCGAGCGCCTGCGCGGTGTCGGCCACGTCCACCACCGGCCGGGCCATCCCGGCCGCGGCGGCCTGCGGGGAGCGCCCGGTCCCCCATGCCCCGGCCAGCGCGACCGCGCTCAGCACGAACGCGCCGCCGGACAGCGCCATCACCAGCACCGACGAGGAGTCGGTCAGCTCGGCCCGGGCGATGGCGCCGCCGATCTGCCGGGTGCGGGCCGGGTCCTCCGGCTCGCCGGGGTGGCCGGCGCGGACCTGCGCCTCCGCGATCCGCTGGGTGCGGCGCAGCCGTAGGGCGGCCAGCACCCCGACCGCGGCGAGCACCAGCAGCAGCACCGGGACCGTGGCCGCCTGCCAGGTCAGCAGGACGGGCGGGCCGGCCAGCGCGCTGCCCCGGGTGTCGGGGGTGCCGCCGCGGTCGAACCAGTCGGCGATCCGCTGCGCCGTGCCGCCGGTGAACACCCCCGCCACCGCGCACGCCAGCATCGCGACCAGCGGTCCGCCGAACCCGCCGGCCACCACCCGGGTCGCGGCCGGCCCGGCCGGCGAGCCGCGCCGCATGCGCCAGACGGTCAGCGCCAGCGCGACGACCAGGACGGCCTGCAGCAGGGTGACCATGCCGAAGGTGCCGGCGCCGCCCGGCATCCGGCCGCCGGCGGCCCAGCCGGCCCGCTGCCAGCTCGCGTAGAGGCCGCAGAGCAGCAGCAGGCCGAGGCAGAACAGCGGCAGGACCCGGACCGTCAGCCGCTCGGTGGCGCTGTCGAGGCCCATCTCGTTGCGGCTGTGCCGGCAGGTGATCAGCACGGCGGTGAGCGCCGCGCCGGCGATCAGCGCGACCAGCAGCCAGCCGCAGGCGAGCAGCACGCCGGCGCCGTGCCGGTCCGCGCGCAGGGCGGGCAGCACCAGCTCGGCGGCGACGGTGAGCACGGCGATCGCGGTGTGGGTGGCGCGCAGCCGGGCCACGAAGCGGCGGCCGTACCAGAAGCCGCGTCCCGCCAGCGGCGGTGCGCCCGGGGTCCGGCCGGGCGCGTTGGAGGAGCCGGGCAGCTGGGACTCGTAGGCGCTCCAGGTGCGGCGCGACAGCAGCCACATCAGGCCGACCAGCGCGGCGGGCAGCAGGGCGCCGACGGTGATCCTGCGGCCGGGCGGGCTCCACCAGCCGTGCCGGGCCGAGGACAGGAAGCCGAGCCAGGAGGCGCCGCGCACGCAGTCCGCCGAGCCCGCGCACTGCCAGGCCAGCAGGTCCATCGCGACCTCGCAGGCGCCGGCGACGAACAGCACGGTGAGGCTGAGCGCGAGCAGCCGCACCAGGACGTCGTAGGCCATCGACTCGCGCCGGCCGCCGCCCTCGTCGCCGGGCCGGGCCGGGGTGACCGGGCGCATCCAGTGGGCGAGGTTGACGAACATGAAGGGCAGGAGCAGCAGCCACAGCGCGCGGGAGCTGTTGCCCGAGGTCAGGCCGGACCAGCTGTACGCCTCCTGGACGGGGGCGCCGCTGTGGTCCTGCGGGTGCTCCTCGGCGTCGACGTCGGCCGGCCGGCGGTATATCCCGGCCGTGACGTCGCCCAGGACGCGGACCACGCTGGGGTCGTCGAGCATCTCCTGCGGGGTGACGCCGCCGACGCCGTGCACCAGCAGCTCCAACGCGGGCGGCGCGGTCCCCGGGCGCGGGGCGGGCAGCGGTGCCTGGGCCTGCGGCACGGACGCGGCCGGAATCGCCGCGGTCTCCTGGTTCGCGTTCTCCACCTCGTGTGCCTCCCCCGTGGCCGGTGTCCCGCAGATCGGTCAACTGCCGTGTCCGCACTGCCTTTGCGCTCGTTCTTCCGTCCGGATCCCTCGTTCCATGGTCTGTCCGGACCGGGGCCGTGCACACCTCCGTGGCCAAAGGTCACCCGAAATCGTGACCCTGCGATACGGCGGTGGACGTGGGGCGCCGGACGGTCGCGGGACGGGACACGATGTCGTCGTCACGTGGCAGGATGTCCGTGCTGTCGCGGCGGGCCCGGCACCGGCGGTCCGGCCGGCGCGGGAACCGCGCGGGCGGTGGATGCCGCGGCACAGGCGGAGCGGATCCGGCAGTGGCACACGTCAACGGAAGGGACGGGGGCACGGGTGGTCGACAACCAGAACCTCCTGGCCGAGCAGCGGCGCGCCTTGATCCTCGATGAGGTCAGGCGGCGCGGCGGCGTCCGGGTCAACGAGCTGACCCGCAAGCTCAACGTCTCCGACATGACCGTGCGCCGCGACCTGGACGCGCTCGCCCACCAGGGCGTGGTCGAGAAGGTGCACGGCGGCGCGGTCCCGGTGGCCGAGGCGAGCACCCACGAGCCGGGGTTCGAGGCGAAGTCCGGCCTGGAGCAGTCGGCCAAGGAGGCCATCGCCCGGGCCGCGGCCTCGCTCGTCCAGCCGGGCAGCGCGATCGCCCTGTCCGGCGGCACCACCACCTTCGCGCTGGCACACCACCTGCTGGAGGTGCCGGATCTGACGGTGGTCACCAACTCGGTGCGGGTGGCGGACGTCTTCCACGCCGGCCAGCGGCGGTCCGGGGCCGGCGCGCAGACGGCGGGCCGGGCGGGCGCGGCGACGGTGGTGCTCACCGGCGGCGTGCGCACCCCGTCGGACTCGCTGGTCGGGCCGGTGGCGGACCGGGCGATCCGGTCGCTCCACTTCGACCTGCTCTTCCTGGGCGTGCACGGCCTGTCGGTGGAGGCGGGGCTGTCCACGCCCAACCTGGCGGAGGCCGAGACCAACCGGCAGTTCGTGCGGTCCGCGCGCCGGGTCGTGGTGATCGCGGACCACACCAAGTGGGGCACGGTGGGCCTGAGTTCGTTCGCGGCGCTGGAGGAGGTCTCCACCCTGGTGACCGATTCCGGGATACCGGAGGTGCTGCGGGCGGAGATCTCCGAGCACCTGGCCGACCTGGTGGTGGCCGGTGCGCCCGGCGAGGGCCGGCAGCCCTGACCGGACGCGCCGCGCGGGGCGTCAGCCGGGCCACGCCCCGGTGGTCAGGAACGCCTCGATGGTGCTGCTGTACGGCGTGATGTCCAGGCCCTCGGCGGCCAGCCACTCGTCCGAGTAGTACTTGTCGAGGTAGCGGTCGCCGGGGTCGCACAGCAGGGTGACCACCGAGCCGGTGCGGTCCTGGGCGAGCATCTCGGCGACGATGCGCAGCGCGCCCCACAGCCCGGTGCCGGTGGAACCGCCCGCCTTGCGCCCGATGACGCTCTCCAGCGCGCGCACCGCGGCGACCGAGGCGGCGTCCGGCACCTTCATCATCCGGTCCACCGCGCCGGGCACGAAGCTGGGCTCCATCCGGGGCCGCCCGATGCCCTCGATGCGGGAGCCGCTCTCGCAGGCGGTCTCGGTGTCGCCGGAGATCCAGCCGTCGAAGAAGCAGGAGTTCTCCGGGTCGGCGACGCAGATCCGGGTGTCGTACTGCATGTAGTGCACGTAGCGGGCGATGGTGGCCGAGGTGCCGCCGGTGCCGGCGGTGGCGACGATCCACGCGGGCTCGGGGTGGCGCTCCTTGCGCAGTTGCTGGTAGACCGACTCGGCGATGTTGTTGTTGCCGCGCCAGTCGGTCGCCCGTTCGGCGTAGGTGAACTGGTCCATGTAGTGGCCGCCGGTCTCCTGGGCGAGCTGCGCGGAGACGTCGTAGATCATCCGGGACTCGGCCACCAGGTGGCAGCGGCCGCCGTGGAACTCGATCAGGCGCTGCTTCTCGCTGCTGGTGGTGCGGGGCATGACCGCGATGAACGGGACGCCGATGAGCTGCGCGAAGTACGCCTCGGAGACCGCGGTGGAGCCGCTGGACGCCTCGATGACCGGCTTGCCGGGGCGGATCCAGCCGTTGCAGAGCCCGTAGAGGAAGAGCGAGCGGGCCAGCCGGTGCTTGAGCGAGCCGGTGGGGTGGGTGGACTCGTCCTTCAAGTACAGGTCGATGCCCCAGTGTTCGGGCAGCGGGAAGCGCAGCAGGTGGGTGTCGGCGCTGCGGTTGGCGTCGGCCTGCACCTTGCGGACGGCGTCCTTGAGCCAGATCCGGTACTGCGGGTCGGTGCGGTCGACGTCCACCGTGGGCAGAACCTGTGCGGTGCCCGGCCGTTGGCCTCCGCCGGGTCGTTCGACGGTGTCCATGCGCTTCGGCCTCCGCTTCGTACTCCGGTCCGTCCCGGCGGACCCGACGGGACGGAATCGATCATAGGCAGTGCGCTCGGGCCCGGCCCGGTGTCCGGTGGCGTCGTGGCCCATGGTGTGCCCGGTGCCGCGGGGGCCGGTGCGGGCGGGGTTGCGGAAGTTGCGGAAACCGGTGAGGGGGGTGAATCTGGTCAGCAACACGGAGTAGGCGCCGACTCGCTCTCCGTGGTACCGCGAAGGCTTTCCCAAACGAGCGGGTCGGGCACGGTCCGGGAGAAGGCCGGCCTCCACCGCGGAGGGAGTCGTAGCCGTGATCAGCACCCATCAGGCGCAGCGCTGCGCACTGGAGCTGGAAGCGCTGCCGATTCGCGCCGGACAGGTGCGAAGAATCGTTTCTGCTCAGCTCCGGTACTGGCATCTCGACCAGCTCCTCGATCCGGCCCTGCTCGGCGTCACCGAGCTGGTGGCCAACGTCTACCGGCACGCCGAGCCCGACAAGCGCTGCGTGGTCGAGCTGGCCCTCGACGCCGGGCTGCTGACGGTGTCGGTCTCCGACCACGATCCGCGCCCGCCGAGGACCGGCCAGGCCGACGCGCTCGACACCGGGGGCCGGGGCCTGGCGATGATCGAGGCCCTCACCGACGACTGGGGCACCCGGCCCGCCGACCACGGCGCCGGCAAGACCGTGTGGTTCGCGCTGCGCGGACCGGCCCCGGCCGCCGAACCGGCCGCGATCCTGGAGGCGGTGACCGCCAAGGCCGCCGCCGTGCTCGGGCGCAGCGCGAGGAACCAGCCGCTCGCCGCCGTGCGGCTCGCCTGACGGCGGCACACCGCGACCGCAGGTCCGGCGGGCCCGCCGATCGATCGACGCACCCGCCGGGCGCCCGGCCGCCGTTCACTCCTCGCGGCGCCGGCCGAACTCCTGGTCGAGCACCGACATCCGGCGCCAGTACTCGTCCTCGTCGATCTCACCGGCCGCGAACCGGCGGCCGAGCAGGGTGAGCGGCGACGGCTCCTCGGGGCGGCCCGTGGCCGGACCCCGCCGGTCCGCCATCGCGCGCCGGTCCCACGGACCGGGCCGGCCGCGCCAGACGGTGCGGCGCAACAGGGACACCACGCCGAAGATCACCGCCGCCCACAGCAGCGGGACGAACAGGATCCACGGGCCGGGCCCGCCGTGCCAGGATGACGCAAGCGTGTTCATGTCCGCCAACTCCTCGATGTGCCTGTGCTTTCCGGACACTTCGAGCCTCGCCCCTGCGGGCGCCCGCGTCGTCGTACGGCCGGCGCGTCCCGGGCTACCTCCGGCGCAGTACGCCGGGCCGGAGCGGCTGCGCCGGCGGTCGTCCGGTCACTGGCCGAGCGCCGCCAGCGGATCGTCGAGCGCGGGCTGCCAGGCCAGCTCCGCGGCGCCGACCAGGCTGGAGTGGTCCAGGGTGCAGCTGAGGATCGGCACCGAGCCGCTGCGCCCCCACAGGCTGCGGTCGGCCACCACGGCGCGCAGCCGCTCCGGGTCGGCCTCGAACAGCAGGCGGTGCAGCCCGCCGAGGGCGATCCGGTCCGGGTTGAGCACGTTGACCAGGCCGGCGAGCCCGCGGCCCAGCCGGTCGATCATCGTGCCGGTCGCCCGGCGCACCGCCGGATCGCCGTACTCCTCGCGCAGCAGGTCCGCGGACCGGGACAGCAGCGCCACGCCGGGCTCCGGGGTCCGCCCGGCCTCCTCCAGGAACGCGAGCGGATCGGCCTCGACGTCCAGGCAGCCCCGCCCGCCGCAGTGGCACGGCCGGCCGTCGGGGTCGACGGGCAGGTGGCCGACCTCCAGCGCGAGGCCCGAACTGCCGGTGTACAGGCGGCCGTCGACGACGAGCGCGCCGCCCACCCCGCGGTGTCCGGTGGCCACCACGAGCAGGTGTGCCGCACCGCGGCCCGCGCCGTGCCGGTGCTCGGCCAGCGCGGCGACGTTGATGTCGTTGCCGACGAAGGAGGCGACCGGGGCGCCGCCGGGCGCCACGATGCCGTGCGCCCGGATCTGCTCGGCGAACACCTCGCGCACCGGGGCGCCGGCCGGCCAGGCGAGGTGCAGCGGGTTGAGCGCGGTGCCCTCCGGCTCGGCCACCGCGGACGGCACGGCGAGCCCGGCGCCCAGGCAGGTGCGGCCGGTGGTGCGCAGCAGTTCGGCGGCGGCCTCGACGACCATGCCGATCACGTGCGCGGGGTCGGCGGAGACCGTCACGCAGGCCGGGGTGGTGGCCACCATGCGGCCGCCGAGGCCGACCAGCGCCGCCCGGTAGCCGTCGGCGTGCACCTGGGCGGCGAGCACCACCGGGCCGGCCGGATCGACGGCGAGCCGGTGCGAGGGCCGCCCCTGGGCGCCGGCGGCCACCGTGGGCCGGGTGTCGACCCGGATCAGCCCGAGCAGTTCCAGCTCCGCCGCCACCGCGCCCGCGGTGGCCCGGGTGACCCCGAGTTCCGCGGTGAGGACGGCACGCGTCGGCGCGCGCCCGGTGTGCACCAGGGTCAACGCGGGACCGAGCGCTCCCCGTCCTCTTTCAAGCCTTGTCCGAGTCTGCGTCACGGTCCTATTCTCACTTTGTGCCGAGTCTGAACAAAATACGGACGACACTCAGCCGATCCAACCACCGTCAAGATCCTTCCGGTACCTCGCTGACCGCACTGCGGATCGCCATCACCGCCTTCTTCACGGTCGACGGCTTCGTCTTCGCCGGCTGGGTGGTGCGCATCCCGGCCGTCAAGGCCCAAGTGGGCGCCTCACCGGGCGCGTTGGGCCTCGCACTGCTCGGGGTCTCGGCCGGGGCGGTGGCCACCATGGTGGTGACCGGCCGGCTGTGCCGCCGGTTCGGCAACCATCCGGTGACCATCGGCTGCGCCCTGGTGCTCGCGCTCGGCGTCACGCTGCCGCCGCTCACCCATTCGGCCGTACGGCTCGGGCTGGCCCTGGTGGTCTTCGGCATCGGCTACGGCGGGCTCAACGTGGCGATGAACGCCGCCGCGGTGGATCTGGTCGCGGCGCTGCGGCGGCCGGTCATGCCGGGCTTCCACGCCGCGTTCAGCCTGGGCGGGCTGGCCGGCGCGGGGCTCGGCGGGCTGCTGGCGCCGCACCTGTCGCCGACCCGGCACCTGCTGCTGCTCGCGCTGGTCGCCGTGGCGGTCACCGCGGCGGCCGGACCGGTCCTGCTGCGCCACACCCTGCCGCCGGCCGACCGCGCCGACGAACGGCAGACCCCGCCGGGCGCCGCGGTGCCGGGCGGCGCGGTGCGGTGGCTGGTGGTCGTCCTCGGGCTGATCGCGCTCTGCGACGCCTACGGGGAGGGCGCGCTGGCCGACTGGAGCGCGCTGCACCTCACCGTGGACCTCGGCAGCGGTCCGGGGCTCGCCGCCGCCGCGTACGCGATCTTCGCGCTCTCGATGGCGCTCGGCCGGCTGTCCGGGACCGCGCTGCTGGAACGATTCGGCCGTACCCGGGTGGTGGTGACCGGTGCGCTGGGGGCCGCCGCCGGCATGCTGACCGGGGCGCTGGCGCCGTGGACCTGGCTGGTGCTGCTGGGGTTCGCGGTGACCGGGCTGGGGCTGGCCAACATCTTCCCGGTGGCGATCGCCCGGGCCGGCGCGCTCGCCGGACCGGGCGGCGTCGCGGTCGCCTCGACGCTGGGCTACGGCGGAATGCTCATCGGACCGCCGTCCATCGGCTTCCTCGCCGAGGCCGCCGGGCTGCCGCTCGCGCTGACCACGGTCGCCGCGCTGGCCGCGGTCGCGGGCGCCATCGGCTTCGCGGTGCGCGGCACCGCCTGACCCGCCCGTGGTCCGTCAGCCCAGCCAGCCCGGGCGCACCAGCCCCGACTCGTAGGCCCTGACGACGAGTTGGGCCCGGTCGCGGGCGCCGAGCTTGACCATCGCACGGCTGACGTGGGTCTTGGCGGTGAGCGGGGAGACCACCAGGCGCCGGGCGATCTCCTCGTTGGACAGGCCCATCCCGACCAGCGCCATCACCTCCCGTTCGCGTTCGGTCAGCCGGTCCAGGCCGACGACGGCGTCCGGCTGCCGGGAGCGGGCGGCGAACTCGGCGATCAGCCGCCGGGTCACCCCGGGCGAAAGCAGCGCGTCGCCGGCCACCACCGCCCGTACCGCGCGCAGCAGTTCGGCCGGTTCGGTGTCCTTGACCAGGAAGCCGGAGGCGCCGGACCGGATCGCCTCGAAGACGTACTCGTCGACCTCGAACGTGGTGAGGATGACGACCCGGACCGCGCCGAGGGCCGGATCGGCGGTGATGCGCCGGGTCGCGGCCAGGCCGTCGAGCACCGGCATCCGGATGTCCATCAGCACCACGTCCGGCACCAGCCGGGCCACCTGGCGCACCGCCTCCTCGCCGTCGGCCGCGTCGCCGACCACCTCGATGTCGGACTGGGCGTCCAGCAGCGCCCGGAACCCGGCCCGCACCAGCACCTGGTCGTCGGCCAGCACCACCGTGGTCACCGCTCCTCCTCCCGGTCGTCCCCGGCACCGCGCAACGGCAGGGTGGCGACCACCCGGAAGCCCCCGTCGCCGCGCGGTCCGGCGGTCACCTCGCCGCCCAGCGCCGCCGCCCGCTCCCGCATGCCGACCAGCCCGTTCCCGCCGCCGTGCCGCTCGCCGCCGGTGGCCGGGCCGTCGTCGTCGACGCGCACCGACAGCGCGCGCGGCCGGTATTCGAGCCGCACCCGGGCCGCGCGGGCCCCCGAGTGCCGGATGACGTTCGTCAGCGCCTCCTGGACGATGCGGAACGCGGCGAGGTCCGCGTTGGGCGGCAGCGGGCGGGCGGTGCCGTCGGTCTCGACGGTGACCCGCAGCCCGGCGGTGGCGGCGTGCTCGGCGAGTTCGCCGACCCGGTCGAGTCCGGGGGCCGGGGCGCGCGGGGCGGATCCCGGCGAGCGCAGGGCGTCGAGCACCTGGCGCACCTCGCCGAGCGCCTCCTTGCTGGTCGACTTGATGGTGTCCAGCGCGGTGCGGGCCTGCTCGGGCCGGTCGTCGAGGAGCGCGAGGCCCACGCCCGCCTGGACGTTGATCACCGAGAGGGTGTGCGCGACGACGTCGTGCAGCTCGCGCGCGATGCGCAGCCGCTCCTCGTCGGCCCGGTGCCGTTCGGCCTCGGCGCGCTCCCGGCGGGCCCGTTCGATGCCCTCCCGGCGCACCCGGACCAGTTCGACCGCGGCGGCGAACACCAGCAGCCAGGCGGCGAAGCCCCATTCGGGCAGCCAGCTCGTCGCGGTGTCGCCGGCGGGCGGCAGCCAGCGGTAGAGCCAGTGCGCGATCAGCAGGTGCCCGCCGTAGAACAGCAGCGCGGCCGCCCAGGCGTGGACGCGCCGGCCGCGGTTCACCGCCGCGGCGAAGGCCACGACGAAGGACAGGAAGAACGGCCCGTACGGATACCCCGCCGCGACGTAGCCGAGGGTGACCGCGGCCGTCCCGTAGGCGACGGCGGCCGGGTAGCGGCCGCGCAGCAACAGCAGGGCGGGCCCGGCGAGCAACAGCAGATAACCGGCGGCATCGAGCGGCACCCGTCCGACCTGGTGGTGCCCGCCGAGCGTCGATCCGACCACCTGGACGACGGCCACCACCACCGTCGAGACGACCGGCAGCCGGCGCGGGCCGTGCGGCCACGGCGGGCCGCCCCGCCACGGACCGGGCGGCACGGGCGGCTCGCCCGCCGGCCGGCCGTCCCGGTACGCCTCGCCCTGGTCCATGCCGCAACGCTAGACCGCGCCGCGTCCGCCCAGCGTCCCTCGCAGGGGGTGGCCCGCCCTACTCCCCCGGAAGTACGCAGCCGGCCGTTTGGAGATCGCCGATCGAAAGCGAGAGCGATGCTCTTGCAAACGGCGTGCGGCACTGCCAGACTCGTCCATAATGAGAGAGCACCGCTCTCCGAACAGAGAAGAGGCAGCCATGACCGAGCAGCACGTCATGAAGCCCGGCCGGTTCACGGTGAAGGTCCTCAACCCCGGCGTGGCCTGGCTGACCAGCCACGGCATGAGCGTGTGGGGTTCACGCGTGCTCGCGGTGCGCGGCCGCAAGAGCGGCGAGTGGCGCCGGACCCCGGTCAACGTGCTCACCCTCGACGGGCAGCGCTACCTGGTCGCGCCGCGCGGCCACGTGCAGTGGACGCACAACATGCGGGCGGCCGGCGGCGGCGAACTGCGGGTCGGCCGCAGGACGGAGGCGTTCACCGCGCAGGAGCTCACCGACGACGAGAAGCCCGCGGTGCTGCGCGGCTACCTCAAGCGCTGGAAGGCCGAGGTCGGGGTGTTCTTCCAGGGCGTCGGCCCCGGCTCCTCCGACCAGGAGCTGCGGGCCATCGCCCCGGACCACCCGGTCTTCCGCATCACCGCCGCGCGGCCCGCCGACCCCTCCTAGGAGTTGCCCACGCTGGACAGCGCGCGCCCGGCCAGCGGGTGGTCGCGCACCAGCTCGCCCAGCGTGGTGGAGCCGCGGGTGATCCGCACGAAGGCGTTCCACGCCGGACGGAACGACGTCAACACCGCGTGCAGCAGGGCGGGACGGCGTTCGAACAGGGTGAGCATCTTGCGGCCGACGGCCATCTCGACGCCGAGCCCGGCCTTCACGGCGAAGGCGTAGTTGAGCGCCTGGCGCCGCGCGTCCACCGCGTCCGGCGCCTCGGCGATCCGCACCGCCCACTCCCCCGCCATCCGGCCGGAGCGCAGCGCGTAGGAGATGCCCTCCCGCGTCCAGGGCTCCAGCAGCCCGGCGGCGTCGCCGCACACCAGCACCCGGCCGCGGGAGAGCGGCGAGTCGTCGGAGCGGCAGCGGGTCAGGTGGCCGGAGGAGACGCTGGGCTCGAAGCCGGCCAGACCGAGCCGTGCGGTGAAGTCCTCGAAGTACCGCTTGGTGGCACCGCCCTGGCCGCGCGCCGAGATCACGCCGACCGTGAGGGTGTCGCCCTTGGGGAAGACCCAGCCGTAACTGCCGGGCAGCGGGCCCCAGTCGATCAGCACCCGGCCCGCCCAGTCCTCCGCGACCGAGGCCGGCACCGGGATCTCCGCCTCCAGGCCGAGGTCCACCTGGTCGAGCTTGACGCCGACGTGGGCTCCTATCCGGCTGGCGCTGCCGTCCGCGCCGACGACCGCGCGGGCCAGCACCGTCTCGCCGCCGCTGAGCACCACGGCGACCGTGCGGCGGTCCGGCACCGCCGTGCCGTGCTGCTCGACGCGGGTGACCGCGGCGCCGGTGCGGATCTGCGCGCCGGCCGACCGGGCCGCGTCGACCAGGGCGGCGTCGAACTCCGGGCGGTTGACCAGGCCGAAGAGCATGCGGCTGGAGCGCCGGGTGCGCGACAGCCGCCCGTTGAGGCTGAAGGTGACGGCGTGCACCCGGTCGCGCAGCGGGAGTTCGAAGCCGGGCGGCAGCGCGTCCCGGGACGGGCCGATGATGCCGCCGCCACAGGTCTTGTAGCGCGGCAACTCGGCCTTCTCCAGCAGCAGGACGCGCCGTCCCGCCACTGCCGCCGCGTAGGCCGCGCTCGCTCCGGCCGGGCCGGCGCCGACCACGACGACGTCCCAGACCGCCGCCTGGGCGTTCTCCTGCGGCGCGTCGTCCTTGGCTGCTTCGTCGCTGCTCACGTCTGTTCCGCTCCTGATCGTGGTGCCGCCTTGAGCGCATCCTATGGCGGAGCCCCTCGGATATCGGCTGTGGGACCATCGGCGGCGGAGGTCAGCCGTACGCAGATGACCTGAAGAATCCGATTGGAACCACCCGTCGCACCCACAAGGAGCGCAATGTCACAGACCTCGCCGGGCACCCTCGCCGAGACGGTCGAGCGGTTGATGCCCCGGGCGAAGGCCGAACTGGCCGAGCTGGTCTCGTACCGCTCGGTCGCCGATCCGCGCCAGTTCCCGCGCGAGGAGTGCGAGAAGGCGGCGACCTGGGTGGCCGCCGCGCTCAGCGCCGAGGGCTTCCAGGACGTGGCGCTGCTCGACACCCCGGACGAGACGCAGTCGGTCTACGGATACCTGCCCGGGCCGCAGGGCGCGCCGACGGTGCTGCTGTACGCGCACTACGACGTGCAGCCGCCGCTGGACGAGGACGCCTGGCTCTCGCCGCCGTTCGAGCTGACCGACCGCGACGGTCGCTGGTACGGGCGCGGTGCGGCCGACTGCAAGGGCGGGCTGCTGATGCACCTGACCGCGCTGCGGGCGCTGCGCGAGCACGGCGGCGTCCCGGTGTCGGTCAAGGTGATCGCCGAGGGCTCGGAGGAGCAGGGCACCGGCGGGCTCGAACGGTACGCCGAGCAGCACCCGGAGCTGCTGGCCGCCGACGCGATCGTGATCGGCGACAGCGGCAACTTCCGGGCCGGGCGGCCGACCGTGACCGGGACGCTGCGCGGGATGACGCTCGTCGAGGTCGGGGTGCGGACCCTGGAGGGCAACCTGCACTCCGGGCAGTTCGGCGGTGCGGCACCGGACGCGCTGGCGGCGCTGATCCGGATGCTGGACTCGCTGCGCGACGCGTCGGGCTCCACCACGGTGGCCGGGCTGGACGCGGGCGGCGGCTGGGACGGGCTGGAGTACCCGCAGGAGGCGTTCCGGGCGGACGCCGGGGTGCTCGACGGGGTCGAGCTGATCGGCACCGGCAGCGTCGCGGAGCGCGTGTGGGCCCGCCCGGCGGTGACCGTGCTGGGCATCGACTGCCCGCCGGTGGTCGGCGCGACCCCGTCGGTGCAGGCCGCTGCGCGGGCGCTGGTGAGCCTGCGGGTGCCGCCGGGCACCGACGCCGGGAAGGCGGGCGAGGCGCTCGCCGCGCACCTGGAGGCGGCGGCGCCGTGGGGAGCGCGGGTCGAGGTGACCCCGCGCGGCCAGGGCCAGCCGTTCAGCGCGGACACCACCAGCCCGGCCTACGCGGCGATGGCGGAGGCGATGCGCGCGGCCTACGACGGCGCGGAGCTGGAGATCGCCGGGCAGGGCGGCTCGATCCCGTTGTGCAACACCCTCGGCGCCCTCTACCCGGAAGCGGAGATCCTGCTGATCGGGCTGAGCGAGCCGGAGGCGAGGATCCACGCGGTCAACGAGAGCGTCTCGCCGCAGGAGTTGCGCCGGCTCTCGCTCGCCGAGGCGCACTTCCTGCTCAACTACGCGGCGGCGAAGCGCTCCTGACGCGTCAGGACGGCTCCGGGCGGGCCGGCTCCGGCTGACCGATCGGCCGGCCCGCCTCCAGGTTGACGGTGCCGCCGCCGGCCCGGGCCCGCAGCGCCCAGTGCAGGCGGGCGAAGCGTTCCGGCGGCAGGAGTCCGGCCGCCTCCCGCTCGGTGACGAACCGCCAGCCGCGCAGTTCCGCCGCGGGCAGCAGGAGGCGGCCGGCCCGCTCCGCGGTGAGCGTGCCGCCGTCGAACAGCAGGCGCAGGCCGCCGTAGCGCGGGGCGCGCGGCGGTTCCCAGTCGACGACCAGCAGCCGCAGTCCCTCGGGGGCGCCGAGGTCGACGCCCAGTTCCTCGGCGACCTCGCGCACCGCGGCCCGGCTCGGCGGCTCGCCGCGTTCCACCACGCCGCCGGGGAACTCCCAGCCGGGCTTGTAGGTGGGGTCCACCAGCAGCACCCGGTCCGCCTCGTCGAAGAGCAGCACGCCGGCCGCCAGCGTCTCGCCGCGCGGCTCGGGGGTCTGCACGATGCCGCAGGTGCCCTCCCCGGCGAGCACCGCAGCGGCGACCCGCTCGGCGGCCTCGCGCGGGCTCAGTAGCCCGGTGTCGACCAGGTGGGCGTCCGCGGTCAGCCAGGGCAGCGCGTCCCGGTAGGCGGCCAGCCGGTCCAGGCACCAGGCGCGCACCGACTCGGCGGCCTCGCTGTTCTCCTCGCGGTCGGCGCGGTGTCGGATCCGGTCACGCAGGATCGTTTCCTCTGCGTGCAGCAGCACATGCCGCACCGGGATGCCCCGGGCGGCCAGGGCGCCGAAGATCTCGTCGCGGTGCTCCTGGCGCAGCAGGCTCATCGGCACGACGAGGGTGCCGTGCGTCTCCATCAGCAGGGCCGCGGCGCTGTCCACCACCAGGCGCCGCCAGGAGGGGAGTTCCTGGTATTCGCCGACCTGGTCGAGCCGGTCAGCGGGCAGTACCGACAGCAGCCCGAGGCCGATCAGTTCCGGGTCGTACAGGGTGCCGTCGGGTATCAGGTCCGCGAGTTCACGCGCGGTGCGGGTCTTGCCCGCGCCGAACGCCCCGTTCAGCCAGACGATCACGGTGCCCCCTCTTCCGTATCCCCGTCGCTTGTCTGTGCCCGGGGCGCCCGGGAGCGCAAACGCGACACGCCTGTGGCGACCCGCACGCCGCACGTCACCCGCCGCGGTCGCACTACCGCGCCGGGGCCGTCGCGAAGGCCGCCGCCGCCGCGCCCACCAGGCCCGCGTCGGTGCCGAGTTGGGCCGGCACCGCCCGTACGCCCGCGGCGAACGAGAGCGTCGCGTACCGGCCCAGCCACTCGCGCAACGGGGCGAACAGCACCTCGCCGGCGCCAGCGACCCCGCCGCCGATCACCGCGACATCGATTTCCACCAGCGTCGCGGCGGCGGCGATACCGGCGGCCAGCGCCTTGGCGGCCCGGTCGAACGCGGCGGTGGCGAGCGGATCGCCGGCCCGCGCCGAGGCGGCCACCGCGGCGGTCGTCGGCTCAGCGCCGTCCGGCGGCAGCCAGCCGCTCTCCAGCGCGTGCCGGGTGATGTTGGGCCCGCTGGCCAGTCGCTCCACGCAGCCGCGCGAGCCGCACGGGCACAGTGGGCCGTCCAGGTCCACGCTGATGTGGCCGATGTGGCCGGCGTTGCCGGTGGGCCCGGGGTAGAGGGCGCCGCCCAGCACGAAGCCGCCGCCGACACCGGTGGAGACCACCATGCACAGCGCGTTGTCGAAGCCGCGGGCCGCGCCCTGCCAGTGCTCGGCGGCGGCGATGGCCACCCCGTCGCCGGTCAGGGTCACCGGCAGCGGACCGGTCACCGCGCGGACCCCCTCGACCAGCGGGAAGCCGCGCCAGCCGGGCACGTTGACCGGGCTGACGGTGCCGTGCGCGGCGTCCACCGGACCCGCGCTGCCGATCCCGACCGCGGCGACCCTCGGCCAGGCCGGGTCGGCGGCCAGTTGGGCCAGCACCTGCTGGACCGCGCGCATCACCGTGGCGCCGTCCTCGGTGGCCGGGGTGGGACGCAGGGCACGGGCGAGCAGCCGCCCGTCCGCGTCCACCAGCGCGCCGGCGATCTTCGTGCCTCCGATGTCCAGTGCCATCACCAGTCGGTCGCTCCCAGGGGTCGTCCCGGTGGTGGCCGGCGGCTGCGCGGCGGCGCCTTGGCTGTGCATCAGTCCGGATTCTCCCTCGTCAGCGGCGGATTCCCACATCGTTCGGGCACCCGGTTCAACGGCGCTCGGGCGGCGATGGTGCCGCATTTCGCCCGACCGGTCCCGGCGCCCCGGCCGGCGTCTGCGGGCAGTGGGGAGCCGAGAGTAGTGTTCCCCTTTGTTGACAACGTTGTCCAGCCCCTAGGCTCACGTTGTCCTGCGACGACACGCGCCGCACCCGACGACAGGAATGCCGCCCGTGCCCGATTCCCCCGCCGGCCTGCGCCCCGGACAGCCCACCCGCTACGGCGCCCGGCCGACGATGAAGGACGTCGCCGCCCGGGCCGGCGTCGGCCTCAAGACCGTCTCGCGCGTCGTCAACGGCGAGCCCGGGGTGACCGAGGAGACCGAGTCGCGGGTGCGCACGGCGATCGAGGCACTGGGCTTCCGGCGCAACGACAGCGCCCGGGTGCTGCGCAAGGGCCGCACCGCGAGCATCGGCCTGGTCCTGGAGGATCTGGCCGACCCGTTCTACTCGCCGCTCAGCCGCGCGGTCGAGGAGGTCGCCCGGTCCAACGCCAGCCTGCTGTTCGCCGGTTCGAGCGCCGAGGTGCCGGAGCGCGAGCAGGAACTCGCCCTCGCGCTGTGCGCCCGCCGGGTGGACGGCCTGGTGATCGTCCCGGCCGGCGACGACCACCGCTACCTCGAACCGGAGATCGCCGCCGGGGTGGCCACCGTCTTCGTGGACCGCCCGGCCGGCCGCATCGACGTGGACGCGGTGCTCACCGACAACGCCGGCGGCGCGCGCGACGCCATCGCCCACCTGATCGCCCACGGCCACCGAAGAATCGGCTTCATCGGCGACCAGGCCCGCATCCACACCGCCGACGAACGGGTGCGCGGCTACCGTGAGGCGATGGCCGCCGCCGGGCTGCCGGTCGACGAGGCGTGGGTGTCGATGGGCCCCACCACGCCGGAGCGGGTGCGCTCCGAGGTGGACCGCATGCTCTCGGGCGCCACCGCGGTCACCGCGTTCTTCGCCGGGAACAACCGGGTGACGGTCACCGCCGTGCGGGTGCTGGCCGACCGGCCGCGCCCGGTCGCCCTGATCGGGTTCGACGACTTCGAACTCGCCGACCTGCTGCGGCCCGGGGTGACCGTCGTCGCCCAGGACCCGGCCCGGCTCGGCCGCACGGCCGCCGAGATGCTCTTCCGCCGGCTGGACGGCATCGACGACCCGCCGCGCCGGGTGGAACTGCCGGCCCGGCTGATCGCGCGCGGCTCGGGCGAGATACCGCCCGCCTAACGGCCGGCCAGCCGTTCCAGGACCGGCCGGTCCAGGCCGGTGGCGGCGGCCGCCTCTCCCGGGTCCACGGCGCCGCAGTCCAGCCCGCGCAGCAGGTAGCCGGCGAGCGCCCTGGCGGTCGCCGGCTCGTCCAGCACGCCGCCGGCCGCACCGGAGACGTAGCCGGCCAGCCGGGCCGCGGCGGACGGCAGCCCTTCGCGGTAGAAGGCGTACCCGGCCGCGTACCGGGTCGGCAGGTGGCCGGGGTGCATGTCCCAGCCCTGGTAGTAGGCGCGGGCCAGCGAGCGGCGCACCAGCCGGTAGTGCAGCCGCCAGGCGTCGTGGACCTCGGCGGTGCCGCCCACCGGCAGGACGTTGGTCGAGCCGTCCGACAGCCGCACCCCGGTGCCCGCGGCGGCCACCTGCATCACCGCCTTGGCGTGGTCGGCCACCGGGTGGTCCGGAGACTGCTGGTCCGGGCCGACCCCGCAGGACGCGCTGTAGTCGAACGTGCCGTAGTGCAGGCCGGTCGCCCGGCCGCCGGCCGCCTCGATGAACCGGGCGACGTTGGCCGCGCCGTCGGCGGCCATGACGGCCTGGGTGGTCTCGATCTGGATCTCGAACCCGATCCGCCCGGCGTCCAGTCCGCGGGCCCGTTCGAACTCCTCGGCCAGCCTCACCATCGCCGAGACCTGCTCGGGGTAGGTCACCTTCGGCAGGGTGAGCAGCAGCCCGGCGGGCAGCGGTCCGGCGTCCAGCAGGCCGCTGAGGAAGATGTCCAGCGTCCGGATGCCGCGGTCGCGGACCGCGGCCTCCATGCACTTCATCCGGATGCCGACGTACGGCGGCGCCTGGCCGGCCGCGACCGCCTCGGCGACCAGCCGGGCGGCGCGGGCCGCGGCCGCGTCCTCCTCGGCGTCCGGGCGGACCCCGTAGCCGTCCTCGAAGTCGACGCGCAGGTCCTCGACGGGCTCGCGCCGCAGCTTCTCGCGCACCCGTGCGTACACCGTCTCCGCCGACCCGGCCGGCAGGCCGAGCACCGCGGCGAACGCGGCCGCGTCCGGCGCGTGCCGGTCGAGGGCGTCCAGGGCCCGATCGCCCCAGGAGCGCACGGTGTCGCGGTCGAAGACGTCGGCGGGCACGTAGACGGTGTGCACGGGCTGGCGGGTGCCGGGGTCGCCGGGGTAGCGGCGGGCGAGGTCGGCGTCGACCGGGGCCAGCCGGGCGCGCAACTCCTCGCGGACCGCGTCCGGCAGGCTCGTCGTCACGGTCTCGCGGTCCCTCACGGCGCCTCCAGGTTCGCGTGGCCGGCACGCGGAGCGGCTTTCAACAATCCGTTGAACGACGCTAGCCGCGCGGTGCGCACCGGTCAACGCCGCTGCGCCGCGCCCCCGGACGTGCGGCCGGCCCCCGCACGCGTGGTGTGCGGGGGCCGGCCGGACGCGGCGGGGTCAGCCCTTGCGGGCGGTGACCTCCTCGGTCAGCTGCGGGACGACCTGGAAGAGGTCGCCGACCACGCCGTAGTCGACCAGGTCGAAGATCGGGGCCTCGGCGTCCTTGTTGACGGCCACGATGGTCTTCGACGTCTGCATGCCCGCGCGGTGCTGGATCGCGCCGGAGATGCCGTTGGCGATGTAGAGCTGCGGCGAGACCGACTTGCCGGTCTGGCCGACCTGGTTGCTGTGCGGGTACCAGCCGGCGTCCACCGCGGCGCGCGAGGCGCCCACCGCCGCGCCGAGCGAGTCGGCCAGCGCCTCGATGACGTGGAAGTTCTCCGCGCCGTTGACGCCGCGGCCGCCGGAGACCACGATCGCCGCCTCGGTCAGCTCCGGGCGGCCGGTGGACTCGCGCGGGGTGCGCGAGACGACCTTGGTGCCGGTCGCGCCCTCGCCGAAGGCCACCGTCAGCTGCTCGACGGTGCCGGCGGCCGGCGCGGACTCCACCTGGGCCGAGTTGGGCTTGACGGTGATCACCGGGGTGCCCTTGGTCACCCGGGACTTGGTGGTGAACGCGGCGGCGAACACCGACTGGGTGGCCACCGGGCCCTCGGCGCCGGACTCCAGGTCGACGGCGTCGGTGATGATGCCGGAGCCGAGGCGCACCGCGAGGCGGGCGGCGATCTCCTTGCCCTCGCCGGAGGACGGCACCAGGACCGCGGCCGGCGAGACGGCCTCGCAGGCGGCCTGCAGCGCGTCGACCTTCGGGACGACCAGGTAGTCGGCGAACTCCGGCGCGTCGGCGGTCAGCACCTTGACCGCGCCGTGCTCGGCGAGCACCGGGGCGGCGGTGTCGGCGCCGGCGCCCAGGTGGACCGCGACCGGCTCGCCGATCCGGCGGGCCAGGGCCAGCAGTTCGAGGGTGGGCTTGCGGACGGCACCGTCCACATGATCGACGTAGACGAGGACTTCAGCCATGGGATCGCTCTCCTGCGGAATCTGAGGGACGTGAGGGGCGCCGCCGCGCGGACCGCGCGCGGTGGCCGGCGGGTTCATCAGATGAACTTGCGCTCCACGAGGAAGGCCGCGAGCTGCTTGCCGCCCTCGCCCTCGTCCTTGACGATGGTGCCCGCCGTGCGGGCCGGACGCTCCGTCGCGTCCTCGACGGCGCTCCACGAGCCGCCGAGGCCGACCTCGCCCTCCTCGATGCCCAGATCGGACAGGTCGAGGGCCTCCACCGGCTTCTTCTTGGCCGCCATGATGCCCTTGAACGACGGGTAACGGGCCTCACCGGACTGGTCGGTGACCGAGATCACGGCCGGCAGCGACGCCTGCAGCTGCTCGCTCGCGGTGTCGCCGTCCCGCCGGCCGGTCACGGTGCCGTCGGCGACCGAGACCTCGGACAGCAGCGTCACCTGCGGCACGCCCAGCCGCTCGGCGAGCATCGCCGGCAGCACGCCCATCGTGCCGTCGGTCGAGGCCATGCCGCAGACCACCAGGTCGTACCCGGTGCGCTCGATCGCCTTGGCCAGCACCAGGGAGGTGCCCAGCACGTCGGTGCCGTGCAGCGCGTCGTCCTCGACGTGCACCGCCTTGTCGGCGCCCATCGAAAGCGCCTTGCGCAGCGCGTCCTTGGCATCCTCCGGCCCGACGGTCAGCACGGTGATCTCGGCGTCGTCGTTCGCCTCCGCGATCTGCAGCGCCTGCTCGACCGCGTACTCGTCCAGCTCCGACAGCAGGCCGTCCACGGCGTCGCGGTCGGTGGTCAGGTCCTCGGCGAAGTGCCGGTCGCCCGTGGCGTCGGGCACGTACTTCACACAGACAACGATCCTCAAACTCACGCCGACTCTCCTGCCTCTACCTACTGCTCGACTCGTCAACTGCCACCTGTAGGCAGCATAGGCTTCCGCGTCGCCAGGCTCCGTGAGGGGCGCCACGGGGACCTACACAATGTTACTCATCAGTACACCCAGGTCCGGCCCGTGCTTCAACCCCGGACGGCTGTGACCTTGGCGACGCCGGGTCGGCTCAGTGCCGCAACGCGTTGAACCGGCCCTGGTGGTACAGCAGCGGACGGCCCGGGCCGTCCGGGTTCCCCGCCACGGCCTCGGCGACCACGATCTGGTGGTCGCCGGCCGGCACCCGGGCCGCCACCCGGCCCACCAGCCAGGCGGAGACCTCCTCCAGCAGCGGCACGCCGTGCGGCCCGGTCCGCCAGCGGGTGGGCGGCGCGAAGCGGTCGGCGCCGCTGCGGGCGAACAGCGCGGCCAACTCCTCCTGGTGCTCCCCCAGGACGTGGACACCGACGTACTGCGCCGTGGACAGCACCGGCCAGCTCGACGCGCTCTCGGCCACCCCGAAGGACAGCAGCGGCGGTTCGGCCGCCACCGAGGTCAGCGAGGTCGCGGTGAAGCCGACCGGGTGCGGGCCGGCCGCAGTGACAACCGCCACACCGGCCGCGTGCCGGCGGAAGACGGAACGGAACACCGCGGGGCCGAACCCGCCGGCTTCGGAGTCGGCGGCACCGGCCGGGCGGGGGCCGAGATGTGCCGAGGCAGTCATGGAGATGTCCTAACGGGGCTGCTGGAAGCCGGGGGGAACGGGCACGGACCGGATGCCCGCGGGCATCCGACGGCTCGAACGGCGTTCACCCGGCAGGCGGTCGGGCCCGGCGGGAACACCCGTACAGAAAGAAATCCCACGACATAACGTCAGGTTGACGATTCGGAGCGCGGGCCGTCAAGACCGCCCGGTCGGATGGGACCGGAATCACCAACTCCGTTCAGCTGCCCGTCGGTCGGCGCGGCACCGTCCACGGCAGCGCCGATCGCGGCGATGACGTCCGCCCGGCGCGGCTGGCCGGCCGCCCGGCGCACCACGGCGCCGGCCCGGTCGAGCACCAGCACGGTGGGGGTCTTCAACACGCCGAGCTCGCGCACCAGGTCGAGCCGCGCCTCGGCGTCGATCTCGACGTGCGCGACGCCGTCCACCATCGCGGCGACCTCGTCGAGCGTCCGGCGGGTGGCCCGGCACGGCGCGCAGAAGGCGCTGGAGAACTGCACCAGCGTCGCCCGGGCGCCCAGTTCCGCGCCGATCTCGGCCGCGCTGAGCCGCCGCGTGCCGTCCTTGTGCCGCATCCGCATCCTTCCGGTCCGGACACGGTGTGCCAGCCCCGCCGCACTCGCTGCGACGAGCACCGCGAGACATACCACCAGTCCTGTCATGCCGACCTCCTGTCCAGGACAAACCCTTCACCAGACCGCAATGATTCCCCCTGTCCGAAAACCGTCCCTGCGGCAATCATGGCTTGTATGACTAACCAGGAGATCGACGTGAGAGGACCACGTTTCGGCGCCGCCGTGACGACCGTGGTCCTCGCCGTCGTACTGATCACCTCTTACGCCCCCCTGCTGGCCGCGCAGGCACTCGTCTTCGCGGTCGGCGCGGTCCTCGGCATGGACGCCGCCCCCTACGGACTCGTCTTCCGCAAACTGATACGCCCGCGGATCGGCCCGGCCACCGCGACCGAGGACGCCAGGCCGCCGCGCTTCGCCCAGACCGTCGGGCTGGTGTTCGCCGTCATCGGGCTGATCGGCTACCTGGCCGGCCCGCAGTGGCTCGGAATGGCCGCCACCGGCTGCGCGCTGGCCGCCGCCTTCCTCAATTCGGCCTTCGGATACTGCCTGGGGTGCGAGATGTACCTGCTGATCCGACGTATGGTTCCCAGCCATGGCTGAACTCGTCTATCCACCGGTCATCGGCGCGGCCCGCACCATGTTCAAGGTGCAGGGGCTCCGGTTCGACATCGCCGGCACCGAGAACGTGCCGCCTCAGGGCGGCGCGGTGCTGGTGAGCAACCACATCGGATACCTGGACTTCGTCTTCTGCGGGCTGACCACGCTGCCGGCCGGCCGGCTGGTGCGGTTCATGGCCAAGGAGTCGGTCTTCCGGCACAAGGTCTCCGGCCCGCTGATGCGTGCGATGAAGCACATCCCGGTGGACCGCTCGAACGGCGCGGGCGCCTACGGCCAGGCGGTCTCGGCGCTGCGGCGCGGCGAGATCGTCGGGGTCTTCCCGGAGGCCACCATCTCGCCGTCCTTCACCCTGAAGGCGTTCAAGTCCGGCGCCGCGCGGATGGCGCAGGAGGCGGACGTCCCGCTGCTGCCCATGGCGCTGTGGGGCACCCAGCGGCTGTGGACCAAGGGCCGCCAACGCCGGCTCGGCAGGCACAACTTCCCGATCACCATGCGGATCGGCCAGCCGATGGCCGCCGACCGGGAGGAGTCGACGGAGCGGCTGACCGACCGGCTGCGCGCCCGGGTGCAGGAACTGCTGGAGGCGGCGCAGCGCGCGTATCCGGCCCGGCCGGCCGACGCGCAGGACAGCTGGTGGCTGCCCGCGCACCTGGGCGGCACGGCGCCGACCCCGGAGCAGGCGCGGTCCGGGCGGGGCTGACGCCCAGGCCGGCTCGCGCACCGCGATCCCGGCGGTCGGACTCAACGCGGCCAGCCGCCCGGCGAGTTCGTCCGTCGCGGCACGCGGCCGGGCCGGCGCCGGCAACTCCGGCGGAAGACCGCGGCAGTGGAGGAGACGGTCCCTGCCGCCGGCTCACCGGCGGCAGGTGACGGCGGTCTCGCCGGAGTCGGGGTGCCCGACGAGCGGCTCGTCGCCGACCGCCCGGATCAGCCGCATGCCGCCGGTGATGCGGTCGGTGTCCTCGGCCGAGTCGCGGGTCCGTGACGGCTTGGCGCCGAACGCGGCGTAGGCGGCCCGCCAGGAGGTTGGTCCGGGGCAGGCCGCCGCTCGTCGCGCGGCCCGTCGACCGGGCCGCGCGCTGCGCCGGCTCGGGTCAGGCGCCGGCCATCTCCTCGGCGACGGCGTCGGCGAAGGCGTCGACGTCGCCCTCGGTGGTGTCGAACGAGCACATCCAGCGCACCTCGCCGGTGGCCTCGTTCCAGACGTAGAAGCGGAACCGCTTGCGCAGCCGGTCGGTGACCTCGCGGGGCAGCACGGCGAAGACCTGGTTGGCCTGCACCGGGCGCAGCACGCGCACGCCCTCGATGCCGCGGACCGCGTCGGCGAGCCGGGTGGCCATCGCGTTGGCCTGCCGGGCGCTGCGCAGCCACAGGTCGCCGGAGAGCAGGGCCTCGAACTGCACCGAGATGAAGCGCATCTTGGACGCGAGCTGCATCGTCATCTTGCGCAGGTGCTTCATCGCGCGCACCCGGTCGGGGTCGAGCACCACGATGACCTCGCCGAACAGCAGCCCGTTCTTGGTGCCGCCGAAGGTGAGGATGTCGACTCCGGCCTCGGTGGTGAACGCGGCGAGCGGCCGGCCGAGGGTGGCGGCCGCGTTGGCGATCCGGGAGCCGTCGAGGTGGACGGCCATGCCGCGCGCGTGGGCGTGCTCGCAGATCGCCCGGATCTCCTCGGGCGTGTAGCAGGTGCCCAGCTCGGTGGTCTGGGCGATCGAGACGGCCTCCGGGTGGGCCCGGTGCTCGTCGTCGAAGCCGAACGCCTGCCGGTCGATCAGCTCGGGGGTGAGCTTGCCGTCCGGGGTGGGGACCGTCAGCAGCTTGAGCCCGCCCATCCGCTCGGGGGCGCCGCACTCGTCGACGTTGATGTGCGCGGACTCCGCGCAGATCACCGCGCCCCAGCGCTCCGTGACGGCCTGCAGGGCGGTGACGTTGCCGCCGGTGCCGTTGAAGACCGGGAACGCCTCGGCGCGCGGGCCGAAGTGCCGGCGGAAGACCTCCTGCAGGTGGTCGGTGTACTCGTCCTCGCCGTAGGCGATCTGGTGGCCGCCGTTGGCCAGCGCGAGCGCGGTGAGCACCTCGGGGTGTGCGCCGGCGTAGTTGTCGCTGGCGAACGAGCGCAGTCGCGGATCGTGGCGGCGGACAGCGTCGGTGGCGAGCTGTTCGGTCACGGGCGGGGCGTCAGCCACAGGCGGTTACCGTTCACTTCCTGAGTCGGCCGGTTCCACACGTCGGCGATGGACTCGGCCAGATCGCGCACGTCGGTGAAACCGGAGAACTTGGCGTTGGGCTTCTGGGCGCGCATCTCGTCGTGCACCAGGGCCTTGATGACGATGATGGCAGCCGCCGCGGCCGGTCCCGCGTCGCCGCCGGCCCGGCGGAAGGAGTCGGCCAGCGCGAGGGTCCAGGTCTCGGCGGCGGCCTTCGCGGCGGCGTAGGCGGCGTTGCCCGCGGTCGGCTTGGCGGCGCCGGCCTGGCTGACGAGCACGAAGCGCCCGGCCGGGCTGCGCACCAGCGAGTCGTGGAAGGCGAGGGTGGTGTGCTGCACGGTGCGGATCAGCAGGTCGTTGAGGAACGTCCAGTCGGCGAGGTCGGTCTCCGGGAAGCTCGGCGCACCGCGCCAGCCGCCGACCAGGTGGACCAGGCCGTCCACCCGGCCGAACTGCTTCTCGGTGCGGTCGGCCCAGCCGCGGGCGGCCTCCGGGTCGAGCAGGTCCACCACGTCGCCGGTGATGTCGGCTCCGCCGGCGGTGTGCCGGGCCGCGTCCACCGACTCGGCGAGCCGCTCCGGCTGCGCGTCGGCGGCCACCACGCGGGCGCCCGCCTCGGCGAGCCGCACGAGTGCCGCCCGGCCGGCCGGGCCGCCCGCGCCGGCCACCGCGACCACCGCGCCGTTCAGGTTTCCGCCGGCGTTCCCGTTCGTCGTCATCGACTGTGCCTCTCTCGCCCTGTGCCGCTGGGGTGTCCGCTGTCTCGCGCCGGTGTGCCGGCCGTGCCGCGGGCCGGCCCCGCGCCGGGGCCGGTCGTCTTCCGCACTGCTCAGGCGGCCTTCGACGCCTGGTCGGCGGCCGTGATGCCCTTGGTGGAGGCAATCACATCACGCAGTTTCTTCGCGAGGGCCTCATAGAACATGCTGAGCGGAAACTCGTCGGGGAGCACGTCGTCGACGAGCTTGCGCGGCGGCAGCGTGAGGTCGAGGGCGTCGGGGCCCTTCGCCCAGCGCGATCCGGGGTGCGGCGACAGGTAGGTCGCGACGAGCCCGTAGGCGGCGAACCAGTGGTTGAGCTTGGGCCGGTCGATGCCGTCGCGGTAGAGCTGCTCGATCTCGCCGCACAGCCGCTTGGTGACCTCGGTGGCCAGCGCCCAGTCGATGTGCAGGGTGTTGTCGGTCCAGCGGACGGCGTCGTGCTTGTGCAGGTAGGCGAAGAGCAGCTGGCCGCCGAGGCCGTCGTAGTTGCGGACCCGGTCGCCGGTGACGGGGAAGCGGAAGAGCCGGTCGAAGAGGATCGCGTACTGCACGTTGCGGCCCTGCGGGTAGCCCTCGGCCTCCAGCTTGACGGCTTCCTTGAAGCTGGTCAGGTCGCAGCGCAGCTCTTCGAGGCCGTACATCCAGAACGGCGCCCGCTGCTTGATCATGAACGGGTCGAACGGCAGGTCGCCGTGGCTGTGGGTGCGGTCGTGGATCATGTCCCACAGGACGAAGGTCTCCTGGGAGAGCTGCTGGTCGGCGACGAGGCGGGCGGCGTCCTCAGGCAGTTCCAGGCCGAGGGTCGCCACGGCGGCCTCGGTGACCCGGCGGAAGCGGGCGGCCTCGCGGTCGCAGAAGATCCCGCCCCAGGTGAACCGCTCCGGCGCCTCGCGGACGGCGACGGTCTCCGGGAAGAGCACGGCGGAGTTGGTGTCGTACCCGCTGGTGAAGTCCTCGAAGGTGATCGGGACGAACATCGGGTTGTCGTAGCGGGTGCGCTCCAGCTCACTGAGCCATTCGGGCCACACCACACGCAGCGCGACCGCCTCCAGGTTGCGGTTCGGGTTGCCGTTCTGCGTGTACATGGCGAATACGACCAGGTGCTGCAGGTCGTCGCGCCGGTCGGCGGCGGGCTGGAAGGCCAGCAGGGAGTCCAGGAAGTCCGGCACGCCGAAGCCTCCGGCGGCCCAGCCGCGCAGGTCGGCGGTGAGCGCCCGGTGGTAGGCGGCGTCGTGCGGCAGCAGCGAGCTCAGCTCCTCGACGGCGGCCACGACCCGCTCCAGCTCCCGCTCGGCGGCGGCAGCGGCCGGGGCGCCCTCGGCGGAGAAGTCGATGGAGCCGTCCTTCGACTGCCAGGGGCGGATGGTCTCGACCGCCTCCTTGAGCGCGCTCCAGGCAGGCTGCCGGACGACGCTCTCGGCACCGTCCACCGCGTCGCCGGTCGGCACGGACTGCAACTTTTCCCTCATGACCCCTCCTCCACCGGAGAACCTTGCGTTGATCCACGGTATTCACGACAGGTCTTCCCGCACAAGAGGAGCAGGGGTGGATTATCGTGCGTGATGTGCCACACAGACCGATGTTTTTCCTGTGATCAGGCCGTTCCGGCCCGGCCGCGCCGCCGATTCCACGGCACGCCCTCGCCCGTCGCCCGCCCTTACCTGCCCGTCCATCCCGCACCACTACGCTGACCGGGGACAGGACGAACCGCGACACAGAAACGGCAGAGCGCGTGTCTTTCTTCACCATCGGTCACCGCGGCGTCATGGGCGCCGAGCCGGAGAACACCCTGCGTTCCTTCCTGCGCGCCGAGCGTGAGGGGCTGGACGGGATCGAGCTGGACCTGCACCTGAGCCGGGACGGCGCCCTCGTGGTGATGCACGACGAGACCGTCGACCGGACCACCGACGGCACCGGGCCGATCGCCGGCCAGACCCTGGCGGAGCTGCGCCTGCTGGACGCGGGCCAGGGCGAGCGGGTGCCGGTCTTCGAGGAGGTGCTGGACGCCGTCGGCCCGCGGCTGCCGATCCAGGCCGAGATCAAGGACGTGGCCGCGGCCCGCATCCTGGCGAAGGTGCTCGCGGAGCGCGAGCTGCTCGGCCGCGTCTCGGTGCTGTCCTTCCACGACGAGGCGCTCGCCGAGATCCGCGGGCTGCTGCCCGAGGTGCGCACCGTGCTGGTCGCCGGCCGCGGCGGCCCGGACATCGCCGACCGGGCCCGCGCGGTGGGGGCCCGGCTGGTCAGCTTGGAACTGCGCAAGCTGAGCCTGGACGTGGTGGAGCGCTGCACCGCCGCCGGCGTCGAGGTGATGGCCTGGACCGTCAACACCCCGCGGGACCTGGCTCTCGCCCGGGCGCTCGGCCTGGTCGGCGCGGTCACCGACGTGCCGGAGATGAAGCGGATCGCCTCGGCGCGGGACTGAGCCGGCGTCAGCCGAGCTTCTTCACCAGCAGCTCGAAGCGCAGGTCGTCGCGGAGCGGCAGCCCGAACCGCTCGTCGCCGTACGGGAACGGGGTGAACCGCCCGGTGCGCCGGTAGCCGCGCCGCTCGTACCAGGCGATCAGGTCCTCGCGGGCCGAGATGACGGTCATGTGCATCTCCCCCGCGCCCCACTCGTCACGCGCGAAGCGCTCCGCCTCGGCGATGATCACCTTGCCGAGCCCGCCGCCCTGGCGGGCCGGGGAGACCGCGAACATCCCGAAGTAGGCGTGCCCGTCCCGGCGTTCCAACTGGCAGCAGGCGACGAGTTCGCCCGCCTCCTCGACCGCGGTGATGCGGCTGCCGGCGGCGGCGATCACCGCGGCGACCCCGTCCGGATCGGTGCGCTGCCCCGCCAGCAGGTCCGCCTCCGTGGTCCAGCCGGCGCGGCTCGCGTCGCCGCGGTAGGCCGACTCGATGAGCGCCACGAGCGCCGGTACGTCGGCCCCGGTGGCGGAGCGGAAGGCCGGGCTGATCTGGGATTCCATGGCGGGCGCGAGGTCCTTTCCTGGCGGGGCGGTCGGCCGGTGGCGGGTGGCCGCGGGGCAGCGGACGATGGGGAGCGAGGTGGTGTTCCCGATCGCACTCCTGGGAGGTGTGCCATGACCACTGCCAAGGACATCATGCACGCGGGGGCGGCGTGGATCCCCGAAGGGGTGATGCTGGACCGGGCGGCCCAGCTCATGCGAGAACTCGACGTCGGCGCGCTGCCGATCAGCGACGAGCACGAGCGGTTGTGCGGCATCCTCACCGACCGCGACATCGTGGTGCGGTGCGTGGCACTCGGCCGCGACCCCGCGCGGGTGACCGCCGGGGAGCTCGCCCAGGGCACCCCGCGCTGGATCGCCGCGGACGCCGACGTGAGCCACGTGCTGCGCGAGATGATGGACCACCGCATCCGCAGGCTGCCGGTCATCGAGGACAAGCGGCTGGTCGGCATGATCAGCGAGGCGGACCTCGCCCAGCACCTCAGCGACCAGCAGGTCGGCGACTGGGCGGAGAAGATCTACGCGGCGTCCGCCGCCTGACCCCTCTCCGATCAGGGCACCCCGGACGTATTGTCCGGTTCATGACTACCGTACTGAGCAGCCGGATCCTGTTGACCCCGACCGATCCGGAACGGTCCCGCGCCTTCTACCGCGACGATCTCGGGCTCTCGGTCTACCGGGAGTTCGGCACCGGTCCGGAGCGCGGGACCGTCTTCTTCCTCGGCGGCGGCTACCTGGAGGTCTCCGGCCGCGCCGACGCCCCGCCGGGCCCCGGCATCCGGCTGTGGCTCCAGGTGCCGGACGCGGCGGCGGCGCACCGGCGGCTGCGCGAGCGCGGGGTGGCGATCCTGCGCGAACCGCTGCGCGAACCGTGGGGGCTGGTCGAGATGTGGGTCGGCGATCCGGACGGGGTGCGCATCTGCGTCGTCGAGGTCCCCGAGGACCACCCGATGCGCTACCGCCCCTGAATCCCCGCACCCAGCGCGCGATGAGCCATTTGTCCGCCGGTGCGCCGGTCGCACCTCTGTGCACCAGGTTGTGCGCCCCTGTGCGCGGGCAGTGTCCCGGTGGCGGAGGGGACGGGCCACGGCACGGGGGAGGCGCCATGGGGGGATCAGCGCTGGTCGGCTGGCTGCTGGTGCTGCTCGGCGCGGCGACCGGGGTCTCCTGCCTGCTGCGCGCCGGGGCGGGCGAGGCGCTGCCCGCCGGGGAGCGCCGGGTGGCGCGGGCGGAGGGGGTGAAGGGGCTCGGGATGGCGCTGATGGCGGTGCCCGGCTCGGCGCTGGACCAACGCGCCTGGGGGACGCCGCTGTTCACCGTGGTGTTCGGGGCGATGGCGCTGTGGTCGGTGGCGCTGCTGTGGCGCGGCGGGCACGCCGCCCACCACGTCCACCTGTCGGTCGGCGCGGCCGCCATGGTCTACATGGCGGCCGCGATGGACGCGGCGCCGGGCACGGGCGCCATGGCCGGGATGCGCGGGATGGCTCCCGGCCGGCCGGGCGTACCGGTGGTGACCGGGCTGCTGCTGGGCTACTTCGCCGGGTACGCGCTGTGGGCCGGGATACGCATGCTGCCCGGAGCCGTTCCGGCGGTGGCCGGCGGTGTGCCGGGGGCGGGTTCCGGGCGGCCGGCCGGGGTGCTCGCGGCGCCGGAGGTGGCGGCGGCATGCCGGGTTTCGCTGGGGATCGGGATGTTCGCGATGCTGCTGACGATGTGATCCGTGAAACATCCGGTTTCCGCCGCGGTGCCTGTGAGGCGTAGGTCACCTTCGCGGGGGGCGCCGCGCCACCGGGTGCCCGCGGACCATAACCTTGCGGCATGACGGTCCCGTTCGTGCTGCTGATCCTCGGCGCGCTGACGGCGGCGATGGTGCCGCGTCTGCTGGTCCGGGCGCAGTGGCCGGACCGGGAACCGGTGCTGGCCCTGTGGGTCTGGCAGTGCGTGGTCGCCGCCGTGTTGCTCTGCTGTGTCACGGCCATGGCGCTGTGTGCCTCCGCCGCGTCGCAGGCGGTGCGCTGGCACCTGTTCGCGCTGGCGCCGCGCGGTGCGGTGGACGCCTACGCCCTCAATCCCTACGGCGTGTGCTCGGGGCTGCTCGCGGTGCTGCTGGCCTGCGGGGGCGCCTGGTCGGCCGCGATGCTGACCCGGGAGGTGCGCACCGCGCGGGCGCTGCGCCGGGCGCGCGGCGCCGAGCTGCGGGCCAGGGTGCCGCGGCTGCCCGGTGAGCCGCCGGTGTCGCACGAGCGGCTCGTGGTGCTGGAGAGCGACCGTCCGGAGGCGTGGTGGCTGGCCGGTCCCGAGCCGCAGTTGGTGGTCACGACGGCCGCGATGCGCCGGCTGAAGGGGCAGCAGCTCGACGCGGTGCGCGCCCACGAGTTGGGGCACGCCCGCGCCCGGCACGACTGGCTGCGGGCCTGCGCGTACGCGCTGGCCGCCGGGTTCCCCCAGGTGCCGGTCTTCGAGGGGTTCCGCCAACAGGTGCACCGGCTGGTCGAGTTGGCCGCCGACGACGTGGCGTCCAAGCGGTTCGGGCGGCTGACCACCGCGCTCGCCCTGGTCGAACTCAACGAGGACCGCGCGGTGTTCGGCACGCTGCCGACGCTGGAGGCGCAGATGACCGGCCGGGTGCAGCGGCTGCTGGAGCCGGCGCCCCGGCTGACCCGGGCCCGGCGCTGGCAGGTGTGCGCGCTGGCCTCGCTGGTGCCGGCGGTGCCGCTGCTGGTGGCGTTCGGTCCGGGGATCGGTGCGCTGAGGTGACGACGGTTCGGGGGCGCCGATGACGTTCCAACTGGTGATCGACTGCGCCGATCCCGGCGTGCTGGTCCGCTTCTGGGCCGAGGCGCTCGGCTACGTGCCGGAGCCCGCGCCGGACGGCTTCCCGACCTGGAACGCCTACTGGCTCAGCCGCGGCCTGCCGGCGGCGGAGCTGGACACCGAGCGGGACAGCTGCGACTCGATCGTGGACCCGGAAGGTGTGGGACCGCGCATCTGGTTCCAGATGGTCCCGGAGGGCAAGGAGGTCAAGAACCGGCTGCACCTCGACGTCGACGTGGGCGGCGGCCGCCACACCCCGCTGGACACCCGCAAGCAGCTCATCGAGGCCGAGGCCCGCCGGCTGGTCGAGGCGGGGGCCCGCCGGCTGCGCGCGCAGCAGGGCGCGATCGGCCACTACGCGGTCGCCATGTCGGACCCCGAGGGCAACGAGTTCTGCCTGCACTGAGCGCCGCCCGGGTGTCCGCAGCCGTGCCGCTCACGCGCCCAAACGGCGCACGGCGAGCGGTCGTTGCCCGGCGCTGGGGGCCTCGGACATGCTGGGGGCATGACGATCAAGGGCTGCCTGTTCGACTTCTCCGGGACCGTGTTCCGGGTGGAATCCACCGAGCGCTGGCTGCGCGGCGCCCTGGCCGAGGCGGGGATCGCCGCGTCGCAGGAGGAGATCACCCGTTGCGCCGGCCGTCTCGAAGCGGCGGGCGCGCTGCCCGGCGGCGAGCCGCCGAAGGCCGTGCCGCCGCGGCTGGCCCGGCTGTGGGCCGAGCGGGACATCGACGCCGAGCGGCACCGCGCGGCCTACCTCGGGCTGACCGAGGAAGCGCGGTTGCCGTGGCCCGGGCTCGGCGACCTGCTCTACGAGCGCCACATGGCGCCGCGGGCGTGGACGCCCTACCCGGACGCGGTCGAGGTGCTGACCGGGTCGCGCGAGCGGGGGGTGCGGACGGCGCTGCTCAGCAACATCGGCTGGGACCTGCGGCCGGTGCTGCGCGAGCACGGGACGGCCGGGTTGTTCGACGCGGTGGTGCTCAGCTTCGAGGAGGGCGTGCAGAAGCCCGATCCGCGGATCTTCCGCACGGCGTGCGACCTGCTGGGACTCGATCCGCGGGACGTGCTGATGGTCGGCGACAGCGCGGAGGCGGACGGCAGCGCGATGGCGCTCGGCTGCTCCTTCCACCAGGTGGAGCACCTGCCCGTCGAGCGGCGCCCGGACGGGCTGCGGCCGGTGCTCGATCTGCTGGGCTGAGACCTGGTGAGGCCCTGCGGCGGGGGGGATGCCGCAGGACCTCGTCTCTCCAACGGCCGGGCGGCCGTGGGAGTTCCGGGCACCCGGTCCGTTCTGCGACCGGTCCGCCGTCGCGGGGCGATTCGGTTTCCGGCCCGGCGGGGGTCTCGGGGACGATGGGGGCATGGCCGAGAGATTCAGCAGCGACACCTTCGAACTGACCACCGGCTCGCAGGAGAGCGCGGTGGACATCACCGATCGCTGCGCGTCCTTCCTGCACCGGGCCGCGGCCGGGCGCGACGGCCTGCTCAACGTCTTCGTGCCGCACGCGACCGCGGGGATCGCGGTGATCGAGACCGGCGCGGGCAGCGACACCGACCTGCTCGCCCGGCTGCGGGAGCTGCTGCCCGCCGACGACCGCTGGCGGCACCGGCACGGCAGCCCCGGCCACGGCCGCGACCACGTCCTGCCCGCCCTCGTCGCCCCGCACGCCACCCTGCCGGTCATCTCCGGCACGCTGGCCCTCGGCATCTGGCAGTCCGTGGTCCTCGTCGACACCAACGTCGACAACGCGCGCCGCACGGTGCGGCTGAGCTTTCTGGGCTGACCGGGCGGCGGGCCGTCAGGCCGGCGCGAGGGTGGCGGCGGCCTGGGCCACGACGGCGTCGGCGACCGCGGTCAGGGTGGGCGAGTCGAGCTTCCACTGCTGCCAGTGGAGCGGCACGTCGACCGGGTGGTCCGGGGCGAGGTCGAGGAGGGCGCCGGCGCGCAGCAGCGGTTCCGCCATGGACTGCGGCACCATGCCCCAGCCCATCCCGGCGGCGATCGTCTCGACGAAGCCCTCCGCCGTCGGGATGTAGTGCCGCAGCGTGCGCGCGGCGCCGGCACCGGTGAGTTCGCGGGCGAACCGGTCCTGGAGGTCGTCGTGCCGGTCCCACACCACCACCGGGGCGGCGCCGAGCACCTCGCGCAGCGCCCCGGCCGGCCAGGGCCGCAGCCACCGCTCGGCGAACCGCGGTGCGGCCACCGGGCGGTAGCGCAGGCAGCCGAGCCGGCGGACCAGGCAGCCGGCGACCGGCTCGGCCGACGAGGTCACCGCGGCCATCGCCAGCCCCTCGCGCAGCAGCGCGGCCGTGTGGTCCTGGTCCTCCCGCAGCAGTTCGAAGCAGACCGGCGGCACCCCGGCCACCCGGGTCAGCGCCGGCAGGAACCAGGTGGCGATCGAGTCGGCGTTCACCGCGATGGACACCCGGGCCGGCTCGTCGGCCGCGGGCGTGCCGAGTTCGGACAGCGTCTCGCCCTCCAGCCAGGCGAGTTGCCGGGCGAACCGGGCGACGACCTGGCCGGAACCGGTCAGCCGCAGCGGCTTGGTGCGCACCAGCAGCACGCGGCCGACGCGCTGTTCGAGCGCCTTGATCCGCTGGCTGACCGCGGAGGGGGTGACGTGCAGGGCCGCGGCGGCGGCGTCGAAGGTGCCCTCGTCCACCGCCGTGAGCAGGGTGCGGACCTGGTCGAGCGGCAACCCGTTCATCATGTTCCCTAATGATACGCAAGAAACATTAGCTTCCCTGTTGCCCGGCCGGTCTCCTAGCGTCGGTGCGGTGACAGCTCTCCTCTCCGCGGCGGGCGCCGGATTCGGCGCCGGCTGCTCCCTCATCGTGGCCATCGGCGCGCAGAACGCCTTCGTTCTTCGGCAGGGCATCCGGCGCGAGGCGGTCCTCGCGGTGGTCGGGATATGCGCCGCCTCCGACGCGGTGCTCATCGCGCTGGGCGTCGGCGGGGTCGGCGCGGTGGTGACGGCCTGGCCGTCCGCGCTGCTGCTGGTCCGGCTGATCGGCGGCGGCTTCCTCGTCTGCTACGCGGTCCTCGCCGTGCGGCGGGCGCTGCGGCCGACCGCGCTGCGGGTGGCGGACGGATCGGCCGGATCGCGCCGGCGCGCGGTGCTGAGCTGCCTCACCATGACCTGGCTCAACCCGCACGTCTATCTCGACACCGTGCTGCTGCTCGGCTCGATCGCCGCCGGACACGGTGCGCTGCGCTGGGACTTCGGGCTGGGCGCGGCGCTGGCCAGCGTGTGCTGGTTCGCCGGGCTCGGCTTCGGCTCGCGGCTGCTCAGCCCGTTCTTCGCCCGGCCGTCGGCCTGGCGGGTGCTCGACTGGCTGGTCGCGGCGACGATGCTGGCCATCGGCGCCGGACTGCTGGCCGGTGCCTGATCTCCCGCGGACGGGTGTCCGCCCGGCGCGGCGGCGCCGCCCGCCGCCGCGCGCCGACCGGTCAGAACAGCGGCACGCCCTGCCGGGTCAGCCGCCAGCCGACGGCCCCGAACACCGACGGGTCGATCGTCTTGTTCGCCTGCACCCAGGCGATGATGGTGTTGCGGATCTCGTCGGAGTTGGACCACACCGACTGCGCGTCGGCGACGTGCGGGAAGTTGCCGCCGCCGTTGGCCCGGTAGTTGTTGATCGCCATCACGAACTGGGCTGCCGGGTCGACCGGTTGGCCCTGGAAGCACAGGTCGGTGATCCGCGAGCCGGCGGGCTGGGAGACGTCGATGTCGTACGTCACCCCGCTGACCACGTCGTAGTTGTAGTCGGGGATGTTGTTCGCGTTCGTCAGCTTCGCCGGGTCGACCGGCGCTCCGACCGGCGTCTGGACGAAGTACTGCGCCGACCACTCCAGGTAGTCCTTGACCTGGGCACCGGTCAGCAGCCGCGCGTCCAGCGTGTTCTCGTAGACGTACAGCCCGGCGACGTCCCGCAGCGAGACCGCCCCGGCCGGGATCTGCGCGGTGCGCGAGAAGCACGCCGCCTGCGACAGCACCGGCAGCGACGCGTACGAGGTGCCGGCCAGCTGCGCGGCGACCGTCTGCGCCTGCACGTAGTTGACGAAGTCGAGGATCGGGGTGTCCTCGTACGGGGACTCGGTCGCCGACATCGCCGCCGTGCAGGTGCCGATCACCTGGTTGACGTAGGCCACCACCGTCGCGTGCTCCGCCTTCACCAGGCGCACGACGTGCGGGTCCTCCTCGGCGGTGTTGGCGTTGCGCACCTCGGCCGTGACCGAGGCCACCTCCCAGCGGCCGTGCCGCAGCTCCAGGTCGAAGTCGAAGACGCTCAGCCGCATGCCCCACATCAGCGGTTCGGAGAGCACGACCTGCTTGCCGGTCTCCTCGTTCGCCACGATGGAGCACGGCCGCTCGACGTGCGTGTGCCCGACCAGGATCGCGTCGATGCCGGGCACCTGCGCCGCCACCAGCGACGAGGCGTTCTCCGGGTAGGGCACCCCGTCGCCGTAGGTGGTGGCGCCGTCGAGCCCGGAGTGGTCGGTGCAGAAGACCACGTCGCAGCCGAGCGCCCGGAGCCGGGGCACGTACACCTTGGCCTGCTCCACCAGCCCGGGGAAGGTCATCTTGCCCTGCACGTTGGCCTTGTCCCAGATCGCGATGCCGGGGTTGGTCAGGCCGAGGATGCCGATCTTGATGTCCGGGCCGCCGGGCACCGAGACGCGCTTGACGATGTACGGCTCGAACGCCGGCTTCAGCGTCTTGGCGTCCAGCGCGTTCGCCGCGACCAGCGGGAAGTCGCACTGCTCCTGGAAGGCCCGCAGCACGGGGATGCCGTAGTTGAACTCGTGGTTGCCCAGCGCCGCGGCGTCGTACTTCATGTGGTTCATCGCCAGCGCCATCGGGTGCTTGGGCGGCCGCTTGCCGTCGCCGCCGGTGATCGGGTCCACCCGGGCGTAGTAGTACGACAGCTGGGTGCCCTGGATGATGTCGCCGGCGTCGATCAGCAGGGTGCGGTGCGGGCCCGCCTCCTGCCGGGCGGCCTCCACCAGCGTGGCGATCTTCGCCAGGCCCACGTCGTTGTGCGCGTCGTCGTCGTACTCGGCGTTGGTGAAGTAGTCCCAGTTCAGCACGTGTCCATGCACGTCGGTGGTGCCCAGGATCCGCAACGAGGTGTGCCGCGGCCCGCGTTCGTGCGGCGCGGCCTCGGCGGACGTGGCGTCGGCCAGCGTGGCACCGCCGGTGAGGGCGACGCCGGCGCCCGCCGCGGCCGTGCGGTTCAAGAAGGTTCTGCGGTCGATCGACATGCGCGACTCCCTGTCAGGTCCCTGTGTGGCAACGCGCGTAGATTATTGCCACGGCGTCACAGGTCACGACAGCCCCGCGACCGATAGTCGGACGCGGGGCCGGGTTGCGCCGGGAGTCTCGTGCACGGCCGGGCGGGCGGCGACCGGCGGGACGGGCCGGCGCGGGCCGTCATCCGGCGGAGCGCAGCAGGGCGGCGGCTTGGCGGGCCGCGCGGCGGGCGGCCACCCATTCGCGCTGCCAGCCCGCCAACTCCAGCCGCTCCGCGGGGCTCAGCCGGCCGCGCCCGACCAGTGCCCGGATCTCGGACTGAGCGCGCGCCAGCCGCACCGCCGGGGCAGGCGTCGGCGAGGTCTCAGAAGTAGCGGGCATGTGATGATTCTACGGGCAGTGCGTGACGGACGCACACCCGATCGAGTCTCGTACGAGGTCACGCCCGCTCCTCCAGCGCGCCGAGCGCCAGCCGCCACGGGAAGTCGGCCGGCCGCCCCTGCCCCGGCGGGTTGGGCTCGAAGCCGCCCTCGCCGTACAGCACGCGCACCCCCGCGCCGCGCAGGGTCGTCACGGACCGCTCGAACTGGGGATGACGCGCGTAGGCCTCGTTCACGCACGGCATCGCCACCAGCGGGATCCGCTTGCCGATCGCCTCGGCGGCGACCCCGACGACGAAGTGGTTCGTCAGGCCGAGCGCCCACAGGTTGACGGTGTTGAAGGTGGCCGGCGCCAGCAGGATCGTGTCGGCCGGCGGCCACACGTCGGGCTCGCCCGGGGTCTTGTACTCGGAGCGCACCGGGTGCCCGGTCAGTTCCTCCAGCCCGCTCAGCGAGCCGGCCAGCCAGCGGGCCGCGGTCGGCGTCAACCCCACGCACACGTCCCAACCCGCTCGTTGGGCCGCCTCGACCACCGGGGCGAGGTCGAAGACCGGGGGCGCGGCGGCCCCGAACAGGTACAGGACACGGGAGGTCATGGGGCACATCACAGCCGGGGGGCGGGGCGCACGCAACTGCCCGCGCCGTGTGAACGCCCGGGGCGAGCGGGTATCAACGGGGCGGACCCGCAGTACTGTTCCAAGTCGGCCGCGAGGAACGGAGTCCGGTTTGCCCAGGATCGAGGACGATCACACCGGCACGCGTATCGCACGGCAGCGCAAGCTCGCCGGGCTCACCCAACGCGCCCTCGCCGACCGGATCCCCTACTCCTACAGCCTGTTGCACCAGGTGGAGACGGGCCACCGGGCCGCCAGCCCCGACCTGGTGGCCGCGGTCGCCAAGGAGCTGCGGACCGACGTGTCGGCGCTGACCGGGCAGCCGTACATCACCGAGCTGCAGCAGGACCGGCTCGCCGAACTGGTCCGCCCGATCCGCGAGGCGCTCGACCTGTACGACCTGGGCGCCGATCCGCAGATGCCGGTCCGCGGCGCCGAGGAGCTGTCGCGGGCCGCGGCCGACCTGTGCGCCCGGGTGCGGGCCACCCGGCTCCACGAGGCCGCCAGGATGCTGCCCGGGACGATCGCGGAGATCACCACGGCCGCCTACCGGTCGCCGTCCACCGAGTTGTGGGCGGCGCTGTCCTCCACCTACCGCACCGCGCACGACGTCGCGGTCAAGCTGGGCTACTTCGACCTGTCCACCGTGGCGCTGGACCGGATGGACTGGGCCGCCGAGCGCGCCTCGGACCCGCTGCTGGCGGCGGTGCGCCAGTACATGCGCGCGCTGGTGTACTTCCGCGAGGGCGAGTACAACATCGGGCTGCGGCTGATCGACGCCGGGCAGCACCTCATCCCCAAGCAGGGCGGCGGCACGGCGGCCCTCGCGGTCGCGGGGCAGCTCCACCTCGGCGCCTGTGTCATCGCGGCCCGCGCCCGGCAGGCCGGCACGGTCCACGCCCACCTGGAGCAGGCAGCCGAGTACGCGGCGCGCACCGGGGAGGCCGGCCACGTGCACTGGCTGTCGTTCGGCCCGACGAACGTGGCGGTGCACGACGTGTCGGCCCACGTGGAGATGCGCGAGTACGACACCGCGCTGCGCAAGGCGGCCGCGGTGAAGCCGCCGCGGGACTGGGCGATGAGCCGGGTCGCACACTTCCACGTGGACCGGGCCCGCTGCGAGATGGAGACCGGGCGCACCGAGGCCGCCCTGCGCTCGCTGGCGACCGCGCGGCGGCTGGCGCCGCAGCAGACCCGCTACCACCTCGGCGCCCGCGAGACCATCAAGGGCCTCGTGCAGACCGCCCGCCGCACCCCGGGAACCCTCGACCACCTCGCCACCTGGATCGGCCTCTGACGCAGCGTCAATCCCGGGCCAGATGTGTCACTCAGTTGTGACAACCAGCCCTGTTGCGGGCGGGCACGCTGACAGCATGACCAGCACTACCGACTGGCTTCCGGTCGGCCGCGACATCGCCACCCAGCGCGCCGGCATCCACTGGGACGCCGTCCGCATCGGCTCCGCGCTCGGAGAAACCATCCTTCGATTGCTCGGCGACCGCACCGGCGCGGTCATCGAGGACACCTGGGGCCGCACCATGTACTGGCTCGTGCCGGCCGGCACCGCCGCCGCCTGGGACGTGCCCGGCAGCGTGGCCCTCGGCATCGCCTGCTGGGTGACCGTGCCGGGCCCGGCGGCCGAGGAGATCCGCTGGCGGGTGCCGACCACCGCGCAGGGCGGCGTGCTGACCGGCCCGCGGCTGCTCGCCGACGCGCTGGCCGCGGCCAGGACCCGCGAACCGGCCTCGTGACGGCGGCCGCGCGGCGCTGACCGGTCGGGCGGCCCGGAACCGGCAACTTCGTGACGCCCTCGGTGTGACGACATCGCGCCGCCGGCGTGGCAGGCTCGAAAGGTGACGGCTGCGAGAGGCGTGCCGGCGCCGCGGCGGTGGCCCGCCGACCTGCACCACGTGCGGAAGGCCACGATGCGGTACCGGACGATCCCCCGCGTCGCCCGGTACCGTACCGTGCCCATGACACCCCGGCGGCACGCAGCCATGAGGTGCTGCGCTGAGTATATTGGCTGGGAGCCAGTCAACGCAGGAGTTAAGCATGTCCCCGCGAAGCGCATCGGTCAATGAAGAATTGCGGCGCCGTTCCCGCGAGCGCCTGCTGCAAGCCACCGTGGAACTGGTCGGCGAGCGGGGCTACGAGGCCACGACCTTGGCGGACATCGCCGATCGGGCCGGTGCGGCCCGCGGTCTGGTGTCCTACTACTTCCCCGGAAAACGTCCGCTGCTGCAGTCGGCGGTGCACCGGCTGATGCACATGACGCTCGGCGCCGCGCTGGAACGCGAGCCGCGCACCGAGGACGGCCGGGAGCGGCTGGCCCGTGCCATCGACGCGATCCTGGGCCTGACCGTGACGCACACCAAGGTCATGCGCATGCACATGGCGGGCATCCTGCAGGCCGAGGGCTTCATCCAGTGCCCGGAGCAGCAGCGGCTCGCGTTCCTCCTGGAGGACACCGTCGCGCGCTACGGCTCCGACGCCCGCACGGAGGACTACCGCCTGCTGCGCGCCCTGCTCATGGGCTCCACCGTCGCCCTGCTGCTGCCCGGCGCGCCGATGCCGCTCGCCAGCCTGCGGGCCGAGCTCTTCCAGCGCTACGGCCTGGACTGGGAGTTGGGCTCGCCCCCGCAGGCCGAGGAGCCGGACCGGCACTGACCGCCGGCTCCCCCGGCCGGCCCGCCCCCGGCCGGCCCGCCCCGGCCGGCCCGCCCCCGGCCGACCCCGACCGCCCGGGCGGACCCCGCGCCGCGCCGCACCACGCCCGTCACCAGCGCGAACGCCGTCCGGCGCGGCATTGTCAGTGGCGCGGTGCAGACTGCGTACAGGCTGGAACGGCACCCCGGACCGGCGGCGCGCGGCTGATCGGAGGCGGCACCCATGAACGGCGTTCTACTCGCGGTGGGCACCCGTAAGGGGCTGTTCGTCGCCCGGCGCGGCGGCCCCGGGCGGGAGTGGGGGCTGACCGGGCCACACTTCCCGATGCAGGCGGTCTACTCGGTCGGCATCGACACCCGGGGCGTGCGCCCGCGCCTGCTGGCCGGCGCCGACAGCTCGCACTGGGGTCCCTCGGTCTTCCGCTCCGACGATCTCGGCGCCACCTGGCAGGAGCCGGCCAGATCCGCGGTGCGGTTCCCCGAGGACACCGGCGCCTCGCTGGAGCGGGTCTGGCAGCTGCAGCCCGCCGGGCCCGGCGCGCCCGGCGTGGTCTTCGCCGGCACCGAGCCCGGCGCGCTGTTCCGCTCCGAGGACGGCGGCGAGAGCTTCGAGCTGGTCCGCCCGCTGTGGGACCACCCGCAGCGCGGCGAGTGGGGCGCGGGCTACGGCGGGCAGGCGGTGCACACCGTGGTCACCGATCCGCGCACCCCGCGCGCGGTGACGGTCGCCGTCTCCACCGGCGGCGTCTACCGCACGGGGGACGGCGGCGCGTCGTGGCGCTCGTCCAACACCGGGGTGCGGGCGGAGTTCCTGCCGGAGGGCCGGCAGTATCCGGAGTTCGGCCAGTGCGTGCACAAGATCGCCCAGGACCCGGCCGACCCGGACCGGCTGTACCTGCAGAACCACGGCGGCGTCTACCGCAGCGACGACGCCGGATCGCGCTGGTCCGAGATCGGCGCGGGCCTGCCGGCCGACTTCGGCTTCGCGATCGCCGCGCACCCCCGGCGCGGCGGGGTGGCCTACGTCTTCCCGGTCAACGACGGCTCCGACCGGTACGCGCCGGACTTCCGCTGCCGCGTCTACCGCACCGAGGACGCCGGGACGAGCTGGTCCCCGCTGGACGACGGGCTCCCGGGCGGACGGCACTACGGGATCGTGTTGCGCGACGCCCTGTGCACCGACGACAACGACCCGGCCGGGGTCTACTTCGGCACCCGCAACGGCGAGGTCTACGCGAGCGCCGACGAGGGCGACAGCTGGCGGCAGGTCGCGGCCCACCTGCCGGACGTGCTGTGCGTGCGGGCGGCGGTGGTCGACTGACCTGCCGCAAGGGGCGGTTGACCCGGGTGATGGGAGCGGGGGCCGGGCCGGGCACTAGAGTGACTGCCCGTGACTGCACGACCCTTGAACGAGATCGTCGAAGAAGGCTGGGCGAAGGCGCTCGATCCGGTCGCCGACCGGATCGCCGCGATGGGGGACTTCCTCCGCGCGGAGATCGCCGCACAGCGCACCTACCTGCCCTCCGGGGCCAACGTGCTGCGCGCCTTCCAGCAGCCGTTCGACCAGGTGCGGGTGCTGATCGTCGGCCAGGACCCGTACCCGACCCCCGGCCACGCGATCGGCCTGAGCTTCGCGGTCGCGCCGGACGTGCGGCCGCTGCCGGGCAGTCTGATCAACATCTTCCGGGAGTACGGCGCGGACCTCGGGTTCCCGCCGCCCGCCAACGGCGACCTCACCCCGTGGACGGCCAACGGCGTGCTGCTGCTGAACCGGGCGCTGACCACCGCGCCGCGCAAGCCGGCCGCCCATCGCGGCAAGGGCTGGGAGGAGGTCACCGAGCAGGCGATCAGGGCGCTGGTGGCCCGGGGTACCCCGTTGGTGTCGATCCTCTGGGGCCGCGACGCGCGCAATCTGCGGCCGCTGCTCGGGGATCTGCCGGCGATCGAGTCGGCGCATCCGTCCCCGATGTCGGCCGATCGCGGCTTCTTCGGCTCCCGGCCGTTCAGCCGGGCCAACGAGGCGCTGGTACGTCTGGGGGCGAATCCGGTGAACTGGCAGCTCCCCTGACGCGGTGTGCGCGGTAGTCTGCCCGGCGTGACCACGCCATCCAACACGCCCGCGGGCTGGTACGCGGATCCGCACGGCACGCCGGACCTGCTGCGCTGGTGGGACGGTTCGCAGTGGACCGAACACACCCACGCCGGCACGCAGTCGGCGCCGGCCCAGTCCCAGGTCCCCGCTCAGCAGCCCGTGCAGCAGCCCGTGCAGCAGCCGGTTCGACAACCTGCCCAGCAGCCGCCGCAGTACGGCAATCCGCAGGCCGGCTACGCGCAGGCCCGCCCGGTACCGCAAGCGAGCCACGCACCACCGGGCTACCCGCCGGGCGGTTGTGTGGTGGACGCGAACGGGAACCCGTGGGAGCCGGCCTCGGAGGGCCGCTACGACCCGAACCGCGTCCAGCAGCAGGTGCAGCGGCAGGCCGGCATCGCCCCGGCGGGCGGCGGTGGCGGCACGCTGTTCACCGAGCCGGTCCTGGTGGTCAACCAGAAGGCGAAGCTGATCGAGGTCAACAACGAGTACGCGGTCTACGACCAGTCCGGCCGGCAGCTCGGCTCGGTGGTCGAGGTCGGGCAGAGCGCGGTCAAGAAGGCCGTGCGCTTCCTGAGCAACTACGACCAGTTCATGACACACAAGCTGGAAGTGCGCGACGCCTACGGGCAGCCGGTGCTGGAGCTGACCAGGCCGGCGAAGCTCATCAAGTCCAAGATGCTGGTGCAGCGGCCGGACGGCATGCCGCTCGGCGAGATCGTGCAGCAGAACGCGATCGGCCGGATCCGCTTCGGGTTCATGGTCAACGGCCAGCAGATCGGCGCCATCAAGGCGGAGAACTTCCGGGCCTGGAACTTCGCGATCGTGGACCACACCGAGACGGAGGTCGCCCGGATCACCAAGACCTGGGAGGGCTTCGCCAAGGCGATCTTCACCACCGCCGACAACTACGTCCTGCAGATCCACCGTCCGCTGGCGGATCCGCTGCTGAGCATGGTCGTCGCCTCGGCGCTCACCGTGGACACCGCCCTGAAGCAGGCCAGCAACTGAGCGCGCCGGACGGCTGGGTGCTCGCGGTCGACTCCGGCGGCTCAGGGCTGCGGTTCGCGCTGGCCGGGACCGAGCGGTCGGCCCCGGTGTTCGAACGGGCCTCCGGCGAGCCGGTGCGCACCGGTCCCGGCGGGATCGACGCCGACCACCTGCTGGACCAGTTGCTGCCCGCCGCACGGGAGTTGATGAAGCAGGCCGGTGCGGACCAGGTGTCGGCCGCCTGCGTGGGCGCGGCCGGGATGGCGACGCTCGGCGGCGGACTGCGCGACCGGCTGCCGGGGGCGTTGCGCGAGGCGTTCGGCGTGCGGAGGGCGGCGCTGGCGGCGGACGCCGTCACGGCGTACGCCGGAGCGCTGGGCGTGCGGCCGGGCGTGGTGGTCGCGGCCGGCACCGGGATGATCGCGCTGGGCACCGCGCTCGGCGACTCCGGCTGGCGGCGGGCGGACGGCTGGGGACACCTGCTCGGCGACTGCGGCAGCGGGGCGTGGATCGGCCGCGCCGGCCTGGAGGCGGCGATGCGCGCCCACGACGGGCGGCAGGGCGGCTCCGCGGTGCTCCTCGGCCGGATGGAGGAGGTGTTCGGCCCGGCGCCCGCGATGCCCGGCCTGCTGTATCCGCGCACCGACCGGCCGGCGGTGCTGGCCTCCTTCGCACCGCAGGTGGCGGCCGCGAGCGGGCAGGACCCGGTGGCCGCCGGCATCCTGCGGGAGGCGGCCGGGCACCTGCTGGCGGCGGCCGCGGCGGTGCGGCCCGATCCGGCGGGCGGCGACGTGGCGTTCACCGGCGGGCTGTTGAAGCTCGGCGAACCGCTGATGACGCCGCTGCGCGACCGAGCGGCCCAACTGCTGCCCGGGGCGCGGCTGGTGGAGAGCGAGGGCGACCCGCTGCGCGGGGCGTTGCGGATCGCCCGGGCGCTGGTGGCCGGCGGCCCCGAGTTGCCCGCCGATCCGGCGCTGCTCACCGTCCACTGACGGCGGGGTACGGCACACGCCGGCGCCCGTTGGGCGGGACTCCGCTTCGATTGGCTGGAATCGATCGGAATCGAGCAGAATCGAGTGGAGAAGCCCGCGAAACGGCCGGAAAGCATCGGCTTTGTAACGCGATCCGCTCGTCAATGATCATAAATTCGGATACAACGGTGCGGTTCGGTCGTCAAACGCACCCGGTCGAGCACCGGGACGCGCGGAACCGTTAGCATGCGACGCCATGAGCTCAGCCACTGGCCCCGCACCTGGCCTGCCCGTACGAATGCCGCGCCCCCGACAGCCTGGTCGGCACCGGCGCCCGGAGCCGCTGGCCGCCCCCGAGGGCGCGCCCGCCCTGGTTCTCGCGATACCCGGCACCCCCTCGTCCGAGGTCCGCTACCTCGTCGACGAGGTCGTCAGCATCGCCCGCTCCGAGCTGCCCGGCCTCGACATCAGGACCGGCTACCTGGAGAGCCCCGAGCCGGCCGCCGCGCCCGAGCCGGAGCCCGCCGCCGAGACCGCGGAGCCGGCCGAGGCCGCCAGGTCCGGCGAGGAGGAGCGCCCGGAGGCTCCCGAGCGGCGCGACGAGCTGGACGGACCCGGGTACTTCGAGAACCTCGAGGAGCGCGCTCCCCGGCGGGCCGCCGCGCCCGAGGAGTTCGGCGAGAGCTTCGACTACGAGTCGCTGCCGGTCTTCACCCCGCGCGCCGAGGTGGAGTTCCCGGCGCTGGCCGACGTGCTGGCGCGGGCCGCCCGGGAGGGACAGGCCGCCCGCGACGGGCAGGAGCGTTCGCAGGACGTGCCCGACGCCGTCGTGGTGCCGCTGCTGGCCGGGCCGGAGCCGGCGACGTTCGACCGGATCCGCGAGGCCGTCGAGGCGTCCGGCGCCCAGGTGGAGCTGACCGACGCGCTCGGCCCGCACCCGCTGCTCGCCGAGGCGCTGCACGTGCGGCTGTCCGAGGTCGGGCTGGCCCGGGCCGACCGCGCCCGGCTGTTCACGGTGGCGACGGCCGCCGACGGCATCATCCTGGCCACGGTCGGCGGTGAGGAGGCGGTGCAGGCGGCCGGGGTGACCGGTCTGCTGCTCGCCGCCCGGCTCGCCATCCCGGTGCTGGCCGCCGGGCTGGACGTCGAGGGCGCGATCGCGCGGACCGCCGAGCAGCTGCGCACCTCGGGTTCCGGCCGGCTGGCCATCGCGCCGTGCGTGATCGGCCCCGAGCTGCCGCAGGGACTGCTGGCGGGCGCGGCCGAGTCCGCGAGCTGCCAGACCGCCGAGCCGCTGGGCGCCTACCCGGCGGTGGGCCGGCTGGTGCTGTCGAAGTACATGACCCTGCTCGGCATCGCCCCCCAGCAGCAGAACGCCCCGGTGCACTGACGCCGTTCGAGGCCGGGGCGGAACGCGCCGGCCTCACCCGCTGCGGGCGGCGGGCCGGGCCGCTTGGCATGCTGGGGGCATGCGCATCCCGGCGGTGATCTTCGATCTGGACGGCACGCTGGTGGACAGCGAGCCGCTGTACTACCAGGCCGGGCGGCGGATGCTCGCCGGCCACGGGGTGACCGGCTTCGGCTGGGAGCAGCACGCGCCGTTCATCGGCGTGAGCACCGAGGAGACGCTGGCCGTGCTGCGGGAGCGCTACGGCCTGCGGGTCCCGGTGTCCGGGCTGCTGGCCGAAATGGACCGGATCTACCTGGAGTTGGCCGCCGGCTCGATGCCGGTCTTCCCGCGCGCGCTCGCGCTGGTCGAGGCGCTGCGGACGGCCGGCCATCCGCTGGCGGTGGCCTCCGGCTCCTCCCGGGCGGCGATCGACGCGGTGCTGGCCGGCACCGGACTGGCCGCCCGCTTCGACTGCGTGGTGTCGGCCCAGGAGGTCGCGCACGGCAAGCCGGCGCCCGACGTCCTGCTGGAGGCGGCCCGGCGGCTCGGCGTTCCCGGCGCCGACTGCGTGGTGGTCGAGGACGCGCCGCCCGGCGTGCTGGCGGCCGCGGCGGCCGGGATGCGCTGCGTGGCGGTGCCGTCGGTGCCCGGCTGGGCGGACGATCCGGCGTTCGCCACGGCGGGGCTGGTCTTCCCGGGCGGGCAGCGGGAGTTCGACCCGGCGGCGGCGCTGGCGTGGATCAACGCCTGACCGGGCCGCGAGCGCCGGGAAGGGATGGGCCGCGGCCGTTGTTCCCTGGCGTGTGGACGACTTCAGCGCGGCCGGTGCGGTCCGGGAGGTCGACGTCGTGGTGGTGGGCGCCGGCCAGGCCGGGCTGTCGGCCGGGTACTTCCTGCGGCGGGCCGGGCTGCGGCCCGGGTCGGACTTCGTGATCCTGGACCACTCCCCCGGGCCGGGCGGCGCCTGGCAGTTCCGCTGGCCGACGCTGACCTACGGATCGGCGCACCGGGTGCACGACCTGCCGGGTCTGCCGCTGGCGGACGCCGACGAGAGCCGGCCGGCCGCCGAGGTGGTCTCCGGCTACTTCGCCGGCTACGAGGACGCGTTCGGCCTCGGCGTGCGGCGCCCGGTGGACGTGCGGTCGGTGGCCGGCGGGCCGGACGGACGGCTGCTGGTGGCGACCGACCGGGGCACCTGGTCCGCGCGGGCGCTGATCAACGCCACCGGCACCTGGGAGCAGCCGTTCCTGCCCCGGGTCAGCGGCCAGGAGACCTTCGCCGGGCGGCAGTTGCACACCGCGCGGTACCGCGGGCCGCAGGAGATGCGGGGCCGCCGGGTGGTCGTGGTGGGCGGCGGGGCGTCCGGCACCCAGCACCTGATGGAACTGGACGGGGTGGCCGCCCGGACCACCTGGGTGACCCGCACCCCGCCGGTGTTCGTGCCGGCACCGTTCGACCAGGAGCGCGGCCGGGCCGCCGTGGCGCGGGTGGCGGACCGGGTGGGCCGCGGCCTGCCGCCGGGCAGCGTGGTCGGCGTGACCGGCCTGCCGCTGACCCCGCGGGTGCGGGCCGCCCGGGAGAGCGGCGTGCTGCGCCGGCTGCCGATGTTCGACCGCGTCGTGCCGGACGGCGTGGTCTGGGAGGGCGTCGGCGGCTCCCGGAAGGTCGGCGCCGACGTGATCTTGTGGGCCACCGGGTTCCGGGCGGCGCTGCGGCACCTGGCCCCGCTGCGGCTGCGCGAGCCGGGCGGCGGGATCCGGATGGCGGGCACCCGCGCGGTCCGCGATCCGCGGGTCCACCTGATCGGCTACGGGCCGTCGGCGAGCACCGTCGGCGCCGGCCGGGCGGGACGCGCCGCGGTGCGCGAGGTGCTGGCGCTCCCGGAGCGCGCGGCGGCGGTGCCGGCCGGCTGAGGACCGCGTTCCGCCGGGTGGGCGTGTCGGGCGTCTTCACCGGCGCGGAAGCGTGCGGCAGGATGATCCGGACAGGTTCCGGATCGCGGAGGCAACGTGCGGGTCGCTCTCTTCATCACCTGCGTCAACGACGCCCTGTTCCCCGGGACCGGGCGCGCGACGGTGGCGCTGCTGGAGCGGCTCGGCGTGGACGTGGCCTTCCCCGCCGGGCAGACCTGCTGCGGCCAGCCGCAGTTCAACACCGGCTACCGCCGGGAGGCCGAGCCGCTGCTGCGCCGGTTCGCCTCGGTGTTCGAGCCGTACGAGTACGTGGTGGCGCCTTCCGGTTCGTGTGCGGCGATGGTGCGCGAGCACTACCCGAGACTGGGGGCCCGGGCGGCCGAGGAGGGACGCGGCCGGCAGCTCGCGGAGCTGGCCGGCTCGGTGGCGCCGAAGGTCTACGAGCTGTCGGAGTTCCTGGTCGACGTGCTGGGCGTGGTGGACGTGGGCGCCTGGTTCCCGCACTCGGTGGCCTACCACCCCACCTGCCACTCGCTGCGGACGCTGGGCCTCGGCGACCGGCCGACCCGGCTGCTGCGGGCCGTCGAGGGCCTGGAGCTGCGGGAGTTGCCGGGCGCGCAGGAGTGCTGCGGCTTCGGCGGCACGTTCGCGGTGAAGAACCCGGACGTCTCGGCCGCGATGGGCACCGACAAGATCCGCGACGTGCGGGCGACCGGCGCCGAGGTGCTGTGCGCCGCGGACAACTCCTGCCTGATGCACCTGGGCGGCATCGCGGCGCGCACCGGGCCGCGGCCGCGGGTGGCGCACCTCGCCGAGATCCTGGCCGCCACCCGGAGCGGCCAGGCGGCGAGCCGGTCCGGATCGAGCGGAGGGGGCGGCCGGTGAGCGGCACCTACCTGGGCATGCCGTCCTTCCCGGCGGCGGCGCGGATCGCCACCCGCGACACGCGGCTGCGCGCCAACCTGCGCAACGCCACGCACACCATCCGCGCCAAGCGGGCCGCGGCCGTGGCGGAACTGGCCGACTGGCCGCGGCTGCGGGCGGCCGGCGCGGACCTGAAGACCCGCACGCTGCGCCATCTCGACCACTACCTGGAGCAGGCCGAGGCGGCGGTCACCGCGGCCGGCGGCCAGGTGCACTGGGCGGCCGACGCCGAGGAGGCCAACCGCATCGTCACCGACCTGGTGCGCGCCACCGGCGAGCGCGAGGTCGTGAAGGTCAAGTCGATGGCCACCCAGGAGATCGGGCTCAACGAGGCGCTGGAGGCGGCCGGGATCGCCGCGTACGAGACCGACCTGGCCGAGCTCATCGTGCAGCTCGCCGACGACCGGCCCTCGCACATCCTGGTGCCCGCCATCCACCGCAACCGCTCGGAGATCCGGGAGATCTTCCGCACCAGGATGGCCGACTGGGGCCGGCCGGCTCCCGCGTCGCTGTCCGACACGCCGTCCGAGCTGGCCGAGGCGGCGCGGCTGCACCTGCGGGAGAAGTTCCTGCGGGCCAAGGTCGCCGTCTCCGGGGCCAACTTCCTGGTGGCCGAGACCGGCACGCTGGTGGTCCTGGAGTCCGAGGGCAACGGCCGCATGTGCCTGACCCTGCCGGAGACGCTGATCTCGGTCGTCGGCATCGAGAAGGTCGTGCCCACCTGGCAGGACCTGGAGGTCTTCCTGCAGTTGCTGCCGCGCTCGTCCACCGCCGAGCGGATGAACCCGTACACCACGACGTGGACCGGCACCACCGCGGGCGACGGGCCGTCCACGTTCCACCTGGTGCTGCTCGACAACGGCCGCACCGACACCCTCGCCGACACCGTGGGCCGCCAGGCGCTGCGCTGCATCCGCTGCTCCGCCTGCCTGAACGTCTGCCCGGTCTACGAGCGGGCCGGCGGCCACGCCTACGGTTCGGCGTACCCGGGGCCGATCGGGGCCATCCTGACGCCCCAACTGCGCGGCACGGCGAGCGCGTTGGACGCCTCGCTGCCGTACGCGTCCTCGCTGTGCGGGGCGTGCTACGAGGTGTGCCCGGTGGCGATCGACATCCCCGAGGTGCTGGTGCGGCTGCGCGAACGGGTCGTGGAGGGCGGTGAGGTGACCGTCAGGGGCACCCGGGTCACCCTGCGGCCGGCCCGGGGCCACGCGGCCGAGCGGGCGGCGATGCGGGCGGCCCGCTGGGCGTTCGAGCATCCGGGGGCGCTGCGGGCCGGCGAGCGGCTGGCGTCCCGCACCAGACGGCTGCACCCGGCGCGGCTGCGACTGCCCGGACCGGCCGGCGCCTGGAGCGCGTCCCGTGACCTGCCCGCGGTGCCGCCCGAACCGTTCCGCGACTGGTGGAAGCGTACGAAGGGAGCCTCGTGACCGCCGAAGAGCCCTCCGGCGCCGCGCGTCCGGCCGGCAGCCGGGAGGTGGTGCTGGCCCGGGTGCGGCGCGCGCTGGCCGACGTGCCGGCCGCCGAACGCCCCGAGGACGTGCCGGTGGACCGGGGGTACGACCGGGTGCACGCGGCGCGCACCCCGGCGCGCACCGCCGACCTGCTCGCGGAGCACCTGGCGGACTACCGGGCGGTGGTGCACCGCTGCCCGCGCGACGAACTCCCGCGGCTGATCGCAGAGGTGCTCACCGACCGCGGGTCGCGCAGCGTCGTGGTGCCGTCCGGGGTGCCCGACCAGTGGCTCTCGCAGGCCGGGAGCGTCGAGGTGGTGCGGGACCGCGCCGAGCTGACGCATCAGCAACTGGACGGCGTGGACAGCGTGTTGACCGGCTGCGCGGTGGCCATCGCGGAGACCGGCACGGTGGTGCTGGACGGCTCGCCGGACCAGGGACGCCGCCGGATCACCCTGGTGCCCGACCACCACGTGCTGGTGGTCCGCGATCCGGAGCAGATCGTCGGCTCGGTGCCGCAGGCGCTGCCCCGGCTGGACCCCGGGCGGCCGCAGACCTGGATCTCCGGTCCGTCCGCGACCAGCGACATCGAACTCGACCGGGTGGAGGGCGTTCACGGCCCCCGCCGGCTCGACGTCATCATCGTGTGCTGATCGACCAGGCAGCAGGCGAACAGGTTGTCGAACAATAGGAAGATTTTACCTTGGTTGCACCGATGGAAAGCCCGCAGGGCGGCTTTCGATCGGCCGCCGGCCAGGGGATTGGACCCGGCACCGGGGTGGAATGAGTGGTTCTACCGGCCGCGACCGCTCCCCCGGCCACCTGCCCTCACGGTCGCGAGATCGCCTTATTTCGTGGCGAACAATCACATGTCACCACTTGGGGTGGTGGCACAAACCCGGGCAACCGCCGACTGGACGCCGCATAAGCCGACGACGTTATCAACCTTTAATCAATGGCATGTCGACATGAACGCTTCTACTCAGCAGGATGATGCGCCAAGCCGTGTGAACCAAATTGTTTTTGCGAGACCGCCACACGATCCAGCGGATTCTTCCGCAGGGCGTCGGGGGCGGCCCTGCGTGCGGCCAGTCGGCTCTCGTGACGCGGTCCGTCGACCGGGCCGGCGCGAACGAAGCACATGGCGACGGTCAACGGATGACCTGTCACTTTTCAGAAGTGGGGAGCACAATGAGAAGCAGGAACCAGCGAGTGCTTGGGGGGGTCGCGCTTCTCGCCACCGGGGCGCTCGTGCTCAGCGCGTGCAGCAGCAGCTCTTCCGGCGGCAAGGGGGCGCCCAGCGGCGCCAGTGCCTACTCGTACGGCAAGATCCCCGCGCCCTCGTCGAACATCAAGCCGGGTGGGGTGCTGCGGGTCGCCGAGGACACCGGCGCCGACCCCAACTGGATCTTCCCGATCACGCCGGCCGCCAACGCCTCGGTGTACACGATCAACCAGTTCCAGTACCTGAGCTGGCGCACGCTGTACTGGTCGCCCAAGGGCGCCAACCCGGAGATGGACTACGCGCGTTCGATGACGGACGGCAAGCCCACCGTCTCCAACGGCGGCAAGACCTTCACCATCAAGCTCAACGGCAAGTACACCTGGAGCAACGACGGCTCCAAGGTCTCGGCCCAGGACGTGCTCTTCTGGTTCGACCTGTACAAGGCCGCGGTCAAGGAGAGCCCCGCCAACTCCAGCAACTACACGCCGGGCCAGTTCCCCGACAACGTCACCTCGGCCAAGGCCCTGGACGACCAGACGATCCAGTTCACCTTCAACAAGGTGTACAACCCGGACTGGATCCTCGGCACCCAGTTCAACCAGATCGTCCCGCTGCCCTCCAAGGCCTGGGCGAAGTCGTCCGCCAACGGCAGCATCCTGGACTACTCCAAGCCGGCCAACGCCAAGGCGATCTACGACTTCCTGGCCAAGCAGTCCAAGAGCCTGTCGAGCTACGCGTCGAACCCGCTGTGGCAGGTCGTCGACGGTCCGTACAAGATCAAGACGTACAACACCTCGACCGGCGCGACCGACTTCGTGGGCAACAACAAGTACTCCGGGGAAGGCAAGGTCAACATCCCCGAGGTCGACATGCTGGCGTACACCTCGCCGACCGCGGAGTTCAACGACCTGCAGACCGGCAAGCTGGACTTCGGCTACGTCAAGTCCGACAACCTGCCGCAGCTGGGCCGCCTGAAGGCCAAGGGCCTGGTGACCTACGGTCTGCCGGACTTCGGCTTCGGCTACATGTACTTCAACTTCAAGGACAAGACCGGCGGCTTCGACAAGGCCATCGGCCAGCTCTACGTCCGCCAGGCGTTCGCCCACCTGCAGGACGAGGCCGCTGAGATCAAGGGCGCGTTCCTCGGCTACGCGGCCCCGGCCTACGGCCCGCTGGGCGTGGCGCCGAAGTCGCCGTACACCCCGAAGAGCGCGCTGACCAACCCGTTCCCGTTCTCGGTCGCGACCTCGAAGAAGCTGCTGACCCAGCACGGCTGGAAGGTCGTGCCGAACGGCACCACCACCTGCCAGAACCCGGGTACCGGCGCCAACCAGTGCGGCGCGGGGGTGGCCAAGGGCCAGAACCTGAACTTCACCCTGTACTACGCCAGCACCCCGAAGTCGACCGGCCTGCTGGTCGAGAGCTTCGCCAGCAACCTGCGGCAGATCGGTGTCAAGGCCAACCTGAAGACCGACACCTTCAACAACATCATCGCCAACGAGGACGACCCCTCGTCCCCGAAGACCGAGAACCAGTGGGGCATGGCGGACTTCGGTGGCTTCACCGAGAACAACTACCCCTCGACCAACACCCTGTTCAACACGGGTGGCACGTACAACGAGGGCGGCTTCTCGGACCCGAAGCTCGACAAGCTGATCAACAACTCGATGCTGTCGCCCAACTCCGACGCGCTGATGCAGGAGATCAACGAGGTCGACGAGTCCCTGCCGGCGATCTTCCAGCCGAACGAGGACCGCATCTACGCCTGGAACCCGAAGCTGTCCGGCGCGACCGAGGCCTTCGCCGCGACCACGCAGTTCATGCTCAACCCCGAGGACATGTACTTCACCAAGTAGTCCGGGATCCGGGGCGCCGTCAGGCACGGCGCCCCGGAGCTGGTCCGCACGCCCACTCCGCCGGACGCCCGGCCGGGTGGGCGCACTGCGGTACCCGAAGCGAAGAAGCGGCGCACACCGCCCCCACGATCGCAAGGAAGCAGGAGATCCGGACATGGCCGGCTATCTCATACGACGCCTCGCCACGGCCATCATCGTGGTCGTGGGCATCACCCTGGTGACGTTCCTGATGCTGCACGTCGTCGCCCCGTCACCGGGCCAGACCGTACTCGGTCCCAAGGGCACCCCGGCGGCGATCCACGCGTTCAACCAGGAACACGGTTTCACCAGGCCCTGGTACCAGCAGTTCGGCACGTATCTGGACCAGTTGCTGCACGGCAACCTCGGCTGGTCGTACAAGTCGAACCAGTCGGTCAACGCGATCTTCGGCGAGCGGGCGCCGCTCAGTGCCTTCCTCTCCGGTGTCTCCCTCATTGTGGCCATAGCCGTGGCCATGCCGCTCGGTATTTTCCAGGCGGTCAAGCGCAACAGCGTCGGCGACATCGGCGCCACCACGATGGCCTTCGTCTTCTACTCGATGCCGGTCTTCCTGGTCGCGCTGATCATGATCCAGATCTTCGCGCTCACCTTGAGCTGGGTCGATCCGACCGTTCCACAGGAACAGTCGCTCAGCGGCGCGTTGCAGACCTGGAAGGACCTGCTGCTGCCCATCGCGGCGCTGTCCAGCACCTCGGTGGCCGCCTACTCGCGCTACCAGCGCTCCGCCTCGCTGGACGTGCTCGCGCAGGACTACATCAAGGTGGCGCGCGCCAAGGGCCTGTCCGACCGGCTGGTCTACACCCGCCACCTGGTGCGCAACGCCTCGCTGCCGATGATCACCCTGATCGGCCTGTCGCTGCCGAACCTGATCGCGGGCAACCTGCTCATCGAGTACGCCTTCAACATCAACGGACTGGGCCTGACGTTCGTCAACGCCCTGTCCAACGACGACTACAACGTGCTGCTCAGCTACACGTTGCTGACCGCGGTGCTGACCGTCGTCGGCAACCTGGTGGCCGACGTGGCGCTCACCGTCTCCGACCCGCGCATCAGGCTGGTGTGACATGAACCGTTCCCGGACATCCGCCCGCACCCGCCCGACGGAGGAGTCGAAGTGACCACCGCCATCGAGCCTCCCGTCCCCCCCACCGCACCGGGGGCCGGACCCGCCGCGGACGGCGGCGCGGTCCCCACGGTCATCGCCACCGGCTGGAAGCTCACCCTCAGTGAGTTCATGAAGAACCGGCTCGCCGTCGTCGGCGTGGCCGCCCTGGTCTTCTTCATCCTCTTCAGCTTCCTCGGCCCGGTGGTCTACCACTCGCAGCAGTTGACGACGAACCTGCTCAACACCGACCAGCCGCCGGGCGGCGGCTACCCGCTGGGCACCGACGCCGACGGCTTCGACGTGCTCGGCCGCCTGATGCTCGGCGGCCGCACCTCGCTGGAGATCGGCTTCATCGCGGCGCTGATCGCCACCGTGATCGGCACCCTGTGGGGCGCCATCGCCGGCCTGCTGGGCGGCCTGGTCGACGCGGCGATGATGCGCGTGGTGGACATCCTGCTGTCCATACCGTTCCTGCTCGTCGTGCTGATCGTGGCGCACCGCTACGGCTCCAACACCTGGAACCTGAGCCTGATCCTGGGCGTCTTCTCCTGGCTGGTGCCCGCCCGGCTGATCCGCGGCGAGGTGCTGACCCTGCGGGTGCGCGACTTCGTCTCGGCGGCCCGCGTCATGGGCGGCTCGCGCAGCCGGCTGATCTTCCGTCACCTGATCCCCAACGCCATGGGCACGGTGATCGTGAACATCACCTTCCAGATCGCCGACGCCATCCTGGCCCTGGCCGCCCTCGGCTTCCTGAACTTCGGCGTGCACTACCCCAACACCGACTGGGGCTCGCAGATCTCCGACGCCCAGGACGCGCTGTCCAACGGCTACTGGTGGCTGGTCTTCCCGGTCGGCGTGTGCCTGGTGCTCGTCGTGATGGCGTTCAACCTGATCGGCGACGGACTGCGGGACGCGGTCGACGTGCGACTGCGCAAGCGCTGACCGACCGAGACAGTGACGGAAACGAGGAAGACGATGGCCCCCCTGCTAGAGGTCGAGAACCTCTCCACGCACATCCAGCTGTCCCGGTCGCTGGTCCGCCCGGTCGAGAACGTCTCCTTCCGCCTGGAGGCGGGCGAGACCCTCGGCCTGGTCGGTGAGTCCGGCTGCGGCAAGTCGATGACCGGTCTGTCCCTGATGGGCCTGCTGCCGCCCGGCGGCCGGGTGTTGGACGAATCGTCCATCCGGCTCGGCGGCCGCGAACTGGTCGGTCTGCCCGAGAGCGATCTGCGCAAGCTGCGCGGCAACGAGATCGCGATGGTCTTCCAGGACCCGATGTCCTCGCTGGACCCGACCAAGACGATCGGCTACCAGGTCGCCGAGCCGGTGCGGCTGCACCGCGGCGCCTCCAAGGCCGAGGCGATGGAACGCGCCGCCGAGGTGCTGGCGCTGGTCGGCCTGCCGCGGCCCAAGGAGCGGCTGGGCGACTACCCGCACCAGCTCTCCGGTGGCCTGCGGCAGCGCGTGATGATCGCCATCGCGCTCTCCTGCGAGCCGAAGGTGCTGATCGCCGACGAGCCGACCACCGCCCTGGACGTCACCATCCAGGCGCAGATCCTCAACCTGCTGGCCGATCTGAAGGAACGGCTGCGCATGGCGATGATCCTGATCACCCACGACATGGGGGTGGTCGCCGGCCACACGGACCGGATCAACGTGATGTACGCGGGCCGGATAGCCGAGACGACCGAGACCCGCAAGCTGTTCAGCGGCATGCGGCACCCGTACACCCAGGGCCTGCTGGCCTCCATCCCGCGGCTGGCGCAGGACAACACCCAGAAGCTGTTCACCGTTCCGGGCCTGCCGCCGGACCTGTCGGACCCGCCGGCCGGCTGCCGGTTCGCGGCCCGTTGCAGCTACGCGACGGACCGCTGCCGGGAGGAGGAGCCGGAGCTGGTGGGCACCGAGACCGAGCACCGGTTCGCCTGCTGGCACCCGGTGGACGGGCCGCTGCCGCTGGCCACCGTCTCGGCCGAGGAGCGTCCGGCGGTCGCCGCCGAGGTCGACCTGGCCGCGGTGCCGCGCAAGCCGCTGCTGGAGGTCAAGGACCTGGTCAAGGAGTTCCCGGTCTCCGGCGGCCTGCTGCGCGGCAAGCTCAGCGTCAAGGCGGTCTCCGGCGTGTCGCTGAGCCTGGGCCCCGGGCAGACCTTCGGCCTGGTGGGCGAGTCCGGCTGCGGCAAGACCACGCTCGGCCGGATGCTCGTGGGGCTGGACCGGCCGGACAGCGGCACGGTCGAGATGGAGGGCAAGCACCTCGACTCGCTGCACGGCCGCACGCTGCGCCGCCAGCGCCGCGACCTGCAGATGATGTTCCAGGACCCGTACTCCTCGCTCGACCCCCGGATGCGGGTCGGCGCGATCCTGCGCGAGCCGCTGCAGATCCAGGGCATCGGCACCAGCAAGGAGCAGATCGAGCGGGTCTCCGAACTGCTCGGCGAGGTCGGCCTGCCGCTCAACGCGCTGGAGCGCTTCCCGCACGAGTTCTCCGGCGGCCAGCGCCAGCGCATCGGCCTGGCCCGGGCGTTGACGCTCAACCCGAAGGTCATCGTCGCCGACGAGCCGGTCTCGGCGCTGGACGTCTCGATCCGCGCGCAGGTGCTGAACCTGATGAAGCGCCTGCAGGCCAGCCACGAGCTGTCGTACGTGGTCATCTCGCACGACCTGGCCGTGGTGAAGTACCTCGCCGACCGGATCGGCGTGATGTACCTGGGCAAGATGGTCGAGGTCGGCGCCGGCCAGGACATCTACGAGCACGCGGCGCACCCGTACACCGCCGGCCTGCTGGACGCGATCCCGATCCCGGACCCGCAGGTCGAGGCGCGCAAGGAGGGCAAGGGCATCAAGGGCGAACTGCCCAGCCCGGTCTCGCCGCCCTCGGGGTGCCGCTTCCGCACCCGGTGCCCGTTCGCGCAGGACAAGTGCGCCGACGAGGAGCCGCAGATGCAGGTGTTCGGCGACGGGCACTTCGCCGCCTGCCACTTCCCGTTGCAGACCCCGATGGGCACGGTGGCCGCCGAGCCGGCGAGCACCACGAAGGACGAGACGGGCGGACCGGCCGAGGGCGAGGCGGCCGCCACCTTGTGAACACCGCGGGGTGATCCCGCACCGTGCGGAGCCCGAGGGCCCGTACCGGCACGCTCGACGCGTGCCGGTACGGGCCCTTTTCGCGTGGGACGCCCGCTGACCTGGCGTCACCCCACTCGCAGGAAGGCACTCCCCCATGCGCTCACCCGCTCCGCGGCGTTCCGTGCTCAAGCGGATCCTCCCGCTGACCGTCGCCCTCGCCGCCCTGGCCGGCGCGCGCCCGGCCGTGGCGCACGCGGTGGCCCCCGCCGCGCCGGCCTCTTCACCCACCCCGGCGTGCTGGTCGACCGGGCCCAACTGACCCGCCGCCGGAGCGCGAGACGGCCCGCGCCGGCCGCCGGAGGGGAATCCGGTGGCCGGCGCGGGCCGTCGTGGCCGGCAGCGGTGGCCGGGTCAGAACGAGGTCAGCGTGATCGTCATCGCGCCGGGCGAGGTGTCCTGGATGTAGGACGCGTAGCTGCACACGTCGTCGAACGGGAAGCCGTACGCCTTGCCGTCCACGGTGTTCTGGTGCATCACCGCCGCGTAGTGGTTGGTGGTCGCCTGCTGGTAGTACGTCGAGGAGTCGGTGGCCGGCTGGTTGGGGTCGGAAGCCAGCGTCGAGCGGTTGTAGGCGGCGCCCAGCGCGGCGGCGACCGGGCCGGTGAGCCCGTCGTTGGGAGCGCTCAGCGCGCCGTTGCAGTAGAAGATGTCCTGCGTCGACGGCTTGTTGAACGAGGCCACCCCGCCGGTGAAGGTCATGGAGCTGCCGTTGACCCGGCCGGTGTAGGTGGTGCCGTTGACCGTGACGTCGAGGTTCTGGCCGCTGTAGGTGCTCCACACCTGGTCGACGTAGGAGTCGTAGTACGTGGAGGAGAACAGGCCGGCGTCGATCCCGTGGCCCGGCGCGATGACCCGCAGGTTGTCGCCGATGACCAGCCGGGAGAAGTCGGACTGCCCGGCGATGCCGGAGAAGATCGCCTCGCGCCCGCCGGACTTGAGGGTGCCGGTCGTCTGGTTCGACGAGCCGCTCAGTCCGATCGACAGCGGGATGCTGAACATGTCCACCATGGTGGTGTTGCAGAACATGCCGCCGTTGAAGGTGAACTCGATCCAGTCGTGCAGCACGTTGTAGCTGGGGTCGCTGCTGACCCAGCCGGCCGGGTACTGCAGCGCGGGGTTGCCGTTGCCGTCGGTGACGACCTTGAACTTCAGCTTGTCGTTGATGGAGAAGTAGATCCGGCCGGCCATGTTCGGCAGCTGCTGCAGGGTGTTGCCGCTGCCGGCCAGCGGGATGGACAGGTCGGCGTAGCCGTCGGAACCGTTCAGCGAGGGGCTGACCGCGATCAGGCTGCCGGACGAGTTGACGTACGCCTGCTGGCCGGTCGACAGGTTGGTGCCGACGATGTACATCCAGATCGAGCCGTTGCCGTACGCGTTGGTGTTGTTGACGACGGTGATCGGCAGCGTGGAGGCCGCGGCGGCCCGTCCTACGGCGGCCAGGTCGAGCAGGGGGGCGGCGCCGAGTGCGGCGGCGGCCCAGCCGAGGACGGTACGTCGGGTGGGAGGCATGGTCTTCCTTCCTGGTGGGGGGAGCAGGCGGACCGTGAGGGGCGTGGAGTTCAGTTCACGGTCCGCCCGGAGGGGGGAGTGCCGCCGTCCACCGGGACGGGCGCCGGCGAACGGCCGCGGGAGCCGCGGCGGGCGGGGATCCGACTGCCTGACATGGGGTCTCCTGGAAGGCCGGTGGTCCAGGGTTCGGCACGGTCCGGGGATGGCTTGAGAGCGCTCTCCCGGTATCGCGATGATTGCGGCGGCGACGCCTTGCGTCAATGAGTTGAGCAATGATCCTCTGTCAATCCTTCATTGGTTGACATCAGTTGATGCCCGGCTGACACGCTTTACCGCCTTATACAGCTATTGCCCGGCCTGATTCGGTGTGGTGGATACGCTGGTGTTTCCAACCTCTTGACACTGCGTCGGTGGCGTCGCGACACTCACCGGGAGAGCGCTCTCCTGTGTGTTCCCGCAAGGTCTCACCACCCCCGTCCCGCAGGAGATGCATGCCATGAGACCCGTCAGACCGCACGCCACGCGCCGGAGCAGATCCCGGCGCCCGTTCCGCCTCGGCGGCCCGCTCGCGCTGTGGGCCGTGCTGCTGGTCGTCGCGGCCGCCCTCGTCGCCCCCGCCACCACCGCGCAGGCCGCCGACTCGCTGCTGTCGCAGGGGCGGACGGCGACCGCCTCCTCCACCGAGAACGCCGGCACCCCGGCGTCCGACGCGGTGGACGGCGACACCGGCACCCGCTGGTCCAGCGCCTTCAGCGACCCGCAGTGGCTGGAGGTGGACCTCGGCGCGAGCTACTCGATCGACAAAGTCGTCCTGCAGTGGGAGACGGCCTACGCCACCGCCTTCCAGATCCAGACCTCCTCCGACGGCAGCAACTGGACCTCGGTCTACTCCACGACCACCGGCACCGGCGGCACCCAGACGCTGAACGTCACCGGGACCGGCCGCTACGTGCGCATGTACGGCACCGCCCGGGCCACCCAGTACGGCTACTCCCTGTGGGAGTTCCAGGTCTACGGCACCACCACCGGCGGCGGCACTCCCCCGCCGACCTCGGACACCCCGGACTTCGGCCCGAACGTGCAGGTCTTCAGCCCCTCGATGTCGTCCTCGACGATCCAGTCGGCCCTGGACACCGCCTTCAACCAGCAGCAGTCCAACCAGTTCGGCACCCAGCGCAACGCCTTCCTGTTCAAGCCGGGCACCTACGACGTCAACGCCAACGTCGGCTTCAACACCCAGGTGATGGGTCTGGGCCAGAACCCGGACCAGGTGCAGATCAACGGCGGCGTGACCTCGGACGCGCAGTGGAACGGCGGCAACGGGACGGACAACTTCTGGCGCGAGGTGGAGAACCTGTCCATCACGCCATCCAGCGGCACCGACACCTGGGCGGTCTCGCAGGGCGCCTCGATGCGCCGGGTGGACGTCCACGGCGAGCTCAAGCTCGACCCGAGCGGTGACGGCTGGTCCAGCGGCGGCTTCCTGTCCGACTCGCGGGTCAGCGGCCAGGTCTTCTCCGGCTCGCAGCAGCAGTGGATGTCGCGCAACGACACCATCGGCAGCTGGAGCAACGGCGTGTGGAACCAGGTCTTCGTCGGCGTCAACGGCGCCCCGGCGCAGTCCTTCCCCAACCCGACGTACACGACGGTCGGCCAGACCCCGGTGGAGAAGGAGAAGCCGTACATCTACATCGACTCCTCCGGCGACTACCACGTCTTCGTGCCGTCGCTGCAGCAGAACACCTCCGGGGCCACCTGGCTCAACGGCAACACCCCGGGCACCTCGCTGCCGATGCACGACTTCTACGTCACGCAGCCCGGTGACACCGCGGCGACGATGAACGCGGCGCTGGCGGCCGGCGACGATCTGCTGATCACCCCGGGCGTCTACCACATCGACCAGACCCTGCAGATCACCCACCCGGACCAGATCGTCATGGGCATGGGCCTGGCCACCCTGATCCCGGACAACGGCGTCACGGTGATCAGCACCGGCGACGTGGACGGCGCGCAGATCGACGACCTGCTCGTCGACGGCGGCGCCACCAACTCGGCGTCCCTGATCACGATGGGCTCGGCCGGCAACACCACGAGCCACGCCTCGGACCCGCAGGCGATCGAGGACGTCTACGTCCGGATCGGTGGCGACCAGGTCGGCAAGGCCACGGACTCCTTGGTGGTCAACGCCGCCAACACCATCGGCGACAACCTGTGGCTGTGGCGTGCCGACCACGGCAACGGGGTGGGCTGGACGAGCAACACCGCCGACACCGGGCTGATCGTCAACGGCGCGAACGTCACCATGTACGGGCTGGCCGTCGAGCACTACCAGAAGACCGAGGTCCTCTGGAACGGCAACGGCGGACGCACCTACTTCTTCCAGAACGAGAACCCCTACGACCCGCCGAACCAGGCGTCCTGGATGAACGGGTCCACCGACGGCTACCCCGCCTACGAAGTCGCCCCCGGCGTCACCAGCCACCAGGCCTGGGGCGTCGGCAGCTACTGCTACTTCAACGTCAACCCCGCCATCGTCAACGACCACGCCTTCCAAGCCCCCGACACCTCGGGCGTGAAGTTCACCGACCTGCTCACCGTCTCGCTCGGCGGCGTCGGCACCATCAGCCACGTCATCAACGAGACCGGCGCGGCGGCCAACTCGACCACCAACAACATCTACCTCAACAACTACCCGTAAACCGCCCCGAACCGGTGCCCGTCGACGCCGCCCCGGGCGTCGGCGGGCACCGCACACCCGGCCCCGCCGTCGGCGGCCGGTCGAGCGAATGGGTATAAAGGCGCGATGAGCACGGATCCGCCGCCGCCCGGCCGCCCCGCCACGCTGGAGGACGTCGCCTCGGTGGCCGGCGTTTCCCGGGCCACCGTCTCGCGCGTGATCAACGGCGCGCGCAACGTGGACCCGGTGCTGCGGCGGGCCGTGGAGCGGGCGGTCGCCAGCACCCGCTACGTGCCCAACCGCGCCGCGCGCTCCCTGGTGACCCGGCGCACCGGCTCGATCGCCCTGGTGGTCTCCGAGCGCGAGCGGCGCAGCGTCTCCAGCCCGTTCATCGGCCGGATGTTCACCGATCCGCACTTCGGGCGGGTGGTCAGCGGCCTGCTGGCCGAACTGCGCCCGGCCGGCGTGCAGATGGTGCTGATGCTCGCCGACGACGAGGGCTCGCGCGATCAGTTGGTCGGCTATCTGCGCCAAGGCCACGTGGACGGCGTGGTGTTGATCTCCTCACACGCCCAGGATCCGCTGCCCGACCTGGTCAGCCACTCCGGGATGCCGGCGGTGCTCGCCGCCCGGCCGGCGGGCCAGGACAACGCGGTCGCCTACGTCGACGTGGACCAGCCGGCCGGCGCGCGGCTGGCCGCCGACCACCTGGTCGGGCTCGGCCGGCGCGAGGTGGTCACGGTTTCTGGGCCGTTGGACATGCCGGCGAGCCAGGGGCGGCTGACCGGTTTCCGGGAGGCGATGGCCGCCCACGGCCGGCCCGCGGTGGAGTGCGCGGAGGGCGACTTCACGCAGGCCGGCGGCGCGGAGGCGATGAAGCGGCTGCTGGAGCGGCGGCCCGGCCTCGACGCGGTGTTCGTCGCCTCCGACCTGATGGCGCTCGGGGCGATGCAGGTGCTCTACCGGCAGGGCAAGCGGATACCGCAGGACGTGGCGGTGGTGGGCTTCGACGACAGCGACGCGGCGCTGTCGTGCGATCCGCGGCTGACGACGGTGCGCCAGCCGGTGGAGGAGATGGCGGGCGAGATGGCCCGCCTGCTGCTGCGTCAGATCTCCTCGCCGGGGCGGCCGGTGGGCTCGGTGACCTTCCAACCGTCCCTGGTGGTACGCAGATCGGCCTGACGGAGCGGACGGGCGCCGTGTGGCGCCCGGCGGTTCAGGAGGTCACGACGGCCCAGACCGCCTTGCCGGCGTGGTCGGGCGTGGTCCAGCCCCAGGAGTCGCTGAGGGTGTCGATGACGTGCAGCCCGCGGCCGGACTCGGCGAAGTAGTCGGCCTCCTTGACCACCGGGACGTCGCGCCCCGGGTCGGAGACCGCGCACAGCACCGCGTCGCCCCGGCGCAGCAGGCCGAGCCAGATCGGGTGCGGGGAGAGCGACCTGCCCCGCGGCGAGGTCAGCCCGTAGCGCAGCGCGTTGCTCACCAGCTCGGAGACGACGACCGCGGCGCTGTCGGCGAGCGGCGCCATGTCCCAGCCCGTCAGGGTGCGCCAGGTGAAGTGCCGTGCGTCGGCGGCGACTCGGGGGTCACCATCGAGGGCGCATGCCGCGAAGCCGGTGGGGCCCGGGCTCTCCTCTTCGGCGGGGAAGGCATGGTGGGCGGCGGTGGCCAGCCAGTGCCTGCTCGATCCGTCTGACCCGGCATCTGCTGACGGGCTGGCCGGATGTGTTGTCATCACCGTCTCCGCGGGGGCCTTTCGGCAGTCGTCACGAACGCTTCCTGCCGTCACTACTATCCCCGCCCGAGGCTGGCGCTGCAAGCACATCTGCAATTACAGTCACGCGTAAGCACATCCGCAAGCACATGTGTAAGCACAGATGCACGTGCACGGAGAACTGACAGATCGTCAGTTCCAAGGGACCGATCCACAGTCCGTGAAGGAGCAGTTGGGATGCAGAACCTCGACAACGGCATTCGTTCGACGCTCATCGATGGTGTGGAGTGGAAGAAGAGCCGGCGCAGCAACCCGGGCGGAAACTGCGTGGAGGTCGCGGCACTCCCCGGCGGCGGCTGCGCGGTGCGCAACTCCCGGCACCCGGAGGGACCGGCGCTCATCTACACCCGCGAGGAGATCGAGGCCTTCATCGGCGGCGCCAAGGACGGCGAGTTCGACGGCCTGGTGGGCTGACGACGCTGGGACCGGGCAAGCGCACGCCTGGACCTCACTCATGGCGACGGCCGGGTGACTGTACTAACGAGTGTCGTAGGTGCAATATTGCACTACTCACCCAGTCACCCAGGAGAGTTGGATCCATGACCGCCATGATGCGGCCGAGTAGCGAGCCACCCATAAAGCGCTACCTGGAGGGCCGTCGGGGTGGCCCGACGGTGCTGCGCATCGTGTTGGGCACCCACCTGCGCCGGTTGCGGCAGGAGAAGAACATCACCCGGGAGGCCGCTGGGGACGCGATCCGCGGGTCCCACGCCAAGATCAGCCGTCTTGAACTGGGACGGGTGAGCAGCAAGGAACGGGACATCGCCGACCTGCTCACCCTCTACGGCGTCACCGACGAGGAGTTGCGGTCCGACTACCTCACGCTGGCCCGCCAGGCGAGCATGCCGGGCTGGTGGCAGCAGTACGGCGACGTGCTGTCGCCCTGGTTCGAGACGCTGATCGGCCTGGAGGAGGCCGCGTCGCTGATCCGCGCGTACGAAGTGCAGTTCATCCCCGGCCTGTTGCAGACCGAGGCGTACACGCGGGCGGTGACCATGCTCGGCTATCCGAGCTCGCCCGCCCGGGAGATCGACCGCCGGGTGGAACTGCGCATGGCCCGGCAGAAGCTGCTGACCCGCGCCGACCCGCCCAAGCTGTGGGCCGTGGTCGACGAGGCGGCGCTGCGCCGGCCGCTGGGCGGCCGGGACGCGATGCGCGCCCAGCTGGAGTACCTGCTGGAGGTCTCCTCGCTGCCCAACGTCACGCTGCAGGTGGCGCCGTTCAACATGGGCGGGCTGGCGGCTGCGGGCGGACCGATCACGATACTGCGCTTCCTGGAGCCGGACCTGCCGGACATCGTGTACCTGGAACAGCTCACCAGCTCGCTGTACCTGGAGAAGCAGGACGACATCGACAACTACATGTCGGTGATGGACCGGCTGTCGGCGCAGGCAGATCCGCCGCGCGAGTCGGCGGCGTTCCTCAAGCAACTGATCAGCGAGTGCGGCTGAGCCGTCTCGTCCAACGGGGTGGAAGGGCGTCATGAGCGGACGTACAGCGGACAGTGACCTCACGCCTGCCATGGCGCAGGTCGCCGACGGCGTGCACGCCTACCTCCAGCCGGACGGCGGCTGGTACCTCAACAACGCCGTCCTCATCACGGGCCCGGACGCGGCGATCACCATCGACACCACCGCGACCGAGGCCCGCACGCGCGCCTACCGCGAGGCGATCGCGGCCGTCACCGACCGCCCGGTGCGCACCCTGGTGGCCACCCACCACCATGGCGACCACACGCACGGCAACCACCTCTTCCCCGAGGCGACGGTCATCAGCCACGCCTACTGCCGCGAGCGGGTGCTGCGCGAGGACTACCACACGGTGCTGGCGATGTTCACCGGTCCCGAGTGGGGCGACATCCGTCCCGTCGCGCCCGGCCTGACCTTCCGCGACGAGCTGACCCTGTGGAGCGGCGACCGGCGCGTCGAACTGCGGCACCCGGGGCGCACCGCCCACACCGGCGGCGACGTCTACGCCTGGCTGCCCGAGGACCGGATCCTGATCAGCGGCGACCTGGTCTTCGAGGGCGGCACGCCGCTGATCGTCGAGGGTTCGCCGAGCGGCCTGCTGCGCACCCTGGAGGAGGTGGGCGAGCTGGACCCGCTCACCATCGTCCCCGGCCACGGCTTGCCGTGCGACCTGACGGCCGTCAAGACGACGGTGGAGTACGTCGGTTGGCTGCAGGAGGTCGCCGCGGCGGCGCACGCCGAGGGGCTGACGCCGATCGAGGCGACCCGGGCGACCGATCTGGGCCGCTGGGCGCAGCTGCGGGACTCCGACCGGCTGATCGCCAACCTGCACGGCTGCTATGCCGAGTTGACCGGCACGCCGGTCGACATGGCCCAACTGGCCTCCGACATATTCGAGTTGAACGGCGGCCCGATCCACAGCCACGCGTGAGGGCGTCATCGGCCGGTGGCGGCCCTCGCGGCCGCGAGCGGTTCCGGGCGGCTCGGAGTCCGGCATGGACACGCCCGCTTCCGGCGTTTTCGTCTGACATGACCTCGTAAGGGCACCCAGGCGGTGAAATGCCCGCTGTGCGAAGTGCGGCGGAGTGTGTTTCTCTGAGGGTGCGCTTAGCCGTGGGTATGGAGGATTCATGTCCGGACGCACCCCAGCCGCCAAGCTGCGCCTGGCCGCGATCCCGCTCGGTGTGGTGATCGCCGCCGCCGCGTGCGGGACCAGTGGCGGCGGAGCCGCGCCCGCCCAGCCCTCGTCGCATCCGCCGTCCAGTTCGGCGACCCGCTCCCCCGCCTCCACCGCGCCGGGCACCACCGCGCCGGGCACGAAGACCGCTCCGCCGCCCGGCGCCCAGGCCCCGAGCTGCGTGAACCGGCTGTACTCCGCGATGACGGACAAGCAGCGCGTCGGGCAGCTGTTCATGTCCTCGGTGAACTCCTCGGGGGCGAGCTCGTCCGACCTGAACACCCTGCGGCGCGACGACGTGGGCTCGGCCTTCCTCATGGGGCACACCAACTCCGGAATCAACGGTGTGCGCGGGGTCACCGCACAGCTCCAGTCGCTCTCCCCCACGATCGGCGGTGTCCGGGTCGGGATGCTGGTCTCCACCGACCAGGAGGGCGGCCAGGTCCAGGTGCTCAACGGTCCCGGCTTCAGCGCGATCCCCAGCGCCGTCGTCCAGGGCGGCTGGTCCCCCGCCCAGCTGCAGCAGAACGCCGCCGTGTGGGGCCGGCAGCTGCGCGACGCCGGGGTCAACCTCGACCTGGCACCCGTGGTGGACATCGTGCCGCGTGCCCTCATCCCGGTGAACGCGCCGATCGGCAAGCTGGACCGGGAGTACGGCAACGACCCGCAGACCGTCGCCCGGCAGAGCTCGGCGTTCGTGCGCGGCCTGTCCCAGGCGGGCGTGGACACCACACTCAAGCACTTCCCCAGCCTCGGCGAGGTCCGCGGCGACACCGACTTCACCGCGAACGTCGTCGACAACGTGACCACCCGCGACGGCACCTTCCTGGTGGCGTACCGCAGCGGCATCGACGCCGGCGCGCAGTTCGTGATGGCCTCGCTGGCCTCCTACAGCCGGATCGACCCGGGCCACATCAGCGCGTTCTCCAGCGTGCTGAAGGAGGACATCCTGCGGCACACGCTGGGCTTCAAGGGCGTGGTGATCTCCGACGACCTCGGCAAGGCGGTCGCGGTCAAGGCGGTGCCGCCGGGCCAGCGGGCGCTGAACTTCCTGACCACGGGCGGTGACATGGTGCTCACCGTCCAGCCCTCGACGGTGGACGCGATGACCTCCGCGGTGCTGGCCAAGCTCCCGAAGGACGCCGCCCTGCGGGCCGACGTCGACGCCAGCGTGCACCGGGTGCTGACCGCCAAGTTCAACGCCGGCCTGCTGCGCTGCGCGGGCTGAGCCCCGGACGGCTCAGCCGCCGGCGCCGGCGTCCGCGAGTTCCGCGACGACCTGCGCGTGGCAGGGCAGCGGCACGCACCAGCAGCCGAGCCGCCGGCCGCGCAGGCCGGGCAGCAGTGCGAGCAGGTCGGGCCGGCCGAGCAGATGGGCCCGGTACTTCTCCAGCACCTCCTCGCGGGTGCCGTCGGGGCCCGGCCGGTACGGGCTGGCCAGCGGCGACGCCGGCAGACGCCATCCGCCGCGGTGCATCGCCCGGCCGACGTAGACCACGTCGGCGTAGGCGGGGTCGTCGCGGTGGCCCTTGAGGTTGACGACTGTCGTGGCGCTCATACCGCCATCGTCCCGCCGGACGCCCCGCTCGGCAGCGGAAGACCGCCACCGGTGTGCCGGGCCGTCCCGCCCTCGTGTTCCGCCCCGCAGAAAGTTAACAATTCACCTACGATCCCGATCACCCGCTGCCGGACGACCGCGATCCCAACGTGACCGGCCCGCAGGGTGGTTGACCCGAAACCGGCTGGTACGCGCGGAACGTCGGCCGGTCGATCACGAGGAAGCTACGCAGCGCACGTTTACCCGCCCGCGCGAGCACTCCATAGTGGCCGTATGACGACCAGCCCCCCCGCTCCCGACGGCGACCCGTCCGCCGGCGGCGTCGCCTTCGCCCAAGCCGACCCCGACGAGATCGTCGCCTACGGTGATCACGTCCTGGCCGTGGAACCCACCGGCGCGGAACCCGTGCCCCCCGAGGGACGGCACGGCAAGCCGCTCGGCCTGCTGTGGACCTGGACCTCGCCCAACATGGAGTTCGCCACCGTCTTCATCGGGGTGCTCGGGGTCGGGATCTTCGGTCTCGGATTCTGGCCGGCGGTGCTCGCCATCGTGCTGGGCACCGCGCTCGGCGCGGTCGCGCACGCCTTCCTCGGCCTGAGCGGGCCGCGCTACGGCGTGCCGCAGATGGTGGCCGGCCGCGCCGCCTTCGGCTTCTACGGCAACGCGCTGCCCTCCGGGCTGAACGCGCTGACCGCGGGCATCGGCTGGTTCGCGGTCAACAGCGTCAGCGCCGCGTACGCGCTCAACAGCCTGCTGCGGATGCCGCTGGTGGTCTGCCTGCTCGTCGTCGTCGTGCTGCAGATCCTCATCGCCTACTTCGGCCACAACTTCGTGCACAGCGCCGAGAAGTACACCTTCCCGGTACTCACGGTGATCTTCCTGGTGGCGTCCGTGGTGATACTCACCAAGGCGCACCCGGCCGCCGCCAACGGCTCGCACGCCTTCACCGGAGCGTTCCTGCTGACCCTCGGCGCGGCGTTCGGCTACGCGGCCGGCTGGACCCCGTACGGCTCGGACTACACCCGCTACCTGGCGAAGAGCACCGCCAAGTGGAAGGTCGCCCTGTGGCCGGCGCTCGGGGTGTTCGGCTCGTGCGTGCTGCTGGAGATCGTCGGCGCCGGGTCGGCCACGCTGATCGCCCCGAAGAACGCGACCCTCACCGAGGCGTTCATCCACCCGCTGCCGGACTGGCTGGGCAAGCTGACGCTGCTGGCCATCGCCATCGGCGGCATCGCCGCGAACGCGCTCAACATCTACTCGGGCACGCTGTCCTTCGTGGCGATGGGCCTGAAGCTGCCCGCGTCGGTGCGCCGCGCCACGGTCTCGCTGGTCTTCGGCGTGGCCGGCACCGCGCTGGCCTGGACCGGCCTGCACGACTCGGGCGAGCGCTACGAGAACTTCCTGCTGGTCATCACGTACTGGATCGGCCCGTGGCTGGCGGTCACCTTCGTCGACCGCTGGCTGAACACCCGGCGCCCGGACTCCGAGACCGCGGCGCTGCTGGAGGACACCTCGTACCGCAACTGGGCCGGCCCGGTGGCGATGGCGATCGGCACGGTGCTGGGCATCGTGCTGTTCTCCAACCAGACCGACCTGACCGGCCTGGTCGCCAAGCACGTCCCGCAGATCGGCGACATCGCGTTCGCCGCCGGCTTCGTGATCGCCGCGCTGTGCTACGTGCTGCTGCTCAAGGTGCCCGGCTTTGGCCCGTCCCGCCGGACCGCGAAGGCGTAGTCCCCCTAGACCGCCGCCCGCAGGACCCGGTGGGCGGCGGTCGCCAGCAGCAGTTCGGCGTGCGCGTCCGGGTCGGCGACCGGGACGCCGAGCAGCGACTCGATGCGCTCCAGCCGCTGGTAGAGCGACTGGCGCCCGACGTGCAGCAGCGCCGCGGTGCGGGTCGGGCTGCACCCGTGCCGCAGGTGGACCTCCAGGGTGCGCACCAGGTCGCTGGGGTGCGCGGCCTCCCACTCCAGCAGCGGGCCGAGCGCCCGGGTGACCAGCTTGCCGAGCCGGTCGCGGGCCCGGGCGTCCAGCCCGTCGCCGACCAGCTCGCGCTCCAGCGCCAGCGCCCGCGAGGAGGTCACCAGCACGCTCCCGGCGGGCGGCCGGCCGGGCTCGGCGGACGGCACGGTCAGCGCGAGCCGCAGCGCGCCGCGCGCCTCCCGCAGCGCCTCGCCCCAGCGCCGCCACACCGCGTCGCCGGCGACCGGGTGGCCCACCGCCATCACCACGTCCCGCTCCGCGCCGTCCGGCCGGTCGCCGGCGGCCGGCAGATCGGCGGCCGCCGTCAGCAGTGCCTGCCGCGCGGCGCGCACCGGGTCGGCCGGGCCGGCGGCCGGGACCGCGAGCAGCGCCGTCAGGGTGCCGGAGCGGACCGCGCACAGCACCGGACCGCCCAGCTCGCGGGCCGCCCGGTCCACCACGGCCGCGGCCAGGCCGCCGGCGCCGTGCGCGGCCACCCCGGTCAGCCGGTGGGCGCGGCCCGGGCGGAAGCCCACCGCGCGGGCCCGCGCGGTCACCTCCGGCTGGCCCAGCGCGGTCCCCTCCTCCAGGTCGGCCAGGAGCGCGGCGCAGCGGCCCTCCCGGTCGGGGGGCAACCCGTCCGGCGGATCGGCGGCCGCCCGCATCACGATCGCGGTGTTGGCCGCCTCGGTGATCCGGATGAACGGCACCACGCGGCGCAGCGCCACCAGCGGCAGCTGCCGGCGGCGGCTCTCGTCGACCAGCGCGTAGGGCACCTCGGGCAGCGAGCGGCCCACCTCGACGGCGACCGCCGCCACCCCGCGCTCCGCCAGCTCCCGCACGTAGTGCCGGCAGGCCCCGGCGTCCGCGCCGGCCAGGCCCAGACCGGTGGTGAGCAGCAGTTCCCCGCCGGACAGCAGCGGGCCGATCTCGTAGATCTCGCTGGAGTGCACCCAGCGCACCGGGCGGTCGAGGCGGTCGGCGCAGGTGAGGACCTCGGCACCGGCCTCGTCGAGCACGTCGAAGGCGAGGATCTCGCGAAGGGTCAGGGACATGGTCTCTTCCGTAGCGGCGGGCGCGGCGGGCCCGACAGGGTGTCCGCCCCGCCGCCCTTCGGAGAGTACTTTCCGTACGTTGCGCGCGTGTTTCATCACCGGGACCCTGGAGCCATGGCTGACGAGGCGCGGGACGGCATCCGCCACCAGGACGCGGCGGCGATGCTGACGGTGGCGCTGGCCGAGGCGCGGACCGGGCTCGCCGAGGGCGGCATCCCGATCGGCGCCGCGCTCTTCGGCCCGGACGGCGAGCTGCTCGGCCGCGGCCGCAACCGCCGGGTGCAGGACGACGACCCGTCCACCCACGCGGAGACCTCGGCGTTCCGCGCCGCCGGGCGCAGACGCGACTACCGGCGGACCACCATGGTGACCACGCTGTCGCCGTGCTGGTACTGCTCGGGCCTGGTGCGGCAGTTCGGCATCGGCCACGTGGTGATCGGCGAGTCCGCCACCTTCCACGGCGGCCACGACTGGCTGGCCGAGCACGGGGTGCGCGTCACGCTGCTGGACGACGCCGAGTGCACCGCCTTGATGCGGGAGTTCATCGACACGCGTCCCGAGCTGTGGTTCGAGGACATCGGGGCGCAGTGAGCGGCCCGGCCACCAGGCGGCGCGGACCGGGTACCCGGCCGCACGGCCGGTGAACACCGGTGATCTCATGGCGCGTTGAACCGGCCGCCGCCGGAGCCCGCCCCCTGCCCCGACGTCCCGGACGGGAACCCGATGTCCGACGCCTGCGCCCGTACCCGCCCGACCCGCCGGCCCGCCCGCGTGCGGCCCGACGCGAGCGCGGTGCGGTAGTGGTCCGGTCAGCCGCGTACCGGTCACATGTTGATCATGTGGCCGGCCAGCCCGTGGACGGCTTCCTTGACCGCCTCGCCGAGCGTGGGGTGGGCGTGCACGTTGCGCGCGACCTCGTGGACGGTCAGGTCCCAGCGCTGGGCCAGCGTCAGCTCGGGCAGCAGCTCGGTGACCTCGGGGCCGATGAGGTGGGCGCCGAGGAACTCGCCGTGGGCGGCGTCGCTGAGGATCTTGACGAAGCCGACCGGGTCGCCGAGGCCGTGCGCCTTGCCGTTGGCGGAGAACGGGAACTTCTGCACCCGCACGTCGAAGCCCCGCTCGCGGGCCTGGGCCTCGGTCCAGCCGAAGCTGGCGATCTGCGGCTGGCAGTAGGTGGCGCGCGGGATCATCACGTAGTCGAGCTCCATGGTCTCGGCGTCCGCGATGGTCTCGGCGGCGATGACGCCCATCGCCTCGGCGGCGTGCGCGAGCATCAGCTGCGCGGTGACGTCGCCGATGGCGAAGATGTGCGGGACCGAGGTGCGGCAGCGGCCGTCCACCGCGACGGCGCCGCGTTCGGTCAGCGCGACCCCGGTGTGCTCCAGGCCGTAGCCGGCGACCCGGGGCTGGAAGCCGATCGCCTGGAGCACCCTGCCGGCCTCCAGGATCTGCCGCTGGCCGCCGGTCGAGACGTGGACCCGGACCCGCTCGCCGGAGTCGTCGATGGACTCCACCCGGGTCGAGGTGAGCACGTTGATGCCCAACTTGCCGTAGCGCCGGGCCAGTTCGGCCGAGACCTCCTCGTCCTCCAACGGGACGAGCCGATCGAGGAATTCGACGAGGGTGACCTGAACGCCGTAGTTGTGCAGCACGTATGCGAACTCGACGCCGATCGCGCCGGCGCCGGCGATCACGATGCTGTCGGGAAGCGCCTCGGTGAGGATCTGCTCCTCATAGGTGACGACGCGTTCGCTGAGCGAAGTGCCGGGCAGGAGCCGGGTGGTGGCGCCCGTGGCAATGACGCAGTGGTTGAAGGTGAGAGTGTGGATGTCGCCGTCGGAAGCACGGACCGACAGGGTGTGGTCGTCGGTGAAGGTGCCGCGGCCGGTGTACTCCCGGATGCCGTTCTTCTTCATCAGGTAGTGCACCCCCCGCACCCGGCCGTCGGCCACCGTGCGGCTGCGCCGGAAGGCCGTGCCGTAGTCGAGGGTGATCGGGCCCTGCGACCTGATGCCGAAGGTGTCCGCCTCCCGGGTGACCAGGTGCGCCAGCTCCGCGTTGCGCAGCAGCGCCTTGGACGGGATGCACCCCACGTTGAGGCAGACCCCGCCCCAGTAGCGCTCCTCGACGACCGCGACGCGGAGACCGAGCTGGGCGGCGCGCACGGCGCAGGTGTACCCGCCGGGACCCGCGCCGAGAACCACGACATCGAAGTGATCATTCATGGACAGCACGATATGACCGCCGCCGGGCCGACGCCGGTCGCCGACACCCCGGGCCCCAACTCGTCGCGTAATAAGGTTGCCTGATGACGACCAATGCGCTAGGCCGACTCGCGGATCCGCTGCACCGCGTGGCCGCCCCGCTGCGCAGCCAGGTCATCGAGCTGATGCGCGAGGCGATCTGCGACGGCGAGTTCCCGCCCGGCGTCCGGCTGGTGGAGAAGACGCTCTGCGAGCGCTACGCGGTGAGCCGCACGGTGGTCAGGGAGGCGTTGCGCCACCTGGAGGCCGAGGGGCTGATCGATCTGGTCGCGCACCGCGGACCGGTGGTGCGCGTGCTGTCCGAGAAGGACGCCGACGCGCTGTACGAGGTGCGCGGCGCCCTGGAGGGGCTGGCGGGCGAGCTGTTCGCCGAACGGGCCAGCGCCGCGCAGCGCGCCGAGCTGACCCGGGCCGTCGAGCGGGTGCGCGCGGCGGCCGGCAGCGGCACGCTGCCCGAGCTGCTGGCGGCCAAGACCGTCTTCTACGACGCGCTGCTGGACGGCTCGGGCAATCCGGTGATCCACACCACGCTGCGCACCGTGCGCACCCAGATCGGGATGCTGCGCGGCACGTCCCTGCAGGCCAAGGGCCGACTGCCGCTCATGCTGCGGGAGTTGGAGGAGATCGCGGACGCCGCGGTGGTCCGCCGGGACCCGGAGGCGGCGCGCACCGCCTGCGTGGCCCACGTGACGGCCGCCGCGGCGGCGATGCGCACGGTGCGCGACGAGCACCGGGGCGCCGGGGACTGACGCCCCGTAGAGACCGGCTCCCGCGTGTGAGAGCCGTCACACAACACGACACAAAAGGTCCGGAACGGTCGTTCCGGGCCTTCGAGTCGTGCGCCGACGCTTGACGGGCACCCCGGTCGGTCCGCTGTAATAAGGCAGACCTAACTAAGGTTAGGTTTACCTAATAACTGGCACGAGAAGGGCCGCCATGCTCCCCACGTTCGTCATCGGGCTCCGCGAGGGGGCTGGAGGCCGCGCTGATCGTCGGCATCATCGCCTCCTTCCTCGCGCAGCAGGGCCGACGGGACGCGCTTCGCGGCGTGTGGATCGGGGTCGCGACGGCGGTGCTCATCTGCGTGGGGGTGGCGGTGGCCCTGCAGCTGGTCTCCAGCGACCTCCCGCAGCGCCAGCAGGAGCAGTTGGAGACGGTCGTCGGCTGCGTGGCCGTCGTCATGGTCAGCTACATGGTGCTGTGGATGCGCCGCCACTCGCGCGACCTGCGCAAGGACCTGGAGGGCGCGGCCGGCCGGGCGCTGACCCAGGGCTCGGCGTCCGCGCTGGTCGTCATGGCGTTCCTCGCGGTGCTGCGCGAGGGCTTCGAGACCTCGGTCTTCCTGCTGGCCACCTTCAACGAGAGCGGCAACGCCTGGTACGGCGGCATCGGCGCGGCCCTCGGCATCCTGCTGGCCGCCGGCATCGGCTACGGCATCTACCGCGGCGGCGTCCGGATCAACCTCTCGCGCTTCTTCCGGATCACCGGGATCGTGCTGATCCTGGTGGCCGCCGGACTGGTCTCCACCGCCGTGATGACCGCCTTCGAGGGCGGCTGGATCGACTCCGGCGCCCAGGCGTTCGACCTGTCGTGGCTGGTGCGGCCCGGTACGCCGATGGCGTCGGTGCTCACCGGCGTGCTCGGCGTCCAGCCCTTCCCGACCTGGCCGATGGTGGCCGGCTGGCTGATCTACGCGATCCCGATGACCGCTCTCGTGCTCTGGCCCGCCCGGCGCGGCGGCCCGGCGCGGCGCCCCGCCCCGGCCGAGGCCGGCTGAACCGCCGGGCCGCTCCCCGCGCTTCGCCGGCCGTCCCCCCGCTCGAACTCCCCGCTCGATCCGCCCTGCCCTCCCGAAGGAGCACCCGTGACCTCGCCCGCTTCCCCTCGCCGGATACTCCTCGGCACAGCCGCCGTCGCGGCGGCCGGCATGCTGCTCTGCGCCTGCGGCGGCTCCGGGTCCGCGTCCTCGGCGGGCGGCGCCGCCAAGGGGTCGGACGCCTCGCAGAAGACGTCGGACGTCAGCATCACCATCAGCGACCAGGGCTGCGCGCCCAGCCCGGCGAAGGTCCCGGCCGGCGCGGTGAAGTTCACCGTGGCCAACAAGAATTCCGGCAAGGTCACCGAGGCCGAGCTGCAGGACCACGGCAGGATGCTCGGCGAGAAGGAGAACCTCACCCCCGGCCTGTCCGGCGACTTCTCGCTCACCCTGACCGCCGGCAGCTACACGGTGTGGTGCCCCGGCGCCGCCAGGAGCCGGGCGGACTTCACCGTCTCCGGCTCCACCGCGCACTCGTGGAAGGACGACCCGAAGCTGGTCGCCGCCACGAGGCAGTACGCGACGTGGATCGACGGCCAGGTCAAGCAACTGGTCGCCACCACCGGCACGTTCACCGACGACGTCAAGGCCGGCGACATGGCCAGGGCGAAGCTGGACTACGGCAAGGCGCGGATCTTCTACGAGCGCGTCGAGCCCACCGCCGAGATCTGGGGCGACCTGGACGGCCGCATCGACGGGCGCATCGACGACGCCCCGACCCCGGCGCAGTTCACCGGCTTCCACCGCATCGAGCAGGGCATCTGGCAGAAGCACTCGCTGGCCGGCATGAGCAAGTACGCCACCGGGCTGGACAACGACGTCAAGCAGCTCTACAGCCAGGTCAAGACGGTCGAGTACCAGCCGGCGGAGATCGCCAACGGCGCCACCGACCTGGTCAACGAGATCCAGGCCACGAAGATCACCGGCGAGGAGGAGCGCTACTCCCACATCGACCTGCTGGACTTCCGCGGCAACCTCGACGGCGCCAACGAGGCCGTCAACGTGCTGCTGCCGGTCCTGAAGGCCAAGAACCCGCAGCTGGCCGCCCTCATCGCGCAGCGCTACCGGCAGACCTCCACCGCGCTGGCGAAGTACGCCGCCGAGCCCGGCTACCTCGACAGCGGCTACGTCGACTACGCCGGCGTGACCAGCGCGCAGCGCCGGGCACTGTCGGAGACCGTGGACGCCTACGCGGAAGCCGTCTCCAAGGTCGCCGGAACGGTCGCCTGACCATGTCCGAATCGCACGAGAACATCCCCGCCGAGCCGGCCGGGCGGACCACGTCCGGCACGGTGTCCCGGCGCCGGCTGCTGGGCACGGTGGGCGCCGGCGCCGCGGTGGCCGGCGCGGCCCTCGGGGCCGGCGGCGCCGTCCTGGCGTCCGGCCCGCGGGCCGAGGCGGCCGAGCCGGCCACCGTGGCGTTCCGCGGCGAGCGGCAGGCCGGCATCGCCACCCCGGCGCAGGACCGGCTGTGCTTCGCCGCGTTCGACGTGGCGCCGACCGCCGACCGCGCCGCGCTGGCCGCGCTGCTGCGCACCTGGACCGCGGCCGCCGAGGCGATGACCCGCGGCGACCGGGTGCCGGGCCACCGAGGGCGACCAGGAGAGCCCGCCGGACGACACCGGCGAGGCGGTCGGCCTGACGCCGGGCCGGCTGACCGTGACGATCGGCTACGGGCCCTCGCTCTTCGACGACCGGTTCGGGCTCGCCGGGCGGCGGCCGTCGGCGCTCAGGCCGCTGCCGTACCTGCCGAGGGAGGACCTGAGCCCGGACAGCTCGAACGGCGACCTGTGCGTCCAGGCGTGCTCCGACGACCCGCAGGTGGCCTTCCACGCGGTGCGCAACCTGCGCCGTCTGGCGTTCGGCGTGCTCGACCCGCGCTGGATGGAACTCGGCTTCGGCCGCACCTCCTCCACCTCCCCGGCGCAGGCCACCCCGCGCAACCTGATGGGGTTCAAGGACGGCACCCGCAACATCGACACCACCGACGCCTCCTTGATGGACCAGCACGTGTGGATCGGCCAGGAGGAGCCGCAGCGCTGGGCGCGCGGCGGGTCCTACCTGGTGAGCCGGAAGATCCGGATGCTGCTGGAGCAGTGGGACCGCGACAACCTGGCCAACCAGCAGCAGGTGTTCGGCCGGTTCAAGACCAGCGGAGCGCCGCTGACCGGCCGCGGGGAACGCGACACGCCCGACTTCGCGGAACGCTCCGACGGCACCTACGTGATCCCGGCGACCTCGCACGTCCGGCTCGCGGCGCACGAGAACAACAAGGGCCTGCGGATCCTGCGGCGCGGCTACTCCTACACCGACGGGATCGACCCGGTCACCGGAGACCTGCTGGGCGGGCTGTTCTTCATCGCCTACATGAAGGACCCGGACCAGTTCGTCACTCTGCAGCGGGTGTTGGGCCAGCACGACGCGCTCAACGAGTACATCCAGCACGTCTCTGGCGCGCTGTTCGTCACTCCCCCGGGACTGCCGGCCGGCCAGGACTGGTCCTCCCAGCTGTTCGGCACCGCCTCGGCGTGACGGCGTTTCTTCTGTGACGCAGCGTCAGCCGACCTGCCACGGCGGCCACTTCGGTGGCCGCCGTCCGCGGTGCGGGGCCACGGTGGGCAGCAGGCGGGGGTGATCGTGAACCCGCGGAGGGCGCCGACCACACCGGACGTGAGGATGCCGTCGCGCTGGCCGGCCGCGCAGACCCTTGGCACGATCACCCAGTCCGCCGCCGACACCTACGACGGGGTGGACAAGGCGCTTGCCGACGCGTTGCGCAAGGCCGATGCCTCCGATGGCGGGAGCAGCAAGTGAGGCGGCCGCCGGCCGCCGAGTGGGCCGTGCTCGGGGAGTCCGGCGATCCGGTTCCCGGTGAGCCCGACATCGTGGTCTGCCTCGGTCGGGACCTGCGGGCCACCGCCGACGCGCTGACACAGCGGGCCGACGAGATCCAGGCGCTGTTCAGCCCGCAAGCGCTGCTCGGGATCGCGGAGACCCTCGGCGGGTCTGCTCCTGATGGTTACGGGCGCCGGCGGAGAGGTCGGCGGTTTCGCGTTCGACTTGACCGTGGTCGGGGGTGCGATCGGCGTCCCGGTGAACGTCGTGCCAGCTTGGAACCAAGCCCATTCTGCCAGTCACTCCGGGACAGCGACCGGCCGGTGACCTGCCCGGTGTCCGCAAGGAACGGTGCCCGCGTCGTGTTGCGCGCCGATCCGAGCGCGCCGGGCGGCTACTACATTCTCACCACCTTCCCCTACGGTTGACGGCGGCCCGGGAACCATGATCGACACCAGTGACAGCGCGAGGCCAGGACCATGACTCAGCCGGACATCTTCGACGATGCCGCCCCGTGGGCCGAGAGGCTGCCGGAACTGCGGCTCCTGCTCGAGGCGTACGCGTCGGTGCCGCGGGAAGAGCGGTTCACCGACACCGCGGACACGCCGTCGAAGGCGATGCGCTCCTACCTTCGGATGGCGACCTACTATCCGGGTCGGGCCTTCCGGGCCACCGCCGAGGTCCTGGAGGTGCTCAAGCAGGGCCTCGGCGAACCCGACGTCGCGTCCCACCTGGCCTCGATGCCGCCGATCATCCCGCCGACCGACCGTACCCGCGAGGAATGCCTGCTACTGGCGGTCCCGCACCTGGTCGCGTTCACCGAGGGCGGCGAGCAGGCCGAGCCCGCGGTGCCCGAAACCCGCTGGGAGTGGCGGGAGCGGCTGCCGAACCTGTCCACCCTGCTCGGTTACTTCCACCAGGACGCCGGCGACGATCATCCCCGCGCCGACGGCAACGCGTACCCGGACTACGAGGCCATCATGGCGGACTACGCCGCCACCACCTGGGAGTACGAGGCCGCCGCCGCGGTCGCCGAAATCGGCGAACTGCGGGAGATGCGCCTGTCAGAGGCACGGCTCGCCGAGGCGGTGACCGCACTCGGCGCCGGACTCCTCCCGCCGGCGGAGTCGTCCCGAGAGGACTGGCTGTCGGCGATGACCGGATACCTGACCCAGCGCCTGACGGAAGCTGACTACCAACGTCCGGAGGGCCCGAACCCCGCCTACCCGCCGCACGACAAGCGCGCGTTCGCGCGGTAAGCCGATGGCGAAGAAGCAGGCTCCGCTGAAGAACCGGCTGGCCCGGCACCTCACCACCAAGAACGTGGGCGTCGTGGCCGCCGCACTGCGACCAGCGGACCAGCACCGATCCTTGTTCGAGGTCTGCTGGGACGTCCTGAGCCCGGTCTGCCCCCTGGCCGTCGCGGATGCCGACGACCTGGCCGAGCGCCTCACCGAGCGGCCCCCGTTCGGGCCGGCCCAGGCCGTCGGCTGGGTCGCCGGCATCCTCGGCACCACGCTCACCTATCCGTCCGGTGCCGACCCGCTCGCCGACCCGAAGCTGCGGGCTCTCGAAGACGCGGTGATCGCGGCGCTCGGGCCGGAGGCCGTGTGGTACGCCAACGGCGACCATCCACTGCCGGCGTTCCGTCCGCGCCAGTCGGGGCGCGGTTGGAACCCGGTGACCCGTGCGACGTTCGACCTGGTGGTCGCCGCCCGGGGCAACGGGCTCGACCTGGTACTGGCACGAGTTGACGAGGACTGAGGCCCCGCAGGACCGGACCGTGGTGGCAGCCTGCCGAGGCTGTCGTCGCCAGCGTGCGCCGTCACGAAGAGCCATCCCCGTCAACTCTCGACCGGCCCCCGTGTTCGGGTTCTTGCCGTCCCGCCGCTCATGCCCGGCGGCGTGCCTGACGGGGCGACAGATACGCGCGGTGCCATGGTTGTCGCGATACGTGGCGATACGGCCACCGGTTCCCGGCACGGAGGCGTTGCGACATGGCGGGTCTGTCACGAAGGCGGCTGATCGCGTCCGCGGCGGGCCTGGGCGCGCTCGCCGCCGTCTCGCCGCTGCTGCCGCCCAACCTGCGGCGGGCGATGGCCGACACCCCGGACCGGCCCGGCTCGCTCGCCGACGTCGAGCACGTGGTGATCCTGATGCAGGAGAACCGCTCCTTCGACCACTACTTCGGCACCCTGCCCGGGGTGCGCGGCTTCGACGACCCGCACGCGGCGACGCTGCCGAGCGGCCGGTCGGTCTTCCACCAGCCCGACCCGGGCAACCCGGACGGCTACCTGCTCCCCTTCCACCTCGACACCCGCACCACCAGCGCGCAGGCCATCCCGTCCACCAGCCACGCCTGGTCGGTGCAGCACGCGGCCTGGAACGGCGGCGCCATGGACAACTGGGTGCCGGCGCACCGGCTCGCCGACGGCGACGCGGCCGGCCCCTACACCATGGGCTACTACGAACGGGCCGACATCCCGTTCCACTTCGCGCTCGCCGAGTCCTTCACGGTCTGCGACGCCTACCACGCCTCGCTGCTCGGACCGACCTGGCCCAACCGGCTCTACCACTGGACCGGCACCATCGACCCGGACGGCCTGGCCGGCGGCCCGGTGATCAGCAACGCGATCCCGGCGCCGTTCCGCTGGACGACCTACCCGGAGCGGCTGACGAAGGCGGGCGTGTCCTGGCACGTCTACCAGCAGGAGGACGACTACGGCTGCAACCCGCTGGAGTTCTTCGCCGCCTACCAGGACGCCGCGCCCGGCGATCCGCTGCACGAGCACGGGCTGACCATCGGCCCGGCCGACCGGTTCGTCGAGGACGCGCTGGCCGGCCGGCTGCCGACCGTCTCGTGGATCATCCCGACCGCCAGCCAGTGCGAGCACCCCGACTACCTGCCCGCCGCGGGCGCCGACTTCGTGGCCCGGCAGTTGGACGCGGTGGCGGCCGACCCGGCGCTGTGGCGCAAGACCGCCTTCATCCTCAACTACGACGAGAACGACGGCCTGTTCGACCACGTCGTACCGCCGACCCCGCCGCCCGGCACACCCGGCGAGTTCGTCGCCGGGGTGCCGATCGGCGCCGGGATCAGGGTGCCGTGCGTCATCGTCTCGCCCTGGACGAGGGGCGGCCACGTGGCGGGCGAGCCGTTCGACCACACCTCGGTGCTGCGGTTCCTGGAGCGGCTGACCGGGGTGCGCGAGCCGAACATCAGCGCGTGGCGGCGGCGCACCTTCGGCGACCTCACCTCGGCGTTCGACTTCCGCGCGGCGCGGCCGTTCCCGAGACTGCCGGGCACCCGCCAGGCGTTCTGGGCCGCCGAGCGGGAGGTCGCGACGCTGCCGGCGGCGGTCTTCCCCGGCGCGGCGCAGCGGCCGCCGCGCCAGGAGGGCACGGCCGCCCTCCCCGCGCCGCCGGCCTCGCCGGAGCGGACCCGCGGGCACGTCGGCGCGCTGCCGCGGACCAGGAGCCGGATCGTGGAGGGCCGGACCAACCACCGCGCCGACTTCCCGCACGGCACGGCGGGCACCGCGTTCCCCGGCACCCAGGACGCGGTCCCCCGGACCGGCCCGCCCACCGGCACGCACGCCTACGCGGCCGGCATCGTCAGCTTCACCGTCGCCGTGATCGACACCGCGACCCGCCGGCTGGTCGCCGCCGTCCCCGCGGGCGCCAACCCGATCGGACTGGCCAGGACCCCGGACGGCAGCCGGGTCTACGTCGCCAACTCCGGCGCGGACAACGTCTCGGTGCTGGAGACCGCGCGCGGTGCCGTCACCGGCACGATCACGGTCGGCGTCTACCCGCACGGCGTGGCCGCCGCCCCGGACGGCGGCCGGGTGTACGTGGCGAACACCGGACCGGACACCGGTCCCGGCGGGTCGCGGACCGTCTCGGTGATCGACACCGCCGCCGGGACGGTCGCCGCGACCTGGCAGACCGGCCAGGCGCCGCGCTGGCTCGCCCCCTCGGCGGACGGCCGCACGCTCTACGTCGCCTGCCACGACGGCCTGTCGGTCCTCGACACCGGCGACGGCTCGGTCCGCGCCACGCTGGCCGGCCAGGCGCGGGCCGGCGGCATCGCCGTCCACCCGGACGGCAGCCGGCTGTTCGTGGTCGACACCTGGGGGGACGGCCTGTGGGTGCTGGACGCCCGCACCCACAAGGTGACCGACCGGGTCCGGGTGGGCCGCACCCCGTGGCAGGCCGCGATCGGCCCGGACGGCTCCCGGGTCTACGTCACCGGCTCCGCGGACGACAGCGTGACGGTCCTGGACGCCGCCGGCCACCGGGTGGTCGGCACGGTCCGGGTGCACCACGTCCCGACCGCGCTGACCGTGACCGACACGACGGTGTGGGTGTCCGCCAACGCGTCCGGCACGGTGGACGCGGTGGACACCCGCACCCTGCGGGTCGTCGGCAGCACCCCGCTGGGCCTGTCGACCGCGCCCGGCGGCATCGTGGTCGCCTGACCGCGCGGTAAGGCGCCGGGGCCCGCCCAGCGGTCGGATGGCATGACGGCGGGTCAGATTGTCAGATCCGTCCTGGAATTCGGTCTGCGGGGTGGACGCCGGTTTGCCTGCCTATGATCGGCGGACGACACGTACCCACCGGCCTCGGCACGGCGGGGGCGGCCGAGGAGGGGAGAAGTCCGTGGGCGAGAACAAGCGGCGCATGCTGGCCGGTGACTGGTTCGTGGCGGACGACCCGGAGCTGGCGGCCGACACCGAGCGGCGGATCGCGCTGTGCGCGGCCTTCAACGACACCGCCGGTGCGAGCGCGGCCGAACGGCACGCGGTTCTCGAGCAGTTGCTGGGCTCGGTGGGCGAGGGGGCCCGGGTCCGCGCGCCGTTCCAGTGCGACCTCGGCTACCACATCGCGCTCGGCGCCGGCTCCTTCGTCAACTTCGGCGCGGTCTTCCTGGACCTGGCCGCGATCACCGTCGGCGCGGACGCGCAGCTCGGGCCGTACGTCCAGTTGCTGACCTCCGAGCACGAGCTGGACCCCGACCGGCGGCGGGCCGGCCTGGAGCGGGCGCGGCCGGTGACGATCGGGGAGAACGTGTGGCTCGGCGGCGGGGTGATCGTGCTGCCGGGCGTGACGATCGGCCCGGACACCGTCGTCGGGGCCGGGTCCGTGGTGACCGGGGACCTGCCGGCCGGGGTGCTCGCGGTCGGCGCTCCGGCCCGGGTGGTGCGCGCGCTGTAGCCGGGCCGTCACCGCGGACTCCGGGCGGTTGGGAGGGCGCCGGGCCGAGAGTGGACAATGGGCGGGCCGGTCCTGGACAGCGGAGGTGGGACGGGTTACGCGTCGTGTTCCGCTGCTGAGGAGAGGCCCGGCGATCATGGGTGCACCACCGTTGCTGCAGCTGACCGGTGTAAGCCGCACGTACGAGCAGCGCCAGGCGCTGGCCAAGACCAGCCTGACGCTCAAGGCCGGGCAGTGCGTGGCCCTGCTGGGGCACAACGGGTCCGGCAAGTCGACGCTGCTGCGGATAGCCGCCGGCCGCGACCGGCCGACCACCGGGACCGTGGTCTTCGACGGGCAGCCGATGGCCGAGAACGACCCGCGGGTGCGCGCCCGGGTCGCGGTCGTGGGCGACACGGCGGCCTGCTACCCCGACCTCACCGTGCGCGAGCACCTGCGCCTGGTCGCGGTGGCGCACGGGGTGGAGGACGCCGAGGAGTGGATCGACCACATCCTCGCCGAGCGGCTGCTGACCGAGCACGCGGGATCGCTGCCCGGCGCTCTGTCGTCCGGCCAGTTGCAGTCGCTGCTGCTCGCCTCCGCGCTGGTGCGGCCCCGGGACCTGCTGCTGCTGGACGAGCCGGAGCAGCGGCTCGACCCGGACGCCCGGCGCAGGCTGGCCGATCTGATCAAGGAGGAGACCGAGGGCGGCGTCGGGGTGCTGCTGGTGACCCACCACGGCGAGCTGGCCCGGGCGGTGGCCGACCGGGTGGTCGTGCTGCGGGACGGCAAGGTGGTGGCCAGCGGCCGCCCGGACAAGGTGCTGGCGACCGGCGCGGACGGGATGACCTGGCTGGCCGGTTCCGCCGCGGACGGTGGGCGATGAGCACGCTGGCCGACCCCGAGCAGGAACACGCCGCGGCCTGGTCGGACGAGGACGACTGGACCGAGGAGGCACTGCGGCTGCTGCGGGACCTGCGCTCGCCGCACCGCCGCAAGCGGGCCGGGCAGATCGCCTACGTCCTGTACTGCGTGGTGCTGCTGCTGGTGGTGTGGGGCGCGCTGCCGAGCATGGGGTTCTTCATCCAGCAGTCGATGGGCGCCGACTACACGGGACACGGCCCCGCGCTGCTCGCCGCGGTGCCCGCCGGGTCGTGCGCGCTGGGGCTCGGCTGGCTGCTGCTGGCCGCGCGGGACGCGTTGTGGCGCGGTCCGGTGGTGCCGACCCGGGAGACCGTGGACTGGCTGCTGGCGCAGCCGGTGCGGATCGGACGGGTGCTGCGGCCGTGGTGGTGGGCCTCCGGCGCGGTGTCGGCCGGGGTCGGGCTGCTGGCCGCGGCGATCGGCATGGTCACGCTGGGGCTGACGGTGCGGGTGGGGCTGCCGGCCGCGTTCGGCTGGTGCCTGGTGGGCGCCGCCGGGGTGCCGCTGCTGGCGACCGCGCTGGGCACCGCGGTGGTGGGCGATCCGCGGGTGGCGCGGTGGACCCGGCGGCTCACCCCGTGGGTGGCGCTGCTGGTGCTGCTGCTCGCCGCGCAGAGCGCGCTGGCGGTGGCCGGCCACCGGGTGCCGTGGCTGGAGCGGGTCGAGTTGTGGTCGGGACCGTGGGGGTGGGCGGGCATCGCGGTGCTGTCGCCGACGCCGGCCGCGGTGCCGGGCGGCTGGGCGGCCCTCGGGCTGCTGGTGGTGGCGGTCGGCGGTTGCCTGTGGGCGGCCTACCGCGCGGTGGGACGGCTGGCGCTGACGGCGGTGCGGCACCGCTCCCGCTCGGCGACCGGGGTGATGACCGCGCTGCGCACCGCGGAGTTGCGGACCGCGCGGCAGGCCGCGTCCAACGCGTCGGGCAGCGGACGGCCGGCCCGCTGGAGGCTGCCCGCGCCGCGCCGGGCGGCGTTGGCGGTGCCGTGGCGGGACGCGCTCGGCCTGCTGCGGATGCCGGGGCGGCTCGGCCGCGCGGTGGTGCTGGCCGGCCTCGCGATGCCGGCCGCGGTGCTGGCCTGCGGGGCGCACGGCGCGTCCGGGGTGCTCGCGTCGCTGGCCACGCTGGCGTTCGCCTACTGGTCGGCGGCCCAACTCCTGGAGCCGGCCCGGGTGGAGACCGACGACACCCGGCGCGGCTCCTGGGCGCCGTATCCGTACCGGGGCCTGATGCTGCGGCACACGATCCTGCCGGTCGCGCTCGGCCTGCTGATCGGCTGTGCGGCGATGGCGGTGCTGCTGGCCTCCGGCGCGGGGATGCGGGCGGTGCTGGCGCCCGGACTGGTGCCGCCGATGGTGGCGGCCGGCCTGGTCAACGCCTGCCGCGGGGCGACCAAGCAGCACCTGCTGATGTCGCCGGCCCAGTCGCCGACCGGCGGGATGGGACCGGTGCTGTTCATCGCGTGGTACGGCGCCGGCGCGCTGGTCGCGATCGTGGCGCTGGCCATCCCGTTCACCGTGGCGCTGCACGCGGGGAGCGGTGCCTCGGTCCTCACCGCGGTCGCGGCGGACGCGCTGGTGTCCGCGGTGATGCTGCGGTGGTCGGTCATGCGGGTGGACAAGCTGACCGCGTAGGGCCTCTGCTCCGCGGTGCCGGCGCGACGCCCGGCACCGCGGGCCGGACGGGTCGCGGCGCGCGGACCCGGTGCGGCTCGACGCTCGTCCAGCCGTCGCCGGCCGCGCCGTCGAGGGTGCCGGACGAGGCGGGGCGGATGGCGTACCACGCGCGGTCCGGGCGCGGTCCTGCCGCCGAGGGCGCGCGCCCGCCAAGGCCGCCGTCGTCCCGCCCGAACCGTCGGCATTCACAGTAAATCCATCGTCGCAAAGCTGGTGAACGGCCGACGGCCTGCACATCATGGCTCAGCGCCGCTTGTCGCGGCACGGCACCACGCTCGTCGGAAGGACCGTCCATGACCAGTCACCGCCGCACGCCACGGCACCGGGATCCCGAGCAACGGACCGTGGGGCGGCGCCGGTTCCTCGGCTACGTGCTCGCGGCGCCGACCCTGGTCGCGGCGGCGCAGCTGGGCGAGGAGCTGCTCGCCCCGGACCGGGCCGAGGCGGCCGGGGTGCCCTCGCTGCCGCAGCCCTCCGAGATCTACGACCTCAACGACATGCTGACGGACGCCGCGCTGCCCACCTCCGGGCTGATCACGGTGACGGTGAACGCGGACGGCACGGCCTCCTTCGCGCTGCCGCGGGCCGAGGTCGGGCAGGGCATCACCACCTCCTCCGCGATGCTGATCGCCGAGGAGCTGGACCTGCCGGTCGAGAAGGTCACCGTCACGCTGGCCGACGCGCGCCCCGAGCTGGTCTTCAACCAGCTCACCGGCGGCTCCAACACCACGATCTCCACCTTCACCCCGATCCGGGTGGCGGCCTCGATCGCCAAGGGGCGGCTGCTGCGTGCCGCCTCGGAGGAGTTGGGCGAGGCGGTCTCCACGCTCACCGTCAAGGCCGGGATCGTCACCTCCAGCGCCGGCCGCAGCATCGGCTACGGCGAACTGGCGGCCAAGGCGGCGAGTTCCACCACCAAGGCGGTCTCCGTCGCGCTCAAGGAGCAGTCGGAGTTCACCGTCATCGGCACGCCGCAGACCCGGGTGGACGCCCTCGACATCGTGACCGGCCGCAAGAAGTTCGCGATGGACCTGGCCGTACCGGACGCGCTGCCGACCATGGTGTGCCGGCCGCCCACCATCAACGGCAAGGTCGGGTCGGTGGCCAACCGGGCCGACGTCGAGGCGATGCCGGGCATCACGGACGTCGCGGTGATCTCCACCGGTGTGGCGGTGCGCGGCCGGACCTTCGGGCAGTGCATCGACGCGGTGCGGGCGCTGCGGGTGGAGTGGGGGGCCGGGACGGAGGACGGCAAGTCCGACGCGAGCGTGCTGGCGGAGCTGCGCAAGGCGGAGATACCGCTCGCGGTGCCGAAGGTCGGGCTGCTGGCCGAGACGGTGGACGGCGACTTCACCTTCTGGTTCGCCAGCAACACCGCGCTGGAACCCAACTGCGCGATCGCCGACGTGCGTTCCGACCGCGCGGAGATCTGGGCCGGGCTGAAGTCGCCGATCGTGGCGCAGGAGGCCATCGCGACCAAGCTCGGGCTGCCGGTGGGCGCGGTGACCGTGCACGTCACGCAGTCCGGCGGCTCGTTCGGCCGCAAGCTCTTCTACGACGCGGCGTCCGAGGCCGCCGAGGCGTCCCGGGCGATGGGCAAGCCGGTCAAGCTGATGTGGCACCGCACGGACGAGTTCCGGCAGGGCCGGACGCACCCGATGTCCACCAACCGGGTGCGCGCGACGGTCGCGTTGGGCAACGTGCTCACCTACGAGCAGCGGCACACCAGCGTGGCCACCGACTTCTCGCACGGCCTCGGCGAGATCATCACCGCGCTGGCGGCCAAGCTGCCGGTGGGCGGCCTCGGCTTCTCCGAGACGATCTTCGAGCTGACCCAGCAGTCCCCGTACAACTTCGGCGTCACCACCCAGCTGCTCAACGAGGTGGACGCCGGCTTCAACACCGGCAGCATGCGCAACATCTACTCGCCCAACGTGCGGTGCGCGCAGGAGCTGATCGTCGACCGGATCGGCAAGGTGCTGGGCAAGGACCCCTACGAGACCCGCAAGGAGTTCCTCAAGGACGACCGGGCCCTCGCGGTGCTGGAGAAGGTCGCCGAGCAGGGCGACTGGGGGCGCTCGATGCCGCAGGGGTGCGCGCAGGGCATCGCGATCCACACCGAGTACCACGGCGCGGTCGCCATGCTGGCCGAGATCGACTGCCGGCCGCAGACCACCGGACGGCAGATCCAGGACGCCTACACCGGGCCCCGGGTCACCAAGGTGGTGTGCGCGGTCGACGTCGGGCTCGCGGTCAACCCGCTCGGCCTGCAGGCCCAGATGATGGGCGGCATCATGGACGGCATCGCCCAGACCCTCTCCTCCAGCCTGCACCTGAAGGACGGGTACTTCCTGGAAGGCAGTTGGGACAACTACTTCTACACCCGGCAGTGGAACACCCCGCCGGAGCTGGACATCATCGTGATGCCGCCGACCACCGGAAAGCCGGGCGGCGCCGGGGAGTTCGGGGTGGCCGCGTCGATGGCCGCCGTCGCCTGCGCGTACACCAGGGCCACCGGGACGATGCCGACGAGCTTCCCGGTCAACCACGGCGGCGATCTGGGGTTCGACCCGCTGCCGACCGTGCCGTCGATCCCGCAGTCCCCCACCGACGGCCTGGACCACACCTTCTAGGAGCCGCTCCCGTGTCCACCCACACCTTCATTCTCAACGGCAAGAGCGTCACGGTCGACGTCGAGGACGACGTGCGGCTGCTGTGGGTCCTGCGTGACGTGCTCGGCGTCACCGGTCCGAAGTACGGCTGCGGGCTCGACGTCTGCAAGGCGTGCACCAGCCACATCAACGGCAAGGCGTTCAACCCCTGTTCGGTCCAGGTCAAGGACATCGCCGCGACCGACGAGGTGACCACCATCGAGGGCCTGCCGGCGACCGTCGGCAAGGACCTGCACCCCATGCAGGAGGCCTGGCTGTCCACCGACGTGGCGCAGTGCGGCTACTGCCAGCCCGGCCAGATCATGACCGCGGTGGCCAAGGTGAAGCAGGCCCGCGCGCAGGGCCGCGACATCACCGACGCCGACCTGGACGAAATACGCAACATCTGCCGCTGCGGCACGTATCACCGCATTCGTGAGGCCATCGAGACGGGTGCCAAGAACATGTGACGCACCGTCGGCCAGAAAATGTCGGCCGATCCGAGGCAACCACCGACAGCGCGGTCCGCGTCCGAAAGGCGGACCGCGTTGTCGTGTCAGCGGACGTTTTCCCGCTCCGCGCGGGTGCCGTAACCCCATACGTGGTGTTCTTTCCCTTCATTCGGGGCATTGGGGCGAACTGCCCCCCGATGGCTACCCTGCACACCGCGTACGCAGAAGTCGCACAGCAACGTGACCGGATCTCGATCGGCCGTGGATTGGCGAGCCGAAAGCAGGGGAATGTCGGGCCGCGGTTCCCGGTGCGTTCACTGACACGCCGTCAATCGACCATCAGTTGTGAAGAGATGGTCGGCAGAAGGTGAAAAGAGGCGCGGAGTGTCACGGCCGAATATCGAATCGATGATCGACAGGACACGGGATGGCTGGCGACCCGGACATGGAACGTGATTTGATCCCGCAACAAACGGAAGTCGGAACGACAGGTTCCGCCCTGCGGAGCCTCGGACGACCGTTGGGCCGAGTCGGTTCGGTCTGCCGCCGAATCGCCCGGTTTGATCAGGACACCCAATTCAGCAACGAAGGGAAGCTCACCATGAGCGACTTCACCCCGCAGGTCGAGACCCGCGAGATTGCCGACGCCGACCTGGACAACGTGGCCGGTGGCGTCCTCGGTCTGGACGTGGCGAGCGTCGCCGCCCCGGTCCTGAGCACCGTTGACAGCGTTGCCCCGGTCTCCGGCACCCTTTCCCAGGTGACCGCGATGCTCCCGTCGCAGGCCACCAGCCTGCTCGGCATCTGATCCAGACATACCTACGGGCCGCAGGCCCGGAGCATTATCGACCCGAGCGGTACATATAAATCACTGTAGGGTTGGCCACGGGACCCCGGAACTCACGTTCCGGGGTCCCGTGGATGCTGTCGTTCTACCGGTCTCCGCGGTGTCGAGACAAAACGCAGTCGAAGGAATGGTTCCGTGCAGTTCCGGCAAAAGGCGCTTGCCAAGTTGCAGTCGCCCGAGGAGCTTGACATTCCGGTGCGATTCGCCCGCCCACAGGGCTGGTTCGTGCTGGCGGTCACCGTGGTGCTGATGGGCGCCGGAGTTTTCTGGGCCGTCACGGGCACGGTCTCCCCGCAGTTCAGCGCACCCGGGATCCTCACCCATGGCGAGGGCAGCTACGTGCTGCAGAGCCCGCTGGCCGGGCAGGTCTCCACGGTGTACGCCAAGGAGGGCGCGATGCTCCCCGCCGGCGCGCCGGTGCTGAGCCTGGTGGAGGGCGGCCAGACCAAGACGGTGCGGCTGCTCGCCGCCGGCCGGGTCACCCAGTTGACCGCCAAGATCGGCGCGGTCGTCACCACCGGTTCCGACCTCGCGTCCATCGAACGCGTCAACAACCCGAACGACCCGCTGCTCGCGGTGCTCTACGCCCCGGAGAACAGCGCGCCCACCATCCCGGCCGGCGCCGCGGTCGACCTCACCGTGCAGGGCATCCCGACCCACCCGTACGGCACACTGCGCGGCAAGGTGGTCTCGGTCGGACGGACCCCGCAGACCAGTTCCCAGATCACCGACTTCCTCGGCGACCCCGACCTGGGCCGGGCGTTCTCCGCGCACGGCCAGACGGTCGCCGTCGTGGTGGAGTTGCGGCGCTCGTCGTCCACCCGGTCCGGCTACGCGTGGGCGTCCGGCTCCGGCCCGTCGTACGCCGTCCAGTCCAGCATGATCGTCAGCGGCGCGGTGCACCTGACCGCCCAGCGCCCGATCGACTGGATCCTGCCGTGAGCGCCCGCCGCCGCCCGGACGGGGCGCAGGAGCGGACCCCGGCGCCGTCCGGACGCGGCCGCCGGCGCGCGCCGAGCCGCGGCGAGTCGCCGCGCGGCCAGTCCGGCCGGGCCGACCGGTCGGGCAGGAGCGGGAGGTCGAGCAAGCCCGCGAAGTCCGGCAGGTCGGCCAAGGCCGCCGAGCCGGCCCGGCGCAAGAGCGTCAAGACGCCCACCGTGCTGCAGATGGAGGCCGTCGAATGCGGCGCCGCCTCGCTCGGCATGGTGCTGGCGCACTACGGACGGCACGTGCCGCTGGAGGAACTGCGGATAGCCTGCGGGGTCTCGCGCGACGGCTCGCGGGCCAGCAACGTGCTCAAGGCGGCGCGCAGTTACGGCCTGGTGGCCAAGGGCATGCAGATGGAGCCCGCCGCCCTGGCCGAGATGCGGGCGCCGGCCATCCTGTTCTGGGAGTTCAACCACTTCGTCGTCTACGAGGGCATGACCCGCGGCTTCGGCCGCAGCAGCGTGCGCCTCAACGACCCCGCCAGGGGCCGGCGTTCGGTGTCCATGGAGGACTTTGACGCCAGCTTCACCGGCGTCGTGCTGATCTTCGAGCCGGGCGAGGACTTCCGCCGCGGCGGCCGGCGGCCCGGCGTGGCCCGCGCGGTGCCGGCCCGGATGCGCGGCACCACGGGCACCATGCTCGCCGCGCTGCTGGCCAGCTTCCTGCTGGTGGTGGTCGGCGCGGCCTCCCCCGCGCTCAGCCGCACCTACATCGACCTGTTCCTGTTCGGCGGCCAGAGCTCGCTGCTGCCGGTGCTGTTCTCCTCGATGGCCTGCCTGGTGGTGCTCACCGCCGTGCTGACCGCGCTGCAGCAGGCGAACCTGCTGCGCGGCCGGATCATCTCCTCCACGCTGAGCAGCGCCCGCTTCCTGCGCCATCTGCTGCGGCTGCCGGTCACGTTCTTCTCCCAGCGCAACCCGGCCGACCTGGTGCAACGGCTGCAGTCCAACGACTCGGTCGCCGAGACCCTCGCCCGCGACCTGGCCTCGGCCGGCGTGGACATGGTGGTCGTCATCCTCTACGCGGTCCTGCTGTGGTCCTACGACCCGCAGCTGACCCTGATCGGCGTGCTCATCGCGCTGGGCAACGTGGTCGCGCTGCGCCTGGTGGTACGGCTGCGCGGCACCGGCGTGCAGAAGCTGCGCGCGGACACCGCGAAGCTCATCAACACCTCGTACAGCGGCCTGCAGCTGATCGAGACGATGAAGGCCACCGGCGGCGAGAACGGCTACTTCCGGCGCTGGTCCGGGCAGCACGCCACCACGCTCGACCTGCAGCAGCGGCTCGGCGTGCCGAGCGCGGCGCTGTCCATCGTGGCGCCGACCCTCGCCGCGCTCAACAGCGCGATGATCCTGCTGATCGGCGGTCTGCGCGCGGTCGAGGGCCACGTCTCCATCGGCCTGCTGGTGGCCTTCCAGGCGCTGGTGACCAGCTTCACCGCGCCGGTCACCCGGCTCAACGGCGTGGCCGGGCGCATCCAGGACTTCTCGGCGGACGTGAGCCGGCTCAAGGACGTCGAGAGCTTCCCGGTGGACGCGATCTACTCGCGCTCGCAGCCGGCCGCCAGCACCCGCAAGCTCAACGGCCACGTGGCGCTGGAGAACATCACGTTCGGCTACAGCCCGCTGGACAAGCCGCTGCTGAGCGACTTCTCGCTCACCGTGGGCCCGGGCAGCCAGGTCGCGCTGGTCGGCGGCTCCGGCAGCGGCAAGTCCACGGTCTCCCGGCTGATCTCCGGCCTGTACAAGCCGTGGGAGGGCGACATCCGGATCGACGGCCGGCGGCTGGAGGAGATACCGCGCGGCTCGCTGTCCGCCTCGGTCTCCTTCGTCGACCAGGACGTCTTCCTCTTCGAGGGCACGGTCCGCGACAACGTGGCGCTGTGGGACCCGTCCATCCCCGACGAGGCGGTGGTGACCGCGCTGCGGGACGCCGCCGTGCACGACGCGGTGATGCGCCGGCCGGGCGGCATCCACAGCCGGGTCGAGCAGGACGGCCGCAACTTCTCCGGCGGCCAGCGGCAGCGCCTGGAGATCGCCCGCGCGCTGGTGCGCCAGCCCAGCGTCCTGGTGCTGGACGAGGTCACCAGCGCCCTCGACGCGGAGACCGAGCAGCTGATCATCGACAACCTGCGCCGGCGCGGCTGCGCCTGCGTGGTGATCGCCCACCGGCTCAGCACGGTGCGCGACAGCGACGAGATCGTGGTGCTCGACCACGGCACCGTGGTGGAACGCGGCCGGCACGACGACCTGGTGGCCGCCGACGGCCCGTACGCAGAACTGGTCAGGGAGCACTGACGTGACATCCGTTCCCCCTCCGGCGGCCACCGGGGACGGCGCCGCCGTTCCGGGCGGCGACGTGCTGGCCGCGTTCAACGGCCTGGGCGTCGCGGTGGACTGCTCCAGCGCCCGCAGCCTGCCCCTCGAAGGGCCCTACGCGCTCTGGCTGGTGGCCGAGGGCTCCCTGGACCTGTTCGCGGTCGACGCGGGCAACCAGGGCCGCTGGCACTTCCTCGGCCGCCTGGAGCCGGGCACCCTGCTGCTCGGCCCGGCGGACGGCCCGCGCCACACCCTGGTGGGCCGCCCGCTGCGCGGCTGCGTGATGCGCCGCGTCCAACTGCGGCAGCTGGCCCGTCCCGAGTGGGACAGCGGCTACATCGGCCCGGTCGTCGAGCCCTACCAGGACGCCTACGGCAACTGGGCCTATCCGCAGGGCCAGCCGTCGAACAGCCCGCTGGAGGACGCGTTCGCCCGCGGTATCGGCCGCGGGCTGCGCACCGTCTTCGAGGCCGGGATCCAGGGCGCGGGCGACCCCGGTGACCAGGGCTACGACTCCGACGAGGGCATCCTGTGGACCCGGGTGGACCCCGGCAGCCTGCAGTACGGCTCGCTCTACGGCCAGGAGTCGGCGCTCGACCTGCTGATCGACCCGGCGCTGTGGCAGCGCATGGTGGACCAGCAGACCCGGCTGCTGCACGGCCTCGACCGGTGGATCGAACGGCTCGACCAGGCCCACGAGGACCGCACCGCGGCCGGCATGGCGGCCGGCGAGGCGGTGCGCGCCCAGGCGGACCAGGCGCTGCTGGCGTCCATCGACCGCTCCGGCCGCTCCGGCGGACGGGCGTCGCGCGGCACCGACGACGCGACGCTCGCGGTCTGCCGGCTGGTGGGCGCGGCGGCCCGCGTCTCGGTCTCGGCGCCCTCGGACAGCGGTTCGCTCGCCGACCGGATGAGCCCGGTGGAGCGGATCGCGCTCGCCTCGCGCTTCCGCACCCGGGTGGTCCGGCTGGCCGGCACCTGGTGGCGGGAGAACGCCGGTCCGCTGGTGGGCCACCGGGCCGGGTCCGGACTGCCGGTCGCCCTGCTGTGGCGCCGCGGCGGCTACGTCGCGGTGGACGCGGCGGGCCGCCGGTTCCGGATCGACCAGGACAACGCCGACGGGTTCGAGCCGCAGGCGGTCATGTTCTACCGCCCGCTGCCCGACAAGCCGCTGACGCTGTGGGGGCTGATGCGCTTCAGCGTGGGCGGCACCCGGCTGGACGTGACCAACCTGCTCGTCGGCGGCCTGGTGGCGGTCGGCCTCGGGGCGCTGGTGCCGATCGGGACCGGCCAGGTGCTCGGCAACTTCGTGCCCAACGGCGAGCGCGACTTCATCGTGCAGGTGTCGCTGGCGATCGTGGCGAGCACCCTGGTGGCCGCCGCGTTCATGCTGCTGGAGAACGTGGCCATCCTGCGCATGGAGGGCCGGGTCGAGGCGACGCTGCAGCCGGCCGTGTGGGACCGGCTGTTGCGGCTGCCCACCAAGTTCTTCGCCGGGCGCTCCACCGGTGAGCTGGCCAGCGCGGCGATGGGCATCAGCGCGATCCGCAAGGTGCTGTCCGGCATCAGCTCGGTGACCGCGCAGTCCGTCACCGTCGGCACGGTCAACTTCGTGCTGCTGCTGTACTTCAGCCCCGCGCTGACGCTGGTGGCGCTGGGCATGCTGGCGGTCAGCGGCTCGGTCTTCCTGGGCCTGGGGCTGTGGCAGCTGCGCTGGCAGCGCACGCTGGTCGAGCTGAACAACAAGCTCAACAACCAGGCGTTCCAGACCCTGCGCGGCCTGCCGAAGCTCCGGGTGGCCGCCGCCGAGAGCTTCGCCTACGCGGCGTGGGCCGGCGAGTTCGCCCGCAGCCGCGAACTGCAGCGCAAGGTCGGCTGGATGCGCAACACCATCGCCACCTTCAACGCGGTCTACCTGCCGCTGTGCACGCTCATCATGTTCATGCTGCTGGCCGGGCCGGCCCGCGGCACCCTGTCGCCGAGCGGGTTCCTGACCTTCAACACCTCGGTGTCGATGATGCTGACGTCGGTGACCCAGCTGACCGGCGCGCTCATCTCGGCCGCTGCCGTGCTGCCGATGTTCGAGCAGCTCAAGCCGGTGCTGGACGAGGCCCCGGAGGTCGCGGGCGGCAGCACGGCGCCCGGACCGCTGTCCGGGGCGATCGAGGTGCGGAGCGTGTCGTTCCGGTACGCCGACGACGGTCCGCTGGTGCTGGACAACGTCTCGTTCTCGGTGGCGCCCGGCGAGTTCGTGGCGATCGTCGGGGCGAGCGGCTGCGGCAAGTCCACCCTGCTGCGGCTGCTGATCGGCTTCGACAAGCCGCTGTCCGGCAGCGTGCTCTACGACGGCCAGGACCTCGGCGCCCTCGACCAGAGCGCGGTGCGCCGCCAGTGCGGCGTGGTGCTGCAGAACGCGCAGCCGTTCAGCGGTTCGCTGCTCGACTGCATCTGCGGCGCGGAGATCTTCTCCCTCGAAGAGGCGTGGGACGCCGCCGAGATGGCCGGGCTCAGCGAGGACATCAAGCGGATGCCGATGGGGATGCACACCGTGCTCTCCGACGGCGGCGGCACGATCTCCGGCGGCCAGCGGCAGCGCCTGATGATCGCGCAGGCGCTGATCCGCCGGCCCAAGGTGCTCTTCTTCGACGAGGCCACCAGCGCGCTGGACAACGAGACGCAGCGGGTGGTCACCGACAGCACCCGCAAGCTCCAGGCGTCCCGGGTGGTGATCGCGCACCGGCTGTCCACCGTGATGGACGCCGACCGCATCGTGGTGATGTCCGAGGGCCGGGTGGCCCAGGAGGGCACGCCCGAGGCGCTGCTGGCCGACACCGGCGGGCTCTTCCACGAACTGGTGCGCCGGCAGATCCGCTGACGGCGGCCCGCACCCGCACAGCGTGAAGGCCCCCGGCCGAAGCCGGGGGCCTTCACGGGGTGTTGTCGCCCGTCAGCCGAGCAGACCGCCCACCACACCGCCGACCGTGCCGACCACCGTGCCCAGCAGGCCGCCGCCCTGGCCCTGCTGGCCACCGGTGGAACCGGTGCCCTGCGCAGGGGCCGGAGCCGAGGACGCCGAGCCGGATCCCGAGCCGGACGGAGCGCTCGCCGAGCCCGAGGGCTGGGTGGGCTGCGCCGCGGGCTGCGAGGCCGAAGGGGCCGGAGCGGACTGCGATATCTGGTGCACGTTGCCGGTGGAGGCCGCCGTGTGCTGGACCGGCGTCTGCCGGATCAGCTTCGGGGTCCCCGCCGACTCGGTGGCGAAGCCGGTCGGAACCGATTCCCGCGTCTGCGTGGTCGAGGAGTGACCGGTCCCAGAAGCGGAGTGGTCCGCGAGATTCGCCACGGGGTCGCCGGACGTGTCCGCAGTCGCCTGTGTGACGGACGGACCGCTGGCGGCCGAGTTGATGCCTACAGCAAGCGCGGTCGCCACACCCATGGCAGCGGCGGCCTTGACCGCCGTAGAACGCGCACCCAACACCACCTTGGCGCGCCGATGCCTTCCCATCCCTGCTACCTCTCACCAGGAAATCACTCAGATTTTCTCGATCAGTAAAGCTTGACGAAACCCAAGTCACCGTGGGCAATGCGCGATCGTTATGTAGAGATACGGAGAACATCGGATCGCGAAGGACTGGATATCCGGACTCATCCGGGCAAGCGGAACCGGTCCATGAGCGGCTCGAGTTCGAGCGAGACCACGTAGGAGACCACCACCGCGACGATGACCAGCGGCAGCACGGTGAGCCCGTCGTGCCCGAGCAGCAGGGTCGCCAGCAGCACGGACGTCATGGGCAGTCCGAGCATCGCCACGGCCATCGCACCGATGCCCATCGCGAACCCCGCGGTGATCGGCAGGCCGGCCGCGTGCGACAGCGCCGTGCCGCCGACCGCCCCGATGAACATCGAGGGGAAGATCGGGCCGCCGCGGAACGCGCTCAACGAGACGCTGTAGGCCAGCCCCTTGCAGAGCATGAGCAGCAGCAACGCGCCCACCGAATAGGCGGCATGGTGCTCCAGCAGCGGCGCCAGCGCGTCCTGCCCGGAGTAGAGCACCTGCGTGGCCGGCTTCCCGGTGGCCTGCGCGTAGCCGATCGCCAGCCCCGCGACGGCCAGGCCGGCCGCCACGGTGAGCGGCAGCCGGTGCCCGGCCACCCGCGGGCGCAGCAGCAGCGCGATCCGGTGCACCACCGCACCGGCCAGCGCCGCGGCGAGCCCGATGACCAGCGCCCAGCCGAACTGCGCGAAGTCGGGGGTGCGCGCGTGCGGCACGTGCGGCAGCGTCAGCGAGTACGTGCCCAGGCCGGTCCAGGAGCCGAGCCCGATGAAGATCAGCGACCCGATCCCGGCGGCCAGCAGCCCGGGCACCAGCACCACGCCCAGCACCGGTCCGCCCAGCCCGGAGACCTCCATCAGCAGGAACGCGCCGAGCAGCGGCGAGCCCAGCAGCGCGCTCACCGCCGCGAACGCCCCCGCCGCGCCGATCACCTGGCCGACCCGGGCGGGCAGCCGGTCCCGGACCGGGCGCACCACCGCGAGTGCCAGCCCGCCGCCGAGCGCGATCAGCGGCGCCTCCGGACCGAGCACCGCGCCGAGCACCAGGGTCGCCAGCGCGGCGAGCACCACCCCGGGCAGCTGGCTCAGCGAGGGGAAGCCGGAGGTGGACAGGCCGCCGGTCGGCTCGTGGCCGCCGGTGCCGGGCAGGTACCGGATCGTCAGGGCGACCAGGACGCCGCAGACCGCGAGCATCGGAACCGGCCACCACACCGGGGTCCGGTGGAAGCCGAGCGCGCCGGGCAGCTCGGTGTAGACGCGCTTCTGCAGGTCGGCGACCAGGGCCAGGAAGCCGAACGCCGCCGCCGAGACCGGCACGCCGATCAGCGCGGCGATCGCCAGGACGAGGACGTACCCGCGGGTGCGGACCATGTCCCTGCGGATCCGGGGCCGTCCGGGCCGCCGCCCGGCCGGCGGACTCCGGCCGCTCGGGTTCCGCCATCGCGACGCCTCCTCGGCCGGCCGGCACCGGTCGGCAACCGGCTGATCCGGCGTTCAGCGTGCCACGGCGGCGAGCTGACGGCCCGTCGCGGCACGCCGCGCTGCGCCGCCCGGAGGACGGGTGCGGCACGCGCGGTCGGGCGGCCACGCCGGGCGGGCGCCGAACCCGGTGACCGGGTGGTGACCCATGGTAATTTCCGCACGTCCGGACCTGCCGCCGCCTGCCGCGGCCCGTGCAGGCCGTCGTTCCGAACCGGGGAGTCCGGGGTGCGTCCGACCTTCCGTCACCGGGCCATCGTGTCCGCCGCCGCTCTCGCGCTGTCGGCCGGCGGGCTGCTCGCCGCCGCTCCGGCCCCCGCCGGCCTGGCGCACGGCCCGGCCTGGCGGGCGGGTCCCGGCGCGCTGCAGCGGGACTTCGCCGCGGCGGCCCGGGAGTTCCACGTGCCGGTCGCGGTCCTGCTCGGCGTCGCCTACCAGGAGTCGCGGTGGGACGGCCACCGCGGCAGCCCCAACACCGACGGCGGCTACGGGCTGATGGACCTGACCGACGTGCCCGGGGCGCCGGCCGCCCTGCCCGCGCTGCACACGCTGACCGCCGCGGCCCGGCTGACCCGTGCCCCGGCCGCCGGGCTGCGCGCGGACGACCTGGAGAACCTGCGCGGCGGCGCCGCCCTCCTGGCGTCCTACGAGCGCCGGCTGACCGGCGGCACCCCGGCCGACCCGGCGGCCTGGTACGCCGCGGTCGCCACCTACAGCCGCTCCGCCGACCAGGTGGACGCCCAGCGGTTCGCCGACGAGGTGTACCGCCTGCTGGCCACCGGAGCGCGGCGGGCCACGCCGACCGGGCAGTGGGTGCGGCTCGGCGCGCGGCCGCGGTTGCGCCCGGAGCGCCGGCCGGTGCCGGGGCTGCGGACCGCGAGCGCGGGCGACGCGGGCTCCGAGTGCCCGGCGGACATGCGCTGCGCGCTCGCGCCGGCCGCCTCGCAGGGCTACCAGAGAGCCGACCGGCCGGCCGACGGGCTGCGCATCCGCTACCTCGTCATCCACGACACCGAGGGCGGGTACGGCACGACGATCTCCTCCTTCCAGGATCCGGCCGACGGTGCGGCGGCCCACTACGTGATGCGCTCCTCCGACGGCGCGGTCACCCAGATGGTGCGGGACGAGGACCTGGCCTTCCACGCCGGGAACTACTGGTTCAACATGCACTCGATCGGCATCGAGCACGAGGGCTTCGCCGCGCAGGGCGCCACCTGGTACACCGAGGCGCAGTACCGGGCCACCGCGGACCTGGTGCGCTACCTGGCCTCCCGGTACGGCATCCCGCTGGACCGACGGCACGTCATCGGCCACGACAACGTGCCCGGCCCGGCGTCCGCCAAGGTGGCCGGCATGCACTGGGATCCCGGTCCGTACTGGGACTGGACGCACTTCATGGAGCTGCTGGGCACGCCGGCGCCGCGCCGCGGCGGCGGGATGCCGGCCGTCGGCTCGGCGGTGACCATCGCCCCGGACTTCGCGGGCAACGCCCAGACCGTGCGGGTGTGCGCGCCGGCGCCGGCCGACACCGACGACGGCGACGGGGACGACGACGGCGGCGACGGGCCGCCCGCCACGGTCTGCCACGGACAGCGGCAGGCGTCGAACTTCCTCTACGTGCGCACCGCGCCGAGCGCCGCGGCACCGCTCTTCCGCGACCCGTCGATCCACCCCTCGGGCGGCGCGGGTTCGCAGGCGGTGGACGACTGGGGCGACACGGTCAGCGCGGGCCAGCAGTTCGTGGTGGCCGGCCGGCACGGCGACTGGACCGCGATCTGGTTCGGCGGCGCGAAGGTGTGGTTCGCCAACCCCGGCGGCGCCGAGACCGCGCCGGCCCCCGGCGTCACCGTCGTCTCGCCGACCGGGTCGGCCGCGCCGGTCTACGGCCAGGCGTACCCGCGGGCAGCCGAGTACCCGGCGGGGCTGACCGCCTCCGCGCAGCGGCCGCTGGCGCAGTACACGGTGCCGGCCGGGCAGGCGTACGTGGCCTCCGCGTCCCCGGTCCGGTCGGACGACTTCTTCTCCACCCGGCCGCCGGACACCGTGGTGACCGGCTCCGAGCGCTACTGGACCGTGCAGTACGACCACCGGCTCGCGCTGCTCGACGCGGACGACGTGTCGGCCAGGGGCGCCTGAGGGGCCGTCCGGGGAGCCGGGCGCGTCAGTTGCCGGCGTTGGCCGGGGTGGGCAGCGGTCCGCGGGCGCGTTCGACCAGGGCGGCGGCGTCCGGCTCGGCCTGCAGCGAGGGGAGCAGCAGCAGCCACAGGTCGGCGAGCTGCTCGACGATCCGCAACCGGTCCTCCAGCGTGTCGGAGACCGTGTGGAGTCCGAAGAACGCGCAGACCACCGAGTGGGCGTCCCGGCCGGGCTCCACGTGCGGCGCGAGTTCCCCGTTGGCCCGCGCCTGGGCCAGCAGGCGGCGCACGGTGGCGATCCAGCCGACGAACGGGGTCGGCAGCGTCTCGTTGATCGCCTTGCGCTCCGCCCACAGGCGTGCGCCGGCGCGCACCACGATGTCGTCGCGGAAGGCGCGGGCGACGGCGAAGCTCAGCCGGATCAGCCGTTCCAGGGCGGGCAGTCCGGTGGAGTCGTGACGTTCGATCAGCTGGGGCCAGGTGGCGAAGTGCGCCTCCACCACCGCGAGCGCCAGCATCTCCTTGCTGGTGTAGTGGAAGTAGACCGCTCCGCTGGTGCGGCCGGACAGCTCGCTGATGTCGCTGATGCTGGTCCCGGCGTAGCCGCGTTCGTTGAACAGGTGTGCCGCCGCCTCCAGTAGCGACCTGCGTGTCGTCTCCGCCCGCCCCTGCACGTGGTTTCCCCTTTGTTACGAAACATCGGCTGTTGGGGGGAATCTAGTGGAGTGGGTGATGCATTCCGCCGCCCGGACATGCGAAACCCCAAGTATCGTTATTGTCTGTTTTACATGGACAGTGGCGACGGCCTGTCACGCGCGCCGGAGGCGTACGCGGCACTGAACCGGTCACGTACCGTCGAACGTGAACTCGTGCACCGCGTCTCGGTGGCCGAGGTGCTGCTGACCGACGTGCGCGCCACCGGTCCCGACCGGTTCGAGGCGGCCGCGTCCTGGCCGCGCTCGCATCCCACCTTCCCGCGCGGGCGCGACGACCTGCACAGCCCGCTCGTGCTGGTGGAGACCGTGCGCCAGTTGGGCATCTACCTGCCGCTGCGGCACTACGGCGTGGACCCGTCCGCCGCCTTCCTGATCAAGGACGTCTCCTTCACGGTGGATCCGCGCCGCGAACCGCGGGCGGGCTGGGGCGCGAGCGAGATCACCTGCCGGGTGGCGGTCGGCGAGGTGCGCACCGGCCGCGACGGCAGGCCGCACGGGATGCGGATGTGGATGCGGTTCTGGTCCGGCGAGGCGGAGTTCGGCCGGGCGCAGGGCAGTTCGCGGTTCCTGGGCGTCGAGCAGTACGCGGCGCTGCGCGGCCGGCGCGCCGCGGAGCGGGACGTCCCGGCGGGTGCGGTGACCCGCCCGGACCACCTCGGGCTGGGCGTCGGATCGCCCGGCGACGCGGTGATCGGGCTCGCGGACGGCGTGGTGGTGCTCGACCCGGCGGACCCGCGGCACCCGTTCCTGTTCGACCACGTCGCCGACCACGTGCCGGGGATGGCGCTGCTGGAGGCGGCCCGCCAGGCGACCGCGGTGCACAGCGCGGGGCGGCTTCTGCGGCCGTACGCCGGGCAGTTGAAGGCGCTGCGCTTCACCGAGCACGCGCCGTGCGCGCGGGTGGAGTGCGCCGTGTACGCCCGCACGAGCATCTTCCGGTTCCGCCAGGGCGGCGCCCACACCGCGGTCGGGGTACTGCGCTACGGCTGACGCCGCCCGTGCCCCTTCACCCACGGTCGCCACTTGACTACGCGACGCGGTCGAAATAACGTAACGATCGTTATGTTCCGGAATGTCCCCTTCTGGAACAGTGCGCGTCCCACGCGCCCGCGTTCACGCCCCACCGGCGGTCCCAGGCCGCACCCGATCCCGTCGCCGATCCCTCGCCTGCCGCGAGACGGACGGGAGCCCGGCCCGCCTCCCGGACATCGGCTCGTCCGCGGTCCCACCACCCCAACGAACGGCGGAGAGCAGACCCATGACCCCCCACAAGATCTTCGACTGGACACCCGCGGTCGTCGTGTTCGACTGCGACGGCACCCTGATGGACACCGAACGGCACTGGCAGGCCGCCCGCGACCGGGTGCTGGCCGGCCACGGCGTCTCCCCCGACCCGCACTTCGCGGAACTCGCCAAGGGCGTGCACTACACCGAGTGCGGCCAGCTGATGGCGAACTTCGCCCGCCGCCCGGAGCTGGCCGAGGAGATGACCGGCCAACTCCTGCAGGCCTTCCGGCAACTGGTCGCCGACCACCCGGTCGCCAGCCCGGGCGCCGAGCGGATGGTGACCTGCGCGGCCCGCTTCGCACCGCTGGCGGTGGCCAGCAACTGCCCGCGCGACGTGGTCGAGTCCTGCCTCGAATCGGCCGGGCTGCTGGGCCACTTCGAGCAGATCGTGGTGCCCGGGGACGGCATCGCGCCCAAGCCGGCCCCGGACGTCTACCTCCGCGCGGTCCACGCCTTCGGCGCCGAACCGGTGGAGTGCCTCGCCGTCGAGGACTCGCACTGCGGGCTGGTGTCCGCGGCCGGCGCGGGCCTTCGGGTGATCGGCGTCGGCCGCTGCCCCACCGACGACATGCGGGCGCTGGCCGACCTGTGGGTCACCACCCTCGCCGACTCCGGTCTGCTCGCCTGGGCGGACGGCCGGATGGGGCGTCAGATGGCGGTCTGAGCGCCGGTCACCTCGCCGGCTGCCGCGGCTGGGTCTGACCCAGCAGCGCATCGATTGAAGTGACGTTTCCCCCCGCCGAGGAGAACAGGAGGCCCACTCCCACCGCGCCCGGATCGGCGATGCCCGTGGCGCGTTCACCGAGATAGCTCGCCCGGCCGCGACGGGCCCGCAACCGCGCCGTGCCGCGCACGCCGTCCCACGCGGCGTCCGCCGCGGCGGCGAGTGCCCGGTCGGGCCGGGCGTCGCGTGGCGCGCGGCGCAGCTCGTCCGCCGCCGGGGCCAGCGCGTCCACCAGCGTCTTGTCACCGGCCCTGGCCTCGCCGACCCGCTGGATGGCGGCGAGTCCCGACGTCGCGCCGGCGGACAGCGCGGCCACCGTGACCAGGTCGCCCTCCGCGGCCACCGCGGCGGCCAGTTCGGCGAGCAGCAGGCCGAACAGCGGTCCGCTGGTGCCGCCGACGTCGTCGAGGAACGCGTCGGCCGCCGCCTCCAGGGGGCCGCGGGCCGACCGGTCGCCGGGCGGGCGGCGGGCCAGCCGGTACATCGCCGAGTCCAGCCCGGCCCGCAGGTTGAGCCCGAAGTCGCCGTCGCCGGTGCGCTGGTCCAGATCGGTGAGCTGGTCCTCGGTGGCGATGACCGACGCGGCGAAGCGCCGCATCCACTCGGCGGTGAAGGCCGCGTCGAAGTCCATCGGATCAGCTCCCGTCGTGCATGGCCGGGCAGGGCCAGGCGGCCGTGTGCGCCGGAGCGTCGAACAGCGCCAGTGTCTCCCGGTCGGCGACGAGCAGCGTGATGGAGAAGCCGCGCATGTCCAGCGCCGTGACGTACTCGCCGACCGGCGCGCGGCCCAGCGCCAGGCCCCGCGCCTGCAGCGCGTCACCCAGTTGGCCCAGGATCGCGTACAGCTCCATCCGGGTGACGGAGCCGAGTCCGTTGACGAGTCCGATGAGGGTGGCGTCCGGGTCGGGGGCGAGCGCGGTGAGCAGCTCCGCGGTCATCGCCTCGACCAGCTTGGCCGGGGAGAGCGCCGGCAGCGACCGGTCGGCCCGCTCGCCGTGGATCCCGACGCCGTACTCGATCATCCCGTCCGGCACCGCGAAGGCCGGGCGGCCGGTGGCCGGCACGGTGTGCGCGGCCGAGGCGACCGCGACGGTGCGGCACCGGCTCACCAGGCGGGCGCCCAGCTCCGCCAGGCTGTCCAGGCCGGCCCCGGTGTCGGCGGCGGCGCCCAGGATCTTCTCCACCAGCACGGTGGCCGCGGTGCCCCGGCGGCCGACCGCGATCGCCTCGGACTCCGAGGCCAGGTCGTCGTCGACCAGCACCCGGGCGCACGGGATGCCCTGGCGGGCCAGGCGTTCCGCGGCGATACCGAAGTTGATCTTGTCGCCGGTGTAGTTCTTCACGATGTGGAGCACGCCGTCGCTGCGGGCGACCGCGCAGGACGCCTGGAAGATCTGCCGGTTGTGCGGCGAGGCGAAGACCCGGCCGGGGCAGGCCGCGTCCAGCATGCCGGCGCCCACGTAGCCGATGTGCAGCGGCTCGTGCCCGGAACCGCCGCCGGACAGCAGCCCCACCGTCCGGGCCGGCGCGGTGTGCCTGGCCAGCAGGTAGCCGTGCGTCCTGTCGTGCTCCACCAGCCCCTGGTGCGCCCTGGCGAAGCCCGCCAGCGCGTCGGAGGCCAGCGAGTCGCTTGCGAAGTACGCGGCCATGGCGGCTCCTGAGGATCGGTACCGCGGGGTCCGGCCCCGGGGATGGCCTACGGATCTCTCGTCGCCCCATCCTGGGCTCGGCCGCCGAGGTCAGCAACTCGTGGCGGCCGGTCCGGCCCGGTGCCGCGCCCGGCGGTCACCCGGTGTGTTCGCCCGGCCCTCTTGTCACCCGTGGCCGGTGTGGAGAAAGTATGAGGGCGTCAAGGTACGGCCGTTCCAGGTCAGTTCCCCCGGTCCTTCGTCGTCCCAGGGAGAGAAGACACATGCCGCACACCCGGAGCACCGTCGACCTCATCGACCGCACGACTCCAGGTGCCAGACCCGCGACAGCCTCCCGGACGGACCCGAGGGAGGCGCTGGACTTCCTCAGGCAGTACTTCCGGGAGAACGACGTTCCACGGCCGGAGCAGATCCGCAGGATGCGCGACATCTCCTTCGAGATCGAGCGCACCGGCACCTACCGGCACACCGAGCAGGAACTGGTCTGGGGCGCCCGGGTCGCCTGGCGCAACGCCTCCCGGTGCATCGGCCGGCTGTACTGGAACAGCCTGCGGGTACGCGACCTGCGCCACGTGAAGACCGCCGCCGAGGTCGCCGAGGGCTGCTTCGAGCACCTGCGCGGCAGCTGGCGCGGCGGACGCCTGCGGCCCACCATCACCGTCTTCCCGGCCGAGCTGCCGGACCGCCCCGCGGTGCGGATCTGGAACGACCAGTTGATCCGGTACGCCGGCTACCGCGACGAGCAGGGCCGCACGGTCGGCGACGGGCAGTACCTGCGCTTCACCGAACTCGCCGAGCGGTTGGGCTGGCGCGGGAGCGGCGGCCGGTTCGACGTGCTGCCGCTGCTGGTGGAGACCGAGGCGGGACTGAGCGTGCACCCGCTGCCCGACGACGCCGTCGAGGAGGTGGTGATCCGGCACCCCGAGTACGACTGGTTCGACGAACTGGCGCTGCGCTGGCACGCGATACCGGCGATCTCCAACATGCGCCTGGAGATGGGCGGCGTCACCTACGGCGCGGCCCCGTTCAACGGCTGGTACATGCAGACCGAGATCGCCGCGCGCAACCTGGTGGACGCCCACCGCTACGACGTGCTGCCGCGGATCGGGCGGCGCCTGGGCCTCGACCTGTCCTCCGAGCGCACGCTGTGGCGGGACCGCGCGATGCTGGAGCTCAACCGCGCCGTCCTGCACTCCTTCGACCAGGCCGGCGTCGCGATGTCGGACCATCACACCGAGTCCCGGCGCTTCCTCGACCACCTGGAGCGCGAGGAGCGCTCCGGACGCAGCTGCCCGGCCGACTGGAGCTGGATCGTGCCCCCGGTCTCCGGCGGCCTGACCCCGGTCTACCACCGCTACTACGACGAGGCCCACCTGCGGCCGGCCTTCGTCCTCGACGACACGGCCCGCCGCCGCGGCCAGGGCATCCACCCGCTGCCCGAGCGGGGTTGACGAGGCGCCGGTGCGGCCACCCGTCAGCGGGTGGCCGCACCGGCGAACGACGTCAGCGGGTGACGACGGTGAACCCGCCCGGCAGCACCGGCGCCGAGATCGTGGCGCCGCTCGCCGTGTGCACCGAACGGGCCTGCCCGGTGCCGTCGTAGCTGGTCACCGTCGCGGTGCCGGAGCCGGGGACCGCGACGTCGCAGGTGCGGGCGGAGGTGGCGGCACTGGCCAGCAGCGCCACGCCGTGCCCGGCGGAGCCGGCGACCAACTGGGAGACCAGCGGCTGCAGGAGCAGCGCGTCCAGACTGCCGGACCCGGCCGAGCCGGCGGCGGTGATGGTCGTCGCGCCGGCCGGCAGGAGGCCGGGGAGGGTCACCGGGGTGAGCGCGCCGGGCGCCGGCGAGGTGCCCTGCGGGCCGCCGGTGCCGTATTCCAGCACGCCGAGTCCGGTGCCGCCGGCGGCGAAGGTGAGCCGGGCCGCGCCGCCGTCCACCAGGTCGGCGATCGGCTCGACCAGCCGCGGCTGGTCGGCGGCCGGCACGTGCCAGGTCAGCGTGGAGCCCGCGGTGGTCCTCACGTAGGCGCCGCCGCTCCACTGCGACTCGCCGGTCCACGCCGACGACGGGGTGACCACCGCGGCGGAACCGGTCAGCGCCGCCGACTCGGCCTCGACGACCTGCTGGCCGTCCCGGTGCGTGACCTGTCCGGCGGTCTCGGCGATCCGCGCCACGTCGGGCGCGGCGTCCAGCGCCTCCATGGTCAGCAGGCCGTGAATGGTCGACTCGGCACCGGAGTTGTGGTTCACGGTGCCGTCCGCGTTCACCCCGTCGAAGGTGACGCCGGTGGCCGGGTCGTACATCCGGGCCCCCGCCGGGTTCTGGCCGAAGAACCAGCCGGCGGCGATCCCGGCGAGCTGCCGGATCCCGGCGGAGTGCGCGGCCGCGGCCACCGAGAGCAGGGCCTGCACCCGGGAGTCGGCGCCGTAGGCGATCTGGCTGGGGTCGACCGGCGCGGGGGCCAGGCTGTTGTCGGGACCGGTCGAGGTCAGCAGGTGCGGGGTGAAGACGGCGGCGTCGCTGACGGCCGGCGCCAGCAGGGCCGGGTCCTTCAACGCCCGCGCCGCGTCGGCCAGTCCGGTCGGCATCTGGGCCGCCCAGGCGTGCCAGTCGGACCGGGACAGCGCCCAGGGCAGCAGCGCGCCGTACGGCCAGTGGCGGGCGTCGCCGGCGCCCATCGCGGCCACCCCGCGGGCGAACTCCCGCAGCGCGGTGCGCGCGGTGCCGGTGCCGCCGGCCTCCACGTAGGCGCTCAGGCCGATCAGCGCCTCGGAGGTCGCGTCGGCCTCGTCCACGATCAGCCAGGAGGGCACCTTGGCGCCGTCCACCGTCTGGTACGTGCCGTAGGACGGCAGCACCTGGCGGTCGAGCGCCGAGATCGCCAGGTCGAGCCGGTCGCGCAGGAAGGAGGCGAAGGCCGGGTCGGCGGTGCGGAAGTCGGCGTAGCCCTCGCCGAGCGCCCAGACGCTGCGGGCCAGCCAGTACGAGGCGCCGCTGTCCGACGGGTTGGGGCTGTCGGCGGGCGTGGGCGTCGGGTCGAGGGTGCCGTCGGGCTGCATCCACAGCACGATGTCGCCCGCGTCCGGGCCGGCGGAGGTCTGCAGGTAGGTCAGCCCGCGCAGCAGTTGGAGCGCCTCGTCGCGGCTGTGGGCGTCGCCGTCCTGCTTCCAGTGCCGCAGGTAGACCACCGCGGCGCGGGCGATGTCGTCCGCGTCGTAGGCGCCCTGGCCGTAGGTGTTGTCCGACGCGTCGTAGGTGCCGCCGCCGGTGGGCTGGTAGGTGCCGTCCGGCTCGGCGTTGGAGTACACCCACAGCACGCCGACCGACGGGTGCGCGGCCAACTGGTAGGTGGTGTGCCCGGCCTGGGCGGGCGGCGCGACCCCGGTGGTGAGGGAGTCGAGGTGCGCGAGGTTCGCCAGCGGGGCCGGCGGGGCCGATGGGGCCGCGGAGGCCGCCGCGGAGGACGGTATGACAACGATGGCGAGCAGGCCGGCCAAGGCGCAGCAGACCGAGGGCAGAAGGGAACGGCGGGACACGTCGGGCTCCGGGGGTGGTTCGGCTGGGCGTGCGGTGGATGCCGCCCACACGGAGCGAAAACGTAGCGCAATACCCGGCCCGTGAGACCTTTTCCGAGCCCCGGCACCCCCTGCGAGCTGTGTTTAGTCGTCCTCGGCGACGCAGGGTGCGCATACCGTGCACAACCGGTGGACGACCGACGGGAGTTCGTGTGGAGGTGACGCGAAGATAGGCGCTCGTGTCCGGCCGGTCACAGAACGGTATGAGAATCTGCGGGGCGTCGCCACACTCCACCGTCGCCCGCCGGCCTCCCGCCGGCGCTGCGGCCCCCCGACATCCACCGGAAGCGGATACCGTCGTGACCTCCTTGAACTTCACCCTGCCGCCGGCTCAGCAGCGCACGCCCGTCATAGCGTCCGCCGTGCTGATCGTCATCGCCGTCGTCACCGCGGTGATCCACGTCTACTACTTCACCGGGCTGTGCGGGCTGTGCGCCGTCGCGCTGCTCCTGTCGTGGTTCCTGGTGATGCGCGACTCCTCCTCGCAGTTGGACGAGCGGGGCATCCGCTCCAAGCGGGGCGTCTTCAGCAACGAGGCCGCCTGGGCGGAGGTCCAGGACATCCGGGTCGACCCGCGGTCGGGCGGCGTGCTGATCGTCCACCGGCGCGAGGGCAAGCCGTTCAAGCTCGGCGCCCCGGTCAACGCCCCGCTCTCCCGGGACCCGGAGTACCGGGTCAAGACCGAGCAGGTGCTGCAGTTCGCCCGCGCCTACGTCCGCTGAACCGCCGGGCGGCCGGCCGGCGGTGGCACCCGCCGGCCGCGAACCCCGATAGCCTGTGCGGATGAGCGAGTCGATCAACACCGGCCACGACGTGCCGGGCCGCTTCGGCCCCGACGCGACCGTGGAGGTGGACCCCTACGAGATCGGCGCGGTGCACACCGCGTACGCGCCGCGGCACGACGGCGACCCGGATCCCGGCGAGATCGTGTGGACCTGGGTGCCCTACGAGGAGCGCGACGGCCGCGGCAAGGACCGGCCGGTGCTGGTGGTCGCCCGCGAGCCGGGCGGCACGCTGCTGGCGGTGATGCTCTCCAGCAAGGCACACGAGCACCAGAGCGACTGGGTGCCGCTCGGCGACGGCCCCTGGGACCGCACCGGCCGCGACTCGTGGGTGGCTCTCGACCGGGTGATGCGGGTGCACGAGCACGGGATGCGCCGCGAGGCGTGCGCGCTCGACAAGGCCCGGTTCGGCATGGTGGTGGACAACCTGAGGAAGCGCTACGGCTGGGCCTGAGCCGTCCGGCCACGCCGGGCGGCTCGCCGCGCACGCCACCGTCTCGACCGCGCTCGCCCGTTGCGGCGACGAGGAGTTGCGGGCACTGGTGGACGGGGCCCGGCCGCTGGGCACCGGCATCGGCGGCGCCTCGGCGCTGCTGGAGGTCGAGGGCGTCCCGGTCTTCGTCAAGAGCGTGCCGCTCACCGACCGCGAGCGGCTGCCGGGCAACGCCGGCTCCACCGCGAACCTCTTCGGCCTGCCGCCGTTCTGCCAGTACGGGATCGGCGGGCCGGGGTTCGGTGTCTGGCGCGAACTGGCGGTGCACACCCTGACCACCGGGTGGGTGCTGTCCGGCGCCCACCCGGGCTTCCCGCTCACCTACCACTGGCGCGTGCTGCCCGAGCCGGTCCGCGCGCTGCCGGACGAACTGGCCGACGTGGAACGGGCGGTGGCGTACTGGGAGGGTTCGCCCGCGGTGCGCGAGCGCATCGAGGCGCTGGCCGGGGCCACCCACGGCGTCACCCTGTTCTGCGAGTACCTCCCCGACAACCTGCACCACTGGCTGGCCGCCCGGGTCGCCGCGGGCGGCGCGGAGCGCGACGCGGCGCTCGCCATGGTGGAACGCGGCCTGCGCGAGGGCGTCGCGTTCATGAACGCCCGCGGGCTGCTGCACTTCGACGGCCACTTCGAGAACATCCTCACCGACGGCGAACGCCTCTACTTCGCCGACTTCGGCCTCTCCAGCGCCGCGCACTTCGCCCTCTCCCCCGCCGAGGCCGCCTTCCGCGCCCGGCACCTGGACTACGACCGCGCTTACACCGCCACCCACCTGGTCAACTGGCTGCTGGCCGAACACGGCCTCGCCCGCCCCGAGCGGCACGCCCTGCTGGCCGAGGCGGCCGCGGGGACGGTGCCCGCCGGCCTGCCGGACCCGGTGGCGGCGATCGTCGGGCGGCACGCCCCGCTGGCGGTGGTGGTGAACGGCTTCTTCGACACGCTGCGGTGGGTGAGCCGCACCACCCCGTTCCCCACCGAGGAGTCCGCGCGGCTGCTGGGCGGTTGAGCGTCAGACCGGCCGGGCGAAGAACTCGGCGCGGGCGGCGAGCATCCGGTCGTGTTCCCGGTCCGCCGAGGGGTAGGGGAAGTGGCCGGCGGTCAGCAGGTGGAGTTCCTTCGGCCCGGCGAGCGCGTTGAACACCGCGAACTGGCCGGGCGGCGGCACGCTCGGGTCGAAGAGCGCCGGGGCGACCTGCACCGGCGCGCGCAGGTGGCGGGCGGCGGTGGCGGCGTCGAAGTAGGCCAGCACGTCCAGGACTTCGGGGTGCTCCAGCCAGTGCCCGCGCACCGCGGCGCCGCTGCCGGCGCACTCCAGGGTGACCCGCAGCGGATGGTGGCCGAAGCTCGGCACCGCGAGGTGGGCCGCCGAGAACCGGTCGTCCCAGGGCAGCGCCAGCGCGCCGATCCCGCCGCCGAAGCTGCCGCCGCAGTAGTCGAGCCGGCCGGCCGCCTGCGGCACGAGTTGCAGCAGCGCGGTCGCCGCGGACCACACGTCGGCGGCGCAGCCGGCGTGCACGTAGGTCTCCCGGTCGGCGATGCCGTGCAGCACGTGTTCCTGCGCGGCGGCCGGGATGCCGGGCAGTTCGCTGGCCGAGCCGAGACCGCGGGCCACCGGGAAGATCGCCGCGGACCTCGGCGCGGGCAGCCGCGGATCGGGCTCCTCGCGGCCTCCGTAGCCGTGCCCGACCACGAAGCCGCGCTCCACCCGGCCGTCGCTGGGCACCACGAGCCAGCCGCCGATCCGCACCCCGCCGAGCGAGCCGAACTCCACGGTGTGCACGTCGAGTCCGTGCCGGCGCCGCACCCGCGGGCCGAGCCGGGGCCGCACCGGCAGCGCGCGGGCCGTCCGGTACAGCCCGGTCCAGAACTCCGCGAAGTCGGCGGGTTCGGTCTCCGGCGGGGCGATCCGGGTGAGGGCGTCCAGGTCGTATCCGTAGGTCGGATCGAAGGGGAAGTCGTGTCGGAACGTCGGACGGTTCATCTCGGGTGAACTCCGGGGAAACGTTGTCGGACGAGCGCGGTCCGGTCGCCTCCGGCAGCCGTGCCGCGGGCAGCCGAAACCCCGCGCGCACCGCGCACCAGAAGATCCTCGACCGGATCGTCGCACGTGAAAGGGCCTGCGCGGAAGGGGCGAAGGGTCCCGGGAGGGCCACGGTCCGGACACCTCGACGGGCCGGCGCGGGACGTGGGTATCGTCGCGGCGTGCGCCGTGCACCCACCGCCGTCTGTGAAGCGAGGCATCCCCTGTGACCTTCTTCGACCTGTCACTCGACGAACTGCGCGACTACCGCCCGGAGCGCGACGAGCCGGCGGACTTCGACGCCTTCTGGCGCGACACCCTCGCCGAGGCCGCCGGCCGGCCGCTCGATCCGGTCTTCACGCCGTACGACGCGCTGCTGCCCGCGGTGCGGGTGGAGGACGTGCGCTTCACCGGGCACGGCGGCACCCGGGTGGCCGGCTGGTTCATCGCCCCGGCCGGGGCGGAGGGGCCGCTGCCGTGCGTGGTGCAGTACATCGGCTACAGCGGCGGGCGGCGCGCCCCGCACGACTGGCTGCTGTGGCCGGCCGCCGGGTACGCGGTGCTGGTGATGGACTCGCGCGGCCAGGGCGACGGCGACACCGAGGACCCGCCGTCCGGTGGCACGCCGCAGGTCGCCGGGATGATCACCCGCGGGCTGCTGGACCGCGACGAGTACTACTACCGCCGGCTGTTCACCGACGCGGTGCGCGCGGTGGACGCCGCCGCCGCGCACCCGCTGGTGGACCCCGGCCGGCTCGTGGTGGCCGGCGGCAGCCAGGGCGGCGCGATGAGCCAGGCGGTGGCCGGCCTGCGGTCCGACGTGCGCGGGGCGCTGATCGACGTGCCGTTCATGACGCACATCCGGCGGGCCACCGAGATCACCGACGCCAACCCGTACGCCGAAATCGCCCGGCTCTGCGCGGCCAAGCCGACGCTCGTCGAGCGGGTCTTCGAGACGCTGCGCTCCTTCGACGGCGTCAACTTCGCCGCCCGCGCCACCGTGCCCGCGCTCTACTCGGTGGCGCTGTCCGACCTGGTCTGCCCGCCGTCCACGGTCTTCGCCGCCTACCACCACTACGCGGGCCCCAAGGACATCCACGTGTGGCCCTACAACGGCCACGAGGGCGGCACCACCTACCAGCAGAGCGTCCAACTGCGCTGGGTGCGCGACCTGTTGTCCTCCTGACCGGCGCCGGGACCGGGTGGCCGGCTAGCCCGCGTGGTTGTCGCAGACCGAGGGGAGCCAGCCGCCCTTCACCAGCGGGCTGGAGCCGACGGTCTGCAGCAGTTCCAGCCGCGCGGTCAGCCCGGCGGGGTCGGCCAGGTACTCCAGCGTCGCGCGGGTGAAGGCGTCGCGCATGGCGGGCGGCATGGCGTCGGAGGCGTCGAAGCAGTGCACCGCCTTCCCCGAGCGGAGGTAGCCGTCGATCTGCCGGCTCACCCGGTCGGGGTAGGCGTCGGGCCCCAGCCGGGTGTCCGCGGAGAAGCCGGACTCCGCCTTGCTCCACACCTTCTGCACCGGCTCGGAGGCCAGGTAGGCGATCAGCTTCTCGGCGGCGGCGCTGCGCAGGAACATCCCCGCCAGGTCGCCGGAGACCTCCCAGTCGTCCAGGCCGGTCCGCGCGCCGGGGATGAGCGTGTCGGAGGGCACGAACCGCGGGTCGGCGTGCTTCCAGTCGGAGTCGTCGCGGATGAACGAGGCCTGGTGCTCCAGCGAGCAGGTGGGCGGCGACGCGTCGATCCCCCGCGCGGCGTCCTTGTAGGAGGTCACCAGCGCCGGCTTGGTCAGGGTGTCGTCGCCCGCTCCGACCAGCGCTCCCCAGGTCTGCCAGGCCCGCCGCACGTGCGGGTCGGTCCACGGCAGCTTCCCGGTGGCCCAGCGCTGGTAGACGCTCCACCCGGACTGCTGGAGCAGGATGTCCTCGATCCAGTCGGTGCCCGGCCAGCCGGAGGTCGCGTCGGCGCCCATGCCCAGGCACCACTGGCTCGGAACGCGGGCGGTCGCCGCCAGGTTCCCGGCCGGCAGATCACCGCGATGCCACACGATGCTCTTGAGGTCCTCCTTGACCGGTACCCAGTAGTGCTTCGCGGGTCCGCCGTCCACCGAAAGGCCCTGCATCAGGGCCGAGTTGAAGCGCGTGGCCGACACCACGCCGTCCAGCGGCAGCAGTTGGTGCTGCCGCGCGTAGCCGGCCAGCTCGCCGGGTCCCGGCAGGACGGCGACGTCCGGCGGGGTGCCGGACTCGATGTCCGCGCTCAGCACCTGGCTCTCCGCGGTGGTCCCCTGGTAGATGACGTGGATGTGGTAGCGCTTCTCGAAGGGCTGGATGACGTCTTCGTGGAAGGACCGCTTGTCCGCGCCGGTCCAGTTGGCGAGCACCGTGATCGTCGGTTCCGGGGACAGCGCGCGGACGGCGTAGCCGGTCGCGGCGGCCAGCACCGCCAGGGCCACCCCCCAGGCGGCGACGGTGCGCGGACGAACCCCTGTCATGACTCTCCCCGTCTCGATGGGTTCCCGTAGTCGTTCAACCGGGCCTGGAATCCGGCGCGGACGGCCAGCGCCATGGCCGCGCCGGCCGGCGGGATGCCCCAGAAGGCGGTGGAGCGCCAGATGGTGCGCCGCAGGCAGCCGTCGACGGCCGTCGTGGTCCGGTGGATCAGCTTGACGGACCACGGCTGCCGCAGCAGGACCTGGGCGTGCGCCAGCGCGCCGTGGGTCTGCCAGGTCAGGACGGCCAGCACGGGGAAGCCGGCCACCACCACCAGCATGATCGCCAGCAGCCAGGCGTTGTACCGGCGCCGGAAGCGGGCGCGCAGATAGGACTGCGCCTCGGCCAGCCGGACCAGCAGCGCCGCGCACAGCAGCCCGCAGAGTATCCAGCGCACCCACAGGGTCCAGTCGAACGAGGTCTGTTCCCGGACCGCGGCCCGCTGGTCGCCCTGCAGCTCGTCGAGCCGGGTGAGGATGCCGGTGGTCTGCCCGGCGAGCACGCTGCTGGCGTAGGACAGGTACGCGTCGCGCAGCACGGAGTTCGCCGGCTGGTTCTCGGCCGCGTCGACCCAGCCGGTGTAGACGGAGACCAGTCCGGCGAGAATCCGCAGGGTCTGGCGGCCCGGCAGCCCGGTGACGTTGGCGATCGCGGCCTGCGACAGGCTCTGGCCGGCCACCGAGAGCTGGGTCTGCACGTCGCCGGCGCCGGCCGGGCCGGCCTGCGCGTCGCGCTGGGCCGCCACCAGCGCGTCGCGCGCGGTGTCCACCGCCAGCACGGCCGGCGCGGTGGAGCGGCGCAGCGGGGCGGTCGGGCCGTGCACGCCCCAGTAGGCCCACATGGCCATCGCGGTGACGGCGGCGGTGATGATCCACAGGGTCCGGCGCCGCACGATCAGATCGCGCTGCGTGGTGCTCACGACGGCTCCGGGAAGGGCTGGCGGCAGAAGTTGCAGAAGCGGGCCCGCGCCGGCGAGGACTGCGCGCAGTTCGGGCACTTCCTGGTCTCCGGCGAGGTGTCCAGGAGCGGTTCGGCCGAGGTGTGCCACGAGGAGCGGTTGCCGGCCAGCGTGAGGTACTGGAAGTCGACGTCGGACAGGTCGCGCAGCGCCCGGAACTCGCCGCGCTCCAGGTCGGCCGCCACCATCTCGTTGAGCAGTTCGAGGGGTTGGACGGCGTTGATCCGCTCGGCGATGTTCTTCGCCGCGCCGAGCTGGACGACGGCCCGGCGGGTGTCGCCGGAGCGGTGGGCGGCCTGGGCCCGGCCGATGGCGTCGCCGAGCGCCTGCTCCTGGTCGAAGAAGTCCACCTCCTCGTCGATCCGGGTCTGCGCCACCGGGTCGTCGGTCCACTGGACGAGCACCGGCACCGGGTCCGCGGGCCGCGGCACGCCGCCGTCCGCCGCGGCGTCCACCATGGCTGCCTGCAACTCCTCCTCCTGCGGGCGGCCTTCCGGGTCCGCGGTGACGCAGAGCTGGTAGCGGCGCTCCTCGTCCCCCCACGAGCGGGTGACGTAGGCGACCGCGCCGGAGCCGCCGGGCACGGCGGTGCCGGTCAGCTCCATCCGGGCCGGCTGCGTCTGCCGCAGGTAGCGGACCGTGCCGCCCGGGGACGGCGTCACCGTCAGGCGGATCAGCGGAATCGACCGGGCGCCCGCGGAGCGCATCGACTCCTCGTATCCGCCCAGCAGTTGGGTGTCCTGCCGGACGGCGGCGGCGCTGCCGTGCAACCGCCCGGTGATCGCGAGCAGTTCCTCGGCGTCCCAGCCGGCGCCGATCGCCCAGGCGTCGCAGGTGAACCGCTCCTCGCAGGCGGCGAGCACCTGCTCCAGCGGCAGCCGGCCGTCGTACTCGTTCTTGCCGTCGGTGACCAGGATGGCGTGCCGGATCGATTCGTCGCGGCCCTCGAAGAGCCGGCGGGCCAGGTCGAGCCAGCTGCCGATCGCGGTGCCGCCGGCGGCCACCAGCCGGTGCACCTCGGCGTGCGCCGCGCTCCTGCTGTCCGGCCCGGCGACCGCCATGGTCCCGTCGTCGGGGTAGACGGGGACGGCCTCCGCCGTGCCCGCGACCACCGCGAAGGCGGCGCCGTCCGGGAGCAGGTCGATCGCCCTGGCGGTGGCGAGCTTGGCGGCCCGCATCTTCGACTCCGGCCAACTCATCGAGGTCGAGCAGTCGATGACCAGGACGTGTGCGTGGCCGGGTTCGTCCCGCGGCCCGCCGGCCGCGGAGGTGCCCCGCACCGCGACCGTCACGATGGCGTGCAGATCGCGTTCGCCGGATCGGCCGGAGAGGTACTGGGACTGGCTCACCGACAAGGTGATGCCCGGCTCCCCGGTGCTCTTCGTGGTGTTCGTCGTTCTCGCCTCTCTCGTGGATACGCGCGGTGGGCGGCGCGGCGCCGGTTCAGAACGGGGTCTCCGGCCGGACCTGCCCGTCGCGGTCGAACAACTCGTGGCTCAGCTCGGTGTCGTTGGTGCGCACCGCCATCCGGCGGAACGACTGGGCGAGCAGTGCGGACAGCTCCCTGGCGGTGCCCCGGGTGCCGAACAGCTCGCCGGCGGGGAAGCCCTCGCCCCATCCCCGCTCCGGGGTGCACAGCCAGGCGGTCTCCCGGATCTCGGCGACCAGCCGTTCCCGGGACTCGCCGTCCCGCTCGCCCCAGTCGAGTTGCAGCCCGGGCAGCCGGTCGTCGACCTGCTTCAGGTCCGCCTCGGTGGGCGCCGCACCGGCCAGGCACCCGGCGTGCACCCGCACAGCGGCGATCCGGGCGGCGGCGAAGTGGTGCGAGGTGGGCGGGATGGCGTCCAGGACGGCGACCGCCGCCGCCCGCTCGCCGCGGCCCAGGTGGATGCGGGCCAGTCCGAAGGCGGCGCTGCCCTGCGCCAGGTCCCGCGTCCAGACCGCCTTGTAGTACGACTCGGCCTCCCGCAGCGGTTGCGGCCGCCCGGAGTCGGCGGCCAGCCGCTCCGCGCAGTAGCCGAGCGCGAGCTTGGGCGCCCACTCGCCGGGCAGCGCGGTGTAGACGGCGGCGAACTCCTGCTGGGCCGGGGCGATCTCGTCCCGGCACAGGTGCAGGACGCCGCGGTGCCAGTCGAGCCGCCAGTCGTAGGCGGCCCGGGGTGACAGGGTGCCCGCCTCGTGCAGCCAGCGCTCGGCCTCGCCCGCGTCGCCGCGGGCGGCGAAGGCGCGGCACAGCCACAGGGCGACCTCGGCGGTGCGCAGCGCGGGATCGTGCGGCCAGTGGTTGGCGGTCTCCTTCGGGTTGTCCGGGGCGAGCCGGGGCAGCCTTCCGGCGGCCGGGTCGCGCGGGTCGGCGATCGGCACCGGCAGGCCGCGGAGCGCCGCGGCGGCGTCCGGCGGGCCGATGGCCAGGTGGCGGGCGGCGTCGGGCACCGGCCGGGTCCAGCGTTTCGGCGACGGGATCGCGCCGAGGTCGGAGCCGAAGAGCACCGGCGTCTGCTCGAAGTGGGTGGAGCGGTCCCCGTACTGCTCGCGCGAGGTGAGCGCGCGGTGCTCCCGCAGCACCTCCCACAGCTGCCGGGACATCTCGGCGGCGGAGTGGAAGCGGGCCGCGCGCTCCGGGTGCCGGGCGCGCTGGATCACCCGCTGGAAGGACCGGTCGACCAGTTCGTCCGGCGCCTCGGCGAGCCGGGCGAGCCGGTCGAGGGTGGCCCCCACGGTGTGCAGGTCGAAGTCGTAGTCGAAGCGGCCCTGGTCGCGTTCCGACTTCGGCGGCGAGAAGCCGGCGGTGTGGACCAGCGCCGAGGTGTCGTCGCCGATGCGGCGGATGGCGCCCAGGTCGATGACCTTGATCTGCCGGCCGTAGTGGATCACGTTGTCCGGCTTGAGGTCGCAGTAGAGCAGGCCGCGGTCGTGCAGGTACTCCAGCGCGCCGAGGATCTTGCAGCCGTAGGTGATGACGTGGTCGATGAGGAACGGTTCGCCGAACAGCTCGGCCCGCCGGCCGGGGTCGAGGAGTTGCCGCAGCGTGTAGCCGCCGACGAACTCCATGACGATGTACTCGGTGGGCTCCGGTTCGCCGGGCGCGGTGTGCTCGATACGGGTGACGATGCCCACGATGTCGCGGTGGTGCAGGCTGCTGAGCCGCCGGCCCTCCTCGACGGCGTTGAGCCGCAGGGCGGTGTCGTGGGTGTTGATCAGCCCCTTGAGGACGACCAGGTGGCCTTCGACCCGGGTGTCCTCGGCCAGGTACACCCAGCCGATGCCGCTGCGGGCCAGCAGGCCGATGACCCGGTAGTGGCCGTCGTCCACCTCGTCGCCGGGGTGGAGTTGGGGTTCGAAGGAGTAGGCGGCGCCGCACCGCGGGCAGTAGCCCCTGGCGAGCGCGGGCCGGCCGCCGTAGCCCACCCCGACCGGCTCGCCGCAGCCGTTCACGCCGCAGCGCCTGGGGGTGGGCGGCCCCGGGTCGGTGATGATCAGGTCGTCGGGGGACGGTATCCCGACGTCCGGCAGGATCACCAGCCCGTCGGCGTCCAGCGGCGGCGGACCGCCCTCGGGGCGCGGCGGTACGGGCGGCGGCTCGTCGTCCGGCGCGGGAGGCGGTGCGGCGACGGCATCGGGGACGGGATCGACGACGGTCGGCGGCCGGTCGGCGGGAGGCAGGTCGTCGGGCGCGTGGTGGTCGGGCGCATGGTCGGCGGACGCAAGGTCGGCGGGCGGAAGGTCGGCGGGCGGCGGGTCGGGAGCCGGGGAGGGCGGCAGGGCCCGGCGCAGGCAGGTGTCGCAGAAGCCGGTGGCCATGACCCGGCCCGGGCAGCCGGGGCGTTCGCACGGTCTCATCTGACGCTCACTCATCTCCCTTCTCGCGCAAGGGTATTGAGGCATCGGGGCGGGCGTCGACATGGTCGGTGTACCGGCGCAGCGCCTCGGCCGCCGTGGCCACGTCGCAGGCACCGGTGTGCAGGATGTGGTGGGCGGCGAGGTACAACCGGGCGGCCTCGCGGTCCTCGTGGCGTGCCGTCCGCAGGTCCAGGGCCCGGTAGGCGCGGAGCGTGCCGCGCAACTCGTCGCGGGCGGCGATCAGTCGGTCCAGCCGGTCGACGGCCTCCTCGACCCGGCGCCGGGCGCTGTCCGCGAGACGCGCGTAGGGGCCCAGGTCCTCCGGCTCGCCGGGCCCGGTCGGCGGGTCGGGCAGCTCCGCCAGGTAGGCGCGCGCGGACGAGGCCCGCCGCAGGGCGTCGCGCACCGGGCCGAGGTCGGCGCGCACCCGGGCCACCCGGTCGTACAGGTCGGTGCGGGCGAGGTAGACGGTCTCGGTCAACCGCCGCCTGATGTCGGCCAGTTGGGCTCGCCACGCCCGGACGGGCAGCTCGGTGGCGGCGATTCGGCGGCTGGCGGCGCCCTGGTCGCGGAAGACCAGCAGCAGCCGGCTGCCGCCGTCGGTGAGCGTGCCCAGCAGGTCGAGCAGATCGGCCGGTCGCGCGGACCGGTCGACGCCGAGCACCACGCAGCGCAGCGGCGGCGGACCGGCGGCCGACAAGCGCGAGGCGGCGTCCCGGCCGGCGATCCCGGCCAACCCGAGCCGTTCCGCGACCAGTTCGGCGATCCGGTCGACGCTCAGGCCGGCGGCGTCGAGCACCAGGTCGACCGAGCCGACCGGGGGCAGGGCGGGCCCGGCGGCGAGCAGCGGGTGGCCGGCCGGCAGCGTGGCGTGGTGCTCCCGGTCGGCCAGGGTGAGGCAGGCGCGCAACGTGGCGGCCGCGGCGGCGTCGTGCTCCGGCAGCACGCCGACGGCGACCGGCCGGCCCGGCTCGGCCGCCCAGCCGGTGAACCACTTCGCGGCCGTCGCGTCGACCGACCGGGTCCTGGTGCGGGCCAGCAGCGGTCCCGGCACGGCGGGCAGCCCGCTGGTGTGCGCGGCGAGCCGCGGCAGGTGGCGCAGCACGGTCTCGGCCGGCACCAGGACCGGCGCTCCCCGCCCGTCGGCCAGCGCGATGCCGATCACCGCGCCGGTCGCCTCGTCGGCCACCGCGGCGCCCTGCCATCCGCCGCCGGCCCACTCACCGCGGTCGACGCGGCGCAGCGGCACCCGGCCGTCGCCGCCGGTGGCGGCCGTGACCTCGGCCCTCATCGCCGCTCCGCGGGCGCCGTGCACCCGGACCGCGCGCCGCACCACCGCGGTGCGGCGCAGTGTCGCCGGGTGGCCGGCCGGGCGCGGCGCGGCGAGCCGCAGCAGGGCGACGCCGCCGGCCGGGGCCGTGCCGTCGTCGGCGAGGGCGGCCACCGCCGCGGCGCCGAACTCGGCCGTGCGGGGCGGCGCTTCGGACAGGTTGCGGGCCGCGGTCAGGACCAGGTCCGCCCCGATCAGTACGCCCGCGCCGGCGATGTCACCGCCCGCGCACCGGATGCGCGCGGCCCACGGCGGCCGTTCCCCTTCATGACGCGAAGACGGTCCCCCCGTGTTCGTCATACCGCGAGCCTACGCGGATGCCGCCGGGCCCGCCCGCCCTTTGAGGCGTCAGGGACCGGAGCGCCGAACGGGTCGCGGCGTGGGACGAGCGGGGGGACCGGGCGGTCAGCCCTTCGGCTTCGGCAGCCGCACGCCCACCACGTACGGCTCGCCGGCGGCCAGCACGAGCAGTCCCGGCTGGAAGATCACCGCACGGGGCAGCGCGCAGGGGAACTTCGCGGCCCCGGTCGGCTTGCTGACGCCGCAGGAGGCCGAGCCGGCGGCGCTGGAGGCGGCGGCCAGCGTGGCTCCCCCGCTGCCGTCCACGTGCAGCACGTAGTCGCCGTGGCCGGCGCCGACGGCGTGCACGTAGACGCCCGAGGCGCCGTCGGTGCTCAGCCAGAGCGGGGTGAGGCGGGCCGGGCCGCCGGTGACGCCGCCGACCGAGGAGGGCAGCGCCAGGTGGCCGGCCGTTCCGGTCGGCGAGACGGTGACGACGTCGCCGAGGCCGCCGGAGGCGCCGGTGAGCGGCAGCAGGAAGATGTGGCCGGTCGGCGAGACCGCGGCGCCGTCCGCGCGCAGGCTGGGCTGGTAGTGGCCGGAGGCGTCCTTGACCGCCGGGCGCTGGTAGAGCCGGGTCAGTTTGCCGGCCCGCACCAGCCACAGCGCGTCGCCGTCCGCCAGCACGACGGAGCCGTCGCCGAGCATGCCGATGGGCGAGACGGCGGAGGTGAACCGGATCGCGGTCGCCTGCCCGCCGGCCGGCACCGGGGCGGACAGCGAGCGGTAGGAGTTCTTGACGCCGGCGATCGCGGTGGTGGGCTGGCCGGCGCCCATCCGCACGATCTGGCCGTCGGTCGCGGTCACGAAGCTGCCGTCCGGCAGGGCGACGACGCCGCGCGGCACGGCGGTGCCACTCGTCGCGGCGGCCGACGCGGCGAGCGAGGAGACCACGCCCTTCTGCCCGATGCGCACGACGGAGGAGGGCAGCGAGAGGTAGATCGAGCCGTCCGGGCCGGAGGAGATGCCGCGCGGTCCGCCGGCGGTGGCCGGATCGGCGGCGACCGCCTTGGCGATCGGCGCGGTGGTGCCCACCTCGGCGATCACGCTGGCCTGGCCCACCGCGGGCGTCGACGGCTTCGGAGCGCCGTGCCCGCCGCCCGAACACCCGGCGAGCACGCCCATCGCGGCAAGTGCCGCGGCGACGGCCCTCGTTCGCCGCCGACCAGTCCTCGACTCCGGCATCCCACAGTCCTTCCCGTTACGTCCCGCTGCGTCTCACGGCCGGTCTCGCACCGCACGGCACGCCGTGGGACCCCGCCTTCGCGATCCGCGGGGCAGGTTATCGAGTGCCGGGCGCGACCGGCGACGCACCCTCCGGATCGCCGCGCCGGCGGCGGCGGTTGGACGGACCGCGGGGGCCTTCGCGCAGTGAAGGCCCCCGCCGCGTCCGGCCGCTGTCAGCAGACGGTGGTGTAGGTCGGGCGCTGGTCGGCGGCGGGAATGCAGGGCGTGCGGTCCTCGGCCGAGCACTCCTCGGGCAGGCGCTGCAGTTCGTCCAGGTCGGTGCTGATCATGACGAATTCCTTTCGTGGGACGGGATCCGCTTCGCACGGTGGGACACCGGGCGTTCCTGGGGCGGCCGCGGCCGCGGGGTGGGTACCCGTTCGAGACCGGGCACCGGGGGCATGAACAGTTGGGGGGAGGCCGTCTCCAGCCGCAGCAGCGCCGCGACCACGCCCGCGCTGCCGGTCCCCCAGCCGGGGAAGACCTCCACGCCGCCGTGGTCCGGGGTGAGCAGCAGGCCGTCGCGGCGCACGGCACGGGCGGCGAGCGCGCCGACCGCCTCGCGGGCCCAACGCGCGTAGTACTCCTCGCCGGTGGCCTCGAAGACGTCCATCAGGTAGTCGACCGAGCCGGCGGTTCCGTGGCAGTGCACGGGCGGGCTCTGCCAGATGTCGTACCGCGCGGCGGAGGCCGCCGCCACCGCCACCGCGCCGAACTCGTCCTCGCCGGTCGCCCGCCACAGCCGCAGCAGGAACGCGCCGACCCCGGCCGCGCCGCTGCACCAGCCGGTCAGCGGCACCGAGTCGGACGGCCCGGCGCTCCAGCGGGCGGCGCCGCCCTCGCCCCACAGCGCGGCCGCGGCCAGCGTGCGCCCGGCCAGGTGCGCGGTCTCCAGGCAGTCGGCCCGCCCGGTCGCCTCGGCGGCGTCGAGCAGGAAGGCGGCGACGCCGGCGGTGCCGTGCGCGAACCCGTGGTGGGTCGCGCCGTGGGGCAGGTGGGGCGGCTGCGGCGGCACCGGCCACCGGATGCCGGACGCGTCGCGGACCGCGGCGTCCAGCAGGGTGTCCGCGCAGGACTCGGCGAGCCGCAGGTGGGTGGGCTGGCCGGTCGCCCGCCACAGCCGCAGCGCGGTCAGGCCGGAACCGGCGATGCCGTGGCTGACGTCCGGCACCGGGCCGGCGACCGGCAGGCGCTCGGCGGCCTCGGCGGTGCGGTCGATCAGGTCGGCGTCGCCGAGCGCGATGCCCGCCTCCAGCAGCGCCCAGTAGGTGCCGGACCGGCCGAAGTGCAGCCCGGGCAGGACGCGTCGCTCGCCGGCGGCCCGCCGCTCCAGCCACTGCGCGGCGCGGGCGGTGGCGGTGCGCCACTCCTCGTCGTCGCGGTGGTCCTTCGCCGCGGCGAGCACGGCGAGGATGCCGGCCGCGCCGTAGTAGACGTTGCACGGGTCGGTGGTGGCGCCGAACGGGTCGGCGGGCCACCAGCGCTGGGTGCCGGGCGCGGGGTCGCCGGCCGGGTCGACGCCGCGTCCGCCGGTCGACACCAGGTAGCGCAGCCCGTCGTCGAGCAGCCGTCCGGTGTCCAGCGCGCCGGCGTGCCGCACGGTGGTCCGCACGACCGCCCTGGGCCGGGTCAGCGCCTCCCGGACGCGTTCCAGGCCCGGGCGGGCCGCCGGGTCCTCGTGGAGCAGTTCGAGTATCACCGGGGCGAGGGTGGCGGCCGACGGGTTGTCACGGGCCGCGCGGGCCAGCCAGCCGGCCAGCCGCTCGCGGGTGTCGCGGGCCGGGGGGTCGTCCGGGGCGAGGTGCGGTTCGGCGCCGGTGACCAGGGCGAACAGGATCGCGCCGAGGCTGTGCAGGTCGGCGGCCGCGGTGGCGTGCCGGTCGGTCCACTGCTCGGGGGCGGCGTAGCCGGGGGAGCCGCCCGGCACCGCGTCGTCCTCCGGGGTGGCCGCCAACTCCAGGTCGATCAGGCTGAGTTCGCCGTCGTCGCCGACCATGATGTTGGCCGGGGTCAGGTCGCGTACCACCACCCCGGCGGCGTGCACGTCGGCGAGCAGGTCGACCAGCCGCAGGGCGGTGTCGTGGATCTCGGCCTGGTCGGGGTGGCCGGCCCTGGCGCGGTGCAGCCGCTGCAGGTGGACGCGGAGCGCGACGCCCTCGACGGCCTGCTCGACGAGGAAGGTGTGCTCGGGCAGTTCGATCAGGGCGCGCAGGGCGGGCACCCGTCCGGTCGGCGCGAGGATGCCGAGCATGCGGGCCTCGTTGCGCAGCAGGTCGGTCACGTCTCCGCCGTCCGGGCGGACTTCGACGTGCCGGCGGCCCTGCTTGACGACCACGTCCTCGCCGCTGTCCTGGTCGGTGGCCCGGAAGACGCCGCCCTTGTTGGCGTGCCGGATCGCGCCGCGCAGCAGGAACCGGTCGCCGACCAGCACGCCGCGCGGTGCGGCGGACCGGCCGGCGGGCGCGGCCGTGGCGCTCCGGGCGGGCTGCTCGGGGGCGGCGGGCCGGAACGGGTCGGGCGCCCAGGACGGCGGCGCGAACCACGCGTCGCGGCGGTCGGGCACCACGCTGCCGTCCGGAGCGGTCAACACCGGCTCGTAGACACCGTTGTCAGCAAGTCTCAGGTCGCGGACGAAGCCGCCGAAGCGGTAGTGCACCAGGCTGCCGGGCCGGTAGGGGCGGTCGGAGAGGATGCGCGGCCCGCACAGGCCGCGGGTCGCGTCGTCCAACGCCTCGGCGAGGGCGGGCAGTCGGGCGTCGTCGGCCGGGTAGGCGGTGAGGAACTTGCCCGCCGAGCCGCGGTCGAAGTGCCGCCCGGTCAGATCGGCCGCCTCGCCGGGGGACGCGGCGAACTTGAACGGGCAGCCGGCCTCCACCAGCACCGGCACCGCCCGCTCCAGCACCCGGCGGGCGCACAGCGGGGTCGCCGACAGGTGGAGTTTCCAGCCCTGGGGGCGCAGCCGGGTCCCGGCCGGCAGGGCCAGCGCCCACGTACCCGTGCGCTCGACGCGCCAGCCGCCGCCGTCCGGCCCGTGCGGTAACAGGCGGCGCACGGCGCGCAGATACTCCTGTGCGGCGTCGGCCGTCGTCGCACGCGGGACATGCGAGACTGCGGACACGGCCGATCCCTTCGCGCGCGCGGACTGGTGGGGGTCATGCTGCGCCGCACACGGTCGGCCCGCCACGGCGCGGCACGCCTCCCGCACGTCCCGGACGGTGATCGAGCTTCCGGAACCCAGCGATCATAACCACCACCAGCCGCAGGGGGAACACCCCCGCGCGGCGTCAACTCCCGCCACGCGCGCGCCCGGTGGACCGCCTCACCACGAGACGGTGAAGTCCTCCCCCGTCGAGCCGATCGGCGAGACGGTCATGCCCGGGGAGTCCAACTGCTGCGGGCCGGCGGAGCCCAGCGCACCGCCGTTGACCAGCGCCTGGGTGAAGTGCACGCTGCCGCTGCCGGCGGAGCCGGTCCCGGTGGGCACCTCCGCGACGATCTCGGCGGAGGCCCCCTGGGCGCCGGAGTCGGTGGTCTTCACCGTCTTCGACCAGCCCTGCGTGGTGTCCTTCAGGGTGACCGTGAACGAGCCCTTGGCCGTCATGGTGACCGACGAGTTCAACTGGTCGCCCGGTTGCACCGTGTTGCCGAGGTAGACCGGGGCGGCCGGGTACATCTCGTACCAGGCGGCGTAGGACGCCACCCCGCCGGAGCAGTCCACCGAGGTGCCGGCCTGCTCCACGGAGTTGCTGCCGACCCCGTCCAGTCCCACCCAGAACGCGGCCTCGCCGCTTCCGCCGGCGCAGTCGCCCGTCGGCTGCGCCCAACTGGCGGACACGCTGCTCCAGGTGCCCCCGGTGACGTAGTAACCCGCCTCTCCCGAACCGGTGTCGGCCAGCGCACGCGGCGCCGCGCCGAAGGCGGTCAGCGCCAACGCGCCGGCCGCGACGGCCACCGGGACGACGACCCTGCGGGATCTCGCTGCCATGCTGCTCCCCCTTCACCCGGAACCCCGCGCGGGGTTCGCCGGGACGCGTCCACCCCTCCGGCGGTCCACCGGAGCGAGGGCGTTCACGAGACAGGTGCCAGGACCCGGACGCGTCGAGCCGCGCGGGTCGCCTTCGGCAATTGCGGTACGTAGACGATTCCACAGCCCTCAGTCGGCGTCCAGATCCCCGGCGCCGTCCCCCGGCAGGCGGGCGGGCAGCCGGCGGCGCACGGCGAGGTAGCCGAGCAGCGCGGCCAGCGCCACGCCGAAGGCGATGTACAGGTCGCGCGCGTCCTGCTGGCTGAGCGCGATGGCCGCTCCGGTGACGGCGATGAGCGGCGGCACCGGCCACAGCGGCATCCGGAACACCCGGCGCAGGCCGCGGTCGCGCACCCGGCTGACGAGCGCGGAGAGCGCGACCAGGAGGTAGACGACGACGATCATGACGCCGGTGAAGGTGATGAGGTTGTTGAGCGAGGTGAACAGGCACAGCACGCCGTTGCCGACGAACAGGAAGAGGAAGCCGAGCACCGGCACCTGCGAGCGCGGCGAGATCCGGCCGAAGAAGCCGCCCAGCGGGCCGGGGAGCATGCCGTCGCGGGCGGCGGCGTAGTAGACGCGCGCGTAGCCGAGGTTGGCGGCCAGCCCGGTGTCGAACATGGCGATCACCACGCCGGCGATGAGGATCTTGGCACCGGTGCCGCCCATCACCTGGTGGGCGATGAGCGAGAGCGGCGAGGAGTCGGCGGCGGTGGCGCCGAGGTGGTGGATGGCGCCGGTGGCCGCGATGACCGCGAGCAGTTCCACCACGACGGCGAAGGCCGCCGCGACGACCACCGCGCGCGGTCCGGTGCGCCGCGAACCGCGCGACTCCTCGACGAAGTACAGCGGCCAGTCGTAGCCGTTGAAGGCGAACAGCGCGGGGACGACCGCGGCCAGCAGCCCGGCGGCGCCGACCGCGTGCGGCAGCCCGCCGGACCCGGCGGCGACCGCGGGGTGGGTGAACGGCTGCGTCTGGCCGGACCAGTGGGCGAAGGCGATCGCGGTGAAGACCAGGACCACGGCGATCTCCAGCGCGAGCATCACGCCGGCCACCCAGCTCGCCGGCGAGACCTTGCCCATCGACAGCGCGGTGACCAGCACCATCATGCCCAACGCCGTCCAGCCGACCGGCAGTCCGCCGGGCACCAGGGAGGAGAGGTAGGTGGCGGCGGCCACCAGGATCGAGGCGGTGGAGACCAGTCCGAGCAGTAGGAAGAGCATCGCGGCCACGCCGCCGGCCACCGGGCCGAGCGCCCGGCGCACGATGGTGTACGAGCCGCCGGCCGACGGGAAGACCGAGCCGACCTCGGCGTAGCACAGCGCCATGCTCAGGGCGATGATTCCGCCGATGACGAACGCCCACACCACACCGGTGCCGGCCAGCGAGAGCCCGGAGCCGTAGACCAGGAAGACCGACGTGGTGGGCGAGATGGCGGCGATGGCGATGGCCAGCACGTTGAGCGGGCCGAGCGCGGCGGGCCGCAGGCGGGCCTTCGTGGGCCGGCCGTCCGCGCCGGCCCGGTCGTCGGTGGTGGTGGTCTCCGGCATGGCGCCGCCTCGTGGTCGCTCGGCACGGCGCGCGGATCGGCCCCGGCCGCGGGGCGGCGCGCCGGCGGTAATTCTCCACCCGCCGCGCCGCGGCCAAACCTCCGGGGACCCGGGGACGGTCGTCCGCCCGGGCCCGTTCGTCTGCCGGCTCGCCCATATCGCGGATTCACCCGGCGCGCAAATCAACGTATTCCATGCGATAGACGGACGAATTTGCGGAGGTGTGCGATGTGGGTTCCACTGGATCGGTAAGCGAAAGCGATCTCTGTGAGGAGAGTGACGATGTCCGCTGAGCGGCTTACCGGGGACCTCACCACGACCCTGGACATCGATGTCGAAGAGGCGCTGAACCCGGTCGAGGCGGAGGGCGTCTTCCGCGACACGCGCGAGTGCCTGGGCGCCGCGCTGCTGTCGGGAGGCGGGGCGTTGCTGCTGTCGCCGCCCACACCGCGGCCCAAGAAGGGCTGAACGGGCCCGTTCCATGGAGCAGTCAAGCGCTTCCACCCGTCTGGCGGGTGTGGTGCGCGACCTTGCTTCGGAGGTGGTCTCCGCCCTGCGGGGCGGGGACCATCCCGGCGTGGTGTGCGCGCCCGCCGGGGTCGGCGAGGACGACGACCTCGGCATCGCGGCGGTGCGGGTGCTCGGTGCGGACGTGCTGCTGCCGAGCGCCATGTTCCGGCGCTCCCCGCACTCCTCCGACCTGCTGGTCTTCCAGCGGGCCGTCCACGCCTTCCCTCCCGCGCCGGACGCCTCGCAGGCCACCGCCTGGAGCCACTGGGCGATGACGCAGACGCTGCGCAGGCTGGAGGGCGCGGTGCCGTCCGCCGCCGTTCCGGGCCGCGAACCCGACGCGTCCTGGCTGGACTCGGCGCCCTGGCAGCGGCTGACCCACCAGGTCTCGCTGCTGGCCGCCCTGGCCGTGCCCGGCGCGGACTCCGGGATCGCCCGGGCCCTCGCCGGCCGCCCGGTCGACCTGGCCCGCGGCTTCGTGCGGGCGGTGCGGCGGCGAGACTGGCTGCAGGCGGCCGGCGCGGGCCGCTGGCTCACGGTGCTGGACGGCGTGCCGCACACCCTCGGGCTCGACACCGGGCTGGAGTTCGTCGCGCACCTGGGCGGCGACGACCCCCGCGTCGCGCTGCACGTGCAGGCGGCGCAGCTGATCCGTTCCGGAGGCCAGGCGTGAGGCCCGCCCCCGCCGAAGGCGTCTCGTGCGCCGCCCTGGACTGGGTGGCCGCCAACCGGTCCGGCTTCACGCTCCCCGACGACGTGCTGGCCCGGCACACGGACGTCAACCAGACCCTCAAACCGCTGGGCGAGCTGGCCCAGTTGTGCGCCTCGATCAGCCGGCACACCGCACCGCGGGAGCCGCGGCACCGGATCGCCCGCGAGCTCATGGACTTCGCGTGGCGGCAGACCGGGCGCGGCGGACTCCTGCTGGAGCTGCTGCGCCGCGAGCCGTTCGCGGTCTACCCGCTGGAGATCTACGCGGCCTTCGCCGGCGAGGGGATGCGGCACCGCGGGGTCGAAGCGCTCGCCGCGACGATGACCCGCACCCGCGGCTGGCGGCTGATGGAGCAGGACCCCAACCGCCGGCTCGGCGTGCTCAACTGCGAGGCGCGCATCGGACTGCCCCGGCACGAGACGCAGCCGACCGCGCTGCGCCGGACCTGGCTGGGCGGGCTGCCCGAGCCGTGGACCTTCGAGCGCACCGCCGGCTACGCGCTGACCCACACCGTCTTCCACCTGACCGACTGGGGCAACGCGCCGCACCGGGTGCCGCACGACCTCGGCGGCTACCTGCGCACCTGGCTGCCGTCCTGGACCGACTGCCTGCTGGAGGACGAGCAGTGGGACCTGGCCTGCGAACTGCTGGCCGTCGCCGCGAGCCTGCCGGAGCCGCCGGACCCCGAGGAGACCCGGGACGCGTGGACGGTGGTCGCCGGCGGGCAGCACCCCTCGGGCGCGCTGCCCGAGGCCGGCCCGAAGGGCGGCGAGCGCGCGGTGGGCCGCTCGTTCGCCGACTGCTACCACTCCACGCTGGTCGCGGCGTTCGCCGCCGCGCTGGCCGCCGCCCGGCTGCGTGAGGCGCGGGCCGGCCGCCCGTTCGCCGGGTACGGGCCGGTCGGGGAGCCGGCATGACCGACATCCGGCTCGTCCACGACGTGGGGCTGCGCGCGCTGGAGTGGCTGCACGCGCACCGCGACGGCTTCCGGCTGGAGACCGACCCGGACCCGGCGGTCGGACTGATGGACCGCTTCAAGCCGGCCGGTGAACTGGCCCTGATCTGCAAGGTGTTGTTCCGCGAGGGCGTCGCCGGATCGCGGCAGGCCGAGCTGGCCCGGCAGTTGGTGGACCACGCCTGGCGCGAGGTGCTGGACGGCGGCCGGATGCTCGTCGTCGGCCAGCGGGAGGAGCCGCTCTCCCCGGTCCCGTTCGAGGTCTACGTGCCGTTCCGTGAACTGGGCTACTCCTGCCCCCGGTTGGAGACCTCGGTGCGGCTCAACCACCGGCTCGGCAGTTGGGCCGCGCTGGAGATGCCGCCGGTGCGGCGGCTGGGCATCACCGCCTGCGAACGCCGCTTCGGCCTGCCGCCCGGCCCGTCCGCCGCCGACGCCGCCGCCGCCCGCACCTGGCTCGGCCGCACCCCGGAACCGTGGACCGTCCAGGAGCACATCGGCTACGACGTCACCCACACCGTCTTCCACCTCACCGACTGGGGCGAGCGCCCCGGCGGCCTGCCGGCCGAGGTGGCCGACTACCTCCGCCTGTGGCTGCCGGCCTGGCTGGACGACCGGCTGGCGCTGCGCCGCTGGGACCTGCTGGGCGAACTCCTCGTGGTGGACACCTGCCTGCCGCGCCCGGCCCTGGACGCCGACGTCTGGAGCGCGTTCGCCGCGGCGCAGCGGCCCGACGGCTGGATGCCGGCCTCCGAGGCGCCCGCGGACACCGAAGTGCCTTTGGGGCGTGACGAGTTGTTCGACGCGGTCTACCATCCGACGCTGGTGGCCGCCTTCGCCTCGGTGCTCGCCGCCTCCCGCGCGATGGCGGAGTTGACGGGACGTCAGCAGTGACCGACACGCCTGCGGAACGGCTCGACGCCGCGGTCCGCGCGGTCGACGCGCCCGACGTGGTGTTCGCGATGTCGGTGCACGGACAGCGGTTCCTCGCGAGCGGCGGGAGCCGCCCGCCGGGCCGGGTGCCGCGCGGGCGGCTGCGCTACGAGATCGGTTCCGCGTCGAAGACCTTCACCGGCCTGACGCTGGCCCGGCTGGCCCGCGCGGGCGTGCTGTCGGCGGCGGACCCGGCCGCCGCGCACCTGGCGCCGGGCCGCCCGGCCGGCCCGGAACCCGTCCGGCTCACCCATCTGATCACCCACACCTCGGGGCTGCCGGCGCTGCCCGCCGACTTCTACCCGCAGGCCGTCGCCGCCTGGTCCGACAACCCCTACGCCGGCTACGGCGACGAGCGGGTGGTCCGCGCCTTCCTGCGGTCCCGGCCGCGGCACCGGCCCGGCAGCCGGTGGCACTACTCCAACTTCGCGGTCGCGGTGCTCGGCCACGCGATGTGCGCGGCGACCGCGACCGGCTGGCCCGAACTGCTGGCCGCGCAAGTCCTCTCCCCGCTCGGCCTGGCCGCCACCTCGGCGCTGCCCGGCCGGCCCGGCGAGGACGCGGTGGGCCACCGCCGGGACGGGGTGGGCGCGCTGCCGCCGGTGGCGATGGGCGGCTTCCAGGCCGCCGGCGCGGTCCGCTCGACCCCGCACGACCTGCTGGCCTTCCTGGAGGCGCACCTGCGTCCGGAGCGCACCGCGCTGCGGGACGAACTGCTCGGCGTGCGGCGCCCGTTGCTGCGCCGCGGGTACCGCCGGCGGCACGTGCACACCCTGACCTGGTTCCGGCACACGCTCGACGGCTGCCCGGTCTACTTCCACGGCGGGGCGACCTTCGGGCAGCAGGCGTTCCTCGGCTTCCGGCCGGGCACCGGGACGGCCGTGGTGGGCCTGGCCACCCGGCGGGTGCGCGGCGCCGACCGGTTCGCGGCGACGGCCTACGCGCTGCTGGGGTGAGCGGCGGCCCGGCTCAGGTGCGGCCCTCGTCCTGCTGGGCGCGCTCCAGCGCGGTGGCCGCCGGCATCCAGTCGGCCCGCACGACCGTGAAGCCGGCCCGCTCGTAGGCGTCGCAGACCTGCGGGTCGTCGTCGACCACCACGGCTATGGTGCGCTCGGCGGCGAGTGCGCGCAGCAGTTCCGGCTTGGTGGTGCGGGCCGGCCGCCGGTCGCCGGAGGTCCGCATCAGCAACCGCCCCTCGGGCAGGCCGTGCCGGCCCAGCCAGGCCACGGTGTCCGCGCGGCAGCGCTCCGGCCGGCCGGTGAGGTAGGCGATCTCGTGGCCGTCCTCGGCGACGCTGGCCCGGGCCAGTTCGACGCCGGCGCTCAGCGGCGGATCGTGCGGCGCCGCCGCGAAGAAGCCCTCCCAGTCGCGCGGGTCCGACTCGACGAAGTGCAGGCGGTGCCGCGTGTCGGACAGCGTTCCGTCCAGGTCGAAGACCGCGAGCGGTCGGCTGGTCGCCTGGGATGGGCCGGGCATGGGGTACCTCCGAGCGGTCGGACACGTCGCGGGTCGGGCGACGGGCCATTGTGGCGCATGGCGTCACGGCGGCCCGCCGCCCGGGGTCTCACGCGGCGCGGGCGCCGGTCATGATGGCGACCGCGTCCTCCATGGAGTGCGTCCCCGGCGTGATGACCGCGGCGCGGCGGCCGAGCCGCTGGATGTGGATGCGGTCGGCCAACTCGAAGACCAGCGGCATGTCGTGGCTGATCAGCACGATGGGCATGCCGTTGTCGCGGAGCCGCTTGACGAGCGCGGCGACCTGGCCGGATTCGCGTACGCCCAGCGCGGCGGTGGGCTCGTCGAGGATGACGACCTTGCTGCCGAACGCGGCGGCCCGGGCGACCGCGACGGCCTGCCGCTGACCGCCGGAGAGCGTCTCGACCGGCTGGGTCAGGTCCTGCAGCGTCGCGATGCCCAGCCGTTTGACGTGCTCCTCGGCCTGGCGGCGCATCTCGGCGGAGTCGAGCAGCCGCAGGAGCGTGCCGAGCGGTCCCTTCTTGCGGATCTCCCGGCCGAGGAAGAGGTTGCTGGCGATGTCGAGGGCCGGCGTGACGGCGAGCGTCTGGTAGACGGTCTCGATGCCGGCCGACTGCGCCGCTCCGGGGTCGCGGAAGTGGATGGGCTCGCCGTCCAGCAGCAGCGTTCCGGTGTCCGGCACGGTGGCGCCGGACAGGCACTTGATCAGGGTGGACTTGCCGGCGCCGTTGTCGCCGATGACGGCCAGCACCTCGCCCGGCAGCAGGTCGAAGTCGGTGCCGCGCAGTGCCTCCACCCGGCCGTAGGACTTGGTCAGGCCGGTGGCGGACAGGACGGGCGCCACGGCGGGGGCGGCGCTCTCGGAGGGGTCGTTGGGGCTCTTCGCAGTGTTCATCGGCGCACTTTTCGAATCCATCGGTCGAGGCTGACCGCCGCGATGACCAGGAGACCTTCGGCGAGTTGCTGGTAGAGGTCCTGCACCCCGGCGAGTGCCAGGCCGTTCTGGAAGACCTGGACGATCAACGCGCCGAACAGCGTGCCCAGCACGATGCCGCGCCCGCCGAACAGGCTGACGCCGCCGATGACGACGGCCGTGATGCTGTCCAGGTTGAGCGTGGAGGAGATGTCGGTGCTGGCGTCGCCGACCCGGCCGATCTGCACCCAGGCCGCCACGCCGTAGACCAGTCCGGCCACCACGTAGACGCTCAGCAGCAGCCGCGCGGTGCGGATGCCGGTCAGCCGGGCCGCCTCCAGGTCGTCGCCGACCGCGTAGACGTGCTTGCCCCACGCGGTGCGTCCGAGCGCGTAGCCCACCACGAGGTAGAGGGCGACCATCATCAGCACGCCGACGGTGAGGTGGAACGGGCCGAGCGAGACGACCTTGCCGGTCCACAGCAGCAGGCTGCTGGGCGACGGCGAGAGCGTCTGGCCGTCGGCGTACTTGAGCCCGACCGCGGTGAAGACGCCCAGGGTGCCCAACGTGCCGATGAACGGCGGCACATGGAAGCGGGTGACCAGGATGCCGTTGACGAACCCGGTCAGCACCGCGACCAGCAGGCCGACGGCGAGCGCCAGCAGGGTCGGCACGCCGCTGGAGACGGCGAGTCCGGCCATCACCATCTGCCCGAGGATCATCGCCGCGCCGACCGACAGGTCGATGCCGGCCGTCAGGATGATGACGCTCTGGCCGAGCGCGAGCAGGCCGATCACCGCCACCTGCTGCAGCATGATCGACAGGTTCGCCGGCGCCAGGAAGCGGGTGTTGAGCAGGTCGAAGACCACGGACGCCAGCAGCAGCACGGCGAGCGGGCCGAGCGAGGGGTGCGAGTGCAGCAGGGCCTGCACCGGGTTGCCGTGCCGGGCGGCGGGCTCCGTCGGCCGGCCGGCGGTGCCGGCCGGGCCGGCGTCGGTCGTGTCGGTGTCGTGAACGTTCGCCATCCGTCAGCCCCAGCACACCTTCGAGGCGGCCTTGCTGGTGATGCTCGGCACGCCGGACTGCGGGGTGTCGGTGTAGAGCTGGGTGCCGGTGTTGTAGAAGTCCTGGCCGCTCTGGTTGGTGGGCTTCTTCCCGGTCTTGGCGAAAGCGGCGATCGCGTCGACGCCGAGCTTGGCCATCTTCCCGGGGGCCTGGCCGGCGCTGGCGCCGATCTCGCCGTTCGCGATGAACGGCAGGTTGCTGCAGCCGCCGTCGATGGCCACCACGGTGACCCCGGTGCGGCCGGCCGCCTTCAGCGCCTTGGCGGCGCCCTCGGCCGCCGGTTCGTTGATCGCGTAGACGACGTTGATGCCGGAGTCCTTGGACAGGCAGGTCTCCATCGCCGACTGGCCGCCGGTCTCCGAGCCGTTGGTGGGCAGCTGGCAGGCGATCTTGTAGCTGCCGCCCTTGCCGCCGGTGTAGTGGCCGGACTTGGGCTCCTGGCCGTTGACCTTCTGGTTGCCCACCGGGATGCCCATGCCGCCCAGGAAGCCGTGGTCGCGGTCGATGTCCACGGTGATGACCTGGTTGGCCAGGTCGTCGAGCATCGCGATGTCGGCGCTGCGGCCGCCGAGCTTGGCGGACATCCACTTGCCGTCCAGCGTGCCGGCCTGGGTGTTGTCGGTGGCGTAGGTGACGTTCGCGACGCTGGACGGGATCGGCGGGGTGTCGAGGGCGACGACGACCAGCCCGGCCGCCTTGGCCTGCTGGAGCGCGGAGTTCACGGCGTCGCCGTTGAGCGCGATGATGATGCCCTTGTCGCCGGCGGCTATCGCCTCGTCGATCTGGTCGATCTGCGAGGAGGTGTCGTCGTCGGACTTGCCGGCCGACACCTGCAGGCCCACGCCGAGCTTGCCCGCCTCGGCCTTGGCGCTCTTCTCCATCGAGATCCAGTAGGGGTTGGTGAACTCCTTGAGGATCAGCGCGACCTTGGCCCCCTTGCCGCCGGACGCCGAACTCGAACCCCCGCCCTGGCAGGCGCTGAGCGCGAGCAGCGCGACCACCACGCCGGCCGCCCCGACCACCCGGGCCACGGGTGTGCGCCGTAGCGAACCCTCTCGCCCACCGACTCCGTACATGACCGGGCCTCCTTGTCGTCCTGCGACCTTGTCCGTCCTGCGGATTGCCGAGACACTAGGTGTCCGCAAGCGCTTTGGCAACCGCTTGCGCGGCATCCGTCACAGTGGCTATACACGTAATCGAGGCGTCGGCGGCAGGAGCGTTTCCGCACCGCCCGACGTTCATATATCCCGACAAGATGGGGTACTTCTGGTGGTCAAGATGGCGGACGTCGCCGCCGCGGCGGGCGTGTCGATCACGACGGTCTCCCACGTACTGAACAACACCCGGCCGGTCAGCGAGGAGTTGCGCCGCCGGGTGCTGGCGGCGGTCGAGGAGTCCGGCTACACGACCAACGGCGTGGCGCGCGCGCTGGCCACCCGCAACACGATGCTGATCGGCGTCGTGATGTCCTTCCTGTCCAACCCGTTCTTCGCGCCGCTGGTGTCCGCCATCGAGAAGACCGCCCGCCGGCAGGGCTACACGCTGCTGCTCACCGACAACCACGAGAACGCCGCGGACGAGACCACCCAGGTCAAGATCATGCTCGACCGCGGCGTGGACGGCGTCATCCTCGCCCCGGCCTCCGCGCAGGCCGAGGTCGTCCTCGACCTGCTGAGCCGGCGCGGCGCGCCCACCGTGCTCGTCGACCGGTTCGTCGACCACCGCTTCGACGAGGTGTGCGTGGAGAACGTGGAGTCGACCGCCGGACTGGTGGACCACCTCACCGGGCTCGGCCACACCCGGATCGGCTTCGTCAGCGGCCGGTCGGGGCTGTCCACCACCACCGAGCGGCTGGCCGGCTACCGCGCCGGCCTGGAGCGGGCCGGCCTGCGCTACGACCGCGCCCTGGTGCGCTCCGGATCCTCCCGGACCGCGCCGGCCGGCGAGGCGGTCCGCGCGCTGATGTCGGCGGCCGATCCGCCGACCGCGATCGTCTCGGCGAACAACGCGATGACGGTGGGGGTGCTGCGCGGGCTGCGCGACCTCGGCCGCCGGGTGCCCGACGACGTGGCCGTGGTGGCCTTCGACGACTTCGCCTGGGCGGACCTGATGAACCCCTCGCTCACCACGGTCGCCCAACCCATCGCCGACATGGGCAACCTGGCGGCGAAGCTGCTGATCAAGCGGATCGGCGGCTACGCGGGACCGGCCCGGCACCGCACGCTGCCCACCGCCTTCCAGCACCGCGCGTCCTGCGGCTGCCCGGTGCCGGACGGCAGCGCGTGAACCGCCCGGTCCCCCCGCCGCCGGTGCCGGTGCTGCCGTGGTCGGTGCCGGTGCTCGCCGAGCAGGCCCGCGCGCTGGCCGGGTCGGGGCGGCGGCGCCTGCTGGGCCTGGCCGGGCCGCCCGGCGCCGGCAAGAGCACGCTGGCGGCGGCGCTGTGCGAGGCGCTCGGCCCGTCGCTCGCCGCCCGCGTCCCGATGGACGGCTTCCACCTGGCCAACCAGGTGCTGCGCGAGTTGGGCAGCGCCGGCCGCAAGGGCTCGCCGGCCACCTTCGACGCGGGCGGCTTCCAGGCACTGCTGCGCCGGCTGCGGGCCGACGAGGAGGAGGTGGTCTACGCCCCGGAGTTCTTCCGGGAGTTGGAGGAACCGGTCGCCGGCGCGCTCGCCGTGCCGCGCGGCATCCCGCTCGTGGTCGTCGAGGGCAACTACCTGCTGCTCGACGACGGTCCCTGGCAGGGCACCGCGGCCCACTTCGACGAGATCTGGTACCTGCGGCCGCCCGAACCACTGCGCCGCGAGCGCCTGCTGCAACGCCACATCACCCACGGCCGCTCCCCCTCGCTCGCGCGGGCCTGGGTGGACGGCAACGACGATCCCAACGCGGCCGTGGTGGCCGGCACCGCGCACCGCGCCCACCGGGTGGTGGCGGGTCCCGCGCGGTGAGCCGGCCCTCCTACCGCTCGGCGGCCGCGGACCAGCGGCGCACGTAGCGACGCTGCCAGGGGGTCTCCACGGCCTCGGGCAGGTAGTGGGCGCGTACGTAGCCGACCGCCTCGGCGGCCGGCACCCCGTCGAGCACCGCGATGCAGGACAGCGCGGTGCCGGTGCGGCCGCGACCGCCCTGGCAGGCCAGCTCCACCCGCTCCGCGGCGGACCGCGACCACGCCTCGGTCAGCAGCGTGAGGGCCTGCCGGTGGTCGGCGGGCAGCCGGAAGTCCGGCCAGCGCAGCCAGCGCGACTCCCAGGCCACCTCGGGCGGCGGGCTGCCGAGCAGGTACACGGCGAAGTCCGGAGTGCGGCCGGCGGGCAGCGGCTTGTACAGCCCGCGGCCGCGCACCAGGCGTCCGGACGGAAGCTTCAGCACACCGGGGGCGGCGGGATCCCAGGTCTCCATCACCCGGCCACCGTAGCCGAGCGGGCCCGCCGTGATCGGCCGGATCGGCCGATCACCACACCGGCATGGATCCGCGGATCACGGGTATAGGTGCGCTGATGCGCCGACTCGGTTGGTGCCGGGCGGCAGCGTGGAGAGAGCTGGTGTGGGGTTGTCCATGGGTGTGATGACGCGGGAGGGCGGGGTGTCGTTCGTCGACGGTGCCGCCTTCGACGGGCGTCCCGGTACGGCCGCGGTGGCGCGGGACTTCGCCTCCGACTTCCTGGCGAGGGCGCGCGGCGAGCACCGCATGCGCTGCCCCGAGCGGGTGGACGACGTGGTCCGGCTGGTGGTCAGCGAGCTGATGACGAACGCGGACCGGTACGCGCCCGGCCCCTACCTGCTGGAACTCGAACTCACCGAGGAGTCGGTCCGGGTCACCGTCTGGGACACCGAGCCGGCGCCGCCGACCCCGCGCGACCCCGATCCGAGCCGCGTCGGGCAACACGGTCTGGAGATCGTGCTGGCCCTGTGCGAGGGCTTCGAGGTCGAGCAGCGGGCCGGCGGCAAGCGGGTGTCCGCGCTCATCGCGACCGTCTGAGCGGATCGCTGGCTCAGGCGCCCGAGCGGTCAGGCGCCTGAGCCGACGGCTAGCTCAGGTTGGTCACCTGGTCGGCCGGGGGCGCGGTCACGTGGAGCGGGGTGCCGAAGTCGCTCAGCCCCATCGTGATGGCGACCCGGACGGAACCGTGATCCGATGACGAACCGGACGAGGCGGCCGAGGACGAGCCGGGCGAAGTGGTCACCGTCATCGCCAGCTTCTCCTGGCGGACCCGGTGCTGGGCGTCGACCCACACGTCGACCGGGAAGGCGGACACCGGCTTGCCCGCGCCCGCGCCGGCGCGCGGCTGGACGGTCGCCCGGTAGTGGGTGGTCGGCACGCCGCCGACGTTCTGGCTGCCCACCTCGGTGACGTTCTTGACCTGGTCGAGCCAGTCGAGTTGCGCCGCGGCGTCCGGGACCTGGGCGCCGGAGAGCTGGGAACCGAGGGCCAGCGTCGTGGTGTTGACCTTCACCCACAGCTTCCCGCCGCTGATCTGGCGGGTGGTGGTGTTGTCCGGCAGCTTCACGTAGAGCACCGGGCCGATCGCCTTGATCGAGATCTGCTGCCCGGCGGTGGTGAGCGTGAAGTCGCCCCGGGCGGAACTGCCGCTGCTCAGCCCGGTGACGCCGCCGCCGTCGGTGACCTGCGTGTGGCCGCCGGTGGTGGTGTCCACCGTCAGCGCCAGCCGGGCCGACTTCGCGTCGGCCGTGGCGGTGCGGGCGGCCGACAGCGCGGAGGCGGCGCCCACGGTTCCGGAGACGCCCTGCGGACCGGAGGATGCCTTCGGGCGGGTGGCCGGGGCGGAAGCGCCGCTCCCGGTCGCGGTGTTGGGGCCGCAGGCCGCCAGCGTGCCGGCGGCAGCGAGCGCGGCGCCGACACCGAGAGCCGCGCGGCGCGCGGAAGTGGAACGGGTTGTCACGGGTCGGGACCGCATGTGACTCCTCACCTCGTGCTCGTGGATGAGAAAGCGTATGCCCGGCTTCCGGCGGCCGACTCCCCCCGGTTCACACGTGTCCCTCCGGAGGGTTAGCAGGCCAGTTCGGCGAGCGCCCGCAGGGTGGGCAGGTGCTTGTTGGTCACCAGCAGGTCGGTCACGCCGCTTTCGGCGAAGGCGGCGAGGCGGTCGGCGAGCCGCTGCCGGGAGCCGACGAGGGAGATCTCCTCGGCGAACGCGGTCGGCACGCTGTCGATGGACTCGTCCTGCCGGCCGGCCAGGAACAGCTCCTGGATCTTGGCGACCTCGGACTCGAAACCCATCCGGGCCATCAGGTTGGCGTGGAAGTTGGTGCCCTTGGCGCCCATGCCGCCGATGTAGAAGCTGATCATCGCCTTCACCTGGAAGAGCGCGGAGTCCACGTCGTCGGTGAGGCGGGCGTAGACCATCGGCGCGATCCGGAAGCCGTCGGGCGCGCCGCGCAGCGAGTCCTGGTAGACCCAGCGGCGCTCCGGCGACCAGTACAGCGGCAGCCAGCCGTCGGCGATCGCCACGGTCTGCGCGATGTTGCGCGGCCCTTCGGCGCCGAGCAGCACCGGCAGGTCGGCGCGCAGCGGTTTGACGGTGGGGCGCAGCGCCTTGCCGAGGCCGGTGGCACCGGGACCGTCGTAGGGCAGCGGGAAGTACGAACCGGCGTGCTCCAGCGGGCGGTTGGCGGCGAGCGTCCGGCGGACGACGGCCACGTACTCGCGCGACGAGGTGAGCGGGCTGCGCGGGAACGGCCGGCCGTACCAGCCCTCGACGACCTGCGGCCCGGACAGGCCGAGGCCCAGCATCATCCGGCCGCCGGACAGGTGGTCGAGGGTGAGCGCGTGCATCGCGGTGGCGGCCGGCGCCCGGGCGGCCATCTGCGCGATCGCGGTGCCCAGCTTGATGGTGGTGGTGTGGGCCGCGATCCAGGTGAGCGGGGTGAACGCGTCGGAACCCCACGCCTCCGACGTCCAGACGGAGTCGTAGCCGAGCCGCTCGGCCTCCTGGGCCAGCGTCACCGTGTCGTCCGGCGGTCTGCGTCCCCAGTAACCCACCGCGAGCCCCAGCTTCATTTCGCGCCTCCGATAACCCGTGAGCCGGTGTGGAAAAACGGAAAGGAGCGGACCGCTTTTTCTCCCGCCGACGGACTGTAGAGCGCCGCGCGAGCTGGGCGCAACGCCCGGGGAAGCCGGTCGAAGGCCCTTCGAAAGCGGTTCGATAGCGGCGCGAAGTCGGCGGATAGGGGGCCCGATAGACGGCTGCTACAGGCTGACCCCACCAGGCAGGGCATGTCCGAGGTCTGCGTCCGTGGTTTCCGTTGAGAACGATCTCCGGCTCCCGAGGAGGAGCAGAGAGGGGCTTTTTGCGGTGGGAGACAACCTGCCAATCGGAGTGCTGTCCGCGATAGGCGGCACTCCGCTCGTGGAGCTCCAGAAACTTATTCCGGACGCACCTTTCCGGGTCTTCGCGAAACTGGAAGGGGTGAATCCGGGCGGCAGCATGAAGGACCGGGCGGCGATATCGATGCTCGGCCGGCTCATCGAGACCGGGGAGATCGTGCCCGGCAAGTCGGTCGTGGTGGAGTCCAGTTCGGGCAACCTCGCGATCGGCCTCGCCCAGGTCTGCGGCTACCACGGCGTGCGGCTCATCTGCGTGGTCGACCCGCGCATCACCCGGCAGAACATCTCCATCCTGCGGGCCTTCGGCGCCGAGGTGCAGATGGTCACCGAACGCGACCCCGCCACCGGGGAGTACCTGCCGTCCCGGCTGCGCCACGTGCAGAAGCTGGTCGGGGAGATCCCGAACGCCTACTGGCCGAACCAGTACGCCAACCCGCTCAACGCCCGGGCGCACGAGCAGACCATGTCGGAGATCGCCGAGGCGCTCTCCGGCCAGGTCGACTACCTGTTCTGCGCGACCAGTTCCTGCGGCACGCTGCGCGGCTGCGCGCAGTACGTGCGGCGCAGCGGCCTGACCACCCGGATCGTGGCCGTGGACGCGGCCGGCAGCGGGATCTTCGGGCCGCCGAGCGGCAGCCGCACCATCCCCGGGCACGGCGCGGCGATCCCGCCGGCCCTGCTCGTGCCCGGTCTCGCGGACGAGGTGGCGCTGATCGCCGACGCGGACTGCGTCCTGGGCTGCCGCCGGCTGGTGGCCACCGAGGCGATCCTGGCCGGCGGTTCGGCCGGCGCGGTCGTCGCCGCGCTGCTGAGCCTCGCGGACCGCATCCCGGACGGATCGCGCTGCGCGCTGGTGCTGGCCGACCGCGGCGACCGCTACCTCGACACCGTCTACTCCGACGCCTGGGTGCTGGAGCAGACCGGTCTCGACATGTCCACCACCGACGTACACGGAATGGAGTCCGCCCGATGCTGATCCTCGGCAGGAAGCAGGTCGAGAGCCTGCTCGACGGTCGCGAGCAGTTCGTCCTCGACCTGGTCAGGGACGCCTACATCACGCACGCCGCGCACAACACCTCGCTGCCGCACTCGGTGTTCCTGCGCTTCCCGGGCAACGACCGGGACCGCATCATCGGGCTGCCGGCCTACCTCGGCGGCGAGCAGCCGGTCGGCGGCTTCAAGTGGGTCTCCTCCTTCCCCGGCAACACCAAGGCCGGGATCGAGCGGGCGTCGGCGGTGATCGTGCTCAACTCGATGAGCGACGGCCGCGCGCAGGCGCTGATCGAGGGCACGGTGATCTCCGCCCGCCGTACCGCCGCGAGCGCCGCGCTGGCCGCCCGCAAGCTGACCGCCGAGGGTTCGGCGACCGGGATGACGCTGTTCGGCTGCGGACCCATCAACTTCGAGGTGCTGCGCTTCGCGCTGGCCGCGCTGCCGGAGCTGGGCGAGGTCACCCTCTACGACCTGGACCGCGCCCGCTCCGAGGAGTTCGCCGAGCGGATCGGCCGGGAGTGGCCGCGGCTGCCGGTGCACTACGCGGACGACGCCGACCAGGCGCTCGCCGCCCACCGGTTGGTCTCGCTGGCCACCACCGCGGGCCGGCCGCACCTGACCACCGGGGCGTGCCGGCCCGGCAGCGTGCTGCTGCACCTGTCGCTGCGCGACCTGACCGTGGAGTCGATCCTCGCCGCCCGCAACGTGGTGGACGACACCGACCACGTCAGCCGGGAGGGCACCTCGATCCACCTGGCAGAACAGCACACCGGCAACCGGGACTTCGTGGCCGCCGAGATCGGCGACCTGCTGGAGCGGGAGGGCTCCGCCGCCGACCCGGACACGGTGACCGTCTACTCCCCCTTCGGCCTCGGCGTGCTGGACCTGGCGCTGGCCGGCGCGGTGCGCGACGCGGCGGACCAGGCGGGCGTGGGAACCAGGATCGACGGATTCCAGGGATGACCGCGGGCCGAGCGCCCGACGGATGCACGAGCGACGACGCAGCGAACCGGCCGAGCCCGATGAGCCGGACGCGAAGAACCAGAAGGAGACGATGGCCGTGAACGACGAGACCGGCACCGACGAACGGCACCTCGTGGTGGTCAACCACGAGGAGCAGTACTCGATCTGGCGGGCCGACCGCGAACTGCCGCCCGGCTGGCGGGCCGAGGGCTTCGCGGGCGCCAAGCAGGAGTGCCTGGACCACATCGGCGAGGTGTGGACCGACATGCGCCCGCTCAGTGTCCGGCGCAGGGACGAGGAGCGCGGCGCCGCCGCCGCGTCGGAAGCCGGTGCGCTGACGTCATGATCCCCGACCAGCAAGCACGTACCGGAAGCCCCGCGACGGCCCCGGCCGGCGCGACGGGTCAGCTCTCCTTCGCACAGCAACGCATCTGGTTCCTGGACCAGTTGGCACCCGGCGGTGTCGACTACGTCCTGCCGTACGCGTTGCGCCTGTCGGGCCCGCTCGACGTCGCGGCGCTACGCCACGCGCTGGCCGCGATGGTCGCCGGGCACGCCGTGCTGCGCACCCGCTACGTGCTGGTGGACGACCAGCCGGTGCAGCGGGTGGACGACGGCGCCGAGGTGCCGCTCGTCGTGCACGACCTGCGCCCGGTGCCGCGGCAGGAGTGCGAGCGGCGCACCGAGGAGCTGATCGACGAGCTCTTCGGCCTGCCGTTCGACCTCGCCGTCGATCTGCCGGTGCGTGCCTGCCTGGTCCGGCAGCGCGACGACGAGCACGTGCTCGTCATGACGTTCCATCACATCTGCTTCGACCGCTGGTCGGAGGAGCGGTTCTTCGCGGGCCTGGGCGAGCTGTACCAGGCCAGGACCGAGGGGCGGCCGGCCAAACCGCCGCGGGTTGCCGCTGAGTTACGCCGCCTACGCGGCCCGGCAGCGCGAACGGGTCGCGTCGGGCGCGCTGGAGGAGCAGTTCCGCTACTGGGAGCGGGCGCTCGCCGACCTGCCGGGCGTCGAACTGCCCGCCGACCGGCCGCGTCCGGCACGCCGGGACACCGCGGGCGCGTCGCTGGCCGTGCCGGTGCCGGCCGGGACCGCGCAGGCGCTGCTGCGTACCGCGCGGTCCTGCGCGGCCACCCCGTACATGGTGCTGCTGGCCGCGCTGGTCGTGGTGCTCGGCCGGCAGACCGGACGGCACGACGTGCCGGTCGCGACGGCGGTGGCCGGGCGCAACGAGCGGGACGTGGAGGACGTGATCGGCCTCTTCGTCAACACCGTGGTGACGCGGGCGGTGACCACGCCGGGCCAGACGTTCCGGGAGCTGGTCCGCGCGGTGCGGGACGCCTCGCTGGAGGCGATCGGCAACCAGGACGTCCCGTTCGACCTGCTGGTGGAGCGGCTGCGCCCGGAGCGGGACCTGAGCCGCAATCCGCTGGCGCAGGTGGCGTTCCTGTACGAGGCGGTCTCCGGCGCGGACAGCGCGCTGGGCGACCTGGAGATGTCCACCGTCATGCGCCCGCTGACCTCGGTGCGCTTCGACCTCACGGTGAAGACGCGGCGGCTCGCGGACGGCGGGCTCACCGCGGCCTTCGAGTACTCCACGGTGCTCTACGACCGCGAGCGGATCGAGCGGCTGGCCGGGCAGTACCTGCGGGTGCTGGAGCAGGTCGCCGCCGATCCGGGCGTCCTGCTGGCCGACCTGGAGCTGCTGGACGCCGCGGACCGCGCGCAGGCGCTGGCGCACGGCCGCGGCGAGCCGGTCGCCCGGGGCGGGCGGGCGCTGCACGAACTGGTCGCGGAGCGCGCCGCGGCGGTCCCGGACGCGGTCGCGGTGACCGGGCCGGGCGCGTCGGTGACCTACCGGGAGCTGGACGCGCGGGCCAACCGCGTCGCGCACCGGCTGGCCGGGCTCGGGGTGCGGACCGGGCAGCCGGTCGCGGTGCACCTGGACCGGGACGGCGCGCACGGCGCAGACCTGGTGGCGGCGCTGCTGGGGATCTGGAAGGCGGGCGGGGTCTACCTGCCGCTCGACCCGGCGCAGCCGCCCGCCCGGATCGCCGGGCTGGTCGCCGACGCGGGCGCCCGCGTGGTGCTGACCCGCACCGACCTGGCCGGCCGGCTGCCCGACTGCGCGGCGCGGGTCGTCGTGCTGGACGCGGACGGCCTCGACGACCTGCCGGCCACCGCGCCGGCGGTGCGGGTGCTCGACGACGACGTGGCGTACGTCATCTACACCTCGGGGTCCACCGGGCGGCCCAAGGGCGTGGAGGTCACGCACGCCGGCATCCGCAACCGGGTGCTGTGGACGGTGGAGCGCCACCGGTTCACCCCGGACGACCGGGTGCTGCAGAAGACGACGGTGACCTTCGACGCCTCGGTGTGGGAGCTGGTGGCGCCGCTGGTGGTCGGCGCGACCGTGGTGCTCGCGGCGGCCGGGGCGCAGGCGGACCCGGCCGGGCTGGTGCGGTGCGCGGCCGAGGAGCGGGTGACGATCCTGCAGTTCGTGCCGTCGGTGCTGCGGCAGATCGCGGACGAGCCGGGGCTGGGTGCCTGCCGGTCGCTGCGGCTGGTGCTGTCGGCCGGTGAGCCGCTCTCCGCCGAACTGGCCGCGGCGGTCGCCGGGCGCACCGGCGCGGCCGTGGTCAACACCTACGGTCCCACCGAGTGCGCGATCGACGTGACCGCGCAGACCTTCGACGCCGCGGCGCCCGATGTGCTGGTGCCGATCGGCCGGCCGCTGGACAACGCGACCGTCCTGGTGCTGGACGACGCCGGGCACCCGGCGCCGGTCGGCGTGCCCGGCGAGCTGTACCTGGGCGGCGCCGGGCTGGCCCGCGGCTACCTGGGCCGGCCGGACCTGACGGCCGAGCGGTTCGTGCCCGACCCGTTCGGCGCCCCGGGCTCCCGGCTGTACCGCAGCGGCGACCTGGGATGCCGGCGGGCGGACGGCACGCTGGAGTTCCTCGGCCGGCTCGACGACCAGGTGAAGATCCGCGGCGTGCGGGTGGAGCCGGGCGAGGTCGAGGCGGCGCTGACCGCGCACCCGTCGGTGGCCGCCGCGGCGGTGGTGGTCTGGCGCGACGAGCGGGCCGGTGCCCGGCTGGTCGGCTACCTGGTGCCCGCCGAGCCGGGCGGGCGGCCGGACACCGCCGCGCTCTCCGAGCACCTGGCCGCCCGGCTGCCGCAGCAGTACGTGCCCTCGCTGTTCGGCGTGCTGGACGCGCTGCCGCGCACCACCAGCGGCAAGCTCGACCGCAAGGCGCTGCCCGACCCGCGGCTGCTCGCCCTGGAGCAGAGCGCGTCGGCGGACGCGGCGGACTTCGAGCCGCGCGGCGGGACCGAGGAGGCGGTCGCCGGGCTGTGGGCCGAACTGCTCGGCCTGCCGAAGGTCGGCCGGCACGACGACTTCTTCGCGCTCGGCGGGCACTCGCTGCTGGCCGCCCGCGCGGCGAGCCGGCTGCGCACGCTGTTCGAGGTCGAACTGCCGCTGTCGTGGATCTTCGAGACGCCGACGGTGGCCGGCCTGTGCGCCCGGCTGGAGGAGGCCCGCCCGGCGCGGGCGGTGGTCATCGCCCCGGTCGGCCGGGACGAGCCGCTGCCGCTGTCGGCGGCGCAGGAGCGGCTGTGGATGCACGAGCAGCTCTCGCCCGGCTCCGCGGAGTACCTGGTGCCGCTGGCCTGGCGGCTGACCGGGCCACTCGACGTGACCGCGCTGCGCGGCGCGCTCGACGTGCTGACGCGGCGTCACGAGATCCTGCGTACCCGGTACCTGGCGACCCCCGACGGCCCGCGGCAGATCGTGGACCCGGCGGGCCGGGTGCCCGTCGAGCTGATCGAGCCGGCCGCGGGGACCCTGGGCGCCGCGGGCGACGAGGAGCGGATCGAGGCGGCGCGGCGGGAGTTGGCGCTGCGCGCGGGGCGCGGCTTCGACCTCACCGCGCAGCACCCGCTGCGGGCGGCGCTGGCCCGGCTGGACGCCGACGACCACATCCTGTCGCTGACGCTGCACCACATCGCCTGCGACGGCTGGTCCCTCGGGCTGATCGCCGCCGAACTGGACGCCGTCTACCGCGAGTTGGTCGCCGGCGGCAGCCCGGACGCCACGCCGGCGGCCGTGCAGTACGCCGACTGGGCCCAGTGGCACCGGGAGTTGCTGACCGGGGCGGACGGCGCCGAGCAGGCGGCGTACTGGACGAAGGCGCTGACCGGGGTGCCGGCGCTGGACCTGCCCACCGACCGGCCGCGGCCCGCGGTGCGCGACGGGGCCGGCGCGGACCACCTGTTCACCGTGCCGGAACCGCTGGTCGCGGCGCTGCTGGACTTCGGACGCCGGCGCGGGGCGACCCCGTTCATGGTGTTCCTGGCCGCCTACACCGCCTTCCTCGGCCGGCTGACCCGGCAGGACGACTTCGCGATCGGCACCCCGGTGACCGGCCGGGAGACCGCGCAGAGCGAGACGCTGCTCGGCAGCTTCGTCAACACCGTGGCGCTGCGCACCGACGCGGGCGGCGACCCGGACTTCGGGGAGCTGCTGCGGCGGGTGCGCGCGACGGTGCTCGGCGCCTTCGCCCGGCAGGACTGCCCGTTCGACCACGTGGTGGCCGCGCTGCGCCCCGAGCGGGACCTGTCGCGGACCCCGGTGTTCCAGGCGATGTTCCAGGTCTTCGAGGACGCGGACGCCGGGATGGCGCTGGGCGGGCTGGGCTGCGAGCCGTTCACCGTCGCCGCCGCGCCCGCGCTGACCGACCTGTCGCTGGTGCTGCGGGCCAGGCCGGACGGCTCGTGGCGCGGCGAGTTCGAGTACCCGACCGCGCTGTTCGACCCGGAGACCGTCGAGCGGATGGGCCGCCACCTGGTCCGGCTGCTGGAGGGGATCGCCGCCGACCCGCTGCGGCCGGTCGCCTCGATCGGCCTGCTGACCGAGCGGGAGGCGCGCTGGGACGGCGACACCTGCCGCGCCCCGAACGACCGGCGGCCGATGCACGAGGTGGTCGCCGCGCAGGCCCGCGCCACCCCGGCCGCGGTGGCCGTCGTCTCGCCGTCCGGTGAGCTGACCTACGCCGCACTGGTGCGCGAGGCGGGCGAGCTGGCGGCCCGGCTGACCGCGCTCGGGGTGCGGCCCGGCCGGGTGGTGGCCAGCGCCATGCCGCGCGACCACCGGCTGGTGGTGGCGTGGCTCGCCATCCTGACGGCCGGCGCGGTCTACCTGCCGATCGACGCGGCCGACCCGGCGGACCGGCTCGCCGGCCTGCTCGGCGACACCGACGCGGCGGCGGTCGTGACGGTCGCGGAGAACGCGGCGGCGCTGGGCGCGACCGGCCGCCCGCTGGTGCTCGCCGACGAGCCCGGGCCGGACGGCGGCACGGCGGCCGCGGTGGTGCCGATCCACTTCCGCGAACTGGCCTACGTCATCTACACCTCGGGGTCCACCGGGCGGCCCAAGGGCGTCATGGTGGAGCACCGGTCCTACGTCGAGCACTGCCACGTGATGGCGCGGGGCTACCGGCTGCGCCCCGGCGCCCGGTTCGCACTGATGGCGGCGATGTCCTTCGACGCCTCGATGGACCAGATCGCGGCGCCGCTGACCGCGGGGGCCGCCGTGGTCGTGCTCGACCCGCGGGCGGTCTCCCCCGACGAGCTGATCGACCAGTTGGAGCGGCACCGGGTCACGGTCGCCGACGTCACGCCGGTGTACTACCGCGAGATCGCCGACCGGCTGTCCCCCGGGGACGAACGGCTGCGCCACCTGGAGCTGATGAGCGTCGGCGGCGACGTGGTGACCGTGCGGGACGCCCGGCGCTGGGAGCGCTCCGGACTGCCCGGCGGCTTCGGCTGCACCTACGGGCCGACCGAGGCGACCATCGCCTGCACCTTCCACCAGGTGCGGCCGGGCGAGACGGACGGCTACCCGGCCGACGCGGCGCTGCCGATCGGCCGCCCGCTGGACGGGACGATCGCCAGGGTGCTGGACGACCGGCTGCTGCCGGTGCCGCCCGGGGTGGCCGGCGAGCTGTACATCGGCGGCTCGCGGGTGGCGCGCGGCTACCTGGCCCGCCCGGCGCTGACCGCCGAACGGTTCGTGCCCGACCCGTACGGACCGGGCGGCACCCGGCTGTACCGGACCGGCGACCTGGTGCGGCGGCGGGCGGACGGGGTGATCGAGTTCCTGGGCCGCACCGACCGGCAGGTCAAGATCCGCGGCTACCGGATCGAGCCCGCCGAGATCGAGGCCGCGCTCGACGCCCACGAGGCGCTGGCCGGCGCGGTGGTCGAGGCCCGTGAACTGCGTCCCGGCGACCGGCAGTTGGTCGCCTACGTGGTGCCGAGGGCGGGCGCGGCGCCGGCCGCCGAGGTGTTGCGCGACCACCTGCGGGCCCGGCTGGCGGCGCACATGGTCCCGGCCTGCTTCGTCACGCTGGACGCCTTCCCGGTCACCCGCAACGGCAAGGTGGACCGCAAGGCGCTCCCGGTGCCCGACCTGGCGGCGCTGGCCGTCGAGCGCGAGCACACCCCGCCGCGCGACGCGCTGGAGGAGCGGCTGTGCGCGATGTGGCAGCAGGTGCTCGCGGTGGAACAGGTCGGCGTGCACGACGACTTCTTCCTCGACCTCGGCGGCCACTCGCTGCTGGCCACCCGGCTGCTGCTGCTGATCGACGAGGGCTTCGGGGTCCGCCCGACGGTCCGCCAGCTCTTCGAACACACCACGGTCGCCGCGCAGTCGCAACTGGTGCGCGACGCGGTCGAGGCCGCCATCGACGCACTCACCGACGAGGAACTGGACGCGATGCTCAAGCTTGAGGAGGGGTCGGCATGACGGACCAGACGGTGGCCGGCCTTCCGACCGGTCCCACCCCGGAGCCCGACCGGGCGGCGCTGCGCCGGGCGCTGGCCGCCCGGCGGCTGGCCGGGCAGCCGCCCACCGGCGTCCGTGCCGCCGCGCCGCGGCCCGCCGGACCGACCGTGCCCGTGCTGTCCCGGGACGGCGAACTGCCGCTGTCCTTCGGGCAGTACCGGCTCTGGCTGCTGGAACGGCTCGGCGCGGGCGGCGCGGCCTACCTGATCCCGGTCGGCCTGCGGCTGCGCGGCGCGCTGGACGCGGCGGCGCTGCAAGGAGCGCTGACCGAGGTCCAGCGCCGGCACGAGGTGCTGCGCACCCGCTACGAACTGCGGGACGGCGAGCCCGTCCAGGTGATCGACGCGCCCGGCCCGCTGCCGTTGCGCCACGCCGACGTCAGCGACGACCCGGCCGGGCTCGACGCGCTGCTGGACGCCGAGGGCCGCCGCGCCTTCGACCTGGCGGCCGAGCACCCGGTCCGCGCGCTGCTGGCCCGGACCGGGCCGGACGAGCACCTGCTGTTGCTGACGTTCCATCACATCGCTTTCGACGGCTGGTCGGCCGACGTGCTGACCGGTGAACTGACCGCTCTGTACGGCGCGTTCAGCCGCGGCCTGCCGTCGCCGCTGCCGCCGCTCGCCGTGCAGTACGCGGACGTGGCCGCCTGGCAGTTGGAGCGGCTGCGCGGTCCGGCCGGGCAGGCGCAGCTCGACTACTGGCGGCAGGCGCTGTCCGGTCTGGCGCCGATCAGCCTGCCGACCGACCGGCCGCACCCGGCGGAGTGGGACTCCGAGGGCGCGACGGTGGACCTCGAACTGCCGCCGGATCTCGGCCGCGAGATCACCGCGCTCGGCCGGCGCTACGGCGCGACCGCGTTCATGACGCTGCTCGCCGGGCTGCACGCGCTGCTGGCCCGCTACAGCGGACAGGGCGACACCGCGGTGGGCACCCCGGTCGCCGGCCGCACCCTGCCGGAGTCCGAGCCGCTGGTCGGGTTCTTCGCCAACACCCTGGTGCTGCGCGCCGACAGCGGCGACGACCCGTCGTTCACCACCTTGCTGCAGCGCACCAGGGAAGCCGCGCTGAGCGCCTACTCCCACCAGGACGTGCCGTTCGACTGGCTGGTCAAGGAGGTGCGGCCGAGCCGGGACCTGTCGCGCAACCCGCTCTTCCAGGTCAGCCTGACCGTGGACGCGGCCCCCGCGGCGCGGCCGGCCGGCGACGCGCCGGCCCTGGTGCCGGAGCACATCGGCTGGGCGCCGGCGAAGTTCGACCTGGCGGTGGCGCTGCAGGAGCGCGCCGACGGCTCGTTCGGCGGCCAACTCGGCTACCCCACCGCGCTGTTCGACCAGGGCACCGCCGAGCGGATCGCCGGCGCCTTCGTGCAGTTGCTGCGGGGCGCGGTCGCCGCGCCGCAGCGCAGGATCGGCGAGCTGGACCTGCGCACGCCGGCCGAGCGGACCGCCGGGCGGCTGCCCGCCGCGCCGCGGACACCGGAATCGCCCGCGCTGGTCCACGACCTGATCGGCGCGCACGCCCGCACCCGGCCCGGCGCCCTGGCGGTCGGCGCGGACGACGCGAGCCTGACCTACGCGCGGCTCGACGAGCGGGCCAACCGGCTCGCCCACGAACTGCGCTCGCTCGGCGCCGGACCCGGCAGCCTGGTCGGCGTCGGCATGCGGCGCGGCGCGGCCCTGGTCACCGCGCTGCTGGCGGTGCTGCGGGCCGGCGCGGCCTACCTGCCGCTCGACCCGGACCAGCCGGCCGACCGGCTGGCCTTCATGGCCGCCGACGCCGGACTGAGCGTCCTGGTCACCGAGGAGGCGGACGACGCGGCGAAGTTCGCCTCGGCCGCGCTCGAACACGTCCTGGTGCTCGGCGATCCGGCGACCGCCGCCCGGATCGCGGACCGGCCGGCCGGCGCGCCGAACACCGGGGTCACCCCGGACGACCTGGCCTACGTCATCTACACCTCGGGCTCGACCGGCCGCCCCAAGGGCGTCATGGTGACCCACCGCAACCTCTCGCGGCTCTTCACGGTCACCGAGCCGCGGTTCGCCTTCGGGCCGGCGGACGTGTGGACCTTCTTCCACTCCTACGCGTTCGACTTCTCGGTCTGGGAGATCTGGGGAGCGCTCGCGCACGGCGGGCGGCTGGTGGTCGTCCCGTTCGACGTCTCGCGGTCGCCGAACGACCTGCTGGCGCTGCTGGTGCGCGAACGCGTCACCGTGCTCAACCAGACGCCGTCCGCGTTCAACGGCCTGATCGCCGCGGCCGGCGCCGATCCGGAGACCGCGCGCGGACTCGCGCTGCGCACCGTGGTGTTCGGCGGCGAGGCGCTGGAGAGCGCGGCGCTGCGCCCGTGGTTCGAGCGCTTCGGCGACCGCTCGCCGCGGCTGGTGAACATGTACGGGATCACCGAGACCACCGTGCACGTCACCCACCGGCACGTGCTCGCGCCGGACGCCGCGCGGCCGGGCGACCGCAGCCTGATCGGCGACCCGATCGGCGACCTGACCGTGCACCTGCTGGACGGCGCGATGAACCCGGTGCCGGTCGGGGTGCCGGGCGAGATCTACGTGGGCGGCCCCGGCGTCGCGCGCGGCTACCTCGGCCGGCCGGAGCTGACCGCGGAGCGCTTCGTGCCCGACCCGTTCGGCGGCGAACCCGGCGCCCGGCTCTACCGGTCCGGCGACCGGGCCCGCCGGCTGCCGGACGGCGAGACGCAGTTCCTCGGCCGGATCGACGGGCAGGTGAAGATCCGCGGCTTCCGGATCGAGACCGGCGAGATCGAGAGCGCCCTGCTGGCCGACCCGCAGGTGGACGCGGCCGTGGTGGTCGCGGTCGACTCCCCCTCCGGCGACCGGCAGTTGGTGGGCTACCTGGTGCCGGCGGCCAGCACCGCGCTGGACCTGACCTCGCTGCGCTCCGCGCTCGCCAGACGGCTGCCGCCGTACATGGTGCCGGCCGCGTTCGTGCCGCTGGAGGCGATCCCGCTGACCGTCAACGGCAAGGCGGACCGCCGCGCGCTGCCCGCCCCGGGGGCCGGCCGGCTCACCTCGGGGCGCGAGTACGTGCTGCCGCGCGACGAGACCGAGGCGGTCTTCGCCGAGGTGTGGGGCGAGGTGCTCGACCTGGGCCACGTCGGCGTGCTGGACAACTTCTTCGAGCTGGGCGGCGACTCCATCCGCGCGGTGCGGGTGGTGGGACGGCTGCGCGAGCGCGGCTTCGACGTCACCGTCCAGGACCTGTTCAAGCGGCAGAGCATCGACCTGCTGGCGGCGCCGTTCGCCACCGGGCCGCTGCGGGCGGAGCCGGCCGGACAGCGCCCGGCCCGCGAGCCGTTCTCGCTGCTGGCCGACCGCGACCGCGCCGCGCTGCCGCCGGGGGTGCGGGACGCCTACCCGCTCTCCGAGACCCAGGCCGGCATGGTCTTCGAACTCCTCGCCGACAGCGACCGGTTGCTCTACCACAACGTCACCGGCTACGCGGTGCGCGACGACGCCCCCTTCAGCCTCGACGCGCTGCGGACCGCGGTCGCCTCGGTCACCCGGCGGCACGAACTGCTGCGCACCTCCTTCGACCTCGCCCTGTCCGAGCCGGTCCAACTCGTCCACGCGCAAGTCGAGGTGGACATCCGCCACCAGGACCTGCGCGAGCTGGCCGGCGAGGAGCGGGACGCCGCGGTGGCGGCGGCGGTCCGCGCGGAGCGCCGGGAGCCCATCGACCTGGCCGGCGGCCCGCTGTGGCGGCTGCGGGTGCTCCAGGAGACCGAGGACCGCTGGCGGCTGCTGTTCGTGGAGAACCACGCGATCCTGGACGGCTGGAGCCACAACTCGCTGCTCACCGAGCTGCTGCACCGCTACCGGGCGGCCCGCGACGGGCAGCCGGAGCCGGACACCGCGCCGCCCGCGGTGCGGTTCGCCGACTTCGTCGCCCTGGAGCGCGAGACGGTCGCCGACCCCGCGCACCGCGCCTTCTGGGAGTCGCGCGTCGAGGAGACCGAGGCGTTCGCGCTGCCGGAGGGCTGGGGCGAGCCGCCCGCGCCGGACGGGTCGGCGCCGGACGGCTACGAACTGCGGGTGCGCTTCGAGGAGTTGCTGCCCGACCTGCTGGCGCTCGGCCGGTCGGTGGGCGCGCCGCTCAAGAGCGTGCTGCTCGCCGCGCACCTGTCGGTGCTGCGGACCCTCACCGACCAGGACACCTTCCTGTCCGGGCTGATCAGCAACGGCCGCCTGGAGGAGGTGGACGGCGACCGGGCCCTGGGCATGCACCTGAACACCGTGCCGTTCCGCTCCCCGGCGAACGCGGCGAGCTGGCGCGAGCTGGTCGCCGCGGTCTTCGCCGAGGAGGTGGCGCTGCTGCCGCACCGCCGCTACCCGCTGCCCGCGCTGCGCCGCGGCTCCGGGGTCACCGCGCCCGCGCTGGAGGTGATGTTCAACTACCTCAACTTCCACGTGCTGGACGAGGAGTTGATCGACAGCGACGCGAGCGTCGACGACAGCCCCAACGAGTTCCCGCTCGCGGTCAGCACCGAGTGGGGCCGGCTGGTGCTCACCGCCGACGCGAGCCGGGTGCGCCGGGAGCGCGGCGAGCTGATCGCGCGACTCTACCGGCGGGTGCTGGACGCGATGGCCGCCGACCCGGACGGCCGCCCCGACGCGCTGCCGCTGCCGGCCGACGAGCGCGAGGCGGTGCTGCGGCCGGGCGAGCCGATGGCCGGCCGGCCGGTGCCGTCCCGCCCGCTGCCCGCGATCGTGGGCGAGTGGATCGGCGCGACGCCGGACGCCACCGCGGTCGTCTTCGGCGACGAGCGGGTCAGCTACCGCGAACTGGGCGAGCGGGCAGCCGAGTTGACGGTGCGTCTGACCGCTCTCGGGGTGCGCCGCGGCGACCGGGTGGCCACCTGCCTGCCGCGCGGCACCGACCAGATCTCCGCGCTGCTGGCGATCACCCGGATCGGCGCGGCCGCCGTGCCGCTCGACCCGTCGCACCCGCTGGAGCGGCTGGTCTACGTGCTCGACGACTGCGGCGCGACCGCCGTGGTGACCGGGCCGGAGACCGCGAGCCGGCTCGGCGTCCCGGCGGACCGGGTGGTGGCGCCGCGCGGCACCGCCGACCCGGCCGGCGCGGTCGACCTGTCGGACCGGCTGGGCCCGCGGGAGTTGGCGTACGTCATCTACACCTCCGGGTCCACCGGGCGGCCCAAGGGCGTGATGTCCGAGCACCGCGGGGTGGCCAACCTGGTCGACTCGCACGCCGAACTGCTCGGGGTGCGGCCCGGCGACCGGGTGCTGCAGTTCTGCGCGCCGGTCTTCGACGTCTCGCTGCTGGAGATCATGGTCACGCTGGGCAGCGGAGCCACCCTGGTCATGGCGCCGGCCGACGAGCTGATGCCGGGCGAGCCGCTGCAGAACCTGCTGCGCCGCGCCCGCGTCGACCACCTGATCACCATCCCGTCGGCGCTCGCCCTGCTGGCCCCCGACGCCCACACGCCGCGCACGGTCAGCGTGATCGGCGAGGAGTGCTCGCCGGCGCTGGCCGAGCGGTGGGCCGCGCACTGCGCGTTCTTCAACCTCTACGGGCCCACCGAGTACACCGTGGTCACCACCGGCGAGCAGGTGCTGCCCGGCGCGCGGCCGACCATCGGCCGCGCGATGCCCGACACGCACGCGCTGGTGCTCGGCGCCGACCTGCGGCCCGTGCCGCGCGGCGTGCCCGGCGAGCTGTGCGTCGGCGGCGTCGGGGTGGCCCGCGGCTACCTCGGCCGGCCGGAGCTGACCGCCGAGCGCTTCGTGCCCGACCCGTACGCGGCCGAGCCCGGCGGCCGGCTGTACCGCACCGGCGACCGGGCGCGGCTGCTGGCGGACGGGCGGCTGGACTACCTGGGCCGGCTCGACTTCCAGGTGAAGATCCGCGGCTTCCGCATCGAACTGGGCGAGATCGAGGCGGTGTTGCACGGGCACCCCGGCGTGCGGCAGGCCGTCGTGGCGGTGCGGCGCGACTCCGGCGAGCCGCGCATCGTCGCCTACCTGGTGCCCGCCGGCCAGGAGCGCCCGGACCAGGCCGAGTTGATCACCCACCTGCGCCGGCACGTGCCCGGCTACATGGTGCCCGCGCACTTCGTGGTGCTGGACGCCATGCCCACCACCGGGTCCGGCAAGATCGACCGCAAGCTGCTGCCCGCCCCCGACGTGCGCGCCGGGCAGGACGGCCGGCCGCCGGTCGCGCCGCGCAACGCGCTGGAGCGGGCCATCGCCGAGGTGTGGGCCGACGTGCTGGGCCTGCCGGAGGTCGGCGTGCACGACGACTTCTTCCTGGTCGGCGGCCACTCGCTGCTGGCGATGCGCGCCGCGGCGCGGCTGCGGGAGGCCACCGGTGGCGTGGTCGGCGTACGGGAGATGATGCGGCACCGCACCGTCGCCGCGCTGGCCGAGGCGGTCGCGCACGGCACCGCGTCCGACACCGGCGACGACCGCCCGGTCGCGCTGCGCACCGGAGCGGGCCGCACGGTCTTCGCCGTGCACCCGGGCGGCGGCAGCGTGCACTGGTACCGGCACCTGGCCGAACAGCTGCCGGAAGGCCGCCCGTTCGCCGCCTTCGAGCACCCCGGGCTGGCCGATCCTCAGCTGGCGGGCGCCGGCGTGGACGAGCTGGCCACCCGCTACCTGGCCGCGGTGCGCGCCGGCCAACCCGCCGGCCCCTACCGGGTGTTCGGCTGGTGCGCGGGCGGACCGATCGCCTGGGAGATCGCCCGGCGGCTGCAGGAGGAGGGCCACGAGGTGCGCCTCGCCCTGCTCGACCCGATCGCCGACACCCTCGACGACGACCCGCCGCAGGACGACCTGGCCGCCTTCGACGCGGCCGAACGGGTGCTGGCCGCGCTGCGGACCGCCACCGACCCGGCCGAGGCCGCCGAGCTGCGCCGGGCCGCCGTGCCGCTGCTGCGCGAGGTCATCGACGACGGCAGCCTGGTGGTCACCGAGGAGACGGTGGACGACGGGTTCCTGGAGCGGGTCCGGGTCTGGCGCGACCTGCGCGCGGTGACCCTCGGCCACCGCTACCGGCCCGCCGCGCTGCGGCTCGACCTGGTGGCCGGCGACGAACTGGCCGAGGCCGAGCACACCGCGATCGGCACCCTCGGCTACCCCGAATACCTGCGCCGCTGGGCCGCGTTGGCCGGCGGCGGGCTGACCGTGCACCGCGTCCCCGGCAGCCACCTCGGCGTGCTCGACCACCCGAACGTCGCCCGACTGGCCGACACCCTCAGCACCGTATGGCCCACCGAGAAGGAGATCTGACCCATGGCCAGCCCAGTGAGCCCGCACCCGACGAGCACCGGGCCGGTCCGCCGCGACCTGCTCTCGCTCCGCGACCTGACCGACGACCAGGTGCGCCGGCTGGTCCGGCGCGGCGTCGACTTCGCCGAGGGCCGGCCGGCCGACCCGGCCGTCGCCGGAGCCGTGGTGGGGATCTACTTCCGCAAGACCTCCACCCGCACCCGGACCTCCTTCTCGGCCGGCGCGCTGCGCCTCGGCGCGAAGATCATCCAGTACGGCCCGGCCGACCTGCAGGAGAACACCGGCGAGACGCCGCAGGACACCGCGGCCGTGCTGTCCGGCCTGATCGACTGCCTGGTGGCCAGGACCGCGGGCAGCGACGCGGAGTTGCGCACCTTCGCCGCCCACCCGGGCATGTCGGTGGTGAACGCGATGAGCGAGACCGAGCACCCCACCCAGGGCCTGGCCGACTGCACCATGATGACCCGCCGCTTCGGCTCGCTGGACGGCCTGCGGGTGCTGTACGCCGGCGAGGGCAACAGCACGGCGACCGCGCTGGCGCTGAGCCTGAGCCGGTTCCCCGGCGTGGAGCTGCACCTGCGCACCCCGCCCGGCTACGGGGTCGACCCGGTGATCCTCGCCGAGTCGCAGGCGCACGCCGAGCGCAACGGCGGCCGGGTGGTGGAGCGGCACGACATGGACGACGCGCCGAAGGTGGACGTCGTCTACACCGCCCGCTGGCAGACCACCGGCTCCAGCAAGCCCGACCCCGACTGGCGCGAGAGGTTCGTGCCGTTCCGGGTGGACGCCGCACTGCTGGCGGCCACCGGGGCGCCGGTGTTCATGCACGACCTGCCGGCGCACCGCGGCGAGGAGGTCACCGCCGAGATCCTGGACGGTCCGCTGTCGGTCGCCTTCCCGCAGGCGCACAACAAGCTCTTCGGCGCGATGGCGGCCCTGGAGTGGAGTCTCGGCGGAGGTGCGCGGGAATGACCGCCTCGGAACCCCTCGTTCCCGCGCTGCCCGCGCCGCGGCCCGCCCCGGCCGCCCCGGCGCAGCGCCCGGCCCTGCGGCACAACCGCGACTACCGGTTCCTGTGGAGCGGCTCCGCCGTCTCCGCGCTGGGCAGCAGCATCACGCAGTTCGCGTACCCGCTGCTGGTGCTGATGATGACCGGTTCGCCCGGCCAGGCCGGACTGGTCGGCTTCGCCGCCACCGCGCCCAACCTGATGCTGCCGCTGCACGCCGGCGTGCTGGTGGACCGGATGAACCGCAAGCACCTGATGCTCGCCTGCGACGCGATCCGCGGCGTCGGGCTCGGCAGCATCGCGGTCGCCCTGCTGCTCGGGCACTTCTGGCTCTGGCACATCCTGGCCGTCTGCCTGGTCGAGGGCGCGGCCACCGTGCTGGCCGGCATCGCGGGCCAGGCGGCGGTGCGCAACGTGGTGCGCCCCGACGACCTCGACGTGGCGTTCGCGCGCAGCGAGGCCAGGGACCGCGCGGCGATGGTGTTCGGCAAGCCGCTGGGCGGTGTGCTGATCGGCATCGGGCGCGGACTGCCGTTCCTGGTCGACGCGTTGAGCTACGTGGTGTCCTTCGCCGCGATCGCCCTGATCCGGGCGCCGTTCCAGCGCCAGGCCCCGGCCTCGACCGGCTCCGGCGCCCGGCCCCGGGCCACCCAGGAGATCCGCGAGGGCGTCGGCTGGGTACTGCGGCAGCCGTTCGTGCGGGTGGCGACGTTCCTGGTGGCGGGCAGCAACCTGCTCTTCCAGGTGCTGTTCCTCGCCGTCATCGTGCTGCTGCACGCCGCGCACGCCTCCGGCACCGCGATCGGCTACGTGCTCGCGGCGGCCGGGGTCGGCGGCGCGCTGGGCTCGCTGGCCGCCACCTGGGTGCGGCGCAACGCGTCGCTGGCGACCGTGGTGATCGCGGCCAACTGGATCTGGGCGGTGCTCGTGCCGCTCGTCGCCGTCAGCCGGCAGCCGTTCCTGATCGGCGCCGCCATCGCCGGACTCGCCTTCGTGGGCCCGCTGTGGAACGTCGCGGTCGAGGTCTACCGGCTGGGCATCACCCCGGACGAGCTGCAGGGCCGGGTCTCCTCGGCCGTGACGCTGGTGGCCTTCGGCGCGCTGCCGCTCGGCTCGCTCGCCGGCGGCCTGCTGCTCGACCACTTCTCGGGCCGCACGACGATCCTCGTGGTGGCCGCCGCGATGGTGCTGCTCGCGCTCGCCGCAACCCTCAGCCGGGCCGTGCGGTCCGTGCCGCAACCCGCCCGCCGCAAGGCCGCCGCGCAAGGCGGTGACCGGTGAACACCTCCCCCGCCACCCCAGCATCAGCCAAGGAGCACACCATGCAGGAGCCTGCGCTGGACGGCATCGCCGTCATCGGGCTCGCCGGGAGATTCCCCGGCGCCGAGAACGTCGCCGAATTCTGGTCGAACCTGGTGGCGGTCAGGGACTGCGTGACCCGGTTCACCGACGAGCAGTTGCTCGCCCTCGGGGTGTCCGCCGAGGACCTGGCCGACCCGGCCTACGTCAAGGCGGCGCCGCTGGTGCCGTTGATGGAGTACTTCGACGCGCCGCTGTTCGGGATGAGCGAGCGGGAGGCGCAGGCCCGCGACCCGCAGCAGCGGCTGTTCCTGGAGACGGTGCACTCCGCGCTGGAGAACGCCGGCTGCGACCCGTCCTCGGACCGCCAGCGCATCGGCGTCTACGGCGGCGGCGCCACCAACCGCTACGCGGACCTGAACGTGCGGCGCAACGCCGCCGCGGTGCGCACCTACGGCGAGGTGGGCATCCAGACCACCAACCACACCGACTACATCACCACGCTCGCGTCCTACAAGCTCGGCCTCGACGGGCCGGCGATGACCGTCGCCACCGCCTGCTCCACCTCGCTGGTCGCCGTGCACCTGGCCTGCCAGGCCATCGCGGGCGGCGAGTGCGACGTGGCGGTGGCCGGCGGCGTCGAGGTCGAGATGCCCTACGGGCTCGGCTACCGCCACGTGCCCGGCGGCATCTACTCCCCCGACGGGCTGTGCCGGTCCTACGACGCCGAGGCGGGCGGCACCACGTTCGGCAGCGGGGTCGGCGCGGTCGTGCTCAAGCGGCTGGTGGACGCCCAGGCGGACGGCGACACGGTCCTCGCGGTGCTGCGCGGCTCGGCGATCGGCAACGACGGATCGCGCAAGGCGGGCTTCACCGCGCCCAGCGTGGAGGGCCAACTCGCCACCGTCGCGGAGGCGTTGGCGATGGCCGACCTGGACCCGGCCACCATCGGCTACGTCGAGGGGCACGGCACCGCCACCCAGTTGGGCGACCCGATCGAGGTCGAGGCGCTGACCCGGGCCTTCCGGCGCTTCACCGACGCCAGCCAGTACTGCGTGCTCGGCTCGGTCAAGTCCAACATCGGGCACCTCGGCCCGGCGGCCGGCATCGCCGGCCTGATCAAGGCGGTCCTCGCGGTCCGGACGGGTGTCATCCCCGGCACCGTGCACTACCGCAGCCCCAACCCGCGGATCGACTTCGCCGACACGCCGTTCCGGGTGACCGGCGAGACCGAGCTGTGGCGCGGCGACGGGCAGCCGCGCCGGGCCGGTGTCAGCTCGTTCGGCATCGGCGGCACCAACGCGCACATCGTGCTGGAGCAGGCCCCCGAGCCGCAGCCCGCGGCCGCGGTGGACGGTCCGGTGCTGCTCACCCTGTCCGGCCGCACCCCGGCCGCGCTGGCCGCCGGGGCCGAACGGCTGGCCGCGCACCTCACCGACGAGGACGAGCGGCTCTGCGACGTGGCGCACACCCTGCTGGCCGGACGCCGCTCGCTGCCGCACCGCACCGCGCTGACCGCCACCGACGTGGACGACGCGATCGCCAGGCTCACCGCGATCGCCGACGGGCCGCAGGAGGGCGAGCCGGTGCGCTCCGAGCGGCCGGTGGCCTTCGTCTTCCCCGGCCAGGGCGCCCAGTACCCGGGCATGGCACGGGAGTTGTACACCACCCAGCCGGTCTTCGCCGCCGCGCTCGACCACTGCCTGGGCGTGCTGCGCGGCGAACTCGACGCCGATCTGCACACGTTGCTGATCGACGCGCAACCGGACGACGAGCAGGCCGAGTTGACGCTGCGCCAGACCGCGGTCGCGCAGCCCGCGCTGTTCGCCGTCGAGTGGGCGATGGCCGAGCTGCTGGCCTCCTTCGGACTGGCGCCGTCCGCCGTGCTGGGCCACAGCGTGGGCGAGCTGGTGGCCGCGACGGTGGCCGGGATCTTCGAGGTGGACGACGCGCTGCGCCTGATAGCCGAGCGCGGCCGGCTGGTGCAGGCCACCGAGCCGGGCGCGATGATCGCGGTGCCGCTCGGCCCGGACGAGCTGGGACCGTGGCTGGCCGAGACCGAACTGGCCGTCGTCAACGGGCCGAAGGCGTGCGTGCTGTCCGGCACGGTGGAGGCCGTCGAGCGGGTGGAGACCGCGCTGGCCGGGCTCGGCCACCGCTCCACCCGGCTGCGCACCTCGCACGCCTTCCACTCCCGGCTGGTGGAGCCGGCCGGCCGCGAGCTGGCCGAGGCGGTGGCCGGCATCGGGCTGGGCGAGCCGCGGATCCCGCTGGCCGCCAACCTCACCGGCACCTGGATGACCGGGCAGGAGGCGGCCGATCCCGATTACTGGGCACGCCAGTTGCGCGGCACGGTCCGCTTCGCCGACGGCGTCGCGACGCTGCTGGCCGACGAGTCGCTGCTGCTCGTCGAGGTGGGCCCGGGCCAGAGCCTGACCGCGCAGTTGCGGCGGCTGCCCGAGGTGCGCGGCGCCCGGCGCACGGTGCTGCCGCTCGCGCCGCGCCGCGGCCAGGAGCGCGACAGCGTCCGCGTGCTGCTGGACGCGGTCGGCACGATGTGGGAGATGGGCGTGCCCGTCGACCGGTACGCGCTCGACCAGGCCGTGCTGGGCGGCGCGGGCCGCAAGGTGGCGCTGCCGGAGTACCCGTTCGAGCGCAAGCGCTACTGGATCGACCCGGACCCGGCGCCGCTGCCGGTGCCCGCCGCGCCCGCACCCGCGGTGGTCGCGCCGGCCGCCGCGCCCGCCGAGGACGACCGGCTCACCGTGCCCGGCTGGCGGCTGGCCGCCCCGGCCGCCGGCGGCACGGCCGACCGGCCGGCCGGTCGGCGCTGGCTGCTGCTGTCCGACGGCGCCGCCGAGGCCGATCGGCTCGCCGACGCGCTGCGCGCCCGGGGTGCCTCGGTGACCGCCGCGGCGCTCACGCCGGGCGACGGCGAAGCGGCCGACCCGGCCGCGCTGCGCACGCTGATCGCCGCCGCGGCCGGCGAGGGCGGCGAGGCGCTGGAGGTCGTCGCCTGCTGGCTGGCCGACCCGGCGGACGAGCCGGCCTGCGACCTCGCGGACCGCTGGCAGCGCGCCGACTTCACCACCCTGGTCCACCTGGTCCGGGCGATCGGCGACACCTGCCTGGGCCGCGACGTGCGGCTGACCGCGCTGGCCCGCGGCGTGTGGGACGTCTCCGGCGACGACGCCCTGGTGCCGGTGCGCGCCACCGTCACCGGACTGCTCTCGGCGGCCGGCAAGGAGTCCGAGACGCTGACCACCCGGGTGGTGGACGCCGGAGCGAGCACGCGACAGGCCGCCGTACTGGCCGAGTTGGCCGACCCGGACGGGCCGGCCCAGGTCGCGCTGCGCGGTGCGCGGCGCTGGCTGCCCGCCCCGGTCGCCGTCCAGGAGCCGGACGCCCGGCCGTTCGCCGACCTGGTGCGGGCCGGCGGCACCTACGTCGTCACCGGCGGCCTCGGCGCGCTCGGGCTGGTGGCAGCACGGGAGTTGGCCTCGGTGGCGCCGGTGCGGCTGGCGCTGCTGGGCCGCCGCGGACTGCCGCCGCGGGAGCGGTGGGCCGACGTGCTCACCGACCCGGCGAGCGCGCCCGCTCTGGTGGACGCCGTGCGCGCGGTGCGGGACCTGGAGAAGGGCGGCAGCACCGTGCTGGCGCTCGCCGCCGACGTGGCGGACCGCGACTCGATGACCGCGGCGCTGCGCCGGGTGCGCGACGAACTCGGCGAGGTGGCCGGCGTGGTGCACTCCGCGGGGGTCGCCGGCGGCGGCATCCTCGCGCTGAAGGACCCCGCCACCGCGCGGGCCGTGCTGGCGCCGAAGGTCACCGGCACGCTGCTGCTCGACGAACTCTGCGGCGACGTCGACTTCTTCGTGCTGTTCTCCTCGGTCGCCTCGGTGACCGGCGAGTTCGGCCTGTCGGACTACGCCGCCGCCAACGCCTTCCTGGATGCCTTCGCCCACCAGCGCTCCCGGCGCGGCCGCACCCTCGCCGTCAACTGGCCCTCCTGGGCCGAGGTCGGCATGGCGGTCGACAACTCCACCTCGGCGTCGGCCGGCTTCCGCTCGCTGCAGAGCGGTGCGCGCGGCCGCCGGGCGACGGCCGCCGCGCGGATCCACCCGCTGCTGCACCGGCGCACCGAGAGCGCCGGCGGCGTCGTGGAGTTCCGCACCGAACTCGACCAGGACATGTGGCCGTTGGACGAGCACCGCATCGGCGGCGCCGCGGTCCTGCCCGGCACCGCGTACCTGGAGATCGCCCGGGCCGCCGCGCTCGCGGCCCGCCCCGGCACGACCGGCACGGTCGAGGTCGGCGACCTGATGTTCACCACGCCCATCGTGGTGGCCGGCACCCGGGAGATCCTGGTCCGCCTGGCGCCCGAGGGCGACGGCTGGCGCTTCGAGGTGACCACCACCGGCGAGGACGGCGAGACGGTGCACGCCTCCGGCACCACCCGGGTCGCCGCCGTCCCGGCCGCTCCGGCCGTCGACGTGGCCGCGCTGCGCGCCCGCTGCGCCGAGCAGGTGGAGACGCCCGCGTACGACGCCAGCGAGGGCCTGGTCTTCGGCGGCCCGCGCTGGCGCAACGTCACCGCGGTGCACGAGGGCGGCGGCGAGACGCTGGTGGACATCGAACTGCCCGGCCGCTACGCCGCCGACCTGGAGGAGTTCGGGCTGCACCCCGCGCTGCTGGACGGCGGCACGGCGTTCGCGGTCCGCACCGGCGACATCCGCGCGCTGCCCTTCAACTACCGCAGCGTCGTGGTGCACGGGCCGCTGCCGTCCCGCTTCCACGCGCACGTGCGGCCCACCGGCAAGGACGGCCGCCGGATGCTGGTCCGCGACATCACGCTGCTCGCCCCCGACGGCCGGGTGCTGGTGGAGATCACCGGCTTCGGCATGCGGATCGTCGACGCGGCCCTGGTGCGCTCCAGCACCGCCGCGGCGGCCTCGGCGAACGGCGGCGCTGCGGCCCCGGCTCCGGCCCCGGCCCGCGCGGACCGGCCGCGCCCGGTGGTCGACAACGCCCTGACCACCGCCGAGGGCGCCCGCCTGCTGCGCGCGCTGCTCGGCACCGACCTCGGCCCGCAGGTGGTCGTCACGACCGAGGGGCTCTCCCGCAAGCTGGCCCGTGCGGCGGGCGTCACCGCGGCGGCCGTCGCGGGCATCGCCGCCCCGAAGCCGGCCCCCGAGGCCGTCGCACCGCAGCCGGCCCCGGCCGCCGCGCCGGCACCGGTGCTCGCGCCGGCCGCGACCGCCTCCCGCACCGCCGACGAACTCCTCGCGCTGTGGCGCGAGGTGCTCGGCGACGACGTCACCACCGACGACGACTTCTTCGACGCCGGAGGCGACAGCCTCATCGCCGTCCAACTCATCTCCCGCATCCGCAACCACCTCGACACCCAACTCCCCATCTCCGCCCTCTTCGACCACCCCACCGTCACCGAACTCGCCACCCTCATCGACCAGATCAACACCAACGCCACACCCACCACCCCGACCCCCGCACCGGCACCCGCACCCGTCCCGGTCCCGGCCGCCGCGCCGGCACCGGTGCTCGCACCGGTTCCGGCTGCGGCTCCGTTGACCGCGACGATCCCCTCCGGCGTGGCGCTGCTGACCCGGACCAGCGACGACCTGCTGGTGCTGTGGCGCGAGGTGCTCGGCGACGGGGTGAGCGCGGAGGACGACTTCTTCGACGCCGGCGGGGACAGCCTGGTGGCCGTCCAGCTGATCTCCCGGGTGCGCACGCAGATGGGCACCCAGTTGCCGATCTCGGCGCTGTTCGACCACCCGACCGTGACCGAACTGGCCGTGCTGGTCGACCAGTTGAAGGAGGCGCAGCGATGAGTGCCACCACCGTGGAGCGCGTGGAGCCCGCGGCCGCCGTCAGGAAGCCGGTGGCGGACCACCAACTGCCGGTCGCGGGAGAGGAGTTCGCGATCTGGCGGACCAGCTCGCTGCGCGGCGCCGGCATGCCGGTGGACTGGATCGACGTGCTGGCCGACCGGGTGCTGTGGGAGCAGACCGCGGCCCTCGTCGCGGAGACGGCGGCCGAGGCGGCGGCGGCAGGTCTGCGGCTGCCCGGCGGCCGGCCGGACAAGGCGGAACGCGCCGCCGCCCGCAAGGCGCAGCGGGACCGCGCGACGCTCTACCGGACCCGGTTCGAGGAGGCCATGGTCCGCCAGGCGATGACCGTGCAGGAGTTCGCCCGGCGGCCGATCGTGCGGGAGGCGATCGCCTGGCAGAACCCCAACTTCGCCCGGAACGCGCTCGACTCCTTCTGCCGGGCCGCCGATCCCGGTGGCCGCAACAGCCGTTGGCGGCAGCGGGAGAAGACCATCGTCGGCTACCTGCAGCGCTACTGCACCAAGAACGACACGATCGGCTTCTTCGGCCCGGTCGGCTGGGCCGAGTGGGCCGAGTCGGGTCCGGCGCTGCGGACCGACCCGGGGCGGGGGCTGCTCGCCGACCGCACGGTGTACTGGGAGAGCTGGGGCATCGACCTGCTCGGCCAGGCGCTGCTGGAGCGCTACGACCTGCGGCGGCACGTCGCGCCGCGCCGCAACCCGAGCGTGCACGTCGAGGACGGGACCGTGCGGCGCCCCTACCGGCGGCCGCTGGTGCTCACCCCGGAGCAGGCCGCGGTGGTGCGGGCCTGCGACGGGCAGACCTCGGCGTGCGACATCGCGGACGAGCTGACCTGGCTCGGTGCCCCGGGGCTGGCCGGCGAGCAGGACGTGTACGCGGTCCTGGAACGGCTGGTGCGCCAGCAGGTGATCACCTGGGACCTGGACGTGCCGCTGGGCCGGGATCCGGCGGCCGGGCTGCGCGCGCTGCTGGAGCGGGTGCCGGACGAGGCGGCCCGTCAGGCCGCGCTCGGCGAGTTGGCGGCGGTGGAGGCGCTGCGGCAGGAGGTGGCCGCGGCGGCCGGCGACCACCAGCGGGTGCAGGCGGCGCTGACCGCGCTGGCCGCGGACTTCACCGAGCGGACCGGGCAGGTGGCGCAGCGCCGGGCGGGTGAGACCGGCGCCGGGCGGACCCTGGTGTTCGAGGACTCCCGGCGGGCGGCCACGGCCCGGCTGGGCGCCGGTCTGCTGGAGGACATCGGCCCGGCGCTGGACCTGGTGCTGCGGTCGGCGCGGTGGTTCACCTCGGCGGTGGCCGACAGCTACCGGGCCGAGCTGGACATCGTTGTTCGACGACGCGGTGCGCGACTCGGGCGCGGCGAGCGTGCCGTTGAGCACGCTGACGTTCCTGCTGGGCCCGCGGCTGGTGGGCGACGGCGGCAAGCCGACCGACGACCTGGCGGCGGAGCTGCGCGCCCGGTGGGACCGGGTGCTGGGGCATCCGAGCGGGAACGGCCGGTGGAACCTGGAGTCGGCGCTGTTGGCCGAGCGGGTGGAGCGGGAGTTCGGGTGCGAGGGTCCCGGCTGGACGGCGGCCCGCTACCACAGCCCCGACCTGCTGATCGCCGCCGCGGACGACGCGTCGGTGGAGCCGGGCCGCACGCTGGTGGTCCTCGGTGAACTGCACACCGCGCTCAACACGTTGGAGGGCCGGCTCTTCGTCGAGCAGCACGCGGACCCGGCGTCGATGTGGGACCGGGTGCGGGCGGACGACGTGCTGCCGCGCGTGGTGCCGATGCTGCCGAAGACCTGGCGGGCCATCAGTCCGCGCACCTATCCGCCGCTGACGATGCTGCTGCCGGAGTACACCTACTGGTCGCCCGGGCAGGACAGCGGTGGGGCGCCGGGCGAGGTGCTGCCGGCGGCCGGCCTCGAAGTGCGCCGCGAGGACGGCGAGTTGGTGGTGACCTCCCGGGACGGCGGCTTCCGGGCCGGGCTCATCGAGGTGCTGGGCGAGCTGATCTCGATGGTCACCGTGACCCGGTTCGGCATCCTGCCGGTGCGCGACCACTCCCCCCGGGTGACGGTGGACCGCCTGGTGCTCTCCCGCGAGTCGTGGCGGCCGACGGCGGGCGAACTGCTCGTGCCGGCCAAGAGCGACGAGGCGACCGAGTACCTGGAGACGGTGCGCTGGCTGACCGGGCACGGGGTGAGCCGGCGGTTCTTCCTGGTGGCGCCGACCGAGGAGAAGCCGACCTTCATCGACACCCGCAGCCCGATGCTGGTGCTGCTGCTGGCCCGCACCGTGCGGCGCACCGCCGAGCAGTACGGCGAGTCGGCGCGCATCACGCTCTCCGAGATGCTGCCGGACACCGACGAGTGCTGGCTGCGCGACGACGAGGGGCAGCGCTACGTCAGCGAGTTGCGGGTGGTCGCGGTGGACCGGCGCGTCCCGGCGGGCACCACGAGCGGTTCCGGCCGGCCGGCCGACGAGACAGGGAGTCCGGTGACGTGACCAGCACGACGAACGAGCGGCCGGCGGCTCCGGCGGCGGACCCGGTCGCGACGGCCGAGACCCTGCACGCGATGGTGGCCGCGCAGGCGGCGCTGACGCCGGACGCGGTGGCGCTGACGCCCGCGGTGCCCGGCGCCGGACGAACATTGACGTACCGTCAGCTCGACGAGCTGGCGACCGGGCGGGCCAGGGCGCTGGTGGCGGCCGGGGTGCGGCCGGGCGACATCGTGGCCGTGTGCCTGCCGCGCGGCGTGGACCTGCTGGTCTGCCTGGTGGCGGTGCTCGCCGCGGGCGGGGTCTACGTGGCCGTGGAGCCGGACCACCCGGCGGACCGGCTGCGCGGCATGCTGGCCGACGCCCGGGTGCGCACGGTACTCGCCGACGACGCGGCCCGCGCGGTGCTGGACGGCGGCGGGGTGCTGCCGGCCGGCACCCGGGTGCTGGACCCGGCGGTGCTCGACCGGTCGGAGCGGCGGGCGGCCCGGCTGCCCGAGGTGCGGCCGTCCGACGCGGCGTACGCGATCTTCACCTCCGGTTCGACCGGCCGGCCCAAGGGTCTGACGGTCGGTCACCGGGCCATCGTGGAGCGGATCCGCTGGCTGCGCGAGCACACGCCGCTGGACACCGGCGACCGGGTGCTGCAGAAGACCTCGTACAGCTTCGACGTGTGCGTCGGCGAGGTGTTCTGGCCGCTGGCGAGCGGCGCGGGGCTGGTCGTGCTGGAGAGCGGCGCGCACCGCGACCCGGCCCGGATCGCGGAGGCGGTGCGCCAGCACGGCGTCACCGTGCTGCACTTCGTGCCGTCCATGCTGGAGGTCTTCCTGCTCCACCCGGACGCCGCCGCGCTGCCGCCGATGCGCTACCTGATGGTGGCCGGCGAAGCGCTGCCGGAACCGGTGCTGCGCGGCGCCCGCCGCCTGCTCGACGCCCGCTTCCTCAACCTCTACGGGCCCTCGGAAGCCGCGGTCTACGCGACGAGTTGGACCTGCCCGGACCGGGAGCCGTACGGGCCGGTCTCCATCGGCCACCCGATCGGCGGGGTCGGCGCGGTGGTGCTCGACGAGCACGGCGACCCGGTTCCGGACGGCACGCCCGGTGAACTCCACCTGGGCGGCGCCGGGTTGGCGGACGGCTACCTGGGCCGCCCGGCGCTGACCGCCGAGCGGTTCGTGCCCGACCCGAACGGCGCTCCGGGCGGCCGGCTGTACCGCACCGGCGACCTGGCGGCGATCGGCGCGGACGGCTCGATCGACTACCTCGGGCGGATCGACCACCAGGTCAAGATCCGCGGTTTCCGGGTGGAGTTGGGCGAGGTGACCGCCGCGGTGCTGGACCGGCTGCCGGTCGCGCAGGCCGCCGTGCTGCCGCACGGCGGCGAGTCGCTCACCGCCTACCTGGTCGCCCGGCCCGGCACCGCGCTGCCCACCGCCGCCGAGGCGCGCGCCGCGCTGGCCCCGGTGCTGCCGGACTACATGGTGCCGGCGCACTGGATCGAGCTGCCCGCGCTGCCGCTCACCCCGAACGGCAAGCTGGACCGGGCCGCCCTGCCGGAGCCGGCCACCCCGGCCGCCGAGGCCGGGTCCGGCGCCGCGGCTGCCGCGCCCGCCGGCGAGCCGCCCGCCGCGGCGGTCGCCCGGATCTGGGCGCGGACCATCGACGCCGCCGCCGACCCGGACGCCGACGCCTTCGCGCTGGGCGTCAACTCCCTCGCGGTGGCACGCCTGTTGGCGACCGTGCGGGCCGAGACCGGCGCCGACGTGCGCTTCGACGCCTTCGCCGCCGGCCCCACGCTGCGCGCGCTCACCGCGGCGGTGCTCGACGCGGTGCGCGCCGGCGCGGTGGCCCGGCCGGAGGGCAGCGTGATCCCGTCGGGGACGCGTCCCGACCCGTCGCGCGCGCCGCTGCACCCGGGACAGCGCCGGCTGTGGGTGCTGGAGCGGATCGCCCCGACCGGCGCCGGCTACAACGTGCTCGGGCTGCGCCGGCTGGCCGGGCCGCTGGACGCCGAGGCGCTGGACGCCGCCGTGCGGGACGTCGCCGACCGGCACGAGGCGCTGCGCAGCACGGTGCGCACCGACCCGGACGGCACCCCGTACAGCCACATCGAACCGGTCTGCCGGGTCGCGTTGGAGACCGTGCGGCTGCCGCCGGGCGAGCGGGCCGTGCGGGAGTGGGCGGCCGGACTGGCCGGCCGGGTGCACTCGGTGACCGAGGGGCCGGTCTTCCTCGCCGGGCTGGCGAGCCAGAGCGCCGACGAGCACTGGCTGATGCTCTCCTTCCACCATCTGGTCGCCGACGGCTGGTCGTTGGAGGTCTTCCTGCGCGACCTCGGCGAGTGCTACCGCCGCCGGACCGGCGAGGACGTCCCGGCGGCCGAGGCGGCGCCGGGCTACGGAGACGTCGCCGCCTGGGCGCTGTCCCGGCACGGCGGACCCGAGCACCGGGCCGCGCTGGAGTACTGGCGCGAACGGCTCGCCGACGCGCCCACCACGATCGACCTGCCCTGGCGCACCGAGCGGGAGCCGGTGCCGGGCGCGGCGCCGGCCGGGCGGCACACCGTGACGCTGCCGGCCGCGCTCGCCGCCCGGCTGCGGGAGACCGGCCGCCGCGAGCAGGCCACCCCGGCCGCGCTGGCCCTGGCCGCGTACGCGATCACGCTGTCCCGCTTCGGCGGCCGGCCCGACGTGCTGATCGGCACGCCGCTGGCCGGCCGCGACCACCCGGCGGTCGGCGGGACCATCGGCTTCTTCAACCAGACCGTCGTGCTGCGCGCCGAGTTGGCGGGCTGCGCCACCTACCGGGACGTGCTGCGCGCGGCGCGGCGCGAGCTGGCCGCGGCGACGACGCACCAGGCCGCCACCTTCGACGAGATCGTCGGCGCGGTGGGCGCGGACCGCACTCCGGGCGGCAATCCGCTCTTCCAGGTCTGGTTCAACGTCCTCAACTACGCCGCCTCCAGCCTCGCGCTGCCCGGCGTCGAAGTGACGACGCATCAAACTCCGCTGCCGGGAGTGCTGTTCGACCTCGGCCTGTACGTGTACGACCACGGCGCGGACATCACCGTGGAGTTGGTGCACGACCCGGCGCGGCTGGCGGACGGCGACGCGGCGGCGATCCACCGCCACCTGCTGGCGGTCCTGGAGGAGATCGCCACCCGGCCGCAGGCGCCGCTGGCGGACCCGGCCGCCCTGCCGCCGACCGCCGCGCGCCGCCCGGCGGTCGCGGGCGCCGAGACGCTGGCCGGCCGGCTGGAGCGGCACGCCGCCGCCCACCCGGACCGCGTGGCGGTGCACGGCCCGGACGGCACGGCGAGCTACCGCGACCTGGCGGACCGCGGCGAGGCGCTGGCCGCCGCGCTGGCCGCGCACGGCGCGGGCGAGCGCACGGTGGTGGCCGTCGAGGGCATGGCGGACACCTCGTTCGCCGGCGCGCTGCTGGCGGTGCGGCGTACCGGGGCGGCGGTCGTGGTGCTCGATCCGAAGCACCCGCGGGCCTGGCGGCAGGCCCAGCAGGAGCAGACCCGCCCGGTGGCACTGGTGCGCCCGGTGCCCGCGGCGGCGGGCGGGGTGATGGTGGAGTCCACCGCGTGGACCGCCGAGGCCGCCCGGCTGCGGCTGCCCGGCGCGGCACCGGCCTACGTCTCCTTCACCTCGGGGACCACCTCGCGCCCCCGGCCGGTCGTCGGGACCGAAGCGCCGGTCACGGCGTTCCTGGAGTGGTACCGCGAGACCTACCGCCTCGGTGCGGACGACCGCTTCTGCCTGCTGTCCGGCTTCGGGCACGATCCGCTGTGGCGGGACGTGTTCGCGCCGCTGTGGCTCGGCGCGCAGCTGCACGTGCCCGATCCGGCGGTGCGCGCCGACCCGCGGGCGCTGCTGGACTTCCTGCGCGAGCGGCGGATCACCGTGCTGCACCTGACCCCGGTCACCGCGCGGTTGCTCGCCGACGCCGGGGCCGCCGGGACGGCCGCCGGGCTGCCGGACGTGCGGCTGGTGTGCTTCGCGGGCGAGGGCCTGCCGTGGCAGACGGCGGCGGCCACCCGGCGGCTCGCTCCGGCCGCGCGGCTGGTCAACTTCTACGGGGTGACCGAGACACCGCAGGCGGCCACCGCGTGTGACGTACCGTCAACTCCATTGCCGGGTACGGCGACCGTGCCGGTCGGCGGGATCGGCGCGGCGGGCGAGCTGGTGATGCGCCGGGCCGACGGCGGCTGGGCGGGCGAGGGCGAACGGGCCGAGATCTGGGTGCGCACCGCGCTGCCGACCCTCGGCTACCTGGACGATCCGCGGACCACCGCGGCCCGCTACCTGCCCGATCCGTGGGGCGGCGAGGGCACGGTGCTGGTGCGCACCGGGGACTTCGGGCGGCGGCGTGCCGACGGCGGCGTGCTGGTCGAGGGCCGGATCGACGCGCAGGTGAAGGTCCGCGGCAACCGGGTGGACCCGCGCCAACTCGAGGCGGTGCTGCGCGAGGCGCCGGGCGTGACGGCGGCGCTGGCCACCGCCGCGACGGTGGACGGCGCGGTGCGGCTGGTCGCCTGCGTGGTGCCGGCCCAGCCGTCCGGTTCCCGGGCGCCGGCGACCGCGGAGTCGGTGCGGGCCCACGTACGCGGTCTGCTGCCGGCGCCGCTGGTGCCGGAGACGGTGCTCGTGCTCGACGCGCTGCCGGTCACCGTGAACGGCAAGGCGGACGCGGCCGCGGTGCGGGAGCTGGCGGTGGCCGACGCGGAACGGGCCCGCCGCGCGCCGCGGAGCGCCGCCGGATCGGTCGCGCCGCCCGCCGCCGGCCGGGCCGGGCAGATCCGCCGGGTGTGGGAACAGGTGCTCGGCATCAGCGGGTTCAGCGACGACGCCAACTTCTTCGACCTGGGCGGCTCCTCGCTGACGCTGCTCCAGGTGCACGGCAGGCTGACGTCCCAACTGGACGGTGACCTGCCGGTGTTGGCGCTCTTCCAGTACTCGACGGTGCGTGCGCTGGCGCTGCACCTGGACCGCGCGCCGACGGCCGCGTCCGGTGATCCGGTGCGGGCCAGGACGGCGTGGGCCCGGCCGGCCGCCGCCGACCGGCGCCGCGCCGCCCGCGGGGTGCGGCCGGCCGGAAGCGGGCGGGGATGACGGCGGCCGTCGAGGCGGCGCGCGGGGCGAAGGCGGCGGGCGGCCCGGTGGACGACGCGGCCTGGTTCCCCTGCGGGCGGCCGGTGGAAGGGCGCGGCGTCCCGGTGTTCTGCCTGCCGTACGCGGGCGGCGGCGCGAGCGTCTTCCGCGGCTGGGCCGGCCGCCTCGGGCCCGGCGCGCAGGCGGTGCCGGTGCAGCTTCCGGGCCGGGAGAGCCGGCACCGGGAGGCGCCCGCGGTGCGGTTGAGCGCCCTGGTGGCGGACCTCGCCGAGGTGATCGCGCCGTACACCGGCACGCCGTACGCGCTGTTCGGGCACAGCATGGGGGCCACCATCGGCTACGAGCTCGCCGCGGCGCTGGCGGAACGCGGCCGGCCGGCACCCCGGGTGCTGTTCGTCTCGGCGGCGTGCGCCCCGCACCTGCGACGGCTCCGCGCCGACCTGCACGAGCTGGACGAGGCGGAGTTCACCGCGAGCGTGCGGCGGTTGGGCGGCACGTCGGCGGGGCTGCTGGACGATCCGGCGTTCGCCGAGTTCTACCTGCCGCTGATGCGCGCCGACCTGCGACTGGTCGCCACCTACCAGCGGTCCGACACCGCGCACCTGCTGCCGCGGATCAGCGCGTTCGGCGGCCTGGCGGACCACGCGGTGGAGCCGGCGGCGGTGCTGGCCTGGCGCGGGTACGCCGAGCGGGAGTTCACCTCGCGGCTGCTGCCGGGCGACCACTTCTTCCTGCACGCCATGCGGGAGGCGGTGACGCACGAGATCGCGGCCGACCTGGCCTGACGCCCGCGCCGGGCCCCGGCGGTCCCGGGACCCGGCGCGGGCCGGCGCGTTCAGCCGGAGAAGCCGCAGCCCACCAGGGCGCCCTGGCCCTGGTTGATCACCCCCGGGCCGCCGTCGGCCCGTTCGGCGCGGGCCTCGATGCCGCCGAACTCGTCGCCGACCAGGAAGATCCCCCAGTTGACCACCCACGGCGCCGTCGCGCCGTCCTCGTCGCGGAACGGCTCGGTGGCCGGCACCACCCGGCGCTGCACGACGTAGGGGCCGCCGAGCGCGGCGGTCACCCGCTCGCGCCACTGCGCCGGCGAGGCGGTCCAGCCGGGCAGCACGCCCGCGCCGCCGTGCAGCCAACTCGGCTTGAGCACCAGGTCCTCGCGGTGCGCCAGCACGTGGTCGAGGGTGTCCTCCTGCGCGCCGTCGACCAGCAGCTTCGGCCGGTCGAGACCGCGCGTCCACGGCAACACCCGCTCCACCAGGGCCCGTTCGGCGTCGGACAACACGTGGTGGTGGCGCTCGTCGCTGAGCAGGCCGAGGCCCGCCTTGCCGCCGTACGCCTCGGAGTCCAGCGGCATGAGCATCATCACCTCCTCGCGCTCCTGCGCCAGCAGCAGTTCCTCGAACGGCGCCACCTCGTCCGCGGTCCGCAACTCCTCGACCAGGAACATCCGGTAGACGATGTCCACCCGCCGGCCCTCCGCCCACAGCCCGCCGTCCCGGCGCCGCATGAGCGAGGCGTCGCAGGCGAAGGCGTCGAAGCCGCCCTCCTGGAAGCGCATCGCCACGTACTCGGAGCTGGCCCGGTCGGCCCGGAGCCCGGCCGGGGACTCCGCGACCGCGAGCACCGGCTGCCCGGTGCCGCCCCGGCGCCGCCAGTCGTCCAGCACCACCCGGGAGATCAGCGCCGCGGTGTCCAGGCAGCTGAGCCGCTCGGCCTCGACGAAGGCGCGCACCGCCGGATCGGCCAGGTGCATCCGGGAGTGCCAGGAGATCCCGGTGCCGCCCAGCGCGGCGGTCACGTTCATCTCCAGGACCTGGAAGCCGCCGTCCGCGGTCTCGTACAGATCGGGCCTGGCCAGCCGGGGCACGCCCGGCCGCGAGGTGCGCCGGGCCGCCTCGGCCTGGGCTTCGGTCAGGCCGAGCATCCGGCAGTAGCGCACGGCGTCCCCGTCGGCCAGCCGCTCGGGCAGCGCGAGGAGCAGGTCGTACAGGCCGGTGAGGTCCCGGTGGATCCGCTCGCGCTGGACGCGGTCGAGGAAGACCGGCCGGTTCAGGCGCGGCGGCGCGGCCGGGACGCCGGCGCGCGCGGGCCGGGCGGGGCGGCGGACCGCGGCACGCCTGGCGGTGAGCGGAAGGCGGAGGAAGTCCTCGGTCAGGCGGTTCATCGCTGCTGGGCACCTCGTGTGGTCTGCGAAGGGGGACGGACGGTCCGGGAGGTCACAGGACCGGGACGCGGTGGCCGAGGCCGAGGTCGGCGGACGGCTGCAGGGCGGAGAACGGCCGGACGAACGAGGCGGTGCTCGGCCGTCCGGAGCCGCCCGGGGTGCCGGCGGCCGGCTGCCGGGCCACCGGGTGGCGCGGCTGGCCGTCGGCCTCGTCGGCCAGCACGCGGTGGAAGACCCTCTGGAGTTCGGCGCCCGGCTCGATGCCGAGCTGACGCACCATCAACTGCCGTACCTCGTAGAACACCTGAAGGGCCTCGCTCTTGCGGGAGGAGCGGGCGAGCGCCACCATCAGCAGCGCCCGGAAGCGCTCCTGGAGCGGATGGCGGGCCACCAGCGAGCGCAACTCGCCGATCAGGCCGCTGTGCCGGCCGAGCGCGAGTTCGGCCTCCAGGATCTCCCGGGTCACCGCGAGCCGGTCCTCCTCCAGGCGGGTCGCCTCCGCGTCCAGCCCCGGCACCTCGCCGAGCGCGTCGCCGCGCCACAGGCTCAGCGCCGAACGCAGCTCGCGGACCGCCTGGTCGGTGCGGGCCTCGGCGATCAGCTGGCGGGCCGCCTGCACCCGTCCGCGGTAGACGAACAGGTCCACCTGCCCCGGCTCGACGTCGATCACGTATCCGTAATCCTTGGTGACGATGGGGCAGTTGGCCCGGCGCAGCGCGGATACGCAGATCTGTATCTGGGAACGCGCGGTCTCCGGCGGGCAGCCCGTCCAGACCACCTCGGTCAGCCTGCGCACCGAGACCGCCTTGCCGGCCTCCAACAGCAGGGCGGCGAGTACCGCCCGTTGACGGCGGCCACCGAGGCGTATCGGCCGGCCGTCGTCATACACCTCGATCGGTCCGAGAAGCTGATAAGAAATCATCTGATGACCTCGTGAATATCTGGAGCCGCGGTGGATTCCGCACGGGCGGCGGGTGCCCGGGTGTCGGAAGAACGGTGGCCACGGGATGAGGACCCGCGGGTCACGGTCCCCAGGTCACGTCCTGCGGATCGGCCGGGTCCGAGGAGGCGGCCGGCGAGAGCGCGGCGACCGGGGCGTCGGCGCGAACGGCCGCGGCGGCCGGCCGGTGGTGGGCCGTCGCGTCCAGCACGGCGAGCGGCGCGACGAGAGCGATGATTCCGGCGGCGACTGCCGTTCCAATGCGCGAGGATTGCATGGGAATACCCCCTGAGTAGTCGAATGCATATGGCCCAGCGGCGCCGGTGAATTACTCGGTCTCCGTTTTCGCGGAGAATCGACGGAAACCGAGAATCCAGTGGGTCAGATAACCCCGGTGCGGCAGGAAACAAAAGCCGCGGAGGGTGTCGGACCGGGACCCCGTTCACCGGCATGCACACTGTGGTCGCAGCACGCAGGTCAGGGAAGGGGTCCTCTCAGGACGTTTCAGGACGTGGCCTATCCCGTCCAGCGGAGGCGTCCCAGGTGAGCAAGCGCTCGTAATAGTCCGTCAGCAGCGGGCTGCCGCAGCTCAGTACGGACAGGCCGCGCAACTGGGGGATCGTGGTGCAGGCCCGCCGGCAGACCGTCTCGGCCACCGCCTCGGCCCGGTCGAGATCGTCGGCGGTGACGAACAGGCCCACCACCGCGCCACAGGGCGGCGCGGGATGGACCACCACGTGCTCCAGCCCCTCGCACGGGGCCGCGCAGCGGGTGATCAACGTGCCGGTCTCGGGGGGAAGCCCACCGCCGGGGTCATGGACCAGGCGGACATGGATGAGGTACATGGATCGAGCTTCGATTGCTCAAAATTAGCGCACAACCCGCCATCATGGACGCTTCATGCCATTGCAGAAAGCGTCCCACGGAGGCTACGGTTTTTGCGCCGTACGGGTACACTTCTCCCACAAATGGAATGGGCCGCGAGGAGCTGTGGTGTTGGAGTCCCTTGGGCTGGATCTGATGGCGGAGCAGCTCTACAGAGCGATGCTTGCCCATCCACGAGAAGGAATACGCGACCTCTCGTTGCGCATGGGCGTGAGCGAGGAGGAGATCGCCCGCCGACTCGACCAGCTGAGCGCGATGGCGTTGATCGAGCCGGCCCGCCAGGAGGCCAGCGGATTCTTCCCGCTCGATCCGGAGCAGGCGATGGAACTGCTGCTGGCCCGGCAACTCGCCGAACTGGCCGCGCAACGCAAGCGCATCGCCGCGTCCCAGGCCGCGGCGGCCCAACTGATCGCGGAATGCTCCTCGTTGCAGCCGCGGGTCTCCAACGAGGAGACCGAGCGGCTGGTCGGTCCCGAGGCGATCCGGCTGCGGTTGGCCGCGCTGTCCGCCGAGGCGGAGAACGAGGTCATGACCTTCGCTCCCGGCGGCGCCCATCCGGCGGCCGACCTGGAGGCCAGCCGCACCCCGAACGCCGCGCTGCTGGACCGCGGCATCCGGATGCGGACCATCTACCTCGACAGCGTCCGCAACCACCAGCCCACCATGGACCACGTCGCCTGGCTGGGCGAGCGCGGCGGCCGGGTGCGCACCGCGGCGTCGCTGCCGGTGCGGATGGTCATCCTGGACCGCCGAAGAGCCGTGCTGCCGGTGGACACCGCGGACGCCCGGGTCGGCGCGACGGTGATCAGCGGCGCCGGCACGGTCACCGCGCTGTGCGCGCTGTTCGAGAGCATCTGGGCCACCGCGACCCCGCTGGGATCCGCGCCGCCGCGGGACCGCCGCGGGCTGACGGCCCAGGAGGCCGAGGCGCTGCGGCTGCTGGCGGCCGGTTCCAAGGACGAGGCGATCGCCAAGCGGCTCGGCGTCTCCCCGCGCACCGCGCGCCGGATCGCCGCGGACCTGATGGACCGGCTGGACGCCAGGAGCCGCTTCGAGGCCGGAGTGCACGCGGTCCAGGACGGCTGGCTGCCGGCCACCCGGTAGCCGGACGGATCCGCCCCGGCGGGGTGGCATCCGGCGGCCGCCGCGCCCGGCGGGCCGCGAACGGGGAAGAACCGGAGGATGCACGCCATCCTCCACGCCCTGTCCATCACCGGTTCCATGACCTGGGAGATCACCTGGGCCCTGGTCCTGGGCTTCGCGCTGTCCGCCGTCGTGCAGGCGCTGGTGCGCCGGTCCACCGTGGTGCGGCTGCTCGGCGACGACCGGCCGCGCACCCTGGCGGTCGCCTCCGCGCTGGGCTGCGCCTCCTCCTCGTGCTCCTACGCGGCCGTCGCGCTGGCCCGTTCGCTCTTCCGCAAGGGGGCCGACTTCACCGCGGCGATGGCCTTCGAGGTGGCCTCCACCAACCTGGTGGTCGAACTCGGCGTCATCCTCGCCCTGCTGATGGGCTGGCAGTTCACGCTGGCGGAGTTCGTCGGCGGACCGCTGATGATCGTCGCGCTGGCGGTGCTGTTCCGGGTGTCGCTGAGCGGCCGGCTGCTGCGCGAGGCGCGCGGGCAGGCCGAGTTCGGCAGGGCCGGCGCGATGGAGGGGCACGCGGCGATGGACATGTCCGTCGACCGGCCGGGCGGTCTGGCCCGGCGGCTGCTGTCGCCGGCCGGGTTCACCGCGGTCGCGCACGTCTTCGTGATGGAGTGGGCCGCGATCCTGCGCGACATGGTGGCCGGGCTGCTGATCGCCGGGGCGCTGGCCGCCTGGGTGCCCGAGTCGTTCTGGCGGGCGTTCTTCGTCGAGGGGCATCCGCTCGCCGACCGGTTGTGGGGGCCGCTGATCGGGCCGGTGGTGGCGATCGTGTCGTTCGTCTGCTCCATCGGCAACGTGCCGCTGGCCGTCGTGCTGTGGAAGGGCGGGATCAGCTTCGGCGGGGTGGTCGCCTTCGTCTTCGCCGACCTGCTGATCCTGCCCATCCTCAACATCTACCGGAAGTACTACGGACCCCGGATGGCCGCCTACCTGCTGGCCACCTTCTACGCCGCCGCGGTCTTCGCCGGATACGTGGTGGAGTTCTGCTTCGGCGGCCTCGGGCTCGTCCCCGACCAGGCCGATGCCCGGATCCCGGACGAGGGGATCCGCTGGGACTACACCACCTGGCTCAACATCGTCTTCCTGCTGCTCGCCGCCGCCCTGCTGCTGCGGTTCTGGCGCACCGGGGGTCCGGCCATGCTGCGGCGGATGGGCGGCGCGCCGCCGGGTCCCCGGGAGCGCGCCGCCTCGGGTCGCTGATCCGCGGACGGCTCAGGCGCCGGCCCGGCTCGCCGGCTCCGCACCCCGCGGCGCGACGGCCGCCGCGCCGCTCCAACCGGGCGGCACCGTGCGGCGGGTGACCGGTCCGCGCAGCGCCATCGAGACGGCCTGCCCGGCGGTCGCCGCGACCAGTCCGGCCGAGACCGCCGCCTGGCCGAGCGCGCCCCAGTGCGCCGCGGCCATCGACAGGTGCGCGATCAGGAGCAGCAGCATCCCCCGGCCGACGATGGCGATCGCCGCGATCAGCGCCTCGTCCCGCCGGACGCCGCGGTCCCGGGACAGCGCGCGCAGCAGCCACAGCGCGCCGGCCAGCAGCGCGGCCGTCCCGACGGCGAAGGACGGCTGCGGCCACCCGGCGGCGCCGACCAGCAGCCCGGCGCCGGCCGTCCAGCAGACCGCGCTGAAGGCGCACGTCCACCGCCGGCCGTGCCGCACCAGGAAGGTCCGCTTGCCGAACATCGCGTCGCCGCGCACGTCCCGGAAGTCCTTGAGCAGGATCCGCCCGATGAAGCCGACGTACAGCCCGGCCAGCAGCCGCCAGTCGGCGCCGGTGGGCGTGCCGACCGCCAGTACGCCGACCCCGAACGGCACCGCCACGTAGGCGGCCGGCAGCACGAGGGCGGCCGTGACGCCGCGGTCCGCCAGCCGCACCGGGCGCAGCGAGTAGGCGGCGGCGATCAGGAGTCCGGCGGCGGTGAGGGCGAGCACCCGGACGCCCAGCGCGGCGCCCGCGCCGAGCGCGACCACGCCGCCGGCCACCGCGGCGGTGACCATGTCCCGGCCGGCCGCGGTCCCGTTGGCCAGTGGCCGGCGCGGGTCGCCGGGCAGGTTGACCCGGTCGATGGCCGCGTCGCTGAGGTCGTTGAGCGCGACGGAGTACAGCAGGAACCCGGCCAGCACGGCGAGGCAGCCGGCCAGCGGGAGCGGGGCCTGCTCGTGGCCGGTCGTACCGAGCCCGGCCATCGCGTACATGGCGAGCAGCACGAGCACCGGCGGGCGGCTCAGCACGAACAACAGGCGTGCCTTGGCGATCACTTGTTCGCTCCCATGTGTGACAGCCCGACCCCGACCAGGATCAGGAAGCCGAGCCCGATCAGGCCGCAGATCGCGACCCCGACGGCGAGGACGATCACCGCCGTGTCGAGCCAGGTACGGTGCGAGCGGAGGGCCGGTTCCGGCCGCGCCGCCGGGATGGTGCCACGTTCGCCGGGCGCGTCGGGTCGCCGGCTCGGGATAGCGCTCATGGTCTCCCCCTGACGGTTGTCCCGGTCGAGTCTGCGCCGCCGCGCCCGCGACCGCCTGAGTAGCGGTACTCAACTTCGCCCGTGTCGCCGCGCGTTGCGCCCCGAGCGGCCTAACATCGGGCGATGGACCGACTTCCCCGGCTCGTCGCCACCGACCTCGACGGCACCGCGCTGCGACGGGACGGCTCGCTGTCGGACCGCACGCTGCGGGCGCTGCGTGCCGCCACCGCGGCGGGCGCCGAGGTCGTCCTGGTCACCGCGCGACCGCCCCGCTACGTCGACCGGCTCGCCGAATCCACCGGCCTGACCGGCACCGCGGTGTGCAGCAACGGCGCCCTCGTCTACGACATCGCGGGCCGGAGCGTGGTGTCCTCCGACGCCCTGGCCATCCCGGTGGCCCGTACGGTGGCCACCGCGCTCGCCGCGGCGGTCCCCGGAGTGGGGTTCGCGCTGGAGACCGGCGACCAGGTGCTGTACGAACCGGCGTACGGGATGCGGCTGCACGATGACGCGGAGTCCGAGGTCGCGGTCGGCTCGTTGGCCGACCTGTGGCTGACCACGCTGCCGGTCGTCAAGCTGCTGGCCTGGTCCGGCGGGCACGACGCCGACCACCTGATGGCCGCGGCCGAGCGGTCGGCGGCCGGCCTGGCCCAGTTCACCCACTCCGGCGGGCGCGGCCTGCTGGAGGTCAGCGCGCCCGGCGTCACCAAGGCGGCCACCCTGGCGGCGCTGTGCGAGCGGCGCGGCATCGCCCCGGCCGAGGTCGTCGCCTTCGGCGACATGCCCAACGACCTGACCGTGCTGCGCTGGGCCGGCACCGCCTACGCGATGGCCAACGCGCATCCCGCCGTCCACGCGGAGGTGCCGCTGCGCACCGCCTCCAACGAGGAGGACGGCGTGGCGGCGGTGCTGGAACGGCTGTACGCCACGGCGTGAGACGCGACCGGGGGCGAGCGGCCGGTGCCGCGACCGTCGTCTCCGTGCTCTGCGTCGTCTTCGGCCGGCATGCGATGGGACCGCCGGCGGACCCCCGGACCGTCGGCTGCTCACCGGCCTTCGAGTGCATGGACCCGCGTCCGATCTACCTGGTCTCGGCCGGACGCTCGGCGTCGGATGCTGCCTCGTCCTGCTGATCCTGACGGTCGTGGGCGAGGCGATTGCGATCTGGAGGGAACGCGAGGACGCCGCGGGCGGATGAGCACACCGCGGCTTCACGCGCTCGTCCACCCATCCGTCGACGTGTCCGGTTCCACCCTCCGCTTCCTCACACAGCGGCTGCGGCGGAACCGACGAGAACGGTCTCTTGCCACGACTGGTTTGTAATGCAAAGCTAACTGTATGACAGACGCACCGATGCCCTCGCCGGACTCCCCACGCGATGTCCTCGCCGACCTCGGGGATCTCACCCGCAAGGTCCGCGCCGCCCAGCGCGGCGCCTGGTTCCCCCTCCTGCTGTTCGGGGTGGTCACCCTCGGCGGGGTTCTCGCCAACCGCTTCACCTTCAGCGTCGAGACCGTGCCCTGCCCAGCCGGTCACACGCCACCCGGCATGGGCACGAGCTGCGTCCTCACCAAGCAGGGAGCGCCGTTCTACTGGGCGATCGGGAGCCTCCTCGCCTACGCCGCGATCGCGTTCTTCTACGTCCGCCGCTCCCGCGACCGCGGCGTCGGCACCCGGGTCCGGCCGTACGTCCTCGCCGGGGCCGGCGCCGCCGTCCTGCTCGCCGCCACCCAGTTCTGGGGCACCCCCCACATGACGACGCCCAGCGCCACGATCGACTTCTGGGGCCTGCGCCTCGACCCCGACGCCGGGCTGACGATGTTCCTGGAACGGCTCACCGGACCAGCCGCATTCGTGGGAATCCCCCTGCTGGTGCTGTCCTGGGTGGAGCGCAGTCGCGCCCTGCTGCTCTTCACCTTGGCCTACCTGGCCGTCGAGTTGGCACCGATCACCGATGGCTGGGCGCCGATCGCCGCCACCTCGCCCTGGTGGAGCCTGCCCCGCCTGGCCGTCCCCGCCGCGTTCCTCCTGCTCGGCGCCCTCGGCTTCGCCCTCGCCCAGTCGTCCCGTCAGCGCACCACGTCATGACCGATCAAGCCGACCAGCACCCGGTCAACGGCCTGGACGACGTCGTCCACCAGCGCGTCCGCCTCGGCATCCTCACCGTCACCCACCAGGCCCGCCGCGTCGAGTTCGGCTTCCTGCGCACCACCCTCGAACTCACCGCCGGAAACCTCAGCCGGCACCTCACCCTTCTGGAGGAGAACGGACTCGTCCACATCGAGAAGGGCTACGAGGGCCGACGCCCCCGCACCTGGATCACCCTCACCCCGGCCGGCGGCCAAGCCCTCCAAGACGAGATCACCCACCTCAAACGCCTCATCCACCAGATCGAACAGGGCCCGTAGCGCGTGACACGGCGAGGTCGGGCGGGTCGGGGGGGGTGACGTCCTTCTCGGTCGGAAGCCGTACCGGACCCCGGGTCAGACGACCCCTCCGACGGCCAGCTTCTCGATCAGGTCGAGCGAGTCGCGGGTGCTCATCGCCTGGGAGCGCAGCGTTCCGTAGCGCTGCTGCTGGAGGCTCATCTCCCGGGGCGAGTCGATCCACACCGCGCCTCCGGCATGCTCGACGTAGGCGACCTGCTCCTGCTGGTCGGTCTCCATCAGCAGGGTGGATCCGGTGAGTCCCGCGTGGTCCTCGCAGTCCATCGGCAGCACCTGCAGGGCGACGTTGCGGCGCTCCGCGATCTCGCGCGATCCGTGCCAACTGCTCGCGGAACACCGCCCGTCCGCCGATCGGCCGGCGCAGCACGCTCTCCTCGATGATGACCGAGATCCGCGGCAGCGGCGTGCGGTCGAAGACCGCCGCGCGCTTGAGCCGGTCCGCGATCAGCGCGTCCAGCCGCGCGTCCTCCATCACCGGCGCGAACCCGACGAACGTCGCCCGCGCGTACGCCTCCGTCTGCATCACCGCCGGCACCGCCAACGCGTCGAAGTACGACAGGTACACCGCACCCCGCTCCGCCTCCGCCACCTCGCTCGGGATCGCCGGACGCTTGACCACCTGCCGCACGAACGGCTCCACGACCTTGATCGACCCGCCCGCGCCCAACGCATCGTCCGCCCGCGAGAAGAACGGCTCACGCGGCCGCCGCCGACCCTGCTCCACCGAGGCGAGGAACTCCGCCGACACCCGCACCCGCACCGCCAACTCCGCCTGCGTCCACCCCCGCAGGGCCCGCCCGTGCTTCAACAACCCGCCCAGGATCGCCAACGCCTGGTTCGTCTCCTCGTCGAACTCAGACACCATCGCGACCCCCGGCCCCACGCCCCGCGCCCGACGCGTCGCACCCGGACTCCGGGCCGTCGCCCGCGTCGAGCTCACACCAGACGCGTTTCCCCCAGCGCATCGTGTCGTTGCCCCAGCGATCCGACAGGGCGCCGACCAGGATCAGACCACGCCCGTGTTCCTCTTCCGGCCTCGGGTGCCTCGGAGCGGGAGCGGCATGGCCCTTCTCCTCGACCGCGACGCGCACCCGGCCGTCGGCAGGACGGGAGGCCGTCACCCGGATGACGCGGGCCCCCGAATGCTGAACGGCGTTGGCCACCAGCTCGGACACGCACAGGACCGCCGCCTCGGCCAGGTCCCCCAGCCCCCAGGCGGCTAAGGCACAGGACACGAGCCGTCTCGCACTCCCCGCGGACTCGGGTACGCACGGCATCGTCCACGAGTAGGCGGGGTGCCCGGTCGTCGCAGGCCGCGGACTGCTGGTGATCATGCTTCACAACCTCTCGCATCCATCGCGCCGGGTATGTGGCGACCCAGCGCTTTGACGAGCCGGCCTGGTTCGTCGAACCGGCGCACAACTCGGATTCGGATCCGGTCCCCCGGTGCCTTCGAGAATCGGCACCGGGGAACCGGCCCGGCGGCAAAGGGAGTTCGCCGCTCGGCGGCCAGAGCGCCAACACATAGCCGCCTATCCCCGGGTGGGCCGAACCCCGCCTGAATCCCGAGGAATGGAAGCCCGTCCGCCTGTTTCCCTTGCGCACGACCGGAGTTCGGGTGCCCATCGGACGAACGGGGTCCTGCACTCCGTCCGGTCGGCCGGGCATCCGCGTTCACACGGAAGGGTGCGAATTCGAATGCCGTCCGACGGACCGGACAGGAGCGTTTCACCAGTGGGAACACAAGGAGCACGCCGGGCGGAATCCGGAACGCCGACCGGTCGCGGCACCAGCGGCGTCCACGCACACCGCCTGCCGTGGTGACGAAAGGCGATCCGCAACCGGAGCCTGCCGGAAAGCCCGGACAAGTGACGCGAGGACTGGGCGGGTTGGCACTGCACGACTCCTTGACGCGGGACCGATCGATGCGTTCATGTCTATCTCAAGAGTCACCGCCCGCGGGTATTCTCAACAGGTATTGATGTCCCAGCGTCGAGCACGGGAGATGAGCTGTCATATGCCAGCACGACCACGCGAACTGACGCCTGATCGAAGCGCCCGACACTTGTTCGGATCGGAGCTTCGCCGAATGCGCGACGGCGCGAACATGAGCCTCGAACGCCTCGGCGTCATCGTGCGGTACAGCAAGAGCGCGCTTTCCCGGGTGGAGACGGCGGAGCAGATGATCCCGCCGGACCTGCCGGACAAGCTTGACGCCGCGTTCGCCACGGGCGGCATCTTCGGAACGCTGTACATCCTTGCCTGCAAGGAGGTGCACCCGGACAAGTACCGCCGCCGGATGGAACTTGAGCGCCGGGCCCGCACGATCGACGAGTACGCGGGGCAAATCGTTCCCGGCCTCGTCCAGACCGAGGACTACGCCCGCGCGCTGTTCCGCGTGAGCAATCCCACCGCCACGGCCCCCAGATTCAGGACAAGGTCATGGCTCGCATGAGCCGCCAGGACTTACGCCACGGCGAACCCGGCGCCCTTCCTGTCCATGATCCTGGACGAGTCGGTCCTGCGCCGAGCCGTCGGCGGGCCGGCCGTCATGCGCGCCCAACTGGCCTGCTGGCGGACCTGGTGGACACCCCTACGTACCACCCTGCAAGTCCTGCCCTTCGCGCACGGCGGGCACGCGCTCATGGGCGGGTCGTTGGCGATCCTCACCCTGGATGACGGAACGGCCGTTGCCTACGAAGAAAGCATCGACTACGGGCACATTGCTTGAGGACCAGGAGAGTGTCATGAGCCGACGCCGGGCCTACGATCTGCTCAGGGCTTACGCCTTGTCGCCAACCAAGTCGGCAGCTCTCATCCGAGAAGCAATGGAGGCACTTCCCCATGAGCACCACCCCTGATCTCTCCCGCGTGGAGTGGATCAAGTCGAGTTACAGCAACGGCGGCGGGGGCGACTGCGTCGAGTTCACCCGCAGCATCGTTGCCACCGGCATCGTCCCCGTACGGGACTCCAAGGACCCGAGCGGCCCCGCCCTGACGTTCCCCGTTACCGCCTGGCGGGAGTTCATCAGCGCGGTGACCGATGGGGAGTTCGGGACCGTCTGATTCGCACAGCGCCACACGAAGCCCCGTCCGACCACCACTGGACGGGGCTTCTCCGCACCACGGCCGCCGGCGGCTCACGCCTGGCCGGCAGCCCTCACCCGCGAAGCAACGGAGGCACTTCCATGACCACCACCCCGGACCTCTCCCGCGCACAGTGGATCAAGTCCAGCCACAGCAACGGCAACGGGGGCAACTGCATCGAATTCACCCGCAGCACCCTCGCCACCGGCACCGTCCCCGTACGGGACTCCAAGAACCCGCACGGCCCCGCCCTGACCTTCCCCACCACCGCCTGGCAGGAGTTCATCGACGCGGTCACCGACGGGGAGTTCGGGACCGTCTGACATCCGCACAGCGCCACGCCACGGCGGCCGGACCACCCGCTCCACACGCACGCGCGGCGCCGGGGTCAACCGCGAACACCGCCCGCGGCCGCATTCCCCGACATCGGACCTACGATTACTCAGGGCCTACCCCTTGTCGCCAACCGCAATGGAGGCAGATCCCCATGACCACCACCCCGGACCTCTCCCGCGCACAGTGGATCAAGTCCAGCCACAGCAACGGCGACGGGGGCGCCTGCGTCGAGTTCAGCCGCAGCACCCTCGCCACCGGCACCGTCCCCGTACGGGACTCCAAGAACCCGCACGGCCCCGCCCTGACCTTCCCCACCACCGCCTGGCAGGAGTTCATCAGCGCGGTGACCGACGGGGAGTTCGGGACCGTCTGATCTCCGCACAGCGCCACGCCACGGCGGCCGGACCACCCGCTCCACACGCACGCGCGGCGCCGCGACCTCGGTCAGGCCCAGGTCTACCTCGGCCTGCTGGACGTCGACGATGCGCGCAAGCGGGCGGTGATCCGCCTGCTCCTGACCGCCACCGCGTCCCAACTGCCCGATGTTCTCGAGGACTTCCAGAGTTTCGTGCGCACCGTGCGCCCGGACACCGGCACGGCTTCGTAGCAGGCGTCCCGCTCGCGCGGGAGGCTTCCCCGTACCGATCCGACTCCGCAAAGGTTGATCCCATGGGACTCTTCGACAAGCTGACCGGAACCAAGCACCCCGCCGAAGGTGTCGCGCCGCGCACCGCCGCCGAGGTGTACAACGCCCTGCTCGGCCTCAACCGCCCCGACATCCCCTGGATCGTGCGGGACGGCCGCCCCGAAGGCGCGGACCTGGTGGCGGAGTGGCGCATCCAGGATCCAATCTGGTACAGCTCCTTCGCCGACATTCACAGTGGTTCCTTGGTCCAGATCCGCATGCGCCTGGTTCCGGAGAGGAACGAAGTGCGCTCCCTGGACCAGGAGTACGACGTCTCGTGGATCGGCAATGCGCCGAGTCTGACCGTTCGGAAGAGTGCTGAGCGCGGCCAGGTCCACGTGGCCTCGAAACAGTGGACGTTCGGCGGCAAGGACGGCGTCACCGAGACGTACAGCGCCAACACCTCCGACATGAAGCACCCCCTCCAGGAGACCGTCCTGGCCGGCGGATGGACCTGGCGGGGGGTCGTCGGCAAGCTGTGAGGGGCCGCCCGTCCCCGGGAGGATCGCTCGCCGTGGACCGTTCCGGGCGCCCTCCGGGGCCGCGTCTCAGCTGACGGGCCCGATGGTCAGCGGGTGGATGCGGACGCGCCGGTGCGCCGCGCCGCGTTCCCGGACCGGGCGCCTGCGGCCTCGGGGCTGCCCCGAGAGCGCGGGTGCCCGCTGACGTCCGGAGTCCCGCACCGCCGTCACCGCCGAACTCGCCTTTCTTGGCGGGGCATCGTGCCCCGCGGCCGCCGCGATGCCGGCCTGCCCACCACCCGGACACCGGGCACCACCGAACGGGACGGCGGGATTCCGTCGCCCCACGCCCCCCATCGCCCCCTTGAACCTTGCACTGTCGCGAGTTTCGTAAGTTTTCGGCCGTTCGACGCGGCACTGTCATAGTCGATCAATGATTCGCGCATGTTCATCGTGAGCGAATTTATGTTCCCCAGAACGAACGTGAGTTCGCCGTTCGCGCCCGAACGGCGTATTTGCTCAGCGCAACCCGCACGACCTGCAAAGCAGCCCTATGCCCGCCGTGGGGAAGGGATCAGGATCATGGCTGTCAGTTACTGTCGTGTGTGCGGAGAACCCCAACAGGGCGTCCGGCCCGGCGCCAAGGCGCCAGTGCACACGGCCAAGGGACACAACAGGAAGTGTGCCGGCTCGAACCAGGGCACCACCAGGATGTGACCAGGCATTCTCCCCCGTCGGCTCGCTTCACGTGATCGAGAAGGCCGTGGCCGAAGCGAGCGTAAGGCGGATGCCTTCGCTGTAGCCTCGACGCGCAAGTCCGCCGACGCAGCGAACGGGATGTGCCATGTCTTTCGAATTCTTCGACGCGATCTTCCAACAGCCGGATATCTGTGCGGACCTCGATGATCTCGACGTCGAGGCCATCACGTATCTCGCTACCGCCGTCCGTACCGGCGAGACCTGGGTGGCGGAGGTCCACGGCCTCCCGGACAACGTGTCAGTGCGTGCCGAAGCGCGTACCTGGCAGGAGTTGGAGGAAGACCTGGTGACCCGGGTGCCGAGAGAGTTGAAGGCCGGTCCCGGCACCGTGATCGTCTCCGTCGAGCCCGCGGACCGGGAGGCGACCGGTGCGGTCCACGCCCTCGCACGAGCCCGGCAGGAGCGAGCCGTCGCGGAGCAGGCCGAACGTGACACGGCCCGCAACGCCGCCCGCGTCCTGGTTTCGCAGGGTTGGAGCGTCGAAGACGCCGGCATCGCGCTGCGCCTGCCGGCGGCCCGCGTCGAGGAGATCGTCACCCCGGCCGAAGTCTAGACAGCATCGCGGCGTCCCCGGCGCGAGCAGGTCGGTCACCTCGGCGATGGACTCCCCGGAAACCGCCGCCGGTCAGGGCAGGATCTCGACGTAGCCCTCGCTTCCGTGTACGCGGATCCGCTGGCCGTTCTGGATCAGGCGGGTGGCCTGGTCCACGCCCACGACGGCGGGCAGGCCGTACTCGCGGGCGATCACCGCGCCGTGGGTCATCAGGCCGCCGACCTCCGTCACCAGGCCCGCGATTCCGACGAACAGCGGTGACCAGCTGGGGTCGGTGAAGGTGGTGACCAGGATGTCGCCCGCTTCGAGGTCGGCCTCCGCCATGTCGAGGATGACGCGGGCCCTCCCCTCGATGGTCCCGGCGGAGACCCCCAGACCGACCAGGGCGCCGGCCGGCGCGTCGTCGCGCCGGTACGCCCCGGAGACGGCCTCGCCGTCGGACGTGAGCACCCGGGGCGGTGTGAGCGCGTGGTACGAGCGGAACGCGTCCTCGCGCTGCCGGATGAGCCGGTCGTCCACCCGGTGCGAGCGCACGACGTCGTGGAACTCCTGGAACGTGAGGTAGAAGACGTCCTCCTTCTCGGCGAGCACGCCGGCCTGCACCAGGCGCTCGGCCTCGCCCAGCAGGGCCTGCTTGTAGACGAAGTAGCGGCTGATGATGCCGTACTTGGGGTACTCCCGGTACCCGATGAAGGTGCGGACCCGGTCGATCATGCGCTTGGTCTCGTCGGCCTTGCGCTCCCCGTCCGGCAGGGCCCGCAGGCGCGACAGCACGTCCTGCTCCTTCTTCAGCGCCTCCTGCCGCCCTTGCTCGAAGCGCCGTTCGGCGGCGCCCGGTTCGAAGATCCTGACGTTGTCGAGGATCACGGGCACGAGCGTGCTGGGCCGCTCGCGCCACCGCGGCCTCGTGATGTCGATCTCGCCGACGCAGCGCATGCCGTACCGGTCGAGATAGGCCTCGATGGCCTCGCGCGCCTCGCTCCCGCCCGGGAGCTTCGCCAGCCCGTCCAGGAAGTCCTCGTCCTCGACGCCCCGCAGGAACGCCACCACCTCCGGATGCGGACGGATCACGTCCGCGACATCGAGCAGCGCCAGGCCCATCTCCGACGTGACGTTGCCGGGGGCGGACAGCGTGAGCGTGTCGGCCGCGTTCTTCTCGCCCAGCCACTCCCCCAGCTTGTCGTTGAGCCACCACGTGGCGTCCATCCCCGCCATGATCGCCAGCATGTTCGGCGGCTCACCGAGGACGCGCTTGTGCTCCTCGAAGGCCTCCAGCAGGAAGTCGAACAGCTCCGGTCCGGTCTTCGTCCGGACGTCGCGTTCCAGGGCGGCGATGGACGCCTCGCTGCGCTCGATCAGCCCGGTGACGACGGCCGGATCGGTCTCGATCGCGGCGGGCGCGCCGCGGCCCGGCCGCCCGCCGGGAGCCCGCGTCGGGGAGCGACGGGACGAAGCCGTCGCGCTCGAGGACGGTCTCCAGCGCGCTTCCTGACCAGCGGATCGCCTCTTCCCACCATCTCCAGGAAGCCGGCCCGGCTCGCGGGCGAGGCCAGGCGGTTCGTGGCGTCGACGAACAGCCGCCCGCCGGCCTCGTGCATCGGCACCATGGCCGTCAACCGCCACACGGAGATGCCCAGCGGCTTCATGGGGTCGGTCATCATCTGCTGATGCCCGACCGAGAGGTAGACGTGGTTCTCCTGGTCGCCGCTCTCGGGGACGGGGAACAGCGTGGTGATCGGCCGGCTCTGCACGATCTGGAAGCCGTCGTCGGCCAGGCACCACTCGATGTCCTGCGGGCGGCCGAAGTGCGCTTCGATCCGCCGCCCGAGCCGCACGAGCCGCACGACCTGCGCGTCCGTCAGCGCCGGCTGCTCCTGCCGCGGCGGGTCGATCTCCACCTCCCGCGTGCCGCCGGCCGGCAGGGCGTGAACGGCACGCCGTTTGGCGGCGATCGCCCTGGCGACGACCTCGCCCGCGCGCACCGTGAAGACGTCCGGGTTCACCAGGCCGGACACCAGGGCCTCGCCGAGGCCGAAGCCGGCGTCCACGGTGGCGACCTTCCGGTTGCCCGTGACGGGGTCGGCCGTGAACAGGACGCCGGCCGCGTCGGGCAGGACCATCCGCTGCACGACCACGGCCATCCGGACCGTGCGGTGGTCGATGCCGTTGCGCCGGCGGTAGGTCACGGCCCGCTCGGTGAACAGCGAGGCCCAGCACCGGCTGACGTGCCGGAGGACCGCCGCCGGGCCCACGACGTTCAGGTACGTGTCCTGCTGGCCGGCGAAGGAGGCCGTCGGCAGGTCCTCCGCGGTCGCGCTGGACCGGACGGCGTAGGCGTCCTGCTCGCCGAGCCGGGCCAGCGCGCGGGTGATCGCCGCCGCGAGGTCGTCCGGGATGGCGATCCCTTCGATGGTGCGGCGGATCTCCGCGCTGAGCGTGCGGATCGCCTCCCGGTCGTCCGGGTCCACGCGCGACAGCCGCTCCAGCCGATCGTCGATCGACGGCGTTCGGGCCATGATCCGCCGGAAGGCGTCCGTCGTCACGCAGAAGCCACCCGGCACGCGGATGCCCTCGATCCGCGACAGCCCGCCCAGGTGCGCGCCCTTGCCGCCGACGAGCGCGACCTGCGTCTCGTCGACCTCCTGAAGGTCCAACACGTACCGCCCGGTCATCGCGACACCTCCGAGGCGGCCGCGTTCCGTCGCACCGCACCGGCCGATCGCCTCACCGGCACCGCCCCGAGTCCCCCCGACCGCATCGCCGGTCCGACGTCACCGCGTCCCCCATACGTCGACAACACACGCACGTCCCGCCCTCGTTTCCGCAGGTTGTAGCCTCGGCCGACGATTCTGCGCCACCCCCCGGGCCTTGCCGCAAGCCCCCCTGCGCGCTATAACTTGAGAGTGGCAAGGAGAGTGTTCTCCTTGCCTTCGTCTTTTTTCGTCCACCGGAACGGACGCCTGACGGTCGCCGCAACCCGACATCGCCGCGTGATCACCAGGGCACGGGCGTTCCGTCCCAGGAGAAGAAGCCGCCGGTGGGTCCGTCGTCCGGCAGCAGGGCCAGGCGGACGGCTCCCCGGGCGGCCTCGGCCGGGTCGTCGCCGGCGGCGGCCCGGGGGTTGAGGTCGGTGGCCCGGATCCCGGGGGCGAGCGCGTTGACCTTGAAGCCGTCCTCGGCCAGCGTCTGGGCGTAGAAGACGGTGAGGGCGTTGAGGGCGGCCTTGGACGACCGGTAGGCGGCGGCGCCACCGCTCCCAGGGGTGAACTGGGGGTTGGGGTTCGTGCTCCAGGCGAGTGACGCGGTGCCGCTGGAGATGTTGACGATGCGCGGGTGCGGAGACCGGCGCAGGGCGGGCAGGAAGACGTTGGTCACCGCCGCCACCCCGAACACGTTGGTCTCGTACGTGCGCCGGAACTCCTCGACGCCGGTGTCGGCCGGCGGGGCGAGGGACGGCGAGATCCCGGCGTTGTTGACCAGCACGTCCAGCCGGTCCACCTGAGTCGCGGCCCGTGCGAGGCCGTCGGGATCCGTCACGTCGAGGACCAGCAGGCGGGCTCCGCCGCCGATCTCCTCGACGGCCCGCTCTCCGCGCTCGGGGTCGCGGGAGCCGACGTACACGGTGAGGCCCTCGGCGGCGAGCAGCCGGGCGATGTGCTTGCCGATGCCCTTGTTGGCACCGGTGACAAGAGCTGTGCGTTCGTTCATGGCGACCACTGTTCCCTGGCTCTGGGCGTCCTGCCAGGGACAGCCTGTACCAGGCAAGTGGCAGGAGGCGGCATGGCGCGGCAGGAACCGGCCCGCTTCCCGCGTGACCCCCGGGCGGGCCGGCGTCCGCGTGTCGAGCCTCGGGCGCGAACGGCGGGCTGGGAACCAGCCGTACCGGACGGCGGACTCCTCGTCCCGTCAGTCGCTCGGGCAGCAGGTCGTAGCCCAGGAGCCTCGTCAGTCCGAAGCCGATTTCCGACTGGCCGTGCGAATCGATCTCAGCCTATTGGTCGGTCGAGTTGCGCTCGTTGAAGTCGGTCACGTGTGCTCCTCCTCGTCATACCGGCGGAACGTGCCCATGGTCGCGTCGAACAGGCCGCGGATCGACGGGACATCGGCACGGAGCGCCAGGCGTCACGTTGCAAGGAGAAGGTCAGGACCCGGAAGCCTCGCGCGCGGCCCTCATCTTCGACGGACTCGGAGTGCAGCGGATCGCCTGAACCAGCACGTCGAGGTCGGGGACGACCTCCACGAAACGCTCATGGTCGAGCACGGTCGTCCAAACCAGCACGTCGGTATCGAACTTCTCATCCCGGAAGATGTAGTTCACCTGGTCGTAGGGCTCAGCGCTGTCCGGGATCAGACCGGCCCACCGCGCCTTGACCCCCCTGCCCAGGTTCCCGGTCTCGAACCACTCCGCCACCGGCTGGGTCGTCGCGGTCTCCGTTCCCCAGTACGGATAGAACTCGAAAGCCTCCTCCCGAGTACCCATGCACTTGAAGAGGCCGATGCACATCGCGACCGGAACCTTGGTGTAGTCCGGGCAATGAAAGTAGAACTTGTGGGCCTTCACTTTGCCGACGATTTCTTGGCGCCCACGCACCAGTGCTGCGGCATCAGGCAGGACCTCCTTCTTCACCACCTTTTTGGTCACTTCACGACCGCCCAGCAGAAAACGACTGCCGGCGTAGTCGAAGGCCCACTCCTCCGCATCGCTCCACCGCGTCCCCTTGAACGCGTACGGAACGGGAATCCAGACGTTCTCGTCGAAAGCGACCGTGGCCCAGTTGTCGGTCGAGGTGCGCTTGTCGAAGTCGGTCACGTGTTCTCCTCCGGATTCCACCCATGTGATCAGTGCGGTGCGGGACTTGAGCCGAACGCGCTTCGCGGAGCTCCCGCGGGCCGGTCAGCCGAGCTTGTCGACGGTGGTGTCGTCGGCGTCGAGCCGCCGCCCGTCCTCGGCATGGACCTCCAGCGCGCGCAGGGGACGCCCGTGCCGGCGGTCGACCAGCTCCGAGTGCGGCTCGTCGGGGGCGAAGAGGTTCCGTTCGCCCCACTGCCGCAGCGCGACGATCACCGGGAAGAGGCCCTTGCCCTTCGGCGTCAGCACGTACTCGCGGTAGGCGCTGCCGTCCGAGGCGGGGACGGTGTCGAGGACCCCGGCGGCGGTCAGGCGGCGCAGGCGCGCGGCGAGGATGTTCTTCGCCACGCCGAGGCTGCGCTGGAACTCCCCGAAGCGGCGGCTGCCGTCGAAGGCGTCCCGCACGATCAGCAGGGACCACCAGTCGCCGATCGTGTCGACCGATCGCGCGACGGGACAGTCGCTGTCGTCGAAGCGTGTCCGCTCCACCACGTCGCCCTCCACCATCAGATCGGTTGCAACATGCTACCAGGTCGGGCTACCGTCCATCTGGTAGCAAGATGAAACCGACTGTGAGGGGGTTCGGCGTGGCAAGAGCTCACGGGGTCACGGCGACGGAGGCCGCCGCGGGGCCGGGCACGGGGACGCCCGGCTTCACGCTGTCCAAGGGGGTCACGCTGCTCTTCGCCGCGGCCTGTGGAACGGCCGTGGCCAACGTCTACTTCGCGCAGCCGCTCCTGGTGACGCTGGGCCGCGACTTCTCGATCGGCACGGCGACGGTCGGCGCGGTCGTGACCCTGACCCAGATCGGTTACGGGCTGGGGCTCTTCTTTCTCGTGCCGCTGGGCGACGTGCTCGACCGCAGACGCCTCATCGTGGCGCAACTCCTGCTGCTGGCGGTGGCGTTGACAGCGGTCGGCACCGCCGGCGACGCGGCGCTCCTGCTCGTGGGCCTGGCCACCGTGGGACTGCTGGCGGTGGTCACCCAGACGCTGGTGGCCTTCGCCGCCTCCCTCGCGCCGCCCGGGGAGCGCGGACGGGTCGTCGGCCTGGTGACCAGCGGCGTGGTCACCGGCATCCTGCTCGCCCGCACCGTGTCCGGCGTCTTGGCCGACCTCGCCGGCTGGCGCTCCGTCTACCTGTCCTCGGCGGTCCTCACCTGCGTGCTCGCCCTCGCGCTCCACCGCCGGTTGCCGTCCCGCGGCGGTGGTACGCCGCCGGTCACCGGGTACGGGCGGCTGCTGCGCTCCACCGTGACGCTGTTCGCGAGGGAGCGGCTGCTTCGCGTGCGGGCCCTGCTCGCCCTCCTGATCTTCGCCGCCTTCAGCACGCTGTGGAGCAGTGTCGCGCTGCCGCTCAGCGCGCCCCCGCTCGCCCTGTCCCACACCGAGATCGGAGCGTTCGGACTGGCCGGAGCCGCGGGCGCACTCGCCGCCGGCGCGGCCGGCCGGCTGAACGACCGCGGCCTCGCCCAGCGGACCACCGGCATCGGCCTGGCCCTGCTCACCGTCTCCTGGCTGCCCCTGGCCTTCACCAGGCACTCGCTATGGGCGCTGGCCGCCGGCGTGGTCGTCCTCGATCTCGCCGTACAGGCGGTGCACGTCACCAACCAGACCCTGATCCACGCACTGCACCCGGAGGCGGGCAGCCGGCTGATCGGCGGCTACATGGTCTTCTACTCGATCGGCAGCGCCTCCGGCGCCCTCGCCGCGACCGCTCTCTACGCGGCGGCGGGCTGGACCGCGGTGTGCGCGCTGGGCGCGGGGACCAGCTTGCTCGCGCTCCTGCTGTGGGCGGCCACACGACGCGGTGCCCCGGACCCGTCCGGCGCGGCGGCCGGCTGAACACCGGACGGGGTCGGGGCGGCTCGGGCTCATCCACGCGAGGCAAAGAATTCGGACGGCGATGTCGAGAACCCGTGCCCGGCTCCGTCCCAGCAGTGCGCGCGGCCAGAATGGGTCGCACCAGCACCGAGGAGAGACACGATGGCCAAGTACCTGCTGCTGAAGCACTACCGCGGCGCCCCGGCTTCGGTCAACGACGTGCCCATGGACCGGTGGACGCCGGAGGAGATCTCGGCCCACATGAAGTACATGAACGACTTCGCCGCCCGGTTGGAGGGGACCGGCGAGTACGTCGACGGCCAGGCGCTCGCCCCCGAGGGGACGTTCGTCCGGTACGACGGCGAGGGCCGCCCGCCGGTCACCGACGGCCCGTTCGCCGAGACCAAGGACCTCATCGCCGGCTGGATGGTGATCGACGTGGACGGCTACGAGCGCGCGGTCGAGCTGGCCGGTGAGCTGTCGGCCGCTCCCGGCGCGGGCGGGGAGCCGATCCACGAGTGGCTGGAGCTGCGCCCGTTCCTGACCGAGCCGCCCACCATCACGGAGTGAGCTCGCAGGTGAACGAGGTCCTGCTCCGCAGCCTCACGCCGAGCGTGCTCGGGATCCTCGTCCGCCGCGGAGCAGACTTCGCGGCGGCCGAGGACGCCGTGCAGGACGCGATGGTCGAGGCGATCCGCGTCTGGCCGGCCGATCCCTCCCCGGGCTCGCCGGGCGGGGACGGCCCGGTGCGGGACCCGAAGGGCTGGCTGGTCACCGTGGCCTGGCGCCGGTTCCTCGACGCGACCCGGGCGGACGCCGCCCGCCGCCGGCGCGAGGACCTCGTCGACCTGGAGCCGGCGCCCGGCCCCGCTCCCGCGGTGGACGACACGCTCCAGCTCTACTTCCTCTGTGCCCACCCGTCGCTGACGCCGTCGTCCGCCGTCGCGCTCACCCTGCGCGCCGTCGGCGGGCTGACCACCCGCCAGATCGCCCGGGCCTACCTGGTGCCCGAGGCGACCATGGCGCAGCGCATCAGCCGGGCCAAGCGCACCGTCGCCGGGGTGCGGTTCGACCGGCCCGGCGACGTGGCCACCGTGCTGCGCGTCCTCTACCTGGTCTTCAACGAGGGCTACTCCGGCGACGTGGACCTCGCCGCCGAGGCCATCCGGCTCACCCGGCAGCTCGCGGCCGCGATCGACCACCCCGAGGTGGCGGGGCTGCTCGCCCTCATGCTGCTCCACAACGCCCGGCGCCCGGCCCGGACCGCGCCGGACGGCAGCCTGGTGCCGCTCGCCGAGCAGGACCGCGGCCGGTGGGACACCGCGTCGATCGCCGAGGGCGTGGAGATCCTGCAGGCGGCCCTCGCCCGCGACCGGCTGGGCGAGTACCAGGCCCAGGCCGCCATCGCGGCGCTCCACGCCGACGCGCCCACCGCCGGGGAGACCGACTGGGTGCAGATCGTCGAGTGGTACGACGAACTCGCGCGCCTGACCGACAGCCCGGTCGTCCGGCTCAACCGCGCGGTGGCGCTCGGCGAGGCCGACGGAGCGCGCGCCGGCCTGGCGGCGCTCGCCGAGCTGGACGACACGCTGCCGCGCCACACCGCGGTGGCGGCGTACCTCCACGAGCGCGACGGCGACCCGGCGACGGCGGCACGGCTGTACGCCGAGGCGGCCCGGAAGGCGCCGGACCTCGCCGAGCGCGACCACCTGACGCGCCAGGCCGCCCGGCTCAACACCCGCCTGCGTCGCTGACGGACCGCGTTCCCGGCTTCGCCGTCGGCTCCGTCAGGGCAGCCGGACCGCTCGGACGAGCCGGGCGGTGCCGCCGAGGTGGACCAGCGGGCCGGCCGGGCCGGGTCGCGTGGTGGCGGTGATCGTGGCGGGGCTGCCGAGGGAGTCGCCCATGTCCACGGCGACGCGGGTGATGCCCCGGCCGGCCAGACGGGCGGCGAGGCAGGCGGTGCTGTTGGCGTTGGCGATGTCCTCGGGGACGCCGATCGACGGGGCGAACATCCGGGCGGCGGCGCGACCCGTGGGCTCCGGCGCGGAGTGGACGTAGCAGCCGAGGAGACCGAGCCGGTCGCAGGCGGCGCGCAGGCCGTCGAAGTCCGGGGCGAGCGCGGCCAGCGCGGACCGGGTGGTGAGCGGTACCAGCAGACGCGGCCGTCCCACGGAGGCGACGGCGGTGCCGGGGGCCAGTGTGCGCCCGGTGACACCGAGGGCGGCCAGCACGTCCGCGTACTCGGTCTCCGCGGGCTCCCGCAGGGTCACGTGCCCCGGTTCGAAGGCGGCGTCCGCCCGCGTCCCGTCCCAGGTGGACCAGCCGCCGAAGACGCGCCCCGAAGCGTGCAGGGTGCTCCGGTACTCCTCGCCGCCGGCCCGTGCGGCGAGGAAGGCCAGGGCGGCGACGGTCCCGTGGCCGCAGGCCGGCAGTTCCCCCTCGGAGGTGAAGAAGCGCAAGGAGACCGAGGCGCCGCCGGGTCCGCCGCCGGACGGGGAGACGAAGACGGCGTGCGACGTCCCGGCCAGAACCGGCACCCGGCGGCGCTGTTCGTCGCTGAGCAGCGTCTCGTCCAGCACCGCCGTCGGGCTGCCACCGCCGCCGTCCCGCTGACAGGCACTCACGATCGTGACCGGCAGCCCCCGCACACTCATCGGCGACCGGCCCCCGACACGCAGAACTCGTTGCCGTCGGGATCGGCCAGCACCACCCGGTCGATCCCGTCCTGACCGGTGCCGACCCGGGTCGCCCCGAGGGAGAGCAGGCGCTCCACCTCCGCCTCCCGATCGCCGCCGGCGGGTGGGGCGAGGTCGAAGTGCAGCCGGTTCCTGCCGGTCCTGGGCATCACGGGCTCACCGCCCCAGCTGATCTTCGGACCGCCGAGCGGCGAGCGGATCGCGGTCTCCTGGCCCTGGTCCCAGACCAGCGGCCACTCCAGCGCCTCGCTCCAGAAGCACCCGACCTGCCGCGAACCCTCGCAGGCCAGCGCTCCGACGAATCCGCACTCGGCGAGGAACTTGTTGCCCGGCTCGATGACGCAGAACTCGTTGCCCTCGGGGTCGGCGAGCACCACGTGGCCCTCGTCCGGGCGCTGGCCGACGTCGATGTGGCGGGCGCCGAGCCCCAGTGACCTGGCCACCGTGCGCCGCTGGTCGTCCGGGGACGCGCTCGTCAGGTCGAAGTGCATCCGGTTCTGGCCGGACTTCGGCTCCCGGCTCGGAAGGAAACGGATGCGGAACCCGGTGTCGTCACCGGGCAGGAGCGCGACGCCGTCGGTCGGATCGCCGGCCGGCTCCCAGCCCAGGATCCCGGACCAGAACCGCGCGAGGTCCAGCGGCCGGCTCGCATCGAGGCAGACCGCGAACAGTTGGCACGTCATTCCGCCGCCCATCTGCGATCCGCCGGCCGACCGCCGTCGACAGGGCCTCTCGCCGGCCCCTCGGACGGCAGCCTACGGGCGAGCCGTTGTCACCCGCAGCGGGTTTTCGACGGCACCCGGGCGGCGGGGCGGCCCCGGGACGTGCCGAGCCCCCGGTGCCCTCCCCGCTGCGGGGCGCCGGGGGCCGGTGGCCGGTGGGTCAGGAGGCGTGGACGATGTAGCCCACGTAGCCGCCGCCGTTGTTGACCGACACGACGCCGGGGATGTTCTGGATCGAACCGTAGCGGTTGATCGCGTAGTTCATGCCGGCGTAGATGTTGGCGGCCGGGTCCCAGATGTCGTCGTCCAGCGACGCGCTCTTGTAGGCGTCGAAGGTCGGCTGGATGACCTGGACGAGCCCGGTGGAGGGCGTGCCGTTCTGCGCGTTCTGGTCCCAGTTGTTGATGGCGTTGGGGTCGCCGCTGGACTCGCCCTGGATGACGATGTCGACGTCGTTGATGAGCTCGCTGTCCGCGGGCTGGCCGAGCATGCCGAGCACGCAGCTGACGACGTTGTTCCAGCGCGTCACCTCGGTGCCGTCACCGGGGGTGCTGTCGCAGGCGTACTTGGGCGACACCGAAGCGTGGGTGGTGGGGGTGGCGTGCGCGGTGTCGGCCATGGCCGGCGCGGCGAAGCAGGTGCCGAGCAGCAGGGCGGAGACGGCGGCCGCGGCGACGCGGGGGCCGGACAGGCGGGAGGCGAAGGCTGATCTCACGATGATCTCCTCGATCCGTGGGGGGATGAGATGCCGTTTGGTCCAGACCATTGAGTCAGAGTGTCATGCCTGGGTCAAGAGACCGGAACCCGTTGTTTCTGGCCTACGATCCGAGTGCACGCCGGGGACCCGACAGGAGGCGCAGCGTTGCTCACCTTGGATCTGCACCCGATCTTCCGCAACAACCGGGACATCGAACTCGCCATGCGGGAAGCCCTCTTCAGGGCGGCCAGGACCGGCGAACCGATGCTGGAGATCATCCCGGGCAAGGGATCGGGCCAGCTGATGAAGCGGGTGATGGCCTTCCTCGGCCAGAAGCACATCCGGAAGCTGTACGACCGCGTCGAGACCGACCCGCGCAACCCCGGCCGGGTGCTGGTCCACTTCCGCGCACGCGAGTAGGGCACGAGCCGCGGGCCCGGAACGCGGCCGGGAGCGGCCCGGACCGGCCGGGGGCGGACCCCCGGCCGGCGCGGTGGGACGGGTCAGGAAGGCAGGTTCCAGACCTGGTTGGGCCCGCCGGTGCAGTCCCAGATCTGCACCTGGGTACCCGGCGTGGTGGACGAGTTGGTGTCGTCCAGGCACTTGTTGGACTGCGGGTTGTACAACGCCCCGTCGGACTGCGGTATCCACACCTGGGATCCGGTGCCGTTGCAGTCGTAGAGGTCGACGGGTGTGCCGTCCGCCGTGCCCGCCGCGTACACGTCGAGGCACTTGCCCAGCACGTGCAGCGTGGTGCCGGCCTGCACGAAGGTCCACTGCTGGGCGGTGGTGCCGTTGCAGGTGTAGATCTGGATCGGGTTGTAGTCCGCGGTGCTGCCGGAGCGGTCGTCCAGGCACAGGCCGCCGTAGCCGGTGATCTGGCTGCCCGAGCCGGTGGTGCCGCCACCGCCGCCCGTGGTGTACGCGGCGACGTAGCCGACGCTCATCGTGCCGCCGGAGCTGGTGGAGCCGGACGGCGTGGTGCAGCCGCAGACGCCGTTCGGGAAGCCGCCGCCCATCGCGAGGTCGAAGATGATCGACAGGTTGTGGTCGTAGGCCGCCTGCCAGGTGGAGGTGCCGACCTGGCTCTCACTGACGCTGAAGTACTGGGTGCCGTCCAGGTAGAACGTGATGGACTCGTCCGAGGCGTTCGTGCGGTCCAGGATCATCGAGTACGTGTGGTACCCGGTCTGGCAGCCCGAACAGGCGCGCAGACCGCTGCCGATACCGTTGCTCTCGTTGCACGGGCCGCCCGGGTCGGTGCCGCAGTGGATGGTGCCGGCGACCTCGGAGAGGGCGTTGACGTCCTCCATGATGTCGATCTCGCCGTTCTCCGGCCACTGGCCGGGGCCCAGCATCCAGAACGCCGGCCAGTAGCCGGAGCCGTTGCCCGGGTTGGGCTGCTGGATCGAGGCGGTGACCTCCAGCTTGCCGCCGGCCGGGGCACCGACGTTGGCGCTGGTGGTCTGGATGCGCCCGGAGGTCCAGTTCCCGCCGTTGTTCAGCGCGGTGATGTCGAGGTGACCGCTGCCGTCCAGGTGCACGTTGCTGGAGGAGTTGGTCATGGTCTCGATCTCACCGGTCCCGAAGCTGGAACCCGGGCCGGTGTCGTACATCCACTGCCCCGAAGGACCGCTGCCGGCCCCGCCGGAGAAGTCGTCACTGAAGACGGTGCTCCAGCCGGACGGCGGGGCCGGGACGGTCACCGCGTTCGCCTGGGTCGGGAAGGCGACGAAGACGGCGAGCAGGCCCACCGCCACCAGCGCGACCTCCCGCTTGCCGTGTCTGAGGAACGAACGCACTCCCCCCAGGGCACGCCGTTTCGGAGAAATCGTTGTCATCAGCCGCTCCATGGTCATTGGCCGCCACGCACACCGACGGTGGCGACCGCGCCGAAGTGAGGTGTCCGCCGCGAGACGGCGCGAAGCACGCCCGCGGAGGGATCGATCACTTTCCAGAAATGCACGGTGCAGAGAGTGCAAGTGGAGAAAAGGACACCCCGGGGCACGACAACTGATGCCCCGTCAGCCAGGGTCCCGGACGCCTTCGGTTGGCAGTATGTGGTCTATGCCAATCAGCGTCAAGAGACTCGGACGAACGGCGGAACTTGGCGAATTGTCCGCATGACGACCCCTTGACGGGAGAGTTGGTCTAGTCCAAATATGGTCGGCACGCCGTCGCTCCGCCCGCCCCACCGACGGCGCCCCCCACCGGTGAAGCGAAAAGGACCCGACCATGCGGCGACGTTCCCCCACCACGCCCGATACCCACCACCGCACCCCGCGTGCCGCCCTGAGCCTGGCGGTGGCCGCGCTCGCGGTCGTCGCGGCGAGCGCGGCCACCACCCCGGCGGCCTCGGCGGCCACCACGGCCCGGCCCGCGGCGGCCGGCGGGGTCTTCGCGCCCTACACCGACATGTCCAACTCCCAGGAAGGGCTGCTGGACACCGCGATCACCCAGCACGGCGTCAGGAACTTCACCGCCGCGTTCGTCATCGGCAGCGGCTGCAACGACATCTGGGGCGACACGCTGCCGGTCGGCGGCGACTCCTTCACCGACCCGGAGATCAGCCGGGCCCAGTCGGAGGGCGCGAACGTCATCGTCTCCTCCGGCGGCGCGGCCGGCGAACCGCTCGCCTGGACCTGCACCGACCAGGCCACCATCGACGCCGGCTACCAGAAGATCCTCAGCTCCTACGGGGTCGACTCGCTCGACTTCGACATCGAGGGCGCCGCGATAGCCGACACCGCGGCGGTGGCCCGCAACATGCAGGCGATGAAGACCCTGGAGGCGTCCGACCCGGGCCTGACCTTCTCGGTCACCCTGCCCGTGCTGCCCAACGGGCTGACCTCCGACGGCGTCAACATCATCCAGGCCGCCAAGACCGCCGGCGTCAAGATCGACGTCGTCAACATCATGACCATGGACTACTACCAGGGCTCGCAGGACATGGGCCAGGCGGCCATCAGCGCCGCGCAGGCCACGCTCGCCCAGATGCAGTCCGTCGACCCCGGCTACACCTACGCCAACGTCGGCATCACGCCGATGATCGGCGTCAACGACGACGGCTCGACGTTCACCCTCGACAACGCCTCGACGGTGGAGAACTGGGCCGCCTCCAACGGCATCGGCCGGCTGTCGTTCTGGTCGGTCAACCGCGACCAGTCCTGCTCCGGCTCCTCGGCCGCCGGCGGCGTCCACCCGGACGCCTCCTCCACCTGCAGCGGTGTGTCGCAGAACCAACTGGCCTTCAGCGACGCCTTCAACCGCTTCTGACCGGCCGCCGGCCGGCGCGCGCTCCGGGAGGGCGGCGCGCGCCGGCCGCACGTCCGGCGGGTCGTCAGCCGATCGGCACCCCTTCCAGGGTGACGCGCTCCATCCGCCGCACGTGCGGCCAGTAGTCGGAGACCGCGTAGTGCTGCGTGGCGAGATGGTCCCAGACCGCCACGTCGCCCTCCTCCCAGTGGAAACGGCACTGGAACTCCGGGACCCAGGCCAGCCGGTGCACCAGGTCGAGGATCCGCCGGCTCTCCTGCTCGGCTGACGCCCTCGATCCGGACTCCCGAGACCTTGTTGGAGAACAGGATCCGCTCGCCGGTGAACGGATGGCTGAGCACCAGCGGGTGGGACCGCGCCGGGTACTTCTCCCGCAGCCGCCGCAGCACCCGCTCGTCGCCCTCGAAGGCCTGGGCGTAGCGGTGCGCCCAGTCGTGCACCACCCGCAGCCCGTCCAGTTCGCGCTTGACCGCCTCGTCGAGCGAGTCGTACGCCGCGCCCATGTCGGCCCAGCAGGTGTCGCCGCCGACCGGCGGCACCTGGACGGCGCGCACCACGGAGCAGAAGGTGGGCACCTGGCGCCAGTTGAGGTCGCTGTGCCAGACGTCGAGGTTCCCGGTGTGCTCCCCGTCGTGGTTGCGGGTGATCTCCGGGTACTCGTCGTAGGGCTGGTAGGGCGCGGCGGCGCGCACGGCCGGGTCGCTCTCCGAGGCGAACGGGTGGATCTCGGCCTTGCCGATCTTTCTCGCCACCTCCATGAAGGCGTGCCGGTCCAGGTGCTGGCCCTTGAAGAAGACCGCCTTGTGCTGGAGCAGCAGTTCGTTGACGTAGTCGCCGACCGACGGGTCGGCCGGATCGAGCCGGTATCCCTCGACGACGACCCCGATGTGCCTGCCGAGCCTGGTGCGTGCCATCTGTGCTCCCCGGGTGCGGTGACGCGGATCGGACGCGGATCGAGTACGAAGCGGCGGTCTTCGGCGTGCCCTGCTCGGCCGGGCGGCTCACCAGGTGGCGGCGGCCCGGTCGCGTTCCTCCGCCGGTGCCGGCGGGTCCGCGGCGGCGAGCAGCACGGCCACCGGCTCGTGCGGCGCGGCGGTGACCGCGTGCAGGATGCCGGCGTAGCGGGCCAGCAGGCGCCGCGCGGTGCCGGCGCGGAAGACGTCCGTGCCGTACACCGCGACCAGCACCAGGTCGTCGGCGGTCTCGTGGACCTCGATGGCGAGGTCGGCCGCGGCCGTGCCGTTGTCCACCAGCAGCGGCACCGCCTCGGTGCCGGCGAGGCAGGCGTGCGGCCGCAGTGCGCCCCGGTGGTCCAACACGGCCTGGAAGGGCGGCCGTTCGCCGCCGCCGGGCGGGTCGCCGAGCGTGCGGACGACGTCGTCGAGGGACGCGTACTGGTGTTGCAGCGCCTCCCGGACGAAGGCGCCGGTCGCGGCGAGGACCGCGCGCACCGGCTGCTCGTCCTCCAACCGCACGCGCATGACGACGGTGTTGGCGAAGAACCCGACCGCGTCCTCGGCGTCCCGGTCGGGACGGCCGGCGGCCGGCGAGCCGATCAGCACGTCGCGCCGGCCGGTGAGCCGGGCGAGCAGGATGCCCATCGCGGTCAGGCAGACCACGTACGGCGTGCTGCCCTCGGCCCGCGCCAACTCCTCGACGGCGCGGCGCAGTCGCGGTCCGGCCGACCGCTGGACCCGGGCGCCGCGGTGGCTGAAGGCGGGCGGCCTGGGCAGGTCGGCGGGGAGTTCGACGGCGGCGGGCGCGCCGGCCAGCAGCTCGCGCCACCTGGCGAGCCCGGCGGCGGTCGCCGGGTGCCGGGCGATCTCGCGCTGCCAGGCGGTGTGGTCGCGCTGCGAGACCGGCGCCGGCCGCGGCCGCGGGTCGGCCCCGGCGAGCCGGGCCGCGTAGTAGCGGGCCAGGTCGCGGTCGATGACGTCGAGGGAGAGCCCGTCGGTGAAGCCCTGGTGGGTGACCAGGGCGAACAGGTGCTCCTGCGGCCCGGTGCGCCACAGCGCGGCGCGCAGCGGCGGCGGGCCGGCCAGGTCGAACGGCTCGGCGGCCAGCGCGGCGATCCGCCGCCGCGCCGCCGCCCGCGGATCGGCCGCGCGCGTCAGGTCCTCGACCGGCAGTTCCACCGCCGCCCGGTCCGCCACGTGCACCCGCAGGTCCTGGCCGTCCGGCCGCAGGGCGCAGCGCAGCGCCTCGTGCCGGAGCGTCAGGTCGCCGAGCGCGGCGCGCAGCGCGGCGGGGTCGAGCGGGCCGCGCAGCAGCAGCGCGGACGCCTCGTTGCAGGCGGCGCCGGCCGCCGGACCCGTCGCCGCCAGGGCCCACACCCGGCGTTGGTGCGCGGAGGCCGGGAAGGATCCGGCGCCGCCGGTCGGCCGGATCGGCGGCAGCGCGGTCCGCTCCCGGCCGGCGTCCGCGGTGAGCAGGTCGGCGAGGTCGGCCAGCGATCCGGAACCGAGCAGTTCACCGGCGGTCATGGCCACCCCGAACCGCTCCCGGATGCGCACCAACGCCCGTACGGCCTGCAGGGAGTTGGCGCCGAGCGACCGGAAGGTGCGGTCCGCGCCGATCCGGCCGGTGCCCAGCACCTCCCGCCAGATCCAGGCGAGTTCGCTCTGCGCGCCGGGTTCCGGCGCCACGAACGGGCGGCCGTCGCAGCCGTCGGCACACCAGCCGCGCAGCACCGCGCGCTCCACCTTGCCGTGCGCGTTGACCGGCAGGGCGGCCAGCCGGACGAACGCGGTCGGCACCATGTACGCGGGCAGCAGCGCGGCCATGCCGGCGGCCAACTCCCGGTCGCCGACCGGCGATCCGGTCACGAAGCCGGTGAGCGTCGCGTCCGCTCCGGTGCCGCGCACCACGACCGCGCAGGCGCGCACCCCCGGCTGGGCGGCCAACGCGGCCTCCACCTCGCCGAGTTCGATCCGGTGGCCGCGCAGGTCGAGCCGGTCGTCGGCGCGTCCGATGAAGTCGAGGTCGCCGTCCGGCAGTCGGCGTACCCGGTCGCCGGTGCGGTAGAGGCGGGCGCCCGGCCGGTCGCTGAACGGGTCGGCGTGGAAGCGGGTCGCGGTCAGCGCGGGCAGGCCGAGGTAGCCGCGGGCCAGGCAGTCGCCGCCGATGTGGAGTTCGCCCGGTTCGCCGTCCGGCACCGGGCGCAGGTCGGGGCCGAGCACGTGGAGTTCGTATCCGGGCAGCGGTCGGCCGATCGGCGGCGGGCGGTCGTCGGCCGTCCGGTTGGCGGCGGTGGCGGCGACGGTGGCCTCGGCGGGCCCGTAGACGTTGACCAGGCGGCGGCCGCGGCTCCAGCGGGCGGCGGCGTGCGGCGGGCAGGTCTCGCCGAGGTAGGCCAGGGTGCGCAGGTCGGGCAGCGGCGGGTCCTCGGCGAGTTCGGCCAGCAGGGCGGGCGGCAGCAGGGCGGCGGTGATCCGCCAGTCGCGCATGAAGCGGACGAGGGCCTGCCCCGCCAGGTCCGATATCGCCGTGGGCATGACAATCGTACCGCCGGCGGCGAGCACGGCGTGGATGTCGACGACCGAGGAGTCGAAGGTGATCGGGGAGAACTGCAGGAAGCGGGTGCCGGGGCCGAGGCCGAGGCGCTCGCCGATCCCGGTCATGAAGCCGACGACCGTGCGGTGTTCGGCCATCACCCCCTTCGGGCGGCCGGTCGAGCCCGAGGTGTAGACGACGTAGGCCAGCTCGCGCGGGTCCACCGGCTCCGGCGCCGGGCCGGGCGCCGCCTCGCGCGCCGCCAGCCGTTCCACCGGCACGATCCGCGGCCCTCCGGACGGCAGCAGGCCGAGGGTGTGCCGGGAGGCGAGCACCATCGCGGGGCGCACGTCGTCGAGGACGTGCCGGGAGCGGGCCGCCGGGTGCGCCGGGTCGAGCGCCACGTAGGCGCCGCCGGACTTGAGCACCGCCAGCAGCGACACGACGGTGGTCACGGACCGCTCCAGGCAGACCGCGACCCGTCGGCCGGGGCCGATGCCGGACTCCCGCAGCCGGGCGGCCATCCGGTCCGAGCGGCGCTCCAGCTCGGCGTAGGTCAGCCGCTGCGCGCCGTCCTCCACGGCCAGCCGGTCCGGGTGATCGGCCGCTCGGGCGGACAGCAGTCCGTGGATCGTTGCCTCTCGCACCTTCAACCCCCGTCAAAGCTTGCGAAGCCTGCGGCGATAGTACCGATCAACCTCCACCGCGCCCATGCCTCACGCAATTGCCAGAACGGCCGCTCGGTGCCGTGGCGGCGCGGAACCACTCACACCATGGCCACCACGGGTCTGGAACACAGCACGGCGGCCCCGGTCAGCACCAGGACCGCGGCGGTGCCGAAGAACATCACCGCCGGCCGGGCGCTCGCCAGTGCCCCGCAGACCACGAGCGACAGCGGCGCGACCACGTACCCGGCCACCATGTCCGCCGCGATCACCCGGCCGAGCACGTCGGGCGCGATGTTGCGCTGGATCCAACTGGTGCCGAACACGCCCTGGAAGCCGATGCCGACGCCCATCGCCGCGACCACGCCCACCGCGCCGAACACCTCGGTCAGTACGCCCAGCGCGGCCATCCCGACCGCCAGCCACACCGTCAGCGCGGCGATCAGCACCCCGACCCGCAGCCGCCGCCCGGTCGCGCCGCCCAGCAGCGACCCCACGATCGCGCCGGCCGCCAGCGCGCCGTTGAGCAGCCCGAGCGAGGCGGCGCCGCCGTCCAGCCGGAACCTCGCCAGCCCCGCGAAGCCCACCGTGAAGGGTCCGGCGTAGCAGAACGTCACCGCCGCGTCGACGGCGAGCATCGCCCGGATCCGCGGATCGGCCCAGGCGTAGCGCAGTCCGGCCCGGATCTGCCGCAGCAGCGCGTCCCTGGCGGACGGCTGCCCGGCCCCGGCGGACGGGCGGACGGCCGGGACGCGCACCACGGACGCGGCCACCAGCGCGAAGCAGCAACCGTCCACCAGGAAGGCCCAGTCGGCGTTCCAGGCCGCCACCACCAGACCGCCGAGCGCCGGACCGATCACCGTGGCGACCCGGCTGCCGGCGCCCAGCAACGCGTTGGCCGACTCCAGCAGTTCGGGCCCGACGGCCGACGGCAGGATCGAGCCGCGCGCGGGCTGGAAGAACGCGTCCACCGCGCCGAACAGCGCGGCCGCCGCCATCAGCATCCACAGCGACAGCGCGTGGCCGAAGCCGACGGCGGCGACCGCGGCCATCAGCGCCGCGCGCAGCACGCTCGACCCGGTCATCAGCAGCCGCGCCGAGAGCCGGTCGCTCACCGCGCCGCCGACCAGCGTCAGCAGCGCCCGGGGCACCGCCTGGCAGGCGAGCACCACGCCGAGCGCCAGGCTGGAGCCGGTCAGCGACAGGGTGATCCAGGAGAACGCGACGTAGCTGCAGCCGTCGCCGAGCAGCGACAGCGCCTGCGCGACCCACAGGTGCCGGAACGCCGCGGTGCGCAGCGGCTGCCACAGGGCGCGGCGGCCGGCCCGCGGCACGGCGTCCGCCACCGCCTCCTCCTCGCCCGTTCCGGTGCTCATGTCAGTAGTTCACCGGCAGGGCCTTCAGGCTGCGGTTGAGCAGCGACAGTTGCCACTCGTGCCCGCCGCCGGCCAGGCTCAGTCCGGGCCGGCCCACCAGCACCTCCAGCGCGCTGCCGGCCACCTGGCGGGCGAGCGGGGCGCCGATGCAGAAGTGGATGCCGTAGCCGAAGCCGAGGTGCGAGGTCCGGCCGCGCCGCACGTCGAACCGGCCCGCGTCCTCGAAGCGCCGCGGGTCGCGGTTGGCCGCGGCGGTCACCAGGAAGACCCGGTCGCCGGTCCGCAGCCGCTCGCCGCCCAGTTCCAGGTCCTCGGCCACCACCCGGACCGACATCTTCGACGGGCCGTCGAAGCGCAGCGCCTCCTCGACCAGGCCGGACAGCAGCCGGGGATCGTCCCGTACCGCCGCCAGCTCCCGCGGGTGGGCCAGCACCGCGCGCAGGCCGTTGGCGATCAGGTTGCCGGTGGTCTCCCCGCCGGCGAACGCCAGATGGGTGAGCATGCCGACGAACTCCGTCTCGCTCACCGCCTCGCCGACCGCTCCGGAGCCGAGCACCGCGCTGATCAGGTCGTCGCGCGGTTCGGCGCGGCGGGCCCGCACCAGGTCGGCCAGGAAGTCGTAGAGCTTGGCGAGCGAGCGCAGCGAGGTGCGGTACTCGCGTTCGGTCTGGGACGCGCCGAGCACCAGGTCGCCGACCCGGGCGTTCCAGTACCAGAACGACGGGCCGTCCTTGGCCGGCACGCCGAGCCACCGGGTGAACGCCAGGCTCGGCAGCGGACGGGCGACGTCCGCCACGGCGTCGCCCCGGGTGCCCGGGGCCGCCCGGCGGGCGAGCAGCGCCTGTGCGGTCCGCCGGGTCACCTCGGCGCCGCGGTTGATCGCCCGGGCCGAGAACTGGTCCTGGAAGACCGCGCGCAACCGGCGGTGCTGCGGCGGGTCGTTGAAGACCATCCAGTCCGACAGGATGCCCACCGCCCGCCGGGCCTCCTCGTCCAGCGAGTCGGAGGCCGTCGTGCCGGCCGGGATGTTGTCCATGATGGGCTTGACCCGGTCCGCGGAGACCGCCGGGTGGCCGAGGCACTCGGCGACCTGCTCGTAGCCGGTGACCAGCCAGGCGCGGTGGATGCGGCTCCAGTACACCGGCCGGTGCTCGCGCAGCGCGTCGAGGTACGGGTAAGGGTCGGCGTTGACGCCCGGGTCGAGCAGGTAGCGTTCGGCGAAGCCGGTCGTGGTCATCGGGTCGTCCCCTCGCCGTCGGCGGTCTCCAGCAGGGCCGCGAGGTGGGCGACCAGCGGCTCGGTGAGCATGGTGCGGTGGCCGCCGGGCAGCGTGTGCACGGTGAGCCCGCCGCCGGCCGACTCCCGCCAGGCGTCCAGGTATTCGGCGGCGCTCACCCCGAACTCGGGGATCGGCGCGCCCGGCGGCAGGTCCACCGTCTCCTCGCCGACCACCAGGTGGATCCGCCCGGCGTAGCGGCGCGGCGTGTAGTCGGCGAGCGCGCGCAGCAGCGAGTGCCACACCTCGATCGGCGCGTCGGCTGCCAAGTCCGCCTCCTGCGGCAGCATCCCGGCCCCGAGCAGCACGGACCGCAGCCGGGCCAGCACCGCGGTGTGCCGGGGCGAGCCGGCCGGCAGGCCGCGCAGCCGGCCGCGCAGTTCCAGCGCCTCCGACTGCCGTTCCGCGAAGACCGCCAGCCGCCGCCGGGTGGCCTCGGTGGGCAGGTAGGGCTCGACGAGCAGCAGCGGGTCGACGGCGTGCCCGGTGGCCCGCAGCTGCTCGGCCATCTCCAGGGCGATGTTGGCCCCCATCGACCAGCCGACGAGGGTGTGCGGGCCGGGGTGCCCGGCGGCGGCGATCTCCGAGACGTAGGTGGCGGCGATCTCGGTGACGCTGAGCGGATCGGTGCCGCCGGCCAGCCCGCGGGCCTGGAAGCCGACGACCGGGCGGCCCGGACGCAGCCGCCGGGCCAGCGGCAGGTACCAGGTGACGCTGCCGCCGGTGGGGTGCACGCAGTACAGCGGCGCCCCCTCGCCGGTGCGCAGCGCGACCTGGCACAGCGTGCGGCCGGCCACCGCGGGCTCGCACCGCTCGGTCAGCCCGGCGATCGTCGGGGTCTCCACCAGCTCGCGCACGGTGACGGCCAGTCCCCTGGCCCGGGCCAGCGCGACGACCCGCACGGTGGACAGCGAACTGCCGCCCAGCGCGAAGAAGTCGTCGTGCACCCCGACCCGGTCCACCCCGAGCACCTCGGCCCACACCCCGGCCAGCGTCTCCTCCGCCGGGGTGCGCGGGGCCGTGAAGTCGCCCGCGGACCGCGGGCGGCCGGCCGCCGGCGCCGGCAGGGCACGCCGGTCGACCTTGCGGTTGGCGGTGAGCGGCACCTCGTCGAGGAAGACGTACGCGCTCGGCACCATGTGCGCGGGCAGCCGGCCGCGCAGCGCCTGCCGGATCTCCTCCGCCCCGGGCGGCTCGCCCTCGCCGGCCACCACGTAGGCCACCAGGCGCGGTTCGCCGCCGTCCGCGCGGACCATCGCCACGGCGGAGCGGACCGCGGGCAGCGCGGCGATCGCGGCCTCCACCTCGCCGAGTTCGATCCGGAACCCGCGCAGCTTGACCTGGCCGTCCGCCCGGCCGACGAAGTCGAGCGAGCCCTCCGGGGCGTGCCGCACGATGTCGCCGGTGCGCAGCAGCCGGCCGCCGCGGCGGCCGCTGAACGGGTCGGGCACGAAGCGCTCGGCGGTCAGGGCCGGCCGGCCGAGGTAGCCGCGGGCCAGGCCGGTGCCGCCGATGTACAGCTCGCCCGGCACGCCGGCCGGCACCGGTTCCAGGCCGGCGTCGAGCACGTAGACCTCGGTGTTGCGCAGCGGGACGCCGATCGACGGGCGTCCCCGGCCGGGCCGCAGCTCCCGCGAGGTGGCCCACACGCTGGTCTCGGTCAGCCCGTACCCGTTGAGGAACCGGCGGCCGGGGGTCGCCCAGGCGTCGGCGAGTTCGGCCTCGCACGCCTCGCCGGCGACCATCAGGGTGGTGACGGCGGGCAGGTCGCCCGGGTCCGTCAGGCGCAGCGCGGTGGGCGGCAGCACGGCGCAGGTGACGCCGAGCGCGCGCAGGGTGCGGGCCAGGTCGGCGCCGGGGGCCAGGTCGGCCTTGGCGGCGGTGCACAGCCGGGCGCCGGCGGCCAGCGCCCACGTCACCTCGAACACGCAGGCGTCGAAGCCGGGCGAGGCGAACTGCAGCACGCGGTCGCGGTGCGTGGCGCCGAGTTCGTCGCGCTGCGCGTGCACCAGGTTGGCCAGCCCGCGGTGCGGTACGGGGACGCCCTTCGGCGTGCCGGTCGAGCCGGAGGTGTAGATCACGTAGGCGGTGTTGTCCGGGCCCGCCCCGGCGCGGCCGGACGCCCGGCCTGGAACACCGGGGTCAGGCAGGGGGGCAGCGGGGTCGGCGTCGGCGTCGCCGTCGGCTCGCGTCGGCGTCGGCGTCGAGCAGGACGGTGTGCGCGGGGCGGGGCAGCGAGCGCGCCAGGGCGCGCTGGGTCAGCAGCACCGCGGCGCCGGAGTCGCGGAGCATGAACTCCAGCCGCTCGCGCGGGTATTCGGGGTCCATCGGCAGGTAGGCGCCGCCCGCCTTCAGCACGCCGACGATCGCCCGGACCAGGTCGGGGCCGCGGCCGGCGCAGATCGCCACCACCGTCTCCGGGCCCACGCCGAGCGCGCGCAGCCGGTCCGCGATCCGGTCGGCGTCCCGGTCCAGTTCGGCGTAGCTCAGCGACCGCGTGCCGTACGCCACGGCCACCGACTCCGGCCGGGTGCGGGCGTGCCCGTGCACGATCTCGTGCAGGAGCGGTCCGCCGCTGTCCGCGACCGGTCCGGCGCTCCACTCGCGCAGCACCTGCTCGCGGGCCGCGCCGGTCAGCCGCGGGCGGCCGACCGGTCCGGCCGGGTCGGCGGTCATCGACTCCAGCAGCCCCTGGTAGAGGTCGGCGAGCCGCTCGCAGGTCCCGGCGCCGACGTAGCGCGGGTCGGCGTCCAGGGTCAGGCCCGCGGGGTTGGCGTTGACGCTCAGGGCGAAGTCGGTGCGGGCGATCTCCAGCGAGTCGTCCCACGCCTCGGCGGGCAGCCGGTAGAAGTTGACGAAGTTGAACACCACGTCCACCGGGACACGGCCGCCGCCCTGCCGCATCTCGGCGAGCGGGAACCTGCGGTGCGGCAGCAGGGCGCGCTCGGCGGCGAAGGTCTCGCGCAGGTACTCCAGCCAGCTCGTCGCGGCCGAACGGAAGCCGAACGGGACGGTGTTGAGGAACAGCCCGCTCATCCGGTCGGCGTTCGGGTGCTCCGGGCGGCCGTTGGTGACCACCCCGATGCTGTACGGCTCCTCGCCGGCGAACAGGCCCGTCAACCGGTAGTAGGCGGCCAGGAACACGGTCTTGACCGGCACGCCCGCCGCCCGCGCCACCTCGGCGATCCGCTCGCTCAGCTCGGGGAAGGAGCGGGCCGCCTCGTGCGGCGGGTGGCCGGCCGCCGGAGCCGGCCCGGGAGCCGGCGGCGAGGTGCACCGGCTCCAACTCCGCGGTGACCGAGGCCCAGAACGCCCGCGACTCCTTCGACTCCAGCGCGGCCCGCTCCAGCGCCACGTAGTCGGCGAACCGCACGGCGGGCGCCGGGCGGGCCGGCGGCACCCCGTCCAGCAGCGCGGCGCGGTGCAGTTCGGTCAGGTCGGCGATGAACGAGGTCAGGCTCCAACCGTCCAGCACCACATGGCAGTCGGTGATTGTCAGCCGGTAGTCCCGCTCGCCCGTGCGGTGCACCCGCAGCCGCACCAGCGGCGCGACCGCCAGGTCGAACGGCCGGGCGGCCTCCTCGCGCACCTCGCGGGCCACCGCCGCGCGCTGCTCGGCCGGCGCCAACCCGCGCAGGTCGCTGAAGTCGACCGCCAACTCGGCCCGCCGGTGGACCAGTTGCAGCGGCTCGGCGTAGCGCAGCAGGTCGCAGGAGGTGCGCAGGTTGTCGTGCGCGGCGACCAGGGTGTCGACCGCGCCCTGGAAGGCGGCCGGGTCGAAGCCGGCCGGCTCGTGCAGCGTGAAGCTGGTGACGTTGTGGTACGCGGCGCGCTCCGGATCGGCCAGCATCTCGTGGAGCATGCCCGCCTGAAGGGCCGTCAGGGGATAGGCGTCCACCACGTCGGCCGGCAGCGCGGCGGCGTCGTGCGGGTCGATCATCGCCAGCGGCGCGACCGGGGTGAACTCGGCGGTCGGCTCCGCCTGTTCGGCGCGGCGGGCGAGCCGGCCGAGCACCTGGGCCCGGAACAGGTCGGGGATGGTGAGCGCCAGCCCGGCGGCCCGGGCCCGGCCGATGACCCGCAGCGCGAGGATGGAGTCGCCGCCGAGGTGGAAGAAGTTGTCCCGCGCGCCGATCCGGGTCCGCCCGAGGACGTCGGCCCAGATGCCGGCGAGCACGCTCTCGGTGCCCTCGGCCGGCGCGACGTACGCCTCGCGGCGGTCGTCCTCCCGCCCGTCGAGCCTTCCGAGCGCGGCGCGGTCCACCTTGCCGTGCGCGGTGAGCGGCAGGGCGGCGTGCGCCACGATCAGGCCGGGGACCATGTGGTCGGGCAGGAACCCGCCGAGGTGTTCGCGCAGCCGCCGGGTGCCGTTGGACGCGTCGGGCCCGACGGCGACGTGCGCGACCAGCCGCCGGCCGCCGTGGCCGTCGGCCGGGGTGACCACGACGGCGTCCGCCACGCCCGGGTAGGAGCGCAACGCCGCCTCGATCTCGCCCAGTTCGATCCGGTAGCCGCGGATCTTGACCTGGTCGTCGACCCGGCCGAGGAACTCCAACTGGCCGTCCGGCAGCCGGCGTACCCGGTCGCCGGTGCGGTACAGCCGTGATCCGGGCGGTCCGAACGGGTCCGGCAGGAAGCGTTCCGCGGTCAGCGCCGGGCGCCCGAGGTAGCCGCGGGCCAGCCCGGCGCCCGCCACGTACAGCTCCCCCGGCACGCCGAACGGCGCCAGGCGCAGCCGCCCGTCCAGCACGTGGCAGCGCAGGTCGGCCAGCGGCCCGCCGATCGGCGACAGGACCGCGCCGCGGGTGTCGGCCGCGGTGAGCTCCCGGTGGGTGACGTGCACGGTGGTCTCGGTGATCCCGTACATGTTGACCAGCCGCGGCCGCCCGTCCTTCGGCCCGTCGAACCAGTCGCGGTAGTCGGTGGCCCGCAGCGCGTCGCCGCCGAAGACCACGGTGCGCAGGCCCAGTTCGGCCACCGGGGTGCCGGACTGCGCCAGGTGGGCGCGCAGCCCCTGGAAGGCGGCCGGCGTCTGGCTGAGCACGGTGACGCCCTCGGCGCGCAGCAGTGCGGCCATCGCGGCCGGATCGCGCACGGTATCGCCGGGCACCACCACGACCCGGCCGCCCTTGGTCAACGCGCCCCACAACTCCCAGACGGAGAAGTCGAAGGAGTAGGAGTGCGACAGCGCCCACACGTCCCGCTCGCCGAAGTCGAACCGCTCGTCGGCGGCCCGGAACAGCCGGGCGGCGTTGCCGTGCGTGACGACGACGCCCTTGGGCTCCCCGGTGGACCCGGAGGTGTAGATGACGTAGGCGGCGTTGCCCGGTGCCGGTGCCGGGTCCGGCACGGGGGCGGTACCCGAACCGGCCGGTGCCGGGTCGTCCACCACGACGGTGGCCGCGCCGAGGCCGTCGGCGGTCTTCAGCGTCGCCAGATCGGTCACGACGAGCCCGAGCCGGGCGTCGCGGACCATGAACTCCAGCCGCGCCGACGGGTATCCGGGATCCAGCGGCACGTAGGCGCCGCCGGCCTTCCACACGCCCAGGACGGCGACCGCCAGCAGTTCGCCGCGCGCCACGCACACCCCGACCCTGCTCTCCGGACCCACGCCGCGCCGGCGCAGTTCGGCGGCGAGCTGCCGGGATCGGACGTCCAACTCGGCGTATGTCAGGGCCTGTTCCCCGCAACTGACCGCGACCGCGCCGGGCCGGCGGGCCAGCGCGGCGGCGAACAGTTCGGGCAGCAGCGGACCGGGATCGGCCTCGGCCGCCGCCGCTTGGTCCCGCCGGGTCGGTGACGGGCCCGGCGGCCGCGAGCAGCGCCGCGTGCTCGGCGTCCGTCGAGCAGGTCGAGGGCGCCCAGCGGCGTGTCGGGGTCCGCCGCCAGCGCCGCCAGCGCCCGCCGGGTGTGCTCCGCCAGCGCCGCGACCGAGGCGGTGTCGAACAGGTCCTCGCGGTGGACGAACGACAGCGTGAGGGTGTCCGGGCCCTCGCTGACGTGCAGGGACAGGTCGAACTTGGCGGAGACCGCGTCGATCGGCCAGACCTCACCGCGGGCCTCGCCGAGCGCGAACTGCGCCGGCGCGGCGCTCTCGTAGGCGAAGAGCACCTGGAAGAGCGGATTGCGCGTCAGATCCCGCTCCGGGCTCAGTTCGTCGACCAGCCGCTCGAACGGCAGCTCCTGGTGGTCGAGCGCGCCGAGCACCGTCTCGCGCACCCGGCGCAGGTACCCGGCGGTCGACGGGTTGCCGGACAGATCGCCGCGCAGCACCAGGGTGTTGACGAAGAAGCCGACGAGCGGCTCGGTCTCCGGCAGCTCCCGGTTGGCGACGACCGTGCCGATCGCGATGTCCTCCTGGCCGGTGTGGAGGCCGACGGCCAGCTGGAAGCCCGCGAGCAGCGTCATGAACATCGTCGCGCCGGACCGCTCGGCGAGGTCGCGCAGCGCCGCGGACTCCGCCGGGGAGAGCACGAGGTCGTGCACGGCGCCCCGGCCGGTCGGCTCGGCGGGACGCGGGTGGTCGGTCGGCAGCTCCAGCCGCGGCAGGTCCGCGAGCTGCTCGCGCCAGTGGGCCAGGTCGGCGCCGACGCGCGCCGACGCCGCGTCGGTGCGCTGCCAGGCGGCGAAGTCGCCGTAGGAGATGGGCTGTTGCGGCACGGGCGGCACGCGTCCGGCCAGCCGGTCGCGGTAACAGGACCGCAGGTCGGCGCCGATGATGCCGAGCGACCAGGCGTCGGAGACGATGTGGTGCATCGCCAGCAGCAGGATGTGGTCCGCGTCGGCGAGCCGGAAGAGCGTGACGCGGAACGGCGGCTCGGCGGCGAGGTCGAACGGCCGGGTCGCGGCCGCCAGGACCGCCCGGCGCGCGGCCTCCAGCGGCGACCGGCCGGCCTCACCGGCGGACAGGTCCAGCAGGTCGAGCGGCGCCGGGCCCGCGGGCAGCGTCTCCTGGCAGGCGACGCCGTCCTCGACCGGGAAGCGGGTGCGCAACTGCTCGTGCCGTCCGACCAGGTCCCCGACCGCGAGCCGCAGGGCCTCGGTGTCCAACGGCCCGGTGAGCCGCCAGGCGGCGGGCATCAGGTACTCGGTGCCGCCGGGCCCGATCTGGTCGAGGAAGTGCAGCCGCTGCTGGGCGGGAGACAGCGGCAGCTTCGCGGGCCGGGGGGACAGCCGCGGCACGGTGGCGGACGCGCGCGGGCCGGCCGCGCTCCGGCCGCGCAACCGCTGCGTGAGCAGCCGTCGCGCCGCGGGCGTGAGCACCGGGCCTTCGCCGCGGGAGGGCCCCTGCGGGCTGTCCATCGTGGGTTCCTCCGTCAGGCGTCCGGGTCAAGGAACAGGTCGATCTCCTCGGCGCTCATCGCCGCGATCTCCTCGATGAGCAACTGCTCCACGGCGTCGGCGAGTTCGGCGACCGTGGGATGCGCGAACACGTCGCGGACCCGCACGGAGACGCCGAAGGCGGACCGCAGCCGGGACGCGACCATGGTCGCCATCAGCGAATGGCCGCCGAGCGCGAAGAAGTCGTGCCGCACGCCCACCCGGTCGAGGCCCAGCACCTCGGCCCAGATCCCGGCGATCACGTCCTCGGTCGGCGTGTCCGGCTCCACGAACTCCACGTCCGCCGTGCCGGCTCCGGCCCGCTCGGCCACCGGTGCGGGGAGTGCGGCGCGGTCCGGCTTGCCGCCGGGCAGCAACGGCAACGCGGACAGCACCACCGTCGCCGACGGCACCATGTGCTCCGGCAGACTCCGCGCACACCACTCCCGCACCACCCGATGCCCCAACCCGCCATCGGCACCGGCACCGGCATCCGGGACGACGTACGCCACGAGTTGGTCACCGTGCACCACACACACCGCGGCCGCCACACCCGGACGACGCAGCAACGTCGCCTCCACCTCACCCAACTCCACCCGAAAACCACGCAACTTCACCTGATGATCCAACCGACCCACGAACTCCAGATCACCACCCGGCAACCACCGCGCCAGATCCCCCGTCCGATACATCCGACCACCCGCAACCCCGAACGGATCCGGCACAAAACGCTCCGCCGTCAACCCAGCCCGACCCCAATACCCCCGCGCCAACTCCGGCCCCGCCACACACAACTCACCCACCACACCCACCGGCACCAACCCACCCACCCCATCCACCACCCGCACCAACCGACCACCCAACGGACGACCCACCGGCACCCGGCGGGTGGTGGGGGCGTCGAGCCGGTACGCGGTGGCCGAGATGGCGGTCTCGGTCGGACCGTAGGTGTTCACGACCGGGACGCCGGGCAGCCGGGCGAACCACGCCGCAGTCGGTCCGGGCGGAAGCACGTCGCCGCCGGTGACCAGGAGGCGCAGCGAGCCGAGCGCCTCGGCCGACTTCTCGGTCAGGGAGTCAGCCAGCTGCGCCCAGTAGGCCGGCACGAGTTCCATCACGGTGATCCGCTCGTCCCGGACGTGCTCGACCAGTTCGTCGACGGTCCAGATCTCGTCCGGCCGCACGACCACGGTGGCACCGCTGGTCAGCGCGGGCAGCAACTGTTCGAGCGAGGCGTCGAAGGAGTACGACGCGAACTGCAGCACCCGGTCCTCGGCCGTGATGCCGAACAACCGTCCCGCCGCCCGCACATGACGCGCCAGACTCCCGTGCGAGACCGCGACACCCTTCGGCACCCCCGTCGAACCCGACGTATAGATGACGTAGGCCAGATTGTCCGGAGCCACATCCACCGAACCGCCACCGCCGGCAGTTGCCGGAACTGCTTCATCAGCTATGTCGTCCAGACACACCACCGCCGGGCCCAACTCCGCAGCCAGCGAAGCCCGTTCCCCATCACACACCAACGCCGACACACCCGCGTCACCCACCACGAACCGCAACCGCTCCACCGGATACCCCGGATCCAACGGCACCACCACACCACCCGCCCACCACACACCCAACAACCCCACCACATACGACACCCCCCGCCCCACACACACCCCGACCCGCGACTCCACCCCCACCCCCACACCACGCAACACCGACGCCAACCCCCGCGCCCGCGCCGCCAACTCCCCATACGTCAACGCCTCACCACCACACACCACCGCCACCCGACCCGACACCCCCGCCACACACCCCGCGAACACGTCAGGCACCGACTCCACGCCGGGCGACACCGCGTCGCCGGCAAAGCCCAGCAGCTCCGCCCGCTCCAGCGCCGTCAGCAACTCCACACCGGAGACGGCGAGATCGGGTCCGGCGCACATGGAGGTGAGGGCGTTCGCGAGGTGCCCGGCGAGCCGGCGCATCGACGTCTCGTCGAACAGGTCGGTGGCGTACTCGATCTGCAGCGAGAAGTCACCGCCGTAGGTGGTGAACGCGAGCGAGAGGTCGAACTTCGCGCTCTCCCACGGGATGTCGAAGGGGGTGAACCGGGCGTCGGCCGCCGTGAAGTCGAGCGGCTTGCGGTCGTTGACGTCGAACAGCACCTGGAACAGCGGATGCAGGCCCAGGTCACGGCGCGGTCGCAGTTCCTCGACGAGCCGTTCGAAGGGCAGGTCCTGGTGGTCGAAGGCGCCGAGCACGCTCTCCCGCACCCGGGCCAGCAGTTCGGCGACGGTGGGAGTGCCGCCGAGGTCGGCCCGGACGACCAGGGTGTTGACGAAGAAGCCGATGAGCCCTTCGATCTCGGTGCGGTTGCGCCCGGCGATCGGGGTGCCGACGGCTATGTCGTCCTGACCGGACCAGCGGGCGAGCACGAGGTGGCAGGCGGCGAGCAACACCATGAAGAGCGTCGCACCGTGCGCCCGGCCCAGCCCCTCCAACTGACCGGCCAGATCCGGCGGGAGGGCGAGTTCGACGGTGGCGCCGCGCCCGGTGCGCACCGGCGGCCGGGGCCGGTCGGTGGGCAGGTCGAGGGTCGGGACCCGGTCCAACGCGGTCCGCCAGTAGTCGAGTTGCTCCTCCAGCGACCGGCCGGTCAGCCGGGCACGCTGCCAGGCCGCGAAGTCCGCGTACTGCACGCGCAGTTCGGGCAACGCGGCGCGGGTGCCGCGGATCCTCGCCTGGTAGCAGGCGGTCAGTTCCCGGGTGAAGATGTCGGCCGACCAGCCGTCGGAGACCACGTGGTGGAAGGCGACCGCGACCACCGCGTCGTCCGTGTCGAGCGTCCAGACCCCGCACCGCACCAGCGGCGCCACGGCCAGATCGAAGGGCTGGGCGCAGAACCGGCCAGCGGCCAGCCTGGCCTGCTCGACGCGTTCGCCGGCCGGCAGATCGGACAGGTCGTGCCGGACGACGGGCACCTCGGCGGTCTCCGCGATCCGCTGCACCGGGCGGCCGTCCACCTCGACCAGCGCGGTGCGCAGCACCTCGTGCCGGGCGACGACGTCGTCCAGCGCGCCCTGCCACGCGTCCGGTCGCAGGTCTCCGCGCACCCGCCAGACGTTGACCAGCGCGTACTCGGCGCCGGCGGACCCCTCGGCCAGGCGGTCGAGGAACCACAGCCGTTCCTGCGCGAAGGAGGCCGCGAGCGGTCCGCTCCGGCCGACCGGCACGATGTCGCCGCCGTCCGCTCCCCCGGCGGCGGCCACCGCGGGCGCGAAGTCGCGGATGCGCGGCCGCTCGAACAGCGCGCGCAGTTCGACGTCCCGGCCGAGCCGCGCGGCGATGCGGGAGATGGCCATGGTGGCCAGCAGCGAGTGGCCGCCCAGGTCGAAGAACTCGTCGTCGATGCCGACCCGTTCCACACCGAGCACCTCGGCCCAGATGTCGGCGATCGCCTGCTCCACGGCGTCGCGCGGCGCGACGTACTCCGTCCCTGACGTTGCGGTGCGCCCGTCGGGTGCGGGGAGTGCGGCGCGGTCCGGCTTGCCGCCGGGCAGCAACGGCAACGCGGACAGCACCACCGTCGCCGACGGCACCATGTGCTCCGGCAGACTCCGCGCACACCACTCCCGCACCACCCGATGCCCCAACCCGCCATCGGCGACCGGCACCGGCATCCGGGACGACGTACGCCACGAGTTGGTCACCGTGCACCACACACACCGCGGCCGCCACACCCGGACGACGCAGCAACGTCGCCTCCACCTCACCCAACTCCACCCGAAAACCACGCAACTTCACCTGATGATCCAACCGACCCACGAACTCCAGATCACCACCCGGCAACCACCGCGCCAGATCCCCCGTCCGATACATCCGACCACCCGCAACCCCGAACGGATCCGGCACAAAACGCTCCGCCGTCAACCCAGCCCGACCCCAATACCCCCGCGCCAACTCCGGCCCCGCCACACACAACTCACCCACCACACCCACCGGAACCAACCCACCCACCCCATCCACCACCCGCACCAACCGACCACCCAACGGACGACCCACCGGCACCCGGGACGGCGCGGGATCCGGCACGGTGCAGGCGACCGCGGTGACGGTGGACTCGGTGGGCCCGTAGGCGTTGACCACCCTCACGTGCGGCGCGGCCGCCCGCCAGGCGGTCAGCGGCTCGGCCGGAAGCGCCTCGCCGCCGAGGATCAGCAGGCGCAGCGTCGCGAGGTCGGTGGCCGCCGTCTGCGGCAGCGCCCGGACGACCGCGGTCCAGTAGGCGGGCGGCAGGTTGACGACGGACAGGGCGTGCTGCCGGACGATCGCCGGCAGGTGCTCCGGCAGCCACGGCAGGTCGGGCCGGATCACCACGGTCGCGCCGGTGGTCAGCGCCGGAAGCAACTGGTCGAAGGACGCGTCGAAGGAGAACGAGGCGAACTGCAGCACCCGGTCCTCGGCCGTGATGCCGAACAACCGTCCCGCCGCCCGCACATGACGCGCCAGACTCCCGTGCGAGACCGCGACACCCTTCGGCACCCCCGTCGAACCCGACGTATAGATGACGTAGGCCAGATTCCCCGGAGCCACATCCACCGAACCGAGATCCACCGAGCCGGCAGTTGCCGGAGCGACGTCATCGGCCACGTCATCCAGACTCACCACCGCCGGGCCCAACTCCGCCGCCAGCAAAGCCCGTTCCCCATCACACACCAACGCCGACACACCCGCGTCACCCACCACGAACCGCAACCGCTCCACCGGATACCCCGGATCCAACGGCACCACCACACCACCCGCCCACCACACACCCAACAACCCCACCACATACGACACCCCCCGCCCCACACACACCCCCACCCGCGACTCCACCCCCACCCCCACACCACGCAACACCGACGCCAACCCCCACGCCCGCGCCGCCAACTCCCCATACGACAACGCCTCACCACCACACACCACCGCCACCCGACCCGACACCCCCGCCACACACCCCGCGAACACGTCAGGCACCGACTCCACGCCGGGCGACGCCGCGTCACCGGCAAACTCCAGCAGCTCCGCTCGCTCCACCGGCGTCAGCAACTCCACACCGGAGACGGTGGCTTCGGGCATCGCGACGATCTCTTCGAGCACCTGTCGCAGGTGTCCGGCCAGCCGGGTGGCGGTCGACTCGTCGAACAGGTCGGTGGCGTAGGTGAGTTCGAACCGCATGCCGGTCTCGACCGGGCGGGCGAGCAGCGAGAGGTCGAAGGGCGCGGAGACGGCCTCCGCGTCGAGGTTGACCGTCGAGAGGCTGACCGAGCCCTCGTACTCGCGGGCCGGGACGAAGTTCTGCAGCACGAACCAGGTCTGGAAGAGCGGGTTGTGGCTCAGGTCGCGGCGCGGCTGGAGCTCTTCCACCAGCCGCTCGAAGGGCAGGTCCTGGTGGTCGAAGGCGCCGAGCACGCTCTCCCGCACCCGGGCCAGCAGGCCGGTGAACGTCGGGTCGCCGGCGAGGTCGGCCCGGACGACGAGGGTGTTGACAAAGAGGCCGATGAGCCCTTCGAGGTCTTTCTGGCCGCGTCCGGCGATCGGGGTCCCGATAGTGAGGTCGTCCTGACCAGACCATCGGCCCAGTACGATCTGGAATGCGGCGAGCAACACCATGAACAGTGTCGCGCCGTTCTCCCGGCCCAGGTTTTCCAGGCTCTCCACGAGTTCGCTCGGCACGGTCATTTCGACCGCGCCGCCCTTTCCGCTGCGAACCGGCGGACGCGGACGGTCGGTGGGGAGTTCGAGCGTGCTGATTCCGTCGAGGGTGCTTCTCCAGTGGTCGAGTTGCCGGCGCAGCGTGTCGCCGGCCAGCCAGTCGCGTTGCCAGGCGGCGAAATCGGCGTACTGCACGCGCAGTTCGGGCAGCTCGGCGCGGTATCCGCCGACGCGGGCCTCGTAGAACGCGGTGAGTTCGTCCACGAGAATGCGCATCGACCAGCCGTCGGACACCGCGTGGTGAATGACGACGACGGCGAGCGCGTCGTCGGCGTCCAGCGTCCACACCGCGCCGCGGATCAGCGGCGCGCGTGAGAGGTCGAAGGGCCGCGAGCGGTACTGCCCGGCGGCCCGGCGGGCGGCGGGCAGGCGGTCGGCAGCGGGCAGCGCGGTCAGGTCGTGCCAGTCCACGGGCACCCGGACGGTCTGCGCTATGCGCTGGACCGGCCGGCCGTCGGACTCCACGAGCGCGGTGCGCAGCACTTCGTGGCGGTCGGCGAGGTCGTCGAAGGCGCCCTGCCAGGCCGTCGGGTCGAGGGGGCCGCGTACCCGCCAGACGGTGCTGAGGGTGTATTCGTCGCTGCCGGACGAGAGGCGGTCGAGAAACCAGAGCCGTTCCTGCGCGAAGGAGGCGGCCAGCACGTCGTCCTGATCCGCCTCGTATTCCACCGCGTCGGCCGCGTCCGGTTCCGTCGGCTCTCCTGGCTCCGGGTTCGGGTTGTTCGGCTCGACGCTCATGATGGCGTGATGATTTCCCGGTTCACCGGAAGGGAGATCCCGGGAAGAGAGCGTGCCACCTGGGGGCGCGCGACGCGGGAAAGACCCGGCCGGGCGCCCTCGGAAGCGTTCGGGCGATACCCGTCGGGATTCACGACGGCGGCATGGAAACGAGTCCCGTTGTTCATCGCGAATCGCTTCCTCTCGCAAAAGCAGAGCGGTTTTCGAAGGAGGGTCGAAAATCCGGTTTCCCCGCTGGATACCGATCGGCCGGGTTCAGGATGAGTGGCCCTATCAGCCATGTCAACGCGGCTTTCGGGTTTGTCACCACCTGGTCAGGACCAATCATTGGCCGAGGGGGACGTACCGGGCAGGGCCGAAGCAATGGGGCCAAGCCGGTGTCGAAAAGAGCGGGTGCGGCCAATCATTCGTGGCAGGTTGTTGAAGCCGCTACTGTCCGAACTGTCCAGGCGGAACGTTTCTGGCCTGCGGTTACGCGTCGCAAAACCGGGAGTCGCACTGCTGGTCGACGGCTCGGGTTCGTCTTTTCGGTCACCGATGTCCCGCCTACCCTGAGCGCCCTGTCGGTTCCGGGCCCTCCCCCGACAGCGTCGAGCGACCCGCCGTCCGAGCTGTCCGAGCTGTCCGAGGAGGACGCGCATGCCTGTGTCCACGACCCGGGGACCCTCCGGACGGGACGCCGTCCGATGACCGGGCCGACCGACCCGCCGTCGGCGGCGCACGCCGACGCCCGGCGCCGGGAGCTGGCGGAACGCCTCCTGCGCGCCGCCCGGACCGGGAAGGCGGGCAAGGCCGACCCGGACCGGATCCGCCCGGCGGACCGCGACCGCCCGCTGCCGCTCTCCTTCGCCCAGCAACGCCTGTGGTTCCTCGACCAGTTGCGGCCCGGCGGCACCGAGTACGTGGCGCCCTGGGTCTGGCGGCTGACCGGGCCGCTCGACGTGGACGCGCTGCGGGCCGCCTGGTCACGGGTGGTGCTCCGGCACGAGGTGCTGCGTACCCGCTACCGGGTGCTGGACGGCGCGGCGTGGCAGACCGTCGACCCGCCGGCGCCGGTGCCGCTGCCGGTCTCGGACCTGTCGGACCGGGCGGCGGCCGAGCGGGAGGCCGCGGTCGCCGAGGCGGTCGAGGCCGAGCTGAACCGCCCGTTCGACCTGACGGCGGACGCGCCGATCCGGCTGCGGCTGCTGCGGCTGGCACCCGAGGCGCATCTGCTGGTGTTCACCGTGCACCACATCGCCTTCGACGGCTGGTCGGTCGGCGTCATGACCTCGCTGTACGAGGAGTTCGCGACCGGGACGCCCGCCGGACTGGCACCGCCCCGGCTGCAGTACGCCGACTTCGCGGTGTGGCAGCAGGAGTGGGCCGCGGGTCCGGCGATGGCCGGGCAACTGGCCTACTGGCGTGAGCGGTTGGCGGGTCTCACGCCGCTGGAGCTGCCGACCGACCGGCCCAGGCCGCCGATGCTGGACACCGCCGGCGCCACCGTGTCGTTCACCGTGCCGGCCGAGGTGGCGCACGCGGCACGGGAGTTGGGGCGCGGCCGGCGGGCCACCCCGTTCATGGTGCTGCTCGCCGCCTACCAGGTGCTGCTGGCCCGTTACAGCGGTCAGGACGACGTCGCGGTGGGCACCCCGATCGCCGGGCGGGCCAGGACCGACGTGCGCGACCTGCTCGGGCTCTTCGTCAACACCCTGGTGCTGCGCGCGGACCTGACCGGGCGGCCGAGCTTCCTCGACCTGGTCGACCAGGTGCGCGAGAGCGCGCTCGGCGGGTACGCGCACCAGGACCTGCCCTTCGAGCGGCTGGTCACCGAGCTGTCCCCGGAGCGCGACCTGTCCCGCAACCCGCTCTACTCGCACCTGTTCGTGCTGCAGGACAACGAGTCCGCCGACTTCGCGGGCGGCGGTCTGCGCGCCGAGTCGCTGCCCGTGCCGTCCCGCGCGGCGAAGTTCGACCTGTCGCTGCAGCTCACCGAGCGGCCGGACGGCGCGCTGGACGGCATGCTGGAGTACGCCACCGCGCTGTACGACCGCGGCAGCGCGGAACGGCTGGCCGGGCACTTCGTCCGGCTCCTCACCTCGCTGGTCGCCGAGCCCGGGCCGCCGGTCGCCCTGCGCCCGATGCTGTCCCCGGCCGAGCACCGGCGGCTGCTGGGCCGGCCGGACGCCGCGGCCCGCCCGGCGGCCGAGCCGACGCTGCCCGAGCTGTTCGAGCGGCAGGTCCGGTCGGCCCCGCACGCGACCGCGGTCCGCTCGCTCGGCCGGGAGCTGACCTACGCCCGGCTCGACGAGGCGGCCAACCGGCTCGCCCGCCACCTGCGCCGGCAGGGCGTCGCCCGCGGCTCGCTGGTGGCGGTGGCCCTGGAGCGCGGGATCGATCTGCCGATCGCCTGGCTGGCCGTGCTCAAGGCGGGCGCCGCCTACCTGCCGATCGATCCCGGGCACCCGAGCCGGCGCGTCGCGTTCCTGCTCGCGGACGCCGGGGCCCGCTGGGTGATCACCCAGGAGGCGCTGCTGCCCGGGCTGCCGGAGGCCGGTCCCGCGGCCCTCGTCGTGCTGGACCGGGACGCCGGGCAGATCGCGGCGTGCCCCGGGGAGCCGTTGCCGCGCACGGCCACCGCCGACGACCTCGCCTACGTCATCCACACCTCCGGTTCCACCGGCACGCCGAAGGGGGTGATGGTCGAGCACCGCTCGCTGTCCGGCTTCCTGCGGGCGATGGCCGACCGCCCGGGGCTGGCCGCCGGGGACACCCTGGTGGGCCTGACCACGGTCTCGTTCGACCCCTGCGTCCTCGACCTCTTCCTGCCGCTGGTGGTCGGCGCCCGGCTGGAGTTGGCCGGCACCGAGCAGGCGCGCGATCCGCACCGGATGGCCGAACTGATCGCCGGCGCCGGCCCGGCGGTCGTCCAGGCGACGCCGACGACCTGGCGGATGCTGCTCGACTCCGGTTGGACGCCGCCCGCCGGGCTGACCGTGCTGTGCGGCGGCGAGCGGCTGACGCCGGAGCTCGGCCGCCGGCTCGCCGCGCGCGGTGCGCGGGTCTGGGACCTGTACGGGCCCACCGAGGCGACCGTGTGGGCCACCGCCGCGCGGCGGGACGCGCAGGGACGGGCGGCCGACTGGGCGCCGGCGGCCGGCGCGACCGCGTACGTGCTGGACCGGTGGCTGGAGCCGGTGCCCGAGGGGGTCACCGGCGAGCTGTACCTCGGCGGGAGCTGCGTGGCCCGGGGCTACCGCGGCCGGCCGGGGCTCACCGCGGACCGGTTCGTCGCCGACCCGCACGGGGACCGCCCCGGCGCCCGCCTCTACCGCACCGGCGACCTGGCGAGGCGGCGCGCGGACGGCCCGGTGGAGATCGTGGGCCGCGCCGACCACCAGGTGAAGATCCGCGGCCACCGGATGGAGCCCGGCGAGATCGAGGCGGCGCTGCTCGCCCATCCGCGGCTGCGCGCGGCCGTCGTCCACCCCACCACGGCACCGCACGGCGCCCCGGGCGACCTCCAGCTCACCGGCTACCTGGTCGCGCACGACGATCCGCCGAGCGACGCGCAGTTGCGCGCCTTCCTGCTGCGGACGCTGCCCGACTACCTGGTCCCGGCCTCCTTCGTCGTGCTCGACCTGCTGCCCAGGACGCCGAACGGCAAGGTGGACCGCGCCGCGCTGCCGCTGCCGGGCCCGGCGGTACCCGGGCCGGAACGCCGGGTCGCACCGCGCTCGGCGGCCGAGCGGACGGTGGCGGAGGTCTGGCAGGAGGTGCTCGACCGGGACGGGATCGGTGCCCACGACGACTTCTTCGCCATCGGCGGGCACTCGCTGCTGGCCACCGGCGTGACGATCCGGCTGCGCGCGCGGCTCGGCGTCGACGTGCCGGTCCGCGCGCTGTTCGACCACAGCACGGTGGCCGCGCTGGCCGCGGCCCTCGACGGCTATCCGCCGGTGGAGCGGCCGGTCACCATCCCGGCGCTCGGCCGCCGGTCGCGCGCCGCCCGCGGCGGACCGCGATGAGCACCACGCCCCCGGCCGACGGGCCGACCCGACACAGCACCCCAGGAGGCTGAAGTGGACGACGTGAGGACGCCGGCCGGTGAGGACGGCCACCGCGTGGTGGTCGCCGCCTCGTTCACCGCCGAACCCCTGGAGCCGGTGATCGGCTTCTGGGCACGGGAGTTGGCGCTGCCGATGGCGGTGTCGTTCGCCGCCTACGACCAGGTGTTCCAGGAACTCCTCGATCCCGGCGGCCTGTTGGCCGGCAACACCCGCGGCCTCAACGTGCTGCTGGTGCGCTGGGCGGACCTGGTGCGGCCCGGCGACGAGGCCGACCCGGCCCGGGTCGCCGGCGAACTGGCCGACGCGGTACGGGACGCCGCCGCGCGGTGGTCGGTCCCGCTGCACGTGGTGGTCTGCCCGGCCGGACCCGGCGACGCGCCCGGCGCGGGCAAGGACGCCGACCGGGTGACCGAGGAGTTCGCGCTCGGCCTGCGCGGGCAGCCGGGCGTCCACGTCACCACGCCGCGGGAGTTGGAGGAGTGGTACCCCGGCGCGGTCGTCACGGACGCGTACACCCAGCGGCTGGGCGGCGTCCCGTACACCGGCACCGGCTTCGTGGCGATCGGGACCGCGGTGGTGCGCCGGCTCTACCGGGTGCTGACTCCGGAGCCCAAGGTCGTGGTGGTCGACGCCGACCAGACGCTGTGGGACGGCGTGGCGGGCGAGGGCGCACCGGGCGACCTGGGGATCGGGCCGGCCCGCCGGGCGATCCACGACCTGCTCGTCCGGCAGCGCGCCGCCGGCCGGCTGCTCTGCCTGAGCAGCAAGAACGCGCCGCACGACACACTGGCCGTCCTTGCCGAGCACCCGGACAGCCACCTGTCGGCCGAGGACTTCACCGCGATCCGGGTCAACTGGCGGCCGAAGTCGGAGAACCTGCGCGAGCTGGCGGCCGAACTCGGCCTGGGACTCGACTCGTTCGTCTTCATCGACGACAACCCGGTGGAGTGCGCCGAGATCCGCGCGCTGTGCCCGCAGGCAGCGGTGCTGGAGCTGCCGCCGGACGCCGAGGAGGCCGAGCTGTTCCTGCGGCACTGCTGGCTGCTGGACACCGGCGCCGCCACGGCCGAGGACTCCCGTCGCGCCGACCACTACCGCACCGAGCTGCGACGCGACCGGGTCCGCCGGTCGGCGCCCACCCTGCGCGGCTTCCTCGACTCGCTCGACCTGCGCGTGGACCTCTCCCCCGCGACCGGCCGCGACATCCCGCGGATCGCCCAACTCACCCAGCGCACCAACCAGTTCAACCTGACCGGTGTCCGGCGCACCGAGGCGGCGGTGCGCGACCTGCTGGACGGCCGCGACTGCCTGGTGGTGACGGCCGAGGACCGGTTCGGCTCCTACGGGCAGGTGGGCGTGGTCATCGCCGAGCGGCACGGGCGGTCGCTGGCGGTGGACACCTTCCTGCTGAGCTGCCGGGCGCTCGGCCGGGGCGTGGAGCACCGGATGCTCGCCCACCTCGGCGCGCTGGCGACCGAACGCGGCCTGGAGTCCGTCGAGTTGGCCTTCCGCGGCACCGCCCGCAACCAGCCGGCCGGCGCCTTCGTCCGGGACGTGTGCGGGCTGGCCGATCCCGGTGCGCCCGCCGACGGGGAGTATCCGCTGCCTGCCGCCGTCGCGGCGGCGGCGCTCTACGAGCCCCGCGAGGACCAGGCGGCCGGCGCGGACGGGGACCCGGCGGGCGGCGGGAGCGCGCCGGGCGGCCAGGACCTGGGCCGGGACCTGTGGGCGCTGGCCGGGCGGGCCGGCCCGCAGCTGTCGGGTGCGGAGCGGATCGAGGAGCGGATGCGGTCCGCGCGCCCGGCCGCGGCGGACCGGGACGCGGCCTCGGTCGACGAGACGGTGGCCGCCCTGATGGCCGAGGTGCTGGGCCTGCCGTCGGTGGGCCAGGACGAGAACTTCTTCGAGCTGGGCGGCACCTCGATCCAGCTCATCGGGTTCATGTCCGGGATCCGCGACCGCTTCGGCATCGAGCTGCCGACCGACACGCTGTACAACTCCGACCTGACCGTGCGGGGGGTGGGCGCCGCGATCCTGCTGCGGACCATGGCCGCGCCCGGCGGTGTCGCGGACGTCCTGGCGCTGGTCGAGTCGATGACCGACGAGCAGATCGAGGCCATGCTGGGCTCGTTGGACGACTACGAATAGCCGGGGTCGGCAACGCGCAGGGACGAGTAGGAGAGACCACCGTGCACATCCTGCTGGCGCAGAACCTCATCCACCTGCCGGCGTTCGGCGGCGCGAACAAGGCCAACCGGCTGCTGCTGCGGCAGTTGGCGGACCGCGGCCACACCTGCCGGGTGGTCGCGCCGATGACCGGGGGCAACTGGTCCGCAACCCCGGAGCAGTTCCGCGCCGCGCTGGCCGAGCGCGGGCTGCCGGTGCTGAGCGCGGGGGACGAGGCGGTGGTCTTCGACGACGGCGGCGTGGAGGTGCACGCGGTCGTCGCGCCGTCCCGGCTGCCGCTGTACGCCACCGCGTTGGGCCGCCGCACCGGGCCGGACCTGGCGCTGGTCCCGGTCGACGACCTGGCCTTCGTCATGGTCAACGCGGCCTTCGAGGCGGTGGGTCCTGACCGGGTGGTCTGCCTGGTGCACACCCTCGACCACCTGCCGTTCGGCCCCTCGTCCCGGGCGCCGAGCGAGGCGGGCACCCGCCAACTGGGCCGGGCCGGCGGGCTGCTGACGGTGAGCAGGACGGCCGCGGACTACGTCGCCGAGTACGGCGGTCTCAAGTCGGTGATGCTGCGGCTGCCGGTGTACGGGCCGGGCCCCTTCCCGCGGTTCGGCGATCCGGACCGCGGCGCGGTGACGTTGGTCAACCCCTCGTGGGAGAAGGGCGTCTCGACGTTCCTGCGGCTGGCCGACCGGTTGCCGGCCGCCGGCTTCCTCGCGGTGCCGACCTGGGCCACCACCGACCGGGACCGGGCCGCGCTGGCCGCCCGGGCCAACGTGACCCTGCTCGATCCGGTCGAGGACATCGACGAACTGCTGTGCCGCACAAGGGTGCTGGTGATGCCGTCGGTGTGGCGGGAGACGTTCGGGATGACCGCGGTGGAGGCGATGCTGCGCGGCATCCCGGTGGTGGCGAGCGACATCGGCGGGCTGCCGGAGGCGATGCTCGGGGTGCCGTACCTGCTGCCCGGTGACGCGCCGCAGGAGTGGGTCCCGGTGGTGGGCCGGCTGCTGTCCGACCCGGCGCACTACCGGGAGATCTCGGCGCGGGCCCGGGACGCGGCGGCCCGGTTCGTGGCCGGGACCCGGATCGAGGAGGTGGAGTCCTTCCTGCTCGACCGGGCGGCCGCCGCCGACCGCACCCCGCGGCAGGCGCCCGGCGACGGCGACGTGCGGGCCCGGGTCGAGGAGCTGTCGCCGGCCCGCCGCCGCCTGCTGGAGCGGCTGGCGAACCGCGCGGCGCGCGACCGGGCGGCCGGGCGCGACGCACCGGGCGGCGCCGGATCCCGCTGAACCGGCCGGCGGTCAGCGCACCAGGGCGTCCAGGGTGCGCCGTTTGGCCTGCCGTGCGGCGTCGCTGCCGGTGTGGCCCGCGTCGTCGACGACCACCAACTCGGCGTCCGGCCACGCCTGGGCGAGGTCCCACGCGTTGTCCAGCGGCGAACCGAGGTCGAAGCGGCCGTGGATGAGCGTCCCGGGGATGCCGGCCAGCCGGTGCGCCTCGCGCAGCAGGATGTCGGGGGCCAGCCACACGTCGTGGGAGAAGTAGTGCGCGCAGATGCGGGCGCGGCCCAGCATCGCGTCGGACGGGCGGTCGCTGTAGGCACCGGGCGTGCCGTTCGGTTCGAGGGAGATCGTCGCGTCCTCCCAGGTGTGCCAGTCGCGGGCCGCGCGCCGCCGGACGCGTTCGTCCGGGTCCTCCAGCAGCCGCGCGTAGGCCGCGACGACGTCGTCGTCCGGTCCGGTCCCGGGGGCGCCGGCGCGGAACGCCTCCCACTCCTGCGGCAGGTAGCGCCGCAGGCCGCGGTAGAGCCAGTCGATCTCCGTCGGGCGCGTCATGGTGACCGCGTTGATGACGATTCCCGAGACCCGCTCCGGGAACCGCTCGGCGTAGGCGAGCAGCAGGGTGGATCCCCAACTCGCGCCGGTCAGGATCCAGTTGTCGATGCCCAGGTGTGCGCGCAGCGACTCCATGTCGGCCAGCAGGTGTGCGGTGGTGTTGTGGGCCATGCCGGTGTCCGGGGCGCTCGCGTGCGGGGTGCTGCGCCCGCAGCCGCGCTGGTCGAACAGCACCAGCCGGTACCGCTCCGGGTCGAAGTACCTGCGGTGGCCCGGTGTGCAGCCGGAGCCCGGTCCGCCGTGCACGACGACGGCCGGCCTGCCCCGCGGGTTGCCGCAGACCTCCCAGTACACCCGGTTGCCGTCCCCCACCTCCAGCATGCCCCGCGCGTGCGGTTCGACGGGCGGGTACAGCTCGGCCATGCGGCGGTCCTTTCGGCAGCGGCGGCGCCGGTTCGCGACGGCCGGGGGTGCGGACGGCACATCCTCGCACCCGCCCCCGGCCGCGTTCGCGCGGTTTTCCGCCCCGGCGTCACAGCGGTCTGGTGCCGACCACCACGGTCGCGTACAGCTCCTCGCACTCGACCACCCGGGCGGCCAGCCCGTGGACGGTGAAGTTGCGCACCGCGTCGGGCGTCTGGCGTTCGCTCGCCTCGACGAGCAGGTGGCCGCCCGGGGCCAGCCAGTCCGACGCGCCGGCGGCGACGCGGCGTTGGACGTCCAGGCCGTCGGCGCCGCCGTCCAGGGCCACCCGCGGTTCGTGGTCACGGGCCTCGGCGGGCAGCAGCCCGATCTCGTCGGTCGGCACGTACGGGGTGTTGGCGACCAGCACCTCGACCCGGCCGCGCAGGGCGGCGGGCAGCGCATCGAACAGGTCGCCCTGGTGGACCGTCCCGGCCGGCCCGACGTTGCGCCGGGCGCAGCGCACCGCGGCGGGGTCGATGTCGGCGGCGTGCAGTTCGACGCCGGGCACCCGGGCGGCGAGCACCGCGCCGATCGCGCCGGAGCCGCAGCACAGGTCGAGCACCACCGCTCCCGGCCGGGCGAGCGCGACGGCCTGGCGGGCGAGGAACTCGGTGCGGCGCCTGGGCACGAACACCCCGGGCCGCACGTCGAGCCGCAGTCCGCAGAACTCGGCCCAGCCGACGACCTGTTCCAGCGGGAGCCCGGCGACCCGGCGGTCGACCAGGGCGGTGAGCCGCGCGGATGTGCCGGCGCAGGAGATGAGCAGATCGGCCTCGTCCTCGGCGAAGACGCAGCCGACGGCGCGCAGCCGGTCGACGACGGCGGAGCGGGTAAGCGGTGATGACGGATGAAGCGGCATGAGAGCCTCTCGAACGGCGGAGGGCGCTCCCGGCGGCCGCCCGATCACCCGTCCCGGCGGTGACCCGTACGGCCCCGGGAGGTGAGCACCCGGTGGACCAGCGCGGTCATGGGTTTCCACCTCCTCGGTCGTACGCTCCGGAACGCACAGGCTACCCGACAGGCGCCCGCGCGGCCGGACGGTTGCCCGCTCGGGTACCGTCCGGCCGACGGTCGTTCGTTCTAGGAGAGCGTCCAGCGCTGTGCGTCGGTGCCGTTGCAGGTGTAGATCTGCAGCTGGGTGCCGGCGCTGGTGGAGGAGTCCGGGTCGTCGAGGCACTTGCCGGACTGCGGGTTGACGAGGGAGCCGTTCGAGCCCGGCGACCACTGCTGCGAGCCGGTGCTGTTGCAGGAGTACCACTCGACCTTGGTGCCGTCCGCGGTGCCTCCGGAGGTGACGTCGAGGCAGCCGCCGAGCACCTGGAGGGTGCCGTCGCTGCCGACCGACCAGGACTGGGCGGAGCTGGAGTTGCAGCCGTAGATCTGGATCGGGTTGCCGTCGCTGGTGCCGCTGCCGGCGTCGTCGACGCACAGGGTGGACGACACGCCCGAGACGATGGGCCCGGCCGCCGGGGTGCCGCCGAACCCGATGGCGAACACGTGCAGCCCGCCGGCGCTCGCGTCGGAGGGCAGCCGCACCGAGGTGACGGTCTTGGCCGCGGCCAGCGCGACGGGCGCGGTGGCGAACAGGTAGGTCTTGACCGTGTCCGACGAGGCGCCGGCCTGGTTGCGGTAGGCGGCCGTCGCGGCGACGGTGTTGCCGCCCGACGGGGAGCCGGCGCCGCCGCCGAGCGTCCAGTCGGAGAAGGTGATCTGCACGTTCTGGGTGGAGCCGTCGCTGTACTGGACGGTCGCGGTGCCGGTGGACGGGCCGTTGTTGGCGGCGCCGAGGAAGGAGATGGCGCCGGAGCCGGAGGCGGCGACGGTCTGGCCGTTGGCCTCGTAGTTGTCGGGCGTGCCGGATGCGGTGTCGGGCCAGGTGAACGACACGCCGCCGGCGGTGACCTTGCCGCCCGGGGAGACGCCGGCCGCGGCGAGCGCCTGCGCGGAGTAGCTGAAGCCGCCGCCGTCGAAGTTCGCGGCGGAGGAGGCGCTGTCGTCGGAGACGCCGGTGTCGGTGTAGCCGGGCGATCCGGCGTAGGACGGCGGGGCGGCCGAGGCGCCGGACGCCCACGAGGTGTCGGCGGAGGTGCCGAGGGTGAAGCCCAGGGTGCCGCCGGAGGAGAGCGCGCCGGTCGGGACGTAGGCGTTGTTCCAGGCCGAGCTGTTCCAGGTGGCCGACTGCACGTAGGGCGCGTTGTCCGCGGCGTTGGTGCCGTTGACGGTGAGGGTGTTGCCGGACGGCAGGGTGATGACCGACTGGGTGAACATCGGGCTGCCGAGGGCGAGGTCGGAGGTGCCGGGCGTCTCGGGGTACATGCCGAGCGCCGACCACACGTACCAGGAGCTCATCTCGCCGAGGTCGTCGTTGCCGGCCAGGCCGGAGGGGGAGTCGGTCCAGATCTGGTCCTGGACCTGCCGCACCACGCCCTGGGTCTGCGACGGGTGGCCGATGTAGTCGTACTCCCAGGGGATGTTGAGGCTGGGCTCGTTGCCGAGGTCGGTGTAGCCGTTCGCGCCGGTGAGCGAGGACAGGTCGGTGTTGAGGAAGGTGTCCATGGCGCTGTCGCCGCCCATCGCGGTGGACAGGCCGTGCAGGTTGAAGGGCACCATCGGGGTGTACTGCCAGGAGTCGCCCTCGACGAAGTTGTCACCGGAGGTCGGCGAGAACCCGGAGGTCCAGGCGCCGGAGGCGTCCCGCGGCTGGATGAACCCGCTGGCGCTGTCGTAGAGGTTGTGCCAGTCCTGGGCCCGGTTGGCCATCGCGGTCTGGTCCGCGGTGTCGCCGAGCGCGCCGGCGAGCGAGGAGATGGCGAAGTCGGCGGAGTCGTACTCCAGGGTGGTGGAGGCCGGCCCGTAGAAGTTGCAGCAGCCGTAACTGCCGTTGCTGGGCAGCCAGCCGAGTTGTTCGAGGTAGTTGAGGCCGGGGCGGTTGTTGTTGGTACCGGTGGCCTCCTTGACCATGTCGGACAGCGCGGTGGCGGTGTCGAAGCCGCGGGCCCCGAAGGCGTAGTAGTCCGCGATGATCTCGTCGGCCGGGTCGCCGACCATCACGTACGACTCGCCGTTGTCCTCCGACCACTTGGGGAACTGACCGGTCTGGCTGTAGTCGTCGACCATCGACTGGGCGGTGTCGGAGGCCGCCTGCGGATCGACCAGCGCCTCCAACTGCGCCTGGGAGCGGTAGATGTCCCAGCCGGAGTAGTTGGCGTAGACGGCGCTGTGCCCGGAGTCGACGGTGTGCGTTTTGCCGTCGAAGCCGTAGTACTGGCCGTTGCTGTCGCTGATGACGTTGGGGTGCAGCAGCGAGTGGTAGAGCGCGGTGTAGAAGACCGTCTGCTGGCTGCTGGTGCCGCCGGCGATCTGCACCTTGCCGAGCGTGGAGTTCCAGGTGTTCTGGGCGGCCGTGCGGGTCGAGTCGAAGTCCCAGCCGGCGTTCTCCGCCGTGCGGTTGGCGACCGCGTTCGCCGTCGAGACGTAGGAGATGCCGACCTTGGCCTGGACGACCGGGTTGCTCGTGGTGTTGAAGGTGACGTAGCCGTTGGAGGCGGCGGCGGCCGGTGTGACGGCGGCGTGGTGGGCGGCGGCCCGCGGGGCGGCGCCGTGCAGGACCGGCTTGTCGGGGCGTTCGGCCGCGTTCTTCGAGACGCCGGTGCGCGGCGCGGGCGCGGCGTGCGCGCCCTTGGCGACGGCGGTGCCGTTGGCGGTGAAGGGCTGGTCGAAGACCATGTCGAAGTAGACGGTGTAGGAGTTGCCCGCCCCGCAGAACTTGCCGCTGGTGACCTGGCCGCTCACCTCGGTGTTGCTGACCTCGGTGAACTGCGTGTTGGAGTCACCGTTCTGACTGTCGGTCAGCTTGAAGATCAGGTTGGCCTGGCTGGTCGAGGGGAAGGTGAACCTGGCCATGCCGCTGCGGGTGGTCGCGGTCAGCTCGGTCTTGACGCCGTTGTTGAGCGAGACGGTGTAGGAGCCGGGCGAGGCCGACTCGTTGCCGTGCGAGAACGCGTCGGTGGCGCCGGTGTTCACCGCGCCCACCGTCGGCAGCACGGGGATGTCGCCGGCCGCGCCGCAGCCGGGCCCCGCGATGTGGGTGAGGCTGAAGCCGGTGATGGACGAGTCGTTGTACTCGTAGCCGCCGCCGTCCGGACGCGAGGGGGTGTCCGGGCTCCACTGCACCATGCCGAACGGGACGTCGGCGCCGGGGAAGTCGTCCGCGGCGTGCGAGGTGCCGATGAACGGGTTGACGAGCGAAGCGGGCGAGGTCACCAGGGACGGCCTGGCGGCCGCCAGGGCCGGCGCGCCGAAGCCCGCCACGGCGAGCGCGGCGGACGCCAACAGGGCCAGCGGACCGAGTCCGTGGGGTCTGGTCAATCTCAGTCGTGCCATCGTGGGCCTACCTCCATGGGGCCGGACTGATCGGGGGACGAGCGGCGGTACCGATGGAGCGTGACAACGTTGTCCGAACGCGCTGCTGCGGAGCTGCCGTTGCGGAGCGGCGCGGGGTCACTGACGTAGAGTCACCCCCGGGGAGCGGAGTGTCAAGCCAAAGGTTCGTACCTTCACAATCGACCGGCCGCCGCCCCCGTCCGGCTGACGCGGCGTCAGGGGCCCGGAAACGCCGGTCGCCCGCCGCCGGACCGGGTCCGGGGCGGGCGACTGGCGCGGGTGCGGGGGGTCAGCCGGCGAGCGACTGCAGGCCGCTCAGCGGGCCGTTGAAGTAGTCCTGGTCACCGGGGAAGGTGCCGGAGTCGGCGTACTGCCAGAAGGTCTGGTAGCCCCAGCCGGCGGGCAGCGGGTCCGGGGTGCCGTTGTAGTTGGCGATGAACAGCGGGTTGTTGCCGCCGAAGGAGCCGCTGTTGCCGGTGCAGGTGGTCCACCAGTCGGTGGTGGTGTAGATCGTCGGGTAGCGGCCGGTCCTGGCGTTGACCTCGTTGCTGAAGTCGCTGATCCAGCTGACCATGGCGGCCTGGCTGAGCCCGTAGCACTCGGCGCCGTAGGGGTTGTACTCGATGTCCAGCATGGGCGGCAGGGTCTTGCCGTCGGCCGACCAGCCGCCGCCGTTGTTGACGAAGTAGTCCGCCTGCGCCGCACCGCTGGAGGTGTCCGGGGTGGCGAAGTGGTACGCGCCGCGGATCATGCCCACGTTGTAGGAACCGTTGTACTGCTGGGCGAAGTCCGGGTTGGTGTACGTGGTGGCCTCGGTCGCCTTCACGTAGGCGAACTTCGCGCCGTTGGCCCAGGCGGTCGCCCAGTCGACGCTGCCCTGGTAGGCGCTGACGTCCATGCCCGGGGTCTGGGTGACGTTGGGGATGACGATGTGCTGGTCCTTCTTGCCCTCGTGCTTGGCGACCGTCGAGCCCAGCCAGTCCAGCTGCGGGTGGGTGATCGGGTTCGCCTTGGCGGGGGCGTCGCCGGTGGCGAGGGTGGCGGCACTCGCGGCGTTGGGCAGGGCGACGGCCGCCGACAGCACGGCAAGCATGAGGCCGGCCGCCGTGATGAACGTGCGACGGATGGAGGATCTGATTTCGGGCATGACAGTCTCCGGGAACGTGGGGGGTGGAGGCGCCGTTCATGGCCTTGGCGTGACCATGACATCGCAGAACTTACGCGCGTAGACGGGAGTTGTGGAAGCTTCCGACAGAAGCTTTACGAACGGCAGACTGACGGGGCGTCCGGCGCGGACGGTCCGCGCAGGCAGCGGCCGCGCGCCGCTTCGGCAGCCGCCGGCCGATTCCGCAAGGGCGGACAGGCGCGCGGTGGCGCTCGGTATGCGCTCGGACGCACTGCGTGCGCTCCATGCGCTCCCTCCTGTCTTGAATAACGGTCCCTGACCGGCCTCCCGCCGGGTACTAATGGTGTGTTTCGGTCGTCTGACCGAAACGGGGGGAAAGTTCCAGGAGGGGTACTCGGTGATCAGGGTTCTGCTCGTGCACGACACTCGCCTGCTGCGGCTCGCACTGGCCGCGCTGCTCGGCCGCGAGAGCGACATCTCGGTGACCACGGCGAGTTGGGGGGACGCGGGTTCGGCGGCCCGTGCTTTACGCCCGCACGTGAGCGTGGTCGACGTGGAGTGTCCGGGCTCCACGGCGCTCGCCGCGGACGCCGGGCCGGCGGTCGCCCCGCACGCCGCGGCCACCGCGGCCACCGCGGTCTCAGCGGCTCAGCTGGCGAATCTGCTGGTGCTCGCGCCGGCCGCCAAACCGGGGCTGCTGCGGCGCGCGTCGCAGGCCAAGGCGCTCGGCTACGTCAACAAGGACGGCTCGGCGGAGGGGCTGCTACGGGCGATAAGACAGGTGGCGGCCGGCGAGAGATTCGTCGACGCCACCTTGGGGTTCGGGTTCCTGCAAGCTGCCGAGATGCCGCTGACGCCGCGGGAGTTCAGCGTGCTGTCCATCGCGGCCGAGGGGGCCTCGGTCGGCGAGATCGCCAGCCGCCTGCATCTGAGCGACGGCACGGTGCGCAACTACATGGCCACCATCAACCGCAAGACCGGGGCGCGCAACCGGGTGGACGCCATCCGCATCTCCCGCGGAGCCGGCTGGCTGTGACAACGAGTGAGCCCGGGCGGTCCTCCCTGGTGGGGAGGGCCGCCCGGGCCCTGGTCAAACGACCGGTCTCGCCCTGACTCGGGGAGCCGAGCGCGTCAGCGTCACAGGCAGAGCAGCACGCTGGCGGCGCTGATGCACGACAGCAGGCTCAGGCTGCTCGTCTCGGCCCAGCCGTTGTGCTCCGGCTCCATGTCCTGCAGGTCGAGAAGTGCCATGGTCGTTCCTTTCTATGGGGACGGGGTGGTGCTCACTACGGCTCCGCATGGGCGGAGCCTGTCATCGGGGCCGCATCGGCGGCAGGAAGGGCAACCAGGCGGGCTGGTCGCCGAGGACGGAACCGAGCGCGAGCAGGACGCCCGCGGTCCCGGTGCCGAGGTCCATGGACAGCCGCATCATCTGGTGACCGGGGAAGGCGAGTCCGCCCTGGTAGGTCATCGCGTACCAGCCGAGCGCGTCGGTCTGGACGGCCAGGTCGCCGGCGTGGTCGCCGGGCGTGGTGGTGCGGCCGAGGTGCAGGATCATGCCCGCGCGGCCCTGCAGCAGGCCGGGTTGGGCGTAGAAGCGGGAGCGCGCGGCGGTCAGGATGTCGAGGCGGCGCCGTTCGAACTCCTCGTCGGGCCGGTGCCGCAGGAACTCGTCGAGCACCAGGCCGATGCCCACGCTGCCGTCGCCGAGGTAGGGCATGGTCCGCCACCCCTCGTCGACCTCCAGCCCGCCGTTGTCCTGGACCACGCAGCCGGCCAGATCGAGCCGCAGCGCGGTGGCGGCCAGGTCGAGCAGGACCGGGTTGCGCGAGTTCTCGTAGCGGCGCAGGAAGAGCAGGGCCGCTCCGGTGGCGCCGCGCAGCAGTCCGGCGCGGCGCCGGGCCTCGGGCGCGGCGTGCCGTGCGGTCTCGGCGATCCGGGCGGCGACCAGCCGGGTCGCCTCGTCGGCCCGCTCCCGCAACTGCCGGTCGCCGGTGGCGTGGGCGAGGTGGTCGAGCACCAGGCCGATGCCGGCCAGGCCGCCGCGCAGGTCCGAACCCAGGTGCTGCCAGCGCTCGTTGAGGATCAGGTACGCCAGGTCGGCGGCCCGCTGGGTGTGACCGAGCCGGTCGAGCGCGTAGGCGACGCCGGCCAGCCCGTCGTAGAGGCCGAACGGGGTGCCGGCCGGCACCGGGGCGGTGCGGCGCAGCAGCCAGCGTTCGCCCTCCTCGTAGCGTTCGGCGCCGGTCTGGGCGAGCGCCAGCAGCACGCCGGCCGCGCCGCTCTCCAGGCCGAGGCCGCCGTCGTCGCCGAACTGGGCGATGTCGCCGGGGAAGAGCCGGTCGTCGCGGTCCGGGGTGGCGGAGGCGAGGATCGCGCGGACCATCGCGTCCCGGGAGGCGGGCCAGTCGGCGGGCTCGGCGGGCGGTGCGCCGCGCCGGGTACCGCAGGGCGGAGCGCTCTCGCCGCCCCGGGTGATCTCGCGGACCGCCTCGTCGAGGAAGTCCTGGGGCACCGGGAACTGACGGGCTATCACATCGGCCAGGTGCGCCGCCTTGTCGCGGTCCACCACGAACAGCGTGGTGACCGGCATGAACAGGGCCAGGCGCAGGCAGGCCAGTGCGTAGCGGTCCACGTCGGCCCCGGTGCGGTCGGGTGGGGCCAGGAAGCCGGGGTGGGCGACCACCTGACGGCCGGCCTCCCGCACCGCGGCGGCGGCCTCGAAGTCGATCAGGGTGACCGACTTCTCGTCCGGGCTCACGATGATGTTGAACATGTGCAGGTCGTTGAAGACCACTCCCCTGCCGTGCACCGCCTCGATCGCCTCTTCCACCAGGGCGTGCACGCGCAGCGCCCACTCGGTGTACTCGGCGACGACGGCCGGGTCGGGCTCGGCGGTCAGCAGGGGGTGGCGCTGGGCGAAGAAGGAGTTGAGGGCGGTGCCCTCCACGAAGTCCATCACCAGGAAGCGGTGTCCGCCGAGTTCGAACCAGTCGCGCACCCGCGGCGCCACGCCGAGGCCGGCGAGGCTTTCCAGCGCGGCCTTCTCGCGCTCCAGCCGGGTCACCGCGTCGGCGCCGTCGGCGGCCAGCCCGGCGTGCGGACGGCCCTCCTTGAGCACCACCTTGCGCCCGTCGCGGGTGTCGGTGGCCTGGTAGACGCCGCCGCCGTTGGAGAAGTGCAGCGCCTTGTCGATGCGGTAGGGCAGGTCGCCCACCGTGGTGGCGTTGCGCGCCTCCAACTGCGGCCGCAGGAAGTCCGGCAGCGCGACCCAGGACGGGGTGCGGAACGCCGGGTCGCGCGGGTCGGGCACCAGGGTGCCGTCCGGGTCGGCGATCGCGGGGACCAGCGTGCCGCGTTCGCCGACGCAGAAGCGCGGGGCGAAGGCGCCGTAGCGCACGTAGAGCGGCCCTTCGCGCCACCGCAGGTCGGTGAGGATGTACGGCCCCTCGGCGCCGGCCAGCCGCTCGTCCAACTCGCGCAGCACGGTGTGCAGTTGCTCGTCGTCCGCCGGGTAGACGGTGACGAACTTGCCGCTGCCGTCCCGCCCGGCGTACTTGCTGTTGCGCAGGTGCAGCAGGTGCGGCGCCGGCACGAACTTGAACGGGATGCGGCGCGCTACGCAGTACTCCCACACCTGGTCGGCGAGTTTGTCGGCGTTGTCCAGGGTGGCGGAGACGTGGATCTTCCAGCCCTGCTGCGGCTGCGCGGCCGGCGAGCCGTCGGCGGCCGGCGGGACCAGGTGGTACCAGTCGCCGCTGTGCTCGGCGTGCCAGCCGGCGGGTACGTCGCGCCGGGCGGCCTCGAAGCGCCGCGCGCTCTGGCCGGGTGCCGCGGCCAGACGCTCCGGCGTCTCGTAGAAGTACCGGTCAGCGAGGCTGTACACCTCGTACCGCTTGTCCATCGGTCCCCTCCCGAACGGCTTGGTACGAGATTTCCATGACGCCGGGTGGCCGGACAGTCACCGCTGTCACGAAGAGACCGTGAGGAACGCACACTCCGTATACCGTCGACTACCCAACGGCACCACGCGGTCAGGTCACTTGACGCGGCGTCAACTCCCGCTACGCGCCTGGTCGGTGAGGATCTGCCGCGCGGCGCGGGTCCCGGAGGCCATCGCGCCCTGCACCGATCCGGTCGCCCGGTGGTCGCCGCACACGTAACGGCCGTCGCCCGCGCGGCAGTCGCGGGAGAGCGGGTGCGGCGGCGGCATCGCGGGCAGCGCGTCCGGCACCGGGTAGCGGGCCAGCGGCTCCCAACCGTCGGTCGGCGTCGCGTAGACCTCGGCCAACTGCTCGCGCAGGCGCGGCTCGTGGTCCGCGCCGGGGTCGCCGAGCACCGAGGTGGACACCAGGGCGCGGCCGTCGCCGGCGTAGCCGGGCGCGACCTCGGTCAGCACCGAGGTGTTGAGGAAGCGGCGCGCGGTGTCCAGCAGCAGCACCGGCTCCCGCAGCGGCGGTTCGGCGGCGGCGTGGTAGTACGTGGTCACCGTGCGGCCCGGCGGCACCGCGAGCCCGGGCAGCAGCCGCGCGGCGGCCGGTCCGCCGGTGGCGACCACCACGGTCCGGGCGGCCACCCGGGTCCCGTCGGCCAGCAGCACGCCCTCCTCGTCGAGCGAGGCGACCGGGCGCTCCAACCGCACGGTGCCGTGCGGCAGTCGGGCCGCCAGCAGGGCCGGGACCGCGCCGATGCCGCGGGCCGGCAGGCAGAGGCTGCCGCGCAGGAAGCCGCGCCAGACCAGGTGGAAGAAGCGGCTGGAGGTCTCCAACTCGTCCTCCAGGAACACCCCGGACAGGAACGGCCGGAACAGCGTCTCCACCAGCGCCGGCGAGATCCCGGCGTCGGCCAGCGCGGTCAGCGTGGTGTGGTCGGGGCCGCCCTTGACCCGGCGGGCCGGCAGCAGCATGTCGCGCGCGCTCAGCACCGCGAGGCCGGCCAGGTCGCGCGCCGAGGCCACCCGGCCCGGCAGCAGGAACCCCGCGTCGCGCGGGCGCCGGGTCGGATCGGCGAACCGGACCCGCCCGGTGCGGGTGTGCAGCAGCAACTCCGGGGCGAACGGGCACAGTCGCAGCTCGGCCAGGCGCAACCGCCGGCGCACCTGCGGGTAGGAGGTGTTGAAGACCTGGAAGCCGCGGTCCAGCAGGAAGCCGTCGTGCCGGTCGGTGCGCATCCGGCCGCCGACCGCGTCCGAGGCCTCCAGCACCGTCACGCTCCGGCCCGCCGCGGCGAGGTCGAGCGCGCACGCCAGCCCGGCCACGCCCGCGCCCACCACCAGCACGTCGGCGCGGTCCGGCCGGCGCCCGTCACGGGTCATCGGGGCGGCTCGGCGGCCGTCGCCTCGCGCCGCAGCGATTCGCAGGTCTTGCTGATCAGCCGGGAGACGTGCATCTGCGAGATGCCGAGGTGCGCGGCGATCCGGTTCTGCGACATGTCGCAGAAGAACCGCAGGTAGAGGATGTGGCGCTCGCGCTCCGGCAGGCCGAGCAGCCCGGGGCGGACCGCCTCGCGGTCCACCACCAGGTCGAAGCCGGGCTCGGTGGCGCCGAGCATGCCGAGCAGCGTGGCGCCCTCCTCGTCGGACTCGGCCGGGGCGGCGTCCAGCGACAGCGGGGCGTACGCCTCGATCGCCTCCATGCCGACCGAGACGTCCTCGACGCTCAGCCCGGTGCGGTCCGCGATGTCCCGCACGGTGGTGCCGCCGCCCTTCTCGCGCGCGGCCAGGTCGTACTGCGCGGCGCGCACCAGCCCGCGCAGTTCCTGGACGCGGCGCGGCACGTGCACCCCCCACAGGTGGTCGCGGAAGTGCCGTTTGATCTCGCCCATGATGGTGGGGACCGCGAAGCTCTCGAACGCCGAGCCGTGCGCGGGATCGTAGCGCCGCACCGCCAGCATCAGGCCGATCGCCGCGACCTGCCGCAGGTCCTCGACGGATTCGCCGCGGTTGCGGTAGCGCAGGGCCAGCCGGTCGGCCATCGGCATCCACGCCTCGGCGACCTCGCGGCGCAGCGCGGCCTTGCGCGGGCCTTCGGGCAGCGCGGCGAGGGTGCGGAAGGCCGCCTCGGTGTCGGGTGGGGCGGGGCGCTCGGAGTGCGGGCGTCGCGGGACGGCCGTTCGCACAGTCATGAGACCAACTCCCAACGCCGTGCGGCACGCCGTCACCGCGGGAGTGGGCCCGTCGAACGCGACCCGGGTCCCGGAGCGGCGAGCGCTGCCGCGGAGGGTGCCTTCGGTCCGAAGCACGTCCTGATGGTCGCCAGGGCCGGTGCGGGACGCGCCCGCGGCCTGGACCTCTTCAGCGTAGCCGCGGCCGGGGCACCCCGCACGGCGCGCGGCCGGACCGGCCGCGCGGGGCGTGGTTCATCGGCGGCGCCCCGGGTACCCGGCCTGGATGACGAGCCCATTCGACGACCGGAACCCGGCAGCCGACCGGCCGGACGCGGCGGGTGACGAGGGCGCCCGGCCCGCGTTCCACCGCGTCCAGGGGATCTACCGGGCGGCCGCCTGCTGGACCGGGACGCCGGCGGCGGCGGAGCGGATGACGCTCGCCGCCTTCGGCGCGGCCTACCGCGGCGGCGGCAGCCACGCGCCGGGCGTGCCCTCCCCGTACCGCGAGCTGGTCTCGCTGCTGCGCCGCGAGGAGGCGGACCGGCCCGGCCGGATCACCCAGGAGTCCGGCCGGCTCACCCCGGGCGGCCGGGCGCTGCGCACGCTTCCCCTGGAGGAGCGTTTCGTCGTCTACCTCGCCGACGTCGAGGAACGGCCGCTGCGTGAGGTGGCCGACATCGTCGGCACGCCCGCCCCGCTCGTTCGCGACCGGCTGCGGCGCGGCCACCGGCGGCTGGCCGCCGCGCTGCCGCTGCCGCGCTGAGCCGGCCCGCCCGCTCCGGGGAGGCGGGCCCGCGCGACCCGCGGGCGGCACCTCCCGGACACGGTTTGGTCTCCATACGTTCGTCGTCTAGTCTTCTGGAGGACTTTTACGACCCGTTAGTGATCCGTGCCCGTGGGTTCCGGTCTGCGAACCCCTCAGCGGGACTCCGGCAGGAAAGATTCGCTCGATGACCGCTGTCTCCCCGGTGATGCTCGCCTTCAACGGCTCGCACATCGACGGTTCGCTGTTCACCTCGGTCACCGACCTGGCCCGGGACACCCGCTGGCTCAACGGGCCGATGGAGTTCTACACCAACGCCGGCCTCGGGGTCTTCGCGGTGCTCATGGTGATCGGCTGGTGGCGGGCCCGGCGGCTGGACGACACCATGATGACGCTCGCGCTGGCCGTGCCGGTGAGCATCGGGGTCGCCTTCGCCTTCGCCGAGGTGGTCAAGAAGCTCGTCGCCGAGCAGCGCCCGTGCCGCTCGATGCCGCACGCCTTCATCGTGGAGACCTGCCCGGCGGCCAACGACTACGCCTTCCCCAGCGGCCACACCACCACCGCCGCCGCCGCGGTCGCCGCCCTCTACCTGCTCGACCGGCGGCTGGCCGCGATCGCGGCGGTCTTCGCGGTCTTCGAGGGCTTCACCCGGGTCTACGTCGGCGGCCACTACCCGCACGACGTGCTGGGCGCGGCGGTCCTCGCGCTGCCCATCGCCTACCTCACCAGCAAGGTCGTCGTCCGCATCGCGGTCCCCCTGGTGGCGAGACTGCGCACCGGGGCACTGGCGCCGGTACTGGTGGCGACGCCACGCGGAGCGCACGCCCGCTAGCCGGGCCCACGACGCGAGAAGGGTCCCGCCGCGCCGGAAGGCGCGGTGGGACCCTTCTCGCGTGCGGTGCGTGCGGTGCGAGCGGCCGGCGGGGTCAGGCGGACCGGACGGCCGAGATGTCGAACTCCAGGGTGATCTTGTCGCTGACCAGCACGCCGCCGGTCTCCAGGGCGGCGTTCCAGGTGATGCCGTAGTCCTTGCGGTTGATCACGGTGGAGCCCTCGAAGCCGATGCGCTCGTTGCCGAACGGGTCCTTGGCCGAGCCGGCGAACTCGAAGGGGATGGTGACGGACTTCGTCACGCCCTTGATCGTCAGGTCGCCGGTGATCTCGAAGACGGTGTCCTCGGTCTGCGCGACCCGCGTGGAGACGAAGGTGATCCGCGGGTGCTCGTCCGCCTGCAGGAAGTCGTTGCTGCGCAGGTGGCCGTCGCGGTCGGCGTTGCCGGTCTCGATGCTCTTGACCTCGATGGTGACGTCGACCGCCGACTTGGCCGGGTCGGCCCCGTCGGCCCGCACCTTGCCGGTGAACTCGCCGAAGGAGCCGCGGACCTTGGTCACCATGGCGTGCCGGGCGGTGAAGCCGATCCGGCTGTGCGCCGGGTCCACGGTGTAGTCGCCGGTCAGCTGGGGGTACGTGGTCGTGGCGGTCATGATCTCTCCTCGGTCGGCTGCACAGCGAACGTGCTACTGCTTGAACTCTACACAAAAAGTGATTGCGCAAGCAACTATCTGCTGATCACCTTCTCACCCGGTAGCGAGCGGCGGAACGCGCTCGCCGGCCGGCGGCGGACCGGGCGGCGTGCCGTCGCCGAACGGGCGGCCGCCCAGCTCCTCGCGGTGGTGCGGGGCCAGCCAGCCGGACAGGTCCGGGCCGAGCGGCACGATCCCGGTCGGGTTCACGTCCCGGTGCACCAGGTAGTAGTGCTCCTTGATCTGCTGGAAGTCGAGCGTGTCGCCGAAGCCGGGCGTCTGGAACAGATCGCGGGCGTAGGCCCACAGCACCGGCATCTCGGCCAGCTTGTTCCGGTTGCACTTGAAGTGGCCGTGGTAGACCGCGTCGAAGCGCGCCAGCGTGGTGAACAGCCGCACGTCGGCCTCGGTGATGGTGTCGCCGACCAGGTAGCGGCGGGTGGCCAGCCGGTCCGACAACAGGTCGAGCCGGGCGAACAGCCGCCGGTACGCGGTGTCGTACGCCTCCTGCGAGCCGGCGAATCCGCACTTGTACACGCCGTTGTTGACGTCGGCGAACACCTCGGCGGCCACTTCGTCGATCTCCGCACGCAGCTCGGGCGGATACAACTGCGGTGCGCCGGGCCGGTGATACGCGCGCCACTCGGTGGAGAAGTCCAGCGTCATCTGCCGGTAGTCGTTGGTCACCACCCGGCCGGTGGGTATGTCCACGATCGCCGGCACGGTGATGCCCCGGGAGTAGTCCGGATCGCGGGCCAGGAACGCCTCCTGCAGCCGCTCGATCCCCAGCACCGGGTCGCGTCCGTCCGGGTCCAGGTCGAAGCTCCAGCTGCGCCGGTCGTGCACCGGGCCGGCCAGGCCCATGGACAGCACGTCCTCCAGGCCCAGCAGCCGCCGGACGATGACCGCGCGGTTGGCCCACGGGCAGGCCCGGCTGACCACCAGGCGGTAGCGGCCGGGCTCGACCGGAAAGCCGTCGCGGCCGTCGGCGGTGATCCGGTCGGCCAGGTAGTTCTGGTCGCGTTTGAACTCGGCCCCCGAGCTGACGTACGTGCTTTTCCGGCTGTCCGTCATGCCATCCCGTCCTTCGACTGGTATTCCGATCACGTCCGTCCGGCGATTCGGGAGGAATTCCCGCCGCCTTTTCCCTGCGACAACGGAAACCGGAAAATATCACCCGGTGTCCGACACGGTTTCCGATGGATTGCGAATACGGCCGGGCTCGCCGGGCGCATTCCCGGGCCGGCCGCGATTCCCGGGAGACGGCGGGCCGGTCAGGCCCCGGCCGCCCGCTGCGCCGCGGCGCCGGAGGTCTCCTGCCGCAGCACGGCCGCGATACGGGCCAGGATCGGGGCGGTCGACGCCACCTCGGCGGCGTCGAGATGGTCGAAGACCAGGGCGCGGACCAGATCGAGATGGCCCGGGTAGGCGGCGGTCAGGGTCTCGCGGCCCTGCGGGGTGAGCGCGGCGTTGGCGGCGCGGCCGTCCTGCGGACACTTCCACTTGCGCACCAGGCCGCGGCGGTTCAGGTTGTCGACGACGCGGCTGATCCGACTCAGCGACAAAGCGGTCGCCGCCGCCAATTCGGACAGCCGCATTTGGTCTTCCGGGGCCTCCGACAAGGCGACAAGTGCCGCGTAATCCGTCAGAGTCACCCCGTTCTCCCGGGCGAACTGATCCTCCAGTGCACGCGGTAGGGTGATGATGATCTGCGCGAGCGACCGCCAGAGCGCCTCTTCGCCGGAATCCAGCGGAACACGTTCACCCATGTGTTGACTTTATCATGGTAGTTGTCCGCGGCGGCAATTCGCGCTAAAGCGGATCATCCCGGTACGCATGATCGTCTCCGGCGCGCTGCGCATGGCCGCAGCCGTCGCGGGTACCCGACCGCCGTACCACCGGATGAACATCCCACCTGGCCGTGCGAACCGATTCCGCGGCCGTGAACGAAGGACGTACGAAGCGATGGCGAACACCGGGGCGCCGATTTACGACGGCCTGATCGAGGAGCGCGGTGACGTCCTCGCCCAGGCCAGGCAGGTCGCCGAGCAGACCAGGCGCGTGGCCGCCGAGGCGCTGGAGTGGGGCTGGCCGGGTGCGCTGGAGCAGCGCCCCCGGGTCCGGCCGACCTCGCACCGCGGCGGCTGAGCGCGGGCCACGGATTCGCCAGGAGCCACGGGGAGCCGGCGGGCGACCGCCGGTGAGCCGCGGGGAGAGGAGCGCCGATGCGTGCCGTGACGGTACGTCCGCAGCAGCAGCACTCGCTGGAGGTCAGGCAGTTGCCCGAACCGGAGCCGGAGGCCGGCGAGTTGCTGGTCCACGGGCTCGCGGTGGGCGTCTGCGGCACGGACAAGGAGATCGCCGCCGGGCAGTACGGCTGGGCGCCGCCGGGCCGTGACTGGCTGGTGATCGGCCACGAATCGCTCGGCCGGGTCCTGCAGGCGCCGCCCGGCGGGCAGTTCGCCCCCGGCGACCTGGTGGCGGGCGTGGTGCGCCGGCCGGACCCGGAGCCCTGCGGCGCCTGCGCGCACGGCGAGTTCGACATGTGCCGCAACGGCCGCTACACCGAGCGCGGCATCAAGGAGATCGACGGCTACGCGGCGCAGACCTGGTGCGTGCCGGCCTCCTACGCGGTCCGGGTCGATCCGGGGCTGGAGCGGGCCGGTGCGCTGCTGGAGCCGACCACGGTGGTGGCCAAGGCGTGGGAGCAGGTGGAGCGGATCGGCTCCCGGGCCTGGTTCGAGCCGAAGCGGGTGCTGGTCACCGGCGCCGGCCCGATCGGGATGCTCGGCGCGCTGCTCGGCGTGCAGCGCGGACTGGAGGTCCACGTGCTCGACCAGGTGGCCGGCGGCCCCAAGCCGGGACTGGTGCGCGATCTCGGCGCGACCTACCACAGCGCGGACATCGACCAGGTGCTCGCGAAGGTGCGCCCGGACGTGGTCCTGGAGGCCACCGGCGTCGGGCACCTCGTCTTCGCGGCGCTGGCCGGCACCGCGCCCTACGGCATCGTCTGCCTGACCGGGGTCTCCCCCACCGGCCGCCGGCTGGCCCTGGACGCCGGCACGCTCAACCGGGACATCGTGCTGGAGAACGACGCCGTCGTCGGTTCGGTCAACGCCAACCTGCGCCACTACCACCAGGCGGCCGAGGCGCTGGCGAAGGCGGACGCCTCCTGGCTGGAGCGGCTGATCACCCGGCGGGTGCCGGTCGCCGACGCCGCCGAGGCGTTCGAGGCCCGCCCCGACGACATCAAGGTCCTCGTCGCGCTCGACGCGTCGGCGGAGTGACGGCTCGCCGCCCGGAAGGCGCGGGCGGCGGGAGAGGATCGGGAACACATCCGGAAGAGTCGCGGAAGGAAGCGGTGTGGAGCGGCTGCTGGTGGTACAGAACACCGCGACGGGCGGACCGGGCCGGCTGGGCCGGTGGCTGGAGGAGGACGGTCTCGCGCTCGACGTGGTGACCGCCTACGACGGCTCGCCGCTGCCGGAGCGCCTGGCGCACGCCGGAGTCCTGGTGCTCGGCGGCGGGTTCATGCCGGACGACGACGCGCGTGCCCCGTGGCTCCCGGCCACCCGGGCGCTGGTGGCCCAGGCGCTGGAGAGCGACACGGCGGTGCTCGGGATCTGCCTGGGCGGGCAGTTGCTGGCCGGGGTGGCCGGCGGCACGGTGGCGGCCGGACACGGCCGTCCGGAGTACGGCAGCACCGCGTTGACGCCCCGGCCGGAGGCGGAGCGCGATCCGCTCTTCCAGGGACTGCCCGGTCCGCTGACCGCCATCGAGCGGCACGTCGACGCGGTCACCGCGCTGCCGCCGGGCGCCTCCTGGCTGCTGGCGAGCGAGCGGTGCCCCTACCAGGCGTTCCGGGTCGGGGACCGGGCGTGGGGGCTGCAGTTCCATCCCGAGGCGGCGGCCGACCGGATCCTGGCCTGGGACGCGGAGCAGTTGGCCGCCCGGGGCTTCGACCGCGCGGCCCTGCACCGCGCGGCCCGCGACGACGAACCGGCCGCCGCCGCGGTGTGGCGCGAGACGGCCCGCCGCTTCTCCCGCGTCGTGCGCCGGCGGCAGCCGTTCTGACGTGCGGCTTGACGCGCGCGGGCGGGCCGGGGTTCGCTGCCTTCCTCGCCCTCGGCCTGCGGCCCGGGCGCAGCACCGATCCGACGACGCGGCACGGAGACCGGACCCATGAGCCTGCAGATCAGCGCGACCAGTCCGGAGCACCCCGCGGACCTGCTCGACCTCCCCTGGCACATCCCGCTGGAGGAGTGGCCGCCCGAGTGCCTGGTCACGCTGCCCCGCGGCATCTCCCGGCACGTGGTGCGCTTCGCCCGCGCCGGGCAGGAGGTCGTCGCGGTCAAGGAGGTGGCGGAGTACGCAGCGGTGCGCGAGTACGGGCTGCTGCGCGACCTGGACCGGCTCGCGGTGCCCGCGGTGGACCCGGTGGCGGTGGTGACGGAGCGGGTCGACGCCGACGGGCAGCCGCTCGAACCGGTGCTGATCACCCGGCACCTGGCGGGCTCCATGCCGTACCGCTCGATGTTCGAGACCACGCTGCGGCCCAGCACCGCGAACCGGCTGCTCGACGCGCTGGCCGTGCTGCTGGTCCGGCTGCACCTGGCGGGCTTCGCGTGGGGCGACTGCTCGCTGTCCAACACCCTCTTCCGGCGCGACGCGGGCGCGTACGCCGCCTACCTGGTGGACGCCGAGACCGGGCAGTTGCAGCCGCGGCTGAGCACCGGGCAGCGGGAGTACGACATCGAGCTGGCCCGGGTGAACATCGCCGGCGAGCTGATGGACCTGGAGGCCGGCGGCTCGCTGCACCCCTCGGTCGACCCCATACCGTTCGGCGACGCCATCGTGCGCCGCTACGGCGACCTGTGGCACGAGCTGACCCGCGAGTCGGTCTACCCGGTCGACAAGCGGCACCGGATCAACCGCCGCATCCGCCGGCTCAACGAACTCGGCTTCGACGTCGCCGAGATGCACATCGAGCGCTCCGGGCAGGGCGACACCGTCGCGTTCCACCCGAAGGTGGTGGACGCCGGCCACCACCAGCGGCAACTGCTGCGGCTGACCGGGCTGGACGCCGAGGAGAACCAGGCCAGGCGGCTGCTGAACGACCTGGAGAGCTGGATGACCACCCAGGAGGACTACGCGCCCGGCGACCCGCTCGGCGCCCGGCCCGAGGTGCTGGCACACCGCTGGGTCCGCGAGGTCTTCCGGCCCACCGTCCGCGCGGTGCCCCTGGAGGTGCGCCGCCGCATGGACCCGGCCCAGCTCTACCACGACCTGATGGAGCACCGCTGGTTCATGTCGGAGAGCGCCAAGCGGGACGTGGGCCTGGAGGCGGCCGTCGCGGACTACCTGGCCACCGTGCTGCCGCGCACCCCGGCCGCACTGGAGGGCGACGGATAGCCCGCGATACGCTTGTCGGCTCAGCGGCCAGTTCAGTGGAGGGCACAGCCAAGTGAACCGTTCCCGCCCGGAGACGACCGCGGGCCGCACCGCCGCGGCGGACGGCGAGCCGTGGTGGAAGTCCGCCGTCGTCTACCAGATCTACCCGCGCAGCTTCGCCGACTCCGACGGCGACGGCGTGGGCGACCTGCCGGGCATCACCGGCCGGCTCGACTACCTGGCCCGGCTCGGCGTGGACGTGCTGTGGCTGTCGCCGGTCTACTCCTCGCCGCAGGACGACAACGGCTACGACATCAGCGACTACCGCGGCATCGACCCGGTCTTCGGGACGCTCGCCGACCTCGACAAGCTCATCGCCGGCGCCCACGAGCGCGGCATGCGGCTGGTGATGGACCTGGTGGTCAACCACACCTCCGACGAGCACCCGTGGTTCACCGCCTCGCGCTCCGGCCGGGACCACCCCAAGCGGGACTGGTACTGGTGGCGGCCGGCCCGGCCGGGCCGCGCCGCGGGCGAGCCGGGCGCCGAGCCGACCAACTGGGAGTCGGTCTTCTCCGGCCCCGCCTGGGAGTACGACGAGGCGAGCGGCGAGTACTACCTGCACCTGTTCTCCCGCAGACAGCCCGACCTCAACTGGGAGAACCCGCGGGTACGGCACGCCGTCCACGACATGATGAACTGGTGGCTGGACCGCGGCGTCGACGGCTTCCGGATGGACGTCATCGACCTGATCTCCAAGGATCCCGCGCTGCGCGACGGCCCGCCCGGCGCGAACGGCCTCGCCCCGGCGATGGAGCTGGTCGGCTGCGGGCCGCGGGTCCACGAGTTCCTGCGCGAGATGCACGAGGCGGTCTTCGCCTCCCGCGAGGACGCGCTGCTGACCGTCGGCGAGATGCCCACCGTCACCGTCGAGCAGGCCCGGCTGTTCACCGACCCGGCCCGCGCCGAACTCGACATGGTCTTCCAGTTCGACCACGTCAGCCTCGACTCCGGCGACAGCAAGTGGGACGTGCGGCCGCTGCGGCTGACCGACCTCAAGGCGTCCTTCGACCGCTGGCAGACCGGGCTGGCCGACACCGGCTGGAACAGCCTGTACTGGAACAACCACGACCAGCCCCGGGTGGTCTCCCGGTTCGGCGACGACACCGTGCACCGGGTGCGGTCCGCCACCATGCTGGCCACCGTGCTCCACCTGCACCGCGGCACGCCCTACATCTACCAGGGCGAGGAACTCGGCATGGCCAACGCGCCGTTCGCCGGGATCGACGACTTCCGCGACATCGAGTCGCTCAACCACTACGCGGCGGCGGTGGCGGCGGGCCGGCCCGAGCAGGAGGTGCTGGCCGGACTGCGCGCCAGGAGCCGGGACAACGCCCGCACCCCCATGCAGTGGGACGGCGGCCCGCACGCCGGGTTCACCACCGGCACCCCCTGGCTCGCGGTCAACCCGGACTACCCGCGGGTCAACGCCGAGGCCGCGGAGGCCGATCCGGACTCGGTGCTCCACCACTACCGGCGGCTCATCGCGCTGCGCCACACCGAACCGGCCGTCGCGCACGGCGACTTCCGGATGCTGCTGCCCGGCCACGAGCGGGTCTACGCCTTCGTCCGCGGCTACCGCGACACCCGGCTGCTGGTGCTGGGCAACTTCTCCGACCGCACCGAACCCGTCGACCTCCCGGAAGCCGACGCCTGGACCGCGCAGGAGGCGTTGATCGCCAACTACCCGTGTCCGGCGGGCACTTCGCTGCTGCTGCGGCCCTGGGAGTGCCGGGTGCTGCGCCGGGTCGGCGGCTGACCGGCGCCGGACACCGCCGCGCTGTCAGTGGCGTCGCCTAGCGTGGGACCCGTCCAGGCAGGCTGGCTGCTCGTCGCGGACGTCGGACCGGGCCCGTTGCGGGGTCCGGCCCGACCGCGCGGTCAGCCGGCGAGCGCGGTGCGGGCCGCCGCGACGGCCTGCCCGGCGTAGCCGCCGCCGAACAGCACGGTGTGCACCAGCAGGGGGAACAGCTGGTGCAGCGCGATCCGTTCGCGCCAGCCGTCCGCGAGCGGAGCGGTCTCCTGGTAGCCGGCCGCCACCCGGTCCAGGTGCGGGCAGCCGAACAGCCGCAGCATCGCCAGGTCGGTCTCGCGGTGGCCGCCGTGCGCCGCCGGGTCGATCAGCCAGGGCAGGCCGTCGGCGTCCCACAGCACGTTGCCGTTCCACAGGTCGCCGTGCAGCCGGGCCGGCGGCTCCGGCGGGCCGGCCAGCTCGGGCAGCCGCTCGCAGACCCGCTCCACGACCGCGGCGTCCCGCACGCCGATGGCGCCGTCGTCGACCGCTCGGCGCAGGTAGGGCAGCACGCGCTCGGCCGCGTACCACCGCGCCCAGCCGTCGGGGCCCTCCCGCTCGGCGGGCGCGTTGCGCATCGGCGCGCGGCCGATCCACGCCTCGCGGGGTCCGCCGGGCGGGGGCGCGCCGAAGGCGGGGGCGCCGCTGGCGTGCAGGGCGGCGAGTTCGCGGCCGAGCCGGTGCGCGCCGCGCGGGGTGGGGCGGCCTTCGGCGACCAGGTCGGTCACCAGCCACCGCGGGTCGTCGCCGTGCACCCGCGGCACCCGTACCGTGCCGGACGCGGCGAGCCAGCGCAGCCCGGCCGCCTCGGCGCGGGCGGCGCCCGGTCCGTCGGCCCGCTTGGCCACCACCACCGACCCGTCGGCCAGGGCGACCCGGGTGAGCGCGCCGGAGCCGGGCCGCACGGCGGAGACCGCCCGGCCGGTGAGCCGGGCGACCGCGGCCGCCGGGTCGTTCACCGTTCGGCCGACTCGCGGACCAGGGCGAGCAGTCCTGGGGTGGCCGCCTCGATCAGCGCGAGCATCTCCTCGAAGCCCTCCGGCCCGCCGTAGTAGGGGTCGGGCACGTCCAGGTCGCCGTCGCGGGCCGCCGGGTCGAACGAGCGGAGCATCACGACGCGTTCGGGGTCGTCGACGAGGGCCAGCAGGTCGGTGCGGTGGGTGTCGTCCATGGCGACGAGCAGGTCCGCGTCGAGGTGGGCCGCGCCGACCTGGGCGGCGGTGTGCCCGGTCGGGTAACCGCGGCCGGCCAGCGCGTCCCTGGCCCGCCGGTCCATCGGCTCGCCGGCGTGCCAGGGACCGATGCCGGCGCTGGTGACCCGTACCCGGTCCGCGAGCCCGGCCCGTTCGAGGTGGGCGGTGAAGACCACCGCCGCGCTGGGCGACCGGCAGATGTTGCCGCTGCATACGAAACAGATGTGCACGGCGTCCAGCCTACGGACCCGGCGGGCACCGGGAGGCGGGACGGCGACCGGCCGGTTACGGAACGTTTCGTTCCGGCAGAGGCATTGACAGCGGTGAGAGGCACTGTGATCGTTCTCTGACAACGGTTTCAGTTCGGGTTTCCGGGAGGCTCCGTGAGCACCATCCACGACGTGGCGGCACGCGCCGGTGTGTCCGCCGCGACCGTGTCGCGGTTCCTGCGCGGCCACCGGGTGCGGGCCGCGGAGCCGATCCGGATCGCCATAGAGGAGCTGAGCTACCGGCCGAGCGCGGTGGCGCAGTCGCTGAAGTCCGGGCGCACCCGCACCATCGGGGTCGTCGTACCGGACATCACCAACCCGTACTTCGCCGCGGTCGTCAAGGGCATGGAGAGCGCGACCCGCGACCGCGGCTACCGCATCCTGCTCGGCAACAGCGACGAGAGCGGGGAGCGCGAGGGCGACCTGCTGGCGGACATGGTCCACCAGGTGGACGGCGTCATCCTGGCCCCGGCCACCGAGGGCGACCGCACCCCGCTGCGGCTGCGGGACGCCGGCGTGCCGGTGGTCTTCGTCGACCGCGACCTGGTCGGCGGCGAGCAGTTCGACTCGGTGCTGGTCAACAACCACGAGGGCGGCCGGCAGGCGGCCGGGCACCTGCTGGCGCTCGGGCACACCCGGATCGGCGCCATCAACGGCGGGCAGGACACCACGCCGGGCCGGGGCCGCCGCGAGGGGTTCGTGCGGGCGCTGGAGGACGGCGGCGTGGTGATGGCACCCGAGCACGACCTGATCGGCGACTTCCGCGAGGAGAGCGGCTACCAGCTCACCCTGGCGCTGCTGTCGCTGAAGGAGCCGCCCACCGCGCTGTTCACCGCGAACAACCTGATGACGCTCGGCGCGCTGAAGGCGGTGCACGACATGCGGGTGGACATCCCCAAGCAGCTCAGCCTGATCGGCTTCGACGACCTGGACACCGGACCGCTGCTGCGTCCGCCGCTGACCGTGGTGGACCGGCCGATGGTCGAGCAGGGCGTGCTCGCCATGCGCCTGCTGCTGCAACGCCTGGAGGACACCGAGGGCGACCGCACCCCGCGCCGCGTGGTGCTCGGCACCCGGCTGGTGCAGCGCGGCTCCACCGGAGCACCACCGCGCCGCTAGCCCCCGGGCGAACGGCGGATCCCATCCCCTCTCGGAATCAGGAGGCCCGTGATGTCGCGGGACGGAGTACTCGTGGTCGGCAGCATCACCGCTGACGTGACCGCGTTCAGCAAACGGCTGCCGCGCCGCGGCGAGACGGTGCTCGGCGACGACTTCACGCTCTTCCTCGGCGGCAAGGGCGCCAACCAGGCGGTGGCGGCGGCCCGGGCGGGCGCCCCGACCTGGATGGCGGGCTGCGTCGGCCAGGACCCGTTCCGCGACATCGTGCTCGACGCGCTGGACGGCCACGGGGTGCGGACCTCGCAGGTGCGCACGGTGCCCGGCCGGACCGGTGTCGCGCACATACGGGTCGACGCGACCGGCGAGAACGACATCGTCATCACGCCGCTGGCCAACTCCGACCTGACGCCGCGGATGGTGGACGAGTCGATCGCCGCCACCCGTGAGCAGGCCGGCGTGCTGCTGCTGCAGTTGGAGGTGCGCGCCGAGGTGACCTGCCACGCGGCGGCGGCCGGGGCGGCGGCCGGGTTCACCGTGGTGCTCGACCCGGCGCCCGCGCAGGAGCTGCCGCAGGAGGTGTGGCGGCACGTCGACGTCGTGACGCCCAACGAGAGCGAGGCCGCCGCACTGACCGGCGTCGAGGTCGACGGGGTCGAGTCGGCGCACCGGGCCGGCCGCTGGTTCGTGGAGCGCGGGGTGCGGCACGCGCTGATCACCCTCGGCGCCGCGGGCGCGGTCTCGGTGACCGCGGAGGCGACCCGGCACTATCCGGCGTTCCCGGTCACCCCGGTGGACACCACCGCGGCCGGTGACGCGTTCACCGGCGCGCTGGGCGCGGCGCTGGCGGCCGGCGCGGACATGACGACGGCGGTCGAGCAGGGCATGGCGGCCGGCGCGCTGGCCACCACCCGGCCGGGCGCCAGCCCCTCGCTGCCCGATCGCGCCGAGGTCGCGGCCCTGCTGGCCGCCCGGCGCACCGACGAGACGGAAGGACCTGCCTCATGAGGCGCAACCAGGGCACGCTGAACGGCCAACTGGCCCGTGTCATATCCGAGTTGGGGCACACCGACCGGTTGGTGGTCACCGACGCCGGGCTGCCGGTGCCGCCGGGGGTGGAACGGGTGGACCTGGCCGTGCGGGAGAACCTGCCGCGCTTCCTGGAACTGCTCGACGTGGTGCTGGCCGAGGTCGCGGTGGAGGAGGCGGTGCTGTCGGAGGAGATCCGGCAGGCCAGCCCGGAAATGCTCGCCGAGATCGAACGGCGGCTCGGCGAGCTGGGGGTCACCCCGCGCTTCGTGCCGCACACCGAGTTCAAGAAGGCCACCGCCGAGGCGCGGGCCGCCGTCCGCTCCGGGGAGTTCACCCCGTACGCCAACGTGCTGCTCGGCGCCGGCGTCGTGTACTGAGGAGGGCACGCCATGCATCTGCGACTCGAGGGCATACGCAAGTCCTTCGGCGACAACACCATCCTCCAGGGCGTGGACTTCGAGGTGGCGCCCGGTGAGGTCGTCGCGCTGGCCGGTGAGAACGGCGCCGGCAAGTCCACGCTGACCCGGGTGATCTCCGGCGCCCACCAGCCCGACTCCGGGCGGCTGCTCGCCGACGGGCGGCCGGTCTCCTTCCGGGAGCCCCAGGACGCGATGGCGCTGGGCATCGAGGTGATCTACCAGGAGTTCCGGCAGAACCTCTTCCCGCACCTGAGCGTGGCGGAGAACATCCACGTGCTGGACCGCGAACGGCGGTTCGGCCGGCTGCTGGTCTCCCGGGAGCGGATGGCCAGGGAGGCCGCCGCGGTGCTGGCCGACCTCGGCATGGACATCGACGTGCGCCGCCCGGTCGGTTCGCTGGGCGTGGCCGAGCAGCAGATGGTCGAGATCGCCAAGGCCACCTCGCGGTCGCTGCGGCTGCTCATCCTCGACGAGCCGACCGCGGCGCTGGACGAGCAGGAGTCCGAACAGCTCTTCCAGCAGGTGCGGCGGCTGCGCGCGGACGGCGTGTCCATCGTCTACATCAGCCACCGGCTGGACGAGATCTTCGCGCTCGCCGACCGGGTGGTCGTGCTGCGCGACGGCCGGGTGGCGCTGGACAAGCCGGTCGGGGACACCGGGACCGCCGAGGTCATCAAGGCGATGGTCGGCGAGACGGTGGACGACTTCTACCCGAAGGTGCCCGCGGTCCGCGAGGAGGTGGTGCTCGGGATCGAGGGGGCCACCGGCGGCACGTTCCGCGACGTCGATCTGCGGGTGCGGGCCGGCGAGGTCCTCGGCATCGGCGGCGTGGTGGGCTGCGGGCGCGGCGACCTGCTGCGCGCGGTCTTCGGCCTCGAACCACTGACCGCGGGCACCGTGAGCGTCGACGGCGAGCCGGTGCGCCCGCGCGGCGTGCCGGAGGCCATCGCCCGGGGCATCGGCTACATCACCCCGGACCGGCAGGCCGAGGGGCTGTGCGTGGACCTGTCGGTGCAGGCCAACGTCTCGCTGGCGACCCTGCGCCGCTGGACCGGCCCGGCCGGCCTGGTCAAACGCGGTCCGGAACGCGCCGCGACCGGGAAGGTGATGGAGGACCTGCGGGTGCGCACCGCCTCGCCGGCCGCCGCCGTCTCGACGCTGTCCGGCGGCAACCAGCAGAAGGCGCTGTTCGCCAAGTGGGTGCTGGCCGGCCCGCGGGTCCTGCTGATGGACGAGCCGACCCGCGGGGTGGACGTCGGCGCGAAGGCCGAGATCTACCGCATCATCAACCGGCTCACCGCGGACGGGGTGGCCGTCGTCCTGGTCAGCTCCGACCTGCCGGAACTGGTCAACATGTCCGACCGCGCCGTGGTGATGCGCGAAGGACGGATCGTCGCGGAACTGTCCGGCGACGGCCTCAACGAGCACGCCATCCTTGAGCACGCCCTGGTAGGTGCCGCATGAACTCCTCCTTGACGACCACGTTGAAGACCCTGGCCGGCGAACTGCGCGCCGTGTGGATGCTGGTGCTGGTGGGGGTGGTGCTCAGCATCGCCTCCCCGGTCTTCCTGACCAGTACCAACCTGCTGAACGTCGGGCTGGCCACCTCGGTGGTCGCGCTGCTGGCGATCGGCCAGACCTACGTGATCGTGCTGGCCGAGATCGACCTGTCGGTGGGCGCCGCGCTCGGCTTCTCCGCCGTGGTGGCCGCCCTGGTGCTGCGCCACCACGGGCTGCTGCTGGGGCTGGCCGCCGGCCTGGCGTCCGGTGTGGTGATCGGCCTGGTGAACGGGCTGCTGGTCACCAGGACCCGGATGCCGTCGTTCATCGCCACGCTGGCGATGATGTCGATCCTGTCCGGCCTGACGCTGCAGATCAGCTCCGGCGACCCGGTGCCGGTCACCAGCTACTCCTTCCAGGGCATCGGCCAGGACTACGTGGCCGGCGTCCCGGTCCCGGTGTGGCTGATGCTGATCTCCTACCTGGTCTTCGGGGTGGTGCTGGCCCGCACCGGCTACGGCCGCTTCGTCTACGCGACCGGTGACAACCTGGAGGCCGCCCGGCTGTCGGGCATCCGCACCCAGCGCGTGAAGATCATCGCGTTCGCGGTCAGCGGCCTGCTCGCCGCGCTCGGCGGCTTCATCCTGACCGCCCGGCTGTCCACCGCGGAGCCGACCGCGGGCACCGGGTACGAACTGGAGTCGATCGCGGCCGTCATCATCGGCGGCACCAGCCTGGCCGGCGGCCGGGGCAAGCTGCTCGGCACCCTGGTCGGCGCGCTGGTCCTCGGCGTCATCGACAACGGGATGAACCTGCTGGACGTCTCGCCCTTCCTGCAGGACGTGGTCAAGGGCCTGGTGATCCTGCTGGCCGTCTACTTCGACCGGAACGTCGAGTCGCTGCGCGCCCTGCTGTTCTGGCGGAAACCCGGCACCCCCGACACACCCGTCGCCGCCCAGCCCGACCTGGCCGAGCGATGACGCCCCCGTTCGTGTTCTCCCCCTCCGCACAACGCCCCCGAAGGAGCAAGCAGATGCACACAGCACGTGCCGCCGCGGTCATCGCGGTGGTCTCCGCCCTGGCCCTGGCGGGCTGCAGCCGAGGGGACGGAAGTTCCGCCTCCGCCGGCTCCAAGAGCACCACCCGCCCCAAGAACGCCACGATGATCATGAGCACCCTCAACAACCCGTTCTTCATCAGTGTGAAGAACGGCGCTCAGGAGGAGGCCGGCAAGCTGGGCTTCAAGCTCACCGTGCAGAACGCCAACAACTCCGACGCCACCTCGCTCAACCTGGCGACCACCGCGGTCTCCAAGCAGGTCGGCGCCCTGATCATCGACCCGGTCAGCACCCAGTCCGCGACCTCCGCGGTCACCCAGGCCAACTCCGCCAAGATCCCGGTGCTCGGTTTCGACCGGATGCCGGGCGGCGGCAAGCTGGCGTCGTTCGTCGGCTACGACGCGATCGAGGCCGGCAAGCGGTCCGCCGACGCGCTGGCCACCTCGCTGCACGGCAAGGGCAAGGTGGTGGAGATCCAGGGGATCCTGGGCACCAACGTGGCCCAGGACCGCAGCAAGGGCTTCGAGCAGGAGATCGCCAAGTACCCGGGCATCAAGATCATCGCCAAGCAGTCGGCGAACTTCGACCGCTCCACCGCGCTCGACGTGATGACCAACATCCTGCAGGCCCACCCGTCGGTCAACGGCGTGTACGCGGCCAACGACGAGATGGCCATGGGCGTGCTCGCCGCGCTCAAGTCGAGCGGCCAGGCGGGCAAGGTCCAACTCGTCGGCAACGACGGCATCTCCGACTCGCTGCAGGCGATCGACGCCGGCCAGATGTACGGCACCAACGCCGAGTCGCCCTACGCGCTCGGCCAGCAGGTCGCGAAGCTGACCGCCCAGGTGCTGGCCGGCAAGTCGGTGCGGGCCAACCAGGTGCTGGAGGGCGAGTTGGTCACCAAGGCCAACGTGCGCTCCTACGCCAAGACCCTCATCGGCCTCGGCGACTCCGCCGACGTGCCCGCGTCGCTGAAGTAGCCGCGCGCGCCGCGCCGGGGCGGCACGGTCCGGGTCAGCCGTCCGCCCCGGGCCGGGCGCCCCGGCGGCCCGCGGGGTGCCGGCGGCGGTGCACCGCGCCGTAGGTGTCGTGCAGCGCGGCGGCCGTGGCGTCCAGCGAGCGTTGTGCCACGCCGACGAACAGGCAGTCCACGACGGCGAGTTGGGCGGTGCGGCTCGCCGTGGCGCCGGACCGGAACGGGGTCTCGCGGGCGCAGGTGGTCAGCACCAGGTCGGCGCCGGCGGCCAGCGGGGAGCCCGGATAGTTGGTCAGCGCGATCGTGGTGGCGCCCCGCTCGGCGGCGGCGTGCAGCGGTTCGATGGTGTCCGGCGTGGAGCCGGAGTGCGAGATCGCGACGGCCACGTCGGCCGGGCCGAGCAGCGCGGCGGCGGTGAGGGCTGCGTGCACGTCGGTCCAGATGAAGGCGATCCGGCCGATGCGGTGCAGCTTCTGGTGCAGGTCCTGGCCGACGAAGCCGCTGGCGCCCACCCCGAAGATGTCCACCCGGCGGGCCTCGGCCACCGCGTCGATGGCCAGCCCGAGGGTGGCTATGTCGAGTTGGGCGCCGGTCTCCTCCAGGGCCCTGGCCTCGTTGTAGACGATCTTCTCCACGATGCGGTCGAGCGAGTCGGTGGCGCTGATCTCGCCGACCGGCCGCCGGCCCCCGCCGAGCAGGTCCTCGCGGGCCGCCGCGCCGGCCAGCGCGAGCCGCAGCTGCGGGTAGTTGTCGAGCCCGACGGCCCGGCAGAAGCGCATCACGGTGGTCACCGAGGTCTGGGCCAGGCCGCCGAGCGAGCTGATGGACATCCCGGCCGCCTCGGCCGGGTCGGCCAGTACCGCGTCGGCCACCCGGCGTTCGGCGGGCGCCAGGAACGGCAGCGCGCCGCGGACCCGCACCAGTATGTCGGCGGCGGAGGACTCGGACGGCGGCTGCGCCGCGTCGTGGCGTGGGGCCGGGCGGGCCATGGGGTTCCTCCGGTGCCGGTGCTGCGGGCTCGCGATGCTGGGAACAGTGTGAAACGTCGGGCGACGGGCGTGGTGCTCGGGGTGCGCCCCGAGTGAAAAATATACGGTCGTACCGTCTTCTCGTTATTTCTTGACATGAACAGCACGCGCTTCGATACTCGCCTTTCACCTGCCCGCGCCGCGCCCACCGGCCTCGTACCCAAGGAGTCAGCCCGTGCGTGGACTCGACCTCGTGGTGATCATCGTCTACCTGATCGCCATCTCCGCGATCGGGCTGCGGATCTCCGGGCGGCAGAGATCGGCCAAGGAGTACTTCGTCGGCGAGGGCCGGATGCCCTGGTGGGCGGTCTCGTTCTCCGTCGTGGCGACCGAGACCAGCGTGCTGACCGTCATCAGCGTGCCCGGCGGCGCCTACAGCGGGCAGGCGTTCGGCAACGTCGAGCTGGCCATGGGCTACGTGGTCGGCCGGGTGGTGGTCGCCACCGTGCTGATCCCGCTCTACAAGCGCGGCGCCTTCGTCAGCGCCTACCAGTACCTCGGGGCCCGGTTCGGCCGGCGGCTGCAGGGGCTCGCCTCGATCACCTTCGTGGTGACGCGCCTGCTGGCCGAGGGCGTGCGGCTGTTCGCCTCGGCCATCCCGATCAAGCTGCTCCTGGACGAGCTGGGCGTGCACGCCGGCTACCAGGTGATCATCATCGTGCTGACGCTGATCACGGTGGTCTACACCTACCTCGGCGGCATCAAGGCGGTCATCTGGACGGACGCGATCCAGATGACCCTCTACCTCGGCGGCGCGCTGCTGGCGATCGCGGTGCTGCTGGGACACGTCGGCGGCCACGGCGTCAGCGCCGCGCTGCACGCCGGACAGTTCAAGGTGTTCGACACGAACTTCGCCCTCGCGCACATCCTGACCAGCCCGTTCGCCCTGCCCACCGCGATCGTGGGCGGTGCGATCTTCGCGATGGCCAGCCACGGCTCCGACCAGCTGATCGTGCAGCGCATCCTGGCCACCCGCAACCTGCGCGACGCGCAGAAGGCGATGATCGGCTCCGGGATCTTCGTCACCCTGCAGTTCGCCGCGTTCTCCCTGGTCGGCGCGCTGCTGTGGTCCTACCACCACGGCCGCCCCTTCACCTCGCTGGGACTGGCCAGCTCCGACGACATATACCCCGAGTTCATCCTGCACGGCCTGCCGGTGGTCGTCTCCGGCCTGCTGGTGGCCGGCATCCTGGGCGCCGCGATGGGCTCGCTGTCCTCCGCGCTCAACTCGATGTCCAACTCCAGCGTCGCCGACTTCATCCACGGCTTCTTCCGCAGCACGCCCTCCGACGGCACGCTGCTGCGGCTCGCCCGGGTGATGACGCTGGTGTGGGCGGTGCTGATGGCGGTGTTCGCCAGCGCGTTCAGCAAGAGCACCGGCAACGTCTACCTCACCGGCCTGGCCATCGCCGGCTACACCTACGGCGCGCTGCTCGGCGCCTTCCTGCTCGGCCGGCTGGTGAAGCGGGCGAACGAGACCGACTCGATCATCGCCTTCCTGATCACCCTCGCCGTGATGACGTACACCGTGCGCTTCGTCAAGATCGACGTCACCACGGCCGGGGTGACCGTGCCGAGCGCGATCGCCGCCCAGTGGCTGGTGCCCGTCGGCGTCCTGGTCACCCTGGCGGTGGGCGGCGTCAGCAGCCTGTTCCACCCGCGGCCCGCCGAACCGCCGGCCGCCCCGCCGGACGGCGGCGCCGACGAGACCAGCGCGGACACCCCGCAGATCGCCTGACGACGCGGGGGCCGCGCGCCCCCGCGTCCCCTCAGTGACACCCAGGAGCAGCCGTGCGCGTGATCGGCCTGATGTCGGGCACCTCCTACGACGCGATCGAGGCCGCCGCGTGCGACCTCGCGCTGGACGGCGACACCCTGGAGATGCGGCCGCTCGGCGCGCTCAGCCTCGCCCATCCGGAACCGCTGCGCGCCGCGATCACCTCCGTGCTGCCGCCCGCGGCGACCACGGTGGAGGCGGTCTGCCGGCTGGACACCGGGGTCGGCCGGGCCTTCGCGGACGCCGCGGTGCGCGCGGTGGCCGAACTGTGCGGCGGCGCGGCCGACCTGGTGGTCTCGCACGGCCAGACCGTGCACCACTGGGTCGAGGGCGGCGTGGTGCGCGGCACCCTGCAACTGGGCCGGCCGGCCTGGATCGCCGAGGCGACCGGGCTGCCGGTGGTCAGCGACCTGCGCTCCCGCGACGTGGCGGCCGGCGGCCAGGGAGCGCCGCTGGTCAGCCTGCTGGACACCCTGCTGCTGCGCGCCCGGCCCGGCGTGCCGGCCGCCCTCAACCTGGGCGGCATCGCCAACATCACCGTCGTCCCGCCGGACGTGGACCCGCTGGCGTTCGACACCGGGCCGGCCAACGCCCTGCTGGACGCCGCCGTCCGGCACTTCACCGGCGGCACCGCCGACCACGACGAGGACGGCAGGGGCGCCGCCGCCGGCCGCGTCCACCCCGGCCTGCTGGACGAACTGCTCAACGACCCCTTCTACGGGCGGCTGCCGCCCAAGAGCACCGGCAAGGAGCACTTCCACCTGCCGTACCTGCTGGACGCGCTCGCCGTGGCACCGGTGCCGGAGCCGGACGACGTGCTGGCCACCTTGACCCGGCTCACCTGCGTCACCGTCGCCGACGCGTGCCGGACGCACGGCGTCACCGAACTCCTGGTCTCCGGCGGCGGCACCCGCAACCCGGTCATCATGGCCGGGCTGGCCGAGGAGTTGCCGGTCGTGCCGCTGCTGCCCAGCGACGCGCTCGGCGTGCCGTCCGCCGCCAAGGAGGCGCTGGCCTTCGCCGTGCTCGGCTTCCTGACCGTCAACGGTCTGGCCGGCGCGCTGCCTTCGTGCACCGGCGCGCGGCACGCCTCGCTGCTGGGCAGCATCACCCCCGGCAGCCGTCCGCTGCGGCTGCCGCCGCCCGCCGCCCTGCCGCCGGCCCGGCTGGTGGTGGCCGGCTGACCGCCGGGCCCGGCCCGCTCTAGGGTTGCCCCCATGAGTGCCGTCATAGCCGCCATGCTCACCGCGGTCGTCGGAGTGCTGGGTACGCTGTTCGCCCCGCTGGTCTCCCAGCGGCTGACGACGCGGCAGCGCGCCGAGGAGCGCCGGGCCGAGGAGGACCGCCGGCGGTTCGAGGAGCGGCGGGCGGCGTACACCGGGATGAACCGCGCGTCGCGCCAGTTCCACACGCTGCTCAAGGACGCGCTGCACCGGATGCGCGACGGGGTCTACACCGACCACGAGCGGGCGCTGGTGGAGGAGGCCCGGCTGGAGTACCGGGACCGGTACGCCGAGGCACAGATGATCGTGCCTGACGTGGTGCTGGAGGCGTCCCGTGACCTCAACACCGTGCTCGCCGCGGTCGACGCGGCCGCCAAACGCATCGACCGCGGCCTGGCCGACGAGGACGAGACGCCGCAGCGCGCGCTGCTCGACCTGAAGGCCGCCGAGCCCCGGCTGTCGGCGATGCGGCAGGTGATGCGCCGGGACCTGGGGATCGTCGGCTGACCGGCGCTCAGGCGCCCGCGGCCGGTTTCACGCCGTCTTCGTGGTGCTCGGCGACCCGGGCGGCAGTGCGCTCCAGGTGGGCGGTGAGGATCTCGCGGGCCCGGCCGGCGTCCCGGCGCTCGATGGCCTCCACCAGTTCGGCGTGCTCGTGCGTGCCGCGCCGTCCCATCAACGGCGCCGCCACCCGGGCCTGTTGCAGCGACATCAGCAGCGGTCCGTGGAAGCTGTGCACCAGCGTCTCGATCGCCGGGTTGTGGGTGCAGGAGGCGACCCGCACGTGGAACTCGGCGGACATCGACATGGTGTACGAGCCGTTCTCCAGCGCGCGCAGGCCCTTGTCCACCAGGGCGCGCAGGTCGGCGACGTCCCGCTCGGTGGCGCGTTCCACCACCAGCGGCAGGATGCCGAGTTCGAAGACCATGCGGGCCTCGGTGACCTCGCCGGCCGTCATCGGGGTCAGGGTGACCAGGTCGGCCAGGCTCGCCCCGACCCGTTCGCTGGACGGCGTGGTGACGAACGCGCCGCCGCGGGCGCCGACCCGGATCTCGACGAGCCCGCCGGCCTCCAGCACCCGCAGGGCCTCACGGACCGTCACCCGGCTGACGCCGAACCGCTCGCACAGGCTGCGTTCGCTGGGCAGCCGGTCACCGGGGACGAGCTTGCCCTGCCGGATCAGCAGTCGGGTCTGGCCGACGATGACCTCGGAGATCCGGCCGACGCTCACCGGGCCGAACAGATCCGCCGTGTCCCGGTGGTCAGGAGTCCCGCCCGGTGTCTCCACTGCCATGCCGCCGTGCCTCCTCGGTCCGCAACCCTCCTGGCCGAGCGCATCGTAACAGCAATGGTCCTACCAATGACTCCGGCCTCGCCCGCGGCTGAGGCGGCCGGTCAGCCCCCGAGGGCCCACAGCGCGAGCAGCACTCCGGGGACGGCCGCCGCGAACCCGCCCAGCGTGTGGACGACCGTGGACGCCACCGGCCGGAGTACTCCCTGTCGGCCGACCAGGTGAACCGCCGGCGCACCGAAGACGCAGTAGGTCAGGAGCGCCGCGCCGGCCGCGACACCGAACACGCCGCCGAGTTCACCCGGGTGCCGCGCCGGGAGCGCGAGCCCGGAGACGACGCCGAGCAGGAACGCACCGGCCGCGGTAAGGGCGAGGGAGTTCGAGAAAGATACGACATGCCTATCGCTGTACGCCCGTTCGACAAACAATCGCAGCAGCACTCCAGAAGCGCCACCGAGAATCATCGCCAGTGTGAGCACCGGAATTACTCCATTCGGGTCGGACGCACTGCACAAGACAACCGTTTCTCTCCGTGCGCATTCCATCACGCGGTTCTACACTCGCTGCGTCAGAACCTCACTCACCGGGCCCATCTGAGACAGGGGTAGAAATGGCGGAAACCAGTTCGCGGCGTCGCGGTTACCGAGAAGGCGTCGGTGGCGAGATGCTCGCCGAATTGCTGGGAACGTTTGTACTGATCCTGCTCGGCACCGGATCGGTGGCGGTGGCCGTGGCCGGCCTGCCGGGATCGGGACGCCAGACCGTCGCCTTCGGCGCGGCGAACTGGCTGATCATCTCCTTCGGCTGGGGCTTCGCCGTGGTCTTCGGCATCTACGTCGCCGGCGGAGTGAGCGGCGCGCACCTGAATCCCGCGGTCACCCTCGCCTTCGCCGCCCGTCGCGGATTCCCCTGGAAGCGGGTACTCCCGTACTGGTTCGCGCAGTTGCTCGGCGCTTTCCTGGCCGCCGCGGTGGTCTTCTCCGTCTACAGCTGGGCGATCAACGACCTGAACAACAAGGCCGGACTGCCACGGAACAAGTCGCTCGGCACGTTCTCCATCTTCGCGACGTTCCCCGCGCAGTATTTCGGAAATTCATGGTGGGGTCCGCTGCTCGACCAGATCGTCGGCACCGCGGTTCTCCTGCTGCTGATCTGCGCGCTCATCGACACCCGCAACACCGCGCCGGCCGGCAACATCGGCCCGTTCCTGATCGGCATGGTCGTTCTCGCGATCGGCCTGAGCATCGGCACGAACGCCGGCTACGCCATCAACCCCGCGCGTGACTTCGGCCCCCGTCTGTGGACGTACATCATGGGCTGGGGATCGATCGCGCTGCCGGGACACTTCATGTGGTTCGACCACTACTTCTGGATTCCCATCGTCGGCCCGCTGATCGGCGGCCTGGTGGGCATCGTGGTCTACGACCTGTTCGTCGGACAGGTGCTGCACGCCCGCGGCGTGATGCCGGAGGAGGGACCGGCGGTGGAGGAGGAGTTCTGACCACTCCCCCATCGGGCCCCGCGAGACCGACGGGCCCTCGGCGGCAGGCGCGGGAGCGGCTCCCGCGCCTTTCGCACGGCTGGAGGACGGCGGCCGGACCCGTCGCGACCGAGAACTCCCGATCCACCGGAGGGCTTCCATGGCCGGCGACGACGCGCTGCTGCGCAGGCGGATGGGGTTCTGGTCGCTGCTGGCGGCCGGCGTCGGCAGCGTGATCGGCTCCGGCTGGCTGCTCTCCTCGATGTACGCCGCGCAGTCCGCCGGACCGGCCGCCCTGCTGGCCTGGGTGATCGGCGGCGCCGCGATGCTGCTGATCGCGCTGGTCTTCGCCGAGTTGGGCATGGCCAAGCCGGAGTCCGGCGGCCTGGTCCGCTACCCGCTCTACTCCAACGGGCGCTTCACCGCCTCGATCGTCGGCTGGGCGATGTGGGTGTGCTACGTGGGCAATCCGCCGACCGAGGCGGCCGGCGTCGTGCAGTACGCGAGCGCCTACCTGCCGGGCGTCTACGCCGGCGGCCGGCTGACCGGGGCGGGCATCGCGCTGGCCGTCGCGCTCATGGCGGTCTTCGTCGGCGTCAACTATTTCGGGGTCCGGCTGTTCGCCAGGACCAACAACACGGTGACCGCGGTGAAGGTGCTCGTCCCGGCCACCACCGTCGTGCTGCTGGTCGCCGCCGGATTCGACGGCGGCAACCTCGGCCCCCGGCACGGCGGCCCGGCCCCCTACGGCTGGGGCGCGGCGCTGTCCACCATCGCGACGGCGGGCATGGTCTTCGCCTACACCGGCTTCCGCAACATCGTGGAGCTGTCCGGCGAGGCCCGCGATCCGCGGCGCGACGTGCCGGCGGCGCTGGTCGCCACCATCTCGGTGACGATCGTGCTGTACCTGGCGCTGCAGACCGCCTACCTCGGCGCGGTGCCCGCCCGGCTGCTCGGCCACGGCTGGCACGGGGTCAACCTGGCCTCCCCCTTCGCCGACCTGGCACTGCTGCTGAACATGTCCTGGCTCTACTGGACGCTGATCGCCGACTCGATGATCTCGCCGTCCGGCGCGGCGATCGTCTACACCGCCTCCAACGCCCGCAACTGCTACGGGCTGGCGAAGAACGGCTTCTTCCCGGCGGCGCTCGCCAGGGTCGACGCCGGCAGCGGCGTTCCGGGCCGGGCGCTGCTGGTCAACTTCGCGGTGGGCCTGGCCTTCCTGCTGCCGCTGCCGAGTTGGCACGCGATCATCGGGGTGACCGGGACGCTGGCGGCCTTCACCTTCGCCGTCGGATCCGTGTCGGTGACGGCCTTCCGCGCCAGCGGCCTGACCGGTCCGGACCAACGCGTGCCCGGGATGCGGGTGTTGGCGCCGCTGGCGTTCGTGGTCTCCTCGCTGGTGGTCTTCTGGGTGCCGTGGCCGACGCTGCGCCAGACGATCCCGATCGTGGTGTGCGGGCTGCTGCTCTACGGGCTCAACGCGCTGCGCGACCGGGAGAGCGCCGGCGAACTGCGCGCCGGCCTGTGGCTGCTGTGCTGGCTGGCCGCCGAGTACACCGGGTCCGCGCTCGGCAGCTTCTCCGGCGCCGGCGTGCTGCGCGCGCCGTGGGACAGCGCGCTGATCGCGCTCGTCTCGTCCGGCGTCTACCTCTGGGGGGTGCTCAGCGCGATCGGCCACATGTCCGCGCGGCCCGCCGAGACCGAGGCGCTGCGCACCGAGGCGGCGCAGTTGGTGGCGGAGTAGGGCCGGCGCGGCGTCAGTCGAGGTGGTGGCGGCGGGCGTAGCGGGCGGCGGCCACCCGGTCGCGGGAGCCGGTCTTGGTGAAGACCCGGTTGATGTGGGTCTTGACGGTGTTGCCGCTGAGGAAGAGCTCGGCGGCGATCTCGGCGTTGCTGCGGCCGCGGGCGAGCAGGGTGAGGATCTCCGCCTCGCGCGGGGTCAGGCCGTCGGGCAGCGGCTGCTGCCGCTCGGGCGGGGCGGCGGCCGGCGCGGTGGCGGCCAGCACGGCGGCCTGGACCCTGGGGTCGAGGACGGTGTAGCCGCCCGCCGCGCTGTGCAGGGTGCGGGCGATGTGCCGGGACTCGGCGTCCTTGGTCAGGTAGGCGCGGGCGCCGGCGCGCAGGGTGTCGAGGACGGAGGCGTCGTCGGCGTAGGTGGTCAGCACCACGATCGCGACCTCGGGGAAGCGGGCGGTGAGCAGGCGGGTGGCCTCGGTGCCGTCCATGACGGGCATGTGCAGGTCCAGCAGGATCGCGTCGGGGCGGTGTTCTGCGACCTGTTCGAGGGCGTGCCGCCCGTCGGCGGCGGTGGCGACGACGTGGAGGTCGTCGCGCAGGTCGAGCATCAGGGCCAGCGCCTCGCGGATGCTGGCCTGGTCGTCGGCGACCACGATCCGCAGCGGGGCGGCGGGGTCGGTCATCGCGGGGCCCGGGCGGTGACGGTCCACCGGCCGGCCTCGGGGCCGGCGGTCAGGGTGCCGCCGATCAGCAGCAGCCGCTCGCGCATGCCGGTCAGCCCGAACCCGCCGTCGACGGTGGCGAAGGCCGGGGTGTCAGGTTCGGCGTTGCCCAGCGGATTGCGGACGGTCAGGGTCACGTCGTGGTCCTCGTAGCGCAGGGTCAGCTCCACGGGGTGGCCGGGAGCGTGTTTGGCGGCGTTGGTCAACGACTCCTGGGCGGCGCGCACCAGGCACAGGACCAGTTCGGGCGGCAGCGGCACGGCGGCGCCCTCGACGCCGAGCGCGACCGGGGCGCGGTGCTGCTGCCGGTGGCCCTCGGCCAGTTCGGTCAGCGCCTCGGGAAGCGGGGGCAGGTCGGTGCGCAGGGCCTGGACCGCGCGGCGGGTCTCGGCCAGCCCTTCGCTGCTCAGCCGCTGCGCGGTGGCCAGGATGCCGTCCGCGCGCAGCGGCTCGTGGTGGGCGAGCAGCGCGCGGGCGGTCTGGATCTGGATGTTCAACGCGCCGAGCGAGTGGGCCAGGACGTCGTGGATCTCGCGGGCGATGCGGGCGCGCTCGTCCAGCACCGCGGTGCGCCGCTGCTCCGCGCGCAGCTCCTCGGCCCGGGCGAGCAGCGCGGCGTTCTGCTCGGCGCGGACCCGGTAGGCACGCCGGTTGTGTCCGGCCAGCAGCGCCACCAGGAGCAGCAGCGGGTAGCCCAGCACGACCCCGCGCCCGGCCCCGGTCACCAGCGCGCCGGCCTCGATGGCCAGCACGCAGCCGACGGCGGCACTCCAGCCGGCGGGCAGGGCGGCCTCACTGCCGGCGGCGACGGCGGCCATCACGACGAGTCCCAGCAGGGAAGCGCCGTGCGGGTACGCGCACGCGAAGCCGCACGCCACCCCCATCGCGCCGATCAGGAACGGGAAGACGGCGGTGTCCCGGGCGGCCCGGCCGCCGCCGCGGGCGTCGAGCAGCCCCCACAGCGCCAGCAGCACCGCGCCGAGGCCGTAGGCGACCGTCGTGACCGCCGACGCGGTGCGGTCCTGCGGCGATGCCGGGGTGAGGGTGTCGATGCCGATCAGCACGAGCGCGGCGACCCGGATCAGCCAGGTCACCGCGGGCAGCACGGAGCCGCGGCCGGCGTCCGGGGCCGCCGCGCGGGACTCGACGGGCCGGGCGGCGGCGCCCGGCGCCACCGCGGGCGCTCCCCCGGTCCCGGCCATCGCGGTGCCCGGCGCGGGCCGCCCGGTCACCGGCACCGTTCGCGGCGGGCGTCGCGGGCGGCGTGCTCCACGCTGTGCATCCGGCTCCCCTCGGTGGACGGCGTCGGGCGGCGGTCCGTGCCGCCCGCGGCCTTCCAGAGTAGGAGCGCCGGGGTGGCGGCGCGTCACCGCACGGGGTGACGTGCGGGGTGACCCGCCGGGCCGCGCGGCTCACCGCGGGCGGCGACGACCCGGACCGGCGCCGTCGCGGAGTCTGGACGGGCCGGACACCCACCGACCCGAGGCCGTGATCCCATGTCCCCCCTCAGCCAGGCCATGCTCGTCAACGGCGTCGTGCTGTTCGCCGTCCTGGAGGCCGACGTCGGCCCGCACCGCAAGATCGGCAGGTTCCGGATCCTGCGCCCGCTGCTCACCGCGGGCGTCCTGGTGCCGATGTTCGTCAAGGGCCTCACCACGCGGGGCACCGGGCTTGCCCTGGAGATCGCCCTCACCGCCGCCGGACTGCTGTGCGGGCTGGCCGCGGTCGGCCTGACCCGCGTCTACCTCAGCCCGCGCACCGGCCGGCCGGTCAGCCGGGCCGGCTGGGGCTACACGGCGCTGTGGACCGGGGTGATCGGCGCCCGGGCCGCGTTCTCCTACGGCTGCGTCCACTGGTTCCCGCACCGGCTCGGCAGCTGGATGGCCGGTCACCGGGTCGGGCCGGACGCGCTGGTGGACGCCCTGCTGCTGATGGCCGTCGCGATGATGCTGACCCGCACGCTGTCTCTGGCCTTCCGCGCGTACGCCGTCCGCCGCGCGGAGGCACCGGCCGCCGCCTGACCGGCCGCCGCGCGGACCCCCGGCGCCGGCGGCCCTGTGCCCTGCGGGCGTTCACCGGCACAATGGCGGCATGACGATCACCGCCGACGACGCCCACGAACCGCCCGAGTCGTTCTACCTGCGCGAGGGCGACGGCGTGTACCGGACGACCGGGGCGGCGCAGGGGCCCTGGGATCCCGGCGCGCAGCACGGCGGGCCGCCGGCGGCGCTGCTGGCGGCGGCGGTCGAGGAGCAGGCGGGCCGCCCGGAGTTGCGGATCGCCCGGGTCACGGTCGACTTCCTCGGCCCGATCCCGCTCGGCGTGCTCAACGTGGCCGTCAAGATCCTCCGCCCGGGCCGCCGCGTGCAGCTCGCCGAGGCCGAACTGACGCATGACGGCAGGCTGGTGGCCGTCGCGCGCACCTGGCAGCACGCGGTCGCCGAGCCGGCCGAGGCGTCCGCGCCGCCGGCCGCGGAGCCGGCGCCGCCGCTGCCCGCCCCCGGGACCGGCGGTTCGGCGTGGCTGGACCTGTTCGGATACGGCCGCGCGATGGAGTGGCGGGCGAGTGCGGGCTCGATGGAGCGGCCGGGACCGTGCGCGGTGTGGGTGCGCCCGCGCGTCCCGCTGATCGCCGGCACCCCGTCGACCGGGCTGCAACGCGCCCTGCTCGTCGCGGACTCGGCGAACGGCGCGAGCCTGTCCCTCCCGCTGGACCGCTTCCTGTCCATGCCCACCTCGCTGACCGTGGCCTTCCTGCGGCATCCGGCCGGCGAGTGGGTCCACATGGACGCGCGGACCGAGCTGTCCGGGGACGGCGTCGGGCTGGCGAGCGCCCGGCTGCTGGACGACACCGGGCTGTTGGCCACCGTCACCCAGCCGATGCTGATCGCCTCCCGCGGCTGACGGGCCGGAGCCCGGTGGCGGCCGGCGCGACGGCGGTCACCGCGCGCGGTCGGCCGCGGCGACGGCGCGGCAGGCGTCGAGCAGCGGGCCGAGCCGGGCCGGGGAGGCGTCCCGGCGCACGGCGAGCGCGGTCGGCAGGGACAGCCCGCCGGCCGGTTCTCCGTCCGGCCCGCGCACCGGGACGAACGCGACGCGGCCGAGGGCCAGTTGGGCGGCGTGCGAGGCGTAGAGCACGGTCCAGCCGGGGGCGCCCGCGCCGAGGGCGGCGAGGGTGTCGGGCAGCGAGGTGGCCGCCGGTCCGGGCGCCGGTGCGAAGCCCGCGTCGCGGCACGCGCCGACCACCAGGTCCACCAGGGGCGGGTTGTTGCGGCGTGCCGTCAGGTACAGCGGGAGCCCGGCCAGTTCGGCCAGGTCGAGGGCGGCCCGGCGGGCGAGCGGATGCCCGGCGGGCAGCGCCACGAGCAGCGGGTCGAGCCAGACCGGGATCAGCCGCACCCCGGCCGGCCCCTCCTCCACCCCGCGCACGAAGGCGGCGTCCAGCTCGCCGGCCGCCACCCGCTCCAGCCGCACGGCGGTGGGCGCGGCGGCCAGCTCCAGCCTCGTCGCCGGCGCGGACTCGGCGAGCGCGTCGAGCACCCGGTCCAGGCGTTCGCCGAGCCCGGAACTGGTGCCGACCCGCAGCGGGGTGTCGCGGCCGGTCGCGTACTGCGCGACGGCGGCGACGGCGCTCCGCTCGGCCGCCAGCACCTTGCGCGCCTCGGGCAGGAAGCACTCGCCGGCCCCGGTCAGCCGCACGTGCCGGGGCGAGCGGTCGAACAGCTCGACGCCCAGCTCCCGCTCCAGCCGCCGCACCTGCTGGCTGACCGCGGACTGCACGATCATCAGCCGCTCGGCGGCCCGGCCGAAGTGCAACTCCTCGGCGACCGCGACGAAGTAGCGCAGTTGACGCAGTTCCACCGCCGGTCAGCCCACCTCTCGGGCCCAGCGGCGGCTCCAGGCGTCCAGCGGGGCGAGCGCCTCCACCAGGTCGCGGCCGAGTCCGGTGAGGTGGTAGCCGTCGGCGTCGAGCGCGACGAGCCGGGCGTCGGACAACTCGCCGAGCCGGGTGCTCAGCACGCTGGACGACATCCGCTCGCAGCGGCGCTGCAGTTCGCGGAAACCGGTCGGCGCCTGGCTCAGCTCCCACAGGACGCGCAGGCTCCAGCGCCGGCCGAGCAGGTCGAGCGCGGCCATCACCGGCCGGCCGGACTCCGAGCCCCGTACCGGTCCGCCCGGCCGGGGCGCACTCGCTGCCATTCCGCACTCCTTGTGGTTCGGTTATCGAAGCATCATACTGATTCGGAAATCGAAGCACGCCGACCAGGCCGCGCAGGGAGTGCCGCATGCCGCGCATCGAACCGCTCCACCCGCCCTACCCGCCGGAGACCGAACGGGCCCTGAGGCGCTGGATGCCGCCCGGCGTGCCGCACGAGCCGCTGGTCCTCTTCCGGGTGCTGCACCGCAACCCGGAGCTGGCCTCGCGGATGTTCGCGCTGGGCGCCGGCCTGCTCGGCCACGGACTCCTGCCCGGCCTGGACCGCGAGATCGTCATCGCCCGCACGACCGCGCGGGCGGGCTGCTCCTACGAGTGGGGGGTGCACGCCGCCGCGTTCTCGGCCGCCGTCGGCCTGGATCCGCGGCAGTCGGCCGCGACCGCCGCGCCGGACGCGGTCGCCGCCGCGCGCTGGGAGCCGGCCCACGCGGCGCTGCTGCGCGCGGTCGACGAACTGCACGACGGCGCCCGGCTGTCGGACGCCGTCTGGCAGGAGCTGCGCCGGCACTACGACGACGCGCAGCTGCTGGAACTGCTGGTGCTGGCCGGCTGGTACCGGACCATCGGCTACCTGGCCGACGGGCTCCTGCTCGACGACGAGCCGTGGGCCGCCCCGTTCCCGGCCCGTTGACCCGGCGTCGCCCGATGCGGAGCATGCGGAGCCCGTCGGCCCCCGCGTGCCTCAGCAGCCGTCGCCGCCGGCCTGCGGGACGGTGTCGGGGTGCAGGCCGAGGGTGGCCCGCAGCAGGAGCCGGCGGATCGCCGGGGCGAACGCCGGCGAGTAGGAGGTGTACTCGTAGCAGCCGCCCTGGTGGAGGCCGCCGATGACGCCCTCGACGACGCCGAGGTGGGTGCCGGGGACGGTGGCGAGCCACGGGCTGCCGCTGCTGCCGCCGACGTAGCCGTGGCAGTTGAAGGACGGGAAGCCGTCGGTGTAGTAGGCGGGCACCGTGCAGTGGACGGGCTGGTCGTCGAGGCCGGCGTTGTAGGCGACGTCGGTGACCGCCTGCCCGGCCCGCGGCGCCTGGCCGAGCAGGTTGCCGCCGGTCACGTCCTGCACCCCGACCACGTGTCCGCCGAGCCGCTCGTCGGCGACCTGCAGGATCGCGTAGTCGTGCTGGGTGTCCTGGCCGCTGCTCCAACTCGGGTCGACGTAGGCGTGCGTCACGGTCCAGACGCCGTACGGGGTGGCGCCGTCGTCGTAGCCGGGGGCGAACGACCAGCCGGCCGCCGTCCCGGACACGCAGTGCGCCGCGGTCAGGATCAGGTCGTGGTGCGGGCTGTCGAGCACGCTCGCGGTGCACGAGTGCCGCTGGGACAGCCCGTCGCGGAAGACCGGGCCGACCGTCGCGGTCCCGGCGAACGACGTGGCGGTGGGCGTTCCGGGCGGGGCGGGCGGATCGGCCGCGGCGGGACCGGCGGACAGCAGTCCGGCCATCGTCAGCGCCGCCGCGAGCAGCACCGCGGCCCTGGTTCCGGAGAACGGAGCGGCGAGCCTGGAGAGTCTGGGCATTCGTCAGTTCCTTTCGGTACGGAATGCTGCGAATTCCCCCTGAAACGTGGCAGCCGCGGACAACTTCGCCATCGGAAGCAACGAAATCGCGCACATACAATCGCGATCCCCCGAGCCCGTCAAGGAATCCTCCGGAGCCCGCTCCGCCCCGAAACCTGTCGGAAACACGGACGTTCGATGGCCGAAATTCGACCAGGACACCCTCGAGGACCCGGCGCTCTCGCCGCCTACGTCCGCCGGGAGGGAAGGTTGACGTGATGCCCGCCGGAATCGACACCGGGGACACCGCCTGGTTGCTGGTCAGCACGGCCCTGGTGCTGCTGATGACGCCGGGGCTGGCGATCTTCTACGGCGGGATGGTCCGCTCCAAGCACGTGCTGAACATGCTGATGATGAGCTTCGTGTCCATCGCCGTGGTGACCGTCGTGTGGCTGGCCGTCGGCTACAGCCTGGCCTTCGGACCCGACCTGGGCGGCATCGGGCTGATCGGCGGGCTGGAGCACGCCGGGATGCACGGGATCGGGCTGACCGCGCGCACCGGGCACGTGCCGACCCTGCTGTACGCCGCCTTCGAGTTGACGTTCGCCATCCTGACGGTCGCACTGATCAGCGGCGCCATAGCGGACCGGGCGCGGTTCGAGGCGTGGGTGGTCTTCATCGCGGTGTGGACCGTGCTGGTCTACGTGCCGGTGGCGCACTGGGTCTTCGACGCGGCCGGCTGGATCCAGGCGCGGCTGGGCGCGCTGGACTTCGCCGGCGGCACGGTGGTGGAGGTCGACTGCGGGGCGTCCGGGCTCGCGCTGGCGCTGGTGCTGGGGCCGCGGATGGGGTTCCGCAAGGAGGCGATGCGCCCGCACAGCCTGCCGCTGGTGGTGCTCGGCGCCGGGCTGCTGTGGTTCGGCTGGTTCGGGTTCAACGCCGGTTCCGCGCTGGGGGCCAACGCGCTCGGCGCCGCGGTGCTGCTGAACACGCAGGCGGCGGGCTGCACCGGGCTGCTCGGCTGGCTGCTGGTGGACAAGCGCCGCGACGGCCGGCCCACCACGCTCGGCGCGGCCTCCGGCGCGGTCGCCGGACTGGTCGCCATCACACCGTCCTGCGGCTCGGTCGGCGTGCTCGGCGCGCTGGCCATCGGGCTGGCCGCCGGCGTGGTGTGCTCCTACGCGGTCAACTGGAAGCTGCGGCTGGGCTACGACGACTCCCTCGACGTGGTCGGCGTCCACCTGGTCGCCGGGGTCATCGGCACGCTGCTGATCGGGGTGTTCGCCACCGCCGCCATGACCGGCGGGCCGCGCGGCCTGCTGTCCGGCGGCGGTCCGGCGCTGCTGGGCCGGCAGGCGGTCGCCGTACTGGCCGTCGGCGGCTACGCGTTCACGGTCACGTACGGCATCGGCAAGGCGATCGACGCGGTGCTGGGCTTCCGGGCGTCCGCCGAGCACGAGGAGACCGGGCTCGACCTGTCCCTGCACGCGGAGACCGCCTATGATCACGGCGTACTCGGCCACGGGACGGTCAGCCGGCCCGGCCTGCTGCAGGTCGGCGGCCCGCCGGCCGCACGCCGGCGCCGCGAACCGGACACCCACACCGACCGGAGGGCGGGGGGATGAAGCTGATCACGGCCGTCGTCAAGCCCTACCGGCTCGACGAGGTGAAGACCGCGCTGCAGAGCCTGGGCATCCGCGGCCTGACGGTCACCGAGGCCAGCGGCTACGGTCGCCAGCGCGGCCACACCGAGGTCTACCGCGGCGCGGAGTACCAGGTGGACCTGGTGCCCAAGGTCCGCATCGAGGTGCTCGTCGAGGACGCCGAGGCGGAGGCGGCCATCGACGCCGTGGTGGCGGCGGCCCGCACCGGCAAGATCGGCGACGGCAAGGTGTGGAGCGTCCCGGTGGAGACCGCCGTGCGGGTCCGCACCGGCGAACGCGGCCCCGACGCGCTGTGAGTCCGCCTTCGGCCGGCGTCAACTGCCGCCGCGCGGCGGCCGGTTGGGCGACCGGGCGGCGCTAGGCTGACGCGCGGCGCACCCGGCGCGACGGCCGGGCGCGGCGCGGCGACGGCGGAGGGTGCGGCATGGCGGTGCAGCGGGGCAGTGGGCCGGTGGAGATCGACTCCTCGGTGGCGCACCCGGCGCGGGTGTACAACGCGTGGCTGGGCGGCAAGGACAACTACGTGGCCGACCAGGACGCGGCCCGGCTGGCGGTGGAGGCCAACCCGGACATCCTGCCGGCGGTCCGGGCCAACCGGGCGTTCCTCGGCCGGGCGGTGCGCCACCTGGCGGGCGAGGTCGGCATCCGCCAGTTCCTCGACATCGGCACCGGCATCCCGACCGCGGGCAACACCCACGAGGTGGCCCAGCGGACCGCGCCGCAGTGCCGGGTGGTCTACGTCGACAACGACCCGATCGTGCTCACCCACGCCCGGGAGCTGCTGGTCAGCACCGCGCAGGGAGTCACCGACTACGTGGACGCCGACGCGCGCGACGTCCGGGAGATCCTCGCCGCGGCCCGCCGGACGCTGGACCTGGCGCAGCCGGTGGCGCTGATGTTCGTCGCGCTGCTGCAGTACATCCCGGACGACGAGGACCCGTACGGCATCGCCGCCCGCCTGCTGGCCGCCCTCGCCCCGGGCAGCCACCTGGTGATCTCGCACCCCGCCTCCGACATCGGCGCCGAGAAGGTCGCCGCGTCGATGCGGGTGTACAACCGCCGCGCCGCCGAGCACGCGGCCGCGACCCCGCGCACCCACGAGGAGGTCTCCCGGCTGTTCACCGGCACCACGCTGCTCGACCCCGGCGTCGTGCAGCTGCCCGCCTGGCGTCCGGAGCCGGCCGATCCGGCGACCGGCGAGGTGCCCATGTGGTGCGGGGTCGGCCGCAAGGACTGACCCGGCCGGCCGCCGCGCCCCCGCCGGCCGGCCGCGGAATGCGCTGGTGGCCGCCCGCGGACCGCTGGCATGCTGGCCGGGTGGACAGACCGGAGATCTGGATCAGTTTCGCCCCCGAGCTGCACGTCTTCGTGAACACGGCCCGCCGGGCGGGGCGGTCGGCGGCGCGCACCGACGGCGTCTCGACCCTCGGCCACCTCGTCGAGTCGCTGGGCGTGCCGCTCACCGAGGTCGGCGCGCTGCTGGCCGGCGGGCGCGAGGTGGCCACCGGGCACATCCCCGCCGGGGGTGAGGAGGTCGAGGTGCGCGGCGTGGTCCGGCCGCAGCGGCTCGCCGGACCGCCGCGGTTCCTGCTCGACGTCCATCTGGGCACCCTCGCACGGCGGTTGCGGCTGCTCGGGGTGGACACCGCCTACGAGAACCTGGACATCGGCGACGCCGCGCTGGCCCGGCGCTCGGCCGTCGAGCGGCGCGTCATGCTCTCCCGCGACCGGGGCCTGCTGCACCGCCGCGAGTTGTGGGCCGGCGGGTACGTCTACAGCCACCGCCCGGCCGAGCAGCTGGGGGACGTGCTGTCCCGGTTCGCTCCGCCGCTCGCGCCCTGGACCCGGTGCACGGCCTGCAACGGGACGCTGCGCGCGGCCGACAAGGACGCGGTCCACGAACGGCTGCGGGACGGCACGCAGCGCAGTTACGACGTGTACGCGCAGTGCGCCGAGTGCGGCCAGGTCTACTGGCGCGGCGCGCACCACGCCCGGCTGGAGGCGATCGTCGCCGAGGCGGTGCGCGACTTCGGCGGCCTGCCCACACCGGCGCCCGAGCCGTCCGTGCCCCCGTCCACCCGCCCGGCAGCTCCGCCCTCCCCCGGCTCTCGCGCGGCCGGCGGCTGACCGCGCCGCACGGACCGGGCGGTCACAGCATCGGGGACGGGTGCGGCAGCGCGTGCAGCACCAGCACCGCGAGGTCGTCGGCGACCGGGCGGGCGTCGAAGTCGTGGGCGGCCCGGCGCACGTGCTCGGCGACCGCCATCGCCCCGAGGCCCGTGCACTCGGCGAGCACCTGGGCCAGGCCGTTGTCGTCGTCCAACTCCCGGTTGCCGCTGCGCCGTTCGGTCACGCCGTCGGTGACGCACAGCAGCGTCTCGCCGGGCGCGAGGTCGAAGGAGTCGGCCCGGAACCTGGTGTTCTCGTCGACGCCCAGCAGCAGTTGGGGCCCGACCGGCGGCACCACCTCGCCGTCGACGGTGAGCCGCAGCGGCAGCGGGTGGCCGGCGCTGGCGATCCTGCACCGGGCGCCGCCGGTGTCCGGGGTGGGCTCCAGGTCGCCGTAGAGCAGGCTCAGGAAGCGGGACTTGGTCGGTTCGCCGTCCGGGCCCAGCGTCTCCGCGCTCTCCTCCAGCATCGCCGTGTTGAGCTTGTGCAGCACCGACTCGACGCTGTGCCCGTCCCTGGCCAGCAGCCGCACCAGGCGCCGGACCAGGCCGGTGACCGACATCGCCTCCGGGTCCTTGCCCTCCACGTCGCCGAGCATGAAGCACCAGCGCCGGTCGCCCACCGGGAACAGGTCGTAGAAGTCGCCGCCGACGATCTGGCCCTCGGCGTAGGGCTCGTAGACGATGGCCGTCTCCACTCCGGGGATGCGGGCCAGGAAGTCCGGCAGCTGCTTGCGCTGCAGCGCCCGGCTGATGGTGGTCTGCAGGGTGTACTGGCGGGCGGTGATCAGCGCCTGGGCGACCAGCCGCGAGACGTCCTCCACCATCTTCGCCACCGCGTCGGTCATCTGCGGCGCCCCGGACCGGCCGATCACCAGCATGCCCTGGCAGGTGCCGCCGGCCAGCAGCGGGAAGGCCAGCGCCGAGCCGCCGGCCTGGGGATCGCCCGCCGCGTCGGGCCACGGCCGCGGGGTGCGCGGGGTGGTCAGCCGGGTGGGCGGCGGATCGTCCTGCAGGGCCCGGCGCAGCGCGCCGATGCGCTGCTCGTCGGAGTGCCAGACCCTCGACAGCCGCAGCGTGTCGTGCTCGCCGCCCAGCCACACCGCGCACCAGTCGGCGACCCGGGGCACCAGGAGCTGGCCGGCGAGCGCGGCGACCATGTCCGCGTCGAGCTGTCCGGCGAGCAGCTCACCGGCCTCGGCCAGGAACGACAGCCCGCCGCGGTTGACCCACTCCACCGTGCGGGCCGCCGGGTCCGCCATCTCCGCCGCCGGAGCGGCCGCACCGGGCCGCCGGACGGCGTCCAGCTCGTGGCGGGCGCCCGGCACGCCGGCCGGCCGCGGGACGGCCTCCTTCTCGCCCTGGGTGCTGAGCAGCCGGAACCACACCGCCTTCTGGGTGTGCCGGTAGGTCACGCCCCACGACTCGGAGAGCGAGGCGACCAGCCGCAGCCCGCGCCCGGCCCGGCTGCGGCCGGTGTCCAGGCCGCTGGAGGGGTGGTGGTCGACCACCTCGACGACCACCCCGAGGCAGCGCTCCCGCTGCGGGGCGGCCGTCGCGCCGGGCGCCTGGTCGGACACGGCGGGCTCGCGGACCTCCTGCAGCCGGCAGACGACCTCGATGTCGGTGCCGGCGTGCAGGACGGCGTTGGTGACCAGCTCGTCCACCAGCAGCAGTGCGTCGTCCATCAGCCGCTCGGTGATCGCCGGGGCGCCGGGGGTGCGCGGCGCGGTCTGTTCGGTCAGCACCGAGCGGACGAACTTCCTCGCCTCAGGTCCGGCCAGCCGGGACGCCGCCAACCGGGTCCGTGAGGCGGATGCGGACGGATCGAAGGGATCGAAGGGGGAGGACGAGTAGCCCACCGGCGTCTCCGACATCGTGACGGATGCACTCAAATCAGGTCTTTTATACTATTGCACGGCATCCGGATACATCTCGACTCTTGAGAATGAAGTTGTTGCCATGGCAAACGACCCGGGTACGACCGAGCCCACCACCCGCGACGGCCGCCCGGCGGGCGGGGACGGCGAATGGGTGCGGGCCGCCGAGCTGCGGCCGCTGCTCGCCGCGATGAACGCGCTGTGCGACGGAGACTTCGACGCCCGCGTCGAGGGGGCGCAGGAGGGCCTCGCCGCCGAGATGGCCGGGGTGTTCAACCGGATCGTCGCGCGCAACGCCCACCTGTCCGGCGAGGTGCAGCGGGTGCGCCGCGAGGTGGTGCGGCAGGGGCAGCTCGACGCCCGGCTCACGGCGAGTCCGGGCCAGGGCGGCTGGGCGACCAACGTGGACGCGGCGAACGCGCTGCTCGAAGGGCTGGTGGTCCCGCTCGCCAACACCACGCGGGTGCTCGACTCGGTGGCCGGCGGCGATCTGACCCAGCGGGTGGACCTGCACGCCGGCAACCATCAGCTGCGCGGCGATCTGCGGCGGCTCGGACGCAGCGTGAACCGCATGGTGGAGCAGCTCTCGCTGTTCACCGGCGAGGTGACCCGGCTGGCCCGTGAGGTGGGCACCGAGGGCCGTCTCGGCGGCCGTGCGAAGGTGCGCGGGCTGTCCGGCGACTGGCGTTCGGTCACCGAGGCGGTGAACATGATGGCCTCCCGGCTGACCGCGCAGGTCCGCGACATCGCGGTGGTCACGACGGCGGTGGCGCGCGGCGACCTCACCCAGCAGGTGACCGTCGAGGCGACCGGCGAGCTGCTGGAGCTGAAGCTCACCGTGAACACCATGGTCGACCAGCTCTCCGCCTTCGCCGACGAGGTCACCCGGGTCGCCCGCGAGGTCGGCACCGAGGGGCAGCTCGGCGGACGCGCCCAGGTACGCGGCGTCTCCGGCGTCTGGAAGGACCTCACCGACAACGTCAACTTCATGGCGTCGAACCTGACCTCCCAGGTGCGCAACATCGCCCAGGTCACCACGGCGGTGGCCAACGGCGACCTCAGCCAGAAGATCACCGTCGACGCGCGCGGCGAGATCCTGCAGCTCAAGAGCACCGTGAACACCATGGTCGACCAGCTCTCCGCCTTCGCCGACGAGGTCACCCGGGTCGCCCGCGAGGTCGGCACCGAGGGCCGGCTCGGCGGACGCGCCCAGGTACGCGGCGTCTCCGGCGTCTGGAAGGACCTCACCGACAACGTCAACTTCATGGCCGACAACCTCACCTCCCAGGTCCGCAACATCGCCCAGGTGGCCACCGCCGTCGCCCAGGGCGACCTGGGCAAGACGATCACCGTGGAGGCCAAGGGCGAGATCCTGGAGCTGAAGACCACCATCAACACCATGGTCGACACGCTCTCCGCGTTCGCCGACGAGGTCACCCGGGTGGCCCGCGAGGTCGGCACCGAGGGGAACCTGGGCCGTCAGGCGCAGGTCAGGGACGTCTCCGGGGTCTGGAAGGACCTGACGGACAACGTCAACTTCATGGCGTTGAACCTCACCTCCCAGGTGCGCAACATCGCCCAGGTCACCACGGCGGTGGCCAACGGCGACCTGTCGAAGAAGATCACCGTGGACGCGCGCGGCGAGATCCTGGAGCTCAAGGACACCGTCAACACCATGGTCCAGCAGTTGCAGGCGTTCTCCGACGAGGTCACCCGGGTCTCGCGCGAGGTGGGCACCGAGGGGCGGCTCGGCGGACGGGCCCGGGTGCGTGGGGTCTCCGGGGTCTGGAAGGACCTCACCGACAACGTCAACTTCATGGCCGACAACCTCACCTCCCAGGTCCGCAACATCGCCCAGGTGGCCACCGCTGTCGCCCAGGGCGACCTGTCGAAGAAGATCGACGTCGACGCGCGCGGCGAGATCCTGGAGCTGAAGACCACGATCAACACCATGGTCGACACGCTCTCGTCGTTCTCCGCCGAGGTGACCCGGGTGGCCCGCGAGGTCGGCAGCGAGGGCCAGTTGGGCGGCCAGGCCCGGGTCGAGGGCGTCTACGGCACCTGGAAGCGGCTGACCACCAGCGTCAACGTGCTCGCCCTGAACCTGACGACCCAGGTGCGGGCGATCGCCGAGGTGGCCAGCGCGGTCGCGCAGGGCGACATGTCCGGCTCCATCTCGGTGGACGCGCGCGGTGAGGTCGCCGCGCTGAAGAACAACGTCAACCTCATGGTGGCCAACCTCCGCGAGACCACCCGGGCGAAGGACTGGCTGGAGTCCAACCTGACCCGGCTGGCCGGCCTGATGCAGGGCCACCGCGACCTGGTCGAGGTCGCCGACCTGATCCTGCGCGAGCTGACGCCGCTGGTGAACGCCCAGTTCGGCGCGTTCTTCCTGGCCGAGTCGGACTCCAAGCCGGGCGAGGGCCTGGAGTTCATCACCGGCTACGGCTCCGGCCAGGCGGAGGACGGACCGCTGCCGCCGCCGGGCACCCCCGGGCGCGGGCTGATCGCCCAGGCCGCGCGGGAGCGCAAGCGCATCCTGGTGGACTCGGTCCCGGAGGACTACATCACCATCAACTCCGGCCTCGGCTCGGCGCTGCCGGCCAGCGTGGTGATCCTGCCGATCATCTTCGAGGACGAGGTGCTCGGCGTGATCGAACTCGCCTCGTTCAGCGGGTTCAGCGACGTCCACCTCGCCTTCATCGACCAGTTCGTCAACACCATCGGCGTCTCCATCAACACCATCATCGCCAACTCCCGCACCGAGTCGCTGCTCTCCCAGTCGCAGCGGCTCACCTCCGAACTGCGGCAGCGCTCGGACGAGTTGCAGCGCTCCAACGCGGAGTTGGAGGAGAAGGCGGCCCTGCTGGCGATCTCCTCGCAGTACAAGTCGGAATTCCTGGCCAACATGTCGCACGAGCTGCGCACCCCGCTCAACTCGCTGCTGATCCTGGCCCGGCTGCTGGCCGACAACACCGACAACCGGCTCTCGGAGCAGGAGGTGGAGTTCGCGGCCACCATCCACCGCTCCGGCTCCGACCTGCTGCAGCTGATCAACGACATCCTGGACCTGTCGAAGATCGAGGCCGGCCGGATGGACGTGCACCCGAAGAAGCTGCCGCTGATCAAACTGCTCGACTACGTGCGGGCCACCTTCCGGCCGCTCACCATCGACCGCGGCCTGAGCCTGGACGTCACCGTCGGCGACGACGTGCCGCGCGACCTGTACTCCGACGAGCAGCGCATCCAGCAGATCCTGCGCAACCTGCTGTCCAACGCGGTCAAGTTCACCTCCTCGGGCGGCGTGGAGCTGTTCGTGCGGCGGGTGGCCGGCGCGGGGTTCGAGGAGGAGACGCTGCGCAACGCGGAGGCGGTGATCGCCTTCTCGGTCCGGGACACCGGCACCGGCATCCCGCCGGAGAAGCTGTCGGTGATCTTCGAGGCGTTCCGGCAGTCGGACGGCACGACCAACCGCAAGTACGGCGGCACCGGCCTCGGCCTGTCCATCAGCCGGGAGATGGCCGGACTGCTCGGCGGCCGCATCGTCGCCGAGAGCGAGGTGGGCGTCGGCTCCACCTTCACGCTCTACGTCCCCTCGCGGCACCCCGGCGCGGTGCCGGTCCCGCCGGCCCAGGACCCGGCGGCGCGCGCCGGCCAGGCCACGCTCGCCGCCGGCCAGGAAGGGCCGCGGCAGTTGTCCGCGGCTCCCGCGCCGCGCGCCCCGGTCCCGCCGCGCGGCACCGGCCCGGCGTACCCCGGCGGCACCGGGAGCGGCGGCGACGCCGACGGCGGGTTCACCGGCACCGCCGCCCTGGTGGTGGGGAGCGGCACCGGGCGGGCGCACGACGGCCGCGACGACGGCTGGCCGGAGACGACCCGGCTCAAGCAGTGGACGACCGGGCGGCAGGGCCGCCTGCTGTACGGGCGGCGCATCCTGATCGTCGACGACGACGTGCGCAACGTGTTCGCCCTGACCCACGTGCTGGGCCGGGTGGGCATCACGGTGAAGTACGCGGAGAACGGCCGCGAGGGCATCGAGGTGCTGGACCGCAGCCCGGACATCTCGCTGGTGCTGATGGACATCATGATGCCGGAGATGGACGGCTACGAGACGATCCGGGCGATCCGCGGCTCCCCGCGCCTGGCCAGGCTGCCGATCATCGCGCTCACCGCCAAGGCCATGCCGGGCGACCGCGAGAAGGCGATCGAGAGCGGCGCCTCGGACTACGTGCCCAAGCCGGTGGACGTGGACCGGCTGCTGACCGTGGTCTGCGAGCTGCTCGACCCGGCGGACGGCGACCCGCCGGACGACGGCGCACCGCGCCGGCCGCGCCCCGCGGCGAAACCCGACCCCTCCGGGGAGGAGCCGACATGATCCCTCCCGCGCCCGAGAGGTCCAGCATCCTGATCGTCGACGACATGGAGGAGAACCTGGTCGCGCTGGAGGCGGTGCTCGGCCCGCTCGACCAGCGCCTGGTGCGGGCCAGTTCGGGCGAGGAGGCGCTGAAGGCCATGCTGCGCGAGGAGTTCGCGGTCGTGGTCCTCGACGTCCTGATGCCGGGCATGGACGGCTTCGAGACCGCCACCAACATCAAGCACCTCGACCAGACCAAGGACGTCCCGATCATCCTGCTGACCGGCGCCGACGCCGACACCGACTACGCCTACCGCGGCTACGTCATCGGCGCCGCGGACTTCCTGACCAAGCCGTTCGACCCCTGGCTGCTGCGCACCAAGGTCAACGTCTTCCTGGAGCTGCACCGCAAGAACCGCCAACTCGCCATCCAGGCCGAGCAGCTCAAGCAGCTGCTGGCCGACGGCGGCACCGCGCAGGAGTCGACCGGGCAGGCGCTGACGCAGATCGCCGACCGCCTCACCCAGATCGAACTGCTGCTGCGCGAACGCGAGACCCGCGGCACCGAGGTGCTGGCCGACCGGATCAGCGACCTGGAGCAGCTCATCGGCCGGTTGCGGGTGGACCGGGACGCCTGACGGTTGCCCGCGAGTCACCGCAAACAGGACATCGTCTACCACTATCCGAGTGACGTACGTCATCGGCTCTACCCAATCGCAACCGCATTCGAAGAGACTCGGGTGCGGAGTTCCACGCCGCGGCTCACGACCGCGCGTTCGCGGTGAGCCACGTTCGTGACGAGAGAGGTAGACGATGACACAACCGGAACCTCAGCGACTCGGTGTCGCCGCGGAGTCGATCGCGGGCGAGACCCGGGTCGCTGCGACGCCGGCGACCGTGCGACAGCTGGCCGCGCTGGGCTACCAGGTCGTCGTCGAGTCGGGGGCGGGGTCGGCGTCGAGTTTCTCCGACGACTCCTACACCGAGGCGGGCGCCCTGATCGGCGACCCGTGGCAGGCCGACATCGTGCTGAAGGTCAACGCGCCCTCGAAGGACGAGATCGACCGGCTGCCCGAGGGCGCGACGCTGGTCTCGCTGATCGCCCCGGCGCTCAACCCGGAACTCGTCGACGATCTGGCCCGGCGGCCGATCACCGCGCTGGCCATGGACGCGGTGCCGCGCATCTCCCGGGCCCAGTCGCTCGACGTGCTCAGCTCGATGGCGAACATCGCCGGCTACCGGGCGGTCGATGGAGGCGGCGCACGCCTTCGGCCGGTTCTTCACCGGCCAGGTCACCGCGGCCGGCAAGGTGCCGCCCGCCAAGGTGCTGGTGGCCGGCGCGGGCGTGGCCGGGCTCGCCGCGATCGGCGCGGCCTCCAGCCTCGGCGCGATCGTGCGGGCCACCGACCCGCGGCCCGAGGTGGCCGAGCAGGTGCGCTCGCTGGGCGGGGAGTTCCTCGCCGTCGAGGTGGAGCAGGAGGTGAGCACCGACGGCTACGCCAAGGCGACCTCGCGAGGACTACGACCGCCGGGCGGCCGAGATCTACGCCGAGCAGGCCGAGGACGTCGACATCATCATCACCACCGCGCTGATCCCCGGCCGGCCCGCGCCGAAGCTGATCACCGCCGAGGACGTGGCGCGCATGAAGCCCGGCAGCGTGATCGTCGACATGGCGGCGGCCCAGGGCGGCAACGTGGCCGGCACGGTGGCCGGCAAGGCCGTCGTCACCGACGAACGACGTCACGATCATCGGCTACACCGACCTGCCGGGCCGGCTGCCCACCCAGGCGTCGCAGCTGTACGGCACCAACCTGGTCAACCTGATGAAGCTGCTGACGCCGGGCAAGGACGGCCGGCTCGTCCTCGACTTCGACGACGTGGTGCAGCGGTCCATGACGGTGGTGCGCGACGGCGCGAAGACCTGGCCGCCGCCCCCGGTGCAGGTCTCCGCCGCCCCCGCGGCCGCGGCGGCCGAGCCCGCGGCGGCTCCGGCGGCCAAGGAGAAACGGCCGCGGTCCACCAAGGCCACCTACGCGCTGCTGGGTGCCGGGGCGCTGGCGCTCTTCCTGGTGACCGCGTTCTCGCCGAACCAGCTCATCGGCAACTTCACGGTCTTCGTCCTGGCGATCGTCATCGGCTACTACGTCATCGGCAACGTGCACCACGCGCTGCACACGCCGCTGATGTCGGTCACCAACGCGATCTCCGGGATCGTGGTCGTGGGCGCGCTGCTGCAGATCGGGCACGGGCACACGGTGGTCACCGTCCTGTCGTTCGCCGCGATCCTGCTGGCGAGCATCAACATCTTCGGCGGATTCGCCGTCACCCGTCGCATGCTCAGCATGTTCTCGAAAGGCTGATCCGGATGACCGCCGCCACAGCCGCACAGGCCGCCTACATCGTCGCCGCCCTGCTGTTCATCCTCAGCCTCGCCGGGCTCTCCAAGCACCAGACCTCCCGCTCCGGAGTGGTGTCCGGCATCTCCGGCATGGCCATCGCGCTGGCCGCCACCATCGGGCTCGCGTCGCGCAGCGCCGCGGCCGGGCGGCCTGGCCCTGCTCGCCATCGCCATGGTCATCGGCGCGGGCCATCGGCCTGTGGCGGGCCAAGGTGGTGGAGATGACCGGGATGCCCGAGCTGATCGCCATGCTGCACAGCTTCGTCGGCCTGGCCGCCGCGCTGGTCGGCTGGAACGGCTACTTCGACGTCGAGGCGCGCGGTGCCGCGCAGACCGAGGTCGCCGGGTCGCTGCTGTCGCATCCACCACGCCGAGGTCTTCATCGGCGTCTTCATCGGCGCGGTCACCTTCACCGGTTCGATCGTCGCCTTCCTCAAGCTGTCGGCGCGCGATCAAGTCCCGCCCGCTGATGCTGCCCGGCAAGAACCTGCTCAACCTCGGCGCCCTCGTGGCGTTCGTCGTGCTGACCGTGCTGTTCGTGCTGCACCCGAACCTGGGGCTGCTGATCGCGGTCACCGCGGTGGCGCTCGCCCTCGGCTGGCACCTGGTCGCCTCCATCGGCGGCGGCGACATGCCGGTGGTCGTCTCGATGCTCAACAGCTACTCCGGCTGGGCGGCCGCCGCCTCCGGCTTCCTGCTCGACAACAACCTGCTGATCGTCACCGGCGCGCTGGTCGGCTCCTCCGGTGCCTACCTGTCGTACATCATGTGCAAGGCGATGAACCGCTCGTTCATCTCGGTGATCGCGGGCGGCTTCGGCATCGAGGCGCCCCGCGGCGACGGCGACGTGCAGGGCGAGCACCGGGAGATCAGCGCCGAGGAGACCGCCGAGCTGCTGCGCGAGGCCACCTCGGTGGTCATCACGCCGGGCTACGGCATGGCCGTGGCGCAGGCGCAGTACCCGGTCGCCGAGCTGACCCGGCGGCTGCGCGACCGCGGCATCGAGGTGCGCTTCGGCATCCACCCGGTGGCCGGCCGGCTGCCCGGCCACATGAACGTGCTGCTGGCCGAGGCCAAGGTGCCGTACGACATCGTGCTGGAGATGGACGAGATCAACGACGACTTCGCCGACGACCTCCGTGGTGCTCGTCATCGGCGCCAACGACACCGTCAACCCGGCCGCCGCGCGAGGACCCGGGCAGCCCGATCGCCGGCATGCCGGTGCTGCACGTGTGGGAGGCGGAGAACGTGGTCGTCTTCAAGCGCTCGATGGCCACCGGCTACGCGGGCGTGCAGAATCCGCTGTTCTTCCGGGAGAACAGCCAGATGCTCTTCGGCGACGCCAAGGAGCGCGTCGAGGACATCCTGCGCGCCCTCAGCAGCGACAACGTGCCCTCCGGCGGCACCGCCGAGCGGCGCCTCGCGCAGCCCCCGGTGGGGTGATCCGGCCGGTCGGTCGGAGTGTCACCGCGGTACGCGGGAGCAGCCGACGGGGCAGACTGGCCGGGAACCCGGCCGTCTGCCCCGAGGGGTGTCCATGGAACACGACAGCGAACGAGCCGCGATCGGCAGGCGGGCCGCGCTGCTCGGGGCGGCCGGGGCGGTGCTGGGCGTGGCCGGCTGCTCGGGCGGCTCCGGCGGCGGCTCCGGCGGGCGGACGCCGTCGCCCACCGGGACGCCGTCCGCCGCCGTCTCGCGGACCGGCGCCGCGCTGCCGCACACCACGCCCTGGCAGCCCAGCCCCGCGGACATCGACCCGCAGGTGAAGCTGCGCGCGGTGCGGCTGGTGGAGGCGATCGGCGCGTGGCCGCAGGGCGGCGGCGGGGTCGCGAAGGCGGGCGCCCGGGTCGCCGCGCAGGGCCTGCCGGCCTCGCTCGCCGGGCAGGCCGGGCCGCTGCTGCCGGCCGCCGGCAGCGCGGCGCTGCAGGTGATCGAGGCGCAGTACGGCGGCATCCTGTCCGACTCGGCGAGCGTGCTGGTGGTCTGCGACCAGTGGACCCGCGACGGCGACGGCCCGGTGCGGGCCGGCGGCACCACGGTCGACGTGCGCCTGAGCCGGGCGCAGCCGCGCTGGAAGGTCACCGCGCTGCACCCGGCGCGGCCCGGCCCGCCCGCCGCGACGTTGTCGGACCCGGCCCGCCGGGTGCTCGCCGACCCCCGCGTCCAGCTGCCGCCGGCCGCCACGGCGGACCTGCGCGGCCGGGTCGTGCACCCCTCGGTGCCCCGGGCGATGCTGGAGCTGGCCGGCACGTACCGGATGTCGGTCAGCGTGGTGCGCTCCGGCCACCCGATCGACGTGTTCGGCACCGACCGGCCGAGCGACCATCCGCTCGGCAAGGCGTTCGACGTGTGGCGGATCGACGGCCACCCGGTGGTGGACCCGGCGACCTCGCGCCGGCTGATCGAGACGTTCATGCGGGACGCCGCCGCGGCCGGCTCGTACAACGTGGGCGGGCCGATCCAGCTGACCGGCGGCGGACCCGACCAGTTCTTCTCCGACGCCACTCACCACGACCACGTGCATGTGGGATTCTCCAGCTGAACGCCGCACGGCTGGGGAGGTCGGGATGTTCGGTCGCCGGTGCCCGGTCCCGGAGCGGGAGCGGGTGTGGATCGAGGAGTCGCTGGACTGGCTGACCGGCCAGTTCGGGCAGGAGCTGCTGCGCCGCCCGGTGCTGCTGCCGGACGACCCGCGCTTCCCGCGGCCCTACCGGGACCGGCCGCAGGACGTGCGGCGGGTGGTGGACACCCTCTTCGGCCACCTGGAGGTGGAACGCGCCGCCGTGGACGTGGAGTTGGAGCAGGACGACCCGGCGGAACAGGAGCTGCTGCGCCACCTGCCGCGCGCCGCCCGGCACTCCGCCGGCGCGGCCGGCCACTACCGGCGGGCGGCGGACGGCCGGCCGCGGATCACCCTGACCGGGGAGCTGACCGCGGACCCGGTGGCCCTGGTGGCCGTGCTGGCCCACGAGTTGGGCCACCACCGGCTGCTCGGCGAGGGCCGGATAGCCGCCGGGCGGCGCGACGGCGAGCCTCTCACCGACCTGTTGACCGTCTTCTTCGGCGCCGGGCACTACAACGCCAACGCCGCGTTCCGCTTCACCCAGGACGCGCACGGCTGGCGGCGCAGCGCCCTGGGCTACCTCACCCAGCCCATGTTCGGCTACGCGCTGGCGCGTTACGCGTGGCTGCGCGGCGAGCCGGACGCCGGCTGGACCGGGCTGCTCGACACCAACCTGCGCGGCTACTTCCGCGCCGGGACGCGGTACCTGCGCTGAGCGCGGTCAGCCCAGTTCGAGGCTGGTGGTGGCCCAGACCGCCTCGTCGCGGATGGCCGGCGGCTCGCCGGCGTACATCCGCAGCGTGTGCGAGCGGGCTTCGAGGCCGCGGGACTCGGCGAACCCGAGGGCGGGCAGCCGGTGTTCGGGGATGTCGAGGTGCACCTCGTCGTCCGGTCCGAGGTGCGCGACGAGCGCGTCGAACAGCTGCCCGGCGTCCTCGGCGCGGTCGGCGAACAGCGGACCGATCCGCCAGCCGCTGTGCGCCGGGCGGATCATGCCGTATCCGGTGACCCGCTCCCCGTCCTCGGCGAGCCGCAGGTAGGCCGCGCGGTCCGGGCCGGTCAGCCACCGGTCGAGGAAGGCGCGGCGGTCGGCGGGGAAGCACGGGCGGTCGTAGGCGGCGACCGCGGCCAGCCGGGCGGCCGAGGACGGGACCACCCGGGAGGCGGGCCCGCCGGTGCGCCGCGGGACCCCGGCCAGGTGCAGAGTGCGGTAGGCGGCGGTGAACCCGGCGCGCTCGTAGGTGGCCTGCTGGGCCGGGACCGCGTCCAGGCCGACCGTGCGGGTGCCGGCGTGCGGGTAGGCGGCCTGCCAGGTGGCCAGTCCCAGGCCGGTGCCGCGGTGGTCGGGGTGCACGAGGTAGTAGCCGAGGAAGGCGTACCGCTCGGAGTGGTTGACGACCGAGACCGCGGAGACCACCCGGCCGTCGAGCCGCCCGATGAAGAAGCCGGCCGGGTCGGTGGGGTGGAAGCGCTCGATGTCGCCGCGGCCGGGGTTCCAGCCCTCGTCGGCCGTCCAGCCGACGATCTCGCGCCATTCCTCCAACGTGGCCGGGGTGACGTCCGGTCCGAACGCGCCGGCGGCGCTCCCGCGGTGCGCGGGTCCGCCGAGGACGGCGGCTTCGGGCAGCGGTCGCGGAGTGCCGCCGGGTGCGTTCATGACGGTGGTGCTTCCCTTCGCAGGAGATGCGGCCGTGCGGCGCGGGGCCGCACGGCCGGGCATCGACGGTACGTCAGATCAGGTCCATCGCGGCGACCTCGTCGGGGCGGCCGTAGCTGACCGGGCCCTCGAAGCGGCGGCGTGCGGTGGCGAACCACCACACCGTGGCTATGAACAGCACCACGGCCAGCGCGATCGGCGCGTAGTTGAACGAGGTGCTGGTGATCGGCGAGACCTGGGGCAGCATGAACAGCACGCTGCTGATGATGATCCAGGCGACCGCGACCCAGCCGACGAGCTTTCCGTACCGGCCGAGGTTCCACGGGCCGGGCTGGAAGGAGTCCAGGCGCAGCCGCAGGAAGATCGGGACGGCGTAGGCGAGGAAGAGCCCGACCACGTTGACGCTCACCACGGCGGCGAACACGGTGCTCGACCACAGTCCGGGCAGCACCAGCACCAGGGAGCAGGCGGCGGCCAGCCACACGGCCTTGACCGGGGTACGGGTGCGAGCCGAGACGGAGTGCCACCAGCGCGAGCCGGGCATCGCGCCGTCCCGCGAGAAGGCGAAGATCTGCCGGGTGTTGCTGGTCATGTTCGCCAGGCCGCAGAAGAGCATGGAGGCGGAGACGATGATCAGCAGCAGCTTGGCGGTGCCCAGGCCGAGGGCGTCGATGAGGATCTGCACCGGCGGGGCCGACGAGCCGGCCTCCTGGCCGTAGTCGCGGATCGAGTAGACCAGCGCGAGCATCAGGATCAGGCCGGTGATCGCCGAGTAGCCGATCGCCCGCATGATGCCCCGCGGCGCGTTGACCGTCGCCTGGACGGTCTCCTCGGACATGTGGAAGCTGCCGTCGAAGCCGGTGAAGGTCCAACTGGTCACCAGCAGGCCGAGCATGCCGCCGTACAGGCTGTTGGTGAAGCCGGTGTTGTTGGCGAAGTGGGTGACGAACGACAGCGACTGGTGGTGCGAGGGCATCACGGTGAGGGCCACCACGATGACCACCATGCCGACCAGCAGCCACCACACCGAGATCCGGTTGAGCAGCGCGACCAGCTGCACCGTGTAGGTGTTGGCGAGCGCCTGCAGCACCAGGATGACGGCGGTGATCGCCACCGTCTTCTGCGCCGTGACGTGGTAGCTCGGCCACTGCATCGCGACCAGCGCCTGCAGGAAGGTGGCGGCGGCGTAGTCGGTGGCCGCGGTGCCGCCGATCTGGCCGACGAAGTTGAGCCAGCCGGTGTACCACGACCACGCGCCGCGGTGCCGCTTGGCGAGCTTGCCGGCCGAGAAGTACAGCGCGCCGCTGGTCGGGTACGCCGAGGCGATCTCCGCCATCGAGGCGCCGACGAACAGCACCATCACGGACACGCCGATCCAGCCGAACACCAGGATCCGCGGTCCGCCCGCGTTCATGCCGAGGCCGAACGAGGAGAAGATGCCGGAGATGATGTTGATGATCGTGAACGAGATCGCGAAATTGTCGAACGCCCGGAAACGGCGGGTCAGTTTCCGGGGATATCCCATCGCGTGCAGGGTGGCGTCGTCGTCGAGCGCGACGGCCGCGGAGTCATTCCCGCCGTCCTTGCGCTCGCGGGTCGTCGATGCGTTGTTGCGCACAGCTAGCCTTTCCAAACGGGGGGCGGTGGAGCGGGTGAATCGGCGCGGATTTCGCATCCGTCCGGATTCACGTCAGAAATCAGGCACCGGCATCCCGCACGAGCTCCTGATCCTGGTCAGTTGTTGCTCGGGGTCGCCGAAGACACCCCAGGGCAGGCGCGAGGCGTACGGTCCCATCGCGGTGAACACTTCCCTGGCCTCGAATTCGCGTTTCCCCATGAACAGGGCGTGCGCGAGATAGGACAGGTCGAGCACGGGCACGGAGCGGTAGTCCGTCACGGTGGGAAACCAGTTGTGGTACGCCGACATCGCCGCGGCACGCCAGGTCGGCTGCTCCCAGGTGCGGTCCGCGAGCAGCGCGTTGCGGTCGTAGTCCTCGACGAGCACCACGAACGGCAGCAGCCGCAGCGCCGAGTTGGCCGGCACCCGCTGGCTCAGGAACGACGCGACGTCCCACCGTGCGGCCTTGGTGCCGCCGTGCCGGTCGAAGTAGAAGGCGAGCAGCCGGTGGTGGGCCTCACGGTGCAGCGGGCCGAAGCGCAGGATGTGCGAGAACAGCCGCCACGGGCCGGGCGGCGAGGTCATCATGCCGCCGGGCGCCGGGTCGCGGAGGCGCAGCAGGTGGGCCATGGCCAGCAGCGCCACCCAGGGCGTCGGATCCTCCGGGAACGCCTCGGCGGCCCGCTCGCAGGCGGTCTGCGCGATGCGCACCAGCGCGGCGGCCCGGCGGTCGCGCGCCCCGGCCATCTTGACCGCCCTCAGCACCGCGACCCGGGCCCACATCAAGGTGGACTCCGCGCTCGGCTCCTCGGCCAGCCAGCGCTCCGCCAGGTCGGAGTCGGCCGCCTCCGATGCCAGCACAAGCGACCGGTGGGCTCTCAACTCGGCTTCCCAGCGCGCTTCCTTGAGCACCTCGTGCGCGCTGAAATACCGTCCCGCTCTGACATCCGTGCACGCTTGTGCCAACCGCCGGTCGTCCGCTGCCGGATGCCACCTGTACTGACCCCCGAACACCTCAGCGGCCAAGTACCCGCTCCCCCCACGTGATGCCCACGAAATGTCCGACCCGCCGTTTTCGGGCGGCCGGTCCGAACGTGACCCTGTTGAACCCCGACGATTGCGGAGAGTACCGCAGACACCGTCGGCGCACACGTGCGGAGATAGAACGGATGCGTCCTGTGATCACTTCCTGATGTTCGACTCGCCGCAGAATGCAGAAATGGCCTCAATGCCCAATGCAAAATTGCCCAAACCATACAGTTGGCTGATTTAGGGTCACGGGGCATGACGAAGTCCCTGGCACGCCGTCAGCGGCGTGCCAGGGACTTCACCGGACCTGCGGACGGGTCACTTGGTGGCGTGGATGACCCGGTTGTAGAGGTCGACCGGCTCGGTGGCCACGATGTCCACCTTGCTGAAGCCGGCGGCGAGCAGCGCGTCCTGCCAGTACTCGGGGGTGGTCAGGATCTCGCCGTCCTCGCGCATGAAGCGGGGAAGCAGGTCGATCTGCAGCAGCATCCGCTCGAAGCTGGCCTCCTGCAGGTAGAACTTCGCCTTGTCGGTGAGCAGTTCCAGCACGTCGCGGGCGCGGTCCGGGCTGCCGGCCGGGCCCATCACGCGGCAGAACTGGTCGGCGTTGATGAACTGACCGCCCGGGCGCAGCACCCGGAACAGCTCGCGGGCCGCCACGTCGTAGACGTCGAGCTCCAGGTGGTGCAGGGCGAAGCTGGTGATCGCCACGTCGAAGCTGTTGTCCGCGAACTGCGAGAGGTCCTCGACCCGGCCGACCTCGAACGAGGTCTGGTCGTTGCCGGCGAACTTCTTCCGGGACGCCTCGACCATGGTCGGCGCCGGGTCGAGGCCGACGATGCGGGCCTGCGGCCGGGCCTCCAGGCACAAGGTGGTCAGCCGTCCGGTGCCGGAGCCGACATCCAGCACGTCCGGGGAGCCGGTCGGCAGCAGGGACACCGCGGTGGTCAGCAGTTCCACGTTGGACTTGTCGGTCGCCAGGACCTTGTCGTAGTCGATGTCGACGTCGTCCCAGTGGGTGTTCTGGCCGACGGAAAGCTGTTCCTGGGTCATTTCCCTACGCTTTCTTCCCGATTTCCTATGGACGAGGACTGGGACACGGGGGGACATGGAGCCCTCACTGGTGCCCCGCGGAACTGGCGACCACGGAATCGAGCCGCCAACCGAAGAGGTCGGCGATCTGCTCGTCCTGGGTACTGAACTCCGTGTCGTGGTGGCGGACCACGGTGTCGCGTTGGTGGGACTGGCGCACGACCTCGGCGGTGCGCGGCGCACGGATGTCGTTGTAGCGCCGCAGCGCGGCGGGGAGGTCCTCGGCGCGGCCGAGCAGGTCGCCCAGTACGGCGGCGTCCTCCAGGGCCATGCTGGCGCCCTGCCCCGCGCCGGGTGACATCGGATGCGCGGCGTCGCCGAGCAGCGTCACCCTGCCGCTGGTCCACCGGGAAACCGGTTCCCGGTCGTTGATGTCGGTCAGTACCACGGTGCTGTCGGTACGGACGGTGCGGACGACCTCCACGATCGAGTCGTGCCAGCCGTTCATGGCGCCCAGGAGGTCGGTCAGGGCTGCCTGCTGGTCCTTCGCCGGCCAGGTGCCGGACGGCGCGGTGATCTTCGCCGTCCAGTACAGTCCGCCGCCGCCGATCGGGGCGACGAACAGGCCGAGGTCCGGGCTGGTGACGATGAGTCCGTTGGGGTAGCGCTCGGACGGCGCGGACCGGCCGCGCATCGTGCTGTAGCCGCAGTAGCGCGGGGCGCCGTCGTCGATCAGCCGCTTGCGCACCACGGAGTTGAGCCCGTCGGCGCCGACCAGCACCGACGCGGTGAGCGTGCCGCCGTCGGAGAGCGAGACCTCGACGTGGTCGCCGTGGTCCTGGTGGCCGCTGACGCCGAGACCGGCGCGCAGTTCGGCCCCGGCGGCCCTGGCCTGCTCCAGCAGCACGTTCTGCAGTGCGCTGCGCAGGATCGAGACCTGGGGGGCGCCGAACTGCTTGTCGAGCGCGCCGACGTCGTCCGCGATGATCAGCTCGCCGTCCGGCTTCATCAGCGGCCGCAGGTCGCCCGGCCGCGGGACGTGTCCGGCCGCCCGGACCGCGGCGCCCAGTTCGGGGCTGATCGCGGTCAGCGCCTTGACGCCGTTGGGGTAGAGCACGAGGCCGGCGCCGACGTCGGCGATGCCGGCGGCCCGCTCGACGATGGTCACGGGGACGCCCGCCCGGGCCAGCGAGGTGCCGAGGGCGAGTCCCCCGATGCCGCCGCCGGCCACGAGCACGGTGGTGTCAGGAGCCATCGGGCGACTCCTCACCGCTGGTCGGGAACGCACCGCTCGCGGGGCGCGGGGTGTTGGGCAGCCAGTGGCCGACGGGTTCGCCGAACCGGGCCTGCTCCAGGTCCCAGGCGATCCGCCCGGACTTGACGGTGGTCAGCACCCGGCCGGTCATGGTCCAGCCCTCGTAGATCGACCAGCCGCACTTGGCCTGGACGTCGTCGGAGGAGAACATCCACACCCGGTCCGGGTCGAAGACCACCAGGTCGGCGTCGGCGCCGGGCACCAGCCGCCCCTTGCCGGGCAGTTCGAAGATGTCCGCCGGTCCCGAGCCCATGAGCGCGACCAGCCTGCCGATCGAGACGTCGGCCGGCTCGTCGGGCCAGCGGCGGCGCATCCCGGTCCACACCGCGGTCGCCAGTTCCTGGACGCCGGGGATGCCGGGCGGCGCGTCCGGCACCGGGCGGGTCTTCTCCTCGTAGGTGTGCGGGGCGTGGTCGCTGCCGAGCGAGGAGATGTCGCCGTCGCGGACCGCGGCCCACAGCCGGTCCTGGTCGGCCTGCGAGCGGATGGCGGGCGACAGGCGGCTGCGGGCGCCGAGCCGCGCGCCGTCGGTGTCGGTGAACGACAGGTGGTGGCCGGTCACCTCGAACGTCACGGGCAGGCCGGACGCCCTGGCCGCGGCGAGCAGGTCGGCCTCCTCGGCGCTGGAGACGTGCAGGATGTGCGCCTTGGTGCCGTACCGGCGGACCAGCGCGATGACCTGGGCCACCGCGGAGATGCCGCCGCTGCGCGGACGGTGCCGCTCGTAGTCGCCGTACTGGGCCGGCGGCTCGTTGTGCCACTGGTCGAGCAGTTCGAACAGCGACTCGTCCTCGGCGTGCAGCACGAGTTGGACGTTGCCGCCGGAGGCCGCGGCGAAGATCTTCTCCAGCTGTCCGGGGTCGCGCACCACGGTGGGCGCGGTGTGGTGCCCGGCCATGAACACCTTCGCGCTGGTGGCGATGGCCGGGTCGAGGTCGACCAGCACCTCGGGGTGCTCGGGGTCGACGCCGAGGTGGAAGCGGAAGTCGACCAGCGATCTGCCGCTCACCAGCTCGGACTTGGCGACGAGCGCCTCCGGGGTCAGCGACGGGGGCTGGGTGTTGGGCATGTCGACGACCGTCGTCACGCCGCCCGCCACCGCCGCCCGGCTGGCGTGCGCCCAGTCCTCCTTGTGTTCAAGGCCCGGGGTGCGGAAGTGCACGTGCGAGTCGATGAGGCCGGGGAGCACGTAGTGGCCCCGCGCGTCGAGCACCGGGACGCCGGCCGGCGCCTCGTCGGTGATCGCGCTGATCCTGCCCCCGCTGACCAGCACCGTGCCGCTGGTGACTCCGGTGGGGGTGACCAGGCGGCCGTTGACGACCGCCAGGTCGGCCCGCTGCTGACTCACGCCGCCCATGACGCGACCACCAACTCCCGGCACAGATCGTTCGTCGGACCCATCAGGGCGACCGCGCGCACGTCGGCGAGCAGCATGTTGAGCCGGTTGTCCAGCACGTACCCGGACGAGCCGAGCATCCGTGACACGTCGGAGCCGACCTGTTCCGCGGTGGTGGACGCGAACAGCTTGCTGTGCAGGGTGGTGATCCCGGGGTTGTCGGACGCCCGGCTCCCGGCCCGTTCCACCATGCCCTTGGCGGCCTCCACCAGCGTGGACATCTCCACCAGCCGGACCTCGGCCAGCAGCGAGCGGCCGCGGGCGGCGTGGGCGCGGGCGATGTCGACGAAGGTGCGGGCGATGCCGACGGCCACCGCGCCCAGCGTCGCGCCGGTCTCCCGGACGCCCGCGATGATGGCGGGCGCCTTGCCGAGCGGGCCGAGCCGGTCGTCGTCCGAGACCTCGCAGTCCTTGAGGGAGACGAAGCCGGTCGCCGACCCGCGCATGCCGACCAGGTCGAGCCGCAGGTCGGGCTCCAGGCCCGGGTTGTCCCCGGAGACCAGGAAGAACGACTGGCCGCTGGCGCCGTAGGAGCTGTCGGACGCCTCGTCGGCGGCCGAGGTCTGCACCAGCACCAGGTAGATGTCGGCGATCCCGGCACTGGTGGTGAAGGACTTGGCGCCGTTGAGCAGCCACCGGTCCCCCGGCAGCGGCACGGCGGTCGAGGAGATCTGCTTCTTGGCCGCGCCGGCGCCCGGTTCGCTCCACGCGGAGGCGGCCAGCAGGTCGCCGGCGGCCAGCGCGGGCAGCAGCTTCGACTTCTGCGCCGCGGTCCCCCACTCGCTGACCCGGGCGCTGACCGCGTAGTGCTGGAACAGGATGATCGACACCGACGGGTTGACCATGGCCACCCGCTCGACCATCTCGTTGAGCGCGGCGGCGTCACCGCCGGCGCCGCCGTACTCGACCGGTACGGCGAGGGAGAGCAGTCCGGACTTGCGCACCTCCAGGATCATGTCGTCGTCGGGCCGGCCGGTACGGGCGCTGAGCGCGGCCGACGCCTTGAGGCGTTCGGCCAGTTCCTCGGTCAGCGGCCCGCCGAACCCGGTCATATCGAGAGTGGCAGACACTCCGAAGCCTCCTTCAGCTGGAAGCGGGCCAGGGGCGGAACGACGAACGACCCGTAGAGCGTGACCTTCTTGCGTCCCACGGTGATCCAGTTGAGCTCGGAGACCAGGTCGTCGCGCGTGGTGATGCCCGCGGTCGCCGCCGTGTGGCCGCCGGCCGTCTCGATGTCCACGATCCGGTGCTTCCCGGGCTCCTGCTGGGCGGCCAGCCACGGGATGGTGCCCTCGATGCGGGTCGCCGCGCCCAGGCAGGCGGAGCCGGTCAGGGCGAGCGTCGGGTGCCAGCTCGGCACGGAGACGGCGCGCACCGCGATGTTCCCCGGGCCGTCCGGCATGGTGATCGCGACCTTCGGGAACGCGCCCTCCGGCGACCAGCCGAGCATCTTCGCGGCGGCGACCCGGATGCGCACCAGCCGGTCGAACAGCTCCGGCGAGTCGGCGAACAGCTCCTCCTTGGTCGTCACCCCCAGGCTGGCGGCGGAGACGAAGACGTAGGGGTTGCCGGCCGAGACGAGCGAGACGTCCACCGGGTCGCCGTCCACCTCGAGCGTGGTGATCGGCTTGCCGGTCAGCAGGAGTTCGGAGACCGGCTTGGGCGGGTTGTGCAGGAAGTGCACGCTGAAGATGCCGACGCTGCGGTGCGCCTCGTCGATCTCGGCGACCACGTGGTCGCCGTTGTTGATCACGTTGACGCTGATCCGAGCGCCGAGCGAGAGCCTCGGCAGCATCCCGGACTCGGCGCAGGCCATGATCGTCGAGAGGATCGAGTGGCCGCACGAGCCGCGCAGGTCGAACTTGTCGGGGCCCTCCGGCAGCGCCTGGATGAACCGGTAGTCGATGTCGTACATGGGGTGCTCGGACGGCTCGACGAGCGCGAGCTTGAGCACGTGGGCTCCGCCGGCCGTGGCCAGCCACTGCCGGACCTCGGTGAGCACCTCCAGCAGCGCGTCGGTCTCGCGCGGCAGCACGCGGGCGTCGAGGACGAGGGTGGGGCAGGGACTGCCTTCGGCGTAGGCAAGATGACCGATCATGAGATCACCACCATTTCTGGGTTGACGGTCCGCCGATGCGGTGTGGCGAACTGGCCGCGCCAGACCTCGTAGACCAGCAGCGCCCACAAGGTCAGCGACGCGGTGTCGTTGGGCTGCGCGGCCTGCGTCGCGAAGATCTTCTGGACGGCGGCGGGATCGATCTGGCCGGTCTGGCGCAGCCGGTCGGCGGAGAGCATGTCCTGGGCGAGATCCCACAACGGCCACCCCGGGCGGAGCATCGACTCGATCGGCAGGGTGAACGGCTGCTTCGGCCGGGTGAGCACGTCGGTGGGCAGCAGGCCGTCGGCGGCCGCGTACAGCGTGCGCTTGACCTGGCCGCCCTGGACGCGCATCCGGTCGGGCAGCTGGCGGCCGAACTCCACGATGCCCGGCTGGCAGAACGGCAGTCGGACCTCGACCGACCCCGCCATGCTCATGTGGTCCACCCTGCGCAGGTGGTAGGCGGGGAAGCGGTGCCCGATCTCGAAGGCGGTGATCCGGTCCAGGGCGGTGCCGGCGCCGTGCTCCAGCTCGTCCAGGGCCTGCTGCGGTATCGCCGGGCCGGCCGCCCGCAGTTCGGCGGCGTACTCCGGGGTGTAGAGCTCGGCGCGCTGGGCGGCCGGCAGCACCCCGAGGTCGTCGAGGTACCCCTGGTACCAGGGGCGGCCCGCGGCGGCGGCGTCGGCCGCGGCGCGCATCCGGCCGTATCCGCCGAACAGTTCGTCGGCGCCGTCGCCGGTGAGGGCGACCTTGAAGCCGGCGTCCCTGACCGCCTCGAACAGGGCGAAGCTGCTGAGGGTGATGGGGTCGGCGTTGGGCTGACCCAGGTGCCAGACCACGTCCTCGATCATGTTCGGGAACTCGCGCGGGTCGATCTCCACCTGGTGGTAGACCGCGCCGGCCTGCTTGGCGACCTGCTGGGCGAAGACCCGCTCGTCACCGCGCCAGTTGCCGGTGTAGGCGATGTTGAAGGTGTGCAGGTCGGTCGCCTTCTCCGCGGCCAGCGCGGTCACCAGGCTGGAGTCGAGCCCGCCGGAGGTGATCGAGGCGGCCGGCACGTCGGACTCCAGCAGGCGGTGCACCTCGTAGCGCAGCCGGGACCGCAGGTCGCCGGCGGCCAGGTCGTCCTCGGCCGGCAGCGGGTTCGACGGGGCCGGGACCGGACGGCGCAGCAGGCGCAGTCCGGCGCCGTGCTCGCAGATCACCGTGGTGGCCGGCGGCAGGACCTTGATGTCGCCGAACATGGTCTGCTCGCCGAACGGGGTCTTGGTCGCCAGGTAGGCGTCCAGGCCGGGCCGCCACATGGTGGTGGAGACCGCGTCGAACGCCAGCAGCGAGGGGATCTCGGAGGAGAAGTACAGCTCGCCGCGCGAGGCGTTCCAGTGGTAGAAGACCGGCTTCATGCCGAGGTGGTCGTTGGCGAGCAGGAGCCGCGGCCTGGCTCTCAGGTCCAGGAGCGCGATCGCGTACATCCCGTCGAGCTGCTCGGTGAACCCGTCCCCGTAGACCTCGTAGAGGGCCGGCAGGATCGACCCGTCGCAGGTGTCGGTGAAGCGGTAGCCCCGCTTCTGCAGCTCCCTGCGCAGCTCGTTGTGGTTGTATATCTCACCGTTGAAAACGACGGTGACGGTTTTGTCGGCCAGCCGGTAGGGCTGCTGGCCGTGGGTCGGGTCCATAATCGCGAGGCGGTTGCTGCCCAGTGACCACGTGCCGCCGTCGGCACGTGCGTGGGCGTCAGGCCCGCCGTGGCGCTGCAGCGCCGCCACCGCGCGCAGTTCATTGGCGGCTACCTCTGAATTGAAATGCCCATAAATGCGACACATGGCGCGGAGCCCCTTCTCTCCCGTGGTGGCAGCAATAAGAGAAGCGCCAGGCCGGTCCCAGTGTCGTGAGCCAAATGTCCCCACCCGCTGGGAATCGACGCCACTCGCCGGCGGGTCCAGCCGGACCAAAGGAAGAAGCTGGTCCCTAGCCCGCCGGCGGCAAGTTCCCAGTGCGCCGGGACATTTGACTCACGACACCGGGAATTGCGCGCGGTTCGCTTGAAGGGCGCCGCCTGAAGAAAGGCGTCGGCATGGAACCGGGGTCCGGTCGTAGGACCGGGGGAACAGTGCGGCGGCCGACACGCATATCAACTCGTACGGCAGCGGCTTCGGCTCGTCCCACGTTCGGAAGACCCCGGGTACCAATTCAAAGCGCCCCTGGACGCACCGTATGGGAGACCATCCGTGAAAACCCGCCTGTTCACCTCGGAGTCCGTGACCGAGGGCCACCCCGACAAGATCGCCGACCAGATCAGCGACACCATTCTGGACGCCTTGCTGAAGGAAGACCCCACCTCGCGGGTGGCCGTCGAGACACTGATCACCACCGGTCTCGTCCATGTCGCCGGCGAAGTGAGCACCAAGGCCTACGCGCCGATCGCGCAGCTGGTGCGCGAGAAGATCCTGGAGATCGGCTACGACTCGTCGAAGAAGGGCTTCGACGGCGAGTCCTGCGGCGTTTCGGTGTCCATCGGCTCGCAGTCCCCGGACATCGCGCAGGGCGTCGACACCGCGTACGAGAGCCGTGTCGAGGGCGACGAGGACGAGCTGGACAAGCAGGGCGCGGGCGACCAGGGCCTGATGTTCGGCTACGCCTGCGACGAGACGCCCGAACTGATGCCGCTCCCGATCCACCTGGCGCACCGGCTGTCCCGCCGCCTCTCCGAGGTCCGCAAGAACGGCACCATGCCGTATCTGCGCCCGGACGGCAAGACCCAGGTGACCATCGAGTACGACGGCGACAAGGCCGTGCGGCTCGACACCGTGGTCGTCTCCTCGCAGCACGCCTCCGACATCGACCTGGAATCGCTCCTGACGCCGGACGTGCGGCAGTTCGTGGTCGAGCACGTGCTCAACCAGCTCGTCGAGGAGGGCATCAAGCTCGACATCGACGGCTACCGGCTGCTGGTCAACCCGACCGGGCGGTTCGAGATCGGCGGCCCGATGGGTGACGCCGGGCTGACCGGTCGCAAGATCATCATCGACACCTACGGCGGCATGGCCCGGCACGGCGGCGGCGCCTTCTCGGGCAAGGACCCGTCCAAGGTGGACCGCTCGGCCGCCTACGCGATGCGCTGGGTCGCCAAGAACGTGGTCGCCGCCGGCCTCGCCTCGCGCTGCGAGGTCCAGGTCGCCTACGCCATCGGCAAGGCCGAGCCCGTCGGCCTGTTCGTCGAGACCTTCGGCACCAACAAGGTGGACACCGACCGGATCGAGGCCGCCATCTCCCAGGTCTTCGACCTGCGGCCGGCCGCCATCATCCGCGACCTCGACCTGCTGCGCCCCATCTACGCCCAGACCGCCGCCTACGGCCACTTCGGCCGCGAGCTCCCCGACTTCACCTGGGAGCACACCGACCGGGCCGAGGCGCTGCGCAAGGCCGCGGGTGCCTGAACCCCGGCGGTGCCCCGCCACGCCGACCAGTGGCTGCGCTCCATGACCGCTTCCTCGCGGTCCGGACGGACTCAAGCGAGACAACCAAGGATGCCAGCATGACATCGAACAGCGTGACCGAGGCGGTCATGGTGCCGCAAGAGGAGTCGTTCCGTACGGTGCTGGGCCACTTCGCAAGCGGCGTGGTCGCCGTCACCGGAATAGCCGACGACGGCTACCCGACCGGCCTGACGGTGAGTTCGTTCACCTCGGTCTCCCTGTCTCCACCACTGGTGTCATTCTGCGCCGCGCTCACCAGTAGGACGTGGCCGAGGCTGCGCGGTACCGGGAACGTGTGCGTCAGCATCCTGAGCGAGCAACAGCAGGATGTCTCAAGGCAGTTCGCCAGAAGCGGCGCGGACAAGTTCCGCGGCGTCGAGTGGTCGCGGTCGCCCGGCGGACTGCCGGTCCTCGACGGCTCGCTCGGCTGGCTCGAGTGCTCCGTCACGGCGGAGCACCGGGCCGGCGACCACCTCATCGTGGTGCTGCGCGTCCTGCGGCTCGCGGCGAACGGGGAATCCGGTCCCCTGATCCACTACCGGGGCGGCTACGGCGGGTTCGCCGGACCCCGCGAGGCCGGGCTGCCGGAAGGGCGGCCCGCGCCGATCTGGTGAACGTCCCGCCAGAACGCTCCACCCGAAGCGGCGGTCCGCGACCCGTCCGGTGCGCACCCGCACCGGGACACCCGCCCATGGTCCATGGTTCTTTGGAACGGTAGCGTAGGGGTACGCGACCGCATCCGCGGAACCGCCCACGGTCGCGGACCGCCCCGCGGGGCCGGCCCGGCGCAGCACCCAGACGAGGCGAGGATGTCCGGCATCCGGCACGAACAGATCTACACCCACCTGTCGCGGCTGGGGAAGGCGCTGTCCAACCCCGTCCGGCTGCGCCTGCTCGACCAGCTCGACGGCCGGGAGCTGACCGTCGAGCAACTGGCCCAGTTGTCCGGCACCCCGGTCAAGAACACCTCGGCCCAGTTGCAGGAACTGCGCTCCTCCCACCTGGTGACCAGCCGCAAGGACGGCACCCGGGTGCACTACCGGCTGGCCGACGAGGAGGTCTCGCGCTTCCTCGCGGTCTTCCACTCCGTCGCCGAGCACCGGCTCGCCGACCTGCGCAGCGCCATAACCGAGGAGTTCGGCGACGCCGGCTCGCTGGAGCCGGTGACCGCGCAGGAACTCGGCGCCCGGCTCGACCACGGCGTCCTCGTGGTGGACGTGCGCTCCTTTGACGACTACCAGGCGGGCCATCTGCCGCAGGCCGTCTCGCTGCCCTCCGAGGGGCTGCTCGACCGGCTCGGCGAACTCCCCCGCGACGCCGACATCGTCGCCTACTGCCGCGGCCCGTACTGCGTGACCTCCGCCGAATCGGTACGCCTGCTGCGCGAGCACGGCCTCAACGCCCGCCATCTCAAAGGCGGTTACCTGGGCTGGCACCGCTCCGGGCAGCCGGTCGAGCGGGGCGGCGAGAACTGAACGCCGAGGGCCGGGCCGGGACTCCACGTCCCGGCCCGGCCCTTCGCCGGTGTGTGCCCGGCGGTCCCGGCCGGCTCGCGCGGGGGTCGCAGGCCGGCCGGGAGTCGCGGGTCCGCTCAGCCCTTGGAGGCGTGGCGGATGAGGGTGACGCCGTCGCGCAGGGTCAGCAGGACCGGCTCGACCCGCGGGTCGGCGGCCACCGCGTCGTTGAACGCCTGGATCGCGCGGACGTCCGGGTCGGTGGAGGAGTCGTCCAGGACCTCGCCGCGCCACAGGGTGTTGTCGCAGACGATCAGGCCGTTCGGCGCGAGCTTGGGCAGGGTGGCCAGGAAGTAGTTGTGGTAGTTGGGCTTGTCGGCGTCGATGAAGACCATGTCGAGCGGCCCGTCGATGGACTCCAGGGCTTCGAGCGCCGGGCCGACCCGCAGCTCGACCTTGTCGGCGTACGGGCTGGCCTCGATGTTCTTCTGCGCGACCGCCGCGTGGGTGGGGTCGGCCTCCAGGGTGATCAGGTGGGAGCCGGCCGGCATCGCGCTGGCCATGGTGAGCGCCGAGTAGCCGGTGAAGGTGCCGATGTCGAGCACCAGGCGCGGCTGCAGGGTGTGGATCAGCGTGCGCAGCAGTCCGGAGACCAGCTGCCCGCTGATGAGGTGTCCCAGGCCGAGGTCGTTGCCCGTGGTGCCGGACAGGTCGGCCGGCTCGGGCGCGGAGTGCTTCTCCGCGTACTCGTCGATGCCGGGGAGGGTGATGTGCGGCAGGGTGAACATGCGTTTCCTCCGAAGTCGGGTGCGGCGATGGCGGTTGCGGTGGTGCGGACGGGTCAGCTCGTCGGGTCGTACGCGCTGCGCCAGCCGTTGGTGTTGGCGTGCAGCCACGACTCGAAGCCCTCCGAAGTCATGGCCCGCCAGTCCTGGGGGGTCTCGACGCGCATGCGGCCGAGGTGCTTGCCGAGTTCGACGAGGGCGTTGCCGGAGTCCAGCCGCGCCGCGTCGTAGGCGGCGAGCGCCTCCTCCCAGGTCCCGTGCTCGCGGCACACCCGCTCCAGGGCGCCGGCGTCCTGGAGCGCCTTGACCGCGCCGGCGCCGGTGTGCGGCCGGGCGATGGTCCCGGCGTCGCCGACCAGCAGCAGCCGGCCCGAGACGTAGTGCGAGACGGGGGTGTCGTAGATCGGGCTGACCGACAGCTCGTCGAGGTCGGTCTCGCGCACCAGCCGGGACCACGCGGGCGGCAGGTGCCAGGCCACGAAGCCCTTGAGGTACTCGAACGCGTCCGCGCTCAGCCGGCCGCGCGGGATGGGCTGCAGGTCGGACGAGAAGAGCCGGTCCGGCACGCCGCCGTACAGCGCCCAGTTCTGCCGCAGGCCGCCGGACGCCGGGTCGGGGATCTGGTAGAAGACCAGGTGGCCGCCGGAGTAGGCGACCGCGACGAAGTCCTCGCCCAGTTCGGGCATCTGGTCGGCGGCCAGCCGGTCGGCGGGGTAGTCCCCGCGCCACAGCCCGTACCCGGCGTAGCCCAGCGTCGCCTCGGGGGCCACGATGGAGCGCACCCGCGAGCGGTAGCCGTCCGCGCCGACGACGGCGTCGTACCGCTCGGTCGGACCGCCCTCGATCTCCAGCTCCACGCCGTCGTCGAGTTGGCGCACCCCGGTGATCGCGGTGCCCTCGCGGTAGTCGGCGGCCGGCACGCGGTCGCGCAGCTCGCGCCAGACCAGCGCCCAGGAGCACATCACCGACGAGTAGGGCTGCCGGCCGACGATCCGGCCGTCCGGGACGTCCTCCTCGCGGGTGATCCAGATGAGCTCACCGCGCCGGCCCACCCGCATCTCGGGGAACAGGTAGCCGCTGCCGATCAGTTCGTCGTAGACCGGGGCCGCGACCGTGATGCCGGCGCCGCGGTCGCGCAGCCCGCCCTTGCTCTTCTCGAAGACGGTCACCTCGCACCCCGCCCGGGTCAGGGCGATGGCCGAGGCACAGCCGGCGATGCTGCCCCCGATGACGGCAACCCGGCTTCCCTGTATGTGCATGGTGGTCTCCACGTGGTTGTTCCGGATACGGAGTCGTCAGCCCTCGATGTCTGCGGGGCTCAGAACGTGGCGCACGCGGCCCGCGCCGACGCCCGCGACCAGCTCCCCCGCGCTGATGACCAGCAGCATGACGAGCGTGGCGAACCGGCCGCCCGAGGAGGTGAGCAGCAGGCCGCCGCCGAGCGGTCCGGCGATCGCGATGAGGTAGCCGACGCCCTGCGCCATCCCGGACAGCGCCGCCGCGGTGGTCGCGTCCGGTGCCCGCAGGCCGATCAGCGTCAGCCCCAGGACGAATCCGCTGCCCTGGGCCAGGCCGAGCAGCACCGCGGCGATCCAGGCGCCGGCCGGGACCGGCAGCAGCATCAGCGCGCTGACGCCGGCCGCGTTGAGCACCGCGACGACCACGGCCACCACGCGCTGGTCGGGCAGCCGGCGGATCAGCAGCGGCACGCCGAAGGAGCCGATGACCTGGATCAGCGAGGTCACCGACAGCACCAGGCCGCCGTCCGCCACGCTCATGCCCCGCTCGTGGCAGACCGTCGGCATGAAACCGAGTACGAAGTAGAAGGACAGGCCCATGAACCCGAAGAACGCGGTGACCTGCCACGCCAGCGGGTCCCGCCACAGGGCGGCGGGGATGTGCCGGCGCGCGCCGGACTGCGGTCCGCGCCGCATCCCCGGAGCCCACACCGCGCACGCCAGCACCGCCACCGGAACGGTGAGCACCGCCAGCGGCGCGAGCCAGTCGGAGTGCAGGGCGGAGCCGAGCGGCGGCGCGAACGCCGAGGCGCCGGCCGCGCCCAGGGTGAGCACGATGGTGTAGAGCGCCGTGACGGCGACGAAGCGGTCCGGGAACTCCCGCTTGATCAGGCCGGGGACGACACCGTTGACGGCGCCGATCGCCGCCGACACCAGGAGCGTGCCCGCGTACAGCGCCGCGGTGGAGTCGACCATCCGCAGCAGGTCGCCCGCGAGCAGCACGAAGAGCGACAGCGCGATCAGCCGCATCTCGCCGAGCCTGCGCAGCAGTCCGGGCCCGGCGAAGGCGAAGGCCGCCAGGCAGACGGTCGGCAGCATGCTCAGCCCGGTCACCTCCACCCCGGACAGCCCGAGGCCGGACTTGATGGGCTGCAGCAGTGCCGAGACCGCCGAGATGGGGGCCCGCAGGTTGAGCGCGGCCATCACGAGGGCCACCAGCAGCCACACGGTCGTGCGGCGCGGGGCCGGTGTTTCGGTAGTTGTCAGGTCTGACGCAGTCGAAGGCGCGGTCCGCGAGTTCATGCTCACCCTTCCCGTAATTCTAAAGAACCATAGAATACAAGAGCATTGAGGACCGGAGTGCCCGTTGAGCCACATCGTCGGAACGCGGAAAAGACGGCAGCCGAATCACCGGTACGGCACGGAGGACTTACCGAGTTCCGCGTGCAGTCCGGGTGACACGGCTGTTCCCAAACCCGCCTGACGCGCGCACACCGCGGCCTCGGTCCGATCGACCAGGTTCAGCTTCGCGAAGATGCGCGACAGGTAGTTGCGTACGGTCTTGACGGCGAGCCCCAGCTCGCGGGCGATCGCCACGGTGCCCCGCCCGTCGGCCACCAGCTCCAGCACCGCCCGCTCACGCTCCGTCAACTGCGGGAACGGCCGCCGGGCGGCGGCCGGTTCGACCAGGTGCTCCACCAGCCAGTCGGCGGCCAGCGGATCGAGCACCAGACCGCCGGAGCGGGTGACCTCGAGCGCCAGGACGAGGTCCTCGGGGCGGGTGCTCGTGACCAGGTAGCCGCGCGCGCCGGCGCGTATCGCCGACAGGAAGGTGTCGCGGTCCCGCAGGTGCGTGATCACGGTGACCGCGACATCCGGGCAGACGCTGGTGATGTGCTTGGCCACCTCCACCCCGCTGCTGTCGGGGAAGAGCAGGTCCATCACCACCACCGCGGGGCGCAGGCTGTTGGTCATGGCCACCGCCTGGGTACCGGTCTCCGCCTCGCCGACCACCCGGAACAGGTCGGCGTTGTCGAGCACCGTCCGCAGAGCCGATCGGTTCCCCGGGTGGTCACTGGCGATCAGTACGGTGGCACGGTCTGCTTCTCCAACTCTCTTCACGTCTCTCCCAACATCGAGATCCTGCGTCCGGGACGCGGCCGCCCGCGTCGGGCGGGCGGCGCGTCGCAACGTCTGTTCCGGGCGAGCGCGCCGTGGCGGGCGCGGGCGGGCTGGTCGGTGCTCCGGATTCCGTCCAGCGGCGGGGGGCAGCAGGGAGATGTGCGGAAGTGGAGCGGGAGTGCCGGAGGCGGATACAGCGCGTGAGCGCCCGAGGTCCTCCGGCGGTCCCCGTCACGTGGTGATGCGGTCGTCCGACGCGCGGGTGACGATCCTCAGGCCGTAGCCGCAGGAGAAGCAGCCGTCGGGCGCGGCACCGCCCAGGTTCTGGCCCAGGTCCTCGATGACGAGGTCGTCGAGGGTGAACTCAGAATCGGCGTGAATTGAAGACATGGTGGGACACCTCATTCGATCCGGTGTGGTTGCACGTGGACACGTACTTACGTTGCGGTGAGGCGAGAGTTGTGCGGGCGGCCGGCGCATCCGCTAGGTTGTATAAGAGATTCTGATAAACCTTTGTGCGAGCTACCAGTGCCAGCTTCACCATGCCCGTGTGAAATTCTCACGGAATAAGGTCAGGGCCTGCGGGAGAGACGTACTTCGTGCCTAACGGCAGCGAAAAGCCGCAGGCGGGCCGGGGTGGAGCCGCCTGGAGGAGCCGGTCGCCGGCGCGCCGCGAGGGCGATATGAACTATTCATGTCCTGGCCATGAAGAACACCCGCGGCGAACGAGGACTGACACACTGGTGGTGGAGCGGCCGAGCGTGGGACGTTCATGGCTCCACGAATGCGCCCGGAGGTGCTGAATGCAGATCCGCCTACTGGGGTCTCTCCACGCCGAACTGAATGGCGTCCCGATTCTTCCGACGGCAGGAAAGCCGCGGCAGATCCTTGCTCTGCTCGCCATCCACGCCAACCAGGTCGTGCCGGTGTCCTCCTTGATGGAGGAGATCTGGGGCGCCGACCCGCCACGCAGCGCGCTCACCACGCTGCAGACCTACATCCTCCAACTGCGCCGCTGCCTGAACGCCGCTCTGGGTGGATCCGAGTCCGGCGGCTCGAAGGAACTGCTGCTCACCCGGCACGGCGGCTACCTGCTGCAGGCTCCGCCCGGCAGCATCGACGTCCACGAGTACGACCGGTTGGCCGCGCAGGGACAGCGCGCCTTCGACCGGGGCGAGGACGAGTCGGCGGCCAAGCTGTTCCGCGAGGCACTCGACCTGTGGCGTGGCCCCGCCCTGGTCGACGTGCGGACCGGTCCGCTGCTGGAGATCGAGACCATGTGTCTCGAGGAGAGCCGGCTCGGGGTGCTCGAACGGCGCATAGACGTCGAGCTCAGGCTCCGCCACCACGGGGACCTGCTACGTGAGCTCACCGAGTTGACCGCGCGCCACCCCCTGCACGAGGGACTGCACGCCCAGTCGATGGTGGCGTACTACCGGGCCGGCCGGCCCTCCGCCGCCCTCGACGTCTTCAAGAGCCTGCGCACCAGCCTGGTGAACGAGCTCGGCATGGAACCGTCGCAGCGCCTGCAGCGGCTGCAACGGGCGGTACTCGCCGGAGACCTGGCGCTGGAGACCGACGGTGTCTCCGGACGAGTACTCGATCTGTTCACCCAGTGAGTCGCAGCACACCCGCACCAGCCCGATCCAGAGGCCCGCTCTGCCGCACCCAGGCAGAGCGGGCCTCCCTTTGTGCGCGCCCCGGCCCTCGTTCGTCACTTCCCCGGGCCGGGGCGCGCGTGGTTCGGGGCGCCACCGTGGACCGGTGGCGCCCCGGGGCTACGGCGGTCCGTCAGGAGACCGCCGCGGCCGCGACGGCCTCGGCAGGCTTGCCGATTCCGTCGAGCCGGTGGCCGGCCGCCGCGCCGGCGGCCGGGTCGGTGTGGCGGGAGGGCCGGGCGAGGTCGTCGACCGGGGCGTCGGCGTCCGCGGCCACCAGCGCCGCGAGCGTGCCGAGCAGCCGGTCGGCCAGCGCCAGCGCCTCGTCGCGGGTGAAGACCGAGGAGGCGTACTCCAGTCCGAGCAGCGGCCGTTCGCCCCAGCGCAGCACGTTCAGCGCCGCGTCCGCCGAGATCCCGCCGCAGTGCCCGCGGTGGAAGGCGGCCGTGACGCCGCCCGCCGTCACCCGTTCGGGCAGCAGCTCGTCCTCGGCCGAGAAGGCGATCTGGACCAGCGGCGTCCTGGACCGGTCGCGCGGCGCGCCCAGCCCCTGGGAGAGCGACTGCGCGGCGACGTCCGCGAACTCCAGGGCCTCGCTGCTCGCGCAGGCGATGCCGCGAAGGAAGTAGTCGACGGTGCCCAGCAGCGAGCAGCGCACCGGCACGGTGGCCGAGCAGGGCGCGACGGTGCGCATCAGCCCGCTGGTCGGCCGGCGCGGCACCTCGGTGCCGATCAGCAGCCGGTCCAGGCCGGCGAGTCCGCCGGCGGTGAGCGCCCAGGCGGCGAGCAGCACGCAGGTGCGCGGCACGCCCGCCCGGTGCGCGACCGCCTCGCAGCCGTCCCGCACCGCTTCCGGCAGGGTGAACAGCTCCCGCTCGCCGCGGTGGTCGAAGGTGGCCGGCCGCGGGGTGCCGGTCGGGATCTGCACGGTGACCGGGTAGTCGCGCAGTTGGGCGACCCGCCGGGAGGCCAGCGTCAACAGCACGCCGGAGGCGGCCAGTTCGGTGGCCCGCTCCAACGCGACGTCCGGGCTGGGCATCGGGTTCTCCGCGATCGGCCGGCACTCCACGGCGTTGCCGTAGTCGGCCAGCAGCTCGCGCCAGACCAGGGCGGCCGACCAGCTGTCCGCCACCGCGTCGTGGTGCAGGAAGGACAGCACGTGGTGCTGCTCGGTGAACCGGGTCAGCACGAAGGCGGCGGCCGGGCGGTCCGGGCTGCCCAGCAGCCGCGGCGCGGCCTGCCGGACCCGGGCGTGCGCGATCGCCACCGCGTCCTGGGCGTCCGGCCCGCTCCCGTCCGCCTGCTCCACCGTCAGGTGCGCCTCGCCGCGGACCGGCACCCGCCGCACCGGGCCCTTGGGGGACCAGGCGAAGACGGTGCGCAGCCCCTCGTGGCGGGCCACCACGGCGCGCAGCGCGCCGCGCAGCGCCACCAGGTCGAGCGGGCCGGTGAGTTCGGCGCTCAGGATCCGGTGGACCGCCGGGCCGCCGACGTACTCCTCCGCGGCGAGCAGGGCCCGTTGTTCGGGCAGCGGCTCGCGCACGGTGCGCCCGCTGCCGTTCTTGGCGGCGGGGGCCGGTACGGGTACGGCGGCGGCCAGCACCTCCTCCAGCGGCGCGGGGCCGAGCAGCGACGCCAGGTCCATGGCCAGGCCGAGTTGCTCGTCGGCCTTCGCCTGCAGGCGCATGGCCTGCGACAGGCTGCCGCCCAGCGTGACGAACGGCGAGCCGACCGCCGCGACCCGCAACGCGTGCCGGTCGCACCCCATGATGTCCGAGGCCAGGTGGATCAGTTGCTGCGTGGGTGTCTGGGTCGGCATGCCGTGGCCCTCTCTGCTGGGCGGTCCGTGCTCCGATGCTGCCGGACCGGGGTGGAGGGCTGCTCAACGGCGGATAGGAGGGCCGAGGGCCGGCCCTCCTGTCCGGGTCTCAGCCGGCCTGACCCTTGACCAGCTTCGGCGGGGCGGACCAGGACAGGCCCGCCGACTCCCACTCGGCCTGCGGGCGCAGCCAGGGGTCCTCGCCGTGGATGTCGAGGATCTGCTCGCGCAGCCACTGGTCGAAGGGGTGGGTGGAGTCGGCCCACTTCTTGGCGGTGCGCTCCGGGTCCGCGGTCTCGAAGTAGACGACCACGTGGTCCCCGTCGGCCCGCGGGTCGATCCGGAATACCTCTCTGGTGATACCGAGTCGGCGGCGCGACGCCTCGTACTCGCGGCGGCGCGGTCCCTGCAGTTCGGCGCTCAGCCGGTACCAGGCGACCGGCTTGCCGGGCCGCAGCGGCAGGGTGCGCACCACGGTCCGCACGCCCTCCACCTCACGGCCGCCGCCCTTGCGCGGGGCCAGCATCCTCATGCCCAGCTGGGAGAACATGTTGGAGGCCACACCGTGCGCCCAGCGCTCGGCGATCTTGCCCTCCTCGTCCAGCCGCCAGATCACGATTCCCTTGGACTCGATCTTCCGGCCGGTCGGCCCCATGCCGAGCATGTCGCCCAGGTGGGTGCCGCGCCAGGTGTTGTGGATGACGACCATGTCGCCGTCGGCGCTGATGTCCTCGATGGTCACGTGCAGGTCGGGGAAGGCCTCGCGCAGGGCGGCGATCGTGTACTTCACGCCCACCGCGCCCTCCGGCGCGCCCGGCATGCCCTCGTGGTCGATGATGTCCGGCCGGTAGATCTCGTCCACCACGGAGAAGATGCCGCGGTTGACGAACTCGGCGAAAACCCGCCGGATGGTGGCCTTGTTGCGTTCCTGCACGCTCATGGTTTCCGCAGTGATCACTTCTGTCATCTCCCTTGCTTCCCTCGCTTCCCGCGCTCCGCGCTCAGCCGACCGGGGTGGCGGCGTTGTTGTTCCACCGCGTTCCGTAGGCGACGTGCTCGTTCTCCGCCGCCGCGAACGCCTTCGCCCAGCCGAACTTCATGACCCGGTCGCGGATCCAGATGGCCACCGGGTTCTGCAGGGCGCCGATCACACCGATGCGGTGGGCCAGTTCCTGCATCGGCTTGGTGCGCTCCTGCCGCTCGGCCTCGTAGGCGCGCAGCGCGCCGGTCAGCGTGGCCTCGGGGTCGGACAGGTGCAGCGCCAGGACGAGCGCGTCCTCGATGGCCTGGCAGGCGCCCTGGCCGATGTTGAAGCTGATCGCGTGCGCGGAGTCGCCGAGCAGGGTGACCCGGCCCTTGCCCCACACGGCGTCGGGCTTGCGGTCCAGCACGTCGCCGCGCAGGATGCTCTCCGGGTCGGTGGCCTCCAGGATGCGGTCGACCGGGTCGACCCAGCCGTCGTGCCGCTCGCGGAGCATGGCGAGCGTCTGCTCCGGGGTGCCCGTGTCGCGGCCGCCGGCCGGGCCGTTGGCGACGCTCATCCAGTGCACCAGGCCGGGCGCGATGTCGTAGTAGGTGAACCGGGTGCCGGGGCCGAAGATGGCGTGGAAGGTGCCGGGGGCGAACTCCTCGGGCCCGAGGTGGGCGTGGCCGCGCCAGGCGATGTAGCCGGTGTAGTCGGGCGGTTCCGGGCCGAGCAGCTGCTTGCGCACCGCCGAGTGGACGCCGTCGGCGCCGATCAGGATGTCGCCGCTCTCCGAGGTGCCGTCGGCGAAGTGGACGGTGACCCCGTCCGGGTGCTCGGTGTAGCCGGTCACCTCGGCGCCGGTGATGATCGAGCCGTTGAACGCGTCGCGCAGGATGCCGTGCAGCTCCGAGCGGCCGATGGCGACGGTGGGCTGGCCGTACTTGGGCAGGAAGTCGCCCACCGGCCAGTCGCCGATGACCTTGCCGGTCGCGGTGCTGAAGTGGCAGATCTCCTGGGACGGTGCGATCTGCGAGACCCGGTCGGCCAGGCCGAGGTGGGCCAGCGCGAGCATGCCGTTGGTCCAGATGTGCAACCCGGCGCCGCCGTCGCGCAGTTGCGGGGCGCGTTCGAAGACGACGGACTCGATTCCTTGCTGCTGCAGGGCCAGCGCGGCGGCGAGGCCGCCGATTCCTCCGCCGGCGATGAGTGCGCGACGTATGCGTGTAGGGGACACCATCATCTCCTTGGTGAAGTCGGGTGGGCGGCCGGGCCCGGCGCCGGAGCCGGGCGGGGCGGTTGGCGAGACTCAGCGGTGTACCTGGGCCATGGCGGCCTCGGGGTAGCGCTCGCCGGAGGCGGCACCGAACGGCGCGACCTCGTCGATCGCGGCCATGACCTCGGCGGGCACGACGACCTCGGACGCCGCGACGTTCTCCTCCAGGTACTTGCGCCGCTTGGTGCCCGGGATGGCGATGATGTCCTTGCCGCGGGCGAGCACCCAGGCGAGCGCGAGGCGGGTGACGCTGATGCCGAGCGAGTCGGCCAGCTCCGTGAGCCGGTCGACGACGACCAGGTTCTTCTGCAGGTTGTCGTCGCTGAAGCGCGGAGCGGTGCGCCGGAAGTCCAGTCCCTCGGGCAGGTCCTGGCTGCTGCGGATGGTGCCGGTCAGGAAGCCGCGGCCGAGCGGGCTGTAGGCGACGAAGCCGATGCCGAGTTCGCGGACGGTGTCCAGCACGCCGTTGACCTCGACGTCCCGGGTGGAGAGCGAGTACTCGGTCTGCACCGCGGTCAGCGGGTGCACCGCGTGGGCGCGGCGGATGGTCTCCGGCGCCGCCTCGGAGATGCCGAGGTTGCGCACCAGGCCGGCCTCGACCAGGCCGGCCATCGCACCGAAGGTCTCCTCGACCGGCACGTCCGGGTCGACGCGGTGCAGGAAGTACATGTCGAGGTGGTCGGTGCCCAGCCGGCGCAGGCTGCCCTCGACGGCCTTGCGGATGTACTCCGGGCTGCCGTTGACCCGGCCGGTCAACGTGCCCTGGTCGCTGATCTCGTTGCCGACCTTGGAGGAGAGCACCACCTGGTCACGGCGCCCGGCGATGGCCCGGCCGACCAGTTCCTCGTTGGTGAGCGGACCGTACATGTCCGCGGTGTCCAGCAGGTTCACGCCCAGGTCGAGGGCGCGATGGATGGTGGCGATGGCCTCGGTGGCGTCGGCGTTGCCGTAGCCGAAGGTCATCCCCATGCAACCAAGCCCCTGAGCGGGGACGTCGAGTCCGTTCGGACCCACTGTGCGGCGTTCCATCGGTACCTCTCAAAGGGCGGAGTGCGGCGGCGTTGTTGCGACGCATCGCACGGTACTTATCATTGGTAGAATTCTGGTCGATGAATGTGTGACTAACATCGACTCATGTCTATTCGTGAGCGACGCCTGCGCGAACAGGCGGAACGACGGCAGCTGATCCTCGACGCGGCCCGGGAGATGGCCGAGGCCGAGGGTTGGGACTCGGTGACCACCCGCCGCCTGGCCGAACGCATCGAGTACAGCCAGCCCGTCCTCTACCAGCACTTCAAGAACAAGGACGCCCTGGTGCGTGCCGTCGCGCTGGACGGATTCACCGAGCTCACCGAGCAGTTGAGATCCGCCCGGCTGGGCAGCGACGACCCGCGGCACTGGCTGCGCGACGTGGCGCACGCCTACATCGGATTCGCCGCCGTCAGCCCGGTGCTCTACCAGGCCATGTTCACGCTCGACGTCGGACTGCTCTTCGCCCAGGACGCGACTCCGCCGCAAATGGTGGAGGCTTTCCAGGAGATCATGGCGGCCGTGCGGCCGATCGCCGGCGACCGCGACCCGGAACTCCTCGCCGAGGTGCTCTTCAGCGCCTGGCACGGCCTGGCCAACCTCGCCTGGGGCGGCCGGCTGCGCCCCGGGCTCAACGACGAACGGCTGGCCGCCCTGGTCGACGCCTTCACCGCCCCCGCGGCGGCGCCCGCGTGACCCCCGTCCCGGGGCGGCCGGCCGGCTCACCGGGGAGCCGGCGCCCGCCAGGTCACCGACAGACCCGTGTAGATGTAGCGGCTGGCCTCGATGCCGAGCAGGACGATGTCGTCGCCCGGCTTGATCCGGCCCGAGGTCCAGCCGTCGTCCAGCGAGAGCGGGACGGCGGCCGAGCCGGTGGCGCCGACGTCGGCGAGGTTCTCCACGATGCGGCCGGACAGGGCGTCGCGGTCCGCCTCTGACATGCCGGCGGCCTCGTACTCGCTCGCGAAGTACTCCGCGTTGCCCTCCGGCAGCACGATCGCGTCGAACTCGCCGATGGACTTGCCGCTGCGCGCCGCCATCTCCTGGATCGCGCGCACGAAGACCTGCGGCCCGAAGGTGGAGGTGCCCGGCACGTCGATCTTCATCTGGATGAGCTGCTTGCGGCGGACCTGGTCGGCCTGCGGCACGTCCGTGCCGCCGCCGATGATCTCCATGCCCGGCTTGCGCAGCCCGCCCGCGCAGGCGTTGATGTAGGCGAACTCCTGCGGCTGGTCCGCGTCGTCGACCGGCTCGGCGCGCAGCACCACCGCGCCGGCGCCGTCGCCGAAGGTGTAGAGCGTCAGCCGGTCGCGCATCCGCACGGTGTCCGGCGCCTTGTCCAGGAACGAGGGCGCCATCAGCGGCGAGATCGACTCGCTGCCGACGACCAGCGCGGTGCGCGCCACGCCCGCCTGCAACTGGCGGCGGGCCAGGTCGAGCGCCTGCACCCAGCCCGCGCACGCGCCGCGGATCTCGATCGCGCCGACACTCTCCAGGCCCAGGTAGGCCTGGAGCGTGGTGGCCACGTTCGGCAGCGTGTACTCGGGGGTCGCGGTGCACACCACGATCAGGTCGATCTCGTCGGGCTCCAGGCCGGCCCGCTCCAGCGCCTGGCGGGAGGCGTGCTCGGCCATCCGGCTGTTGTTGATGACGTGGGCACCGGTGGCCGGGTCGATCATCCAGTACCGGGTCTTGACCTGGATGCCCTCCAGGACGTCGTCCGGCAGCGGGCCGACGTACTTCTCCAGCGTCGCGTTGTCCAGGGGATCGCCGGGCACGTAGGCACCGGTCGAGAGGATGGAGACGTCGTACCGGGTGGACATCGGTCTCACTCCGTTTCGGTCGGGAGGACGGGTGACAGGACGATCGAGCTGTGGGTGCCGCCGAGCGAGGAGCTGTTGATCAGCACCGGCCCGGGGGCGTCGGTGTGCTGCCAGGCGGCGAGCGTGAGGACCGCCGACAACTGGGCGCCGGCGCCGACCGGTTCGCCCAGTACCCGCTTCGGGCTCTCGACGCGTGCGGTGGTGCCGTGGAACACCCGCTCCACGGCGGCGCGTTCGGGGCGGTCGACCGCGGCGAGCCCGGCCTGGTTCGTCCACACCGTGGTCACCGCGTCCGGGGTGAGGCCGGCGCTGTCCAGGGCCTCGCGCATGGCACGCTCCAGGCCCTCGCCGCTCTCGTCCCAGCGTCCGATGCCGCGGGCGTCCGAGGCGGTCGCGTGCGAGGCGACCAGGGCCAGCGGCTTCGCGCCGCGCCGCTCGGCGAGGTCCGCGCGCTCCAGCACCACCGCGACGCCGCCCTCGGCGAGCGTGTAGCGGGGCCCCGAGGCGAACAGCGGCATGCTGCGGTACGCGTCCAGCGCACCGGGCGAGAAGGCGTCCACCGCGAGGGCCACGATCCGGTCGGCCTTGCCGGTGCGCACCAGGTCGTAGGCGACGCCCAGCGCCGCCGCGCCGGCCGCGTGGGCCGAGGTCAGCGTCGAGGTCGGTCCCTTGGTGCCCAGCGCCATGGCGACCTGGCCGGCCGCGCCGTTGTAGACGGTGTTGGGGAAGATCGCCGGGTTGGCCTGCTTGGCACTGCCGGTGAGCACCGGGACGGTGAAGTTCTCGCTGCTCTCCATCGGGCCGATGCCGGTGCCGACGATGACGCCGGTCGCCGCGACGGCGGCCGTGTCGCCGGTGAGTCCGGCGTGGTCCAGCGCGGCCCGCACCGAGGCGACGGCCATCTGCGACATGCGGTCCATCCGCCGCCGCTCCTTGGGCGTGCCGGCCGCGGAGCGGTCGAACTCGACGCGCGCCAGGCGCAGTCCGTCCTCGACCTCGCCGAGCCGGTCCCCCGCGCGGAACGCGTCCCACACGGCGTCCATGCCGGTGCCGGCCGCGCTGAGCGAGCCGATGCCGGTCACCACCACGTCGTGCGCGGCGGGCGCGGGCGGGTTGCCGGGCAGCGCGCCCGGACGGGCGTAGACCACCGTCGCGTTGGCCCCGCCGAAGGCGAAGTTGTTGGACAGCGCCGCGTCGAGGGCCATCGGGCGGGCCTCGTTGGCGATCGGGTCCAGGCCGCACTGCGGGTCGGGCTCGGTGAACCCGGCGGTCGGCGGGGCGAGTTGGTCGCGCAGCGCGAGGACGGTGACGATGCCCTCCACCGCGCCGGCCGCGCCGAGCAGGTGGCCGACCATCGACTTGGTGCTGCTGAGCGCGGTCTTGTCGGCCGCGGCGCCGAACGCGGCACGCACCGCGTTGCTCTCCGCCGAGTCGTTCTTCGGCGTGCCGGTGCCGTGCCCGTTGACGTAGCGGATGTCCTCCGGGCGCAGGCCGGCGCCGGTCAGCGCCATCCGGATCGCCCGGGCCGCGCCCTCGCCCTCCGGGTGCGGGGCGGTGGGGTGGTAGCCGTCGGCGGACAGGCCGTAGCCGCGCACCTCGGCGATCACCGACGCACCGGTGCGCTGCGCGGCCTCCCTGGAGAGCAGCACGAACATGCCGCTGCCCTCACCGAGCGACAGCCCGGAGCGGTCCTTGGAGTAGGGGGCGGCCGGTTCCGGCGACAGCGACTCCAGGCTGCTGAAGCCGGCGAACGCCGACTCGGTGAAGGCGTCGCTGCCGCCGACCAGCATCGCGTCGGCGCGGCCGGCCTCGATGACCTCCAGGGCGTGCGCGAGCGCGTGCGCGCTGGACGCGCAGGCCGTGTTGACGCTGAAGACCGGTCCCTTGAGGCCGAACGCGGCGCCCAGCGCCTCGGCGGCGGCCTGCGGCGGCACGAAGGTGTAGCGGTGCCAGTCGGGCACCTTGCCCTCGGCGACCTCGCGCAGCGCGAGTTCGGCGCTGCGCCAGCCGCCGTTGCAGGTGCCGTAGGCGACGCCCCAGCGGTCGGCGGCGATGTCCCGGCCGACCGCCAGGCCGGCGTTGGCCATCGCCTCCTCGGCCGCCGCGAGCGCGAAGTCGACGGACGGCTCGCGGACGCCGGACTCCGGCGCGTAGTCGAAGGCGGGGAAGGACGGTTCGGTGACCTCGCCGCCGATCTCCGTGGCGTACTCCTGCATGGCGAAGCCGCGTACCGGCCGGATCCCGACGTTGCCTGCCCGGACCCCGGCCCACAGCGCGTCCGCCGTGCCACCCTGCGAGGTGACAGCGCCGATTCCGGCTATCACCACGCCGGCGGCGCCGTCGGGTATGTCATTCATGCGTCTGCGTCCTCTCTGAAAGTAGGTGCTGTGCCGGTCAGGCGGCGGTCCTCGACAGCACCAGCGCCGCGGCCTGGCCCTCGATACCTCTGGCGAGTGCCAGTGCGTGGGCGGGCTTGGACTCCCGGGCGGCTCCCTTGACGTAGTCCAGGTCGCAGGCGGGGTCCGGGTTCTCCAGGTTGAGCGTCGCCGGGACCGCCCCGTTGTGCAGGGCGAGGGCGGCGACCACGGTGTTCAACGCCCCGGCGCCACCGATGAGGTGGCCGAACTGCGGCTTCACCGAGCTGATCGGCACCGAGCCGGCCGAGTCGCCCAGCGCGGTGTGCAGCGCGGCGGTCTCGCTCAGGTCGCCGATCCGGGTCGCCGCGCCGTGCGAGACGACGTAGCCGAGGTCGCTCGGCGTGAGCCGGGCGTCCTGCAGCGAGCGGCGCATCGCGCGGACCAGGCCGCGGCCCTGCGCGTCCGGCGCCGGCGGCGTACGGCAGTCGTGCCCGCCGCCGTAGCCGTTGATCTCGGCGTAGATCCGGGCGCCGCGGGCGAGCGCGGACTGCTTCTCCTCCAGCACCAGCAGCGCCGCGCCCTCGCCGGCCACCGCCCCGCTGCGTTCGAGGTCGTACGGCCGGAACGCCGCCTTGCCCAGCTCGTTGCGGGTGGTCAGCACGCCGATGCGGTCCAGCAGCGACATCGACCACCAGCTGGTCGCGTCGTCGTAGCCGCCGGCGATGACCATGTCGGCCTCGCCGCGGCGGATGGCGCGCAGGCCGTGGCCGATCGCGCTCGCCCCGGCGTCGGCGGTGCCGGCGAAGAAGGCGCTGGAGCCCTGGATGCCGAAGGTCTGCGAGATGTTGAAGACGCCGCCGGACTGCAGTCCCTCGACGAAGAACAGCGGCGGCATGATGACGTCCGCTTTGCGGCCGAGCATCGCCTGGTCGGCGCTGCCGTCCTCGCGGCGGATGACCTTCAGCTCCTCGATGAGCTGTTCCATCCGGCCGATCGACTTGTTGCCGCCGAGGTAGAGGCCGGTGCGGTGGCCGAGCGGGTTGCTGATGTCCACGCCGGCGTCCTCGAGTGCGAGGCGGCCGGCGGCCAGCGCGAGGCGGTCGCCCCGGTTGATGGTGCGCAGCTGGCGCTTGGCGGCGAACCGCGTCGCGTCGAAGTCGTGGATCTCCGCGCCGAGCCGGGACTGCAGCGGCGTGGTGTCGTAGCTGCGCATCGGGCCGACGCCGGACTCACCGGCGACCAGTGCCTTCCAGTTGGCCTCGGCGCCCTCGCCGAGGGCGGTCAGCAGCCCGATGCCGCTGATCACGACTTCGCGTCCGGTGGTGCTCATCGGGGCCCCTCCGTGGATCCTTCACCCGACGGCAGGCCGCGTCGGACGAGAGTGAGCTGCCGTATGTCGGCCACGGCGCTGCCGTCTACCTGGACCTGGGCGCGGAAGTGCAGTTCGTCGCCCTCCTCGCGGACCAGCTCGGCGCTGATGACCATCCGGTCACCGGGCCGGACCGGCGTTCGCCACCGCACCCGGGTGGCGCGCGCCAGCCGTTGGCCGCCGGGGCTGACGGGCGCGGCGAGCGCGGCGACGTCGGCGGCGGCCTGCAGGAGCAGGACGCCCGGCAGGATCGGGAAGCGCGGGAAGTGTGTGGAGAACAGCGCCAGCGTGTTCGGGACGTTGCGGGCCGCCTCGGCCCGCACCCCGGGCGTGACCACCACGTCGGTGAAGTGGTCCGGGTGGACGACCGGCAGCGCCGTGGGAAGGAAGGAGATGTCGGTCGTGGTCATCGTTCCTCCTGGTGGGCGCCGACGACGAGGCTGACGTTCGTGCCTCCGAAGGCGAAGGCGTTGATGAGGACGTTCGCGACGGCGCTGTCGCGGGCGACGTTGGGCACGTAGTCGAGGCCGAGCCGGCGGTCCGGGACCTCCTGGTTGATGGTGGGCGGCACCACGCCGTGCTCGATGGCGCCGACCGCGGTGAAGGTGCTCAACGCCGCGCCGGCCGCGGTGAGGTGACCGGTCATCGACTTCGGCGAGCTGACCATCAGCCGCTCGGCGTGGTCGCCGAAGACCTTCTTGATCGCGGTCGTCTCGGACAGGTCGTTGCCGTGGGTGCTGGTGCCGTGCGCCACCACGTAGTCGATGTCGTCGATGTTCAGGCCGGCGTCCGCGATGGCACCCTGCATCGACTCGATCGCCCCGGTGCCGTCCGGCGGCGAGTCGGTGATCCGCCAGGCGTTGAGACTGGTGGCGTAGCCGAGGATCTCGGCGTGGATCCGCGCGCCGCGGGCCCGGGCCGCCTCCAGCTCCTCCAGGACGAAGATGACGCCGCCCTCGCCGAGCACGAACCCGGAGCGCTCGCCGTCGAACGGGCGGCTGGCGCGCTGCGGGTCGTCGTTGTACTCCTTGGTCAGCGCCCCCAGCAGGCTGAAGCCCACCAGGTCGAGCCAGGAGGTCAGCGAGTCGTAGCCGCCGGCCAGCATGAGCGTCGCGTCGCCGTCCTGCACCGCGCGGAACGCCTCACCGATCGCGTGTCCCGAACCGGAACAGGCGGTGGACAGGCCGAGCAGCGGGCCGGTGGCGTCCAGGACGCGGGCCATCGCGGCGGAGCCGATGTTCTGGCTGTAGGCGAGGGCGTCGGACGGCGCGTACGGGATGAACGCGTCGTCGCGGCCGGTCTCGTCGCGCAGCGCGCCGACGTCGACCAGCCACTGCAGGTTGGGGCGGTCGACGCTGGCGCCGATCGAGACGCCCATCTCGTCGCCGTCGTAGGTGTCGCGGTCCACGCCGGCGTCACGCAGCGCCTCCAGCGCGGCGGCCACTCCGTAGCCGGCCGGGCGGGACAGGTGGCGCAGGCCGACCGAGCGGGGCACGTAGTCGGTGAGCTTGAAGTCCTTGACCTCGCCGGCGATCGTCACGTCGAACCCGGTCGGGTCGATGGCCGTCAGCCGGCCGACGCCGCTGCGGCCCTCGGTGAGCCCCTGCCAGGTGGTGTCGGCGTCGTTGCCGAGCGGGGTGACCGCACCGATTCCGGTGATCACTACACGACGGGTCATCGCAGTGCCTCCGTACGCAGCAGCTGGCGGCCCATCCGCGCGGTGTCCGCGGGGTCCTCCAGCAGGCTGCTGTCCACGACCGCGCACATGACGCCGTCGGCTTCCAGGACCACGCGGTCGCCCACCTTGACGGTGCCGGACAGCACGGCCGCGCTGTCGTCGTGCGACAGCAGCGTCACGTCCATCTCCAGCACGTCGCCGGGGACGACCTCGGAGCGCCACTCCGCCTTGGAGACGCTGCCCAGGGCGGCGCGGCGGCGGAAGTCGGTGCTCAGCAGCAGCAGCCAGGTGCCGGCCTGCGCGAAGGCTTCGAGGACGAGGCCGCCGGGCATCACCGGGCCGTACGGGGACGGCTCCCAGTACGTCTCGTCCGGCGAGGTGGCCTTGCGTCCGACCAGCCGCGTTCCGGCCTCCCAGCTGTCGACGCGGTCGATCAGGTGGAACCGCATCATCGTCCTCCCTCTGTCTTGGGGCGGCCCAGGCCGAGTTGGGCGGTCCAGCCGCCGTCGACGTGGAGCAGCTCGCCCGTGGTGTACGCGGCGTCGTCGCTGGCGAGGAAGGCGACCGCGGCGGCGACCTGCTCGGCCGTCGCGAAGTCCCGTAGCGGAAGCTGCCGTTTGATGTTGCGGCCGCGCTCCTGGTCCAGCAGGGAGCCGAGCAGTCCGGTCGGGGTCCAACCGGGCAGCACGGCGTTGACCCGGACACCGAAGCGCGAGAACTCGGTGGCGCTGGCCCGGGTGAAGGCGTTGACCGCGCCCTTGGACGCGGCGTAGTTGGACTGGCCGACCCAGCCCTGCTCGCCCATGACGGACGAGATGTTGACGATGCAGCCCTCCCGGCGGGAGATCAGGTGCTCGGCGACCGCCTGGGTGCAGTTGAAGACACCCAGGACGTTCGTGCGGAACACCTGCCACCAGTCGTCGGGGTCCTGGTCGTAGATGAGGCCGTTGCTGACCACGCCGGCGTTGTTGATGAGGATCTGCAGCCCGCCGAGTTCCTCGACGGCGCGGCGCACCAGGTCCTGCGCCTCCTTGGGCTCGGCGACGTCGGCCTGCAGGGCCACCGCGCGCCCGCCCGCCGCCCTGATCTCCTCGACGACCGCTTCCGCCTCGTCGCCGCGCGAGCGGTAGTTGACGGCGACGGCGGCGCCCTCGGATGCCATCCGGGTCGCGATGACCCGGCCGATGCCTCGCGAACCACCGGTGACCAGGACGGCCCGGCCTTCAAGTCTCATTCTTCCCGTCTCCATCCGCTTGCGTCGACGCTGCGCCAGTGGCCTGCCAGTCCGGCGTTTCCGGCTCCGGGTCCGGGTGGCACACGAGAACGGCGTGGGCCACCGCGAGACCGCTGCTGTGGGTCAGCGAGATCTCGATGTGGTCCATGCCGAGTGCCATGGCCACGGCCTTGACCTCGCCGTACAGCCGTACCTGGGGCCGCCCGCCCCTTTCGTTGACGACCTCGATGTCGGTCCACTCCATGCGGGCGGCCATGCCGGTGCCGAGACTCTTGAGCACGGCCTCCTTGGCCGCCCAGCGGACGGCCAGATGCTCGCCCGCTCGCCTGCGCCGGTGGCAGTAGGCGAGTTCGCGAGCGGTGAAGACCGTCTCCTGGAGACCTGGCTGCGTACTCATGAGCTCTTCGATGCGGGCCACTTCGGCGAGGTCGGTGCCGATGCGGACCCGTGGAGGAGCGGGGCGGCCGGCCGGCCGCCCCGCCCGCGTCTCAGGCAGCGGCCTTGGCGAGGTTTGCACGCTCGGCCACCAGGTCCGTCAGGTTCTGCACGGTGAACAGCGTCAGGACCTCGTCGGCGGTGAGCTTGCCCTCCAGCTCGGCCACGTCGATCTGCGGCAGCGACGCCTTGAGCTGGTTGAGGCCGACCTCGTTGATGATGCCGTTCTCGTCGGCGAACTCCTCGTCCGGTATGCCGCCCTGCAGCAGCTCGGCGATGTCGGCGACCTTGATCTTCACGTCCGAGGCGCGCTCGATGCGGAACAGGATGTCCAGCAGGTCGATGGACTCGGCGTCCAGGTCACCCAGCAGGGTGGCCTCCGGCACGACCTCCTCGACGTCGAGGCCGAGCGCGGAGGCGACGGCGTCCCGGACGATGGTGCTGAAATCGTTCCCGTTGTACGACATTTGTGTTCCTATCCCTTTCCTGCACGGTTGGTAGCGGGGCCCGGGGCGGGCCGACCGGTTCTGGACCGGCTGTTCATGGGGTCATGCGGCCGCCGGCGTCGCGGACAGCGAGCCGAGCAGCGTGCCCAGCCGGCGGACGTCGCCGGTCGAGCGGGTCATGGCCTCGTCGACGGTGCGTCGGACGAGCCCGCCGAGCACCCGGCCGGGGCCGATCTCGGTGTAGGCGGTCACCGGGTGGCTCGCCGCGGTGCGCAGCACCTCGACCCAGCGGACCGGTTCGGTGAGCTGACGGCGCAGCAGTTCGCGCGCCTCGTCGCCGGTGCGCGCGTACTCCCCGGTCACCGAGCTGATGACGGAAAGCCGCGGGTCGGCGAAGTCGTGTGCGGCGAGCGCCGCCGTGAACTCCTCCTCGACCGCCTCCATCAGGGGGCAGTGGAAGGGCGCGCTCACGGACAGCTGCACGACGCGTTCGGCACCCGCGTCCCGGGCGGCGCGGCCGGCTTCCTCGACGGCCTTCACCTCGCCCGACACGACGGTCTGCAGCGGCTCGTTGAAGTTCGCCACGGTGACCAGCCCGACCGGAGCGGCGGCCTCGCAGGCCGCCTCCACCTGGTCCGCGGTCAGCCCGATGACGGCGGCCATGGCGCCGGGCACGGTGCGGCCCGCCTCGGCCATCAGCCGGCCGCGCAACTGGACCAGCCGCAGCGCGGACTCCACCGAGACGACCTCGGCGGCCACCAGGGCCGGGTACTCGCCCAGGCTGTGCCCCGCGACGGCGGCCGGCTCGTAGCCGGCCTCGCGCAGCAGGGTCCACACCGCGATGCTGGTCGCGGCGATGGCGGGCTGGGTCACCTCGGTGCGGGCGAGCTCCTCCTTGGTCCCGCTCACGCAGATCTCGGTGAGCGGCAGGCCGAGGATCTCGTCCACCTCGGCGAACAGCCGCCGGGCGGAGGGATAGTGCTCGATGAGATAGCCGGCCATGCCGGGCCGTTGCGAGCCCTGGCCGGGGAACATCGCCAGGCAGCCGCTCACGACGGGCGACGCGGAGCCGCCGAGCGCGGATGCGGTCATGACACTCTCCTTCCTTCGGTGAGGGCCGGGCTGCGTTGCCAGCCGGCCGCGTCGGGTCTTCTCTTCGCCGGGGTCGGACGGCGCCAGGGTCCGTGCCCCGCCCAGCCGCTCCGCGAGCGCGGAGCGGGCCCGACCGGGGCCGTCCGGCGGAAGGCCGCCAGGACCGACAGCAGGGCACCCAGCTCCTCGGGTGTCGGGCTGCCGCGCACGACGCTGAGCGCGGCCGGCCCGTCCCCGCTCACAGCGGTACGTTCCCGTGCTTGCGCACCGGCTGGACGGACCGCTTGGTCCGCAGCACCTGGAGCGCCTTGATGAGCACACGGCGGGTGTCGGCGGGGTCGATGACGTCGTCGACCTGGCCGCGCTTGGCCGCGATGAAGGGGTTCAGCAACTGCTCGCTGTAGTCGGCGATCAGCGCCTTGCGCAGCTTCTCCGGTTCCGGGGAGTTGGCGATCTGCCGCCGGAAGATGATGTTGGCCGCTCCGTCCGCGCCCATGACCGCCGTCTGGTTGGACGGCCAGGCGAACGACAGGTCGGAGCCGATGGACTTGGAGTCCATCACGATGTAGGCACCGCCGAACGCCTTGCGCAGGATGACCTGCACCCGAGGCACCGTTGCCTCGCAGTAGGCGTACAGCAGCTTGGCACCGCGCCGGATGATCGCGTTGTGCTCCTGCTCGGTGCCCGGCATGAAGCCGGGTACGTCGACCAGGGTCACCAGCGGGATGTTGAAGGCGTCGCAGGTGCGGACGAAGCGCGCGGCCTTCTCGGACGCGTCGATGTCCAGCACCCCCGCCAGCACGGCCGGCTGGTTGCCGACGATGCCGACCGGCCGGCCGTCCAGTCGCGCGAGGGCGCACACGATGTTCGGCGCCCACCGCTCCTGGATCTCCAGGAACTCCCCGTCGTCGACGACGTGCTCGATGACGGTCCTGATGTCGTACGGCGTCTTCTCGTCCACCGGTACCAGGTCGAGCAGTTCCTCGCACCGCCGGTCCGGGTCGTCGTCGGTGGCGACCTCCGGCGGCATCTCGTGGTTGTTGGAGGGCAGGTAGGACAGCAGCTCGCGTACTCCCTCGAAGCAGCTCTCCTCGTCCGGCGACACGAAGGTCGCGACGCCGGTCCGGCGGGCGTGGGTCAGCGCGCCGCCCAGCTCGTCCTGGGAGACCTTCTCCCCGGTGACCGCCTGCACCACGTCCGGGCCGGTGATGAACATGTTCGCCATGCCCTCGACCATGAACGTGTAGTCGGTCAGCGCCGGCGAGTAGACCGCGCCTCCCGCGCAGGAGCCGAGCACCACGCTGATCTGCGGAACCACGCCGGAGGCGCGGACGTTGCGGGCGAAGAGCCGGCCGAAGCCGGTCAACGCGTCGATGCCCTCCTGGATCCGGGCGCCGCCGCCGTCGTTGAGACCCACCACCGGAGCGCCCACGGAGTCCGCGAGGTCCAGCAGCTGGTGGATCTTGTTGGCGAAGGTCTCGCCCAGCGCGCCGCCGCGTACCCGGGCGTCGTGGGCGAAGACGAAGACGGTGCGGCCCTCGATCTCGCCCCAGCCGGTGATGACACCGTCACCCTCGGGGTGCGAGTTCTCCAGGCCGAAGCCGGTCGCCCGGTGCTCGGCGAACATACCCAGTTCCACGAACGATCCGGGGTCCATCAGCGCTTCGATGCGCTGACGCGGCAGCAGCTTCCCCTTGGCGAGGTGGCGCTGCTCGGCCTCCGGGTCGTGCCCGAAGTGCGCGGCCGCCCGCCGTCCGGCCAGCTCGTCGGTGAGGCTGGCCATGGTCGGCGCGGTCGCGGCCTCCGCCCCCTGATCGGGGTCTAAACCGTGGTCCGCCAGTTCGGGCGCCAGGGCCTGGGCCGTGTTCGACATCGCCATCGCGTTCCCCCTTTTGTCATGTCAGGGCTTCAATTGACTGTCGAACACCTGACTGGTCGCTTGACTGGACGGCCTCTTGAGTGGAGCTGAACTACTGCAGCCCATCGAGCACGAGGGCCTTCTGCCGGATGCCGCGCGCGAAGGCACGCTGCAGTCCGTCGAGCCGGAATCGAGTGGGCTGGTCGGCGGCGGGCTCCTCGACGACATGGAGGAGGTGCGCCTCCACCAGTTGCTCGCAGGCGTCCTCCACCGTCCGGAAGTCCTTGCCGAGCACCGGGCAGGCCACGTGCCCGTCGAACTCCGAGGTGGGCAGGTCGGCCAGGCAGCGCAGCACCTCCCGGGCGTCGCTCGGCAGCGACTCGTAGGAGGCGGTGAATCTCGCTCTCACGCTCAGCGAGCCGTGGGTCAGCTCGTCCAGCCGGCGCGTCTCGTCGCTGAGCCGCTCCACGTACCGCGACAGCGTCCAGTGCGGCCGGGCGGTCAACCGGGCCGCCGCCGCCCTGATGGCCAGCGGCAGCCCGCCGCAGTAGCCCACCACGGCCGCCGCGGCGGCCGGCTCCCGCTCGACGCGCTCCCCGCCGATCAGCCGGGCCAGCAGTTCCAGTCCCTCGCCCCGCGGCAGCCCGGTGAGTTCCAGCACACCGGCGCCGAGCGGGGTGAACAGCCGGCTGCGGGTGGTGACCAGCACCGCGCTGCCGGTGCCGGCCGCGCTGCCCGGCAGCAGGGACTGCACCTGGTCGTCGTCGCGCGCGTCGTCGAGGATGACCAGCGACTGGCGGTCGGCCAGCAACGACCGGTAGACCTCGGCCCGTTCGTCCGGATCCTCCGGGATGGTGTCCGGGAGCATGCCGAGCGCGCGCAGCAGCCGGCCGAGCACGCTGAACGGGTCGGCGGGGTGGCCGCCGCTGCCGCGCAGGCTCGCGTACAACTGCCCGTCCGGGAAGGCGTACTGGATGAGGTGGGCGACGCGTACCGCGAGGGCGGTCTTGCCCACGCCGCCGCCGCCGACGATCAGCACCGCGGACGGGCTCGGTACCGACCGGTTGGTCAAGGCGGCCTGGACGAAGGCGAGTTCACCGCCCCGGCCGGTGAAGTCCGGCAGGTCCAGCGGGAGCATCCGCGGTACCAGGGTGTTGCCCTGGGTCTCGACGGAGCGCACCGTGGCGAGCCCCGCGGGGCCCTGGTCCACCTGCTCGCCGCGCAGGATCGCCTCGTACAGCTCCTGCACCCGCGGGGACGGATCGGCTCCCAGCTCGTCGGCGATCTGCCGGCGCAGCGTCTGGTAGTGCTCCAGCGCGTCCACGCTGCGCCCGTCCAGGTGCAGGGCGCGCATCAGCCGCTCCCCCAGTTGCTCGGAGAGCGGGTCGCTGAGCAGGGCGGCGCGCAGGTCGGCCAGCACGGCGGCCGGACGGCCCAGCCGCAACTCGCTGTCCGCCCACTGGCTGAGCGCCTCCCCGTGCAGCTGGCGCAGCGTCTCGCGGACCCGGGAGGCCCAGTCGCTCTGCATGCCGGACAGCGCGTCGCCCCGCCACAGGCCGAGCGCCTCCTGCAGCACGGCGCTGCGCCGCGGGTCGCCCAGCTCCAGCCGCTGTCCCTCCTTCAACAACCGGCGGAACCTGACCAGGTCGACGGCCTCGGGGTCCACCTCCAGGCGGTAGCCGGCCGTCGACCTCGCCAGCCCGACCGGCTCGGTCATGCCCTCCGACGCCCGGGCGAGTGCCCGGCGCAGGCGGGTGACATAGGTGTGGACGACGTTGCGGACGCCGACCGGAGGGGTGTCTCCCCACACGCGGTCGACCAGCGACTCCAGCGACACCGGTCGTTCCGGGTCGACCAGCAGCGCACCGAGAACACCCCGTTGACGCGCTGGACCTATGTCTGCCTCGGCACCGCCGGTCCACAGCTCGATCGGTCCCAGTATTCGCAGCTCCATGGAAGATCACCCGCATCCTTTCCAGCCACCGCAAAGCTAGAGGTCACCGGTGCAGCTCTCCTCGAATTCCGCTCTCTCCCAGCAGGAGCGGAGATCACTCCAGTCGAGCCCGAGGGATGGCCAAGCCGACCGGCTTAGCGTCCTGTTCGAACGGTCTGCGAGACGACGCGTGGAGGAAGTCACATGAGCAACGAACACGAGGAATTCACCCTTCCGGGCGCGGACCTGCCGCTGCCCGACGCCGAGCTGCGCAAGCGCCGCGAGGCGGTTGTCATGGAGCACACCGTGGCCGAGGTCGCGTGGGACATCGACGGTGTCCTGGCCACCTTCCCGCGGGGCGGCGTCTACCGGGTGCTGCCCTTCGAGGAGTCGCCGCTGATCGGCAAGGAGGCCGTCTACGGCTACTTCGACGAGCTGCGGGCCGCCTTCCCGAACCTGGACCACGACCTGCACCACGTGCACCACACCGCCACCGCGGTCATCCTGGAGGCCCAGATCCGCGGCACCCAGGAAGCCGACTGGCGCGGCATCCCCAACAAGGGCAAGAGCATCGACGCGCCGGTCGCCGTCTTCTTCCACTTCGACGGCGACGTGCTGATCGACGAGACGCTGTACTTCGACGTCTCCACCTTCGCGCGGCAGCTTGCCTGACCACCGCGGTGCCGGGGGCCTCAGCTCGCTGGGGACCCCGGCACTGTCGTTTGCGGGCGCATCCGTCACCGGCCGGGAGAGAGCGGACGATGAAGTCGAAGACCCTGCAGACGCTCTCCGCCGGAGTGCGCCGCGTCAGCCTGGAGGCGGCCGGCGTCACGCTGTCCTGCCTGCTGAGCGAACCGGAGCTGCCGCCGCGCGCGGCGGTGATCGCCGTGCACGGCGGCGGCATGAGCTCCGGCTACTTCGACGGCCAGGCCCACCCCGACCTGTCGCTGCTGACGCTCGGCGCCCGCCTGGGCTTCACCGTGCTGTCCATCGACCGGCCCGGCTACGGCGGTTCGGCGGCCGCCCTGCCCGAGGGGCTGACCCTGGCGGAGCAGGCGACCGTACTGGGCGAGCTGACCGGGGTGTTCGCGCGGCGGTACCCGGTGGGCGCGGGCGTCTTCCTGCTCGCCCACTCCTACGGCGGCAAGCTCGCGATGTCCACCGCGGCCCGCACCGGCGGCCTGCTGGGCATGGACATCTCCGGCTGCGGCCACCGCTACGTGCTGGAGCCCGAGGAGCTGTCCCGGGACCGCCGGCACAACCAGGTGGAACGCACCTGGGGCCCGCTGAGCCTCTACCCGCCGGGCACGTTCGCCGCCGCGGCCCCGCTGGTGCAGCCGCTGCCGCCGCGCGAGGCGGCCGAGGTCGGCCGGTGGCCGCAGGTGTTCCGGGACGTCGCGCCGCTGATCCGGGTGCCGCTGCGGCTGACCTTCGCCGAGCACGAGGCGTGGTGGCGGCACGGCGACCAGGACGTCGCGGAGCTGGCCGCGCAGTTGACCGCGGTGCCCCGGCTGCGGCTGGACCGGCAGCCCGACGCGGGCCACAACATCAGCCTGGGCCGGGCCGCGCGCTCCTACCACCTGCGCGCGCTGGGCTTCTTCGAGGAGTGCCTGGCCGTCCCGGCCCGCCGCGACTGACCCGCCCGCCCCGCCCCCGTCGAAGCGACGCCGCCCGCCCGCGGCGTCGCTTTCCCGTGCGCTCGGCCGGTGCGTCCGCCGTCTGCCGGTCCGGTGGCACGCGAACCGCCCCGCGCTCTTCGTCGAGCGCGGGGCGGTGTGCGGTCCGGCCCGTGGTGCGGGCCGGGTGTCAGCGGACGAACTCCCCCAGCCGGGCGGCGGTCTCGGCCGGCTCCGGCATGGCGGCGATCTCGGCGGCGACCTTGCGCGCGGCGTCCCGGTAGGCGTCCTCGGCCAGGATCCGCTTGGCGCCCGCCGTCACGGCCTCGGCGGACAGGTCGGCCGGCGCGAGCACGTCGCCGGCGCCGGTGCCGCGCACGCCCTCGGCGTTGTCCGGACCGTCGGCCGCCTGCGGCAGGATCAGCTGGGGCAGCCCGGCCGCCAGCGACGCGAGCGTGGTGCCGGCGCCGCCGTGGTGGATGACGAGCGACGCGTAGGTCAGCGCCTCGGGCTGCGGGACCCACGGCAGCGCGACGACGCTGTCCGGCAGCTCGCCCAGCGCCTCGACCGGGACGACCGGGCCGGTCGCGACGAGCACCCGGACGTCGAGCGGCAGCAGGCCGTCGATCGCGGTGCGCAGCACCTCGGCGGAACCGAGCGCGGTGCCCAGGCTGAGGTAGACCAGCGGCTTGCCGCCCTCCTTGACGTGGGCCGGCAGGTCGCCCGGCTCGGAGAACGGGACGACGCGCTGCTCGACGCGCCGGTGGCCCGAGGCCAGGAAGCCCGGGTCCTGCAGCGACGGCGGGCAGATGTCCACGTACGGGTTGTTCAGGGTGCGCACCTGGCCGTCCTTGACCTCCACGCCCAGGTCGGCGGCGGTGGCCGCCACCTCGGCGGCGACCGCCAGTTCCTCGGCGTTGGAGGAGAACCGGCCGATGCCGTGGCAGACGGCCGGCACGCCGGCGAGCCGGGCGGCGAAGGCGGCGCCGGAGTTCATCACCTCGTGGACCACCAGGTCGGGCTTGATGGTCTCGAACGCGGTCGCGAGGTCGGCAGCGACCCAGCGCGGCAGCACGGAGCCGAACGCCTTGATGCTGAGGGCGCCGAGCGCCTCCGGCGACAGGTCACTGGCCTGCACCTCGCCGCCGTGCGCCTCCAGGAACGCCTGGCCGCCGGCCGCCTCGATGAACGCCTCCGGGACCGAACGGCCCGCGGTCACCGGCTGCAGGCCGGCCTTGCTCAGGATCGGGTGGAACTGGTCGCCGGTGGCGAACCAGACCTCGTGTCCGGCCGCGCGGGCCGCCTGGGCCAGCGGGAGCAGCGGGAATATGTGCCCGAAGTTCCCGACGCTCGCGAAGACAATCCTCATGCTGCTCACGGTAGATACATCCGTCCTCGTTGGCTAGCGTTGCTAGATTTTCTAGTGCAGATAGATACCGCCGGGAGGGTACGGCGATGGCCCCACGGGGACAGTCCCGATGGGGCCAGGCCGACCGGGCCGGTGACAGGCCGAGAAGCGTCAGCTGGTGGAAGCCGCTTCGACCTGCTGGCCGTCCTGCGCCGCTGCCGGAACCGCCGAGGCGGCGTCGGCGGGGCGCTTGGCGAAGAGCATGACGACCGCGGCGACGGCCACGGCGACGGCGCCGACCCACAGCGCGGGGACGAAGCCGTTGACGAAGTCCTGGCCCGACGTGTAACCGCCGTTGGTGGCGAAGACGTACGCCAGCAGCGCGATGCCGAGCGCCGCGCCGATCTCCCGGGTCGCGGCCGACGCGCCGGACGCGACACCCTGCTCGCCCGGGTTGACCGAGCCCATGAGCAGGTTCATCAGCGGGGCGTAGAAGCAGGACACGCCCGCGCCGCCCAGCAGGTAACCCGGCAGCTGCACCAGGTAGGAGGTGTTGGGCTCCATGACCAGCGCCCAGTAGCCGAAGCCGATCGCCATGAAGACCAGCCCGAGCACGACGACCGGACGGCCGCCGACCTTGTCGGAGATGCCGCCCGCGATCGGCGCCAGCACCATCGGCACCGCGGTCCACGCCAGCATCCGCACGCCCGCCTCGGTCGGCGACATGCCCTGGATGGTCTGCATGAACTGGGTGATCAGGAAGATCACGCCGAACATGCCGACCGACATCAGCAGACCGCCGAGGTTGATGGCGGAGAACGCCCGGTTGCGGAACATGGTCATCGGCAGCATCGGCTGCGGGCTGCGGCGCTCCCACATCACGAACAGGCCGACGATCAGCACGCCGGCGATCAGCGGCAGCAGGACGCGGGTCGAGCCCCAGCCGTGGCCGTTGGCGGAGATCAGCGCGTAGACGATGCCGAACATGCCCAGGCTGACCAGGATCGTGCCCATCACGTCGAGGCGGCTGTTCGGGCCGCGGCTCTCCGCCAGGCCCTTGAGCGCGGACGGCGCCAGGATCAGGCCCACCGGCACGTTGATCCAGAAGATCCACTGCCAGGACAGGTGTTCCACGACCAGGCCGCCGACGAGCGGGCCGGCCGCGATCGACAGGCCGTTGATCGCCCCGTAGATACCCAGTGCCGCACCGCGCTTCTCGGCCGGTACCGCATGGGTCAGCAGGGTCAGCGTCAACGGCATGATGATCGCCGCCCCCGCGCCCTGGATGGCCCGGAACGCGATCAGCTCACCCACCCCGGACGCCACCGCGGCACCCGCCGAAGCGGCGGTGAACAGCAGCAGGCCCGCGACGAAGATCTTGCGGCGGCCGAAGCGGTCACCGATCGCGGCACCGAGGATCATCAGGACGGCGAAGGACAGGGTGTAGGCGTTGACCGTCCACTCCAGGTCCGACAGGCTGCCGCCCAGCTTCACTCTCATGGTGGGCAACGCGGTCACGACCACGAGGTTGTCGAGTCCGGCCATGAAGGCGGCCACACCCGTGATCAGCGTGGCCGCCCCAGGAGACTTCTGGGCGGCCCCGCCGTCTGGGGCTGCGTTGACGGTACTCAATTGGGGTTTCCTTCCGTGTTCACCGTGGCTGTCGACCCGTTCGTCGCGCGGGAGTTGGCGAAGTGCCGGCGTTCCAGGTGACGCGAGTCCATGCCGCGAGGCTAGGAAAGCGGCCTCAAGCCCTGGTTGAGCCCGCACGGAAGGAAGCGGAGGGAAAGCGGAGGTGGGGGCCGATGGCCGGGGCCGGCGGGGGCGCGCGGGTCTCCAGAGCGGCTCCACCCACAGCCGATCGGTGTGCCACATCGTCGGGCAAGGTCGGCGCCCTGGTGCGCGAGCCCAGTCGAAGGAGCAGACTGATGACGGTAACCGAGATCCCCTCCCGGGCGAAGGGTGAGGGGGTGAGTCGGCGTTTCACGGTGTCGGCGCAGGCCCTCGACAGCCCGGTGACGCCCAACTCCGTCTTCCGGGAGTGGTTCGCCGAGCAGCGGCGCACCAACCGGTTCGACGTACGGCCCATCCCGTTCGCCGAGCTGGCCGGCTGGGGGTTCCAAGAGGGCACCGGGAACCTGGTGCACGACAGCGGCCGCTTCTTCTCGGTGGAGGGGCTGCACGTGCGCACCTCCTGGAACGGCCAGGAGTCGAACTGGTCGCAGCCGATCATCAACCAGCCCGAGGTCGGCATCCTGGGCATCGTGGTCAAGGAGTTCGACGGCGTCCTGCACTGCCTGATGCAGGCGAAGATGGAGCCGGGCAACATCGAGACCGTGCAGCTGTCCCCCACCGTGCAGGCGACCCGCAGCAACTACACGGGCGTGCACAAGGGCGCTCCGGTCCACTACATCGAGTACTTCGCTCCGCCGCGCGCGTCGAGCACCGTCCTGTTCGACTCGCTCCAGTCCGAACAGGGCACCTGGTTCCTGCGCAAGCGGAACCGGAACATGGTCGTCGAGGCGACCGGTGACGTCCCGCTGCTCAAGGACTTCGTCTGGCTGACGATCGGTCAGATCTACCAGCTGCTGCACCTGGACAACGTCATCAACATGGACGCCCGCACCGTGCTGTCGCTGATCCCGCTGCAGCCCTTCGCGCAGGAGCGTCCGCTGCACACCACCGAAGAGGTGCTGAGCCGGCTCACCGAGGTGAAGGCCCGCCGCGAGCTGGTGCAGCGCACCATCCCGCTCAACCAGGTGGAGTTCTGGCGGCGCACCGAGCATGACATCCGGCACGACTCGGGCCGGCACTTCCGGATGATCGCCGCCGACGTGCGCGCGGCCAACCGGGAGGTGACGCACTGGTCGCAGCCGCTGCTGGAGCCGGCCGGCCAGGGCCTGGCGGCCTTCCTGGTACGCCGGATCAACGGCGTTCCGCACCTGCTGGCGCAGGCCAGGACCGAGGCCGGGGTGCTCGACACCGCGGAGCTCGGCCCGACGGTGCAGTGCCAGCCGGACCGGGTGCTGGCGCTGCCGGAGGGCGAGCGGCCGCACTACCTCGACCTGGTGCTCGGCTCCTCGGGCAGCAACGTCCTGTACGACTCGGTGCAGTCCGAGGAGGGCGGCCGGTTCTACCACGCGGGCAACCGCTACATGCTCATCGACGTCGGCGAGGACCACCCGGTCGAGGCTCCGGAGGAGTTCACCTGGGTGACGGAACGCCAGCTCACCGAGATGATGCGGCACAGCAACTATCTGAACATCGAGGCCAGGACGCTGCTCACCGGGCTGCGGGCAACCTGGGGCGGAAGCGGGGTATACGCACAGTGAGCGGCGAGAAGGTCCTGAGAATCGGAGTGATGGGCTGCGCGGACATCGCGGAGCGGCGGATGCTGCCCTCGATGCAGGTCCAGCCGCTCGTCGAGGTGACGGCCGTCGCGAGCCGCACCGCCGAGCGGGCCCGGTCGTTCACCGACCGGTTCGGCGGCACGCCGCTCGCCGGGTACGACGCGCTGCTGGAGCGCGACGACGTGGACGCGGTCTACATTCCGCTGCCCCCGCAGATGCACGTCGAGTGGACGCTGCGGGCGCTGGCCGCCGGCAAGCACGTGCTGTGCGAGAAGCCGTTCGCGACCGACCTCGCGGAGGCCGAGAAGGCGGTGTCGTACGCCCGGGAGCGCGGGCTGCTGGTGATGGAGAGCTTCATGTTCCTCCACCACGGCCAGCACGCCGAGGTGCGCCGCATGGTGGCGGACGGCGTCATCGGCGAACTGCAGCTGTTCAGCAGCGAGTTCGGCATTCCGCTGCGGGCCGGCGCGGACGGCCGGCTGGGTCACGCCAGCACGCTGCCGGAGGTCGCGGCCTACCCGATCCGCGCCGCGCAGCTCTTCCTGGGCGACGGACTGCGGGTGGTCGGTTCGCAGGAGCGGGCGCTGAGCGCCTACGGTCCGCGGCCGGCCGGCACCTCGCTGCTCGTCTCGCCCTCCGGGGTGCCCGCCCAGCTGACGTACGGCGTCGAGCACTCCTACCGCAGCGGCTACACGCTGTGGGGCAGCGAGGGGCGGCTGCGGCTGGACCGCGCGTTCAGCACGCCGGACGCGCACGTCCCGGTGGTGCGGCTGGAGCAGCAGAGCGGCACCCGGGAGATCGAGCTGAAGCCGGACCGGCAGTTCACCAACGTCGCCGGCGAGTTCGCCAAGGCGATCCTGCACGGTGAGGACTTCACGCCGCACACCGAGGCGATCATGCGTCACGCACAACTCGTGGAAGCGGTGCGGCAGTCGGCGGCCTGACCGCCTCCTGCCGCACCGCCTGGCGGGCGGCCCCCTCGGGGGCCGTCAGCCGACCTCGACGACGATCTTCCCGCGCGTGTGCCCCTCCTGGCTGAGCAGGTGCGCGTCGGCCGTCTTCTCCAGCGGGAAGACCTGCGTGACCGGCACGGTCAGCAGGCCGCGGGCGGCCAGATCGGTCAGGGCCCGCAGATCGGCGGTGTCAGGGCGGGCGAAGACGTACGTCCCGCCCTGGCTGCCGATCCCGGCCTCTACCACCGACACCAGCCGGCCGCCGGGCTTGAGCAGCCCCTTGGCGGTCCGCAGCGCCTTCTTGCCCACCGTGTCGAAGACGACGTCCACCCCGTCCGGGACGAGGGCGCTCACCCGCTCGGCGAGCCCGGAGCCGTACTCGACCGGCTCGACGCCCAGCGACCGGACGAAGTAGTGGTTGGCGCTGCTCGCGGTGCCGATGACCCGGGCGCCCAGCGAGCGGGCGATCTGCCCGGCGAGCACGCCGACGCCGCCGGACGCGCCGAGCAGCAGCATCGTCTCACCGCTGCTGAGCCCGGCCACCCGCACCAGCGACTGGTACGCGGCGAGCCCGGCCAGCGGCAGGCCCGCGGCCTGCGTCCAGGTCAGCTCGGCCGGCTTGGGGGCCAGGAACCGCACGTTGGCCGCGACGAGTTCGGCGAAGGTGCCGCGCGCGAGGCTGTCCTCCCGTACGTAGCCGAGGACCTCGTCGCCGGGCGCGTACTCGGTGACGGCGATGCCCACCGACTCGACGACGCCGGCCACGTCCCAGCCCGGTACGACCGGGAGCGTGGCGTCGATCAGGCCCTGCAGGTAGCCCTCCCGGCCCTTCCAGTCGACCGGGTTGACCGAGGCGGCCTTGACCCGCACCAGCACCGAGTCGGGGCCGACGACGGGGTCGGGCAGGTCGCCGTACTCCAGGACGTCGGCGCCGCCGTGCTGCTGGTAGTAGACGGCCTTCATCACGCCTCGCTTCCCGCCAGGGACGCCGGGTCCACGCCGAGCTGCCGCAGGATGTCGCCCATGTCGATCTGGTCCCAGTGCTCGGCGAGCAGGCCGTTCTCCATCCGCCAGATGTCGATGCTCTGGAAGGTGACCGTCCGCCCGGTGGCCGGGATGCCGACGAACTCGCCGAGGTGGGTGGCGGAGTACTGGAAGCGGCCGGCCACCCGGTCGCCGTCGACCAGCACGTCGTGCACCACGACCTTCATGTCGGGGAACGACTGGAAGATCCCGGCCCAGAAGGCCCGGTTGGCGTCGATGCCGTCGTCCACGACCGGGTTGTGGTCGATGTGGTTCGGCGCGGTGTGCCGTTCCATGTTGCTGACGTCGTGGGTGTTGATCATTTCGACGAATTCTTGGATGACCTCGCGGTGGGAGCCTGACATGCCTTTGACCTCTCTGGACGGTGGAAACCCGTGCGGCGGGTACGGCGTCGCGCAGAGCGTCGCAAAGGGCGGTCGAGCGGCTCTGGAGAGTTTCCCGGAAAGCGCCGGGCACCCCTCCCGGCCCCGATCGGGACTCAAGCGGCGGCCAGCATCCTCGGTGCCATGAAGGCTCTCGTACTGTCGGGCGGGGCCGGAACCCGGCTGCGCCCTCTCACATTCACCTCGGCCAAACAACTCGTACCGGTGGCGAACACCCCGGTGCTCTTCTACGGTCTGGAGGCGATAGCCGAATCCGGCATCAAGGATGTCGGCGTGATCGTCGGTGACACGGCCGCCGAGATCAAGGAGGCGATAGGCGACGGGTCCCGGTTCGGGATCAACGTCACCTATCTCCAGCAGGACGCGCCGCTCGGTCTGGCCCACGCGGTACTGATCGCCCGCGATTTCCTCGGCGACGACGACTTCGTGATGTACCTGGGTGACAACTTCATCGTCGGCGGCATATCCGATCTGGTCGACGAGTTCCGCAGCGAGCGCCCGGCCGCGCAGATCCTGCTGACCAAGGTCCCCAACCCGACGTCGTTCGGTGTCGCCGAGCTCGACGCCGGCGGACGCGTGGTGGGCCTGGAGGAGAAGCCGAAGCAGCCGAAGAGCGATCTCGCGCTGGTCGGCGTCTACCTGTTCACCCCGGCCATCCACGAGGCCGTGCGCGCCATCAAGCCGTCCTGGCGGGGTGAACTGGAGATCACCCATGCCATCCAGTGGCTGATCGACGAGAATCGTGACGTGCGCTCCACCACGATCTCGGGTTACTGGAAGGACACCGGCAATGTCACCGACATGCTGGAGGTCAACCGATCCGTGCTGGAGACGATCCAGGAGTCCGTGGAGGGCTCGGTCGACGAGTCGACCGAGATCATCGGGCGGGTGCGGATCGAGGCGGGTGCCACGGTGCGCAACAGCCGCATCGTCGGCCCGGCGATCATCGGCGCCGGCACCACCGTCGCCGACGCCTACATCGGCCCGTTCACCTCGGTCTCCGAGGGGTGCGTGATCGAGGACAGCGAGATCGAGTACTCCATCGTGCTGCGCGGCTCCTCGATCACCGGCGTGCGCCGGGTGGAGGCGTCGCTGATCGGCCGCAACGTCGTGGTGACCCCGGCCCCCCGCAACCCGTCCGCCCACCGGCTCGTGCTCGGCGACCACAGCAAGGTGCAGATATCGTCATGACATCCACCACCCGAATCCTGGTGACCGGCGGAGCCGGCTTCATCGGCTCCCACTACGTCCGCACCGTCCTGGGCCCCACCGGTCCCGGCGACGTCGCGGTCACCGTACTCGACAAGCTCACCTACGCGGGCAACCCGGCCAACCTCGACGAGGTGCGCGACCACCCGGGGTACTCCTTCGTGCAGGGCGACATCTGCGACGCCGGCCTGGTCGGCAAGCTGATGGCCGAGCACGACCAGGTGGTGCACTTCGCCGCCGAGTCGCACGTGGACCGCTCGATCGACGGCGGCGCGGAGTTCGTGCGCACCAACGTGGTCGGCACCCACACGCTGATCCACGCCGCGCACCTGGCCGGCGTCAGGACGTTCGTGCACATCTCGACCGACGAGGTGTACGGCTCGATCGACAAGGGCTCCTGGCCGGAGACCGACCCGCTGGCGCCCAACTCGCCGTACTCCGCGGCCAAGGCGTCCAGCGACCTGATCGCGCTGTCGTACCACCGCACCCACGGCCTGGACGTGCGGGTGACCCGTTGCTCCAACAACTACGGGCACCACCACTTCCCGGAGAAGGTCATCCCGCTGTTCATCACCAACCTGCTGGACGGCAGGAAGGTCCCGCTGTACGGCGACGGCGCCAACGTGCGCGACTGGCTGCACATCGACGACCACGTCCAGGGCATCGAACTGGTCCGCACCAGGGGCCGGGCCGGCGAGGTCTACAACATCGGCGGCGGCACCGAGCTGTCCAACAAGGAGCTCACCGGCCTGCTGCTCGACGCGTGCGGTGCCGACTGGGACACCAGCGTCGAGTACGTCGAGGACCGCAAGGGCCACGACCGCCGCTACTCGGTGGACTGCACGAAGATCCGCGAGGAGCTGGGATACGCCCCGCGCAAGGACTTCACCACCGGGCTGCTGGAGACCGTGCGGTGGTACCGCGACAACCGCGCCTGGTGGGAGCCGCTCAAGGAGCGCGCCGCGCTGACCCCGCCGGCCGCCTCCCGCTGACGCCGGCGCCCGTCCCGGTCACTGACCGTTCGACCATGCCTGACTTGGAGTGATGATCGTGGGAATTGAGCAAATGTCGGTGCTCGACGCCTACCGGATGACCCCGGACCAGATACCGGACCGCCGGGGCCTGTTCTACGAGGCGTGGCGCGGCAGCGAGTTGGAGAAGCTGACCGGCCACCGCTTCCCGGTGTGCCAGGTCAACTACTCGGTCTCCTCGCGCCACACGCTCCGCGGCATCCACGGCACGATGCTCCCTCCCGGTCAGGGCAAGATCGTCACCTGCGTGCGCGGTGCGGCCCTCGACGTGGTGGTGGACCTGCGGGTCGGCTCCCCCACCTTCGGGAAGTTCGACACCACGCTGCAGGAGGCCGGTTCGGGCATCGCCGTCTACCTGCCGGACGGACTCGGGCACGCCTTCCTGGCACTCGAGGACGACACCTGCATGAACTACCTGTGCTCCGCCGAGTACGTGCCCGGCACGATGGTCGACATCCAGGCGCTCGACCCGGCGCTCGGCATCCCCTGGCCGCTGGAGGCCGATCCCATCCGGTCCGACAAGGACGCGGCGGCCCCGACGCTGGAGCGGGCCGTCGAGCTGGGACTGCTGCCGACCTTCGAGGACGCCCGGGCCGTCGACGCGGTCGACCGGCTGTTCTGAGCCGCCCGGCGCCCCACCGCCGCGGCGGTGGGGCGCCTTCGCGTCCCCGTCCCGCGCACGAAGAAGCCACTGCCCGTCGCCGAGGCGTCGGGCAGTGGCTTCTCGCGGTCGGGGGGCGCGGCGGGCGGCCGGGTCTCAGGAGGGGTCGGCCAGCGGGCCGCGGGCGGTGCCGGCGAGCCGGCGGATCTCGTCGAGCAGCACGGCCTGCTCCAGGCACAGCTCCGCGTCGGGGGCGCCCGGGGTGCCGGCGCGCACCGCCTCGACGAAGGCGCGCACGGTGCCGGCCACCTGGTCGTCGGGGTCGAGCACCACGGGCCGGATGGAGGCGGGCAGTTCGACCTGCAGGACCGGCGGGTGGTCGCCGCGCGGGGTGAAGACCTGTTCCACCCGGATCCGGCCCCGGCTGCCCCACAGCTCGTAGGAGGAGCGGTAGGCGAAGCCCATGCCGAACGTCAGCTGCACCAGCACGCCGTCCGGGGACTCCAGCAGCGCGGCGCCCGAGGTCTCCACGCTGTGGCCCGCGGTGCGCCGCAGGACCGCGCCGGCCACCCGCAGGCCGCTGCCGAGCATGTGCAGCGCGCCGCGGACCGGGAAGAGGCCGACGTCGAACAGCGCGCCGCCGCCGAGGTCCGAGCGGTAGCGCAGGTCGTCCGCCGGCAGCTCGGGGACCGCGAAGTCGGCCCGGAAGGAGCGCAGTTCGCCGATCTCCCCGTCGGCGACCCGCTTGCGGACGGCGGCGTGCTGCGGATGGTGGACGAACATCACGTTCTCCATCAGCACCAGTTCGCTCCTGGTGGCCAGGTCGAGCAGCTCGCGGGCCCGGCCGGGCTCCATCGCGAGCGGTTTCTCCACCAGCACGTGCTTGCCGGCCTGCAGCGCCGCCTCGGCCCAGTAGGCGTGCTGGGCGGTGGGCAGCGACACGTACACCGCGTCCACCTCGTCCAGCGTCAGCAGCTCCGCGTAGTCGCCGACCGCCCGGCAGCCGTAGCGGTCCGCCACCTCGCGGGCGCGCCGGGCGTCGCGGGAGGCGACGGCGACGAGTTCGGTCTGCTGCCCGCCGGCGAAGGCCGGCAGCATGTGGCGGAGCGCGACGTCGGCGCAGCCGACGACGCCCACCCGGACCGGCGGGGTGGTCGGTTCCCGCCCGGTGTCCGTGATCGGTTCACTCATTCCCCTCGGCACCACTTCCCGCGTAGGGGCAGGCCGGCGGAGTCCGGTCCTGCGCGATGGGTTCCGTGGTGGCGTGCCGGACGAAGCGGCCTCCGTCCTCCCCCCCACTGGGGATCCACGTTCATCTGCTTCCTCCTGCGCCGCAACGTCATGGCGGGGTAACGACCCGGAACACGTCGCCGGTCGCACGCCACAACACCCGGCACGGGCTTGTCCCCGCCCACCTTCGACGAAGGTGCTCGACGCCCGCTCGAACCCCACCGGACCAGCACTGACGCATGATCGGCAGGCCGCCGCGGCCGGGTCGGGCGCGGGGTGGACGGCACGCCCCCCGACCTGCCGATTCGTCCGGTATGGGTACCAGGGGCAGCCATTTGGCCCCTGCTGTCCCAAGAACCACGGAACTGGAACATGAGATTTTCATACCTGCGTAGTGACTCTGGCACTGTTCGCCCACGAGCGGCCTTATCAGAATCTGTCTCACACCGCGGCGGAACCGCCGCCCGCAGCGGCGATCCTCCGCACGCCATGCGCCATCGCAACGTAGCACCTGTCCGCACTGCACGCCCTGCATCGAACGAGGTGTCATCATGCACGTAGCCAACACCGATTCGCGTTTCCTCCTCGACGACCTGGTCATCGAGGAACTGGGCCAGAACCTGCGGACCGCACCCGCTGACGGCTGCTACTCCTGTGGCCACGGCCTCAGGATCGTCATCAGCACAGCCTCGGGCGACGGTCCGACAGCGTAATGAGAACTCTCGACGGGGACAGGAGCGAGGAGCTCCTGGGGTTCAAGACGCATCTCCAGGTGGAGCAGATCGAGGGCGAAGCCGTCTACCTGCTCTCCGGACAACGGGTCACCGCACTGCACGGGGAGCAGATCGCCCTGCTCGCCCCGCTGCTGGACGGCACGCGGAACATCGAGCAGCTCGCGTCGGACGCGGACGGTTCGCTCACTCCGGAACAGACCGTCCGGCTCGTCGACCGGCTCACGAAGGCCGGTCTCGTGTCGGGACGCACGCTGTCCGGGCCGATGCACAACCGGCGAACCGACGCCGAACACGCCTTCTGGGAAGCCGCCGGCCTCGACGGTTCGCGAGCGGTCACGGCACGGGCCAGCGCCAACGTGCACACCCGGGCGGTCGGCCGGGTGCCCCTCACCGACTTCCAACACGCGCTCACCGACGCGGGGTTGCGCACGCTGCCGTCCCACCGGGCGGGCGAGGCCGACCTGACGCTGGTGCTGTGCGACGACTACCTCAACCCGCGGTTGCAGGCGATCGACACCGAACACCGCCGCAGCGGCCGCTCCTGGCTGCCCGTCATGTGCGACGGCACCCAGCAGTGGATCGGCCCGGTCTTCGGGCTGCCCGGGCACGCCTGCTGGGCGTGCCTGGCCGACCGCCTGTGGCGCGGCCGGCAGGTCGAGGCACACATCCAGCAGGCGCTCGACCGGACCGGCCCGGTGCCGCGCCCGGCCTGCTCCACGGCGGCCACCGTGCGGGCCGGACTGCACCTGGCGGCGCTGGAGGCCGCCAAGTGGCTTGCCGGGCACCGGCATCCGGGCCAGCAGGCGCTGTGGACCTTCGACAGCCTGACGCTGTCCAGCGGCCACCATCCGGTGCACCGGCGCCCGCAGTGCCACGCCTGCGGCGACCGGGGGCTGGTCGCCGCCCGGGTGAACTCCGCGGTGACGCTCTCGTCCCGGATCAAGCAGGACACCGAGGGCGGCGGCCACCGGGTGCTGAGCACCGGCCAACTCCAGGATCACTACGGTCATCTGGTGGACCCGGTCACCGGTCTGGTCAAGGAGATCCGGCAGGACGAGCGCGGCCCGGCCTTCCTCAACTCCTTCCACGCCGGGCTCAACCCGGTCGCGCACCCCCGGGGCATCAACGCGGTGCGGGCCGGGCTGCGCAGCACCAGCGGTGGCAAGGGCACCACCGCGGCCCAGGCGCGGGCCGGCGCGCTCGCCGAGGCGCTGGAGCGGTACTCCGGCTACTACCAGGGCGACGAGCCGATGGTGCGCGGCAGTTACGCCGAACTGGCGGACCGCGCCGTGCACCCGGACTCCGTACAGCTCTACGACCCGCGGCAGTTCCCGGACCGGGACCGCTGGAACCTGGCGCACGGTCCGGCCCACCAGGTGTGCGACCCGTTCGACGCCGAGGCCCGGATCGACTGGACGCCGGTGTGGTCGCTGACCGGGCGGCGGCACCGGCTGCTGCCGACCGCGCTGCTCTACTACGACGTGCCGCAGCACGAGGGGCAGGCGTTCTGCGTCGGCAGCTCCAACGGCGCGGCGGCCGGCGGCTGCCTGGAGGACGCCGTGCTGCAGGGCTTCCTCGAACTGGTGGAGCGCGACGCCATCGCGCTGTGGTGGTACAACCGCAGCCGCCGGGCCGGGGTGGACCTGGACGCCTTCGCGGACGGGTGGAGCACCGAACTGCGCCGGGTGCACGGCTCGTTGGACCGGCAGGTGTGGGCGCTCGACCTCACGTCGGACTTCGGGATCCCGGTGTTCGCCGCGGCCTCCAGACGCACCGACAAGCCGGCCGAGGACATCATGTTCGGCTTCGGGGCGCACTTCGACCCGCGGCTCGCCCTGCGCCGGGCGCTCACCGAGCTCAACCAGCTGCTGCCCAACGTGGTGCGGGCCCGGCCGGACGGCGGCGGCTACGACACCGCGGATCCCGACGCCCTGCGGTGGATGCGCACCGCCACCGTCGCCAACCAGCCGTACGTCACGCCCGATCCGGACCGGCCGCCGACCCGGCCGGAGGACCACGCCTACACCTACCGGGCCGATCTGCGCGACGACATCGAGGCGGCCGAGGAACTGGTCCGCGCCCGCGGGATGGAACTGCTGGTGCTCGACCAGACCCGGCCGGACGTCGGGATGCCGGTGGTGAAGGTGATCGTGCCCGGACTGCGCCCGCATTGGCCGAGATTCGCCCCCGGCCGGCTCTTCGACGTACCGGTGGAACTCGGTCTGCGTTCCACTCCGCTGCCCTACGAGGATCTCAACCCGACTCCGCTGTTCCTGTGACACCCCGGCCTCCGCATCCGGAGGTCGGGCCAGCGCTGCCGCCGGCGTACAGCCCTCCCCTTGTACGTCGGCGGCAGCGCGCGTAGATTCCGCCCTGAGCGCTGCCGGCCGGGTGCGGACGAAACGAGCGCCCTCGTAGCACTGCTCGACCCTCGGGTACATTGCAAGAGCGCACCTTGGCCAGTTCGCTGACGAATGATCAACTGCTCGGGGGACAGCTTGAGATTCGCCACTTTCGAGGCGACATCGGAATCGCTTCGCTCCTTAAGAGACGACCTGCCGGTGCGCCTGGCGGTGGCCGGGACCGCGGCCGTCGTGGTCGGCTTCTGTGGCATCGACGCCCCCTACGTCCTCGCCGAGAGCTCCTCGCCCTGGAAACTCACCATCGCCGCGGTGTGCTTCATCGGTGCGCTGGCGACGCAGTTGTGCCACTCCTTCCCCCAACTGGTACTCCTGTCGCCGGGCACCCGCTACTGGACGCTGGGGCTGCAGGCGCTGCTGACCCTGGCCACCCTGCCGATCTTCGGCCAGGCGCTGCTGGGCCTGGTGCCGCTGCTCGCCGGATCCGTCCTGCTCACCCTGCCCCGCCGGTTCGCCTGGCCCGCCTTCGCCGTGGTGGTCGCCTGCAGCCAGACGGCGATCTACCTGCTCGGGATCGAGTGGAACGTCGTCTACCTGACCATCGAGTTCTTCCTCAACGCCCTGGTGATCTTCGCGCTGTCCCGGCTGACCGAACTGGTGGCCGAGGTGCACCACTCGCGGGCCGAGCTGACCCGGCTCGCGGTCACCACCGAGCGGCTGCGCTTCTCCGGCGACCTGCACGACCTGCTCGGCTACAGCCTCTCCACGATCGCGGTCAAGTGCGAACTGGCCGACCGGCTGGTCTCGGTGAGCGTCACCCGCGCCAAGCAGGAGCTGCGCGAGATCCTGGACACCGCGCGCCAGGCCCTCGTCGACGTGCGCACGGTGGCCCGCGGCTACCGCCAGATGTCGCTGGCCGACGAGGCCCGGGACGCGTACACCATGCTCGCCTCCACCGGCATCCACGTCACCCTCGACCTCGATCCCGCGCCGCTGGACCCGGGCGCCGACACCGTGCTGGCCACCGTGCTGCGCGAGGCGCTGACGAACACGCTGCGGCACAGCAAGGCCGAGCACTGCGCCATCACCACCACCCGCACCGACGAGCACATAGAGCTGAGCATCACCAACGACGGCGCGCTCACCCCGCCGCGCTCCGACCACAACGGCAGCGGCATCCGCAGCCTCACCACCCGGGTCACCCGGCTGGGCGGCACGCTCGACACCCTCTACCACGACAGCTGCTTCCACATCACCTCCCGCATCCCGGTCGAGGCCGCGCCGCGGCGGAGCGAGGCCCCGCGCACCGCGGACGGCCGGCGGGAGTCCGCCCGGCACCGCCCGACCCTGGCCCCCCGCACCGCGACGCTGCTGACCCTCGGCGCCTTCCTCGGCTACCTGCTGCAGGGCGTCAGTTTCATGTACACCTACCGGCTGGCCCTGCCGTACCTGCTGAGCGGGACGCTCTTCATCGTGGTGGCGCTGGGCCTGCAACTGCGGCAGACCTTCCCGCGGATCATCCGCCGGTTCCCGCTGCGCCACCGCTACCTGACGCTCGCCCTGCAGACCGCGGTGGCCTTCGTCCCGTACGTCTACCTCAAGGACACCTGGCTGGGCACCTCGGGGCTGGTGGCCGGCACCGGGCTGCTGGTGCTGCCGCGCCGGGGCCGCTGGCTGGTCTTCAGCGCCGCGACCGCGGGCACCATCCTGCTGCGCATCCACCTCGGGGAGACGACGGCGGTCCCGATCGTCTACACCGGGCTGATGACCCCGATGACCGGGCTGGTGGTCTTCGGGCTCTCCCGGCTCAAGGACGTCATCGCCGAGGTCCACCAGTCCCGCGCCGAGTTGTCCCGGCACGCGGTGACCGCCGAGCGGCTGCGCTTCTCCGGCGTCCTGCACGACCTGCTCGACTACAGCCTCTCCGCGATCGCGGTGCGGTGCGAGCGCGCCGACCGCCTGCTGCCGGGGGACGTCGCCGCCGCGCGGCAGGAGGTCGCCGAGGTCTTCAACACCGCCCGCAACGCGCTGACCGATGTCCGCAACGTCGCCCGCAACTACCGGCCCCCCAGCAGCTGAACGGCTACACCCAGCCCGCTTCCCGGGCGATACGGATGGCATCCACCCGGTTACGCGCGTTGAGTTTGGACACGACCGTCGTCAGATAGTTGCGTACGGTTCCGGCCGACAGGTAGAGCCGCTCGGCGATCTCGGCGGGCTCCGCCCCGTCGCCGGCCAGCCGCAGCACCTCCACCTCGCGCTCGGTCAGCGGACAGGCGTCGCTGTCCAGCGCGGCGAGCGCGAGCTGCGGGTCGATGGGACGGCCGCCGGCCATCACCGAGCGGATGGCGGTGGCGAGTTGGGCCGGCTCGGCGTCCTTGAGAAGGAACCCGGAGGCGTGGGCGGCGAGCGCGCGCCGCAGATTTCCCGGACGGCCCAGGCTGGTGAGGATGAGCGTCCGGCATTCGGGGACCGCGGTGTACAACGCCTGCGCGGCGGTGATTCCGTCCGTGCCGGGCAGATCGACGTCGAGGATGGCGATGTCCGGCCGTACCACCTGCGCCGCCGGAACGATCTCGTTTCCCGACGACAGCTCGGCGACGACTTCCATATCGTCTTCCAGTTCCAGCAGGGTGACCAGCGCACGTCGCAACATGTGCATGTCCTCGGCAATGAGTATCCGGATCATCGCTTCCCCCGTTACAGACCAGCCTGTCTGGCCCCGGCAAAAATCATAGGGTCAGGTTAAGCGGGGGCCATCCGTCCGGATCTTCTTGGCAGGAGCAGGTCACGAATCGCAGGTGGCCGCCGCGAACGGGCCGTTCGCACGACCCGGATTGGAGTAGACCGGTGCTTACACACCGGATTTCCGGCGGAAACCGGCCGGGCGCGGGCCGCGAAATCCCCCAGACATGGACGGATCACTTCCGGTTCCGCACGGGCACGCCCGGACCGCACCGGAATCCTGGCACGGCACAGGTGTTCGGGAAAGCCTCAAATGGCCCTAAGCGGCCGTCTTCCGCGCCGCCCGCACCGCGATGGTCAGCAGCGCCGCGATCGCGGACATCGCCGCCGACACCAGGAAACCCCGGCCCGGATGGCCGGAAGAGGCCATGGAACCGGCCAGCGCCGACGCCAGCGCGCCGCCGCCCTGCCCGAGGGCGTTCAGCCACGCGAAGGACTCGGTCATGGCGTCCTCCGGGGCCACCTCCTCCATCGCCGTGAACTGGGCGGTCATCATCGGGGCCAGCGCGAGCCCGGCGACCGCGAAGAGCACCGCGAGCCCCCACAGGCTGCTGATCCACGAGGCCGCCGCGTAACCGGCCGCCAGAACGGCGAGCACCACGCCGAGATGCTGCGAACTGGTGCCGCGCAGCTTGAGCGCCCCGTAGGCGAGACCGCCGAAGACGCTGCCCACCGAGAACGCGGCGATCAGCAGGCCGCCGACGTCGGAGTGGCCCTGGGTGCCGGCGGTGGCCAGCAGGGCGACCTCGGCGCCGCTGATGCTGCCGGTGGCCAGCAGCCCGACCGGCAGCATCCAGCGCACCGGAGCGACCCGCAGCGGACCGAGCCAGTCGCGCGCGGCGCCCTGCGAGGTCTGCCACCGCCGCACCGCGGGCGCCGAGCCGAGGACCAGGCAGCCGGCCGCGGTGAACACCGCGGTGACCGCCAGGGCGAGGGTGGCGTTGCCCAGCGCGAGCAGCAGCGCGACCGCGGACGGGCCGATGATGTAGACGCCGTCGACGACGACCGACTCCAGGGCGAAGGCGGCCGAGCGCAGCCCGTCGTCGTCCAGCGCGCGGCGCCACATCGTCCGCATCACCGGGCCGATCGGCGGCAGCAGCGCACCCACCACGAGGGAGAGCGCCAGCACCACGGCCTGCGGCGGTATCCCCCACGACGCGAGCGTGCCGCGGCCGGTGAGCGCGAACAGCAGGCCGAACGTCGCGACGGACTGGCCGACGCCGGTGGTCAGCAGCACCCGGCGGGCGCCGCGCCGGTCCACGGCCCGCCCGCGCACCGGCCCGGAGACGCCGACCCCGATCGCGTAACAGGCCGCCGCGGCACCGGCATCGGTGTAGGAGCTGCTGCGCGCGATGGCGATCACCAGCACCAGGCCGAACATGCCGCTGGGCAGCCGGCCGACGAACGCGGCCAGCGACATCCGCAGCGCGCCGGGGACGGCGAACAGCCGCCGGTAGCGGGCCATGCCGGTGGCGGCGGGCTCGCCCTCACGGGTGTGCGGCGGCGCGTCGGTGCTCATACGGTCCTTCCTCTTCTCGTTGCCCGGTTCATGCCCGGTGCTCTCCCGTTCGACCGCCCGGTTCGACGGCCCGGTTCACCGCCCGGTGTCCGCCGGGCCGAAGTCCCAGCGCACCAGGCAGCTGGTGCGCAACTCCGCGCAGACCGCGCCGCCTTCGGGCCGCCACCACAGGTCGGGGTAGTCGGGCAGCATCTCGCCGGCCGCGATCCGCCCGCCGGGCAGCCTCATCAGGTCGGCGACGGCGTACGGGTCGGCGAAGTCCACGAACAGCGGCTTGGGTTCGGCCGGGTGCCGGACGAACACCCGCCGGGGCAGGCCGGCTTCCCGGCGCATCCGCTGGGCGGCGGCCCAGCCCCGCTCGCCGCGCAGCGCTCCCGGGATCTCCAGCCGCCAGCGGGCCCGCTGCACCACGACGCCGTCGATCACGATCCGCGGGGTGAACGCCCCGGTGTCGACCGGGACCGGGTTGAGCGCCGGCACGGCCAGCGCGCGGTGCACCGCCGACGGGATGTCGCCGCTGTACAGGCGCAGCCGGCGCCCGCCGACCAGCACCGCGGTGCCGTCGCCGTCGATGTCCACCTCGCTCACCCCGACGGTGCGCGAGCGCGGCTTGGTGGAGAAGCCGCCGACCTCCACGCCCAGCCCCGGCATCTCGGGCACCAGGAACTTGTTGCGGCGCCGGGAGATCACCGCGGCCATCGCGGCCGGGTCGATCACCTCGACCACCCGGCGCTCGAAGTCGGCGCGCAGCGCGGCCCCTTCGGGGTGCAGCCGGGTCACGGCGCCGGCCACGTAGGAGCCGTCGTCGTGCAGTTCGCTGAGCACCCAGGTCGCCGACTCCCACGGGCCGGCCGCCATCAGGTCGGGCCCGGCCAGGGTGGCGTACAGGTCGTCCGGGTCCGGCCGGGGCGCGTGCCGCTCCACCAGGGCGGCGATGTCGGCCGCGGTGAGGTTCGCGCTGCCGCCCGACCCGGTGCGCCCGGTGACCAGTGCGGCCAGGTCGGCCCGCAGCGCGTCCGCGCGGCGGGTGACGACCGGCAGGTCGAGCGATCCGGCGCGGGCCAGCGGCACCGGCCGGCCGCCGGTCGCCGCGCGCAACGCCTCCCGGGCGTCCTCGCGGTCCAGCAGCGCGCCGAGGAACGACAGCGGCAGCACGGCGTCCAGCGCCGAGCGCAGCCCGCGCACCGCGGCGCCGCCCAGCACGGTGCGGGCGCTGAGCGGATGGGCGCGCTCCTCGTGCAGCACGTAGCGGTCCGCGTAGTGGCTGCCCTCGCCGCGGCGCGTCTCGGCGCCCATGGCGATGGCGACCGCCTCCGCCTCGGCGAAGGCGGTGCGCCGCTGCGGCCAGGGCGCGGCGGCGAACGCGGCGGTGGCCTCGGCCATGCGGTGGGCCGGTCCGGCCGGGTCGGGTTCGGCGGCCACCAGCCGGGCCAGCGGGTCCATCTCGTGGCTGGCCAGCGGGATCTGCCGGATGACGGTGGGGCCGAGCGCGGCGAGCAGGGCGGGTCCCTCGGACTCCGGCAGCCCGGCCGCCGCGCACGCCTGCGGCAGGGTGCGTTCGCCGTCCAGCTCCCGCCACAGCCGCAGCGCGGGCTCGCTCGCCCGCTTGAACCGCCCGTCGAGCGCGCTGACCAGCCGGCCGTCCCCGAGCCGGAAGAGCGGGTGGCGGCGGGGCCGGCGCTCCTCGGCCGGCCCGGTCGCGTAGCCGGCCCGGGCGAGCAGGTCGAGCAGCCAGATGCCGGGTTCGGCGAAGACCCGCTCGGGGCCGGGTTCGCCGAGCGACAGGGCCGGTCCGGCCTCCGGGTCGAGGTGGACGAAGTGGGTCGGTCCGAAGAACGAGGTCTGCTCGCAGCGCACCGACAGCCGGCGCAGGTAGCGGGCCGCGGTGGCCAGCGCCTTGCGGTCGCGCTTGTCCGGCTCCCGGGTGCCGAGCGCGGTGACCCGGGTCAGCCCGTGCTGGTAGAAGCTCTGGCTGGACAGGAAGACGGCGTGCTGCAGGCGCGGGTCGGCGCAGATCGCCGACAGCCGCCTGGTGGCCCGCTCCTGGGCCTGCGCCCACCGCCCGGACGCCTCGGCCTCCGCGGCGGCCACCCGGCCCAGCAGGGCGTTCCAGCGGCCGGGGAACGCGGGCCGGTCGCCGGCCGCCGCGGCCCAGGCGGTCGCCTCGGCCGCGCCCACCGGCAGGCCGGCGGCCACCGCGCGCCGCACGTCGCGGCGGAGCGTGCCGGTCAGGCCGGCCGGCTCGTCGCGCAGGAACTCCTCCCGGACCGCGTCGCGTTCGTCGCGCAGGGCGGCCGACCGGTCGTCGGCGTCGAGCAGTCCGGGGTCGGCGAGCGAGGCCAGCGCGTCGACCGGGAAGCCGGGGGTGCGCAGCATCGACCAGGGCATCAGCTCCCAGCGCAGCCGGCCGGCGCCGAAGCGCACCGTGCCCTCGACGACGACGTCCTGGGGCCGGCGGCCCGCACCCGGCTGCGCCGACGTCTCGGTGGTGATCGTCACTGCCCCTCCACACGGTCGCGGATCGTCGAGCTCCGGGTCATCTGCATGCGCAACTCGCAGGTGTAGCGGCCGGATTCGTCCCGCAGCCACAGCTCGTCGGGACCGGGGTACATCTCCTCGGCCAGCACGTCGCGGCCCTCGCCGGCGTCCTGGCCGAGCAGGTGGCCGAGCAGTTCCGCCCCGAACGGCGAGGCGGTGTCGACGAGTACCGGCTTGCGCTCGGACTCGACGCGGGCGAAGACGAAGCGCGGCAGCCCGGCCCGCCGGACCAGTCGGCGCAGCGCGAGCAGCGAGCCGGGACCGCGGCCGCCGGCGGGCAGTTCGGCGGCGTCGAGCCTCCAGCGCTCCCGCTGGTAGCAGACGTCGCCGATGGTGACCCGGCCCAGGTGCCGGGAGCCGCCGCGGACCGGCGCGTGCAGCACCGAGGGCGCCGACAGGGCGGCGAACGGCGGGTAGGTGGTGAGGTCGTTGAGCATGGGGTACAGCTCGCGGGCCCGGCCGTCGGCGTCGAGCAGCACCGGGCGGCCGTCGCGCAGGCCGACCGTGCAGTCGGCGGCGAGCAGGTTGTCCTCGCGGCCCTCCGGGTCGGTGGCGTTGATGACCAGCCGCGGTCCGGGGAACCGGTAGAAGCCCTTGTTGCGGCGGCTGGTGGCGAGTGCGACCAGATCGCGGCCGTCGCCGGCCAGCCAGTCGCCGGCCACCCGGTCGAACTCCCCGGGCTCGGGGTGGAAGGTGGCGAGCCAGCCGCTGAGCAGCAGGTGGTGGTGGACCCGGGCGAGCACGATCCGCCAACCGCCGGCGGCGGCCTCCTGCGGGCCGGCCATGGCGAGGCAGACGTCGGGCAGCGCGTAGCGCGGTCCGGGCCGGGCGGTGCCCAGGGCGCCGGCGTCGAGCCGGACCGGCTCGCCGTCCCCGGCGGGCACGACGACCGGCACGACCGGGGAGAAGCGGCTGCCCTCCTGGTGCTCGGGGCGGGCCAGCACCGCGTAGTCGTGGAAGCCGAGCGAGCCGCCGGCCGTCTCGACGAGGGCGGCCATCCGCGCGCGGTGGCCGTCCTGCACCTGGTCGCCGAACGCGGCCGAGACCTCCAGGGCCGGGCCGAGCAGCCGGGCGAGTTCGTCGGCGGTCCGCCGGCCCACGGTGAGCCGGAACGGCGAGGCGGCCTCCTCGAACAGCACCAGCCGGTCCGCGTAGACCGCGCCGGCGCCGCGCCGGGCGGCCACCCCGGTCAGCGCGGTGAAGGTGCCCTCCAGGGCGGCCAGCGCGGCGCGCCGCAACTCGACGTCCGCGGTGTCCGCGCCGTCGGGGCCGTCGGATCGGGCCGCCCGCGCGAACGCCTCGCACTCGGCGGCCAGCCGGTCGAGGTGGGCGAGCCACTCCTCGCGGGCCGCGCCGGCCGGCAGGGCGGCGACCGCGCGGCGCAGTCCGGCCAGCGCGTCGACGCTCTCGCCGGGCACGTCCAGCACGCGGACCACCGCGCCGGTCGCCAGCAGCGGGCGGAGCGCGGCGAGCACCTTGCGGGCGGTCAGCCCGGAGCGGTCGGCGAGCACGGCCAGGCCGGCGGGTCCGTCCTGCAGGGCGGCGAACAGGCCGATGGCCTCGGCTCCGGGCCGCAGCGGCTCCGGCTGTCCCTCCACGGCCACGGTGTCGCCGTCGCGGCGGGCCAGCAGGCCGGCGCGCAGCGGGATGTGCGGGGCGAGCGCCTTGTCGCGGGCGACGGCGCGGGCGAGTTCGGTGACCGCCCAGTGCGCGAGGAAGGCCCGGCGGACCGGCGGCCCTGACCGCTCCACGCTGAGGCCGGCCGCCGTGTCGGTCACCTGTCCGTACCCCATCGGGCCGTAGGCGCTCGCCGTCTCGTTCTTCGCGCAGAAGCGCTGCAGGTAGGTGTAGAGCTGGCGTTCCACCCGGCGGTGCTTGGCGGTGTCGGGCACCTGTGCGGGCGCCGGGGCGGCGTTGAGCATCCCGTCGTACATACCGGGGTTGGAGGTGAAGACGGCGTCACGGAAGCGCGGGTCGGCCGCCAGCCGGCGCAGCCGTTCCCGCAGCGCCGGCAGGTGGGCGGCCTGCTCGTCGGCCAGCCGGTCGAAGGCGGCCCGCCAACGCGCCACCGCGGCGCGGGCCCGGGCGGGCACCGGCGGGTGGCCGCCGCGGGTGAGAGTGCGCACCGCCTCGGGCGCCGACTCCCCCAGCAGTACGGCGAGTTCGTCCTCGACGTCCAGCACGGCCTCGCAGGCGTCCAGCACCGACCGCGGAGCGCCCAGCGACTCGACCCAGTCGAAGGGCAGCCCGGCGTGCCGCAGGACGAAGTGCGGCGCGAGCGTCCAGTGCGCGTCCTGCCGCGCGCCGCCGGACACCGCGGAGCGCGCCGCCGCCTCGGTGGCCGGCCGCTCCAGCGGCGGCGCGGCGGCTCCTTGCCCGGATGAACGCACGTCATCTCCCGCCTTGTTGTCGTGGTGGCCGATCAGGGTCATCGCCGGACCAGCAGGCCGCTGGTGACCAGGGCGTCCAGGACGACGGCCCGGGTGGTCGGGGTGACGCCGGGCAGGGCGTCGGTGTCGGGGACCGGGCGGTGGCCGACGCGCAGCCGGTCGGTGACCCGGCGGTCGAGCCGCACGACCCGGCCGCGCCGCAGGTCCACCGCGTGCCCGTCGACCAGCACGGTGTCCGGGGCGAGCGCGATGCCGCGGGCCGGCGGGTCCGCCTCGGCCGGCTCGGCCGCCACGTAGGCCGCGGCGACCCGGGCCGGGATCAGCGTGCCGGACGCGGCCAGCGGCGGGCCGAGTTCGGCGACCAGTTCCCGGACGCCGTCCGCGTCGAGCGTCCCGGGAGCCCGGAAGGCCCGGGCGCGCGCCAGGTCGGGGCCGTCCGCCTGCTGCCAGCCGACCCGGGTGGTGCCCCAGGTGGGACCGGTCCAGTGCACCGGCCAGTCGAAGGGGCGCAGGCCGACGAGCCGGTCCACCGGGCCGTCCGGCGCGGTGAGCACGGCCACCGTCTCGCGCACCCGGTCGGCGCCGACGCCCGGGGCGCCGAGCCAGAGTTCGGCCAGCACCGTGACGCCGGCGGCGCGCAGTCCGCCCAGCGCGGCGTTGACCTTCCGGGCGGGCAGCGCGGTGCCGCCCCGGCCGACGTAGGTGCCGCGGTCGGCCGCGCACAGGCCGAGCACCGCGACCACGCAGCGCCGGGCGACCAGTTCGCCGGGCGACTCGGCGGCGGGGCGCAGCCCGACCCGGCCGGCCCACGGTCCCCTGGGCACCGGATCGGCCGCGCGCTCGCGCCAGTTGGGGCCGCGGGTGTCCGGACCGACCGGCAGGCCGGCCACCCGCCATCCCAGCGGGCCGGGCGGCTCCTCGAACCGGGCGCGGGCCAGTTCCGGCAGCCGGGACAGCACCGGCCAGTGGGTGCGCGCGTAGCGTCCGGTGACGCGCAGCGGCCCGGGCAGCCGGTCGGCGAGGGCGAGCGCGGCGGGCAGTTGCTGGTCGCGGTCGAGGACCAGCCAGACCTCGTCGCCGGCGCCGACCTCGGCGACCGCGGCCTCGATCTCCGGGTCGTAGGGGGCCGGGCCGCGGGCGGCGAGCCGCACCGCGGCCGAGTCCTGGGTGGAGCCGTGCCGCAACTCCAGGTCGTCGAGGGTGATCTCGACGGCCGAGGCGTCGTCGGCGGTCACCGCGGGCACCAGCAGCGCGCCGGCCCGCAGCCGCGACAGCGGTCCCGGCGGGTCGGCGAGCGCGGACTTGGCGGCCAGCACCGCCGGCGGCTGGCCCGCGTCGTCGGAGGACTGCGCGTCGCGGAGCACCCGGGCGATGAACCGCCGCCCGCAGTCGATGATCCGGTGGGCCGGCGCGGGCCAGCGGACGGTGAGCGTCGGGTCCGCCATCGGCGGGACGACGACGGTGGCCACGGCGTTGGGCGGTGCTGTCATGATCTCCCCAGGTGCCCGACGAGAGCGATGCGGAACTCGCTGGTGTAAGGGCCCTCCGACCGGTGCAGCCACAACTCCCCCGGCCCCGGCAGCATCTCGCTGACGGCCAGCGGGCCGGCCGCGGCCAGGGCTCGCAGTTGTTCGTGGGCCTGCGGGACGTCCAGGTCGAGGTAGACCGGCTTGGTCTCGGTCGGGCTGAGCGCGAAGACGTGCCGCGGCCAGCCGAGCCGTCCGCGCGTCGCGACCACCGCCCGGAACAGCTCGAAGCGGTCGCGTGCCCCGGTGACCGCCGGCAGCGCGCCCGGCTCCAGGTCCCAGCGCTCGCGCTGCACCACCACGTCGCCGAGCACCAGGCGGGGCGTGTGCCCGCGGGCCCGCAGCCGCGGGAAGTCGACCGGCACCGGGGCGAAGACCCGCAGGTGCGGGTGGTCGTCCTCGCCGACGTAGAGCGAGACGGGGCCGTCCGGGCCGATCAGTTCGGGTTCGCCGTCGCGCAGCACCGCCCGCAGGTCGCCCACCGCGATCCGGCGGTCCGCCGCGGCACCGGAGCGGCCGGCCACCTCGATGAAGCGGCCCGGGTACGCCTGGCTGATCAGCCCCTTGTGCTGGCGCCGGTGCAGCACGGTGGCGGCCCGCTGCGGCCCGCCCCACACCTCCAGCACCGGTGCGATGTCCCGGGCGAGCGCCTGCGGGTCGGGCGCGAAGTGCCCCTGCAGGCCCCAGGCGAAGACGTACGGGTGGATCTCGCCGAGCACCAGCGGCGCGGCCGGGTCCTCCTGGAGCATCACGTCGGGGCTGACGAAGAACGCGCCCTGCGGCGGCGCGGCGAGGTCGGCCACCTGCTCGGGGGCGAGGTGGGCCCGGTGCCCGTCGGAGACCGCGAGGAAGCGGTTGAGCAGTTCGGTGCGCCAGGCACCCCACTCGTCGAGCACCGGCTCCAGCGCGCCCTCGGTGAGCCGGGCGGCGAGCGCGTCGGCGAAGTCCAGGAAGGGCAGCGAGCCGCCGTGCGCGGCCAGCACCTCGGCGGCCACCAGGCGCAGTCCGTCGCGCTGCACGGCGCCGGCGGTCAGGCCCAGGGCGAAGACCGGGTCGAGGGCGGCCTCCACCCGGCGGGCCAGCGCGGCCGGCCAGCGCACCGGCTGGGCGTCGGCGCGGCAGTCCTCGAACAGCACGAACCGGTCGGCGTAGGTGCGGCCCTGGTTGCGCCGGGCGGCCACGCCGGTGACCGAGGTGAACAGGGCCTCGGCCTGCGCGAGGACCTGCCGCGCGCTCCGGCACCCCGCGCTCCGCGGCGAACCGTTCCAGCAGCGCCGCCATTCGCGCGGCGGCGGCCCGGAACGGCTCGGCCTCCGGGATCTCGGGGAGCCGGGAGACCACATCACGCAGGGGATACACCGTGGTGGAACTCGGCTCCAGGTCCCGGCGCAGCAGCCGGGCCCGCTCCAGTGCGGTGATCCGGCGCTCGGTCTCCGCCTCCGGCAGGCCGAGCGCGGCGGCGAGCGCGGCCGCCGTGCGGGTGCCGTCGGCGGCGGTCAGCAACGCGGCCCCGGCGGCGTCCAGTTCGACCGGCGGGTGGCCGGGCAGTGTGGCGCGGCCGTCCTCGACGACGACCACCGGCAGCCGGCGCGGCGGCAGCCGGCGGCGCACCGCGGGGACCGCGGCGGCCGCGCGGCCCCAGGCCACCGCCGCCCAGAAGGCGAAGAACGCCTCCCGGCCGATCACCCCGCCGGGCGCCTGCGGTCCGGTGCTGACGCTCTCGGCCGCCGGGTCCACCTGCCCGAAGCAGACCGGTCCGAAGAAGCTGGTGGTCTCGTTCTTGGCGGCCAGCCGCTGCAGGAAGGCGTAGGCGCGGCGCTCCATCGTGCGGTCGGCGGCGTTCCGCGTCCGGCGGGCCGGCTGCCGGTCCTGGCGCTCCAGGGCCTCCAGGAAGCCGGGCGAGAGCAGGAACACCGCCTCGCGCACGTCGTGGCGGCCGGTCAGGGCGCGGATGCGGGCGGCGGCCTCCGGCTCCTCCTGGTCGAGGATGCGGCGGGCCCGTTCGGTCGCGTCGGCGGCGGCGTCCAGTGCGGCGCTCCAGGCGCGGTACCCGGACACCAGGTCGGGCGACCAGGGCCCGGCGGGCAGGCCGGGCCGGCCGCTGCGCCGGCCCACCTTGGTGCGCAGCCCGGACAGCGCCCGCAGCGCGGTCCGGTCGCCGCGCTCGCGGAGGCGGACCACCTCGGCCGGGATGGCCTTGCCGAGCAGTTCCTGCCGGGCCTGTTCGGCGCGTTCGTCCCAGGAGCCGGCCTCGCGCAGCGCGGCGGCGGTGAGCGGGCAGCCGAGGCCGTCGAGCAGGCCGAGGCCGAAGCCGGCCCGGCGCAGCACGAAGGGGTCGAGCATCCGGAAGCCGGTCATGTCCGCTTCCCCTGCTCCAGGTTGACGAGTTGGAAGGGGCGGTTGAGCTTGGTCCTGGGTCTGGGGAGAGCGGCGGCCACGGCGTCGCCGCCCTCGCCCAGCGCCGCGGTGAGCGCGGCGGCCTCGGCGGCGTACATGAGGCTGCGGGCCGCGGTCGCCGCCACGTCGGGGCCCGGCGGCCGGCCGGTGGCGGCGGCGCGGCCCGCGCGGGCCAGCGCGATCGCGTACGGGTCGGCCAGCACGGTGGCCGCCGCCTCCGCGCTCTCGTACCAGCCGGCGGCCTCGTCGGAGCGGCCGAGGTCGAGCAGCAGGCCGCCGATCTCGGTGCCGATGATCTGCTGGTGGAGGTGGTCGCCGAGCTTGCGGGCCAGGTCGTGCGCGGCGGTGAACCCGGCCAGCGCCTCCTCGTGCCGGCCGGCCCGGTAGTGCAGCCCGGCGGCGCGGTAGGCGTGGTGCTTGAAGAAGCTGTCGCCCCAGCCGGAGGAGATCCGGACGAACTGCTCCCAGGTCCGGGCGGCCGTGTCGTGCCGGCCGGCCATCTCCTGCAGCACGCTGATGTTGGAGATCAGGTTGATCTTGAGGTGGGTCGCGTCGGCCGAGTGCAGCTTGGCGATCAGCGCGACGGCCTGCTTCTCCTGGGCCATCGCCTGCGGGAACTCCTTGGCCCGTACGTGGGCCAGCGCCCGCACGTTGCGCAGCCACGCCTGCTCGACCGCCGAGACCGGGGTGTCCACCGCGGCCAGCGCGGCCAGGCCGCGTTCGATGTCGGCGATGCCGGCGGGCAGGGTGCCGGACCGCTTGACGGCGAGCAGCGCCCGCAGCAGCAGGACGCGGGCCTGGCTGACCGGGTCGGGCGCGTGGCCGAGCGCGGTGGCGAACTCCTCGCGCGCGCCGTCGAGATCGCCGGTGAGCGCCCGCACCACCCCGAGGCAGCGGTAGGCCAGGGCGCGCAGGTGGGCGGCGGATTCGGCGACGTCGGCGGTGATGCCGATCGCCGGGGTGCCGTCGCCGGGGTCGAGGTCGGCGAAGTGCGCGGCCACCCGGTCGGTGTCCAGGTCCGGGTGCGCGTCGAGCAGGACGGGCAGCGCCTCGGCGGCGAGGATCGCGCCCTCGTGGTTGGCGCTGAAGAAGCACGAGCGCACCGCGAGCAGCGCGGCGGCGGCGGTCCGCTCGGGCGGGTCCGCGGCGGCGGGGCGCAACGCCAGGTCGAGGTGGCGGTGTTCGACGGCCGGGGCGGCGGATCCGGCGAAACCAGCGGGGAGGTCGGCGGCGTGGGGGGCGGGGTGGCTCGCGGCGTCCATCACACGCGCGCCGAGCCGGTCGCGCAGCGCGCCCAGCGTCCGGGCGCGCACCGCGCGGGCCCGCTCGGAGGCGCGGCCGGGATCGACGGCGGCGTCGGGCAGCGCGGCGTCGGCGACCGTCAGCCGCACGCCGGGCGCCGGCGCGGCCAGGGCGAGCCGTTCGGCGATGCGCGGCAGGGCGCGCAGGGTCACCACGTCGCTGCGTGCGGCGCCGCGCAGCAGCAGCGGGCGGCCGGTCTCCAGCAGGGCGGCGGTGATCGCCTCGGCCGCGGTGTCCAGCACCCGGAAGACCTGTTCCGACTCGGCGTGCAGCCGCCGTTCCGACGGGGTGCCCGCGAGGTCGGCGAGCAGCGGCGCCTGCGGGAACGTGCCCGGGAACAGCCACTCCCACTCGGGCCGGCGCCCCTCGGCGACCCCGGCCAGCGCGGCGGGGGCGTACGCGTCGAGCGCCGTGATCACGGCCCGCAGCCCGTTGAAGGCGACGGGGAGCCGGGTGCCGATGTCCACCTCGACGGCCGGCGGGCCGTCCGGTGTCCCGGAACCGCTGACGCGGTCCGCCAGCGTGTGCTGCGGCAGGGCCGACCCCGCCAGGCTGTTCACAGCCGAACCCACCACGGCTCCCCTTCGTCCCACCGAATTGTCGAACCAATTCACTTACGGATTCTGCTCGGATCGAGCACGAGGTCAGGCAAGCGGAGCGATACGGTTCTCAATCTCTTCGAGAAGGAATTCCATGTCGTCCAGCTCGTCGATTTCCTCACCCTCGACCGCACTGTCCTCTGCGGATTCCACCACGCTCTCCGCTGCGACCGCCTCCTCGGACATAGGCGACCTACCTTTCGAAAAGGCCGGGCCGCCAGGGCACTTGGGCCGGCAACGGACCCGGCGCCCGTAGTTTCACACGCCATGAGACCTAAACCCGCTCGGGTCCACGCCGGGTGCCGCTCGAATTTCGCTGGACCTCCAGCAAACGATGGCGCACCGGTTATCCCTGTGCCATTCTCGATGAAAGTCTGGGCCGAATCATGGGCCACCACAGATTTCCGTGAAGCGACGCGAGGCCATCTCATGACGGCAGGACCCACCCGCTGGAGACCGGCGCCCCTGGCGCTGCTGCGGCGTACCGGTTTCCCCTTCGAGCTGCTCGACCGCCTCACCGACGCGGAGGCGGCCGAGGCGTTGCGCGGCTGCCGCCGGGCCCAGGCCGAACTGGCCGCACTCTGCGGCGAATTCACCGAGTCGCTGTTTCCCGGCACGGTGCGCGAACAGGAAACGGCCGGCGCCGGGCCGGAGATCTTCAAGTCCCTTTACCGGGCGAGGCGTTCCGTGGTCCGCGGCGACTGCCCGCCGCCGCCGGCACTCGCCGCGCTGGAAACGCTGGGCCCGCGGGCCGCCGACTGGACGGCGAGGATCCGGGCCGCCGACGAGCGGCTGGCCGGCGCCCGCGCGGCGCTCACCCGGGCCGCCGACCTCGCCCTGCACCGGGCGCGCGCGAGACTGTGGCGGACCGCGGCCTCCGCCGAGTTCCGCGAGGCGGTGCTGCTGTCCAACCCGGGCGCCTACGAACGGGTGCTGCACCGGGCCGGCGAGACTGTCCCGGCCAGACGCAACGCCAGGGTCCGCAGCGAGGAAGGGCTGTTGTACGCCTACCTGCAGCGGTTCTGCGCCAAGAACGAGTCGGTGAGCTTCTTCGGACCGGTCGACGCGGTGGAGATCTCGCCCGGCGCGGTCGAGTCGCTGCGGCTGGAACGCGAGCCGGGCACGCTGCAGGCCCGCTGGCTGCGCGCGGCGCACTGGACGGCCGAGGCGCTGGGCCGGCGGGTGGCGGCCGATCCGCTGATCGAGGCGCGGTTGCCGCTGCGGCTGGCGGCCGGGTACGCGCTGTCCGCCGACGGCCGACGGCTCACCGGTCCGACCGGCCGCGGCGTGCTGCTGAGCGAGGCGTCGGTGGCCGCGGTACGGGCCTGCGACACGGGCCTGACGCTGGATCAGTTCACCCGCAGGGCCACCGCCGCGGAGGCCGCCGCCGCCCGCAGGCTGCTGGAGCGCGGCGTGATCCGGCGCGGCCTGACGGTCCCCACCGCGACCGACGACCCGCTGGACCGGCTGCGCCAGGAGGTGGCCGCGCTGCCGGACGCCGGCGGGGCGGTGGAGAGCTGGCTGGCCGAACTCGACCGGTTCGCCGCCGCCGTGGAGGCCGTCGCGCGCGCCGGGCGGCAGGACCGGCCGGCCGCGCTGCGCGCCGCGGAGGAGTGCTTCAGCGAGATCAGCGGCGCCGAGTCCCGGCGGGCGGCCGGCTCGATGTACGCCGACCGGCTCGTGGTCACCGAGGACTGCCGCGGCGACGTGACCGAGGCGGCGCTCGGCGGCGCGCTGCTCGACGACATCGGCGACCGGCTCGACCTGGTGCTGCGGCTGTCGGCCTCCTACAGCCTCACCGTCGCCGAGGAGGTCGCCGAGCGGGCGCTCGCGGTCTACGAGGAACTGGACGGCCAGGTGGGCCCGTTGGCGCCGGTGCCGTTCCTGGGCTTCATCGCCGCGCTGGACGGCCGGGTGGACGTCGACGAGCTGGCCGGCTCCCGGCGGGTGGCCGCCTTCGTGGACCGGCTGGCAACCCTGGTGCGCGACCGCACCGGCGCGGACGGCACCGCGCGGCTGGCAGAGCGCGATCTCGCGCCGCTGCTGCGGCCGCTGCCGCCGGGCCTGAGCGTCTCGCCGGACGTCTTCCTCGCCGCGCCGGACGAGAACGCGCTGCGCGAGCGGCCGCCGGAACTGGTCGTCGGGGAGATCCACCACGGCACGCAGGTGTGGACGCACCTGGGCGCCCTGCTGCCCGACCAGGACCGGCACGCCAAGGAACTCGTCGCCCTGCTGGAGGTGGACGGCCGCCGGCCCGCAGCCCTGGTGCACCGGCGCACCCAGGGCAAGGCGTTCGAACGCGACCTGCCGGGCCGGGACATCGAGGTACTCGGCCGGTCGGCCAAGCCCGAGGGGCAGCGGGTGCGCGCCGCCGAGGTGGCGGTGGTCCGCTCGGACGACGGGTCGCTGCGGCTGCGCCACCCGGCGCTCGGCGAGCTGTTCCTGCGGCCGCGCGACCCGCGTGCCGCCTCCAGCTGGCTGTTCGGGCCGCCGCCGGTGGTGCTGCCGCCGCTGCGGTCCGCCGGCCCGGCGCCCCGGGTGCGGGTGGGCGGCGCGACCGTGTGGCGGCGCGGCTGGCAGCTGCCCGCCGCCGCGTTCGACGCGCTGCTGACCGCCCGTCAGCCGGCCGACGCGCTGCTGGCCGCCGACCGGCTGCGGTCCGAACACCGGCTGCCGGGCCGGGTGTACGCGCGGGTGGCGGGCGAACGCAAGCCGTTCTACGCGGACTTCGCGGAGCCGCTGAGCCTCGAACACCTCGCGCACATGGTCCGCTCGGCGGCCGGCGAAGGACCGGTGCGACTGAGCGAGACGCTGCCCGACCCGGCCGACTGGTGGCTGGCCGACGGCGCCGGCACCTACAGCACCGAACTGCGCATGACGTACTGCACCCGGCCGTGGCACACCACCACACATCCCGGATCGCGCTGAGAGGGAGACTCGTGGAAGCGACTCGATACGACACCGCCGTCATCGGCGCCGGAGTGGTGGGCGCCTCGGTGGCCCGCCGCCTGGCCGCGCTCGGGGCGAGGGTCTGCCTGCTCGACGCGCACGCGCTGGGCGGCCGCGGCTCGCGGGCGGCGGCCGGAGTGGGGGTGCCGTCGGTGCGGCTGCTGGCCGATCCGCTGATGCTGTCGTTCGCGCAGAGCGGCCGCAAGCAGTTGTCCGCCGACCTCGACGAGCTCACCGACGGCGACCCGGGACGGCTGCGCACCGAGGCGGGCGTGCTGCGGATGGTGCGCAACGCCCAGCACCGCGAGGAGTTGGAGAAGGCGGCCGCCGGGCATCCGGGCTGGCTCGGCGAGTGGCACGAGGGCGAGCGGCTGGCCGAACGGGAGCCGCTGATCGCGACCGGCAAGGTGTTCGGCGCCTACCGCGACCCGGCCGGCGCGGTGCTGGACGCCGACGCCTACGTGACCCGGCTGCAGCAGGCCGCCGCCGCGGCCGGCGCCGAGGTGCGGCGCGGCGCCCCGGTGCTCGGCGTCGAGGAGTCGGCGACCGGGGTCGCGTTGGCCACCCCGCAGGGCACGGTCACCGCCGACCGGGCGGTGCTGGCGGCCGGCGCGTGGTCGGGCAGCATCCCAGGCCTGCCGGCGCTGCCGGTGCGCCCGTTGCGCGGCCAGATGCTGCGCCTGGACACCCCGGACGTGACGCTCCGGCACGTGGTCTCCGGCGCGCTGTACGCGGCCCCGAGCCCGTCGGGCACCGTCGTGGTCGGCGCGACCGAGGAGGAGGCGGGCTTCGCGGAGAGCGTCACCGCGGAGGGGCTGCTGGTGCTCACCGCCTTCCTCGGCCGGCTGCTGCCCCGGCTGGCGGCCGGCTCGGTGCGCACCACGTGGAGCGGGCTGCGCGCCGCCACCCGCACCGGACGCCCGCTGATCGGCCCGGTGCCCGGCAGCGAACGGGTGGTGGTGGCCGCCGGGCACGGCGGCCAGGGCATCCTGACCGGTGCGCTGACCGGGCAGGCCGTCGCCGGGTACCTCGACAGCGGGCACGACGAGTGGTGCGCGGCGTTCGCACCGGGCCGGCCGGGCTCCGATGGCTGAGCCGGACCGCGCCGGGCGGCAGGCCGCGTGGGAGCTGCACCCGCAGTTCGTCCTGCGCAGCACCGGCTTCCCCTTCGCCCTGCTCGACCGGATCTCCTTCCCGCTCTCCTCGGCGGCGGTCGACGACGTGCTCGACGCCGAGGACGCGGTGGCCGCCGCCGCGGAAGCGGCCGTCAAGCACCTGAAAGACCCCGAGGCGGTCACCGACGGGCGGCTGCGCCACAAGCTGTGGAAGTCGCTCTCCCGGCGCCGCCCGCTGCCGGCCCGGGAGAGCTACGCCGGTCAACTGTCCGCATCCGACCTGGAGTTGCTGGACGGCTACCAGCGGGCGCTGGACCGGCTGGCGGCTGCCGGACTGACCGCCCGCGCCCGCTTCGACGCCGAACTTCCGTCCCGCCGGGCCGCGTTGCGCGAACTCGCCCGCGACGAGCGGTTCCAGGAGGCGGTCTGGCTCTCCAGCCCGCAGATGTACGAACGCGGGCTGCGCGGCCACCTGGTGGCCGGTCCGGACACCCCGCCCGGTCCGCGCGACGGCCGGACCCGGTCGCTGGAGCGGCAGTTGACCGGCTACCTGCAGCGGGTCGCGGCCAAGAACGAGACCGCGTCGTTCTTCGGCCCGATCAACTACGGCGACTTCACCGGCCCGGGTGAGGAGCGGCCGCTGGCCGGCACCGTCGCCGGCCGGCACGCCTACCTCGCCTACTGGGTGGTGCGGGCGCTGGCCGACCGGATCGCCGAGGACCCGGCGGTGCGCCCGCACCTGCGGCCCCGGCTGAGCCCGCTGGCCCGCCCGGCGGCCGACGGCTCCCACGTCGTCCTGGCCAGGACCCGCACCGTGCCGCTCGCCGGACCGGCCGCCGCGCTGCTCGCGCTGGTCGACGGCGAGCGCACCGCCGCCGAACTGGCCGCCGCGGCCGGCCTGCCGGTGGCCGAGGCGGTCGCGGAACTCGACCGGCTGGCCGCCCGGCACGTGGTGGTCCACACGATCGACCTGCCGGTGACCGAGCCGCGGGCGCTGGAGGCGCTGACCGCACTGGTCGGCGCGCTGCCGGAGAGCTGCCCGGCGCGCACGCCGTGGCTGGCCCGGCTGACCCGGCTGCGGGAGCTGCAACAGGACTTCGCCGGCGCCGGCTTCGCCCGCAGGCGCGAGCTGCTGGAGCGGCTGGAGCGGGAAGCCGGCGAGCTGACCGGGCTCGATGCGCGGCGGGCCGGCGGCCAGTTGTACGCGGACCGGCTGGTGATCACCGAGGAGTGCCTGGGCGACCGCGACCCGCTGCGGCTCGGCCCGGACGTCCGCGCACTGCTGACCGCCGAACTCGCCCCGGTCCTGGAGCTGTTGGCGGCCGTCGCGGTCGACCGGCACGACGAATTGACCGCGACCGCGCGCGAGGCTCTCGGGCTCGGCGAGGGCGACCGGATCCCGTTGCCGCGCTACCTGGCCAAGCCCTGGCCGGACGAGCCCGCGACCGCGCGAGCCGGCCGCTGGCAGCGGGCGGTGGAGGACCGGCTCGCCGGGCACGACCCGGTGGTGCTCGATCCGGCCGAGATCGCGGTGGACCCCGCCCCGCTGGCCGGCCGCGCCCTGGTCTGCTCGCCGGACGTCATGATCGTGGCGCCCAGCCTGGAGGCGGTCCGCGCCGGGGAGTTCACGCTGGTGCTGGCCGAGTCGCACGACACGGTGCTGCTGTGGGGCTGGGCGCTGCAGTTCCTGGCCGATCCGCAGGCCGCGCAGGACGCGGGCGCCGCGCTGCTGGCCCGGCTCGACACCGACCGGCCGCTGGCGAACATGCTGACCTCGAAACGGGCCAAGATCGTGCCGTTCGAGTTCCCCGGCCCGACCGTGGAGGCCGCCCAGCGCAGCCACCGCACCGACGGCGCCACCATCCCGGTCGGCGAGGTGGACGTGGTCGTCCACGACGGACGGCTGGAGCTGTCGGCGCCCGGGCATCCGGAACTCCTGCTGCACAACGGCGAGTTGGAGTCCCCCGCGCACAACGTGCTGGCGCCGCCGCGGGTGCGGCCGGTGGTCTTCGGCGGCCCCGGTCCCGGACACACGCCGCGGATCACCGTCGGCCGCACGGTCCTGCAGCGCGAGCGCTGGAGCATCGCGCGCGCCGAGCTGGTGCCGGTGCCCACCAAGGCCGACACCGCGCAGGACACCGCCTTCGCCCAGCTCACCGCAGTGCGCCGGGCGGCGCGCGAACACGGCCTGCCGCGCTGGGTGTTCGCGAAGATCCCCGGCGAGCGCAAGCCGGTGCTGCTGGACACCCGCGGGCTCTTCCTCGCCGAACTGGTGGCCCATCTCAGCTCCTCCGCCGAGCGGTTGACGCTCTCGGAGATGCTGCCGGGCCCCGAGGACCTGTGGTTCGACGGACCGGCCGGCGCGCACTGCTCGGAACTGCGGCTGAGCGCCGCCCGGGTGTGGCCGCCGGCCGACCGGGCGCGGGAGGAGCGGTGACCGCGCTGATCAGCCACGACGCGGCGGCCCGCGCGGCGCTCGCCGCGTGCGGGGCGGACGGCCGGGCCGAGGTGTTCGCGGAGTCCGAGGTGCTGACCCGCGCGGTCGCCGACCAGGACGGCCTGCGGCTCGAACAGCGGCACCGCGCGGGGCTGGGCCTGACCCGGATCACCCCCGACGGCGTGCGCCACCGCTACCTGCCGGGGCTGGACGAGGACCTGCTGCCCGTCCTGGCCGGCGGGGGCGGCACGGCGCGCGCTCCGCTCACCGCCGCCGGCCGGCCGCCCGGCGACCACCTGGCCACCGTCGAACTGCTCACCCGGCTGGTCTCCGCCGCCGCCGAGGCGGTCGAGGCCACCCAACCCGGCCTGGTGACCGCGCAGATCACGGGCGAGCGGGTGGAACGCACCACGCTGGTCGCCCGCGAGGACGGCTCGGTGCGGCAGAACCGGCACGGGCACGTGGAGTTGCGGCTGCACGCCACCGCGCGGCGGGACGCGCGCACCGCGCGGGCGCTGCGGGTGGTCGGCGCGCAGGACGGCGGCGAGCCGCCGCACGAGGCGATCCGGGCCGCCGCCCGGGAGGCGGCCGAGGCCGCGGCGCGGAACCTGGACGCGGTGGACCCGCCGGTCGGCGAACTCCCCGTCGTGCTGGCCCCCGGCGGACCGGGCGCGCTGCTGCACGAGGTGTGCGGGCACGGCCTGGAGGCCGACGTGGCCGGACAGCCGGGCGCCGCGTACGGCGGGCTGCTCGGCCGGCGGCTGGCCGACGCGCCGCTGACCCTGGTCGACGCGCCCGACGCCCCGGTCGGCGCGGGCCTGTACGCGTTCGACGACGAGGGCGAACCGGCGCGGTCCGTCGCGCTGTTGGAGGACGGCGTGCTCCGCTCCTACCTGCACGACCGGCGCACCGCCGCCGCGGCCGGGCTGCGCCCGCACGGCCACGGCCGCCGGCTGAGCTACGCCTTCCCCGCGCTGCCCCGGATGAGCTGCACCTACGTGGCGGCCGGGCGGACCCCTCCGGAGGAGATCATCGCCGGCACCCGCCGCGGCCTGTACGTGGAGTCCATCGTCTCCGGTGAGACGGACATGAGTTCGGGACGGTTCAGCGTCCGGGTCACCGCGGGCCGGCTGATCGAGAACGGCCGGCTCACCGCGCCGGTCCGGGAGGCCACGCTGAGCGGGACCGGCCCCGGCGTGCTGCGCGACATCGACCTGATCGGCACCGACCTGCGGTTCATGCCCTACGGCTACCAGTGCAACAAGCTGGGCCAGTTCCCGCTGACGGTCTCGGTCGGCCAACCCACCCTGCGGGTGGCGCGGATGGCGGTGAGCGGCCCGTGACCGGCACCGGTGGCACCGGCGAGGCCGAGCAGCTGCTGGCCGGCTGCCAGGACCTGCTCGACGCGGTGCTCAAGGAGGGCGGCGACAGCGCCGACCTGCAGGCGGTCGCCTCCACCGTCGGCTCGGCCCAGGCGTTCGCGGACGGCACCTACAGCGAGCGGACCGGCACCGCCACCTCCACCGGACTGCGGGTGCGGGCGGCCGGCGGCGCGGCGTCGCTGCTGCTCGGCGCGCCGCCCGCGGACCCGCGCGAGACGGCCCGGCTGGCCGTGGCGCTGGCCCGTGCCTCGCGGGGCGGCGACCTCTCCGACCCGCTCGCCCCGGGCCGCGCGGTGCACCCGCTGCCGCCGGGCCCCGCGCCGGACACCGCGGCGGACCGGGAACTGCTCGGCGGGCTGCTGGCGCCGGCCGACGGACCGGTCGCGCTGGGCGCCGAGCATGTGGGGACGCGCAGTTGGACGGTGGTCTGCGACACCGCGGGCACCGCCGTGGCGCACGAACGGGTGGAGCACCACCTGTGGCACTGGCTGGAGGGGATCGGCGGCCACATGGTGGACGGGCTGGTCGCCCCCGGGCCCGAGGGGCTGCGCCCGCAGGTGCTGCGCGAGCGCGCCGAGGCGTTCCGCGCGGTGCACCGGGCCGGGCCGCGCGCCGAACCGCCGGACGGACCGCTGCCGGTGCTGCTGCACCCGGAGGTCGCGGCGCACCTGGCGCGCAGCCTGGGCTTCCTGTTCTGCGCGGGCAACGTGCTGTCCGGCATGCGGCCGCTGCTGAGCCGGGTCGGCCGGCGGATCGCCGCGCCGCACGTCACGCTGACCGACGACCCGTGCGATCCGGTGGATGCCGAGGCGAATCCGACGTCGCGTCAGATCCTTTTGGAGAACGGCACGTTGCGCGGTTTCCTCACCGGGCGGGCCTCGGCCGCCGCACTCGGAATCACCCCGTCGGGGGCGGCCCGCCGGGCGGCGCCGGACCGGGCGGTGGTGGAGAGCCCGTCGCGGATCGCGCTGGCCCCCGGCACGGCCTCCCGGGCGGAGTTGCGGTCGCGGCTGGACGACGGGATCGAGGCGGTCTGCGTGATGCAGCCGGGCCGGATCCGCGGCCGGCGCGGCACCTTCACCACCGTGGTGCTCGGCTGGCGGATCCGGGGCGGCCGGCGCACGCACGCCGTCGGACCGGTGCGGATCTCGCTCGGCGTCTTCGAACTGCTGCGCAGCGTCGGCGCGGTGGGCGACGACCCGGCGTGCTCCTTCCTCGCGGCGGGCGCCACCGCGCCCAGCGTCCTGGTGGATCGGATGGAAGTGGGTTGACGCATGACCTGGCTGCTCCACGACCAGTTGGTGGTAAGGACCACGGGCTTCCCCTACGAGGTGCTGGAGGAGCTGCGGCTGCCGCGCACCGCCGCCGCGCTCGACGCGCTCCTGGACGCCGGGCAGCGGATCGAGGAGCACCGCGAGCGGCTGCTGCGCGAGGTGTTCCCGGTGGCGGTGCGGATACTGCGCGGCGACCCGGCCGCCACCCGGCGGTTGAGCAAGCAGCGCTCCGCGGTCGGACGGCGCAGGCCGGTCGCCGACCCCGGCACGGGCGCCGCGGCCGGGCCGGCGAAGGCGCTGCGGGAGTGGAACCGGCTGCTCGCCGAGGCCGACGCGCTCGTCAGGCGGGCCGAGCGGACCCACCTGGGCGAGCTGGCCGGACACCGCGAGCGGCTGCACGCGCTCGCCTCGGACCCCCGGGTGCGCGACGCCGCCCTGCTGCTCAGCCCGGCGTTCGCCGAGGGGCTGGAGCGCTACGCGCGCTCGGCGTTCGACCGGGGCGCCGACGGGGCCGGCGGGCGCGACAGCCGGCGGATCGAGCTGCGGTTCGCCAGCTACCTGCAGCGGCTGGCCGCGAAGAACGAGACCAACAGCTTCTACGGGCCGGTCAACTACGGCCGCCTGGTGCCCGGCTCAGCGCAGGCGATGCGGATCGAACGTGATCCCGCGCTCGTCTCGCGCACCGTCTTCGCCACCGCGCGGCTCGCCGAGGCGGTGACCACCGCGATCCAGGCCGACCCGCGCATGCGCCCCCACCTGCGGCCGCGCCGCTCGACCGGCCACCGCACCGACGAGGCGGGCGCCACCGTCAACACCGCCACCGGCCGGACGGTGGAACTCAACCCCGAGGACGCCCGGTTGGTGGCCGCGGCCGACGGGATCCGGAACGTGCGGGAGCTGGGCAGGCTGCTCGGCGAGCCCTGGCAGGTGGTCGCCGACCGGTTCGCCGAGCTGGTGCGGCGCGGGCTGCTGGCGGTGGCCCCGCCCGCCGCGCCGGACACCGCGTTCCCGCTCGACGCGCTCGCCGAACGGCTGGCCGGCCTGCCGGACGCGGACGGCGCGGTGCGCGAATGGCGGGCGGTGGTCGCCGAGTTGGCCGATCTGGTGGCCCAGTGCGACACCCGGCCGCGCGACGCGGGAGCGGCCGCGCTGCGGAAGCTGGAGGAGCGCTACGAGGAGCTCGCCGGCGAGCAGGCCCGGCGCGGCGCGGGCCGGATGTACGCGGACCGGACGCTGGTCTTCGAGGAGTCCCGGGGCGATCTGGCCCGCTTCGACCTGGGCGGCCGACCGGCCCGCGCGATCGGGGACGGGCTCGCCCCGGTGCTCGACCTGTGGCGGACGGCCGCGCTGCTGCGCCGGCACGACCAGCGGCTCGCGGCCCGACGGCTGCTGGACGCCTCCGGCGCCGGGGCCGACGGCCTCCCGCTGCTGGGCTACCTGCGCGCCGCGGCGACGACGCCGGACCCCGGGCCCGCCTTCGGTGCGGTGCCGGCGCTGGAACGGCTCGACGCGGGCTTGCGCGAGCTGGTCGCCGGGCGCAGCGACGGGCGGCGGGCCGAGCTGCCGCCCGGTGAACTGGCCGAGCTGGCCGCCCGGTTGGGCGAGGAGTTCCCGAAAGCGCGGGCCGACGCCGGCTGCCCGGTCTTCTCCTCGGTGGACGTGATGATCGCGGCGGAGAGTCAACAGGCCCTGGAAAAAGGCGAGTTCCGGATCGTGGTGGGCGAGGCGCACGCGCCCGCGCTGCTGTCGGTCTTCCCCACCGACCACTTCCGCCGGGCCGACGGCGGCGACGACCCGGTGGCCGCGCTGCTGAACCGGGTGTTCGGCGCGGCCGGGGTGCGGGTGGGCCAGGTGCTGATCGGCCGGAACACCAAGATCTTCCCCTACCGGCTGGGCGATCCGCTGGTGGAGCTGCGCCCCCATCTGCCCGGCACCGCGGGCGCGTTGCCGGCGGCGGAGCTTCGGGTGCGCCGCAGCGGAGCCGGCGTGGCGCTCTTCGACGACGAGGGGCCGCTGCTGCTCCATCCCCAACTGCGGCCCGCCGCCGGCTTCGACCCGCTGGCGCCGCTCGCGCTGCCGGCGGTCGAGGACCATCCGGTGGTGCTGCCCGGCCACACCCCGCGCGTCACGGTGGGCGGCGTCGTCTACCAGCGCGAGCGCTGGCAGGTGCCGGGGCTGCCGTGGGACGCGGCGCTCGGCGGCTGGGCGCTGATGCGCGCGGCGCGCGAGTGGCACCGACGGTGCGGGATGCCGGAGCAGGTGTACTACCGCACCCCGGAGGAGCCGAAGCCGATGCTGCTGGACTTCGCCAGCCGGCACCTCACCGAGGTCTTCCACCGGCACGTGGCCCGCTCCACCGGTCCGGTGACGGTGAGCGAGATGCTGCCGGGCCCCGGGGAGCTGTGGCTGCCGGGGTCCGAGGGGCGGCACACCTTCGAGCTGCGGGCCTTCGCGGTGCACGACGGCGGGCCGGACGGCGGCTGGCGGGTGCACCGCACCGGGTGACCGGCGGCCGGTGCGGTCAGGCGGGCCGGGCGGCCGGGGCGGCGGCCCGGGCGGCCGCGCGGGCGGCGGCGGCCATCGCGGCGGCCTCCCAGCGCTCGGCGATGGCGGTGGCGTGCGCGAAGTGCTCCGCCGCCTCCGCCGGGCGGTCGAGCAGGACGGCGAGGTCGCCGAGGGTGTGGGCCATCGGCCGCAGCGCGAGCGAGAATCCTGCGCACACCGGCGGCGCGTCCCGCAGCGGCAGCAGCAGCGGGTAGAGGGCGGCGGCGGTGTCGCGTTCGGCCAGCGCGACGACGGCCAGCGCCCGGAAGGTGGACAGCAGGGTGTGCAGGAAGTCCGCACGGATCGGCACCGCCCGCCCGCGCATCGCGCGCGCCTCGTCCACCCGGCCCGCGGTGGCCAGCGCCAGCGCGGCGACGTCGGCGAGGAACGGGCCGGCCTCGGTCATCGGCTCGGCGAGCGGGGCGAGTTCGCCGATCCGGCCCTGGCCGAGGCGGAGCGTGGCGGTGGCGAGCCAGCGGAAGACGGCGGCGTGCAGCGAGCCCTGCCCGGCCGAGGAGTCGCCGGCGTCCGCGTACAGCCGCTCGGCCTCCTCGGTGCGGCCGGCCAGGTGGGCCAGCGCGGCGTCGGCGTAGGCGTTGACGCCGATCGCGCCGGACATCCGGTAGGCGTGCGCGATCTCGCCGCTCTCCCGGACCAGCCGGCGGGCGGTCTGCGGATCGCCGAGGTCGGCGGCGGCGAAGGCCCGGTTGAACCGCCCCCACCAGCGGTGCACCGGCACGTCCTGGCTGTCGCCGATCGCGGTCAGCTCGTCGGCCGCGGCGGCCCGCCGCGCCGCCTGGTCCGGCGCGGCCAGGCTGCGGGTCAGCGTGACGAGCGTGAGGGCGCGCAACTCCGGGTCGTCCAGCGAGGCGGCCAACTCGGCGGCCTCCTGCGCGGCGGCCCTGGCCCGCTCCGGCTCCCCCTCCCCGGCCAGTTCGGCGGCGTAGGCGTCCAGCAGCCGGCAGCGGTCCGACGCGCCGGTGTCGCCGCGTTCCAGCAGACGGGCGAGGGTGGCCACCAGCGGCCGGTCGCTGGTGCCGTAGGAGCGGCTCTGCCACGGGGACGGCTCGGTCCAGGCGGTGAGGGCGGCGACCAGCAGGTCGTCGCGGCCGGCGGACTGCGCGAGGTCGACGGCCCGTTGCCGGGTGGTGCGCGCGCCGGCCACGTCGGCGGCCGCGACCTGGGCGCGCAGCAGCCGGCCGAGCAGGTGGACCCGGTCGGCGTCCGCGTCCGGCCGGCCGGCCGCCGCCCGGTCGAGCGCCTGCCAGGCGCGGGTGAGCAGGTCGGCGGCGGCGGCGTGCGCGTAGCGGCGTTCGGCCACCTCGGCGGCGCCGACGCACAGTTCGACCGCCCGGGAGGCGGTGGCGGGGGTGGCGGCGCGGCTGTAGTGGTAGGCGAGCGCGGACACGTCGCCGGTGCCGCAGCGCTCCAGCGCGGCGGCGATCCGGGCGTGCAGCCGGCCGCGCCGCAGTCCGGTCAGGTCGGCGCTGAGCGTCTCGCGCACCAGCGTGTGGGTGAACCGGACGCGGCCGGGCGCCGGTTCGGTGAGCAGTCCGGCGATCAGCCCGGTCTCCAGCGCGTCGAGCACGTCGGCCTCGGGCGCGTCGGCGGCGTCCACCAGGACGTCCACGTCGCTCTCGTGGCCGGCGACCGCGGCGAGCCGCAGCACGGCGACGGCGACCTGCGGCAGCCGGGCGAAGCGGCGGCGCAGCACGTCGCGCACGCCCTCCGGCACGTCGGACAGCGCGACGAGTTCGCCCTCGCTGCCGAGCAGCCGGGCGCTCTCGCGCACGTAGAACGGGTTGCCGCCGGTGCGTTCGGTGAGCGCGGCCACCGTCTCGCCGGAGACCGGCGACTCGGAGACCTCCTCGACCAGCCGCGCGACCGCCTCCCGCGGCAGCCCGCCGAGCGCCAGGCGCAGCGGCGAGCGGCGGGCGAGGGCGGCGAGCGCCTCGGTGAGCCGGTCCTCGGCCTCGTCCGGCCGGTAGGCGGCGACGAGCAGCAGGGGCGGCGGCGCGGCGGGCAGCGGGAAGGGCGGCTCGCCCTCCACCCCGGACAGCAGCAGCGCCAGGCTCTCGGTGTCGGCCCAGTGCAGGTCGTCCAGGAGGATGGCGACCGGCCGCTGCCGCGCGGCGCCGGCCAGCCAGGACCACACCGCCCGGTGCAGCCGGAAGCTGCCGACCGGGGTGTGCGGCCCGGCGGGGGCGGCGCCCGTCCCGTCGTCCAGCAGCGGGGCGAGCAACTGCGCGGCGCCGTCCGGCGGCGGCGCGTCGGCGGCCACCGCCGCCAGCGCCTGCGTCCAGGCCCAGGCGGGCGGCGCGTCGGCGGTCTCCGGGCAGCGGCCGGTCGCCACCAGCCAGCCCTCCCGGGCCAGCCGGGCGCCGAGCCGGCCGAGCAGCGCCGACTTGCCCTGCCCGGCCTCGCCGGCCACCAGCGCGATCCGGGTGCCGCCGGCCGGGCACTGGGCGGCGGTGTCCATCAGCGCGCCGAGTTCCGCGTCCCGGCCGACGAACAGGCCCTCGCCGTCGTGCGGAACGGCGGCGGGCGCCGGCCCGGCCGGTGCGGGTCGCGAGGGCGAACGGCCGGCGGACGAGCCCGGCACCGAGGTGGCCGCGGTCAGCACGTCCATGCGCTGCGCGAGGATCGCCTCCTCCAACGCGACGAGCGCGGGCCCGGGATCGAGCCCCACGTCGTCGGCGAGCACGGCGCGGGCCCGGCGCAGCGTGGCGAGGGCGTCGGCCTGCCGCCGGCCGGCCCACAGCGCGAGGGCGTGCAGCCGCCAGCCCTCCTCGCGCAACGGCGCGTCCCTGACGAGCTGTTCGGCCCCGGTGACGGCGCCCGGTGCGTCGCCGCAGCGCAGCCCGGCCGCGATGTGCGCCTCACGGGCGGCCAGCCGCAACTCGTCGAGCCTCGCGATCTCGCCGGCCGCCCACGCCTCGTCGGCGACCGCGGCGAACGCCGGTCCGCGCCACAGCGCCAGCGCCTCGCCGGCGAGCGCCCGGGCGGTGGCCGGGTCGGTCGCCGCGTGGTCCTGGGCGGAGCGCGCCAGCCGCTCGAAGCGCCAGGCGTCCACCGCGTCCGGCGGCAGCCGCAGGGCGTAGCCGGGCGGCGAGCTGACGAGCAGCCGTGCCGCGGTGCGCGGCGGGCGGCCCGGCTCCAGCAGCCGGCGCAGGTTCGAGACGTACGCCTGCACGGAGGTGACGGCCTGTCCGGGCGGATCGCCGCCCCACAGGTCGTCGATGATCCGGTCGACGGAGACGATCCGGCCGCGCGCGGTGACCAGGATCGCGAGTACCGCACGCTGGCGCGGGCCGCCGAGCGGGACCGCCGCCCCGTCCACCTCGGCTTCCAAGGACCCGAGCACACGCAGATGCACCATGTCCACGGCAGACTACGCGATCACCGCGCGGCCGTCCGGGCTCTCGCGGAACCCGCTGCTCCATGCCAACTCCATGCGGCCTCCAAGCAGTTCGGGGCAGGCTGGGAACCTGCCCGGCGCCCCCGGGACCGGGAACCTCAGAAAGGAACGCGACGCATCATGACCGCACCGACGCCCCCCAGGTCCGACGCCGCCGCTGCCGAGTTCGGCGGGTTCGACACCCACGAGATGGTCATCGTCCACCGCGCCTTCCGCCGGGAGACCCGGCTGCTGGCCGAGATGATCGCCGCGGTCGCGCCGGGCGACACCGCGCGGGCGCGGGTGCTCGCCGACCACTTCGCCAACCTCCGGCTCGGGCTGCACAACCACCACGTCGGCGAGGACGAGTTGCTGTGGCCGCCGCTGCTGGCCCGGATCGACCTGGAGAGCGAGGTCGTGCTGCGGATGGAGGCCCAGCACGAGCGGGTCTCCACCACGCTGTCCGCCGTCGAGGAGCTGGTGAACGCCTGGGTGGTGGCCGCCGACGAGAAGAACCGCGACGCGCTGGTCGCCACGCTGGTCGACCACCGCGCGGTGCTGATCGAGCATCTCGACGCGGAGGAGGCCGAGTTGCTGCCGCTCGCCTCCCGGTACCTGACCGCCGACGAGTGGAAGGCGATGGGCGACCACTTCGTGGAGAGCACGCCGAAGCCGAAGCTGCTGATCTTCCTCGGCATGGTGCTGGAGGAGGCGGACGCCGACGAGCGGGCGCTGATGCTCGGCGGGCTGCCCGCCCCGGCCCGCGTGGTCTGGTCGCTGCTGGGCCGCCCGATCTACGCGCGCACCGTGCGGCGGGTGCGGCAGACCGGCTGACCGGCTGACGGAGCGACGGGAGGGACCGGCGGGTGACCCGTCGGTCCTTCTTCCGGCCCTTTAGTTCGATGGACATCGAATGTTGTGATAGACATTGAACATAGGCCCCCTGCGGGCGACTTCACCGAGGAAGGGGGGCGCGGTGGTGCACAGCCCCACGCCGTCCGCGTCGTCCGTGGCGTCCGGGTCCTGGCGCCGCCATGTCGTCCTGCTGGCCTTCGGCACGTTCGTGGTCGGCACCGACGCCTTCGTCATGGCGGGCCTGCTGCCGCTCCTGGCGCGGTCGTTGCACGTGGGCGTGGCGTCGGCGGGCCAGGTCGTCTCGGTCTTCTCCCTGGGCTACGCGCTGCTCTCGCCGGTCCTCGCGGCGCTGACCGCCCACTGGAGCCGGCGCGCCGTGCTGGTCACCGCCCTGTCGGTGTTCGCGGCGGGCAACGCGGCCACCGCTCTCGCGCCCGGCTACGGCTGGGTGCTGGCCGCCCGGCTGCTGGCCGCGGCCGGCGCCGCGATGTTCACGCCCAACGCGAGCGCCATCGCGGCGGCGCTGGCCGGTCCGGCCGGGCGCGGCCGGGCGATCGCCCTGGTGACGGCCGGGCTGACGGCCTCGCTGGTGTGCGGCGCTCCGCTGGGCACCGCGATCGGCCACGCGCTGGGCTGGCGGGCCACGATGTGGTGCGTCGCCGGGCTGGCCGTCGCCGCCGCGCCCGCCGTGGCGCTGCGGCTGCCCACCGTGCGGGGCGTGCCGGCCGTGGCGCTGCGGCGGCGCCTCGCCCCGCTGGCCGACCGGCGGGTGGTGCGGGCGCTGGCCGGCACCGTGCTGGTCTTCACCGGCATCTACCTCCCCTACACCTACGTCACCGCGGTCTTCGGGCCGGCGATCGGCGGCGGCGCCGGCCGGCTGGCGCTGCTGCTGTTCGCCTTCGGGGTGACGGGCACGGCCGGCAGCCTGACCGCCGGCCTGCTCGCCGACCGCGGCGGCCCGCGGCGGGTGATCGCGGTCGCCATGGCGGTGCTGGTGGCCGCGTTCCTGGCCATGCCGGCCGGCCGGTCGTCGATCACGGCGGCGGTGGCGCTGACCGCGGTGTCGGGGTGGGCCTCGTGGTCGGTGACCGGCCCGCAGCAGCAGCGGCTGATGGAACTGGCGCCGGGCGCCGAGTCGTTGGTCGTCTCGCTCAACGCCGCCGCGCTCTACCTCGCGGTCTCGCTGTCCGGCGCGGTCGGGGCGGTCGCGCTGCGCGGCGCGGGCGCCGGCCGGCTCACCGTCCTCGCCGCCGCCTTCGTGGTGCTCGCGGCGCCGTTCATGCTCTCCCGCGGCCGGGCCCGGCGGCTACCGCCGCGTCAACGGGGGCCGCGCGCGGAGCGGTCGGTGCGGCCGGCGCCCGCCGACGACCACGCCTGAGCCGGCCGGCGCGGACGCCCCGGCCCGCCCGTCACCACGTGGTGGCGGGCGGGGTCGCGTTCAGGACCGCGTCGAGGAAGCCGGGGAACCGGCGGGCGAGGTCGTCGTGGCGCAGCGCGCTGATCCGGGCCGTGCCGTCCAGCCGGGTGCGGATGACGCCGGCCTCGCGAAGGGTGCGCAGGTGGTGGCTGATGGTGGACTTGGCCACCGGCACCGTGAGGGAGTTGCACGACCCCTCGCCCGCGGCGTGCAGTTCGCGGACGATCTCCAGCCGCACCGGGTCGCCCAGCGCGCGCAGCACGAGACCGATGTCGATCTCGTCGAGCTCGGGTTGGGCCAGCCACGTCACGTTGTCACGCCGGGCCGGGGACGGGGTATGCGGTGCCACCGGCCCACCCTAGCATCCGGATAAAACCGTTCGATTGCCATCGAACCATCCGACCGAACGTGAACACCATGTAACGATTCCAAGGCATTACCCCCTCGCACCGGCCGGCCCGCTCGCCCGCTTGTAATGCTTTAAAAGCATTACTCATTCGAGCCATCGACAAGAGGGAGTCCACCGTGACGTCTCCCGTGCTGCCGACCACCGCGACCGGCGGACCGGCCGCCCCGCCACCGCGCCGCGGATCCGGCCCGAACCACCGCTGGGTGATCCTCGGCGTCGGCATCGCCGCGCAGGCGTCGTTCGCCGCCGCCTTCCAGGGGCTGCCGACGACGGGGACCGCGATGCGCGGTGCCTACCACCTCGGCGACGGGCCGCTGGGCGTGGCGCTGGGCGCGGTCTCCCTCGGCATCGCCGTCTCGGAGGTGGCGTGGGGCATCGGGACCGACCGGTTCGGCGAGCGCCGGGTCCTGCTCACCGGGCTGCTGTCCACCGGCGCGCTGCTGGCCGCGATGTCGGTGTTCCTCGTGCCGCACGGCCGCGTCGTCCCGGCGTTCTGGCTGCTCGCCGCGGCGCTGCTGTCGGTCGGCGTGCTCGGCGGCTCGGTCAACGGGGCCTCGGGGCGCGCGGTGATGGCCTGGTTCCCGCGCGGGCGGCGGGGGTTCGCCATGAGCCTGCGCCAGACCGCGGTGCCGGTCGGCGGCGCGGTCGGCACCGCCCTGCTGCCCTGGCTCGCGGTCGCCGTCTCGTTCCGGGCGGTCTACCTGGTGCTCGCGCTGCTGTGCCTGCTGACCGCGGCCGCCGCCTGGCGCTGGCTGCACGAACCGCCCGCCCCGGCCGCCGCTCCGCCGGCCGGCCAGGACCCGGCGCGCTCGCCGCTGCGCGACGCCGCGGTGTGGCGACTGGCGCTGGCCAGCGGCCTGTTGACGATCCCGCAGTTCGCCGTCCTGGCCTTCCTGGCGATCTTCCTCAAGGACGCCGAACACGCCCCGGCGGTCGCCGCCACCACCGCGATCGTGGTCATCCAGACCGGCGGCGCGGCGGCCCGGGTGTGGAGCGGCCGGTGGACCGACCGGCACGGCAACCGGCGGGGCTACGTGCGGACGGTCGGCGGGCTGGGCACGGTCGCGCTGGCCTGCGCCGCCCTGGCGGCCCACGCCCACGCCCCGGTGCCTGCGGTGCTCGCCGCGCTGGTCGCCGGCGGCATCCTGGCCAACGCCTGGCACGGCGTGGCCTACACCGAGATCGCCGAACTGGCCGGCGCCCGGCGGGCCGGCACCGCGCTCGGGCTGGAGAACACCACGGTCTTCACCGCCGGCTTCCTGGCGCCGGTGATGGTGCCGCTGGTGCTCTCCTTCTCGTCGTGGACCGCCGTGTGGGCGGTCACCGCCGCGGCGACCGCGGCGGCCGTCCCCCTCGCGCCCGGCCGGGGCGGACGGCGGCGGCCGGGGCGCGTCCAGCAGGATGGGCCTTCCCCGAGGAGGAGGCCGCGATGACCGCGAGCTACGAGCTGCGCTTCGACACCGGTCGGGTGTCGCTGGACCTGCTGGCCACCGTGGGCGGCGCGCTCGGGCCCGCCCCGGTCGAACGGCTGGACACCCCGGAGCGGCTCGGCGCCTGGCTGTGCGGGGCCGGCGTGCTGCCCGAGGGCACGCACGTCGCGCCGGACGCCGAGTGGCTGGCGGCGTTCCACCGGCTGCGCGCGCTGCTGCACCGCGTGGTGCACGCCGAACTGGCCCCGGGCGGCCGGGCGCGGCCGGCCGACCTCGCCGCGCTCAACCGGATCGCCGCGGCCGGCGTCCCGGCGGTCCGCGTGGTCCGGGACGCCGCGGGCGTGCCGCGCCGCCGGTTCGCCCGGCCGGCCGGCGCCGAGGAGTTGGCGGCGGCCGTGGCGGACGACGCCGTGCGGCTGCTGACCGGTCCGGAACGCGCGCAGTTGCGCGAGTGCGGCGGCGAGGAGTGCGACCTGGTCTACCTCGACGGCTCGCGCGGCCGGCGCCGGCAGTGGTGCTCCAGCGCCGCCTGCGGCAACCGCGAACGCGTCTCCCGGCACCGCGCCCGGCACCGCGAGGACGCCACGGGGTAGAAGGGGCGGAGCGGGTCATCCCAGATCTGTTCATTGAACCCATTGCTAGGGTGGGGACATGGCACTGGGAACGGACTACGCGCAGCAGGACTGCTCGCTCGCTCGCGCCCTCGAAGTGGTCGGCGAGCGCTGGAGCCTGCTCATCGTGCGGGACGCCTTCTACGGGGTGAGCCGGTTCAACGACTTCCTCACCCACCTCGACATCCCGCGCGCGGTGCTGACCGCCAGGCTGCGCGCCCTGGTGGCCGCGGGCGTGCTGTACAAGGAGCCGTACCAGCAGGCGCCGCCGCGCTACGGCTACGTACTCACCGACGCCGGGCGGCAGTTGTGGCAGCCGCTGTACGGACTGGCCCAGTGGGGCGAGCGGCACGCCTCGGACCACCGGCCGCGGGTCCTGTTCTCCCACACGGCCTGCGGCACCCGCCTCGACCCGGCCGGCGGCTGCCCGCGGTGCGGCCGCCCGGTGCCGCCGGACGAGGTGACGATGCGGCCGGGCCCCGGACGCACCGGGGCGCGTCAGGACCCGGTGTCCAGGGCATTGGCCCGCAGCCGCCCGCTGCTTGTCCCCATCGAACTTCCGACGCCGTCCGAACCGGCCGGCACCCCCGCCAGGAGCGCCCGATGAGCCATCGCCCGCTGCCCACCGCCACTCCCGCCGCGCAGGGCGTCGACGCGCGCGGCGTCCACGCCTTCCTCGACGCCCTGGAGTCCGCGCCGGACATCGAGCCGCACAGCCTGATGATCCTGCGCCACGGCCACCTCGTCGCCTCCGGATGGTGGGCGCCGTACACCCCGGAGCGCCCGCACCTGCTCTACTCGCTCAGCAAGAGCTTCACCTCCGCGGCGGCGGGCTTCGCGGTCGCCGAGGGGCTGATGCGGCTGGACGACCCGGTGATCTCCTACTTCCCGGAGTTCGAGGCCGACATCACCGACCCGAACAGCCGGGCCATGCTGGTGCGGCACGTCGCGTCGATGGCCAGCGGCCACCTCGACGAGACCTACGAGCGGGCGTTCGGCCGCGACCCGGCCGAGCCGGTCCGCGGCTTCCTGCTGACCCCGCCGGAGCGCGCGCCGGGCACCGTCTTCGCCTACAACCAGCCCGCCACCTACGCGCTGGCCGCGATCGTCCAGCGGGTGACCGGCGCGTCGCTGACCGAGTACCTGCGGCCGCGGCTGTACGAACCGCTCGGCATAGGCGAGGCGTTGTGGCAGCAGCGGCAGGAGGGGCGTGACCTGGGCTTCAGCGGGCTGTTCACCACCACCGACGCGATCGCCCGGCTCGGCCTGCTCCACCTCGGCGGCGGCGTCTTCCAGGGCCGGCGGCTGCTGCCCGAGTCCTGGATCGCCGAGGCGACCCGCTCGCACGTCTCGAACGCCGACGGCACGCCGGAGGGCGCGGAGTCGGACTGGCAGCAGGGGTACGGCTTCCAGTTCTGGCGCTCCCGGCACGGCTACCGGGGCGACGGCGCCTACGGGCAGTACTGCCTGGTGCTGCCGGAACACGACGTGGTGATCGCCATGACCGCGGCGACCGAGCAGATGCAGGACGTGCTGAAGCTCGCCTGGGAGCACCTGCTGCCGGCGTTCGGCGACGCGCCGGCCGGCCCGGCGGCCGGGGAGAGCGCGGCGGACGCGGCGCTGCGCGAGCGGCTGGCCGGTCTCGAACTGCCGCCGCTCGCCGGGAAGCCGGCGCCGCCGGACGACCGGGACGCCTGGTCCGGCGCCGAGTTCGGGCCGGCCGGCGGCGAGTGCCCGCAGCAGCCGACGCTGCGGGCCGTCGAGGTCACGGCGGACCGGGACGGCGGCTGGACGCTCGGCCTCGTCGAGCCGGACGCCCGGCTCGACCTGCCGTTCGGCGCTCCGGGGTGGACGGTGGGCGCACCGTCCGACCCGGCGGTGCCCACCGCGGTCAGCGGCGGTTGGACGGACCAGGACACGCTCGCGGTCGACGTGATCTTCCTGGAGACGCCGCACCGGCTGACCCTGACCTGCTCGCTCGCGGACCGCTCCTTCACCGCGCGGTGGCACACCATGCCGCTGGGCGGCGGTCCGCTGCACGGGCACCGCGCGCCGCGGGGCTGAGCGGCGCCGGGCGCGGGCCGGGGGTCACAACTCCACGAGCACCGCGCCCAGGTGCCGGCCCTCGACCAGTTCGCGCAGCGCCCGCGGGGCCTGTTCGATGCCGTGCAGCCGGGAGTTGGGGAAGGTCAGCGTGCCGTCGCGCAGCCCGGCGGCGAACCGCCGGTTCCACTCCGGGATCACGTCGAGGTGGTCGTGGAGCGCGACCCCGCGCAGCGTGATGCCGCGCGAGAGCAGCGACAGGGCGTCGATCTCGACCGCCCCGCCCGGCCGGTCCGAGAGCTGGCTGGCGAGCGCGCCGACCAGGGCGAGCCGGGCCAGCCGGTTGGCGACCGCGATGGCGGCCTGCAACTGCTCTCCCCCGACGTTGTCGACGAACGCGTCGATGCCGTCGGGCGCGGCGGCCCGCAACTGCTCCTCGATCGGGCCGGCCCCGCGGATCACCACGGCGTCGTAGCCCAGCTCCCCGAGCAGGAAGTCCGCCTTGCGCCGCGACCCGGTGCTGCCGATGAGCCGTTCGGCGCCGCGCAGCCGGGCGATCTGCCCGGCCAGCGAGCCGACCCCGCCCGCCGCCCCGCTGACGAAGACGGTGTCCCCTCGGCGCACCTCGGCCCCGCGCACCACGCCCATCCACGCGGTGGCGCCCTGCGAGAGGCAGGCCGCCGGATCGGGCAGGCCGGCGGTGTCGACCGGCCGCGCCTCGGACGCGTCCAGCAGCGCGTACTCCCGCCAGCCCAGGCCGTGTTGCACCACGTCGCCGGGGGCGAAGCCGGTGCCGGGGGCGGCCACCACCTCCCCTATGGCCGGGCCGCGCAGCGCCTCGCCGAGCGCGTACGGCCGCATCGGCACGTCGCTGACCTCGTCCATCAGGGTGCGCATCACCGCGGCGACGCTCATCACCGTGGTGCGCACCAGGACCTGGCCCGGCTCCGGCACCGGGACCGGCACCTCGGCGATCTCGAACAGCTCGTCGGTCAGCGGACCCCGGGGACGGGCCGCGAGGCGGACCTCGCGACTGGTGTGGTTCGTCATGGCGCAAAGCCTAGGAGAACCACCCGAACCCGCCGCGCCGGGCGGGGAGCGCGGTGTTGTCCGGATCCCGCCCTCGAACAATGCGTACATAACACTTCGGATCAGGACATAGAGCAGTAGGCCGTAGGCAAAAAGCCGGGAAAGGCTTCCGATAATCGGACGTATCCGGAACTCTGTGCGTGTCCCGCTCGCTGACGTGAGCGGGTACGTCGGCACAGCGAGGAGAGCGGTCTTGATGGGGTCAGCGCGCGGCATGCGGGGAGAGCGGGGCCGGGTGTGGCGGCGGGTGGCGCTGGGCGCGGCGGTGCTGTCGCTGAGCGGGTACCTGGTCGGGGCGCGGGCGGTCGCGCCGGCCTCGGCCGCCGGCGCGGCGGGGACGGCGGGCGTCACGGTGCGGCTGGACGGCGGGGCCACCTCGGCGGTCGCGCCGGACCGGCCGCTGGACGTGGCGGTGTCCGGCGGGCGGCTGACCGGCGTCACGGTGACCGACGCCGCCGGCCGGACGGTACCCGGCACGCTGAACGCCGCCGCCGACGCCTGGACCCCGGCCGTCCCGCTGGACGTGGCCGGGCACTACCGCGCGGACGTGGCGGTCCGGGACCCGGCCGGGCGGAGCGTGGACCGGCGCGTCGCCTTCACCACGCTCACCCCCGCCCGGCACCTGGCGGTCACCGGCATCACCCCGGCCGGCGGCGCGACCGTCGGGACGGGCGAGATCGTCTCGGTCACCTTCGCCCACCCGGTCACCGACCGGGCCGAGATACAGCGCGCCCTCACCGTCACCTCGGACCCGGCGGTGGCCGGCGCCTGGCACTGGTTCGGCGACCAGCGGGTCGACTGGCGCCCGCGGGCCTACTGGTCGCCGGGCACGGTGGTCACCGTGCACGCCGACTTCGACGGGGTCTCCGACGGATCGGGGCGGTACGGATCCGCCGACTACGCCCACACGTTCACCATCGGGTCGGACGTGCGCGCGGTGGTCGACCCGGACACCCACAGCATGGCCGTCTACCAGGACGGCAGGCTGCTGCGCACGCTGCCCGCCGACACCGGCAGGACCGGGTACTCCACCTGGGGCGGGACCATGGTGGTGCTGGACAAGCAGCCGGTCGTCACCATGACCTCGTGCAGCGTCGGCATCAGCTGCGACCCGAAGAGCCCGAACTACTACGACCTGCCGGTCCACTGGGACGTCCACCTGACCGACTCCGGCACCTACGTGCACGACGCGTCGTGGGACACCGCGATCGGGGTCGCCAACACCTCGCACGGCTGCGTCCACCTGACCGCGGCCGACGCCGCGTGGTTCTACGGCCTCGTCAAGCCGGGCGACACCGTGCGGGTGCTGCACGAACCGCGCACCGTGGCCGCGGACAACGGCTTCGGCGACTGGAACCTGACCTGGTCCCAGTGGCTGGCCGGCAGCGCCTGACCCAGCGGTCGAAATCACAAGATCGCATCGACCCGGCGGCCGGTTTCGCCGGCCGCACGCCGACTTCTCACGGATACGACACACCTCGCAGCGCCCTGCCATCGGCCCCGCGGGCGCGGCGGGCCGCGTTGACCCGTCCGCGTCGAATTGCCCGGCTCCGTCCGGCGGGAGCCGGGGGCACGCACCCGCCGACCGCGGGCCCGAACTCCGCGCCGCTGCGCCTACGCTGGGTTTCGCCGGCCGGTGGGGCGGCGGACGACGAGCGAACGGAGCGTGCGGGTGACGGCGGGGGAGACGACCAGTGGGGAGCTGGTCGGCAAGGTACTGGGCGGACGCTATCGGGTGACCGCGACACTGGGCCGCGGCGGCATGGGCGTGGTCGGCCGGGCGGTGGACGAACTGCTGCACCGCGAGGTCGCGGTCAAGATCCTGCGGGCGTACACCGACGCCTCGGCGCCCGAACTCGCGGGGCTGCGCACCCGGATGCAGCGCGAGGCGCAGGCGGCGGCCCGGATCCGGCACAGCGGCGTGGTCACCGTCTTCGACGTGATCGACGAGCAGGGGCTGCCGGTCATCGTGATGGAACTGGTCGACGGCCCCTCGCTCGACGACGTGCTGGCCGAACGCGGCACGATCGACCCGCGTGAAGCCGCCGCGATCGGCGCCAAGTTGACGGACTCGCTGGACGCCGCGCACCGGGCCGGCGTGCTGCACCGGGACGTCAAGCCGGGCAACGTGCTGCTGGAGCGCGGCGGCCGGGTGGTGCTCACCGACTTCGGCATCGCCAGCATGGAGGCCACCGGCGACGAGGCGCTCGCCAAGCTGACCCGCGGCGGCGAGCTCATCGGCTCCCTCGACTACCTGCCGCCGGAGCGCGCGCAGGGCAGGGAGCCGGGTCCGGCCTCCGACATCTGGTCGCTCGGCATGACGCTGTACGCGGCGGTGGAGGGCGCCTCGCCGTTCCGCCGCACCTCGGTGCTCTCCACGCTCACCGCGATCGTCACCGAACCGCTGCCGGAACCGCGCCGGGCCGGGCCGCTCGCGCCGGTGCTGCGGGCGCTGATGGCGAAGGAGCCCGAGCGGCGGCCGAGTGCCGAACGGGCCCGCGAGATGCTGGACCGGGTGGCCGGCGACAAGACGGTGAACCTCAACGCGAAGCCCCCGGCACCGCAGCCCGCTCCCCCGCTCGCGCCGGCCGCCGTCCCGCCGGTCGCGCCGTCCGGACCGCGGGCCGCCGGATCGGTGCCGTACCAGCAGCCGGCGCCACCGTCGGCCCGCGCCGGGTACACGCCGCCCGGCCAGCCGCGCACCCTTCCGCTGCCCGACGCCCCGCCGGCCGGCGGCGGCACCGGCGGCCGCAGCGCCGCGGCGGCCCGTGCGCGCCGCCGCAACCTGGCGATCGGCGCCGCGGCGGCGGCCGTGGTGCTCGTCGGCGGCGGCGTCGCCTACGCGCTGATGGGGCAGCACGGCGGCGCGAGCGACGTGCGGGGATCCGTGGCGATGCCCTCGTTCGGCATCCCGCCGGGCAGCGCCTCGCCGAGCGCGCGCCCCTCGGCCTCGGCCAGCGCCCGCAGGACGGCGGCGCACACCGCGCACCCGCCGACCGCCGCGCCCGCCGACTCCCGACGAGCGGCCCCCACGAAGAGGCCGGGCGGCGGCACGGCCGGCAAGCCGACACCGCACCCGACCGCCAAGCCCACCACCGTGTCCACGAGTTGCGGCGGCTGGAGCCACGACGACCCGGCCCCGGGCACCTACGGCTACATGACCGGCAGCTACCACATCGAGTCCGGCCCCTACGAGAGCTGCCCCTCGGTGGCGCTGGCCTCCTCCGGCACGAAACTGTGGTACCAGTGCTACGTCGTCAACGCCTACGGCAAGACGTGGACCTACGTGCGCATCGCCGGCACCGAGACCGCGGGCTGGATGTCCAACGACAACCTCACCGGTCAGAAGGGCCCGTCCACGCACTGCTGACGCCGCCGACGAGGGTGGCGAAGGTGGTCGGGTCGGTGCCGGCCAGCCGGCGCAGCGCGGCCTCGGCCTGCCGCTCCGGCTCGGTGCCGTCGTCCGGGATGCTCCAGACGAACTGCGCGAAGGGCGCGTCGGCGTCCGCGGCGGAGCTGCGTGGGTAAGTGAAGCCGATTTCGACCTGCTCGGGCCGCAGGTGGTGGGTGCCGATCCAGCCCACGTCGCAGTTCCAGCGGGCCAGCGGGCCGGGGTCGTCCCGCAGTGCCCGGCGCAGCAGCCGGGAGACGGTGCGCGCGGGCCACTCCCAGCGGTGGTCGCGCTCCGCCCGGGCGATCCGCTCGTCGTAGTACCCGGCGTCGAAGCGCAGTTCGGCGAGGTCCGGGCGGGGCGGTGCCCCGGGGCGGACCGCGGGCCGGTGCCAGTCGTACCAGCGCACGGTCTCCCCCTCGCGCACGATGGTGACGTGGAGCGCGCCGCAGCACTCCTCGGCGCACCAGGCTTCGGCCAGCCGCACCCGGCGGGGCCGCGCCGAGGCGCGCAACAGGCCGCGTTCGAGCAGGTGTTCCGGATCGGCCGCCGGACCGCGGTCGAAGGCGGCGGCCACCACGGGGTGGCCGTCGACGGTGATCCGGGTCTCCACGCCGCCGGGACCGGCCGGATCGAGGACGACCGCCTCGACGGACAGCCGGGGCGAAGCGCCCGGCCGCGCGCTCCCGGCGATCCGGCGGCGGGCCGCCTCGCTCCACCGGGCGCGGTGGCGTACCGCCGGGTCCGGGTCGGTGAGCGCCCCGGCCGGCCGGGCGGCCCAACGCGGCCGGTCCAGCAGGGACTCCAGCCGGCGCACGACCGACTCCCGCTCGCCGGGCTCCCAGTCGAGCAGCCGGGCGGCCCCGCCGGTCAACGTGTCGAGCTGGCCGAGGAGTTCGGCGTAGGCGTCGAGGCTCGGGGTGAGCCGTCGGGCGAGCCGGGCCAGGTCGTGGTAGATCCGCCGGGCCGCGGGCAGCCCGGCGATCCAGGCGCGGTAGTCGTTGCCCTGGTTGACGATCGTCAACAGCCGCAGGGCCTGGGCGACGACCGGTTCCGCGGCCTCGGGAGCGGCCAGCAGCGCGTCGAGGCCGACGGCCCGGGCGATCTCCACCGCCTGGGAGGGCGGGGTGTGCAGCCGGTCGAGCGGGCAGCGCAGCAGCCACCGCCTGGCCGGCGGATCGGCCCGCCGGCACAGCGCCTCGACCACCGCGACGCGCCGGCGCGGATCGGTGCGGTCGGCCAGCCAGACCAGGTCCGCGGTGCCGGCGATCGCCGCGAGGGCCCGCACCGCGACCGGGTTGCAGCACGACAGCAGGCCGACCGTGCGGATCGGCGCCGCGTCGGCGGGCCGCCCGGCGGTGGTCAGCAGGTGCAACGCGAGCCATACCGCCCGGCGTTCGGTGGAGTCGCGCAGCAGCGTCAGGCCGATCGACCGGGCCCGGTCCGCGTCCGGCGCGGGCGCGGACCGCAGGGCGGTGGCGACCATGCTCTGCGTGCACTCGATGGCGCGCAGCCGGTCGCCGAGCGCGTCGGCCGAGGCGTCGGGATCCGCCAGGAACGCGGCGACCGCCTCCGTGGTGCGGGCGGACCGCTCCCGCCAGTCGAGGGGCGGTCCGGGCGGAGGGCCGGACGCGTCGGGGAGAGGACGTCCGCCGTCGGGCAGCGGGCCGTCGGGCACCTGCCGCGAGAGCCGCAGGGCGTGCTCGTACAGGGACAGCCGGGTACCGGGGGGCAGCGCGCCGCGCTGCTCGGCCGCGGTCACCGGCGGAAGGGGCACTCGATTCCGTGTGTCATGCGCGGATCGTCGCACCCGCGGCGGGCGGGCGGCAACCGGGTTGTCGCGCCGGGCGGCCGGCGGCGGATCAGGAGTGCACCTGGCCCAGCCAGTCGAGGGTGCGGCGGGTCTCGGCGGCGAGCGGGTGGTGGGGGCCGTAGGCCGCTTCGGCCTCCAGCAGCACGCGCAGCAGCAGGGTGCGGGCGGCGGCGCGGTCGCCGGTGGTCAGCAGGAGCTGGCCCATCCGGTGGCGCACCTCGATCGCCAACTCCGGTTCGGCGGCGGCCTGCTGGTCCAGCCAGGGCAGCAGCGCGCGGTACTCGGCGAGCGCCTCGGCGGTCTCGCCGAGGTGTTCCAGGCACTGGGCCGCCTCGTACCGGAAGCGCAGCGCCTGCGGATCGGCCGGGCCGGCCTCGGCGGACCGGTCGCCGGCCAGCAGGCGCAGTTCGGGCAGCGCCACGGTGAACTGGCCGCTCTCCAGCAGCGTCGCGGCGTACTGCTTGCGCAGCATCCGCACCACGCGGGAGTGCTCGCCGTGCACCGCGACCGCGACCGGCAGCGCGTCGCCGAGCACGCCGACCGCCTGGGTGACGCGGCCCTCGTCGAGCAGCCGGCGGGCCCGCTCGACCGCTTCGCCGACGTCCTGCGGCCGGGCGTCGGAGGGCGGGACCGGCGGCGCGGCGGCGGGCGGGCGCGGGTGGTCGGGCCAGGGGGCGAAGGGGTGGCGGAACGGCCGGGTGGGGTCCATTGGCCCGGCGGGGGCGGCCGGCTGGGCGGCGGCGGGCAGCAGCGGGGCGAGGGCGCGGTGGACCTCGCGGGCGTCCGCCGGGCGGTGCTGCGGGTCCTTCGCGAGCAGCCGCAGCACCAGCGACTCCAGCGGCTCGGGGACCTCCGGTCTGATCCGGCGCAGCGGCACCGGCGGCTCGTACAGGTGCCGGTGCAGCACGCCGAGCGCCGAGGTGCCGTCGAACGGCACGCTCCCGCCCAGCAGTTCGTGCAGGATGACGCCGAGCGCGTACAGGTCGGAGCGCGGGCCGACCGCGGCGCCCATCGCCTGTTCCGGTGCCATGTACGCCGGACTGCCGATGGGCGTGCCGGTGAGCGTGAGCCGTGTGGTGTCGGAGTCCAGCACGGCGGCTATCCCGAGGTCGAGCACCACGGCGGTGCCGTCCGGGCGGATCATCACATTGCGCGGCTTGAGGTCGCGGTGCACGACGGGTATCGCGTGCACCGCGGCCAGCACCGGGCACAGTTGGGCCGCCACCGCGACCGCCCAGGTCCAGGGGTAGGGCGCGTGCTCGGCGAGGTGGTCGGCGAGGTCGGCGCCGCGGACGTACTGCATGACGAGGTAGAGGTCGTCGCCGTCGGTGCCGGTGTCGTGCACCGTGACCAGGCCGGGGTGGTCGACCCGCGCGGTGACCCGGGACTCGCGGGCGAACCGGCGCCGCAGCTCGTCGGGGTCGCCGGGACCGGCCGGCCGGTCGGAGCGCAGCAGCTTGACCGCGACCGCGCGGTCCAGGCGCCGGTCGTGGGCCGTCCAGACCTGGCCCATGCCGCCCTGCCCGATGACGGCGGTCAGCTCGTAGCGCCCCGCGATGAGCCGTCCGTTCACGGTGCCCGCTGTTCGCGCAGGTAGGCGCTGAGCTCGTCGAGTTCGGCCCGGACCGTCTCGATCCGGCCGGCCGGCGGCCGCGGCGGGTAGGGCGGCGGGACGGGCGCCGGGTGGGGCGGGGGGACGCGGCGCGCGTCGTGCCACCGCAGGTCGGTGACGAGGAAGTACCCGGCGGTGCAGGCCGCGAGGGTGAGCAGCAGCGCGGTGCCGGCGTTGGTCTGCCAGTCGTTCTCGTCGGCGGAGTAGCCGGCCAGCACGAAGGCGCCGGTGGACGCGGCGGCCACCGCGGTGAAGGCGGCCCAGTCGCGCCCGCGCCGGCTGACGACCGCGAGCCGCAGCATCGGCACCCACGCCAGGATGCCCAGGCTCAGCAGCGGGATCGCGGTGAACACCACGCGCAGCATCGTTGCCGCCGCGGTGCCGGTGCGCGTGCCGCGCGGTGCGGGCGGGGGCGGGGCGGGGCTGTTCATGACGCAGCTCCTGGTGAGGGGGTGCGCGAGGGCGGCGCACAGCCGGGTGGTGACGCAGCCGAGCGTATCGACCGGGACGCCGGAGCGGGGCGCCGCCGTCACCGCGGGCTGACGCTGCCGTCGGTCAGTCCGTCGTAGAGGCCCTGGACGAGCAGTTCGCCCAGGGTGAAGGCGAGTTGCTGGGCCTCCTCGAAGGCGGCGAGGGCGCGGAAGCGTTCGCCGTAGCGGCGCTGGTCGGCCAGCGGCAGCCGGGGCACCTGCAGGCGGCGCACGTCGAGCCGGGTGGCGGTGGAGGTGTAGCTGCTGGCCTGCTGGTTGTTGGCGGTGCCGCGCAGGAAGCCGGCGAGGAACCACGGGTCCAGGGTGTCCGGGTCGGGGCGCAGCAGGTAGACGTTGCGGCCCAGCGCGCTGCCCGCCGACGCCTCGTCGACGACGCGGGTCACCGTGCCGCGCCCCATCACCGGGAGCACCACGTCGCCGGCCGCGACGAGCACCGGTTCCTCGTCGGGGCCTTCGGGGAGGGTGCCGGAGGGGGCGCCGCCCGCGACGATGTCGTGCTCGGTCAGCACGGCCGGGGCGGCGCCGCCGCAGACCGCGCCCGCGCCGCCGGTACGCATCACCAGGGCGCCGGCGCGGGCGAGTTCGCCGACGCTGGTGAGCGGCCAGTGCGCGGGCGCCCCGCGGACCGCCGCGGACGGCGCGAGTTCCGCGGTGCGGCGCAGGGCGCCGGTGAGCCGGTCGCGGATCTCGGTGAGCCCGCTCTCGCCGCCGCCGACCACCCGGGGCGGCAGGTGCCGCGCCGGGGTCAGGTCCACGTCGTCGTCGAGCAGGTCGATCACCTGCACGGTGCGGCTCACCCCGGGCCGCTCGGGGACGGCACCGTGCCGCTCGAAGGCGTGCCAGGCGTCCAGCACCGCCGAACGCAGGCGCTGCCAGGGCGCCTTGGCCCGGCCGTCGGACAGGTCGCCGGTGTCCACCAGCAGGAGCCGCTGCGGCGCGCGGCTGTCCGAGCCCGGCCGGCGCAGCACCCACAGGTGCAGCGGGATCCCGTACGGCGGGGCCGCGCCGGCCGGCAGGGCGACCACCGCGCGCAGCGCTCCGCGGCGCAGCAGATCGGCCCGGATGCGGCGGCCGGAGCGGCGGGAGGCGGCGGCCGGCGGCATCAGCAGGACGACGCAGCCGTCCTCCCGGGCGTGCGCGAGGGCGTGCTGCACCCAGGCGAGTTCGGACTCGGCGCGCGGCGGCAGCCCGTACTCCCAGCGGGCGTCGTAGGCCAACTCCTCGTGGCCCCAGTTGCGTTCGTTGAACGGCGGGTGGCACAGCACGGCATCCGCCCGCGACGCGGGGAAGGCGTCGGCGCGCAGGCTGTCGCCGACCCGGACGCGTACCGGCCCGTCGGTGTGCAGGGCGGCGCGCAGCGCGGTCAGCGCGGCGAGGTCGGGATCGCCGTCCTGGCCGTGGACGGCGGCCTCGGCCGGCGCCGCGCGCAGCAGCCCGCCGTAGCCGCACGCCGGGTCGAGCACCGCGTCCGCCGGGCCGGCGAGTTCGGCCATCAGTTCGGCGAGCCGGGCGGGGGTGACCACGTACTGCCGCGGTCCGGCGTCCAGATGGCGGCCGAGCAGGAACTCGAACGCCGGCCCTGGGCCGAGTTCGCGGCCGAGTTCGGCGACGCCGGCCAGCAGGTCGCGGTGGCCGGCGAGCCGGGCGGCGGGCGGCAGCGCGACCGGGTGGCCTGTGCCCAGCCGGTCGACCAACACCGCCTCCAGCGCGGCGGACAGGCCCTCCCCCGCACCGGCCATCTCCTCGCCGGCGTCCGGCCGGGCGCGCAGGAGCAGCAGGGCGGCGCCCACCAGGCGCAGGGCGGCGGACGTGCCGTCCGGTTCCCGCTCGACCTGCTGCCAGACCCGCTCGCGCAGCGGGATCCGGCCGAGCTTGCCCTGGTCGCGCAGCCAGCGCTCGACGTCCGCCAGGTCGAAGGCCGGACTGGTGTCGGTGCCGCCGACCGGCTTGGGGAAGTCCGGATGGCGGCGGCGCCAGTTGCTCACCGCGGCCCGCCCGACCCCGGCGAGCCGTGCGATCCCGGCGGCGGTCACTTCTGTCCTGTTGTCCGGCACTGGGCGGACCCTTCTGCGACGGCGGAGGCGGCGGGCGGGCTCCCCCGGCGGGCGGCGGCGAACCGTGGAAACGCCGGGGACGACGCGGATCCACATCATACACCGGCGTTCACGAATAGTCGTGTTGACGCAGTTCACAAAGCATGATCTGATTATCGCCGACCACACCAGTCACCGTTCACAAGGGGTACCTCTCCGCATGTCTCAGCTCTCCCGCCGCACCGTCCTGGCCACCGTCGCCACCGCGGCCGTCCTCGGACTCGCCGGCTGCTCGCCGACCGGCACGACGTCGAGCGGCTCCTCCACCGGGCCGTCCGCCTCGGCCGGCGCCCGCGCCGGCGGCAGGGCGGCCGCGGTGCCCAGCGGACGCGAGCTCAACTCCCTGCTGCTGCCCGGCAGCGCGCTGCCCGCCGGCTTCCGGATCGACGCCGGCGGCACCCGCAACACCGGCGACCACGACGTCGCGGGCGCCTCCTCCCCGATACCGGCCGCCAAGGCGTGCGACGCGCTCAGCTCCACCAGCTGGATCAACACCGCGGCCGTGAACGGCGTCTCGTTCGCGCAGAACGACTACACCCACGGCACCTACGACACCTTCGCCCAGGAGATCGACGGCTTCCCCGGCGGCGGCGCGCACGCGGCGATGGCCGGCCTGCGCAAGGTCTTCGCCGGCTGCGCGCACTTCACCTCCCAGCAGGGCGGCACCTCCTACGCCACCCGTCTGACGGTCAAGAGCCTGCCCGGGCTGGGCGACGAGGCGCTGGAGGGCGTCGTCACCTCGCCGGCCTGGAGCGGCGGCACCACGCTGGTCGCGGTGCGGGTCGGCGACCTGGTCGTCACCACGCTCGACAACGCGCAGAGCGACACCGGCGGCGCGGGCGTGGGCCTGACCAGGAGCCTGGTCGGCCGGGTCTCCGCCCGCTGAGGACCACCGGGCGCCGGCCGGCCACCCGCCGGACGCCCGGGGGCGGGAGCCGTGTCCGGCGTCGGAGGGGACCGCCGGACACGGCCTCGGCACGGGCCGCACGGGCGGCGGATAGGCTCGTGGGCCGCGCCGCATCCCAAGGAGTCCGCATGACCGTCCTCGGCCGCGAAGCGCTCAACCGGGCCTTCCTGGAACGGCAGATGCTGCTGAGCCGCCGGGACGTCCCCGCGCTGGACGCGGTGGAGCACCTGGTGGGGCTGCAGGCGCAGGCGCCCAACCCGCCCTACTACGGCCTGTGGAGCCGGCTGGCGGACTTCCGCCCCGAGGAACTGTCCCGGCTGCTGACCGGACGGCAGGTGGTGCGCATCGTCGTGATGCGCGGCACCGTCCACCTGGTCAGCGCCCGCGACTGCCGGTCGCTGCGCCCGTGGACCCAGCCGCTGCTGGAGCGCGGCCTGCGCTCCACGTTCGGCAGGCGCATCGGCGGCCTCGATCTCGACCAGGTCACCGCCGCGGCGCGCGAACTACTCGCGGAGCGGCCCCGCACCACCGCCGAACTCGGCGAGCTGCTGACCGAGCGGTGGCCGGAGCAGAGCGCGCAGACCCTGGTCAACGTGGTGCGCTGCCTGCTGCCGGTCGTCCAGACCCCGCCGCGCGGCGTCTGGGGCCGCACCGGGCAGACCGCCTACGCGACCGCGCGGGACTGGCTCGGCGTCCCGCTGGAGGAGCGGCCGGATCCGGGGCGGCTGGTGATGCGCTACCTCGCCGCGTTCGGTCCGGCCACGGTGCGCGACGTCCAGGCGTGGTCCGGGCTGAGCCGGCTGGGCGAGGTGACCCGGGGGCTGAAGGACCGACTGGCGGTCTTCCGCGACGAGTCGGGCCGCGAACTGCTGGACCTGCCGGACGCCCCGCGCCCCGACCCCGGCACCCCGGCCCCGGTGCGCTTCCTGGCCCCGTACGACAACGCGATCCTCTCGCACGCCGACCGCACCCGGATCATCAGCGACGAGCACCGGCTGGCGATCAGGACGAAGAACGCGGTGATACCCGGGACGGTCCTGGTCGGCGGATTCGTGCGCGGCGCCTGGCGGATCGACCGGGAGCGCGCCGCACCGGTCCTGACCGTGCAGCTGTTCGCACCGGTCCGCGCGGGCGAGCGCGCCGAGTTGGCGCAGGAGGGCGAACGGCTGCTCGGCTTCGGCGCCGCCCCGGACGCGGCGGGCGTGATCCGGTTCGCCGACTTCCTGTGAGCCGGCCGCTCCGCGAGCCGCCGCACGTGAGCTGACGCGACGTCAATTCGACGCCGCGCCAGCCTCGTTCTGCGGTCAGCCCCGCTTCATCTCGGAGAGCCGGGGGGTGAACAGCGCGGCGATCAGGCCGACCACGGAGAAGCCGCAGGCGACCAGGAAGCCGAGTTGGAAGCCGCCGGCCAGCGCGTGCCCGTCGTGCGCGGCCGCCGGGTCGCCGCTGATCAGGTGCGCGGTACGGGAGTTGGAGATGGCGACCAGCGCGGCCAGGCCGGCCGCCGAACCCACCGACTTGTTGGTGTTGAGCAGCCCGGAGGCCATGCCCTGCTGGGTCCAGGGCACCTCGGCCGTCGCGGCGTTCGCGGTGCCGGTGCTCACCAGCCCGATCCCGATGCCGAACAGCACCGTCGGGCCGAGCAGTCCGCCGGCGAACGTGGCGTGCTCGTCGGCCCGCGACAGCCACAGCAGCGCGATCGCGTCCAGCGCCATGCCGAGCAGCAGCACCGGCCGGGCGCCGGTCTTGGCGACCACCGCCGAGCAGGTGAACGCGCCGACGAAGGTGGCCAGCGACAGCGGCAGGTAGGCCAGACCGGTGTGCAGCGGGCTGTAGCGGAGCACCACCTGCAGCAGCAGCGTCAGGAAGTAGAAGGTGCCGAGCATCACCGCGCCGCCGAGGAACATCACGATGTTGGCCGTCGAGACCGAGCGCTTGCGGAAGATGCCGAGCGTCATCAGCGGCACCGGGGCCAGCCGCGCCTGGTCGTAGAGGAAGAACGCCACCAGGACCGCGCCGACCGCCAGCGCGGCGATGATCCGCCCCTGCGTCCAGCCGTAGTTCTGCCCCTCGGCGATGCCGTAGACCAGCGAGGCGATGCCCAGCGTGACCGACAGCGCGCCGGGGATGTCCAGCTTGCGCCGGGCCCGCTCGTCGCGCGACTCCCCCACCGAGGCCCAGGCCATCGCGAACAGCAGCACGCCCAGCGGCACGTTGACCAGCAGCACCCAGCGCCAGGGCAGCCACTCCACGATCACCCCGCCGGCCAGCACGCCGATCGCGCCGCCGCTGCCGGCCGCCGCGCCCCACAGGCCGAAGGCCCTGGCCCGCTCGGCCGGCGTCTTGAAGGTGATGCTCAGCAGGGTGAGGCTGGCCGGCGCGATGACCGCCGCCGCCACGCCCTGGCCGGCCCGGGCGGCCACCAGCATCGGTCCGTTGGCCGACAGGCCGCCGATCAGGCTGGTGAGGGTGAACAGCACGATGCCGGTCAGGAACAGCCGGCGCCGGCCGTAGAGGTCGGCCAGCCGGCCGGCGAGCAGCAGGAAGCCGGCGAACGGGATGGTGAACGCGTTGAGCACCCACTGCAGGCTGTTGGCGTCGAAGTGCAGGTCGCGCTCGACCACCGGCAGGGCGACGTTCATGATCGAGCTGTCGAGGATCACCATGAGCTGGCTGAGACAGCACGCCGCCAGGATCAGACCGGTGCGTTGCGCCGGACCCGAGCGCCCGACGGGCTGTTCTGCGAGGACTTCACTGGTCATGCGTTGAGCTCCAGGGGGGATGTCCGGGAGGACGTTCGGTCGGGGTGCTCCGGCGGGTGGGCGCGGGACGGCCCGGTCCGTCCCGGCGCGGTGCGGCTGGAGGCCGCCGGCGATCCGGTCGGGGCAGGCGCGCACACCTGGGACCGGCGCAGCGCGTGGCAGACGCGGTGGGCCGGTCGGACCGACGGGGTCGGGCGGGGCTGAGACGGAGCGGAGTGCGGGGTGCCTGGTTCCGTCATGGGTGCCATCGTGGCCCCGGCCGCTCGAACGGCTCTGGAGCCGTCCGGTGGACCGGTCGGGAAACGGTGGAGCCGCCGCCCGGCCGGCCGGCGGTCCGCGGCGTCGAGCGGGCGGCGATCGGCGCTCCAGCGCGGCTGCAGCGGCCGGGGGCAGGCTCGGCGGGAACCGTGCCCTCGGCCGGGGGGCAGACCGTCATCGAGAGGAGCCGCTGTGTCTCACGCGGTCCAGGCAGGCAACCGCCAGGTCACCGGAGATCTGTACGCGGAGGTGCGGACGTTCTACGCACGGCAGATGAGGCTCGTGGACGCCTTGGACATCGAGGGATTCGCGGGGACCTTCACCGAGGACGGAGTGACGGTGCACTCCAACGGCCAGCGCGCCGAGGGCCGGGAGGCGATGATCGCCGGGATGCGCCTCGCGCTCCCGCGCTACAAGGACATCGCGGTCCGGCACTGGTTCGACCAGTTGCTGATCGAGCCCGACGAGACCGGCGAGACGCTGCGGGTGTCGTACTACTCGCTGGTGACCAGGACCGACCGCGAGGGCAACGTGGTCTTCGAGCCGACGTTCACCGTCGAGGACGAACTGGTGCGCCGGGACGGCGAGTTGATCACCCGGGAGCGGGTCATCCACCGCGACGTGCCCGCGGAGCGATGAGCCCGGCACGACCGGCGGACGCGGCGGGGACCGAGGGCCGGTTCCCGCCGCGCCGTCATGCCGGGGCCGTGCGGGCATGACGAAGCCGCGCCGGCGGGAGGCCGGCGCGGCAGCGGGGCGTCGTCAGGCGTGGCACTGCGGCAGGCCGCCGTTGAACTCCACCATCTCCATGAACGAGGCGCCCACGTCGATCCGGGCGCCGGGGGCGAGCCCCTGCAGTTCGGCGTAGGCGCGGTGCAGGTTGCCGACCAGCCGCTCGGGGTCCAACTGCCGTCCCAGCTCGCCGAGATCGGCCTTGCGGGCGGCCTCCAGCGCGGAGTGGCCGGAGCGCAGGCCGTCGCGCGCCACCTCGCGCAGCGCCAGCAGGTACGCCTCGGTCCGCTCCAGCACCTCGGGCCCGCCCACCTGCCCGTGACCGGCGACCACCACGGCCGGGCCGAGGTCGCGCATCCGCTTCAGGGCGGCGAGCGAGCCCTCGATGGAACCCATCAGGACGTACGGCGTCACCCCGGACCAGGCCACGTCGCCGGTGAACAGCACCCGGCGCTGCGGCACCCACACCACCGTGTCGTTGGCGGTGTGCGCCGGGCCGAGGTGCAGCAACTCCACCCGAAGCTCGCCGACGTGCAGGGTGAGCGCGTCGGAGAAGGTCAGGTCGGGCAGGGTCAGCGGGACGTCGCCCCACTCCACCCCCGGCCACAACTGGCACAGTCCGAGCCCGGCCTCGGCCATGTCGGAGCGGGTGCCCTCGTGGGCGATGATCGTCGCGCCGGCGAACTGCGAGTTGCCGAAGACGTGGTCGCCGTGGAAGTGGGTGTTGACCACCGCCTCCGGACCGCCCGGCGCGATCCGCTCGACCTCGGCGCGCAGCCGGCGGGCCCGCCGCTCGGTGGCCACGGTGTCGACGAGCAGGCACCGGCCGCCGGAGGTGATCACCCCGGCGTTGTTCAGGCACCAGCCGCCGGGCGGTTGGACGTAGGCGTGCACCCCGTCGGCGATCTCGCGGAGCGCGGGCGGTGCGGTGGTCGAGGGCGAGGTCATGCGGTCTCCGTACGGTTCGGGATGGCGGTGACGGCGCGGGGCCGGATCAGTAGTTGCCCAGCCCGCCGCAGACGTTGATCGCCTGGGCGGTGACCGAGGCGGCGGCGTCGGAGACCAGGTAGCCGACCATGCCGGCGACCTCCTCGGGCGTCACGTAGCGGCCGATCGGGATGCGCGCCTCGAACTTCTTCTGCACGTCGTCCTCGGTGGTGCCGTAGTACTCGGCGTGTCCCTGGCGCACGCGCTGCGCCATCGGCGTCTCGACGAAGCCGGGGCAGACCGCGTTGACGGTGACGCCGGTCTTGGCGAGTTCCAGGCCGACGGCCTTGGTGAAGCCGACGACGCCGTGCTTGGAGGCGGAGTACGGGGCGGCCAGCACCACGCCCTGCTTGCCGCCGGTGGAGGCGATGCTGATGACCCGTCCCCAGCCGTTGTCGAGCATGCCGCCGTTGGCGAGCACCTCGCGGGTGACCCGGAAGACGCTGTTGAGGTTGGTGTCGATCACGTCGAACCAGGTCGCGTCGTCCATGGTGGCGGTCTGGCCGCCGCCGTTGCGGCCCGCGTTGTTGACCAGCACGTCGATGCGGCCGTACTCGCGGACCGCGGCGGCCACCGCCTCGCGCACCTCGTCGGTGGACGAGACGTCGCAGGTGGTGCCCGCGACCTCCAGGCCCTCCTCGCGGAGCCGTTTGACCAGGGCGGTCACATTCTCGGCGTTGCGGGCCACGCCGAAGACGGCGAGGCCCTGCCGGGCCAGCGACTCGGTCACGGCGAGGCCGATTCCGCTGGTGGCTCCGGTGATGAACGCGATTCGGCGTGCCGACGTCATCGTGCGCTCCCTGGTCGAGGCATTTGGGCCTGACCACCGTCGCAACTCCCGCTTGCGCAGTTCTGGATTCCGCCTCGGGGCGGCTTTCTCGACCGGTACTCGACAACCCGTCGAGTACCGGGCGGGAGCGTGAGCGCGTCGTGCGGCACCGCCGTCACACCCACGAGGACCCCGAGGAGAGCTCATGTCCGAACAGACACCGGATGTCCCGGACGTCAGGAAATCCATCGTCGTGCGGGCCACACCCGAGCACTGTTTCAAGGTCTTCACCGAGTCTCCCAGCGACTGGTGGCCGCCGTCCCACGTCCTGTTGGAGAAGGAGCGCGCCGGCCTGGCCTTCGAGCCGTACGTCGGCGGCCGCTACTACGAGTGGGACGTGGAGGGCACCGAGATCGCCTGGGGCAAGGTGCTGACCTGGGAGCCGCCGAACCGGCTCTCGATGACCTGGCGGATCGACGGCCGCTGGCGCTCCATCCCGGACGACGAGCGGGCCAGCGAGATCGAGGTCGCCTTCGAGGCGATCGACGCGGAGCAGACCCGGGTCTCGCTCGCGCACGTCAAGCTGCACAAGCACGGCGCCGACGCGCCGATGATCCACCGGGCCCTGGACGGGGCGTCGCCGGGCGAGACGCTGGACCGGTTCGGAAAGGCGATCTGATGGGCGGCAGCACGCTGGCGGACGGCGCGGGCAAGCTCCGGATCCTCGCCGGGGAGCACGCGGCCGCCGCGGACCGGGACCGCGCGCTGGCGCCCGAGGTGGTCGCGGCGGTCCGCGAGGCCGGGTTCGCCCGGTACTTCGTGCCGACCGGGTGGGGCGGCGAAGGGGACGGCGGCTTCGCCGAGTTGACCCGGGCGGTCGCCGGTGTCGGCGAGGCGTGCCCGGCCACCGCGTGGGGCGCGTCGCTGTGGGCGTACGCCTCGCGGATCGCCGGCTTCCTGCCCGGCGAGGGGCAGCGCGAGCTGTGGTCGCGCAGCCCGGACACCCTGGTGGCGGCCGGCCTCATCCCGGCCGGCAAGGCCGCGCCGGCCGAGGACGGCGGCTGGCTGCTCAACGGGCAGTGGCCGTACGTCAGCGGTGTCGAGTCCTCGGACTGGGTGCTGCTGTGCGGGACCGTGCCGGGCGCCGAGGGCGGGGTGGACTTCCGGTTCTTCGCGCTGCCCCGCGGCGCGTACCGGATCCGGGAGAGCTGGGACAGCGTCGGCATGCGGGCGACCGGCAGCCACACCGTCGTGGTGCGGGACGCGGCCGTCCCCGCCCACCTGTCGTTCAACCGGGTGGACCTCTTCCGCGGCCGCGGCGTGCCGTTCCCGGCCGTCGCCGGGCTGACCTTCGTCGCGCCGGTGGTCGGTGCCGCGAGCGGCGCGCTGACCGCGTACGTCGAGGGGCTGACCGGACGCAAGCGGACCGCCTCGCAGGAGATCGCCCTGGTGCGGGCGGCGGGCCGGATCGAGGCCGCGCGCCGGCTGGTGGAGGACAACGCGGAACTGGCCGACTCGGGCCCGTTCTCGCCCCCGTCGCTGGCCCGCAGCGAGCGCAACGCGACCTGCGCGGCCGAACTGCTGGCCGAGTCCGTCAACGAGCTGATGCGGGCGGCCGGCACCTCCGGGCTGGCCGAGAGCCGTCCGCTGCAGCGGTTCTGGCGGGACGTCACCGCGGCGGCCGGGCACGTCGCCCTGCGGTACGAGACCTCGGCCGCGAAGAACCACGCCACGGCGCTGCTCGGCCCCGCCTGACCGCGGGGACACGGCTAGGGCGTGTCTTGTGGATCAGGGTGGATCAGGGAGCGGCGTCCGGTGCGTGCAGCCGCAAGGCGCCGGAGCGCCCCGATAGTGGTTGTTATCGGGGTGTTTCGGCAACGCCGCGGATGTGCGTGCCGGGCGTCGCGAGCCCGCCAAGATCCGCAAGACACGCCCTGGGCCGCGGGCGACCCCCGGAAGGGGTGGTCGCCCGCGGCCCTCGCGCGCGCCCGGGAGCGGGACGCGGGCGGGCTCAGGCGGGCTGGCGCAGCAGTTCGCCGAGGTCGAAGCCGGGCCGCAGGACGTCGGCCGGGGTGAGGCCGGGGTCGGCGGCGAGCAGCCGGCGGGCCCTGATGTGGTCGGTGGGCCGGTTGACCGACTCGACGCCGGCCAGCCGGTCCCCGGTGAAGCAGAAGACCGAGAACCCGGTGGCGTCCTCGCCGACGACCACCGTGCGGTCGTGTCCGGCGGTGACCCCGGCGATCTGCACCTTGAGCCCGTACTGCTGGGTCCAGAACCACGGGACGGCCGTGTAGGGCTGCGGGCGGCCCAGGATGTCGGCGGCGGCGTGCCGGGCCTGGTCGACCGCGTTCTGCACCGACTCCAGCCGGATCGGGCGGCCGTGCGGGCCGGGGAAGGACGCGCAGTCGCCGATCGCGCTGATCGCCGGGTCCGCGGTGCGCAGCAGCGCGTCCACCGGCACGCCGTCCCCGACGGCGAGTCCGGCCGCCGCGGCCAGCGAGGTCTCCGGCAGCACCCCGGCGCCGATGACGACGAGGTCGGCGGGCAGTTCGCGGCCGTCGCCGAGCCGGACGGCCGCCACCGCGCCGCCCGCGGCGTCCGCCGCCAGTCCGGCGACCTGGGCGCCCAACAGCAGCCGCACGCCCTGCCGTTCGTGCTCGGCGGCCAGGTGGTCGGCGCTCACCGGGGACAGCGCGCGGGCCATGCAGCGCGACTGCGTCTCGACGACGGTGACCTCCCGGCCCAGCGCGCGGCCCGCGGCGGCGACCTCCAGGCCGATGAAGCCGCCGCCGACCACCACGACCCGGCGGCTCGCGGCCAGCCGGCGGCGCACCTCGGCGGCCTCGGCGAAGCCGCGCAGGGTCAGCACCCCGGGCAGGCCGGCGCCGGGCAGCGCCAGGACGCGCGGCCGGGCGCCGAGTGCCAGCACCAGCCGGTCGTAGCGCAGCGTGCGGCCGGAGGCCAGCCGCACGGTGTGCGCGGCGCGGTCGACGGCGGTGGCCGGGTCGCCCGCGGCCACCTCGATGTCCCGCTTGGCGTAGAACGCGGCCGGGCGCAGCACGACCTCGTCGAAGCCGTCCGCGCCGCCGGTGAGGTAGGACTTGGACAGCGGCGGCCGCTGGTAGGGCAGCACACCCTCGCCGGCGACGAGCGTGACGTCCCCGGCGAAGCCGCCCTCCCGCAGCGACGCGGCGGTCTGGAACCCCGCCTGGCCGCCTCCGACGATCACGACCGACTGGGCGGCCACAGCGCTCACAGGGGTGCTCCTTCGGTTGGTCGCTCCTGCCGGACGGACGGGTCGGCCGCGGTCACACCTGGGTCTCCGGCAGGTGCACCACCAGGCCGTCCATCTCGTCGGAGACCGCCAACTGGCAGCTCAGCCGGCTGCGTTCGGCGCGCGGGGTGGCCGTGGTGTACAGCACCTCGTCCTCGGCCTCGTACATCGTCGGCAGCGGCACGGTGCTGTCCGCGTCCACGAAGACGTGGCAGGTGCCGCACTGCCCGGAACCGCCGCACTCCGCGACGATGCCGTCGACGTCGTTGAGGACCGCGCCGCGCATCACGGAGGTGCCGTTCGGGACGTCGATCACGGTCGTGGTGCCGCTCGGGTGCGTGTAAGTGATCTTCGCCATGGTCCCTTAGCTCCTCGGGAGTTCGCGGTGCCGGATCCGCCACAGGCACCGTGGCAAGACCGGCTGGGGATCCGCTGGTGGACCGGTGGAGGACGGATGGAGGAGCGGGCTTGTGGGTTTCGGGCTCGATCTGTGCTCCGCCGTTCCTCCAGGGTCGGCTGCGACGTTCGGCAGTGCCCTATGCGGAGGGAAATCCCATGACGACAAGCACCCCGGACACGGCCACCGAGGCCGGTGTCGAGACGTTCCCGTACACGCGCAAATGCCCGTTCTCGCCCCCCGAGCAGTACGCCGGGATGATGGCGGACACGCCGGTCTCCAAGGTCACGCTGATGAACACCGGGCTGCGCGTCTGGGCGGTCACGGGTTACGACAACATCCGCCAGCTGCTGACGGATCCCCGGACGAGCGCCTCGCGCAAGCACGAGAACTTCCCCTTCTACTTCCAGGCCCCGCCGCAGTTCCGTACCGAGACCTCTTTCATCGGCTACGACTCTCCGGAGCACACCCAGACCCGGCGCCGGGCCGCGGTGACCTTCACCAACCGCAGGGTGCGGATGCTGCGTCCGCGCATCGAGCAGATCGTGGACGACTGCCTGGACGCGATGATCGCGCAGGGCTCGCCGGTGGACATGCACCACGCCTTCTCGCTGCCGGTGCCGATGCGGGTCATCTGCGAACTGCTCGGCATCCCCTTCGAGGACCACGAGTTCTTCATCCACCACGGCACGATCCTGCTCGGCGGCCACCACGCCGGCACCCCTGAGCAGCGCCAGGCCGCCATCGTCGAGGTGAACAAGTACCTGGACAACCTGGTCGCCCTCAAGGAGGCCACCCCCGGCGACGACCTGATCTCCCGGGCCATCGCGGAGTACAAGAGGGACGGCGAGTCCTACGAGCCGCGCGACCTGATCAACATGTGCCGGCTGCTGATGAACGGCGGTCACGAGACCACCGCCAGCATGATCTCGCTGGGCACCGCCGCGCTGCTCGAACACCCGGACCAGCTCGCCCAGTTGCGGGCCAACCCGTCGATGATCGAGGCGGCCGTCGAGGAACTGGTCCGGTTCGTGACGATCGGCGACGCGGCCGTCCCCCGGGTGGCCACCGACGACATCGACATCGCCGGCGTCACCATCCGCAAGGGCGACGGCATCCTCTGCCTCGGCCTGGCGGGCAACCGCGACCCGAAGGTCTTCGACCGGCCCGACGAGCTGATCCTCAGCCGCGGTTCGCGCAAGCACCTGGGGTTCGGCCACGGCCTGCACCACTGCATCGGGGCGGACCTGGCCCGGGTGGAGCTGCAGATCGTGTGGAGCAAGCTGTTCGAGCGCATCCCGACGCTGCGGCTCGCCAAGCCGTTCGGGGAGATCCGCTCCAAGGAGGCCGCGGTCATCTACGGCCTGTGGGAACTGCCCGTCGCCTGGTAAGGACCGCGAGGACCGTCGGAAGGGGCAGGTGGCATGGGGCCGTTGCACGGGTTGCGGGTGGTGGAACTCGCCGGCATCGGCCCCGGGCCGTACGCCTGCATGATGCTCGCCGACCTCGGCGCGGACGTGGTCCGGGTGGACCGCCCCGGGCCGCGGACGTACGGCGCCTGGCACCAGGTGCTCGACCGCGGGCGGCGATCGGTCGCGCTGGACCTGAAGGACCCGCGCGGGCTCGACGCCCTGCTGCGGCTCACCGACCGCGCGGACGTGGTGGTGGAGGGCTTCCGGCCGGGTGTCGCGGAACGCCTCGGGGCCGGCCCGCAGCAGTGCCGCGGGCGCAATCCCGGCCTGGTGTACGCCCGGATGACCGGGTGGGGCCAGGACGGGCCGCTGGCCGCCGCGGCGGGGCACGACATCAACTACATCGCGCTGTCGGGGGCGTTGCACCCCATCGGGCGGGCCGACGGGCCGCCGGCGCCGCCGCTGAACCTGCTCGGCGACTTCGCCGGCGGCGGCATGCTGCTGGTGTGCGGTGTGCTGGCCGCGCTGCACGAGCGGTCGCGCTCCGGCCTCGGCCAGACGGTGGACGCCGCGATCGTGGACGGCGCCGCCTCCCTGCTGGCGATGCTCACCGCGATGTCCGGCGCCGGCGACTGGCGCCCCGAACGCGGCGTCAACGAGCTGGACTCCGGGGCGCCGTACTACGACGTCTACGCGTGCGCCGACGGCCGGCACGTGGCCGTGGGCGCCCTGGAGGACCGCTTCTACCGCGCGCTGCTGACCGGTCTCGGGCTGGACCCGGCGCGGGTGCCGGACCGCGCCGACCGGGCCTGCTGGCCCGTGCTGCGGCGGCTGTTCGCCGACCGGTTCGCCACCCGGGACCGGGACGCGTGGGCCGCGCTCTTCGACGGGACGGACGCCTGCGTCACGCCGGTCCTGACGGTCTCGGAGGCCGCCGAGCATCCGCACCTGAAGTCCCGTGGCACCTACCGGGAGCTGGCCGGAATCCTGCACCCCGCGCCGGCCCCGCGCTTCGACCGCACGCCGGGCCTGCTGCCGGACCGCGCGCCCGAGCCCGGCGCCCACACCCGCGAGGTGCTGGCCGAAGCCGGCCTGTCCGAGGGGGAGATCGCCGCGCTGGCCTGATCCGGCGGCCGACGGCGTCGGGGGCGGGAGATCCGGTGGATCTCCCGCCCCCGACGCCGTCGCTCCCGTGCCCGCTCAGGACCCGACGGCGGCCAGCCGCTGCTCGTCGCGGACGCCGGCGGCCGGCGCGTCCTCGCGCCAGCTCCACAACCGGGAGACGGCCGCCTGGTCCAGGTCGTGCCCCTCGGTCCACAGCCGGGCCGCGACGTTCAGCACCGAGCGCCGGTCGTCCTCGGGTTCGCCGGGCTTGGCCGGCAGCATCGGCACCGCGACGCTGGCCCCGAGCCGCACCGAGCGGTGCCGCCGGGCGAACGCGGTCAGCGTCTGCCGGGGTCCGGCCTCGATGAGCAGCATGTCGTCGGCGGCCAGGAGTTGGTCGAGCGCGGGCGCGAAGTGGACGGTGTCGGTGAGCTGCCGGGCCCAGTAGCGCGGGCTCAGCGCGTCCTCGGCCGTCATCAGGTCCCCGGTGTAGCCGGAGTAGAGGGTGGTGTCCGGGACGCGCAGCCGGATGCCGCGGTAGGCGATCTCCACGGCGTCCGCGGCGGGCGCCATCGCCGAGCAGTGGAACGGGCTGCTGGCCGGGACCACGATCACCGTGTGCCGGTCGGCGCGCAGCGCGGCGGCGACCTCGGCCAGCGGGCCCACCGAGCCGGCGAGCATGGTCTGCTGGCCGGTGTTGACGGCCGCGATGGCGACGTCGCCGGTCAGGTAGGGGCGCAACCGCTGCTCGGAGGCGGCGACCGCGAGCATGCCGCCGGCCGGGATCTTCACCGCCTCGACCACGCGTTCGCGCATCATGGCGACCGCGTCGGGCAGCGAGACCACGCCGCACAAGGTGGCGGCGACCAGTTCGCCGGCGCTGTGGCCGAGCATCGCGGTGGGGCGCACCCCCCAGCCGAGCACCATCCGGCCCAGCGCGTAGTCGACGGCGAACAGCAGCGGTTGGGCCCGCCGCACGTCGTCGACGTCGATCAGCGGACGGTCGCTGAGCCAGTCGGCCCGGATCGCCGGACCGTCGGCGCCCATCAGGTCGAGCACCGCGTCCGCCGCGGCGGTGAAGACCGGCTCGCGCCGGTAGAGTCCGGCCGCCATGCGGGCGTGCTGCGCGCCCTGGCCGGGGAAGAGCAGGCCGACCGGGCGGGGCCGGCGGGTGACGACGGCGTCGGCCGCGCGGACCGCCTCCTCGGCCCGGTCGGCGGCGGCCACCACCGCGCCGCGGACGGTCAGGTGCGCGGGCGCGGCGGGCGGCCGCGCGGCCGGGTCGGCCTCCAGGCCGCGCAGCAGCTCGGCCCGGGCCTGAGCGGCGTCCGCCTCGTCCCGCCCCGACCAGAGCAACAGCCGCTGGGCGTCCGGGTGTCGGGCCGGAAAGCCGTGGTGCAGCGGCTCCAGCACCGGGGTGCCGTCCGCGCCGCCGGGAGCGTCGCTCAGCACGCCCAGCACCGGGTCGCCGTCGGCCACCGCCTCGGCCGCGCGGCGCAGCACCTGGACGGTGAGCGGGTCCGTGCCGGTGGCCACCAGGGCCAGGTCGGTGTGCCGGTCGAGCAGGTCGCGGTGGGCGCGGGCCAGGACGGCGTCCGGCTCGGTGCCGTGCACCGGGATGCCGCGGTGGCGCCCCGCGGGGCCCGCGAGGTAGAGGCGGGTGCGCGGCGGCAGTCGCTCCGGATCGGCGCCGAGGGCGCGCAGGACGCGTTCCGGCACTCCTCCCGCGGGTGCAGCCGACGGCGCCTGGGCGGCGGCGACCGTCAGGTGGCGGATGAGAGCTGTCTGCGCGGTGAGGAGCATGCGGGGCCTCCTGGGCATTGCCCTGACGATCGGTTGAGCCGTAGCTGCGACCACGAGGAGCGGGAACGCGTCGGAACCGGGCGGCGCGGCCGCCCGGTTCCGACCGGTGTGTCAGACGTTGACGAGGTCGAGCAGCGCGCGGGGGGTCTCCGCGTCGGCGACCGCGTCGTCCGGCACCTCGATGCCGTAGGTGCGCTGGATCTCGCCGATCACCTGGAGCAGGGCGAGCGAGTCGTAGCCGAGTTCCATGAACGGGACGTCCATGACGTCGCCGTTGAGGTCGACGCCCTCCTCCTCGCCGGCGCTCTCGCGCAGCATCCGGGTGAGGTCGTCGAGGGTCATCGTGACGGTCTGGGCGGTGGACATGGGTGGTCCTCTCGTGTGCGTGGGTCCGTGTGCGGAAATGGCCGTGTTCCGGCCGTGTTCGGTGCGGTCAGCCGTGCCGGCGCACCACGAGCGCGGCGTTGAAGCCGCCGTGGCCGCGGGCGAGTACGAGGGCGGTGTCCAGCGGTGCCTCCCGGACCTCGGTGACCAGGTCGATGGGGTGGTCGGCGGCCGTGACGTTGACGGTGGGCGGGATGACGCCGTCGCGCAGCGCGAGCAGGGCGGTCGCCACGTCGAGCGAGGCGCCGCCGGCCAGCAGCCGGCCGGTCATGGTCTTGGGCGCGGTGACCGGCACCCCGTGCGGGCCGAAGAGGCCGGCCAGCGCGTCCGCCTCTGCCCGGTCCAGGCTCGGCACGCCGCTGGCGTCGGCGAAGACCACGTCGATGTCGGCCGGGGCCAGGCCCGCGTCGGCGATGGCGTTCTCGGCGGCCCGGCGCAGGCCGGGCGGCCGGGGAGAGCCGGGCGCCGGGTCGAGGGTGGCCGCGTACCCGGCGATCTCGCCGTAGATCCGGGCGGTGCCGCGGCCACGGGCCGAGGCGGCGTCCTCGACGACCAGGATCGCGCCGCCCTCGCCCACCACGTACCCGTTCGCCTCGGCGGAGAACGGCAGGTAGGCGCGGGTCGGGTCGTCCTCGGTGCTCATCAGCCCGGAGGCGATCTGCGGCACCCAGCCCCACGGGCACAGGGCCGCGTCGACGCCGCCGGAGACCACCAGCGGGGTGCCCTTGCGGATGTGCCGGCGGGCGTGGCCGAGCGCGTCGATGCCGCCGGCCTGCTCGGTCAGCAGGACTCCGCTGGGTCCGCGCATCTTGTGACGGATGGATATCTGGCCGGTGTTGACGGCGTAGAACCAGGCGAAGGACTGGTAGGCGCTGACGTAGCTCTTGCCCTTGCTCCACAGGTTCTCCAGCTCGCGCTGGCCGAACTCGACGGCGCCGCCGGACGCGGAGGTGACCACGCCCATGCCGTACTCGGGCAGTTGGTCGGCCTCGATCCCGGCGTCCTTGACCGCCCAGTCGGCGGCGGTGAGCGCGAGCCGGGTCATGTGGTCGGTCTGCGGCATCAGCCGGCTGGGGATGTGCTCCTCGGCGACGTAGCCGGGGATCTCGCCGGCGATCTTCGAGGGGTACTGGCCGGGGTCGAACCGGGTGACCCGGCCAAGGCCGCTCTTGCCGGCGAGGGTCGCCTGCCAGTACTCCTCGGTGCCCAGACCGTTGGGAGCGGTCACGCCGAGTCCGGTCACCACCGCGGTGGGGCTCATGCGGCACTCCTCTCGGGCCGGGCCAGCAGCATCGCGCTCTGGAAGCCGCCGAAGCCGCTGCCGACGCTGAGCACCACGTCCGGCCGGTGCTCGCGGGCGGTCAACGGGATGTAGTCGAGGTCGAGTTCGGGGTCCGGCTCGTGCAGGTTGGCGGTGGGCGGCAGCACGCCGTGCTCCATCGCCAGCGCGCAGGCGACCATCTCCAGCGAGCCGATCGCGCCGAGCGAGTGGCCGATCATCGACTTGATGGAGCTGATCGGCGTGGCGTACGCGTGCTCGCCGAGGCTGCGCTTGAACGCGCCGGTCTCGTGCCGGTCGTTCATCTTGGTGCCGGAGCCGTGGGCGTTGATGTAGCCGATGGCGGTCGGGTCGATCCGCGCCTCGTCCAGGGCGGCGTCGATCGCGTCGGACATCTCCCGGCCGTCCGGCCGCAGTCCGGTCATGTGGTAGGCGTTGCAGCGGGAGGCGAAGCCGGCGATCTCGGCGTAGATGTGCGCGCCGCGCCGCTTGGCGCTCTCCAGCTCCTCCAGGATGAGCACCGCCGCGCCTTCGCCGAGGACGAGCCCGTTGCGCGTCAGGTCGAAGGGGCGGCAGGCGTGCTCGGGGTCGTCGTTGCGCGGGGTGGTGGCGTGGATGGCGTCGAAGCACGCCGAGGTGATCGGGGAGATCGGCGCCTCGGTGGCGCCGGCCAGCATCACGTCGGCGGTGCCCTCGCGGATCAGTTCCACCGCGTGGCCCAGCGAGTCGAGTCCCGAGGTGCAGCCGGTGGAGACCACGGCGGCCGGGCCCTCGGCGCCGGCGGTGTGGGCGACCTCGGCGGCCATCGAGTTGGGCACGAAGTGCCGGTACAGCTCGGGCACCGCGTACTCGTGGTCCACGTTCCACTTGCGGCCGCCGTCGCTGACCACCACGTACTCGCGCTCCAGGCTGGTGGTGCAGCCGACCGCGCTGCCCAGCGAGGTGCCGATCCTGGTCGGGTCGAGGCTCTCGGTGTCCAGTCCGCTGTCGGCGAGCGCCTCGCGGGCGCTGACCACCGCGAACTGGGCGGCCCGGTCGAGCCGGCGGATCTCCTGCGGGGTCAGCCCGGCGGCGCGCGGGTCGAAGTCGCATTCGGCGGCCACCCGGGAGCGGAACGGCGACGCGTCGTAGAAGGAAATGGTCCGAGTGGCCGAACGACCGGAGGTGAGCAGTTCCCAGTACTCCTTGACACCGGTTCCCCCGGGAGCGACGGCTCCCAACCCGGTGATAACGACTCTGCGCATGTGCCGTTACCTCCCGTTCCGCAGAGTCTGGTGCAGCGGGCTGCACGGGTCGGACGAAACTGTGCGAGTCACGGTGGTCCCTTCGGTCGAGCCACTCCGGAGTTCGGTCGGGCGGCCGAGGCGGTTCGGGATCGTTCCTGAGCGCCCCGGCTGCCGGCCTCGGACGGCGGCCCGCTCGTGACGTGCCACCGCGTCCCGTGGGTCATGGTTCGGGCGCCTGCTCGAACGACGCTCGCGGCGGCATGGAATGCCCGGCCGCGCGTGCGCGGCGGGTCCGGCCGGCGGGGTGGGCCGCGGCAAGGTTCCGGCAGCCGTAACGTTCCGCCGATCGGGTTCCACTTCGCTTCCGTCACGAGTGTGCGGGAGAACCGGCGCTCCCGACAGTGACCGGCTCACCCGCGGCGTATGACCTCGTAACGCGAACGGCCGCCCGCCGGTGCGCGGTTCAGCGGTCGCCGTGAGCGGAGCCGGACCGCGGGCCGGGCGCCGTGGCGGTCGACGCGGCGAGCAGGGCGTGCAGCAGGCCCTCGTCCAGCGCGGTGCGGGCCGACAGGTCGGCGCCCGGGCCGAACCCGGTGTCGTGCACGGCGGCGCTCATCACGTACCCGCCGGGCAGCGGGAAGGTGCCGAAGAGCCAGTCCCGCTCCCCCTCCGGAGTGCCGTCCGGCGCGCACAGCGTGGGGCCGTCCGGCCCGAAGGCGAAGCCGAAGCTGGTGAAGCCGAACCGCAGCCCCTGCCCGTACGCCTTGCTGTACGCCTCCTTGAGGGTCCACAGCCCGACCAGCCGCCGGTTGCGCTGCGCCTCGCCGAGCGGTCCGAGCGCGGCCAGCTCGTGCGGGGTGCAGGCGCGGCACTCCGATCCGGTGCCGGCCAGCCGCCGGTCCGCGAGCTCCACGTCCACCCCGATACGGCCCCGGCGGGTGACCCCGGCGACGATCAGCTCCCGGGTGTGGCTGAGGCTGATCCCGATCTGGTCGCAGCCGCGCACGTACGGGCGGCCGCCGGGCCGGTGCGCCAACTCCACGCGGTCCAGCGGGCTGTCGAGCGCGGTGGCGGCGGCGGACCGCAGCAGCAGCCGGGACGCGGCGAACCGCCGCTGGTCGTCGGGGCGGCCGGCCAGCGCCTGGTAGCGCTCCCGGTCCCGGCCGTGCAGCCCGGCCGGGTGCGCCGGGTCCCACGCGGCCGGCAGCCACTGCTCGACGGTCCCGTACAGCAGCGCGGTCCCGGTCTGCGCCAGGTCCGCCCGGAAGCGTGCCCAGGGCCCGGCGGGGCCGGTGCGCAGCGGCGCGGGCAGGCCGCGGTCCCGGGAGGTGCCCGGCTGCGGCCCGGTCATCCGGCGAGCGGGGTGTCGTAGAGGTCGAAGCTGCGGGCCGCGTCGAGCCGTCCGAGCACCTCGGCGAGGATCCGCTCGGAGACCGCGGCGGGGCGGTCGGGCACCGCCAGGCCCAGCAGGCGGCAGACGCGGTGCAGCGCGGCCGCCGGCCAGCCGGGGTCGGCCAGGAAGGAGTCGGCCCGCGGGTGCGGCGCGTCGCGTGCCGCCCGCCACACCCCGAGGCAGGCCGCGGCGGCGGCGACCAGCGCGTAGCGGTCGGCGAGCGCGAAGGCGTGCGGATCGGCCAGCGCGGCCGGGTCCGCCGGGTCGAGCCGGCCGAACTGCTCGCGCAGCGACCGCAGTTCGCCGATCAGCGCGCGGGTCGCGGTGCGCAGCGCGGCGGCGCATTCCGGATGGCCGCCGAAGTCCCCCTCCCGCTCGACGAGTTCGGAGCCGGCCAGCAGCGTGCCGATCAGCGGGTCGCCGGCCGCGGACAGCGCGGACCGGGCCAGGTCGAGCGGCGGCAGGTCCTCGTGGAGCCGGAACAGCCCGGCGGGCGGCTCGGGTTCGGCGAGCCAGCCGTCCCGGGCCGCGAGCGGCAGCCGCGACAGGATGGTGGCCTGCCGGCCGACGCTGCCGGCGTGCCCGAGCGAGGGCACCGGCACGTCGCGGTAGAGCTTCTGGAACATCCCGTAGGTGCCGGCCGCCGCGTACCGGGCGCCGCCCAGCACCGAGGCGAGGTCGTCCATGGCGTCGCCGAGCACCCGGTGCGCCAGGTAGGCGGCGACGGCCGCGTACCCGCTCGCCTGGGCGGGCAGCAGGTGCACGGCGCGGGTGGCCACCAGCGCCACGCAGTCGCTGAGCAGCAGGTCGAGGAAGACCCCGCAGAACAGCTCCTTGACGCTGCGGACGTCCAGCGGGCAGCGGCCGTCGGCCCGGGCGCGGACCGCGAAGCCGCCGGTGGCGCGCAGCGCGGTGTCCACCCCGGCCAGCGCCATGGACGGCAGCAGGCCGCGGATGACCGACGAGGAGCGCAGCGACAGCTCGTGGCCGGCCCCGGGCGGTCCGACCGGCGCGTCGTCCGGCGCCGGGCAGTCGCTCGCCCGCAGTCCGCCGAACGCCACCCCGCGCATCCCCGCGGTGGCGTGCCGGGGCAGGTCGGACAGCCGGCCGGCGGGCAGCCGGCCGCGGTCCAGGAGCAGCACCGAGTGGCTGCGCCCGGCGTCGCCGCCGGTCCGGGCGATGACCACCAGCCCGGCGGCCTCGGCGGCGTTGGCGACCACCGTCTTGGTGCCGTTGAGCAGGTGGCCGCCGCCGTGCCGGGTGGCGGCGAACTCGTCGCGGACGAAGGCGTTGCCGTGCGCGGTGCGGTGCCGTACGACCGCGAGCCGGCCGCCGTCGAGCAGGATCCCGGCGGCCCACCGGCGCTGTTCGGCCGAGCCGGCGGTCCACACCGGCACCGCCGCGATGAAGCCGACGAGGCCGTCGCCGAAGCCGAGCGAGGCGTCCCGGCGGAAGACCGGGCGCAGCAGCCGGCCGAGTTCGTCCAGCCGCTCCAGCCGGCCGCCGAGCGCGCGCGGCACGAACTCGGCGCTCCAGTGCTGTTCCTGGAGGATCCGCCGGGCCCCGGCGAGCACCTCGCCGCGGTCGTCGGCGGCCAGCACGGCCGCGTTCCCCAGCGGGTTGGCGGCGTCCTGCGGATCGCCGAAGGCGCGCTCCAGGCGTGCGGTCCGGCGGTCCGCGCCAGCCGCCGGATCCCCGCCGGGGTCCTCGATGTCCACCGCGCGGTCCTCCATGGCCGCAGTATGTGCGAACCGGCTCGAACAGCGCTCGCGGGCCGGGCGCACGCGAGCGCGGGCTACTCGGTGAACTCCTTGGCCAGCCGCAGCGTGGTGGAGGAGTTGGTGCCGAGCGCCTGCCTGACCTTGGCGCGGGCGTCGGCGAGCGTGGCGTCCGGTCCCAGCGCCCGGCGGACCCCCTCCGGGTTCAGGGTGACGGTGTGCCACGAGGTGGCCGACACCCCGGTCCCGTCCGGCTCGATGACCCAGCGTCCGGTGTGCCCGGTCATGACCGGCGGCATCTCGGTCTGCTTGTAGACGATCAGGCCGCGTTCGGCGAAGCAGACCCGCACCGAGGTGGTGGTGTGCACCGAGCCGTCCGGTCCGCGGGTGTCCATCGTCATGTGCTGCAGGCCGGGCTCGTCCTCCTTCAGCTCCAGCCGGGCCACGTGCGGCAGCCGCTCGGGCCACCGGTCGGCCCGGTCCAGGAAGGAGAAGACGTCCTGGACCCCGGCCTCGATGTGCACCGAGTCGCTGAAGGTGAAACACAGTTCGTCGCGCAGCCCGCCCTGTTCGGCGGCCGCCTTGAGCGCGGCGAGTTCGGCGCCGCTGTTGCGTTCGACGGCGGTCTCGATGAGTTCGACGGCCTCGGGCGCGTCGTCGACCGCCTGGTAGTCGTGGAGCAGGATCACGCGGGTGCCGCCCTCGGTCTTCTCCACCCGCCACTCGCCGCCCATCGAGGCGACCGGCGGAGCCGACACCACCTGGCGGAACCCGATGGAGCCGGCCACCGGGTCCAGGGTCCGCCGGGAGGTCCAGTTGCGCACCTGACCGTTGGCGAAGGCCCAGATGCGCAGCAGTTGGCTGCCGTCGCGGTCCTCGGGCACCTCGACGTGCACGGTGGGCCCGAAGATCTGCGGCCAGCCGGAGACGTCGGCCACCAGGGCGTAGACCGCCTCCGGCGGGGCCGCGACGGTAATGCTGTGTTCCGTGACGTGGGTCGCGGGTGCAGTGCTCGTCACCACAGCGGACCTTCCCTTCGGCTCGTACCGTTGACGTGGTTGGTGCCCAACCTTCCGTCCGGCGCTCAAGGCCCGCCGGACGCCGGGTGGGGCGGCGGTTCAGTCCTGCGGCCAGGAGGGCCGGTCGGTGATCTCCAGCACCGCGCAGCCCCAGCTGTAGCCGGCGCCGACGCTGATCATCACGCAGCGGTCGCCGGGCATCGCCTTGCCGGAGGCGACCAGGTGGTCCAGTCCGGCGAACTGGTCGCCGGCGCCCAGGTGTCCGACCGTGCGGCTCCACTCCCAGGTAGTGCGGGCCGGGTCGATGCCGAGCGGCTTGTAGTAGATGGACTGCAGCCGGCGCCGGCCGAAGTGCGGCAGCAGCACCCAGTCGGCGTCCGAGATGTCCATCCGCACGTCGGTCAGCGCCTGCTTGACGACCCGCTGCTGGCCCGCGTTGGCCCGGGCGACCGCGTACGACATGCCGAACTGGCCGACGAAGGAGCGCTTGGCCTCCTCGAAGTCCACCGGCATGCGGTGGGTGAACGGCGCGGGGCTGAACGGCTCCTCGCCGCGGTGCAGCGGTTCCAGGTCGGAGTCGGAGAAGACCGCGATGGACAGCAGCCGGGCGTATCCGCCGCGCCGGGAGAGCACCAGCGCGGTGGCGCCGTCCGCGTACGGGGTGCCCGGGTCGGTGCGCCACCGGTCGATGCCCGGCCGGCAGAAGCGGTCCGCGGTGGTCAGCAGGGCGTCGTGCCGGCTGGTGTCGGCGGTCAGGTACGCGGTCGCCAGGTCCATCGCGGCCAGGCCGCCGTTGGACATCTGCCGGATCTCGATGGCCGGGCAGCTGTTGCCGAGCGTCTCGCGCTGGATGTAGGACGTCACCGGCCACAGGTCCTGGCCCTGGTGGTAAGTGTCGGCGTGCAGGATCAACTCGACGTCGCCGGGCGCCGAGTCGGCCCGGTCGAGCGCGCGGTGCGCGGCCTTGGCGGCCATCTCGGCGGCGGACTCGTCGGGCGAGTAGGCGACCGAGGTGACGCCGGTGGCCGCCGCCAGCCGCGGCGGGCAGTCACCGGTGGCGACGGCCTCCTCCATGGACAGGGAGGACGGCAGTCTGACCCCGGTGCCGCGTACGTAGATGTCCTTGACGAGCATTGCTCAGCTCCCCGCGATGCTGGTGGCGGTGGGCCGCGCGGCGGGCCCGGCCAGCGCGGCGTGACCGACCGCGTCCAGCAGGGCCCGGCCGAAGGCGCTCACCATGTCGTCGTCCAAACCGTCCAAACCGTCCAGACCGTCCAAGCCCGCGAATCCCGCGAACCCGTTCGCCGCGGCCGGACCCCGCGCGTCCAACGGGCAGCCGGCGGCCGCCGGGACGATCCGCCCGGGGAGGCCGGCGCCGGCCGGCGCGGCGGTGTCGCCGGCCTGCCGCCTGCGGACCAGGCCGGCCGCGACGGTGAACAGGTCGGCGTCGGCGCGGTCCCCGCCCGCGCCGCGTGTGGTGCCGCGGACGTGGTCCGCGCCGGCGTCGACCGCGGCGAGCGTGCCGGCGACCGCGCCGCCGTGCACGCAGCGGCAGTGGATGCCGATCCGCACGCCGGTGGTCCGCGCGGTGTCCGCGACCGCGGCCGCGATGTCGCCGGGCAGCGCGCCACTGGCGTCGTCGCACAGTACGACGGCCTCCGCCCCGGCCTCGGCCGCGGTGCGCACGACCTCCAGCGCGTAGGGCCGGTTGACCGCGTAGCCGTCGAAGTAGTGGTCGGCGTCCACGAACACCCGGCGGCCGGCGAGCGCCAGGTGGCGGACGGTGCTGTCGATCATCGCCAGGTTCTCGGCGAGCGTGGCGCCCGGCGTGCCCGGCACCCGGCGGGCGTGGCTCTCGGCGACCAGGGTGACCACCGGCGTCCCGGCCTCCAGCAGCGCCCGCACCTGCGGGTCGGTGGAGACCAGCGACCCGGGCCGGCGGATGGTGCCGAAGGCCGTCAACTGAGCCTTGTTCAGGGTCAGTTCGGTGCGTGCCCGGCGGAAGAACTCGGTGTCGAGCGGCACCGCTCCGGGCCGGCCGCCCTCGATGAACCCGACCCCGAAGGCGTCCAGGTCGCGGGCGAGGGCGAGTTTGTCGTCGACGGTGAGCCCGGCGCCCCCGTGACGTGTCCCGGCCCGCAGGGTGGTGTCGTAGAGCTGGAAGCCTTGCCTGTCCATCTGACGGCCTTTCCGGTTCGAGCCGGTCCGAGACATGCTGCGAGCCTGGGTCGTGGGCCTCGAAAACCGCTGTAGACCGGGTAGACAGCCGGGCCGGGGGCCATGGCGCGCGGCCGCACGACGGGTCGGGACGGTCTGGCGAGGGCCTCGCCGAAACCGTCCGCCCGCGACCGGTGCGCCTCGGCGATCTCGTCGGCGTCCGGTCCGGGTGGTCTCGGCCGTCCCGTCGGCGCCGGCGGTGCCGCCGCCCCCAGCGAGACTCCGGCGGCGCCCGATTCCAGCAGTACCGTGGATCACTCCACGATGCGATAATCATCGCGCTGTTGGCCACCGCCGGACGCCCGCCTGACGCGGCGTCCGGGGAATCCGGACGGAACGAAGGGGCGGGATGGACTTCCTGGTGCGGATCGACATCCGGGCGGACGGTGTGGACCCCGCCACGCTGGAGCGGCTGCGCGCCCGGGAGGCCCGCCGCGCGGCCGAGTTGGCCGAGGCGGGCCACCTGCGCCGGCTGTGGCGGGTGCCCGGCCGCTGGGCGAACTGGGGGCTGTGGCAGGCGGCCGACGCCGCGCGGCTGCACGAGGTGTTGGACTCGCTGCCGCTGCGCCCCTACATGACGATCACGGTCCACCCGCTCGATCCGCATCCCAGCGACCCTGGGCAGCCCTCGGCCACATGAGGTCAGATGGACAGACGGTCAAGTCCGCACATCGCGTCGGTCGGCAAGGCGTTCTCGCTCCTCACCCTGATCATCGGCAACGCGGGCATGTCCGCCAAGGACCTCGCCGAGTCGACGGGGATGCCGCTGCCGTCGATGTACCGGATGCTCAACACGCTGATCTCGCAGGGCGTCCTGGTCAAGGAGCGGCGCGGCTACCGGCTCGGCTCGGCGGTCGGGCTGTTCGCCGAGGCGTACGCCGAACAGGGCGAGCCGGTCGAGGTGCTCGACGGGCCGTTGCGCGAACTGGCCGCCGGCACCGGTGAGACGGCGTACCTGAGCGCGTGGCGGCGCGGCGAGATCGAGGTGGTCGCGATCGCGCACGGCAGCCACGCGGTGCGGGTCATGCAGTTCCAGCACGGGCTGCACCGGTTCGCGCACGCCCGCGCCTCCGGCAAGCTGCTGCTGGCCTTCGCGCACCCCGCCCGGCGGGCCCGGTACCTGGCCGGCCACGGCCTGCGGCGGCTGACCCCGCACACCATCGACGACCCGGCCGAACTCGACCGGGAGCTGCGGCTGATCCGGGAACGTGGTTACGCGACCGACGTCGAGGAGTTCTCGCTGGACGTCAGCTGCGTGGCCGCCCCGGTGCTGAGCGCCGGCCGGGTGGTCGCCGCCTACACGGTCTCCAGCCCGGCCACCCGCTTCGAGCGGATGCGCGACCAACTGGTGGCCGAGACGGTGGCGGCCGGCCGGCGCGGCGCGGCGATCCTCACAGGTGACGCATAGTCAAAGGCCCCTGGGACAGCGGTCCGACGCCCTCGGCTCGACGGTACGTCGAGGGACGCTGGAGCCCGCCGGATTATCACCATGCAAGTCTTGACTCCACAGGATGAGAAGACCACAGTGTGTCGGGTCGAGGTGCGACACCGAACGAGGACATCCAGGAGGTGTGTCATGCGCCTGTCTTGCGGTGACCACTCGTTTCCGATGCTTGACCACGATCTCGTGCTGGACCTGATCGCGGGCATGGGCTTCGAGGGCTTCGATCTGGCACTCCTCGGGAACCGTTCGCACCTCCGCCCGGAGGACGTCCGCCACGACCTGGCCGGCACCGCCGCCCGGATCCGCCGCGCTCTCGACGCCCGCGGGCTGGAGCTGTCCGACCTGTTCGTCATCCCGTGGACCGACTTCGAGACGCTCGCGCCGAACCATCCCGACCCGGCCGAACGCAAGGCGTCCCGCGAGCTGTTCCTCGACATGGCCGACCTCGCGCTGCGCCTCGGGGCGCCCGGCGTGACCATGGTGCCCGGCGCCGACTTCCCCGGCATGGACCACGCGGAGGCCATCGACCGCGCCGCCGAGGAGTTGCAGTGGCGCGCGGCCCATCTGGCCCGCGAGGGGCTGCGGTTCTCGGTGGAGTGCCACATCGGCTCGGTCGCCGCCAGCCCCGACGACACGCTGACCCTGCTGGGCAAGGCGCCGGACCTGCGGCTGACCCTGGACTACACGCACTACGTCGCGCAGGGCTACGAGCAGACGGATATCGACCGGCTCGCACCGCACGCCGGCCACGTGCAGGTGCGCGGCGGGCGTCCCGGCCGCGGGCAGTGCGGGCTGCGGGACAACACCATCGACTACGAAGCGGTGGTGGACACCCTCGCGGCGGCCGGCTACGACGGCCACCTCACGGTCGAGTACGTCTGGATCGACTGGGAGCACATGAACGAGTGCGACAACATCTCCGAAACGGTGATGCTGCGCGATCGACTGCGGGCGAAGTTCGCCGGCCGGCCGTGGCGGTACACCGGCTCCACCACCTAGCCGGCCCGCGGTAGCGCTCCCGTTCGCCGGACCCGCGCTCCGCGTCCGGTCCGGTCCACCCGCCGCCGCGCGGTTCCGCGTTCCCTTTTTCGCCTTCCCGTCCGCCTCTTCAATCCGTTCTCCGTCCGCCGTACCCCCTGCCGGGGCACGGTCCGGCCTACCCCAAGGAGTCGCTTTGTTCGGCCGTACGCTCACCGAGCGCGACGCGTATCGCGACATGGCACTCATCAGGCGGTTCGAGGAGGCCTGCCTGGCGCTCAGCCACGCGGGCCAGATCGCCGGCTCCATCCACCTGTGCCTGGGCCAGGAGGCCGTCCCGGTCGGCACCGCCTCGGCGCTGCGCCCCGGGGACCGGGTGCTGGCCACCTACCGCGGACACGGCTGGGCGCTGGCCTGCGGATCCGATCCGCGGGCGCTGCTCGCCGAGATCGCCCAGCGGGCCGACGGCGTCAACGGCGGCCGGGCCGGCTCGCCGCTGCTGAGCGACCCGGACGTCGGCTTCCTGGGCGAGAACTCCATCGTCGGCGCGGGCGTGCCGATCGCGGCGGGCGTGGCGCTCGCCGCGCAGTCGACCGGCAGCGGGCGGGTGGTCGCGGTCTCCGTCGGCGACGGCGCGATGAACCAGGGCGCCACCACCGAGGGCATGATCTTCGCCGCCGCCCGCAACCTGCCGGTCATCTTCATCTGCGAGAACAACGGCTGGTCGGAGATGACGCCGATCTCCCGCACCACGCGCGGCGCCGACCTCGCCGACCGGGGCACGGCGCTGGGGATCGAGAGCCATGTGGTGGACGGCTGCGACCCGTTCGCCGTCGCCGAGGCCGTGCGGCAGGCCGCCGAGACCTGCCGGCAGGGGCAGGGCCCGGTCCTGCTGGAGTGCAAGACGATCCGGCTGTCCGGCCACTACAACCGCGACATCGAGCACTACCGGTCCAAGGAGGACATCGAGGACGCGCACCGGCGCGACCCGCTGCCCCGGCTCGCCGAGGCCGGCGCGGCCGGCGGCGGGCTGACGGCCGACGACGTCGCCGCGCTCGACAAGGAGGTCGAGGCGGAGGTGGACGCGCTGGTCACCGCGGTCAGCGCGCTGCCCGCGCCCGACCCGGCCGACGTGCGCGAGCACGTCTACCACTCCGGCGGCCCGACCCCGCCCGCCGAGCCGACCGCCCCGGCGCCCGCCCGGCCGCTGACCTACCAGCGCGCGGTCAACCTGGCGTTGAAGGAAGCCCTCGAACAGCGCCCGGAAGTCCTGGTGTACGGCGAGGACGTGGGCGCGGCCGGCGGGATCTTCGGCGTCACCCGCGGCCTGCACAAGCACTTCGGCGACCAGCGGGTCTTCGACACCCCGATCGCCGAGGCCGCGATCCTGGGCTCGGCGGTCGGCGCCGCGATCGAGGGCATGCGGCCGGTCGTGGAGATCATGTGGGCCGACTTCGTCTTCGTCGCCCTCGACCAGATCGTCAACCAGGCGGCCAACGTCCGCTACACCACCCGCTCGCGGCTGTCCGCGCCGATCACCGTGCGCATGCAGCAGGGCGTCACGCCCGGCTCGTGCGCGCAGCACTCGCAGAGCATCGAGGCGATCCTGGCGCACATCCCGGGCATCAAGGTGGGACTGCCGGCCACCGCGCAGGACGCGTACGACATGACGCTGGCCGCCATCGCGGACGACGACCCGACCGTGCTGGTCGAGCACCGCTCGCTCTACCAGGTGGCCGACGACGTGGCGGCCGGCGGACCGCTGCAGGAGGCGGGCGGCGCCCGGCTGCGCCGGTCCGGCGCCGACCTGGCCATCGTGACCTGGGGGGCGACCCTGGGCAAGGTGCTCACCGCGGCGCAGGAGTTGTCGGCGGCGGGCATCGAGGCCGGCGTGCTGGACCTGCGCTGGCTGCGCCCGCTGGACACCGACGCGATCGACGCGGTGGCCGCCGCGGCCGGCGGCCGGGTGCTCGTGGTGCACGAGGCCACCCGGTCGGGCGGCTTCGGCGCCGAACTCGCCGCCGGCATCACCGAGCGCAATTTCGACCGGCTGGCCGCCCCGGTGCGCCGGCTGACCACGCCGGACATGCCGATCCCGTCGGCGCCGTCGCTGCAGGACGCCGTGCTCCCGTCGGTCGCCGCCATCGTCGACGCCGGCCGCGCCCTGGCCCGCTGAACCGCATCAGCCCACTGCCCCGCACCACCCTCACCCGTAGGAGAGTCCCGTGGCTTCATCCCCAACCTGGAGGCGTGTGCTGGCGGCCGGCGCCATGGCCGCCTCGCTGGTCGTCCTCGCCGCCTGCCAGAACGGTTCCGCCGGCGCGTCCGGCAAGGAGGCCGGCATCTCGGTCTTCTCGCTGTCCAACCAGTTCCTCGCCGCCGAGAGCCAGTTGGTGACCAAGGACCTCAAGGCCCACAAGTGGGACGTGCGGCCCACCACCGACGCGAAGTCCGCGATCGACCAGCAGGTGACGGACGTCAACAACCTGCTGTCGGACGGCGTGACCGGGCTGGTCATCGACCCGGCGGACAGCGCGGGCATCGTCCCGGCGCTCAAGGCGGCGGCCGGTGACAAGGTCCCGGTGGTGCTCGTCGACGTGCCCGCCACCGCCGGCAATGCGTACATGACGATCCGGGTCGACAACACCTCGGCCGCCGGCATGGTGTGCGAGTCGATGGGCAAGCAGCTGACCGCCGAGGGCAAGAAGAACGGCACCGTCCTGGAACTGCAGGGCATCCTCGCCCAGGCGGCCGGGCGTGAGCGCACCGACGGCTTCGAGTCGTGCATGAAGAAGAACTTCCCCTCCATCAAGGTGGTCGCCAAGCCCACCAACTGGGACTCGCAGGCCGCCGCCGACGCCACCCAGACGGTGCTCGGCAGCCAGCACATCGACGGCATCTACATGCAGAGCGACTGCGCCCTGCAGAGCGGCGTCTTCTCCGCGCTCCAGCAGGCCCACCGGCTGACGCCGACCGGCCAGAGCGGGCACATCGTCACCGGCGCGATCGACGGCTGCCCGGCGGCGCTGGCCGCGATCAAGAAGAAGGAACTGGACTTCACCGTGGAGCAGCCGCTCGGCGTCTACGCCCAGCGCGCCGCGGACTTCCTCAACCAGGCGAAGGCCGGCAAGACCGTGAGCCTGGGCCCGGACGGGCACGGCGGCCGGATCGTGAAGTCGGCCACCGGCCCCGAGGACCTGATCCCGCCGGTCATGGTCACCACCGCCAACGTGGACGACAGCACGCTGTGGGGCAACGAGACGGGTGCTCCGTGACCCCGAACGCGAAGCTGACGCACGACCAGGACGCGAGGAGCGACGACCCGCAGCCGCCGGCCGTCGTGGTGGAGGGGGTGACGGTCGACTTCGACGCCGTGCGGGCGCTGTCCGAGGTGTCGTTGGAGATCCCCAGCGGCGAGATCCGCAGCCTGCTCGGCCGCAACGGGGCCGGCAAGTCCACCCTGGTCAACGTCCTCGCCGGGCTGATCGAGCCGTCCGCCGGCTCGGTGTCCTACGCGGGCCGGCCGGCGCCGCCGCTGACGCACAGCAGCGAGCGGCGCAAGCTGGTCGGCACGGTGTTCCAGCACTCCACGCTGACGGCCGAGTTGAGCGTCGCGGAGAACCTCTTCCTCGGCGACCTGCCGCACTCGGCGCTCGGCGTGGTGAGCTGGTCCACCGTCCACCGCAAGGCCCGCGCGCTGCTCGACGAGTGGGAACTGCCGCTGTCCGAGCGCCGGCCGGTCGCCGACCTGAGCCTGGGCGAGAAGCAGCTCGTGGAGATCGTGCGCGAACTCTCGCGCGGCGCGCGGTTCGTGGTGCTCGACGAGCCGACCTCCCGGCTGACCGCGCGGGAGATCGACCTGCTGCACCGGCACGTCAAGAACGCGCAGCGCTCCGGGGTGACCTTCCTGTACATCTCGCACCACCTCAGCGAGGTGATGGCGGTCTGCGACAGCGCCACCGTGCTGCGCGACGGCCGGGTGATCGCCACCCACCGCATCGCCGAGACCACCTCGGCGGCGCTGATCAAGGAGATCGTCGGCTCGGCGGACATCGCCACCGGCGGCGCCGCGCCGCGGCCCGCCGTCCCGAAGTCCGAGCGGCCCCGGCTGGTCCTGGACCGGATCGCCGCGCCCGGCCTGGACCTGACGGACCGCACGGTCGGCGTGGAGCCCGGCGAGATGATCGGCTTCGCCGGGATCGTCGGCTCCGGCAAGGAGCAGCTGGCCGCGATCCTCGCCGGCGACCTGCCGGCCGCGGCCGGGCACGTCGAGCTGGACGGCGAGCGGCTGCCGCTCGGCGACGTGGCGACGCTGATCGGGCGCGGCGTCTCCACGGTGCCGGCCGACCGGCACCGCGACGGCCTCGTGCTGGGGATGGGCATCGGCGAGAACGTCACGATGTCCGTCGGCAAGCGGCTGGCCGGCGCGCTGGGGATCACCCGGCCGGGCAAGCGGGACACCAGCTCGGCGGCGATGATGGCCGAGGTCGGGGTGGTCGCCTCATCGCCCCGCCAGCCGGCCGCCGAACTCAGCGGCGGCAACCAGCAGAAGGGCGTGCTGGCCCGCGCGCTCGCCAGCGACCCGTCGGTGCTGGTGCTGGTCAACCCGACGACCGGCGTGGACATCGCCTCGAAGCAGACCATCTTCGAGGTGATCGAGCACGCCCGCGACCAGGGAACGAGCGTCGTGCTGCTCAGCGACGAACTGGAGGAGTACGAGACCTGCGACCGGGTTCTGGTGCTGTTCGACGGGCGGGTGGTGGAGGAGCTCACGCCCCCCTGGAACCAATCGCAGCTGCTCTCGGCGATGGAAGGCGTGGGAAGGCAATGACCAGACCAATCGAGATGTCGAAGCAGGACGGCGCGGTCGCCGCCCCGCCGCAGCGCTCCCGGCTGCGCGTCGGCGGCCTGCGCTCGCTCGGCCAGGGCCTGGCGATCTGGCCGGCCATCGCGGTGCTGTGCGTGGTCGGCGCGTCGATCTCGGACGCGTTCTTGAGCCAGCGCAACATCCTCAACATGCTCGAACAGGCCACCGTGCTCGCGGTGTTGTCGGCCGCGATGCTGCTGGTGCTGCTGGTCGGCAAGTTCGACCTGTCGATCGAGTCGACCGCGGCGTTCGCGCCGATGCTCGCCGTCCGGATGGTCGTCGCGGCGCCGGTCGGCTTCGGCGTCGGCCTGTCGCCGGCCCTCGGCCTGCTGGCCACCTTCGTCATCGGCGGCGCGATCGGGCTGGTCAACGGCTTCCTCGTGGTGAAGCTCAAGCTCAACGCGTTCATCACGACGCTGGCCGCGCTGATCCTGCTGCGCGGCGCCACGCTGGGCATCTCCTCGGGCAAGACCATCAGCAACCCGCCGGCGGCGATGACCTACCTCGGCAGCGCCGAGTGGGGCGGCGTCCCGGTGTCGGTGATCGTCAGCGCGCTGCTGCTCGCGGCCATCAGCCTGTTCCTCAAGTACCACCGGGTCGGCCGGAACCTGTACGCGATCGGCGGCAACCGGCACGCGGCGCGCGCGGCGGGCATCAAGGTGGACCGCACGATCATGGGCGTCTTCGTGGTGGCCGGCGTGCTCGCCGCGCTCGCCGGGCTCATCCTCAGCGGCCGGATCGGCTCGGTCGTCGCCGACCAGGCGCAGAACGACGTCTTCGACGTGTTCGCCGCGCTGGCCATCGGCGCGGTGAGCCTCAACGGCGGCCGCGGCACGGTGCGCGGCGCGGTGGCCGGCGTGCTGTTCCTGAGCATCCTGGCCAACATCCTGGTGCTCGCCGAAGTGCCCTCGTTCTGGGTGGACATGTCGCGCGGCGCCATCATCGTGGTCGCGCTGATCTTCTCCCGGTACACCAGCGGCCACGCCGATGAGGAATGAACGCACCCCAACCACCGTCACAGGAGAACGCGTGTCCCACACCCGTACCGCCATCGTCACCGGCTCCGCCTCCGGGGTCGGCCTGGCCTCCGTCGCCCGGCTGCGCGCCCGCGGCCTCGACGTCGTCGGCGTCGACCTGGACCCGACGCCCGACGAGGGCGGCGCCGGCAAGCTGACGTCCGTCACCGGAAGCGTCGCCGAGCAGGCGACCTGGGACGAGGTCGCCGCGCTGTGCGCCGAGGACCGGGCGCCGGCCGCCCTGGTGCTCAACGCCGGCCGGCTGATCGTCGGACCGGTCACCGGCCTGACCGACGACGACTGGCACGCCGTCTTCGACGTCAACGTCTTCGGCGCGGTCAAGGCGCTGCGCACCGTGCTGCCGCTGATGGGCCGGGCCGGCGGCGGCGCGGTGGTCTTCGTCGCGAGCACCGACGGCTTCCTGGGCGAGCAGAACCTGGCCGCCTACTGCGCGTCCAAGGGCGCGGTGCTGCAGCTCATGCGGTCCGTGGCGCTGGACTACGCGCGGCAGGGCATCCGGGCCAACGCCATCGCGCCGGGGTCGATCGACACCCCGTTCTTCCGCCGGCACGTGGACGCGGCCCCCGACCCGCAGGAGTTCCTGGCCCAGAAGACCGACCGGCACCCGGCCGGGCGGCTGCTGGAGGGCGACGACGTGGCGCAGGTGGTCGACTTCCTCGCCTCGCCGGCCGCGATCGGCATGACCGGTTCGGTGGTCACCGTCGACGGCGGGCTGACCGCGTGCTTCGACTACTACCCCGAGCAGGCGGTCGCGGTGGCCGACCGGGCCTGAACCCGCCGGGTACGTCGGCCGAACGACCGCCTATCGCATAGCAAGAGGTCATCGCGGGATGCGATAATAGGCGCATGTCGGAACGTCGCAATCCGCGTATCGCCTCGGTGGGCAAAGCCTTCGCGTTGCTCACCGAGATCGCCGAACGCACCGAGCCGCCGACGGTGAAGGAGCTGTCGGCGGCCATCGGCGCGCCGCTGCCCACGGCCTATCACATGCTCAACACGCTGGTGGCCGAGGGCGCGGTGGTGAAGGCCGCGCGCGGATACCTGCTCGGCCCGCGCATCGGCGTGCTGGCCGACGCCTACCTCGAACAGGGCGAACCTGTCGCGCGGCTGGAGGGCCCGCTCAAGGAACTGGCCGCCAGGACCGGGGAGACGGCCTACCTGAGCGTGTGGCGCAAGGGCGAGATCGAGGTCATCACCACCGCCGAGGGCACCCACGCGGTGCGCGGCGCCCTGCTGCCGCGCGGCACCCACGGCAGCGCCCACGCCCGCGCCTCCGGCAAGCTGCTGCTCGCGCTCGCCCGGCCCGGCCTGCTGGAGCAGTACCTGGGCGACCATCCGCTGGAGCCGCGCACCGCGCACACCATCTGCGACCCGGACGCGCTGCGCGCGGAGTTCGAGCTGATCCGCGAGCGCGGCTACGCCACCGACATCGAGGAGTTCGCGCAGGACCTGTCCTGCATCGCCGCGCCGGTCTTCAGCGCCGGGCACGTGCTCGGCGCCTACACCGTCTCCAGCCCCTCGGTCCGCTTCCAGCGCGTCGAGAAGGAGTTGGTCGCGACGCTGCTGGAGGTGTGCCGGCAGGCCGAGGAGCTGGTCGCCGAGCAGAGTTGACCGCCGGGCCCCGGCCTCAGTGCGCCGGGGTCAGGCCCAGCCCGGGCCGCTCGGTCAGCACCGCGTGCCCGTCGACGATCTCCGGGCCGCCGCGGAACAGCTCGTGGCTGGGGTCGTAGCGGTTGCCCGAGCGATCGAAGGTCTCGATCGAGGTGACGGCGGGGAACGCCGCCGCCAGGTGGGCGGAGACCTCGGTGGAGATGTGGGTGGAGACCGGCAGCGCCCACTGCTCGGCCCGGTGGATCACCCGCACCGCCGCGGTGATCCCGCCGATCGTGGCGACGTCGAGCCGGAGCACGTCCAGGCCGCCGGCCCGCACCAGCGCGTCATACAGGTTCGGGTCGGTGACCTCGTCGCCCGCCCCGATCGGGACCGCGGCGACGGCCCGCATCCGGCCGTAGGCGGCGGCCGACTCGGGCGGGAAGGGGTCCTCCAACCAGGCGATGCGCTCCGACGGCCAGGCCGCCACCTCCTCCAGCGCCTCGTCAGGCCGCTGCCAGGTCCACGATCCGTCGACGACCAGCCGGGTGCCGGCCGGCAGCAGCCCGTCGAGCCGGGTCAACGTCTCCAGCGTGACGGCCGGGTCCGCGGCGCGGGCGATCTTCACCAGGCGGTGCCCGGCGTTCGCGGCGGCGGCCACCGCCGAGACCGCCTCCGCCACGTCCCCCGCGTCGTTGGGATAGGCGGCGACCATCATGACCGGGACCCGCTCGCGCACCCCGCCGAGCAGCCGGTGCAGCGGCAGGCCGGCCCGCTTGCCCTGGATGTCCCACAACGCGATGTCCACCAGGCTCAGCGCGCGCAGCAGCATCCCGGTGCGGCCGACGCCCATGTGCGCGCGGAAGCAGTCGCGCCAACGGGCCTCGATGGCCGCCGAGTCCCGGCCGACCAGCACCGGGCGCAGCAGCGAGTCGACGATCTCGGCGATCGGGGCGCCGCGGGTCTGCGCGTAGCCGAACCCCTCCAGCCCCGACTCGGTGCGGATCGTGACGACGGCGTAGACGCGTTCGGCGACCCGGAACGGGCCGAGCAGCAGCTCGCGCGTCAACCGCTTGCGTACCTCGGTGGTGGTGACCTCGACGATGCGATCGGTTGTCACACGGATCCTTCCAGGGCCGGACCGGACGACGCGCTGCGGTCTGCTAGTAGAGCGTGTAGCCGCCGGAGACGTTGATCGTGGCGCCGGCGATGAAGGAGGCCGGGCGGGAGGCGAGGAAGACCACGACGGAGGCGATCTCCTCGGGGTCGCCGAACCGCCGCAGCGGGGTGGCTTCCTCCAGCTCGGCGCGCTTGTCGTCGGTCAGCCCGTCGCGCATCATCGCGGTGTCGATCAGGCCGGGGGCGATCGCGTTGACGGTGATGCCGTGCGGGCCGTACGCCTTGGCCAGGCCGCGGACCATGGTGGTGATCGCGCCCTTGGTGGTGGCGTACGGCAGCCGGGTGGGCATGCCGCCGGACAGCCACGCGCCGGAGGTCATCACCATGACGCGGCCGCCCTCACCGCGCTCCTTCATGGCCTCGGCGGCCGAACGGGCCAGGAAGAAGGCGGCGTTGACGTTCACCGCCATGTGCTCGTTCCACTGCTCCTCGGTCACCTGGTCGAGGTCGATGGTCCGCAGCACGGCGGCCAGGTGCGCCAGGGCGTCGACCCGGCCGAACCGCTCCAGGGTCTCGGCGACCACCGCGTCGGCCGCCGCCCTGCCGTTCAGGTCGGCCGCGATCGCCAGGTGGCCCTTGCCGGGCAGCGACTTCACCAGGTCGTCGAGCGCGCCCTGTTCGCGGTCCACGCAGACCACGGTGGCGCCCTCCTCGGCGAACAGCCGCGCGGTCGGCCGGCCTATCCCTCCGGTCGCCCCGGTGCACACGACCACCTTGTCCCGCAGCCCCATCTGCATGCCGAGCACCCTCCCAGACTTTTTCTTGCAATATAAGTATTGAATCGACAATGACGTAAGTGTTAACTGGGCCACAGCGCCGTACGGGCCGCGATCCGCGGGCCCCATTGCGACGATCTCGCCCACCGGCCACCCCACCGGACGAGAGATCAGGAGAGCTGATGACCGTAACGGTGAAGAACCTTCCGGCCGGGCTGACCGTCGCCGTCCACACGGCGCTCCGCAACGCCGTGGACACCGACGTGTGCGTCGCCGGGATCGGACCGGTCGACCCCAAGCCGTTCCAGGACATCACCGTGCAGGACTGGCTCGTGCAACTCGACCTCCTCACCGAGGCGTGTTTCACCGCCCAACAGGCCGCCCGCAAGGCGGTCTCGGCCGGCCGGCCCGGCCGGGTCGTCTTCATCGTGCACCCGCCGACCGCACGGGCCGCGGGCACCGCCACCGGTTCGGTGGCGAGCACGATACTGCGCACCTTCGCCCAGGGCGGCGGCATCCCGCCGGCCGTCGGCGACGTCACCTTCAACGTCGTGGTGGCGGAGTGGAACGCGGCGCCCCCCGGCTTCCCCGGAACGGGTCCGACCGTCCACGGCGCCGCCGACACCGAGATCGCCGGCGCCATCGCCTACCTGGCCTCCCCCGCCGCCCGGCACATCACCGGGGCGACGCTCAACGTCGACGGCATCCCGGCGACCACGCCCACCCGCGACGACGGCCCGGCCCCCGGCGACTACACCGACTGACCGGCCGTCAACGATCCGCGCGCCCGGCGTGCCACAACGCGGAGACCTCCCGCGCGGTGCCCGGCGCCGACAACAGCAGTCCGCCGGAGGGCGACGCGGTGATCGGGCCGTGGTCGTCGAAGGCGAGGGCGCCCGCCTCCAGACCGATCAGGAGCGCGGGCAGGCCGTCCACCGCGTGGAACCGGCCGATCATCGCGGCGCTCGCCCGGCCCGCCGCCACCTGGGCCAGCGACAGCGCGGTCGAGCCCATGATGCGCACCGTGCACCAGCGCCCGGACAGTTCGGCCAGGATCCCCTCCATGCCGGGCCACGGCTCGTGCGCCGCCCACTCGGTCATCACCACGTGCCCGCTCAGCTTCTCGTGGTCCGCGGCCCGCACCCGCCGCCCGTTGAGGAAGGCGCCGCCGCCGCGCACCGCGGTGAAGACCTCGCCGCGGTAGGGGTCGGCCACCACGCCGACCAGCGGGGTGCCGGCCGCGTCCGCCAGTCCGAGGGAGAAGGAGCTCCAGCCGATGCCGTGCGCGTAGTTGGTGGTCCCGTCCACCGGGTCGACGACCCAGCGCGGCGCGGCCGGATCGCCCTGGTGGACGCCGTGCTCCTCGCCCTCGATCCAGTGGTCGGGGAACTCCCGGCGCAGCGCGGCGCGCACGTGGCGCTCGATGGCCTCGTCGGTGTCGGTGACGATGTCGGCGCCGTGTGCCTTGTAGCGGTGCTCGCCGGGGCTGGTGGCGCGCATGGTCTCGGCCGCCCAGCCGGCGAGTTCGCCGGCCAGCCGCGCGGCGTGCCGCAGGTCATCGTCGTTCATCGTGCTCCCTCGACCGGGCGACGTCGCGGACCGTGCCCGCCACGTCGTTGCTGATGATGGCGTCCACGCCCCAGGACAGCAGCACGTCCCGCCGGGCGGGGTCGTCGACCGTCCAGGTGCAGACCTTGACGCCCCGGTCGTGCCAGTGCCTGACCTGCGGCGCGTCGAGGAACTGGTGCTCGGGGTTGAAGTACTGCGGGCGCACCGCGTCCAGCAGCATCGCGCTCGGCGGCGTCGTGCCGTACCAGCTGAGCAGCACGCACACCTCGGCATCCGCCGCCCGGACCCGGGCGAGCGCGTCCGGGTGGCCGCAGAACCAGGCGGTCGTGCCGAGCCGGCCGAGTTCGGCGTGGGCGGCGAGCGCCACCGCCGGCTCGGCGACGTCGAGCACCAGGGGCACCCCGTGCGGGGCGACGGCCGCCAGCGCCTCCTCCAACGTGGGGATGCGCGGCACCAGTTCGCGCAGCGCGGCGAAGTCCAGGTCGGCGACGGCCGCCGGCTGGTTCCACAACCGGTTCAGGTCCGCGTCGTGGTTGAGCACCACGACGCCGTCGGCGGTCAGCCGCAGGTCCACCTCGACGGCGTCCGCGCCCAGGGCCGCTCCCCGCGAGACGGCCTCCAGGGTGTTCTCGACGGCACCCGCCGGATCTCCCCGGTGTGCCACGGCGATCGTCATGCGGATGCCTCCACCCGGTCGGACCCGGCGGTCAGGAGCGTGCCGTCACGGTAGACCAGCGCCCGATCCACCAGCACCCGCGCCGGCTCGCCGGCCATCGGCGCCGGGCCGCCGGTGTAGGCCCGCAACCGCAGGCCGGCGACGTCGAGTTGGAGTTCGGTGAAGTGGCCGCGGGAGAGCACCTTGGCGACGGTGGCCGGCGCGCCGTGCGGATCGTCGGCGGGCAGCAGCCGGACCTCCTCCGGCCGGACGCCGGCCGTCAGCCCGCGGCCGCTCGGCGGCGGCCCGCCGGCCAGCTCCCGGCACGGCAGTTCGGCCGCGCCGACCCGCAGTGCCCCGGGGAGCAGCGTGACGTCGTCCAGCCGGTTGAGGGCGCCGACGAACTCGGCGACGAACAGGGTGCGCGGCGTGCGGTACAGCTCGGCCGGCGGGGCGTACTGCTCGATGCGGCCGTCGTTCATCACGGCGATCCGGTCGGCCACCGACAGCGCCTCGTCCTGGTCGTGGGTGACGAACAGCGTGGTGATGGCCAGCCGCTGCTGGATGTCGCGGATCTCCTCGCGCACCCGCTCGCGCAGTTTCGCGTCCAGGTTGGACAACGGCTCGTCGAGCAGGAGGAGTTGCGGCCGGGCGACCAGGGCCCGGGCCAGCGCGGCGCGCTGCTGCTCGCCGCCGGAGGTGCGGGCCGGGTAGGAGTCCGCGTGGTGGCCGAGGTTGACCATGGCGAGCGCCTCGGCGACCCGTGCGCGCGCCTCGGCCTTGGGCACCTTGCGCATCCGCAGGCCGAAGCCGACGTTCTGGGCGACCGTCATGTGCGGCCACAGCGCGTAGCTCTGGAAGACCATCGCGGTGGGCCGCCGCTCCGGGGGCTCGTCGGCGTAGTCGGTAGCGCCGATCCGCACCCGTCCGGCGTCGGGGGCGATGAAGCCGCCGACCATCCGCAAGGTGGTGGTCTTGCCGCAGCCGGACGGGCCGAGCAGGCAGACCATCTCACCGGCCGCCACCCGCAGGTCGAGGCCGGCCACGATGGTGCGCCCGCCCAACTCCTTGGTGAGGCCCTCCAGCGTCAGCCCGGCGGCGGGCGCGTCGTCCGGTGGACCGTCGGGGAGCCGTGGGGCGGCTGGATTCGTCATCGCAGTTGGAAGCCTTCCGCGAGGTGACCGCCCATGACGTGCTTGCGCACGCTGAACATGAGCAGGGCGGACGGGATGGACAGCAGCAGCGAGAAGACCGCCGCCACCCCTTCGGGATAGTTGGTCACCATGCTGTACATCGCGGTCGGCATGGTCATGTACGTCGGCGCGCCGACCACCAGCGTGCCCTGTGCCTCGTCGAAGGAGGCGAGGAAGGACATGATCACGGCGACCAGGATGCCGGGTCTGGCCAGCGGCAGGGTGACGCGCCAGAAGACGGTGAGCGGACCCGCGCCCGCGTCGCGCGCCGCCTCCTCCAGGCTGCGCGGCACCCCGGAGAAGGCCGCCGCGGGCAGCCAGGTCATGAAGACCACGGTGCCCAGCAGGTGCACGATGACCACGCCCCAGAAGGTGGACATCAGGTTGAGCGTGTAGAACAGCGAGGCCATCGCGACGTACAGGCCGATCTTCGGGAACGCGTTCGTGGAGAACAGCGCGACGAGGAAGAAGCGGCGCCCGGGGAAGTCGAAGCGCGAGAAGGCGTACGCGGCCGGCAGGCAGATGATCGCGGACAGCACCGTGGTGACCGGCGCGAACACGAAGCTCAGCCGCACCGCGCCGAGCAGGTCCGGGCTGCCGGCGACCGCCTTCCACCAGCGCAGCGACCACTGCGAGGGGAGCAGGTCCGGATAGCGCCAACTGCCGGCGAACGCGTGGACGAACAGCCACAGCAGCGGGCCCAGCACGAACAGGGCCAGCAGGGCGAGCAGCACGGCGGTGACGGCCCGGCGGCCGGCGGTGCGGGCCGTCGCGAGGGTCGAACGGGTCACGGCGGTCCTCCTTCAGCGGGCCGCGGCGCTGCGGCGGGCCTGCCGGACGTTGGAGCGGATGTAGGCGACCCCGACCACCGAGGCGAGCACGAACACCACGACGGCCATCACCAGCGACTGCTGCGGCTGGTTGTAGGACTGGAAGGTGTTGGTGAGCTGCACGCCCAGCATGTTCGGCGCGGACGGACCGGTCAGGTACGGCACGGTGAAGCTGCCGAGCACCGAGATCGTGGTGAAGGTGGCGGTGATGACGGCCGGCACCGCGGCCATCGGCAGCAGGATGCGCGCGACGACCTGGTGGGCGGGCGCACCGGCGTCCCGGGCCGCCTCGATGAGCGCGTCGGGCACCGCCGCCAGACCGGAGGTCAGCACCAGGACGGCGAACGGCAGGTTGGTCCAGATCTGGCCGATGACCACCGCCCAGACGGTGTAGCTCAGCTGCGGCGCGGAGTCCCACCCGAAGGCGTGCGCCAGCGTCTTCACGAAGCCGTCGCCGGCGTAGAAGGTGAGGATCGCGTAGGAGCCGATGACGGCCGGCAGGAACAGCGGGGTCACCGCGAGCGCCGACAGCACCCGGGCCGTGCGGTTCGCCGCCAGCCGGGCGTACAGCGCGACGGCCGTCGCGAGGGCGAAGACCACCACGACGCTGATCACCGTCACCTCGACGGTGGCCAGCAGGCTCTGCAGGAAGGAGTGGTTGGTCAGCACCTCCCGGTAGGCGGCGAGCGTGCCCCACCAGTGGTCGGCCGCGTGCTGGTGCAGGCCGAGCAGCGCGACCGTGGAGTTGAGGCCGCCGAAGTGCCCCAGCGTGTACAGCACGCCGGAGACGATGGGGACCCCGACGAACAGCGTCACCAGCAGCAGCGGCGGAGCCGCCATCAGACCGCCGAACCGCCGCCGGCCGCCCCGCGCGGACCGGCGGCGGGTCTGCTCCGGCGGATCCTGCGGGCCGCCGTGCGGTCCGGGGGCGCCGCCGGCGAGAGCGCCGAGCGTCTCGGTCACTGGCCCGGCACCTTCTGCTGCCACAGGTCGCTCAGGTCACTGGAGCTCTTGCCCGAGTAGCCGGGCCGCAGGTTGCGCACGTCGGCGCCGGCGAACAGCGTGCGGTCCGCGGCGGGCAGTTCGGAGAGCGGGACCACCGGGTAGGAGGCGATCTGCTTGATCACCGCCGCCTGCTCGGCCGGCTCCAGGATGAAGTTCGCCAGCTTCAGCGCGTCCTTCTGGTGCGTGCTGCTCTTGGGGACCGCGATGTAGTTGGCGCCGCCGGTCAGCGAGGGCTGGGATATCTGCACGGTCTTGATGTTCTTGCCCAGGGTGCCGTTCTGCTCGGAGCTGAGGAACATGTCCGACCAGACCGGGGCCATGTCGATCTGCCCCTTGCCCAGCAGGTCCATCACCGCCTGGTTCCCGTTGGGGTAGACGCCCTTGCCGTAGACGTCCTTGTCGAGCGCCCGCAGTTCGGCGAAGCCCGGGTTCCAGCTCTTCTCCTTGGACGCGTCGTAGCCGTTCTGGAACACGGCGACGGCCGAGGCGCTCAGGTGCCGGTCGATCGTGGTCTGCACGAACGACTCGCCGGAACCGCCGGTCGAGGGGCTGTTGTAGGCGAACCGGCCCGGGTGCGCCTTGATCCAGGCGATGAGGGCGTCGTAGGTGGTCGGCGGGTTCTTGACGGTGGCGGAGTTGTACGCCAGCACCACCGCCGAACTGCGGTACGGCACCGCGGAGCCGGCGACCGGGCCGAGCAGGCGCGGGTCGATCAGCTTGAGGTTCGGCACGTTGGCGGTGGAGACCTTGACCAACAGGCCGGCGCTCGCGGCGTCGGTGGCGATGCCGGAGTCGATCACGTCGTAGCCGAGCGCGTGGCCGGTCTTGGCCGCCGCCTCCATCCTGGCCAGCGTCGCGGCGTCGGCGGTGCCGTGGGCGGAGTAGACCAGCTTCACGTGGTAGCCCGGGTTCGCCTTCTCGAACCCCGGGATGATCGTGTGCTGCCACAGTCCCTGGACGTTGACGTCGCCGCCGACGTACGCGGTGACGGTGTGCGATCCGCCCGAACCGCCGGACCCGCCGCTGTTGCCGGAGGTCAGGGAGCCGCAGGCGGCCAGTGCCAGGGTGAGAGCGCCCGCGCACAGCGGCAGGGCGATCCGTCGGAAGGCAGACATGGGAACTCCGGGAGGCTGGTGGGGAGCGGGCGCCGGCGGGCGGTCGGGGACCCCGGCAGGGGTCGCGCGCGGGTCACGGGGAGCGGTCCACTGGTCTCCTCCACCTCGACGCGGCAGGGCTGATGCAGCGGCCCCCGGGCCCCGGACCCGGAATCCCGGCCGGTCCGGCACGTGGAACGCCGCCGACCGGGCGTTGCAGAACGGGAGTCAACCGCTGGCGGCGAGAGCTGTCAAGGCTTTTGTCAGGACATCAAATCGTCCCGACGTACGTCGCTTCGCGGCGACTTACCGCGTCTGTGCGGGTGGTGCGGACCGGGCGGCTCCCCACCGTGCCGCCCGGTCCGGTCCGTTGACGGTGCGCTCAGCTCCCGCCGCCCCAGCGCACCGTGAAGCTCTCGCCGGTCCCGATCGCGGAGACGGTCGCGTCGGGCGCGACGATCTCGTCCGGGTGGTAGCCGCCGAGCGCGGTCCCGTCGACCAGGCAGCCGGAGAACGCCACGGTCTGGGCCAGCGGTTGGGCGAGGGTGCCGCCGACGCTGGTGCCCTCCGAGATGACCTCGGCCGAGGAGTTCTGGAAGCCCGACGAGCCCGCGTGGGTGGTCGTCTTGGTCCAGCCCTGGGTCGAGTCGGTCAGCGACATGGTGAAGCTGGTGCCGCCGTTGAAGGTGACCGAGGCGCTCAGGTGGTCACCGCCCTTGACGGTCACGCCGGAGTAGACGCTCTCCGAGGCCGGCAGCACCTCCCACCAGGCGCCGTACTGGGCCTTGCCGCCGATGCAGTCGGCCTCGGTGCCGGTCTGCTCCAGCGCCGAGTTGCTGAATCCGTCCAGGCCCACCCAGATCGCGGAGTAGGCGTCCTGGCTGCCGCACGTCACCGACGGCTCCACCCAACTCGCCGCGACGCTGGTGTACGTGGCGGTGTCGGCCGCGTAGCCGGCCCAGTTGTCCGACTGGATGACGCCGTTCGGTCTGACGCCGGCGCCGGCCGCGCCTGACGCGGTTGACGCGGATGCCGGCGCCGAAGCGGCGACGGTGGCCAGCGCGGCGAGCAACGCGGTGCTCGCGGCGGTGATGGCGGTGACGCGACGAGGTGTGTGCGGCATGCTGCTCCTCATGTCCGGTCGTGCCCGGGTTCGCGACTGCGCGCGGTTCCTGACGGGCCGCCATGCGCAACGGGCCTGCCGGGCGCGCGGGTTGGATCTCCCGTGCGCCGGGCTCGCGGTGCGGCGGTGCCCCTCCCCCAGGACACTGGCGATTTCCCGGCCCGTCAAGAACGCCTTCGCCCGGCCCCCGCGGTCCGCGCCAGCCACGGGACGAGGACCAGGGCGGCGGCCAGGTGCATGCACGCCAGGGCGGCCTTCGCGGATCCGGTGGGCGCGCCGGCCGGTCCGAGCAGCGACAGCAGGAGGACGGCGGCCGACACGGTGAGGAAGACGGCGCGGGCCCTGGCCGGCGCCGTGCGCTCCAGCAGGGCGAGGAGGCCCCAGGCGAGCAGTCCGACCAGGAGCGTCACGACGACCACCGCGGGCAGGGTCACCACGGTCACGGAGCCGCCGCTGGAGGCCCGCAGGGCGACGTGCAGGGCGATGTGGGCGACCAGCCACACCGCCGAGGTGGCGGCGGTGGCGGCCGGCACGGAGCCGAGGCGTTCCCGGGCGGCCCGGCGCGGGGCCGGGGCGGAGCCGGCGGTGGTGTCGTTCGGTGAAGGATGCGGTGCGGAGGACATGCCGTCATTCCACGCCCCGCGGGCCACCGCGCGGCAGGGCGGACGGTCGGCTCCGTCACCGACGAAGGTCCCGGTGTCCGCGGCGGGTCGCGACTTTCGTAGGTGGCCCGGCCCGTCGAACGGCCCCGGCACGGGTGAGGGCCGGCGCAGCACTGCGCCGGCCCTCCTCGTGGCGGGGGCTACCCGGTCACGGTGACGGTCACCGTGCGGGTCACCGTCTGCCCGCGGCCGTCGGTGGCCGTCAGGGTCACCGGGTACGTCCCGGCGCTCGTGCCGGCCGGGACGGAGACCTCGACCGGGGTCTCCACCGTGGCCGGCAGGTCGTCGGAGCGCACGCTCAGCGCGCGGCCGGCCGGATCGGCGGTGAGCGGCGCGGCGGCGGAGACCGTGAGGGTCCCGGTGGCCGTGCCCGGATCGGTGAGCACCGCGTCGGCCGTCACCTCGACGCTGCCGCCGGGCGCGACGGTGGCCGTCCCGGGCGAGGCTCCGAGGGCCAGGCGGTGCTGCGGCGCGGCGGCGGTGTCCGAGGCGGGCGGCGCGTCGGCGGGCCCGGTGCCCCAACCGGACGGCTCGCTGCCCACGGTGAAGGCGATGTCGCGCGCCGACCGCAGCTGCGCGGTCGTCACGTAGGTGGCCGGGTCGTCGCGGCCGCCCACCGAGACCGACTGCGTGTAGCGGTCGCTGTCCGAGGTGCCGGGCGCGGTGATCGTCAGCCGGCCGGCCGGGTAGTAGCGGCGGTCCAGCGTCAGGTCGATCCGGCTGAACGCCGGTGTGCTCAGGCCCCAGACGGCGTTGCCGGGCGAGACCGGGTAGACGCCCATCGAGGAGAGCACCATCCACGACGACATCTCGCCCAGGTCGTCGTTGCCGGTCATGCCGTTCGGCTCGTCGGTGAACAGGGTCAGCGCCGCGTGCACCACGTCGGTGGTCTTCCAGGGCTGACCGGTCGACAGATAGGTGTAGGGCGCGATGAGGTCGGGCTCGTTGTCCGGGTTGTACTTGTCCTGGTTGTAGTAGTTGTACGCGCCGTCGACCCACACCTTGCGCGCGGTCTGCGCCGGGTCCTGCAGCAGCTGGTCGTAGGCGAAGAAGGAGTCGAGCCGGCTGTTGGCGGCGCTGTCCCCGCCGATCAGGCCGATCATGCCGGGGATGTCCTGCGGGACGAGCCACATGTACTGCCAGGCGGTGCCCTCGTGGAAGCCGACGCTGTCGGCCGGGTCGTCCGGGCCGGTGAAGACGCCCTCGGTGTCGCGGGCCCGGAAGAAGCCGGTGCGCGGGTCGAAGACGTTGCGGTAGTACTGGCCGCGGGCGAGGTAGCGGCGGGCGTCGGCGGTGTGCCCGAGCTCGGCCGCCATGGTGCCCAGCGCCGCGTCGGCCAGCGCGTACTCCAGCGTGGTCGAGGGGCCGTGGTCGTAGTCGAAGTCGCCCGGCTTGTGCGCGGCGCTCTCGTCCAGTGGCACGTAGCCGTCGGCCAGGTAGTCCGGGTTGGCGCCGCGGCCCTCGTACTGCGAGGCGGCGGGCGGCACCGAGTCGGCGTTCTTCTTCAGCGCCCGGTACGCCTCCTCCTCGTGGCCGGCGAGCAGGCCCTGGTTGAAGGCGTTGACCAGGAAGGGGGTGACCGGATCGCCGGTCATGATGTTGGTCTCGGCGGTCGCGTAGCCCCATTTGGGCAGCCAGCCGCCCTGCTCGTCGACCTTCAGCAGCGAGACCGCCATGTCCCGCATCTCGGCCGGCGCCAGCAGGGAGAGCAGTTGGGCCTGGGTGCGGTAGGTGTCCCACAGCGACCAGTTCTGGTAGTACGTGAAGTCGGTGGCCCGGTGCACCCGGCCGTCCCAGCCGGTGTACTCGCCGTCCACGTCGGTGCCGGTGTTGGGCGAGAGCAGGGCGTGGTAGAGCGCGGTGTAGTAGCTGGCGCGCTGGTCGGCGGTGCCGCCCTGCACGCGGGCCCGGCCCAGCCAGCCCTCCCAGGTGCGCCGTGCGGCGGCGACCGTGCCGTCGAAGGTGCCGCGGTCCTCCTGGTCGAGGTTGCGCCGGGCGCCGGCCACGCTGACGTAGGAGATCGCGGTCGTGGCGGTCACCGTGCGGTCGGCGGTGGTGTCGAAGCGCAGGTAGGCGCCGCGCTGTCCGCCGCCGGTCGAGGTGTCCGAGCCGTCGGTGACGCTCGCGCCGGCCCAGGTGCCGTGGCCGGTGAACGGGCGGCTGAAGCGGGTGACGGTGTAGACGGTGTACGGCCTGGTGTCCTGGCAGAAGCCCTCGCCGGTGACGGTCGCCGCCACCGTGCGGTCGTCGAGCACCGTGACGGTGCTGCTCAGCACCTTGTGCAGGGCCTGGCCGGAGTCGAGCAGCACGTTGGCCTCGTCGGTGGCCGGGAAGGTGTAGCGCTGCCAGCCGGTGTGCGCCGTCGCGGTCAACTCGGCGGTGATGCCGCCGTAGGAGGACAGGCCGACCCGGTAGTAGCCGGGCGACGCCTGCTCGTCGTCGTGGCTGAAGGAGGCCGCGTACCGGGCGTCGTCGGTCGAGGTGATGTCGCCGGTGGTCGGCAGGATCGGCAGGTCGCCGCCGAGTCCGCAGCCCACGCCGGACAGGTGCACCATGCTGAAGCCGCGCACGGTGTCCTGGTCGTAGTCGTAGCCGGTGTCGTGGCCGGTGTCCGGGGAGATCTGCACCATGCCGAACGGCACCGTGGCGCCGGGGAAGGTGTTGCCCTCGTTCTCGGTGCCGATGAACGGGTTGACCAGATCGGTGAGCCCGCCGCCCGAGGGTGTCGCGGCGCCCGCGGCGGGCACCAGCCCGCCGAGCAGCAGCGCCGCCGCGAGGACGGCCACCAGTGGACCCCTGCGCACCGGGAGGAATCTCGTTCTCTTGCGTTCAGTCAATGCCCTGCCGCCCCTGGCAACGTTGTCATGTCGGATCGTCATGTCGGGTCACTCGGGCGAGGATCCTCGACCCGCCCGCTCGGCCTGTCAAGGCCCGCGGAGACCATCTCCCCCGCACGGGCGGCGGCAGCAACAGAACTGACGGTGTTTCAGCCGCGCGGCAGGCTCTGTTCGGCCCAGATGGTCTTGCCGCGGGCGCTCTGCCGGGTGCCCCAGCGGTCGGCGAGCTGCGAGACCAGCAGCAGGCCCCGGCCGCCCTCGTCGCAGGTGTGGGCCTGCCGCAGGTGCGGCGCGGTGTTGCTGGCGTCGGAGATCTCGCAGATGAGCGTGCGGTCCTTGATCAGCCGCAGTCGGATCGGCGCCTCGGCGTGCCGGATGGCGTTGGTGACCAGCTCGCTCACCACCAGCTCGGTGGCGAAGGCCAGTTCGCCGAGCCCCCAGTCGGCGAGCTGGCGTACCGCCTGTTCCCGGGCCCAGCCGACCCGGGCGGGGTCGTCGGTCAGCTCCCAGGTGGCGACGTGGTCCGCGTTGAGCACGTGGGTGCGGGCCAGCAGCAGCGTGGCGTCGTCGAACGGGCGGGCGGGCAGCAGCGATCCGACCGCCTCGTCGCACATCGCCTCGATGGACGCGAGCGGGCCGTCCGGGACGCGCTCGCCGAGCACCCGGCACAGTCCATCGATGCCCTCCTCGACGTCCCGGACCCGCGACTCGACCAGCCCGTCGGTGTACAGGGCGAGCAGGCTGCCCGGCGGGAGCCGCAACTCGGCGGACTCGAACGGGTGGCCGCCCAGCCCGAGCGGCGGGCAGGCGGGCAGCTCGGCCACCGCGGCGGGACGGCCCGGGGTGATCACCACGGGCGGTGGGTGGCCGGCCCGCGCCATCGTGCAGCGGCCGGAGGTGGGGTCGTAGACGGCGTACAGGCAGGTGGCGCCCACCGCGTCGCCGTCGCCGCCCTCCGCGTCCGACTCGGCGGACAGCCGGATGACCAGGTCGTCCAGCCGGGTCAGCAGTTCGTCCGGCGGCAGGTCCACGTCGGCCAGGGTGCGCAGCGCGGTACGCAGCCGGCCCATGGTGGCGGACGCGTGCACCCCGTGGCCGACCACGTCCCCGACCACCAGCGCGACCCGGGCGCCGGACAGCGGGATCACGTCGAACCAGTCGCCGCCCACGCCGGCGTGGTCGCTGGCCGGCAGGTAGCGGGTGGCCACCTCGACCGCGCTCTGGTCGGACAGCCGCTGCGGCAGCAGGCTCCGCTGCAGGGCGAGGTTGGTGGTGCGCTCCCGGGTGAACAGGCGGGCGTTGTCGACGCAGACCGCCGACCGGGCGGCGAGTTCGGCGGCGAGCAGCAGGTCGTCCTCGCCGAACGGGACCGGGTTGCGGTGCCGGGCGAAGAAGGCGACGCCCATGGTGATGCCGCGGGCCCGCAGCGGCACCACCATCAGCGAGTGGATGCCGGCCGCGTTGCCGCGCGAGGTGCGCGCCGCGTCCTTGGCGAGCCACCTGATGTAGTCCGGGTCGTCCGGCCGGCTCAGCACCGGGAGTCCGGTGGCGAGGCAGCGGGAGACCGGTGACACCTGCGGGTAGCTGTCCGTCTCGCCGACGTCCACCGCGGCCTCCGGGCAGCCCGGCAGGACCGACTGGTTCGCGGTGCGGATCAGGCTGACGGTGCCGGTGAGCAGGCCGGGCGGCGGCTCCTCGCCCTCCAGGACGGCCTCGATGAGGTTGACGCTGGCGAAGTCGGCGAGTCCGGCGACCGCGACGTCGGCGAGTTCCTGCGTCGTGCGGGTCACGTCCAAGGTGGTGCCGATGCGGGCGGCCGCGTCGTTGAGCAGGGCGAGCCGCCGGCGGGCCGCGTGCTGCTCGGTGACGTCGAGCGCCGCGGATATCTGGCCGCGGATCCGGCTCGCGGAGTCGGTCACCTGCGCGGTGGTCACCGCCCAGGTCCGGTCGGTGCGGTCGGTGAGCGACGGCAGGGTGACCTCGTAGCGCAGCACGTCCTCGGAGTACGGCGCGGGCCTGCCGTCCTGGCCGTGCCGCGCGTGCCGCAGCGGGTGGGCCATCACCGCCGCGTCGCGGCACGCGGCCCGGTTCATCCGCCGGCTGCCGGTCTCCGGATCGTAGACCGCCAGCGGTAACGGCGCCTGCTCGAAGGCGAGATCCATCAGGGCCGCCGGGGACCGGGTGGGCCGGTCGCGGTGCACGACCAGCCACAGCGTCGCCGTTCCGTGCTCGTCGAGCGTGGGATACGCGTCCAGCGCCACCAGCGGGCGGCTGCCGTCGGCGTGGCGGACCTTCACCGTGCCGTGCCACTCGCGTGTCCCGGCCAGCGCCTGCCGGACCGTCTCGGCGGCGTCGTCCCCCAGGACGTCGGCCAGCCGGCTGCCGCCGGCCCGGTCGGCCGGATGGCCCAGGATCCGGCGCGCGCCCTCACTCCAGCCGCGGATCACACCGTGCGCATCGACCATGATCGTGGCCGTGCCCGCGTGTCCGGTTTCGGCTCCCGATGGGTCGCCGGTTCTGTCACCAGGGCTGTCCATGGCCAGCATTGTGGCAGCGGTTGTCAACTTGGCCGAATACGGCGTTATTGACACCGCCCGTCGGGCTGTGGCAGGAGGGCGTGACGAGCCGGATCCGCCGGTCGGGGCGCCGCGACGGCCGCCGGGAGGGCCGGGCCGGGCGGACCGCCGTCAGCCGGCCGGGCCGCGCGAAGCCCCGCCCCGACAGCGCCGGAGCTGCAGGAAACTGCCGGGGACGGACACGCGCGGCGGGCGCGGCAGCAAGGTGATCCGGCCGGATCGGGTTCCGGCCCGCCGCCGTGCCGCGCCGGGCCGCCCCCGCGCCCGCCGCACGGGCGGGGAGGCGGCCCGGTGGTGCGGGCGGGGGTGGCTACATGCGGCCCGCGGTGTCGGTGCGCAGTTGGGGCAGCATCGCGTACAGGTCGTCGCCGGGGCACTCGGTGTCGTTGAAGTCCCGGTGGCCGTAGATCTGGCTCGGGTCCAGGTCGTACTGGTAGCAGATGTACGAGCACAGGCTGACCAGGCTGTCGTAGAGGATCGCCGGCGGCTGCACCGAGGTGTAGGTGCCGTTGTTCTCGATGCCGATGGCCTGGGTGTTCTGGCCGACGGTGTGCGCGCCGACCACCATGTCGTTGCCGTCCAGGAGTCTCTCCAGGCTGCGGTGGCGGCCTTCCATGATGATGCCGCTGCGGCTGATCGTGAAGTGCTGCCCGGAGTCGATCCAGCCGTTGGTGTCCATGTGCAGGTTCTGGATCTCCTGCGCGATGGCGAACGACCCGGAGGTGCCGGTGTCCGGGGTGTTCGCGAACGCGGTGTGGTGCACGATGATCTTGTTCGGGTTGTTCCCGGCCAGGCTGACCGGCGAGGACGGCGGCCGGGCGTTCCACGCCGTGGTGTCGTAGATGTTGGGCTCGGGGACGGCGGCCTGTGCGGGCGCGGAGCCGATGATCACGGCTCCCGCCCCGACGCCGATCACGGCCGCGGCGGACAGGAATCCGCGGCGCGACAACCCGGGGTTATCAAAGGTCGGCATGTGTGCTCCCGTGGGGGTGAGGGAGTGTCAATTTTTGTCGGTGCGGTGTCGACGATGAAACTTAATGCCCATCAACTCGCCCGCGACAGGGGTTGGGTGAAACTTTTTGCCATGGACACGTCACGTCAACGCCTGTCCCCGCCGAACGCGGTCCGGCTCCGGCCGAGCCGCGGTGCGGACCGGAACCCTCATAATCGAACAGAACGGTTTCCGTCGGTCGCGCGCACCCGGCCGGCGGCCGTCCGCCAGCACCGCCGGCGCGATCCGGCACCGACGCCGTCCGTACCCGCCGGACGCCCGCCACGAGGAGACGACCAGGCATGTGTGCCGGATGCGGTATAGCGACCCACGTACCCGAACCGGACGCCGTACCCGGTACGCCGGCGGACGCGGTGGCCGCTCCCGCGCCGCGCAAGTTCGCGGCCCTGTACAACCGGGACTGCCGGCCCTACCTGTTCGGCGCGGCGCTGGCCATGATGGCCGACAACGTCGAACACGTCATCACCTACTGGGTGTTGTGGCAGAAGTTCCACTCCGCGCCGCTGGTCGGCTTCGAGGTGATCAGCCACTGGGTGCCGTTCCTGTTCCTGTCGATGTGGTTCGGCTCGCTCGCGGACCGCTACGACTGCCGGCGCGTCATCCAGGCCGCGCAGGTGCTGTTCATGCTGGTCTCCGCGGCGTGGGGCGTGCTGTTCCTCACCGGCTCGCTGCGGATGTGGGAGGCGTGCGTCCTGCTGGTCCTGCACGGCATGGCGGGATCGCTGTGGGGACCGGGTGAGCAGTTGATGCTGCACGACTTCGTCGGCCCGGCCGAACTGCCCAGCGCGGTACGGCTGAACGCCACCTTCCGCAGCCTGGGCATCCTGTTCGGCCCGGTGGTCGGCTCCGCGCTGCTGCTGGGCCTCGGCCCGACCGCCGGCATCTTCGTCAACGTCGCCTTCTACCTGCCGCTGACGCTCTTCCTGTTCCGGACCCGGTTCACCGGGCACACCCGCGACCGGCACAGCCGCCCCCGGGTGGGCGTGCTGGAGTCGGTGCGCATCCTGCGCCAGGTCGGCTCGAACCACACCCTGGTCAGCATGATCATCCTGGCCGGACTCGGCTCGTTCTTCGTCGGCGCCTCGATGCAGACCTCGATGCCGATCTTCGCCCACGACCTGGGGGCCGGCAACGCCGGTACGGCCTACGGCGTCCTGCTGTTCGCCAACGGAGCCGGCGGCGTGATCGGCGGCATCCTGCTGGAGGCGACCGGCCGGGTCAAACCGAACGTGTCGGCCGCCGTGATGAGCACCGCGGTCTACGGGCTGACCTCGTTCTTCTTCGCGATGACCTCCAGCTACCCGCTGGCCGTGGCCCTGCTGCTGGTCGGCGGGGTGGCCAACCTGGCGTCCATGTCGATCGGGCAGACCGTGGTGCAGCTGCTCGCCCCGGCGGCCGACCGCGGCCGGATCATCGGCGTCTACGGCATGTCCGCCAACGGGCTGCGCGCCGGCAGCGGTTTCACCGTCGGCCTGCTCGGCGCGGCCATCGGCATCCACTGGTCCCTGGGCCTGAGCGCCGCCGCGCTGTGCGTCGGCACGGCGCTGGCCGGCGTGTACGCGCTCCGCGGCCGCCGGGCGGTCGTCCCCGGAGCGCGGTGACGGTCGAGGAGCGCGCCGGCGCGTCGTGCCGGCGCGTCGTCGGCTAGCTGGCTCGGCGGCGGGCCGCTCTGCGGCGGACCCGTACGACGAGCGCGCCCAGCAGGGCCAGGCCGCCGGCGGCGGACAACCCGCCGCCGAGCGCCCCGCGGGTCTTGAGCACCGTCTGGCAGTGCGGCGTCGCCGACAGCATCTCCGACGGCGAACCCAGCAGGACCTCCCGGCTGGGCGACCACGGCGACCCGCAGTAGTCGACATTCACCAACCCGAACCACAAACCCGCCAGTAAACCCAATGTCCCCAGCGCGAGCAGAATTGCCGCGGTCGCAGATCCACGCGCCGCAGCTGACACCTGATCAGACATGGGCGGAGCATGGCACACAGTGTTCTGCATTCAGAAATTGTGAATGCGTCGCGTCTGATCTGTGGGAACGCGCCGCCGGCCGCTACAGCATCTGCAGATCCGCGCCTTTATCGAAAACACCCCACTTGCCCATCACGACCGTCGAGAACAAGCCGTTGAACGACGCTCCGCTGGCCGCCCGCGGACCGCGGCGTGCGGTGGTGCTCCCGCCGGTGTTTGCGATTCGTGTTCTCTCCGGTGTTCCGCGCGTGTTCCCAGCTTGTTCACTGGCCTCGACCTGGCCTCGACCGACCCTGCGGCCGCTGCTAGAAAATCTGCCGAGCCCGCCTGATCCGGCGGCCGCGGCCACCCGGCCGTCGTCGGCGGAACGCACCAGCGGCGGGAAAACCACGACCGAAGGAGTGGGGAAATGAAGAAGGTCACCATCCGCAAGGCCGGCCCGGTGCGCATGACGAGCGCCGTCGCGCTGTACGCGGCCGTCGCCATGGCGTGCAGCCCCGCCGCCGCCCGCTGAACCACCGGTAGCTGACCGTCGCGGCGGCGGTACTGCAGGCCCGCCGCCGTGACCGCCGCTGCTGCGGCGGCCCGTCCCCGTCCCGTCCCGTGGAGGTGCCATGCCCGACCGGTCCGCCACCGCGCGCCCCGGCGCGGTCACCAGCCCGCCCGGCGCGAACGCCGGGCCCGAGACCGCGGACGACGACCGGCCGCTCGCCTTCCACCACCTGGTCTTCCAGCCGGACGGCGACGAGGTCACCGTGGGCCGGATGGACGAGGGCACGTTCATCGTCGTACCCGCCGACGCGGCCGAACTGCTGCACCGGCTGATCGAGGGCATGACCCGCGCCGAGGCCGCCGCCTGGTACCGGCGCACGTACCACGAGGAGATCGACGTCGCCGAGTTCATCACCGATCTCGGCGAACTGGGCTTCCTGCGCACGCCGTCCGAGCAGGAGGCGGTCGCCGGACCCGAACAGCCGGTGCGCTGGGCCCGGTTGGGCCGCGCGGTCTTCTCGCCGGTCGGCGCGGTGCTCTACCTCGCCCTGCTGGCCGCCGGCGCCGTCGCGATGCTGCGCTCCCCCGATCTGGCGCCCACCTACCACCAGTTGTTCTTCAGCCACTACATGTCGCTGGTCGTGGTGACCATGTACGTGGGACAGCTGCCGCTGGTGCTGCTGCACGAGGCCGCCCACGCGCTGGCCGGCCGGCGGCTGGGCGTGCCGTCCCGGCTGACGATCGGCCGGCGGCTGTACTACGTGGTCTTCCTGACCTCGATGAACGGGCTGGTCGCCGTGCCGCGCCGCAAGCGGTACCTGCCGATGCTGGCCGGGATGCTGACCGACGTCGGCGTGCTGGCCGCGCTGACCCTGGTCGGCGCGGCCACCCGGCGGGCGGACGGCGGCTTCCCGGCGGTGGGCGCGATCGCGCTGGGCCTGGCGTACATGACGGTGCTGCGGCTGCTGTGGCAGTGCTGGTTCTTCCTGCAGACCGACGTGTACTACCTGATCGTCACCGTGCTGGGCTGCCTTGACCTGCAGAACACCGCCAAGCAACTGCTGTCCAACCAGTGGAACACGCTGCTGCGCCGCCCGGTGCGCCACGACCCGGCCGGCTGGCACCCGCGGGACCACCAGGTCGCCCGCTGGTACTCGGTGCTGATCGTGGCCGGTTACGCGTTCTCCCTCGGCACCCTGCTGATCGGCCTGCTGCCCGCCGCCGCCCGGATGATCGGCACCGTCGTGGTCCGCCTTTCCGGCCACGGCCCGCAGGGCGGCGCCGGACTCGCCGACAGCGTGCTGTTCCTCGTCCTCATCCTCGGCGAACTGGCCGTCGGGGGAACGCTGTACCTGCGCGAGCGGCGGGCCGCGCGCGCCGCCCGCCGCCCGGCCGCCGCACCGTCACCCTCGACGCCCTGACCCCCGACCGTCCTGGAGACCACCATGTCCGAAGCCACCACCGGGGCGGCCGGAGCCCCCGCGCAACCGCCACAGGCCGCACCGCGGCACGTGTTCGTCACCGGCGACCGGCGCCGGGAGCGGCGGGCCGCCCTCGAAGCGCTGGACCTGCCGCCGGCCGCCCACCCCGGTGCGCCGGTGCTCGACGCACACCGCCGCGCGCACGGCCCCTACTCGGTCGCCGACGCCCTGCTGCGCGCCGTGGTGCCCGCCGCGTTGGAGCACCACCCGAAGCTGGTCGCCGCGCACGAGGTCGAGATCCTGATCGCCGCGCCGGAACTGCGCGACCTGGTGCCCGCCACCCTGGAGACGCTGACCTCGCTGGCGGCGCCGGAGGAACGCACCCGCTTCTACGCCCGGATGCGCACCCTGCGGATCGCGCACGGGCTCACCGAGTTCCTGACCGCCCTGCTGCGCGCCGACGGCCGCGGCACCCGCTCGCTGGTGGTCGACGACCTCGGCCACGCCGACGTCACCGACCGGGAGTTCCTGGCCGTGCTGCTGCGCCGGATGGACCCCGCGGTGCTGACGGTGGCGGTCGGCGCGGGCGCCGCGCTCGCCGAACCGCCGGCGCCCGACCCGCGGCTGGAGCCCGGCACCCCGGTCGGCGAGGACCTGTCCGCCGCGCTGCGCCGCTTCTGCCGCACGGTGGCCGCCCCCGCGCTGCCGGCGCCGCCCGCCGTCGGGGACGGCCGCGCCGCCGCGGCGGCCTTCGTCGACGGGGACTGCCGCGACGACGACCCGGCGGTGATCGCCGCCTACGCCGCGCTGCCGCGGGCGGACCGCCAGGCGCTGCACGACCGCCGGGCGGCCGAACTGACCGCCACCGGCGAGCGCGGCGCGCTGGTCGGTCCGGCCCCGTACCACCTGGAGCGCGGCTCCGACCCGCTGGGCAGCGGCGCCGAGGCGGTGATCGAGGCGCTGGACACCCTGGTGCTGTCCGGGTTCTACGACGCCGCGATGGACCTGTGCGAACGCGGCCGGGCGATGGCGAGTTGGGAGGAGAGCCCGCAGCTGCGCTGGCGGTTCATGAGCAAGATGCCCACCTCGCTCTCGGCGCTGGGCCGCACCCGCGAGGCCGAGGAGATCTGCGACGAGGCCCGGATCCACATGACCGACCCCCGGGTGCACGCCCAGTGCGCCTACGCGACCGCCATGCTCTACACCCGGCACCGCGAGCCGGGCCGCCGCGACCACGAGCGCGCGCTCGCCTGGATCAACGAGGCGATCGCCATCTCCACGCTGCTGGTCGACCCGAAGGACCGGGCGTTCAACACGGTGTTCAACAACAACGGCCTGGCACTGATCGAGGGGCACCGCGGCCGTCCGGAGCGCGCGCTGCAACTGGTCAGCGACGGCGTCGCGGTGCTCGACGAGACCCTCGACCTCGACGAGCACGGCCTGCACCGCTCGGTGCTGCACCACAACCGGGCCGGCGTGCTGTCCGGACTCGGCCGGTTCGAGGAGGCGCTGCGCGAGTACCGGTCGGTCATCGCGCTCGACCCGTACTACCCCGAGTACCACCTCGACCTCGGCATCCTGCTGCAGCGCATGGGCCACACCGAGGAGGCGGCGGCCGAGTACGAGACCGCCCGCCGGCTCGGCCCGCCGATCCCGGAGCTGTACTACAACCGCGCCGACCTGCGCAGCGGCGAGGGCGACATCGAGGGGGCGCTGGCCGACTTCGGCTACGTACTGGAACTGGACCCGGCGTGCCTGGACGCCTACGTCAACCGGGCCGGCCTGCTGCTGGACCTGGGCGAGCCGGATGCCGCGCTGCGGGACGTGTCGGCCGGGATGGAGATCGACCCGGACAACGCCCTGCTGCTGGCCGCGCTGGGCCGGGTGCACGCCGAGCACGGCGATCTCACCGCCGCGCGCGCCGCGTTCGACCGCGCGCTGGCCGCCGACGACTCCCTCGTCCCGGCGCTGCTGGGGCGGGCAGAGGCGGCGTTCCAGGACGGGGACGCGGAGGGCGCGCTCGCCGATCTGGGCCGGGCGGTGGCGCTGGCGCCCGGGGATCCGGTGGCCCGGTTCAACCGCGCGTTCGTCCTGCGGGGCGCCGGCCGCTGGCAGGCCGCCCTCGCCGACCTGACGGTCGCCGCCGAACTCGCCCCGGACGACGAGGACGTGCTGGCCGCGCTCGGCGAGTGCCGCGCGATGGCCGCCGCGGACTGACACCGCCCGGGTCGGCGGGCCCGCCCGGCCCGCCGACCCGGCTCAGCCGCGCCGGCCGCGCACCCGGTCCCGCACGCTGCGCAACATCCTGACCAGCGGCGCGGCCCGTCGCTCTGCCGCCCGCGGCGGCTGCGGCGACCCGGCCGGCTCGGGCACCGGTTCCGGTGCGGGCGGTGCGGGCGGTGCGGGCAGCGCGTGCAGCGGGGGCGTGACGGGCGGCGCGGGCGCCTCGGCCGACGCGATGATCCGCGCGGCGCGCTCGATCAGGGCCTGCTGCCGCAGGTCCAGTAACGACCGCGGCGGCAGGGCGAACCGCTCCTCGTAGGACCGCAGCAGCGACTCCGACGGCAGCCGCCGGGCCTTCTCCAGGTCGGCGAACATGCTGTGCGCGCTGTAGCCCAACTGCTGTGCCAGCGCCCGCAGCGACAGCCCCTTCTCCAACCGCACCCGATACAGCGCCAGCCCCAGGTCCCGGTGCGACGGCGTCACCTCGACGCGCGCGCCCCCGCCTCCCCCCGCACCCGGCCCGGCCGCCGCCCCGGCGGCTGTGCGGTCCCGCGACGTTCCCGAAAGGTTCCGCGGCATCGAGTCACCATCTCCTCGGACAAGAAAACCGACCGCCGGCGGTCCAGCCAACTACATGAGCATGCCAACCATCCCGAAGCATGCCCACCCCCCGCGCCTTCCCACCGCCGGCAACGGAGAAGTGCCCTCAGCCCGCTACCCCTTGGAGCACGGAAGCGGGCGTGCGTATTGACGGGCGTACACGGCAAAGGTTGGTAGGCGGCCTATGACTTGATCAGGCGAACCGGCTGGCCAGCCAGCTTCTAGGCCGGCGAGAGCGGCACCCCGATGAAGGTGTCCCCTTGCGGGTAGGCCACGGTGATGTCGTTATCGGCCAGTAGGGTCACCAGATCCTCATCCGGAAGAGCCGGCAACAACATGACGCGTCGCGGCACCTCGGGATGGTCTTCGGTCTTCACATACCGGCCGTAGTCCAGGAGTTGCCCCAGTGCCATGCGTACCGCCTCGCGGCGGTGCGACCCCTTGACTTCGTACAGCACGTGAACCGTCGTGTCGTAGAGGTCGGTCAGCAGGCGTGAGGTCTTGCCCTTGACCTGGATCTCAAAGCGGCGCACCTGGTGCTGGTGGCCCTTGAGATACGCCTCGAAGCGGTCACTCAAGTCAGCTTCGCGGCGCTGAGCTTCGGTCGCCGGGGCAGCCGACCGGTAACCCTTCTTGTTCTTGTTCCGCTCGGGTTCCACCACCTTCGCCGTCGTCATCTCCGCGGGAACGAGCACCGCCCGGGTCACCGTTGCCGGAGCGATCTTGTCTTCCTCGACGACGGCGACCGGGCCAGCTTCCCGCAGCCGAAAGACGATCACCCTGCGGTCCGTCCCGGTCTCGTCCCGAGCCATCCCGGTCCGGTATGGGACGTCCTTGTCCAACATGAAAGCGCCTACATAACGGTGGAGCTTTGTATCCGTCCCAGGAACTTTGCCGACGGCTATGAACAGGCGCAGTGTGCGGCCCTGTTCGGCGTGGCGCAGGACGGCCGTGTTGTTGCCCCCGTACCGCCCGCCGAACGACTGATGGCTCTGGGTGCCGGCGGCGGTGTACTCGAAGACCTTGCCGAACTCGTCCTCTTCAGCCAGCCAGCCGTCTTTGTAGCCGTACTTGGCACCCGCCGCTTCGTCCGAGAACAACAGCACGTTGCCCTCAGCCACGGCGGGGCAGATACCGCCGTACAAGCTCCCCCCGAACACCGGCTTGATCTCGGCACGCGAGTGGATTTCGCCCGGCTGCATCTGGTTCGGCATCGTCGGCATGCCGAGAGGTTACGGGATTTATCTGATAGTCGTACGGCTCTGGCTTCGGCCTGTCGGCCACGAAACGAAGCGTCTTGGGGCGAGCATGAGCGATCTGCAGGTGTCTGCGTGGAAGCGGTACGGCCACGATCGGTTATACGTCAATCGTCCGGACGGCGAGAAGGTCGCCTGGCTCGACCGGAAGACCGGACACATCACCTTCTTGGAAGACGGGCCCCATGATGCGGCGCTGGAGGCGTTAGCCCCTTACCTCAACGAGGAACCGCACGGCAACAGCCAGCGCGCCCGCACGGCTCAGCACGAGAGCCCACCGCGCCCACCGACGTCCCCGTCGGTTTCGACGATGCCGCAACTTCTCTCGCCAGCGGATGACTTGGCGCTCAATCGGCCAGGTGAGGCGCTGCGAGCCAAGGTGCGTGAGCTCTCGCCCAGCCTGCTTGAACGGCTCATCGCGTTGCTGCTTGGCCGGCGCACCGAAGCCGACAGCTGGCGGGCTGGGTTGGTCGGTGAGCGGATTGTCGCCGCCGAACTGAGGCGTCTGTACGCGCGGGGCTGGCAAGTCCTCCACTCCATCCCCTTGCCGCGCGAGGTCGACATCGACCATCTCCTCATCGGCCCCGGTGGAGTGTTCACCATCAACACCAAGAACCACCGCGGCAAGAGTGTCTGGGTCGGAGACGATGTCGTAAAGGTGAATTACGGCGCAGCGCACCCTTACGTCCGCAAGAGCCGTGGTGAAGCAGCCCGGGTCGCGCGAGCGCTGCGCAAGGGCTGTGGCTTTTCCGTCGCTGTCACGCCGTTACTCGTGTTCGTCGGACCGACAACGCTCAACGTAGTGCCGTCGCTCCACGATGTGCGCGCCATCCGCGAGCGAGAACTCGCCGCTCTCGCTCCGCTGACCGGCGTGCTCCGTCCCGATCAGGTGAGTTCGCTCTACGCAGTGGCCCGCGACCGGCGCACCTGGCTACAGGCGTGATGCGTCTCCGCCGGGCGGGCCCGCTGGCGGCTCAGCGCTTGCGTTTGCGGAGGGTGGTCCAGCTGGCGTCGGCGGTCCAGCCGCCGTCGACGGGGAGGGCGACGCCGTTGACGAAGCCGCTGCGGGCGGGGTCGGCGAGGAAGGCCGCGGCCTGGGCGATGTCGTCGGGGGCGGCGAAGCGGGCCATCGGGACCTGGTCGACGATGTCGGAGTCCGTGTAGCCGCCGGACGCCTGGTCGGCGGCGTCCATCTCGGTCCTGACCCAGCCGGGGCACACGGCGTTGACCCGGACGCCGCGGCCGCCCCACTCGGCGGCCAGCGTGCGGGTGAGGCCGATCAGGCCGTGCTTGCTGGCGTTGTAGGCGGCGCGGTCGGCGACCCCGCGCAGCCCGGCGATGGAGGCGACGTTGACGATCGAGCCGGAGCCGGCCGCCAGCATCAGCCGGCCCAGCGCGCGGGAGAGCAGGAAGGGGCCGGTGAGGTTCACCTCCAGGACCCGGCGCCACTGCTCGGCGGTGGTCTCCTCGGCCGGGGTGAGCAGCGAGACGCCCGCGTTGTTGACCAGGACGTCGACCCGGCCGAAGTGTTCGCGGACCTGGTCGGCGAGGGTGTCCGCCGTCGTCTCGTCGGCCACGTCGCCGACCGCCGGCAGGGCCCGCGCGCCGATCTCGCGTACCGCCGCGAGCGTCTGCCCGGGCTCGCGCAGATCGGCGAGGACCAGCTCGTACCCCTCGTGCGCGAGCACTTCGGCCACCCGGCGGCCGATGCCCTGCGCCGCCCCGGTGACCACCGCGACCGGCCGCGCCGCGTTCTCCGTCTCCCCGACCGAGCCCATGTCGGTGTGCCCCTTCCACGTCCGGTGATCCGTTGCCGCCCCCAAGCCTCACCCAGCGCACGGCGGATGGGAAGGCGGTCCGGGCACCGCGTGTCCGGCGGCGGGGTGACATGCCGCGTTCGGCGCAATGGGCCGCCCGGCGGGTGGGGCGCGGCACGCTGGGGGCGTGGCGGAGGACAGGCACTCGATGAGCCGGTTGACGGCGTTGACCGACGGGGTCTTCGCCATCGCCCTGACCGTGCTGGTGCTGCAGATCGCCGTGCCGCGGATCCACGACACCGGTTCGGCCGCGCAGCTGCGTGCCGCGCTGGCCCGGCAGGAAGGGCAGTTCGTCAGCTACGCGGTCACCTTCGCGGTCATCGCGGCGTACTGGCACCAGCACCGCCGGCTGTACCGGCTGGCGACCGGGCACGACGAGTGGGGTGCCCGGCTCAACAACCTCTTCCTGCTGCTGATCGCCTTCCTGCCGTTCCCCTCCGCCCTGTTGGGCCGCTACAGCGACAACGCGACCGCGGTGGTCTTCTTCGACCTGTCCGTCATCGCGATCGGCGTCGTCTTCGGCCTGCTGTGGCTCCGGCTGCACCGCTCGGGGCGGTTGACCCAGGAGTTGCCCGGGGCGTACCGGAACTGGATCCTGGCCCGCACGGTCGCGGTCTGCGCGGTGCTCGGCCTCTCGGCCGCGCTCGCACCGTTCGCGACCGGCGCCGCCACGTACGTGTGGCTGGCGGTTCCGCCGGCGCTCTTCGCGGTCTACCTGCGGTACCTGCCGGGGATCCGGCGGGGATCGGCCGGCTGAACGGCGAGGTCCGCCGGGCGGCTCGTGCCACCCGGCGGACCCGCTCACCCGGGGGTCAGCCGGGCAGGTTCCACTGCTGGTTGGCGCTGCCGGTGCAGGACCAGATCTGCAGCTGGGTGCCGGGGGTGGTGGACCAGTTGGTGTCGTCCAGGCACTTGCCCGACGCCGGGTTCAACAGCGCCCCGTCGGACTGCGGGACCCACTGCTGGGCGCCGGTGCCGTTGCAGTCGTAGAGGTCGACCAGGGTGCCGTTGGCCGTGCCGGCCGCGTCGACGTCCATGCACTTGCCGAGCACCTGGAGGGTGTTGCCCGAACCGACCGTCCACTGCTGGGCGTTGGTGCCGTTGCAGGTGTAGACGTCGATCGGGTTGAAGTTCGCCGTCGAGGCCGAGGCGTCGTCCACGCACAGGCCGCCGTAGCCGGTGATCTGACCGCCGCCGCCCGTACCGCCGCCGGAGCCGCTGATCTGGTTGAAGATCCGCGAGTAGGCGTAGCCGGTGCCCTTGTCGTAGCCGTCGACCTCCCAGAACGACAGCTCCGCGACGCCGTTGGAGGCGGCGAAGCTCTCCAGGGTGGAGGCGTTGGCCTGGGTGAAGTCCTCGTTGTCGTCGTTCTGCCCGGCGATCGGGGTCAGGCCCATCCGGCCGTAGGCGGCCGAGGTGGAGATGCCGTACAGGCCGGCGAGCTGGCCGGCGGTGGCCTGCGCGGCGGACTCGGCGTCCGCCAGCGCGTTCTGGCCGTCGCCGAAGTCCATGGTCATGATGTTGACGACGCTGACATTGACGCCCTGGTTCTTCGCGTCCTGCAGGACGCCCATCTCCTGGGAGGGCAGGCCGTTGGGAGCGACCGCGAGCGTGTAGTCGACCTGCACGGAGGGGTCTTCGGCCTGGAGGGCGGCGAGCGCCTGGTCGCGGCGGGTGTTGGAGGCCGAGTCGCCGAGCACGCCGCCTTCGATGTCGAAGTCGAGCCGGGTGACCCCGTAGGTGTTGACCACGTTCGCGTAGGCCGCGGTGAGCGAGGAGACCGAGGTGCAGGTCTGGGCGAGTTCACCGCCCTCGGCGCCGCCGAAGGAGATGATGACGTCGCCGCCGGCCGCCTTGAGGGAGTTGATCTGCGAGGTGAAGGCGCCGACCGAGTTGCCGCCGTCCTCCCACTCCGGGGTGCAGCCGGACTGCGGGGTCAGGAAGGCGAGCGTGTAGTCCTTCACCCCGCTGGAGCTCATGTCGGCGGCCATGTCGCCGGCGTCGCCGCTGGAGATCTGCAGGTAGGGCGCCGCGTAGTGGGCCGCGAAGGAGTGCGGGTGCACCGCGGCCTGCGAACCGGTGGCGGTGCCGAACGTCAGGGCCATCGCCGCTGCCGGAAGCACGGCGGCGGTGAGCAGCTTTCTCTGGCGGGACCATCTCATCGTCTGCCTCCTGGATGAACGAGTGGGGTGCGTCGGGGGGTCGTTCGGGGAGTGCCGGAACGTGCCGGACCGCGCGCACCGCCGGGCGTCGGCCGGACCGGGGCAGGGGCGACGGGCGTCACCACCACCTTCGGGAACCGAACACCGGCCCGGGCGCGCCGAGGGCCTGCGCGGGGAGCGGGATCGCGGCGGGCGGCGGCGTCTCGCGACACCGCGTTCGCCGTACTGCCTGCCGTGTTGCGTTGCGTACCGAGCCGGGTGCCGGCCGAGGAGCCGGACGGGCGCCGGCGACCGGCCCGCCTCCAAGGGCTGAGCGGGGACCGAGCGGAAAACGGGACTTTCCACGAGCCTTAGTTCAAGGCGTGATTGAACTCTCGCGGCCGGGCTGGGTCAAGGGTCTGGACCAATCCCGATCGCTTCCGGCGACGGCGGCCGCACCGGACCGGCCACCGCCCGATCGGCCGGCCGGGAACCGCCGGGGCGCGCGGCGGCGTCGCAGCCGGTGACACCGGATCCCTGAGGAGGCGTCATGCACGGAGGCGGCGGAGGCGGCGGCGGACACGTCGGCGGCGGTCACACGGGCGGCGGACACCACGGCCACCACGGACACCCGGGCGGCGGCCTCGACGGCGGCCTGGTCGGGCAGCCGCGCGGCGGGCGGCGGATGAGCCCGCTGGCCGGCCGGATCGTGATGCTCGTCGGCGCGGTGGCGCTCCTGGCCGCCGCCTTCTGGCACTGACCGCCGGACGCTCCCCGGCGGGCCGCGAAAACGCGTGGTCCGCCGCGCGGGCGCTGTGCGACGATGCCGCGATGCACCTTGATCAGGTCTTGGTCGACGCGGCGGTGGCCCAGTTGGACCGGCGGTGGCCGGCGCCCGCGGAGGGAGCCGCCGCGGCGGTCTACCTCGACGACGGCGCGATCGTGACCAGCGTCGGCCTCGACAACATCAACGCCGGGGTGAACCTGTGCGCCGAGACCGGGGCGTTCTGCCAGGCGTACACGCTGGGCCGGCGGATCACCGCGTCGGTGTGCGTCTACCGGATGCCGGAGCCGGAGCGGGTCGTCGTCCTGGCGCCGTGCGGGATCTGCCAGGAGCGGCTGGCGCTGTGGGGGCCGGACGTCGAGGTGGGCGTCCCCGACCCCGGACAGCCGGCCGGCTGGCGGGCCCGCACGCTCGCCGAGGCCCATCCGTACTACTGGGCGCGCGAGTTCGCCGGCGGCGCCTGGCCCTCCGAGCTCCTGCACCGCACCTGACCCGACGCCCCGGCCGGCACCCGGATGGCGGGCGGCCGGTCCCGTTCGGCGCAGCCCGGAAGGACGGGCGGCCGGAGCGCTCCTAGGGTCGTGGACAGGGCCGGCCCGACGGCTCCAGGGCCCGGAACGGGAGCGAAGATGACCGCGGAGGACTCCGACCCGGCAGCCGCGCTTCCCAGCCGCCGCCGGACCCTCGCCGCGCTCGCGGCGGGCGCCGCGGCCCTCGCCGTCCCCGCGGTCGGCGGCTGCACCGCGGCGACCGAGCCGGCCGCCGACCCGTCCGCGTCGCCGAGCCCGTCGGGTTCCGCGCCGGGCTCGGCGAGTGCGGCCGCCGCGCCGGGCGCCATGGAGCTGTTCAGCGATCCGGACGTCAACTTCCAGGCGCTGTTCGCCCTCGGCGCGGCCGGCCAGCACGCCTCGGACGTGGGCGAGGTGCTGACGGCGGTCAACGCCGTCAACAAGGCGGGGCTGAGCCCGCAGACGTACACCCAGACGTTCAGCTCGTGGGGCGACCGGCTGATCTCGCAGGCCACCCAGGCCGGCGGCAAGGGCGAGAAGGAGACCCAGCGCTTCCGGGCGCTGCGCGCGTCGTCCTACTACGAGCAGGCGCTCTACTCCGTGCTGGGCAGCAGGAACCCGGGGAACGAGGAGTCGGTCTACCGCGCCTTCCGGCAGGCGTGGGACGCCTTCGCCATGAACTGCTCGCCGCCCGCGCAGCTGACCACCGTCCGGTCCGGGAGGACCCCGCTGCCGGTGTGGTTCTTCCGGCCGGACACCGCCGCCCGCCGGCGGCCCACGGTGATCCTCACCAACGGCAGCGACGGCCAGAACGTCGACATGTGGACCTACGGGGTGGCCGCCGCGCTGGAACGCGGCTGGAACGCCGTCGTCTACAACGGGCCGGGCCAGGGCGAGGTGCTCTTCGTCGACCAGGTGCCCATGACGACCCGTTGGGAGGAGGTGGTGACGCCGATCGTCGACTACCTCCTGGCCCGGGACGACGTGGACGGCAAGCGCGTCGCCATCACCGGCTTCAGCCTCGGCGGCGCCCTCGCGCCGCGCGCCGCCGCCTTCGAACCCCGGCTGGCGGCCGTGGTCGCGGCGCCCGGCTGCCTGTCGCCGTGGTCGGCGTTCCCGGCGCGGATCCGGCAGGTCCTGGCGCCCACGAAGGCGCGGACCAACACCGTCTGGAACAAGGACGTCGTGCCGCACCTGACGGCGGCCGACCGCTTCACGCTCAACAAGCGCTTCGAGCCCTACGACCCCGCGGTGATGCTGGCCGCCCGGCGGGGAGGGGTGTTCACCGACTTCTGGACGCCGGCCCGGGTCCTCGTGGACCTGGACACCACGAAGGTGGTGCCGCGGATCAAGGCGCCGACGCTGGTCGTCGACTTCGAGGACGAGCAGTTCTTCCCGGGGCAGCCGAAGCGGATGTTCGACCTGCTGACCTCCCCCAAGAGCTACGTCGAGCTGACCCGGGCGCAGGGCGCCCAGCTGCACTGCTCCCCGATGGCTCCGCAGTACTACTGCGAGGTCGTCTTCGACTGGCTGCAGACCACCCTGCACACCTGACGGCGCGGTGGCGGCCGGCGGATCGCCCCGGCCGCCACCGCCCGCGTCACGCCTCGGCGCCGACGTACAGGGCGACGGCGTCACCGGAGCCGACGGTCGCGGTGAAGGTGCCGTCCGAGGCCACCTGGTAGGTGGTGCCGGTGCAGCCGCCGCCGGCGGCCGGGGCGCCGTGCTGCACGTCGCAGTAGGTGCCGGCCGGCAGCGAGGTGTGGAAGGTCTCGGTGATGGGACCGGACTCGTGGTTGATGGCCACGTAGCCCTTGCTGCCGCGGCCGAAGGCGATCGCGTTGGTCCCGTCGGTCCACCAGTCGGTCACCGCGGTGCCGGCGACGGCGTTGTGGAAGGCCACCATGTCGATGATCTGCGGCCAGGCGTGCTGGCACTTCCAGCCGTCGGTGTAACAGGCGTTGACCGTGCCGCCGTTGGGCGGTCCGGCGTCGGTGTCGGAGAACTCGTAGCCGGAGTAGACGTTGGGCGAGCCGTACGGCCAGGCGAGCATGAAGACGTTGGCGAGGGTGTAGTCGGCGCCGCTCTTGTAGCTGAGGGTGGAGCCGTTGCGCTCGGTGTCCCAGTTGTCGACGAAGGCCACCGCCTCGGAGCTGGGCAGGTAGCCCCACGCCTCACCGAAGTTGCTGAGGTAGGACAGCTGGCCGCCGCCTTCGAACATCCGCAGCAGGTCGCGCCCGTACCGGAACTCGTCCACGTCGCCGGTGGGCGGGTACTCGGTGGGCTGCACGGCCTCGCCGTCGCCGTAGATGACCTCCTGGGCCCAGTAGATGTTCGGGTTGGTCAACTTGGCCTTGATGGCGGCCAGATCGCTCTCGGCGATGTGCTTGGCGGCGTCGATGCGGAAGCCGTCGGTGCCCATCGCGATGAGGCTGTTGAGGTAGCCGGCGATGGTGGAGCGGACGTAGTCGCTGCTGGTGTCCAGGTCGGCGAGGCCGTTGAGCTCGCACGTCTGGACGTTCTCGCGGTTGGTGTAGTCGGTGATCGGCTGGCGGCAGGTGTGGAAGTCCTGGTCCTCGTAGGTGCCCGGGTAGTTGTACTTGGTGTACTGGGTGCCGCCGGTGCCGGTGCCCGACCCCATCGACATGTGGTTGATGACCGCGTCCGCGATGACCTTGACGCCCGCGCCGTGGCAGGCGTTGACCATGTTCTGGTACGAGGCGGCGTTGCCGAGCCGCCCGGCGATCTTGTAGCTCACCGGCTGGTACGAGGTCCACCACTGCGGGCCCTGGATGTGCTCGGCGGCCGGCGAGACCTCGACGTAGCCGTAGCCGGCCGGGCCGAGGGTGCTGACGCACTCCTTGGCCACCGAGTCGTAACTCCACTCGAACAGCGTGGCGGTCACGTCCTTGGCACCCGGCGCGGTCGCCTGCGCGATCTGGGGGGTGGCGGCGGTGAGACCGCACGCGGCCAGCAGGGTGGCGAGCACCCCGCCGGCGATCCGTGTTCTTGCCGTCCGCATCCGCGGCTCCTTCGCTCGGTCCGGACTGGAGCGTCCCGCTTTAACCATGCACACGTCAAGAACGAGCAATCCCCCGGTCACGGGCCCCGCGCCGAACTCCCGCCGCCGGACCGCCGCACCGGTCCACGGGCCGGTGTTTCGCAACAAGCCTTCAATAGTTGACGAGTTGGCCGGGCCTTTCGCGCGGTACGCCCCAATGGCCTGGCGGTGCGGGCCGGTTGGGCGCCGGAGAGCGTCCAATCTCTTGACACGCCGGGGGGCCGCCGTGAGACTCCCCCACGAGAGAGCGCTCTCTCGTAACGGACCCGTTGACCCCCCACGGTCGGCTCGGAGCCGTGCTGTGGAGCCGTCGCGCCCCCACCTCCGCAGGAGATGCATGCCCATGAGATCCGAGCGCGTTCGCATCGTCGACCGTCTGCTCCACGCCCGGCCGGGAGATCGCAGGCACCTCGCGGCACTGACCGCGCTGCTGGTGGTACCCGCGGTGGCGCTCACCCCGCTGGCGACCGCGCAGGCCGCCGACGCGCCGCGCGCCGCGGCCAGACCGGCCGCCGCCTCCTCCTCCGTGGCGGACGGCGTGTTCACGGGGAAGGCCGCCGACGCGCCGCCCACCTCCAACACCCCGAACTTCGGCCCTAACGTGCAGGTCTTCGACTCGTCGATGTCGTCCTCGACGATCCAGTCGGCCCTGGACACCGCCTTCAACCAGCAGCAGTCCAACCAGTTCGGCACCCAGCGCACCGCCTTCCTGTTCAAGCCGGGCAGCTACAACGTGACCGCCAACATCGGCTTCAACACGCAGATCGCCGGCCTGGGCCTGTCGCCGGACGACGTCAAGATCAACGGCGGCGTGACCTCGGACGCGCAGTGGAACGGCGGCAACGCCACCGAGAACTTCTGGCGCGAGGCGGAGAACCTGGACATCACCCCGTCCAGCGGCACCGACACCTGGGCGGTCTCGCAGGGCGCCTCGATGCGCCGGGTGGACATCAACGGCAACCTCAAGCTCGACCCGACGAACGACGGCTGGTCCAGCGGCGGCTTCCTGTCCGACTCGCGGATCAGCGGCCAGGTCACCTCCGGCTCGCAGCAGCAGTGGATGTCGCGCAACGACAACTGGGGCGGCTGGAGCGGCGCCAACTGGAACATGGTCTTCGTCGGCGACCCGAACGCGCCCGCGCAGAGCTTCCCCAACCCGCCGTACACCACGGTCGCCCAGTCGCCGGTCTCCCGCGAGAAGCCGTTCCCGTACATCGACTCCTCCGGCGACTACCACGTCTTCGTGCCCGCCACGCAGACCAACAGCTCCGGCGCCACCTGGCTCAACGGCACCTCGCCGGGCACCTCGCTGCCGATGAGCGACTTCTACGTCACCCAGCCGGGTGACACCGCCGAGACGATGAACGCCGCGCTGTCGGCCGGCGAAGACCTGCTGATCACCCCGGGCGTCTACCACCTGGACCAGACGCTGCAGGTGAACGACCCGAACCAGATCGTGCTCGGCATGGGCATGGCCACCCTGGTGCCGGACAACGGCGTCACCGCCATCTCCACCGGTGACGTGGACGGCGTGCAGGTCGCCGGTCTGATCGTGGACGCGGGCTCCACCAACTCCTCGGACCTGGTGCAGATGGGCCCGACCGGCGCCAGCGCCGGCCACAGCGCCGACCCGCAGTCCATCGAGGACGTCTACTACCGCATCGGCGGCGCCACCGCCGGCTCGGCGACCGACACCCTCGTCGTGAACGCCAACGACACCATCGGCGACAACCTGTGGCTGTGGCGTGCCGACCATGGCAACGGCGTGGGCTGGACGAGCAACACCGCCGACACCGGGCTGATCGTCAACGGGACCGACGTCACCATGTACGGGCTGGCCGTCGAGCACTACCAGAAGACCGAGGTCCTCTGGAACGGCAACGGCGGGCGCACCTACTTCTTCCAGAACGAGAACCCCTACGACCCGCCGAACCAGGCGTCCTGGATGAACGGGTCCACCGACGGCTACCCCGCCTACGAAGTCGCCCCCGGCGTCACCAGCCACCAGGCCTGGGGCGTCGGCAGCTACTGCTACTTCAACGTCAACCCCGCCATCGTCAACGACCACGCCTTCCAGGCACCCGACACCTCGGGGGTCCAGTTCCACGACCTGGTGACGGTCTCGCTCGGCGGTGTCGGCACCATCAGCCACGTCATCAACGAGACCGGCGGGGCGGCCAACTCGACCACCACCAACGTCTACCTGCCCAGTTTCCCCTGATCGAGCGCCACCCGTGAGCCGGGCCGCTCGGCGGTGACCACCGCCGGCCGGCCCGGCTCAGCCGTGCCGCGGCCTCACCGGCCGGACAGCGCGGTCCGCAGTTGGGTGACCATCGGCAGCAGGACGCGCCGGCCGCCGATCTCACGGAACTCCGGGTCGTGGTCGGCGATGACCCGTTCGAGCGAGAGCTGCCAGCGGACCGGGTGGTCGATCTGGGCGACGAGTTCGTCCCGGACGCCGTCCGGGGTGTGCGGCCGGGCGGTGGTGTTGGCGATCACCGGCACGGCAGGCGGCGCCCAGCGCGGGCCCGCCCCGTCGAGCAGCACGCGGTAGGCGTCGGCGGCCGGCCGCATGTACCGCGAGTGGAACGGACCGCTGACGTTGAGCCGGCGCACCGAGCGGGCCCCGCAGGCGAGCAGGACCGGCGTCAGGGCGTCGAGGTCCGGGTCGAGCCCGGCCAGGGTGTGGTTGCGCGGCGCGTTGGCGGCGGCCAGGTCCACCCGCTCGGCGCAGGCGCCGCCGTCGTGCAGCGCCGCCAGGACGTCCTCCTGCGACAGGCCGGTCACCGCGATCATCCCGCCGCCCTCGATCCGGGCCATGGTCGCGCCGCGCCCGGCGACCAGCCGCAGTCCGTCGGCGAACGGGAACATCCCGGCCGCCTGCAGCGCGTTGTACTCCCCCACGCTGTGGCCGAGCAGCACCGCCGGCTGCCGCCCGGACTCCTCCAGCCAGTCGCGCAGCGCCAGCGCGCCGACGACGTAGACCGCCGGCTGGCCGTACGCGGTGTTCCGCAGCGGGCGGTTCGGATCGCCGGCGCACACGTCGGCGATCGAGTAGCCGAGCACCTCGTCGGCCTCCGCCGTCAACTCGGGGTAGCGGGCGAACAGTTGGCGTCCCATTCCGGTGTGCTGGGTGCCCTGGCCCGGGAAGAGCAGGGCGATCGGGCGGTCGTGCGGTTCCGGCGCGGGCGGCGGTGGCGTGCGCCCGGCCGGGGCCCGGTCCGCCAGCGCCCGGTCGAACTCGGCGCCCAGCCGCGGCAGATGGGCCGCGTCGAACATGCTGAAGTGGTGGCCGGCCACCGCCGTCACCCGCAGGTCGCCGGTGAAGTGCCGCCGCCAGTCCTCGGCGGTGCCGACCGCCCCGTTCGTGATCGCGGCCAACAACCCGTCGGGCAGCGGCTGTTCGGCGGTGAACAGGTGGACCGGGCCGTCGTAGCCGCGCGGCCGGTACCCGGCCAGCGCACGGTCGCACACCCGCCAGATCCGGAACATGGTGCTCAACTCGCGGACGGTCGCCGGGGTCCAACTGGTCTGGCGGACCGACTCGATGGCCTCCTCCACCGTCCGGAACCGTGCGGTGGCCACCGACCCGTCCGGCTCGGGAAGCTCGAACATCACCCGGAGCAACTCCGGGTAGAGGTCGAGGAACTGCTGGTCGGTCAGCGCGCCGTCGCGCGTCACCGGCGGCAGGGTGTCCCACAGCAGCAGCGGCTCCAGCCGCTCGCCGGCGGCGGTGAGCAGCCGGGCCGCCTCCAGCGCGACGGTGCCGCCGAAGGAGTAGCCGCCCAACCGGTACGGGCCGTGCGGCCGGATCCGGCGGATCAGGCCGACGTAGTGCTCGGCCATCGCCTGGATCGTGGTCAGCGACCCGGCGAGCGCGGCCGGGTAGCGGATGCCGTAGACCGGGCTCGGATCGGTGCTGTGCGCGGCCAGCGCCTGGACGAAGGCGATCGTGCCGCCCGAGGGGTGGATCAGGAACACCGGCTCGGCCGCCGGATCCGCGGCGTCGCCCTTGACCAGCACCAGCGTCTCGTCGTCCGGGCCGCCGGCCCGATCGACCCGCCAGCGCGCCACCCGCCGGGGGGTGCGCAGGCTGGTGAACCGCTCCAGCGTCAGCCGCGCGTCCAGCCGGCCGTTCAGCGCGTCGACGAGGTCGATGGCGTGCAGCGAGTCGCCGCCGAGCGCGAAGTAGTCGTCGTCCGGGCCGACGGACTCCAGGCCGAGCCGGGAGCGGAAGACCTCGGCCACCGCCGCGACCGGATCCGCCGCGGGCCGGTCGCCGGCGCCGGCCGGCCGCGCCGCCCGGTCGGCGCCGGACTCCGGCTCGATCCAGTGCCGCACCCGGCGCAGCCGCATGGCCGGCAGTCCGATCCGCCGCGCGTGGCGCACGTCGCCGATCCCGTCCGGGTCCACCTGCGCGGTCTGCGCGGACCGCCCGTCGCGCACCTCGCGCAGTTCCCCGATCGCCTGCTCGACGCTGTCCGCGGTCACCGAGACCCGGTACGGCAGCGGGAGGCGGCCGTGCGCCAGGGTGTACGCGAGGTCGTCCAGACGGGTGTCGCGGTCGCGTTCCAGGTGGGCGAGCAGGTCGGCCGCGGTGTCGCGGATCCGCTCCTCGTCCGGTGCGGACAGCGGCAGCACGTAGCCGCCGGCGGGCACCGCCTCCCGGACGGCGGGCAGCGGGGCGGGCGTCAGCACGCAGTGCGCGTTCGTCCCGCCGATGCCGAGCGCGCTGACGGCCGCGGCCCGGATCGGCCGGGTGGGCCGGACGGGGCGGGTGTGGACGACGAACGGCGTGTCGTGCAGGCGCAGTTCGGGGTTGGGTTCCGCGAAGTTGATCTGCGGCGGGATGCTCTGGTGGCGCAGCACGAGGGTGGCCTTGATCAGTCCGGTGATGCCGGCGGCGGCGTCCAGGTGGCCGATGTTCGCCTTGACGCTGCCGAGCGCGCACACCTCGGGCGGGGCGCCGGAGCGCTGGTAGGCGTGGTGCAGGGCGGCCACCTCGATGGGGTCGCCGAGGTAGGTGCCGGTGCCGTGTGCCTCGACGTATCCGACCGAGGACGCCGGGACGCCGGACAGGGCGAGGCAGTCGCTGATGACCTCCTCCTGGCCGACCGCGCTCGGCGCGCTGTAACCCGCCTTGGTGGAGCCGTCGTTGTTGACCGCGGTGCCCGCCACGACGGCGTGGATCCGGTCGCGGTCGGCGAGCGCGTCGTCGAGGCGCTTGAGCACCACCACGCCGCAGCCGCTGCCGCGCACCATGCCGGAGGCCGCCGCGTCGAACGGCCGGCAGTGCCCGTCGCGCGCGTACGTGCCGCCGGCCCGGTAGCGGTAGCCCACGGTCTGCGGGGTGTGGACGCTGACCCCGCCCGCGACGGCCACGTCGCACCGGCCGTCCCGCAGCGCGGCGCACGCCTGCTCGACGGCGACCAGCGAACTGGAGCAGGCCGACTGCACGGTGACGCTCGGGCCGTGCAGGTTCAGCGCGTACGAGACGCGGGTGGCGAGGAAGTCCTTGTCGTTGCCGAGCAGCACCGGATAGGTGAACGCCTGGTCGCGGTAGTCCGCGGAGCGCAGCACGTGGTGGAGGAGGTAGGAGCTGAGGCTCGCGCTGCCGAAGACGCCGATGCGCCCGCCGTACGCGGTCGGCGGGGTGTTCGCGTCCTGCAGCGCGGTCCACACGCATTCGAGGAAGATCCGGTGCTGCGGATCGATCAGCCGGGCCTCGGCGGGCGTGATGTCGAAGAACTCCGCGTCGAACTCCTCGATGCCCGCCAGGTCGGCGGCGCAGGGCAGGTAGTCCGGGTCGGCGGCCAGTTCGTCGGGCACGCCGGCCGAGCGCAGTTCGGCGGCCGAGAAGCGGCGTACCGCCTCGGTGCCCGCGGACAGCATCGACCACAGCGCGTCGGTGTCCGGCGCCCCCGGGAAGCGGCCCGCCATCCCGACGATCGCCGTGCCGGAGCCGCTCGGCGCGCTGCCGGCCATCACCGCTCCCCCGCTCTCTCCCGGACGCACAACTCGTGTACGTGGGCGGCGTATCCGCGGACCGTGGGATGGCTGAACAGGTCGATCATGCGCAGCCCGGACAGCCCGAAGCGCTCCGCGACGCGCTGGTGGATGAGGGCGACGTGCAGCGAGGCGCCGCCGATGTCGAAGAGCCGTTCGTCGGGTCCGAGGGTGTCGGTGGTGACGATCTCCCGCCAGATGCCGGCGATCTGCTCCTGCACGGCGGCCAGTCCGTAGGCGGTCGCCTCCGACGCGTCCGGCACCTCGTGCGCTTCCGGCTCGCCGTCGGCCGCCGCGCGCGCCGCGGCCGGCGGCGGCAGGGCGGCCCGGTCGGTCTTGCCGCCCTCGGTGACCGGGATGCGGTCCAGGGCGGTGAAGACCCGGGGCACCATGTACCCCGGCAGCCGGGTGGCGGCCAGGTCGGTCAGCTCCCGCGAGGAGACCCGCGCTCCGGGGGCGGTGGTGTAGTAGGCGGCGAGGTAGGGGTGGCCGGGCCGGTCCTCGCGCCGGGTGACGACGGCGTGGGTGACGTCCGGGTGGGCGCGCAGCGCGGCCTCGATGTCGCCGGGCTCCACCCGGTAGCCGTACAGCTTGAGCTGCCCGTCGATCCGGCCCGCGTAGTCGATGGCGCCGTCCGGCCGCCAGCGCGCCAGGTCGCCGGTGGCGTAGAGCGGCCCGCCCAGCGGGTCGAACGGGTCGGCGGTGAAGCGCTCCGCGGTCAGGTCGGGCCGGTTGAGGTAGCCGTCGGCGAGGCCGGGTCCGCCGAGGTGGAGTTCGCCGGTGACGCCGAGCGGCACGGGCTGGCGGTGCACGTCGAGGATGCGGACCCGGGTGCCCGGGGTCGGGCGGCCGAGCGGCACCGGGTCGGTGACGTCGTGCGGACCGGTCAGGACGTGGTAGGTGGCGTAGGTGGTGGCCTCGGTCGGGCCGTAGCCGTTGATCAGGCGCAGGCCGGGGTTGGCGGCGAGCGCGGCGGCGGCGAGCGCGGGGTTCATCACCTCGCCGCCCACCACGACGGTGCGCAGCCCGGCGAGCGAGGCCGGGTCCTCCTCGATCTGGCGGTGGAAGAGCGCCGTCGGCAGGTCGCCGTGCGTGACGCCGTGCCGCCCGATCAGCGCGGCGACCTGCTCGGTGCTCGGGGCGCCGGCCGGCCCGACGACCAGCAGCGCGCCGTTGACCAGCGCCGCCCAGATGTCGAAGGTGACCATGTCGAAGGAGAGCGAGGCCAGGAGCAACAGCCGTGATTCCGGGCCGACGCCGGCCCAATCGCGGGCGCCGAGCGCCAGGTCGGCGACGGCACGGTGCGGGATCAGCACGCCCTTGGGCTGCCCGGTGGAGCCCGAGGTGTAGGTGACGTAGGCGATGTCGTCGCCGGTGACGGCGACGGTGGGCGGCCGGGCGAGGCTGTCGGCGATCGCCTCGCGGTCCTCTTCGAGCAGGTCCGGGGTGAGGCTCAGGACGAGGTCGGCGTCGTCGGCCATGAAGGCGAGCCGGTGGCGCGGGAAGGCCGGATCCAGCGGGACGTAGGCGCTGCCGGTCTTGAGCACGGCGAGGAACGCCACCACCGCCTCGACGCCGCGCGGCAGGCACACCCCGATCCGGGCGCCCGGCTCGGCGCCGCGTTCGGCGAGGTAGTTGGCCAACCGGTCGGCGCGCGCGACCAGTTCGCGGTAGGTGAGCTGTTGGCCGTCCCCGCGCAGGGCGGGCGCGTCCGGGGTGAGGGCGGCCCGGCCGTCCACCAGTTCGTGCACCGCGCTGCGCGAACCGTGTGCCGGGCGCGGGGTGCCGTCGCCGGCGAACGGGCCCAGGATCAGGGCGCGTTCGGCCGCTGGCAGCATCGACAGCCGGGCGACGGGGACGTCCGGCTCGGCGGTCGCCGACTCCAGCAGCGTCCGGAAGTGGCCGAGCAGCCGCTCGATCGTCGAGGCCCGGAACAGGTCCGTGCGGTACTCCGCGGTGAGCCGCAACCCACCCTCGGTGTCCGGGATCAGATTGACCGTCAGATCGAACTTGGCGATGCCGGTGTCGTAGTACTCGAAGGTCGACTCGATGCCGGCGAAGGTCATCTCGTGCCGGTAGACGTCCTCCGGCACCAGGCACACCTGCAGGTAGGGGTTCTCGGTCGGCGAGGCGCCGTGCACCTCCTCCACCAGGAAGCCGTAGGGCACCCGCTGGTGGGTGTAGGCGTCCGTGACGGTCTGCCGGGTGCGGGCGAGCAGTTGCCGGAAGGTCGGATCGCCCCGCAGGTCCGCGCGGAGCGGCAGCGTGTTGAGGTAGTAACCGACCGCCCGCTCGGTCTCCGGGCGGTCGCGGCCGGAGAACGGGGTGCCCACCGCCACGTCGTCGGTGCCGCAGTAGCGGGTGAGCAGGATCTGCAGGGCGGAGAGCATCGCGGTGTAGCGGGTCGCCCCGGCCGCGCGGGCCAGCGCGTCGACCCGCCGGGTCAGTTCGGGCGAGAGGCGGCCGCGCACCAGCGCGCCGTCTCCGGACGGGTTCTCCGGCCGCGGGAAGTCGGTCGGCAGGTTCATGGTGTCCGGCAGGCCGGACAACTGCTCGCGCCAGTAGGCGAGATCCTCGTTGAGGTGGCCTTCGGCGATCAGGGTGTGCTGGCGCACCGCGTGATCGGCGTACTGGCTGGGCGGCGGCGCGAGAACGGGCTCGGCGCCCGTGGCGTACGCGGTGTGCAGCGCGGACAGCTCCTCGAAGAGGATGTCGGCCGACCCGCCGTCGAAGACGCTGTGGTGCAGCGAGAGCACCAGGACGTGTTCCCGCTCGCCGCACCGCAGCAGCCGGGAGCGCAGATGCGGTCCGGTGGCCAGGTCGAAGGGCTGCCGCACGGTCTCGCGCACCGCCTGCTCGACGGCGGCGGCCCGGTCCACCGCGGGGACCGCGCTCAGGTCCTGGACGGTCAACTCGTGGGCGGACGGCGGGCGGACCACCTGCCGCAGCTCGTCGCCGGACATCACGAGGTCGGTGCGCAGCGCCTCGTGCCGCTCGACGATGGTGCCGATGGCGCGGGAGAGCGCGGTGGCGTCCAGCGCGCCGCGCAGCCGCAGGACGATCGGCTCGTTGTAGACCACGCTGCCGGGGTGCAGGGCGTCGTGGAACCACAGCCCGCGCTGCCCGTAGGTCGCCGGGACGACCTCGCCCGGCAGGGTGTCGCGCCACCCGGCGCCGCGCTCGTGCGCCGTCCCGGCGGGCGCCCGGCGAAGCACCGCCTGCAGGTCGTCGTAGTCCTCGGCCAGCAGGATGTCGAGCACCTTGACGCGCCGGCCGAGCCGGCTCATGAGGGCGGCCGACATCCGTCCGGCAGCCAGCGAGTCGCCCCCGTTGGCCAGGAAGGAGACCCGCGGATCGGAGGTGCCGGGGCCCAGCACGTCGTGCCACAGGCTCAGCAGCGCGGGTTCGGCGTCCGGGTGCGGCGCGTGCTCGTAGGGCGGCGGCACGAGGGCCGGGTCGGCCGGATCGACCGGCTCCGAGCGGTCGGCGGCCAGCGCCTGGCGGTCGATCTTGCCGTGCCCGGTGAGCGGGAACGCGTCGCGGAAGACCACCTGGTGCGGTACGGCGTACCACGGCAGGCGCGCCCGCAGCCGTTTGTAGACCTCGGAGCGCACCAGCCGGGTGCCGGGCGCGGCGATGACGTAGGCGACGAGCTGGCCGGCGCCCGGCGTGCCGTCCGGGGACGGCCTCTTGAGCACGACGGCCTGGGCGAGGCCCGGGTGTTCGAGCAGCGCGTGCTCGACGTCGCCCGGCTCCACGCGGTAGCCGCGCACCTTGATCATGTCATCGACGCGGCCGAGGAAGGTGTGGACGCCGGCCGGGTCCACCCGGACGATGTCGCCGGTGCGGTAGTACGGCTGCTCGGTGCCGTCCTCGGCGGTGCGGGTGTAGAACGCGGGCCGCCCGTCGTTCTCGGGGCGCAGGTAGCGGCCGACTCCGACGCCGCCGATGTGCAGTTCGCCGCGGACGCCGTCGGCCGGGCCGGCCGGCTCGTCGGCGCCGGCCTCCGCCTCCAGCGGCTCCACCCGCAGGTCGATCCCGCGGATCGCGGTGCCGATCGGGGTGCGTTCCGGGCCGTCGTCGTGCTCGCCGACCTCGTACATCGTCACGCACACCGCGGCCTCGGTGGGGCCGTAGCCGTTGATCAGGGTGAGGTCGGGCAGGGCGCGCTTGATGCCGCCGAGCAGGCCGCGGGGTATCGGCTCGACGGCGACGATGATCCGGCGCAGCGACCGCAGGTCCAGCCCCTCGCGCAGCCCTTCCGCGAGGGCGGGGAGGAAGGCGGCCGGCACGTAGGCGTGTGCGATGCGCTCGCCGGCGAGCCAGTCGGCGAAGTCGCCGGGGTGCCAGCGCCGGGTGTCGGGGGTGACGACGAGTTCCCCGCCGGTGGTCAGCGCGGTCCACGCCTCCAGGACGGCCGCGTCGAACCCGGGGCTGGCGCAGGTGCTGTAACGGCTGCGCGGGGGCAGCTCGCGGCGGGCGACGCACTCGTCCAGCAGGTTCAGGATGCCGCGGTGCCGGACCACGATGCCCTTGGGGGTGCCGGTCGAGCCGGAGGTGTAGATCACGTAGGCGTCCGGCCGGTCCACCCGGGTCTCGTCGCCCCAGACGCCGGCGGTCGCCCGGGACGCGGCGAGCAGCGCTTCGGCGTCGAGCGGCGGGGCCGAGGTGCCCGGGGTGTCGCCGGTGCCGGCTTCCGAGGGCGGGGGCGCGTCCACGTCGGCGTCCGGCGGCGGGGCGACGAGCACGGCGGGCGCCGCGTCGGCGAGGATGCGGTCCACGCGGTGGCGCGGATAGGCCGGGTCGATCGGCAGGTAGGGCTTGCCGCAGCGCATCGCGGCCAGCGCGGCGCACACCTGCGCCGGGCCGGGGTCGAGGAGTACGGCGACCGGTCCGGGCCGGTCGGCCACCAGCGGGGCCAGCCGGCCGGCCAGGGTCAAGGACGCGTCCGCGAGCACGCGGTAGGTCACCGCCGCCGTATCGCTCCGTACGGCGATCGCCGACGGGTCACGCTCCGCCGCCGTCTCGAAGCGGCTCAGCAGGGTGTCGGTCTGCTCTTCGATCATGGTCGCCTGTGGTGTCATATCGGTATCTCGTACGCGGCGCCACACCCATGATCCATATCGGCGACGGCGTACTCTTCCACCCCTTACAACGGAAAGCGTGTCACCAAGTGACCGGTCCCGCGCGCCGAGCTAGGCGACGGCCGGAAATCCGGGCGGACCGGGCGCAACGGGGGCAACACCGCCCTCCTGGTCAACGAGCGGCAACTCGAACCACACGACCTTGCCGGAGGTGATCGACCGGGCGCCCCACTCCTGGGCGACCTCGTTGACCAGCATGAGTCCCCGGCCCCGCTCGTCCTCGGCGCCCGCCTGGACCGGGTGCGGCAGCCGCTCGTCATCGTCGGCGACCTCGACCACGAGCGTCTCGCCCTTGGCCATCTGGATCTCGATGTCGCCCCGCGCGTGCCGGACCGCGTTGGTGACCAGCTCGCTCATCAGCAGCTCGGCGGTGTCCTGCAGGGCCGGCAGGTCCCAGCGGCGCAGCGTGTCGCGCACCAGCGCCCGGGTACGCGGCACCGACCGGAACTCGGCGGGCACCCGCCAGCGGACCGAGCGGTGCTGCGGCATCCGCGGCGCCCGGGCCATCAGCACCGCGAGGTCGTCGTCGCCGGAGCGGTCGGTGAGCTCGGCGACCAGCCGGTCGCACACCTGCTGCACCGAGAAGACCGAGGGCGTCGGCCTGGCCATCGCGGTGCGCAGCGCCTCGATGCCGACCTCGATGTCCTGGCCCCGGCGTTCTATCAGGCCGTCCGTGTAGAGCACCAGCGTGCTGTCCTCGGGCAGCTTCAGGTCGACGGCGGCGAACTCCGAGGTGCCCAGTCCGATGCCCAGCGGCACGCCGGGTTCCACCGGCACGATCCGGGTGCTGCGGTCCCGGTGGCGCAGCACCGGTGGCGGGTGGCCGGCGTTGGCGATGCGGCACTCCCGGGTCACCGTGTTGTAGATGGCGTACACGCAGGTGGCGTGCTGCATCGCGGGGCTGTTCTCCACGATGTCGTCCAGCCGGTTGAGCAGGTCGACGGGCTCCAGGTCGAGCCTGGCCAGCGTGTGCATCGCGGTGCGCAACTGCCCCATGCCGGCGGCGGCCTGGATGTCGTGGCCCATCATGTCGCCGACCACCAGGGCGACGCGGTGGCCGGAGAGCGGGATGACGTCGAACCAGTCGCCGCCGACCTTGGCGGAACGGCTGGTGGACCAGTAGTGGTAGGCGATCTCCAGGCCGGGCCGCCCGGTGATGTCGTCGTCGTCGGGGAGCATGTTGCGCTGCAGCGCGACCGCGATGCGCCGCTCCTCGTCGTAGAGCCGGGCGTTGTCCAGGCTCAGCGCGGTGCGGACGGCCAGCTCCTCGGCGACCTTCCGGTCGTCCTCGCCCAGCGACTCGCGGTCGGTGGACCGGCCGAACTGCACGATGCCCAGACAGCGGCCGCGGGCGATCAGCGGGGCGATGACCAGCGAGCCCAGGCCGTCCTCCGCCTCCGGGCCGGCCGGGTCCTCCCGCCGGTCCAGGCCGGCGATGGTGGTCTCCTCCAGCCGCTCGCTGTTCCAGGGCCGCCCGGTGCACAGCACCGCGTGCGCGGGCGAGCCCACCTCGTGGATGTGCTCGCTGCCGGCGTCGGCGGCCAGCAGCTGGTCGGAGGGCTCGTCCAGCACGCTGCGGCCGGCCAGCCGGATCGTGGGGACCGCCTTGTCGGCCGACGGGAACCGGCTGCCGCCGAAGAAGTCCTCCCGGATCTCCACCGTCGCGGCGTCGGCGAACTCCGGCACCGCGAACTCGGTCAGCTCCCGCGCGGTCTCCGCCATCTCCAGCGTGGTGCCGACCTTGCTGCCGGCCCGGTTGACCAGGGCGAGCCGCTGGCGGACCGCGGAGGCGTCCAGCAGGGCGGTCTCCTTCTGCGTCACGTCGACGATCATGCCGCCCAGGCCCAGCACGTTCCCCTCCCGGTCGGTCAGCCGGAAGAACGTGACGCTCCAGACCCGGTCGCGGTCCCGCCGCCCCTCGCTGCGGCTGGCGATCAGCACGTTGTGCAGCGGCTCGCCGCTCTCCAGGACCCGGCGCAGGTGCTTCTCGTACTCGCCGCCGTCCGCCGCGCGCACCACCTCGCCCACCCGGGCCCCGATGTGGTCGCGCGCGGGTATGCCGTTGAACTCGGCGAGCGCGTCGTTGACGAACACGTACCGCAGCTCGTTGTCGAGCACCCCGAGGCCGAACGGGGAGGTTCGCATCAGGGCGTCCATGAACGCCATCCGCACGTCCCGGCGCGGCGAACCCTGCACGTCGCCGGCCTGGCACAGCAGCCCGCCGCCCCCGCCGTCCTCGGTCAGCGGGTAGCCGGCCAGCAGCACGTCGCGCCGGGTGCCGTCGGCGAAGACCACCGGCACCACGCGCTTGTCCCCCGCCATCGACTCCTGCAGCTCCTCGGCCGTGACGCCCGGCGCCGTCCCGGGCAGCAGGAACCCGCAGTGCCGTCCCAGCACCTCCGCCGCCGCATAGCCGAACCAGGCGGCAGCATCGGCGCTCCACGACGTGATGCGCCCGCCCCGGTCCAATGTGAAGGATGCGGTAGGCATGTCTGCCATATTATGTCGGACAAATCGCCGATTTCGCATGCCCAGCGGCAGCCCCGGACCCGCCGAGGCCGCCCGCACCACGCAGCGGGCCCGCCCGCGCCCGGCCGAGCCCAGTCCGGCCCGTACGCCGATCGGGGGCCGCGGACGACCCGCGGGCCGGCCTTCCCCCCCGCCCCGGCACCGGCGAGGCATTCCGGCCCCCACCGCGGCGCCGCCCAGAGGACAGCGGGGCGGCGGGCACGCCCGCGCGGGCTCCCCCGACGAACGCACCGCCCACCCCGCCACCCGACCGGCCACGGCCCCGGACCGCCCCGGGCCGCCGCCGCGAAGCCGCAGGTCAGGACGGTGCCCGGCGGGCTCGGCACGGCAGCGCTCGTGGCGACGGCACGGCGGGCGGGGTCTGCGGTGTACCGGCCGGGAGGGTGTCGGCGTCGCCGGGCAGCCGGGCAGCTGACGACCGGGGGGAGCCGAGCGGTCGCACCCCGGCGAGGCACCCGCCGCGATCATGGCCGCCGGAGTCGGGCCCGCGCCGGTCCGGGTGGTGGCGACCGCGCATCGGATCAGCCGCGCGGGGCCCGCGTGACGCGAGCGGCCCGGCAGCGGCCGTACCGCTGCCGCCGAGCGCATGACGCGGCGTCGCGCGACGAATCCCGCGCCTGTTCCTCCGTCACACCGCCGTCGTGCGGGATGAACGAAATGCGAGGGACGCCTCGTGCGACGGGAACCGAGCACCGTTCGCGACCGGTCGACAGGGGGTAGCGTTCTAGGGCGGCGTCCAGGCCAGAACGGAGTGCGGTATGCCTGACATCCCAGAGAACCGGGACGCGATCGGGCCGCGCATGGCACGCGCGCGGAAAGCGCGCGGCTTGACCCAGACCGAACTCGCGGCGCGTGTGCCCTGCTCGAAATCGCTTATCGCGCAGGTCGAGCGCGGCCACAAACCGGCCACGCCCTCGCTCACCGCAGGCGTTGCCCGCGTTCTCGGCATCGGCGTCGACCAGTTGACCGGCCAGCCCTACGACGACCCCGAACACGGCCGTGTCCATGCGGCCATCCCTCACATCCAGCGTGCGCTGCTGTCGTGGGATCTGCCCGACGAGCAACTGCCCGTACGCTCCTACGAGGCGCTGGCCGCCGATGTGGCTCGCGCCTCGGAACTCGGCCGCCGCGCCCGTTACGTCAAGCTCGGCGAGATGCTGCCCGCCGTCCTGGACGACCTGACGACGGCATGCCACGCAACCGACGGCGCCGAGCAGACCCGCCTGTACGGGTTGCTCGCGGAGGCGTACACCGGGGTGACCGCCATCGCCTACGCCCTCGGGAAGTTCGACCTTCGCACCCTCGGTATGGACCGGGTGCAGTGGGCCACCGTGCAGAGCGGCGACCCTCTGCGGGCGATGCGCGGTCAGTGGCAACGCAGCACACTCTTCCTGCAGGCCGCCGCCTACGACAGGGGGCTGCGACTGCTCGACCGCATCCGGTACGAACTCGGCGACGACCCGGCCCGTATGGAGCCCGCCATGCTCAGTGTGTACGGTGCCGCGCACCTGCGGAGCGCCATGTTCGCCGCGCGCTCCCTGAACAAGGGCGCCGCGTGGGATCACATCGCCGCCGCCCGGGAAACCACCGCTTTTCTCGGCGCGGATGCCACCGCGAACCACTACGGGCTGGAGTTCAGCGCCACGAACTGCGACCTTCACGCACTCGGGGTCGCCGTCGAGACATTCGACGGAGCCCGCATCGCCGACCTCGCCGACACCGTGCGACTCCCCGCAGGGATCGCTCCGGTGCGAGCCGGCCGGTGGTACATGGACCTGGCAAGGGGCTGGCTCGACGCGGGCAAACGGCACAAGTCGCTTGACGCGATCGCCGCTGCGCGCCGGGTGGCACCGGAGCAGACCCGCTCGCACCCCCAGGCCCGGGAGACCGTTCGTGTGCTGATCGAGCAGGAGCGGCAGAGCAAGGACAGCCTGGTCGGGCTGGCCAACTGGATGGGTATCAGCTAAAACTGACAGGGTTTCACGACTTGTGAAACTCACGGGGTTGTGTGGCGAGAACGATGTGAACGGTAGGTGTACCGCTCACGACTCCCCACACGGAGCAAGTCATGATCCTCATCCGCCCGTACCCCGGGGTGGACTGCCTGCCCGCTGAACCGCCGGCATCCGGTCCCTTGATCGCATTACGCGCAGTCGGCAACCGGTGGGGCGTGATCAGCGCAGCGTGGGAGGTCACGCCGCTCTCTCTCGCCGTTCTCAATGCGCCGGGCGCGCGCGATGGCGCGGTGCTGGAGGACTCGGACGGCCGGACGATCTCTTGGTCCGTGCCGGTCGGAATCGGCACCGGCTGGAATACCCCGCGCGAGTGGCGGTTCGCGCGGGCCTCCTCGGAGCCCAGGCGTTGGATCGGGGGCCGCGGTGGCGTCTGAGTACGCGGATGAGACGGCCCAGGCACTTCGCGTGTTGGGCGGGTTGTTGAAGCACTGGCGGGGGTTGCGGGGGTGGACGCAGGCGGAGTTGGCGGTGCGGGTGCGGGTGTCGGCGGAGTTCCTCGCCTCGGTGGAGCAGGGTCGGCGGCGGCCGCGTGAGCCGTTCTTCTCGCGGGCGGACGAGGCGCTGGGCGCGAGCGGGTCGATCAAGGTGGTGGAGCCGTTCGTGCGGCAGGTGGTCAAGCGTCCGGCGATCCCGAGTGAGGTGGCGGAGGCGGAACGGGGGGCCGTGTATCTGTCGTACTTCGATGCGATGGTCATCCCGGCGGTGATGCAGACGGAGGCGTACGCGCGGGCGACGTTCGTCGGGTTCGCGCCCGTGATGGAGGAGGCGCGTCTCGACGCGCTGATCGCGGACCGGCTGAAGCGTGCGGCCGTGTTCGACCGGGAGCCGCTGCCCAGGATCGCGATCGTCATCGAGGAGAGCGCCCTTCGACGGCCCGTCGGCGGCCGTGCGGTGCTCCAGGACCAACTGGTGCGGGTGGCGGAGATCGCGGAACGGCGCAACGTCGCCGTCCAGGTGCTGCCGATGGACAGCGAGGACCACGCGGGACTCACCGGATCCACCCTGCTGATGGAGACCGACCAGCAGGAGCAGGTCGCCTACGTCGAACATGCGGGAGGCGCCGTGTGGATCGACTCGCCCCGGGAGATGAGCCTCCAGCAGCAACGCTACGGAACGCTGCGGGCCCAGGCCTTGAGCACCCGCGACTCGCTCGCACTGATCGAGAAGCTGACCGCAGACGGCAGCCGTTGACGCCGGCCCCCGGGCAGGGCAGCGGTCCGGCGCCGACGCGGAGCGCGACGTGCGCACGTGGCGCGTGGGCGGTGCAACTCCCCTTGTCCGGAAGCCCGTTCCGGCAATGCTGCCGGTGGGGCCGGTGGGACTTGCGGGGGCGGTGCGGTGGTTGTGTGACGGGCCCGGTCGCCGGGTGGAACCTGTGCAAACCTGATGAGCGCAATTTTGACCTGTCCATGCCATTGCGACCGCAGGGGACGCCACATGACCCGATCCCTCCGCCTTCTCCTCCCCCTGGCACTCGGCGCCGGCCTCGTCGCGCCGCTGGCCGGCACCGCGCAGGCCACCGCCCCGGCCCGGGCGGCGACCGTGCACCCGGCGTACAGCAGGGCGACCACCATCAGCCGGGCCAAGACGTGGCTGACCGCGATCGACGGCCACCAGGTCCCGTACAGCCAGACCAAGACGTACGGCGGCTACCGCACCGACTGCTCCGGCTACGTCTCGATGGCGCTGGAGCTGCCGAAGCCGGGACCCAACACCGTCGGGCTCGCCACCAGCACGTACACCAAGAAGATCAAGATGTCGCAGTTGGAGGAGGGCGACCTGGTCATCGACTCGACCGGCACCAACCTCACCCGGCACGTGGTGATCTTCCAGAAGTGGACCAGTTCGGCGCACACCCGCTACTGGGCCTACGAGCAGGCGGGCGGGGTCGGGACCGAGCACGACGAGGAGAGCTACGGCCTCGGCGGCGACCAGTACCACGCCTACCGGCCCGACAAGTACTGACCGGCGGTCCCGGACGGGCGGCCGCCGGGTGCCGGGCGGCGCGCGGCGGCCGCCGAGGTACTTGTCCTTTGCCGCGTGCGAGGGCAGCATGCCGGGCAACTGCCCCCTCGTCGCTCGGAGTTCTCGTGCACATCAAGGCCGACCGCACGCACGTCGCGTGGGACAACTCCCTGGACCCGGTGGCCGTCGTGCCGCCGGGCGGCGAGGTCACGGTGGACCTGGACAACTCCTCGGGCGGGCAGATCACGCCGGGTTCGACCGTCGAGGCGGTCACCGCCCTGGACTTCGGGCGGGTCAACCCGGTCACCGGGCCGCTGCTGGTGCCCGGCGCCGAACCGGGTGACGCCCTGGTCGTCGACATCCTCGACGTGGCGGTGGACGACTGGGGCTGGACCGCGGCGATCCCCGGCTTCGGGCTGCTCGCCGACCGGTTCTCCGACCCGTGGCTGAGCATCTCGCCGATCGCGGACGGTTTCGCGGAACTGCCGTTCGGCGTGCGGGTACCGGTGGTGCCGATGATCGGCACGATCGGGGTGGCCCTGCCGGAGCCCGGCCGGCACAGCGTGGTGCCGCCGCGGCGGTGGGGCGGCAACATGGACATCCGGCACGTCGGCCCGGGCGCCCGGCTCGTGCTGCCGGTCGGCGTCGAGGGCGCGCTGCTGTCGCTGGGCGACACCCACGCCGCGATGGGCGACGGCGAGGTGTGCGGCACCGGCATCGAGACCTCGTCGACGGCGACGCTGCGGGTCACGCTGGCGAAGGGCGCCGCGCCGGCGTTCCCGCTGATCGAGACCGACCCGCGCACCCAGCGCACCGGCCGGGCGCTGGCCGCCACCGGGATCGGGCCCGACCTGATGCAGGCCAGCCGGGACGCGGTGGGCCTGCTCGTCGACGAGGTGTGCGGGCGCACCGGGATGGCCGCCGTCGAGGCGTACCTGCTGGCGAGCGTCGCCGCCGACCTGAAGATCAGCGAGATCGTGGACGTACCGAACTGGGTCGTCTCCGCCCACCTCGAACTGGGCCTGATCGGCGGCTGACCGGCGGCGGATCAGCGGCACGGCCCGCGCGACAAGAGGGGCGACCGGGTTTGTCAGCAACCTGATCCCCCTTTGTCCGTACCTTGTTCCGCGCGCGACGGCGTCCCTATCCTCCGGAGCGTCGGGCTCCGCCCGGCCGCAGCCCCGCGGTGAGGAGGAAGCGCATGCCCGCACACGCCGCGGTGCAGGCCGTCGACCGGGTCCCGGTCCGATGACGACGGAGCAGGACGGGTCCGAGCCGCCGGCGTCCGGCGGTGCCGCCCGGCGCCGGGAGTTGATGGAGCGCTACCTGCGCGGCGCGCTGCCGGCGGTGGCCGAGGTGGCGCCGATCCGCCGGGCGTCCCGCGAGCGGCCGCTGCCGCTGTCCTTCGCCCAGCAACGCGTCTGGTTCCTCGACCGGTTGCGGCCCGGCGGCAGCGAGTACACCGCGCCCTGGGTCTGGCGGCTGACCGGGCCGCTGGACGTGGCGGCGCTGCGCGCGGCGTGGACCGAGGTGGTCCGCCGGCACGAGATCCTGCGCACCCGCTACCAGGTGGCGGACGGCGACGCGCGTCAACTCGTCGATCCGCCGGGCCCGGTGGACCTCCCGCTGACCGACCTGTCGGGGCGGCCGGCCGCCGACCGCGAGCGCGCCGCAACGGAATTGACGGCCAGTCAACTGGCCCGCCCCTTCGACCTGGAGCGGGACGCACCGCTGCGGCTGCGGCTGCTGCGGCTGGACGCCGGGATCCACCTGATGGTGTTCACCGTGCACCACATCGCCTTCGACGGCTGGTCGGGCGGCGTGCTGGCCCGGCAACTCGGCCGCCTGTACGCGGAGTTCGCCGCCGGACGGCCGCCGGAGCCGACGCAACCGCCCGTCCAGTACGCCGACTACGCGGTGTGGCAGCACGAGTGGGCGTCCGGTGACGCGATGGCGCGGCAACTCGGCTACTGGCGTGGCCGGCTGGCCGGGCTGACGCCGCTGGAGGTGCCGACCGACCGGCCGCGTCCGCCGACGCTGGACACCGCCGGCGCCCGCACGGCGTTCACCGTTCCGGCCCGACTCGCCGACGGGCTGCGGGCGTTGGGCCGCACGAGGCGGGCCACGCCGTTCATGGTGCTGATGGCCGCCTTCCAGTTGCTGTTGTCCCGATACTCGGGGCAGTCCGACGTCTCGGTTGGCACCCCGATCGCCGGCCGCACCAAGCCCGACGTGCGCGAGATGCTCGGCTTCTTCGTCAACACGCTGGTCATCCGCACCGACCTGGCCGGCGACCCGACCTTCGCCGAACTGCTGGACCGGGTGCGGGCCACCGCCATGGAGGCGTACGCCCACCAGGACCTGCCGTTCGAGCGGCTGGTCACCGAGCTGTCCCCGGACCGCGACCTGTCGCGCAACCCGCTCTTCTCGCACATGTTCATCCTGCAGAACAACGAGACCGCCGACTTCGCGGGGGCCGGCCTGCGCGCCGAGTCGGTGCCGGTGCCGGTCGAGTCGGCGAAGTTCGACCTGACCCTCCAGCTCACCGAGCGGCCGGACGGCGCCCTGGACGGCGTGGTCGAGTACGCCACCGCGCTGTTCGACCGGGAGACCGCCGAGCGGCTGGCCCGGCACTTCGTCCAACTGCTGCGCGCCGTCGAGGCGGAGCCGCACCTGCCGCTCGGCCGGCTGGAGATGCTGTCCGCCGCCGAACGCCGCCGGCTGCTGGAACGGTGGAACGACACCGCCCGCCCGCTGCCCGACACCACGGTGCCCGAGCTGTTCGCCTCGCAAGTGCGGCGCACCCCGGACGCCCCCGCGGTCCGCTGCGGCGGGGTCGAGTTGAGCTACGCGCAACTGGACGCCCGGGCCAACCGACTCGCCCACCACCTGCGCGAGAACGGCGCCGGACCGGGCACCCTGGTCGGCGTCCACCTGCGCCGCGGCGTCGACCTGGTGGCCGCCCTGCTCGCCGTGCTGAAGTCCGGCGCGGCCTACCTGCCGATCGATCCGGACCACCCCGCGGAGCGCATCGGCTACATGCTGGGCGACGCCGGGGTCGGGCTGGTGGTCACCCAGGAGTCGCTGCTCGCGGACCTGCCGGACCCGGCGGTGGCCGTGGTGCTGGAACGGGACCGCGACCGGATCGCCGGGCAGCCGTCCGGTCCGCCGCGGTGGACCGCGCGGCCCGGCGACCTCGCGTACCTGATCTACACCTCGGGTTCCACCGGGATGCCCAAGGGGGTGCTGGTCCAGCACCGGTCGCTGGCCAACTTCCTGCTGGCGATGGCGGAGCGGCCGGGTCTGGCGGCCGGGCAGACCGTGGTGGCGGTCACCACCGTCTCGTTCGACCCGTCGGCACTGGAGCTGTACCTGCCGCTGCTGGTCGGCGCGCGGCTGGTGGTGGCCGACACCGAGCAGGCCAGGGACCCGCACCGGATAGCGGAGCTGGTCGCGGCCGCCGACCGGGCGGTGGTGCAGGCCACCCCGACGACCTGGCGGCTGCTGCTGGACTCGGGCTGGACGCCGCCCGCCGGGGTGACCGTGCTGAGCGGCGGCGAACGGCTGGCGCCCGAACTGGGCGGGCGGCTGGCCGCCGGCGGCGCGACGGTGTGGGACCTGTACGGGCCCACCGAGGCCACCATCTGGGCGAGCGCGGCCCGGCTGGACGCCGCGGGCGCGGTGGCCGACTGGGCGCCGGTGGCCAACTCCACCGCGCACGTGCTGGACCGGCGGCTGCAACCGGTGCCCGAGGGCGTCACCGGGGAGCTGTACCTCGGCGGCACCGCGGTCGCCTGCGGCTACCACCGGCGGCCCGGGCTGACCGCGGCCCGGTTCGTCGCCGACCCGTACGGCGGCGGCGGCCGGCTCTACCGCACCGGCGACCTGGCCCGGCGGCGGCGCGACGGATCGGTGGAGATCCTGGGCCGCGCCGACCAGCAGGTCAAGGTGCGCGGATACCGCATCGAGCCGGGCGAGATCGAGGCGAGGCTGCTCGCGCACGAGGACGTGTCGGAAGCCGTGGTGACGGTGCGGGAGGACACGCCGGGCGACCAGCGCCTGGTGGCCTACCTGGTGGACGCCGGCGGGCCGCCGGACCCCGCCGCGCTGCGCTCCTGGCTCGCGCGGACGCTGCCGTCCGCGATGGTCCCGGCCGCCTTCGCCGTGCTGCCCGCGCTGCCGCTGACCGCCAACGGCAAGGTGGACCGGGGAGCGCTGCCGGCGCCGGACGCCGCGCGGCCGGAGCGCGCCACCCGGTTCGTGCGGCCGCGCGACCGCACCGAGGAGCTGTTGTGCGGGCTGTTCGCCGAGGTGCTGGGCCTCGCCGAGGTCGGCGCCGAGGACGACTTCTTCGCGCTGGGCGGCCACTCGCTGCTGGTGATCCAGGTGGCCGTGCGGCTGCGTGACGCGCTCGGCGTCGAGGTGCCGGTGCGCGCGCTGTTCGACCACGGCACCGCCGCAGCGCTGGCCGCCGCGCTCGGCGGCTACCCGGCCGCCGACCGGCCGGCCGCCATCCCGGTACTCCGGCGCCGGACCCGCGCCGGGCGCTGACCGCACCCCGGCCCAGGGTCCCCGCTCGTCGCACCACGGCACGGAACGGGACGTCGACCCACCGGAGCGGAGGAGACCATGCACATCCTGCTGGCCCAGAACCTGCTGCACCTGCCCACCTTCGGGGGCGCCAACAAGTCCAACCGGGTGCTCGCCCACCTGCTGGCGGAGCGCGGCCACACCTGCCGGGTGGTCGCCCCGATGTCCGGCGGCCACTGGCCGGTCTCGCGCCCGGAGTTCCTGCGATACCTGGCCGGCCGCGGGCTGCCGGTGATCCACGAGTCGGACGACGCGATCGTCTTCGACGACGCGGGCGTGGAGGTGCACGCCGTGCCGGACAGCTCCCGGCTGCCGATCCACGCGACCCGGCTGTGCCGGCGCGTCAGGCCCGAACTCGCCCTGGTCACGCTGGACTACGCCGGCTTCATCATGGTCAACGCCGCCTTCGAGGGGCTGGGCCGCGAACGGGTGGTCTGCGTGGTGCACACCGTGGACCACCTGCCGTTCGGACCGGCCTCCCGGGCGCCGAGCGAGGCCGGCACCCGTCAACTGCGCCGCGCGGGCGGGCTGTTGACGGTCAGCCGGCTCGCCGAGAGCTACGTGCGCGACTACGGCGGCATGGAGTCGGCGATGCTGCGGCTGCCGGTCTACGCCTACGGTCCCGGCCCGTTCCCGGACTTCGGCGCGCGCGACCGGGGCGCGGTGACGCTCATCAACCCGTCGGCGGAGAAGGGCATCGGCACCTTCCTCCACCTCGCACGACGGCTGCCGGAGCAGGAGTTCCTCGCCGTGCCCACCTGGGCCACCACGGCGGCGGACCGGGCGGCGCTGGACGCGCTGCCGAACGTGCGGGTGATCGGCCCGGTGGAGGACATCGACGAACTCCTCGCGCAGACCAGGGTGCTGGTGATGCCGTCGGTGTGGCTGGAGACGTTCGGGATGAGCGGCATGGAGACCATGCTGCGCGGGATCCCGGTGGTCGCCAGCGACATCGGCGGGCTGCCGGAGGCGTTGATGGGCGTGCCGCACCTGCTGCCGGTCGACGCGCCCGACCAGTGGCTGGCGGTGGTCTCCCGCCTGCTGTCCGACCCCGAGCACTACCGGGACGTCTCGACGCGGGCCCGGCGGGCGGCGACCGGCATGGTGGCGGCCACCAGCTTCGACGACCTGGAGGCGTACCTGCGCGACCGGATCGCGGCCGCCGACCGGGCGCCGGACGACGCGGCGGGCGGGGCGGACGCGCAGGTACGGGCCCGGATGGACGGGCTGACCGCGGCCCAACGCCGCATGCTGGCCCGGATGTTGGCCGACCGGGCCCGGGCCGGCGCCGCGGAGGCCGGCGGCGAATGAACGGCACGCCCGGGCCGTGCGCCTGCCGACGCGGGAGCCGGACGTGCGTCCGGGAACGGGAGGTGCCGCCGGGTACCCGGGGTACTCGGCGGCACCGCGCGCGACCGGCCTAGCTGGGGAAGATTTCAAAGTCCGACAGCTGGCCTGCGCTCCATCCGGTGTTGGCGGTGATGTCGACCCGCACGTAGCGGGCCGTGCTGGCGTTGAAGGTGATGGTCACCGTGTTGTTGTTGGCGTTCGGGTCGAAGGTGTAGTCCGCCGATCCGACGATCGTGGAGAAGTTGGAGCCGTCGGTGGAGCCGAGCACCGACAGGGTCTGGGTGCGGGCGCCCCAGGCGGTGGACGGCGGCAGCTTCAGGACGATCTTGCCGATGCTGTAGTTCTTGCCGAGGTCGACCTGCGCCCACTGCGGGAACGAGCCGTTCGCGCTCTCCCAGTAGGTGGAGGGGTCGGAGTCGGTGAAGTTCGAGGCGACGTAGGGGTTGTTGACCGAGCTCGCGGAGGCCGGCTGGCCGGCCGCGATGTTGGTGGAGCTGTCGATGCCGGTGCCGGTCAGGGCGACGGTGGTCGGGCTGTTGTTGGCGTTGCTGGTGACGGTCAGGTTGCCGGTGCGCGAGCCGCCGGCGGTGGGCTTGAAGGTGACGTTGACCGTGCAGGAGGCGCCGACCGCGATCGAGGAGCAGTTGTTGGTCTGGCTGAAGTCGCCGCTCGCCGCGACGGCCGAGACGGTCGCCGTGCTGGTGCCCGAGTTGGTCACCTGCACGGCCTGCGCCGAGGAGGACGAGCCGACCACCGTGCTGCCGAACGACAGGCTCGACGGGTCGGCGTTCAGCACCGGGCCCGGCGCGGTGCCGGTACCGGACAGGGTGACGGTGTTGGTGACGCCGCCGGCGTTGACGGTCAGGCTGCCGGTGCGGGCGCCGGTCGCGGTCGGGGCGAACGTCACGGAGACCGTGCAGGAGCCGTTCGCCGGGATCGACGAGCCGCAGGTGTTGGTCTGCGCGAAGTCGCCGCTGGTGGCGATCGACGAGACCGACGCGGCCGAGCCGGTCGGGTTGGAGACCGTGACGCTCTGCGCGGCGCTGGTCGAACCGGTGGCCACCGAGCCGAAGTTGAGCGCGCTCGGCGCGGCGGTGACGCCGGTGGGCGGGTAGGGCGGGTAGATCGGCGCCGGCCACGGACCGCAGTCCGCGGCGCCGCTGATGCCGGAGTTGCCGCCGCCGTCGGTCACCGTGAAGTTGCCGCCCTCACAGTTGTAGACCGCCGCCGGCCCGTTGACGCCGGTGGCCGTGACGTTCGTGAACGTCGCCGCGCCGCCGGTCTGTTCCTGCAGGGCGAAGGTGCCGGTGCCGGCGATGGTCACGTTGTCGAGCGAGACGCCGCTGACGGTGCCCTCGACCCACTGGACCGCCTCGTAGGGGCTCTGCTCGATCAGCGCGTTGCTCACGTTGATCGGGCCGGTGACCGCGCCCTGGCTGCCGTCGAACCACAGCGCGCCCACGCCGAACTGCCAGTTCGGGTCGAGGCTGCCGTCCCGGATCATGGTGTTGTTCGAGATGGTCGTGGTGCCGACCGGGGTGGAGGTGAAGCGCTGGCCGACCTGGATGCCGCCGCCCTGGGTGAGGCCGGTGTCCTGCACCAGGTTGCCGGTGACGGTGTTGTCGTGGCCGCCGTAGATCGCGATGCCGTTGGCGAGCATCTGCAGCTGCACGGTGTTGTCGGAGATGGTGTCGTCGGCGTCGGCGCCGAGGCTGGAGTCGGCCCAGGTAGCGATGCCGTCGTCACCGGTGTTGCGGATGTCGCTGTCGGTGACCTTCGAATTGGTTACGCCGCCATGGAAGTTGATGCCGTCCGCGGTGGTGTCCCGGATGCGCATGCCGCTGAAGGTCAGGCTGTCCATCGGCCCGTCCATCCAGGCGCCGACCTTGTCGTGCTCTATCCAGATGTTCGACACGGTCGAGTTGCTCATCGCGCCGCCGATGCCGTTGACCTGGGCGCTGTCGTCGCGTTCCTGGACGTTGCCGAAGATCGCGAAGTTGCTCAGGTGCACGTTGGTGCTCGGCGACGGGGCGGAGTTGCCGTAGAAGCCGGGTGCGGTGCCGGTGACGGTCGAGTACCACATGCCGGCGCCGGCGACCGTGACGTTGTTGACGGCGATGTGGCCCGGGATGTTGTACGTGCCCGGCGGGATCCACACCGTGCCGCCCGAACCGGCCGCGCTGATCGCGGCGTTGAAGGCGTTGGTGGAGTCGTTGACGCCGGTGGAGTCGGCGCCCTCGCTGGTCACCGAGACCGATCCGGCCGGCTGGCTGAGTGCCGCGCCGACCTGCTCGAAGTCGGCGAAGTCGATGGTGTACGAGGAGGCGGTGTCCTCCGAGTCGACCTGCAGCTTGAAGGTGGTGCCGGCCGGATAGGTGGTGCCGAACAGCCGGTGCGCCTCGTCGAAGAAGTGGTGCGGGTTGCCGCTGCCCGGCGAGTTGGTGAACGGGTAACTCCCGTAGTACCAGCTGTAGGCGTTGGTCAGCGTGAAGTCGCTCTGCTTGGCGCCGTTGACGTACAGCGACAGCGGCGCGGTGTAGACCGACCCGTCCGAGGTGTCCGGGATGCTGTAGCGGAAGTCGATCGAGTTGGTGGCCACCGGGGTGGTGAAGGTGACCTCCTTGCCGCCGCCCTGCAGGGTCACCGCCTTGCGGTACGACGCCTCATCGGCCAGTTGCCCCTGGGTGTAGCTCGGGCCGATCACCGTCCCGTTGGTGGCGGAGTTCTCCGCCTGCACCTCGACGTACGGCAGGTTCGCGCCGCTGCCGCCGGTGGCGGCCGCGGTGCCGGCGGGTTGCACGGTCATGGCGGCCGCCGGTTGCACCGCCAGGGCGAGCACGCCCACGACGGCAAGCACCGCGGTGCCGACCACCGCGACGAGCGTGCGTCGCAGGTCTCGGATCAGTTGGAACACCTGTTGCCCCTTTCAACACGTAATGCCGGACCGCACCGTGGGAGCCGCCAGTCGAGTGGGACGCAGGAGCGGGAACGCGGGGGGTGGCACGGGAGAGACAGGCGACGGCGCAAGGTGGACCGTAGCCTTGCTGACATCACCGCGCAATATCTAGACAGATTTCTGCGTGATTTCAACTTCTACTTGCAAGATCCACTGGGCGACACGACCTGCGGCTACCGGAGGCCGATCCGGGCGCAGGCGGCGGCCAACCGCGGGGTGCAGATCTGCCGGACGGTGTAGAGGCCGTCGGCCACGACGGTCTGCCGGATGTCGGTGGTGTCGAGGATCGTGGTGCCGATCAGCCGGGCCGGCACGGACCTGCGCGCGTCGGTCGCCACCGTGGTGGTGGCGATGTCCGGCGGGGCCCCGGTGGCGAGGTCCACGGCGAGTTGCGCGGCGGTCTGCGCCTCGATGGCGTACGGCTTGTAGACGGTGAACGCCTGCGTGCCGGCCACCACCCGCCGCACGGCGTCGAGTTGGGCGTCCTGGCCGCTGACCGGGGGCAGCGACGCCACACCGGCCGCTCGCAGGGCCTTGACGATGCCGGCGGCCATGCCGTCGTTGGCCGAGTACACGGCGGCGATGTCGTCCGGGCCGAGCCGGGCGATCGCCGAGTCCACCTCGTGCCCGGCCCCGGCGGCCAGCCAGCCGGGGGTGTCGTACTCGGCGGCGATGTCGACCCTGCCGTCCAGCACGCTGTGCGCCCCGGCCTTGACCTGCGCGGCGTTGGGATCGTCCTTGTCGCCGTCGATCATCACGATGTCGGTGTGCGGGCCGGCCTTGGCACCGAGGGCCCGCAGCAGCCCCTCACCCTGCTCCTTGCCGATCTCGGTGTTGTCGAAGGAGGTGTAGGCGTCGATCGGGCCCTGCGCGAGCCGGTCGTAGGCCACCACCTTGATGCCCGCCCGGTGCGCCCTGCGCACCGACGGCTCGATCGCGTCGGCGTCGACCGCGTCGACGATGATCGCCTTCACCCCGTCCCTGATCAGCGTGTCCATCTGGTCCCGCTGGGTGTCGGCGTTGCCGCCCGCGTTCACATAGTGGACCGTGCAGTGCGGGCAACGCTGCTTGATCTGCTTCTCGACGGTCGGCATGTCGACCGTGTCGTAGCGGGTGGTGCGCGCCTCCGGGAGGGCCAGGCCGATCGAGAAGCCGACCGCGGTGGACGGCCCGGCCGGCTTGGCGGCGTCCGGCCCACCACAGGCGGCCAGGGCGAGGATCATGGTGAGTGACACCGACGTGACGGCGGCACGACGCGAAGTGGCTTGCACGCGGACCTCCCTGCGAAGGCCGTGCCGGCACGGCCGGGATGGGGTGGCGCGAGTCAACTCCCGTCCTACGATGGCGTCAAGAAGTGAATCCGCAACGAGATGGAAACTTCCGCCGGGTTACGAAGATGAACGCAACCGGCGAACGAGGCAACCGCACGGCCGCCGCACGCGAAACGGCCGCGGCACGCGCGGCGCGACCGGCCCCGGACTCGGGGGTACGTCGCGCCGCCGCGTGCCGCGGCCGTCCTCGATCCGCGGTCACTCGGCCTTTCTGGCCACCCGCTGACCCATCCGCACGAACTTCGGGACCATCGAACCGGTCACCGGCACGAAGGAGATCGAACCGGCGAGGATGTTCTTGTCCGACATCGAGCTGAAGCCGCCGGCCCCGGACAGCACGAGGTCGCCCTCGTCCAGCGCGAGCCAGGAGCCGTCCTTGGCCCGCTCGCAGTACTCGTACTGCAGCCGCTCCTCGCCGCGCACCACGTTGAGCCGGTAGCCGTCCGACTCGTACAGGCCGGTGCAGTCGTCGAGGTCCATCTCGAACGGCCGGCCGGTGCGCACCAGTCCCTCGCCGGTGAGCGACTGGACCAGGTCCTCGTAGACCCCGAACGCGGGGTAGGCGTTGGCCAGCAGGATCAGGAACGAGTCCTGCTCGGGGAAGATCTGGATGAAGTTGTGGTGGCCGCTGCCGTTGGAGTTGAAGCCGAAGGCGGTCGGCCCGAACAGCAGCCAGCCCAGCCCCCAGGCGTGCATGAAGTGGTGGCCCGGGATGTCCACCTGCGGGGTGCGCATCTGCTCGGCCAGCCCGGCGGACAGCAGCCGCTCACCGCTGGGCGCGACCCCGTCGTTGAGCGCGAAGAGCGCCAGCGCGGCCAGCTCCTCGACGGTGAAGCACACCGCGAACGAGGAGGCCGCGTCGTCCGCGACGGTCTGCGGGCCGGGGGTGAAGCGCGCGTAGCGCTGCTCGGCGGCGCTCCACAGGTAGCCGTAGGCCAGCTCGTCCCCGTAGTGGTCGCCCGGCTCGTTGGTCTCCGGGATCTCCTTGATGCCCAGCGGGGCGAGCAGCATCCGGTTGACCGCCCGGCGCCAGGGCATCTCCAGGACCTTCTCGATCAGCAGCGCCACGATCGAGGTGCCGCACGCCGAGTAGGCGAAGATCTCGCCCGGTTCGAACAGCTGCCGGTAGCCGCCGAAGCTGTCGATGTAGGCGTCCAGGTCGGGCAGGTCGATGTCGTGCCAGACCTCGTAGGAGTCGTCGAGCCCGCTGGTGTGCGACAGCAGTTGACGCAGCGTCACCTCGACGTGTCCGCCGCCGCTGCGCCGGAAGGCGCTGGGGCGGATGGCGTTGAGCGGCTCGTCCAGCGGCATCAGGCCCTGGTCGACCAGCATCAGCGCCACGCAGGCGATGAGCACCTTCGTCACGCAGGTCATCCGCTGCCGCGAGCCGGCCGTGTAGGGGCGCTGCTCCTCCAGGTCGGCGAAGCCCTGGTAGGCGAACTCCAGCTTCCCGCCGGCGTAGACGGCGGCGCCGGCCCCCGGCACCCCGTGGCCGCTGGTCGACTCGCGCAGCGTGCGCGCCACGTCGACCAGCCGCCCGGCGCTCTCGTCCCGCTCGCCGTGGGCCGGCGCCTCCTCGCGCTTGCGGCGGATCAGCGCCGCCTGGCCGGCCAGCGTGCGGTTCTCGTAGACCTGCGCCACCCGCACCGCGGTACCGGCCAGCTCGGTCAGCCGGGCGCCCAGCAGGTTGGCCAGCAGGGAGTGGCCGCCGACGGAGAAGAAGTCCAGGTCGGCGCCGGGGTTGGCGATGCCGAGCAGGTCGGTCCAGATCCGGCCGACCTCGGCCTCGGTCGGGTCGGTGAGCACGGCCGCGGACCCGGCGGACTCCCCCCACTCCACCGGGCGGGCGGCCAGCGCCTTGCGGTCGACCTTGCCGTTGGGCAGTTGGGGCAGCCGTGGCTCGATGACGATCCTGGCCGGCTGCATGTAGTGCGGCAGGCTGTTGCGCAGGTGCTCGCCGACCGCCGCGTCCGACAGCCCGCTGCCGCCGTCGGCGAGGTAGCAGACCAGGCGCAGGTCGTCGCCCTTGCGCACGGCGAGCGCGGCGACGTCGCTCAGCCCGACCAACTGCCGCAGCACCGACTCGATCTCGCCGAGTTCGATCCGGTAGCCGCGGATCTTGACCTGGTTGTCCCGGCGGCCCATGAAGGACAGCTCGCCGTCCTCGGTCCACCGCGCCAGGTCGCCGGTGCGGTAGAGCCGGCCCGCGCCGGGCAGGTGCGGCGGCGCGGCCACGAACACCGCGTCGGTGCGCTCCGGGTCGTTGATGTAGCCGGCCGACAGCCCCTCGCCGCCCAGGTGGAGTTCGCCGGGCACGCCGCGCGGCACCAACTGCCCCGCGCGGTCCAGCAGATAGGCCCGGGTGTTGGGGATCGGCACGCCGATCGTCGGGTTGACGGAGACCGGTCCGGTGAAGCACTTGAAGGTCGAGTAGGTGGTGTCCTCCGACGGCCCGTAGAGGTTGTAGACGCGCCGGGCACCGGTGCCGGCGAAGACGGCGTTCACCAGTTCCCTGGACAGCGGCTCGCCGGCCACGTTGACGACCCGTGTGCCGGCCGGCACCGCGGAGCGCTGCAGCAGCACGCCGAGCGCGCTGGGCACGGTGTTGACCAGCGTCGGCGCCAGGCCGGGGTCCTCGGTCAGCGCGAGCACGTTGTCGACCACGACGACGGTGCCGCCGGTCGTCAACGGGGCCCACAGCTCGAAGACCGACAGGTCGAAGTTGAGCGAGGTGCCGAACAGCACCCGGGCCAGCTCGGCCGCGCTGTAGGTGTCGCGGGCCCAGCGCAGCAGCGCGACGACGTTGCGGTGGGTGATCACCACGCCCTTGGGCAGGCCGGTCGATCCGGAGGTGTAGATCAGGTGGGTGGCGGCGGTCGGCTCGACGTCGGCGCCGAGGCCGTCCGCGCGCTCGGCGGCGGCCTTCTCCCACAGCTGCGGCAGCGTCAGCGCCTGCGCGTCGAGCGCCGTGAGCCAGTCGGGGGCCTGGGCGGCGTCGTGGACGACCGCCGACATGCCGGCCGTGGCGGCGATCGCGCTCAGCCGATCGGCCGGGTAGGCGGGGTCCAGCGGCACGTAGGCGCAGCCGAGCTTGTGGATGGCCAGCAGCAGGCACACCGTGCGGTGGGTGCGGGCGACCGACACCCCGATCCGCCGGCCCGCGGTGACGCCGCCGGCCCGCAGGGCGCGCGCCAGGCGGTTGGCGGCCTCGTCGAGTTCGCGGTACGTCAGCCGCTCGCCCCGCCACTCGACCGCGGGGGCCTGCGGGGTGCGGGCCGCCTGCGCCTCGACGAGGCCGTGCAGCGCGGCGTCCCGGTCGAACTCCAGGTCGGTGGCGTTGACCTCGTCCAGCAGGTGGCGGCGCTCCGCCTCGGACAGCACCGACAGCTGCCGGACGTCCTCGGTCGGGCGGGCGCACGCGTCGAGCAGCAGGGCGCGGTAGTTGCCGGCCATCCGGGATATGAACTCCGGCGCGAACAGACGCTGTTCGAAGTGGAGGGTGAAGCGCGGCGCGGCGCCGCCCGGTTCGACGGCCAGGACGAGCTGCAGCCCGCCCAGGTCCGCCGGCAGCGCTGTCTCGGCGAATCCGGCGCGCAGGCCGCCGCCGAGGTCGACCTCCGCCGGCTCCTGGCGGCGCCCGGTCCGCGCGTCCTGCTCGGCGACGGCGGTGTGCTGGGCGGCGAGCGAGGCGACCAGGGTGGCGAACGGCACCTCGTCGGCGACCCGCGAGTGGACCGCGCGGGCCGCGAGGCGCGGCGTGCCGTCCGTCCCGGCGGCGGTCACCCGGGCCAGGGCCAGGTCGTCCTGGCCGCTGTAGCGGTGCAGGAGCAGGGTGAAGGCGGCGTTGAACAGCTCGACGGCGTCCAGTCCCCGCTGCCCGACGAACTCGGTGAGCGGCCGCAGGTCGTCGCCGCTCCAGGAGACCGCGCCGAACGGGCCCTGTCCGGCGGCCGGTTCGCTCTCCCGTACCGGGAACTGGAGCGCCGGAACCGTTCGGTCCGCCGACTCCGGTGCGCCGGAGGAACGGGTTGTGTCCTCGCCCCTGGTCATTGCTGTCTCCCCCGTCTTGGTCGCTCGTTGCGGACAGTTGTCGGTGTGTGGCACGGCACGGCCGGCCCCGGTGGACGGCTCCGGGCCGCCGCCGGTCATTTTCTCGGCGCGGTGGGCAGCGCTTCCCTGGCCGCCTGCGGGGTGCTCAGTTCGACGCGTTCGCGCCGCTGGGCCCAGGCCACGACGGGCGGGAAGCCCGCGCCGGCCACCACGAAGATCACCGCCATCGCCATCCAGCCGACCATGCCGTGCTCGATCGCCAGCCAGGTCAGCACCGCGGGCGCGATCAGCTTGCCCAGGTCGGCGCCCATCGAGTACGTGCCCTGGTACTGCCCCTGCGCGTGTTCCGGGGCGAGCCCGAACGAGACGCCCCAACTGCCCGCGGCCTGCCGGATCTCACCCATCACGTGCAGCAGGGCGCCGACGCCCAGCAGCGCCGAGGCCACCACGGCGGACGGCCCCTTGCTGAACGCGAAGACGACGCAGGCCAGGCCCAGGAAGAGCGCGCCGTGCCGGACGGCCCGCCCCGCGCTGCCGGGTTCGTCGGTGCCGCGGGAGATGCGCACCTGCAGCAGCACGACGGCGACGGTGTTGACCAGCAGGACGACGGCCGCCATCCACCGCGGCGCGCTGGTGCGCTCCACCACCCACAACGGCAGTACCACATCGAGGAGTTGGTTGTGCATGGACAGCACGCCGTCGAGCACCACGAGGGTCAGGAACGGGCGGTCGGCGAGCACTTCCAGCCGGGCCCCCGGCTTGGCCGGCTGCGGCGCGACGGCCGGCAGCAGGACGGTCAGCAGCCCGGCCGCCGCGTAGGTGACCGCGTTGAAGGCGACCGCCCAGCGGTACGCGCTGTGGGTGCCGATCACCAGCAGCCCGCCGGCGATGGCCGCGCCGAGCGCGACGCTGACGTTGGTGGTGGCCCGCAGGTAGGCGCGGGTGCGGACCCGTTCCTGAGCCGGGATGACCCCGGCGATCATCGCCATCCGGGCGCTGCGGCTGGCGCTGTACGCCACCGCCTGCAGCGCCATCACCAGCACGTAGCCGAGGAAGCCGTGGACGAGGAGCAGCCCGGCGGTGAGCGGGCCGAGCGCCACGAAGGACCAGATCTGCACCAGCCGCGGGCCGACCCGGTCGGCCAGGTGGCCGGTGGGGGTACTCATCGCCAGCGACACGCCGGCCGCGGCGGCCACGCCGAGGCCGAACTCGCCGGGGGACAGCCCGATGACGGTGGTGGCGTAGATGGCGCTGATCGCCATCCAGAGCCCCTGGCCCATGGTGTGCACCAGGGTGATCCCGGTGATGGTGCGCGAGGGTCCGGGGGCGGGAAGGAACCGGCTCAGCACCTGGGGCTCGCGTCGTCGACGTCGGCGCGCTGTGCCGCCGGTGAGCCGGTCGGCGTCAGGGCATGCCGAACGGGCTGGGGACTCGACAACACTGAAGACTCCAGGTGGATGGTGAACCCAGGAGAACTGACGCCTGGTTACGCGCGGTGAGGTGGACACCCATGCGACGTGCGAAGCCGTCTGACGCCCCGACCGTTTTGTGCCCGGGACGGTCGAGACGCTAGTGAACGTTCACATTCGGCGTCAAGGCCGGTCGCGTGTTTGCCCGCACACGGCAGCCGTCGCGCCGACGGCGTGGCGCGGGCCGTCCGGCGGCGCCGGCGGTCACGGGCGGCTCCTGGCCCGGTCCCGGTGGGCCTGCAGCGCACCGCGCAGGATGGCCATCGCGGCCCGCTCGGCCGGCGGATCGATGCCGACGAGCCGGTTGTGGTGCAGGTGGAGCAGGGAGAAGAGCACCTGAGCGGGCGGGGTCCAGCAGGCGTCGCCCAGCGCGCGCAGGGTGTGCGCGTAGTCGGCCAGCGCGGTGGAGCGGGCACGCCAGGAGGCGAGCAGCTCCTCGCCGCCGGACCGCTCGCGCAGTCCCTGCCAGTCCGCGAAGGGGTCGATGAGCGCCAGGGCCTGGGCTCTGCATTCCTGGAACGCCCGGTGCATCTCGCCGCGCGGCACGGCGTCGAGCACCCGCAGTGCCCAGCCCGGCTGGTCGCCGTCCGCCGCGTCGTACGCGGTCCAGAAGGCGCGGGCGACCGCCGCCTGGCCGGTCGCCGCCAGCAGCACCGGTTCCAGCGGAAGGCGGCCGGCCTCCCGCAGCCGCAGCGCCTCGACGGCCGCCAGAGTGTCGGCGTGGAAGACGCGTTCGGCGGCGGTCATCGCCTCGGGGCCGCCGAAGCGCTCCAGTTCGGGATCGTAGGTGCCCAGCACGCAGCCGCCGATCAGCCGGTCCTCGCGCAGCGCGCCGGCCCACCGGTGCAGCCGGGGCAGCAGCGTGCCGGCCAGCACGGCCGGCGTGCCGTGGAACCGCAGCCGCAGGTGGTCGCCCGGATCGCGGTGGCGGACGAAGAACCAGCGGTCCACCTGCTCGGGGAGGTGGTCGACGAGTTCGCCGAGCCGGTGCACCAGCAGCTCGTCCTGCCGCTCCGGGGTGCAGCGCACGATCGCGTAGAGCCATTCTCCGCCCGGCAGGTGCTCGGTGCTGCGCGGTCGCCGGGGCGAGGGCAGGGCCGCGGGGATCCGGCCGGCCGGCGGCGGCAGCGCGGGCCGCTCAGCGGCGGGCGGCCGGTCCGGGGGGAAGGGGGCGCGCACCACCAGCGGGATCACCAGTTCGTTGGCGTGCGGGCCGTCCGGGCCGGTCAGCCAGCCGGTGCCGGTGCCGTCGGCGTCCAGCCGCTCCACCAGCACGGTGGACGGCCGGCGCCTCAACTCGTGGCGGAGCAACCGCAGATGGAGCGGGCGGGTCAGGTCGAGGTCGAGGCTCTGGTCGACGTAGACCGAGCGGATCCGCTCCGGCACCCGCCAGCGCTCGCGCCAGGCCTGCAGCGTCGCGGCCCAGACGGGGAACGGCGACTCGGGGTCGAGGAGGGCTTCGCAGGGCCGCCAGCCGGCCAGGCTGAGGACGGACCGCCCGTAGCGGACCCGCGGCACGTACGGCAGGTGCGCGGCCTGGCCCCATTCCCAGGCGTGGACGCCGCGCAGGCCGCCGCGGCCGATCTCCTCCAGCAGCCGCGCCGCGTTCGGGGCCAGGGTGCGGGTGTCGAGCTTGTGCAGCACGGCCGGCACCACCTCGCGGCCCCGCGCGGTGTCGACCACCAGCAGCCGGTGCCGGTCGGCGCGGACCGCCAGGTCGGCCAGCGCGAGGGTGCCGGGCGCGGCCGGGTCGGCGAACACCCCGATCGGCACGGTGTGTTCGAGCCAGTCGGGCACCTGGGTGACGTTGTCGCCGCGGCCGTGCCGGGCCTGGAAGACCACCTGGGCGTGGAGCGCGCCGGGTGCCGCGCCCGCGCCGGCGCCGGCCAGTTCGGCGAGGGCCGGGCGCAACGCGTCGGGCAGCAGGTAGGCGAACCGGCCGAAGGTCGCGATGGCCGGACCGGCCGAACCCCCGGTCACCACCAGCCGGAACGCACCGGCGCGCAGCGCGTCCACCGACGGCGCGAGCAGCTGGGTGTACAACTCGACCGAGCCGGGCGGGCGGCGGCCGGTGCCGGAGTACCGGGCGACCAGCGGATGGCGGTCGTCGAGCACCACCTCCTCGGCGCCGGACAGCAGGGCCTCCTGGGCGAGTTCGGTCATCAGCCGGTCCCGCTCGGTCACCTCGGCGGGCGGAGGCGGTTCGGTGCGGTTGCCGGCCGGGTGCCGGTAGCCGGCGGGGGCGCCCAGCCCGGCGTCCGGATCGAGCAGCTCGGTCACCGGCACCGCCCGTCCCATGCCGAACCGTTCGACGAACTCCTCGTGGTAGCGGACCAGCGCGCGGGAGCCCGGCCCGGCCGGGGCGAGCCGCCACAGCAGCCCGGCGGCCCGTTCCGCCTCGGCGGCCACCTGCGGGGGCAGCAGCACCTCGGCGTCGACGGCCAGGTCCACCTGGACGCCGCGCTGCGCCGGGCGCAGCAGGTCCAGCCGCGCGGTCGCCGCCTGCCAGGCCGCCCGGCCGGCTCCGAGCGGCCGGGCGGTGTAGTCGGCCAGATCGCGGACGACGGCGCGCAGCTCGGCGAGTTCCGGGACGGCGCCGGGGTCCACCGCGGCGAGGACGGCCAGGACGTGGGCGGCCGCGTCCGGCTCCGCGGCCGGCGGGCGCAGGTCGGTGAGGAGGATCTCCCGGCGGGCCAGGTCGGTGAGCACCTGCCGGATCGCGCCGTCGGGCGCCGCGGGGAACTGCTCGGCGAGCCGGCGCTCCAACTCCGGGTAGGGCAGCGGCCGGTGGGTCGCCTCCAGCACGGTGCGCACGACCGGGGTGTACCGCACGCTGATCTCGCGCACCCGGCTGCGGGCGGCGGGGTCGGCGTCCAGATCCGGCAGGTAGGAGAGCACGAGCCGGTCGCCGCGCACCCGGCACAGGTTGTTGGCCGTCAGCCGCAGGTGGCGCAGCACCTCGGGGCGGCTCACCCAGGAGTTGACCAGCGCGGTGACCCAGCCGCGTTCCAGCCGGGCCGTCTTGCGGTGTGCCGCGCCGAGCCGGATCCGGGTGTCCTCGGCGCGCTCGGCGAACCGCGCCACCGCGACTCCGGCCATGAGCCCGAACGGGGTGCACCGGGTGGCCATCCGCAGCCGATAGGCGCTCAGCGCGCGCACCGCCCGCCGGATATCGGCCGGGCTCCGCTTCTCCCCGCGCAGGATCTGCTCCCACCGCGCCGCGAGCGGCGGGCTGGAGACCTCCACGGCTTCCCGCAGCAGCGGATCGGCGGCCAGCGCGCGAAGGTATTCGACGCTTCTTCCCACTTCGTCGGCGCATCCGGGCGAAGGGCCGGTGAAGGTCGCCTCCACATGGCGGACGGACTGCGCGGGAGTGCGGAGCAGGGCGAAATCCGTACAGGAGAAGGAAGGAGTATCGGCCACGGCCATTTCTCTGGTTGTCCTCGGCTGTCTTCAGTTGTCTTTCGCTGTCCCGCGTCGTCTCCGGTGTTTCGGTCGTCTCCGCATTTCCGAAGGGCACGCGGCGAGCGCTCCCCTGCCCGGCCGGCGGAAGGGCGGAGCCGTTCGCCGGGTCCGCCGGCAGCGGCTTTTCGATCAGCGGTTGGCGAGGGTGCAGCAGTCGCCGGCGCACTCGCTGCCGCACAGGGTCGGTATTCCGCCGCTGTTGGCAATGGCGGCGTCGGACTGCACGGCCGGCTCCGCGACCTCGCGTACGTCGAGGTCGAAAATGTCCTGGGCGTTCTGCTGCGTGTTCACGGCGGACTCCTCGCGTGAATTGCCTGGCCTGCGCGGGGCCGATAACCGCATCGGCGCCATATGAATCGTGGCACGTCACGCCGGAGGCGGCAAGGAAAGTGCGGAATCGACCGCCGCATCCGCCGCGTTTCACCCGGGCGAGTTACCCTGTATGTCTAGTGCAACAATATGCCATTGGCCGGCAATCCACCGGCGGCGCCCGCGTCATTCCGCCGCTTTCCGCGGGTCGAATCCCCGGCGTTCAAAGGGAATAACGTTTCGGCTGACCGCACCGCGGCACGCCGGACGCAATGGCCGACAGCCACGCGCCCGGCCCGGCGGCCGCGGTTCGCGGGGACGGCCTCCCGGCACTGCGGAGCGCCAAGCGGCGACGGGCGTTCCGGTGAGAAGCGACAGTGCGTCAACAAGCTTACGCCGCAAGGTGGTTGACGATTCCCCAACCGGTGGCCCGGCCTCCGGGACCGCAGGCGCGGCCGATCGCGCCGCACCGGCCGGTCCGCGGAGCCGGACGCCCCGGCCCGCCGCAAAGAGGCGTCCGCGACCGCCCGCCGTCGTGACCTGCGGCGACGTCCGGTGCGGCGCGGCCGCCGCCCGGCGAATCGCGGCGCGGCCGCCGCCCGTTCCGCCGCGACGGGCGAAGACTGGCGGTGAACGGTCGGCGAGTCGTAGAGTGCCTACCTTATCGACGAGTTCTACCGAGCGTCGCTCAGCATTCCCACGAGCAGGGCTCCCGGTTCAGTCAGGTGGACTTCCTGAAATGTGTTGTGCCTCGAACACTGGCCAGGCTGAGCAGGGTCCGCACGCGGAAAGCGCACCGGCGGCCCCGCCCCGCCGCACGCCGGCCGTCTTCACGACAGATCACACCGGGCGTATCACCTCGTGGAGCGCCGGAGCCGCCGCGCTGTTCGGCCGGGCGGCCGACGAGGCGCTGGGAATGAAGTGGGACGTTCTCTTCGACTCGGACATGTCCGAGTCGTTGACGGAAGCCCTGGCCGATATTACCCGCGGGGAAACCTACAACGGTGCACTGCACGTCAAGTCCGACAGCGGCGCGCTATTACACCTGGCATTGAATTGCACTCCGCTCATCGGGGATTCCGGGGATCCGGTTCTGCTCTGCGACATCCGTGATGCGGCGGCGGACTCCCTGGCGCAGACGCGGGCGGCGTTCTTCGACGAGCTGATGCGGAAAGCGCCCTTCGGCCTGGTGGCGGTCGACGAGAACCTGCGCTACGTGCTGGCCGGTGAGGCCCTCGCCGCGATGAACGGGGTTCCGGCCGCCTCCCACCTCGGGCGGCGGGTGGGCGAGGTGGTCAGGGCGGCGGACGGCGGGGCCTACGAAGAACGCCTGCTGGAGGCGCTGCGCACCGGTGAGCCGCAACACGGCCTGGTGGTGAACGCCCGCACCGACGGCCATCCGCACGCCGACCGGACGTGGTCGGTGTCGCTCTTCCGGCTCAACGCCGACGACGGCCGGGTGCTGGGCCTGGGCGGCATCGTCGTGGACGTCACGGAGAAGCAGACCGCGCTGCTGGAGGTCTCCGCCGCCCGGGAACGCCTCGCGCTGGTCAACGAGGCGACCACCCGGGTGGGAACGACCCTGGAGATGCCGCAGATCGCCGAGGAACTCGCCGCCGTCGCGGTGCCCGCCTTCTCCGACATGGCGGTGGTGAAGATCCGCGACGACCTGTTCGGCGACACCGTCCCCGACATCTCCGACCTCCCGGTGCGGCTGCGCCGGCTCGCCGGCCTGTCGATGAACAACCGGGCGTCGCAGGAGATCTTCCGCACCCACGGCGAGATCTCCCAGGAACCCGGGACGCTGCTGCACGAGGCCATGCGGACCGGGCAGGCCATGCTGCTGTCGAAGATCGACGAGGAGGCGGTCACCGCCCTGGCGCAGGACGCCGAGCACGCCAGGCTGATCCGCAGGAGCGGGCTGGGCTCGCTGATCGTGGCCCCCTTCGTGGCCCGCGGCCGGGTGCTCGGCGTGGTGCTGCTCGGCCGCTCGGCGAAACGGGCGCCGATGACCGTCGAGGACCTGCGCAGCGCCGAGGAGTTGGCGGCCCGCACCGCCACCTGCCTGGACAACGCCCTGGCGTACAGCAACGAGCGGCGTATCGCGGTCGCCCTGCAGCGCAGCATGCTCCCGGAAGAGGAGGTCATCCCGCAGCCGTCGGGGCTGGAGATAGCCCACCACTACCGGCCCAGCAGCAACGCGGCCCAGGTGGGCGGCGACTGGTTCGACGTGATCCCGCTCTCCGGCCACCGGGTCGCCCTCGCGGTCGGCGACGTGATGGGCCACGACATCCACGCGGCGGCCAACATGGGCCAGTTGCGCACCGCCATGCGGACGCTGGCCCAACTCGACCTGGAACCGGTGGACCTGCTGACCCGGCTGGACGAGGCGGTGCAGAAGGGCACGACGATGCAGTACGCGACGTGTGTCTACGCCGTGTGCAACGTGGTGACCCGCGAGTGCAGCATCGTCAGCGCCGGCCACCCGCCGCCCCTGCTGCGGCACGCCGACGGCACCACCGAGATCGTCACGGTCGCGCCGGGGGTGCCGCTGGGGGTGGCCAGCGACGATCCGGAGTTCGCGGTCACCGAACTCGTCCTGCCGGAGGACAGCACGCTCGTGCTCTACACCGACGGCCTGGTCGAGCACCGGGGCGAGGACATCGACGCCGGCATCGAGACGCTGCGCACCGTGCTGGGCCCCGGCACCGGCTCCACGCGCGACCTGTGCGAGCGGGTGGCCGCCCGGTTGAGCCGGCCGGTGGCGGAGGACGACCTCGCGGTGCTGATGGCCCGGGTGCCGACCGGGCTCGGCCACGCGTTCGCCTCCTGGACCCTCGAACCGCGGCCCGAGTCGGTCTCGCGGGCCCGCGCCCTCGTCCGGCAGACGCTGGACGCCTGGAACCTGTCCGCGTTGGAGGACGCCACCACGCTGCTGGTGAGCGAGCTGGTCACCAACGCCCTACGCTACGGGCGAGGCGGCATCGACCTGCGGCTGGCCAAGGGCGGCGTCTTCGTGTGCGAGGTGGCCGACGGCGACGTGCGGGTGCCGCGGCGCCGGCACCCCGGCCCGGACGAGGAGGGCGGCCGGGGGCTGGCCGTCGTCAGCGAGTACTCCCGGGGCTGGGGCACCCGGCCGACCGCCTCCGGCAAGGTCGTCTGGTTCGAGCTGGCGCTGCCCGAGGGGTAGCGCCAGCTCGCCGGACGACCCCGCCAGGTGGAGCGGGACGCGCCGGGCGGTCAGAACGCCGAGGTGTACGCGGTGAAGAACTGCTCACCGCTCGGCTTGCCGCCGGGCGCGAAGCAGTTGACGTAGACCTGCGCGACGTTGCCGTCGCGGTCCCACGGCATGGTGAGGTCGCAGTATCCGGGGTCGGCGCCGAACGCGGTGGCCTGGGCGTCGTCGGGGGTGTTGGCGACGTTCGGCAGGGTGGCGACGTAGTCCGGGCCGGAGCCGGACAGGCCGTTGGTGGCGCCGGTGGAGTTGTAGTTGGTCTGCGCCGGGACCGAGCCGTCGTACCACAGGTAGCCGAACGACTTGGGCGGGAAGCTGGGGCCGTGCAGGGCGCGCTGGTAGGCGTAGCTCAGCGTCCACGCGGTGTCGTAGGGATCGTTCTGCGCGTCGAAGCAGCCGACCTCGACGGTCTGGCCGCTGGCCGAGGGCGTCCAGCCGGTGATCTTGCAGCGGGCGCCCTGCTTGGCGTCGACCGCGGTGGCCTGGAGGTTGCCGGCCGGGGTGGACAGGCCGAGGCCGGGCAGCCAGGCGCTCCACTGGCCGACGCCGCTCTTGGTCACCGTCGGGGTCTGGCCGGACGAGTCGTACTGGGTGTTGATCGCGCCGCTGGCCGCGGCGTACAGGTACCCGTAGCCGCCCTGCCCGGCGGTGAGTTCGCCGCTGCTGCTGGTGTAGACGACGGTGAACTGGGAGTTGACGGGGCTGCCGCCGGGTGCGTAGCAGCCGACCATCACGTCCTCGTCCGCGCCGGCCGGCGCCCAGCCTTCGAGCTGGCACCAGTTGCCGGCGGTGCCGACCGCCGTGACGTGCGCGATCCCGCCCGCCGCGCCGATGGTGGGGAAGCGCACGGTGTAGGAACCGAGCGCGGTCTGGTTCACCGTGACGGGGTTGGAGGACGGCGAGGCCCAACTGCCCCACTGCCGGCTCGGATCGGGGACGTAGTCGGCCGGCGGGGTCGGGTTGTCGAGGTAGGCGAAGCCCCAGCGGTCCGGGACCGCGGCGTGCGCGGCGGTGGCCGACGGGAGCGTCGCGGCGGACAGGGCGGCGAGCAGTCCGATGACGGGCAGGACGGCCTTGGCGGATCTGAGCCCGGGTAAGGCGAGACGTGCGTGCATGGCATACCCCCTGGAAAAGGTGAGGACGATGCTGCGTGCGCGGACCGGTGATGCGGTGCGACGTCCATGAACGCGGAACGGCCGGCGAGCGGCGTGGGGGGCGGCCGACGGAGAACCGCCGGAGTGTGCGCCGACGGTGCCCGTCATCATAGGAGCGCGTGCGGCGGGCCCGGTAGCGGCCGTGGCGGCGCGAGGGCGTTCCCCGGCCGCCCCGGCCGCCGGTCCCACGCACCACGCCGTCCCCACCCGGCCGGTCGCGCCCCTCCCGCCCCGTCCCGCCACCCGCACCGGCCCGCCCCGTGCGCCCCCGTCGCTTCGACCGCTCCCGCCCCAGGCGTCGCACCGCGCCGGAACCGGGATCGGCGACCGAAAGCGGCGGTTCGGCGAAGTGCCGGGCACATCCGGCCGGTTGACGCGGCCGGGGACTCGCCGAACCTTGACAGGAACGACCACCGGTGCATCAATAGCCAACAGTTCCGAACATATTCGATCCGGTAGGAGTCATCTCGTCTTTTCGCGCACGGTACCGTGCCGACCTTCACGACCGGCTGGCCGTCCGGAAGGGCTCGGCGTGAAGGGGACGACCGTGCTGATCTCGGTTCATCGGGGCAGAACCCGGCGGTTCGCGTTACTGGCCATGCTGGCGTTGTTCGGCCTGGTGTGTTCCGGCGTCGCCGCGCCGCCGGCGCACGCGGCCTCCACGACCACCATCGCGGCCGACGGCTCCAGCGCGGGGCGGACCTTCGACGGCGTCGGGGCGATCAGCGGAGGCGGCGGCAACACCCGGCTGCTCACCGACTACCCGGCCGCGCAGCAACAGCAGATCCTCGACTACCTGTTCAAGCCCGGATACGGCGCGGCCCTGCAGATCCTGAAGGTGGAGATCGGCGGCGACACCAACTCCACCGACGGCGCCGAGCCGTCGATCGAGCACACCTCCGGCCACGTCGACTGCGGCAACGGCTACGAGTTCTGGCTGATGGAGCAGGCCAAGGCGCGCAACCCGGACATCAAGCTCTACGGCCTCGCGTGGGGCGCCCCGGGCTGGATCGGCGGCGGCGACTTCTGGTCGACCGACATGGTGGACTACCTCGTCTCCTGGCTCGGCTGCGCCAAGCAGGACGGCCTGGACATCGACTACCTCGGCGGCTGGAACGAACGCGGCTACAACGTCGCCTGGTACGAGCAGCTGCGGTCGACGCTGGACGCCGACGGCTACTCGGCGGTGCGGATCGTCGGCGCCGACAGCGACTGGAGCGTGGCGGGCGACGTCGCGTCCGACCCCTCGTTCGCCAAGGCGGTCTCGGTCATCGGCGTGCACTACCCCTGCGAGGGCGGCGACGGCGGCAGCGCCGACACCTGTCCGGCCAACGCGACCGCCGAGGGCACCGGCAAACCGCTGTGGGCCAGCGAGAACGGCTCGCAGGACATGACGAGCGGCGCGCCCGCGCTGATCCGTTCGATCACCCGCGGCTACGTCGACGCCGACATGACGGCCTACCTCAACTGGCCGCTGATCGCCGCGGTCTACCCCAACCTGCCCTACGACACCGACGGGCTGCTCACCGCCGACCAGCCGTGGTCCGGCGACTACGGCGTCGGCGAGAGCACCTGGGCGACCGCGCAGGTCACCCAGTTCACCCAGCCGGGCTGGACCTTCCTCGACGAAGGCTCCGGCGATCTCGGCGGCTCCGAGGACAACGGCAGCTACGTCACCCTCAAGTCGACGAACGGCAGCGACTACTCGACCGTCATCGAGACCACCACCGCCACCGCCCCGCAGACCGTCGACGTGAACGTCTCCGGCGGCCTGTCGACCGGCACCGTCCACGTCTGGGCCACCGACGTCGACGCGCCGAGCCCGGCGACCTCGATGGTGCGGCAGCCGGACATCACGCCGTCCGGCGGCTCGTACGCGCTGACCGTCCAGCCCGGCTGGATCTACACGCTCACCACGACCACCGGGCAGGGCAAGGGCACCGCCGCCGGCCCGGCACCGCACGCCCTCGCCCTGCCCTACGGCGACACCTTCGACTCCGACGCCACCGGAGCCGAGGCGACCGACCTGGCCGACATGCAGGGCGCCTACCAGGTGGAACCGTGCGCCGGCGGCCGCTCGGGCCAGTGCGTGCAGCAGATGGCCCCGGTCAAGCCGATCGAGTGGCAGGGCGATTCCGACGCCTACGCGCTGCTCGGCGACACCGGCTGGTCCAACTACACCGTCAGCTCGGACGTCTACCTCGAACAGGCCGGCACCGTCGAGCTCTACGGCCGCGCCAACGCCCAGTCCCGCCCGCAGTCCGACCAGAACGCCTACCTGTTCCGCGCCTCCGACACCGGCGCCTGGTCGATCGACAGGAGCGACACCACGGGCACCGTCACCACGCTCGCCTCCGGCACCGCGAAGGCGCTCGGCACCGGCAGTTGGCACACCCTCGCCCTGACCATGCAGGGCTCGACGATCAGCGGCTCGATCGACGGCGCCTCCGTCGGCTCGGTCACCGACACCTCCTACCAGACCGGCCAGGTCGGTATCGGTGTGGTCGGCTACCGGACCGACCAGTTCGACAACCTGTCCGTCACCCCCGGCAGCGGCACCGCCGCCTACCCGGCGGGCCCCGTCACCTCCGGCATCTCCGGCAAGTGCCTCGACGACTACACCGGCTCCGCCGCCGACGGCACCATCGCCGACCTGTGGGACTGCGACAACACCGCGGCCCAGCAGTGGCAACTCGACAACGGAAACCTGCGGATCAACGGCAAGTGCCTCGACATCACCGGCGCCGCCACCGCCAACGGCTCCCCCGTCGAGCTCTGGGACTGCAACGGCGGCGCCAACCAGATCTGGACCCCCCGCGACGGCACCCTCGTCAACCCGGTCTCCGGCCGCTGCCTCGACGACCCCGGCTTCGACACGGCCAACGGCACCCCACTCGACATCTGGGACTGCAACGGCGGCACCAACCAGCAGTGGGCGCTGCCCACGTCCTGACCGTCACCCCCGGCCGGGCCGCCCGCCACGGGCGGCCCGGCCGCGGTTCACAGCACCCGCACCAGCCCCCCGTCGCAGCGCAGGGCGGTGCCGGTGACGTAGGAGGCGGGGCCGCCGCAGAGGAAGGCGGCGGTGGCGCCGAACTCGTCGGGGCGGCCGTAGCGGCCGGCGGGGATGGTGCGGCGGGAGTCGGCGGCGGCTTCGGCGGGGGTGCGGCCGGTCCGGGCCGCGGCGGCCGCGTCGAGGGCGGCCACCCGTTCGGTGGCGATCCGGCCGGGCAGCAGCAGGTTGACGGTGACGCCGTCCGCGGCGACCTCGGCCGCCAGCGTCTTGAGGTACCCGGCGAGCGCGGCCCGGCCCAGGTTGGACAGGGCCAGCCCCGGCAGCGGGGCGACGACACCGCTGGAGCCGATGGCGAGGATCCGCCCCCAGCCGCGTTCGCGCATCCCGGGCAGGGTGCGGCCGATCAGCCGCTGCTGCGGCCGGACCATCGCGTCGACCGCGGCGGTGATGTCGTCGGAGGTGACGTCCGCCGCGGTGCCGGGCGCGGGGCCGGGGCCGTTGAGGACGAGGATGTCGATCGGGCCGAAGGCGGCGGTGGCGGCGTCCACCAGCCGGTCGGGCCCGTCGGCCTGGAACAGGTCGGCGGCGATGCCCTCGGCGTGCGGGAGTCCGGCGGCGATCTCGCGGGCCCGTTCGCCGGAGCGTCCGCAGACCACGACGCGGGCGCCCTCCGCGGCCAGGGCCCGGGCGGTCGCCTCGCCGAGCCCCTGGGTGGAGGCGCAGACCAGCGCGGTGCGTCCGGTGAGTCCGAGATCCATCAGCGCGTCACCTCCGACCGCGGCACGGCGCCGAGATGGCGTTCCAACTGCTCGACCAGGACGCCGGGCAGCGTCGCGGCCGGCGGGCGCACCGCGGATTCGCGGATCAGTCCCCGGCGGCGCAGGCACTCCTTGCGGATGGCGAGCGCGATGCCGGCCTGCTGCTCGAAGTTGGCCAGCGGCAGGTACGGCAGCCATGCCCGCCTGGCCTGCTGGTAGCCGCCTTCCTGCCAGCCCTCGACGCAGGCGATCAGCCCCTCGGGGTAGGAGAAGCCAGTCATCGCGCCGGCCGCTCCGCAGGCCAGTTCGTCCAGCAGCCCGATGCCGCCGAGCCCGCCGAAGACCGGGACGTCCAACTCCTCGGTGAGGGTCGCGACGGCGCCGGGAGTCGGCGGGGCCTCGGCCTTGACGGCGACCACGAACGGGAGGTCGCGCAGCGCGCGGGCGAGTGCGGGGGCCGCGATGCGCACCCCGCTGACCAGCGGGTAGTCCTGGACGACGATGCCGGCGCCGGTGCGCTCGTGCACGCTGCGCAGGTGGCCGGCGAGCACCGCGGGGTCGGCCGAGTTGACCTGCACCATGACGCCGGCCAGCCGGTCGCCGAGCACCCGCCGCGCGAGGCCGGCCTCCTCGGCGACCGGGGCGGTGCCGAGCGAGGTGGCGCCGACCACGAGCGGGAGAGAGGTGCTCTCGGCGACGGTCCGCAGCACCGTACTCCGCTCGCCGGTGTCGAGTTGCGCGGCCTCGCCGAAGACGCCGAGCACGGTGAGCCCGGTGGCGCCCACCCGCTCGTAGTGCCGGGCGACGGCGGCCAGGCCGGCGGTGTCGACGTCGAAGGCGGGCCCGGTGAAGGGCGTCGCGACGACGCCCCAGACCCCGGGTTTCAAAGCGGTCGGTGACATGACGGGTCCTCGATTCCTCGGTGCTCGTGCGGGGCGTGGCGGGAGCGCGCGGCGGACCGGCGGTGCCGGGCCGCGGCCGCGGTCACCCGGCGGCCGGGTCCAGCCGGGCGCGGACCTCCCGGGGCAGCAGCTCCACCGGCCAGTTCTGGTAGGTGACCGGGCGCAGCCAGCGCTGGGCGGAGCCGGCGCCGATCGAGCCGTGCGACGGCGCGGTCGTCGCGGGGTAGGGACCGCCGTGGTGCACGGCGCGGGTCACGCTGATGCCGGTGGGCCAGCCGTTCCAGACGACCCGGCCGGCCAGCGAGCCGAGCCGGTCGACGAGGCCGGCGGCGACGGCGTCGTCCGGTTCGCCGTGGATCGTCGCGCTGAGGCTCGGCCCGAGCAGCCGGGCGACGGCGCCGAGTTCGGCCGGATCGCGGTACTCGATGACGACGGCGGCCGGCCCGAAGCACTCCTCCAGCAGGCCGCCGGCCAGCACGGTCGCCACCGGGACCGCGACCAGGGTGGGCGACGTGCCCGATCCGCCGGCCACCACGCGGGCGCCCGGCAGGGCGGCGAGCGACGCGGTGCCCTCGGCGAAGGCGCCGGTGATCCGGTCGGTGAGCAGGGCGACCGGTTCGCGGCCGGCGAGTTCGGCGGCCGCGGCGTCGACGATGCCGGAGCCCTCCGGCGCGACCAGCACGCCGGGCTTGGTGCACAGCTGCCCGCCGCGGAAGGTGATGCTGGCGGCGAAGCCGGAGGCGATCTCCCCGGCCCGCGCCCCGGCCGCCGCGGGGGTGACGAACACCGGGTTGAGGGAGCCGAGTTCACCGTAGAAGGGGATCGGGTCCGGCCGGCTCACCGCGATGTCGAACAGCGCGCGGCCGCCGGCGACCGAGCCGGTGAAGCCGCACGCCGCGATCCGCGGGTCGCGCAGGGCGGCGACTCCCGACTCCACGCCCTGGAGGTGGCCGAACGTGCCGGCCGGGGCGCCCGCCTTCGCCAGCGCGTCGCCGACCAGCTCCGCCGTCCTGGCGCTGAGCCGCGGGTGGCCCGGGTTGGCCTTGACCACCACCGGGCAGCCGGCGGCCAGCGCCGAGGCGAAGTCGTTGCCGGCCACGCCGAACGCGAAGGGGAAGTTGCTGGCGGTGAAGACCAGCACCGGGCCCAGCGGCGCCATGGCCTGGACGAGCGAGGGGCGCGGGGCGACCGGGTAGTCCGGGTCGGCGGGCTCGGCCAGCACCCGGAGCAGTTCGCCGCCGGCGGCCGCCTGCGCCAGGTGTTCGAGCTGGAAGACCGTGCGGTTCACCTCGCCGTCCAGCGCCGCCCGGGGCAGGCGGGACTCCGCCACCGCGAGGTCCAGCAGTTCGGCGCGGCCCTCGTCGAGCGCGGTGCCGACGGCGCGCAGCCAGGACGCCCGTTCCTCCCCCGTCGAGTCGCGCAGGATCCGGGCGGCCTCCTGGGCCGCCGAAAGGATCGCTTCCAGTTCGTTCGCGGTGGTGTCGGTGCTGACCACGGCCGGGTTGTTCACGAGACGGACTCCCTGAGGACGTCGTAGCGAATCGTTGACATAATGAAAATCTTCACTATGTTGTGGCCATGAGTCAAGCAGCGAAGCCCCGGTCGAACGACGGCCCGGTGATCGCCCCGATGGTGGCCGCGATCGGTGAGACGGTGCGTTCCATCCGCCGGGAGCGCGCACTGACCCTGGAGCAGCTCGCGGAAGCCGCCGGGCTCTCGGTCGGGGTCGTCAGCCAGCTCGAACGCGGAAAGGGCAACCCCAGTTTCGCGACGCTGGTCCAGTTGGCGCACGGCCTGGACGTTCCGGTGGGCCGGCTCCTGCTGCACATCGACGACGACGAGTCGCCGATCGTCCGCAAGGCGGAACGCCGCCGGGTGGACGGACACGGCCTGGCCACCGCCAAGGCCACCTACGAACTGCTCACGCCCGACCTGTCCGGCGCGCTCGAAGCCACCTGGGTGATGTCGGAACCCGGCCACGACACCAGCGAGACGCCCTTCACCCACAACGGCGAAGAGTTCGGCATCGTCATCTCCGGCAGCCTCGACGTGTTCGTCGACGGGGTGCGCCACCACCTCGAAGCCGGCGACTCCATCCGCTACTCCTCGACGATCCCGCACTGGTACGTCAACAGCGGTGACGAGCCGGCGAACTGCGTCTGGGTCTCCACCCCGCCGACCTGGTGACCACCGGCGGAGCTCCCCCGCCTCCCCTACCTCCCTCCCTCCCCCCTTATCCGACGGCTCCGCGCCCGCGGCTGCCGTCCGGAAGGCGAAGCCATGTCCACACTTCCCCGAAGGGCGCCGATCGCCGACGGCGCCACCGACGAACCGGCCGCCGCGACACCCCCGGACCGCCCGCCGACGACCCGCCGCGCGATGCTCGGCCTGGGCCTGGGCAACACCCTGGAGTGGTACGACTGGCAGGTCTTCGGCCTGCTGGCGGTCACCATCGGCCCGCACTTCTTCCGCAACGAGAGCCACATCGACGCGACGCTCAACACCTTGTCGATCTTCGCCGTCGGCTTCGCCGCGCGGCCGGTCGGCGGCATCGTGCTCGGCGGTCTCGCCGACCGGATAGGCCGCCGCAACGTGATGCTGGCCTCGGTGGCGATGATGGCGCTGACCACCCTGGTCATCGGGGTGACGCCGGACGCCGGCATCATCGGGGTGGCGGCGCCGCTGATCCTGCTCGCCTGCCGCCTGCTGCAGGGCATCTCCACCGGCGTCGAGGCGCCGCTGTCCACCGCGTACGGCGCGGAGATCATGCCGAAGGGCCGGTCCGGCACGGCCGCCGGCGTCATCAGCTTCTTCGTCAACTTCGGCATCCTGCTCGCCTCGCTGATCAACTACGTGCTGGGGCTGACCGTCGGCGACGCGGTGATGGGCGACTGGGGATGGCGCATCCCGTTCTGGGCCGGCGCCGTGATGGGCGTCGTCGTCCTGTGGCTGCGCCGCTCGCTGCCCGAGACGCTGCACGAGAGCGACCCGGAGTACGTCGGCTCCACCGCGAAGGTCTGGGGCGCGGTCTTCGGCCGCTGGCGGAGCCTGCTGGCCATCGTCTTCGTGGTCGGCGCCGCGCAGGCGTTCAACTACGGGTGGAACGTGGGCCTGCCGACCCTGGCGCGCGGCCGGTTCGGCGAGGACCCGACGGAGGTCTTCGGCATCACCACCGTGCTGGCGCTGATCATGATGGGCGGCTCGCTCGTCGTCGGACCGCTGGCGGACCGCTGGGCGCTGTCCCGGGTGTTCCTGTGGGGGCGGTTCCTGATGATCCCGGCGGTCTTCCTGGTCCTGCTCTACACGCACAAGAGCATCGGCCTGTTCGCCCTCGTGCTCCTGGTGGGCGCCCCGGTGCTGCTGGTCAACATGACCCTCTACGTCCTGGTGAGCACCTCGCTGATGCCCAAGGGGGTCCGGGCCGCGGGCGGCGGTCTGGGCTACGGGATCGGGGTCGCCGCGTTCGGCGGCACCGCGTCCTACCTGGTGGTCTGGCTGGCCAACCAGGGCCTGAGCGCGCTGTTCCCCGTCTACATGGCCGCACTCGCGGCCCTGAGCATCGCCTTCTACCTGTGGGCGAAGAAAACAGAAGGAGTGTCCCTCGGTGAGTGATCTTCGCGTGGCGCCCGGCTCGCTCGACTGCGAGATCGTCGCCCAGTCCGACGTCGTCGTCGTCGGCGGTGGACCGGCCGGCGTGTCCGCCGCGGTGACGGCGGCCCGCAGCGGAGCCTCCGTCACGCTGCTGGAGCGCTATCCGGCGCTCGGCGGCCTGGCCTCCGGCGGCATGGTCCTCGTGCTCGACGACATGATCAACGGGCAGGAGATCACCGTCACCGGCATCGTGGCGGAGTACGTCGAGCGGATGGCCGCGATGGAACTGGCCGTCGTACCGCCCGAGCAGGATCGTTTCGCCTCACCGGAGACGTGGAACAGGTGGGGACGCTACGGCGTCTTCGACTTCCACCAGTCGCAGAACCCGAAGCCGATCTGCTACGCGGTCGCCTTCGACCCGGACGGCTGGAAGCGGGTCTCGAACGACCTGGTGCGCGACGCCGGCGTGAACCTGCGGCTGCACAGCTGGTTCTCCCGGCCGATCGTCGAGGACGGCACGATGCGCGGCGTCATCGCCGAGACGAAGGCCGGTCCGCAGGCGATCCTGGGCGACGTGGTCATCGACACCACCGGCGACATCGACGTGGCCTCCCGGGCGGGTGCCTCCTACGTCAAGGACTCCTACCTGACCACGCTGGTCTTCCGGCTCGGCGGGGTCGACACCGCCGAGGCCGAGCGGTTCGAGCAGGCCGACCCGAAGGCGGCCCGCCTGATCAACAAGCGGATCAAGCGGGTGCTCGGCGGAGCCTGGGAGCTGTGGTGGCTCAAGACGCCGATCCCCGGCGTGGTGTGGTGCAACGCACCGCACATGACCGGTTACGACGGCACCGACCCGGCATCGCTGACCTCGGCGGAGTTCGCGGCCCGCGACCGCATCGCGGAGGCCGTCGCGCTGTGCCGGCAGACCTTGCCCGGATTCGAGAACGCCTACATTGTGGACGTGGCGGAACAGATGGGCGTCCGGCAGACCAGGCTGCTCGAGGGCGAGTACGTGGTCACCGCCGAGGACGTCCACTCGCGGCGGCACTTCGCCGACTCGGTGGCCCGCGGGCGGGACTACTACACGCCCTACCGCGCCCTGCTGCCGAAGGAGGTCGACCAGCTGCTGGTGGCCGGACGGCACTACTCGGCGACCCCGCAGGCGCAGAAGATGTCCCGGGAGATCCCGCCGTGCATGGCGATGGGCCAGGCGGCCGGCGTGGCGGCGGCCCTGGCGGCCGACCGCGGCTGCCTGGTGCGGGAGGTCCCGGCGACCGAGATCCAGGCGGTGATGCGCAAGTTCGGGGCGGACCCGGGCGACCAGCCGAGCGCGAACGCGACGGTCATCCCCGCAAGCACCGGAGGAACGGACATATGAAGGCACTCGAAGGCATCACGGTCGTCGACTTCACCCAGGTGTTCATGGGCCCGTCGTGCACGCAGCTGCTCGGCGACTACGGCGCGGACGTCATCAAGATCGAGCGCCCGAAGGTCGGCGACCTGTCCCGCTCGTCCATCGTGGACCCGTCGGGACCCGACAATCCGATCTTCTACTCGATCAACCGCAACAAGCGCAGCATCAGCATCGACACCCGCGGCGAGGAGGGCCGGCAGGTCGTCCTCGACCTGATCCGGGACGCCGACGTGGTGGTCAGCAACTTCCGCGCCGGGGTGATGGAGCGCATCGGGTTCGGCTACGAGGCGCTCAAGGCGATCAACCCGCGGCTGATCTGGGCGTCCGGCACGGGCTTCGGCGAGAGCGGCCCGTACGCGCACAAGGGCGGCCAGGACGTGCTGCTGCAGGCGCTGTCCGGGGTGATGTGGCGGCGGCAGAGCGAGGACATCCCGCTGAGCGTCTATCCGACGACGCTGTGCGACTACACCACCGGGATGCACCTGCTGCAGGGCATCCTGCTGGCCCTGCTGGCCCGTGAGCGGACCGGCGAGGGGCAGCGGGTCGACGTCCGCATGTTCGACTCGATGCTCCACATGCAGATGCAGGAGGCAGCGACCCAGCTCAACCGCGGCAAGGAGATCAACTGGGCGGCGATGCCGCTGTCCGGGGTCTTCGCGACCACCGACGGCGCGGTGTGCATGGTCGGCGCCTTCAAGCAGCAGCCGCTGCGCGACATCTGCGCCGCGCTGGAGCTGCCCGACGCGCTGTGGCAACGTGCCGACCTGCAGGATCCGCCCGGGCACATGGCGGCCAAGGCGGAGTTGCAGGAGCTGTTCCGCGACCGGTTCGCCACCGGCACCACCGCCCACTGGGTGCGGCGGCTGGAGGAGCAGGACCTGCTGTGCGCCCCGGTGCTGACCATGGCCGACGCGCTGGCCGACGAGCAGACCGCGGTCAACAACATGATCGTCAAGATGGACCACCCCGGCGAGGGCACGGTCGAGGTGCTCAACTCCCCCATCGGCCTGTCCGCGACCCCGGCCGCGGTGGACCGCCGCGCGCCGCGGCTCGGCGAGAACACCGCGGAGCTGCTGGCCGAGCACGGCTACGACCCGGAGCGGATCGCGCGGCTGCGCGAGAACGGAGTCGTGTCATGACCGACGAGGTACGGCTGGAGATCAAGGACTGCGTCGCCTACGTCACGATCGACCGGCCGGCGGTGCTCAACGCCGTCGACGAGGCGACCAACGAGCGGCTCAACCGGATCTGGGCGGAGATCGAGGCGTCCTGCGAGGTGCGCTGCGTGGTGGTCACCGGCGCGGGCGACCGGGCGTTCTGCGTCGGCGCGGACATGTCCCGCAAGGCGGTCGACAGGACCGGGCTCGAGTACTGGTCGCAGCTGGACCCGAACGGATTCGGCGGGCTGAGCCTGCGCACCACGCTGGACGTCCCGGTGATCGCGCGGGTCAACGGCTACGCGGTCGGCGGCGGGATGGAGATGGTGCTCGGCTGCGACATCGTCATCGCCTCGCAGACCGCCCGGTTCGGGCTGCCGGAGCCGCGGGTCGGCCGGCTGCCGCTGGACGGCGGCATGGTCCTGCTGCAGCGCCGCATCCCGCACAACGCGGCCATGGGCCTGCTGCTGACCGGCAAGCGGGTGCCGGCCGACGAGATGCACCGGCTCGGCCTGGTCAACGAGGTCGTGCCGGCCGCCGAACTCGACGACGCGGTGAGGCGCTGGGTGGACGACGTGCTGGCCTGCTCGCCCTCGTCGCTGCGGGCGATCAAGCAACTGGTCACCCGCACCGCGCAGTTGAGCGCCCGCGAGGCCCGGGACGCGCGGCTGCCCGCCGTGATGGCCGCCCTCGACAGCGAGGACGGCCGGGAAGGGGTGCTGGCCTTCCAGGAGAAGCGCGCGCCCGTGTGGACCGGACGCTGACACCGCCCCGCGCCGGTCCGGGACCGAACCCGGACCGGCGCGGGGCACACGCCAGGACTCGGGGCTCCAGGACCGGTCGGCGCCGCCAGCGACCCGATCACCGCCGGGGCCGACCGGCTGCTGCGGGACGCGATCCCGGGGCCGCGGGCCTGCCGCACGCCACGGTCACCGGCGGCGGCCACTTCGTGCAGGAGGACCGCGGCCCCGAACTCGGCGCGATCGTGGTCCGGTTCATCGCCGCGACGCCGCGGGGCGCGTGACGCGGCGTCAGCGGGAGAGCGGTGACCGGGGCGACTTCGAGGCGCCGTTCAGTGGGTCAGCGCGTTCGCCCCGACGATCAGCAGGCCGATCAGGACGTCCACGCCGCCGACCCGGCAGGCCGCGGGCCGGCTGCGGCCGGCCACCCGGGCCGCCCAGAACCCCCAGCCGAACAGCGCCGTGGTGTTGATCAGCAGCGCGACGTCGACCGCGCCCGCCTCGCTCCACCACCCGGCGGCCGAACCCAGCAGGGCGGCCACCGTCGGGACCGCGGCGGCCACCAGCGGCCACTCGGCCAGCACCGACCGCACGGTCGCGACGGTGACCCGGCCGCCCTCCTGCGTCGAGTGGGCGATGGCGTGCGCGTAGCCGTGCGCCGCGCCCGCCGCGAGAGCGGCCACCAGGATCCACAGCGCGTCGTAGGCGGGATTGGGCCGGCCGTTGTCCTCGTCGAGGGCGGACGCCAGCGAACTGGCGAGCACCGTCCCGTACACCCCGCCGAACAGCACTCGCTGCAACGACTCCTTGCGACCACCAGCAGCGTCACGACACGGGGAATCCGGCACGGTGCCACCTCTCCTGGGGATGCCGCGAAACGCCGCGGTCCCCCGATGTAACCGCACCGCGCGGGCATCTTCCGGCATCCCGCCGGACGCGCCGACGCCCGGCGGGTCATCCCCTGCGGCGCGGCCCGCCCCGCTTGGAACCGCCGGAGCCGTTGCGCGGGCTCCTGCGGTCGGGCGCGCCGGCCGCGGGCTTGCGCCGGGCCGCGCCGGCCTCGGGGCGCTCGCGCTTCGCCGGGGCGGGCGGCGGGGTGCGGCCGCGCCAGCTGTTGACCGTGCGGCCGCGGACGATGCCGATGAACTCCTCGACCAGGTCGCTGGTCTCCTCCTGCGGCCACGACAGCGCGACGCGCGACGCGGGGGCGTCCAGGACCGGCCGGTAGGTGAGGTCCCTGCGGTGGTGCAGGCGGGCGAGCGACTGCGGCACGATCAGGAGTCCCACGCCGGCGGCGACCAGTTGGACGGCGTCCGCCGTGCTGGCCGGGCGCTCCAGCGCCGGGCGGCCCGGCAGGCGCTCCCATTCGAGGGTGTCGTCCAGCGGATGCAGCACGATGTCGTCGGCGAGATCATCGAGCGACACCTCGTCGACCGCCGAGACCAGGTGGTCCTTGGGGACCACGACCACCGTCACCTCGGTGTAGAGGGGGATCGCGCTGAGGTCCGTGCGGTCGACCGGCAGCCGCACCAGCCCCGCGTCGGCGTCACCGGCCCGCAGCAGGCCGGGGGCCTCGGCGGCGGACACCGGGACGAGGGTGAGCGGCACTCCGGGCAGCCGCTCCTTCCAGACCCCCACCCACTTGCCGGGTGTCACTCCCGGCACGTACGCGAGGCGGAACGACGGCGGTACTTGCGAGCCTGTCACGCGGCAAGGCTACCGTCCCTGGTCAAAGGCGTCGCGCGCGCTCGATACCCTGGACACCATGACGTCACAGCAGAACATCCAGACGATGAAGCCGGCGACCGCGGCGAAGAAGCTGGGTGTGTACCTCCAGGCCACCCCCGCCGAGTTCCAGGAGGGTGTCGTCTCGCGCGACGAGCTGAACGCGCTGCAGGCCGATCCGCCCGAGTGGCTCAAGGAGCTGCGCCGCAACGGACCGCACCCGCGGCCGGTGGTCGCGGCGAAGCTGGGCGTCTCCATCGCCGGGCTCGCCCGCGGCGGGGTCACCGAACCGCTCACCACCGAGCAGATCGAGGAGCTGAAGCGGGACGTCCCCGAGTGGCTGGTGAAGGAGCGCGCCACCCAGGCCGAGGTCCGCAAGGAATCGGTGCGCATCAAGGAGAAGAACGCGGAACGCGGTGACCGGCCCGGGCCGTCGCGTTCCTGACCGGCCCACCCGCACCCCTATGTCGTCTCCTTGACGATAAGGACGGCTCTCGATATCGTCTATTCGACGACAAGGGGGCTTCCATGGCTGTCATCGGCAAGCGTTTCGGGTGGCGCCACCTGCGGGCCGCGTCCACCTCGCACATCCGCCACCTGCGCCGCGGCCGGGTCGCGCACCAGGGAGCCGGCATCGCCTTCTGGTTCCGGCCGCTGGTGTCCGTGCTGTCGGAGGTGCCGGTCGACGACCGCGAACTGGCCATGCTCTTCCACGCCCGCACCGCCGACTTCCAGGACGTCACCGTGCAGGCCACGGTGACGTTCCGGATCACGGCGCCGGACACCGCGGCCACCCGGCTGGACTTCGACATCGACCCGGACACCGGGGTGTGGCGGGCGGCGCCGCTGGAGCAGATCGGCTCGCTGCTCACCGAGACCGCCCAGCAGCACGCCCTGCACCTGCTCGCCCGTACCGCCCTCGCCGACGCGCTGACCGACGGCGTCGACGCGGTGCGCGCCAGGATGGCCGAGGGGCTGGCGGCGGAGCCCCGGCTGACGGAGACCGGCCTGGAGGTCATCGCGGTACGCGTGGTCGCCGTGCGGCCGGAGCCGGAGGTGGAGCGGGCGTTGCGCACCCCGGCCCGCGAGCGGATCCAGCAGCAGGCGGACCGGGCGACCTACGAGCGGCGCGCGGTCGCCGTCGAGCGGGAACGGGCCATCTCCGAGAACGAGTTGGACAGCAGGATCGAACTCGCCCGCCGCGAGGAGCAGTTGGTGGCCCAGCAGGGCGCCAACGCCCGTCGCCAGGCCGAGGAGGAGACCGCGGTCGAGGCGGTGCGCGCCACCGCCGAGGCCGGCCGGCGCACCACCTTGGCCACCGCGGAGGCCGAGGCGGTACGCACCCTCGGCGCCGCCACCGCCGCGGCCGAGGCGGACCGGCTCGCCGCGCACCAGCGGATCGACCCGGCCGTGCTGCACGCCGTGGCGCTGCTGGAACTCGCCGGCAACCTGCCCAAGGTGGACCGGCTGACCCTCACCCCGGACGTGCTCACCGACCTGCTGGGCAGGCTGGCGCGATGAGCACCGCACCGCGCGCCGTGCTGGTCCACCGCCGCACCGAGTACCAGGAACTGATCAGCTGTCACGGCACCCGGGGCCAGGCGGAGTTCTTCCTGCGCACCCGGGGCCAGGACATCGGGGAGGCCGAGCAGCGGCACCGCGCCGCCGAGGCCGCTCTCGCGCTGGTCGCCGGCGCGGTGCCGCCGGACTGGCGGCAGGCCCGGGTCGAGCGGGCGGACCTGGCCCGGTTCCTGTTCGCGCCCGACGACGTCGTGGTCGTCGTCGGGCAGGACGGGCTGGTCGCCAACGTCGCCAAGTACCTCGACGGGCAGCCGGTGCTGGGCTTGGACGCCGATCCCGGACGCAACCCGGGCGTGCTGGTCCGCCACCGCCCCGCCGACGCCGGCGAACTGCTGCGGGCCGCCGTCTCGCCGGGGCTCGACGCGCTCCTCGACCCGCGCACCATGGTGGAGGCGGTGACCGACGACGGCGAACGCCTGCTGGCGCTCAACGAGATCTACCTCGGCCAGCCCGGGCACCAGACCGCCCGCTACCTCCTGCAGACCGGCGACGCCCGCGAGCCGCAGGCCAGTTCCGGCGTCCTCGTCGGCACCGGCACCGGCGCCACCGGCTGGTGCCGCTCCGCCTGGCTGGAACGCGGCAGCCCGCTGCGGCTGCCCGCTCCGGCGAGCCCGGAGCTGGCGTGGTTCGTCCGGGAGGCCTGGCCGTCCCCGGCCACCGGCACCGACCACGTCCAGGGCATCCTCGCCCGGGGCCGGCGGCTCTCGCTCACCGTGGAGTCCGACCGCCTCGTCGCGTTCGGCGACGGCATCGAGACCGACGCCCTGGAGTTGACCCGCGGCCGGCGCGTGCGCGTCGGCGTCGCCGAGACCCGGCTGCGCCTGCTCGGCTGAGCCCGGCAGGGCGCCGGGCGGCGGACCGGGCGCAACCGCCGCGTCAGTCCCTGGTGATGACGACGAGCATCAGCAGATCGGCGCTCGGCTCGGTGATCAGGTGCTCGTCGCGGGCGGCGAGATGGCAGGTGTCGCCGGGGCGCAGCACACGGGCGGTGGAGCCCACCGCGACCCGGCACTGCCCGGCGATCACGGTAACGACCTCCTCGCCGCCGTGCCGGACCGGTTCGGCGTGGTCGCCGGCGTGACCGTGCACCAGGCGGACCTGCAACTCGCAGGCGCCGTCGGCGGTGAGGTCCCAGATGCCGTGCTGGCCGGGGACCGCGGCGAGCAGCGGCGCCTGGCCGAACCTGGGCGGAAACGGAACCTCGGTGCCGCGCGACCGGTCCGATCCGAACAGCTCGGCCACGGTGCGTCCCAGCCCCTTGGCGATCTGGGCCAGCGTCCGCATGGTGGGATTCGCCAGCCCCGACTCGATCTGCGACACGTAGCCGGGGGAGAGTCCGGCTTCGGCGGCGACCGTGCTGAGCGTCAGCTCGGAGGCGCGTCGCAGCCGGGCCACGGAGCGGGCCAGCGCCACCACCTCGGCCGACGCGGCGTCCGCCGATCCGGAATCCGGCGAGGTGGCAACCCTTGACGGTGACATCTGGCGACAGTAATACTCCCCCATCACTTAGATCAATGGACGTGTCAGCGCCTTTAATTCGCAGTACAGGAAAAGACGCCTCGCTTCCGGTCAAACGGTTGAAAGGGGATGTCCGGTGCCGACCCTGCTCGCTCCGACACCGGTCCTGACCGTGCTGCGGGCCGCCGCCGAGCAGTGCGGCCCGGCCGGCGCCCGGCTCGTCGAGGTGATCGCCGAGCACTATCCGGAATCCCTGGAGCGCCGTCCGGCCCAACTGCTGCGCGCGGCCGGGGCGGTGGCCGAGGACCTGGACCGGCTGCTGGCGATGGCCGGCTTCGCGGACACCGGCGAACTGCGCCGCCGCGCGGGGCGCGAGACCGGCCGCCGGATCGCCCCGCCCGACCTGCGCATCACCACCCGCGAGGAGGGCGGCGCCGAGCACGGCGACCGGGAGGCGCTGCGCCGGATCGTCAGCGGCCAGCAGGAGAACCTGACCGGCACCCTCAACGCCCTGCTGGCCAACGGTTCGCTGGAACTCGCCGCCGCCGCGGTGCTGGCCGCCCGCCGGCGCTGGGTCCTCGGCGACCTGCGCTCCGTCGGCTACGCGTGCCTGCTCGCCTCGGACCTGACCGCCACGCTGCGGGACGTCACGTTGATCCAGCCGGGCGCCGGCGCGGCCGTCAACGCGATCTGCGACGCGCACGGCAGCGACGTGCTGATCGCCTTCGGCTTCGGCGAGCACAGCCGGCTCACCCTCGGCACGGCGCGCGAGTTCCACCGGCTGGGCGCCACCGTCGTCGCGTTGACGGACAGCCAGACCAGTCCGGTCTGCGGGTACGCGACGCACGTCGTGACCGTGGGCGACGGCGACGAGTCGTCGCGCCCCTCACCGGCGGCGGTCACCGCCGTCGGACACGTCCTCGCCGCTCTCGCCGCCGCGGGAGCCAAGGGGGCCGGCCGCCGCGGCCGGCGCCGGGCCGAACTGGCCCGGGCACTGGACTGCCACGCGGACCGGACACCCCATCCGCCCCCCGACTGAGCACGAGAGAAGCACGCAGTGAGCACCAACTCTCCTCCCACCCCCGATCCGGCGGCGCGATCGGCCGTGCCCGGCGCGGACGCCGCCGAACGCGCCACCGCCGAGCGGGCGGCCGGCATCCCCCGCACCGCAGCACCACACCTCACCTCAGCCCCTGGGAGTCGACCCATGCGATCCGGTACCGCCCTCACCCCCGCCCGCTCCCGGGGCCGATCCACCCGCAGACTTCCGGCACTGGCCGCGGCGCTGCTGCTGACCGCCGCCGGGACGGCCGGCACGCTGGTTACCGCGTCCAGCGCCTCCGCCGCGCCGGCGAAGAGCGGCAGCACGCTGCGCGAGGCGATGAACAAGTCGGGGGTGGACACCCTCAACCCGTTCCTGTCCTACTTCGACGGCGCGCTGGACCTGTTCGGCGACATCTACCCCACCCTCAACACGGTGCGGCCGAACGGCACTCCGGGCCCCTACCTCGCCACGTCCTGGACCACCTCGTCGGACAAGCTCACCTGGACGTTCAAGATCCGCAGCGGGCTGAAGTGGAGCGACGGCCAGCCGCTCACCGCGGCCGACGCCGCCTGGACGCTCAACCTGATCATGCACAACTCCACGGCGGCCACCGCCAACGGCTCGCTGGTCAGCGACTTCGCCTCGGTCACCGCGCCCGACGCCACCACCCTGGTGATCCGGACGAAGAGCCCGCAGTCCAACATGCTCAACGTCTCGGTCCCGGTCAACGGCATACCGATCGTGCCCGAGCACATCTGGGCCTCGCACGTGTCGGGGCTGGCGAACTACAAGAACGACAGCTTCCCGATCGTCGGCTACGGGCCCTGGACGCTGAAGAACTACAAGACCGACCAGTACGCCACGCTCGACGCCAACAAGCACTTCGTGCTCGGCGCCCCGAAGTTCGACCACATGGTCGAGCAGATCTTCAAGAGCCAGGACGCCGCGGTCGCCGCCCTGCGCAGCAACCAGATCGACTACATAGGCAGCCTGGAGGCCACCCAGTTCCAGGCGCTGCGCAACGCCAAGTCCATCAGGACCTACCAGGAGGCGGGCGCCGAGTGGGCCGGCCTGGAGCTGAACGCCGGCGCCCGGTCGAAGTCCGGAAAGCCGCTCGGCACCGGCAACCCGGCCCTCGCCTCCTCCCAGGTGCGCCAGGCGATCGCCATGGCCATCGACCGGCCCGCCCTGGTCAACAAGGTGGTCGACGGCCTCGGCACGCCCGGCGCGGGCTACCTGCCGCCCGCCTGGTCGCAGTACCACTGGGCCCCGACGGCCGCGCAGGCGCAGAACTACGACCCGGCCAAGGCCAACGCGCTGCTGGACAGCGCCGGCTTCACCAAGGGCGCCGGCGGCATCCGGGTCGATCCGAAGACCCACAAGCCGCTGGAGCTGCGGCTGGGCATCCACTCCAACGACTCCGACGACGCGCAGATCTCCAGCTACCTGGCCGGCTGGCTGCAGCGGATCGGCATCAAGGTCGACATACAGTCGATGAGCATGAGCACCCTCAACGACAACCTGGCCAAGGGTGACTGGGACATGCTCATGGACGGCTGGGGCACCGGTCCCGACCCGACGTACCTGCTGGGCATCCAGCGCTGCGCCGCGCTCCCGGCGGACAACGGCACCGGCGGCAGCACCGACGCGTTCTACTGCAACCCGGCCTACGACAAGCTGTTCAACCAGCAGTTGACGACCTTCGACCCCAAGCAGCGCGCCCAGGTCGTGGACAAGATGGAGCAGATCCTCTACCAGGCCGACAGCGACATCATGCTGTACTACCCCAACGGCCTGGACGCCTCCCGCAGCGACACGATCAGCGGCGCGATGACCGGCACGCCCGGTGCCCACGGCCTGTACCCGGCGCAACTCGGCTTCTGGCAGTCGCTGTCCGCCACCCCCGGCAAGAGCGGGTCGGGCTCCGGCGACGCCGGACTGATCGGCGGGGTGGCCGGCGGTGTCGTGCTGCTGGCGCTGATCGGCGGCGTGCTGCTGCGCCGCCGCTCCTCCTCGGACGAGCGTGAGTGAATCCATGACCACCGGCACCGACGCCACACCGCCGGCTGCCGCGGAGAACGGACGGACCGCGCCCCCGGGCGCGGTCCGTCCGGACCGCCGGTCCGGCGGGCTGCCGCGCTACCTGGCGACCAAGATCGCGGCCGCGGCGGTCAGCTTCGCGGCCACCCTGGTCATCGGGTTCGTGCTCTTCAGCCTGCTGCCGGCCGACCCGGTGGAGTCACTGACCCGCGGACGTCCCACCAGCCCGGCGCAGATGGCGCACCTGCGGCACCAACTCGGCCTGGACCAGCCGCTGATCCACCGCTTCTTCTCCTTCGTCGGCAACACCCTGCAGGGCAACCTCGGTTACTCCTGGCAGTTCCAGACCCCGGTCTCCACCCTGATCGGCGAGCGGATCTGGCCGACCGTGCTGCTGATGGGCAGCGCCACCGTGATCTCGGTGGTGCTCGGCCTGTGGCTGGGCATCCGGTCCGGCTGGCGGCACGGCAGCCTGTTCGACCGGATCTCCTCCGGCACCTCGCTCGCCCTGTGGTCGGTGCCCACGTTCTGGCTCGGCATGATCCTGCTGATCCTGCTCAGCGTGGGGATCGGGCCCATCCCGAGCCTCTTCCCGGCCGGCGGCATGAGCGACCCGTCGCTCCCCCAGCACGGCTTCGGGCACGTCGTCGACGTCGCCCGCCACCTGGTGCTGCCCTGCCTGACGATGGTGCTGGTGGTCTTCGCGCAGTACGTCACGATCATGCGCTCCTCGATCATCGACGAACTCGGCAGCCCCTACCTGCTCACCGCGCGGGCCAAGGGACTGCGGGACGACGACGTGCGGCGCAAGCACGCGGTGCCCAACGCGCTGCTGCCCTCGGTCACCGTGATCTTCCTGCAGCTCGGCGCGATCGTCGGCGGCGCGATCACCGTGGAGACCGTCTTCTCCTGGCCCGGCCTCGGCTACCTGACCTACCAGGCCCTGCAGGTGCCCGATCTGCCGCTGCTGCAGGGCACCTTCATCGTCTTCAGCGCGTCGGTGATCGTGATGAACCTCCTCGCCGACGTGATCTACCGCTTCCTCGACCCCCGGGTGCGTGCCCAGTGACCACCACCGCCGTGAACCCGGCGCCCTCCCCCGCGCCACCGGTGCGCGCCTCCGCGCTGCGCCGGTTCGTGCGCGCGTTCCTCGCCATGCCCACCGGCCGGGCCGGGCTGGCCATCCTGGTGCTCTTCGCGCTGCTCGCGCTGTGCGCGCCGCTGTTCATCGGGGCCGACCAGCTCAACGTCATCTCGGCCAAGGGCCCGCAACTCGGGGCGCCCAGCGGGTCGTACCCGCTCGGCACCGACCAGGCGGGCCGCTCGATCCTGCTGCTGGTGATCTGGGGCTCGCGCTCCTCGCTGAGCATCGGGATGATCGCCACCCTGCTCACCGTGCTGCTCGGCAGCACGGTGGGACTGCTGGCCGGGCACTACGGCGGCTGGCTGGGCAAGGGGCTGATGCACGTCACCGACTGGTTCATCGCGCTGCCCAGCCTGCCGCTCGCCATCTCGCTGTCCGCGGTCATCGGCCAGGGCGCGGCCTCGATCACCATCGCCATCGCCGTCACCTCCTGGACCGGCACCGCCCGCCTGGTCCGGGCGCAGACCCTGGCGGTGGAGGCGCGGCCGTTCATCGAACGGGCCAAGGCGCTGGGCGCGGGCAACCGGCAGGTGATGCTCCGGCACGTGCTGCCCAACGTGATGCCGCTGATCCTGGTCTCCAGCACGCTGACGGTCGCCTCGGCGATCCTGTCCGAGGCGACGCTGACCTTCCTCGGCCTCGGCGACCCGACCACCGTCTCGTGGGGCTCGATGCTCAACGCCGCGTTCTCGCAGGGCGCGGTGACGGCCGGCGCCTGGTGGTACCTGCTCCCGCCGGGCGTCGCCATTCTCGTCGTCGTGCTCGGCTTCACCCTGACCGGGCGGGCCGTCGAGCACATCCTCAACCCGCGGATGGTGGGCCGGTCATGACCGTTCTGGAAGTCCGCGACCTGGCGGTCACCTACCGCGGCGGCGCCCGGGAGGTGCCGGCCGTCCGCGGGGTGGACCTCACGCTGGACGCCGGCCAGACCCTCGGGCTGGCCGGCGAGTCCGGCTCGGGCAAGTCGACGCTGGCGATGAGCCTGCTGCGGCTGCTGCCCGCCGCGACCCGGGTCTCCGGGCAGATCCTCTTCCAGGGCGAGGACGTGCTCACCGCGAAGTGGAGCCGGCTGCGCGCGGTGCGCTGGGCCGAGGCGTCCGTCGTCTTCCAGGGCTCGATGAGCGCGCTCAACCCGGTCCAGTCGATCGGCGACCAACTCGTCGAGCCGATCGTGCTGCACGAGAAGGTCGGCGAGAGGGCAGCGCGCGGCCGGGCGGCCGAACTCCTGGACAGCGTCGGCATCCCGGCCCGCCGGATCCGCAGCTACCCGCACGAGTTCTCCGGCGGCCAGCGCCAGCGCGTCATGATCGCGATGGCCCTCGCCTGCCGCCCGGACCTGATCATCGCCGACGAACCCACCACCGCGCTGGACGTGATGGTGCAGGCGCAGATCCTGCGGCTGCTGTCGGACCTGGTCAGCGAGGAGCGCATCAGCCTCATCATGATCAGCCACGACCTGTCGGTGCTCGCCGAGATGTGCGACCGGGTGGCCGTCATGTACGCCGGGCGGCTCATCGAGAACGGCGAGTCGCGCGCGCTGTTCGACACGCCCCGGCACCCCTACACCAACGCGCTGGCCCGGGCCTTCCCGACCATCGGCGACCCGGCGTCCCGGCTGGCGCCGGCCGGCCTGCCCGGCGACCCGCCGAACCTGGCCACGCTCGGCGCGGGCTGCTCGTTCGCGCCGCGCTGCCCGGAGGTGATGGACGCCTGCCGCACCCGGGCGGTCGAGCTGTGGCCCAGCGGCCCGGAGCGCACCTCCGCGTGCCTGCGCGTGCTGCCCGAGTTCGCCGGCGAGGCCGCCGGGGCCGCGGACACCGCACAGCAATCGGGCCCGGAGAGCGCCGCGGACGCTGCGACCACGCGAGGAGGCGGCTCATGACGGCCGGCGAAGCACCCACCCAGGCGCCCGCACTGGAGGTCCGCGACCTGCGGATCACCTACCCGCCGCGCGGCGGCCGGGGACCGGCCCGCGCGGTCGACCAGGCCAACCTGACCATCGGCCAGGGCGAGATCGTCGCCCTGATCGGCGAGTCGGGCTGCGGCAAGAGCACGCTGGCCCGCGCCCTGGTCGGGCTGGCCAAGCCCACCGGCGGCGAGGTGGTGCACCGCGGCACGGCGCTCGGCTACTCCAACGCGGCGCTCAAGGCGCACCGCCGCACGGTCCAACTGGTGCTGCAGGACCCGGGCGGCGCCCTCAACCCGCGGCAGAACGTCTTCGACGCGGTCGCCGAGGGCCCCCGGCTGCACGGCCTCACCGGCGACCTGCACCAGCGGGTGCACGACTCCCTGTCCAGGGCGGGGCTGCGGCCCCCCGAGGAGTTCATGTCCCGCTATCCGCACGAGCTGTCCGGCGGCCAGCAGCAGCGCGTGGTCATCGCCGGGGCGCTGGCCCTGGAGCCGTCCGTCATCGTCGCCGACGAACCGGTCGCCTCGCTCGACGCCTCCGTGCGGGGCGAGATCCTCCGGCTCCTGCTCGACCTGCGCGACGACCTGGGCCTGTCCGCGCTGGTCGTCAGCCACGACCTCGGGCTCGCCTGGAACATCGCCAACCGGGTCGCGGTGATGTACCTCGGCCGGATCGTCGAGGTCGGCACCGTCGAGGACGTGCTGCTGTCCCCGCAACATCCGTACACCAAGGCGCTGTTGTCCGTGCTCCCGGAGTCCGGTCGCCGGCAGGGCGCCACCACGCTGCTCACCGGCGAGCCGCCGGACCCGACGGCCGTCCCGACCGGCTGCCGCTTCCACCCGCGGTGCCCGGCCTGGGCGGCGATGGACGCGGAGCAGCGCGCCGCCATCGCCTGCGACCGCCGGGAGCTGCCGGTGCTCTCCGGCGACCCGGCGGCCGGCACGCAGGCCGCCTGCCACCTCGCGCAACCGCGCTGACACCTCCCCGCCGCCCGCCGTCCCACATCCGCACCCGCACCCGTCAAGGAGCCCGGCCTTGTCCCAGCAGCCCACCACCGTCCGACCACCCGCGCTGCGCCCCGGCGACCGGGTGGCCGTGCTCACGGTCAGCAGCCCGGTCGACCCGGACAAGCTGGAGAGCGGTCTGCGCACGCTGCGCGAACTGGGCCTGGAACCCGACGTCCTCGGCTCGGCGCGCGCCGAGGGCGACTACCTCGCCGGCGACGACAAGCTGCGCGCCGCCGACCTCGTCACCGCGCTGACCGACCCCGGCTACGCCGCCGTGCTGCTCGCCAACGGCGGTTACGGCGCGCACCGCACGCTGGAGCTGGTCGACTGGGACGCGATCGGCACCCCGTCGCCGCGGGTGGTGGTCGGCTACTCCGACGTGACCGCGCTGCACGAGGCGGTCACGGCCCGGCTGGGCTGGGTGTCGCTGTTCGGGCCGATGGTGGCCGTCACGCACTACGAGCGCGGCCGGTACGGCCTCGACACCCTCGCCCGGCTGCTCACCGACCCGGCGTCGGTCCGCGAACTGCGCTTCCCTGACGGCAGGGTGCTGGTGCCCGGCACCGCCGAGGGCGTCACCCGGGGCGGCACGCTCGCCCTGCTCGCCGGCTCGATCGGCACCCCGACCTCGGTGCCGGCCCGCGGCGGCCTGCTGCTGCTGGAGGACGTGGACGAGAAGCCGTACCGCCTCGACGGCTTCCTCACCCACCTACGCCGCTCCGGCTACCTCGACGGCGTCGCGGGCGTCATCTGCGGCACGTTCACCAACTGCGGCCCGCCCGAGCAGATCGAGGACCTGCTGCGCGACCGCCTCGCCGGCCTGGGCGTCCCGGTCCTCACCGGCGCCGACATCGGCCACGGCGTCCAGATGCAGACGTTCCCGCTCGGCGTCCGCGCCCGCCTGGACACGGCCGCCAGAACGCTGACCCTCGACGAGCCCGCCCTGGCGTGACCCCGCTACGGTGACGGGATGCAGGAGCCGGTCCACCCCTCGCTGACACTGGAAAGCGCCCGGCGCCTGGTCCGGGAACGCTTCGGCGCGCGGGCGAGCGTTCCCGTGCCGCTGAGCGCCGGCGAGTGGTCGCGGGCCTACAGCCTGACGCTCGACGGCGCCGAGGCCGTACTGCGCCTGGGCGCCCACGGCGAGGACTTCGAGAAGGACCGCGCCGCGGCCCACCTGGCCGCACCACGCGTCCCGGTGCCGCGCGTGCTGGAGAGCGGCCCGTTCGATGACGCCTTCTACTGCCTCGCGCCGCGGGCCCGGGGAACCGCGCTCGACGACCTGACCGGCGCCGGCATGGAAGCCGTGCTCCCGGCGCTCCTGCGCACCCTGGACACCATCGGTGCCCTCGACGTCTCGGACACCAGCGGCTACGGCATGTGGACCGCGAGCCGAACCGCCCCGCACGGCACGTGGGGTGACGCCCTGCTCGCCATCGCCACCGAGACACCCCGCGTCCCCGGATGGCGTGCCGCGCTCGAACGCTCCGACACCGGACCGGCCCCGTTCGACGCCGGAATCGCCAGGCTGTCGCAGCTCGCGCCGAACCTCCCCGCGGAACGCCGGCTGATCCACGGCGACCTGCTCAGCCGCAACGTCCTGACCGTCGGCGACGGCATCACCGCCGTCCTGGACTGGGGAAACGCCCTGTACGGCGACCACCTCTACGACGCCGCACGGCTGCTGTACTGGTGGCCCTGGTATCCGCGGTGGCGGCGCATCGACCTGCGCTCCCGGCTCACCGGCCACTGGCGCGCCACCAGCCGCGTCCCCGACGACCTCGAAGACCGCCTCCTCGCCTACCGCCTCCACATCGGCCTGGACGCCATCGCCTACTGCGCCTTCAAGGGACGCTGGGACGAGGTCCGCCGAAACTCACGCACCGTGCTGGAACTCGCGGGCGGCCGGTAACACACCGACGCGGTCGGCCTGACGGGTATCCGGCCGCCGGCGGGCCGGCGGGCGGTGGGTACAGTCGCGGACCGTGGCAGAACTGCGTGTGAACGACCTTCCGCCGGACCCGTTTCCCGAACGGCCGCCGGCGACGGCGCTCGTGGTGGGCAGGGGCTGGGCGGGGGTGCTGCTCTTCGATCTGGTGGCCGCCGCGGCGATGATCGTGCTGGGCGCCGAGGTCGGCCGGTTCGCGGCCGGCGGCGCCTTCTTCGTGATGCTCTTCGTCTACGTCCGGTGGGTCAGGCGCCGGGTTCCGGACTCGCCGGGCCGGACGGCGGCGGCCGTCGTGGCCGGCATCGGGTTCGTCGTGCTGCTCGTCGGGGTCGGATACGGCACCGGCCGCGCCTACCTGGCCGCGTTCGGGCGCCAGGGCACCGCGCAGGTGGTGAGCAGGCAGAGCAGCACCGAGCGCGGCGGCGGGGTGTCCTACCGGTGCACGGTCAGGCTTCCCGACGGGCACACCAGCGCGCTGGGTGCGTCGAGCGGCGAGTGCGAGCGTCAACGGCCCGATCCGCAGCCGGAGTTCGCCTCCCGGGTCCCGGTCGTCTACGACCCGTCGCACGTCGTCGATCCGATGGCCGGGACGCGGCGGCAACTCGGCGTAGCCAAGACGGTGGCTCCGGCGGCCGCCGGACTCGCGCTGATCGTGCTGGCCGCCGGATCGGCGGTCCTGCGGACCGCCGCGGCGCGTCGCCGGCCGTCCCGGACCCCGTAGGACCCGACGGGCCCGCTACGCCAGCAGTTCGGCGAGCCGGCCGTGCACGCCGTCCTTGCTCCGCGTGGAACTCGGTACCAGCTTCTCGCGGTCGCCCGGGTCGCGGGTGAGGGCGTAGAGGCGGCCGTCGTGCCGGGCGAGGACCAGGTCGGTGCTGTCGCCGGCGATCTCGGCCGACCCCCGCGCGGTGTAGTGGGTGACGGTGACCAGCGCGGAGCCCTGCGCGCCGCGGAGCACGGCGTCGGCGTCCAGCGCCGCGTCGTGGTCCTCCAGCGGGCCGTGCGGCAGCCAGTCGGTGAGCATCTCCAGGGCCTCGTCGAAGGTGTACAGGCCGATCTGGTGGACGCCGAGCGCGTCGATGCGGACCATCATGCAGATCCGCTCGGGCTGCGGAAGCAGCAGGATGCGCCACGGCTCCCCGGCGGACGTCCCGGTCGCGCGGGCGTCGAGCACCATCCGGGCCCGCTGCTGGAAGGCCACCGCGATGCCCAGGTCTCCGCGCACCTGGACCTCCTCGCCGCTGGAGCCGGCCAGGAGCAGTTGGCGCGCGGCCAGCGAGCGGACCGCCTCGGCGAGCACCTCGTCGGACGGCCGGGCCTCCAGGAAGTCCACGATCGCGTCCACGGCGGTGAGTTCGGCGATGGTGTACGCGCCGAGCAGCACCGGTCCGGTGTGCACCAGGTTGACCACGGCCGAGACGAGTCCCTCGGGGACGGCCGCCTCACCCGGGCCCGGCGACGGCGGAACGTCGCGCCGATCGTCACTCATGACTGCCTCCTCCCGTCCACCACGCTCCGGCCGCGGGCTGCTCGGCGCCCTCGTCGAGGACCTCGGCCGCACCGCCCGCCGGTGTCTGGGTGACCCAGACCTCGGAGTTGCCGAACAGCCCGCGGCCGGCCCGGCCGTACAGCGCCTGGCCCAACTCGCCCGCCAGGTCCTCCCGGTCCGGGGGCGGGAAGCGGGCCGCCAGGTCCGTGGAGACGGCGGTGACGTCGTCGTCCTCCTCGATCCGGCGCAGTGCCCGGGTCAGCGACCGGGCGACCGGGGGCGTCAGGGACGTGGGCACGGCCAGGACCGGCGACAGGTACATCGGGCGCCGCTCGGTCATCCGCGACAGACCCCAGGGCCCGACGTTGCTGTGGGTGATCCGGTACACCACGTAGTCCATCAGGTGGCGAAGATCGTTCAGGCTGGGCAGCTTCTTCTTGCCGAAGGCCGCCGGGGTCTTCTCCAGCTGCACCCAGGTGCCCTGCACGGTGCGCCCGTGCAGCTTCTCCCGCACCACCTGTCCGCGCATCCCGATGTCGGGGTAGCGCGTCTTGTCGATGTCGCGGTGGTGGCTGGACAGCCGGGTGTGGCTGACCTTGGCGAACCGCCACTTCTCGTACAGCTCCGGGTCGTCCACCAGCACGTGGCCGCCGCACAGCACGTCGTGCAGCTGCGGCACCTGCAGCCCGTGCCGTTCCAGGTCGGCGAGGATCACCGCCTCCTGCGGACTGAGGCGTCCGGCCGCCGCGACCAGGCCCTTGCGGTACTCGCCGGCCTTCGCGGTGATCTCGATCATGAGCCGGACCCTGTCGCGCACCGCCTCCGCCTGCCGGGCGCGCTCGGCGGCCGAAGCCGCCTCGCCGGGCCGCCCGGCGCGCGTGACGAACGCCAGTGTGTGCTTGCCCACCCGGCCAGTAGAACACGGGGACCGCCGGCGCGCTCGGGCTGCGCTCCCGCCCTGATCCGGTGCGCCGCGGCGCCTCGGCTCCGGCCGGGGCGGGGTGCGGGACGGCCCGGGGAGCGGCGCGGGAGGGAGAGGCGCAGCGGGCGCCGGACGCGGGCGGGAGGCCGGCCAGGCAGGCCCGTGCGGCGGCGGAAGAGGTCAACGCGCGCTCGACTGGGGGAAGTTGTCAAAATTCCGTGTTTAAGAATGATGGCTATTGTCGTTTTGAGTGTGATGGCGTTCACTCTTTTAGCACGGGATCGGGTCCTCGGCCGGCCGCCGGTCGTTCGGCGTGCCGCGACGGCCCGGCCGCTCGGGTGTCCTCCGGTGCAGAAGGGGTCGGCAATGACTGGTCTGTCGTGGTTCCGCTATCTCAGACAGTGGTTACTCTCGGTCGGTGTCATCGGCGTGCTCGCCGCCGGCCTGCTCGCCGGCGCGGCGGGCACGTCCACGGCCGCCGGATCGCTGCCGTGTGACATCTACGCGGCGGCCGGTACGCCGTGCGTGGCGGCGCACAGCACGACCCGCGCGCTGTTCGCGTCCTACGACGGCCCGCTGTACCAGGTCACCCGGGCGTCCGACGGGGCGACCTCGGACATCGGGCTGCTGTCGCAGGGCGGTTACGCGAACGCCGCGCAGCAGGACTCGTTCTGCGCGAACACCACGTGCAGCATCACGAGGATCTACGACCAGACCTCGCGGCACAACGACCTCACCCCCGGGCCGGCCGGCACCTCCGGGATGGGCGCCGACCGCGGGGCGGACGCGAGCGAGATCTCGGTGACGGCCGGCGGCCACAAGGTGTACGGCGTGTGGATCTCGCCGGGCGTCGGCTACCGGTACACCGGCGCGGCCTCCGGCGTCGCGGTCAACGGCGAGGCCGAGGGCGCCTACATGGTGGCCAGCGGCACCCACGTCGGCTCCAACTGCTGCTTCGACTACGGCAACGCGGAGAGCACCCCGGCCGACACCGGCAACGGCCACATGGACGCCGTGAGCATCGCGACGACCTGCTACTTCTCGCCGTGCAGCGGCTCGGGCCCCTGGGTCGAGGCCGACATGGAGAACGGCATGTTCCAGGGCGGCAACGGCTCCAACACCGCGAACGCCGGCAACAACAGCCCGTTCGTCACCGCCGTCCTGAGGAACGACGGCCAGACCACCTACGCGCTGGCGGGCGGCAACTCGCAGTCCGGCGGGCTGTCGAACTGGTGGGACGGCTCGCTGCCCACCCAGGGCGGCTACATGCCCATGCACCAGGAGGGCGGCATCATCCTGGGCACCGGCGGGGACAACAGCAACTGGAACATGGGCACGTTCTTCGAGGGCGTGATGGTCTCCGGCTTCCCGACCGACGCCGCCGAGGCCGCGGTCCAGGCGAACATCGTCTCGGTCGGCTACTCCGGCGAGACCAACGTGCCGAACGGCCCGCAGGGGACGATCACCGGTCCTGGCGGCCAGTGCGTGGACGTCAGCGGGGACGACACCGGCGGGGACGGAACCGCCGTCCAACTGTGGAACTGCCAGTCCTGGGCCGAGGACCAGTTCTGGACGCACCACACGGACGACTCGCTGTCCACCATCGGCCGCTGCCTCGACATCGACGGCGACGGCACCGCCAACGGCACGCAGGTCGAGTTGTGGGACTGCAACGGCGTGGGCGGCCAGAAGTGGGTCCAGCAGTCCGACGGATCGATACTCAACCCGCAGTCCGGCCGCTGCCTCGACTCGCCGAGCGGGGCGACGGGCAACGGGACGCGGCTGCAGATCTGGGACTGCAACGGCACCGCGGCGCAGAAGTTCACCATCAACGCCGGAAGCTAGGGCGTGTCTTGTGGATCAGGGTGGATCAGGGAGCGGCGTCCGGTGCGTGCAGCCGCAAGGCGCCGGAGCGCCCCGATAGTGGTGTTACCGGGGCGCTCCGGCAACGCCGCGGATGTGCGTGCCGGACGCCGCGAGCCCGCCAAGATCCGCAAGACACGCCCTAGCGGGCGACGGCAGGCGGCGGGGCGTTTCTTCGAACGCCCCGCCGTCCGGCATGTGCGCGGAACGGAACGGGACCCGATCCGCGCCACCCTGTGGTCGTCGGCTGACGCTCTGTGCGTAAAATTGAGACAAGATCATCGGCGAGCGCGCCGGGCTCCTGGGCGCCTCGGCGGATCACGCCTGCAGGGGCCCGTACCACCTCCGTCTCACCGCACTGGGCGCGGCGTGCCCGCACAACGGTCGTTCCGGGACCGTTCCGCGGCCGGCTCGTCACGGTGCCCGTACCCAGCAGTGCCCACCGTCCCGACCTCTTCGAAAGCAGTTTCATGACCGACATCTCTTCCGCCTCCGGCTTCGAGGTCGTGTGGCGCGGCTACGACCGCGGCCCGGTGGACGACTTCCTGGCCAAACTCGTCGCGGAGCGCGACAGCGCGCTCGTCCGGACCTCCACGCTGCAGAAGCGGGTGGAGGAACTGCGGCTCGAAACCCAGCAGGGCCAGGCGCAGACCGAACGTGACGACGCGTCATACGTCGGTCTGGGAAAGCGCGTTGAGAAGATCCTGCTCCTGGCCGAGGAGGAGGCCAACGAGCTCGCCGAGGAGGCCCGCCGGGTCTCGGAGGACTTCCGGGAGAAGGCCCACGGCGCCGCCCACCAGCTGCGGGCCGAGGCCGAGGCGTACGCCGCCGAACGCCGGGCGCAGGGCGAGAAGGAGAACGAGCGGATCCTGGAGAACGCCCGCAGCACGGCGGACCGGCTGCGCTCCGAGGCCGGCGGGGAGGCGCGGGCCAAGCGCGACGAGGCGGAGGCCCACTTCGCCGGGGTCCGCGACAAGGCCGCGCGGGCCGCCGCCGACTTCGAGAGCAACCTGGCCAAGCGCCGCGAACAGGCCGCGCACGACCTGGACTCCCGCAAGGCCAAGGCCGAGAAGCGGCTGGCCGAACTCGAGCACCGTGCCGAGCAGGTCCGCGTCGACGCCGAGAAGCTGCGCACCGAGGCCGAACGCCGCGCCCGCCAGACGGTGGAGACCGCGCAGAGCCAGGCCGAGGACATCGTCTCGGACGCCAACACCAAGGCCGAGCGGACCCGCAGCGAGTCGGAGCGTGAGTCCAGCGCGTTCGCCAACCGCCGCGAGAGCATCAACGCGCAGCTCGCCAACGTCCGCAACATGCTGGCGACGCTGACCGGCGTGCCGGTCGCCGACACGGAGGACGACCTGGCCGCCCGCCGCCTGCCCGCCTGATCCCCGTCCGCCCGATCCCCGTCCGCCCCGACGGGTCCGCACCGCCGCCGTCAGCGGCGGTGCGGCCGCCGGGCCCGCGCTCGCCGGCGTGCTGGTCGGATTCGCCTCCGCCGGCGGGGTGTTCGCGGTGCACGCGGCGGCGCGCTCACCACAGGCGGGCCTGCGCGAGCAGGTGCGGGGTGACGACGGACAGCGGCGGGGTCTCCTGGGTGCCGGGGCGGAAGGCGAGGAAGAGGGTGTTGATCGGCGGGATCTCGGGCTCCAGCAGCAGGACCAGCGCGCCGGAGGCGACTTCCGGGCCGCACAGGTAGCGCGGCAGGACCGTGACGCCGGCGCCCGCGACGGTGGCGGCCAGCACGGCGCGCAGGTCGGGGACGACCACCGCCGGGCTGTCCGTGGGCCGCACCCCGAAGACACCGCGCCAGTAGCGGCGCAGCAGCGGCAGGTCCTCGGCGTAGCTGATCAGGGGCGTGCCGCGCAGGCAGCCGGCGCCGTCCCGGGCCAGCTCCGCGGGGTCGAAGCGGGCCGCCCAGCCGGGCGCGGCGACCAGGACGAACTCCTCGTCGGTCAGCGGCACGGCGCCGAGGTGCCGCCCGCGCGGACGGATGCTGGAGACCACCAGGTCGAGCCGCCCCGCGGGGATCCCGGCGAGCAGGTCCTCGGCCAGGCCGAGGGTGATCCGCAGCTTGAGGCCCTGCTCGATCAGCGGCGCGAGCGCGGGCAGCACGCGGGCGCCGGTGAGCTCGGCCGGGCCGCCGAGGTGCAGCGGCCGGGCGAACGGTGCCCGGGCGGCCAGCCCGCGTTCCGCGACGGCCGCGAGGGCGTCGACGTGCGGGGCGACCTCCGCCGCGAGCTCGTCGGCCACCGAGGTGGGCGCGACCCCGCGCGGCAGGCGCCGGAAGAGCTGCCGGCCCAGGTGCTCCTCCAGGGCGCGGACCTGCGCCGTGACGGTGGGCTGGGACAGCCCCAGCTGCCGGGCGGCGGCGGTGAGCGACCCGGACCGGTAGGCCGCCAGGAACGTCCGGAGCAGCGAAAGGTCCACGAGACACCCCTCAGCGTCCGCCCAGCCATCACGGCCATCGGAATTCCGATGGCTCGGTGCGATCGTACCCATTGGTCGCCGATGGGTCGGCGGTCCTAGCGTGGGACGGGTCGAGGGGGACGCCCGGGTCCGGCGCCCCTCCGTCCGGCAGACGCCCGCTTCCGCTTCTGGAGATGACCATGACCCGCACCCGCAAGGTACTCATCGCGCTGACCAGCCACGACCTGCTCGGCGACACCGGTCGCGCCACCGGCTTCTACGTCTCCGAGGCCGCCCACCCGTGGCAAGTCCTGACCGAGGCCGGCTTCCAGGTCGACCTGGTGTCCGTGCGGGGCGGACGCCCGCCGATGGACGGGCTGGACAACGCCGACCCGGACCAGGCGGCGTTCCTCGCCGACCAGCGGATCGCCGAACAGCTGGCCGCCACCCCGGCCGCCCGGGACGTCGACGCGTCGCGGTACGACGCGATCCTGTACGCCGGCGGCCACGGCGCCATGTGGGACTTCCCGCACGACGCCGACCTGGCCGGCGTGGCCCGTGACATCTACGAGGCCGGCGGCGCGGTGGCGGCGGTCTGCCACGGCCCGGCCGCGCTGCTCGCCGTCACGCTCTCCGACGGCTCCCCGCTGGTGGAGGGCAGGAACGTGGCCGCGTTCACCGACAGCGAGGAGGAGGCCGCCGGGCTCACCGCGGTCGTGCCGTTCCTTCTGCAGCGCAGGCTGGAGGAGCTGGGCGCCAAGCACACCGGCGCCCCCGACTTCGAAGCGCACGTGGTCGTCGACGGCCGCCTGGTGACCGGCCAGAACCCCGCCTCCGCGCGGGGAGTCGGCCGCGCCCTGGTGGACGTGCTCTCCGGGTCCGCGGCCGGCTGACCGGCACCGCGCGGCCGGCCCGGCGCCCGCGGCGTCCCCTCACGCGCGTCGGCGCCGGCTGTCAGTGCCCGGTGGGAGACTGCCGGCATGATCGAAGCGAAAGCGAAGGCGGATCTCCTGCGCTATCTGCGGTCCGCCCGCGAAGCCCTGGTATGGAAGCTCGACGGGCTCCCGGAGTACGACATCCGCCGTCCGCTGACGCCGACCGGAACGAATCTGCTCGGGCTGGTCAAGCACCTCGCCGGCGTGGAACTGGGGTACTTCGGCGACACGTTCGGGCGGCCGCTGTCCGACCAGCCGCCGCCCGGGCTGGAGGACGACGCCGAGCCCAACGCGGACCTGTGGGCCACCGCGGACGAGTCGCGCGATCAGATCATCGCGCTGTACCACCGGGCGTGGCAGCACGCGGACGCCACGATCGCCGCCCTGCCGCTCGACGCGACCGGCCGCGTCCCGTGGTGGCCGCAGGAGCGGAGCGAGGTGACGCTGCACCAGATCCTGGTCCACGTGACCGCCGAGACCCACCGGCACGCCGGCCACGCCGACATCGTCCGCGAACTCGTCGACGGGTCCGTCGGCATACGTGCCGGCAACGACAACATGGCCCCGGGCGATCAGCGGTGGTGGACCCAGTACCGGGAGCGGCTGGAGCGCGTGGCACGGGAGGCGGGCGGCTGCTGACCCGGACGCGGCGGTGCGCGGCGGCGTCCCGGCACCCGCCGCCTGCCGGCACCCGCGCCGTCGCGACGCCGTCAGTCCGGCGCGTCCAGCCGGGCCCGCTGCCCGTCGTCGAGGACGACGTCGAGCGCGCCGAGGCATTCGTCGAGTTGGGCGACGCTGCTGACGCCGAGGACCGGGACGACGGGCGGGTCGCCGCGCAACAGCCAGGCCAGGACCACCTGGTGGGGCGTGGCGCCCACCTCGGACGCGACCTCGCGCAGCACGCTCAGCCGCCGCGCCGTGCCCGGGTGGTCGTACTGCTCCGGGATCGGCTTGTCCGTCCTGGTGTAGGCCCCGGACAGCAGCGTCGAGTACGCGAGGAGCGTCACGTCGGGGCTCCGGCGCACGTACTCCAGCAACTCGGCGTCGACGTGCCGCTGGACGCCGAAGTCCGCTCCCGGTCGCGGCCTGGCGTAGGTGTGGCGCTGCTGCACCACCCGGTGCCCGACGTGTCCCGAGTCGGCCGCTGCCTGCCGCAGCCGTGCGAGGCGCGCGGTGTCGTGGTTGCTGACGCCGAGCATGCGCGTGACGCCGCGGTCGACCAACTCCGCGAAGGCGCCGGCCGATTCGGCGGCCGGCACCGCGGGATCCTCGACGTGTGCGTAGTACAGATCGACGTGGTCGGTGCCGAGGCGGCGCAGGCTGCCCTCGATCCCGGCCCTGACCGCCGCGCCGGACAGGCCCTCGGCGTTCTCCGGCCAGCGCGGCCCGCGCCGCGGGTCGGGCCGCGCGCCCACCTTCGTCGCGATCACCATGCGATCACGGGCGCCGCTCCTCGCCAGCCACCTGCCGAGCAGCAGTTCGCTCTCGTCGCCCGTGCGGCCGTCGATCCAGCAGCAGTAGTTGTTGGCCGTGTCGACGAACGTGCCCCCGGCCTCGGCGAAACGGTCCAGGATCGCCATCGACGCCTCCTCGTCGACGAGCGTCCCGAACGGCAGCGCGCCGAGGCACACCGCGCTCGTCTCGATGCCGCCCGGTCCGCCGAGCAGGATTCCTTCCCCAAGTGATGCCATGGGCAGGGACGCTACGGGCTCGCGTGCGCTCCAGGGCAAGACGGAGGCCGCGGTCCTCCACCGCGCGCGGCCGGCGTCATCTGCCGTGCTCGCCGGTGTGGCCCAACACCCCGTCGTGTTCCGGCCTCAGCGGCCTGGCCGGGGCGCCGAGAGCGGCGAGGAAGCCGTCGAGGCCCACGCGGTGCGCCCGGCCGACGTTGTACCGGTGGGTGGTGCCCTCGGCGTCGGTGAACCGCAGCCGCGTCCACGTCCCGGTGTCGCGGACGTCATCGACGCGCGCCTGGTCCCGAGGGGTGGTCGACACGATCCTCCTCGGCCGGAGGGTGAGCTTCGAGATGGCGACCATGACCACCGCGTCGGGGGTCACGGCCAGGAAGCGGAACTTCCACAGGCGCAGGACCACCACCGGCAGCAGCGCCCAGAACATGAGGTACAAGGCGAGCCGCAGGTACGGGCTGGGGCCCCTCAGAGCGAAAGACCCCCTCGATCCGCGTGTGCCCGTAACCCGGTTCCCGGGCCAGAAAATCCAGCGCCTGAGCCTTGATGCCCGTCTGCGTCGCGACCACGATCCCCCCGTCGTCGATGGCCGATCCCAGAGCCCGGCGCCCCCGTCCCCACGGCCACGCCCGGATCTGCCGCGGGCGCCCGCACGCGATCGTATCGGCGTGCTCAAGGGCTGGCAGGTGGCCGTCAGCTACGGGGTTCCTCCCGCTTCCCTTCGTATCCGACCGGGCCCTCGCCTACCGCTTGGTGGTAGCCGATGAAACGGGAGCGATCCGGGGCGAGCTCGATCGCGCCGGTGCCGCCGTCGTCGTCGCGCCAGGACAGTGCGGCCAGCCGGCCGTCGCCGCCCCTGACCAGGGCGACCAGCCGACCGCTGGCGAACCAGCCCTGGCCCCAGTCGCGCCGGACCGCGAAGGTCACCAGATCCTCGGGCAGGGCGTCCCATGCGAGCGCTGCCCGTTCCACCAGCATTCCGCGGTAGTCGTACAGGTGGCCTTCTCCGCTGCGACGGCCACCGCGGAAGCTCTCCGTCGTGAAGGCGACAGTGGCCCGGCCTCCGTTGTCACCCTGCCAGGAGAGATTGGTGAGCTGGCTTCGGTGCGGCTGCCCGAGGAAGACTTCCAGCCTCTCGTGCGGGTGCCATTCGAGATCCCCCGCCGCACGCACTTCGGTGCGGTACACCAGGACCTCGTCCACGGTCCCGGCCGCTCTCAGCGCCTTGGCGGACCGGTCGCGTTCGAACACCGGGTCCAGGGTGATCCGGTAGAGCCAGATCAACGAAGTCGAGTCCGCCGCGCTGCGAACCGAGAGGGTGTTCTCGCCGGGGCGGAGCATGGCGCAGGGAATGGCGAACCTGTTCACTTGCGGCAGGTCCCCGCCGCCGGGTACCGCCCACGCAGAGATCGCCATCTGCTGGTTGACGATGATGTCCAGCGGCGCGCTACCGGGCTCTGTGTCCAGCTTGGACACCAGAGCGGTCACCTCGAGCGTTGCCTCGGACTCCAATACCCGGTCCCCGGCGTCGATCCGGAAGCTGACGTCGACGCTGCCGCCGCAGTCCAGCGTCGCGTGGCCCTGCCCCCATTGCACGGCCTCGTGCGTGACTTCGGCATTGCCGAGGCGGATGGCCTCGGTCGTGAAGTCGGCGTACGTGGGTTCCAAGGCGGCCTGCCTCTCCTGCGTGTGAAGTCGTCGATTCGCTCTAGGCACCCGTGTGGACGAACGGCGCCCAGATGTAGGGGCTGTTGGGATACTGGTCGCGGAGTACGCGCACTCCACGGTGCAGCGCGTACGGCGCCCGGTCGACCGTTTCGTGCAGTTCGGCATAGAACTCCTTGGCCATCCAGGCGGCGTCGGCATCCTGGACCGCCCACAAGGTGCCGATCACGTGGGGGAATCCGGCCAGTTGGAACGCCGACGCCAGGTGCACCACCTCATCGGCCAGTTCGAAGCTTCTGGTGTTCGCTGTGTCGCATGCCGACAGGTAGACCAACGTGGCCTGGCCCAGCCTTATCGGCACAAGGGCCGCGACCGTGAACGGGTCCTCGTCGTCCGAACCGAGGATGAGCCTGCTCTGTGAAGGGTCCTGGGGATCACTGCTGCCATGGCAGGCGAAGTGCGCGATCTCGCAACTGTGCAGACGCTCTCGCACGTTGGCGGTGGTCGCGGCGGTGATGGACGGGCCGCGGCCTTCGAGGAGTTCGGCGTTCGGCAGTATCCCCATGAGGGCGATCGCCTCCTCCCGGACCCCGTTCAGCCGCCGCAGACCGGGAACGTCGTGCGCGGCCACGACCAGCGTGCGCGCGGCGGACCAGGTCGTGTCGGCTCGCCGGGCGCGCTGATCGCGGGCGTAGCGCAGGGCCCGCAGTGTGGGGGTGTACGAGGAGACGGCCCGCATCACCACCGCACGGTCCGTCTCGAGTGCGTGGTACCCGGCCGCGTGGATGGGAAGCAGCGCGAACGGGCCGCAGGGCATCCACCAGATCCGAGGAAGGTCCACGTCCCGGCTGTGGTGGTCGCGCAGCGCTCGGAGAACGGGCTCGGCGATCTCGTCCCAGAGCCAGCCCAGCGCCTGGACCAGTCTTTCCTGGGCCTGCTTCCGTTCCCGGGGGGTGGTGTCGTCGCCGCCGAGGGTCGCGAGATCGCGTTGGAACGCCTTTGCGCGATCGTCGAGTTCCTGCTCCGTGAGGTCGCCGAGGCGGACCGCCGTCGCCCCGTCGCCGGTGACGAGCAGGGCGTCGCTGCGGTTCTCACTTGTCGTCAACGCCACGATCGGGCCCTGGTCGGCGAGGGAGAGCAGTTGCGCCTCGTCCAGCGGCAGACCGAAGCGGTGGAATCCGTCGACGGCTCGGATCTCCTCCAGCAGGCGGCTGAACTCCGCTTCCCAGGAGCGGCGTTCACGCTGCCGTCGCTCGGCGTCCGCCTCCGGCAGTTCGAGTTCCTGGTCAAGCTTGTCCCGCAGGTCGACGAAGCGGCGAGCCATCGCGGGGCGATGGCTCGCCAACTCGGTGAGGTCGGTTCTCGCGGTCAGGTCATGGCTGAGTAACACCGCGCGTCCCAGTTCCAGCGTCTGCACCGCCAGCAGAGCCGAGTCACCGGTGGACCCGGGGTACGTCTGAAGAGTCAGCGCCGCCGCTTCTCGGCCGAGTCCGGTGAATCCGGCCAGTTCCCGCAGGCGTGCTCCGCGCTGCAGGTGACGCGGTGCCAGTTGCGGGAGGAGTCCGACGGCCTGGGTCAGCAGCCGGGCGGCAGCGCGCGGATCCTCCGCCATGATCAGCCGGGCCCGTCCGACGTGGGCGAGGATCCGGGCCCCGGCCGGTGCGGTCTGAAGGTCCTCGACGCGCGCGTAGCACGCCAGGGCCGAGGCCCGGTCCCGGCCCTGCTCGTGCGACCGGTAACGCCGTCCGTACGCGGAGCCCGCGACCAGCAGATACGCGGCCTGTTCGACGTCGTAGACGAAGCCGGTGTCCACAGCGCGCTCGGCGGACTCGATGGCCTCGTCGACGGCCGAATCCGATCCTCCGGCCTCATGGACGCGAAGCAGCGCGATGGCGAAGCAGTACCAGCGCCACGCCTCGTCGGGCGCCCCCGCCTCGCTCTCGACTATGCGCCGCCACAGATCGGCCACGGGCTTGGCCGGTTCGGCACCCTGCAACCACTCGAAAGCGATGGGGGCTGCCTTTTTGGCAAGGGCTTCCGACAGCGAACCGGGGAATCCGTCGAACCCACCCCGCAGAAAGCAGGGCAGCAACAACTCCAACGCATCGTTGTAGAAATCGAAACGACTGCGGCGCGACCTCAGATAGCCATACCATTTCAGCCATCCAAGCTGGTAACGCACCGGTAGGATCCGCTCCGAGACGTCCGATTCGTCCGACTGAACCAGTTCGGACAATTGTTCCATGGCCGTACGCACGGCGAGATCTCCGAGCAGTTCGTACTCGCCCCCGGCCAGGCGTTTGTTCCACCGGCGCACCCGGTCGACCAACTCGGCGCGCTCAACTGACCCGGCCACCCGATCGCGACTCCCTTCCCCGAGTTGACGGTACTCTAGTGACATCAATCAACCATGGCGGGCGCGTCGCCGAACGGGATTGCGCCAGCCCGCCGAGTCTGGGGAGGTCGGATTTGGACTCGGTTGCGCGTCGACGATTAGGGGAACTATGCCACCGGGGGAGCGATATCGGCGAGATCCTGAATACCGACGCAGATCGGCAGCTACTGGCGGACGTGATGGCAATGGCGACCCGGGACGACGGCGAACTCGCCCAAGGTCTCGAACAATTGCACCAGGCTCTGCGCTTGAACGGTGATCCGGCCGGTCTGGACGGCCCGGGCTCACGTGGACCCGGCCTGCCCGGCACCGGCGGGGGCGCACCGGCGGACACGGTGTACGTCTGTCCGAGTGGACGCTGCTCGTTCGAGTGGACTCAGCCGGAGCGTGTCTGGACCGACGTTCCCCGCTGCAGGATGAACGAGCGGCGACTGCAATACCAGCGAGCCTAGCCCGGTGGGCGGCTTCTTCTCGGCGCTCGGGAAGTCCCTCGCCGAACGCTGGCTGTCGCTGCTGGCCCTGCCCGGCGCGCTGTTCTGCGCCGTGGCGCTGGCGGCGCACACAACCGGACAGCGCCATCCCTTCCAAGTGGGCGGTCTGGCAGACCATTTCGCCCACTGGTCGCAGTCAGCCGCGCTACGGCACGTCAGCGGACAGGTGCTGCTTCTGATCGCCCTCCTGGTCGGTGCCGCCGGCACCGGCGCGGCGGCTCAGGCGCTCGGGTCGCTCGTCGAACAGTTGGCCCTCGCGGACGACTGGCGGCAGTGGCCGAACCCCCTGCGGGACCTGGTCAAGCAGCTGGTGGCGAGTCGCCGGACCCGCTGGGACAAGGCGTCTGCTCACTGGCAGCGTGCAGAGACAGAGCTGCGCCTGGCGCGCGAGAACGGCGAGCCGCCCTCCTACGACACGCGGGACGAGGCCTACTGGGCCATGGCGAGGATCTCCGTCGAGCGTCCCGACCGCCCCACCTGGAGTGGCGATCGCCTCAACGCCGTCGGTGTCCGGCTGAATCGCGATCTCCATCTGGACCTCGCCGTGGTCTGGCCGTATCTGTGGCTGCGCATGCCCCACGACGTACGCGAAGAGATGTCCGCCGCCCGAGCCGCGCTGTCCCGGGCCGCGACGCTGCTGGCCTGGTCACTGCTCTACCTGCTCCTGGCCGGCTGGTGGTGGCCCGCCACGCTTGTCGCGGCGGGCGCCGCCCTGGCCGGCCGCTCCCGTCTGCGCTCGGCGACCCACGAGTACGCCGAACTCCTCGAAGCCGTCACCCGCAGCCGGGTGGGTGAACTCGCCGACGGCAACTCTCTCACCCCCGAGCAGGGAGAGCAGTTGACGCACGCGCTCCAGCGGTCCAAGCCGTATGTGCCGACCCAGCGCCGCTGATCGGGCACGAACCGGGATCCCGCCGCGCGGCCGCCGCATCGCCAGCGAGCCCACGCTCGGTGCGCACCGCGGACGGCCGTAGCGCACGCACGGGGGCATCCGCGCCCGTCCTCCCCTGCCCCCGGTGTGGGCCGTCGGTGGCAAACCCGGCCTCGCGCGCTTGCGCCTGTCGCCCGGTCGCCCCCGCCGCGCCGGACAATCGCGCTGGTCGAGACGTACGGACGTGACCGAGCGGCACTGAGGGGAACGACGATGGACCGAGTTGGACGCCCGGGGCGACGGGCTCTGCTGGCCGGGGGGATCGCGGTCGCCGGCGTGGCGGTCGCGGGCTGCTCATCGACGGAAAAGCCGGTGCCGGCGACCGGCGCCGTGTCGGACGCGCAGCCGACCACGCCGGCCGCGGCCTTCGCGAGGCTGGTGGAGGGCAACAGGCGCTGGGTGAGCGGGGACCTGAAGCACCCCGACCGGGATCCGACCCGGCGTCAGCTCGTCGCCCAGAAGCAGACGCCGTTCGCCTCGGTCCTGTCCTGCATCGACTCCCGGGTGCCGCCCGAGCTCATCTTCGACACCGGGCTGGGCGACCTCTACGTGATGCGCACCGGCGGGGAGGCGGTCTGCCCGGTGGTCACCGGTTCCGTCGAGTACGGGCCCGTGACCAGCGGCACCCCGCTCATCGTGGTCCTCGGGCATCAGCGCTGCGGCGCCATCGAGGCGGCGTACAAGTCCATCCACGACGGCGAGCCACTGCCCGGCAACCTGCAGGCGATCGTCACCGCGCTCCGTCCGGCGTACGACCTGGCGGTCCGGCAGGGCGGCACCGACCCGGTCGAGACCATGATCCGCGCGCAGATCCGGCTGACCGCGGCCGGCCTGCGCTCCAACAAGGACCTCGCCCCGCTCGTGCGCAAGGGTGCCCTCGCGGTGGTCGGCGCCTACTACTCGCTCGACACCGGCAGGGTGGAGGTCCTGTCCGGCACGCCGTCCTGAAGCGGCGCCCGCCGCGCCCGGCGACGCGGCGTGCCCGCGGGCGACCCGGGCGTAGGGGGGAACTCTCCGCGCGGCCGTGACGACCCGCGGTGACCAGCCGCACCCTGGCTGAACTGCGCAAACGTCCGCGGCGAACCTGGGCGACCGCGCGCGGCGACCCGGCGCGCGAGGCCCCGGCGGAGGTGTTGTGATGGGTTGCGGGGGCAGTCGCGATGGGTAGCCGGGAGTGATCCAGATGAGCACTTATCGAGCCGCGCAGGTCCCCGCCGCGGGCGGGTCGTTCGAGATCGTCGAGCGGGAGGCGGCCAAGCCCGGCCGCGACCGGGTGCGGATCGCCGTGGACGCGTGCGGGATCTGCCACAGCGACGCCGTGTTCGTGGACGGCGCGCTGCCGGGCGTCCGCTTCCCGCTGGTGCCCGGGCACGAGATCGCCGGCCGGATCGAGGAGTTGGGGGACGGGGCGGAGAGCTTCGGCTGGCAGGCCGGCGACCGGGTGGCGGTCGGCTGGTTCGGCGGGAGCTGCCACCACTGCACGCCCTGCCGGCAGGGCGACTTCATCGTGTGCGACAACCTGAAGGTGCCCGGCCCGGCCTACGACGGCGGCTTCGCCGAGCAGGTGATCGCACCGGTCGACGCGCTGGCCCGGATCCCCGACGCGCTGGCGGCCACCGACGCCGGGCCGATGGCCTGCGCCGGGGTGACCACGTACAACGGGCTGCGGCACAGCCCCGCGCGGCCGGGTGACCTGGTGGCCGTGCTCGGCATCGGCGGCCTGGGACACCTGGGCGTGCAGTTCGCGGCGGCCATGGGCTTCGAGACCGTGGCGATCGCCCGCGGCGGCGACAAGGCGGACTTCGCCAAGCGGCTCGGCGCGCACCACTACGTCGACAGCACCGCGGACACCTCCGTCGCGGACGCGCTGCGCTCCCTCGGCGGCGCCAAGGTCGTCCTGGCGACGGCCGGCGACTCCGGCGCCATCACCTCCACGGTGGACGGCCTGGCGCCCCGGGGCGAGTTGGTGGTGATCGGCGCGACCCCCGAGCCGATGGGCGTCAGCCCGTTCCAGTTGCTGCTGAAGGGCAAGGTGCTGCGCGGCCACCCGTCCGGCACCTCGCAGGACGTCCAGGACACCATGGCGTTCAGCGCGCTGCACGGGATCCGTCCGATGACCGAGGAGGTCCCCCTCGACCAGGCCGACGCGGCCTACCGCAAGATGCTCTCCGGCGACGCCCGCTTCCGCATGGTGCTCACCACCCGCTGATCCCCGCCCGGCGTGCGGGCCGTTGCGGCAACCCGCGCCGGGCCGGCGTGAGTTGCCGGGCGCAGGCAACTTCCTGACGAATCCGTTCCGTCCGCCCAGAAGGATTCGGCGGGAATTCGTACGGGTTGTCGATCGGGGAATTCGGCACCAACCGACCGTCACCCGGCTCTTCGGGCGAGCCGACCTCGCCCGGCCATCCTTGACGTGATGTGGCATCTGTGGCTTTATTCGGCCCCAACGCCCCCGCGCGCGCGGTGAACCACGCCCGCGTGCCGGGGGCTTGCCGTGTGCCACCGGACCACTGAACCCCCATAGGCAGGTTCTTATGGCTACACCACGTCCTGATCATCGTACCTTCAGATCGTCGCTGAATCGCATGGGCGGCCGTCCCCGAGGCCGGGCCTGGTTCACCATCGGCGTCACCGTGGCGGCGGCCGCCCTCGGCATGATCGCCACCGCCTCGCCGGCGATGGCCGCCGCTCCCACGCCGATCCCGATCACCTCCTCGCAGTGCCCGACCGACATCAGCAACGGCGAGATCGACGGCTGCGTCACCGACCTGCAGCAACTGCTCGACTCCAACGGCGCCGGCCTGACCGTCGACGGCGACTTCGGCCCCGCGACGCTGACCGCCGTCAAGAGCTACCAGAGCGCGCACGGGTTGTCCGTGGACGGCATCGTCGGCCCCAACACCAAGGCGTCGCTCAGCGATGTCGCGGCGACGGCTCCCGCGCCGATCTCGCTGACCTCCTCGCAGTGCCCGACCGATATCACCGAAGGCGAGATCGACGGCTGCGTGACCGAGCTGCAGCAGCTGCTCGACTCCCACGGCGCGGACGTGGCCGTCGACGGCGACTTCGGCGCCGACACGCTGGCGGCCGTCAAGAGCTACCAGAGCGCGCACGGGCTGTCGGTGGACGGCATCGTCGGCCCGAGCACCAAGGCCTCACTCGACGGCTCGGGAACGGGAACTCCCCCGCCGCCGAGCGGTTCCGTGCTGTCCAAGATCATCAGCTACGCCCAGGCGATCGAGAACGGCTCGGCGGAGACCGGCTGGGGCGGCGGCCGCATCCAGTACGTGTGGGGCGGGGGCCACACCGGGACGCCGGGCCCCTCGACCGGCACCTGCGTGGGCGACCCGCAGTCGCTCAGCTGCACCGACCCCAGCGCGGTCGGCCTGGACTGCTCGGGCTTCGCCCGCTGGGTGTACGACCTGGCGTACGGCCAGGACGTGCTCGGCCCCGGCGCCACCGGCACCCAGATCACCGAGATGACCCAGGTGAGTTCACCGGTCCCCGGCGACCTGGTCTTCTTCGGCAGCAGCCCCTCGTCCACCGAACACGTCGGCGTCTACATCGGTGACGACGAGATGATCAACGCCTACGACACCGGCACGGACGTCCAGACCAACACCATCGAGGCGGGCGGCACCCTGATCGGCTACTACCAGTACTGAGCGACTCCCCGGCCCCGCGCGATCCGTCGGCGCGGGGCCGGGACGCCCGCTCCCGCTCTCAGGCGGCGGCGGGCGTCGGTATGACGTGCAGGCTCGCGTGGCCGTTGACGATCAGGGACGGGACGCGGGCCGGCGGCTCGTCGGGGCGGGCGAGCGCGAGGCGGGGCAGCCGGGAGAAGAGCGTGGTCAGGGCAACGTGCGCCTCCAGCCGGGCGAGATGGGCGCCGAGGCAGAAGTGCGGGCCGTGGCCGAAGGCGAGGTGTTCCTTGCCGGCCCGGGTGGGGTCGAACTCGTCGGGACGCTGCGGGTGCACTTCGGGATCGCGTCCGGCGGCGGCGAAGGCGATGATGATCGGCTCGCCCTTGCGGATGACGACGCCTTCGCCGAGGTCGACGTCCTCGACCGCGTAGCGCATCGGCAGGTACATGACCGGGCCTTGGTGGCGCAGCGTCTCCTCGACGACGTCGTCCCAGCCGATGGCGTTCCGGCGGACCCCCGCGAGGTGCTCGGGGTGGGCGAGCAGGGAGTGGACCGCGCTGGTGATGAGGTTGACCGCGGTCTCGTAGCCCGCGCCGATCATGAGGAAGAAGGTGTCGAGCAGTTCCCGCTCCGACAGCGCCGGCTTCTCCCGGGTCGCCGAGGCGATCAGATCGCTCGTCAGGTCCGCGCCCGGGTGGGACTCCTTGTGGCGCAGCAGCCGGGTCAGGACGCTGTAGAGCTCGGCGTGGACGGCCAGCGCCCGTTCGAGGCCGGCCGCGGTGTCCAGCACGCCGTCGATGGCGGCCCCGAGCCGGCCGCGCAGGAAGTCGGGGACGCCGAGCAGGTCGCAGATGACCGTCATGGTCAGCGGGAGGGAGAGCGCCTGGCGCACGTCGGCGCTCTCGCCGGGCGGCAGTGCGGCGAGAGCGGAGACCAGCCGGTCGGCCGTCGCCTGCACCTGCGGGCGCATCCCCTCCACCCTTCGTGGCGCGAAGGACGGCGAGACGCTCCGGCGTAACCTGCGGTGGTCCGGCCCGTAGGCGTTCAGGAAGTTCTGCTGCAGGGCGATCGGAGCCAGCGCCCAGCCCTCGGGGAGTTCGGCCACGCCGGGCCAGTGCCGGCGGAAGTCCCGGGAGATGCGCGGGTCGCTGGTCAGCGCCTGGATGACGCCGTACCGGGTGATCGACCAGGCCATGACACCGCCCGGCAGCTCGACGCGCACCGCCGGGCCCTCGGCGCGCAGGCCGGCGGCCTCCGCGTGGGCGGCACGAGCGGTGGGATCGAGAACGGGACACCGGCGGGGAGCGGAAGAGGACATGCGATGCTCATCTCGGTGAGGCGCAAATGGATTTCCTTGCTCCGCCCGCCTCGCAACAGCCGTCGCATTCGGCCCCGATATTGTGGCGAAGACCGTGGGCCGGCCGTTCCGACGCCGGGCGCATTCCCTTGTTCTACGCTCCGATCCACCCGGTGGAAAAGGTGCCGAACAGGCCATGCGGACAACCCTGCACAGGCGGAACACCCGCCCCGGCCGTTTCGCCCGCGAGCACTTGCCGAAAAGCGCGGCTCTTGACGCGAAAGGCCGGACGCCGGTCGACCCCGCCGAATTCCGCTTACCGAAATCCCGCGGGCCGGCCGGTGTCGCACGCCGCCGCGCCGGCCGCTGATTCCGGCGCCGGCCCGCCGTCCCCGGGCGTCTCGCGACGGGGACCCGGTACGGTGCGTCAGGAGCCGATCGCCTGCGCGTAGTCGAAGAAACCGGTCGGGTCGTAGTTCCGCTTCACCCGGACCAGCCGGTCGTGGTTGTGGCCGTAACAGGCTCGCCGCCGGTCCTTCAACTCCGGGTCGGGGAAGTTCCGGTAGGACTGGCGGGGAGGCGAGGCGCCGAAGACGTCCCAGGAGGTCTCGGCGGCGAACACGAACAGGCCGTCGCGGTGGACGAACGCGGTCGCCCGCGGCGGCACCCGGTTGATCTCGCCGCCGAGTCCGAACATCGCGAAGCCCGTTCCGTCGTCGTTGCCGCTGCCCGGTCAGGCCAGCAGCCGCTCGGCCGCGGCGCCGACCTGCCGATCGGTGAGCGGCGTGCGTGGGCTCGGATGGCCGACTTCGCGGCGAAGCGGTCCACCGGTCCGAGGACGCGGTTGCCTCCGACTCGACCGGTCGCCCGATCGTCCACCGCGCCGGCCGTGGGGCCCGTCCAGCCCGTCGGGCCCGCCACTCGAAAGAGGTCGCCGTACCGGCGGACAGCCGTGCGCGGCGCGGCCGGACGGCGAAGCGGGGTCCCGCCCCGCCCCCGGTGGCCCGGGAGCGGGGCGGAACCCCGCCGGGTGTTCCTACCGCGCGATCAGCAGGAGCCGTTGTCGTTCCAGGCGCCGGACGCGCCGCCGGGGACCTCGTCGTAGTTCCACTGGTTCGCGGTCCAGTTGTGGCCGCCGTAGGAGACCTGGTTGCCGGAGGTGTAGGTGGCGGAGCTGCTCCACGGCGTGGCGCAGCCTCCGGTGCCCCCGGTGGTGCTGCCGGTGGTGCCGCCGGTCGTGGTGCCGCCGGTGGTGGTGCCCCCGGTGGTGCCGCTGCCGCCGCCGCTGGTGAAGGACTGGAACGCCTGGGTGAAGGCGCCGGTGTTCTGGCTCAGGCCGCTGCAGGTGGAGCTGGCGCTGGTCTGGCCGGGGCAGCCGCCGTTGTCGCGGCCCTCGGACCAGAAGGACACCAGGGCGATGCCCTCGGACGCCGCGTGGGACTCGACGGTCGAGGCGTCGGCGAGGGTGAAGATCTCCCCGGGGCTGTCGTTCTGGCCGATCATCGGGGTGTTGCCGAGCATCGCGTACGCCGCGGAGGTGGAGATGCCGAAGGCGGAGGCCACCTGGCCCGCGGTGGCGTCGAGCGACTGGTTGGCGGCGCTGCCCATCTCGGTGCCCGAGGAGCCGTAGTCCATCGTCATGATGTTGACGATGTCGGGGGTGAACCCGTTGGAGCGGGCGTTGGACAGCAGGCTGGTGCCGGACGAGGTGAGTCCGGACGGCAGCGCCGGGATCGTGTAGGAGACCGTCAGGTTCCGGCCGCTGGAGGAGGCCCAGGAGCGGACCTGGGCGAGCGCCTGCGCGGTCCGGGTCAGGTCGGTGGTGTTCGTCAACTCGTTGGACTCGATGTCGAAGTCGAGGTGGTTGACGTCCATCGTGGTGACGACGGATTCGACCTGGGAGGCCATGGCGCCGGCGGAGGAGCAGGTGTTGCCCAGGTCGGTGCCGTTGGTGTCGGTGGTGTAGCCGCCGAAGGAGACGCTCACGTCGCCGCCCTCGGCCTGCAGGGCGGAGACCTGCGACTGCCAGCCGGACTGGTTGGGCAGCGACCACTGGCAGCCGGAGCCGTCGACGAACGCGAGGGTGAAGAACTTGGTGCCGTAGGACGAGGCGACGCTGGTGAGCGTGGTGTTGCTCAGGCCGGTGTCGACGTAGGGGGCGAAGACGTGGGACGGCCAGGACGCCGGGGCGGCCTGCGCCTCGGGCGCCGGAGCCAGCGAGAAGGCCGCCACCATGGCGCCGACGCCGAGTACCGCCGTTGCCGACAGGGCGAGTGAGGGTCTGAGCAGTGCTCTGAGCATGGGGGGTGCTCCCTGAGTTCGTCTGAAGGGGCCGTCGCCCAGTGCGTCTCCGGACGCGTTGGGGTCCATGTTGTCTAGACCACGAGCGATTAGTCTGGACCAGAGAACGCCCGCGCGCGCGCCGTGTCAAGGGTCTGATGCGAACTCCCCCTGCCGGCACCGCGGAACACGCAGGGGCCGGCCGGGCGTGGTGAACGCCCGGTCGGCCCCTGGTGGATCGACTGCCTCGGCTCAGCTCACGGCGTAGGCGTTCACGACCGTGGTGGTGCTGGTGTCGCTGTGGCTGTCGGTGACCTCGGAGCGGAGCGAGACCGTTCCGGAGGCCGGGTCGGGCACCGCGGCGGTCCACGTGGAGCCAGAGTGCGTGACCTTGACGGAGTGCCAGGTCCTACCGCCGTCGGTGGAGGCCCATGCCTGGACCTTCTCCGCCGTGTCGGTGAGCTGGTGCGCCTCGCCGTCGTCGGGCTTGCTGCGCTGCATCCCGAGCGTGACGGTGGTCGTCGCACCGGGTTTGGCCTGGTTGTCCGAGTTGAGCCCGGTCGGCGAGAAGCGGGTCAGGTAGCCCCTGACCTGGTCGCTCGCCTTGGGGTTCGCGTAGAAGTGCAGGCTCAGCGCCGACGCCGTGGACAGCGCGGTCGACGGCAACTGCTCGCCGGGGTCGGGATCACGGGTGGCCGACGCGGTCAGGGTGTACCAGCCGGCGGTCTTGATCACCGGGTCCAATGTGGCCTGGCCGAAGCCGGTCACCGTCTTCGACTCGATGGTCTTGCCGGACTCGGTGAGCTTGTACGCCGTCTTCTCGCCGACGGCGTAGGGCAGCGCGGAGTCCGAGAACATCATCGCGGTGTTCATGTACAGCCGGTGGCCCGAACCCCAGGTGTACGGCAGTTGGCCCGACGGCCCCCACGCGGCGTGGTCGAGCGTCAGGCTGTAGCTCTTCCCCGCGCTGTAGGTGTGGTCCAGGTCGTAGGCGGTGTCCTGCCCGGTCTGGATGATCGAGGTCGGTCCGGCCGGCACGTGCGCGGCGAAGGTGTACGGGAGCGTGCCGTCGCCGGAGAGCACCTGGGTGCCCCACTCGCACTGGTCGCCGCCGTCCCCGTCGAACTGGAGGCCGACGTCGCCGGTCTCCGGTCCGCTGCGGGCCGAGACCGAGACCGTGGCCAGCGAGGACTGGTGGAACGTGGTGGAGACCCCGCTCGGCAGGCCCTTGGTGTGCCGGGCAGAGGCCAGGTAGCCGGCAGCGCCGCCGGTACCGGTCCCGTCCGGAGTCCAGGTCGAGGAGTAGGCCATCTCGACGCCGGAGACGGACGAGGGGATCACGTAGAGGCTTCCCGGGGTTCCCGAGGTCAGGAATCCGGGGGCGGTACTGTTCGGGACGCACAGGTCGGTGGTGAGCGTCTGGCGGTAGCCGCTGCCCGCGGCGGGGCTGAGCGACGCCTTCACCGGGTCGCCCTGGCGGGCGTCGACGGTGACCTTGGTCGCGCCGGACACCGTCACCGACTTGGCGCCCAGCGTGCCCGAGTCGTTTCCGTCGGTGTCGACGACCACGATCACGTCGTAGCTGCCCTTGGGCAGGCTGTGTGCCTTCCCGCTGGTCAGGTTGTAGACGCCGCCGGTCCTGACGTTGACCGCCTGCGCGCTGGAGGTCACCGCCTTGCCGGTCCGGTCGAGTGTCGTCAGGGTCAGCGAACCGCTCGTCGTGGCGGACGCCGCCGGAGCGCTCATCAGGACAAGCGGCGCGAGTGCCGCCGCCGCCCCGATGAACGCCGATGTTCTTCGCAAGTCCAACCTCCCACATAAAGGCGAAAAATCGGCCGATGCTAGCACGATTGTCCGACCACGCCTGCTGCGGGTGCCGGCGCGGTGCGCGCGCCGGCCGGTCAGTCGATCAATCCCTGACGAACCGCCAGATAGCCTGCCTGGAAACGGCTTTCGGCTCCCATGCTCAGAAAGATGTCGGCGATGTGCTTGCGGCAGGTGCGCAGGGACATGCCGAGCCGGCGGGCGATCGCCTCGTCCTTCATACCGCCGCGCAGCAACTGCAGGATCTGCAGGCGCACGTCGTCGACCGTGGCGGTGCCGCGCCAGTCCGCGGAGAACGGCACGGCCGACTCCCACGTCTGGTCGAAGGCGTTGCAGAGGAAGGCCACCGCGGACGGGTCCCGCACCACGGCGGCGCCGCGGCCGTGGGAGTAGTGCGGCACGAACACCGTCTCGCGGTCGAAGGCGATCATCCTGCCGAACAGCTGGGCCTGGGTGCGGACTTCGGCACCGAGCGCCGAGGTCCGTTCCGCGTAGGCCTGGGTGGGCGCGTCCCAGCGCGAGGTGTGCTGGTAGAGGATGCGCATGCGCACCCCCCTGCGCAGCATCGCGGTGTCCCGGGCTATCGCCTGTTCGAGCTGATCGGGGGGCCGGCCGCCTCCGGGCTGGCAGCAGACCACCTCCCGCACGCACTCGGCGCTCGCCCTCTCGATCATGGCGATCACCTCGGCGAGCGAGTCGACCACCTCGACCGAACCCGGCGGCCCGTCGCCCTCCGCCTCGTCGCGCGCCGGGTGCGCCTTGGTCAACGCCGCAAGGCACTCGCGCCGGGCGTCCAGTTGGAACAACTGGTGACGCAGCTTCGACTCCGCCGACGCCAGCCGGGCGGTGGCCACCTGCGGGTGCAGCACCCGCCAGGCCGGCCCGTTGCTGCCGGACGCCTCCAACTCGTCCTGCGGTACCGGCTCGAACAACTCGAGGTCGACCAACAGGCGGGCGGTGGCACCGACTTTGCTCTCGGTCATGCCGAGACCTCGGGCGGCTTCGTCCAGGACGAGCAGTCCCCGGGTGGCGGCCCATCCGTAAACGCTTATATGGCGGGGAGTCAGTTCGGCGATGGCGAGTCCGCGCCAGTCGAGAAGATCATGCATGTTTGACCTCACTGCAGGTAGCTGCTCGCAGCATCATGCGCCATGCACTGGGTGGCGGAGACGCCGATACAGACGACAGCCTGACAATGCTGCCTGCGGAAATGGTGGAGTGCCACCGGTTCCGAGCACGGGTGGACCCTGGCGAGAGGGCCTGAGCCGAAGGGCCCGTATCGCGCGCTCTCCGAATAGGTGGGCGTTGGCGCCGATCCTTCCCAATGCTTCACGAAAGCAGCTGGAGAATCCAGAAATGACACAGTTCGATGGTATGCCACGGCTCGGTACCGAGAACGTCGTCCGGATACTGGCCGGGGTGCTGGGCAGCGAGGTGCGTGCGGACGCCTCGTTCGTCGCGCAGGGCGGCGATTCCTACCACGCGGTTCTCGCCATCGCCCAGATAGAGGAATCCTGGGGGATCGAGGCCGATTTCACCGATGTCCTGCAGCTGACCCCCGCCGAATTGGCCGCCGTGCTGGCCGACGCACGGCAGGGCTGAGATGGAGCTCGCGCTGATCGAGGGCCGGCGTCTGCCGGTCCCGCGGGACGCCACGGTCCACAAGGTGGTACTCGGGCACGCCGCCCGCGCGCCGCACGCCCCGGCCCTGCGCCGGCCGGACGGGACGGTGGTCGGCTACGGCGACCTGGTACGGCGGGCCCTGGCGGTCCGGGACCGGCTCACCGCCGCGGGCGTCGCGCCCGGGGACTTCGTGCCGGTCGTGGCGGTGGCCGGCGAGGAGTTCGCCGCGGCCGCCCTGGGAGTGCTGCTCACGGGTGCCGCGTACGCCGCGGTGGATCCCGGCTGGCCGGCCGACCGTGTCGACGGCCTCCTGCACGACCTGGCCGCCAAGGTGGTCCTGCACGCCACCGGTGGGATGCGGCCGTTAGACGGGACGCTGACGGTGACGCTGCCGGGGCCGGACGAGGCTCCCGCCGCCGGTGGCGATGCGCGGGCGTGGCAGGGCGTGCCGCCCGGCGACCTGCCCGGGAGCGCGTCCGACGCGGCCTGCGTCTTCTTCACCTCGGGCTCGACCGGCCGGCCCAAGGGGGTGGTCGTACCGCACCGGGCGTTCGTGCGGACCTTCGTCGACGGCGGCTTCGCCGACCTGGGCCCCGGCACGGTCATGCCGCTGCTGGCCGCGCCGTACTGGGACGGCGGCGCGCTGGACCTGTTCGCCTCGCTGATGAACGGCGGGTCGTGCGCGGTGGTCGGCGACCCGCTGCTCACCCCGCGCGGGCTGCGCGCCCTGGTCGCCCGACAGGGCGTCAACACCATGTGGTTGACCAGTTCGCTGGTCAACCTGATCGTCGACGAGGACGTCGAGGCGTTCGCCGGCCTGCGGCACCTGATGACCGGCGGCGAACGGCTCTCGCCCCCGCACATCGCCGCGCTGCTGGCCGCGCATCCCGATCTGCGCCTGACCAACGGGTACGGGCCGGTCGAGTCGCTGGTCTTCGTCTCGACCCACGACGTCGCCGCGGGCGAGGCCGACATCCCGGACGGGCCGCCGATCGGGCTGCCGGTCCGCGGGACGGTGCTGGCGGTGATGGACGAGTCGGGCCGGCCGGTGGAGCGCGGCACCGACGGCGAGTTGTGGGTGGCCGGCGACGGGCTGGCCCTGGGCTATCTCGACCGCCCGCAGGAGAACGAACGCCGCTTTACGCGCGTCAACCTGCCGGGCCACGGCACGCTGCGCGCCTACCGCACCGGCGACCGGGTCCGGATGGACCCGGCGGGCAGGCTGTGGTTCGTGGGCCGGACCGACCGCCAGTTCAAGGTCCGCGGCCACCGGGTGGAGCCGGGCGAGGTCGAGCAGGGGATGGCCGGACTGCCCGGTGTCCGGCAGGCGTTCCTGGTGCCGCTGCACGACGACCGGTCCACGGTCGTCGGCACGGTCTGCGTCTACGCCACCGACTCGGGCGACCCGCTGCCGGCGGCCAGGCTGCGCGCCCACGCCGAGCAGCGCCTGCCGGGCTATCTGCGTCCCGACCGCTACCTGCACCTGGACCCGGTACCGCTCGGGCCCACCGGGAAGGCGGACGTCGGCGCCGTGCGGGAGTGGGCCCGCGGGCGGTTGGCGGACTCGGCGGGCGACGCCGTGGCGGCGCCCGGCTCGCCCGCGCTGCGCGAGGTCCGGCTGATCCTGGGCGATCCCGGGCTGGCGGCGGACGACGACCTGCTGGGCGCCGGCGCGAACTCGCTGCACGTCCTGCGGACCGCCGCCCGGCTCTCCCGCCTGCTGGGCACCGCGCTGTCGGCCCGCGACGTCTACCGGCATCCGAACGTCGCGGCGCTCGAACGGCTCGCCCAGGAGCGCCCGGCCGCCGCCGTGCCGCCTTCCCCGGAGCAGCCGCCGACCGGCGCGCTCTCGCCCGGCGAGCGCAGGTTCTGGCTCGCCGAGTGGCTGGCGCCCGGCGCCCCAGGGCATGTGGTGGTCTGCCGCTGGGAGGTGACCGGCCCGCTCGACATGGGCCGGCTGGAGGGCGCTCTGGCGGCGGTGGCCGCGGCGCATCCCGCGCTGCGCACGGTCTTCCCCCGGCAGGGGACGCATCCGCTCCGCACGCCGGCCGCCCCGGCCGCGCCGCCGGTCCTCGTCCGGCACAGCGCGGGCGATCCCCTCGCAGAAGAGCGGGAGTTGACGGCCGAGCTCGCGGCCGGACTGCACGACCTCGCGGCGGGCCCGCTGTTCGGGGTGGCGGTGCTGGCCCTCGGCGAGACGCGCCATCTGCTGCTCGTCGGGGTGCACCACATCGTCTTCGACGGCCGCTCCGAGGAGATCGCGGTCGCCGACCTGGCGGCCGCCTACGCCGGACAGCCGCTGCGCCAGGGGTCGTTGCCACCGGAGCGCACGGAGGTGGCGGAGGACGAACGGGAGCGGCAGCGGGCCTTCTGGCGCGAGCAGGTCGCCGACTCGGCCCCGCTGGCCCTGCCGGCGGGCGGACTGCCGATGCGGGAGGTGTGGACCCGCGAGGTGGCCGCGCAACCGCTGCGGCTGTCCGCCGGGCAGACGGCGGCGTTGCGCGCGTCGGCCGAACGGAACCGCTGCCCGGTGCTGGTGCCGCTGCTCGCCGCCTGGTGGCGGACGCTGGCCACGATCACCGGCCGGCACGACATCGTCATCGGCACCCTGCTCGACGACCGCGCGGTGGAGCACGATCGGACCGTCGGCTACCTGGTCAACGGGCTCCCGGTCCGCATCCGGGCCGAACTCGGCACATCGGAGGCGCAGTTGACGGCGCTCGTCCGGGAGCGGCTGCTGGAGGTCTTCGCCCACACGGCGCTGCCCACCGACGAGGTCGCGCTGCTCGCGCCCCGGCCCGACGGCGGCCGGTCCCCGCTCTACCAGAACATGCTGGTGCTGCAGCGCACCGCGGCCGCCGCGACCGCCGGGGACGTGTGCTTCACGCCGCTGCCCGCGCCGCCGCTCGGCCTGCAGTCGGAGCTGTACTGCGAACTGTGGGACGACGGCGGTGACTTCGCGGGGGTGCTCCAGGCTCCGCAGGGGCTCCTCGATCCGGCGGACCTGCGCGAGATCGCGAGGGTCTTCCTGTCCGAACTCCCTGACGAGGACGCACGATGACCGATACCGCGCCGCTGTCGCGGACACAGGAACGGCTGTGGTTCGAGGAGCAGTTGAAGCCTGGCACCACGGCTTACCACATGCCGCTGCTGCTGCGGATCGACGGCCCGCTCGACCTCGGCCTGCTGCAGCGGGCGGTGGACACCGTGGTGGGGCGGCACGACGCGCTGCGCACCGTCTTCCGCGCCGAGGACGGATCGCCCACCCAGTGCGTGGTGGACGGGACGCGGGTGCCGGTGGACACCGCGGACCTGCGGGACCGGCCCGATCCGGTGGCCGCCGCCACGACCGCCGCGATGCGCGAGGCACGCCGCCCGTTCCGTCTGGAGGACGGACCGCTGCTGCGGGTGCTGGCGCTGCGGGTGGCCGACGAGGCGCACCTGCTGCTGTTCGTGGCGCACCACATCGTCTGCGACGGCTGGTCGCTGGGGATCCTCTTCCACGAGCTGTCCCTGACCTACGCGGCCGCCTCGGCCGGCGAGGAGCCCGCTCTGCGGCCGCTCGCCAGGCAGTTCGCCGACGTGGTCCGCGCCGAACGCGAACGGCTGACCGGCGAGGCCGCCGACGCGCTGCTGGACTGGTGGCGCGGCTACCTCGCCGAGGTGCCCAAGGTGCTCGAACTGCCCGCCGACCGGCCCCGGCCGGCGGTGCGCGGGCACCACGGGGCGACCCGCCGGGTGTCCGTGGACGCGGCGACCGCGCAGGGAGTGCGGGGGCTGGCGCGGGCGCACGAGGCCACCTTGTTCATGACCCTGCTGGCCGCCTTCGGGGTCGTGCTGTCCCGGCAGACCGGGCAGGAGCGGATGGTGGTCGGCACCCCGGCCGTCACCCGCGGCGCCGGCACCCGCGACGTCATCGGATGCCTGCTCAACACCCTCGCCGTGCGCCTCGACGCGGCAGAGAATCCTTCCTTCTCCGACCTGGTGGGCCGGGTCAAGGACGACTCGCTGGCGGCCATCTCCCACCAGCGGGTGCCCTTCGAGCGGCTGGTCTCCGACCTCGCGCCGGAGCGGGACCTGTCGCGCAGCGGCCTGGTGCAGGTCTTCTTCAACCTGCTGCCGCCGATGGCCACGCTGGAGCTGCCCGGTTGCACGACCCGGCAACTGCACCTCGAGGACGTCGACAACAAGTTCGACCTGACGCTCTACGTGTCCGTCGAGGACGGCGGTTTCTCCCTGGAGGCCGCCTACGACACCGCGTTGTACGGCGCGGAGCGCGTCGACGACCTGCTGCGCCAGCTGCGCGGCGTGCTGACCCAGGCCGTCGCCGAACCGGCCACCAGGATCGGCGACTTCGCGCTGGCCACCGAACAGGCCGTCGCACTGCAACTCGCCGCGGCCGCGCCTGCGGGCGAGCCGGCGGCGGATGAGCAAGCCGCCTCGCTGCTCGACCGGCTCGCCCGGCACGCCGCGAACACCCCCGAACGAGCGGCCCTCGTCGGGGCGGACCGGGTGTGGACGTACCGCGAGGTCGAGGAGGCCACCGACCGGCTCGCCGGGCAGCTGCGCGCCCAGGGCATCGGCCGGGGCGACGTGCTCGCGGTGTACGCCACCCGCGGCCCGGCGGCCGTGCTCGGCATGCTCGCCGCCTCCAAGGTCTCGGCGGTCTTCGCCGTGCTCGACGCCGGTCACCCCGAAGGCGCGCTGCGGCGGCGGGCGCGGGCGCTGGATCCCCGCGGCTGGATCGACTGCGCGGGCGGGCGGGCACTGCCCTACTTCGCCGCCGGACCGGTCTTCCGCCCCGACGCCGACGGGCCCGCCGGCGGACCCGCGGGCCCGCCTCCCGGTCCCGGCGACGCCGCCTACCTCGCCTTCACCTCGGGCACCACCGGCCGGCCGAGACCGGTGATCGGCACCCACGGACCGGTCGCCCACTTCCTGCGGTGGTACACGCGCTCCTTCCACCTCGGCCCCGAGGACCGGTTCGCCGTACTGTCCGGGCTCGGCCACGACCCGTTCCTGCGCGACGTGCTGACCCCGCTGTGGGTCGGCGGCGCGGCCGTCTTCCCCCCGGCGGACATCCGGGACACCGCCGCCGTCGCGGAGTGGCTGGCCGGCGCGGGCATCACCGTCGCCCACCTGACCCCGGCGCTCGGCCGGTCCCTGGCCGAGCAGGCCGAAGGACGGAGCCTGGGCGCGCTGCGGCTGCTCGGCTTCGGCGGCGACGTGCTGACCGGGCCCACGGTGCGTTCCTGGCGGCGGCTGGCGCCCGGCGCGCGGATCCTCAACATGTACGGCGCCACCGAGACGCCGCAGGCGGTGTCGGTGCACGTGGTCGGCGAGGACACCGAGGGATCGGCGTCGGTGCCGCTGGGGCGCGGCATCGACGAGGTGGAGGTCCTCGTGCTCGCCGGCGACCGGCTCGCGGGCGTCGGCGAGATCGGCGAGATCGTGGTGCGCACCGCCCACCTGACGCGGTACGCGCAGGACGACGGGCCGTCCGGTTTCACGGCCGATCCGCTGTCCGGGGCGGCCGGCGGGCGCGTCTACCGAACCGGCGACCTCGCCCGCCTGCGGCCGGACGGGCTCATCGACCACCTCGGCCGGGCCGACCGCCAGGTGAAGGTCCGCGGGTTCCGGGTGGAGCCCGCCGAGGTGGAGGCGGTGCTCGGCGAGCTGCCGGGCGTCCGGCAGTGCGCCGTGTTCGCCACGCCCGGCCCGGCGGGGGACCACCGGCTGGTCGGCTGCGTCTGCACCGACGGCGACGGCCCCGATCTGCCGTCGCTGCGCGCGGCGTTGTCCCGGAGGCTCCCCGACCACCTGGTCCCCGCCTCCTTCATCGTGCTCGACGACCTCCCCCTGACCCCCAACGGCAAGGTGGATCTGGCCGCCCTGCGGTCGATGGGCGGCGAGGAGACGTCCACCGGGCCGTACGAGGAGCCGGCCGGAGCCACCGAGCGACGGCTCGCCGAGGTGTGGCGGGAGGTACTGGGCCGGGAGCGGATCGGCAGGAACGACGACTTCTTCGCGCTCGGCGGCCACTCGCTGCTGCTGACCCGGGTACTGGCCCGGCTGCGCGGGCGGTTCGCCGCCGGCGAGCACGGACCCGTCCGGCTGCAGGACCTCTTCGAGCGGCCCACGATCGCCGAACTCGCCGAACTACTGGGCGGATCCTCGGCGCCCGCGCGGCCGGCCGAGGTCGCGCGGCACGACGAGACGCTGCCGGCGCCGCTGTCGTGGACCCAGGAACGGCTGTGGTTCGAGGAGCAGTTGCGCCCCGGTGACGCCGCCTACAACATGCCCGTCGTGCTGCGGGTGCGCGGACCGCTCGACCCGGACCGGCTGCAGCACGCGGTGGACGCGGTGGTGGAGCGGCACGCCGTGCTGCGCGCGGTGTTCACCCTGCGGGACGGCGTGCCGGCGCAGCGGTGCGAGGCCGGATCGCGGGTGCGGGTGGAGCGGCAGGACGTGGCGGGCGCCGCGGATCCGCGCTCGGCGGCGGTCGCGGCGGCCATGGCCTCGGTCAAGCGCCCGTTCGACCTGGAACGGGGGCCGCTGCTGCGGGTCCTGCTGATCCGGGCGGGCGACGAGGAGCAGCTGCTCGTCCTGGTCGCCCATCACATCGTCTTCGACGGCTGGTCGTTCGGCGTCCTGCTCAAGGACCTGTCGCGCGCCTACACCGGCGAGCGGCTCGCCGCGCCCGCCCTGCAGTTCCCCGACGTGGCCCGCTGGGAGCGGACGGAACTGGCCGGCGAGGCGCTGGACGAGCTGCTGGCGTGGTGGCGCGGCCACCTCGACGGGGTGCCGCGGGTGCTGGAGCTGCCGACGAGCCGGCCGCGGCCGGCCGTCCAGCGCCACCGGGGCGAGCGCCGCCGGCTGTCGGTGGACGCCGGGACGGCGGCCGGCCTGCGGGCCCTCGCCGGGGCCGGCGGCTCCACGCTGTTCATGGTCCTGCTCGCGGCGTACTCGACCGTGCTGTCCCGCTACAGCGGCCAGCGGGACCTGCTCGTGGGGGTGCCGGTGGCCAACCGGTCGCGGGCGGAGTTCGAGGACATGGTCGGCTGCTTCCTCAACACCCTGCCGATCCGGGTGGACCTGCACGGCGAGCCGTCCTTCCGGGATGTGCTCTCCCGGGTCAGGGACAGCTCGCTGGAGGCGTTCGCCCACCAGCGGGTGCCCTTCGGCAGGCTGGTCGCCGAACTGGCACCCGAGCGCGACCTGTCGCGCGGCCCGGTGGTGCAGGTGCTGTTCGCGCTGCAGAACATGGACCTGGGAACGCTCGCCGTGCCGGGGACGGCGGCCGAGTTCGTCGAGGTCTCGCAGGCGAACAGCCAGTTCGACCTCAACCTGCGGATGATCGACAACGGCCGGGAGATCGTGGGCTGGCTGGACTACGACGCCGAGTTGTTCGGCACGGCGGCGATCGAGCGGTTCGTCGAGCACTTCACCAACGTGCTCGCCGCCGTGGCGGCCGACCCGTCCGCCCCGGTCCACACGATCGACCTGCTCGGTCCGGCCGAGCGGGCCAGGCTCGTCGAGCGGTGGAACGACACCGCGACCGACCTGCCGGCCGAGCGCACCCTGACCGATCTGCTCGGCGAAGCCGGCCGCCGGTTCCACGACCGGACCGCGGTCCGCTTCGAGGACGAGCAGGTGACCCACGCCGAACTGCACCGCAGGGCCAACCGGCTCGCCCACCGGCTGCGCGCGCTGGGCGTGGGCCCGGACACCGTGGTCGGCGTCCACCTGGAACGCTCGATCGAGCTGGTCGTGGCCCTGCTGGCGGTGCTCAAGGCGGGCGGCGCCTACCTGCCACTGGACCCCGGATACCCGCACGAGCGGCTGGCGTTCATGCTCGCGGACTCGGCGGCGCCGGTGCTGCTCACCGCGGCGCACCCGCGCGACGGGCTGGCGGGCGACGGACTGACCGTCGTCACCGTCGACGAGCGGGCCGGCGACGGATACCCGCAGACCGATCCGCGTCCGGCGACCGGGCCCGACCACCTCGCCTACGTCATCTACACCTCCGGGTCCACCGGGCGGCCCAAGGGCGTCCAGGTGCCGCACCGCGGCATCGTCAACCGGCTGCTGTGGATGCAGGACGCCTACCGGCTAGACGGCGGCGACGCGGTGCTGCAGAAGACGCCGATCAGCTTCGACGTCTCGGTGTGGGAGCTGTTCTGGCCGTTGACCACCGGGGCGCGGCTCGTGCTGGCCACCCCGGGCGGCCAGCGGGATCCCGACTACCTCACCGACCTGATCGCCCGCGAGTCGGTCACCGTCTGCCACTTCGTGCCGCCGATGCTGGACGCGTTCCTCGGCGCGCGCCGGGCGGCCGCGTGCCCGTCGCTGCGCCTGGTGGTGTGCAGCGGCGAGGCGCTGCCGGCCGATCTGGCGCGGCGCTTCCACGCCGCATCGGACGCCGCGCTGGAGAACCTGTACGGGCCGACGGAGGCGTCGGTGGACGTGACCCGCTGGTCCTGCCGCCGCGGCTGGGAAGAGCCCACCGTCCCGCTCGGCACCCCGATCGCCAACACCCGCGCCTACGTGCTCGACGACCACCTGCTCCCGGCGCCGACCGGCGTGCCGGGCGAGCTGTACCTCGGCGGCGTCCAGGTGGCCCGCGGCTACGGCGGGCGGCCCGGGCTCACCGCCGGCCGCTTCGTGCCGGACCCCTTCGGCCCGCCCGGCTCCCGGCTGTACCGGACCGGCGACCTCGCGCGCTGGACGGTGGACGGACGGCTCGACTACCTCGGCCGGGCGGACCACCAGGTGAAGGTGCGGGGCTTCCGCATCGAACTCGGCGAGATCGAGGCCGCCCTGCTGGCGCTCGACGGGGTCGCGCAGGCGGTGGCCATCGTCCGGGAGGACCAGCCGGGCACCCGGCGCATCGTCGCGTACCTCACCCCGGAGGCGACGAAGGCCCCGCCGGACCCGGGCGAGTTGCGGGCGGCGCTGCGCAGCCGGCTGCCCGAGCACATGGTGCCCGGCGCCCTCGTGGTGCTCGACGCCCTGCCGCTCGGCCCGAGCGGCAAGGTGGACCGCTCGGCGCTGGCGGCCCCCGACCGGTCGGTGGAGGCGGCCGGGTACGTCGCGCCGCGCACCCGGGAGGAGGAGATCCTCGCCGGGGTGCTGGCCCAGGTGCTGGACCTGGACCGGGTCGGCGTCACCGACAACTTCTTCGAGATCGGCGGGGATTCCATGCACGCCGTGCGGATCGTGGGCCTCGCCCGCGACCAGGGCCTCGACATACCGCTGGACCAGTTGTTCACCCGTCAGACCGTGGAAGCCCTCGCGCAGTGGCTGGCGACGCAGGGCGCCGGTACGGCCCGTCGTCAGGAGGTGAGCGCCTTCGGGCTGCTGTCCGCGGAGGACCTCGCACGCCTGAGGTCGACCTGACGCACCGACCGGACGGTGCCGGACCGTCCCCCTTCGATCCGCCGAACCAACGCTGCTGGAAGGACTCGCCGTGGCCGCGCTCGACGACATCAGTGACGCCTACCCCTTGACCATGCTCCAGTCGGGCATGCTGTTCCACAGTCTCGCGGACGGCGACGCCCCGACGTACCACGACATATCCAGCATCAGGCTGTCGGGACGGTTCGACGAGGCGGCCCTGCGCACCTCGCTGGCCGCGGTCATCGGGCGGTCCGACATCCTGCGCAGCGCCATCGACCTGACACGCTTCAGCCGCCCGATGCAACTGGTGTACGCCGCCGTGCCGACGCCGCTGACCGTCCACGACCTGCGCGGCGTCCCCGCCGAGGAGCAGCGCCGCCGGGTGGCGGAGTGGACCGAGCGGGAGAAGGCCACGCCCTTCGTGCTCTCCGAGGCGCCGCTGCTCAGAGTGCACGTCCAGCTCTTCTCCGACGACGACTTCGAGCTGGACCTGAGCTTCCACCACGCCGTCCTCGACGGGTGGAGCCTGTCGCTGTTCACCTCGCAGCTGCTCACCGGGTACGACGCGGCACTGTCCGGCGCCGAGGACCGGACCGCCGCCCCGGCCACCCGGTTCCGCGACTACCTGCTGCTCGAACAGGAGGCGGTGGGCGACGAGAAGTCCCGCGCCTACTGGAGCGGGCACCTCGCCGACACCGACTTCACCGGCCTGCCGCGGCTCGACGCGCCGCAGGGCGCGGCCACCCGTACGGCCCGGGTGTACGAGGTGCCGCTGTCCGCCGGGCTCGCGGACGGGCTGCGCGCCGTCGCGGCGGAGGCCAGGGTGCCCGTCAAGGCGGTGATGTTCGCCTCCCACGCCCGGGTGTTGTCGCTGCTGTCGGGCCAATCGCGGGTCGTGACCGGGCTGGTGAGCAACGGACGGCCGGAGACCGCCGACGGCGACCAGGTGATCGGGCTGTTCCTCAACACCCTGCCGCTGGTGGTCGACGTGACCGGCGCGAGCTGGACGGAACTCGCCCGGCGCGTCCACGACGCCGAGCTCAACGCGCTGCCGCACCGCCGGTACCCGATGGCCCAGGTGCTGCAGGACCTGCGGCGCCCGCAGTTCTTCGAGACGGTGGTGGACCACCGCAGCTTCCGCGGCTACGACATGGCGCTGACGAACATCGCCGTCACCGACAGCGCGTTCTTCGAGCAGACCAACTTCCCCTTCACCGCCAACTTCGGCACCGATCCGGTCACCGGGGACGTCCGGCTGCGCGTCAACTACGACGAGTCGCAGTTCACCGCCGAGTGGATCCGGACGGTCGGCGGCTACTACGCCACCGCGCTCGACGCGATCGTCGCCGACCCCGCGGCCCCGGTGCACGCCACCGAGCCGCTCGGCGCGGCGGAACGCGAACGGCTGGTACGCGGCTGGAACGCCACCGAGTTCGCCTGGCCGCCGGAGCAGACCCTGCCGGACCTGCTGGCGCAGCGGGCGGCGGGGGACGCGGACGCGGCAGCCGTCCGGTTCGGCGACCGGGTGGTCACCTGGGACCTGCTGCACCGCTGGTCCAACCGGCTGGCCCGGGAGCTGCGCGACCGGGGCGTCGGCCCCGACGTGCTGGTCGGGGTCCACCTGGAGCGGTCGGTCGAACTGATCGTCAGCCTGCTGGCCGTGCTCAAGGCCGGCGGCGCCTACCTGCCGCTCGACCCCGGCTATCCGGCGGACCGGCTCGCCTACATGCTGCGGGACGCCGCCGCGCCGGTGCTGCTCACCTCGGCCGGACTCGCCCCTCCCCCGGTGCCCGAGGGCACGGCGGTGCTGGAGGTGGACGAGCGGCTCGCCGCCGAGCGGCCCGAGACGGACCTGCCGCGGCTCGCCGGACCGGAAAACCTGGCCTACGTCATCTACACCTCGGGCTCCACCGGCCGGCCCAAGGGGGTGCAGGTACCGCACCGGGCGCTGGTCAACCTGCTGCTCTCCTTCGCAGGCGAACTGGGCATCGGCCCGGCCGACCGGCTGCTCGCGGTCACCTCGCTCTCCTTCGACATCGCGGGACTCGAGGTCTACCTGCCCCTGATATCCGGCGCCGAGCTGATCGTCGCACCGGACATCGCGGTGGACGGTCCCCGCCTGCTGGAGTACGTCGAGGCGTCCGGCGCGACCGTCATCCAGGCGACGCCGTCGAGTTGGCGGCTGCTCGTCGAGGCCGGCCTCGGCGCCCACCCCGGTCTGCGGGTGATCTGCGGCGGCGAGGCGCTGCCGCCCGACCTCGCCCGGGAGCTCACGGACCGCTTCCCGGTGGTCTGGAACGCCTACGGGCCGACCGAGACCACCGTGTGGTCCTGCCTGGACCGGGTGCTCCCCGACCAGCCGGTCACCCTGGGCCGCCCGATCGCCAACACCCGGGCTTACGTGCTGGACTCCTTCCTGGCGCTGGTGCCCGAGGGGGTGCCCGGCGACCTCTACCTCGCGGGCGACGGGCTGGCCCGCGGCTACTCCCGCAACGGCGGCATGACCGCCGACCGCTTCGTGCCCGACCCCTACGCGGACCGGCCCGGCGCCCGGATGTACCGCACCGGCGACGTGGTGCGCCGGCGGCGGGACGGCCGGTTGGAGTTCCTCGGCCGCTCGGACCACCAGGTGAAGCTGCGCGGTTTCCGGATCGAGCTCGGCGAGATCGAGACGGTGCTCGCCGGCCACCCGGCCGTGACCCGGGCGGTGGTGGCGGCGCGCGGGGAACTGCCCGGCCAGACCCGGCTGGTCGGCTACCTGACGTGCGAGGGCGAGGCGCCGACCGCGGCGGCGCTGCGGGCACTGGTCGCCGCGGCGCTGCCGGAGTACATGGTGCCCAGCGCCTTCGTCGTGCTGGACGCCTTCCCGCTGACCTCCAACGGCAAGGTGGACCGCAACGCGCTGCCCGCACCCGGGCGCGAGGAGACCTCCGCCGGGGAGTTCGTGGCCCCGCGCACCGACACCGAGCGGCAGTTGGCCGACCTGTGGCGCGACGTGCTGGGGGTCGAGCGGATCGGGGCCACCGACGCCTTCCTGGAGCTGGGCGGCAACTCGATCTCCGCGCTGCGGGTCATCATGCGCCTGTCGGAGATCACCGACGTGGAGGTGCCGGTCGCCGCGCTCTTCGAGGGCGGCACGATCGAGAGGCTCGCGGCCATCATCGACGGGGAGCAGGGGTCCGCCTCCTCCACCCTCGTCACGCTGCGCTCCTCCGGGAGCCGGCCGCCGATGTTCCTGGTGCACCCGCTGGGCGGCAGCGTCTTCTGCTACGCCGAACTGGTCTCCGCCCTCCACCCGGAGCAGCCGCTCTACGCCTTCCAGGCGCCGGAGTACGCCGGGCCCGACACACCGCGGCCCGAGACGGTCGAGGAGATCGCCCGGCTCTACCTGGAGCAGGTGCGCGCGGTGCAGCCGGAGGGGCCCTACCACCTCGGCGGCTGGTGCATGGGCGGGATGGTCTCGTACGAGATGGCCCGTCAGCTCGAAGCCGCCGGCGAGCGGGTGGCGATGCTGGCGATCATCAGCGCGAGCATCGACGAGCCCGTGCCGCCGCGCTACGCGACCAGCGAGTCGGCGGCGATCCTCGGGGCCTTCGCCGGCCGGCTGACCGTCACCGAGCAGGAACTCGACGCGCTGGACCCGCAGGCCCGGATGGAGCGGGTGGTCCAGCTCACCCAGGGCACCGGCCACGAGCGGGCGGACGCCCGCAGCACCGAGGACCTGCGCCGGCTCGTCCGGCTCTACCAGCGGCACGCCCGCGCCCTGCTCACCTACCGGGACGCCTCCCGCGAGCCGCTGCGGGCCGACGCCGTCCTGATCAGGGCGCAGACCGAGCTGTTCTCGGGGTGGCACATGGGCTGGCGCCCGCGGACCGCCGGCCGCCTGCTGATCGACGAGTCGCCCGGCAACCACTACAGCATGCTCGAACAGCCCAACGTCCACGAGGTCGCCCGCCGGCTCGAGGAAGCCGCGGCCGGCCGGCCGCGCGGCGTGCCCGCCGAGCACGGGTCGTGACCGCCCCCCGAAGGGCGGGCGACGACGACCGCGCCCGCCCGGATTCCGTCCCTTCCATCCCACCCGTACAAGGAGCCGCACCCATGCAAGAAGCCCCCTCCGCAGCCGGAGCCGAGGAGGCGCAAGCGCCCGCCGCGCCGCCGAGCGTCTGGAGGCACGCGGACTTCGCCAAGTTGTGGGCCGGGCAGACCGCCTCGCTGTTCGCGGCCCAGATCAGCGAGCTCGCGCTGCCGCTGATCGCGGTCCTGGCGCTGAAGGCCGCCTCGCAGCAGGTGGGCCTGCTGTCGTCCGTCATCAAGCTGCCGTACCTGCTGCTGTCGCTGCTGGTCGGCGTGTTGGCGGACCGGGTCCGGCGGCGGCGCATCCTCATCGCCACCGACCTGGGCAGGGCCGTGGTGCTCACCATGATCCCGGTCCTGTACTGGGCCCACCGGCTCGGCATCGGCTGGCTGTACATCCTCGGCTTCCTCGCCGGCTGCGGCAGCGTGCTGTTCGACGTGTCCGGGCAGGCGTACCTGCCCGCCATGCTGGAACGCGAACAGCTGACCCAGGGCAACGCGGCGCTCGGCGCCAGCCAGTCGGCGGCCACCATCGGCGGTCCGGCGATGGGCGGTGTGCTGGTGCAGTGGCTCACCGCGCCGGTGGCGGTGCTGGGCAGCGTGGTCTCCTACCTCCTCTCGGTGACCAGCGTCTGGATGATCAAGCACCGCGAGACCAAGTCCGAGACGGTGCAGGCGGCCACCCCGATGGGGACGCTGCGGGAGGTGTGGGCCGGACTGCGGTTCGTCTTCGGCAACGAGCCGCTGCGCGCCATGACCATCATGGCGTCCATCTTCAACCTGTCGTTCACCGCCTTCGAGGTCGCCTTCGTCCAGTTCATGCCCCGCGTGCTGGGACTGTCGGCCAGTCAGATCGGCCTGGTGATGGCGTCGCTCGGACCGGGATTCCTCGTGGGGGCCGCCTTCGCCAGCCGGATCCCGCGCAGGCTCGGCTACGGCCGGACCATGCTGATCACCGCGGCGGTGGCCAACCTCGTGACGCTGGGCATCTTCACCATCCACGGCCACAGCCTCCTGTCGGTCGGCACCCTGATGGTGATCAACTTCCTGTTCGCCTCCTTCGGCGTGGCGAACAACGTCACCGTGCTCAGCATCCGCCAGACGCTCACCCCGGACTCCCTGCAGGGCCGGGTGGCGGCCACCAACCGGTTCGTCGGCATGGGCCTCGCCCCCATCGGCTCCCTCGTCGGCGGCTTCCTCGGCGCCGCCGTGGGCCTGCGCAGCACCGTGCTGATCACCACCGTCGGGCTGTGCATGGCCCTCGTACCGCTCGGCCTCTCCTCGCTCGCCCGGATCCGCTACGAGCTGCCGGCCCAGCTCCCCGAGTGAGCCGGCCGCCGCTCCCGCACCCCGGGACACCCCAAGGCCGGCGGCCCGCGCCGGCCCACCCGACACCGAACCTCTAGGCGGCGAGATGGACTTCAGCCTCTTCTACTTCGCCGACGGCAGCCTCGGCACCCCGACCGGCGGCAGGTACGACCTGCTGCTCGCCGGGGCCCGGTTCGCCGACACCCACGGCTTCAGCGCGGTATGGACCCCGGAACGCCACTTCCACCCCTTCGGGGGGCTCTACCCGAACCCGTCGGTGACCGGGGCCGCGGTCGCGGCGGTCACCGAACGCGTCTCGGTCCGGGCGGGCAGCGTGGTGGCCCCGCTCCACCACCCGCTCAGGATCGCCGAGGAGTGGTCGGTCGTCGACAACCTGTCCGGCGGCCGGGCGGGCATCTCGCTCGCCTCCGGCTGGAACGCGGTGGACTTCGCCCTGCGCCCGGACGGCTACCAGGACCGCAAGGACGCGGTGCTGGAGGCGGTACGGCAGGTGCGCTCCCTGTGGCGCGGGGAGGCGCTGGAGGTCTCCGACGGCGCCGGCAACCCCGCTCGGGTGCGGGTCTTCCCGCCCCCGGTGCAACCGGAACTGCCGATCTGGGTCACCAGCGCCGGCAGCCCCGCCACCTTCCGGGCGGCGGGCGAGGCCGGAGCCGGCGTGCTCACGCACGTGCTGGGCCAGGACTTCGGCGACCTCACCGAGAAGATCGCCGGCTACCGCGAGGCGCTGGCCGCCCGGCCCGACCACGACGGCCGGCCGGGCCACGTGGTGCTGATGCTGCACGCCTTCCTCGGAACGGATCCCGAGCGGGTCAGGGAGACGGTGCGCGAGCCCTTCACCGCCTACCTCAAGAGCTCCTTCGGGCTGATCGCCCGCTCGGCGGGCAGCGTCCTGCAGGGCTTCGACCCCGACAAGCTCCGCGAGTCCGACATCGACTTCCTCGTCCGGCGCTCCTTCGACACCTACTACACGACGAGCGGCCTGTTCGGCACCGTCGAGCAGGCGTCCGCGGTGGCGGAGAAGGCGCGGGCGGCGGGCGTCGACGAGCTGGCCTGCCTGATCGACTTCGGCGTGCCCGACGACGAGGTGCTGGCCGGACTGGAGCACCTGGACAAGCTGCGCGCCGCCTTCCAGGACGGCGGGGCCGGCGCGTGACCGGCGACCCGCCGGACTCCGGCCGTGACGGATCCGGGCGCTTCGAGCCGTTCCGCCGCACCGCGGCACGGTTCGCCACCGGGGTGACCGTGGTGACCACCTCGGCCGACGGCGAACCGTTCGGCATGACCGTCAACGCCTTCATGACGCTGTCGCTGGACCCGCTGCTGATCGCGGTCGGACTCAGCCGCAACGCCCGGGCGCACGACCACGTCGTGGGCTTCGGCCGGTTCGCCGTCACCGTCCTGGGCGACGGGCAGGCCGGCGTCGCCCGCTGGTTCGCCGACCCCAAGCGGCCGATGGGCGCCGACGCCTTCAGCGGCGCCGAGTGGATGCCGGGACCGGCCACCGGCTGCCCGGTCCTCGTCGACGGCGTCGGCTACTTCGACTGCACGGTGGACGCCGCCCATCCGGCCGGAGACCACTCGCTCGTCATCGGACGGGTCGAGGACTTCGGCCGGCTGTCGGCCGGCCGCCCGCTGCTGTTCATGGACAGCGCCTTCGCCACCGCGCACCCGGTCCTCAACCCGCCCGGAACCCTCGGAGTCCGTTCATGAACAAGGCATCCATCGCTTGGGACCCAGCCGAATCGCGGGGTCCGTCCCGCCCGGTGCCGGGCGCGCGGCGCGGCGGCGTGCTGCGCATCCTGCGCGACGCGGACTACGACCACCTGGACCCGCAGCGCATCGGCACCCTGCAGTCGACGGCGATCGGCCAACTGCTCTTCCGCACCCTGACGATGTTCGCGGAGGACGGCGAGGGCGGCTGGACGCTGGTCGGCGACCTCGCCGAGACCCCGGGCCGCGACGTCGACGGCGACGGGCGGACCTGGGAGTTCACCCTCAAGTCCGGCCTGCGCTTCGAGGACGGCCGGCCGATCACCGCCCGGGACGTCGCCCACGGCATCGCCCGGTCGTTCGAGGAGGGGCTCTCCGACGGCCCGCAGCACCTGCAGGACTGGCTGCGGGACAACGGCCCCTACGCCGGCCCCTTCACCGACGGCACCGAGCAGGTCCCCGGGCTCGACGTGGTCGACGACCGCACCCTGGTGTTCCGCTTCCGGGTACCGCGCCCGGACATCCCGTTCGCCGTCTCCCTCACGACCACCGTGCCGGTGCCCCGGGACGCCGACACCGGTGCGTCCTACGGCAAGGCTCCGCTGGCCTGCGGACCGTACCGGGTGGCACGGCACACCCCCGGCGAGTCCCTGGTGCTGGAGCGCAACCCGCACTGGCGGCCCGACACCGACGCCGTGCGGCACGACCATCCCGACCGCGTCGAGGTCGAGTTCGAGATCGAGAGCGGGGAGCAGAACCTGCGGGCCCGCGCCGACCTGGGCGCCGACGCCTGCGCCGTCGCCGAGAACAGCGCGCCCGGCGAGGTGGGCGAACTGCTGCGGTCGGATCCCGGCCTGGCCGGCCGGCTGCGCCAGGACCCCACCCCGCTGGTGTGGTACCTGGCGATCAACACCTCCCGGGTCACCGACATCGCGGTCCGGCGGGAGATCGCCCGCGCGGTGGACCGCGCAGCGGTGCGCGACGCCATGGCCGGCTCCTCGGGCCAGGTCGCGCACACCATCCTGTCGCCCGGCACCATCGGCTACCGCGACTACCCGGACCCGGCCGCCGGCGGTCCGCTCGGCATCCCGGACGGCTGGGACACCGGTCGCACGCTGCGGCTGCTGACCCGCGACGGGGACTACTTCACCGCCGGGACCGACGCGGTGCGGCGGAGTCTGGAGCAGGCCGGCTTCCGCGTGGAGACGGTGGAGATCGACCGCCCCTCGCACAACGCGGCCGTCTACACCCGCGACAACGACTACGACCTGTACATGATGTGCCTGGCGGCGGACTGGCCCGGCGGCTCGACGCTGCTCACCGCCTTCGACGGCCGCGCGATCCGCCCGGTCGGCAGCCCCAACTACACCTATCTCGACGTCCCGGAGGTCAACGACGAGATCGCGCGGATCTCCGCGCTGCCCGCCGACCGGGCCGCCGAGGAGTGGGGCCGGCTCGACGAGCTGCTGATGACCCGCCATGTGCCGGTGGTGCCGCTGTTCTGCTTCGTGCACCTGGCGCTGAGCGGTTCGCGGGTGGGCGGGGTGTTCACCTCCTCCTTCCTCGGCACCCCCGTCTACTGCGACGCGTTCGTGCGACCGGAGATGCGGGAGCCCGCGGAAGGGGAGGCGTGACCGTGGCCGACCTGCCCACCCTCTACGAGCGGTTCGCCGCGTCGGTGGCCGCCTTCCCGGACCGCACCGCCCTGGAGGTCGCCGGCGAGCACTTCAGCTACGCCGAACTGCACGACCTCGCCGAGCGCACCGCCGCGCTGCTGCTGACCGGGTCCGGGGACCGGCCGGCCCGGGTCGGCCTGCTGGCCAACCGCAGCGTGGCCGCCTACGCCGGGTACCTCGCGGCCCAGCGGCTCGGCGCGACCACCGTGCCGCTCGGGCCCGACCAGCCGCCGGCCCGGACCGCCGCCGTGGTCGCGGCGGCCGGCGTCGACGTGGTCCTCGCCGAGCGGGACACCGCCCTGCCCTGCCGCGTCGTCGTCTTCGACCCGGCGGCGCCCGCCGCCGCCAACCTGCCGGAGCACCGCGGGGGTCCGGACGACGTCGCGTACATCCTGCACACCTCCGGGTCCACCGGCACCCCCAAGGGCGTGCCGATCCTGCACCGCAACGTCTCCGCGCTCCTCGACCACGCCATCGCCCGCTACGAGATCGGCCACGACTCCCGGCTGTCGCAGACCTTCGACCTGACCTTCGACCCGTCGGTCTGGGACCTGTTCACCGCCTGGAGCACCGGGGCCGCCCTGGTGGTGCCGGACCGCAACGAACTGGTGCGCCCCGCGCGGTTCATCGCCGGCAGGGGCATCACGCACTGGTTCTGCGTCCCGTCGATCATCACCTACGCCCAACGGCTCGGCGACCTGGCCGCGAACAGCATGCCGACGCTGCGCTGGAGCCTGTTCTGCGGGGAGCCGCTGACCGTGCGGCAGGCCGCCGCCTGGCGGGAGGCGGCCCCGGACAGCGTGCTGGGCAACCTCTACGGCCCGACCGAACTGACCGTGATCTGCGTCGAGTACACCCTGCCCGCCCGGCCGCAGGAGTGGCCGGCGCCCGCCAACGGCACGGTGCCCATCGGAACCGTCCACCCGCACCTGGACGCCCTGGTGCTCGACGAGGACGGACTGCCCGCCGAGGAGGGCGAGTTGTGCGTCCGCGGGCCCCAGCGCTTCCCGGGCTACGTCCGCCCGGAGGAGAACGCGGGCCGCTTCGTCCACTTCGACGGCCACCGGGCGCGGGTGTACCGGGAGACCGCCGCTCCGCCGGACGAGGTGTACTACCGCACCGGGGACCGGGTGCTCGCCGAGGGGACGACCCTGCTCCACCTCGGCCGGCTCGACCACCAGGTGAAGATCAGCGGCCACCGCGTCGAGGTGGGCGAGGTCGAGGCGGCGCTGCGGGACGTGCCGGGGGTGGCGGAGGCGGTCGTCATACCGCTCACCGACGCCGGCGGGCAGACCACGCTGCAGGCCGTCTACTCCGGCGTCCCGTGCGACCCGGTGCGACTGCGCACCGCGCTCGGCCGCCGGCTGCCCGGCTACATGCTGCCGCGCGGCTTCACCCGCCTGGAGACGCTGCCGCTGAACGCCAACCGCAAGGTCGACCGCCGTGCGGTCGCCGCCCTGCTCGCCGACTCCCCGGCCGGGTGAGCCGCGGGTCACGAGCCCTTCGTCGCCAGGAAGACCGGGTTGGTCAGCGCGGCCATCGGTCCGAACATCAGCGCCGCGCCCATGGTGTTGCCCTGGCCCGGGCTGCCGTCCGGCATCGGGTGGCGGACCTCGGCGCGCACGTAGGCGGCGAGCGAGGCGGTGGTCCGCCACACCACCGTGCCGGAGCCGGAGGCGCCCAGCGACTCCTGGTGCATCTGGCCCTCGTCGGTGATGAGGCGGACCGTGCCGTCCGGCACGCCCCGGACATCGAGGCGGACGTCCACCGGCGCCCCGGCCGGCACGGTCAACTTCTCGCCGATGCCTGCCTGTTCGCCGTTCCCGGTCGCCGTGAAGGCCAGCTTGACGGCTGAGGACTCCGCGATCCAGTTGCGGCCCGCCCGGATGCCGTCCATGACCGGGCCGGTGGCCAGGTCGTCCGCGAGGACGACGTTGTGCGGCAGGCCGACCACCTGCGGATCGCTGTGCGCGTCGCTGTTGCCCATGGCCGGCAGCCAGCGCCCGCCGGTGCGCACCGCCTCTCCCAGCTTCTGGTCCCAGGTGCTGACCGCGTGCTCGTCGTCGTAGGTCCACGGACCGGTCCACACCTCGGTGGCGTCCGCGTCCTCGAAGCCGAACTTCCACTGGCAGGCCACGTAGGCGCAGTACATGTGCGCGGGCACCACCAGGCCGCCGCCGCGGTGCACCTGGCGCGAGAAGCGGCCGTAGGCGTCGTCGCGCGAGCGGTAGCGCCAGTCGATCCACTCGCCGGCCGGAAGGCCGAGGGCCAGCCAGTGCCCGTTGCGGGTGGTGACCTCCTCGCCCGTGATGATGAGCAGGTCGGGTCCGGCGTAGTGGCCCCACACCGCGTGCGAGGCGGGGGTGTTGTGGTCGGTGGAGACCATGAAGTCCAGCCCCGCGGCACGCGCGCCGGCCGCGACCTGCGCGGGCAGGTGCTTGCCGTCGGAGTAGACGGTGTGCAGGTGGCAGTCGCCGCGGTACCAGTCCCGGCCGCGGCCCCTGGCCCGCTGCGGCGGGTAGTTCTTCACGTAGCCGGGTCCGGGCGGGCCGTAGGTGAGGGTGACCTGGACCCGGTAGTTCATCCCCTGCGGCGCCACCTGGTAGGGGCCGAGGACGACGTTCCAGGTCCCGGCGTTGACCGGACCGGGCAGGTAGCCCGGGGTGGCGTCGCTGTCGCTGATCTCGAACGAGGTGCGGAACCCGCCGGACCAGCCGCGGAAGCCGCGGCCGCCGAGCGCGGTCCCCCGCTCGTCGAACACGCCGATGTCGCAGGAGTTGCCCGGGGTGCCCGCCGGGACGGCCGGGGTGTCGTAGGAGTACGCGACGGCGATCTCCCGCACGCCCGCGGGGACCTCCACCGGGAGGTAGACGAAGTCCGCGACACCGGTCTCCAGGAAGCCGGTGATGACGCGGGTCCGCGTGCCGCCGTCCCCCGGCGCCGCGCCGGGCGGAGCGTCGGCGGCCTGCGCGAACGAGACCGGGGCGAGGGTGAGGGCCGCCGCGCCGGCGATCCCCGCGGTCAGCAGCCGCCGGCGTCCCGGCCCGGCGCCCGGGTCGGCGGCGCCCGCGGCGTCGGGTATGAGGGAGTCGACACGGTGTTCGCAGTGTCCGTCAAGGCACATGGGGGTCCTCGGCACAGTCGGTGTGGGCAGACGGTCACCAGAGCCTCGTCCGGCCGCGTGAACCGCGGATGAGTTCGGCATGGCCCACCCGGCAAGAGCCCACGGCGGATGGACGTCGCAGCGGCGGGTACGGTCCGCCGGGCGCGACCGGGCCGTCTTCGCGGGCCGTGCGGGCGGCCCGGGCCGGCGCTCCCGGCGGCCCTACGCTGGAGCGGTGTTCTCCCCCGAAGGCCCCTCCCTGCGTGAACTGGCCGTCCAGGCGCTGTCCGGCGTCGAGCGCGGCTACGACCTGCTCGCCCCGAAGTTCGACCACACGCCCTTCCGCACCGCGGACCGCGTCCTCGACGCGACCGCCGAGGCGCTGCGTCCGCTCGGACCGTTCGGCGACGGGCTGGACGTGTGCTGCGGAACGGGCGCGGGGATCCGGACCCTCAAGCCGCTGTGCCGGGGGCGGATCACCGGCGTCGACTTCAGCGCCGCCATGCTCGCCGAAGCGCGCGCGGCGCACCCGGACGCCGAGTGGGTACGGGCCGACGCGCGGGCGCTGCCGTTCACCGGGGCGTGCGATCTGGCCGTCAGCTTCGGCGCGTTCGGGCACTTCCTGCCCGCGGAGCGGCCCGCGCTCTTCGCCGGGGTGCACCGTGCGCTGCGGCCCGGCGGGCTCTTCGCCTTCCCCGTCGCCGCGCCGCCGCGCGTCACCTCGTCCTGGTACTGGGCGACGGCGGGGTTCGACGCGGTGATGCGGGTGCGCAACGCGGTGTGGCGGCCGCCCTTCGTCATGTACTACCGCACCTTCCCGCCGACGGCGGTGCGCGCGGAGTTGGCGGCGGCCGGCTTCACCGTGACGACGGCGGCCCTGGAGGAGTTCGGGCGACGCGAGGACGGCGGCCCGCGCTGCCTGCTGGTGCTGGCACGCCGCGCCTGACCGGAGTGCCGCCCGGGCCGGGGACGGCGGTGGACACCCGCCCGGGCCGCAATGGCGGCCTATTGTCATGGCCGCTTCAGACAGTACAGTCTCGACCGTGCTGTCACTCGCGCGGAGATTCCGCATCCTGTCGCTCACGGTCGTCGCGATCCTCGTCGCCGCACTCACGGCCGCCGTCGCATCACCGGCCGAGGCGCACACGGCGCCCGCGCGGACCACGGCGCACCCGGCCGCCTCCCCGGCGGACACCGGCACCCAGCCGGTCTACTCCTACGCCAACGCCATCCGGGAGACCGTCTGGGTGGACACCGGGCTCGACGGGGACGGGGACGGCAAGCCGGACCGCGTCGCGGCCGACATCATCCGGCCGAGCGAGCCGGCCGCGGCCGGCCAGCAGGTCCCGGTGATCATGGACGCCAGCCCGTACTACTCCTGCTGCGGGCGGGGCAACGAGAACCAGGTCAAGACGTACGACTCCAGCGGGAACCCCGTCATGTTCCCGCTCTTCTACGACAACTACTTCGTGCCGCGCGGCTACGCGGTCGTGCTGGTCGACCTGGCCGGGACCAACCGGTCCGACGGGTGCGTCGACGTCGGCGGGCCGTCCGACATCACCTCCGCCAAGGCGGTCATCGACTGGCTCAACGGCCGCGCCACCGGGTACACCTCCCGCACCGGAAGCACCCAGGCGCAGGCGACCTGGGCCAACGGCTCGGTGGGCATGATCGGCAAGAGCTGGGACGGCACCATCGCCAACGGCGTCGCGGCGACCGGGGTCGAGGGGCTGAAGACGATCGTGCCGATCAGTGCGATCAGCTCCTGGTACGACTACTACTTCGACCAGGGCGCGGCACTCTACGACTCCGGTCCCGACGCGCTCGCCTCGGACGTGGAGAGCAGCACCGCGAGCGCGCACTGCGGGGCCGAGGAGACGGCGTTGCGCAACGGCGCGCCGCGCGACGGCGACTGGACCTCCGCGTGGCAGCAGCGCGACTACGCGGCCGAGGCCGCCGACGTCAAGGCGAGCGTCTTCGTGGTGCAGGGCATGGAGGACCTCAACGTCCGCACCAAGAACTTCGGCCAGTGGTGGGACGCGCTGTCGGCGAACAACGTGCCGCGCAAGCTGTGGCTCTCGCAGACCGGGCACGTGGACCCGTTCGACTACCGCAGGTCGGTGTGGGTGGACACGCTGCACGAGTGGTTCGACCACTACCTGATGGGGGTCGACAACGGCATCGACACCGCCCCCATGGCCGACATCGAGCGCACCCCGGACACCTGGACCACCGACGCGGTCTGGCCCCCGGCCGGCACCGCGGCGACCACCGTCAGCCTGCGCCCCGGCACCGCCAACGGGCTGGGCACCCTGGGTCTGACCCCTCCGGCGGCCGGCACCAGCGAGAACTTCACCGACAACCCCGGGCAGAACGAGGACGACTGGGCGGGGCAGGTGGACCAGGCGACCTCGGACAAGGTCGCGTTCACCACCGGCGCGCTGACCCAGGACATGCGGCTGTCCGGCGGCGGCACGGTGACGCTGACCGCGAGTTCGTCGACCTCCAGCGCGCACCTGTCCGCGGTGCTGGTGGACCTGGGACCCGCGACCATCCGCGACTTCGAGGACTCCGGCGAGGGTATCGACACCCTCACCACCCGGTCCTGCTGGGGTGACAGCACGCCGGGCGACAGCGCCTGCTACCTGGACACCGCGGCCGACACGGAGAACGTCGGCTACACGATCTTCAGCCGCGGCTGGGCGGACCTCGGGCACTACGCGCCCTCGCTCATCGGGGTCTCGCTCACGCCGGGCAAGGCGTACACCATCACCATCCAGTTGGCCGCCAGCGACCACGTCGTCCCGGCCGGGCACCGGCTGGCGCTGATCGTGGCGGGCACCGACGACGGCATGATCGTGGCGCCCGGCTCCACTCCGAAGGTCACCCTCGACCTCGCCGACTCCAGCGCCAGCCTGCCGCTGGTCGGCGGCTCGTCGGTCTTCCCGCAGACCGCCGCCCGCCGCTGACCGCACCCGGTCGATCCGGCCGCCGGGGAACCCCGAGCCGTTCCCCCGGCGGCCGGCGCCGGTGCGCGGGGCAGGAGTGCCTGACAACGTTGCCTCCACCATTGTCATGGGCATTCTCATCGACGTATCGTCCGGAACGGTCGACCCGACAGCCAGCCTCCCTCCGTACGGAAAGGCTCCAAAGGTGCACCAGTCACGGCACTCCACCGGCGTCCCACCCCACCGCCTGCTGCGGGCGCTCGCCTTCGTCGGCGCGGCACTCGCCCTCGTCCTCGGCGCGCTGACCGGCACCGCCGGCACGTCCTACGCCGCGGATTCGCTGCCCTGCGACATCTACTCCGCGGCCGGCACCCCGTGCGTCGCCGCGCACAGCACCGTCCGCGCCCTGTACGCCGGCTACGACGGCCCGCTCTACCAGGTGCAGCGCGGCTCGGACGGCGCGTACACCGACATCGGCGTCCAGCAGGCCGGCGGAGTGGCCGACGCCGCGGCGCAGGACGCCTTCTGCGCCGGCACGTCGTGCGTCATCACCAGGATCTACGACCAGTCACCGGAGCACAACGACCTGACCATCGAGGGCGCCGGCGGCGCCGGAGCGGCCGACCGGGGCGCCCCGGCGGACGCGCTCCCGGTCACCGTGGACGGGCAGACCGCCTACGGCGTGGAGATCTCCGCCGGCATGGGCTACCGCGACGACTCCACGCGCGGCGTCGCCGTCGACGGGCAGCCCGAGGGCATGTACATGGTCGGCTCCGGCAGCCACGTCGACAACGCCTGCTGTTTCGACTACGGCAACGCCGAGACCAGCAACGACGACACCGGCAACGGCCACATGGACGCCGTCAACCTCAGTACCATCTGCGGCTTCTCGCCCTGCTACGGCTCCGGCCCCTGGGTGCAGGCCGACCTGGAGAACGGGCTGTACTCGTCGGACACCGGCGGCAGCCAGGACACGTCCGACACCGGCACCGGGCCGCTGCCGTTCGTCACCGCGCTGCTGAAGAACAACGGGCAGGACCACTTCGCCCTCGCCTGGGGCAACGCCCAGTCGGGCGGCCTGACGACGACCTACTCCGGCCCCGAGCCCGGCGCGGGCGGCTACTCGCCGATGCAGCAGGAGGGCGCGATCGTCCTGGGCACCGGCGGCGACAACAGCAACGGCTCCATCGGCTCGTTCTTCGAGGGCGTCATGACCGCCGGCTACCCCACCGACGCCGCCGACGCCGCCGTGCAGGCCGACATCACCGCGGTCGGCTACGGCGGCTCCGACGGCGTGCCCGGCGGCTCGGTCACCCCGGGCTCGGCCATCTCCCTGCAGGCCACCACACCGTGCTGCACCACGGACTACATCCGGCACCAGAACGGCGACGCGATCATCTCCCCGATCGACGCGAGCAGTTCCACCCTGGACAAGTCGGACTCCACCTGGATCGTGCGCCGCGGCCTCGCCGACCCCTCCTGCGTCTCCTTCGAGTCGTACAACTATCCCGGCGACTACCTGAGGCACTCCGACTACGAGTTGTACCGGCAGCCCGACGACGGCACGGCGCTCTTCACCCAGGACGCCACCTTCTGCCCGCAGGCCGGCAACAGCGGGTCGGGGACCTCGTTCCAGTCCTACAACTACCCCGGCAGGTTCATCCGCCACTACGGCGGCGTGGTCTACATCGCCGCCGACGGCGGGCCCAACACCTGGGACAACACCAACCTGTGGCCCCAGGACACCAGTTGGAACGTCACCCAGCCCTGGGAGTGACACCCGCCCCGAAGCACGCCGGGCCCGCCCACCGGGCCCGGCGGCAGGGCGTGCTCAGCCGCGCTCGGGAGACGGCGGCAGCCAGCCGCAGGCCAGGGCGACGGTGACGGCGGCGGTGCGGTCGGTGACGTCGAGCTTGGTGAACAGGTGGATCAGGTGGCTCTTGACCGTGGCCTGGCTGATGCGCAGTTCGTCGCCGATCTCCCGGTTGGACATCCCGCGCGCCACCAGTCGCAGGACGTCGATCTCGCGGGCGGTCGGCGCCGGGCGGCGGACTGCGTCGACCAGCCGGGCGGCCACCGGCGGCGGCAGCAGGTTCCGCCCGGCCGCCGCGGCCCGGACCGCCTGGAGCAACTCCTCCTCCGAGGTGCCCTTGAGCAGGTAGGAGGAGGCGCCGGCCTCGACGGCGCGCAGGATGTCGCCGTCGGTGTCGAAGGTGGTGAGCACCACGACCCGGCTGGTGGTTCCGGCGACCACGGCCGCGGTGGCCGCCACGCCGTCGCGGCCCGGCATCTGCAGGTCCATCAGCACCACGTCGGGCTGCAGTTCGCGCGCCAGCCGGACGGCGTGGTCCCCGTCCCCGCACTCGCCGACCACCCGCACGTCCGGCGCCTCGTCGAGGATCGCCCGCAGTCCCTTGCGGACCACGGGGTGGTCGTCGGCCAGCACCACACGTATCGTCACCGCCCGCCTCCCGCCGGAAGGCTGACGGCCAGCCTGGTCCCCGTACCGGGCGCGGTCTCCAGGCTCAGTTCGCCGTGCGCCTCCCGGATCCGGGACCGCAGCCCGTCGAGGCCGAAGCCGGTGGGGCCCGCCGGGTCGAACCCGCAGCCGTCGTCGGTCACCGTCAGCGTCACCCGGTCCTCGTGGTAGCCGACCTCGACCCGCGAGGCGGTGGCCCGTGAGTGCCGGCGGACGTTGGCCAGCGCCTCCTGGGCCACCCGCAGCAGGGTCACCTCGCGGTCCAGCGGCAGGGCCCGGGCCACCCCGCTGACCGACACCGTCGCGGCGATGCCGGTCTCCTGCCCGGTCGCCTCGGCCAGCCGTTCCAGCGCCGAGAGCAGCGGAACGCCGTCCAGCCGGGCCGGGGTGAGGGCGGCGACCAGGGAACGGATCTCGCCCAGGTTCTCCCGCGTGGTCCGCTCGGCCAGTTCCAGGTGCCGTTCACACCCGGCGGCATCGCGGCCCAGGGCGCCGCGGGCGGCCTGGAGCAGCATCAGGACGCTGGTCGAGCCCTGGGCCAGCGTGTCGTGCAGATCGCGTGCCAGCCGCTCGCGCTCGGCCAGCATCCCGGCCTGGCGGCTGGCCTCGGCCAGTTCGGTGCGGGTCGCGGCCAGGTCGGCGGCCAACCGGGCGCGTTCCACGCTCTGTTCGATGATCTTGCTGATCCACAGCCCCATCAGGAGCGCGACCAGCAGCCCGAGCACGAAGACGATCGCCGCCGCGCCCAGCGCCTGCGGGCCGCCGACCAGCGGCAGCGCCGCGCTCACCGACACCGTGGTCGCCGCGGTGGTCCACACCGCCTGCCGGGTGGGGAGCAGGCTCCAGATGTGCGGGTAGAGCGCGAAGAGCATCACCGAGGTCGGGAGCGCCAGCACGAACATGGCGACGGTGAGCGGTACGGCCACCGCGAGGTACCAGCCGCCCAGCCGCCCGCGGGGCCGCGCGTGCAGCACCCTGGCCCCGGTGCCCGCGTACCAGGCGCACAGCACGGCCAGCAGCGCCAGGACGACGGCCCGGCGGCCGTCCGCCACGCCCTGCCCGGTCACGACCAGCACGGCGGTGACGGCCGCGAACACCCCGAACGCCAGGTGCCAGCCCCAGGCAGTGCGGTCCCACACATGCTCCGAGTCCATCGTCATGACGTCCACCGGCGTGATTATTCCACCGGCCGCGCCCCGATCCGGCCGCCGGCATCAACCGACCGGTTGACCCGGAGACCAGCCGGCACGCCGATGTCACCGGCCCGCGCCCGCCGGGATCATTCGGCCATGAACCGCAAGCAGATCAACTCCGTCATGATCGTCCTGTCCCTCGTCTACGCCGCCACCATCGGCCTGCTCGCCACCCTCGGCTCGGGCGCGGTCGGCACGGTGTCCATCGTCGGCGCGGCCGTACTCGGCCTCGGCTGGTCCGTCTCCGGCTTCCTGCTCAACCGGCAGCGCGGATAGGGCCCGCATCGCCCGCGCACCCCGGGCCGGTCACGGTTTCGGTCCGCCGGTGCGACGGCGGATCCGGAAAGCGGGAATTCTCCGCCCGCTTCGACGCCGTCCTCGCCGGCGCGGTAATCCGGGCCGTGCTCGGCGGGGTGCGGATTCCCGGCGGATCACCCGGCTCGGCATCGGAAGACGGTAAGCCTGGCCGATACGCGCCCGTGCGCATAGCATAATAATATCGTTATTTTCGGGGGGCGTTGGCTCGGGCCGGCGCGTCGCGAGCAGCGCTAGGCTCTTTCACCCACGACGCCGAAAACGCGGGCGGGCCCCGCTCGCCAGGGGGGAAAGGCGAGCAGGCTTGCAATCCGCCGATTCTGCTGGGCAATTATTTCTCAACCACATGCTGCCGCGTGAGCGGCGCCCGAACGGCGCGCACCCGCAGCCGGTGGTGGCCCTCGTCGGGGCGCACGGATCGGGCAAGACCACGCTGCTGGACGCGCTGGCCGGCGGCTGCGGCAGCGAGATCGTGCACAGCCGGCTCGACTTCGCCCAACTCCCGCAGGATCTCTTCGAAGCGACGCTGCAGGCCACCGCCACCACCGCCCTGCTGATGTCCCGTCACTGGCCCTACCAGCGCAGCCGGCCGGTCTTCCACCGCGTCGGTCTGGCCCTGCTCGCCCTCACCGCCGAGAACCTGCCCCGGCACCCGGACGAGGCCAGGAACACCATCGGCGAACTGATCCACGAGTACGTCCGGCAGACGCCCGGCGGCCGGCTGGCCCAGCAGGGCGAGGCGCAGCTGCAGAGCGTCGTCGACAACGTGAGCCAGCTGGCCGCCAGCCGGATCGGTGCCGCGGCGCTCGCCGACAACGCCGCCGCTCTCGCCAAGCAGGGGATCGGCTTCCTGCTGCGCGGGCTGACCGGCCGCGTGCTGCACCGCGCCGCGCAGTGGTACAAGCACAACCCGGCGCTCGGCGGGGCCGACGAGCTGGTCGACGCGCTGATCGAGCTGAACCTCTACCGGCAGGACCAGGGCGTCCGGCACCTGATCGAGGCGCTGCTGGCCGACATGGCCGACCACGCCAACCAGCGGCCGCCGATCGCGCACCGCTGCAAGTGCGTCCTGCCCCGCCGGCCCGACGGGGTACGCCCGCCGCACGAGCACGCCTGGGTGCTGCTCGCCGACAACGCCGACTCCGGGGCCGGCCACGCCTTCCTCACCGAGCTGGCGGAGGTCCGGGCGCGGCTCGTCTCGGCCGCCCAGCCGGTCGTGGACCCGCTGCTGGTGGTGGCCGGCTACGGCACGTGGCACACCCCGTGGGCGAGTTACTGGTACGAGCCGTGGCACGTCCCCGACGCGGAGGAGCTGGAGCACGGCAAGCGCGCCCGCATGCCGTCGTTCACCGACGCGGTCCCCGAGCGGTGGCGCGAGCAGTCGCTGGCCGACCTGGCCCAGTCGTCACCGACCGCCGCCTGGTACCCGGTCCGGGTTCCCCATGTGGCGGCCAAGCAGGCGCAGGCCATGATCCAGCTGCGCGGGGAACGGCTCGGACTGCGCGAGTTCGGCACCCTCGCCTACCAGTTGTCCGGAGGCAACCCCGGCACCATCGAGTCGATCGGCGGGATCGAGGCCGCCGTCCCGCCGGGCAGCGCGGCGCACTGGCCCTCTCCCGGCACCCTGATGACGACTGCGCTCCCCCGGCGGCCGGGGCCCGATGGCGCCGACTCCGCCCGCCGGCCGCTGTGGTGGCTGGCCCTCGACGGTCGGCTGCCGTCGTCCGCCCCGATCCCCGACCCCGAGCGCCCCTGGCGGGAGGTGCCCGCCGCGGTGGCCGCCGCCGCGTACCTGGCCGATCCGGAGCGCGGCCGCGACGAGAGCCTGCCGCCCAGCCTGGACGGCGTGAACCCGGTGCTCGGCTGGTTCCAGGACAATCTGTGGGTCAGCACGCTGCACGGCGCGCCGCCGCGCCTGCGGACCCTGGTCGACGAGCACGGCGAGCTGCCGGCGGCCCTGCACCCCTGGCTGAGCCGGAGTCTGCTGGCGGCCCTGGCCCTCAAGACCGTGCCCGACCCGGCCGGCGGCGGCGAGGTCGCCGCCTGGGACCACCTCTTCCGTCGGCTGCGGAACGACCTGGTGCCGCCGCCCGCCGACCACGCGCCGCCCGACGGCCGTTCGCTCTACTACGACCTCGCGCTCGACGACTTCGTGCCGGTCGTGCTCCGCCTCACCGGGCAGTTCAACGTGGTCCGCTACGACCGGTGGATACGGCTGCTCGCCCAGGCCGCGGCGGCACCGTGCCGGCTGCCGATGCTGATGCGCCAGGACGCCGCGCTGGACGGGCTGGTGCTGCGCTGGGAGGAGTCGGTGGCGCTGCCGACCCCGGTACAGACCTGCGTCGCCAAGCTGGTGGCCCTGCTGTGGCTCTACAACGACCCGCTGGTGCTGGCCACGCCCCGCTGGGACGAGCAGATCGCGGACGCGTTCCGCAGCCTGATCGCCAACGCGACCCTGCTGAACGTCGATCCGCTGAAGAACGCCCGGGACCGGTTCGTTCGCTGACTGAGGAGAGCCGATGAACCTCGCAGAAGGTGTCAGGATCTGGATCCTGAAGCACAAGTTCTGGTCCACCGTGCTGTGTTGCGCGCTCGCCGCCGGTCTGGCCTTCCTCGGATACGGGATCGTCCGGGTCGTCACCGCGCCGGCGCTGGACTGCGGGACGGGGATGACCGTCACCGGCAAGCCGTACTCCTGCGTCGGCCTGGACCTGGACGGGCGGCCGTTCAGCGACTCCGAGCCCGCCGACCTGCGTGCGCTGCAGAACCAGGTCCGCGCCGAGAACACCGGGAGCGGCCCGTACGTCTCGCTCGTGCTGCTGCTCGACTTCTCGCCGGTCGCCGCGGTGGACACCGAGAGCGACGACCACCTGACCCACGCGGTGGAGGGAGCCGTCACCGCGCTCTGGCGGGCCGACCACACCGACGACCTCGGCGGCGCGCTGCGCATCCGGCTCCTGCTGGCCAACATGGGCAGCCAGTACGGTTCCTGGCCGCAGGCCGTGCGGCAGATCACCGAGCGCGTCAAGAGCGAGCACATCTCCGGCGTCATCGGCCTCGGCCAGAGCACCACGGCCAGCCGACGGGCCGCGGCGGCGCTCTCCGACAAGGCCCACCTACCCGTCATCGGCACCACGGTGACCGGGGACACGATGAACATCGACCCGGACACCGGCAGGCGGATCACCGACTTCTTCCGGGTGACCTCCACCAACACCGACGCGGCCATCGCCGCCAAGCAGTACCTGGACCAGCGGTCCCGGGCCGCCGGTTCGGTGGCGATCGTCGCGGACAACGCCACGTCGGACGACTACACCGAGACCCTCGTCGCGGCCGCCAAGAAGGAACTGAGCGGCGCCCGGGTCTACAACTACACGGCGCCCGACTCGCTGCCCCAGGGAGTGCGGCGCGACGAGTACCTGAGCCAGCAGTTCAAACTGATGCACGACAACCTCTGCCAGAACCCGCCGTCGGCCGTCTTCTTCGCCGGCCGGGGTTCGGACCTGGGCACCTTCGTCAACAGCTGGATCCAGGGCAGCGCCTGCGGCGGCCCGCTCACCGTGATCTCCGGGGACGACGCCTCCTCGGCGATCGACAACAAGTACGTCCGGCAGGCGCTGAAGGACAACGGCATGACGGTGGTCTACGCCGCCACGGCCAGCCCGGACGAATGGGGCACCGGCTGCGGCGGGTCGGGACCGGGGGCGCAGCCGCCCGCGACGAAGGTCAACTACGACCACTTCTGGTCCGACTTCACCGGTCGGCAGGACCCCTGCACCAAGGCCGCCCCCATCAGTGACGACCACACCGCCACCCTGCACTTCCCGCCCGGTGACCTGTCCAACGCCGACGCGATGCTCACCTACGACGCGGCCGTGGCCGCCATCACCGTGGCCCGGCAGGACCTGGACCTGGTCTTCAGCGACCCCGAGTCCCAGGTCGCGGTGCTCCACCAGTTCACCTGCCAGAACATGGTGGCCGGGTCGAGCGGCTGGATCGCCTTCGACGCCGACGGAAACCCGGTGGACAAGCCGGTGCCGCTGCTGTCGATCCACCCCGACGGAACGACCAGCCAGGTCCGCCTGTTCTGGCCGATGCGCACGAAGCTGCTCAGCCTCCCCACGAGCCGTCAGAAGAACGTCCCGGGCTGTTGATCGAAGGCGACGGGGCGCGAAACGCCGAGGGGCCGGGACCGCGAACGGTCCCGGCCCCTCGGCGTCCGGTCACTGCGTCACGTCGGATTTCTTCTTTCCGGCCGAGGCCAGGGTTCCGCCCAGCAGGGCCGCGCCCAGGGGCCAGGAGCGCATGTGCACCGGAAGGGTCACGCAGTGGTCCCCGACCCGCAGGATCAGGCCCTTGTCCACCAGGTCACGCGCGGCGGCGGCGTGTTGCGGGCTGCGGGTCACCTCGGCCCACGCGCAGCCCTCCAGAGCCTGGCGGAAGACCTCGATCATGGCGGGATCGTCCACAACGGTCCAACCGCCGGATTCGGGCCGCTGATCGACGACGGACAGGAACTTCGGACCCTTGCGGAAGTAGAGGAGGCCGAAACTGCCGGCGGACCGCCACTCTCCGACGGATGAGGCATCTTTCCCCGGCACCGTGACGCTGACGGGGGCGGGCAGATGATCCAGCCGCCGGATCAGGTCGAGCTGTTCCGCGCCCAGGACCAGCGACCAGGCGACCCGGGCACCGATCGCGGAGCATTCGCGGATCAGCGCGATGATCCGCACGATCGTGTGATCGGGGAGCGTCGAGAAGTCGGCGGGCTCGGCCAGCCGCACCCCGGCGACGGGCACCCGGGGCAGCAGCGCCGCCAGTTCGGTGGGGGCGGGGAGTTCGGCCCCGCCGGCTCCGAGGGTCAGCGTCGCGTTCCCGGGCCGGCCGCCGGCCGGTACGCGTGCCTCGTCCGAGGCGCGTTCCCTGAGTTCACCGATGTCCATCAACGCGCTCGTCACGATGCAACGACCTCCTTGCCATTGACCAGCTTGCGGCGGTACGGGTCGACTTCCAGGGCCACGCTCACGTAGCGCTCCTCGTCCTCGAAGGCCAGCCCGCGATCGACGAAGTACCGGAGCAACTCCTCGACCTGCGCGTCCCCGACGGTGTATCCGCTCTCGGCCAGCCGCCGGCGTATGCCCTCGCGTGCGGCCCCCTGGAACATGCCGAGGTACACGTTGCTCTGGACGTCGTCCAACTCGATCACCTCCTGCGGCCAACTGGCGCGGCGATCGTCGATGACGACCCGGCCGCGTTCGTCGGTCCAGTACGAGAGGCTGCTCGACGGGTACGCCCTGGCCCACTCCTCGACACCCTGCTTCAGCTCGCCCTCCAGGGGTCCGGAGATGCCCTGGGTGCTGGTGTCGAAGAGGTAGACGAGGTCGTACAGCTCGTCGCGCGGCACCTTGTAGATGAAGTCGTAGATCTCGGCCGGACGGCGGAACATGAACCCCTGGGAGGAATCCTCGAAGTAGGGGCTGAACCGCTCCAGCGCGATGCGCCACGCGCCGGTCGGCGGCTGCAGGTGCTCGAGGGTGGAGAACTTCTTGAGCAGCTTGCGGTAGTCCTCCTCGGTCTCGCCGGGAAAGCCGTAGAGGATGTTCCACGTCACGTTGAGACCGAGATCCTCACCGTCACGCAGCATCCGCACGTTGTGCGCGCCGCTGACGCCCTTGTCCATGAGGCGCAGCACGTGGCTGCTCAGGCTCTCGATACCGGGCTGGACGTAGAGCACGTTCGCCTCTTTGAGGCTGCTCAGCTGCTCGCGCGTCATGTTGGACTTGATCTCGTAGTGGATCCGCAGATCGCAGTCGAGAGCGGCCATCGCCGGCATGGCAGTACTGAGGTACTTCATGTCGAGGATGTTGTCCACCATGATCAGGTCGAGGACCTGGTAGCGCTCGGCGAGATCCCTGACCTCGTCGGCGATGCGGTTGGGAGCCTTGCTCCGGAAATTGATGTTCGATCCGTTCAGGCCGCAGAATGTGCACTGGTGGACCTCTCCCCACCAGCAGCCGCGGGAGGTCTCCAGCACCACCTTCGGACGGACCTCGTCCTGGAAGAGGGAGCGTTCGAGCGCCTGGAAGTAGCTGTCGTAGTCGGGCGCGGGCACCGCGGCGAACGGCAGCGCCCCCTTGGCGGGCGGGTTCGCCACCGACCGCCCCTCGTCCCGCCAGCTGAGCCCCGGGATGTCGGCGAAGCTGCCGCCTTCGGCGATGCGGTTGAGCAGCGCGGGCAGCGCACGCTCGCCCTCACCGCTCACCGCGAAATCGATCTGCTCGAAGTTCCGGTGCAGGGCGGGGCCCTGCGGTCCGTCGCAGTTGGAGCCGCCGAGCACCGTCAGGATGCCCGGTGCGAGCCTCTTCAGCTCCTTGGCCAGCGCGAGCGACGGCACGTTCTGCATGAAGGTGCTGGTGAACCCGACCACGTCCGGCGGATCGAGGGCGATCTCGGCCGCGAGATCCCGGATGAATCCCCGGGCGTGCTTCTGCATCTCGACCGGGACCAGCGGATCGATGTCCCGCTGCTCGAGGAACTCGGCGAACTCCTCGGCCCGGTAGCTGTCGAGGTCGTACAGCGCCGGGGTGAACACCCAGTCGCCCACGCCGTGGAACACCTGGCCCGCGACGTTCTCGTAGTCCTCCGACGTGATCGAGCCGTCGCTCTCGCGCATCAGGTGTTCGGCCCAGCGGAGGTTGACGTACAGCTCGTCGATGGCCCAATCGGTGGCGTTCTTACGGACACACGGCCCCAGTATTCCCAGTGCGCTGGACGGCGTGTCGAGCCCTTGCCACGGCATGGCGATCATCAGGATTTTCATAGGATGCCCACCCTGGGATGTCTGTCGGTAGCGGAAGTTGATCTCACGTGCTGCGGGTCGTCTGTCGTCGGCGGTGGCTGCCGCGGGGGCGGCTCGGTGACACCGCGGCGGGTTCGGGCGAGTTCACGGCTTCTCGATTCGCGCACCTCAGCACCAGTTCCCGCGGTCCGTCCGGGCGAGCGCCGCCAGCAGCGTCCGGTGCGCCTCGGCCTCGCCCACCGAGATCCGCACACCGTGCCCAGGACAGGCCCGTACCTTGACCCCCGCCGCGGCCGCCGCCCGGGCGAGGGCCCCGGCGGCCGAAGCGAGCGGGAGCCAGACGAAGTTGGCCCGGGAGGGCAGGACGGGAAGCCCCAGTTCCCGCAGGCCCGCGGTCAGTTCCTCCCGTGCCGCGGCCACCGCGGCCAGGCGCTCGCGCAGTTCGGCCGGGTTGCGCAGGGACAGGATCGCGGCCTGTTCGGCGAGGTGCGTCACGCCGAAGGGCAGCGCCGTCTTGCGGACGGTGTCCATGACCTGCCGCGGCCCGGCCGCGTAGCCGACCCGCAGGCCGGCCAGCCCGTATGCCTTGGAGAAGGTCCGGAGCACCACGGTGTCGCCGTGCTCGCGCATCACCTCCGGCACGCCCGGAGGGTCGCCGCCCCGGTCGAACTCCACGTATGCCTCGTCCAGGACGGTGACCACGTGCTCCGGCAGCGACCGCAGGAAACCGAGCAGCCGGCCGTGGTCGATCACCGTTCCGGTCGGATTGTGCGGGGAGCACAGGATCACCACCCTGGTCCGCGGGCCCACCCGGGCGCTGATCGCGTCCAGGTCGTGCTCCCCGGTCGCGGTCAGCGGCACCTGGACGCCGGTGGCGCCGGAAACGGCGACCAGCAGCGGGTACGCGTCGAATCCCGGCCACGCGTAGACGACCTCGTCACCCTCGCCGCACAGGGCGAGAAGGATCTGCTGGAGCACGCCCGCGCTCCCGGGGCCGACCGCCACCTCGTCCGCGCAGACGCGCAGATGGCCGGCGACCTCCCGGGTCAGGGCCCGCGCTGTCGGGTCGGGGTAGCGGGCGAGTCGCGACACGCCCTCGTCGACGGCGGCGAGCACGGCCGGCAGCGGAGGGAGGATCAACTCGTTGCTGGACAGGTCGAAGGCGACGGGCGGACTCCCCTCGGCGTTCGACGGCTCCACGCCCCGGTAGGCCGTCACATCCCGCAGGGTGCTGCGTCCTGCGAAGCTCACGTTCATCGGCGGCGACTCCTCGTGCGGGCGTGGTGACGGGACGTCCAGCGGGCGGCCGCGCCACCGGATCCGATCCCGTCAGCCGACGTGCGGGGAGCGCCGCCGCCGGCCCCGCGAAGTGCCGCCGCGAGTGGGAGGTCCGCCGCTTCGGGAGGACTGTGCGGTTTCAATCGTTTCCCGCCGTCCGCGATACGCGCGTGGCGAGCAGCTCGTAGAGCATCTCGTGCACCGGCGCGCTCCGGCCGGCCCGTTCGGCGAGACGGACCGCGGCCCCGGTCCAGGCTTCGAGCTCCGACGGCCGGCCCGCCAGGATGTCGCGCTGCAGCGAGGACGTGACGTCGGCCTGCTGCCCGTCCATGAGCCCGGTCGCGGTGTCCACCGCGTCCGCCGGCAGCGCGATCCCGAGGGCGACGCCGGTCTCGTAGATCTCCCGCATGCCGGCGATCAGCAGCTTCCGGGTGCCGGGGCGCGACCGGAGCTCGCCGATGGCCGCCCCGTCGGTGGCGGCTCCCAGGCTGCCGATCGGTACCACCAGCAGGAACTTCGCCCACAGGGCGGCCCAGATGTCGCGCGGTTCCATCGGTGCCACCGAGGCGTCACGCAGCACCTCGCGCAGCCGTGTCACCCGGCCGGAGACGCCGCCGTCCCACTCCGCGAAGCCCAGTGCGGCCGGGCCGCCCAGGTGGTTCACCTCGCCCGGACCGGCCATCGTGGCGACCACCCTGACGAGGCCGGGGAGCACCCGGTCCCGGCCGATCCCGGCTGCGACCTGCTCCGGAGCCTCCACCCCGTTCTGCACGGTGACCACGGCGGTGTTCTCACCGACCATCGGGCCCAAGGCGTCGATCGCCGCCGGCAGCTGCGAGGTCTTGACGCAGAGCAGCACGAAATCGACCTCGCCGATCTCCTCGGGGTCGTCCGACGCCCGCGGTTCCGGCACGGACCAGTCACCCGATCCGCTGGTGACGCGCAACCCCTTCCGCCTCAGCGCGACGAGGTTCTCGCCGCGGGCCAGGAACCGCACATCGTGCCCGGCGGCGGCGAGCCGGCCGCCGAGGTAGCCGCCCACCGCGCCGGCGCCCACCACCGCGACGCTCGGTCCGCCCGTCTCCCCAGTCATCCTTGCTCGCTCCTCACAGGTTCCGGCCCGGAACTCACGTCCCGCGCCACGTACGTCCACCGACCCGTCATCGGGGCAACCGCCCCCGCAGCCGTATCGGGAGGGCCTCGAGGCCCCGGCTGAGCGAGCTGTCGGCGAGCCAGGTGACCTCCTCCTCGGGCACCGCGAGCTCGAACCCCGGCAGCCGGCGCAGCAGCGTGCCGAAAGCGATCTCGCCCTGGAGCCGGGCCAGCGGAGCGCCGATGCAGAAGTGCGCGCCGTGGCCGAAGGACAGGTGCCGGTTGGGCGACCGGGTGATGTCGAAGCGTTCCGGGTCGTCGTACACCTCGGGATCGTGGCCCGCGCTGGACAGCGACAGGTGCACGAAGCTCCCGCTGGGGATGTCCACTCCACCGAGCCGCATGTCCTGCGCCGCGACCCGCAGTGAGGCCCAGGCGGCCGATCCCTCGTACCGCAGGATCTCCTCGATCGCCGAGGGGATCAGCTCGGGGTTGGTGCGGAGCGTCTCCAACTGCTCGGGGTGGCGGAGCAACAGCGCGGTCCCGTTCGCGACCATGTTGGCGACCGTCTTGTGCCCGGCGATGATCAGCAGCAGGATCGTCGAGAGCAACTCCTGCTCGCTGAAGACGCCTGCGTCCCTGGCCCTGATGATCTCGCTCAGCAGGTCGTTCCTGAGATCCGTGCGGCGCTCGGCCACCAGCTTGGTGAAGTAGTCCGCGAACTCCTGGCTCGCCGCCTTCAACTCCGACTCCGAGTGCTGCAACGGGTCCTGGCTGAGGACGTAACTCCACTCCTGGAACAGCGGCCTGTCCTCGACCGGTATCCCCAGGTACTCGCAGATGGCGATGAGCGGCAGCGGCAGGGCGAAGGCGCTCAGCAGGTCGATCTCACCGGACTCCGGGAAGGCGTCGATGAGATCGTCGACGATGTCCTGGATGCGCGGGCGGAGCCGGGCGACCGTGCCGGGCAGGAACGCCCGGCTGATCGGCTTCTTCAGCCGGGTGTGCTTGGGCGGGTCGGCGAACCCCAGGTTGCCGACCACGAGGAGGCTGGTGGCCACCGCCTTGTCCCGGTACTGGGCGGGCAGGTTCTCGACCTGCTTGGACAGCCGCGAGTCGCCGAACGCCTCCTCGACGACCTTGTTCCCGAGAACCGCGTACGCCTGAGCGCCGGGGGGAACGTTGATCCGGTGAACCGGACACTTGGACCTGAGTTCCGCGGTCGCCGCGTGCGGAGAAGGCCCGGGATCGATAAAGAATTCCGAGGGTATGATGTCCGACATCGTGACTCCTAGGATCGCACCATTCCGTTGCCACCTGCTACCGCCGGTACTATCCAGAGGACGTCATCGTTCTCGACCTTCGTCTCAAGGCCATCGAGGCTCCTGATGTCGCTGTCGTTTCGATAGACATTGACGTAGCGCTTCACGGACCCTTCGTGGTCCATAAGCCGCTCAAGGACACCAGGAAACGCCTGGTCCAGACCGACAAGCACTTCTCGGATGTTGCCGCCCTCGACAGCCGCCTGCTTCTGCCCGCCGGTCAACGCATGGAAGGCCGCCGGAAGCTTGATGGTCACCACGGGCGCCGGAAGGCTCTTGCTGACACTCTGCGAGACATCGGGCATGTCTTGTTCTCCTCGGGTAGACCCTTTGATTTCGCCTTGTCGGCACGGCATCTGTCGCTAGGGCAGCGACTCCACGTCGAATTCTTCGCAGATCGCCGGCGGAATCTCGATCCCGAGCCTGTCGCACTGCTCCGCCCCGGGTCTCCAACCAGCCACCCGATGCGCCATGCGGCCGTCGATCGCCCGTATGTACCAGATCACGTTCACCGGCCAGGACGACTGACGGAAGAGGTACTCATCCATCCGCGTCGGATTCTCGCTCAGCTGCTGGTACCGTTCGTGCGGCGGGCCGATCTCATGCCAGTTCGGATGCGAATGGATGGACCCCATGAGGTCCAGCCCCTTCGCGGACTGCCGCTTGACGGCCTGCAGCACACCGTCCTCGTCGGACCAGAATCCTCGTCCCGGGTTCCTGTACACCTCGCCGAACCGCGGGGCGATCGTCCCTTCGAATTCGGCTATGACGCTCTCGTCGCTGTCGCGAACGTTGGGCACGAACTCGATGTCGCGGATGGTTATCTCAGTACCGTCCGACTGCCCGAACAGGAGACCGGACGCCCGCGGCAGATGGCTGGGAACTCCGTCGGCATCCCGACTGTCCAGACACTTCCGGCACTCCTGCACCGCGTTATCGACAAAACGCCTGGCAGGTTCGAGTTCAAAGCGGACGATCTCCGGAAGACCGTCCAACAGTGCCGCACCGTCTGCCATTCCAGTCGGATCGCGATGCTCCGCAGCAGTCACCCGCCGAGCATTCTTCATGCCTGCCACCAGTGGCTCCCCCTCCGATTCCCTCGCCATTCCCCTATTTCCAACGGACAGGCAGACTCCTCTGCGTTCCATGGATCACAGCAATAAAAATCGCCAAGGGCTCCCACTCCCGGAGGGGAACCTCATGGCTTTGTTCACCCATTCGACCGGTTACCGCAGCAGCCGACGCGTCACATGATGGCCAAGGAGGAGGGCCTGGTCAAGCAACAATGCTGCATCAAGGAATTCGAGGCGTTCTCGACTCTGCCTCAAGTCGACAGCGCAGGGCATCGTCCGCTTGACCCGTTTGGGCTCTTCGGCATTGACGATGGCTATCGCCGCCGGCCCCCTGAAACATGATGGATTCATGTTTCAGGGGGCCGACCGGCGTTTTTCGCGGTTGATTCGGCCGGTCCGGGAACCGATCGAGGCCGAAACCCGTCGCACCCTTCCGGGGCCGCCCGGGCTGCCGTGCTCTCAGCCGACGGGACGGGCTCGGCACTCCGTCCTTCGCCGATAGTGCTGGTCACGGGCTCGGGCTCGGCGCCGATTGCGTCAGGCCGGCCAATCGTTCGTCTTCACCCGCCGGCGATACGAGCGGCATCCGGGTGACCACCCGGCCCTTCTCGGCCACACCGCCCCGGTCGCCATCAGCACCGCCGATTAGGACACCATTCAACTACGCTACCGTGCCGAGTAGTTGAAATTCTGATAATCCGTGGGCGCGCGGCCAGTGCCGGCGCCATCCTGCCCGCATGAAATTCTCACGGAATCGCCTGCGCTGCTCCCGAAGCATTCCTTCCGGTTGGGACGGCGGCCGCGGACATGTGAACTTCTCACATGTCCGCGCATGAAAAAATCCCGCGGCGAACGAGGACCCAAACACTGGCGGTGGAGCAGCCGAGCGTGGGACGTTCATGGCTCCACGAACGAGCCTGGAGGTGCTGAACGCACATCCGGCTACCGGGGTCTTTCCACGCCGGACCGAACGGCGTCCCGATCTCCGACCGCGCCGCTGCCTGAACCCGGCTCCGGGTGAATACGGGGCCGGCGGATCCAAGGAACACCCGGCGCGGCGGCTTTCTGCCGCAGGTTTCGCCGGCAGCATCGACGTCCACGCGTACGAACGGTTGGCCGCGCAAGGACAGTGCGCCTTCGACAAGGGCGATTACCGCGCACCAGCTGGCTGAACGAGTTCTGCATCAGACGGTCTCCCAAAGCAGAGGACCCTTCATGATCGATCTCGAAGCTTTCCGCACCGATATTCGTACGACGGCTGCCGCGATCGGCGCTCCCACCGCGCACCACATCACCGACACCGTTCTGAAGACGTTCGCCGAGGATTTCCAGGCCGGGGCGGCTCTGTGGAAGACGACCTCCCGCGACGGCGACCAGCTGTCCTACCGGTTCTTCTCCCGCCTGAAACCGGACATCGTCGGCCGGGCCGTCGACGCGGGGCTGCTGAAGACCGACAACCCCACGATTCCCGTCGTCACCTCCTGGTCCGAACTCTACGGTGGATCTCCGGTCCAGTCCGGTGACTTCGACTCGGGCCGGGGCCTGGCGAAAACGTGGATCTATTTCGGCGGTTTGAAGCCGGCCGCCGAGATCCTCGCCGCCCCGAAGGTCCCGGATCCCGTGACGGAGCGTCTGGACGACTTCGCGCGAATCGGCCTGTCCTACATCCGTTTCGCAGCCGTCGACTGGCGCCATCACACCGCGAACTTCTACTTCCGTACCCATGGGCCGCTCTCACGGTCCCAGTTCGGCAGGATCCACGCTCTCACCGGTGGGAAGCCACCGGGCACGGACCTCGTCGACGAAGTGATCCGGTACGTACCGGAGGACTACTGCGTCGCCGTCACCGTCTCCCTGGACGACGGGGTGATACATCGCGCGTGCTTCTACTCCCTGCGTGTGCCCAAGAGCGATCTTCCGAACGTCCCGGAGCGGATCCGCGTCTTCATCGACGCGGCGCCGAACCACGACGAGGACGAATGCAATGTCATCGGATGGTCCTTCGGCCGCGCCGGCGACTACGTCAAGGCCGAGCGTTCCTACAGCGGCGGAATGACCCAGGTCCTGGCGGAGTGGAACTGCCTCTTCCACGGCGAGGCCGGCCGGGACCAAGCGCTGCGAGGTGCATGGTGAGCACCATTCCCCGCGTTCCGGACAACACGTTCCGCACTCCGCCGGTCTTCGACGGTTTCACAGAGCACCGTGCTTACCTGAAGCACCGCCAAGCCGTGACCTTTCGTCATTTCGCGCGTCTCGGGTTCGACCTCGACGGACTCGCCGGCCTGATCACGGTGCGCGATCCCGAGCACCCGGAGTCCTTCTGGTGCAACCCGCTGGCCCAGCCGTTCTCCACGATCACCCCGGAGGACCTGGTACGCGTGGACGGCGAGACCAGCCGCACCGTGGAAGGCGACCGCGTCGTCAACGTGGCCGCCTTCAACATTCACGCGGAGGTGCACCGGGCACGGCCCGACGTCCAGGCCACGGTGCACCTGCACACGATCTACGGCCGCGCCTTCTCGGCCTTCGCCAAGAAGCTGGATCCGCTGACCCAGGACCACTGTCCGTTCTTCGACGACCACGAGGTCTTCGACGACTACACCGGCCTCGTGCTCGACCGTGAGGACGGCCGTCGCATCGCCAAGACGATCGGCACGGGCAAGGCCGTCATCCTCAAGAACCACGGGCTGCTGACGGTCGGCGAGACGCTGGACGCGGCCGCCTGGTGGTTCACGCTGCTGGACACCTGCTGCCATGTCCAACTGCTCGCCGAGGCCGCCGGTCGGCCCGTGCCGATCCCGGATGACGTCGCCCGCAACACGGGGCGGCAACTCGGCTCCCACCTGCTGGGATACAACAGCTACCAACCCCTCCACGACGCCACCGTGGCCCGCAACCCGGACCTCGCCCCATGACCGCTTCCCCCTACGCCGGCCTGCCCCGGGTCGATGACCTCTTCGAGCCGGGAGGCGACGAGCCGCTGTGGCAACGGCTGGCCTCGCTGCCCGCCGGGTTGCGCGCCGCTCGCCAGGGCGACTCGGTCCTCCTGCTGCGGCACTCGGACGGCAAGGCCGTTCTGGCAAGTCGTCATTTCCGGCAGGGCTTCCTCGCCGGCCTGGAGAACACGGCATCCATCGATGCCCGCTTCCTCGCTCGCCGGCGGCGCTCGCTCAACCAGCTCGACGGACCCACGCACGCTCACCTGCGTCGTCTGGCCGGCCCCGCGTTCCGTCCGGGCTTCGTCGGCCATCAGCGGCCCCTGATGCGGCGCATCATGACCGACCTGGTCCGTTCCGTCTCCGCCGACGGAAGCTGCGACGCGGTGGCGCAGCTGACGGCCCCCTACACCGTCCCCGTCATCTGCACCGTCCTCGGAGCGCCGACCGGGGACGCCGACTTCCTCTCCCGCGCCGCCAGTTCATGGACGCGCGGCTTCCTCGACCCCGCCGCGGTGTCGGAAGCCCTCGCCGCCCACGACGCCGTCGACGGCTACATCGCGGCGCTGGTCGAGGACCGCCGTGCGACCCCGGGCCGGGACCTGATCAGTGAACTCCTCGCCCAGGAGACCACGGACGACGTCTGGGAAGCGGGGGTGCTCACCGAACTGCTCTCCGCCCTGATCATCGCGGGAATCGACACCACCCGCATACAACTCGCGAGCATCGTCGAATTCCTGTCGCGCCACCCGGAATACTGGAAGTTGCTGCGTGACGATTCCAGCATGATTCCGGCGGTCGCGGAGGAGATCACACGTCTGACCCCGGTCGCCAGTCTCCTGCGGAGAGTCGCCACCGAGGACGTCGACCTGGGAGGGTTCACCGTGCACAAGGGGACCCTGGTCACCTTGGCCATCGCATCCATGAACCGTGACCCGGACGTCTTCCCGGACCCGGACCACGTCGACCTCACACGCGGCAACCCGCAGGCGCACTTCTCCTTCGGCGGAGGGCACCACTTCTGCCTGGGCAATGCTCTGGGGCGCGCCGAAATCCAGGAGGCGCTCGCGGTGCTGTCCGAGGAAATCGCTGCGATGCACCCCGTCTCCTCTGCCGTGTGGAGTACTCCCAGTTCCTTTCAGGGCCCCGTGTCCATACCCCTGCACCTGACCTGGAGCCGCCCCGCATGGAGTTCAACGAGTCTGTCGACGTCCTGGAGCTCATGACCCTCCCCGGTGTTCGCAGCAACCCCTACCCTCTGTACGAATGGCTGCGCGAGCACCACCCGGTATATCTCAACCCGACCGGGAACACGGCTCTCATCAGCTCGTACCGCGACGCCGCCCTGATGAGGAATCCGGCCCTGCGCGGCATGGATGCGGAACGGATGGCCGCGGCCTCCCCTCGGTACGCGACGTCACGGGCCGTTCGGGCGGCCATGGACTCCCTGGTCAACAAGAACCGCCCGGAGCACACGCGTCTGCGCAGGGCCGTCGCCAACCTGTTCACCGAAACCGCCCTCGCGTCGGTCCGCCGCGACTGCGTCCAGGAATGCGGCCGGCGCGTCGCTGCGCTGACCGAGCGGCTGCGTGAAGGCGAGACCGTCGATGCGCACACCGATTTGACGGTCCCTCTCGCCGCTCACACGATCGGTGCGCTCATCGGCATTCCCGAAGAGGACCGCGTCGCGGTCTACCGGCACGTCGGAGTCCTTTTCGAGGGGCTTCAGCCTCGCTCCACCCCCGACGCCCTCCGCGCGGCCGACGACGCCACGGCCGCGACGGAAGCGTACACAGCGGACCTGGCCGCTCGTGGGACGATTGCGCCGGACAGCGCGCTGGCGGTACTTCACGACCCCGACACGTACGAACGCTACGGCGTCACCGCCGACGAGTGCCGAAGTCTGCTGTGGATGCTGTGGTTGGCCGGGTACGAGTCGACCATCGCCGCGCTCGACCACGCGGTGATCATCGCCGCGCGGAATCCGCAACACACCCACCTGCTCGGTCACCCCGAGGAGCGGAAGAACTACATCCACGAATGCCTGCGCTACGAGACGCCGATCTGGATCAACGCCTCTCGGCTGGCGGCGAGCGCGGATATCGACACCGAGTCGATCGCCATCCCGGAAGGCACCTCCGTACATCTGATGCCCGGCGCGGCGAACCGGGATCCGGTCCAGTTCGACCGGCCTGATGTCTTCGACCCACGCCGCCGCAACGCGAGCGCGCACCTGAGTTTCTCCCTCGGAATCCACCGCTGCGTCGCCGCTCCCCTGGCCATGCTGGAGATGGACGTCCTGCTGGAGACGCTCCACGAGCGCCTGCCGCGCATCACGCTCGCCGAGGATCCCCTCTACACCAACACCAGCACGCAGCGGACCCTGGAGAAGGTCCCGGTCGCGCTGGATGCCTGACCTCGATGCGGCGGCGTGGCCGAGGAAGGCCGGCCCGGTGCCCCCGTCAGGTGCCGAGTGACGGCCGGTCAGGGGTGGTGCAGGGCGGATCGGCTTCCGACGGCGGCTGCCTGGCTGCCGTGGCACCGGTGGTGAGGGCGTGGCGGCCGGACCAGGTCAGGGCCGCCGCCGCGGTCAGGGCGAGGAGCGGGACGGTGAAGCCGGCTCGGGTGCCGCCCGCACCGTCGACGAGCCGGCCGACCGCGGCGGCGGAGACGGCGATGCCCGCCGCGCTCGCGGAGTTCGTCCAGGTGAAGGCCCGGGTGAGGACCGACCGGTCCGTGACCGACTCGATGAGCGTCGAGGAGACGATGACGCACGGAGCGACGCCCGCGCCGGGGAGCAGGAGGGCGAGGCCGAGTTGCCAGGGTGCGTCGACCAGGAGCGGCAGCAGCGACGCGCAGGCCAGGAAGGTCAGGATCAGGGGCAGTCGGGCCGCGGGCGGAGTGCGCCGGCCGTACCGCCCGTAGGCCAACCCGGCCAGCAGGCTCGCCACGCTCATCAGCCCGTACAGGAACCCTGCGGCCGAGGCGGCGTGGTGAACGTCGGCGAAGGCGCTCACCGAGACCTGCGTCGAGCCGAAGAAGACGCCCAGGGCCAGATTGACCGCCAGAAGGGTGCCGAAGTTCCGGGTCCACAGCGTCCCCGGGCGCCGGGCGGCCCCACGATCCGCGGCGGGCGTCACGGCAGGCGCCGGGGCCGTTCGGCCCTGCGCGGCGAAGACCAGTCCGGCGCCGACGACGAGCGCCCCCGCCAGCACCGTCCCCGCGGCCGGGTGCAATCGGGTCGCCGTCAGCACCGCGAGGGCGGGGCCGAGGAGGAAGGCGACGTCGTTGCTGGTCGTCTCGAGTGCGAAGGCCGCGGTGAGTTCGGCCCTGCCGTGCAGCAGCGCCGACCAGCGGGCCGCGGAGAGCGCACCGATCTGCGGAACGGTCGCCCCGGCGGCGAGGCCGGCCGCCGTCAGCGGCACCGCGGACGCACCGGTCAGGGCCAGCGCGACCAGGGCGGCGACCGCTGCGGCGTGGGCGCACAGGAGCGGGACGAGGACCCGCGGCTGCCCGAAGCGGTCCATGAGACGGGCCGTCTGCGGGCTCACCAGGGTCTCCGCCACGGCGAACGAGCCGGTGACCAGGCCGGCCACCCCGAAGGACCCGGTCTCGGCGCGGACCAGCCAGACGATGCCGAGGCCGGCCATCGCCACCCCGAGCCGGGCGGGAGCCGCGGCCAGGAAGAAGGCCGCCGCGCCGGGGGTCCGCAGGGCCGAACGGTAGGAGGCGGTCCCCGTCCGAGCCGGTACGGAATGTCGAAACCCCCGTGCGGTACGGCGGAGAACCGGTGCGGTACGACGGAGCCAGTGCCGCGGTGTCACGGCGAACCTTCCGCTGCGCGGTGGGACGGTCCGGGAGAACGACGCCCGTCGCGGGCACCGCCTCCCGCCGCCAGGAGTCGTCCATGGTGGCGCGGAAGGGGCGGAATCGAAATCCGCGTCCGCGTCGGCTCCAGCGCCGGCAGAAACGTGAGTGGTGAGATCGAGGAATCGAGACCGACGTACGGATCGGTCGGGGGACAACACTAGTGGCCACGGCGGACGGCAAGAAGACCGCCCCGGAGAGGCGGGCCGGCCGGTCCGGCGCGGCGGTCTGCCACGCGGCGGTCGCGGGCGGCTGGCCCTCCGGCTCCGTTCAGGATGGAGGAGCCGTCGGGCGGCGGGAGTCGGGCGGTGAGACACCGATGCGTCGCGGCGTCGTGACGTCGATGACGCCGCATGGGGACGGCGGTGTCTCACCGGGGCCGGGGATCGTCAGTAGTGGCTGTTCATGGCGGCGCGCACCTCGGCGAGGGTGGTGTCGGCCACCGCGCGGGCCCGCTCGTTGCCTTCGCGCAGCGTCTGGCGGAGGAAGGCGCGGTCCTGCGCGTACTCGGTCCGGCGGGCTCTGATCGGCGTCAGGTACTCGTTGACCGACTCGGTCACGGTCTTCTTCAGCGCGGCGGCTCCCGCGGAGCCGATGTCGGCGGCCACCTGCTCGGGGGTGCGGTTCTGGCAGAGGGCGGCCAGCAGGAGCAGGGAGGAGACCTCGGGGCGGGTGGCCGGGTCGTAGGTGATGTGGCGCTCGGAGTCGGTCTTGGCCCCCTTGAGCAGGCGGGCGGTCTCGTCGGCGTCGGCGGCCAGCGCGATGGCGTTGCCCCGGCTCTTGCTCATCTTGGTGCCGTCCGTGCCGAGCAGGAGCGGTGCGCTGGACAGCAGGGCGTCGGGCTGCGGGAAGACCGCGGTGCCGTTGCCGTAGCGGTCGTTGAAGCGGCGCGCGATGGTCCGGGTCAGTTCCAGGTGCGGGAGCTGGTCCTGGCCGACCGGGACCAGGTTGGCCTTGCAGAACAGGATGTCGGCGGCCTGGTGGACGGGGTAGGTGAACATCAGGCCGCTGACGGCGGACTGCCGCGAGTGGGCGATCTCGTCCTTGACCGTGGGGTTGCGGTTGAGCTCGGCGACGGAGACGAGGCTGAGGAAGGGCAGCATCAGCTGGTTGAGGGCGGGGATGGCGCTGTGCGTGAAGATCGTGCTGCGCTCCGGGTCCACCCCGATGGCGAGGTAGTCAAGCACCAGGTCCTCGACGTGGCCGGTCAGGTTGTCCGCCACGTCACGGTCGGTCAGGACCTGGTAGTCCGGGATGATCAGGAACGTCTCGATCCCGAGGTTCTGCAGACGGACCCGGTTGTGCAGCGTGCCGAAGTAGTGGCCCAGGTGCAGCCGTCCGGTCGGGCGGTCGCCGGTCAGCACGCGGAACTGCCCGGGGTCGGTGACGATCAGCTCTTCCAGCACCGCGTTGCGGGCCTGCGCGGCAGACATCCCGAGCGAGTCGGTGGGACCTGATGCGGCGTCGGGGTCCACGGTCTGGGGGGTGGTGTTCACAAGATCTCCTGGTCGGTCGGTCTCGCCGTCAGGATGGCACGAGCCCGGGTCCAGGGGGACGTGAAAGGGCCGTCCATCCGAACGGCCCTGTCATGCGCGAGAGGCGGCCGCTCCTATGAGGAGCGCCACCAGCTCGGACATGGTGAAAGATGCACGGGCGCATCATATCGTCAGCCACCGCGCTTCGGGGCGGACATGTAGTTGTCACTCCGTCAGATAGCTTGCGTGATCGGGCATTCGGGCCCGCCGGGCGTGCGGCTTGCGACGGCCGGCCGCGGGAGCGCGGTCCGGGCGCCGGTCAGGCGTCGGCGAGGAAGTCCAGGACCGCCTCGCCCGCCGGTGCGCGGAACTCCTCGAAGTAGGCGTGCCGGGCGCCGGGGATCAGGTGGAGGCGGGCGCGGGGGATGCGGCCGGCCAGGAGCGGGGCGTTGGCGGCCGGGTTGAAGATGTCGTCGGTGCCGTGCACGACCAGGGTGGGCGCGGCGATGGCCGGCAACAGGTCCCAGGCGTCGTGCCGTTCGCTCGCGAGCCGGTGGTGGCGGCGGGCGTGGTCGGGCATACCCGGGTCGCCGACGGTGTGGTACGGGCCCGGGTGGGTCGCCAGCCATTCGGGGGTGTACATCAGCTCCAGCAACGCTTGCCGGATGGCGGCCGGTCCCCCGCCGGTCAGCGACCGGCGCACGTCGTCGGACCGTTCGACCGCGTGCCGGCCTCCGGGCGAGGTGCAGCCGAGCACCAGGGCGCGGACCCGGTGCGGGTGGCGGGCGGCGATCAGCTGGGCCACCCGGCCGCCCATGGACGTGCCGTAGACGTCGGCGTGCCGCAGGTCCAGATCGTCCAGCACCGCGATCGCGTCCTCGGCGAGATCCCCGGTGCCGTACGGCCGGTCGGGCTTGTCGCTGTCGCCGGTGCCCCGGTAGTCGAAGGTGATCGTGGTGCGGGCCTGGTGGAAGTCCTCGCGGATCCCGTCCCACCAGCGGTGGTTGTTCGCCTGCCCGGCGAGCAGCAGAAGCGGAGCGCCGTCACCTGCCACCTGGTAGGCGATCCGGACCCCGTCCTTCGTCATGGCGATCGGCACGCGCGTCGGGTCCTCCCCGTCGGGATCCGGCAGCCGCCGGCCGGGTACCAACGTACCGGCGCACCGGCTCACCGGGGCCGCAGCAGCGTGCGTGCCAGGTCGCGGGTGCGGGCGAGGTCGGGGTGGTCGGGGAACCACTGCTCCGGCTCGCCGACGGTCAGTTCCACCCGGCCGTCGGGCAGCCGGACGCCGCCCGGCGGCGGGCCGCCGAGACGGTCGCACTGCGCGGGCGAGAGCAGTTGGTACCACAGGGGGCTCGGCTGCTCGGCGTCCAGGTCGTAGGGCTGCGGAATCAGCGGGAACCGGTCCTCCTGATGGACGCTCACCCCGGCCCACTCGAGCGCCGTCCGGTGCTCGCGCACCACCTCGCGCTGGGCGCGCATCCGGTCCGCCGGACCGATGCCGGACCAGGGGTTCCCGCTTGCCCCGAGCGTCATTCCGTACCGGAAGAACTGGCCGAAGGTGACGACGAACGCCTCCGATTCGAAGTCCGTGCACAGCAGCGACATGTCGCCGCCGGAGCCGAGCACGCCGTCGACGACGGCCCGGTGTCCTTCCCAGGTCAGCGGCACCTCGGCGTCGATCACCAGGCCCAAGAGGTCGTGGCGGTCCGGGCACTGGGCGCGCAGCCAGCCCGACGCGATCTCGGCCAGGGCGGGTGACGGCCGGCGGGCGACCGGCGGCGAGCCGGCCGGGGCCGCGCCGCGCAGCCAGGCCCGGGCGATGGGCACGAACCGGTTGAGGCGCTCGTACCGCCTGCCGATGGAAGGAGCGGGGCCGACCGACGCCTCCCGGACCCCCGCCGCTTCCAGGTGCCGCACGACGATGCCGGGCAGCCGCTCCCGCTCGGACAACGGCATGGCCTCGCCGAAGTCCACCATCAGCAGCAGGCCGCCGGGGATCGGCAGCGGACCGTGGACGAACCTGGGAGTGCCGTCGCCGCCGGGCCGCCCCGGTGCGGCACCCGGCTCCGCGCCCAGGGCGGCGAGGTCCGCCCCGGCCGCCCGCAGCGCCGGCAGCGCGCGCTCCCGCTCCCCGGTACGCACCAGCACGACGACCGTGGGGTCCTCGCGCAGCATCCGCTTCATGCCGCGCAGCGCACGTACCGTCATTCACGCTCCGTCGGCCAGGTCCCCCGATCCGGTACCGAGCGTAGTCGTCAGGCGACGGGAATCGGGACCGGCTCGACGGGGACCGGGACCGGGACCGGAAGGGCGTACGGGATGCCGGAGATGCCGTGCTGGGCCTGCGCCTTGGAGCGCACGTCGTCGCGGGCCTTGTCGTTCTTGGCGAAGTAGATGTGGCCGGCCGGCTCGCCCAGGCCCCAGACGTAGACGGTGTCGTTGGTCCACGGTGTGCGCAGGAAGGACCAGACGCCCGTGGTGACGTCGAAGCCGTCGGCCCAGTCGTTCAGCTCCCCGCTGGGCCGGAAGTCGATGCCCATCCCCCGCCCGATGGTCACGTATCCGTTCAGCTGTGCGGTGACCCGGGCGCTGGTGGCCGGACCGCGCCAGCGCTTCACCTCGAAGATGCTGGTGAGGGTGGCGCTGTCCTCGGTGCTGATGTCGATGCGGAACCCGCCGGGGACGGTGCCCCGGGTGCCCACCTCCCAGTCGACCTTGTCGCTGATCGTGGTGGCCGCCCACAGCTTGTCCCAGATCGAGTCCCACACGCTCTCGCGCCGCCAGTTCAGTTCGTGGATGGTCATGGCCTGCGCCGCCGCCTCGCCGCGCCGGGACAGGTACATCGACTTGAGCGTGTCCGGGTCGGCGTCCAGCGCGCTCTGCGAGAGGGAGCCGCGCACCCACAGGCACGCCTTGCCCTGGAAGCACTTCTGGTGCGAGTCGATGCCGTTGCCGGGGTTGCCGCACCCCGCGCAGCCGGTCGCCGCGAAGGCCGGCGCCAGGATCGCCGCCAGCGCGCCGATCGGACCGTCGGCGACCGACCAGGTGCCGTGCGGATCGACGCGGTCGAGGGGGTCGTTCATCGCGTAGGTGTACGGGTTGTTCGCCTGGCTGCTCAGCCCGGCCGCCGACAACGGGTCGCGGGTGGTGAACCTGCCGAGCGCGCTGTCGTACGTCCGGGCCCGCAGGTGGAGGGACGGGCCGAGCGCCAGCTCGCCGCGGTAGCCGAACCGCGGCACGGCGGGTGCCGTCGCCGGTGCCCGGTCCGGCTCGGCGCCCGGCTCCGGCAGGCCGAAGGCGTCATAGGCCCGCGCCTGGGTCCACGGCAGGGTCTCCTCGGTGCGCAGCGTCGATCCGAAGGCGTCCCGGGAGAAGTTCACCGAGCCGTACCCGGCGGTCGCGAAGGCCCGGCCGTATCCGTAGGTGAACCGCGCGGTCGCCAGGTCCCGGCCGGCGGGAGCGGTGTCGTCGGCCTGCGGCACCTCGGTGCGCACCCGTTGGTCGAGGATCTGCGGGAGGACGTCGCCGACGCTCCAGCGGTAGCGGATCGTCGTGCCGGGGGCGTCGTCGTCGCCGCAGGCCAGCACCAGTGCGGTCAGGAGTCCGTCGCCGTTGTAGGTCGCACGGGCCGACTCGCGCGCCCAGGCCCGGGTCCGGGTCGACCGGACGGGCAGGCCGAGGCCGTCGTGGTCCACGGTGTGGCGGACGTCGCCGTCGTACTCCTCGGTCAGCCGCCCGGCGGGGTCGTACCGGTAGCCGATGCGCCGGTCGCCGTGCTCCACGGCGATCAACTGGTCGGCGGCGTCGTACAGATAGCGGGTCTGCCCGGTGTGCGCGCCGGCGGTGGTGGTGAGGCTCGTGCGGTTGCCGACGACGTCGTAGGAGACGCGGACCTCCCGGGCCGCCTCGCCCGGCCGCACTCCGGTCACCGCGGCCAACTGCCCGGCCGGGTCGTAGCGGTAGCGGTACTCGGCCGCGGCGCCCGCGACGTGGCCGGTCCGCACCGCGATGCGCCCGTCCGGGTCCCGGACGAACTCGGTGCGTGCGCTCTCGCCGCCGGAGCGCAGTTCCAGGAAGCGCGCCAGCAACCCGCCGTCGTAGTGGTACCGGCGGGCCATGCCGCCCGGCAACTGCTCGGTGAGCAGCCGCCCGTCGGGGTCCACGGCGTAGACGGCCTCGCCCGCCTGCGAGTCGTGGACGGCGACGAGGCGGCCGGCCAGGTCGTAGCGGTAGCGGACCCGCGCGCCGTCCGGGTGGTGCAGGACCGTCCGCTGTCCGGCCGCGTCGTAGCCCGCGCCGAGCACGCCGCCGTCCGGGTAGGTGACGGTGAGCAGCCGCCCGGCGGCGTCGTAGGTGTAGCGGGTGGTGCCGCTCGCGTCGCTCATGCCGACGCGGCGTCCGGCGGCGTCGTAGGAGTAGCGCACCTCGCTGCCGTCGTCGCCGACGACGCGCACCACCTCGCCGCGGGCGTCGTACTCGCGGCGGACGGCGCGGCCCGCCGGGTCGACGATCGCGGTGAGGTCGCCCGCGGGGTCGTACTCGTAGCGGGTGGTGCGGCCCAGCGGGTCGGTCGCCGAGGTGCGCCGCCCGACGGCGTCGTGGGTCCAGGTGGTGGCGGCGCCCTTCGCGTCGACCACCCGGACGAACCGGCCCATCGCGTCGAACTCGTACCGGGTGACGCCGCCGCGCGGATCGGTGACGGTCAGCAGGCGGCCCACCCGGTCGTGGGTGTACCGGGTCCGGGCACCGCCGGGCGTGACCACCTCGGTGCGCAGCCCGCGCCCGTCGTAGCGGTAACGGGTGATCCAGCCGCGGGCGTCGACCGTGGCGACCAGCCGCCCGGCGTCGTACTCGAAGCGCTCGACGAGCCCCGCGGGAGTCGTCGTGGACAGCCGGCGGCCGTCGGCGTCGTAGGTGAACGAGGTGCGGCCGCCCTCCGGATCGGTGATCTCGGCCAGCCGCCCGGCGGCGTCGTGGCGGTAGGAGGTGCGCCGGCCCAACGGGTCCGTGAAGGCGGTGGTGCGGCCGCTCGGGTCCAGCACCCGCGTGCTCGACGCCCCGTCGGGACCGGTGCGGGTCACGGTGCGCTCCGCGGCGTCGTAGGCCGTGCTCCACACCCCGCCCAGCGGATCGGTCAGCGCGGTGAGCCTGCCGACGCCGTCGTACGCGTAGCCGGTCGTGGCGCCCGTCGGATCGGTCACCTCCACCGGATTGCCGCGCTGGTCGAAGCGGGTCGTGGTGGTGCCGCCCGGCCCCTGCTCCGTGGCGAGGTTGCCGTCGGTGTCGTAGCCGTAGCGGGTGACCGCGCCGAGCGGGTCGGTGACCGTGGCGATCCGGCCGAGTTCGTCGTGGGTGACCGCGGTACGGGCGCCCGCCGGGTCGGTGATCCCGGAGAGGTGCCCGGCGTCGTCGTAGGAGTAGGCGGTCCGGGCGCCGAGCGGGTCGGTGGTCGCCGTGAGCCGCCCCTGCGCGTCGTACGCGCGGGTGGTGGCCGAGCCGAGCGGGTCGACGGTCTCCAGCGGCCGGCCGGCGGCGGTGTAGGTGTACCGCACCGTGTCCCCCGCCGGCCCGGTGACGCTCGACGGCCTGCCCGCCGCGTCGTAGGCGCAGGTGCTCCGCTCGCCCGTGGGGCTGGTCGTGGCGGTGCGCCGGCCCGCGGCGTCGTAGGCGTAGCGGCTGGTCGCGCCGGTGGGGTCGGTGGTGGAGGCGAGGTTGCGCCGGTCGTCGTAGCGGTAGTGCCAGGTCCCGCCGTCCGGGTCCCGGCGGCTGACGAGCAGCCCGTCGCGGACGGTGTCGCGGGTGACCGCGCCCGACGGGTCGGTGATCGTGGCCGGGGTGTGCCCGTCGCCTTCGTAGGTGAACCGGGTCGTGGCGCCGGTCGCGTCGGTGACGCGGGTCGGGCGGTGCGCCGAGTCGTACGCGTACGTCGTCGCGGCGCCGCCCCAGACGGTGGCGACCAGGTCGCCCCGCTCGTCCCAGACCTGCTCGATCTCGGTGCCGCCGGGGGTGCTGCCGCCGACGAACCGGCCGTTCCCGTCGTACCGCAGGGTGCTGGTGCCGCCCAGCGGATCCGTCACCCGGACCGTCCGGCCGGAGGCGTCGTATCCGAACACGGTGAGGGTGCCGGCCGGCGTGGCGGTGACCTGCGTGGTGCCGGGTTCCTGGCCGGGCGGCGCGTAGTCCACGTCGGTGCCGCCCGCTCCGGCCAGATCCTGGTGGCACACCCGGCCGCGCTCGTCATAGGTGTTGGCCACCGTCGCGATGCCGTCGGCGTCGGTGGTGCTCGCCAACTGCCCGCGATCGGTGGCCGCGTACCCGACGCGCGAGCCGTCCGGCCGGATGACCGCGGCGAGCAGCGATCGGGTGGGGTCCTCGGCGTACCGGTAGGCCACCGCGCGCCCGTCGTCGGCGGTGACCCGCTGCAACAGGCCGCCGTCGTAGGCCAGCGAGAGCCGGAGGCCGGCCGAGTGCGCCGCCGTCTCCAGCAGTCCTTCGGCGTTGTACGCGAAGTCCACCCGCTCCCCGTCGGCCGAGCGGCTCACCGCGCGCCCCGAGGCGTCGAACCGCCACGTCTCGCCGGACCGGTGGCGCAGCACGAAGGAGCCGTCGCTCTCCCGCAGGAGGTCGGCGTCGGTGTCCTGCGGCCTGAGATACCCTCCGCCGGCCCGCGCGGTGAAGGTCAGCACCCGTCCGCCCTGGTCGTGCAGCGCGACCCGGCCGGCCGGCCCGGGGTCCAGCCGGACGCCGAGCGAACAGGCCCACCCCCGGCCCAGGATGCCGGTCTCACGGCTCAGCGAGTTGTACGTCCGGCGCCACGCGATCAGACCGCTCGCCATGGCGAGGTCGTCCTCGGTGCGCGTGTAGTTGCCGGTCGCCGTGTGCACCCCGTCACCGGCGAACGCGTAGCCCGGATACCGCGCGAAGAGCTCCTCGACCGGACGGTTCACGAAGGATTCGGCGGAAGTCATGGTCCCCTCCCCTGACTCGGGGAGTCACACGCTGAACAGCCGGCGGCTCCCTGTTGTCAGTCAAACAGCCGACTTGTCCGTTTTACAAGGATTCCATGACCGAGTGCGGAGGCATCGCACCACGCTCGGCGCGCTCCCCCTCGCACCGGCGCACCCCGCCCGCCGCCCGGCAACGGTGCCGGGCGGCGGGCGGGGGCGGTGGTCACTGGCGCGCGCGGACGCCCAGTGCGTCGTGGATGGCGTCGCCGAGCAGGTTGAAGGCGACGACGGTGATGATGAGGATCGCCGCGGGCGGGTAGACCAGCCACCAGTAGCCGTCGTAGAGGTAGTTGAGGCCGTCGGAGAGCATGGTGCCCCAGTCCGCGTGCGGGGGCGGCAGTCCGAGCCCGAGGAAGCTGAGTGTCGACAGGGTGAGGATCGAGTCGGCGATGGTGAAGGTGGCGCTGACGATGATGACGCCGGCCGCGTTCGGCACCAGATGGCGCAGCACCACCCGGCGGCCGGTCCCGCCCATCATCCGCGCCGCCTGGACGAACTCGCGGGTCCGCAGCGTCAGTACCTCGCCCCTGACCAGCCGCGCCGAGGTGAGCCAGGAGATCAGGGAGAGGAGCAGGATGATCATCCAGAGGCTGGGCGTGAACATGCTGACCATGATCAGCAGCAGGACCAGGCTGGGGATGGCGAGGAGCGTGTCGATGACCCGCATCATGATCGCGTCGACGACGCCCCCGACGTAGCCGGCCACGGCGCCGTAGAGGGTGCCGATGACGGTCGTGGCGAGGGCCACCGCGAAGCCGAGTTCCAGCGACGCCTGCCCGCCGGTCATCAGCCGCCCCAGCACGTCGTACCCGGAGGCGTCGGTGCCGAGCGGGTACCTGCCGCCGGGAGACAGTTCCTCAAGGTTCAGCCGGACGGTGATCTGGTCGGTCCGGTGCAGCAGCGGCCCGATGAAGCAGAACGCGGCGATGACCACGACCATGCCGATCCCGACCAGCGCCCGCGGGTTGCGCAGGAACGCCGCCGCCAGCAGCCGCCCGGAGCCGCGCCGGGTGCCGGGCTCGCCGGCCCGCGGCGGACCGGCGACGGGTGCGGAGTGGTCCAGCGGGTCCGGCCGCTCCGGCGGCCGGGGCGCGGCCCACTCGGCGTCATGCGTTGTCATAGCGAATCCGGGGGTCGAGGAGGCTGTAGGTGATGTCGGCGACGAGGCTTCCGATGACGGTGGCCACCCCGACCACCAGGGTCGAGCCGAGCAGGATCGGGTAGTCCTTGCTCGTGGCGGCCTGGAAGAACAGCAGGCCCATCCCCGGGTAGTTGAAGACCGATTCGGCGATCACCGCGCCGGTGACGATGGCCGGGGCCGACAGCCCGAGGACGGTGATGACCGGCAGCACGGAGTTGCGCAGCACGTGCCGGAAGAGCACCAGCCGTTCGGGCAGCCCCTTGGCCCGGGTCACCAGGACGAAGTGCTGGGCCAGGGTGGTGATCGTCGACGAGCGCATGTACCGGCTGAAGCCGGCCACGCTCACCAGGCTCAGCGTGACCACCGGCAGGACCAGGCCCCGCGGATCGCCCAGGATCCCGGGGACGGACTCGGCCTGCGGCGCCTGGGAGGGCAGCAGGTGGAACTGTACGGAGAACAGCGCGATCAGCAGCAGGGCGAAGAAGAAGTCCGGCATCGAGTACAGCACGAAGGAGACGATCGTGAAGGCGTGGTCCGCGACCCCGTCCCGCCGGACCGCCTGGTAGATCCCCATCGGCAGGGCGATCAGCAGCGCGGTCAGCGTGGACAGCCCGAGCAGCACGGCATCGCGCGGCACCCGCTGCGCGATCAGCGTGGAGACCGGCTGGTGCAGCGAGTACGAGATGCCGAAGTTCCCTTCGGCCGCCTGCTTCACGAACGTCACGAACTGCGCCGCCAACGGCCTGTTGAGGCCGTTGGCAGCGTTGAAGACCGCGATCCGCTCCGCGTTGGCCCTCGTCCCGAGGGTGGCCCTGGCGGCGCTGCCCGGCTCGAGGTGGATCAGCAGGAACGTCACGACCATGACGCCGAAGACCACCACGAGCGCCTGGCCGGTCCTGCGGAGAAGATAGTTGGTCACAGCAGGCTCGTCATTTGGTGTAGTACCAGTCCTCGAAGTTGAGTCCCCCGTTGAACGGGTTGAGCGGGACGACGCCCTGCAACTTGGTCCGGTACACCAGGAGGTCGCTGCGCAGCGGCAGCCACAGCCACGGCAGTTGACGCGCGGCGTAGTCCTCGTAGGCGAAGAACGACTTGGTCGAGGAGCCGTACTCGGTGGCCTTGATCAGCTGGTCCATCTTCGGGTCGGAGTAGCCGCCGGAGTTTCCGGAGCCGCCGGTGTCGAAGAACCCGTCACCGCTGGGGTAGAGCGAGTAGGGCTCGTAGCCGAACTCCGCCAGCTGCCAGCCGCACGTCGAGGACGGGTGGGACTTCGCGGTGCACGTCCCGATCTGGCTGATCAGGGTGTTGAACGGCTCCGCCTTGATGTCGAGGGTGATGCCGGCCGCGGCCTCCGAGGACTTGATCGCGGCGTTCTGCTCGTCCGTGGTGCTCTTGCCGGAGGAGTACAGCAGTTGGAAGGTCAGCGGCTGGCCGGCCTTGATCCCGGCGCCGCACTGCGAGGGGCCGGTGCCGGGGCTCTGGCAGGTCGACGCGGCGCCGGGGGCCACCTTCCAGCCGTGGGCCTTCAGCAGCGCCTCGGCCTTGGCCGGCGAGTACGGGTACGGCCCGCCCGCCTTCTCCAGCGGCGAGGCCCAGGAGCCCTGGGCCTTGACCGGCACCGGCCCGTCGCCCGGGTCCGCGTAGCCGTTGTAGATCTTGGAGACGATCTGCGGACGGTCGATCAGGTACTGCATGGCCTGGCGGACGTACAGCTGGCGCAGCAGCGCTCCGCCGGCGGAGTTGTACAGGTTCGGGATCATCTCGGCCACGCCGGGGATGGGCACGCTGGCGATCGAGTACCCGCTCGACTTGAGCGCCTCCGCCTGCTTGACGTCGTTGAGCGGCAGCGCGGCCACGTCGAGGGAGCTGCCCGAGCGCAGCGCGTTGATCTCGGGGGTGTCCGTGGTGAACGGCGACTCGATCAGCTTGTCGATCACCGGCTTCGTGGTGCCGGAGTACTTCTTGTTCGGTACGTAGCTGTAGTAGCCGTTGGTCCGGAACTCGTCCAACTGCCAGGGCCCGTCGACCACCTTCCACAGCGGGTTGGTGGTGAAGGCGGTCATCTTGGCGCCCTGCCCCTGCAGGAAGGAGTACACCGCCTTGGCGCCCGCGGTGGTCGTGTCGTGGTCGCCGACCGCGCCGTTGACGGAGGTCTTGTCCCAGGCGTGCTGGGGCAGCAGCGGGATGGTGCTGAGGACGTCGTCGGTGTAGAAGTTCGGGTTGTACGCCCTGGTGAGGTCCAGCACCACCGTGTGGGCGTCCGGGGTGGAGACCTTGGAGACGTCGTCGGGGAAGAGCCCCTGCAGGTGGGCGGACCAGTTGCTGGCGTCGGCCTTGAGCAGGTTGTAGACGAAGGTGAAGTCGCGGCTGGTGACGGGCTTGCCGTCCGACCAGTTCCAGTCCTTGAGGCGGATGGTGATCCGCCGGTCGCCGTTGGAGTAGTCGAGGGAGGAGAACAGGCTCTTCTCCTTGTTCACCACCGACTTGGCGCCGTCTCCGGCGTACACCAGGTACGGCCACAGGTTCTCGGTCAGGTTGGTGTTGTAGCCGTTCTGGTTCGTCGCCGGGACCAGGGGGAAGATGAAGTCGGGCGACGCGCCGACCTCGGCGACGGTGACCGTCCCGCCCTTCTGCACCGGGCCCTTGGACCCGGCGGCGCTCTGGCCGTCGGCGATCGAACCGTGGCTGCCACCCGAGCACCCCACCGCCGCCATGGCCAGGACCAACCCGACCGCGCCGGCCTTCGTTCGTCGGATAGCTCGCATGCGCCCGATCACCTTCCCCGCTCTCACAACAGCACTCCAAACGCGTTATTGCCGCACACTGTAGTCAGGTGCATGACTAATGCCACCCGGGTCTACCCTCCGCTTGGCAAATCCACGCTCCGGACCTGCCGGCTTTCGATCAACAAACAGCTTGGAGTGTGATTGTTGCGGGGGTAATGCGGCGACATGTCACCGTGGGGGCCGCGTCCCGGCGTGCGGCGGTGACGAGTTGGCGACGCGACCGATGCGAGGGCGGGCGATTGGGTACTGGTTTGGCGAACCGCCGCCCAGCGGGGCAGGAAGGGAGCGTGGCCATGCCGAGGAACACCGGTAACGCAAGGACGGCGCGGTCGGAGGGACGTGGCCGGCGGGTACCGTGGTACGTCGCCCTGCCGGTCACCCTCGCCGTGATCGCCGCCCTCTTCCTGGCCGCCGGCCGCTTCGACTGGCTGCCGGGGCTGCCGAGCCCGTTCGGCGAGACGACGACCGACCGCTCCGGCCCGGTGCTGCTCCAGTCCATAGACAACCTCAGCCGCTACGAGGGCGCCGAGGGCAACTTCCAGGTCGTGGTGGACCTCGACAAGGAGGCGAAGTTCCTGCCCTCCTCGCTGCTCGGCAACCGGACGCTGTACGTGGGGGCCGGATCGGTGGAGGCGTACGTGGACTTCGGCGGACTCGGGGCGAAGTCGGTGGTCGTCTCCCGCGACCGGACCGCGGCCACCCTCCACCTGCCGCACGCCAGGCTGGCGCAGGCCAGCCTGGACCCCAAGCGCTCCTACGTCTTCGCCCAGGAGCGCGGCCTGCTCGACCGCATCGGGTCCTTCTTCTCCGACGACCCCGGCTCCCAGCAGAAGTTGGAGATCCTGGCGACCCAGAAGATCGAGGACGCCGCCAGGAGCAGCCGTCTTCAGCAACGCGCCGAGGCCAACACCCGCTCCATGCTGGAGGGCATGCTGCACACCCTCGGCTTCACCACGGTGACGGTGACCTTCTCCTGACGCGTGAGCCGCCGCGTCCGCCCGACGCGATCACACCGCGGGCGGTGAGTCGCCCGGCAGCACACGGCCGGGGGTCCGCCTGTCGCGTCACGGCAGTCGCTGGCGCGTCACACCAGTCGCGCGCCCGTCTTGGCGCGGAACTCCTCCTCGGAGACCTCGGGAGCCAGTTCGACGAGCTTGAGCGCACGGTCGCCCGGGGTGCCGGGGTCCGCGGGGAGTCCCGTGGCGGTGTCGACGACGTCGACCACGCCGAGGTCGGTGATGACCCGTTGGACGACACGCTTGCCGGTGAGCGGCAGGGAGCAGTCGTCCACCAGCTTGAAGGAGCCGTCCCGAGCGGTGTGTTCCATGAGCACGACCACGCGCCGGGCGCCGCTGACGAGGTCCATCGCGCCGCCCATGCCCTTGACCATCTTCCCGGGGATCATCCAGTTGGCCAGGTCACCCGCCGCGGACACCTGCATGGCGCCCAGGATCGCCGCGTCGATCTTGCCGCCGCGGATCATCCCGAAGCTGGTCGCGGAGTCGAAGAAGGACGCCCCCGCGTTCACCGTCACGGTCTCCTTGCCGGCGTTGATCAGATCCGCGTCCACGTCCTCTTCCGCCGGGTACGGGCCGACGCCGAGTATGCCGTTCTCGCTCTGCAGCACGAGGTCGACGCCGTCCGGGACGAAGTTCGGCACCAGCGTGGGCAGTCCGATGCCCAGGTTCACGTACATCCCGCCGGTCAGCTCCGCTGCGGCCCGCGCGGCCATCTCTTCCCGCGTCCAGGCCATCAGGCACCCGCCTTCCGCACGATGCGCTTCTCGATCCGCTTCTCCGCGACCCGCTCCGCGGCGAGGGGCACCACACGGTGGACGTACACGCCCGGCAGGTGCACCTGGTCCGGGTCGAGGCCGCCCGGCTCGACCAGTTCCTCGACCTCGGCGACGCACAGGCGTCCGCACATGGCCGCCGCCGGGTTGAAGTTGCGCGCCGCCGAACGGAAGACCAGATTCCCGTGCCGGTCGCCGCGCCAGGCACGGACCAGGGAGACGTCCGCGACGATGGCGGTCTCCAGCACGGCCTCCCGGCCGTCGAAGCGGCGGATCTCCTTCGGCGGCGACGCCACCGACACCGATCCGTCCGGGGCGTAGCTCCACGGCAGCCCGCCGTCCGCGATCTGCGTGCCGACGCCCGTCGGGGTGTAGAAGGCCGGAATGCCCGCGCCGCCGGCCCGCATCCGCTCCGCCAGGGTGCCCTGCGGCGTCAGCTCGACCTCCAACTCCCCGGCCAGGTAGGCGCGGGCGAACTCCTTGTTCTCGCCGACGTAACTGGCGACGATCCGGCGGATCCGGCCGGCCGACAGCAGCAGGCCCAGGCCCCAGTCGTCGACGCCGCAGTTGTTCGAGACCACTTCGAGGTCCGACACCCCGTGCCGCAGTACCGCCTCGATCAGCGCGGACGGTATCCCGCACAGTCCGAAGCCGCCCACGGCGAGCCGGGCGCCCGACCGGACGTCGGCGACCGCGGCCGCCGCCGAGGCGACCACCTTGTCCATGCCGCGCCGCGGCGTCGCGGGAGGTCGCGTGGACTCCCGCGCGATCTGTTCCCCGATGCGTTCCACCAGTTCTCCTGCCTCTCGCATACTCCGTTCGGGATCCGGCTCGCGGTCCGCCAGCGTGTACACCTTCGTGATGCCGGCGCGACGCAACTGATCCGGATCGGCGGTACTCCGCCCCGCCACCGCCACGACGGGAACGCCGTGCCGGGCCGCGGCCCGTGCCACGCCGAGCGGCCCCTTCCCCCGCAGGCTCTGCTCGTCCAACGACCCCTCGCCGACCACGACCAGGTCCGCCGAGGCGACCCGGTCGGCGAACCGCGTCAGGTCGAGCAGCAGGTCGACGCCGGACGTCAGCCGGGCGCCCAGCACCGCGGCGAGACCGAAGGCCAGTCCCCCGGCCGCGCCCATCCCCGGCTCGTCGCGCGGATCCCGCCCCGTCGTGGCGGCGACCGTGTCGGCCCACCGGCGCAGCCCGGCGTCCAGCGTCGGAACCATGTCCGCGGTGGCGCCCTTCTGCCGGGAGTAGGCCGCCGCGGCCCCGGCGGGACCGGTCAACGGGTTGTCGACGTCGGTGGCGACCACGAGTTCGGCCTGCCCGGCTCCGGGACCGATGCCGGACACGTCGAGCCGGTGTGCCTCGGCGAGGCCGCGGGCACCGGGCGGGACCGGCTCGCCGGCTCGGTCCAGTACCCGGGCACCCAGGGCGACGAGCGCGCCGATCCCGCCGTCCGTGGTGGCGCTGCCGCCGACCGCGACGATGATCCGCGACGCGCCGCGCTCCAGCGCCGCCGCGATCAACTCGCCCACTCCGTGGGTGCTCGCCCGCCATGCGGTGTGCGGGGACGGCGTGTCCCCGAGGAGCCCCAGTCCGGCCGCCTCCGCCGCCTCCACCAACGCGGTGCTCCCGTCGGCCGACATGGCCATGGTCGCCGTCCGGGGACGGCCGAGCGGGCCGCGGACCGGGACGGTCACCGGGGTGAACCCGTGGGCCAGGGCGACGGCCACCGTTCCCTCGCCGCCGTCGGCGATCGGATGCTCCACCACCGCGGCCCCGGCCCGGGTGAGACCCCGGCCCAGCGCCGCCGCGGCCTGAGCGGCCGTCAGGGACCCCTTGAACTTGTCCGGGGCCACCACCACCCGCACGCTCACGAGGCCGGCTCCGCCTCGGCGTGGCGGCGTGCCAGGTCGCGGTAGACCGTCGCGTTGCCGCGGATCCCCGCGCGCTCCTCCTCGTTCGTCTCCCGCCGCACCTTTCCCGGCACCCCGGCGACCAGCGAGTTCGGCGGCACCACGGTGCCCTCCAGGATCACCGCGCCGGCCGCGACGAGCGACCCCGAGCCGACCACCGCGCCGTTCAGGACGATCGCGCCCATCCCTACGAGCACGTCGTCCTCGATGGTGCAGCCGTGCAGCACCGCGCGGTGCCCGACCGACACGTCACGTCCCACCCGCACGGGAAAGCCCGGGTCGGCGTGGACGACGCAGCCGTCCTGCACGTTGCTGCCGGCCCCGATCGTGATCCGGTCCGCGTCGGCGCGGAGCACGCTCGTGTAGAACACGCTGGCGCCGGCCTCGATCACCACGCGCCCCACCAGGACGGCGTCGGGTGCGATCCAACTGTCCGGGTGGACCCGGGGACTGTCACCGGACAGCGACAGGCGCGTCATCAAAAGCCCAGGTCGCTGGTGCCCTTGAGGCCCAGGACCGCTCGCGCCTGCGCCGGGGTGGCCGGCGTCCGGTCGAACATCTCGGCGAGCCGCACCGCCTTGGTGACCAGGTCGGCGTTGGAGGCCGCCGCCTCGCGCCGCCGCACCCGCAGGTTGTCCTCCAGGCCGACGCGGACGTTTCCGCCGAGCATCAGCGCGAGGGCCGCCAACTGGAACTCCCCCGCGTAGCCGACCCCGGCGGCCGACCAGGTGAACGCGTCCTCGCCGAGGACCCGTTGCGCCGTGCGCAGCATGTGCAGCAGCTGGTCGGGCTCGGCCATGTTCCCGCCGAGGACCCCGAGCACGAACTGCAGGTTGAACGGCGGCGCCAGCACGCCGTCACGCACGAGTTGGCGCAGGTTGAAGATCTGTCCGACGTCGTAGACCTCGATCTCCGGACGGGTACCGGCCTGCCGCATCAGCCCGGCGAGGTAGGTGATGTCGGCGAAGGTGTTCTTGAAGATGTAGTCGCGGGTGCCCTCCAGGTAGTCACGCTCCCAGTCCTCGAAGGGCAGGTCGCGTCGAGCGACCGGGTAGAGGCCGAAGTTGATGCTGCCGGCGTTGAGGGTGGCCATCTCGGGCCGGAACCGCAGTACCGAGCCGCGTTCCTCGACGGTCATCCCGCGGCCGCCGCCGGTGGTGGGCTGCAGCACCGCGTCGGTGTGCCGGCTGAGCCTGCCGAGGACCTTCTCGAACAGGTCGAGGTCCGCGACCGGCCGCCCGGTCTCCTCCTCGCGCACGTGGATGTGGAGCACGGACGCGCCGGCCTCCCACGCGCGGATGCCCTCCGCCACGATGGCGTCGACGGTGATCGGGATGGCGCCGCTCTGCGCCGGGACGGTCATGCCGCCGGTGAGGGCGCAGGTGATGATGACGCTTTCGTCCACGGTTTCCTCCTCGATGGGTGATCAGATGGGATCGGCGATGCGGCGGTACGCCGCCGGCTCTGGCCGGCCGGCGCCCCGCTCGTACTCGTGCACGATCGCGACGACCTCACGGTTGAGCGGGGCGGACAGCCCGAGCCGTTCCGCGGTCGCGACGACACCGCCGTTGATGACGTCGACCTCGGTACGGGCACCGCGCTCGAGGTCCTGCAGCATCGACGCCTTCGTGGGCGCCGCGCGGGCCATCAGCACGCCCAGCGCCTCGGTGGCGGCGGCCACGTCCTGCGGCCCGCGGACGACGAGTTGGTGTGGTCGGATGTCGAATATCTCGTCCAGCTCCACGCCCAGGGCGCGTGCCACGTCGTAGCCCTCGGTCCACACCCGGAACGCGGCCCGCCGGCCGGCGTCGTCGTCGGCCACGTCGCCGTAGAGCCCTCCGCCGACCGCGCCGAGTCCGGAGAAGGTGCTGTTCAGCAGCAGTTTGGTCCAGATCTGGCCGAGGATCGCGGACGAGACCCGGGTGCCCGGGGCCGCGTCGTCGAGGATCCGCGCGACCCGGGTGGCGCGGGCGGTGACCCGTCCGTCCACCTCGCCGACCACGAACGGCGCCTTCGTCGTCTGCCGCACGTGGCCGGGCCCGACGTTGGTGGCACCCCACTCGACGATGCCGGCCAGCAGCCGGTCGGCGCCGACGATCTCCTCCACCACCTGCTGGACCAGACCGTTGCCCAGGGACACGTAGGTGTCCACCAAACCCCTTTCGACGAGCGGGGTCAGGGCGGGCTTCAGGTGCAGCGACTTCAGCGTGAGCAGGGCCAGGTCGAAACGCCCGGTGAGCCGGTCGGGATGGTCCACCGCGTCGAGGACCACCCGGTGCTCGGTGCCGAGGTGGTCGAAGAGCAGGCCGGGTTCGCGCAGCCGCGCCACGTGCTCGGTGTTCGCGTCGAGCACGACCACGTGGTAGCCGGCCCGGGTCAACTGCGCGGCCGTGACGCCGCCGATGGCGCCGGCGCCCACGACCAGGATGCGTTCGCTCGCCGCCGGTTTGTCGCGCACAGGCATGGAGCCTCCACTCGGATTTTCGGATGGCGGACCCGAGCCGCCGTCTGACGGTGGCTCTCATCGGCCCGGGCAGGGTACGGACGCTTGGCTCGGCGTCCGCGTTTCAGACGGACGGCTCCGAACGCAGCGCGCAGCCGCACGTCGTGCCGATCCGCAACTCGTACGGTTGGATCAGGGACTGGTGCGCACCGCCGACGCCGTCGATCCGGCGGACCAGCAGGTCCATCGCGGTTCTGGCCATGACCCGCCGGGGCTGGCTCACGGTCGTGAGGGCCGCCAGCGGGGATGCCGCGGGATACAGCCCGTCGAAACCGGTGACCGCGACGTCCTGCGGGACCCGCAGGCCGCGGAGCGCGAGGGCGCCCATCGCGCCGACCGCCACCGCGTCGCTGCCGCAGACGATCGCCCGCGGCGGCGGACCGGCGTCGAGCAGCCGGGAGACCGCCCGGCGGCCGCCGTCCTCACTGAGGTAGGTGCTGATGACGCGATGGGCCGGGATGTCGGTCCCCCGGACGCGGGCCGCGGCGAGGAAACCGTCGGCGCGGGCCGAGGACGCCGTGGAGTTGCGCGGACCGGCGATCAGCGCGACGTCCCGGTATCCGTGGCCGAGCACGTGATCCATCAGCTCCGCCGCCGCGGCCGCGTCGTCGATACCGACGAAGTCGGCTTCCAGGCACGGGATCCGGCGGGACAACTGGACGAAGGGGATGCGCGCCCGGCGGATACGACGGATCACGTCACCGTCGTCAGGGTGCAGAACGGTGAGCACCACGCCGTCGACATTGCGGGCGATCATCGCGTCGATCACGTTGTCCAGCGTTTCCGCCTTCTCCTCGGTGTGCGCGAAGAACACCTCGTATCCGGCTGCCCGGGCGGAGTCGATGGTTCCCGCGGCGATCTCGGTGTAGAACGGGTTCGCGATGTCGGTGAGCACCAGTCCGATCACCCGGGTGCGCTGCTCACGCAGCCTCTTCGCCTGGTCGCTGGGGATGTGCCCCAACTCCTGGGCGGTCTTGAGGATGCGCTCCCGCATCTCCTGCGAAACGCCGTTCCGCCCGTTCAACACATAGGAGACGGTGGCCGGTGAAACGCCGACGGCCCGGGCGACGTCGGCAGCCGAAACGCGCAGCGCGCGGATACCCGTCTTCTGGACCTTCTTGCCGGTCTCGGCCACGGACATCACCCCATCTGCGGATTCGGGAATTCGACGGTAAGTGGATTCAGCGGTGTTCAGCAAGGTTAAGTCGCCGCCTGGCGGTGGCACGGAAAGCCGGGTCGGCCGGGCACGGATCGCGCCCGGACCGGCCGTCAGACCGTGGACAGCTCCGCCGGCTCCAGGGCGGTGGTGACCGACTCCCTGGTGAGGGACTGGCACACCACGCCGACGAGCGCGCAGCCGGCCATGAACAGGAAGCAGATCACGTATCCCTTGGAGGCGTGCCAGCCACCGCCGAGGCCGACCAGCCAGCCCATCAGGATCGGGGAGAGCCCGCCGCCGACGTACATGGCCGAGGTGATGATCCCGTTCGCGGTCGAACGGGCCTCCTGCGGCGCGGAGTCGGACGCGGCGGCGTAGTAGATGGGCCACACGGCGTTGGCCACCAGACCGAAGAACAGCTGGATCGCGATGACGGCGGTGACCCCGGAGGCCAGGTAGAAGGCACCCACCCCGATGGCCATCCAGACACCGCAGATCATCAGGGTGAGCCGGCGGCCGAGGTAGTCGGAGACCGACGGCCACAGCACCTGGCCGAGGATTCCGGTCAGGGTGAAGACGACCGAGAGCCCGGCGGACGCGGCGAAGGAGAACCCCTCGATGTTGGACAGGTACAACGGCAGCACCACGCTGATGCCCATGTAGACGATCTGGGTCATGCAGGTGTTCCCCGCGGTGAACAGGATCGTCCGGTCCCGCAGGCAGTGGCGGACGGCGCCCGTGCTCCGCCCGGCCTGCGGAGCGGCCTCGGCGGCCGAGACGGTCATCTCGTTGGCCTCGATGTGGCGGTGGAGCTCCGTCATGCGGTCCTGCGTCGAGTACTTCGCCCAGAACAGCATGACCGGGATCGCGACGATGATCCCGAAGAAGAAGACGTAGGACCAGTTGGCGTCGCCGAACGTCGCCAGTACCCAGCTCGCCGCGATACCGCTGAACAGCGCGCCCACCGGGTAGCCGGTGTGGTGCGCGCCGAGCGCGAAGCCCCGCCGTTCACGCGGCCACCACTCCGTGGTGTTGCTGACGCCCACCGGTTCGCCCCAGCCGGCGCCGAGGTTGACCCCGACCCGCAGGGCGATGAAGGCGACCAGGTTGTGGGCGAGCAGCCGGAAGCCCGAGAAGGCGGACAGCAGGTTGGAGCCGATGACCAGCGGGACCTGGAACCGGGCGCGCTTCCACCCTCCGCCGTAGCGGTCGCTCCACAGCGAGCCGGGGACGGCCAGCAGCGCGAGCGAGAACATCACGACGGAGACCAGCGCCCCCCACGCCGCCGGGGAGAGGGAGAAGACATGGGTGATCACGGGTCCGAGGCGGAGGATCACCTCGCGGTCGAAGGCGTTGACGACCCAGATCACCCAGGTCACCGCGAGCGCTACCCAGGAGTGTCGGTGTATGCGGCGCAGTGGCGCCGAACCGCGGTTCAGACGGGTGTGTGCCATGAGATTCCTTTCCAGCGGTGCCGTTCAGCCACCGAATCGGTGCGTGGGAAGACCGCGGACGCCGAGACCCTCGATCGCGAAGAGAGCGCCTCGCCGCGGGCCGTCCTCCGGGAAGCGGGGCAGCGGCGGCCGGGCCATCGACGTGACGTAGAGGATGTCGAGGTCGGGGCCGCCGAACATCACGCTCGTCACCTTCGCCACCGGCATCTCGATGGTGCGGTCCAGCGTTCCGTCCGGTGCGTAGCGGTGGATCTTGCCGCCGTACACGTGGGCCTGCCACAGGCATCCCTCGGCGTCCACGGTCATGCCGTCGCAGGCGCCGCCGTCGCGCCGGTCGACGGTGGCGAAGGTGCGGCGGTCGCGGACCGAACCGTCCGAGGGGTCGTAGTCGTAGGCCCAGATGTCGCCCGACCACGTGTCGGCGAAGTAGAAGGTGCGCTCGTCGGGGCTGAAGCAGGGACCGTTGGAGCAGACGATTCCGGTGTCCAGCACGGTCAGGGAGAGATCGGGGTCGAGGCGGTAGAGCTTGCCGCTGGCGGCCTCTTCCCGGGTGTCCATGGAGCCGACCAGGAACCGCCCGGCCGAGTCCGTCTTGCCGTCGTTGAGCCGGTTGTCCGGCAGGCCGGCTTCCGGCGCGTGGAGCAGTTCGAGGACGTCGTCGTCGAACCGGTAGCTGTGGAGACCGGACTGCAGGGCCACGATGGCCGCGTCGCCGTCCCGGCGCAGGCACATCGAGCCGATCTTCTCGCGCACGTCCCAGCTTCGGACCTCGCGGCCGTCCGCAGTGACGCGGAAGATCCGGCCGTCGATGGAGTCGACGAAGTACAGCCGCTCCTGTCCGGCGTCCCAGATCGGACTCTCTCCGAGACTGGTCTTGACGTCGATCACCGTGTCGATCCGCATGGGTCCCCTCTCACCTGGGCTTTCCCGTGTGCGATTGCGGCGAAGGTAGTGACCGCCGATACATTAAGCAACGTTAAGTTCCTCTCGGAACGCTGCGTGATCGGTCCGGCACCATCGGCCCGCGCGGGCGGATCGGCGAGAAACGGGCGGCCGGGCCCCGGAGGGGAGGGATCACGCCAAGGGGATCCGGCGGTGCGCCGCCGGCGAGGGGGCGGGGTCGACCGTGAAGCCGCCGCGCGACGTGCCGCCCGACTCACCGGTGACGGTGCCCGCGACCGGCGCGGTGCCGCTCTGCGTGAGCCAGACCTGGTCGCCGGCCTGGAAACCCGTCCCGGTGACGGTGGGAGCGTCCGGCGAGACCTGGCAGGACGAGGTGCACGCCGCGGAGAGCACGACCTGGTCCACCGACATGCCCGGGGCCAGGTCGACCAGGGCCAGGGCGGTCGGGGCCGGGTAGCCGTACGACCGTGGCGCACAGCAGCCGGCCGTGGACGTCCGTGCTCGCGGAGACGTCGATCCGGTCGCCGGTGCGAACGCGTCGGTGTCGGCGGCGACGAGGATGTACGTGCCCGGGTCGCAGATCCCGTCGCACGTGCCGTCGTCATCGCTGCCGCACGTCTGAGACTGCACGTGTCGCCGTACTGGCCGACGTCGCACACGACGTTGCTGTCGGCGTCGTACACCGTCGCCTGCAGCTCGTACGACACCCCGCCGATGCCGTACCGGTCCTCGACTGTCAGGTGTACGTGCCGGCCGCACCGGTGTCGCACCTCGTAGGGGATGACCGGGCCCCTGCACGCGCACGGGGCTTCAAGTGACCGGCCCCCGGACTCCCCCACACCGCGGCAGAGCACGCGGCTGAAATCCGCCAAACGACAACACCGGGGAATGCGCGGGCAGGCCGCATTTTCGGGGCGGCCCCGGACCCCGGCCGCCGCTCCCCGCGGCCGCCTTCCGACGCGGCGTCAGCCTTGATCCTTCGTGAGGGGCGAGCGCGCGTCGCACGAAAAACGGGCGGGCCGCGCACGGTGATCCGTGCGCGGCCCGCCTGGCGTTGTTCGTCAGTCCCCGAAGTCGCTCAGGAACTTGTCGGTGTACTGCAGGGGCGTCGTGCTGGAGACCGAGTTGCAGGTCGGGGACGCATACGTGTCGGAACAGGGCGTGTCCCGGTCCAGTGACCAGTAGTGCACCCCGGCAAGGCCGTTGCTGACCGCGTACGACGACAGCGTGTCCACGTCCGCGGTGGTGAAGATCTCGCTGGTGGCGTCGTTCATGCCGATCATCGGCGTGACGGCGATCTTGCTCGCCGGGATTCCGTAGGTGTGCTCGAGGTTCTTCACCGCCTGGATCGCCGACTGCGCCATCTCGCAGCTGCCGGAGGAGACGACGCACACGCTGCTGGACGCGTTGCCGTAGTCCATGGTCATCAGGTTGATGACGTAGTTCTTCAGGCTGGAGCCGAGCACCGCTTCGACGACCTCGTTGCCGAGCGAGTTGACGCCGCCGTAGCTGCCGTCGGACGCTCCCAGCGTGGCGAGCGTGAACGAGAACTGCAGGTTCGGGTACTGCGCCTGCGCTCCCGCCGCCGCGGCGACCAGGTTCTGGATGTCCGACTGGCTCTGGCCGCCTTCGATGTCGAAGTCGATGCCGACCAGGTTCGGGCTGGCGTAGCGGGCGATGAACGATTCCATGCCGGCCGTCGAGTCACAGGTGAAGGTACCGGCCGCACCACCGGTCGACACGACGTAGTCCAGGTTGGCGGACTGGAGTTGCGGCACGTTCTCGGCGGCCCAGTTGGCGCCCGAGACACCGCCCCAGTTCTCGCTGCCGCAGGCTCCGGTGGCGAAGGCGAGCGTGAGCGCGGGCAGCTTCGGGATGTACTGCGACACCAGGCTTCCGGAGCCCACCACCGGCAGAACGGACCCGCTCGCGGCCGACTGCATCTGGTAGGTGTTCCAGTTCATGTTGATGGTGACGTCCTTGTACGGGCTGAAGAGCAGGCCGTTCACCGAGCCCGTTCCGGTCCCGCCGCCGGTCCCTCCCCCTCCCCCCGATCCGCCGGTACACGAGCCGTCGGACGTCCACGGCTCTCCGGAGCCGCTTCCACCGTTGTTGGTCGCCGGATCGTTTCCCTGCGTCCAGTAGTTGGCGGTGTAGTTGGTCCCGTTCTCGCTCGCCTGCTGGCTGGCGGTGTAGACGGCGGTGGAACTCCACGCCGCGGCGCACGTGGTGGCCGGGTGCACGGCGGGCGCCGCGGCCGCCGCGAAGGCCGGGCCGCCGACCGTCAGCCCGAGCACCGAGCCGGCGATGAGAGCTTTTCGCAGAATCCGTCTTCCGACTCGCATGGACCCTCCAAGGGTGAGAGGAGCTGTTGCCGTCGCGCCACCTCGCCGAGCCGGAAGGTGGCCGCTTTGCACATGGGCGAACGGAGTGGTCTTGACCACTAGAAGATTGGTCCAGACCTCTTTGTACGGGCGGCGAACAGGCCGGTCAACCCTTCAATAAAGTTGCATATTTAATTTGGCCGGATCGAGTAGGTAGCCCTCCGCACGGGCACGGCGGAGGATCCGACGGCAGCCGGTGGTGACCAGCCGCCATCACAGGCGGTGCGGCTCCCAGAGCCGCGCCTGACCGGTCAGGGCGAGCGTGGGCATCCAAGCCGACAGATCGACTGCGATCTGGACGATTTTCAGCCAACCCTGGTTCCGGGCGCTGCCGTGCGGGGACAGGTTTCGCACGCCCGTTGCCCGGGCGGCTCGAACCCGGCCCTCCTCGGACCCGCAGCCGGCGGCGGAGTCCGGCGACCGGCCAGACCGGGTTGCGGACTTCGGCGCGAGCGGAGCGAACGCTGCGAAGCCTTCTCGCCGGAGATCGAGGCGCACTTCAAAGGGGCAGGCCCCGCAGGTCGACACCGGTGGTTGGATGAGGCAGGCTGGCCAGGTCGTAGATCATGGCGGCCAGTGGCGAGGTCCGCGCGCCGTCGGGCTGCTGGACGGTGACGGGCACGGAGAGCCGACTCCATCCCAGCTGCGTGCAGAGCGGTACCAGGTCTGGTCGGCAGAGCAGAATCACCGTCTCGGCACCGGCCGCTCGCGCGTGTTCGACCGCCACGCTGATCACCGTCCGGGCGATGCCCTGGCCTCGATAGGCGGGACGCACCCCCACACCGCCCAGCCCGGCGGCGCGGCGCGGCAGTCCATCGAAGGCGATGTCCCGAAGGAGCCATCCCGCGGAAGCCATCGGCCGGCCTTCAGTGACAGCGGTGAGCGTGTGCTGCTTGTCAGCCCACACCAGACCGAGCCCATTCGACTCGAAGGGGTCGGGCAGGCCGTCGCGGAGCGCGGCATTGTCATCCGGAGAACCGGGGCCCAGCGCATGGATCAGCCGAGGTAGCCGTGTCTGGTCCAGTGGGAGACGTGGTCTTGGAGAATCGGCCCTTCACGCCGCAGCCCGTCAGTTCCGCACCCACGCCCCGGGCTCTGTGTCACCGGCACCGTCGAACGGCGGCGAACCGCCGCCGGAGGCCGGTGCGTCCACGCTGCGGAGAGCAGCCGCCGAGAGAGGGACCGATGAAGGCTTCCGCAGTGATCGCACAGTTCCCCGTCACCTGGGACGTACAGCGAAATTTCGAGACCATCACCTCGCTCATGGAGGACGTCCGGCCGGACGAGATCGTCGTGTTCCCGGAAGGCGCACTGTCCGGATACGGCGCCGATCTCTCGGCGCTCGAACGTCTCCAGCCCTCGGCCGTCGAGCAGGCCATGGACCGCCTCGCGGAGTTGGCTCGGCGCAGAGGCGTCCACCTGTTCTGCGGCACGTTGCTGTTCGAAGACGGGGGTTGGAGCAATGCCGCCCTGTACTTCTCGCCGGACGGCGCCCGGTGGACTTACCGGAAAGTCAACCTGGCGATGAACGAGCGGGGCCTGCTCGATGCCGGCTCCGAGCTCCCGACACTGACGATCCGTCTGGCGGGCGGGACCGTCACGCTCGGAGTCCAGATCTGCCGGGAGATCCGCTTTCCGGAGCAGTGGCGGCAGCTCGCCGATCGCGGAGCGCGGGCCTTCGTCTACCTCACGCACGCGGCCAACCCCTCCGAGCCCGCCGGGGTCTGGCGGAGCCATCTGGTCAGCCGGGCGGCCGAGAACCAGCGGTTCGTCCTGGCGGCCAACGTGGCGGATCCCCGGCAGCACTGCCCCAGCATGGTCGTGTCACCGAGAGGAGAGGTCCTCGCGGAGGCCGTCGCCGGCCGGACCACCGTCATCAGAACCACGATCGACCTCGACGAGTCGGCCGGTTGGTACCTCGGCCAGCGACGGCGGGACCTGCTGAACGGATAGCGGGAGGATCCCGCAGGCCAGCCGTTCCGAGACCCGACTCCACCCGTCGCATCCGCGCGAGCGCGCCGGCGGCGGAAGGCCCCGACTCCGATGCGGAGTCGGGGCCCGCCGCTTCGGTGGGTCGGCGGTCAGCCGAGGGTCCACTGCTGGTTGTCCCCGCCGTTGCAGGGCCACAGTTCGAGGCCCGCGCCGTCAGGATTGGTGGTGCCGGTGACGTCCAGGCAGAGCCCGGACTGGACGCCGGTGATGGTGCCGTCGCTGTTGATGTTCCACTGCTGGTTGGTCTGGCCGTTGCAGTCGAACATCTCGACCGGTGTGCCGGCCGTCGTCTGGTTGTTGTAGGCGTCGAAGCACTTGCCCTCCAGCACCAGGGTCTTGGCGGAGGGGTTGGAGACGACGTTCTGGTTGGCGTGGCCGTTGCAGTCCCACACCTCCAGTTGGGTGGTGTTGTAGGTGGTGCCCTGTGGAGAGTCGACGCAGCGGCCGGACAGCTTGCTGACCATCGGGGCGCCGATCCTGCCGTCACCCGAGGCCGGGGTGACGCGCAGCAGTTCGGAGCCGTGGCTGGGCACCGACTCGCTGAACGAACCGCTGAAGGAGCCCAGATCGGTGTGGCTCCACAGGTCGCGGACCGCCGCACCGCCGGTGAAGCCCAGGTCGGACCAGTTGGCGGTGACGTCGGCGGTGGAGCCGCTCAGGTTGAACAGGCCGACGGTGTACGTGCCGTCGCCGTTGTCCGCCCACCAGGTCTGCTCCTGCGCGCCCTGCACCACCGGGTGGGCGGGGTGGCCGGCCCGGTCGACGCCGAGCACCTCGTCGTTGGTGAGCAGCGCGAGGTCGCCGGAGTCCATGTGGGTCAGGTCGGTGCCCAGGATCAGCGGGGCCGAGGAGATGGCCCACAACGTCACCTGGGTGCGGCGTTCGTCGGGCGTCAGACCGGTGTTGGTGCCGTTGCCGACCTCGACGGAGTCCGGGTCGCCCCAACCGCCCGGGCCGTCGTAGCGCACCCAGGCAGGCAGGTCGTTGAACCGCTGGGCGACGTTCGACCAGTCGGTCAGGGTGCTGCAGTAGCACTCGACGTCGCCGTCGATGCGCCAGCCGTTGGCGTTGGCCTCCCACGTGCCGCCGTTCTTGACGTCCAGGGAGTTGGACAGCTGGAAGTGGATGGTCCGCCCGGACTGCTGGAGCGCCTGCGACCACGCCTGGACGTCGTCGATGTCGGAGTCACCGACGCCGTCCATCTTCAGGTAGTCGACGCCGTAGGAGGCGAGCAGGTCGGCCCACGAGTTGACGTACGCCTGCGCCGCGGCCGGGTTCTTGTTGTAGTCGATGTAGTACATCGCGCCGTTGCCGAAGTTGTAGTTCGCCTCGTAGTCGGTGGTGTCCGAGACGATGTCGCGAGCGTGGTAGGACGTGCCCTCGATCGGGGTGTTCTCGTTGTACGCCGCCACCGGGATGCCCGGCGTCAGATACATGCCGAACTTCTCCCCCAGGCCGTGCACGTAGGCGGCGACCGACGCCATGCCGTCGGGGAACCGGCTGGAGTCGACCACCCAGCGGCCGTAGGAGTCGACGGTGGTCGCCGGGTCCAGGTAGTAGAAGTCGTCGATGTTGACGTAGGTGTACCCGTGGCCGACCAGGCCGGTCGACGACAACGCGGCCGCCTGCGCCTCGATGTTCGCCTCTGTCGGGTTGTTGCGGACGAAGCTCCAACTGCTCCATCCCGCCTGGGGGGTCGCGGCGGCACCGTTCCCCTCGGCCTGGGCGGCGGGCGCGGTCGCCACCCCTGCCCCGTACAGGAGGGACGCGAGCAGCGCGGTCGCGGCGAGCACGCACAGCCGGCCTCTCTGCCGGGGACCGCCTCTGAACCTGAGCCATCGCTGTATCGCAGAAGTCATGGACACTCCTTGCATGGCGGGTGCGGGGGAAGGGCCGGGCACACCTGTCGGCCCCCGAGCGAACGTGTCGCATAGTGGGCGTCCTTGAGTGAATGCGTCAAGAGACCTGACGAAAAGTCAAAGACCCGAACACAAAACACCGGAGCCGCGGCAGCGGCACGCCCTCGCGGACCGCTTCGCCACCACGGTCAGGCGTCCGGCCCGGCCGTCGAGGGACCGGTGTCGACGCCGGTGCGCGCCGCCCACCTCGGCGGCGGCGTGCGGACCGAGTGGACCGGGAAGCCGCATGTGCTGCACAAGACGCACGGCGTCAACTACGTCTTCCGCAACGAGGAGTACAACACCGACGTCCACATCTTCGTGCGGGAGGACGACAAGAGGCGGTTCGGGCAGGTCGCGGCCGACCTGGACGCGTTCGTCGGCGAGATCCGCCGCACCCCGGACCCGAACAACAACGGCGTGGCGATCGGCCTCAACGGCCCGTTCAGACCGGCCGGTTGACCCGGCGACATCGGCCACGGGCCAGGATCCGCGCCGTGTCGCCGAGCGGCATGCGCTGCCGATGGCCCGTCAGGCGGCTCCGCGGGAGGACTCGCCGAGCACGTTCTCGCTCAGCTCCACCCACTGACGGTCGTGGCCGGCCCGGTACATCCCCTCCATGATCTGCATGACCCCCACGCCGATGGGCAGGTCGCAGCCGTGCTCGTCGGCCGAGCCCGCCACTCGGGCGATGAGGGAGGCGAGTTGCCTGCGATAGGACTCGATCAGGATGCGCTGCCCGGGCCGCGGGTTGGGCGCCCGCACCACCGTCGTACCCGCCCGGTGCCCTCCCGCACCGGCGCGCAGCGTCAGCCGGACCTCGGCCGGGTGGGGCACGGCGTGCAGCGACCCGTTCGTCCCGTAGACCTCAACGGCCCACTCCTCGCACCAGTTGGTCGGCTCCCACGCCGTCAGGTCCACGGTCACGGTCTTGTCCTGGTATTCGAGGATCGCGGCGGCCACGTCCTCGTAGCGCAGGGTCCCCACCGCCGTGGCGAAGTCCGTGGTCGGCGTCGAGAAGAGGTCCGCCTTGTAGTAGGCGACCGACCGGATGGGCTCGCCCTCGGGCAGGCGCCGCACGCTCGCGGCGACCCGCTGGGGCGTCCCGAAGAGGTCGACGACCATTTCGAGCAGGTGGCAGCCTTCGGTGAAGACGAGGCCGCCGGGGTCCTCGGGGATGCTGTGCCACAGCTCCGCCCCGGCGCCGACCGGGCAGCCGCCGTGGAACCTGGCCAGGGTGATCTCGCCGAGCACTCCTTCCGCGATCAGTTCGCGGCACAGCGCCAGGCTTTCCGCGTAGTGCAGTTCGTAGCCCATCTCCACCTGGATGTCGCGCCGCAGGAGACCGCGGGCCAGCTCGAAGAACCGCTCCGGGCTCGCCGCCCCCGGCTTCTCGAGCAGCAGGCCGCGTACGCCGGCCCGGGCCGCCCGCTCGGCCAGTTCGGGCACCTGCGGATCGAGCCCGTTCACCAACACGATCCGCGGCTCCGTGGCGAGCAGCGCTTCGGCGGTGTCGAAGCGGGTGAGCCCGGTGTGGCCGGCGAAGCGTTCCGCGAGCGGCGCGTCCGGCTCGAAGAAGCCGCAGACGGAGACGTCGGGCATGGCTTCGAGCAGTTGCACGCGCGCGAGGGCGTGCGGGTGCCCGACTCCCAGAAAGGCGATCTTCATCCGGCTCACGGCGGGTCATCTCCTGTCGGTGGACTGGTCGTCGCCGGTGGACGAGGCGCCGGGACCGGCGAACGCGGCATCCGCAGGGCCGGGGAAGAAGCAGGCGACGGCGTGCGTCGCGGTGGCGGCGTCCAGGCCGGGCTCTTGTGTCGCGCAGATGTCGCGGGCGCGCGGGCACCGGGTGCGGAACGGGCACCCGGAGGGCGGCCGCAGGGGGCTGGGCGTCTCACCGCTGAGCACGCCCGGTGTGTGCCGGCGCCGCTCGATGGAGGGCACCGCGGCGAGCAGCGCCTGGGTGTAGGGGTGCCGCGGCGCGGAGCAGATCTCGTCCCGGGTGCCGACCTCCACGAGCTTGCCGAGGTACAGCACGGCGATGCGGTCGCTCATCTGCCGGACCACCGCCAGGTCGTGGCTGATGAACAGGTAGGCGAGCTGCCGCTCCCGCTGGAGGGACTTCATCAGGTTGAGGATCTGGGCGCGCACCGACACGTCGAGGGCGGAGGTCGGCTCGTCGGCGACGATCAGCGTCGGCTTCGAAGCGAGCGCGCGGGCGATGTTCACCCGCTGCCGCTGGCCGCCGGACAGGTCGCGGGCCTGCCAGTCGGCAACCTGCCTGGGCAGCGACACCGCGTCGAGCAACTCCGCGACGTAGGCGGCCCGTTCGCCCGGCGGGACGATCCGCTGCGCGATGATCGGCTCCGCGATCACCTGCGCCACGGTGAACCGCGGGTTGAGCGAGGTCGTGATGTCCTGCATCACCATCTGCAGATCCGGCCGGACGCCGCGCAGCGCGCGGCCCGACAGCCGGTCGAGGTCGCGGCCGGCGAACGAGATCCGTCCCGACGCCGCGGGCTCCAGGCGGAGCACCGCCCGCGCGGCGCTGGACTTGCCGCTGCCGGACTCGCCGACCAGGCCCAGCGTCTCGCCGGCGGCGAGCTCGAAGCTCATCCCGCGCACCGCGACCAGGCTGGTCGGTCCGCGGTCGAACAGCCGGGAGCGCACGCGGTAGGCGATCCGCAGGCCGTCGACCGCCAGCAGGTTCGGCTCGCCCGTACCACCGGCCGGCGTGGCGGGCGCCGCGGCCGGTTCGTCCGGCGCGTGAAGCGTCGGCTCGGCATCCCTCACCGGCGGACCCGCCGTGACCACGGTGGCCGGCCGCCCGGACCCGGTCACCCAGCAGGCGGCCAGGCGCGAGCCGGAGCGTGGGGACATGGCCGGCGACTCGCCGGCGCACCGGTCCTCCGCCAGCCGGCATCGCGGGGCGAAGGCGCAGCCCGGCGGGCGCTCCCGCGGGTCGGGTGCCTGGCCCGCGATCGTCAGGAGCGGCTGCCCCGCGACGCCGTCGAACGCCGGGATGCAGCGCAGCAGCGCGTCGGTGTACGGGTGTTCCGGGCGGTCCAGGACGTCGGCGGCCGGTCCGAGTTCGGCCAGCCGTCCGGCGTACATCACGGCCAGCTGGTCGGAGATGCTCGCTGCGACCCCGAGGTCGTGGGTGATCAGGAGCATCGACATGCCCCTGCTGTCGATGATGCCGCGCAGCAGCGCCAGGATCTGGGCCTGCACGCTCACGTCCAGCGCGGTCGTCGCCTCGTCGGCGATCAGCAGCTCCGGCTCCCCCGCGAGTGCCAGCGCGATCATCGCCCGCTGGCGCATGCCGCCGGAGAGCTCGTGCGGATACGCGCTGAGCTGCCGCTGCGGGGTGGCGAGCCCGACCTGGCCGAGGAGGTCGACCGCGGTGCGCCGGGCCGCCCTTCCGCCCTGTCCGAGCTGGACCCGCACCGTCTCCGTCAGCTGCGCGCCGATGGTGCGGACCGGGTTCAAGGTGGCGTTGGGGTCCTGGAAGACCATGCCGATGGAGCGGCCGCGCAGCCCGCGCAGCCCCGGGCCGTCCAGAGCGAGCACGTCGGTGCCGTCGAACCGCAGGTCACCGCCGATCGTCGTCCCCTGCGGGACCAGCCGCATCAGCGCCTGCGCCAGCGCGCTCTTGCCCGATCCGGACTCGCCGACCAGGCCGACCGTCTCGCCCCGCTCGATGCGCAGGGTCACCCCGTCCACGGCCCTGACCACCCCGCGCCGGGTGTGGAAGGCGACGGCCAGGTCCCTGACGTCGAGCAGCGGGGCGGCGGTTGTGACGCCGTCGGTGCCCGGTCCTGCCGGATTCGCGCTCATCACAGTTCACCCTGTCCGCTGGCCGCCGCCGTGAGGGCGGTGGTGGCGTCTTGACCTGCGCCGTCGTGACCGACCGTACGCCCGCCCGCGCCGTCGGCGGCATGGTCGCCGAGGAGGTTGACGAGCAGGATGGTCAGCGTGATCACCGCGCCCGGCGCGACGCTTATCCACCAGCCGTCGACGAGGTAGCTCTGTCCCGCGTTGAGGTCCGCGCCCCAGTCGGGCGTGGGCGGTTGGACCCCCAGGCCCAGGAAGCTCAGCGTGGAGGAGAGCAGGATCGCCCAGCCGAACGCGCTCGTCATGATCACGACCACTTCCGGCCAGACGCCGGGCAGGATGTGCTTGCGCATCACGGCGCCGGCCCGCAGTCCGGAGACCCTGGCGGCGGTCACGTAGCCCTCCTGCTTGACGCTGAGGCTGGAGAGGTAGACGACCCGGGTGAAGACCGGGACGAAGGAGATGCTGATCGCGATCGCCTCGGGCAGCCTGCCTCCCCCGGCGGCGGCCAGCACCAGCAGGGCCAGGAGCAGCGCCGGGAAGCCCAGCAGGATGTCCATCAGGCGCATGATCGCCGAGCTCACCAGCCGGTGCGAGTAGCCGGCCACCAGGCCGAGTCCGGCGCCGACGACCGTGGCGATGAGCACCGCGAGCGCGGCGGACAGCAGGGTCACCCGGCCGCCCCACAGCGTCCGGCTGAAGATGTCCCGGCCGAGTTGGTCGGTGCCGAACCAGTGCTGTGCGGAGGGGGCGGCCAGGTGGGCCGGCAGGGTCGCGGTCGGCGAGTAGGGGGAGATCCACGGTGCCAGCAGCGCGGCGAGGGCGATGACCAGCAGCACGCCGACGATCACCCAGGTTCCGGGGGTGAGCCGCGCACGCCGTCCGGCCGGCCGCCGAGGCCGTACCGCGGCCCACTGCCACCACTTGGTGTCCGAAGTCATGAGCTCGCCGTCTGCCGGGTGCGGGGGTCGATGATCGCCTTGAGTACGTCGACGATCAGGTTCAGCGCGACGTAGACGACCGCGAGGAAGAGGACTCCGCCCTGCACGCTGGGTATGTCCTTGTTGGTGATCGCGTTGTACAGCAGGCTGCCGATGCCCGACCGGCCGAAGATCACCTCGATCGCCACCGCCCCGGCCAGCAGATGCCCGATCTGCAGCCCGAGCGCGGCCATCATCGGTCCGCAGGCGTTGCGCAGCACCGTGGTGGCCAGGATCCGCCACTCGGACAGGCCGCGTGCCCGGGCCGCCGTGACGTAGGGCTGGGAGTAGACGTCCACCAGGCGGGCACGCAGCAGCCGGGCGATCATCGCCGCGAAGCCCCAGCCGAGCGCGACGGCCGGCAGGATGATCGAGGTGAGGCCGCCGACCCCCAGCGACGGCACCAGGCCGAGTTCCACCGAGAAGATCAGCACGAGCAGCAGGGCGAGCCAGAAGTACGGGACCGCCACGCCGAGGACGGCGCCGCTGGTGGCGGCCTTGTCCACCCAGGTGCCCCGCCGGATCCCCGCGACCAGACCCGCCGGGATCCCGATCGCGAGCCCCACGACCAGGGCGGCGAGCGCGAGTTCGGAGGTGGCCGGCAGCCGTTGGGCGATCTCGCTGGTCACCGGCACCTGGTTGACGTAGGACTGGCCGAGGTTTCCGTGCAGGAGCCGGTCGAGGTACTGGAGGTACTGGAGCGGCAGCGGCCGGTCCAGCCCCATCTGCCGGTGCAGCGCCGCGACCTGCTGCGGGGTGGCGTCGGTGCCGAACAGCAGGGTGCGGGCCGGGTCGCCGGGGATCAGGTGCAGCGCCGCGAAGGTGATGACGGAGACGCCGAGCAGCACCGGGATCGCCAGGATGAGGCGCCGCACGACGAGTGTGGTCAGGCTCAACGTCGGTCCCCGAGGCCGGTGCGGGACAGGGAGGTCATACCGTCGCTCCGGTCAGCAGCGGGACGGCGAGCGGCGTGTAGGTGATGCCGGAGACCGACTTGGCCGTGGCGAAGACGGCGGCCGTGTCGTAGATGGGGACGAACATCGCCTCTCGCATCAGCTCGTCCTGGATCGCCTGGTAGGCGGTGGCCCGGGCGCGAGGGCTGATCGTCGCGATCGCGGCGGCGATGCCGGCGTCCACCTGGTGGCTGCAGAAGTGCGAGTTGTTCGGCCCGTCGCCGACCTGGGCGCAGGAGAACAGCGTGTTGAGGACGTACGGGTCCGCAGCGTAGTCGTACAGGCCCGACACGTTCATGGAGCCCGCTTCGACGCCGGCGACGTACTCGGGCGTGGCCTTCTGGGTGATCTGGCTCGCGATCCCGACCTTCTGCAACTGGGAGGTCATCAACTCGGCGGCGTCCTGGAAACCGAATCCCCCGCTCTCCAGCAGCCAGGACAACTGCAGGGGCCGGCCGTTCCTGTGCCGCACGCCGCCGGAGCCCATCGTCCAGCCGGCCTGGTCGAGCAGGGAGGCGGCGCGGTCCGGCTGGTAGGAATAGGTGACCTTCGTACTGTGCCCGAACGTCGCAGCGGTGAGGACCGTGTTCGCGCTCCGGTAGACGTCGGAGAAGACCGTGCTGTTGATCGCCCGCGCATTGGTGGCGTACTGGATCGCCTCGCGCACCCGCAGGTCGTCCGTGGGGGCCTTGCGCACGTTGAGCACGAAGCCGAACGGCACGCCCGAGGCGTCGACGACCCGCTGCCGGAAGCCCGCCTTGGTCACCCGCAGCAGATCGGCGATGTCCATGCCCTGTGCGACGTGCAGCGCCCCGGACTGCAGGGCGTTGGCCTGCGACGGGGACGAGGTGACGATGCGGAACACCACCTGCGTCAGCTTGGCGGGGCCCCGCAGCCCGGCCGTGTCCGGGCCCCACGTGTACTTCTCGTTGCGGGTCAGCTGGATCGATTCTCCGGTGACCCAGGAGCCGAACTTGAACGGGCCGGTGCCGACCGGGTGCCGCGCGAGCGAACCCTTCTTCCGGGCGGCCGTGGGGGACACGATGGCGAGCAGCGGCGACGCGACGTTGTTGAGGAACGCGCCGTTGGCGGTGGTGAAGGCGACCCGGACCGTGTAGTCGTCCACGACGGTGCTGGAGTGGTACGGGCCGAGCACCGCTTTGGCGGAGGCCGACTTCGTCGCGGGCGCCACGATCCGGTCGAAGTTCGCCTTGACGGCACTCGCGTCGAACCGCGTTCCGTCGTGGAAGGTGACGCCCTTGCGCAGCTTGAAGGTGTAGGTCTTGCCGTCGGGCGAGACGCTGTAACCGGTGGCCAGCCCCGGCAGGAAGCTGTCCGCCGACTGACCGGCGATCTTCCACAGCAGCTGGTCGTATATCGAGCTGGTCACCTGGTACGACGGGAGCAGGTGCATCGTCGCGGGGTCGAGCGAGTCCGGCTCCGCGAAGAGCCCGATGGCGATCTGGCCGCCGCCGCTGCCGCCCCCGGTGTTGGCACCGCAGGCGCTCAGCAGCCCCATCGCCCCACCGCCCAGCAGGGCGAACCCGGCGCCGCCACTCAGCATCTGGAGTGTGCCGCGGCGGGATATGTGCTTTTCGACGTAGTTCTCAGCCATCTGCGCTCCGGTCTCACGAAGTGAAGCTGCGGGCTAGGGCGTGTCTTGTGGATCTTGGCGGGCTCGCGTCGCCTGGCACGGCACCCCGCCGCGTTGCCGCTGTGACATCAGCCGCTGCGCGACGGCCCCGATAACACCGACTATCGGGACGCTCCGGCGCCTTGCGCTGCACCGCACCAGACGCCGCTCCCTGATCCACCCTGATCCACAAGACACGCCCTGGCCCTGACTCCCTGGATCCTATAGTATAGGATTGTCCTACCAAGGGGAACCCCTCGATCTCGCGGCCACGACCGGCCGACGACGCGGAATCGCTCATCGGACAGGGAAGCGGTGGTGCGCGATGGGACCGGAGCTCGGGAATCGCCTGGTCGGCGCGCGGAGTTGGCGGGAAACGCCACGCATGCGCGGCCGAGCCAGCAGACTGCCCGGCGGGGCGGTCCGCCGGTCGGGCCCGTCCCTTGGTACGTCAGAGAACGTGATCGCCGAGCAGGACGTCGCGTGCGGCCACCGCGGCCTGGACGACGACGCGCGGCCGACGAAGAGGTTTGAGGGATGGACGTGAACAACAGCTCCACCAGCGAGGTCGGCGGGCAGCTCCCCGCCGCCCCGCGCAGGAGGCGCCGCAGCGAGGCCCTGAGCGGCGTCATCTACGGGCGGATCCGTCAGCAGGTGCTGACGCTGCACCTGCGTCCCGGCGCGCGGCTGAACATCGACCAACTCGCCGCCGAGCTGTCGGTCAGCGCCACGCCGGTCCGGGAAGCCCTCGGCCGCCTCGCGGCGGAGCACTTGGTGGTCGCCGACCCCTTCCGCGGCTTCGCCGTATCGGAACTTCCGACTCCGGACGAGCTGGAGGAACTGATGCAGCTCAGACGCCTGTTGGAGGGGTACGCCGTCGAGACGATCGCGGGCCTGGACATCACCGAAGGCGTTCGGGCCGTGGAGGAGCACGGACACGCCATGGAGCGGCTGGCCGAGTCCACCCCGTTCGATCACGTGACGTTCAACGCGGAGGACGCCGCCTTCCACGAGGCGATCATCTCGCTGGGAAGGAAGCGATCCCTCCTGGACTGCTACCAGGCTCTCAACGTCCACGCGCAGGTGGCACGTCTGTACCACTCGTCGGGACGGTACGACATGCAGCCGGCCATCCTCAGCCACCGCCGCATCGTCGCGGCGCTGAAGGCCGGAGACAGCGAAGAACTCCGGCGCGAGCTGCACGCCCACGCCGAGCTCAGCCAGTTGCAGGGCAGCCCGGAAGTCGCGGAAAAGGGTCTGTGAGTCCAGGAAAGGACAAGCCGTAGATGACCAATGCCGGCGAAGCCATTGTCGACGTCGCGGTACGCAACAGCGTCACCCGCTTCTACACCGTTCCGGGCGAGAGCTTCCTCGAGGTGCTGGACGCCGTCGAACGCCACCCGTCGGCCCGGCTGTTCTCGACCCGCCACGAGTCGGGCGCGGCCTTCATGGCGGAGGCGGACGCGAAGCTCAGCGGCGTTCCCGCCGTCGCGATGGCGACCCGGGCGGTCGGGGCGGCGAACCTGGCCATCGGGGTGCACACCGCCTCGCACGACTCGACCCCCATGGTCGTGCTCGTCGGGGACGTCGAGACCGACATCCGCGGCAGGGGCGCCTTCCAGGAGATCGACCTGGCCGCCTTCTTCCGCCCGATCGCCAAGTGGGTCGAGGTCCTCGACCGCGCCGACCGGGCCCACGAGGTGATGCAGCGGGCCATCTGGAAGGCGAAGAGCGGCCGTCCCGGCCCGGCGGTGCTCATCCTCCCCTCGGACGTGCTCGGCCGCCCGGCGGGCGAGGGCCGCCCGGCCGCGCTTCCGGCCGCGCCACGCTGCGAGTTGGCGTCCGCGGACCGAGAGGAGATCCGAAGCCGCCTGGAGCGGTCCCGGGCCCCGGTCGTCATCGCCGGAGGCGGCAGCCGGGACCAGGAGGTGCTCGTCGCCTTCGCCGAGTCCTGGGGCGCGGGCGTGTGCACCGCGTTCCGCCGGCAGGACGCCTTCCCCAACACGCATCCCCTGCACCTCGGCCATCTCGGCCTGGGCGCGCCGAAGTACCTCGTCTCGGCGTTGGAGCGCAGCGATCTCGTCCTCGTGGTCGGCTCCCGCCTCAGTGAGGTGACCACCCAGCGCTACACCCTGCCGTCGGGCCACGTGGTGCAGATCGACATCGATCCCGGTGCCCTCGCGGCCGACTCGGTCGCCGACCTGGTCGCCCTGGGCGACGCCGGCCTCGCGCTGCGCGCCCTGCGGCGGGACGGCGAACCGCGGCCCGCCGGATTCGCCGCCGAGCACGCCGAGTACCTGGCCTGGTCGGAGGCGGGCGATCCGGACGAGCCCGCACTGCGTTCCGCCCGCGACGTGGTGGCCTGCATGGCGGCGGAGCTGCCCCACGATGCCGTCATCACCAACGACGCCGGCAACTTCGCGGCCTTCCTGCACCGCTTCTGGCGCTACCGGGCCCCCCGGTCACAAGTGGCCCCCACCAGCGGGGCGATGGGGTACGCGGTACCGGCCGCGATCGGCGCCAAACTCGCGGAGCCCGGACGTCACGTCGTAGCAGTAGTGGGCGACGGCGGCATGCTCATGACGGGCCAGGAGCTGGAAACGGCGGCCCGATACGGGATCGGCATCACCGTCGTCGTCGTGAACAACGGCCTGTACGGGACCATCGCCATGCACCAGGCCAGGCGCTTCGGCCGGCTGGCCGGTGTGGACATCGGCGCGGTCGACTTCGCCGGGTACGCCCGCTCGTTGGGAGCCGACGGCGTGACGGCCCGCTCCAAGGCAGAACTGCGCGACGCTCTGCGCACGTCGCTCCGGACGCCGGGACCGACGGTGATCTGCGCGCCCGTCGACCCGGAGGAGATCGCGCCGGGCGCACAGCTGTCCGATCTGCTGGGAAGCAGGAGCTGAGAAGATGACCACAGAGCGGATCGTGAGCGCCGAGGTGATCCCGGTGGCCCATGAGGTGCCGGCCGGCGCGTCCTACGGCAGTTCCCGGGGCCTGGTCTCCCGGCGGACCGCGACGTTCGTCCGGATGACGACGGACAGCGGCTTCACGGGGTGGGGGGAGACGGCCGGTCCCGGCGCGGTGATGGTGCCCCTCGTCGCCGAAGCCTGCCGGGCGGTGTTAGGAGAGAGCCTGACCACCGCACGCGTGCGGCTCCGGGAGTTCGTCGTCGGGCAGTACCACCGCGGCACCGGCGGGCCGCACGTCGCGGCGGCGAGCGCGGTCGACATGGCCATCCATGACGCGCTCGGCAGGCTGCTCGGGGTCTCCGTCAGCGAACTGCTCGGCGGCCGCGTGCGCGAGACCGTGGCCGCCTACGCCTCGACGGGCTTCGCCACCGAATCCAATGACCTGGGAAGGCTCCGAGAACAGATCGAAGAGGCCGCCGATCTCGGATACGACGCCGCGAAGCTCAAAGTCGGCTTCGGCCTTCGATCGGACGTCGAGCGGGTGCGGGTGGCACGCGAGGCGTTCGGCCCGCAGGGCACGATCATGATCGACATGAACGGCAACTACACCGCCGATGTGGCGATCCAGGTGCTGCGGGCCGTCGAAGCGCTGGACGTGCACTGGGTCGAGGAGCCGGTGCCCCCGGAGGACCTCGACGGACTGCGCACCGTGCGCAGCGCCGGCGTACCGGTGGCCGGCGGTGAGGCCTGCTACGCCAGGGCCGGCTTCCGGGACCTGGTCTCGCAGCGCCTCCTGGACGTGGTGCAACCGGACGTCTCGATATGCGGCGGGTTCGGCGAGGCACGCGGAATCGTGGAGATGGCCTCGACGTGGAACGTCCGCGTGTCACCCCACGTCTGGGGAACGGGGATCGGGCTGGCGGCGTCGCTGCAACTCGCCGCGGTCGTGCCCAGGTACCCGGACGTGCGGGTCGAGTCCGTTCCCCTGTGGGTGGAGGCGGACCAGGGCAGCAACGACCTGCGAGAGCGGATCCTTGAGCGGCCGCTGATACCGGAGAAGGGGAAGTTCGTGATCCCCGATGGTCCCGGACTGGGCGTGGTGGTCGACGAGGACGCGCTCGGCCGCTTCGCCGCCGGGGCGCGGGCCTGCCTCAGCTGGGGAAAGTGAGGAATCGTGACGACGAAGGAACCGACGGTGGACTGTGAACAGCGGCTCCGGGAACTGGGATTCTCGCTGCCGGAGCCCGTGGCGCCGAGCTACCAGTACGAGGCGGTGGTCTGCCGGGGCGCACACGTCTTCGTGAGCGGGCAGCTTCCCTGGCAGGACGGCGCCATCGGCGTGACCGGGCTGCTGGGCGCGGACCTCACCACCGAGCAGGGAGTCGTGGCCGCCCAGCTCTGCGCCCTGCAGGCGCTCGCCCAGCTCAAGCGTGCGCTGGGCCGTATCGACGGGGCGTTCGAGGTCGGCACCGTCACCGTCTACGTGGCCGGCGTGCCGACCTACCACGAGCAGCCCCGGGTGGCCGACGGCGCGAGCCGGCTGCTCACCGGCGCGTTGGGCGCGGCCGGACGGCACAGCCGCAGCGCGGTGGGCGTCGCGTCGCTCCCCCGCAACGCCGCCGTGGAACTGGCGCTCACCGGAGTGCTGGTGGGCTGACGGCACGCCGGAAGCCGTAGGACCGATCCTGACCGTGGATGTGACCGAGGAAGGGCCGCAGGATGATCGAGCTGAGCCGGACGACGGCGCCCCGTGCGGAACGGGCGATGGGTGCGGGGACACTGGCCCTGATACCGGTGGGGGCCACCGAGCAGCACGGCCCGAACCTCGGCATGGGGGCGGACTACCGCATAGCCGAGGAGCTGGCTCGGCGCACGGCGGCCGCGATGGGTGACGCGGCGGTCGTCACACCGGTGATCCCCTTCGGGCTGAGCGAGCACCACATGTTCGCCGCGGGCACGATCACCCTCTCCCCGCACGCGCTGGACGCGGTGTTGACCGACGTCGTGAAGAGCCTGATGCGCCACGGCGTACGGCACTTCCTGATCGTGAACGGGCACCAGGGCAACATGAACATGCTGGGCGTGCTCGCCAACCGCCTGCATTTCGAGCTGGACGTGTCCGTCGCGGTGGCGTTCTGGATGGCCCAGGCGCGGGACGCCATCGAGAAGCACCGCCGAACGAAGCGCTGGGGCCACGCGTGCGAGATCGAGACCAGCGTGGCGATGGCGCTCACCCCGGACCTGGTGGCGACCGGTGAACTGGAGGCCGGCGACCTGATCGAGGAGTACGGAGCCCTCGCCGACAACTACGAACCGCACGCGTTGACCGTCCCCCGCTCGTTCGGCAGCCGGACGAGGAACGGCGCCTTCGGCGACGCCCGCCTGGCCACGAAGGAGGCGGGAGAGGAGATCGTGCGCTGCGTGGTCGACAGGACGGTCGAGTTCGCCCGCGACTTCCTGGCGCCGGGCACGCCGGCCGACAGGTGACGCGGGCGGAGCAGATGCGAACTCGGGAGATCCTGATCCACGGGGGCGCCGTCGCCGACGGCGGCGGGAGCGAGCCGTTCCCCTCCGACGTCCTGGTCAGGTCGGGGCGGATCGCCGCCGTGGAGCCGCCCGGCACGATCCCGGCCGCCGGCCGCGTCACGGTCGACGCCACCGGGCTGGTGGTGGCGCCCGGCTTCATCGACGTGCACTCGCACGCGGACAACGCCCCCCTGCTCGCCGAGGACGACACCAGCAAGATCCTGCAGGGCGTCACGACGGAGGTCGTCGGCAACTGCGGCTTCTCGCTCGCCCCGACCGGCCCGGAGACGGTGGCCGCGATGGCCGCCTTCGTCCAGCGCATCTTCCCGCCGATCGACTTCCGCTGGCGCGACTGGTCGGAGTTGACCGCGCTGCTCGACGAGCGCGGCTACGTCACCAACTACGCGCCGCTGGTCGGGCACGGGACGTTGCGGATCGCCGTGCTCGGCATGGCCGACGTCACCCCCGACGCGGGCGAACTGGCCGAGATGGGGCGCCTGTTGGAGGACGCGCTGGAGGGCGGCGCCTTCGGCATGTCCAGCGGGCTGGTCTACCCGCCGGCGGTGTTCAGCGAGACCGGGGAGATCGTCGCGCTGGCCCGGCGGCTCGGCGCGGACGGGCTCTACACCACCCACGTCCGCGGCGAGGGCGACTCGCTGCTCGCGTCGCTGGCCGAGACCGTCCGGATCGGCACGGAGGGCGGCTGCCGGGTGCACGTCTCGCACCTGAAGTGGACGGGCCGGCGCAACTGGGGCCGGATGCCCGTCGCGCTGTCGGCGATCCGGGCCGCCGCCGAGGGCGGACTGTCCATCACCAAGGACGTCTACCCCTACCCGGCCGGGTCGACGATGCTCACCGCGCTGCTGCCGCCGGCGTTCCTCGCCGACGGGGACGAGGCCGTGCTGGCCCGCCTGGAGTCCCCCGACTGGCTCGGGCGACTGGCCGCCTCGATGGAGCAGGGCCTGCCCGGCTGGGACAGGCACCGCCAGGCGGCCGGCTGGGACCGCGTGTTGATCTCCACCACCGCGAGCCACCGCTACGAGGGCCGGACCGTCTGGGAGTTGGCGGCGATCCTCGACGAGCCCCCGTTGGACGTGCTGGTGCGGATCCTGCGCGAGGAGCGCCTGCACGCCAGCATGGTGACCTTCTCCATGGACGAGCGGGACGTGTACGCCGCCTTCGCCGACGCCGACACGATGGTGGGCTCCGACGGACTGCCGCCGGGATCCGGCGGCAAACCGCATCCCCGGCTGTTCGGCACGTTTCCCCGGATCCTCGGCGCGTACGTGCGCCGACAGGCCCTCCTGCCGCTGGGCGAGGCGGTCCGCCGGATGACCGCGCTGCCGGCTCAGGTCTTCCGTATCCCGGACCGCGGGTGGGTGCGACCCGGATCCGTCGCCGACCTGGTGGCCTTCGACCCGGAGACCGTCGACCACGAGACCGACTACCGCGACCCGGTACGACTGCCCACCGGGATCGCCTGGGTGATGCAGGGCGGCCGCATGGTCGTCGACGGACACCGCTACCTGGGCCCCCGCCGCGGCCACCGCCTGACCCCCGCCGCCTGAAGCCCCGCCGGCGCCCGCCTGCCGCCGAAAACCTCATCCATCAAGGTGCGGCATCTGCCGTCGGCAGGAAGCCACACGCCACGCAATGGTGGGACCGAAGACCACCCCAGTCGCCCTGCGAGGCAGATCGGACGGTGCGGAGTCACATCCGGCAACCCGGGACCGGGTGGGATGAGGTTTTCGACGCGAGCGACGTCCTGTGCCTCCGGTAATCTGATGGCATTTCAACACACAGTGTTGGGCATTCGGGGGAATCATGGATGCGGGCGACGCGGATCGGCTACTCAATGCCTTCTTGCTTGACGTCGCGGTGACTGGGACCGACGGGCCCGCTGTTGTGGCGTTGGGTGCCGTCGACGATCGGCCGGTGCTGTTCCCGCCGGTCCGTGGTGTGGTGCCGGGCGATCCCGTGGTCGGCGCGGGTCAGGGGGTGTGATGGTGCTGGCACCGGACGCGGACGGCGGCCAGGGTGGCACGAGCGGCGGCGACTTGGCCGCGGATCCCGCCGCGCTGAAGGAGGCGGCCCAGGGGCTGGTCGCCGCGATGAACGAGTTGAAGTCGGTGGGCGGTGCCGTGGAAGGCGAACTCGGCCAAGGTTTCCAGGGGATCGAGTTGACCGGCATGCAACGGGCAAAGAGGGACTGCGCTCGGCGTTCGCCGAGTTCAGCGGCCGTTGGGCGTCGGGCATCGAGTTGCTCTTCGACGAGGGCAACCAGTTCGCGAGCGACCTCCATCTGGCGGCCGGGGCTCTGCACGACAACGACGAGTACGTCAAAGGCACCTTCAAGGACCTCATGGTGGACGGCCTGGGCGACCCCGATGAGACCGACCAGGACGCCGAGAAACACTCGCTCGCCTGGTCCCGGGCCCAACTCACCGCTCCCGACGAGTCAAGCGCCACGGCTGAACAGCACGTCAAGGCCACCGTGAAGGCCTCCGTCGCCGACGAGATCCGTTCCTCCCCGGACGGTGTCCTGGCCGACCGGCTCACCGACGGCGACGCCTCCCGGGCCACGGCGGACTGGACCCCAGGTGACACGGCGAGACTGATGCCGACCGAGCCGCCGCGGCAGGGAGTCGACGGCAAGTGAGCGGACTCGACGGCTTCTTCAGCGGCGTCGAACACAAGACCATCAACGGCGCCCGCGACCTCGGCGAACTGGCCGACGACGCCGGGCAGTTGGGCGGTAAGGCGCTCGACGCGGTCGGGTGGCACAGCGCGGCGAACGACCTGCGATCCGCCGGGCAGTGGACGGCCGACCGACTCGGCGCCACCGTCCCGGAAGCCGAACTCGGCGAGAGCGACGACCCCAAGGAACTGATCCACGGTGATCCGGCCGCCATCCGGACCGCCGCCGGCCACCTGCGCCGCTTCGGCACCGCCTTCCACGAGGTCGCCAAGGGCATGCGCAGTGTGGACACCGGCCACTGGCAGGGCGAGGCGGCCGACACCTTCCACGCCAAGTTCACCCCCCACCCCGCGAAGTGGTCCACGGCCGGAGACTCCTTCGAGGAAGCCGCCTCCGCACTGGGGGGCTACGCACACACGGTCACCTGGGCACAGGGGCAGGCATCCGAAGCGATCCGCCTGTACCAGCGGGCGGTTCACGCGACCGACCAGGCCGACGCCGCGTACGACCACGCCCTGCAGCAGTACGAATCGACCGGCCACGGCGCTCCGCCCAAGAAGCCGACACTGACGGACGACGACTTCGGCGACGCGATCACCGCCAACTCGACCCTCGACGACGCACGTGAGCAGCGGGACCGGGAGGCCGAGCATGCGGAACGCGCGGTCCGCAACGCCTACGCGCACGCCCCGAAGACTCCCACGTTCTCGTTGAAACGCGCACTCGAGGACGAGGTGGCGTACAACGCCGTCAGCGGCGAGCACTTCCTCGGCGGACTCGGCAAGGGCGCGGGGGACCTCCTGAAATTCGTCCGAGGCGTCGACCCACAGGACCCGTACAACCTCACCCACCCCGACTTCTACCTGGACCACATCACCACCACGGCGGCGGGCCTCGTGCACGCCGGAAACCATCCCGGGGCACTGATCAAGTCCGTCGTCGGGACCGACTGGGGAAACGACCCCTCGCAGGCCGCCGGTGCCCTCGCCGCCAACCTCGCCTCCGGCGCCCTCACCGACGGCGGCAGTGCGGCCGACAGCCTCACGGCCGACGCAACCGAGAACGGTGTGAAATCCGTCGCCGACGATACCGCCGTCGAACCGCCGATACCTCCAGTCACCGCCGTGACGGAAGACGCGTTCTACGGTGGAATGCATCCGAACGCGCTGAGTCCGGCAATCGCCAAGAGCTTCGTCAGCGAGCATTTCCCGTTCCTTGAGGACCTGAACGCGCCACGCATGAACGCGAAAATGCCGGGATACGATACGAACTGCACGAACAACGTCGTAGCGGTCGACAAGAACCTGGACGGAGTCGAGGTCTACCCGGCGCCGAAGATCGGCGGCGGCGACGTGAACCAGGCGGCACTGGGCGCCGAGCACGTCCCTCGTCAGACGATGCGAAGCTACGATGACATCATCCGGGACATGCGAGCCCGAGGCGCGGGTTCCCGAGGGGTCGTCTTCCTCGACCGGCCCGGCGGCATGGGGCACGTGTTCAACGTGGTCACCACGGAACAAGGTGTCGCATTCGTCGACGGGCAGATCGGCACGTTGGCCCACCTGGAACACGGCGTGGGCGCGATCCATTACCTCCCCTACCGTTGATCCAGAGGAGAGCGGATGGCCGACCGGCGATGGAGCGGGGCTTCGATCGCTCGGTCACGGTGGGCATTCCGTTCGACACCACGCTGTACCGCGGACGCGTCCGGCCGACCGCGGTCGACTCGATCTGATGATGGGATATCTCCACGAAGATGATTACCGCGACAGCCGCGTGCGCCACCGCCCAGGGTTTTCTGAACCGGCTCTACCGGCCGGACAACCAGCCGGTGTACCGGGAGATGGTCGTCCTTCCGGAGATCATCATCGACTACGGAATCGCGTGGGGTGTCCAGTTCGACACGCGGAACCACCTGGAGAACGGTGACGAGTCGCACCGGCCGGTCGCGCGACTCGTCCTCGTTCCCAAGGACGGCGGGACGGTGCACGTCCCGCCCACCTATCTGCCCACCGAGCGGTATCTGGCGATGATCGAGTCCGGCGAGCGCACCTGGCCGGCCCCGATTCAGTGGCTCCAGTGACAGCCAGTCCGAGAATATGATCACTGCGGAGCCCGCGTGCGATGCCCTCCGGTCCGGTGCACATTCCGCCCAGTTGTCTTCCCCTTGAGAGGTACGTGGCCGTGATCGAGTCCGGTGAGCGTTGGTGGCTGTCTGAGGCTGGCGGTACTCGATGAGCGACCCCTCGACCGCGGCTGCGGAGTGGCTACGGTCCACGTATCGCGGGCAGGTCGAGCTGGCGGTGCCGGTTCCCGTGGCGGAGAGCGGCGGGACGTGGTTGTTCGCGTGCCGGGCGGTGCCGTTGGCCGGGTATCCGGCGACGCCGATGCTGGTGTCGACGCTGGCGGTTCCGAAGACCGGGAACAGCCCTTTCCACCTCGCCACGGACGATCCGTGGGGTGACGTGGCGGCGCACGATCGGGACCCGCGACCTCGGTCGATCGCGGACCAGGCCAGGCGGACGAACGCGCGTGGGTGCGTGGTGGCGGCGCATGCGGCCGTCGCGGGGGCGCAGGCGTCGCCGTTGCCGTGGAAACCGTCGGACGAAGCGCCCGGTTGGTGGCACCGGTTGACGGGACGGTATTTCCCGGGCGCGGAGATCACGACGTGCGCGACGTGGGACGAGGTGATCCGGGCGCTGAACGAGACGGGTCCGGCGACGCGCGGTGTGGTGTGGGTACGGCGGGACCTGAACGGGACGGAGGGCACCGGCCACCTGTTGTACGCACTGCAACACGAGGGGCAGCCGGTGTTTCTGGACGCGCAGTCCGGCGGGATGGCGGTGTTGGAGACCACCAACGTACGGCAGTTGACGTTGGCGCGCTTCCAGGCGGCGCGGCCGGCCGCGCCGGTGGAATGGTCCGTCGAGCAACAGTCGGCGCCCGGCCTGCCGGAGGCGCTCCGCAAGGCGGAGGCGTGGCTCACGTCGGCATACCAGGGCGCGGTGGTACTCAACCAGCCGTCGGAAGCGGACGAACTCGCCAACGGGTGGCTGTTCGCCTGCAACACCCCGGAGTACCTGCGGTCCGGCGACTGGCGCGAGGGAATGCTGGACGCGGCCCTGGTCGTGCCGAAGGACCACCGTCGCCCGTTCGGGCTGCCCAACTCCGATCCGTGGGGCTGGCTGGCCGCCTGGGACGCGCCAGCCGGTCCGGGGGCGTACGACCTGCCGCTCCCGCCCGCGCCGGGGCCGGCCGGGTGGATTCAGGCGACCATGCCGCAGCTCGGGACGATCCTGTCCGTCTCCCACCACGAGCGCTGGCTGACCGTGCGGGAGGAACTCGCCGGGCTGCCGGTGGGGGCCAGGGCGATCGTGTGGCTGCGACGACGCGACCGCCGAGGCCGCGAGACGGTGGGTCTGCTGTTCAACGCCGCCCACACCGCACGTGGTTGCGTCATCATCGACGGCACCCGCAGCGAGTCCCCCGCACCGGACGACGAGGAGGTCGCCGAGCTGATCTTCCTGCGTTACCGCTGACGTAGGCCGTACCGTTCGGAAACCCGTCGCTCGGTTCACGCCGCATATCTGGCGCGGACCACATCAGGCCATCGTCCGGCGTGCCAGGTCGCCCAGCCGGTGACGCGGCTTGTCCCTGCGCGGTTCGGGTAGGCGAGACGGACCATCCGGCGGCGACCCAGCGGAGTGATCCAGAGCATGGCCGAGGCAGAAGACGACCGGGAAGCGCGGAGCACCGGCCACGGGGAGACCCGGTCCACGGTGCTGGTGGCGTTGGCGGCCAACCTGGTCATCGCGGTCGCCAAGACGGCCGGCGGGCTGTTCTCCGGATCGTCGGCGCTGCTGTCCGAGGCCGCGCACTCGGTCGCGGACAGCATGAACGAGATCTTCCTGCTGACCTCGCTGCGGCGCAGTCGCCAGGAACCCGACGCCGACCACCCGTTCGGCTACGGCAAGGACCGGTTCTTCTGGTCGCTCCTGGCCGCGGTCGGGATCTTCGTCACCGGCGGCTGCTTCTCGTTCTTCCAGGGCGTCGAGGCGTTCGGTTCGCACGAGTCGGAGAGCCGGATCGGCTTCCTGGTCGGCATCGCCGTCCTCGTCGTCTCCCTGGCGTCGGAGGGGACGTCGTTGCTCAGGGCGGTTCTCCAGGTGCGCTCCGAGGCCCGCGAGGCGGGCCGCGGGCTGCTGCGGCAGATCCGGCGCGGCGACGATCCGGCGTTGCGGACCGTGTTGGCGGAGGACGGCACCGCGGTCATCGGTGTGCTGCTGGCGATCGCCGGCCTGACGCTGCACCGGGTCACCGGCGACGGGCGCTGGGAGGGCGGCGCCTCGCTGTGCATCGGCGTCCTGCTGGTCTACGTGGCCTTCACGCTGGGACGCGAGGCCCGCGGCGAACTCATCGGCCAGGCCGCCGATCCGCTGCTGCGGCGCGGCGTACGGGCACACCTCGACGAGCAGCCGGAGATCGACGCCGTCACCGCCGTGCTGACCATGCGGATGGGCCCCGAGTCCATGCTGCTGGCGGCCCGCGTCGACCTGCACGGCGGCCTGGACAGTGAGGACCTCGAAGAGGTCTCCGAGCGGATCAGGACGTCGCTGCGTGAACGGTGGCCGGTGCTCGACCAGATCTTCCTCGACATCACCCACGCCTCCGCCGCCGACCGCCACCGGGCCCGCCTGGAACGCGACTCCCTCGACCGGGCGATCGAACTCGACGGCTAGGGCAGACGACAGCGGTGGGCCCTCGCCGCACGGGGAGGCCTGGCGCACGTCGGCATGTCTCAGTTTTACAACATAACCACATTTCAATCACGCGAAGTTCACCCCTCTTGCATTGTTTGCGCATCAACAATCCCAGGGGGGACACGTCATGTCGTACGGACCGCCGATGCCTGCCGCGCCGCAGCCGAAGAAGCCGTCCATGGTGAAGTGGGGTTGCGGCGGCTGCCTGGCCGTCGTAGTCCTGATCGTGATCGTCGCCGCGGTGGTGTCCGTCGCCTCCGGCGGCGGATCGAAGGCCGGCGGCTCGAACGACGCGGAGAACGCGCCCGCGGCGCGGGCGTCGTCGACGGGGAAGCCCGCCAGGGAGGCCGCCGCGCCGAAGCCGAGGGCGGTGCTGACCGATCACGGCGACGGCATCAAGGACACCGCGAGCTTCACCGTCTCCGGCGACTGGGAGTTGAAGTACTCCTACGACTGCTCGTCGTTCGGGCAGGCCGGCAACTTCCAGGTGTACGAGGACTACCCGGACGGCGACATCCTGGCGAACGCGCTGGCGAAGAAGGGCGCGGCGGTGACGCATGAGCACGACGGCGGCAAGCACTGGCTGAAGATCAGCTCGGAGTGCGATTGGAAGATCACGGTCATCGACCAGGGCTGACCGGCGCACGCCGAGCCCCCGTTGCAGGTCGGCGAGGGCTCGGCCGCCGGCGGGACGGCCGCTCCGGAGCGGTTCCGGTGCGGATGGCGCGCGAGGTGGCCGCCTCAGCGACTCGGTGGGACGCTGCATAAAGGGGGCGGAAGACTCAAACCCATCGAAAGGGGTGAAACGCTATGGCTGAGCATGAACACGCCATGATGGTGCGCAAGGCGTACGAGGCGTTTTCGGCCGGCGACATGGACAGGCTGCGGGGGATGCTGACTGCGGACTGCACTCATCACGTTCCCGGCAGTCACCCGATGTCGGGCGACATGAAGGGCGCGGACGCCTGTATCGAGTACTACAGGAAACTCGGCACGGAGACGAACGGCACGCTACGGGTCGAACTCAAGGACCTGCTCGTCGACGGCCGCGGCCACGTGATGACGATGCACCATGCCACCGCCGAGCGGGCGGGCAAGAAACTCGACATGACGGGTGGCATCGTGTTCCGCATCATCGGCGACAAGATCACTGACCTTGACGAATGCGTGGCCGACCTCCACGCGTGGGACGGGTTCTGGAGCTGACGGAGCCCGGCGACGGTCCGGCCGGCTGACCGGGCCGATCACCCCGGAACCGCAGAGCGGGGACGGTGGGGACCGGCCCCGCGAGTGCCGATGAATCCCCCGCCCGGAGCCCGGGGGTGTGCTCGCCGAGGCGCGGACCGGCGCATGCGAACCTGCCGTTTGGCCAGGGACCGTCGGCGCATGACCGCGGTCCCGAGGCGGGCCTCGCGGGCCCGGAAGCCGTGGTCCACGCCGGACCCGTCCCGTGAGATCCGGCCTCCGCCTCGCGCGACGAAGGGCCATGCCGTGCCGATTCATCTCGCCGTGCTGCGCGCCACCGAGATCCTCGATTCGAGGTCGCGGCCGACCCTGTCGGTCGGCGCCGGACTGCCCGACGGCCGCAGCGTCCGGGCCGGTGTGCCCTCCGGGGCGACCACGACGGCTGGACCCGGCTGACCGAGGAGTTGGGCGGGCTCGTGCGGCTGGTCGGGAACGACGACTCGTGACCAACCCGGCGATCATCGCCCTGGCCGTGGAGGACGGGATCGCCAACGGCGCGCTGATCAAGCCCAACCAGATCGGCACCGTGACCGAGACGCTGCGCTCGATGGCGCTGTGCCGCGAGGCGGGCTACGCCGCCATGGTCTCGCACCGCTCCGGGGAGACCGAGGACCCGTTCATGGCCGATCTCGCGGTCGGCACCGGGTGCGGGCGGATCAAGTCCGGAGCGCCGGCCCGCGGGGAGCGCGTCACCAAGTACAACCGGCTGCTGGAGATCGGCAGCCGGCACTCCGAGATCCCCTACGGACTCGCGCCGTGACCCGCCGGCCGGGTCGACCCCGCCGCGGCGGGCGCACGTCGCCGGGCCTCACCCGGCGGTCATTTGCGTCCGCGGGGCACGACGAAGGCTTCCAGGAAGGCGGATCGGGCGCGCAGCAGCGACCACGGCCCCTCGACGCGCAGTACGGCGATCGCGGCGGTGGGGAACTTCGTCTCCACCCGCCGCATCGCGTCCTCCGCGGCCGCCCGGGCGAGGGAGAGCGTCAACTCCTGCACGCTCGGATGGTGTCCGACCACCAGCAGGGTCCGGGCCGTCCCGGGCGCCTCCCGGACGACGTCGAGGAGCCGTTCCGCGGTCGCCTGGTAGATCCGCTCGTCGAATGCGACCGGCGGCTGCGCGCGCAGTTCCCGCCGCGCCAGTTCCCAGGTGTCCTGGGTACGGCGGGCGGGAGAGCACAGGACGTGGTCAAGGGTGCGCCACCGGGACGCGCGCAGCCACTCGCCGGCGGCCGGCGCGTCACGCCGGCCGCGGTTCGCCAGCGGCCGATCGCGGTCGGGCACGTCGGGCCAGGCGGACTTCGCGTGCCTCAGGACAAGCAGGTGCCGGGTATCGGACACCGTCGCCTTCCCTCCGTCGGGACCGCCGAGGGCGGTAGGGCATCCGCGCCACGTAGTCCGGAACACCGCCACCGGCTGACCAGCCTGGCAGGCCCACCCCGCACGACGGCGAGGAACACACCCGGAAGCCGGACGACGCCGTCCGGACGGCCCCCCACCGGAGCGCCCCAGGAGCGGGTGACCGGTACGCCGCTCCCCCGTCGACGGCAGGGCACCCAGCGGGCTGGGCTCGGGATGCCGGCCGCACGGGATGCGCGGGCGCGGGCGAGTTCGGCCGTGGATACACCGTATGCCGGACCTCGACATGTGGATCGGCCCAACTCGACTGGTTCAAGGGGCACTTGGCCTGCCAATACCGGGTGACACGCGCTCGGGTGGCAGGGCGGCCGGTGAGGCAGATCCCGTGAACGTGTGGTGAGAAGGCAGGGCGGCATGCGTGCGGAGCGCGGGCTCGGGGCAAGCGGTCCCCGATCATAGGTGGGATGCACTCACCAGAAGGGGCGTCTCATGTTGCTGGCCGACCGCTACCGTCTTGACATGCCACTCGGCCGCGGCGGCACGGGTGAAGTCTGGATGGCCGTCGACCAGCGACTGAACCGGCCGGTGGCCGTCAAACTGCTCACGGGATCCGCCAAGGGCGACGACCGTTCCGCCGCCCGGTTCCACCGGGAGGCCCGCACCGCGGCCCGGCTCGAACACCCCCGGATCGTGACCGTCTACGACTTCGGCATATCGGACGACCGCTGCTTCCTGACGATGGAGCTGGTCAACGGATCCAGCCTGGCGCACGAACTGCGCCGGCGCGGGCGGCTGGGCGCAGGGCCGGTCGCCGCCGCGGCCGCCCAGGCGGCCGAAGGGCTCGCCGAGGCCCACCGGCAGGGCGTCGTGCACCGGGACGTCAAGCCGTCCAACCTCCTGCTGGACGAGGACGGCATGGTCAAGATCGCCGACTTCGGCGTCGCCTGGTGCGCCGACGCGGAGCCGGCGACGGACAGCGCTGGGAACGGACCGATCGGCGGGATCGGCCTCTACCCGGCCCCCGAGACGGCGCACGGCGGCGATGCCGGTGCGCCCGGCGACGTGTTCGCGCTGGGCTGCACCCTGTACGAACTCCTCACCGGCAGCGGGCCGTTCACCGGCGAGGAGCCCGGCGCCGTGCCGTGCCGGCACGCGGAGACGGTCCCGGCCTCCCCGTGCCGCCAGTGCCTGAACGTGCCGGACGCCTACGGCGACATCCTGCTGCGGATGCTCGCGAACTCCCCCGACGAGCGGCCGCAGGCAGCGGAAGTGGCCGACTGGTTCGCTCGCGGCTCGGGCCGGGCGTCCGGCCGCGTCGTCGGCCTGGAGAGCGGCGCCGGCCCGGATCCGGCGAAGCGGACGGCCACGGCCGGGCAGGCCGACCCCGTTCCGACGGTCGTCGCCGCCTCCGCCGGTGCGGCCGCGGCCTCCACCGCTTCGGCCCGCCGCCGGCGCCGGCGCTGGCCGGCGGTGACCGGGGTCATGACGACCGCTGCCGCCCTCACGGCCGGCGTCGTCGCCTTCACCAGCCCGGTGACGGGCAGCGCCACCGGCACCGGACCGGCCCCGCGGTCGACCGCCTCGGAACCGACCGTCTCCGGACCGGCCCCCGCCCGGGGCGACGGCCTGCGGACCTCGGGGGCGCACACCGGCGCCGGCCGGGGACAGCGGTCCGGCTCCTCGCCGCAGACGTCGGCGAGCCCGCTCTCCCACCCCGCCGCCGGAGGATCCGCCGCCCCCGGCCCGCTCTCCCCGACCGCGGCGCGTCCCTCCCGGGTACCGACCACCGCCCCCACCACGACGCCGTCCCCCACCACCGGCGGGCCGTCGCCGTCCAGCAGCCCGTCCACCGGCCCGAGCCCGACGGCCTCCGGCACGTCGAGCAGCACGGGCGGAGCCTCACTCGGCGGCGGACAGGACTGACCGCCTGCCCGGCCGCCGTCAGCCCGCCGTGATGCGGAGCCTGATCGTGCGGGCCTCGGGACGCAGCGCGAACTCGGGCCGTACGTCGGGGCCGCAGGCCCGTGAGCCGAGTCCGTGCTGGGCCGCGTCGACGATCAGGTGACTCGTCGTCGAATCCGGAAGCTCGAAGGGGTGGCCGGCCCGTGCGATCTGCTGCGGGGTGTGGCGGCTGAGGGTGAAGCCGGGGCGGCGTCCGCGGGCTGTCCGGGAGTGTCGCGATGCGCAGCACCTCGCCGCCGCCGCTGGTCAGCGTCAACTGCCGCAGCTGGGAGCGGTGCCCGGTCTCCTGGGGGCGGGCGTAGTCGACCGAGAGGTCGCGGACGGTGGCGGAGAAGCGGCCGGTGCGTGCCGCGCGGAGGCTGTCGGGGTAGGACTCGAGCGGGCCGAGGCCGAACCACCGCGCGCCGTCGACGGGAGCCGCGCCGTCGGGCAGTGCGAACCGGATCCCGATCCGCGGCCAGACCGTCCGCCAGCCGCCCGACGGTTCGATCTCCACGCGCAGCCCGACGCCCTCGCCCTCCAGCGACCAGACGGACTCCATCACCACCGACCGGGCGGAGTTGGCCGCGGAGACCCGGTCGATCGTCCGCAGCGCCGTCGCGGTGCGTTCCACCGACAGCCGGCGCGTGGTCAGCCGGTCGAGGCCGGCGCGGCGCCACAAGGCGGCCTGGGAGACCCCGGCGACGCCGCCGTCGCTCTCCTCGACCTCGCCGGAGGTGCCTTCGTCGTTGTCGGTCGGGGCACGGAACAGCTCCAGCCGCGGGCCCCGCACCGCGCGGCCGGCCAGCCGTACGAGGGATCCGTCGACGAACTCGGCGATGCCCAGTGCCAGCGTTCCCTCGCTGCTCCGCCACCCGCTCTCGGGCCGCACGCCCGGTACCGGACGGCGTGCGGAGCGGTCCAGTTGGGCGGTCGCGACGAGGTGTCCGGCCGGCGCCCACGCCGTGCCGGCCGCCAGTTCCGCGTCGAGGGTGAGCCAGGTCTCCGCGTCCCGCGCCACCGGGACGCGCGGCAGCGGCACGCGTGTCGACGCGCCCGCCGCGATGACGGGGACGTCCATCTCGCCGGAGTCCACGGGCGTCCCGTCGTGCTCGACGCGCCAGCGGAAGCGGAGGTCGGAGGTGTCGGCCGAGTGCCGCAGGTTGGCGATCGCGACGTGGTCGCCGTCGAAGGCGAAGCGGACCGGCTGCACGACCGCCTTGTACTCGTGGAGGCCGGGCGTCGGGACGTCGTCGCTCAGCAGCATGCCGTCCATCACGAAGTTGCCGTCGTGCACGACCTCGGCGAAGTCGCCGCCGTACGCGTAGAAGGGCGTACCGTCCGGCGTCCTCGACAGGATGCCGTGATCGCGCCATTCCCAGACGAAGCCGCCGTGCAGCCGTGGGTGTTCGTCCACCAGTGCCTCGTACTGGTCGAGTCCCCCCGGGCCGTTGCCCATCGCGTGTGCGTACTCGCACAGCAGGAACGGCTTGGTGCGCTGCCGGGCGCTCTGCGCGGGGGTGCAGTTCAGCAGGGCCGAGCGCGAGCCGTCGCTGCCGATCCGCTCGGTCTCGGGCACCGACGCGTACATGCGGGAGTAGACGTCGGTGTACTCGCCGGCGTGGTCGCCCTCGTAGTGCACCGGCCGTCCGGGGTCGCGGGCGTGGACCCACGCCGACATCGCGGCGAGGTTGCCACCGGTCCCCGCTTCGTTGCCGAGCGACCACATCACGATGCTGGGGTGGTTCTTGTCCCGCTCGGCGGTGCGCTGGACGCGGTCGAGGTACGCCGCGCGCCACGCCGGGTCGTCGCTGGGATTGCCGGCCCAGCCGACCGCGTCGAAGCCGTGCGTCTCCAGATCGCATTCGAGGACGACCCAGAACCCGAGTTCGTCGGCGAGGTCGAGCAGCCGCGGGTGCGGCGGGTAGTGGCTGGTGCGGATCGCGTTGACGTTGAACCGCTTCATGCGGGCCAGGTCCTCGCGGGCGTGCGCCTCGTCGAAGACGCGGCCGCGCTCGGGGTGGGTCTCGTGCCGGTTCATCCCGTGGAAGACGACACGGCGGCCGTTGACGAGGAACCGGTCGCCGCGGATCTCGACCGTGCGGAAGCCCACCCGCAGGGCGACGCTCTCGGCGGCCGTCGACACGGTGGCCTCGTACAGCCGGGGCCGCTCGGCCGACCACGGCTCCACACCGCCGACGTCGAGCGGGGCCAACTCGGCCGGCGTCGCCCAGACCTGCTCGACGCCGAGTTCGGGCAGGCGGAGGGTGACCGGGAAGGCCGCCGGGTCGGCGGTGACCTCCGGCTCGATCCGCCCGTGCCCCTCGTCGAACCCGGCGCGCAACCAGACGTCCTCGATGCCGCCGAGCGGCCGGGCGATCAGGGTGACGTCGCGGAAGATGCCGGGCAGCCACCACTGGTCCTGGTCCTCCAGGTAGCTGGCCGCCGACCACTGGTGCACGCGCACGGCGACCAGGTTGTCGCCGGGGCGGACCGAGGACGTCACGTCGAACTCGTGGGTGAGCCGGCTGCCGCTCGCGCTGCCGATCTCGTCGCCGTTCACCCAGAGCTTGAAGAGCGACTCGACGCCGTCGAAGCGCAGCACGATCCGCTCGGCCCGCGACCAGTCGGCGGGCAGGTCGAAGTGGCGGCGGTAGTCGCCGGTGGGGTTCTCGTCCGGGACGTGGGGCGGGTCGATGGGGAACGGGAACTGCACGTTCGTGTAGATCGGCCGCCCGTAGGCCCCGTCGCCCTGGAGCACCCAGTGGGAGGGCACCGGGATGCCGTCCCAGCCGCCGTCGTCGAAGCCCTCGGCCGCGAAGTCCTCCGTCCCGGGCACCGCGGGCGACAGACGGAAGCTCCAGGACCCGTTCAGCGAGCGGGCGGGCGCGTCGGAGCACAGCCACGAGCGCGCCGGACGCAGTGCGCCGCGCCCCGGTGCGGGATCCGAAACGTACGCGGAAAGCTGGGAGGGCACGAGGTCACAACCCCTTCTTCGTCACGGCGTACCGGGTTACTTGAGGGAGCCGGAGGCGAGCCCCGTGCGCCAGAACCGCTGGAGGAGGATGAACACGATGATGACCGGCACGATGGAGACCAGCGCGCCGGTGATCACGGATTCCTGGAGGAGCGGGACACGGGCGGTCTGGCCGTTCCACTCGTAGAGGCCGAGCGTGATCGGGAACAGCGACTCCTTCTGCAGCATCACCATCGGCAGGAAGAAATTGTTCCAGATGGCGACGAACTGGAACAGGAAGACGGTCACCAGCGAGGGCGTCATCTGACGGAACGCCACCGAGAAGAACGTGCGGAACTCGCCGGCACCGTCCAGGCGCGCCGACTCGATGATCTCCTGGGGGATGGTGGCGGCGAAGATGCGGGCGAGGTAGACGCCGAACGGGCTGACGATGCTGGGCAGGAACACCGCGAAGTAGGTGTTGACGAGCCCGGCGGCCGAGAACAGCAGGAACAGCGGGAGCGCCAGCGCGGTGGTGGGAACGAGGACCCCGCCGAGGATGACGGAGAAGAGGAACTCGCGGCCCCGGAAGGTGAACTTGGCCAGCGCGTAGCCGCACAGCGCGGAGATCAGGGTTCCGGCGGCCGCGCCCAGCACCGCGTAGATCACGCTGTTGAGCGCCCACCGCCCGAAGATGCCGCCGTTTCGGCCGAACAGGGTGCCCAGGTTCCGGAACAGGTCGAAGTGCGAGAAGGCCAGCCCGAAGGTGGAGGCGAGGTCGCCCTGCGGTTTCGTCGCCGCGACGATCAGGAAGTAGACCGGCAGCAGGAAGTAGACGGCCAGGAGGAACATCACGGACATCGCGGCCGTGCGGCTGACGCGGCTCTCGCGGTTCGGGTGCCGGCCGCTCACAGTGCGGCCTTCTTCGAGGTCAGTCGCATGAACCCGAAGCTCAGGACGAAGGTGATGACGGCGATGACCACGGAGATCGCCGCCGCCTGCTGGTAGTCGTTCCCGGAGGCCACCGCGTACGCGAGCATGTTCGGCGTGTACGTGCTCTGGATGTTCGAGGAGATCTGGCGCAGCACGGCGGGTTCGGCGTAGAGCTGCAGCGTGCCGATGATCGAGAACACCGTGGTGAGGACGATCGACGGGGCGATGATCGGGACCTTGATCCGCCAGGCGATCACCCGGTTGTTCGCGCCGTCGAGCCTGGCGGCCTCGTAGAGCTCCTGAGGGATCGACTGCAGCGCCGAGAACATGATCAGCATGTTGTATCCGGTCCAGAGCCAGGTGGAGACGTTCGCCACCGACCACAGCACGGCGCCCGGGCCGAGGAAGTCGGGCCGCAGGCCGATCGCGTGCAGCAGGTCGACGACCGGGCTGAGCTGCGGCGAGTAGAGGAACGACCACATGATCGCGGCGATGACACCGGGCACGGCGTACGGCATGAACGCCGCGACCCGGAAGAACGACTTGAGCCTCAGCAGGGGGGTGTCGAGCAGCAGCGCCATGATCAGCGCGATGAACAGCATGACCGGCACCTGCACGATGCCGAACAGGCCGATGCGCCCGATGCTGGCCCAGAACTCGGTGTCCTGGAACACCTGGCCGTACTGTTCGAAGCCGCCGAAGGCCGTGTACGACGTGCCGTACTGGCCGCCGGTGCGGCGCACGACGAGGAGGCTCTGCCAGATCGCGTAGCCGATCGGCACCAGATAGAACAGGACGAACGGGAGGCAGAACGGGACGACGAACGCGGCGACGGTGCCCCACCGGGGACCGCCACCGCTCGGGCGGCGCCTCCTGGCGGACGTCACGCGGGTCGCATGGGTCGCGATACCGGTCATACCGCGGTCACTTGCCCGCCGCCGCCGGGATCGCCTGATCCTTCATCGACTTCAGCGCGGCGGCCTGGGCGGCCGAGAGCGCGTCGGTGAGCGTGCCGTTGCCGGCTGCCGCCTTGGCCATCGCGTCCTGCAGCGCCAGGTTCACCGTCTTCTGGGTGGGCCCCCAGGAGAAGCCGGTGTCGATGTGCCGGGACGAGTCGGCGAACACGTCGAAGATCTTCTCGTCGTGGTAGTACGGGACGCCCTGGGAGAGCGCGGGAAGCTTCAGACCGGCGGTGGCCGCCGGGTAGAGGCCGCCCAGCCTGTTCTCCAACGCGAGGGCCTGCGGGTCGGTGTTCAGCCAGTTGTCGAACTTGACCGACTCGTACAGGTGCGTGTCGCCCTTCATGAACGCGACGCTCGATCCGCCCCAGTCGCCGGAGGCGGTGCTCGATCCCCAGGTCGGCATCGGGACGACCGTCCACCTGCCGGCCTGGGAGGGCAGGTTGTCGCGGAGCATGCTGTAGCCCCAGGCGGCACCGATGTAGCTGGCGATCTGGTTCTTCTGGTAGGCGGCGTACATCTGGGTCGAACCGTTGACGAGGTCGGTGCGCACGAGCTTGGCGGAGATCAGCTTCTGCCAGTACCCGGCGACCTGCTCACTCCGGTCGGACGCGACGGTGACGTGCCACTTGCCACCGGAGTAGCCGTACATCTCGGCGTCGTTCTGCCACAGGAGCCCGTTGAACCACTCGGCGTTGTCCGGGTCGAAGAAGGTCATGCTGAGGTTCGGGTCCGCCGCGTGCAGCTTCCGCGCGTCGGCCGCGTACTGCGCCCAGGTCCTCGGGATCGCGAGCCCGTACCGCTTGAGGATGTCGCCGCGCACGTACAGTGCCATCGGGCCGGTGTCCTGCGGAAGGGCGAAGACGCCGGTGCCGCCGAAGCTGGTCTGCGACCAGGTCCACGGCACGAACTCCGACTTGGCCGCGGTGGCCGCCGGGCAGGCCGAGGCGTCCACGAACGCGTTCTGGGAGCGCAGGTCGGGGAGTTCGTCGTACCCGACCTGGGCGAGGTCCGGCGCCTTGCCGGCCTTGAGGGCGTTGCCGAGGGTGCCGTACTGGTCGTTGGAGATGTTCTTCGTCCGCACCTGGATGTCCGGGTTCTGCCTGTTCCACAGGGCGACGACCTGGTCCATGCCCGGAACGGTGTTCCAGTACTGGAGGGTGACCTTGCCCTTGGCGGGCGCGCAGGATGCCGCGGACGCGCCGCCCGACGGAGCGGGCGACGAGCACCCGGCGAGTACGGCCATGGCTGCTGCCGCGACGAGGGCTGGACGGATGCGCGTGACGGTGTTGCTCATGTTTCCCTTACCAGACAACGACCAGCGACGGCGCTGGACAGGTCGACGGCGGCACCTCGGGCGGGATGCGCCCTGGTCGGAACGGACAGAACACGACGGCGTCGGCTCGGCCGGCCGGGCGCCGCGGCCGGAGCGGGACGGCCGCGCGGCTCCCGTGAACGTTCACGGGAGCGCTCACGGGAACGTTCACGGGACCGGCGAAGTGTTCGGAAGTGTGCGCTCCGGCGCGGTCGGGTGTCAAGACCTCGCGTCGTGCGCGAGCCCGGCGGGCTACGCGGACCCGGCCAGCCGCAGTTCGGCCCGGACGACCAGGTCGCCGGGCCCGAGCGGGTCCGTTCCGGTCAGCAGCCGGGCGGCCTGCTCGACGGCGGACGCGCCGAGCTTCCGCGTGTCGAGGGCGACGCTGGACAGCGGCGGCTCGACGAGCGCGCCGAGCCGCAGGCCGTCGAAGCCGATCACGGCGAGGTCCCGCGGGACGCTCCTGCCCGATCTGCGCGCCTCGCGCAGAGCGCCGATCGCGATGATGTCGTTGAAGGTGAACAGCGCGGTGACATCCGGGTGAGCGGCCAGCAGGGTCTTGAGCGCCGCTCCGCCGCCGTCCGCCGACTGGTGCGCTCCGACCACCATGCCGGCGTCGATCCCGAACTCCGCGGCGGCCGCGGTGAACCACGCGCGCCGCACGCTCGGCTCGGCGCGGCCGGCGTGGTCGAGCATGCCGATCCGGGTGTGGCCCTCCCCGACCAGGTACGCGACAGCGGCGTGGACGCCGTCCTCGCCGTCGATCTGGATCGAGCTGAAGCGCGCCGCGTGGCTCTCACGGCCGATCAGCACCACCGGGATGCCGCGGGTGAACAGGTCGAGTTCGTCCTCCGAGCAGCTGAAGTAGCCGACGACCGCGTCCACCTGCGAGCCGATGACCTGGAGCGTGCCGAGTTCCTCCTCGGCGCTGTCCGCGGTGTCGTACACGACGACGTGCCAGCCGCGGGCCCGGGCCGCCTCCAGCGCCGCCGCGGCGACCTCGGTGAAGAACGGGTTGAGCAGGTCCGGGATCACCAGCCCGATGGTGGTGGTGTCCTGCCGGACCAGGCCGCGGGCGAACCGGCTCGGCCGGTAGCCGAGTTCGCGGGCGGCGTCGAGCACACGCTGCTTGGTGGAGTCCTCGATCTCGTCCTTGTCGTTCAGCGCCCGCGACACGGTCTGCCGGGACACCCCGGCGGATCGGGCCACGTCATGGATCGTGACCCTCCGGGGTTCCGTCCCCGACGACGACACCATCGCGACCTCCCGCCACCTGCGGGTACCCGTGCGCCCGCAGGGCTGAGTATGCCCCGCCCCGGCGCGGCCGTGCGATCGGCTCTTCGGGGAGTCCGGGTGGGTGCGACCGCCGGACCGGGTCGTCGGGGTTGGTGGAGAGGCTTGACATGGCTATGGTCATTGGTGCTATCTGATGGTTAACGTTTGATTGCGTTCGCTTAGCGGCCCACAACGTGGGGTTGTTGAGTACTTTCTGTTCGGTCAGGCAGGTGTCCCCGTACGACGGTCCGGTTCCACAGCCGGCCCGGTCGCGGGCGGAGCGGGCTCGGGCGGCCCGGGCGCCTTCCAGGTGGCTCCCAGCGGGGTCCTCGACCGTCCGGCACCAGGCTGCCGCGCTCGTCGGCGCGCTGCGATGGAGGAAGAAACCCCATGAGGAAACCGATCCGCGGTGTGCTGGCCGCGTTCACCGGAGCGCTGCTGCTCTCCACCGGAATCGCCGTGACGAGCGGTCAGACGGCGCACGCCGAGAACAACGGCGTCGGCGCCAAGCCCGCGCTGGGGTGGAGCAGTTGGAGCTTCGTCCGGCGCGACCCGACCGCGCGGAAGATCGAGGCGCAGGCGAAGGCCCTCAAGGACAGCGGACTGGCGAAGGACGGGTTCGTCTACGCCAACGTCGACGACTTCTGGTACGAGTGCCCGGGAAGCCAGGGGCCGAACGTCGACCGGTACGGCCGCTGGGTGACCGACCCGGCGAAGTTCCCGCCCAGCGGCGGCGAGAACGGCGTCCAGGTCGTGGCCGACTACGTGCACTCGCTCGGCCTGAAGTTCGGCCTCTACGTCACGCCCGGCATCTCCCGGCAGGCGGTCGCGGAGAACACCGCCATCGAGGGCACGAGTTACCACGCGGCCGACATCGCCACCAAGACCACCGAGCAGAACTACAACTGCGGTGGCATGGTGGGCATCGACTACGCCAAGCCCGGCGCCCAGCAGTTCGTCGACTCCTGGGCCGACCAGTTCGCCGGCTGGGGCGTCGACTACCTGAAGATCGACGGCGTCGGCACGCCGGACGTCGCCGACGTGCGGGCGTGGTCGCGGGCGCTGAGGCAGACCGGACGCCCGATCCACCTGGAGCTGTCCAACAGCCTGGACATCAAGAACGCGGCCACCTGGAAGCGGTTGTCCGACGGCTGGCGCACCGGCGGGGACATCGAGTGCTACTGCGGGCCGAACGGCAGCAGTTACCCGCTGACCACCTGGTCCTCGCTGACGTCCCGCTTCGACCAGGTCGCCGACTGGGCGCCCTACGGGGGTCCGGGCGGCTACAACGACTACGACTCCCTGGAGATCGGCAACGGCAGCGACGACGGCCTGACGCCGGATGAACGCAGGACGCAGATGAGCCTGTGGTCGCTGGCCGCCTCACCGCTGATCCTCGGCACCGACCTGACCCACCTCGACCCGGCCGACCTCGCCATGCTGAAGAACACCGACGTCCTGGCGATCGACCAGGACGGCATCGACGCCGAGCGGATCTCCGCGGACGCCGACTCCCAGGTGTTCGCCAAGACCGAGCGCGACGGCGACGCCGTCGTCGGCCTGTTCAACACCGGCTCGGCTCCTCGGGAGGTCGCGACCACCGCCGCCGCGCTGGGCCTGCCGGCGGCCGGCGACTACGCCCTGCGGGATCTGTGGAACCACCGGGAGACCGAGTCGGCGGGCCGGATCGCCGCCGACGTCCCGCCGCACGGAGTGGTCCTGTACCGCGTCCACGCCGCCCGGCACGCGGTGCGGGGCGCCGCCCCCGACGTCTCGCTGGCGCTGGACTGGGCGCCGGCGGCGAGCGACAGCACCACACGCACCGTCACCGAGGTGCTGTCCGACAACGGATCGCGGCCGGTCACCGACGCCGGCCTCACCCTCACCGGGCCGGCCGGCACGAAGATCACCACCGGTTCCCCGACCCGGGCGCGGAAGATCGAGGGCGGCGGCACGCTGCGCGCCACCTACACCGTCACCCTCACGCCGTCCGCCGACCTCTTCGCCTCCAGCGCCTTCCGGGCGTCCGGCACCTACCGCTACCGGTCGCACGGCGCCACACGGCTGGCGGTCGGCGACACGATCACCGTCAACCACCCGGTGACGGCTCCGTACCGCACGTTCGCCTCGACCCAGGCCGAGTTCAGCCAGTCCGGCACCCGGCTCGGCATCCAGGCCCAGGGGGCGGACCTGTACAACGCCACCAACGAGTACGGCGCGATCTACCTGCCGGGGGCCGAGCACGACGGTTCCACGACCACCGTGAAGATCGACTCCCAGGCGGACACCGACGTCTGGGCGAAGGCCGGCATCATGGTCCGCAACGACATCACCCGGTCCGGCACCTCACCCGGATACCTCGCGCTGGTCGAGACCCCCGGCAACGGCTATCTCCTCGACTGGGACGCCAACGGTGACGGACAGCTCGACTCGCAGGACTCGACGGGCACGGCCGCCTACCCCTCGTGGCTGAAGCTGGTCCGCGACGGCACCACCTACAGCGGCTACTACTCCACCGACGACACCACCTGGCACCTCGTCGGCACCGTCACCCTCCCGACGGCCGCGGCCACCCAGGACGTCGGGCTCACCGCCACCTCGCACGCCCCGGGCACCACCGGAGAGGTCGACTTCGACGACTTCACCACCACCCCGTAGCGTCCCCGCGCCGCCGGCCCCGCGCCCTCAGATCACCGTGCCGCGGGGCCGGCCCGGCTCGGCGAAGGCCTCCGGTGCCGGAAGGGGGCCGTGGTCGCCGGTGACGGACAGGGCCGCCGCCGCGGTGAGGTGGCCGGAGCGCAGACAGTGCCGGGCGGGTCGGCCCCGGAGCAGGGCGGCGAGGAATCCGGCCGCGAACGCGTCGCCCGCGCCGACCGGTTCGACGACATCGACGTGCGGCGCGGGCTCGACCACCCGGGCCCGCCCGCAGAACGCCGTGGCCGCCGTGCCGCCGTCCTTGACCACCAGCACGCGCGGTCCGGGCAGAAGGGTCCGCACGTCCCGCGCGTCGGCCAGTCGACCGCCCCACAACGCCTGCGCCTCGTCCAGTCCGACGAAGACGATGTCGGCGGCCTGCGCCAGCCGGTGCAGCAGGTCACCGGGGTCGCGGCCGCGCCAGAGGGCGGGCCGGTAGTTCACGTCGAAGCTGACGGCCGGGCCGTCCCCGCCGGACTGGTGCCGCGTGCGGCCGGCGCCGAGCGCGGACTCGACCAGAGCGCGGCATCCCTCGGAGAGCGCGGGCGTGATCCCGGTGAGGTGCCAGACGCCGGCGGTGCGTGCCGCCTCGTCCTCAAGCAATTCGGGTCCCATGGCAGAGGCGGCGGAACCCTCCCTGCGGTAGGTGACGGCGGTGGCGCCGCCGGGCGCTCCGGGATCCTTGAACAGCAGCCCGGTCGGCCGCTCCGGATCGGTACGCACCCCGGACACGTCGACCCCGCTCGCGCGCACCCTGTCGAGCACGCGCCTGCCGAACGCGTCGTCCCCGAGCCGTGAGATCCACCGGGCGTCCACGCCGTGGTCGGCCAGGTACATCGCGACGTTCGACTCGGCGCCGGCCACGTCGAGTTCGACGCTCGTGGCCGTCTCCAGCGCGGCGCGGCCGGCCGGGACGAACGACACCATCGTCTCGCCGACACACGCGACGGCGTGCCGCCCGGCCCGCGGCCGCGGCCGCCAGAGCGGATCGCTCATCGCTCGGCCCCCTCTCGGTCGTGGCCGGTGTGCTCCGGGTGCCGCAGCCGGTCGACGACGGCCGCCGCTCGCGCTTCGGCGCGAAAGCCCGCGGCCGCGAATCCGGGGACGTCGACGGGAACGGTGAAGACCGCGCCGTCGTCCGGGCCCGGCGGGTTCATGCCGTGCGTGGCGGTGGTGACGTGCAGCAGGCGCCCGTCGTCACCGCCGAGGCAGACGCTGGTGGGCTGGAGCGCGGGCAGTCCGACGACGCGGTCGGGCTCTCCGTCGGGCGTGTAGCGGCGCACGGCCGCCCCGCCCCAGTTCGCGATCCACACCCCGCCTTCCGCGTCCACGGTCATCCCGTCCGGCCCGCCGTCGAGGTCCGTGAAGTCCGCGAAGAGCGAGGGCGCGCTCAGCTGCCCGGACTCCGCGTCGACCCGGTAGCGGTGCACCGAGCCGCGCGCGCTGTCGGCGAGGTACATGACGCCGCCGTCCGCGCGGAACGCCGGGCCGTTCGGGATCGTGACGCCGCCGAGGACCCGCCCGATCGACCCGTCGCGCTCCACCCGGTAGAGCGAGCCGGCGCCTTCGGCCGCGTCGTAGGCCATCGTGCCGAACCACAGGCGACCGTGGGCGTCCGCGACCGCGTCGTTCACGCGCATCGGAGTGCGCGCATCGTGCTCGACGTGGCCCAGCCACGCGACGTCCCCGGCACGCGTCAGCACACAGACGCCCGTCCCGGCGGCGGCGATCCACACCCCGGGCGCCCCGGTGACGGGGGCGACCGCGCCCAGCGGGACGGACAGTTCGGCCAGCACGTCCAGCGGCCCGTCGCTCCCACCGCCGCCGTCGCCCGCGAGCAGGCGCCCGGTGAGGATGTCGACGAGGACGAGCCGGCCGTCCACCCAGCGGGCGCCTTCGCCGAGTTCGAGCCGGTCGCTCCAGCGTGGGACCGGGCTCTCGTGGGGCGCGGCCGGGTCCGGTGCGCTCATCGGCCGGCCTCCTCGGCGACGCGCCGGAACGCCCGGACCCTCTCGCGCAGCGCGTCCTGGTCGCCGCCGTCCGCCGCGTCGCCGATCAGCGGGCTGCCGACACCGATGCCGATGGCGCCGTACTCCAGGTACCGGCGGCCCGACCGCTCGTCCACGCCTCCCACCGGGACGAAGGGCACGTCGGGAAAGGGGGCCCGCAGTGCGCGCAGGTAGTCCGGACCGCCGAGTGCCGAGGCGGGGAAGAGCTTGACCGCGTCCGCTCCGGCGGCCCGGGCCGCGATGACCTCCGACGGTGTCAGGGCGCCGGCGAGCGTCGGCATGGCGAGGCGGCCCGCCTCCCGGACCGCGTCGCCGAGGCCCGGCGTCACGACGAAGTCGGCGCCGGCGGCGTGGACGTCGCGCGCCTCGCCGGCGGTGCGGACCGTTCCCGCGCCGAGCACGCTCCCGGGTCCCAACTCGCCGCGCGCGCGGGCGATCACGTCGAGCGCCCGGTCCGAGGTGAGGGAGACCTCGATCAGGCCGACGCCTTCACGGGCGAGGGTGAGCACGGTCTCGAACACCGCTTCGGCGCGACCGCCGCGCACGATGGCCAGCAGTCGCCGCTCACGCAGCAGGGCGAGCAGATCCATGGGTTCGGTTCGTTCCTTTCGTCCGGCGGTAGGAGGTGATCGTCATCCGCCAGTGCGCTTCGCCGTTCGCCGGGACGACGGCGCAGTCCCCGTCGCGGGCGTCGGCGAGGTCGAAGACGCGTCCGAGCATCGGTTCCACGCCGATGCTGCGATACGGGCCGGGCTGCGGGAATCCGGCCAGGTTGCGCCAGACGGCGACGGAGGCGGGTTGCGCGTCGGCCTCGACGTCCATGCGCAGCAGGCCGGTTCCGTCCACGACGAGCGCCGAGGCGCTCGTGGCGAACGGTGCCCCCGGCGGGCGGGCCCGGTACGCGACCGCGCCGACGGCGGTGCCGTCGTCCGGGCCCAGACCGCTCAGCCGCAGCCCGTGCGGCTCGGGCCAGTTCCCTTCGATCCAGGGCTCGCCCGGCGGCCAGGGGTCTGCCAGCCAGGCCGCCGCCTCGGGGAACAGGCGTACCCTCACGTCCTGATCGAGCCGCAGGGTGGCACGCGGGCTCACGTCGAGCAGCGCGTGGCCGGCCCACACGAAGCGGTATCCCGGCGCGGCGGCGAGCCGGTAGTCGGCGACGACCGCGCCCTGGTGTACGCGGACGCGCCGGGTCAGCTCGAAGTCGGCGCAGCGCACGGCGTGTTCGCCCGCCGCCTCGTCGACAGCGGTCCAGGCGCGGCTCCACGCATCGCCGTGGTCGGGTCTCCCGCGCACCGTCGGGACGCACTCCTCCAGGCCGCCCGCGTCCGCGAAGGCGTCCCCGACCGCGACCCGCTCACGCCTCGCTTCGTCACGACGCCAGAGCCATTCGCGGCCGCCGCCGTGCAGCGAGGTCCATCGGCCGCCGTGTTCGGCGTCGACGCGCACGTCGAGCGGGACGCGTTCGGCGTCGAGCGGGACCCGGAGGGCGGGGCCTTCACCGTGCACGGCTCACCACTCCGCCAGCGAGCCGTCGTCGTGCCGCCAGACCGGGTTGCGCCAGCGGTGGCCGGCGCGGTCGGCGGCCCGCACCGCGTCCTCGTCGACCGTGACGCCGAGCCCCGGCAGTTGCGTCCGGACGGCGTGGCCGTCCACGAAGCGGAACGGTTCGGTGTCCACGACGTAGGAGAGCAGGTCGGCGTCCTTGTTGTAGTGGATGCCGCGGCTCTGCTCCTGGATCAGCAGGTTCGGTGTGGCGAAGCCGACCTGCAGGCTCGCGGCGAGCGCGATCGGCCCGAGCGGGCAGTGCGGGGCCAGCAGGGCGCCGAAGGTGTCGGCGAGCGTCGCGATCCGGGTGACCTCGCTGATGCCGCCGGCGTGCGAGAGGTCCGGCTGCACCACCGAGATGCCGGACTGCAGGACCGGCAGGAAGCCGGCCCGGCCGTAGATGCGCTCTCCGGTGGCGAGCGGCACGGCGCTCAGCGCGGTCAGCGAGGCGAGCGCGTGCTGGTGCTCGGGCAGGACGGGTTCCTCCACGAACAGCGGCCGGAACGGGGCGAGTTCGGGCAGCACCCGTCGGGCGGTGGCCGGGGTGAACCGGCCGTGGCAGTCGATGGCGACGTCCCGGCCGGGGCCGAGCGCCTCGCGGGCCACCGCCGCGCGCTCGATGATCGCGTCGACCTCCGCGGACGTGGCGATCGGCGAGGTGATGCCGCTGGCGTTCATCTTCACCGCGGTGAACCCGGCCTCCACCTGCGCGGCTATCGCGTCGGCGAGTTCGGCCGGCTTGTCCCCGCCGACCCAGGCGTAGACCCGGACCCGGTCGCGCACCGGGCCGCCGAGCAGGGCGTGGACGGGCGCGCCGTAGGTCTTGCCTGCGATGTCCCACAGGGCCTGGTCGATGCCGGCGACGGCGCTGCCGAGCACCGGGCCGTCACGGTAGAAGCCGCCCTTGGACAGCACCTGCCAGTGGTCCTGGATGCGCAGCGGGTCCTGGCCGATCAGGTACTCGGCGAGCACGTCCACCGCGGCGCGCACCACCTCGGCACGCCCCTCGACCACCGGCTCGCCCCAGCCGACCGTCCCCTCGTCGGTCTCGATCCGGCAGAACAGCCAGCGCGGCGGCACCAGGAAGGTCTCGACCCTGACGATCTTCACGTGGCGTCCGTCCCCGGCTGCAGCCGTTCCTCGTCGGTGATCGCCTTCTCCAGCAGGGCGCGCATGGCGGCCTCGGCGGCCTCCGGGTCGCGGGCCCGGACGCCGTCGAGTACCGCCCGGTGGCTGGGCACCGGATCGTCGGAGTGCCGCGCCGTGCCGTGCACGAGTTGGTCACGGGCGGCGAGGGCGGATTCCAGGACCGCCTGCATGCGGGTGAGCAACTCGTTGTGGGTCACGTCGAGCAGCGCGCGATGGAAGGCCAGGTCGGCCTCGACCGCGCCGGCCGAGTCGGCGGCCCGCGCCATCGCGGCGAGCGCCGCGTCCAGCCGGGCCAGGTCCTCCTCGGTGCGGCGCTCGGCGGCCAGCCGCACCGCCGCCGGCTCCACGATCCAGCGGACCTCGTTGAGGCTGCGCAGCAGTGAGACGTCCGCGTCCGCGGAGAACTGCCAGCGCAGCACGTCGGGGTCGAGCAGGTTCCAGTCCGCGCGGGGCCGCACGAACGTACCGCGCTTCTGGCGCGCGTCCACCAGGCCCTTGGCGGCGAGCACCTTGAGCGACTCGCGCAGCGCGGTCAGGCTCACGTCGAGCTCCGCCTGCAGCGCGCCGAGGGCGAGCGTCGTGCCCTCCGGCAGTTCACCGCTCAACACGCGTCGGGCGATCTTCTCCACGAGTTGGCCGTGGACACCCCGACTTCCATACAGCGACATGTCTTGCGTGTCCTTCACTCGTTCTCGGTGCCCGGGCCTCAGGCCGAGGCCTTGGCGACGCTCCAGCCACCGTCCACGACCAGGCTCGCGCCGGTGACGAACGAGGCCTCCGGGCTCGCCAGGAAGGCGATGGCCGCGGCCACCTCGCCGGGTGTTCCGAAACGGCCCGCGGGCGTGGCGTCGATGCTCAGCTTCCGGTCCTCCTCACCGACCCGGTCCCAGGCCCCGCTCATCACCGGGCCGGGCAGGACCGTGTTCACCCGCACGAGCGGGGCGTACTCGACGGCCAGCTGCCCGCACAGCGAGACCAGCCCGCCCTTGGCCGCGGCGTAGGCGGGATGCCCGGGGATCCCGACCCGCGCGTGGACCGAGGAGACGAGCACGACGCTGCCCCGGCGCCGGCGCAGATCGGCCAGCAGCGCGCGGGCGCCGAGGAAGGCGGCGGTGAGGTTCACCGCGATCTGCCGGTCCCAGGAGGCGCGCCCGGTCTCGTGCAGCGGTGCGACATCGACGGTGAACGCGTTGCTCACGAGCACGTCCACCGGGCCGAACTCGTGCGCGGCGGCGACGACCCGCTCCCAGTCCTGCTCGTCGGCCGCGTCGGCCCGCACGAAGCCCGCCCGCCCGCCGGCCCGCTCGATCGACGTACAGACGTCGGCCCCCTTCGGTGAGAGGTCCGCGACGACGACCGCCGCGCCCTCCCGCGCCAGGCGCTCGGCCGCGGCCGCGCCGATCCCCGACGCCGCGCCCGTCACCACGGCCACGCTCCCGGGGAAACGGCCGCCGGGCTCGGATTCCCGTCCACTCATCGTGCGACGACTCCTCGACTTCGGCGGGCCTCGGCCGGCCGAACTGGTTGTTGACGAATATTGACGGCCCCTTCGGCCGCGGTCAGCAGCGTCTGAGCACCACGGCCTCCGCGTCGTACTCGGGCGTCCAGGCGAACGGCAGCCCCGCGTGCAGCAGGTGCGCCCCGCTGTAGACGGCGTCACCGGCCTCGTCCCGGTAGCGCGCGGCGGGGTCGAGCCCGCGCAGGCGCAGCCGGTCCGGCCGTCCGGGCAGCAGCGGCAGCCCGGTGAGCGTCCCGCTGTTCCAGGCGAGCACCACCTCGTGCGTGCCGTCCGGGGCGGAGTACTGCACCGCGCTGGAGGAGTCGCGCGGGCTGCCGATCAGATGCACCGCGCCGTGGTGGATCGTGGGGCGCAGGCGCTTGTACCGCGCGATCCACCGGCCGGCCTCGGCGCGCTCGTCCGCGCTCCACCTCCTGATGTCCGCGCCGATGCCGAGCACTCCGGCCATCGCGGTGACGAAGCGGAACCGCAGCGAGCGCGGACGGGGGTCGAACAGCCCCGCGGAATCGGTGACCCACGAGCTCATCACGTGCGGCGAGTGGGCGTGCAGGAAGCCGTACTGGATCGCGAGCCGGTCCATCGGGCCGGTGTTGTCGCTGGGCCAGACGACGTCGGTGCGCGCGATCGCCGCCGCGTCGGCCCGGCCGCCTCCCCCGGCGCAGCCCTCGATCATCACGTGCGGGTGCCGCGCGCGCAGGTGGTCGAGGATCCGGTGGTAGTTCGCCACGTGCGCGGCGTCCAGATCGACGACGCGCGGCGTGCTGCCGCCGGCCCGGCCGCGCTCGGTCGGCGGACGGTTCATGTCCCATTTCAGATAGCTGATCGCATGGTCGCGCAGCAGCCGGTCGAGGGTCGCCAGCACGTACGCGTACACGTCGTCGCGACCGAGATCGAGGGCGAGCTGATTGCGGATCAGCGTAGCGGGGCGGCCGTCGATCGCGTAGACCCAGTCGGGGTGTTCGGCGTAGAGCCGGGAGGCCGGGCTGACCGCCTCGGGTTCGACCCAGAGACCGAACGCGAGCCCGAGCCCGCGCACCTCGTCGACGAAGGCACCGAAGCCGTCGGGGAACGCGGCCGGGTCGGGCTCCCAGTCGCCGAGGCCGCCGGTGTCGTCGTGCCGGCCGACGAACCACCCGTCGTCCACCACGAACAGCTCGGCGCCGAGCGACGCGGCGGTCCGGGCGAGTTCGAGTTGGCTGTCCTGCTCCACGTCGAAGCCGGTGGCCTCCCAGGAGTTGTAGAGCACGGGCCTGGGCCGCGAGCCGCGCGGCCCGGCCTCCAGCCGCTCGTGGGCGTGCCAGGCGCGCGCCAGGCCGCCGAGTCCTTCGGGGCTGTACGCGAGCAGTACCTCGGGGGTGGTCAGCCGGGCGCCGGGCGGCAGCAGGACCTCGCCTTCGTGCGGCTCGCGGCCGACGCGCGCCCGGAGCAGCCCGCCGGCCTCCGCCTGCGCCTCGATGTGCCACGAACCCGACCAGGCGAAGGAGATCCCCCAGGTGGGAGCGGCGTCCCCGTCCGGGAACGCGGCGTCCTGGACGGCGAGCCAGGGCGCGTAGTCGTGGCCCGAGACGCCCTGGCGGCTGCCGATCGCGAAGCCGCCCCGGCCGAGTTCGACCCGGGTGAGCTGGAACTCCTGCGCCCACTGGCCGGCCAGGAAGGCCAGCCGCGCGCCGCCGGACACCGGGACGTTCACCGCCGCGGAGTCCAGCCGGGTCAGCACGAGGTCGGCCTCGCCGGTGTTGGTCAGCTCGACCCAGCGGCGGATCACGTCCGTGCCCGGGTCCGTGCGGTAGCACAACTGCGCCCGCAGGCCGAGTACCGCGTCGGCGAACGCCAGGCGCAGGCTCTGCGGCCCGGCGTCCCGTTCGCCCTCGAAGTCCCACCAGCCGCCGAGTTCGCCGCCGGGCCCGCGCACTTCGAGGTCGCCGCCCGCGAACGGCCGCAGCCCGTGCGGGACGTACTCGGCCGGGGCGGCGTCGGCGGCGGTGCGGAAGGGCGTGCGGCCGTGCCCGGCCAGCGGCGAGGGGCCGTCCTCGACGCCGGCCGGCCCCCACGAGGACAGCTCCGCCCAGCGCCCGTGCCCGGGGACCTCGACGGTGTAGGTGGTCGTGGCGGCGCGCAGCGTCCAGCGTCGGGGCGGCGTGGCGGTCACTTGACGGCTCCCAGGTTCAGGCCGGAGATGAAGTGGCGCTGGAAGCGCAGGAAGACGGCGACGGTCGGGACCGCGGCGATGACGGAGCCGGCGGCGATGACGTTCCAGTAGGACACGAACTGCCCCTGCAGGGACAGCAGTGCCGGGGTGACCGGCATCTTCGACTCGGTGATCAGCACCGTGATCGGCCACAGCAGGTCGTTGAAGATCCAGGTGAAGGCGAGCGCGCCGAGCGCGGCCAGCGCCGGCCGGGTCAGCGGGAGCACGATCCGCCAGTAGATCTGGAACGGCCCGGCCCCGTCGATCAGCGCCGCCTGCTGGATCTCGGCGGGGATCGAGCGCATGAAGCCCTGCAGGACGAAGACGTAGAAGCCGAGCCCGAAGCCGATCTCGACGGCGATCAGCGTGGTGAACGTGTCGTAGACGCCGAACACCTGGCTGAGCTTGGCCACCGGCACCAGCAGGATCTGCGGGGGCAGCAGGTTGCCGCCGAGCATCACCAGGATGAGGGTGCGGCGCAGCGGGATCTCGTAGCGGCTCAGGGCGAACGCGGCCATCGACGCGAGCAGCAGGGTCAGCACGACGCTGGGGACGGCGACGATCGCGCTGTTGGCCAACGCGTGCCCCATGCCGCCGCCCGTCCACGCCGCGGCGTAGTTTCCGGGGTCGAACGAGTGCGGCAGGGCGTCGAGTCCGTGGCCGAGCACGTCGTCGGTGGAGCGCAGGCTGATGATCAGGATCAGCGCGATCGGCAGGAACCAGACGGCCGACAGCACGATCGCGCCGGTGTGGAACCCGGCCGTGCGCAGCGGGCCGCGGAGCCTGCGGCGCGGCGCCGGGGGGCCGGCGGCCGGCGCCGCCTTCGGGTGGGGCGTGGTCGCGGCCATCAGTCGGTCTCCTTGAAGGCGCGGATCAGGTAGCTGACGATGACGCCGAAGGCGAGCACGAAGATGACGACGGCGAGCGCGCAGCCGTAACCGAAGTCGGTGTTCACGAACGCAGTTTGGTACATGTACGTGCTCAGCAGCTGGGAGGAGTTGTACGGGCCGCCCTGGGTCAGCGACCACACCACGTCGAACGAGCGCAGCGAGTCGATCACGATGACCGACACGACCACGGCGTTGACGCTGCGCAGCTGGGGCAGGGTGACGTTGCGGAACCGCTGCCAGGCGGAGGCGCCGTCGACCTTGGCCGCCTCGTGGAGCGCGGGGTCGATGCCCTTGAGTCCGGCCAGGTAGAGCACCATGACGTAGCCGACCTCCCGCCACAGGGCGGGGAGGATCTGCGCGTACAGGGCGGTTCTCGGGTCCGCCAGCCAGGCGTGCTGCAGGCCGCCGAGGCCGATCTCCGACAGCAGGCCGTTGACCATGCCCTTCGGCTGGTACAGGGTCTGCCACATCAGCGCGGTGGCCGTCAGCGAGAAGACCACCGGCAGGAAGAGCGCGGCCCGGTAGACCGCGATGCCGCGCCGCTCGCGCTGCAGGAACATCGCGCAGCCGAGGCCGCCCGCGGCCGAGACGGTGCCGAACAGCACCAGCCAGATCGCCGTGTTCTCCAGCGCCTTGCGGAAGACGGGGTCGCCGAACATGCGGCGGTAGTTGTCCAGGCCCGCGAAGCTCGGCGGGTTCACGCCGTTCCAGTGCGTCAGCGAGATGTAGACGCCCTGGATCGCGGGCCAGAAGACCGCCACGGCCTCGACCAGCAGCGGGATCAGCACGAAGGCGACCAGCAGCGGCGACGGGCCGAACGGCCCCGCCGGGCGGGCCCGGCGGGGCCCGCGCGCGACGGGCCGGACGCCGGTGGCGGCGCCCGGCGGGTGCGCTTGGGTGGAGGCGACGCTCATGTCAGGACTTCCACACTCGTTCCGCCTGCGACTGCCAGGTGCTCAGGATCGAGTGCAGCCGGCCGGGGTTCTGGATGAAGTCGACCAGCGCGGTGTTGGCCGTGTTCTGCAGCGCGTCGGTCGAGTCGCGGTTGAAGAACTGGGTGAGGTCGGACGCGGCGCCGAGCATCGCCTTGCCCTTCTCGACCAGGGGCGTGGCGGGCGACTTGGCCAGCGGGTTGGCCGGGATGACGGTTCCCGAGGAGGTCCGCGTCCACATGTTCTGCGCCGCCGGCGTGGTCATCCAGGTCATGAAGTCCATGACCGCGTGGGCGTTGTGGCTGTGCGAGCTGGCGAACAGACCGTCGGTCGGCGCCTCCTCCACGTCCGGGACGGACGGGTCGATGACCGGGAACTTGAAGAAGTCGAGGTCGTCGAGGGAGCCGGCCGGGACCGCGTCCGCGAAGAAGGTGCCGGTCAGCAGCATGCCGGTCCTGCCCTGCAGCAGCTGGTTGGAGGCGTCCTGCCAGGAGACCGCGGTGCCGTTCGGGTCGAAGTACGGCAGCACCTGCTTCCAGGTGTCGAAGACCTTCACCACCTGGGGGTCGGTGAACTTGTGGTGCCCGGCCAGCAGACCGCGGTGGTACTGGGCGCCGTTGAGCCGGATGTTGAGGTAGTCGAACCAGGCCGAGGCCACCCAGGCGGTCCCCGTGCCGGCGCCGAGGCCGATCGGGGTGACGCCCTTGGACTTGATGGTCTGGCAGACCTTCAGGAACTCGGACCAGGTGGTCGGCTCCGACAGGCCCCACTTCTTGAACAGCGACTTGCGGTAGAACACCCCCCACCAGTAGTAGTCCGTGGGCACGAAGATCTGCTTGCCGGCCGTGTCGGTGCTCAGGGACTTGAGCGCGGCCGGGTAGTCGCCCATCGAGCGCCAGACCTTGCTGACGTCGAGCAGCAGTCCGCGCGAGGCGTAGTGGTTGGCGTCGGAGCCCGCGTACCAGGTGTAGATGTCCGGCGGGTTGGCGGAGGTCAGATAGGTGGGCAGCAGCGGCTGGTAGGTGGTCGCCGCCACGGTGTTGAGCTTCACCGTGTACTTGCTCTGCTTGTTGTACGCCGCGACCAGCGCCTGCATGGCCTTCTCGGACAGCGGCGAGGACAGGTCCGACTGAAGGGTGACCGCGCCGCCCTGCTGGGCGGTGCCGCCGCTCGGGGTGGTCGCCGTGGCGCACCCGCCGAGGGCGGCCGCGGCGCCGAGCGAGCCGATTCCCGCGAGGAAGCCCCGCCGGGAGGGTTCGAAGCTGGACATTGACTGCTCCCAGATGCGTGGTTGGAACGTGTGCTCGCTCCGGCGCGCGCCGGACATGCCGGTGGCCGGTGCGATGGGGGTGGGCGAGGCGCGGCGGGACGACGAGCGGTCCCGCCGCGGGCCCCGCGTCGGACTCAGGGTGATGCGACGCGCGTCAGGTGCACGTGCCCGTCGATGCCCCGGTACGCGACCTGCGCGCCGCCGTCGTCGAGCGCGGCCCCGAGTGCGCCGTCGTAGTCGTCGCTGGTGAACTCGTCGTCCTTGGACCAGCCGCTCCACGTGCCGCCGGTCAGATCGTTCTCCCACACCGTGTAGTCCGAGGCGCGGTCGAACAGGCGCACGCCGCCGGCGGTCGCCAGCAGGGTCGGGCTGGCGCTGACGGTGCCGCCCAAGCCGGTCCAGCCGGACCAGTCGCCGTGGGCGTCCGCGGTGTCGAGCCAGACGGAGTCGTCGTTCGTCCGGACCGCGACGTAGGTGTCCGAACCCTCGGTGACCACCGAGGGACGGCCGTGGACGGACAGGCCGGCCGGGGCGCCGATGCCGGTCCAGCCGCCGTTCGCGCCGCGCGTCCGGACCTGGCCGTCGGTGCCGGTCGCGGTCAGCAGCCAGGAGCCGGAACCGGTGCGGGCGACCGTCGGGGCGTCGGCCAGTTCACCGCCGAGCGGGATCCACGGGCCCCACGCGCCGTGGGCGAAGGTACGGCGGTAGGCCTGCGAATCGGCGCCGCGGACGAACAGGTCGATCGAGCCGTCCTGACCCGCGAGCGCCGCGGGCTGGCCGAGGATGCCGCGGCCGGCCGGTCCGCCGAGGTCGGTCCAACGGCCGGACCAGGCACCGGAGTTCGTCGTGGTCTGTTCCTTGAGCCGTCCGTCCGCACCGCGCACGAAGACCGCGGACCGGCCGTCGTCCGCCCGGACCAGCGCAGGATCGCCTGCCGCGCTCCCGCCGAGGTCGGTGCCGGGCAGCGCGTCGGTGCCGGTCAGCAGGAGCATCGCCGTGCCGTCGGCCGGGACCGTCGTGGTGTAGGAGCCGGTGAAGGTACCGAGCTGCCGGCGTGCTTCCAGGTCGCGGACGGAGACCCGGCCGCCCAGTCCGGCGTCGGCGAACCTCACCGTCATGGTCTTCGGGCTGTCCGAGCGGTTGAGCAGGACCACCGAGCGGCGGCCGTTCCCGGTCAGGACCTTGCTGTAGACGGTGCCGTCCGCGCCGGAGTCGATCGCCACGCCCTGGATGTCGAGCGGGTCCTGATCGACGGCGAGGACCTCCGGGTTCTCCAGCATGTCGATCATGCCGTGCGGCAGGGTGCGCGGGTCGGAGCCGAGCACGAGCGGCGAGGCCATCTCGGCCCACATGACGAACTGGCTGACGGACTGCGTCTCGTTCATCTCGTACCCGCCGCCCGCCAGCGGCCGCATCGGCACGAGGTAGTCCGGGTCGTCGTAGTGCCCCGGTCCCTGGGCCTCCGGATGCGCCTCGTTGTCGTCCATGTTCCGCAGGACGTTGACGAACTCGCCGGCGGTCGGGCTCCCCCACGCGATGTCCGTGTCGGTGCGCCACGAATCCGCGATCGCCGGGCCGAAGGAGTAGTTGTCGGCAGCGTCGTAGGACGCCGGGTTCGGCTCGCCCCACGAGGCGGCGAGCGGATTGCACAGGTTGAGCAGCATCTTCCGGCCGGACTTCGCGACCGCCGCGCTGAACCGGGCGAAGGAGGTGGCCGGGTTCTCGTCCTCGGCGATACCGCACAGGAAGTCGACCTTGACGGCGTCGACCTTCCACGCGGCGAACTGGTCCGCGTCCTGCTGGTAGTGGCCGCCGCTGGCCAGGCCGCAGTCCGCGCTGTCGTAGACGCCCGCGTCGGTGTAGATGCCGACCTTCAGCCCCCGCGCGTGCAGCCAGTCCACCAGGGCGGGGATGCCGTCCGGAAACTCGGCCGGGTTGGCGACGAGTTCACCCTGCGCGTTGCGCGGGGTGGATGCCTGCCATCCGCCGTCGAGCCAGACGTAGTCGTAGCCGGCCTTGGCCAGACCGCTGTCGATCAGGTAGTTCGCGACGCTCTTGACCGAGCTCTCCGTCGGGCTGCCGATCGCGTAGTAGGTGTTCCAGCCCATGTACGGGGTCGGGTCCAGGCCGCTGTCGTAGGAGCCGGGCGAGCCTTGGTCCTTCGCGGAACCGCTGTCCGGCCGCACCGGTGCGGCGGGAGCGGATGCCCTGCCGCTCGCGACGGCACCTGCCTGGGCCCCCGGCGCGAGGACCAGCGCCGTGGCCAGTACCGGCACCGTCCACCACCGCCAGGCCGCGGGGGCCGGGCCGCGGCGTGGTGTGCGCAACGTATCTGACATGTGCTCATTTCTCCGTCGTCATCGCCGACTCGTGAGTACCGGGTGCACCGCGGCGTGACCGCGGGTCCGGGGAAGCCGAGGAGGACGATGCCGTACCGGCCGACCACCGTCAAGTATTATTCCTAATTAATGATTACTCGGCTGCCCGAGGCGGCCCGCTCCGCTCGTCAGCCGGCTCCCAGGATCCGTTCGAGGACCACCGCGACGCCCTCGTCGTCGTGGCCGGGCGCCACCTCGTCGGCCACCGCCTTGAGTTCGGGGTGCGCGTTGCCCATGGCCACCGCGTACCCGGCCCAGGCCAGCATCGAGGCGTCGTTGGGCATGTCGCCGAAGGCGACGGTGTCCGCACCGGACAGCCCGAGCAGACCGGCGGCGTGGGCCAGCCCGGTCGCCTTCGACAGTCCGAGCGGCAGGATCTCGATCTCGCCCGGCCCGGCCTTCGTGGTGGTCACCAGGTGCCCGACGAGCCGCGACGCGACGTCGTGCAGCCGGTCCTCGTCCAGTTCGGGGTGCTGGACGTAGAACTTGCGCACCGGCGTCGCCCACAGGCGGTCGGCGCCGGCGGGGACGACCGGCAGGCCGTCGAGCGGGTCGGGGCGGTAGCCGGGACCCACCAGGACGGCGCCGTCCAGGCCGGCCTGGTCGGCCGCCAGCGACAGCGGACCGGTCACCGCCTCGATCGCGGCGAGCGCCCGCCGGGCCACGTCCCGGTCCAGGACGTGCGACGTGAGTTCGCGGTGCGCGCCGGCGTCGTACACCTGGCCGCCCTGGCCGCAGACGGCCAGCCCGGTGTAGTCCAGTTCGGCCAGCACCGGCCTGGTCCAGGCGGCCGAGCGGCCGGTGACGACGATGTGCCGGCCGCCGCGCGCGGCGAGCGCCGCCAGCGCCGCCCGGGTGCGGGTACCGACCGTGCCGTCGGAACGCAGCAGGGTGCCGTCCAGGTCGGTGGCGACGAGCGCGTAGCGCGCGGCCACGTCAGCCGCCGGTCCCGGCGTACCGGCGCGGGTTCCGGGTCCGGAACCGCTTCGGGCACGCGCCGGCCACCTCGCCGGCGTCCGCCACGACGTGGCCACCGCCCGTTCGTACGACCTCGGCAAAGCCGCTGCTCGGCATGGAAGCTCCTGGGTTGTCTTCCGGTGCGCTTCGTGACGGGCCCGGTGGCGCGGCCGTCACCGGTGGTAGAGCTCGCTGAGCGTGCCGATGTCGGGAAGCCCGCCCGGCAGATCGGGATGGTCCAGCGCGGCCATCGCGGTCTCCCAGATCTCCCGGGCCGGCGAACGGTCCGGCGGCACCGGGGTGATCGGATCCCAGCCGTCGTCGTCGGAACGCAGGCCCAGCCGGGCCGCGACGGTGCGCACCGCGTGCCGGGCGGCGAGCGGCGCCAGGGTCAGCTTGGACGGGCTGGCGACGACGGCCCGGCCGTCGAGCAGTTCGACCCCGAACTCGTGGGCCACGGTTCCGCTGTGCGGCAGCAGCCCGGACTTGGTGGCCGGGTAGCCCGAGACGGCCTCGACGCGGGCCAGCATCGCCGGGTCGACGACCCGGCACAGGGTCAGCAGCACCCGGCGGGCCCACCAGCCCGCGAGCTGACCGGGGTCGCAGCCGCCGCTGTCGAACGACTGGAAGTCGGAGACCAGCCAGGTGGCCCGCCCGTCACGGCCGACCCGGCTGGCGAGGAAGAGCCCGTGCTCCTCCCGTTCCGGGAACAGCACGCTGACCGCGGGCAGCCGGCCGCGCAGGACCAGCATGAACGCCCTCCGGAGCTGGACCGCGGCGGGCAGCCCGGAGCGGGCCAGCAAGCCGGGCATGCCCGCGCCCGCCGCGAGGACCGCGGTCCGGGCGCGGACGATCGCCGTGCCGCCGTCCGGCTCGGTGATCCGGACGCTGACGCCGTCGCCGGACTCCGCGATGCGCTCGACCGCGCCCGGCCGCGCCTCGATCCCCGCCGAGCCGGCCTGCGCCCCCAGCCCGCGCAGGATGTCACCGACGTTGTACGTGGATTCGGCGCTGCCGAAGCAGGCGACGGGCGTCCCGGTCAGCCACTCGGGCGTGGTGCGCGGACACACCGCCAGCCCCGAGTCCCGCCAGTACCGTTCGGCCCGGCGCACCGCGGCCGGATCGCAGAAGGCGATGGTGGAGCCGGCCGTCACCGGCGGGATCCGCGCGAGCAGCCCGAGCCAGTGGGCGCGCGCGCTGCCCAGCAGGGCCGGCAGCCGCGGTTCGTCCGGACCGTACGCGTAGCCCTGGTGCAGGTAGCCGTGCGACTGCCCGGACTGGCCGGCGCCGACCCTCGACGGCTCGACGAGCACCACGTGGACGCCGCGGCGGGCCAGGGCCAGGGCGGTCAGCAGGCCGGCCATGCCCGCCCCGGCCACGATCACATCAGCGTCGCGCATACGGCGCTTCCCCGCGGTGCGGACTGCGTGCCGACGGCCGGTTCGACCGCGGCGACCAGACCGGAGACCGGCGACATCCGCACCAGCCAGCGTTCGCCGGACACGGTCTCCAGGAGCACGGCCTCCTCGTCGTACCGGGCCGCCGAGCGCAGCGGACCCAGCCCGGCCAGCAGCAGCCGGTCCTGACTGTTCGTGGCCTTGGCCATCAGGTCGCCGGTGAGCAGACTGACCCGGATCTCGGTGGCGAGGCCGACGACGACCTCCATGGCTTCAACCGGCATCGCCGGACGCTCCCATCACGGCCAGCGCGGCCAGCGTCGCCGAATCCTGGATGGCGCCCGCCGCCACCAGTTCCTGCAGCTGCGACCAGGTCAACCGGCGGATGTCCATCCCGGCTTCGAACGGATCCCGGTCCGGCTCGCCGACGCCGCAGACCTCGGCCACGAAGGCGTGGCACGACGAGGTCGCGAAGCCGCTGCTCTCGGCGAACGTGGCCAGATGCCGGACGCCGGTCAGTTCCAGGCCGGTCTCCTCGCGCACCTCGCGCCGGGCGGCCGTCTCGGGCGGCTCGTCCCCGGCCAGGCCGCCCTGCGGAAACTCCAGGCTCCGCGCGCCGCCCATCGTGGGCCGCTCCAACTCGACCAGGACGTACCGGCCGTCCTGGCGCGGGGCGACCAGCACCGAATCGGACCGGCAGACCATGAAGTACGGATGCCGCGTGCCGCCCGCCGTCTCGTACTGGCGGTGCTCGACGGTGAACCACGGGTTTCGGTGTGCCGTGCTGCTGCTGACCTGGCGCATGGCGGCCGGGCTCACCGCAGCGGGGCCAGGTAGGTCGCCGCGAGCGGGTTCCCGCCCCGGCACAGTCGGTCGTACGCGTCGATCAGCGTGGCGGTGGTCTCCGCTCCGCCGGTGTCCCCGGCGGCGTGTCCGTCCACGGTCTCCACCGTGCGCAGCCCCAGCAGCGTGCCGGCCAGCACCACCTGCGCCTGGTACAGCTCGTCCCGCCGCACCGGCCGCTCCTCGACCTGGTGGCCGAGTCCGCGGGCGAGGTCCAGCACGATCCGCTTGGTGATCGAGTCGAGGACCCCGGAGTCCAGCGACGGGGTGATCACCCGCCGGTCCCGCACCAGCAGGATCGCGGCGCCGTCGGCCTCGGCGACATGGCCGCGGTCGTTGAGGAAGAAGACGTGCTCCACCCCGTGCGCGACGCGCTCGCGTTCGAAGACGCGGAAGTCGAGGTAGGAGCCGCCCGACTTGGCGTGCGCCCCGATCGGCCCGCCGAAGCGCCGGTGGCTGCTCACGATGGCCCGGACGGTCGGCGGCGCGCTGGGCCGGAACGGAAAGCCGCCGATGTACATGGCGCCCTCGCTGTCCAGGGACAGCGTGGAACGCCCCCGCTTGGCGTAGAAGGTCGGACGCAGATAGATGTCCGTGCCGCCCAGTTGGGACGCGACCTCGGCGAGCGCGCCGAACACCTCCGCCCTGGTCATCGGCGCCGGGATGTCGGCCACCCGGGCGGAGTGGTAGAGCCGGTCGAGGTGCGCGTCGCCGGCCAGCACCTCGTGCCGCTGCTCGCCGGCGTTCCAGAACGCCGTGATGCCCTCGAACACGTTCGCGCCGCGCAGCGCCAGCTCGTCCCAGACGTGGACCCGCGCGTCCTCCCAAGGAACGCACGCCCCGTCGAACCACATCACACGATCAGACATCGACCCCATCTTTCTCGATCGTTCTCGCCCGGATCGGTCACCAGCCGCCGCACAGCGCCCGGATCCGGGCGCGCCGCGGCCTCGGTGTGGAGCATGAGAGCCCGTCCACCTGCTCGAACCAGCCGCCCGCCGCAGCCGGTTCGGCGAGCGTCACACTAATCCCCGGTCTGTGAACCTCACTTGACCCGCGCGCCAGCGGGATCCCGCGTTCCCGCACCGGCCGCTACCGGCCGCGCCGCAGCCGGCCGGCGAGCGCGACCAGGCTCGTCGGGCGGCGCAGGTCCGCGACCTCGATGCCCTCGAACCCGGCGTCCAGCAGAAGGGACAGCACGCGCGGGACACGGTGGAGCCGGCCGCCGACCGTCAGGTAGGTGCCGGCCATCGTCGGATCGGCCAGCTCGTTGGCCTCGGCGACCGCGTCCCTGAGCGCCTGTTCGGCCGCTCCACGCGGCGCCAGCATCGGACGGTCCACGCCCGAGCCGGCGACCGTGACCGCGTCCGCCCGGCGGATGACGAAGTGGTGCGGACTCACGACGGCGTTGCGGCCGTTGTCCGTCGAGAGCAGGAAGTCGCGAAGCTCCCACGGCTGAAGGTCCGCGCTGACGTGGGCGGTGAGCCGGCCGTGCTCCTCGCGCACGTCGGCGTGGTGCACCGCGGGATGCTCCCGGAGGCGGTCGGTGAGGAAGTCCAGGTCCACCCAGACGCCGTCGGTCCGCGCCCAGCGCGCGCCGGGCCGCCAGGGGTCGGCTGCCAGCGCCTCGGCCGCCGGGAAGGCGAGGTCGCCGGATATCGAGGCGTGGACCAGGATCGCCTCGATCAGCCTGACGAGCCCCGCGGCGTCCCGATCCCCCACGACGGACGCGTCGGCGGCCGAGGTGATGTGCAGCCGTCCCTCGACGGGATAGGCGCTGATGTACAGGTTGCAGACGTCGCAGAAGTCGTTCGACCGGCCGATGGACACCCGCGAGTCCGCCAGCAGGGCCCGCGGATCACCGCCCGGTTCCGCCCGCTCCCACTCGACGCCGTCGAGCGTGCAGCTGATCGCCTCGGGACCGGGCAGGAAGCCGCCCCGCTCGGCCTCGACACGTCCCGCGCACTCATGGAACTCCAGGACGTCGAAGCTCATGTGCCGGCCGGCGGCGAGAACGGCCTTCTGCAGCCGCCGCAGTACCTCGGAGAACGACGGCCTCCCCCCGAGATCGACGATCAGCGGCATGTCCCGGAAGACCGCGGCGACCATCTGATGGGTGGACGGGTACTCCCGGAACGACCAGGTCAGGTTCAGTCCCAGCCGTTCCCGGTCGAACTGGATCGCCAGCGCGGTGTACGCGGCCGCGGTCAGGATCGTCGCCTGCGGGGCGGCGAACGCCTCGTGCAGGGACGCCAGCGCCATGCTCGCGGCCGGCGATTCGAGGTCCGCGCGCACCACGTCGACGCCGGGTTCGCCGCGGCTCACCGGAAAGACCGTCACCGGGAAGTCCCGCAGCGCGGTGTCCCAGTACCGCAGGGAGGACTCGGCACGGGACCGGCCGCCCTCCCGCTCGTAGCGGCCCCGATCGATCGGCTGCGGCACGTTCTCGCTCAGGCGGGCGGCCCGCCGCTGCTCCTGGGCGGCCAGCAGTTCGTCGAGGTCGGTGACCAGGCCCCACGACCCCATCCCGTCGGCCGCGATGTGCGCGACGACGAAGATCAGGTCCCCCTCCGCGGTACGGCCGAACCGGATCGGGGGTTCGGACGCGACGTCGAACGGGGTCTCGACGAAGCGGCGACGGGACTCCTCGTCCTCGATGCGGGGCAACACCACGTGGACGTTCTCGTGCACGTTCTGCCGCGGCAGCCCGTCACCGTCGGCGTCGAACGTGGTGCGGAGCACCTCGTGCCGCAGCAGCAGGGTGCTCACCGCACCGTCGACCGCGTCGTCCGGCAGTCCGTCCGGCACGGCGACGACCCAGGAGATGTTCGGAAGCAGTCCGTGGGCGCCGGACTGGTAGGAAAGCCACTCCAGTTGGCCGAGCCCCGACTGCAACGGGCCGGTGCGTCGCAGTCCTCCGGAAAACCTCACCAGCTCTTCTCCCATGCCCGCTCCCTCGGTCGCCGTTACGGTGCATGTGCTCAGACGAAGTACCTGGCCTGCAGGCGGAACAACTCGGCGTACAGTCCGTCGGCCTGGCTCAGCGTGTCGTGGGTGCCGGCCTCGACGACCCTGCCGCCGTCCAGTACGACGATGAGATCGGCCACCCGGGCGGTGGTGAAGCGGTGCGTGACGAGGACGGTCACGCCGCCCTCCAGACGGCTCAGGTCGGCGTACTGCTGGAACAGCCACTCCTCGGCCTGTGCGTCGAGGCTGGCGGTGGGCTCGTCCAGGATCCGCAGCAGCGGCGCCTGCCGCATCGCCGCCCGGGCGTTGGCGACCGTCTGCCACTGGCCGCCCGACAGCCCCTTGCCGTCCCACGACTTCCGACCGAGCCGGCTCTCCAGGCCCTCGGGCAGCGCGGCGAGGAGCTTGTCGCCGCCGACCGTCCGCAGCGCTTCGAGGACGCGCTCCGGGTCGTCGCGGTGCTCCAGCGAGCCCAGTCCGATCGTGTCCTTGAGGGCCATCTCGATGTGCACCGGGTCCTGGAACGCCGCCGTGATCCGGGAGCGCCACTCCTGCGGGTCGAACCGCGCGACATCGGTGCCGTCCACCAGGATGCGCCCTTCGCCGGGCCGGTGGAGACCGCTGAGCATCTTGACGAACGTCGACTTGCCCGCGCCGTTCTCGCCGACCAGTGCCACCACGGCGCCGGCCGGGAGTTCGAGGTCGATGCCGCTGAGCGAGGGCTCGTCACGGTTCGGGTACCGGAATCCGAGGCCCTCCACCGTGATGCCGCCGGCCAGCCGCTCCGGCACCGGCAGCGGAGCGGCCGGCACGAGAGCCGCCCGCTCGGCGGCGCCGTCCTTGACCACCTCCAGGAACGCCCGGACTCCCCGAAGCGACTCCAGCGTCCAGAAGGTCAGGTTCAGCAGGCTCTGCACCTGCCCGGTGATCTGGCTGGTGACGGCGATGGCCGCGACGATGAGGCCCAGCGAGGCGTCACCGGCCAGGCCGGCCCGCACCATCAGCACGATGGCGGTCGCGTACGCCAGCACGAAGACCAGCCAGGCCAGCGCGACCGGTACCCGGGCCCGTCGATCGGTGCGGGCGATGTCCCGGCCCGCGGAGTCCCACTCCTCGCGGTGCCTGCGGCGCAGCTCGCCCGCCAGTCCGAACAGCCGGGTCTCGCGACCGGTTCCGGCCGTGGTGGCGAGCGAGAAGAGGTGATCGGCCAGCCGGGTGCGGGGCGTGGCCTGCTGCACGGCCTGGCCGCGCTTCTTGTCCGCCGCCTGGGTGGCCAGCACCGCGGGGACGGCGAAGAGCGGCAGTACGGCGAGGACCGGCACGACCGAGGCCATCAGGACGGCCGAGACGATCAGGGACAGCGCGGCTCCGGACAGCCACAGCATCCTGTCGAACGCCTGCCCGATGTCCCCGCGCGCACCGCGGACCACCGCGGCGTTGTCGGAGCGGCTCGAACGCTCGTGGACCTCCAGCGTCGGCGTCGTGCCGACCACGTCGATGAACTGGCGCTCGACCTCGTCCTGGATCTCCTCCTGCAGGCGCAGCCGGGTGAAATAGCCGGCGATGAAGGTGCCCTGGGTGAGGAAGACGAACACCGCCACACACAGCGAGAGCCCCAGCACGCCCATGGTCGAGCGTTCGCTCGCCACCTCGCTGAACAGTCCGAGCAGCAGGGCGAGGCCGAGCCCGGTGGCCGGTTCGAGAATCGCCACCGCCACCACGATCAGGGACCGGAACCGATCGGTGCGGGGTCCGATCGTGATGACGTAACGCAGCGCGCTGATCAAGACGGTGCCTCCTCGAAACGCTTCGCCTGCAGGCGGAACAGCTCGGCGTACCGGCCGTCGGCGCTGACCAGGGCGTCGTGCGTGCCATCCTCGATGATCCGGCCGTGGTCGAGCACGACCACCCGTTCCGCCTTGCGCACGGTCGCGAACCGGTGCGAGATCGCGATGGTGGTGGCGCCCGCGGTGAGTTCGTGGAACGTGTCGTAGAGCTGGGCCTCGGCGCGGGCGTCCAGGCTCGCGGCCGGCTCGTCCATGATCAGCAGCCGTGCGCCGTGCCGCAGGCCGAACAGCGCCCGGGCGATGGCGATGCGCTGCCACTCCCCGCCCGACGCGTCGACCCCGCCGGTGAAGCCGCTGGACATCACCGTGTCCCAGCCGTTCGGGAGCCCCTCGACGAACTTCAGCAGCCCGGTCTGCCGCGCCACCTCGCGCAGCCCCTCCTCGTCGTCCGCCCGGGCGAGGGAGCCGAAGGCGATGTTGTCCCGCAGGGACAGCTCGTAGCGGCCGAAGTCCTGGAAGACGGCGACCACCTGACGCTGCCAACTCCGCCGGTTGGCGTCGTCGATCGCGGTGTCGCCGACCCGCACGCGACCCCCGCCCGGAGCGTCCAGGCCGGCGATGAGCCGGGCCAGCGTCGTCTTGCCGGCCCCGTTGAGACCGACGACGGCGAGCGACTGGCCCTCGGGGATGGTGAGGTCGATGCCGTGCAGCACCTCGTCGGAGGCGCCGCCGTAGCGGAAGCGCAGATCCTCGCAAGCGACGGTCGCGACCGGCGCCGGCCACGGATCGCTCTCCGGTCCGGCCGGCTCCGCCACGACCGGGAAGGCGAACGCCTCGGCGGCCGCCTTCGAGCCGAAGCCGGTGCGCAGGTCGTCCTCGTCCGCCCGGATCATCTGCAGAAGGGTCCGGATGGCCAGGCCGCCGAGCGCCAGATCGCCCACCGTGGAACCTCCGGTCGCCGTCCGGTATCCGAGGTAGTAGAAGACCGCGGCGACCGTGACGCCGGTGACCACGACCACGGCGACGACGAACAGGCGGTGCTCGCGCCGCCGTTGCCACACCTCCGTCATGTTCACGCGCCACTCCGCCTGGTAGGCGTCGCGGAAGAAGGCCGCGAGGCCGAAGAGGCGCACCTCACGGGCCGCTTCCGGCGTGGTCGGCACGTCCCGCAGGTAGGACGTGCGGCGCAGCTTCGTCGTCTGGCTCACGGTCTCGATGACGGCGATCCGGAAGTTGCGGACCAGCCGGGACTGGATCACGACGAAGACGGCGAGGACGAGGAGTCCCAGCCCCCGGGTGACCCAGGCGAGCAGCACCGCGGAGCCGATGCTGGTCACCCAGAGCGAGGCCTTGGCGGAGAAGCCGAAGAGCGCCTCCCCGGGCGGCATGTCGATGGTCCCGCTGCCCCGGGCCCGCTCGATCCGGCCGAGGTAGTCCGGATCCTCCAGGTGGCCGATGGTCGCCGGCTCGGCGGCGGCCATCATCACCCGCTCGCTGAGCCGGCCGGTGACCCGGCGGCCGAGTGCCCGGCCCAGAGCCATCCGTGCGGACTCGGTGATGTGCGTGAGGAAGAACAGCACGACGATGAGGACGATCCAGCGATAGCACTCCTGCGCCGCCGGGGTGCCCAGCCCGTGGCCGATCGCCGAGGTGAGCTTGTCCACCAGCTCGCCGATCCCGATGGTGATGCCGACCGGGGCCGCGCCGGCGAGGACGGCCGCGACCGCGGTCAGGGTGGTCAGGGCCGGCGCCGCGGAGAAGGAGTATCCGACCAGGTCGGGTATCACCCACCGCGTCGCCGGGGGCGGCAGCCGGCTCGTATCCGCGGTCACGCCTGCTCCTCGTCGTCGAGGTTGCGGGCGACCGTGCCCCGGACCTGGGCGCTTGGCATCTTTCCTCCTGGTCGAACTGCGGGTGCTTCACTCGTGGACGCTCTCGGGGAACTCCCGGCCCACGAGCGACAAGAGCCGAACTCGGTCCGGCCCGGCGAGGTGACGCGTGCGGATGGCGGTGCGTGTCCGCCTCGCCGCCGTGCGGTCGAACGGATCAGTCCGCCGGAACGGACGACCCGTGTCCGTCCGGCTGGGCGGCTGTGGCCGCGTACTCCTGGCGGAGCCTGCGTTTGAGCACCTTGCCGGTGACACCGAGCGGGACGGATTCCGCGTCCGCCGCCCGGACGTCGGCCAGCGGCGGGTTGCCCAGGCCGACGAGGACCTCGTTGGCCCGGTCCAGCATCCCGTCGGTGCCGTGGCCGTCGCGGAGTAGGACCAGGGCGATGGCGCAGACCTCGCCGGCCCGCTCGGCCGCCACCACCACGCAGTCGTCGACCTCCGGCAGATGGGCCAGCAGGATCTCCTCGGTCAGGACCGAGTAGACCGTCCCGCCTGCGGTACGGATGGCGTCGACCACCCGGTCGACGTGGTGGTAGCGGTCCGCCTCGTCGCGGAAGACCAGGTCGCCGGAGAGCCAGTAGCCGTTCAGCAGGCTGCGGTAGGTCCGGTCCGAGTCGTTCCAGTAGCCCGGTGTCACCGTCGGGCCCTTCACGCCGAGCAGCCCGACCTCGCCCGCTTCGGCCGGCGTGCCGTCCGGCCGCAGGACGGCGACCTCGGCGAACGGCTGCGGGACTCCGAGGCAGCGATGCGGCGCCACGACTCCGGGAATCGTGATCATGCCCAGCACACCGCCCCAGCCGAGCTCCGAGGAGCCGAAGCCGTCCACGAACATCGAGCCGGGCAGCGGATCGGCGCCGGACCAGTGCCGGCCCCGCTCGACCAACCGGGCGACGTGCGCGTGGTGCGAGGCGTCGCCGACGCTCACCCAGCGCTCGACCTGGTCGAGGCCGGCCGCGTCGATCTCCTTCAGTGCCAACTCGGCGAACGTCACCGCGAAGCCGACCACGATGGTGGCGCCGTAACGGCCCGCCGCGGCGGCCACCGCCCGGCCGCCGCGGTCGGACATGAGCACCAGCGGCACCCCGGAGAGCATCGCGAGCAGGGCGTAACCGATCGCCGCCCCGTGCGACTGGGGCAGGGCGGACAGGATCAGCGACTTCGAATGGTCGCGGAACCGGGTCAGGTGCGCACGGATGCCCACCATCATCTGCGCGTGGGCCCAGATGACCGCCTTCGATGCGCCGGTGGTGCCCGAGGAGTGGCAGATCAGGACGGGGTCGTCCGGCGCGTGCCGGAACGGCGGCGGCACCGTCGCGTCACCGGGCGGAACGGTGTCACCGATCGACGACACCCAGAACCCGTCGTCCTCCGGCTTGAGGGCGCCGGCGATCCGCGCCGATCTGACGTCGTCCGTCTGGAGGCCGACCGGCCCGGTCCGCCGGAGGTAGGCCAGCGCGGCGGCCGGATCCATCTCGCCGTTGACCAGCACGGCGATGGCGCCCAGCCGGCTGAGCGCCAGGTAGTGGACCAGGTCGTCGGCGCCGTCCCGGAAGTAGATCCCGACCCGGTCGCGCGGGCCGACGCCGCGTCCGGCGTACCAGGCGCTCCACGCGCCCACGAGTTCTGCCAGTTCCGCCAGGCTCAGCCGGTCACGCGGGACCCCGCGGGAGTCGCGGACGGGCAGTTCGGCGTGGAGATACGGAGCATGGATGTCCGGGCTGACCCGCAACGCGACCTCGAGAGCGTTGCCTCCTCCCAGCGTCGGGTCGGCGGCGACGGCGTGGCGCACGCCGGTCGGGACAAAGGTGGCCCCCACGGTGACGTCCTCCCTATTGGTCATCGGATCAGTTCGAGAAGTTGGTAGTCGACGCCGGGGGCGAGGTCTCCTGAGGTGCGCAGGATCGAGATCCGGTAGCCCGCGCCGGCGGCGAGCCGGCGCAGCGCGTCGTGGTCACCGAGATCGCTGAAGCCGAGCAGCAGCCGGCCGGTGGCGGTCAGCCGGGCGCGCGCTCCGGACAGGTAGCGCTCGTGCGCCCGGTAGCCGGGGTCGAAGACGGCCTGCCGCAGCCGTTCGCGCTGTTCGTCGCGGACCGGTCGCACGGCCGGCCGGCCGGCGGCGCCGGGATCGATGAAGGGGGAGTTCCAGAAGATCAGGTCGAACCGCTCCCGCGGCCCGAGGCCGTCGAACATGTCGCCGCGGTGCACCTCGATCCGGTCGGACAGCCCGTGCCGGGCGGCGTTGAGCGCGGTGTTCGCCACGGCCACCTCGCTGATGTCGGTGGCGGCGACGCTCCCGCAGCCCTTCTGCGCGGCCATCACCGCGGTCACGCCGGCCCCGCAGCCCACTTCGAGGAACGAGCCACCGGTCGGGAACGGGATCGACTCGGTGAAGAAGCCGGTCGAAACGCAGTACGTCGGAGCGAAGACCCCCGGCAACAGGTCCCAGTCCCGGTCGTGCAGCCGGAAGGTGGTCGGTTCGGTGACTGCGTCGGCGGTGCTGTTCACCAGCCACGAGCCCCGCACCACGGCGCCCTTCGACGGTCCGGACCCGCCCGCGGCCGTCACGACGCCGTCCCGTCCGCCGGCCCGGCACCCGATCGCACCAGGTCGGCACGGGCGAAGGTCTTCGCGGGGTCGGGATCCATCTCGACCGTGACGCCGAGCACCCACTCCGCGCTCGCGTCGGCCAGGAGCAGGCGGGCCAGTTCCAGGACCTCCGCGCGGGCGTCACCGGTCACGGCCACGCAGCTCACCGGGCCGGTCAGCCGGTAGTCGCGGGCGAGGTGGCCGAGGACGGCGGTCGGCAGCACCTGGTAGAAGAGGATCGGGCTCAGCCGGCCCCGGTTCACCTGCTCGACGGACAACTCCAGGCTGACGGTGTCGAATCTGCGCGAGCCGAGCACGATCCCGACCCGGTCGCCGGCTCCTTCGAGCAGGTGTCCGGACCGCGGGTCGCCGACGCATTCCCGGACGGCGGCGTACACCAGGGGCGCGAAGTCCGAGGCGAAGAATCCGGCCAGCGGTGGCACCTGCGGGTCCGCGTGGATCCGCGCGCTGGCGACGAGTTCGAGGTCCGGCGACGGCGGCGTCATGCTTTGGCCAACAGGAGTGCGGAGTTGACGCCGCCGACCGAGGAGTTGAGGCTCAACGCGTAGGGCACCTCGGCCTCCTGCGGCGCGCTGACGTGCCGGAGCGGGTGGCGCGTGTCCGGCCGGCGCAGCGCCGCGGTCGGCGGCAGCACCGAGGAGCGCATGGCCAGCAGCGTGATGACCGCCTCCAACGCGCCGCTGGCCTCCAGGGCGTGGCCCGTGGTGCTCTTCGTCCCGCTGACGAACACCTTCTCCGTGTGCGGGCCGAGCGCGGTGTGCAGCCCGGCGGCCTCGGCGGTGTCGTTGAGCGGGGTGCCGGTGCCGTGGGCGTTGACATAGGTGAGTTCGGCGGGGTCGATGCCGGCCCGGTGCAGGGCCCGGGTGGCCGCGGCGGCGACTCCGCTTCCCGCCGGGTGGGGCTGCGCCGCGTGGAAGGCGTCGTCGGCCATGGCCCAGCCGGCCAGCCGGGCCAGGGGCCGGGCCCCGCGCGCGCGAAGGCTCTCCCCAGACTCCAGCAGCAGCATCGCGCCGCCGTCGCCGAGCAGAACGCCCTGCCGGTCCTGGTCGAACGGGCGCAGTTGCCCGTCGGCGGCGAGCGCCAGCGCGGCGTCGAAGAGGCTGAACGCCTGCCGGTCGACCAGAAACGCTCCGCCCGCGAGCACCGCCGAGCTGACACCGGCCGTGATCAGCTGCGCTCCGTGGATGATCGCGTTCGCCGCGGCACAGCACGCGTTGACGAACGTACGCCTCGGGCTTCCCAGACCGAGCTGGTCGGCCACCCGTTCGGTGAGTTCGGCGGGTGACTCCGGCTCGACGGAGGGCGCGCGCAGTTTGGTCGCCAGGACGAGGGGCAGCTGCGCCGGGCTGGACCAGCCGGCCATGTCGATCGCGTCCCGCGCGCAGGCGCTCGCCACGTCGGCGGTTCCCAGGGCCGGCCCGTCGGCGTCCGTCTCCTGGTACGTGGCCGCCAGAGCGGTGCGGCAGTGGGAGACGTCGAAGCGGGTGACCGGGCGGAACGCCGGCGTACCGGAGAAGACGCCGTCGATCAGTGCCTCCGGCCCGAAGCCGAAGGCACTGAAGACGCCGAAGCCGCTGACGTAGACCTCCCCGGTCATGCGTGCCCGACCCCCAGGCTGCGGTTGACGAGGTCCTGCAGGGCGCTGATGGAGTCGATGCCGGCCGTCTCGCCGCTGATCTTGACCACGATGCCGTGCCGCTCCTCCAGCAGGTGCTGGATCCAGATCGCGGTGTAGGAGTCGAGGACGAGCAGGGTGTCGTCGTCGACCGCCTCCGGCAGCTCGACGCCCTCACAGTCAGCCAGGATGGCGCGGATCTCCTCCCTGCTGATGCCCTTCGCCGGGGGCTGTTGTTCCTCGCTGGTGGATTGCGGAGAGGAGCTGCGCTCGGTCACGGACAACCTTTCCGGTCGGTGTCTCGGGAAGTTTCTCCTGCAGGTAGTACCGCTTGGGGGCCTTCAGCGGGCTCAGCCGTTCCCGGCTCCAGGCCGCGAGCGCCCGATCCGTGAGCCCGTTGCGGGCCGCCACGTGGGCCTCGATCACGTTTCCGAACGTCACGACCGCGTAGGCGACGTCGGGGTGCTGCTGGAGCACCTGCTCGATCTCCATCAGATCGATCTTGATGCCGCCGATCGCGATCACGGAGTCCGCGCGGCCGAGGATGCTGACCGCGCCGCTCTCCTCGTCGATCGCCGCCCGGTCGAACGCCCGCAGCCAGCCGTCGGCGAACCGGGCCACACCGTCATCGACGAGATAGGGCGTCTCGTCGAGCCGGACGTACAACTCGCCGTCGGCCGCCCGGAGGGTGATGCCGGGAGCGGGCCGGCCGACGGACGGGGCGGGGAGCCGGCCGGCGAGATCCGCGGTGACCACGCCGACCTCGGTCATGCCGTACACCTGGCCCAGCCGGCACCCGCTGGCCAGCCGGAACCGCTCGGCCACCGCCGGACTGGTCGTCATCCCCGCGCTGGTGGCGACGCGCAGCCGCGGCAACCGGGGGAGATCCGCCGTGCTGGCGAGCAGTTCGAAGTGCGTCGTCACTCCGAAGATCGCCGTGGGTTCGAGGGTCGCCGCCGCCCGGGCGATGCCGCGACCGTGCTGCGCGGAGGGGAGGAGGACCGGCAGACCCACCGCCAGCCCGTGCAGGATCCCGCCCATCAGGCCCCAGGTGTGGACCGGCGAGGACAGCAGGAGGAGCCGATCGTCCTTGCCCGGCATGTCCTCGATGGCGGCATACCGGTCGATCTCCTCGTCCAGCGAGGCCGCCGACCGTCCCACCACCTTGGACTGCCCGGTCGATCCGGAGGTGAACTGCACGAGGCACACCTGCTCCGGAAGGGCCGACGCCCCGGGCAGCGGCACGATCTCCAGCTCGGAGCGGCCGGTGAAGCAGGTCGCCCCGGCCGAGGCGCGCACGCGGAACGCCGGGGGGCACAGCCGCGTCAGCGAGCCGGTCTCGGACTCGGTCAGCCGGTGGTCCAGGAGCATCGCGCGGGCGCCCAGCCGCCAGATCGCCAGGAGCAGCGCGAACAAGGTGGCACCGGGGACGAGTTGCACCGCGACGCAGTCGCCCGGCCGGACACCGCGCGCCACCAGCAGGTCGTGGCATCGGCCGACCTCCTGGTGCAGTGCCCGCCGGTCGAAGGTCGCCGTTTCGTCGACCCACACCGGATCATCCGATATCGCCCCGGATAAGCGGTCGCTCAGCTCCCGTGCGGACGTCACGATTTCCGATTCCGTTCCCCGCACATCGCGAATTCACCCATTTTCGTCCCCCACCCGATCGGCCAATTCGATGATCATGAAGGAGTCGCGCCATCCCATGGGAATCGAGCAACGCGGCGTCGGCGACGTCTTCTCCGACAAAAGTCGGCGGAGGGTCACGGGCTCGGAAGCTACCCCATTGGATCTCGCCGCGACAACCCGTTCAATTGACTTCTCCAGCGCCCCTCAATCCTCGCTACAGGTTCAGGGCTTCGATCAGTCGTGTGACGTCCGGTTCGTGATCACCGGGGCCGAGGAGCGCGAGGGGGTGGCGCGGGTCGCGTGTGCTGCGGCGGAGGCCGGCCGCGATGCTCCTCGCTCCGGACGGGCGCAGGGTTCCGATCGCGAGATCATCCCAGGTGGCAGCTCCGGAGGGGGGTTGCCGGTCCGCGGCGGCGTCCGCGGACCGGGCCGGGCCAGCCTGCCCGCCGGCGAGGCCGGCGACGGCGTGAACCTCTTGCCGATGGGTTTGCCGGTGGCCTTGCCGGTCTCGCGTTCCGGTGCGCCGGCGCTTGATCCGGAAGTCCTGGCGGGCCCCGGGATCAGAGGTGCCGCGCCGGTAAACATGTTTTCCACTTGGATTACGGGACGCAGAGAATTACATGGTCCTGGAAGCCGCGCCTGTCACCTTCCGAAAACACCGCCGAGATGGCAGATCGCCACGAACCGGGCGTCACACGTAGGCCGAAGCCCTGAGTGGAGAAGTGGCAACCCACATCCGGGAAGAACTCTTTCATGATCGTGCAAACGCGTGTACCGTCACCGCGTGGAATCACGCTCGCCAACAGTATGCGTTCCGAGAACCTCAGCGGAGGGGCAGCGATGCGAGCGGCCATTGCGTGTTCGACAGGCAGGGCTTGAACTGAGGTTATGCCGGGTGATCGACCTCCGTGGAGAGGCTCGCAGCGGGTTGAACCGCTGAGGCGATCATGGAGTTCTCACCCCGGCCATGACACTTTCGACGACCCCGTCTGCGACGGCAGCATGCCTGATCCCTGTAGTGGGAGTGGAGTCTTACTCGGCCGCCCGTCGGCCGTCCGAATCGCATCGGCCCTGGGAGGGTGCGTGTCCACGGCAGCGTTACAGCACGGGATGTCCGTCGTCGTTCCGGTCAAGGGCCGCGTGGCGCTGATGCGTGCGCAACTGGCCTCACTCCGCGTCGCCATGGACCGCAGTCCGGAGCCGGCGGAGGTCATCGTCGTCGACGACTCGGATCCGGCCGACGCCGCCGGCCATCAGGCGAACTGCCGTGAGTTCGGCGCCCGTTACGTCACCGGTTCCCGGCACGTCGGCGCCAAACGCAATCTGGGCGTCGAACGGGCCACCTACGACCTGATCCTGTTCACGGACTCCGACTGCCGGGTGCCACCGGACATCTTCGAACGTCATATCAAGACCCTGCGAAGCGCCCACGCCTCCGTCGGGGGCGTCGCGGGCCCGACCTTCGTGGAGTACGGCCGAACGCCGGCGAACCGCATCATGCGCTGGTCGAAGTTGATCAACGACGACCTGGAGCGCCCTTCCCGGTGCGCGACGGTCGCCTGGGCGACGACCACGAACCTCGCGGTGCGCCGAGAGGTGTTCGAAGAGGTCGGCGGCTTCCCCTCCGAAAGCCTCGACATGGTGGGCGGCGAGGACTGCGACCTCGGCCTCAAGATGTCCGACGCCGGATACGCGATCGTGTGCGACGCCGAGGCGGTCGTCGTCCACGACCACGACATCACCGACTCCCTCGGCACGGCGGCCCGCCGGCTCTACAGTTACGGCCGCTCCGAACAGTGGGTGTGCACCGTCCACCCCCGCCACCGTCGGCCGGCGGTGAACGCCTTCACCGTCGGAGCGGCGGCCACCGCGGTCGGCATGGCACTGGCGCCCCGCACCGGCGGTCGAAGCCTGCTCGCGGGGCCGCTGTCCCTCGGCGTCCTGGTGGGCATGCGCGCCCGCCGGCTGCGAGGTGACGACCGGTCCGCCGGCACCGCCGCCGAACGCGTCGCGTGCGCGTCGATCGACTTGATGTTCGACCTCGGCGGTTTCGTGGCGGCGCTCGAACTTCGCCGTCCGAGCATGTTGTTCACCGGCCTGAGGCCCGCCGACGGAGATCTGAAGCGGCCTCCTGCGTAACGGTCTTCCGGTTCGGCACCCATCGCCTGGCCGGGGTTGACGCGAAGACTGACGTCGTTGTCCAGCGACGGTTCAATGCGAAGACGGGGGCGTGAAGAAGTAATGCTAACGAGCGAGGAAATGACCGCGATCGTCGCCGAGTGCACGGCCCTGCAGATGATCGAGAGCCCGATCGAGTACGACACGAAGATCGTCATCGATTCCTTCAGCTTCGTCTGGCTCCAGCATCTGCTCGAAACGCGCTTCGACTTCGACCTGGAGCAGCCCGGCCAGGAGGTCCTTGAGACGCTGAACTCGGCGCGAGCCGTGCACCGATACCTCGCCGGCATCAGCCCGGAACGCTTCGCCGCAACCGACTGAGCGAAGCGCGGGTTGAAGCCACCCCCTGATCACCACAGGTAAGGACGTTCCGCACTTCAAAGGGAGAATCACGTGCCCCCGGATGACGCACTCGCAGTTCATGCCGTCCCGATGATCCCGGCGACCGCTCATCGCGCGCCCGAACCGGCCACGATACTCGGGAAGTTCCGGAGCAGCGGGGAGATCGCCGGTGTCTGAGCACCCCGCGGCCACCGCGCTGGACCCCGAGTTCGAGGCCGTGCTGCGGCAGTGCCTGGACGGCCAACTCCCCCCGGACGTCACCCTGCGAGAGGACAGTGATCTCGCGGCGTTCGGCATCGACTCGCTCACCGTCGTCCGGCTCCTGGTGACGATCGAGGACGTCTTCGGGGTGATGATCCCCGACGAGATCCTCTCCTTCGAGATCTTCGCCTCACCCGGTTCTCTCTGGACGGTGGTCTCCGGTCTCATGGAGGAACCCAAGTGAACCCTGAAGCGCTCCGGGGTATCGCGGAAAGAGTACGGCGGGTTCCCGACCGGCACCGGGTCTTCGACCAGGACGCCTCGGCCGTCGCGAAGATCCACCGGATCGGTGCGCCGATCCTCTCCGATCTGCTCGACCTGGGATTCCCGCACCGCTCATCCGGCGGTGAGCGGTACTTCGACAAACTGGACCTGGAGAACGTCTCCCTCGCCCTGCGTCTGCCCTCGCCTCGCTATCTCGCCATGCGACGGTGGCCCGACGTGATCCGTGCGGTGGTGGAGAACCGGCCGGTCCGCTACGACCTCGAAGTCGTCGCGGAATGCGATTCCGCGATGCCCGGCCACGAGTGCGACTTCCGCCTGCCCGCGCAAGTGCTGGCCCTCGGGGTGGGTCCGGACTCCACGGCTCGGAAGTTCACGCTGAGCCGCGAGGTCAAGGACACCGCAGGCCCCGGTGAGGCTCCTCAGGAACTGCGGCGGCTCTTCGCCGAGGTGTCCGGGTTCCATTTCCACATCCTGCCCGAGGCCCTGTACGGCGACCTCTCCTTCCTCGCGGATACCTCGCTCGCCGACTGCGAGTTGGCCTCCGGGTTCCTGGCCCGGCGGGCGGCCGAGGAGGGGTGGGAGGCTCGACGCAGCTTCGGGCTGCTGCTGTCCAGCCCCTACTCACTGCCGCACTTCTGGCCCGAGGTCCGACTCGACGGGGTGTGGACCGCCTTCGACCCCCACCTGATCAACAGCCTGGTGCGGTGGGAGGTGCTGGCACCCGGCGAAGTCCCGGCCGCCGCGGTGCTGAACGCGGCCTTCCTCCGCGTCACCGAGGACTGGCTGCCGCTCATCCAGGACGCGGAACGTCCCGCGCGGGTGTCCGTGCTCACCCGGCGCCGGCCGCTGGCCGACGGCGTCCCGAGCACGGCCGGCCCCGCGCAGGAGTCCTCGTGAGCGAGCCCCGCCCCGACCGTCCGCAGCGGGGTCCGCGGCGGGTACGGGGCCCGGCCAACCGGAGCGAACGCGCCGGCCGACTCACCGGGGACCCGGAGCACACCGCTGCAGTCCCCGGTATCACGCGGATCGTGGCCGTGTCCGACCCGGCCGCGGAGTTCGAGGAGACCGCCGTCAAGGCCGCGCCCCCGCTCTCGCTGCTCGACACGCGTTTCCCGGAACGCGACCCGGCGACGGCGACCAGCGGTGTCTGAAAGGACGCCGGGCACCGTGCCGGACGGTCACGCGAGGACGGCGTCGTGGAGTTCGGCGGACGCGGAACGCCCTCGCTCACCGAGGGCTCTCCACGACGACGGCCGTGATCACGTGGCCGCTGTCGGCGGCCCAACGCCCCCGCACACAGGCGAGTTCGGGCGGCGCGGGGACGAGGACGCGGGCGGTGAACGTCCCGTCCGGGGCGAGTTCGAGGGACGCCCCCTGGAAGTCCAGCCAGCGTCGGGTGACCGGGTACCAGGCCTTGTACACCGACTCCTTGGCGCTGAACAGCAGGCGGTCCCACGCCGGTCCGCCCGCCTCGGCCGGCAGTTCGGCCAGGGCTGCGCGTTCCTCGGGGCGGGCGATGACCTTCAACACCCCTTGCGGGACCGGCAGGTTGGGCTCGGCGTCGATGCCGAGCGCGGTGATCTCCTGGGCGTGGCCCACCGCGGCGGCGCAATAGCCCACGCAGTGCGTCATGCTGCCGACGACCCCCGGCGGCCAGCCCGGAGCGCCCCGCTCGTCCGGGAGCAGCGGCACCGGCGCCCGGCCGAGCGCGGCAAGCGCCTCGTGGGCGCAGGCGCGGACGGTGGTGAACTCGGCGCGCCGCCTCGGGGCGGCCCCGGCGACGAGCGCCTCTTCCCGCGGGGACAGGGTGACGTCCTCCCGATGGGTGAAGGACTCGACGGCGCGCACGGCGGCGGGCAGGATGGACTCGATCATGCGGCGGTGTCCGTGTTCGTGGTGGCGTCGGGCCGGGGCGCGATCCGCCGGGCCGGGTCGTGGCCCCGCACTCCGCGCCGGATCACCCGCGTGAAGACTCCCGCCGCAGGGCCGGCGCCCCTTCGATGTCCGGCCCTGTCAGGTGATCAGCATAGGTTGCGTCCCCCGGCGTGCGCTTGTCGGATCGAACGGAAAGCGATCGTCGCACCGGAGGTTCCGTCCGCCGGGAGGTCCGCCACGCCACCGCCCCCGCATCGGTCCGACGTCCACGCCGACACGGACCTCGCGGCGCCCGGCCCCGGTCCTCTCGCCGTTCTCCAGCCGCTGACGCGTCGGGAGCCCGAACTCCTCGTCTCGTTCGGCGACGGCATGTCCGGCTTCGCCACCCCCGCCACCTGGTCGACCGGAGCAGCCTTCCGGCCCGGTGGGCGAGCGGCCGGCGCGCATCCGCGTCGGCCCGAAGCTCGTCAGCGCGTATCCGCCCCGTCCGAAGGAGAGCCGTGCCGGCCTATCGCATCCCCCTCGCAGCCAAGGTTCCGCTCGCCCGCGGCGGCGAGCTCGCGTCCCGCGTCCACTACGCCTCGGAGGCCATCGAATCGTTCGAGCTGATCACGGACCAGGACCAGATCGTCGGTCTGAACGTGACCACGGCGGACGACACGGATCCGGCCGAACTCACCCGCAAGGTCAATCTGATCACCGAACGGGAGGTGGCACCGCAGCGGATGAAGGCGGGCGAGGTCGTGTGGACCTCCCCGCATCCCGACCGCACGACGCCGGGCACCTACGAACGGCTCGAAGCGGCGGGCGCCGTGAAGGACATGGGCCCCGGGCTGGTCGCCCTGGGCGAGACCGTGGCCGGGGTGCTGGAGGCGGTCGACCGCCGGGTGAGGGGCCTCGCCATGGGGTTGGGCGCCGTCGAATACCACTACCCCACCCTGATATCCACCCGGTCCCTGCACACGGGCGGCTATCTCCAGGCGTTCCCGCAGTACCTGTTCAGCGCCGGGCGGCTGCACGCGGACACCGACACCTACGACGCGTTCCTCGCCGGCCTCCCCGACCGCGCGGCCACCCCGGACGCGCTCGCCGCGCACCTGGGGGAGCACACGACGCACTCCGGGTACTGCCTGCCGCCGACCGTGTGCTTCCACACCTACCACCAGTTGCGCGGGGCGCCGTTGCCGGACGACCACGCGGTGGTCACCGCGCGGGGCAAGTGCTTCCGCTTCGAGTCGTCCTACGCGCGCTCGTTGGAGCGGCTGTGGGACTTCACCATTCGTGAGATCATCTTCTTCGGTGACGCCGCCACGGTGGCACGACAGCGTCAAACGCTGATGGACGCCGTCGGTGATCTGGCCACCGACTGGGGGCTCGCTGCGAGCGTCGAGGTGGCCAACGACCCCTTCTTCGGCAGCGACACCACCCCGCAGCGGCTGCTGGCCCAGCGCCTGACCAGGACGAAGTACGAGCTGCGGGTTCCCGTCGAGCCCGGCAGGACCATCGCGGCAGGCTCGTTCAACCTGCACGGAACGACCTTCGGCGCTCCCTTCCGGATCAGCCTGCCCGACGGCACACCGGCGCACTCGGCGTGTGTCGGCGTCGGACTCGAGCGGATCGGCTACGCGTTGTTCTGCCAGCACGGACCCGATCCCGACAACTGGCCCGCCGAGGTGCGGGAGGCTCTGCGGTGAACGCCCGGCATCCGCTGCGACCGTGACCGGGTTCGTTCCCGGCATCCGCCCCGCGCCGAGCACCCGTGCCGCTCGCGCGCGTTCGGCGTTGTGAACCTCCTTACGGTGTCGAACCGGCTTCCCGGGGCAGGCGTGCGAGCGTCCGACCAGCGCTTCGCGCCTGCCACCGATGAGGAGCCCGCACCGTGACCACCATTTCGACCCGGCCCGCGCCGGTTCGCTGGGCGACCGCTCCCGGCCTCACCGGGGGTGCCGCGTGATGCCCACCGCCGGCACCCGCCGCGTCTGCGTCCTGCACACCTCCGCCGCCCTGCCCGCCGTCTTCGGACCGCTCATCGCCCGCGAGGCACCCGAGGTGGACCCGTACCACGTGGTGGACGAGAGCCTGCTCGGCGACACCGTGGTGCACGGCCTGGTACCGGTCACGGTCCGCCGGGTCGCCGCCTACGCCACCCTCGCCGAACAGGCCGGCGCGCAGGCCGTCCTGGTCACCTGCCCCTCCGTCGGCCGCGCGGTCGAGCTCGCCCGCCCGCTGGCCGGCATCCCGCTGCTGCGCATCGACGAGCCCATGGCGCGCGACGCGGTGGCGACCGGGCACCGCATCGCGGTCCTGGCCACGCTGCGGGCCACCCTGGAGCCGACCGCCGACCTCGTCCGCCAGGTCGCGGCCGAGACCGGCGCCTCCGTGGACGTGACGGCGTCGGTGTGCCCCGGCGCCTACGAGGCCCGGGTGGCCGGCGACCAGCCCGCCCACGACCGCATCATCGCCGAGGAGGCGGTCCGGCTCGCCCCGGGGTGCGACGTGCTGGTCCTCGCGCAGGCGTCCATGGCCAGCGCCCTGGCCCCGTTGCCGACCGGCACGCTCACCGTCCCGGTCCTCACCTCGCCGGTCGCAGGGGCCCGCCAACTGGCCGCGCTGACCTGAGCGCCGGCCGCACGTCACGGTGCGCGCCGCCGGGCACGGCGCCCGTCAGTAGGCGACCAGTGCGCACACCAGGCTGGCGACCGCGCAGAGGCCGATGATCGAACTGCCGGTGCCGCAGAGCCAGCCCCACTTCTTGGTCATCGGCCGGAGCCAGGACAGGTCGGGCCGGATCCTGCGTACGACGTTCACCAGCGCCATCAGGCCGCCGACGCCGAGCGAGACCGCGATCAGCCCGTCCCGGCCCGCCAGCCACGGCGCCATCGACGTGTCGGTGGTGAGGTCGAACTGAGGGTCGTAGCGCACCGCGATCGTCGAGCCCACGGCATGATCGACGCCGAAGAGCGACGTGTAACGCGTCAGGAGGTGGCCCCCGGGTGACGTCCTCAGCGATCCCGAGCACCCGTAGTCCTCGTCGGACCAACCTCGCGTACAACGTGAGGAGACATGGAAGTAGCCCTCCGGTGTCCCCGCCTCCGCCCGGGCCCACCCCACCGCCACCCAGCACAAGGCGAACAGCACCACGGCCATCACCACCCGACCCGCCACACCGAGCACCAGGGACTTCCCGCCCGGGCGCTTCATCAGCTTTTCGAGTTGCCACTGCTGCAACGTCTCCGACATTCCCCCACCCTTCGTCGGCGGGGATCGTACGGCGCCGAGCGGTCCCCGGCCCCGCGGACCCGACCGCACGCGCGCCGATCGTCCACAGGACCGCCACCGGGCCACCACGTCCTCAGGCGAAGCCCACCGGTCGTGCCGCGTGACGCAGGTCACCGAAGAACCGGGGAGAGCGTGCAACCCGGCGGGGCTCCCGGCGCGTAGAGACCGTGAACCGTCAGCCAATCGTCTGTGAGGATCGTTCCCAGCGTGCTCCGCGCACACCACGGCACCCGGCCGCCGCGACGTGGCCGGGATCGCGATGCCGTCGACCGGCCGCAGGAGCGGCGCTCGGTCGGACGGATACAGTACGCAGTCCGCGGCGGACCGGGCGCCCAACGCCTCCGTTCCCCGAGGGGTGTCTCGTCGAACCGGCCGGAGCAGGGAGCGGAAGCGCTTGTCGCCTGAGGAGTTCGACGAGTTCTACGCCGGAAGCTGGTCGCGGCTGGTCGGCCAGTTGTACGCCATGACCGGAAACCTGGCCGAGGCGCAGGACGTCGTCCAGGAGGCATACGTCCGCGCCTGGCGGCAGCGCGAGGAACTCAGCCTCTCCGGGGCGCCGGAGGCCTGGGTCAGGACGGTCGCCTGGCGGCTCGCCGTCAGCCGGTGGCGGCGGGCTCGCGGCTATCTGCTCGCACTGTTCCGCCACGGAGTCCCCACCGACCAGGCCGGACCAGGACTGGAGCACGCGGCGCTGGTGGAAGCGCTGCGCAAGATACCCGAGGAGCAGCGTCGAGTGGTTGTCCTTCACTACCTGTGCGACCTCCCCGTCGCGGAGGTCGCCGCGCAGACCGGCGCACCGGTGGGCACCGTCAAGGCCCGCCTCGCCCGGGCCCGGACATCGCTCGCCCGGCACCTGACCGGGGACCTGATGGATCTGAACGCGTGATGGCCGACATGCACCAGCACGACGCCTCCGCGCCCGGGGAGGAGCAGTTGCGCCACGCGCTGCGCCGACTCGCCGACACCGCCGTCGGCACGCCTCCGCTGAGCGGGGCCGAGGTGCGCGCCCTCGCCGGGCGCCGGCGCGGCCGGCTGGTGGTGGTGCCCGCGGTGGCGCTCGCCGGGCTGCTGGTGGGCACCACCGCGTACGCCCTCGCCGGCGGTTTCTCCGCCGGGCATCGCTCGCCCACGAACGGCACCCCGCCGCCCGCCTCCATGCCTCTCGCGCCCGGCCGGCCGCACGGTTCCTCCGCCGCGGGCTCCGGCCGCACCCGCACGGCGCCCGGTCCGGCCGGCAGCGCGGTCCCCGCCCGTCCGCCGACGGCGCGCACAGCGTCACACGCTCCGCGACCGCCGCTGCCGGCCCCGGCCCGGTTGGCCGCGTGCGTCACCGTCCGCCGGGGGGAGTTCCTCGTCGCACTGCACAAGCTGAGCATTCCCGACGCCTTGGCAACGGGGACGGGCGCGGCGACGGACCCGGAACTCTCGGCGGTGCGTATCTCCTGCGTGCGAGGGCGCCTGGTACCCAGCGGCTCCCTGCAGCGGTTGGCAGCGGCGCCGGACGCCGTGGTGACCACGACAGCGCCGCTCAGCGCAGGCTCCGCCCCGACGCCGAGCACCCTTGAGGAAGCGGCCCTGGGACTGGCCCGCCACCCCGACCAGTTCTTCGGAGTCCGCCGCGACGCCTCGGGCCAGGTGACTCGGCTGGACGAGGTCTACGTGCGCTGACGTGCCGTCGGGTACCCACGGGGTCCGTCGGGCGCCGAACGGCAGGCGGGTGTGACGCGCGTCACTCATGAGATTCGCCGACCGTTGCAACCTGGCGCCCGCCGCGATGCGTAGAGGGAGCGTCGCCTGCTCCCCCGGCCTGTGGATCCATCCGCTCGCCGCGGTCGGTCGGCGATGTTTCAGTGACTACTTAGTGATTCCAAGGAAGAGGAAGTTATGCGTAACGACGCCGCCTCGCAGATCGAGACCTGCGAGATTGCCGACAGCGAACTGGACACCATCTCCGGCGGCGTAGCCGGCGCCGCCGTCAACGCCGCCGGCTACGGTGCCTCCGTGAACTTCGGCGACGTCGTCGGGACCGTCGAGTCCCAGGTTCGCGCCCTGCCGATCTCGCCGCTGACCGGGCTCGTCTCCGCGCAGACCTCCCCCGGCATGTGACACCAGCCTTCCGTCACAAGGCGTCGCCCAACGGGCGTCGACCAACCCCTCCCCGTACCTGAACAGGTCGCGGACCGGTTGGTCAGGACCCTGGAACCCCGGTTCCAGGGTCCCCGCGTTTTCCACGCGCGGCCGCAACGAGCCCTGGCGGGGCGCGAACAGCGCGCCATCACCGGCCCGCGCAACGGCCCGAGGGCGAAGACGATCTTGTTCAGTCGGATGTCCGCCCGCCTGTCGGTGCGCGCCGCGGTGTGGCGGGGGCGTGTTCCCCCGCGAGTCGCGGTGCCGAATCGTCCGTGCGGTGGACCGGCCGCGTCCATCAGAGCAGCGGTCATCCCCGGCGAGACGACGCCGGCGCCGATGTTCCCGGCACCGATCGCGAGCGCCACCGTCCAGTACGGGGTCGCCGGCGACACCATGGTCATGGTGAGCGTCCCCGCGGCAGCCGGCAGCAGGAAGATCACGAGGAGCCGGCCGTTGCCGAACCGGCTGGAGATCCTTGAGTAGACGAGGTTGGCCAGCGGGGTGAAGGCGGTGAGGGGCAGCGTCTCCAGACCGGCTTGAAGCGGTGTCGCCCCGCGGGCGTGCTGGAAGAACAGCCCGAGCAGGAAGAGGGTGCCGTAGAAGCCGAAGTTGAAGAGGAATCCCACCAGGTTGGCGCCGGAGAATCCGCGGTCGCGGAAGAGCGCCCATGGCATCACCGGATGCGCGATGCCGCGCTCGCGCACCGCGAGCAGTGCCGCGCCGGCCACCACGACCAGGCACGCCCCGAGCACCGGCGCCGCCGTCCAGCTCAGTCGCGGGCCTTCGATCAGCGCGAAGCTCAGCGCCGCGAGCACGAGGACGAAGGCACCGTGTCCGCAGACGGCCAGTCTCATCGCGCGCCCGGTCACCGGCGTGACGTGGCGGGTGGTCAGCAGCATGCCGAGGGCGCCGATCGGCAGGTTGAGCAGGAAGATGCTCCGCCAGCCGAACGCGTCCACCATGATGCCGCCCAGGCTCGGCCCGAGGCCCGTGGCCGTTGCGATGACGGCCGACCACAACCCGATCATCCGCGTCCGCTCCCGCTTGTGCGGGAAGGACAGCACGAGCAGGGACAGAGAGCTGGGCATGAACAGCGCCGCCCCGGCGCCCTGCACCACTCGGGCGGCGACCAGCGTCCCACCGCTCGGTGCGAGAGCCGACGCGAGGGAGGCGAACCAGAAGATCGTCATGCCCGACAAATAGACCCGTTTGGCACCGAACCGCTCGGCCAGCCCGCCGGCGAGCAGCAGGAGCGAAGCGAAGGCCAGGACATAGCCGTCGATGATCCAGACGAGCTGGGTGAGAGAGGCGTGCAGCCGCTCCTGGATGGAGGGTGCGGCGACGTTGACCGCTGTGGTGCCCGACGCGGCCATCACGAATCCGGTGGCCAGGGAGAAGGGCGATGCCTCGGCAGGCTACTTCTTGCGCTTGTTCGTGGTCTTGCGCCAGGAGAGGCCGTCAGCGATGCGCACGGATTCGGTGCGCTGGCCGTTGCTGTTGACGGTGGTGTGGCTGCGGCCGGAGCCCATCGTTACGCTGACCGACCGCTTGTTCAGGTTCAGCTTCAGGGCCTTGCCGAGGTTGAAGGACTTGTGGAAACGGAACGGCACGACGGCCTCCTTCTCATGAGGTGAGGCGCCATCAGGAGCGTTGATGGTCACGTACGTTCTGCTGCCCCGCGTTCCGTTTCTCAATCTCGATCTCGCGTTGGCGCGATCCTGGTGGTCATTCGCTGAGGGTGCTGTCGTGGGCGGCGGCGCCGACCCGTTCCCGGAACGTCAGGTTGACGCGGTGGGGAGGGGCTGTTCGGTCCAGATGGACTTGCCGGTGCGGGTGTGGCGGGTGCCCCAGCGCTGGCAGAGCGCGGAGATGAGCTGCAGGCCGCGGCCGCCCTCGTCGGTGGCGGAGGCGTGACGGATGTGCGGCGTGGTCAGGCTGGCGTCGGAGACCTCGCAGATCAGCGCGCGGCTGCGGAGCATGCGCAGCCGGATGGGGCCGCAGGCGTGCCGGATGACGTTCCCGACCAACTCGCTGACCAGGAGTTCGGTGACCGTGATCAGGTCCTCGTCGGCCAGGCCCCAGTCGGTGAGCTGGCCGCGGACCAGCTCGCGGGCCTCGCCCGCCGCCACCGGGCCCTCCGACAACGGCCACTCGGCGACGTCCCGCGCGTCCAGCGTGTGGGTGCGAGCCAGCAGCAGGGCGGCGTCGTCCATCAGCGCGCCGTGCGCCGGGAGGAGGGCGGAGGTGATGGTGGCGCAGAGGGAGTCCAGCTCGGACACGTCCGCCGGCAGGGTCGGCATGGCGTGCACGGACTGAGCGAGAAGCTCGCCGAGGCGGCTCATGCCGGCGGTGACATCCCTGTCCTTGCTCTCGACCAGGCCGTCGCTGTAGAGGGCGAGCAGGCTGTCGGTGGGCAGCAGGGTCTCGAAGGTTTCGAAGGGTGGCGCGGCCACCCCCAGCGGTGGGTCCGGGGTCATCGACAGGAAGGTGACGGTGCCGTCGGGACGGGCCACTGCCGGGGGCGGCTGACCGGCGCTGGCGTACGACAGACGCCGGGTCACCGGGTCGTAGATGCCGTAGAAGCAGGTGGCGAAGGCGTCGGTGCCCGGCTCGCCGACGATGTCGTTGAGGCGGCCGAGGATTTCGTCGGGCGGCAGCTCCAGCTCCGAGAGTGTGCGGACGGCCGTGCGGAGCCCGCCCATGGTGGCGGCCTCGGCCATGCCGTGGCCCATGACGTCGCCGATCACCAGCGCCACCCGGGCCCCGGACAGGGGGATCACGTCGTACCAGTCGCCGCCGACGTCGGCTCCCTGCTTGGCCGGCTGGTAGCGCACCGCCGCCGTCACCTCGGGCAGCTCGGGCAGTGCCTGCGGCAGCAGGCTGCGTTGGAGGGTGCGGGCCCGGGTCGTCGCCTCGTCGTAGAGCCCGGCCCGCTCCAGGGCCTGCGCGATCAGTCCGCTGAGCGCGGTCAGCAGCGTGCGTTCGTCATCGTCCAGGACCCGCGGTCGGCCGAAGCAGATCACCGCCGCGCCGATCCCCCGCCCCGACACCGCCAGCGGCAGAAAGGCCCACGCCTGCTTGCCGCTCTCCCGGATCAGCGTCTCGACCCCCGGGTAGCGCTTCAGGAACTCCTCCGGGGAGGAGATGTAGAGGGGGTTGCGGGTGCGCAGGGCCTCCCCCACCGGGTTCGTGGTGTCATCCACCGTCCACCGCCCGTCCAGCAGTCGGATGAAGCGCTCCGAATACCCCCGGGAGCCGACTACCGTCAGCAGGTCGCCGACCACGTCGAGCATGATGAGTCCGGTGGCCCCGAGGGCCGTCATCACGCCGTCGGCCACCGCGGCCATCACGTCCTGGGCCGTGACGGCCTCGGCGAGTCCCCGCGTGATCCGTTGCACCAGGGCCGCCCGCTCCGCGGCCGCCCGCTCCGCGTCGGCCCGTTCGGCCTCCCGCAGATGCCGCTCGGTGGTGTCGGTGATGTAGAGCGTGAGGCCCTCCGGCACCGGCACCAGCCGCAGGTGGTACCAGGACGTCCCGTCCGGCCACGGCACGTCGAATCCGGCCGGCCGGCCCTCGGCCGCCGTGGCCCGGCACTGCTGCTCCAGCCCGGGCACGGCGCGTACCGCGGGAACGTTCCAGAGCAGGGCTCCGGCCACATCTCCCGCGGCGCCGAAGAGCCGCTCGGCGGCCTGGTTGAGAAACCCGATGCGCCAGTCCGTGTCCAGCGAGACGAAGCCGTCGCTCATGTGTTGCAGCGCCCGCCCCACCGACTCGGCGGCGGCGTGCGTCTCGCTGCTGTCCTGGAGGGTGCCGATCACCTTCACCGGTGTCCCCTCGTCGTCCGTGATCGTCCGGGCACTGGCCTCGATCCACAGGTACGTGCCGTCCTGGCGCCGGATCCGGTACTCGTTCTGGAAGCCGCCGCGCTGCTGGATGCCCGTGTCGAAGCCGGCCACCGCCCCCGGCAGGTCGTCCGGGTGGATCAGCGCCGCCCACGCCTCGATGCCGCCGCTCATCACCTCAGGATCGATGCCGGCCAGCACCTCCTCGACGGGCCGGTCGGAGGTCAGCTCGCCGGTGCGCAGGTCCCAGGTGTACGTGATGGAGGGCGCCCCTTTCACGTCCCACTGGGGCGCCTCCCGCAGTCCTGGCTCGTTCTGCTGGGCGCGCAGCAGGGTGGGCGACGGATTGAGGATCCCGGACGACCTGAGCCTCCCGGACATCCAGCCCGCCACCTCGTTCAGAAACGCGCGCTCCGCCGCGCCGGGCTCGGCACCCGGGACGAAGAGGACGGAGAGCGCGCCGCGCCGCCGGCCGCCGCCCGGAACGGGCACGGCCAGGTGACCGATGCCGGCGGGGAGCCCGGAGGGCCACAGCGCGGCGGGGTCCCGCCCCGGCACCGGGTCGGGCGGGGCCAGGTCGGGCCGCCAGGCGACGGTGTCGTCGCGGGCGGCCCTGCTCGGCGGCGCCGTGCCGCGCGCCGGGATGATCAGCCAGGGTCGGGTCATCGACTCCGGCAGACCACTGCCGGCGACCAGGTAGAGGATGCCGCTCATGCCGCCGCCCGGGAGATGCACCATGCCGCCCAGGCCGTGCACCTCGGCCACCGCCTGCTGGAGTGCGGTCAGCAGCCCCTCGACATCGTGCCGCTCCTCGTCCACGGCTTCGAGCAGCCGCATCCGCACGCCGTGTCGCTCCGACGGCCGCACGGTCTGCACGGTCCGCAGCCCCTGCGGCTGGGAGGCGCGGGGCATGGACGGCCCGCCGTCGTCCGCGTCGCCGCCTCTGGCATTCACCACGGCCGGCTGTCACCTCCGCTCACCGCCTGGGGCACCCGCTGGGCCGCATGTGATCGGGACCTTCAGCGATCTACGTCCATTCCATACACTTTAGTAGCTGTTGTCCTTCCGAACGTGGCAGCGGGGTTTCCGCTGGTCAGGCATAGAGTTCGTGACACGATCCCGCGCGGTGTCGCGGTCTGCCGGGTCTCCCACCGGTCCGTCCCGGCCGCCGGCCGACCGGCCTCCTGCGCCATCCGGGTGACTCGGATCCGCAGCCCTGCGCCACGGAGAACGGAATTGCCCGCGTGGCGGGTCGCGGGTTGGGTCAGTTGCGGATCGCGGTGGTCTCGCGGGTGAACTGCCGGTGGCCGATCAGCTTGTAGGCCAAGCGGGCTGGGGCCGGTACGACCTGCAGGAACCTCTGCCGTTCCGCGTCATCGGCTTCCTCGGTGATGTGGCCGAGGATGACCAGCCGCCGCGTGAGCGGAATCGCGCTCATGCCGTGTTTGCCGAGCGCGTCCCATTCCCTCTGCGTCAGTGTGACGGCGACGATCGGGAGTATTTTCTGCTCCTCCTCGGCCAGGTGGTCGATCAGCGTCGGCATCGTGGCGTCGACGAGGGCCGCCATCCGCTCGCCGGCGGCGGCGTCCGCGCTCGCCGTCCACGCCGGCAGCTCCGCGCCGACGGCCGTGACGGCGTCGTCGACCCGCGCGTGCTGCGCATCCATCCGGTCCATCAGCTCCGGGTCGAGCACGGCCCGCTCGCGCAGCAGGGGGAAGAGCAGTTCGTCCTCGCCGGTGTGGTGCGTGTGGAGGAAGTCCAACATCTCCCGGGCGTGCGCGCCGATGACCTTGGATCGGGCACGGTCATCGGCGGCGGAGCGCAGCAGTCGGGGGAGCCGGCCGAACTCGCGCCGGATGACGCGGTGGATCAGGACCATCTCGTGGGTATCGACGCGGGGTCCGTAGGCGCTCATCGTGACTCCTCGATGGCGGCGGCGTTCTGGATGGCTTCGTGGGCCGTGGTCGCGGGTCGGCCGATGAGCTTGACGAGGTCGTCGCTGTCGGTGAACAGCTCTCCGCGGGCCAGGCCGGCGTCCGCGTCGGCGACGGCGGCGGCCATCTCGGGGGGCAGCCCGGCGGCGGTCAGGGTGGCGGTGTAGTCGGCGACCGACATGTCCTGGTAGGCGATGTGGGTGCCGAGGACGTCGCTGATCGTGGCGGCGAGTTCGGTCAGGGTGAACGGCGTTCCGCCGAGCTCGTAGGTCGCTCCGAGGTGCCCGTCCTGGGTCAGCACCGCGACGGTGGCGGCCGCGTAGTCGCGTCGGCCGGCCGCGCTGACGAGACCGTCCCGCGCGCTGCCCAGCAATGCGTGGTATTTGGTGATCATCGGGAGCTGGTCGGTGTAGTTCTCCAAGTACCATCCGTTGCGCAGGATGACGAACTCCGAACCGCTGTCACGCAGGTAGTCCTCGGTGCGGCGATGTGCGTCAGCGAGCGTCATCCGCGCGGTCGGGGCGTTGACGAGGCTGGTGTACACGATCCGGGAGACACCCGCTCGCCGTGCCGCGTCGATGGCGTTGCGGGCGTTGTCGAACCGCTCCCCGACCGTCGTCGTCGAGACCAGCACCATCGCCTCGGCGCCCGCGAACGCCTCGTCGAGCGTGCTCGGGTCGGCGAAGTCCGCGCGCCGCACCACGACCCCGTTCCGCGCCAGGTCGGCGAGCTTGTCGATGTCCCGGCCGGTGGCCACGATCTGCGCCGGCGGCGTTCCGGCGGCGAGGAGCTGTTCGACGACGAGCCGGCCGAGGTGGCCTGACGCTCCGGTGATGACAGTGGACATGGAGTTCCCCTTCGACAGGAGTGCGGCGTGAGTGGATTACGGCGTAAGCGAAGAGCGTCGGCGCCCCGCGGTGAATGGCCGGCGGGAATCGCTTACGGGCCGATGCGGGCTGGGCGGCGACGGGTCCGACTCGGCTGGGCGCCGTGCATCGGGGCGACCACCCGTCCATCGCCGAACATCGTCAGGATCATTGATGAAATTAGTCAATAATCCTGACGATGTCAAGGCCGAGCCGAAGCCCGCCGGCGCCCACCGGTCCGGCGGCTCGGGGCGAAGGGGAATCGGGGCGGACGGCTCGACGCGGCCGGGTCTACCGCGAGTAGGGGTCGGTGATCTCGCGGAGTTGATCCAGGATCTGGTGCAGCAACGTGAAGTTGCGGGTGCCCAGGTACGCCTTCCACTCCGAGAGGATCTCGTCGAGTGTCGCCGCGGCGACCGCGACCGCCCGCCGGCCGCGCTGCTCGATCACGATCAGCCGGGCGCGGCCGTCCGTGGGGTCGGGGACCCGGCGGACATAGCCCAGGCGTTCCAGTTGATCGACCATCACGCTGGCGCTCTGCTTGGTCATTTGTGCCTGGTCAGCGAGGTCGGTGAGGCGCGAACCGTCCGCGGCGACGCGTTGGAACACCCGGCACTGGGCGAGGGTCCAGTCGTCGAACCCGGCGTCCCGCAGGGCCCGGAAAATCCGGTCCTCGGTGTACCGGTACGGGATGAACAGCGACACCCCGAGATCGACCCGCCGCTCGTCGTCCATGCCGCTCCCGGCTCGATCGCCCACCTGATCCCACGAAGTTCACACCCTACGCCAAAGCCGCAGAGCCAGATCGCCGCCGGCCCGACCGCGGCGGCGCGCGCGGCCTTCCGCACACGCCGTCCGCCCCTCGGCGACTTCGCGTCCGCTGCCATTGGCATAGATGTACGGTAGTCACGATACCTGACTAGCGGACCGCCCTCGGATCGTGGCGGTGCGGCCATTCCCGACGGTGAAGGCCGTCAGGATGGACGGGACGCCTCCGTGTGGGGGCGGTGGCCCGGTTCCTGATGCGGCACGGTCTGCGCAGAGCCGGGGAATGTCGGCGCCGGCAGTTGGGAGACCTCGTAGGTGGCGAGGTTCAGGTTGCCATTGGTGTCGGGGATGCGGGGAGCCGGGGTCCGGTGGTCGAAGCGCAGCGTGCTGGTGAGATCGCCGAAGGTCCGCCGCCGCCAGGCGCTGATGTTCGGTTCCATCACGCCGGTCACCTTTTCCAGGAATCGCAGCACCGAGGTGTGGTCGAACTTCTCGCTGCACACGTAACCGCCCGCGCTCCACGGCGAGATGACGATGCACGGCACCCGGAACCCGGCACCGATGGGCAGACCGCCGACGTATTCGTCGGGGGTGCCGGGTGGTGCGGTCGGCGGAACGACGTGGTCGAACAACCCGTCGTTCTCGTCGTAGCCGAGGATGACCACCGTCTTGGCCCACACCTCCGGGTTGGCCGCGACCGCGGCGATGACGGACGCCACGAACGCCGCGCCTTGGGCCGGTGAGGCACCGGGCTCGGCCGGGTGCTCCGACGCGCCCTGCGGCGGGCAGAGCCAGGACACCGTCGGCAGCTTGTCGTGCAGCGCGTCGTATTCGAACTGGCCGACCGACGAGAGCGCCACACCTTTGTCGTACAGGGGGTTGCCCGGGGACGCGTCCTGGAAGTTCCTGAACTGCGGCAGCATCCCGTGGGGGACGAGGCCGCTGCCGTAGTGATAGTCCTTCCAGCTCACGCCCGCGGCCTCGAGCCGCTCGGCGTAGGTCGTCCAGGTGTACGGCTGGCCGTTCGGGTGTCCGTTGTAGGTGACCGGCCCGCCGTTCTCGCCGCCCGGGTCGATCGTGGCGGTTCTCCAGTACAGCCGGTTGGACCAGGTCGGGCCCAGCACCGAACAGTGGTACTGGTCGCAGATGGTGAACGCATCGGCCAGCGCGTACTGGAACGGCAGGTCCTCACGGGTGTAGTAGCCCATGACGTAGGGGCCGTTGGCCTGGTCGGCGGCGCGGTGCGCGGGCACCCAGTTGTCCATCCTGCCGCCGTTCCACGCCTGGTGCTGCACGTCCCACTCATGGTTGGTGGTCGGCATCTGCTGGGCTCTGGTGCTGTGCGTGTCGAGATGGAAGGGCAGCAGGTACCTATCGGGGTTGACCGTGTCCGGCTGGTAGAACACCGACCGGCCGGTCGCCAGGTCCATCGCGTTCGGGTCGTCGAAACCGGCCACCCCGGAGAGAGACCCGAAGTAGTGGTCGAAAGAGCGGTTCTCCTGCATCAACAGGACGACATGCTTGATGTCGCTGAACCGCCCCGGCCGATTCAGCGGCGCGGCGATCGCGTTCTGCACGCTGAACGGCAGGATCCCGGCGGTGGCGCCGGCGACAACACCACCCAGCAGGAGACGGCGGCGGGTGAACTCGGGCATGGGCGAGCCTTCCTCGTTTTGATCGCCGAGAACATTCCATGACAAGTACTGGTAAAGAGCGATCTCTGTGCGCCGCGCGAAAATCTGGGTTCGGGTGAGCAGGTCGCTTTTCTTGGTGTGGCCGGGCTGCGCAGTTGAGTACGACGGACGTGATCTCCCGAAAGGATGACGGGCGCCACCTGGTCGCTGTCCATAGCCCGGGACGGTCGTTGATGGAGAGATCAGTGGGGGCGGTGGTCCGGTTTCGGCTTGTGGTGGGCGGAGTCGGGAGGATCAGGACTCTGACCGCGGCGGTTGTGGGCGGGCGTCCGGGTCGGCGCCGCCTGCCGCAGTCCCACTTCTTCGCGGCGAGGGAGCGGTGCCAGGCCGGCGGCGTCGCGGGGGCGATCGGGAAGATCTGTGTCCAGCGGCGGCGTGGTACCAGGCGCGCGAGCCGGCGAACCACCGCGGTCCTGCGGGGCGCCACGCACCGGGACGAGGCCCGCGCAAGATCGCCGGACACGGATCGCTCACCACCACGCGGCGGTGCCTGCACCCGGATCGGCGCTCGACCGACCTCGCCGGGGCCGCGCTGTCCGCCCACCTCACCGCCGGCCGGGAAGCTCCTGGTACCCATCTGGTCCCCAACGAGAAGCCCGTTCGGCACTTGCGGATCGTCCGCTGAACAGCCTCTCGGACACGCAAAAGTCCGCTGACCTGGAGAATCGTTCTCCGTCAGCGGGCTTCGTGCACCGTCGGGACAACAGGATTTGAACCTGCGACACCTTGACCCCAGTGTCCGGAAGGGGGTGACGACTGGTCCTACTATGATCATAACGAGCTCTGACGGACCGCAGCGATTTCTTGCTCCAGAGACTCACAAGCCTCGGGCGCAGAAACAAAAATTGTCGCGAGCGAGACCTTGTCCTGAAGTGGAAGCCTTGGCTTGTGCGACCAGTACTCTGTGGCTTTTTGTAGAACTCCGAGAAAGAAGCGCCGCTCCTCCGAGTCGTCCCAAAGCAGGCGTTCCGCATTTTCCACCACGATGAGGAAATGTTTCGCGTCGATCCAATGAAGGTCGCAAAGACAGTCGCGAAGAGCTTCCCAGTTCCAGCCGAAGTAGTCAGGCAATCGCAAGTTTACGTAGAACTGCGTGAAGACCCCATCCACATCCGTCATGTCTTCCCCTCGCATCCGCGAGCAGAAGATGGAGCCGCCAACCGGCAGCGCAACGCTCGCCGGCACCAGCGAATCCGTCGGAACGACGTGGAGCCCTCCGGGATCGTCTGTCCACCAAGAGCGTTTCTTCACCTTCCGGCCTCCATGACGATGTATGTCTGGTAATGAGTGGGAGTGTAGTATGCAGAGCCGTCTGAACCGGTAACGATCCGCTCCCCGCCCCAGTTCGGGTTCTGGGCAGACTGAACGGTTCCCCATTCGGTGTACTTGATCGGGTTTCCGGTGCTGTCAATTTCCGGAAGTTTGAACGCACCTCCCTTTCCGCTGTTGGCAAACGGCTGCGGCATGGAAGGTCCCATTCGTTGACCGCCTGCACCTTGCGCTTCTACGCCATATTCTCGAATATCCTGGAGGACTCCCCTCGACTCCGGTGGCACCTGAGTCGGTATCCATCCCTTCAGTTTCGACGTGTCCCCCAGGACATCCCCGCATTTCGGCGCAAGGCCGCAGGGGTCGATCCAGGTCAGGGGGTCGACCACGTACGCGTGGTGATTTGACGCTGGTTCGAGCCCCAGCGGGTCCGGCGACAGGTATCGCGCCGTTTCAGGATCGTAGTAGCGGAAGTAGTTGTAGTGAAGGCCGGTCTCCGGGTCGGCGTATTGGCCGGTGAAGCGGAGGGGGCAGTCCGCCGTGTCGGCAGAGGGCGCCGGGAGAGGCGTACCCCAGAGGGTGGTGCGGGCCTGCCAGGCCAAGTGGCCGTCGGTGGCCAGGAGTTCGGTGGGGGTCCCGACGGGGTCGGTGATGACAGCGTGGAAGCGAGGGGCGGGGCCGGAGAGGCGGGCGAGGAGGTCGCTGTTGTCTGCGGTGGTAGGGATGTGGGTGGTCTGGGCCAGCGCACGGTGGGTGCCGGGAACGTGGTCCCAAGTGGTGGCGGTGCCGCCTGGCGCTGTCTGTTCGGCCAGACGGGTGCCGTCCCAGGCGAAGGTCGTGAGGTCGGCTGGTGAACCGTCGGCGTCCAGGCGCCATTTGGCCGTGCGGCGGCCGAGGGGGTCGTAGGCGTACGCCCACGTCGCACCGTCCGGGGTGGTGGCCAGCGTCAGACGGTCCTCGGCGTTCCAGGCGTATGTCCACACCCGTTTCCGACCGTTGAGCAGGGAGAGCGTCTTGCGGACGAGGCGGCCCTGTGGGTCGTGTTCGTACCGGGTGCGGCCGGAGCGACGTATGAGAGTACCGTCGTAGTCGCGTTCGCCGGGGTCGGGGTGGCCGGGGGCCTGCGCCCTCGTCACGTTGCCGGCGCCGTCGTACGCGTACTGCTCGCGCCAGCCGTTGGCGCGAACCGCTGTGACACGGCCGGTCGCGTCCAGGTCGAAGCGTCGCGTGCCGGTGGTCAGTTCGCGGATCTCGGTGATGTACCCGTCGGGCCGGTAAGCGTACGTGCGGTGTTGGAGGAGTTGATGCCCGCCCGTGACGGACTGGGTCGTCAGACGGTCCGCGGCGTCCCATTCCTGCGCCAGCACCGCACCGTCGCCCAGGCGGCGTTCGGTCTCCCGGCCCACCGCGTCGTAGGCGAACGCCAGCGTGCCGATGCCGTTGGACATCCCCACCGGCTGCCCGGCCGCGTCCCAACTCCACGTTGTCGTCCATCCGGTGGGCGTCGTGCGGGTCAGCAGGCGGCCGAGAGCGTCGTAGGCGTACGTGGTGGTCGCGTCGTTGACCGTCTCCGACAGCACCCGCCCCGCGGCATCCCGGGTGAGCGACACCCGGGCGTCGGCGTTCACCGCGGAGACCAGGTCTCCGTTCGGCCCGTAGCCGAAGGTCGTCAACGCGCCATCCGGAAGGCGCTCTTCGGCAATACGCCCGAGCACGTCCCGCGTCATCGCGATCGTCTCGCCCGCGCCGTTGGTCCGCGTGACGACACTGCCCGCGGCGTCGTGGCCGTAGGTGAGCGTGCGGCCGTTGAAGTCGGTCTCGGAGGTCAGACGGCCGGCCGGGTCGTAGACGTAACTCCACATCCGGCCCTGCGGATTGGTGACCCCCGTCAACCGCAGTTCCGTGTCATGGGTGAACGTGTACGTCACCCCGTCGGCATCCGTGCGGGAGGCCGGAAGGTCAAAGGTACCGACCACGTGCGTGGTCGTGCCGCCGTTCCGGTCGGTGTGGGTCAGCAGGTTGCCCTCACCGTCCCACGTCCACGACTCCCGTTCGCCGTCCGGGGTTTCGCGCCACGCGGGCTTGCCCTCCACCGTCCACCCCAGCCGGGTGACCTGCCCCAGCGGATCCGTGACCTCCACGATCCGTCCGAACGCATCCCGCCGCACCGCCGTCCGGCGACCGAGCGGGTCGGTGATCGACAGAGGCAGGCCGGCCGCATCGCATTGGATCTGCTGCACGCCGCCCAAGGCGTCGGTCACAGTGGCCGGGAAGCCGCTTTCGTCGTACGCGTACGCGGTCACCGTACCCAGCGGATCGGTCTCCGCCAGCAGGTTGCCGCGCTCGTCGAAGGTGTGGCGGGTGACAGCACCCGACGGCGCGATGACCTCAACCGGCAGCCCGAGATCGTTGTACACCGCCCAGGTGACGCTGCCGTCCGGCGCGGTGACCTGCGTCAGCCGTCCTGCCTCGTCGTACGCGAACGCGGTGGTGCGGCCCAACGGGTCCGTGACGGTGAGGCGTTGCTGGGTCGTCGGGTCCCAGGTGGTGCGGGTGGTGTTGCCGAGCGGGTCCGTCTCCTCGGTCACGACACCGTGGCTGTTGTACCGGAAGCGGGAGCGGTGGCCGAGGGAGTCGAGGTAGGTGGTGACGCGTTCGGCGTCGTCGTAGGAGAGGGCCCCGGACATGAAGCCGTCGGTGCCCTCGGTGCGTATGACGCGGCCGGCGGTGTCGTAGGTGTAGGTGAAGTGGGTGCCGTTGCGATCGGTCCACGAGGTGACGCGGCCTTGGGCGTCGTACCCGAACTCCGTTGACTGCCCGGTGGAGTTGATGACGTCGATGAGGTTGCCGTCCTCGTCGTAGCCATAGCGGACGACGACCGTGCCGTCGTCGGTGTGCTCGGCCGGGTCGTAGCGTTCGTACCGCGACGGGGAGTTGTCGAGCAGGCGCAGGGCGGTGACGCGGGGGCCGAGCGTGTCGACGGCGACGAAGTAACCGCCGGAGTGCCGCAGGGCGGTCGGTATGCCGTGATGGTCGCGCTCGACGTCGACGCGGTTGCCGTTGCGGTCGCGCCAGGAGTCGATCGGCACGTGCACGATGCCCGACGTGCCGGAGGCCGCCGGAGTGTCGAACGTCCGCACAACGCCGGTCTCGGGATCAGTGATCGTCATCGCCCCGTCCGGATGCCCATCCCATTCCAGGGGCCATCGGGCACCCTTCGACGGCAGGACCGCTTCGCCGGGCGGAGGCACCGGGTAGACCAGGCGCACTCCATCCGCGGACGCGAACACCACTCCCTCGGCGTCGAGTTGAACGCACTCGTCGAGGGTGGACATCCAGGTGCGACCGAACGCACTGCCTGTGTCGCAGGAGGACAGGTGCGTGCGGCGGAAGACCAGCGGCAGCGCGCCGGGCAACTCCAGGTCGGTGATGGGCATCAGCATCTCGCCGGTGGCCACGTCCACCGGGTCACCGCAGTCCGTGACCGACCCCCGGGGACGCCCTGCCGTGCCCTCGTCGATCAGATCCGGGCGCAATACCGGCGGTCGCAGATCCTTCGGCACTCCGCTGAACACACCGTTGAAATCGCCGCGGGCCCCGGCGGAGATGATGCCGCCGCCCAGGCCGAACGCTCCGCCGTAGAGCATGCCGCTCCTGGCCGCCTGGTCGACCTGGGTGAGGCTGAAGGACTTCTGCAGCCCGGTGGCCATCTGCAACGGCTGCGCGACGACCGCGTCCAGCGTCATCGTCTCCACGCCACCGAACACCGCCGCCGTCAACGTACCCGCCGTGATGCTCGCGACCGTCGCGGACACCTCCGCGCCCAACGAGGCGGACAACTCGACGATCGCCTCGGCCGCCACCGCCGCCGCGCCGTCCGACAGACCCGCCGTGAAGAACGTCAGACCGACCCCGGCCACGATGACCGTCGCGCTGATGCCGATCTCGGTCCACAGCCGGGAAATCGCCTTGTCGACCACATCCGCCAGCTTGTCCAGCGCGGTGGCCATCGCCTTCGCCGAACGGGACAGGTCGTGCAGGTAGCCGCCGTCCTGACCCCTGGCGTACCGCTCCCAGAACGCGGAGAACGCGTCGATCGCCTGACCCCGATTGTTGTGGATCAGCCCCCTCGCCGCGCGATCGGCCGGCGTGAGAACGTCGTCCACGGCCGTGGCGAACGTCCGCCACGCCGTCGCCGCCTGCCGCAGCTCACCGGGATTCGCCTCGGGCCACCACATGCCCATGTCCATCAGGATGTCGCGCGCCCGCGACTCGACGCTCACCCCACCCCCTCCCGACGCCCTCGCCGTCCTTCGTGAACACCGCCGCCACCGCGGCATCCTCAGCCCCGAACCCCGCCGCCAGATCCGTCATCGCCTCATGAACGCTCGTCAACCCCAGCACCAGCATCCCCGCCGCCGACTCCATCTTCTTCGCCGCCGGCTCGTACCCCGCCTCGAACTTCTTCCCCTGCTCGTCCTGGCCCCACGGCTTCCCCAGACCGTCCAGCCGGCCCATCAGCGTCTTCAACGCTGCACTCGAGAGCCTTCGCCTGCGTCTGAAAGACCGGCGCCGCCGCCGTCAGATCCGCAGTCCTGATGTCTAGGACCTTGCCGCCCCCGGCAGTCATGCCCACGCCCCCTGCGTCAACTTTGTTGACGCAAACGGTATCGATTACGACGACAGGCCCGCTGGCCGGTTTCCACCCCCTTGGTCAAGGACGGTCGCAACCACATGGAAAAGGCACACGCACCCGTGGTCGGAGACCGCAATCGCGCATGCGAGGGACACACTCAGCCACTTCCGTGGCGTTGAGCCCCAGCCCCGTCCCACCCCCGCTCGCGCGGGACGCACGTAGTGCGGGTCGGGTCGTCCAGGCGTGCCGGGCCGAGGAACGGTCCGCGTTCAAACCTCCGCTGGCACTGACGAGGACTGGACGGCTGGCCCGCCACTCATACCTCGGGCGACGGAAAGCATTTCGCCAACCGCACACCGATGACGCCAAGCTCGGGTCGCCCATTTGACGCGCGTCACGCGGTCGACGCACTTCCGACCCGTTGACCAGCGGAATTACGGGCACCCGCCGGCGCCTCTCACAACTTCTCACGCCGAAAACGGACAATTCGCACGCAAAAAGCCCGCCCCCACAGAATGGGGACGAGCTCT
>CAVXGZ010000001.1:0-1985662 GCA_963761325.1 uncultured Actinomycetota bacterium | reverse complement strand
TGACCTGCGAAAACACCGTCGGGACGACAGGATTTGAACCTGCGACCCCTTGACCCCCAGTCAAGTGCGCTACCAAGCTGCGCCACGTCCCGGTGCTGGTGTCAGCTGGGTTGAACCGGCTGGCCTCGCGTGGAGAACAATACCGCATGTGGGGGGCCGGGTGCTCGCACGGAGGTCAGGGGGCGGCGGGCGGGGGCGGGTCCGTGGTGAAGTAGCGCGCGCCGGGGCCGGCGGCGGCCGCCGTGTCGTCGGGGTTGTAGAGCCGGCAGGTCGCCAGGGACAGGCAGCCGCAGCCGATGCAGCCGGTGAGCCGGGTGCGCAGGCGCTGGAGGCCGGCGATCTGCGCGTCGATGCGGTGCTGCCAGGAGCGGGCGACGTGGGCCCACTCGGTGGCGTTGGGCGTCCGGTCGGCCGGGAGGTCGGCCAGCGCCGTGCGGGCCTCGTCCAGCGAGAGGCCGACCTGCTGGGCGGCGCGGATGAACGCGACCCGGCGCAGCGTGGCCCGGGGATAGCGGCGCTGGCCGCCCGCGGTGCGCTCGGAGCGGATCAGGCCCAGGTCCTCGTAGTACCGCAGCGCGGAGGTGGCCAGGCCGCTGCGGGCGGCGAGTTCCCCGATGGTCAGTCGGGCGGGTGGCGGCATGCCGACACGATACGGGCTTGACTTCAAGTTCGCTTGAAGTTGCACGCTCGTCGCATGACTTCCGACCTCGGATACCGAGACCTGGACCGGCTCATGTCCCTCATGACCGGCGACGAGAAACACGGGCCGGCCGCCACGTCGACCCTCGACGTGCTGTGGGTGCTCTACGACCGGGTGCTGCGGGTGACGCCCGGCACCGCGGACGCGCCCGACCGGGACCGTTTCCTGCTGTCGAAGGGGCACGGGCCGATGGCGTACTACGCGGTGCTGGCGGCGAAGGGGTTCGTGCCGCGCGAGTGGCTGCCGGGCTTCGGGACGTTCGACTCCCGGCTCGGGCACCACCCGGACCGGGTGCTCGTGCCGGGGGCCGAGATCGGCTCGGGATCGCTGGGGCACGGGCTGCCGCTGGCGGTCGGCACGGCGCTGGGACTGAGGGCCCAGGGGCATGCCGGAGCGCGGACCTGGGTGCTGGTGGGCGACGCGGAGATGGACGAGGGCAGCAACCACGAGGCCGTCGCCTACGCCGGGGCGGTCGGGCTGGCGGGGCTGCACGTCGTCGCGGTGGACAACGCGTCGGCGACCCACGGCTGGCGCGGCGGGCTGGCCTCCCGGTTCGAGGCCGAGGGGTGGTCGGCGGCGACCGTGGACGGCCGCGACCACGAGGCGCTGTACGCGGCGTTCACCGCGCCGCATCCGGGCCGGCCGCGGGCCGTGGTGGCCCGGGTCGAGCCGAAGGACTCCTGACGGGCGCCGCAGCGCCGAGCCGGGCGCCCCGCGACCCCGGCGCCCCCGCCACTCCCCCGACCCGCTCCATCCGAAAGGACGTTTCATGGACACCATGCGCGAGCGCTTCTGCGCTCTCGTTCCGCGACTGCTCGACGAGGACCCGCGTACCGCGGTCGTCTTCGCGGTGATCTCGGCCCGGCAGTGCGAGGAGGCGGCCCGGGCCCATCCGGACCGGGTGATCGACGTCGGCATCCGCGAGCAGCTGCTGGTCGGCGTGGCCGGCGGGCTGGCGCTGGCCGGGATGCGGCCGATCGCGCACACCTTCGCCAGCTTCCTGGTGGAGCGGCCGTTCGAGCAGGTCAAGCTGGACCTGGGGCACCAGGACGTGGGCGCGGTGCTGGTGAGCGCCGGGGCCTCGTACGACATCGCGGCCGGCGGCCGGACCCACCAGGCGCCGGGCGACGTGGCCCTGCTGGACACCCTGGACGGGTGGACCGTGCACGTCCCGGGCCACCCGGACGAGGCGGAGGCGCTGCTGCGGCACGCGGTGGCGGACGGCGACAGCCGGGTCTACGTGCGGCTCGGCGAGCAGTCGAACACCGAGCCGCTGCCGGTGTCGCCGGGCACCTTCGAGCGGGTGCGGTCGGGCCGGGACGGCGTGGTCGTGGCGGTCGGGCCGATGCTGGACGCGGTCCGGGAGGCGGTGCGGGGGCTGGACGTGACCGTGCTGTACGCCTCGACCGTCCGGCCGTTCGACGGGCACGCGCTGCGGGCGGCGGTGCGCAGCGCGGCGGCGGCCGACGTGGTGCTGGTGGAGCCGTACCTGGCCGGCACCTCGGTCCGCCACGTCGCCGAGGCGCTGGCCGACGTGCCGCACCGGGTGCTCGGGCTGGGGGTCGCGCGGCCGGAGCTGCGGCACTACGGCAGCTGGCCGGAGCACGTCGCGGCGCACGGGCTGGACGCGGCGGGCCTGCGGGGGCGGATCACGGCGTTCCTGCGCTGAGGCCGGGCGGGGGTGTCCCTCCCCGGCGGGCGCCCCGGCTACGGCACCACGGTCACCGGCCACCGGGCGGCCTTCACCAGGCGGACGGCGAGCGAGCCGATGATGCGGTGGCCGGCCTGCTCCGAGGCGCCGACGACGACGGCGTCGGCGCGCAGCTCGTCGGCGGCCCGGGCGAGACCGCTGAACGGGTCGCCGGAGAAGGTGTGGAACTCCCAGCGCAGGTCGAAGTCGTCCCCCAGCCGGTCGGTGGACTCGCGGATGTGGGCGACGATCTCCTCGGCGATCTGCGAGGTGGCCCCGGCCATCGGGATGGCGAGCCCGGCGGCGCCGCCCACCGCGAGCGGCTGGATGTAGACGAGGGCGAGCAGGGACCGCTGGCGGCGGGCGAGGCCGGCGGCGTACGCGGCGGCGTGCCAGGAGGAGTCGGAGCCGTCCACGCCGGCGACGATCACCTTCGGACCGTCGGTGCCGCGTTCGAACACCGGCGGTCCCTGGTCGTCAACCTCACGGTCCTCACTCACCCGTTGAGCGTATCGGTTCTACGCCTCCCGCCCCAGATCGCCGTGGGCGGCGGCCAGCCGGCGGGGGGCGACCTGCCGCCAGGAGTCGCACAGGATGGCGCGCAGCTCGTCCACGTCGTCGAGCGCGGCGAGCCGGACCCGCAGCCAGGCGAAGTTGTCGTCGTGGCCGGGGCGTATGAAGAACTTCTCCGGCTCGGCGAGGATCAACTCGTCGCGATCGGCCTTCGGGCACCGGACGCCGATCGAGGTGTCGTCGCCGCCGAGGGCCGCGAAGATCCTGCCCCGGACCCGGAAGGTGGGAGAGCCCCAGGCCGGCTTCTCCTCCGCCTCGGGCAACGACAGGGCGATCGCACGCACGTCGTCCGCGCCGGGCACCGCCGGCTTCCGCTTCGCAGCCACGACGTCTCCTCTCCCTACGACGCACGGCACGCGGCGCACGACCGCCGATCGCGCGCGGCACCGAACCTGGCCACGACGCTAACCCCCACCACTGACATCAGCCCCCCGATCGGCCCCGATCGGCCGCCGGGCCGCCCCCGGTCGGGCTCCCGGCGATCTCCAGGGGGCACACTGGACTGCCCGCCTTCACCGGATCACACCCGCGAGGACCTGCCCGCATGCATCTGGCCCGTTTCAGAACCTGGCGCACCGGTGGCCGAGACCGGCGTGCCGGCCGCCGGCGCGTCACCGCGGTCGCCGTCGCCCTCGTGGCGCTGGCCGGGGCCGGCACCGCGTCCGTCGCGGTGGCGCGCGGACCGGCGGCCGTGCACCGGGAGAACCGGTTCATGACCATGCCGGCCACCCCCGGCAGCAGGGCCACCGTGCGGATCGACACGTCGTTCTTCACACCGGCGGGCGGCGGGCGGCATCCCGCGGTGCTGCTGGCGCACGGCTTCGGCGGCAGCAAGGACGACATGACCGGCCAGGCCGAGCAGCTTGCCAGGAACGGCTTCGCGGTGCTGACCTGGTCGGCGCGCGGCTTCGGGCGCTCGACGGGCGCGATCGGACTCGACTCGCCGGACCGCGAAGTGGCGGACGTGCGGCGGCTGGTGGACTGGCTGGGCCACCGGGGCGACGTGGTTCAGGACGGGCCGGACGACCCGCGGGTCGGCATCGCGGGCGCCTCCTACGGCGGGGCGCTGGCGCTGCTCGCCGCCGGGTACGACAAGCGGATCGACGCCATCGCGCCGCAGATCACCTGGTGGAACCTGCCGGAGGCGCTCTTCCCGCAGGACGCCCAGGGCGAGCCGGCCGGCTCCGGGGTCTTCAAGAAGCTCTGGGCCGGGATCTTCTTCACCACCGGCTCGACCGGAACCCCCGGCACGACCGGCCCGGCAGCCGCGGCGGGCGGCGGCGCGCCCGGGGCCGGGGGCAGCGCCTCGAACGGCGGCGGCACGGCGGCCTCCGGCACGGCCGCGACGAGCGCGGCGACCGTGGCGCCCAGGGGCCTCGGGGCCGGACCGGCCGTCGCGGCGCCCGGCTGCCGGTTCACCGCGCCGTTGTGCGCGCTCTACCAGCGGGCGGCGCTGTCCGGGCGGGCGGACGCCGCCGCGGTGAAGCTGCTCGACCGCTCCAGCCCCTCGTCGGTCGGCGGCCGGATCAAGGTGCCGACGCTCGTCGTCCAGGGGCAGAACGACTCCCTCTTCCCGCTGGACCAGGCGGACGAGATGGCGCGGACCATCGCCGCCAACGGCGCCCCGGTATCGGTGGACTGGTCGTCCGGCGGGCACGACGGCGGCGACCAGGAGAGCGGGCGGGTGGACGGGCGGATCCTGGACTGGTTCGACCGCTACCTCAAGCACGAGCCGGTGGACACCGGGCCGGCGTTCCGGGTGACGCGGCAGGGCGGCGTGGACACCACCACCGGGCAGGTGCTGAGCGACGGCGCGAGCGACCGGCGCTATCCCGGGCTCGGCGGCAGCTCGACGACCGCCCTCCCGCTCGACGGCCCGCCGCAGACGGCGGACAACCCGGCCGGGGGCTCGCCGCCCTCGGTCTCCTCGCTGCCCGGGATCGGGGCGCTGGGCCAACTCGCCGGCGCCGGCGGGGGCCTGTCGGTGGACTTCCCCGGGCAGTCCGCCTTCTTCCAGTCGGCGCCGCTGCGCGCCCCGCTCACGCTGACCGGCTCACCGCGGGTCGCGGTCACGGTCTCCTCGACCGCGCCCGGCGGCGACGCGGTGCTGTTCGGCAAGCTCTACGACGTCGGGCCGGACGGCCGCGAGACGCTGCCGCACCAACTCGTCGCACCGCTGCGGGTCACCGGCGCGACGCACGGGCGCACGGTGACCGTGGCGCTGCCCGCCGTGGACCACCAGTTCTCCGCCGGGCACCGGTTGCGGCTGGTGCTCGCGGCGACCGATCTGGCGTACTCCTCCCCCACCACGCCGGCGACGTACCGCGTCGCGCTGGCGGGCGGGACGCTGAGCGTGCCGACGGTGCCGCAACTGGCCACCGCCGGCACCGGGTTGCCGGTGTGGGCCTGGGCCCTGCCGATCGCGGCCCTGGTGGCGGCGGCCGGACTGCTGCTGACCGGACGGCGCCGGCCCGGCCGTGGCGAGCCGGCCCCGGCGCGGGCCGGCGGCGCGCAGGTCCGCGGCCGAACGGGGGGCGCCGGCCGCGCCGTTGGAGATCGTCGGGCTGTCCAAGCGCTACCGCGGCTCGGCGGACCGCTACGCGGTGCGGGAGTTGTCCTTCCGGGTCGAACGCGGCCAGGTGCTCGGGCTGCTGGGGCCGAACGGCGCGGGCAAGACCACCACGATGCGCATGCTGATGGGCCTGATCGAGCCGGACGCCGGAGAGATCCGGGTGTTCGGGCAGCGGGTGGCGGCGGGCGCGCCGGTGCTCTCCCGGGTCGGTTCGTTCGTCGAGGGCGCGGGCTTCCTGCCGCACCTGACCGGCCGGGCCAACCTCGACCTGTACTGGCGGGCCACCGGCAGGCCGGCCGAACACGCCCACGTGGAGCGGGCGTTGGAGATCGCCGACCTCGGCGAGGCGCTGGACCGCGCGGTGCGCACCTACTCGCAGGGCATGCGGCAGCGGCTGGCCATCGCGCAGGCCATGCTCGGCCTGCCCGACCTGCTCATCCTCGACGAGCCGACCAACGGGCTCGACCCGCCGCAGATCCGCGAGATGCGGTCGGTGGTCAGCCGCTACGCGGCCACCGGCCGCACGGTGATCGTCTCCAGCCACCTGCTGTCCGAGGTCGAGGTCAGCTGCAGCCACCTGGTGGTGATGGACAAGGGACGGCTGCTGGCGGCCGGACCGGTCGGCGAGATCGTCGGCCGGGGCGACACGCTGTTCGTCGGCGCCCCGGCGTGGAGCGCGGACCGGCTCGGCGAGGCGGCGGTGGCGCTGGCGGCCGCTTCGGGCGTCGGCGCGGCCGAGCCGGCCGAGGGCGGCCTGCTGGTGCGGCTCGACGGCCTGCCCGTGCCGCTCCTGGTGGCCGAACTGCTGCGGCTGGGCGTGCCGGTGGAGCGCATAGGGCCGCACCACCGCCTGGAGGACGCGTTCCTGACCCTGATCGGAGGATCGGCGTGAGCACCGGACGAACGGACACCCCGGGCGCGGGCGGGCCCGCGGCGGACCTGGCGGACGGCGTCCCCGGGCCGGCGGACGCCACCGCCCCGGGCGGCACGCCGCAAGGACCGCCGGACGGGCCGCCGGCAGCGACCGCGGCCGGCTACCACCCGCGGCGCACCCTGCCGCTGCGGGTCGAGGCGGTGCGCCAACTGCGGCGGCGCCGGACGCTGGTGGCGTTCGCGGTGGTGCTCGCGCTGCCCGTGGTGGTGTGGGCGGCGTTCGCGATCGGCGGCACGCCGAAGGACCGCAACGGCATCCCGTCGCTCGTGGACGTGGCCACCTCCTCGGGGCTGAACTTCGCGCTGGCCGTGCTCTTCGTCTCCAGTGGCTTCCTGCTGACCCTCCCGGTGGCGTTGTTCTTCGGCGACACGGTGGCCTCGGAGGCCGGCTGGTCGTCGTTGCGCTACCTGCTGGCGTCGCCGGTGCCCCGGGCGCGGCTGCTGACCAGCAAGGCGCTGGTGGCGTTCGGCTTCAGCGCGGTGGCGGTGCTGGCGCTGCCCGCGGTCGCGCTGGCGGTGGGCACGGCCGCGTACGGCTGGGGCGACGTGCAGCTGCCGACCGGCGGTTCGCTGCCGGCCGGGACGGCGGCGGCGCGCTTCGCGGTGGTCGCGGTCTACGTGTTCGTCAGCCAGTTGACCGTGGCCGGGCTGGCGTTCTGGCTGTCCACGGTCACCGACGCACCGCTGGGCGCGGTGGGCGGCGCGGTCGGGGCGGCCATCTTGTCGAACATCCTGGACGCGATCACCGCGCTGGGCTCGGCGCGCGACGTGCTGCCGACGCACTGGCAGTTCGCGTGGGTGGACGCGCTGCAGCCGGATATGGAGTGGACGGGCATGCTGAAGGGCACCTCGGTGGCCGTGTCGTTCGCCGTGGTACTGACGGCCCTCGCCTTCCGGCACTTCCGGTACAAGGACATCGTGTCGTAGGCGTGGTCGCGGGCGGGCGCCGCGGCCCGATCGGCGCACCCGGCCGGTCCGACCGGCACGGACGACCTGGTCGAACCCCTTGCCGTCGGATAGAAAGCGCTTACAGGATGGGGGCGGCCGATCTCCGCGTCCCAGGGAGCACCCCATGTCCACCATGCCGCGACCGTTTCTGCCGCCCGAGGACCGGGCGCTGTCACCCCGCACCGGCTGGACGCGGGCGCACTGGGAGGCGCTGGCCGATCGGCTGCTGGACGCGCTGGGCGGCTACGCGACGCCGGGCGGCGCGCAGTACCGCCTGCCGGGACGCACCAGCCGGTCGGGGGCGCACTCGGACGGACTCGAGGGGTTCGCGCGGTCATTCCTGCTGGCCTCCTTCCGGATCGCGGGCGCCCACGCGGGCGCGGCCGACGGTGAAGCGGGAACCGCCGATCCGGCCGGCCGAAGCCGGATCGAGGCCCTGACAGAACGCTACGCGCGGGGTCTGACAGCGGGCGCCGACCCGGGCTCCGCCGACGCCTGGCCGCGGATCACCGAGCGGTCGCAGCCCATGGTGGAGGCCGCCTCGATCGCGGTCGGGCTGCACGAGACCCGGCGGTGGATCTGGGACCGGCTCGACGAGACGGCGCGGCAGCACCTGGCCGACTGGCTCGGCGACTTCATCGGCAAGCACCCGGTCGACAACAACTGGCGGCTCTTCCAGGTGGTGGCGGAGCAGTTCCTCGCCTCGGTCGGAGCACCGTACCGGCAGGCGGAGATCGACGGCGGCCTCGACCGGATCGAGGACTGGTACCTCGGCGACGGCTGGTACTCCGACGGCGACGGCCGGGCGTTCGACTACTACAACGGCTGGGCCCTGCACTTCTATCCGTTCCTGTGGGCGCGGATCGCCGAGGCGAGCCCGGGAGGCGCCGACCCCGGCCGGGTGGCCGCGCACCGGGACCGGCTGCGGCTGTTCCTCGACGGCTACCAGCACTTCTTCGGGGCCGACGGCGCCCCGGTCCACCAGGGGCGGTCGCTGACCTACCGGTTCGCCGCGGCGGCGCCGCTGTGGATGGGCGAACTGGCCGGCGCGACGCCGCTGGCGCCGGGCCTGACCCGCCGCCTGGCGTCCGGCACCGCGCGGCACTTCGCGGACCGCGGGGCGCCGGACGGGGACGGCCTGCTGCGGCTGGGCTGGTACGAGCCGTATCTGCCGGTGACGCAGACCTACTCCGGGCCGGGGTCGCCGTACTGGGCGTCGAAGGGGTTCCTCGGGCTGCTGCTGCCGCCCGGCCACCCGGCCTGGACCGAGCCCGAACTCCCCTGCGCCGTCGAGGAGTCCGACACCCGGATCGCGCTGCCGGTGCCCGGGTGGCTGCTGCACGGGACCCGGGCCGACGGGATCGTGCGGCTGCTCAACCACGGCAGCGACAACAACCTGCCGGACGACCCGGACGCGGCCGACGACCCGCACTACTCGAAGTTCGCCTACTCCACCCGCACCGCGCCGCAGACCGGACCGGCCGCCTGGGAGCGCCGGATCGACAACCACCTCGCCCTGCTGTCCGCCGACGGGACCCCGTCGCGCCGCAGCGTGATCCGCCCGGCCTCGGTGGTGGAGCACGCGGCCGCCTCCTGGCACGAGTTGCGGCTGCCCGGCGACGAGCGCCGCTACCGCGTCGCGACCGTGGCGCTGCCGTACGGGCCCTGCGAGGTGCGGGTGCACCGGATCGAAGGGCCTGACGGGCTCGCGCCGGGGCTGGCGGTACGCGACGGCGGGCACGCGATCGCGGACCGCGTGCCGCCCGGCGGGGAACAGGGCGACGGCTGGGCGCTGGTGCGGCGGGCGGACGGCCTGACCTGCGCCGTGCTCGGGCTGCACGGCTGGCGGGCGGCGGAGGTGGACCGCGCGACGGACGCCAACGCGCTCGGCCGCGAGTCGGCGGTGCCGTACCTGACCGCGCCGGCGGACGGCGAACCGGACCCGGTCCGTGTCTCGTTGATCGTGTTGTCGGGCGAGCCGGTGGACCTGCGAGCACTGCGCGCCGGGTTCAGCGCCGAGGTCGGCCCGGACGGCGTGCGCGTCGGCTTCCCGGACGGCACCGAACGCGTCGTCGATCCCGCCTTCCCCGCGCCGGCTTCCTGACCCGGCGGCGACCGGTGCGGCCGACCCCGGCGCCCCGCCCGCCGGGCCGGCCGGCGGCGCGCCGCGAGACGCCCAGGGCGTGTCTTGTGGATCAGGGTGGATCAGGGAGCGGCGTCCGGTGCGTGCGGCCGCAAGGCGCCGGAGCGCCCCGACAGTGGTGTTGTCGGGGCCCGTCGCGCCAGCGGCTGATGTCACAGCGGCAACGCCCGCGGATGCGCGTGCCGGGCGTCGCGAGCCCGCCAAGACCGCGAGACGCGCCCTAACTCTGGTCGGCCACGGTGGACGGAGCGGTGACGGACCGCGCCGTGGAGGGGGCGGGCGCGGTGGACGGCTTCGCGGCCGGGGACGGGGACGGCGTGGCGGCGGGCGCCGGCGCGGGGTGGGCCACCTCGCGCCACCAGGGCTCCACCGGCAGCCGGCCGACCGGCTCGAAGGGCTTGCCCGGCGGCGGGATGGCGACCCGGGCGCCGGCCTCGCGGGCCGCGGCGAGGGTGCGCTCGGCCGGCTCCTCCCACGGGTGCATCGCCAGGTTGAACGTGCCCCAGTGGATCGGCAGCAGCGTGCCCAGCGGGGTGCCGCCGGAGAGGTCCACGTGGGTGCGCAGCCCCTCCTCGGGGGTCATGTGGATCTCGGGCCAGAAGTCGCTGTAGGCGCCTATCTGGATCATGGTGGCGTCGAACGGGCCGTGTTCGGCGCCGATGTCGCCGAAGCCGGGGAAGTACCCGGTGTCGCCGCTGTGGTAGATGCGGTGCTCCGGGCCCTTGACGACCCAGGAGGCCCACAGGGTGTGCTGGGTGTTGCGCAGGCCGCGGCCGCAGAAGTGCCGGGCCGGGGTGGCGGACAGCGTGAGCCCGGCGATCTCGGTGGACTCGTGCCAGTCGAGCTCGGCCATCCGCTCGACCGGCACGCCCCAGCGCTCCAGGTGCGCGCCCACGCCCAGCGGGACCGCGAACTTCGTGCCGCCGCGGACGAGTTGACGGATCGTGGACATGTCGAGGTGGTCGTAGTGGTCGTGGGAGATGACCACGGCGTCCAGCGGCCCGAGTTCGGCCAGCGGCACCGGCACCGGGTGGACCCGGCGCGGGCCGATGAAGCCGAACGGCGAACACCGCTCGCCCCAGACCGGGTCGAACAGCACCCGGCGGCCGTCGATCTCGGCGAGCACGCTGGAGTGCCCCATCCAGGTGATCCGCAGGCCCGACGGGATCGGCCCGGCCAGGTCGGCGAGGGTGGCGGGGTGCACGGGGACCGGGGCGGCCGGTTTCCTGCGCACCCGGTCCGCCTTGTTCAGCAGCGACTTGATCATCGCGGGACTCGGCCCGCGCGGCGGTCCGGACGGACCGGTGGGGTTGACGAAGACGCCGTCGGCGAAGTGCGGGGAGCGGCGTATGCGGGCCATCCGCTCGCCGGTCGGCTCGGCGCCGAAGGCGACGGGTCGCAGCCGGCTCATGAGCGCTGCTCCGCTCCGTAGACCCGGTCCACCGGCAGGCGCAGCACCAGGCGCCGGTCGGCGACCATCGCGGCCCGGTACTCGTCCCAGTCGGGATGCTCGCCCTGCACGGCGCGGAAGAGCTCCACCAGCTCCTCCACCGCGGCGTCGTGCGGATCGGCGGCCACCTCGGAGAGCTCGGCGACGCCCTCGGCCACCGTGTAGTTCCACCGGTCGGGGGAGGTGACGTGGTAGCTGACCCGGGGATCGCGCCGCACGTTGGCGACCTTGGCACGCCCCTCGGTGACGGACACCCGGATGGTCCGGGTCTCGGGGTCGTAGGCGTGGTTGACGTTGGAAAGCTGGGGCCGCCCATCACGCTTGAGGGTGACCAGCACCCCGCCGTTCACCTCGCCGAGCAACCGCAGCAGCCCGGCGCCTCTCTCGTCTTTTGCCGTCATGTGATCGTCAACGCACGGCCTCGATCGGGTGTTCCAGCGCGCGCGATGATCACCCGATCCGGCTACCCCGGCAGGCCGCCGGCCCGCAGCGTCACGTTCAGCCGCCCGGTGAGGCCGAGGGCGGCCGGCGCGGTGCCATGCCTGGTCCGCGGCACCCCGTGGTACACCCGCCGCGCCGGGCCGCCGAAGACGAACAGGTCGCCGCTGCGCAGTTCCACGTCGGTCCAAGGGCGCGTCCGGGAGCGGGTGTTGCCGAAGCGGAAGACGCAGGCGTCGCCGAGGCTGAGCGAGACGACCGGCGCGTCGCTGCGCTCGTCGGTGTCCCGGTGCAGGCCCATCGAGGCGCCCGCCGGGTAGAGGTTGGCCAGGGCGATGTCGTACCGCTCGCGGCACGGCGTGCCGAAGGCCGCGGTCACCGCCGCGCGGGCCAGTCGGCCGAGCCGGTCCGGGAACGGCTTGACCGGCGCCCCGTCGCCGTCCACCAGCGTGCGGGCGTAGCCATAGGGGAACCAGTGCCGGCCGAGGCATACGGTGCGCACCGACATCTCGCCGCCGCCCGGCATCCGCACGGTGCGCATTCCGGACGGCGGGGCGGCCCACTCGCGGCAGGCGGTGAGCAGCCGGCGTTGGGCGGCGTCGTCGAGCCAGCCGGGCAGGTGTACCGCGCCGGGCGCGATCTCGGCGGGCTCCCGGGGGAACAGCGCGTCGGTCACGCCCTCACCGTACGGACGGCCGGCGGCGGCGCTGTACGGCCGGCCAACGCCTTGTGAACGGCCGTGGAACTCGCGCGGACCGTCCGGGAACACCGCGGGAAAGCCTTCCGGAAGGGTTGATTTCCTGTAGTACGTTCGGCCGGGCCCGGGATGTCCGCGCCCCGCGAACCCCTCCGTGAAGGCTGTCGATGTCGGTCCTGACCTACCCAGAAGCCATCGGTGTCGGCCTGCTCCAGGGCGTCACCGAACTCTTCCCGGTCTCCAGCCTCGGGCACAGCATCCTGGTGCCGGCGCTGCTCGGCGGCCACTGGAAGCGCGACCTCGACGTGTCGGCGGACGGGTCGCCGTACCTCAACGTGCTGATCGGGCTGCACCTGGCGACGGCGCTGGCGCTGGTGGTCTACTTCCGGCGGGACTGGGCGCGGGTGGTGCGCGGGCTGTTCAGCTCGGTGCGCGAGCGCCGAATAGCCACGCCGGAGCAGCGGCTGGCCTGGCTGCTGATCGCGGCCACCGTCCCGGTGGGCGTCGCGGGCCTGGCGCTGGACAGCGTCTTTCGCACCACGCTCGGCAAGCCGGTCCCGACGGCGGTCTTCCTGTCGCTGAACGGCATCGTGCTCTACCTGACCGAGCGGCTGCGGCGCGGCGGCACCGGACGGCGCAGGGCCGGCGCGTCGGTGGCACCCGGCGAGGAGCACCTGGATCCGGAGGAGCTGTCGGACCGGCGGATCACCCGGCTCACCTTCGGCCAGGCGATGATGATCGGCGCGGCGCAGATCCTCGCGCTGTGTCCGGGCATCAGCCGCTCCGGCGCGACGATCAGTGCGGGCATCTTCCGCGGCATGAACCACGAGGACTCGGCGCGCTTCGCCTTCCTGCTGGCCACCCCGGTGATCGGCGCGGCGGCACTGCTGAAGGTGCCCTCGCTGCTCGGCCCGGCGGGCGACGGGATCCGCGGCCAGGTGCTCGCGGGCAGCGCGGCGGCCTTCGTGGCGGGCTACGTGGCCGTGCGGTACCTGACCAGGTACTTCGAGACGCGCACCCTCACCCCGTTCGCGATCTACTGCACGGTGGCGGGCCTGGGCAGCCTGGCCTACCTCACGCTGGCCTGACGGGCGCCCGCGAAGCGAGTGGCCCGGGTCAGCGGCCGATGCCCTTGCGGGACGACAGGCCGCGCAGCCGGCGGCGCTGGGACTTGTCGAGCATCAGGTAGCCGCCGACGGGCACACCGACGATGACCAGGACGACCGCCCACAGCGGCACGCCAAAAACCAACAGCAAGATAGCGACCGCCACGCCCCCGAGGGCGACCGCAGCACCTTTGGACATCTCTTCGGCCTCCGTCCACGGCATCCGCCGCGACACCGCGGATCCATCATCCGCTGCTAGGGAGAACGCCGCCAGCCCCCGCATCGTTCCCAGCCTCACGCCAGGCGCGCGGTCAGGGTGATGGTGGTGCCGGCCAGCGCCTGGCTGACCGGGCAGTTGGCCTTGGCGTCCTCGGCCGCCGCGGCGAAGGCCTCGGCGTCCGCGCCGGGCACCTCGCCCTCGACGGTGAGGTGGATGCCGGTGATGCCGGTGCCGGGCTGGAAGGAGACCTCGGCGGTGGTGGCCAGCCGGGCCGGCGGGATGCCCGCCTTGCCCAGACCGGCCGAGAGCGCCATCGAGAAGCAGCTGGAGTGCGCCGCCGCGATCAGCTCCTCCGGGCTGGTCCTGCCCTGCGGCTGCTCGGCGCGGGACGCCCAGGTGACCTCCTGGTCGGGCATGCCGGAGGAGTCGAACGAGACCATGCCGCTGCCATCGGCCAGGGCGCCCCGCCAGACGGTGTGCGCGATACGCGTAGTAGCCATGAGAACACTCCTCGTGAGGGGAAACCGTTTCGCAGATCATCCGCCATCGCGGCGGGCCGGTGGCGGCACGGGCCGCGGACACGCCGGACCGGCCGCGAAACGCGTTGCGGCATCCGGACGACAGGAAACCGCGGCCGAACGGGGGGATACTCCTGTGACGCGCACCGAAGAGGGGACCACCCGAAGGAGCGAGTCCACCGGGACGACGAAGACGTCAACCCGCCGCCAACCGATTCACCCGGGCGATCGTGAGAATCACCGGGCTCTCAAAGCCCTCACACCGGATTCTCATAGACGTTGTCAAGGATCTTCTTGCGAGCGGTGCAGCACCGTTCCGCGTCCTTCGGCAGGAAGGATCCCCGATGTCGCTCAGGCTTTCGACCCACCGCCGCGCCGCCGCGGACCGCGCCGCGTCGGGACGCCTGTGGCGGGACTCCGCGCTGGCGGTGTCCTGGCTGGCCACCGTCGCCCTCGGGAGCACGTCGAGCGCCGCGGCGCTGACCGCGGCCGGTCCGGCGCCCGGGATCTCGCGCCCGGTGCACGACACGCGGCCGACGCAGACGGTCGGCGCGATCTTCCACGGCCCGGTCTCCTCCTCGGGCAACCACTTCTGCACGGCGAGCGTGGTGGACAGCCCGAAGGGCGACCTGATCGTCACCGCCGCCCACTGCCTCGGCAGCGGCACCGCGGGCCTGACCTTCGTGCCCGGCTACCACGACGGGGTCGCGCCCTACGGGGCCTGGGCGCTCGACCGGGTCACCGTGGACCAGCGGTGGACCAAGGGGCAGGATCCGGACCTCGACGTGGCGTTCGCGACCGTGCGGCCCCTGCACGGCCGCCGGGTGCAGGACGTGGTCGGCGCCAACACCCTGCGGACCGGCCGGCCCGCGAACTCCGTGGTCCGGCTGACCGGCTACCCCTCCTCCGCGGACGCGCCGCTCACCTGCGTCAACCGGGCCTCGGCCTTCACCGCCTCCCAGCTGCGGATCGCCTGCGACGCCTACAGCGGCGGCACCAGCGGCAGCCCGTGGGTGACCGAGGACCACGCCGTCATCGGGGTGATCGGCGGCTACCAGCAGGGCGGCGACACGCCGGACGTCTCCTACAGCGCGCGCTTCGGCGACGACATCGCCACCCTCTACCGGCAGGCCGGCGCGCCCTCCTGAACGGGCGCCCGGAGGCCCGCCGCCCGGACGCGCGCGGAATCCCCGTGGCACCGCGGCGGGCGGTGCGGGCACAATCACCGCGTGACCGCGACACCGACCAGGCCGGCACGGCCGTGGACCCTCGCGGCCGAGCCGGTCGGCTCGCCGGAGTCCACCGCCCTGCTGCACACGTACTACGCCGACCTCGTCGAGCGCTACCACCGCGCGCACCACGACCGGGCGGCCACCGCCGCCGAGATCGAGCAGGCGATCGCCGAGGAGCCGAGCGGCCATCTCGCCCCGCCGGGCGGCCTGTTCTACGTCGGACGCCTCGCGGGCCGGCCGGTCGGCTGCGCCGGGGTCCACCTGCTGGGGCCGGGCACCGCCGAGTTGGCCCGGGTCTTCGTCGCGCCCGAGGCCCGGCGCTCCGGGCTGGGCAGCGCGCTGCTCGCCGCCGTCGAGCGGGCGGCGGCCGCGGAGTTGGGCGCGGTCCGCATCCGGCTGGACACCCGCGCCGACCTGACCGAGGCCCGCGCGATGTACCGGGCGAACGGCTACGCGGAGATCCCCGCCTACAACGACAACCCGTACGCCGAGCACTACTTCGGCAAGCCGCTCACCCGCTGACCCGGCGGCTCACCGCGCCGCGCGGCCGCTCACTCCTTGCCGCCGACACCGCCGTAGACCGCGATCCTGCGCAGGTCGTCCGTCTCGGGCAGCGGCCCGTCCGGGTGCCACAGCGGCACCTGGACCAGGCCCGGGTCGAGCAGGTCGAAGCCGTCGAAGAACGGCAGGATCTCGTCGTAGGAGCGCGGGGCGAGCCGGGCGGTGGCGCGCTCGTAGACCGGGCTGGTGTCGCCGCGGCCCTGGTGGAAGTCGAGGGTGAAGTGGGTGATGACCAACTGGCTGCCGGGCACCATCCGTTCGGTGAGCGTGCGGATGATGCCGGACGGGTCCTCCTTGTCCTGGACGAAGTGCAGGACGGCGACGAGCATCAGGGCGACCGGCTGGTCGAAGTCGATCATGTCCCGCACGATCGGGTGCTCGACGATCGACCGGGCGTCGCGCAGGTCGGCGAGGACGAACCCGGTGTTGGCGGCGTTGGTCAGCTTGGCGCCGGCGTGGGTGGCGACGATCGGGTCGTTGTCGACGTAGACGACCCGGGTGTCCGGCGCGATGGAGGCGGCGATCTCGTGGGTGTTGGGCGAGGTGGGGATGCCGGTGCCGATGTCGATGATCTGCCGGACGCCGGACCGGGCCAGTCCGCGCACCGCGCGGTGCAGGAACTCCCGGTTGGCCCGGGCGCTCACCCGGGCGTCCGGGGCGAGGTCGACGATCTCCTCGGCGGCCACCCGGTCCACCTCGTAGTTGTCCCAGCCGCCGAGCAGGTAGTCGTAGATCCGCGCGGGGTGCGGCTTGCTGGTGTCGATCTGGTCGGCCGCGAAGCCGCGCTCGGCGGGGGCCTGGTCGCTCATGCCGTCTTCCAATCGGTTCGCATGCTCGGCGAGGCGAGGAGGAAGTCGGCGTGACCGGCCTTCGCGCCCTGGATGAACGTCTGGATCTCGTGGAGCGTGTAGATCAGCGCCGGGCCGTCCGGGTCGGTGGACTGCCGGATGGCGACCCGTCCGTCGTGCAGCTTCATCGCCTCGACGCAGCTTCCCCCGTTGCCGCCGCTCCACGGCTTGTGCCAGCCCTCGGTGCCCAGCTCTCTGGCCGGCATGCCGTTGTATATACGTTCCCCGTACAGATGTTCCCCTTTGGGGTGTCCACCGTCCCCGTGATGCCTGCGGTCCATCGGTCAGATCTCCTTGCGAACGCCACCAAGGAAGGCCTCGGTGCTCTGTGCCGGGGTTGCCTGCGCGCACATCCGGTCCAGGGCCTCCAGGAACGTGGACACGTCTTCGCGCTCGTCGAAGTAGACCGCGCCCACCAGCGACTCGGCGCAGACCATGTCCGGCAGCTCCTGGATCTGGAACCGGAAGATGTGGAACGGCCCGTACATCGCGGGGTGCGGGCCGGCGGCGAACGGCATGATCTGGAGCCGGACGTGCGGCAGCGAGCACGCCTCGATCAGCCGGTCGATCTGCCCGCGCATGACGTCCGGTCCGCCGATGGGACGGCGCAGCACCGTCTCGTCGATGACGGCCCACAGCATCGGCGGGTCCTCCCGGTCGAGCAGGGCCTGGCGCTCCAGGCGCAGCGCGACGCCGCGTTCGATCGTGTCGGCGGAGGCGTTCGGGAGTCCGGCCTGGAGCACGGCGCGGGCGTACGCCTCGGTCTGCAGCAGCCCCGGGATGTAGTGCGGCTCGTAGGCGCGGATCAGGTGCGCCTCGCCTTCGAGGCTGACGAACGCGCTGAACCACTCGGGCAGCACGTCGCGGTAGCGGTGCCACCAGCCGGGGCGGTTGGCCTCGCGGGTGAGCGCGAGGAACCCTTCGAGCTCGGCGGGGTTGTCGACGCCGTAGGTGACCAGCAGCTTCTCGACGTACGGCAGCTTCAGCCCGACCTCGGCCTTTTCCATCCGGCGGATGGTGGCGTGGGTGACGTCGAGCGCTGCGGCGGCCTGCTCGTAGGTGAGCCCCGCCTTCTCCCGCAGGTCGGTCAGCCGCTTGCCCAGCACCACCCGTAGAACGGTGGGCGCGGCCGGCGAGCGCGCTTCCGGCACCGTGGCTCCCTTCGTACCGCCTTCTGGGCAAGTGCCCGTACGACAAAGCAGTGTGTCATGTCGTCAGGCATATGACAGCAGTTTGGATTTGCAATTCTGCAAATTACAGAACGCATCTTGCCATCTGTCGCGTGCTACGCGCATAGTGGCTGAGTGCCTTCCTCCCACGACGCTCTAAGGCTGGAGCGCCCACCGGGCCTCGACACCCGACGGCGATCGAACACGTCCCGGACGGACGTGTTCCACCTGCCTGCGCTCGGAGCCTGCGTGGGCGAGGCCAGGAGGCGTCTTCGAGCACTGCTGACCGAGCAGGGCGTGGACGGCGAGGCCCGTGACGACGCCGGGCTGGTGCTCTCGGAGCTGTTCACCAACGCGATCCGCTACAGCGACAGCGAGCGCATCACGTGTGCGCTGCGCATCACGGGCAACATGATGCGGCTCGAAGTCGCCGACCAGGGACGGGGTCTGACCGAGCCGCGCAGCCGGGAGCCCGGGGTCGAGGAGGAGTGCGGCCGGGGCCTGCTGCTGGTGAACGCGGTCGCCCTGGCGTGGGGTGTGCAGACCTGCGCGGACGGCAGGGGCCGTCTGGTGTGGGCGGTACTGCGGCACCAGGGCGCCGAGGCGTAGCCTCCGCGCCGGCAGCGGCCGCGCCGCGTCGTGGGCCGGGCCCCACGGGGGTGGGCCGGGCCCACCCGGCCGGCATCCGACCGCCGCCGCGGCGGCCGGAGTCGGGGCCGCGCGACGGGATTCCGACACCCGGGCCAGAAGTTCCCGTCTTCAACCATGCGCGTACGCGCGGTACCACATGCCACGCGCCGGGCGAACGCGGTTCGGAACTTTCACAACGTGATTCACGCCACGCCCGTTCCGGGATCCGCCGATGAATATGCCAGCGGCGTGAAACCCGACCGTCCGGACGGTAATCCTGCATGGGCCACATACCGGGCAGTACGCAATTAGTCCGGCTGTCGTAAAGTCGGCACGAACCGTGGACGAAGGAGAACCGTTGAGCCAGCAGACGCCGCAGACAGCCCCGGCAGCGTGGGCACCGTCCGAGCCGGAGCTGACCGGAGTGCGCAACTTCCGCGACGTGGGGGGCCTGGCCACCGCCGACGGGCGCCGGGTGCGCCGCGGCCGGCTCTTCCGCAGCGGCCACCTGGCACACGCCACCGAGCAGGACGCCGCGTTCCTCGGCTCGCTGGGCCTGCACACCGTCTTCGACTTCCGCAACTCCTCCGACATCGCGCTGGAGGGCCCGGACGTGGCCCTGCCCGGCACCCGCAACGTGAACATGCCGCTCAGCGACCCGGCGGCCGGCGCGGAGTTCTGGAAGATCGTGCGCAACGGCGACGTCGAGGCGCTGCGCACCGCCCTGGGCGACGGGCGGGCGGCGGCCAGCATGACCCACTCCTACCGCACGCTGATCCTGGAGCGGACCGCGGAACACGGCGAGCTGCTGCGGCGGCTGGCCGACGAGTCGGTGCCGGCGCTGCTGCACTGCGCGGCCGGCAAGGACCGGGCGGGCACCTCGATCGCCATCGTGCTGCTCGCGGTCGGCGTGCGGCCGCGAGGAGATCGAGGCGGACTACCTGCTCAGCAACGAACGGCACCGGCGCTACCGCGTGCAGCGCGGCGAACACGCCGAGCCGGTCAGCACGCCCGAGGTCACCGAGCTGCTCAGCCCGCTGTTCGAGGCGCGCTCCGCCTACCTGCGGGCCGCGCTCGACGCCATCGAGGAGCGCTGGGGGTCCACCGACCGCTACCTCGCCGAGGGCCTCGGGCTCTGCGCCGAGCGCCGGGAACGGCTGCGGGGCCTGCTGCTGGAGGACGACAGCCGCTAAGGTCGGCCGGGTGACCTCGACGAACCCGTTCTTCACCGCGAGCACCCTCCCCTACCAGCTGCCGCCGTTCGCCGAACTGCGGGTCGAGCACTATGCCCCGGCCTTCGACCGGGGCATGGCCGAGCAGTTGGCCGAGGTGGCCGCGATCGCCGGCGACCCGCGGCCGCCCACGTTCGACAACACCGTCGCCGCCCTGGAACGCAGCGGCCGGTTGCTGCAGCGGGTCTTCGAGGTCTTCGTCAACGAGTCCTCCGCCGACTCCTCGCCGGGCACCGACGCGCTCGACGAGGAGTACCGCCCGAAGCTGGCCGCCCACGAGGACGCGATCCTGCTCGACCAGGCGCTCTTCGGCCGGCTCGACGCACTGCACGCCGTCCGCGACACGCTGGGCCTCGACCCGGAGTCGCTGCGGCTGCTGGAGCACCACCACGCGCGGTGCGTGCGGGCCGGCGCCCGCCTGTCGGAGCCGCAGCGGGCCCGGCTGCGCGAACTGAACGCCGAACTGGCCGCGGCGCAGAGCACCTTCCAGCAGAATCTGCAGGCCGACACCCGGGCCAGGGCGGTGGTGCTGGATGACGCCGGGGAGCTGGCCGGGCTGTCCGAGGACGCGGTGGCCGCCGCCGCGCAGAACGCCGCCGTCCTGGGCCACCCGGGCCGCTACGTGCTCAGCCTCAAACTCTTCTCCAACCAGAGCGAGTTGGCCTGGCTCACGGACCGCTCGGTGCGCGAGCGGCTGATGGCGGCCTCGCTGGGCCGCGGTCTGGCGGACAACCGCGAGGTGGTGGTGCGGATCGCGCGGCTGCGCGCCGAGCGGGCCGCGCTGCTGGGCCACCCGAACCACGCCGCCTGCGTCCTGGAGGACCGCACGGCGGCCACGACCGACGCCGTCGAGGAGCTGTTCGCCCGGCTGGTGCCGCCCGCGGTGGCCAACGCCCGCGCCGAGCTTGCCGAGTTCCGCGCCGCCGCGCCGCAGGGCGGCGAGTTGCGGGCGTGGGACGTGAAGTACTACGCGGAGAAGGCCGGCCAGGCCAGGCACGACGTGGACATGGGCGCGCTGCGCTCCTACTTCGAGCTCGAACGGGTGCTGCGCGAGGGGGTGTTCCGCGCCGCCGGCCTGGTCTACGGGCTGCGGTTCGCCGAGCGGACCGACCTGGTCGGCTACCACCCGGACGTGCGGATCTTCGAGGTCACCGAGGAGGACGGCAGCCCGGTCGGCCTGTTCCTCGGCGACTTCTACGCCCGCGCCTCCAAGCGGGGCGGCGCGTGGATGAACGCGCTGGTCCACCAGTCGCACCTGCACGGCGAGCGGCCGGTGGTGGTCAACAACCTCAACATCGCCAAGCCGCCGGCCGGCGAGCCCACGCTGCTGACCGCCGACGAGGTGCGCACCGTCTTCCACGAGTTCGGCCACGCGCTGCACGGCCTGCTGTCCGACGTGCGCTACCCCTCCTTCGCCGGCACCGCGGTCAAGCGCGACGTGGTGGAGTTCCCGTCCCAGGTCAACGAGATGTGGCTGGTGCGGCCGGAGATCCTCACCCACTACGCCGTGCACCACGAGACCGGCGAACCGCTGGCGGCGGACGTGGTGGAGCGGCTGGAGCAGGCCCGCCGGTTCGGCGAGGGCATCCGCACGGTGGAGTACCTGGCCGCCGCGATGCTCGACTGGGCCTGGCACACGCTGGCCGAGGGCGAGGACCCGGGCGACGCCGAGGAGTTCGAGGCGGCGGCGCTGAAGGCGGCCGGGCTCGACCTGCCGGAGATACCGCCGCGCTACCGCAGCACCTACTTCGAGCACGTCTTCTCCGGCCAGTACAGCGCCGGGTACTACTCCTACATCTGGGCGGAGGTGCTGGACGCGGACATGGTGGAGTGGTTCGCCGGCAACGGCCGGCCGGTCCGCGAGAGCGGCGAGCGCTTCCGCCGTGAACTGCTCTCGCGCGGCGGCAGCGTGGACATGATGGAGGCGTACCGCCGGGTGGTCGGCCAGGATCCGCGGATCGAGCCGTTGCTGGCCCGCCGCGGACTCCTGGCCTGACGTCCGCTCATCCGGCGCCGATCGGGCGGGCGGTCACGAACCGCCGACCGCCTGCTTGATCAGCGTCCTGCCGAAGTCCCACATCAGGCCGCTGCCCTTGTGCGCGTCGTCCATGACGTCGCAGAACGCGGCCACGAAGCGGTCCACCTCCTTCTCGCCGATGATCAGCGGCGGGATCAGCTTGATGACTTCGAGGTGGTCGCCGGAGACCTGGGTCAGGATGCGGTGCCGCTGCAGCAGCGGGACGACGACCATCTGCGCGAACAGCCCCTTGCGGGCCGCCTGCAGCATCGTCCAACCGCCGCGCAGCTTCAGCGACTTGGGCTTGCCGAACTCGATGCCGATCATCAGGCCGCGACCGCGCACCTCGTGCAGCATCTCGTAGCGGTCGGTCAGCGCGGCCAGCCGGCCGCGCAGCAGGTCGCCGGTGGCCCGGGCGTTCGCCACCATCTGCTCGTCCTCCATGACCGCCAGGGTGGCCAGGCCGGCCGCCATCGCCTGGGCGTTGGAGCCGAAGCTGGCGGAGTGCACCAGCACCCGGTCCATCGAGGAGTAGACCTTCTTGAAGATCCACTCCTTGCCGAGCGTGGCGCCGATCGGCACGTAGCCGCCGGACAGCGCCTTGGCCACGCACACCAGGTCGGGTTCGACGCCCTGCTCGTGCTGGTAGGCGAAGAAGTCGCCGGTGCGGCCGATGCCGGTCTGCACCTCGTCGGCGATCAGCAACGCCTTGTGCTGGTGCAGCAACTCCTGGGCGGCGCGCAGGAATCCCGGCGGCGTGGCGTGCACACCCTTGCCCTGGATCGGCTCCACGACGAAGCCGGCCACGTCGCCGCGCTTCAACTCCCGCTCCAGCGCGGCCAGATCGCCCATCTCGATGGCGGTGTCCGGCAGCAGCGGGGCGAACCCGTCGCGGAACCCGTTCTCGCCGTTGACCGACAGCGCCCCGGTGGTCAGCCCGTGGAAGGCGTGCGTGCAGAACAGCACCCGGGGCCGGCCGGTGGCGTACCGGGCGAACTTCAGCGCGGTCTCCACCGCCTCGGCGCCGCTGTTGCCGAAGAAGACCCGGTTCAGGTGCGGGGCGTGGCCGAGCAGCTTCTCGGCCAGCAGGCCGGGCAGCGGCGGGCAGTCGAACCGGGTGAGGTCGGCCAGGCCGGCGTCGAGCACGTCGTGCAGCGCCTTGCGGACCACCGGGTGGTGGCGGCCCAGGCCCATCACCCCGAAGCCGGCCAGCATGTCGAGGTAGTCCTGGCCCTGCTCGTCCCAGAAGTACGCGCCCTCGGCCCGCTCGTAGACCTTGTCGAAGCCGATGGTGTGCAGCATGCGCGGCAGTTGGTGGTTGAGGTGCTTGGCGTGCAGCTCGTAGCGCTCGGCGCCGCGTTCGGCCAGCAGCCGCGCCAGGTCGAACTCCTTGGCCGCGCCGTCGCGGTCACCCTCGCCGGCCATCGGCCTTCTCCTTCTTCTGCGCGGCGGTGCGCGCGGGATTCTGGACGGACTTCTGCGCGGTCTTGCGGGCCGTCTGCGGCTCGGCCTTCTTCGCCGCCGCGCGCGGCTTGGCCGGCGCGGGCACCGAGGCGCCGGCCGGCCGAGGGGTCCCGGCGGCCGGGGCGGTGCGGGCCAGGGTGGCGCCGATCCGGCCGGCGATCTCGGCCGGGGTGAGCCCGATGTCGGCCAGCACCTCGGAGCGCTTGGCGTGCGCCAGGAACTGCGGCGGGATGCCGAAGTCCCGTACCGGTACGTCCACTTCGGCGTCGCGCAGCGCCTGGGCGACCGCGGCGCCGACTCCGCCGACCCGGCCGTTGTCCTCCACGACGGCGACCATCCGGTGGCCGGCGGCCAGCGACGGCAGCGCCGGATCGACCGGCTTGACCCAGCGCGGGTCGACCACGGTGACGCCGATGCCGCGGTCGCGCAGCAGGGCGGCCACCGTCAGGCAGGTGCGGGCCAGCACGCCCACCGAGACCAGCAGCACGTCGGCGCGCTCCCCGCGGTGCAGGACGTCGAGCCCGCCGATCCGGCCGAGGGCGGGCAGAGCCTCGCCGACGGTCTCCTTGGGGAACCGGACGACGGTGGGCGCGTCCTCGACCTCGACCGCCTCGCGCAACTGGGCGCGCAGCTGCTCGGCGTCGCGCGGCGCGGCGATCCGCAGGCCCGGTACCACCTGCAGGATCGACATGTCCCACATGCCGTTGTGCGACGCGCCGTCGGTGCCGGTGATCCCGGCCCGGTCCAGTACGAACGTCACACCGCAGCGGTGCAGCGCGACGTCCATCAGCACCTGGTCGAAGGCCCGGTTGAGGAACGTGGCGTAGATGGCGACGACCGGGTGGGTGCCTCCGGTGGCCAGCCCGGCCGCGGAGACGGCGGCGTGCTGCTCGGCGATGCCGACGTCGTGCACCCGGTCGGGGAACTCGGCGGCGAACCGGCCGAGTCCGACCGGCTGGAGCATGGCGGCCGTGATCGCGACGACGTCCGGGCGCTCGCGGCCGATCTCGACCATCGCGTCGCCGAAGGCCGCGGTCCACGAGCGGCCTTCGGACGGGGCGAGCGGGGCGCACGTCAACGGGTCCATGGCGCCGACCGAGTGGAAGCGGTCGGCCTCGTCCTGCTCGGCGGCGGCGTAACCTCGGCCCTTCTGGGTCAGGCAGTGGATGACGACCGGGCCGTGGAAGCGCTTGGCCCGGCGCAGCGCGGACTCCACGGCGGCGATGTCGTGGCCGTCGATCGGGCCGACGTACTTCAGGCCCAGGTCCTCGAACATGCCCTGCGGCGCGAAGGCGTCCTTGAAGCCCTTCTTGGCGCCGTGCAGCGACTCGTAGAGCGCCTGCCCGACGACCGGGGTGCGCTGGAGGATCTGCTTGCCCCAGGACAGCACCCGCTCGTACTCGTTGGTGGTGCGCAGGGCGGCGAGGTGGTTGGCCAGGCCGCCGATGGTGGGCGCGTAGGAGCGCTCGTTGTCGTTGACCACGATGATCAGCGGCCGGTCGCGGGCGGCGGCGATGTTGTTGAGCGCCTCCCAGGCCATGCCGCCGGTCAGCGCGCCGTCGCCGATGACGGCCACCACGTGGTCGCCGCGGCCGAGCACCTCGTTGGCCTTGGCCAGGCCGTCGGCCCAGCCGAGCACCGTGGAGGCGTGGCTGTTCTCGATGACGTCGTGCTCGGACTCGGCGCGCGAGGGGTAGCCGGACAGGCCGCCCTTGGCGCGCAGCTTGGAGAAGTCCTGGCGTCCGGTGAGCAGTTTGTGCACGTAGGACTGGTGACCGGTGTCGAAGAGGATCCGGTCCACCGGGGAGTCGAAGACCCGGTGCAGGGCGATGGTCAGTTCGACCACGCCGAGGTTGGGTCCGAGGTGGCCGCCGGTCCTGGCCACCGCGTCGATGAGGAACGTACGGATCTCTCCGGCGAGTTCGTCCAGTCGCGCCGAGTCGAGGGCCTTGAGATCCCTGGGACCTCGGATGCTCTCCAACAACGACATGATGGGGCCTCCTTTAGCTCTGTATGGCAACCGGGTGTACGCGGTGCTGCGGGCGGGTCAGAAGGCGGTCACCGTCGGGGTGCCCGACGCCGTGCCCCCGCCGTCCCCGGCCGCGTCCGTCATCTGCTCGGCGAGCTTCATGGCCTCCTCGATCAGGGTCTCCACGATCTTCGACTCCGGAACCGTCTTGATCACCTCACCCTTCACAAAGATCTGCCCCTTCCCATTACCCGACGCCACCCCCAGATCAGCCTCCCGCGCCTCACCCGGACCATTCACCACACACCCCATCACCGCCACCCGCAACGGCACCTCCATCCCCTCAAGACCCGCCGACACCTCATCCGCCAACTTGTACACATCCACCTGCGCCCGCCCACACGACGGACACGACACAATCTCCAACCGCCGATCACGCAACCCCAACGACTCCAAAATCGACATCCCCACCTTCACCTCCTCCACCGGAGGAGCCGACAACGACACCCGAATCGTGTCCCCGATCCCCTCCGCCAACAACGCACCAAACGCCACCGCCGACTTCACCGTCCCCTGAAACGCCGGCCCCGCCTCCGTCACACCCAAATGCAACGGATAATCACAACTCGCCGCCAACAACCGATACGCCCGCACCATCACCACAGGATCATTGTGCTTCACCGAAATCTTGATATCCCGAAACCCATGCTCCTCGAACAACGAACACTCCCACAACGCCGACTCCACCAACGCCTCCGGAGTCGCCCGCCCATACTTCTCCAACAACCGCCGATCCAACGACCCCGCATTCACCCCGATACGAATCGGCACCCCCGCACCCGACGCCGCCCCCGCAATCTCCCGCACCTTATCGTCAAACTGCCGAATATTACCCGGATTCACCCGCACCGCAGCACAACCCGCATCAATCGCCGCAAACACGTACTTCGGCTGAAAATGAATATCAGCAATCACCGGAATCTGCGACTTCCGCGCAATCACCGGCAACGCATCCGCATCATCCTGCGACGGACACGCCACCCGCACAATCTGACACCCCGCCGCCGTCAACTCAGCGATCTGCTGCAACGTCGCACCCACATCAGCCGTCACCGTCGTCGTCATCGACTGCACCGACACCGGCGCATCCCCACCCACCAACACAGACCCCACCCGGATCTGCCGACTCCTACGACGATCAGCCAACTTCAACGGAACAGACGGCATACCGAGTGAGACGGGCTCCGTCACGGTCATGTTCGATCACCCTCGATTCGAGGCAACGGTCTCGCGAGCCGCGCGCAGCGACTCCTTGAGCGACCCCATGGTGGCCAGGACCGCGGTCGGCTCGTAGCCGCAGTGCGCCATGCAGTTGGCGCACCGGGGGTCCTTGCCGCGGCCGTAGGCCTCCCAGTCGGTCTCTTCGACGAGCTCCCGGTACGTCGGCACGTAGCCGTCGCTCATCAGGTAGCAGGGACGCTGCCAGCCGAACAGCGAGTAGTTGGGGATCGCCCACGCGGTGCACGGGAAATCCGCCTTGCCCTCCAGGAAGTCCAGGAAGAGCGGGCTGTGGTTGAGCCGCCAGCGCCGGCGGTTGCCGTTCGCGAACGCCTCTTTGAACAGTGCGCGGGTCTGGTCGACACCGAGGAAGTGCTCCTGGTCGGGCGCCTTCTCGTAGGCGTAGGCGGGCGAGAGCATCATCTCGTCCACCTCCAGGTCGTCGTTGAGGAAGTTCAGGACCTCGATGATCGTCTGCGGGGTGTCGGTGTTGAAGAAGGTCGAGTTGGTCGTCACCCGGAAGCCGCGCGCCTTGGCCTCCTTGATCGCGGCCACCGCCTCGTCGAAGACGCCCTCCTTCGCGACCGACTCATCGTGCCGTTCCCGCAGCCCGTCGATGTGCACGGCGAAGGCGAAGTAGCTCGAAGGGGTGAATTTGTCCAGTTTCTTTCGCAGCAGCATGGCGTTCGTGCAGAGGAAGACGTACTTCTTCCGGGCGACCAGCTGGCGGACGATCTCGTCGATCTGCGGGTGCATCAGCGGCTCGCCGCCGGCGATGGAGACCATCGGCGCCCCGGACTCCACGACGGCGCCCACCGCCTGGGCGACCGGCATACGCTGCTTGAGCACCCCGGCCGGGTGCTGGATCTTCCCGCAGCCCTCGCACTTGAGATTGCACGCGAAGAGCGGTTCGAGTTCCACGATGAGCGGGAACTTCTCCCGCCTGCGGAGCATTCTCTGCTCGAAGAGATACGTCCCGACCCGGACGGTCTGACGGAGCGGCATGGCCATCTGGCTCACCTCCAGGGGAGCGCGTTGGAACGGTGCCAATCATGAAAAGCGGGCATGACAGACCTCAGCACGCGGAAGGCGACAATCCCCGCACGGAGTGTCGCGACGCGCACAAGTTCGTACTCGGGGGTGTCCACCACGACGCGAACGGCGGCCACCGGGCGCGGCCCGGCCGCCAGCGCCGCCTCGCGCACCGCGTCGGACTCCATGTCCACCGCGACGGCGCCGGCGGCGGCCAGCGCCGCCCGCTCCGCGCCGCGCACCACGTGGTCGGCGCCGGCGATCCGCCCGGTGTGCACGGCCGGCCGGCGCCCGGCGCGGCCGGCGGCGGCCACCCGGCGGTCCACCGCGGCGGCCAGCGCCTCGGCGTCGTCGGAGCGGCTGTCGACCACCACGTCGCCCGGCGCGGTGGCCGGTCCGACGCCGGCGCAGAAGCCGGTCACCAGGACCGCGGAGCCGGCCCGGGGCCCGGACCCGCGCAGCGCGCCGGCGACGGCACGCCGCGCGTTGTCCGGACCCATGCCGGTGCGCAGCAGGGCCACCGGGCCCGCGGAGCCGGACCGCTCGGCGCCGCGCAGCGCGAAGCGCTCGACGCCCAGGGCGCAGACGACCAGCAGCGGTCCCGGCGACCCGGCCATCAGGCGGCCTCGACCGGCTCCGGCAGCGACCGCGGAACGGGCTCGCCGTGCAGGAAGCGGCCGAGCGCGGTGAGCGGGAAGACCATCCGGTAGAGGTGGTAGTTGATGGAGAAGTCCCACGGGAAGCCGGTGCCGGTGAAGTACGGCTCGTCCCAGGACCCGTCGGGCCGCTGCACGTCGGCCAGCCAGCGGATGCCGCGCTCCACCGAGCGCTTGTCGCGTTCGCCGGCCGCCAGCAGCGCGAGCAGCGCCCACGCGGTCTGCGAGGGGGTCGACTCGCCTCGGCCCGCCCAGCCGGTGTCGGGGTAGGAGCGCAGGTCCTCGCCCCAGCCGCCGTCCGCGTTCTGCACGCTCTCCAGCCAGTTGACGGCCCGTCGCACCGCCGGGTGGGTCACCGGCAGGCCGGCCGCCACCAGCGCGGGCACCACGGAGCCGGTGCCGTAGACGTAGTTGACCCCCCAGCGGCCGAACCAGGCGCCGCTGGCCTCCTGTTCGGCCAGCAGCCAGTCGACGCCGCGCCGGGTGCGCGGGTCGTGCTCCAGGCCGACGGCGGCCAGCATCTCCACCACGTGGGCGGTGACGTCCGCCGACGGGGGGTCGATGACCTCGCCGAAGTCGCAGAACGGCAGCCGGTTCGGGAAGCTGCTGGTGTTGTCCACGTCGAACGCGCCCCAGGCACCGTTCTTCGACTGCATCCCGAGGTTCCATCGCACTCCCCGGTCGATGGCGGTGCGCAGCCGCGCACGGTCGGGATGGTCGACCCGGGCGAGGGCGAGCACCACCTCGGCGGTGTCGTCGATGTCCGGGTAGTTGGTGTTGTGGAACTCGAACGCCCAGCCGCCGGCCGGCAGCCGGGGCCGGCGAACCGACCAGTCGCCCGGCTTGAGCACCTGCTCGCCCAGCATCCACTCGGCCGCCTTCAGCAGCGCCGGATGGTCGGCGGGCAGCCCGGCGTCGGCGAGCGCGACGGTGGCCAGGCAGGTGTCCCAGACCGGCGACTGGCATGCCTCGATCATCCGGCTGCCGTCGTCGTTCCAGATCGCGAAGCGGTCCAGCGACTCCAGGCCGGCCCGCATGACCGGGTGGCCGATGTCGTAGCCCAGCAGGTGCAGGGCGATCACCGAGTAGACGGCCGGCGGCTGGATGCCGCCCCAGCAGCCGTCGTTCTCCTGGCGTTCGATGATCCAGCGGGCGCAGACGCCCAGCGCGGTGCGGCGCAGCGCGCGGATGCGCACCTTGCGGTAGGCGTGCAGCATCCTGTCGAGCCGCTGGAAGAAGCCGTCCCAACTGGCCAGCGGCGCGGGCGGCCGGGGCGGGTTGGGCACCGCGGGGTCGGTGTGCAGTTCGTCGAGGCCGAACGGTGCCGGGCGCACCGGGCGGTGGGCGGCCACCACGGTGAGCGGCACGATGGTCTGCCGGGCCCACTGGCCGAAGGAGTACAGGTTGAGCGGGAACCACTTGGGCAGGTAGATCAGCTCGGGCGGCAGCTCCGGCAGGTCCTCCCAGCGCCACCAGCCGAACAGCGCGAGCCAGATGCGGGTGAAGACCCGGCTCGCCGCGATGCCGCCGTGCTCGCGCACCCAGGCGGCGGCCGAGGACATGTGCGGGGCGTCGGGCAGGTCGCCGGCCAGCCGCAGGGCCACGTACGCCTCGACGGTGGTGGACAGTTCGCCGGGTCCGCCGTAGAAGGTGGCCCAGGTGCCGTCCTCGCGCTGCTGCGAACGGATCCAGCGGGCCGCCGCCGTCAGGGTGGCGTCGTCCTGGATGCCCAGGAACTGACGGAGCAGCAGGTCCTCGGCGTCCATCGTCACGTTGGTCTCCAGGTCGCCCTTCCACCACCCCTGCTCGTCCTGGGAGGCGAGCAGGTGTGCGGTGGCGCGCTCGGTGATCCGGGCGGCAACCTGCTCCAGCGTCTCGTCGGCCGCCGCCGGTTCCACCTGGTCGGTGCTGTCCCGGGGGGCCGGCGGGTCCGCCGCGTCCCGCACCGGGACGGCGGAGGACGGCACCGCCGGAACGGGGTCGTCCGCGGCGGGGGTACGGTCGGTCGATCCGCTGGCCGAGGTGGCACGGGACCGCGCGGGTCCCGTGCTTCCGTCGGTCGTCGCTGTCATGGCTTCCCCTTCTGCAGTGTAGAACTGCGCCTGTGGGGCTTCCGTCGGCCGTCGTCAAGCAGTCAACGTCCGGTCGGCGACCGCGATTAGGCAGTTGTAGTTGTCATCTTTCTCGTACCACAACGAAGTCGGCGAGCGCGACCAGATTTCGCCTGGTCTCCTCCGGAATCGCGACTCCGTTCAGCGCGTCGAGCGCGGTGGTGTGCTGGCGGCGGGCCTCCTGGGAGGTCCACTCACGGCCGCCGGCCTCCTCGATCAACGCGGCACGGTTGGCGAATTCTTCCTCGCTGAACTCGCCGATCTCCGGGTTCTTGGCATCGGCAGCCAGGAGTTCACCCAGTCGCTCGGCAGCCGGGCCGCGGGCCGCCAGCGCCGCCACCACGGGCATCGACTTCTTGCGCTGCCGCAGGTCGCTCCAGGTCTGCTTGCCGGTCACCGACGGCTCGCCCCAGATGCCCAACAGGTCGTCCACCGCCTGGAAGGCCAGCCCGAGGTGGTAGCCGTAGGACTCCAGCGCGTCCGCGGTCGCCTCGTCGGCGCCGCCGAGCACCGCGCCGATCGAGCAGGCGCAGGCCAGCAGGGCGCCGGTCTTGTTGCCCTCCATCTCCAGGCACTCCTCGACGGTGACCCGCTCGCGGTGCTCGAAGGAGATGTCCTGGGCCTGACCGTCGATCAGCTTGCGGGTGGCCAGCGTCAGCCGCCGGGTCGCCCGGCCGGCCTCCACGGTGCCCTGCTCCAGCAGGATCTCGTTGGCCAGCGCGAACAGCGCGTCGCCCACCAGGATCGCCTGCGCCGGACCGTGCACCTTCCACACCGTGTCGCGGTGCCGGCGCTGCTCGTCACCGTCCATCAGGTCGTCGTGCAGCAACGAGAAGTTGTGCACCAGCTCCACCGCGACCGCGCCGGGCACGCCGACCTCCGGCGCCGCGCCGGCCGCCTCGGCGGACAGCAGCGCGAGCGCCGGGCGCACCGCCTTGCCGCTGTCGCCGGCCGAGGGGTTGCCCGCCGCGTCGATCCAGCCGAAGTGGTAGGCGGCGACGGTGTCCATCGGGGGCGCGAGCCGGTCGACCGCCGCGCGCAGCACGGGCGCGGACAGGGTCCGCCCGCGCTCAAGCAGCGCGGTCACGCCGCGACGCGTATCGGGCGCTGCTACCTGCTCGTGGGCCGGGATCACGGGCTCTCCTCTGGTTCCAGGTGGGGGTGGGGTGCTCATGCTGCTTCCAACGCCCCCTTCGGGGCCTGCCTGCCGAGTCGCGCCAGCGCCTGGGTGGCGGCGCGCAGCCCGCTGCGGACCGCGGACTCCATGGTCGCGGGCCAGCCGGTGGCGGTCCACGCGCCGGCCAGGTACAGGCCCGGCAGGCGGGTGGCCGCCTCCGGACGCAGCCGGCCGACCCCGGGTGCGGGGGCGAAGGTGGCGGTGCGCTCGCGGGTCACGAAGAAGTCCTTGACGATCGCGGAGCGCGCCCGCGGCAGCAGTCGTTCCAGTTCTGGCAGGTAGCGGGCGCGCAACTCGGCCACCGGCAGGTCGATCTCGTCGTGCACGGCGGACTGCGAGACCGCCACGTACTGGCAGCCGCGCGCGCCGGGCTGCGCGGCCATGCCGGAGGAGCGGGTGCGGTCGAAGACCCACTGCACCGGCGATCCGAGCGCGGCGAGGAACGGCTCGTCCAGCACCCGCCGGTCGTAGAGCACGTGCAGGTTGAGGATGGGCGCGGTGCCGATGCGCAGCAGGGCGTCCTGGTCGTCCAGCGCGCCGTCCGGCAGCAGCCCGTGCGCCTCGCGGTGCGGGACCGCGAGCACCACGGTGTCGGCGCTGACCTCGTCGGTGCGGCCCGGTCCGGTGTCGACCGGGATCCGCCAGCGCCCGTCCGGCTCGCGGCGCACCGGGCCGGCCCGGCCGCGCAGCACGGTGCGCACCCCGGCGGACTCCAGCGCCGCCGCGGCCCGGCCGTGGTGCAGGTCGCCCAGCGGGGCGCGCGCCCAGCCGATGTCGGCGGCGCCCGGGTCGGACAGCAGCCCGGTCTTGAAGACCATCGCGGCCAGCCCGAGCGAGGACTGCCCGGCGGTGGCGTTCAGCGTCGCGACGCCCACCAGGTCCCACAGCGCCTCGACGGTGCGCGCCGACTGGCCGCGGTCGGCCAGCCAGCGCGCGAAGTCGGTGTCGTCCAGCGCCGGGTCGGCGAGGTCGAGCCCGCGCAGGGCGAGCGCCGCCCGGCCCACCGAGAGCCGCTCGCGCAGCGACAGGTGCGGGTAGCCGGCCAGCGAGCCGGCCAGGTGCAGCGGCACCGGCAGCCCGGTGCGGCGCAGCCGGCCGAGCCGTCCGGTCGCCACGTCGAGGACCGGTACGTCGAGCCGGTCCTGCAGGGTGACCAGTCCGGCGGCGCCGACCCGGTCGAGGAACCAGCGGTAGGCGGTGCAGCAGCGCAGGAAGACGTGTTGGCCGTTGTCGACGTTCAACTCCCCTACCGGGGTGTCGCGTTGGAAGGAGAAGGCCAGGCCGCCCAGGCGCGGGCGGCTCTCGGCCAGCGTCACCGCGACTCCGGCGTCGGCCAGGGTGAGCGCGGCCGTGATGCCGGCCAGGCCGCCGCCGACCACGACGGCCGTCGCGGCGTCGCCGGTACCGGGGGTGCGGGATGGGCCGTCGCTCACCTGCTTCTCCTCTCGCCGCGGCTGCCGCCGACGGGGTACGACGACGTCAGGGACGCGGCTGCGGACCGCCGGGTTGACCGTCCGGCATCAGCTTTGCCGATATTCCCGATCATGGCGCGCGGAACCGGCGCGGGGCGGATCACCGCACTCCCCTCGCGACCCGGCGGGCGTCGAGTCCGGCCAGCCCGCGCAGCGCCACGAAGGCCTTCTCGCGGCCGGGCAGCGAGACGCGGCCGTGCAGCACCGCCTGCGGATCGGCCTCGATCCGCTCCAGCAGGCGCCGGTAGATGCCGGCCATCGCGGCCACGCACGCGCCGCTGCGCCGGTCGAGCATCGGCAGCAGCCGGAAGCCCTCGTCGAACAGGGCGCGGGCCCGGCGCACTTCGTGGTGGACCAGGCCGTCGAAGTCCGAGCCGGCGGGCGGCAGCGGACCGGAGAAGCCCTCGGAGCAGCCGAACTTGGCCAGGTCGTCGGCGGGCAGGTAGGTGCGGCCGGTGCCGGCGTCCTCGCGCACGTCGCGCAGGATGTTGGTGAGTTGCAGGGCGAGGCCGAGGGTGTCGGCGTACTCCTCGGCCCGCTCGGTGCCGCGGGCGCCGGGGACGGTGCCGAAGACGCCGAGCGAGAGGCGGCCGATGGCGCCGGCCACGCAGCGGCAGTAGACCTTCAGGTCGTCCCAGGACTCGTAGGTCTCGCCGGTCAGGTCCATCCAGACGCCGTCGATGAGTTCGTCGAGCCCGCCGAGCGGCAGCGGGAAGCGGCGGGCGGCGTCGGCGAGCGCGACCGCGACCGGGTCGGTGTCGTCCTCGTCGACCCGGCCGTCGCGCACCCGCTTCAGCACGGATCTCGCCTCCTCCAGCCTGACCCGCTTGCTGGCGGTGTCCAGTTCGCCGTCGCCGATGTCGTCGATGCGGCGGGAGAAGGCGTAGAGGGCGGACATCGCCTGCCGCTTCGTGCCGGGCAACAGCCGGATGCCGTAGGCGAAGTTGCGCGCCTGCTGACCCGTCACGGCCTCGCAGTACCGGTACGCAGCGAGCACCGGCGCGGACGTGTACACGGAACCGTCCACGGTCCGGCTCACCCCTTCCCTCGCAATGTCGAACCCACCTCGCGCAGCAGTGCGACCTTGGACGCCCTGGGCGGTCCGGGCAGCACGTCGTAGCCCGCCGCCTCCACCGCCGCCAGCGCGGCCCGCCCCCCGGCGACGAACCCGGCGAGCAGCAGCCGCAGTCTGCCGTGCACGCTACCCACCAGCGGGGTGCCTTCATTCAACAGTTCACGGGCGCGTTCGGCTTCGAATTTCACCAGCTCCCGGACCCGGGGGCCGGCGGTCGGCGCGGCGAGGTCTGCTTCGGACACCCCGAACCCGGCCAGGTGCTCGGCGGGCAGGTAGACGCGGTCGCGCGCCAGGTCCTCCGCCACGTCCTGCAGGTGCTCGACGATCTGCAACGCGGTGCAGACCGCGTCGGAGTGCCGCACCCGCTCCGGGGTGGAGGTGCCGGTGACCGACAGCACGAGCCGGCCCACGGGGTTGGCGGACAGCTCGCAGTAGGACAGCAGTTCGTCCCAGGTGGCGTAGCGACGCACCCGCTGGTCCTGCCGGTTGGCCTCGATCAGGCCGAGGAACGGCTCGGGGGTGAGCCCGCGGCGGCGCACCGCCGGGACGAGCGCGCGCAGGATGGGGTGGCCGGGCACCGCGCCGGTGTCGAACACCCGGCGCAGGTCGGCCTCGCAGCCGTCCAGCATCGCGGGCCGGTCGCCGGCGGCGGCCGGGTCGAGGCCGAGCCAGCGCGCGTCGTCCCGGCCGGGCGGCAGGTCGCCGTCGCCGATGTCGTCGACCAGCCGCGCGTATCCGTAGACGGCCATCAGGTCGGCACGCCAGGCGCGCGGCAGGAAGAACGGCGCCACCGGGAAGTTCTCCCGGGCGGACTTGTCGAGCACGGCGCGGGACTGGGCCTCCTCGGCCCGCTCCTCGCCGGCCCGGGCGCTTCCGGGAACGGCCGGCCGCGCCGTCGCACCCTCCTCCGCGGTCACCATGAGTTTTCCCAGGTCCGAGCGGCGGACGTGCCCCGGATCACGATCGTTCCCATCGCCATGGCCGCCACATCCCCCGTTCTACACTGAACGCCAGGTTCTTCCCATTTCGGACACGCCGCACCCAATACCGCCCTCCAATTCGGCCCGCGCCAATTGCGGGCCGCGTCCGCCCACGCCGAGCGTACGGACATCGGTCGCGCGGCGTCGGGCATCGTCAGCGTACGCCGTACAACGATCCGATATACGCCCGGAGTGAGCCGCCACGCATCCGCACCCAACAACAGCTTTGTCATGAAACTTCCCGCGTGGCCGGACGAGTTGCCCGATGTCACACGTACGGCCCCCGCCGGTGACTCGGCGGGGGCCGCGGGATGACGACGTGCAGTCGGACGGCTATTTGCCGCCGCTGTATTCCTCGTACGCCTCAAGGACTTCCTCGGTCGGGCCGTCCATCCACAGCTCGCCCTTCTCCAGCCACAGCACCCGGTCACAGGTGTCCCGGATCGAGTTGTTGTTGTGGCTCACCAGGAACACCGTGCCCGCCTCCTTGCGCAGCTCACGGATCCGCTCCTCGGAACGCCGCTGGAACGACCGGTCACCCGTCGCCAACGCCTCATCGATCAACAACACGTCATGCCGCTTCGCCGCCGCGATCGAAAACCGCAACCGCGCCGCCATACCCGACGAATACGTCCGCATCGGCAACGAGATGAAATCACCCTTGTCCTGGATACCGGAGAAATCCACGATGCTGTCGTACTTACCGCGGATCTCCTCCTTCCCCATCCCCATCGCCAACCCGCCCAGAATCACATTCCGCTCACCCGTCAGATCGTTCATCAACGCCGCGTTCACACCCAGCAACGACGGCTGCCCATGCGTGTACACCCGCCCGCTCTCCGCCGGCAACAACCCCGCGATCGTCCGAAGAATCGTCGACTTACCCGACCCGTTCGAACCGATCAGACCAACCGCCTCACCCTTGTACGCCACAAAACTCACACCACGCACCGCATGCACGATCCGCACGTTCGGCGACGACTTCCGCGTCACGATCCGACTCAACGCCGCCGTCGCACTCCCCTTCCCACTCCCCGCACCATGCACCCGATACACGATGTGCACGTCGTCACAGATCACCGTCGGGACGCGCTCGCCGCCCTCGGTGATCTCCGGCATGATCTGCGAATCAGCCACGTCCGTAACTCTCCTCGGCCTTCCAGAAGAAGATGAAGCCGCCGACGCCGGCGATCACAGCCCAGGCGATCGCCGCGAGCCACACGTGGTGCGGCAGCTGCGCGCTGGTGAAGCTGTCGATCAGGGAGTAGCGGATCAGGTCGATGTAGACGGCTGCCGGGTTGAGCTGCAGCGCGACACCGGCCACCGGCGGCAGGTGCTTGACGACGTTGGCGATGCTGTAGAACACGCCGGAGACGTACATCCAGGTGCGCAGCAGGAACGGCATCAGCTGGGCGAGGTCGGTGACGTCCGCGCCGAGCCGGGCGACCACGAGGGCCACCCCGATGTTGAAGATCGCCTGCAGGACCAGCGCCGGGATGATCAGGAACCAGGACATGTCCGGGAGTTCGCCGGTCATCAGCACGATCGCGACCAGGATGATCATCGAGTACAGCAGTTGCTGGAGCTGGATGAGCGTGACCGAGATCGGCATGCAGGCGCGCGGGAAGTGCAGGGCGCGGATCAGGCCGAGGTTGTCGGAGATCGCCCGGGTGCCGGCCAGTACGGACGCCTGCGTGAAGTTGAAGACGAAGACGCCGGTGACCAGGTAGGCGATGAAGTTGTCGATGCCGCGGCTGGTCTGCAGCAGCACACCGAAGATCAGGTAGTAGACGGCCGCGTTGAGCAGCGGCGTCATGACGTTCCACAACTGGCCGAGGCGGGCCTTGGTGTACTGCGCGCTGAGCCGGGCCACCGAGTAGGTGGCGATGAAATGCCGGCGGCCGTACAGCTGGCGCACGTAGTCCAGCAGGCCCGGCCGGGCACCGCTGACCGTCAGGCCGTGCTTGGCCGCCAGCTCGGGCAGGGGCAGACCGTAGTCCCGGGGCGGGACCCGGGGTCCGCTCGCCGGAGCGCTCACGGCGACCGCACCCTTGTGCGTGATATCGCTCACTGTTGACACTTTCATCCTGATGGTGCGCGCCGGGGCGGGATCCCGGATCGCGTCCGATGCCGTTGAACCGAGCTTCGTCATCCGAGCTTGTCAGATGATCGGCGGCCGTCCCAGTCGGGTCAGTCGCCACACCGTACGCCACCTCATGGGGCGGCGTGGGCCGCAGGGGGTGGTCCAGCCTTCCTTGAAGCCGCCCAGCCAGGCACGCAGCGCCGCGGGGGACGGGCGCCGGGCCACCGTGAGCAGGATCCAGGTTGCCAGGTAGCACGGGACCAGGGGGGCCGGGAGGTTGCGGCGGGCCAGCCAGACGCGGTTCCTGGCCACCATCCGGTGGTAGACCGCGTGCCGGCTCGGGGCGGTCGCCGGGTGCTCCAGCACCATGTCCGGCCGGTAGTCGATCTGCCAGCCGGCGTTCAGCGCGCGCCAGGCGAGGTCGGTCTCCTCGTGCGCGTAGAAGAAGTCGTCCGGCAGTCCGCCGACCTGTTCGAAGACCGCGGTACGGGCCGCGTTCGCGCCGCCGAGGAAGGTGGTGACCCGGGAGGAGCGCATCGGGTCGGAGGCGCGCAGCCGGGGCACGTGGCGGCGCTGGGTGGTGCCGGTGACCGGGTCGGTGATCCGGAAGCTGATGATGCCCAGCTCCGGGTCGGCCGCGAACGCCTCCCGGACCAGCTCCGCGGTGTCGTCGCCGGGCAGGAAGCCGTCGTCGTCCAGGAACAGCAGCGCGTCCACCTCGCGGCCGCCGGGGCCGAACGCCTCGATGCCGACGTTGCGGCCGGCCGGGATGCCGAGGTTCTCCGACAGCTCCACGGTCCGTACGCCGTCGGGCAGTTCCGGCAGCCGGGCGCCGTTGCCGACCACCACGACCTCGACCGCGTCGCCGCGCTGCTTGGCCACCGAGTCCAGCAGCGCGCGCAGTTCCTCGGGGCGGTTGCCCATGGTCAGCACGACCGCGCCGAGCTTCATGGCGGCCGTCATCGCAGCCTGCTGGAGGCGAGGACGGAGACCAGGTGCAGCAGGGTCTGGAGCACCGCGATGCCGGCCAGCACCGCGACGCCCAGCCGCGAGAAGAACAGGTCGCCTCTGACGGTGTCCGCGACCGCCAGGACCAGGATGAGCAGGGATGCCTCTATCCCCAGGACCAGCCGGTGGAACTTCAGCGCCCCGGCCGCCCTGCGGGCCAGCGCCATGCCGGACGAACGCGGCTCGGAGGCCGCCTCCTTGACCGGCGGCAGCCCGCCCTGGTGGCGGGCGACGCCGACGAGGTCGGTCTCCGCCTTGATCAGGATCGCGCCGAGGGCGGCCAGGGTGCCGAGGAAGGCCCACAGCCAGTCGATCCGCCCGGGGCCCCACAGGTCGGCGGCGCGCAGGCCGAAGCCGACCAGCACCGCGGCGTCGCACAGGTAGGCGGCGACCCGGTCCATGTACACGCCGCCGAGCGAGAACTGCTTCTTCCAGCGGGCGACCTCGCCGTCGACGCAGTCGAGCAGCAGGTAGAGCTGGACCGTCACCACACCGAGCACGGCGCCCGGTATGCCCGGCACCAGCAGGGCCGGGGCCGCCAGGACGGCGAAGACGGTCATCAGGTAGGTCAGCTGGTTGGGCGTGACCCGGGTGTTCACCAGGTGGCGGTCCACCCGCAGCGAGACCTCCCGCATGTAGAGGCGCCCGCCCCAGTGCTCACCGCTGCGGCGGTCCTTGACCCCGGCAGGATGGACGACCGGGCGGAGTTCAGCTACCGATGGCTTTGACATAGTCCGCGTACGCATCCCTGATCGCGTCGGAATCCAGATTCAGGTGTTCCAAAATCGTGTACCGCCCGGGGCGGGTCTGCGGTGCGTAGTGCACCACTTCGGCGAACTCCTCGTCGGAGAAGCCGATCTCGCCGGGCAGCACCGGCAGCCCGTGCCGTCGCAGCGCCTCGGCGATCGTGCCGCACTCCTCGGTCGCACCGCGCAGGTGCATCGCGAAGGCGGCGCCGAGGCCGGCCCCCTCGCCGTGCGCCGGGGCGCGCTGCGGGAAGAGCAGGTCGAAGGCGTGCAGGATCTCGTGGCAGGAGCCGGAGGCCGGGCGGCTGTCGCCGCTGACCGACATGGCGATGCCGGAGAGCACCAGGGCCTCGGCGAGCACGGTGAGGAAGTCGTCGTCGCCGACCCCGCCGGGGTGGCGCAGCACGGCCTCGCCGGCGGTGCGGGCCATGGCGGCGGCCAGTCCGTCGATCCGCTCGCCGGTCTCGCGGTGCGACAGCTCCCAGTCCGCGATCGCGTTGATGTTGGAGACCGCGTCGCCGACCCCGGAGCGCACGTAGCGGCTGGGGGCCTGCCGGACCACGTCGAGGTCGATGACGAGGGCGACCGGTGCCGGGACGCCGTAGGAGCCGCGCCCGTTGTCGTTGTCGAGCGTGGCGACCGGCGAGCAGATGCCGTCGTGCGCCAGGTTGGTGGCGACCGCGACCAGCGGCAGGCCGACCCGGGCGGCGGCGTACTTGGCGGCGTCGATGATCTTGCCGCCGCCGAGCGCCACCACGGCGTCGTAGCGCTTGCCCTTTATCTCGTCGGCGAGCCGGACCGCGGCGTCGATGGTGCCGCCGGCCACCGAGAACCACTCGGCGTCCGGCAGGAGGGGCGCCAGGCGGCGGCGCAGCGCGGTGCCGGAGCCGTTGCTGATCGCCACCGCGAGTTGGCCGGAGCTGGAGATGCGCTGGTCGGCCAGGAGCGTGGCCAGGTCGTCCAGCGCGCCGCTGCGGATGTCGACGACGACCGGCGAGGGGATCAGCCGGGTCAGTACAGGCACGCGATCTCCCGGGCCCGGTTGAGGTCGTCGTGGTTGTCGATCTCCACCCAGGAGACGTCGCCGATCGGCGCCACGTCGATCCGGAAGCCGCGGTCCACCAGTTCCTGGTAGCCGTCCTCGTAGTACAGCTGCGGGTCGCGCTCGTAGGTGGCGCGCAGCGCGTCGGCCAGCGGCTCGGCGGCCTCCGGCTCGATGAGGGTGACGCCGATGTACTCGCCGGTGGCGTCCGCCGGGTCCATCAGCTTGGTGATCCGGCGCACGCCCTCGGCCGGGTCGGCGACGACCTTCATCTCCTCGTCGGCCAGCCGCTTGACCGCGTCCAGCGCGAGCACGATCCGGCGTCCCTGGCCGCGCGCGGCGAGCAGGGTGTGCTCCACGGAGACCGGGTGGACGGTGTCGCCGTTGGCGAGGATGACGCCTTCCTTGATGATGTCGCGGGCGCACCACAGGGAGTAGGCGTTGTTCCACTCCTCGGCCTTGTCGTTCTCCACCAGGTGGAGCTTGACGCCGTAGGTCTTCTCCAGGGCCGCCTTGCGCTCCCGGACCGCCTCGCCGCGGTAGCCGATGACCACGGCCGCCTCGGTCAGGCCGACCTCGGCGAAGTTGCCCAGGGTCAGGTCGAGAACCGTGGTGGTGCCCGTTCCCTCGGGGTCCACCGGGACCAGGGCCTTCGGCAGGGTGTCGGTGTAGGGGCGCAGACGCCGTCCGGCGCCGGCCGCCAGCACGAGGCCGATCATGTGGGTTCTCCTGTTTCGTCATGTACCGCGGGCGCCCCGGCCGAGATCCAGAAGCGGATGGATTCGGTGAGCACCATCACCGCCAGGACTCCGGCCAGGGCCGCCAGCGCGGTGGTGAACGCGGTGCGGGTCGCGAGCAGCGCCGCGAGCGCGGTGACCACCAGCAGCCTGCCCTCGTGGCCGCCGGTCGCCCGGACCAGGCCCCGCGGTGGCGCACCGGTGCCGCCGCGGATGCGGTACACCGTGTCGTAGTGATGGTAGGCGACCGCCGCCACCAGGCCGAACGCCGCGGGCAGCGCGCCGGGGACACCGGACCGGGCGGCGAGCGCCAGGATCGTGAGGTATTCGGCCGCCCGGAAGAAGGGCGGGACCAGCCAGCCGAGCGCGCCCTTGAGCGGCCCGGCCACGGCTATGCCGGAGGTGAGCGCGTACCCGGCGGCGGCGGCCAGCGGCCACCAGCTTCCGTGGCCGGTCAGCCAGGCGGTGGACACCACGGCGGCGGCGCCCAGGAGCGCGAGCACCGGCGCGGCCGGCGGCGGCAGTGCGCGGCCGGCCAGCCGTGCGACGCCCTCGGCGACCGGACCGGTGTCGCCGCCCAGGAAGGCGAGCACCGGCGCCGCCGGCGGCGGCAGCGCGCGGCCGGCCAGCCGCGCGACGCCCTCGGCGACCGGACCGGTGTCGGTCAGGTCGGCCAGCGCCCGCGCGGCGCGGTCGGTGCGCCGGGCGCGCCGGGTCACCGAGCGCAGCACCCGGCCGGCGGTGGTGTAGCAGGCGGCCAGCGCGCAGCCGGCGAGCAGCGCGTAGAAGACGATCCGCGGCGTGGTGAGCGCGGTGAGCACGGCGATCATCGCCCAGCGCTCGCCGATCGGCAGCACGATCATCCGACGGATCCACACCGTCCAGCCCACGCTGTCCAGCCGGTCGGAGAGCGCGGCGGTGGGCGAGGTGTTGGCGGTCGCGTCGTGGTTGGACTCGTTGAAGGAGAAGTCCACGATGTGCCGGCAGGTCTGCAGCACCATCGCGCCGAGCGCCAGCGCCCACACGTCGTCGCCGCCGCGCGCCGCGCCCAGTGCCAGGCCGGCGTAGTACGCGTACTCCTTGGCCCGGTCGAAGGTGGCGTCCAGCCAGGCGCCGAGCGTGGAGTACTGCAGCGAGTAGCGGGCCAACTGGCCGTCGGTGCAGTCCAGTACGAAGGAGGCCAGCAGCAGCAGGCCGGCCGCGACGTAGCCGGGGCGGGTGCCGGTGGCGGCGCAGCCGGCGGCGATCAGCGCCACCAGCAGCGAGGCGGTGGTGACCTGGTTGGGCGTCAGGCCGCGCCGGGCGCACCAGCGGGCGAGGTAGCGGGAGTAGGTGCTGACGCAGTAGGTGGTGAAGAAGCCGTCCCGCGACTTGACCGCGGAGCGCAGCCGCACCTTCTCCTCGTCCACGGCGGCGGTGGCGGCGCGGGCGTCGGCGAGCGCCGCCTCGTCGGCCGGCACCCTGGCGACCAGCACGCCCAGTTCCGGGCGGTGCACGGCGACGCCGGAGTCCTGGACCGCCGCCGCGCAGGCGTCCGGGCCGACCGGGCCGGCGGTGCCGAGCGCGGTCAACTCCTTGACCGCGACGGCCAGCTCCCGGCGGGCCGCGGCGGTGACGGCGAGCGCGCCGGGCACCGCGCCGGCCGGGAAGCGGGGGTCGGTGAGCGCGAGGCGCAGCGCGTGCCGGTGGCCGGTGAAGCGGGGGTCGACGACGGCCACCCGGTCCACGGCGGGCGTGGCGGCCAGCCGGGCGGCCAGCTCGTCGGGCCCGTCCGCGACGGCGACGTCGAAGCCGATCCGGCGCAGATCGTCCTCCAGGGGCGAGCCCGCTACCGGCTTACCGGTGAGGATGGCGGTCGACAGACGAACTCACTCCCTGAAGGCAATGGCGACGGCTGGTCGTCAGGCGGTGACGGGCCCTGGGCGGGCCTACGCGTGCCGGGCTCGGATGCGGCGCGGCGGCCGTATCCCGGCGGTATCCGGACAGGCTCGACGGCAGAGGCTATCGGATACCCGGAAGCCGGCGTTCACCGCGGGTTCACCGCGTGGCAGGCGGGTTCATCATGGCATGCCGTATGCGCGGCCCGGCGTCCGGTGCCCCGCGGCACGGCGGCCGGACGGGCCCGCCGGGGGTGCGCGGGGAGGCGGACGCACGTTGACACGGGTGGATGAACGTCTCGTGCAACCCGCGCCCGCACAGCGGAGTGCGGCAGACTGGAGGCTCCCGTACGTCGTGGCGTCGCTCGAACACCGTGCGCCACACTGCGGGCGGCGATGAGCGCGTCCGTGGTGGCCCGTGCGGGCGGCGGCGGGCGTCACCGGTTCAACAGTGAAGGATGGCCATGCCGATCAGTCCCGCCACCGGCTCCTCGTCCCCGGAGTCGGCCCTCGACGGCAGCGCGACCGCCAACGGCAGCGTGGAAGAGATCCTGCTGGAGCTGGTCGACGAGTCGGGGGCGACCATCGGGACCGCGGAGAAACTCTCCGCGCATCTGCCGCCCGGTCGGCTGCACCGGGCGTTCTCGGTCTTCCTGTTCGACGCGTCCGGCCGGCTCCTCCTGCAGCGCCGGGCGCTGGGCAAGTACCACTCCCCCGGCGTCTGGTCCAACACCTGCTGCGGTCACCCCTATCCGGGCGAGCAGCCGTTCGTGGCCGCCGCCCGGCGCGTCTCGGAGGAGCTGGGGCTCGCTCCGGAGCTGATGTGCGCGGCGGGCACCGTGCGCTACAACCACCCGGACCCGGCTTCGGGGCTGGTGGAGCAGGAGTTCAACCACCTGTTCGTCGGTGTGGTGTCCGCGGCCGCGCGGCCGGATCCCGAGGAGGTCGCCGAGACCCGGTTCGTCACCCCGCGGGAGCTGGCGGAGCTGGCGGCGGACTCCACGCTGTCCTCGTGGTTCGACACCGTGCTGGACGCCGCACGCCCGGCGGTGCGCGAGCTGACCGGGCAGTCCGCCGGCTGGTGACGCCGGCTAGGGGGTGAGCGGGAGCGCGGCCCAGACGATCTTGCCGCCGGCCGGGGTGTGCTCGACGTCACAGCTCCCGCCCGCCTCCTCGGTGATCGCCTCGACGAGCAGCAGGCCGCGGCCGCCGGTCCTGGCGTGGTCGGTGCGCAGCGCCTTGGGCCGGTAGGGATGGTCGTCGCCGACCGCCACCTTGATCCAGCCGGGGTTCAGCGCGATCTCCACGGTGATCCGCGGTGTCAGGACGGCCGCGTGCCGCACCGCGTTGGTGACCAGTTCGGAGACGATCAGCAGCAGCCCGTCCGCGGTCGTCTCGCGGAGCGCGACGTCGTGCCGGACGAGCAGGTCGCGCACCGCGTGCCGCAGTCCCGGCACCGAGGAGTCGACGGCCGGCGCGGTGAACCGCCAGGCCCGCTGGTAGGGATCGGTCACCGCGGCGGCGGCCGGCGGTCCGTTCTCCACGCGTAGCGGATCCGGCGGCACTCTCCCGCTGACGGTCATGCCAGTTACCACCCCTCGTGTCGGGTCCCTCGGGGTCCCGGGTCGGGAACCCCGTACGCTCACGAGTGTTGGGGCCGCCGGGTCGCCGCCGAGCCGCTGACCGCAAATGGGCGCATTACGACGCCTGTTGCCCCGTTGCGACCGTTCGGCGCACGGAGTTCTTCAGGAGGTGTCCGTATGGCCGAGCCCGGCCTGCTGCTCGACCAGGACGGCGGCACCGCGACCGTCACCATCAGCAATCCGGCCAAACGCAACGCCATGACGGTGCGGATGTGGCGTGAGCTGCCCGTGCTGCTCGACCGGCTCGCCGCCGACCCGGCGGTGCGGGTGGTGGTGCTGACCGGCGCGGGGCGCACATTCTGCGCCGGCGCGGACATCTCCGGGCTGCGCGACCAGCCGGAGCCCGGGGTCACCGCGGTGGCCGCCGAGGAGGCGCTGGCCGCGTTCCCGAAGCCCACGATCGCGTTGGTGCGCGGGCACTGCGTGGGCGGCGGCTGCCAGCTCGCGGTCGCCTGCGACCTGCGGTTCGCCGCGCAGGGCGCCACCTTCGGCGTGACGCCGGCCCGGCTCGGCATCGTCTATCCGGCCTCCTCCACCCGGCGGCTGGCCGCGCTGGTGGGCCCGGCGACCGCCAAGTTCCTGCTGCTGTCGGCCGAGTTGGTCGACGCGGAGCGCGCGCTGCGCACCGGCCTGGTGGACGAGTTGCTGCCGGACGGCGAACTGGACGCCAGGGTGGCCGGATTCGCCGCCGTCCTCGCCTCCCGGTCGCAGCTGACGCAGGCGGCGGCCAAGGAGTTCGTGGGCGTGCCCTCGCACGCGGACGTGCCGGCCGACCGGCTCGCGCACTGGGACCGGCAGGCCCGCGGCGGCACGGAGGCGGCGGAGGGGCTCGCCGCGTTCCTGGAGCGCCGCGAGCCGCGCTTCACCTGGACGGTCTGACCGCACGGGATCACCGCCCCGCGGCTACCAGCGGGTAACGTGGCGGCATGACGACCCTCACCCCCCGCGCCTCGCGACGCTGCTACCACGTGCTCAACCCGCTGCACTCGGCCTTCTACTTCGCGCCGGAGCACGACGAGCGGCTCACCGCCATCGGCCTCGAAGGCGGTGCCATGGCCTACTTCGCCGGGCGGGCGGCGCCGATGGGCGCGGTCGGGGCCGGCCCGGTGGCGGCCACCTTCTACAACTTCAACCCGGCCCTGGTCGCCCGGCACATCCCGCGGGCCTGGCAGCTCGCCGCGCCGCAGACCGTGCTGGAGACCCGGCTGTCCATCACCGACGCCTACCTGCGCCGCCTGCTCGGCGACGAGGTGGCCGGCGCCGACCGGACCCGCGAGGCGGCCGAGCTGGCGCTGCGGGCCACCGAGGCGTGCGGCCGCCCGGGCCGGCCGCTGTACGCCGGCAACGCCGACCTGCCGGTGCCCGACGCGCCGCACCTCGCGCTGTGGCACGCGGTGACCCTGCTGCGCGAGCACCGCGGCGACGGCCACCTGATCGCGCTGGGCGAAGCCGGGCTCGACGGCCTGGAGGCGCTGGTCACCCACACCGCGACCGGCAAGGGCTTCACCCCGTACTTCTTCCAGGCGACCCGCGGCTGGTCCGCGCAGGAGTGGTCGGCCGCGGAGGAGCGGCTGCGGGAGCGCGGCCTGATCGACGCGGGCGGCGACCTGACCGAGCAGGGCGCCGAGGTGCGCCGCGGCATCGAGGAGGACACCGACCGGCTGGGCTTCGCGCCCTACGAGCACCTGGGCGCCGAGCGCACCGAGCGGCTCGCCGAGCTGGTCGGCCCGCTCACCCAGGCCCTGCTGGCCGGCGACGCGATCCCGCTCAAGCACATGGGCCGCGGCTGAGGCCGCCCGGCGGCGCCCGGGTCAGCGCTTGAGCAGGTGGCCGCGCTGCGCCAGTACCGGCTTCGGGTCGCGCTGGGCGCACGGGCCCTCCGGCATGGCGGGGTGCCGGCCGAGCAGCACGATGCCGACCACGATGGCGACCAGCCCGGCGGCCTGCCAGGCCAGCGCTCCGGGGGTGACGCGCAGCCGGTCGCCGAGGAAGCCGACGCCGCAGGCGATGCCGGCCAGCGGCTGGGCGGCGGTGAGGGCGGGCAGCGAGGAGCGCAGCGGGGCGGTCTCGAAGGCGCTCTGCACCAGCAGCAGCCCGGTCAGCCCGATGGCCACGATGACGTAGGGCTGCCAGTGCACGAACAGCTCGGTGACACCCTGCGCGTGCACGAACATGCCGCATATCCGGGTCAGGGCGTCCTGGAGCCCGTAGAGCAGGCCGGCCGCCAGCGCCAGCACGGTGGCCTCCAGGGTCGGGCGCAGGCGTTTGGCCAGGCTGGTCAGGAGTATCGCCACGGCGACCACCGTGCCGAACAGCAGCCAGTGCCGCAGCGGCCCGGCGGGCTGGCCGTCGCTGGACGGGCGGCCGGCCACGATGAAGGAGGTCACGCCGAGCGCGAGCAGCGCGACGCCGCCCCAGCCGCTGCGGCCGAGCGGCTGGTTGCTGAGCCAGCGCGACAGGGCCATGGCGAACAGCAGGTTGGTGGCGGTCAGCGGTTCGACCAGCGAGACCTCGCCGTGCGCCAGCGCGAGCGCGCCGAGCACCTGGCCGCCGACCATGGCGGCGATGCCGAGCACCCATTCGGGCATCCGCAGCAGGTCGAGCAGGAGCCGGAAGGAGAGGAAGTCGGAGAGCGGAGCGCGCTGGGCGGAGCGCTGCTGGAGCACGAAGCCGAAGCCCAGGCAGCAGGCGGCGCCGAGTCCGAGCAGGAACACGACCACGGCGTCACCCCTTCTCAGGCCCTCTCGCGCCTTCTCGCGACCGGCCGGGGGCGCCGCCCCGGCGCTGTTGTACGACTGTCGGCGGACCGCTGGTGGCGGGCCGGGGTCCACGGGATCTCCGGCCGACGGGTTCCGCACCGCGCGCAGTGGCGCCGATCGGTCAACGGTTCGGCGGTGGCGATGGGTTCCACCGGCCACCGGATTCGAACGTCACCCACCCCGCGCGGTCTGATGCGCACAGGACGTAGTCACCCGTTTCCGCAGTGCCGACAATAGCGGTCCTCGCGGGCGACGGCGACCGGCTCGGCGGATCAGCCCCACTGCGCGAAGCCGAGCTTCACCACCAGCGCCACGACGACGAGCAGCAGGGCGTAGCGGATGAAGGAGGTGCCGCGTTTGACCGCCATCCGGGCGCCCAGCATGCCCCCGGTGACGTTGCCGACCGCCATGCAGCCGGCCAGCAGCCACACCACGTGTCCCTCGATGACGAAGACGATGAGCGCGCCGAGGTTGGTGGCGACGTTGACCACCTTGGCCATCGCCGAGCCGTGCAGGAAGTCGGTGCCCAGGACCAGCAGGAAGATGATGATCAGGAAGGTGCCGGTGCCCGAGCCGATCACCCCGTCGTAGAAGCCGATCCCGCCGCCGCTGAGCACCGCGGCGATCGCGGCCTTGCGGCGGCCGAGGTCCACCGGGGTGTGCGTCCTGCCGAAGTCCGGGCGCAGGGTGACGAACAGGCCCACGAGCAGCAGGGCGACCATGATCACCGGGCGGAAGACCGAGGCGGGCAGCGCGCTCGCCACCAGGGCGCCGCAGGCCGAGGCGGGCAGCGCGACCGCGGCGGCCAGCCCGAGGAACCGCCAGTCGACGGTGGTGCGGCGCAGGTAGGTGGCGGTGGCCGAGCTGGTGCCGGTGATGGCTATCGCCTTGTTGGTGCCGAGCACGGTGGCGGTCGGCAGGGCGGGGAAGGCGACCAGCATCGCCGGCAGCTGGAGCAGGCCGCCCCCGCCGACCACCGCGTCGATCCAGCCGGCGGCGGCCGCCACGGGTATCAGTTCTATCGCCTGGAGCGCTTGCATCGGTCCCCCCACGTTGCCCGGGCACCGATCATGCCGGATCGCGGCCGGCGCCCGGTCGCGACCCCCGCCGGGAGGCTCAGATCTCGGCCACCCGGCCGTCGGCGACCGACAGCCGGCGGGTGGTGTGCACGGCGTCCAGCATCCGGCGGTCGTGGGTGACCAGCAGCAGAGTGCCGCGGTAGCCGGCGAGCGCCGACTCCAACTGCTCGATGGCGGGCAGGTCGAGGTGGTTGGTCGGCTCGTCGAGCACGAGCAGGTTGACGCCCCTGGCCTGCAGCAGCGCGAGCGCGGCCCGGGTGCGTTCGCCGGGCGAGAGGGTCGCGGCGGAGCGCAGCACGTGGGCCGCCTTGAGCCCGAACTTGGCCAGCAGGGTGCGCACGTCGGCCGGGGCGAGGTCGGGCACCAGGGCGGCGAACGCCTCCAGCAGCGCCTGCGAGCCGTGGAAGAGCCGCCGGGCCTGGTCCACCTCGCCGACCACCACGCCGGGGCCGAGCGAGGCGCCGCCCGCGATGAGCGGGAGCCGGCCGAGCAGCGCGCCGAGCAGGGTGGACTTGCCCGAGCCGTTGGCGCCGGTGATCGCGACCCGGTCGGCCCAGTCGATGTCCAGGTCCACCGGGCCCAACCGGAAGGATCCGCGGGCCACTTCGGCGCCGCGCAGGGTGGCGACGACCGCGCCGGAGCGGGGAGCGGCGGCGATCTCCATCCGCAGTTCCCACTCCTTGCGCGGCTCCTCGACGGTGTCGAGGCGTTCGATCAGCCGCTCGGTCTGCCGGGCCTTGGCGGCCTGCTTCTCGGTGGCCTCCACCCGGGCGTTGCGGCCGATCTTGTCGTGGTCGGTGCTCTTGCGGCGGGCGTTCTTGACGCCCTTGTCCATCCAGGCGCGCTGGGTGCGGGCCCGCAGTTGCAGGGCCGCCTTGGTGTCGGCGTACTCCTCGTACTCCTGCCGGGCGTGCCGGCGGGCCACCTCGCGCTCCTCCAGGTAGGACGCGTAGCCGCCGCCGAAGGTGTTGACCTGCTGCTGGGCGAGGTCGAGTTCGACGACCCGGTTGACCGTGCGGGTCAGGAACTCCCGGTCGTGGCTGACGACGACGGTGCCGGCCCGCAGTCCGGTGACGAACGCCTCCAGCCGCTCCAGGCCGTCGAGGTCGAGGTCGTTGGTGGGCTCGTCCAGCAGGAAGACGTCGTAGCGGCTGAGCAGCAGCGACGCCAGGCCGGCGCGGGCGGCCTGGCCGCCGGAGAGCGAGGTGGTCGGCTGGTCGAGCCCGACGTCGAGGCCGAGGTCGGCGGCGACCGCCTCGGCCCGCTCGTCGAGGTCCGCGGCGCCGAGCGCGAGCCAGCGCTCCAGGGCGGTGGCGTACGCGTCGTCGGCGCCGGGCGCGGCGTCCACCAGCGCCTGGGTGGCGTCGTCCAGCGCGGTCTGCGCGGCGGCGACCCCGGTGCGGCGGGCCAGGAACTCCCGGACGCTCTCGCCGGCGCGGCGCTCCGGCTCCTGGGGGAGGTGGCCGACGACCGCGGTGGGCGGGCTGAGCCGCAGCTCGCCCTCCTCGGGGCGGTCCAGTCCGGCGAGCATCCGCAGCAGGGTGGACTTCCCGGCGCCGTTCGCCCCGATCAGGCCGATCACGTCACCGGGGGCGACGACGAGTCCGAGCCCGGAGAACAGCACGCGGTCGCCGTGGCCGGCGAGGAGGTCCTTGGCGACGAGAGTGGCACTCATAAGGGGCAGATCCTATCCGGCCGCGGAGCCCGGCCGGTTCCGGACGGCCGTCCGGCGCCGCGACCGGCGGAACCGACGGCGGAGGAAGCACGGAGGAAGCGCGAAAGAGCCGCGGAGGAGTCCGGGCGGAAAATCATGCAAGCACGCTTGATTGTTCTGCCGGGCGGTGCGAACCTGCCGTGCAGAGACCGGAGTTGCCGACCGAACGCCGACCGAGGGGCTGCCGTGCCGCCATCGCACGCCGCACAGACGGTGCTGGACGACCTGCGGGCCGAGAGCGAGGAACTCGACGGCATGGTCGCGGAGTTGGCCGACGACCGGTGGCGGCTGCCGACCCCGGCGCCGCGCTGGACGATCGCCCACCAGATCGCGCACCTGGCCTGGACCGACCGGCAGGCGCTGCTGGCGGTGACCGACCCGGACGCCTTCGCGGCCGAGGTGAGCCGGGCGTTCGCCGCCGTGGACACCTACGTCGACGCCGGCGCGGACGAGGGCGCCGCGCTGCCGCCCAAGGAGCTGCTGGGCCGCTGGCGGGACGGCCGCGAGGCGCTGCGGGAGGCGCTGGCCGGCGGTGCGGAGGGCGCGCGCTACGGCTGGTTCGGGCCGCCGATGAGCGCGGCGTCGATGGCGACCGGGCGGCTGATGGAGACCTGGGCGCACGGCCAGGACGTCGCCGACACCCTGGGCGTGCCGCGGCGGCCGACCGGGCGGCTCCACCACGTGGTCCGCATCGGAATCCGGGCCCGCGACTTCGCGTTCGCCACCCACGGCCTGCCGGCGCCGGCCGAGGAGTTCCGGATCGAACTGACCGCTCCTGGCGGTCAGTCGTGGACGTTCGGGCCGCCGGAGGCCGTCCAGCGGGTGACCGGGCCGGCCTGGGACTTCTGCCTGCTGGTGACCCAGCGCCGGCACCGCGACGACCTGGCGGTACGGGCCGAGGGCGAGGACGCGGACCGCTGGCTGGACGTGGCGCAGGCGTTCGCCGGACCGCCCGGAGCGGGCCGCCGGCCGGCGGGCGCCGCGTGATCGCCGACGAGCGGGCGGCCAACCGCGACACCATGCTGGCCAGGCTCGCCGAACTGGCCGAGGAGCACGCGAGGGCCACCGCGGGCGGCGGGCCGAAGTACGTCGAGCGGCACCGCTCGCGCGGCAAGCTGCTGGCCCGCGAGCGGATCGAGCTGCTGGTCGACCCGGACTCGCCGTTCCTGGAGCTGTCGCCGCTGGCCGCCTGGGGCAGCGACTACCCGGTGGGCGCCTCGCTGGTGACCGGGATCGGGGTGGTCGAGGGCACCGAGTGCGTGATCACCGCCAACGACCCGACGGTGCGCGGCGGCGCGAGCAACCCGTGGACGCTGAAGAAGGCGCTGCGGGCCAACGAGATCGCGTTCGCCAACCGGCTGCCGCTGATCAGCCTGGTGGAGTCCGGCGGCGCCGACCTGCCGAGCCAGAAGGAGATCTTCATCCCCGGGGGCGCGCTCTTCCGGGACCTGACGAGGCTGTCGGCGGCCGGGATACCCACGGTGGCCGTGGTGTTCGGCAACTCCACCGCGGGCGGCGCGTACGTGCCGGGCATGTCGGACCACGTGATCATGGTCAAGGAGCGCTCCAAGGTCTTCCTGGGCGGTCCGCCGCTGGTGAAGATGGCCACCGGCGAGGAGAGCGACGACGAGTCGCTCGGCGGCGCCGGGATGCACGCCCGGGTCTCCGGGCTGGCCGACTACTTCGCCCGCGACGAGCCGGACGCGCTGCGCACCGCGCGCCGGGTGGTCGCCCGGCTCGGCTGGCGCAAGCAGGGCCCCGCGCCGCGCCCGGCGCCCGCCGCGCCGCTGCACGACGAGGAGGAGCTGCTCGGCATCGTGCCGGGCGACCTGCGCACCCCGTTCGACCCGCGCGAGGTGCTGGCGCGGGTGGTGGACGGCTCGGAGTTCGACGAGTTCAAGCCGCTGTACGGGCCGAGCCTGGTGACCGGCTGGGCCGAGGTGCACGGCTATCCGGTGGGCGTACTGGCCAACGCCCAGGGGGTGTTGTTCAGCGCCGAGTCGCAGAAGGCGGCGCAGTTCATCCAGTTGGCCAACCAGCGCGACATCCCGCTGCTGTTCCTGCACAACACCACCGGCTACATGGTCGGCAGGGAGTACGAGCAGGGCGGCATCATCAAGCACGGCGCGATGATGATCAACGCGGTCTCCAACTCCCGGGTGCCGCACATCTCCCTGCTGATCGGGGCGAGTTACGGCGCCGGCCACTACGGGATGTGCGGCCGGGCCTACGATCCGCGCTTCCTGTTCGCCTGGCCGAGCGCCAAGTCGGCGGTGATGGGCCCGGCGCAGCTGGCCGGCGTGCTGTCGATCGTGGCCCGGCAGTCGGCCGCGGCGCGCGGCAAGCCGTACGACGAGGACGCGGACGCCGGCCTGCGGGCCATGGTGGAGCAGCAGATCGAGGCGGAGTCGCTGCCGATGTTCCTGTCGGGGCGGCTGTACGACGACGGGGTGATCGACCCGCGCGACACCCGCACCGTGCTGGGGATCTGCCTGTCGGCGGTGCACAGCGCGCCGGTCGAGGGCGTACGGGGCGGTTTCGGTGTCTTCCGGATGTGAGAGTGGGGTGCGCCCGGTGATCCGCAGCGTGCTGGTGGCCAATCGCGGCGAGATAGCCCGCCGGGTGCTGCGCACCTGCCGGGAGATGGGCATCGCCACCGTCGCGGTGCACTCCGACGCGGACGCCGGCTCGCCGCACGTGCGGGAGGCCGACGCCGCGGTGCGGCTGCCGGGCGACGCGCCGGCCGAGACCTACCTGCGCGGCGACGCGATCGTGGCGGCGGCGCTGGCGGCGGGCGCGGACGCGGTGCACCCGGGGTACGGGTTCCTGTCGGAGAACGCGGAGTTCGCCGCCGCGGTGCTCGGCGCGGGGCTGGTGTGGATCGGCCCGGATCCCGCGGCGATCGAGTCGATGGGGTCCAAGACGCGCGCCAAGGCCCTGATGGCGAAGGCCGGGGTGCCGGTGCTGGACGCGGCCGGGTGCCAACCGCCGCTGCTGGTCAAGGCGGCGGCGGGCGGCGGCGGCCGGGGCATGCGCGTGGTGCGCGAACTGGCCGACCTGGAAGCGGAGTTGGCGGCGGCCCGGGCGGAGGCGGCGGCGGCCTTCGGCGACGGCGAGGTCTTCGTGGAGCCGTACCTCGAGGACGGCCGGCACATCGAGGTGCAGGTGCTGGCGGACGCGCACGGCACGGTGTGGACGCTCGGCGAGCGCGACTGCTCGCTGCAGCGCCGGCACCAGAAGGTGGTCGAGGAGACGCCGGCGCCCGCCCTGGCCGGCGCCACCCGTGAGCGGCTGCTCTCGGCGGCCGGCGACGCGGCCCGCGCGATCGGCTACCGGGGCGCCGGCACCGTGGAGTTCCTGGTCTCCCCGGCCGGCGAGCCGTACTTCCTGGAGATGAACACCCGCCTGCAGGTGGAGCATCCGGTCACCGAGCTGGTCACCGGGCTCGACCTGGTGCGCTGGCAGATCCGGATCGCCGAGGGGCACCGGCTGCCCGACGAGCCGCCAGCGCCGCGCGGCCACGCGGTGGAGGCCCGGCTGTACGCGGAGGACCCGGCGCGCGGCTGGCAGCCGGCCACCGGCGTGCTGCACCGCTTCGAGGTGCCGCCGGCTCCCGGGCTGCGGGTGGACTCCGGGGTGCGCGACGGGCTGGCGGTCGGCGTGCACTACGACGCGATGCTCGCCAAGGTCGCCGCGCACGCCGACACCCGAGAGGAGGCGCTGCGGCTGCTGGCGCACGCGCTGGAACGCGCGGTGCTGCACGGCCCGGTGACCAACCGCGACCTGCTGGTGCGGCTGCTGCGCCATCCGGACGTGCTGCGCGGCGGGGTGTCCACCGCCTTCCTGGAACGCTCGCTGGACGAGCTGGTCCGCGATCCGGCCGGCGCCGAGGAGCGTGCCGGGCTCGCCGCGCTGGCCGCCGCCCTCGCCGACCGGTCCGGCCGGCACCCGTTCGGCGGCTGGCGCAACGTGCCCTCGCAGCCGCAGGTCAAGCGGTACCGGGTCGAGCCGGGCGGCGCCGAGACACAGGCCCGCTACCGGCTCGACCGCCGCGGACTGCACGCTGAGGGCCACCCGGACGTGCGGCTGGTGGCGGCGGCGCCGGACGAGGTGGTGCTCGAAGTGGCCGGCGTGCGGCGGCGGTTCACGGTCGCGGCGTACGGCGACGCGGTCTACGTCGACGGCCCGGCGGGTGCGGTGGCGCTGACCGCGCTGCCGCGGTTCCCGGCCGCCGAGGAGCGCGCGGAGCCCGGTTCGCTGCTCGCCCCGATGCCCGGCACGGTGGTGCGGATCGCCGACGTGGCGGTCGGCGACCGGGTGGCGGCCGGCACGCCGCTGCTGTGGCTGGAGGCGATGAAGATGGAACACCGGATCACCGCGCCGGCCGCCGGGACGCTGACCGCGCTGCCGGCGGAGCCCGGCCGCCAGGTGGAGGTCGGCACCGTGCTGGCCGTCGTGTCACCGACCCCGCAGGACCCGCAGGGGTCCTGACCTGCGTAACGGAGAAGGAAGGCTTCATCGATGAGCGGCACCTTCGACAACGCGTTGCTGGAGAGCGAGGAGCGCCGCGCGCTGCGCTCGGCCGTCGCGGCGCTCGGCAAGCGGTACGGCCGCGACTACTTCACCGCGGCCGTCCGCGAGGGCCGGCAGACCGACGAGCTGTGGCAGGAGGCCGGCGAGCTGGGCTACCTGGGCGTCAACCTGCCCGAGGAGTACGGCGGCGGTGGCGGCGGCCTGTACGAACTGGCCATCGTGCTGGAGGAGTTGGGCGCCACCGGCTGCCCGCTGCTGCTGATGGTGGTCTCCCCGGCGATCTGCGGCACGGTGATCTCCCGGTTCGGCACCGCGGCGCAGAAGCGGCGCTGGCTGCCCGGACTGGCGGACGGCTCGCGGAAGATGGCGTTCGGCATCACCGAGCCGGACGCCGGCTCCAACTCGCACCGGATCTCCACCACCGCGCGCCGGGACGGCGACGGCTGGCTGCTGTCCGGGCGCAAGGTCTTCATCTCGGGGGTGGACATCGCCGACGCGACGCTGGTGGTCGGCCGCACCGAGGACGCGCGCACCGGGCGGCTCAAACCCTGCCTGTTCATCGTGGAGCGCGAGACGCCCGGCTTCGAGTTCCGGCCGATCTCCATGGAACTGGCCGCGCCGGAGAAGCAGTTCCAGCTCTTCCTGGACGACGTGCGGCTGCCGGCCGACGCGCTGGTCGGCGACGAGGACGCCGGACTGCTGCAGTTGTTCGCCGGGCTGAACCCGGAGCGCGTCATGACGGCCGCGTTCTCCCTCGGCATGGGCCGCTACGCGCTGGAGACGGCCGTGGAGTACGCCAGGACCCGGCAGGTGTGGAAGGAGCCGATCGGCTCGCACCAGGCGATAGCCCACCCGCTCGCGCAGGCCCGGGTGGAGTTGGAGCTGGCCGGGCTGATGACCCGCAAGGCGGCCTTCCTCTACGACGCCGGGGACGACATGGCGGCCGGCGAGGCGGCCAACATGGCCAAGTACGCCGCCGCGGAGGCCGGCGCGCGGGCGGTGGACACCGCGGTGCACACCCTCGGCGGCAACGGGCTGACCACCGAGTACGGCCTCGCCTCGCTGCTGACCGCGTCCCGGGTCGGCCGGATCGCGCCGGTCAGCCGGGAGATGATCCTCAACTTCATCTCGCACTACACGCTCGGCCTGCCCAAGTCCTACTGAGCCCGGCCGCGCACCGCACCGCCCGACGCGCGCCCCCGTACCGAGAGGTGAGTACGCCCGTGTCACAGGAACCGCTGGTCCGCCGGGAGGACGACCGGGGCATCGCCCGCCTGACGCTCGACTCGCCGCACAACCGCAACGCGCTGTCCACCCGGCTGGTCGCCGAACTGCGCGAGGGGCTCGCGGCGGCCGGCGCGGACCCGGACGTGCGGGCGGTGCTGCTCACCCACACCGGCACCACCTTCTGCGCGGGCGCCGACCTCAAGGAGCGGGTGCCGACCGGGCCGGCCGCGCTGGTGGACCTGCTGCGCGCGGTGGTCGCCTCGGACAAGCCGGTGGTGGCGCTGGCCAGGGGCCACGTGCGGGCCGGCGGGCTCGGGCTGCTGGCCGCCTGCGACATCGCGGTGGCCGGCCCGGAGGCGACGTTCGCCTTCACCGAGTCACGGCTCGGGCTCGCCCCGGCGGTCATCTCCTTGACGGTGCTGCCCCGGCTGCGCCCGGAGGCCGCCGCCCGCTACTTCCTCACCGGTGAGGTCCTCGACGCCGCCGAGGCCGCCCGGGTGGGCCTGGTCGGGGCCGGCGAGGGCGAGTTGGACGCGGTGCTCGACGGGCTGCGGTCCGCCTCGCCGCAGGGGCTCGCGGAGTCCAAGCGGCTCACCGCGGCCGGGACGCTGGCCGCGCTGGACGCCGGGCGCGAGCCGATGGCCGGGTTGTCGGCGCGGCTGTTCGCCTCGGCGGACGCGGCCGAGGGCATCGCCGCGTTCCGCGAACGCCGGGACCCGTCGTGGAAGCGGTGACCCAGCCCCCGGCGGACCGCTCGCCCAAGCAGGACCGCAGCCGGGCCACCCGGCTGCGCCTGCTGGAGGCGGCGGTGGCGTGCCTGGCGGAACGCGGCTGGACGGGCAGCACGGTCACCGTGGTCGCCGAGCACGCCGGGGTCTCGCGCGGCGCGGCCCAGCACCACTTCCCGACCCGCGAGGACCTGTTCACCGCCGCGGTCGACCACATGGCGCACGAGTGGCACGTGGCCATCCGCGAGCGGGCCCGCGCCCTGCCGGAACCCGGTCCGCGCCGCACCCACGCCGTGGTGGAGATGCTGGTCGGCGCCTTCACCGGACCGCTGTTCCGGGCCGCGCTGCACCTGTGGGTGGCGGCGGCGGAGCTGGCCGAGGAGGACCGGCTGCGGCCGCGGGTCGCCGGCCTGGAGAGCCGCATCGGCCGCGAGTCGCACCGGCTCGCGGTGGAGTTCCTGGGCGCGGACGAGAGCGTGCCGGGGGTGCGCGAGACGGTCCAGGCCACCTTGGACATGGCCCGCGGCCTGGGGCTCGCCACCCTGCTGCGCGACGACTCGGTCCGCCGCGCGGCGGTGGTCGCGCAGTGGGCGACGATCCTGGAGGACGCTCTGCGTCCGCGGTAGGGTGCGCTCTGCGTCCGCAGTAGGGATGCGCTCTGCGTCCGCGGTAGGAGTGCGCCGGGGGTGGGCGGGAGTACCGTGGTCGTGGAGGCGTGTTCCCATGCGTACCGGAGACGAACCGGTCCACGCCCGCAGCGCGCTGCGACTGCGGCTGGGCCTCATTGTCTTCGGACTGGTGTGGGCGATCGGCGGTGCGACCGGCTTCGCGGAGACCGACCATCCCGGCTGGGCCGGCTTCTTCGCCGCGATCGTGCTGGTGGCGCTGGTCGACATGTCGGTGGTCGTCCACCATATGCGGCAGGGTCCGCACTTCCAGCCCGGCCGCGACATCCCGCCCTACCCGCCGGCCGACGACAGGCCGCCGCGCCCGGGCGGCCGCAGGCGGCGCCCCGCGGACGGCGGCGTGCCGCGACGCCCTCGCTGACGCCGGTCACGGGCGTGCAGGCGACGTGGGGATGACGAGGGGATATTGACAGCGGCCGTCCCGACGGTTGTCATGAGCACTGCCGGGTGTGGCCGAGGTGGCACACGTGCCCGGCGTTGTCTCCGTTCCCGGTGAAGGGTGGGGCCGCGCTCGTGCCAGGACCAGCCCCCTCCGCCACCGCTCCGGCGACCGAGCCGGTGGCCCTGATCGGCCGCCGGGCGCTGCAGGACGCGGCCCGCGCCTGCCTGGCCGCCGGCGAGGGCGTGCTGTTCAGCGGTCCGCCCGGCATCGGAAGATCGACGCTGCTCGCCGCGGTCGCCGCCGAGGCGTCCGCCACCCGGCCCGGCGGCACGACCCTGCGCTGCTCCCCGGCCGCCGAGGACTCGCGGCTGCCGTACGTCGGCCTGATCGACCTGTTCGCCCCGGTGCCGCAGGACGTGCTGGACGCGCTGCCCGGCGCACCGCGCGCGGCGTTGCGGGCGGCGCTGCTGCGCGGTCCGGAGCCGGCCGACGCCGCCCACCGGCTCGCGGTGCGGATGGCGGTGCTCGACGTGCTGCGCCGGCTGGCCGAACGCGGTCCGCTGCTGCTGGTCGTCGACGACCTGCAGTGGCTGGACGAGCCGACCGCCGCCGTGCTGGCGTTCGCGCTGCGCCGCCTGGACCCGGCCGCCGGGCTCGACGTCGGCTTCGTCGCGGCCGAGCGGGTCGCCGACGGCGGGCAGCCGGAGCGGCTGGGCTGCTGCCCGCCGGCGACCGCCGAGATCACCGTGCCGCCGCTCACCGCGGACGACGTGGCCCGCCTGCTGCGCGCCGGCACCGGTTCCGCCCCGGCGGCCCCCGCCGTGCGGGCGATCCAGCAGGCGGCGGCCGGGAACCCCTTCTACGCCACGGAGTTGGGCCGCGCGGCGCAGCGCGGCGGTCCGCCGCCGGAGGACTTCCCGGACGACGCGGCCTGGCTGGTGGTGCCGCCGCGGCTGCGGGCCCGGGTGCTCGGCCGGTTCCGCGCGCTGCCCGATCCGGTCCGGCACACCCTGCTGGTCTGCGCGACCGCGGGCCGCTGCGGGCTGACCCTGCTGCGGGCCGCCGGGATCGCGGACCCGGCGGCCGACCTCGCCGAGGCGGAGCGGTTCGCGGTGGCCGCGGCCGACGCCGCCGGCCGGATCCGCTTCAGCCATCCGCTGGTGGCCGCCGCCGTCTACGCCGACGCGCCCTGGCACGCCCGGCGCGAGGCGCACGCGCTGCTGGCCGGCGTGGTCTGCGAACCGGTCGAGCGGGCCCGGCACCTGGCGCTGGCCAACCCGCACGAGGACGAGGCGACCGCGGCGAGCCTGTCGTCGGCCGCGGCGGCGGCCCGGGAGCGCGGTACGCCGGACGCCGCCGCACGGCTGTCCGCGCTGGCGGCCCGGCGCACCCCGGCGGACCGCGGCGCCGACCGGGCGGACCGCTGGCTGACGGCGGCGGAGCACGCGCTCGACGCCGGGTACGGCGAGGAGGCGGGCCGGATCGCGCGCTGCGTACTGGACTCCTCGGGTTCGGCGCGGCAGCGGGTGCGGGCCCGGCTGGTGCTGCTGCGCACCGCGGGCCAGGCGCTGGACGGCGCCGGGGCGTTGATCGCCGACGGGCTGCGGGACGCCGAGGGGGACCCGGAGTTGGAGGCCGGGCTCCACCAGTGGGCGGCGGTGCGCGGGCTGCTGTGCGGGGAGTTGGAGTCCGCGGCCCGGCACGCCCGGCGCGCGGCGCGGCGGGCGACGCTGGCCGGCGACACGCGGGTGCGCATCAGCGCGCTGACGGTGCTGGCCCGGGCGCGTTCGCTCACCGGGCAGACCGCCGGCGCCGAGACCGCGCTGGAGCAGGCGCTGGCCCTGGTCGGCGAGGCGCGGAGCGGCCCGGAGAGCTGGACGCTGCTGCGGATGCGCTCGCTGCTGGCGATGGACTCCGACCGGGTGGTGGAGGCCCGCGAGCACGTCAGCCGGCTGCTGGGCGCCATCGAGGAGTTCGCCGGCGTCGAGGAGGTGGTCGCCACGCTGGTGGCCCTCACCCGGATCCAGGTGCGGGCCGGCGACTGCGCCCAGGCGTGCGGCACCGCCGCCCGGCTCACCCTGACCGTCGCCGAGTCCGGCGTGCGGTCCGCGCCCGCGCTCTACGCCGCCGCGCTGGCCGCGACCTTCGGCGGCACCCGGCAGGAGGCGCGGCTGCTGGCCGAGCGGGCGGTGCGCGCCTCGGAGGCGGACGGCGACCAGTTGTTCCTGCTGCGGGCGCTGGCCGTGCTGGGCCAGGGCGCGCTGCTGGCCGGCGATCCGGCCGGCGCGGCGGACGCGGTGGAGGTGCTGCGGCGGGTGAAGGAGATCGGCGAGGCGATGTCCGCCGCCGACCCGCCGCTGCTGCACTGGTACGGGGACCTGGCCGAGGCGCTGGTGATGCTCGGCGAGACCGACGCGGCGGCCGGCGTGGTGCGGCAGGCGTACGAGCGGGCCCACGACCAGGTGCCGGCCAGCGTGCTCGCCTGCCTGGAGCGGGCCGAGGGACTGCGCGAGGCGGCGGTGGGCCGGGCGAAGGAGGGCGCGGCGCTGCTTTTGTCCTCGGCGGACCGGCTGCGGGCGCTGGACCTGCCGGTGGACCTGGTCCGCACCCTGATCGCGCTCGGGGCGGTGGAGCGCCGGGCCCGGCACCGCACCGGCGCGCGGGCGGCGCTGGCCGAGGCGCTGCAGATCGCGGAACGGGCCGGAGCGGTTCCGCTCGCGGACCGCGCTCGCGAGGAGTTGACGCGCGTAGACGCCAACACCCACGGCGCGGGGCCGCTGTTGACGCCGACCGAGGCGCGGATCGCCGAACTCGTCGGCGGCGGCGCCACCAACCGCGAGGTGGCGGCGAAGCTGTTCATCAGCGTCAAGACGGTGGAGGGCACCCTGTCGCGGATCTACCGCAAGTTCGGCGTGCGGTCGCGTACCGCGCTGGCCCTGGCGATCGCCGGCGCGTCCGGGGCGGCGCTGTCCGCCTGACCGCCGGACGCCGCGCGCCGCCGGCCGGCCGTGCCACACACCATTAACACGCAAGGCAAGGGTTCCCCCGCTTATGCCGTGCGTCACGTCTTCCTAGCGTGGGGGGCGTTCCGCTCTCCGCCCCCCAGCGGAGAGAGCGTCTTCCCCCCGCCTCCCCCACATGGAGACTGTCGTGACGTCACGTCTGAAACTGCTGGCTCTGGTCGCCACCCCGGCTCTGCTGGTCGCCGCTGTGCCCGCCGCGTACGCCGCCGCTCCCGCCGCCCACGCGACGGCCTCGGTCAAGGGCGACGTGGTCTCGGGTCTCGGCACGCAGGCGGCGCGCACCGGCGCCCTCGCGGCCGATCACCACATGGCGATCGCGGTGAGCCTGACCCCCAGAAACGACGCCTCGCTGGCCAGCTTCGTGGCCAAGGTCAGCAACCCGCGCTCCGCCGACTACGGCCACTACCTGACGAAGGCCCAGTTCCAGAGCCGGTTCGGCCGCAGCAACGCCGAGGTCAAGCAGGTCACCGACTACCTGCGCTCGCAGGGCCTGAAGGTCGGCAAGGTGCACTCCGGCAACCTGCTGATCGACGCCACCGGCACCAGCGCGCAGATGCAGAAGGCGTTCGGCACCCAGCTGTCCACCTACAAGGACAAGGTGACCGGCCGCAGCTTCTACGCCAACGACAAGGCGCCGACGCTGCCCGCCTCGATCGCCTCGATGGTCAGCGACGTCTCGGGCCTCAACAGCCACACCGTGCTGACCCACTCCGCGATCACCGTCAAGCCGCACAACGGCCCGGCGGGCGGCTACACCCCGGCGCAGATCAAGGGCGGCTACAACGTCTCCGGCACCTACACCGGCTCCGGCCAGACCATCGGCCTGGTGGAGTTCGACGGCTTCCAGCAGTCGAACATCACCACCTACGACAGCGAGTACGGCCTGAGCTCGCCGGCCCCCACGGTCGACAAGGTGGACGGCGGCTCCGGCGCGCTGGGCGACGGCCAGGTCGAGGTCGAGCTCGACATCGAGATGCTGAACGCGGTCGCCCCCAAGGCGAACGTCAAGGTCTTCGAGGCGCCGAACTCCGACGCCGGCGAGGCCGACATGTACCAGGCGATAGTGGACGCCGGCATGGAGACCAGTTCCAGCAGCTGGGGCGCGGCGGAGACCCAGCGCACCCAGGCGAACATGGACGCGGTCGACCAGATCGAGCAGGAGGGCGCCTCCGAGGGCCTGGGCATGTACTCGGCCGCGGGCGACAACGGTTCGGACGACGCGGGCGACGGCGGCACCTCGGTCGACTTCCCGACCAGCGACCCGTACGTGACCGGCGTCGGCGGCACCCGGCTGACCGTCACCTCCGGCGACCAGTGGAGCAAGGAGACCGCGTGGACGGACGGCGGCGGCGGCGTCTCCTCCATCTACTCGGCCCCCAGCTACCAGGACTCGGTCGAGAAGTCGGCGAGCGACGGCATGCGCCAGGTCCCGGACGTGGCCGCGCTGGCCGACACCACCCCGGGCCTGTCGATCTACTCGCAGGGTGAGTGGACCGTGGTCGGCGGCACCAGCGCCGCCGCTCCCGAGTGGGCCGCGTTCGGCGCCCTGTACAACCAGCAGGCCGCCGCGTCCGGCGCGGCCGACCTGGGCTTCGCCAACCCGGCGCTCTACGCCGTCAACGGCACCGGCTTCCACGACATCACCAGCGGTTCGAACGGCGCCTACTCGGCCGGCGTCGGCTACGACCTGGTGACCGGCTGGGGTTCGTACAACGCGGCCACCCTGGCGGCGGCGCTGCTCGGCTGACGTCAAGGGGAAGACGCACCACGGCGGGCCGGAACGCGAGTTCCGGCCCGCTTCGCGTGTGCCGGACCAGGAACCCGTCAAGTCGCGGATTCGCACAAGTGTTGTGCTATAGCGTCCGGAAGAGGCAGGGAGCAGGGGCGGACGACGGGGGTGGACCATGCTCGCGGTCACGTTTCTGCGGGTGCGCGCCCACCGGTTGCTGTTCGGCGCCGCGCTGCTGACCGTGCTGCTCACCACCTGCGTGCTGGCCACGCTGGCCGCCTTCACCGGCGCGATCGGCGACGCGGGGCTGCGCCGGACCCTCGGCCACCAGCAGGCGGCGAGCGCCACCGTCGACGTGACCGCGAACGTCACCGCGGCCGACCTGCCGGCCGTGGACCGGTTCGTCCGCGCGACCTCCCGCGCCGCCTTCGACGGCCTGCCCACGACGGTCCGCGCCAGCGTCCAGTCCGGCCCCTTCGGGCTGCCGGCCGCCGCGCGCCGCGCCACCGGGCCGGCCGCCGCGCCGAGCGGCGGGGACCAGCCGGACCTGACGCTGTTCGCCACCTTCGACCCGGCCAGGATCGTGCTGGTCTCCGGCCGGCTGCCGGGCCCGGTCGCCAGGTCCACCGGGACGGTGCCGGTCGCGCTGCCGGAGATCTCGGCCCGCGCGCTGGGGGTGCGGCCCGGCTCGCTGCTGACCCTCGCCGACCGGCTCGGCGGCCCCCGGGTGCGGATCCGGGTGACAGGAACGTTTCGTCCCAAGGATCCGGCGGCCGCGTACTGGCGGCTCGACCCGCTGGACGGCAAGGGCGTGGAGACCGTCGGCTTCACCACCTACGGGCCGCTGCTGACCGACCCGAGCGCCTTCGGGTCCGGACGCCTCGGCCCGGCCGCGGTCTCCTGGCAGACCACCGCCGCCTTCGGTTCGCTGACCACCGCCGGGATCGGCCCGCTCGGCGACCGGGTGAGCCGGGCGGTGTCCCGGATCGACAACCACTCCCCCGACAACGCGGCGCAGGCGTCGAGCGCTCTGCCCGGCCTGCTGCGGCAGATGCGGCTGACCCTGCTGACCGGCCGCTCGACGCTGCTGATCGACGCCCTGCAACTGGCCGTGCTGGCCGCCGTGGCGCTGCTGCTGGTCGCCGGGCTGCTCGCCGCGGAACACGCCGGGGAGAGCGCCGTGTTGCGGGCCCGCGGCGCCTCCGGCCGCCAACTGGCCGGGCTCGCCGGCGTCGAGGCGCTGCTCATCGCGGTGCCCTCCGGGCTGCTCGCGCCGCTGCTCGCCGGACCGCTGGTCAGGCTGCTGGCCACGCACGGCGCACTGGCCGCGACCGGTATCCGGCTGGGCACCGGGAGCCTGAGCGGCGCGGCCGAGGCGTGGCCGGCCGCCCTCGGCACCGCGCTGGCCTGCGGGCTCGCGGTGGTCGCGCCGACCCTGCGGCGGGCCGGCAGCTACGTGGGCGAGCGGAGCGCCCGGCTGCGGATGGACGCGCTGCCGGCGGCGGTGCGGGCCGGCGCCGACGTGGCGCTGCTGGCCGTGGCGGGCGTCGCCTACTGGCAGTTGGAACGCGAGGCGTCCGGCAGCGGCGCGCTCACCACCGACGCGGCCGGCCGGCTCGGCGTCGACCCGGTGCTGGTGGCCGCGCCGGCGCTGTGCCAACTCGCCGGGACCCTGGTGGCGTTGCGGCTGCTGCCGCTCGTCGCGCGCCTGGTGGAGCGGCGGGCCGCCCGCGGCCGGGGCCTGGTGCCGGCGCTGGCGGGCTGGCAGTTGTCCCGCAGGCCGCGGCGCGGCACGGCCCCGGCCCTGCTGATCGTGCTCGCCATCGCCATGGGCATGTTCGCGATCGGGCAGAACGCCAGCTGGCAGCGCTCGCAGGACGACCAGGCCGCGTTCACCGCCGGCACCGACATCCGGGTGACCGGCAGCTCCCTGCCGCCGTTCGGCCAGGGCGGCAGCTTTGAAGCGCTGCGCGACCGGCACACCGGCGTCACCTCGGTGATGCCCGCCGTCCGGTCCGTCCTGCCGCTGGCGCAGGGCAGGATGGCGACCGTGCTGGCCGTCGACGCGGCGAGCGCGGCCGACACGTTGCGGCTGCGCCCCGACCTGGGCCGGCAACCGCTGCCGAAGCTGCTGCGCCCGCTCTACGCGGCGCAGGACGCGCCGGGCCGCCGCGACACCGCCGGCTTCGTCATCCCGTCCGGCGCGAGCGCGCTGCGGCTGACCGTCCGGCTCCAGCAACTCGGGGCCGGTCAACCCGCCGGCCCGCTGACCGAGTCGGTGAACGTCACGCTCAAGGACCGCTACGGCGTGGCCTACGCGTTCTACGTCGGCGACCTGGCCGCCGACGGGCGCGACCACGTGCTCGTCGCCGACCTGGCCGGGGCCGCCGGGATCGGCGGATCGCCGGCCGGACCGCTGCGGCTGACCGGCATCGAGGGCGACCACGACATCACGCCGCACGGCGCGCGGCTGCGGCTGAGCGTCACGGATCTGAGCACCGTGGCCGCGAACGGCGCGGTCCGCCGGGTGCCCGAGCCGGGTGATCCGGCCGACCGGCGCTGGCACGCGCGCTCGGCGGCCGACAGCACCGACTTCCTGGCCGGCGCCCGCGGCTTCCGCTCGCCGCGGGCCGGCGCCGCGACCTCGACCGCCGCGGTGCCGTTGTCCGTGGTCTACGACACCGGGTCGCAGCCGGCGCCCGGCGGCGGCATGAAGGCGCCCACCGGTGAGATCACCCTCACCGCGGCCTCGCCGCCCGCGCCGCAGGTCACCGCGGTGGCGACCGACGCCTTCCTGCGGGCCTCCGGGACCCCGGTGGGCGGCCAGGTGCAGGTCCAGCTGTCCGGCACGCAGTTCCCCGTGCGGATCACCGGCGCGGTGCGTGCGCTGCCGACCACCCAGGGCTCGGGACCCGGCCTGCCGGGTGACGACGCCGGCCCGGACGGCGACGGCACGGCGGACGCGAGCGGCAGCGACGGCGGCGCGCTGCTGGTGGACCTCGGCAGCGTCAACCGGATGCTCGACCAGCTGAATGCCTTCTCGCTGCAGCCCACCGAGTGGTGGCTGGCCACCGCGCCGGGCGCCGCGCCCCGGATCGAGTCGGCGCTGCGCTCCGACAGCCGGATCGACTCGCTGGTCTCCGTCGACGACGTGCGGTCCGCGCTGCGCTCCGACCCGCTCGGCGCCGGACCGCAGTCGGCGCTGCCCGCGCTGGTGATCGCCGCCGCCGTGCTGGCCGCGGTGGGCTTCGCCGTCAGCGCGCTGGGCGCGGTACGCGAACGGGACAGCGAGTTCGCGCTGTTGCGGGCGCTGGGGGCGCCGCGCTCCCGGCTGGCCCGGATGATCGCCGCGGAACAGGGGGTGGTGGCGCTGGTCGCCATCGTGGTGGGGGCGGCGCTCGGCGAGCTGCTGACCCGGCTCGTCGTCCCGCTCGTCGTGCTGACCGACCAGGCCACCGCGCCGGTGCCGCCGCTGATCGTGGAACTGCCGGCCGGACCGGTGCTGCGGATGCTCGCCGCGGTGCTGGCCCTGCCGGTGCTGGTGATCGCCGTCACCGCGCTGCGCGGCGGCGACCCGGCGGCGGCCCTGCGGCAGCAGGAGGAGAACTGATGGCCCGCCGGACCCGCTCCGAGCACCGCCGCGTCCCGTCCGCCGAGGCGCCGTGGGTACGCACCAGGCTGCGCGCCGCACCCGGCGCGGCCCTGGCACTGGCCGGCGTGGTGCTGGTCACCGCGTTCCTCGCGGCGGCCATGCCGAGGACGGTGTCGGCCTACGAGACGTCGGCGCTGCGCGACAGCATCGCGCGGGTGGCGCTGCCGTTGCGCAGCGTGTCGCTGACCGAGACGCTGACTCCCTCTCAGGCGCCGCTGCACGGGCCGGAGTTCGTCTCGCCGGCCGCGGTGGACACGGTGCGCGGCGACTTCGCCCGGATCGCGGAGCCGACGCTGCCGCTGCACTCCTCCGTCGCGCAGACCGCCTTCGGGGTGCGCAACACGCTGCCCGACCCGGTCACCGACACCGATCTGCCCGAGCTGTACCCGAACCTGCCGCCGCGGGCGGAGCTCTTCGCCCAGCAGGGCGTCGCCTCGCAGGCCCGGCTGACCGAGGGGAGCTGGGCGCGCGCCACCGCGCCGGACGCCGCGAGCACGCAGGCGGTGGTCACCGACCGCACGGCGCGGGTGATGCACCTGCACGCCGGTTCCGCCGTGCACACCCTGGACGCCGCCGACCGGCGGGTGACCGTGCGGATCACCGGTGTGGTGGCACCGCGCGACCCGTCCGACCCCTTCTGGCGCTCCGAGGACGCCCTGGTCACGCCGGAGCGGCTGGCGCTCCCCATGCCGGGCAACGCCCCGCCGCACTACTACTGGGAGTTCGGGCTGCTGGCGGACCCCGACTCGGCCGGCCGGATCCTCACGCTCCCGGCCGGGGCCGAGTTGTACTGGCACTGGCCGGTCGACACCTCGGCGCTGAACGCCGACGGGACCGCCGCGATCCTGCGCGAGCTGTTGTCGCTCGGCACCGGTCCCGACCTGGTGCGGCTGCAGAACGTGACGCGCGAGCCCGTCGTCCTGGACCAGCAGCTCGACACCCTCCTGACCTCCTACCGGACCGAGGTGACCGCCACCGATCCGGTGCTGATGACCGCCGGGGTGGGCACGGCGGCCGCGGCGGCCATCGTGCTGCTGATGGTCGCGGGGCTGGCGGCCGAGCGCAGGCGGGAGGAGTTCGCCCTGTTGCGCTCGCGGGGTGCGAGCGCGCGCGGGCTGGCCGGGCGGCTGCTGGGCGAGACAGCGGTCGTCGCGCTGCCGGCCGCCGCGCTGGGCACCGCGCTCGCCCTGCTGGCGATCCCCGCCACGCTGTGGCTGCCGTCCGTGCTGCTGGGCGCCGCGGTCGGCGCGGTGGCGACGCTGGCGCTGCCGGTGCGGGCGGTGGCGGCGCGGCGCGGCGCTCCGTCCGGTGCGGACCGCCGGGAGGGTATGGCGACCACCCGGCCGTCGCGGCGGCGCACCGTGGCGGAGTTGACGCTGCTGGTGCTGGTGGCCGGCTCGGTGGCCGCGTTGCGGGCCCGCGGCGCCTCGGACGGCTCGGACCTGCTGGTGGCCGGCGCGCCCGCGTTGCTGGCGCTGGCCGGCGCGCTGCTGCTCATCCGGTTGTCGCCGCCGCCGCTGCGGCTGCTGGCCAGGTCCGCGTCCCGGCTGGCCGGAGCGGTCGCGCACCTGGGCCTTGCGCGGGCCGGACGCTCGCCCGTGACCGCCCAACTGCCGTTGCTGGCGCTGCTGGTGGCGATCAGCACGGCCTCGGTGGGCGGCAGCGTGCTGGCCGGGGTGACCGCCGGGCGGGACAGCGCGGCGATGGCGGAGACGGGCGCGGACGCCAGGATCGACGCGGCGGGCATGCTGCCGGCCGGGTTCGCCGGGCGGCTGCGCGGGCAGGTCGGCGGCATTCGCGAGACGGTGCCGGTGCGCGTCGAGTCGGGGCTGACCACCATCGGGCAGGCGATCCCGTACTCCCTGGTGGAGGTGGACCCGGCGAGCTACCAGCGGCTGGTCCGGCAGACCGGGGTCGGCGTCTTCCCGGCCGGCGCGCTGTCCGGGAAGGCGCGGGGCGGCGTGCTGCCCGCCGTGGTCTCCCCGGCGCTGGCCCGGCAGTTCGGCTCCCACTCCTTCGAGGTGGACCCGGAGGCCGGGCCCACCCGGGTGCGGATCGCCGCCGTCACCGCGGTGATGCCGGCCGCGCCGCCGACCCCGCAGGGCGGATCGGACTTCGTGATGGTCTCGACCGCCGCCCTGCGGGCCTCCCAACGCCTGGCGCGCGCCGAGGAGTTGGCTCCGACCTCGCTGTTCGTCATGGGCTCCGGGCTGGACGGCGCCCGGCTGCGCGCCGCGGTGGCGAAGGACGCCCCGAACGCGTCGGTGACGCTGCTGTCCCAGGTGCGGGCCGGGTTCGGTACGCCGCTGCAGTCCGAGGTGCGGGAGGTGTACCTGGCGGCGGCGGTGACCGGCGCGGCCTACGGCGTGCTGGCGCTGCTGCTCGCCCTGCTGCGCGCGGCGCCGCAGCGTGCCGCGCTGCTGGCCAGGCTGCGCACCATGGGGATGACGCGGCGTCAGTTCCGGCTGCTGGCGGTGCTGGAGATGGCACCGCAGGCGGTGCTCTGCGCGGTCGGCGGGGTGCTGGTGAGCCTGGCGGCGCTGGCGCTGCTGGGTCCGGACGTGAGCCTGCAGGTGCTGGCCTTCGGCGCCGACCAGAGCCTGTGGCCGGCGGGGCCGGATCTCGTGCTGCGCGCGGATCCGCTCTGGCTCGCCGCGCCGGCCGTCGCGGCGCCGGTGCTGGTGTACGCGGTGCTGTGGGCGCAGGTGTGGTGGGCCGGACGGCGGCGCGAGAGCACCCGGTTGCGGATCGGCGACCGGGGATGACCAGGCAGGAGGGAGGCGGGATGGCCGGGGACGAAGGGGATGCGACGCTCGCGGAGCTGGAGCGGCGGGCGGCGGCCCGGGACAGGGCGCAGGGACCGCGGGCGATGATCGGCTGCGACCGGCTGGTGCGGATCTTCACCGCGGACGGCGTCGAGGTCCAGGCGCTGCAGGGGCTCGACCTGCAGGTCGGGCAGGGCGATCTGATGGCCCTGGTGGGCGCGTCGGGCAGCGGGAAGTCCACGCTGCTCAACATCCTGGCCGGCCTCGACGTGCCGACCGCGGGGTCCGCCTCGGTCGCCGGGTACGACCTGCTGGCGATGGACGCCGCCGCCCGGCTGCGCTACCGCCGCGAGGTGGTGGGCTTCGTCTGGCAGCAGACCGCGCGCAACCTGCTGCCGTACCTGACCGCCGCGCAGAACGTGGCGTTGCCGATGCGGCTGGCCGGCGGCCTCGGCAAGCGCGAACGCGCCGCCCGGACGGCCGAGTTGCTGGCCATGCTCGGCGTGGCGCACTGCGCGGACCGGCGCCCGGAGCAGCTGTCCGGCGGCGAGCAGCAGCGCGCCGCGATCGGGGTCGCGCTGGCCAACTCGCCCTCGGTGGTGCTGGCGGACGAGCCGACCGGCGAGCTGGACTCGGCCACCGGCGAGCAGGTCTTCGCCGCGTTCCGCACCGCCAACCAGGAGTTGGGCACCACGGTGGTGATCGTCACCCACGACCCCGCGGTGGCCGGCGCGGTGGACCGCACGGTCGCCATCCGGGACGGCCGCACCGCCACCGAGGTGCTGCGCCGCACCGAGATCGACGAGCACGGCCGCGAGGCGGTGGTGGCCCGCGAGTACACCTCCGTCGACCGGGCCGGGCGCCTGCAGTTGCCGGGCGACTACGTCTCGGCGCTGCGGATCGACAAGCGCGTCCTGCTGGAGCTGGAGCCGGACCACATCACCGTTCGGCCGGACACCCCGCGTCCGCCGCGGGAACCGGGAGGGACACCGTGAGGCAGCCGGACGCCGCGGGCGGCGACATGATCACCGTCGAGGGCCTGCACCGCACCTTCGGCACCGGGGAGACCGCGGTGCACGCGCTGCGCGGGGTCTCCTTCCGGGTGCCGCGCGGCGAACTCGTGGCGCTCAAGGGGCGTTCCGGGTCCGGCAAGACCACGGTGCTCAACATCGTCGGCGGCCTGGACGCCCCGGACGCCGGCAGCGTGACCGTGGACGGCGTGGACCTGGCCGGGCTGGGCGAGGAGCGGACGCTGGCGCTGCGGCGCGACCGCATCGGCTTCGTCTTCCAGTCCTTCGGCCTGATCCCGATCCTCACCGCCGCGGAGAACGTCGGGGTGCCGATGCGGTTGCGCCGGACGCCGTCCGGGGAGCGCGAGGAGCGGGTGCGGCTGCTGCTGTCCCTGGTGGGGCTGGCCGACCACGGAGCGCAGCGGCCGGGCGAGTTGTCCGGCGGCCAGCAGCAACGCGTCGCCATCGCACGCGCGTTGGCCAACCGGCCGGCCCTGATCATCGCCGACGAGCCGACCGGGCAGTTGGACGCCGAGACCGGACGGTCCGTCATGGAGCTGCTGCGCGCGGTCGTGCGCAGCGAGAACGTCACCGCGCTGGTCGCCACCCACGACGATCAGATGATGCGACTCGCCGACCGGGTACTGGAATTGAGTGATGGTCAGATGGTGAATCCGGACCATCGGTGAAACCGGCCGCGTAGACATGTGGCGTACGTCACATTCTTTGCCGTCCGCCAACTCCTGGCGGTCGCCGGACGTATTCATGACCAACGCGTCGAATCGCTCGTCGCGCTCTGGCGGCCCCACCGCTTCGGCGGTCGGCCCTTCCGCGGGAGACACCATGCAAGACGGCAGCTCACTCGTCGTACCCGAACTCCTGTACCCGGTCGCGCCCGCCATCAGCCGCCACGCGGACCGACTCGACGCCGAGGTCGCCGACTGGGCCCGGGAGAACGGCCTGTGCGACGCCGCGGACCGGCAACGCCGCCTGGCCGACGCCCGGTTCGGCACGCTGGCCGCCCGCACCTGCCCCGACGCCGACCTGGACCGCCTGACGCACTACGCGCGCTGGTGGGCGTTCGGCTTCTTCTACACCGACGAGTTCTTCGCCGAGTCGGTCGAGGACTTCGGCCGGCGCAGAACGGCGGCCGACGTCGCGATGGCCGTCGTCTCGGCGTTCGTGCCCGGCGGCATGCGCTCCGGGCTGCCGCGGCCGGAGCAGACCGATCCGGCGCACCGCCTCGACGTCCTCACCCGGCTGCTGGCCGACACCGCCCGGTTCGCGCGTCGCAGCGACCAGGTCAGCCGGTTCGGCACCGCGCTGACCCTGTGCCTGTCCCGGCACCTTCACCGGCCGCCCGCCCCGGCCGGACCCGCCTTCGTCTCGCCGTACCTGATCCTCGGTCAGATCATCGCCGGCTGCCGGGTATCCGGCGCGGAACTGGCCCACGACGACCTCGTCCAGCTCACCACGCTGGCCGGCAAGCGCACCGCCTGGTGCGAGCGCATCCACGCCGCCGCCCGCCGCGACTCCTACGGCGAGCTGGTGGCCAGCCTGCCCGACGCGCTGCGGCTCGGCGCCGACGCCCACCCGCAGCGCGCCCTCGACCGGGCCGCCCGGCTGCACGACGAGGCCACCCGCGCCTACGGCCGGCTGGAGCGCGCGCTGTCGCAGTCCGCCTCGCCCGGCGTGCGCGACTACCTCGCCTTCCTCGCCGGCTGGACCCGCGGCCACCACGACTGGTGCCGCGACACCCTCACCGCGCCCGAACCGGCCGCCGACGCCGAAGCGCTCGGCGAGGTGCGCATCGTGCTGGGCCCGGCGACACCGCGCGCCGGGCAGGGCGCCAGGGCGGTCCAGGGCTGCTGAGGCGCGCTCCCGGTCAGACCGCGTGGTACGTGACGTGCTGCCCCGCCCGGCCCGGCACCGGACGCGCGAAGCTGCCGGACACCGTGCCGACGATCTCCAACCCGGGGCGCCGGCAGGACGGCCACCGCCGCATGACCGCTCTCGGCCACCGCGTCGCACCGCAGGCCGACGAAGCCGCGTTCGCGGCCCGCTCACGCCGGCCGCAGCCGGACCGGGAGCCGCTGGACGCTGTTGCCGACGAAACTGGGGTGGCGGGCCAACTCCTCCTCGGGGAGCGCCGGTTCGAGATCGGGGAAACGGGCGAACAGCCGGCTCAGCGCGACGGCGGCCTCCATCCTGGCCAGCGGGGCGCCCAGGCAGTAGTGGACGCCGTGGCCGAGCGCGAGGTGCCGGGCGTCCGTCCGCCGGGCGGCGTCGAAGCGGTCGGCGTCGGGGCCGTGCGCCGCCCGGTCGCGTCCGGCGGCGCCGTAGCCGGCCAGGATGGGCGTGCCGCGCGGGATCGGCGTGCCGGCCAGCGTGATGTCGCGCGTCGGGTAGCGGAACGGGAAGAGGTTGACCGGGCCGTCCCAGCGCAGCGTCTCCTCGACCACGTCGGCCCACTCGGCCCGGCCGGCGCGCAGCAGCGCGAGCTGGCCCGGGGTCCCGGTCAGCGCGCGCACCGCGTTGGTGACCAGGTTCAGCGTGGTCTGGTGCCCGGCGACCACCAACTGCAGCAGGGTGCCGATGAGTTCGGACTCGCTCAGCCGGTCGTCGTCCGCCTCGCGGGCCGCGATCAGCGCGCTGACCAGGTCGTCGCCCGGCCGGGCCCGCTTGGCCCGCGCGACCGCGCCGAGGACCTGCGCCATCTCCCGGTTGGCGGCCAGCGCCTCCTGCGGCGTGATGCCGGTGCTGACCAGCGCGGTGGCCAGCCGGTGCAGCCGGTCGCGGAACTGCGGTCCCGCGCCCAGCAGTTCGCACACCACGGCCATCGGCAGCGGCATCGCGAAGTGCTGCCGCAGGTCGGCGACCCCGCCGGCCGACGCGGCGGCCCGTTCCAGGCCGTCGAGCAGTTCCTCGGTCAACTCCTCGACCCGCGGCCGCAACTCCTCCACCCGGCGGGGCGTGAACGCCTGGGCCACCAGCGCTCGCAGCCGCCGGTGGTCGTCGCCGTCCGCCGTGGTCATCCCCGGCACCGTCGCGAAGGTGCGCAGCGGCCAGCCGTCCGGGATCCGCCCCTCGCGCAGCGCCGTGAAGTGCCGGGCGTTCTTGGCGACGTCCGGGTGGGTCAGCAGTTCCTTCAACGCCGCGTGTCCCACCACCGCGAACGCCGGCACGTCCCCCGGCAGCACCACCGACACGACCGGGCCGCGCGCGAGCAGCGCCGCGTTCGCCTCGTGGGGGTGCCCGCCGGCCGCGTCCGGCCGGAAGGCGGGCGGCTGCGGTGCGCCGGGGTCGGGCATGCGACGTCCTCCGTGGTGATCGGCGGGCACGGTGCGCGCCTTCCCGAACTCTCGCGCACCGCGCAGGGGTTGTCAGCACCGCACGCCGTCCGCCGTGACCGGGCGGAGCGGGGCCGGCGTGCGGGAGACTGGCGGGTGCGGGGGAGGCGGCGAAGGACCGCGCCCGCGGGGGAGGAACGCATGGCGCGGCACGAACCGGCCCCGGAGCCGAACCGGGTGGCCGCGGTGGTGCGGGCGGCGGCCCGCCGGGTGGTGCCCGACCTGGGCTGGCTGCGGCGCTCCGCGCTCGCGAGTGAGGCGGCGCGCGACGAGGGCGGCCGGCGGCCGAGCCGGGCCGCGCTGCGCGAGCGGCAGGAGCGGGTGCTGCGCGAATGGGCGGTGCTGCGCGAGGAGTTGACCGCGCTGGCCGGCGAGCGGCTGGCGGACGTCGGCGACCTGCTGGGCGACGCGCGGCTCGAGTTCACCCCCGGCACGGCCGAGTCGGCGGTGCGCCGCGACTACACGTGGGCCATGGAGGCGTTCCAGGCGGCCGGGAAGCTGCTCGACGAGGCGGCCGACCTGCCGGATCTCGCCGCCGCCGTCGTGCTGGCCGACCGCGCGCTGGAGCGCTTCGCCGCCGCGCACGACCGGCACGCGGGCCGGCGTCCGGCGGCCCGGGTGGTGCGCTGCTTCTACAACCCGCTGCACGGTCCCGCGCGGGGACCGCACCCGGAGCGCGGCGGACCGCACGGCGGCCGTCCGCAGGGCGGGCGGCGCGGCAGGCGCCGGCCGCCGTCGGCCCGGGAGGCCGCCGCGGACCGCCGCCCCTGCTGCTCCCCGTGCCGGCTGGCGATCCTGGCCGGCCAGTCCCCCGACGTGCTGCCGGCGCTGGTGACGGTCAAGGTCTCCCGGCACCGCAGCACCAAGGTCCTGGTGCCGTACTACGCCGTGCCCCGGCAGTCCTCGCTGTGGTCGGCGACCGGGTGCGGCGCCTACGACGACACCGCGCCCGGCCGGGTGCTGCGCGGCGAGCACCGGCGCCGCGCGGCCGTCGCGCCCTGACCCCGCGCGCCGCCCCGCGACCGCTCTCACGCGCCCGGTGTGCGCCCTGGCGGGGCGGGCGGCGGGGTTGCTGTGCTGGACCGAGACGGTCACCCGCACGGTGACCCCGGCGCTTCGCGGAGGCACCCCTTGGCCGGCCCGATCCTCCTCACCCGCGACTACTGGATGACCAAGGCCCGCGCCAAGAAGAGCTCACCCTGGCTCAAGGTGGCCGCCGCCATCGCCGTGCTGTGGCTGTGGGGCCACTACAACACGACGACCACCGCCGCCCACCACACGCACCCCGCCCCGCGCCCCAGCGCCTCGGCCTCCGCCCACCCGCACCGCACGACGTAGGGCGTGTCTTGTGGATCAGGGTGGATCAGGGAGCGGCGTCCGGTGCGTGCGGCCGCAAGGCGCCGGAGCGCCCCGATAGTGGTGTGTCGGGGCCCCGTCGCGCCAGCGGCTGATGTCACAGCGGCAACGCCGCGGATGCGCGTGCCGGGCGTCGCGAGCCCGCCAAGATCCGCAAGACACGCCCTAGCCGGGGCCGGGCCGGTCACAGCTCGGCGAGGTGCGCCGGCAGGTCGTCGAGGCCGAAGAAGCCCTGGGAGAGCGCCGCCATGTGCCAGGTCTTGAGGTCGAACGCGGCGCCCTGGCGGCGGCGGGCGGCTTCCCGGCCCCGCAGCCAGGCGCGTTCGCCGAGCTTGTAGCCGACGGCCTGGCCGGGCCGGCCGAGGTAGCGGACGATCTCGCTCTCCCGGCGGGCGGCCGGGCTGCCGTGCCGGGCGGCCATGAACGCGGTGGCCAGCTCCGGCGTCCAGCGCTCGCCGGGTTGGAACCCGGAGTCTGCGGGGACCGCCAGCCGCAGGTGCATGCCGATGTCGACGATGACCCGGATGATCCGCAGCATCTGCTTGTCGAGGTAACCCAGCCGGCGGGCCGGGTCGGTGAGGAAGCCCAGGTCGTTCATGAGCCGCTCGGCGTACAGCGCCCAGCCCTCGACGTTGGCGCTGATCTTGCCGAGCGTGACCTGGTAGCGCGAGAGCGCGTCGGCCGCCGCCGTCCACGACGCGATCTGCAGGTGGTGGCCCGGCACGCCCTCGTGGTACCAGGTGCTGACCACCTGCCAGGTCGGGAAGGACGTGCCGGCCCAGGGTCGGCAGGAAGGTGCGGCCCGGGCCGGCTGAAGTCCAGGCTCGGGCCCATGTAGTAGGGCGCGGCGGCGCTGCCGGTGGGGGCCAGCCAGGACTCCACGCGGCGCAGCGGGCCGGTGATGTCGAAGTGCTCGCCGTCCAGCGCCTCGATCGCCTCGTCCATGATCCCCTGGAGCCAGCCGCGGATCCCCTCCTCGCCCTCGACGATGTGGCCGTGCTCGCTCAGGTGGGCCCTGGCCTCCGACCGGCGTGGCGCCGGGCAGCACCTGTCCGCCCCGCGCGCATCTCGCGCGCCGTCTCGTGGAACTGCGTCCACGCCCACTCGTACGCCTCGTCGCAGGTCCAGGTCGGCGCCGGTGGAGTTGCGGGCCAGCAGCAGGTAGCGCTCCCGGCCGACCGCGTCCGGGGTCCCCTCGGTGGCCGGCGCGTAGTCGTCGCGCAGCCAGTCGCGGAACGCCGGCGACCCCCGCGGTCGCCCGGCGCGCGGCCGCGTCGAGTTCGGTCGCGCAGGCCCTTCGGCGCGGGGCGCGACGAACTCGGCGAACCAGCTCGCGCCACCGGTGTCCTCGCCGGTCCACGCGGTGAGTTGGCCGACCACCACCTCGGCCTGCCGGGGCGCGGCCAGCAGCCCGCGTCGAATGCCCTCGGCGAACGTGCCGGCGGAATCCGTCCAGCGCGCCCGGCACGTTGCGCAACCGGCCCGCCACCGCCGCCCATTCCTCGTCCGTGCCGGTCGGCATCATGGTGAAGATCTGCCGCACCTGGTGCACCGGAGTGGCGAAGTTGGCCACCGCGCGGATGTGTTCGCCGGCCTCGTACGTCCAGCAGCTGCGCGGTCAGCCGTTCACGCAGCAGCCGGGCGCACGCCCGCTCCGCGGGGTCGTCGGCCGCCCCGGCCGGCAGCGCGTCCAACTCGGCCAGCGCCTCACGGGCCAGCGTCGGCCTCCTGCCTCGAACCCGTCCGGCGACAGGTCGGGCTGCCGGTCGTCCCCCGGGTCCAGTCCCAGCCAGGCGCCGGTCGCCGGGTCGTGGGCGGCCACCCGCGCCACGTACTCGTCCGCCACGTGCCGCGGGGTCGGCGGTCATCTCTTCATCCGGCATGCCGACCATCCTGTCGCAGGGTGCGCCGCGCGGGACCGGGTCCGGGGATAATTATGTTGAGTTGATAAGTCTATTGTTACTAATCATGGATGACAGACAACCGTCGGACGACGACGCGGCCGAGGCGGGGGCGGCGCTGCTGCTGGCCGTGGGCCGGATAGCCCGCAGGCTGCGGCAGACCCACACGGTGGGGGACGTGACGCTCTCCGAGGCGTCGGTCCTGCGCCGGCTCCAGCAGGACGGCGCGGACTCCCCCGGATCGCTCGCCGAGTTGGAACGGGTCCGGCCGCAGGCGATGGCGACCACCCTGGCCGCCCTGGAGGAACGCGGGCTGGTGGCCCGCCGGCCGGACAGCGCCGACGGACGCCGCGCGGTCGTGACGATCACCGCGAAGGGCCGCAAGATGCTGTGCGACCGGCGCTCGGAGTCCGTCCAGCGGCTGACCGCGGTGCTCGACGAGGACTTCACCCCGCAGCAGCGGCGCGAACTGCTCGCCGTCCTGCCGCTGCTCGACCGGCTCGCGGAGCGGCTGTGACGGCCGGGCGGAACGCCGGCCGGCCCGGGAGCGGCGGCGGGAACCTGGCCGCCGCGACGCCGCAGGACGGCGGCGGCCCGGCCGACGAGCGGTACAAGTGGGTCGCGCTGTCCAACACCACGCTGGGCGTGCTGATCGCGACCATCGACGGATCGATCGTGATCATCTCGCTGCCGGCCATCTTCCGCGGCATCGGCCTCGACCCGCTGGCGCCGGGCAACATCGGCTACCTGCTGTGGATGATCCTCGGCTACCTGCTGGTCTCCGCGGTGCTGGTGGTCGCGCTCGGCCGGCTGGGCGACATGTTCGGCCGGGTCCGGATGTACAACATGGGCTTCGCGATCTTCGCCTGCGCCTCGCTCGCCCTCTCGCTCGACCCGCTCAGGGGCGGTTCCGGCGCGCTGTGGCTGATCGGCTTCCGGATAGTGCAGGCGTTCGGCGGGTCGATGCTGACCGCGAACTCGGCGGCCATCCTCACCGACGCCTTCCCGACCCGGCAGCGCGGCATGGCGCTGGGCGTCAACCAGATCACCGCGCTGGCCGGGCAGTTCCTCGGGCTGCTGGCCGGCGGGCTGCTGGCCACCATCGACTGGCGCGCGGTCTTCTGGGTCAGCGTCCCGATCGGCGTGGTCGGCACCGTGTGGTCCTACCGCAGCCTGCGCGAGAGCGGCTCGCGCCGGCCCGGCCGCATCGACTGGATCGGCAACGTCACCTTCACCGCCGGGGCCGGCGCGCTGCTCGCCGCGATCACCTACGGCATCCAGCCCTACGGCGGCCATCCGACCGGCTGGTCCAACCCGTGGGTGCTGGGCGGGCTGGGCGGCGGGGTGCTGCTGCTCGCGGTGTTCTGCGTCGCGGAGACCCGGATCGCCGAACCGATGTTCAAGCTGGGGCTGTTCCGCATCCGGGCGTTCGCCGCCGGCAACCTGGCCGCGCTGCTCACCGCGATCGCCCGCGGCGGGCTGCAGTTCATGCTGATCATCTGGCTGCAGGGCATCTGGCTTCCGCTGCACGGCTACGACTTCGCGCGCACCCCGCTGTGGGCCGGCATCTTCATGCTCCCGCTGACCGTCGGCTTCCTCATCGCGGGCCCGGTCTGCGGCCACCTGTCGGACCGCTTCGGCGCGCGGCTGTTCTCCACCTGCGGACTGGTCCTGGTGGCCGCGTCGTTCATCGGGCTGCTCCTGCTGCCGGTGGACTTCTCCTACCCGCGGTTCGCGGTGCTGCTGCTGGTCAGCGGGATCGGCCAGGGGATGTTCTCCGCCCCCAACACCTCGGCGATCATGGGCAGCGTGGCGCCGGAGCAGCGCGGGGTCGCCTCCGGCATGCGCTCGACGTTCCAGAACTCCGGCACCGCGCTGTCGATCGGCCTGTCGTTCTCGCTGATGATCTCCGGGCTCGCCGGTTCGCTGCCGCACGCGCTCGGCAGCGGGCTGCGCGCCCAGGGGGTGCCCGCCGGGACGGCCACGCAGGTCTCCGGGCTGCCGCCGGTGAGCACGCTGTTCGCCACCTTCCTGGGCAAGAACCCGATCAGCCACCTGCTGGGCCCCAGCGGCGTGCTGCACACCCTGCCGGAGCGGTCCGTCAAGACGCTCACCGGAACCCGGTTCTTCCCCGAACTGGTCTCCGGGCCGTTCCACCACGGCCTCGCCACGGTCTTCGGCGCGGCCACCGCGATGGCGCTGATCGCCGCGATCGCCTCGCTGTCGCGCGGCCGCCGCTGACCGCGGCGACCGGTCCCGCACCCTGTCCCGCCCTCCCGCAATCCCCGCAATCCCCGAACGACAAGGACAACACCCATGGCGCACAGCGCCCTTCTCGTGATGGACGTCCAACGGGCCATCGTGGCGCGGCTGTCCGACGACGCCGGCTACCTGACCCGGCTGGCCGGCGCGATCGACGCGGCCCGCGCGGCCGGCGTCCCGGTGATCCACGTGGTGGTCGGCTTCCGCGCCGGGCACCCGGAGATCAGCGCGCGCAACAAGACGTTCGCCGTCATCGCGCAGAACACAGCGGCCGGCGGCGGCTTCGCGGCCGGCGACCCGGACGCCGGGATCCACCCGCTGGTCGCGCCGCGGCCGGAGGAGGTCGTGGTCACCAAGAAACGGGTCAGCGCGTTCGCCGGCAGCGACCTCGACATGGTGCTGCGGGCCGGCGGCATCGACCACCTGGTGCTCGCCGGCATCGCCACCAGCGGCGTCGTGCTCTCGACGCTGCGTCAGGCCGCCGACCTGGACTTCGGCCTCACCGTGCTGGAGGACGGCTGCCTGGACGCCGACCCCGAGGTGCACCGGGTGCTGACCGGGAAGGTGTTCCCCCGTCAGGCGCGGGTCGTCACGATCGAACGGTGGACCGCCGGCCTCGCCGCCGCGCGCTGACCCGGCCCGCCCGGCCGCCGACCGGCTATCCGGAAGGCGGCCGGGCTCACGGCCCGCGGTCCTTCCAGTTGTCGGTGACGCTCTGACCCTCCTCGATCGACGGTCCGTCCGGCGACGTAAGCTGCACCGCAGCTCTATCCTGTCTTACCGCTGTCACCAGTTCTCACATATGAGCAGCCCGCCGAATCCCCCATCGTCTCACCCCCTCTCGTCTTTTCACACATCAGCTGTTTTTTAATATTTCTATTATATTGATATTTCTCACCTCGTCACCTCCCTCATACCATCTATCGCCTACCACACTTCTTCTCTCCATGATCACAAATACCTTGTGACCTCCCAATACACCTAGCACCACGACTCCGCGCTCTTGCCACCGCCCATGTGTCCCTCGCACAACATACGCGCCGAGAGCATACGCAGGCTCTACGGCCCTGACACCGACCAGAACCCCAAAAACCTGTACGAGCGGCTGCGCGCCGAGCACAGACCAGTGACCCCGGTGCTGGTGCACAGCGACCTACCATCCTGACTAATCCTCGGTCACCGCGAGAACCTCGAGGTCTCCCGCAACCCGTCCCGCTTCACCCGCGACCCGCGCCAGTGGCGCATCATACAGGAGGGCCTGATCCCGCCGGACCACCCGCTGCGCCCGATGCTCGTCTGGGTGACGCTGTGCAACTTCACGACGGCCCGGTGGAGCTGCGCAGCTCTGGCTGTACCAGTTCTCCCGACCACCCCGGACCCCACACCCCACAACCGGTCACCGGAGTAGTTTTGAGGTCCCGAAGGCAGTTCGTACGCCTGTGTCCGCGTTGGCGTCGTCGTCGGCGAGGAGCACCGCCCGAGCCTGAGTGCCGGGCCGGAGGTCGCGCCATCGGACCGCGTAGAGCGACCAGGATGTCACCGCGAGCCTGCAGAAGCTGCTGGAGGCCAAGAAGGTCAACCCGAGCAGCGACATGACCTCCTGACTACTGGAGCACGCCTCGGACCTGACCGACGACGAGGTGCTGGCGCACGTGCGCGTCACCCTCATCGCGGCCTTCGAGACCACCGCCAACCTGATCGCCAACACCCTGCAGATGGTGCTCACCGACGGCCGCTTCCGCGCGCACCTGTCGGGCGGCCAGATGACCGTGCCGGACGCCCTGGAGCAGGTGCTGTGGTACCAGCCGCCGATCAACACGGTGCTGCGCCGCTGCGCGACCGGTGACACCACGCTGCGCGACCAGCAGATCAAGGCCGGCGACATGCTGCTGCTCAGCCTGGCCGCCGCAACGTAAACATCAACGATGATGCACACAACGACCCCACCTGGCCACGGGCACCCACGGTGCCCACGGGTCTCCCGCTCGACGGCACCGGCACCGCGCGGTTGTCCCTACTGCCCGCTGGTACGGCGACCGAGCGGCTGGACGGCGTCCTGATGGCCGCGCTCCAGGAACCTGACGCGTGAACTTGGCCGTGCTGATCGCTGCGCGTCCCGGCCACCGCGGAGATACCCGCGGAGACCACGCGGTCGATACCGGAGCAGGTGACGACCCCGGCGCCTCAGGAGTACGCGCCAGCGGCGGTCCCGGCACCGGAGCGGCGGCGTCCCTGGTGGGTACACTGGTTCACCCGCCGGTGACCCATCGGAGACACAACGAGGTCAGCCTCGCCGTGTCTCCCGGTACGAGCGGTCACTCGTCCAACTGCTGCCACCACCAAGCCATCGCCGAGATCGGCGGCGGCTCGGTGCTCGGTTCGCTCGAGGTGTCGCGCCAGGTGAAATCAAACAAGACACCCTCTACCAAGTAGTAGTAACAATAACGCAGACTAGCGTAGCGCGGCGCGTTGTTCTGCCACTCGATGCTGCCCGCGACGTAGTAGCCGAGCGCCTCCAGGTAGCGGCCGAGCTGCTCGCCGCGTACCTGGCCAGTTGCGCGCGCAGCCGGATGAAGAGCGTCATCACCCGGTCCCGCAGCGCGACCGCCTTAAGCAGCGCCTCCCAGAGCGAGCAACTGTGCTGGAAGGCCAAGACGTTGACCAAGTTCTGCTCCCAGAGCTCCTGCAAGTCGTCCTTGTTGTACGAGAACAGGTCGTTGTCCGTGCTGACGATGAAGCCAGCGACCTCAGTCAGCGCCTATACCCGTGCCCAGTACAGCAGGTCAGCCAGCAAGTTGATCCGTTAGCCACGTCCTACCAGTGAGCGAGAAACGTGCCGTTCGCCATCTCGCGTATCGCGACGAACTCGATCAGGATCGGCGTGACACCTCGCTCTGCGTTGGCCCTCAGCCAGCCCGCGCCGAGCAGCCAGTGCCGAGCACCCTCGCTGAACCTGCGCAGCTGGAAGAGCGTGAGCATAGCCCGAGTCCAGCTCACCAAGTCGTCCAGAGCCCAAGTCATCGAGCCCCGGGCAGCATGCCAGAGCCCAAAGCCTCGATAGACCGAGCCAGCCGGACGCTGTGGTCGACGATGGAGGCGGTGTTAGACGGAGTGGAGTCGGAGTCCTGCCAGTCGTCGACGGCGTTCGCCCAGTAGTTCCACTCTATGAACAGCAGCAACGGCTCCACGTCGCCGTAGGGGATGATGCGGCAGGAGAAGTCGGCACTGCGAGTGGCAAAGCCCCAGGCACGCTCGATGGCATCGAGATAGATACCGAAGGCGTCGACCCACTCCACCGCCCCGTGTTCCAGGTCAGCGGCCCTGAAATGGACCAGCGACTCGTTGAACGAGCAGTAGAACGGCGGCAGTTGCCAGCCGATGCGAGACGAGTGGCCGTGCTCGCGAATCACAGTCAGCTGTCTCCCAGCCGGAAGAGCAGCAAGCGAGTCTCCATCGCGTGGTCACGCCAGATCCGGAACAGCTTGCCGTGCGTCACGTGGACTCGACCAGCCGCTCGCAGGTCCAAGCCGACGAGTGCCAGACGCCTCGAAGCGGTCCAGCTCCGCGTGTTCCACGCCATATACTGCACCCAGAACTCAGCGACCCGTCAGTGACGTCCTCGTCCTGCTCCAGTTCGAAACCAGCGGCCTCAGCGGCGTGATGTACTCCGTGAGAGTGCCCAGTCGCGTCTTGTAATAGCTGTCGATGAATTCCGTCCACTCCGGACAGCAGATGAAGTGCTCCTGAATACCGAACCAAGCGCCCTGTTTCAGTGCACCAGCCATCACTTCGAAGAGCCGCTCGCGGTCCATGTACCCAGAGCTTTCGTTCGCGTACGCACCGTCATATCTGCGTCGCTCCGTGAGCGCGTAGATGTCGCCCAGGACCGAAGTGATCCGATTAGCGACACCGCCTTGCCGAGCGAAATCCCAGATGACACGTATGTGTTCAGCGGTCACCGTGAGCGCGGTCACCTGAGCGCCGTGCTCCTGCGCCCAGTAGAGCGAACCGCCGCCGACCCCGCAGCCGACGTCGAGCAGGTGCGCGAGCAAGTCGCTGTGGATCCCCCAGGTCCGAGCGCGTGGTTGATTATCGCTTCCTGAGATTCGACGATGCGACGCCGCAGGACACGCTGCGAGACCGTGGTGTTCGGCTTAGAGTTCTGGTCGAACAGCCCCATATGGAAGTGAACGCGCAGCCCTATCCCGTATTTGTAGAGAATATCCGCCGTCTTGCGGCTGTAGTAGAGAGAGACCTCACGCTCGTCGAATACTTAGTGCTCCGAGCGGAGCTGACTGACGACGTTACTGACCATCACTTCTCCAAGTCCTAAGCATTTAAAAGTGTTTCCCTACCACTTCGACTTTTTCCCACTCAGACATCCACTGAATTAATGAGAATTCAGCCATGAGTATAGCCACTCACCAGGAGAGAGTTACGCGAGGTGATGCACGCGCAGAACGGGGCCGACGAACGACAGTTCACGGGGCCGCGGTCCCGGCGGTCACGGCTTTCCAAAGCTGTGACCGACCGAGCGTCGAACGTTTTCGGGATCAGCCGCTGTCGTTCAGCCGCACCGGAAGTGCTTGAACGCCGTTCATCGCCTGACTAGCCAACCGAGTGCTCCGCGGTGGCAAGGCTCAGGTCGGGGAAGCGCTCGAAGAGAGCCGGCAGCGCGGTCGCCACTTCGAGGCGGCCGAGTGCGACGCCCAGACAGTGGTGCGAGCCGTGACCGAAAGCGAGGGTGCCGACACGTTGTTCGCGGGTGATGTCGAACCGCTCGGCTCGTCGTGTACCTTTCCGTCCCAGCCGGCGTGGCCAGGCCGACGATGATCGGCTCTCCCTCCTTGATCCTGGCGCCTCCGAGGGTCATGTCCGTCAGCGCGAAGCGAAGAAGATCCGCTGTTTCGGACGGATCGTAGCGGACGTCACCGTGATGACCGCATCCCAGCCGTACTCGCCGCCGCGGACGAGTTCGAGCTGCTCAGGATGTGAGAGCATGGCCTTGATCGCGTTGCTGACCAGGTTCACGTCGTGTCGTGCCCCGCGATGACCAGCAGCATGAGGCTGTCCAGCAGCTCCAGCCGGCTCAGCTTCTCCTCGTGGTGCGCCTGCAGCAGACGCGTCGTCAGGTCGTCGGCCGGGTCGCGCTCCTTGATGGCGACCAGGTCGTCCAGGAGCCCGATGACCTCCCGCGTGCCGCCCCAGCCGCCCCGTGCCGGCTGAGCACAGTGTGCTCGTGAAGCGGCCGAACTGACGGCGCGTCTCGTGGTCGTCGATCCCGAGCAGTTCGCAGATGACGGCCATCGGAATCGGAAGGGCGTAGCGGGACTTGATGTCGATGACGGTGTCACCGCGCTCCTGGGCCAGATCATCCAACAGCTCGTTCGTGATCTCCGCGATGCGCGGCGCGTAGCTCTGGGTGGGACGGCGTTGAACGCGTAGCTGACCTGGTTGCGCAACCGCGCGTGGTCGAGGCCGTCCTTGTTGAGCATCGTCTGACCGACCGCCAGCGCCATCAACGCCAGTCCTGGCTTATCTCACCCTCGCGGAAGGCCCGCCAGTGCTTCTGGTCCTTGGCGAGGTCCCCGTGGGTGAGCGCCTCACGCCCGTGGCGTCGTCCGTGGTGATCCATGCGTGACACTCTGCGGCAGCTCTACGCGTACGCAGGAGCCCAACTGTAAAAGACGCTGTCCTTCCCGGTAGGGGTCGGACGAGGTCGGATCCAAGACCATGAGAGGGTGATCGAGATCCATCATGGAGACCTCCGAATTCCGCGGAATGGTCCGTGATTGACCGTTTCACGCTCGGTAGAGACTGAAACGGTCGCGCGCTGACATGTTTGTTAGCGCGAGTGATGATAGCGTTCTTGTCGCCGATAGAACAGCCACTCCCTTCACCCCAGGCCAGCGGTGTACCGACTTTCCCAACCGGCCCCCGACGGACCGTCAGCGGAGTAGTGTTCAGGTCCCGAAGGCAGTTCGTACGCCCGCGTCCGGGTCGACGCGGCCGGCGAGGAGCGGCCGCCCGAGCCTGCGCGCGCCGGGCCGAAGGCCGCGTCACGACCGCGCGGACGCGCACGTCGGCCCCACCGGCGTCAGCCGGACACACGGCTTAAGTCGGATATTTCCCCGCTGGACAACGCGGCGTCGAGTTTGTGTGCTGTCCAACAACGCCGGCCGTTGGGACCTTCTCATCGTGCCGCCGGAATGCGAATTCGCCGAGGCAGAGATGCCGTTGGCCGCGACACACGCGACACTGAACCGGTCCTTCGCACCAGCTAGGGCCGACACGGGCCAACGCCGAAGGCGGCGGCTGCCGGGAGGCGCGGGCACTGATCCGCCGACCTCCGCTCGGAGGGCCGTCAGTCGGCGCCCGGGATGCCGGGCAGACCCGGCACCGAGGAGAGGTCGGCGAGACGGCTGGTGTCGCCGCCGCGCCACTCGATGAGGAAGATCGTCGCGTCGTCGCTGGTGATGCCGCCCCGGCTGCGCTTCAACGCGTGGGACAGCGCGCGCACCACGGCCCGCACCTCGGTGCGCTCCCGGGCGACCCGGTTGGTCCACTCGATGAGTTGCTCCTCGCCGAACTGCTCCCCGTCGGGCCGGCGTTCCTCGAACAACCCGTCGGTGAAGCACAGCACCCGGTCCCCCCGCCGCAACACGCGCTCGGTGACCCGGGGTTGCAGGCCGCCGAAGCCGACGGGCAGCGTCGTGGGGCTCTCCAGCCGGTCGACCACGGTACGGTCGCGGATCAGCAGCGGCGCGGGATGGCCGGCGTTCACCCACAGCAGCCGCCCGGTCGCGATGTCCAGCGTCATCATCTGGGCGGTGACGAAGTGGTCAGGACCGAACTGCTCGGCGATGGCCAGGTCCATGAACGTGTACACCTCGGCCAGGCCGATGCCGGCCCGCCGGGCGTGGCGGTAGGCGCCGATGGCCACTGTCGCCATCGTCGCGGCGTCCAGGCCGTGCCCCATCGCGTCGATCATGGCCACGTGCAGCGTCTCGTCGTTCAGGGTGTAGTCGAAGCTGTCGCCGGCCACCGAGTAGGCGGGTTCCAGGATCCCGGCCACCTCGACCTGCGGGACGGTCATCGACAGCGGGGGCAGCAGCGACCACTGGATCTCGGCGGCCACGCTCATCGGAGCACGGCGGCGGGCCTGGAAGAACTGGTCGGTGTAGGCGTCCTTGGTGACGATCATGTCGGCGACCAGGGCGGACAGCCGGCGCAGCAGCCGGCGGTCGTCGTCGTCGACGCTGTCCATCGTCACGACCATCACCCCGACCTGGTCGCTGCCGTCCAGCAGCGGCAGGTACATCCGCACGCCGCCGTCCTGCGGGACCTCCACGATCCGGCGCCGCAGGAACGACTCCCCGGCCGGCGAGTCCTCGACCGGCTCGGTGAAGCTCACCGTCAACCGCCGGCCGGGCAGCGGCACCAGCAGCATCTGCTCGTAGTCCTGCAGGAGGATGGAGACCTCCCGGCCGCCCATCCTGGCGACCTCCTCGGCGACGAGCGGGGCGATGAGCTGCGGCGGCATCTCGTGGGCACGGTCCAGCAGTACTCCCAGCAGCCGCTCGCCGAATCCCTCCGACCGATCCACCCGGACCTTGCGCGGCCCGCGCCCGCCTTCCGTCATCGCCGGCTGTGTCCCCTCATCCGTCATCGAAGGAAGCGTCGTGCGACGGGTGTCGCGCGGGCGTACGGATCCGGTCCCCGGGCACCCTGCCCACCCCCACAGCCTGGCCTCGTCAACGGGCCTTCCGGCCCATTACGCCGAAAGCGGCGTGTCACCGGCCGGCGGCGCTGCCGAACCGTTACTTCCGCGCACGGCGTAACCACACGCTGAGCAGGGCGTTCGGTGGGAGATTCGCGGTCACGAGTGGTCGTGATACGGGCCGTACTGTGCGAGGCTGGAGTTTCCGAGCCCGCCGACCTCCTGGAGTCCCCGTGCGCTGTGTCATCGCCGGCTGCCACTTCGACCTGACCGCGAGCGAGGTGCAGCAGGCCATGGGCGGCATCGCCCCGGAGCCCGTGACGGGCGAGTCCGTGCGTATCGGCCGCCGGGCCTACCCGGTCAAGCAGGTGGGTGCGGTGATCACCCGCCAGGACCGGCGCGACTTCTCCGCCGCGGAGGTCACCCGCGCCCTCAAGCGGCTGGGCTTCACCTGCACCGCGGCGCCCGCGCCCGAGCCGGCCCCCGCCCCGCCGCTGGCCGAGGAGCAGTCCCCCTGGCACCTGGCCTGACGGCCCGCCGCCGGATCGGCGGCCGGGCGCGTCACGGCTGACCGCGGTCGTCGTCCGGCGGTCCCACCAGCAGGATCTCGTCGCCGGCGCGCACCACCGTGCCGGGCGCCATCGGCAGGAGGTGGCCCTCGCGCAGCGCCATGCTCACCCACATGTCGCCACCGACGACCAGCTCCGCCAGGGTCGCGCCGTCCGCGTCGGCGCCGGGTTCCACGGTGTACATCCGGGTGTTCTCCGGTTCGTGCGGCAGCCGCACGCCGAGCGTCCAGGGGGTGGCGCGCGCGGTCCGCATCGACACCCCGAACCGCCGCGCCGCCCAGCCGACCGAGCCGCCCTGCACCAGGACCGAGAACGCCACGACGACGAAGACGATCGCGTAGATCCGCCGGGCGTCCGGCACCCGCGCGGTGATCGCGAAGGCGCCCAGCAGGATCGGCACCGCGCCCTTGAGCCCGGCCCACAGCACGAAACCGCGCTCCCCGGCGCGCATCCGCACCGGCGCCAGCAGCGGCCCGACCAGCAGCGGCCGCACCACGAAGGAGAGCAACACCGCGAGCAGCAGCCCGATCTGCCACGCGTACCCCTGGCCGAGCGAGCGCAGGCCCACCGTCAGGCCGAGCGCCACGAAGACCACGATCTCCGCCAGGCTGGCGAGGGCGTCGGAGACCTGGCGGATCTCCAGCCGGTACGGCAGCGGCTCGTCACCGATGACCACGCCGGCCACCAGCACCGCCAGGAAGCCCGAGCCGTGCGCGACCGCGGCGGCCCCGTAGATCGCCATCGCCCCGGCCAGCGCCCGCACCGGGTACAGGCCGGCCGACGGCAGGGACACCCGCCGCATGAAGCGCAGCAGCCCGAGCCCGCCGGCCGCGCCGACCGCGACGCCGATCACCATCTGCTCGGCGAAGATCGCCGCGACGTGGCCGGTCTGCCGCCACACGCCGCCGCCGGCCCCGAGCAGCGCGACGGTCAGGGCGATGCCGACCGGGTCGTTGGCCCCCGACTCGCCTTCCAGGATCGTGCCGGTGCGGCCGGTGATCTCCCGCCGGCCGAGCACCGAGAAGACCACCGCGGGGTCGGTGGGCGCCAGGGCCGCGCCGAGCAGCAGGGCGGTGCGCCACGACAGGCCGCAGGCGTAGTGCGCCAGCGCGGACAGCGCGGCCGCGGTCACCACCGTGCCCAGCACGCCCAGGGTGACGATCGGCGCCGCCGAGCGGCGGAACCTGCGCCACCCGATGCCGAGCCCGCCGTCGAACAGCACCACGACCAGCGCGACGGTGACCAGCTGCTCGACCAGCGAGATCGGCACCCACCGGTGCAGCGACGGCACCAGTTGGGCGGCGGCCGCCGCGCACACCAGGAACAGGAACGGCGCCGGGACGCGCAGCCGTTCGCTGATCCGGTTCGACAACACGGCCGCCAGCACCACGACCGCCGGCACCAGAATCGTCAGCCCGACACCCTCCGCGCTCCGCATCCGGCCATCCAATCAAAGATCGCCGGATCCCCCTCCGACCGGGCCGATCCGGACGGCTGACGGGGCGTCGGAAATCGCACACCGGATCTCCTCCATACCCCCACACCCGTCCGGAGCGGCATTACCGGTGATGAACCGGCATGTCGCGAACCGGACGGACCCGACACGATGATTACTTCGTGTCACGCACTGGGCTGAAGTCGTGACTGGTACTACCATCGCTGCGAGGGTCATGAGCGACAGGTGATCCGCGTGCCGTGGATCATGGCCGTCACACCGTCCGGTGCCGGCCCTCGGCGCGCGGCGACCGTGGAGAACCGTTCGTTCCCATGCGTCACTATGCTGTGCGTGATCTTCGCTGGCCGGACTGACCGGTCGGGTCAAAAAACGGCATATCTGGAAGGACTACTGTTGTCCGGCTGCTCACCGGCGCCTGGCGGCAGTCGTCGTCTTTCGCGCGCCGAGCCGCCGGCAGGCGCCGCTCGGTGCGTTGTCCGTCGTCGATCTGCACTCGCGAGGAAGGCCCGGGAATGACGGCTTACTTCACCACGGAAGCCCACGAAACGCTCAGAGCGCGGGTCCGGGACTTCGCGGAACGGGAGATCGCGCCGCGGGTGGCGGAGATGGAGACCACCCGCACCGTCGAGTACGACTTATCCCGGCTGATCGCCCGTCAGGGATGGATCGGCGTCACCGTCAGCCCGCGCTACGGTGGGATGGGCATGGGACATCTCGCCAAGACGATCATCATCGAGGAGATCTCCCGGGTCAGCGCGGCCATGGGAGCGATGGTGCAGGCCTCCCAGCTCGGGGTGGCCAAGATCCTGCATTTCGGCACGGAACGGCAGAAGCTGCGCTGGCTGCCCGAGGTCTCCAACGGCGAGTGCCTGCCGACCATCGCGGTCACCGAGCCCGAGTCCGGCAGCCACGTGCTGGGCATGACGGCGACCGCAAAACGCGACGGGGACGACTACGTCCTCAACGGCAGCAAGGTCTACGTGGGCAACAGCCACGTCGGCGACCTGCACGGCATCGTTGTCCGCACCGGCGAGGGCAGCCGCGGACTGTCCGCCTTCCTGGTCGAATCCGACCGCGAGGGCATCTCCGCCGCCCCGCACCGGCCCGCCATGGGCCTGCACGGCTTCTCCTTCGGCGAGTTGGTCTTCGACAACTGCCGCGTCCCGGCGGCGAACCTGCTCGGCCGCGAGGGCGACGGGCTGGACGTGGCCTACTCCTCCAGCCTGCTCTACGGCCGGCTCAACCTCACCGCCGTCGCGCTCGGCATCCACCGCGCGCTGGTGGAGGAGACCATGGCGTACGCGGCCGAACGCGAGCTGTACGGCGACCCGTTGAGCAGGCACCCGGTCGTCAAGCAGAAGCTGGGACAGATGCAGTCCGACCTGATGACCGCGCGGCTGGTCGCCTACCACGCGGCGCATCTGCTGGACAACGGCCTGCCGTGCGACCCCGAGTTGCAGAACGCCAAGCTGGTCAACGTGGAACGGGTGCTGGACTCGGCCCGCACCGCCATGGAGGTGCACGGCGCGACCGCCCTGTTCCGCGACCGGCCGGTCGAGCGGTACCTGCGGGACGCGTTCCACATCTTCCCGCCGGCCGGCACCTCTGACGTGCAGCGCCTGCGACTGGCCGAAGTGGCCCTCGGCACCGGCAAGGGCCAGTGGTCGCAGCGGTTTGCCGCCCCGGCCGGAGCGGCAACCGCCGACCTCGCTACTTCGCGCCCTCTACCCGGCTGACGATCAGCTCCACCGCCTGCTGGGCGTAATCCTTGATCAGTTCCAGACCCTTGTGGCCGTAGTAGTCGCCCCACTCGGTCACGCTGGTGTGCACCACGCAGACCGTGCCGAAGGTGACGCCCTCGTAGGTCAGCGGAGCGCCCATGTAACTGAGGATCCCCAGCTTGTTGACGACCGGGTTGCCGGTGAAGCGCGGCGCCGCCCGGACGTCGCGCAGGATCAGCGCGCTCTCCCGGTCCACGACCTCCGGGCACCAGCCGTGGTCGCGGGCCATGACCCGGCCGACCTCGGGACGGCCGACGTGCGCCAGGCCGCTGAAGTACTGGTGGTTCTCCTTCATGATGTTGACCATGCCGAAGGGCATGACGTCCAGGTTCCCGATGGCCGCGGCCTCCTCGGTGAGCTGGGCGGCCAGGGCGTCGAACTCGGGGACCGGCAGGTCGTCCAGTCCGAGCCGCCGCTGCAGTTCCAGACGCTGCGGCAGTTTCGTGTCCTTCTTGAGGAACGCCATACGGATATCCGAATCGCGGTCATCGTCCATGGGGGGCTCTCCGATGCTGAATGCCGCGCGCTCTACGCGGAGACGGACTGGATTGACAGGACGTGTTCGACGAGCATGACCAGTACCTCTTTCACCGGGTCCCGCCGCCGGGCGTCGCACAGCGCCACCGGCACGCTCTCCGACAGGTCGAGGGCCTTGCGGACCTCTTCCGGGGTGTAGGAGTAGGACCCGTCGAACTCGTTCACCGCCACGACGAAGGGCATCTGGCGGGTCTCGAAGTAGTCGATGGCGGCGAAGCTGTCGCTGAGCCGGCGCGTGTCGGCGAGCACGACCGCTCCCAGCGCGCCGCGCGTCAGGTCGGGCCACATGAACCAGAAGCGCTCCTGGCCCGGCATGCCGAAGAGCATCAGGACCAGTCGCTGGCCGGGGAAGGTCATGCGTCCGAAGTCCATCGCCACCGTGGTGGTGGACTTCCCCTCCACACCGGTCAGGTCGTCCGTCCCGACGCCGGCCGAGGTCAGGAACGCCTCGGTGGTCAGCGGCTTGATCTCGCTGACCGTGCCGACGAGCGTCGTCTTTCCGACCCCGAAGCCCCCCGCGACCACGATCTTCACGGAGGTCGACCCACCACGGACTTCAGGAAGTTGCCCGGAGACCATCAAGCACCGCCTTTATTACATCAATGCCCGGGGCGCCTTCCGGCACGAGCGGACTGGTATTGATCAGCACTCCGTCGCTGATCAGGTCGGACAGCAGGATCTTGGTCACCTGCAACGGCTGCCGCAGTCGCCCGGCGATCTCGGCGACCCCCAGTGCCTCGCCACGGCACAGTTCGAAGACCTGGGCCTTCTCCGGCACCAGCGGCACCAGCGGCTCGGCGACCCGGGCCTGGATCAGGCAGGCCATGTCCAGGTCGTGGTCGGGCCGGGTGCGTCCGCCGGTCAGCGCGTAGTTGCGTAACGCCGGGAGGTCGTTGTCGACCCAGGCCGGGCTCTCGGACGCCATGGTCACCGAGTCCTGACTCCGGGCGGAGCCGTTTCGGTGCGGGGCGGGGTCGCCAGGGCGGTCTCCACGCCGTTGACCAGCTTCTGCATCGCGTGGCCGATCATCCCCACGTCGGCGCTGGTGTCGGTCAGCACGCACAGCAGGGCCCGGGACCCGGCCGCGGTGACGAACAGGAAGCAGCCGTCGTGCTCGATCATGACCTGCCGCAGGCCGCCCTGGACCCCCTTGAAGTCCCGCAGCGCGACGCCCAGCGAGAGCAGCGCGGTGGCGATGGCGCTCAGCTTGTCCGCCTCGTCGCCGTCGATCGCGAAGACCGCTTTCCTGAGCCCGTCGTCCGAGGCCACGACAGCGCTGCGCGCCCCCGGGGTACCTGTGACCAGACCCTCCAGAAGCCAGCTGAGATCGGATTTCTTCTCCGGTGTCGGCATCTCGGTCATCGGTGGCATCTCCTCAGCGAGCATTGTTGTCGGTACGGGGAGCGGGGGCCGGCCGCTCCGAGAGGTCGTCGTCCGCGGCCCGGGCGAACCCGGACCGGAAACGCGCGGCGAAGTCCGGGTCGTGCCCCGTCGACGAGCCACTGCCACGGCTCTCGCCGGTGCGCAGCGGCGCCGCCTGGTACCGGCGGGACCGGTCGCGCTGCGGCAGTTCCGGCTTGCCGGCGTCGGACCGGGCGGGCGCGTCCTGGGCGGTCCGGGGCGCCGGCGGAACCGCGGCCTCCGGCCGGTGGCCCGCGGCGGAGGCGGCCGCGGCGCGGTCCGGCTCGGCGGGGGCCTGCGGGGCGGCGCGGTGGACGGGACCGCGGGCGGTGCCGCTGGTGATCGCGACGGGCCGGGGTGCGGCGTCCAGCAGGCCGAGGGACGGCGGCTGCGCGGCGGTGGGCGGCACGAGGGGTTCGGCGGCCGGCGCCTCGGCGAGCAGGGTGTGCGGCAGGACGACCGTCGCGGTGATGCCGCCCACGATGTTGTACTGCAACTGGACGCCTATGCCGTGCCGGCGGGCGAGCCGCGCGGTCACGAACATGCCGATGCGGCCGTCCTTGAGCAGTTCGCCGATGTCGATCTGCTCGGGGTCGGCCAGCAGCCGGTTCAGCTTCTCCAGGACCTCGGCGTCCATCAGGTCGCCCTCGTCGGCGATGTCGATGGCCAGGCCGGCGCGGACGTGGCGGGCGCGCAGCTGCACCGGGAGGTGGGGGTTGGAGAAGTGGGTCGCGTTCTCGATCAGCTCCGCGAGCAGGTGGATGACCTCGGCCGCGGGGTATCCGCGCAGCACGCCCTCCACCGGCGGGATCACCTCGACGCGCGAGTACTTCTCGACCTCCTGGGTGGCCAGCCGCAGCACCGTCTGGACATCGACGTCCTGCCCGATCTTGCGCGGCACCGCGCCGCCGAGCACGCCGAGGCTCTCCACCTCGCGGCGGATCCGGGTGACGAGGTGGTCGATGCTCCACAGGTAGTCGAGGTGCTCGGGGTTCTCGACCTTCTTCTCCAGGTCGTCGAGCTCGTGCAAGGTCCGCTTGACCAGGATCTGCTGGCGGCGGGCGAGGTTGACGAGCACGTCGATCTCCACCCGCTGGCGCGACGACGCCTGGACGATCGCCGTCAGGGCCGCGTGCTCCAACCCGGCCAGGTCGCGGGAGAGTCCGCCGAACGGCTCGCTGAGGACGAAGTGGTCCGGCGCGGGCACCCCCGGACGCTCCCCGCGCCCGATCTCGTCCATCGCCTGCCGGATGTGCCGCACCCCGGAGTCCACCGCCGCCTGCAGGGTGGCGACCCGCTCGGCCACCGCTCTGTGCTCGTAACGTATCCGCTCCCGCCCGGCCTCCTCGGCGGCCTCGGCCTGCGCCAGCAGTCCCCGGGCGTCGGTGTGCGCGCGCCGGACCGCCGCGACGAGCACCAGCGCGCACACCGCGACGAGCGCGCCCAGCGTCGCCAGCAGGACGCCGCGGGACGGCCGGGTCAGCCACTGGAACGCCTCGGCGGCCACGCCGGCGACCGACACGACGACCAGCGGGACGACGGCGTTCGCCCGCAAGCGCGCCCGAAGACCGCGCCGGGAGTCCAGGCGGGCTGACGACGGCCTGCCGTGCCGTCGGGCAGACCGCGCAGCAGGATGGGACATATCAGACATCACTGTCCTCGGGTGCTAAGGAACGATGGGAAGTGGTGCGCACCGGGAGCCCGTCGTCGGACCGCGGCGGGACGACCGGACGCGACGGCGGGGAGCACTCCCGGGGCAGGTGACCGGACATCGCGGACATCAGCGGCCGCGCCGCCGGGCCGCTCGATGCCGCCGGGCCGTCAGCAAGGCCGCGGCCGGCGTGCCGGACCGCCCTGCGGCGGTTCCGGAACGGTTCGCGACGGCAGGCCCGTCGCGGCGGCACGCCCGCTCGGCGCGCGGAGGTGAAGAGGCATCATTGATCCAGTGATGGGGGGAACCGAAGGGTGTGGCGGGGGGCGTCGGCCGGGCCGGCAGCTCGCAACGACTCCCCGCGCGAACCGACTCGCAGCCCATCGACACCAGTATCCATTCACGAGAGTGACCCAAGATATCTGACGCTATGTCATTCATACCCTCTCGGTCGAACGACGGTTTCCACCCGCCAGCCGAAGCGGAGAGCGGGCGCGCGCACGCACAGCGTAGTCGTGCGGGGCCGGTGCGGCGCGCGGTCCGGCCATCGCCGCCCGCCAGCCGGCCGGACGACAACAACCTTGTATCAAAGGGTAGTTGAGGCTGAGGCACGCTCTGGCGGTCGGCCGCCGTGGACAATGTCCGCAAGGCGGCCCGGCATCCGCCGCAACTCATCGCGCCGTCGCGGTGTCCTACTTCAAGGAGAGTCAGCAGACTTCCCGACCGACCCCGCCGCGGCCGCCGCGGCGCCCGTCCCATCGGAGACTCCATGCGCTATCGCGACACCGCGGCCGTTGCGGTCGTGTCGGGCACCCTGGTCCTGACCGCCGCCGTCCTGCCCACCGCACAGGCCGCCGGCTCCGCGCACCCGGGCCCGCGGTCCGGCGGGATGGCGCCCGCCTTCAACCCGGTCGACACCATGGACGTCACCTTCTCCAAGGTGGACGTCGACAAGGGCGCGACAGGCGTCGCGGTGGGCACCACCAACATCGTGCACGTGCCGTACACCTACACGCTCACCGCCACCGGCGTGGACCCCACCGACAAGAAGGACTTCAGCACCAGCCTGGACCTCTACCGGGGCAGCGCGACGAAGCCGGTCAACGACCTGAGCGGCAACCACGCCGCCTGCACGACCACCTCGACCGGCGTCGACGCCGAGGGCGCCGCCGTCGTCACCGAGAACTGCTCCGGCACGGTGGACATCCACCCGCTGGACCTCACCATCCCGGACGCCGGGGCGAGTTGGCACGCGATCGCCTACGCCTTCGACAGCGTGGGCGCGGGCTGGGCGCAGCAGAGCGGCTTCACCGCGCCCACCCTGCGGCGGTACTCGCGGCTGACCGTCAACGCCTCGCCGGAGCCGGTCACCAAGGGCAAGACGATCACCATCGTGGGCGCGCTGACCCGGGCGAACTGGTACACCCACAAGTACGCCGGCTACACCGTGCAGCCGGTCAAGCTGCAGTTCCGCCCGAAGACCAGCAGCACCTACACCACGCTCAAGACGGTCACCACCGACAGCCACGGCGACCTGAAGACGACCTCCAAGGCCACCGTGGACGGCTACTGGCGCTACAGCTTCGCCGGCACGGCCACCACCCCGGCGGTGACCCCGCTCGGCGACTACGTCGACGTGCGCTGACCCGGGCGGGGCCGGTCACTGCACGACGAGGGTGCGCTGCTGGACTCCCCAGTCGTCGGCCTCGGTGCCCGGCAGCCAGACGTCGACGATGTCGTCCTTGATCCAGTCGCCGATGTCGGCCGCGTAGCAGTAGCCGTATCCGGGGACGTAGAAGCGGGTGCCCCAGGGGATGTTGCGGGCGTCGACGGCGCAGAAGCCCGGACCGGCGTCGTAGCCGAGCGCGGTCTGGCCGGTGTCGTTGTAGGAGGTGACCTTGTAGGTGAACGTGGTGCCGGACGGGATGGACCAGGCGGCGAGCGTGTCGTCGGGGCCGACCCGGTAGGCGGTGGAGATCTGCCCGATGCCGCTGTCGTCGCCTGAGGTGTCGGACATCGCGTAGATCTGGTAGTTGGCGTTCTCGCACGGCGTGGAGTCGGTGACGGTGAGGGTCGGCTGCCCCCAGTCGTCGATCCACTGCAGCGCCTGGCCGTTGCGGAACGCCCGGTAGGCCACCGCGCCCGGCACCCGGTCGAAGGTGAAGGTCACGGTGCCGTCCGCGTTGAGCCCGCCGGACACCCCGCCGGGCGCGGGCAGCCGGCCGCCGACGTCGACCGGGGCGATCTCCGGGCTGGGCCCCACGCCCGGGGAGAGCGGCCGGTCGGGGATGGGGCCGGTGTAGAAGTGCTGGCAGGCCGGCAGGTCGGCGGGGCCGGCCGGCGCGGCGGACGCGTGCGGTTGAAGGGCGACGGTGGCGGCCAGCACGGTCGCGCACACCGCGGCGATGGATCCGGTCCTTCGGGAACTTCCCATGGGGCGGTCACCTCTGAGTGCCGATCCGGACGAAGGCGGGCGATCCGGCGGTAACAGACCGGTCGGGGCCCGTCTCGCGAGCGTATTGGCCTAGACCAAGCCGGTCAATGGGTCCGGACCTTTCGGCGCATGCCGCCGCGAGAACGCAACTCGACGCGATCGGCGCGGAGTTCACTTCGGCGCGGCGAAGCGGCCGCCGCCCACCTCTCCGTGGCCGCCCCGGGCCCCGGCGTCCGGGCGCCGCGCGGCGCCCGCGCGGCCCGGTGATCCGGCGGCGGCCGGGGGTCAGTTCGTGTGCCGCTCGCGCAGTTGGCGCAAGGTGGCCTCGATGCCCGCGGCGTTCTTCCCGGGCATGCCGAGGAGTTCGAGGGTGCGGGCCTTGACGGGACCGATGACGCTGTAGTCGAAGGTCTCGGTCACGCGCGTGGTGTTCTCGGAGACCGGCTGGAACTCCCAGCGCCAGCGGTGCCCGTTCGGGTGCTGCCACTCCACGACGCGTCCGTCCTCGAACGCGGTGACCGTGCTGGTGATCTTGTACGGCAGGCCGAACATCCGCATCCGCACCGAGAACCTCTCGCCCCGCGCGAGCCGGTGCGGCCCGCTGACGGTGTCCTGCACGGTGCCCGACCCGTCGAGTTCACCGTGCCGGTGTGGATCCGCCACGACGTCGAACAGCGCGGACGCGGACTTGTCCACGTCCACCGACCGGCTGATCCTGCGGGGTCCGGCATCGACAGCGGTGATCGTCATACCGCCGAATCTACCCGACCGCTTCTTGGCGCGGACATGCGCAGTCGGTCGGACGGTCCCGGCGGCGCGGCGGCGTCAGCGTTCGGCCATCTCCTGGAGCAGGGCGCCGCCGTGCGCTCCGTTCGCGATGTTCACCACGACCTCGCCGGAGGCGGCGGGGGTGGCCCGGATGAAAGCGCCCCCGTAGCCGTTGACCACGGTGAAGACCCCCCACAGGGTGGTCCACGGCCGCAGTTCGCCGTTCTCGTCGGGGAACAGCTCGGGGGTCGGGCGGATCCGGCGCTGGAGGATGAACGGGCCGTCGAGCGCGGCGAGCACCTGCTCGCGCCACTGCCGCGCGGTCAGGCCGTCCGCCCAGCCGAGCAGCACGCCGTCGCCGGCGGCCAGCGAGGTCGGCTTGAGCGTCAGGTCCCGCTGGTGCGCGAGGGCGTACTCGACGAGGTCGACGCGCTCGCCGTCCTCCAGGGTGACCGGACCGCGCCGGACCATCCGCGTCCACGGCAGGATGCGGTCCAGGCTGGCCAGTTCCTCGGCGCTGAACAGCTCCCGGTTGCGCTCGTCCGACAGCAGCGCGAGGGCGCCCTTGCTGGCGTACGCGGCGGAGTCCATCGGCGTGAAGATCCTGACCTCGCCGCGCTCCGCCGCGTCGAGGACCGGATCCATCAGCGCCGGCATCTGCGGGTACTTCACCAGGTCCCCGATCAGGAACGTCCGGAAGACGACGTCCACCGGCCGGTCGCCGAGCCAGACCCGGCCGTCGCGCGCCTCCAACTGCCCCAGGTGGCACGGGTGGGCGTCCAGGCCCAGCTCCGCCCAGCGCTCGCACAGCAGCCGCATGTACGGAATCATCTCGACGTAGCTGTGCGGGGAGTCCGTCAGCGCGACCATCGGACGGTCGCCGGGCTCGAAGCCGCACTCCGCGATGATGTTGTTCACCTGCTCGCGCAGCGAGTCCACGTAGCCCAGCCCGCGGCTCCTGGCGAAGTCGGCGAGCACCGGGTGTTCGAGCAGCGCGCGGCACATGTCGGCGTTGTCCATTCCGCCGACCGCGCTGCCTATGTTGAGTTCCAGCAGCTTGAACCCGGTCGCGTCGAGGTACAGATCGGCCCGGGTCTGCCGGGTCATCGAGGCGCCCCTGCCGCGCATGACGGCGGAGACCTGGACCTCGGACAGGCCCACCGCGCGGGCGAACGCCGCGAAGTCGCCGCCGAACAGCCGGTCGGGCAGGCCGGCCAGCGCGGTCCGCAGGTTCTCCAGGTCGGCGTGGAGCCGGACCCGCTCGGCGTGCCCGATGAACAGCGGGCGCGAGAGGTACTTGCCCGCGTAGAACGTGTTGAGCAGGTCGGACTCCGGCTGACGGCCCGTCAACTCACCGGCCTTGGCGCCGCTTCGGGCCACCTCGTCCAGGTACTCCTGCGTCAGGGACACGCCATCCATCTGAACCTCTTCACTGTGCGGTGGTTTCCGTGGGAGTGGTGGCCGGGCGGCGCCGGTTCAGCCCCGGCGGGCGGCGATCCGGCGGGAGCGGACCAGCGCGACGGACAGCACGACCACCGCGAGGACCGCCGAGCTGATCAGCTGGATCCGGGTGCCGGGCTCGACGAACATGTACCCGAGCAGCGCGACCATGGCGGTCAGGGCGGCCCAGCTCAGATACGGGTACCCCCACATCCTGACCGGCGCCGAGACGGGCAGGCTGCGGCGAAGCCGGAGTTGGGAGGCGGCCACCAGGATCCAGACCAGCAGGAGCACCGTGCCGATCGCGTCGAGCAGGTGCAGGAAGATCGTGCGCGGCCACAGCAGGTTCAGGACGACGCCGACGAAGCCGAACGAGGCGGACGCCAGAACGGCCGCGTAGGGGACGCCCATCCGGTTCAGCCGGGTCAGGAACCTGGGAGCCTGGCGGCGCTGGGCCAGGGAGAAGACCATCCGGGCGGCCGCGTAGGTGTTGGCGTTGAGGGCGGACAGCAGGGCGATCAGGACGATGACGTTCATGATCCGCCCGGCGGCGGGCACGCCGATGTCGTCGAGGACCGCGACGAACGGGCTGGAGCCGAGGCGCGAGTCGTTCCACGGCAGCAGGCTCGCCATGACGGCCATCGAGCCGATGTAGAAGACCGATATGCGCCACACCGCGCTGCGGACCGCCTGGACGGTGGCCCGGGCCGGGTCCTCGGACTCGGCGGCGGCGATGGTGACGATCTCCAGCCCGCCGAAGGCCGAGACGGCGGTGATGAGGCCCAGTCCCACGCCGGACCAGCCGTGCGGAAGCAGGCCGCCGGTCAGGGCCCGGGTGCTGCCGCCGGGAAGCACGCCGACGATCGCCAGCACGCCCAGCACCAGGAAGCCGACGATCGCCGCGACCTTGATGAGGGCGAACCAGAACTCGAACTCGCCGAAGTTCGCGACCTCGGTGAGGTTGACCGCGGTGAAGACCGCCATGAACAGCAGCATCAGCAGCCACTGCGGGACCGCGGGCAGCCAGCCGTTGACGATGATCGCCGCCGCGGTCGACTCCAGGGCGAGGACCACGACGAGGGTCACCCAGTACAGCCAGCCGATGGTGAACCCGGCCCACGGGCCGAACGCCCGTTCCGCGTGCGCGGAGAACGAGCCGCTGGACGGGAACGCGGCGGCCATCTCCGCCAGCATGAGCATCACCACCATGGTGAGCGCGCCCGCGGCCACGAACGACACCACGATGCCCGGCCCGGCCGCCGCGATGCCCGCGCCGGATCCGACGAAGAGGCCGGACCCGATCACACCGCCCATCGCGAGCATGGTGAGGTGGCGCGGACGCATGGTGCCGTGCAGTTGCGGCGGTGGTTCGACGGTGGTGGAGGTCAGAACGGGCGCGGTCATTCGGCGTCCTCGGCTGGAAGGTCGGCAGGGTCAGGGAATGGGATGGAGCACGGGTTCACGCGGCACCTCGACGGGCACCCGGCAGATCTTCGACCAACTGATCGTGAGCACCCCGGAGGCCGCCACCCCCAGCAGCCCGAACACCGCGATGACGATCGGCACCGGGGCGAATTCGGCGGCGAAGCCGGCGAGCGCGATACCGAGCCCCTGGGCTCCCCGCACCGCGGTGGAGGCGAGTCCGAACGCCTGGCCGCGGACGGCGTCGGGGACCCAGGTGCCGTACGCGGTGTTCGCGGGGACCTGGAAGGCGGAGAACAGCCCGGATATCCCCCACAGCGCGCAGGTGACGGCGATGCCCGGGGACAGCACGGTGAACACCAGCACCAGACAGGCGGCGATCGCCAGCGGGCCGAGCAGCCACAGGTTGCGGTCCGGGCGCACCCAGCGGGTCACGACGAACACCCCGAGGACCGTGCCGGTGGGGGCCGCCGCGAGCAGGAGTCCGGCCGCGGCCGCGCTGTTGCCCAGGGCGTGGGCGTAGGGAATCGCCAGCCCGTTCGTGCACACGTAGAAGCCCGACAGGCAGCCGAACACCACCAGCAGACGCAGCCTGCGGTCGGCCCGGACCAGGCCGGCTCCCCCGGTGATCGCGCTCCACCTGCCGCCGCCGGGCGCGGGGCCGGTCGGCCTCGGGCGCCGCGCGATGCCGAACCAGGTCAGGACCGCCGACGCCAGGAACGTGCCGGCGTCGATCAGCAGCGCCTGCGAGGGGCCCAGCAGCGCGACCACCACTCCGCCCACCGCGAACCCGGCGACCTGGCCGAGTTGGGCGGTCACGTTGACGACCGCGGCGGCGGCCAGGTAGCGCTCGCCGCGCATCATCGTCGCCAGCAGCGCCGAGCGTGCGGACATGTACGGCGACTGCAGCAGCTGCACGACGACCAGCAGGACGCACAGCAGCCACAGCGGGGTGCCGGGCACGGCCATGGCGGCGACCAGGCCCGTGCGGGTCAGGTCGCACACCATCATCAGGCCGCGCCGCGGGTAGCGGTCCGCCAGCCAGGACAGCAGCGGACCGCTGAGCAGGTCGGGCAGCAGGGTGAGGGCGTAGGTCAGCGCGGCCAGACCCGCCGACGCGCTGCGGGTGAACACCAGCAGGGTCAGCGCCACCCTGGCGAGCTGGTCGCCGCCGACCGACGTCAGCTGGGCCAGCCACAGCACGCGGAACTCTCGGACGGCCAGCGCCTGGCCGAACCGCGGCGACGACGGGAGGCTCACGGACGCGCCACGGACTGCCTGCGGCCGGCCACCCGGAAGACCTCGACGTCGTGTTCGGAGACCGGTTCCGAGACCAGGTGGTAGCCGGCGAGTACCTGCCGGATGGCGAGCTCGATCTCCGCCCCGCTGTCCGCCCGGAACCGGTAGCGCCCGCCGGTCTCCTTCGCGCCGCCCGTGCCGTTGAGGATCTCGCCCGGCTCGGGCAGGATCTCCGCGTACATCGCGGGTACCGCGTCGATGAGCGAGGTCGTCGACAGCACGCGGCACGGCCTGACCGGCGGTTCCGGCATCAGCAGGTAGCCGCCGGCCTTGCCCTCGGGATCGAGCGGACCCCAGGACGGCGACTCCCCCAGCGCCAGCCGGGCGGCGACCTCCAGCAGGTCGAGCCCGTAGACCTCGCGCCACAGGTGCGGCAGTTCCGCGCCGCCGGCCCGCGCGGCCACCTCCAGGAAGACCAGCCCGCCGTACTCCCCCGGCCCGGCCGGGTCGACGGTGAAGACCTCGAGGTGGAAGACGCTGCTGCGCACGCCGAGGGCGGCCAGCACCAGCTCCGCGTACCCGACGAGCACCTTCTCCAACTGCCTGTCGTCGCTGGCGACCGAGCCGAACGAGTCGCCCAGGGCGTAGTCCAGGCAGGTGTTGAGCAGCCGGAACGCGCGCAGCACCCGCACGGTCCCGTCCTGCACCACGCCGTCGACCTGGTACATCGTCCCGGTGACGAACTCCTCGCACTCGTAGTTCTCCAGCGGCGAGGCGAGCGTCTCCTCCAGCGAGGCGGCGGAGTTGACCAGGTAGATGCCCTGGCTCCCCGAGCCGTCGCGGGGTTTGATCACCAGCGGGAAGCCGGTCTCGTCGGCGAACCGGCGCACCCGCGCGGGATCGTCGGCGTCGACGAAACGCGGCACCCGCAGGCCCGCGGCGGCGACCAGGCGTTTCATCGTCACCTTGTCGCGCACCCGGTCGACGTCGGCCGGGCGGGGCCCGGCCACCCCCAGCAACTCGCGCAGCGCGGCCGCGACTTCGAGGTCGCGCTCGAACAGCGCGACGACGTGGTCCAGCGGCCCGAACCGCCGCACGACGTCCTGGGCCAGCCGCGAGACCGCCGCCCAGTCCGCGAGGTCGTGAACGACGGCCACGGTCTCGGCCGGTCCGGGGTCGACGCCGCTGCGCCCCTTCTCGGAGGTGAGGTAGGCGACCCGGTCGGCGGTGTGGTCGATGTACTCGGTGTAGCGGCAGCCCACCTCCTGGTCGAACCGGTTCAGGATGAGGATGTGCCTGCCCGGGGTGGCCCGCTCGTTCATGCCTGCGACAGCTCCCGGGTGAGGTGCATCAGCGCGGTGTACGGCGGCAGGTCGAAGTCGACGACGTCGGCCCGGTGCCAGCCCGCCTCGGCCAGCACATCGGTCCACTCGTCCAGCGAGGGGATCAGCTGGCCCATGACGGCGTGCGCGGTCTCGAAGCCCAGGGTGAAGACCGGATGCGTCGCGGTGGGCGCGAGGTCGGAGCGGTAGGTGTCGCAGATGATCAGGTCGGTGGCGGCCGGGAACGCCTCGCCGATCAGCTTCAGGCTCGCCACGCACTCCTCGCGCGGCCACAGGTCGTGTCCCATCATGAAGGAGCAGACGAAGTCGACCTGGCCGAACTCCGGGCGGTAGGCCATCTGCTTGGCGTCGCCGCGCACCACCGAGACCCGGTCGCTGAACCCGGCCTCGGCGACCGACTCGGTGGCCAGCGCCAGCGCGCCCGGGGCGACGTCCACACCGATGCCGCGGAAGCGCGGGTCCCGGGAGGCGAGCTTGATCAGCCGCTCGCCGCTGCCGCAGCCGAGGTCCGCGCCGAAGGTGAGGCCGCGGTCCGCGATGATCTTGTAGAACGCCGGGTCCACGTAGGAGAAGCCCGCGTCGCGTGCGGCCAGGCCGATCGCCTTGTAGTCGCGGACCACGAAGTCCCCGGTGCGGTTGGCGTTCCTGACCGCCTGCGGCATGGTGGTGAACAGTTCGCCGCAGCCGCGGGTGAGCCAGTAGAAGAAGCCCTTCTTGGCCATGGTCTCGCCGAAGAGCGGGCCGGGCGAGGCGATCGCGCGGTCCGGGGTGAGGACGATGGTCCCGGCGAGCGCCAGCCCCCGGGCGATGGCCTCCAGCGAGGGTGCGTGCAGGTCCTGTTCCCGGGCGAACTCCGCCAGGTCCACCGGCTCGGACCGCTCCAGCCGCTCCAGCAGGCCGAGTTCCCACGCCGCCGATATCGCGTATGCCGAGAGCGTGTTGTTGAAGACGTCGTCGATGGTGTGCTCGGTCATGATTCCCCCAGGGTGCTCGGCTGAACGGACGACAGAAGGTGGTCGACCGCCTCGATGAGAGCGGCGACCTCGGTGGCGGAGCCCACGGTCACCCGCAGGTCGGCATCGAACGGTTGGACGCGGACACCGTGGTCGAGCAGATCGGTGGCCCAGGTGGAGCGGCCGTGCGGCGGCCGGACGAACAGGAAGTTGGCCTGGCTCGGCGACACCTCGAAGCCGCGCCGGGTCAACTGCGCCGCCAGCGCCTCCCGTTGCTCCCGGTTGCGCGCGCGACGCTCCACCAGGGCGGCCGGGTCGGCGAGCGCGGCGAGTGCGGCGGTGCCGGCGGCCGTGCTCACGCTGAACGGCGTCTGCAGCGTTCGCAGCGCGTTGATCAGGCGGGCGTCGCCGACCCCGTAGCCGATCCGCAGGCCGGCCAGCCCGTGGATCTTGGAGAAGGTCCTGGTGGTCAGCACGTTGGGCAGCTCGGACATGGCCCGCAGCGAGGGTTCGGCGTCGTCCACGTCCGCGAAGTCGTGGTACGCCTCGTCGTTGAGCAGGACCGTCGAGTCGGGCAGGCCGCGCGCCAGCTCCGCGATCTCCTGCCTGGGCCGCCGGGCGCCGGTGGGATTGTGCGGGTTGGACAGGGCCACCAGTCCGACCCGCTCACCCGCCAGGTGTGCGGCCAGGTCCTCGCCGAGCGGCCACGGCCGGGTGAGCGTCGGGGAGCCGCACTGGGCGCTCAGCATCCGGTAGAACTCGAACTCGGGCTCGTGGAAGAAGACCGCCTTGGCCGGGCCGGTGAACGCCCGCCAGGCCAGGCTGATGATCTCGGCGCTGCCCGCGCCGACCAGGACCCGGTTCAGCGGGACGTCGTGCAGCTCCGCTATCGCGGTCTGCAGGGCGCTGGACGGAGCCGGGTACCGGTGCAGCTGCGGGATGAGCGCGTGCAGGGCGTCGACGATGCCGGCGGGCGGGCCCTGCGGGTGTTCGTTGGCGTGCAGACGCAGCGTCACGAGCCGCCCACCAGCACCGCCGGCACGTCCGGACCCGGACATGCGTCATCGCCGATCACGTTGAGTTCTCCCCCGGTTGAGTTCCTCGATTAAGCTATGAAGCACCACTGGATGGCGACTGGACGACGAGTCATCCTTCGCGTGCGTCGAAGGGTCCGGGGAGAGCGCGGGGGGATCCAGACGTGCAGGTCCAGTTGCTCGGCCCGGTGCGGGTCTTACGGGACGGCGTCCACCTCGACGTGCCGACGGCGGGTCGGCGGGCGGTCCTCGGCCTGCTCGGGCTGGCGGCGGGCAGGCCGGTCTCCCGGGCGGAGCTCATCGACGCCATGTGGTCCGACGGCCCGCCCCATTCCGCGGTCAACGTCCTGCAGACCCACGTCAAGCACCTGCGCCGGCTGCTCGAACCGGACCGGACGCCCCGCACGCCCAGCTCGCTGCTTCCGTCGGTCGGCGACGGCTACGTGCTGCGCACCCAGAGCTGCGAACTCGACGTCCTCTCCTTCCGCGCCCGGGTGAGCCGGGCCGCGGCGGCCCAGCAGACGGGCGACCACGCGGGCGCCCTCGCGCTGCTGGACTCCGCGCTGGACCTGTGGCGGGCGGACTCGCCGCTGACCGACGTGCCCGCGCTGGCGGCTCATCCACCGGTCCTCGCGCTGATCGAGGAACGGATCGCGGCGACGGCGGCCAAGGGTGAGATGCTGCTGGCCACCGGAGCGGTCGACGAGGCCGTCGTGCTCTTCGAACAGGCCGCGCACGCCCGTCCGTTGGACGAGGCGGCCCTGGCACGCCTCATCCGCGGCTACGACGCGGCCGGCCGGCGGGCGGCGGCGGTCGGCACCTACCACCAGGCCCGGCGGACGCTCGCCGACGAGCTCGGCATCGACCCGGGTCCCGAGCTGGTCTCCGCCTACGGCGCGCTCCTGGCGAAGGACACCGGACGCCGCGCCGGGCGGTCACCGCGCCGGATGGTGCCCGCCACCCTGCCCGGCGACGTGACCGACTTCGTCGGCCGGCAGCGCGAACTCGGCGACCTGGACCAGATCCTGCTCGGGACCGACGGCACCGCGGTGCCCATCGCGGTGGTGTCCGGGACGGCCGGGGTCGGCAAGACGACGCTGGTCCTGCACTGGGCGCACCAGGCGCGGGCCCGCTTCCCGGACGGCCAGCTCTACGTCGACCTGCACGGTTACGCGCCGCAGCAGCCGCTGTCCGGCACCGAGGCACTGGCCAGGCTGCTGTCCGCGCTGGGACTGCCCGCCCACGAGATCCCGTTGGAGGCGGCCGACCGGATCGCCCGGTACCGCACCGAGGTCAGCGGCCGCCGGATCCTCGTCGTGCTGGACAACGCCTCCTCGGTGGAGCAGGTCCGGCCGATGCTGCCCGGCACCGGGTCCTGCGCGGTCGCGGTGACCAGCCGCGACACCCTGGGCGGGCTGGTCGCCCGGCACGGCGCCCGGCGGGTCGGCCTCGGCCTGCTGCCGATGGACGACTCGCTGGACCTGTTACGCAGGCTGATCGGCGACCGCGTCGACCGCGAGCCGGCGGTCGGCGAGGCGCTGGTCAACCAGTGCGTGGGGCTGCCGCTGGCGCTGCGGGTGGCGGCGGAGCTCGCCGCCACGGAGCGCACCACCCCGCTGCCCGACCTGGTGTCGGAACTGACCGACCGCCGGCGGCGGCTGGGCATGCTGGACTCGGTCGGCTACTCGGTCAGCGCGGTCTTCTCCTGGTCCTACCAGCACCTGCCGGCCGCCGCGGCGCGCGTCTTCCGGCTGCTGGGATTGCAGTTGGGCCCGCACATCTCGCTGAACGCCTGCGCCGCCCTCGCCGGGCGCACCCCGGAGCACACCCGCGCGGCCCTGACCATGCTCACCCGCGCGCAGCTGGTCCACCTGACCGGCACCGACCGCTACGGCATGCACGACCTGCTCCGGGCCTACGCCACCACCCTCGCCCACGACGACGTCATGCCCGCGGACCAGGCCACCGCCCGGCAACGGCTGGTCGACCACTACCTGCACACCGCACACGCCGCCGGCGCGATGCTGGGCCACCGCGACCCGATCGAACTCCCCGCGCCCGGGCCCGGAGTGCCGCCGGCGGCCTTCGCCGACCGCGACAGCGCGCTGGCCTGGTTCGCCGCCGAGCACCAGACCCTGCTGGCCGCGGTCGACTCGGCCGCGGACACCCAGGTCGGGTACCTGGCCCGCACCATGTCGAGCTACCTCGAACAGCGCGGCCACTGGCACGACTGGGCCGCCACCCAGCACGCGGCCCTCGAAGCCGCCCACCGGCTCGGCGACCGGCCCGGGGAGGCGGCGGCGCACAGCGAACTGGGCCGGGCCAACGCCAGGATGGGCCGCTACGACGAGGCCGACCGCCTGCTGCACCGAGCCGTCGCGCTCTTCAGGGAACTCGGCGACCCGCTCGGCCAGGCGCACTGCCACAACAACCTGACGCTCGTCTTCGAACGGCAACACGACCTGCACCGGGCGCTGGACCAGGCCACCCGGGCGCTGCGGAAGTACCAGGCGGCGAACAACCAGGTCGGCGAGGCCAGGGCGCTCAACAACATCGGCTGGTGCAACACGCAGCTCGGCCGGTACGCGGAGGCGGTCGACTTCTGCGAGAGCGCCCTCGCCCGTCAGCGGGAGATCGGCGACCACAGCGGCGAGAGCTCCACCCTGGACACCCTGGGCCTCGTGCACCACAACGTCGGCCGGCACCAGCAGGCCATCACCTGCTACGAACGCGCCCGCGACATCTACCGCGAGTGCGGCGACCGGTTCAACGAGGCGTCCCTGCTCGCCCACCTCGGCGACACCGCACACGCCGCGGGCGATCCCGACACCGCCCGGGAGGTCTGGCAGCACGCCCTCGACATCTTCGTCGAACTGGGCCACACCGCCACCGCGGACCGGCTCGACACCAAGCTCGCCGGCCTGGCGGGCGCCGACTGACCGTCCGGGCGCGGGCGTCCGGACACACCGGTGCCCCGGTCCGCCCCGATGCGGGGCGGGCCGGGGCGGTCGGCTCAGCCCTTGAAGGCGGTGAGCCCGTTCGGGGTGCCGAGACCGGTCGGGCCGTCGTAGCCGACCTCACCGGTGCACAGGTAGGCCGGGCTGCACGAGCCGTTGGAGCCGCTCGTCACGTCGTTGAGGTTCCCGGTGTGGGCGTAGGGGAACGACGACGGGGTCGAGCCGGCCGACGGGGTGCCGGCGTCGGCGTAGACCGAGGCGATGATCGGCGACGCGACCGAGGTGCCGCCGAAGACCTCCCAGCCCGGGTCGCCGCCGTAGGTGTCGTAGACCGCGACACCGGTGTTCGGGTCGGCCACCGCGGAGACGTCGGCCACGGTGCGCCGGGAGCAGCCGGTGTCCTTCTGCCAGGACGGCTTGGCGTCGTACGCCGAGCAGCCGGATCCGGCGCCGGACCACACGGTCTCGCTCCAACCGCGGCTGTTGGAGGCGCGGTTGAGGGTGGTGCCGCCGACCGCCGTGACGTAGCGGGAGGCCGCCGGGTACTCCACGCCGTAGCTGCTGTCACCGGAGCTGGCGGTGATGGCGACGCCGGTGTGGTTGAAGTAGGAGGAGTCGTACGAGGTGTCGGACGACGACTCACCGCCGCCGTAGCTGTTGGAGACGAACTTGGCGCCCAGCGAGACGGCCTCGTTGACCGACGCGCCGAGGTTGGCCATCGTGGCGGAGTTCGCCTCGACCAGGATGATGTGGGCGTTGGGCGCGATGGCCGAGACCATGTCGACGTCCAGCGACTCCTCCTCCGCCCAGCCCGCGTCGGGGGAGGGCAGCGAGGTGGTGCTGCCGGTCTGGCTCACCTTCTTGAAGCAGCCGTTCGCCACCGTGCAGGCCGGCAGGCCGTAGGTGGACCGGTACACGGCGAGGTCCGAGGCCGCGTTGGGGTTGTCCTGGGCGTCGACGATCGCGACGGTCTGGCCCGCGCCGCCGTTGGCCGGCAGGGCGTACGCGCTCAGCAGGTCGGTGGGCCCGTAGCCGGAAGGCGTGGCCAGCGGCGAGATGACGGAGGTGTGCGTGCCGCTGGTGACCTTCAGGGCGTTGCAGGCCAGGTAACCGGCGCGCGGGGCGGCGCAGGAGTGGGTCACGGTCACGCCGTGCACGGCGGGGCCGGCCTGCGCGGCACTGGCGGAGGGGGCAGCCGCGAAACCGCCGAGGGCGAGTCCGGCGGCGGCGATCACTGAGAGCCCGGTGCGGCGTAAGGCCGCGGGCGCGGGTCTGCGCAAGGTGGTGCCTCCTGTGGTTGATGAACCTGAGCTGGGTCCGGGGGAAAACCTGGAGCTGGTTGATGAACCGTGGAGCCGTGGAACGGACGGGCCGCCGGGGGCACTTGAGCTGCCGGTGGCGACCCGCTTGCGCGATTTGCGTGGATATCTGGCCGTTCCGGTCCGGAGACGGGCCTCGGGAAAAGTAGCCCGGCAGGCCCACCCCGACAACCCTTTCAAAAGGTTCTATACCTTTGCTTTACCATTACAAGGCGCTTGAATGATCAGCGAATTGCCTGCTCATTGGCTCTTCCGGCGCCCTCAATGACCATCGAGGGTGATCTCGGGCGAACCGGCCGCCCGGCCCGGCCGCCCCCAACTCCCGGCGCCGCGCGCCGCGTCGGACCATCGGCGCCCGGAGGGCGCGGGCCCGCCGGCGCCGGCCCGGGACCTGCGGAACCGGACTTTTCTCGACCCCGGACGGACAACAGTCGACCGAAGGCTTCTCTTTTTGATCGACATGCCTTGTCATGGACATGTTTTGCGCACATCCCTTGGCCCTCCCGAGAGGATCGCATCAGCGTGAGAAGTCTGAAGTCCACGGCGGCCGTCTTCGCCGCCGCAGCAGCCCTGGTCCTGGGCTGCGGTCTGGGCGCCGCCGCCGCCAGCCCCGCGCACGCCGCACACCCCGCCGCGAGCCCCCGCGCGGCGGACGTCTGCAGCTCCGCGGCCGTATCCCGGCACACCGTCCGCGGGGCGCTGCCCACGGCGGAGGTGCACCGCCAGCTCTCGTCCCTCACCGCGCAGCACCGCGCGCAGTACGGGATACCCGCCAAGGGCCCGCTCGGGACCGCCGGTGACTCCACACGGCGGCCACTGGTCGACATCCATCCGGCGCAGGGCACCTCGTTCAAGGCGATGTCCGGCGCGGACGGCTCGTGCGCCACCCAGTCGGTCTCCACCCAGCTCAACGTCTCGGACGGCTACACCACCATCTACACCCCGACCATGTACCCGCCCGGCGGCTCCTGCGTCGAACTCGTCACCGTCTACACGCAGTCCGTCCGCTCGGTCTCCGCCTGGGACTGGTGCCAGAGCGTCAACTTCGCCGCCTCGGTGCCCATCGACAGCTCCTTCCTGAGCACCTACACCGACGGCTCCGGCGCGTACACCGGACGCGTCATCATGACCTCCTCGGCCTCCAACACCTGGTCCGCGCAGCTCTACGACTACGCGACCGGCCAGTGGGACACCCTGTTCACCCAGTCCGGGACCAACCAGTCCGGCCGCACCGACGGCTGGGACATCGAGGAGCTCTACTCCACGGTCGGCCCCTCCGGCAACGCGTACTCCTGTGACGACATGACCGGCCTGACCTTCGAGTCCAGCAACATCTCGGTCCGCGACAACGGCGTCTGGTCCCCCGCCAGCTCGGCGAACGCCGACACCCACTACGACCAGCCGAACAGCGCCTTCTACTGCCCGGACCGCAACTACCAGATGATCAGCGCCTACGACCACTGGAAGGTCATCGGCTGACCCGCCGCCGCGCCCCGCACACCCGGTGGTGCGCGGGGCGCAGGCCCTCGCGCGTCAGTGCAGCACCTTCTCCTTGGCGCGGCGGAACTCCTCGTCGGAGAGGGTGCCGCTGTCGTGCATCTCGGTGAGCGTCGAGAGCTGTTCCGTCTGGGTCGGCGGAATACCGGTGGTGGTGCGGATGTAGGAGTCGAGCTTCTCCTGCCGTTCCTGGGCCTGGGCCTGTTCGCGCTGCCCCATTCGCCTGCCGCGGGCCGCGACGTAGACGAACACGCCGAGGAAGGGCAGGAGGATCACGAACACGAGCCACGCCGCCTTGACGCCCCCGCTCATCACGTCGTCCCGGAAGATGTCGGTGATCACCCGGAAGAGGAGGATGAGCCAGAGTACGGCCAGGGCGAAGAGGAAGACCGTCCAGAAGGCCCCGAGTATCGGATACTGGTACGCCAGGTTCACTGCTGCGGTCATGACAATCGCCTACTTGCGGACATCTCGCCGGTGCCTGGGGGCGGATATCGCGCAAACGGTTGTCCCGGACCGGCGGCACCGGCATCTGCTGTGACTTCCATGGTCGCTCTTCCGGCGGCGTGAGGCCACCGGGCACGGCTCTGCGGCCGGCTTCGACCGCGCGGGATGTCCGATCGGTCTCCGACCAGCGGTGATGACGGTCAGGGACCACCCGGTCACCAGGCGCGGGCGCTTCCTCCGGACGTTCCGGCCGCGTCGGCCCCGGCCGCCGTTCTCGCCCGCCGGCGGGTTCAGCGGTGTTCGGGGTTGGCGGCGTCGTGGTGGCAGCCGGCGTCCCAGGCCGTGCGCTGGTTGCCGTAGGCGGGGACGCCGCCGGCGTCCTTCAGGAGCCGGGCCAGGTGGAGCAGGTTCCAGGTCATGAACGTGGTGTTGCGCTTGGTGAACTCGTTCTCCGGGCCGCCCGACCCCGCGTCGAGGTAGGACGGTCCGGGGCCGGCCTCGCCGATCCAGCCGGCGTCGGCCTGCGGCGGGATCGTGTACCCGATGTGCTGGAGGCTGTAGAGGACGTCCATCGCGCAGTGCTTGACGCCGTCCTCGTTGCCGGTGATCAGGCAGCCGCCGACCCGGCCGTAGTAGGCGTACTGGCCCCGCTCGTTGAGGAGGCTGGAGCAGGCGTACAGGCGCTCGGTCACCCGCTTGGTGACGGAGGCGTTGTCGCCAAGCCAGATGGGTCCGGCGATGACGAGGATGTCGGCGGCCAGCACCTTGCGGTAGAGGTCCGGCCAGGCGTCGGACGGCCAGCCGTGTTCGGTCATGTCCGGCCAGACGCCGGTCGCGATGTCCTCGTCGACGGCCCGCACGACCTCGACGGCCACGCCCTGCGCCTCCATGATGCGGCGGCTGCGGTCGACGAGCCCTTCGGTGTTGCTGACCTCGGGCGACCGCTTGAGCGTGCAGTTGAAGAACAGGGCGCGCAGATCGTCGTACCGCGCGGGCGGGGTGTCCTGGGCGGCCGCAGGGGCGTTCACGGGCAGCTCCAACTCGGGAACGGTGGGCCGGGGAGGCCGGCGGCGCGGCCTGCGCGGCGCCGCCATCATGCTGACGGCCCGCCCGTGGCCGACGACCGTCCGCCACGGTTCTCCACGGCCCGTGCCCGGCGAATGCACGCGGATGGCCCGCCGGACGGGACTCGTTCGGCGGAGCGCGGTGGGATGACGGAGGCGTCCCGTGTCCCCCGTTCCCGGTTCTCCCGGCGTTCTCCGTTCTCCCGGTGTGCGGCCCGGTGCGGTGCGCGCCGCGGCGGAGGGTGCCGCGGCGGCGGGTGCCGGTGAGCGCCACTCCGCCTGGCCGGCGGGCGACGGATCGGCCCGCCGTCACAGACGTGTCACAGAGGATCTCCGCGCAGAACCCCTGGCCACCGCCGTCGCGTGACTAGGGATCAGACCGATCAACAGACCGCGGCGCACGCCGTGATCCGACTGCCACGGGGGAATTCATGCATTTCGCGCGCACTGTGGTCGCCGTGACGGCGACGGCGCTGGGAGTCCTCACCCTGGGCGCCTGCAACGGCGACACCGGGACCTCGGACGCGGCCTCCTCGCCGCCGCCCGTGTCCGCCTCGCCCAGCGGCACCACCGCCCCGGCCGGCGGCGGCACCTCAACCGGCCCGACCGCCGCCCGACCACCGCCCGACCACCGGCCCGACCGGCGCGACGGGTACCACCGGGTCCAGCCGTTGCCACGCCGACGACGTCAGCTACTCCTGGGCCACCGGCGGCGACGCCGTCCCCGACCCCCACTCGACGGAGCAGCAGAGCGCGTTCGTCATCCTCAAGAACACCAGCGGCCACACCTGCGTGCTGCGCGGCTTCCCGGGAGCCGACCTGGACAACAGCGGCAAGCAGTGGCCGCTCACCCGCAGTTCCCAGCCCCCGCACACCATCGCCCTCGACCCCGGCGACTCCACCCAGTTCACGGTGACCTTCCTGCCGTGGAGCGCCGAGGGCAACTCCGCCGCCAACGACTTCGCGCCCACCATCCTGGTGATCACACTGCCGAACGAGACCAAGTCCTACGACATTCCGTGGCGCTGGGGCCACGTGCTGCTCCAGGACGGGGCGACCCACCCCGGTACGTTCATCAGCCCGGTCGGCAGCTGACCCCCGCCCGGGCCGGGCGGCGAACGCGGGACGTCGTCGCTGACGGCCGGGGCGGGCAGCCGGCGCGGTGGCCGTGCGGGACCACAGCGGCGTCGGCGGCACGTCCGCCCCGCGGCGCGACCCCGTCGCCGCGGGGCGGACGGTTCCCGGCATGATTGACATGGGCATGGCCGCTCGGGATGCTGTTGGACTGCCCTTCCCACGCCGTTGACCTCGGTGCGGAAGCGGTGGAATCCAGACGGTCAGAGCGCCCAGCCGCCCCCTCCGACGCGATTCTGACCGGACGTCGCTCCTCGGTCGGCGTTCCCGCGTCGGCCCGGCGTCGAAGCGGAGGCCGACATGGAACGGGACTATGAAGCTCCTGCGAAGTCTCCACGGCACCCTGGCCCTCACCCTGTGCGGCGCCCTGACCGCCGTGTTGTCGCTGTTGTGCCCCACGCCCGCCCAGGCGTCCCAGACCACCATCAACAACGCGGACCCGAGCGTGATCAGGGTCGGCAGCACCTACATCTCGGCGGAGTCGTCCAACGGCGGTATCGCCGTGCGGGAGGCGTCCTCCCCGGACGACCTCGGCGCGGCGACCCCGCAGACGGTCTGGTCGGACACCCAGGGCCGCGGTGAGGTGTGGGCCCCGGAGATCGTGGTGGACAGCGGCCGCTACTACATCTACTTCACGGCCGGCGCCGGATCGGCCCACCGGATGTACGTGATCAGCTCCGCCACCGCGAACAGCGGATACGGCGCCGAGACCGAACTGGCCCTGCCGGACGACAAGTGGGCCATCGACGGCAACATGTTCACCTTCAACGGGCAGCGCTGGTTCGTCTGGTCGGGCTGGGAGGGCGACACCAACGTCGAACAGGACCTCTACATCGCCCGGATGAGCAGCCCGACCACGCCGACCGGCGCGCGGTACATCATCTCGCAGCCGCGCGAGAGCTGGGAGCGGGTGGTCGGCAACCCCTACATCAACGAGGCGCCCGCGGCCATCATCGACCCCAACGGCCAGCTGCACATCGTGTACTCCGCCAACGGAAGCTGGAGCGACCAGTACTGCATGGCCGATCTGCGGCTGCGGTCCGGCGGCGACCCGACCTACGTCTGGGACTGGTACAAGTCGAACGGCTGCCTGTTCGGCTCCAACGCCGCCAACATGATGCCCGGCTGGGACCCGACCCTCTACGTCAACGGCCCCGGCAGCCACAGCTTCGTCCTGCTCAACGGCGACATCAACACCAGTCCCCCGGCCGGCCCGAAGTTCCCCATGATGTACACCGCGGTCCCCAAGGGCACCACGTACTCCTGGGCCAACCGCTACTGGTTCACCGGCACGTTCTGCTGGTGGGGCAACACCACGTACACCCGAGCCAACGTCCCCGGCCCCACCAGCGACACGGGCTGGAGCCTGAAGTTCTTCGAGTAGCCCGGCGGCTGCCGGCCTCCCGGTGGGAGGCCGGCGGCGAACAGGGGATGCGGTACGCCGCCCCCGTGCGGGCGTTGTATGACGTCAATTCTTCCGGGGTGCCTTCGTCATGACGCTGCACCGGACGAACTCGGTGTAGCGGCAGGTGTCGACGGGCCCGTTCAGCGGAGGATGTCGCCCGGCTCCCACGACAGCACCGGCGGGCGGCGGTGCCAGTACCAGGCGCTGTCGGCGATGCCCTCGGCCGTGGCCGCGCCGGAGGCGATGAGCGCGGCGCCTCCGTCGTCGACGGTGGCGTCCCGGAACGCGGCGTCGAGCGGGTCCAAAGCCTCCCGGACCGCGTTGCGGAGGGGTTCGGGGGCATCGGTCAGACGCACCATGACCTCGTCCCGGTACTCCAGTCGGTCCGCGTAGAGTCCCGCGCCGAACCAGCCCATCGGCGGCCAGTCCGCCGCCATGCGCCCGACCAACTGCTCCCACATGGCCATGGCGAGCACCAGCGGGTACAGCGGTGCGGTGGGCTTGTGGTCGTCCGGGGGGAAGAGCGCGTCCGTGACCGGCGACGGGATCCTGGCCTGCAACGCGACGTCGGGGAAACGGACGACGGGGACGTGCGGCAGCGCCGGCAGAGAGGCGCTCGCCCCGGTGATCACGCCCGGCTCGTCGCCGAACTCCAGGTCGTCGACGCGGAACACGTGCTCGCCGTTGGGGCCGGATCAGGTCCACGACGGACGGCGGCCAAGGGATCCCACGGGAGTACAGCACGTCGGCGCGGAGCACCGGGGACAACTCCCGCGCCAGTCCCTCGTCGTCCCGGTCGGGCCACCGCTCCTCGGGCAGGGAAGCGGTGACGAAGAACGACCACGCGACGTCACCGGGGCGACGGACGTCGCTGTTGGTGGCCAGTGCCCCCTCGGCGCAGGCAGACCACCACCGCGCGGGGCTGTATCTACCGGATCGGCTCCATCATCAGCCGTTCCGTACATCAGCCGGGTGGTTCGCCAACTCCCCGGCGACTACTCCTCGGCCGAGATGCCGAGCGCGTCGTACTCCTTCTGGATCCAGAGTTCATCGTCCGCTTGGAGTACGCCATCGTCATCGACGAAGAAGATGCCCTCCCGGTAGCACTGAACAAGTGTCTCTACCATTTGATCGACGCTTCGGTAGGCGATCCTCGTTTCCTCTCCGATCACCACGCTGACGACAGACGACCGTTGTGTCTCCGGATCGTACGACACTGCGTAGAAGTCGCCGCCGCCGGCACCGATCAGCGGAAAGAATGTGGGACGAAGGAGAGGTTCCGACATCTGTTCACGCTGTATCGCCACCGACTGGTCGACGGAGAGCGGTTCATAGCCGGGAACGAGAGCGGCGTCATTCTGGGTCTGCCCCGGGTACTGATCGACGCCATCGCAGGATGCGAACCAGGTTGCGACCTCCGAAGGAATCCGCTGGTCGAAAGCGCGCTCCAAGAAGTCCGCCGGGACGCCTGGTTTCCTATGCGCCACGACCGGAAGGGCGAGTCGCGCCGCTTCCTCCCAGAGTTCCCCGATCCGCTCCTCAAGCACCTGACCATCCTCCTCAGACAATCCTGACCACGTATTGATCGCCGACTTTCAGGCCAGCCGCCTTGTAAAACTCCTTGAGAGTCCAACCATGACTGGAATTAACCGACCTCGGGGAAAGTGTGAGCGTCGCACCCTTTCCGCCCTCGACTGTTGAAGCGAAAGGATACTCCTCCCAGGTTCCATTGGGGGCGAACAAGGTGGGCCGAGGCGCATGGGCTTGTGCCTGACGCCTCACGGCCCTGGTTGCCGCCTCGCCTCCGGCCCTCCTCGTAACAAGCGCCGGAGCACCGTCGTTCACGGCTCTGAGGAAGTTGGCCGCTTGTGGCCCGTGGACGGCGGAGTCGATCTCATGCACGGGGAGGGAGGCTGCTTCTCCGCCGGAATCAACGGCGAAGACCCGCGGCACACACGACATGAGCCCCAACGGGTCGATCTCGCGGTGCGGGTTCGTCACATAACCGCGCGGGTTCGGCGAGGGCTCCAGTCCCAAGGGATCGGCCGTGACGTACCGGCCCGTCGCCGGGTCGTAGTAGCGGTAGACGTTGTAGTGCAGTCCTGATTCGGGATCGAAGTACTGGCCCGGGAAACGCAAGGGGGTGGACGTGGATCCGTCCGTCGCCGAGGCGGCGTTTCCCCACAGCGTCGAGCGCGTGCGCCAGGCTATGCCGCCTTGCTCGTCGACGAGTTCGCTGGGCGTGCCGACGAGGTCGGTGACGATGGCGTAGAAGCGCCGGTCCACATCGTCCTGGGAGGCATCGGCGGCGGACCTGCTCTCGGTCTGCGCGATGGGGCGCGAACCGATGTGGTCCCAGGTCAGGATGACCGGCTGGGAACGGGAGGCCGTCGCGGTAGCTTCTTCCGCGAGGGTGACTCCGTCCCAGGCGAAGTCGGTGTGTTCGAGGACGGCGCCGTCGTCACCGAGTCGCTGTTTCGCGATGCGGCGGCCGAGCGGATCGTAGAGGTAACGCCAGACCGTGCCGTCCGGGGTGGTCACCGCCGTGAGCCGGTCTTCGGCGTCCCAGGTATAACGCCAGGTGTCCGGCTTGCGGGACAGCCGGCTCTTCTGGCGGAGGACGATGCGGCCCTGCGCATCGTGTTCGTAGCGGATGGAGCCCGCACGGGTGAGGCGGGTGCCGGTGTAGGCGCGATCACCGATAGCTTCCGGCTCGGCGTGGGTGAGCGGCCACTGGGCGGTGGTCTGGTTGCCGGCTTCGTCATAGGCGTAGCGCTCGGCCCAGTCGCCGGCGTGGACGGCGGTGACCCGGCCAGTGGCGTCAAGGTCGTAGGTATGAGGGCCGTTGAGGTGGTCGTCGAGGGCGGCGAGACACTCGTCGGCACGGTAGGTGTAGGCGCGGCGTTGGATGGTGCGGGAGTCCCGGCCGATGAGTGTCTGGGCGGTGAGCCGGTCGATGGGGTCCCATGCCTGGGTCAGGGTCAGGTCCTCACCGAAGCGGCGGGTGCTCTCCCGGCCGACGGGATCGTGCTCGAAGTCGACTGTGCGACCGGCGGTGGCCAGTGTCGTGGGGCGGCCGGCGGAATCGTAGGTCCACGTGCTCGTGTGGCCGGCGGGCGTGGTGCGACGGACGAGGTTGCCCAGGGGGTCGTAGGTGAAGGCCATGGTGCGGTCGTTGCAGGTCTCGGACACGACTCGGCCGAGCCGGTCGTGCCGGTAGGTGACGGCGGCGTCCGGACCGGCCGCTTGCAGGAGGCGGCCGACCGGGTCGTGGGTGTAGGTCGTGACGAGGCCGTCGGCGTCTTTGCCGGAGACCTGGCCGAGTGCGTCGCGTTGGTAGGTGACGGTCTGGCCGAGTGCGTTGGTGCGGGTGACGAGTCGGCCCGCAGCGTCCCGGGTGTAGTTCAGGGTCCGGCCGTCGAAATCGGTCTCTGACGTCAGGCGTCCGACGGGGTCGTACTCGTAGGTCCAGCTCAGTCCCTGGGAGTTGGTGACCTTGGTGAGGTTGAGCTCGCCGTCGTACTCGAAAGAATGCGTCGACCCGTCGGAACTGGTGCGGGATACCGGAAGGTCGAACGGGCCCGCGCGGTAGATCGTGGTGTTCCCGGTCGGGTCCGCGTACGCGGCGAGGTTGCCCTCACCGTCCCACCGCCAGCTCTCCCGCGTGCCGTCGGAACGTTCCCGCCACAGCGGATGTCCCTCAACGGACCAGCCGATCCTGGTGGTGTTCTCGAGCGCGTCGGTCAGTACGGCATGCCTGCCGAAGCGATCCCGTTCGACCACGGTCCGATGACCCAGGGGGTCGGTGAACAGAACTGGGAGGCGTGCAGAGTTGTTCTCCATCTGCCAGGTGTGACCGAGCGCGTTGACGACCGCGACGAGGCCGCCCGCGGCGTCATAGGCGTATTCGGTTCGGGATCCGTCGGGGTCAGTGGCCGACAGGCGATTGCCGCCGAAGTCATAGGTGTACCGCCAGATACCGCCATCGGGCTCGGTGACCGTCACAGGGAGATTCAGCTCGTTGTACGCCGCTGTCTTGGCGGTCCCGTCCGGCCGTTCAACGGCGGTGACATTGCCCGTCTCGTCGTACTCGTACCGCGTGATCCGTCCGAGCGGATCGGTCACCGCGACGACGTGTTCATTGGTGTCGTCCCATTCGGTGATCGTGACGTTGCCGAGTGGGTCGGTCTCCCGGACGGGCCGTAGCGCTTCGTTGTACTGGGTGATGAAGGTGTGGCTGAGGGCGTCGGTGACGCGGGTGGTGCGGTGGGCGGTGTCGTAGACGAAGGTGCCGGACTGGAAGCCGCCGCTGCCCTCGCCGCGGACGCAGCGGCCTTCGGTGTCGTAGGTGTAGTGGTAGGAGGTGTGGTTGCGGTCGGTCCAGGAGGTGATGCGGCCGGCGTGGTCGTAGGTGTAACGCAGCGGTAAGCCGGAGGAGTTGACGACTTCGGTGAGGTGGCCGAGGTCGTCGTAGCCGAAGCGCATCAGGGGTGTGCTGGTGCCGGGTCCGTCGGCGTCGAGGAGGCGGTAGGCGGTGATTCGGGGCCGGTCGGGGTGGCGGTCGACGGCTATGCGGTAGCCGCCGTGGTGTTCGATCTCGATGGGGACGCCGATGACGCTGTGGTGGATGCGGATCCAGTTGCCGTTGCGGTCCTCGATCGCCTGCAGCGGCAGGTCGAGGACGCCGTCCCGGCCGGCGCCGGTGGGGTGGGCGAAGACCAGGGTGTGGCCGGTGGCGGGGTTGGTGACCCGCATGCGGCTGCCCGGGCGGCCGTCCCACAACAGGGGCCGGCGCGGGCCGCGTTCGGGGAACGTCGCGACGCCCGGTTCGGGGCGCTGGTAGCACAGGCGCAGTCCGTCGGCGGTGGCCAACACCACGCCGTCGGCGTCGAGTTGCAGACGCTGGTCGAGCGTGGAGGCCCACGACGGGCCGAACCAGCCGCCGGTGCGGTACGACGACAGGTGGGTGCGTTCCAGGACCAGGGGGAGGATGCCGGGGAGGGCGGCGTCGGTCTGGGCGATCATCATCTCGCCGGTGACCACGTCGATCGGATCCTGCTTGAAGCGTTTGAGGGCGTTGGCGATGCTGGAGCGGATCCCGTCGTCCTCACCGGGGCGCAGCTTGGATCCCTCGGGTATCAGGTCGTCCAGCTTGCACAGCGTCTTGCTCAACGCGCCCAACGCGGCCGGGGACAACGCGTCCAGCGCCTTGCCCAAGCCCTTGCCCGCCGCGCCGAACCCGATCCCCATCAACGCGCCCTCGGCGAGGCTGTCCATCAGCTTGCCCGGGTGGGTGAAGGCGGACGGGTCCTGCAACAGATCGCCCAGGGCGGCGAACTTCATCCCCTCGCCCGCCCACTTGGCCACCGTGGCGACGCCCTTGATGTCCTTGAGCGCCTCCAGGACGCGGTCCAGGGAGCGGATGGCCTCGGCGATCGTGCGGATCACGGACCCCAGCGTCGAACCGGACTCCTCGATCCGGGTGATCAACGCCACCACCTGCGTGGCGCGTTCGCCGGCCGCGATGGTCGCCGCGCAGGAGGCGAACCCCTCGGTCAGGACGTCCAGAGCGAGTCCGGCAGCCTCCATCTCCTCGATCTGCGCGCAGATGTTCCCGATCTGCGAGATCAGATCGTCCGCTTCCGTCGCGAACTTGTCGATCGCGGTGGCACCCTGGTGCAGCGTGCCCGCGATCTTCCCGGCCTCCTGGTGGACCTGCCCGGCGCGGTGCGCGAACGCATCGGCGGCCTTGCCCTCCCACACGATCCCGTGCAACGCGTGCTGCGCGGCGCGGTCCGCGTCCTCCACCGCGCCGGCCAACGCACGCCACTTCTTCGCGACCTCGCGCACCCCCGCCGGACTCACCGCCGGATCGGTCAGGTGGAGGAACTCCAGCACACTCGCCGTGGAATGCCCGATCGCGTTGTTCAACTCGTTGATCAGATGCAACGGGTTGAAATCCACGACCCGCTCACCCCCGCCGCGTGGAAGCGGCCTTGGCCAACGCGGTGTCGATCTCGTCGAAGACCTTCGCCACATCGCCCAGCCCGGTGGCCTCCGCGTCGTACTCCGCACCCAGCGAACCCACGATCCCGGACAGCTTCTCCATCCCGTCCCGGATCTCACCCGTCGCCTTCAGCAACGACCCCAACACCCCGAACGCCGACAGGTCATGCGACGCCGCCGTGAACTCCCGCAACGGCCCCGTCAACGGATCCGACGCATGCGACATCTTCGACGACGCCGCATTCAACGACGCACCCTCAGTTTTCAGATCCGCCACAACATCCCCCCGAATGCGTCACACTGCGTATCCCTCAGGAGTCAATTCTGCTACGGGCAGCAAGCCCGCGGTAGTGGATTCTCACCGATGCACCGCAGCCGTCCTGAGCGATCAAGCCGGATCGCGCCGCCGGTGATCCCGTACCACGGAGGGGATCCGACTCCCAGTTCTCCGGCGATCCCCTCCAGACGTACGCCTTCACCGGCGCCTACTTCGTCGTTATCAACCTGCTCCTCTCGCCGAGCCTGTGACCTGGCCCCGCCACCACCCCACGCCGCCGCGAGCACCCCGACGGGGGTGACCGCGAAGGCGTGGGCCGGTGTCCGGAGGCAGCGTTCAGCGCTCCCGAGGGCGGTGGCCGGGAACGACTGGAGATGGGCGACGAAGCGGTCGCGCTGGATGGTGACGGCCTCCACCTCGCCGAGCGCGGTCACCGTCGCGGACCGGGGCCGCCCGCTCACCGCGGAGGCCTCCCCGACGATGTTGCCGGGCCCGCGCAGGGCGAGCAACGCTTCGTAGCCCGTCGCTGCGGACCGCGTCACCTTCGTCCAGCCGTCGAGGATGACGATCACGTGGTCGGAGGCGTCGTCTTGGTGCACCAGAACGGATTTGGGCGCGTATCCGATCGGGCGGCCCAACTCCAGCAGGGCGACCCGCTCCTGGTGTTCGAGGCGTGCCAGGAACGGCACGTGGTCGTCGAACCTGGCCGGGGTCTGCGCCGCAGCCGTCCCGCCGGGCGGGGAATCGTCGGGCGGGCCCACCGTCCCCCTGCTCGCGCCGCCCGTCATCCGCCACCTCCGGGGATCAGCCCGGCCCATGAGCTGCACAGCCTATGGGCGCGGACTGCCGCCGGGGCCCGGCAGAGCCGAATCCCGGCCAGGCGCGCACGGCGGGATCGCGACGCGCGTTCTGCGCACCGGCGGCTGGTGGACCGGCGGCATGGCCCGCTCGTGCGCCTGCCGGCCGTCGTCCCGCCGGAGCGTGAACCGCATCGTGCGGTGGGGACTGGCAGTCGGCCACTGCGACGGAAGGTGGTCGCTCGCCTACCGTACGGCGTAGCGGCCACACCGTCATCCGCGGGGTCGAGCGAGACCTTCCGGCAGCAACACGATGGGCGGCACGCGGCCGAACTCACAGCGCCCACAGGGGCCAGTGACCTGCCGGGAAGACGGCCGACCGATCGCCCCCGGGCGGCTTACGCCGCACAACCGGGGAACACGCCGAGGTGCAGCGGTAGCCGGGCTCACCCTCACCTACGACCACGAAACGCAAAAGGTGCTGGCCGAAGTTCAGCCAGCACCCGTAGGCGTAGTGTGCGTGTCCGAGGGGGGACTTGAACCCCCACGCCCGATAAAGGGCACTAGCACCTCAAGCTAGCGCGTCTGCCATTCCGCCACCCGGACGGGGTGAGTCGCGGCTGGTGGGCCGCGGCGACGGGTAAACGATACCAAGGATTGGGGGTGCGTTTCACCTGCGTACCGGGGGGGCGGTCGCGGACGGGGGCCGGGCGGGCACGGGGGGTGGTTCCGGGGGTGGCGAGGGGGTGCCATCATCGGCGGGTCGGGCCGTTTCGGCGCGGCGACGAGCTGGGACGGGACGGGATCGCCATGGGACGGGTCACCGAACGCCGCCGGGTGCTGCGGGTCAGGGAGAGCGGCTCGGGGCACCGGGCGGACACCCTGGTCGCCGAGGAGCCGCTGGAGATCCGGCTCAACGGCAAGCCGCTGGCGATCACCATGCGCACCCCGGGCGACGACTTCGCGCTGGCCGCCGGGTTCCTGGTCAGCGAGGGGGTCCTCTTCTCGGCCTCCGACGTGGCGAACATCGTCTACTGCGCGGGCGCCGTCGCGGACGGCTCCAACACCTACAACGTGGTCGACCTGACCACCTCCCCGGGCGTCGAGGTGCCGGACATCACCCTGGAGCGCAACGTCTACACGACGTCCTCCTGCGGCCTGTGCGGCAAGGCCAGCCTGGACGCGGTGCGCACCACCGCCCGGCAGCCGATCGACGACTCCCCGCCGGTGCGGGTGACCACGGCGACGCTCGCCGCGCTGCCCGACCGGCTGCGGGCGGCGCAGCAGGTCTTCGAACGCACCGGCGGGCTGCACGCCGCCGCGCTGTTCACGCCCGAGGGCGAGCTGGTGGACGTCCGCGAGGACGTCGGCCGGCACAACGCGGTGGACAAGCTGATCGGCCGCGCCCTGCGGCAGGGCGGGCTGCCGCTGTCACGCAGCGTGCTGCTGGTGTCCGGCCGGGCGTCGTTCGAGCTGGCCCAGAAGGCCGTGATGGCCGGCATCCCGGTGCTGGCGGCCGTCTCCGCGCCGTCCTCGCTCGCGGTGGACCTCGCCGTCGAGACCGGTCTGACGCTCGTCGGCTTCCTGCGCGGGCCGTCGATGAACGTCTACGCCGGTGAGCACCGCGTCGCGCTGCAGGACTGACCGCCGCGTCCCGTCAGGACGACCCCGCCGGGGCGGCGGCCGTCGGTGCGGTGGCGGAGCCGGTGGCGCCGGAGTCGCGCTCGGCGTCGTGGGACCAGCGTTTCGCTATCACCGCGCAGACCATCAGCTGCATCTGGTGGAAGAGCATCAGCGGAAGGATGATCAGCCCGGCGGCCGGGCCGAAGAGCACGCTGGCCATCGGCAGCCCGTTGGCCAGGCTCTTCTTCGAGCCGCAGAAGACGATCGCGATCCGGTCGTCGCGCCCGAAGCCCAGCCGGCGGGCGGCCACCGAGGTCGCGGTGAGCACCAGCCCGAGCAGGCACGCCTCGACGCCCAGCAGGGCGAGCAGCCGCACGGCGGTCACCTGGTGCCAGATGCCGTTGACCATGCCCTCGCTGAACGCGGTGTAGACGACCAGCAGGATCGAGCCGCGGTCCACCAGGCCGAGCACCTTCTTGTGCCGGGTGATGAACGGGCCGATCCACCGCCGCAGCAGCTGGCCGGCGAGGAACGGCGCGAACAGCTGGCCGATGATGCCGACCAGGCCGTCGGCGGAGAAGCCGGCGCCGGTCGAGCCCAGCAGCAGGGCGGCGAACGCCGGGGTGAGGAGCATCCCGATCAGGCTGGAGTAGGTGCCGGCGCAGATCGCGGCCGACACGTTGCCCCGGGCGATCGAGGTGAAGGCGATCGAGGACTGGATGGTGGACGGCAGGATGCACAGGTAGAGCAGGCCGGTGTAGAGCTGCGGGGTCAGCACGGCCGGCACCAGCGAGCGGGCGGCCAGGCCGAGCAGCGGGAAGAGCACGAAGGTGCTGAGCACCACGATGAGGTGCAGCCGCCAGTGGGCGAGGCCCGCGACCGCCTCGCGGGTCGACAGCCGGGCGCCGTAGAGGAAGAACAGCAGGCCGATCGCCACGGACGACGCGGCGCTCGCCCCGGTCGCGGCGTCCCCGCGGGCCGGCAGCAGGGCGGCCAGCCCGACGGTCGCCACCAGCACCAGGATGTAGGGGTCGACGGGCAGCCAGGAGGGCAGGGCGATGCGGCGCATGGTCTTCAGCGTGCCGTCGGCCAGGGTGATTGTGAAGCGTACTGGCCGCACTGACTGTCATCACGGTTCACGATGGCCGGCGGTAGCCTGGGCGGTGTGTTCGATCCGACGCAGCTGCGGACCTTCCTGGCGGTCGCCCAGACGCTGAGCTTCACGCAGGCCGGGCGCCGGCTGGGCCTGGGGCAGTCCACGGTGAGCCAGCACGTGCGCCGGCTGGAGGCGGCGGCCGGGCGGCAGTTGTTCGTCCGCGACACCCACGGCGTGGAGCTGACCGAGGCCGGTGAGGCGATGCTCGGGTTCGCCGGCACGATCCTGCAGGCGAACGAGCGGGCGGCGGCGTACTTCACCGGCACGCGGCTGCGCGGGCAGTTGCGGTTCGGCGCCTCGGAGGACTTCGTGCAGACCCGGCTGCCGGAGATCCTGGAGGGCTTCCGGATCGACCACCCGGAGGTCGATCTGGAACTGACGGTGGAGCTGTCCGGCAACCTGCACCGCCAACTGGCCGACGGGCGGCTCGACCTGGTGCTCGGCAAGCGGAACGTCGGCGAGACGCACGGGCGGCTGGTGTGGCGGGACCGGCTGGTGTGGATCGCCGGCGAGCGGCTGCGGATCGGCCAGGACCGCCCGGTGCCGTTGATCGTCTATCCGCCGCCGAGCATCACCAGGGCCCGCGCGCTGGAGGTGCTGGAGCGCGCCGGGCTGCCGTGGCGGATCGCCTGCACCAGCGGCAGCCTGAGCGGGGTACGGGCCGCCGCGCTGGCCGGGCTCGGCGTGGTGCCGCACGCGCACGGGCTGATCCCGGCCGGGCTGCGCCAACTGCCGCCGCGCACCCTGGGGTTGCCGGAGCTGGGCGACGTGGACTTCGTGCTGCTGCGCGGGCGGCGGGTGCGGGCGGCGGCCCGGGAGTCGGCGGACGCGCTGGCCCGGGCGATCCTGGCGGCGGGCGACCGGCTGCACCGGGCCATGTGAGCGCGGCGGGCGGCGCGTTCAGCGGGGGAAGTCGTGGGCGAGCTGCTTGATCTGGCGCAGCACCGGCGCGGTCTCCACGTGCTGGACGCCCTCCAGGACGCCGATCCGCTCGCTGAGGTAGCGGTAGAGGTCGCCGGTCTCGCGGAAGAAGGCGACCGCGAACAGGTTGGAGCGGCCGGTGACGGCGGAGGCGAAGACGACCTCGCGGTGTCCGGCGAGCGCGGTGCCGGCGGCGGACAGCGCGGCGGGCTCGACGGTCAGCCAGAGCAGGGCGTGCAGGTCGAAGCCGAGGATCGTGAGGTCGAACTGCACGTCGATGTAGACGACGCCGGCGCGGCGCAGCGCTTCGAGGCGGCGTTTGACGGCGGTCTCCGACAGGTGGGTGGCCGCCTGCAGGTCGGCGAGCGTGGCGCGGCCGTCGCGGCCGAGCACGGCGAGCAGCGCCTCGTCGGTCGGTTCCAGGGTGACGCAGGAGCCGGCCGGTTCGACCGGCGGCGGGGCCAGCGCCGCGGACTGGGCCGGATCGAGCGCGTCGGACTTGGTGAACCAGCCGAGCGGCCCGCCGTAGAAGCTGTGCAGCAGCAGGTGGGCGCTGACCGACACGACGCGCGGGGTGCGCTGGAGCTTGTCCAGCAGCAGGGTGTCGCGCTCCTGGCGGTCGCGGGCCCGCATGGTGCAGATGACCTCGGTGCCGCCGGAGGCGAGGCCGACCCAGGAGGTGTCCTCGCGCCGGGCGAGCGCGGCGGCCAGCGGTTCCGCGGCGTCCGGGGTGCAGGTGAGGCGGACGAACCAGCTGGTCTGGCCGAGCCGTTCCTGGTCCGCCACGCCGAGGACGCGCAGGCCGCCGAGGTCGCGGAGCCTGCGGTAGCGGCGGGCCACGGTCTGGTCGGAGACGCCGAGTACCGTGGCGATCCTGCTGAAGGGTGCCCGGCCGTCGATCTGCAGGGCGTGCAGCAGTTGGCGGTCGAGGGCGTCCATGACGAGGGATTTCACCGGTCGCACCCCTCCCGATGTCGGATTCCGGCGAGCTGCCCGTGCCGGCTGGTGGCGATCAGACCTGTCAGGTCATCGTACGAGTGATCCGTCGGATCACCGAAAGCAACGAAAGAGACGAGGAACTGCGATGCGCAAGTGGGGGCCGCTGATAGCGGTCTGCATGGGCACCTTCATGCTGCTGCTGGACGTCACGATCGTGACGGTGGCCCTGCCCGCGATGGCCGGTGCGCTGAAGGCCTCGCTGTCCGACCTGCAGTGGGTCATCGACATCTACGCGCTGGCCCTGGCCGCGCTGCTGCTGGGCGCGGGTTCCGCCGCCGACACGCTGGGCCGCCGCAAGGTGTACGCGTTCGGGACCGTGCTGTTCGCCGCCGCCTCGATGGCGTGCGGGCTGAGCACCGGCTCGGGGATGCTGGTGGCGATGCGCTGCGTGCAGGGCATCGGCGGGGCGGCGATGTTCGCCACGACGCTGTCGCTGCTGGGCGCGGCGTACCGGGGGCGCGAGCGCGGGATCGCGTTCGGCGTGTGGGGCTCGGTCGCCGGCGCGGCGGCGGCGCTCGGCCCGGTCATCGGCGGGCTGCTGACGCAGAACCTGGACTGGCGGTGGATCTTCTTCGTCAACGTGCCGGTCAGCGTGGCGGCCGTGGTGCTGACCCTGCGGTTCGTCACCGAGTCGCGCGGGGCGAAGGGCCAGCGGATCGACGTGTGGGGCACGTTGACCTGGACGGTGTTCGCCGGGTCGGCGACGTACGCGGTGATCCGGGCGAACGTGGTGGGCTGGGGCGCGGTGCGCACGCTGGGCATGTTCGCGCTCGCGGTGGTGGCGCTGGCGGCGTTCCTGCTGATCGAGCGGCGCACCACGCACCCGATGCTGGACCCGCGGCTGTTTCGCGGGGCGTCGTTCGACGTGGTGATGCTGGCGTCGTTCGCGATGAACGCGGCGGCCTTCGGCGTGCTGCCCTACACCTCGATCTGGTTGCAGACCGTGCTCGGCTTCAGCCCGCTCAAGGGCGGCCTGGTGCTGGTGCCGCTGGCCGCGGCGGCGTTCGTGGTGGCCGCGCTGAGCGGTCGGCTGATGCACGGGGTGCAGGCGAGGTTCACGGTGGGCGGCGGGCTGCTGCTGATCGGCGTGGGCGTGCTGGCGCAGGGCGTGCTGCACGCGGGCTCGACCTTCACCGCGCTCACCCCCGGCCTGGTGATCGCCGGCGCCGGCGTCGGGCTGTGCAACCCGGCGCTGTCGCAGGCGGCGCTGGACTCGGTGCCGCCGCACCGGGCGGGCATGGCCGGCGGTGCGATGAACACCTTCCGGCAGCTCGGATACGCGCTCGGGGTGGCGGTGTTCGGCACGCTGGCCGCCTCCCGGATGACGCGTTCGCTGACCGGCCACGCGCCCGACCCGCACCGCAGCGCGCAGGCGCTCGCCGGCGGCGCGGCGCCGCAGTTGCTGGCGCACGTGCCGGCCGGGGCGCGGGCGGCGGCCGAGCACGCGTTGCGTGCCGCCTTCGCCTCCGGGCTCGACACCGCGGTGCTGTGGGCCGGCGCGGTCGGGCTGGTCGCCGGCGTGCTGGTGCTGGTGTTCGTGCGCCGGCCCGCCCGGCAGGACGCTCCGCCGGCCGCCGCGGCCGTCGAGGCGGACCCGGCGCGCGCGGGCGCCTGACGGCTCGAAGCGGCGCGGCCCCGGCCGCCGGCGGTCCGGTTCGTTCCGGCGCCGGCGGCCGGGGTGTTACCGACTGTAACGCGTGGGTGAGTGCACCGGAGAGATTCGGTGCAGATCCACCGGCGCCAACAACGCCCTCGGCGCACGGCAGTTGGTGCGAATCCCGGCACAGGCGCATGCTTCGGGCAATACGCCGCCGGGAAGTCGGATATATGCGGATGCACTCCCCCCTCCCGCAGCGTGGCGCGATCAGGTACTTTACGGGCTCGCCCGTCGCACGCGTTCATGGCCTGTCCACAGGCCGCGCGAGCCGGAACGGGCACAGCACCGCCGTCGCGGGCGCCGTGCGGGCGCTGCCGAGGGAGCCAGAATTGCGCGAGATCTCCGTCCCGGCCATGGTGACGACCCCGCAAGTCGGAGGACTGGCCGACAGCGTCTTCGACAACGCGGCCGAGGTGCCGCACAAGGTTGTTTTCGGCCGGAAGGTGGACGGCGTCTGGCAGGACGTGACCGCCACCGAGTTCCGTGACGAGGTCATGGGGCTGGCCAAGGGGCTGCTCTCCGAGGGCGTCCGGTTCGGCGACCGGGTGGGGATCATGTCCCGTACCCGCTACGAGTGGACGCTCTTCGACTTCGCACTGTGGTCGATCGGCGCGCAGCCGGTCCCGGTGTACCCGACGTCCTCCTCCGACCAGGTGGCCTGGATGCTGCACGACGCGGGCGCGGTGGCCTGCGTGGTGGAGCACGAGGACCACGCGATGACGGTCGGCGCGGTGGTGGACCAACTGCCGCAGCTGACCCGGTTGTGGCAGTTGGACGCCGGCGCGGTCCCGGACCTGATCGCGGCCGGCGCGGACCTGGAGGACGAGGTCGTCGACCGGCACCGGATGGCCGTCAATCCGGAGGCGGTCGCCACCGTCATCTACACCTCGGGCACCACGGGCCGGCCGAAGGGCTGCGTGATCACGCACGCCAACTTCATGGCGGAGACGGACAACATCGTCGCCAAGTGGGAGCCGGTCTTCCACTCCAAGCCGGGTGACGAGGCGTCCACCCTGCTGTTCCTGCCGCTGGCCCACGTCTTCGGCCGGATGGTCGAGGTGGCCTGCGTGCGCGGCCAGGTGCGCATCGGGCACCAGCCGAGCCTGAAGGCCACCGAGTTGATCCCGGACATGGTGGCGTTCCGGCCGACCTTCGCGCTGGCGGTGCCGTACGTCTTCGAGAAGATCTACCAGGCGGCCCGGCGCAAGGCGGAGTCGGGCGGCCGGCTCGGCCCGTTCGAGAAGGCCGTGCAGATCGCGGTGCGCTACGCCGAGGCGCAGGAGCACAAGGCGTTCGGCACCGGTCCCGGGCCGAGCGCGGGCCTGCGCGTGCAGCACCAGTTGTACGAGAAGCTGGTCTACTCCAAGGTGCGCGACGCGCTCGGCGGACGGATGCGGCACGGGATGTCGGGCGGCTCGGCCATGGAGCGGCGGCTCGGCCTGTTCTTCGCCGGCGCCGGGGTGACGATCTACGAGGGGTACGGGCTCACCGAGTCCACCGCCGCGGTGACCGCCAACCCGCCGGAGCAGACCCGGTTCGGCACGGTCGGCCGGCCGGTCCCCGGCACCACGGTGCACATCGCGGACGACGGCGAGGTGTGGCTGCGCGGCGGACAGATCTTCGCCGGGTACCTCAACAACCCCAAGGCCAGCGACGAGGTGCTGCACGACGGCTGGCTGGCCACCGGCGACCTCGGGGCGCTGGACAGCGACGGCTACCTGACGATCACCGGCCGCAAGAAGGAGATCCTGGTCACCACGACCGGCAAGAGCGTCTCCCCGGTGCCGTTGGAGGACCGGGTGCGGGCGCATCCGCTGGTCGCGCAGTGCATCGTGGTCGGCAACGACCGCCCGTTCGTGGCGGCGCTGGTGACCCTCGACCCCGAGGCGGTCGACCACTGGCTGACGATGCGCGGCAAGCCGTCGCTGACCGTGCAGCAACTCGTGCGCGACCAGGATCTCGAGGCGGAGATCCGCCGCGCGGTGGTGGCCGCGAACACCGCGGTCTCCAAGGCCGAGTCGATCCGCACCTTCCGCATCCTGACCACGCACTTCAGCGAGGAGCGCGGGCTGCTCACCCCGTCGCTCAAGCTCAAGCGCAAGGCGATCGAGAAGACGTTCTCCGGCGAGATCGAGGCGCTCTACCAGCACTGAGGGCAAGGCGCCGCCCGCGCCCGGCGGTGCCGGTGGGCGCGGGCGGAAGGGCGCTGCCGGACGAATCGGCGGTCCCGGCCGGACGCCGGCCGCCGTCAGGCGCGCGCGGCCAGCTTCTTGCCGGTGGCGCCGTCGAAGACCTGGCGCTTGCCGAGCGGCGCGTCGAGCGTGGTGCTGATCCGGACGAGCTTGGCGAAGTCCGGGCACATCTGGCCGGTCTTGTGGTGCGAGGTGACCTCGACGATCAGCGTGACGCTGGCCGTCGACTCGTGGGCGACGAGCGTGTCGCTCTTGCAGCCGGTGGTGGTGGCCGAGACGGTCAGGGTGCGGCCCTGCCCGCCGACCGTCACCGGCTTGGTGATCGGCTGCCTGGTCACCGGGCCGGCCGGACCGGTGCTCGGCGACGGGCTGGTCGGATTGACGCTCATGGGGGCCGAGGAGGGCTGCGAGACCGTCTTGCTGCCGCAGCCGGTCAGCACGGTGGCGGCGGCGAGCGCCGCGGTGACGCCGAGGGTGAGAAGTCGTCCGTTCATACCGATCTGACGTGTCCGGGACGATCCGGGTTCCGTCCCGACCGGGCGCCGGTGCCGGTCGACCCCGACGCACCGGCAATCGCGGCCGATCGGTTACCGAACGGTAGATCGCGCGGTACCCGGCGGTCTACGCTCACATGCCGCCCGGGACCGCCCGGACGATCCCGCCGACCGAACCCGCTGGGGGAAGCATGACCCGTTCAGCCATGCGCGTCCGCATCGCCGTCGCCCTGACCGCCAGTGCGGTTCTCACCCTGGCCGCCGGCGGCACGGCCTCGGCGGACACCGGCTCCCCCGGCGGCTGGGTGGCCGCCGGCTCCGCCGAGGTCAGCTCGCTGACCGGCGGCGAGGGCATCGCCAGCCTGGACGACGGCTCGCTGATCTACCGCGGCCTCGGCTCCATCCCGGTGGCGCAGAGGATCGAGGGCTGGAACCACGTCGGCGACCCGGACGTCGCGCGCGGCTACACCTTCGACGCCTACCAGGGCGGCGACGACGCGACGTCCAAGATGTACCTGGTCACCACGCCCTCGGCGCAGACCTACGAGTACACCCACCCGCTGGACCCGGGCGAGGAGTTGAACAACTCCTTCGACGCCGTCTCGCCGGACGCGCAGTGGATGGTCTCCGGCGAGTGGGGCGAGATGAACCGGCTGCAGGTCTTCCCCACCCCGCTGCTCAACCCCTCGACGCCGGCCACCGGCGGCACGCTCGCCCAGGCCGGCCAGATCACCCTCGACCGCACCGTCGACGACATCCAGGGCTGCGACTTCGTCTCCGGCACCCGGCTGGTGTGCGCCTCCGACGACGCGGCCAAGGACGTCCTCCAGGTGGACCTGCCGCACCCGCTGGACGGCACCCCGGTCACCGGCCGGGTCTCCACGCTCTTCCAACTGCCGCAGGACAGCGTGTGCAGCGGCACCTTCGAGGCCGAGGGCATCGACTACGACCCGAACGCGCGGATCCTGCGGGTGGAGATCGTCTCCCCCGGGGTGTGCGAGGTGGCCACCACGGTGTACTCCTACACGCCGACGACCGGCTGACCGGCCGCGCCCGGCGTCCAGCATGCGAAACGTGATTCCCGGTCGGTGAGACAGCGGTCTAGGGTCGGGGAAACGGCCCGCCGCTGCACGAGGTGATCCCACCATGACCAGGTACACCCACGGCCACCACGAGTCGGTGCTGCGCTCGCACCGCTGGCGCACCGCGCGCAACTCGGCCGGCTACCTGCTGGAGCACCTGCGGCCCGGCATGCGCCTGCTGGACGTCGGGTGCGGACCGGGGACGATCACCGCGGACCTCGCCGCGCTGGTCGCCCCGGACGGCGGCCGGGTCACCGCGTGCGACACCTCCGCCGAGGTGCTGCGCGCGGCGGCCGGCCACACCGCCGAACGCGGCGTGGACAACGTGGAGTTCGCGGTCGCCGACGTGCACCGGCTGGACTTCGCCGACGACAGCTTCGACGTCGTCCACGCCCACCAGGTGCTGCAGCACGTCGCCGACCCGGTGCGGGCGCTGCGCGAGATGCGCCGGGTGTGCCGGCCGGGCGGGCTGGTCGCCGCCCGGGACGGCGACTACCACGGCTTCACCTGGTATCCGCGACTGCCCGCCCTGGACGAGTGGATGGCGCTCTACCAGCGCTGCGCGCGGGCCAACGGGGGCGAGCCGGACGCCGGACGCCGCCTGCTGTCCTGGGCGCACGCCGCCGGGTTCACCGACGTCACCGCGACCGCGAGCACCTGGTGCCACGCCGACGACGCGGAACGGGCCCACTGGGGCGGCATGTGGGCGGACCGGGTGCGCGAGTCGGCGCTCGCCGAGCAGGCGCTGCGCGACGGCTACGCCACCGCGGACGACCTCGGGCGGCTGTCCGACGCCTGGCGGCAGTGGGCCGCCGATCCGGACGGCTGGCTGGTGGTGCTGCACGGCGAGATCCTCTGCCGGGCCTGACCGAACCGCCGCACGAGCTCTAGCCGATCGGCGCGCGGGCCGGCCGCCCAGACCGCGAGGACCCGCAGGACCGCCCGCCCCGCGCTGCGCCAGCGCTCCGCCATCGCCGCCCCCGCCCCTTCGGCGTCACCGCTCCCCCAGCCTGTCACAGCGCACCCGGTCGGACCTACGCTCGCACCGAGAGGTCTGTGCCGCGGGTCCGGGGACAGGCGTGGAGTGACGGGGCACGGGGGCAGGGGATGCCGGTGGAGATCACCTGGTGGGGGCACGCCACCGCGACGGTGTGCGACTCCGGGGCGCGGGTGCTCACCGACCCGTTGTTCGCGCGGCGGTTGGCGCATCTGCGGCGGCGGCGCGGCGCGCTTCCACCGCCGGCGGCCGCGGTGGCGGACGTGGTGCTCGTCTCGCACCCGCACGCCGACCACCTCCATCTGCCGTCGCTGGCCCGGCTGGTGCCCGGCACGACGCTCGTGGTGCCGCGGGGCGCACCGGACGCGGTGCCGGGACTGCGCAGGCTGCCGGCGCACCTGGTGGAGGTGGCCGCGGACGACGAGGTGAAGGCGGCCGGGCTGCGGATCCGCGCGGTGCGGGCCGCGCACGACGGGCGCCGGCTGCCGTACGGGGCGCACCGGAGTCCGGCGCTGGGGTACGTGCTGTACGGCGAGGCGGTGACCTGCTTCGCGGGCGACACCGGGCCGTTCGCGGCGATGGCCGAGCAGGTGGGGCCGTGCGACGTGGCGCTGCTGCCGGTGGGCGGCTGGGGGCCGTTCCTGGGCGGCGGCCACCTGGACGCCTCGCGGGCCGCGCTCGCGCCGGCCGAACTCGCGCCGCGGGCGGCGGTGCCGGTGCACTACGGCACGTACTGGCCGATCGGGCTGGACGCGGTGCGGCCGCACGAGTTCCACGCGCCGGGCCGGGAGTTCGCCCGGCTCGCCGCCCGCCGGGCGCCGCAGGTGGCGGTGCGCCCGCTCGGGCACGGGCAGACGCTGCGCTGGCAGGCGGCCCGATGACCGGCTGGCTGGCCGAGGCGGCGGCGGCCGGCTCGTCGGTGGCCGGGTCCTCGGGCGGCGCGGTCGGCTATCCGTCGCTGTTCCTGCTGGTGGCGCTCGGCTCGCTGGTCCCGGTGATACCGACCGGCGCGGTGGTCAGCAGCGCGGCGGTGGTGGCCTTCCACGGCGGCGACCGGCTCGCGTCGCTGTTCGTCTTCGCGGTCGCGTCGGCCGCGGCGCTGATCGGGGACGTGGCGCTGTACTGGCTGGGCCGGCGCGGCGCGCACACCAGGGGCGGTTCGCGGTGGCTGGCCCGGTTGCGGGACCGGGCGGACCCGGCGCACCTGGAGACCGCGCGGCAACGGCTGGCGGCGCACGGCACGGTGGTGCTGGTGCTGTCCCGACTGGTGCCGGCCGGCCGGCTCCCGGTGATGGTGGCGTGCCTGCTGGCGGACATGCGGCTGCGCACGTTCGGCCGGGCCGACGTGGCGGCGGTGCTGGCGTGGGCGGCCGCCTACCAGGCGATCGGGGTGCTGGGCGGTTCGCTGTTCGACTCGCCGTGGCAGGGCGTGGCGGTGGTGGCCGGGGTGACGGTGGCGATCAGCGCGGTGCCCTACGGGGTGCGGTGGATACGCCGCAGGGCGCACGGCTCGTGACGGCCGTGCGCCCTGCGGGTGCCGCGGTGCGGCGGTCGGTCAGCCGGCCGTGCGGCGGCGGCGCACCGCGACGGCGATGCCGGCGCCGACCGCGATGACCGCGCCCGCCGCGAGGCCGACCGGGGTGACCGGGAAGGTGGAGCCGGTCTCGGCGAGCTGCGCGGTGGCGGCGCCGTCGGTGGTCGGCGCGTTGCCGGTGGTCCGGTCACCGGCGTCCGGGTCGGGGATCCGGTGGACCGGCTTGACGGAGGCGACCGAGCCGTCGGCGTTCAGCAGCACCTGCCGGTCGTTGGGGTGCCGGAAGTCGAACATGCCGTCCAGCGTGCCGGCCCGCTGGTCGAACGAGGCGTCACCGATGCGCCCGGTGCCCCAGTTGTCCTCGATGAAGCGGGTGATCGACGCCTGCTCGGTCGGGGTGTGGTCGATCGCGTTGCTGCGGCTGTAGGGCGAGATGACCAGCAGCGGCTGGCGGGTCCCCGGTCCGCAGCGGTCCTGGTAGCCGCCGGCCGGCGCGGGGCCGGACTGGCAGGCCGGGCTGTCGGTGGCCTTGCCGTCGGAGCCGGCGGCCGAGTCCTTGGAACCGTTGCGCGGCGTGGCGTAGACGTGGTCGTACCAGCCGTCGGAGTCGTCGTAGGCGATGACGACCGCGGTGTCCTGCCACTGCGGCGACTTCTGCAGCTCGTTGATCGTCTTGACGAGGAAGTGCTGCTCGTCCTCGGGGTCGGAGTAGCCGGCGTGGCCGTCCTGGTACTCGGCGGCCTTCAGGAAGCTCACCGCGGGCAGCTTGCCGGCCTTGACGACCTGGTCGAAGTAGGACAGGTCGTACTGGTGGTTCGCCTGGCCGTCGTGGCCGACCTCGGCGAGCGACCTGGGCGGCAGGTGGTGCGGGTTGGACGTCGACTTGTAGAACTCGAACGGGTCGTGGTGCGGGCTGTAGTCCTCGGAGGCGGAGCCGCCCACGTTGGTGTGGGTGTCGCCGGCGCACTTGGCGTAGTCGCCGGACTTGCCGTCCCACGGGGTGCTCGGCGCGAAGCCGCCCTGGAACCAGCCCCAGCTGACGCCCTTGGCGTCGAGCAGGTCGCCGATGTTCCGGCCGGTCATCTCGGCGAGCGCGTTGGTCGAGGTGTGGTCGCTGTCCGCGCAGTCGTCGAAGGCCGGGTCGGGGTCGTTGATGACCGTGCCGACGCCCGCCGCGTCCGGCGAGACCACCGTGTAGGGGTCGGGCTTGGCGGTCCGCCTGGGGTTCTCGGTGCCGGTGGCCGGGTCGACCGAGACGACGCCGTGCGTCTGGCCGGAGACCAGTTCCAGCGCGCCGGGGGTGGAGGGCCCGTACGTCCCGCTGAACGAGTGGTCGTCGAGCGCGTAGTGCTGGGCGTAGTTCCACAGCGCGGTGACGTTGTTGCCGTCGTAGTAGTCCATCGACAGGCCGGGCTCGCCGAACAGGTCGCCCGAGCACTTGCTGGTCTCGGTGTTCTGCACGAACTGGTCGGACCTGCCGCCGTCGTAGGCGTACTGCTCGGGGCTGTAGGAGTGGTTCTGGTCGCAGGTGAGCAGCTGCGACGCGGACAGCCGCTGCGGCGCGTACTCGTTTGGGTTGTTCTTGAGCAGGCCCGCGGTCAGCAGGTTGTCGGCCTTCGGGGTGTGCCGGGCCGCGGTGAACGGGGTCCCGTCGGTGTTCGCCGCCTGCGGGTAGGTGCCGAAGTAGTGGTCGAACGAGACGTTCTCGTCGTAGATGACCACCACGTGCTTGATCGGGGTGGCGGTGCCCCCGCCGTGGCCCGGGTGGGCCGGGGCGGCGGTCGCCGGCGCGGTGCCGCCGGCCGCGGCGAACGCCACCGCCGCCGCCATGGCGCCCCAGCGGACCACCCGTCGCCGGGCGCCCGGCGTCCTTGTCGTGCCGACCATCTGCTCTGCCTCCATCTACCGCCGTGTTGCCAGCTCTCGGCGGTGATGCTGCTGCGCGGCGGCGCCGGGGCGGGTGTGCCGCGATGAACCAGAGGTGAACAGTTCACGTCAACAATGTGCGGCCCAGCCAGTCCTGGCCGTCCCGGACACCGGGCAGGACGTAGAAGTAGCCGCCGCCGAACGGGGAGATGTAGTCCACCAGCGGCTCGCCGGCCAGGCGGTGCTGGACGGTGACGAACTGACGGTCCAGGTCCTGCTGGTAGCAGGCGAAGACCAGGCCCATGTCGAGGTTGCCGTTGGAGTCCATGCCGTTGTCGTAGTTGTAGCCGCGGCGCAGGATCCGCTGGTCGGCGGTGGCCGGGGTGCGCGGGTTGGCGAGCCGGATGTGGCTGTCGAGCGGCACGACGTCGCCCTTGGGGTCCTGCGAGTAGACCGGCTGGTCCTTCTCGTGGTCGCCGTCCAGCGGGGCGCCGTTGTCGCGGCGGCGGCCGAACATCCGCTCCTGCTCGACGATGGAGACCCGGTCCCAGAACTCCAGCCGCATCCGGATGAGCCGGACCACCTGGTAGCTGCCGCCGGTGGCCCACCGCGGCTCGCCCGCGCCGGCGCCCACCCACACCAGGCCGTCCATCGACCGGGCGTCGTGGATGTCGGGGTTGGCGGTGCCGTCCATGAACCCCATGTGGTTGCGCGGGGTGCCGCTGGGGCGCGGCGCGGCCTGGAAGCCGTCCATCCGCCAGCGCACCTGCATGGCGCCTCGGGTGTGCCGGGTGAGGTCGCGCAGCGCGTGCAGCACGGTGTCGGGCGCGTCCGCGCACAGCTGCACGCTCAGGTCGCCGTGGCACCAGTCGGGGTCGAGGTCGTCGTCCGGGAACGACTCCATCGGCCGCAGCAGGCGCGGCCGGCGGCCGGCGAGCCCGAAGCGGTCGTCGAACAGCGAGGCGCCGGCGCCGACCGTGACGGTGAGCCGGTCCGCGGGGACGGTCGGGCCGAGGGTGCCGGAGTCGGAGGGCGGCGCGGTGATGCCGGGCGACGGCGGGGTGCCGCCGGCGGTCAGGAAGCGGGCCCGGTCGGTCACCGTGCGCAGCAGGTCGGCCAGTTCGGAGCGGCCGGCGGCCGTCACGTCGAAGGAGAGCGACACCGCGCTGCGCGGCGCGTCGGTGGTGATGCCCGCCTGGTGGACCCCTTCGAAGGCGTACGAGCGGGGCGCGGCCGCGGCGGTGGCGGCCTGCGCGCTCTCGGCGTGCACCAGCGCCGCCGTGGCGGCGGTGCCCAGGCCGGCCGCCGCCGCTCCCCGCAGGAACCAGCGGCGTCCCATGCGCTCGCTCACGAGGTCCTCCTGATGTCGAAGATGGCGGCGATGTCGGCGAGGCGTTCCACCGCGTCGCCGGCCGCGGCGTTCACCTGCTCGCGCTGGGTGCGGGTGAGCCGGGCGAGCGGGGTCCAGCGGCCGCCGTGGTCGAAGCCGTCCAGGACGTGCTGGAGCCGGTCGAGCGAGGCGTCGAGCTGCGGCAGCTGCGGGTACCGGGCGGCGACCAGCGGACGCAGGTAGCCCAGCACCGCCCGGGTGCCGTCGAGGTTGGCGCGCACGGTGGCGAGGTTGGTGCCGCTGCCGTAGTCGGTGCGGCCGGTCAGCTCGAACTGGACGGCGTTCTCCAGGATCTCGTGGGCCCGCAGCCCCATCAGGAGCGGGTCCATCCTGGCCTGCGGCCACGACGACCTCAGCGCGTCGACGTCCTTGGCCAACCGGTCGGCGACCGGCCGCAGCCGGGCCGCGCTCTGGCCGTGCCACAGCCCGTACTCCAGGCGGTGGAAGCCGGTGAAGCCCGGGTCCGCGAGCCCCTTGACCAGTCCGGCGGTGGTGCCGTTGATCTTGCCGTCGGCGGCGCCGAAGGTGTCGTAGGCGGCGCCCATCCGCTCGTAGACCAGGTGGGCCGGGAGCCAGTCGGCACGGGCCGCGTTCAGGTCGCCGCGGTCGACGGCGTCCCGGAGCACGGTCGTCTCGCGGGCCAGCGTGCCGATCCGCCCGCCGATCCACTTCTGGTAGGCGATGGTCGGCGGGATGACGTCCTGCTCGCTGACCGCCAGGGTGGCCGGGCCGGCGCTCGTGTGGCCGGGGACGGTCACGGTGGGGCCGGTGAAGGCGTCGTCGTCGTCCGGCAGGCACTTGAAGGCGTAGCTGCCGCCGCCCAGCGTGACCTGGAGCGGCCGGGTGGTGCGCGGGCCGAGCCCCTCGACCTCGCCGTAGACCAGGCCCGACTTCGGGTTGACCAGGTCGACCTCGGTGGGCGCGTCGGAGTCGTTGCGCACGTCGAAGACCTGGTCGCCGGAGTGCGGGTGGCTCCAGCCGGTGCCGCACGAACCGAGCCGCACCCGCACGCTGGTGTGCGGCAGTCCGCCGGCCGCCGCGGTGCCGGCCGCGGGCCGCGCCGCGCAGCCGGCGAGCAGCGCGCCGCAGACGGCCAGGGCGAGCACCCCGCCGGCGGACAGGGGCCGAAGGCGGCCCCGTGGTATGCGGGGGCGGATCACACGCGACTCCAACGGGAACAGGACGCAACGGTTGCGAGGGTCGACCGGCGGCGGGCCGGCGCGGCGCTCAGCTTAGGGTTGCCTGACTCGCTCCACCAGCGTTCTCCGGATCCTGGAGCCGGGAATTCCGGGGGAGTTCACCCGCGCGGCATCCGGCGGGCGCCCGCCCGGGAGCGCACCGGGCCGCGGCGGCCGGCCGGCCGAGCACCCCGTCCACCCAGGACAGCGCGGTGGCCGGCCGGAAGGTGAGCAGCGCGAGCGCGGCGAGCAGCAGCAGGACGAGCACCGGGCGGACGTGGCGCCTGCCGGGGGCGAACCGGCGGCGTTCCGGGGCGGGTTGCCGCGCTCCGAGGGCGCGCGCGGCGGCCAGCCGGTCGCGGGCCGAGGGTTCCTTCGGCGCGGAGACCCTGATCCGCTCCTCGGTGTCGGTGAGGAAGCGGTCCCAGACGTCGGGGGGCGTGGGCGGTATCCGGCCGGGCCGGCGCGGCGGCTCGCCGGCGGCGGGGGTCGCAGCGGGCATGAGCGGGGATCTCCACGGGCCGTTAGGTAAAAGCCCGTTCTATCGTCGCTCACGCGTTCCCACAAGTGCGACAAAGATTCACCCGCGTCGGCCCCGGCGCGCGCTCCCCGGATCCGGGTCCGTCACAGCGCCGGGTCGGTCCGGCGCTGCAGCACCCGGGAGGCGCCCACCGGCAGGTCCCACAGGTCCTCGCGCGGCCGGCCGCTGTGCCGCCAGGCGGCGCGTACCCGGGTGAGCGGCTGCAGCGGCGGCTCGGCGGACAGCAGGAAGGCGCCCCAGTGCATGGGCGCCATGACCCGGGCGCCGAGGTCCGCGCAGGCCCGGACCGCCTCCTCCGGGTCGGTGTGCACCCCGCGCAGCAGCGGGCGCGGCTCGTAGGCGCCGATCGGCAGGAGCGCGATGTCGATGCCGGGGTGGCGGCGGCCGATCTCGGTGAACCAGTGCCCGTAGCCGGTGTCGCCGGCGAAGTAGAGGCGGTGGCCGGCCGGGTCGGTGAGCACCCAACCGCCCCACAGGCTGCGGCAGGTGTCGGTCAGGGTGCGCTTGCTCCAGTGGTGGGCGGGCACGAAGTCGAAGCGGACACCGCGCAGTTCGGCCGCCTCCCACCAGTCGAGCTCGGTGACCCGGGTGAAGCCGCGCCGCCGGCACCAGGCGGCCAGCCCGGCCGGGACGAACAGCGGGGTGGCGCGCGGCAGCCGCCGCAGGGTGGGGGCGTCGAGGTGGTCGTAGTGGTTGTGGCTGATGACGACCGCGTCGACGGCCGGCAGCATCGCCCACGGCACCCCGACCGGTGTCACCCGCGGCGGGGTCGCCAGGATGCGCCGGGACCACACCGGGTCGGTCAGCACGGTCAGCCCGCCCATCCGCACCACCCAGCTGGCGTGCCCGGCCCAGGTCAGGGCGACCGTGCCGGCGTCCACCAGCGGCAGCGGGCCGCGGTCGACCGGGAGTTTGGGCACGTCGGCCAGCACGTCGGCGCGGCGCGGCCGCAGGTGGCCCCAGCCGGCCTTGGCCATCGCGGCCAGCCCCGGGAGCGGTTCGCTGAGCCGGTCCGCGAACGACCGCGGCCAGTCGCGCACCTCGCCGGCCGGCCTCGGCGGGGCGACGGCGCCGGGGACGGGGAGTCCGGCGGCACCCGGTCCGCCGGGTCCGACCGTTCGGCCCATTCGGTCTGATCCGTCATCAGGGCTCCCCAGGGTCGGCGCGCTTGGACGGTACGACAGAACGACATTAATACAGCAAATACGGGCAATAGCCCATGTGCGGCAGTGGATGTGACCGTGCCCCGGCGGCAGCGGCCGGCGTCGGCCGGACCGCCGCCGCAGCGCCGACCGTAGCGGCGCGGAACCGACGCGCGGGGCGAGGTGGGTGTCAGACAGCCGTCAGCTCGGTGAAGGCCCGGTCCAGCCCGGCCAGCGCCTCGGCGAGGTGCGGCACCCGCAGCGGATCCTCGGCCGCCAGCGCCGCCGCCCGCTGCTCGGGGGTCTCCCCGTACAGCGCCGACACCTCGATCCGCACCCGCAGGTCCCGCGGGTCGTCACCCATCCGGTGCCCGGCCACCCCGCCCGGCAGCCGGGCGGCCAGCTCGTCCGCGCCGCCGATCCCCCGGGCGGCCAGCGGCGCCCGCAGCGCGCCGAAGTCCGCGTACAGGTGGAAGCCCGCACCCGGTGGCAGGCACAGCGCGCCGAGCCGCAGCAGGCCGGCGTGCACGGCGGCGGCCACCGCGGCGTGCAGCCGCACGGCGGCGGCCAGCCGATCCCGGGAACCCGGCGGCTCGGACAGCGCCAGCTCGGCGGCCCCGCCGATCGGGCCGGACAGCAGCGCGCGCTGCGCGTCGAGCACGGTGCGCACCGGGGAGCGCAGCACGGCGGCCGGGCCGTCCGCCGGGAACCGGGCCATCGCGGCCGGCCAGCCGCCGGGCAGCATCCAGGAGGCCAGGTCGGACAGGACCACGGTGCGCTCCGGGATGATGTCGGCCGGGCTGAGGATCACTTCGAGCGGATCGTGCGGCAGGTCGCGGAACGTCTCGTCGGAGACCACGAGCAGGTCGCGGGCGGCCGCGACCTCGCAGACCTCGTGCAGCAGCTCGGGCGGCACGACGGTGCCGGTCGGGTCGTCCGCGGTGGCCAGCACCAGCAGCAGCGGCCTGGACTCCTCGCCGTCCGCCCGCCGCACGCTCTCCTGCAGGGCGACCGGGTCCGGCACTCCCCCGCACTCGGCCGGCGCCGGCACGAAGCGGGCCCGCCGGCCGAGCAGCCACGCGATCGGCGGGTACCAGGGCGCGGCCGGCCGCGGCAGCACCAGGTCGCCGCCGACCGTGGCCAGCAGCCCGAGCAGCAGCGGTCCGGGACCCGGCGCCAGCAGCACCTGCTCCGGGGTGGCGCGCGCGCCGCGCCGCCGCCAGTAGCCGCAGGCCGCGGCGCGCACCGCCAGGTCTCCGCCGGCCGGGTGCAGCGGCCGGTCGCGGCAGGCGGCGAGGCGGTCGGCGAGTTCGGGCGGCACCGGCAGGCCGGAGTCGGTGAACGCCGGCGTGCCGTCGGCCGGCGAGGGCTGCATCCGTCCCACCTCCGCTCCTGCCGGGCCCGGCGCGCGGGCCACCCGGCCGTCGGTCACCGGTCGCGTCCCGGCACGCGTCAGGGGACCCTCGCCCGGGCGCCCGACCTGGTGCGGCCGGCGGCCGGGATCCGGTCGGGGTGGCGGCGCAGGTACTCGCCCTCCAGGGCGGCCATCCGGGAGGTGTGGGTGCGCAGCGCGTCGACCGAGGCGTACAGCAGCGTCTCGTGCCGGGTGCGGTGGATGGCCTCCAGCGCCCTGATCAGCTGCCGCTCGTCCATCTCGCCGGGGGCCACTCCGTTGTCGTGCCCGCCCATCGCACGCCCCTTTCCGCCGTCCCCCGCCGCCTCCAGTATCGCCACCGCGGCCGTCACCCGCACGGCGGTGGCCGGGTCAGTCCGCCAGCATCTCGGCGGTGATCGCCCAGCGCTCGTGGTCGCGCCAGGCGCCGTCGACGTACAGGAAGTCCGGCGAGAAGCCCTCCAGCCGGAAGCCGAGCCGCTTGACCAGCGCGATCGACCGGGTGTTCGCGGGCTGGATGTTGACCTCCATTCGGTGCAGCCCGAGCGGTCCGAAGGCGTACCGCAGGATCAGCGCCACGCCCTCGGCGACCAGGCCCCGGCCGGGCAGGAAGGCGCCGTAGCCGAGGGCGCCGCAGCGGAACGCGCCGTGCACGATGTTGTTGATCGAGCCGTAGCCGGCCAGTTCCCCGGTCTCGGCGAGGCAGATCGCGAAGCCCTCGCGGACCGGCTCGGACAGCCGGGCCAGGTAGGCGTCGAACTCCTCGTCGCCGGCCGGCGGGAAGAGCCAGGGGCGGTGGGCGTCGGCGTTCTCGCGGGCGCCGCGGGTGAACTCCGCGCGGTCGGCCGCCGTCAGCGAGCGGATGGCGACCCGTTCGCCGCGGGCCAGGTAGTCGTGGGACACCCGGTGATCCTAAGGGTGTGCCGCGTCATCCCAAGGGCGTGCCGCCCGGCCCGCATGATCCCGCGCTTTTCGGGCAGCACCCCTAGACCGGGGGAGCGATACGGTACGAATCGTCTGGGAAGTGGTGGTTTCCTCATGCAGCGCGGCAGCGACCGGCTGAGCGTCCACAAGGACGAGGAGATGAAGCACGAGCTGCGGGGGCTGATCCGCTCGGGACACTCCACCCGGGCCGAGGAGTGGCTCGACCCCGAGCCCACGGCCGACGACGACCCGCCGGTCGCCTCCGGACCGGTGGGGATCGGGGAGCCGGACGCGGAGACGCTGCGCTTCGAGCTGGCCAGGCGGCTGGGCCGCCGGGTCTTCCCGGCCGGCCGCGCGACGCTGGTGGCTCGGCTGTCGCGCGAACACGCGCCGGATCCGCTGACCGACCGGCTGCGCGGGCTGCCGGGCAGCACCACCTTCCACAACGTGGGAGAAGTGGTCGAGGCGCTGTCCGGCGGCCCGGCCGGGTGACTCAGCCGCCGGCGGCCATGGTCGCCAGCGCCCGGACGCCGTCGCCGCCGACCGTGACGGTGTCCGGCGAGCCGGCGTCGATGGACAGCGCCAGGTCGTCGGTGGGCCAGCCCTGGCCGAGCAGGGCGAGGCGCACGGTGCGGTAGCTGCGGATCTGGGGCAGCGCCTGCGCGAGCCGGTCCTCGGAGGTGAAGACCGGCACCAGGCGCACCCCGTCGCCCTGCTCGTAGACCGGGAGCTGGAGGCTGCCGGGTTCGCTGTCGTTCTCCGGGCCCGGCATGTCGTCGGGCACCGGGAGCAGCACCTCGCTGGCGGCGAGGGTGCCGAGTGCCACGATGTCGTTGCGGTCGGTCGCGAGCTGGTGCAGCGCCTGCTGCACCGGCTCGGGATTACCCTCCGGCACGTTCTGCGTCATCGTCTTCATCCTCCTCGGCGGACTCACGTCGTGTGGCCCTTGCGACGGTCGAACTGTCGAGAGCGCCCCCTTCCCGGGTATCGGCAGGTCATGCGTACCGCGAGGTAAAGCCCGGCGGGATCGGGCCACCGAGGGGGGTGGACGCGGGCCCGGCGGGGCGGCGTGGCAGGGTGGTGGCCATGCGTTACGTGATCATCGGCGCCGGGGCGGTCGGCGCGACCATCGGCGGACGCCTGTTCGACGCCGGGCACGACGTCGTCCTGGTGGCCCGCGGTGCCCACCTGGCGGCGCTGCGCGACCGGGGGCTGAGCCTGACGCTGCCGGACCGGGAGCTGACGCTCGCGGTGCCGGCCGCCGGGGGACCGGACGAGGTGGAGCCGCGCCGCGGCGACGTGCTGGTGCTCGCGGTCAAGTCGCAGGACACGGTGGCCGCGCTGGACGCCTGGGCCGGGCGGCCGGTGGCGGGCGGCGGCACCGCGGGCGAGGTGCTGCCGGTGGTCTGCGCGCAGAACGGCGTGGCCAACGAGACGACGGCGCTGCGGCGGTTCCGCACCGTCTACGGGATGTGCGTGTGGCTTCCGGCGTCGTTCCTGGAGCCCGGCGTGGTGGTCGCGCCGTGCGGGCCGCTGACCGGGATGCTGCACCTGGGGCGGTTCCCGGCGGCGCCGGACGGCCTGCCGGACGAGACGCTGCGGCGGATCGCGGCCGACCTGGAGGGCTCCGGGTTCCGGGCGCCGCTGCCGGCGGACGTCATGCGGTGGAAGTACGCCAAGCTGCTGGGCAACCTGGGCAACGCGGTGGAGGCGGTGACCGGTCCGCTGACCGGGGAGGCGGCGCGGGAGCTGGCCGGGCGGGCGCGGGCCGAGGGCGAGGCGGCGCTGGCGGCGGCCGGCATCGACCGCGCGGACGAGGCGGAGACCGCGCGGGTGCGCGGCGACCTGGTCACCCCGCGGGAGATCAAGGGCTACCGCCGGCAGGGCGGTTCGTCCTGGCAGAGCCTGACCCGGGGCACCGGGTCCATCGAGGCGGACCACCTCAACGGCGAGATCGTGCTGATCGGGCGCACGCACGGGGTGCGTACGCCCGTCAACGAGGTACTGCAGCGGGTGGCCAACGACTTCGCCCGGCAGCGGCGCCGGCCGGGCGAAGTGACGGCCGGTCAACTCATGTCACTGGCCGATGAGTCGACCGGGTCCCGCGAGGTGTCCGGCTCCTGAGGGGGCGGGCCGGACGGCCGGGCGGTCGGTCAGATGCCCGCTTCGAACGCCGGCAGGTACGCGCCCGAGTGACCGGCGGCGGTCGGGTGGTACGAGTCGGTGATCGGCCAGGCGAGGGAGTGCAGCCACTCGGTGGAGTCGCACAGCTCGTGGCCGGAGAAGCCGCCGCGCACGTCCGAGAAGGTGAAGTTGCCGTACTTGGCGACCTGGCCGGAGATGACGCTGTCCAGGACGTCGGCGGCGTTGTTCAGCGCGACGTGGTCGGACTGGCTCAGGCCGATGCAGTCGGTCACGTTGAGGTCGTAGAAGTCGGGGTAGCCGATCACGACGACGTGGGCGCTGGGGGCGTCGCTGCGGATGTCGCTGTAGAGCGTGTCCAGGATGCCGGGCAGCTGGGTCTGCGCCTTGTTGACCGCGGTGGCGATCGCGGCCTGGCAGCTGCTGTCCGACTCCAGGACGCAGGTCTCCATGACGCTGGAGAAGCCCACGTCGTTGCCGCCGTCGGTCAGGCTGACCAGCGTGGTGCCCGAGTTGAGGCCGCTGAGCTGGCTCGACTCGATGTCGGGGGCGGTGGCGCCGGTGCAGGCCTCGAAGTTGAAGGAGCTGACGCCCACTCCGTTGGCGTACAGCTCGGGGTAGGCCGAGGTGGACTGGTCGCACGAGTTCAGGTAGTTGCTGGTCGTGCCCACTCCGGAGGAGTAGGAGTCGCCCAGCGCGACGTAGTTGTAGCTGCTGGCGCTGGCGGGGGCACCGCAGACGGTGAGGGCAGCGGCGGCGGCGAGGCCGGTGGCGGCGGCGAGCAGTGCGGATCTACGCACGGGGTCCCTCCACGGGGTGAGCGGAAGAGAAGGGGAGCTACTCGCGGGTAGTCGCGAGTGCATCACGTAGGTAAGCGCATACGGGGTCAACGCGCATAGAGGGCTGCGGCAAGATTCCCTTCAGAAGGACAAGTGTTTACTTGTCGTGCACACGACCATCATCAAACTCAAAGAATCGCCGCACGGGTACGCCTGACGGCCGGTCCGCACCGGGTCGCGAACCCGGGCGAACCGGCCGCTCACCACCCCTGGTTCAGGCGGTGTGGCAGCGCGGGCGGGTCATCCGCCGTATCCGAGCGCGAACAGATGTGTCGAACCGTCCGCGTACGTCGGCAGGGTGATCGAGGCGACCTGCTTGCCGGCCGTCAGCGGCACCTTGACCGCGAACACGTACGTGGCGACCGTGTTCCGCTCCCCGCTGTCCTCGTCGCGGTACGGCGTGCTCACCGCGGTCGTCTCGCCGGCGAACGGCTTGCTGGCCCCGGCGTTCAGCGTCCAGTCGGAGAAGCCGACGGTGGCCTGCGAGGTGCTGCCGTCGGTGTAGGTGACGGTCAGCACGCCCTGGGTGCCGGCGGCCGGCGCGTTGGTGCCCGCGCCGAGCAGGCCCAGGTACGCGCCCGAGGTGCCGCCCGGCGCCGGGATGGTCTGGCCGGCCATCTCGATGTTGTCGGGCTGCCCGTCGCCGAACTTCGGCCAGGTGTAGGTGATTCCGTCCACCGTCTGCTGGCCGCCGCTGGTGACGCCGGCCGCGGCGAGCGCGTTCTGCGAGTACGCCCAGCCGTTGCCGTCGAAGCCGGAGGTGAACGTCGCGCCGTCGGCGAAGACGCCCGCACCGGTGTAGTACGGCCACAGCTCGTCGGGCTGGGCCACCGCCACCCGCAGCGCCGCCGCCCCGAGGTCGGAGCCGGCGGAGTCCTCGAGCGCGAAGGTGACCGGATACGACCCCTCGTCGCTGCCCGCGGTCACCTTCACCGGCGCCTCGGCCTTGCCGTTCGCCGGCACGGTGAGCGAGCCGGAAGCCGGCGAGACGGTGACGCCGGAGGCCGCCTGCGCGGTCCAGTCGACGGTCACCGGCGTGTCACCGATGTTCGACAGGTCGAGGTCCCCGGTCCCGGTGGTGCCCGGCGCGATCACCAGGCCGGCGCCCGAGGGCCCGGCGGAGGCGAACACGTCGTGCTGGCCGGTGGCGTCGGACGGCGGCACCGAGGAGGCCGAGGAGGCCCAGCCGGTGTTCGGCGAGGTGCCCAGCGTGTAGGCGAAGGTGCCGCCCGCCTTCAGGTCGCCGAAGGTCAGCCAGGAGTTGTCGTACGCCTTGCCGTTCACCGCCAGCGACTGCACGTAGGGCGCGTCGGCGGCGGCCTGCGGGGCGTCGATCCGCACCATCTTGCCGTTGCCCATGGTCAACTGCGCGCGCGGGAAGCCGGGGCTGCCCAGCGCGAGCGTGCCGGTGCCCGGGGTCTCCGGGTACATGCCCAGCTCGGACCAGACGTACCAGGAGCTCATCGCGCCCAGGTCGTCGTTGCCGAACGAGCCGACCGGCGCGTTGAAGTACAGCTTCTGCTGGGCCTGGCGCACCGCCGCCTGGGTCTTCCAGGGCTGGCCGAGGTAGTCGTACTCCCAGGGGATCTCCAGGCTCGGCTCGTTGCTCAGGTTGGCGTTGACCGACGTGGGGTCGGTGATGTTCGCCAGCAGGCCGTCCAGGTAGGTGGAGTACGCCTGGGTGCCGCCGCGGGCCGCGATCAGCCCCTTGAGGTTGAACGGCACCATCGGGGTGTACTGCGCCGAGGTGCCCTCCACGAAGCCGTTGGAGGTGCCCGGGGTGAAGCCGGCGGCGAACTCGCCGTCCGCCTGCTTGGCCTGCAGGTAGCCGGTCACCGGGTTGAAGACGTTCTCCCAGTCCTGGGCGCGGTCGGCGAACTTGGTGTAGTCGGCCTTCTTTCCCAGCTCCTTGGCGAGCGAGGCGATGGCGTAGTCCGCGCTGTCGTACTCCAACTGCGTGGAGACCGGGCCGTAGAAGTTGCAGCAGCCCCAACTGGTCCCGTCTATCGGCAGGTAGCCCTTGGCGTCCCGGACCGACTCGCCGGGCCGGTCGTTGTTCGTCCCGGTCGCCTCCTGGGTCATCGCCTTCAGCGCGGCCGAGGTGTCGAAGTCCCGGGCGCCGAACGCGTAGGCGTCGGCGATGATCCCGTCCGCCGGGTCGCCGACCATCACGTAGCTCTCGCCGTTGTTCTGCGCCCACTTGGGGAACAGGCCGGTCTGGTCGTACCCGTTGAGCATCGAGGTGGCCACGTCGCTGGCCACCCTCGGGTCGACCGTCGCCATCAGCTGGGTCTGCGAACGGTAGGTGTCCCAGCCGGAGTAGTTGGCGTACTGCGCCTTCTGCCCCTTGGCCAGGGTGTGCACCTGGTCGTCCATGCCCATGTACTGGCCGTTCTCGTCCGAGAACACGTTCGGGTGCAGCAGGGCGTGGTAGAGCGCGGTGTAGAACTGCACCTGCTGGTCGTGGGTGCCGCCGCCGACCCGCACCTTGTCGAACAGGGCGTTCCAGGCGTCGTGGTTCGCCTGGCGCATCGCGTCGAAGTCCCAGTTCCGCACCTCCTTGGAGAGGTTCAGCCGGGCGTTCGCGTCGCTGGTGTACGAGATGCCGACCGCCGCGGTGACGCTCTTGTCGGTGGTGGTGTCGAACGTCAGGTACATGCCGTTGGCGCCGGTGACCGGCGGGCTCGCGGCGGTGCGCTGCTTCGCCGCGGAGCCGCCGTGCACCCGCGGGGACGGGGTGGACGGCACGGTGAAGTGCGGCTCGCGCTGCACCTGGCCGGTGTCGGTGCGCAGGGTCTGCCGCGGGCGGCCGAGCTTGAGCTTGCCCGCGTCGGAGTCGATGGTGCCGTCCACCCAGGTGCCGCTGGTGGTGAAGGGGTGGTTGAACTTGATGTCGAAGTGCAGCGTGTAGGTGTTGTTGGCACCGCAGAAGTGGCCGCTTTGCACCGCGCCGACGACCTCGTGGTCGTTGACCACCTGGGCGCGGGTGCCGTCGACCTGGGTGGCGCCGCCGCTGAGCTTGAGCAGCAGGCTGGAGTCGGTGCTGCCGGGGAAGGTGAAGGTGCCCAGGCCGGCCCGGGTGGTGGCGGTCAGCTGCGTGTTGATCCCGGAGGAGTCGGTGACGCCGTAGTAGCCGATGCCGGTCTTCTCGTTCGCGTGGCTGAAACCGGCCGAGGTGTCGCTGAGGTTGCCGGTCAGCGGTCCGGTCACCGGCAGGATCGGCACGTCGCCGCCCGCCGCGCAGCCGGGACCCGACAGGTGGGTCAGGCTGAAGCCGGAGATCTTGTCGTCCTTGTACTCGTAGCCACCGCCCAACGCCCGGTCCGGCGTGGTGTCCGGACCCCACTGGAGCATGCCGAACGGCATGTCGGGGCCGGGAAAGGTGTCCACCGAGCCCGAGGTGCCGATCAGCGGATTGACCAGTGACGCCGGGTCGTTCACCAACGCCGGGGCGGCGGACGCGGGGACCGCGCCGAGGGCCTGGAGCGGCAGCACCGCCATGCCCAGCACGGACACGACGGCGAGTTTCCTGCGAATCCGGCCGCTGCCGAAGGGATTTGGCGCACCGTTGCGCCGGAGTCTTGCCATCACGTGCCTCCACGGCGGGGGTTGAGACCTCACGGATGACGTGCGAGGGGCGCGCGTTTTCCGCGCGGCACGCACGGCGACGGGGCCCGACCGCGTCAGCGGCCTGACAACGTTGCCAGCACGTACGACTGAAGAGTCAAACCCTGAGTTGACCACATGTCAACACTCGCAACACGATGCCCGGTAGGCCATGCACTCAGGGGTGACCCGGGCAGCGCCGACCGGGCGGTCGGGCGGTCCGCGCGGACCTCCGGCGCCGGCGGAAGCCCGGTCCGCGGTCCCGGCGGACGCGTTCGGCCGCGCCCGCCGGAACCGCCCGCCTCACACCCGGCGCCGGCTGTCGGACGGCGGCGGGCGCATCCGGAAGTCGTAGTGCTCCGGGAGCGGATCCTCGGCCGCGGCCCGTGCGCGGATCTCGGCGGTGACCGGTCCCGACCCGGCGAGCAGCCGCTCGGCGACCGCGGTCCAGACCTCCCCCAACGCCTCCTCGCCCTCGCGCAGGTCGTCCACCTCGAACTTCTCGTCCAGGACCGCCCGCGCCCGCGCCGGCCGGTCCTGCGCCAGCAGCACCCGGGCCGCCAGCAGCCGGAACCGCCCGCGCTCGCGCACCGGCGCCGGCAGCGCCGCCAGCACCTCGGCGGCCTGTCCGGCCCGGTCCGCCGCCAGCAGCGCCGGCACCGCCTCGCGCGCCAGCGCGGTGAGCGCCGGCAGCGCGGCGGGCTGCGGCGGGTCCGACGGGTCCAACGGCTCCGACGGCTGGCCGGGCCGAGGCGGATCGCCGGCGGCCAGCCGGAAGGCGCGCAGCCACCGGTCGGCGGCCCGCTGCGGGTGGCCAGACTCGGCGTCGGCGACCGCGAGGCAGCGCAGTGTCCACCAGGTCTCGGCGTGCCGCAGCGAGCGCTCCCAGCTGCGCGCCGCCTGCGCCCGGTCGCCGGCGTGCCACTGCGCCACCCCGAGGTGGTACTCGGCCGCCGGGCCGGAGGCGGCGGCCTCCAGCAGCTCCCGCCAGTGCGGCGCGACCGGGGTCGGCCCCGGCGGGGCGGGCGGCGCCGGCTCCGGGAGGTGCCCGGTGCGCAGCAGTTCGGCCCAGGGGAGCTGCTCGACGTCCGGCCCGTTCTCGCCGCGCCGCTCAAGCGCCGTGGTGTCGAACGGGGTGCCGGGCAGCTGGTGGCCGCCGTGCAGCACTTCGAGCGCGCCCCATCCCGAGCCGGTGGCCAGGATGTCCTTCGGTTCGGTGTCCGCGTGCGGCAGCCAGGCCGCGTAGGCCGCCGCCACCTGCTCGCGGGGCAGCGCCGCCTCCAGCCCGTCCGCCACCGCAGCCCGCGCCGCGCGCCAGTCCGCGCCGTGCACGGCGGCCGGGTCGGCGGCCAGCGGCCCGTACGCCTCCAGCCAGCTGAACTGCGCGCCGGCCGGCAGCGGCACGTGTTCCAACTGGGTGCGGGCCAGGCCGGCTTGGATCTCCAGGTACCCGGCGGTCTCCGGAGCGGTCAGCCAGCGCTGCCACCGCCGGCCGCCCGCGCCGTGCCCCCACAGGAACATCTTGCGGCCGCTCAGCAGATCGGTGGAGGTCTGCACCAGGCCGCGGCCCGCGCCGTCCAGCGCGGTGATCCACTTGCGCTCCGCGGCCGGCACCTCGTAGAAGAAGTCCGCCGCGTGCTCGGAGCGCAGCGGATAGGTGCGGTCCGCATCCCGCCAGTGCGGCACCGGGACCCGGCGCAGCGAGCGCTCGTAGCCGAAGTGCCACGCCTCCTCGGCCGGGGCCAGCACCCGGACGTCCTCGGACTCGGGCACCGCGATGTTGGACCACCAGTAGACCGGCACGGTGCGGTCGTGGTGGTTGCGCAGCCGCACGCCCACGTAGAGGAAGTCGGAGTCCTCGGGCAGCCACAGGTCCACCTGGAACGGCAGGTCGCGCAGGCGTTCCCACTCCCACAGCCGCAGCATCTCGCCGCCGTCCGGGGCCGGCAGCCGGGCGGCGTGCACGGGGACGCAGGACAGCGGGGTGTGGCCGGTGGCGCCGACGTTCCACTCGATGCCGCCGGAGAACCAGGCGTCGGCCAGCCCGAAGTTGGCGGGCTGCAGGACCGGGTTGGTGTAGAGCAGCTCCCGCCCGGTCGGCTTGTGGAACAGCGAGTGCACCCGGCCGCCCAGACCCGGCAGCACGGTGGCGCGCAGCCGGTCGTTCTCGATGACGAGGGCGTCCAGTTCGGTCGGGACGCGCCGGCGGCGGTATCCGTCGAGCCGGCGGACCGGCAGCAGCGAGCGCAGCGGCGCGTAGCCGACCTGGCGGGCCATGTCCGGCGGCAGCGCGGCCCGTTCACGCCGGTCGATCTCGTGCGCGTCGTCCGGGGCGAGCAGCGCGGGCAGCGGATTCTCCGGGCCGACGGGCGCGGCCGGGAGGCGGATGGCGGTACGTCGCACCGTGGTGGCCAAGACTGCCCCTTTCCTGAGCCCGCGCGGGCGGGCCCCACGAGTGAGCGATCTCCATCGAAGCGGTCGGCCAAGCCTGTGCACAGCGGTTTTCACCGACGGGTGGACGATTTTTACCCGGCCCGCCGGGCGCCGGCGCGGCGGGCGGGGCGGGCGGGGAAGAGGCGGGCCCGGTGCGCGGCCCGCCTCAGTCACCGGCGGTGCGTCAGCGGCGCAGTCCCTTCAGGACCTTGCCCTCGGTGGACAGGATCCCGGTGCGGTAGTCGAACCGGGGGCTGTCGGCGAACATCAGGTAGAGGTACTTGTTGTTCTCCGCGAACCAGTAGGCCGGCGTGTAGTCGTCCAGCGTCATGGGCGAGGTGGTGACGTCGTCGGCGATCGTGTAGCCGTTCGCCACCCGCAGGTTGTCGCGCATGCCGGTGAAGTACTGGTAGGCGGTGCGCTTGTAGGACTCGCCGTGCGTGAGGCGCCACAGGTCGAACGAGGAGTTGACGTACTCCGGGCGCAGTTGGTTGCCCTTGTCGGTGGCGGCCAGCGTGGTGTAGTCGATGCCCTCCGGCAGCACCGGGTAGCGGTCGAGCGCCGAGGTCCAGGAGCGGTAGTAGGCGGCGCCGTGCGCGAGGTCGCCGGACTTGCCGAGCAACCCGGCGTAGAACGAACCGAGTTCGGACTGCGCGGTGCCCAGCGGCGCGCCGGTGGCCGGATCGACCTGCCGGAACCACAGGTCGCCGGTGCTGGTGTCGGCCTGGTGGGCGAAGATCGCCCGGGTCAGCAGCCGGTACCAGTCGCGCAGCCGGACGTCGCCGAGCAGGGCGTATCCGCCCCACAGGTACTCGTAGAAGGAGTCCACCGGCGGGTTGGGGGCGACCGAGGTGGGGTCGCTCCAGCGGCCGGTCGCGGCGTCCACCGAGGTGCCGAGCAGGTCGAGGGAGCTGCGCATGCCCATGACCGCCTCGTACGCCCGCATCGAGGCGTCGACGTAGCGCGAGTCGCCGGTGAGCTTCGACAGCAGGCCGAACTCCATCACGTTCGTCCCGATCTCGGCGAGCGGGACAACGTTGCCATCGATGGCGCCGGTGCTCAGGTTGACGTGCGTGTAGGGGATCCCGGTGGGCGAGGAGGTGAAGGCCGGCAGCAGCCGGTCGGTCAACTCCCGGCAGCGGTCCAGCAGTCGGGGCCGGCCGGTGGCGAGGTAGCCGGCGAGCAGGCCGCCGACGAGCCGGATGATCGCCTCGAAGACGTGGACGTCGGCGTCCTGGGTGGGGTCGAAGTGCGCCTCGATCCAGTCGCAGCAGCGGTCGAGGTCCCGGTCCTCGCCCATGACGTAGAGCGTGTCGAGGGCCTCGACCATGGACAGCCCGAAGGTCTTGCCGTCCGCGAAGAAGTCGCTGGGCGTGCCGCTGACCGGGCGGACCTCGTCGTATCCCCAGGCGTAGGTGGTGTAGCCGTGCCAGCCGTGCAGGAACTCGGCGTGGATCTCGCGGGCGATCTGCCGGTCGGAGGGCAGCGGCGCGGCGCCGGTCGCGGTTCTGGGGGCGTCGGCCGCCCAGGAAGGCAACGATGTCAGACCGGCGCCGACGAGGGCGGCTCCGGCGGCTCCGACGAGGTTCCGCCGGGTGGGCAGGTACGGGGTGACGCGCGTGTCAGGTCGCATGGCCCCCGGACCTTACTCGCGGAACGCGGCCGGCCCAAGGGGGTCTGCCGGCGACTCGCCCGCTTCCACCGGCTCGCGGGGACCGCGGGCGGCCGGTTCCGGACGCCTCAGGACGCCGGCCGCGCGAGGGCGAGTGCGGCCGCGTACCCCGGGCCGACCTGGCAGTCCGTCAGCGTCCAGCCGGGGAGTGCGGCCGGGAGGAGCCCGGTGCCCACGTAGTCGCGCGAGGTGGTCGCCGACAGGCCCTCGCCGGTGCCCTTGAGGTAGGCCTCCTTGCGGGTCCAGCAGCGGGCGAAGGCGGCGCGGCGCTCCTCGGCGGCGGCGATCGCGGTGAGCTCGGCGTACTCGCGCGGATGCAGATTTGTCGATATGTCATCGACGAAGTCCGGCCGCGGCAGCGTCTCCACGTCCGCCCCGACCACCGCCGCGGCCACCGCCATGAGCACCAGGTCGCCGCTGTGCGACAGCGAGAAGTGCGGCGTGTGCCGGCCGCGCAGCACCGGGCGGCCGTGCGGGCCGCCGCAGGTCGGGCAGGTGGCGCGGGCGAACTCCAACTCCCCCGGCTCCGCGCCGGTGTACGCCGCCAGCAGCCGCCGCAGCCCGACGTGCGCGCAGCCGTAGCTCCTGCGGTCGGAGTCCCGCACGAACGCGGCGTACCGGCGGCGCTCCTCCCCGTCCAGCAGCGCGAGGTCGCCGGGGAGCGCGTCGGCGTACTCGGCGGCGCTCAGCAGCCACACGTCCGGCGCGGCCCCCGGTGCGGGCACGGCCGGGGATTCGGTCAGCGGTCCGGGCCGCAGCGGACGCGGCACGGCGATGTCGGGCGCGGACAGCGGGTCCTCCAGGTGGCTCGGTCGCCGCGTCGTCGGGACGGGCAACCCGAAGGTAACCGAACTCGGCCGCCGCCATCAGTGGTTCGGCACGGTCCGGCCGGGTCCGCCGGACGCCGCCCGGCCCGGGTGCGCCGCGCGGTGGATCCGCCGCGCGGACCGGCGTGTCCCGGCCGGCGTGCCGTGCCGCGGCGGCGAGCCTGGGCGGATGGCCGGGACCGGCGGGGTGTTGGAGCGGGGGCGGCGGTTTCTGCACGGGCTGCCGCCGTCGGCCGGGGCGGCGGTGATGGCGACCGGGGTGCTCTCGCTCGGCACCGCCTCGCTGGGCGCGGTGCTCGCCTCCGCGGTGTTCCTGGTGCTGGCCTGCGCGATGTGGCTGGTGCTGGCCGCGGCGTTCGCGGCCCGGCTGCGGTACGAGAGCGCGCGGTGGCGCCACGAGGCCGACACGCCGGCGGCGTTGACCACCGTGGTCTCCACCGCGGTGCTGGGCACCCGGTTCGCCGGGCTGCGCTGGACCTGGCTCGCGGTGGCGCTGCTGTGCGCGGCGGCGGCGCTGTGGCCCTGGCTGCCGGCCAAGGTGGTACGACGGCGCGGGCACGGGGTGAAGGGCACCGCGTACCTGGCGTGCGTCTCGGCCGAGTCGCTGTCGGTGCTGGCCGCCACGATCGCGCTGACCGCGCGGGCGGGCTGGCTGATGTGGCCCGCGGCGGGCGCGGCGGCGCTCGGAGCGGTGCTCTACGGGGCGGTGCTGACGCGGTTCGACTTCTCCGAGCCGCGCTACGGCGCCGGGGACCACTGGGTGGCGGCCGGCGCGCTGTCGATCACCGTGCTGGCCGACGCGCGGCTGGTGGCCGCCTCGGATCCGGCCGGCCCGCTGGGGTGGGCGACCGGGGCGCACCGGGAACTGCTGGTCACGGGCTGGGTGTCGACCGCGCTGGCGCTGGCGTCGTACGCGGCGCTGGGCTGCTGCGAGGTGTGCTGGCCGCGGCCGCGCTGGGACGTGCGGCGCTGGTCCACCGTCTTCCCGCTCGCGATGACCGCGCTGGCGGCGGTCGACTTCGCGTCGGTGGCCGGTTCCGATCCGCTGCGGGTGGCCGGCGAGGTGCAGCTGTGGATCGCGCTCGCCGCGTGGACGGTGGTGGCGGCCGGCGCGGTGCGGCGGCTGGGCGGCCGGCGGGCCGGGCGGCGTCAGGCCGTGACCGGCGGCGCCGCCGTCCGGCGGGCCGCCGACGCGCGGAGCACCGCGCCGGCCGCGACGATCAGGGCAGCGGCGCCGAACGGCCCGGCCTGCGCCGCGAAGTCGCCGTTGCCGAGGGCGTCCTCGACGTACAGCACGATCCCGGCGGCCGGCACCGCCAGCCACTCCCAGCGGCCGTCCAGCACGACCAGGGCGACGACGAGCAGGGCGTACCAGTAGAACGCCGGCGAGGTGACGAGGAACGCCGTGCCGGTGACCAGCAGCGCGCCGCGCCACGGCTGTTCGGGGTCGCCGCGCAGCAGCACGTACCCCGCCGCCGCGGCGATCGCCAGGACCGCGGCCGGACCCGCCCAGCTGTCCGGCAGCACCACCCGCAGCACCGCGAACCGGCCGACCCGGCCCTGGTCGTACCCCTCCTCCCGCAGGTAGCCGGGCAGGTAGCCGATGACCCCGGCGCCGGAGGCGAGCACGTACGGCAGGTAGCCGGCGGCCAGCACGCCGAGCGCCGACAGCACCGACAGCGCGGCCACCGCCGCCCGCCGCGGTCCGCCCCGGCGCGGCAGGCTGCCGGACAGCAGGCCGGGCAGCGCCAGCGCGGGCAGCAGTTTCACGGCTATCGCCCCGCCCAGCAGCGCGCCGCGCCGGGCACCGGCCCGCGCGCCCATCGCCAGGACCAGCAGCAGCACGCCGAGGGTGTCGACGTGCGCGTCGTTGACGGCCGCGAACGGGACCGCAGGGCACCACGCCCACAGCGCCGCGCGCCGCACGTCGCCCCCGCCCCGCCGCAGCACCCGCAGCAGCGCCGCGGTGGTGGCCAGCACCAGGAGCGCGCCCGCGAGTTGGAGCGGCTTGTGCCGGCTGTCCGGCGGGGACAGCAGGTGCACCAGCAGGTACCAGCCCTCGGCGACCGGGGGGTAGATGGTGTGCACCGTCGGCCGGTTGATGTGGGTACACAGCCCGCCGGGCGCCCGGTGCAGGTCCCAGACCCGGCAGCCGCCGGACGGGAAGAGCCACGCGTCGCGCAGCCGGGCCAGCGCGCCGCTGTCGGGGGCGTACGCGTACGGCGAGACGCCGGCGGCCTGCACCCTGCCGTCCCACGCGTACCGGTACATGTCGTCGCTGGTGCGCGGCGCGGCGAGCAGTCCGGCCGCCGACAGCGCGACGGCGCCGGCCGCGATCAGCCGGACCGCCGCGCGCGGCGGCACCGCGCGCAACGACCAGACCGCGGCGGCGAACAGCGCCCAGCCGGCCGCGTACCAGGCGAGCAGGTGTCCCGGCGAGCCGAACGTGCCGCCGGCCAGGACGGTGGCGGCGGTGACGGCGGTGAGCGCCACGAGAAGGGCGGCGGTGACCGCGATGCGTACTCCCACCGGTCCACCGTGCCATCCACGGCGCCCGGTGACCGGCGCGGGCGGCGCCCGTCAGCGATCCGTAAGGAGTCACGGCCCCTCATCAGCGGCCTTTCGGGGTGTCATGGACGACCATGAGATCCCTGAGTGACGTCGAACCGCCGCTGCCGGTCTTCAAGGGACGGCTGCACGACGAGCGGACGGCGGTCGTGGTGGGCCGGGTGCTCGGTGTCGCGATCACGGTGTGCTTCGTCACCGGGGTCGTCAGCCACTACCTGCAACAGCCGCCGGGCTGGGCGGTGAACGCGCTGCCCAGCCGCCCCGTGTGGGGGTACCGGCTCACCCAGGGCCTGCACGTGGCGACCGGCATCGCGTCCGTACCGCTGCTGCTCGCCAAGTTGTGGACCGTCTATCCGCGGCTGTTCGCCTGGCCGCCGGTGCGGTCGGCCGGCCACGCGCTGGAGCGGCTGTCGATCGCGGTGCTCGTCTCCAGCCTGCTGCTGGAGGTCTTCATCGGGGTGCTGGACACCGTGCAGTGGTACGCCTTCCCGTTCCCGTTCCGGCAGACGCACTGGGCGCTGGCCTGGGTGGCGATCGGGGCGCTGCTGGTGCACCTGGCGGTCAAGGCGCCGGTGATCGCGGCGCACTGGCGGCGCCGGCCGGGCGACCCGAACGGGGCGGAGCGCCGCTCGTTCGTGGCGGCGATCGGCGCCGCGGCGGGCGCGATGACGCTGACCACCGTGGGCCAGTCGTTCGGGCCGCTCAAGCGCCTCGACCTGCTGGCGCCGCGCGCGCCCGACGACGGCCCGCAGGCGCTGCCGGTCAACCGCACCGCCGCGCAGGCCGGGATCAACGGCACGCGCCTGTCCGGCTACCGGCTGCGGGTCACCGGACCGCGGCCGTTCGAGCTGACGCTGGACCAGCTGCGCGCGCTGCCGCAGCGTTCCGCGGTGCTGCCGATCGCCTGCGTCGAGGGGTGGAGCCGCGACGCCCACTGGACCGGGGTGCCGCTGCGGGACCTGCTCGACCGGGCCGGCGCCCCGCCCGGGGCCCGGATCCGCGTGGTCTCCCTGGAACGCGGCGGGAACTACGCGGTCACGGTGATGGGCGCCTCCTACGCCCGCGACCCGCTGACCCTGCTGGCCCTGTCGCTGAACGGGGCGCCGCTCGCCGCCGACCACGGCTACCCGGCGCGGGTGATCGCGCCGAACCGGCCGGGCGTGCTGCAGACCAAGTGGGTCACCCGGCTCGACGTCCTGGACCCGCGGGAGACGGCATGAGGACCCGGATCGCCCTCGGCGCGCTCGGGGTGGCCGCGATCGCCGTCGGCGTGCGCATCCTGCTGACCGACCGCTACATCCACCATCCGCTCTACGTGCTGGTGTGGCTGGCCGGCGCCGTGGCGCTGCACGACGGCGTACTGGTCCCCGTGGTGCTGGGGTTGGGCGCCGCGCTGCGCCCGCGCGGACCGCTGCGGGCCGGACTGGTCACCGCCGCCTGCGTCACGGCGATCGCGCTCCCGGTCCTGCTGGCTCCCCGCAGGGCCAACCGCACGGTGCTGCCGCTGGACTACCCGCGCGGTCTGCTGCTCTCGCTGGCCGCGGTGGCCGTCCTCACCGGGCTGGCGTGGGCCTGGAGCGCGGCCCGCTCCCGGCGGCGCGCGGCGGGCCGGGGCGGGGACGGGGACGGAGCGTCGGACGCCTGACCCCCGGCGGCGGAGCGGGCGCCGCGCCGCCGGGGGTCAGCCGTCCGACGGGCGCCGGGGGCGGACCAGTTCGACGAACGGGCGCCCGTCGCACTCCCAGCGCTCGGCCGCGCGCCACCCGGCGGCGCCCGCCGCGTCCAGCAGGGCGGTGACGCCCAGCCGGGCCCACGGGAAGTCGCCGCCGTGCCGGCCCCGGGCGTCCTCGACCCGCACCGTCAGCCGTTCGTCCACCTCGTAGGCGGCGGCCTCGGCGAGCAACCGGCCGCCCGGCGCGACGAGTTGACGCACCCGGGACAGCAGCGCGCGCGGGTCGCCGCCGATCCCGATGTTCCCGTCGGCCAGCAGCGCGGTGGCCCACCGCCCCTCGCCCGGCAGCCGGTCGAAGACCGAACGGCACAGCACCGCGCCCCCGGCCCCGCGCGTGCGGTCCACCGCCGCGGGGCTGACATCCACTCCGAGCGCGGTCAGCCCGGCCGCCATCAGCCCGGCCACCAGCCGGCCCGGCCCGCAGCCGATGTCCAGCACCGGCCCGCGGCAGCGCCGCAGCAGCGCCGTGTCGGCCGCGTCCGGCTCGGCGCACCAGCGCTCGACGTCCAGCGGCAGCAGCCACCCGTCGGAGCGCCGCAGGAACAGCGGCCCGCGCCCGGCGCGCAACGCGACCGCGTAGGGGTCGTCCACCCAGGGCCGCGGCTGCGGCGGCTCGCCCGAGCGCGGGGCCAGGATCTCGTGACGCCGCGGTCCGGCGGTCTCGCGCGGGCGGCGGCGCGGCGGGGCCGGCCGGCGGCGGGTCGGCGGCCGCGCGGGGTCGGGTTCGGTCACGACGCCGTGTACCGCGCGAGCCGGCGGGCGAACCGCGATCCGGGCGCCTGCCCGGCCACCTCGACCGCGTCGGCGGCGCGGTCCACGTCCCGCAGCGGCGGCAGGTCGCGCACCCGCAGCCCGGCGTCGGTGAGCCGGCGGCGTTGCGCCTCGCCCGTGCGGTCGGTGGACATCGGCACGCCGCGCAGCAGTTCCGGATCCGGGTGGGCGAGCCCGAGCGCCCAGAACCCGCCGTCGGCGGCCGGGCCGAACCACGCGTCGCACTCCCGCCAGCCGTCCGCGCCGAGCACCGGGGCGAGCAGCCGTGCGGTCAGCTGCGGGGTGTCCATGCCGACCAGCAGCGCCGGGCCGTCCGCGTGCGCCGCGAAGGCCGCCGCGAGCCGTTCGTCCAGCCCGCCCGCCGCCTGCGGCACGACCTCGAAGCCCGGCGGCAGCCAGTCGCCCGGCCGGCCGTCGAGCACCAGCACGCGGCGCCGCGCGGGCGCCTCCAGCAGCGCGTGCAGCGTGTCGGCCAACGCGGCCTCGGCGAGCCCGGCGGCCTGCTCGGGGGTGAACGGCGGCGTGAGCCGGGTCTTGACCCGGCCCGGCACCGGTTCCTTGGCGATGACGAGCAGCGTCGCAGCGGCGCCGTTCACCGCGCGGTCCGCGCCACTCGCTGCCGCGCGGACCCGGCCGGCGTGACCGGCGGGCGGTCGAGGACGGCCCGCATGTCCCGCACCGCGTGCCAGGCGCCGCGCCAGGTGCCGGTGACCTTGGACCGGCCGACCCGGGGCGCGTACGGCACGTCCAACTCCCGTACCCGCCAGCCCTCGTCGGCCGCCCGGACCAGCATCTCCAGCGGGTAGCCGGAGCGCCGGTCGGTCAGTTCCAGGCCGAGCAGCGCCTCCCGGCGGGCGGCGCGCATCGGGCCGAGGTCGTGCAGCCGCAGTCCGGTGCGCCGCCGGATCAGCCGCGCCAACTCCAGGTTGGCCAGCCGCGCGTGCACCGGCCAGGCCCGCCGGGAGACCGGCCGGCGGCGGCCGAGCACCAGGTCGGCGGCGCCGGCCAGCACCGGCTCCGCGACGGCCGGCAGCAGAGCGGGGTCCAACGAGGCGTCGCAGTCGCAGAAGCACACCACCGGCGCGGTCGCCGCCAGCAGCCCCGCGTGGCACGCCGCGCCGAACCCGCGCACCGGCTCCTCGACCACCAGCGCGCCCAGCGAGCGGGCCAGCCCGGCGGAACCGTCACTGGACCCGTTGTCCACGACGATCGCCCGCCAGCCCGGCGGCATCCGCTCCAGCACCCAGGGCAGCGCCCCCGCCTCGTCGAGACAGGGCAGTACGACATCGACCCCGGTGTTCGGGCCCCGGCGCGGGTTCGCGGTGTTGTCGGTCACGCCTCCTCACCCTACGAAGACAAAACCCCCATAACGGATTTCGGTTCCTTACGAAACGCGTACGTCACCGGCCTGGCGCCACTCGCCCCGGGATCGTTCCCGGCCGGCGGTGCGAGACTCGGTGTCGTGACCGCAACCCCTCCCGGCCCTCCCGCCGCCACCGCGGGCGCTCCGCCGCGCCGCGTCCTGGTGGTGGACGACGACCCGACGGTGTCCGAGGTCGTCGCCGGGTACCTGGACCGGGCGGGCTTCCTGGTCGACCGGGCCGCCGACGGCCCCGCCGCGGTGGCCCGGGCCGCCGAGGTGCCGCCCGACCTGGTGGTGCTCGACCTCATGCTGCCCGGCATCGACGGCCTGGAGGTGTGCCGCCGCATCCGGGAGCGCGGCCCGGTCCCGGTCGTCATGCTGACCGCCCGCGGCGACGAGGACGACCGCATCCTCGGCCTGGAGGTCGGCGCCGACGACTACGTCACGAAGCCGTTCAGCCCGCGCGAACTCGTGCTGCGCGTCGAGTCCGTCCTGCGCCGGGCCGGCACCCCGCCCGCGCCGGGGCCCTGGCTGCGCGCCGGACCGCTCGCCCTCGACCCCGCGGCCCGCCGCGCCACCCGCGACGGCGCGGAACTCGCCCTCACCGTCCGCGAGTTCGACCTGCTCGCCTTCTTCCTCCGGCACACCGGCCGGGTGGTCGGCCGCGACGAGCTGATGCACCGCGTGTGGGGATGGGAGTTCGGCGACCTGTCCACGGTGACGGTGCACGTCCGGCGGCTGCGCGAGAAGATCGAGGACGACCCCGCCCGCCCCCGCCTGATCAGCACGGTCTGGGGCGTCGGCTACCGGTTCGACTCCCCGACCGGGCCTCCGGAGGCGGGAAGGGACGCGGGAACGGGGGCCGGGGCGCCGGCGGACGGCGCGTCGGTGACCGAGGCACCGGCTGGCGGGTCGGGGCCCGGCCGCGCGGAGGCGGGCGGTACGGGGGCAGGCGGTACGGGGGCAGGCGGTACGGGGGCGGGCGGCGCGGGCCCGGACGGCGCGGCATCGCCGGACGGGGCCGGGTCAGGCACGGCCGGGTCGGGCTCGGCGGGGTACGGCGGGGCGGGTTCCGCGCCGGTTCGGGAAGGGAGTTCCGGCGATGCGTGATCTGCTCGTCATCGCGCTCTACGCCGCGGCCGGCGCGGCCGTGGCCGGGCTGCTCGGCGCGTACGCGCTGCGCCTGCTGCGCAACCGCTCGGTGGCCCTGTCGCTCGCGGTGATCGCCGCGGTGACGGTGGCCGCGATGCTCACCGGCACGCTGTCGGTCGCGTGGGCGATGTTCCTGTCCTCGCACGACCTGCGGGTCGTCATCCTGGTCTGCGCGATGGCGGCGGTCGTCTCGCTCGCGGTGGCGCTGCTGCTCGGCCGGCGGGTGGTCGAGGGCAGCCGGGCGCTGGCCGCGGCCACCCGGGCGCTGGGCGACGGCGGAGGACTGGCCCCGTTCGCTCCCCCGGACGGCGCCCCGACCGCCGAACTCGCCGCGCTCGGGCGCGAGTTGGCGACCACCAGCGCCAAGCTGGCCGCATCCAGGGAACGCGAGCGCGCCCTGGAGTCCTCGCGCCGCGAACTGGTCGCGTGGATCTCCCACGACCTGCGCACCCCGCTCGCCGGTCTGCGGGCGATGACCGAGGCCCTGGAGGACGGCATCGCGGAGGACCCGGCCCGCTACCACGCGCGGATACGCGCCGAGGTCGAACGGCTCAGCGGCATGGTCAGCGACCTGTTCGAACTCTCCCGCATCCAGGCCGGCGCCCTCCCGCTGTCGCCCTCGCGGATGTCGGTCTACGACCTGGTCGGCGACGCCATCGCCGGCGCCGACCCGCTCGCCCGCGAACACGGCGTCCACCTGGTCGGCGACGGCGTGGAGGCCGTCCCGATCGAGGTCGACGGCCGCGAGATGACCCGCGTGCTGGCCAACCTCCTGGTCAACGCCATCCACCGCACCCCCGCCGACGGCACGGTCGCCGTCGCCGCCCGCCGGGTCGCCGACTCCGTCGTCCTGTCGGTCACCGACAGCTGCGGCGGCATCCCCGCCGAGGACCTGCCCCGGGTCTTCGACACCGGCTGGCGCGGCTCGGGCGCCCGGACCCCGCCGGCCGGCGCCGGGCTCGGCCTGGCCATCGTCCGCGGCATCGTCGAGGCCCACTCCGGCCACGCCGCCGTCTCCAACGTCCCCGGCGGCTGCCGCTTCGACGTGGTGCTCCCCGCCGCGGCCGTCTGAACCGCGCCACTCCCGACCGCGGGGGCGCGGGCGCCCGGCCCCGTGCGGATCCCGCGCCCGACCGGAGCCGGTGCGTCGCCGGCGGGCAAGATCGTCCCCGTGCCGTTCGGGCACGCCCCGCCGCGCGCGATCCGCGGCCGGGTCGTTCAGCGCACCGGCACGTCCGCCCCGCGCAGCGGCGCCGTCGCGAACTCGGCCATCCCCTCCGCGAACCCGGTCCGGGCCGACCAGCCGAGATCCGCACCGATCGCCCGCGAAGACGCGGTGATGTGCCGCACGTCGGCCAACCGGTACTCGCCGGTCACCACCGGGCTCGGACCGCCGTGCGCCTCGGCCAGCGCGGCGGCCATCTCGCCGATGGTGTGCGGCGTCCCGCTGCCGACGTTGTACGCCCGCAGCGCACCGCCGGGACCTCCGGCCGTCAACGCGACCGCGTTCGCGGCGGCCACGTCCCGCACGTGGACGAAGTCCCGCCGCTGGCCGCCGTCCTCGAAGACGCGGGGCGCCGCTCCCCCGGCGAGCGCCGAACGGAACAGCGACGCCACCCCCGCGTACGGCGTGTCCCGCGGCATGCCCGGCCCGTAGACGTTGTGGTAGCGCAGCGAGACCGCGCTGCCCTGCGTGTCGCGGGCCCAGGCGGCGGCCAGGTGCTCCTGGGTGAGCTTGGTCGTCGCGTAGACGCTGCGCGGGTCGACGGGCGCGTCCTCGGTGACGAGTCCGGGCGCCAACGGCTCCCCGCAGCGCGGGCACGGCGGCTCGAACCGCCCCGCCACCAGGTCGGCCACCTCCCGCGGTCCCGGCCGCACGACCCCGTGCCGGGCGCACTCGTAGCGTCCCTCGCCGTAGACGACCATCGATCCCGCCAGCACCAGCCGGCGTACCCCGCGCTCCGCCATGGCGGCCAGCAGCACCGCCGTGCCGAGGTCGTTGCACCCCACGTAGTCGGGCGCGTCGCCGAAGTCCCTGCCCAGTCCGACCATCGCCGCCTGGTGGCACACCGCGTCCACTCCGTGCAGCGCCTCGTCCACCGCCGACCGGTCGCGCACGTCCGCCCGCACGAAGCGGATGCCGTCCGGCGGGTCCGGCGGCCGTGTGCCGTGCGCGGCGGGCAGCAGCGCGTCGAGGACCCGGACCCCGTGTCCGGCTCCGAGCAGTTCGGTGACGATCTGCGAGCCGATGAAGCCCGCGCCTCCGGTGACCAGTACCAACATGCGCCGACGTTACGTCCCGCGGCGCGCCGAACGGTCGCTCATGGCCGGCATGTCAGCGATCCGTAAGACCCGGCGACCGCGGGCCGCCCCTCAGCGCAGCGCGGGTATGCCCAGGGTGAGGGTCGCCGCGTCGGCGTCGAGCACCGCGGGCAGGCCGAGCGGCACGGTGAGGCTCCTGTCACCGTGCCCGAACCCCAACTCCTCGACCACCGGCACCCCCAGACCGCCGAGCCGGTCGGCCAGCAACGCCCGCACCTCCTCGTAGGGACCGCAGTCCCGCCACGAACCGAGCACGACGCCGGCCACCCCGTCGAACAGCCCGGCCCGCAGCAACTGCGTCAGGATCCGGTCGATCCGGTACAGCGGTTCGCCGACGTCCTCCAGCACGAGGATGCCGCCCTGCCCCGACGACCTGCCGTACCGGGTGCCGGCCTCGGCGGCCAGCATGCTCGCGCAGCCGCCGAAGGTGACCCCGGCCGCCCGGCCGGGCACCAGCGCTCTCGCGGTCGGGGAGGTCAGGGTGGTCACCGTCTCCGGCTCGAACAGGGTGCGCCGCAGGTGCTCGCGGGTGCCCTCCTCCTTGGTGAACACCACGCCGGCCGCCACCGGCCCGTAGTACGTGGCGAGCCCCAGCCGGTGGGCGAACGCCTCCTGCAGGACGGTCACGTCGCTGAACCCGACGAACGCCTTCGGCCCGGCCGCCGCCATCGCCTCCCAGTCCAGCAGGTCCACCATGCGCTGCGCCCCGTAGCCGCCGCGGGCGCACAGCACCGCGGAGACCTCCGGGTCGCACCAGGCGTCCTGCAGATCCCGGGCCCGCGCCGCGTCGTCCGCGGCGAGGTAGCCGAACTCCGCGTGCCGGCCCCTCGCGTGCGGGCCCACGACGGGGTCGAGGTCCCAGCCGCGCAGGATGTCCAGCCCGGCGTCGAGCCGCTCCGACGCCACCGGGCCGCTGGTGGCGACCACCGCCACCCGGTCCCCCGGCGCCAGCCTGCGCGGCCGTTCCAACGGCCTGACCGGCTGCGTCACGTCGTCAGCTCCAGCTTCGGGACCGCGGGCGGCACGAAGCCGAAGACCTGTCCGTAGAGCGAGAGTTCGGCCTCCAGGCAGGTCGAGATGGTCTCCAGCCGGCGGAAGCCGTGCCCCTCCCCTTCGAAGGTCAGGTAGGCGTGGGGGACGCCCTGCCCGGCCATCCGGGCGAGGAACCGCTCGCACTGCACGGGCGGGCAGATCACGTCGGCCAGCCCCTGCAGCAGCAGGAACGGCCCGACGACGCGGTCGGCACGGTTGACCGGCGAACGCTCCACATACCGCTCGGGGACCTCGGCGATCGGTCCGACCAGCGATTCGAGGTAGCGCGACTCGAAGTCGTGGGTCTCGCCCCCGGCCGACCAGCCGGTGAGGTCGAGGATCGGATAGAGGATCGTCCCGCACGCGAACGTGGTGACCGACGTCAGCGCCACGCCGCTCGTCCAGCCGCCCGCGCTGCCGCCCCTGACGGCCAGCCGCGCCGGGTCCGCGACGCCGTCCGCCACCAGGGCCTCGGCGACCGCCACGCAGTCCTCCACGTCCACCACGCCCCACTGCTCCCGCAGCCGGTTGCGGTATTCGCGCCCGTATCCCGTCGAGCCGCCGTAGTTGACCTCGGCCACCCCGATCCCGCGCGAGGTGAAGTAGGCGATCTCGACGTCGAGCACGAGCGGGACCCGGCTGGTCGGCCCGCCGTGCGCCCAGATGACGTAGGGCGGCAGTTCGTCGTCCGGGCCGGTGAACCGCGGGCTGCGCGGCGGGTAGACGTGGGCGTGCACCTCGCGGCCGCCCGGACCGGTGAACGTCCGCTCGACGGGCTCGGGCAGATAACCGCGGTCGATCGGGTCGGAGTGCTCCGCGGCGACGACCCGGCAGCGGCCGGTGCGGGTGTCGAGTTCGACGATCTCGTGACCCGTCGCGGCGGACGCCGCCAGGCCGATCACCCGGGTGCCGCTGACCGAGAGCGTGGCGTCCCACTCGCCCCAGTTGCCCGAGGCGTCGCTGAGTTCGCCGCTGACCGGGTCGAGCAGGCCGAGCCGGGGCGAGCCCTTGCCGTGCAGCACGGCGAGCAGCCCGCGATCGACGGGGGCGAACCAGCGTTGGCCTATCCGCCAGATCGCGCCCGCGAACTCCTCCTCGCGCGGGCAGACGTTGGTCGCCTCGCCGGTGGCCGGATCGACCCGGTGGATGTTCCACCAGCCGGTGCGGTCGGTGGCCGCGTACAGCGTGCCGTCATGCCCCCACTCGGCCTGCGAGACCGACTCCTGCGGCCCGCCGATGAGGGTGCGGACCGACGTGAAGCCCGCCTCTCCCACCTCGGCGATCTTCAACTCGGTGCCGTCCCAGGGCATCAGCGGGTGGTCCCAGGCGATCCAGACGACCGACCGACCGTCGGGCGACAGCCTGGGCCCGAGGACGAACCGGTGGCCGTCGTCGCTCAACTCCCGCACCGCCGAACGGTCCTCGGCCGCCGATCCGTCCAGCGGCACCGCGGCCACCACCCGCCGCACGTCGACCGGCGAGTCCCCGGTGAACTCCTCCAGCACGCACCAGACCTCCCGCCCGTCCGGGCCGAGTTGCGGCTCGACCCACCGCAGGCCCTGGCCCACCGGCGACAGCGGTGTGAGCGGCCGCGGCTCGGAGCCCGGCACGTCGGGCTCGAACGCGTACATCCGCTGGTCGGCGAAGTTGACGAAGACCATCAGCGGTCCGCGTCCCTCACCGGGCCGTTCCACCCCCAGCCACGGGAAGCCGCCGTATTCGATGACCCGGCTGCGCACGTTCCACGGCGCGGGCAGGGCCGACCGCTCGGTGCCGTCCGGACGGCGGCGCATCAGGGTGCGCCGCCCGTTCTCGGCCGGCCGCGGAGCGGTCCACCACACGTCATCGCCGACGGCGCCGACCCACTCCGGGCGGCCGTCCTGGGATGCCGCGGTCTTCGCGTCGATCGGCGAGTCCCAGGCGCCGTAGGGGGCGGTACGCAGGCTCATGGCTTCCAACTCCAGTGTCGTGTGGTGGTCGGCGGGTTGCGGGCCGGGGGACCGGCGGTGGGGGTCGCGGTGGACGCGCCGCCGTCGGTGCGGGCGGGTGGCGGTCAGCCGCTCAGGAAGCGGTCCAGGACCCGCACTCCGAAGTGCAGCGCGTCGACCGGCACCCGCTCGTCCACCCCGTGGAAGAGCGCCTGGTAGTCGAAGCCCGGCGGCAGCTTCAGCGGCGAGAACCCGTATCCGGTGATGCCCAGCCGGGAGAACTGCTTGGCGTCCGTGCCGCCCGACATGCAGTACGGCACGACGTGTGACCCCGGATCGAAGTGCTCCAGCGCCTCGCGCATCGCGGCGTAGGTCGGCGACTCCACCGGCGCCTGCAGCGGCCGTTCGCGGTGGTAGAACTCCCACGTCACGTCCGGCCCGGTGAGGCGGTCCAGCGTCTCGGTGAACTCCTCCTCGCCGCCGAAGACCATCCGGCCGTCCACGAATGCGGTGGCGCTGCCCGGGATGACGTTGACCTTGTAACCGGCGGACAGCATGGTCGGGTTGGCGCTGTTGCGCACGGTGTGCTCGACGAGGGCGGCGGTCTTGCCGAGACGGGCGAGCAGGGCGTCCACCTGGTCGCCGAGGTCCTCCGAGGAGTCGTCGAGGCCGGCGTCCAGGCCGTGCAGCGCGGCGAGCGCGGTCAGCGCGGCGCGGACGGTGGCGGTGAGCCGGACCGGCCAGCGGTGCTCACCGATCCGGGCGACCGCGGCGGCCACCGCGCTGACGGCGTTGTTGCGGTTGGCCTTGGAACCGTGTCCCGCGGTGCCGTGGGCGGTCAACTTCAGCCAGGCGGTGCCGCGTTCACCGGCCGCCAGCGGGTAGAGCCGCAGGTCGGGACCGGCATGGAAGGTGAAGGCGCCCGACTCGCTGATGCCCTCCACGCAGCCTTCGAAGAGGTCGGCGTGCTGCTCGACCAGGAAGCCGGAGCCGTACGCGGCGCTGTCCTCCTCGTCGGCGGTGAAGGCGAGCACGATGTCCCGGCGCGGCCGGCGTCCTTCCCGGGCCCAGGCACGCACGGTGGCCAGCACCATCGCGTCCATGTTCTTCATGTCGATGGCGCCGCGGCCCCACACGACGCCGTCCTCGATGTCGCCGGAGAAGGGGTGCACCTTCCAGTCGGCCGGCTCGGCCGGTACGACGTCGAGGTGGCCGTGTACCAGCATGGCGCCGGCGCCGGGGTCGCTGCCCTCGATGCGGGCGACGACGTTGGCCCGCCCGGGAGCGGACTCCAGGATGCGGCACTCGATCCCCGCGTCGCCCAGGGCCCGCGCGACGTACTCGGCGGCGGGCCGCTCGACGCAGTCGCCGCCGCCGCGGTTGGTGGTGTCGATCCTGATCAGGTCCGAGGTGAAGCGGACCACCTCGTCGAGCGCGAGCTCGTCGAGTGGCGCCGTGGGTTCGGTGGTCGCCCGCTCAGCCATACTGTTCCTCCACTGCTGCCGAAACGAGCGTCGTGACGGCCTTGAAGCACCGGATGCCTTCATACATGGTCGGCGCGGTGTATCTCACGCGTCGCTCCCCGCACCGCTCCACCGACGGCACCACCGAGGCGGCCCCGACCAGGTGGGTGGCGTCGAACTCCAACTCCACCGTGAACGGGCCGTTGCGCAGCGGCTCGTGGGGCACCGCCAGGGCGGCGGCCTTCTCGGCGGCGGCCCTGATGTCGGCGGCGGTGCGGGCCGGCGGGCGGCAGACCGCCGCGTACCGGGAGACGTAGTCCTTGACCGCCACGGTGTGCGCCTTCGGCGCGTAACTCCCGGCGTCCAGGCCCGTCCGGTCGTCGCCGGTGACCAGGATGACGGGCACGCCGTACTCCGCGACGACCAGGGAGTTGAGCCGCCCCTCGCTGGCCGGCTCCCCGTTGACCCACACGCCGGTCACGGTGTTGGCGAGGTAGGTGTGGGCGAGGACGCCTTCGGTGCCCGCTCCGGCGTGGTAGCCGACGAACGCTATTCCGTCGATGTCGCCGTGCTGGACGCCCTCGACCATCGAAAGATCCTTGTGACGGCCGGTGAGCATCTCGGCCCGGTCGTCGAGCTGTTCGAGCAGCAGGTTGCGCATGGTCCAGTGGGCCTCGTTGACGAGAACCTCATCGGCGCCGCCGTCGTAGAAGCCGGCGATCGCCGCGTTCACGTCGGAGGTGAACATGTGCCGGCAGCGTTGCCACTGCTCGGTGCCGGGCAGCACGTCAGCAGGCCAGGTGACCCCTGTCGCGCCCTCCATGTCGGCGGAGATCAAGATTTTCATGAGGGGAACGGTACGCGGACGCACAGGGCGGCACCAGGGCTGTGGATAACTGCAGAGGTCTGAACCTCTGCAGTTATCCACAGGGCTGGCGAACCTGGTCGACTTGATCCAGACTCAGCGACATGCGATCACTCTCCGTCACAGGATCAGTTCCCGCGGCCCACCACCAACCAGACGGCCGGCAGATCGATGCGCGTGCCGTCCTCGCGGTGCTCGGTCATCACCAGGTCGATCTCCCCGCTGCGAAGCACCGAGAGCCCGGCCGCGCCCAGCAGCCTGGGGACCGCGTCGTCCTCCACCTCGGCCGGGGTCAGGCCGTGGCGAAAGACGCTGGCCAGCTTGGGCGGTGGGCCGCCGGCGCCCTGCGCCGCCTCGGCCAGCACCTTCTTGGCGTCCGACCTCAGCTCGGCGACGAAGGCCCGGCCGCGCGCACCGACCAGCGCGGCCACGGCGCCGGCCACCCCCGGACGCGCCGGAGGTTCGCTCTGATGGATCACCGCCCGCATGTAGACGTTCGCATCGCCCAGTTCCTCGTGCAGTCGCTCCACCGCCTGCGGATCCGCGGCGTTCAGCCGGCGGAACTCCGCGGATCCGGCGCTGTCGGCCCGCCGGGCGTGCGCGAGCGCCTCGCCGGACAGGTCGGCCCCTATCACCCGGTCGAAGCGCCCGGCCAGGTAACGGGTGGTCGTGCCGCTGCCGCACCCCAGGTCCACCACCGGGAGCGAGGGATCTATGAAGGGTTCCAGCAGTTCGAGGTGGGGCTGGACGCTGAACGCGGGATCGCAGTCCCAGATCGCGGCCCCCGGGTCGTCCGGGGTGTCTCTCCAGAAACTCTCCCACGCCTCGGTGTACCGGGTGGACACGCCCATGCGAACTCCCCAGGATCAGACGCCCCGTCAAAATCCTTGCTATCGGTGGGATTTGCTCATGGCAAGAGCGGTGTCCGATTCTCCACGGCGGCTTCCGGCCGATCAGCCGCGACGGCCGCCCGCCTCCCGTCCGGGTGCCCGCCCGGGCAGGGCCTGCTCGAACCACACGGTCTTGCCGCGGCCGTGGATCCTGCGGCTCGTCCCCCACTTGCGCGCCAGCCGGTCCAGGATGCGCAGCCCCCGGCCGTACTCGTCGGACGGGCCGCTGCTGAGCAGCACCGGCGTTGTCTGGTCCTCGTCCGTCACCTCGCACAGCAGCGCGTCCGCCCGGACCAACCGCAGCTCGACGCTGCCGGTCCTCGCATGGCGCACCGCGTTGCTGACCACCTCGCCGACCAGCAGCTCCGCCGTCTCCACCAGCGACTCCAACCCCCACCCGGCCAGGGTGTCGCGGGTCACCCGCCGGGCCTTGGCGACCTCCCGAGGCAGTGGCGCGAGCCGCCAGGTGGCCACGTCGGAGTCCGGGATCCCGTTGAGCCTGGCCAGCAGCAGCGCGACGTCGTCGCTGCGTCCGCCACGGGGATTGAGCGAGCGGATGATGGCGTCGCACGCGTCGTCCATCGAGGCGGCCGGGTGCGCGGCGCTCTCGCAGAGCGCGGCCAGCCCGATCCCGATGTCCTGGCCCCGGACCTCGACCAGTCCGTCGGTGCACATCAGCAGCCGGTCCCCGCTGTCGCACCGGCACGGCGACGGTCTCGAACGGCACCCCGCCCACCCCGATCGGGGCGCCCGTCGGCAACTCCAGCAGCTCGCTGCGTCCGTCCCGGGCGCGCACCAGCACCGGCGGGATGTGGCCGGCGTTGGCAAGCTGGAGCTGCGAGGCGACCGGGTCGTAGACCGCGTAGAGGCAGGTCGCCAGGTAGTGGTCGCCGAGCCGTTGCGCCAGGTCGTCGAGATTGCGCAGCAGTTGGGCCGGCGGCAGGTCGAGCGCCGCCATGGTCTGCACGGCGATGCGCAACTGGCCCATCATCGCCGCGGAGTCGAGCCCGTGGCCCATCACGTCGCCGACCACCAGCGCCACCCGGGAACCCGGCAGCCGCACCGCGTCGAACCAGTCGCCGCCGACCCGGCCGAGCCGCTCACCGGGCAGGTAGCGGGTCGCCACGTCGCAGCCGGGCATCCACGGGCTGATGCGCGGCAGCATCTTGTCCTGCAGGGTCTCGGCGACCGTCTCCTGGTAGGTGTACATGCGCGCGTTGTCGAGCACCAGGCCGGCGCGCGCGGCGAGTTCGGCGCCCGTGGTGCGGTCCATGTCGTTGAACGGCTCGCGGTCCGAGCGGCGCAGCAGCACCATGAAGCCCAGCACCACGTTGCGGGCCTTGAGCGGCACGATGAGGATCGAGCGCCCGTTGATCAGCGGTCGCAGGTCGCGCTTCTCGAACTGCTCCGAGATCCGGTCGCCCGACTCGTCGCTGAGCCGGCCGATGAGCACCGGCTCGCCGGTGACCATGCACTGGAAGAACGGTGTGTGGTCGGGGAAGGCGAGCGCCTCGCCGACCGGGACGGTGTCGTCCCAGCGGCCGGGCTCGTCGTTGTGCTCGACCCACACCCGGTGCCAGACCGTGGTGGCGTCCGGCGCGCCGTCGGGGAAGCCCTCGCCCGCGAGCACCTGGGCCCGCAGGTGGGTGCCGGCGAAGTCGGCGAACCGCGGCACCGCGGCGCTGGTGACCTCGCGGATGGTCCGCGCCAGGTCGAGCGAGGTGCCGATGCGGCCGGACACCTCGTTGAGGAACTCCAGGCGCTCCCGCACGGCGGCGTGTTCGAGATCGAGCGCGTCCTGCGGATCGGGCGGCGCCGCGCCGTGGGCCCGGACCGCACCGCCGGCCCCGTGCGTCGGGGCGACGCGATCCGCCGCACCGCCTCCGCCGCGGGTCAGCCGGGCGCGGCGCTCCAGATACCGCGGCACGCCCCAGTCGGGTGTCACCGGGACCCGGTCGCACTGGCTGATCTCCAGGACGGGGTAGCCGAGTTCGAGTACCTGGGAGACGATGCGGCCGCTTCCCACCGGGCCCATGTTGGGCAGGATGTCGGGCAGCCGGTCGGAGAGGCGGTCCGCCTCGGAGAACTCGGTGTGCAGGGCGAAGCCCGGGGCGAGCCGCTCGCGGATCCCGTCGCCGCCCTCGGGGGTCTGGATCCGCGCCGCGTCGGTGAGGAGCACGAGCAGCTTCTCCGGGCCGGGGCCCACCAGCGGATAGGCCCACCACAGCACCACCAGCGGCCCGTTGGCGGAGTCCGACAGGTGGGCGCGCCCGGCGGTCGGATACGGGGTGGCACCGGTCAGCGAGTCGTCCAGCCAGGGACCGGCCTGCAACCGCTGTTCCGCGCAGGCGGCCAGCGCCCCGGCCACCGGCAGCAAGTCGACCGCCGCCCTTCCCACGGCCCGCTCTCTCGGCAGGCCGAACAGGCGGCGGGCGCCACTGCTCCAGTGCGAGACCAGACCGTCGTCGTCGACCAGGACGACAGCAAGCGGAATCCTCCCGGAGACCGCGGTGTACTGCTCGGGCGGGATGCGACGGTCCATGGGCAGTTGGACTCCTTCCCTGGCGGGCCGCAGTCCAGGTCGGGTGGCTGACCCCGCCGCATGATCCTGTGACGCCGCTACCAAGGTAAGACCTGGAGGGGGCGGCGCGGGCACAAATCGGTAATCCGGCGCACCCACCGCCCGCACCCTTGTCCGACGTCGTCCGACGTCACGGGCACGCGTCGTGTTAGCGTCCGTTACCCGCAAGGCAACTGGGGAAAGACCGGGAGCAATCACGATGAGCACGCTCGAACCGGCCTCCGGTGCCGCATTCGTGTCCCGTCCGCGGCCGGCGGCGTTGCTGAGGCATCCCGTGGTGGCCGCCGTGCTGCTGGCAGGCGTGCTGCACGTGGTGTGGGCGTTGTTCCTGGCGACGGACGGCGGTGACCTGGCCGCGCAGTACGCGTGGACGGAGTTCGCCGACCGGAATCCCGGTTCGGCCTACAACCTGTCGTGGTACGGCGGGATGCACCCGTTCTCCTACAGCGTGCTGACGCCGTATCTGATGGCGGCCCTGGGGGTGCGGACCACGGCGGTGATCGTGGGGACCGCGTCGGCGGGGGTGTTCGCCCGGATGCTGGTGCGCGCCGGGGTGGAGCGGCCGATGGTGCCGGCGCTGTGGGGCGCGTTCGCCCTGTGGTGCGACAGCGCGTCGGGCCGGGTGACGTTCGCCGTCGGGACGCTCCTGGGGCTGATGGCGGCCTGGGTGAGTTACGAGGCGGTGGGCAGCCGGGCGTTGCGCGGCACCGCGGCGGCGCTGCTCGGTGCGTTGGCGACGCTCTCGTCCCCGGTGGCGGGGTTGTTCGTCGAGGTGGTGGCGGCGGCGCTGTTCCTGACCGGTCGGCGCAAGGAGGCGTGTGCGATGGCCGCCGGACCGGTGCTGGTGGTGGCGGCCACCACGATCTTCTTCCCGTTCTACGGGGTGCAGCCGTTCTCGCTCGGCGGGGCGTTGCTGCCGGTCGGGGTGAGCCTGCCGCTGGCGTTGTGGGCGCCGGCGTCGTGGCGGCCGGTGCGGATCGCGGCGGCGGTCTACTGCGTGGGGACCGGGCTGACGCTGGCGGTGCCCTCGCCGGTGGGCAGCAACGTGGTGCGGCTGGCGCTGCTGTTCGCGGGGGCGCTGCTGCTCGCCGCGGCGGCCGGGCGCGGGCGGCTGGAGCCGCGGAAGACGCTGGCGCTGTACCTGGCGTTCGCGCTGGCGGCGGGGTGGCAGATCTTCAAGCCGGTGCAGGACCTGATGGCCACCGCGCCGGCCGCGGGCTGGGGTGCGTACGCGAAGCCGCTGGTCGGGGAGTTGAAGCAGCTCAAGGCCGACCAGGGGCGGGTGGAGGTCGTCTCGGCGCAGACCCACTGGGAGGCGGCGGGTCTCGCACCCTACGTGGACCTGGCTCGCGGTTGGAACCGGCAGGTGGACGTCGAGCGCAATCCGCTCTTCTACGACGGCAAGCTGACCTCGGCCGCCTACCACGCGTGGCTGCGGCGTTGGGCGGTCGACTACGTCGTGCTGCCGAACGCGGTACCGGACAACGCGGCGGTGGCGGAGGCGCGGCTGGTGAGCGAGGGCCAGAGTTGGCTGCGGCCGATCTGGCAGGACCCGCACTGGCGGGTCTTCCGGCTCACCGACCCGCTGCCGCTGGCGTCCGCGCCGTCGAAGGTGGTGCTGGCCGGGGCGAGCGTGCTGTCGGTCCAGGTGCCGGCTGCCGGACAGGTGATGGTCCGGGTGACGTGGTCGCCGTGGCTCGGGGTGCTGGGCGGCGGCCACGGCTGCCTCCAACAGGACGGCGAGTGGACGGAGTTGCGTGCCGCGGGCCCGGGCCTGTTCCGCATCGGCGCGACCTACCACCTGCCGCGCGGCACGCCGTGCCGGCCCTCACCGGTCAGGTCCTGACCCGAGGCGACCGAGGACCGGCCCGGTTCAGCGCTGGTGGCCCAGCCGGAGATCACGCTGCGTGTGGGCGCCGGTGGCGAGTCGCACGACGGTGGTGGCGGGCGGGTGGCCCGCGGCGACGACGGTGTAGGAGCCGGGCGCGAGGCCGGCGAAGTGGAAGACGCCGTCGGGGGCGGTGGTCAGCGAGCGCAGGACGTTGCCGTCGAGGTCGAGCAAGGTGACGCGGGCGTCCTCGACGACCCGGCCGGTGGGGGCGCGCACCACGCCGTGCAGGGCGGTGCCGCCGGCGAGCGCGATGTCCTGCCGGGTCTCGTGGGAGGCCAGGATCGCGACCGGGACGGCGGCGGGTCTCAGGGTGGGCGCGGCGGCGGTGAGGGTGTGATCGCCGGCGGCGAGTTCGGCCAGCGCGTAGGCGCCGTCGGGACCGCTGCGGGTGGTGGCGGCCACGTCGCCGTGCGCGTCGGTGAGGGTGAGCACGGCGTCCGGGACGGGTGCGCCGTCGGCGGTGGTGACCCGGCCGGCGAGACGTCCGGCGGCGCCGAGCACCACGTCGAGGTCGACCGGGCGGTCCGCCGCCGCGAGGGTGACCGCGTGCGGCCGGTGGCCGTCCGCCGCGGCGATGAGGACGTGGCCGCCGCGGCCCGCGGTGGCGAGCGCGTACCGCCCGTCGGTGCCGGTGGCGCCGCGCCCGACCTGCCGGCCCGCCGCGTCGACGAGCGTGAGGGCGGCGCCGGCGACCGCGCTGCCGTCGGCGTGCCGCACCGTGCCGCAGACCGGCACGCCGTCCGCCGCCGTGCCGGTCGGGGAGGCGGGCTCGGAGGAAGGGCCGTTCACCAGTGGACTCTCCTTGGACGGGAAGGGTCGGGGGCCGGACACGACGCGTTCCCCAACCGCCCCGGCGGCAGGCCGCGTTGGGCGGCCGGGTGCCCGGCGGACGGAAGGCGTGGCGCGGACGGCCGCGCCGGGGACCGCTGGTTCACGTCCACGTGCCGTCTCCTCGCCGCCGCGGGTGCGCGTTGGGCGCGTCGGCCGTCACCTGTCACGGACGACGCCTCGTGTCAGGCGATTTCTCGCACCCCGCGGCGCCGCGCGGCAAGAGCGGCGTTCGGCCACGCACGGCGGGCGGCGCGACGGCAACCCGCTTACGCGGGGCGGTGGTTGGCGTCCGATCAGGGCTTTCGACGGGGGCAACGGGCACGGGAGGCACGGCGGGCGGCCGTGAAGACCACTCGAATCGGTGAACAGCCGCCACCGCACCGGCGTTTACTTCCCCGCCGAACGCCGACCCCAACCGCCGAACGCCGACCCCGACCGCCAACCGCCGCCCCGGCGCGCACGGTTCGGCGACGCCACCGGCGGGTCGATGCCCACGCCGCCGCCCACCGCCCGCCCGCCGACGCGAGGCACCGGCGGCGCGGTCCCGGCACGGCGGCCCTCCCGCCACCCCTCCGCGGCGCCCACCGCCCCACCGTGGCGCCCGCGGCCGTCCGCCGACGCCCGCGCCGCCGCCGCGGCACGCTTCCGGCGCGGCCGCCCGCCGCCACGGCCCGCGCCGCGTGGCCCGCGCCGCGCCCGCTTCCGCGGGCTACTTCTCCACGTGCTCGGCGAGCTTGGCCAGTACCGCGTCGTTGATGCGGTTGAGGCCCTTGGGGGCGAAGGTGCGCTCGAAGAAGCCGCCGATGCCGCCGGCGCCGGTCCAGGTGGTGAGGACGACGACCCTGGCCTTGCCCTCGCCGGCCGGGGTGACCGTCCAGGTGGTGACCATGCTGGAGTTGCGGTCCTTCTCGACCAGTTGGCCGGGGGTCGGCTCGCTCACCTCGAAGAGGCAGTCCCGCACCCGCTTGCTGGTGGCCTGCAGCTTCCAGTGCACGACGGTGCCCGCGCCGGCGCCGCCCTCACGCACCTCGTACTCGCTGAACTGCTCCGGCAGCAGCTCCCGCCTGGCGTGCGCGTAGTCCGCCAGAGTGCCGAACGCGGCCTCCGGGGTGGAAGCGACGACTCGCTGCGTGGTGGCCTCGACCTGCGCCATCTCTCAGTCCTCCGGGTCTCTTCGGGCGATCCGATCCCGGAGTCGGTCTCCCGGGGGAACGCCCGACCTGCCCGCAAGCCAACCATCACGCCCCCACCGGCCCAAATCCGCCCCCGCCCGCGCGGGTTCGCACGCCGGGCGGCGGCGGGGCGGTCACAGGCTGCGGCGGACCACGTCCTCCAGCGTGCCCTGCGGGATGCTGCCGCCGGGAGTGAGCTTGTCGACGACCCGGGGAAGCAGCGTGGCGATCCGGTCGGCGGCCTGCTCCGGGGAGAGGCCGGACTGCTGGGCCACGTGGTCGAGCGTCTGGTAGGGCAGCGCCTGGGCCATCTCAGGACCGGTCACCGTCTGGTTGGCCCCGGCGCCGACCCAGGAGGCGGGCTTGTCGCCGAGGCCGCCCTCCTGCAGTTGCTGGAGGAGTCCGGACAGCGACTGGCCGCCTCCGCTGCCGAGCGCCTCCAGCAGGGTGGCGATGGTCGCGCCGCCCGATCCGTCGCCGTCACCGCTCTCGCCGAGCAGTCGCGCGAGCAGAGCTCCCAGTTCCGTTCCGGCCATGGCCCAGCCCTTCCGATGCGTTCGCCCGTGCCCGTCCGACCACCGAAGGTAACGCGAACGGGGCGAACCAACGCATCACGGCGCACCACACGCGGGAGGAACTCACTCGAACGATATTCGCTCGCATGTTCTATTCTGGAGGAACGCCCACCCCGAGGAGGCAGCCATGCGCTGGGACAACCTGAGCCGAGGCGGCCCGGACGGCGCCGACGGGCGGACACCCGCCCTGTTCGGGACCGACGCGGTCTCGCGCACGTTCGACACCCCGGAGTTCCGCGGCATCACCTTCCACGAGGTGCGGGCCCGCTCCCTCCTCAACCGGGTGCCCGGCACCTCGCGCATGCCGTTCGAGTGGACGGTGAACCCGTACCGCGGGTGCGGCCACGCCTGCGTGTACTGCTTCGCCCGCAAGTCGCACGGCTACCTCGACCTCGACACCGGGCACGACTTCGACTCGCAGATCGTGGTCAAGGTCAACGCGCCGGAGCTGCTGCGCCGCGAACTGGCCGCGCCGCGCTGGCGGGGCGAGCACGTGGCGATGGGCACCAACGTGGACTGCTACCAGCGCGCCGAGGGCCGCTACGCGTTGATGCCCGGCATCCTGGCCGCGCTGCGCGACCGGGCGAACCCGTTCTCGATCCTCACCAAGGGCTCGCTGATCCTGCGGGACCTGCCGATCCTCGAACAGGCCGCCCGGGTCACCGAGGTGGGCACCGCCGTCTCGGTGGGCTTCACCGACCGCGCGCTGTGGCACGACGTGGAGCCGGGCACCCCCGCGCCGGACAAGCGGCTGGAGGTGTGCAGGACGCTGAACGCGCACGGCGTCCCGTGCGGCGTGCTCATGGCGCCGGTGCTGCCGTTCCTGTCCGACTCCCCCGGGCAACTGCGCGCCACCGTGCGGGCGATCGCCGCCGCGGGGGCCACCTCGGTCACCCCGCTCGTGCTGCACCTGCGCCCGGGGGCGCGCGAGTGGTACCTGGCGTGGCTGGCCCGGCGCCATCCGCACCTGGTCGCCCGCTACGAGGCGATGTACGCCGGCGGCTCCTACGCGCCGACCTGGTACCAGCGCCGCGTCACCCGGCAGGTGCACGAGTTCGCGGCCGAGTTCGGCATGGGCCCGACCAGGCAGGGCGCCGCACGCCGGCTGGAGCGCCCCGCGGGCAGCGTCCCCGGGCCGGCCGCGGAGCCGGTCGCGCAGCCGGCGGAAATCCCCACGCAGCTCACGCTGTTGTGACCTACCCTGCGGCCATGCCGCAGATACGCCCGATGACGAGGGCCGACATCCCCGCCGTGTCGGAACTGCACGTGCGCAGTTGGCAGTTCGCGTACCGCGGGCTCATCCCGCAGTCCCACCTCGACGGGCTGGACGTGGCCCGGAACGCCGAGCGGCGGCTCGGGCGGTTCGACGCCTCGGCCGGGCTGACGGACGACCTGGTGGCCGAGGACGCCGGCGGAGCGGTCCTCGGCTGGGCGAGCCTGGGCCCGTACCGCAGGGACGAGGACGAGAGCGAGGCGCTGGCCGGCGACGGCGAGCTGTACGCGATCTACCTGTGGCCCGAGCAGCTCGGCCGCGGCGTCGGGCGGGCGCTGGCGGACGCGGTGATCGAACGGGCGGCGGCCCGCGGCTTCCCCGCGCTGCGGCTGTGGGTGCTGGAGGGCAACCGGCGGGCCCGGGGCTTCTACGAACGGGTGGGCTTCGCGTTCGACGGCGCCACCGTGCCGTTCACCGTGGCCGGCGTCGAGGTGCCGGAGGTGCGGTACGCGCTGCCGCTGCCCGCCGGGCCGGCGCCGCTCATCTGAACGCGGCACAAGTCACATGCGCGGCCCCCTGGCGTGCAGGTTACCGACGGGTTACCTTGGAGGAAGATTTCGCCGGACCGCAGACCGCGATCCCGGCGGAGTCCGGCGCACGACGGCCTGGTGACGCAGCCGCCGGTGCGTGAGCAGGACGAGTTCAGCAGGAAGCGGCCGCCGTCGGTTCGGCGCCGCGGACGCGCCCCGGGGACAGGGCGCGTCGCCCCGGAGCGGACACGGCTGTGCCGTGCCGCCACCGAAACCCTCCTTCAGATGTTCGGCCGCGCGCCGGGCGCCCGAGCGCGCCCGGGGCCGGCGGCCGTTCCAGTCGTCACGCCCCGTCGGCGGGGCACTCCCCCTGGAGTCCGCGATGGACCGTCCCTCAGCTTCCGCAGCTTCCTCCTCCAGCCCCACCCCCGCGCCCTCCGGCGCCCGCCGCTCGCCGCTGCGCACCGTGGCCGTGGTCGGCCTCGGCACCATGGGCACCGGCATCGCCGAGATCCTGGTGCGCGCCGGGCACGAGGTCATCGGCATCGACGTGCACGAGCCGGCCGCCATCGCCGCCGGCGAGGCCCTGGACCGCTCGACCGGGCGGGCCGTGGAACGCGGCCGGATCACCGCGGCCGACCGGTCCGACGCGCTGGCCAGGTTCCGGACCTTCGGCGACCTGCGGGCGGCCGCCCACGCCGACCTGGTGATCGAGGTGGTCCCGGAGTCCTACGAGCTCAAGCGCGAGTTGTTCGTCGCGCTGGACGAGATCGTCCGTCCGGAGGCGATCCTGGCCACCGGGACCAACGCGCTGTCCGTGACGCGGCTGGCCGCCGAGACCTCCCGGCCGGAACGCGTGCTCGGCCTGCACTTCTTCGCGCCCGCCCAGGCGATGAAGCTGGTCGAGGTGGTCTCCACGGTGCTGACCGCGCCCGAGGCGACCGCCGCGGTGACCGCCCTGGTGAACGCGCTCGGCAAGGAGGCGGTGCCGGTCGGCGACCGTCCCGGGTTCATCGCGGACGGCCTGCTGTTCGGCTACCTCAACCAGGCCGCGGCGATGTACGAGGCCCGGTACGCGACCCGCGAGGACATCGACGCGGCGATGCGGCTGGGCTGCGGCCTGCCGATGGGCCCGCTGGCGCTGCTCGACCTGATCGGCATCGACACCGCCCGCACCGTGCTGGAGGCGATGTACGCCGCCTCGCACGACCGGCTGCACGCGCCGGCGCCGATCCTGGGCCACCTCGCGGCGGCCGGGCTGACCGGGCGCAAGGCGGGCCGCGGCTTCTACACCTACGACGCGCCCGGCGGCCAGCGGGTGGTGCCGGACACCGCGACGCCGGACGCCGAGGCGACCGGTGCGGGCGGCCGCCTGGTGCGCAGCGTCGGCGTGGCGGGCTCCGGCACGATGGCGACCGGCATCGCCGAGGTGTTCGCGAAGGCCGGCTACCAGGTGGTGCTGGCGGCGCGCGGCGAGCAGAAGGCGACCGCCGCGGTGGGCCGGATCGCCCGGTCGCTGGACCGCTCGGTGGCCAAGGGCCGGATGTCGCAGGCCGACCGGGACGCGGCGCTCGGCCGGATCACCGCGGCCGGCACGCTGGACGCGTTCGCCGAGGTGGACCTCGCGGTCGAGGCGATCGCGGAGGAACTCGGCCTGAAGCAGCAGTTGTTCGCCACCTTCGACAAGGTGTGCCGGCCGGGCGCGGTGCTGGCCACCACCACCTCCTCGCTGCCGGTGGTGGAGATCGCGACGGCGACGGGCCGGCCGAGTGACGTGATCGGCATGCACTTCTTCAACCCGGCGCCCGCGATGAAGCTCGTCGAGGTGGTCCGCACCGTGCTGACCTCCGACGACGCGCACGCGACGGTGCGCGAGGTGTGCGCGGCGCTCGGCAAGCACCCGGTGGACTGCGGCGACCGGGCCGGCTTCATCGTGAACGCGCTGCTGTTCCCGTACCTGAACAACGCGGTGAAGATGGTGCAGGAGCACTACGCCAGCGTGGAGGACGTGGACACCGCGATGAAGCTCGGCGGCGGGTACCCGATGGGCCCGTTCGAACTGCTCGACGTGGTGGGCCTGGACGTCTCGCTCGCCATCGAGCGGGTGCTGCACAAGGAGTTCCGCGACCCGGGCCTGGCGCCCGCGCCGTTGCTGGAGCACCTGGTCTCCGCGGGGTGCCTCGGCCGGAAGACCGGCCGCGGCTTCCGCGAATATGCCAGGGCCTGACGAGGGTTCGCGGTGGGACGACGTGCTGCCGGCGTTGGCGACGCCGGCGGCGTCGTCCCCCGAAATGCAGTACGTTCCCCACATGCCCCAGCCGCGCCCCAGCTCCCGCACCACCGCCCAGCGGCACCGCGTCCGCCAGGACCTGTCGACGGCCGCGATGCGGCTGTTCTCCACCAAGGGCTACGAGGGCACCACGGTGGACGAGATCGCGGCGGCGGCCGGGGTGGCCAGGCGGACGTTCTTCCGGCACTTCAGGTCCAAGGAAGAGGCGATCTTCCCCGACCACGACGACACCCTGGTCCGCGTCCAGTCGGTGCTGGACAGCGCGGAGCCGCAGGAGCATCCGCTGGACACCGTGTGCCGCGGCATCACCGAAGTGCTACGGATGTACGCGGAGTCGCCGCGCGTCTCCGTCGAGCGCTACCGGCTGACCCGCGAGGTGCCGGCGCTGCGCGAGCACGAGATCGCCTCGGTGGCCCGCTACGACCGGCTGTTCACCCGCTACCTGCTGGGCCACTTCGACGAGGCGGCGCACCGCGCGGGCGATGACGACCCGCTGCTGGCCGAGGTCGCCGCCTCCGCGGTGGTGGCCGCGCACAACCACGTGCTGCGCCGCTGGCTGCGGGCCGGCGGCAAGGGCGACGTGGAGGCGCAGCTCGACCGGGCCTTCGCGGTGATCCGCGAGACGTTCGGCACCGGCATGGGCATAGGCCGCTCCCGCCCGCGCACCGGCGCCCCGAAGACCGCGCCGGACCTCGCCTCGACCGACGAGGTGGTGGTCGCGGTGGCCCGCACCGACGCCTCGCCGGCCGAGGTGCTGCGCGCCGTGGAGAAGGCGCTCAAGGAGATCTGACCCCGGTCACCGACCCACCCTGACCAGCCCTGACGGCCCCGCGCGGGCCGCGGGAGCACGGCCGTCCCCATCCCCGGGGGCGGCCGTTCGCACGTCGTGGCGGCCCCGGGAACGGCCGGTCGAAATTAGTGGCACGGAGTGTCTTTACGTCTGGCACCGCGTGCCATACTGTGGAGAGAGTCCGGACGGGCGGCGCGCGGTGTACGCCGTACGCCACCTGTCCCCCAAGCGTCCGGACGCCTGCGTCACAGGCTCCCCTGGATTCCGTCCGGGGTTACGCGCCACCGCGCGTTCGCTTCACCCGCCGAACCGACGGCACCCATCCGAGACCCCAGCGTTCCCTCGAGCGTCCGCCACAACGCTTCGCCGGAGGCCCCCAGTGAACGAGATCCTTGACGCCATCCTCGCGCCGGACACCACCGCCGCGGACTTCGCAGCCCTGCCGCTGCCCGACTCCTACCGTGCCGTGACCGTGCACAAGGACGAAGTGGAGATGTTCTCCGGCCTCACCAGCCGCGAGAAGGACCCCCGCAAGTCCGTGCACCTCGACGACGTGCCGCTGCCCGAACTCGGCCCGGGCGAAGCCCTGGTCGCCGTGATGGCCAGCTCCGTCAACTACAACTCGGTGTGGACCTCGATCTTCGAGCCCGTCTCCACCTTCTCGTTCCTGGAGCGTTACGGGAGGTTGTCGCCGCTGGGTGCGCGTCATGACCTGCCGTACCACGTGATCGGTTCGGACCTGGCGGGTGTGGTGTTGCGTGCCGGTCCGGGGGTGAATGCGTGGAAGCCGGGGGACGAGGTGGTCGCGCACTGTCTGTCGGTGGAGTTGGAGTCGGCGGACGGGCACAACGACACGATGTTGGATCCGGAGCAGCGGATCTGGGGGTTCGAGACGAACTTCGGTGGTCTGGCCGAGGTGGCGTTGGTGAAGTCGAACCAGTTGATGCCGAAGCCGCGGCATCTGAGCTGGGAGGAGGCGGCTGCTCCGGGGTTGGTGAACTCCACGGCCTACCGGCAGTTGGTGTCGCGCAACGGTGCGGGGATGAAGCAGGGCGACAACGTGTTGATCTGGGGTGCGAGCGGGGGGTTGGGTTCGTATGCGACGCAGTTCGCGTTGGCGGGCGGGGCGAATCCGATCTGTGTGGTCTCCAGTGCGAAGAAGGCGGAGATCTGCCGGGCGATGGGTGCGGAGGCGATCATCGACCGGACGGCGGAGGACTACCGGTTCTGGAAGGACGAGCACCACCAGGATCCGCGGGAGTGGAAGCGGTTCGGCAAGCGGATCCGGGAGTTGACCGGTGGGGAGGACGTGGACATCGTCTTCGAGCATCCGGGGCGGGAGACGTTCGGCGCGTCGGTGTACGTGACGCGCAAGGGCGGGACGATCGTGACGTGTGCGTCGACGTCGGGGTACACGCACGAGTACGACAACCGGTACCTGTGGATGTCGTTGAAGCGGATCGTGGGGTCGCACTTCGCGAACTACCGGGAGGCGTGGGAGGCGAACCGGCTGGTGGCGAAGGGGAAGATCCATCCCACCCTGTCGCGGACCTACACGCTGGAGGAGACCGGGCAGGCCGCCTACGACGTGCACCGCAACCTCCACCAGGGCAAGGTCGGCGTCCTGTGCCTCGCCCCCGAAGAGGGCATGGGCGTCACCGACCACGACAAGCGCGCCCAGCACATCGACGCCATCAACCGCTTCCGGGACGTGTGATGGCCGGCCCCGGGCCGGCCCCCCGCGGCAAGGACCGCCCCTGGCTGATGCGGACCTACGCCGGCCACTCCACCGCGCGGGCGTCCAACGAGCTGTACCGGCGCAACCTCGCCAAGGGCCAGACCGGCCTGTCGGTCGCCTTCGACCTGCCCACCCAGACCGGCTACGACCCCGACCACGTGCTCGCGCGCGGCGAGGTCGGCCGGGTGGGCGTGCCGGTCACCCACCTCGGCGACATGCGCCAGCTGTTCCAGGACATCCCCCTGGAGCGGATGAACACCTCGATGACCATCAACGCCACCGCCATGTGGCTGCTGGCGCTCTACGAGGCGGTCGCCGAGGAGCAGGGCGCCGACCTCGCGGCGCTCACCGGCACCACGCAGAACGACATCGTCAAGGAGTACCTGTCCCGGGGCACCCACGTCTTCCCGCCCGGGCCCTCGCTGCGGCTGACCACCGACATGATCGCCTACACCGTGGCGCGCATGCCCAAGTGGAACCCGATCAACATCTGCAGCTACCACCTGCAGGAGGCCGGCGCCACGCCGGTGCAGGAGATCGCCTACGCGATGTCCACCGCCATCGCGGTGCTCGACGCGGTCCGCGACTCCGGTCAGGTGCCGCAGGAGCGGATGGGCGACGTGGTGGGGCGGATCTCCTTCTTCGTCAACGCCGGCGTCCGCTTCATCGAGGAGATGTGCAAGATGCGGGCCTTCACCCGCATCTGGGACCGGGTGACCGGCGAGCGCTATGGCATCACCGACGCCAAGCAGCGCCGGTTCCGCTACGGCGTGCAGGTCAACTCGCTCGGCCTGACCGAGGCGCAGCCGGAGAACAACGTCCAGCGCATCGTGCTGGAGATGCTGGCCGTCACCCTCGGCAAGGACGCCCGGGCCCGCGCGGTCCAACTCCCGGCCTGGAACGAGGCGTTGGGGCTGCCCCGGCCGTGGGACCAGCAGTGGAGCCTGCGCATCCAGCAGGTGCTGGCGCACGAGAGCGACCTGCTGGAGTACGACGACATCTTCCGCGGCAGCGAGGTGATCGAGGCGAAGGTGGCCGAGCTGGTGGAGGAGGCCACCGCCGAGATCGACCGGGTGCAGGAGATGGGCGGGGTGATACCGGCCGTCGAGTCCGGCTACCTCAAGAGCCAGCTGGTCTCCTCGCACGCGATGCGCCGGGCCCGGATCGAGTCCGGCGAGGACAAGGTCGTCGGCGTCAACTGCTACGAGGGGACCGAGCCCAGCCCGCTCACCGCGGACCTGGACACCGCCGTGCAGACGGTGGACCCGGCCAACGAGGCGCGGGTCGTCAAGGCGCTCGGCGCCTGGCGGGCCGAGCGGGACGAGCCGCGGGTCAAGACCGCGCTGGACGCGCTGCGGGCCGCCGCGGCCACCGACGCCAACCTGATGGCGGCCACCGTGGAGTGCGCCAGGGCCGGGGCCACCACCGGGGAGTGGGCCGGCGCGCTGCGCGACGTCTTCGGCGAGTTCCGCGCCCCGACCGGGGTGGGCGGGGCGCCGGTGGCCGTCGCGCCGCAGGAGGGCGGCCTGCTGGCCGGGGTGCGCGCGGCGGTCACCGCGACCGCCGCGGAGATCGGGGTGGGCAAGCTGCGGCTGCTGGTCGGCAAGCCGGGGCTGGACGGCCACTCCAACGGCGCCGAGCAGATCGCGGTACGGGCCAGGGACGCCGGCTACGAGGTGGTCTACCAGGGCATCAGGCTGACGCCCGAGCAGATCGTGGCCGCCGCGGTCGCCGAGGACGTGCACTGCGTCGGCCTGTCCATCCTCTCCGGCTCCCACCAGGAACTCGTGCCCGACGTGCTGCGCCGGCTGCGGCGCGCCGGAATTGACGACGTACCGGTGATCGTGGGTGGAATCATCCCCGGCGCGGACGCCGAATCGCTGCGCGCGGCCGGCGTCGCCGCCGTCTTCACGCCGAAGGACTTCGGCATCACCGAGATGATCGGGCGGATCACGGACGAGATCCGCCGGGCGCACAACCTGGAGGTCTGAGGATGCAGTTCGGGCGCACCTACGAGGAGTTCGAGGTCGGCGCGGTCTACAAGCACTGGCCGGGAAAGACCGTCACCGAATATGACGATCATCTCTTCTGCCTGCTGACCATGAATCACCACCCGCTGCACCTCGACGCCCACTACGCCGAGCGGACGACCGACTTCGGACGGAACGTCGTGGTGGGCAACTACGTCTACTCGCTCCTGCTCGGCATGTCGGTCCCCGACGTCTCCGGAAAGGCGATCGCCAATCTGGAGGTCGAATCGCTCAAGCACGTCGCGCCGACCTTCCACGGCGACACGATCTACGGCGAGACGACCGTGCTCGGCAAATGGGAGTCGAAGTCGAAGAACGACCGCGGGATCGTCCACGTGGAGACCCGCGGCTACAAGCAGGACGGCACCGTGGTGTGCGTCTTCCGCCGCAAGGTGATGGTCCCGACCGCAACGTACGTCAAGGAGCGCGGCGGCGAGCAGCCCGGCCGCCCGGAAGCCCAGGAGAAGTAGCCGATGAGCCGCCTGCAGCAGACCGAGGGCCTGACCGACATCCAGCGCGAGATCCTGCGCACGGTCCGCGACTTCGTCGACAAGGAGATCCTGCCGGTCGCCGGCGAGTTGGAGCGCCGCGACGAGTACCCGGCGCAGATCGTCGAGGGGCTCAAGGAGTTGGGCGTCTTCGGGCTGATGATCCCCGAGGAGTACGGCGGGCTGGGCGAGTCCCTGCTGACGTACGCGCTGTGCGTGGAGGAGATCGCCCGGGGCTGGATGAGCGTCTCCGGCATCATCAACACCCATTTCATCGTCGCCTACATGATCAAGCAGCACGGCACCCAGGAGCAGCGGGACCACTTCCTGCCGAAGATGGCGGCCGGCGACATCCGCGGCGCGTTCTCGATGTCGGAGCCCGGCCTCGGCTCGGACGTCTCGGCGATCCGCACCAAGGCGGTGCGCGACGGCGACGCCTACGTGATCAACGGCCAGAAGATGTGGCTGACCAACGGCGGCACCTCCAACCTGGTCGCCGTGCTGTGCCGCACCGACGAGGGCCAGCCGGAGGGCGCGGCGCCGCACAGGTCGATGACCACCTTCCTGATCGAGAAGGAGCCCGGCTTCGGGCCGAACGCCACGGTGCCGGGGCTCACCGTGCCGGGGAAGATCGAGAAGATGGGCTACAAGGGCGTCGACACCACGGAGTTGGTGCTCCAGGACGTGCGGGTGCCGGCCGACCGGGTGCTCGGCGAGGCCAGCGGCCGCGGCTTCTACCAGATGATGGACGGTGTCGAGGTCGGCCGGGTCAACGTGGCGGCGCGCGGCTGCGGAGTGGCCCGCCGGGCCTTCGAGTTGGGCGTCGACTACGCCCAGCAGCGGCACACCTTCGGCAAGGCGATCGCCGAACACCAGGCCATCCAGTTCAAGCTCGCCGAAATGGCGACCAAGGTGGAGGCCGCCCACCAGATGATGATCAACGCGGCGCGCAAGAAGGATTCCGGCCAGCGCAACGACCTGGAAGCAGGAATGGCGAAATATCTCGCTTCGGAATTCTGCAAGGAAGTCGTCGAGGACTCCTTCCGCATCCACGGCGGGTACGGATTCAGCAAGGAGTACGAGATCGAACGGCTCTACCGGGAGGCGCCGATGTTGTTGATCGGTGAAGGTACCGCTGAGATCCAAAAGATGATCATCGGGCGAAGGCTCCTGGAGGAGTACCGAATCCAAGGCTAGAAATCAGCTTTTGTAACGATATGCACGTGACATAGATCACACCGTGAACATGGTTGGCGGCCACCGACTCGCGCCTGAGCTTGCCCAGTTGCTGGCCGCTACCGATACCATCGGATGAAGCCGCCGTCCCCTTATTCTCCGCGGCATCCTCCGCTACGAAGGTCATCCATGCCCCACAGCCCATCCTCTGCACAACGCGGTCGGGTCCGCCTCGCGCGTGGAGCGTCGCCGTGGCTCCTGCCGACCGTCGCCGCCGCAGCGGTCAGCCTGACCCGCGCCCGCCGCTCCGGACGCTGGGCGGCTGTGGCCGTACCGACCACCGCCCTCGCGGCGGGCATGCTGTGGTTCTTCCGGGACCCGGAACGTGAGATCGCCCCCGGCAGGGTCATCTCGCCCGCCGACGGCGTGGTGCAGAGCATCATGCCCTGGAAGGACGGCCGCACCCGCGTCGCGATCTTCATGAGCCCGCTGAACGTCCACGTGAACCGCGCGCCGCTGGCGGGCACGATCACCTCCGTCGAGCACATCCCCGGCGGGTTCGTTCCGGCGTTCAACAAGGAGAGCGAGCACAACGAGCGTGTCGTCTGGCACTTCGACACGGAGTTGGGCGACGTCGAGATGGTCCAGATCGCCGGCGCCGTGGCCCGGCGTATCGTGCCGTACGTGCCGCAGGGCAGCAAGGTCGAGCAGGGCGAGCGGATCGGCCTGATCCGCTTCGGCTCGCGCGTCGACGTGTATCTGCCGCAGGGCATCGAGGCCGCCGTCGAGGTCGGCCAGCCGACACAGGCAGGGGTGACTCGCCTTGACCGTGATTGATCCCGACCGGCAGACCCCCTGGGTGGCCGAGCTGGAGGAGGACGCCACCGACGACATGCCGTTGTCGACCCGGCTGTCGATAGCCGACACCCTCACTCTCGGCAACGCCACCTGCGGCTTCATGGCGGTGTACTTCACCACCACCGGCGTGCTCGTCCCGCACCTGATGGGGCAGACCGACGGCGGCATGACCCGGCACAGCGCCGCCACCGCCGTGATGCTCATGCTGCTCGCCTCGGTCTTCGACCTCTTCGACGGCCTGGTCGCCCGCAAGCTGCGCAGCTCGGCGATGGGCGCGGAGCTGGACAACCTCTCCGACCTGATCAGCTTCGGCCTGGCGCCGGCGTACTTCGTGGTCGTGTGGGGCATGGTCGCCAACGACGGCCACCAGCACGTCTCGGCGGTGGCCGCGATCGTGGTGGTCCTCGCCGTCGTGCTGCGCCTCGCGCGCTTCTCGTGCACCACCATGAAGGACGGCATGTTCCAGGGCATGCCGAGCCCGATGGGCGCGCTGACCATCGTCTCGGCGACGCTGCTGCAGCTGCCGTTCATCCCGACGCTGGCCATCATCGTCGGCGTGGCGTGGCTGATGGTCTCCCGGGTCGAGTACCCCAAGCCGCACGGCCGGCTCGCGGTCGCCACCCTGTGCTGGATCTTCATCAGCATGGGCTGCCTGGGTGCCTGGGCCGCCGACGCGCCCGGCGCGCAGATGCTGCTGCAGGCCGGTGCCGCGCTGCAGGTCGTCATGGCCGCGGTCATCCCGCTGGTCGCGATGTTCCGCCGGGTCAACACCTTCCGCGACAACCGCCGCGAGGCGCGCGCGCAACTGCGGTAGGCACCCACCGCACACGCGAGGGGCCCCGGGCACACCGCCCGGGGCCCCTCGCGTATCCGGCCCTACCCGCCCAGGAAGTCGCGGGCGACGCGTTCGGCGGTGCGCTCCAGCAGCGGGCCGGCTGCGGACACGCAGGCGGCCGGGTCGGGTTCGAGGTCGGTCAGCGGGTAGGCGGCGCGGATGCCGGCCGCCGCCAGCTCGGCGGGCCCGAGCGCCAGCCGCCCGCACACCGCGACCACCTCCCGGCCGCCGGCCCGGGCCGCCCGGGCCACCCCGGCCGGCGCCTTGCCGCGCAGCGTCTGCGCATCGAGCGAGCCCTCGCCGGTGATCACGAGGTCGGCCCGCTCCAGCGCCGCGGGGAACCCCAGCAGTTCCAGCAGCACCTCCACGCCGGGCCGGAAGCGGGCGTCCAGGCACAGCAGCGCCGCGTAGCCGATCCCGCCGGCCGCGCCCGCGCCGGGCGCCGAGGCCAGCCGCACGGCACGCGGGCCCCGCGCCGCGGCCAGCGCGTCCGCGTAGACCCCGAGCGCGTCGTCCAGCGTGCGGACGTCGGCCGGTGAGGCGCCCTTCTGCGGGCCGTAGACCGCCGCGGCGCCCTGCGGACCGCGCAGCGGGTTGTCCACGTCGCCGGCGAGCACGAAGGCGGTGGCGGCCAGCCGGGGGTCGAGCCCGGACAGGTCGGCTGCGGCCAGCGCCGCCGAGCGCCGCGCCGCCCGGTGCGACCGGGGTGCCGTCCGCCGCGCTGAGCCGGGCGCCCAGTGCGACGAGCATCCCGGCGCCGCCGTCGGTGCTCGCGCTGCCCCCGACGCCGAGCACCACGGTGCGCGCGCCCGCGTCGAGGGCCGCGCGCAGCAGTTCGCCGGTGCCGAGGGTGGTCGCGGTCAGCGGGGCGAACCGGCCGGGCGGCAGGTGGCGCAGGCCGGACGCCTCGGCCATCTCGATGACGGCCACCCCGTCGCGCAGCGCGTAGCCGGCGGTCACCGGCGAGCCCAGCGGTCCGGTCACCTCGGCGGTGCGGCGCTCGAAGCCGGCCGCGACCGCCGCGTCCACCGTGCCGTCGCCGCCGTCGGCGACCGGGAGCCAGTCGACCTCCAGTTCCGGGCGGACCCGCCGCAGTCCGGCGGTCACGTGCCGCGCCACCTCGCGCGCGGTCAGCGAGCCCTTGAACTTGTCCGCGGCGACCAGCACCCGCGTCCCTGCCACCTCGCGCTCCCCTCGACGGCGTGCCCCGACCTGCCTCGACCCTAGGGCCCGGGCCCGTCAGCGGCCGACCGCGTAGCCCTGCATGCCGCGCGGGTTGGCGGCGGCGGACAGCACGCCGGTCTCCGGGTCCAGGGCGACCGCGCACATCCGGCCCTCGGTCCAGCCGTCGGCGACCGTGACCAGGTGGCCGCGGTGCCGCAGCTCGTCGACGACGTGGTCGCCGATCCGCGACTCGACGACCACGCTGCCGGGGACCATGGCGCGCGGGTGGAAGGAGCTGGGGAAGGCGTCGGTGTGCCAGTTCGGCTCGTCCACCGCGCCCTGCAGGTCCAGGCCGCCGCGGACCCGGGAGCGCAGCGCGACGGCCAGGAAGAAGTGGAAGCTCCACTGGTCCTGCTGGTCGCCGCCCGGGGTGCCGAAGGCCAGCACCGGACGGCCGTCGCGCAGCGCCATCGACGGGCTCAGCGTGGTGCGCGGCCGGCGGCCGGGGGTGAGGGAGTTGGGCAGCCCCTCCTCCAGCCAGGTCATCTGCAGCCGGGTGCCGAGCGGGAAGCCGAGCTCCGGCACCACCGGGCTCGACTGCAGCCAGCCGCCGCTCGGGGTGGCCGCGATCATGTTGCCGAACCGGTCCACCACGTCGAGGTGGCAGGTGTCGCCGCGGGTCGCGCCGTCGGTGCCGACGGTCGGCTCGCCGGTGCCGGCCGCGGACAGCGCGTCGCGGCCCGCCTCGTTCTCCACCGGCTTGCCGGCCGCCGCGCGCAGCACGAACTCCGGCAGCCGGGGGGTGCGTCCGCCGGGCCGGCCGGGCCGCAGCTCGTGGGAGGCCACGCCGCCGGTCAGCCAGCGGCGCTCGGCCGCGTAGGCGGGCGCCAGCAGGTCGTCGAGCGGCACCTCGGCGGCGTCGCCGTACCAGGCCTCGCGGTCGGCGAAGGCGAGCTTGGCGCCCTCGACGAGGGTGTGCACGTAGGTGCCGGTGCCGTGCGCCAGCTCGCCGCGGCCCAACCCGTCCGGCAGCAGCGACAGTTGCTGGAGGAAGGCCGGGCCCTGGCTCCACGGGCCGCACTTGGCGACCGTCCAGCCGTTCCACTCGTGGGTGACCGGCCGCTCGTAGCCGGCGCTGAACGCGGCGAGGTCGTCGCCGGTCAGCACGCCCGCGTTGCGGCGGCCCGAGGTGTCGAGGGCGGGCCGGGCGGCGGACGCGGCGATCGCCTCGGCGACGAAGCCCTCGCGCCACACCCGGCGGGCGGCGTCGATGCGGTGTTCCCGGCTGCCGCCGGCCGCGTCGGACTCGGTGATGATCCGGCGCCAGGTGGCGGCGAGCACCGGGTTGCGGAACAGGGTGCCGGCGGCGGGCGGTTGGCCGCCGGGCAGGTAGACCGCCGCGGAGCTGGTCCACTCCTCGGTGAACAGCCGCCGCACGGTCTCGATGGTGGCGCCGACCCGGTCCAGGACCGGGTGGCCGGACTCCGCGTAGCCGATGGCGTACTTCAGCACCTCGGCGAGCGGCTTGGTGCCGTGGTCGCGCAGCAGCAGCATCCAGGCGTCGAACGCGCCGGGCACGGTGGCGGCCAGCGGGCCGGTGCCGGGGACGAGGTGCAGGCCCAGGCCGGTGTAGTGGCCGATGGTGGCGCCGGCCGGTGCCGGGCCCTGGCCGCACAGCACCTGGACCTCGCCGCCGGCCGGGGCGAAGATCGCCGGGACCTCGCCGCCCGGACCGTTCAGGTGCGGCTCGACGACGTGCAGCACGAAGGCCGCGGCCACGGCGGCGTCGAAGGCGTTGCCGTCGTCCTCCAGAACGGCCATGGCGGACTGGGAGGCCAGCCAGTGGGTGGAGGACACCATGCCGAAGGTGCCCTGGAGAGTGGGACGGGTGGTGAACACGGGGCTGCTCCTCGGGACGCGCGCGCCTTCGCTGATGACCCACGCAGCCTTGTTGGCCCGTGCGGTCCGCGTCAATGGCCGGTTCGGTCAGACCCTGGGCAGGTCGAACCAGCGGGTCAGTGCCGCGGCGAGCAGCAGGTCGCCCTCGGCGCTCAGCCTGCGGGTGATCAGCAGCAGCGGTCCCGAGGCGCTGCCGGAGGCCAGCTTCAGCAGTTCGGGGGCGGCCATCGTCAGGGTGAGCCGGACCGCGCGGTCGGTCAGGTGCCCGGTGACCGTCAGGCGGCCGGCGGCGATGTCGGTCTCGTAGACGTCCGGCTCGGCGCCGGGGGCGGTGATGCGCCAGCGGACCCGCGCCTCCCGGTCGCCGGCCGCCTCGGCCTTGAACAGCACGCGCATGCGGGCGAAGAGCTCGTCCAGGATCCGCCTGCGGTGCGGTCCGGCCATCACCGCGGCGGTGCGCTCGGGCGGCGTCGAGCGGACGATCCGGGCGAACCGCTCGGGGGTGATGCCGCTCATGTCCAGCGTGTCGAGGTCGAGTGCGGCGGTGAGGTCGTCGGCGTTCGCCATGCGGGCACCTTTCGGGGGGACGGTGTGCTGCGGACCTACCCGCGGACTCGGCCGGGTCAACGCCCGCGGCCCAGCGCCTTCAGCACCGTGCGCGCCGCGTGGAAACCGGCCATCCCGTGCACGCCGGGGCCGGGCGGGGCGGCCGAGGAGCACAGGAAGACCGACGGGTCGCTGGTCGCGTACGGGACCCGGCGCAGCGCCGGGCGGATCACCGCGCGCAGCCCGGCCGCCGATCCGCAGGCGATGTCGCCGCCGACGTAGTTGGCGTTGCGGGCGGCCAACTCGGCCGGGCCGCTGACCGCGCGGGCCAGCACCCGGTCGGTGAAGCCGGGCGCGAAGCGTTCGATCTGCCGCTCGACGGCCTCGGTCGCGTCGCCGCGCCAGCCGTTCGGCACGTGGGAGTAGGCCCAGAAGACGTGCCGGCCGGCCGGGGCGCGCGAGTCGTCGAAGAGGCTGGGCTGCGCGGACAGCACGAACGGCACCTGCGGCGCCCGGCCGCTCGACGCGGCGCGCAGCGCGGTGTCGATCTCGCCGAACGTCGGCCCCAGGTGCACCGTGCCGGCCCGGGCGGCCTGCGGCGCGGTCCACGGGACCGGCCCGTCCAGCGCATAGTCGATCTTGAACGCGGCCGGCCCGTAGCGGAAGCCGGGGAAGGCGTCCTTGAGGCCGGCGATGCGGGCCAGCGCGGTCGGCGAGGTGTCGAAGACGTAGGCCAGGGCGGGCGGCAGCTCGGCGAGCGAGCGGACGGTGACGCCGGTGCGGATCGTGCCGCCCAGCGCGGTCAGCAGCCCGGCGAGCGCGTCGGAGATCGCCTGCGAGCCGCCGCGCGCGAACGGCCAGCCGACCTCGTGTCCGGCGAGCAGGAAGGTCAGCGCGCCGCCCGAGGTGATCGGACCGCTCAACGGCCCGACCAGGTGGGCCGCCGCGCCGGCCAGCAGGGCGCGCGCCTTCGGGTCCTGGAAGCGCCGGGCCAGCAGCGTCAGCGGGAGCCCGCCGATCAGGCCGAACCTGGCGTACAGCAGCGGGTCGCGCGGCAGCCCGGACCACTGCGGGCGCAGCACGTCGCGGGCCAGTTGCGGCCACCGCCCGGTGAAGGGCGCGACCAGCCGCCGGTAGGCGCCCGCGTCCCGGGCGCCCAGCGAGGCCGCGGTCTCGCCCACCGAGCGGGCCAGCACCGCCGCCGTGCCGTCCGGGAAGGGGTGCGCCATCGGCAGCTGCGGGTGGACCCAGGTGAGGCCGTGGTCGGCCAGCGGCAGCGCGTTGAACACCGGTGATCCGGCGCCGAACGGGTGGGCCGTCGAGCACGGGTCGTGCCGGAAGCCGGGCAGCGTCAGCTCCTCGGTGCGCGCCCCTCCCCCGACGGTGTCCGCCGCCTCGTAGACCGTCACGCCCACCCCGGCGCGGGCCAGTTCCACGGCGGCCGTCAGCCCGTTCGGCCCCGCCCCGACCACCACGACATCCACTGCGTCCGTGCTCACTCCCCCACCGTGCCAGATCTCGGCCGGTCCGGTGGGCGGATCGCCGGGCCGGGCCCGACCGGTGCGGCGGCGCGGCCGGCCGGGGGCGCGGAAAGGGGTTGGCCGGCGCCCGCGGGATGCTCGTAGGCTCGGCCGCATGAGCAGCGCAGAGGCGACGGCACGCCGGCCGCTGGTGGCGATCCTGAGCGGCGCCGGCATCTCGACGGACTCCGGCATCCCGGACTACCGCGGGCCGCGGGGGGTGTGGCGGAGCGATCCGCAGGCCGCAGAAGCTGGTGAGCTACGACCACTACGTCACGGACCCGCAGATCCGGCGCCGGGCCTGGCGGATGCGGCTGGAGAGCCCGGCCAGGACCGCCCGGCCGAACGCGGCGCACGACGCGGTGGCCCGGCTGGAGCGGGCCGGCGTCCCGGTCCGGGTGATCACGCAGAACGTCGACGGGCTGCACCAGGACGCCGGGATGCCGGCCCGCAAGGTGCTCGAACTGCACGGCTCCTCGCGGTCCGTGGTGTGCGTGGACTGCCGGGCGCGCGGTGCGATGGCCGACGCCCTCGCCCGGGTGGCCGCGGGCGAGGACGATCCGGCGTGCGAGGCGTGCGGCGGGATCCTGAAGTCCGCCACGGTGATGTTCGGCCAGCGGCTCGACCCGGTGGTGCTGGGCCGGGCCATGTCGATCGCGAAGGCGTGCGAGGTGTTCGTGGCGGTCGGCAGCAGCCTGCAGGTGCAGCCCGCCGCGTCCCTGGCCGGGATCGCGGCGGAGCACGGCGCGCGTCTGGTGATCGTCAACGCGGAGCCCACCCCTTACGACCGGTTGGCCGCCGAGGTGATCAGGGAGCCGATAGGGACGGCTCTTCCCGCGTTGCTGGGAACACTCGGCTGAACAGCAGGTGCAGCAGGAGCGCCGAGGTCAGGCCGACCGCCCAGCCGTAGTCGGCGAGCGGCTTGAGGAACGGGATCATGCCGCCGGCCGGGAACGGGCCGCTGCCGGGCGCGGAGTAGGAGCCGCCGACGGCCAGCACCCCGCCGACCACGAAGGCGGTGACGGCCCGCCAGTTCCAGCCGCCGGTGTACCAGTAGCGCCCGTGCGGCCGGTAGAGGTCGGCCAGGTCCAGGCGGGTGCGGCGCACCAGCCAGTAGTCGGCGATCAGCACGCCGGCCACCGTGCCGAGCAGCCCGCCCACCACGCCGAGCCAGGTGTAGATGTAGACCTGCGGCGAGGAGAGCAGCTTCCAGGGGAAGATGACGACGCCGACCACCCCGGTGACCAGCGCGCCGCCCCGGAAGGTGATGAGCTTGGGCGCCAGGTTGGACAGGTCGTAGGCCGGCGAGACCACGTTGGCGGCCAGGTTGCACGAGATGGTGGCGACCAGCACGGTGATCAGCGCGAACGTCACGCCCGCCCAGTTCTGCAGGTGCGCGGCGAGCTGGATCGGGTCCCAGACCGCCTTGCCGTAGACCGCCTGGGAGCCGGAGGTGACCAGCACCGACAGCAGGGCGAAGGCGGTCATGGTGGTGGGCAGGCCGAGCGTCTGGCCCCAGACCTGGGCGCGCTGCCCGGCGCCGAACCGGGTGAAGTCGGGGATGTTGAGCGAGAGGGTGGACCAGAAGCCGATCATGCCCATCAGGGCCGGGAAGAAGACCGGCCAGAAGTGGCTGCCCCAGCCCAGGTGGGAGGGCTGGTCGAGCAGCGGGCCGAAGCCGCCGGCCTTGACGGCGATCCAGATCAGCAGGCCGACCGCGCCGGCCAGCACGAAGGGCGCCGCCCAGTTCTCGAAGCGGCGCAGCGTCTCCATGCCGCGCGCGATGATGGCGAGTTCGACCGCCCAGAAGACGATGAACGACAGCCACTGGGTCCAGGGGTAGCCGCCGATCATCGAGGCGTTCGCCCAGCCGTGGCCGAACAGCTTGCCGGCGAGGAAGAAGATCCCCTCGCCGCCGATCCAGGTCTGGATGCCGAACCAGGCGCAGGCGACCGCGGCGCGCACCAGCGCGGGCAGGTTCGCGCCGCGCAGGCCGAACGAGGAGCGGGCCAGCACCGGGAAGGGTATGCCGTACTTGGGTCCGGCGTGGCCGGTCAGCAGCATCGGGCAGCAGCACGATGACGTTGGCCAGGGCGATGGTGAGCACCGCCTGCTTCCAGTCCATGCCGAGCGCGACCAGGCCGGAGGCGAGCGTCCAGGACGGGATGTTGTGCGCCATCCCGACCCACAGCGCCGCGAAGTTGTAGGTGGTCCAGTGCCGGTCCGCGATCGGCACCGGGCGCAGGTCGGCGTTGGAGAACCGCCCGTCGTCCGGGACGGTCCCCTCCGCCAGTTCTATCGGGCCGTCGGCCTGCCCGGTGGCCTGGGTGGCGCTCACGCGTCCGCTCCGAACCGCGGGATGATCTGCTCGCCGTACGTGTCGATGACGGCCTCGCGGGCGTCGTGCATGGCGTAGAGCGCGAACTGGTCGACGCCCAGGCCGCGCAGGTGTTCCAGCTTCTCGACGTGTGCCTCGGGTGGGCCGATCAGGCAGAAGCGGTCCACCACCGCGTCCGGCACGAAGGCGGTGTCGGGGTTGCCGCTGCGGCCGTGGTGCGCGTAGTCGTAGCCCTGGCGGTCCTTGATGTACGCGGTCAGCTCGTCCGGGACCATGCCGGAGTGGGCTCCGTAGCGCTCCACGAGGTCGGCGACGTGGTTGCCGACCATGCCGCCGAACCAGCGGCACTGCTCGCGGCCGTGGGCGAGCCCCTCCTCGGTGCCGTCGGTGACGTAGGCCGGGGCGGCGACGCAGATGGCGACCGACTCCGGGTCGCGGCCCGCGTCGGCCGCGGCTTGGCGGACCGCCTTGACCATCCACTCGGTCAGGAACGGGTCGGCGAGCTGCAGGATGAAGCCGTCCGCCTTCTGGCCGGCCAGCGCCAGCGCCTTGGGGCCGTAGGCGGCCATCCACACCGGCAGCCGGCCGTCGCGCACCCAGGGCAGCCGGATGGTGTTGCCGTCCACCTCGGTCTCGCGGCCCTCGGCGAGGTCGCGGATGACGCCCATCGCCTCGCCGAGCCTGGCCAGGGTGTTGGGCTTGCGGCCGGCCACCCGCATCGCGGAGTCGCCGCGGCCGATGCCGCACACCGTGCGGTTGCCGTACATGTCGTTGAGCGTGGCGAAGGTGGACGCGGTCACCTCCCAGGTGCGGGTGCCCGGGTTGGTGACCATCGGTCCGACGATCATCCGCTGGGTGTGTTCGAGGATCCGGCTGTAGATGACGAACGGCTCCTGCCACAGCACCGCGGAGTCGAAGGTCCAGCCGTAGCGGAAGCCGCTGTGTTCGGCGCGGCGCATGAGTTCGACGACCGCCGAGGCGGGTGGATCGGTCTGCAGTACGAGCCCGAAGTCCATCTTCGTGCCTTTCGCGAGAAAATCCGGGGAAAACCTAGAAACCGGGAAGACCGGGGACGCCCCTGGGGGGCGGCCCGGGTCAGATCAGGTACTGGCAGGTGCCGCGCGGCTGGTACTGGCCGTGGCCGGCGTGTCCCACGTAGGACCGGCCGTCGATCACCAACTCGCCGCGGGAGAGCACGGTCTCGACCTGCCCGGTGATCCGGCGGCCCTCGTACGCGCTGTAGTCGACGTTCATGTGGTGGGTCTCGGCGGAGATGACCTGCTCGGCGGCCGGGTCGTAGATGACCACGTCCGCGTCCGCGCCGGGGGCGATGGTGCCCTTGCGCGGGTAGAGGCCGAACATCCGGGCCGGGGTGGCGCAGGCGAGTTCGATCCAGCGGCGGCGGGTGAGGTGCCCGTCGACGACCGCCTGGTGGAGCAGGTCCATCCGGTTCTCCACGCCCGGCAGGCCGTTGGGGATCTTGGAGAAGTTGCCGCGGCCCAGCTCCTTCTGCCCGGTGAAGCAGAACGGGCAGTGGTCGGTGGAGACCACCGACAGGTCGTTGGTGCGCAGCCCGCGCCAGAGGGCTTCCTGGTGGTCCCGCGGCCGCAGCGGCGTCGAGCAGACGTACTTGGCGCCCTCGAAGTCCGGCTCGGCGAGGTTGTCGGTGGACAGGAACAGGTACTGCGGGCAGGTCTCGCCGAAGACGTTGAGCCCGAGGTCGCGGGCCTGGGAGAGTTCGGCGAGCGCCTCGGTGGCCGAGACGTGCACCACGTACAGCGGCGAGCCGGCCACCCGGGACAGCTGGATGGCGCGGTGCGTCGCCTCGGCCTCCAGCAGCGCCTTGCGGACCTCGCCGTGGTAGCGCGGGTCGGTCCGGCCGGCGGCGAGCGCCTGCTCGACCAGCACGTCGATCGCGATGCCGTTCTCGGCGTGCATCATGATCAGCCCGCCGTTGCCCGAGGCGCGCTGCATGGCCCGCAGGATCTTGCCGTCGTCGCTGTAGAAGACGCCGGGGTAGGCCATGAACAGCTTGAAGGAGGTGACGCCCTCCTCGACGAGTTGGTCCATCTCCTTGAGCGAGTGCTCGTCCACGTCGGCCATGATCATGTGGAAGCCGTAGTCGATGGCGCACTGCGCGTCGGCCTTGGCGTGCCAGGTGTCGAGTCCCTGGCGCAGCGAGCCGCCGACGCTCTGGATGGCGAAGTCCACGATGGTCGTGGTGCCGCCCCAGGCCGCGGCGCGGGTGCCGGTCTCGAAGGTGTCGCTGGCGTAGGTGCCGCCGAACGGCATCTCCATGTGGGTGTGCGCGTCCACACCGCCGGGGATCACGTACCGCCCGGTGGCGTCGATCACCCGGTCGGCGGTGACGGCGGGCTCGGTGCCGGGCTCGCGGTGGAAGAGCGCGGCGATCCGGCCGTCCTGGATCAGGACGTCGGCGTGCAGCTCGTCGGACGCGGTGATCACCAATCCGCCGCGGATCAGTGTGCTTGTCATTCTTCCTCCGGATTTCGTCACGCCACGGCGTGCTTGACGGCGGCTTCGATGATCGTGGCCCCCTCCTCGGCCTCCGCGACGGTGAGCGTCAGCGGTGGCGCGATCCGCAGCACGTTGCCCTCGTGGCCGCCCTTGCCGATCAGCAGTCCGCCCTCCCTGGCGGCCTCCAGGACCGCGGAGGCCAGGGCGGGCGACGGCTCGTCGGTGCCGGGTTCGACCAGTTCCACGCCGATCATCAGGCCGCGGCCGCGTACTTCGCGTACGGCGGGCGAGGCGGCGGCGATCGACCGCAGACGGGCGGTGAGCAGACCGCCGACCCGGCGGGCGTTGCCCTGCAGGTCGTGGTCGAGGAGGTAGCCGAGGTTGGCGAGCGCGCCCGCGGTGGTGACCGGGCTGCCGCCGAAGGTGGAGATGGAGTTGGCGTCCAGGCAGTTCATCACCTCGGCGCGGGCGACCACGCCTCCGATGGACAGGCCGTTGCCGATGCCCTTGGCGAAGGTGAGGATGTCGGGGGCGCCGGAGCCGGCGTGTGCCTGCCAGCCCCAGAAGTGCTCGCCGGTGCGGCCCCAGCCGGTCTGCACCTCGTCGGTGATCCACAGGATGCCGTGTTCGTCCAGCACCTCGCGGAACGCCGCGAACAGTCCGTCGGGCGGCGCGGTGAAGCCGCCGACCCCCTGGACCGGTTCGGCGATCAGCGCGGCCACCGGGCCGCCGACCTGGCCCAGCATGTCGCGCAGGTCCGCCACGCACGCCTCGACGAACCGCTCGTCGTCCAGGTGCGCGAACGGTCCGCGGGTGCGCACCGAGCCGTGCAGGTAGAGCGTCTGCAGCGGCGAGAGGCTGGTGGGCGACCAGGCGGAGTTGCCGGTGATGCCGACCGTGCTGAAGGACCGGCCGTGGTAGCTGTTGCGCATCGCCAGGATCTGGTTGGAGCGGCGGTACGCGGTGGCCAGCAGCAGCGCGGTGTCGTTCGCCTCGGTGCCGGAGGTGGTGAAGAAGACCCGGGCGTCCGGGATGCCGGACAACCGGGCGACGCGTTCGGCGAGTTCGACGGCGCCGCGGCTGAGGTAGAGCGTGGAGCTGTGCAGGATCCGGCCGGCCTGCTCGGCCACGGCGGCCATGACCTCGGGCAGCGCGTGCGCCGTCATCGTGGTGAGGATGCCGCCGAAGAAGTCCAGGTACTCCCGGCCTTCGGCGTCCCACACCCGACGCCCCTCACCGCGGGTGATCTCGATCGGCTGCCGGTAGTACGTGGCGAGCCAGTCGGGCATGACGGCGCGGTGGCGGGCGTGCAGGACGGCGTGCGCGGTGCTCTCGGTCATGGCTGCCATAACGATCAGGGCTCCACGAGGTCGCCGTACGCGTCGGGGCGGCGGTCCCGGTAGAAGGCCCACTGCTGCCGGACCGTGTCGATCATACCGAGGTCCAGGTCGCGGACGAGCAGTTCCTCCTTGGTGTCGCTGGCCGGCTCGCCGACGAACTGGCCGCGCGGGTCGACGAAGTAGCTGGTGCCGTAGAAGTCGTTGTCGCCGTACTCCTCCTGGCCCACCCGGTTGATGGCGGCGACGAAGTACTCGTTGGCGACCGCGGCGGCCGGCTGCTCCAGCTGCCACAGGTACGCGGACAGGCCGCGCGAGGTGGCGGACGGGTTGTAGACGATCTGCGCGCCGGCCAGGCCCAGGGCGCGCCAGCCCTCCGGGAAGTGCCGGTCGTAGCAGATGTAGACGCCGACCCGGCCGACCGCGGTGTCGAAGACCGGCCAGCCGAGGTTGCCCGGCTTGAAGTAGTACTTCTCCCAGAAGCCCTTGACCTGCGGGATGTGGTGCTTGCGGTACGAGCCGAGCACGCTGCCGTCGGCGTCGATGACGACCGCGGTGTTGTAGTAGAAGCCGGACTGCTCCAGCTCGAAGATCGGGACCACGATGACCATGCCGGTCTCACGGGCCAGGTCCTGCATGCGGCGGGTCGTCGGGCCGTCCGGCACCGGCTCCGCCCAGCGGTAGTGCTCGGGCTCCTGCACCTGGCAGAAGTAGGGAGCGTTGAAGACCTCCTGGAAACCGATGATCTTCGCACCCTGGGCGGCCGCCGCTCTGGCGTGCTCCTCGTGCTTGGCGATCATCGATTCGGTATCACCCGTCCAGGTCGCCTGGACGAGGGCGGCTCGTACGACTTCGGTCATGACTCGCTCCTCTGACACGCAACGTCAGGCGGGGTCTACGCACGTAGAACCCGGCCGAGGGAAAGACGGTATGTCGCCTCCCCCACTGTGGCAATACTGCGGCCGTTACTCAACGAGTGAAGATCTCGTTTCATTCGGCCCGGACCGGCCGGACGGGGCGGGCTAGCATGCCCGGTCATGGACGAGGACATCCTCAACATCGTGCTGGGCCTGGCCGCGACCGCCATCAGCGGTGTGGCCGGCTGGTTCGTGCGCAGCTACGTGTGGCGGCGCCAGTTGCGGCGCAGGCAGCGGTTCTTCGGGCTGCCGGAGGGGTCCGAGTGCCTGCTGGTGGTCCCTCAGGAGGCCGGCACCGCCGCGCACGGCGTGGCACGGCACGACGCCTTCGCGCTGCTGGAGCTGTCCGCGCTGATCAAGGAGTGCGGTGCGCACGCCGACATCCTGGCGCACGACGCGGCCCGCCAGGGGTTCGGGATACGCACCGAGTTCTGCGTGGGCGGCCCGGTCGCCAACCGGCGCACGCAGGCCCACCTGCGGTCCATGCTGCCCGGCCTGGAGATAGACACCGGCGAGGGCGGGCGGCGCGGCGACAACACGTTCACGGTGGGCGGCGAGGCGTACCCGCTGCGCAAGGGCGAGGTGGAGTACGCGGTGCTCGCCCGGCTGACCGGGCCGGAGGGCGGCCGGCCGGTCTTCCTCGCCTGCGGCCAGCGCCCGGTGGACAACCAGGCCGCGATCCGCTATCTCGCACGGCACCACGCCCGGCTCACCCGGCGCCACGGGCCGGACGGCGCGTTCTGCCTGCTGCTGAAGGTGGTCAACTCCGAGGCGTACGGGCCGGACGTGACCGAGCTGGTCGCCGACGTCACCCGGGCAGCGTCCACCGCGCCGCCGGCACGGGCCGCGAGCGACTGACGCCGGCCGGTCGGCTACCGGGCGCAGCCGAAGCCGGAGTCCCACGACCACAGGTGGGTGCAGGACGGGCACTGCAGGTGCAGCAGCCGACCGGTGTTGGCCAGCAGGTAGCGCCAGTGCTCCGCGCAGGTGCGCCCGGCGGCGCAGGTCTCGCAGCCGCGGTGGTCCTGGCAGCCGGGGCAGGGCACCCAGGCGCGGCGGCCGATGTCGGCGCTGGGGTCAATCGGCAGCACGGCCGTCCCCCTCGCGCCCCGGCAGCACGCCGGCCGCCACCAGTCGCCGGTAGACCTCGGACTGCTCGGCATCGAGACCGGAGTAGAGCATGCGGTACGCCTCGCGCTCGCCCTCGATCACCGCGAGCGGGTCCCACTCGGCGCCGAGCGCGGCCACCACCTCGGCCTGGCGCCGGGCCTCCTCGCGGGTGAGGTCGATGTCGAAAGCGTGTATGTACTCGGTCGAGTCGCCATCTGTCACGGTGCTGTTCCAGAACCTCGGGTGCTTCCCCGTCCGCTTCCGTGTCTAGCAAACGCGGCGGCCCGCGGTAAGGGGCGGCCGGAAAATGCGACGAACGTCGCATCGCGGACCGGCCGCGGTCAGCCGGCCAGGCCGATGACCAGCCACATGAAGCCGGTCCCGGCGACCGTGCACAGCAGGGTGGACAGCGAGGGGTGCGGGCTGTGCGCCTCCGGGAGGATGTCGGAGGTCGCCAGGTAGAGCAGGAAGCCGGCGAAGAACCCCAGGTAGAGCCCGAGCGCCCGCGGCGAGATGGTGAACGCCAACGTGATCGCCGCCCCGGCCACCGGTGCGGCGGCGTCGCACAGCAGCAGCGCGACGGCCCGGCGGCGGGCGTTCCCGTACAGGCGGGTGATGGTGTACGTGTTGAAGCCGTCGGCGAAGTCGTGCGAGATGACGGCGATGGCGACCACCGTGCCCACCGTGGAGCCGGCCTGGAAGGCGGCGCCGATGGCGAAGCCGTCCAGCACGCTGTGCCCGACCAGCGCGCTCGCGGCGGCCACGCCGAGTCCGGGCGCGTCGCGTCCGCCGGCGTGCGCCCGGGCGTGGGCGTGCCGGTGGTCCGCGTACTCGCCCTCGTGTGCCCGGTGGACGGCCACCGAGCGCTCCACGACGTGGATGCCGAGGAAGCCCGCGACGAAGACCAGCAGCGCGGCGGGCACCCCGAAGACGTGGTCCGGCTGGGCGTGCAGCGCCTCCGGCAGCAGGTCGAAGCCGACGACGCCCAGCATCAGCCCGGCGGCGAGCCCCAGCACCAGGTGCCGGCGGTCGCCGATGCGGTGCGCGACCGCGCCGCCGACCAGCGTCATCAGGAAGGCGCCCATGGCGACGAGTGCTGCCATGAAGCCATCCTGGTGGCCGCCGGCCGCCGGCCGCGCACCGGGCTGGGCCGTCCGGGGCCGCCGGAGAGCGGCGCCCGGGCAGCCGCCCGGGCGCCCTCAGTCGAAGACGCGGGAGGCCAGGGTGGCGCGCTCGTCCTGCGGGATGGAGGTCCAGCGGGTGCCTCGGATGGCCCCTTCGAGCGCGAAGAGGGTGTGGCTGCGGGCGTCCTCGGGCAGTCCTCCGCTGATCTTGGCGAAGGCCGCCTCCGAACCGAGGCGGCGCAGCTCGGCGGCGTCGGACACCCCGGCGACCCGCAGCCGGTCGGCCAGGATCGCGCCGATATTGGGGAGTTTTTCCAGGGATTCCATGTATTTCTCCCGGTCTGCGGTAGTTCGTGACCGGTTCTCATGATGCCCGCAGTAGGCCCCGATCCGGCGCACGCCGGGCCGTCGGACGGCCGGGTCGTGGCCGTTCGCGTTATCCGCTGCCCTCCGCGGCCTCCGCGTGGAACTGGGCGAGCTCCGGCGAGCCGTCCTCGGCCCAGGTGTGGCCGGTCTCCACCACGTCCAGTTCCCGGCCGGACTCCAGCCGGATCACCGCCCTCCCGTCCTCGGTGACATGCCAGGCCGCGCCCTGCACGGTGCGCACGATGACGGTGCCCAGGTAGAGGCCGGCGTCGTTGCCCAGCCAGGTCAGACGCCCGGGATCCGTGCGCCACCGGGGCATCAGCTGGTCGAGGCCGGCCAGCGAGTCGGCGGAGTCGTCGAGTTCGACGCCCGCCCAGGCCGCCTGGTCGCGCAGCAGATCGCACTCCGCGAGCAGCGCCGTGATCCCCTCCTGGTCGCCGGCCATGGTTTCCGGAACGGCCACCGCGTGTTGCGGGCCGTCATTGCGCTTGAGCCATTTTTCAACGAAGGAGATCCCCATGCTCATCAGCCTCGCACCGCGCGGCCGATTCGTCACCGCAGGCGCGGCGATCCATGAAGAACCCTTACCCGGTGAAGGCCGCCGGACGGCTCACAGCTCCAGGTCGACGACGACCGGGGCGTGGTCGGAGGCGCCCTTGCCCTTGCGCTCCTCGCGGTCGACGTACGCGTCGCCGACCGCCTTGGCGAACGGCTCGTTGCCGTAGACCAGGTCGATGCGCATGCCCTTGTTGTGCGGGAAGCGCAGCTCGCGGTAGTCCCAGTAGGTGTAGGGGCGGTCGTACTTCAGCGGGCGGGGCACGACGTCGGCCAGGCCGGTCTCGCGCAGGCCGGCCAGCGCCGCGCGCTCCGGCTCGGTGACGTGGGTCAGGCCCTCGAAGGCGGCCCGGTCGAAGACGTCCTCGTCGGTGGGCGCGATGTTGTAGTCGCCGAGCACCGCGAACGGGCGGGCGCCGGCCGCGTCCTCGGTCACCGCGGCGCGCAGCGCGGCCAGCCAGTCGAGCTTGTAGGCGTAGTGGTCGTGGCCGACCTCGCGGCCGTTGGGCACGTAGACCGACCACAGGCGGACCGGGCCGCAGGTGGCGGCCACCGCGCGCGGCTCGGGCGCCTCGCCGAGGTAGCCGGGCTGGCCGGGCAGGCCGCTCACCACGTCGTCGAGCCCGACCCGGGAGAGCAGCGCGACGCCGTTCCACCGGCCGTCGGCGTTGACCGCCGCCTGGTAGCCCAGCTCGCGCAGCGGCTCGTGCGGGAAGGACTCGGCGGAGCACTTGAGCTCCTGCAGGCACACCACGTCCGTGCCGGACCTCTCCAGCCAGGCGAGCAGCCGCGGGAGGCGGGCGGTGACGGAGTTGACGTTCCAGGTCGCGATGCGCAGTGCCATGCCCGGCAATCTACCGCCGACCACCGACAGCGCCGGACACCCGGTCGGCCGGCGGGCGGCTAGCCGGCGCGCACGCTCTCGCCGGGCGCGATGCGGTGGAACCCGGCGGCGCCGATGCCGGGGCCGGCCGGGCCGAGGTTGCGCGCGTAGACGCCCAGGCCGTCGTCGTTGAGCAGCCCGTCGTGCACGGCGTAGGCGTGGGCCGGCGCGACCTCGCGCACGTAGTCGACGACCTCGGAGAACTTGCTCCACGGCGCGTGCAGCGGCAGCAGCAGCGTCTCGACCGGGCGGCCGGGCAGTGTGAAGGCGTCGCCGGGGTGGAAGACCGCGCCGTCCACCAGGTAGCCGACGTTGGTGATCCGCGGCAGGTCGGGGTGGATGACCGCGTGCAGTTGGCCGTGCGCCTGCACCTCGAAGCCGGCCGCGGTGAAGGTGTCGCCGTCGCCGACGGTGGCCACCCGGCCGGGGAAGGCGGCGGTCAACCGCTCGGCGACGCTGCGCAGCGTCCAGATCCGGGCCGCCGGGTCGGCCTCCAGGGCGGCGCGCAGCCGGTCCTCGGCGAAGTGGTCGGGGTGCTCGTGGGTGACCAGGACGGCGTCCGCGCCGACGGCGGCGTCCGGCTCGCTGAACGAGCCCGGGTCGATGACCAGCACCTGGCCGTCCTTCTCCAGCCGGACGCAGGCGTGGCCCTTCTTGGTCAGCTTCATGCCGGCCATCCTGTCACCCGGGGTCACTCCTGGCCCGGCAGCCGGGTCTCCTCGGCGATCACCCGCTGGGCCACCGAGAACGCCGTGTTGGCCGCCGGGACGCCGCAGTAGACGGCCGTCTGGATCAGCACCTCCTTGATCTCGGCGGGTGCCAGGCCGTTGCGCAGCGCGGCGCGCACGTGGAAGGCGAGTTCGTCGAAGTGGCCGCGGGCGACCAGCGCGGTCAGGGTGATCACGCTGCGGGTCTTGCGGTCCACTCCGGGCCGGGTCCACACCTCGCCCCACGCGTAGCGGGTGATGAACTCCTGGAAGTCGCCGGTGAACTCGTCGGCCGCGGCGGCCGCCCGGTCCACGTGCGCGTCGCCCAGCACCTCGCGGCGCACCCGCATGCCGTCCTCGTACGGATCGGGGCGGGCGGCCGGCGGCTCGGTGGGCACCGGCGGGGCGCCGACCGGCGCGGGCGGCGCCTCGGGCACCTCGGCGGGCGGCCGGCCGGCGGCGACGGGCTGGCCGGGGCCGGGCACCGCGCGGTCCGACCAGGCGGACGAGAAGTGCCGCACCACGAGGTCGGTGACCGCTCTGGGCTGTTCCACCGGGGCGAGGTGGGCGGCGCCCGGCACGACGGCGAGCCGGGCGTCGGGTATCGCGGCGACCAGGGCGCGCGCGTCGGCCGGCGGGGTCGCCGGGTCCTCGGCGCCGCCGACCACCAGGGTGGGCACCGAGATCCGCGACAGGTCGGTCCGCACGTCGTGGGCGGCCAGCGCCTCGCAGCCGGCGATGTAGCAGTCGGTGTCGGTGGTGCGCACCATCTGCACCGACCAGTCGACGATCGAGGTCTGCGCGGCCCGGAAGACCGGGGTGAACCAGTGCTCGGGGGTGGTGTGCGCGATCCGGGCCAGCCCGCCGGAGCGGGCCACCACGCCGCGCTGCCGCCAGGCGTCCGGCGTCTCGAACCGGGGGGAGGTGGATATCAGGGCCAGCGAGGCGACCCGGCCCGGACTGGTCAGCGCCAACTCGACGCCGACCGCGCCGCCCAGCGAGCAGCCGACGTAGCCGAAGGTGTCGATCTCGAGCTCGTCGAGCGTGGCCAGCAGCCGCGCGGCCAGTTCGGCGACCGAGGACGCCGGGTCGGCCGCGGCGCCGCCGTGGCCGGGAAGGTCGTAGCGCAGCACCCGCCAGTGCGGTGTCAGCTCCGGTATCTGCCGGTCCCACATGTGCCACGTGGTGCCGAGGGCCGGGCCGAGCACGATGACCGGGGCGTGTTCCGGCCCCTCGGAGCGGTATTGGAGGGTCTTGGACGTCGTCTCACTCACCCGGCTCACGCTCCCACATCTCACGATCTCTCACATCGCCCCCTCCGCCGGGGGGCTGTGCGGCCCGGCCCCGCGCGCGAGGAGGCGGCACCCCTTCGTTCGCCGGTGGGTCAGGCACGACGCGCGGGCATCGTACAGGCGTACGCGTCGCGGCCTGTTCGCGTCCATGATCTCGTCCGCGGTACGGAAAGCGGCTTCTCAGTCGGTATTGACTGTCATCAAAGATGTTCTTATGTTGTGCTGATGAAGAGCTTGGAAGACGCCCGGTGAAGGCGAGTGAACCCGGCCAGGAGGCGGAAGACGCCGCGGTGGGCGGGCGGTTGCGGGCACTTCGCACCGGGCGGCGGTTGACGCTGGCACAGGTGGCGGACCGGGCCGGGGTGAGCGAGGGATTCCTCAGCCAGATCGAGCGGAATGTCGCGAATGCGAGCATCGGCACGCTGCGGCGGATAGCGACCGCGCTCGGGGTGGCCATGTCGGACCTGTTCGCGGCGGAGTTCGACCCCGGGCCGCGGGTGTTGCGGGTGGCCGACCGGCCGGCCCTCGACTTCGGGGTGCTGGCCCGCAAGTACCTGCTCTCGCCCAGGCCCCACCGCGACCTGGAGGTCTTCCTCGTCGAGTTCGAGCCCGGCGGGTCCACCGGAGAGGACCCCTACACGCACGGCGACTCCGAGGAGTTCGTGATCGTGCTGGAGGGCGGCATCACGCTGCACCTGGGCCCGGCGGCGCACCGCCTGGGCACCGGCGACTGCATCGACTTCCGCTCGTCCGTGCCGCACCGGTTGATCGAGGACGGCGGCGCGCCGGCGCGCGTGCTGTGGGCCATCAGCCCGCCCGGTCACTGATGGGCCAGAAGCTGCCACGACTCGGCCAGAAGGAGTTCTCGTGACGAACACGTCCAGTTCACCGGGCGGGATATCCGCCGCCACGCCCGCGAGGAGCGCCGCGAACGGCCAGGGAGCCGGCGGGCTGGCCGGCGGTTCCGTCGGGTTCTGGCGCAGCCTCGCGCAGCCGATCGCGGCGCAGGCGCCGTCGGCGGGCATCGCGCTGATCCCGGCCACCATGGCCTCGGTGACCGGTACCTACGGCGCGACGAGCTTTCTGCTCGGCCTGGTGGCCGGCGCCTTCCTCACCTACGTCTTCATCCACCTCGCCCGCCGGTCCGCCTCGGCGGGATCGCTGTACGGCTTCGCCAAGCTGATGCTCGGGCCGGTGTTCGCGTTCGTCGTCGCGTGGGCCTACCTGGGCAACGACCTGATGGTCGGCGGCGCGGTGCTGTCGCAGACCGGCGACTACTTCGGCTCCGCGGTCGGGCTGGCGGGCGGCGGCTCCCCGCCGTGGGTGCCGGTCGCCGCGATCGCCGGGGTGGCCGTGCTGTGGACCGCGTCGCGCAGGATCACCGTCTCCACCACGGTGCTGCTCGTCCTCGAACTGGTCACCTGCGCACTGGTCATCGTCGCCGGGACCATCGTGCTGGCCAAGGGCGGCTACGGCGGCCACAGCTTCGGGTTCGCCGCGTTCTCGCTGCACGGGGTCTCGGCCGGGCACCTGTTCCTGGGCATCTCGGTGGCGTTCCTCGGCTTCGGCGGCTTCGAACAGGCCACCGCGCTGGGCGAGGAGACGCGCGACGCGCAGCGGACCATTCCGCGCACCATCGTGGTGGCGCTGCTCTTCTCCGGCCTGCTGTACACCTTCGGCGCCTGGTTCGAGGCGGTCGGCTTCTCCGGCCCGAAGGCCCTCGCGGCCTCCTCCACCCCGCTGTTCACCGTGGTCGGCACGTACGTCTCGCCCGCTCTGGCCACCGTCCTGGCGTTCGCCACCACCGCGACCGCGTTCAGCGCCTCGCTCGCGCTGACCAACCACGGTGTCCGCATGCTGTACTCGCTCTTCCGCGACCGTGACGCGTTCGCCTGGACCCGGCTGGCGCGCACCCACCCGGTGCGCCGCACGCCCACCGTCGCGCTGCTGATCTGGGCGCTGCCGATGCTGGCGCTGTCCATCGGGTTCTTCGCCACCAGCGCGGGAGACGCCTTCGCCTACGCGGGGACCGCGGGCGGCCTGCTGCTCAGCCTGGTCTACCTGCTGATGAGCGGCTACGCGGTCGTCTACTTCGCCCGGCGCCGCGACCCGGCCGGCACGGTGGTCTCGGTGGTGGCCGCCGCCATCGTCGGCTACGCCCTGTTCTCCAGCGTGTACCCGGCCCCCAGCTATCCGTTCGACGTGCTGCCGTACGCGGACCTGGCGGTGATGGCGGTCGGGCTGGGGCTGTTCGCCGCGCGGCGCGTGGTGGTCAACAGGCGGCGCACCGCCGTGGGGACGTCCGAAGGGGAAGAGCATGCCGGTTAACGGCGAGGTCTCGTTCTGGTACGCGGGGGGCGGCCTGCCGCGGCGCAGGCCGGCGCTGCCGGGGCCCATCGAGGCGGACGTGTGCGTGGTGGGCGCCGGCTACACCGGCCTGTGGACCGCGTACTACCTGAAGAAGGCCGCACCCGGTCTGCGGATCGTCGTACTGGAGCGGGAGTTCGCCGGCTACGGCGCCTCCGGCCGCAACGGCGGCTGGCTCAGCTCCGCGATCGCCGGCTCCTCCGCCCGGTTCGCCGAGGACGCCGGCCGCCCGGCGGCGCTCGACCTGCAACGGGCCATGATCGAGAGCGTGGACGAGGTGCTGGCCGTCGCCGCCGAGGAGGGCATCGACGCGGACATCGTCAAGGGCGGCATGCTGCGGGTGGCCACCACCCCGGCGCAACGCGGCCGCCTCGCCGCCGACCTGAGGTCCCTGCGGGAGTGGGGCAATCCGGACGCGGTGGAACTGTCCGCGCGGGAGACCGCGGACCGCATCCGGGTCGACGGCGCGCTCGGCGCGATCTTCGAGCCGCACGCCGCGCGCATCCAGCCGGCCGCACTCGTCCGCGGGCTCGCCGCCACCGTCGAATCGCTCGGCGTGCCGGTCTACGAGTCCACCCCGGTCACCGCGATCGCGCCGCACCGGGCGGACACCCCGCACGGCACGGTCCGGGCGAAGTTCGTGCTGCGGGCCACCGAGGGGTTCACCTCGCAACTGCCGGGACTGCACCGGCACTGGCTGCCGATGAACTCCTCGATGATCGTCACCGAGCCGCTCCCGCAGCGGGTCTGGGACGAGATCGGCTGGTCGGGCCGCGAAGTGCTCGGCGACGAGGCGCACGTGTTCATGTACGCGCAGCGCACCGCAGACGACCGCATCGCGATCGGCGGCCGCGGCGTGCCGTACCGGTTCGGCTCGCGGACCGACGGCGACGGCCACACGCACGACTCGACCGTCCGCTCGCTGACCGAGGTGCTGAAACGATTCTGGCCGAGCGTGGGCGAGTTCGGCATCGACCACGCCTGGTCCGGTGTGCTCGCCGTGCCGCGCGACTGGTGTTCCACGGTCGGGCTCGACCCGCGCACCGGGCTCGGCTGGGCCGGCGGCTACGTCGGGCACGGTGTCACCGCCACCAACCTCGCCGGGCGGACCCTGCGCGACCTGGTGCTCGGCGCCGACACCGGACTCACCCGGCTGCCGTGGGTGGACCGCCGGGTGCGGCGCTGGGAGTTCGAACCGCTGCGCTGGATCGGCGTCCACGGGCTGTACGCGGCCTACCACGCCGCCGACCGGGCCGAGTCCGGCGGGGCGGACGCCACCTCGTGGATCGCCCGCGCCGCCAACCGGGTATCCGGCCGCTGACCCGGCCCGGGCGGCGCTCCGCCCCGGCCGGTCACGGCTCCTGGCGCCGGCGCGCGAGATGGACGGTGATGTCGGCGGCGACGCCGACCGCGTCGGGCAGCGCCCGGGTGATCCGGCCGAAGACCTGCTCCCGCTGCGAGGCCGGCAGGACGAGATAGGCCGAGACGGTCGAGAGATGGCCGACGTAGTCGCTCGCGCTCATCGTCAGACGCCGTTCGATCACGGACTGCCGCACGTCGGTGAACCACTCGGACCGTCGCAGCTCGGTACCCGGCCACTGCATATCGTCCCCTGCGGGCGTCCCGTCGGGGGACGGGATCTCGTCGCTGTCCAGGAACGGTGCCCGCGCCGCGTGGACGGCCTCCTCCACGGCCGGGTCGGCCAGCCGGAACGGGCCGCCGAACGAGGCGAACACGCCGCCCGGCTCCAGCAGCGCGGCCATCCGCGGCCACCGGTCCTCCGGGGCCGTCCAGTGCAGGGCCGCCGCCGCGTAGACCAGTCCGTACCGCTCGCCCGGCCGCAGGTCCTCGAACGCGGACCGCACCGGCCTGACGCCTTCCGGCACGTGCCTGCGCAGTTCGGCGAGCATGGCCCCGTCGGGCTCGGTCGCGGTGACCGCGATCCCGCGCCGGGCGAACAGGCGGGTCGCCTTGCCCGTCCCGGCGCCGATCTCTAGGGCGGTGCGCACCGGACGGCCCGCGTAAGCCGCCACCGTGTCGAAGAGCTCCGCGGGATACCCCGGCCGGAACCGCTCGTAGGCTTCCGCCATCACTCCGAAACTCAGTGCGCGACCGGACATGCCGAGCATCCTGGCACGGGCCGCGCCGCGGGTGCCGGGAGTTTCTCCGGCGTCCGGCACGCCGGCGGCGTCAGTGGAAGTCGGTGGTCGACACCACGTACACGGTGGGCCGGGCCGGATCGTCGAGGTCGACGGTGATCCGGTGGGAGGGCGCGGGGGACTTGGCGGTCAGGGTGAGCGCCGCCCAGTGGTGTCCGGCGCCGAACGTCCAGCCCACCCGGGCGGCCTGGGCGGCGTCCACGGTGACCCGGCCGTCCCGCAGCGCCGAGCGCTCGGTGCCCAGTTGGGCGAGGAAGGTGTCGAGCCCGCCGTCGCTGGTGGTGAACTGCACGTACAGCGAGCTGGTCTGCCAGGCGTTGGACTCGAAGTAGCCGACGCCGGTGGCGTTGTACGGCAGCTGCACCCGGTAGAGGCGGCGCTGCAGCTGCGAGGGGCGCTCGTGGAGCAGGCCGGTGGTCTGGGACCTGGTGTGCCGGTCGCCGTCGCTGTTCCTGCTCTGCACGGCGGCGACCGCGCCGTAGCCGGTCGGCACCAGGATGAGCAGGGCGATGACGAGGATCTGCAGCGGGCTTCGACGGGCTTTCACGGGCGGCTGCGCCGTTTCTGGTGCGGGGGTCGTTTCCTGGGTGTCCGGCGCGGCGGCGGACGGCTCCTCGGCGGGCGAGTGCTGGTCCGGCTCGGCCGGTGCTCCGGGGCTCATCGCTCCTCCGCCCGGCCGAGCCGGGCGGTGAACGCGGCCCGCTCGTAGCGCTCGACGCGGCGCCGGTTGGTGCGCCGGAAGCGGCGGGCGACCTGGCGGGCGAGGTCGGCGGCGCCGACCATGCCGGCCTCCGGGCCGAGCTCGGCCTTGGCGATCCGCGCCTCGGGACGGTAGCCGCGGCCGGTCAGGTTGCGTCTGAACGCCTCCCGGGCCGGTGCGATCAGCAGTTCGTCGGCGGCGCTGACCCCGCCGCCGATGACGAAGCAGGACGGGTCGAGGGCGGCGGCGAGGTTGGCGATGCCGACGCCGAGCCACTGGCCGATGTCCTGGAAGAGCTCCACGCACATCGGGTCGCCGGAGCGGGCCAGCTCGGTGATGAGCGGTCCGGTGATCTCCGCGATGTGGCCGCCGACCCGGTCGATGATGCCGTAGGCGACCGGCGACTCGGCGGCGGCCAGCTCCCGGGCCTCGCGCACCAGCGCGTTGCCCGAGCTGTACTGCTCCCAGCAGCCGCGGTTGCCGCACGGGCAGCGGTGGCCGCCGGGCACCACCTGCATGTGGCCGAACTCGCCGGCCACCCCGTAGCGGCCGCGTTTGACCTGGCCGTCCTCCAGGATCGCGCCGCCGATCCCGGTGCCCAGGGTGATCATCACCAGATCGGGCTGGCCGCGGCCGGCGCCGAAGCGCCACTCGGCCCACGCGGCGGTGTTGGCGTCGTTGTCCACCATGACCGGGACGAGCAGCCGCTCGGAGAGCCGGTCGCGCAGCGGCTCGTCGCGCCAGGACAGGTGGGGGGCGAACAGCACCCGGGAGCGGTCGGCGTCCACCCAGCCGGCCGCGCCGATGCCGACCGCGTGCACGTCGTGGCGCTCGGACAGGTCGAGGACGATCTCCACGATGGTGTCCTCGACCACTTTGGGGCTCTTGGACTTGTCCGGGGTCTCGGTGAGGACCTTCTCCAGGATGGCGCCGTCCGCGTCGACGACCCCGGCCATCACCTTGGTGCCGCCGATGTCGATGCCCACGGTGGGCACGCGGGGCGCGGTGAGGTGGGAGCGGCGCTCCCGGCGGCCGACGGTGCTCAGCACGGTCGCCCGCGTCGCGCCCGTGCGGTGGACGCGTTCGCGGTAGGCGCTCAAAGGTCTCTCCGGGTCGGGGAATGCGGGGGCCAAATATACGGCAGCCCGCCGGCCGCCGACCGGCTCGGCGGCATGTTCGGGGCACAAGGGGAACGCACGCGCGGTGCGCGGAGTTCCGGCCGGCTCAGGCGGCCCGCAGCGGCGCGACCCCGTCCACCTCGAAGAGCGCCTGGTCCTCGTAGCACCACCACCACGCCTCGCCGGGCTCCATGGAGCGGATCAGCGGGTGGCCGCTCGCCCGGTGGTGCGCGGTGGCGTGCTTGTTCTTCGACGAGTCGCAGCACCCGACGTGTCCGCAGGTGGGGCACTCGCGAAGGTGCACCCAGGTGTCGCCCGCCGCGACGCACTCCGGGCAGCTGTCCGCGCTGTCCGGGCTGACGTCGCGCACCTCGCCGAGATGGGTGCACACCGGTCCGTCCTGTGGTCCCGTGCCGGTCGCCATCGGGTCTCCTTCCGGCTCCGTGAACGCGTGGGCGCTCCTGCGTCCACCCTCGCACCGCGGACCGGCATGTCAAATCACCGGGCGGCTCACAGGTGGCGGCGGCGGTCGGCGGCGGCCCGGTCGTACTCCTGCCGGGCCTCGACGGCGGCCGGCCGGCAGGCGGTCTCGGCCACCGGCACGTCCCACCACGCCTGGGCGCCGGGCGCGGCGGCGGCGCTGGGCGAGGTGTCGGTCTCGACGTACACGCAGGTGGCCCGTGGCGAGGCGCGGGCGGCGGCCAGCGCGGCGCGCAGTTCGGCCACGGTGGCCGCCCGGATGACGTCCAGGCCGAGGCTGGCGGCGTTGGCGGCCAGGTCGACCGGGAGCGGCGCTCCGGTGAAGCCGCCGTCCTCGTCCCGGAAGCGGTACGCGGTGCCGTGCCGCTCGGCGCCGGTGAGCTGCGAGAGGCCGCCGATGGAGGCGTAGCCGTGGTTCTGCAGGACGACCAGGTTGAGGTTGACGCCCTCCTGGACGGCGGTGACGATCTCGGTGGGCATCATCAGGTACGTGCCGTCGCCGACCAGCGACCACACCGGGCGGTCCGGCGCGGCGAGCCGGACGCCGATGCCGGCCGGGATCTCGTAGCCCATGCAGGAGTAGCCGTACTCCACGTGGTACTGCCGCGGCGAGCGGGCCCGCCACAGCTTGTGCAGGTCGCCGGGGAGCGAGCCGGCGGCGTTGATCACCACGTCGTCGTCGCCGACCACCGCGTCGAGCGCGCCGAGCACCTGGGTCTGGCTGGGCCGGACGCTGTCGTCGGGCGCGGCGTAGGCGGCGTCGACCAGGGCCTCCCAGCGGGCCTTTCCTGCGGTGTACTCGGCCGTGTAGGAGGGGTCCACCCGGTGTCCGGCCAGCGCCTCGGCGAGCGCGCGCAGCCCGGAGCGGGCGTCGGCGACCAGCGGGAGCGCGGCCAGCTTGGCGGCGTCGAAGGCGGCGATGTTGAGGTTGACGAAGCGCACGCCGGGAGTGGCGAACAGCGTGCCGGAGGCGGTGGTGAAGTCGGTGTAGCGGGTGCCGACGCCGATGACCAGGTCGGCGGCGCGGGCCAGGTCGTCGGCGACCGCGGTGCCGGTGTGGCCGATGCCGCCGATGTCGGCCGGGTGGTCGTGGCGCAGCGATCCCTTGCCGGACTGGGTGGAGGCGACCGGGATGCCGGTGGCGTCGGCGAACTCGCGCAGCGCCCGCTCGGCCCCGCTGTGGTGGACGCCGCCGCCGGCGACGAGCAGCGGGCGGCGGGCGGCGCGCACCGCGTCGGCCGCGGCGGCCAGTTCGGCCGGGTCGGGCGCCGGGCGCCGGACGTGCCAGACCCGGTCGGCGAAGAACTCCTCCGGCCAGTCGAACGCCTCGGCCTGCACGTCCTGCGGCAGCGCGAGGGTGACCGCGCCGGTCTCCACCGGGTCGGTGAGCACCCGCACCGCCTGCAGGGCGGCGGGGATCAGCGCCTCGGGCCGGGTCACCCGGTCGAAGTAGCGGCAGACCGGGCGCAGCGTGTCGTTGACCGACAGGTCGCCCGCGTAGGGGACCTCGATCTGCTGGAGCACCGGGTCGGCGGGCCGGGTGGCGAAGGTGTCGCCGGGCAGCAGCAGGACCGGGATCCGGTTGACGGTGGCCAGCGCGGCGCCGGTGACCAGGTTGGTGGCGCCCGGGCCGATGGAGGTGGTGACCGCCTGGATCGCCAGCCGGTCGGACTGCCGGGCGAAGCCGGTCGCGGCGTGCACCATGGCCTGCTCGTTGCGGCCCTGCAGGTAGGGCATGACGCGCGGGCCGGCCTGGACGAGCGCCTGGCCGAGGCCGGCCACGTTGCCGTGGCCGAAGATGCCCCAGCAGGCGTGGACCAGCCGGCGGCGCCGGCCGTCGCGTTCGGTGTGCTGGTGGGCGAGGAACTCCACCAGGGCCTGGGCGACGGTGAGCCGGCGGGTCATCGGGGGCCTCCTGCGGGCGGCTGGTAGAGCGGGAGCCGGGGGTCGACGGGCTGGTCGGGCCAGGTGCCGCGGATCCAGGCGTGGTCGGGATGGTCGCGGATCAGCCACTCGCGCTGCTCGCCGGGCCCGGCCATCACGTTGAGGTAGTACATGTGGTGGCCGGGGGCGGCCATCGACGGGCCGTGCCAGCCGTCCGGGATCAGCACCACGTCGCCGTCGCGCACCTCGGCCAGCACGTCGGTGCCGCCGCCGTGCCCGGACGGGGTCACCCGCTGGTAGCCCAGACCCGGGCTGCCGTGCGCGGCGGCGATCTCGAAGTAGTAGATCTCCTCCAGCAGCGACTCCTGGCCGGGCCGGTGCTCGTCGTGCTTGTGCGGCGGGTAGGACGACCAGTTGCCGCCCGGGGTGAGCACCTCGACCGCGATCAGCCGGTCGCACTCGAAGACGTCGGCGGCGGCGAAGTTGTTGACCTGGCGCGAGCAGCTGCCGGTGCCGCGCAGCTCGACCGGGACGGCGGAGGCGGGCACGTGGCGCACCGGCAGCCGGCGCGAGCAGCGGGCGCCGGTGAGGGCGAACCGGCCGCCGGCCTCGCTGGTGATCTCCGCCGCGGTGTCGCGCGGCAGGTAGAGGAAGTCGGTGACCGCGTCGAACACGCCGGTCCGGCCGCGCAGCCGGTGGTCGGTGCCCTCGGCCCGCACGGTGGCCGCACCGGACAGCGGCAGCACGATCCATTCGCTGTCGCCGGTGGTGAAGGCGTGCGTGCCGCCGGGCGGCAGGCGCAGGACGCGCAGGCTGGAGTAGCCCCAGCCGGCCGACCTGGGGTCGACGTCCACCTCGTAGGAGCCGCCGGCGGTGCGGCCGGCCGGGAGGTGGAAGGCGGTGTCTGTCATGGCGTCAGCTTTCCTGTTGCGGCGCCGGGTTCACAGCAGCCCGACGGCGGTGTCCACGGCTTCCTCGACGCTGCCGGCCGCCGGGTACAGCAGCGTGCGGCCGGCCACCAGGCCCTGCACGGTGGGCAGGCGCAGTGCCTTGCGCCATCTGTCGTACAGCCCCTCCTGGTCGGCGCCCGCCTCGCCGCCGAGCAGCACGACCGGCAGCGTGGAGGTCTCCAGGACGACGGCCATCTCGTCGGCGTCCTCGGTGACCGGGAGCTTGAGCCAGGTGTACGCGGAGGTGCCGCCCAGCCCGGAGGCGACGGCGACGGACAGCGTCACCGCCCGCGCGCTCAGGTCGTTCCTGACCCGGCCGTCGATCCGGCGGGAGATGAACGGCTCGACGAAGACCGGCAGCCGGCGCTCGGCCATCTCGTCGATGACCCGCGCGGTGGACTCCATCGTGGTGAGCGAACCGGGGTCGTCGTAGTCGATGCGCAGCAGCAGCTTGCCGGCGTCGAAGCCCAGCCGGGCGAGGTCGCGCGGGCGGTGCCCGGTGAAGCGGTCGTCCAACTCGAAGGCGGCGCCGGCCAGTCCGCCCCGGTTCATCGAACCGAGCACGACCTTGCCCTCCAGCGCGCCGAGCAGCAGCAGGTCCTCCAGGACGTCGGCGGTGGCGAGCACGCCGTCCACCCCGGGCCGGGCCAGCGCGGTGCACAGCCGCTCCAGCAGGTCGGCCCGGTTGGCCATGGCCAGCGCGCGGTCGCCGACGCCGAGGGCGCCGCGGGCCGGGTGGTCGGCCGCCACGATCATCAGCCGGCCGCCGCTGCCGAGCAGGGGCCGGCGCCGGCGGCGTGCGGCGGCCTCGGCGATGGCCTCCGGATGCCGGGCCCGCACCGTGACGAGGTCGCTGACGCTGATGCTCAAGTGGGGGCTCGCTTTCACGGCGTGGAGGGTGCGGGGACGAAGCCGGCGACGGTGCGCGCGGAGTTCACCGGGCCGCCCGGTCCACCGGTGCGCCGGCCAGCAGCGCGGCGACCTCGGCGGCGGTCGGCATCGCGGCGGAGCAGGCCAGCCGGGAGGCGACCAGCGCGCCGGCCGCGTTGGCGTGCCGCATGACGCGTTCCAGGTCCCAGCCGGCGAGCAGGCCGTGGCAGAGCGAGCCGCCGAAGGCGTCGCCCGCGCCGAGGCCGTTGACCACCTCGACCGGGACCGGCGGCACCTCGGCGCTGCTGCCGTCGCGCCGCACGGCCAGCACGCCCTTGGGGCCCTGCTTGACGACGGCCAGTTCTACCCCGGCGTCCAGCAGCGCGGCGGCGCAGGCGTGCGGTTCGCGGACGCCGGTGGCGATCTCGCACTCGTCGAGGTTGCCGACCGCGACGGTGGCGTGCGAGAGCGCCTCGGCGTAGACCGCCCTGGCGCGCGCCGGGTCCGACCAGAACATCGGCCGCCAGTCGAGGTCGAAGACGGTGGTGCCGGACCGGGCCCGCGAGCGCAGCGCGGTGAGCGTCGCGGTGCGGCTGGGCTCCTCGCACAGGCCGGTGCCGGTCATCCAGAAGATCCGGGCCGCGCCGATGGCGTCCAGGTCGAGTTCGCCCGGATGGATGACGAGGTCCGGTGCCTTGGGCAGCCGGTAGAAGTAGAGCGGGAAGTCGTCGGGCGGGAAGATCTCGCAGAAGGTGACCGGGGTCGGGTACGCGTCGACCGGCGTCACCCAGTGGTCGTCCACCCCGAACTCCCGCAGCGCGCGGTGCACGTACTCGCCGAACGGGTCGCGCCCGGTGCGGCTGACGACCGCGGTCCGGCGGCCCAGCCGGGCGGCGGCGACCGCGACGTTGGTGGCGGAGCCGCCGAGGAACCTGCCGAACGTCTCGACCCGGTCCAGCCCCACGCCGGTCTGCAGCGGATAGAGGTCCACTCCGATCCGGCCCATGGTGATCAGGTCATAGGGCTCGGTCATGGGCGTGACTCCTCCAGGATGCGTGCGGCATCGGGCGGCCGAGGAACCGGCACTCCTGTCTAACCCCGCACGACGGACCGTGTCAATGATTTGTCCTTACATTCGAACGTCCGGACCGGTGCACGGGGCGGCGATTTCCCGCTTATGTCGCTAACCCCTGATGTCATAACAAAGCCTTGACAGAACCTCCTGGAGGGGAGTTGGCTCCGTTGCGCGGTGCCGCCGCGCGCCCGCCCTGCCCCTGCCCAAACGGCCCGGGATCCACACCCGGGCCGCCGACCGCCCGTCCGCCGCGACAGCCTCCCCGCTGTTCTCCTCCCGACTCGAGGTACAGGACCCGATGGAACGCACCCGCAAGAGGCCCAAGGCCGTAGCCGTAGCCGCCGCCTGCGTGGCGGGGCTGCTGCTGGTGTCCGGCTGCGCCAGCGCGCACGGCGGCAAGCGCGCCCAGGAGCGCGCGAACGAGTTGGCCGCCGGGCACGCGACCACGCCGCGCATCAAGATCGCGATGGTCACCCACGCCGCCCCCGGCGACACCTTCTGGGACCTGGTGCGCAAGGGCGCGCAGGCGGCCGCCGCCAAGGACAACGTGGACCTCGTCTACGCCAGCGACCCCGACGCCGCCAACCAGGCCAACCTGGTGCAGAACGCGATCGACCAGAAGGTGGACGGCATCGCCGTCACGCTGGCCGACCCGGACGCGATGAAGAGCGTGGTCGCCGACGCGGAGAGCCACCACATCCCGGTCGTCGGCCTCAACTCGGGCGTCGAGGACTGGAAGAGCCAGAAGATGCTGGAGTTCTTCGGGCAGGACGAGTCCATCGCCGGCCAGGCGTTCGGCGACCGGCTCGACCAGATCGGCGCCAGGCACGCGCTGTGCGTCATCCACGAGCAGGGCAACGTCGGCCTCCAGCAGCGCTGCGCGGGCCTGAAGAAGACCTTCAAGGGCCGGACCGACCTGCTCTACGTCAACGGCGCCGACATGCCGTCCGTCAAGTCCACCCTGACGGCCAAGCTCCAGCAGGACCACTCGATCGACGAGGTCGTCACGCTGGGCGCGCCCTTCGCGCTCACCGCGGTCCAGGCGGTCTCCGACGCGGGCAGCAAGGCGAAGGTGGCCACCTTTGACCTCAACGAGGACCTGGTGCACGGCATCGAGAACGGCAGCATCCAGTTCGCCGTCGACCAGCAGCCCTACCTGCAGGGCTACCTGGCCGTCGACGGGCTGTGGCTGTACAAGTTCAACGGCAACATCAGCGGCGGCGGCACCGAACCGGTGCTGACCGGGCCGGCCTTCGTGGACCGGTCCAACGTCGCCGCCATCGCCAAGTTCGCCGCCCACGGGACCCGGTGATGGCGATGGCCGACGCGGCGCCGCCCGCCCAGCCGCCCGCCGCGCCGCCGGCCGGCGCCGGCCCGCGCACCGCCCGGCGCTCGCCGGCCCGCCGGGTGCTGGCCCGGCCGGAGGTCGGCGCGCTGGTCGGGGCGATCGCGGTCTACGTGTTCTTCTTCGCCGTCGCACCGCCGTTCCGGCAGTTGGACTCGCTGGCCACCGTGCTCTACCAGGCGTCCACGATCGGCATCGTGGCCGTGCCGGTGGCGCTGCTGATGATCGGCGGCGAGTTCGACCTGTCGGCCGGGGTAGCGGTGATCACCTCGGCGCTGACCGCCAGCATGCTGAGCTGGCAGCTCACCCAGAACGTCTGGGTCGGCGTGCTGGTGGCGCTCGCGGTGTCACTGGGCGTCGGCGCGCTCAACGGCTTCCTGCTCATCAGGACCGGGCTGCCGAGCTTCCTGGTGACGCTGGGCACCTTCCTGATGCTGCAGGGCCTGAACCTGGCGGTCACCAAGCTGCTCACCGGCAACGTGGCGACCGACTCGATCAGCGACATGGACGGCTTCGGCCAGGCGCGGAAGGTCTTCGCCTCCAGCGTCGACATCGCCGGGGCGCAGTTCAAGATCACCGTCTTCTGGTGGCTGGGCTTCGCCGCCATCGCCACCTGGGTGCTGCTGCGCACCCGGTTCGGCAACTGGGTCTTCGCGGTCGGCGGCGACCGGGAGAGCGCCCGGTCGGTCGGCGTGCCGGTGGCGTTCACCAAGATCGCGCTGTTCATGTCGGTGGGCTTCGCCGCCTGGTTCGTGGGGATGAACCAGCTGTTCTCCTTCGACACCGTGCAGTCCGGCGAGGGCGTGGGCAACGAGTTCCTGTACATCATCGCCGCGGTCATCGGCGGCTGCCTGCTGACCGGCGGCTACGGCTCGGCGGTCGGCGCGGTGATCGGGGCGCTGATCTTCGGCATGGTCACCGAGGGCATCGTCTACGCCAACTGGAACCCGGACTGGTTCAAGTTCTTCCTCGGCGTGATGCTGCTCGGGGCGACGCTGGTCAATCTGTGGGTACGCCGCCAGGCGACCAGGAGGTGAGCGAGATGTCCGAGCAGTCCCCCGGGGCCTTCGAGCCCGAACTCACCGAGCACTCCGGCTCCGGCCGCCCGGTCGTCGAACTGCGCGGGGCCGGCAAGTCCTACGGCAACGTGCGCGCCCTGTACGGGGTGGACCTGGCGGTGCGGTCCGGCACGGTGACCTGCGTGCTGGGCGACAACGGCGCGGGCAAGAGCACGCTGATCAAGATCGTCTCGGGGCTGCACCAGCACACCGAGGGCGAGTACCTGATCGACGGCGAACCGGTCCGGCTGGCCAACCCGCGCGAGGCGCTGGACCGCGGCATCGCGACGGTCTACCAGGACCTGGCCACCGTGCCGCTGATGCCGGTGTGGCGCAACTTCTTCCTCGGCTCCGAGCCGACCCGCGGGCCCTGGCCGTTCCGCCGGCTGGACATCGCGCGGATGCGGCGCACCGCCGACGAGGAACTGCGCGGCATGGGCATCGTGCTGGACGACCTCGACCAGCCGATCGGCTCGCTCTCCGGCGGCCAGCGGCAGTCGGTCGCCATCGCCCGCGCGGTGCACTTCGGCGCCCGGGTGCTGATCCTCGACGAGCCGACCGCCGCGCTCGGCGTCAAGCAGTCCGGCGTGGTGCTCAAGTACATCGCCGCCGCCCGGGAGCGCGGGCTCGCGGTCATCTTCATCACCCACAACCCGCACCACGCCTACATGGTGGGCGACCACTTCGCGGTGTTGCGGCTCGGCACCCTGGAGCTGAGCGCGCCGCGCGAGGAGGTCAGCCTCGACGTGCTCACCCACCACATGTCGGGCGGCGCCGAACTGGCCGCGCTCAAGCACGAGTTGGCCCAGGTGCGCGGTGTCGAGGTGGCGGAGCTGCCGGGCACGCCGGAATGACCGCGGTGCGGCCGCTCCCGTCCGGGGGCGGCCGCACGGCTGCCGGGCGGGTCAGGCGGGCAGCGCCGCCTCGATGGCGGCGACCACCTCGTCGGCCTCCGGCTCGGTGCGCGGGCGGAACCGGGCGGCGACGGTGCCGTCCGCGCCGACCAGGAACTTCTCGAAGTTCCACTGCACGTCGCCGGCCTCGCCCTCCGCGTCGGCGGCGGCGGTCAGCTCGGTGTAGAGCGGCTGCCGGCCGGCGCCGTTGACGTCGGCCTTCGCGTAGAGCGGGAAGCTGACCCCGTAGGTCGTCGAGCAGAAGGTCTCGATCTCCTGCGCGCCGCCCGGCTCCTGGCCGGCGAACTGGTTGCACGGGAAGCCCAGCACGGTGAATCCCCGGTCCGCGTAGCGCTTCTGCAGCCGCTCCAGGCCCTCGTACTGCGGGGTGAGACCGCACTTGGACGCCACGTTGACGATCAGCAGCGCCTTGCCGCGGTGGTCGGCGAGGCTGGCGGGCTCCCCGCCGAGGGTGTGCAGGGGGATGTCGTAGAGGCTGGCCACGGTGGCTCCTGTTCGGGATCGGACGGTACGCGCTGGTCAACCACGCGGCCCCGGGGCTTCTTCCCCCGGCGGCGCGGCCTCCTCGCGCTCGGTGAGGTCGGCGAGCCGGGCCAGCAGGTCGGCGGCGCGCTTGAGCACGGTGTCGCGGTCCCCCGCGGTCAGCCCGGTGCCGATGGCGCACGCCACCGCACCGGCCTCGATCCACTCCGGCGCGCGCTCGGCGGTCACCCCGCCGGTGGCGATCAGCGGCGCCTGCGGGAGGGCGGCGCGCACCCCGCGGATCCACTCCGGCGAGACGGCCGAGGCCGGGAACAACTTGATCGCGTCGGCGCCGAGTTCGAGGGCGCGGACCACCTCGCCGGGGGTCGCGGCGCCGACGAAGACCGGCACGCCGTAGCGGTGGGCGGTGCGGATCACCTCGGGGTCGAGGTGGGGCGCGGACAGGTAGCGCGCGCCGGCCTCGACGGCGAGCCGGGCGGCGGTGGCGTCCAGCACGGTGCCCGCGCCGATCACCGCGTCCTCGCCGACCTCGCGCACCATGGTGGTGACCGCCTCCAGGGCGAACGGCGTGGTCAGCGAGATCTCCATGGCCGTCAGGCCGGCCGACAGCAGGGTGCCGGCGGCGGCGGCCGCGTGGTCGTAGCTGCCCATGCGGATGACGGCGACCAGCCGTTGCGCCAGGGCGGCACGGGTGGTCTGCCAGCGGTACACGATGCTTCGCCCTACCTTCCGGGGTTCGGGGTTCCTGAACCGCGTTCAGCCGACGTCGGTGGAGAACAGGCCGCCGGTGGGCCCCTGCTTCTCCGGACCCTGCGCCTTGCGCAGGGCGTTGGCGAGTCCTTCGAGGGTCATCGACTGCAGGATGACCCGGCCGTCGCCCTCCAGGGTGGCGAGCGAGAGGCCCTCGCCGCCGAAGACGGCGTTCATGATGCCCTGCCGGTTGAGTCGGCCGATGCGCTCGACCCCGTAGCGGATGCCCTCCTCGAAGGCGACGATACAGCCGGTGTCCACCTCGATACGGCCGCCGAACTCGGCCGGGTTGAGATCGATGAAGTTGCCGGCGCCGGCGATGATCACCGTGCCGCGGCCGGTGAACTTCTCCAGGACGAACCCCTCGCCGCCGCTCATGCCCTGCCGGGCGCCGGCGAAGGCGATGCCGAAGCGCACCGTGGACTCGGCCGCCACGAAGGCGTCCTTCTCCGCGAACCAGGCGCGGGCGCCGTCGAGTTCGAGCGCGCGCATCTCGCCGGGGAGCACGCCGGCGAAGCCCACCGTGCCCTCGCCGCCGGTGGAGGTGAAGTACTGGAACGCCAGCGACTCGCCGGCCAGCATCCGGCTGCCGACCTGCATGGCGGTGCCCATCGCCTGCCGCAGCAGGCCGCCCATCCCGCCACCGCCGCCCTGGCCGGCGCCGGCCGCGGCTCCCTGGCTGCCGGGCGCGCCGAGCCGGGTGTCCATGCTCACGTTGGAGGTCTTGAACAGGAACTTGCCGGCCTCGCAGTAGACGGTCTGGCCCGGCTGGAGGGTGCAGACCGCCATCTGCATGGCGTTGCCGACGATCTGCTGGTGAAGTGTCACGGACGGCGCTCCTTGGCGTGCGGTTCGTCTCGCCGTGCTGCGCCGCCGCTGCGGGCGAGGGCACGGATCCCTCTGTCCGCTTGAACGCCGCTACCGTGCCGATCGGTTCCGCCGTCGGCGAGCGGATCCGCGACCCGCGGGCCGGGCCGGCCGCCGGCCTCCAGGAACCGGGAGAGCGGCAGCGTGGCGGCGCCCACCGTGACCGCCTCCGGGCCGAGCCGGCTCAGGTCGATGACCGCCCGGCCGCACGGGTGGTCCAACGCGTAGGCGGCGGCGTGCCGGCGCACCGCGGGCAGCAGGCGCGGCCCGAGCAGCAGCCCGGCCCAGCCGCCGAGCAGGATCCGCTCCGGGCTGAAGAGGTTGATCAGGTCGGCGATCCCGGCGCCGAGGTACTCCGCGGTCTGCGCCAGCACCGCGCCCGCCTTCTCGTCGCCGTGGTCGGCCCGCTCCAGCAGCGCGGCCAGCGCCGCCTCCTCGGTGGCGCCGGCCGGTGCGGCGCCCCAGCGCTCCAGCATCGCCTCGGCGCCGATGTACGCCTCCAGGCAGCCCAGCGCGCCGCACCGGCAGCGGCGGCCGCCGACCCGCATCGTGGTGTGGCCCCACTCGCCCGCGCTGGCGCTCGTCGCGCCGCGGAACACCTCGCCGTCGCTCACCACGCAGGCCCCGACGCCGGAGCCGATCAGCGCCACGACCGCGTCCCGCACGCCGCGCCCGCCGCCGAACCACATCTCGGCCTGGCCCAGCGTCTTGGCGCCGTTCTCGATGTGCAGCGGCAGGTCGGTGCCGGCCCGCAGCAGGGCGCCGAACGGGACCGCGTGCCAGCCGACGGTCTGCCCGTGCACCACCGCCTGGTCGCTGCGGGCGCCCTGCTCGACGATGCCCGGCACGCCCACCCCGACGCCGAGCACGTGGGCCGGGTCGGTGCCGGTGTCGGCCAGCACCGCGGCGAGGCCGTCGAGCACCAGGGCCACCACGTGGTCCACGTCGTGGCCGCTGTCGGACAACGGGTGCTCGGTGACGGCGAGTTCCACCAGGTCGAGGTCGAACAGCTCCACCCGCACCCGGGTCTCGCCGACGTCGACGCCGACCACCCGGCCGTAGCCGGCGGCGACCTTCAGCAGGGTGATCGGGCGGCCGCCGTCGGAGTCGACGGCGCCGGCCTCCTCGACGAGCCCGTCGGCGATCAACTCGCCGACCACGTTGCTGATCGAACCGGCGCTCAGACCGGTGTCGCGGCCGAGTTCCTGACGGCTGAGCGGTCCTTCGAACCACAGATGGCGCAGCAGTGCCGATCTGTTGCCGCGGCGCAGGTCACGTACCGTGCGCTGATTCCTCTCGGCCATCCCCGCTCCCATCCCGAACGCTCCCGGGCCGAACCTACCGATGCGCGAAGTGCTGCGCGAAGTCTTGACGCCGGGTTTTCACGCAGTTTAAATCACGGCTTGAATTAAGTGGTGAAGGCGTTCATTTCTCGAACGCGTGCCGACTGGCGTCCCGGCCCCCTCACCCCGGCCCCACCCCGCCGCCGTCCGTCCCCCCGCACCCGCCCCAACGAACCGTACGTGTCCCCGAGAGAGGTGCACCACTGTGCCGACCATCAAGGCTCCTCGCGCCTTCGCCAGTGCGGCGGTCGTCCTGGCCCTGGCCGCGACCGCCACCGCGTGCGGAGGCGGCTCCTCCACCAACGGCAGCGGCGGCGACTCCAGCCCCAAGACCCTGACCTACTGGGCGAGCAACCAGGGCTCCAGCATCGCCGTGGACCAGCAGGTGCTCGGCAAGGAGCTGAAGAAGTTCCAGCAGCAGACCGGGATCAAGGTCAAGCTGGAGGTGATCGGCTGGCCCGACCTGCTCAACCGGATCCTGGCGGCCACCACCTCGGGCCAGGGCCCCGACGTGCTCAACATCGGCAACACCTGGTCCGCCTCGCTGCAGGCCACCGGCGCGTTCCTGCCGTTCGACTCGACCAGCATGGCGGCGATCGGCGGCAACCGCTTCACCTCCTCCGCGGTCGCCGCGGCCGGTGCGGCCGGCAAGCCCCCGGCGGCCGTGCCGCTGTACTCGCTCTCCTACGGGCTGTACTGGAACAAGGCCGAGTTCAAGAAGGCCGGCATCTCCGCGCCGCCCACCACCTGGAGCCAGCTGATCGCCGACGGCAAGAAGCTGACCACCGGCGGCCAGTACGGGCTCGCCATGGAGGGCGCGAGCTACACCGAGAACGCCCACCACGCCTTCATCTTCGGCAAGCAGCACGGCGTCAACTTCTTCACCGCCGACGGGAAGCCGCAGTTCAACACCCCCGGCGCGGTCGCCGCGGTCAAGCAGTACATCGACCTGATGGCGACCGACAAGATCGCCTCCCCCAGCGACGCGGAGTACGACCAGAACCAGTCCGTCACGGACTTCGCCTCGGGCAAGGCCGCGATGCTGCTGTGGCAGGCGGCCGGCAGCTCGCTCAAGGCGCACGGCATGGACCCGAGCAAGTACGGCGTGGCGCCGATCCCGTTCCAGACCGCGAACCCCACGGCCTCCACCAAGATCGACTCCATGGTGGCCGGCATCAACATGGCGGTCTTCAAGAACACCAAGAACCGCACGGGCGCGCTGAAGTTCGTGAAGTTCATGACCAGCACCGCCGAGCAGAAGATCCTCAACAAGGCCTACGGGTCGATCCCGCCGGTGGTGGCCGCGCAGAACGACCCGGCCTTCTCCACGCCCGAGTTGCAGACCCTGCGCAGCGTGCTGGGCGGCTCCTCGGCGCCGATGCCGCAGGTCGCGGACGAGAGCCAGTTCGAGACCCTGGTCGGCACCGCGATGAAGAGCCTGTTCGCCGACGCGGCGGCCGGCAAGCCGGTCACCACCGCGAGCGTCAAGGCCGCCCTCACCAAGGCCCAGCAGCAGATGCCGGCGAGCTGAGGTCCGATACCTGATGGCCGCCACCGCCACCCGCGTCGGGAGCACGCCCGCGCAGGCACCCCGTAACCGCCTGCGCGGGCTGCTCCCCGCCAAAGCACGCCGCAACCTGTTCCCGTACCTGCTGCTGATACCGGCGCTGCTGCTGGAACTGCTCATCCACCTGATACCGATGGTCGTCGGCATCGTGATGAGCTTCAAAGAGCTCACCCAGTTCTTCATCCGCAACTGGGGCTCGGCGCCCTGGACCGGGCTGGGCAACTACCGCGTCGCGGTGGACTTCCACGCCGCCATCGGCCAGGCGCTGCTGCACTCGTTCTGGGTGACGTGCGCGTTCACCGTGCTGTCGGTGGGGCTGTCGTGGGTGTTCGGCACGGCGGCGGCCATCGTGATGCAGGACAGCTTCCGCGGCCGGGCGCTGCTGCGCGGCGTCTTCCTGGTGCCGTACGCGCTGCCGGTCTACGCGGCGGTGATCACCTGGTCGTTCATGTTCCAGCGGGACAACGGCCTGGTCAACCACGCGCTGCACCAGCTGCACCTGGCCTCCGGCCACTCCTTCTGGCTCATCGGCAGCAACAGCTTCGCCGCGCTGGTGACCGTCTCGGTCTGGCGCTCGTGGCCGTTCGCCTTCCTGTGCCTGACCGCGGGGCTGCAGAACATCCCGCGCGAACTGTACGAGGCCGCGGCGATGGACGGGGCCGGGATCTGGCAGCAGATCCGCCGGATCACCCTGCCGTCGCTGCGGCCGGTCAACCAGGTGCTGGTGCTGGTGCTGTTCCTGTGGACGTTCAACGACTTCAACACGCCCTACGTGCTGTTCGGCGGGTCGGCGCCGCCGGCCGCCGACCTGATCTCGATCCACATCTACCAGTCGTCCTTCATCACCTGGAACTTCGGCTCCGGTTCGGCGATGTCCGTGCTCCTGCTGCTGTTCCTGCTGGTGGTCACGGCCGCGTACCTGTTCGTCACCCGCCCGAAGGACGCCGATGCCTGACAAACGACGCTCCCCGATGGCCGCGCCGCGCAGCTTCGTGTGGACCCGGCGGGTCCTGCTCGTCCTGCTGGCCGGCTTCGCGCTCATCCCGCTGTACGCGATGCTCAGCTCCTCGCTCAAGCCGCTGGGCGAGGTGGAGGGCTCCTTCGACTGGGTGCCGCACCACCTGACCATCCGGCCGTACATCGACATCTGGCACACCGTGCCGCTCGCCCACTACTTCATGAACTCGCTGATCGTCTCCGGCAGTTCGATGATCTGCTCGGTGACGGTGGCGATCTTCGCCGCCTACGCGGTGAGCCGCTACCGCTTCCGCGGCCGGCGGATGTTCACCATCACCGTGCTGTCCACCCAGATGTTCCCCGGCATCCTGTTCCTGCTGCCGCTCTTCCTGATCTTCGTCAACATCGGGAACGCCACCGGCATCGCGCTGTACGGCAGCCGGGGCGGGCTGATCCTCACCTACCTCACCTTCTCGCTGCCGTTCTCGATCTGGATGCTGGTCGGCTACCTCGACTCGATCCCGCGGGACCTGGACGAGGCGGCGCTGACCGACGGCTGCGGGGCGCTGGGCGCGCTGTTCCGGGTGGTGATCCCGGCCGCGGTGCCGGGCATCGTCGCGGTCGGCGTCTACGCGTTCATGACCGCGTGGGGCGAGGTGCTGTTCGCCTCGGTCATGACCAACGACGCCACCCGCACGCTCGCCGTCGGCCTGGAGGGCTACGCCACCCAGAACGACGTCTACTGGAACCAGGTCATGGCCGCCTCGCTCGTGGTGAGCGTGCCGGTGGTGGCCGGGTTCCTGCTGCTCCAGCGCTATCTGGTGGCCGGCCTGACCGCCGGCGCCGTCAAGTGACGGGCCGGCCCCTCCCGGGCCGGCTCCCCCTTTTGGAAAGGCCGTTGTGACAGACCTCCACAGCATGGACGACCTGACCGCCTTCCCCGCCGGCTTCGTGTGGGGCACCGCCACCTCCTCCTACCAGATCGAGGGGGCGGTCGCCGAGGACGGCCGTGCTCCGTCGATCTGGGACACCTTCTGCCGGGTTCCGGGAGCCATCGACGGCGGGGACAACGGGGACGTCGCCTGCGACCACTACCACCGCTGGCCCGAGGACGTCGGCCTGATGCGGGAGCTGGGCGTGGGCGCCTACCGCTTCTCGGTCGCCTGGCCGCGGGTGGTGCCGCAGGGCTCCGGTGCCGTCAACCAGGCGGGCCTGGACTTCTACGACCGGCTGGTGGACGGGCTGCTGGAGGCGGGCATCACGCCGTTCCCGACGCTCTACCACTGGGACCTGCCGCAGGCGCTGCAGGACCGCGGCGGCTGGCCGGAGCGGGAGACCGCCGAGCACTTCGGCGCCTACGCCTCGGCGGTCGCGGAGAAGCTCGGCGACCGGGTGAAGGACTGGGCGACCCTCAACGAGCCGCTGTGCTCGGCGTGGATCGGCCACCTGGAGGGCAAGATGGCGCCGGGTCTGACCGACCTGACCGCCGCGGTGCGCGCCTCCTTCCACCTGCACCTCGCGCACGGCCGGGCGGTCGCCGCGATCCGGGCCGCGGTGCCGGACGCCCGGGTGGGCATCGTCAACAACCTCAGCCCCTGCGAGCCGGCCACCGACCGCGAGGCGGACCAGGCCGCCGCGGTGCGCGCCGACGGGCACACCAACCGCTGGTGGCTCGACCCGATCCACGGCCGCGGCTACCCGCAGGACATGGTCAAGCTGTACGGAGTGGACCTGCCGGTCAGGGACGGCGACCTGGAGGCCATCGCGGCGCCGCTGGACTGGCTGGGGCTCAACTACTACTTCCGCAACGTGGTCGCCGACGACCCGACCGGTCCGGCCCCCTACGCGCGCCAGGTCTACCTGCCGGGCGTGCCGCGCACCGGGATGGACTGGGAGGTCAAGCCGGAGGGCCTGGAGGAGCTGCTGATGCGGCTCACCGAGGAGTACGGCGCCCGGCGCATCATGGTCACCGAGAACGGGTCCGCCTACCCGGACACCGTCGGCCCGGACGGGCAGGTCGCCGACCCCGAGCGGGCCGCCTTCCTCGACGGCCACCTCGCCGCCTGCGCCCGCGCGGTGCGCCGCGGCGCCCCGCTGGCCGGCTACTTCGCCTGGTCGCTGCTGGACAACTTCGAGTGGGCCTACGGATACGACAAGCGGTTCGGCCTGGTCCACGTGGACTACGCCACGCAGGCGCGCACCGTGAAGGGGAGCGGACGGCGGTACGCGGACATCATCGCGGCGCACCGCAGGCGGATGCGCCGGGCGGCGTGACGCGCCGGACCGGGCGGGGGCCGGCCCCCGCCCGGTCCGCGCGGCGGCCGCGGCCGCCGGCGGTCAGGACAGCTCGTCGGCCCGGTCGGCCAGCCGCTTGGCGCCGGTGGTGGTCAGCGAACCGAACAGCCGCAGCCGGGAGATGCCGCCGTCCGGGAAGATGTCCATCCTGACGTGGGTCGCCGGCGGCGGCCCGACCAGGAAGCGGTGCACGGTGTCCGGCTGCAGCCGTACCCGGGGCGTGATCGGGAACCACGCGTCGTCGGAGCCGGACAGCGCGTCGCGGCCCACCAGCCGGACCCAGCCGGCCGCGTTGCCCTTCAGGCAGCCGGTGTCGACCTCGACGGCCCGGATCAGCGCCTGCTCGCACAACCGGTAGCGCACCCAGTCGTTGCCCTGGTCGCGGCGGCGCCGGGTCTCCCAGCACTCGTCCATCCTGCGGGCCCGGCCGGGCAGGATCGTGTGGGCCGGCGGCGAGTAGAAGCGGTCCGAGGCGTCCTCGGCGACGCCGCCGTTCTCCAGCGCGACGAGGTCGAAGGTGCCCAGCTCCTCCAGCCAGCCCGGGTCGGGCAGCACCTCGCCGTGCACCCGCAGCCGGGCGACGCCGCCGTCCGGGTACTGCCGCAGCCGCAGGTGGGTGAAGCGGCGCTCGACTCCGACCTCGAAGGCGTTGGCCGCGTGGCCGCCGACCCGGGTGCGCGGCACCAGTTCGGTCCACTCCACGGCGTCGCCGTCCGCGCCCAGCAGGTCCTCGGGGGCCGCCGAGAGCGAGGCGGTGGTGGCCTCGACCGAGATCTCGCTCGGGTGGTTGGCCCGGAAGTGGGCGGTGTCCACCACGATGCCGCGCACCACGCCCGGCACGCCGAGCCGGACCAGCGCCCAGTCGCTGTCGCCGTCCGCCGGGTGCGGGGTGTCGGCGCCCCGGCGGCGGCGGGTCTCCCAACCGTCCATGATCTTGCCCTTGTTGCCGAACAGCTCCGGGTCGAAGACCGCGGGGCCGGGCAGCAGCAGGTTCTCCCGCTCGGCGAAGAACTCGTCGCCGGCCGCGATCACCGCCGCGCCCAGCCGCCGGTCGGCCAGGTCCACCAGTTGCTCGAAGCCGGCCTCGGCGCGGCGGTAGTCGGCGTACGGATCGCTCCCCGCGCGGTACGGCTCGGCGTCGCCGGTGAAGCGGATCATGCGGTCTCCCTGGAGGTGTGGTCGGGGTGCGGCCGGCCGGCGGGCCGCTCGACGAGGCGTCCGGTGGGGGCGCCGGGCACGCCGTTCTCGGCGATGCGGACGCCGCGCAGCCAGGTGGAGCGCACGACGCCGTGCAGGGTGCGGCCCGCGTAGGCGGTGACCGGGTTGCGGTGCTGCAGCGCGGCGGGGTCCACGGTGAAGGACTCCTCGGGGGCCAGCACCGCGAAGTCGGCGTCCCGGCCGGGCGCGATGGCGCCCTTGGCGGTCAGGCCGGCCAGCGCGGCGGGCCCGCCCGACATCCAGCGGGCCAGGTCGGCGAGGCCGTGGCCGCGGCGCCTGGCCTCGGTCCACATGGCGGGCAGGCCCAGCTGCAGCGAGGAGATCCCGCCCCACGCGGTGCCGAAGTCGCCGTCCGGCGGGCGCTTGAGGCCGACGGTGGCCGGCGAGTGGTCGGAGACCACGCAGTCGATCGTGCCGTCGGCCAGGCCCTGCCACAGCGCGTCGCGGTTGCCGGCCTCCCGGATGGGCGGGCAGCACTTGAACTCGGTGGCCCCGGCCGGGACCTCCTCGGCGGTCAGGGTGAGGTAGTGCGGGCAGGACTCGGCGGTCAGCCGGACCCCCTCGCGGCGGGCGGCGGCGATCAGCGGCAGCGCCTCGGCGGACGACAGGTGCAGCACGTGCACCCGGGCGCCGAGCTTCGCGGCGAGCGCGATCAGCCCCTCGACGGCGGTGTTCTCGGCGGCGCGCGGGCGCGAGGCGAGGAAGTCGGCGTAGGCGCGGCCCGCGGCCGGCGGCGCGGCGCCGATCAGCGCCGGGTCCTCGGCGTGCACGATCAGCAGCCCGTCGAAGCGGGCCAGCTCCCGCATGGCGTCGGCCAGTTGCCCGGGCTCCAGGTGCGGGAACTCCTCCACGCCGGAGGGCAGCAGGAAGCACTTGAAGCCGAACACGCCCGCCTCGTGCAGCGGTTGGAGGTCGGCGAGGTTGCCGGGCACCGCGCCGCCCCAGAAGCCGACGTCGACGTGGGCGGACGCCCGGGCGGCGTCCCGCTTGACCCGCAGCGCCTCGACGGTGGTGGTCGGCGGGATGCTGTTGAGCGGCATGTCGACCACGGTGGTCACCCCGCCGGCCGCCGCCGCCCGGGTGGCCGTGCCGAAGCCCTCCCACTCGGTGCGGCCCGGCTCGTTGACGTGCACGTGGGTGTCGACCAGGCCGGGCAGCAGCGCGTCCGTGCCGAGGTCGACCAGCCGGGCGTCCCGGGCGGGCACCGCGTCGTGCGGCAGCACGGCGGCGATCCGGCCGCCGCCCACCGCGACGCAGGCCGCGCGCTCCCCCTCGGGCGTGACCACCCGGGTGGAGCGCAGGATCAACGAAACCTCGGCCGCCTCTGGCACGCTTCGGGCTCCCCTCGCGCTACTTTGTTGCGATCATCGCACTGACGCTTCGGCAGTTCGGCGGCCACGGCGTCCGCGGCCGGCCTTCAACATTCTGTTGAAGCATCTTCGGGCCGCCCCGCACGACCGGTCAAGGGGACGGCTGCGGCCCTGGCCGATTTCGCTGCACGGAATTAGACTTCCGCCAGGCAGTAGGCCGGATCCGCGTCGCGCGGGCCGGACAGGCGAGAGGACCGAGCGTGCCGTCGACCAGCTCCGGCGACCCCGGCGAGAAGACCCGGCCGGCGGGCCGGTCCCAGGGCGCCGGCGGGGTGCAGTCGCTGGAGCGGGCCCTCGGCCTGCTGGAGCGGATGGCCGACGCCGGCGGCGAGGTGGGGCTGAGCGAGCTGGCCGCGAGCAGCGGCCTGCCGCTGCCGACCATCCACCGCCTGGTGCGCACCCTGGTCTCCTGCGGCTACGTGCGCCAGCAGCCCAACCGTCGCTACGCGCTGGGCCCCCGGCTGATCCGGCTCGGCGAGAGCGCGTCGCGCCTGCTGGGCGGCTGGGCGCGGCCGTATCTCGCGGAGCTGGTCGAGGCGACCGGCGAGACGGCCGACATGGCGCTGCTCGACGGCGACGAGGTGGTCTACGTCGCGCAGGTGCCGTCCCGGCACTCGATGCGGATGTTCACCGAGGTGGGCCGCCGGCTGCCGCCGCACTCCACGGGCGTCGGCAAGGCGCTGCTGGCCGACGTGCCGGCCGACCGGGTGCGGGCGCTGCTCGCGCGCACCGGGATGCCGGCGGCCACCGAGCACACCCTCACCGAACCGGACGCCTTCGTCGCCGAGTTGGCCCGCATCCGCGAGCGGGGCTACGCGGTGGACGACGGCGAGCAGGAGGTCGGGGTGCGCTGCCTCGCGGTGACCGTGCCCGGCTCCCCCACCGCGGCGGCGATCTCCGTCTCGGGGCCGGCCGGCCGGGTCACCGCGGCCGCGCAGGAGCGGATCGTCCCGGTGCTGCGGGAGGTCGCGCGCAGGCTGTCGGCCGCGCTGGCGCAGTAGCCCGGCTCAGCCGGCGCCGAACATGTCTATGGCGTGGTGGAACTGGGCCAGCGGCGCCGACAGCGCGCTGACCGAGCCGAGCGCGCCGGCCACCACGAGCAGGGACTCGCGCAGCCGCGGGACGGACAGGGCGCCGGCGGCAGCGGCGGCGTCCAGCGCCGCCAGTTCCTCCTCGGCGACCTGGCGGTCCGGCAACACCACCCGGTAGGCCGCCAGTTCGCGGCCGAGCCGGCCGACCGCCACCCGCAGCCCCGCCAGCCGCGGATCGTCGCGGGCGACCGGGGAGCCGGCGTCAGGGGTGGAGGGGAAGGGCCCGGCGGACCCCACGGAATCGACGGAATCGGCGGAATGAGTCGCCGTGCTCTGCCCGATCCGGTTGTTCGACACTCATACACTCCCTTTCGGGTGCAACTGAGAGCCGCACCATTTAAGGACACTGTCCGCACACCGCGCCACACGAAGCGTTAAAAAATCACCCCAAAACATTTCCTCCTCTCCCTTTTGTCGGATTCCACCGGATTCTCGCCGCCGGGCACTCGGCCGGGCCGCGGCTCCAGGAGGCAGCAGCCATGACGCGCTCGGACAGCCCCGGCACACCGGCCGGACCGGTCGCCGGGATCGTGCTCGCGGCCGGCGCCGGGCGGCGGCTCGGCGGCCGGCCCAAGGCGCTGCTGCCGTACCGCGGCGGCCTGTTGGTGGAGCACGCGGCCCGCGTGCTGCGCGACGGCGGCTGCGGCCCGGTGCACGTGGTGCTCGGCGCGGCGTCCGGCGCCGTGCGGGAGCGGGCCGGCGGCCTGGCGTGGTGCGTGCTGGTGGACAACCCGGACTGGGCCTCCGGCATGGGCTCCTCGCTGCGGGCCGGTCTCGCCTCGCTGGACGGCGCCGGGGCGCGGGCCGCGCTGGTCGCGCTGGTGGACCAGCCGGGCGTCGGGCCGCGGGCGGTGCGCCGGGTGGCGGCGCACGCCACCGGTCCCGACGCGCTCGCGGCGGCCGCCTACCACGGACGGCGCGGCCATCCGGTGCTGCTGGGCGCGGCGCACTGGGCCGGGGCGGCCGAATCGGCGGCCGGGGACCGCGGCGCCCGGGCGTACCTCGCGGCGCACCGGGGCAGCATCACCCTCGTCGAGTGCGGGGACGTCGCCGCGCCCGACGACATCGACACCCCCGAGGACCTGCGCCTGCTCGCCGACGACCGGCCGCCGGGCCCGGCCCCGGATGCAACAAACCGTTGATCTTCCACCATGCAGAAACTATGATCCGTCCAGCAGAATCAGCCTGGCGGGCCCGGCCCGCGTGAAGGAGTGAGCGTCATGTCCGCAAGCACGTCCTCACCCCGGGCCGTCGTCACCGGCGCCGGATTCCTTCCGCGGTCCGAGGAGGTGCTGACCGGCGAGGCGCTGGAGTTCCTCGGCGCGCTGCACCGGCGCTTCCAGCCGCGCCGCGCGGAGTTGCTGGCCCGCCGGGCCCGGCGGCGCGAGGAGATCGCCCGCACCGGCACGCTGGACTTCCTGCCCGAGACGGCCGGGATCCGGGCCGGCGACTGGCGGGTCGCGCCGTGCCCGCCCGCGCTGGAGGACCGCCGGGTGGAGATCACCGGCCCCACCGACCGGAAGATGACGGTCAACGCCCTCAACTCCGGCGCCCGGATCTGGCTCGCCGACTTCGAGGACGCCTCGGCGCCCACCTGGGAGAACGTGGTCCTCGGCCAGGTCAACCTGATCGACGCCTACGAGCGCGGGATCGACTTCGAGACCCCGGAGGGCAAGTCCTACGCGCTGCGCCCGGACGCGGAGTTGGCGACCGTCGTCATGCGGCCGCGCGGCTGGCACCTCGACGAGCGGCACCTGACGGTCGACGGCGAACCGGTCTCCGGCGCGCTGGTCGACTTCGGGCTGTACTTCTTCCACAACGCGCGCCGCCTGCTGGCGGCGGGCAAGGGGCCGTACTTCTACCTGCCCAAGACCGAGTCGCACCTCGAAGCCCGGCTGTGGAACGAGGTGTTCGTCTTCGCGCAGGACCGGCTCGGCGTCTCGCAGGGCAGCGTCCGGGCGACCGTGCTGATCGAGACGATCACCGCGGCCTTCGAGATGGACGAGATCCTCTACGAACTGCGCGACCACGCCTCCGGGTTGAACGCCGGCCGCTGGGACTACCTGTTCTCCATCGTGAAGAACTTCCGGGACGGCGGCCCGAAGTACGTGCTGCCGGACCGCAACGCGGTGACCATGACGGCGCCGTTCATGCGCGCCTACACCGAACTGCTGGTGCGCACCTGCCACCGGCGCGGCGCCCACGCCATCGGCGGCATGGCCGCGTTCATCCCCTCGCGGCGCGACCCGGAGGTCAACAAGGTCGCGCTGGAGAAGGTGAAGGCCGACAAGGACCGGGAGGCGTCCGACGGGTTCGACGGGTCGTGGGTGGCCCACCCCGACCTGGTGCCGGTGGCGCGCGCGTCGTTCGACGCGGTGCTCGGCGACCGGCCGCACCAGAAGCACCGGCTGCGCGAGGACGTGCGGGTGTCCGCCGCCGAACTGCTCGCCGTCGACTCGCTGGAGGCCGAGCCGACCTCCGCCGGGCTGCGCAACGCCGTCCAGGTCGGCATCCGGTACATCGAGGCGTGGCTGCGCGGCATGGGCGCGGTCGCCATCTTCAACCTGATGGAGGACGCGGCCACCGCGGAGATCTCCCGTTCGCAGATCTGGCAGTGGATCAACGCCGGCGTGGTGTTCGAGAACGGCGAGAAGGCCACCGCGCCGCTGGTCCGCGAGATCGCCGCCGCCGAACTGGCCGCGGTCCGGGCCGAGATCGGCGACGCGGCGTTCGAGGCGGGCGCCTGGCAGCGGGCGCACGACCTGCTGCTGAAGGTCTCGCTGGACCAGTCCTACGTGGAGTTCCTGACCCTGCCGGCCTACCGCCTGCTCGACTGAGCCGCGGCGCCGGTCAGCCGACCAGTCCGGCGAGGCGGGCGAGCCGCCGCGCCTGGGTCCGGGTGCGGCGGGCGACCTCGTCCTCGTCGACCCGCACCAGGTGGCCGTCGCGCACCACCGGCCGGCCGTCGACGAGCAGCAGGGTCAGCGGCGCGGCGGCGCCCAGCACGAGGGCGGCCACCGGGTCGGCGATCGAGGCGTGCCGGAAGCCGTCGACCCGCCACAGCGCGAGGTCGGCGAGCTTGCCGGGCTCCACCGAGCCGATCTCGCGGTCCCGGCCGATCACCCGGGCGCCGCCCATGGTGCCCAGCCGCAGCGCCGCGCGCACCGTCAGGGCCCGCTCGCGGTGGACGCCGAGCCGGTTGACGAGCAGCGCGTTGCGCAACTCGGTGCCCAACTCGCCGGACTCGTTGGATGCGGTGCCGTCCACGCCGAGCCCGACCGGCACCCCGGAGGCGATCATGTCGGGGACCCGGGCGATCCCGGCGGCCAGCCGGGCGTTGGAGGACGGGCAGTGCGCGACCCCGGTGCCGGTCTCGGCGAACTTGGCGATGTCGGAGTCGTTCATGTGGACGCAGTGCGCCATCCACACGTCCTCGCCGAGCCATCCGGTGGACTCCAGGTAGTCGGTCGGCGACCGGCCGAACCTCTCCTGGCAGAACTTCTCCTCCTCCACCGTCTCGCTGCCGTGGGTGTGCAGCCGTACGTCCTTGTCGCGGGCGAGCAGCGCCGCCTCGCGCAGCAGGTCGGTGGAGACCGAGAACGGCGAGCAGGGCGCGACGGCGACCCGCAGCATGGAGTCGAAGGACGGGTCGTGCCAGCGGTCGATCGCCTCGGCGGTGGCGTCCAGCGCGCCGCGGGTGGTCTCGACCGCGAAGTCGGGCGGCAGCCCGCCGGCCGAGGCGCCGCGGTCCATCGAACCGCGGGCCGGCGCGAAGCGCAGCCCGGTCTCGGCGGCGGCCCGGATCTCGGCGCCGAACAGGTCGCCGGCGCCGCGCGGGAAGACGTAGTGGTGGTCGACCGCGGTCGTCACCCCGGAGGCGGCGAGGGTGGCGAGCGAGCCGAGGGCGGCGGCGTGCACCATCTCCTCGTCGATGCGCGCCCAGACCGGGTAGAGGGTGACCAGCCAGTCGAACAGGTTGCAGTCCTGGGCGAGTCCGCGGGTGATCCACTGGTAGAAGTGGTGGTGGGTGTTGACCAGGCCCGGGGTCAGCAGGTGGCCCTCGGCGTCCACCCGCCGCACGACGCCGGCGAGTCCGTCCGGCGCGGGTCCGGCGCCCACCGACTCGATGCGGTTGCCGGCCACCACGACGTGCCCGGCGGCGAACTCCGTGTCGTGCGCGTCCACGGTGGCGACGTGGCAGTTCTCGATGACGACGCGTTCGGTCATGGCCGGCTGCCTTCAGTCCGTGGTGGGGATGCGGGCGGTGGCGCCCTCGCGCAGGACGGTGCCCTCGATCAGCCCGTAGGGGCGGTCCGCCGCGAAGTAGACCTCGTTGTCGTTCTCCAGGCCGAAGGGGGCCAGGTCGACCAGGAAGTGGTGCTTGTTCGGGAGCGACAGCCGCACCTCGTCCACCTCCGGGACCTGCTCGACGACCCGGCTGCCCATCGCGTAGAGGGTCTGCTGCAGGGAGTAGGAGTAGGTGCCGGCGAAGGCTTCGAGCAGGTGGCGGCGGGCCCGCCGCCAGACGTCGTCCCAGTCCGGCTCGTCCGGCCGCCCGCCGCTCCAGCCGTACCGCCAGCGGGCGTCGACCTCGGTGGCCAGCACGCGGTCCGCGGTCTCGGGCAGCGTGGTGTAGCGGTCCTTGACGAAGCCCCAGAACTCCGAGTCGGTGGAGTTCATCACCACCAGGTCCTTCAGGCCGGAGACCACCTGCCAGCGCTCGCCGTCGTGGCTCACCTCGGCGGTGCGCACCTCCTGCGCCTCGCGGACGAAGGAGTGGCCGGCCTCGGCGTCCGGGCCCGGTGCGACGCGCTGCCAGCCGAACTCCTCGATCCGCACCCGGGCCGAGCGGATCGAGGGCTGCGAGGCGACGAAGTGCCGGGCGAGGTGGATGCCGAAGCGCTCGGCGGACTCGATGCCGTGCTCCTTGGCGAAGGCGAACACGGTGTTCTTGGTGGCGTCGGTGGTCAGCACGGTGGCGTTGCTGCCGGACAGGTGCACCTCGTCCATCTCGCCGGACAGCGCGACCGAGACGTTGAGGTCCTTGACGTGGTGGACGGCCCCGTCGCGGGTGATCCGCACGACGCGGGTCTCCGCCTTGCCGTACTGGTTCTGGCCGAGAACGGTGGTCATGTCGGTGCTAGCTCCCTCGGTATACGGAGTAGCCGAACGGGTTGAGCAGCAGCGGCACGTGGTAGTGCTCGCCCGGTTCGACGGCGAAGGTGACGGCCACTTCCGGGAAGAACGCGGGCATCTCCCCGGCCAGGTAGGGCTCCACCTCGAAGCGCAGGCCGGCGTGGGCGACGCCGTCCGGCAGCGCGGGCAGGTCGGCGCACCGGCCGTCGGCGTCGGTGGTGCCGCTGGCGTGCGGGGTCCACAGCGCGTCGCGACCGGTCCGCACCGCCAGTCGCACCCGCACGCCCGAGGCGGGCCGGCCGACGGAGGTGTCCAGGATGTGGGTGGACACCGTGGTGGGTTTCACGATGCGTCTCCTTCGGCGAGCCGGGTCAGTCTGACGCGGTTGATCCTGCCCAGTTCGACGCGGACGATCTCCCGTTCCCGCTCGGGTGTGTTGCCGAGCCGGGCGGCGGCCTCGTCGCGCATCCGCTCGCCGGTCAGCCCGGTGGCGCAGATCAGGAAGACGTGGCCGAACCGCTCCTGGTAGGCGAGGTTGAGCTCCAGCATCTCGGCCCTCAGGGCGGCTGGGGCGTCGGTCATGCCGCGCTGCTCGCGGGCCGAGGCGGCCTCGCCCGGCGCGGGGCGGCCGATCGGCGGGTGCCCGGCCATCGCCTCCGCGAGGCCGTCGCCGTCCAGCGCCCGGGTCGCCCGGTCGCTCGCGGCCAGCAGGGCCTCGACGTCGGCGTAGGGGCGGCCGTCGAGCATCGCCCGGGTCCAGGACCGCGCGGCGCACACCGCGCCGAGCGACTCGGCCGCCCGCCGGTCGTCGGCGGCGTTGAGGCGGTCGAGCCCCGTGGCGGGTGGAGCGGGCATCTGGCCTCCGGGACTGGCTCGCACTGGACCGGGCTTGCCGGAAAGCTAGAGGCCGCCGCCGGGTCGCGTCAACACTTTGTTGAATCTTGCCCGGCCGGGCGGCCCGTCCGCCGCTACGGGGCGTCCTTCGCGGCGTTCTCCCGGTTGAGGTAGTTGTAGACGGTGAAGCGGCTGACGCCGAGCGCGGAGGCGACGGTCTCGACGCCGTGCCGCACCGAGAAGGCGCCGCGCTCCTCCAGGATGCGCACCACGGTCTGCTTCTCCCGGCGGTCCAGTTCGGCCAGCGGCCTGCCGTACCGGCGCTGGAGGTCGGCCAGGATGTGGTCGAGCGAGTCGGCGATGTGCGGCAGCCGGACCGCCACCACCGGCTCGCCCTCCCAGCGCAGCACCACGTCGTCGCCGCGCGCCTCGTCCGGCGGCAGGAGGACCCCGCCGAGCGCGTCGGCCAGCGGCCGCACCGCCTCGACGAACGGGTGCGCGGTCCGCTCGCTCACGCCTGCCCCTCCCCGGTCCCGCGGGTCTCCCGCACCACGTTGAGCTGCAGGGAGACCCGGGTGGCGCCGGCCTCCAGCACCTGTTCCAACAGGTCGCCGACGGCGGTCAGCACCGGCCGCACGGCGCCTTCCACCGTGTTGCCGAACGGGCCGACGTCCACGCTGTCGAGGTCCGCCGCGCGGATCACCTCGCGGGCCACCACCGCGTGCCGGGGCGCCTCGTCCAGGTCGAACGGCTCCGTAGTGAACTCCACCCTCAGTCGCATGTGGTTCTCCCGCTGGCTGTCGGCTCGGCTCCCCCCATGGTCGCAGCGCCGGCCGGAGCACCCGTCGCGGGCCCGTCCGTGCGTACCGATCATGCCCACCGACGCGTACCCGGGAGTGGTCCGGACGGCGCGCGGGCGGACGGACCGGAGCCCCGATCCGAACACGAATCCGACCGTTCGGCCGGATGTTCGTCGCGCGGGCGTCACTCCAGGTGGCAGCATGGGGTGCGCGAACCACCCACCGCACCGGATCCCGCCTGGAGTTGCGCCATGGCTGACAGCGTGCCCGTCCGCTGCCCGGCGTGCCGCCGCGAGCACGCGTTCACCCCCGCGACCTTTCCGTGCGCGTGCGGCCGACCGCTGACCGTGCCGGTGCTGCGCGGCGGCGTGCCGACCCAGGTGAGCCAGCGCACCTGGCGCAACTCCTGGGTGCGGGTGCGCTGTTCGTCCTGCGGGCGCACCGACGACTGGCCGCATCCGGAGCTGGGCTGCGACTGCGGGGTGGTGATCCGGCTGCCGGTGGACCCGGCGCCGGCGCCGGCCGGCAAGGCGCCGCGGCCGACCGCCAGCGCGCCGCGGCCGGTGCGCCGCCCGGCGTTCGAGCCGCTGACCATCCGCACCGGGCAGGACGCGGTGAGCGCCGCCGCGCGGTACCTGCAGTGGCTGGGGTTCGCCGACGTGGGGCCGACCCGCGACCGGTTCACCACCGGCGCCGACCTGCGGGCCGGCGGCCTGCTGGCCCGGGTCGACCCCTCGACCCGGGCGACCGGCGTGCGGGAGGTGGAGACGCTGTGGCTCGCCTGCCTGCACGACGACGTGGCCGGCGCCTACTTCTCGCTGGCCGGGTACGCCGCGGACGCCCGCGACCACGCCGACCAGTTGAGCGTGCCGCTGTTCGTGATGGACCTCACCGGCACGCCGCTGCCGGCCAACGACGCGGCGCACACGCTGATCCGCACCGCGCCGCACCCCGGTCCCGGCACCTCGGGCGGCGGCTGAGGCAGCGGGCTCAGCGCAGGTCCTGCTCGCGGAACTCCGCGCCGTCGCCGCGGGCCGCCCGGGCGCGCAGGTCCACCCGGCGGATCTTGCCGGACACCGTCTTGGGCAGTTCGGCGAACTCCAGCACCCGCACGCGCTTGTAGGGCGCCAGCACCGCCCGGGAGTGCGCGAAGATCGCCTTCGCGGTCGCCTCGTCGGCCTCCCAGCCGCCGGCCAGCACGACGTACGCCTTCGGCACCGCGAGCCGCACCGGGTCGGGCGAGGGCACCACCGCGGCCTCGGCGACCGCCTCGTGCTCCAGCAGGGCGCTCTCCAGCTCGAACGGGGAGATCTTGTAGTCGGACGCCTTGAACACGTCGTCGGCGCGGCCGACGTAGGTGATGTACCCCTCGGCGTCGCGCGCGCCGATGTCGCCGGTGCGGTAGTACCCGCCGGCGGTGGCGGCGCCGGTGCGCTCCGCGTCGCCCGCGTAGCCGGTCATCAGGCCGACCGGGCGCTCGGCGGTCAGGTCGAGGCTGATCTCGCCCTCCTGCGCCGGCTCGCCGGTGACCGGGTCGAGCAGGACCACCCGGTAGCCGGGCACCGGGCGGCCCATGGAGCCGGGCTTGAGCGGCTGGCCGGGCGTGTTGCCGACCTGCACGGTGGTCTCGGTCTGGCCGAAGCCGTCGCGGACCGTCACGCCCCAGGCGCGGCGGACGTGTTCGATGACCTCCGGGTTGAGCGGCTCGCCGGCCGCCACCACCTCGCGCGGCCGGCTGCGCAGCGCGGTCAGGTCGGCCTGGATCAGCATCCGCCACACCGTCGGCGGCGCGCAGAAGCTGGTGACCCCGGCCCGGTCCATCTCCGACATCAGCCGGCCGGCGTCGAAGCGGGTGTAGTTGTGCACGAAGACGGTGGCCTCGGCGTTCCACGGCGCGAACAGGCTGGACCAGGCGTGCTTGGCCCAGCCGGGCGAGGAGATGTTCAGGTGCACGTCGCCCGGGCGCAGCCCGATCCAGTACATCGTGGTCAGGTGGCCGACGGGGTAGGAGATGTGCGAGTGCTCGACGAGCTTGGGCAGCGCGGTGGTGCCCGAGGTGAAGTAGAGCATCAGGGTCTCGTCGGCGCGGGTCGGCCCGTCGGGCGCGAAGCCGGTCGCGGCGTCCGCCGCGTCCTCGTAGGCGAGCCAGCCGGCCGGCGCCCCGCCGACCGCGATCCGGGTGTAGTCCCCGGGCACCTCGTCGAACTTGGCGGTGTCGGCGGACCGGACGACGACGTGCCGGGCCGCGCCGCGCACGATCCGGTCGGTGAGGTCGGCCGGACCGAGCAGCGGGGTGGCCGGGATGACGACCGCGCGCAGCTTCATGGCGGCGAGCGCGGTCTCCCACAGCTCCGCCTGGTTGCCGAGCATCACCACGATCCGGTCGCCGGCCCGCACGCCCTGCCCGCGCAGCCAGTTGGCCACCTGGTCGGAGCGGTCCCGCAGTTGCGCGAAGGTCTGCCGGGACTCGGTGCCGTCCTCCTCGACGATCCACAGCGCCGTGCGGCCGGCGCCTTCCGGGCGGTCGGCGATCCGGTCGAACCAGTCGAGGGCCCAGTTGAAGTGCTCGGGACGCGGCCAGCGGAATCCCTCGCACGCGGCCCGGTGGTCCTCCCGGTGCTCCAGCAGGAAGTCCCGGGCCGCCCTGAACTCCTCGGTCGCCGCGCTGTGCGCCATGTGCCCTCCTCGTGGTACCGGTTCGGCGATCACATCCTCGTCCCCGGGACCGTACGCCACCACCCCCGGGTCGGCGCGGGTCGGCGCGGGGACCGGGCCGATCGGGCAGAGTGGCCGGTATGAACGCGAGGACCACGCGGGGGGACGGCGCCGCGGACGCGCCGGGGCCCTACCGGCGCCGGCCGGTGCAGCGCCGCAGCCTGGAGCGCTTCGAACGGATTCTGGACGCCAGCGCCGAACTGCTGCGGGAGTCCGGCTACGACGGGCTGACCACCCGCGAGGTGGCCCGCCGCGCCGGGGTGCCGATCGGCACGCTCTACCAGTTCTTCCCCGGCAAGCACGGCCTGGTCGCGGCGCTGGCCGAACGCAACCTGGAGGACTACCTCGGCCGGCTGTCCGCACGCCTGGGCACCGCGCCGCCGGCCGACGTCGGCACGCTGGTCGACCTGGCGGTGGACGAGTTCGTGGCGATGAAGCGCGACGTCCCGGGCTTTTGCGCACTGGACTTCGGCCCGGTGGGCGGCGGCCGCACCGACGCGGAGCGGCACGTCCTGGACGCGGTGCTGGACAACAACGAGGCCGTCGCGGCCCGGCTGCGGGCGCTGGCGGAGGGCCTGCCCGCGCAGTGCGGCCGTCAGCTGGCCTCGCCGCTGGCGCTGCGGGTGGCGGTGGGCTGCGCGGACGCGGTGCTGCAACTCGCCTTCCGCACCCGGCCGGACGGCGATCCGGAACTGATCGAGGAGTGCAAGCGGGTGCTGCGCGGCTACCTGGTGCCGCGGCCGGGCTGAAGGCCGCGGGCCGGATCGAAGGGAACCTCGCGCAGCACCAGCCGGCTGCGCAGTTCCCGCACGCCGTGGTCGCGCTTCAACGTCTCGACGACCTCCTCCAGTTCGGCGGTGCCGGTGCAGGCGAGCCGCAGCTGGTAGTCGTACTCGCCGGTGGTGTGGGCCGCCCAGCGCACCGCGGGCAGGGTGGCGAGTCCGGACTCGAAGGTCCGGCCGTCCGTGCCGTCCCGCAGCCGCACGTCGGTCAGCGCGACCAGGGTCCGGCCGAGGGCGGCCGGGTCGAGTTCGGCGCGGTAGCCGCGGATCACCCCGTGCGCGCGCATCCGGCGCACCCGGTCGGCGACCGCGTTGGCGGACAGCCGCACCCGGCGGGCGACGTCCAGGTAGGTCGCGCGGCCGTCGTCGAGCAGCACGGCCAGGATCTCCCGGTCGAGCCGGTCCAACCGCTCCGGCTCGGCGGTGTTCCGCGTTTTTCTCGGCTCATCATTCATATGACTGAGAATGCCACGGTCCCGGCGCCCGGACGGCCGCGAAGTCCGCGCCCATCGCACCGCGTACCGCGGCAGGGTCGGGGCATGCCCGTCCTGCTCGCGCAATGCGCGCTGCCCCCGCTCCTGCTGCTGCTCGTCTCCTTCGTGCAACGCCGCCACGGACCGGCGCTCGGCGGGCTGTTGGCCGGGCTGCCGCTCACCTCGGGGCCGGTGGTGCTGTTCACCGCGCTGCACGGCGGCGCGGCGCTGGCCGGGCGGACCGCGGCGGCCACCCTGGCCGGGGTGGGCCCGGTGTGCCTGCTGTGCCGGGTCTACGCCGCCGCGGCCCGCCGGCACGGGCCGCGGGCCACACTGGCCGCGGCGCTGGCCGCGTTCGCGGTCACCGCCTCGGCGCTCGAACTGCTGCGCCCGCCGACCGCGCTGGTGCTGCCGGCCGACCTGCTGGTGCTGGCCCGGGTGGCGGCCGGCTGGCCCGGTGCGGCCGTTGCGGCGGACCGGACCGGCGGCGGGGCCGCGCCGGGGGTGCGGATGGTGCTGGTGACCGGCTGGGTGCTGGCGGTGTGCGCGCTGACCTGGCGGCTGGGACCGGCGGCGGTCGGCCCGTTCGCGCCGTTCCCGGTGCTGGTGGTCGTCCAGGTCGCGCACACCCGGCGGGCCGGCGGCGCCGCGGCGGCGACCGCGTTCCTGCGCAGCGTGGTGCGGGCCGAGTGGTGCTTCGTGGCCGTCTTCGCCACGCTGGCTGCCCTGCTGCCGGGGCTGGGCACAGCCGCCGCGTTCGCCGCCGCGCTGGCCGCCGGAGCGGGCGCGCAGGCCGCCGCCGGGTACGCCGCGCGGCGGTTCACAGCTTCGCCGACCGCCCCCAGCCCCGGCTGATCCGGACCGCCGCCGCGCCGCCCGCCGCCACCGCCCAGCAGCCGAGCACCGCGCAGCACCGCACGGTCCGGCCGCCGTCGCCGGCCAGCGCGGCGTGCAGCGCGCCGACCGCCCAGTAGCCGGGCGAGGCGGGGGCGGCGTGCCGTACCCACAGCGGCAGCGCCGCCAGCGGGACCAGAGCGCCGCCCAGGCTGCTGAGCAGCATGCCGCCGATGTCGTACGCGGCCGACAACTCGCCCTGGCTGCGCACCAGTACGCCGGTCATCGTGCCGAGCGCCAGCAGCGTCGCGGTCCAGGAGAAGAGCACCGCGGCGAGCAGCAGCGGGTGCGCGAGCCGCATGCCGAACACCGCGGCGCCGAAGAGCACCACCACGCACTGCTGGGCCAGCATCGTCGCCATCACCGGGACCGCCTTGCCGAGCAGCAGTTCCACCGGGTGGGCAGCGGTGGTCCGCAGCCGCTCCCAGGTGTGCCAGACGCGTTCGCCGAGCACCGCGCCGCCCACGATGCCCAGCGCCAGCAGCGAGAAGGTGACCAGCGTGCCGGTGACGGCCTGCGCGGTCCCGGCGGGCCGGCCCTGGGCCGCCTCGTACAGCGGCCGCAGCAGCGAGACGAAGGCCAGCGGCAGGATCATCCGGCTGGCCAGCGGGCCGGGTTCGCGCAGCAGCAGCACGGTGTTGTGGCGCACCAGCGCGGCCACCCGCGCGGCGGACTCAGGCAGCGGCACGGCCGGCACCCCCCAACGCCCGGTACAGGTCGTCCAGATCGGGCCGCCGCACGTCCACCGAGGCGGGCGCGTATCCGGCGGCGAGCACCGCGGCGAGGTCGGCGGGCGCGTCGAGGCCGGCGATCCGCAATTCGCCGCCGACGCTGCGGGCGCGCCGGCCCACGTCGGGCGGCAGCGCGTCCAGGTCGCCGGGCCGGCCGGGCGACATCCGCAACTCCCCCGGCAGGCCGGCCAGCAGGGTCCGCCGGGTGCCGCGGGCGATGATCCGACCGCCGCGCGCGACCGCCAACGTGGCGTCCAGGTCGTCGAGTTCGGGCAGGTAGTGGGTGGTGTAGACGACCGCGGCGCCGGCCGCGGCCCGGTCGCGCACCGCGGCGAGCAGCGCCTGGCGGGTCTGCGGGTCGGCGCCGGCGGTGGGCTCGTCGAGCAGCAGCAGCGCGGGCCCGCCGACCAGCGCGGTGCCGGCCTGGGTGCGCCGGCGCTGCCCGCCCGACAGCAGGCCGACGCGCCGCTCCAGCACGTCGGTCAGCAGCAGTCGTTCGGCCACCTCCGCCACCGCGCGGGTCAGCTCCGCCCGGCGCAGTCCGGCGAGCGCGCCGAACAGCCGGAGGTTCTCCCGCACGGTGGCGTTGCCGTACAGCGCGGTCTCCTGCGGTGCGACGCCGAGCAGCCGGCGGGCGGCCCGCGGTGCGCGCAGCGCGTCGTGGCCGGCGACCCGCACCCGGCCCGCGTCGGGGCGCACCAGTCCGCAGACCACCTCGACGAACGTGGTCTTGCCCGCCCCGTTGTGCCCGATCAGCCCGGCGATCTCGCCCGGCCGCACCGTGAGATCGAAGCCGTCGAGCGCGGTGGCGGCGCCGTATCGCTTGACCAGGCCGTTGACCTGCAGCATGTCCCCTCCCTAAATGATCTACGCTGTATAGAATCTACAGTGTACAGATATGAGCGGACGACGAGAAGAGATCCTGGACGCGGCGGTGGCCATCGCCGACGAACGCGGCCTGGAGGCGGTGTCGATGCGCGCGGTGGCCGAACGGGTCGGCGTGACCCCGATGGCGCTGTATCCGCACGTCGGCAGCAAGGCGGCGCTGCTCGACGGGATGGTGGGACGGCTGCTGTCCGGCCTGGTGCCGGCCGACGACGCGCCGCGGGCGGCCGGCTGGCGCGACCGGCTCGCCGGATTCGCCCGCGCCGGCTGGCGGATGACGCGCCGCCACCCGTGGTCGGCGGCGCTGCTGTTCAGCCGGCCCTCGGTCACCCCGGAGGCGGTGCGCGCGGTGGACGGCCTCTACGCGGCGCTGCTGGAGGCGGGGGTGCCCGCGCCGCAGGTGCCCAGGGTGGAGCGGCTGGTCAGCACCTTCCTGCTGGGGTACGCGGCCTCGATGGCCGGCGGGCGCTTCGGCCCCGGCGAACTCGATCCGCGCGGCCGGCGCGGGCGGTCGGCCGAGGGCGAGCTGCCCGCGCACGCCCTGCTGGCCCGCTGGCTGGACCGGCCGGTGGACTGGGAGGCGGAGTTCGAGGCGGACCTGGCCGACCTCGCACGGCTCATCGAGTCCCTGGCGCCGCAGGGGAGTTGACGTCGCGGGCCGCCGCCTCGCGCAGCTCGACCTTGCGCACCTTGCCGCTGACCGTCATCGGGAAGGCCGGCACGATCCGCAGGTGGCGCGGCACCTTGTAGTGCGCGAGCCGGCCGGCGCAGAAGGCGGAGACCTCGTCGAGGGTGGGCGGGTCGGCCGGGTCGCGCGGGATGACGCAGGCGACGACCTCCTCGCCGTAGTGCTCGTCCGGGATGCCGACCACCTGTACGTCGGCCACCTTGGGATGGGTGTAGAGGAACTCCTCGATCTCCCGCGGGTAGACGTTCTCGCCGCCCCGGATGATCATGTCCTTGATCCGGCCGACGATCGCCAGGTAGCCGTCCGGGCGCATGGTCGCCAGGTCGCCGGTGTGCATCCAGCGGCCCGCGTCGATCGCCTCGGCGGTGCGCTCCGGCTCGTCCCAGTAGCCGAGCATCACCGAGTAGCCCCGGGTGCACAGTTCGCCCGACTCGCCGCGCGGCACGGTCACGCCGGTGGCCGGGTCGATCACCTTGACCTCGACGTGCGGCAGCACCCGGCCGACCGTCTCGGTGCGCCGCTCCAGGTCGTCGTCGCGCCGGGTCTGGGTGGAGACCGGCGAGGTCTCGGTCATCCCGTAGCAGATGGCCACCTCGGACATGTGCATCTCGGCGATGACCCGCTTCATCACCTCCACCGGGCAGGGCGAGCCGGCCATGATCCCGGTGCGCAGGCTGCTCAGGTCGTAGGAGGCGAAGTCCGGCCGGTTCAGCTCGGCGATGAACATGGTGGGCACCCCGTACAGCGAGGTGCAGCGCTCCTGGACGACCGCGCGCAAGGTGGCCTCCGGGTCGAAGACCGGCGCCGGGATGACGATGCACGCGCCGTGGCTGGTGACCCCCAGGTTGCCCATCACCATGCCGAAGCAGTGGTAGAACGGCACCGGCAGGCAGACCCGGTCCTGCTCGGTGTAGGAGACCAACTCGCCCACGAAATAGCCGTTGTTGAGGATGTTGTGGTGGGAGAGCGTGGCGCCCTTGGGGAAGCCGGTGGTGCCCGAGGTGTACTGGATGTTGACCGGGTCGTCGCAGCTCAGGGCGGCCTCGTCGGCATCCGGCCGGTCCTCGGGCACGCCCGCGGCGCCGGCCACGAACTCCTCCCACGACGGGTCGCCGATGTGCACGACCTCCCGCAGCCCCGGGCATTCCGGCCGCACCTCGGCGGCCATCGCCCGGTAGTCGCTGCTCTTGTAGGTGGTCGAGGCGACCAGCAGCTCGATCCCGGCCTGCCGCAGCACGTAGGCCAGCTCGTGGGTGCGGTAGGCGGGGTTGATGTTGACCAGGATCGCGCCGATCCGGGCGGTGGCGTACTGGACGAGCACCCACTCCGGGCAGTTCACCGCCCAGATCCCGACCCGGTCGCCCTTGCCGATCCGCCGGGCCACCAGCGCGCGGGCCACCTCGTCCACCGCGCGGCCGAACTCCCGGTAGGTCCAGCGCCGCCCGCTGGGCACGTCCACCAGCGCCTCGCGGTCCGGATACGCGGCGACGGCCCGCGCCAGGTTGCGGCCGATGGTGTCCCCGAGCAGCGGCGTGTGCCCGGTGCCGCTCTCGTAGGACCTCTCACTCGTGTCCATCACCAGCCCGGTCACCGGGACCTCCCTGCCGTCGCGACACCTGGTGGTGTCCTACCACCATCGTGGACCAGAAGATCCGCCCGCGACCACCCTTCGTCAGCCGGCGTCGCTGTTCGGTCCTGGCGCCTCGTCCTCGGCGCCGTCGGCCTCGCTCACCCCGTCGTCGTAGTCGGCCGGTTCGCCGTCGGCGGCGTCCAGGTCGTACGGATCGGGGTGCGCCCCGTTCGGCGCCGGGACGTTGGGCGACTGGAGCGGGGCGGGCCGCCCCGTCTCCCGGTCACCGCCGAGCCGCCGTACGAACCGTCGAAGTCCCATGGGTCCCCCCAGATAGTCGTCTACGCCAGACCTTGGAGTCTCCCGCCGCCGATGTCCACGATGACGCGGCGGTCCGGTACGACAACCGGCGCCGCGACCGCGTCGTGGTGGATCGGCCGGTGCGCGCCGGCCAGCGGGAGCCCCGAACCACCGTAGCGGTGCGCGGTGATGTCGGCGGCGATGGACAGCGCGGTCTCCTCCGGGGTGCGGGCTCCCAGGTCGAGCCCGATCGGCGAGTGCAGCCGGGCCAGCTCCCGCTCGGTCAGGCCCGCTTCGCGCAGCCGCTCCAGCCGTTCCAGGTGGGTGCGGCGCGACCCCATCGCGCCCACGTACCCCACCGGCAGCCGCAGCGCCCGCACCAGCAGCGGTACGTCGAACCGGGCGTCGTGGGTCAGTACGCAGACCACCGCGCGGTCGTCCAGCGTCTGGCTGTCGAGGTAGCGGTGCGGCCAGTCCACCACCACCTCGTCGGCCGCCGGGAACCGGGCCGGGGTGGCGAAGACCGGCCGGGCGTCGCATACCGTCACCCGGTAGCCGAGGAACGCCCCGACGCGCACCAGCGCGGCGGCGAAGTCGATCGCGCCGAACACCAGCATCCGCGGCGCCGGCAGATCCGACTCGACCAGCAGCGTCACCGGTTCGCCGCACAGCCCGCCGTCCGCCCCGACCACCACCGTGCCGGTGCGGCCGGCCGCCAGCATCGCCGCCGCCTCGGCCCGCGCGGCGGCGTCCAGCGCCGGGTCGCCGAAGCCGCCCTGCCAGCCGCCGTCCAGCCGGACGACCATCGCCCGGCCCGGCATCCCGGCCGGCCCCGCCACCACCCGCGCCAGCGCCAGCGAGCCGCCGTCCAGCGCGAGCGGCAGCGCCGGCTCCACCCGCTGGACGAAGATGTCCAGCACCCCGCCGCAGGTCAGGCCGACGGCGAACGCGTCGTCGTCCGCGTAGCCGAAACGCTCGGTCACCGGCTCGCCGGTACGCAGCACCTCGGCGCACAACTCGTAGACCGCGCCCTCGACGCAGCCGCCCGACACGCTGCCGACGACCGTGCCGTCCGCGTCGACCGCGAGCGCGGCGCCGGGGCCGCGCGGCGCGCTGCCGCTCACCGCGACCACCGTCGCGACCGCGAACGCCCGGCCCTGCTCGGCCCACTGCCTCAGCTCTCCGGCGATGTCCAGCATCACGCACCCCTTGACGGGCCCCGGACCAGCCCCGGACGGGCTGGGGGCGAAGTAGACGGTGACGGACCCCGGTCAGGTGCCGGTGATGTGCTCCGGGCGCACCGGAACGCGCCGCAGGTCCCGCCCGGTGGCCGCCCGGATGGCGGCCACCACGGCCGGGGTGGAGGACAGGGTGGGCGCCTCGCCGACGCCGCGCAGCCCGTACGGCGCGTGGTCGTCGGCGAGTTCGAGCACGTCGACCGGGATGGCCGGGGTGTCGAGGATGGTCGGGATGAGGTAGTCGGTGAACGAGGGGTTGCGGACCTTGGAGTCCGGGCCGACGAGGATCTCCTCCATGACGGCGAGGCCCAGGCCCTGGGTGGTGCCGCCCTGGATCTGGCCGAGCACCGACAGCGGGTTGAGCGCCTTGCCGACGTCCTGCGCGCAGGCCAGCTCCACCACCTTGACCAGGCCGAGTTCGGTGTCCACCTCGACCACCGCGCGGTGCGCCGCGAACGAGTACTGCACGTGGCCGAAGCCCTGCCCGGTGGCGCGGTCGAACGCCTTGGTGGGCCGGTGGCGGAACTCCAGCTCCAGGTCGACCGCGTCGGTGCCGAGCACGTCCGCGAGATCGGCCAGCACCTCGCCGGCGTCGGTGACCACCTTGCCGCCCTCCAGCAGGAGTTCGGCGCCGGCCCACGCCGGGTGGTGGGTGCCGAAGCGCCGCCGGCCCAGCTCGAAGACCTTCTCGCGCACCGCCTGGCAGGTGTTGCGGACCGCGCCGCCGGTCATGTACGTCTGGCGGGACGCCGAGGTCGAGCCGGCCGAGCCGACCCTGGTGTCGGCCGGCTGGATGGTCACCTGGGAGACGCCCAGCTCGGTGCGGGCGATCTGGGCCTGCACGGTGACGCCGCCCTGGCCCACCTCGGCGGCCGCGGTGTGCACGACGGCTACCGGCTCGCCGGCCACCACCTCCAGCCGCACCCGGGCCGTGGAGTAGTCGTCGAAGCCCTCGGAGAACCCGACGTTCTTGATGCCGACCGCGTAGCCCACGCCGCGCACCACGCCCTCGCCGTGCGTGGTGTTGGACAGCCCGCCGGGCAGCGCCCGCACGTCCGCCGCCGCGCCGGCCACCTCCCACTGCCGCTCCGGGGGCATCGGCATCGCCTTGACCCGGCGCAGCAGTTCGGCGACCGGCGCCGGGGAGTCGACCGGCTGGCCGGTGGGCATCACGGTGCCCTGCGACATGGCGTTGATCCGGCGGAACTCCACCGGGTGCATGCCGAGTTCGGCGGCGAGCCGGTCCATCTGCGCCTCGTAGGCGAAGCACGCCTGGACCGCGCCGAAGCCGCGCATCGCGCCGCACGGCGGGTTGTTGGTGTAGAGCGCCAGCGCCTCGATGTCCACGTCGTCGATGACGTACGGGCCGGCCGACAGCGAGGCGGCGTTGCCGACCACGGCCGGCGAGGAGGAGGCGTAGGCGCCGCCGTCGAGCACGATGCGGCAGCGCATGTGGGTCAGCTTGCCGTCCCGGGTGGCGCCGTGCTCGAACCACAGCCTGGCCGGGTGGCGGTGCACGTGGCCGAAGAAGGACTCGAAGCGGTTGTAGACCATCTTGACCGGCTTGCCGGTGCGCATCGCCAGCAGGCAGGCGTGGATCTGCATCGACAGGTCCTCGCGGCCGCCGAAGGCGCCGCCGACGCCGGAGAGCGTCATGCGGACCTTGGACTCCGGCAGGCCGAGGACCGGGGCCATCTGGCGCAGGTCGGCGTGGAGCCACTGGGTGGCGATGTACAGGTCGACGCCGCCGTCCTCGGCCGGCACCGCGAGCCCGGACTCCGGGCCGAGGAACGCCTGGTCCTGCATGCCGACCTCGTAGTGGCCGGTGACCACGACGTCGGCCCGGCGGGCGGCGGCGTCCGCGTCGCCGCGCACGATCGGCTGGCGGTGCACGATGTTGGGGTGCGCGACGTGTGCGGCGTGGTGGTCGTCGCGGCCCGGGTGCAGCACCGGGGCGTCCGGGGCGAGCGCGGTGGCCTCGTCGTGCACCACGGGCAGCGGCTCGTAGTCCACCACGATCTTCGCGGCGGCCCGGCGGGCGGTCTCCGGGTGGTCGGCGGCGACCAGTGCGACCGGTTCGCCGTGGTAGCGCACCACGCCGTCGGCCAGCACCGGGGTGTCGGTGAACTCCAGGCCGTAGCGGGTGTGCTCGGTCGGCAGGTCGTCGTGGGTGAGGACCGCGTACACCCCGGGCTGGGCGAGCGCCCGCCCGACGTCGACCGAGCGGATGCGGGCGTGGGCGTGCGGGCTGCGCAGCGTGTGGCCCCACAGCATGTCCTCGTGCCACATGTCGGAGGCGTAGCCGAACTCGCCGGTGACCTTCAAGGTGCCGTCCGGGCGCGGCGTGGAGGCGCCGATGCCGGCCTCGCTGAGGCCGGACTGGGTGAGCCCGGACTGGGTGAGCCGGCCGGGCGGCGGGGTGGCTCCCATGCTCAGGACGCCCCTTCGGTGGTGCGGGCGGCGGCGAGCCGGACCGCGTCGAGGATCTTCTCGTAGCCGGTGCAGCGGCACAGGTTGCCCGACAGCGCCTCGCGGATGTCGGCGTCGGTGGGCTGCGGGTTGCGCTCCAGCAGTTCGTCGGTGGCGACCAGCAGTCCCGGCGTGCAGAAGCCGCACTGGACGGCCCCGGCGTCCAGGTACGCCTGCTGGACGGCGGACAGCCCGGTCTCCGGGTCGGCCAGGCCCTCGACGGTGACCACCTCGCGGTCCTGCGCCTGGCCGGCGGCGACCAGGCAGGAGCAGACCGGCACGCCGTCCAGCCGCACCGTGCAGGAGCCGCACTCGCCCTGCTCGCAGGCGTTCTTGGAGCCGGGCAGGCCGAGCCGCTCGCGCAGGACGTACAGCAGGCTCTCGCCCTCCCACACGTCGTCCGCCTCCTGGCGGCGGCCGTTGACGGTGAAGGTCACGCGCATCGCTCACTCCTGTCGTCGGCGCGGTACTCGTCCCAGATCCAGCCCAGCGCCCTGCGGGCCATCACGCCCAGCGCGCGGCGGCGGTAGGCGGCCGAGCCGCGCACGTCGTCGATCGGGTTGGCGGCGGCGGAGACCAGCGAGGCGAACTCGGCGGCCACCGAGGGCGGCACGGGCGCCGCGCTGTCCCACAGGCCCTCCTCGGCCAGCGCCGCGGCCAGGAACTCCTCGGCGGTCGCGGCCCGCACCGGGGTGGGCGCGGCCGAGCCGATCCCGGTGCGCACGGTCCTGGTGGCCGGGTGCAGCGCGATGCCGAAGGCGCAGACCGCGATGACCATGGCGTTGCGGGTGCCGACCTTGGAGAACGCCTGCGGTCCGTCGGCGACCGGCAGCCGGACCGCCCGGATCAGCTCGTCGGGGGCGAGCGCGTTGCGCTTGACGCCCAGGTAGAACTCGTCGATCGGGATCAGCCGGGTGCCGCGCACCGAGGCCGCCTCGACCTGGCCGCCGCTCGCCAGCAGCGCGGGGTGCGCGTCGCCGGCCGGGGAGGCGGTGCCGAGGTTGCCGCCGACGCCGCCGCGGTTGCGGATCTGCGGCGAGGCGACCGTGTGGGCGGCCTGCGCGAGGCCGGGCAGCTCGGTGCGCAGGTGCTCCATGATGCGGCTGTAGGGCACCGAGGCGCCCAGCCGGACGGTGCCCGCGTCGGTCTGCCACTCGTACAGCTCGGGGATCCGGGTGAGGTCGAGCAGCACGTCGGGCCGGCGGTGGTCGAAGTTGATCTCGACCATGACGTCGGTGCCGCCCGCGATGGGCACGGCGCCGGGGTGCTCGGCCTTCGCGGCGAGCGCCTCGCTCCAGCTCGCTGGGCGCAGGAAGTCCATGGCGTCTCTTCTCGGCCGTCGGTGCTCTGGTGACACGGCGCTCGGCGCACCGGGAGGCGGCGGCGGGCACGGCTGTGATGTCCCTACACGCCGTGTGGCTCCAGTACACCGGGTTTCCACCCGTTGGGTGCAGTCACCGATCGCATGAAGCCACCGCCCGCGACGATCGTGGACCTTGTAGATTCCTCCGAGACACGAGTTCCGGAAGGCGTGACGATGCGGCTGCGTGCCCTGCTGGACACCGAGGCCCTGGGCCTGCGGTTGCTCGGTGGCGACCAGGAGTTGGACCGGACGGTCCACGGGGTGATGACCACCGACCTGCGCGATCCGAGCCGGTACCTGTCCGGCGGCGAGCTGGTGCTGACCGGTCTGGCCTGGCGGCGCGGCCCGGAGGACTCCGAGCCGTTCGTCCGGCGGATCGCGGCCGCCGGGGTCGCGGCGCTGGCGGCCGGCGAGGCCGAGGTGGGCGGCGTGCCGCGGGATCTGGTGGAGGCCTGCGCCCGGCACCGGCTGCCGCTGTTCGCGGTGGACGAACGGGTGGCGTTCGCGGCCATCACCGAGCACGTGGTGCGCCGGGTCTCCAGCGGCCGGGCGGGCGACCTGGCGGCGGTGGTGGACCGGCACCGGCGGCTGATGGCGCCCGGGCCGGGCGGCGGCGGGCCGGACGCGGTGCTCGATCTGCTCGCCACCGACCTGGACCTGCGCGGCTGGGTGCTGTCGTGCACCGGGCGGCGGATCGCCGGCGACCCCGCCGGGCTGCCGGACGGACCGCGCGCCGCGCTTGCCGGGGAGGAGCTGGCCGCGCGCCGCACCGGCCGGCCGGTGCCGCACCGCGCGGTGCGCGACGGCCGGGTCTTCGCGCTCTTCCCGGTGCCGCCCGACGAGCCGCCGGGCGGTCGGGGCCAGGAGGCGGCCGGCCCGCTGTCGGCGCGGCTGCTGTCGGACTGGCTGCTGGCGGTGGAGGCGGACGCCTCGGACTGGCCGGCCGAGCGGCTCGAACTGCTCGGCGGGGTGACCCGGTTGATCGCGGCGGAACGCGAGCGGCAGGAGGCCGCCGGTGCGGTGCGCCGCCGCCTGGCGCACGAGGTGCTGGAGCGGGTGGTGGGCGGTGCGGCGCCCGCCGAGGTGGCCGCCCGGCTGCGGCTGGCGGTGCCGGTGATGCTGCCCGGCGTGGCCGAGACGGCGTCCTGGCAGGTGGTGGTGGCCCGGCTGGAGGGGTCGTCGGGCGAGGCGGCCGGCGGGCCGGTGGCGCAGCCGCTGCTGGAGGAGGTGCTGCTGGCGGCGCCCGGCGGGCCGGACAGGCCGGGCGGCGACGGCCGGGCGGCGGTGGCCTACGAGGGCGAGGAGGCGGTGGCGCTGCTGCCGCTGGCCGAGCAGGGCGCCGGGCTGTCGGCCGGGACGCTGCTGCGGGCGGTCGGGGCGCCGCTGGCCCGGGGGCTGGCGGACACCGGCCGGCTGACGATCGGGGTGAGCGCGGCGGTGCGCACCGCGGAGGGGCTGCGCGGCGCGCTGGAGGAGGCGCGGCACGCCCGCCGGGTCGCCGCCGCCAGGCCGGGGCGGGTGTGCGCGGCCGGCCACGAGGAGCTGGCGTCGCACGTGCTGCTGCTGCCGTTCGTGCCGGACGACGTGCGCCGGGCGTTCACCGCGCGGCTGCTCGACCCGCTGCGCGACTACGACCGGCGGCACCGGGCGGAGCTGGTCCCCACCCTGGAGGCGTTCCTGGAGTGCGACGGGTCGTGGACGCGGTGCGCCGCGCGGCTGCACCTGCACGTCAACACGCTGCGCTACCGGGTGGGCCGCATCGAGCAGATGACCGGCCGGGACCTGTCGCGGCTGGAGGACAAGATGGACTTCCTCCTCGCGCTGCGCATGCGGTGACCGCCGCCGGACCGCCGTCCCGCCCAACGGGCCGTGCGGAGGCGGCGGGTGGCGAGATGTCAAGAGCGCCCCGGTCTGGCCATTTGTGAATCCGTTCACCTACTTGCCGCGTACCCCTTGGCTGCGCACCGTCCGGCGTGCTGAACTGCCGCATACGCTTCCGGCCGGGACGGGGAGGGGACTGTGGGGGACGCCTTCACGGCGCACACGGGTCAGACCGACCGCGGAGGGTCGGGGGCGTACGAGGATCCGCCCGCGGTGTGGCGGCTGCGTTCGCGCGGCTGCTGGACGGAGGCCGCGGCGCTGCTGGCGCCGGAGGGCGCGACCGACCCGGACGTCGCGCTGCGCCGGGCCGCGCTGCTGATCGAGCGGTGCGTGTTCACCGCGGAGGGCTGGGCGGAGGCCGAGGACGCGCTGCGCACCGCGGAGGCGCTGGCCGGCACCGACGGCGAACGCGGCCGGGCGGCCTGCGAACGCGGCCATCTCGCCTACGCCTCCACGCTGTTGCGGATCCACGACCGGGCCGACGAGGCGCGTTCCGCGCTGGGCCGGACCGCCGCCCTGCTGCCGCCGGGCGGGCGGGACCGGGCGCTGCTGGACTTCCGGCGCGGCCTGCTCATCGAGAACCTGGCCGGCGACCCGGCCGGCGCCCGGCTGGCGTACCGGCGGGCGCACGCCTGCGCCACGGCCTACGGCGACCGGCTGCTGTGCTCGTTCACCTGGCGGCACCTGGCCGGGCTGGCGCTGCGGGAGGGCGAACTCGCCGACGCGCGGCACGGGTTCACCGAGTCGCTGCGCATCCGCGAGGAGTTGGGCTACCTGATCGGCACCCCGCCGGCGCTGGTCTCGCTGGCCGAGGTCGAACCGGAGCCGGAGGCGAGCCGGCTGCGCGCCGAGGCGACCCGGCTGTTCCGGCTGCTGGGCGGGCTGCCGGTCTGGCTGGCCGACCTGATCGGTGAGGACGGCGCCGCCTGACTCAGGCCCCGGGCACGCCGGAGAAGTGCGCGCGTGCCAGGGACTCGGCGGTGGCCAGGTCGCCGCGGGCCATCGCGTCGAGCAGCACGGTGTGCTCGGTGGCGTCCGCCAGCAGGCACGCCGGGTGCGGCCCGGGACCGCAGCTGCCGTGCCACTGGGCACGCCGGTGCAACTCGTCGGCGACCGCGACCAGTTGGGCGTTGCCGCTGAGCGCGAGCAGCGCGCCGTGGAAGGCGCGGTCCGCCTCGGCGTAGGCGGCCCGGTCGCCCTCGCCGGCCGCGGCGACGGTGGCCTCGGCCAGCGGGCGCAGCGTCTGCCAGCACTCGGGCGCGACGGTGTGCACCAGCCGGAGCACCACCGGGACCTCCAGCAGCGCGCGCACCTCGGCCAGCTCCGCCAGGTCGCGCACGGTGCGGGAGGCGACCCGGAAGCCGCGGTTGTGCACGACCTCGACGGCGCCCTCCCGGACGAGCTGCTGCATCGCCTCGCGCACCGGGGTGGCCGAGACGTCGAAGCGGGCGGCGAGCGCCGGGGCGGAGTAGACCACGCCGGGCCGCATCTCCCCGGTCACCAGGGCGCTGCGCAGCGCGCACAGCACCTGGTCGCGCAGCGAGTGGCGGCGCGGCGGCAGGCCGCCGGCCGGCCAGGGCTCCCGGACCGCCGCGCGTTCGCGAAGCTGCTCCACCGACGTCTCCCTCGTTCCCGGCCGCGCCGACCGTCACGATCGCCGGTCCGCCTTACCCGTTCGGGTGGATGCCCCCTATTTCACCACTCAACCCCGTGTGCTCGCGCCACCCCACAAGTCCTAGTGGTGCCAGACGCCGGATATATGTAGATCACGTGCAGATGTGGTGATCACCTCGACACACTCGTGACAACAACACCACCCCAGGAAGGGTTTCACATCACCTGATAGGGTGCCGCGGATTGGATCAACTCTCCTGGTTTAACAAGGGAGTTCGATATTTCTGCACGCTCCTTACCAGCGACGGCCGTCGATGCGCGCTCGTTGGCATGGTCTTGCCCCGAAACCCCTACGGGGCCGGGGGGCATTCGTCAGGATGGCGCGCAGCGCGAAGACAAGCGATAGCTAAGGGACCCACTGGATGAGACTTTCGGATATATCGCTGGATTGGACGCTGTCGGGCGTTGTCGGCCTCGCGGTGGCGGCCATGGCGTTGGTGATGATGATGCGCGGCCGCAGGGCGAAGGCCGCGGCGGACGCCTCCATGGACTCGTGGGAGCGTTCCGAGGAGCGCCGGCGGCAGAAGGAGGCGCTGTACGGCAGCGCGTCCTACGTACTGCTCTTCTGCTGCGCCGCGGTCGCCGCGGCGCTGTCCTTCCACGGCCTGGTCGGCTTCGGCCGGGAGAACCTGGACCTGTCGGGCGGCTGGGAGTACCTGGTCCCGTTCGGCCTGGACGGCGCGGCGATGTTCTGCTCGGTGCTCGCGGTGCGCGAGGCCAGCCACGGTGACGCGGCGCTCGGCTCGCGCATGCTGGTGTGGACCTTCGCGGCGGCGTCCGCCTGGTTCAACTGGGTGCACGCGCCGCGCGGCCTGGGCCACGCGGGGGCGCCCGAGTTCTTCGCGGGCATGTCGCTGTCGGCCGCGGTGCTCTTCGACCGCGCGCTCAAGCAGACCCGCCGGGCCGCGCTGCGCGAGCAGGGCCTGGTGCCCCGCCCGCTGCCGCAGATCCGCATGGTGCGCTGGATACGCGCCCCGCGGGAGACCTACAGCGCCTGGTCGCTCATGCTGCTGGAGAACGTGCGCACGCTGGACGAGGCCGTCGAGGAGGTGCGCGACGACCAGCGCGAGCGGGAGGCCAACCGGCTGCGCCGCCGCGACCACGACCGGCTGGAGCGGGCCCGCCTGAAGGCGATAAGCCGCCAGCACCGCGGCTGGTCCCGGCCGCGCGGCGGCGGACGCCAGGTGGAGCTGCCGGCCGGCACGGCGAACGCCGGCTCCGGCGAGCTGGCGGAACCCGTTCCTGCCGCGGACGAGCGGCCGGAGCTGCCGCTGCGCCAGCGGCCGGCGCTGCAGTCGATCCGCAACGAGGGCCGTCAGCCGATCGTCGACCTGACCGCCGAGGACGACACGCAGACGCTGCCCCGGCTGGACTCGCTGGAGGCCAAGCTGAAGGACCTGGAGCGGCAGTTCGGCTGAGCCGGCTCCTGCGACGAGCCCTGTTCCCCGGCCGGGGAGCGGGGCTCGTCGGCGTTTCAGCCCCGGCCCTGGGACAGCTCGAACCAGACGGTCTTGCCGGCCGGCTGGGTGGAGACGCCCCAGGCGTCGGCGAGCGCCCGGACGATCAGCAGGCCGCGGCCGTTGCACGCCTGGTCGTCGGCGACCCGGGCCCTGGGATGGTGCGGGGCGAAGTCGTGGACCTCCACCCGCAGCCGCCGCGCCGGGTGCGGGGTGAGCCGGGCGGTGAGCACCGCGCCGTGCTCGGTGTGCACCAGCGCGTTGGTGACCAGTTCGCTCATCAGCAGTTCGGCGGTGTCGCTCAGTCGCGCCATTCCCCAGCGCGCGAGGTGCTCGCGCAGCAGTTCACGGGCCTCGGCGACCGCCCGGAGGTCGGCGTGGCACAGGTGGTGTCGTAATTCCCCGGCCGCCGGTGTACGCGCGGCCTCTCGCACGGTACGGCCCTGCGGCCGTCTGTCCATCTCATCAGCTTCGGCCCCCGTCACCTGATCCCCCTTGCGAATAGGCGTCGCCGAATGCATTCCCCCCACCCAACGGTCCACTCCACGACTCCCTGGAAATCGGGTGGAGCGGATGACTCCGGTACCCACGTCATGATGTCCTGTCCAAGGGGGTGCACTTCACCGGCGATCAGGGAAAGGTGGGGGTGAACGCAACTCCGCAGCCGAAGCGAGGATCCCGATGCACGACGACCGCGCACTGGTCGAAGGCCGCCTGGAGCGCGCCCTCAGCCAGTTCATCCGGCCAGCGCTCTACACCGCGCGGGCTCCCATGTCGGTACGGGCCTGGCATGTGCGCGGGGAACCGGTACCGGTCCAGGAGGCGTTGAAGGCGGCCTACGAGCCGTTCGAGCCGGGCACCGCCTGGGGAGCCGCCTGGGCGACCAGCTGGTTCCGGCTGGAGGGCGAGGTGCCCGCCGAGTGGGCCGGCCGCCGGGTCGAGGCGCTGATCGACCTCGGCTTCTCCGGCGCCCAACCGGGCTTCCAGGCGGAGGGCCTGGTGTACGACACGGACGGCGTGCCGATCAAGGGCGTCCATCCGCGCAACCGCCAGGTGCCGGTCGGCTCCCCGGTCGCCGGCGGCGAACCGGTGCGGCTGCTGGTCGAGGCGGCCGCCAACCCCACCGTGCTGCACGGCTTCGCGCCCACCCGGCTCGGCGACGTGCTGACCGCCGGCGACCGGCCGCTCTACCGCTTCGGCTCGGCGACCCTCGCGGTGCTGGACGAGAACGTCTGGCACCTCCTGTTCGACATCGATGTCCTGTCCGAGCTGATGCACGAGCTGCCCGTCCACGAGCCGCGCCGGCACGAGATCCTGCGCGCCCTGGAGTTCGCGCTGGACGCCCTCGACCTGCACGACGTGCCCGGCACCGCGGCCGAGGCGCGCGCCGAGCTGGCCGAGGTGCTCTCCCGGCCGGCCCACGCCAGCGCCCACCGGCTGTCCGCGGCCGGCCACGCGCACATCGACTCCGCCTGGCTGTGGCCGCTGCGCGAGACGGTGCGCAAGGCGTCGCGCACCTTCGCCAACGTCACCGCGCTGGCCGAGGAGTACCCGGAGCTGGTGTTCGCCTGCTCGCAGGCGCAGCAGTACGCCTGGGTCAAGGAGCACCAGCCGCACATCTGGGAGCGGATCAAGAAGGCGGTGCGGGACGGCAACTGGGCGCCGGTCGGCTCGATGTGGGTGGAGTCGGACGCCAACATGCCCGGCGGTGAGGCGCTGGCCCGGCAGATCACCCACGGCAAGCGCTTCTTCCGCGAGGAGTTCGGCGTGGAGACCGAGGAGATCTGGCTGCCGGACTCCTTCGGCTACACCGCGGCCTTCCCGCAACTGGCCAAGCTGGCCGGGGTGCGCTGGTTCCTGACCCAGAAGATGTCGTGGAACCAGTCCAACAAGATGCCGCACCACTCCTTCTGGTGGGAGGGCATCGACGGCACCCGGGTCTTCACCCACTTCCCGCCGGTCGACACCTACAACAGCGAGTTCCGCGCCTCCGAACTGGCCCACGCGGTACGCAACTTCGCGGACAAGGGGCTGGCCACCCAGTCGCTGGTGCCGTTCGGCTACGGCGACGGCGGCGGCGGTCCGACCCGCGAGATGCTGGAGAAGGCCCGCCGGCTGCGCTCCCTGGAGGGCTCGCCGCGGGTGGAGATCGAGAAGCCGTCGGCGTTCTTCGCCGCCGCCGAGGCCGAGTACGGGCAGCGGGCGCCGGTGTGGTCCGGCGAGATGTACCTGGAGCTGCACCGCGCCACGTACACCACCCAGGCGAAGACCAAGCAGGGCAACCGGCGCAGCGAACACCTGCTGCGCGAGGCCGAGTTGTGGGCCACCGCGGCGGCGCTGTCCGGCGCGGCCGGCTACGCCTACCCGTACGACGACCTGGACCGGATCTGGAAGACGGTGCTGCTGCACCAGTTCCACGACATCCTGCCCGGCTCGTCCATCGCCTGGGTGCACCGGGAGGCCCGCGACACCTACGAGGGGGTGCGCGCCGAACTGGAGGGCCTCGTCTCCGACGCCCTCGCCGCCCTGGCCGGCACCGCCGACGAAGCGGGTCCCGCGGTGCTCAACGCCGCCCCCTACCCGCGCTCCGAGCCGGTCACGCTGCCGGACGGCGGCACCGGCTGGGCCGAGGTCCCGGCGCTCGGCGCGGCCCGCCCGGGTCCGGCGCCGCGGGGCGTCGCGGTCACGGCGGCGGCCGAGGGCACCGGGATCGTCCTGGAGAACGCCGAGCTGCGCGTGGTGGTGGACGCGGACGGCCTGCTGTCGTCCGTGCACGACAAGGCGGCCGGCCGCGAGGCGCTGGCCCCCGGCGCGTGCGGCAACCTGCTGCAGCTGCACCCGGACCACCCCAACCAGTGGGACGCCTGGGACATCGACCGCCACTACCGCCGCAAGCACACCGACCTGACCGCCGCCGAGTCGGTGGAACTGGTCGAGGCCGGCCCGCTGCGGGCGGTGGTGCGGGTGGTGCGGGCCTTCGGCGACGGGTCCCGGATCAGCCAGGACATCACGCTGGCGGCCGGCAGCCGCCGGATCGACGTGGTCACCGAGGTGGACTGGCACGAGTCGGAGAAGGTCCTGAAAGCGGCCTTCCCGCTCGACGTGCACGCCGAACGCGCCGCCTCCGAGGTGCAGTTCGGCCACGTCCACCGGCCGACGCACACCAACACCAGTTGGGACGCGGCCCGGTTCGAGACCTGCGCCCACCGCTGGGTGCACGTCGCCGAGCCCGGCTACGGGATCGCGGTGCTCAACGACTCGACGTACGGCCACGACGTCGGCCGGGTCCCGCACGCCGACGGCACCGGGACCACCGTGCGGCTCACCCTGCTGCGCGCCCCGCACAGCCCGGACCCGGAGACCGACCAGGGCACCCACCGCTTCACCTACGCGCTGCTGCCCGGCGCGTCGGTGGGCGACGCGGTGGCCGAGGGCCTGTCGCTCAACCTGCCGCTGCGGGTGGCCGGGCCGGCCGGCGCCGCCCCGGTGGTCGCGGTCGACGCTCCGGCGATCACCGTCGAGTCGGTCAAGCTCGCCGACGACCGCTCGGGCGACGTGGTCGTCCGGCTCTACGAGTCGCACGGCGGCCGGGCGAGCGGCACCCTCACCGCCGGTTTCCCGGTCGAACGCGCCGAGGTCACCGACCTGTTGGAGCGGCCGCTCTCCCCCGCCCCGCGGGCCGCGGACGGCCGTGTCGCGGTGGAGCTGCGCCCGTTCCAGATCCTCACCCTGCGGCTGACGGCCGGCGGCTGACGGCCGCGCGGGGGCCGGGCCGGCGGCGTGCCGGCCCGGCCCCCGGCGGTTCAGGCGACCGGCGGGTCCTCCCACACGCCGACGGCGCAGCGGTCGGCCAGGTAGCCCTGTACCCGCACCATGGTGTCGGCGAGGAAGACCGGCAGCTCCGGCGCCTGGTCGCGGGCGGCCCAGCGCTGCCCCAAGTGGACGGAGACGCGCGGCACTTCGCGCAGCGGCGCGGCCAGTCCCGGTCCGCACAGCAGCGCCACGTCGCCGGGCTGCGCCTCGCACGCCCGCACCCACGTGCCGTGCCCGCCGTGCCGCCCGTCCAGGTCGCGCCATCCGTTGCCGCGCAGCCGGAACAGCCCGCCCGGTCCCGCGCCGAAGAACACCCGCGTGTCGCAGGCGGGATCGGCGGATAACAGCACGCCGTGCAGGAACACCCCGGAGCCCGCCGTCGCCGCCGGGGCCACCGGTGCCGTCGCCTTCGCCGGCGGCGTCGGAACCGGCGGCGCGGTGGGCGGCGTCCGCCTCCGGTGGGACGCCGAGCCGGGCGCACAGCGCGCCGTAGGACCGCGCGGTGAGCCGGTGGAGCCCGCCCTTGACCGCGACGAGCCGCCCGCCGCGCAGGTCGGCCGCGAGCCGCCGGGCGTTGACGCCGATCGCGGAGCCGATGTCCGCGCACGCCGCGCGGGCCACCGCGTGCTGCCCGGCCGCGCCCGGCGGGCCGCCCGCCATCGCCACGAACAGCAGCGCGTCCTCGCCCTCGCCGAACCGCGCGGTCAACAGGCTCTCGCCGCGCGGCGCTCCCCGGTGCCGGGCCTCGTCGCCGCGCACGGCGGCGGTCAGCACCGTCAGCCGCCCGTAGCGCGCGCCGTCCAGCACGGTGTCCGGCACGCCGTCCGCCAGGTGCGCGGGATCGGCGGCCGGCCAGGCGGCGGGCGGCGGGCCGAACTCCGCCCGGCCGCGCGGCGCGGCGGCCGGCGGCGGCGCGGGGGTCCGCTCGCTCGGTGCCCAGCCCGGCGGAAGTGCCGGGACGGGCGCGGGATTCGACGGCGCCCGGGCGGGCGGCGGCTTGTCGAGGGAGAGCGCGGGCGGAAGCGGCTGCCGCCGCGGCTCGGCCCGTTCGGCCGGCGGTTCGCGCGGCGGCTCCGGCGCCGGTTGCTCGGCCCGCTCCCGTGCCGGCTCACGCACCGGTTCGGCGGGCGGCCGCGGTGGCGAGGTCGCGGTCAGCGCGGTGGCGAAGTGCTCGTCGAGCGAATCGGGCGGTGCCTGATCCGGGTCGGGCGGCGGATCCCCGTACAACTGCCGCCACCACTCGTCCTCCGCCGGCCGATCGCCCAAGGGACTCATGGGCCCCATTCTCCACGCTGGGGCCCGCCCGGAGAACGGGGCGACGGGGCCGGGACGGCGGCGGGCGGCGGTTTCCGTCAGGCTGGAGACATGGGGTCCGCGCAGCTGTGCCTGGTCGGTCTGGCGATGCTCGCCGGCCTGCTCGGGGTGCTGACGCCGGGGGTGCCGGGGCCGCTGGTCTGCTGGGCGGCGGTGCTGTGGTGGTCGTCCGCGGTGCACACCGCGGCCGCCTGGTACGTGCTGTTCGGCTCCGCCGCGGCGCTGCTGGTCGGCCAGGTGCTCAAGTGGCTGGCGCCGGGCCGTCGGCTGCGGCACGCCGGGATCTCCCGGCAGACCCTGTTCAGCAGCGGCGTGTGCGCGATCCTCGGGTTCTTCCTGGTGCCGGTGGTCGGCGGCGTCGTGGGCTTCGTCGGAGCGCTCTACGCGCACCTGCGGTCCCGGCTCGGCGGCCACCGCGCCGCCTGGACGGCGACCCGGGTCGCGATGCGCGGGGTCGGCCTGTCGGTGCTGGCCGAGCTGCTGAGCTGCCTGGTGGTGGCCGGCGCCTGGCTCGGCGCGGCGGTGACCGCGTGACGACCGCGCGTGACGGGCGGTCCGGCGGGCGGGCGCGGACCCCGGATCCGGCAGACAGCCGAGACGAGAGACGAAAGACGAGAGAGAGGATGCGGCCATGTTCGGCGAGACGAAGGCGTTCAGCGGGTTCTCCGTCAACGACATCGAGGCGGCGAAGCGGTTCTACGGCGAGACGCTCGGGGTCCGGGTGACCGAGGAGAACGGCCTGCTGGTCCTGCACATCGCGGGCGGCAGCACGATCCTGGCCTACCCCAAGCGCGACCACACGCCGGCGTCCTTCACCATCCTCAACTTCCCGGTGGACGACATCGACGCCGCGGTCGCCGAACTGGCCGCGCGCGGCGTGACGTTCGAGAGCTACCCCGGCCTGGAGACCGACGAGCGGGGCGTCTTCCGCGGCGGCGGCCCCTACATCGCGTGGTTCACCGACCCCGCGGGCAACACGCTGTCCGTCCTTCAGGAGAGGTAGGCCGCGGGCGAGGCGGCCCGCCGAGCTTTCAACGGCGCCGCCCGACGCGGCGGTCGGCCCGCCGTCACGCCCACGGGGCGGTCCGCGGGTCGTGCCGGGGCAGCAGGTGGGCGGTCGCGGCCCTGGCCGGTTCGGGCAGCAGCAGGAAGTCGGTGCCGTCGGCCCACTGGTCGACGCCGCCGGTCGGCGGGGCCTCGCACAGCACCGGGTCGGTGAGGGTGCGGGCGAGGGCCGCGGCGAAGCGGCCGGCGCGCAGCACCACGAAGGGTCTTCGCGCGCTGGTACGCCGGGCCGGATCGAGCGGTTCGGTCAGCCCGGTGGAGTTCTGCAGCATGGCGACGGTCTCGTACGCGTCGCACAGGTGCCGCTCCCGGGCCGCCGGGTCCTGGGCGGCCAGCGCGCCGCGCAGCGACGGGGCGAGCCGGGCGGCGACCGGCAGCCGGCCGAAGGCGGAGCCGAGCCACTTGCCGTAGGGCGCGTAGCGGCGCGACAGCAGCAGGCACAGCCGCATCAGGTCGCGCGCCAGCCGGCCGGCGGCGATCGCGGCGCCGAGGTCGTCGCCGACCTCGGCGCACCGGCCGGGGAAGACCTCCTCGCGGGCGATCCGCTGCCACTGGCAGGCGAGCAGGTAGCGCCAGACCTGCTCCGGGTACCAGGTCAGCCGGCGCCGCGCGGTGCTCAGCGCGCCCGGGGCGTCGTGGAAGACCACGCCGCCGGTCACCTCGGCCAGCCGCTGCTGCGGCATCGCCAGCCAGTCGTGCACGGTCGGCTCGGCGGCCACCGGGTCGCAGCCCAGCGCCTCGGCGAGCCAGGAGCCGGCGTCGGTCACGGTGACCCGCGGTCCGGACGCGGTGCGCACCGGCCAGCCGCGGATGTCGGCCGGCAGGCGCTCGGCGAGGAAGGCGGCGAGCCGCGGTCCGTGGGCGGCCGCGTCATCCGGCGTCAGGAACAGCTCCAGGCGCGGCCCCCAGCCGTGCGCCACGGAGTCCGCGGTGTCGAACCCGAGCACCTCCGAGCCCGGCCCCACGCAGGCGGCGGCGTGCCGCAGGCCGGGGTAGACGTCGTCCAGGACCGGCCGGACCTCCTCCTCGTAGAGGATGCGGGACAGGACGAGACCGGGCAGGAAGCCGATTTCGGGGTGGGTCATGCGCAACACTGTGAGGCCGCCGCGGCGCCGAGAGAAGTCCCGGCGGCTGTGACGCGTCGCTCTCCGTTCAGAGTCCGGCCTGCCACAGGTGCTGGACGGCGTAGGAGCGCCACGGCCGCCAGTGCTCCGCCGCCCGGTGGCCGACGGTGCGGCTGGGCAGGAAGACGTCCGGGTCGCCCAGCGCGCGCATCCGCACGTAGCCGGCCGTCCGCTCGTCCACCCCGGGCAGCGCCCGCAGCGCGGCGGTGGCCTCCTCGCGGTCGGCGCCCGCGTCCAGCCGCAGCGAGCCGTCCGCCAGCGCGCCGGCCAGTGCCCGTGCGGCGTGCGGCAGGGCCGGCCCGGGGTCGGCGCCGGCGAGCGTCGCGGCGGCCGGGAAGACCCGGTGCAGTCCGCCGTCCGGGCCGCCGGGCAGCGGGTCGCCGTACCCGGCGGCCAGGGCGTCGGCGGCGCCCGGAGTGGTGAGGAGGGCGCGCAGCGCGAGTTCGTGCGGATCGGCGGCGCCGGGCGAGCGCAGTCCGGGGTGCCGGGCGACCAGCGGGCCGAGCAGCGGATCGCCGCCGAACGCGACCCGCACCGCGTCGGGGTCGGCGTCCAGGTCGAACAGGTGCCGCACCCGCTGCACCGCGGTGGTCAGGTCGCGCAGTTCGGCCAGCCGCAGCCGGCACTCCAGCCAGCGGCCCTGCCGGGCGCGCGAGCCCGGCTCGTCCACCTCCAGGATCCCGGCGCCGTGCGGCAGCCGCAGCGTGCGCCGGTAGGTGCGGGCGCCGGGCCGGCCGGTGACCTCCTCGACGCCCGGCAGCGCCTGCCCGGCGAGCAGGTCGAGCACCGGCGCCGCCTGGTAGGGGCCGCGGTGCGCCAGCCGCAGCGGCACCACGGTGCGCCGGGCGTCGCCGCCGGGGCGGGGCCGCGGGGCGCGGCCGGGGGCGGCGGCGCGCAGTTGGGTGGGGGTGCGGTCGTAGATCTCCCGGATCGAGTCGTTGAACTGCCGGACGCTGGCCCAGCCGGCGGCGAACGCGATCTCGGTGACCGGCAGCGGCGTGGTCTGCAGCAGCACCCGGGCGGTCTGGGCGCGCTGGGCCCTGGCCAGCGCGACCGGTCCGGCGCCGACCTCGGCGGTCAACTGCCGGTGCACCTGGCGTTCGCTGTAGCCGAGCCGGGCGGCGAGGCCGGAGACGCCGTCCCGGTCCACCACGCCGTCGCGGATCAGCCGCATCGCCCGGCCGACCAGGTCCGCGCGGCTGTCCCACTCCGGCGAGCCGGGCACCGCGTCCGGGCGGCAGCGCCGGCACGCGCGGTAGCCGGCGCCCTGCGCGGCGGCGGCGGTGGGGTAGAAGGTGACGTTCCGCCGCTTGGGGGTGACCGCGGGGCAGCTGGGACGGCAGTAGATCCCGGTGGTGCGCACGGCCGTGAAGAACACCCCGTCGAAGCGGGCGTCCCTGCTCAGCACGGCCTGGTATCCGGTGTCTGCGTCGATCACGTCTTCCAGTGTCCATCGCCGCCAGGGGGTCCGGCTGGCGGGAATCGGACGCCCTGGCCCGCCTTGAGTGCGCCTGCGGCCGCGGCGGAGCGGCACGCGTCACGCGGTGACGGGGTGTGGGAGCCCCGCCCCGCGGGAATGTCACGGGCGGATAGCGACCGTGAAGAGCGCGTGAAGCCCCGTCAACTCGCTGGAGAGTGCCATGGTTTACACGATCGTGCTGGGCATCGTCATCGTCGCGCTGGGCGCCGGCAGCGTGGTCTACACGTTCTGGCACGAGGGCAGCCCGATAACCCCGCGCGGCCGGCGCCACGACAGCGCGGGCTGACGCCTCCTCAGCGGCGGCCGGGCGGCACCCCGCCTCCGCGCCCGCCGGGCTCCGGGCGGCCACCGCGCTTGGTCCGGGCCGCCATCCGACCCTCGGCCGCACGGGCCTTCCACTCACGGCGCTGTTCCGCGCGCAGCCGGGCGTCGGTGCGCGCGGCGATCCAGGCGTTCTCGCGCAGCAGTTTGCGGTAGCTGTCCAGCCGGCGCTGCGGCAGCGTGCCGTCCCGCACCGCGGCGTCGACCGCGCAGCCGGGCTCCACGGTGTGCGCGCAGTCCGGGAAGCGGCACCCGCCGGCCAACTCCTCGATCTCGGCGAAGACCAGGCCGACGCCCTCCCCGGCGTCCCACATCCCGACGCCGCGCACCCCCGGGGTGTCGATGACGACGCCGCCGTCCGGCAGCGGCAGCAGGTCGCGGGTGGTCGTGGTGTGCCGGCCCTTGCCGTCGGCGTCCCGGATCGCCTGGACGACCTGGGCCTCCCGTCCGACCAGCGCGTTGGTCAGCGTGGACTTGCCCGCGCCGGACTGCCCGACCAGCACCGAGGTGCCGGCGGACAGCACCGCGCGCAGGGCGTCCATGCCCTGCCCGGTCGCCGCGCTCACCGCCAGCACGGTGGCGCCGGGGGCGGCGCGGCGGGTGTCGTCCAGCAGGTGGCCGAGGACGTCTTCCGGCACCAGGTCGCACTTGGTGAGCGCGACGAGCGGCAGCGCGCCGCTCTCCCAGGCCAGTGCCAGGAAGCGCTCCACCCGGCCGAGGTCGAGTTCGGCGGCGAGCGGGACGGTGACGACCACGTGGTCGACGTTGGCCGCCAGCACCTGGCCCTCGGATCGCCGGCTGGAGGTGTTGCGGACGATGGCGTTGCGGCGCGGCAGCAGCGCGCGGACCACCACCGGGTCGGCGTGCCGCTCCAGCCCGACCCAGTCGCCGGTGCACACCCAGCGCAGCGGATCGGGCGAGGTGACGGGGGTGAGGTCGGCGCGCACGGTGCCGCCGTCGGCGGTGACGGCGTCGCACAGGGTGCCGTGCACCCGCAGCACGCGGGCGGGGAGCAGTCCCTGGGCGGCGTGCGGGGCGAAGGCGGTGTCGAGGGCGGCGTCCCAGCCGTAGCGGGACAGGCCCGGGGTCGCGGAGCCGGGGTCAGCCGGCCGCGGGGAGTGCGGAGAGTTCGAGGAGATCAACGAAGAGGCCCTTCGGGGCGTGCGAGGTGGAGTGGACCGGATTGCGGAAGCGGGCAGCGCCCGGCACGGTGACCGTCACAGGTCCTCACCTCCCCACTCTCCCGGAGCCGTGGCACGGCTCGGCCTCCCGGCCGCTGCTGCTGCGGCGGCCGGATGTGGCCAGACGCTAGCGATCCCGCTCCTGGCCGTCCACCGGTTTTCCCGGGCCGTTCGACGCCTCGGCGTCCGCGCGGGCCTTCTCGGCCCGGGCCGCCTCGGTGGCCGCCGCCGGCCAGTGCCGGTCGACGGCCGCGTTGACGGCGGCGCCGACCAGCACCGCGAACGCGGACACCCCGATCCACAGCAGCACCGCGATCGGCGCGGCCAGCGAGCCGTAGATCGTGGGGCCCTCCACCGCGTGGGTGAGGTAGAGGCGCAGCAGGAAGCTGCCCAGCACCCACATCACCAGCGCCACCAGCGCGCCGGGCACGTCCTCCGACCAGGGCGAGCGCACCGGGACCGAGACGTGGTAGAGCGTGGTCAGGAAGGCGACCGACAAGATCAGCACGACCGGCCAGTACAGCACCTGCACGGTGCCGGCGCTGTGCGGGACCCAGTGGGTGACCGCCTCGGGGCCGGCCACCAGCAGCGGCAGCACGACCGCGCCGACGATCAGCGCGACCACGTAGAGCGCGAAGGACAGCACGCGGGTGTGGACGATGCCGCGCCGCCCGTCCAGGCCGTACATGATGGTGATGGTGTCCACGAAGACGTTCACCGCGCGTGATCCGGACCACAGGGAGATCACGAAGCCGAGCGAGATGATGTCGGGCCGGCCGCTGCGGAAGACCGAGTCGACGAGCGGGCGCACCAGTTGGTTGACGCCCTTGCCGGACAGCACGGTCGCGGAGGCGGAGAGGATGTTGCCGCGGATGTGGCCGATGGTGTCGGCGCCGATGGCGTCGTCGAGGTAGCCGAGCGCGCCCACCAGGCCGAGCAGCAGCGGCGGCAGGGAGAGCAGGACGAAGAAGGCGGCCTCCGCGGCGAGCCCGGTGACCCGGTACTCCACGCAGGTGTCGACGGTGTCCTTCAGCAGCGACCACCACACCCCGCGCCGGTGGGGACCGCGGAAGCGGGCGACCGCCCTGGCCCACCGCCCCTCGGGGGGTGGTGGTGTTCCCTCTGGTGCCTGCACGTGCCTACGGTAGCTGTCATGGCAGTCCCTACACATACGGTGACCAACCAGGTACCACCGCTGGTCGCGTACGACGTCTACGCGAGTGACCCGGCGCTGACCGAGGGGGTCGCGCGGCACGCCGCGCCCGAGAACCTTGCCGAGATCACCGACGAACTGAGCGAGCTGGGCCGGGCCGCCGGCTCCGCGCAGGCGCAGCGCTGGGCGCAGGAGGCGAACACCCACTCCCCCGTGCTGCGCACCCACGACCGCTACGGCCACCGCATCGACGAGGTCGACTTCCACCCCAGCTGGCACCGGCTGCTCGGCCACGCGGTCTCCGCCGGCCTGACGGACGCCTGGTCGCGGCCGGACGGCCATCTGCGCCGCGCGGCGGGCTTCATCACCTGGAGCCAGACCGACGCGGGCCACGGCTGCCCGGTGTCGATGACGCACGCCGCGGTGCCCGCGCTGCGCACCGACCCGAAGCTGGCCGCCGAGTGGGAGCCGCGGCTGTCCTCCCGGGCCTACGAGCCGGAACTGCTGCCGCCCGGGCGGAAGCCGGGCGCCCTGTTCGGCATGGGCATGACGGAGAAGCAGGGCGGGTCCGACGTACGGGCCAACACCACGCGCGCCGAACCGCTGGCCGAGGAGGGCGCCTACGCGCTCACCGGCCACAAGTGGTTCTGCTCCGCGCCGATGTCGGACGGCTTCCTGGTGCTGGCCCAGGCCGGCGGCGGCCTCACCTGCTTCCTGCTGCCCCGCGTGCTGCCGGACGGCACCCGCAACACCTTCGCCATCCAGCGCCTGAAGGACAAGCTCGGCAACCGGTCCAACGCCTCGTCCGAGGTGGAGTTCTCCGGCACCTGGGCCCGCCGGGTGGGCGAGGAGGGCCGCGGGGTCGCCACCATCATCGAGATGGTGGCCGCGACCCGGCTGGACTGCGTCTCCGGCTCCGCGGCGATCATGCGCCAGTCGGTCGCCCAGGCGATCCACCACGCCGCCCACCGCGAGGCGTTCGGCGGCCCGCTGATCGACAAGCCCCTGATGCGCAACGTGCTGGCCGACCTGGCGCTGGAGTCCGAGGCGGCCACCACCACCGCGCTGCGGCTGGCCGCCTGCTACGACAGCGGCACCGAGCAGGACGACGCCCTGCGGCGGATCGCGGTCCCGGTGGCCAAGTACTGGATCACCAAGCGCTGCCCGGCCGTCGCGGTCGAGGCGCTGGAGTGCCTGGGCGGCAACGGCTACGTCGAGGAGTCCGGCATGCCGCGCCTGGTGCGCGAGTCGCCGCTGAACTCCATCTGGGAGGGTTCCGGCAACGTCCAGGCGCTCGACGTGCTGCGGGCGCTGCGCCGCGAACCGCAGGCGCTCGACGCCTTCCTCACCGAGATCGAGCCGACCCGCGGCGCCGACCACCGGCTGGACGGCGCGGTCAAGGCGCTGCTGACCGAACTCGGCGACCTGGAGGGCATGGAGGCCCGGGCGCGGCGGCTGGTCGAGCGGATGGCGCTGGTGCTGTCCGGCTCGCTGCTGGTGCGCCACGCGCCGGCCGCGGTCGCCGACGCGTTCTGCGCCTCCCGGCTGGGCGGCGACTGGGGCACCGGGTTCGGCACGCTGCCGCACACCCTGGATCTGGCCTCGGTGGTGGAGCGGGCCCGGCCGGTGGCCGGCTGATCGCCTCCCCGCGCGGACGGCGGGTGGTGCCGCGCCGACTCGGCACCACCCCCGGGGCGTGCTCGGCCGGTCCGGAACGCTCCGGGGCCGGCCGGCACCGACCCGGATCACTGTGCGTCAAACGGCTCCGGGCGCTCAACAGTTGCAGTACGTTGCAATCCCCCACGGGGCCAGACGCCCCTTACCCGGGGACACGCCACCCGGAGAGACCGCACGTGAACAAGCCGCCAGTGGATCCGGCCGCCCTCGCCCACAGCCGCCAGGCGTTCCTGGCCGGCGACCGGGACGCCGCCCGCCGAGGGATCCTCCCCCGCCCGGTGATCGGCGCCTCCTGGCACCGGATGCTGCGCAGCGGCCTCGATCCGGAACGCGGCAACCCGGCCGCGCTGCTCGACGCGGACGAGCTGGAGCACCGCCGCCGGGCCACCCGGATCGGCGAGGTGCTCGACACCCTGCGCGAGGGGCTGTCCGCGCTGTGCCACGCCGGGTCGCGACTGCTGGTGGTCTGCGACGCCGACGGCCACGTGCTGTGGCGGGACGGCAGCCGGGCGATGTGCCGCGCCGCCGACCGGCTCACCCTGACCGAGGGCGCCTGCTGGGCGGAGGAGGTGACCGGCACCAACGCGATCGGCACCGCGCTGGTCGCCCGCGGCCCGGTCCAGGTGCACTCCGCCGAGCACTTCGTGCGGGCCCTTCACCCGCTGACCTGCGCCGCCGCCCCGCTGCACGACCCCCGCGACGGGCGGCTGATCGGCGCGGTCGACGTGACCTGCCCGGCGGCCGCCCGGCCGCCGGCCACCACGCTCGCGCTGGTCACCGCGGTCGCCCGGGTCGCGGAGGGCGAACTGCGGCTGCGGCACTGGCAGTCGGTGGACCGGCTGCGGTCGGTCGCGGCGCCGATCCTGGCCCGGATCGGCGGCCGGGCGTACGCGGTGGACCGGGACGGCTGGACGGCCGCGGTCACCGGCACGGCGCCGGTGGAGCGGATAGCGCTGCCGGACGCGCCGGTGCCGGGCGAGGTCTGGCTGCCGTCGCTGGGCCGCTGCGTGCTGGAGCCGCTGCCGGGCGGCTGGCTGGTCCGGCCGGCGCCGGGCGGCGGCGAACCCGGCGCCGTGGGCCGGATCCTGGTGGACCTGTCCGCACCGCGGTCGTGGTCGGTCAGCGTGCACGGGCCCTGCGGTTCCTGGACGCGCTCGCTCAGCCCGCGCCACGCGGAACTGCTGCTCGCCCTCGCGCTGCGCCCGGAGGGCAGCACCGCCGCCCAGTTGGCCGCCGACCTGTTCGGCGACGCCTCGCGGGCCGGCACCGTCCGCGCCGAACTGTCCCGGCTGCGCCGGCAGTTGTCCTCCGTCCTGGCCCAGCGCCCGTACCGGTTCGCCGACACCGCCCGGGTGCGGCTGCGGCGGCCGGCCGATCCGCTGGACCTGCTGCCGTTCTCCACCGCACCGGTGGTGCTGGCCGCCAGGGCGGCGGGGTGAACCGGCGGGTCACACCGCCAGCGGCCGGTCGGTCGGGGCGATCGGGCCGGGCAGCCCGGTCTCGCCCATCAGGTAGCGGTCCACGCAGGACGCGGCGGACCGGCCCTCGGCGATCGCCCAGACGATGAGCGACTGGCCGCGGCCGGCGTCGCCGGCGACGAAGACCCCGGGGCGGTCGGCGGCGAAGCCGGCGTCGCGGGCGAAGGCGCCGTCCGGACCGAGGCGCAGCCCGAGCTGGTCGGACAGCCCGGTGCCGGTCTGCGGGCCGTGGAAGCCGAGGGCGAGCAGCACGAGTTGGGCCGGGACGACGCGTTCGGTGCCCGGGGCGGGCGTGCGGGTGCCCGGTTCGGCGTCGGCCAGCCGCAGCGCCGCGACCCGGCCGGCCGCGTCGCCCTCGAAGCTCAGCGTGGAGGCGGAGAAGACCCGCACGTCCGGACCGGCGCCGCCCCCGGACAGCGCGCGGCCCTCCTCGTGGGCCGGCGAGATCCGGTAGACCCGGGGGTGGGTGGGCCACGGCTCGTCCCAGGAGCGGTCAGCGCCCGGTTCCGGGTTGATGTCCAACTGCACGACGGATTCGGCCCGTTGGCGCAGCACGGTGCCCAGGCAGTCCGCCGCGGTGTCGCCGCCGCCCACGATCACCACCTGCTTGCCGGCCGCGCTGACCGGTGAGGCGTCGAGATCGCCCTCCTGGACCAGGTTGGCCAGCGTCAGGTACTCCATCGCCTGGTGAATGCCCGTCAGCTTCCTTCCGGGAACGGGCAGTTCGCGCCAGGCGGTGGCGCCGGCGGCCACCACGACGGCGTCGTTGCCGGCCAGCAGTTCGCCGGCGTCGAGGTCGGTGCCGACCGCGGTGCCGGTGCGGAACCGGGTTCCCTCGGCGCGCAGTTGGCGCAGCCGGCGGTCCAGGTGGCGCTTCTCCAGCTTGAACTGCGGTATCCCGTACCGCAGCAGGCCGCCCGGCCGGTCGGCGCGTTCGTAGACCACGACGTCGTGGCCGGCCCGGGTGAGCTGCTGGGCGGCGGCGAGCCCGGCGGGCCCGGAGCCGACGACCGCCACCGACTTGCCGGTGCGGTGGCCGGGCAGCACCGGGCGCACCGCTCCGGACTCCCAGGCGTGGTCGGCGATGGCCAGCTCCACGTCCTTGATCGTCACCGGGTCGGCGTTGATGGCCAGCACGCATCCGGTCTCGCACGGCGCCGGGCACAGCCGGCCGGTGAACTCCGGGAAGTTGTTCGTCGCGTGCAGCCGTTCGGTGGCGGCGTCCCAGTCCTGCCGGTGCACCAGGGCGTTCCACTCGGGGATGAGGTTGGCCAGCGGGCAGCTGCTGTGGCAGAAGGGGATGCCGCAGTCCATGCACCGCCCGGCCTGGTCCGCGACGATCGGCAGCAGGCTCTGGCCCCGGTAGACCTCCTGCCAGTCCCGCACCCGTTCGGCGACCGGGCGCCGGGCGCAGGAGCGGCGGGGGGTGGTGAGAAAACCGGTCGGATCGGTCACCTGGGCTCCACAACCGCACCGAGGACACGTCGCGCACGTCTTCTTACCCACCATACGTCCCGATTCGCGCGGACCGGCCGGCGCCGGACCCCGCGACGGCGACGACCGCCTCCCCACCGCTGAGGGCGGGAAGGCGGTCGTCGCAACCACCTGCTACTGCTGCCGCGTGTCGTATGCCGCCGTTCAGACGTCGGCGCCGATGCGACGACGCTTGAGGTAGACGGCTCCGCCGGCGACCGCGGTGGCCAGCAGGCCGCCACCGAGCGCGGTCTGCGTGGTGTTCATGCCGGTGATGCTGCCGCCGAGGCCGGTCTCCGCGCCACGCGAGGGGTGGCAGCGGTTGTCCCGGCCGTCGCGGCCGTGGTCGCGCGACGCGTCACGGCCGTCGCCGCGGCCGTTGTGGTCGCCCCAGCTGGTGGTGTAGGCCTGGTCGCTGTCCCGGCCGCCCATGTTGCCGCGGCCGTTGTCGTCGCCACGGCGGTGGTCGTCGCCCCGGCGGTGGTCGTCGCCCCGGCGGTGGCCGTCGCCACCGCGGCCGTGGTGGCAATCGGAGGCCGACCAGTCCGACGTGGACTGGACACCGGCGGAGGGGGAGTAGTCGTCGGCGAAGGCCACCGGAGCGGACAGGCCGAAGGCCAGCCCGGCGAGCGCGGTGGCTGCGAGTGCGCGAGTCACGAACATCTGGATCCCTTTCGCTGGACCCGCCTGGGGCGGGGGCGCCCCGAGTGGGGGGAGCGGGTCCGAGACGAGATTCACCCGGGCCTTCGGCCGCCGCATCCGCTGCCGGACTGCCGAATCATCAGGAATGGATCTTCTTCCGGGGGTTGAGTCCCTGGTCAGCGGGGTCAAGCACCGTGCGGCAGGTCGCTTCGATGATCACTCCGACGGCGGCGCTCCTGAGGGGTTGGCACCACCCGTTCGCCGGTCATGCCTGGCCGCCGCACCCCGCCGGACCTAGCGTTCGGAGCACCGGGGGGGTTGCCGGAGCACGCGTGCGGGACCGAAGGAGGTGGCGGTCATGGCCGACGGTCAGGGACCGGAACACGACGGCCGGTCGACCGGCAGGCGGTACGCGCTGCCCCTGGTGATCGCCACGGCCGCGCTGCTGGCGGTGTCGATGATCCGGCACGGCAGCACGGAGTCCGGACCGCCGCAGCCGGCCTCCGGCGAGGCGCCGACCGGCGTGTCGGAGACCGCGACCGGCGGCGGGCCGGGCGACGTCGCGAACGGCGGGTTCGCGAACGGCGACGGCTTCGGTCCGGTGCCCTCCGCCACGCCGAGCGGCTCGCCGCAGGCGCTGGGGTTCTCCGCGCCGACCGAGGTGCGGATCCCGGCGCTGATGGTGGACGCCCCGGTCACCACGGTCGGGCCGGACGGGGACGGCGGGGTCGGCGCCCCGCCGCCGGAGTTCAAGAACCTCGCGGGCTGGTACACCGGCGCCCCCTCCCCCGGGCAGCAGGGCACCGCGGTGATCGACGGGCACGTGGACAACATGCAGGGCCCGGCGGTCTTCTACGGGCTCGGCGCGCTGCACAAGGGCAACGAGGTCGACGTGGTCCGCTCGGACGGCAGCACGGCGGTGTTCACCATCTACGGCATCGAGGTGCTCGCCAAGAACGACTTCCCCGGCGACCGGGTCTACGGCGACACCGGCAAGCCGGAGCTGCGGGTGATCACCTGCGGCGGCGGCTTCACCAAGAAGACCGGCTACGACTCCGACGTGGTGGTCTTCGCCCGGCTCAGCGCGGTCCGCTGAGCCGGCCCGGGCACTGACCGGCCGACCGGCTCGGGGGCGGCTCGGGGCGCAGCTGACCGGCGCGGGGGCGGCTCGGGGGCGGTCTTCACCGCACGGGCCCGCGCGTGGTTGGCTGGGCCGCATGGGCGACCCCACCGTGACCACCTGGTACCTGGAACAGACCGCGCCGGCCGACCTGTCGCCGGCCGCGGCGCCCGCGCCGGCCGCCGGGGTGCGGATCGTCCGGGCCGAGGTGCCGTCCCCGGCGTTCAACCGCTTCCTGTACGCCGCGGTCGGCGCCGACGTCTCGTGGACCGACCGGCTGGGCTGGCCGGCCGAGCGGTGGCGCGGCTACCTGGACCGGCCGGGGATGGAGACCTGGGTGGCGTACGAACGCGGCACGCCGGCCGGCTTCATCGAGCTGGACCCGGGCTCGCGGACCGAGGTGGAGATCGCCTACTTCGGACTGCTGCCCGACTTCCGGGGCCGGCGCATCGGCGGCCACCTGCTGTCCGAGGGCACCGCGCGGGCCTGGGACCTGGCGGCGCGCTGGCCGGGGCGGGCCGCGACCCGCCGGGTGTGGGTGCACACCTGCTCGCTGGACGGACCGCACGCGATGGCCAACTACCGGCGGCGCGGCTTCCGGTTGTACGCGACCGAGACGCGGGACGTGACCCGGGCCGCGGCCGCGGCGGACGCCGGGTGACCCAGGCCACAATCGTCTCATGATAAGAGACAGTTTCGTCCGCATGCTGGATAATGGTGGACTGGCGCGAGACCGCCATGCCACGCTTCCGTCATGTCTCGCGCTGGAATCGCCTTGGTCGGTCGACGTCACGTCGATCTCGGCCGCATGTCCAGCGCCATCTGTCCGGCGAGCTGACCGCACAGCACCCACCGCTCCAACGCCCCCGTCACCGCGGACGCGCGGGCCACTGCTGCGTCGTTCCCGCCGGCCGGCGCCGCCTGTCGGGGAAACGCTCCTGCTCCTCCGAGCCGCCGAAGGACTCCTATCGCCATGGCCACCACGCCGGAAAAGCCCCAGCCAGCCGCGTCCGCCCGCCGCAGGGCCGGCCGGCACCGCGGTGAGGGACAGTGGGCCGTCGGGCACCTCACGCCGCTCAACGCCAACGAGCAGACGAAGAAGGACGACGACGGTCTCAACGTGCGGACACGCATTGAGACGATCTACGCCCACCGCGGCTTCGACTCGATCGACGGCGCCGACCTGCGCGGCCGGATGCGCTGGTGGGGCCTGTACACCCAGCGCAAGCCCGGGATCGACGGCGGCAAGACCGCGGTGCTGGAGCCGGAGGAGCTGGACGACAAGTACTTCATGCTCCGGGTCCGCATCGACGGCGGGCGCCTGACGACCGAGCAGCTGCGCACCATCGGCGAGGTCTCCCAGGAGTTCGCCCGCGGCACCGCGGACATCACCGACCGGCAGAACATCCAGCTGCACTGGATCCGCATCGAGGACGTGCCGGAGATCTGGCGGCGGCTGGAGGGCGTCGGGCTGTCCACCACCGAGGCGTGCGGCGACACCCCGCGCGCCATCCTCGGCTCGCCGGTGGCCGGCATCGCCGAGGACGAGATCATCGACGGCACCCCGGCCATCGAGGAGCTGCAGCGCCGGGTCATCGGCAACAAGGCGTTCTCCAACCTGCCGCGCAAGTTCAAGACCGCGATCTCCGGCTCGCCGCTGCTGGACGTGGCCCACGAGATCAACGACATCGCCTTCGTCGGGGTCGAGCACCCCGAGCACGGCCCGGGCTTCGACCTGTGGGTGGGCGGCGGCCTGTCGACCAACCCGAAGATCGGCGTCCGGCTCGGCGCCTGGGTTCCGCTGGCGGAGGTCGCCGAGGTCCACGAGGGCGTCATCTCGATCTTCCGCGACTACGGCTACCGGCGGCTGCGCGCCCGCGCCCGGCTGAAGTTCCTGGTCGCCGACTGGGGAGCGGCGAAGTTCCGGCAGGTGCTGGAGGAGGAGTACCTGGGACGCGCCGCTGCTCGACGGCCCGGCGCCGCGGCAGCCGGTGGAGCGCTGGCGGGACCACGTCGGCGTGCACCGGCAGAAGGACGGCCGGTTCTACGTCGGCTTCGCGCCGCGCGTCGGCCGGGTGGACGGCACCACGCTCACCAAGATCGCCGAGACGGCCGCCGCGCACGGCTCCGGCCGGGTGCGCACCACCGCCGAGCAGAAGATGATCGTGCTCGACGTCGAGCCCGAGCAGGTCGACTCGCTGGTGTCGGCGCTGGAGTCGCTCGACCTGCGGGTCACCCCGTCGCCGTTCCGGCGCGGCACGATGGCCTGCACCGGCATCGAGTTCTGCAAGCTGGCCATCGTCGAGACCAAGGCGCGCGGTGCGGCGCTGATCGACGAACTGGAGCGCAGGCTGCCGCAGTTCGACGAGCCGATCACCATCAACCTCAACGGCTGCCCCAACGCCTGCGCCCGCATCCAGGTCGCCGACATCGGCCTGAAGGGCCAGTTGGTGCTGGACGCCGACGGCAACCAGGTCGAGGGCTACCAGGTCCACCTGGGCGGCGCGCTCGGGCTGGAGGCCGGCTTCGGCCGCAAGGTGCGCGGCCTGAAGGTCACCTCCGACGAACTGCCGGACTACGTCGAGCGGGTGCTCAGCCGCTTCCAGGCCGGCCGCGAGGACGGCGAGCGGTTCGCCGCCTGGGCGGCCCGGGCCGACGAGGAGGAGCTGTCATGAGCGAGCGCGCGGCACCGTTCTACTGCCCCTACTGCGGGGACGAGGACCTGCGCCCGTCGCCGGAGGGGCACGGCGCGTGGGAGTGCGCGGCGTGCAACCGGGCGTTCCGGCTGTCCTTCCTCGGCCTGCTCGCCCGGGGCCTGCGGCGGGACGCCGGCACCGCGGACGGGGAGGAGTGACCGTGCAGGAGCGACCGCGCACCGACGAGGAGTTGCGCGCCCTGGCGGAGCGCGCCGGGCGTGAACTGGAGGACGCCGACCGCGCTGGACGTGCTGCGCTGGGCGGCGGAGACGTTCGGGCCGCGCTTCTGCGTGACGTCGTCGATGGAGGACGCCGTCGTCGCCCACCTGGCCGCCCGGGCCAGGCCGGGCGTGGACGTGGTGTTCCTGGACACCGGCTACCACTTCCCGGAGACCATCGGCACCCGGGACGCGGTGGCGGCGGTGATGGACGTGCGCGTCGTCACCCTGACCCCGCGCCGCACCGTCGCCGAGCAGGACGCCGAGCACGGCCCGAAGCTGCACGACCGCGACCCGGACCTGTGCTGCGCGCTGCGCAAGGTCGCACCGCTGGAGGCCGGGCTGGCCGGCTACGACGCCTGGGCGACCGGGCTGCGGCGCGACGAGTCGCCGAGCCGGGCCGGCACCCCGGTCGTCGGCTGGGACGCCGGGCGCCGCAAGGTCAAGGTCTCCCCCATCGCCCGCTGGACGCAGGACGACGTGGACGCCTACGTCGCCGAGCACGGCGTGCTGACCAATCCGCTGCTCGACGACGGCTACGCCTCGGTCGGCTGCGCGCCCTGCACGCGGCGGGTGCTGCGCGGCGAGGACGCCCGCGCCGGACGCTGGGCGGGCCGGGGCAAGACCGAATGCGGGCTGCACACATGACGGATCATCAGGAGTTGGCCGGGATGGAAGCGACCGATCGGGGAGCCACCGTGTGGCTCACCGGGCTGCCGAGCGCGGGCAAGACCACCGTCGCCCACGCGCTGGAGGAGCGGCTGCGCGCCGCCGGGCACCGGGTGGAGGTGCTGGACGGCGACGAGATCCGCGACCTTCCTGTCCGCCGGGCTCGGGTTCGACCGCGAGGACCGGCACACCAACGTGCAGCGGATCGGCTTCGTCGCCGAACTCCTCGCCTCGCACGGCGTCAAGGCGCTGGTGCCGGTCATCGCGCCGTACGCCGACAGCCGCGAGGCGGTGCGCAAGCGCCACCAGGCGGCCGGCACCGACTACCTGGAGGTGCACGTGGCGACACCGGTCGAGGTCTGCTCGGTGCGGGACGTGAAGGGGCTGTACGCGCGGCAGGCGGCCGGCGAGATCTCCGGGCTGACCGGCGTGGACGACCCGTACGAGGTGCCGGAGACGCCGGATCTGCGGATCGAGGCGCACCGGCAGGACGTGTCCGAGTCAGCGGCGGCGCTGTACGCGCTGCTCGTCGAGAGGGGACTGGCGTGACAACCGTCGCCGAGGCCGCGGAGGGTGTCGGGAACCCGTTCGAGCTCTCCCACCTGGATGCTCTGGAGTCGGAGGCGGTGCATGTCTTCCGGGAGGTGGCGGGGGAGTTCGAGCGGCCGGTGATCTTGTTCTCCGGTGGCAAGGACTCGATCTTGATGTTGTATCTGGCGTTGAAGGCGTTCGCGCCGGCGCGGGTGCCGTTCGGGTTGTTGCATGTGGATACCGGTCACAACTTCCCGGAGGTGTTGGCGTACCGGGATCGTGCGGTGGCCGAGCACGGGTTGCGGTTGCATGTGGCGCGGGTGCAGGAGTATCTGGATGACGGGCGGTTGCGGGAGCGGCCGGACGGGACGCGTAATCCGTTGCAGATCGTGCCGTTGCTGGACGCGATCGGCGAGGGCCGCTACGACGCGGTGTTCGGTGGCGGGCGGCGGGATGAGGAGAAGGCGCGGGCGAAGGAGCGGGTCTTCTCCCTGCGGGACGAGTTCGGGGCGTGGGATCCGCGCCGGCAGCGGCCGGAGTTGTGGCAGTTGTACAACGGGCGGCATGCGCCGGGTGAGCATGTGCGGGTCTTCCCGTTGTCGAACTGGACCGAGTTGGACGTGTGGCAGTACATCGCCCGTGAGGGGATCGTGTTGCCGGGGATCTACTACGCGCATGAGCGGGAGGTGTTCGCGCGGGGCGGGATGTGGTTGACGGCCGGGGAGTGGGGCGGTCCGCGGGAGGGGGAGCGGGTGGAGCGGCGGCGGGTGCGTTACCGGACGGTGGGTGACATGTCGTGCACCGGGGCGGTGGACTCCGACGCGGCGACGGTGGAGCAGGTGGTGACGGAGATCGCGGCGTCCCGGCTGACCGAGCGGGGCGCGACCCGGGCTGACGACCAGTTGTCGGAGGCCGCCATGGAGGACCGCAAGCGCGAGGGGTATTTCTGATGACCACCACCACGACTGCCAGGCAGGCGGCCCCCGCGGCGGCGTTGTTGCGGTTCGCCACGGCCGGGTCGGTCGACGACGGCAAGTCCACCCTGGTGGGCCGGTTGCTGCACGATTCGAAGTCGGTGCTCAGTGACCAGCTGGCCGCGGTCGAGGCGGCGTCGTTGCGCCGTGGGCAGAGCGTCCCGGACCTGGCGTTGTTGACGGACGGGTTGCGGGCGGAGCGGGAGCAGGGCATCACCATCGATGTGGCCTACCGCTACTTCGCCACCCGGCGGCGCCGGTTCATCCTGGCGGACACCCCGGGGCATGTGCAGTACACCCGCAACATGGTCACCGGCGCCTCCACGGCGGAGTTGGCGGTGGTGCTGGTCGACGCGCGCAACGGCGTGGTCGAGCAGACCCGCCGCCACGCGGCGGTCGCCGCGTTGTTGCGGGTCCCGCACGTGGTGTTGGCGGTCAACAAGATGGACCTGGTCGACTACGCCGAGCCGGTCTTCGCCGCCATCGCCCGGGAGTTCACCCGCTACGCCGCCTCCCTGGGGGTTGCGGAGGTCACGGCGATTCCGATTTCGGCGTTGGCCGGGGACAATGTGGTGGCGGCGTCGGGGCGGATGGACTGGTACGGGGGTCCGACGGTCCTGGAGCACTTGGAGTCGGTGCCGGTGGTGGCCGATCCGCGGCGTGAGCCGGCGCGTTTCCCGGTGCAGTACGTGATCCGTCCGCAGACCGCGGAGCATCGTGACTATCGCGGTTACGCGGGGCGGATCGCGTCGGGTGTGCTGCGGGTCGGGGATCCGGTGACGGTGTTGCCGTCGGGTGCCACCAGCACGATCACCGCGATCGACCTGTTGGGGCGGCGGGTCGAGGCGGCGTGGGCGCCGCAGTCGGTCACCGTGCTGCTCGCCGACGACCTCGACATCTCCCGCGGCGACCTCATCGCCCCCACCCCCGGCGCCCCCACCCCCACCCGGGATGTCACCGCGACCGTCTGCCACCTGCACGAACACCCCCTGACCGTCGGCAGCCGCGTCCTGCTCAAACACGGCACCCGTACGGTCAAGGCGGTCGTGACCGGGTTGCCGTATCGGATCGATCTGACCGCGGGGCTCACCCATGATCCCGAGCCGGGCCGGCTGGACGTCAACGACATCGGCGGCGTCACCCTGCGCACCGCGCAGCCACTGCCCCTCGACGACTACGCCGACTCCCGCCTCAACGGATCCTTCCTCCTCATCGACCCGGCCGACGGCTCCACCCTCACCGCCGGCATGGCCGGCACGGCGTTCGCCGACGCGGCCGCCGGCGTCGAGGGGCGGAACGCGTAGATGACGACGGAATCGTTCTCCGGATTCGCCAAGGAAGGCGGCCGGGTGGGCAGCGGAAGTCTCGGCAGCGGCATGGGCGGTGTCGGACGATGTGTGCGGCGGCCCGCGTGACCCCGTACCCGATCCCGTGGTGCCGCCGGCGCCACCGCAGACGAAGACCATCCACGACCCGGTGGCGCCACGGCGCCCGAGAGCCGGGCCTTCGAGAGGACACCCTCCCGTGCCAGCCGAACCCTCCCGCCGCGCGCCCGGGCGGCGCACCCGCCTGACCGCCGCAGCCGTCCTTCCGCTGCTGCTGCTCGCCACCCTCACCGCCTGCGGCTACGGGTCGCAGACCACCTCCTCGGGGAGCGCCGCCGGCGGAAAGGCCCCCGCCGGCAAGAAGCTGTCCGCCGGCAGCGTCACGATCGGCTACTTCGCCAACGTCACCCACGCCACCGCGCTGGTCGGCCTCCAACAGGGCCTGTTCCAGAAGGCGTTGGGCGGCACCGCGATCAAGACCCAGGTCTTCAACGCCGGACCCTCCGAGGTGGAGGCGCTCAACGCGGGCGCCATCGACATCGGCTGGATCGGCCCGTCGCCGGCGATCAACGCGTACACCAAGTCGCACGGCCAGGACCTGCGGATCATCTCCGGCGCCACCTCGGGCGGCGCCTCGCTGGTGGTCAACCCCAAGAAGATACGCAGCGCGGCCGATCTGAAGGGCAAGACGATCGCCAGCCCGCAGTTCGGCAACACCCAGGACGTGGCGCTGCTGAACTACCTGGCCGGCAAGGGCTTCCGGGAGAACGCCCAGACCGGCAAGGGCGACGTGAACGTCGACCGGGTGGACAACGCCACCGTGCTGACCGCCTTCCGGCAGGGCCAGGTGGACGGCGCGTGGGTCCCGGAGCCGACCGCCTCGCTGCTGGTCGCCGAGGGCGCCAAGACCCTGGTGAACGAGGACTCGCTGTGGCCCGGCGGCCGGTTCGTCACCACCAACGTCGTCGTCTCGCAGACCTTCCTCAAGGCGCACCCCGACGTCGTGGCGGCCGTGCTGCGCGGCTCGGTGCGCACCAACGCGTGGATCAACGCCCACCCGGCGCAGGCCAGGCAGGCGATCAACGCCCAGTTGGCGAAGGTGACCGGCAAGCCGCTGCCGGCCGCGGTCCTCGACTCCGCGTTCGCCCACATCCGGGTCGGCGACGACCCGCTGGCCGCCACCTTGCGGGAGGAGTCGCAGCACGCCGTGCGGGCCGGACTGCTCCAGCAGCCGGACCTCAAGGGCATCTACGACCTCACCCCGCTCAACGGGGTACTGAAGTCCCAGGGTGAACCGGCCGTCTCCGACGCCGGCCTGTAATCCGCCGCAACGCCCCCAGGAGGTGGCACCCATGGCGACCACGGCCATCGAGCACCCGGTACGCGACGAGGAGAGCACGTACGCCGCGCGGATCGAGCACGTCTCCAAGTCGTTCGGGCGCCCAGGAGCAGCTCTGGACGTGCTCGACGACATCAGCCTGGACATCGGTCCCGGCGAGTTCGTCTGCCTGCTGGGGGCCTCGGGCTGCGGGAAGTCCACGCTGCTCAACATGGTCGCCGGGCTGGACCGCCCGACCGCCGGGCGAATCGATACGCCCGGCGGCCGGCCCGCCCTGATGTTCCAGGAGCACGCGCTGTTCCCCTGGCTGACCGCGGGCCGCAACATCGAGCTCGCGCTGCGGATGCGGGGCGTGCCGCGGGCCGAACGCCGGGCGCGCACCGAGGAGTTGCTCGACCTCGTCCGGCTCGGCGGCGCGTACGGCAAGCGGGTGCACGAGCTGTCCGGCGGGATGCGGCAGCGCGTCGCGCTCTCGCGCGCCCTGGCCCAGGACAGCCAACTGCTGCTGATGGACGAGCCGTTCGCCGCGCTCGACGCCATCACCCGGGACGTGCTGCACGAGGAACTGACCCGGATCTGGGAGCAGACCGGCGTCTCGGTGCTGTTCGTCACGCACAACGTGCGCGAGGCGGTGCGGCTCGCCCAGCGGGTCGTGCTGCTCTCCTCGCGGCCCGGCCGGATCAGCCGGGAGTGGCGGGTGGACATCCCGCAGCCGCGCCGCATCGAGGACGCGGCCGTCGCCGACCTGTCCGTGGAGATCACCGACCGACTGCGGGGGGAGATCAGCCGCCATGGCCGACACTGAGGCAGCACGGCACCACGAGCGCGCCACCGCCGACCTCGCGGGTCTGGAGGCGGGGCTGGACGCGCTGGAGACCCGGGCCGCGCAGAAGGTGCCGCTCGGCCGCATCCTGCGGACCAAGGTCGCGCCGCCGCTGGTGGCGGTGGCCCTGGTCGTCGTGGTCTGGCAGTTGGCGTACCACTTCCAGCTCAAGCCGCACTACGAGCTGCCCAGCCCGGTGGACGTGGCCCGCTCGGTGCACACGATGTGGCTGCAGGGCACGCTGCTGGGCTACATCTGGACCTCGCTGTCCCGCGGCGGCCTGGGCTTCCTGGCCGCCGTCGCGATCGGCACCCCGCTCGGGCTGGTGGTGGCCCGGGTCAGGCCGGTGCGGGCGGCGATCGGGCCGATCCTGTCCGGTCTGCAGTCCATGCCGTCGGTGGCCTGGGTGCCGGCCGCGATCATCTGGTTCGGGCTGGACGACTCCACGATCTACGCGGTCGTGCTGCTCGGCGCGGTCCCGTCGATCGCCAACGGCCTGGTCTCCGGCATCGACCAGGTGCCGCCGCTGTTCCTGCGGGCCGGCCGCACGATCGGGGCGACCGGACTGCGCGGGGTGCGGCACATCCTGCTGCCGGCCGCGCTGCCCGGCTACCTCGCGGGGCTCAAGCAGGGCTGGGCGTTCTCCTGGCGCTCCCTGATGGCCGCCGAGATCATCGCCACCTCCCCCCAACTGGGCGTCGGGCTCGGCCAGTTGCTGGAAAACGCCCGGACGGACTCCGACATGCCGGGCGTGCTGTCGGCGATCTCGCTGATCCTCGTCGTCGGCATCGGCATCGAACTGCTGGTCTTCCGGCCGGTGGAACGCCGGGTGCTGCGCTCGCGGGGACTGCTGGTATGACCGCGCGTCCCGCCCGCCCGGCGCTGCTCGTGGTGGCGCACGGCAGCCGCGACCCCCGGCACGCGGCCACCGTGCGGGCGCTGGCCGAGCGGATCGGCGGCCTGCGGCCGGGACTGCGGGTGGAGACCGCCTTCCTCGACCACTGCCCGCCCGGCGTCGCGCGGGCGGTGGAGCGGCTGGCGGCCGACGGGGTGCGCGAGGTCACCGCGGTGCCGCTGCTGCTGTCCCGGGCGTTCCACGCCACCTGGGACGTGCCCGCCGCGCTGGCCGAAGCGGCGCTGCGCCACCCGGAGTTGACGTTCCGTCAGGCCGACGTGCTGGGTCCCTCGCCGCTGCTGGCCGAGGCGCTGGAGCGGCGGCTGGCCGAGGCCGGCGCGGGCGGCGGACGGGCCGGCACCGGTGTGGTGCTCGCGGCGGCCGGCTCCGGCGACCCCGCGGCGCTCGCCGCGGTGGCCGCACTCGCCCGGGACTGGCGCCGCGCCGCCGGCTGGTTCGACGTGCGGCCGGCCTACGCCTCCACCGCGTCGCCGGACACGGGTGAGGCGGTGCGCGCGCTGCGGGAGGCCGGCGCCCGGCGGGTGGTGGTGGCCCGCTACATGCTCGCGCCCGGCTTCCTGCCGGACCGGGTGGCCCGCGCCGCGGCGGCCGCCGGCGCCGACGCGACCGCCGAGGTGCTGGGCGACGCCCCGCAGGTGGCCCGCCTCGTGCTGCGCCGGCACGACGCCGCCCGCCGCCCGCTCGCTGTCCCGGTGCCGCTGACCGCCTGACCGGGCCGCCTGCTACGGTCCGCTGCATGGACGGCACGGTGTACGTGGGCAACGCGGGAGTGGACGCCCCGTTGGACCGGGGATGGCTGCTCGGACGGTTCAAGGACGCCGAGGATCCCCGGCACAGCGACGACGTGGAGATCAAGTGGGGCATCCACCCGGCCGGCGACGAACGGGCCCGCTGGGTGACCGGTGAGGAGCGCACCGCGCTGCTCGTGCTGATCAGCGGGCGCTTCCGGGTCGAACTGCCCGGCCGCAGCGTGCTCCTGGCCGAGCAGGGCGACTACGTGGTGTGGGGCCGGGGCGTGGACCACTCCTGGTACGCCGAGCAGGAGTCGGTGGTGCTCACCGTGCGGTGGCCCTCGGTGCCGGGATACCGGGTGGAAGCCGACGAGGCGTGACGCCGGCCGCGTTCACCGAGCGGCGGGCCCGGCGGGTACTGGCCGCCGTGATCGGCCCGGACGCGGCGCACGCGCGGCTGCTGGCCCTCGGCGAGAACGCGGTGTTCGCGTCCGGCGGCCTGGTGGTCAAGGTGGGCCGGGACGCGGCGCTGCTGGAGCGGGCCCGGCACGCGGTGCGGGTCGCCGGCTGGCTGGCCGGGCACGGGGTGCCCGCGGTCCGGGCGGCCGGACGCCCCGCCGAACTGGTCGAGGGGCACCCGGTGACGTACTGGCAGCGGCTGCCGGACGCCGTGCGGCCGGCCGGCGGCGCGGACCTGGCCGGGCTGCTGAAGGCGGTGCACGCGCTGCCCCGGCCGCGGTTCGCCCTGCCGGGGCGCGATCCGCTCGGCGGCGTGGAGGGCTGGCTGCGGCTGGCCGGGGACGCGATCGATCCGCGGGACGCCCGGTTCCTGCGGGAGCGGCGCGAGCGGTTCGCGGACGGCGTCGCCCGGCTGTCGGCCGGCCTGCCGACGACGGCGGTGCACGGCGACGCGCTGCCGCGCAACGTGCTGGTGGGCCCGGACGGCCCGGTCCTCACCGACCTGGAGACCTTCGCCGACGACCTGCCGGAGCACGATCTCGTGGTGATGGCGCTCGCCCTGGACCGCTACGGGCTCGACCCGGCCGACTACGCGGCGTTCTGCGCGGCCTACGGCCGGGACGTGCGGGAGTGGGCCGGCTGCGCGGTGCTGCGCGGGGCGCGCGAGACGGCCGGCTGCGCCTGGGTGGCGCAGCACGCCCCGGCGAACCCGGCGGCGCTCGCGGAGTTCCGCCGCCGGGTGGACTCGCTGCGCGCGCCGGACCCGGCGGTGCGCTGGCACGCGTTCTGACCGGCGCGGGTCACGAGACCGGGCGGGAGTCCGTCCAGACGCCTTCGAACTCCTCGCGGTAGATCTCGAACAGGCCGCCGTCCCGGTCGGCCGGGGAGCCGCCGTACCGCTGGACGACCCGGCGGCCGCCGCCGCGCAGCACCAGGACCGGCGCGTCCATGCCGCGGACCTTGCGCAGGTAGGACTGGACGACGGCGAGGCCGTCCGCGCCGTCGCCGTCCACCAGGTAGGCGGTGAAGCGCGGGGTCTCGTCGTAGACCCGGATCTCGAAGGCCCCCGGGTCGCGCAGCCGGGCCCGCACCCGGCGCATGTGGATGATGTTCATCTCCACGGCGCGGCTCATCTCGCCGCGGCCCAGGCCGAGTTCGCGCTCGCGGCGGCGGACCGTGCTGCTGGCCGGGTTGAGGAAGAGCAGCCGCACCCTGCTGCCCGACTCGGCGAGCCGCACCAGGCGGCGGCCGGAGTAGTTCTGCACCAGCAGGTTGAGCCCTATGCCTATGGCGTCGAGCCGGCGGGCGTTGCCGAACAGCTCCTCGGCGGGCAGCCGGCGCAGCAGCCGGACCCGGTCGGGGTGGACGCCGATGACGTCGGCGTAGCGGTCGCCGACGATCTCCTCGACCGCGTCCACCGGCATCCGGTCGGCGGCGCCGGCGTCGTAGCGGTGGCCGCCGAGCATGTCGATCAGCCGGGTGGCGGCGCGCTCGGACTGGGCGAGCACGGTCTCGGACAGCGCGCGGTTGCGGTTGACGACGTGCCGGGCGACCTCCAGCTCGTCCAGGACGAGTTCGAGTTCGCGGCGCTCGTCGAGGTAGGGGTCGAAGCACGGCCAGTGCTGGACGATCAGCTCGCGCAGCTGCGGCAGGGTCAGGAAGCTGAGGATGTTGTCGTCGGCCGGGTCGAGCAGGTAGCCCTTGCGGCGGCTCACCTCCCGTACCGCGGCGGCCCGTTGCACCCACTCGTGGCCGGCCGGGCCCGCGGCGGCGACCACCCACTCCTCGCCGTGCACCGGTTCGTAGACCGGGCGCAGCACGGCGTCCACCACGGTGCGCAGCCGCTGCTCCACCAGGTTGAGCCAGACGTAGGCCCGGCCGGCCCGGCGGGCGCGGGTGCGCACCTCCTCCCAGGCGCGCGCGTCCCAGTCCAGGTCGGCGCCGATCTGCACGCCGGTGCCGGCGCGGGCGAGCTGCACCGCGGTGGTCGCCACCTCGGAGGCGGCCTGCCCCTCCTGGTCGCCACCGCCCGGCAGCACCAGTCCGCCCGACGTGTCCACCGCGCCGCCTCTCCCCTCGCTCTCGCTCCCCCCGTCCACGATCAAGGAGACTACTGCGGCGGCGCGAGAAGGTGCAGCCGAACGGCTGACGCGACCGACAGGTTTCACGTGTTCGCCACCGTGCGGGGCGCCGGTACCGCGCGCGTGCGACCTGCCCGGATGGAGCCGCATACCATCGGTGGTACGGAAGGACCGCTGACCGTCCACCCTTTCAGGGGAAGATGAGCGGGCAAAGGGCGTTCGGGCCGGCGGCCGCCAAGCCGAATGGAAGAGTCGACGACATGCAGCTCTGGCCGGGTCAGACGTATCCCCTCGGTGCCACCTACGACGGCGCCGGCACCAACTTCGCCGTCTTCTCGGAGGTCGCCGAGCGGGTCGAGCTGTGCCTGCTGCACGACGACGGCTCGGAGACGGCGCTGGAGCTGCGCGAGTCGGACGCCTTCGTGCGGCACGCCTTCGTGCCCGGGGTGATGCCCGGCCAGCGCTACGGGTTCCGGGTGCACGGCCCGTACGACCCGGCGGCCGGCCGGCGGTGCAACTCCGCGAAGCTGCTGCTCGACCCGTACGCCAAGGCGATGAGCGGCACCGTCGACTGGGACGAGTCGGTCTACGGGTACCGCTTCGACCGCCCCGAGGCCCGCAACGACCTGGACTCGGCGCCGCACACCATGGCCTCCGTGGTGATCAACCCGTTCTTCGACTGGGCCAACGACCGGCCGCCGCGGGTGGACTACCACCGCACGGTGCTCTACGAGGCGCACGTCAAGGGCCTGACGATGCGCCACCCCGGGCTGCCGCCGGAGATCCGCGGCACCTACGCGGCGCTCGCCCACCCGGCGGTCATCGAGCACCTGGTGGAGCTGGGGGTCAGCGCGCTGGAGCTGATGCCGGTGCACCAGTTCGTCACCGACAACCGGCTGGTCGACGCCGGGCTGTCCAACTACTGGGGCTACAACACCATCGGCTTCTTCGCGCCGCACAACGCCTACGCCTCGATGGGCGACCGCGGCCAGCAGGTGCTGGAGTTCAAGACGGCGGTGCGGGCGCTGCACGCGGCCGGCATCGAGGTGATCCTCGACGTGGTCTACAACCACACGGCCGAGGGCAACCACCTCGGGCCGACGCTGTCGTTCCGCGGCCTGGACAACGCCTCCTACTACCGGCTGGCCGAGGATCCGCGCTACTACACCGACACCACCGGCACCGGGAACTCGCTGCTGATGCGCAGCCCGCACGCGCTGCAGATGATCATGGACTCGCTGCGCTACTGGGTGACCGACATGCACGTCGACGGCTTCCGCTTCGACCTGGCGGCCACGCTGGCGCGGCAGTTCCACGAGGTGGACCGGCTCTCGTCCTTCTTCGACCTGGTGCAGCAGGACCCGGTGGTCAGCCAGGTGAAGCTGATCGCCGAGCCGTGGGACGTGGGCGAGGGCGGCTACCAGGTGGGCAACTTCCCGCCGCTGTGGACCGAGTGGAACGGCAAGTACCGCGACACCGTGCGCGACCTGTGGCGCGGAGAGCCGGCGACGCTGGCCGAGTTCGGCTCCCGGCTGACCGGCTCCTCCGACCTCTACCAGGACGACGGCCGCCGCCCGCTGGCCTCCGTCAACTTCGTCACCTGCCACGACGGCTTCACCCTGCGCGACCTGGTCAGCTACGACGAGAAGCACAACGAGGCGAACGGCGAGGACAACCGGGACGGCGAGAGCTTCAACCGGTCGTGGAACTGCGGCGTCGAGGGCCCGACCGACGACCCGGAGGTGCTGCGGCTGCGCGGCCGCCAGACCCGCAACCTGATCGCCACCCTGATGCTCTCGCAGGGCGTGCCGCTGCTCAGCCACGGCGACGAGTTCGGCCGCACCCAGCACGGGAACAACAACACGTACTGCCAGGACAGCGAGTTGACGTGGGTGGCCTGGCCGGAGCGGGACGGCGAGAAGTCCGAGGATGCCGAAGAGGCGCTGCGGATGCTGGAGTTCACCCGCACGATGGTGTGGCTGCGCCGCGACCACCCGGTCTTCCGGCGCCGCCGCTTCTTCCACGGCCGCCCGATCGCCGGCACCGGCGACGAGCTGTCCGACATCGCCTGGTTCACCCCGGAGGGCGAGGCGATGACCGAGCGGGACTGGCATGCGGCGCAGGCGCGGTCCGTGGTGGTCTTCCTCAACGGCCACGCCATCTCCGAGCCGGGTCCGCGCGGCGAGCGGATCACCGACGACTCCTTCCTGCTGATGTTCAACGCGGCCGCCGAGGAGCTGGACTTCACGGTGCCGGTCGACCACGGCAAGGAGTGGCAGGTCGTGGTGGACACCGCGCTGCCGGACGGCGTGCCGGCGGGCACCGGGCGCCGGCTGCGCGGCGGCGACCGGCTGCGGCTGGCCGACCGCTGCGTGACGGTGCTGCGGCGGCCGGCGTGACCGCCGCGGTGCCCACCGCCACCTACCGGTTGCAGCTGCAGCCCGGCTTCCCCTTCGCGGCGGCCGAGCGCGCGGTGCCGTACCTGGCCTCGCTGGGCGTCTCGCACCTGCACCTGTCACCGGTGCTGGAGGCGGTGCCGGGTTCGACGCACGGCTACGACGTGACCGGCCACGACCGGGTGCGCGCCGAGCTGGGCGGCGAGCAGGGGCTGCGGGCGCTGGCGCGCACCGCGCGGGAGCACGGGCTCGGCCTGGTGCTGGACATCGTGCCCAACCACATGGCGCTGCCCGCCGAGGGACGGCTGAACGCGGCCTGGTGGCAGGTGCTGCGGGACGGCCCCGGCAGCCGGTACGCGCGGTGGTTCGACATCGACTGGGAGGCGGGCGGCGGGCAGGTCGTGCTGCCGGTGCTCGGCGGCCCGCTCGCCGGCGAGACGGCGTCGCTGACCGCGGCGGACGGCGAACTGCGCTACCACGAGCACGTCTTCCCGCTGCGGCCCGGCACCGAGGAGCTGCCGCTGCCGGAGCTGCTGGCGGCGCAGCACTACCGGCTCGCCTGGTGGCGGCTGGCGGCCACCGAGCTGAACTACCGGCGCTTCTTCACCATCTCCGAGCTGGCCGGGGTGCGGGTGGAGGACCCGGAGGTCTTCGACGCCACCCACGCGACGATCCTGCGGCTGCTGCGCGAGGGCGTGGTGGAGGGGCTGCGCGTCGACCACCCCGACGGGCTCGCCGACCCGGCCGGCTACCTGGCCCGGCTGCGGGAGGCCGGCGGCGGGCGCTGGACGGTGGTGGAGAAGATCCTCGCCGCCGACGAACCGCTGCCGGACGGCTGGCAGTGCTCCGGCACCACCGGCTACGACGCGCTGCGGGTGGTCGACGGGCTGTTCACCGACCCGGCCGGGGCGGCCCGGCTGGCCGGGGTCTACCGGGAGTTCACCGGCGTGCCGGCGGACCGGGGCGGCGAGTGGCCGGCCACCGCGCGCCGGGCCGCCCACCGGGTCGTCACCCGCGACCTGGCCGCCGAGGTGGACCGGCTGGCCCGCGCCGCCGAGCGGGCGTGCCCGGGGCAGCCGCTCGCGGAGCTGCGCACCGCGATCCGCGAGGTGCTGGTCCGGATGCCGGTCTACCGGCCCTACCGGGACGAGGCGCGCTCCGCCGCGGTGCTGGACGAGGTGGCGGCCCGGGCCCGCCGCGCGGCCGGCACGCCGGAGCGGGCGCGGGCGGTCGAGGCGGTGCGCGACCTGGCACTGCGGCGGCTCGGGGAGGGCGCCGCGCGGGAGGACTTCGCGGTGCGGTTCGGGCAGGTGGCCGCCGCGGCCCGGGCCAAGTCGCTGGAGGACTGCGCGTTCTACCGCTACGTGCCGCTGCTCGGCCCGAACGAGGTGGGCGGCGATCCCGGCCGCCCGGGCACCTCGGCGGCCGGTTTCCACGCGTTCTGCGAACGGCTGCAGCGCGACTGGCCGCACTCCGGCACCGTGCTGTCCACCCACGACACCAAGCGCAGCGCGGACGTGCGGGCGGCGCTCGCGGTGCTGTCCGAGGTACCGGACGACTGGGCGCGGCTGCTGGCCGAGGCCGACGGGCGGTCGCGGGTGCGGGCACCGGACGCGCACGTGGCCTACCTGGCCTGGCAGACCTCGTTCGGGCTGGGCCTCCCCCACCCGGACCGGCTGACGGCCGCGGTGCTCAAGTCGGTGCGCGAGGCCGGGCTGCACACCTCGTGGACCGAGCGGGACGAGGAGTACGAGCGGGCGGTGGCGGAGTTCGTCGAGGCCGGTCCCGGCGGTCCGGCGCTCGACACCGTGGCCCGGTTCGCCCGCACCCTCGATCCGCACACCCGGGCCAACGTGCTTGGCGCCGCGCTGCTGCACCTGACGATGCCCGGCGTGCCCGACCTCTACCAGGGCACCGAGGGCGTCTACACCGCGCTGGTCGACCCGGACAACCGCCATCCGGCCCGGTTCGGCCCGCCGCTGCCCGAGCGGCTGGCCGACGCCGAGCCGGGGCCGGGCCTCCACGGCGAGAAGCTGCTGCTGACCGCGCACGCGCTGCGGCTGCGCCGTCAGTGGCCGCAGGCGTTCGGGGCGGACGGCGGCTACTGGGCGCTGCCGGCCGAGGGCGCGGCGGCCGATCACCTGGTGGCGTTCTGCCGGGACGGGCGGGTGGTCGCCGCGGTCACCCGGCTCAGCCGCCGGCTGGCGGAGGCGGGCGGCTGGCGGGAGACCTCGCTCGCCCTGCCGCCCGGTGAGTGGACCGACCTGCTGACCGGCCGCGAGCTCCACGGCCCGGTCCCGGCAACGGAGTTGTTCGCCCGGGCACCGGTGGCGCTGCTTCGCCGGCGATGACCGGACCGCGCCCGGCCCGGTCGCGTAGCGTCTGCCGGTATGAGCGACCAGCCGACGTTACGTGTCGTGTACACCAAGTACGACGGATCCCTGCACTGGAACCATCCGGCGCTGCTGCTGGGCGAGGACGAGCACGGGGTGTGGGTGGGCTGCCCGAGCGGCAGCCAGGCGCGGCGGGGCCACGAGCCGCCGGTGACCTACCGCCGGCCGTTCGTGATGCTCTTCCCGCGCGACGCGTGGTGGACGGCGTGCTTCAACGCGGCGCCGCACAAGACCGAGATCTACTGCGACATCTCCACCGTCCCGCAGTGGCCGGACGCGCACACGGTGACCATGGTGGACCTGGACCTGGACGTCATCCGGCGGCGGCGCGGCCGGCGGATCATCCTGGACGACGAGGACGAGTTCGCCGAGCACCAGGTGGCGTACGGCTATCCGCCCGAGGTGATCGAGGCCGCCCGCCGGTCGGCCGACTGGCTGCTGGCGGCCGTCGGCGGCGACACCGAGCCGTTCGCCGGGGCCTACCGGGCGTGGCTGAAGCAGGTGAAGTGAGCCGGGCGGGCGGGGGCGTCAGCGGATGGCGAGCCGGTAACCGGAGTGCCCGAACCGCACGGCGTCCCCGTCCCGCACCCGCACCTCGCCGATCACCCGGACGTCGTTGACCCAGGTGCCGTTCATCGAGCCGAGGTCGCGCAGCAGCCACCGCTCGCCGTCGGCGCGCAGTTCGGCGTGCGAGCGCGACACGCAGTCGTCGGCGATGCGCAGGTCGCAGGTGTCGCCGCGGCCGATGCGCAGCGGGCGCGGGCCGGGCGGCGGGAGCAGCAGCTTGGGCAGCCTGGAGGAGCGCAGGTTGCGGTGGAGCCGGCGGACGAAGGCGGCCGACGCGCCGAACGCCCGGGCCGCCCTGGTGCCGACCCGGCCGGCCGGCAGATCCGCGGTGAGCGAGCGCAGTTCGAAGCTGCCCCGGGCGCGCAGCACGAGTTCCATCCTGCGCACGAACGTCTCGTGCGAGAGCCGGCCCTGCGCCACGCCCTCCTTGAGCACGTCGATGGCCCGCTCCCGCTCCTCGTCGGAAGGGCGCACGGAGAGCTCCGGCAACTCGTGGGCGGTCACGGGCTGATTGTCCGGCGCCGCCGCCGGGGTGTCCAGCGGGCCGCCCGGTCCGCACGGCGCCGGGCGCATGCCCGCGTTCGCCCCAACTTCCGTGCCACGCAGGCGCGTCAGCGGGAGGACCGCCACGCCCCGGCCGCGCCGCACGCGGGCCGCGACGTGCCGCGGACGACGACGACCCTCTACGGTGAGGGCGCGAGCGGACTGGTCCCGACCGGCCCGGACGGCAGCCCGCCGAACGCGCGACCGAGCAGGCCTGGAGGATGACGTTGCCGAACGCCACAGACGCCGGATACCGGGTGTGGGCTCCGCTGGCCCGGCGGGTCGAGGTGTGCGTCGGCCCGGCGGACGGCACGGGGCCGGCCGACCGCTACCCGCTGCTGCGCGACCCGCGGCGGGACGGCTGGTGGTGCTCGGAGCCCGGCGTGCCCCGGCGCGACGGCCTGCGGTACGCGTTCCGGCTCGACGGCGGCGCGGCGCTGCCCGATCCGCGCTCGCGCCGCCAGCCGGACGGACCGGACGGGCCGAGCGCGGTGGTCGACCCGGCCCGCTTCCGCTGGACTCGGCCGTGGGCCGGCCGGCCGCTGACCGGCGCGGTCCTGTACGAGCTGCACGTGGGCACCTTCACCCCGCAGGGCACCTTCGACGCGGCGGCCGGGCGGCTGGAACACCTGCGGGCGCTCGGGGTCACCCACGTCGAACTGCTGCCGGTCTGCCCGTTCCCCGGCACGCACGGCTGGGGGTACGAGGGCGTGTCGCTGTGGGCGGTGCACGAACCGTACGGCGGGCCCGAGGGGTTGCGGCGGTTCGTGGACGCCGCGCACGCGGCGGGTCTCGGCGTGGTGCTGGACGTCGTGCACAACCACCTGGGCCCGTCCGGCAACCATCTGCCGCGCTTCGGGCCGTACTTCACCGAGCGGCACCGCACGCCGTGGGGCGCGGCGGTCAACCTGGACGCGCCGGGCTGCGAGGAGGTGCGCGACTTCCTGATCGGCAGCGCGCTGGCCTGGCTGTCCGACTACCGGCTCGACGGGCTGCGGCTGGACGCGGTGCACGCCCTGGTCGACACCGGTGACCGGCACTTCCTGGCCGAGCTGTCCGAGGCGGTGGACGCGCTGGCCGCCTCCGCCGGGCGCCCGCTCTTCCTGATCGCCGAGTCCGACCTGAACGACCCGCACACCACCACGCCCCGCCCGGACGGCGGCCTGGGCCTGCACGCCCAGTGGAGCGACGACTTCCACCACGCCCTGCACGCCGCGCTGACCGGCGAGGCGCGGGGCTACTACGCGGACTTCGCCCGGGCGCCGCTGGCCGCGCTGGCCAAGACGCTGCGCGGCGGCTTCTTCCACGACGGCTGCCACTCCTCCTTCCGCGGCCGCCCGCACGGCCGGCCCTGGCCGCCGCACGCGCCGGGCAGCCGGCTGCTCGGCTACGCGCAGACCCACGACCAGATCGGCAACCGCGCGCTCGGCGACCGCCTGACGGCGGGTCAACTCACCCTGGCCGCCGCGCTGGTGCTGACCGCGCCGTTCACCCCGATGCTCTTCATGGGCGAGGAGTGGGGCGCGGCGACGCCGTGGCGGTTCTTCACCGACCACACCGATCCGCACCTGGCGCAGGCGGTGCGCTCCGGGCGGCGCCGGGAGTTCGCCGCACACGGCTGGGCGGAGTCCGACATCCCCGATCCGCAGGACCCGGCGACCCGCGACGCCTCCTGCCTCGACTGGTCGGAGCCGGACCGCGATCCGCACGCCCGGCTGCTCGCCTGGTACCGCGCGCTGCTGGCCCTGCGCGCCGCCGAACCGGAGCTGTCCGACCCGTCGCTGGCGGCCACCGGGGTGGCCTTCGACGAGGACGCCCGCTGGCTGCTGGTGGACCGCGGCACGCTGCGCGTCGCGGTCAACTTCGCGCCGCAGCCACGCACCCTGCCCGTCTCCGGCGCGACCGTGCTGGCCGCCTCCGCCGAACTGCCGCCCGGCAAGGGCCCGTTGGTCCTCCCCGGCGGCGCGGCGGCGGTACTGCGCGCCGGCTAGGGCGGCGACAGGCGAGGAAGAGTGGGTGCGCGGTCGAGCCGCCGATGGCTGGAAAAATCCGGAGGAGGGCCGCTGCCGTCGACAGCTAGGTTCGACGTATGGCTGACGAGCTTTTCGTGCATCCGAGGTTGGCGGCGCTCTACGATCCGCTCGACCCCGATCGCGGCGATCTGGACGCGTACGTGGCGATCGCGGAGGAACTTCAGGCGCGGCGGGTGCTGGACATCGGCTGCGGGACGGGCGTGTTCGCGCTGATGCTGGCCGACCGGGGGATCGACGTCGTGGGGGTGGATCCGGCCGGCGCGTCCCTCGACGTGGCGCGGGCCAAACCGGGCGGCGAGCGGGTCCGCTGGATCCACGGCGACGCGACCGCGCTGCCGCCGTTGCGGGTGGACCTGGCGACCATGACCGCGAACGCCGCCCAGCAGCTCGTCACACCGGAGTCCTGGCACGGCACGTTGCGCGGCGCGTACGAGTCGCTGCGTCCCGGCGGGCACTTCGTCTTCGAGGTCCGGGACCCGGCCCGGCGGGCCTGGGAGTCCTGGACGCGCGAGGCCAGTCACCAGGTGACCGACATCCCCGGGGTCGGCTCCGTCGAGTCCTGGCACGAACTCGACCAGGTCGTCCCCGGGCTGGTGACGTTCCGTTCCACCTGCGTCTTCGCCGCCGACGGCGAGACGATCACCTCCCGTTCCACCCTGATCTTCCGCGAACGGCACGAGATCGAGGCGGACCTGGCCTCCCACGGCTACCTCGTCGAGGACGTCCGCGACGCTCCCGACCGCCCCGGTCGCGAATTCGTCTTCGTCGCCCGCCGCCCGCCGGGACTCAGCGCCCGGCCGGGAGCCTCGCCGCCTCGCGGGCCAGGGCGGTGAGCCGGGAGATCGCGCGGAAGTACTTCTTGCGGTAACCGCCGCGCAGCATCTCCTCGTCGAAGACCCGGTCGAACGGCACGCCCGACGCCACCACCGGCACCTCGCGGTCGTAGAGCCGGTCGGCGAGCACCACCAGGCGCAGCGCCGCGGCCTGGTCGGCGACCGGGGCCACCCCGCGCAGGCACACCGCCCGCACCCCGTCGCACAACGCGCCGTAGCGGCTGGGGTGCACCCGTGCGAGGTGGGCCAGCAGCGCGTCGAAGTCGTCCAGCGAGGCGCCCGGCGTGCGGTGCGCCGCCGCGGTGACCCGCTCGTCGTCGTGGGGCTCCGGGGCCTGCGGCAGGCCGCGGTGCCGGTAGTCCTCGCCGTCGATGCGCAGCGGACGGAAGCGGGCGGAGAGCCCCTGGATCTCCCGCATGAAGTCGGCGGCGGCGAACCGGCCCTCGCCGAGCCGGCCGGGCAGCGTGTTGGAGGTGGCCGCCAGCTTCACCCCGGCGTCCGCCAGCCGGGCCAGCAGCGTGGAGACCAGCACGGTGTCCCCGGGGTCGTCGAGTTCGAACTCGTCGATGCACAGCAGCCGGTGGCCGCCCAGCGCGGCGACCGCCTGCTGGAAGCCGAGCGCGCCCACCAGGTTGGTCAGCTCCACGAAGGTGCCGAACGCCTTCAGCTCGCGCGGCGCCGGCGCCGCGTGCCACACCGAGGCCAGCAGGTGCGTCTTGCCGACGCCGTATCCGCCGTCCAGGTAGACCCCGCCCGGCCCGGTCACCGCCGGCGCCGGCCTGCGGAACCAGCCGCGCCGGGCGGCCGGCGCCGCCGCGAGCCCGGCGGCGAACCCGCTCAGCACCCGCACCGCGTCGGCCTGGCTCGGCTGCCCCGGATCGGGCCGGTAGGTCTCGAAGCGCACGGCGTCGAAGCGCGGCGGCGGCACCATCTCCGCCACCAGCCGCTCCGCGGGCACCCGCGGCTCGCGGGCGCACAGCGACACGGGCGTGCCGTCCGCCGTCTCCGGCGGCGCGGTGGTCGACGGGAGCGTGCCCGGCGTCGCGGGGGCGGGACGCCGCTCGACGGGACGCGACGCGGGGGGCTGGCCAGGGGACGTCACGGTCACCAAGCCTAAGGGCCGTGCGAGACTGCGCCCCATGCGCCGCTTGCTCCCCGCGCCCCAGGGCGATGAGACCTTCGACACGCTCGACGCCCTCGCCGACGCCTACGCCTATCCGCCGGCCACCGCGGACCGTCCCGCCTGGCTGCGCGCCAACATGGTCTGCGCCCTGGACGGCGCCGCCCACCACGACGGCCTCTCCCAACCGCTGTCCAGCGCCGCGGACATGCGGATCTTCGGCGTGCTGCGGGCCCTGGCGGACGCCGTGGTGGTCGGCGCCGAGACGGTGCGCCAGGAGGGCTACCGCCCGGCCCGGGCCAGGGCCGCCTTCGCCGCCCGGCGGGCCGCGCTCGGCCAGACCCCGGCCGCCGCCGTCGCGGTGGTCAGCGGCGCGCTCGACCTGGACTTCGCCTCCCCGCTGTTCACCGAGGCGGTCGCCCCGACGCTGGTGCTCACCGGCGAGCGGGCGGACCCCGACCGGGTGCGGGCCGCCCGGGACGCCGGCGCCGAGGTGCTGCTCGTCGGCGAGGGCACCCGGGTGGACCCGGCCGAGGCGGTGCGCGCGCTGGCCGCCCGCGGTCTGGTGCGGCTGCTGTGCGAGGGCGGGCCGCGGCTGCTGGGGCAGTTCACCGCGGCCGGGGTGCTGGACGAGCTGTGCCTGACGATCGCGCCGATGGTCTGCTCCGGCACCGCGCCGCGGATCATGAACGGTCCGCGGCTCCCGGTGCCGGAGCGGATGGCTCCGGTGGGCATCCTGGAGGAGGACGGCTTCCTGTTCACCCGCTACGCCCGCCCCTGACCCGGGCCGGGCGTGGGTCGCGGCACGGTGCCACGCGGTAGAAGGAACGTTCCGGCAAACACCGCGCGCCGGTCACTACCCGTGCGTACCATCACTGACCAACCGTCCGGGCGCCCGGCCCGATCCGGGAGCGCCGCCCCCGCGCATGCCTCGCCCCGGTAGAGGCAGGATGGATTCGTGGGAGCCAGGTGGGCCCGTGAGAAAGAAGGCCGAGTCCGTTGATCACGACCGTACTCATGATCGAGAAGCCGCTCGCCCCGGTCGACGTGCAGCTCGTCACGACCCTGCACAGCGACGAGCGCGTCTCCTACGTCGTCCTGATGCAGCCGCGCGGCGACCAGGAGCGGCTGCTGCGCGCCCTGGACGACGTGGCCCTCGGCGAACTGCACGAGGCGGCCCACGAGGAGGACGAGCCGGAGGGCGAGAACGCCATGGCACCGGCCGAGCACGCCCTGGAGCACAGCCTGAAGGCGCTGCGCGAGACCGGCGCCGAGGCGACCGGCGAGATCGTCGAGGACAACCCGCTCGACCTGCTGCGCTCGGTGGTCCAGCGCGACCGGGCCGACGAGGTGATCGTGCTGACCGCGCCGCACCTGGTCGAGGAGTTCTTCCACCGCGACTGGGCCTCCCGCGCCCGCCACACGGTCGGCGTGCCGGTGCTGAAGCTCTACGCGCACACCGGCTGACCGGCGATCGCCTAACGTTGGCCCCGACACCGGCCCGAACGCGCAGGGAGAACCACGCATGGCATCCGCCGTCCCCACCGCCATGGAACGACCGCACTTCATCGCCATCGGCGGCGCCGGGATGTCGGGCATCGCCAAGATCCTCGCGGCCCGCGGCGCCCGGGTCAGCGGCAGCGACGCCCGGGACTCCGCGACGGTGGCCGCGCTGCGCGAGGCGGGCGTGACGGTGTTCGTCGGCCACGACGCGGCCCATCTGGCCGCCGACGCGACCTGCGTGGTGCTCTCCAGCGCGATCCGGGAGAACAACCCCGAACTGCTGGCGGCCCGCGAACGCGGACTGCCGGTGCTGCACCGCAGCGACGCGCTGGCCGGGCTGATGGAGGGGACCCGGTCCGTCGCGGTCGCCGGCACGCACGGCAAGACCACCACCACCTCGATGCTCGCCGTCGCGCTCACCGAACTCGGCCTCGACCCGTCCTACGCCATCGGCGGCGACCTCCACGGCCCCGGCACCAACGCCCGGCAAGGCGCCGGCGACATCTTCGTCGCCGAGGCGGACGAGAGCGACCGCAGCTTCCACAAGTACGCCCCCGACGTCGCCATCGTGCTCAACGCCGAACTCGACCACCACGCCAACTACGCCTCGGTGGAGGAGATCCACGACTCCTTCGAGACCTTCGTCCACCGCGTCGCCCCCGGCGGCACGCTGGTGGTCGGCGACCACCCCGGCGCCCGGGAGGCGGCCGCCCGGGCCGCCGCCGGCCGCCCGGACCTGCACGTGGTCAGGGTCGGCGAGGCGGCCGACGCGGACCTGCGGATCGTCTCGGTCACCCCGCACGGCATGACCAGCGAGGTCACCGTCGTCATCGGCGCCGCCGAGCACACCTTCACCGTCTCGGTGCCCGGCCGGCACTACGCGCACAACGCCTGCGCCGCGCTGGCCGCCGGCGCCGCCCTCGGCCTGGAGCCGGCCCGGTTCGCCCAGGCCGTCGGCGCCTACACCGGGGTCGGCCGGCGCCTGCAGTCCAAGGGCACGGCGGCCGGCGTCCAGGTCATCGACTCCTACGCGCACCACCCCACCGAGATCGCCGCCGACCTGGAGGCGGTGCGCGGCGCGGCCGGCGAGGGCCGGGTGCTGGTGGTCTTCCAACCGCACCTGTTCAGCCGCACCCAGCAGCTCGCCACCGAGATGGCAGCCGCCCTCGCGCTCGCCGACGCCGTGCTGGTGCTGGACATCTACCCGGCCCGCGAGGACCCGATCCCCGGCGTCACCAGCGCCCTGATCGTGGACGCCGCGGCCGCCGCGTCGGCCGACGTGACCGCCGAGCACGACAAGGACCGCGTTCCGCAGGCGGTGGCCGGAATGGCGAAGCCGGGCGATCTCGTTCTCACCATGGGGGCCGGCGACGTGACCGACCTCGGTCCGCGGATCCTGTCCCGCCTGGCCGGCCCGGAGAGCTGAGGAGCAGCCCATGCCGTACGAGATCGACAAGCCCGACGCGCAGTGGCGCGAGGAGCTGACCCCCGCCGAGTACGCGGTGCTGCGCCAGGCGGGCACCGAGCCCGCCTTCCGCGGCGAGTACACCGACACCACGACCGAGGGCGTCTACTCCTGCCGTGCCTGCGGCGCCGAACTCTTCCGCTCCGACACCAAGTTCGCCTCGCACTGCGGCTGGCCGTCCTTCTACGACCCGAAGGACACCGAGGCCGTCGAGCTGATCGAGGACCGCTCGCACGGCATGGCCCGCACCGAGGTGCGCTGCGCCCGCTGCGGCTCCCACCTGGGCCACGTCTTCGAGGGCGAGGGCTACCAGACCCCCACCGACCAGCGCTACTGCATCAACAGCATCTCCCTGCGGCTCAGCCCCGACGGAAGCTGACCGCGCCGGGGGCACCGGCCTCCGCGCGCCGGGTCCCCGCCGGCCCGGCCGCACCGTGACTCGCGCCCTTGTTCGATCCGTCAAACGGGCCCGCCGGGGCCGATGTTCCCGTCCTCGGCGGCGTTCACCCGATCGGCTGAACGACGTGGCATGCTGACCCGGTGACCAGCCCTGACCCCTTCACGGCTCCCTCGGACGCGGCGACGGCCGACCGGGACGCGGCCCCGCAGTTCGTCCTGCCTCTCGTGGTCCGCATGGAACGTGACGCTCCCCCGGGCCGCACCGACGCCCTGGAGACGGCGGCCCGCGCGGTGCTCACCTTCCTCGCCGACGAGCGCGCCACCGACGACGGCGAGTGGGCCCGGGCCAGGCACGAGTGGGAGGACGCCAGGATCCGCAAGGTGGTGCGGCGGGCCCGCGGCGCGGAGTGGCGGCGGGCCGAGACGCTGCCCGGCATCACGGTGTGCGGGCGTCAGGCGCAGGTGCGGGTCTTCCCGCCGGTGCCGTTGGACGGCTGGCCGAAGGACCTGGTGCGGCTGCAGGTCTCCGGCACCGAGCTGACCGATCCGGACGAGCCGGACGACCCGGAGACAGCGGCCGACGCGCGGGACGGCGCGGCCGACGGCGACCTGCCCGTGCTGTGGCTCAACCCGGACGTCGCGATGTCGGCCGGCAAGGCGATGGCGCAGACCGGGCACGCCGCCCAACTCGCCTGGTGGGAGCTGTCGGACGCCGAGCGGACCGCCTGGCGGGAGTCGGGCTTCGCGCTGGCGGTACGGACCGCGCGGGCCGACCGGTGGGCCCGGTTGACCGCCTCCGGACTCCCGCTGGTGCGCGACGCGGGCTTCACCGAGGTCGCGCCGGGCTCCAGCACGGTGGTCGCCGAGCACCCCGCGCTGCGCCCGTAGGCGAGGCCCTCAGGCGAGGCGAAGGGCCGGCCGGCGATCGGGTCAGGAGACCGCCGGCCACAGGGCCATGACGCGCTCGGCCGTGTCGCTGACACTGAGGCCGTCGGTGTCCACGACCAGGGTGCCGGGCGGGTCGAAGACCGCGATCTCCTCCCACTGCCGCGTGCTGCGCATCAGCTGGTCTTCGGTCGCGGTGCCGATCTCCCGGCGGCGCACCCGGGTCTCCAGCACACCGAGCCGGGCGGTCAGCCGCACCACGGTGAACGCCGCGTCCGGAACCGCCTCGGCTATCCAGCGCAACTCCTGGCGCAGATCGGCCAGCACACCGCACAGCACCAGCCGGTGGTGGCCCAGCGCGGCGTAGTTGCCCCAGACGGCGGACAGGTTGCGCCGGGCCATCTCGTAGACCGGCAGCCCCGGCACCGGCCAGGGGTGCACGCGGTCCAGCTCGTCGGCGTCGACCAGCGCGTGGGCCAGGCCGTCCTCCGCGAGCCGCAGGGACACCTCATGAGCGGTCGAGGTCTTGCCCACCCCGGCCGCACCGCAGATGACGAGCACGTCCACGGTGTCCGTGATGTCCCCGCCGCGTACGCCGCCCGTTTCCGCCCCCATGCCGTGCCAGTCTGGTCTGCCCGACGGTCCCACCGCCAGTGCTGTACCTCAAATCCAGCTCTGAAAGCGGCCGCCCCAGCCGCGGGCGGTCAGGCCAGTGCGGCCACCAGGTCGGCGACCGAGCGGCGGCGGCCGGTGTAGAACGGCACTTCCTCGCGCACGTGCAGCCGGGCCTCGGAGGCGCGCAGGTGGCGCATCAGGTCCACGATGCGGTGCAGCTCGTCGGCCTCGAAGGCGAGGATCCACTCGTAGTCGCCGAGCGAGAAGGAGGCCACCGTGTTCGCCCGCACGTCGGGGTAGCCGCGGGCCATCTTGCCGTGGTCGGCGAGCATCCGGCGCCGGTCCTCGTCGGGCAGCAGGTACCAGTCGTAGGAGCGGACGAACGGGTAGACGCTCAGGTAGTCGCGCGGGTTCTCGTCGGCCAGGAACGCCGGGACGTGCGACTTGTTGAACTCCGCCGGGCGGTGCAGCGCCATGTTGGACCACACCGGCTCCAGGTGCCGGCCGAGCCGGGTGCGCCGGAAGCGGTTGTAGGCGTCCTGCAGGTCGTCGGAGTTCTCGGCGTGCCACCAGATCATCAGGTCGGCGTCCGCGCGCAGCCCGGAGACGTCGTAGGTGCCGCGCACCGTCACGTCCTTGGCGCCGAGCTGGTCGAACAGCTCCTGGACCTCGTCGGCGTAGCCGGACCGGTCCTCGGGCAGCACGTCGCGCAGCTTGAAGACCGACCAGAGGGTGTAGCGGATCACGTCGTTGAGGTCGCGCGCCTTCTTGCCCGCGTTGGGGGCCTTGGCGGGGCCGTCAGCATTCTCGGTCATACGGCTATTGTCCCGCCCGGTCCGCGGTGCCGGGACCCGGGGTCCGCGCCGCCAGGCCGGCCAGCACCTCGTCGGCGGCCCGGTGCGCGGCGGCCACGCACGCCGGGATGCCCACCCCGTCGTAGAGCGCGCCGCACACCGCGAGAGCGGGCAGCTTCGCCACGTGTTCGCGGATCCTGGCCACCTTGCCGACGTGCCCGACCGGGTACTGCGGCAGCCCGTTCTCCCACCGGGTCACCCGGGCCGCCACCGGCGCCGCCACCACGCCGGCCGCCTCGGCCAGGTCCTCCCGGGACAGCCGGACGAGTTCGGTGTCGTCCCAGGCGAGGTCGGCCTCCTCGCCGTGCCGGCCGACCGAGGTGCGCAGCACGAAGGTGTCCGGGCCGGCCTCGTCCACCCAGCCCCACTTGCGGCTGGAGAAGGTGGACGCCTTGATGGTGCGGCGGTCCACCGGCGGCACCAGGAAACCGCTGCCGGCCGGCAGCCCGAGCAGGTCGCGGCGGCGGAAGGCCATGGTGACCAGCGCCATGCTCGCGTACTCGACGGTGTCCAACTCGGCCGCCGCGACCGGGGATTCGCCACGCAGCAGCTTCGAGGCGACCGGCGCGGGGACCGCGAGGACCACCGCGTCGGCGGCCAGCACGGCCGACGCGCCGGCGCCGTCGGTCAGCACCGACCAGCCGTGGCCGGAGCGCTTGAGGCCGCGGACCCGCACCCCGGTGCGCACGTCGGCGCCCGCGGCCCGGCAGGCGTCGGCGACCGCCAGCGGCAGCCGTCCCACACCGCCGCGGATGCCCATGAACACCGGCGCGTCGGGTCCCGGGGCGCCGGGCGCCCGGGCGGCCCGGCGCATCGCACCGCGCACCCCTTCGATCAACGACCGCTGCTCGCGCACCGCCTTGAACAGCTGCGGGACGGCGGCGCGCATCGAGATCCGGTAGGCGTTGCCGGCGTAGACCCCGCCCAGCAGCGGTTCCACCAGGCGGTCGACCACCTCGCGGCCGAGCCGGGCCGCGACGTACTCGCCGATCGCGACGTCGTCGCCGACCCGGGTGCGCGGCAGCACGTGGTCCATCGGCAGCCGGGCCAGCCCGGCGGGCGAGAGCACGCCGGACGCCGAGAGCGGCCCCAGGTCGCCGGGGACGCCCATCAGGTGGCCGCGCGGCATCGGCCGCAGCCGGCCGCGGGTCCACAGCGCGGCCCGTGCGGTGGCGGGCGGCCGCAGGTCGTCCGCGAGGCCGACCTGCCGGGCCAGCCCGACGGCCTCCGGGCGGCGGGCGAGCATCGACTCGGCGCCGAGGTCCACCGGCACGCCGGCGATCTCGTCGGCGTGCAGCTTGCCGCCGAGGCGGTCCGCGGACTCCAGCAGCGTCACCTCGGCGCCCGCGCGTACCAGGTGGTGGGCGGCGGCGAGTCCGGAGATGCCGCCGCCGACCACGACGACGCGGCCGCGGGGGTCAACCGGATGGGATCCGGCGAGTGTTGCGCTCATGCCGTCAACTGTGCCACCGCGGTCAGCGGGAGCCGACCCCGCCCGACGCGCCGGCCGTGTGGACGAAGTCGACGAGCCGGGTCAGGGCGTCGGGATCGGTGTGGGGCAGCACGCCGTGGCCCAGGTTGAAGATGTGGCCGGGAGCGGCGCGGCCGGCCTCCAGCACCTCGCGGGCCTTGGCCTCGGTCGCGGCGGCGGGCGCGAAGAGCAGCGCGGGGTCGAGGTTGCCCTGCAGCGGCTTGCCGGGCGCCCGGCGGGCGGCCTCGTCCAGCGGCACCCGCCAGTCGACGCCCACCACGTCGGCGCCGGCCTGCGACATCAGGCCGAGCAACTCCCCGGTGCCGACGCCGAAGTGGATGCGCGGCACGCCGTAGGAGGCGACCGCGTCGAAGATCTTGGCGGAGGCGGGCATGACGTGCCGCCGGTAGTCCTCGGGCGACAGGCAGCCGGCCCAGGAGTCGAAGAGCTGCACGGCCGAGGCGCCCGCCTCGATCTGCACCTTCAGGAAGGCGGCGGTGATGTCGGCGAGCCGGTCGAGCAGCGCGCTCCACAGCTCCGGCTCGCCGTACATCATCGCCTTGGTGCGCTCGTGGTTGCGCGACGGGCCGCCCTCGATGAGGTAGCTGGCCACGGTGAACGGGGCGCCGGCGAAGCCGATCAGCGGGGTGGCGCCGAGCTCGGCCGTGAGCAGGCCGACCGCCTCGGTGACGTAGCCGACGTCGTCCGGCTCCAGCGGGCGCAGCCGGGCGAGGTCGGCGCGGGTCCTGACCGGGTCGGGCGCGACCGGGCCGACGCCGGGCTTGATGTCGATGTCGAAGCCGACGGCCTTGATCGGCACCACGATGTCGCTGAAGTAGATGGCCGCGTCCACGTGGTGGCGGCGCACCGGCTGCAGGGTGATCTCGGTGACCAGGTCGGGCCGCATGCAGGACTCCAGCATCGCGGTGCCCTCGCGGACCTTGCGGTACTCCGGCAGGGAGCGCCCCGCCTGCCGCATGAACCACACCGGGGTGTGCGGCACCGGTTCGCCCCGGCAGGCCCGGATGAACGCCGAGTCGGCGGTGGCGGAATCGGGGCGGCGGCCGGCGGTGGTTCGCTTGTCTGCACTCACACCGGGAATTTTCGCATGGGCCGAAGGGGCGACCCGCCACGCCCGGTGTCCTCCCGTACCGGAGCGGGCGGGGCCCCTAGTCTTCCGGGCATGGCAGCGGCTCACGGACACCCGGCGGACGAGGAACCACTCGCGTTCCGGCAGGCGGTGGAGGCGCTGCTCGCCGCGCCGACGCGGGCGGAGGTGGAGCTGACCGCGATGCCGGCGCCCAAGCGCCTGGCGCCGTTCGCCTACGCGCTGCAGGCCGCGGTGGTCTGCGAGGACGAGGAGCTGGCGGACGGCCGGCTGGTGCTGCTGCACGATCCGCAGCGGCAGGAGGCGTGGCAGGGCACCTTCCGCGTCGTGACGCTGGCGCGCGCCGAGCTGGAACCGGAGATGGCCGCCGACCCGCTGCTGCCCGAGGTCTGCTGGTCGTGGCTGACCGGGGCGCTGGCCGCCCGCGGCGCGGGGTACTCGGAGCCGAGCGGCACGGTCTCGCGCAGTTCCTCCCACCACTTCGGCGCGCTGGCCGACCGGGTCGACAGCACGCAGATCGAGGTGCGCGCGTCCTGGACGCCGCAGGACACCGCGGCCGGCTTCCCGGACACCGCGGCGCACCTGGCGGCCTGGTGCGAGCTGCTGTGCGCCGGCGCCGGACTGCCGCCGGTGCAGGGCGAGCAGGGCCCCGGCGTGGTCTCGCTGCCCAACCGCCGCGGCCCGCGCTGACGCCCGCGCGGGGGCGCGGAGCGGTTCGCGATTGGTTCTGTCGATTCGGTGGTCACTTCGGATATCGAGATCGATCGCTTGAGCGCCCGTTCGGGGAGAAACATTACGGAATAAATCGTGATCTTTCCCTAAAGCCGACTTCCCCGAGTGCCGAAGAGGACTGTGACCCTAATCCTCGCGGAACTCCGGCCCTCCCCCTCCTTCGCCGGACGCGTTCCGCCACCCCAAGGAGGCCCGGTGTCGGTTCTTCTCGACCACCCCACAAGCCTGGTCGCCTACCGCCCGATCAAGCCGACGGCCATGGTCGTCGTCGCCGACCCGCGCGTCCGCAGCACCGTCACACGGCATCTGTGGGCCCTCGGCGTCCGCGACGTGATCGAAGCGTCCTCGATCGCGGAGGCCCGCCCCCGGGTCGGCACGCCGCGCGACATCTGCGTCGCCGACGTCCACCTGCCCGACGGTTCCGGACTGACCCTGCTGGCCGAGACCCGGGCGGCCGGCTGGCCCAACGGGCTGGCGCTGTCGGCCGCCGACGACATCGGCGCGGTGCGCAACGCGCTGGCCGGCGGCGTCAAGGGCTACGTCGTGACCGGCACCCGGACCAACATCGGCCTCGCCCAGCGGCCCGGCGCCGCGCCGATCGGGGCGCCCGGCGCCCGGATGCAGCGCCGCCCGCCCGGCGCCCCCGGCCACCCGGGCGGCTACCGGGAGCTGTCCGGCCGCGAGGTGGAGGTGCTGCGGCTGGTCGCCGAGGGCCAGTCGAACAAGGCGATCGGCGTCTCGATGGGCCTGTCGGCGCTGACCGTCAAGAGCCACCTGGCGCGCATCGCCCGCAAGCTCGGCACCGGCGACCGGGCCGGCATGGTGGCGGTCGCGCTGCGCACCGGGATCATCCACTGAAATCCCGCTCCGGCCGGACCCGCCGACGCCCGCAGGCGGAACGTTTCCGTCGGCGGGCGTCCGGCGCAGGCCCACCGCCGCGGTGACCCGAACCCGCACCTCGCGGGCGAACGCGGCGACCAGCCCTTCCGCCGCCCGGCTACCCTTGACGGGTGACCGACGCCCGAGAGACTGCAGCAAGCGAAGCTATCCCGGCGCCGGTCCCGTTGCTGGACCCGCGCGAGGGCATCCCGCCGGTGACCGCCGATCCCGAGGCGCTGGCCTCCGTGGTGGCGGCCTTCGCCGCCGGCACCGGCCCGGTCGCCGTCGACGCCGAGCGCGCCTCCGGCTACCGCTACGGACAGCGGGCCTACCTGGTCCAGTTGCGCCGCGCCGGAGCAGGGACCGCGCTGATCGACCCCATCGCCTGCGGCGACCTGACCTCGTTGGGCGACGCGATCGCCGACGCGGAATGGGTGCTGCACGCCGCCAGCCAGGATCTGCCGTGCCTGTACGAGATCGGCATGCGGCCGACCCGGCTGTTCGACACCGAGCTGGCCGGGCGGCTGGCCGGCTTCGCCCGGGTGGGCCTCGGCCCGATGGTGGAGAACGTGCTCGGCTTCGCGCTGGAGAAGGGCCACTCGGCGGTCGACTGGTCCACCCGCCCGCTGCCCGAGCCGTGGCTGCGCTACGCGGCGCTCGACGTCGAGCTGCTGGTGGACCTGCGCGACGCGCTGGAGGAGGAGTTGCGCGGCCAGCAGAAGCTGGAGTGGGCGACGCAGGAGTTCGAGGCGATCGCCGCCGCGCCGCCGCCCGCGCCGCGCGTGGATCCGTGGCGCCGCACCTCCGGCATGCACAAGGTCAGACGCCGCCGCCAGCTCGGCGCGGTCCGCGAGCTGTGGAACGCCCGCGACGAGGTGGCCAGGGGGCGTGACGTCTCGCCCGGCCGGGTGCTGACCGACGCCGCGATCGTGACCGCCGCGCTGGCCATGCCGCAGAACGCGAGCGCGCTGGCCGCGCTGCCCGGCTTCGGCAACCGCACCGGCCGCCGCCAGCTCGACCAGTGGCAGGCCGCGGTGGACCGGGCCCGCACCATGCCGGAGCGCGAGCTGCCGCAGCCCGGCCCGGCGCCGGCCGGCCCGCCGCCGCCGCGCTCCTGGGCGGACCGCGACCCGGCCGCCGCCGCGCGGCTGAGCGCCGCCCGGGCCGGGGTGACCGCGCTGGCCGAGCGGCTCGGCCTGCCGCAGGAGAACCTGATCACGCCGGACACCGTGCGGCGGGTGTGCTGGGAGCCGCCGGCCGACGCCACCGCGGAGGCGGTCGCGCTCCGGCTGGCCGAACGCGGCGCGCGCCGCTGGCAGATCGAGCTGGTCTCCGAGCTGATCGCGACCGCGCTGACCGCCGTCGCGCCCGACCCCGACGCCTGACGCGCCGGCCGGCGCCGAGCGGCGTTCGCCGCCGCCACGCGGCACCCTTGACTCACGGGTACCGGTGTGACCTTCGCCGCTTAGGGCGGGGGGACTGGGCACTTTGGTTACCCGCGAGTAGCATTACGGGCGAGCCGCCTGGACGGCTCCCCCAGCAGCGCCCCCGCATTGGAGGAGAGCCAAAGTGCCGCGTACCGCAAGGGACGTCGTGTTCGTCGACGGTGTCCGTACCCCGTTCGGCAAGGCGGGTCCGAAGGGCATCTACCACGAGACCCGCGCCGACGATCTGGTGATCAAGTGCATCCGGGAGTTGCTGCGCCGCAACCCGGATCTGGACCCCGCCCGGATCGACGAGGTCGCGGTCGCCGCCACCACGCAGATCGGCGACCAGGGCCTGACCCTGGGCCGCACCGCCGGAATCCTGGCCGGGCTGCCGACCAGCGTGCCCGGCTACTCCATCGACCGGATGTGCGCCGGCGCGATGACCGCGGTGACCGCCACCGCCGGCGGCATCGCCCTCGGCGCGTACGACGTGGTGGTGGCCGGCGGCGTCGAGCACATGGGCCGCCACCCGATGGGCGAGGGCGTGGACCCCAACCCGCGGTTCGTCTCCGAGAAGCTGGTGGACGAGTCCGCCCTCTTCATGGGCATGACCGCCGAGAACCTGCACGACCGCTTCCCGCACATCGACAAGCGGCGGGCCGACGCGTACGCGGTGCGCAGCCAGGAGAAGGCCGCCAAGGCGTACGCCAACGGCAAGATCCAGCCGGATCTGGTACCGATCGCGGTGCGGCGCAGCAACGCTGAGGCGGGCGAGACCGGTTGGGGCCTGGCCACCGCGGACGAGCCGATGCGCCCCGGCACCACGCTGGAGAGCCTGGCCGGCCTCAAGACCCCGTTCCGCCCGCACGGCAACGTGACGGCGGGCAACTCGGCCGGCCTCAACGACGGCGCGACCGCCTCGCTGCTGGCCGCCGAGGACGTGGCCCGCGAGCTGGGCCTGCCGGTCAAGATGCGCCTGGTCTCCTACTCCTTCGTGGGCGTCGAGCCCGAGGTGATGGGCGTCGGCCCGGTCCCGGCGACCGAGAAGGCGCTGGCCAAGGCCGGCCTGTCGATCGACGACATCGGCCTGTTCGAGATCAACGAGGCGTTCGCGGTGCAGGTGCTGGCGCTGCTCGACCACTACGGCATCGCCGACGACGACGAGCGGGTCAACCAGTACGGCGGCGCCATCGCCTTCGGCCACCCGCTGGCCTCCTCCGGCGTCCGGCTGATGACGCAGCTGGCCCGGCAGTTCGAGGAGCAGCCGCACGTCCGCTACGGGCTGACCACGATGTGCGTCGGCTTCGGCATGGGCGGCACCGTGATCTGGGAGAACCCGCACTTCGAAGGGGCTGGCAAGTGAGTACCACCGCTGAGCTGTTGAAGGGCGCGGCCGAGCTGTTCCCGGACGAGGTCGTCACCCAGGCCCACGTACGCCACCTCGAACTGCCCGGAGTGCGCGGCCGGTTCGCGCTCATCACGCTGGACAACGGCTTCGACCACACCAAGCCGACCACCTTCGGCCCGCAGTCGCTGGCCAACCTCGACGCGGCCCTCGACCAGATCGAGCGGGAGACGGCCGAGGGCGAGCTGGTCGGCGTCGGCATCACCGGCAAGCCGTTCATCTTCGCGGTCGGCGCCGACCTCAAGGGCGTCGAGCTGCTCAAGCGGCACGAGGACGCGCTGGCCATCGGCAGGGGCGGCCACGAGGTCTTCAAGCGGCTGTCCGACCTGTCGGTGCCCACCTTCGCGTACTACAACGGCGCGGCGATGGGCGGCGGCGTCGAGGTCGGCCTGCACTGCGAGTACCGCACGGTCTCCGCGGCCCTGCCGGCCTTCTCGCTGCCCGAGGTCTTCCTCGGCCTGGTGCCCGGCTGGGGCGGCTGCACGCTGCTGCCGAACATCATCGGCGCGGACGCCGCGGTGACCGTCATCATCGAGAACTCCCTCAACCAGAACCGGCAGTTGAAGGGCTCCCAGGTCCACGAGCTGGGGATCGCCGACGCGATCTTCGAGGGCGCGGACTTCCTGGAGCAGTCGCTGCTGTGGAGCGCCGCCGTCCTCAAGGGCGAGATCGAGGTGGTCCGCCCGGAGATCGACCGCGGCGCGGGCTGGGACCAGGCGATCGAGCGCGGCCGGTTCATCGCGGACGGCAAGGTGCACGGCGCGGCCCCGGCCGCCTACCGCGCGCTGGAGATCATCGCCGCCGCCAAGGAGAGCGACATCGCCTCCTGCTACCAGGCCGAGGAGCAGGCGCTCGCCGACCTGATCATGGGCGGCGAGCTGCGCAGCGGCATCTACGCGTTCAACCTGGTGCAAAAGCGCGGCAAGCGTCCGGCCGGCGCCCCGGACAAGGCGCTGGCCCGGCCGGTCACCAAGGTGGGCGTGGTCGGGGCCGGCCTGATGGCCTCGCAGCTCGCGCTGCTGTTCGCCCGGCGGCTGCAGGTGCCGGTCGTGCTGACCGACATCGACCAGGAGCGGGTGGACAAGGGCGTCGGCTACGTCCACGGCGAGGTCGACAAGCTGCTGGGCAAGGGCCGGATCAACGGCGACCAGGCCAACCGCCTCAAGGGGCTGGTCACCGGTTCGCTGGACAAGGCCGCGGCCTTCGGGGACGCCGACTTCGTCATCGAGGCGGTCTTCGAGGAGATCGGCGTCAAGCAGAAGGTGTTCGCCGAGGTGGAGGCCGTCGTCTCGCCCGAGGCGATCCTGGCCACCAACACCTCCTCGCTGTCGATCGGCGAGATGGCCTCCCGGCTCAAGCACCCCGAGCGGGTCGTCGGCTTCCACTTCTTCAACCCGGTGGCCGTGCTGCCGCTGCTGGAGATCGTGCGCGGCGAGCGGACCGACGACGCCTCGCTGGCGACCGCGTTCGCGGTGGCCAAGAAGCTGAAGAAGACCGCGGTGCTGGTCAAGGACGCCCCGGCGTTCGTGGTCAACCGCATCCTGACCCGCTTCATGGGCGAGATCCAGAACGTCATCGACGAGGGCACCCCGATCGAGGTCGCCGAGCGGGCGATCGAGCCGCTGGGCCTGCCGATGTCGCCGCTGGTGCTGCTCGAACTGGTCGGCCCGGCCATCGGGTTGCACGTCTCGGAGACGCTGCACGGCGCCTTCCCGGAGCGCTTCACCGTCTCGCCGAACCTCAAGGCGGTCGTCGAGGCCGGCAAGCGCGGCTTCTACGTCTACGACTCCGGCAAGCCGGAGCTCGACCCGGAGGTCCTGGCGCTGATGCGGCAGGGCGACGCGGTGCTGACCGAGGAGCAGGTGCGCGCCCGGGTGCTGGGGGCCGTCGCGCAGGAGATCGGCCTGATGCTCGACGAGGGCGTGGTGGCCGAGGCGCAGGACATCGACCTGTGCCTGATCACCGGCGCCGGCTGGCCGTTCCACCTGGGCGGCATCACCCCGTACCTGGACCGCGAGGGCGTCTCGCAGCGGGTCACCGGCAAGCCGTTCCTGGCCCCGGGCGTGGCGAGCGTCCCGGAGTGACGCGGCCCTGAGCGGCCCTCAGCGGCCGCTGCGCGGCCTGGAGTGACGACGTGCCCGTCCGGGAGCCTCCCGGGCGGGCACCGCCGTGTGCGGGCCCGCAGAACGCGACGGCTCCCGGACCGCCGTCGGGCGGTCCGGGAGCCGTCGTTCGTGCGCGCGGGGTCAGCCCACCGTCGAGGGCGTCACGATCGGCGCCGGCATGCCGTTGCCGGTCGCGGCGGGCGAGGGGGTGGCGGTGACCGAGGGAGCGGCGGTCGGCGTGGGCGTGCCCGACGAGTCCTCCTCGGTGACCTTGTCGGTGGCCTTCTTGACCAGCGCGTCCAGCTTGGCGGGGGTCAGGCCCTTCATCGGAACGGTCACGCCGTTGACCTGGATGACCGGCACGGCGCCGAGCCCGGCCTTGCGGTAGTCGCTCTGCGAGGCGTTCACCCAGCCCTGGTGGTCCAGGCTCTTGACGCACGGCACGAACAGGCTGGCCTGCAGGCCCTTGACCTTGCGGCCCAGCTTGTCGAGGTAGTTGTCGCTGGCGAACGCGTCGTCGGAGACCGCGGGCTGGTGCTTCCACAGCTCGTAGACCAGGCCCTCGAACTGGGTCTTGCCCTGGTCCTGCGCGCAGCCGGCCGCGTTGGCCGCGTCGAGCGAGCCGGTGCCGCCCGCGGTGACGTCGGTCTGCGTCACCAGCCGGTAGGCCATCTCGGCCTTGCCGGTGACGAGCAGGTGGTGGAAGGTCGGCTGCCACTGCGCGGCGAACGCCTTCGACTCGGGGCTGCGGAAGTCCTCGTAGACCGTCACGATCACCGGGATCGCCGGCTTGATCGGCACCGCGAGCGCGGAGGGCCCGGTCGACGGCATGCCGGTGGGGACCTTGACGTTGGTGGCCTCGCCGGCCCGTACGTGGGCGCCGATCACGGCGGACACGGCGAAGATCGCCGCCACACCGATGATCGCCGCCGAGTAGGGCCGCGCCCGGCGCCAGCCGGTCGGCCTGACCGCGGCCGTGCCCGAGATCGTCGACTCCTGCTGCGCCGCGGCGTCCTGCGACCCCTTGGACTTTGCCATCACGCGTCCCATCACTCCTGCGTCCCGCCATAAGCCGTACCGCGTCTGTATACCACCGAACGGGGCACCGCCCGTCTGGCAGGGTGGCTCTGTGGACTTCACCCCCTTTGTGCCGCCGCTCGTGGTCGTCGACGCGGCCAACACCGTCGGTTCGGTGCCCGACGGATGGTGGCGCGACCGGCACGGCGCGACCGAGCGGCTGCGCGACGCGCTGGCTCCGCTGGCCGGACGCGGCCTGCCCGCCCGGTCCGACCTGCCGGAGTGGGCGAGCGGGCGGCCGCTGGAGGTGGTGCTCGTCGTGGAGGGCGCCGCGCGGGGCGTGGCGGCGGTGCCCGGGGTCGCGGTGGTGGCCGCGCCCGGCAGCGGTGACGACGCGATGGTCGAGCTGATCGCCCGCGCCGCCGAGCGCTCCCCCGGCCGTCCGGTGCTGCTGGTCACCGCCGACCGCGCGCTGCGCACCCGCGCGCGGGCGCACGGCGCGCTCTGCGCGGGCCCGGGGGCGGTCCGGCGGCAGGACACGCCCTAGCGGCGCGGGGCGTACAGCACGGCGCCGTCCGTGGTGGCGACGCGGTGGTAGTGCCCGCGCCGCAGCAGCTGCCGGAACTCGGGGACGTGGGAGGGGCCGTAGGGCTGGCCCCTGGAGTCGTCGACGACCAGCGCGGGCGGGTGGCGGCGCATCTCGGCGCGCAGGGTGTGCCAGGCGCCGGGGACCGCGTACCGCTCCCCCACCGCGGCCCCGTCCCGGCCGCCGCTGAAGTTGGTGAGGAACCCGGCGGTCAGGAACCGGCTCGCCGGGGTCCGGTCGGCGAGCCAGTACTCCTCGGGGTGCATGCCCCACACCAGCACCTTCGAGCCGGGCGCGGTGTGCCGGCTGACGGCGGCGGCCACGGTGTGCGCGTGGTCCAGGTCGGTGCGCGGCGCGGCCAGCCCCCACAGCAGGAAGCCGCAGGCGGCGAGCGCGGTCCAGGCGAGCGCCGGGCGGCGCCAGCGCGGCAGCCCGCGCAGCGCCCCGGCCCCGATCAGGACCAGCGGGGGCAGCAGTTGCAGGTAGTAGTGGCCGAAGAACTGGAACCCGGTGGTCACGGCGAGCGCGCTGGCGGCCAGCCATATCCACAGGTCGCTGTCGGCGAACCGCCGGCGGCGCAGCAGGTAGGCCGCCGGCACCAGGAAGCCCGCGCAGGCCGCGGCCACGATGGCGGCGTTCAGGGCCGCCCGCCCGGCGACGGTGAGCCACGCGCCGTTCACCGAGGCGTAGGAGGCCGAGCCGGTCACCGTCCAGAACAGGAAGCGTCCGGGGCCCAGGGCGAGGGCGGCGGCCAGCAGCGGCGCCAGGAGGCCCAGGGCGAGCCCGAGCGCGCCGCGGCCCCGCCCGTCCGCTGCCCGGCCCTCCCGGTGCGCGTCGCGGGCGCCGGCGCGCCCGGCCGGTCCGTCCGGCGCCGCGCGGCCGGAGCGCCACAGCATCCAGGCGACCGGGACCAGCACCGCGCCGCCGGTCTGCTTGGTGAGCGCGGCGCCGGCCACCGCGAGGCCCGCCAGCGCCCAGCGGCGGCGGTCGGCGCACCAGAAGGCGGCCACCGTCCACGGCAGCATGAAGACCTCGAAGGTGGCCGCCTGCGAGTCGGCCGGCGCGAGGCCGATCGAGACCAGCAGGTAGCCGAAGCCGGCCAGCACCCCGGCCCGGTCCCCCCAGCGGCGGCGGGCGAGGGAGGCGAGCAGCGCGGCGGTGACCAGGTGGGCGAGGATCGCCGCGACGCGCAGCGGCCACAGCGAGCCGTCCCCGAACAGCCCGAGCGCCCCCTCGTAGAGCCAGGGCACCAGCGGCGGCTTGCGGTCCACCACGGTCTGGTAGAGCACGCCGCCGTGCGCCAGCAGCCGGGCCTCGGTGCCCAGGAAGCCCTCGTCGGGGTTCCAGACGGCCCGCAGGAAGGACGGCAGGTGGGTCAGGGCGGCCACGGCGGCGAGCGGGGGCAGCAGCTTCAGCCAGTAGTGCCGCCCGCCGGCGACGGCCGCCCGCAGCGCCGCCATCCGGTCGCCGGCCCGGGGCGAGGAGAGTCTCGCCGTCGTGAGACCGGTGCTCCGTGGCGCGGCGGGCATGTCTTCCAACGTACCCGCCGAGGCTCCCCCCAGGCATGGGATACGACGATCACATCAGGCGTCGGTACCGTCCGCCACCGGCCGCTCGCCGGTGCGCAGCCGGCTGTGCCGGGTGCCGTAGGTGAAGTAGACGAGGAAGCCGGCCACCATCCAGATCGCGAACCGCAGCCAGGTCTCGGCGGGCAGGTTGAGCATCAGCCACAGCGAGGCGCACACCGACGCCGCCGGCACCAGCGGCACCAGCGGGGTGCGGAAGGAGCGCGGCAGGTCGGGCCGGGTGCGGCGCAGCACCACGACGCCGACGGCCACCACCACGAACGCGAAGAGCGTGCCGATGTTCACCAGCTCCGACAGCTCCGAGATGCTGGTGAAGCCGGCCACCACCGCGACGATCAGGCCCAGCAGCAGCGTCGAGCGGTACGGGGTGCCGAACCGGGGGTGGACCTGGGAGAAGAACCGCGGCAGCAGCCCGTCGCGGCTCATGGCGAAGAACACCCGGCTCTGCCCCAGCAGCAGGATCATGCAGACCGACGTGAGCCCGATCGCGGCGCCGAAACTGATCACGCCGGCCCAGAACGGCGCGCTGTTCGCCTTGAAGGCGTCGGCGAGCGGCGCGTCGACCGACAGCCTGGTGTACTTCTCCATCCCGGTGACCACGATCGAGACGGCGACGTACAGCACCGTGCAGATGACGAGCGAGCCGAGGATGCCGCGCGGCACGTCCCGCTGCGGCCTCCTGGTCTCCTCGGCGGCGGTCGCGACGATGTCGAAGCCGATGAAGGCGAAGAAGACCACGGCGGCGGCGGTGAAGATGCCCCAGACGCCGAAGGTGGTCGGCGTGTAGCCGAAGATCAGCTGCACCAGCGGCGCGGACAGCCCGCTCGACCCGGCGGTGGGCTGCGCCGCGGGCAGGAAGGGGTGGTAGTTGGCCGACTTGACGAACTGCAGCCCGGCGAAGATCACGATGAGCACCACGACCACCTTGATCGCCACGATGAGCGAGGTGACCCGGGCGGAGAGCTTCATCCCGGCCACCAGGATCCCGGTGATCACCAGCACCAGCAGCGCCGCCAGCGACGTCGAACCCGAAGCCGCCGGAGGCGCTCGTGCCGGACAGCGCCCGCGGCAGGTGGAAGCCGGCGGTGTCCAGCAGCGAGCGGATGTAGCCCGACCAGCCGACCGCCACCACCGCGCAGCCCAGCGCGAGTTCGAGGATCAGGTCCCAGCCGATGATCCAGGCCGGCAGTTCGCCGATCGAGGCGTAGGAGAAGGTGTAGGCGGAGCCGGCGACCGGCACGGTGGAGGCGAACTCCGCGTAGCACAGCGCGGCCAGCGCGCACACGACGCCGGCGGCGACGAAGGAGAGCGCGACCGCGGGCCCGGCGTAGGACTTGGCCGCCGCGCCGGTCAGCACGAAGATCCCGGTGCCGATCACCACTCCGACGCCGAAGACGGTCAGGTCGAGCGCGGACAGCGACTTGCGCAGCCGGTGCCGCGGCTCCTCGGTGTCCCGCAGGGACTGCTCGACGGTCTTGGTGAGGAAGAGGGCGCTGCGCGGCCGGGCGGCGGGCTGCGGCGTCGGGGAACCCATCGGCGTACCTCCACGGTTGTCCTGCCCACATCGTGGAGACGCCCGACCGCCCGTCCCAGCACTCCGCTGGACAAGTCACCCGGACGGGCCGGCTCCCGACACGCCGATGGGCCGGGTGGACCACGCGCTGCGGCGGTCCGTCCGGCCCATCGGTGCGACGGGCGGCTCGCGCGTCAGTCCCGGCCGACCTCGGCGGGTTCGGCGTCGTCGGCCGCGGCGGAGCCGCCGAACCGGCCGTCCAGCTTGGCCACCAGGCCGGTCACCTGGCGCGCGATGTCCGGCGCGGTCAGGCCGATGCCGGCCAGCACCTCCTTGCGGGAGGCGTGGTCGAGGAAGCGCTGCGGGATGCCGAAGTCGCGCAGCGGCACGTCCACGTCCGCGTCCCGCAGGGCCTGGGCGATCGTCGAACCGACGCCGCCGGTGCGGCCGTTGTCCTCGACGGTGGCCACCACGCGGTGCCGGGCGGCCAGTTCGGGCAGCGCGGCGTCCACCGGCTTGACCCAGCGCGGGTCCACCACGGTGCTGGAGATGCCCTGGGCGTCCAGGAGTTCGGCCACCTCCAGGCACATCGGGGCCAGCGCGCCGACCGAGACCAGCAGCACGTCCGGCCGCTCCCCGCCGTCCACCGGCTCGCGCAGCACGTCCATCCCGCCGACCCGGCCCACCGCCTGGACCGCCGGGCCGACCGCGCCCTTGGAGTAGCGCACCACGGTGGGCGCGTCCTCGACCGCGACCGCCTCGCGCAGTTGGGCGCGCACCTGGTCCGCGTCGCGCGGCGCGGCGATCCGCAGCCCCGGCACGACCTGCAGGATCGACATGTCCCACATGCCGTTGTGCGACGCGCCGTCGGAGCCGGTCACCCCGGCCCGGTCCAGCACGAACGTCACGCCGCAGCGGTGCAGCGCGACGTCCATCAGCACCTGGTCGAAGGCCCGGTTGAGGAAGGTCGCGTAGACGGCGACCACCGGGTGCAGCCCGGCGGTGGCCAGGCCGGCGGCGGACACCGCGGCGTGCTGCTCGGCGATGCCGACGTCGTAGACCCGGTCGGGGAACTCCTTGGCGAAACCGGTGAGTCCGACCGGGTGGAGCATGGCGGCGGTGATGGCGACGATGTCCTCGCGCTCCCGGCCGAGTTTGACCATCTCCTCGCCGAAGACCGCGGTCCAGTCCAGGCCGGCGGCGGAGATCGGCAGCCCGGTGTCCGGGTGGATGGGCCCGATGCCGTGGAAGCGGTCGGTCTCGTCCTGCTCGGCGTGGGTGTAGCCGCGGCCCTTCTCGGTCAGGCAGTGCACGATGACCGGGCCGTTGAACCGCTTGGCGCGCTGCAGCGCGGACTCCACGGCCGCCTGGTCGTGGCCGTCGATCGGGCCGACGTACTTCAGGCCCAGGTCCTCGAACATGCCCTGCGGCGCGATGAAGTCCTTCAGGCCCTTCTTGGCGCCGTGCAGCGTCTCGTAGAGCGGCCGGCCGATGACCGGGGTGCGCTCCAGCAGTTCCTTGGCCCGCGCCAGGAACTGCTCGTAGCCGTCGGTGGTGCGCAGGGTGGCCAGGTGGTTGGCGAGGCCGCCGATGGTCGGCGAGTAGGACCACTCGTTGTCGTTGACGACGATCACCAGCGGGCGGTTCTTGGCCGCGGCGATGTTGTTGAGCGCCTCCCAGGCCATGCCGCCGGTCAGCGCGCCGTCGCCGATCACCGCGACCACGTGGTCGCGCCGGCCGAGGCGCTCGTTGCCCTTGGCCATGCCGTCGGCCCAGCCCAGCACCGTGGAGGCGTGGCTGTTCTCGATGACGTCGTGCTCGGACTCGGCGCGCGAGGGGTAGCCGGACAGGCCGCCGCTCGCCTTGAGCCGGGAGAAGTCCTGACGGCCGGTGAGCAGTTTGTGGACGTAGCTCTGGTGGCCGGTGTCGAAGAGGATCTTGTCCTTCGGGGATTCGAACACGCGGTGCAGGGCGAGGGTGAGTTCCACCACGCCGAGGTTGGGGCCCAGATGGCCGCCGGTCTTGGAGACCTCCTCGACGAGGAACGTACGGATTTCGGCCGCCAGCTCCACCAACTGTTCCTGGGTGAGCCGGTCGAGGTCGCGCGGTCCCTTGATACGGGTCAGCAGCGGCACCCGTGCCTCCTTGGTCGCTGGTCGAGCGTTCCGTTCGAAGTCGATCCGCCGAGTCTAATGTTCCGCACGGGCCGGGGGCGTCCGGGAGTGAGCGATGTGGGTCACCCGGTGCGGACACGGCGCCGCCCGGCCCCGCGGTCGGTTCCGCGGTGCCGGGCGGCGTGGTGCCGGCGGGGTCAGGCCCGGCCGGCGGCCTTCTGGGTCTTGCGGGAGACGGAGTCGACCACGACCGCCGCCAGCAGGACCGCACCGGTGATCATGTACTGGATCGCGGTGTTCAGGTTGAGGATGTACATGCCCTGCTGGATCGAGATGATCACCAGCGCGCCCAGCAGCGCCGACCAGGTCTTGCCCCGGCCGCCGAACAGGCTGGTGCCGCCGATGACGGCCGCCGCGATGGCCTCCATCAGGGTGTTGCCGCCGCCCTGGGTGGACTGGGCGGAGTTGACCTGCCCGGCCAGGAACATGCCGCCGACCGCGGCCATCGTGCCGGAGAGCATGAAGACCGAGATCCGGATCCACGCCACGTTGATGCCGGCCCGGCGGGCCGCCTCGATGCCGCCGCCGACCGCGAAGATCTGCCGGCCGTAGGTGGTGCGGCGCAGCATCAGGTCGAAGCCGACCACCATGACCAGGAAGAGCAGCAGCGCGAGCGGCAGGCCCTCGGACTGGTTGAGCACGAACGCCACCGCGAAGGCGACCACCGCGAGGGCGACCGTCTTGATCACGATGTCCACCAGCGGGCGGAACGGCACGCCGGCCCGGCGCCGCCGGTCGGCCTCCCACAGCGAGGAGCCCAGGTAGACCAGGACCGCGATCAGCGCGGCGGCGTAGGCGTAGGCCACGTCGTCGAAGGTGTAGTTGAACAGGTTGTCCAGCAGCCCGCCGCCGGGCAGGTTGATGGTGCCGTCCTTGCCCAGCACCCACAGCATGGCGCCGTTCCAGGCCAGGAAGCCGGCCAGCGTGACGACGAACGCCGGCACGCCGACCTTGGCGAAGAAGAAGCCCTGCAGCGCGCCGATCGCGGCGCCGGTGAGCAGGCCGAGCACCAGCGCCACCGGTTCGGAGAACCCGTGGTTGACGCTGAGCACCGCGAAGACCGCGCCGGCCAGGCCGCTGACGTAGGAGACCGACAGGTCGATCTCGCCCAGCAGCAGCACGAAGACGATGCCGATGGCGATCATGCCGATGCCCACGACGTTCTGGGCGATCGTGAAGAAGTTGTTGGCCGTGAGGAACTGGCTGTTGAGGCCCTGGAAGACGCCCCAGATGATGATCAGCGCGGCGATGACCGGCATCGAGCCGAGGTCGCCGCTGCGCATCCGGCGCCGGAACTCGACGATGTAGCCGCTCAGTCCCTGCTCGCGCACCAGCAGCCGCGGGTCGACCGCGACGATGGCGTCGGCGGCGGCCGGCGCGGCGGCGACCTCCGGACCGGCCTCGGCGACGGTTCCGCCGGCCGGGACGGAGTCCTCCGGCGGCACGTCCTTGGTCAGGTCGCTCACTTGTCTGCCTCCGCGTTACGGAACTGGCGGCGGGTCACGGCGTTGTCCGTGGCACCGGTGATGGCGGAGATGATCTCTTCCTGGCTGGTGGTCTTCACCGGGAAGACACCGTTGTTGCGGCCGAGCCGCAGCACCGCCACCCGGTCGGCGACCGCCTTGACGTCCACCATGTTGTGGCTGATGAGGATGACCGCCAGGCCGCGGTCGCGCAGCCGCTCGACCAGGTCGAGCACCTGGGCGGTCTGCTCGACGCCGAGCGCGGCGGTGGGCTCGTCGAGGATGACCAGCTTGGGCTCGCCGATCAGCGACCTGGCGATGGCCACGGTCTGCCGCTGGCCGCCGGAGAGCGACGCGATCGGGATCCGGACGCTGGGGATGCGGATGGACAGCGTGTGCAGCAGCTCGCGCGAGCGCTTCTCCATCTCGACCTCGTTGAGCACCCCGACCTTGCGGATCTCCCGGCCGAGGAAGAGGTTCTGCACGACGTCGAGGTTGTCGCAGAGCGCGAGGTCCTGGTAGACGGTCGCGATGCCGAGGTTCTGGGCGTCGTGCGGCCGGTTGATCGAGACCGGCCGGCCCTCCCACTGGATGACCCCGTCGTCGATCGGATGGACCCCGGCGATCGTCTTGACCAGGGTCGACTTTCCGGCGCCGTTGTCGCCCACCAGGGCGACCACCTCGCCGGCGTGGATCTCCAGTTCGACATCGGTCAGTGCCTGGACGGCACCGAACCGCTTGGAGACCCCGCGCAACGCCAGCACGGGCGTAGCGGACATGATGAACCATCTCCTTCGCCGCCTGACCGGCGGAGTGCCGCACCGCCGCGGTGGCGGGAGCGGAGGGTAGTGCGAGTACGAATATGAGCCGATTGTTCCGTTCGCCCGGTTCTCCGCACCGCGGCGAACCGGCCGGGTCATCCGTCCGGCGGCCCGTTCCCGGCGGCGGGGTGGTGAAGGGGAACGGGACGCCGGACAGGCCCCGGCGCCGGCCGGGCGGGCCGCGCGGGCCCGCTCAGCCGGCGTGGCTCACTTCAGGCCGATCTTCGCGCAGGCGGCCGCGTACTGGCCCTTGCAGATGTCGGCCGCGGTGAACAGGCCGCCCGCGATCACCGTCTGCTGGACGTTCTGCTGGGTCAGCACCGTGGTGGGGATCAGGTCGGACGGCACGTTGCTGGTCCCGTTGTTCTGCTTGACGGGCGCCACCGAGCCCAGCGACTTGCCGGTGACCAGGTCGATCGCCATCTCCACCGCGGTGTTCGCCTCCTGGCGGTACGGCTTGTAGATGGTGAACGCCTGGGTGCCGGCCACCACCCGCTGCACGCCGTCGATCTGCGAGTCCTGGCCGCTGACCGGCGGGATCGGGCTGATGTGGGCGGCCTGCAGGGCGGAGATGACACCGGCGGCCATGCCGTCGTTGGCGCTGTAGACCGCGGCGATGTTCTTGGCGCCGATGCGGCTGATCGCGCCGGCGACCTCCTGGTTGGCGGTGTTGGCCAGCCAGCCGTTGGTGTCGTACTCGGCGGCGATGTCCACCTTGCCGTCCAGCACCTTGTGAGCGCCGGCCTTGAACTCGGCGGCGTTCGGGTCGCCCTTGTCGCCGTCGATCATGATGATCTTGGACTTCGGGGTGGCCTTGGAACCCATCGCGGCGAGCAGGGCCTTGCCCTGCTGCTCACCCACCGCGGTGTTGTCGAAGGAGGTGTAGGCGTCCACCGGGCCCTGGGCCAGGCGGTCGTACGCCACGATCTTGACGCCCTTCTTGTGCGCCTTCTCCACCGAGGACTGGATCGCCTTGAAGTCGACGGCGTCCAGGATGATGACCTTGTCGCCGTCGTTGATCAGCGTGTCGACCTGCTGCTGCTGGGTGTTGGCGTTCCCGGTGGCGTTCTCGTAGTCGACGTGGCACTTGGGGCACACCGACTTGATCTTCGCTTCCATCATGGGCTTGTCGTCGGCCTCGTAACGCGCCGTCTGGTTCTCCGGCAGCGAGATGCCGATCTTGAATCCCTTGCTCACGCTGGCGGCGCTGGAACTGCTGCCGCCCGCCTTGCCGCACGCGGCCATGGTGAGCGCCATGGAAACGGCCGCCGTAGCGATGACGGCACGACGCAGTGTGGTGTTCACGGATTACCTCCCTGACAAGGGCCGCGTCGTTGCGGCCGAGGATGCAGGTGAGTCAACTCCCACGAGATCATGCCGTCAAGAAGTAAATCTTTAACGAGATGACAACGAAGTGCTTCGTTCTCTATCTGAACGCGAGCGTGACATCTACCGGAATGCCACCGCTGCCGCGGACGAGTCGGCCGAATGCGTGGAATCGCCCATTTCGCTCAACACCAGGGCGAGCGCGCCGAGCACTTCGGCCCGGCCGCCCAGCGCCCCCGGCACGATGGCCAACTGCCGCGCCGCACTCGGGATCGCGTACCGCGCGACCGATTCCCTGATCGGGCCGAGCACCAGTTCGCCGGACTCCGCCAGATCGCCGCCGAGCACCACCCGGCTGGGGTTGAGGACGTTGCAGAGGTTGGCGACGCCCATGCCCACGTGCCGCCCGACGTCGGCGATGACCCGGCGGCATCCCGGGTCGCCCTCGCGGGCCAGTTGGACCATGCGGGGCACGGTCAGGTCCGGGCCGTGCGAGCCGCGCAGCAGCTCCAGCACGTAGCGGGCGGCGGTGAAGGTCTCCAGGCAGCCGCGGTTGCCGCAGCGGCACACCGGGCCGGACTCGTCCAGCGTGATGTGTCCGATCTCTCCCGCGGTGCCGCCCGGACCGCGGTAGATCCGGCCGTTGATCACCAGGCCGGCGCCGACGCCGCTGGCGACCTTGATGTACGCCAGGTCCTGAACGCCGCGCCCGCTGCCCCACACCAGTTCGCCGAGCGCGCCGAGGTTGGCGTCGTTGTCCACGTGGACCGGCATGCCGAGCCGGCCGGCCAGCTCCTCGCGCGGGTTGATGCCGCTCCAGCCCGGCAGGATCGCGGTGGAGCCGAGCACCCCGGTGGCCACGTCGATCGGCCCCGGCACGCCGAGCCCGACGCCGAGCACCTTGTCGGCGCCTATCCCGGTGGCCGAGATCAGCTGGCCGACCAGCTGCTCCGCCCGGTCGAAGCCCTGCGCGGCCGAGGCGTCCACGTCGATCGGCTCGGTCTGCTCGGCGAGCACCTGGTGGGCCAGGTTGCCGACCGCGACCCGCAGGTGCGAGTGGCCGAAGTCGACGCCGACCACGATGCCGGCGTCACCGGACAGCGACACCGCGCGGGCCCGCCGGCCGCCCGAGGAGGTCGGGGTGACCTGCACGGTGCCGTTGTCCCGCAGCTCGCGGACGATGTTGGAGACCGTGGCGGCCGACAGCCCGGTGCCTCGGGCGATCTCGGCCTGCGTCAGCGAGCCCGCCAGCCGTACCGCACGGACCACCCGCTCCAGGTTGGCCCGGTGCAACGACGACTGGGATCCCGGAGTCTCCACGTACCACCACTCCTGAGGTCGTCTACAACATGTGAACTCTAAGAAGAGCCTCAGGGGTTGTGTTCCGTCAAGGGATTGACCGGCACGAACCGCAGGCGATCCCCATCGTACGGTTCCGCGGGGCCGGGTTCCCGGGCCCGGCGGCTACTTCAGGGCGCCGGCGGTCAGGCCCGCCTGCACCTGGCGCTGGAAGACCATGTAGACGACCAGGACCGGCAGCATGGCGATGACCAGGCCGGCGAAGAGCGCCGACCAGTCGCCCTTGTACCCCTGGCTGACCGCGAGCGAGGCCAGGCCCTGGGTGAGCAGCTTGCTGTCGTCGTTGCCCTGGTTGAGGGCGAGCGGCAGCAGGTACTGGTTCCACTGGCCGAGGAAGTTGAAGATCCCGATGCTGATCAGACCGGGCTTCGCCATCGGCAGCATGACCTGGAAGAACGTCCTGGTGTGCGAGGCGCCGTCGATCATGGCCGCCTCCGCGATGCTGCCGGGCAGCGTGCGGAAGAAGGAGGTCATGAAGAAGACGGTGAACGGCAGCGAGTAGGCGATGTAGACCAGGATCAGCCCCTGCGGGCTGTTGAGGATGCCGAAGTTCTTCATGACGAAGAACAGCGGCACGATCGCCATGATGATCGGGAACGTCATGCCGGCGACGAACACGAAGTAGACGATCCGGCTGCCGGGGAACGGGAAGCGGGCCAGCACGTAGGCGGCCATCGAGCCGAGCAGCATCGTGCCCACCACCGAGAACGCGACCACGACCACGGTGTTGACGAAGAACTGGCCGATGTTGGCCTGCCCCCAGGCCCGCGCCCAGTTGTCGAAGTGCAGCGTGTGCGGCAGCGACCACGGGCTGGACAGGATCTGCCCCGAGGTCTTGAACGAGCTCATCAGCGCCCACAGCAGCGGCCCGGCGGCCATGACCGTCCACAGGATCAGGAAGCCGTGCGAGAAGACGTTGAGGGTGCGGCCCTCCCGCTTCCCGTCCTGGGTCCCCGGACCGGCGGCGCCGGGGGGCGTGCGGCGCCCGGTGGCGGCACCCGGCAGGGCGACGGCGGGCTGCGGAAGGTCCGCGGGCTCGGCGCTGGTCATCTGCTGGTTCTCCCCGGTCGGCTCAGAACTCGATCTTGTCGCGGCGGCCGAAGCCCATGGTGATCACCGCGAAGAGCAGGCTGACGATCAGCATGGCGACGCCCACCGCGGTCGCGTAGCCGGCGTCACCGTCTTGGAACGCCTTCTGGTAGAGGTAGAGCGGTTCGACCAGGGTGGAGAAGTTCGGTCCGCCCTGGTCGACCGACATGATCTGGACGATGGCGAACCCGTCCAGCGCGATGATGCCCATGTAGACCCAGCCGGTCTGCACGGTGTCCCGGATCAGCGGCAGGGTGATCCGGAAGAAGGTGGCGACCCGGCCGGCGCCGTCGAGCAGCACCGCCTCGTAGATCTCCTTGGGCACCGAGCCCATCGCCGCGGAGAACAGCACCACGTAGAAGCCGACGTTCGCCCAGACCATGACGGCCGCGATGCACGCGAGCGCCAGGTCCGGGTCGCCGAGCCAGGTCCCGTCCAGCGATCCGAGGCCGACGGCGTTCAGCACGCCGTTGAGCAGACCGCCGTCGGGGTTGTAGATGTACTCCCACAGGATCGCGATGATCGAGATCGAGAGCACCTGCGGAAAGAAGTAGACGACCTTGTAGAAATTCGATCCCCGGACGCCGGAGATGGCCTCGCCCTTACGTTTCCGCCCGCCCACGTTGAGCATGAAGGCGAAGAACAGGCCGAGGCCAAGCGTCACCACCGGCAGGACCAGCAGCAGAATGACGTTGTGCCACAACGCCTCCCAGAACAACTGGTCGTGAATGAGCCTGGTGTAGTTCGCCAGGCCGACCATGTTGAACGAGCTGCTGTATCCGGTCCAGTTGGTCAGCGAGTAGTAGAACGTCTGGAGGAAGGGCGAGATGACGAATATGGCGTAGAGCGCCACCGGCACCACCAGGAATCCCGCGATGAAGCGGTACTTCACGAAATCCCGGTAGCGCTTGGAGCTCTTCCATCCGCCGCGGACGTCCTTCCCGGCGCCGCCGGGCCGCTGTCCGGCCGTCTGGCCAGTCGTCGCCATGCTCGTCCCGCTCCATGTCCGTACGAGTACTGCTGACCGAACCGCTGTACGCTCCGTCGCTGCGACGACGTTACGTCAGGCGTGCTTGTACTTCGGGATGGAGCTGTCCTTGGCCGTGTCGTCGGCGGCCTTCTGGATGGCGTTGATGGCATCGGTGGCCGACATCCGGCCGGCCATCATCTCGCCGAGCGCGCCGCCGATGTTCTCCTTCTCCAGCGTCGGGTACCAGTCGGCCACCCGGGGGTTGACGACCAGCTTCTGCGCGGTGGCGGTGGCCAGCGCGCCGCTGGCGGACTTCAGGCCGGGCGGCAGGGCCATGCCGTCGGTGGCGCCCTGGACGCAGCTGAGCGAGGAGACCAGCTTGGAGAAGTTCGCGGCCGACTTCTTGCTCAGCATTATCCGCAGCATCTCCATGCCGCCGGGGGCGTTCTTGGCCTGCGCGGGGACCATGTAGCCCTCGCCGGCCTGGGCCCACAGGGTGCCGAACGGCATCTTGTCGGAGCTGTCGAGGCCGGTGGGCGGGGCCATCGTCATCTGGAAGTCCGACGGGGTGGTCGGCTTGGCCTCGTTCTCCACCCACGAGCCGTCGGGGATGAAGACCGCCTTGTACTTCGTCCACTGGGTCTGCGACTGGATGTGGTCGATGCCCGGGGTGCCCTTGAGGATGTACCCCTTGGCGTACAGCTCGGCGTAGGCCTCGAACGCCTTCTTGACCGCGTCGGCCTTCCAGGCGTTGGGCTCCAGGTTGTCGATGGCGTTGAGGACCTCGACGCCGCCGATCTTGCCGATGAAGCCGTACAGGCCGAACGGCAGGTAGTACGGGTACTTGCCCGCGTACGTCCAGCCGGCGATGCCCTTCTTCTTCGCCTGGGCGCACAGGGCGAGCATCTCGTCCCAGGTCTTGGGGTACGTCCAGCCGTTCTCGTTCAGCAGCTTCTGCGAGTACCAGATGCCGTAGACGGTGTAGGCGTAGTTGAGCAGGTAGGTCTTGCTGTTGCCGAACTGGCCCATCTCCAGGGTGCCCGGCAGCAGGGTGTCGCGGACCTTCTTGCTCGGGTCGTCGAACGAGGGCGCGTCGAGCAGCGGGCTCAGCTCGGCGACCTGGCCCTTGGAGATCAGGGTGGGCGCGTCCATCGCCTTGGCGCCGGAGTTGTCGATCAGGTCCGGCGGCGTGCCGCCGACGAACCGCGGCTGCAGCGTGGGCGAGATGTCCTGGGTGGCCTTGTGGGTGATGTGCGCCTTGGGGAACTCGGACTGGTAGATCTTCTCCGCGTCCTTGGCGTACTGGTCGCCGAAGCCGCCGTTGAAGATCACGACCTCGAGGCCGGCCGTGGCGTTCACCGCGAGGGGGTTCTTGGCCGACTTCGTGCCCTTGGCCACCTTCTTGGTGGTGTCGCTGCCGCCGCTGGCGCATGCCGACAGCAACCCTGCGCTGGGCAGCGCGATGAGGCCCATCGCGGTGGCCCGCTTGATGACATCGCGACGTCCGAGGTCGGAGGTGGATCCCATGCTCAAGTCCTCGCCTTCTCCAGGACTCAGGCGGTGCACCTGGACCTTCGGCACCGCGGTCGTTGAAGCTCAGTTGTGCTGGGCGTCCCACGGAAGGCCGCTGGACGCCGACAGGTATAGTCCACTTGAGTCACAAAGGGCAAGGTCGAATGCAGCTTCGACCGGGAACTTTTCCCGAGTTGAGATCTGCCGAACCGATAGTCCATCAATCAAACACACCCGAAGTTCATATGGTCTTGATAACGGCTCCGCCATCCCGGTAGGTTCGGCTGACCCGTACTCCGCCCGGGTGACCACGACCCCGGTGCCCGCCGCGATTCCCGGCAGCACAGCACAGCACACCGGCCGCCGACCGCGCGTGCGGTCGGCGGCCGGAGCTGAAGTTGCCGCCGGTGTTGCCGGAATTACTTGCGCAGCAGCGAACGCAGCACGTACTGCATGATGCCGCCGTTTCGGTAGTAGTCCGCCTCACCGGGGGTGTCGATGCGGACCACGGCGTCGAACTCCACACCGGTGTCGGTGGACACCTTGACCGTGCGCGGGGTCGAGCCGTCGTTGAGCGCGGTGACGCCGCTGAAGGAGAAGGTCTCCTCGCCGGTCAGGCCGAGCGAGTCGGCCGTGGTGCCCTGCGGGTACTGCAGCGGCAGCACGCCCATGCCGATCAGGTTGGAGCGGTGGATGCGCTCGTAGGACTCGGCCACGACCGCCTTGACGCCCAGCAGCGCGGTGCCCTTGGCCGCCCAGTCGCGCGACGAGCCGGAGCCGTACTCCTTGCCGGCCAGGACCACCAGCGGGATGCCGGCCTCCTGGTAGTTGCGCGACGCGTCGTAGATGAAGGCGACCGGCGCGTCCGACCGGCTGAAGTCGCGGGTGTAGCCGCCCTCGGTGCCCGGCGCGATCTGGTTGCGCAGCCGGATGTTGGCGAAGGTGCCGCGGATCATCACCTCGTGGTTGCCGCGCCGCGAGCCGTAGGAGTTGAAGTCGCGGCGCTGCACGCCGTGCTCGGTGAGGTACTGGCCGGCCGGGGTGTCGGCCTTGATGGAGCCGGCCGGCGAGATGTGGTCGGTGGTCACCGAGTCGCCGAGCTTGGCGAGCACCCGGGCGCCGGAGATGTCCTCGACCGGGGCCGGCTCCATCGTCATGCCCTCGAAGTACGGGGGCTTGCGCACGTAGGTGGACTCGGCGTCCCACTCGAAGGTGTCGCCGGTCGGGATCGGCAGCGCCTGCCACTGCGCGTCGCCGGCGAAGACGTCCGGTAGGAGCTCTTGAACATCTCCTCGCCGATGCAGGAGGCGACCACCTCGTCGACCTCCTGCTCGGTCGGCCAGATGTCCTCGCAGGTAGACCGGCTTGCCGTCCTGGTCGGTGCCCAGCGCGTCGCGGGTGATGTCCACCTTCATGGACCCGGCGAGCGCGTAGGCGACCACCAGCGGCGGCGAGGCCAGGTAGTTCATCTTGACGTCCGGGTTGATCCGGCCCTCGAAGTTGCGGTTGCCGGACAGCACCGAGGTCACCGCGAGGTCGGCCTCGTTGACCGCCTTGGAGACCTCCTCCGGCAGCGGTCCGGAGTTGCCGATGCAGGTGGTGCAGCCGTAGCCGACCAGGTTGAAGCCGAGCTTGTCCAGGTACGGGGTGAGGCCGGCCCGGTCGAAGTAGTCGGTGACGACCTTGGAGCCGGGCGCCAGGGTGGTCTTGACCCACGGCTTGCGGGTCAGGCCCCGCTCCACCGCCTTCTTGGCCACCAGCGCGGCGGCGACCATCACGTAGGGGTTGGAGGTGTTGGTGCACGAGGTGATCGCGGCGACCGTGACGGCGCCGTGGTCGATCTCGTAGGTGCTGCCGTCGGGGGCGGTCACCTGGGTGGGCCGGGTGGGCACGCCGTCGGCGGCGGCCGGGGAGTCGGAGGCCGGGAAGGACTCCTTGCCCGCCTCCTCGTCGTCGGAGACGTAGTTGCGCACGTCGGTGGCGAACTGCTGGGCGGCCCGGGAGAGCACGATGCGGTCCTGCGGGCGCTTGGGGCCGGCGATGGACGGCACCACGCCGGCCAGGTCGAGCTCCAGCTTCTCGGAGTAGTCCGGCTCGGCGGCCGGGTCGAGCCACAGGCCCTGCTCCTTGGCGTACGCCTCGACGAGCGCCAGCTGCTGGGCCGGACGGCCGGTCAGCTTCAGGTAGCCGATGGTCTCGGCGTCGATCGGGAAGATCGCGGCGGTGGAGCCGAACTCCGGCGACATGTTGCCGATCGTGGCGCGGTTGGCCAGCGGCACGGCCGAGACGCCCTCGCCGTAGAACTCCACGAACTTGCCCACCACGCCGTGCTTGCGCAGCATCTCGGTGATGGTCAGCACCAGGTCGGTGGCGGTGGTGCCGGTGGGCAGCTCGGCCGGTGAGCTTGAAGCCGACCACCCGCGGGATGAGCATGGAGACCGGCTGGCCGAGCATGGCCGCCTCGGCCTCGATGCCGCCGACGCCCCAGCCGAGCACGCCGAGGCCGTTGACCATCGTGGTGTGCGAGTCGGTGCCGACCAGCGTGTCGGGGTACGCCTGGCCGCCGCGGACCATGACGGTCCGGGCCAGGTGCTCGATGTTGACCTGGTGGACGATGCCGGTGCCGGGCGGCACGACCTTGAACTCGTCGAACGCGGTCTGGCCCCAGCGCAGGAACTGGTAGCGCTCCTTGTTGCGGCCGTACTCCAGCTCGACGTTGCGGGCGAAGGCGTCCGGGGCGCCGAAGACGTCGGCGATCACCGAGTGGTCGATGACCAGCTCGGCGGGGGCGAGCGGGTTGATCCGGGCCGCGTCGCCGCCCAGCTCCTTGACCGCCTCGCGCATCGTGGCGAGGTCCACCACGCACGGCACGCCGGTGAAGTCCTGCATGATCACGCGGGCCGGGGTGAACTGGATCTCCTGGCTGGGCTGGGCGTCGGCGTCCCAGCCGCCCAGCGCGCGGATGTGGTCGGCGGTGATGTTCGCGCCGTCCTCGGTGCGGAGCAGGTTCTCCAGCAGCACCTTCAGGCTGTAGGGCAGGCGGGCGGAGCCCTCGACCTTGTCCAGCCGGAAGATCTCGTACGATTCGTCACCCACGCGCAGCGTGCTGCGGGCGTCGAAGCTGTTCGCCGACACGACAGTCTCCTTTTGCATGATTCGCTCGTACCACCGCATCCTGCCGCCGCGGGCACCGCGTCCATTGAGGCGGGCCTCAGCGACTCCGGCGGGGCGCGTTCTTCCCGGCAGATATCTCGATGTCGAGATAACTCTAGTACATCGCCCCGCCGAGGTCATGTGCCGCTCCTCACGCCCGGCCGCTTCCGACCGGCGTAGGGCGGCCGGAGGCCGAAACGGCCGCGCCCGTTCGGGGGTCGTCACCCGGATGGCTCGCTCCAATTGACTAGTCAATCTCATATCTGAGATAGCCTGCAGTCATGGCAGACGACTACCTCGTACGCATCGGCAAGCTCATCCGGGACGCTCGTCAGCATCGCGGATGGACCCAGTCGCAGCTCGCGGAAGCCCTCGGAACCAGCCAGAGCGCGGTCAACCGCATCGAGCGCGGAAACCAGAACATCAGCCTTGAGATGATCGCCAGGATAGGCGAGGCCCTGGACAGCGAGATCGTGTCGCTGGGCTACTCGGGCCCCATGCACCTGCGCGTGGTCGGCGGGCGCAGCCTGTCCGGCTCGATCGACGTCAAGACCAGCAAGAACGCCTGCGTCGCGCTGTTGTGCGCCACGCTGCTGAACGCCGGGCGCACCACGCTGCGCCGGGTGGCCAGGATCGAGGAGGTCTTCCGGATCCTGGAGGTCCTCAACAGCATCGGCGTGCGCACCCGTTGGATCAACGACGGCAACGACCTGGAGATCGTGCCGCCCGCCCAGCTCGACCTGGACGCGATGGACACCGAGGCGGCGCGGCGCACCCGCAGCGTCATCATGTTCCTCGGCCCGCTCATGCACCGCACCAACCGCTTCCGGATCCCGTACGCCGGCGGCTGCGACCTGGGCACCCGCACCGTGCACCCGCACATGGCGGCGCTGCGCCACTTCGGCCTCGAGGTGACCGCCACCACCGGCTCGTACCACGCGGAGGTGGACCGCTCCACTGCGCCGCGCCGGCCGATCGTGCTGACCGAGCGCGGCGACACCGTGACCGAGAACGCGCTGCTGGCCGCCGCCCGCCACCCGGGCATCAGCGTGATCCGCAACGCCTCGTCCAACTACATGGTCCAGGACCTGTGCTTCTTCCTGGAGCAGTTGGGCGTCAAGGTCGAGGGCATCGGCACCACCACCCTGACCGTGCACGGCCTGGCCACCATCGACCGCGACGTGGACTACTCGCCCTCCGAGGACCCGGTGGAGGCGATGAGCCTGATCGCCGCGGCGGTGGTGACCTCCTCCGAGCTGACCGTGCGCCGGATGCCGATCGAGTTCCTGGAGATCGAGCTCGCGGTGCTGGAGGAGATGGGCCTGGACAGCGAGCGCAGCGCCGAGTACCACGCGGACAACGGCCGCACCCGGCTGATAGACCTCACCGTGCGGCCGTCGAAGCTGCGGGCGCCGCTGGACAAGATCCACCCGATGCCGTTCCCCGGCCTCAACATCGACAACGTGCCCTTCTTCGCGGCCATCGCGGCCACCGCGCAGGGCTCCACGCTGATCCACGACTGGGTCTACGACAACCGCGCCATCTACCTCACCGAGCTGACCCGGCTGGGCGCCTCGGTCCAACTCCTCGACCCGCACCGGGTCCTGGTCGAGGGCCCGACCCGCTGGCGCTCCGCCGAGATGATGTGCCCGCCCGCGCTGCGTCCGGCGGTCGTGGTGCTGCTGGCCATGCTGGCGGCCGAGGGCACGTCGGTGCTGCGCAACGTCTACGTGATCAACCGCGGCTACGAGGAGCTGGCCGAACGGCTCAACTCCATCGGCGCGCAGATCGAGACGTTCCGCGACATCTGAGCAACGAGTGCCGCCTCGCCCCCTCCAGCCCGCGGAGCCGTGGGCCGGGAGGGGTGCGGCGGCATGCGGGGGGCTGCTCCGGGACTTCGGGCCTGCGGCGCGGCTCTGCGGGCGCGTTCCCAACGCCGCCGTCCAGCCGTGGCCACTCGGAGCTCGGGCTTGGTCCCCTTTCCCACGTCTCACGGGCACCGGATCGCGCCGGTGTGATGTTTTCGCGGCGCTGCACGCCCTCACCATCGACTGCGTGAGATGCGTCTGCAACTCCTGCCCGTTGAGCGAAGGACCAACATGGAGCAAACCTGGAGCAATCCTCCAGTGACTACATACGGGCCCACCCTCGCCTCCGAAATCGTGACGAAGGTGCGCAGAGAAGCCGAGATCCGACTCGACTACTCGCCGTCGAGCCTGGCACTGGTGGACGAGATCATCGACGGGATCGAGCGTGCGAACCTGCCCGCTCAGGCGGTGACTAGACTCCTGCTCTGCCTGGGTGCGTACACCGGCGAGGTGCTCGTACGCTGGTTGGGGGGGTCCTGGATCGAGTTCGACAGGGAGCAACGCCGTACGTTCGGCCAGTCGTTCGGGATCCGCACCCCTGATGGGCAGGCGTGGAATCCGCTCGGAAAGGTGGTCACGCGGTACGAGGCCGGCGTGCGGAACAGCTTGAGTCTCTTCTATGTCTCGGTTGAGGGCCGGTCTCCGCTGTGACCTTCGCGCGGCACGGTGTCCAAGGCAGCACTTCGGCTGTACAGAGCAATCGTCTGGCGCCGGTGAGCACGAAGAGGACGTTGGTGGTCAGGGCAGAAGCGCACCGGCGCAAGAGGATGGGCGACGGTGAACTGGGCGACGCGGTCGCGCGGGCGCGGCGAGGTGACGAGTCCGCGTTCGGCACCGTCTACCAGGAGATCCACCCCATGCTGCTCGGCTACCTGCGCGGCCTGGTGGGCGACGACGCCGATGACGTCGCCTCGGAGACCTGGCACGACATCGTCCGGGATCTGGGTCGGTTCCGCGGCGACGGTGTGAACTTCCGGTCCTGGGCGGCGGCCATCGCCCGGCACCGCGCCCTGGACCACATGCGGAAGATCAAGGTCCGGCCACGCACTTCAGAGTTCGACGAGCAGGCCACGGAGCCGGCGACCGCACGGGACGCGGAGGGCATCGTCCTGGAGAACCTCTCCACCGAACGCGCGCTGGCCCTGATCGCGGAACTGCCGCAGGACCAGGCCGAAGCGGTACTGCTGAGAGTGGTGCTCGGGCTCGACGGTCCCATGGCGGCGAAGGTCCTGGGCAAACGGCCGGGCGCGGTACGCACCGCCTCCTACCGCGGTCTGAAGAGCCTGTCGGAGCGCATCGCCCGCGCGAGGAGAAGTGACGGATGAACGACGGTCGAGAACGCCGAGAGGGAATGGACGCCGGTATCGCTGAACGACTCCTGCGCGGAGAGGAGGTCGAGGAGTCCGACGACGTGATCGTGGACCTGGCGAAGGTGCTCGCGGCAGCGGCCGAACCACTCGGCGGGCGCCCCGAAGACGCGCGGGCCGCGCTGACGCACTTCCGCACAGAGCGCGACAACCGGTATGGCCGCGGCGGTCGGAGCATCGCCCGCAGGGCACACTCGGCCGTGGTGATCAGCGGTGCCGCCGCCGCGGTCTTCGCCCTCGGAGGTGTGGTCATCGCCGCCCAGGTCGACGCCTTCCCGCACCCCTTCGGTTCGAGTTCGTCGACCCGTGGTCCGTCGCCATCGGCCCCGGTGGCCAGCAGATCCGCGGACCGCCCCAGGACGCACCTAACCCCTCGGCCGGCCGCGTCGACCCCAGAGCACGCCGACGGCCGAATCCACGGACAGGGTCAACGGCACGGCCCGCACCTCCGCGCCGCCGTCACCATCGCCTTCCCGTCCCGCACCGACCAAGAGCGCCTCGACGGTCGCCGATCTGAAGGGTCTGTGTGTGGCGTACGTCAGGTCGGCCCAGCAGACCGACGCCCTGGGCGCCTCCGCGCAAGAACGCCTGGACCAGGCGGCCGGAGGCAGTGACCGGGTCAGCGCCTACTGCGCCCAGTTGACCGGCATCGCGGCGGTCGGCCAGGGCATGTCGTCCATAACGCACCTTGCCCTGCCCACCGACCGAGGAAAATGACCGTCATCGGCGGCGACACGGCTCCCGCTTCGCTCCCGGGGAGACCATCGCCGCACGATCACCGGCCCACACCGCACCACCACGCACCGCAGAGAGCCGGAAGGGGTGCGGCGGCATGCGGGGACTTCCGTGGGCGCTACCGGGCCGCCCGCGCCGAGTATCCGGGCCGCGCGCGATTCCGCGCGGTCAACGCAGCGCGCCCGTCCTCAAGCCGGGGGGATCGAGGACGGGCGCGGTTGTGGTGCGGCGTCAGTTGAGGTTGCCGCAGCCGACGTGCGGGGCGACGACCGCACCGACGTGGGGGGCGACGACGGGGGCGATGACGTTGTTGCTCAGGAGGTTGACGCCATTGCCGAGGCCGACGTTCGGGCCGACGATGGCGACGCCGCCGCTCACGCCGTCCAGCTCGTTCTCGTTGAGTTCCACGGTGTCGATCATTTTTATTCCATTTCGCGCTTCGGTAACATCAATGCGCCGCACGGCTTCCGAATGGATACTATGCGGCCGGTTTTCCAGCTGCTCCCACCTGCAACGGGAGTCGCGGGAATAGCGAGGCGCGAGCTGTTTCATTGCCCCTCGCACGCTTCCTATTCTAGCCATACGAACTCATAGGCAATGCATATCTCATGTGATTTATTGTCAGGAGCATGCTGCATTTCACTTCTTCTTCACGCGTGGGCCCCATGATGGAACAGGACGAATGCGTGGTGCGGGCATATTTCCCGTGCGTATCATGCCAGTAATACCGGCTCGGCGGATTTTTTTGCCACGTTCGCAGTTTTTTGTGGTCAAGCCGTGTGCTCGCTGCAACTACCGCGGCCGTGGACCGTCGCGGCGGCCGGCAGGGCGACGGGGAACGCGACGCCGGGAGCGAACGCGCAGGCCGGCGGGCCCGACGCACGCCGGCCGAGGTTCGGGTGATGACGAGCGGCCGTGGCCGTCACGACGCATTCGCGAGGCAAGAAAAGCGCCGGTATCGCTCACGAAGTGCCGGTTGTACGTCGAAATCCTGTTCACATCGGGCACGTCGCCATAGGAGTGCGAGAACAGCGGCGGCCAGGCGCCGATGACGGCCTCCCATGGCGCGGGAACCCACGCCATGGGAGATGAAACGGAACTTGTAAGGACTCCCGGAGTACGAGACGGCCCGCCCGGGCGTGACGAATCGTTTCATCAATGTCGGCGTGTCCGAGAACTTCTCGAAGAGGCCGACGGGAATGGTTCGCACCGCGAAGAGCGGGCGGGCCGCCACGGCGACCGGGAAATGTCCGGACGGGGATGCGGCGGGCCGGTCAGGAGCCGAGGGTGGCGACCATGAGCGCCTTGATGGTGTGCATGCGGTTCTCCGCCTGGTCGAAGACGACCGAGTGCTGCGACTCGAAGACCTCGTCGGTGACTTCGAGCGAGGTCAGGCCGTGGCGGGCGTGCACCTCGCGGGCGACGGTGGTGCCCAGGTCGTGGAAGGCCGGCAGGCAGTGCATGAAGCGGGTCCTGGGGTTGCCGGTGGCGCGCAGCACGTCCATGGTCACCGCGTACGGGGTGAGCAGCGCGATCCGCTCGTCCCACATCTCCTTCGGCTCGCCCATCGACACCCACACGTCGGTGTGCACGTAGTCCGCGCCGCGCACGCCCTCGCCGACGTCCTCGGTCAGGGCGACCCGGGCGCCGCTGCGCTCGGCGAGCCGGCGGGCCAGCGCGACCACCCACTCCTGCGGCCACAGGGCCTTCGGCGCGACGACGGTGACCGCCATGCCGAGCAGCGCACCGGTGACCAGCAGCGAGTTGCCGGTGTTGTAGCGGGCGTCGCCCAGGTAGGCGTAGGAGATCTCGTGCATCGGCTTGTGGCTGTGCTCGACCATGGTCAGCACGTCGGCGAGCATCTGGGTGGGGTGCCACTGGTCGCTCAGCCCGTTCCACACCGGCACGCCCGCGTAGGCCGCCAGCTGCTCGACGACCTCGTGGCCGCTGCCCCGGTACTGGATGCCGTCGAACATCCGGCCCAGCACCCGGGCGGTGTCCTTGGCGGACTCCTTGTGGCCGATCTGCGAGCCGGCCGGGTCGAGGTAGGTGGTGGAGGCGCCCTGGTCGGCGGCGGCCACCTCGAAGGCGCAGCGGGTCCTGGTGGAGGTCTTCTCGAAGACCAGCGCGAGGTTGCGCCCGCGCAGCGTCGGCTCCTCGGTGCCGGAGCGCTTGGCGGCCTTGAGCCGAGCCGCCAGGTCCACCAGGTGGCGGAACTCCTCCGGGGTGAAGTCCGCCTCCTTGAGGAAGTGGCGGCCCGTGAGGTCGGTGGCCATGGGAACTCCTAGGTCGTACTGCCGGACCCTGGAAGTCTATACGAATGAACGTATGTATATGCGGATGGGGTGTGCCGGCGTCCCCGGCGGGCACCGCACCGCAGGAACGTGCCTGCCGGGCAACGCCGTTGGCGGACGACGGCTCCGCGCGGTGGCCGGAAGCCAGGTCGTGTCCGACACATGGCGCCGTCCGCCCGCAGGACGGGGGCCGCGATGTGTCGGACACGGCCTACACCGGGTCGCGCTCGACCGGGCAGCTCATGCAGCGCGGGCCGCCCCGGCCCCGGCCGAGCTCGCTGCCCGGGATGGTGATGACCTCGATGCCGCGCTTGCGCAGGAAGGTGTTGGTGGTCACGTTGCGCTCGTAGGCGACGACCACGCCCGGCTCGACGGCGAGCACGTTGCAGCCGTCGTCCCACTGCTCGCGTTCGGCGGCGTGCACGTCCTGGGTGGCGGTGAGCACCCGGATGTCGTCCAGGCCGAGCGCGGCGGCGATGGCGCGGTGCATCTGCTCCGGCGGGTGGTCGGTGACCTTGAGGTCGCCCTCCCCGGCGCCCGGCTCGATGGTGTACGAGCGCAGCATGCCCAGGCCCGCGTACTTGGTGAAGGTGTCGCCGTTCACCATCGTCATCACCGTGTCGAGGTGCATGAACGCCCGCCGCTTCGGCATGTCGAGCGCGACGATGGTGCGGGCCGAGCCGGCCGCGAACAGCCCGCGGGCCAGCACCTCCACCGCCTGCGGGGTGGTCCGCTCGCTCATCCCGATCAGCACGGCGCCGTTGCCGATCACCAGCACGTCGCCGCCCTCGATGGTGGCCGGGAACGCGGCCTGCCCCTCGGACCAGACGTGGAACTTGCCGCCGCTGAAGAGCGGGTGGTGCCGGTAGATCGCCTCGAAGTGCACGGTCTCGCGCCAACGGGCCGGCCAGCGCATCGCGTTGATGCTCACGCCGTCGTAGATCCAGGCCGAGGTGTCGCGGGTGAACAGGTGGTTGGGCAGCGGGTTGAGCAGGAAGTCGTCGAGTTCCATGACGTGGAAGCGGACCGAGGCCGGTTCGGGGAAGCGGGCCAGGAACTCGCGCTTGGTCAGCCCGCCGACCAGCGCCTCGACCAGGTCCGCGGGCGGCAGTTCGGCGCAGGCCGCCCGCAGGTGGTCGGTGGCCAGCGGTCCGTACTCCCGCTCGACGAAGACCCGGTCGAGGATCAGCTCGCGTGCCGCGGGGACGCTCAGCGTCTCGCGCAGCAGGTCGCCGAAGAGGAACACCTCGATCCCCCGGTCCCGCAGTATGTCGGCGAAGCCGTCGTGCTCGGCACGCGCCCGCCTGACCCACAGCACGTCGTCGAAGAGGAGCGCGTCCTTGTTCGACGGCGTGAGCCGTTTCAGTTCCAAATCGGGGCGGTGCAGGATGACGCGCCGCAGCCGCCCGGCCTCGGAGTCCACGTGGAAGCCCATGAGGCGAAACTTTCCCACGTCGCGGCGGCTCCGCACCCCGGTACGCGCGGTTTTGCCTTCACGCGCACGCACCGGGGTCGGACGCTCACAGCCGGGGGTCGACCGGCTCGGACTCCAGGGCGAGCACCGCGAAGACCGCCTCGTGCACCCGCCACAGCTGCTCGCCCGCGGCCAGCCGGTCCAGCGCCTCCAGACCGAGCGCGTACTCGCGCAGGGCGAGCGAGCGCTTGTGGCCCAGGAAGCGGCCGCGCAGCCGGGCGAGGTGGTCCGGCCGGGTGTACTCCGGGCCGTAGATGATCCGCAGGTACTCCCGGCCCCGGCACTTCACGCCCGGCTGGACCAGCCCCTTCGGCCCGCGCACCAGCGCCCGCAGCGGCTTGACGACCATCCCCTCGCCGCCGCGCCCGGTCAGCTCCAGCCACCAGTCGGTGCCCCGCTCGACGGACGCCGGGTCCTCGGTGTCCACCAGCAGCCGCCCGGTGGGCGCGAGCAGCCCGTGGGCGTCGGCGGCCACCAGCCGGTCGATCATCGCCAGCTGCTCGTCGTGCGGGACGGCGGCGAGCGAACGCCCCTCGGCCGCCAGCACCTGGAACGGCGCCAGCCGCACCCCGTCCAGCCCGTCGGTGCTCCAGCAGTAGCGCCGGTAGGCCGCGGTGAACGCCGCAGCGTCCGCGGCCCGGGACCGCTGGCGGTCCAGCAGCCCGCAGACGTCCGCGCCGCGCGCCCGTGCCGCCTCCAACGCGGCCAGCGCGCCGGGGAAGACCGCGCCGGAGGCCGCGCCGACGGCCGCGTACTGGGCGCGCAGCAGCCCGCCCGCCTTGAGCGACCAGGGCAGCAGCTCGGCGTCCAGCAGCAGCCACCCGGTCTCCAGCTCCTCCCACAGCCCGGCGGCGCCGACGGCCTCGCGGACCCGGGCGAGCAGCGCCTCGGTGAACTCCTGGTCGTCGAAGAACGGCCGCCCGGTGCGGGTGTGCAGCGCTCCGGTGACGCCGGCGGGGGCGCCGAAGCGCTCCGCGGCCACCTTCGCGTCCCGGCAGACCAGGGCCACCGCGCGCGAGCCCATGTGCTTCTCCTCGCACACCACGTGGCGCACGCCGTCCTCCCGGTAGGCGGCGAACGCCTCGGCCGGGTGCTCCAGGTACCCCTCGACCGCGGAGGTCGCGCAGGGGGCCATGGTCGGCGGCAGGTAGGCGAGCAGGCGCGGGTCGATCGCGAACCGGCTCATCACCTCCAGCGCCGCCGCGGCGTTCTCCTCGCGCACCGCGACCCGGCCGTGGTGCGCGGTCTCCACCGCGCGGCGGCCGGCGACGTCGGCGAGGTCGAGCGGGCGGCCGTCCGGCCCGCCCGGCGCCTGGGCGGCCAGCGGTTTGACCGGCTCGTACCAGACCCGCTCGGCGGGCACGTCGACCAGCTCGCGCTCCGGCCAGCGCAGCGCGGTCAGCGCCCCGCCGAAGACGCAGCCGGTGTCCAGGCAGACCGTGTTGTTCAGCCAGCCGGCCCGGGGCACCGGGGTGTGGCCGTAGACGACCGCGGCCCGGCCCCGGTACTCCTCGGCCCACGGGTAGCGCACCGGCAGGCCGTACTCGTCGGTCTCGCCGGTCGTGTCGCCGTAGAGCGCGAACGAGCGCACCCGGCCGGAGGTGCGGCCGTGGTACTTCTCCGGCAGTCCTGCGTGGCACACCACGAGCCCGCCGCCGTCGAGCACGTAGTGGCTGACCAGCGAGGTGACGAACTCCTGCGCCCGCCGGCGGAACCGCGGATCCCGCTCCTCCTCCTTCGCCAACTGCTCGATGGTCTGCGCCAGTCCGTGGGTGGTCCGGACGCCGCGTCCCTTCAGGTAACGTCCGAACTTGTTCTCGTGGTTCCCGGACACGCACAGCGCGTGACCGTCGGCGACCATCCCCATCACCAGGCGCAGCACGCCGGGGCTGTCGGGCCCGCGGTCCACCAGGTCGCCGACGAAGACCGCGGTGCGGCCCTGCGGGTGCTCGGCGCCGACCGGGCGGCCCTCCTCGTCGTACCGCAGCCGGTAGCCGAGCCGGGCCAGCAGCGACTCCAGCTCCGAGCGGCAGCCGTGGACGTCCCCGACGATGTCGAACGGGCCGGTCAGGTGGCGCAGGTCGTTGAACCGCCGCTCCAGCGTGATCCGCGCGGCGTCGATCTCCTCGACCCCGCGCAGGATGTGCACCTTGCGGAACCCCTCCCGTTCCAGGGAGCGCAGCGAACGCCGCAGCTCGCGCTGCTGGCGGCCGATGACGTGCGGGCGCACGCCGGCGCGGTCCGGCCGGGCGGCGTTGCGCTCGGCGCACACCTCGGCGGGCACGTCCAGCACGATGGCGATCGGCAGCACGTCGTGCTCCCGGGCGATCCGGATCAGGCTGCGCCGGCTCTCGGACTGCACGCTGGTGGCGTCCACCACGGTCAGCCGGCCGGCCGCCAGCCGCTTGCCCACGATGAAGTCGAGCACGTCGAAGGCGTCGCGGGTGGCGCCCTGGTCGTTCTCGTCGTCGCTGACCAGGCCGCGGCAGAAGTCGGAGGACACGACCTCGGTCGGCTTGAAGTGCCGCCGGGCGAACGTGCTCTTGCCCGAGCCGGTCGAGCCGATCAGCACCACCAGCGACAGGTCGGTGACGGGCAGGACCCGTCCGCTCTTCTCGACGGTCATGCCGCCGCCCCCTCTCCCGGCCCGGCCGGCTCTCCCCGTGTGCCACGGCCGTCCGGCCCGTGCTGTGCGTCGCGCCCGTCCCGGTGGAAGACGGCCAGCTGGGTCGGCGGGCCGACCTCGGGGTCCACGTCGCCGACCGGGGCGAACTCCACGGTGTAGCCGTGCCGTTCGGCCACCGAGCCGGCCCAGGCGCGGAACTCGGCCCGGTTCCACTCGAACCGGTGGTCGTGGTGGCGGACGTGCCCGGCCGGCAGGCTCTCCCAGCGCACGTTGTACTCGGCGTTCGGCGTGGTGACCACGACGGTCCCCGGCCGCGCGGCGCCGAAGACCGCGTACTCCAGGGCGGGCAGCCGCGGCGGGTCGAGGTGCTCGACGACCTCGCTCAGCACCGCGGCGTCGTACCCCTTCAGCCGCCGGTCGGTGTACGTGAGCGCGCCCTGCAGGAGCCGCACCCGGGAGGCCTGCCGCTCCGGCATCCGGTCCAGGCGCAGCCGCCGCGCCGCCACGGCGAGCGCGTGGGTCGACACGTCGACTCCGACGACCTCGGTCACCCGGGCGTCGTCGAGCAGCGCGCGCACCAACTGCCCCTCCCCGCAGCCCAGGTCGAGGATCCGGGTGGCGTGCGCGGCGGTGAGGGCCGCGAGAACGGCGTCCCTGCGGCGGTCGGCGAGGGACGGACCACGCGGTGTGTCCTCCTCGGCGCCGGTCCCGGGGGCGGCGCGCTCGGCGGAGCCGTCGGCCGGCGCGGTGGCCCCGGCGTCGGCGGCGTCGGCGGCCTCCGGGGGCGGTGCGTCGGTGTCGGCGACCGCGTTGTCGATCTCCTCGGCGGCGGTGTCGTCGGTCTCGGCGAGGCGGGCGAGTTCGAGGCGCTCGGCGACCTGCCGGGTGAGCGACCAGCGGCGGGCCAGGTAGCGCGCGGTGATCAGCCGGCGCCGGGGGTGGTCGGCGAGCCAGCCCTCCCCCGCGCGCAGCAGCTTGTCGACCTCGTCCACCGTGACCCAGTAGTGCTTGGCCGCGTCCAGCACCGGCAGCAGCACGTACAGGTGGCGCAGCGCGTCCGACAGCCGCTGCTCGCCCTCCAACGTCAACGAGACGTACCGCGATTCACCCCACTCGGGGAACCGCTCGTCGAGCGCGACCGGCACCGCGCCGACCGTCCAGCCCAGCGGCTCGAACAGCTCGCGCACCAGGTCGGCGCCGCCGCGGGCGGGCACCGCCGGCACCTCGATCCGCAACGGCATCGGTGCGGCGGCCCGTTCGGGACGCGTGCGGCACACCCCGCGCATCGCGCTGGAGAAGACCGTGCCGATGGCGACCGCGAGCAGCGAACTGGCCGCGTAGGGGCGGTCGTTGACGTACTGGGCGAGGGAGCTGTCCGGTGCGCCGCCGCGGCCCTTGCCCTTGCCCCGCCGCACCAGCGCGACCGGATCGACCTCCAGGAGCAGCGCGGCCGTGCAGAGCGCGTCCGACACCCGCGGGTAGAAGACGTGCGCGGTGCCGTAGGAGGTGGAAAAGGCCTGCGCCTTGTCCGGGTGCTTGTGCAGCAGGAATCCCAGGTCGGTGGCCGGGGAGGCGTCGCTGCCTGTGGTGGAGACGGTGAGGAACACCCGTCCGAGTCTGCCGGTCGCCGGCCCGGCCGGACCAGTGGATTTCGGCGCCGGGAGCGCGCGGTGGCCGCCGGCTCAGCACCCCAACGCGGCGGCCAGCGCGGCGATCCGGTCCGGGCCGACGCGGCAGCAGCCGCCGATCAGCCGGGCACCGTCGGCGTACCAGTCCCGGGCGGCCGCCGGGTCCAGCCGCGAGCCGCCGCGCCAGCCGCGGGCCGCCGCGTCCCACACCTCGCCGCTGTTGGGGTAGACGACGACCGGTCCGCCGGTGGCGGCCCTGGCCACCGGGACCGCGCGGCCGGCGTCACGCGGGGTGCAGCAGTTGACGCCGACCGCGATGACCTGGGGATGCCCGGCGGCCAGCCGGAACGCGGCGTCGAGCGGCTGCCCGGCCCGGGTCGTCGCCCCGGTCACGCTGTAGGACAACCACACCGGCAGTCCGGTGCCCTCGACCGCGCGCAGCAGCGCCTCCGCCTCCACGGCGTCCGGCACGGTCTCCAGCGCCAGCACGTCCGGCGCCGCCTCGGCCAGCGCCTCGATCCGCGGCCGGTGGAAACGGACCAGGTCCGCGACGCCGAGCCCGTAGCGCCCCCGGTACTCGCTGCCGTCGGCGAGCATCGCGCCGTACGGGCCGACCGACGCCGCCACCCACACGTCGTCCCGGCCCGCCGCCGCCCGCCGGGCCAGCGCCACGCTGCGGCGCAGCAGCGCGCCGGCCGCGGCCCGGTCCAGGCCGCGCCGGGCGAAGCCCTGGTAGGTGGCCTGGTAGCTGGCGGTGATCAACACCCGGGCGCCGGCCGCCAGATACGCCGCGTGCGCCGCCTCGATCGCCTCGGGTCCGTCGGCGAGCAGCCGGGCCGACCACAGCTCGTCGGACAGGTCGCAGCCGGCGTCGGCGAGCTGGTTGGACAGCCCGCCGTCCAGCACGACGGGTCCGGCGGCCAGGGCCGCCGCGAGCGGCACTGCGGGCAACGGGGACAGCTCCTTGCGTTTCCGGGCGGTTCGGCCGGGTCTGGCGTTTCGGCCGGGTCTGGCGGGTCTGGCGGGTCAGCCGAGCTGGGACTGCACGGCGGAGGAGATCAGTTCCAGGTGGTCGAGATCGTGCAGGTCGAGGATCTGCAGGTAGAAGCGGGAGGCCCCGATCTCGGCGTAGCGCCCGATCTTGTCGACCACCTCGGCCGGCGTGCCCCCCAGGCCGCTGGCCCGCAGGTCCGCCGGCTCCCGGCCGATGGCGGCGGCGCGGCGGGCGAACTGCGCGTCGTCCTTGCCGACGCAGGCGACCAGCGCGTTGGAGTACACCAGGTCGTCCGGAGCGCGGCCGGCCTCCTTCGCGGCCTGCCGGACGCGGCCGAACTGCCGCTCGCTGTCCTGGATCGAGGCGAACGGGATGTTGAACTCGTCGGCGTAGCGCGCGGCCAGCCGCGGCGTGCGGTTGGCGCCGTGGCCGCCGACCAGCACCGGGATCCTCGGCTGCGCGGGCTTGGGCAGCGCGGGCGAGTCGGTGAGCCGGTAGTGGGCGCCGTGGTGGTTGAACGTCTCGCCGACCGGCGTGGCCCACAGCCCGGTGACGATGGCCAGTTGCTCCTCCAGGCGGCCGAACTTCTCCTTGGGGAACGGGATCCCGTAGGCGGTGTGCTCGGCCTCGTACCAGCCGGTGCCCAGGCCGAGTTCGACCCGGCCGCCGGACATCTGGTCCACCTGGGCCACCTGGATGGCCAGCACGCCGGGCAGCCGGAAGGTGCCGGCCGTCATCAGGGTGCCGAGCCTGATGCGGCTGGTCTCCCGGGCCAGTCCGGCCAGCGTGATCCAGGCGTCGGTCGGGCCGGGCAGCCCGTCGGCGTCGCCCATCCTGACGTAGTGGTCGGAGCGGAAGAAGGCGCTGAACCCCAACTCCTCGGTGGCCTTGGCTACGGACAGCAGGGTGTCGTACGAGGCGCCCTGCTGCGGCTCGGTGAAGATACGCAGATCCATACCTCCATCCTGCCTCGGCCGGCGGACAGCACCCGGGGCGCCCGGCCGGGATCGCCGAAGACGGACGGGATCCGCGGCGCCCGGCCGGGCGGCGAACGGGCCTGCCGGGTCAGGGGCGCACGGCCAGCGAGAGCGCGAAGCGGGCCTGCGGGTCGGTCCACCAGTGGCGCGGCGTGAGGCCGGCCGCCGTCAGCTCGGCCCGCACCCGCGACTCGCGGAACTTCGCCGAGATCTCGGTGCGTATCTCCTCGCCCGCCGCGAAGTCCACCTTCAGGTCGAGCGCCGGGATCTTCGCGGTGAAGGCGCGCCTGGCCCGCAGCCGCATCTCGATCCACTCGTTGTCGCGGTCCCAGCGGGCCACGTGGTCGAAGTCCTCCGGGTCGAGGTCGGCGCCCAACTCCCGGGCGAGGACGGCCAGCACGTTCTTGTTGAAGGCCGCGGTCACCCCGGCGGAGTCGTCGTAGGCGGCGACCAGGGTGCGTTCGTCCTTGACCAGGTCCGTGCCGAGCAGCAGCGCGTCACCCGGCTGCAGCGCGTCGCGGACCAGGCCGAGGAACGCGGCGCGCTCCTCGGGCAGCAGGTTGCCGATCGTGCCGCCGAGGAAGGCGACCAGCCGCGGCCCCGACGCCTCCGGAAGGTCGAGTCCGGCCTGGAAGTCGGCGACCAGCGCGTGCACGGCGAGCCGCGGGTAGTCGGCGATCAGCGCCGCGCCGGCCTGTTCGAGGGCGGACTGGCTGACGTCCACCGGCACGTAGGTCGTCAGGGTGCCGTTGCCGCGCAGCGCGTCGATGAGCAGCCGGGTCTTCTCCGAGGAGCCGGAACCGAGCTCCACCAGGACCTCGGCCCCGGTCGCCGCGGCGATGTCGGCCGCCCGCCGGTCGAGGATCGCCCGCTCCGCGCGGGTCGGGTAGTACTCGGGCAGCCGGGTGATCTCCTCGAACAGCTCGCTGCCCCTGGCGTCGTAGAACCACTTCGGCGGCAGGGACTTGGGGTCGGCGGACAGCCCCGCGGACACGTCGGCGCGCAGCGCCTCGGTGGTGGCGTGGGCGGGCATCTGCCTGGTCAGGGTGAAGGCGCTCATGCGGGCGGCTCCTTGAGGGGCGTGACGTCGATCCCGTCCGGCGTGGCCAGGAGCACGGTGTGGTCCGCGACCTCGGTCCAGCCGGGTTCGTCGTCGTACGGTTCCGAGGCGACGACCACGTGGCTGCCGGTCTCCAACCGGTGCCACAGGGTGTCGCCCCAGGTGGTGGCGGCGATGGTCTCGCCGTCGGTGAGCAGGAGGTTGAGTCGGGCGGAGGTGACGGAGGCGATGTCGGCGACCGTGTCGGCGAGCGCGTCGCCCGGCGCCGCGCCGTCGCGCAACCGGTGGGCCACCAGCGCCCACACCAAGGCCGAGTCGCAACGGGCCTCGACCCGCAGCAGCGCCTCGGGCGGCAGTTCCCGCGCGGCGAGCCCGGCCACCGATGCGGGCCAGCCGCCGACCGCTCCGTTGTGGCTGAACAGCCAGCGGTCCTCGGCGTACGGCGCGGCCGCTGATTCGTCCGGTGTCGCGCCGTCGGTGGTGTCCCGCACCGCCGCCAGGAACGCGCCGGAGCGCACCACCCGTGCGAGGTCGGTGAACGAACCGTCGGCCCAGATCGGCACCGACCTGCGGTAACGCCCGGGCCGCGGATCACCGGGCGCGTACCACCCGACGCCGAACCCGTCCGCGTTCACGGTGCCGTGCCGCTGCCTGCGAGGCGCCCAGGACTGCCGGTACAGCCCGTGCGGCGGCTCGGTCAGCACCCTGCGCAACGGCACGGCGGGCCCGAGGTAGGCGATATGGCGGCACATCGCGGTCTCCCTGTCAGCGATCGGTGGGGGCGGGGTAGCGGAGGTACGGGGTGACGGAGGTACGGGGTGACGGGGGTACGGGGTGACGGGGGTACGGGGTGGGCGGGATCGGGTCGTCGGGGCGGAGCGCCCGCGGCGAAACGTTCCGGCAGTCGGATGGTCAGGGCATCCTGGGGCGGGCGTCGCGGGCGGTGCGGAAGCCGGCGAAGATCTGCCGGCGGACCGGGTAGTCCCAGTTGCGGAACGTGCCCCGGCACGCCACGGCGTCCACCGCGAACGATCCGCCGCGCAGCACCTTGTACTCGGGCCCGAAGAACACCTCCGAGTACTCCCGGTACGGGAAGGCCCGGAACCCCGGATACGGCAGGAAGTCGCTCGCCGTCCACTCCCACACGTCACCCATCAACTGCCGTACGCCCAGCGGCGAGGCGCCCGCCGGGTAGCTGCCGGCCGGGGCGGGCTGGAGGTGGCGCTGTCCGAGGTTGGCGTGCTGCGCGGTGGGATCCGCGTCGCCCCACGGGTAGCGGCGCGAGCGGCCGGTGGCCGGGTCGTGCCTGGCGGCCTTCTCCCATTCGGCCTCGGTGGGCAGCCTGCGCCCGGCCCACCGCGCGTAGGCGTCCGCCTCGTACCAGCTCACGTGCACCACCGGCTCGTCCCGCGGCACCTGCTCCACGGTGCCGAACCGGCGGCGCGTCCACCCCTCGCCGTCCCGGCTCCAGAACAGCGGCGCCTCCAGGCCGTGTTCACGCACCAGCGCCCAACCGGCCGGCGCCCACCAGCGCGCGTCGCGATAGCCGCCGTCGGCCATGAAGCGCAGGTAGTCACCGCAGGTCACCGGCGTGGTGTCGAGATAGAACGGCGCCACGTCCACCTCGTGCGCGGACCGCTCGTTGTCCAGCGCCCACGGCTCGGTGTCGGTGCCCATGGTGAACGGGCCGCCCGGCACCAGGACTTCGGCCGGCAGCGCGGCAGCGTCGGCCGGCGCGGGATCCGGCGCCGGCACGTCCAGCGCGGCGGGTCCGGGGCGCAGCTGATGGGTGATCAGCATGGTCTCGTCGTGCTGCTGCTCGTGCTGGGCGATCATGCCGAACGCGAAGCCCGCGTCGAGCAGCCCGTCGCCGTGCAGCGCGCTCCCCTCCAGCAGGTCGAGGACCCGGCCGCGCACCTCGGCCGCGTATCCGCGCGCCTCGTCGGGCGAGAGCAGCGGCAGCGTGGGGCGCTCGGAGCGCGGGTGCTCGAAGGCGTCGTAGATCGGGTCGATGTCCGGCCGCATCGCCTCCCGGCCGCCGACCCGGCGCAGCAGCCACAGCTCCTCCTGGTTGGCGATGTGCGCCAGATCCCAGACGAGCGGCGACATCAGCGGGGAGTGCTGCGCGATCAGATCGCGTTCGTCCACACACGTGGTCAGACCGTGGGTGCGCAGCCGCGCGCCCTCCAGCACCTCGACCGCCCGGCGCCGGAGCACCTCGGGGTCGAAGGGCGCCGCGGCCGCGCCGGGCCGGGCGGAGGACGGACGTGGGGATGGTTCGGAATGAGAGGTCGTCATGATCAGCCGTCCTTACCGATGAGCGGGGCGGCGGGAGCAGCCGCTCGCCGGTCCGGGGTCGAGGTCTGGTGCGGATCGAGCAGGTCGTCGGCGGGACATCGGCCCCGCGCCACATAACGTTCGGTGAACTCGGCCACCGCGTCGCGGATCGCCTCCGAGGCGCCCAGCCTGGGCAGCGCGTCGGCGGCCACCGCGAAGCACGCCTCGGCCGCGCGCCGCAGCGCCGGATCGGCCGGCCCGTGCCGCGCCGCCCGCCGCCACAGCGGATTGCCCGGCGCCCGGTCGAACGGCCGCAGGTCGAGCGGCCGCACGGCACGCAACGCCGCCTGCGCCGCCGCCGGATCGTCCATCAGCGCGGTGGTGACCGCCAGCGGCACGATCCATCCGTCGTCGCCCGGCTGCGCGTCGATCATGCGCAACTCCAGGTGCCCGTGCGGCCGGACCGGCGGAAAGAGCGTGGTCAGGTGGTAGGCGAAGTCGTCCTCGGTGGGCGGCCGCCAGGACACCCGGCGGTCGCGATCGGCTATCCAGTCGCGGAAGGTCAGCCCGGCGGCCGGCACCGTCCACTCGCCGTCCTCCCGCCTGATGCACAGCACGGGGGCGCCGAGCGCGTACGCGGCCCAGGCGTCACGCGGATCTCCGGTGTCGTCCGGCGCCGTCGTCCTGGCCGGATCGAGGGCGGCCCACACCGCCTGCCGGGTGGACCGGATGCCGGTGGAACGGCCTCGGGAGAACGGGGAGTTGGCGAACGCGGCCACCAGGACCGGGCCGAGCAGATGGGCGAGCCGCCAGCGCGCCTGGTAGCCGTCGGGGCCGGACCCCGCGGTGCCGGCGTCCAGGCAGACCTGCACGGATGCCGTACTGCACATCATCGAGCGGCCGATCGGTCCCGCCCGGTCGAAGTACTCCTCCATCGCGGTGTAGCGGGGAAGTCTCAGCAGTCGCCGGGGCCGGTGCCAGGGTTCGTGGCCGAAGCCGGCGAGGTGGAGCCGGTGGCCGCTCAGACGCTCGCGAACGGCTGCCAGGTCGGCGGACATGATCCGCACGCAGTCGGTGAGTGAGTCGGCGGGCGGAGAACTCAGCTCCAGCTGGCCGCCGGGCTCCTGGGTCAGGGAGGACGCGACATCCAGCCGCCGCAGATCCTCGAAGGCGGCACGCAGACGGGCGGGAGCGACCGGACGCAGGGGGTCGAGGCGGTCGTGTACAAGCCATTCCAGCTCGACACCCACGCGTCGAGGCGGGCCGTTCTTGAAACAGATGCCGTGCGCTCGCGCCTCGGCCTCCGTCTCACCGATCGGAGGAACGTCACTCATCGTCAAGACCCCCTGTCCCGGTCTCGTCGGACAACCACTCCACTGCACCACGTTCGCGGTGATATCGCACGCGATTAATCGTACTCATGTTCCCTTATCTGCACGCCGCTTTCGACCATTGCCCACTGCGATGACGATCAATCCCGGATTGGTGGTATTCACCGACACCTCGCCCTCCGGGGGTGAAACCGCGCCAACTGGGCGGCGGCGACGGGTGTCCGAAAGGTGACCCCTCGCGACGGCGCTCCCCTCCGGCGCGGAGCCGGCACGGGTGCGCGACTCGCCGACCCACCGACCCGCCGCCCGTACCCACCCCGGCCCGACGACGCCCGCGTTACGCCATCAGGAGGATCCGACCGGAGGCGGGCGCGGCGGACCGGCGGGCCGCACCGGGCGGGTCGGCGGGCGTCCCGGCGCGGCGGCGGAAATGGACGACGGGAGCCCTCCGAGACGCTCCGGACGTCGTGAGGTCACGGCGGTTCCGGGGTCGTCTCGTAACGGGTCAGCAGCAGGCGGACCTGGTCGGCGGAGTCGCCCACGGCGTCGGCCGCCTCGACGCACTGCCAGTAGAGGGCGACTTCCTCCGTCGAACGGGCGACAGCGACGAGGGCGGCGCGGGCCTCGCCCGATATCTCCAGCAACTCGCGAAGCGCCAGCGCCGGATCCCGGACGTCGGTGAGGTGGGCGGCCCGGGCCCGGCCCGCGCGTAACGGCGGCTTCCCGGTGTCGGCGAGCCGCTCACCGACGGCTTCGACGAGCGCCTGGGCCTGCCACGCCTCGGCGACGATCGCCTGGGCCGTCCCGGCGTGGGTCAAGGCGTGGCGGGTGGCGGCGATCAGTCGGGTCGCGTCCATGGTTCGCCCCCTCCTCGGCGGTCCTTCCGGCGGACCGCGCTGGCATGTGACCCACGGTGACAGTGGATCGAGGTGCCGTACAGGAGGGGTCTGATTTCTGTGGATCAACAGCAGGTTGTGGATAACTCGACCACTCGTTCGAGGGGAACCGCTTCGTCAGTCGTCACTCTCCGCTGTCGGAAACCTATGCTCGTTCCGATCGATCTTCGCGGACAACGCCAGGAGGGGATCAATGTCCAACGCATCGCAGAACTGCAGCAGATACGCCAACACGTCGGCGACCTCGTCCCGCACCTTGTGCGCGGTGTCCGGGTCGGCCATCACCTTCACCGACTCGTCGGGAGTGAGCCACTGGAAGATCTCCAGCAGCTCCGACGACTCCACGCTGAGCGCGGCGGCCAGGTTCTTCGGCGTGTGGAACTGCTCCCAGCGGCGGGCAGTCGCGAAGGCGGCCAAGCGTCGCCGCAGGGCGTCCAGATCTTCGGTCACCCGGCCGACCTACCCGTTCCGCCCGGCCGGCATCCCTGACCCGTGGCCCGGCCCGGCCTGCGCGGCGCGATCCTCACTCGGCCGCTGCCCGGGTCCACCCAGCGGGATCACCGTGACGCCCTCCGCGCCGACCGCGTCCGCATCGTGCGCGGTGCCGACCACCCGCACATGGCCGTGCTCCACCGCGCGCAGGGCGAGCGAGATCAGCGCGCCGGTCTGCGCGCGATCGAGACCGCTGTCCAGTCCGTCGGCGACCACCGACATCGCGCGCAACGCGGCCGGCACCTCGCTCGCCTGGTCCATCTCCAGCACACCGGGTCCGGTCAGCAACACCAGCGCCAGTGCCAGAAAACGCAGTTCGCTGTCCCCGAGCCGGTCCACCGGTGTCACCCCCAGCGGCCCACGGTCCAACGCCGCCAACACGCCTTCCACGGCGGTGCCTTGGCCCGAACCGGCCGGGCGTCCGACGCCAGGACCCACGCTCGGGCCCGCCCCACCGCCACCGGACGCCGGCCGACGACGGCCCGGCCCACCCGTCGCTCCCGCCTTGCCGCCGCCCGCAGCCGCACCCGGGCCCACGCTGCCGCCCGACCGTCCGGCCGGGCCGACCCCGGCAGCATCCGCCCCGCCCCGGCCCGGACCGCCCGACGCGCCGGGGCCCAACGCCCGCCGCAACACCACCACCCCGTCGACCCGGCCTCCGCAGGCGGCCCGTGCCGCGCCCACGAGTGCGGCATGCCGTGTTCGGCATTCACCGCGTGTGCGGTTCAACACCGCGGAGAGGTTGTCGCACCCGGGGCGCAGCATGCCGTCACCCACCCGGACCGGCCTGCGCATGCTCGCCGGGATCGGCGCGACGGGAAAGACCGCTCTCAACGCGATCAGGACCTGCTCGGCCGCCGCCAGGACCATCCGCTGGCCCTCCGTCGTACCCGCCACCCGCAGCGGCAGCAACGCCGTCGCCAACCGGTCGTCCGGGAGCGGGGCCCGCGTCACCGGGACGGCCCCGGCGGTGTGCCAGGCCGCCTGCACGGTGGGACGCGTCGGATCGCGCAGCGCGGTGGTCAGCAGGGGGAGCCCCGATCCGGTCAACCGCTCGCCGACCACCCGCAGTTCGGGTTCGGTCTGCACCGCGACATCAAGCCGCACGGTCCCCGCCGGGCCTTCGACCGTGCAGCCGAGACGGAAGCCCCGCCGCCCCTGGTCGTCCGGCCGGCTGCCCTCGGGAACGCAGGCGTCGGCGCCACCGCGCACCGACTCCCCGACCGCAGGCCGGAGTTCGTCACCCGCGGCCAGCCGGGAGAGCAGGACGAGCGCTTCGAGCACGCTGGACTTGCCGGCTCCGGCCGGACCGGTGAAGACCGTGACCGGTCCGAGCGGGAAGACGGCCGCCCGGTGCGACTTGAAGGCGGACAGGCGGAGTTCGGTCACCGTCGGCCGCACCGCCGGCGCTCCCCCGACCCCGTCGGCCGCCTGGTCCCCTGAACCGTCCGGCGAGCGGACCGCGTCCCCGTGGCCGTGGACGCCCGCGTCCATCGGGTCGACCGCTCGCTCGTCCGGCTCCGCCGGCGCCGAGTCCGCTCCCGCGTCGGGCCGCCGCTTGGCCGGCCGCTGCGCCGGCGCATCCGTGTCGGCGTCGTCCAGGAGCCACTCCACCGCCGCGTCCACGTCCGCCTCCGCCACGGCTCGGTCCGTCACCCGGTCCGCCGTTCCATCCGCGCCCGCGTCGGCCATCGGTCCCGCTGCTCCGTTCGCCGGACGGCCCGTGCCTCGGTCGTCCGCCGCCACGCCCGCGCGCGCCACGATCCGCTCCCGCGCCCGGTCCGGCCCACGGCCATCGCCGCGTCCGCCGTCCTCGGCAGGGCCCCGGTCGCCGCCGGCCGTGCCGTGGTCCGGTGTGGAAGCCGTCGCTGTCGTCACCCTCGTCCGCTGCATGCGGCGACGGTAACCAGCTCGCGGAGTGGTGAACCGTTACGTCCGGTTCACCGTCCTTCGAAAGGGCTACGGTGCTGCGATGACGACGTACGTAGCCCTTTTGCGCGGAATCAACCTGGGTGGACGCAATCGGCTGCCCATGGCGACGCTGCGCGAGTTGATCACCGGCATGGACGGCACCGACGTGCGAACGCTGCTGCAGAGCGGGAACGCGGTCTTCGGACACGCGGAGACCGAACCAGGGCGATTGGCCGGGCAGTTGGAGAAGGCGATCTCCGACGAGTGCGGGCTGAAGGTGCCGTGTGTGGTGCGGGAGATCGGGGATCTGCGGCGGGTCATGGCGAACAATCCGTTCGCCGGGACGGACTTCGATCCGGCGAAGCTGGTGGTGACGTTCCTGTCGGGACCGGTAAGCGCCGAGGATGTCGCGGGAGTGGATCCGGCGAAGTTCGCGCCGGACGAATTCCGGCTCGGCGAGCGGGAGGTGTACATCCACTGCCCGACCGGGCTCGCAAGGGCCAAGCTGCCGACGGCACTGGGGAACACATTGACGAGCCTGGTGGCCACCGCACGAAACTGGAATACCGTCACGAAACTGGTGGCCATGTCGGACAATTAGCAGCGGATCGCCCGTAGCGGAGCGATCCGACGCCCTCCGAGCAGGCGGCGCGCGGCTCCTGAGCGGGGTCCGTCAGCCGTGGGAGGGCTTCGCCCCCGCCCCACAGGAGGCCCGTTCATGCTGCATGGCGCAGACGTCAGCTCGTACCAGCCGGCTGCCTATCCCACCGCCGGTCTGTCCTTCGTCTTCATCAAGCTCACCGAGGGCATCGCCTACGTCAATCCCAAGTGGACGGCGCAGCGCACCACGGCCAGGCGCGCGGAGTTGGTGACCGGGTTCTACCACTACCCGCACATCGCCAACTCGCCTGTCGCCGAGGCGAACCACTTCCTCGACCAGATCCATCTGGACGACGGCGACCTGCTGTGCCTCGACTGGGAGTGGAACGGGCAGGGGGTGTCCGCCGCGCAGGCGTGTTCGTACAAGGACGCCTGGCTCGGGCACGTGAAGTCGAAGGCGCCGAGGCACCGGGTCGTGCTGTACTGCGCCCGTTCCGACTGGCTGGAGGCGGGTACCGACGAGCGCTGCGGAGACGGGCTCTGGATCGCGGACCGGACAGCGGCGGGCAAGCCGCGCGTCAAACACCACTGGACCTTTCACCAGTACGGCGAATCCCGGATGGACAACGACGTCGCCAACTTCGGTTCCGTTTCCGCTCTGCGGGAATGGGCCGGCGGGAGTGGCGGCACGGTAATCCCGCAGCGGGAGGAGGCGGTTGGGACGGGCGGGCAGGCGACTCGAACGGCTGCCGACCCGATGGGGTGAAATCCGCACGGGCCATAACTCCGGCCGATTCAAACGCGTTGCCCCCGGTGCGGGCGCACGTCCCGTGTCCACTTCCGGAGGGCAGGAAATCCATGAGACTGGTCGTCAGGAGGAGTCTGGCCACCGCGATGGCCACGGGCGGCGTGCTGGCCGCCGCGGCGGGTTGCGCGTACGCCGACTCGGGCGCGCAGGGCACCGCCGTCGGATCGCCCGGGGTGCTGTCCGGCAACCTGGTGCAGCTCCCGATCAATGTGCCGGTCAACGTGTGCGGGAACACCGTCAACGTGGTCGGGCTGCTCGACTCGGCGGCCGGCAACCGGTGCGCGAACGAATCGGGTGGCGGCGCGGTGGTCGGTGCTCCGGCCGGCAGCGGTTCGACGACACACGGCAGCGGTTCCGCCGCGCACGGGACCGCGGCGGGCTCGCCCGGTGTCGGCTCGGGGCTCGCGGTCCAACTGCCGGTCCACGTACCGGTGAACGTGACCGGCAACTCGGTGGGTGTCGTCGGCGTCGGCAACCCCGCCGTCGGCAACACCTCCACCAACGGCTCGGCTCCCGCGCCGACCGTCCACCAGTCGGCCCCGCGCACGCCCGCCGCACCGCCGCAGCAGGTGGCGCACACGCTGCCCGCCCGGGTGAGCCTGGCCCACACCGGCGCGGACGGCATCGGATACCTGGCCGGTGCGAGCGCGTTCAGCCTGCTCGGCGGCGTCCTGCTCCGCCGCGGGTTCCGCCCGGGCAAGGCGGCCTGACACCGCGGCCGTGGTCAGACGCACCACCGGAGCGCCCCGCCCCCGCCCGGGCCGGGGCGCTCCGCCGCACCGGCGGACCAACTGTTGCGGCGAGTCGCGCTTCGCGGCGTGCGATCGTCGAAGCGGCGTGGTGGCCGCGCACCCCCGGGTCGCCACGTCATGCGAGCCCCGCGCTGAACTACGGCGTGGCAGGTACGGCCGTACCGTCGCGGGAGCGCCGGGCCGGCGAATCGCAGCGCGCAGAGGGACAACTCCGCTGCCACGGACGGGTTTTCGGCTTCGCACGTTGCATGGATTGGGCAATTTGCCTTGTTTGCAAGCTCTTTGGTACGGGTCGCGTACGCTGAACGCCGGCTGTGATCCGTTGGCCCGCCGGGAGGGCGGGGACGCGCACGTCTGCGTTCGAGCGCGCGGCGCACGCGGGGCGCGGGGACGGGCCGCGATGGGTTGGACAGCGCGGCAGCGCGGGCACGAGGCACGGGATGGACCGGATGGACGAGCAGACCGAGCGCGGCGGTGGCCGCGACCGCCGGAAGAGTGACCGCGGCGGGATAAGGCGCCGACGCTTCCTGGGCGCCGCGGCAGCCGGAGCGGCCTCCACCGCGATGGCCGGGTGCGACGCCGGCCCCTCTCAGCCGTCGGGGCCGGAAGCCAACCACCCGCACACCATGACCGGCCGCTCGCAGCTCGCCGTCAAGGGCAGTGCGGACTGGCCGATCCGCTCGCTCGGGGCGCAGGGGGACATCGAGGGGTACACCGATCGGGTGAGCGCGCTGCCCGGCGAGGACTTCGGGCTGCACGTCTCGACGACGTCGCACGCGTACCGAATATCCGCCTATCGCATCGGCTGGTACGGCGGCGCGCAGGCGGCACTGGTCTGGCGCTCCGAGCGGATACCCGGCCGGCTCCAGGAAGAGCCGGCGATGGACCCGGCCACCCGCACGATCCGCACCGACTGGACGGCCCCGGTCCGGGTCGCCACGCACGGCTGGCCGGAGGGCGCGTACCTCCTGCGCCTCGACGCCGAATCCGGTCACCAGCGCTACGTTCCGATGATCATCCGATCGCGCGGCGGCGCCGGACGCACCGTGATCATGCACGCGCCCGCCACCTGGCAGGCGTACAACCGCTGGGGCGGCTACAACCTCTACGCCGGCGAGGACGGGTCGTACGGCACGCGTTCGCTCGCCGTCACCTTCGACCGGCCATATGAGCTGAACGGCGCGGACAAGTTCATGGTGTACGAACGCGCGGCGGTGGTCCTGGCCGAACGGCTCGGCATCCCGCTCGCGTACACCACCGGGATCGACGTGCACGGCGACCCGTCCGTACTGGAGCGCGCGACGACCGCGGTCTCGCTCGGCCACGACGAGTACTGGACGCCGCAGCAGCGCCAACACGTCACGCGGGCCCGCGACGCCGGCACCAACCTCGTCTTCCTCGGCGCCAACACCTGCTTCCGCCGCATACGGTTCGAGCCGACGACGGCCGGCACCGGGCGCACGGTCGTCTGCTACAAGACCGACTTCCACGACGACCCGTACCTCAAGGCCCACCCCACCATGGCCACCACGGACTTCCGCGTACCGCCGGCCGCCGACCCCGAGTCGTCGCTGACCGGCGTCATCTACGAGGGCTTCCCCGTCGACGCGCCCTACGTCGTGCACAACGCCGACCACTGGGCCTTCGCCGGTACGGGCGTCAAACGCGGTGAGTCGTTCCCGCACCTGGTCGGCGTCGAGTACGACCGCGTCACACCCGGCTGCCCGACGCCCGCTCCGATCGAGATCCTCGCCCACTCCCCGCTCGTCTGCGAGGGCCGGCCCAGCCACTCCGACTCCGCCTACTACACCGTCCCCAGCGGCGCCGGCGTCTTCGCCTCCGGAACGATGCGCTGGGTCGAGGGCCTCATGGCCGGCACCCGCCGCGACGGCCGCGACCACGGCATGGACGCCCGCACCGCCCGCTTCGTCACCCGCACCACGGAGAACGTCCTGCGCGCCTTCTCCACCGGCCCCGCCGCCCACCACCTCCCGGCCCCCCGCGACAACGTCCGGGAGATCTACGGGAGTTGACCCGCCCCGCCGCAGTTCCCGGGCCGGCCCACGCATCGCACCCGGGCCACCGGGATCGATCGGGCGCCCTGACCGAGGTCCTGGCTACGGAGTGGAGACGGCACTGTCCGGGGAGCCGGGAGCGGGCGATCGCGGCATCGGCTCGGACGGCCGGGAGGGCAGTCGCAAGGCCAGCAGCGCCGAGAGGGCGACGAGCCCGGCACCCAGGTTCATGGAGGCGGTGATGCCGATCCGCTCGCTGAGGTAGGAACCCGCGATCATGCCGGTCAGCAAGGCCGCCGCCTGAAGCACGCCGTAGGTCGCGCCGACCCGGCCCATGAGGTGATCCGGGGTCGACCGGGGCAGGATCGTGCCCGCTGCCACGCCGTAGCAGACGGTCGGCGGCCCGATGAGCAGGAACAACAGGCCGTCCCAGGCGGCGTCGTGCACGTTGAACGCGACGGCGAAGCACGCTGCCCCGATCACCAGGCCCCAGGCCATCACGGCCCGTCCGGAATACCTGCTGTTCACGGCGTGGCTGATCGGCGCGCCGATGACGAAGCCGACCCCGAGGGCGCCGAACAGCAGGCCCAGGGTCTGGGTGGCCGCGTGCAGGACCTCGGCCACGTACGGTACGACCAGCGCGTTCAGAATCGCGTTGCCGAGACCGAACAGGACCGAGGCGCCGAACAGGGCGCGCAGCCCGGCGCTGCGGCGCACGTGGCCGAGTCCGGCGCGGATCTCGCCGAGCAGCCGTCTGACCGGCCGCCCGGCGGAGGCCGCTGCCGCTTCGCCGACCGGATCGGGCCGGTAGCGCAGCAGCAGCACGAGCACGGCCGACGCGGCGTAGCTGACCGCGTCGAGGCGGACGACGGTGGCGAAGCCGAACAGCGCGTACAGGGCGCCGCCGAGCGGGCCGCCGACGAGCCTGATCAGCCCGGTCACCAACGCGCTCAGCGAGTTCGCCGCGGTGAGTCCCGGACCGCGCCCGACCACCGCCGGGGTCAGCGCGCCGGCGGCCGGGCCGAAGAACTGGCTGAAGCCGGACTCCACGACCAGCGCGAGGTAGATCAGTCCCACCTGGTCCGGGTGGTGAACCAGCAGCATGAGACTGACCGCCGCCATCCGCGCCAGGTCCGTGGCGATCATCGTGCGCCGACGGTCCCACCGGTCCGCGAGCGCGCCGGCGATCGGCCCCAGCAGCAGCGCGGGCACCGTCCCGGCCGCCAGCGACAGGCCGGCGGCCGGCGTGGAACCGGTCAGTCTCAGCACGAAGTAGGGCGCCGCCATCAGCAACAACCAGTCGCCGATCCCCGAGAGCAACTGCCCGGTGGCCATCAGCCGGAAGTCACGGATGCCGAGCGCACGGAACATCAGACCCCCAGGTGCCAGGCAGCGGTGCTGAGCACGCTACGGTCCCCCGTCCCCGCGGGCGGCACAGTTCGCTGACGGCCGACGGCCGGGCGACTGACCTGCGGCAACGCGGCGTGGCCGGCCTCTTGCCGACTGGGCGGACGCTCCCCCGGGGCTGTGAGAGCGGGTCTCAGCGAAGCCCCTGACTTGTCGACAAGACGACCCAAAGACCCGTCAGACAGCAGGATCAACGAGCGTCGGTATATCGCCCGTAACGCCCACACCGCACATCATGCGCACGGCCAAACCTGCAGGTCAGGCACCCTTAGCCGCCGGTTCGAGGATCGCCACGCACTCGACGTGGTGCGTCATCGGAAGCACGTCACCGTGAGCGGTCTCGGGAAAGCATGCAGGTCGGAAGAGGTTCCTTGGCTCCGGAAGCGGGCTGTCAGATGCCCGGAGCGTCAAACGAGCGTCACGGCCGCGTCGCCACGGCACCACAATTACACGGGCTCCGGGCCGGTGACGGCACGCCGGGCGAACGCCGTGAGTTCGTCTAGCTCGATCGCCTGTCGCCCGTTCTCACCCGACAGGACCCACTCACCGTCCCACCCGGCCCGCCAGACCTGACCGTGCCGGTTCTCGAACTCGACGAACCCCTGGGGGCACCCTCCAACAACGGCAACTCCCGCAGAAGGGTGGCGAGCGTGGCAAAGCCCGGGTTGTCTCCCACGGTGCCCCCGCGGGTGCGGGGGGTTGTCGTAACGCGGTTTCAGGTAGGGCACGGGCTCGCGTCGCAGGTCCCGCGGGTCGAGCATCTTCTCGTAACGCGTCCACGCCTCGTCCGCGGATTCCCGTCCGGAGAATTCCTGCCGGTACCCGGGGAAGACGGCGTAGGTCAGTTCGCGAAGTTCGACGTTCTCCCGCTCGTGGTAACCGTGCACAGCGGGACCGACTGCGGCGACCACATCGCCATCCCCGCGTGGGTCTCCAGCAGTTGGCGGCCTGCGTCCCCGAAGAGCTTGAGGCACACGAAGCCAGTGAGGCAATCCCGGTAGACCCGCCTCGTCTGCGGGTGCCCGTTCGCCCCAAGGACACCACGCGAGCGCTGACGGCGCTCGGCCATCCGCTGTGCCCGCACAAAGGTCTCAAGGTCGACCAGCGTCTCGTGCACGGGCGCAGGGGACCACACCCAATCCTCGACAAAGTTGAGTCGGTTCCGGCCGGCGCCCTTGCGGGCATGACGATTCCAGACCATGTGCCCGGTGCACTTCGGGTTCGTCAGCACCTCACGGACGTTGGACGTCATCCAACATCCTGCGCAGCCGGTGCTGCGCCGCCTCAAGGTGCTGGAGGTCTCCAGGCTGACCGGCGACGGGCTGCGGGCGCAGGAAGAACTCGGGGTCTTCACGAACGGACTCGGTGATCAGGCCACGAAGTTCGACGAGCGCCGCGAGGCGCTGCTGGCCCGCCGCCGAAAGGACTGACCACCACTGACCACCGCGCCGTCGGAACATTCCGGAGTACGCTTGGCAGCAGGGTCATCCGCACTCACGCGCGGTGACCCGAAAGGGACGGTCCCGGTGCCATCGCACCGGGACCGCTTGCGCTCCAGATCGCCCTGCCCGTCCACGTAGCCGAGGCGGCGCCCGACAAGCGGCGCCCGCGCTGGCTTCTTCCCAGGTGGTGTACTCGGGTTCCAGGGCGAGGTCGGAGCGGCCGCCCAGGGGTGCCTGCACATGTCGCGCGAGCCGGTCAGGCGGGCGACGGCGCTCCCAGCAGGGCTGCCGCCGTCTGGAGCCTGGTGAGGACGGGGGCCGGGGCGAGCCCGGGGACGGGACGGCAGGTGAAGCCGAGACGGCTCATCGCCCGGGTGACCTCGCCGGCGGAGAAGTCGCGGCGATCCTGCCGGGTGAGCACTTCGCCGACCTGCTTGACGGGGTAGGTGCGACGGCCGATGATCACGGACTCACCGGTCACGGCTTCCGGTTTGATGCCCTTCATCGATTCCAGCACTTCGCTCTTGACGAAGTTGAAGGAGAAACGGGCGATGACACAGCGCATGATGCCTCACAGGTAGACGTAGAGCCTTTGACCGCTCTGGTGGGCGGGGGCAGCCCCTCAGGCGGCTGTGCCGAAAGCCTGCCGACCGGAGGCGCGGGGCGCCGTGCGCGGCGTGGCGGCGGCGCGTCGGGCCTGGGAGGCGCCGCTGCGTCGGCCGCGGGACGCGGACGGGCGGCGCTTGGGCCGTTCGGTGACCGGTGCGGTGATGGTGACGGGGATGCCCGACGGGGTCTGGGCGCCGGTGATGCGGCTCAGTTCGGCCTCACCGGAGCGCACCTGGGTGGTGAGCGGGGTGATGCCGGCGTCGGCCATCAGCCGGGTCATGTCGCGGCGCTGGTTGGGCATCACGAGGGTGACGACGCTGCCGGACTCGCCGGCGCGGGCGGTGCGGCCGCCGCGGTGGAGGTAGTCCTTGTGGTCGGTGGGCGGGTCGACGTTGACGACCAGGTCGAGGTTGTCGACGTGGATGCCGCGGGCGGCGACGTTCGTGGCCACCAGCACGGTGACGTGCCCGGTCTTGAACTGCTCCAGGGTGCGGGTGCGCTGGGGCTGGGACTTGCCGCCGTGCAGCGCCGCGGCGCGCACCCCGCTGTGCAGCAGATCCTTGGTCAGGCGGTCCACGGCGTGCTTGGTGTCCAGGAACATGATCACGCTGCCCTCGCGTGCGCCGATCTCGATGGTGGCGGTGTGCTTGTCGGCGGCATGGATGTGCAGCACGTGGTGTTCCATCGTGGTGACCGCAGCGGCCGAGGGGTCGACGGAGTGGACCACCGGGTCGTTGAGGTAGCGGCGCACCAGCAGGTCGACGTTGCGGTCCAGGGTGGCGGAGAAGAGCATGCGCTGTCCGCCGGGACGCACCTGGTCGAGGAGTTCGGTGACCTGCGGCATGAAGCCCATGTCGGCCATCTGGTCGGCCTCGTCCAGCACGGTGATCTCGACCTGGTCCAGGCGGCAGTCACCGCGCTGGATCAGGTCCTTCAGACGTCCCGGCGTCGCGACGACGACCTCCGCGCCGCTGTGCAGGGCTCCGGCCTGCCGGCTGATCGACATGCCGCCGACCACGGTGGCCATCCGCAGCCTCAGCGGCCGGGCGTAGGGGGTGAGCGCGTCGGTGACCTGCTGGGCCAGCTCCCGGGTGGGCACGAGGACCAGGGCCAGCGGCTGCCGGGGCTCAGCCCGCCGGCCGGCGGTGCGGGCCAGGAGCGCCAGGCCGAAGGCCAAGGTCTTGCCGGAGCCGGTGCGGCCCCGGCCCAGGACGTCCCGGCCGGCCAGCGTGTTGGGGAGCGTCGCCGCCTGGATCGGGAACGGAACGGCCATGCCTTCGGCACCGAGTGCGGCCAACAGCGGGGCGGGCATGTCGAGATCGTCGAACTCCGCGACCGGGGAAAGCGCCGGCGTGATGGTCACCGGCAGCGCGAACTCCCCTTGCGGCGCCGGGCGGCGCCCGTGGCCACCGGAGCGGCCCGCGCCCGAGGGGCGCGAAGACTGCGAACGGAAGCTGCCGCCCCGTGAGGAGCCGGTGGAGCCGCCGGTGCGGGAGGAGCGGTCGTTCGTGCGAGTGGTGCGGTTCATGCGGAACCTTCCTCGATGCGGCACGTATCGAGGAATTCCCGCAGCGGCGAGCCGCATGGAGAATCGCAAGTACGGACCGAAGAAAGAAAACGAAAAGGGGAAGAATTAAACTTCCCATTGCTGCGGCAGGAGCGAGAGCTGCCGAAAGAGATCCGAATAAGGGAACGAAAGACCAAGGCGGTCTTTGTCCTGCCGTGATTCGCCGGGTGATACGCCAGCCGAACCGGAAATCTCCCGCCGTCCCGTGAGGCCGTCGCCGTGCACGGGGTAGTCTGTGAAGCAGAAAAGCTGGGGCCCGCACCCTTCAGGTGCGGGCCCCAGCTCGGTGTAACGCGTCAGCGTCAGGCGGGAACGATGTTCTCCGCCTGCGGGCCCTTCTGGCCCTGGGTGACGTCGAAGTTCACCTTCTGGCCTTCCTGAAGCTCACGGAAGCCGGAGGCGGCGATGTTCGAGTAGTGGGCGAACACGTCAGCGCCGCCACCATCCTGCTCGATGAAGCCGAAACCCTTTTCCGCGTTGAACCACTTCACGGTGCCAGTAGCCATGTCATATCTCCTTCGGGGCGGTGCCCTGCGCCCGCACTGTGCGAGCCCAGCGTCGCCGTGATGATTACCCCGTCCGGACAACACCGGAAAACAAAATGCTCCCACCGGAACGTAAATTCCGCGAGGACATTGAAGCTTTGGGAACCACTACTGCAACTGAACATAACAGTAGCACAGGGCGGGTCACCATGCTCGGGAGCGGCACGATTTCGTGGCGCATCCGCAAATGATTTGCCCGACAGGCATGCGGTTTCTCATGTCGCGGAACCAGATATTCGCGCCGACACAGACATGAAGTGCATCCGTCTCGATGACGGCTTTCATGGAGTGCAGCGCGCCGTGGCTGTTGTCCGCCTCGAACCCCTCCGCCATGTGCCGCATCCGGAGCCGCTCCAACTCAACGGGATCCACCGCTCGCGAGGGCAACAGGTAGTCGCGCATCGCGATGGCGTGCCGGCCCTCCTCGGCGGTCCAGCGGTGCACTCAGGTGCAACTGGACGTCGCTCAGGGCGTGGGAACCACGGGGGCGTGAGAGAGCAGCGGTCACAGAGTCTCCTGACTGTCATATGGACCTACGGCAACGTAGGTTACGGAACCGTAGATCATAGTGGTGACCTGGTCCAGATCTTGTCACCACCACCGACAATCACCAGTGGTTGAGCCGCGAACGCCCTGTCCCGGCCATCCCGCGCCAACCCAGACAAGTCCTTCCTGCTGATCGTGAGTAGTCGTAGGTGATGCTGATGGATCGGCAGGGTGCGGCTCGGCATCGTCACACCGCCGGGAGGGCCCCGAGGAGGCTGCTGGTGCCTTCGACCTGGGTGTGGCGGCTTTTCCCAGGACAAGGCCCACAGCTCCGACTTGGTCCCTGACCAAGCTCACACGGAGATGGAAGGACGGGACGGGCAGGCGCGGGAGGTGGCAGCGGTCCTACAAGCACAGGCGACGGAGCGGTGGGCCTCGGGTCTTGCTGTAGCGCTCAGCCGTGGCACCAGCGCCCCATACCCGGCAGACGTCTCGTGTGTAGTAGGGATCGGGTGCGGGTTCCGGCTGTCTCAGGCCGCGGTCGTGGGGCTGCCCGATTCGGTGGCCTTGCGGTGTTCGGCGTTGATGCGCTGGGCTTCTTCGAGCTGGTCTTCGAGGATGACGATGCGGCAGGCGGCCTCGATCGGGGTGCCCTGGTCGACGAGTTCCCGGGCTCGGGCGGCGATGCGCAACTGGTAGCGGGAGTAGCGGCGGTGGCCGCCCGCCGAGCGCAGCGGGGTGATCAGGCGGGCTTCGCCGATGGCGCGCAGAAAGCCCTGGGTGGTGTTGAGCATCTCGGCGGCCCGGCCCATGGTGTAGGCCGGGTAGTCGTCGTCGTCGAGACGGCCGTACGAGTCGTTTGCTGTCATCTTGCCTCTCTGTGGAATGCGTGGAGGGGCCCTGGTGCCGTGTGGCACCAGGGCCCCGAAGGAACTGCTACACCATCTGCCGGCCCGGTTACCGCGCCGGCCTACTGTGTCCGCTCCGCCGCCGGGGGGCTGGCAGGGGATGCGGGGATCGCGGTTGCTCGACCGGAGACCACCTCACTATCGATGTCCTGCGGTACCCGGGCTCAAGACGTCCGCCCGGGCGATCCTGATGGCGCTCGGCTCCTCCGTTCTTCCCTCTTGATCAGCACTTACCAAAGGGACTTCATCCTGCTGGCACTGCTCTACTGCGTACTGCTGGTGATGCGAACCGCTGTGACCTGGGTAAGCGTCACTCTTCGGCAGCCAGCCCCGTCGCCCGTCCTGCGTCGCTCTGGCTTGGAACCCCACTGCCGAACCTCCCGGCGCGCGCGCCCGCAGCCGACGCCTTCACCGAGGTGCTGCTCACTGACTTCACTGCTGGGTACCGCGAACTGCACTTACTGGAGCTGCCACCGCGTCAGCCGCGGTCCTGCTCACGGCGGCCCCTGATCACTGCGGGCCACCCGGCCCGGTCGCCAGTCCCGTCGCCGTCCTGCACCAAGCCTGGCTTCGAAACTCCGCCACCGCACCGTCCTGCGCTTGCAACTACGTGTACTGCTGCCCGGCAGTTCGTTCCCTGCCAGGCCCCGTCGATCTCGGCTACGAGAGAAACCATAACCAGACCAGCGCCCGATGTCTACTCCGGCCACCATAGATTTCCGCGTGTCCGGCAGTGCGGTAATCGACCCCGAGGGAAGGAGGCGGCCCCAACCCGTCAGCCCCGGGTTGCCGGACCGCCTGCGGGGTACAAGCCCCCCGCAGGCAGCAGCGGGCATGGCGATCCAGAGACCAGAGCGACCTGATGGACAAGACGAGCGTCAGCGTCGCAACAGCCTCCTCAGCGACCTCCGTCGCCGACGCACGCGACGGCGCCCGAGACTTCCTCGAAGCACTCGGATGGCCGGCGATCGCAGCCCAGGTGGCCGACACGGTGGTCCTGGTCGTCTCGGAACTCGTCACCAACGCCCTGCGCCACGGCGGCGGCATCTGCACCCTGGACCTGACCGCCCACCCGGACGGCATCGAGGTGGCCGTGCACGACGGCAGCCCACAGCCGCCGCGCATGCGCACTCCCGACCTCAATGGCGGCACCGGAGGATTCGGCTGGCCCATGGTCAACCGACTCGCCACCACCACCGCCGTCATCCGCCATGCGGCCGGCGGCAAGACCGTCAGCGCCCTGCTCGCCCGGTAGCACCAAGGCCATGGCATAAGTGACGTAGTTCGGAAAGCGCAGAGTTCGTAGACCGAGGTCGTAGGCCATGGAGCCGAGGTCGAGGACGGCGAGCAGCCACACCAGCGGGGAGTGGGCCGGGATGGTGCCGTGGACCAGAGCGCCGCCGAGCGCCCCGGTGCTCAGTCCGGCGGTACAAGCGGGGATGCGGGGCAACGTGATCCGCAGCCGCACCTCGCGGCGGCCGGACGGGCCGGAGCTCGACACCGATCCGCGCGCGGACCCCTCATCCCTTCCGCCACTCCGACCAGCATGGACCCGGAACCCAACACCATGGACCATGGCACATCGTCTGCGACCGACGAGCCGGGGTTCGTCCGCCACGGAGTCACGCCGTCATGGACCGCCGGTCTTCCGCTTGACTATCACGCGGTGGCTGCCCGGCGCCGGCCGCTGATACGGGTGACGGTCACAGCAACGCTGACAGGTACCGGTGTGCCGTGGCGGTTCAGATGCGTACCGACCGCTGGTCGGACGTGTTCGCGGACGTCCTGTGCGGTGTCCAATGCTCGGCGGTCTTCGTGCAGGACGCGGCGGACTCCACGTGCCAGGTGCCGGTCTCGGGTGTGCGGTCGGTGCGGACGCCGGCTTCGGGGGGTAGGGCTGGGGAGCCGAGCGCTCGCTGGACCCGGGTGGCGGCGGTGGCCAGGGAATGACGAAGACTGGGCTGCAGTTCGGCCACGCCGGCTACCGCCAGAGCCGCCTCGGCGGCGATCCGGTCGACGCCCGCCGTGTCAACGGTGGTCACCGCTCGCCCCTGTTGTGGGGAGCGGGTACGGCAGGGGTTGTGGGCTTGAAGGGCTCCCGTGCGCGGATTCGGTGATGCGGACCGCGACCGCGCAGGCCGAACGCGCCGGCGGGCGTCTCGGCCCGCCGATGCTCGCGATCCTCGACGAGGCCGCCAACGTGTGCAAGATCAGTGACCTGCCGGACCTGTACTCGCCACCTCGACGAGTCCCGACCTGCCCGGCAGATCGCCTGACATCCCATCAGAACGAGCGTCATTTCAGCGTCGAGATATCGCCCGTAACGCCCACACCGCACATAATGCGCACGCACAAACCCGCAGGTCAGGAGCCCTCCGCCACCCTTTCAAGGATGCAAACGCATTCCACGTGGTGCGTCATCGGGAAGAGGTCGAAGGCTCGGAGGTTGACGGGGTGGTAGCCGGCGGTGGCGAAGTAGGTGAGGTCGCGGGCCAGGGCGGCGGGGTCGCAGGCGACGTAGGCGATGGCGCGGGGGGAGAGCGCGGTGAGGAGCTGGACGGTGGACTTGCCGGCGCCGGTGCGGGGCGGGTCGAGGACCACGAGGTCGGCCTCGGTGATGCCGGTGCGCGGCAGGACCTGCTCGACCTTGCCGTGTTCGACGCGGACCCGGTCGAAGTCGGCGAGGTTGTGCCGGGCGTCCTCCGCGGCGCGCTTGACCGACTCGATGCCGAGCACCGCGCCGCGTTCGCCGACCCGGTCCGCCAGCGCGCCGGCGAACAGGCCGACGCCGCAGTAGAGATCGAGAGCCGTCTCGCCACGCCTCGGCCGCAGGCCGTCCAGCACCGCACGGGAGAGGATGTCGGCCGCCTGCGGATGGACCTGCCAGAAGCCGCCCGCACCGACCCGCCAGGTGCGTCCCAGCGCCCGTTCGCGGACGAAGCCGCGGCCGTGCACCTGGTGGACGCCGCCCTGCTCGTCGACGCGCATCACCGAGACCGGGCGGTCGAGTTCGACGATGGGCAGCCGGCCGTCGGGGACCGGGGTGATGACGGTCTGCCGGTCGGACGAGCCGGTGGCCGCGATCGCCTCGATCGTGGCGACCGCGGGCCACTCGCGCTTCTCGATGCCCAGCTCGGTGACGCCGGGCGCGGCGATCAGGCAGTGGTCGACCGGTTCGATCTGGTGGGAGCGGTGGCGGCGCAGCCCGGCCCTACCGGCGTCGTCGACCGCGTACTGGACGCGGGTGCGCCAGGCCGGGACCTCGCCCTTGGCCACCTTGTCGCCCGGCGCGGGGGCCACCGTGCCGTCCCAGCCGGCCTGTTCTGGCGTGAGGCCGGCGAGCCGGGCCAACTGCTCGGTGATCACCGCCACCTTGAGCCGCCGCTGCGCGCCCGGCGCCGCGTGCTGCCAGTCGCAGCCGCCGCACCGGCCCGGTCCCGAGTACGGGCAGGGCGCCTCGACCCGGTCGGCGGAGGCCCGCAGCACCTCGACCGCGTCGGCGCGCAGGAACCGCGACTCCTCGTCACCCTCGGTGACCTGCGCGACGACCAGCTCGCCGGGCAGGGCGTGCCGGACGAACAGCACCCGGTTGTCGTGGCGCGCGACGCAGTGCCCGCCGTGCGCGACCGGGCCGACCTCGACCTCGTAGCGCGTGCCGACCAGCGACGGCGCCGAGGCGGCCTGGTCCTTCGTCCGGTTCGTACGGATGCGGTGGTTCACGTCGGACGGGGCTCCAGATCAGCGGTGGTCAACAGCCCTCCAGTCTAGGGCCAAGGTCACTTCCCGCCGACCGGGTGCTTGTCCTCCCCCGACCTGGGCGGGCGGATCTCGCCGCGCCGCACCGAACCGGGCGCGTTCCAGTCCCGGCCGCGCTTGTAGCGGTTGGTGGCCGCCTCGCTGGAGTCGAGCTGCCAGGGCACCGAGGTGACGGTGACGCCGGACATGAACAGCAGGCGCCCCTTGAGCCGCAGCGCGCTCTGGTTGTGCAGCAGGTGCTCGTACCAGTGGCCGACGACGTACTCGGGGATGAAGATGCTGATCACCTCGCGCGGGCTGGCGCCGCGCAGTCCCCGGACGTACTCGATGATCGGCCGGGTGATCTCCCGGTACGGCGAGTCGAGGACCTTCAGCGGTACGTCGATGCCGCGCCGCTCCCACTCGGCCTGCAGGGCCTTGGTGTCGGCCGGGTCGACGTTGATGCTCAGCGCCTCCAGGCTGTCGGAGCGGAACAGCTTGGCGTAGGCGAGGGCCCGCAGGGTGGGCTTGTGGAGCTTGGAGACCAGCACGATGGTGCGCACCCGGGACGGCAGCACCGTTTCGTCAGCGATCTCCTCGGCGGCGGACAGCTCGTCGGAGACCCGGTCGTAGTGGCGCCGGATGCCGGTCATCGTGCCGTAGAAGACCACCATGCCGAGCACCGCGACCCAGGCGCCGTGGGTGAACTTGGTCAGCAGGACGACGATCAGCACGATGCCGGTGAAGAAGCCGCCGAACGCGTTGATGACCCGCGAGCGCATCATGCGGCGGCGCTTGGCGGGGTCGGTCTCGGTGCGCAGGTGGCGGTTCCAGTGCCGGACCATGCCGGTCTGGCTCAGGGTGAACGAGACGAACACGCCGACGATGTAGAGCTGGATGAGCCGGGTGGAGTCGGCGCCGTAGATGTACACCAGGATGCCGGCGAACAGCGCGAGCAGCACGATGCCGTTGGAGAACGCCAGCCGGTCGCCGCGGGTGTGCAGCTGCCGCGGCAGGAAGCGGTCCTGGGCCAGGATCGAGCCGAGCACCGGGAAGCCGTTGTACGCGGTGTTGGCGGCCAGGAAGAGCACCAGGGCGGTGACGGCGGCCAGGTAGATGAACGGGAACGAGCCCTTGCCGAAGACCGCGGCGGCGACCTGCGCGATGACCGGGTTCTGGGTGTAGCCGAGGCCGACGCCCTTGCCGTGCAGGAGCAGGTCGGTGGCCGGGTTCTCGGTCATCTTGACCTTGGTGTACAGGGCCAGCGCGATGATGCCGCAGAACATGGTGACCGCGAAGCCGCCCATCATCGCCAGCGTGGTCGCCGCGTTGCGGGACTTGGGCTTGCGGAAGGCCGGGACGCCGTTGCTGATGGCCTCCACGCCGGTCAGCGCGGCGCAGCCGGAGGAGAAGGCGCGCAGCAGCAGGAAGACCAGTGCGAAGCCGGACAGGCCGCTGTTCTCGGCGTGGATGGTGAAGTGTGCCGAGGGGGCCAGCATGTGCTGGCCGTCGGCTATCCGGATGCCGCCCCAGATGATCATGCAGAAGACGCCGACGACGAAGGCGTACGTCGGGATGGCGAAGATCGTGCCCGACTCGCGCACTCCGCGCAGGTTCATGACCATGAGCAGGGCGATCGTCAGGACGGCGACGAAGACCTTGTTCTGCTCCACGAACGGGATCGCCGAGCCGAGGTTCTCCACGCCCGAGGCGACCGACACCGCCACGGTGAGCACGTAGTCGACGAGCAGCGCGGAGGCGACGGTGAGGCCGGCTCTCGGACCGAGGTTGGTGGTGGCCACCTCGTAGTCGCCGCCGCCGGATGGATAGGCGTGCACGTTCTGCCGGTAGGAGGCGACCACCGTGAACATGAGCACAACAACCGCGAGGGTGATCCACGGGCTGAAGTGGTAGGCGGACGCGCCCGCCACCGACAGCACCAGTAGGACCTCACCCGGGGCATAGGCCACAGAGGAGAGCGGGTCGGAGGCGAAGACGGGCAGCGCCAGTCGCTTGGGGAGCAGCGTCTCCCCGAGTTTGTCGCTGCGCAGCGCCTGGCCGATGAGGATCCGTTTCGGCAGGTCGGTCAGTTTGGGCACCAGCAGATGTTAAGGGTTCGTCAAGATTGACGGCCACCCTCCACCCCTAGATCCCCTTCGCGTGTGTAGCTTTGGCCGCGCGGTCTGAGACGCTGATCGCGTCCCGAACCCGAAGACAACAGCCGGAAGGACAGGCGTGCACGTCGTAATCATGGGCTGCGGGAGGGTGGGCTCTGCCCTCGCGCAGACCCTCGAAGAGCGAGGTCATACGGTCGCGGTCGTCGACCAGGACCCGACGGCCTTCAGACGTCTGGGTTCCGGCTTCGCCGGGCGCCGGGTGACCGGCATCGGTTTCGACCAGGACACCCTGCGGGAGGCGGGCATCGAGGAGGCGGGAGCCTTCGCCGCCGTCAGCAGCGGTGACAACTCCAACATCATCGCCGCCCGGGTGGCCCGGGAGATGTTCGGGGTGGAGAACGTCGCCGCCCGCATCTACGACCCGCGCCGGGCCGAGGTCTACCAGCGTCTGGGCATCCCCACGGTCGCGACCGTCAAGTGGACCGCCGACCAGATGCTGCGCCGCCTGCTGCCCTCCGGGTCCGAGCCGCTGTGGCGCGACCCGAGCGGCGGCGTGCAGTTGGCGGAGGTGCCGGCCGCCGAGAGCTGGGTGGGACAGCGCATCAACAAGATCGAGCAGGAGACCGGAGTGCGTGTGGCATTCCTCACCAGATTGGGCGAGGCGATGCTGCCGGGCGCTGACACCGTCCTTCAGGAAGGCGACCTGGTGCACGTGATCGTGCGCACCGACGAGGTCGGCAAGGTCGAGGCGGCGTTCGCCGCGGGACCCGAGGAGAGCCGGTCATGAGGGTCGCCATCGCGGGCGCGGGCGCGGTCGGCCGCTCCATCGCGGGAGAGCTGCTGGAGAACGGCCACGAGGTCCTGCTGATCGACAAGAACCCCTCCTCCATCTCGGTGGAGCGGGTGCCGCAGGCCGAGTGGCTGCTCGCCGACGCCTGCGAGATCACCTCGCTGGACGAGGCGGCGCTGCAGCGCTGCGACGTGGTGATCGCGGCCACCGGCGACGACAAGGTCAACCTGGTCGTCTCGCTGCTGGCGAAGACCGAGTACGGCGTGCCCCGGGTGGTCTCCCGGGTCAACAACCCCAAGAACGAATGGCTGTTCAACGAGGCGTGGGGGGTGGACGTCGCCGTCTCCACGCCGCGTCTGATGTCCGCGCTGGTGGAGGAGGCGGTCAGCGTCGGCGACCTGGTGCGCCTGCTGCGCTTCAGCCAGGGTGACGCGAATCTCGTCGAGCTGACGCTCGCGCCGGACGCCGCGCTGGTGGGCACCCGGGTCGGCGAGGTGCGGTGGCCGACCGACACCTCGCTGGTGACGATCATCCGCGGCCACCGGGTGCTCACCCCGGCCAAGGACGACGCGCTGGAGGCCGGCGACGAGCTGCTGTTCGTGGCGGCCCCGGACCGCGAGGAGCAGTTGGAGGACCTGCTGTCGGTCCGCAAGGACGGCGAGGGCAGCGACACCGTCATCGACCCCGAGCGGGGCTGAGGCGGCGCTCGGACGTGCCAGGGGCCCGCGACCGGCCGGTCGCGGGCCCCTGGCGTGTGCGCGGACGCGCGGGCGGGTCAGGCGGCGTTGTCCCCGCGCGCCTCGGCCTCCTGCTTCTCGCGCTCCTCCATCTCGGAGACGACGTCGATCGGCGGCGGCGCCTTGGCCAGGAAGATCCAGGTCAGGTAGACCGACAGCAGGAACGGCGGGATGCCGAGCGCGACCTTGACCCAGCCGAGCTGCGTGGCGTTGCCCCACCAGTAGAGCGGGAAGAGGATCGCCGACTTGGCCAGCAGGATGATGCCCCAGGCCCAGGTGGCCTTGGTGTACGCCTTGAAGCGGCCGGGGTTGCGGGTGCGCCACGACAGGTTCTCGCGCAGGATCGGCCCGAGCAGCACGCCGATCAGCGGGAAGCGGGCCAGCGCGGAGACCACGTAGGCGATCGCCAGACCGAGCGTGTAGAGCATGCCGGGCAGGTAGAAGTTCTTCGCGTTGCCGGACAGCATCGCGAAGAACGCGCCGAAGGCGATGCCGAAGACGCCGCTGAAGGCGTGCTTGAGGGTCTGCTTGCGCAGCAGCCGGGTCACCGCCAGCACCAGGCTGAGGGCGAGCGCGGAGACCGCCGCGATGGTGATGTCGTGGTTGATGGTGAAGACGGTGACGAAGACCAGGCCCGGCACGGTGGTGTCCACCATGCCCCACACTCCGCCGAACGCCTCCAGCAGCGCCTTGTCGGCCGCCGCCTTCGACGCCTGGGCGTCCGTGGTCGCCAGATCCTCGGTCCGCTGGTTGGTGGAGGCCACCGACTACTCCTGTCCGACGGGACGCAGCTCGTATTTGGGGTTGAACAGCACACAGCGGCCACGGTTGACCGCGATCCGGCCGGACGCGATGATCTTGCGCCCGGGTTCTATACCCACGATGCTCCGCCGGCCGAGCCAGACCACGTCCAGCGGCGCGGAACCGTCGAACAGCTCCGCCTCCAGCGCGGGCACGCCGGCCCGTGGACGCAGGGTGACCGTGCGCAGCGTGCCGGTCACCGTGACCAGCTGCCGGTCCCGGCAGTCCTGGATGCGGATGCAGCCGACCGCGGCGGCGTCCTGCCGCAACTCCTCGGACAGCAGGTCCTCCTGGGAGGAGGCGAGCCGGTCGAGGATACGGCGGAACCGGCCGCCGGGGCGGTCCGAACGGGTGGCACCACTCATGGGGAAAGGGTACCCGCCGGGGCCCCGCGCGATCAGCGCTCGAACCGGTAACCCATGCCGGGTTCGGTGATGAAGTGCCTGGGGTGCGCCGGATCGGCCTCCAGTTTGCGGCGCAACTGGGCCATGTAGACCCGCAGGTAGTTGCTCTCGGTGCCGTAGGCGGGCCCCCAGACCTCCTGGAGCAGCTGCTTCTGGCCGACGAGCCGGCCCGGGTTGCGGACCAGCACCTCCAGCAGGTGCCACTCGGTCGGCGTGAGCCGCACGTCGGCCCCGTCGCGGTGCACCTTGCGGGCCGCCAGGTCGACGGTGAAGGAGTCGGTCTCCACCACCACCGCCTCGCCCTCCTCGCCGGCCGGGGCGGCCCGGCGCACCGCGGCGCGCAGCCGGGCGAGGAGTTCGTCCATGCCGAACGGCTTGGTCACGTAGTCGTCGGCGCCCGCGTCGAGCGCCTCGACCTTCTCGCCGGACGCCTGGCGGGCGGACAGCACGATGATCGGCACCCGGGTCCAGGCGCGCAGGGCCCGGATGACGTCGGCGCCGTCCATGTCGGGCAGGCCGAGGTCGAGCACGACCACGTCGGGGTGGGTGGTGGCGGCGAGCCGCAGCGCGGAGGCGCCGTCGGGCGCGGCGTCCACCTCGTAGTGCCGCACCCGCAGGTTGATCGCCAGGGCGCGGACGATCTGCGGCTCGTCGTCGACCACCAGGACCCGGACCGGGGCCTTGGCGGGCCCGCCGGTGGGAAGCGGCATGGATTCAGCCTTTCGGGTGCGGCTGGGAGTCGACGACGTCATGAGGTGGCCTCCGCGGGGAGCCCCGGGACGGGTCGTGGCTGTCCGCCCGCGGCCCGCAGGGTGAGCACCATGGTCAGTCCGCCGCCGGGGGTGTCGTCGGCGACCAGGGAGCCGCCCATGGCCTCCGCGAAGCCCCTGGCGACCGCGAGGCCGAGTCCGACCCCGGAACCGCGCGGGGCGTCCCCGTAGCGCTGGAACGGTTCGAATATCCGGTCCTTGGCGACGTCCGGCACGCCGGGACCGCGGTCGGCGATCCGCAACTCGACCCGGTCGCGCAGCACGCTGGCGGCGACCAGGACCGGGTCGGCCGCCGGGCTGTACTTGACGGCGTTCTCCACCACGTTGGCGACCAGCCGCTCCAGCAGTCCCGGGTCGGCCTCCACCATCGGCAGCGTCTCGGGGATGTCCAGGGTGGCCGAGCCCGCCGGTACGCCGCCGAGCGCCAGCGGCACGACCTCGTCGAGATCGACCTCGCGCATCAGCGGGGTGACGGTGCCGGTCTGCAGCCGCGACATGTCCAGCAGGTTGCCCACCAGGTGGTCGAGCTTGTCGGAGCCGTCCTCGATCGCCTCCAGCAGGTCGGCCTCGTCCTGCGGGGACCACGCCACGTCGTCGGAGCGCAGCGAGGTGACGGCCGCCTTGATCGCGGCGAGCGGGGTGCGCAGGTCGTGCGAGACGGCGGCCAGCAGCGCGGTGCGGATCCGGTTGCCCTCGGCCAGCTCGCGGGCCCGGGCCGCCTCGCCGAGCAGCCGCTGCCGGTCCAGGATGGCGACCGCCTGGGCGGCGAACGCGGACAGCAGGCGGCGGTCCTCGGCCGGCAGCACCCGCCCGGTGAGCGCCAGCGACATCCGGTCGCCGACCGGCACCTCCACGTCGGCGTCGTCGGGCCGCAGGCACGGTTCGGGGCCCACGCTGCCGGCCCGGGTCCAGCGGCCGTAGTCCTCCTCGCGCTCCAGCAGCGCGACCGAGCCCATCGCGAACGTCTCGCGGACCCGTTCCAGCAGCGCGTCCAGCGAGGACTCGCCGCGCAGCACGCCGTCGGCCAGCAGCGAGAAGATCTCCGCCTCGGCGCGCAGCCGGGCCGCCTGGTGGGTGCGGCGGGCGGCCAGGTCCACCACCGAGGCGACCGCGACCGCCACCGCCGCGAAGATCACGATGGCCACGATGTTGTGCGGGTCGGCGATGGTGAACTGGTGCAGCGGCGGCGTGAAGAAGTAGTTCAGGAACAGCGATCCGACGGCCGCCGAGGCGAGCGCCGGCAGCATGCCGCCGAGCAGGGCGGCCGCGACGGTGAGCGAGAGCAGCAGCAGCATGTCGTTGCCGAGCCCGAGGCCGGGCAGCGCCCTGGTCAGCAGCAGCGTCATCAGCACCGGCCCGGCGCAGCCGACCGCCCAGCCGGTGAGGATGCGCACCCGGCCGAGCCGGGCGCCGCGGGCCACCGGCAGGCCGCGGCCCTTGGCGGCCTCCTCGTGGGTGACGATGTGCACGTCGATGTCGGCGGACTCGCGGGCCACGGTGGCGCCGACGCCCGGCCCGAGCACGTACTGCCACGCCTTGCGGCGCGAGGTGCCCAGCACGATCTGGGTGGCGTTCACCCCGCGGGCGAACTCCAGCAGTGCGGTGGGGATGTCGTCGCCGACCACGTGGTGGAAGGTGCCGCCGAGGTCCTCGACCAGGGTGCGCTCGACCGCCAGCTCCTTGGGCGAGCCGGCGGCCAGCCCGTCGCTGCGGACCACGTGGACGGCGAGGATCTGGCTGCCGGAGCCCTTGGCGGCCATCCGCGCCGCGCGCCGGATCAGGGTGCGGCCCTCCGGCCCGCCGGTCAGCCCGACCACGATGCGCTCCCTGGCCTGCCAGGTGGAGCTTATGCGGTGGTCCGCGCGGTACTGCTGGAGGTACTCGTCGACCCGGTCGGCGACCCACAGCAGGGCCAGCTCCCGCAGCGCGGTGAGGTTGCCGGGCCGGAAGTAGTTCGACAGGGCCGCGTCGACCTTGTCGGGCTGGTAGATGTTGCCGTGCGCCATCCGGCGGCGCAGCGCCTGCGGCGACATGTCGACCAGTTCGATCTGGTCGGCGCGGCGCACCACCTCGTCGGGGACCGTCTCGCGCTGGCGCACGCCGGTGATCGACTCGACCACGTCGCCCAGCGACTCCAGGTGCTGGATGTTGACGTTGGAGATGACGTCCAGGCCGGCGTCGAGCAGTTCCTCGACGTCCTGCCAGCGCTTGGCGTGCCGGCTGCCGGCCACGTTGGTGTGGGCGAGTTCGTCGATCAGGACGACCTCGGGCGCCCTGGCGAGGACGGCGTCGATGTCCATCTCGGCGAACAGGCTTCCGCGGTAGGCCAGTTCACGCCGGGGCAGCTGCTCCAGGCCGGTCAGCAGCTCCTCGGTGCGCGGCCGGGCGTGGTGTTCGACGAAGCCGACCACCACGTCGGTGCCGCGGTCGCGCCGCCGGTGCGCCTCGCAGAGCATGGCGTACGTCTTGCCGACGCCGGGCGCGGCCCCGAGGTAGATCCGCAGCTTCCCACGTGCCATGACTCCATCCTCACCCCTGCGCCGCCGACGGCCAGGCGACCGCGCGGGGCCGTCCGGGAAGCACCGTCACCGGAGGAGATCCTAGGTTCGCCATCACCCGTTCGGACCGCTCGCACGCCTTCACGGGCGTCAGGGTCGCGTATGGATTCGGCGGGGCGGCGGGAGGGGGCGGTGCGCACACGCCGACGGGCCGCGGTCCACCCTGCGGTGGTCGCGGCCCGTCGGCGGGCGGTTCGCTGCTCAGCGCACCTCGGTGATCTCCGGGCCGCGGCGCATCGGGTCGAGGCCGTCGGAGAACTTGCCGGGGGCGGCCTGCTCCTGCGCGACGCCCTCGGGGAGCATCTGGGCGTCGTCGGGGAGCTTCAGGACGATCGGGTCGCGCGGCGCCATCGGGCTCTCGCCCCGGGTGACGACGGTGTCGCGGAAGATCTGCTCCAGCACGCCGGCCGCCTGCGGCTGGACGGCGCCCTGGCCGGAGATCACGCCGCGCAGGAACCAGCGCGGGCCGTCCGAGCCGATGAAGCGGACCAGCTGCACCCCGTTGGTGCCGTCCGGCAGCTGCACCGGGACCTGGGCGCGCAGCTCCCAGCCGAGCGGGCCCTCGACCTCGTCGACGATGCCGCCCTGCTGGGTGATGCTGGAGGCGATCTCGTCGCGGACCTCGCCCCAGATGCCCTCCGACTTCGGCGCGGCGAACGCCTGCAGCTGGACGGCACTGTCCTGGAGCACCACGGTCGCGGCGACGATGGAGTCGCCGGCGACCTCCACCCGCAGCTCCATGCCCTCGACACCGGGCACGAACAGCCCGCCGAGGTCCACCCGGCCCTCGCCGGGCGTGCTGACCTCGCTGATGTCCCACGGCCCGTCGGGGCGCGGGGCGGGCGGCAGGTTGTAGCGACGGGACTCGGCGTCGTCGGAGTCCTGCGCCTGCTCGGCGTCCAGGTCCTCCTCGGCCGTCTCGTCCGGGCCCGCGTCTTCTGCGAGCTCGTCGAGGGCGTCTTCGCGCTCCTTGCTGCGACGACGGAACACGGTCACTGTCCTTCCCGGTCTGAGGCGACCGATGCGTAGCCCTGCGTAGAACCGGTCGTGCCGTCCGTCGGGCCGGCCACCGCGGCGTGTCCCCCGGTGGAGCCGAAGCCCCCCTCGGCTCGCGCGGAGCCGGGCAGCTCCGCGACCTCGTGGAAGCGGACCTTCTCGACCCGCTGGACGACCAGCTGGGCGATCCGGTCGAACCGCTCGAACCGCACGTTCTCGCGTGGGTCCAGGTTGACCACAATCACCTTGATCTCCCCACGGTACCCGGCATCGACCGTGCCGGGCGCATTCACCATGGAGACACCGCACCGGGCCGCGAGGCCGGAGCGCGGATGCACGAAGGCCGCGTACCCGTCGGGCAGGGCGACGGACACGCCGGTGGGCAGCACCGCCCGTTCGCCGGGGGCGAGTTCGGCCGCCTCGGTGGTCACCAGGTCGGCGCCGGCGTCGCCGGGGTGCGCGTAGGACGGGACGGGCACTTCCGGGTCGAGGCGCCGCAGCAGGACGTCGAGCCCGGGGCGCGGCGCGCCGGTCACGGGTTGACCTCGAAGGCCCGGGCGACCTTGAACTGGTCCGGGTTGTCCAGCGCCGCCTTGATCTCCTCGGGGCGGCCGTTCCTGGTGAAGTGTTCGAGCTTGACCTCGACGAAGACCGCGTCGGCGCGGACCGCGACCGGCCCCTCCGGGCTGCCCACCCGGCCGACGGCACTGGAGTAGATCTTGCGGCCGGCCACCCCGGTGCAGTGCGCGCTCAGGTGCAGCGTGGTGCCGACCGGGACCGGGCGGACGAACTCCGTCTCCAGCCGGCCGGTGACCGCGATGGTGCGCAGCAGCCACTGCAGGGAGCCGAGCGTCTCGTCGAGCGCGGAGACCAGCACGCCGCCGTGGGCGAGGCCGGGGGCGCCCTGGTGGGCCGGGCGCACGGTGAACTCGGCGGTGACGCTCACGCCTTCGCCGGCGCGGGCCGCCAGGTGCAGGCCGTGCGGCTGGGCCTCTCCGCAGCCGAAGCACTCGTCGTAGTGCGACCCGAGCAGCGTGCCGGGTTCCGGGGCGTCGGCGTGGCGCACCGGCCGGTCGGCGCCGGGGGGCGGCGTCAACGCCGTGCGCCCCGCGTTGTCGGATGCAGTAGCTCCACTCACGGCCCGAACCCTACCCTCCTGGTGGGGCCCCACCCCTTTCCCGCGTTGTCCAGGCGTTCACAGGATCGATTCCATTGAGCCCGATCAGCCGCAAGACCGTCGTCGTGACCGGAGCGACCAGCATCACCGGTCAGGTGATCACCCTCGACCTGGCACACGCCGGGTTCGACGTGATCGCCACCTCCCGCACCGAGGAGAAGGCCGAGGCGCTGCGCGACCGGGTCGCGCGGACCGGCGCGAACGTGCGGACCGTGCTGGTGGACGTCGCGGACGCCACCTCCACGGTACGGGCGTTCACCGAGATCGCCACCATGACCGACGGCGGGCCGTGGGCGGTGGTCAACAACGCGCAGTTCGCCCAGCCCGGCGCCGTCGAGGACGTGGACGACGAGCGGGCCCGGCGGCAGCTGGAGACGAACCTGCTGGCGCCGGCCCGGATCGCGCGGCTGGTGCTGCCCACCATGCGCGAGCGGCGGCGCGGCCGGATCGTCAACGTCTCGTGCCTGGCCGGGCGGGTGACCATGCCGATGCTCGGCTGGTACTGCGCGAGCAAGCAGGGCCTGGAGGCGGTCACCGACGCGCTGCGGATGGAGAGCGCCTCCTTCGGGGTGCGGGTGTCGCTGATCGAACCGTGGTCGTACGGAAGCCGGTTGTGGCGCGGCAGCGCCGACCTGCTGCCGGAGCTGCGGGTGTCGGCGTACCGCAAGCAGTACGCGGCGGCCGGCGAGCCGCCCGCGCGGCCCTCCAGGCTGCGCGAGCCGGCGCCGCGGCAGGTCGCCGCGACGGTGCGCCGGGCGCTGACCGCGCGGCATCCGCAGTCGCGCTACCTGGTGGGCGGCGGCGCGCGGTCCACCGCGGCGCTGGACGCGCTGGTGCCGACCCCGGCGGCCGACTGGGCCAAGCAGCTCGCCACCGGCCTGCGGGCCGCCCCGCCGCGGCTGGCCCGCGCGATCGGCTGGCCGCTGCCCTAGCGCGTCTTGCCGATCAGGGTGGTTCGCGGAGCATCCCGACAGTGGTGTCGTCGGGGCCCCGCCGCGCAGCGGCTGATGTCACAGCGGCAACGCCGGTGCGTGCCAGGCGGCGCGAGCCCGCCGGAGAGCGGCGGGAGACGGCCCCTGGCGGCGGCGCAGGGGCGCGCAGGGGGCCACAGGAGAGCGTGCCAAGCTGTTTCCATGCAGCCTTACGACGAACGTCTCACCGCGCCGCGCTCCTGGTGGTTCCTGTCGGTGATGCTCGGGGTGTGCGGCGCGCTGATCGCGTTGCCGTTCGGGCCGTTGCCGCTGCTCGGGGCGTTCGCCGGCGCGACGGCGCTGTCCTGCGCGGTGGTGAGTTCCTACGGTTCGGCGCGCATCCGCGTGGTGGCCGGCTCGCTGGTCGCCGGGGACGCCCGGATCCCGCTGACCGCGCTGGGCGAGGCGCAGCCGCTGGACCGGGAGGAGGCGCTGGCCTGGCGCACCTACAAGGCCGACGCCCGCGCCTTCATGCTGCTGCGCTCCTACGTGCCGACGGCGCTGCGGGTCGAGGTCAACGATCCCGGCGATCCGACGCCGTACCTGTACCTGTCGACCCGCTCGCCGCAGCGGCTGGCCGAGGCGCTGGCGAAGGTGCGGCCCGCGGCCTGAGACCGGGCGGGCCGGCCGGGGTCAAAGGCTCGGGGGGATGACGTCCCACGGGATCTGGCGGCCGCGCAGATCGGCGCGTACCCGCTCGGCGAGCCGGCCGGTGTCGCGCCGGTTGAGGAAGGCGCCGATGGCCGCGCCGACCATGAACGGGGTCAGCGTCGGCAGGTTGCGCGCCGAGCGGCGCACCAGGCGCTGGCGCAGCTGGCGTTTGAGCTGGCCGCTGAGGGCGGCGTCGACGCTGGCCGGCCGGGTGACCTGGATGCCGCGCTGCTGCGCCCAGGCGCCGAGGTAGGCGGCGACCCGCTGCCGGGTGTTGCCGGGGGCCCGCCGGCCGTACAGCTCGTGCAGTTCGGCGATGAGTTTGTACTCCACGGCGGCCACGGCCATGGTCTCCGCGACGAGCTCGGCGGTCATCGCCGGCGGTACGGGCAGGGCCGCGGCGGCGCCGACGCCGGCTCCCACCGTGGCGGTCGCCGCGGTGGCCGCGGCGACGAGCTTGTCGGCGATCTCCTCGGGGCCGAGCGTGGGGAACTGTCTGCGCAGCGTGTCCAGATCGCGGACCGGGATGCGTGGCGCGGTGTCGATCAGCCGCTCGGTCAACGCGCTCAGACTGTTCCTCGCACCGCCGCCGACGCGTTTCGCGAGCGAGGCCCATCCGCCGCCCACCGCCACCCTCCACGGCGGCGCCGTGCGGCGCTGGTGCTCCATGGAGCCCCGCTCGTCGTCTCGCGCCGGATCCGACACGGTCCTCCCGCCTCAGGCCGCGCAGTCGCGGCAGACCGGGTGGCCGTTCTTCTCCGAGGCGAGCTGGCTGCGGTGGTGGACGAGGAAGCAGCTCATGCAGGTGAACTCGTCCGCCTGGCGCGGCAGGACGCGCACCGACAGCTCCTCGTTGGACAGGTCCGCACCGGGCAGCTCCAAGCCCTCGGCCTGCTCGAACTCGTCGACGTCCACCGACGAGGTGGACTTCTCGTTCCGCCGGGCCTTCAGCTCCTCGATGCTGTCCTCGTTGAGATCGTCATCGGTCTTGCGTGGCGTGTCGTAGTCCGTTGCCATTGCACTCTCCCCCTCTGGGTATCTGCTGTCTCCAGCGCACGTAACGCGCGAGGAGCGGAACTTGTGCCCGCTCCGAGGCGGAGATTTTGCCTCACATCAAGCCCTGTTACTCAATCGACACCCAACGGCACCCCCGAAGGGGTGACGGTGTCGGCCATCGACGGGCACCTGGCCACGGTGGCACAGGCTGGTTCAGGTGTGCCGTCACGTGTACTTCCCGTGATCATGACCTGCGGAAACATGGATTTTTCGGCTTTTTCCCGAGCTGCCTGGTCACACAGGGTGCGCGGGCGGGATTTCGGTTGTGCGATCGGTCACAGCGCGGAAGGGCCAGGAACGGACGGCGACATTTCGCCCGAAGCGAACAGGTTCTCCGGCCCGCGTCACGTGCGTCACATCTGCCGCTGATCCGGATCGGACCCGCGGATCGGATCCGCGATCGGATCCGGATCGGACCGGGATCAGAGCGGGATCGCGACCCGCATGACCAGGCCGCCGCCGTCTCTGGGCTCCGCGCTGATGGATCCGCCGTGCGCGCGGGCGACCGAGCGGACGATGGACAGGCCGAGACCCACTCCCTTGTCGCTGTTGGTCCGCTGGGTGCGCAGCCGGCGGAACGGTTCGAAGATGTTGTCGAGTTCGTAGGCGGGCACCACGGGGCCGGTGTTGGCGACCGTCAGCACGGCGAGGCCGCCCTGGGTGGCGGTGCGCACCTCCACCCAGCCGTCGGGCACGTTGTAGCGCACCGCGTTCTGCACCAGGTTGAGCGCGACCCGCTCCAGCAGCACGCCGCTGCCCTGCACGACCGCGCCGGCCAGCTCCTCGCCGCGCAGCTCGACGCCCTTGGACTCGGCCTCGGAGCGGGTCTGTTCGAGCGCCTGGGAGGCCGCCTCGGCCAGGTCGACGGGTTTGCGCTCCACCACCTCGTTGTCACTGCGGGCGAGCAACAGCAGCCCCTCGACGAGCTGTTCGCTGCGCAGGTTGGTGGCCAGCAGCGTCTTGCCGAGCTGTTGCAGGTCGGGTGAGGCGTTCGGATCGGTGAGCTGCACTTCCAGCAGCGTGCGGTTGATCGCCAGCGGGGTGCGCAGTTCGTGCGAGGCGTTGGCGACGAACCGGCGTTGGGACTCGAAGGATCTGTCGAGCCGGTTGAGCATGTCGTCGAAGGTGTCGGCGAGCTCCTTCAACTCGTCGTCCGGGCCGTCCATCTTGATCCGGCGCGACAGATCGGATCCGGCCACCGACCGCGCGGTGCGGGTGATCCGGCCGAGCGGCGAGAGCACCCGGCCGGCCATCACGTAGCCGAAGGCGAACGCGACCACCGTCAGGCCCAGCAGGGCGAGCAGCGAGCGGCGCAGCAGGTTGGTCAGGGCGACCTGGCGCTGGGCGCTCATGCAGGCGTCCAGGGCGTCGTTGAAGTGCTGGGCGGTCACCTGCTGGGTCGGGTCGGTGAGCCCGGGGCAGGCGCTGCTGTTGACCTGGACGTTGCCGCCGATCAACCGGAACGGCGCCTCGCTGCCCTGGTTCATCGCCTGCGCGGCCAGCAGGTAGATGATCAGCAGCAGCAGCACGCCGGCGATCAGGAACATGCCGCCGTACAGCACGGTGAGCCGTATGCGGATGGTGGGCCGCAGCCACGGGGTGCCGGTATCGGGCGGCCGGGGGTCCCAGGTGGGCTTGGGCGGGGTCGCCGACTCCTTCGGGGCGGACCCGGCAGAGCCGCCGGAGCCGGAGGACCCGGCGGAGCCTGACGAGGCCGAGGAGGAGCCGGACATCGGGAGGTGTGCCATCCGCGATCAGATCCGATAACCGGAGCCGGGCACGGTGACGATGACCGCGGGCTCGCCGAGCTTGCGGCGCAGGGTCATCACGGTCACCCGTACGACGTTGGTGAACGGGTCGGTGTTCTCGTCCCAGGCCTTCTCCAGCAGCTGCTCCGCGGAGACCACCGAGCCCTCGCTGCGCAGCAGGACCTCCAGGACGGCGAACTCCTTGGGCGCGAGGTGCACCTCCCGCCCGTCGCGGAAGACCTCGCGGCGGTTGGGGTCGAGCCGCAGGCCGGCGCGCTCCAGGACGGGCGGCAGCGGGGTGCTGGTGCGACGGCCCAGGGCGCGCACCCGGGCGGTCAGCTCGCTGAAGGCGAACGGCTTCGGCAGGTAGTCGTCGGCGCCCAGCTCCAGGCCCTCGACGCGGTCGCTGACGTCGCCGGCCGCGGTCAGCATCAGGACCCGGGTCGGCAGCGAGAGGCCGACGAGCCTGCGGCACACCTCGTCACCGTGGACGACCGGCAGGTCGCGGTCGAGCACCACCACGTCGTAGTCGTTGACGCCGATGCGCTCCAGGGCGGCGCCCCCGTCGTAGACGACATCGACGGCCATGGCCTCCCGGCGCAGTCCGGTGGCCACGGCATCGGCGAGCAACTGCTCGTCCTCGACGACGAGTACGCGCACGGGCGGTCCTTCCACGAAACGGATCTACGAGCGGGGCTGCTCCATCCTGCCTCCGATGCCCATAAAACACCGGTAAGCCCTCGTGCCGGGAACCCCGTGCGGGGCACCTCCGGCGGTCAGGAACGGGCCACCGAAGGGAATCGGCCGAAAACAATCGGTGAACTGTTCCCTCCGGACACCGCAGGTCATGGGAGGTCACCGCGCGTAGCGAAAACCGTCCCATGAGATTTTTCCGGAGGGAGAGGTTTTCCGGTCATCGAGCGCGGGGAGGACGACTGCAACCCCGCGATCACGCCTCGTCGAGCAGCATCATCCGCGCGTCCCGTACGCGTTCGGAGGCGATCGCCCAAGCCCCGCACATCAGAAACCGCCTTGTGCACCCGACGACGACAAGGGGGCGCCTCATGGACGCGTTCACCACCGGCATCACACAACGCATACGCAACACGGAGTCCGACCTCACCCGCGCACAGGAGATCGGCGACGACTACCTCGCCGAGGTGGAGCAGTCCGAGCTCGACGACCTGCGTCGTATCGCCGCCGAGCACGGCGTCGAGGTGGCACCCAAGGTCGCCTGACCAGCGCCCGGCCTGCGCCCCGGACACCCCCCACCAGGTGACCGGGGCGTTCGCATGCCCGCGTGCGGCCGGGCGTCGCCTCAGCGGTGTCAGTCGTGCCAGGCGCCCAACTCGTCCACCAGCGCCTGCAGCGGCTCGAACAGTCCGGGCGGCGCGGCCACCGTCAGGTCGAAGGACTCCGGGTGGCCCGGCCGCCCGCCGGTCAGCACGCCGGCCTCCCGGGCGAACAGGCCGCCGGCCGCCACGTCCCACGGGTGCAGCCCGCGCTCGTAGTAGCCGTCCAGCCGGCCGCACCCCAGGTCGCACAGGTCGAGGGCGGCCGATCCGTTGCGCCGGATGTCGCGCACCCGGGGCAGCAGGGACCGGGCCACCTCGGCCTGGGCGGTGCGCATCTCCCGCACGTAGCCGAAGCCGGTGGCGACCAGGGCGCGGTCCAGGGCCGGCGCCGGGCGGCAGCGCACCCGGGTGCCGTCCAGGTGGGCGCCGCCGCCGAGCACCGCGTGGTAGGTCTCGCCGCGCATCGGGGCGGCCACCACGCCGGCCACCGCGCGCCCGTCGCGTTCCGCGGCGATGCTCACCGACCAGGACGGCAGGCCGTACAGGTAGTTCACCGTGCCGTCGAGCGGGTCGACCACCCAGCGCACCCCGGAGGTGCCGGTCCGGCTCGCGCCCTCCTCCCCCAGCAGGCCGTCGTCCGGCCGGTGCTCGGCGAGGTAGCCGGTGATGAGCTTCTCGGAGGCGAGGTCCATCTCGGTGACCACGTCGGTCGGGCTGGACTTGGTCGCGGCCACCCCGAGGTCCGCCGGCCTCCCGTCGCGCAGCAGGGCGCCGGCCCGGCGGGCCGCCTCCAGCGCGATGTCCAGCAGCTCGCGGTCCAGATCGCTCACGGCGGTCTTCCTTTCGTCATGCGGGGTCGGTGCGGTTCAGTCGAGCCCGGCGGCGGCCGGTCGCGGGGCGCGCGCGGGACAGCAGCCGGCCGGGCACACGTCGTGGCTCGGGCCGAGCCGGCCGAGCGCGCAGCGCGGCGGCGTGCCGCCGCGCTCGGCGGCGGCACGCTCCAGTACCAGGTCGCGCACCGCGGCGGCGAACCGCGGGTCGGCGCCCACCGTCGCGGCGCGGGCGACCGGCAGGCCGAGTCCGGCGGCCTTCGCGGCGGCCTCGGTGTCGAGGTCGTACCTGACCTCCATGTGGTCGGAGACGAAGCCGACCGGCACCATCACCACGGCCGGCGCCCCGGCGGCGTGCTCGGCGGCCAGGTGGTCGCAGATGTCGGGCTCCAGCCACGGGACGCTCGGCGGGCCGCTGCGGGACTGGAAGACCAGCCGCCACGGGTGCGCGGTCCCGGTCGCCTCGCGCACCCCCTCGGCGATGACCGCGGCGGCGTCCAGGTGCTGGGCGAGGTAGGCGCCGCCGTCGCCGTGTCCGGCGACCGGCCCCGAGGTGTCGGCGGCGGCGGTGGGGATCGAGTGCGTGGTGAACGCCAGCCGGGCGCCGTCGCGGACCCCGTCGGGCAGTTCGGCGAGCGCGGCGAGCACGGAGTCGACCATCGGGGCGATGAAGCCGGGGTGGTTGAAGTAGTGCCGGAGCTTGTCCACCCGGGGCACCGGACGGCCCTCGGCGGCGAGGGCGGCGAGCGCGTCGGCGAGGTTCTCCCGGTACTGGCGGCAGCCCGAGTAGGAGGCGTACGCGCTGGTGGCCAGGGTCAGCACCCGCCGGTGCCCGTCGTCGCTGACCGCCCGCAGGGTGTCGGCGAGGTAGGGCGCCCAGTTGCGGTTGCCCCAGTAGACCGGCAGGTCGAGGCCGGCCACGGCGAAGTCGGTGCGCAGCGCGCCGAGCAGTTCGCGGTTCTGGGCGTTGATCGGGCTCACGCCGCCGAACAGGTAGTAGTGCCGCCCGACCTCCTTGAGGCGCTCACGCGGGATGCCGCGGCCGGCGGTGACGTTCTCCAGGAAGGGGACGACGTCGTCGGGGCCCTCCGGGCCGCCGAAGGAGAGCAGCAGCAAGGCGTCGTACGGGTGGGGATCGAGCTCATCGGGCATGACGTCGATCCTGCCACCCGCCGGCCGGCGGCCCGCGACGACCCGGGGCGCCCCGGGTTCCCGGCAGTTGGGGACGCCGCCTCGGTGCGAAAAGCGTTTGCTATGACTCGTAAGCTTTATCCACGGCCTTATGGCCCCTTTACGCGTCCTGCCGATGTGTCCCGCCTGCCCGGCCGGCGGTCCGTGCCGACCGCCGGCCGTCCCCTGAGCCTGGAGCGCCCGTGCTCGCCCCCTACCGTGCGATCTTCGCCGCCCCCGGCGCCAAGGGGTTCTCCGCCGCCGGCGCGATCGGCCGGCTGCCGCTGTCGATGCTGGGCATCGGCATCGTCACGATGATCTCCCAGGTCACCGGTCGCTACGGGCTGGCCGGCGGGCTCACCGCGACCCTGGCGCTGGCGGCGGCGTGCTTCGGCCCGCAGGTCTCCCGGCTGGTGGACCGCCACGGACAGCGGCGGGTGCTGCGCCCGGTCGCCGCGGTGACGGTCACGGCGGTGGCCGCGCTTCTGGTGTGCGTGCGGACCGGGGCGCCGGACTGGGCGCTGTACGCGTGCGCCGCGGCGGCGGGCACCACGCCGAGCCTGGGATCGATGGTGCGGTCCCGCTGGGCGGCCCTCTACCGGGGTTCGCCGCTGCTGCACACCGCGTACTCGCACGAGTCGGTGGTGGACGAGCTGTGCTTCATCGTCGGCCCGGTCGTCTCGATCGGGCTGAGCACCGCGTGGTTCCCGGAGGCCGGGCCGCTGCTCGCGGTGGTGTGCCTGGCCGTCGGGGTGGTGTGGCTGACCGCGCAGCACGGCACCGAGCCGGCCCCGCACCCGCCCGAGCACCACACCGGCGGCTCGGTGCTGCGTTCGGCGGGGCTGCGGGTGCTGGTGGCCACCTTCACCGCCACCGGGGCGATCTTCGGCGCGGTGGACGTGGCGACGGTGGCGTTCGCCCAGCAGCAGGGGCACAAGGCGGCGGCGAGCGTCGTGCTGGCGGTCTACGCGCTCGGCAGCTGCCTGGCCGGCGTGGTGTTCGGACTGGCCAGGCCGTCGCAGAACGCGGCGAAGCGGTTCGCGGTGGGGGTGGCCGCGATGGCGCTGAGTATGATCCCCCTCCAGCTGTCCGGGAGCCTGCCGGCGCTGGGCCTGGCGCTGTTCGTCTCGGGCCTGACGATAGCGCCCACCATGGTCACCGCGATGGCCCTGGTCGAACAGCTGGTGCCGCGCTCGAAGCTGACCGAGGGTATGACGTGGACGAGTACCGGACTCGCGGTCGGGGTGGCGATCGGCGCCTCCGCCGCCGGCACGGTGGTGGACGCGGCCGGCCCCGCCGCGGGGTACACGGTGCCACTGGCCGCCGGGGCACTCGCCCTGGCGGTGGCGGTCCTCGGATACCGCCGGCTCGTACCGGCGCCGGAGCGGGAGGGACGACGAGCCGATGAGGACGACGCGCACGACGAGCAGGACCGGCGAGGCGACTTCGTGGCGTAACTGGGCGGGCAACGTCACCGCCCGGCCGCGGCGGACCGTGACACCCGGTTCGCTGGACGAGCTGGCGGCGGCGGTCCGGCGGGCGGCCGAGGACGGTCTGCGGGCCAAGGCGGTCGGCAGCGGGCACTCCTTCACCGCGGCGGCGGCCACCGACGGCGTGCTGATCCGGCCCGAAGGGCTCACCGCGATCCGGGAGATCGACACGGCGGCCGGCACCGTCACGGTCGGGGCGGGGCTGCCGTTGCGCGGGCTGAACCGGGCGCTGGACGCGGTCGGGCTGTCGCTGACCAACATGGGCGACATCATGGAGCAGACCGTCGCCGGGGCGGTCAGCACCGGCACGCACGGCACCGGCCGCGACTCGGCCTCGATCGCCGCCCAGATCACCGCCCTCGAACTGGTCACCGCGGACGGCTCGGTGCTGCGCTGCTCGGCGCGGGAGAACCCGGAGGTCTTCGCCGCGGCGAGGATCGGGCTCGGGGCGCTGGGCGTGATCGGCTCGGTCACCTTCGCGGTCGAGCCGGCCTTCCTGCTGACCGCCCGTGAGGAGCCGATGCGCTTCGACCGGGTGCTGCGGGAGTTCGACCGGCTCGTCGCGGAGAACGAGCACTTCGAGTTCTACTGGTTCCCGCACACCGACAACTGCAACACCAAGCGCAACAACCGCAGCGCGGGCCCGGCGGCCCCGCTGCCGGCGCTGCGCGGCTGGGTGGACGACGAGTTGCTGTCCAACGGGGTCTTCCAGGCGGTCTGCGCGCTCGGCAAGGCCGTCCCGGCGACCGTCCCCGGGCTGGCCCGGCTCTCCAGCCGCGCGCTGTCCGCCCGTTCGTACACCGACACCGCGTACCGGGTCTTCACCTCGCCGCGCCGGGTGCGGTTCGTGGAGATGGAGTACGCGCTGCACCGGGACGCGGCGGTGCCGGCGCTGCGCGAGCTGAAGGCGATGGTCGACCGCTCCGGGCTGCGGATCGGCTTCCCCGTGGAGGTCCGCACCGCGCCCGCCGACGACATCACGCTGTCCACCGCCTGCGGGCGCGACTCGGTCTACGTCGCGGTGCACATGTACCGGGGCACGCGCCATCAGGAGTACTTCGCGGCCGTGGAGCAGATCATGACGGCGCATCTGGGACGGCCGCACTGGGGGAAGCTGCACACCAGGAACGCCGAGTACCTGGCGTCGGTCTATCCGGCTTTCACCGAGTTCACCGCTCTGCGGGACCGGCTCGACCCAGGACGTGTGTTCGGGAACGACTACTTGCGAAGGGTGTTGGGCGGGTAGGGCATCAAGGTCGCGGAGCCGGGAGCCGGGTAACGAAGGGTCCGATTCCAGTTCTGGTCATCATGTGAACATCTCCACGCTGCGAAAACGTCGGCGCGGTGCTGCACCCGCATGGCCCGAATGGAGTACTGTGGCCAGCCCGTGCACCGGTTTCCCGTCCGGATGCCCGGAACCTGCCGGAGGGGGCCCGACGGTGCCGTTCGACCAACGCCGCCCAGTAGGACTGGCATTCGCAGTACGCGTGACAGGGAGTGAGGCAGTCCGCCGAGACGGCCGGAGGGCGTCACTATGAGTCGCGAACAGATAACCGTGCCATGACGGCGGGTCAGGAAAGACGCTCGACACGCTGTTGAAGTCGGCAAGGTTGTGGCAGGCAGGAGTCCGGCAGGCCACACTCGTTCTTCGGGAGCAGCGACGCACGTGACGTCGGCAGGCACCACCCGGGAGGTCCCCATGCCCGATCTGCGTGTCGTGGCCGTCAGCAACGACGGCACACGACTGGTGCTCAAGGCTGCGGACAGTACGGAATACACCCTTCCGATCGATGAGCGGCTGCGTGCCGCGGTGCGCAACGACAGAGCCCGCCTCGGCCAGATCGAGATCGAGGTCGAGAGCCATCTGCGCCCGCGCGACATCCAGGCGCGGATACGAGCCGGCGCGTCGGCCGAGGAGGTCGCGCAACTGGGCGGTATCCCGGTGGAGCGGGTGCGCCGGTTCGAGGGGCCGGTGCTGGCCGAGCGGGCCTTCATGGCCGAGCGGGCCCGCAAGACCCCGGTCCGCCGGCACGGCGAGAGCACCGGGCCGCAGCTCGGCGAGGCGGTGGCCGAGCGGCTGATGCTGCGCGGCGCCGAGAAGGACAGCGCGCAGTGGGACTCCTGGCGGCGCGACGACGGCACCTGGGAGGTCCTGCTGGCCTACCGGGTGGCCGGTGAGCACCACTCGGCGAGCTGGACCTACGACCCGCCGCGCCGCCTGGTGCAGGCGGTGGACGACGAGGCGCGGGCGCTGATCGGCGAGACGGTCTCCGAGCAGCCGGAGCCCAGCTTCCCGTTCGTGCCGCGGATCGCCCGGCTGCCCAGGGACCGGGCACCGGAGCGCGACGAGCGGTTCGACGAGCGCCCGGAGCGCTCCGAGCGCGACGACGACCGCGACTCGCTGACCAGCCTGCTGGAGGCGGTGCCGAGCTTCCGGGGCGACATGGTGGTGCCCGCGGCGCCCGTGCAGCCCCCGGCGCCGGACGGCCCGGAGGCGCCGCCGCAGGAGGCCGAGGAGGCCGCGCCGCCCGCCCCGGCGGCCAGCGCCGGCGCCGGTTCGGCCTACGCGGACGTGCTGATGCCCCGGTCGGTCGCCGGCCACCGCGACCGGCTGATCGGCACCACCGACCGGCAGGCCGAGGCGGACGGGGTGCGCCCGGGCCGCCGCGCCACGGTGCCGAGCTGGGACGAGATCGTCTTCGGCAGCCGGCGCAAGAAGCAGGAGTGAGCCGCACGGCCGCCCGCGGCGGGCCCGCACCCGGCCGGGTGCGGGCCCGCCGCGCGTCGCGGGGTCAGCCGGGCTGCGGACCGGTCGCCACCGGCCAGGTGCTGTCGTAGGACCACTCGCTCCACGAGCCCACGTACAGGTCGGCCGGGATGCCCGCGATGGCGAGCGCCAGCACCTCGTGGGCCGCCGAGACCCCGGAGCCGCAGTAGACGCCGACCCGGGTGCCCTGGACCGCGCCCAACGCGGCGAAGCGCGCCCTGAGTTCCTCGGCGGGCCGGAAGCGGCCGTCCTCGCCGGTGTTCTCGGTGGTCGGGGCGTTGACCGCGCCGGGGATGTGGCCGGCGATCCGGTCGATCGGCTCGGCCTCGCCCCGGTAGCGTTCCGCCGCCCGGGCGTCCAGCAGCAGGCCGTCCCGGGCCAGCGCGGCGGCCTGACCGGCGGTCAGCTGGGCCATGCCGCCGTGCCGCGGGGAGAAGTCGCCCGGCTCCACCGCCGGCGTCCCGGTCTCCAACGGGCCCTTCCAGTGCGGGAGTCCGCCGTCCAGCACCCGCACGTCGCGGTGGCCGGCCCAGCGCAGCATCCACCAGGCGCGGGCCGCGGCCCAGCCCTGGCCGCCGTCGTAGACCACCACCGGGATGTCGTCGCAGACCCCGGCCCGGCGCATGGCCTCGGTGAAGACCGCCAGATCCGGCAGCGGATGGCGTCCCGACTCACCCGGCTCACCGGCGAGTTCGGATTCCAGGTCCACGTAACGGGCGCCGGGGATGTGCCCGGCCTCGTAGAGCGGACGGCCCGGCGGGCCGCCGAGCTGGTAACGCACATCGAGCACGACCGGCTGGAATGCATCGTTGGCCAGTACGCCTGCGGTGATGATGGGTTCCATGGGACCATTGTGTCCTCAGCACTTCCAGCGTCCTCACCTACGCGTGCCCGTCGTCCGGCTGATGGCCCATCTCCCGGCGCGGGACGCGGGACGGGCGGGGACGGTGAGTCAGGCATTCTCCGCGATGTGCCGGGGGACCGGCGCGGTCACCGGTCGCCTCCGAGCGGTGGTGACAGCATCGTTCCTGCTCGTCCCGTCCCCGGAGACAGTCCGTTGGAGGAGACATTCAGATGACCGAGGTATCGGCCGCCCGCCCGCAGGGAACGCCCTGCTGGGTCAGCCTGTTGGTGCGCAACCTGCCGTTGACCCAGGCGTTCTACGGCGAGCTGTTCGGCTGGGAGTTCGAACCGGGTCCGACGCACTTCGGCCCGTACGTCAGAGCCGTGCTGGACGGCCGGCTGGTGGCCGGCATAGGCGAGAGCCCGCGCCTGCTCCACCAGCCGGTCGCGTGGACCACCTACCTGGCCGCCGATGACGCCGACGCCTCCGCCGAGCGGATCAGGGAGTGCGGCGGCACGGTGGCGGTGGGCCCGCTGGACGCCGAGGACGAGGCGGGCCGGATGGCCATCGCCGCCGACCCGTCGGGCGCCGCGTTCGGCATCTGGCAGCCCATCGGCCTGGCCGGGATCGGCGTGGTCGGCGAGCCCGGCACCCTGTCCTGGAGCGAGCTGGTCACCCGGAGCACCTCCGTCGCCTCCTTCTACCGGGCGGCCTTCGGCTTCGAGGCGGACGCCGCCGTGCCGGCCGACGACGACTCCGACTCGCCGGCCGAACGGGTGACGCTGCGGCTGGAGGGCCGCCCGATCGCCGGGATCCGCGGCGTCGGCGGCGCGCTGCCCAAGGAGCGCGGGCCGCACTGGATGACGCACTTCGAGGTGGTGGACGCCGACGCCGCGGCGCGCCGGGCGACCGAGCTGGGCGGCCGGGTGCTGCGCGCGCCCCACGAGGTGAAGAACGGCCGGGTCGCCGAGCTGGCCGACCCGCAGGGCGCGGCCTTCACGGTGATCCGGACCAATAGCTGACGCGCCGCGCCCGCGGTCACTCCACCGGCAGCACGTGCCGGGGCGCCTCGGCGGACGGCGGCGCGGCCTCGGCCGTGGCCGCCGTCATCCGGCGCAGGTGGTGGCGGCGGCACAGCACCTCGTAGCCCACCTCGCTGCCGGCCCGGTTGACGTCCCCCACCACCACCTGGGCGCCCTCGACCACCATCCGGCCGTCCACGGTGCGGGCGTTGTGGGTGGCCCGGGCGCCGCACCAGCACAACGCCTCGACCTGCAACACCTCGATGCGGTCGGCGAGTTCGACCAGCCGGGCGGAGCCGGGGAAGAGCCGGGTGCGGAAGTCGGTGGTGATGCCGAAGGCGTAGACGTCCAGGTCCAGGTCGTCCACCACCCGGGCCAGCTGCTCTATCTGCTCCGGGGTGAAGAACTGCGCCTCGTCGGCTATCACGTAGTCGGCCGACCCGCCGTCGGCGAGCTGCCGGGCCACGTGGGCGTAGAAGTCGAAGGCGTCGGACGCCTCGACGGCCTTGGTGCACAGCCCGAGGCGTGAGGAGAGCACCCCGGAGCCGGCCCGGTCGTCGCGGGTGAAGATCAGACCGCGCTTCCCGCGGGCCGAGCGGTTGTGCTCGATCTGCAGCGCGAGCGTGCTCTTGCCGCAGTCCATCGTCCCGCAGAAGTAACACCAACTCGGACATGCGCCAGCCACGGCCCTTTCGGTGGGGATCGGTCTCACGGGATTCAGGTGCGCACTTCGAGGAGCGGGACCAGCTGCTCGACCGGGGCCAGCGAGCCGTGCAGGCCGACCATGGCGGACTCGCGCGGTTCGGTGTCGGTGGCGATGATCGCCACGTCGTCGCGGGCCGCGACCGCGACCACGTCGCCGATCCGGCCCAGCACCCGCTCGTCGACCCGGGGCCCGAACCAGCCGGCGTCGATCGCCTGCTGACGGGTGGCCACCCACATCCGGTCGCCGACCACCTCGCTCCACACCGCGTGGACGTCGCCGGCCGCGCCGGGCACCGCGTAGACGTGGCGGGCCCGCGCCTCGCCGCCGAGCAGCGCCACCCCGGCGCCCAGCTCCCAGTCCTCGTCGAAGTCGAGCCGGTCCTCGGGGGCCACGTCGATCATGCCGTGGTCGGCGGTGACGTACAGGGCGCTGCGCGGCGGGAGCCGCTCGGCGAGCCGCTGCGCGAGCCGGTCGACCATCATCAACTGGCCGCGCCAGGCGTCGGAGTCGACGCCGTGCCGGTGGCCCATGGCGTCGAGTTCGCTGTAGTACGTGTAGACCAGGGTGCGGTCGGCGGCCGCGAGCCGGTCGGCGGCCAGGTCCATCCGCTCCTCGCCGCCGAGCCGGCCGTGGAAGCTGCCGCCGGAGAGCGCGACCTTGGTCAGCGGGGTGTCGCGGAAGGTGGGCGCCGAGACCTGGCAGGTCTCGATGCCGGCCCGGTGGGCGAGCTCGAAGACGGTGGGGTACGGCTGCCAGGCGTGCGGCTCGGTCCACGGCTGCCAGCGCAGCTGGTTCATCAGCCGGCGCTCCCCCGGTATCGCCACCCGGTAGCCGGCCAGCCCGTGGGCGCCGGGCGGCAGACCGGTGCCGACCGAGGCCAGCGAGGTGGCCGTGGTGGAGGGGAAGCCGGCGGTCAGCGGGCGGCCGGTGCCGGCCAGCGAGGTGCCGAGCAGCGAGTGCAGGAACGGTGCCTCCTGCGGATGCGCCTTCAGCAGCTCCCAGCCCATGCCGTCCACCAGGAAGACGCAGTTGCGGTCGGCGGGCGGCAGCCGCAGCGCGGTCTCGGCGACCCCGGGCACGCCGTGGCCGGCCGCGATCGCCGGCAGCAGGTCGGCCAGCGCGGCGCTGCCGTAGCGCGGGGCGGGCGCGGCGCGGAAGTCCAGGGTCTCCGGATCGGTGTCCGGGTGTCCCATCAACGCTGCGCCGCGGCGGTGGTGGCCTCGGACAGCGCCTGGGCGAACGCCAGCGTCTGCCGGACCGCGTCGGCGCCGTCGCCGGCCTCGCTGACCCGCAGCGACAGGTCGTCGGCGGTCGAGGAGCCGGTGTAGCCGTGGTCCGCCTCGCAGTTGGGGTCGCCGCAGGCGGCGGGCTCCAGGTCGAGCCGGCTCACCGCGCCCCAGCCGATGGTGAGCACCACCTCGCGCGGCAGCGTGCCGGGCGTGTAGGACTCCGGGTTGGCGACCACCCGGCTCACCACGACCGACGAGATCCGGCCGATTTTCACCGACTCGGTGGAGGTGGTGGCGTACGGGGTCGGCGAGGTGTCGTCCGCGCCCTGCTCGTCGGTGTGGCTGACCAGGAACCGGGTGGGGGTGAGCACGAGCACGGTGACGTGCCGCCGTACCTCGTTGGCGTCGAAGGTCGTCTCCTGGTTGACCAGATAGGCCACCAGTGACTCGCCGCCGACCGATGCCTCCACGGCCTCGGCCACGAGCGCGGGGTAATAGCCGCTGCGCTCGATGGCCGTGCGCAGCCCCTGGGTGGTCGTACCGGTTTTCGCCATACGCACCATCTTAGTGTCGGGGCCGCGTTGCGAAGGACCCCGTGCGCGGCCCCGCACGCCGCGGTCTCACAGCGCGGTGAGCGACCTCGGTCCCAGATCGCCGCGGGCCGGCGGCGGCGCGAGCCGGACGGTCGCGCCCAGCACCGCGAGCCCGCGGCGGCCCACCACGACCGGTTCGAGCGCCACCGAGACCACTTCCGGCAGGTCGTCCACCAGCCGGGAGACCCGCAGCAGCAACTCCTCCAGCGCGGCGGTGTCGGCCGGCTCCGAGCCGCGCCAGCCGAACAGCAGCGGGGCGGCCTTGATGGACCGCACGAGGTCGGCGGCGTCCCGGTCGGTGGCCGGCACCAGCCGGTGCGCGAGGTCGCCGAGCAGTTCGGAGGGGGCGCCGGCCAGTCCGAAGGAGAGCACCGCGCCGGCCGCCGGGTCGACCACGGCGCGCACCACGGTGTCCACGCCGCGCGGCGCCATCGCCTGCACGACCGGGCGCACCTCGTCGCTCTTGCCCAGGCGCTGCGTCAACTCGGCGTAGGCGCGGCGCAGTTCGGCGTCCCCGGACAGGTCGAGGCGGACGCCGCCGAGGTCGGCGCGGTGCCGCAGGTGCGGTGCGGTGGCCTTGAGCGCGACGGGGTAGCCGAGCCGTTCGGCCGCGTGGACCGCGCTGGTCGGCGTCCGGGGCGGGCAGCGTCGCGCGGACCCGGACGCCGTAGCGGGCCAGCAGCGCGTTGGCGGCGGACTCGTCGAGGGTGATGCCCTGCCCGGCGGCGTCCGGGACGCTGTCGAGCAGCCCGTCCACGTCGTCGCGGGCGGCGGCCTCGTCGATGTCGTCGAACTCCGGCACCCGGCCGGGGACGGCGGCCTCCCGGCGCCAGCGGGCGTAGCGGACCGCGTGGGCGAGCGCGTGCACCGCGCGCTCGGCGGAGGGGTAGGCGGGGATGCCGTCGGGGCGCCGCTCCGCCGGGGGGTGCGGAGCGGGGTGGCTGGCGGCGCCGTCGGCGGGGGCGGGCGGAGTGCCGGGGTGCGGCATGAACCCGGGGGCGGAGGGCTGCGGCCCGCCGCCGGCCGCCGCGGCGAGTCCCGGCAGCGGCGCGGCCGGCCGGGTGGCCGGCGCGGGCACCTCGCCGGCCGCCAGACGCCGTGCGAGGCCGTCCAGGGCGAGGTGGACGACGAGGACCGGCTTGGCCGCGCCGCTCACCGCGGACCGCAGTTCCCCGGCGAGCGCCGGGTCGTCGCCGGAGTCCGGGTCGAGCCCCTCCATGGCGGAGACCCGCGGGATCGCGGTGACCACCACGGCGTCCACCGCGTCGTCGGCCAGCGCGTCGGCGAGGGCGGCGCGGAAGTCGCCCGGGGACGCCTCGGTGGTCAGGTCGCGCGGCGGCGCGGGCCGCAGCCCGGCGGCCATGCACACGTCGTAGGCGAGCAGCCCGAGCGACTCGGAGTTGCCGAGGATCGCGGTGCGGCCGCCGGCGGGCAGCGGCTGGTGGGCCAGGAGCAGCCCGGCGTCCAGCAGTTCGGTGACGGTGTCCACCCGGATGACGCCGGCCTGCCGGAACAGCGCGGAGACGGTGGCGTCCGGGATCCGGGTGGCCTGCACGGTGTGGCCGGGCGGCAGGGTGGCGGCGTTGCGGGCGCCCTTGACCACGACGACCGGTTTGCGGGCGGCGGTGCGTTTGGCGATCCGGGTGAACTTGCGCGGGTTGCCGATCGATTCGAGGTACATCAGCGCGACGTCGGTGCGCGGGTCGTCGTGCCAGTACTGCAGCAGGTCGTTGCCGGACAGGTCGGCGCGGTTGCCGGCCGAGACGAACGTGGAGACCGCGCCGAGCCCGCCGCCGCGGTGGCGCAGTCCGGACAGCAGGGACAGCCCGATCGCCCCGGACTGGGTGAACAGCCCGAGCCGTCCGGGCGCCGGGGTCTCCGGCGCCAGCGAGGCGTTGAGCCGCACGTCGGGCGCGGTGTTGAGGATGCCGAAGGCGTTCGGGCCGATGACCCGCATGCCGTAGGAGCGGGCCTGCCGGATCAGCGCCCGTTGCCGCTCGCGGCCCTCCCGGCCGGACTCGGCGTAGCCGCTGGCGACCACCAGCAGGCCCTGCACGCCGTGGGTGCCGCAGTCGGCGACCGCCTCCGGCACCGACTCGGCGGGCACCGCGAGCACCGCGAGGTCGACCGGGGCGCCGATGCCGGCCACCGACCGGTGCGCGGGGACGCCCTCGGGCGCCAACTCGGCCAGGTCGGACGGGAAGTTGCGGTTGACGGCGTGCACCTGGCCGGTGAACCCGGCGGCGAGCAGGTTGCGCAGCAGGGTGCGGCCGAGCCCCGCCTCGTCGCGCCCGGTGCCGATCACCGCCACCGACCGCGGCGCGAGCAGCCGTTGCACCGAGCGGGCCTCGGCGCGCTGCTCGCGGGCGCGCATGACGGCGACCGACGCCTCGGTGGGCGCGAGGTCCAACTCCAGCCGGACCACGCCGTCGGTGAAGCTGCGGTGCGCGGTGTAGCCGGCGTCGGTGAACACCTTGATCATCTTGCTGTTGGCCGGCAGCACCTCGGCGTCGAACCGGCGGATGCCGCGCTCCCGGGCGACGGCGGCGATGTGCTCCAGCAGCGCGGAGGCGACGCCGCGGCCCTGGTGGGCGTCCTGCACCAGGAAGGCGACCTCGGCCCGGCCCGCCTCGGAGGTCGCGGGCCGGCCGTCGTCGTCGATGCGGTCGTAGCGGACGGTGGCGATGAACTCGCCGCCCACGGTGGCCGCGAGCCCCACCCGGTCGACGTAGTCGTGGTGGGTGAAGCGGTGCACGTCCCGGTCGGACAGCCGCGGGTAGGGCGCGAAGAAGCGGTAGTACTTCGACTGGTCGGAGACCTGCTCGTAGAAGCTGACCAGCCGCTCCGCGTCGTCCGAGGTGATCGGGCGGATGTGGGCCATGCCGCCGTCGCGCAGCACCACGTCCGCCTCCCAGTGCACCGGGTAGGTCGGGGAGGTCTCCATGCCCGCAAGGGTAGGCCGGGTGTCCGGGGACAGCCCCCCGTGCGTTGCCGTGCCCCTACCCTGATGACGCGGAGTATTCGCTCAGAAGGGGTCACCACCATGGCAGAACGCCGTGTCATCGTCGGCTGGGCCGAGGGGCTGCACGCCCGTCCCGCGTCCGTCTTCGTCCGAGCCGCCTCCAGCATCGGCGTGCCGGTGACCATCGCCAGGACCGGCGGCAACGGGCCGGTCAACGCCTCCTCCATGCTCGGCGTGCTCAGCCTCGGTGCGAAGGCCGGCGAGGAGATCGTGCTGGCCAGCGAGGCGGCGGGGGCCGATCCGGCGCTCGACCGGCTGGCCCGGCTCGTCGCGGAGGGGCTGGACGCGCTGCCGGAGGGCGTCTGAGCCCCCGCGGCGGCGCGGGCACGGTGCGGCCCGGCGCCCCGGCAGGCGGGGGCCGGGCCGCGCCGGCGGGTCAGCCGCGCAGCACGGTGACCGGGCCGATGCCCAGCTCCGTCACCGGCTTCTCGATCGCGGCCGCGTCGCCGACCAGGACGGCCACCAGGCGCCGCGGTGCGAAGGCGTTGACGACGGCGGCGGTCGCCTCGACCGTTCCGGTGGCCGCGAGCCGTTCGTAGAGCCGGGCCTGGTAGTCGTCCGGGAGTTGCTGCTCCACCTGGTCGGCGAGCGTCCCGGCGACCGCGGCGGCGGTCTCGTAGCGCAGCGGGGCGACGCCCACCAGGTTCTGCACGGCGACATCGCGCTCGTCGTCGGTCAGACCGCCCTCGGCCAGTACCCGCAGCACCTGCCAGGTGTCGGCCAGCGCGGGCCCGGTGACCTCGGTGGCGACCGAGCCGCTGATCGCCAGCAGCGCGGTGCCGGTGCCGTCCGCCGCCGACCGCAGCACCTGGGAGAAGGCCCGCACGCCGTAGGTGTAGCCCTTCTCCTCGCGCAGCACCCGGTCCAGCCGGGAGGTGAGGGTGCCGCCCAGGCTGTAGGTGCCGAGCACCTGGGCGGGCCACACCGAGTCGTGCCGGTCGGGCCCGACCCCGCCGATGAGCACCTGGGTCTGCACCGAACCGGGCCGGTCGAAGATCACCACGCGGGCGGTGTCGTTCGCGGTGACCGGGGTGGCCGGGTGCGGGACGGCCGCGTCGCCGCTCCACACGCCCAGCGTCTCGCCCAGCACGGCGTCCAGGTCGATGCCGGTCAGGTCGCCGACCACGACCGCGGTCGCGGCGGCCGGGCGCACGTGGGCCCGGTAGAAGGCCCGCACCGCGGCGGCGTCGATCCGGGCCACCGACTCCTCGGTGCCCTGCCGGGGCCGGGAGAAGCGGGAGTCGGCCGGGAAGAGCTCCTTGGACAGCACGACGGAGGCGCGGCGTGCCGGGTTGGCCATCTCGTGCGGGATCTCGTCCAGCCGGTTGGCGACCAGCCGGGCGACCTCGTCCTCGGGGAAGGCCGGGGCGCGCAGCGCGTCGGCGAGCAGGCCGAGCGCCTTGCCGAGCCGGGACGCCGGCACCTCCAGCGACAGCCGGACGCTCGGGTGGTCGGCGTGCGAGTCCAACGTGGCGCCGCACCGCTCGAGTTCGGCCGCGAACTCCTCGGCGTCGTGCTTGTCGGTGCCCTCGGAGAAGGCCCGGGCCATCATGTTGGCGATGCCGTCCAGGCCCTCGGGCTCGGCCTCCAGCGGCACGTCGAGCAGCACCTCGACCGCGACGACCTGCTGGCCGGGGCGGTGGCAGCGCAGCACGGTGATGCCGTTGTCCAGCGTGGAGCGCCGCGGCGCCGGGAAGGCCCACGGGGTGGCCTGGCCGGCCTGCGGGCGCGGGTGGAGCGTCATGGTGGCGGACTCGGTCATCAGGCGTCCTCCCCCTCTTCCTCGTCGGCGCCGGCTTCCGCGTCGCCGGTCGGCTCGTAGATCAGGACGGCGCGGTTGTCGGGGCGCAGCCGCTCGGCGGCGACCTGCCTGACCTCCTCGGGGGTGATCGCCAGGATCCGCCGCACCGCGGTCAGCGCGAGCTGCGGGTCGCCGAACAGCACGGTGGCGCGGCACAGCTCGTCGGCCCGGCCGCCGACGGTGGCCAGCCGGTCCAGCCACTCGCGCTCCAGCTGGGCCTGGGCGCGTTCCATCTCCTCGGGGGTGGGCCCCTCCTGCGCGAAGCGGGCCATCTCCTCGTCCACGGCGGCCTCGATGTCGGCCACCTCGACGCCGGAGGACGCCTTCACGTCCAGCCAGCCGAGCGAGGGCGCGCCGACCAGGCGCAGCATGCCGAACCCGCAGCCGACGGCGGAGCGGTCGTGCCGCACCAGGCGGTTGTGCAGCCGGGAGGACTCGCCGCCGCCGAGCACGGTCAGCGCCAGGTCGGCGGCGTCGGCGGGCCGGCCGCCGTCCCGCGGCAGCCGGTAGGCGGCCATCATCGCGCGGGACGGCACGTCCTCGCGGACCACCTCGCGCGACTGGGCGCCCATGACGTCCGGCAGCGTGCCGTCGCGCGGCGCCGGCTTGGAGTCGTGGGCCGGGATGCTGCCGAAGTACTTCTCGATCCACTCCAGGGTCAGCCGCGGGTCGATGTCGCCGACCACCGCGAGCACCGCGTTGTTGGGCGCGTAGTAGGTGCGGAAGAACGCCTGGGCGTCCTCCAGCGAGGCGGCGTCCAGGTCGGCCATCGAGCCGATCGGGGTGTGGTGGTACGGGTGGTCCGCCGGGTAGGACATCGCGGTGAGCCGCTCGAACGCGGTGCCGTAGGGCACGTTGTCGTAGCGCTGGCGGCGCTCGTTCTTGACCACGTCGCGCTGGTTGTCCAGGCACTCCTGGTCCAGCGAGGTGAGCAGCGAGCCCATCCGGTCGGCTTCCAGCCACAGGGCCAGCTCCAACTGGTGGGCCGGCATGGTCTCGAAGTAGTTGGTGCGCTCGAAGCTGGTGGTGCCGTTGAGCGAGCCGCCGGCGCTCTGCACCATCTCGAAGTGGCCGTTGCCGGACACCTGGGCGGAGCCCTGGAACATCAAGTGCTCGAAGAGGTGGGCGAGTCCGGTACGGCCGGCCACCTCGTGGCGGGAACCGACGTCGTACCACAGGCAGACTGCGGCGACCGGGGTCAGGTGGTCCTCGGAGAGCACCACCCGCAACCCGTTGGAGAGGCGGTGCTCCGTCGCTGTCAGGCCGCCGGATCCTGCCTCCGGCGTGGCCGTGTGACCCATGGGCAAGCTGTCCTTCCGGTCGCGGTGTCTATGGGTGCCCACTCTAGGGAAGTGCGGGCCCGACATGTGAAGTCCGGCTCACTCGCACGGGGGTCCCGACGGGTCGTGGTCGGGGCTGTCGGTGCCACGGTCCACAATGGAGCCCGTCAGCCCCACGGTCCCCGCCCAAGGAGCAACCGCGCGATGGCCCGCCGCAGCACGCATACCCCGCCTCCTGACGATTTCGAGGAGCGGATCCTCGACATCGACGTCGTCGACGAGATGAAGGGTTCGTACCTGGAGTACGCCTACTCGGTCATCTACTCGCGGGCCCTGCCGGACGCCCGGGACGGCTTCAAACCGGTCCACCGGCGCATCGTCTACCAGATGAACGAGATGGGCCTGCGCCCCGACCGCGGCTACGTCAAGTGCGCCCGGGTCGTCGGCGAGGTGATGGGCAAGCTGCACCCGCACGGCGACGCGTCGATCTACGACGCCCTGGTGCGCATGGCGCAGGGCTTCTCGATGCGCATGCCGCTGGTGGACGGGCACGGCAACTTCGGCTCGCTCGGCAACGACGACCCGCCGGCCGCGATGCGCTACACCGAGTCGCGGATGGCGCCGGCCGCGATACTCATGACGGAGTCGATCGACGAGGACACCGTCGATTTCGAGGCCAACTACGACGGCCAGGAGCGCGAGCCGCTGGCGCTGCCCGCCGCGTTCCCCAACCTGCTGGTCAACGGCGCGTCCGGCATCGCGGTCGGCATGGCCACCAACATGCCGCCGCACAACCTCACCGAGGTGATCGCGGCCGCCCGCCACCTGATCCGCCATCCCGGCGCGGACCTGGACGCGCTGATGCGGTTCATCCCCGGCCCCGACCTGCCGACCGGCGGCCGGATCGTGGGCCTCACCGGCATCCGGGACGCCTACGAGAACGGGCGCGGCACCTTCAAGATCCGCTCGACGGCCACCGTGGAGAACGTCACGGCCCGCCGCAAGGGCATCGTCGTCACCGAACTGCCCTTCACCGTCGGGCCGGAGAAGGTGATCTCCAAGATCAAGGACCTGGTCGGCGCCAAGAAGCTGCAGGGCATCGCCGACGTCAAGGACCTCACCGACCGGCAGCACGGCCTGCGGCTGGTGATCGAGGTGAAGAACGGCTTCCACCCGGAGGCCGTCCTGGAGCAGTTGTACAAGCTGACCCCGATGGAGGAGTCCTTCGGCGTCAACAACGTGGCGCTGGTGGACGGCCAGCCGCTGACGCTGGGCCTCAAGGAGCTGCTGGAGGTCTACGTCGACCACCGGTTCGAGGTGGTGCGCCGGCGCAGCGAGTTCCGGCGCGGCAAGCGCAGCGACCGGCTCCACCTGGTCGAGGGCCTGCTGGTGGCCCTGGTGGACATCGACGAGGTCATCCGGCTGATCCGCTCCAGCGAGAACTCCGCGGAGGCCAAGGAGCGGCTGATCGAGCACTTCTCGCTCTCCGAGGTGCAGACCCAGTACATCCTGGACACCCCGCTGCGCCGGCTCACCCGCTTCGACCGGTTGGAGCTGGAGGCGGAGCGCGACCGGCTCACCGCCGAGATCGCCGAGCTGACCCGGATCCTGGAGTCCGACACCGAGCTGCGCAAGCTGGTCTCCGGCGAGCTGGCCGCGGTCGCCAAGAAGTACGGCACGCCGCGCCGCACCACGCTGCTCGACGCCTCCGACACCCCGGTGGCCGCGGTGCCGCTGGAGGTCTCGGACGACCCGTGCCGGGTGCTGCTGTCGGCCACCGGGCTGCTGGCGCGCACCGCGAGCGGTGAGCAGCCGGCGACGGCGGGCGGCAAGCGCACCAAGCACGACGTGATCGTCTCCGCGGTGCCGGCCACCACCCGCGGCGACGTGGGCGTGGTCACCTCGGCCGGGCGGCTGCTGCGGATCTCGGTGGTCGACCTGCCCGCGCTGCCGGAGAGTTCGACGCCGCCGAACCTGGCGGGCGGCGCGGCGGTCGCCGAGTTCGTCTCGCTGGCCGACGGCGAGCGGGTGCTGTGCCTGTCCACGCTGGACGAGTCCTCCCCCGGGCTGGCGCTCGGCACCGAGCAGGGCGTGGTCAAGCGCGTGGTGCCCGACTTCCCGGCGAACAAGGACGAGTTCGAGGTGATCGGGCTCAAGGAGGGCGACACGGTGGTGGGCGCCGCCGAGTTGAGCACCGGTGAGGAGGACCTGGTCTTCATCACCGACGACGCCCAGTTGCTGCGCTATCCGGCGGGCCAGGTGCGCCCGCAGGGCCGGCCGGCCGGCGGCATGGCCGGGATGAAGCTGACCGACGGCGCGAAGGTCATCTCGTTCACCGTGGTCGATCCGGCCGCCGACGCCGTGGTGTTCACCGTGGCCCGCGCCGACGGCACGCTGGACGGATCGGGTCCGGCGGGCGCCAAGCTCACCCCGTTCGACCAGTACCCGCGCAAGGGCCGGGCGACCGGCGGGGTGCGCTGCCAGCGGTTCCTGCGCGGCGAGGACGGCCTGACGCTGGCCTGGGCCGGTCCGACCCCGGTGCGCGCCTGCGGCAAGGACGGCACCCCGGTCGAGCTGCCGGAGCCCGACCCGCGCCGCGACGGCTCGGGCACGCCGCTGCCGCGCCCGGTGGTGTGGCTGGCCGGTCCGGCGTAGCGCGGGCGGTTCGCGACGGGTGCGGCGCCGGACGGAGCGGATCCGTCCGGCGCCGCGCCCGTCACAGCAGCAGCCAGGCCGCGGTGTCCCGGGGCAGCGCGCCGGCCGCCAGCGGGCCGCTGGCCAGCAGCAGCCGGCGGTGCGCGGGCAGCGCGACCGGGTCGGCGCCGAGGTTCACCACGCAGGCGAAGCCGTCGCCGCGCCGGAACGCCAGCACGTCAGCGGCCCCGCCGGCCCCGCCTGCGTGGTCGAGCCACTCCATCGGCCCGTCGCCGAGGCACTCCTGGCCGCGGCGCAGCTCCAGCGCGGTCCGGTACAGGTGCAGCATCGAGCCGGGGTCGGCGTGCTGGGCGCGCACCGTGCGGTCCGCCCAGTCGTCGGGTTGCGGCAGCCACGGGCCGACGGCCGCGGACGGCGGGCTGAAGCCGTAGGGCGGCCGGTCGCCGGACCAGGGGATCGGCACCCGGCAGCCGTCGCGGCCCGGGTCGGCGCCCCGGGTGCGCAGGTACATCGGGTCCTGGCGGCGGTCGGCCGGGATGTCCTCGACCTCGGGCAGGCCCAGTTCCTCGCCCTGGTAGAGGTAGACGGACCCGGGCAGCGCGAGGGTGAGCAGGGCGGCGGCGCGGGCCCGGCGGGTGCCGAGGGCCAGGTCGGTGGGGACGTCGTGCGTCTTGGTGGCGAAGTCGAAGCCGCTGTCGGCCCGCCCGTAGCGGGTGACCGTGCGGGTGACGTCGTGGTTGCACAGCACCCAGGTGGCCGGGGCGCCGACCGGGCGGTGGGCGGCCAGCGTGGTGTCGATGGACGCCCGCAGCCGGGCCGGCTCCCAGGGGCAGCTGAGGAAGTCGAAGTTGAAGGCGGTGTGCATCTCGTCCGGGCGCAGGTAGCGGGCGAAGCGCTCCAGGTCGGGCATCCACACCTCGCCGATCAGCACCCGGGTGCCGGGGTAGGAGTCGGCGATGCGGCGCCAGGAGCGGTAGATGCCGTGCAGGTCGTCGCGGTCCACGTAGGGGTGCGGCACGGCGGCGGCGCCCGCGGTGCGCACCGGTTCCGGCAGGTCGGGCAGCGCGGGGTCCTTGGCGAGCAGGGCGGCGGAGTCGATGCGCACGCCGGCCGCGCCGCGTTCGAACCAGAAGCGCAGCACGTCCTCGTGCTCGCGCCGCACGTCGGGGTGGTCCCAGTTGAGGTCGGGCTGCTGGGAGTCGAAGAGGTTGAGGTACCACTCGCCCGGCTCGCCGCCGGCGTCCCCGGTCCGGGTCCAGGCCGGGCCGCCGAACTGCGAGGGCCAGTTGTTGGGCGGCAGTTCGCCGTGCTCGCCGCGCCCGGCGCGGAACCAGAAGCGGTCGCGGGCCGGGCTGCCGGGCGGCGCGGCCAGCGCCTCGCGGAACCACCGGTGGGCCTGCGAGACGTGGTTGGGGACGATGTCCACGATGGTGCGGATGCCCAGGTCGAGCGCCTCGGCGATCAGCTTCTCGGCCTCGGCCAGCGTGCCGAACATCGGGTCGATGTCGCGGTAGTCGGCGACGTCGTAGCCGCCGTCGGCCATCGGCGAGGGGTACCAGGGGTTGAACCACAGGGCGTCCACGCCGAGTTCGGCGAGGTGGCCGAGGCGGGACGCGGACTCCGGCGAGGTCCCCGGTCCCGTCGCCGTTGCCGTCGGCGAAACTGCGCGGGTACACCTGGTAGATCACCGCGCCGCGCCACCAGTTGTCGTCGGCCTGGTTCGGATGGGTGTCTGCCACGGAGACGTCCTTTCGGGCACGTGGGGACTCCGCCGCCGGCCCGTGGCCGGGGATGCTCGGTCGGGCCGGCGGCGGAGCGCTGGGAGGGGTCAGCCTTTGAGGCTGCCGGCGGTCAGGCCGGACATGATGTTGCGCTGGAAGATCAGGAAGATCACGAGGGTGGGCAGCGAGGCGATGGTGAGCGCCGCGATCACCTCGTTCTCGGTCACGCCGGTGGACAGCGCGTAGATACCCACGTTGAGGGTGCGCTTGCCCGGGTCGGGCTCGGTGAGCATCGGCCACAGGAAGTCCTTCCAGACGTTGACCACCGCGAAGATGGACACCACGCCCAGGATCGGCCGGGAGATCGGCAGCACCACGGACCACAGGGTGCGCAGCGGCCGGGCGCCGTCGATGGCGGCGGCGTCCAGCAGTTCGCCGGGGATCGAGTCGAAGAACCGTTTGAGCAGGAAGATGTTGAAGGCGTTGGTGACCGACGGCAGCCAGATCGCCCACGGGCTGTTGAGCAGGTTGCGGTGGATCAGCGGCACGTCGAGCACGGTGAGGTACTGCGGCACGACCAGCACGGTCACCGGGATCATCAAGGTGGCCAGCATCAGCCCGAGCACCAGGTTGCCCAGCACCGGCCGCAGTTTGGAGAGCGAGTAGGCGGCGGCCACGTCCAGCACGAGTTGGAAGGCGAGCGCGCCGAAGGCGTAGACGAGGGTGTTGAGCAGCAGCCTGGCCAGGTCGAGGTCGCTCCACGCGGCGGCGTAGACGTGCGGCTGCGGGTGCCGGGGGAAGAGGGTCGGCGGGGACTGGATCACCTCGTGGGTGCTCTTCAGGCCGCCGGTGACCATCCAGTACAGCGGTCCGAGGAAGACGAGGGTGAAGACGGCGATCACCAGGACCAGCAGCGCCCAGTAGACCGCCCTGGCGCGCGGCCGGTTGAGCTGGGCGGGCGAGATCAGCGTCCGGGAGCGGGTGTCGATGGTTGCCATACCGGGTCCTGTCCTACTCGTCGGCGGCGCGGCTGAGGCGGACGTACACGCCGGAGAAGGCGGCGAGCACGACCAGCAGCACCAGGCCGAGCGCGGCGGCGGCGCCGTAGTTGTCGAAGTTGAAGGCGTACTGGTAGATCAGGTAGACGACCGTGGTGGTCGAGCCCTGCGGCCCGGCGCCGCCGGTGAGCAGGTAGGGCTCGGTGAAGACCTGCATGGTGGCGATGACCTGCATGAGCAGCATCAGCGAGAGCACCAGCCGGGTCTGCGGGATCGTCACGTGCCGGATGCGGCGCAGCACCCCGGCGCCGTCCAGCTCCGCCGCCTCGTACAGCTCGCCCGGGATGCCCTGCAGGGCGGCGAGGTAGATCAGGGTCGCGCCGCCCATGTTCATCCAGGTGGAGGCGATGACCACGGACAGCATCGCGGTGCGGGTGGACTGCAGCCACTGCGAGGTCGGCAGGTGCGCGAAGCGCAGCACCTCGTCGAACAGGCCGTAGCCGGGGTCGTAGAAGTACTTGAACAGCAGGACCGAGGCGACCGGCGGCAGCATCACCGGCAGGTAGACCAGGATCCGCAGGTACGCCTGGCCGTGCCGGAACTCGTTGAGCACCACGGCCACCACGAAGGGCACCGCGAAGCCGAGCACCAGCGCGAGCCCGGTGAACTCGAAGGTGTTGCGCCACGCCTGCCAGAACGCCGGGTCGTGGAAGATCTGGTCGAGGTTGTGCCAGCCGGCCCAGCTCGTCGTGCCGCGCCGGGTCCGCTGGAAGGCGAGCACGACCTCGCGGACCATCGGGTACCAGGAGAAGAACGCGAAGCACAGCACGGCGCCGATCAGGAAGCCGTGCGCGGTGAGGTTGCGCCGCACGGCGCGGCCGAACGCGCCGCGCCCGGACGCGGGGGTCGGCAGGCCGCGGGTGGCCGCGTGCTTGCGGGCCTTGGGGATGGCGAGAGCCGGCATCGATTACTCCTGGTGCTCCTGGTCCGGCCGGGGCGGCTGCCGCGCGGGGGCGGCGGTGCGCCGGGCCGGTCCGCGCGGTCGCGGGCCGGCCCGGCGCTCCGGGTGGGTCACTGGCTGTTGGCCAGCACCTCGTCGACCTGGGAGGACGCGGTGGCCAGCAGCTTGTCCACGTTGGCGCCGCGGTCGGTCAGCACCGCGGACATCGCGTTGTCCAGGACCTTGTAGATCTCCTGGGCGTTGGCCGGCTCGGCCTTGCCGGGGACCGGGTGGTCGACGAACGCCTGGAAGTTGGCGACCGGCATGGTGGCGGCCGCGGCGCGGATCCGGTCGTCGGTGGCCTTGGCCGCGCCGTCGTACAGCTCCGGTTCCGGCAGGCCGACGGGCAGGCCGTCCGCCTTGGTGCGCGCCCAGTCGAACTGGCCCTTGCCGGGGGTGAGGGTGTGGAAGTTGAGCCAGGCGATGCCGGCCTTGATCTGGTCGGGGGTGTCGGACTTCTTGAACAGGTAGTCGTTGCCGCCGAACAGGGTGGCCTGGCCGCCGGGCATCGGGCCCATGCCGTAGTCCTGGTAGTCGCCGCCCAGGGTCTCGACCATGTAGGTGATGTCGTCGGGCGCGGCGAGGTACATGCCGAGCTTGCCGGAGACCATCTGCTTTTGCAGGTCGCCCCACTTGAGCAGCTGGGTCTGGCCCATGCTGTCGTCGTCCCAGCGCATGTCGTGCAGGTTCTGCAGGATCTGCCGGCCCTTGGCGTTGTCGAAGTCGGCCTTCTTGCCGTCCGCGGTGACCATGTCGCCGCCGAGGCCGTACATCTCGGCCGTGAAGTGCCAGCCGCCGTTGTTGCCCGCGCTGTAGTCGCCGTAGCCGGCGATGCCGTGGCCCAGCTTGGCGATGGCCTTGGCGTCGGTGCGCACCTCGGCCCAGGTCGCCGGGGGCTTGTCCGGGTCGAGTCCGGCCTGCTGGAAGAGCTTGCGGTTGATCAGGATGCCCATCGTGTAGTTGCTGGTCGGCAGGCCGTAGAGCCGGCCGCCGTCCTTGAGCACGTCGAGCACGGTGGGCTGGATGTCGTGCAGCGCGGGCACGGTCCGGGACGTCACGTAGGGCGTGATGTCGGCGGCCTGGCCGGAGTCGAGCACCTGCTGCAGGTCGGTGAAGTAGGTGTAGAAGACGTTCGGCTCGCTGCCGCCCTTGAGCTGCGCGGTGAAGGTGGCCGGGTCCTCGCACTGTCCGGTGGTGGACTTCCCCTCGATCGTGACGTGCGGATAGATCTTGTGGAACGCGGCGACGTCCTCGTTCCACTCCTTCAGCTCCGGCTTCTTGGTGGCCGGGGGCGCGCAGTCGACGCTGATCGTCACCTTGGCGTCGCGTGCGAGCGGCGCGGCGGCGTCCGCGGAACTCCCGCCGCCGCTGCCCCCGTTGCCACCGGCGCTGGTACCGCAGGCCGACCCGGTCAGTCCGATGACGGTGACCAGTGCGGCGGCTACCAGTCCCCGGTAGCGGATGGTCTTCATGGCTCAGCCCTTCCCTCGTGGGTGGGCTCAAGGTACAGACCGCGACAGGCTCTAGCAAGTTATTGCGCAAATTTGCTTGACTGTTGCGAATAACCAAAATTTCCTTGCGCGCATGGCTTGATGTCTTGCGAACCGCGCTTTTATCGTGTGCAGGCTCCCCTCACTGCAACCTTGCGAGCGGGCGCCGCCCGGCGGCCCCCGCCAGGACCCGAAGAAGGTGCAGCACCGCATGGACACCCACCACCCCCACCGCCCACGCCGGCGGCCCGCCGCGGCCCGGCTGCTGGCCGCGGCCGCCGTCTGCGCCACGGCGTTGGCGCTGGCCGCGCCGGGCCAGGCGACGGCGGCCCCCGCGCACCACACCGCGGCGCACCCGGCCGCCGTCACCGGAGGACAGGGCGCCACCGTCCCGTTCACCACCTACGAGGCGGAGGACGCCGCCACCAACGGCAGCGTCATCGGCCCGGACTACACGCAGGGCACGGTCGCCTCGGAGGCGTCGGGCCGCGAGGCGGTCCAGCTGTCCGGGCAGGGCAAGTACGTCGAGTTCACGCTCACCGCGCCGGCCAACGCGATGGACGTCTCGTACAACCTGCCGCAGGGCAGCTCGGGTTCGCTCGCGGTGTACGTCGACGGCACCCGGATCAGCCAGACGCTGCCGGTGACCTCGAAGTACTCCTACATCAGCACCGGGAACATCGTCGGCTCCCAGACGCACCACCTCTTCGACGACGCGCGCCTGCTGCTCGGCCAGAACCTGCAAGCGGGCGACAAGGTCAGGCTGCAGGTGGACTCCGACTCCACCGGCGGCCCCTACACGATCGACCTCGCGCAGTTCGAGCAGGTCGCGGCGGCCGCCTCCCAGCCGGCCGACTCGGTCTCGGTGACCAGCTACGGCGCCGACCCCAGCGGCCAGGGCGACTCCACGAACGCCTTCGACCAGGCGATCTCGGCGGCCCGCTCGGCCGGCGAGGAGGTGTGGATGCCGCCGGGCGTCTTCACCATCACCTCCCCGCTGCCGGTGGACGGCATCACGCTGATCGGCGCCGGCGACTGGTACTCCGAACTGCACGGCACGCACCTGATCGACATGTCCAACGCGCAGGGCAACGTCAAGCTGGAGAACTTCGCCGCCATCGGCGAGGTGACCACCCGCAACGACAGCTCGCCGGACAACTTCGTCAACGGCAGCCTCGGCGCGAACTCCGTGGTCTCCGGCCTGTGGATCCAGCACGAGAAGGTCGGCATGTGGCTGGAGGGGACCAACACCAACCTGCAGGTCACCGACAACCGCATCCTGGACACCACCGCGGACGGCATCAACATCAACGGCACCGCCACCGGCGCGGTCATCAAGAACAACTACATCCGCAACACCGGTGACGACGGCCTGGCGATGTGGTCGCTCTACTCGCCGGACACCAACGACTCGTTCGTCGACAACACCGTCATCCAGCCGAACCTGGCCAACGGCATCGCGATCTACGGCGGCACCGACGACACCGTCCAGGGCAACTACGTCCAGGACACCAACGCGCTCGGTTCCGGCATCGCGATCTCCAACCAGGCGTTCGCCAGCCCGTTCTACCCGCTGGCCGGCACCATGACCATCGCCGACAACACCATCGAGCGCGGCGGCGCGATGAACCCCAACTGGAACCACCCGATGGGCGCGCTGCGGGTCGACTCCTACAACTACGCGATCTCCAACACCATCAACATCACCGACACTGTGATCGACGACAGCCCGTACAGCGCCTTCGAGCTGGTCTCCGGCGGCGGCACCGGGCTGCCGATCAGCAATGTGAACATCGACGGCGCGAAGATCACCAACGCGGGCACCGTGGTCGTGCAGAACGAGACCAACGGCTCGGCGACCTTCAGCAACGTCACCGCGACCGGCGTGGGCGCGGCCGGCGTCTACAACTGCCCGTATCCGGCCGGCAGCGGCACCTTCGACGTGATCGACGGCGGCGGCAACTCCGGCTGGTCCAGCACCTGGAACGACTGCTCGACCTGGCCGGCCCCCAACGGCGGCAACCCGGGCGGCGGTGGCAACGGCAACCTCGCGCTGCACAAGACCGTCACCGACACCGGCCACACCGACGTCTACGTGGCGTCCAACGCGGTCGACGGCGACGCCAACACCTACTGGGAGAGCACCGACAACGCCTTCCCGCAGTCGCTGACCGTGGACCTCGGCTCCGCGCAGGCGGTCGGCCGGCTGGTGATGAAGCTGCCGCCCAGCAGCGCGTGGGGCGCGCGCACCCAGACGCTCTCCGTGCTGGGCAGCACCGACGGCTCCTCGTACTCCACGATCGTCGGATCGACGAACTACACGTTCGATCCCGCGACCGGCAACACCGCGACCGTCACCCTGCCGTCCGGCACCAGCACCCGGTACCTGCGGCTGACGTTCACCGCCAACACCGGCTGGCCGGCCGGCCAGCTCTCGGAACTGGAGGCGTACGCCTCGTAGTTCCCGCCGCACGGGTGACGGGTGGCCGCGCGATGGGGGCGCGGCCGCCCGTCACCCGTTCCACCGGCCGGCGCGGTGCGGTCCGGCCTCGACGACGCACCGCGGCGTGCCTCACTGGGGCGCGGGGGCGGTGGAGCCGCGGACCACCAGTTCCGGTTCGAAGAGCAGTTCGTCGGGCGCGACCTTCTTGCCGGCGATCTGCGCGGTGAGCAGCTGCACGGCCGCCCGGCCCATCGCCTCGATCGGCTGGCGCACGGTGCTCAGCGGCGGATCGGCGCAGTTCATGAACGCGGAGTCGTCGAAGCCGACCACCGAGACGTCGTCCGGCACCCGCAGCCCGCGCCGCCGCACACCCCGTATGACGCCGAGGGCCAGCACGTCGCTCGCGCAGATCACCCCGGTCACGTCGTGGTCGAGCAGCCGCCCGGCCGCCGCCTGCCCGCCGGCCTGCGAGAACATCGCGTGCTCGACGTACGCCTCCAGCAGCTGCGGACCGCCGCCCCCGGACAGGCGCCGCGCCGCCGCCAGCTTGCGCTGCGAGGGGACGTGGTCGGGCGGACCGAGCACCAGGCCGATGCGCTCGTGGCCGAGCGAGACCAGATGGCGCCACGCCTGCTCGACGGCGACCGTGTCGTCGCAGGAGACCTGCGGGAAGCCGAGGTGCTCGATGGCGGCGTTGATCAGGACGACCGGCAGATTGCGCTCGGCGAGCAGCCGGTAGTGGTCGTGCGGCATGTCGGCCTGCGCGTAGAAGCCGCCGGCGAACACCACGCCGGAGACGTGCTGTTGGAGCAGGAGCGAGACGTAGTCCGCCTCGGAGACCCCGCCGGCGGTCTGCGTGCACAGCACCGGGGTCAGCCCCTGCTGTGCCAGGGCGCCGCCGACCACCTCGGCGAACGCGGGGAAGATCGGATTCTGCAGCTCGGGCAGCACCAGGCCGACCAGCCGGGCGCGCTCACCGCGCAGTTGGGTGGGCCGCTCGTAGCCGAGGACGTCCAGCGCGGTCAGCACGGCGGCCCGGGTCGCGTCGGAGACCCCCGGCTTCCCGTTGAGCACCCGGCTCACCGTCGCCTCGCTGACCCCGACCTTCTTCGCCACCTCAGCAAGTCGCCGTGTCATGACGCAAGAATACCGCGTTGGACGCAAGCGGCTTGCGCGGGCTTGCGATCCGATCTTGCCGGTACCTCGACGAGACCGGCGTGACCAGCACGGGTTAGGCTCGCCTTCGTGAGTACGAGTCCGACACGGTGCACGGCGGCCTCCCGCCTGCTGGCCGAATCACCGGCCGCGACCGCCTCCCCCGCCCGCACCTGGCTCCTGCTGGAGCAGCCCGGCCCGTGGGGCGCCAAGGCCCTCACCGCCAGCCACCTGGACCGGGAGCTCGGCCGGGCGCTGGAGTCGGCCGCCGCGGGCACCGGCGTGCGGCCGGCGCTCATCCGGCGCCCCGGCCCGCACGCCGACGCCCACCCGGACCACGCCCGCTGCCAGGTCTTCGTCGCGCACACCGCGCCGGGCACCGGATGGCTGCGCGAGGCGGTGGTCGACGACCCCGCCCGACTGCTGGACCTGGACTTCGCACGGCTCGGCGCCGGCTTCCACGACGGATTCGGCGCCGACCACGAGGGCGATCCGCTGGCGCTGGTGTGCACCAACGGCCGGCGGGACCGGTGCTGCGCGCTGCTCGGCCGGCCGCTCGCCGCCGAGTTGGCCGCCTCCGGCCTCGGCCAGGTCTGGGAGATCACCCACCTCGGCGGCCACCGCTTCGCCCCGACGATGCTGGTGCTCCCGCACGGCTACGCCTACGCGCGCCAGGACTCCGCCGGCGCGAAGGCCGCCCTGGACGCGGCCCGCGGCGGGCGGATGGTCGCCGACCGCTGCCGCGGCCGCTCCACCTGGGAACGCCCCGGCCAGGCCGCCGAGTTGGCGGTGCGCGAACTCACCGGCGAGGACCGCGCGGACGCCCTGTCCGTCACCGGCACGCAAGCGGGCTCCCGGTCCGGGTGGACGGACTCCGGCGCCGCGGAGCCGGCCGGATCCGGCTGGACGGTGCGGGTGGCGCACGCCGACGGGCGGGCCTGGGCGGTCGGGGTCGAGCCGACCGCGGCCGAACCGCCCCGGCCGGAGAGCTGCGGGGCCGACCTCGGCACGCCGACCGCGATGCGGGTGGTCTCGGTCCACCCGCTGGGGTGAGGCCGGCGCCGCCGCGTTGACGCGGGCCCGGCTGACGCGGGCCCGGCCGCGCGGTGCCGAACGGCCGGACGCCCGCGGGTTCAGACCGCTCCGGCGCCGGTGAGCGAGCGCACCTCCATCTCGGCGTGCCGGGCCGCGTCCGCCGGCTCGCGCGAGAGCACCGTACCCAGCCACCCGGCGGCGAACCCGAGCGGCACCGAGACGATCCCCGGGTTCTGCAACGGGAACCAGTGGAAGTCCATCCCGGGGAAGATCGCCCCCGGACCACCCGACACCACCGGCGAGAAGACCACCAGCACCACCGACGGCACCAGCCCGCCGTAGATCGACCACACCGCGCCCCGCGTGGTGAACCGCCGCCAGAACAAGGTGAACACCAACGACGGCACGTTCGCCGAAGCGGCCACCGCGAAGGCCACCCCGACCACCACCGCCGTGTTCAACTCCTGCGCGTACAGCGTCAACACGATGGCGACCGCGCCGATCCCCACCGCCGCGGCCCTGGCCACCCGCACCTCCGCGCGCTCCCCGCGCCGCCCCGAACCGCGCCGCCGCCCGGTCACGTTGCCCCACAGGTCGTGCGCCACCGCGGCCGAGGATGCCAGCGTCAGCCCGGCGACCACCGCCAGGATCGTGCCGAACGCGATCGCGCCCACCACCGCGAACAGCACCGTGCCGCCGGTCGATCGCGCCCCTCCGCCCAGGTCCAGCGCCAGCAGCGGCACCGCGGTGTTGCCCGCCGGGTTCGACGCCCGGACCGCGCCCGACCCGACCAGCGCCGCCGCGCCCAGCCCGAGCACCATCGTCATCAGGTAGAACACCCCGATCAGCCCGACCGCCCACACCGCCGACCGCCGCGCCGCCCTGGCCGTCGGCACCGTGTAGAACCGCGACAGGATGTGCGGCAGCCCCGCCGTGCCCAGCACCAGCGCCAGCCCCAGGCTCACGAAGTCCAACCGCGCGGTCCACGACCCGCCGTACTTCAACCCCGGCCGCAGGTACGCCGATCCGTGCCCGCTGCCCCGCGCCGCCGACCGCAGCAACTCCCCCGGGTCCCCGTGGAAGCGCAGCAGCACCATCGCCGTCAACGCCGCCGTCCCGCCCAGCAGCAGCACCGCCTTCACGATCTGGATCCACGTGGTGGCCCGCATCCCGCCGAACGCCACGTACACCACCATCAGCGCACCGACCACGACGACTATCCACGTCCTGGCGTGCGCGCCCCGGTCCCCGATGACCAGCGACACCAGGCTCCCCGCGCCGACCATCTGCGCCACCAGGTACAAGACCGCCACCACTATCGACGAGGTGCCCGCCGCGATCCGCACCGGCCGCTCCCGCATCCGCGCCGACAGCACGTCCGCCAACGTGAACCGCCCGCAGTTGCGCACCAGTTCGGCCACCAGCATCAACACGCCCAGCCACGCCACCAGGAACCCGACCAGATACAGGATCCCGTCGTACCCGTACAGCGCGATCAGCCCGGACACCCCGAGGAACGACCCCGCCGACAGGTAGTCCCCGCTGATGGCGAACCCGTTCTCCATCGGCGAGAACAGCCGCCCGCCGGAGAAGAACTCCTCCGACGAACTCCGCCCGCGCCCGGCCCACACCGTGATCGCCAACGTCACCGTCACGAACGCCGTGAACAGGCTCAGCGCCAGCCACTGATGGTGCGTCGCCGCCGCAGCCGCCGCCGGCACCGCCGCACCGCCCGCCAGGCCGGTCACCGCGTCCGCTCCTGGGTGTCCCACCGCAGGTCCAGCGCCGCCCGGTCCCGGTATCGCCGCGCGTGCCACGCGTACGCCCCGGTCAGCGCGAACGTGGTGACGAACTGCGCCAGCCCCGCCACCATCGCCACGTTCACCGGGCCGACGACCGGCCTCGCCATCAGCCCCGGAGCCGTGGTCGCGGCCACCACGTAGGCGAGGTACCAGACGAAGAACCCCACCGACGCCGGGAACGCGAACCTCCGGTAGCGCCGCCGCACCGCCTGGAACGCCTCCCCCTCCTGCACCTCCCGGTACACCGCCGCCCGCTCCGCCGCACCGGCGTCCGCCACCGCCGCGGCGGACGACCGCGCCGGCGGCCCCGGCTCGGGCGGCGGCTGCTCCCAGGGGCCGACGGCCAGGGCGCCGGCCCACGGATCCCGCACTCCGAGCCGCCCCGGCCGGCCGCCGTCGTGTTCTTCCACGATGAGTCTCCTTGAGCTACGGGCCGATTGGCCGTGCGCCCAAGAATGGACAGATCGGGACGGGCCGCTCGCCGACAATCCCGCAACGTTCACTCCATCAGGTGATGGAATGCGAACACCCCGTCATCTCACGAGCCGTTCGGCAACCCGATGCCGTACCGGTACGCGTACCGCACCGCCTGCGCCCGATCGCGCACCCCGGTCTTCGCGAACAGGTTGTTGATGTGCGTCTTCACGGTGGCCGGACTCACGTAGAGCTTGGCCGCGATCTCGGCGTTCGACATCCCGTCGGCCACCAGCGCCAGCACCTGCGCCTCGCGCGCCGTGAGCCCGTCGGGCAGCTCCGCCGCGCCGCCCGCCCGCTCCCCGGCTCCCCGCTCCTTCCCGCCGTCCGCGCCCGCGTCCGGCTGCGCGTCCGGTCCGGGTGTGCGGGCCGGTGTGGGAGCGGCGGGCGTCGGGGCGGTGGGCCGGACGTCGGCGGGGTCCTGGCCCGGGCCAGGACCGGCGCCCGGCTGCGGCGACTCCGACAACCGCTCCAGCAGCCGGCGCTGGACCCACGGTGACAGCCCCGCGTCGCCCGCTATCACGTCCTCGATCGCCTTGAGGATCTGCTCGCTCCCGGCGTCCTTCGTCAGGTATCCGCGCGCTCCGGCCCGCAGCGCGGGAAAGAGCGAGTTGTCGTCCGCGAACGTGGTGAGCACCACCACCTGGGTGTCCGGATGGTCCCGGCGGATCCTGCGGGTCGCCTCCACCCCGTCGCACCGGGGCATCCGCAGATCCATCAGCACCACGTCGGGCGCCTTCTCCGCCACCAGCCGCACCGCCTCCTCGCCGTCCGCCGCGGCGCCCACCACCTCAAGGCCCGGCAGCAGCCCCAGCAGCATCGCGATCCCCTCGCGCACCACCGTCTGGTCGTCGGCGACCACCACCCGCACCGCTCGCCCGGCTGTCACGCCGGCACCCGTAGACGCACCACGAACCCCTCCTCGACCGCTCCGGCTTCCAGCGTGCCGCCCAGCAACTCCGCGCGTTCACGCATCCCGAGCAGACCGTAGCCCGAACCGGACCTGCCCAGTCCGTTGTCCACAGGACCCCCAGCCGCGTTGTCCACAGGGCTTGCGCCGAAGTCGCGGACCTCCAACTCCACCTCCCCCGGGAGGTAGTCGAACCGGACGGCGACCTTCGCCCCCGGAGCGTGCTTGCGCGCGTTCGTCATGGCCTCCTGGGCCACCCGCCGCACGGCCAGCCCGGCCTCGGCCGGCAGGTGCCGCACCTCGCCGCCGACCCGCAGCAGCGCTCCCTCCGAATCGACCAGCTCCCGCAGGAACTCCTCGGCCGCCGTCATCTCCCCGCGCAGCGCGGACAGCGCCTGCCGCGTCTCGGCCAGTCCCTGCCGGGCCATCCTGCGGGCGGCGACCACCCGCTCCAGGACCTGCTCCTGCTCTCCGCCGCGCTCGATCAGCAGCCGGGCCGCCTCCAGGTGCACCATCTGCGCCGAGAGGCTGTGGGCGAGCACGTCGTGGATCTCCCGGGCTATCCGGCCCCGCTCGCGCAGCGCGGCCGACTCCGCCTCCGCCTTCCGAGCCGCCCGCTCCTGGGCCAGCATCCGCTGGGTGTTGCCGCGGCTCTCCGCGTCCAGCCGCAGCACGTAGCCGATCAGGCCGAGTCCGATCGTGGTCAGCGCCGTGGTGAGCCCGTTGTCGCTGGGCGTGAGCAGCGCGTAGGCGCCGAGGGCGACCCCGGTGAACGGAACGGCCACTCCGAGCGGCAGCCGTTCCATCCCGATCACCGCGGAGCCGCACCACAGCACGGTGGACGCGAACTCCATGTGCGCCGCCCTGGCCGCGAAGGCGCCCGCGATCAGCACCGCCAGCAGCGCGACCGACGGGGCGAGCCGGTGTTGCAGGGTGAAGCGGTGCAGCCCCACCACGAGGAGCGCGCCGACCAGCAAGCCGGCGACCAACAGCCAGGGGCTCGCCCCGTGCGGACCCCGCTGGGCCATCGCGCCGGCCAGCAGGGCGCCCATGACCAGCAGCCGGACCGCGAAACCCATCATCCGGTGGGCAGGCGGCCGGTGCGTCCGGGACAACGCCTCCCGGGACGGCCAGCGCGTCCAGAAGCTCGGATCCACGTGATCTCCCTCTCAGCGCGGGCCGGGATCAGCGCGCGACGTTCACCCGCAGCGGGGTGGTCTCCAGGTTGCCGGCCCGCCAGACGACCACGCCGGTGCGGATCAGCAGGGTGGCCGCCAACGCCAGCATGATGGTCCCGCTTCCCTGATGCACCCCCATCGTCTCCCCGACCGCCGCCAGACCGATGCGCAGCGCGATGCCGCCGATCCAGGCCGCCGCGGTCGCCTTGGTGCCCTTCACCCAGGCGGTGCCGGACTCGTCGCGCCATATTCGGGTGGTGAAGGCCCACACGGTGCCCATGGCGACACCGATCGCCATCTCGGCGGCGAGCAGCAGCACGGACGCCGTCTCGTGGTGCGGGTCGGTCAGCCCGCCGGACCTGGTCGACAGGAAGACCAGGATCGCCGGCAGCAGCCACCAGCTCCGCCCCTCCGCGACCCTGCGCGGCCTGAGCTGGCGGAAGAGCACCAGCCCCACGATCGCGACACCGACCAGCGCGTCGGTGAGACCGGCGGTGGAACCGGACGGGAAACCGGACATGGGGAACGCCTCCGAACTGCGGCCAGAGCCAATCGACTTCGATGTCCTCGACGCTACGGAAGCGGGCGCAGCCGGGGATCGGAGCCAGGGTGGACACGCGGCGGAAACGGGTGGAGATACCACGGAGCCCTTCTCCACCCACGGGTGGAGAAGGGCTCGGTCGAGCGGTGCCGGGGGCGTCGGGTCAGACGTCGAGCCGCGCCCGGTCCAGGGTGGAGGCGGAGTTGGTGATGAACTCCTTGCGGGGTGCGACCTCGTTGCCCATCAGCAGGTCGAAGGCGCGCTCGGCGGCTTCCAGGTCGCTGATGTTGATCCGGCGCAGCGTGCGGTGGCGCGGGTCCATGGTGGTCTCCGCGAGCTGGTCGGCGTCCATCTCGCCCAGGCCCTTGTAGCGCTGGATGGACTCCTTGTAGCGCACGTTGCGGCGCTGCAGGTCGAGCAGCGTCTGCCGCAACTCGTTGTCCGAATAGGTGTAGATGTACTTGTCCTGCCCCTTCTTGGGGTTGGACAACTCGATGCGGTGCAGGGGCGGCACCGCGGAGAAGACCCGGCCCTCCTCGACCATCGGCCGCATGTAGCGCTGGAAGAGGGTGAGCAGGAGGCAGCGGATGTGGGCGCCGTCCACGTCGGCGTCGGCGAGGAAGATCACCTTGCCGTACCGGGCCTGGTCGATGTCGAAGGTGCGGCCGGATCCGGCCCCTATGACCTGGATGATCGCACCGCATTCGACGTTCTTGAGCATGTCCGAGACGGAGGACTTCTGCACGTTGAGGATCTTGCCGCGGATCGGCAGCAGCGCCTGGAACTCCGAGGTGCGCGCGACCTTGGCCGTGCCGAGCGCGGAGTCGCCCTCCACGATGAACAGTTCGGTGCGGTCGACGTCGTCGCTGCGGCAGTCGGCGAGCTTGGCCGGCAGCGAGGACGACTCCAGCGCTGTCTTCCTGCGCTGGGCCTCCTTGTGCTGCCGGGCGGCGATGCGGGTGCGGGCCGCGGCGACGACCTTCTCCAGCACCGTGCGGGACTGCTGCTTGTCGTCGCGCTTGGTGGAGGTGAGGAACGCCTTGAGCTCCTTGGCCACCACATTGGCCACGATGCGGGAGGCCGCGGAGGTGCCGAGGACCTCCTTGGTCTGGCCCTCGAACTGCGGCTCGGCGAGCCGGACGGTCACGACGGCGGTCATGCCCTCCATCGCGTCGTCCTTGGTGACGTCGTCCTCGGCCACCCGCAGCAGCTTGGCGGAGCGCAGCACCTCGTTGACGGTCCGGGCGATGGACCGCTCGAAACCGGCCACGTGGGTGCCGCCCTTGGGGGTGGCGATGATGTTCACGAACGAGCGCATCGTGGTGTCGTAGCCGGCGCCCCAGCGCAGCGCGATGTCCACGTCGAGGTCGCGGGTGACCTCGGTCGGCGTCATGTGGCCGCGTTCGTCCAGGACCGGGACGGTCTCCTTGAAGGTGCCCTCGCCCCGCAGCCGCAGCACGTCGCAGATCGGCTTGTCGGGAGCGAGGTACTCGCAGAACTCGCCGATGCCGCCGTCGTAGTGGAACCGCTCCTCGGTGGGCCCCTGCTCGCCTCCCTCGCGCTCGTCGCGCACCACGATGGTCAGGCCGGGAACCAGGAACGCGGTCTGACGGGCCCGCTGGTAGAGCGTCTCCAGGGAGAGCTTGGCGTCCTTGAGGAAGATCTGACGGTCCGACCAGTAGCGAACACGGGTGCCGGTCCGGGTCTTGGGGACCTTCTTGGCCTTCAGCAGACCGCTCGTCGGATCGAACGGGGAGTCGGGCCCCGACTCGGTGAAGATCCCGGGCACGCCACGGCGGAAACTGATGGCGTGTGTGTGGCCGCCGCGGTCCACCTCGACGTCCAGCCGGGCGGACAGCGCGTTGACGACGGAGGCGCCGACGCCGTGCAGGCCGCCGGATGCCGCGTAGGAGCCGCCGCCGAACTTGCCGCCGGCGTGAAGCTTCGTCATCACGACCTCGACGCCGGACAGTCCGGTCTTGGGCTCCACGTCGACCGGGATGCCGCGGCCGTTGTCCCGGACCTCGACCGAACCGTCGTCGTGGAGCAGGACGTCGATGTGGTCGCAGTAGCCGCCGAGGGCCTCGTCGACGGAGTTGTCGATGATCTCCCAGAGACAGTGCATCAGACCGCGGCTGTCGGTCGATCCGATGTACATACCGGGACGCTTGCGGACCGCCTCGAGACCTTCGAGGACGAGAAGGTGCCGCGCGGTGTAGTTCGAGCCGTCGCGGTCCGCGCCGCTCAACAAGGCGGTGGACGGCGCTGATGTGTCGGCGGTCACGCGGGCAGCTCCTCGCAATTCTTGCAACCGGTTCCAGGGTTGACACGTGTCGGGCTGGGCAGGCAGAGGGTCGTTCGCCGAAGAGAGGGTACCGATGCCTGAGGGGACCGCTGAGCCGCGACCCGGCTTCGTCACCCAATGCTAGCGCCATATCGATCGTACGTTCGATGCCCCCATCGAGTGATAGGCACATCACGTTCCCAAAGATGCATGAACCATTTAGGCTCCGGGCACGTCCTCTGCAACAACCGGCAATCCGGCCGGAGGGCGAATCCGACAAAGTAACCAAGTGACTACACAACTAGCACATCAAGGCTCATTCGCCGCCAACCGGTGACATCCGGCCGCCTCAGGGTTCGACTTTCGAGGAAAAGCCCCGAGCGGGAACGTTTTCGGCCTGGTTGGATGTTGACCCTGGTACGACAGCTCGTCGAGCTAGAGAAGAGGCGACGTGACTACTGTTCTGACCCCCGCAAGCCCGCTGACCGCCGCTGACCGCTGCGACCGCTGTGGCGCCCAGGCCTACCTGCGCGTTGTTCTCATCAGCGGTGGCGAGCTTCTCTTCTGCGCTCACCACGGACGCAAGTTCGAACCGGAACTGAAGAAGATCGCCGCGGAAATACAGGACGAGACCGGTCGACTCCACGCCGCTCCTGCGGCCGTGGTCGAGGACTGACACCCCCTTCGCGTACGACGAGCTCGGACCAGTAAGAGGCCGGACACGAAGCGGCCATCCCCACCGGGGATGGCCGCTTCGTCCTTTTCGTCACCGGCCGTTCACTCGCCGTAGCATTTCAAACCCCTCCCGGAGCCGTTCGCCCGACGCGAACAAGGCTCGCCGGCGGACTGCCCCGGTGACTACAGAAAGTGTCCAACGGCCTGGGCCACCGCCGAGACCCTGGTGTACACGCCCGGGTGGCTCGCCTCGCCGCATCCGGTGCCCCAGGACACCAGTCCGATGAGCCGGCCACCGGCCACGAGCGGCCCGCCGCTGTCACCCTGGCAGGCGTCGTGCCCGCCGCCGTTCGCCCCGGCGCAGAGCATCGACGCCGGCAGGTACGTCCCCGCGGCGCTGCCCGGGTAGGCGCGCGCGCAGCGTTCGTTCGGCAGCACGGTCACCGGCGCTGACCGCAGCTTCGAGGCGTACGAGCCCTGACCGGTGGTGTCGCCCCAGCCGTAGACGACCGCCCGGCCGCCCACCCGGGCCGCGGCGGTGTCACCCGGTTGGGCCATCGGGATCGCGGGGCGGCCCGGCAGGGCGTGGGCCAGTTGGATGACGGCGACGTCGTTGGCGTTGGTGCGCGGGTCGTACGCCGGATTCACCCAGACGTTCTTGATCGTCACCTCCTGGCCGGCGGTGGTGCGCAGGTCGGTGCGGCCGAACACGACGCGCAGATCGTCCAGTTCACGCCAGCTGCCGCCCAGGACGTCCCGGCCGAAGCAGTGTGCCGCGGTGATCACCACGCTCGACGAGACCACCGCGCCGCCGCAGAACTGGCCGGACCGCTCCGCGCCGAAGCGTTCCTTGCTGGCCAGCGCCACCACGAAGGGGTGCGCGGCGGCCCGGGTGGGGCTGCCCCCGACCACGCCCTCGTCCGAACCACCGCTCGGGCGTGTCGTGCGCGCGGCGGCGGGCGCGGCAGGTGCGGCGGGCGAGGCAACGGGCGCCGCCAGGGCGAGCAGGGCCAGCCCGCCGAGCAGTGCGGCGGTCGTCCGGCGGCTTGGTCTGGTGCGCATGCGTTCTCCTGACCTTCCGGAGCGGGTGGAACACTCAGCGTGATTCACCCGGAGCCCGGTCGCATCCGGAAAAAGCCACCGGGCCCGGCGCCTCCGTCGGAGGTTCCGGGCCCGGTGGGTGCGAGTGTGCGCGGCCGTCAGTCCAGGTAGTCGCGCAGGACCTGGGAGCGCGACGGGTGGCGCAGCTTCGACATGGTCTTCGACTCGATCTGCCGGATCCGCTCGCGGGTGACCCCGTAGACCTTGCCGATCTCGTCCAGCGTCTTGGGCTGGCCGTCGGTCAGGCCGAAGCGCATCGAGACGACGCCGGCCTCACGCTCGGAAAGGGTGTCGAGCACCGAGTGCAACTGCTCCTGCAACAGGGTGAAGCTGACCGCGTCGGCGGGGACGACCGCCTCGGAGTCCTCGATCAGGTCGCCGAACTCGCTGTCGCCGTCCTCGCCCAGCGGGGTGTGCAGCGAGATCGGCTCGCGGCCGTACTTCTGGACCTCGATGACCTTCTCCGGGGTCATGTCGAGTTCCTTGGCCAGCTCCTCCGGGGTGGGCTCGCGGCCCAGGTCCTGGAGCATCTGGCGCTGGACACGGGCGAGCTTGTTGATGACCTCGACCATGTGTACCGGGATGCGGATCGTACGGGCCTGGTCGGCCATGGCCCGGGTGATCGCCTGCCGGATCCACCAGGTGGCGTACGTGGAGAACTTGTAGCCCTTGGTGTAGTCGAACTTCTCGACCGCGCGGATCAGGCCCAGGTTGCCCTCCTGGATCAGGTCCAGGAAGAGCATGCCGCGGCCGGTGTAGCGCTTGGCCAGCGAGACCACCAGGCGGAGGTTGGCCTCCAGGAGGTGGTTCTTGGCCCGGCGGCCGTCCTCGGCGATGATCTCCAGCTCGCGCTGGAGCTTCGGGGCGAGCTTGTCGGCGGCCGAGAGCTTGTCCTCGGCGAACAGGCCCGCCTCGATGCGCTTGGCGAGTTCGACCTCCTGCTCGGCGTTGAGCAGCGGGACCTTGCCGATCTGCTTGAGGTAGTCCTTGACCGGGTCCGCCGTCGCACCGGCCGCGGCGACCTGCTGGGCAGGGGCGTCGTCCTCGTCGTCGTCGGAGAGCACGAAGCCCTCGGACTCGGGCTGGTCGGGACCGCCGCCCTCGCCGGGCTTGCCCGACGCCGGCGCCTCGTCCGTCGCTTCCTCGCCGTCGACGAGCTCCTCGTCGGACTTCTTGGACGCGGTGGTCTTCTTGGCCGCCGTCTTCTTGACCGCGGTCTTCTTGGCCGCCGTCTTCTTGGCGGCGGTCTTCTTCGCCGGCGCCTTGGCGGGGGCGGCGAGCTGTTCGGCGCTGTCAGTTTCGATGGCGACCTCCGCTGTTGCCGCGGGAGCGGTGGCGGTCTTGGCAGCCGCTGTCTTCTTGACAGCGGTGGTCGTGGTGACGGTCTTGGGCGCGACGGTCTTGGTGGCGACGGCGGTGCGCTTGGCCGGGCTCTTGGCGGCGACGCTCTTGCGGGTGCGCTTGGGCGCCTCCGCCGCGCTGACCATCAGCGTCACGCCCTCTTCGTCGAGGACCTGGTTGAGGCTGCGGAGAACGTTCTTCCACTGGGTTGCCGGAATCTGGTCCGCCTCGAAGGCCCGACGCACGTCGTCGCCTGCGATCTGGCCCTGTGCCTTACCCCGCTCGATGAGCGCCATCAGAGACTCGGACTCGGTGATCTCCGGCGGGAGCGTACGGGATGTGCTGGCCGACACGAACAACCTCTCGGAACGATGGGAACGACTTCCGACCGCGTCTGCGTTCGGCAGGGCCGTCGGCCGCCGGTGGGGATGGCCCGGCGGTAGCGGGCGGAGCCGTTCAGCAACACGGCGACGGAGCTGTCATCCGTATTCCTTTCGCGGCACCACCTCTTAGGTCATCGCGCCACCCCTGAGAGTGTTACGCGGTACTTACGTGGCCCGCGTCACACCATATTTCAGCCTAAACCAGTGGGAGGCCCACCCATCACGCGAAGACTCCCGGCAGCTCACGCCCTTGGCGGTCGGCACATCCACCCGAGCGGCGCCGCACATGGGTCGCCGCCGGGCCCTTGAGGAGCGGGCCCGGCGGCGCAGGGACATCGGTGATCGGGGTGAACCGGGGCGCGGGACGGGGCGGGCGGACGTCGGCGGCGCCGGGCCCGGCCGACCGGGTGTCCGCGGCTCCTCAGTGCTCGCGGGGGGCGGGAACGACGCGCTCGACCTCCGGGTGGACGGTCAGCAGCTGCCGCATCGCGCTCTCGGCGGCCGCGCCGTCGCCGGACGCCAGGGCCTCGACGATCGACGTGTGCAGGGCGGCGGCCGTCTCGGTGGGGCGGTCGCATCCGGTGCTCGGTCCGCCGGAGACGTGCAGCGCGGAGGAGACGATGCCCGACAGGTGCTCCAGCATCCGGTTGCCGGTGACCTGGAGCATCAGGGCGTGGAACTCCGCGTCCGCCCGGGAGAACGTCAGCGTGTCACCCTGGGCCACGGCATGGCCCATGATCTCCGCCATGTCGACCAGCCGCTGCTGGATGTCCTCACGGCCGTGGCCGGCGGCGAGCCTGGCGGCCAGCGGCTCGATGGTCCAGCGCAGTTCGCACAGCTCACGGCGCTGGTCGTCGCGCTGCGGCCCGAACGCCCGCCACTCGATGATGTCGGGGTCGAGCAGATTCCAGTCGCTGACCGGGCGGACCCGGGTGCCGACGTTGGGACGGGCGCTGACCAGCCCCTTGGCCTCCAGCACCCGCAGCGATTCGCGTACGACGGTGCGGGAGACCTCGAAACGCTGGCCGATCTCCTCGGGGACGAGCGGACGGTCGGCGCCGAGATCGCCCGAGACGATCATCTGGCCGAGCTGCTGGACGAGTTGACCGTGCAGGCCGCGGCCTCGGCTGCCACCGGTACGGCGGCCGACTCGGCCCATCTCCACCTCCACGCCATCCCAGTTGGGCGTTGCGCGATCGCCGGCCGGAGCGTCCGCGTAGGGATAACGGTCGAGTTCGCCGGGGCCGGCCATACCGGTGTCGGCAGAGCGGGCCGCGGTCATCATGGTGTGCGCAAGGGTACTCACGCATCATTTGTCGGCGATGCCGTCGACCACCTTGAGGGCTTTGCAGAAAAGCACACGAAAGGGTGATCGCCCCCCACTGCACAATTGACGCTTTATCGTAAGGAAACGTGCGATCCCCGGGGGGTTACGGACACCTGGCGCTCACGAACCGTTCCACGTGATATGTCAACAACCTTGACATACAAGCCTGCTGAGAATGCGGGACCGTCAACGCGGCTGCGGATCGGTCGAGTTGGCTCACCGCGTCGGCATCGGCCGCGCCGGGCCTCAGGCCTCGGGGCGCAGCATGGGCGGGTTGAGCAGTGTGGCGCCGCCCGCGCGGAACAACTGGGCGGGACGGCCGCCTTGCCGGGTGGTGGTCCCGCCGGCCGGCACGAGGAAACCGGGGGTGCCGGTGACCTTCCGGTGGAAGTTGCGCGGGTCCAGCGCGACACCCCAGACCGCTTCGTAGACCCGGCGCAGCTCGCCGACGGTGAACTCCGCCGGGCAGAAGGCCGTTGCCAGCGAGGAGTACTCGATCTTGGACCTGGCCCGCTCCACGCCGTCCGCCAGGATCCGGGTGTGGTCGAAGGCCAGCGGTTCGGCGGGAGCGGAGCGCAGCAGGTCCTCGACCGGCGCCCACCGCGCTCCCCGCGCGTCGCCGCCCGGACGCGGTGAGGGCAGGTCGGGGGCGAGGACGAGATGGGCGACGCTGACCACGCGCATCCGCGGGTCCCGGTCCGGGTCGCCGTAGGTGGCGAGTTGTTCCAGGTGTGCCCCGCTGGTGCCGCCGTAGGGGCCGGGGCTGCCGGCCGGCGACGCCCCGGCGTTCTGCTGGGCGCGCAGGCCGGTCTCCTCCGCCAGCTCCCGGGCCGCCGCCTGCGCGAGGTTCTCGTCGGGGCGCACGAATCCGCCGGGCAGCGCCCACCGGTCCTCGTGCGGTGGCTCTCCACGGCGCACCGCGAGCGCGCACAGGGCATGGCGACGCACGGTGAGCACGACCAGGTCCACGGTGACTGCGAAGGGCGGGTAGGACGTCGGGTCGTAGGGCGACATGTTCGTGATCTTAGTCGTCTGCCTGACGATAAAACGGACCCTTCCGCCTTCCGCGCGAGCGTTTCTCCCTCCTCGGCGCCCGGCCGATCCCCCGCCGACCGGGGTGGATTCAGCCGGCGGGCTTCCGGTGCGGCGCGAGGCAGGAGCGGCGGCGCGCTCGCACGGCGCTGCGGCCGGAGCCCGGCGGTGCCGGCGGCCCACATGTGCGCCAGCGGTCGCGCGGATCCGCCGGTCGTCGGCCTCGGCGTACCCCGCGGTGCGAGGGGTAGCGAGGCAGGCATGGCTGCCGCGACGCCGCGTGACGCGGTCCGTCCCTCCCGGAGTGGATCCCCGGAACGCCCGCTCGGGCAACCACTACCGTGCGGTTCCGCACCCGTTTTCGGCCGCCCCGCCGCGCAGCACGTCGCGGCCCGACCGAGGTCGGGATCCGACCGCACCGAAGGAGTTCGATGGCTGTCCTGCGCCACCCCGGCACCGTCCTGACCGACCACACGTTCAGCGTGCCGCTGGACCACGCGCGGCCGGACGGCGAGCGCATCGAGGTCTACGCACGCGAAATCGTCGCGGCGGGCCGTGAGCTCGAGCAGCTGCCCTGGCTGCTGTATCTGCAGGGTGGGCCGGGAGGCCGCTCGCCCCGGCCGGTGGGGCGCGAGAGCTGGCTGGCCCGCGCGCTGGACGACTACCGCGTCCTGCTGCTGGACCAGCGCGGCACCGGACGCTCCACGCCCGCCAACCGCCAGACGCTGCCGGAGCCGGGGCGACAGCGCCGAACAGGCCGCCTACCTGAGCCACTTCAGGGCGGACTCCATCGTCGCCGACTGCGAACTGATCCGGCGCGGCCTGCTCGGCGAGGGTGGTCAGTGGTCGCTGCTCGGCCAGAGCTTCGGGGGCTTCTGCGCGCTCACCTACCTGTCGTTCGCACCGCGGGGGCTGCGCGAGGTGTTCATCACGGGCGGGCTCGCCGGATTGGACGTCTCCGCCGGCGACGTCTACCGCTCCGCTTACCCGCGGGTCGAGCGCAAGAACGCCCGCCACTTCGAGCGCTATCCGCAGGACGTGAACACCGTCCGGGCCGTCGCCGCCCACCTGCGCGAGTACCAGGTGCGTCTTCCCGACGGCGGGTTGCTCACCGCCGAGGCGTTCCAGGCGCTGGGAATGATGCTCGGTCGCGGCGACGGATCGCACGCGCTGCACTACCTGTTGGAGGACGCGTTCGTGCCCGGCGGCCGGGGAACGGCCGCGGATCCGGACCCGGCGCCGGACCCGGCGGGGAACCCGGGCACCGGTCATGGCAGGGGCGAGGGACCGGACGCCGGCGACCTCTCCCGTTCCGGCACGCCAGTGCTGTCCGACGCGTTCCTCGCCGGGGTGCAGGGCCAGTTGTCCTTCGCCGGCAATCCGCTCTACGCGGTGCTCCACGAATCGATCTACGGCCAGCGGTCGGTGACCGGTGAGGGCACCGGCTGGGCGGCGCAGGCCGTCCGGGCGCGGTTCCCGCAGTTCGACGTCGATCTCGCCCTCACGCAGGGCTCTCCGGTGCTCTTCACCGGGGAGATGATCTACCCGTGGATGTTCGAGACCGATCCCGCGCTTCAACCGCTGCGTGAGGTGGCGCAGGCGCTGGCGGAGCGGACCGACTGGCCCGATCTCTACGACGCGGCCCAGTTGGCGCGCAACGAGGTGCCCGTCGCGGCGGCCGTCTACCACGACGACATGTACGTCGACACCGCCGACTCGCTCCGCACGGCGCAGGCGGTGCGCGGGCTGCGTACCTGGGTCACGGACGAGTTCGAGCACGACGGACTGCGGGTCAGCGACGGGAGGGTGCTCGACCGGTTGATCCGGCTGGCGCGCGGCGCCGCCTGAGCGGTGCCGGGCGAGGGTCGGTCGGGCTCGCGATGCCTTGCGCTCGGGCGCGTGTCCCTGCCGAAGGCCGCGGGTGGGCACGGCCTCGCCGCGGCCGGGACGGCTTTCCGGGGCTCGGCGTGCGGGACGTGGAGCACTTGGCCGGTTCGGGATCAGCATCGCGGGCCGTCTCCCCCGGTCCGGGTGTGCCGGCGGGGCCGGATCCGGGTGCGGACTGCGGGGCGTGTCCCGGCTGCCGACGGTGAACTCCGCTGGTCCGGACGCCCCTTGGGCCCGGTGTCGGCTGCCGGGGGCGCGACCCGCTCCGGCGACGCGGACGAGGCGCTTGCCGCGTTCGTGGCGCAGGCACTGGCGGAGCGGCTCGGGGTCGAGCCCGTGGTTGCACGCCTGGTTGAGGAGGTTGGCGAACGTGTAGTCGGGGTCGGCGTCCAGGGCGCAGCCGAAGGCGACCCGGGCGGACGGCTCGTCCCCGGTGGACCAGGAGACCCAGCCCGCCAGCGTGAGCGGAGCGGCCGAGTGGGCGGCGTAGGGGCCGACGCAGCGGCGGGCCAGCGCGCGCCAGAGGCGTAGGGCGGCAGCGGCCTCCTCCCCCTCCATCCATTCCGCGGCGCGGTCCCTGGTCTCGCGGTCCTGGAGGCCGAGGATGATCGTCGCGGCTTCGTCGTCGCCGAGCAGACCGTCGTCGTGGATGTCGCCCTCGGGACCGTCGCAGGGCGGCTCGGCGGCCCGGAAGCGTTCGAGAGCCGCCCCGGACAGGGCCAGCGTCTCCTCCCGCACCGTTTCGCTGTCGCCGTCGGCCAGCATGCGCGGCAGCAGTTCCGCGCACGCGTCGTCGAGGGCGCGCTGCCGTGAAGCCGTGCGCGGGGAGGCCGGCGGCATGAGGCGGGTCTCCATCTCGCGCAGCGATCCGCGCACCTGGATGCCCGCGAAGGCGGAGGCAGCGGCCATCACGGAGGTCTTCTCGCGGTTGAGCGGAGTGCCTTCGGCGGGGCAGCAGAGCGGCGTGGGGCAGGTGTAGGACCACCAGAGGCCACCGGACAGGCACACCGCCTCGATCACCGGCACGTCGAGGGCTCCGCAGGCGACGCGCAGCTGCTGGGCGAGGGGTCGAAGCCGTTCCATCGCCTGGTGCGGCTTCTCGCCGACACGCGGCTCCTGGCAGAGGAAGAGCGCGATGCCGTCGGGCCGGCGGCGTGGTCCGGCACCGTTGACGACCCGGTCGGCGAGTTGCCCGGCCGCGGCCGGCCACTCGTCGACGTCCACCGGGATGCCGACCCGCAGCCGCACCCCGAACCGGCCCCGGGCACCGTGCAGGCCGATCATCACCACGCTGTCGTCCGGGTGGAACCCGAGGAGATACGGCAGCGCGTCGACCAGGTCAGCCGGGCCCCGCAAGGTGACCTGGGTGGCGTGCGACCGGACGGACGGCGAGGAAGGCGCGGCGTGCGAGCGCGACGCCGACGGCGGAGACGGCTCTCCCCGGACGGGCAGCGCGGCCGGAGCCTGCGCGCTGTTCGTCGGCCCCACGGGATCGGGTCGCCGAGCCGCCTCCCCGCGGGGGGAGGTGTGGCCGGAGGGGTCGGTGGGGCGGGACGGTTCGCCGCTGCCTGCGAGATCGGAGAAGCCGGGGGCACCGGACTGGTCGGAGGGACCGGACCGGCCGGATCGGCCGGTGGAGCGGGCCGGGTCGAGTGGGTCGGAGGGGCCCGGGCAAGCGGACGGATGGGCGGACGAGGGTTCGATGTTTCGCGTCATGGCCTGAAGATCCCGCGGCTCATTCGATCACGCCACCCCTGTGGATAACTCCGACGATTCATAGGATGAGCTGCACAAACGTGCCTCACCGGTTCGAGGGACGAGTTATCCACAGCTCTGGCGCCCTGGTTCGCGCGATGTCGGTGGCATCGGGTTGCATGGGGTCATGAGCGAATCACTGCGCACTGCCGCTGATGCCGTCCTCGGTCGCCTGGTGGGCGATCCGGACGGCACGGCACGGCTGCGCGAGGACCAGTGGCGGGCGATCGAGGCGCTGGTCGCCGACCGGCGCAGGGCGTTGGTCGTGCAGCGGACCGGCTGGGGCAAGTCCGCCGTGTACTTCGTGGCGACGGCGCTGCTGCGCGAACGCGGCTCCGGGCCGACGGTGATCGTCTCGCCCCTGCTGGCCCTGATGCGCAACCAGATCGAGGCGGCCGCCCGGGCCGGCATCCGGGCCCGCACGATCAACTCGGCCAACATGGACGAATGGGAGACCGTGCAGGCCGAGGTGGCGGCCGGCGAGGTCGACGTGCTGCTGGTGAGCCCCGAGCGGTTGAACAACCCGGACTTCCGCGACGAGGTGTTGCCGAAGCTGGCCGCGACCACCGGCCTGCTGGTGGTCGACGAGGCGCACTGCATCTCCGACTGGGGCCACGACTTCCGGCCCGACTACCGGCGGCTGCGCACCATGCTGGCCGAACTGCCGCCCGGCACACCGGTGTTGGCGACCACGGCGACGGCGAACGCCCGGGTCACCGCCGACGTGGCCGAGCAGCTGGGGACCGGTGGGCAGGGCTCGTCCGAGGGCGGGGCGCTGGTGCTGCGCGGAAGCCTGGACCGCGAGAGCCTGGCGTTGGGTGTGCTGCGGCTGCCCGACGCGGCCCACCGGTTGGCCTGGCTCGCCGATCACCTGGAGGAGTTGCCGGGTTCGGGGATCATCTACACGCTCACCGTCGCGGCGGCCGAGGAGGTGAGCGGCTTCCTGCGGCAGCGCGGCTACCAGGTCGCCTCCTACTCGGGCCGGACCGAGGACGCCGACCGGCGGAGCGCCGAGGCCGATCTGCTGGCGAACCGCGTCAAGGCCCTGGTGGCGACGTCGGCGCTGGGGATGGGCTTCGACAAGCCGGATCTCGGTTTCGTCGTCCACCTCGGTTCACCGTCCTCGCCCATCGCGTACTACCAGCAGGTGGGCCGGGCGGGCCGCGGTGTGGATCACGCGGAGGTGCTGCTGCTGCCCGGCCAGGAGGACGAGGCGATCTGGCGGTACTTCGCCTCCCTGGCCTTCCCCGGCGAGGAACACGTCCGGCGCACCCTCGCGGTCCTCGCCGAGTCGGACCGGCCGCTGTCACTGCCCGCGCTGGAGGCACGGGTCGAGCTGCGCCGGTCGCGGCTGGAGATCATGCTCAAGGTGCTGGACGTGGACGGCGCCGTACGCCGGGTGCGCGGCGGCTGGACCTCGACCGGGCAGCCGTGGTCCTACGACACCGACCGGTACGCGTGGGTCGCACGCCAGCGGGCCGCCGAGCAGGAGGCGATGCGCGAGTACGCGACGACGACCGTGTGCCGTCTGGAGTACCTGCGCCGCCAGTTGGACGACGAGGCGGCGGCCCCGTGCGGCAGGTGCGACAACTGCGCCGGCGCCCGCTTCTCCGTGGAGGTCTCCGGCAAGGCGCTGGAGGCGGCGCGCGCGGTGCTGGGCCGCCCCGGAGTCGAGGTCGAACCGCGCCGCATGTGGCCGACCGGGATGCCGGCGATCGGCATCGAGCTCAAGGGCCGCATCCCCGCGGGTGAGCAGGGGTCGAGCGGGCGCGCGCTCGGCAGGCTCTCGGACATCGGGTGGGGAAGCAGGCTACGCCCGCTGTTCGCCGAGGGTGCGCCGGACGGACCGGTCCCCGAGCCGGCGGTCGACGCGGTGGTGCGGGTGCTGGCCGACTGGGCGAAGGGGCCGGGCGGTTGGGCGAGCGGGCGGTCCGACGCACCGGATCGTCCGGTGGGCGTGGTGACCATCGACTCGCACACCCGGCCCCGGCTGATCGAGTCGTTGGGCGCCCGGATCTCCGAGATCGGCCGGATGCCGTTGCTCGGGCGCGTCAGCCACGGCGGGGACGACCTGCCCCACGAGCGCATACCGCGCAGCAACAGTGCCCAGCGGCTGCGCGCGCTGCACGGCACGCTCACCGTTCCGCCGGACCTGGCGGCGGAGTTGGCACGGCTCGGCGGGCCGGTGCTGCTGGTGGACGACTTCACCGACACCGGCTGGACCCTCGCGGTGGCGGCCCGGCTGCTGCTGCGCGAGGGCGCCACGGCGGTGCTCCCGCTGGTACTCGCGGTGCAGGGCTGATCCGGTCCGGACCGATCGGATTCCGCGACCGGACCGGGCCGAATCGGTCAGCGGGGCGATGCACACCGAACGGTTGCGGAGCCGATCCACGCTCGAATCGGAGTGGACCGATCGACGGTTCGGGCCGGACACCGGCGGGAGCGATCGGCCGGCGACGCGTTCCGGCAGGTGGGGGTCGCATGAAGGGAAGTTGAGAACTCGTCCAACGGCGGCGTCTGCTCATTGCCGCATGTCCCCAGGGGAGGAAGAATTGAACACGACCCCCGACGGGCTCTTCCGGCCCACAACCCGGTGTGCCCCCTTGCCCGAACAGCAGGTGGCGCGCAACCGAAGGGAGGACCGTGGCTTTCGGCTTCGCTCCGTCAACCCGTGCCGAGACCGCCTCTTCCTTGAGCCGCATGCTGAGCCCCGACGAATGGGCGGGTGCCTCGGTCCCGTTGCTGACCAATCCGCGCGAGGTCGTCAAGGACCTCGGCAGCCGTCACCGGCCGGTGACCGCCACGACCGTGATCGCCGTCTTCGATCCGCACGGGTACCTGGTGGCGAGCGCGTCGTTCAACCAGCCGGCCGTCGGTGGCGACGGGTGGGAGCGCCGCAACGCCATCCTGTCCCACCTGCGCCGGGTGATCCCGCACGATCTGCGGCTCCGGGTCCCGGTGCGGACCGCCGTGCTGCTGGTGTGCAGGGACGGCACGCCTGGCTGGACCGCGCAGGACGGTGCCTGGATGTGGGGACTGCGCGATGCCTGCACGCTGCACGGGCTGCGGTGCGGCGCGTACATCACGCTCACCGCGGGCGGTTGGCGGGTGCTCGGCGACGGGCGGTCCGGGCGTACACCGCACTCCGGCTCCTGGGCGGGGCACGCCACGATCGGCGCGTCGCTGCCGGCGCAGACACGGGGTCCGCAGCCGGTGCGCCACGAAGCGGCTCGCTGACCGCGGGCCGAGCACGCGCCGCGAGGACGCGTGTCGCCCCGCGGGGCAGGGAGGTCACACCAGGGTGCGGAGTCTGTCCGGGTCACCGCAGACGACCAGCAGTTCGCCGGCGCGCGTCCTGGCCGCGGCGAGGGCGACGGCCGCCTCCTCGGCGGAGCCTCCGTTCACCGCGAGCACCACCACGGCGCGCTTGGCGGCGCGCTCGGCGGTGACCGCCGCGTAGAAGACGTCGCCGCCCTCGTCCTGCTGCCGCCAGTAGGAGTCCTCGCCGAAGGACAGCTCGTGCTGCGCCCACGGGTGGGTCTCGGAACTGGTCAGCACCAGGATGTCGGCGGGGCCGCGGCCGGCGTCGAGCAGGATGTCGACCGCGTCGTCGGCGGCCTCGATCGCGCCGGCGTCGGTGGCGGGCACCAACTGCACCTGGACGGCCGTGCTGTCGGCCGGCTTGGCCGGGGCCGGCGAGGGCGCCGCCGCGGTGCGGGCGGGGCCGGGTCGGCCGGGAGAGGAATGGGTACGCGTCGCGCGCGGTGGCGCGGGACGCGGGCCGGGACGAGGACCGGGAACCGGTACGGGTCGGGCTGCCTGCGGGGCACGGGTACCCCCCGCTGCGGCGAGCGGGCCCGGGACACTCTCGTGAATCTGTGGCTCCTCGGGGATGAGAGGCATGGTGAGTTGTCTATCAAATGCGACGCGTGAACGCATCGGCGGGTGGTCAGAATTCGAAACCCAACTGCTCGGCTCCGTCTTCCCTGTCCAGTTCGCCGGCGACGACACGGACCTTCTTGAGGTGGCGCCAGCGCGGCAGGTTGTCGAGGTAGGCCCAGGACATCCGGTGGTGCGGGGTGGGCCCCCACTCGTCCAGTGCGGCGCGGTGCACCGGCGAAGGGTACCCCGCGTTGTCGCCGAAGCGGAACGGAGAATGGTCCGCGCCCAGTTCGGCCATGTACGCGTCCCGGTGGACCTTGGCGATGACGGAGGCCGCGGCGACCGATACGCACGACTGGTCGCCCTTGATCACCGTCCGGACGCGCCAGGGGCCGCCGAGGTAGTCGTGCTTGCCGTCGAGGATGACGGCGTCCGGCCGTACGGACAGACCGTTCAGGGCGCGGCCGGCGGCGAGCCGGAGGGCGGCGGTCATGCCGAGGCCGTCGATCTCCTCGGGCGAGGCGTGGCCGAGGGCGTGGTCGCTGACCCAGTCGCGGAGTCGGCCGACCATGGCGTCACGGCGTTTGACCGTCAGCAGCTTGGAGTCGGTGAGGCCTTCCGGCGGGCGGCGCAGGCCGGTGACGGCGGCGCACACGGTGACCGGTCCGGCCCACGCGCCACGGCCGACCTCGTCGATTCCCGCGACGACCTTGACGCCGAGTGTGGCCCGCATCGAGCGTTCGACGGTATGGGTGGGCGGTTCGTATGCCATGGCGGTCACCAGCCTACGCCCGTCGATCGCCACGCTGTGAGGGGGCCCGCCGCGGCGGCGGAGCGGCCGGCGGCGCCGGTGAAGCCGGGCGGAGCGCGCAGGTCAACCGCACGCCGGCGTACGCCGGTTCACCCCGACGGATACCGGGGGCGGCCGGCGCGGTCACCGCTGGGGCAGCCAGTGCGGCAGCGGTTCGGTGCTGTCCAGCCACGGCGCGGGCGGGGCGCCGCCGGGGCGGGCGGCCAGGATGCCGCCGACGATGGCGCACGTGGTGTCGACGTCGCCGCCGGCGCGGGCGGTGGTCCACAGGGCGCCGGTGAAGTCGTCGAGGTGGCGGGCGGCGGCCCAGACGGTGAAGGGCACGGTGTCGTGGGCGGTGGTGCGCCGGCCGCAGCCGAGGACGGCGGCGACCGTGGAGACGTCCGCGTAGTCGAGCAGGTCGCGGGCGCGGCGCAGGCCGGCCAGCACGGCGCTGCGCGGCACGAGATCGATCACGGCGGTGAGCAGGCCCTCGGGGGAGGTCGGACCGCCCGGTGCGGCGACGAGGGCGGCGGCCGCGGCGACCGCGATCGCCCCGGCGACCCCCTCGCGGTGGCGGTGCGTGGTGGACGCGGACAACTCGGCCTGGCGCACGGCCTGTTCGGGGTCGTCCGCGTACCAGGCGCCGAGCGGGGCGACGCGCATGGCGGCCCCGTTGCCCCAGGAGCCCTGTCCGTCGAAGAGCGCGGCGGCCAACTCGCGCCAGTCGCCGCCCTCCTGGCGGATCAGGCGGAGCATGCGGTTGACCGCGGGGCCGTAGCCGCGGTCGAAGTCGTGGCGGTCGGCGAAGGAGCGGGCGAGCGCGTCCTGGTCGATTTCGCCGTGCGTGACGAGCACCGCCAGCACCGAGCAGGCCATCTCGGTGTCGTCGGTCCAGTTCCAGGGAGCGGGCGGGAGGGTGCCCTGCTGCAGGGCGGGGAGGTGGGAGGGGACGAAGAACTGGGAGCCCAGGGCGTCGCCGACGGACAGTCCGCGCAGGCTGGCGAGCGCTCGGCCGAGCCGGTCGGACGGGAGGCAGTCATCGGTCATGGCGACGGAAACTCTGACATCGCCTCCCATCCGGGTCAATCGTTGTGTGCTCAACCTCACCGATCACGATCAAGGACGGCTTGCGGGAGCGCGGTCGTGCCATTGCCGGCCGGTTGCCGCGCCGTCCGCCACCGCGTCCCGCCTGCGCCCCGTCGCCGCGCCGTCCGCCGCCGCGTCCCACCCCCGCCCCGCCGGGCTCGCGCCGTCCGCCACTGAGTCCCACCCCCGCTCCGCCGGGCTCGCGCCGTCCGCCACTGCGTCCCGCCTCCGCCCCGTCACGCCTCGCACCGTGCATCCGGCGCCCCCGCCCCGCCATGCCTCGCACCGTGCGTCCAGCGCCCCGCCCCGTCGCGCCCTCGCCGTCCGCCCGGTACCGATCGATGCCGGTTCCGGCCGGTTCCCGCCCCGTTCCCCGCGGCCGCGACGACGGCGCCGCGCCCACCGCGTGGTCCGCGCCCACCGCGTGGTCCGCCCCCGTCCAAACTGAGCGCTCGTCGCGGCCGGGCCCCGTCTCACCCCGTGCGTTGGGCCGAGCCGTACGTGCGGTCGGAGACCGGGGCGGTGGCGAGGAAGTCGTCGAAGCCCAGGCGGCCGTCGGCGTGGTCGGGGGTGGTGAGACCGCCGCGGCGGACGGCGGACAGCAGCTTGCCGGGGAGCGGGACCTCGACCACCGGACGGCGGCGGCCGGAGACGCGCAGGACGGCGCGCACCATGTCCGCGACGGTCCACACCTTCGGGCCGCCGATCTCCGGCGCGTGGCCGGCGGGCGGGCCTACGGCGAGTGCGGCGACCCGGTCGGCGACGTCGCCCACGTCCACCGGCTGCGAGACGGCGCCGGCCGGCACCGGGACGACCGGCAGCCGGACGAGTTGCTGGGCGACCGCGAGGAGGAGGTCGTGGAACTGGGTGGCCCGCAACACCGTCCAGGGCAGCCCGGATTCCTCCAGCAGCCGTTCGACCCCCAGTTTCGCCTGGTAGTAGCCGAAGGGGACCCGGTCGATCCCGACGATGGAGACGTAGACGGTGTGGGGCGAGCCCGCCGCGCGGGCGGCGTCGAACAGGTGGCGGGCGGCGACGAGGTCGTTCTTCCACCTCCGGGCGTCGCTCGCGCAGTGCACCACCGTGCCCACCCCGTCGAGGGCCGCGTCGAGGCCGGTGCCGGCGACCAGGTCGCCGACCGCCCACTCGGCCTTCCCGGGTACGGCGGAGTCCGGCCGCCGGGGCGCCCGGCTGAGCACCCGCACCGGCCGGCCGTCCTCCAGCAGCCGGCGGACCACCCGCGCACCCAGTACGCCCGTGCCGCCGGTCACCAGGATCATGTCCATCGCTGTCGCCTCTCCTCACGCGGTGCGGCCCGGTCGCGGGCCGCACCGACTGGACCGGACGGGGCCCCGGAAATGTGACATCGGGCGGCGCCGGGCCTTCCCGGACCGGCTCGGCCCCACGGGGCCAGGCGGCCCTGTGGCGCGGACCGGACGGGGCCCGCTGCCGCGGGGACGGGCCGGCGACCGCACCGTGCGGCCCCGCCACCTCCAGCTTCGGCGCGATCCGCCCGTCGCGCAGCCCGGGCGGATCGCGCCGCGGCTCAGACCGTCCAGCCCGGAACCACGTCGACGACGTCGCCCGACACGGACAGCACGTCGTCGTGGAGGCCGGCGCGTTCCTCCAGGCGGCCGACGGCGGCGGCGCGGTACTTGCCGCGCTCGGTCGCCGAGTCCCACATCGACAGCACCAGGAACTCGCTGCCCGCGCCCTCGGCGAAGATGCCGCGCAGCATGCCGGGCGAACCGGCCATCGCCGGGTTCCACACCTTCTCCTGCATCAGGGTGAAGTGCTCGACCTGCGACGGACGCACCCGGCAGTGTGCCGCGCGCAGCAGGTCGGCGTCGGCGAACTGCGCCCGGAAGCCGACCTTCACCTCCTTGCGCTCCTCGAAGAGCCGGACGTCGGCGCGCTCGTAGGTCCCCGTCTGGGCGGCGGCGATCGCGTCGTGCGGCCCAGCCATGAACATGTCGTAGTACGAACGGTTCTCCCAGAAACAGAAGACGTGGGCCTCGTCGGGCCGCCCGCGGCCCCAGCCTCCGCCCTGTCCCCGGAACCCCGGCTCGCCCAGCAGCACGGACCACTCGCGCTGTCCGCGCTCGAAGCCCGCCCGGTCCACGACACGGCAGCGAATCCACTTGACCAGCACCGCGCCATCCTAAGTCCGCGTTACGTGCCCGATGTGACCTTCGCCTCGTCAATTCCCCCGTTGGGGACGGTGGAAGCCTCCGTACGATCACTGCGCATGGACGCTCTCTATCCGCGGCTCCTGGTACGCGACTTCGAGACAGCGGCGGCCTTCTGGACCGCCGCGCTGCGCGAGTTGGTCGGTATCGAGCCGGTGAAGGTCATTCCGCAGGCCGGTTACGCCAACTGGGACCTGGACGACGGGACGGTCCTGGTGCTGTTCGCCCGCTCCGCGCTGGCCGAGGCGCTCGGCACCGACACGCTGCCCGAGCAGGCGGCCGGCCAGGACACCGGCATGCTGGTGATGCGGGTGGACGACCCGGACGAGGCCGCCCGGACCCTGGTCGCGCACGGCGCCACCCTCGTCGGCGCGCCGCGGGACCGGCCGGAATGGGGCAACGGCCTGCGCACCGCGCATCTGCGCGACCCGGACGGCAACCTCGTCGAGCTGCAGTCGTACTGACACGCGAAACCGCTCCCCCGCCCCGTGCGTCGGGGGCGGAGGAGCGGTCCTCACGCGGGCCGGGCCGCGGTGGCGGCCGGCGCGGGCGGCGTCAGCTGCAGCCGCTCGTCGAGCCGCAGCCCTCGCAGAGGTAGCAGCTGCCGGCGCGGCGCATCTTGGTGCCGCAGGAGAAGCAGAGCGGGGCGTCGGCGTTGAGGCCGAGTTGGATCTCCATCAACTCGGTGGAGTTGTGCGCCTCCTTGGGCGCGGGGGCCTCGGCGGGCTCCGTCGGCCGGCCGACGGCGGAGGGCCGCGACGGGATCTGCGGCAGCCGGGGCGCGGACTGCGCCAGCCCCTCGACGTCCATCTCCTCGCCCTCCGGCTCGTAGGAGCCGGTGTCCAGGTGCCGCTGGCGCTCCTCGGCGGAGTGGATGCCGAGCGCGGAGCGAGTCTCGAAGGGCAGGAAGTCCAGCGCCAGGCGGCGGAAGATGTAGTCGACGATCGACTGCGCCATCCGCACGTCCGGGTCGTCGGTCAGGCCGGCCGGCTCGAAGCGCATGTTGGTGAACTTCGAGACGTAGGTCTCCAGCGGGACGCCGTACTGCAGGCCCACCGAGACGGCGATGGAGAAGGCGTCCATCATGCCGGCGAGGGTGGAGCCCTGCTTGGACATCTTGAGGAAGACCTCGCCGAGGCCGTCGTCCGGGTAGGAGTTGGCCGTCATGTAGCCCTCGGCGCCGCCGACCGTGAAGGAGGTGGTGATGCCGGGGCGTCCCTTCGGCAGGCGCCTGCGGACCGGGCGGTACTCGATGACCCGCTCGACCGGGGCCGGGGCGGCCTCGGCGGCCGGGGCGGCCTGTACCGGCGCGGCCTCCTTCTTCTTGGCCGAAAGCGGCTGGCCGACCTTGCAGTTGTCCCGGTAGATCGCCAGCGCCTTGATGCCGAGCTTCCAGCCCTGGTGGTAGATCTCCTCGATCTCCTCGACGGTCGCCGACTCCGGCATGTTGACCGTCTTGCTGATCGCACCGGACAGGAACGGCTGGGCCGCGGCCATCATCCGCACGTGGCCCATCGGCGAGATCGCCCGCTCGCCCATCGCGCAGTCGAAGACCTCGTAGTGCGCGGGCTTGAGGCCCGGGGCGTCCACGACGTTTCCGTGCTCGGCGATGTGGGCGACGATCGCCTCGACCTGCTCGGGCAGGTAGCCCAGCCGCTTGAGCGCCTTGGGCACCGTGTTGTTGACGATCTGCATCGAGCCGCCGCCGACCAGCTTCTTGAACTTGACCAGGGCCAGGTCCGGTTCGACGCCGGTGGTGTCGCAGTCCATCATCAGGCCGATGGTGCCGGTCGGCGCCAGGACGCTGGCCTGGGCGTTGCGGTAGCCGTCGCGCTCGCCGAGCCGGAGCACGTCCTGCCAGGCCTCGGTGGCCGCGGCCCACACCGGGGTGTCGAGGTCGTCGATCCGCCGGGCGGCGCCGTTGGCGTCGGAGTGCTGGCGCATGACGCGCAGGTGGGCGTCGGCGTTGCGCGCGTAGCCGTCGTACGGGCCCACCACGGCGGCCAGTTCGGCGGAGCGGCGGTAGGAGGTGCCGGTCATCAGGGAGGTGATGGCGCCGGCCAGAGCGCGGCCGCCTTCGGAGTCGTAGGCGTGGCCGGTGGCCATCAGCAGGGCGCCGAGGTTGGCGTAGCCGATGCCGAGCTGCCGGAAGGCGCGGGTGGTCTCGCCGATCTTCTGGGTGGGGAAGTCGGCGAAGCAGATGGAGATGTCCATCGCGGTGATGACCAGCTCGACCACCTTGGCGAAGCGGCCGGCGTCGAAGCTCTGGTGGCCCTGGTCGTCGTCGTGCAGGAACTTCATCAGGTTGAGCGACGCGAGGTTGCACGAGGAGTTGTCCAGGTGCATGTACTCGCTGCACGGGTTCGAGGCGGTGATACGACCGGTCTCCGGCGAGGTGTGCCAGTGGTTGATCGTGTCGTCGTACTGGATGCCCGGGTCGGCGCAGGCCCAGGCGGCCTCGGCGAGCTTGCGGAACAGGCCGCGCGCGTCGACCTCCTCCAGCACCTCGCCGGTCATCCGGGCGCGCAGCCCGAACGGGGCGCCGCTCTCGTACGCCTTCATGAACTCGTCGTTGACGCGGATCGAGTTGTTGGCGTTCTGGTACTGGACCGACGTGATGTCGTCGCCGCCGAGGTCCATGTCGAAGCCCGCGTCGCGCAGGGCGCGGATCTTCTCCTCCTCCTTCACCTTGGTCTCGATGAAGGCCTCGACGTCGGGGTGGTCCACGTCCAGTACGACCATCTTCGCGGCCCGCCGGGTGGCGCCGCCGGACTTGATCGTGCCGGCCGAGGCGTCGGCGCCGCGCATGAAGGAGACCGGGCCGGAGGCGTTGCCGCCGGAGGACAGCAGTTCCTTGGAGGAGCGGATGCGCGAGAGGTTCAGGCCGGCGCCGGAGCCGCCCTTGAAGATCATCCCCTCTTCCTTGTACCAGTCGAGGATCGACTCCATGGAGTCCTCGACGGACAGGATGAAGCAGGCGGAGACCTGCTGGGGCTGGGTGGTCCCGACGTTGAACCAGACCGGCGAGTTGAAGCTGAAGACCTGGTGGAGCAGGGCGTACGCCAGCTCGTGCTCGAAGATCTCGGCGTCCGCGGGCGAGGCGAAGTACCCGTGGTCCTCGCCGCCGCGGCGGTAGGACTTGACCACCCGGTCGATCAGCTGGCGCAGGCTGCTCTCCCGCTGCGGGGTGCCGACCGCGCCGCGGAAGTACTTGCTGGTCACGATGTTGACCGCGTTGACCGACCAGAAGTCGGGGAACTCGACGCCCCGCTGCTCGAAGTTGACCGAGCCGTCCCGCCAGTTGGTCATGACGACGTCGCGGTTCTCCCAGACCACCTCGTCGTACGGGTGGACGCCGGGCGTCGTGTGGATCCGCTCGATCCGCAATCCCTTCACCGCCTTGGCCGCCGCGTCGGCCTTGCCGCCCTTGGAGCGAGAGCCACGCGCCGAGCCGCTCGTCGTCTCTGTCATGCCGCCTCCCTATACGGGCAAAACGCCCAGATGTACCGCGGTTCTTCCCGCCGCACGATGTTGTCTGCCGCCTCGGCGCACGGCGCCTCGGCAAGTCCGTGTACTGCTGTGTGACGTGGCGGGCGCACGAGGGCGCGCGGGCCGCGTCGCCGCTCAGTCGGCGGCCGGGCCGTTCGGCACGGGGACAGCGGTGGCCCCGTCGGCGTCACGGTCCGAAGTGGGTGGTCGCCCCTGCCCTTCGGCGGCCCGGGCGACGGACTCGGCGGCCGCGGCGACGCGCTTGCGCAGCACGGCGATGGCGGTCTCGAAGTCCTCGAGCGAGTCGAATGCCTGGTAGACCGAGGCGAAGCGCAGGTAGGCGACCAGGTCGAGGTCGCGCAACGGGCCGAGTATCGCCAGCCCCACGTCGTGGGCGGACAGTTCGGCGCTGCCGGTGGCCCGCACCGCCTCCTCGACGCGCTGGCCGAGCTGGGCGAGCGCGTCCTCGGTGACCGGCCTGCCCTGGCACGCCTTGCGGACGCCGGCGATGACCTTGTCACGGCTGAAGGGCTCGGTGACGCCGCTGCGCTTGATCACCATCAGGGACGCGGTCTCCACCGTGGTGAAGCGCCGGCCGCAGTCGGGACACTGGCGGCGGCGCCGGATCGAGGTGCCGTCGTCGGTGGTGCGGCTGTCGACCACACGGCTGTCGGGGTGCCTGCAGAAGGGGCAGTGCATCTGTCTCCCTCCTTCACCCTGTGTGCGCCCGCGGATCGCTCGCGTGACCGGCGCGCGACGTCATACCCATGCCCGACACGGCCCGTTCCGGCGCCGTGGGACGCCCCCAAGCATATGCGATGCCTCGGACGACGAACCCCCGAGGAGCACAACTTCTGGGCTGCGGATCCACATGTAACCACTAGATGTGGTGTCAGGTAGGGAGCCGACGCTTCGCGTGTCGTCCGCGGCCCCGTCGATCGGGAGGCGACGCCGAGCCTACGCGAGAGGCCCGCCCGAGCGCGAGCGGCCCCCCGAGCCGGATGGCCGCGGCCGGCGGGCGCGGCCACGCCCGGAGACGTATCGTTACGCCGTGTGACACACGGTGGGGCCGGACCTCGCCGCCGACGGCACCGCCCAGCCCCCTCCCGGCCCCCTCCCGGCCCCCTCCCGGAGACCGCCGGGAGCCCGCACCGCGACCCAGGCAGCTCACCGGAGAGGACTACGCTGAGCGTACGGAGATTCACCGAAAGCGCTTCCGATGAGATCGCTACACCCAATAGCTTGATCACGTCAGTCAATTCTTAAATCTTCACTCGAACGTGTGTTTGGCGCAACCTTTCGAAAGCAACTACCGTTGTCTCACTAGGGAGAACACCGAGAGGGGCCGCCATGACCACGACCGCCGACAGCGCCACCATCCCTGCCAAGGACCGCTCCCAGGACCGGCTCGATGCCATGAACGCGATGAACGACGAACCACTCAAGCCAGGACGCTCGTTGCCCGGACGACCTCCGGGCATTCGCGCCGACAGTTCGGGGCTGACGGACCGACAGCGCCGGGTCATCGAGGTCATCAGGGATTCCGTCCAGCGCCGGGGATATCCACCCTCGATGCGGGAGATCGGTCAGGCGGTCGGCCTGTCCAGCACGTCGTCGGTGGCCCACCAGCTGATGGCCCTGGAGCGCAAGGGGTTCCTGCGCCGCGACCCGCACCGGCCCCGCGCCTACGAGGTCCGCGGCTCCGACGCCCCGCAGTCGCAGCCGACCGACACCGCCGGCAAACCCTCAGCGTCCTACGTGCCGCTGGTGGGCCGGATCGCGGCCGGCGGCCCGATCCTCGCCGAGGAGTCGGTGGAGGACGTCTTCCCGCTGCCGCGTCAGCTGGTCGGCGACGGCGAGCTGTTCGTGCTCAAGGTGGTCGGCGACTCGATGATCGAGGCCGCCATCTGCGACGGCGACTGGGTGACCGTGCGCCGGCAGCCCGTCGCGGAGAACGGCGACATCGTGGCCGCGATGCTCGACGGCGAGGCCACCGTCAAGCGCTTCAAGCGGGAGGACGGCCACGTCTGGCTGCTCCCGCACAACTCCGCGTACCAGCCCATCCCCGGTGACGAGGCGACCATCCTCGGCAAGGTCGTGGCGGTGCTCCGCCGGATCTGACCGGCCCCGCCCACCAGGCCCCGGAACTCCGTGACCCGGTTCCGGGGTCCTGCCCTGTCCACGCTGCCGCTCCCGGCGCCTCGGCACCCCGCGCGCCCCGGACCCCGCGTCAGACGGCTTCCGCGCCGCGACCCGACAGCCGCCTCGCGCGGCCCGCCCACAGCACGGACCGCGCGGCACTCCGGCCCCGCGTCACCTCGACCCGACGTCACCTCGACCCGACGTCACGCGGACCGCCCGTCAGCCCTGGTCCGCGTCGGCCGCCGCCGCGATCGCGGCGAGTGAGCGGCGGGCCTGGGCGCCGTCCACCGTGTACCAGAACTCCGGCAGCGAGGCGCGCAGGAAGCTGCCGTACCGGGCCTTGGCCAGCCGGGGGTCCAGCACGGCGACCACGCCGCGGTCCCCGGTCGCGCGGATCAGCCGTCCCGCGCCCTGGGCCATCAGCAACGCGGCGTGGGTGGCGGCGATCGCCATGAAGCCGTTGCCGCCCCGCTCCTCCACCGCCTTCTGCCGGGCGCTCATCAGCGGATCGTCCGGCCGCGGGAACGGGATGCGGTCCATCACCACCAACTGGCAGTTGGGACCGGGCACATCGACGCCCTGCCAGAGCGACAGGGTGCCGAACAGGCAGGTGCCCGCGTCGTTCGAGAAGGTCTTGATCAGCTCGCCGAGCGTCTCCTCGCCCTGCAGCAGGATGGGGAAGTCCAGCCGGCCGCGCAGGGCGTCGGCCGCCGCCTGCGCGCCGCGCATGGAGGAGAAGAGGCCGAGCGTGCGTCCGCCGGCCGAGGTGATCAGATCGGCCAGCTCGTCCAGCATGTCCTCCCGGCCGCCCTCCCGGCCTGGCTGGGCGAGATCACGAGCGACATAGAGGATTCCCTGCCGGGGATAGTCGAACGGCGACCCGACGTCGATGCCCTGCCAGGGCGGCGGCTCCGACTCGGTGGACCCGTCGGCCGGCTCCGTCCTAGCGCCCTCGGGGGCCAGGCCGAGCGAGGCGGCCACCCCGTTGAAGTCGCCGCCGAGCCTGAGGGTCGCCGAGGTCAGCACCACCGAGCGCTCGGTGAACAGCTTCTCGCGCAGCAGGCCGGAGACCGACAGCGGCGCGACCCGCAGCGAGGCGCCGTAGCGGTCGTGCCGCTCGCACCACACGACGTCGTACTCCGAGCCCTCCAGCAGCCGCTCGGCGACCGAGTGGACCGCCTCGATCGCCGCGAGGGCCTGCTTGCGGACCGCGTCCTCGTCCTGGACGGACTTGTCGCGGGTGTCGCCGAGCGCGGTGATCACCTGGCGGCAGGCGTCCCGCAGCGCGGCCAGCACGTAGGCCAGATCCTCGGGGATCTCCGTCAGGCGGCCGGGCAGCGCCAGCTCCATCACGCGCTCGAAGCCGTCGCCGGCGTTCATCAGGGCGTCGGCGGCCTTCTCGTTGACGAGCTTGGCGGACCGCTTGACCGCGCGGGACACCCCGCCGGGGGTCAGCTCGCCGGTGGCGACGCCGGTGACCCGGGAGACCAGCTCGTGGGCCTCGTCGACGATCAGCACCTCGTGGCTGGGCAGCACGGGGGCGCCCTGGATGGCGTCGATGGCCAGCAGCGCGTGGTTGGTGACGACGACGTCGGCCAGCTTGGCGCGCTCGCGGGCCGCCTCGGCGAAGCACTCGGCACCGTAGGCGCACTTGGCGGCGCCCAGGCACTCGCGGGAGGTGACGGAGACCTGCGACCAGGCCCGGTCGGAGACGCCGGGGGTGAGGGCGTCGCGATCGCCGGTCTCGGTCTCGTCGGCGAAGTCGCGCAGCCGCATCAGATCCTTGCCGAGCTTGCTGCTCGGCCCGCCCAGCTGCTCCAGCGGGTCGAAGAGACCCTCGTCCTCGTCGCTCGGCACCCCCTCGTGGAGGCGGTGCAGGCACAGGTAGTTGGAGCGGCCCTTGAGCATCGCGTACTGCGGCTCGCGGCGCAGCAGGGGCGCCAACGCCTCGACGGTGCGCGGCAGATCGCGCTCGACGAGCTGGCGCTGCAGGGCGAGCGTCGCGGTGGCGACGACCACCCGTTCGCCGTGGGCCAGGGCGGGGACCAGGTAGCCGAGGGACTTGCCGGTGCCGGTGCCGGCTTGGACCAGCAGGTGGGAGCCGTCGTCCACGGCGGTCCGCACGGCTTCGGCCATGGCCACCTGGCCGGGCCGCTCCGTGCCGCCGACGGCCGAGACGGCGGCATGGAGGAGTTCGGAGAGGTCGGGCTTGTTCATAGGTCCTCCACCCTACGGGGCAGCACTGACACCCGGACCGCGGCCGGTGGCCACCCGGTCACAGCGAACGGGTCAGCCGGCGTTCGCGGACCATCAGGGCGGCGCGCTTGGCGGGCAGCTCCAGTTCGGCGCAGTAGCGGAACCCGGCGGTCAGGAACGCGGCGACCGAGGCGGTGTTGCGCAGGTCGGGCTCCGCGACCACCCGGGAGCAGGACGGACGGCGGTCGAGGATGTGGTCGGCCACCGCGCGCAGCAGCACGCCGCCGATGCCGTGCCCGCGGTCCGCGACCCGCCCGATGAGCAGGTGGATGCCGGTGTCGTGCGGCCGCGCCGGGTAGTAGCGGGCCAGCGGGTCCAGGTCGGCGCGGTAGATCTCCCAGTAGCTCATCGGCCGCCCGTCGAGCACGCCGAGGCAGGGCGTGCTGCGCCCGTCGCCGTCGAGTTGGGCGCGCAGGTGGCGGTCGGTGGTCTGCTCGGGCCCCGCCAGGCCCCAGAACGCGGCCACCGCCGGGTCGTTCATCCACCGGGTGATCAGCGGCAGGTCGCGGGCCGGCACGGCCGGGAGGAGCTGGAAGGTGCCGCGCCCGGTGGCCACCGAGCCCCAACCGGGCAGCTCGTCCAGCAGATCACCCGACGATCCGTCGAACCTCGCACTCCGCCCGCCCGGCGCCCCCGCGGCGCCGGTGGCCACCGCGGCCCGCGCCCGCGGCCCGCCCGGCGGCGGCATCAGGTGGAGCACGTCGGACAGGTCGTCCAGGTCGAGGTCCACCGTGTCCTCCTCGTCCGGCTCATCCGGCCCGGTCGGCTCGGCCGGCTCGTCAGGTGCGCCGGACGCGCCTGATCCGTCGGGCCGAGCGGGCCCGGCGGCGTCGGCGGGCGGCATCCAGGGCGCCCTCTCCCGGTCGGTGGTCACGCCGACGGGACGGCGAGGGGGTTGGCGACGCTGACGTAGACGGACTGGGTGTCGACCGGGCCGACGAGTTCGTCCAGGCCCTGCAGCCGGGTCAGCAGGTTGGCCTTGCAGCGCAATCGCGGGCTGCGCAGCAGCAGTTCGGGCAGCGTGCAGCCCGGGTGCGCGGCGGCGGCACGGGTGAGGAAGCGGCGGAACGCGGCGAGCAGCACCCGTTCGTCCGCGAGGCGCTGCGAGCCGAACGCGCCGATCAGGCCCAGCACGTTGTTGATGCCGAGGTAGTACGCGAAGCGCTCGTCGGCCACCGGGTCGGCGACGAAGGTGTCGCTCGCGGCGCCGATGCCCGGCAGCAGGCGGTCCAGGGCGGCGCGGCGCGACTGGCGGAAGTAGTAGCCCTGGTTGTCGCGGTAGTAGCCGCCGGCCGGCCAGCCGTCGGCGTCGAGCACGACCAGGGTGTTCTGCTGGTGGGCCTCCAGCGCGATGCCGGCCTGCCCGTCCAGCCACAGCACCGGCCGCACCACGGCGTCCAGGTAGCGCAGGAACCACTCCGTCGCGACGGCCGCCACCGGCCGCCCGGAGCGGGCCGCCAGCCGGACCGTCAACTCGGCCAGCCGGGAGCGCAGTTCCCCGGCAGGGCGGTCGGGACGGGGCCCGGGGGAGGTCAGCCCGGCGAGCACCGCGACGTCGTCACGGGGACCGAACGGGACGTGGCGCAGCACCACGTCGAGCCCGGAGACAGGTGTGCCCGACGGATCGTCGACGGCCAGCCAGGCCGGGTCGCGCACGATGTCGAAGCGCGGGTGGGCGGCCCGCCAGCGCTGCCCGACCACGCCGCGCAGCAGCCGGTGCACCTCCACACCGCGCAGCAGCTCCTTGCGCAGGTGCTCGCGGCGGGAGTTGGTGATCCGCAGGCCGAGCGACAGCTTCAGCATGGCCGGGGTGCCGGGGCGGTAGACGGTGCGCAGCGAGGACGTGGGATGCCAGGGGGCCCCGTGCGGTCCGAGGTCGCGCAGCAGCCCGGCCTCCAGCAGGGCGCGCAGCCGCGGGCGGTGCGCGACCTCGCGGGCCTGCCACGGGTGCATCGGCAGCGCGACCGCGCCGTCCGGCACGGCGGGCCCGGCGAGCCGGGCGGTCAGCCGGTCGGCCGGGACCACCCGGCCGCCCTCGGTCCACGCCGAGTCGGCGGCGACCAGCGACCGGTCGACGGCCATCCAGTGCAGGGCGAAGGCGCCGCGTGTCTCCGGCGAGTAGGCGCGGGTCTCGGCGTCGGAGAGCCCTTCGCGGCTCTTGGGCGCGGGGTGCAGCGGGTGGCCGAGCACCAACGCCTGTTCGGCGTCGAGGAACGGTCCGGTGACCGGCGGGGTCGCGGGGCGGGCCCGGCGGTCCTCCAGGAAGATCGCGGTGCGGCGCACCGAGTCGGCGACCCGGGCCACCAGGTCCGCTCGGTCGGCCGTGGCCCGGCTCTCCCCCGCCCCGTGTCCGGCCCCGTCTCCCACCCCGCCGGCCTCCCTGGCCAGCAGCGCGGCGAGCGTCACGGCGTCCAGCGGCGCCGAACGCGCCGGCCCGGCCCCGTCGTGGTCCGCGCTCTCCAGGACCGGTACGCCGAAGCGGTGGGCGCCCACCGGCGACCAGTAGCGCACCGGGACCCGGATCACCAGTCCGCCGGCCGCCGGCCTGATCCGCAGCACCTGCTCGCCCAGGCGGTCGGCCTCCGGCGCGGCGCCGGTCTCGCGCGCCCAGCAGCGCAGCAGGCACTCCGCGCCGGCCGCGTCGGCGGCGGCGTAGGGGGCGGGCTGCTCCAGCGGATCGTCGCCGGCGGTACGGGGCGGCGGCACGGTGGCCGGGGCGGCCGTCAGCCGCAGGGCCGGGCCGGGGCGCGGGGCGTTCATCGCGGGCTCCCGGCGGCCTCGGTGCGCCGGCGGTGGGCGAGGCCGCGTTCGGCCGCGGCGAGGGAGTCCGCGAACCGGTCGAGCACCGCCTCGGCCTGCTCGTCGGTGATGATCAGCGGCGGCAGCAGGCGGACCACGGCGTCGTGCCGGCCGCCGAGTTCGACGATCAGCCCGCGGCGCAGCGCCTCGGTGCGCACGGCATCGGCCAGCGCGGGAGAGGCGGGCAGCGAGCCGTACTCGTCGCGGGGCGCCTCGGCGTCGACGAGTTCCACGCCGATCATCAGCCCGCGGCCCCGCACGTCGCCGATGCCGGGGTGGTGGGCGGCGAGCGCGCGCAGCCGGGCGAGCATGCGGGCGCCGAGCGTCCTGGCGCGTTCGGCGAGGTCGTGTTCGCGGACGAACCGCAAGGTGGCGGTGCCCGCGGCCATGGCGAGCTGGTTGCCGCGGAAGGTGCCCGCGTGGGCGCCCGGCCGCCAGCCGTCGAGCTCCTCGCGGTAGACGACGACCGCGAGCGGCAGGCTGCCGCCGATCGCCTTGGACAGCACCATGACGTCGGGCACGATCCCGCTGTGCTCGACGCCCCAGAACGCCCCGGTGCGGCCGACGCCGGTCTGCACCTCGTCGGCGATCAGCGGGATGTCGCGTTCGGCGGTGATCCGCCGCATCGCGCACAGCCAGTCGTCCGGCGCCGGGATCACCCCGCCCTCGCCCTGCACCGGCTCCAGGATCATGCCGGCCGGCCGCTGGACGCCGCCGTGCGGATCGTCGAGCAGGCTCGCCGTCCAGCGCGCCGACAGCCGCGCCCCGCGCTCGCCGCCGACCCCGAACGGGCAGCGGTACTCGTACGGGTAGGGCAGCCGGGTGACCCGGGCGTCCGCCTCGGCGACGTGGCCGCGTACCCCGGTGTTCCCCGAGACGGCCAGCGCCCCGGTGGTCATGCCGTGGTAGGCGCCGCAGAAGGCGAGCAGCCCGCCGCGGCCGGTGGCGGTGCGCACCAGCTTGAGGGCGGCCTCCACCGCGTCGGTGCCGGCCGGGCCGCAGAACTGCACCCGGGCGCGGGCGGCGAGTTCCGGCGGCAGGGTGGCGAACAGCTCGGTGGTGAACGCGTCCTTGACCGGGGTCGCGAGGTCGAGGGCGTGCAGCGGGGCGCCGGAGTCCAGCACCGCGCGGATCGCCTCCAGGGCCACCGGGTGGTTGTGGCCGAGCGCCAGTGTGCCCGCTCCGGACAGGCAGTCGAGGTAGCGGCGGCCGTCGGCGCCCTCGACCAGCATCCCCCGGGCGCGCACCGGCACGATGGGCAGCGAGCGCGCGTAGGTGCGGGCGGCGGACTCGCGGGCCGCCTGCCGGCCGAGCACCGCCCGCATGCCCTCGGCCTGTTCGGACGCGGCCCCGTCCGGGCCGTCGGGGTCGGGGCCGCCGGGGCCGCCGGGGCCGTCCGGACCGGACGACGGGCCGCGGTGCGGCGGTGGCGGTGCGAGTGACGGCGATCCGGCCACGAGGCGCTACCTCCCGGGAGGTGATACGAACGGTTGGGTCCCCCGTCCGTATCAACGCCCGTGGCGGCGGCGGGCAACGGCCTGGGCCCCGTGACCTTCCCGCAGCGGTGACGGTCGGTCCCCGGCAGGTTTCACAGGGGAACCACAGCGCCACCCGGATCCGTCCTCACCCCCACCGGCATCATGGGGGCGGTCCCGCTCCGCCGGGGCCTTCGACAGGAACGCAACAGGGGGAAACAACTCCATGCCACGCATCCGACGGTCAGCGCCGGCCGCGGTCGCGGTCTGCGCCGTGCTCGCCGTCTCCGCCACCGCGTGCGGTCCCGACGAGACCGGCGCCGACGCCAGGCCGAGCGCCGCCGCCACCGCGTCGCCGAGCCCGCGCAGAACCGCCGCGCCCGGGCTGAAGCTGCCCAAGAGCCTGCCCACCAGCCTGCAGGACCTGCGCAACTGGCGGGCCGGCGACTGGAAGAAGTGGAACCACTGGGCGCACGAGGCGGCCGACTTCGTCAACCCGATCATCAAGGACCTGTGGAAGCCGGCCCGGATGAGCCACGCGAAGGAGCCGGCCGCCCAGGTCCCGCCGAACGCCGGCACCGACCGGGGCGTGACCCAGCCGGCGCCCACCGCGCGCAAGGCGCGGGCCGTCGCCGTCCCGTACCACCAGTACGCGGCGCCGGTCGGCAAGGTGTTCTTCGACAGCCCCGAGGGCCCGATGGTCTGCTCCGGGACGGTCATCGACGACCCGGCGCACCCGGGGCGCTCCAACCTGGTCTGGACGGCCGGGCACTGCGTGCACGCCGGCAGGAAGGGCGGTTGGTACCGCAACATCGCCTTCGTGCCGTCCTACAACGACCGCGGCCTGTCGGACGCGCAGGCCGCCAAGGCGCCGGCCTCCGAGGTCGCCCCGTACGGCGTGTGGTGGGCGGACTGGGCGCAGACCTCCGACCAGTGGATCTCCACCGGCGCGGAGACCGGCGGCAGCGGATCTCCCTACGACTACGCGGTGTTGCACGTCAGGCCGGAGAACGGCGGCGGCAAGTCGCTGCAGGAGACGGTCGGCGCCGCGCTGCCGGTGTGGTTCGGCGCGCCGACGCCCTCCGCGCTCCCCTCGGTCGGTGCCTGGGGCTACCCGGCCGCGCCGCCGTTCGACGGGCAGAAGATGTTCGACTGCGTGGGCCGGCCGGGCAGCCTGTCGCTGGAGGCGGCCGCCCCGGCCGAGTACCGGCTCGGCTGCACGATGACCGGCGGCTCCTCGGGCGGCGGCTGGTTCGCCAAGGAGCCCAACGGGCAGGTGGCGCTGGTCTCCAACACCTCGATAGGCCCGCAGGACAACACCTGGCTCGCCGGCCCGTACCTCGGCCCGGCGGCCAAGGGGGTCTACGACTCGATCAGCCGGAGGTTCGCCGGCACCCGGTGACGCCGGCCGGCAGCACGCCGAAGGCCCGCCCCCGAGCACGTCGGGGGCGGGCCTTCGGCGTCGCGCGGCCCGGGCGGGCCGCCGGTGTCAGTGCCGGGCGGGCACGAACGGTTCGAGCTCGGCGGCCAGGTCGCTGTGCACCCGGGCGGTCAGCAGCGTGCCCTCCCCGGTGTGCTCCTCGCGCAGCACCTCGCCGGCCGCGTGCACCCGGGAGACCAGCGCGCCCTCGGTGTAGGGCAGCAGCGCCTCGATCTCGACCGCCGGGCGCGGCAACCGGTCGTCGATGAGCTTGAGCAGGTCCTCGATGCCCAGGCCGGAGCGCGCGGAGACCGCGATGGCGTTCTTCTCCTCGCGCAGCAGCCGCTGCAGCACCAGCGGATCGGCGGCGTCGGCCTTGTTGACCACCACGATCTCCGGCACGTTCAGCGCGCCGACGTCGCGGAAGACCTCGCGGACCGCGGCCAGTTGCTCCTCGGGCACCGCGTGCGAGCCGTCGACCACGTGGAGCACCAGGTCGGCGTCGCCGACCTCCTCCATGGTGGAGCGGAACGCCTCGACCAGGTGGTGCGGCAGGTGGCGGACGAAGCCGACGGTGTCGGCCAGCGTGTAGAGCCGCCCGCTGGGCGTCTCGGCGCGGCGGACGGTCGGGTCCAGGGTGGCGAAGAGCGCGTTCTCCACCAGGACGCCGGCGCCGGTGAGCCGGTTGAGCAGCGAGGACTTGCCGGCGTTGGTGTAGCCCGCGATGGCGACCGAGGGGACCTGGTGGCGCTTGCGCTCCTTGCGCTTGAGGTCGCGGCCGGTCTTCATCTCGGCGATCTCACGGCGCATCCTGGCCATCTTCTCCCGGATGCGCCGCCGGTCGGTCTCGATCTTCGTCTCGCCGGGACCGCGGGTGGCCATGCCGCCGCCCGCCGAGCCGGAACCGCCGCCGCCCATCTGGCGGGAGAGCGACTGGCCCCAGCCGCGCAGCCTGGGCAGCATGTACTGCATCTGGGCCAGCGAGACCTGCGCCTTGCCCTCCCGGGACTTGGCGTGCTGGGCGAAGATGTCGAGGATCAGCGCGGTGCGGTCCACCACCTTGACCTTGACGACGTCCTCCAGGTGGATCAGCTGGCCGGGGCTGAGCTCACCGTCGCACACCACGGTGTCGGCGCCGGTCTCCAGGACGACGTCCCGCAGCTCCTGCGCCTTGCCGGAGCCGATGTAGGTGGCCGGGTCCGGCTTGTCGCGGCGCTGGATGACGCCGTCGAGCACCAGGGCGCCGGCGGTCTCGGCGAGCGCGGCCAGCTCGGCGAGCGAGCCCTCGGCCTCCTGGGCGGTGCCGTCGGTCCACACGCCGACGAGCACGACGCGCTCCAGGCGCAGCTGCCGGTACTCGACCTCGGTGACGTCCTCGAGCTCGGTGGACAGTCCGGCCACCCGGCGCAGCGACGCGCGGTCCGAGCGGTCGAGCTGGTCGCCGTCACGGTCGCCGTCGGTCCGCAGGCTCCACGCGCCGTCCTCCTCCATCAGGGCGTTGGCCCGAAGGCTGTCCGGAAGACGCCGGCGCTCGGCCGGGTGGGATGCGGAAGCAGAAGAGGATGAACGAGTGGAGTGGGTCATCGGATCCTTAACGTCGAGGGTGGGGCGCGGCTCCTGGTCCGCCCTGTCGAGGGGCAGTCTGCCCAGGATCGCCTACTGGGGAACAACGTGCCCGGTGACCGGGGGATTCCCCGCGCGGTCCGCGGGCTCGGCCGCGTTCGATGGTCGCACGGCGCGGCCCGCCCGGTCACCCGGGTTTCCCGGGCGGGCGGTACGGGGCCGCGACGGGGCGGGCCCGCGGGCCGGGGGCGCGGCGGGCACGGGGCGGACGGGGCGGTCAGCCGGCGGCGGCCGGGGTGGTCCGGGTGCGGTAGACGTCGTAGACCCCGGCGACGCCGCGCATGGCGCGCATGAGGCCGGGCAGCGCGTCCGGCTCGGCGAGCTCCACGGTGTAGGTGTGGCGCACCCGGTGCTCACGGGGCGGCTCGACGGCGGCGGCGACGATGCCCACGCCCTCGCCGGAGATGGCCTCGGTGAGGTCGGCGAGCAGATGCGGCCGCCCGAGCGCCTCGGCCCGCACGGTGACCCGGTAGCCGCTCGACGCGTTCTCGCCGCACCAGCGCACGGTGCGCGGGGTGCGCCCGGCGGAGGCCATCCGGGCCACGGCGGCGCACTCGCTGCGGTGCACGGCCACCGTGCCGCCGCGGATCAGGAACCCGGTCACCGCGTCCGGCGGCACGGGCGTGCAACATCGGGCCAGCCGCACGGTGGCGTCCGGCACGTCGGTCAGCGCGACCGGATCGGCGGCCGGGAAGGCGCGGGGGCGGCGGGCGGGGCGCACGGGGCCGGTGGGGCGGTCGGCGTCGACCGGGGCGGGCGCGGCCGGATGGGCGGCGAGCCAGCGGCTGATCGCGATCCGGGCGGCCGGGGTGCGCACGTGGTCGAGCCACTCGGGCGAGGGCGCGGAGCCGGCGGCCATCAGCAGGTCGAGGGTGTCGCCGTCGTGGAGCGTGGTGCCGAGCGAGGCGAGCCGGCCGTTGACCCGGGCGCCGACGCAGGCGTGCGCGCCTTCGCCGTGCAGCGCGTAGGCGGCGTCCACGCAGGTGGCGGCGGCGGGCAGGCCGATGGTGCCGCCGTCGGCGGAGAAGACGGTGATCTCGCGGTTCTGGGCGAGTTCGTCGCGCAGCGCGGTCCAGAACGTCTCCGGGTCGGAGGCGTCCCGCTGCCACTCCAGCAGCCGGGACAGCCAGCCGGGGCGGGTGGGGTCGCTGCGCTCGCCGTCGGACGCCGCCGGGTCGTCGACCGGCTGGGCGTACGGGTTGCCGAGCGCGATGACGCCGGCCTGCGCGACGCGGTGCATCTGCCGGGTGCGGACCAGGACTTCGGTGATCGTGCCGTCCGGGTCGGCGACCGCGGTGTGCAGCGACTGGTAGAGGTTGAACTTCGGCGCGGCGATGAAATCCTTGAATTCCGAGATCACCGGGGTGAAACAGGTGTGCAACTCGCCCAGAACGGCGTAGCAGTCGGCGTCATCGGCGACCAGGACGAGCAGCCGCCCGAAGTCTCCGCACGTGAGGTGGCCGCCGCGTTTGACCCGGGCGCGATGTACCGAGAGCACATGCCGGGCGCGGATGCCGATCTCCGCGCTGATGCCGGCGTCGCGCAGGACCGCGCGCACCTGCTCGGCCACCCGGGCCAGCGAGTCGGGGCCCTCGGCGTTGCGGACCATCAACTCCCGCGCCCGGGCGTACTCCTCGGGGTGGAGGATGGCGAACACGAGGTCCTCGAGTTCGGTCTTGAGCGCCTGGACGCCGAGGCGTTCGGCGAGCGGGATCAGCACGTCCCGGGTGACCTTGGCGATGCGGGCCTGCTTCTCGGGGCGCATCACGCCGAGGGTGCGCATGTTGTGCAGCCGGTCGGCGAGCTTGATCGACATGACCCGGACATCGTTGCCAGTCGCGACGAGCATCTTGCGGAAGGTCTCGGGCTCGGCGGCGGCGCCGTAGTCGACCTTCTCCAGTTTGGTGACGCCGTCCACCAGGAACCGGACCTCGGCGCCGAACTCCGCACCGACCTGATCGAGGGTCACCTCGGTGTCCTCGACGGTGTCGTGCAGCAGGGAGGCGGTCAACGTGGTGGTCTCCGCGCCGAGTTCGGCGAGAATCAGGGTGACCGCGAGCGGGTGCGTGATGTAGGGCTCGCCGCTCTTGCGCATCTGGCCGCGGTGTGAGGACTCGGCGAGCACGTAGGCGCGGCGCAGGATGTCGAGATCGGCCCGCGGGTGGTGCGCGCGGTGCACCTTGGCGACGTGTTCGATGGCGTCCGGCAGCCGGTCGCGGCCGCCCGCCGCACCGAGCAGGGCCGCCCGGCCGAGCCGTCTGAGATCGAGCCGGGTCAGACCGCGCCTGCCCCGGGCGGCGGCGCCGTCGGCGGCCGTGGCGGCGGATACGGGCGACACCGCGGAAACCGCGTTCACCGCGTTGTCTGTGCTCATCGGGCACCTCCGGCAGCATTCACCGGCGGCGGGCTGGATGCCGCGCCGGTGCTTGATGCTATCGAGCCCACCACGCGGCGCCGTCGGCCTCCCGTCCAGGGGCTGACGGATCACCCGTTAGAGGGAAGGTGGGCCCGAACCGGCTTCCGGGGACCGTTCTTGTGGGTTCGTCAGCTCTCGCCCCGCTCACCCCCGCGGGTGGCCGAGGACTCCCGGTGCGACGACGCCCTCGGCGACGATCACCGCGGGGCCGGTCATCTCGACCGTGCCGTCCGGGTGTTCGGTGATCAGCAGCCGTCCGCCCGGCACCTCGACGGTGTACGCGACCGGCCGGCCGGTGGCGGCCGGGTCGACGCCGTCCCGGCGGGCCGCGGCGACCATGACGGCGCACGCCCCGGTGCCGCAGGAGCGGGTCTCGCCGGAGCCGCGCTCGTGCACCCGCATGGCGACGTGCCGCGGCCCGCGGTCCACCACGAACTCCACGTTGACCCCGCTCGGATAGACGCCTCCCGGAGTGACCAGCGGGGCGTCCAGCAGGGACCCGGCGTGCGCGAGGTCGGAGACGAAGGCGACGGCGTGCGGATTGCCCATGTTGACGTGGCGGGCCGGCCAGGACCGCTCCCCCACCGTGACGGTGACCTCGTCCGGCGGCAGCAGCGCGCGGCCCATCCGCACCGTGACCTCGCCCGGGGCGCCGTCCGGTCCGGGGCCGGCCAGCCGCAGGGTGCGCAGCCCCGCTCGGGTGGCGACGGTCAGCTCCCCGGTGTCCGCAAGGCCGGCGCGCTGCAGGTGGCGGGCGAAGACCCGGATGCCGTTGCCGCACATCTCGGCGACGCTGCCGTCGCCGTTGCGGTAGTCCATGAACCATTCCGCCGCGTCCGCCATCGCGGCGGCCTCGGGGTGCGCGGCGCTGCGCACGACGCGCAGCAGGCCGTCCCCTCCGATGCCCGCGCGGCGGTCGCACAGCCGGGCGACGTCGGCCTTGGACAGGTCGAGCAGGCCGTCCGGGTCGGGGACGATCACGAAGTCGTTCTCGGTGCCGTGGCCCTTGAGGAAGGGCAGGCCGCCGGGTTCAGTGCTCACCGCGTTCACGCCTTCGATCGTACGTGCCGGGGCCGCTCGGGGCGGTCCGGTCCGCCGGACGGGGCGGGGCGGGCGACGTCAGCGCAGCCGGGCGACGCGCCAGACGGCCAGCAGGGCCACCAGCGCCGCGAAGCAGGTGTACCCCGCGACGAAGCGCCAGTCGGGGCGGTCGCCGGACCCGCGGGCGGGCAGGCCGGGCCAGGTGTAGCCGACCCGCCGGGCGGCCATCACGGCCCAGCCGGCGGCGCAGCAGCTCAGCAGCAGGCCGAGCATCGCCACGACCGGTCCGCCGTCGCCGAACTCGAAGGCGAGCGGGAAGGCGAACATCAGCGAGCCGAGCGCGCCGATGGCCACGATCGGGATGAGCTGCCAGATCCGCAGCCGCAACGGCGGCCGCAGCTCGCGGAACGACCGCTCGTCGGGAACCTCGGCGTGCAGCGGGTCGGCCTCCAGGCCGTCGCCGCGCGACGACGGGTCGCCGTGGTCGACCGGCTCGTCGGGCTCGTCGGCGTCGGACGGCTCCGTCACGCCGTCGAATTCGCCGTCGCCCGCCCGGCCGGCCGGGTGGGCGTCGGATTCCTCGTGACGGGGTCGGTTGCGGGGGCCGGCCTCCATAGCCACACGCCCTCCCACCTCGTCCGACACGCCAGCTCGATGCTCGATGATGGCACGGGGGGAAGGGCGTCAACGGTGCGCGGGGCGTCCCGTGGCCATCACGTGATCAGGCTGTGACCGCCCGTTCGAGCAACGTCAACGCGCGGTCGGCCAGTTCCGCGCCGGCCGCCGCGATCCAGTGCAGCCGCGGATCCCGGCGGAACCAGGAATCCTGCCGGCGCGCGAAGCGCTTGGTGGCCCGGACGGTCTCCGCGCGCGCCTCGTCCTCGGTGCACGCGCCGGCCAGGTGGGCGAGAACCTGCTGGTAGCCCAGGGCGCGGGAGGCGGTGAGGCCCTCGCGCAGCCCGACGGCCTCCAAGTCCCGCACCTCGCCGACGAGTCCGGCCTGCCACATCCGGTCGACCCGGCGGGCGATCCGCTCGTCGAGTTCCGGCCGCGGCACGTCCACCCCGATCTGCACGGTGTCGTAGACCGCGTCGTGGCCCGGGAGATTGGCGGTGAAGGGGCGGCCGGTGATCTCCACGACCTCCAGCGCCCGCACCACGCGGCGGCCGTTGCTGGGCAGGATGTTGCGGGCCGCGAGCGGGTCCACGGCGGCGAGCCGCGCGTGCAGCCACCCGCTCCCGTGCTCCAGCAGCTCGGCCTCCAGCCGGGAGCGCACCACCGGGTCGGTGCCCGGGAACTCCAGGGCGTCGATCGCGGCGCGGACGTAGAGCCCGGAGCCGCCGACCAGGACCGGGGTGCGGCCGGCCGCGAGCAGCCGGTCGATCTCGGCGCGGGCCAGCCGCTGGTACTGCGCGACGCTCGCCGCCTCGGTGACGTGCCAGATGTCCAGCAGGTGGTGCGGGATCCCCTCACGCTCGGATTCGGTGAGCTTCGCGGTGCCGATGTCCATGCCGCGGTAGAGCTGCATGGAGTCGGCGTTGATCACCTCACCGCCGAGCTCACGGGCCACGATGGTGCCCAGATCGGACTTGCCCGCGGCGGTGGGGCCGACGACGGCCACCACCCTGGGCGCGCCGACGGGCGGAGCGACGTTGTTCTGCGGATTCACCGGCCCAGTCTCGCAAACGCGGAATGCCGGTGTGACGAGTATGGTTTTGAGGGACAAATGGGTGGTTTCGGGCATTGACCCCGAAAGCCGGAACCAGACCGGACAGTCGCCACGTCAAGGACGGTGACCCATGGGCTTCATGGATTCGATCAAGGAAAAGTTCGGCAACAAGAGCAAGGCGCAGGATATGGCCCGCCAGCACGGCGACAAGGCCGACGAGGGGATCGACCGGGCCGGCAAGGCCGCCGACGACAAGACCGGCGGCAAGCACAGCGACCAGATCCAGACGGGCACCGACAAGACCAAGGACGCGATGGGGAAGTACACCGACGAAGGCGGCCGGTAACCGCCGCCGCGGTGTGACGGTGCCCTCGCGGCGCGTCACGACGGCCACCGGGTGTGACGCCCGGTGGCCGTCCGTGTGATAGTTGCCGACGTGCCGGACGACAGCGCGCACTACCCCGCCGCCCCGCCGCTGGACGAGGAGTTCGGCTGGCTGGCCGACCCCGGCCGCGCCTACGCGGGCCGCCCCGCGCCGCGCGGCACCGGCCCCGACAGCCACGCCAGGGAGTACGCGCTGCGCCGGGCCGCCGCGCTGGACCGGGCCGCGCTGCGCGAGGCGTCCGCCGAGGCGGTCCGTGCCGCGCGGTCGGCGGCCGAGCGGCTGTGGATCGAGGACGGCTGGGACGAGAACTGGGAGGACCGCCCGCTGCGCGACTACGTGCGCGGGGCGTACGCGCGGTGGCAGGCGGTCACGCCGGCCTGGCGGGCGCGTCCGGGTACTTGATCGCGTGCACCTCGTCCAGCACGGCCCGCGCCTCGGCGACCTGGTGGACGCGGAAGATCCTGGCGCCCTCCCAGGCGGAGACGGCCAGGGTGGCCAGGGTGCCGACCAGCCGGCGCTCCACGGGCAGGTCGAGGGTCTCGCCGATGAAGTCCTTGTTGCTGACGGCGACCAGCACCGGCCAGCCGGTGTCCGCCATCTCCCGCAGCCTGCGGGTGACTTCGAGGGAGTGCGCGGTGGCCTTGCCGAAGTCGTGCGCCGGGTCGATGACGATCGACTCGCGCGGCACCCCGAGGTCGGCGGCCCGCCGGGCGAGCGCCAGCGTGCGCTCCAGCACGTCGGCCATCACGTCGTCGTAGTGCACCCGCTTGGGGTCGGTGCGCGGCGCCTGGGCGCCGACGTGCGCGCACAGCAGGCCCACCTGCCACTCGGCGGCCACCACGGCGGTGAGCGGATCGGCGCCGCCCCACGTGTCGTTGATCAGATCGGCGCCCGCCGCGCACACCGCCTCGGCGACCTCGTGGCGCCAGGTGTCGACGCTGACGGCGACGTCCGGATGGCGGTCCTTGACGCGGCCCACGAAGCCGGCCACCCGCCGGATCTCCTCCTCGACGCCGACGTACTCCTTCAGCTCACCGGCGCTGATCCCGCCGATGTCGATGACGGCCGCGCCCTCGGCCACCGCCCGGTCGACCGCGGCCAGCGCGGCGTCCTCGGAGAAGGTGGCGCCCTGGTCGAAGAAGGAGTCCCGGGTGCGGTTCACCACGGCCATGACGAGGAACTCGTCGTCGCCGAAGTCTCGCCCGCCCAGTCGCAACCCCATGTGCTCGCACCCCAAGACTCGCCACAAACCGACAACCCGCGCATCCTAACCAGGCGCCCTCGCGCACCGCACACCCCGGCCGACCTGCGAGGGCGTGCGGTGCGCGACGGTTGCGGTCAGTCGCAGCCGCAGGGCCCCGCGGAGGCGGGCGGCGCGGGTACGCCGACGGTAGGCAGGCCCAGCATGACGCCGGACGGGGCGGCGGGGGCCGCGTTGCGCCGCTCCCAGGCGTCGCCGGCCCGGGTCCGGCGCACGGCGGTGGCGGGCTGCTCGGCCAGCAGGTGGTGCGGCGCGGCGTAGGTGATCCGCACGGTCACCACGTCGCCGGGGCGGACCGGCTGCGCGGGCGGCGCGAAGTGCACCAGGCGGTTGTCGGGGGCGCGTCCGGACAGCCGCGCCGTGCGGTCGTCCTTGCGGCCCTCCCCCTCGGCGACCAGCACCTCGAGGGTGCGGCCGACCTGCTTCTTGTTCTCCGCCCAGGAGATCTCCTCCTGCAGCGCGACCAGCCGCTCGTAGCGCTCCTGCACGACCTGCTTGGGGATCTGGCCGTCCATGGTGGCCGCCGGGGTGCCGGGGCGCTTGGAGTACTGGAAGGTGAACGCCTGCGCGAAGCGGGCCTCGCGCACCGCGTGCAGGGTCTGCTCGAAGTCCTCCTCGGTCTCGCCGGGGAAGCCGACGATGATGTCGGTGGAGATCGCCGCGTCCGGCATGGCGGCGCGCACCTTCTCGATGATGCCGAGGTAGCGCTCCTGCCGGTAGGAGCGGCGCATCGCCTTCAGCACCCGGTCGGAGCCGGACTGCATCGGCATGTGCAACTGGTGCATCACGTTGGGGGTGGCGGCCATCGCCGCGATCACGTCGTCGGTGAAGTCCCGCGGGTGCGGCGAGGTGAACCGCACGCGCTCCAGCCCCTCGACGCCGCCGCAGGCGCGCAGCAGCTTGCTGAACGCCTCCCGGTCGCCGATGTCGGAGCCGTAGGCGTTGACGTTCTGCCCGAGCAGCGTGACCTCGATGACGCCCTCGGCCACCAGCGCCTCGACCTCGGCGAGGATGTCGCCGGGGCGGCGGTCCTTCTCCTTGCCGCGCAGCGCCGGCACGATGCAGAAGGTGCAGGTGTTGTTGCAGCCGACGGAGATGGCGACCCACGCCGCGTAGGCCGACTCACGCCGGGTGGGGAGCGTGGAGGGGAACGCCTCCAGCGACTCGGCGATCTCCACCTGCGCCTCGTCGGCGATCCTGGCGCGCTCCAGCAGCACCGGCAGCCGGCCGATGTTGTGGGTGCCGAAGACCACGTCGACCCACGGCGCCTTCCTGACGATCGTGTCGCGGTCCTTCTGCGCCAGGCAGCCGCCGACCGCGATCTGCATACCGGGGCGGCCGGCCTTCTTGGGTGCGAGCTGGCCCAGGTTGCCGTACAGGCGGTTGTCGGCGTTCTCCCGCACCGCGCACGTGTTGAACACGACGACGTCGGCGCCGTCCGCGCCGTCGGGCGCCGGGACGTACCCGGCGGCCTCCAGCAGACCGGAGAGCCGTTCGGAGTCGTGCACGTTCATCTGGCACCCGTAGGTGCGCACCTCATATGTCTTCGCGCTCATCTCAATGCACCAGAGTACGGGTTCCGGCCCTTCCGCCGTCCGGGCGGCTGCTGGCAGGATCGCCGCCCATGGGCCTACCTCCGACTTTTCCCCTGCCGGGCGGCCGCCGGGTGGCCCGGCGCCGGGTCGTCCGGTCGCTGACGGCCGCCGTGCTGGCGGCCGGACTGCTGATGTGGTGGCTGCTGCCGGTCGGCGGGAGCGACGACCTGCACGGGCGGCTCACCGTCGCGACCGGCGTGCCGACCGGGGTGTACGACACCTACGGCCGGCTGCTGGCGCCGGTGCTGCAGAAGGACCTGCCGGACATGGACGTGCGGCTGCTGCCGTCGCAGGGCTCGGTGCAGAACATCGACTACGTCGCGCAGGGGCGCGCGGACTTCACCTTCGCGCAGTCCGACGCGGTCGCCGACTACCACGGCAAGGAGCGGCCGGAACTGCGGGCGGTGGCGCGGCTGTACGACGACTACGTGCAGCTGATCGTGCCGGTCCACTCCAAGGTGACCTCGGCACGGGGCCTGCGCGGCCTGCGGGTCGGGGTGGGGCAGCCGGGCTCCGGGGTGAACCTGATCGCCCGGCGGCTGCTGCGCGCGGCCGGCCTGGACCCGGGCAAGGACCTGACCGCGGTGCCGGCCGGCATCGACACCGCGCCGGGACTGCTGGAACGGGGCAGGCTGGACGCGTTCTTCTGGTCCGGCGGCCTGCCGACCGGCGCCGTGCAGACCCTCACCGAGCACTACCCGGTCCGGCTGGTCGAGTTGGGCGACCTGCTCGCCCCGTTGCACCGGCTGGGCGCCGCGTCGCAGTACTACCGGGCCGCGATGATGCCCTCCGACGCCTACCCGTACATGCGCGACAAGCGGCCGGTCTCCACCATCGCGGTGGCCAACCTGCTGATCACCACGGTGCACGAGAACGCCGACGTGGTGCAGAAGGTCACCCAGGCGGTGATCGACAGCCGCGACCGCATCGGCGCCGTCGTGCACTCCGCGCAGCAGGTGGACCTGGAGACCGCGATCTTCACCGACCCGCTGCCGCTGAGCGAGGGCGCCCGCCGCTACTACCTGTCGGTGAAGCCCTGACCCTCACCGGGCCGGTCAGTCGTCCGGTTCGGCACGCGGCACGGTCATCGTCACGCGCAGCCCGTGCGGGGTGTTGGGCGCGTAGGAGATCGTGCCGCCGCCCTGGGTGAGCAGCACCCGGGCGATGGACAGGCCCAGCCCGGAGCCGTCCACGTTCTGGTGGCGCGGGCTGCGCCAGAACCGGTCGCCGACCCGGGCGAGCTCCTCCTCGGTCAGGCCGGGGCCGGCGTCCGCGACGGTGACCGTGACGGTCTCGCCGCGGGCGCTCACCCCGAGCGTCACCCGGCCGCCCTCGGGGGTGAACTTCACCGCGTTGTCCACGACCGCGTCCAGGGCGCTGGACAGGGCCACCGGGTCCGCCCAGCCGGTGACCGCGGTGAAGCCCTCCTGGGACAGCTTCACGCCCGCCTGGTGGGCCGCCGGGCTCCAGGCCGCGACCCGCTCGGCGGCCAGCGCGGCCACGTCGGTCAACTCCGGGTCGGCGAGGGTGTGTTCGGCCAGCGCCAGGCCCAGCAGGTCGTCCAGGACGGTGGCCAGCCGCTTGCCCTCGTCGCGCACCGAGGCCATCTCGGCGCTGCCGTCCGGGAGTTCGAGGGCGAGCAGGTCGATCCGCAGCAGCAGGGCGGACAGCGGGTTGCGCAACTGGTGCGAGGCGTCCGCCACGAACGCCCGCTGCTGTTCCAGGACCTCCTCGACGTTGTCGGCCATCTCGTTGAACGACCGTGCCAGCCGCCGCAGTTCCGGCGGTCCGCCCGCCTCGGCGACCCGGGAGGCCAGCCGCCCGGTGGCGATGTCGTGCGCGGCCCGGTCCAGCACCTTGACGGGACGCAGCACCCAGCCGGTCAGCCGGATCGCGGCGAGCGTGCCGAGGGCGGTGGCGGCCAGTTCGCCGCCGGCGATGACCAGCCAGCCGCGCAGGATGCGTGAGCGCATCGCGCCGGTCGGCGAGTCGGTGAGCACCACCGCGACCACGTCGCCGTCCCGCACGATCGGGGAGGCCACCACGAGCCGGCTGCGCTGCCAGGGCCACACCTGGGGCGGGTTGTGGCTGCGCCGGCCGGCCAGCGCCTCCTGGAACGCCTGGTCGGCGACGATCTGCCGGGGGGTGTGCCAGTCGTGCGGCGCGGCGGCCATCGCGGTGCCGTCGCGGTAGAAGACGCCGACCCGGATGCCGTACAGGTCGTCGTAGCGGGTCAGCTCCTGGCCGAGGGTGCTCAGTTCGCCGTTGTCGTTGCCGGAGGTGCCGGCCTCCTCCTCCGAGGCGTTGCCGCCGGTCACCTGCTGGGCCAGGGCGCCGAAGCGGGCGGTGTCGTCGATGCGGTCGATGATCAGCTTCTGCTGCTGGGCCATCGCGAGGCTGGCGGCGAGCGGGAAGCCGAGGGCGAGCAGCACGGCGGCCATCATCACGAGCAGCAGCGGCAGGAGTCGGGATCGCACGGCGCGGGGCCCGCTCAGGAGGCCGGGACGACGAGCCGGTAGCCGACTCCCCGTATCGTCTCGATCAGCGCGGGCAGGCCCAGCTTGGACCGCAGCGATGCCACATGGACCTCCAACGTGCGCCCCGTCCCCTCCCAGTTGGTCCGCCACACCTCGCTGATGATCTGCTCCCGGCGGAAGACCACTCCGGGCCGCTGGGCCAGCAGCGCCAGCAGGTCGAACTCCTTGCGGGTCAGCGAGACCGCCGCGCCGGACACCTCCACCCGCCGGGTGGCCGGTTCGATGCTGACCGGTCCGAACACCACCGTCTCACCCGGAGTGTCCGCGGTCGCCGCCGGAGTGTCCGGTTCGCGGTCCTCGGCGGCCCTGCGCCGGCTCACCGCGTGGATGCGGGCCAGCAGTTCCCCGGTGTCGTACGGCTTGACCACGTAGTCGTCGGCGCCGAGGTTCAGCCCGTGGATCCGCGAACGCACGTCGGCCCGCGCGGTCACCATGATCACCGGGGTGCCGCAGCCGCGCCGGATGCGGCTGCACACCTCGAAGCCGTCCTGGTCCGGCAGCCCCAGGTCCAGCAGCACCACGTCGAACGGGGCCTGCCCGTCCGGCAGCAGGGCGCGCAGCGCCTCCTCGCCGCTGCCCGCCTGCACGACGTCGAACCCGTGCTTGGTCAGCACCGCGGACAGCGCCGAAGCGACCCGGTCGTCGTCCTCGACCAGCAGCAGCCGCATCGCGCTCTCCCTCATCCCGCTCGTGGCGCCCCGCTCGTGACGGGCCCGTCCACGGCCATCCGATCATCGCTTCACCGGTGCCGCGTACCGGCACCGCGTCACGAATACACCCCGATTCCCGGGTGCCGCGTCAAGAGGGCCGGGCCGCCGGCGGCGGACTGTGATCCATCGGAGATGGCTGGTGGCGAGTCGAATATCACTGGTGGAAGGTTGAATTTCGTCCGAGAAGCTCAAGTTCCGCTCAGAACCCCTGGCGCGAAGCGGATCCCCGTCATTACCTTCTCTTTGATCCGCCGAAGATGGAGCGACCTTCCGATGACCGAATCGCCGGTGCCCGGTTCGCCCGGGCGCCAGGCTCACGTTGACGAGCCGGACCAGCCCGCCGGGACGACCCCCGAGGCGGGAGCCCTGGAAGCGACCGCCCCGCGGGCCGCGACCCCGCAGGACGCCGCGCCCGGGGACGCCGCCCCGTCGGACGCGATTGCCTCGGACGCCGCGCCGTCGGACGCCGCGCCGCGGGACGCCGCCCCGCGGGACGGGGTCGCGCCGGACGCGGTCGGGGACGCGGAGACGCCGCCGCCGGTGGGCGCCCCGTTGGTCGAGCTGCGCGGCGTCAACAAGCACTTCGGCGCCCTGCACGTGCTCCAGGACATCGACCTGACCGTCGGCCGCGGCGAGGTCGTCGTGGTGATCGGCCCGTCCGGCTCCGGCAAGTCCACACTCTGCCGGGCGGTGAACCGCCTGGAGACCATCGACTCCGGCACCATCACCATCGACGGCCGCCCGCTGCCCGCCGAGGGCCGCGAGCTGGCCCGGCTGCGCGCCGACGTCGGCATGGTCTTCCAGAGCTTCAACCTCTTCGCGCACAAGACCGTGCTGCAGAACGTCACCCTCGGCCAGGTCAAGGTCCGCAAGGTCCCGCGCGCCGAGGCCGAGGCAACCGCCCGCGCGCTGCTGGACCGGGTCGGCGTCGGCGCCCAGGCCGACAAGTACCCGGCCCAGCTCTCCGGCGGCCAGCAGCAGCGCGTCGCCATCGCCCGCGCGCTGGCCATGAACCCCAAGGTCATGCTCTTCGACGAGCCGACGTCCGCGCTCGACCCGGAGATGATCAACGAGGTCCTGGAGGTCATGAAGGGGCTCGCCCAGGACGGCATGACGATGATCGTCGTCACCCACGAGATGGGCTTCGCCCGCTCCGCCGCCCACCGCGTGATCTTCATGGCCGACGGCCGCATCGTCGAGCAGGCGACGCCCGAACGCTTCTTCAGCAACCCCAGGAGCGAGCGCGCCATGGACTTCCTGTCCAAGGTCCTGCACCACTGAGGCCACCCGGTAGACGGGCGCGGACGGGGCGGACGGGGCGGACGGGGCGGACGGGGCGGACGGGGCGGACGGGGCGGACGGGGCGGACGGGGCGGACGGGGCGGACGGGGCGGACGACGATACGGCTCCGCGCACGGGGTCGGCACGCGGCCGGATCGCGCATTCGCGGCACACTCGCCCTACATCTGCCACACTTTGACGAAGCGTCACTTTTGTCGCCCGACCCACGCGAGCACGCCACCGCGCCGGAGGTGCCGTCGCTTGACGCACGCACCGGCAGTGGGTTGCATACGCTATGTGACCGATCGCCGGGCTGGAACCGCCACCGCCTCTCCCCCGCTACGCACCATCCCGCGCAACCGGAACCGCACGTCGGAGTTCGGAAGGCCGCTCGCATGGACCCGGTGATCGTCGCGGGCGCGGGTCCGACCGGCCTCGCGCTCGCCCTCGCCCTCGCCCGGCACGAGGTGCCGGTCATACTGCTGGACGCGGATCCTCCCGCCGACCTGCCGCCCCGCCCGGAACGCAGCGTCGTGCTGCGCCCGCAGACCGCCGACCTGCTCCTGCGGCTCGGCTACTCCTCCGTCTACGCCGACTCCGCCCGCTGGACCGCCTGGCGCACCCGGCGCCGCCGCCAGGAAGTGCAGTACGTCCGCTTCGAAGCGGAAGCGGAACGCTCCTACGGCCCCCGCGCCCTCACCCGGACGGCCGACACCCGTCACGCCGTCGAGCCCCGTTCCGCCAAGCCCCGCAAGGCCGACCCGCAGGCCGCCGACCCGCGTCCGCAGCCCTCTCCGCTCCACCTGACGCAGGAGCGGCTGTGCCGGGGCCTGCGCGCGGCGCTCGCCGCCCACGACCTCGTGACGCTCTCGTCCGGCAACCGCCTCGACCTGTTCGAGCAGGACGGCCGCGGCGTCAGCGTCCACACCCGCGCCGGCGCCGCCGACACCTGGTGGCGCGGCTCCTACCTCGTCGGCTGCGACGGGCCGCGCTCCACCGTGCGCAAACTCCTCGACGTCCGCTTCCCGGGCCGCACGGCGGTCGACCGTTACGCGGTCGCCGCGCTGCGCACCGCCCTGCCCGAACCGGCCACCGCCCTGCTGCACCGCGATCCGCCCGGCGGCCGCGGCTCCGAGGTGACCGCCCGCCCGCTGCCCGGCGACGTCTGGCGGATCGACTGGTCCCTGCGTCCCAACGGCCCCCCGCTCACCGCCGACGCCCTGGTCTCCCGGATCCGCGCCACCCTCGCCGCCTGGTGCTCGGGGGCCGTGCCGCCGTACGAACTGCTCGGCTCCGGCGAGTACCCCGTCCACCAGCGTCTGGCCCGGCAGTGGCGCTCCGGCCGGGTCTTCCTCGCCGGCGACGCGGCTCACCTGCTCGGCGCGCTCGGCACGCAGGGTCTGGAGGAGGGGCTGCGGGACGCCGACAACCTCGCCTGGAAGCTCGCCCTCGCCTGGCACCACGGCGCCTCCGACACCCTCCTCGCCAGCTACGAGTCCGAACGCCGCGGCGCCGTCGGAGCCCGGCTGCGCGCCGCCGACCAGGCGCTGCCCCTGCTGCGGAGCGGCGGCGCCCTGCACACCGTGCGCCGCTCGCTGCTGTCCGGCACCTCCGGCCGGCACGCCCATCTGCTCGCCGACGGCCACCTCGGCCGCGGCCTGCTGGGCGCTCCCCCGGTCTACGAACGATCCCCGCTCGCCCTACCCGCCCCCCGCGGCGGCCGCCAGCCCGCACCCGCCCCGCTCGCCGGCATGGCACCGGGCACCATCGTGGACGACGTGGCCGTCATCGGCCTCGACGGCGTCAGCAGCCGGCTGCGCGACCGGCTCGGCCGCCATCTGCTGGCCGTCCTGGTCGCTCCGGGCACCGGCGTCTGGGAGAGCCGCCACTGGCTCACCGCCGGCCTCATGCCCCAACTCTCGTCCGCCGTCGCCGCCCTCCCGGTCCGCACCGACCTGCTGATCACCGAGTCCTACCCCGGCGCCACCGCCCACACCGTCCTGCTCATCCGCCCCGACGGCCACCTCATCGGCGCCATGACCGGCTGCCGCCCCGCCGAACTCCACGCCTACGCCGACCAGGCCCGAGGCGGCCCGCCCCACGGCCCGAACGCGCTGCCACCGGGCTGACGCGGGCGGGCGCCGCCCGGGGCGAGACGGCGCGGGCGCGCGGCGGTGCGGCGGCGCGGAACCGGACGGTGCGTGGCTCCGGGGGCGGAACGGACCGGACCGGACGCGGGCCGGGCGCGATGCGGACGGAGCGATTCCCGGAGCGCGCGGACCGGGGACCGGGATCGACGTCCACGGAGCACAACCGCACGCGGGCCCGCAGCCGACCCGCCCCGGCCGTAAGCAACGTGGGCCGCGCGCCGAGGCGCCCCCGATCCGGGCGGTCGCCGATGGAGCCGGACGGGAACCGGGCTCCACACGGACCGAGGCGAGGCATCGGCTCGTCCGGCCGGGAATCGGGCGGGCACCGGCCCACCGTGTGACGCGGGGACGGGAGCCGCCCGGACCGAGACCGGTCCCCTTCTGGTGTGCGTGCGGACCGGGCCGCCGGACTGGGCGCTCTACGCGTGCGCCGCAGCGGCGGGCACCACACCGAGCCTGGGATCGATATTCCACAGCGTCGGACTACTTGAATCAGGAACCATTGACCCGGTTGCGCGCACCCCGCTGACCAGGTGTTTCACGGAGGCGTGTCCGCGATGCGGAACGGGCCGACCGCGGCCTTGACCCTCTGTCACGGAGCGTGGTTCACTCCGTGACATGGCTGAACCCGGTCTGCGTCTGGTGCGGAGAGTCCACTTGGACCTGCTCCGCTACGCGGGCTGTGTGTGTCGAACCTCCTGTTGATCCGGCTGCTTCGCCCTTCCCTCCGCGGCTCTCGCCGCGTGACCCCGCGATCCCTCAGGACGGTTCGAGTTGTCTGCTTCCCTGCCCTCGTCCCCCACGGCCGCGCCAACGGCCGATGACCGCCCCGCGGTGCCGACCGCCGGCGACCTGCTCGACTTCGCCCGGCGGGCGATCGCCGATCCCGCCCTCGTCGGACGGCTGCCGCTCGACCCGCAGGAGCGCACCTGGCTGCGGCTGGAAGGTCCGGTGGGCAGCGAGGCGTGGCTGATCGGCTGGCCGCCGGGCGCCGAGACCGGCTGGCACGACCACGGCGGCTCCTGCGGCGCCTTCGCCACCGCCGCCGGCGAACTCGTCGAGGAATCGGTCGCCGTTCCGCTGCCCAGCTTCGGCTGGCGCTCCCTCGAACTCGCCGACGACGTCGACCGCACCCGCAGCCTCCCGGTCGGCATCGGCCGCGCCTTCGGCCCGCACCACGTCCACCAGGTCGTCAACTCCTCCGGCGACCGGCACGCCATATCGGTACACGCCTACTATCCGCCGCTCCCCCTGATGCGCCGCTACAGCCGCGACGGCCGCACCCTGCGCCTCGAACACGTGGAACGTCCGGAGGCGTGGTGACCGCGACCCCCGACGCCGGCCGGGCACCCCGCCCGCGCGGCGTGGACGACCTGCTGACCGCCGCCCGCTCCCGGCTCGTCCGGCTGACGCCGCGTCAGGCGCACGACGCGGCGGCCACGGACGACGCCCTGCTGGTGGACATCCGCTACGCGGCCCTGCGCGATCGCGACGGCACCATCCCCGGCGCCGTCATCGTGGAACGCAACGAGTTGGAGTGGCGCCTCGACCCGCTGTGCGACCACCGGCTCCCGCAGGCCACGCACCACGACCGCCGGATCGTCGTGATCTGCAACGAGGGCTACGCCTCCAGCCTGGCAGCGGTCACCCTGCAGGATCTCGGCCTGCACGCGGCCACCGATCTGGACGGCGGTTTCCAGGCCTGGCGCGCGGCGGGCCTCCCCGTCCTGCCGCCCGGCCACCGTCCGGAACACGGCTGACAGTGAGGATGTGACGTGGTGACGCTGCGGGTGGGTCTGACTCGCCGACTGACTGACGTTTCGACTGTCCTGTTTGGGATTTGTCGGCCCGCCGGGCGTCACCACGCACGCGGCCGGACGGGCGTTTGTGACTTCATAGGAGCTTGGTCAAGAAGCCCCGTCACTGTCTTGTCCACCCGCCCGACCGGCGCGTGCCGCCCTCGGAACGGACATGCCACAAGGACGGACATGACCAGCATGACGCACGGCGGCCCGGAAATCACCGGCGGAGTCGACACCCACGGCCTGACCCACCACGCGGCCGTGATCGACGCGGTCGGCCGGCATTTGGCCGACCGGGGGTTTCCTGCCACGATCCGCGGCTACCGGGATCTGCTGGAGTGGATGCGCGGCCACGGCACGCTGGTCGCGGTGGGAGTGGAGGGCACCGGCGCCTACGGGGCCGAGCTCGCCCGGGTGCTGACCGCGGCCGGGGTCACCGTCGTCGATGTGGATCGCCCGGACCGCAGGACGCGCAGGATGAAGGGCAAGTCGGATCCGATCGACGCGTATGCCGCGGCGACGGCCGTGCTGTCCGGACGGGCCACCGGTGTTCCCAAGAGCCGGGATGGTGTGGTCGAGGCGGTGCGGGTGCTGCGGGTCCCCGCCGCAGTGCGGTCAAGGCCCGCACGCAGGCGGTGAACCAGATCCGGGGTCTGCTGGTGGCGGCCCCGGCGGTGCTGCGCGAGCAGGTTGCCGGGCTGGAGCGGGCCGTGCTGGTACGCACGCTTGCCCGGCTGCGGCCCGGGAACGACCTGGCCGGGCCACCGGCGGCGACCCGGGCGGCGCTGCGTCGGCTCGCCCGCCGTCACCAGGCGCTGGACGCCGAGATCGGCCCGCTGGTGCAGCAGGCCGCTCCCGCGCTGCTGGAGCTGTTCGGTGTCGGGCCCGAGACCGCCGGGCAACTGCTGGCCTCCGCCGGGGACAACCCGGAACGGATGCGGTCCGAGGGCGCCTTCGCGCACCTGGCCGGGGTCGCCCCCATCCCGGCCTCCTCCGGACGCACCCACCGCCACCGCCTCAACCGCGGCGGCGACCGGGCTGCCAATAACGCCCTGCACACCATCGTGCTCACCCGGATGCGGTTCGACGAACGCACCCGCGCCTACGTCGCACGCCGCACCAAGGAAGGGCTGAACAAGAAGGACATCATGCGCTGCCTCAAGCGATTCGTCGCCCGCGAGGTCTACCGCGCCCTGACCAGCACACCAACCGAACGAACCACCCAAACCGACCTCACTCCAGCGGCTTGACAACCATAGGAGCATCCACCACCGCCCACCACACGGTCGCCGGCACACCGCTGCGGGCAACCGGTCGGCCGTCCGGCTGGCGGCCGATCCCACCCCTCCGCCGGATCCCGCCTTCGGTGACCGACGGTGCGCGATCCGCGATCAGTCCAGCGAGAACCCGTCCAGGAACTCCGCGTCCCCGTCCACTTCGAGCGGCCCGACCTCTTCGACGGCTCGCTCCTCTTCCAGGGCCCTGCGGACCACACGCAGGGCCAGCCCCTCCCCATAGCCCTTGCGGGCAAGCATTCCGGCAAGGCGCCGGATGCGCCGGTCACGCTCCAGACCGCGGGTGGACGACAGCTTGCGGTCCACGAGAACGCGGGCCGTCTCCTCCTCCTGTTCGGAGTCGAGCCGGCCCATCGCCTGCTCGATGACGCCCTGCTCCACGCCGCGGGTGCGCAGTTCCCGGGCGAGCGCGCGGCGGGCCAGGCCGCGGCTGTGGTGCCGGGACTCCACCCAGGCGTCCGCGAAGGCGGTGTCGTTGATCAGCCCGACGTCCTCGAAGCGGGACAGCACGTGTTCCGCGATGTCGTCCGGGATCTCGCGGCGCCGCAGGGCGTCGGCGAGTTGCTTGCGGGTGCGGGGTGTCCCGGTGAGCAGGCGCAGACACACCGCCCGCGCCTGCTCCTCGGGGTCAGGCGACGGGCCCTGCTCCGCCCTCGAGGAGGAGGGCCCGTCGCCGCTCTCGGGTGGCGACGCCGACCACGCCACGGATCACCCCTTGGCCGCTGCGGACTTGGTCGCCTTGGTGGCCTTCGCCGGGGCGGGAGCGGGGGCGGCGGCTTCGGCCGGAGTGGTCGCCGCGTCGGCTCCCGGCTCCGTGCCGGGCGCCTCGACCCTGACTCCGATGCCGAGCTTCTCCTTGATCTTCTTCTCGATCTCGTCGGCGAGGGCCGGGTTGTCCTTGAGGAAGTTGCGCGCGTTTTCCTTGCCCTGGCCGAGCTGGTCGCCCTCGTAGGTGTACCAGGCACCGGACTTGCGGACGAAGCCGTGCTCCACGCCCATGTCGATCAGGCCGCCCTCGCGGCTGATGCCATGGCCGTAGAGGATGTCGAACTCGGCCTGCTTGAAGGGCGGGGCCACCTTGTTCTTGACCACCTTGACGCGGGTGCGGTTGCCCACCGCCTCGGTGCCGTCCTTGAGGGTCTCGATGCGGCGGATGTCGAGGCGCACCGAGGCGTAGAACTTCAGCGCCCGGCCGCCGGTCGTGGTCTCCGGGGAGCCGAACATCACGCCGATCTTCTCGCGGAGCTGGTTGATGAAGATGGCCGTGGTCTTGGACTGGTTGAGAGCGCTGGTGATCTTGCGCAGCGCCTGGCTCATCAGCCGGGCCTGCAGGCCGACGTGCGAGTCGCCCATCTCGCCCTCGATCTCGGCGCGCGGCACCAGGGCGGCCACCGAGTCGATGACGATGAGGTCGAGCGCGCCGGAGCGGACGAGCATGTCCACGATCTCCAGGGCCTGTTCGCCGTTGTCCGGCTGGGACAGGATCAGGGAGTCGATGTCCACGCCGAGCTTCTTGGCGTACTCGGGGTCGAGCGCGTGCTCGGCGTCCACGAAGGCGACCGCGCCGCCGGCCCGCTGAGCATTGGCCACCGCGTGCAGGGTCAGAGTCGTCTTGCCCGAGGACTCGGGACCGTAGACCTCCACCACGCGGCCGCGTGGCAGGCCGCCGACGCCGAGGGCGACATCCAGGCTGGTCGACCCGGTCGGGATGACCTCGATGGGCTCGTTCGGCCGCTCGCCGAGGCGCATGACGGCACCCTTGCCGAACTGCCGTTCAATCTGTGCGAGTGCGGCGTCGAGCGCCTTCTCGCGGTCCGTTCCAGCCATGGGTTCCACCCGATTTGCTTGAGTCGATCGCTTCACGTCCAACGACGCTAGTGCCTGCCACTGACAATGCACCGCGACGTCGCCCTGGACCGGTGATTCCGGTCCAACACACTCCATAAGAATGGATGTTCGAATTTTGTGTCAAGCGACCCCTTCAGCCTGTGGATAACTTCTCCGATTCGTCGGCGCGGGCAGGAAACTCGCAGGTCAGCGCCGGTCTGCCGGGACGTCCACCGCGGCGCAGACCGCCCGCCACACGTCCTTGGCCTCCCAGCCGGCGTCGAATGCCTCCCGCACGGTGCGGCCGCCCAGTTCGGACATCACGTGATCGCGGGCGAACGAGTCCGCGTACGCCTCGCCGAAGTGCGCGTGCATTCGCTGCCAGAAGACCGTCAACTTCATGCCTCCAGTATCCAGCCCCCGGTGTCCGGGCCGTCGCACCGTCGAGTGCAAGGTGGGCGTATGCGGTGGTCCGCCCCCGGTGCGCGGCCTAGGGTTCCGGGATGGCAACTATGGCCGGAACCGGTGCCTCCCCCGTCGCGCGGGCCGAGCACTTCGTGTGGCTCACCGCCCGGGTGCTGGAGCAGCGGCGGTTCGCCCTGCACTTCCTAGGCGGCGGCGCCCGGGCGGTCGAGGCCGCGCTGAGCGCGTACCGCAACGACGACGGCGGTTACGGCCACGCGCTGCAGCCCGATCTGCGCGGACCGGCGAGCGAGCCGCTCCATGTGGCCTACGCGCTGCGGGTGCTGGAGGAGATCGACCGGTGCGGGAGCCGGCAGGCGGAGGACGTGTGCCGTTATCTGACCGCGGTCTCCACGCATGAGGGCGCCCTGTCGGGGAGCCGGCGGCCGGGGCGCGGCCGGCCGGCGGCGCCGTGGATCCCGACGGCGCGCGCCCCGTCCGCCGACCTGGAGGCGACCGGCCCCGTGGTGGCCGCGCTGCACCGCAACGGCGTCTGGCATCCGTGGCTGTTCCGGGCCACCGACTTCTGCTGGGAGGCGGTGGACGCCCTGGAGCGCACCCGCCCCCACGAGGCGCTCGCCGCGCTGGCCTTCCTCGACGCGGCGGCCAACCGCGGGCGGGCCGAGGCCGCCGCCGAACGCCTCGGCCGGCTCGTACGCGAACAGGCGCTCGTGGTGCTCGACCCGGAACCCGCCCGGCGACCGCCGCCCGGCGACGGGCACTGCGCGTACGAGCAGCACTTCGCACACGACTTCGCGCCCTGGCCCGGCTCGTTGGGGCGCCGGTGGTTCTCCGACGCGGAGATCGACCGCTCGCTGGACTTCCTGGCCGGCGCGCAGGAGGCGGACGGCGGCTGGCCGGTGCGCCGGCGCTCCTGGGCGCCCGGTCCGCAACTGGAATGGCGCCCCGTCCACACGATCGACGCGCTGCTGACGCTGCGCCGCTACGGCCGGCTCACCTGAACGATTCCGGCGGCCGGTCGCGCAGCAGCAGCGCGGCGAGCGCCAGCGCGGTGCCGCGTGGTGAGGCCAGGTCGAGGCCGGTGAGGTCGGCGATGCGGGCCAGCCGGTTGTCCACGGTGTTCGGGTGCAGTCCGAGCCGTCGGGCGGTCGTACGCCGGTCCTGCTGGTGCTTGAGGTAGGCGCGCAGGGTCTCCAGCAGGTCGGGGCGTTCGTCGATCGGGTCGAGCAGCGCGGCGATCAGGCCGCTGCTCTCGTCCCGCCGCGACAGGTGGAACTCCAGCAGCACGTCGGCGAGCCGGTGCAGACCCGGTGGCTGTCCGCTGGCCTGCGCGACACGGACCACCTCGAACGCGGTACGTGCCGCCTCGGCGATGCCGACGGCCCGATCCGCCCTGACGCCGGCGATCCTGACCGGGGTGCCGCAGGCGCGGCGCAGCCGTTCCGTGAGCCCGTCGGGCACCGTGTCGGGGGGGCGCTGCGGACTCTCCTGGTCGGTGCGGGCCGGCACGATGGCGTGCCCGCCGTCGTCCTCGATGAGGGTGAGCACCTCGGTGCCGAACGCCCGGTCCAGCACGGTCTGGATACGGCGCCTGCGCCGTCGGGCCATGACCGGGGACAGCGCGGGGCGCGAGGGGCGTCCGGTGGGGGAACGCCCGGTGCCGGGACGGGCGAAGGCCGTGCCGTCGGCGCGGTGCTCGGTGCGCAGGTAGAGCACGAGCGCGCCGTGCCGCAGGCCGAGGTCCTCCAGCGTTCCCTGATCGGTGGGCGGGGAGCCGTCCAGCAGGCCGCGTACCAGTGCCTGCCGGTGTTCGCGCCGTTCCGCGACCAGGGCGGCCTGCTCGTCAAGATACGTTTCCGCGAGTGCGCCCGCGATGCCTTCCTGGGCGCGCAGCAGGATGCCCGACAGCTCGACGAGGGCGGCCTCCTCGCCCGGCCTGGCGGTCTCGCGCAGCGTCTTCCACAGGACGTAGGCGCCGAGGGCGTGCGCCCGCAGCAGGTGGTGCAGCGGCATCCCCTCCTCGGCCCGGCGCGCGGCCCGCTCCCGGAAGACGCCGTAGTCGCCCGGTCGCAACTGAGGCCCGTGCGCCCGCCTGACGAACAGCCGCAGCCCGTGCCGCACCGCGGCGGCGACCTCGGCGTTCTTGACCTCGGGGGGCAGATCGCAGGGGAACTCGGCGTTTCCGACAACCTCGTCGAGCGGGGTACGCGACATGCGGCGGGCGAGTTCGTCGACCCGCGGTACGCAGCGCGCGGCCAGGGCGCGTGCGCCCGCGGAGAGTTCCTGCGGATACGTCGCGCTCTCCCACGGCGGGACCGTCGTCATCACGCCTCCTCACCGGGGCGGCAGCGTGCCCCCTGATCGTGCGGCGTCACACTAACCCGATCGGGTGACGCAGGAGATGCGGGTCTCGCCCATCAGCATTTCCGAACAGCGTTCGCAATCACCGGCGCGAAGTACCAGCCAAGTGCGCGGCGTTGACGACGGGCCGTACGTCACGACGTCAACCGCAGGAGTACCGGACCAGCGCCGTCACCACCACCGCCGCCCCCACGACGACCAGGAACGGCGCACGCAGCAGCAACGCCAGGCCCGCGGCGGCGAGACCCGCGGCACGGGCGTCCACCACCAGGTGCCGGCCGTCGGAGAACGTCTGCTGCGCGGTGAGCGCCGCCAGCAGCGCGATCGGCACCAGGGCGGCCAGCCGCCTGACCACCGGTCGCTCCAGCAGCCCGGCGGGCATCGACAGTCCCAGCAGCTTGACCGCGTAACACCCCACCGCGGTCACGGCGATGGCTATCCAGGTACTCAACGCGACCCCTCCGCGACGTCGTTGCCGTCCCCGCCGTCCGATTCCGCGGCCGGCCGCCGTACGCCGCCCCGTCGCGCCAGCAGCACCGCGGGCGCCGCGGCCGCGGCCACCAGCACCGGCACCCCGGCCGGCAGCAGCGGGACGGCGACCAGCACCAGGACGACGCCCAGTGCGGCCGTCGCGCGTTCGCTCCGGCCGCGCTCGACCATGGGCGCCAGCAACGCGAGGAACACCGCGGGGCCGGCCGCGTCCAGGCCCCAGGCGGACGGGTTGCCCAGCGCGGCGGCCCCCAGCGCTCCCAGCAGTGTCGTCAGGTTCCACAAGGCGAACAGGCTCGCCCCGGTCACCGTGAACCCCAGCCGGGCCGATGGGCGGTCGGGCTGCGCGAAGGTGACCGCGGACGTCTCGTCGATCACCCACTGCGCCGCGAACGGGCGAACCTGCCAGGGCAGGCGCAGCGCCTGCGACAGCCGAAGCCCGTAGAACGCGTTGCGGACACCGAGGAAGAGCGCCCCGGCCGCGGCGGCGAACGGAGCCGCGCCCGCCCCGAGCGCCCCCACCAGCGCGAACTGGGACGCCCCGGTGAACACCAGCAGGCTCAGGGCGCAGGCCTGGGGCACGCTGATTCCGGCGCCCGCCGCGGTCGCGCCGAAGGCGAAGCCGGACAGGCCGACGGCGACGCCCACTCCCAGCGCGTCGCGTACGACGGCGGCCCGGGGCCGAGGCGGAGGGGTCGATGGCGGTCCGGACGGCATGCCGGAGCGCGCGGTGAGGTCTGTGGTCACCCCGGGAAGGCTACGGACGCCCCCACCGGGAATCTTGTACGTTCTTGCGCTCGCGCTGGTAGGCACCCGGCGGCACGCCGACGATCCGCGTGAAGTGCCGGTTCAGGTGCGGCTGGTCGGCGAATCCGACCTCCACCGCGGCCCGCGCCGGAGTGGTGCCGGCGTCCAGCAGCGCCCGGGCCCTGCGCACCCGTGCGTCGGTGAGCCAGGTGTGCGGCGGCATCCCGTACGCGTCGCGGAAGGCGCGCAGCAGGGCGAACGGGCCGGTGTCCAGCTCGGCGGCGAGCTCGGCCAGCGTCGGCGGCGTCCGCATCCGCTCCACCAGCGCCTCGCGGGCCCGCTGCGCCACCCGCCCGCCGGCGCCGCGTATCGCACCGGCGCGCGCCGGGCCGCCGTAGCGGTTCAGCAGGTGGGCGAGGGTGAGGCGCAGCAGGGTGTCGGCGGCCAGCGCGTCGTCGTCCTCGGCGGCGCGGTGCACGCTCGCCACCAGCCGGCAGGCACCGGGGTCGTCGGCCACCACGGCTGTGAAGGCTGCGTCGCCGCGGATCGCCAGGGTCTCCGCGGCTATGTCGGCGACCAGAGCGGGCTCGGGATACAGCACCCGGTACGACCAGCCCTCCGGAACCCCGGCGTGGCCGGTGTGCGCGGTGTCCGGGTTGATCAGGGCGATCGCGCCGGGACCGGCCCGCTCCATCGTCCCTCGGTGCCGGAACGCCTCGACGCCCTCGCTGATCGCGGCGATCACGAAGGAGCCGTGGGTGTGCGGGGCGAAGGACTTGGCGACATAGCGGGCCCGCAGCAGGTCGACGCCTGGCAGACCCGCGTGCCGCCAGTGCCGCGCACGCTCCGATGACCCCATGCGACCCATTGTGCGCGCCCCCGGTGACAACCGAACGGTTGTCCACAGGCCGGACGGCCCGTCGGCCCGTCAGGCACCACAACCTCTGATCCATACGATGAACGCCGAGTTATCCACAGGCTGGAGACCGGTCGCAAGCCGATGTCAGCGGCGCGAGGCACGATGGTGGCATGTCGAACCGAAAGCGGCCACAGGCACCGGATCCGGGGTGGGAGCGGGATCCGGGGGCGGCCCTCGCATCCTTCTCCCCGGCGACCCGGGCCTGGTTCACCGGCGCCTTCACCGCGCCGACCGCCGCCCAGGCGGGAGCCTGGCAGGCCATCGGCGAGGAGTCGGACGTCCTGGTGGTCGCGCCCACCGGTTCCGGCAAGACGCTGGCCGCCTTCCTCGCCGCCCTCGACCGGCTCGCCCACACGCCGCCGCCCGCCGAGACCAAGCGGCGCTGCCGGGTGCTGTACGTCTCGCCGCTCAAGGCGCTCGCCGTCGACGTCGAGCGCAACCTGCGCAGCCCGCTCACCGGACTGCGGCACGAGGCGGTCCGGCTCGGCCTGCCCGAGCCGCAGGTGCGCGTTGCCATCCGCTCCGGCGACACACCGCCCGCCGAGCGGCGCTCCATCGCCACCAGGCCGCCGGACATCCTGATCACCACGCCGGAGTCCCTCTTCCTGATGCTGACCTCGGCCGCCAGGGACGCGCTGAGCGGGGTGGAGACCGTCATCCTGGACGAGGTGCACGCCGTCGCCGGCACCAAGCGCGGCGCGCATCTGGCGCTCTCCCTGGAACGGCTCGACGAGTTGCTCGACCGCCCGGCCCGCAGGATCGGCCTGTCGGCGACCGTGCGTCCGGTGGAGGAGGTCGCCCGCTTCCTGTCGCCGCGCCGCAAGGTGACCGTGGTGCAGCCCGGCTCGCAGAAGGAGTTCGACCTCACGGTGGTCGTTCCGGTCCAGGATCTCGGCGAGTTGGGCGGCTCACCGGTCTCCGACGCCGGCGGATCCGGCGGCATGGACCCGGGCGGCGACCGGCCCTCGATCTGGCCACACGTCGAGGAGCGGATCGCTGATCTCGTCCAGGCGCACCGCTCCACCATCGTGTTCGCCAACTCCCGGCGCTTGGCCGAGCGGTTGTGCAACCGGCTCAACGAGATCGCCTACGAACGGGTGACGGGCGAGGCGCTGCCCGACGACCACTCTCCGGCGCAGCTGATGGGCGAGGCCGGCGCGGCCCGGGGCGCCCCCGCGGTGCTCGCCCGGGCACACCACGGCTCGGTCTCCAAGGAGCAGCGCGCCCAGGTCGAGGAGGACCTCAAGGCCGGCCGGCTGCCCGCCGTCGTCGCGACCTCCAGTCTGGAGCTCGGCATCGACATGGGCGCGGTGGACCTCGTGGTCCAGGTCGAGTCGCCGCCCTCGGTCGCCTCCGGGCTGCAGCGGGTCGGCCGCGCCGGCCACCAGGTCGGCGCGGTGTCCACCGGCGTGGTCTTCCCCAAGTACCGCGGCGACCTGGTGCAGTCCGCCGTGGTCACCGAGCGGATGCGGCAGGGCGCGATCGAGGCGCTCCGCGTCCCGGCGAACCCGCTGGACGTGCTGGCCCAGCAGATCGTCGCCGCGGTGGCGGTCGACACCTGGGACGTCGACGAACTGCTCGCGGTCGTGCGCCGGGCCGCCCCGTTCGCCGGCCTCCCGGAGTCCGCCTACACCGCCGTCCTGGACATGCTCGCGGGCCGCTACCCCTCCGACGCCTTCGCCGAGTTGCGACCCCGCCTGGTGTGGGACCGCGTCAAGGGCACGCTGAGCGGGCGCCCGGGAGCGCAGCGGCTGGCGGTCACCTCGGGCGGCACCATCCCCGACCGCGGCCTGTTCGGCGTCTTCCTGGCCGGCGCCGACCCGAAGAAGGGCGGCGGCCGGGTCGGCGAGCTGGACGAGGAGATGGTCTACGAGTCCCGGGTCGGCGACGTCTTCACCCTGGGCACCACCTCCTGGCGGATCGAGGACATCACCCGCGACCGGGTACTGGTCTCCCCGGCCCCCGGCGTGCCCGGCAGGCTGCCGTTCTGGAAGGGCGACCAGCTCGGCCGCCCGCTCGAACTGGGCCGCGCGGTGGGCGCGTTCCTGCGCGAGATCGGCGGCCTGGAGTCGGACGCGGCCAGGGAACGGCTGGCGGCGGCCGGGCTCGACACCTGGGCGACCGACAACCTGCTGGCCTACCTCGACGAGCAGCGCCGCGCCTGCGGCCACGTGCCGGACGACCGCACCATCGTCGTCGAACGGTTCCGGGACGAGCTGGGCGACTGGAGGATCGTCGTCCATTCGCCGTTCGGCGCCCAGGTGCACGCGCCGTGGGCGCTGGCCCTGGCGGCCCGGCTCTCCGAGCGGTACGGCTTCGACGCCCAGGTGATGCACGCCGACGACGGCATCGTGCTGCGGCTGCCGGACGCCGATCTGCTCGGGCTCGACCTGCTGGACGTCGATCCGTTCAAGCACGGCACGGAGTACGACGACGAGAACAGCCCGGTCGGCGCGGCGGACGTCGTGTTCGACAAGGGCGACGTGGAGCAGTTGGTCACCGATCAGGTGGGCGGCTCGGCGCTGTTCGCCTCCCGCTTCCGCGAGTGCGCCGCGCGGGCCCTGCTGCTGCCGCGCCGTGATCCGGGCAAGCGCACCCCGCTGTGGCAGCAGCGCCAGCGGGCCGCACAACTGCTGCAGGTCGCCTCCGAGTTCGGCTCGTTCCCGATCGTGCTGGAGGCGGTGCGCGAATGCCTCCAGGACGTGTTCGACGTGCCGGGACTGGTCGAGTTGATGGGCGACGTCGAGGCCCGGTCGGTGCGGCTGGTCGAGGTGACGACGCCGGAGCCGTCGCCGTTCGCCCGCTCGCTGATGTTCGGTTACGTCGCGCAGTTCCTCTACGAGGGCGACTCGCCGCTGGCCGAACGGCGGGCCGCCGCGCTGTCGTTGGACTCCCGGCTGCTCGCCGAGCTGCTCGGCCGCGCGGAGCTGCGGGAGTTGCTGGACGCCGAGGTGATGGCCGAGCTGGAGCGCGAGCTGCAGTGGCTGGCCGAGGACCGCCGGGTCAAGGACGTCGAAGGGGTGGCCGACGCGTTGCGGGTGCTCGGCCCGCTGACCACGGCCGAGTTGGCCGAACGCGGTGGACGGGCTGAGTGGGCCCGGGAGTTGGAGGGTTCGCGCCGGGCGATCCGGGTGAGGATCGCGGGCGCCGAGCACTGGGCGGCGGTCGAGGACGCCGGACGGCTGCGGGACGCGCTCGGGACGGCGCTGCCGGTCGGCGTGCCCGAGGCGTTCACCGAACCGCTGAAGGATCCGCTGGGCGATCTGCTGGCCAGGTTCGCGCGCACCCACGGCCCGTTCACCGCGGCCGACGCCGCCGGACGCTTCGGGCTGGGCAGCGCGGTGGCCGACGGCACGCTGCACCGGCTCGCCGCGGCCGGGCGGGTGGTGCAGGGCGAGTTCCGGCCGGACGGCGCAGGCGGCACGAGCGAGTGGTGCGACGCGGGGGTGCTGAGGCGGCTGCGGCGCCGCTCGCTGGCCGCGTTGCGCCACGAGGTGGAGCCGGTGCCGCCGAGCGCGCTCGGCGCCTTCCTGCCGCAGTGGCAGCACGTCGGGACCCGGGCGCTGCGCGGGGTGGACGGACTGGTGCGCGCCGTCGAGCAGTTGCAGGGGGCCGCCGTGCCGGCCTCGGCGCTGGAGCGGCTGGTCCTGCCGTCCCGGGTCGCGGACTACACGCCCGCGCTGCTCGACCAGTTGACCGCCTCCGGCGAGGTCGTCTGGGCGGGCGCGGGCGCTCTGCCCGGCAAGGACGGCTGGATCGCCCTCCATCTGGCCGACACCGCCGAGCTGTTGCTGCCCGCGCCGGCGCCGCTGGAGCTCTCCCCGGTCCACCAGGCGGTGCTGGAGGCGCTGTCCGGCGGCTACGGGCTGTTCTTCCGGCAGATCGCGGACCGGGCGCGCGCCGGGCACCCGGAGGTGACCGACCCACAACTCGCCGACGCCGTATGGGACTTGTCCTGGTCCGGGCGGCTGACCAACGACACCCTCGCCCCGCTGCGGGCGCTGCTGGGCTCGGGCCGCACCGCGGGAGCCACCGCGCACCGGGCGGCCCGCGCCGTCCCACGCGGCCGTTACGGGTCCGGGCCCGGGCGCCCGACGGCCTCGCGGACCGGCCCGCCGACCATGGCCGGCCGCTGGTCGCTGATACCGGCCGCCGAAGCGGATCCCACCCTGCGCGCACACGCCCTCGGTCACGCCCTGCTGGACCGGCACGGCGTCGTCACCCGGGGCGCGGTGGCCGCCGAGGGCGTGGCGGGCGGCTTCTCGGCGGTCTACCGGGTGCTGTCGGCCTTCGAGGAGACCGGGCAGGCCCGCCGCGGCTACGTCGTCGAGGGCCTGGGCGCGGCCCAGTTCGCGATGGACGGCGCCGTGGACCGGCTGCGCGCGGTGCACAGCGCACGGGAGCGTGCCGAGGCGCATCCGACCGCGCCGCGCGCCGTCGTGCTGGCCGCGGCGGACCCGGCGAACGCGTACGGCGCGGCCCTGCCCTGGCCCGAGCCGCCGGCCACCGCGGACGCGCGCGCCGGCCACAAGCCGGGCCGCAAGGCGGGCGCCCTCGTCGTCCTGGTCGACGGAGAGCTGACCCTCTACGTGGAACGCGGCGGCAAGACGCTCCTCGCCTGGGCCCACGACGAGACCGCACGCCTGCACACCGCGGTCGAGGCCCTCGCCGCCGCGGTCCACCAGGGCGCCCTCGGCCGCCTCACCGTGGAGCGCACCAACGGCGAGCCGGCCCTGACCTCCCCGTTGGGACAGGCTCTCGAACAGGCCGGTTTCCACCCGACCCCGAGGGGCCTGCGACTGCGGGCGTAGGTGAGGGGGCGACAGGCGGGCCGGTCCCGTCGGCGAAGTGCCGCTACGGCAAGAGAAGTTGAGCGACGGACAGGGAGGCGGCAGGTAGCACCGGGGGCGGCGGGCGGCGCCGCAGCCGTTCCCGCCGGCAACGGCATCCCGGACGACCGCGTCGGTTGCGGCGGCCGCGGTGACCGCGGCCCCGTTGCGACGACCGCGTCGGAGGCGGGTGGCGACCGCGCCGGCGGCGGCGTGCCGCCACCGACGGGTCAACGCGACGTCCGCGCCGGGAGGGCACACGTGCGTGCCGAGGCAACGCGCGGCTTCGGCCGCTGCTCGGTCCCGGCTACGGCGCGGCTACCGTGGCGGAGAGGAGGGCGGCGGGATGCCGGAAGGCGACACGGTGTGGTTGGTGGCGCGCGGGCTGCGGGAAGCGCTCGCGGGGCGGGTGCTGACGCGGGCGGAGCTGCGGGTGCCGGCGCTGGCGACGACGGAGCTGACCGGGCGGCGGATCGAGGACGTGGTGGCCCGGGGCAAGCACCTCATGGTGCGCCTCGAAGGCGGCTGGACGCTCCACAGCCACCTGCGGATGGACGGCGCCTGGCGGATCTTCGGGGCCGGGCAGCGTTGGAGCGGCGGTCCGGCGCACGAGATCCGGGCGGTCCTGGCCAACGCCGACGCGGTCGCGGTGGGCTACCGGCTGCCAGTGCTGGAGTTGCTGGCGACGGCCGACGAGAACACCGCCGTCGGACACCTGGGGCCCGATCTGCTGGGGCCCGACTGGGACGCGCGGGAGGCGTTGCGCAGGCTGCTGGCGGATCCGGCGCGGCCGGTGGGCGAGGCGTTGCTGGACCAGCGGAATCTGGCCGGGATCGGCAACGTGTACAAGTCCGAGCTGTGCTTCCTGCGCGGGGTGACGCCGTGGACCCCGGTCGGGGAGTGCGCGCGGCCGGAGCGGCTGGTGGTGCTCGCCCGCCGGCTGCTGGAGGCCAACCGGACACGGCACGGCCATGTCACCACCGGGGATCCGCGGCGTGGTCGCCGCCACTGGGTCTACGACCGCGCCCACCGGCCGTGCCTGCGCTGCGGGACGCCGATCCGGCAGGCCGGACAGGGCGCCCCGCACGAGGAGCGGGTGACCTACTGGTGCCCGTCGTGCCAGAAGGGGCCGGCGCCGCCTCCCGGGGCCCGGCCGGCCTGATCCGCGCGTGGCACGCGGTCACGGGCTGCCGGCAGCGCCGAGACCGCGGTGGCCCCGGCCGGCGCCGCCCGCCGGACGCCGGCGACGGCTGCCGCCCCGGCACCCCGATCGCGGTCCGGGTGGGAGCCCAGCGGCCCGCGCGGCGTCGGAAGCGGCCCGGCCCCGGCCTCTCCGCCGAGCGTGCCGCCGGGCACGCGCCGGACGCGCCCAGCGCCGCCGGAGCCGCCCCGCACGCGATCCGGGAGGCGTCGGAGCCCGGGACGGGAGACCGGCCGCGTCTGCGGGGCGCGCGACGGCGCCAGGGGGCGGTGTGGACGGGCAGCACGCTCAGCGTCCAGCCGCCGGCGGCGATGCCCTGTTCGACCGGTCCGGCCTGGGCCGGATGCGCGGCGACCCGCAGCAGGGACCAGGACCAGGCCAGGGCGAGCAGGGACGAGAAGGCAAGACGGATCGAACGACGAGCGTTCATGACCGCCTCCCACATTCCCCGAGAGTGCGGCAGGGGCCCGGGAGGGCTCCAGTACCTCAAGCGGTGCCCCGGGAGAGTGATCGATAGCCGTGTCGGCCGAGGAATGGCCGCGTCTTCACCCGGACAGCGCAGCGCATCGGCACACTGCGTGCCGATGCGCTGCGGAAGGTGACGACCCCGGGGGTGGGCTTTCGGGACTGCCGACCGACCCGGGGACGACCGGGGCCTTGCCTACAGGCCGGTGTTCTCGGCCTGGAACATCCAGTGGTGCTTCTCCAGATCGGCGCAGAGGCCGATCAGGATGTCCTGGCTGACCGGGTCGGGTACGTCGGTGGCCTGGATGCGCTCGCGGACGCGGACGATCACCGAGGCGAGCCCGGTGGTCAGGACGTCCACGGCGTCCTTGTCGTTGATCCAGCCGTCCGTGACGGTCTCCAGACCGCTGGTCTTCGCCACCGTCTCCGCGCGGCCGTCCGGGGAGACGCCGAGGGCGGAGGCCCGTTCGGCGACGGTGTCCGCGTAGGTGCGCGCGGTGGAGACGACGTCGTCGAGCTGGAGGTGCACGGAGCGGAACCGGGGTCCCACGATGTTCCAGTGCACCTGCTTGGCGACGAGCGACAGGTCCAGCAAGTCCACCAGCGTGCCCTGAAGCGCGTCTCCCACGATCTTGCGGGCCTCGTCGGACAGCGTGCTCTTCACGACGGTCATGGTGCGACCTCCTGCGTGGGGATTACGTCCGTTTGATCCACGTTACGCATGCCCACTGACAGCGATCGAAACATCGGAAGCGCAAACTCCACGGCCGGGATGCCGGGGCGACGAGGGTGTCGCCCGGCATCCCGGCCGGGGGGACGGATCCGAGAGGGGTCGGGGCCGTCAGGCCGCGACCACCTCCACGGCCTCCGCCTGAGGCGCCTTGATCGTGACACGCTTGCCGGGCACCGGCACGTGCGTGATCGTTTCCAGCCGCACTGGCGCGGGAGCCGTCTCCGAGGCCGCCGACTGGGCCAGCTCGGCGAGCGAGAGCTCGTCACTGACCTCGCGCATGACCTCGGACATCCGTACATCCAGGGCGACGCAGATCGCGGAGAGCAGTTCGGAGGAGGCTTCCTTCTGGCCGCGCTCCACCTCTGAGAGGTAGCCGAGCGAGACCCGGGCGGAAGCCGAGACCTCGCGCAGAGTGCGGCCCTGACGTTGGCGCTGCCGACGGAGTACGTCACCCAGCAGGCGACGGAGCAGAATCATCGGTGCCTCCTTCCTCGGACCGCGGAACCACAAGCTTCTCGCCCCACCGTACCGCCTCGGGCATCGCCCGTGCGGGGAGCTATGACGTGTTCACTGAGGGCTGCAAACATCAAGAACCCCCGCCCCGTTCCGTATCCTTGGTGTTCCCGTTTTCCGGCACTTCACCGGGAAGCAGGTCAGCGGATCCCGCCAGTATGCCGACCAGCAGATCGACGGCCGCCTCGACCGAGGCGGCCCGGATGGCGGCTCTGCCGCCGCTCAAGGCCAAGGCGAGCGACTCCGAGCCTTCCGGCGACGCGTAGGCGACGTAGACCGTGCCGACCGGTTTGCCGTCCTGTGGATCGGGGCCGGCCACCCCGGTCGTCGCCAGGCCCCAGTCGGCGCCCAGCAGATCCCGCACGCCGCGGGCCATCGCCTCGGCGACTTCGGGGTCCACCGCGCCCCGTTCCGCCAGCAGCCCGCCGTCCACCCCGAGCAGATCCCGCTTCAGCCGGGTCGCGTACGCGGTCACCGAGCCGGCGAAGACCCGGGAGGCGCCGGGGACCCCGGTCAGTTCCGCGGCCACCAGCCCGCCGGTGAGCGATTCGGCCACCGCCAGCGTCTGCCCGCGCGCCTGGAGCAGCCGCAGCGCCCGCGCGGCGGCCGGCGTACCGCCCCGGCTCACCCGCGCGGCCCCTGGCCGCCGTCGCCGCCACCGGCATCGTTGCGCGCCCCGTCGTCGGCTGCCTCGGCCCCGGGTGCGGGCGCGGGCTCCGGGGGGCCGACGGCTCCGGGGTCCGTGCTGCTGAACCGGCTCGCGGCCTCACGGGCCAGGCCCGCGCGGCGCAGCACGACCGCCTGCCGGACGTAGTCCAGCCCCGTGATCACGGTCATCGCCACGGCGGCCGCCATCAGCCAGGCCCGCAGGCTCGCCAGCGGTCCGGTGAGGACCAGGACGTACATGCCGACGGCGACGCCCTGGGTGAGGGTCTTGAGCTTGCCGCCGCGGCTGGCCGGGATGACACCGTGCCGGATCACCCAGAAACGCATCAGGGTGATGGCCGTCTCACGGAAGAGGATGACCGCGGTGACCCACCAGGGCAGGTCGCCCACGGCGGACAGGCCGATGAGGGCGGCGCCCATGATGGCCTTGTCGGCGATCGGGTCGGCGATCTTGCCGAAGTCCGTCACCAGGTTGTAGCGGCGGGCCAGTTCACCGTCGAACAGGTCGGTGATCATGGCGACCGCGAACGCCGCCCAGGCGAAGGACCGCCAGACCGGGTCGTGGCCGTCGCCGTGCAGCAGGAGCAGGACGAAACCCGGGACGAGCAGCAGGCGCAGCATGGTCAGGGCGTTGGCCACGTTCCACAGGCCGGCCTGCCGGACCGTGCGGTCGCCGAGGTGGTCGGGGGTGGCGGGCGCCGGGCGGTGGCCGCCCGTCGCGTGTGCGGGTACTCCGGTCATCCGCACTCCCCCTGCGTACAGCCGGCCAGCGGCTCGGCAACGAGGTCCACGCCGTCGGTGTCCACCACCTTCGCGGTGACCGTCCGGCCGGGCGCGAGCCCCTGGCACGACGTCAACAGCACCTGGCCGTCGGTCTCCGGCGCCTGGTGTGCGGCGCGGCCGACCGCCTCCTGCTCCTCGGCGTCCACCGACTCGACCAGCACCTCGACCGTCTCGCCCAGCCGCTCCTCGGCGCGCTGCGCGGTCAACTCCTCGGCGAGCCGGGAGACGCGGGCCAGCCGCTCGGCGACGACGTCCTCGTCCACCTTGTCCGGGTAGCCGGCGGCCTCGGTGCCGTCCTCGTCGGAGTAGCCGAACACCCCGATGGCGTCCAGCCGCGCGGCGGTCAGGAACCGCTCCAGTTCGGCGAGGTCGGCCTCGGTCTCGCCGGGGAAGCCGACGATGAAGTTGGAGCGCACGCCGGCTTGCGGCGCCTTGCCGCGGATGGTGCCCAGCAGGTCGAGGAAGCGGTCGGTGTCGCCGAAGCGGCGCATCGCGCGCAGCACGCCGGGCGCCGAGTGCTGGAAGGACAGGTCGAAGTACGGGACGACGCCGGGCGTCGAGGTGAGCACGTCGATCAGGGTGGGGCGCATCTCGGCGGGCTGCAGGTAGCTGACCCGGACCCGTTCGATGCCGTCCACCGCCGCCAGCTCCGGCAGCAGGGTCTCCAGCAGGCGGATGTCGCCGAGGTCCTTGCCGTAGGAGGTGTTGTTCTCGCTGACGAGCATGACCTCCTTGACGCCCTGCTCGGCCAGCCAGCGGGTCTCCCCCAGCACGTCGGAGGGGCGCCGCGAGACGAACGAGCCGCGGAAGGAGGGGATGGCGCAGAAGGCGCACCGCCGGTCGCACCCGGAGGCGAGCTTCACCGACGCGACGGGGCCGCCCTCCAGCCGGCGGCGCAGCGGCGCGCGCGGCCCGGAGGCGGGCGCGACGCCCTCCGGCAGGTCCTGCGGGACGTTCTCCGGGGCCTGGGCGTGGCCGGGCAGGGCCACGGCGGCCGCCTGGCGCTCGACCGGGCTGATCGGCAGCAGCAGCCTGCGGTCGCGCGGGGTGTGCGGGGCGTGGACGCCGCCGGACAGGATGGTGTTCAACCGGTCGGAGATGTCCGCGTAGTCGTCGAAGCCGAGCACTCCGTCCGCCTCGGGCAGCGCCTCGGCCAGCTCCTTGCCGTACCGCTCGGCCATGCAGCCGACCGCGACGACGGCCTGGGTACGGGCCTGGCCCTTGAGGTCGTTGGCCTCCAGCAGGGCGTCGACCGAGTCCTTCTTGGCGGCGTCCACGAAGCCGCAGGTGTTCACGACGGCGACATCGGCGTCCGCGGCGTCCTCGACGAGCCGCCAGCCGTCCGCCGCCAGACGGCCGGCGAGCTCTTCGGAGTCCACCTCATTGCGCGCGCAGCCGAGTGTGACCAGAGCGACGGTACGGGGTTCGGGCATGGGCTCAGCCTACTTTGTCCTGACCCCGCCGCCCTCCGCCAGGGGCGCATCCCGACCGGCCGGACGGTCCGCGGGCGAGCGTCCGTCCGCGCCGGGCCGTCCCGCCGGCTCAGCCGGCCTGCGGGTCCCCGGGGGTGAACGCGGTACGCACCAGCTGGCCGTCGGCGCCGGCCGGGCCCAGGTCCTTGCCGTTGACGAACATGTCGATGGCGCCGGCGTTGCCGATTATCAGCGAGATCTTCTTGTCATCGGTGAAGGTCTTGGAGTCGCCGGACTGCAGCAGGCCCTGGAAGAGGGAGTTGCCGTCGGCGCCGGTGGCCGACACCCAGCTCTTGCCCTTGCCCGCGGTGAGCTTGACGACCACCTCGTCGGCCGGGACGGCCGCGATCGGGCTGTTGCTCGGCTGGGCGGACGGGGTGGCGGTCGGCGAGGGCGCGGTGCTGCGGGACGGGGCGGCGGGACGGCTCTGCGAGGCGTGGCCGGCGACCGGCTGGCTGCTGCCGGTGCCGCTGAGCAGGGTGAAGCCCACGAAGCCGACCACCACGACGATCGCCGCGATCATCGCCGCGGTCCAGTTGGGGCGGCGCGGCTCCGGGCGCAGCCGCTCGCCCTCGTACAGCGGTGCCACCGTGGTCGGCTCCGGGCGCCCGCCGTGCTCGCGGTCGTACTGCGCGACGAGCGGTTCCGGGTCCAGGCCGACGGTCCTGGCGAACGAGCGGATGTGGCCGCGGGCGTAGACGTCGCCGCCGCAGCGGGTGAAGTCGTCCTTCTCGATGCCCTGCACGATGGGCACCCGGACCCGGGTGGCGGCGCTGACCGCGTCGACGCTCATGCCGGCGTCCCGGCGCCCCTGGGCGAGGACGTGCCCGATCGACGGGGCGGACGGGGCCGCGTCCTGCCCCTCCGGGATCTCGGGTACCGGAGAACCGGAAGCGGCGGGGGTAGGTGCGTCGTGGGAGGAGTTGCCGATGGACACGGGGACGCCTTTCAAACGTGTAGCCACCTGCTGGAAATACAGTCTAGGGGCGGTGTGGGAACGAGGGGCAAGCGGGCGACCGCCGTTTGTCCGCCATCAGGGTCCCGCCCCGCGGCCGTCCGCACGGCACCGCGCACAGCCGGACGAGGGGCCCGGTGAACGGCCGGACGAGAGTCGGTTCACGCGCTCCCTCTTTCCGCTCGGTGTACGAACTTTGACGTACGAACAGCGGAAAGGGTTGCCCCCGGGTCCGGACTAGGCGCCGCCGCGGATCTCGGCGAGCACACCGTCCAGCTCGTCCGGCTTGATCAGTACGTCACGTGCCTTGGAGCCCTCGCTCGGGCCGACGATGTTGCGGGATTCCATCAGATCCATCAGTCTTCCCGCTTTCGCGAAGCCCACTCGCAGTTTGCGCTGCAGCATCGAAGTCGAGCCGAACTGGGTGGAGACCACCAGCTCCGCCGCCTGCATGAGCAGGTCGAGATCGTCGCCGATCTCCTCGTCGATCTCCTTCTTGGGGCCGGCGCCGACCATGACGTCGTCGCGGTAGACCGGGGTGAGCTGCCGCTTGCAGTGCTCGACCACCGCGGCGACCTCGTCCTCGGTGACGAACGCGCCCTGCAGCCGGGTCGGCTTGTTCGCGCCCATCGGCAGGAACAGTCCGTCACCCTTTCCGATGAGCTTCTCGGCGCCGGGCTGGTCGAGGATGACCCGGCTGTCGGCGAGCGAGGAGGTCGCGAACGCCAGCCGGGAGGGCACGTTGGCCTTGATCAGACCGGTGACCACGTCGACGCTGGGCCGCTGGGTGGCGAGCACCAGGTGGATTCCGGCCGCCCGGGCGAGCTGGGTGATGCGCACGATGGAGTCCTCGACGTCCCGGGGGGCGACCATCATCAGGTCGGCCAGCTCGTCGACGATCACCAGCAGGTACGGGTAGGGCGTCAGCTCCCGTTCGCTGCCCTCGGGCGTCCTGGCCTTGCCGGAGCGCACCGCCGCGTTGAAGTCGTCGATGTGCCGGTAGCCGTAGGCGGCCAGGTCGTCGTAGCGCAGGTCCATCTCGCGCACCACCCACTGCAGCGCCTCGGCGGCCTTCTTGGGGTTGGTGATGATCGGGGTGATCAGGTGCGGGATGCCCTCGTAGGCGGTCAGCTCGACGCGTTTGGGGTCCACCAGCACCATCCGCACCTCGTCCGGGGTGGCGCGGGCCATGACCGAGGTGATCAGGCAGTTGATGCACGAGGACTTGCCGGAGCCGGTGGCGCCGGCCACCAGGACGTGCGGCATCCTCGCCAGGTTGGCCATCACGTAGCCGCCCTCGACGTCCTTGCCGAGGCCGACGGTCATCGGGTGCTCCTCGCCGGCCGCCTCGGCGGAGCGCAGCACGTCGCCGAGGTTGACCATCTCCCGGTCGGAGTTGGGGATCTCGATGCCCACCGCCGACTTGCCGGGGATCGGGCTTATGATCCGCACGTCCGGGCTGGCCACCGAGTAGGCGATGTTCTTGGCCAGCGCGGTGATCCGCTCGACCTTGACGGCCGGTCCGAGCTCCACCTCGTAGCGGGTGACCGTGGGGCCGCGGCTGAACCCGGTGACCTTCGCGTCCACCTTGAACTCGGTGAACACCCCGGTCAGCGAGGCGACCACCGCGTCGTTGGCGGCGCTGCGGGTGCGCCCGGGGCCGCCGCGCTCCAGCAGGTCGAGCGAGGGCAGCGCGTACGTGATGTCCCCGGACAGCTGCAACTGCTCGGCGCGCGGCGGCAGCGCCTCGGCGGCCGGCGGCGCCACCGGACGCTTCGTCAGGTCGGCCACCCCGGCGCCGGCCCGCTCCGCGGCGTCCGCGGCCTGCGCGGCGGTCTCCTCGCGGGCCGGCGGGACGGAGCGCTCGGCGGGCCCGGTCCTGATCCGGCTGGTGAGGTCGGCGACGAGCGGCGAGGGCTGTACGCCGTGCAGCACCGCGCCGTCCAGCGCCGCGGCGGCCGCGGCGGCGAAGTCCACCGCGTCCGGGTCGCGCTTGGTGAAGTCGATCGGAGCGGCCGGCGCTGCGGTGTCACGGCTGCGGCGCGAGCGGCGGCGCTTGCTCAGCTCGACCGCCTCGGCGGTGTCCGGGTCGGGGGCCGCACCGTCGGCCTCCCCGGCGGCGGTGGACCCACCGGACGGGGCGGCGTCCGCGGCCCCGGAGGCGGGCAGCGGGGGCGCGTACAGGCCCAGCCGGGTGCCGAGTTGGCGCAGCCGGGCCGGGATGGCGTTGACCGGGGTGGCGGTGACGACCAGCAGGCCGAAGACCGCGACCAGGCCGAGCAGCGGCAGCGCCAGCGGTTCGCCGACGGTGAACAGCAGCGGCTTGGACGCGGCCCAGCCGATCAGCCCGCCCGCGTCGCGCATCGCCTGCTCGCCCTGGCCCCGTCCCGGCGCTCCGCAGGCGATGTGCACCAGGCCGAGCACGCCGAACACCAGGGCGGACAGGCCGATGACGATGCGGCCGTTGGCGTCCTGCTTCTCGGGGTGCCGCATGAGCCGCAGCGCCACCACGCACAGCAGTATCGGCACGATCAGGTCCAGCCGGCCGAACGCGCCGGTGACCAGCATCTCGACCAGGTCGCCCACCGGACCGCTGAGGTTGGACCAGGTGCCGGCCGCCACGACCAGGGCGAGGCCGAGCAGCAGCAGGGCCAGGCCGTCCTTGCGGTGGGCCGGGTCCAGGCCGCGGGCGCCGCGTCCGACGCCGCGGAACAGGGCGCCGACGCTGTGCGCGAAGCCGAGCCACACGGCCCGCACCAGCCGGTAGACGCCGCCGGTGGGACTCGGCGCCGGCCTGGGGGCCGGCTTGGCGGCGGCCTTCTTGGCGGGTGGTCTGCGGCCGCCCTTGGGGGCGCCCGCGGCGGGCTTCTTCGCCGGTGCCTTCTTGGGGGCGCTCTTGGTCCGCCCGGCGCGCTGTGCGGGCGCCGCTGAGCCCTTGCCGGACGTACGTGAGGCCATGGGCCTGAGATTACCGCCGTTGCGCACGGGGCACCTACGAGGCGCCGCCTTCGTCCGTTCGTGTCGGCGGGCAGGCGGGGCGCGGTGAGGCGACGTCAGACGACGGGACGGGGCGCGGCGGGCGGCTGCCCGGCGCGGATCAGTTCTGCGGTGGCACCGAGGGGGCGCCGGGGTCGGAACCGGGCTCCAGGGCGTCCAACGCGCGCCGCAGACCGGTCAGCTTGCGCTCCAGGTGGGCGGCGGTGGCGACGGCGGCGCCGTCCGCGGAGTCGTCGAGCTGCTTGGTCAGCGCCTCGGCCTGCTCCTCGACGGCGGCCAGCCGGGCCGACAGCTCGGCCAGCAGGCCGGCCGGCTCCCTGACGCCGCCGGAGCCCTCCTGCTCGCCCTGTTCGAGCTGGAGGCGCAACAGGGCGGCCTGCTCGCGCAGTTGGCAGTTCTTCATGTAGAGGTCGACGAAGACCGAGACCTTGGCGCGCAGCACCCACGGGTCGAACGGCTTGGAGATGTAGTCCACCGCGCCGGCCGCGTAGCCGCGGAAGGTGTGGTGGGGGCCGTGGTTGATGGCCGTGAGGAAGATGATGGGGATGTCGCGGGTGCGCTCTCTGCGCTTGATGTGGGCGGCGGTCTCGAACCCGTCCATGCCGGGCATCTGCACGTCGAGCAGGATCACCGCGAAGTCATCCGTCAGCAGAGCCTTGAGGGCTTCCTCCCCGGACGATGCCCGCACCAGCGTCTGATCGAGCGCGGAGAGGATGGCCTCCAGCGCCAGCAGATTCTCCGGCCGGTCATCGACCAGGAGGATCTTGGCCTTCTGCACCATGGCCCGTCCTCCTCGTCCCGGCAGTGTTCCGGGCGCCGCCCCCAGGGACGGCTCACGTAGGCCGCCCATCCTTGTGCCGGTCATGGTAGCCGCACCCTGTCGTTCGCCACACCCTGTCACCGCCATGTCACTGTGCACGTAACGAAAACGCGGCGGGAGACCGTTAGGTTCCCCGCTCCGAGCACTCTCACACCAGTCGGCACGGTTCGGGACACCGCTTGTCGCAATCTCACCCGCCTCTCATCCACTCATCACCGGATAGTCATATCAACGCGAGGTCATCCAGTGGGTCATGACCGACAGTAGGTGGTCGGTGTCGACCGGCTTGGTGACGTAGTCGGTGGCGCCGGCCTCCAGGCTCTTCTCCCGGTCGCCCTTCATCGCCTTGGCGGTCAGCGCGATGATCGGCAGCCCGGCGAACTGCGGCATCCGGCGGATCGCCGACGTCGTGGCGTAGCCGTCCATCTCCGGCATCATGATGTCCATCAGGACCACCGAGACGTCGTCGTGCTGTTCGAGCACCTCGATGCCCTCCCGGCCGTTCTCCGCGTACAGCACGGTCAGGCCGTGCTGCTCCAGGACGCTGGTGAGCGCGAAGACGTTGCGGATGTCGTCGTCGACGATCAGCACCTTCTCCCCGCTGAAGCCGGCCGGCACCCGGGTGATCCGCTCGTCCTGCGGCTCCTGCGGCCCGACCCAGAACTGGCCGGGGCCGCTGGTGCGCGCCGCGGGCACCGGCTGCTCGGGGGCGCCGGAGCGGCGGCGGCGGGAGAGCGCCCCGGTGCCGCGCGCCGTGCCGCCGGTGACCGACTCGACGGCCGAGATCGCGCTCGCCTCCGAGACCTCGGCGGCGGTGAACTCCTTCGGCGTCAGCTCACCGGAGCTCAGCGGCAGGTACAGGGTGAAGGTGGAGCCGCGGCCGGGCTCGCTGTCGGCCTGGATCTCGCCGCCGAGCAGCCGGGCGATCTCCCGGCTGATCGACAGGCCCAGACCGGTGCCGCCGTACTTGCGGCTGGTGGTGCCGTCGGCCTGCTTGAACGCCTCGAAGATGACCCGCATCTTGCTCGCCGCGATGCCGATGCCGGTGTCGGTGACCGAGAAGGCGATCATCGGCTGGTCGGGGTCGTTGAGCGCCCCGCTCTCCAGCATCTGTTCGCGGATGGCGAGCGGGATGTCCGGGCCGGCCGGCCGGATCACCAGCTCGACCGCGCCGGCGTCGGTGAACTTCACCGCGTTCGACAGCAGGTTGCGCAGCACCTGCAGCAGGCGCTGCTCGTCGGTGTGCAGGGTGACCGGCAGTTCCGGCGAGACCCGGATGGAGAAGTCCAGGCCCTTCTCCGCGGTGAGCGGGCGGAAGGTGGCCTCCACGTAGTCCACCAGCTGCACCAGGGCGATCCGGGTCGGGCTGACGTCCATCTTGCCGGCCTCGACCTTCGACAGGTCGAGGATGTCGTTGATCAGCTGGAGCAGGTCGGAACCCGCCCCGTGGATCGTCTCGGCGAACTCCACCTGCTTGGGCGAGAGGTTCGCGTCCGCGTTGTCGGCCAGCAGTTTGGCCAGGATCAGCAGCGAGTTGAGCGGGGTGCGCAGCTCGTGCGACATGTTGGCCAGGAACTCCGACTTGTAGCGCATCGAGATCGCCAGCTGCTCGGCGCGCTCCTCCAGGACCTGCCGGGCCTCCTCGATCTCGGTGTTCTTCACCTCGATGTCGCGGTTCTGCCGGGCCAGCAGCTCGGCCTTCTCCTCCAGTTCGGTGTTGGACGCCTGCAGGGCCTTCTGCCGGTTCTCCAACTCGGCCGAGCGGTCGCGCAGTTGCGCCGTCAGCTCCTGGGACTGCTCCAGCAGGCCCTCGGTCTTGGTGTTGACCGAGATGGTGTTGACGCTGGTGGCGATCATCTCCGCGATCTGGCTGAGGAAGTCCTTCTGGATCGGGGTCAGCGGCTGGAAGGACGCCAGCTCGATCACGCCGAGCACCCGGTCCTCGAACAGCACCGGCAGCACGATCACGTGCGCCGGCGGCGCCTCGCCGAGTCCCGAGGTGATCTTCAGGTAACCCGACGGCACGTTCTCCACCAGCACCGTGCGCCGCTCCACCGCCGCCTGGCCCACCAGCGACTCACCGGGCAGGAACGAGGTCGGCATCGTGCGCCGCGAGTAGCCGTAGGAGCCGATCAGCCGCAGCTCGTAGGAGTCGCTGTCGGCGGTGCCGCCGATCTCGCCGCGCTCGCCGCCCTCGCCGATCTCCTGGACCATGAAGAACGCGCCGTGCTGGGCCGAGACCACCGGCGTCAGCTCGCTCATGATCAGCGCGGCCACGTCCAGCAGGTCGCGGCGGCCCTGCATCAGGGCGGAGATGCGCGCCAGGTTGCCCTTGAGCCAGTCCTGCTCCTTGTTGGCGAGCGTGGTCTCGCGCAGCTTGACGATCATCGTGTTGATGTTGTCCTGGAGCTCCAGGATCTCGCCGGCCGCGTCCACGTCGATCTTGAGGTTCAGGTCGCCGCGGGTCACCGCGGTGGCCACCTGGGCGATGTTGCGCACCTGGTTGGTCAGGTTGTTCGCCATCAGGTTCACCGAGTCGGTCAGGTCGCGCCAGATGCCGGAGACCCCCGGCACCCGCGCCTGGCCGCCGAGCCGCCCCTCGGTGCCCACCTCGCGGGCCACCCGGGTCACCTCGTCACCGAACGCCGACAGCTGGCCGACCATCGTGTTGATGGTGGTCTTCAGCTCCAGGATCTCGCCGCGCGCGTCCACGTCGATCTTCTTCGACAGGTCGCCCCTGGCGACCGCCGTGGTGACCATCGCGATGCTGCGCACCTGGTTGGTCAGGTTGGACGCCATCGAGTTCACCGACTCGGTGAGGTCCTTCCAGGTGCCCGCCACGCCCGGCACCCGCGCCTGGCCGCCGAGCCGGCCCTCGGTGCCCACCTCGCGGGCCACCCGGGTCACCTCGTCACCGAACGCGGAGAGCGTGTCCACCATGGTGTTGATGGTGGACGCGAGCTGGGCGACCTCGCCCTTCGCCTCCACGGTGATCTTCTTGGTCAGGTCGCCGTTGGCCACCGCGGTGGCCACGTTGGCGATGCTGCGCACCTGGCCCGTCAGGTTGTTGGCCATGATGTTGACGTTGTCGGTCAGGTCCTTCCAGATGCCCGAGACGTCGCGCACCCGGGCCTGGCCGCCCAACTCGCCCTCGGTGCCCACCTCGCGGGCCACCCGGGTCACCTCGTCACCGAACGCCGACAGCTGGTCCACCATCGTGTTGACGGTGGTGACCAGCGCCAGGATCTCGCCCTTGGCGTCCACGGTGATCTTCTTCGACAGGTCGCCGTTGGCCACCGCCGTCGTCACCTGCGCGATGTTGCGCACCTGATCGGTGAGGTTGGACGCCATCAGGTTGACGGACTGGGTCAGGTCCTTCCAGGTGCCGGAGACGCCCTTGACGTCCGCCTGCCCGCCGAGCCGGCCCTCGGTGCCCACGTCCCGCGCCACCCGGGTCACCTGGTCCGCGAACGCCGAGAGCTGGTCCACCATCGTGTTCAGGGTGTTCTTCAGCTCCAGGATCTCGCCGCGCGCGTCCACGTCGATCTTCTGCGACAGGTCGCCGCGGGCCACCGCCGTGGCGACCTGGGCGATGTTGCGCACCTGGGAGGTGAGGTTGCCGGCCATGCCGTTCACCGAGTCGGTCAGGTCACGCCACACGCCGGCCACCCCGGGCACCTGGGCCTGCCCGCCGAGCCGTCCCTCGGTGCCCACGTCCCGCGCCACCCGGGTCACCTGGTCCGCGAACGCCGAGAGCTGGTCCACCATCGTGTTGATGGTGTTCTTCAGCTCCAGGATCTCGCCGCGCGCGTCGACCTCGATCTTCTGCGACAGGTCGCCCTGGGCCACCGCCGTGGTCACCTGGGCGATGTTGCGCACCTGGGCGGTGAGGTTGCCCGCCATGAAGTTGACGGAGTCCGTCAGGTCCTTCCAGGTGCCCGAGACGCCCTCCACCCGGGCCTGGCCGCCGAGCCGTCCCTCGGTGCCCACGTCGCGCGCCATCCGGGTCACCTGCGCGGCGAACGAGGACAGCTGGTCCACCATGCGGTTCACGGTGTTCTTCAGCTGGAGCATCTCGCCGGAGACGTCCACCGTGACCTTCTGCGACAGGTCGCCGTTGGCCACCGCCGTCGTCACCTGCGCGATGTTGCGCACCTGACCGGTGAGGTTGCGGAACGCCGTGTTGACGGAATCCGTCAGGTCCTTCCAGGTGCCCGCCGCGCCCAGCACCTCCGCCTGGCCGCCCAACTCGCCCTCGACGCCGATCTCCCGGGCCACCCGGGTCACCTCGGAACCGAACGCGGACAGCTGGTCCACCATCGTGTTGACGGTGAGCTTCAGCTCCAGCATCTCGCCGGAGACGTCCACCGTGACCTTCTGCGACAGGTCGCCGTTGGCCACCGCCGTCGTCACCTGCGCGATGTCGCGCACCTGGGCGGTGAGGTTGCGGAACGCGGTGTTGACGGAATCCGTCAGGTCCTTCCAGGTGCCCGCCGCGCCCGGCACCTGCGCCTGACCGCCCAGCTGCCCCTTGGCGCCCACCTCGCCGGCGACCCGGGTGACCTCCCCGGCGAAGGTGCGCAGGGTCTCCGTCATGCCGTTGATGGTCTCCGCGAGCTGCGCGACCTCGCCGCGCGCCGCGATGGTGATCTTCTGGGTCAGGTCGCCGTTGGCCACCGCTGTGGTGACCTGCGCGATGTCGCGCACCTGGTCGGTCAGGTTGCCGGCCATCAGGTTGACGGAGTCGGTGAGGTCCTTCCAGACGCCCGCCACGCCCGGCACCTTCGCCTGGCCGCCCAACTCGCCCTCGGTGCCCACCTCCCGGGCCACCCGGGTCACCTCGGAGGCGAACGAGGAGAGCTGGTCCACCATGGTGTTCACGGTGTTCTTCAACTGCAGCATCTCGCCGTCCACATGGACGGTCACCTTGCGCGACAGGTCACCCTGCGCGACCGCCGTGGTCACCAGCGCGATGTCCCGCACCTGCGCGGTCAGCCGGGACGCCATCGTGTTGACCGAGTCCGTCAGGTCCTTCCACGAACCCGACATGCCGCGCACCTTGGCCTGGCCGCCGAGGATGCCCTCGGTGCCCACCTCGCTGGCCACCCGGGTCACCTCGTCGGTGAACGCCGACAACTGGTCCACCAGGCCGTTGACGGTGCGGCCGACCTTGAGGAACTCGCCGCGCAGCGGATGCGCCGCCCCGTCCCCGCCCAGCGAACGCAGGTCCATCCGCTGGTCCAGATCGCCCTCGGAGACCGCGGAGAGCACCCGGCCGACCTCGGAGACCGGGCGCACGAGGTCGTCCACCAGCGCGTTGGAGGCGTCGATCGCCGCCGCCCACGCGCCCTCGCACGCCCCCTGCTCCAACCGCTCCGCCAGCCGGCCCTCCCGGCCCACCACCCGGCGGACTCTGGCCAGCTCACCGGTGAGGTGCTGGTTACGGTCCGCGACCTCGTTGAATACGGCGGCGATCTCGCCCATCAGGCCGTCGCCGGAGACCGTCAGGCGCTTGCGGAAGTTGCCGTCCCGCATCGCCGTGAGCGCCGACAGCATCCTGTGCAGGGCCGCCGCGTCGACCTCGATGGTCCCGCCCGTTCGGGAGCGCGCGCCCTTCGTACGCGCGGCCGGACCACGCGACGATGCACCAGTCTCCACCGTGTCCCTCCCAGAGGGTCGTCCTCGACGTGCCCTGGCTCTTGCCCCTGCCCAAGGCAATCCCAGTGTTTCACCATGTACGCGCCCGGCCATAACGGTTCGACGCGATCAACAACCCGTCACGGTCCGATCACGATGGAAAACACCCGCAACCGGCACACGCGGCGCCTGGATGGGTAAGTAACCTGGCATCCGGTTGCCCGCCACGAGCGGGGCGTACACATGGGCCTGCGGAGGGGTGCCGCGACAGATGCGCGAGCAGAGCGCCGAACGGGACGACCGACCGCCCACGACCGGCGTTCCGCCGTATCCACCCCCGCACCCCTTCCCACTCCTGGGAGAAAATGACGAGCCGAGTGACCTGCCACACACGAGGAGCGAATTGATCACCGCGCGGGCAGCCGCCACCTTCGAGCCGGTCGGGCGCTCCGTCGCAACGGCCCGCGCCTTCGTCCGCGACACCCTCCAGGGGTGGGGATTCGCCGACGTCACCGACGACGCCGTCGTCCTGACCAGCGAACTCGTCACCAACGCCGTGGTCCACGCCGGCACCGCCGCCGATGTGCTCTGCCTGCGCCGGCCCGACTCGGTACGCGTAGAGGTGGCCGACCAGTACCCGGAGCGCGAGGTCCCGCTGCACGCCTCGCCGCACCTGACCGCCTCCCCTGACCGGGAGGGCGGTCGCGGCCTGATCCTGTGCTCGGCGCTGGCCCGCCGCTGGGGCGTGGAGTACACCCCCACCCACAAACGCGTCTGGTTCCAGCTCGATCTGCCCGACCGCCCGGCCGGCACCCGCTCCGCCGGACCCCAACTGCCGCCCGCCTCGCTGCCGCTGGCCGGCAGCAGCGTCCACGTCGCGGTCGTCCAGATCGACCACGACGGCACCATCCGGGCCTGGAACGACGACGCCCAGGTCCTTTTCGGCCACACCGCGGAGCAGGTCACCGGCAAACCGCTGGACGGCTTCACCGCCTGGCCGCAGACCCCCGGCACCGGCTTCGGCCTCACCGAGGCGCTGCGCCTGTCGCGCTGGGAGGGCTCCTACGGCCTGCGCGACGCCGACGGCAAGGTGCAGCCGGTCTACGGCTCCCACCTGCGGGTGCGCGACAGCGACGGCTCGCCGTCCACCGTGTGCCTGCTGGTGCCCGACAACGAACGGGCCATCCTGCAGAGCCCGGTCCGCATCCCCGTGCAGGACGCGCTGCCCGCCGACCGGGGCGCCAACCCGGCCGACCCGTTCGAGGTCTTCATCGGCTCGCCGGCCCCCGACGACCTCGACGGCCTGCTGCAACGCACCGTGGAACGCGCCCGCGACATGCTCGACGGCGACTCCGCGTACCTGCTGCTGGCCACCGACGACGAGACGGAGTTGGAGGTCCGCGCCTCCACCGGTCTGCCCTCCTCCCGGCAGCGCTTCGCCCGCGTCCCGGTCGAGGCCGGCGCCGGCCGCTACGGCAGCGCCCGGATGCCCGCCGTCCACGAGGACCTCACCGTGGCGCCCGGTGCCGTACCGCTGCTGTCCGGCACCGGGATGCGCTCGGTGGTCACCGTCCCGCTCAAGGTCGAGGGCCGGCTGACCGGTTCGCTGGGCGTCGCGGCCGAGAGTCCCGGCCGGTACAGCAACGAGGAAGCGCTCCGGCTGCAGTTCGCCGCCGACCGGATCGCGCTCGCCGTCGAAAGCGCCCGGCTGACCGAGCTCGAACGGCTGCGCCGCGGCTCGCTCTCCTTCCTCGTCGAGGCGTCCGACCTGCTGGCCGGCACCCTGGAGCGCGACCAGACGCTGGCCCTGATGGCCCAGATGACGGTGCCCACGCTGGCCAGCTGGTGCGCCGTCTACACCATCGCCGAGCAGTCCGAGCCGGAGCTCGCCTTCGTCCTGCACGAGGACGAGGACCGCATCGACGGCCTCAAGGCCCTGCTGTCCCGCATCCCGCCACCGTCCCCCGATCCCACGCCCGGCGCCCGCCCCTGGAGCGCCCCGGCCGACGCCGCCCACTCCACCGCGCTGCGCGCCTCACTGCGCAGCCTGGGCCTGGCCGAGGCGGGGCGCCCGGCCACCGGCACCGGGGCGCACGCGGTGGCCTCCGCGGTCGCCGGCGAGACGGTCGTGCTGCCCCTGGTGGCCCGCAACCGCGTCATCGGGATACTCACCCTCGGCAAGCCCTCGGAGGAACGCTTCCGCCAGGAGATCCTGGAACTCGCCGAGGACCTCTCCCGCCGTGCCGCGCTCGCCCTCGACAACGCCCGGCTGTACTCGGAGCGCACGGCGATCAGCCAGTCGCTGCAACGCAGCCTGCTGCCGCCCGAGTTGCCGCAGATCCCCGGCGTCGAGGCGGAGGTCATCTACCAGGCCGCCGGCGAGGGCAACGAGGTCGGCGGCGACTTCTACGACCTCTTCCCGATCCGCGAGGGCTGCTGGGGCTTCGCCATCGGCGACGTCTGCGGCACCGGACCGGAGGCCGCGGCGGTCACCGGTCTGGCCCGGCACGCGCTGCGTCTGCTGGCCCGCGAGGGCCTCGGCGGCCCCGCCGTGCTCCAGCGCCTCAACGCCGCCATCCTCGACGAAGGGGCCCGCAGCCGCTTCCTCACCCTCCTGTACGGCGAGTTGTGGCCGCAGGCGGACGGCAGCGCCGAACTCAAGGTCGTCTGCGCCGGCCACCCGCTCCCGCTGCGGCTGCGGCAGGACGGCACCGTCGAGCCCGCCGCCGACCCGCAACCGCTGCTCGGCGTCATGGAGGACCTCGTCCTCGTCGAGCAGACGGTGCGCCTCGAACCGGGCGACGTCCTGCTCTGCGTGACCGACGGCGTCACCGAACGCCGCGAGGGCACCCGGATGCTCGGTGACGACGGCCTGGCGGAGGTCCTGGCCCAGAGCACCGGTCTGACCGCCGGCGCAGTCGCCACCCGGGTCCAGCGCGCCGTGGAACGCTTCGCCGCGGAGCCGCCGTCCGACGACATGGCGATCCTGACGATGCGGGTGCACGGGCTCCCCGAGGAGTGAACCGCGCCGGCCGCACGAGGCCGGCCCGGAAACGACGAAGGCCCCCGCCAACTCGGTTGGCGGGGGCCTTCGTTCGCGGAGCCCCAATACGGAATCGAACCGTAGACCTTCTCCTTACCATGGAGACGCTCTACCGACTGAGCTATTGGGGCCTGCCGGCAGCAGAAATCGTAGCCCATCCTGGCCCGCATCGGAAATCCGTTCGCGGGGCGGGAGTTCGGCTCGCGGGGCGAGGGCCCCGGAGGCCGGCGAGCAGGTCATCCGCAGGGCCGGGCGGCGGTCGACCGGCGGGTGGGCGGTGGTGGGCCGGTGGTGGGCCAACGCGAAAAGGCCGGTGGGCCCGGACAGTGAGCAACTGTCCGGACCCATCGGCCCAATAATTGTTCGGCGGCGTCCTACTCTCCCACAGGGTCCCCCCTGCAGTACCATCGGCGCTGAAAGGCTTAGCTTCCGGGTTCGGAATGTAACCGGGCGTTTCCCAATCGCCATGACCACCGAAACACGATGAAACCATGTTCCATGATGACCAGGATAGTTCGTGGTTTCAGAACCACACAGTGGACGCGAGCAACTGAGGACAAGCCCTCGGCCTATTAGTACCGGTCAACTCCACCAGTCACCTGGCTTCCATCTCCGGCCTATCAACCCAGTCGTCTACTGGGAGCCTTAACCCCTCATGGGGGTGGGAGTCCTCATCTCGAAGCAGGCTTCCCGCTTAGATGCTTTCAGCGGTTATCCCTCCCGAACGTAGCCAACCAGCCATGCCCTTGGCAGAACAACTGGCACACCAGAGGTTCGTCCGTCCCGGTCCTCTCGTACTAGGGACAGCCCTTCTCAAGACTCCTACGCGCACAGCGGATAGGGACCGAACTGTCTCACGACGTTCTAAACCCAGCTCGCGTACCGCTTTAATGGGCGAACAGCCCAACCCTTGGGACCGACTCCAGCCCCAGGATGCGACGAGCCGACATCGAGGTGCCAAACCATCCCGTCGATATGGACTCTTGGGGAAGATCAGCCTGTTATCCCCGGGGTACCTTTTATCCGTTGAGCGACGGCGCTTCCACAAGCCACCGCCGGATCACTAGTCCCAGCTTTCGCTCCTGCTCGACCCGTCAGTCTCACAGTCAAGCTCCCTTGTGCACTTACACTCAACACCTGATTGCCAACCAGGCTGAGGGAACCTTTGGGCGCCTCCGTTACTCTTTAGGAGGCAACCGCCCCAGTTAAACTACCCATCAGACACTGTCCCTGATCCGGATCACGGACCCAGGTTAGACATCCAGCACGACCAGAGTGGTATTTCAACAATGACTCCACCCAAGCTGGCGCTTGGACTTCACAGTCTCCCACCTATCCTACACAAGCCGAACCGAACACCAATATCAAACTATAGTAAAGGTCCCGGGGTCTTTCCGTCCTGCTGCGCGAAACGAGCATCTTTACTCGTAATGCAATTTCACCGGGCCTATGGTTGAGACAGTCGAGAAGTCGTTACGCCATTCGTGCAGGTCGGAACTTACCCGACAAGGAATTTCGCTACCTTAGGATGGTTATAGTTACCACCGCCGTTTACTGGCGCTTAAGTTCTCAGCTTCGCCGTGACGAATCACGACTAACCGGTCCCCTTAACGTTCCAGCACCGGGCAGGCGTCAGTCCGTATACATCGCCTTACGGCTTCGCACGGACCTGTGTTTTTAGTAAACAGTCGCTTCTCGCTGGTCTCTGCGGCCACCCCCAGCTCAAGGCGCGAAGCCCATCACCAGGAATGGCCCCCCTTCTCCCGAAGTTACGGGGGCATTTTGCCGAGTTCCTTAACCATAGTTCACCCGAACGCCTCGGTATTCTCTACCAGACCACCTGAGTCGGTTTAGGGTACGGGCCGCCATAAAACTCGCTAGAGGCTTTTCTCGACAGCATAGGATCATCCACTTCACCACAATCGGCTCGGCATCAGGTCTCAGACTATGTGTCACGCGGATTTACCTACGCAACGTCCTACACCCTTACCCCGGGACAACCACCGCCCGGGATGGACTACCTTCCTGCGTCACCCCATCACTCACCTACTACCCCCTCGGGCCACCGGCTCCACCACTCCCCCCTCATCCGAAGAATCAGGAGGCGGCTTCACGGGCTTAGCATCAGAGGATTCAATGTTTGACGCTTCACAGCGGGTACCGGAATATCAACCGGTTATCCATCGACTACGCCTGTCGGCCTCGCCTTAGGTCCCGACTTACCCTGGGCAGATCAGCTTGACCCAGGAACCCTTAGTCAATCGGCGCACACGTTTCCCACGTGTGAATCGCTACTCATGCCTGCATTCTCACTCGTGAACCGTCCACAACTCGCTTCCACGGCTGCTTCACCCGGCACACGACGCTCCCCTACCCATCCACACACCCGTTGAGGCTTATTGTGTGAATGACACGACTTCGGCGGTATACTTGAGCCCCGCTACATTGTCGGCGCAGAATCACTTGACCAGTGAGCTATTACGCACTCTTTCAAGGATGGCTGCTTCTAAGCCAACCTCCTGGTTGTCTCTGCGACTCCACATCCTTTCCCACTTAGCATACGCTTAGGGGCCTTAGTCGATGCTCTGGGCTGTTTCCCTCTCGACCATGGAGCTTATCCCCCACAGTCTCACTGCCGCGCTCTCACTTACCGGCATTCGGAGTTTGGCTAAGGTCAGTAACCCGGTAGGGCCCATCGCCTATCCAGTGCTCTACCTCCGGCAAGAAACACACGACGCTGCACCTAAATGCATTTCGGGGAGAACCAGCTATCACGGAGTTTGATTGGCCTTTCACCCCTAACCACAGGTCATCCCCCAGGTTTTCAACCCTGGTGGGTTCGGGCCTCCACGAAGTCTTACCTCCGCTTCACCCTGCCCATGGCTAGATCACTCCGCTTCGGGTCTTGAGCATGCTACTAAACGCCCTCTTCGGACTCGCTTTCGCTACGGCTACCCCACACGGGTTAACCTCGCAACACACCGCAAACTCGCAGGCTCATTCTTCAAAAGGCACGCAGTCACGACTGCACGGATAAATCCGTACAGCGACGCTCCCACGGCTTGTAGGCACACGGTTTCAGGTACTATTTCACTCCGCTCCCGCGGTACTTTTCACCATTCCCTCACGGTACTATCCGCTATCGGTCACCAGGGAATATTTAGGCTTAGCGGGTGGTCCCGCCAGATTCACACGGGATTTCTCGGGCCCCGTGCTACTTGGGTGATTCTCAAACGAGCCGTACAGATTTCAGCTACGGGGGTCTTACCCTCTACGCCGGGCCTTTCGCATGCCCTTCGCCTACCCATACGGTTTCTGACTCGCCGACCGGCCGGCAGACCGATCAAGAGAACTCCCACAACCCCGTAAGCGCAACCCCTGCCGGGTATCACACGCCTACGGTTTGGCCTCATCCGGTTTCGCTCGCCACTACTCCCGGAATCACGGTTGTTTTCTCTTCCTGCGGGTACTGAGATGTTTCACTTCCCCGCGTTCCCTCCACATGCCCTATGTGTTCAGGCATGGGTGACAGCCCATGACGACTGCCGGGTTTCCCCATTCGGACACCCCCGGATCAAAGCTCGGTTGACAGCTCCCCGGGGCCTATCGTGGCCTCCCACGTCCTTCATCGGTTCCTGGTGCCAAGGCATCCACCGTGCGCCCTTAAAAACTTGGCCACAGATGCTCGCGTCCACTATGCAGTTCTCAAACAACGACCCATCCCCCGCCACCACCCCCATCACAGGAGCTTCAGCGAGGCTGGTCACCAACACGAGGAAACAAACACTCACGTTCCCTCAGGACCCAACAGCGTGCCCGACACCATCACCTCGATCTCGCGTTCCACACTCCGAAGGAGTAGTACTAGCGGACTTCGATGATCATGCCGAATAGTCAACGTTCCACCCATGAGCAACCACCACGGAACATTCGTCCGAGGCTGGCCATGTGCTCCTTAGAAAGGAGGTGATCCAGCCGCACCTTCCGGTACGGCTACCTTGTTACGACTTCGTCCCAATCGCCAGTCCCACCTTCGACGACTCCCTCCCACAAGGGGTTGGGCCACCGGCTTCGGGTGTTACCGACTTTCGTGACGTGACGGGCGGTGTGTACAAGGCCCGGGAACGTATTCACCGCAGCAATGCTGATCTGCGATTACTAGAGACTCCGACTTCATGGGGTCGAGTTGCAGACCCCAATCCGAACTGAGACCGGCTTTTTGAGATTCGCTCCACCTCACGGTATCGCAGCTCATTGTACCGGCCATTGTAGCACGTGTGCAGCCCAAGACATAAGGGGCATGATGACTTGACGTCGTCCCCACCTTCCTCCGAGTTGACCCCGGCAGTCTCCCGTGAGTCCCCATCACCCCGAAGGGCATGCTGGCAACACAGGACAAGGGTTGCGCTCGTTGCGGGACTTAACCCAACATCTCACGACACGAGCTGACGACAGCCATGCACCACCTGTCACCGGACTAAAAGGGGCCCTATCTCTAGGGCTTTCCCGGCGATGTCAAGCCTTGGTAAGGTTCTTCGCGTTGCGTCGAATTAAGCCACATGCTCCGCCTCTTGTGCGGGCCCCCGTCAATTCCTTTGAGTTTTAGCCTTGCGGCCGTACTCCCCAGGCGGGGAACTTAATGCGTTAGCTGCGGCACGGACAACGTGGAATGTCGCCCACACCTAGTTCCCAACGTTTACGGCGTGGACTACCAGGGTATCTAATCCTGTTCGCTCCCCACGCTTTCGCTCCTCAGCGTCAGTATCGGCCCAGAGATCCGCCTTCGCCACCGGTGTTCCTCCTGATATCTGCGCATTTCACCGCTACACCAGGAATTCCGATCTCCCCTACCGAACTCTAGCCTGCCCGTATCGAATGCAGACCCGGGGTTAAGCCCCGGGCTTTCACATCCGACGCGACAAGCCGCCTACGAGCTCTTTACGCCCAATAATTCCGGACAACGCTCGCACCCTACGTATTACCGCGGCTGCTGGCACGTAGTTAGCCGGTGCTTCTTCTGCAGGTACCGTCACTTGCGCTTCTTCCCTGCTGAAAGAGGTTTACAACCCGAAGGCCGTCATCCCTCACGCGGCGTCGCTGCATCAGGCTTTCGCCCATTGTGCAATATTCCCCACTGCTGCCTCCCGTAGGAGTCTGGGCCGTGTCTCAGTCCCAGTGTGGCCGGTCGCCCTCTCAGGCCGGCTACCCGTCGTCGCCTTGGTAGGCCATCACCCCACCAACAAGCTGATAGGCCGCGGGCTCATCCTGCACCGCCGGAGCTTTACACCCGTCACCATGCGGTAACGAGTCATATCCGGTATTAGACCCCGTTTCCAGGGCTTGTCCCAGAGTGCAGGGCAGATTGCCCACGTGTTACTCACCCGTTCGCCACTAATCCACCCCGAAAGGCTTCATCGTTCGACTTGCATGTGTTAAGCACGCCGCCAGCGTTCGTCCTGAGCCAGGATCAAACTCTCCGTGAATGCTTGATTCGCGGAAGAGCGGCACAACCAGAAGGAATAATCCCGGTCGTGCACAGCGTCCTCGCTGTTATTTTTTCTTCAAAGGAACCACATCCACAGACCGAATCGGAATCGACCGGCCCGATGGACGGGGTATCAACATATCTGGCGTTGACTTTTGGCACGCTGTTGAGTTCTCAAGGAACGGAAGCTTCCTTCAAGACCATCTCTGGTCCCTCCGGGCTTTCCCTTCGGTTTTACCGACCTTATCAGACGTTTTCTTGTCCGATTCACCGGCCGGATTTTCCCGCCTCACTCGGCACCGGGCTTTCTCCGGCGCCCCGTTGGGGCAGTTGTGCCAACGTACTGGAGGGGGCTGCCCGGACGCAAATCCGGGTGCCCCCTCCCATGACGAACCGTCAGACCTCGACGACCACCGGCACGATCATCGGCCGGCGGCGGTAGGTGTCGGAGACCCACTTGCCCGTGATGCGGCGGGCGAGCTGCTGGATCTGGTGCACGTCGGCGACGCCGTCGGCGGCCGCACGCAGCAGCGCCTCCTCGATCTTGGCGATGACCGGGGCGAAGGCGGCGTCGTCGATGCCGGACCCGCGGGCCTGGATGTCGGGGCCGCCGACCACCTTGCCCGACGTGCTGTCCACCACGACGAAGATGGAGACGAAGCCCTCGTCGCCGAGGATGCGGCGATCCTTGAGCGAGGTCTCGGTCACGTCGCCGACCGAGAGGCCGTCCACGTAGACGTACCCGGCCTGGACCTTGCCGACGATCTTCGCCCGGCCCTTGACCAGGTCGACCACCACGCCGTCCTCGGCGATGACCGTGCGGTCGCGCGCGAGGCCGGCGGAGATGCCGATGTCCGCGTTGGCCCGCAGGTGGCGCCATTCACCGTGCACCGGCATGAGGTTGCGCGGTTTGCAGATGTTGTAGAAGTACAGCAGCTCGCCGGCGGAGGCGTGTCCCGACACGTGCACCTTGGCGTTGCCCTTGTGGACGACGTTCGCTCCCCAGCGGGTCAGGCCGTTGATCACCCGGTAGACCGAGTTCTCGTTGCCGGGGATCAGCGAGGAGGCGAGCACGACCGTGTCGCCCTCGACGATGCGGATCTGGTGGTCGCGGTTGGCCATCCGGGACAGCGCGGCCATCGGTTCGCCCTGCGAGCCGGTGCAGACCAGCACGATCTCCTCGTCGGGGAGGTCGTCCAGCGTCTTGACGTCCACCACCAGGCCGCCGGGGACCCGCAGATAGCCCAGGTCGCGGGCGATACCCATGTTGCGGACCATCGAGCGGCCGACGAAGGCCACCCGGCGCCCGTACTCGTAGGCGGCGTCCAGGACCTGCTGGATGCGGTGCACGTGGCTGGCGAAACTGGCCACGATGATGCGGCGTTCGGCCTTGGCGAACACCTGGCGCAGCACCGGGGAGATGTCGCGCTCGTGCGGGATGAAGCCGGGGACCTCGGCGTTGGTGGAGTCCGCCAGCAGCAGGTCCATGCCCTCCTCGCCGAGCCGCGCGAACGCGGGCAGGTCGGTCAGGCGCCCGTCCAGCGGGAGTTGGTCCATCTTGAAGTCGCCGGTGTGCACGACCATGCCGGCCGGGGTGCGGATCGCCACCGCGAGCGCGTCGGGGATGGAGTGGTTGACGGCGATGAACTCGCAGTCGAACGGCCCGATGCGCTCCCGGCGGCCCTCCTCGACCTCGAGGGTGTAGGGGCGGATGCGGTGCTCCTGCAGCTTCGCCTCGATGAGGGCCAGCGTGAGCTTGGAGCCGATCAGCGGGATGTCCGGCTTCTCGCGGAGCAGGAAGGGGACGCCCCCGATGTGGTCCTCGTGGCCGTGGGTCAGGATGATGCCCTCGATCTTGTCGAGGCGATCCCTGATCGAGCTGAAGTCGGGCAGGATGAGGTCGATTCCGGGCTGCTCCTCCTCGGGGAAGAGCACGCCGCAGTCGACGATGAGCAGGCGGCCGCCGTACTCGAAGACGGTCATGTTGCGGCCGATCTCGCCGAGGCCGCCGAGCGGGGTGATGCGCAGACCGCCTTCGGGCAGCGCCGGCGGGGTCGTGAGGTCGGGGTGCGGATGGCTCAAAAGGTTCTCCTTCGCCACGCGCGCCAGTGCGCGGGGCCGGCCGTGCCGCGGACACCCATCCGCCCGGCGCCGTTGCCGGCTCGGCGGTGCGGGGGTGTGCGATAGGACACGGCGTCCCGCGGGACACCTGGTACGCGTGAAATTGTGTGATCGATTCGGGTCTTTTTCGGTTGTTTCGCTCGTGTTTGTTCCGGTATTCAGTTGTGAAGTCTTTGGTTAGAGGTGTACCCCGCCGGCGGCAAGATCCCTCTTCAACTGCTCGGTCTCCTCGTCGGTGAGGGGCACCAGGGGCAGCCGCAGCGGTCCGCCGGGCAGACCCCGCAGGGCGAGGGCGGCCTTGACCGTGATGACGCCCTGGGTGCGGAACATGCCGGTGTAGACCGGAAGCAGGTGCTGGTGCAGCTCGGCCGCCTTGGCGACGTCGCCGGACAGGTAGGCGTCCAGCATGTCGCGCAGCTCGGTGGTGACGAGGTGGCTGACGACCGAGACGAACCCGACGGCGCCGACCGACAGCAGCGGCAGGTTCAGCATGTCGTCACCGGAGTACCAGGCGAGACCGCTGCCGGCGATGGCCCAGCTCGCCCGGCCGAGGTCGCCCTTCGCGTCCTTGTTGGCAACGATACGCGGGTGCTCGGCCAGCCGGACGATGGTCTCGGTCTGGATGGGCACACCGGTGCGGCCGGGGATGTCGTAGAGCATCACCGGCAGGTCGGTGGCGTCGGCGATCGCGGTGAAGTGCTGGTAGAGCCCTTCCTGCGGCGGCTTGCTGTAGTACGGGGTGACGGCGAGCAGGCCGTGGGCTCCGGCGCGGACGGCCTGCCGGGCGAGCTCGACGCTGTGCTTGGTGTCGTTGGTGCCGACTCCGGCGATCACGAACGCCCGGTCGCCGACGGCCTCCACGACCGCCCGCACGAGCCGCTCTTTCTCCGCATCGCTGGTGGTCGCGGACTCGCCGGTGGTGCCGTTGATCACCAGTCCGTCGTTGCCGCCGTCCACCAGATGGGCGGCGAGGCGCTGGGCGCCTTCGACGTCGAGAGCGCCGTCCGCGGTGAACGGCGTGACCATTGCGGTCAGGACCCGCCCGAAGGGGGTCTGCGGTGTGGATGTCGGAGCCATGAGTCCAACGCTACCCGTAGCGCGTACCGAAGTGCCCTCTTGGGGACCTTGGGAAGGGTCCGAGGGGGTTGGCCGGGAGTGGGACTCCGGCGCTGCCTGCTCGGGGGTCCAAGCAGCGCCGGAATCCGTTTCTGCAGCCTAGATGAACTCCACCAATACCCGCAATTGGGACACTTTGAACGTTGGTTCGGATGGGGCGGCGCCGGTCAGGGGGCCTGCCTGCCGTTGGCGTTGAACGCCGCGTGGGTCAGCGGCATGAGCTTCGCCCACTCCGCCTCCATGCGTTCGGCCACCATCTCGATCTCCCGCTGCGGGAAGGAGGGCACCGCCGCCAGCTCGTGCTGGGTGCGCAGGCCGAGGAAGTGCATGAGCGACCGCGCGTTGCAGGTGGCGTACATCGACGAGAACACCCCGACCGGCAGCACCGCCCGGGCCACCTCGCGGGCGATGCCCTCGGCCAGCATGCGCTGGTAGGCGTCGTACGCCTGCCGGTAGGAGGTCTCCATGGCCTCGGTGACCGCCTTGTGCTGCCCCGGGGTGCCCTCGACGAACTCGTACTTGCCCGGCCGGCCCTGCTGCACCAGCTTGCGGTCCTCGCCGGGCACGTAGAAGACCGGCTGCAGCTCGCGGTAGCGGCCGGACTCCTCGTTGTACGACCAGCCGACCCGATGCCGCATGAACTCGCGGAAGACGAAGATCGGGGCGCTGACCAGGAACGTCATCGAGTTGTGCTCGAACGGGCTGCCGTGCCGGTCGCGCATCAGGTAATTGATGAGGCCCTTGGACCGTTCGGGGTCCTTGGCCAGTTCGTCGAGGGACTGCTCCCCGGCGGTGGAGACCCGGGCGGCCCACAGCACGTCCGAGTCCGCGGCGTTGTGCTTGACCAGTTCGACGCCGACGTGGTCGCGGAACTGGGGTTCGGGGTGGCGGGGGCGGTCGGTCACCGGAACGTTCCTCACTGTGCTGCTTCGAGCTCTGCGCTGACAGTGAGCTTAACGAGTCACGGTCGGTGATCCGGACGGCCGGCACGGCGGCCGACGCCCGGTCGGCGGGGACGCACGGTGACCGGGACGGCGGAGACCGCGGAACGGGGCCGCTGATAACCTCACCGGTCACAGCCCCCCGCCCGCTCCGCTCGAGAAGGACGATGCGCCGTGTCGCTGCCATTCCTGACCACAGACGGTGCTCACGACGAGTCGTCGCCGCACCCGGATGCCCACGACACCTCGCGGCCCGGAGAGCAGTGGCGCCGGCCCTACCGTCCCGGGCCCTGGCGGGTGGGCATGGTCGCACTGCTGCTGGTGCTGACCACGTACCTGCTGGTGGCCGCCATGATCGTCGAGATAGCGGGGGACGGGGCGCGGGCCGCCGTGCTGGCGGTGCTCGCCGTCCTGGTGACGGGGCTGGCGGGACGGCTGCTGCGGGTCGGCCTGTGGGTCAGCGGGGACGGGCTGCGGCTCGTCAGCGTCTTCCGCACCCGGACCCTCGCCTGGGACGCGGTCGGCTCCGTCCGCACCGCCCAGCAGCCGGTGCGCTGGCTGTCGCTGCCCCGCACGGTGCAGGGCCAAGCCCTGCTGATCTCCCCGGACCACGGTGACGACCTGCCCGTACTCCTCACCGACCACAGCCCCGACTTCCTGGGCCGCCCCGAGTCCTTCGACCTCGCCGCCGACGCGATCGAGGACTGGGCAACGCTGCTGCGACGGGGGTGACGTCGGAGTGGTGACGGGGGCGACGGGGCCGGGCCGACGGGGTGCGGCGGCCGGCGCGGTGACGCACGGCGCGGTGACGGGGGGCGGTGACGAGGCGGCCCGTGTTGGGCCGGACGGCGCATCGGGCGGGACGGGGCGACGCATCGGGCGGACGGAGCGGGCCCCGCGAAACCGCACACCCGCGCAGTGACGAGGCGGCATCTCGGTCGGTACGGGGCGCGCGCCGTCGGACCCGCACACCCGACACGGTGACCGGGACGTGGCTCGGAGTCGCCGGAACGTCGCACCCATGGGGCGGCGTGAGCGGCGCGCTTGGCGGCAGGAATGGCGCCCCATCGGAGTGGACGGGGCGGCCGGTCCGCCGGCACGGGGCGGGCCCCGTCAAGGCGGTGCGAGGCGTTACGAGAGCGTGCGATCAAGGCGGACGGGCCCCGTCCCGCGCCGACCCGGCGACGTGGACGGGGCCCGGACCGCGAACTCCATACCGCGCCCCGTCGCCCCGTCAGGCCCGTACGGGGCGGCCGTCGTGCAGGGCGATGGCGCGTTGCATCGCCTTGCGGGCCCGCGGGGTGTCGCGGGCGTCGTGGTAGGCGACGGCGAGGCGGAACCAGCTGCGCCAGTCCTCCGGCGCCGCTTCGGCCTCGTTCTTGCGCTTGGCGAACACCGCGTCGGCCGAGTCGCGGTCGATGCGGCCGCTGGGCGTGCGCAGCAGTTCGTCGACGGGCAGACCGCCCTCGGAGTCCAGTTCCTTCGCCAACCGGTCGGCGGCCGCCGCGAAGCGGGTGGTCTGCCACAGGAACCAGATCCCGATGAACGGCAGCACCAGCACCGCGAGGCCGAACGCGACCGTGACCGCGGTGCCGTGCTCGATCAGCAGGACGCCCCGGCTGCCGGCCAGTACCAGGTAGACGACCAGCACGGCGGCCGTGACGAAGTAGGTGATCTTGGCGCGCACGGTCAGTCCCGGTCCGCTCCGGCGTCGTCGAACAGGAAGTGCTCCAGGCCGACCGTCACGCCCGGGTGGCCGCCGACCTCCCGGACGCCGAGCAGGATGCCGGGCATGAAGCTGCTGTGGTGCAGCGAGTCGTGCCGGATGGTGAGGGTCTCGCCGGTGCCGCCGAACAGCACCTCCTGGTGGGCGAGCAGCCCGTGCAGCCGCACCGCGTGCACCGGGATGCCGTCGATGTCCGCGCCGCGGGCTCCGGCTATGGCGTGCGTGGTCGGGTCCTGCTGCGGGGCGAGCCCGGAGCGGTCCCGGGCGGCGGCGATGAGTTGGGCGGTGCGGGCCGCGGTGCCGGACGGGGCGTCGACCTTGCCGCGGTGGTGCAGCTCGATGATCTCGGCGGACTCGAAGAACCGCGCCGCCTGCTGGGCGAACTGCATGGTCAGCACCGCGCCGATCGAGAAGTTCGGCGCGAGCAGCACACCGGTGTCCGGGGCGTCGGCGGTCCAGCCCTCGACCAGCGCGAGCCGCTCCTCGGTCCAGCCGGTGGTGCCGACGACGGCGTGGATGCCGTTGCGGACGCAGAAGTGGAGGTTCTCCAGCACGGCGTCCGGGGTGGTGAGTTCCACGGCGACGTCGGTGTGGGCGGTGGTCAGCGCCTCCAGGGGGTCGCCGCGGCCGATGGCGGCCACCAGTTCGAGATCGTCGGCGGCCTCCACGGCCCGTACCGCCTCGGAGCCGATCCGGCCGTGTGCGCCGATCACGGCGACCCGCAGCTTGCTCATCGCGTTGCCCCACCCTTCAGGTGTCTGTCTCTGGTCGTGCGTCGGTCGGATGGCGCGACGGTGCGCGCCCCGTTGGCCCCGTCAGGCTACGGACTCGCGGAACCGGGAGGTGTGCCGGTCTCCCAGCGGGCCGATCGCGGCGAGCGAGGGGCGCCGGCCGAGCACCTGTGCGGCCACCGCGCGCACGTCGTCCGGGGTGACGGCGGAGATCCGGGAGAGCAGGTCGTCGACCGACATCTGCTCGCCCCAGCACAGCTCGCTCTTGCCGATGCGGTGCATCAGCGCCCCGGTGTCCTCCAAGCCCAGCACCGTGGAGCCGGACAGCTGGCCGATCGCGCGGCGCAGCTCCTCCTCGGACAGGCCGTTGGCGGCCACGTCCTCCAGCTCGCCGCGGCAGATCTTGAGCACCTCCGGCGCCCGGTCGGGCTGGCAGCCCGCGTAGACGCCGAACAGGCCGCAGTCGGCGAAGGAGGAGGTGTAGGAGTAGACCGAGTAGGCGAGGCCGCGCTTCTCGCGGACCTCCTGGAAGAGCCGGGAGCTCATGCCGCCGCCCAGGGCCGCGTTGAGCACTCCGAGGGCCCAGCGCTGCTCGTCGGTGCGGGACAGGCCCGGCATGCCGAGCACCACGTGGGCCTGCTCCGTGGAGCGGTCCATGATCTCCATCCGGCCGCCGCCGCGCAGGGTTCGGGTGCCGCCGCGCGGTGGGACGGGGCGGGCGTCGGTGTCGCCGAGGGCGCCGGCCGACTCGAAGGCCCGCCGCACCTGGTCGACGACCTGGTCGTGGTCGAGGTTGCCCGCGGCGGCGACCACCAAGTGGGTCGGGTCGTAGTGCTTGCGGTAGAAGCGGCTGATCCGGTTGCGGGTGAGCGCGTTGATCGTCTCGACGGTGCCCAGGACGGGGCGGCCGAGCGGGGAGTCGCCGAGCAGTACGGTGCCGAACAGGTCGTGGACCTGGTCGCCCGGGTCGTCCTCGGTCATCGCGATCTCTTCGAGGACCACTCCGCGCTCCGCGTCGACGTCCTCGGCGGCGATCAGCGAACCGGTGAGCATGTCGCAGATGACGTCCACCGCGAGCGGCAGGTCGGTGTCGAGCACCCGCGCGTAGTAGCAGGTGTACTCCTTGGCGGTGAACGCGTTCATCTCGCCGCCGACCGCGTCGATCGCCGCCGAGATGTCCATCGCGGTGCGCCGTCCGGTGCCCTTGAAGAGCAGGTGTTCCAGGTAGTGCGTGGCCCCGTTCAGCGACGGCGGCTCGTCGCGCGAGCCGACCGCCACCCAGATGCCGAAGGTGACGGACCGCACCGTGGGCAGCGCCTCGGTGACGATCCGCAGCCCGCCGGGCAGCACGGTGGTGCGGACGGGGCCCGCCCCGTCCTGGCCGACCGGGCGGTCGCTGGTACGGGGGACGGCCCGCCCCTCGAAGGAGGGGCGGGCCGTTCCACGGGAGGAGGCCGAGGTCACTTGGCCGACTCGTCCTTGTCCGCGGCGTTCTCGGCGTTGTCGCCGTCCTCGCCGTCGATGACCGGGATCAGCGAGAGCTTGCCGCGCTGGTCGATCTCGGCGATCTCGACCTGCACCTTGGCGCCGACCTTGAGGACGTCCTCGACGTTCTCCACCCGCTTGCCGCCGGCCAGCTTGCGGATCTGCGAGATGTGCAGCAGACCGTCCTTGCCCGGCATGAGCGAGATGAAGGCGCCGAAGGTGGTGGTCTTGACGACCGTGCCGAGGTAGCGCTCGCCGACCTCGGGCATCGTCGGGTTGGCGATGCCGTTGATCGTCGCGCGGGCGGCCTCGGCGGCCGAGCCCTCGGAGGCGCCGATCAGGACGGTGCCGTCGTCCTCGATGGCGATCTCGGCCCCGGTGTCCTCCTGGATCTGGTTGATCATCTTGCCCTTGGGGCCGATGACCTCGCCGATCTTGTCCACCGGGATCTTGATGCTGATGATCCGCGGGGCGTTGGGGGACATCTCGTCCGGGACGTCGATGGCCTCGTTCATCACGTCGAGGATGTGCAGACGCGCGTCGCGGGCCTGCTTGAGCGCGGCGCCGAGCACGGAGGCGGGGATGCCGTCGAGCTTGGTGTCGAGCTGCAGGGCGGTCACGAACGTCTTGGTGCCGGCGACCTTGAAGTCCATGTCGCCGAACGCGTCCTCGGCGCCGAGGATGTCGGTCAGCGTCACGTAGTGCGTCTCGCCGTCGATCTCCTGGGAGATCAGGCCCATGGCGATGCCGGCGACCGGGGCCTTGAGCGGCACACCGGCGTTGAGCAGCGACATGGTCGAGGCGCAGACGGAGCCCATCGAGGTCGAACCGTTGGAGCCGAGCGCCTCGGAGACCTGGCGGATGGCGTACGGGAAGTCCTCGCGGGACGGCAGCACCGGCAGCAGGGCGCGCTCGGCGAGCGCCCCGTGGCCGATCTCGCGGCGCTTGGGCGAGCCCACGCGACCGGTCTCACCGGTGGAGTAGGGCGGGAAGTTGTAGTTGTGCATGTAGCGCTTGCGGGTCTCGGGCGCCAGGGTGTCCAGCTGCTGCTCCATGCGGAGCATGTTCAGCGTGGAGATGCCCAGGATCTGGGTCTCGCCGCGCTCGAACAGCGCCGAGCCGTGCACCCGGGGGACGACCTCGACCTCGGCGGACAGGGTGCGGATGTCGGTGACACCGCGGCCGTCGATGCGGACCTTGTCCTTGATGACGCGCTCGCGCACCAGCTTCTTGGTCAGCGCGCGGTAGGCGGCGGAGATCTCCTTCTCGCGCCCCTCGAACTGCGGCAGCAGCTTCTCCGCGGCCAGCCCCTTGACCCGGTCCAGCTCCGCCTCGCGGTCCTGCTTGCCGGCGATGGTGAGCGCCTGGGCCAGCTCGTCGCGGACGGCGGAGGTGAGCGCCTCCAGGACGTCGTCCTGGTAGTCGAGGAAGATCGGGAACTCGCCGGTCGGCTTGGCGGCCTTGGCGGCCAGCTCCGACTGCGCCTTGCACAGCGTCTTGATGAACGGCTTGGCGGCGTCCAGGCCGGCGGCCACGATCTCCTCGGTCGGCGCGGTGGCGCCGCCCTCGACCAGCTTGATCGTCTTGTCGGTGGCCTCGGCCTCGACCATCATGATCGCGACGTCGCCGTCCTCCAGCGTGCGGCCGGCCACGACCATGTCGAACACGGCCTCCTGCAGCTCGCTGTGGGTCGGGAACGCCACCCACTGGCCGCGGATCAGCGCGACGCGCACGCCGCCGATGGGGCCGGAGAACGGCAGCCCCGCCAGCTGGGTGGAGGCGGAGGCGGCGTTGATGGCGACCACGTCGTAGAGGTGGTCGGGGTTGAGCGCCATGATGGTGGCGACGACCTGGATCTCGTTGCGCAGGCCCTTCTTGAAGGACGGGCGCAGCGGGCGGTCGATCAGCCGGCAGGTGAGGATGGCGTCCTCGGAGGGGCGGCCCTCGCGGCGGAAGAACGAGCCGGGGATGCGCCCGGCCGCGTACATGCGCTCCTCGACGTCCACCGTGAGGGGGAAGAAGTCGAGCTGGTCCTTGGGGTGCTTCGAGGCGGTGGTGGCCGACAGGACCATGGTCTCGTCGTCCAGGTAGGCCACCGCGGAACCGGCGGCCTGGCGGGCCAGCCGGCCGGTCTCGAAGCGGATGGTGCGGGTGCCGAACGAACCGTTGTCGATGACGGCGTCGGCGTAGTGGGTCTCGTTCTCCACTATGGGAATTCTCCTCTTGTCCGCCCCCGGGCACCTGCCCGGAGGCCGTCTGCGGTGGAGCGCCGCACCGCGTGCCTGCCCCTCCACTGCGGGGGGCGGCGAGGACCGGTCTTCGATCGAAGCCTCCGGGGCCGCGCGTCACGCGCGTCCCGGGGACCACTACCGAGGACCGGCGCCTTTGTCGCCGGCTCGGTGCCGGCTGGAGCGGGCGCTCCGCCGTCCTTCATTCACTTGTTCCAGGCCAGACTACAAAAGCGGCCCGGCGGGACGTAACGCGAACACGTACGTCAAAGGGGAGCGGCCCCTTTCGGGAACCGCTCCCCCTGCACGACGACTCAGCGGGCGCCGGCCGCACCGCGGCGGATGCCGAGGCGCTCGACCAGCGCGCGGAAGCGCGTGATGTCCTTCTTGGCCAGGTACTGCAGCAGGCGGCGGCGCTGGCCGACCAGGAGCAGCAGACCACGGCGCGAGTGGTGGTCGTGCTTGTGGGTCTTGAGGTGCTCGGTCAGGTCGGTGATACGGCGGGTGAGCAGCGCGACCTGGACCTCGGGGGATCCGGTGTCACCGTCCTTGGAACCGAAGTCCGCGACGATCTGCTTCTTGGTTGCGGCGTCGAGCGACACGCGATCTCCTGGTGAGTCGTTGCCCGCGAGCGCCCCTGGTCTGAATCTCAGGGGATCTTCCAAACTCGGGGCGAAAGGCCGGGCGTACACACGACCGTCACACACAGTACCAGTCTCAGCCGGACGCCATCGCGCGGGCCGCGGTGTAGACACCCAGCACGGCGAGGACCAGCGGCACCAGCGAGAGCAGCACGAGGCTTTCCGCGACGTCGAGCAGCCGGCCCCAGAACGGGGAGAGGCCGCGACGGGGCACCACGAGCGCGATCGCGGTGAGCAGCGCGGCCGCGGCGGCGACTGCCGCGGCGAGCCACAGGGTGCGGATGTCGGCGGAGGTGTGGTCGCCGGTGAGCAGGCCCCGTGCCAGCGAGGCCGGCGGATCGACGGCGAGGCCGAGCGCCAGCAGGGCGAGGGCGGCCAGCCCCGAGGCGAGCAGGGCGGCGACCTGGGCGGTGTAGCGGAACAGCCGGGCACGGGTGAGCGCGGCCAGGCCGGTGGCGAGCGTGAGCGTCTGCGCCCACGGCGAGTGCGAGAATCCCAGCACGCCGGCGCTGACGACCACCACGGCGCAGCAGCCGCCGACCAGACCGAGCAGCATCTCGTGGCCCCGTCGGGCGCGCGCGACGATCCGCTGCTCGTCGACGGGGCTGACGGGGCTGGTCTGCTCCTGCCCCGTGTCCGCCACTCCCGGTCCGCTCACCACGTCGTATCCGATGGGCAGCCGGGCGAAGCGGGCGGACAGCGCGGGCAGGAACGCCACCGCGCCGATCGCGCAGACGGCGCAGACCGCGGCGACCGAGGTGGCGGCTGCGTCGGTGAGCACGGCGACGAAGGCGGCGACGGTGCCGATGGCGGCGGCGAAGGCCGCGCCGACGAACGGGGCGTCGCCGTGCGGGGTGAGCACGATCAGCAGCACGGCGGCGACCAGCACCACGACGCAGCCGATCAGGAACTGCAGCTGCCCCGGTCCCGACCCGGCGGGGGCCCCGATCACCCCGGTCCCGGCGACGAGCAGCGAGGGCAGCGCGCCGAGTCCGAGGGCGACGGCGGAGCCCCGGTCGTCGTAGACCCGGGCGCGGATCGCGGCGAGTGCGGTGAGCAGCACGCCGGCGGCGCCCGCGATGACGGCGGGCAGCCCGTGGGTGTCGTGGCGCACCGGGTCGGCGGACCACAGGGTCACGGCGAGCAGGGTCAGCAGCAGCGCCGCGCCGCCGAGTCCCGCGGCGCGCAGCAGGCCGTCGTGCCAGAGCCGGTGGTCGCGGGTGACGGCGGTGGCGACCGCGTCGACGACGTCGTCGTGCACGGCGGCCGGCAGGGACGCGGCGAACGGGCGCAGGCTGAGGATGTCGCCGTCCAGGACGTGCTGGGCGGCGAGCGACCCGGCCCCGTCGAGCACGGTGCCGTCGGTGCGCAGCAGGTGCCAGCCGGCCGGCGCGGAGGGGTCCTGTGTCTGGCCGGACAGCCGGAGGATCTCCGGGTAGATGTCGGCGAGCGCGATGTCGTCGGGCAGGGCGACGTCGATGCGACTGTCGGGTGCGACGACGGTGACCCGGCAGAAGCCGGTCTCGGCGGTCGTGCTCACCTCGCGGTTCCCCCTCGGTTGCGGGCGGCTGATGGCGTGTCGGCGGCCGGCGCCGCGGATGCGCGGTGCTGTCTGCGGCGGGGGCCGGGCGCGGTCGCGGTCGGTGCGCGAGCGGCGGCCCGCGGTGGCGGCGCGGCACGTTCGGGACGCCACCCTACCGGGGCCGACGGTCGTCGTGGCCAGTAGGCTGAGCGGTCACGCGGAAGGCGAGCGTCGCCACGGGGGCGTCGGCAGAAACCGACCGGATGTCCTTTCCGCACCCAGCAGTTGAGGACTGATTCTTCGGTGAGCCTGGTCGTCGTCAAGCGCCCGCCCCGTGCGGTGCCGCCCGAGGTCCCCTCCGAGCCGATCAAGGTGGAGACGCCTCCGGAACTGCCCCGTGGTCCGGAACAGGGCCTGCTGATGACGCTGCTACCGACGATCGGCATGGCGTCGTCCTCGGTGTTCTTCTTCGCCGAGGGCTCCTCGTCGATCATGAAGATCATGGGCGTGCTGATGCTCGGCTCGACGCTGTCGATGGGGCTCGCCCAGGTGGTCAAGTCCCGTCAGGGCGCGGACGGGCAGCTGTCGCAGGCGCGGCGGGACTACTTCGCGTACCTGGCGCAGACCCGCAAGCGGGTACGGCGCACCGCAGCGGCGCAGCGGGCCGCGCAGTTGCGGCTGCATCCGGCGCCGGAGCAGTTGTGGTCGGTGGTGGCCGGCCGGGAGCGGCTGTGGGAACGCCGGGCGGGTGACGACGACTTCGGCCAGGTGCGGTTCGGGGTGGGGCCGCAGGCGCTGGCGACGGCGCTGGTGGCCCCGGTGACGGCCCCGGTCGACGAGTTGGAGCCGCTGACCGCGAACGCGATGCGCCGCTTCCTGGGCACGCACGGCACGGTGGACGGGCTGCCGATGGCGGTGAGCCTGCGGGCGTTCTACCACCTGACGGTCTCCGGCGATCCGGACGAGGCCATGGGGGCGGCGCGGGCGGTAGTGGCGCAACTGGCCACGCTGCACTCGCCGGAGGACGTGGTGGTCGCGGTGTGCGCCGGCGGCGCGGCGGCGCGGCGCTGGGACTGGGTGAAGTGGCTGCCGCACACCCAGCTGACGGGGCCGGTGGACGGGGCGGGCAGCCGGCGGCTGTTCTCCGACGACCTGACGGAGCTGGAGGCGCTGCTGGCGGACCGGCTGGCCGGCCGCCCGCGGTTCCACCGGGAGGCCCAGCCGCTGCTCGACCAGCCGCACGTGGTGGTGGTGTTGGACGGCGGGGTGATACCGGCCGATTCGGTGCTGGCGTCCGCGGAGGGGTTGCAGGGGGTCACGGTCATCGAGGTGGTGGCCGGTCCGCTCAACGAGCCGCGTGGCGGCCTGTCGGTGGTGGTACGGGGCGGCACGCTGGCCCTGGGCTCGCCGAGCGGGCGCACCTACGAGGGGCGGGCGGACACGCTGTCGCTGCCGGAGGCCGAGGCGCTGGCACGGCAGTTGGCCCCGTTGCGGATCGGGGTCGGCAGCGACGACGAGCCGCTGCTGACCAATCTGGACTTCACGGATCTGCTGCGGCTCGGCGACGCGGGCTCGGTGGACGTCGCGCGGACGTGGCGGCCACGGAGCGCGCACGAGCGGCTGCGGGTGCCGATCGGGGTGGGCGAGAGCGGCGAGCCGGTCATGCTCGACCTGAAGGAGGCGGCGCAGGAGGGCATGGGGCCGCACGGGCTGTGCGTGGGCGCGACCGGTTCCGGCAAGTCGGAACTGCTGCGCACCCTGGTGCTGGGGCTCGCGGTCACCCACTCCTCCGAGACGCTCAACTTCGTGCTGGCCGACTTCAAGGGCGGGGCGACGTTCGCCGGGATGTCGGCACTGCCGCACGTCGCCGCGGTCATCACCAACCTCGCGGACGACCTGACGCTCGTGGACCGGATGCGCGACTCGATCACCGGTGAGCTGCAGCGCCGCCAGGAACTGCTGCGGGCGTCCGGCAACTACGCCAACATCCACGACTACGAGAGGGCCCGCGCGGCCGGCATCGCGCTGGAGCCGCTTCCGTCACTGGTGCTGGTGATCGACGAGTTCAGCGAACTGCTCACCGCGAAACCCGAGTTCATCGACATGTTCATCCAGATCGGCCGGATCGGCCGCTCGCTGGGCGTGCACCTGCTGCTGGCGTCGCAGCGTCTGGAGGAGGGCCGGCTGCGCGGGCTGGACACCTACCTGTCGTACCGGATCGGTCTGCGCACCTTCTCCGCCTCGGAGTCGAGGGCGGCGATAGGGGTGCCGGACGCGTACCACCTGCCCCCGGTGCCGGGTTCGGGCTACCTGAAGTTCGGCACGGAGGACATGGTCCGCTTCAAGGCGGCGTTCGTGTCGGGCGCGTACCGGACGGCGGCGCCGGTGAGCGGTGGGCCGCTGCCGCTGGACCGGCGCCCCGTGCTCTTCACCGCGACGCCGGTCCCCGTCACGTACGCCGCCCCGTCCGACCCGGTGGCGCCCGCCGCGCACGCGACGCCGGACGCGCTCGCCGACACCGTGCTCGACGTCATCGTCGCCCGCCTGGACGGCCAGGGCCCGGCCGCCCACCAGGTGTGGCTGCCGCCGCTGGACCGGGCGCCGAGCCTGGACCAGTTGCTTCCGGCTCTGTCCACGGTGCCGGGCCGCGGGCTGGCCGCTGCGGGGTACGGGGCGACGGGCAAGCTGGTGGTGCCGGTCGGGCTGCTGGACAAGCCCTTCGAGCAGCGGCGTGATCCGCTCTACCGGGACTTCTCCGGGGCGGCCGGCCACGGGCTGATCGTCGGCGGTCCGCAGTCCGGGCGCTCCACGCTGCTGCGCTCGCTGATCGGCGCGTTCGCGCTGACCCACACGCCGGTCGAAGTGCAGTTCTACGGGCTGGACTTCGGCGGTGGCGGCATGCTCGCGCTGGACGGCCTCCCGCACGTCGGCTCGGTCGCCTCTCGGCTGGACCGCGACACGGTGCGGCGCACCGTCGCCGAGGTGGCCGGGATCCTCAACCGGCGCGAGGCGCTGTTCCGGCGCGAGGGGATCGACTCGGTCGCCACGTACCGCAAGCGCCGTGCGGCGGGCGAACTGCCGGGCGAGGCGTGGGGGGACGTCTTCCTGGTGATCGACGGCTGGCAGTCGTTCCGGACCGAGTACGAGGCGCTGGAGCCGGTCGTCACGGACGTCGCCGCGCGCGGTCTGGGCTTCGGCGTGCACGTGGTCATCACCGCCTCGCGCTACATGGAGATGCGCCCCGCTCTTAAGGATCTGCTGCTCAACCGGCTCGAACTGCGGCTCGGCGACCCGAGCGACTCCGAGATCGACCGGCGCACCGCGATCAACGTCCCCGCCGGCGCACCAGGCCGCGGACTGACCACGGAGCGGCTGCACTTCATCGCCGCGCTGCCCCGTACCGACGCCTCGTCCGACCCGGCCGACCTCGCCGAAGGCACCGAGGCGTTCGTCCGGGACGTGGCCGCCGCCTGGACGGGTGCGTCGGCGCCGAAGGTGCGGCTGCTGCCCACCCGGCTGTCGGCGGGCAAGCTGCCGAAGGGCTTCGAGTTCCCCGAACGGGGCGTGGCGATCGGCATCGACGAGAACGACCTGGAGCCGGTGTTCGTCGACTTCGACGCCGACCCGCTCTTCGTGGTCTTCGGCGACAGCGAGTCCGGCAAGACCGCGCTGCTGCGGCTGATCATCAAACAGCTCACCGAGCTGTACACCCCGGAGCAGGCCCTCATCGTCGTCGGCGACTACCGGCGCGGCCTGCTCGGCACTGTGCCGGACGCACATCTGCTCAAGTACGCGGCGTCGCCGGGGCCGCTGGAGAGCAACATGGAGCAGATCAACACGATCATGTCCCGCCGGGTCCCGGGGCCCGACGTGACGCCGGCCCAACTGCGGGCCCGCGACTGGTGGACGGGGCCGATGGCGTTCATCGTCATCGACGACTACGACCTGGTCGCCTCCTCGGCGGGCAATCCGATGACCCAGGTGCTGGATAACCTCCCGTACGTGCGCGACATCGGGGTGCGCTTCATCATCGCCCGCAGTTCGGCGGGGGCCGGCCGCTCGTCGTACGAGCCCTTCATGCAGCGGATGAAGGAACTCGGGGCGCAGGGCGTCGTCCTGTCCGGCGACCCCGGCGAGGGAGAACTCCTGGGCGGCGTGCGGCCCCGTCCGTTCACTCCGGGCCGCGGCACGTTCGTCTCCCGGCGCAAGGGGACCAGGCTCATACAGACCGGTTGGCTGTCCCCGCAGACGTGACGCACGCGGCCCGGCCCTCCGCCACGGAGCCGGGCCGCGCCGTCCCCCGACCGCCCTGAGATGGAACCGCCCCGTGACGACCGACGACAACCTCGACCGCAGGCTCAACCCGTTCCGCTACGACGACGCGGGCAACCTCACCGACGCGGCCCGCCGTCAGGACCGCTCCCTGCGCCCGGACGCCTCCGACGGCGCCCGCGGCCCCGTCGACACCTCCCCCGTGCTCACCGTCAGCGCTCGCGTGCTGAACCGGTGCGCGGACGACACCGACACCGTGGCGCGGGACTTCGCACGCGTCTGCCGCGCCCCGTTGTCCAGCACCCGCGAGGTGGCCAAGGGGCTACGGGGCTTCCGGTGCGCCGGCGCCTTCGCCGCCTTGGAGGCGCGTTGGCAGGCGGAGACGCGGTACGTCGAGACGCGACTGCTCGGCACGTTCGCCGAGAACCTGCGCGACGGGGCCACGGCCTACACCGACCAGAACCGGTCGGCGGCTGAATCGTTCGGTAACTGACGACCGAACAACGGGGGAAGCACCATGCCCGGCTACCAGGACCTGCTGCACGCCGACCTGTCCCTCCTGCACACGGCCGCCGCCGACTGGAAGCAGGTTCCCAAGGATCTCGCGGGGGCGGGCGGCGTGGCCGACTCTTTCGAGGGGAACGTCGCGAAGGGCCTGTCGGCCTCCGACTGGAGCGGCCAGGCCGCCGACGCCGCCCGCCCCGTACTGGCCCGTATCCGCGAGCAGTTGGCGGCGGCGGGCGACGAGGCCCACGACGTCGCGATGCTCCTCGACGACGCGCTGCGCAGGTTCAGCGCGGCCCAGAACACCCTGAGGTCCGTCGACCAGCAGGTCCACGACCCGGGCAGCAGCGTCACATTCGACGACGACCACCGGATCGTCCTGAGGGATCCACAGGCGGCCGCGCAGGACCCGGACGCCGCCCGCTACGCCGACGCGGCAGTGGCCGAACTCAACCGGAGCGTCCAACAGGCGCTCCGGGACGCCACCGACGCCGACGAGGCCCTCTGCTGGGCGCTCAGCCAGGGCCCCAACGGCTCCGATCCCGGCTTCGACTCCGACGCCTACGGCAGCATCACTACCGCCGAACGGGGCCGGGAGCATTCGCTCCGTGACGCGGCCAGCGCCGCCCGGCTCGCCCGCGCGGACGGCAAACTCAACGACGCCCAGGTCACCGAACTCGACCACCTGCTCGCCGAACACCACGACGACCCGGTCTTCGGCGCCGAGTTCGCCACACGCGTCGGCCCCGAGGGCACCCTGGACTTCTGGGCCCGCGTCAACGACCCGAACGTACGCCGGATCGACGACCCGGCCGCGTTGACGCAGTTGCAACGGGACCTGAGCCTCACGCTCGCCTCGGCGACCCGGTTCCCCTCACCGGGCATGAAGCGCTGGGAGAGCCGAATGACGGACCTGGGCGACGAAGCCATCGGCGACAACCGCGGATCGAGCCCCATGGGCTTCCAGGTGATGAGCAGCCTCATGCGCGTGGGCACGTACGACACGTCGTTCCTGCGCACCTACGGGAACGCGCTCATGACCACGGACAAGTCCATGGCGACCACCCCGTCCGGCGGCTGGCAGAGCGTCCCCGACGTGTCGCACCTCAACCACCTCGGCGGTTCGCAGACCGATCCGGTGGAGGGCTACATGGACGCCCTGAACCACAACCCGGCCGCCGCCACGGGGTTCTTCAACACCGGCGACCACCTCTCGTACTGCACCCAGGTCCGGCACTGGTCCGACCAGGGCAGCGGCTACACCGCCCTCGGCCACGCCCTCACGGCCGGCGCCACCGGCCGCCCCTACGGTGTCGCCCTGTCGACGGACTTCCCCCGCCACACGCAGGCCGAGACGCACCTGATGAACAGCATCGTCCACGAGTACGCCCAGAACACGGGGGACATCCCGTCCGGGCTGGCGCGGAGCCTGGGGCGGATGAGCGGGGAGTACATGCCGGATTTCCAGAACGCGTTGAGCGACGTCCCCGGGCCGACGGCCGGGAGGCTGTTCCTCGGGGATCCCGGCCGGTGGGCGCACTTCGACCCGGTCGACGCCACGCGGTTCCTGTACAGCCTGGGGCAGACGCCGGACGGCTACGCCGCCGTCAGCCTCGCCCAGACTCGCTACTCGGCCGACGCCATCGCCTACCACCTTCGGCATCCCCAGGCGGTGCAACTGCCCATGACCGCCACGGTCAGCGAGATCAGCCGGCAGGGCGCCGCGATTCAGTCGATCATCAACACCGGGCGCCAGGACGCGGCCGTCCAGCACGCACGGGGCGGGGACTCCTCGTTCGACAAGGCCATGGGATACGGCCTCGACTGGGCGAAGGCGGGCGTCGGAGTCGCCTCGGGGAGCGTCGCCGAGACGCTGACCGAGGATCCCCTCGTCGGCGGGATGGTCGACAAGGGGGTCGAGACGGCCGGCGGCGAGGCCATCGACCTGCTCACCAGCGGTCTCAGCCCGAATTCCGCCGACAGTGCGACGTATCAGTCAGGCACCGTCTATCAGCACGCGATGGACCGCTACCGGGCTGCCATGGCACACGCCGTCCAACGCTCCCATCTCGCCCCTCGGTCGGGAATCAGCCAGGACCAGGTCGACGACTCCATGGGTACGGGGTTCTCCTGGGGCGAGGACGGGGCGAGCACCCTGGTCAAACACTGCGTGCCCGACGCAGGATCAACGGGGTGACGGCGACTCGCCCCGTGACGGGGCGAGTCGCGTGAGGACGAAGCGGCCGTCGCCCGCGTTGTTGATCACCGGCGGGCTGGTGGTCGGGCCCGCGGCGGATGCTGCGCTGGGGCGCACCGTGCCGGCCGCGGATGCCGTGCGAGGAACACGGCGGAGTGGCGGACGGGGTTGCCGGGCAGGCTCGCCAGGCCACGCATGGCTCATCAGGCCGCCAAGACTGACGGCACGGTTTCCGAGCCAGCGCTGTGGGGACGGCCTCGCAGAGGCAGAGCGGACGGTCCACCCGCGGCTGGCGTAGGAGGGGCGGTACGGGGCCCCGCACCGCAGTCGGCGGACGGGGCAGCCTGTGAGCCGCGACGGGGCGGTCAGTTGCCGTGGAACTGGTTCGCCAGCTTGCGGTCGGTGTGGTGGTAGTCCTGGGTGGCGTCGGTCATCATGCCGGCGATGCGGTAGAGAACCTGGTGAAGGTCCTCGGTCTTGTCGGCCCAGTCCTTCTGGAGGGCGTTGTAGGCGGCCTGCGCCTCGCCGGTCCAGGAGGCGGCGACCCTGGCGACCTGACCACGCAGATCGTCCAGTTCGGTCCTGATCTCGTCGGCGGCGGACTTCACCCGGCCGGCCGAGTCGCCGACACCAGCGTAGGAGACGGAGAAATCACTCATCAGTTGGCTCCTGATGCGGTCGAAGGATGGATTACGTGCGTGTCGGAGCGGACTCGAATCCGCCGCACCGTCAGGAAAGCGCGTCGAGAATGCTGTTGTCGGAGGCGCTGTTGTCGCCCCGCAGATTCTTGAAGCGGTCCAACTGCTCCTGCTCGCTCGCCGAGAACCCGCCCTTGGCCGCGACCACGGCCTCCTTGATGAATTCGAGGATCTCGTTCAGCCGCCGGGCGTCGTCGTTCACCTGCTGCTGCAGGCTCTGGTACGCGGCCGCCGCGTCGCCCTTCCATGATCCGGAGATGCCCTCGACAACCCCGTTGAGCGTGCCGATCTTGTGGGTCAGCGTGCCCTTCATCTTCTCCAACGCGATTTCCAGCTTGTGGAGTTCGCCATGTGTGACGTTGAGATCCTGCGACATGGGTTGTCTTCCCCCTGACGATTCGATTCGGGTGTTCTCGCATTTCACCCGGGCAACACTCTAGTTCCTGCCCGGGAGTTGGCGGCGGTCCGACGCGGCCCGCCGCCGCTCGCCTCACGCGCGTCGCCGCACGATCACGACGCCGCCGGCCACGACCACCGCCACGACGACCGCGCCCAGCGCGATCCACGGCAGCGAGCTCCCCCCACCGCCGGACGACGCCGCGGACGCCGTGCTCGGTGCCCCGGACGACGACTTCCCGCCCGACGGAGCCGTCTGACCAGCCGTCGGCGACGCGCTCTGCGCCGCCGCGAGCAAAGGGTTCACATCCGCCGGCCCCGGATCGCCCGGATTCTCCAACGCCACGCGCGGCCGCACCGCCCCGTACCCGATGTAGTCGTTCCGCTTGGCCCCGTCCGACGGCCCCGCCGCGGTGTTGATCAGAACCCGAAGTACCTGGTTCGCGGTCCAGGAGGGGTGCTTGGCCCAGACGAGAGCGGCGGATCCGGAGGCGAGGGCGGTGGCGTCGCTGGTGCCGCGGGAATTGCAGATGTAGGAGCTTCCGGTGCAGTCGCTGTACACGTCGACTCCTACGGCCGACAAAGCAACTTGAGCCCCCACTTCAGACTCGCTGGCAGGGTTTCCCTTCCGATCCAGCGATCCAATTCCCACAACACCAGGAATTCCAGCAGGGTATTGAACAGGGTTTCCTTGATTATGCCGATTGCCGACCGCGGCAAAAATTAGCTTATCCTTCGACAGTGCATATTTCACGGCACTGACAATTTTTGGATTTGCTTCGTAGATACCCAAGGAAATACTAATTACACGCGCTTGAGAGTCAGCCGCGAATCTAATTGCCGTCGCAAGCTGCGGGTCAAAACGCTGCTCTACTGCGTCGTCGTTTCCTGCGTTTGGGTCCGAGACTACCTGCAGAGGAAGAATCTTGGCTTTCGGCGCGACGCCAATCGGCCCCGTTCCACCCATCGAGTTGCCCGTACCGGCGATGATACTCGCCATACTCGTGCCATGCGAAAGTTGTTGAGCTGCGCTCGAACTCTTCACGTTCGGGGAGAAATTACGACCAGGTAGCATCTGCCCACGAAGATCGGGTGCAGAAGTATCAAACCCTCCGTCGATAACAGCGATGGTGATGCCTTGCCCCTTGCTGTACTTCCATGCCTCCGGAAGTCGCATGGCGTTGACATGCCATTCCTTCTGTCTGATCGTTTCAGCCTGCAGCCGGAGCGGCCACAACCGCTCCGATCATCGAGACTGCTCCCGTCAACGCCAGGACCGTGAGGGTCCTCCGAGATGCCGAAGGACCGCGCCACCACGACATGCACTTCTCCTCGTGCTTATTCCAGCACCGACGGAACGACCTTGCGGTCTCCGGGTGTCCAGGTTTCCTCTTCTTCGACCAGGTAGCCGGGTCGACTGCCGTTCCTTCCCCCGTCGGATCGGCCGCCAAAGCCCATTCCAGCCGCAATCGGCATGCCGGACCGCCCTTCGGACACTTCCTGCTCCCCGGATGCGGTCAGACCCGAACCCCCACGGGTGAAATCCTCCGTCGAACGCTCCCACGCGGGAGCAGCCCCGGCACCGTACCGGCCCGGGCTGAGCGCGGCGTTAGGAAGCTCTTCGTTGCCGATAACGGTCCCTTGCGGAGAACGGACAGGGCCGATCCTGGATGTCGGTGGTTCCACAAGACGTCCGCCCTGGATTCCGTCGCTGGGGAGATCGACAGAATGACGTCCGCCGCTGCCTCGCGGTGGAGCCCCTATGTCCGTACCGTCGGCGAGGCTCTCCGGATTCTTGGGAAGTATAGAGATCGGCAATGGCATCGCAGGATGATCAGTCGGCCGGTCACCGAATTCAGGTACCTCCTGGTGGCGACCTCTTGGATCACCTCCTGCGTAATCCAGGGTCGTGGTTGCAGCCCGTCTCTCACTAGCGCCAGGATCCTCGTGAGCGACATTGTCCCTTACATAGCCTCGTCCAACATTCGCTCCGATTGCTTCGTTGCTCACACGATCAGATGAAGAAAATTCCGGCGGCGGCATCACCTCATCCGGCGGCGGCGGAAAAGCCGGCTCACCCTGTTTGGACATGACTTCCGTCGCGCCCTGGTAGGCCCCGCCCAGTTTGGTCATGGCGTCGACCGCCTTCGTGCGGTCGCTCTCCATCTGGGTGAGTGCCTGCCGGTACTCCGTGGAGGAGGGATCCGGCATGCAGACCGTGGGACTGGCGCCCTCCGCGGCGTCGGCGAAGGGGCCGGCGAGGCTCTTGGACTGGCGGTAGGTCAGCGCCGTGTTGACCGCGCCCTGGGGAACGGGCGGCATGTCGCGCTGGACTTCGGCGAGAACGTCGGCGACGTGGGTCATCTGGGTGCCGGCGGACGCGCTGTAGTCGGAAAGAGTGAACGTCGCGCCGGCGACGCGGCCGCCCCAGGAGCGGAAGGCGTCGCCCGCCTCGCCGGACCACTCGACGTCGGCGATGTGGGTCTTGAGATCAGAGCCGATCTTGTCGATGGAGCGGGCGACGTCGTGCAGCTTGTCCGCGGCGGCGCTCACCCTGGCGTGGTTGGCGCCGGCCAGCATCTCCAGCATCTCGCGGTGGCTCAGATCCTCGAAGTACGTCCGCGGGTCGGACGGGTCCGGGCTGCCGAGGCCGTCGTTCGTATGCATGTCCGGTTGCTCCCCCTCTCCGTCGTCAGCCGAGGACGCCGCCGGTGCCGGCGTCGCTCTGGCCGGCGGACGAAGGCGTTTGGGCCGCGTGGTAGCGCTTGGCCGTCGTGTCGTGGATGCTCCAGAGCTTGTCGCGCTGGGCCAGGTCCATGTTGTGGTAACCGAGGCGGGCACCCTCGACGGACATCTGCATGGCCTGCATCTGGTCGGACAGCAAGCTGGAGAAGGACTCCAACTGGCTGTGGACGTGCGTGTAGGCCGCCGAGAGGGCTTCGGCCTGCGGGAAGCCGGTGCCGAGGTGCGCGGCGTCGAGCTTGTCCTGGCCGATGTTCTTCGGGCCCGCCGCCCCGTGGTCCATCGAGGCGATCAGATCGTCGATGCGGCCCTTGAAAGTCTTGAGCGTCTCGTACTGGACGCTCAGGGCGCGCACCTGCGCGGGCGAGATCTCCTTACCGTCGTCCCCTAGCAGCATCCCCGTTGTCCCTCCGAAGTCCTCATGCCGGTGTTCTCAGCCCATCGCTGATGGCGCGGTGGCCGCCGCGCCCCGTATCGCACGGGGCCCGTCCGGCCGACGGCGCGCGGAAAGCGGCGTCGCCGGACATGCTCGACACGGATTTCCCGGCACGGCGCACCTTCCCCCCTTGACGCGTCGAACGTCCCGGGCGGTGGTCGCACACCCGGAACGTCTGCGCATTTGCGGCGCAGCAGAACAGTTTAGCCGCCGGCACCGACAAACCCAACGGGACTTCGACGTGCGGGAGTTGTGTGGGAAGCGGCTCACCGGACGGTTTTCCCCTGGCGGACCGGGCATCACGGGGCCATCGGGGACGGGACGGGGCGGCACATCGGCGGGAGACGACCCCACGAATGGACGCATTCCCCTTGACGCGCCATCAGGTGCACGGTAACCAGAATTGACGATCAGTCGGCTTGTCGTTCAGACGGTTCACCCGAAGAAGCTCCTCGAAGGGACCATTCGTGAGGCGACGCAGCGCAACAGGACAGTCCGGGAATTCCTCGGGGGCGGCCATGCGGCTGTCGCGGTGGGGAGGTGCGCTGCTGTTGCTGGTGGCCGCCGGCCTGGGGGCGACCGCCGCGGCGCCGGCTTCGGCCGCGGCGCCGTCCACGCCCCGTCCGCTCGGCCAGGTCGTGCCCGAACCGGCGTCGGTGCACCCGCAGGGCGCCCCGTTCACGCTGGGCACGCACACGGCCATCTCCGTTCCGCTCGGTTCGGCCGGGGCGGACGCCGTCGGCGAGTACCTGGCGCACCTGCTGCGGCCGTCGACGGGCTACGCCCTCCCGGTGACGCGACTGCCGCTGCCCGGCGGGATCGCGCTCCGGCTCGGGCACGGGGACGGATTGGGCAGCGAGGGGTACCGACTGGAGTCGGGACGGGGCGGCGTCGTCATCCGGGCGGACGCGCCGGCGGGGCTCTTCCACGGGGTGCAGACGCTGCGCCAACTGCTGCCCGCCTCCGTGGAGTCGCGGACCCGGCAGGCCGGTCCGTGGAGCGTGGCGGGCGGGACGATCAACGACTCTCCGCGCTACGCCTACCGCGGGGCGATGCTGGACGTCTCGCGGCACTTCTTCACCGTGGCGCAGGTCGAGCGCTACATCGACCAGTTGTCGCTGTACAAGATCAACTATCTGCACCTGCACCTGTCGGACGACCAGGGATGGCGCATCGCGGTGCCGTCCTGGCCCCAGTTGGCCACCTACGGCGGCTCGACGGAGGTCGGCGGCGGCCCGGGCGGCTACTACACGGAAGCGCAGTACGAGCAGATCGTGCACTACGCGCAGAGCCGGTTCATCACCATCGTGCCGGAGATCGACATGCCGGCGCACACCAACGCGGCGCTGGCCAGCTACGCGGAACTCAACTGCGACGGGGTCGCGCCGCCGCTGTACACCGGCACCGACGTCGGCTTCAGCTCGCTGTGCGTCGGCAAGGACATCACCTACACCTTCGTCGAGGACGTGATCCGCGAGCTGGCGGCGCTCACCCCGGGGCCCTTCCTGCACATCGGCGGCGACGAGGCGCACTCGACGAGCGCGGCGGACTACAAGACGTTCATGGACCGGGTGCAGCCGCTGGTGGGCAAGTACGGCAAAACGGTGATGGCCTGGCACGAGATCACCGACGCGGACCCGGTCAAGGGCGCCATCGCGCAGTACTGGGGCACCGCGGGCAACGAGACGAGCGTCATCGACGCGGCCAAGGCGGGCACGCGGCTGGTGATGTCGCCGGCGAACCACGTCTATCTGGACATGAAGTACGACAAGTCGACGCCGCTGGGCCTGAGTTGGGCTGGCTACACCGAGGTGAAGGATTCCTACAACTGGGATCCGGCCACCTTCCTCAAGGGCGCTCCCGCCTCCGCGGTCTTCGGGGTCGAGGCACCGCTGTGGTCGGAGACCCTGACGACCAGCGCGAACATCGAGTACATGGCGTTCCCCCGGCTGCCCGCCGTGGCCGAGCTGGGCTGGTCGCCGGAGTCCACCCACGACTGGGACGCCTTCTCGCTCCGGCTCGCCGCGCAGGGGCCGCGTTGGGACGCGATGGGGATCGACTACTACCACTCGCCCCAGGTGCCGTGGCCGACGTCCTGAACGGGGCCGCCACGGGGCGCGTCTGACTCTGTTGCCGTATCGTCGCCGCCCGTCGATCGGGCGGCGACAGCGGCGCCGTAGGGTACCGGCCATGTCCTGGCCTCAGAATCCGAACGACCCGGCGCGCCCGCAGCCCGGGCAACCACCGCAGCCCGCCCCGGGGTTCGGTCCGCCGCCCGCCTGGCCGCCGACCGGCCAGCAGCCCCAGCCGCAGGCCGCCGCCAGCAACCGCCGCAGCCGCAGGGCCAGCCCCCGCAGCAGCCGTACGCCGCACCGCAGTACACGGGGCCCCAGATGCCCCCGCCGCCAGGACCGTACGGGACCTACGGGCAGGGTGCGCCGCCACCGCCCCCCGCACCGCCGTCGAACGGCCGGCGCACCGCGCTGATCGCCACCGGGGTCGTGGTGGCCCTGGCGCTGATCGGCGGCGGGATCTTCCTCGCGACACGCTCCAAGGAACCGCACAAGACCTACGCGACGCCGCGCCACTCGGTGACCGCCCCGGCCGAGCCCACCCCGACCGACCAGGGCCCGGACCTCACCAACGGCACCGCGAAGCCGATGATCGCCGGCTGGCAGACCCAGACGCAGGAGCAGCACGGCTTCCGCTACGACGTGCCGCCCACCTCGGCCGACTGGAAACTCAACGCCTCCGACATCCAGATCGCCTACACCGACAAGAACAACAAGCCGGTCGTGGCGATGAGCGGCACCGCCGAGTACCGCGAGGGCGGCTGTGCCTCCAACGGCCCGTCCAGCGGCGCGTTCCAGGCAGGCAAGGGGCAGCTGGCGACCATCGGCGCGCAGGGCAGCAGCGGCGGCACGCTCCAGGTGAACGCCCGCAACGTGGCCGGCAACTGGGTCTGGGCGGCCTACGGCGGCATAACCAACAAGAAGCTGCACGTGACGGTCAGCACGCCGGTGCCGTGGAAGCACAACGGGATCGACGGCTACATGGCGAAAGCCACCGCGACGAACATCGTCCGGCCGAGCGCGTGCGTGCCGCCCCGTGGTGTCTCCTACGGCATCTCGCAACGGCTGCCCGACGGGACGATCAGCGAGTGGGTCATCTACGCCGACCAGGGCGTACCGCACGCGCTGACCACGGCCGAGATCACCAAGATCATGGACACCGTCCGCCCCTACAACGGGGGGTGACGGGGCGGACGTTCAGCGGGCGCCGCTCCGGCGGCGTCCGCTGTCCCTAACCGCCACCGCGGCGCCGGCGATGATCGCCACCGCCAGGACGGCCGCGGCCAGCGCGTAGACGGCGTCCCGCACCGAACGCCCGTGGGCCCCGTTGTCGACGGCGAACGCGACGACCCGCGGCTGGGAGCCGGGGTCCGGTGCCGGGTCCGGCGTCGGGTCCGGCGTCGGGCGCTCGATCGGCCCGGAGTCGCCGGTGACGGCCTTGACCGGGTCCACCACGCCCCAGCCGAGCGCGTTGTCGCGGCCCCGTCCGGGCCGGTCCGCGGTCTCCTCGATCTGTGCGACGACCTGCTGCTGCGTCCAACCGGGATGGCGGCCGCGGATGAGCGCGGCGACCCCGGCCACATACGGGGCGGAGAAGCTGGTGCCGCTGTCCACGCACTGGCCGCCGAACGGCACGGTGGTCACCATGTCGACGCCCGGCGCCGCGACGCCGACGAACGGTCCCGACTGCGAGAAGTCGACGCGCTCGTCATCCCGGTCGGAGGCACCCACTGCCAGCACCCCGGGGTAGGACGCCGGATAGGTGGGGGCGACCTGGCCGTCCACACCGTTGTTGCCGGCCGCGGCGATCACGACGATGTCGTGCCCCAGGGCGTTTTCCACCGCCGCCTCCAACTTTCCGTCGGGGGGCGGGGAGATGGTGTCCTGCGAGATGTTGATGATCTGAGCGTGCCGGGCGACAGCGTCGTTGATCGCGGTGATCATCCCCGCGATTTTGCCCCGTCCCTGCCCGTCGGTCTGCCGGATCGGGATGATGGTGGCGAGCGGCGCCAGGCCGACGAAGCCGGTGCCGGGTTCGGGGCGGGCGGCGATGATGCCGGCCACCTCGGTGCCGTGCCCGTAGGCGTCGTCGGTGCCGTCGCCGCTGCCCTTGCCGGTCAGGTCGACACCGTCGGCGGTGTCCACGGCGCTCTTGAGCTGCGGGTTGTGGTTGTCCACGCCCGAGTCGATGACGGCGACCCGCACGCCCTCGCCCTTGCCGTAGCGCCACAGTTGGCCGAGGAGTACGCGTTGCAGGGCCCACGGAGTGCCCTTGATGAGCGGCGCCGGGTAACCGGTGCACTGGCCGTCGCCCGCGGACACGACGGGGTCGCCGGCGGCCATGGCCGGCGGGCAGCAGCAAGCGAGGACGGTGAGAGCGGCGGGCACCACGGCCCACCGGACGGGGCGGCGAAGACCAGGCGGACGGGAGCGCATCACGATCCCTGCTGCTGAGCCGCGGCCTTGGGATCCAGGGTGGGGCCGGTCGGCAGGAAGGCGGACCAGACGGCCGGGACCCGCAGCGGCTGTACCTGTCCGTAGCCGAGCAGCGTCCGGGCGTCGGCGGTGCCCTGGTCCGCCTGGCCGCCGGGCACGTTGTAGCGCAGTCCCGTGTCGGTGACGAGGTAGACCGGACCGCCGTCGGCGGTGCCGGTGGTCTGGCGGTAGAGCAGTCCGGAGCCTGGGGTGACGTAGGCGGTGGCCCCGTTGTTGACGACGGCGGCCGGGTACTTGACGCCGGTCCACACGCTCAACTCCGGCTTGGAGCCGGTCATCTTCCCCCGGTAGACGCTGCACATCGTCGAGTCGGTGCTCGTGTTGGTCTGGCGGGGCAGGTTCTGGGGCCAGCCGGTGTCACCGAGGTAGGGGCTGGGGGACACGGTGTAGGCGTCGCCCGGGACCTCCTGGGCTTCCGGCACCCTGTTCCCGTAGAGCGTCTGCGCGCCGGGCAGCCGGAGCAGCAGGGCCGCGACGAGGGGCGACACCTCGGCGACCTTGCCCTGCAGCACGACGTAGGTCTGGGAGCCGTATCCGGTGGGCGACGTGATGACCATGCCGACGCGGTTGGCGTTCCCGAGCTTGGGCAGGCCCGCCGATGCGCCGAAGCCCGTGACGGAGGGAAAATGGATCGGCTGTCCCTGGTTGAAGGTGTTCAGCCAATCCTGAGTGACCTGTTGGGGCGTCGCGTTCCGCAGCAGCGCGCGCACCAGCAGGCCGGGGTCGGTCAGCCCCGTGGTGTCGAGGGGGTACGCCGTGCCGCTCGGACTCACCAGGTAGAGCGCGCCGTCGGGGCCCTTGACGAACAGCGCCTGGCTGCCGGTGAGCCGGCCGCGGCCGTCCACCCGGTGGGCGTCGCTCTCAGCGAAGACGAAGGCCGCCTTCTGCGGGTCGCTGCCCCGTCCGGGCTGTTCGCACACCGACCACAGCTTCCTGGTCCCGGCGTCGCCCGGGTCCGGAAGGCGGTCGGGGGCGTACGGGATGCCGATCGTCGGGCCGTGCGGGATCTTTCCGTTGTCCAGAACCGACTCGTCGACCTTCAGGACGGCGAACTTGGACGGATTCAGCAAGAGTCTCGCGGAGGCCAGGTTGAGGACCGGGTAGAGCACGGGGTGCTTCTTGGTGCCCAGCACCACGTAGCGGGTGGTGGACTCGCTGCCCACCAGCACGTTGGTCTCCGGGGCGGACCATCCGGGCGGGGCACCGGGCTTGATCAGGCCCCAGCCGACGAATCCGGCCAGCACCAGCCCAGCGACCACCAGACTGGGTACGACGGCCCGCAGCGGGCGCGGCGCCCCTTCCTCGGAACCGCTGGCCGAGGGCTGCAGGAACGCCGCGACCATCCGTTTCCTGGCGAAGGTGTACGCGTTGAGCTGGTCGCGCCGTGAAGCCATGGGCTTGTCCGTCTCCCCCGGGTGTCGCCTGCTTGGGTGGTCCTGTGCACCCCGGCCGACATCGTCGGACCGGCCCTCTACTATGCCGGTATCGGGAAGCCGACCGCTTGGCGGGGCCGAGGCGCCGGGGTCAACGGCCGGGAGCGAACCGGCTGTTCAGGGAAGTCGGCCGGTTCCACGAATTCCACGCCGTGAGGCGGACACGCCGCGAGGCAGAGGGGGGCGACGGGGGATGGCCACCGCGACCAGGCCGGAGACGAGCGCGACGCGCGGAGCCGGGGCGCCCGGGGCCGTCGCTCCCGGGCAGCACGGGGCGCGGCCGGCTGGCGCGGCGCCCCGGCCCCGTGCGCGGACGGCCTCCGGACGGCTCGGGCCGCTTTCGGTGCGGCAACTGGTGCTGGTGGAGGTGGCGGTCGCGCTGCTGCTGGCCGCCTGGGCGACCCACCCGCTGATGTTGCTGCCCGCCGCCGTGCCGGCCGTCGCGCTGGTGCTGGTGGCTCTCGTCCACCGCCGCCACCGGCCGCTGCCCGAGTGGCTGTTCACCGCCCTGGAGGCGCGTGCGCGCAGCCGACGGGGCGCACGGCCGGTGCCGCCGGGCACCGACCCGGGGTTCGCCCCGGCCGCGGAGTGCGATCCGTCGCTGAGCACGCTGACGTTCACCGACCGGGCCGGCAGGCCGGTCGGCATGGTGGGCGACGGCACCTTCCTGGCCGCGGTGCTGCAGATCGAGGCGGTCGACCTGCCGCTCCGTCCGCTGCGCACCGCCCGTCCGCTGCCGCTCGACGTGCTGTACGACGGTCTGGAGGTGGACGGCATCCGGCTGGAGTCGGTGCAGGTGGTCCAGCACACTCAGCCCGCTCCGGCACCGCACCTGCCGCAACAGGCGGTCGCCGCCCGCAGTTACGCCCCGTTGCAGGCGCAGTCCGGTGCTCCCGCGGTCCGGGTGACCTGGGTCGCGGTCAAGCTCAACCCGGAGTTGTGCCCGGAGGCGGTGACGGCCCGCGGCGGTGGGCTGAACGGTGCGCAGCGGGCGCTGACCCGCGCGGCGGACCAACTGGCGAGCCGGCTGACCGGGACGGGCTTCCACGCCACCGTGCTCAACGAGGCCGAGTTGTCCGCCGCCGTTGCCACCTCCAGCTGTGCCAACCCGCGGGCCACCGAGCAGACGGTGCGCACCGGCGCCGTGCCGCGCCGTACGGCGGAGAGCACACGGGCCTGGCGCTGCGACGACCGCTGGCACACCGTCTACTGGATCGGCCGCTGGCCCCGGTTGGGTGCCGTGGCGGGCGGGACGCCGGTGCCGAACCTGGTCACGCTGCTCACCTCGATGCCCGCGCTGGCCAGTACGTTCAGCCTGACCGCCCGACGGGGCCAGGGCGACGTGCCGGAGTTGACCGGTCATCTGCGGATCACCGGCCGCAGCGACAGTGAACTGGTGAATCTGCGGCGCCAGTTGGAGCGCACGGCGCAGGGAGTGAAGGTGGATCTGGTGCGGCTGGACCGGGAACAGGTGCCGGGTGTGCTCGCCACGCTGCCGCTGGGAGGTGCGCGCTGATGGCGACGTCCGCACCGGGCTACGGGGCGCCCGCCGGCTTCGGGCAGGCCCGCCCCGTGCCAGCCGCACAGTCCGAACCGGCGCGGGTTCGGCGGGGGTTGGGTTTCGGGTTGCTCGGGCCGCGCCGTCCGCGGCACACGCTGGGCGTGGAACATCTGGCGTCGGTCGGACTGCCGGTGGGTGACGACGGGGTGATCATCGGGGTCGACGCGCACGAGCAGCCGGCCGTGCTGGGACTCAACCGCCCCTCGCCACTCGAGGTGGTGCTCGTGGGCGGTCTGTGGCTGGCGCAGGTGCTGGCCCTGCGCGCGGCGGCGACCGGGGCGCGCGTCGCGGTGGAGACCGGCCGGCCGCAGCTGTGGAACACGCTCGCCCAGGCGGCCGGCGGCGGGCAGCAGTGCGTGACGCTGCACGAAGTGGGCCGGGTACCGCCGTTGGGCCCCTCGGTGGGCAGCCCGGTGCTGATCCTGCGGGACGCGGGCGGACGTCCGCCACGGGGCCGGGTGACCGCCGCCCCGTGGCAGTCGGTGCTGACGGTGCTGCCGTTCCTCGGGCCGACCGCGCCGCGGTTCCTGGAGAGCGCGACCATCGTCGGCGCGCAGCGGGTCTCGCCGGACGAGGCCCGGTCGATCTCACGGATCATGACGGTGCCGCAGGCCGACGCCGAGGCACTGCCCACGCTGGGCGACCAGTTCGCGCTGTGGTGCACCCGGACACACCGGCAGTTCGTGATGACCCGGCCCACGGACGCCGAGAGCGGACTGCTGGGGACGCCGCGACGGATGGACTGACGGGGCGGCACGGGGCGCGATCTCCCACGATGCACCGTTACCACGCCAATTGACGCTTACGGACCGTACTGGCCGTCGCGGCGCGGCTCCATGGGGCCGTGCACGAGCGGCAGATCAGGGCCTAGGCTGTCCTATGAACGGCAGGAGCGGTCAGGCGGGCTGCCCGGGGAGCGAACCACCGGAAGCCACCGGCCGGCCATCACCGGCGTGACCGAGGGGCCATCGCCGTACGGGGGGAGGGAGTCCTCGATGACGCACGGCACGCGCCGAGCCGGCCGCCACGGGGTGCGACGTCCTTGCTGGACCCGGCCGTTCGGGAGCATGACGCCAAACCAGGAGGCACAGTGAGCAGCGATCGGGACGACAACCGCGTCGGCGGCGACGGGGCACGGCCGACCGACGCGGACTACACCGGCGAGTTCAGCATCGACTACACGCCACCCGCCTGGTACATGACGAACGGCGAGGACTCCTCGTCCAACGCCGGTGCCGCCAGCCCCGAGCCGCCCAAGGAGCCGGAGCCCCCTGCGGGTTCGCCGGCGCCCGATGTGCCGTTCCCCACGTCCGGCGCTGCGCCCGCGCCGAGTTCCGCGCCGTCCGCGTTCCCCAGCTTCCAGCCGTCCGCCGACCCGACGGGCACGTCCGGGGCGAGCGGCACGGGGCCGGCGTCCGGTGCGCTGGAGAGCAACTCCACCATGCGGTTCTCCGCGCTGTCGTTGAAGAACCTCAAGGCCAAGGAGGAAGCCGAGGCCGCCAACGCGTCCGGCCCGCCCGGCTTCCCGGGCTCCGCCGAGCCGGAGTCCGACGGCCGCGGCACCGTGGCGCCGATGGTGACGGAGCGGTTCTCCGCGCTGTCGCTGAAGCGGCAGCGCGATCCGGAGCCGCCTGCGGCCCCGCCCGCCACACCGCCCGTTCCGCCGCCCCCGGCGACCGTGGCGCCGCCCGCCCCGACCCCCGCGGCGGCTCCGCCGCCTCCCCCGGCACACATCGCGCCCCCGGCGCCGGAGCCCCGTGAGGCCGCGGCGCCCGCGCCGCACGCCCCCGTCGGCCCGCCGCCCGGTCCGCCGCAGGCCCCGTCCGGCGCGCAGCCGTGGGCCCCGCAGCCCACGCCGACCCCGGCGCACGGCCAGCCCCTCCCGCCCCAGCACGGTGTGGCCACGCCGCCTCCCCCGCCGCACGGGGCGACCCCGCCGCCGCCCGGGATGCCGAACGCGGTGCCGCCGCTGCCCCCGCAGTTCCAGGCCGCGCAGGCGCCCGTACAGCAGCGCGCCGCCCCAGGCTCCCCAGCCGCCGGCGCAGCAGCAGCCGTACCCGGGGCCGTCCTACGGCTACCCGCACGGTCCCGGCGGCCCCGGTATGCCGCCGCCCCCGCCGGACGCGCACTCGCAGGCGTTCCCGCCACCGGGGCAGAGCGGCCAGCCGCCCGCGCAGCCCATGCAGCAGCTGCCGCCGGGATACGGCTACCCGCACGGCACACACGCCCAGCCGCCGGCGCAGCAGCCGCCCGCGCACCAGGTGCCGCAGCAGCCGGGCTACCCCCAGCAGCCCGACGTGCCGATGCCGCCGCCGCAGAACCCGCAGGCGCCGCCCGGCCCCCCGATGGACCCGCGCGGCACCGGCTGGCCCACCGTCACGCCCGACCAGCGGCAGCGTTCGGTGGCCGGCGCCCCGATCGGCTACACGGCCGCGGTCGAGCTGTCCTCCGACCGGCTGCTGCGCAACCAGCCCAAGGCACGCAAGCCCGGAAGCAACCTCCCCGGCCAGGGGCTGTTCAAGAGCAAGTCGGCGGAGCAGGAGCGGCAGCGCAAGCTGGATCTCATCCGCACCCCGGTGACGTCCTGCTACCGGATCGCGGTCATCAGCCTCAAGGGCGGCGTCGGCAAGACCACGACGACCACCGCGCTCGGCTCCACCCTGGCCTCCGAGCGGCAGGACAAGATCCTGGCGATCGACGCCAACCCGGACGCCGGCACGCTGGGCCGCCGGGTGCGTCGGGAGACCGGCGCGACCATCCGCGACCTGGTGCAGAACATCCAGTACCTCAGCAGCTACATGGACATCCGCCGCTTCACCTCGCAGGCGCCCTCCGGTCTGGAGATCATCGCCAACGACGTGGACCCGGCCGTGTCCACCACGTTCAACGACGAGGACTACCGGCGGGCGATCGACGTACTGGGGCGCCAGTACCCGATCATCCTCACCGACTCCGGCACCGGGCTGCTCTACAGTGCGATGCGCGGCGTACTGGATCTCGCCGACCAGCTGATCATCATCTCGACGCCGTCGGTGGACGGTGCCAGCAGCGCGAGCACCACGCTCGACTGGCTGTCGGCGCACGGCTACGCGGAACTGGTCGGCCGCAGCCTCACGGTCATCTCCGGCGTGCGCGAGACCGGCAAGATGATCAAGGTGGACGACATCGTGGCGCACTTCAGGACCCGGTGCCGCGGCGTGATCGTCGTACCGTTCGACGAGCACCTCGCGGCCGGCGCCGAGGTCGACCTGGAGATGATGCGGCCCAAGACGCGTGAGGCGTACTTCAACCTCGCCGCGCTGATCGCCGAGGACTTCCCCCGCGCCCAGCAGGACCAGGGCATGTGGGCGCAACCCGGCGGCGCCCCGCCGCAGATGGGGCAGCCGATGGGCGACCCGCAGCAGGGCGGCTACTACGTCGGTCAGCCCGGGCAGCAGGCCCCGTATCCGCAGTCCTACCCGCAGCAGGGACCTCCGCCGGGAGCCTGGGGCCAGCAGCCCGGGCAGCCGCCCGCCGCCCCGCCGGGGCAGGCACCCGGCGGTTGGCCCCAGTCACCGCCGGACGGGCCGCACGGCTACGGCTACCCGCCGCCTCCGCCACCGCCGCAGCAGTGACGAGGAAGGGCCCGGACGCTACCCAGCGTCCGGGCCCTTCGCATGACGGTCGTCGGTCACTCCTCGACGAGTTCCCTGGCCCGCTTCACGTCGATCGCCATGCGCTCCAGCAGTGCGTCGACGGTGTCGAACCGCTCCTGGCCGCGCAGGTACACCTCGAACTCCACGGCCGCGTGCAGCCCGTACAGTTCGAGGCCGACGCGGTCGATCGCGTACGCCTCCACGGTGCGGGCCGTCCCGTCGAAGGTGGGGTTGGTGCCCACCGAGATCGCGGCCGGCATCCGCTCGCCGCCGGTGTCCAGCCAGCCCGCGTAGACGCCGTCCGCCGGGACCGCCGAGTGCGGCAGGGTCTCGACGTTGGCGGTCGGGTAGCCCAGTTCGCGGCCCCGTTGCGCGCCGCGGACGACGACGCCCTCGACACGGTGCGGGCGGCCCAGGATCTCCCGCGCGCCCCCCACGTCCCCCTCGGCGATCAGCCGGCGCACCAGGCTGGAGGAGAACGGCTCGCCGCCGCCCGCCTCGCCGCGCACGTAGAGGTCCACCACCTCGACGGCGAAGTCGTGTTCCCGGCCCAGTTCGGTGAGCACGGCCACGTTGCCGGCGGCCTTGTGCCCGAAGCGGAAGTTGGGGCCCTCCACGACGAGTTCGGCGCCGAGGGCGCGCACCAGCACCGTGGAGACGAAGTCGGCGGGCGACAGCTGGGAGAACTCGTGGGTGAACGGCAGGATCAGCAGCGCGTCCACACCGAGTTCCGCCATCAGCTCCGCCCTGCGGGGGTAGGCGGCCAGCAGCGGCGGATGGCTGCCGGGGCGCACCACTTCGCTGGGGTGCGGGTCGAAGGTGACGACCACCGACTTCAGGCCCCGTTCCCGGGCCCGGGCCACCGCGCGTCCGATGATCAACTGATGTCCGCGATGCACACCGTCGTACGAGCCGATGGTGACGACGCTCCGTCCCCAGTCACCGGGAACGTCATCCAAGCCCCGCCAGCGCTCCACCGTGCAGCTCCTCACCCGAACTCGATCGTGGCCGTGTTCCGCGTCCAAGCCTGCCATGCCGCGCGCCCGGAACGCGCCACGGGGCGGGCGACGTCCCGGGAACGCTCCCCGCACCCTGTCCTAGACGAAGCCGGCGAGGATCTTGGTCTCGCCGCGCCGTTCCTCGACCAGGGCGATGAAGCGGTCGTCCGGGTCGAAGACCGCGATGGGACCGGGGCCGAGACCGGGTGCCTTCTGCCGTACGCCGTTGACGAGTTGGCGGGCCTGTTCGGCGTCCACGTCCCAACGGGTGAAGGCAGCGGCGGCGGCCTGGTTGATCGGCAGCACGTCGAAGCTCTCCTCGAGCTGCTCCAGGGTGGCCGCCCCGTCGATCCCGTACGGGCCGACGCGGGTGCGGCGCAGCGCCGTCAGGTGTCCCCCGGTGCCCAGGTCGGCGCCCAGGTCGCGGGCGAGAGCGCGGACGTAGGTGCCGGAGGAGCACTCGACCGTCACGTCGGCGTCGAGCAGCGGCACCCCGTCGGCCTCGGCCTCGCGCACCTCGTGGACCACGAACGAGGAGACGGTGACGGGGCGCGCCGCCAGCTCGAACTCCTCGCCGGCGCGCACCAGTCGGTGGGAACGCTGGCCGTCCACCTTGATCGCGCTGACCTTGGACGGCACCTGGAGGATGTCGCCGGTCAGCTTCCCGACGGCGCTCTCCAGCGCCGCACGGTTCACCCCGGCGGCCGACGCGGTCGCCAGGATGTCGCCCTCGGCGTCGTCGGTCACCGTGTCCTGGCCGAGCCGGACGGTGGCCTCGTACGTCTTGGTGGTCAGCGCGAGGTGGCCCAGGAGCCGGGTCGCCTTCTCCACGCCGAGGATGAGCACCCCGGTGGCCATCGGGTCGAGGGTGCCGGCGTGGCCGACCCGCCGGGTGGCGGCCAGCCGGCGGACCCGGGCCACCACGGCGTGCGAGGTCAGACCGGCGGGCTTGTCGACGACGACCAGCCCGTCCGGTCCGGTGCCCTTGCGCCTCATGCGTCTCCCGCGCCGTCGGCGCCGTGCGTACCTTCGGCCCCGTCCGCCCCGTCGCCGTCCGCCTCGTCCGCCCCGTCGTCGGCCGCGTCGGCCTCGTCGTCGGCGGGCTTGCGGTAGGGGTCGGCGTCGCCGGCGTAGCCCTTACCGGCCGCCGCCTCGCGGACCTGGGCGTCAGCGGCACGCGCCTTGGCCAACAGGTCGTCGATGGTGCGGGCGTTGTCCGGTACGGCGTCCAGCACGAAGGCCAGCGTCGGGGTGAACCGCACTCCGGTCTGGCGGCCGACCTCGGAGCGCAGCACGCCCTTGGCGCTCTCCAACGCGGCGGCGGAGGCGCTGCGTTCCTCCTCGTCGCCGTAGACCGTGTAGAAGACGGTCGCCTCCCGCAGGTCGCCGGTGACGCGGGTGTCGGTGATCGTCACATAGCCCAGCCTCGGGTCCTTGATCCGGCGCTGGAGGGTCTCCGCGACCACGACCCGGATGCGGTCGGCCAGCTTGCGCGCCCGCGCGGTGTCGGTCATGGGTGATCTTCTCTCTTCTTCGGTCTTCGGTTCAGTCGTCCCAGTCGTCGCCGCCGTGGACACGCCGGCGGGCGGACAGCAGGTCCACCTCGGGTCTGGCGATCATCCAGCGTTCGCACCGGTCGAGGACGTCCGTCAGATGCGTGACGTCCCCCGAGACGACCGCGAGGCCGATCTCGGCCCGACGGTGCAGATCCTGGTCGCCCACTTCGGCCACGCTGACCGCGTACTTGCGGCGCAACTCGGCGACGATGGGGCGGACCACGGAGCGCTTCTCCTTCAGCGACCGCACGTCGCCGAGAAGCAGGTCGAAGGACAACGTCCCTACATACATGGGCAGTCGGGTCAAGCCGACCCGTGAGGCCTCGTGGGGCTGATGTGCTCGGTGATCGTCACACTACCGGCAGCGGGCCGGGCCGATCGACGGATTATCTCCGCCGATCGGCCCGGTCCAGCGTGCCGTGCCCGATCAGCCGCGCGGCTTCTCGCGCATCTCGTAGGTGGCGATGACGTCGTCGACCTTGATGTCGTTGTAGTTGCCGAGGTTGATACCGCCCTCGTAACCCTCACGAATCTCGGTGACGTCGTCCTTGAAGCGGCGCAGACCCTCGATGTTGAGGTTCTCCGCGACGACCTTGCCGTCACGCAGCAGGCGCGCCTTGGTGTTGCGCCGGACCTCGCCGGAGCGGATGAGCACACCGGCGATGTTGCCGAGCTTGGAGGACCGGAAGACCTCGCGGATCTCCGCGGTGCCGAGCTCGACCTCCTCGTACTCCGGCTTCAGCATGCCCTTCAGGGCCGCCTCGATCTCCTCGATGGCCTGGTAGATCACCGAGTAGTACCGGACGTCGACGCCCTCGCGCTCGGCGCGCTGGGTGGCGCGGCCCTCGGCGCGGACGTTGAAGCCGATGATGATCGCGTCGGAGCCGGCCGCCAGGTCCACGTCGGACTCGGTGACCGCACCCACACCGCGGTGCAGGACGCGGATGTCCACCTCGTCGCCGACGTCGAGCTGCAGCAGCGAGGACTCCAGCGCCTCGACGGAGCCGGACGCGTCGCCCTTGATGATGAGGTTGAGCTGCTGGACCTCGCCGGCCTTGAGGGCCTTGTCCAGGTCCTCCAGCGAGATCCTGATCCCCTTGCGGGCGAAGGCCGCGTTCCGCTCGCGGGCGGCGCGCTTCTCGGCGATCTGGCGGGCGGTGCGGTCCTCGTCGACGACGAGGAAGTTGTCGCCCGCGCCGGGGACGTTGGTCAGACCGAGCACCAGGACCGGGGTCGAGGGCAGGGCCACGTCCACGTTGTTCCCGGCGTCGTCGAGCATCGCCCGGACGCGGCCGTAGGCGTCGCCGACCACCATCGTGTCGCCGACCCGCAGGGTGCCGCGCTGGACCAGCACCGTCGCCACGGCGCCACGGCCGCGGTCCAGGTGCGCCTCGATCGCGATGCCCTGCGCGTCCTGCTCCGGGTTGGCCCGCAGGTCGAGCGAGGCGTCAGCGGTGAGGATGACGGCCTCCAGCAGGGAGTCGATGTTGAGACCCTGCTTGGCGGAGATGTCGACGAACATGGTGTCGCCGCCGTACTCCTCGGCCACCAGCCCGTACTCGGTCAGCTGGCCGCGGACCTTGGTCGGGTCGGCGCCCTCGACGTCGATCTTGTTGACCGCGACGACGATCGGCACGTCGGCCGCCTTGGCGTGGTTGAGCGCCTCGACGGTCTGCGGCATCACGCCGTCGTTCGCCGCGACCACCAGGATCGCGATGTCGGTCGACTTGGCACCGCGGGCACGCATGGCGGTGAACGCCTCGTGACCGGGGGTGTCGATGAAGGTGATGCGGCGGTCCTCGCCGTTCACCTCGGTCGCCACCTGGTAGGCACCGATGTGCTGGGTGATGCCGCCGGCCTCGCCCGCGACCACGTTGGTCTTGCGGATCGCGTCGAGCAGGCGGGTCTTGCCGTGGTCGACGTGGCCCATGACGGTGACCACCGGCGGACGCGCGACGAGTGCTTCCTCGCCGCCCTCGTCCTCGCCGAACTCGATGTCGAAGGACTCGAGCAGCTCGCGGTCCTCCTCCTCCGGGCTGACGATCTCGACGACGTAGTTCATCTCGCCGGCGAGCAGCTGGAGCGTCTCGTCGGAGACCGACTGGGTCGCGGTGACCATCTCGCCGAGGTTCAGCATCACCTGGACGAGGGACGCCGGGTTGGCGTTGATCTTCTCCGCGAAGTCGGTGAGCGAGGCACCGCGCGACAGCCGGACCATCTGGCCGTTGCCACGGGGCAGCATCACACCGCCGACGGACGGGGCCTGCATGGCCTCGTACTCCTGGCGCCGCTGCCGCTTCGACTTGCGGCCCCGTGCCGGACGACCGCCCGGACCGCGACCGAACGCGCCCTGCGTGCCACCGCGGCCACCCGGACCACCGGGACGACCGCCGAAGCCGGGACGGCCACCGCCGCCGCCGAAGCCGCCACCGGGGCCACCGCCACCGGGACGACCGGCGAAACCGCCGCCGCCACCAGGACGACCGGCACCGCCGCCGCCACCCGGACGACCGGCGAAACCGCCGCCACCGGGACGACCGGCGCCGCCACCGGGGCGACCGGCGCTACCAGGACCGCGACCGCCGCCACCGGGGCCCGGACGCGGGCCCGCGGCGGGACGCTGCGGCATCATGCCCGGGTTCGGACGGTTGCCGCCGGCGCCGGCGGGACCGCCGCCGGGACGGGGCATGCCGCCCGGGGTCGGACGGGGCCCACCGGGGGCACCGTGGCCGCCCGGACGCGGGGCGCCCTGCGGACGCGGACCGCCGCCGGAGCCGCCGGGACCACCCGGGGCACCGTGCCCGCTGCCGGGCCGCGGAGCGCCACCGGGGCGCGGGCCGCCGGGCGACTGCGGACGGGGCATGCCCGTGCTGCCGGACGAGGTGAACGGGTTGTTGCCGGGACGCGGACCGGCCGGACGCGCGCCACCCGGACGGGGGGGACGGTCGCCGCCGGGACGCGGGGCACGCTCGCCCCGCTCCGGACGGCCGCCGCCCGCTCCGCCGTCACGCGAACCCGGACCGGGACGCTGCGCCGGACGCGGGCCGGGCGTGGCCGCGGGCCGAGGCGCGGAGCGCTCCGGAGCGGCCGGCGCCTGCTCGGCCGCGGCGGGCGACGCCGCGGCCGGGGAGGAGAACTCCGCGGCGGGCGCGGGCTGCGCCGGCGCGGGCTTCGGACCGGGGCGGGGGCCGGGCGCCGGGGCGGGCCGTGCCGAGGTCTGGCCGGCCGCCGGGGTCACGGGGGCGGCCGGGGGGGTGGCGGCCGCGGGCTTCGGCGCGGAGGCGCCGGGCTTCGGGGCAGCCGGACGAGCCGTCGGGCCGGGGGTCGGCGCGGACGGCTTGGCGGGCGCCTTGCGGGGCGCCGAGGGCTTGGCAGAGGCGGCGCTGCCGCTTCCCTGCTGCAATGCGTCGGTCAACTTGCGAACAACCGGCGCCTCGATCGTCGAGGACGCCGAACGGACGAATTCGCCGAGTTCTTGGAGCTTGGCCATGACGACCTTGCTCTCGACTCCCATCTCCTTGGCGAGTTCGTATACCCGGACCTTAGCCACTTCGCTCCTTCTAGGTCCGGGGTGGTCGTCCGCCGGACCGTCGCTACTTCATGGGCGTACTCATCGCGTACTCATCGAGTGCTCATCGCAATCTCGACCTACTTCCACTCGCGAGGTACCTGACCGCACGGTTGCCCGTGCCGTTCCTTACGTCGTTTCTTTACTGCGGTGCCGCGTGCTCCACGCTCCGGTGCAACTCCGCCGTCCCGGGCGGCTCCTTGAGCCGGAAGGCCCTGGAGAACGCCCGGCGGCGGACCGCCAGGTCGAAGCACGCCATGTCGGGGTGCAGATACGCACCCCGGCCGGGCAGCGTACCGCGCGGATCGGGGACGCATTGGTCACCGACCACCGCGATACGCAGCAGATCCTTCTTGGCCGCTCGTTCCCGGCAACCCACGCAGGTTCGCTCAGGGCATGCTCGGGCGCACGTCCGGCCAGACACTGTTAAGTCTACCTCCCCACGCCAACCTCACCCGTTCGGGCTGGTTTGCGTCCGACTGTTCGCAAAGGCGCGAGAATCGATTCAGGCCACCGGGCCGATCAGTCCTGCGGCAACGGCGGTTCGGGCTCGGTGTCCGGACGGATGTCGATCCGCCAGCCGGTCAGCCGGGCGGCGAGCCGGGCGTTCTGGCCCTCCTTGCCGATCGCCAGCGACAGCTGGTAGTCGGGCACCGTCACCCGGGCGGAGCGGGCGGCCAGGTCGACGACCTCCACCTTGTTCACCCGGGCCGGGGACAGCGCGTTGGCCACCATCTGGGCCGGGTCGTCCGACCAGTCCACGATGTCGATCTTCTCGCCGCCCAGCTCGGCCATCACCGCGCGCACCCGGCTGCCCATCGGGCCGATGCAGGCACCCTTGGCGTTCAGGCCCTGCCGGGTGGAGCGCACCGCGATCTTGGTGCGGTGGCCGGCCTCGCGGGCGATCGCCTCGATCTCCACCGAGCCGTCGGCGATCTCCGGCACCTCGAGGGCGAACAGCTTCTTGACCAGATTCGGATGGGTGCGCGAGAGGGTGACGGACGGGCCGCGCACCCCCTTGACCACCCGGACGACGTAGGTGCGCAGCCGGGTGCCGTGCTTGTAGGACTCGCCCGGCACCTGCTCCTGCGGAGGCAGGATGGCCTCCAACTTGCCGATGTCGACGAGGATGTTGCGCGGATCGCTGCCCTGCTGGACCACGCCCGCGACGATGTCGCCCTCACGGCCCGCGTACTCGCCGAAGGTGATCTCCTCCTCGGCGTCCCGCAGGCGCTGCAGGATGACCTGCTTCGCGGTGGTCGCCGCGATCCGGCCGAAGCCGCTGGGGGTGTCGTCGAACTCGCGGGGCTCGGCGCCCTCGGCGACCTCGTCGGCCTCCTCCTTCGCCCACACGGTCACGTGCCCCGTGCTGCGGTCCAGCTCCACCCGGGCGTCCCGGCGGCTGCCGGGCTCCCGGTGGTACGCGATCAGCAGGGCCGATTCGATCGCCTCGACCAGCAGGTCGAACGAGATCTCCTTCTCCCGCACCAGTCCGCGCAGAGCGCTCATGTCGATGTCCACGGCTATGCCTCCTCGGCGCTCTCGTCGATCTCGGCGGAGGGCAGATCCGCGTCGCCGGCATCGTCGTCGTCAACGTCGCTGTTCTTGCGATTGAACTCGATCTCGACCCTGGCCCGGGCGATCTCGCCGAACGCGAGCCGCCGGGCGGTGGGCTTGCGCCCCTTCACGCCCGGCACCTCGAGGTCGAGCCCCTCGTCGTCCACCCGGGTGATGCGGGCGGTCACCTCGCCGCCCTCGACGAGCTGCGCCTTGATCAGGCGTCCGGTGTTGCGGACGTAGTGGCGGGGCTCGGTGAGCGGCCGGTCGGTGCCGGGCGAGGTGACTTCCAGGACGTAGGGCGTGCCGCCCATCGCGTCGGCGGCGTCGAGCGCCTCGGAGAACCCCCGGCTGATGCCGGCGACCGCGTCGAGTGAGACGCCCTCGTCGGAGTCGACCACGACACGCAGGACCCGGCGCTTGCCGGCCGGGGTGACCTCGATCTCCTCCAGATCCAGTCCCGCGGCGGTGGCGAGCGGCTCCAGCAACTCTCGCAGCCTGTCGCTTGGGGTGGGGCTCATCCGGGTGACTCCTCGGCCGCGTGTGCTGTTGTGGGTACGTCGCGTGTCGGTACCCGAGCCTATAGGTTCCGGTACCTGGCTGACGATTCGGCGCGGGCCCACGGGTGGCGGCCCCGGTCGTGATCGCCGCAGGTAGGCTCCTGCGAGTCGGCCGGCCGGTGCCGGTCCGCCACGGGGCCACGTACGCCCTCCTCACGACCTCACCGGAAAGAGAAACGTGCCGTTCAGGATGACGACGCGGCGCCGGGTTGCCCCGGAGCCGCGCAGACGGGCCGTGCTGGCCTGGCCGGTGTGGTGCGCGGTGGCGCTGGCCGCACCGGCGCTCGGCGGATGTGCCGGACCGGTGACCGACTCCGGTGCCGCCGGCCGGCAGGCCGCGCTGCGTGCGAGGGCGGCGGCGGACAGCGTGACGCTGCTGGGCCGCTACGACGCCACCGCCGCCGCGCATCCGCCGCTGGCCGCCCGGCTGGCACCGCTGCGGGCCCAGGTCGCCCTGCACGCCCAGGCGTTCGGCGCCGACGGGGCGTCCGGTTCGGCCTCGCCGTCCGCCCCGTCGTCCGCGGCTCCGTCCGCCCCGTCTCCGTCGGGTTCCGCGACCGGCTCCCGCTCCGCTTCGCCGTCGCCCCCGTCCTCGGCTTCGGCGTCCCCCGCCGGTCCCGCGGTGCCGGCCGATCCGGGGGCCGCGCTCAAGGCCCTCGCGGACACGGAGCGCCGCACCGCCGCCGCCCGGACCGCCGCGGTGCGCGACGCCGCACCGGAACTCGCCCGTCTGCTGGCCTCGGTCGCCGCGTGCGGCGCGGGCCACGCCCTGCTGCTGTCGGGCGGTGCGTCATGACCTCTCCCTCCGCTCCCCCGGCGCTGCTGGCCGCCGCGCAGGCCGCGCTGGCCGCCGAGCACGCCGCCGTCTACGGCTACGGCGTGGTCGGCGCCCGGGTCGACGCGAACCGGGTGGCCGCCGCCCGGACCGACTACGCGGCCCATCTGGCCGCCCGTGACGCCATGCGCCGCACCGTCAAGGGCCTCGGGGCCGACCCGGTGGCCGCGGACGCCGCCTACGCGCTGCCGTTCCCGGTGCCCGACGCCTCGGCCGCGGTGCGGCTCGCGGCGGTGCTGGAGGACCGGGTGGCGGACGCGTACGGCGACCTGGTGCGCGCCGGCTCGGGTGCGCTGCGGGGCGAGGCCGCGTCCGCGCTGACCGCCGCGGCGGTCCGTGCGGTGCGCTGGCGCGGCTCGGCGGTGGCGTTCCCCGGGATCGTGGAACGCGCCGACGCCGGACGGCCCGTCTCCTCCGTCGACCCGTCCACCGACAACCTCTGAACCGCCGCACACGGCCTACCCGTTGGAGGGATCACCAGCTCATGGCCCCGGTACCCGGTGATCCACTGGATCCGCCCGAGCGGCTGGCGCGCAGGCTGCCGGCCCGGGAGGGCGAACGGGGCCGCGGCTGGCTGGCCGAACTGCCCGGCCAGGCACGCGCGTACCTGGAGCGCTGGGAGCTGGCGCCGGTCAGGGTGCTGCACCCCGGCGGGAGTCTCAGCATGGTCGTGCTGGTCACCACCGCCGACGGGGCCCCCGCCGTCCTCAAGCTCGGGCTGCTGAACGAGGAGACGCGGCAGGAAGCCGCCGCGCTGGCCCACTGGGACGGCCGGGCCGCGGTCCGGCTGCTGCGGGCCGACGCGGAGGCCGGCGTGATGCTGCTGGAGCGGCTGCACGGCGAGATCTCGCTGCGTTCGCTGCCGGACGCCAAGGCGATGCTGGAGGCTTCCGAGGTGCTGCGCAGGCTGTGGGTGACGCCGCCGGACGGCCACGCGTTCGCCTCGGTGAACGACCGCACGGCGGACCTGGCGGCCCCGTTGCACGAGTCCGGCACGTCGCCGTGGGTGTCGCAGGCACAGCCGCTGATCGACGAGGCGCTGGAGATCCGCGAGGCGCTGGCGGTGCCGGACGGGGCGGCGGTGCTGCTGCACGGCGACTTCCACCACGGAAACGTGCTGGCGGGCGAGCGGGCGCCGTGGCTGGCGATCGACCCGAAGCCGCTGGTCGGCGATCCCGCCTACGACGTGGCGTGGCTGGCCCGCGACCGGCTGGAGACACTGGCCGCCGCCCCGTCGCCGGGTTCCGCGGGCAGGCGGCGGCTCGGCAAGCTCGCCGACGCGCTCGACCTCGACCGCGACCGGCTGCGCGGCTGGACGCTCTTTCGCTGCGTCGTGGCCGGGGTGCGGTGCCTGGCGACGGGCGACCGCCCCGCCGGCGAACTGCTGCTGGAGTTCGCCGGCGGCCTGTGACGGGGCCGTACCGCGGCCGGGGCGGCTGGGCGCGGCCGACGGGGCAGAAGGCGCACCCGGGCCGTCAGCGGCGGCACCGGCCCCCGGCGGAGTCCAGCCCGCCCCGCCCGGGACGGAGCGAGGCGGGGCAGGACAGCCGCAACCGACGCGGTAACGGGGCGCCGGGACGGGGCAGCCGAAGGCCCCGCCACGGAGCGGACACCACACCGGAGCCCCGCACGGGGCGGCCCAACGCCCACACGGGGCGCTGCGGCGCCGCCCGCCGGCGCCAGGGCGGTCAGGCAGTCAGGCGGGAGAGCGCCTCATCCACGGTGATCTCCTCGCGTTCGCCGGTGCGCCGGTCCTTGAGCTCGACGACGCCCTCGGCGGCGCGGCGGCCGACGACCAGGATGGTGGGCACGCCGATCAGTTCGGCGTCGGTGAACTTCACGCCGGGCGAGACGCCCGCGCGGTCGTCGACGATCACCCGGACGCCGGCCGCGTGCAGCTTCTCGGCGACCTCCAGGGCGAGTTCGGTCTGCGCGGCCTTGCCGGCGGCGACCACGTGCACGTCGGCGGGCGCGATCTCCTTCGGCCAGCACAGGCCCTGCTCGTCGGCGGTCTGCTCGGCGAGCGCGGCGACCGCGCGCGAGACGCCGATGCCGTAGCTGCCCATGGTGACCCGGACCGGCTTGCCGTTCTGGCCGAGCACGTCGAGCGAGAAGGCGTCCGCGTACTTGCGGCCGAGCTGGAAGATGTGGCCGATCTCGATGGCGCGGCCGACCTCCAGGCCGGCGCCGCACACGGGGCACGGGTCGCCGGGTTCGACGACGACCACGTCGAGGTGGCGGTCGACCTCGAAGTCGCGCCCGCACACCACGTTCCGCGCGTGCCGTCCCGGCTTGTTGGCGCCGGTGATCCAGGAGGTGCCGGCGGCGATGCGGGGGTCGGCGATGTACGGGAACTCGCGGCCCTGCGGTCCGACGTAGCCGCGCACCAGGTCGGGGCGGCCCTCGAAGTCCTCGGCGGTCACCAACTCCACGACGGCGGGCGCGAGGTGCTCGCCGAGCTTGCCGAGGTCGACCTCGCGATCGCCGGGCACGCCGACGCCGGTGATCACGCCGTCCACCTTGACCAGCAGGTTCTTCAAGGTGGCGGAGGCGGGCACGTCCAGGTGCGCGGCGAGCGTCTCGATGGTCGGGGTGTCGGGGGTGTCCAGTTCCTCCAGCGGCCCGTGGTCGACGTCGCCGGCCGGCGGCACCGTGACGGTGACCGCCTCGGTGTTGGCCGCGTAGTCGCAGGCGGGGCAGTCCACGAAGGTGTCCTCGCCGGCCGCGGCGGGGGCCAGGAACTCCTCGGACGCCGAGCCGCCCATCGCGCCGGAGACGGCGGAGACGATGCGGTAGTCGAAGCCGAGCCGGGTGAAGATCCGCACGTACGCCGCACGGTGCAGCCGGTAGGACTCGGCGAGCGCCTCGTCGGAGGTGTCGAAGGAGTAGGAGTCCTTCATCTGGAACTCGCGGCCGCGCAGCACGCCGGAACGGGGCCGGGCCTCGTCGCGGTACTTCGTCTGGATCTGGTAGAGGATCACCGGGAGGTCCTTGTAGGACGTGGCCTGGTCCTTCACCACCTGGGTGAAGATCTCCTCGTGGGTGGGGCCGAGCACGTAGTCGGCGCCCTTGCGGTCCTTGAGCTGGAAGAGCAGGTCGCCGTACTCCTCGGCCCGCCCCGTGGCCTCGTACGGGGCACGGGGCAGCAGCGCGGGCAGCAGCACCTCCTGGCCGCCGATCGCGTCCATCTCCTCGCGGACGACCCGGGTGACGTTCTCCAGCACCCGCTTGCCGAGCGGCAGCCACGTCCACACGCCCGCCGAGGTGCGGCGCACGTATCCGGCGCGCACCAGCAGTTTGTGACTGGCGGTCTCGGCGTCGGCCGGTGCGTCGCGCAGTGTCTTGAGCAGCATGCGGGACATGCGCTGGACCATGATTCGTTCTCCGTACCTGGCGTTCGGGGGCGGTGGGGCGATGCCGTGAACATACCGATACGGGGCCCGGAGCCGGAAACCGCGCGGGCCCCGTTACACGGTGTCCGGTGCGCGCAGCGGGAGGGAGGCGCCCATGACGGTGTACGGGACCGGGGCGCTCGGGAAGTGCACGGGGTGCGCCAGGTCGGTGTAGCCGAGGCCGCGGTAGAAGCGCCGGGCCGGGCTCTCCAGGTCGAGCGCGGACAGGATGGAGCGCGGTTGCGGCACCGGGGCGGTGAGCCCGGTGATCAGTCGGCGGCCGACGCCCATGCCCTGGTATCCCGGCAGGACGTGCAGTTCCACCACGACGAAGGAGCCGTCGAGCCACTCCTCGGTGCCGGTACGGCGCAGGTAGGGCTCGACGATCGTGGACCACCAGTGCGCGCGGTCGTTGGGCATGCCGTAGACGAAGCCGACGAGCCGCCCGGAGGGGGCGGTGGCGCCGAGCGCGCGCACCTGCGGCTGGCCGAGGTGGCGCAGCACGATCTGCCGGCGCACCGCGATCTCGTCGTCGGTGAGCCCGAACGCGAGGGCCTGTACGGCAAGCGCCTCGTCCACCCGCCCCGCGAGGTCCACCGGCCCCACCACGACGTCATCCATGCCGGGACCCTACTAGGGTCGGCCGCGCCGATCATGGCGGATTCAGAACAGGACACTCATGAAGGCGCCGACCTCGCTGAAGCCGACCCGGCGGTAGGCGGCGCGGGCGGCGGCGTTGAAGTCGTTGACGTAGAGGCTGGCGATGGGGGCGGCGTCGCGCAGCGCGTAGTGCAGGACGGCGGCCATGCCGGCCTCGGACAGGCCGCGGCCGCGGTACTCGGGAGCGACCCAGACGCCCTGGATCTGGCAGGCGTGCTGGGTGACGGCGCCGAGTTCGGCCTTGAAGACCACCCGGCCGTCCTCGATGCGGGCGAACGAGCGGCCGGTGGAGACGAGTTCGGCGACCCGGGCCTGGTAGAGCAGTCCGCCGTCGCCGGCCAGCGGGGAGATGCCGACCTCCTCCGTGAACATCGCGACGCAGGCCGGCATGATCACGTCGATCTCGTCGCGCCGTACCCGCCGTACCAGAGGGTCGGGCGCGATGTCCTCCGGCAGCGCGCGGGTCACCATGAGCGGCTGGCAGGCGCGGACCTCGCGGGCCGGGCCCCAGACCGGCTCCAGCAGCGACCACAGCTCCGCGGTCGGCTCGGCGGGGCCGACGATGGACGAGCAGCGCCGCCCCGTTCGGCGGGCCCGCTCGGCGAAGGCCCTCACGGCGGCCGAGCCGGCGCAGATCGGCACGAGGTTGGCGCCCGAGTAGCACAGGGACTCCAGCCGCCCGGCGTTGTACCAACCCCACAGTTCGCCGCCGAGCCGCCACGGGTCGAGTCCGGCGACCCGGACGCGGGCGGCGACGAAGGCGTTGGCCACCGGATCGCGGTCCAGCACGGCCAGCACGGCGTCCAGGTCGGACGGTTCCAAAACCCTGGTGGTGGTCGTCGTCAACACGTGGGCGCCTCGCGGGTACGGGCCCGAGGTGGGCTGCTTGATCCGGGCACTTTACCCCGCGGACCGGCGGCCACCGGCAAGCCGGTCAGGAGATCGTCACCGCGGGCTCACCGGACGGAATGCCGTCCGCGGTCATCTGCTCGGCGAGCTTCATGGCCTCCTCGATCAGGGTCTCCACGATCTTCGACTCCGGAACCGTCTTGATCACCTCACCCTTCACAAAGATCTGCCCCTTCCCATTACCCGACGCCACCCCCAGATCAGCCTCCCGCGCCTCACCCGGACCATTCACCACACACCCCATCACCGCCACCCGCAACGGCACCTCCATCCCCTCAAGACCCGCCGACACCTCATCCGCCAACTTGTACACATCCACCTGCGCCCGCCCGCACGACGGACACGACACAATCTCCAACCGCCGATCACGCAACCCCAACGACTCCAAAATCGACATCCCCACCTTCACCTCCTCCACCGGAGGAGCCGACAACGACACCCGAATCGTGTCCCCGATCCCCTCCGCCAACAACGCACCAAACGCCACCGCCGACTTCACCGTCCCCTGAAACGCCGGCCCCGCCTCCGTCACACCCAAATGCAACGGATAATCACAACTCGCCGCCAACAACCGATACGCCCGCACCATCACCACAGGATCATTGTGCTTCACCGAAATCTTGATATCCCGAAACCCATGCTCCTCGAACAACGAACACTCCCACAACGCCGACTCCACCAACGCCTCCGGAGTCGCCCGCCCATACTTCTCCAACAACCGCCGATCCAACGACCCCGCATTCACCCCGATACGAATCGGCACCCCCGCACCCGACGCCGCCCCCGCAATCTCCCGCACCTTATCGTCAAACTGCCGAATATTACCCGGATTCACCCGCACCGCAGCACAACCCGCATCAATCGCCGCAAACACGTACTTCGGCTGAAAATGAATATCAGCAATCACCGGAATCTGCGACTTCCGCGCAATCACCGGCAACGCATCCGCATCATCCTGCGACGGACACGCCACCCGCACGATCTGACACCCCGCCGCCGTCAACTCAGCGATCTGCTGCAACGTCGCACCCACATCAGCCGTCACCGTCGTCGTCATCGACTGCACCGACACCGGCGCATCCCCACCCACCAACACAGACCCCACCCGGATCTGCCGACTCCTACGACGATCAGCCAACTTCAACGGAACAGACGGCATACCGAGCGAAACAGCAGTCATGTGCGGTTGCATCCCCAACGTGTGGTTCGAGTCGTTACGTGGTTCGGATCAGCCGGGGACACGATCCCGGCCGGGCGGGCTCCGGATCCGAGATTACGGCACCGGGTATGCGTCCGGCACATCATGCCGGTCACGGCACCGGCCGGACATCCACGATGCCCGGCCGGTTCGCCTGGAGTTCAACCATGCGTCTTATGCGGATGATTCAGGTGATTTTGACCGGATTCACCACATCCGCGATCAGGACGAGCACGGTGAAGGACAGGAAGATCCCGGCCACCACATAAGCGACCGGCATCATCTTCGCGACGTCGAACGGCCCCGGGTCCGGACGGCGGAAGATCCTGGCCAGGTTCCGCTTCAACGCCTCCCACAGCGCGCCGGCGATGTGGCCGCCGTCCAGCGGCAGCAGCGGCAGCATGTTGAACAGGAACAGCGAGAGGTTGAAGCCGGCGACCAGCATCAGCATGGTGGCCACCCGCTGCTCCGGCGGAATGTTCAACGAGAACACCTCGCCGCCGACCCGGGCCGCGCCGACCACGCCCATCGGGCCGTCCTGCTGGCGCGGGGCCCCGTCGAAGGCCGAGCGCCACAACGCCGGGATGCGCTCCGGCAGGTCCACCAGGGATCCGACGGTGGTGGACACCATGCCCTTGAGCTGGCCGACCGAGTCGCCGAAGCCCTGCTGCACGATGCCGACGGCCGGGGTGTAGCCGAGGAAGCCCGCGGTGACGTACTGGCCGTTGACGTAGCCGCCGTGGCCGTCGCTCTTGGCGACCTGGTTCTTTATCAGGTCCGCGTGGAGCGTCACGGTGGCCCCGTGCCGCTCGACGGTGATCGTGGCGGGGCCGGTGGTGCGGCGGATGTCGTCCTGCAGAGTGCCCCAGTCGGTGATGGGGCGGCCGTCGAAGGCGGTGATGCGGTCGCCGGCCCGCAGGCCCGCCCGCTTGGCCGGGGAGGCGGGGTCGCTCTTGGCGCAGGTGTTCTTGCCCGCGCTGGCCGCCGACTGGCTGATCACGCAGTCGGAGACGCTGCCGACCGTGGTGGTCTGCGCCCTTATCCCGAAGCCCATCAGCACCAGCAGGAAGAGCACGATCGCCAGGACCAGGTTCATGAACGGGCCGGCGAACATCACGATGACGCGCTTCCACGGCTTGCGCGTGTAGAACAGCCGCTGCTCGTCGCCGGGCTGCAGTTCCTCGAACGCCGCCGAGCGGGCGTCCTCGATCATGCCGCGGAAGGGCGAGGTGGCGCGCGCGGTGATCTTCCCGTCGTCACCAGGCGGGAACATCCCGATCATGCGGATGTATCCGCCGAGCGGGATCGCCTTGATGCCGTACTCGGTGTCGCCCTTCTTGCGCGAGAAGATCGTCGGGCCGAAGCCGACCATGTACTGCGGGACGCGGATGCCGAAGAGCTTGGCGGTCGAAAGGTGGCCCAGCTCGTGCCAGGCGATGGAGATCAGCAGTCCGAGGGCGAAGACGACTATGCCGAGGACCGTCATCAATGTCGTCATACGCGGGCCTCCGCCGTCACCTTCTGTGCCATCTCCCGGGCGCGGGCTCGTGCCCACTCCTCCGCTCCAAGGACGTCCCGCAGGGTCGCGGAAGTTCCCGGCGTGCCGTGTTCGGCGACGACCTCCGCGACAGTGTCCACGATCCCGGTGAACGGCAGGCGCCCGGCGCGGAACGCCTCGACGCACTCCTCGTTGGCCGCGTTGAACACCGCCGGAGCGGTTCCGCCGAGCCCGCCGACGTGGCGGGCGAGCGCGACGGAGGGGAACGCCTCGTCGTCCAACGGGGCGAACTCCCAGCTCATGGCCTTCGACCAGTCGAAGGCGGGCGCGGCGTCCGGCACCCGGTGCGGCCAGCCGAGTCCCAACGCGATCGGCATGCGCATGTCGGGCGGGCTCGCCTGGGCCAGGGTGGAGCCGTCGGCGAACTCCACCATCGAGTGGATGTGGGACTGCGGGTGGACCACCACCTCGATCCGCTCGAACGGGATGTCGAACAGCAGGTGGGCCTCGATCACTTCGAGGCCCTTGTTGACCAGGGTCGCGGAGTTGATGGTGACCACGGGGCCCATGTCCCACGTCGGGTGGGCCAGCGCGTCAGCCGGCGTGACCCCGGCCAGCTCGGCGCGGGTGCGGCCGCGGAACGGGCCGCCGGACGCGGTGACGATCAGCTTGCGCACCTCGCCGCGCGTCCCGCCGGTCAGCGCCTGGAAGAGCGCGGAGTGCTCGGAGTCCACCGGCACGATCTGCCCCGGCCGGGCGACCGCCTTCACCAGCGGGCCGCCGACGATCAGCGACTCCTTGTTGGCGAGGATCAGCACCCGGCTGGCCTCCAGCGCGGCGAGTGTCGGACGCAGCCCGATCGAGCCGGTGATGCCGTTGAGCACGCTGTGGCACGGCAGCCCGGCCAGGTCGGTGGCGGCGTCCGGTCCGGCCAGGATCTCCGGGAGCACGGAGCCCGCCCCGTAGTGGGCCGCCAGCGCCTCGCGCAGCGCGGGCACAGCCGCCCCGTCGGCCACGCCGACCGCCCGCACGCCGAGCCGGTGCGCCTGCTCGGCGAGCAGCTCGACCCGGCCGCCGGCGGCCGACAGGGCGACCACCCGGAAGCGGTCGGGATTGCGCAGCACCACGTCGATGGCCTGGGTGCCGATCGAACCGGTCGATCCGAGGATGACGACCTCGCGCGGGGCCCCGACGGGGCCGCCGGGATCGGGTTCGTAGAGCAGCTGGGGGTCGGCGAGGGGTGCTCGGCTCTCGGTCATGACCCCATTGTGGCCGCATCCGCCGCCGGTTCTGACAGCGGATGCGACCGGTGGCCGGAACGGGGTCAGCGGATCGGCCGGTGGAGGTTGTCCTTGGCGGACGGCCCCGGGGTGGCGTCGGCGATCCACGGGCCGTCTCCGGACGGGTCCACGATGCCGTCCTCGAGCCAGGTGTAGTCGCCCTTCATGACCGCCTTGACCACCTGGCGGTCCAGGGTGTCGGTGTTGGTCCACAGCCGGTCGAACAGTTCCTCGACCCGGATGCGCGACTGGCGGCAGAAGGCGTCCGCTAGCTGGTAGGCCGCGTTGCCCTCGGCGGCGGCGTCGTCGGCCTGGGAGCGCAGCATCTCGGCCCGGACGCAGACCGCGCTCATCGCGAACAGTTCGGCGCCGATGTCCACCACCCGGCCGAGGAAGCTCTGCTTGGTCTCCATCCGGCCCTGCCAGCGCGACATGGCGTAGAAGGTGGACCGGGCCAGCCGCCGCGCGGCCCGCTCGACGTACCTCAGATGACCGGCGAGCTGCCCGAACTCACCGTAGGAAGTCGGCAGTTGGCCGGGGCCGGCGACCAGCTTGGGCAGCCAGCGGGCGTAGAAGCCGCCGGCCTTGGCACCGGCCTTCGCCTTGTCGCCCAGCGACTTGTCGGGGTCGATGAGGTCGCCGGCGACCGACAGGTGCGCGTCGACCGCCTCGCGGGCGATCAGCAGGTGCATGATCTCCGTCGAGCCCTCGAAGATCCGGTTGATGCGCATGTCGCGCAGCATCTGCTCGGCCGGCACGGCGCGCTCGCCCCGTGCGGCGAGCGAGGCGGCGGTCTCGAAGCCCCGTCCGCCGCGGATCTGGACGAGTTCGTCGGCGATCCGCCAGGACATCTCGCTGCCGTAGAGCTTGGCGAGGGCGGCCTCGATGCGGATGTCGTTGCGGTCCTCGTCGGCCATCTGGCTGGCGAGGTCCACGACCGCCTCCAGGGCGAAGGTGGTCGCCGCGATGAAGGAGATCTTCGCGCCGACCGCCTCGTGCTCGGCGATGGGCTTGCCCCACTGCTCCCGGGCGGCGGACCACTCGCGGGCGATCTTCAGGCACCACTTGGCGGCACCGGCGCACGCGGCCGGCAGCGAGAGGCGTCCGGTGTTGAGCGTGGTCAGCGCGATCTTCAGACCGGAGCCCTCGACGCCGATCCGGTTGGCGGCCGGCACCCGCACCTGGTGGAAGCGGGTGACGCCGTTCTCGATGCCGCGCAGGCCCATGAAGGCGTTGCGGTTCTCCACGGTGATGCCGGGGCTGTCGGCCTCCACCACGAACGCGGTGATGCCGCCCTTGTGGCCCTCGGACGCCGGGACCCTGGCCATGACCACGAGCAGGTCGGCGACCACGCCGTTGGTGGTCCACAGCTTCACGCCGTCGAGCACGTACTCGTCGCCGTCCGGCACCGCGCTGGTGGCCAGCCGGGCGGGGTCGGAGCCGACGTCGGGCTCGGTGAGCAGGAACGCGGAGATGTCGGTACGGGCGCAACGGGGCAGGAAGATGTCCCGCTGCTCCTGGGTGCCGAACAGCTTCAGCGGCTGCGGCACGCCGATCGACTGGTGCGCCGACAGCAGCGCCCCGATGGCCGGGCTGGCGGTGCCCGCCATCGCGAGCGCCCGGTTGTAGTAGACCTGGGTCAGTCCGAGGCCGCCGTACTTGGTGTCGATCTTCATGCCGAGGGCGCCGAGCTGCTTGAGCCCGTCGATGACGCCGTCCGGAATGCGCGCGTCGCGCTCGATCTCCGCCCCGTCCACCTTGGTGACGAGGAAGTCCTTGAGCTTGGCGAGGAACTCCTCGCCGCGCTGCCGGTCGTCCTTGGCGCCGGTGGGGTGGGGGTGGATCAGGTCGAGGCGGAAGCGGCCGAGGAACAGTTCCTTGGCGAAGCTCGGCTTGCGCCAGTCCTGTTCGCGCGCGGCCTCGGCGACCTGCCGTGCCTCGCGTTCTGAGACCTTGCGTGCGGTTGATGGGGCGGACATGAGGAGGCTCACCTCGCCGCGGCGTCGGAGGGGTACGGATCCGGTGGGATTACCGCTTGGTAGTACTCGACGGTATGTACCCGAATACCGCGCTCCCTATCAGACTCCGCACATCCGGAACACAAGTGCCGCACAAACGTGGCGGGGGCGTCGCCGCACGCGACACCCCCGCCACTAGGGCGTGCCTTGCGGATCTTGGCGGGCTCGCGTCGCCTGGCACGGCACCCCGCCGCGTTGCCGAAACGCCCCGATAACACCGACTATCGGGACGCTCCGGCGCCTTGCGCTGCACCGCACCAGACGCCGCTCCCTGATCCACCCTGATCCACAAGACACGCCCTAGGCCCCGTCATCGGGGCTGGTTCACAGGTCGAGGCCGGTGAGCACCATCACCCGCTCGTAGGTGTAGTCGTCCATGGCGTAGGCCACGCCTTCACGCCCGGTGCCGGACGCCTTGACGCCGCCGTACGGCATCTGGTCGGCCCGGTAGGACGGGGCGTCGCCGATGATGACCCCGCCCACCTCCAGCTCGCGGTGCGCCCGGAAGGCGGTCGCGAGGTCGTGGGTGAACACCCCCGCCTGCAGTCCGAACTTGGAGTCGTTGACGGCCGCGAACGCCTCGTCGGTGCCGGCGACCCGCTGCAGCGTCAGGACGGGGCCGAACACCTCGGCGGTGGCCAGCACCGCGTCGTCCGACACATCGGACAGCACGGTGGGCGCGTAGGAGGCCCCGTCCCGGGTGCCGCCGGTGACCAGCTTGGCGCCCTTGGCGAGCGCGTCGGCCACCCAGGACTCGACACGCTCCGCCGCCTGCTCGCTGACCATCGGGCCCACGTCGGTGGCGTCCTGCGACGGGTCGCCGGTCACCTGCGCCTCGACCTCGGCCACGACCTTCTCCACCAGCCGGTCGTAGACCGCCCCGTCCGCGATCACCCGCTGCACCGAGATGCACGACTGGCCCGCCTGGTAGTTGGCGAACGTGGCGATCCGCCGGGCCGCCCACTCCAGGTCCTGCTCGGAGCAGTAGTCGGCGAGCACCACGGCCGCCGCGTTGCCGCCGAGCTCCAGCGTGACGTGCTTGTGCGGCACCTGGCGCTGGATCGCGAAGCCCACCGTGTCGGATCCGGTGAACGAGATGACCGGCAGCCGGCTGTCCTCCACCAGTTCCGGCATCCGCTCGTTGGCGACCGGCAGCACGCTCCAGGCACCCGGCGGAAGGTCGGTCTCCGCCAGCAGCTCGCCCAGCAGCAGCGCGGACAACGGGGTGGCCGGAGCAGGCTTGAGCACGATCGGGGCGCCGACCGCGATGGCCGGCGCGACCTTGTGCGCCACCAGGTTCAGCGGGAAGTTGAACGGGGCGATGCCCAGCACCGCCCCGCGCGGGAACCGCCGGGTCAGCGCGAGCCGCCCCGTACCGCCCGCGTCGGTGTCCAGCCGCTGCGCCTGGCCGCCGTTGAAGCGCCGGGCCTCCTCGGCCGCCCAGCGGAAGACCGAGACCGCCCGGCCCACCTCACCGCGCGCCCACTTCATCGGCTTGCCGTTCTCCGCGGTGATCAGCCGGGCGAACTCCTCGGCGCGCTCGGCCAGCCGCCGCGAGACGTGGTCCAGGGCGGTGCTGCGGACGTGCGCGGGCGAACCGGAGAAGGGGCCGACGGCCGCGTGGGCGGCGGCGACCGCCTCCTCCACCTGCGCGTCGGTGGGCACGCTCACCGTCCCGACGACCCGCCCGTCAAAGGGGTGCGTGACCTCGAAGAACCCCTCACCCGTCGCCGGCCGCCCGGCGACCCAGAACGCGTGCACCGCTTCGCGCGTGGCAGCCACAGCGCATCCCCGCCTCTCCTGTGATGGTCTCGTCGGCCACCACGGTAGGGCGCCGTACCCGGGAAATCGCTTGTCCATCACGGAGTACGCGCTCCTCCGGACACGCCGGATCGGCACTCCCGCCCCACGGTGGATCAGGCGCCGGTCTTCAGCGCCAGCCACAACTCCATCCGCACGTCCGCGTCGTCCAGCGAACGGCCCAGGATCTCCTCCACCCGCCGCATCCGGTACCGCAGCGTGTGCCGGTGCACCCCCAGGTCGGCCGCCGCGGCGTCCCACTGCCCGTGCCGCGCCAGCCACGCCTGCAACGAGGCCACCAGATCGCCCCGTGCGTTGGCGTCGTGCTCCCGCAACGGCCGCAGCAGCCCCTCGGCGAACGCCCGCACCGCGTCGTCGGCCAGCAACGGCAGGACGGAGCCGGCGCCCACCTCGTCGTGCTCCACCAGACCGCGCCCCCGGCGCTGCGCCACCGCCAGCGCCCGTTCCGCCTGCACGCCCGCCCCGTCCGCCCCGTCAGCCGGCGCCGCCGCCGACAACCCGGCCGCCAGCGCACCGCCCGCCGTGACCGCCCGCGTGCAGGCGCCCAGCACCGCGCCGCCGTCCGCGGCCAGCACGGTCAGCCGGTGCCCGTCGGCGACCACGAGCAGCGGCTCCGCCGCCCGGCCCGCCGCCGCCTCCGCGTCGTCCGCCAACCCCGCCAGCGCCGCGACCGGATCGGGCCGCCCGTCCGGATCGGGGCGCCTGGCGGGCTCAGCCACGAGCAGCCGCACCGGCCGCTCCAGCAGCGTCCCGTACCGCCCGGCGGCCACCTCGCGGGCGCGACCACCCTCACCGGCCAGCAGCATCCGCAACAGGGCCGCGCCGAAACGCTGCTCGGCCTCCTGAAGCGCCCGCGACTGCTCCAACGACAACGTCAGCAGTGCCACCGCGGCGTGCACCACGTAGCGGTCGGCCGCCTCCAGCCGCTCACCGGTGCCGACGGCGAGGTAGCCGCGCGGCCGCCGCCCGGTGCCCAACGACTGGATCTCCACCCGGTCGTCGGCCCCGTCGGCACCGTCCCCACTGCCCTCCCCGGCGACCGCCACGATGGCCGGTGCAGGGCGCTCCCGCAGCCGCTCCGTCTCCCCGGCCAGCCGGGCCGCGCGCCGACCCGCCCACTTCGGCGCCGCGCAGACCACCGCGCCGGCCGCGTCGTACAACGCCACCCAGCCGTCCAGGTGCGCCGCCAGCCTGGCGAGCAACGCCGCCGTACCGTCCGGCGACAGGGCGGCGCGGGTCAGCTCCCGCTGCGCCTCCAGGCTCGTGGTGACCGCCTTGTACTGGTCCGCCGCGACGGCCGCCGAGACCGCCTTGCTGATCGCGATGAACGGCGTCGGCCGCGGCACCCGCAGCAGCGGCAGCCCGCGCTCCTCCGCCGCCGCGACCAGCGCACGGGGCACCTCGTCGTGCCCCAGTCCCACCCCGAAACCCAGCCCCACCACTCCGGCGTCCGCCAGCCGGTGCACGTACTCCCGCAGCACCACGGGCTCGTCGGTCAGCTTCAGCCCCGTCGTCAGCAGCAGTTCGCCGCCCGCCAGATACGGCGTCGGATCGTCGAGCTCACTGGTGTGCACCCACGGCACGGCGGCGTCCAGCCGCTCCTTCCCGGCGAGCACCGTGAGTTTGAGCGCGGCAGTCCGGACCAGGGATGCGAGGGTGGCAGGCATAACCCCTCCGATTCTGCCCTACCGCGCTCACCCCCGAAGATCGACCAGTACCGGGGGCGCCACCTCGCCGGTGACCGTGGTCAGCGAGGCGACCGCGTGACCGGGCGGGACGGCGTTGGCCAGGTCGGACGCGGACCACCGCTCCCGCTCCACCCGGCGCACCGTCACCGACTCCGTGGTGGCCGCCTCGCCGGTGAACAGCCTGCGGATGCCGCGGACGGAGCGCTTGAGCAGGCCACCGGACTGGTCGGGGGTGCGCGTGACGTCCGACTCCTCCACCCACGCGGTCCCCCACGCCTCGGCGAACCGCTTGCCGTCCCACGTCGAGACCCCCGACAACGCGATCCGGCACCCGGTCGCGCCCAGCAGGGCCCCGCGCAACGCCTCCGGCACGTCGTCCAGACCGCGCAGCGCCAGCACCGCCCCGGCGTGCGCCGACCGCAACCGCTGCAACGCCCGCACGCCCTCAACGGTGACCGCGTGCGTCGCGTCGTCCAGCACCAGGCAGGCGAACAGCGCCCGGTCCCGACGCGCCGTCGCCGCAGAGGTGAACTGCGCCAGCAGCAGCCTCACCAGCATCCTGGACGCCTCGGCGTGGCCCCGTTCCGGCAGGTCGATGCGGACTCGCAGCGGATGCTCCAACTGGTTGAGCGCGAACGGCCTGGTGCGGCCGGTCACGTCGAAGAACCCGGCGAACGCCGGCCGGTCGAGCAGCGCCACCCGGTCCGCCAGCAGCGCCCCCACGTCACCGGGGCGGCCGGACTGCCGCGCGCGGGAGTCGAGTTCGCGGACCCACCCGGGCTCCCCCGCCTCGTCCAGCAGCTCGCGCAGCGTCGCGACGGCGGTGGGATTGCCGTCCAGCAGTTCGCGCAGCTCGCTCACCGAGGGGAACCGGCTCCGGGCCACCCGGAACGGGCCGAGCACCTGCGCCAGCGCGGTCGCCGCCCGCCTGGAGTCCGCCTGGTCGCCCTCGAAGCCGTCGAGCAGCGCCGCCGCGAGCAGGCCTGCGGCCTCGTCGGCGTCGGACGCGCCGCCGTACAGGTCGAGGTCGTACGTGGAGGCGGGGTCGCCGATGGCGATCACGACGTCGAACGCGTCGACGGGGCCGAGGTCCGCGCCCTTGGCCCCGACCACGACCACCGCGGCGGTCCCGGCCAGCGCCTGCAGGCACAGAGACTCCGCCACGGGGCGGACCAGGTGCCGGGTCTTGCCGGACCCCGGCGGCCCCACCGCCAGCAGCGACGTACCGAGCAGCGCCGGGTCCAGGGCCAGACCGGCGCCCCGGTACTGGTACGGATTACGCTCGGTGTCCTTGGCGACGCCGATGCGTACCTGGGCGGTGTACAGGTCGTGCCGGGCCACCCGCGCGGGAAGGTCACGAGAGCCCGACGGGTGCGTCCACGCCGCCGCGCCCTTGCGCAGCACGGCGTCCTCGTACGCGCCCCATCGCGCCCCGTCCCCGCTGGCGAACCGCCACGCCCGGTGCAGCCGCACGTAGTCCACGTCATTCATCCGCCCCGCCCGGGCCTCCCCCGCCAGCCGCTCCGCCACCGCCCCGTACCCCGCCTCCCGAAGCTCGGGCCACTCGACGGGGTCGGCCTCGGGAACAGGGCTCGGCGCAACACGGTTCGAAACTGCGCAGGCGCGGCAGGACGTAACGCCGCAAAACCTCCCGCCAGCGGCCGAGGCGCCGCAGACGAAGGCCAGGACGATGGCAGAAGGCCACGTAGCGCCGCACAAGATCACGCTGAAGAGCCGCCACGAGGTACCGGTTGCCACCGCCCGTCGACCACGAACTCGGCATGATCCAGATAAACGGCCAGAAACACGAACGGCAGATACCCGTCCCAGCACAGCGACCACACCAGCAGCCCGCACAGCAGCGACAGCACCGCGCCGCCCAGTAGTTTGCGGTCGGAGATCCGGTCGGGGTCCTGAGGGGGACGGGGGGTGTGGCCGAAGGCGTAGATGCCGGGGGCGTCGGAGTGGCGCGGGGTACGCAGCCACGCCTCCAACGGGGCGGCCGGCGGGCCCTGCGGCATCGGCGGCGGCGCGGCCGGCCGAGGGAGCGGAGGGACCGCGGGAGTCGTCTCGCCGCGCCCGTGCGTGCCGTCGATGTCCATGCCAGCTGCCCCTCGCCTCGCCGCCCGCGACGGCACACAATGTAGTCGAGTCGCCACCGGCCCAGCAGGATCATCACCCCGGCGGCGCCCGCCGATGTCACCGGTCCACTGTCCGCGGCGTCGAAGACACCCCCGCCATCACTCCCCACCGGCGCATGCCCGCGCACACGGGGCGGGCTTAGCCTGCGAGCGAAGAGCCCTGACGGCGCGTACGGCAAGGAGTAGTCCCATGACAGAACTGTCCGGCGGCCCGGCGCTGCCGCAGGAACGCCGCCTTCTCACCCCGATCCCCGGACCGAAGTCCACGGAGCTGCTCGCCCGCAAGAACGCCGCGGTCGCTGCCGGCGTCGGCGTGACGCTGCCGGTGTTCGTCACCCGGGCGGGCGGCGGCGTGCTGGAGGACGTGGACGGCAACTCGCTGATCGACTTCGGCTCCGGCATCGCGGTCACCTCGGTCGGCAACAGCGCCGAGGCGGTGGTGCGCCGGGCCACCGAGCAGCTGGCGGCCTTCACCCACACCTGCTTCATGGTCACCCCGTACGAGGGCTACGTGGAGGTCGCCGAGCGGCTGGCCGAGCTGACCCCGGGCGACCACCCGAAGAAGTCCGCGCTGTTCAACTCCGGCGCCGAGGCGGTGGAGAACGCGGTCAAGATCGCCCGGGCGTACACCAAACGCTCCGCGGTGGTGGTCTTCGACCACGGCTACCACGGCCGCACCAACCTGACGATGGCGCTGACCGCGAAGAACATGCCGTACAAGCAGGGCTTCGGCCCGTTCGCACCGGAGGTCTACCGGGTGCCGCTGGCGTACCCGTTCCGCTGGCGGTCCGGCGCCGGGACGTGCGCGCAGGAGGCCGCGGCGGAGGCTATCGACCAGATCTCCAAGCAGGTCGGCGCCGAGAACGTGGCGGCGATCATCATCGAGCCGATCGCCGGCGAAGGCGGGTTCATCGAGCCGGCCAAGGGCTTCCTGCCGCGGATCGCGCAGTTCGCGAAGGACAACGGCATTGTCTTCGTGGCCGACGAGATCCAGACCGGCTTCTGCCGGACGGGGCGGTGGTTCGCGTGCGAGGACGAGGGGATCGTGCCGGACCTGATCACCACCGCCAAGGGCGTCGCCGGCGGCCTGCCGCTGGCCGCCGTGACGGGGCGCGCGGAGATCATGGACGCCGCGCACGCCGGCGGCCTCGGCGGTACCTACGGCGGCAACCCGGTGGCCTGCGCGGCGGCGCTCGGCGCGATCGAGACGATGCGCGAGCTCGACCTGCCCGCGAAGGCCCGGCGCATCGAGGAGATCATGAAGCCGCGGCTGGCCGAACTGGCCGTCAAGTACGACGTCATCGGCGACGTGCGCGGGCGCGGCGCGATGCTGGCGGTGGAGCTGGTGAAGTCCGGCACCCGGGACGGGGCCAAGGAGCCGGACCCGGCGTCGGCCGCCACGGTCGCGAAGGCGTGCCACGCGGCCGGCCTGGTGGTCCTGACCTGCGGCACCTACGGGAACGTGCTGCGCTTCCTGCCGCCCCTGGTGATCGGTGAGGACCTGCTCGAAGAAGGGCTCGGCATCCTGGAGTCGGCCTTCGCGACCCTCTGACGGGGCCTGTGCGCAGGGCAGTTGAGAAACCGGGTGAAGAACCTGTGGTAGATGGATGAGGGACGGGTGACACCACTCCCGGTGGCGATCGGGGTGACGTAGTGTCGTCGCAGATGAAGGAACCACCTCGCTCGCGGGAGACCACGGGCGGCATCCCGTCGGCGACCCCCCATCGTCGATACAGCACTGCCCTCGCGCGCAACACCGCCGGAGCCTGGCGTTCCGGCGATCCTCGCCGATCGGTCCGCCGTTCGTCCCAAACCCCCCGGGACATACGGTCCGGCGATCGTCATAGCCGCCCTGGAACTCTCCCCCCTGTTCCGGGGCGGCTGGCGTTTTTCCCGATCTCCGTGGCGGTGGCCGCCACCGGGTTCGCGCTGCTGTGGTGGCAGGTGGCGACCCACGGCCCGTGGTGGCGGTGGGACGGGGCGGCGGACGGGGCCGTTCTGCGCACCGCGGCACGTGACGGGTTCCTGCGGCCCTACGCACAGGTGACGGCGGATCTCGGCGACATCGTGGTGGCGCTGCCGGCGCTCGCGGCGGTGCTGGGCTACGTGGGGTGGCGGACGGGGCGGTGGAAGGTGCCGGCCGTCTGTGCGGCGGTGATGGCGCTGACCGGCCTGGTGGTGGTGCCGTTGAAGGCGGCGGTGGGGCGCCCGGCGCCGGGGAGCAGCGTTCTGGCCGGGCACTCCGGATACTTTCCCTCCGGTCACGCGGCGACGTTCGCGATGGCCTACGGGCTCGCGTCGCTCGCGCTCCTGTCTCTGCCGGTGCTCGCCGGACGGGCAGCGGCATGGCGGCTGTTGGTGTTCGCCGCCGTGCCGCTGAACCTGGTGGTGGGCGCCGCGCTGGTGTGGCGCGGCTACCACTGGCCGTCGGACGTAATGGCCAGTTGGTGCCTGTGCTGGGTGCTGCTCGGGGCCGCCCGGTGGGTCACGCGTTCGTGGGGAAGCCTAGGTTGATCCCGCCGTGGCTCGGGTCGAGCCACCGCTGGGTGACGGCCTTGCCGCGGGTGAAGAAGTGGACGCCGTCCTCACCGTAGGCGTGGGTGTCGCCGAACAGGGACGCCTTCCAGCCGCCGAAGGAGTAGTAGGCGACCGGCACCGGGATGGGCACGTTGATGCCGACCATGCCGACCTCGATCTCACGCTGGAAGCGCCGCGCGGCGCCGCCGTCGTTGGTGAACAGCGCGGTGCCGTTGCCGTACGGGTTGGAGTTGATCAGCTCGACGCCCTCCTCATAGGAGGCGACGCGGACCACGGACAGGACGGGGCCGAAGATCTCGTCGTTGTAGACGGACATGCCGGGCTTGACGTCGTCGAAGAGGGTGGGGCCGAGCCAGAAGCCGTCGGAGGTGTCCGCCCCGTTGATGGCGTGCTTGCGGCCGTCGACGGCGAGAGTGGCCCCGTCGGCCACGCCGGAGTCGAGGTAGGAGGTCACCTTGTCGCGGTGGACGCCGGTGACCAGCGGGCCCATCTCGGAGTCGGCGGCGCAGCCGGGGCCGACGGTGAGGCCGGCCATGCGCTCCTTGATCTTCCCGACCAGTTCGTCGCCGATCGGGTCCACGGCGAGCAGGACGGAGACGGCCATGCAGCGTTCGCCGGCCGCGCCGAACCCGGCGTTGACGGCGGCGTCGGCGGCCAGGTCGAGGTCGGCGTCAGGGAGCACCAGCATGTGGTTCTTGGCCCCGCCGAGCGCCTGGACGCGCTTGCCGTTGCGGGTGCCGTTCTCGTAGACGTAGCGGGCGATCGGGGTGGAGCCGACGAAGCTGACCGACTTGATGTCGGGGTGCTCCAGCAGGCGGTCGACGGCCACCTTGTCGCCGTGCACGACGTTGAAGACGCCGTCCGGCAGGCCGGCGCGCTGCCACAGCCGCGCGAGGAAGTTGACGGCCGAGGGGTCCTTCTCGGACGGCTTGACGACCACGGTGTTGCCCGCGGCGATGGCGATGGGGAAGAACCACATCGGCACCATGGCGGGGAAGTTGAACGGCGAGATGATCGCGACGGGGCCGAGCGGCTGCCGGATCGAGTAGACGTCGATGCCGGTGGACGCCTGCTCCGTGAAGCCGCCCTTGATCAACTGCGGGATGCCGCAGGCGTACTCGACGACCTCCAGGCCGCGGGCGACCTCGCCGAGGGCGTCGGAGTGCACCTTGCCGTGCTCGGCGACGATGATCGAGGCCAGTTCGTCGCGGGAGGCGTTCAGCAGCTCGCGGAACGCGAAGAGCACCTGGCTGCGCCGGGCGACCGAGACGTCACGCCAGTCGCGGAACGCGGTGACGGCGGCGCCGACCGCCTGGTCGACCTCGGCGATCGAGGCGAAGTCCACCTGCCCGCTGACCTTCCCGGTCGCCGGGTCGTAGACGTCGCCCCGTCGCTCCGCGGTGCCGGACCATTCCTGACCTGCGATCCAGTGCGTGATGTGGTTGGTGGTCACGGCAGACCTTCCTGTTGGCTCTGCTGGTCCTGTACGGGTGAACGCCCGCTCCCCAGTCTCGCCAGGCCGGTAGGCGGTCACAAGGACCAACGTGTCGGCGGCGGCCCGGCGGGCTTTACAGTCCGTCGTGCGCCAGTGCGGCGGCCGCCTCGTGCATGGCCCGTTCCAGTGCGGCGGGGTCGGTCAGCCGCCCCGTCCCGTCCGGGGTGACCAGCCAGCGCACTCCCCCGGTGTCGCGGCCCGGGTAGGGGACGACGACCCAGCTGCCGGGGCCGGCGCCGCGCACCCCCGTGCCCGTCCAGCGGGCCGCGGTGCCGGGCGGTACGAAGAACCCGACGCGGGCGTCGCCGAAGTCGGACAGCACCGGCCCCGGCGGTTCGGCGAACCGGGCCAGCACCTCCAGTGTCGGCCGCCCGAGCCGCCCCGCCACCACCATCACGTCCCACAGCCGGCCGGCGGGCAGCAGGGTGACGCCGAGCGGGTTGCGCTCCCACACCCGGAGGCAGGAGCCGGGGTCCGCGGCGGCCGACGCCAGCCAGTCGACCGCGATCCGTGACGCGCTCTCCTCCATGCAGCCCTCCGTCCCCCGGCAGCCGACTCGGCCCCGTGGAAGGGAGACCGGGCGGCGGCCGGGGGATTACGCGGGTCGGCGTCACCGATCACGGTGATCCCGGTCACAGAGTGCACACGGAGCGTGCCCCGTCCCGCCCCGTCCTCAGCTGTCGAAGCCCAGACCGAGGCGGTCCAGGGCCTTCAGCCAGAGGTTGCGCCGGCCGGCGTTGCGGTCGGCGCGGGCCAGCGAGCGGCGGGTCAGCTCGATGCCGGCCCAGGCGAACGGTTCCGGCGGGAACGGCAGCGGCCTGCTGCGCACCATCTCCAGCTCCGTGCGCTCCGTGCGCTCGCCGGCCAGCAGGTCCAGCACCACGTCCGCGCCGAACCGGGTGGCGCCGACGCCGAGCCCGGTGAACCCGGCCGCGTAACCGACCCGGCCGCGGTGGGCGGTGCCGTAGAACGCCGAGAAGCGCGAGCAGGTGTCGATCGCGCCGCCCCAGGTGTGGGTGAACCGCACGCCCTCCAACTGCGGGAAGCAGTCGAAGAACTGTTCGGCGAGCATCCGGAACGTCTCGGGGCGGCGCTCGTGTTCCTCGGCGACCCGGCCGCCGAACGGGTAGATGGCGTCGTAGCCGCCCCACAGCACCCGGTTGTCCGCGGTGAGCCGGAAGTAGTGGAACTGGTTGGCGCTGTCGCCGAGCCCCTGGCGGTTCTTCCAGCCCACCGAGGCCAGTTGGGCGTCGGAGAGCGGTTCGGTGGTGAGCGCGTAGTCGTAGACCGGCACGATGTACGGCCGCACGCGCTTGACCAGGGACGGGAAGACGCCGGAGCCGAGCGCGACCTGGCGGGCGTGGACCCGGCCGTAGTCGGTGCGCACCGCCATGCCGCCCCCGTTGGGCGCCATCGCGGTGGCCGGGGTGTTCTCGTAGATCCGCACACCCAGGCTCACGCAGGCGCGGGCGAGGCCCCAGGCGAGCTTGGCGGGGTGCACCATGGCGACGCCCCGTCGGTCCCACAGGCCGCCCAGGAAGGTCGGGGAGTCGACCTCGGCACGCATCGCGTCGCGCTCCAGGACGTCCAGCCCGATGCCGTGCCCGGCGGCCTCCTCGGCGAGCGCGTGCAGGTCGTCCAGCTGGTAGGGCTCGCGCGCCACGACGATCTCACCGGTGCGCTCGAACTCGCAGTCGATGCCGTAGCGGGCCACCGCCTCCTCGATCGCGTCGAGGTTGCGGGCGCCCAGCTCCTCCAGCTTGGCCAGTTCGTGCGGCCAGCGCTCCAGCCCGTTGCCCAGGCCGTGGGTGACGGAGGCGGCGCAGAAGCCGCCGTTGCGCCCGCTGGCCGCCCAGCCGATCCGCCGGCCCTCGACGAGGACCACGTCGCGCGACGGGTCGCGCTCCTTGGCGATCAGGGCGGCCCACAGGCCCGAGTAGCCGCCGCCGACCACCAGCAGGTCACAGGATTCGTCGCCGACCAGCGCCGTGGACGCCGGCGGCCTGCCGGGGTCTTCGAGCCAGAAGGGGTGCGGTGTCGCGTCAGCGAGAGCGCGGGCGGGATCCATCCATTATCACTGCCTTTCGATCATGGCCGTCCTGAGCGGCCGTAGGGGCTCAGCGCCGGGCGCTCCGCGCCCGGCCGAGGATCTGCGAGAGGGCGATGATCGCCATCGTGCAGATCAGCATCAGTGAACCGATGACGTCGATCTGGGCCGGGTAGGCACGCTGCACGGAGCCCCAGATGTACATCGGGAAGGTCTCCAGGTTGCCTGCCGTGAAGACGGTGATGATGTAGTCGTCCACCGACAGCGCGAAGGCCAGCAGGGCCGCCGCGGCGATGCCGGGGGCGACCAGCGGCAGCGTCACCTTCATGAACGTCTGGGCGGGGGTGGCGTACAGGTCCTGCGCGGCGCGCTCCAGTGTCGGATCCATGCCCGCCAGCCGGGACTTGACGGTCACCACCACGTAGCTGACGCAGAACATGACGTGGGCGATGGTGATCGTCCAAAAGCCCAGGCCGCCGGGGCCGATGGTGTTGAAGAACAGCGCCGCGAGCGTGGCGCCCATGACCACCTCCGGGGCGGCCATCGGCAGGAACAGCAGCGCGTTGACGCCGGAGCGGGCCCGGAAGCGGTAGCGCACCATGGCGAACGCGATCATCGTGCCGAGCACCGTGGCGACGATGGTGGCGACCACGCCGATCTGCAGGGACAGGCCGATGCTGTGGCACATCTCGCCGTTGGCGCACGGGTTCTTCCAAGCGTCGAGCGAGAAACGGTGCCAGACGTAGTCGAACTTGCCGACCGGCTTGTTGAACGACATCCACAGGATGATCGCGTTCGGCAGCAGCATGAACACGAAGATCACCAACGTGACGACCAGCAGTACGTGGTCGGCGGCGAACGCCAGCGGGGAGCGGCGGCGCACCGCGGGCGGTCGGGCTACGGTGCGCCCCGTGGTGGACGGGGCGGTCACAGCGGTCATCAGATCAGGTCCTCCGTCCCGGCCTTGCGGATGTAGCTCATCACCAGGACCAGCGTGCCGACCATCAGCACGACCGAGATCGCGGAGCCGACCGGATAGCCCTGGGTGTCGCGGAGGAACAGGTCCTCGATCTTCTGGCCGACCACCCCGGTGTTGGGGTTGCCGAGCAGTTGGGCGTTGATGTAGTCGCCGACGGCGGGGATGAACGTCAGCAGGGTGCCGCCGATGACGCCCGGCATGGACAGCGGCAGGGTGATGCGCCGCCAGGTGGTGAAGGCGCCGCAGTACAGGTCGTGGCCCGCCTCGTGCAGCCGCGGGTCGATCTTCTCCAGCGAGGTGTACAGCGGCAGGATGGTGAACGGCAGGAAGTTGTAGACCATGCCGCAGACCACGGCGGCCGGGCTGGCCAGTACGTGGTCGCCGACGGTCCAGCCGAGCGCCGCGGTGGCGCCCAGGACGTGCGTGCCGCGCAGCGCGCCGACGACCGGCCCGTTGTCGGCGAGGATCGTCTTCCAGGCGATGGTGCGGATCAGGAAGCTGGTGAACGACGGCACGATGACCAGCGCCATCAGCAGGCTCTTGAACCGGCCGCCCTTGAAGGCGATGAAGTAGGCGACCGGATAGCCCAGCAGCAGGCACAGGATGGTGCTCAGCACTGAGTAGATCCCGGAGTGCAGATACTGCACGCCGTATCCGGTGATCGCGTCGGAGTAGTTGGCCCAGTGCCAGGTGAGCTTGAAGCCGTCGTCGAAGTCGCCCTGCTGCACGGAGGCGGAGACCGAGGTGAAGATCGGCACCAGGAAGAAGACGATCAGCCACAGCAGTCCCGGCAGCAGCAGGACCCACGGTGTCCAGTTGCGGCGCCGGGGGCGCGCGGACGGGGCGGGCGGGGCCGGCTTGTCCGGGGCGGGGGTCTGGACGACGGCGGTCACGCGGCGCTCTCCTCGTCCGGCTGGGCGCCCGCCCCGATGTCCTGGCCCCCTTCGAGGCCGAATCCCTGGCTGGGGTCCCAGTAGACGGTGACCTCGGTACCGGGGCGCTGGATCTCACGGCCGGTGTTCTGCTCGAAGACCGATATCTCCTCGCCGGACGCCAGCGCGACCAGGTACTGGGTGGACACGCCGATGAAGGAGGTGTCCACCACGGTGCCGCCGGTGAGGCTGTTGCGGCCGTCGGGGATCTCCTCGCCCTCGCGCGCGATCTGCACCTTCTCCGGCCGCACGCCGAGGATGACGGGGCCCGAGGTGGCGCGGCAGCGCTTGGCGTCGACGGTGAGCCGCTGCCCGTGGGCGGTGAGGGTCACCACGTCGCCGTTCACGCTCTGCACGGTGCCGGGCAGCAGGTTGGAGCGGCCGAGGAAGTTGGCGACGAAGGTGGTCCGCGGGTTCTCGTAGAGCTCGGCGGGCGAGCCCATCTGCTCGATGCGGCCGGCGTTCATCACGGCGATGGTGTCGGCCATCGTCATGGCCTCCTCCTGGTCGTGCGTGACGTGCACGAAGGTCAGGCCGACCTCCAGCTGGATGCGCTTGAGCTCGATCTGCATCTGCCGGCGCAGCTTGAGGTCGAGGGCGCCGAGCGGCTCGTCGAGGAGCAGCACCTGGGGCTGGTTGATCAGGGCGCGGGCGAGCGCGATGCGCTGCTGCTGGCCGCCGGACAGCTGGCCGGGCCGGCGCTTGGCGAGGTGGCCGAGTTCGACGAGGTCGAGCATGTCGACGACCTGCTGCCGGACGTTCTTGATGCCGCGGCGGCGCAGGCCGAAGGCGACGTTCTCGAAGATGTCGAGGTGCGGGAAGAGCGCGTAGTTCTGGAAGACCGTGTTGACGGGGCGGCGGTAGGGCTTGCGGTCGGTCACGTCCTGGTCGCCGAGGTATATGTGGCCGGCGGTCGGGTCCTCCAGCCCGGAGACCATGCGCAACGTGGTGGTCTTGCCGCAGCCGGACGCGCCGAGCAGGGCGAAGAAGGATCCCTGCGGGACCGTGAGGTTGATGTCGTCCACGGCGGTGAACGCGCCGTAGCGCTTGGTCAGTCCGGCCAGACGGAGGTCTCCGCCCTCCGTGCGGCCGAGCACATCGTTGGAGCTCATCGGGACTCTTCTCTCATCCTCGGGCGACGCCTCGGGCGCCTACTGGCCGGTGACCTGCTGGAAGCGGGCGGTGTAGTCGTTGAGCTGGTCGATGCTGAGGGACATGAAGCCGCGGGCCCTGGCCTGCATCCGCGCCGTCGGCACGATCAGCGGGGACGCGGCGGTCTGCGGGTCGAGCTTCCTCAGTGCCTGGACCGCGCCCTGGACCACCGGGATGTAGTCGATCCAGTCGTCGAGTTCGGCCGCCACCTGGGGCTGCAGGTAGTAGTTGAGGAGCTTCTCGGCGTTGGTCTTGTGCCGGGCGAAGTTGGGGATGACGCAGTTGTCGGACCAGGAGAGCATCCCCTCCTTGGGCAGGTCGACGGTGACCAGGTTGGGCTTGCCGAGCTGCGCCACGTCGCCGGAGTAGGCCATGGTCACCGCGGTGTTGCCCTGCTGGAAGTCGCTGAGGTAGTCGTTGCCGGTGAAGGAGCGGATCTGCCCCGTCCCCTTGGCCCGGCGCACGTACTCCAGCGCCTTGTTGAAGTCCGCGTCGCTGAACTTCTGCGGGTCGAGGCCCTGCGCGAGCATGGACAGCGCGACGGTGTCCTCCATCTCGCTGAACAGCGAGACCTTGCCGTGCAGGTCGGGCCGGGTGAAGATCTCGGCGATCGAGGTGATCGGCTGCGGCACCAGGCTGGGAGTTGTAGGCGATGGTGGTGTACCCGTAGGCCCACGGGACGGTGAAGCGGCGCCCCGCGTCGGTGGGGTCGTGCAGTACCTGCGGAAGCAGCCGGCGGTGGTTGGGGATGTTCGCCAGGTCGAGTTCCTGGATGTAGTCGTACGTGCGGTACTTGGCGACCATGTAGTCGCTGACGACCATGATGTCGTAGCCGGTGTCGATGCCCTTGACCAGCGACGGGTCGACCTTGGTGTACCAGTCGTTGTTGTCGTTGATCACCTCGAGGTACTCGACCTGGATGCCGGTCTGCCTCTCGAAGGCGTCGAGGGTGGGGCGCTTGTTCGGGTTCTTGTCGTCGACGTCGATGTAGGCGGGCCAGTTGGCGAAGACGACCTTCTTCTCGGTCGCCGAGTGGTCCGGGCCCGGCTGCCCCGTCTCCTTGGCGCCGGGCGGCACGATGTGGCCCTGCACGCCGCAGGCGGACAGCGCCCCGGCGCCGGCCGCGGTGAGCCCCGCGGCGGCCGAGCCGCGCAGCAGGGACCTGCGGCTGAGCCGGGCCGCCGTGGAGCGGGCCCGGGTGCGGTTGGTGTATCGCGCGAGCTCGGATGGGCTGGGGTTCGACACGCTTCACCTGTCCCGGAAGATCGTGCGGTGCCAGTCCTTGCGGGCCACCGCCGTGTTGTCGTACATCACGTGCTTGACCTGGGTGTACTCCTCGAAGGAGTACATGGACATGTCCTTGCCGAAACCGCTGGCCCCGTAGCCGCCGTGCGGCATCTCGCTGATGATCGGGATGTGGTCGTTGACCCAGACGCAGCCGGCCCGGATCTCCCGGCTGGCCCGCCCCGCCCGGTAGACGTCGCGTGGTCCAGGCCGAGGCGGCCAGACCGTAGGGGGTGTCGTTCGCCAGCCGCAGGCCCTCGTCGTCGCCGTCGAACGGGAGCGACCACCAGGACGGGGCCGAAGATCTCGCCGCTGCACCATCTCGCTGGCCTGCGGTGCGCCGGTCACCAGGGTCGGCTGGTAGTACGCGCCGCGTGCCAGTTCGCCGCCGGGGGCCCGGCCCCCGGTCACGACGGTCGCGTAGGAGCGGGCAGCGCTCGACGAATCCGGCGACCCGGTCGCGCTGGGCGACCGAGATCAGCGGCCCCAGGTCGGTGTCGGCGTCGAACGGGTCGCCGAGCCGCACCCCGGCGAACAGGTCGGCGACGGCGGCCACGAAGGCGTCGTACAGCGGGCGTTGGACGTACGCGCGGGTGGCGGCGGTGCAGTCCTGGCCGGTGTTGATCAGCGAGCCGGCCACCGCGCCGTGTGCGGCGGCCTCCAGGTCGGCGTCGTCGAAGACCACGAACGGCGCCTTGCCGCCGAGCTCCAGGTGCAGGCGCTTGACGCTCCGGGTGGCGATCTCGGCGACCCGCCTGCCGACCGCGGTGGAGCCGGTGAAGGAGGTCATGGCCACGTCAGGGTGCCCGACCAGGTGTTCGCCGGCCTCGCGGCCCGCGTGCCGGTGACGACGTTGACCACGCCGTCCGGGAGGCCGGCCTCGGTCGCCGCGGCGGCGAACATCAGCGAGGTCAGCGGGGTCGGTTCGGCGGGCTTGAGCACGATGGTGTTGCCCGCGGCGACCGCCGGCAGCACCTTCCAGGCGGCCATCTGCAACGGGTAGTTCCACGGCGCGATCGACCCGACGACGCCGATCGGCTCGCGGCGCACGTAGGAGGTGTGGTCGCCGGAGTACTCGGCCGCAGCCTGGCCCTGCAGCCGCCGCGCGGCGCCGGCGAAGAACGCGGTGTTGTCCACGGTGCCGGGCACGTCGAACCCGGTGGAGAGCCGGATCGGCTTGCCGCACTGCAGCGACTCGGCGAGCGCCAGGTCGCCGGCCCGGTCGCGCAGCACGCCGGCGAAGCGGTGCAGGGCGTCCGACCGCTCCGCGGGGGTGGCGCCGGCCCAGCTGGGGCAGCGCGCGGGCGGCGGCCCCGACCGCGCGGTCCACGTCCTCGGGGCCGGCGAGCTCGAAGGTGTGGACGGCTTCGCCGGTGGCCGGATCGACGACGGAGTGCGAACGTCCCGAGGTGCCGGCGGCCGGCCGGCCCGCGATGTACTGGGCGCCCGCGCCCAGCCGGTCCGCGACCTCGAGCGCGGCGTCGCGGCCCTGGTCGGTGTGGTGCATTGCGCTCTCCTCGGGTTCGCCCCGTCGCGCGGAGGTGAGGATCGTCCACCACGCGGCGCGGCGTGGCCGCTGACCGGATTGATCGCCGATCCTGGCAGAGGGAACGCCCTCAAACAAGGGATTCCGTTGTTTCCTTTTGGTTAAGCGACGAAATCTGTGATCTGTCGTCGGTTCAGCCCCTTTGATTCACCGGAGCACCGGGGCGCCGGAGTCACTCCGGCAACCCGGGCGCCGCCGGCCTTACACTTCGGCAGGCTCTTCCGTACGGACGAAGGTCGGCCAGCATGTTCCCCACCGTCGCCCAGGTGCTCGAACTGGACGTACTGCGCCGTGGCAACCCCCGGGTGGTCGCCGGGGCCGCGGGGCTGGACCATCCGGTGCGCTGGGTGCACATCAGCGAGCTCGCCGACATCGCCGGCATGCTGCACGGCGGCGAACTGGTGCTCAGCACCGGTGTGATGCTGCCCGCCGACAAGGAGTCGCTGTCCCGCTACATCGCCGACCTCGCCGAGGTGGGCGCGGCCGGGCTGGTCGTGGAGCTGGGGCGCCGGTACGCCGACGAGCTGCCCCGTGCGCTGGCCCGGGCCGCCGAACGGCACGGCCTGCCGCTGGTCGCGCTGCGCACCGAGGTACGGTTCGTCGCCGTCACCGCGGCGGTCCACGAGCACGTCGTGAACGCGCAGTTGGCCGAGCTGCGGGCGTCGGAGTCGGTGCACCAGACGTTCAACGAGTTGTCGGTGGAGGGCGCCGAGCCGGCCGAGGTGGTGCGCGAGGTGGCCCGGCTGGCGGGGGCCCCGGTGGTGCTGGAGAACCTCTCCCACCAGGTGCTGGCCTTCGACCCGGCGGGCCAGGACCCCGCGGGCCTGCTGGACGGCTGGGAGCGGCGTTCCCGCGCCGTCGACCCGCCCGCGCGCACCGGCCACGACGAACGCAGCGGCTGGGTGGCCACCGCCGTCGGCGCACGGGGCCAGGACTGGGGCCGGCTCATCGTGGTCGCCGCCCCCGCCGGGCCGCCGCCGCAGCGGCTGACGGTGCTGCTGGAGCGCGGGGCGGCCACGCTGGCCCTCAACCGCCTGCTGGCCAGGGACCGCGAGTCGCTGGAGCGCCAGACCCACCGCACCCTGCTGTCCGGGATCCTCACCCACGGGCTGACCGTCTCCGACGTGGCGTTGCGGGCCCGGGCGCTCGGCGTGCCGCTGGAGGGGCGGCGGCTGGTCGGGGTGATGCTCCGGCTCCGCGGCGGGGCGCTGTCGGCCGCCCTGGAGGCGCAGGCCCGGTTGCGGGACTTCACCGAGACCGCGGCGCTGGCGGCCCGGGAACGGGGTCTGGCGGCTCTGATCGGGGCCCTGGACGACGGCGCGGTCGGGCTGCTGGTCTCGCTGGGCGCGGCGGACGAGGAGCACGCCGCGCTGGAGGGGTTCGCGGCGGCGCTCGACCGGCTGACGGACGCCGCCGCGCAGCCGGCCGGGACGGGGCCGACGGGGCGCCCCGCGTTCCTGATGGCCGCGGGCTCCTCCGTCGGCTCGCTGCGGGACGCGCGGCGCACTCTGCTGGAGGCCGCGCAGGTCGCCGACGCCGCGTCGCACACCAACAGCCCGAAGGCGGGCACGTACTACCGGCTCCCGGACGTCAGGCTGCGCGGCCTGCTGCACCTGCTGCGCGACGACGCGCGCCTGCAGACGTACGTGGAGCGGGAGTTGGGGCCGCTGCTGGCTTACGACGCGGACAACGACACCGACCTGGTGCGCATCCTGGCGGTCTATCTCGCGTGCGGCCGCAACAAGTCGGCCGCCGCCGACGCCGCGCACCTGTCGCGCCCGTCGTTCTACGACCGGCTGCACCGGGTGGAACGCGTGCTGGGCACCGATCTGGACCAGGTGGAGTCGTGCCTGTCGCTGCACGTCGCGCTGCTGGCCCTGGAGGCGGTCAGGGGGCGGGCGGTCGGGGAGTGAACGGGGCGGGGGTCACTCCAGGGCGGCCCGTGCCTCGCGCATCGCCTGCAGGGTGGCTGCCTGCTGCCACACGGCCTGGAAGGCCAGCCGCAGGCAGCCCGCCAGCGCCGGGTGCTCGATGAACAGCGCGGTGGTCGCACCGGTGCCGGCCACCGGATCCGGCATGTCGCACAGCACCAGGGAGGCGTCGGCGATGACGAACTTCAGCGGCAGGTCCTCGGTGAACCTGGCCTGCTCCCCGGCCCGGCCGAACTGCTCGACGTTCTCGGTGACGGCCGGGTCGTCCAGCACGTCGTAGGTGTAGATCGCGCGGGACGCCCCCTGCGCCCGGCACAGCCGGCGGACCGCCTTGATGCCCTCGGTGTTCTCGGTCGGGGTGACGAACGGCGGCTTGTTGAAACTGAGCAGTTCGTGGCAGACGTGGTCCTGGATGTCGGCGAAGCGCTCCGCTATCGCCTTGGGGTCGCGCAGCACCTCGATGTAGTCCAGCGGATCGGACTGCGAGCGGCCCTCGGACCACACCGGCAGCAGCGAGGCCACCAGCCCGGTCGAGACCCGCTCCATCCGCTCCAGCGCCTCACGCTGCTCCGACATCAGCCTGGTCAGGGCGAGTTCGGGATCGGTGGCCGAGAAGGTCGCCACCCGCCCCGGGTGCGCCACCGCCAGCCTGCGGCGCACGAGGGCGTCCAGCACGTCGTAGATGCGCTGACGGGGCACGTCCGCCTCACGTGCGGCCTCGGCCGCCGTGTAGGACTCGCGCCTGATCAGCGCGAGGTAGACGCGCGCTTCGTATCGGGCCAGCCCGAGTGCCACGAGCTGACCGACGGACTGGTCCTCCGGTTCCATGGCAGCACACCGTATACGGCCCAGCCGTGAAGTCGGAGAGAGGATTTGCACGTTCCTGGTTGTCACCCGTTGGCGACTTCGCTACTTTCGTCGCCAGTAGCCACCACTGTTCGGGGTGGCAACTAGCGGAATTGCACCAGATGTCCCACCTGTCCTATCGGATCCACGCCTCGTGCGCACCCGTACGAATCGCGTTCCCGTACAGCGCGAGGTAGTCCGTACGACCGGGTCGTCACACATCTACGCGCATCGTGCATGACCGCGAAACGCTCCACAGCACCCGCACTCTCCACTGGCCTCACAGAGGTCGATTTGTCATGCGCAGACCATCCAGGCTGCGCATCTCCCCATGGAGGGCTTTTCTCATGCGTTCGAAGAAGAGATCTGGCAGACCCGGAACGCGGTGGACACGCACTGCCGCCACCGCGTTGATCGGGGCCGGCGCCCTGGTGGTCGGGGGCCTGCTGGCCGCCACCCCCTCGTCGGCTCTCACCGCGCAGCCGTCCGGCTCCTCGGTTCACGTCAAGGACATCTGCCCGCAGAACCTCACGCCGGGGCACATGTCCTGCCTGGCCGAGGCCCGCACGGACATCGTCCACCACATGGGCATCACCCCGGACGCCACGGTGTCCGGCTACGGCCCCAGCCAGCTCCAGTCGGCCTACAACCTGGCATCGGCCGCCTCCTCCAACGGCACCGGCCAGACCGTCGCGCTGGTGGACGCCTACGACGACCCCAACGCGGCCAGCGACCTCTCGACCTACCGCAGCCAGTTCGGGCTTCCGGCCTGCACCACGTCCAACGGCTGCTTCCAGAAGGTCAACGAGAACGGCCAGACCAGCCCGCTCCCCTCTCCGGCCCCGTCGTCGGACGACTGGACCGGTGAGGAGTCGCTCGACTTCGACATGGTCTCGGCGATCTGCCCGAACTGCCACATCCTGCTCGTCGAGGCCAGCCAGCCCGCCGACGCCGACCTGGGCACCGCGGTCAACACGGCCGTCTCCATGGGTGCCAAGTACGTCTCCAACAGCTACGGCGGCTCGGAGGACTCCTCGCAGGTCAGCGAGGACACCCAGTACTACGACCACCCCGGCGTCGCCGTCACCGCTTCCTCTGGTGACGAGGCCTACGGTGCCGAGTACCCGGCTGCCTCCCAGTACGTCACCGCCGTCGGCGGCACCAGCCTGAGCACCGCGTCCAACTCCCGCGGCTGGAACGAGACGGTCTGGAGCACCAGCAGCTCCGAGGGCACCGGCTCCGGCTGCTCCGCCTACGACGCCAAGCCGTCCTGGCAGAAGGACACCGGCTGCTCCAAGCGCACCATCGCCGACGTCTCCGCGGTCGCCGACCCCGCCACCGGCGTGGCCGTCTACGACTCGTACAACGGTGAGGGCGGCTGGAACGTCTACGGCGGCACCAGCGCCTCGTCGCCGATCATCGCGTCGGTCTACGCGCTCGCGGGCACCCCGGCGGCCGGCACCATCCCGGCTTCCTACCCGTACTCGCACACCTCGTCGCTCAACGACGTGACCATCGGGCAGCAACGGCTCCTGCAGCCCGTCCTACCTGTGCACCGCGGGCGCCGGCTACGACGGCCCGACCGGCCTCGGCACCCCGAACGGCACCGCCGCGTTCACCAACGGCGGCGGCACCGGCGGCAACACCGTGACGGTCAACAACCCGGGTAGCCAGTCGACCCAGGTCAACACCGCCGTCTCGCTGCAGATGAGCGGTTCGGACTCGGCCAGCGGCCAGACCCTGACCTACACCGCGACCGGCCTGCCCACCGGCCTGTCGATCTCCTCCAGCGGCCTGATCAGCGGCACCCCGACCGCCACCGGCACCTACAACGTGACGGTGACCGCGAAGGACTCCACCAACGCCACTGGTTCGACCTCCTTCACCTGGACCATCACCTCCTCGGGTGGTGGCGGCTGCACCCCCGGCCAGCTGCTGGGCAACCCCGGCTTCGAGACCGGCAGTGCCGCCCCGTGGACGGCCTCCAGCGGTGTCATCAACGACGACACCACCGACGAGCCCTCGCACTCCGGTAACTGGGACGCGTGGCTGGACGGCTACGGCACCACCCACACCGACACCCTGTCGCAGTCGGTGACCATCCCGGCCGGCTGCACCGCGAGCCTCACCTTCTGGCTGCACGTCGACACCCAGGAGACGACCACCACCACGGCGTACGACACGCTGAAGGTGACGGTCGGCTCGACCACCGAGGCGACCTACTCCAACCTCAACCACAACAACGGCTACGCCCAGAAGACGATCAACCTCTCGTCCTTCGCCGGGCAGACGGTGACCATCAAGTTCACCGGCTCCGAGGACTCCTCGCTGGCCACCGACTTCGTCCTCGACGACACCGGGCTGAACGTCAGCTGATGTCGGCCTGAGCGACGGGTCACAAGCGCACCACCGCACAGAGGCGGGTTCGGGTCGATGGCGGCCCGGACCCGCTGTGCGTCTCGGGGCCCGCACGGGGCGGGTGCGATGATGGGCCGGCCCCATCACCCCGCAGGAGGACCGCATGACCGCACGCCCCGCTCCGGACGGCCCCGTCGGCCCCGTCGGCCCCGTCGGCCAACAGGGGCTCGACGCCTTCATCGCCGGACTGCCCAAGGCGGAGCTGCACGTCCACCACGTCGGCTCGGCGTCACCGCGCATCGTCGCCGAACTCGCCGCACGGCACGGCGACTCGGCCGTCCCCGCCGACCCGGAGGCGCTGGCGGAGTACTTCACCTTCCGCGACTTCGCGCACTTCATCGACGTCTACCTCAGCGTGGTCGACCTGGTCCGCGACGCGGAGGACGTGCGGCTGCTGACCTTCGAGGTCGCGCGGGACATGGCGCGGCAGAACATCCGGTACGCCGAGCTGACCGTGACCCCGTTCAGCTCGGTGCGGCGCGGCATCCCGGCGCAGGCGTTCACCGAGGCGATCGAGGACGCGCGCAAGGCGGCGGAGTCCGAGTTCGGCACCGTGCTGCGCTGGTGCTTCGACATCCCCGGCGAGGCGGGCCTGGAGTCGGCCGAGGTCACCGCGGACATCGCGCTGGAGCAGGCGCCCGAGGGACTGGTCTCGTTCGGCCTGGGCGGGCCCGAGATAGGCGTGCCCCGTCCGCAGTTCAAGCCCTACTTCGACCGGGCTCGCGCCGCCGGTCTGCACAGCGTCCCGCACGCCGGCGAGACCACCGGCCCCGGCACGATCTGGGACGCGCTGCGCGACCTGGGCGCCGAACGCATCGGCCACGGCACCAGCGCCCCGCAGGACCCGGCGCTCCTGGCCCACCTGGCGGAGCACCGCATCGCGCTGGAGGTCTGCCCGACCTCCAACATCGCCACCCGCGCGGTCGCCACCCTGGAGGAGCACCCGATCAGGCTGATGGCGGCGGCCGGGGCGCTGATCACCGTCAACAGCGACGACCCGCCGATGTTCGGCACCGACCTGAACAACGAGTACGCCATCGCCGCCCGGCTGCTGGACCTGGACGCCGCGGGGGTCGCGGGGCTGGCCAGGAACGCCGTGGAGGCGTCCTTCCTCGACGCGGCGGGCAAGCGGCGGCTCACCGCCGAGATCGACGCCTACACCGCCGCCTGGGCGCACCGGGCCGGCTGAGGGCGGACACGGGACGGGGCCCCGGACACGCGAGGTGTCCGGGGCCCCGTCGTACCGCACCGCGGGTCAGTCCAGGGACGTCATGACGTGCTTGACGCGGGTGTAGTCCTCGAAGCCGTAGGCGGACAGGTCCTTGCCGTAGCCGGAGTGCTTGAAGCCGCCGTGCGGCATCTCGGCGACCAGCGGGATGTGGGTGTTGATCCACACGCAGCCGAAGTCCAGCCGCTTGGACATCCGCATGGCGCGGGCGTGGTCCTTGGTCCACACCGACGAGGCCAGCGCGTACTCCACGTCGTTGGCCCAGCCGACGGCCTGCTCCTCGTCGGAGAAGGACTGCACGGTGATGACGGGGCCGAACACCTCGCGCTGGATGATCTCGTCGTCCTGCCGGAGCCCGGACACGACGGTGGGGGCGTAGAAGTAGCCCCGTTCGCCGACCTGGTGCCCGCCGGTCTCCACCTTGGCGTGGGCCGGCAGCCGCTCGATGAAGCCGGCCACCTGCTTGAGCTGGTTGGGGTTGTTCAGCGGCCCGTAGAGCACGTCCTCGTCGTCCGGCATGCCGGTCTTGGTGTCGGCGGCGGCCTTGGTGAGGGCGGCGACGAACTCGTCGTGGATGGCGGCGTGCACCAGGACGCGGGTGGCGGCGGTGCAGTCCTGGCCGGCGTTGAAGAAGCCGGCCACCGAGATGCCCTCGACGGCCTTGGGGATGTCGACGTCCTCGAAGACCACGACCGGGGCCTTGCCGCCGAGTTCCAGGTGGACGCGCTTGAGGTCCTTCGACGCGCTCTCGGCGACCTGCATGCCGGCCCGCACGGAGCCGGTGACGGAGGCCATCGCCGGGGTGCGGTGCTCGACCATGAGGCGGCCGGTGTCGCGGTCGCCGCAGATGACGTTGAAGACGCCCCGGGGCAGGATCTCGCCCATGATCTCGGCCATCAGCACCGTGGAGGCGGGCGTGGTGTCGGACGGCTTGAGGACGACGGTGTTGCCGGCGGCGAGGGCCGGGGCGAACTTCCACACCGCCATCATCATCGGGTAGTTCCACGGTGCGACCTGCGCGCAGACGCCGACCGGCTCACGGCGCACGAAGGAGGTCAGCCCCTCCATGTACTCGCCGCCGGCCTTGCCCTCCAGCATGCGGGCGGCGCCGGCGAAGAAGCGGATCTGGTCGATCATCGGCGGGATCTCCTCGCTCCGCGTCAGACCGACCGGCTTGCCGGTGTTCTCGCTCTCGGCCGCGATCAGCTCCTCGGCACGGGCCTCGAGGGCGTCGGCGACCTTCAGCAGCGCCTTCTGCCGCTCCGCGGGGACGGCGTCCCGCCAGGCCGGGAAGGCGGCGGCAGCGGCGGCCATGGCCGCGTCGACGTCGGCCTGTCCGGACAACGGGGCGGTCGCGTACGCCTCGCCGGTGGCCGGGTTGACGACGTCGGTGGTCCGTCCGTCGGCGGCGTCGCGGAACTCTCCGTCGATGTAGTTGCGCAGAGTACGGAGCTCGCTCACTGCCTTCTCCTGTTCCTGGGTACCGGTACTGGGGCGCCCACTACTGGCTCGTCCACGTGGTGAGACAGCTCCAGCCTAGTCGTTGGACGACCGTATTCGACATACCCGGCCGCCCAGAACAATGGAATCGGTACTTTACTGCGGTGTCTGCAACGGATTTCATCGCATTGGGGTTGCGGAAGCAACGAGACCTCGTGCAGAGTGTGCCTGTGGCCACTCGTACCCCCGAACCAAGAGACCGCACCAGCGGCGCCTCGACGATCGACCCGGTCTCCAAGGCGATCATCGAGCAGTTGCAGGAGGACGGACGGCGCCCGTACGCGGCCATCGGCAAGGCGGTCGGACTGTCCGAGGCCGCCGTCCGGCAGCGGGTGCAGAAGCTGCTCGACCAGGGCGTGATGCAGATCGTCGCGGTCACCGATCCGCTCACCGTCGGCTTCCGCCGGCAGGCGATGGTCGGCATCACCGTCGAAGGCGACGTGCAACCGGTCGCCGACGCGCTGGCCGACATGGACGAGGTGGAGTACGTCGTGGTGACCGCGGGCTCGTTCGATCTGCTGATCGAAATAGTCTGCGAGGACGACGACCACCTCCTGGAGATGATCAGCAAGCGGATCCGCGCGCTGCCCGGCGTGCGGTCCACCGAGAGCTTCGTCTACCTCAAGCTCCGGAAGCAGACCTACACCTGGGGAACCAGATAGCCATGAGCGCGGACCTATCGAAGACTGCGTACGACCACCTGTGGATGCACTTCACCCGCATGTCCTCGTACGAGAACGCCCCCGTGCCGACGATCGTCCGCGGCGAGGGCACCTACATCTACGACGCCAACGGCAAGAAGTACCTCGACGGGCTGGCCGGGCTGTTCGTCGTCCAGGCCGGACACGGACGCCAGGAACTGGCCGAGGTGGCCGCCAAGCAGGCCGCCGAGCTCGCGTTCTTCCCGGTGTGGTCCTACGCCCACCCCAAGGCGATCGAGCTGGCCGAGCGGCTGGCCGGCCTGGCCCCGGGCGACCTCAACAAGGTCTTCTTCACCACCGGCGGCGGCGAGGCCGTCGAGACCGCCTGGAAGCTGGCCAAGCAGTACCACAAGCTCACCGGCAACCACGGCAAGTACAAGGTGATCTCCCGCGCCGTCGCCTACCACGGCACGCCGCAGGGCGCGCTGTCGATCACCGGCCTGCCGGCGCTCAAGGCACCCTTCGAGCCGCTGGTGCCCGGCGCCCACAAGGTGCCCAACACCAACATCTACCGCGCCCCGATCCACGGCGACGACCCCGAGGCGTTCGGCCGCTGGGCCGCCGACCAGATCGAGCAGGAGATCCTCTTCGAGGGCCCGGAGACCGTCGCCGCGGTCTTCCTGGAGCCGGTGCAGAACGCCGGCGGCTGCTTCCCGCCGCCGCCCGGCTACTTCCAGCGGGTCCGCGAGATCTGCGACACGTACGACGTGCTGCTCGTCTCCGACGAGGTGATCTGCGCCTTCGGCCGCCTCGGCACCTACTTCGCCTGCGACAAGTTCGGCTACGTGCCCGACATCATCACCTGCGCCAAGGGCATGACCTCCGGCTACTCGCCGATCGGCGCCGCGGTCGATCTCCGACCGCATCGCCGAGCCGTTCTACCAGCGACGGCAACGTCTTCCTGCACGGCTACACCTTCGGCGGCCACCCGGTCTCCGCCGCCGTCGCGCTGGCCAACCTCGACCTGTTCGAGCGCGAGGGCCTCAACCAGCACGTCCTGGACAACGAGAGCCGCTTCCTCGACACCCTCAAGAAGCTCCACGACCTGCCGATCGTCGGCGATGTGCGCGGCAACGGCTTCTTCTACGGCATCGAACTGGTCAAGGACAAGGCCACCAAGGAGTCCTTCACCGACGAGGAGTGCGAGCGCCTGCTGTACGGCTTCGTCTCCAAGGAGCTGTTCGAGAACGGCCTCTACTGCCGCGCCGACGACCGCGGCGATCCGGTCATCCAGCTGTCGCCCCCGCTGATCTCCGACACGTCCACTTTCGACGAGATCGAGCAGATCGTCCGCGGCGTCCTCACCGAAGCGTGGACGAAGCTGTAACGACCTGCGGTAGCGTGACGAATCCCCCGCGTACTCGTTTCGACGGTACGAGGGGGATTCTCGCGTTTCCGGGAAGTTCTCACGCGGTGGAGGTAAGTCGGAATGCAGGGCCCGCCGGACAACGACGTGCTGTGGGGGCGCGCGCTCCACCACGCCTACCAGGGCTCCCCCGCGCTGCTCGGGGTCTCGGTCAGCGTGCGCGAGGGCGAGATCCTCGGCATCGTCGGCCCGCGCGCGGCGGGCAAGACCACCCTTCTCAAGTGCCTGTCCGGCCAACTGACACCCGATCAGGGCGAGGTGTGGTTCAACAGTTCGCCGGTGCACACCCTCGGCCCCGCCGCCCGCGACCGGCTGCGCCGTGGACGCTTCGGGTGGATCGGCCCGACCCCGCAACTCATACCCGAGCTGACCGCCCGGGAGAACGCCGCCCTCCCCCTCCTGCTGGCCGGCGCACCGCACCGCACCGCGCGCAGGGCCGCACAGGAATGGCTGGAACGCCTCGACCTGGGAAGCAGCGCCCGCACCCGCCCCGCCGACCTCCTGCAGTCGGAGCGCCAACGCGTCGCCATCGCCCGTGCGTTGGTCACCTCCCCCGAAGTGCTCTTCGCCGACGAGCCGACCGCCACGCTGCACCGCGCGGACCGCACGCAGGTGCTGCGCACCCTCACCAACGCCGCCCGCTCCCATCGGATCACGATGCTCCTGGCCACCCACGACCCCGAGGTCGCCGCCTTCGCCGACCGCGCCGTCGCCCTCGTCGACGGCGCGCACTCCGCCACCCTGCCGACCACCGCCTGGCCGGAGGGCGTCACGTGCTAGGCCGCTCCGTGGAGGTCGTGGACGCCGGGGAGCCGCCGGCCGGACAGGCCGCCGGGCCGGGCCCCGTGTCCCCGGTGGGCCCCTTGGACACCTTGGACCCCGCCGCTGCCGCCGGCATCGCGCCGGCCCCGTTGTCCGACGACGCCGGAACCGCCCCGCCCCCCGACGGGCTGCTGCCGGGCTGGCTCGGTCTGCGGCTGGCGCTGCGCGCCGAACCGACCGCGCTGCTGCTGCGACTGGCCCTCGCCGCGGCCGGGTCCGGCACCGGCTACCTGCTGCTGGCCGCCCTGTCGGACGCCGTGGGACGCTCCGCCCGGGCCGGGCACCCGCCGATCGCGCTCGCGAGACTGGCCTGGTGCGCGGTGCCGCTGGCGGCCGTCGCGCTGCTCGCGGTCCACGTGGTCGGCACCCGGGCCCGCTCCACCACGGAGCCCGCCTTCGCCACGCTCGGTTTCCGCTCCGTGCGGCTGCCACTGCTCGCCGCCGGGGAGGCCGCCTGTCTCCTCGTGCCGGCCGAGGCTGCGGCCTTCTGCGTCTTCGCCCTCGTCCCGCACCACGCGGCCCGTCACGCCGCGCACCTGCCGACCGGTGCGGTGGTCACGTTGCTCGCCCTGGTCCCGCTGGTGTGCGCCGGAGCCTGCGCGGCCGCCCTGTGGCCGACCCGGACCGGGCGCACACGGCCGATCGCCGGCACCGCTCTCGGGCTCGCCTCCATCGTCTGCGGTCTGGCGGTCTCGCTCTACATCCACGGCCCGGCCCACCCGGTCCACGGGGCGGTGCCGCTGCCGGGCGGTCTCGGCCGGATCGCACCGATCACGCTGCTCGGCTGGGGGCTCGTCATGGCGGGCCCGGCCCTCGTCGGTCCGGGGCTCACCCACCTGATCGGGCAGGTCGTCTCCAGTTGCCGCCCGGGGGCGTTGCGGCTGCTGGCCGGCCGCACTCTCCAGGCGGACGCCGGCCGGGTCGGACGGCCGCTGGGCGCGCTGTCCGCCGTGGCGTGCGCCGGGGTGTCCGCGTTCGTCCTGCGGGACGCCGGTGCGCGTGCGCCGGGTCCGCTCACCCTGCTCGCGGCGGTGATCGTGCTCGGGTGCCCGCTGCTCGCACTGGTCTGCGGCGTGGCGCACTCCCGGCATGTCCGCTCCGAGGGCGGGGCCCTGCTCGCCGTCCTCGGAGCCTCCCCCGTCCTGCTGCGCTCCGGCGCACTCCTGCGCGCCGCCGTCCTGCTCGCGGTCTTCGCCCCGTTCACCCTGGCCATGTGCTGGCTCGCGGTGCCGCTGCGGGGGTAGCGGCGGTCGCCTTGCCGGCGGTCGCTTTGCCGGTGGGGGTGTGGTCGGCAGGACGGGGCGGGCGGCACTGGGCGGCCCCGGTAGGAACGGGGCGGTGGCGCGGCGCTCACGCCGGCAGCGGACAAGCGGCGAAACGGGGCGGGACGGGCCGGACGGTGCGGGCGAAACGGGGCCGGCGGAACGGGGCGGGCCCCGGTAGGAACGGGGCGGTGACCCCGGCGCGCTCGCGCCGACAACGGACTAACAGGCGAAACGGGGCCGGACGGGGCCCGGCGGTTCGGTGCGGAAACGGCCCGGCGCCGAATCCCGTCAATGGAAGAGCGGGTGGAACGAGCCCGTCCACACGCTCGCTCCGACCGCGACGGCGGCGACCAACGCGGCACCGGCCACCAGCGCGGCGTCGGCGGCCCGGAAGCGCTGCACACGGGCGGTGGTACGGGGCAGTCCCGAGTCGAAACCGCGGGCGTCCATGGCGGTGGCGAGCCGCGTGCCGCGGCGGATCGCGCCGACCAGCAGCGTGAACGACGCCGAGGCGAGCAACCGCAGCCGGGCGACCGGATTGCGACCGGGATCGACCCCGCGCGCCCGGCGGGCGTATCCGATCAGCCGCCACTCCTCACCCAGCAGCGGCACCAGCCGCCAGGCGGCGAGCGTGCCGATGGCGAAACGGGGCGAGACACCTGCGTTCTGGACCAGCGCGTCGGCCAGGTCCGTCGGGTCGGTGGTGGCGAAGACGACGACACCCGGCAGCGCGACGGCCAGCAACCGCAGCGCCAGCGCCGACGCGGAGGTGAGGACATGCTGCCGGTCGGCGGCGAACAGGAACACCGTCGTCACCGCGCCGAGCACGCTGATCAGCAACGGCCAGGCGCGGCGGGCCAACGGCCCGTAGCGGATCCCGAACAGCGGCACGACGGCCAACTCCACCGCGAGGGCGACCGCCGGACCGACCGGGTCGAGACTGACGACGAGCGCCAGGGCGAGCACCGCGGCGGCGGCGAGCTTGGCGACCGGATTGCGCCGGGCGAGCGGCGCGGCCGGATCGGCGAACGGGGCGGCGGGGTTCAGCACGCCTCCACCAGTTCCCTTCCGCTCAAGAGCAGTTCACGGGCATCCAGTGCGGTGTGGAAGTCCTCGTCATGGGTGACCGCGACGATGCCGTGTCCGGCGTCCCGCAACGAGGCCAGCAGCGCCACCAGTTCGGTCCAGGTACGGCGGTCCTGGCCGAAGGTGGGCTCGTCGAGGATGAGCAGGCGCGGCGCGGCGGCCAGGGCGGTGGCGACGGACAGCCGGCGCTGCTCACCGCCGGACAGGGTGTGCGGGTTGGCCTCGGCGAGGGCGTCGAGCCGCAGCCGGACGAGGAGTTCCTCCGCGCGGGCCGCATCGGCGGCGCCGAGGGCGAGTTCGTCGCGGACCCTGGCGGTCACGAACTGGTGCTCGGGGTTCTGGAAGACGGAGCCGATGCGGCCGGCGAGGGCACGGGGCCGCCAACGGTGCGGCGGGCGGGCGGCATCCGGACCGGCCAGGGCGCTGGTGGCGATGACACGGCCGTCGGTGGGGGCGAGCAGTCCGCCGAGGAGGAGCGCGAGGGTGGACTTGCCCGCCCCGTTGGGTCCGCGCACCGCCAGCGCCTCGGCGGCCCGCACGGTGGCTTCCAGGCCGGTGAACACCGGTTTCCTGCCCAGGCGTTCGGCCCGTAGCAGTTCCTCGCCGGGGGCATGGGCGGCCGGATGCGCGGGCAGCGGGTGGCCCGGCACCCAGACCCCCTCGGCGGCGAGCCGGTCACCATGCTCCGCGAAGACCCGCTCCGGTGCCCCGTCCGCACGGATGCCGCCGCCGGGTTCCAGGACGACGACGCGGTCGAGTTGGCCGACAAGTTCGGCGATCCGGTGCTCGACGACGATCTGTGTGGTGTCGTCGATCGCGGCGAGCACGTCGCGGACCAGTCGGGCGCCGGCAGGATCGAGGTTGGCGGTGGGCTCGTCGAGCAGGAGCAGCCCCGGCCGGGTGACGAGAGCCCCGGCGAGCGCGAGGCGCTGCTGTTCGCCGCCGGACAGCGCCGAGGTGGAGCGCCCCGTTCCGTAGCGAAATCCGACCCGGGCGAGGGCCGCTTCGACCATGGGGCCGATGGCGTCCGGCGGGGTGCCGCGGTTCTCCAGGCCGAACGCGACGTCGTCCCCGGCCCGTTCCATGACGAGTTGGGACTGCGGGTCCTGGAAGACGATGCCTACCTGTTCGCGCGTCTCCCGCGGGTCGCGCCCGTCGACCTCGACGGTGCCCTCCCGGCTGCCGGACTCCGGTGGCAGCAGTCCGGCGAGCGCGGCGAGCAGGGTGGACTTGCCGGCGCCGGACGGGCCGAGCAGGGCGACGCGTTCGCTGTGCCCGATCTCCAGGTCGACGCCGCGCACGGCCCACTTGCGGCGCCCGGCGTGCCGGTGGCCGAATCCGCGCAGGCTGACGGTGCTCACGGGCGCGTGGCTCCGCGGTCGCGGACGGCGCTCAGACCGCTGCCCGCTCGCGCCCGGACGGGAACGGGTCCAAAGCGCCGGTCTGGGCGAGGGACTTGGTCAGCGCGATACTGCCGAGCCCGGCGACCAGGGCGGAACTGGCCACCACGATCGCGGTGTACGCGATCTGCCAGCCGGTCGAGTCGGCCGCGTAGTACAGGGCGTTGTCCAGCAGGGCCGCGGCCGCTCCGGCCAGCGCCCCGCCCGCGACAGCGGTCGGCCAGCGCCAGACGCGGTAGCCGGTGAACGCGAAGCCGAACTCGCCCGCCATACCCTGCAGCACCCCGTACAGCAGCGTCACCAGGCCCCAGGGAGAGCCGAACAGGGTGGCGACGGAAGCGGCGACGAGTTCGCAGAAGATGCCGGCACCGGGCTTGCGGATGACCAGAGGGCCGAGGATCGCCGGAACCAGCCAGACGCCGTAGATGACAGCCCGGCCGGGCAGTGGGATGGCGCTGGCCACGCCGTCCCACAGCGAGTTCCAGGCCCAGAAGATGACGCCGAAGGCCGCGCCGATGACGGCGGCGACCACGATGTCCACGGTGCGCCAGCGGTACGCGCCCCGTACGGCCGGAGCGGCACCGGGATCGTCGTCGGAACTCATCGCGGAATCGGCTGCGTTGATCGGCATGGCCGAACTCCCTTCGCCGGCATGACCCGGATCAGGTTCAAGGGTCTGCGGCCCGCCGCCCCGTTCGCGGTGACGACTCCGCACTCTCAGCGCTGGTGCGCTCCCCTGTCGGAATTTCTGACGACGATATCAGCGCGGATCAACGCTCGGAAGCGGCGAGCTGCCCGCAGGCCCCGTCGATCTCCTGTCCCCGGGTGTCGCGGACGGTGACCGGGACTCCGTGCGACTCCAGGGCGGCGACGAAGGCGCGCTCGTCCTGCGGCCGCGAGGCGGTCCACTTGGAGCCGGGAGTCGGGTTGAGCGGGATGAGATTGACGTGGACCCGGCGGCCGCGCAGCATCCTGCCGAGCAGGTCGGCGCGCCACGCCTGGTCGTTGATGTCCTTGATCAGCGCGTACTCGATGGAGATCCGGCGCCCCGAGACGTCCGCGTAGTGCCACGCCGCGTCCAGCACCTCGCGGACCTTCCAGCGGGTGTTGACCGGCACGAGCGTGTCGCGCAGCTCGTCGTCGGGCGCGTGCAGCGAGACCGCGAGGCGGCACTTGAAGCCCTCGTCGGCGAACCGCAGCATCGCCGGGACCAGCCCGACGGTGGAGACGGTGATCCCGCGCTGCGAGAGCCCGAGCCCGTCCGGCTCCGGGTCGGTGAGCCGCCGGATCGCACCGACGACGCGGTTGTAGTTGGCCAGCGGCTCGCCCATGCCCATGAAGACGATGTTCGACAGCCGCGCGGGGCCGCCCGGCACCTCCCCGTCGCGCAGCGACCGCATGCCCGCCACGATCTGGTGCACGATCTCCGCGGTCGACAGGTTCCGGGTGAGCCCGGCCTGCCCCGTGGCGCAGAACGGGCAGTTCATCCCGCACCCGGCCTGTGAGCTGATGCACATCGTCACCCGGTCCGGGTAGCGCATCAGCACGGACTCCACCAGTGTGCCGTCGAACAGCCGCCACAGCGTCTTGCGCGTCGTGTCCGCGTCGCACGCCACATGCCGCACCACGGACATCAGCTCCGGCAGCAACTCCTGCGCGAGCCGCTCGCGGGCCGCCGCCGGGATGTCGCTCCACGCCGCCGGATCGTCGGTGTACCGGGCGAAGTAGTGCTGCGAGAGCTGCTTGGCCCGGAACGGCTTCTCTCCGAGCCCGGCCACCGCCTCCCGCCGCTCGGCCGGCGAGAGATCGGCAAGATGGCGCGGCGGCTTCTTGGCCCCGCGCGGCGTGACAAAGGTGAGTTCTCCAGGTGCAGGCATGGTCCGTCCAGTGTCTCAGACGGCGGGAGGTGGGCCTTGTCAGCAGTAGCCGGGGGCGGCCGTCATTGGTCGTTGTTGGTCACCCCCGGCCCTCATCGCGCGGCCCACAGACGGCCCGGGATCAGGCCGGCGCACGGCCCACTGCAAGCAGGTGTGAGCTGGCCGACAGCAGCTCCGGGTAGGACTCTGATAGCCGCGCAGCCGTCAGCGCGGACTGGAACAGCGCGTCGTCCGGTGCCGCCCCCGAGCTAATTTCCACGGCCTTGAGCAGAGACCAGGTCGGGCCCTCGACGCCGAAGACCTCGACGTCGCTCAGCCCTGCCTCGGCGAGTTCAGCGACGAGTTCTTCCGCGCGGTGGAAGTAGGACAGGGTGAAGCCACCTCGCCCGTCATGTACAGACGTGGCAAGGATCTTTGCGATGGAGCTTTGGAGACGTTCCGTGTGCAGGTGCGCGTACGCGGTGTGCTCGAAGAGAGAGGAGTAGCGGTTGATTGCCGCGGCCGCTACAAGCCCTCCAGGACGGACTGCCCTCGCCGCTTCCGCCAACGCCTGCAAGCGGTCATCGCGCTCCGGGAGGTGATATAGGGGACCCAGCAGTTGCACGACGTCGTAGGCAGCGTCCTCGACATCGAGCTTTCGAGCATCGCCGATCGACGCGGTGCAAACCTCCGCTGCCCGCTCGACATGACGAGCCACCGGATCGATCAAGTCGACGCGGTAGCCATCCTCGACCAGCCAGCGCGCGTGAACACCGGTTCCGCCCCCGACATCAAGGACGCGGGCCGGAGCGGGGGGCAGATACCGCCGAAGGAGTTCCTGAGTCCGAAGGAACTCAAGCCGCCCGTCAGCCGAGACGAATAGTCGGTCGGCTTCGTCAAAAACCTCTGCATAGAAGTTCGCGATGTGGGGTGAGAGTGCTGGTTGCGACATGAGGGCAGTATCCTTTGTACCGGTGGACCAGTCCAGTCCCTCGACAATTCGAACGAGGAGCCCATGGCACTGCTCAAGTACGAGGAGATCGCGGATTCACTGCGTACCCGCATCGCCGCAGGCGAGTTCCCGCCCGGCGCCGTGCTGCCTTCAGGGCGCGACCTTGCCGAGCAATGGCGAGTCTCGCGTGCAACGGTGGTCAAGGCAATGGACGTGCTGCGCGGAGATGGCGTGGTCGAGGCCAAGCAGGGCGCGGGCTTCATCGTTACCGAGACCGCCATCGGGCGCTCGGCCGGCGGCCGCAAGGCAGGGGCACCGCGGATCGCTGGCATGCCCTTCACCCGAGTCGGCGAGCCTGAGCGAGTCGCGCCCCCGGCGCACGTGGCGGCCGCCCTCAGCCTGCCGGAGGGCACGAAGGCACTCCGACGCGTGCGCCTCATGCAACTTCCGGACGGCACTCCGCACAGTTACGTCGAGGCGTGGTTCCCGCCCGAGGTGGCCGATCAGGCTCCGCGACTCGAACAGAATGCCCCGATCACCGAGGGCACTACGAAGTACGTGCAGCGCCAGACCGGTCGCGTCCCAGTAGAGGGAACCGACACGGCCACGGTCCGATTGGCTACAGACGCAGAGGCGATCCACCTCCGAGTGCAGACGCCGGCCGCGGTCTCCGTGGTGCTTCACATTGCACACGACAAGGACGGGCGCGCCCTGGTCTGCGAGGAGGGCGTCACACCGGGGACACTCTGGGAGCGGATAGAGAGCTACCCGATGTAGTCCCCATGACTCAAAGAGAAGCTGGACCGGTCCGCCGGTCCAGCTTTTTTGATGCCGCAATAGGGCGTCCGACCTGCAATGACGCCTTCAACCTCGCCAACCCCGGATAATCGGAGCTTGACTGGACCGGTCCACCGGTCCAGTCTATTCATCGTGGGCAGCGCCTCCGACGGATCGGAGGCCTACACACCACGAGGGGCCTTGTTTGGCCTGCTCGAACACGCCCGGAGGGCCCCATGACACGGGCCTGAAGGAAGCGCCTGTTGGCTTGAGATCTGAATAGTGATCATGCGGGGCCTACGCGAAGCGGCGGGGTCGAGGAAGGCGCTCTAGGACGGGACCGAGGGTCCCGAACGGGGGGCGAACCACTCGATTCGTCGTTCTCCCCCTAGCGCTTGGCAGCGAGGGGCAAGGGCTGTGACCTGGCCCGTTCGATGTGAGTCGCCACTGAAGCACGAGGCGAGCAGGAGCTCTAGAGCATCTGCCGGCCTCCTCTACGTCTCCTTGCGGATCCTTCCGTGGGGGGCAGTGGGCAGGTTCGTCGGCGGGCTGGCAGCAGGTGACCAGCGGGCTGGGAGACCAGCGGTTCGGGCCCGAATGCATGTGGCGAGATGAGACAGATCGCCCCCGTGACGACCGGGTGAGGTTCGTCGGCGGCAGCCATAGCCAGGCAGCACGCCCCGACCGGGGCGGGCCCGCCGCCCTGCTGGTGTTGAGCAGCGAGGAAGCACCGGACCAGGCCCGTGATCCCTGGCAGCCCCACCGGAGCTGGGCGCGAGAGCGCCACCACAACTTCGAACGGAAGGAGGCCCACCGTGGGCCGCCGAAAACGTTCGGGCGCCGCGTGCCGGACCGGCACGCGAGCGGCCCACCGCGTCAGACGTGACGCCGCTCAGGCGGGATAGCCGCCTGGCGTTGCCGAGTGCGTCGAGCACGCACGGTCCTGACCCGCCTACCTGCAAGGTACGGCGGGGCGGGGCCGTGGCTGCTCGAACCGAACAGCCAAAACAGGTGCGGCGCCCCGGTAGCCCCCGGGGCGCCGCCACAGGCATCCGACTAGGGAGTTACCTGTGGCCACGAGTATGACCGAGCCCGACCCGCTCGCGGGAGAGCCCGCCACCCAGCACCACATGGAGCAGGCCCGCCAGGCCGCCGAGGCGGCGCGGGCCGCCCGCGCCGAGGCCGACCGGATCCGGAACGAGGGTGGTCGCCGATGACGCGCACCCTGCTGCACCCGCTGGACAACTCCGGCTTGTGCCGGGCGGTCGGCAGCGGTGCCGAAGAGGACACCCAGCACGAGCGGGACGAGCGCGAGGAACTGCCGGTCCGGCACCCGCGCAACCACCCTCACACCACCGGCCGCACGGCCTGACCGCAACCGATCGCAGGGGCCGGACACCAGGTGGTGTCCGGCCCCTGCCGCGCGACTGGAGAACGCATCATGAAGGACTTCATCGGCCCGTACGAGGCCCACACCACCGCCGAGTTCCTCGAACTCGCCCTGGGCACCCCGCTGGAGTTGTGGCTGGGCGAGGAGGACGAGACGCCGGAGGAGCGCGCGGCCCGCCTGGACGCGGCCCGCGACATCCTCGCCGACGACCCCAGCCTGGTGGACCGCACGACCCGGCTGGCCGTCGAGACGATCGGCACCACCATGCCCGACCTGCTCCGCCTCGCCCCCACCCCGACCGTGCCGGCCGTGCGCCGGCCGCGTCGTCCGCTGGGCCTGGGGGTGGCTGCGTGAGCATCACCTGGACCCCCACCACCCTCGCCGTGGTGGATGACGCCTATGACCGTGACCGCGCCTCGGACGGCCGCTCCCGCTTCGGTGTCTACCTGCGCCAGCGTGCCGCCGACCTGCGGGACTGCGACGAGCCGCTGGCCGCCACCGAGTTCGCCGCTGCGGTGTGGCGCATCGCCGGTTCGCCGGTGATGGCGCCCGGCTATGTCCACCTGCGCTCCGACATCCACGCCATCACTCCGGCCTGGTCCGAGGATGGTGAGGCGGGGCTGATGTTCGACGTGCAGCTGCGGCTGCCGCGCACCGCGCTGCTCGCGGGCCGCACCGCGGTCCCGACCGGTTGGAGCGACTGGCGCATCGAGCGCGATTGGGAGGGCGGGGACCGCTACCGCTGGTGGACCGAGCCTGTTTGGGCCCGGCCCGCGCTGCTGACCACCACCGTCGTCCGCCTGCCCGTGGACGACTCCTGGAACCTGCCCCTCCCCCGGCACACGGACGGCCCGGGGCTGGTGACGGACGCCAAGCGCTCCGTGGCCGCCGTGGCTACCGCGGTCAACCGGCTCGCCGGGCCTGTCGTGGCCGCCCTGCGGGGTGAGGGCCGATGACCCGCTTGGTCCTCAAGCGGCGCCGCTCACGCTGGCGCAGCCCGCTGGGCTACTGGGGGTTCACCCTGCTGACGCTGGTGTCGCTCGCCGCGGGCAACGTCACGGCCGCGGCGGTGTCCGCGACGCTCGCCTACTGCTTCAAGCCGCAGAACGGGAGGCGCCGCCGATGACCATGTCGATGTCCCCGCAGGCGATCCGGTCGGCGGAGCGGGTGTTGTCGGCGGGCACGTGGGCGATCACCTTCGGCGCAGTGCTGTTCAGCGTGCTGACGGTCACCCCGTTGATGAAGGCGCACTCGCCGGCCGGGTGGGGCTGGACGGCTCCGATCCTGCCGCTGGTCGTGGACTCCGCCGTGGTGATCGTGGTCCGCCTGGACTCGACGCTTGCCCGCCTCGGTGGCCGGGGTGGTCCGTGGCCGGTGATCCTGCGCTGGCTGACCGGAGTGTTCACCCTGGTGCTGAACATCGGCAGTTCCGCGCTGTCCGGTGACCTGGTGGGTGTCAGCGTTCACGTGGTCGCTCCGGCGCTGCTGATCGTCACCTCTGAGGCGTCCCTCGCCTACCGGCGGGCGATCGCCGCGGCGCTGGATCGTATCGAGCGTGAACAGCGTGAACGCCGTGTTCACGACCAGGCTGAGCGCGACGCCCGTGAGCAGCGCCAGCGCGCCGAACGCCAAGCCGAACGCGATGCTGCTGAACGCAAGGAGCGGGAGGCGCGTGAAAGCGCTGAGCGGCTGGCGCGGGAGGAGCGTGAAGCGGTCGCGGCGGACAAAGCCGCAGCCCGCGACCACGAGGCCCGTATGGAGTTCCAGCGGGCCGAGCGGGAGCGGGAGCGTGAGGAAGCCGAGCGGCGCGAGCGCCGGGAGGCTGATGAACGCGCGCAAGCCGAGCGTGAACGCCGTGAACGCCAGGCTCGCGAGGCCCGGGAGAAGGACGAGCGGGAGCGTGAGCGGGCCGCGCGTGAGGAAGCCGAACGGCAGGAGCGTGAACGCGGGCAGGCCGAGCGTGAACGCCGTGAACGGCGGGCCCGCTGGGCGGCGCTGCTGGAGGAATTCGGCAGGTTGCCGGAGGACGAGGCGCTGTGCGCGGCGGCCGAGTTTCTGGCCGAGGGCTGCACGGTGCGGGAGATCGCCGAGTTGACCGGCTGGTCGACCGGATGGGTCCAGGGCCGCCGTGCCGTACTGTCCGCTTCCCCCGCGAACGCGCCGGAGCTGCCGGCCGCCGCTGGGCAGTCGCTGGCCCTGGTGCCCGCCGGGAACCGGTCGTGAGCCGCCCCCAGTTCCATGATCCCGACGGGGCCCGGTTCGGGATCCCGACGTTCCCGTTCCGGCTCGCGCCGGACGGCTACGCGACCCGGCGGCAGTTGCGCGCGGTCGGGTTGCGGCCGGGTGGGCAGCCGGTGGCCGCGCAGGTGATGTGGCGCTCGCGCCGCTACCGCCAGCGGGTGCGGGTGGCCTACCTCTACCGCCTCGACCTCGCCCTGCCCGTCCGGCCCATGACGGCCGCGAAGCAGGCTGCGCTGGCCGCGGCGAACACCGCCCGCCGCACCTGCCCCCACTGCGGGCGGGACGCGGGCTACACCATCTCCACCTCGCTCGGCATGTGCACGGCCTGCGCCGACGCATCGCCATCGGCTGCGCAGGAGGACGTCACAGGGCCAGCGGCCTCACCGAAATTCTTGCCCGAGCACTTCGCGAACACGGCCGTGAGGTCGAAGTCGAGCACCTCCACGTCCACCTCCCCCGCGTGCTGAAGTCGCCGCGGTGAAGCAGGTGCTGGTTGCCGGACTATGCGTCGCGCCATGCGTCGGTGACGCAGCCGACCTCGAAGTGCCACCACCCGTCCTCCTCGCCGCGTGCGAGCAGTGCCTTAATCCCACCAAGATCTGCATCGGCTGGCACGGTGAAGGCGACCAACGGAAACTCCTCGCTGAAGACCTCACCGCCCAGGCCGAACGGCGACAGCCGCTCGTGCACAGCGCGAGCGCTTCGTCCCAGTGGGCCGGACGGAACCGGCAGGACCCGGACGGTGCAGTTGCCCGACGCCTCCACCCGTTCCTTCGACCAATGGAGACCGTCTGCATCCGTCACGAACCGCACGATCTCGCCCTCGGCCACCCCGTTCTGCAAGAAGGGGATGTTCTCCACCCGGGCGGTATCGGCGCTCAGCCGCGTTGCCCACAGTCCCTCCGTGTCATAGGGAAGCCAGCCTTCACGCGGCACGAACCGGAACCACACCTTGATCCGGTTGTTCTCAGCGGCAAAGGGCTCGGATGGAGTCGTAGAGGTCACGGTCCAGATGATCGCGCACTCGCCCTTCACGCATCGAACGCAGGTCCGGCCGCCCTTAGTCCGGAAAAGCGCCCCCGCCGTCGCGCAGTTGCTCGCCGAACGCCTGGAGACCATCGGCTTCCCGGCCTGCGTGCAGCACCGGGACATCGATCAGCCCGTCATCACCCGCTGATTCTTCGCCCTGGAGCCGAACCAGCTCTGACACCACATGACCCGGCACGGCCCGATGGCCTGGCAGCTCGCGGGCCGCGCCGGTCCCATCCCAATCCGCTGATGGAGGACTCAGCATGACGCAGATCAGCACAGAACCGGTAGCCGCACAGGCGGCTACCGACAGCGAATCGCCACCCACCGCTTCGCCGAGTCCAGTGTCGGCGGGCCGGGAGACCACGCACACGCCGGGCGGTATCCCGGTGGTGCCGCTGGTGGTGACCGGTGCGAACGCGACGGTCGGCATGGTCTCAGCCGCCGCGCTGGCCGGTGGCCCGCTCGTCGCGGCCGTCGCCGCCACGGGTGCCGTGGTCTTGGGCGTGGCCGCCACCCGCCGCGCCGCCGGAGGCCGCAGCGCGAGGAAGGCCGCCCGCGAAGCCGCCCGCGCCCGGGGCAAGGGCGCGCTCAAGACCAGCGGCGCACGGACCGGATCCGGCGCCGCGGGCCGGGTGAGCCTGACGAAGGGCCGCGCCCCGTCCGCCGGCCGCGCCGGGACGGGATCGGTCGGAACCCGTTCGGCGGCCGGGCGTAAGCAGGCCGCGGGCGCGGGTCGGTTGGGCCGGATACGTACCGCGCGTGCGGCCCTGCGGGAGCAGGCTCCCACCCGGGCCGCGCGGCGTGCTCACACGACGGGCGCGCGGCGCGGTCTGGCCGACGCGCGGCGTCAGGACAAGGCAGGTGCGCGGACCGCGCGTGCTGCGGGTCGGGGGCGGGCGGCGCGGACGACGGCCGCCGGGCTGAACAAGGCGGCCCGCGGCCGTGACGCGCTCGCCCAGCAGACGCGTGCCGCTCGCGATACGCGGCGGGCGGCTGCGCTGCAGGCCAAGCGGGCGGGGGTACGCAAGGCGCCGATCCGCCGGGCCGCCCGCAAGGCGCTGCGGCGTTCGGCCGGCCGGTTCCAGCGGCGTCGGCTACTGGCCGCGGTGCTGGGCGGCTTGCTGGGCCTGGTCGGTCTGGCCAGTACGCCGCTGGGCCGCAAGTTGGGCGTGCCGGGGCTGATGTACCCGGGCCGCCGCCTCTACCAGCGCCTCACCCTTACGGCCGCCGAGCAGCGGGCGGAGCGGGATGAGGTGATCCGCCGGGAGTCGGCGGAGCAGGAAGCCGCCGCCGACGCCGCGGCCAGCACTGAGAACAGCACCGATGCGATCGGAGACACGGCCGAGCGTCCCGCCGGCCTGGTCCCCACCCACACAACGATGAAGGAGGTTGCCCAGGTGTCTGGGTTCCGTTTTGAAGAGGCCGCGGCTGAGATGGAGTCGGCGGCCGGATCCTACGAGCCGGACGGCTGCATGGAGATCCTGGCGATGGTCGAGGGCCTGCCGGCCGCGCTGACGTCGGTGGCCGACACCATGCGGATCCTCGCCGAGCGCTCGGACGCGGAGTTCCCGCTGGAGAAGCAGGTCGCCGACGGCTTCAACGACATCTTCGGCGCGCTGATGTCGGCGGTGGCGGTCGCGGAGGACATGGGCCCGCTGTTCCGGCAGGCCCACGAGCAGGACATCGCCCGGCGCGAGGACCCGCGCAACGGGTCGGAGGCCGAGAAGGGCTGGAACGTCTGATCATGAGCACCCACACCGCCACCAGCAGCGCGCGCAAGGCGCGCAAGGGGCCGGTGCTGGACTGGGCGGCCGGTCACGGACCCGTGACCGGCGCCCTGTCCGCCACTACCGGCACGTTCGCCGCCGCCACCCTCGGCGCCGTCACCCACATGCCGCCCGGCTGGGCCCTGGCCGTCGGCACGGCCGGAGCCCTCGGCCACACCGCCGCCGGCCTGCGCCAGCGCCTGGCCGGCCGGACCATCGGCACCCGGGCCGCTACCTGGCTGCTCGGCGCCGGGTGGACCACCTGGGCCATCACCAGCGGCCCGCTGACCTGGGCCGCGCTCGGCTCGCTGGCCACCCTCGGCGTCGGCATCGCCGCCACCACCCACTCCACCCACCTGCACGAGGAGGCCCGCGAGGAGGAAGCCCTCGCCGCCGCCCAGCGGCAGGTGGCCGCCGACCTGTCCGCCGAGCGGCGCACGATCGCCGCCGAATGGGTCGATCGGGTGCGGCGGGTGTGCGGGATCACGCTGCGGGTGCTGGCGGTCGAGATGTGGCCGACCGGCACCGGCTTCACCCTCGACGCCGAACTCCCCGCCGGCGGCGCCACCTACGAGCAGATCGCGAAGGAGTCGGCCCGGCTGTCCGCCGACGCCCGGCTGCCGCACGGCTGCACTGCCGCCGCCGGCCCCGGTGTCCACCAGGGCCGCGTGCTGATCGACGTGACCACCACCAACGTGCTGATCGATGAGGTGCCTTACCCCACCGGCTACGGCCCGCTGTCGGTCATGACGGGGATCCCGTGGGGCTACCGCACCAACGCGGAGGAGATCTGCGCGTATCTGCGCGAGCAGTGCGCGCTGGTGGTGGGTCCGACCGGGTCGGGCAAGACCAACATGGTCCACGTCATCCTCGCCGGCCTGGCCCGCGCGACCGACATCCTGACCTGGGTGATCGACCTCAACGCCGGATCCGCCGGCCTGCCCTGGACCCGCCCCGCCTTCGACACCGACGGACAGCCCGTCAAGGGACTGCGGCCCGGCGTGGACTGGCTGGCCAGCACCTACGACGAAGCCATGCTCATGCTGGACACCGCGCTGCGGGTCGGCAAGCACCGCAAGATGGCCTACCAGGACCTGCTGTCCAAGCGGAACACCGACCAGTTGCCGATCTCCGCGCAGATCCCGCAGATCATCCTGGTCATCGACGAGGGCGCGGAGATCCTGGTCAGCAACGACAAGGCCATCCGGAAGCTGGCGGAACGGATCCTGGAGGTCATCCGCCTGCTGCGCTCGATGGGCATCCGCACCGTCCTCACCGCGCTGGGCGCGACTGGATCGGTGCTGGGCAACCTGATGATCCGCCGCGAGGGCAAGGTGCGGGTCGCGCTGACCGGCGGCGAGACCGAGGGCATGGACCTGAACAAGATGTTCCCCGGCAGCCGCGGCCTGAAGGTCACCCAAGCCCCCTACAAGGGCGCCGGGTTCATGGCCACCCCCGAGTCCCCGGCCGCGCTGTTCAAGACCTGGCGGATCCTGCCCAACCAGATCAGCGACATCGTGGCCGCCACCTCCGACCGCCACCCCACCCTCGACCCCATCTCCGCCAAAGCCGCCGGGCCCGCCTACGCCAACCGGTGGGACCCCGCCCGCACCGCCTGGATGCGCGACACCACCACCCAGCCCGACACCGCCGGACCCGCCACGGTCGCGCCCGCCACGGGCGGGCTGAACCTGTCCGCCCTGCGACCCGAGCACACGGACGAGTCCGAGGCCGACCGGCTCACCCAGCGCTTCATGGAGCAGATCGACGCCGAGTTCGGCACCACCACCGAACCCACCGCCGCCCCCCGCGACGGGACACCCGGACTGAATCTGTCCGCGCTGGGCGGCAGGGAAGCGGAGGGCGGGCCCGAGTGGCTGCCGGACGCGATCGCCGCCATCCGCGCGGCGGGAGCGGCCGGCATGAAGCCCTCCGCCGTGGCCGACCTCGTCAGCCGCAGCCGCGAAGCCGTCCGCAAGGCCCTCAAGACGGCCGCCGACCGCGGCGAACTGGTCTACCGCGACAACGGACCCCACTCCGTCTACGTCCACCCCGACCACGCCTGAACGGCCACACACCGCTACCGCCTACTGCCTACCGCCAACTTGCCACTAGGCGGTAGAACGCCCCTCCAGCGGCCGTACAGGGCCCCCACGGTGGCATTTTCCAGTAGGCAGTAGGCGGTAGCCACTAGGCACTACCGCCACACACCGTCACCACCCACACGGGCGGCCCCACCCCGGGGGCCGCCCGAACTCATGCCGGAGGCCCGCATGACCACCGACCACGACACCACCCGCCCCGACGCGATCGGCTCCCTGATGATGCCGCCCGGCTACGTCGCTGCCCTCGACCCGGACGGCCGCCTCATCGCTGTCCCCACCGGCCAACCCGCCACCCCCCAGGCGCCCGACGCAACGCCGCCGGCCGGGGAACCGGAACGCGCGAGTACGACCTTGCCGCCGATCGTCGGACAGCTCGTCGTCCTCGGCTCCATCACCGCCCTCGCCGGGAGCGGGGCCCTGTGGATCGCCGCCGCCGCACTCCGCTCCGTCCACCCCGTCCTGCCCGACGCCATCACCTGCCTGAAGTGGTCCGCCATCCTCGTCGGCTTCGTCGTCGCCGGGGTCTTCACCGCCAAGGTCCGCTCCCGCACCGGCGCCACGCTCTCCGTCTTCCACACCACCAAGACCACCAGCATCGGCACCCAGACCGTCCGCGGACGCGGCAACCACGGCATCACCAACCACCTGTGACCCGGAGGAACCCCACCTTGTACAAGCCCGACCTGCCGCACGACCCCTACATCAACGCCGTCATCGACGCACTGACCAACGTGGGCCTCGAACCCGACGACTCCTGGACCTCCGACGCCGAGAGCGACCCGCGCGGCGACGGATGCGAGCGGATGCTCGACGCCGTCTTGCGCTGGAATAGCGACCACGACGCCGTCAACGACGACGAACTCCCGGACGGCATGCTCCTGATCTGGGAACACTCCGCCGGAGGTTGGCAGAGCACCGCAGTGCAGCCGGACGGCAGCAACGACTACCCGGACCACACGGGCGTCGGCCTGTTCGCCGACCCCGCCCATGTGGTCACCGCCGTCCGCGAACTGCTCGCCGGCCGCGCCGTGCCCTGGCACCACGACCACGACTGGCCCCACGCCACCGAAGCGGAGGCCGCCGTCAAGGCCTGGGAAACCGAGGACGGCACCCGATGACCCACCTCGACACCGCTGCTGCCGCCCGCGTCCACTACACCGATCCCCGCGTCCGCCAGCTCGCCGAAGCCAGGTGGCGCCTCCAAGCCGGCGGCAGCAAATCCGACTGGCTGATGCTCGGCAAGGACAACCCCAACGCACTGATCCGGGAAGCGCGCGACTGGATCCGCGCGGCCGTGGCCGCCGGCATCCTCCCGCCCCCGGCGTCCACCAGCCCGGCCTCGGACGCCGACGACCCCGAGACCCGAGCCGCACTTGTCGCCGCCGGACGCTGCCCGAACTGCGGCTGGCTGACCCACCAGTGCAACTGCGCCGAGCACCCCAACGCCTGACCCCGCCCGGGACGACCGCCGCATCTCGCCAAAGAACCGCGGTCGTCCCGGCCCATCCAGCACTGACCACAGAACTGGAGACCACCAGCATGACCCATGCAGTCCCACTCGTCGGCCCCCTCGGCGACGGCGAACCGAACCCCTACTACCGGGCCGCCCTGGACGCCGCCTGCCGCGGCTGGCACGTCTTCCCCCTCCAGCGAGGCGGCAAGCGACCCGCCTTGCACGGCGACGCCGCCTGCCCCCGCACCGGCCCGTGCACCGCCGGCCACGCCAAGTGGGAGACCCGCGCCACCGACGACCCGCTCACCCTCGAAGCCTGGTGGCAGCGAGGCGCCTGCTACAACACCGGGATCGCCACCGGCCCGTCCCGGCTGGTCGTCATCGACCTCGACCTGCCCAAAGGCGGAAAGGTCGCGCCTTCCGGCGCGGCGAACTTCCGTGCGCTCTGCGAGCGCGCCGGGCAGACCGTCCCCCGCACCTACACCGTGCGGACCGCGAGCGGCGGATGGCACCTGTACTTCGCCGCCCCGCCCGGCGCCCGGCTCGGCAACACTGCGGGCACCCTCGCTCCGCTGGTCGACACCCGCGCCGGGGGCGGCTACGTCGTCGCCCCCGGCAGCACGACTCCGGGCGGCTGGTACAGCATCGCCCGCGACGCCCCCGTCGCCCCGCTGCCCACCTGGCTGCTCCGGCTGCTCCAACCGGCTCCCACACGGCCCACCGGGCCCCTCAGGCTCCCGTCGGTGAGCGGCAGTCGTGCCGCGCGGGCCGCGCTGGACCAGGAGTGCGCCGCTGTCTGCGCGGCACCGGCCAAGCAGGGCAACAACACCCTCAACCGGTGCGCCTTCAAGGTGGGGCGCTTTGTCGCGTGGGGCGACATCCCCCGTCACGAGGTCGAGGACGCTTTCCAAGCGGCGGGGGAGGCGCGGGGACTCACCGCTGCCGAGTGCCGCGCCACCATCCGCAGCGCTCTGGACAGCTCCATCCGCACCGCCCGCGCCCGGGAGACGGCATGAACACCCGTCGCCGCCCCCTGTTGGAAGGCCAACCCGAGGGCCCCAACGGCCTGCGTACCGCCACCGAACCTTCCGTCCCGACCACCGATGGCGGGCCGAAGGTCGTCGCCCGTCAGGGCGTCCTTTCATCCCTTCGCCCTGACCCGCGCCCGCCCACCCCGCCGGGCCCGGTCCGGCAGGTCGTCGTCTCCTGGCTGCGGGTCACCTGCCCGGACCGCCGCGGCGGCACGCCGACCGCCGAGTCGTGGTGCCGCTGCGGCTGGCACCGCACCGCCGCCGGCCGCACCAACGTCATGCGCCTGCAGACCCTCCACGCCCACCACCGCAACACCTGCCCCCTCACCCACCCCACCACCGAAGGGCGACCCGCCGCATGACCACCCCATCACCCATTGACGGCGCCGCCCTCCTGGAGGAGGTGGAGGCGTTCCACCGCAGGTTCAACGTCTTCCCCCGCGAGGCCGCCTACGTCGCCGTCGCACTGTGGGACGCCCACGCCCACCTGATCGACGCGTTCGACGGCACCGCCCGGCTGGCCTTCCTCTCACCCGAGCCCGGATCCGGCAAGAGCCGTGCCCTGGAGATCGTGGAGACGCTGGTACCCAACGGGCTGATGACGGTCAACGCCTCCGCCAACGCCCTCTTCCGCGTCGTGGACAGCCCCGAGGGCAAGCCCACCATCCTCTTCGACGAGATCGACACGATCTTCGGCCCCAAAGCGGGCGGCAACGAGGAACTGCGCGGCTTCCTCAACTCCGGCTACCGCCGCGGCGCCAGCTCCCTGCGCTGCGTCGGCGACGGCTCCAACCAGACCGCGGTCCCCTTCCCCTCCTTCTGCGCCGTCGCCATGGCCGGCCTCGGCTCCCTGCCCGACACGATCCTGACCCGCTCCGTCATCATCCGCATGCGCAAGCGCGCCCCCAACGAGAAGGTCGAGCCCTACCGCCAGCGCACCAACGAGAAGCAGGGCCACGCCCTGCGCAAACGCCTCGCCACGTGGGCCGACCAGGTCCGCGAGCAAGTGACCGACGCCTGGCCGCAATTGCCCGAAGGCATCTCGGACCGGCCGGCCGACGTGTGGGAACCGCTCCTGGCCGTCGCCGAAGCGGCCGGAGGCGACTGGCCCGAGCGGGCCCGCGCCGCCTGCCTGGAACTGGTGACCTCGGCCAAGGAAGGCGACAAGGCATCCCTCGGCGTCCAACTCCTCACCGACCTGCGCGACACCGTCTTCCGCGGCGCCGACCGGATGCCCACCGCCGCGATCCTCGAAGTCCTTCTCGCCATGGACGACGCACCCTGGGCCGACATGGACGGCCGCCCTCTGACCGCCCGCAGCCTGGCCAAGATGCTCGGCGAGTACATGACCAGCACCATCGAGCCGATCCGCCCCCGCCCCATCCGCACCTCCTCCGGAGTCCCCAAGGGCTACTACGCCGCCGACCTCGCCGACGCCTGGATGCGCTACTGCCCCCCGGACCCCCAGAAGTCCGCTACATCCGCTACATCCGCTACACCGCAGGTCACAGGCGGTGCAGATGTAGCGGAAGAGCTGCCCGACATCCGCTACATCACCGACGCAACCGCTACAGCCGCACCCGGCGCACGCACCGCGTAGCGGAACCTATCCGCTACATCCCACCAATCCGCTACACAAAACAGGGCCCCGACCTGCGATGTAGCGGATGTAGCGGATGTAGCGGATAGCTGGGAAGGGGAGGGTGCCGACCGGTGCCCTCCCCTTCGCGCATCGAACCACCGGCATTCCGCGCCAAGGAGGGCTCATGACCGCGCTCCCCACCCGTTACCTCACCCCCGACGACATCGCCACCCTGTTCGATGTTCCTCTGGAGACCGTCTACGCCTGGCGCAAGAAGCGCTCCGGCCCGCCTGGATTCCGCGTCGGCAAGCACCTGCGCTACGACCCCACCGCCGTCCACAACTGGATCACCAACCGGATGGCCGCCGACGCCGCATAACCGGCCCCACACCACCCGGCCGGGGACGCCCCCGTCGTCCCCGGCCCTCCTCATGCCCGCACGCCGAAGGGAAACCGCTCCATGGCAGGTCACATCCAAGACCGCTGGTACAAGACCGAACCCGGCCCCGATGACAAGCCCGTCAAGACGAAGACCGACCGCCATGGCACCGGCATGCGTTACCGAGCCCGCTACGTAGGCCCAGACGGTACCGAAAAGTCCAAGAGCTTCCCCGATCGGCAGCGCCGCCTCGCCGACCAGTGGTTGCGACAGACCGCGACCGACATGTCTGCCGGTACGTACGTCGATCCGAGGGTCGCGCGCACGACGTTCCGTCAGTTCGGAGAGCGCTGGCTGAACGCCCAGACGACGGACCCCACGACGCAAGTGGCCGTCGAGACGCGGCTGCGGTTGCACGTCTTCCCTCGCATCGGATCGCGCCCGCTCGACTCGTTCAAGCCCTCCCACATCCAGGAACTCGTGCGGGCGTTGGAGGACTCGCCGATCGAGGGCGGGTACGCCCGAACCATCTACGCCAACGTGCGCGCCGTCCTCTCCGCGGCTGTCGATGACGGTTACCTGAGCCGCAACCCGTGCAACGCGGGTTCGGTCCGGCCACCGGCCGTTGACCCCACGCGAGTCGTGCCCTGGACGCCGGCGCAGGTGCTGGCAGTGCGGGCCGCCCTCCCCGACAGGTACCGCGCCATGGTGGACATGGCCGGCGGCTGCGGGCTCCGGCAAGGCGAAGTCATCGGTCTGGCAGAAGACGATGCGATCGACTTCGCCAGCGGCCTAGTTCACGTGCTGCGACAGGTGAAGCTCATTCGGGGTACGGCGGTCTTCGCGCCGCCAAAGTGCAACAAGGAACGAGACGTGCCACTACCGGCCTCCGTTGCAGACGCACTCCGAGCCCATCTGAAAGTGTGCAAGCCAGTAGCCGTCACACTGCCGTGGAAGAAGCCGGACGGCCCCCTGGTCACCAAGCGGTTGTACTTCACCAACCGGTCTGGCGGCATCGTGTGGCGGAGCAACTTCAACACGCAGGAGTGGAAGAGGGCGATCGCGTCTGCCGCCCTGATCCCAGTGCCAGCGGCTGGGGAGCCCTATAGCTCCGCTAGAGAGCACGGCATGCACGCCCTGCGTCACTTCTACGCCTCCGTGCTTCTAGACGCGGGGGAAAGCATCAGGGCAGTCAGTGAATACCTCGGACACGCCGACCCGGCCTTGACCTTGCGCGTGTACGCGCACTTGATGCCGAACAGCCGAGAGCGCGCTCGGCTTGCCGTGGATTCCGCCCTGAGCGAACAAGTCGGAAATCTGTGATCAAGGAATCAATGGCAAAGAGGCCTGATCAGATACGCAACAGAAGGCAAATATGATATGCCGCCAATCAATTATAAGGCGCGCGCCACATTTGATCATGGAAACGAAAGTTGCGAATCGGGGATGCCTCGGCAAGGATATTGAGAGTGACAGACCGTCACATCCACAAAGGGCAGGGCCACCCGCGAGCTTCCCAACAGACGGGTGGCCACGTCCGGATTCGCTACGGAATCGAGGACCCTCCATTATGAGAGCAGACCGACCTGAAAGCCAAGTCGGCATACCTGCTTGGGTGGGTGGCATGACATACATCAGCGCTCTGATGGCAGGGGTTGCGCTGGTGATAGCCGGGCGAGCGACGCCTGCGGAGGCGTCAGGCTACGTCGCCCCGTTCCTCGTCGTCTATGAGCGCATGGTCCAGCGTCGGCACATCCACTAGCCCGAGACGGCCCACACACGGCCCGGCATCAAACACGACAGCCCCTGTCGGCGGGAAAGGTGCTGTACAGGGGCTGTTTTCTCCACCCAATCCTGCCTGTTCTCCAGGTGCAGGCATGGTCCGTCCAGTGTCTCAGACGGCGGGGTGTGGCCCGGGCTGGATGCGGGACGGGAGCGTGGTGGGGCTGGTCACCCCTGACGGGGCGCAGGGCGCGCTGCCCCGTCCGTCGAAGGCCGGGGCGTGACGGAGTCAGAGGCTGTAGCGGACAAGCCAGTCGTTGTCCGGGTTTCGGCCGAAGAGCGGGTCGTTCGGCGGATCCGCCGGTATCTCCTCGACCATCCGCTCGGGGAGGATGCGGGTGGGCAAGCGGCCGAAGCGCACCGCCCGTGCGGCGGCGGCGGCATCAGGCGCCCGCGGTTCGACGCGGCCGGTTCGCTCTTCGTGCGCCTTCATGGTGTCCCCCAGCAGTGTCCGAACGCGGTACCCCGGCGGCCTGTGCGGCTTCCAGCGTAGCTCCGGTGCGGCGCCGGACGGGGCGGGACGAAGCGGGAGCGTCAGGTGGACAGGGCGGCGCCGAGGGATTCCGCGCCGACGACCTTCGGGCTGCTCTGCTCGTAGAAGACCCGCAGATCGGTGATGGTGAACCCGGCGGCGGTCAGCAGATCGGCCACGGGGCGGGTGAGGTGGCAGCCGGCGAACAACCTCATCTGGAGCGGTTCGAGGCGGTGCTGCCAGCGGCGGATCCTCTCGTCCTCTGCGGGGGCGAGGCCGTGTTCGAGGAAGTGCAGGATGCCGCCGGGCTTGAGGACCCGCCGGACCTCGCGCAGCGCCGCCTGGACGTCCGGAATGGTGCACAGCGTCCAGGTGGAGAGCGCGGTATCGAAGCTCGCGTCGGGGAACGGCAGCGCCTGCCCGTCGAGGCCGGCTCGGCGCACCGGGACGGGGTTGCGCCGTACGCGATCGCCCGACAGCTTCCACGCCGTGTCGGAGGGCTCGATCGCGGCCACGCCGGTGACCGCGGCGGGATAGAAGGGGACGTTGAGGCCGGAGCCGAAGCCGAGTTCGACGACCTCGCCCTTCAGGCCCTGGCAGACCTCACGGCGCAGGGGCCTGAGCGCCTTGGTGCCGATGGCCACGTTGACGATCCGCGGCACGACACGTTCGTCGTAGAAACCCATGGCGGCCTCCGTCGTTCGACGTCCAGCATCGCATCAGGGGAGCAACGGGGCGAAAAGACCCGCCGCACGGTGCGGCGGGTCCTTCCTCACGACGACGGGGCAGCCCGGTCGGGCGGCGGAGATCAGGTCGCGCCGACGAAGACCACCAGGAGGAGCCAGACGACCGGGGCGGTGGGCAGCAGCGAGTCCAGGCGGTCCATGATGCCGCCGTGACCCGGAAGCAGGGTGCCCATGTCCTTGATGCCGAGATCACGCTTGATCATGGACTCACCCAGGTCGCCGAGGGTGGCGCTGGCGGCGGCGGCTAGGCCCAGCAGCAGGCCCTGCCACCAGGCACCGTTGTCGATGAGGAAACGCATCGACAGAGCTCCGGCGATCATCGCGAAGCAGATCGCGCCCAACAGGCCCTCGCGGGTCTTGCCGGGGCTGATACGGGGCGCCAGCTTGTGCCTGCCGAACCGCCAACCGACCGCGTAGGCACCGGTGTCACTGACCACGGTGAGCAGCAGGAAGACGAAGACCCGCCACGGACCGTCGTGCGCCGCGAGCATCATCACCACGAACGTGGCGAGGAACGGCACGTAGAACACCGCGAAGACGCCGGCCGTGACATCCCGCAGGTAGTCGTGCGGCGGCCCGGCCATCCGCCAGGTCAGGACGGCGAGGACGGTGAACGCGGTCGCGATCCACGTCCCCTCGGCCGACCAGACGTATCCGGAGACCACCATGGCGCTGCCGCCGACGGCGAGCGGCACCAACGGCGCGTTGATCTCCTTGCGCTCCGTCAGGCGGCTGGTCAGCTCCCACAGGCCGACCACCACCGCGAGAACCACGACACCGACGAAGACCGCCTTGTAGACGAAGAGCGCGGCGATGATGACCGCGCCGAGCCCGACGCCGACGCCTATGGCGGCACGCAGGTTGCGCCCCGCGTTCTTCGCTTTGCCGGACGCCGTGCCCGGCCCCGTGCCGGGCGGTTCGGCATCGGTCCGGGCGCCGCCGCTGTCGTCCGGTACTGGTGGCATGGGTCGAGTCTGCGCCGTCAGTGCCGCTTCGTACGCGGGACCCGCCGGGGCGTGCGACTGCCCGGAGGCGGCCTGGCCCTCGGGAGCTCCATGGAAACCGGCGCCCGGCGGAGCCCCCGCAGATGAGTCGTTCATCAGACCTCTAGCAGCTCGGCTTCCTTGTGCTTCAGCAGCTCGTCCACCTGTGCCACGTACTTGGCCGTGATGTCCTCGAGCTCCTTCTCGGCCCGGCGTACCTCGTCCTCGCCCGCCTCGCTGTCCTTGACGAGCTTGTCCAGCGTCTCCTTGGCCTTGCGGCGCACGCTGCGGATCGAGACCCGGGCGTCCTCTGCCTTGCCCTTGGCGACCTTGATGTACTCCCGGCGGCGTTCCTCGGTGAGCTGGGGGAACACCACCCGGATGATGTTGCCGTCGTTGGACGGGTTGACGCCGAGGTCGGAGTCGCGGATCGCGGTCTCGATGGCGCGCAGCGAACTCTTGTCGAACGGGGTGACCACGGCCATCCGCGGCTCGGGCACCGAGAACGACGCCATCTGGTTGATCGGCGTCATGGTGCCGTAGTACTCGGCCACGATCTTGTTGAACATCGCCGGGTGAGCTCGGCCGGTGCGGATCGCGGCGAAGTCATCCTTGGCGACCACGACGGCCTTCTCCATCTTCTCCTCGGCTTCGAGGAGGGTCTCTTCGATCACCATGTGCTCCTGGTCTTCATCGTGAGCCTTGCCTGCGTCCTAACCTGCACGGTGTCGAACCGGCGGCCTGTTGTCCATCCCGTAACCGGACGGATCGTCAGCCCCGGGTGCCGTGTTCACTCACCAGCGTGCCGATCTTCTCACCCTTTACGGCGCGGGCGATGTTGCCCTCGGCAAGCAGCTCGAAGACCAGGATGGGCAGCCTGTTGTCACGGCACAGCGTGATGGCGGTGGCGTCGGCGACCTTCAGGTCGCGCGCCAGCACCTCGTCGTACTCCAGGGCGTCGAACTTCACCGCGTCGGGGTGGAGTGCCGGGTCGCAGTCGTAGACGCCGTCCACGCCGTTCTTGCCCATGAGGATGGTCTCGGCGTGGATCTCCAGGGCCCGCTGGGCGGCGGTGGTGTCGGTGGAGAAGTACGGCATGCCCATGCCCGCGCCGAAGATGACGACGCGGCCCTTCTCCAGGTGCCGTACGGCCCGCAGCGGGATGTACGGCTCCGCGACCTGCCCCATCGTGATGGCGGTCTGCACCCGGGTGTCGATGCCCTCCTTCTCCAGGAAGTCCTGGAGGGCGAGGCAGTTCATGACGATGCCGAGCATGCCCATGTAGTCGGACCTGGCCCGGTCCATGCCCCGTTGCTGGAGTTCGGCGCCGCGGAAGAAGTTTCCGCCGCCGATCACCACGGCGATCTGCGTGCCGTCGCGGACGACCGCGGCGATCTCCTTGGCGATCGCGTGCACGACGTCCGGATCGATGCCGACGCCACCGCCGCCGAACGCCTCGCCGGACAGCTTGAGCAGGAAACGGCGCGGGCGCTGGGGCCGTCGTTCACCCGCGGCGGTCGCCGTGGGTTCCTCGGTCGGATGGTCGGTGCCGGCGTCCTGGTGCATGGGTATCTCCTCGTGCGCGTACGAAGGAGGCCATTGCCTGGGGTCCAGTGCTGGTTCCCTGTGCGGCAATGGCCTCCTCGTCACATCTGCGGCCGGCCGGGCGAGCGGCCGTTCGCTTCCGACCCTAACGGGGCCGTCGGTGGTTCGCTGCCTGGGGTCAGACGCCGACGCGGAAGCGCGAGAAGCTCTTCAGCGTGACACCGGCCTCGTCGAGCACCTTCTGGACGGTCTTCTTGTTGTCCTTGGCGAACGGCTGCTCCAGCAGCACGTTCTCCTTGAAGAAGCCCGTCACGCGCCCCTCGACGATCTTCGGCAGGGCGGCATCCGGCTTGCCCTCCTCGCGAGCGGTCGCCTCCGCGACCCGGCGCTCGTTCTCCACCGTCTCGGCCGAGATCTCGTCACGGGTCAGGAACTTCGGCGCGAACGCGGCGATGTGCTGCGCCACGTCCTTGGCGACCTGGGCGTTCTCCTGGTCCAGCGAGACCAGGACGCCGACCTGCGGCGGCAGGTCGGGGCTGGTGCGGTGCAGGTAGGACGCGACGTAGCCCTCGGTGAACTGGGCGAAGCGGCTCAGCACGATCTTCTCGCCGAGCGTCGCGTTGGCCTCGTCCACGTAGGCCTGGACGGTCTTGCCGGCCTCGATCTCGGAGGCGAGCAGGGTGTCGAGGTCGGCGGGCTTGGTGTCGGCGACGTGCTTGGCGATCGCGTTGGCCACCGCGACGAACTTGTCGCCCTTGGCGACGAAGTCGGTCTCGCAGTTGAGCTCCAGCAGCACGCCGGCCGAGTTGCCGTCCTCGATGAGGGAGACGACCGCCCCGTTGGAGGCGTTGCGGCTCTCGCGCTTGGCCACGCCCTTCTGGCCCTTGACGCGCAGGATCTCGACGGCCTTGTCGACGCTGCCCTCGGCCTCGTCGAGCGCCTTCTTGCAGTCCATCATGCCGGCGCCGGTCAGCTCACGGAGCTTCTTGACGTCGGCGGCGGTGAAGTTCGCCATGTCTCAGAAATCTCTTCTCGAAAGTCGGGGTTTCACCGGGCCGGTGACCGGGCCGCCGTGGACGGGGCCAGGACACCGGGCGCCGTTGCGGCCGGCGGGCCGGCGCGGTGGACGGCGGGGGCGGGCCGCGCAGCCCCTCCCCCGCCGTCGGTCAACCGTGGCCTCGGCCTCGGTGTCAGGCCTGGTCGCCCTCGGCGGCCGGCTTGTCACCCTCGGCGTCCGCGGCCGGGGCGGCCTCAGCGGCCGGAGCGGTCTCGGCGGGGGCCTCAGCAGCGGCCTCGGCGGGGGCGGCCTCGGCCGACTTCGCCTTCTCGCCCTCCAGCAGATCGCGCTCCCACTCGGCCAGCGGCTCGGCCGGGGCGGCCTTGGTGTCACCGGTCGCGGCGCCGGAACGGGCGATGAGGCCCTCGGCGGCGGCGTCGGCGATCACGCGGGTGAGCAGGGTGACGGAGCGGATCGCGTCGTCGTTGCCCGGGATCTTGTAGTCGACCTCGTCGGGGTCGCAGTTGGTGTCCAGGATGGCGACGACCGGGATGCGCAGCTTGCGCGCCTCGCCGACCGCGATGTGCTCCTTCTTGGTGTCCACGATCCACACGGCGCTGGGAACCTTCGCCATGTCGCGGATACCGCCGAGGGTCTTCTCCAGCTTGTTCTTCTCGCGCTCCAGGACGAGGAGTTCCTTCTTGGTGAGGCCGGAGGCGGCCACGTCCGTGAAGTCGATCTCCTCAAGCTCCTTCAGGCGCTGCAGGCGCTTGTAGACAGTCGAGAAGTTGGTGAGCATGCCGCCCAGCCAGCGCTGGTTGACGTAGGGCATGCCGACCCGGGTCGCCTGCTCGGCGATGGCCTCCTGGGCCTGCTTCTTGGTGCCGACGAACAGGACGGAGCCGCCGTGCGCGACGGTCTCCTTGACGAACTCGTAGGCGCGGTCGATGTACGACAGCGACTGGAGCAGGTCGATGATGTAGATGCCGTTGCGCTCGGTGAAGATGAAGCGCTTCATCTTCGGGTTCCAGCGACGGGTCTGGTGCCCGAAGTGGACGCCGCTCTCCAGCAGCTCCCGCATCGTGACGACGGCCATGGCCGTACTCCTTGGGTACTCGGTTCCGTGGTCGCCGGCCGGCGGCCACGCCTGACGCCCGGTGCGTCGTGCCGCGGAAGCGCTTTTGAGGGCCGGCCTTCCGAGGACCGAGGGACGCAGCCGCCGTGCGGTACGGAACGAGGTGACCCGAACGGGAGACCGACGGAGGCGGGGCGTGCGAAGTCGACCCGGTGGCCCGGGTCGCCAGAGAAAGTGTACGGGACCCGTGAGGTCCCGAGCGACAGAGGTTTGGGAGGTCGGAGCCCGTCCCAGTGGGCCTCTCACCCGCAAGTGTGAGGGAGTTGTCCACAACGCGACGGGTGTCCACAGAATTCGACCATGATCATCCGGAGTGCGGGTTTCGCACGACGATGAGGTCATGATCGATAAGAAGTCGGTAGACGGGAATCACCAGGCAGGCATGGCCGGCGGCGCCGTGCGAGCCGCGGGTCGGGCCGCCGCACGGGTCCTCGCGTTCGGAGGCGGACTCCTTCGGGCCTTCGCCTCACGGGCTCGGGGTGCTGCGACCCGGACCGCTCGCCTCCTGCGCGGGGCGACGGCATGGCAGCCGGGGGTGCGGCAGGTCTCCCGGCTGGCGGGGGCCCTGTTACTGGGGATCGTGCTGGCGTGGGTACAGATCGGGCGGGCGGTGGCCGACGAGGCGACACCGGAGGCGGACCGTGTGTGGCCGGTGGCGGGACCGCTCGGCGGCCGGCAACCACCAGTGGTGCTGAGGGGATTCGAGCCGCCCGCCCACCCGTGGTCGGCCGGGCACCGGGGCGTCGACCTGGCCGCCGCGGCGGGCGCCGGGGTACGGGCGGTGGCGTCGGGACGGGTGGTCTTCGCCGGCACGGTCGCGGGCCGTGGCGTGGTCTCCGTCGAGCTGACGGGATCGGGAGGCCCGCCCCCGCTGCGCTACACCTACGAACCGGTGAGCCCGACGGTCGCACCCGGTGACATGGTGGTCGCCGGCCAGTCGGTGGGCACCGTGACGCCCGGCCCCTTCCACTGTCCTGGCGGCTGCCTGCACTGGGGCCTGCTGCGCGGCAAGGACTACCTCGACCCGCTCTCGCTCCTGCCGCCCTCCGCCCGGCGTCTCGGCCCCTCCCGACTGCTGCCGGTGTACGGGGCCGGTCCGCCCGGAGCGGGTGCGGACGGGGCGGTCGAGCAGGACGGGCCGGACCGCGAAGAGCCCGCGAACGCGGCCGGAGGCGTGGGCCACGTGGCCGCGGCGTCGGCATCGGCGGCCGCCGGGACGGCCGCGCTGGCAGGCGGGACGATCGTGCGACGGCGCGGAATCAGGCGGCCCAGGGTCAGGCGGTCGGCGCGGCGGGGGCGACGCCGTGCAGCGCCATGGCGACCGCGGCCCGGGTGACGCGCTCCGGGTCCTCCGCGGCACCGAGCTCGATGCGGCGGACCGCCGCGTCGACGACGCCCTGGAGCAGGACCGCGGCGAGGCGGGGCTCGTCGTGCCCGAGGGCGGCGAGCGCCTCCACGACCATGGCGATCAGTCCGCCGTGGGCGGCGCGGATCTTCTCCCGCGCGCCGGCGTCGAGTTCGCCGGCCGAGATCGCCACGACGGCGCGGTGGCGGCGGTCGCCGACCAGGGCGAGCTGCCGCCGGACATACGCCTCGATCTTGCCCTCGGCGGTGTCGGCGGCGGTCATCGCGGCCTCGACCTCGGCGGCCCAGACGGGGAAGTCGACGGCGCACAGTTCCTCGACCACGGCGGCGCGCGACCGGAAGTACTCGTAGACCGAGGAGCGGGCCAGCCCGGTGCGCTCGGCGAGTGCGGGGAAGGTCAGGGCTTCCGTGCCGCCCTCGGAGAGCAGGGCTCGGGCGGCGTCCAGCAGGGCGCCGCGCTGCATGGTCCGGTGCTCGGCCACCGAGGCCGCTCGAATCCTTGGCACCTCTCCACTGTACGGACCAGTGTGCGAGCGGGAGTCAGCCGCGTCCCACATCGGCGAGTTTCGCTCGGAGTTGGAGAACGGATTTGGTGTGGATCTGACTGACCCGGCTCTCGGTCACGCCGAGCACCTGGCCGATCTCGGCGAGGGTGAGCCCTTCGTAGTAGTAGAGCGTCACCACGGTCTTCTCGCGTTCCGGAAGGGTGTTCACCGCCCGGGCCAGCAGCCGGCGCAGTTCCCGGTCCTCGGCCACCTCGACGGGGTTGTCGGCGGCCCGGTCCTCCAGGGTGTCCACCAGGCTGAGCCGGTCGCCGCCCTCGGTGCCGACGTGCAGCAGTTCCTCCAGCGCCACGACGTTGGCGAGGGAGAGTTGGCCGAAAATGGTGTGCAGGTCTTCCACGCCGATGTCCATTTCGGCGGCGACCTCGCTCTCGGACGGAGTGCGGTGCAGCCGCGCCTCCAGCGTGGCGTACGCGCGCTCCACCGCTCTGGCCTTCTGGCGGACGGAGCGGGGAATCCAGTCCAGCGCGCGCAGTTCGTCGATCATCGCCCCGCGGATACGGGTGATCGCGTAGGTCTCGAACTTGATGGACCGCTCGGGCTCGAACTTCTCGATGGCGTCGATCAGCCCGAACACGCCGGAGGAGACGAAGTCCGCCTGCTCGACGTTGGGCGGCAGACCCACGCTGACCCGGCCGGCGACGTATTTGACCAGGGGCGAGTAGTGCAGGATCAGCTGCTCGCGCAGTCGTGGTTCCCCGGTGGCCTTGTAGGAGCGCCAGAGGTCGTCGAGGGCGCTGGGGGCGTGGGTGGTGGCCGGGGCGTCCTGGGCGACGGGCGTCGCGGTCCGGGCCCGCGGGGGGCTCGCGCGCTCGCCGGTCTCCGCGCTCGCGCGGTCTGGCCCGGAGGTGTGCTGGGGCATGCGTCGCCTTGAGCCGTTCTGCCGTGGCGGTGTTGAGGCCGGGTGAGGTGGAGGGCTGAAAGGTGGAGCGGGTGGAGCGCTGCCGGGGGCGGCGGTGCGGGGCTTGCGGTTGTCGGGCGGGGCCCGGGTCGAGATCGGAGTCGGGGTCTGGGTCCGGTCGCGGGACCCGCTGACCGGGAACTGAGGGGTGGTCGGCCGGGTCCGGATGGTCGGACTTTTATCGGATCGGAACGGTGGTCCCTATCGGAGATACCGGGGTCGGGGGTCGGAACACGCCACCTGTCGGAACGGAATCGGGGCGGTCGGGGGCGTGAGGTCGGTCCTGCGTTGTCGCGTTTCGGACGTTGGAGTGAGTCTCTTTGCGAGCGTAGCGTGATCGTGTGATTGCTCAGTGCTACGACGATTGGGTGAGTGTTCCGCAGATACGTTCCGGCGTCGGCGCGATCGGGCGGGGCCGAGTTCGTCCGATCGTGTCCGTGGCTGTTGCGCATTAAAGCGTTCTGCGGCCATTCCCCTAACTTCGCCATCGAATCGGCCCAGGTCAAGGACCGGCTTGTCACCTGAAGGTGTGCTGACAGGGTCACCAGTCCGGTGGCGGGGAACTCGTGGTGGTGACGTCGGGCCGTCCGGCAGGGGCCAGCCGCCAGCGTGAACCTTCGCGTTCGACGAAGCCGAGGGCGTGGAGTTCGTGCAGCTTTTCGGCCGTTTCGTCCAGACCGCGTCCGGCGTCCTGGGCGATGCGGTGGGCGTCCGCGCCGCCGCGGCCCGGGAGGGCGTCGAGGACGGCGGCGGCGGACGGGCCGAGCAGGTCGCGCGGGAGTACGGGGCGCCGGCGTTCGGGTGCCAGGTCGGCGCCGACCGCACCGGTCAGTTCGATCACGTCGGCGGCGCGGGTGACCAACTGGGCCTCGCCGCGCAGGAGTTCGTGCACGCCGGAGGAGAGTCCCGAGGTCACCGAGCCCGGGACGCCCATCGTGATGCGGCCCAGCTCCCTTGCCCAGCGGGCCGTGACGAGGGAGCCGCTGCGCAGTTGCGCCTCCACGACCACCGTGCCCCGGGTGAGAGCGGCGATGACCCGGTTGCGGAGCACGAAGCGACTGCGGGTGGGGTGGTCGCCGGGCGGCAACTCGGCGATGACCAGACCCTGTCGGGCGATGCGCCGGATCAACTCCGCGTGGCCCGGCGGGTAGGGGACGTCCGCCCCGCAGGCCAGCACGGCCGACGTCGGGCCGCCCGCGGCCAGCGCTCCGCGGTGCGCGGCGCCGTCCACCCCGTACGCACCGCCGGAGACCACCGTCCAGCCGGCCTCGGCCAGGTCGGCAGCGAGCATGGCGGCGACGTGGCTGCCGTAGGCGCTGCACGCCCGGGCGCCGACCAGGGCGACCGAGCGCAGCGACCACATCCGCAGCGAGGGGCAGCCGCGCACCCACAGCCCGAAGGGGCGCCGCTCCCCGAGGTCGTCGAGTTGGGTGGGCCAGTCGGTGTCCTCCGGACACACGAACCGGCCGCCGGTCGCGGCGACGGCGGCCAGGTCCGCGTCGGGGTCGGCGCGGTCGCGACGGACCCGGTACCCCTCGGCGCGGCGGTCCCCGACGCCCGGCAGCGGACGATCCCCGGTGATCATGGCGACGGTCTCGACGGGGCCGTAGCGGAGCAGCCAGCGGCCGACCGCCTCGTCGCCCGGCTCGGCGATCCTGGTGAGGGCGGCGCGGGCCCGCCGCGCGTCGGAGATCACGAGCGGCTCCCCGTCCCGACGGGGACGCCCCGGAAGACGCCGGTGCGCAGTTGGAGGGCGTGGCCGACGTCGTCGAGGTCGGGCCGGTCGTGGCCCGCGAGGTCGGCCACGGTCCATGCGACGCGCAGGACCCGGTCGAGGCCGCGGGCGGTGAGCAGGCCGCGCTCCATCTCGCGTTCGACATCGCGCAGGGCGCCGGTGGCGGCCCGCCAGCGGCTGCGCAACTCGTGGCCGGGGACCTCGCTGTTGGTGGCCCAGGGCAGCCCCTGGTAGCGGGCGGCGGCACGTTGACGGGCGGCGCGGACCCGGGCGGCGACCTCGGCGCTGCTCTCGCCCCCGTGGTCCTGGCCGATCAGCTCCGCGCGGGTGACGGCGTCCACCGTGACCCGCAGGTCCACCCGGTCGAGCAGCGGGCCGGACAGCCGGGCCTGGTAGCGCCGCACGGCGGCCGGCGAACAGCAGCAGCCCCCGCCGATCGACCCGGCCCGGCCGCACGGGCACGGGTTGGCCGCGAAGACCAGCAGGAACCTGGCGGGCAGCCGCATGACGCCGGACGCCCGGGCGATCACGATGTGACCGGACTCCAGCGGTTGGCGCAGGGCTTCCAGCACCTGGGTGCTGAATTCCGGGGCCTCGTCCATGAACAGGACGCCCCGATGGGCCAGCGAGATCGCTCCCGGCCGGGGCAGCCCGGAACCGCCGCCGATGATCGACGGCATCGTGGCCGAGTGGTGCGGGGCGCAGTAGGGCGCGGTGTCGATCAGCGGCTTGCCGGGCGGCAGGACACCGGCGACCGAGTGGACCGCGGTGACCTCCAGCGCCTCGGACGGGGACAGCGGCGGCAGCAGGCCGGGCAGGCGCTCGGCGAGCATGGTCTTGCCGGCCCCCGGCGGGCCGGACAGGTAGAGGTGGTGGCCGCCCGCAGCGGCGACCTCCAGGGCCTTGCGGGCCAGCGGCTGTCCCGCGACGTCCGCCATGTCCGGCTCGGCGCCGTGCGGAAGTCCGATGCCGAGGCCACCGCCGAGCGGGGCGAGCCCGGCGCCGAGCGGGTCGGGCCGCTCAGCGTCGTTCGGCGGTTCGTCGGGCACCGGCTCGTCGTTGAGGACCGCGATCAGCTGCCGCAGGCTGCGGACCCCGAGCACCGAGACACCGGGCACCAGGGCGGCCTCGGCGGCGGTGCGCTCGGCCACCACGACCTGGCGGTATCCGGCGTCGGCGGCGGCGAGCACGGCGGGCAGCACGCCCCGCACCGGGCGGACGCGGCCGTCCAGGCCCAGTTCGCCGATCATCATCAGATCGGTGATCGAGGACGGGGCGATCCGCTCGGTGGCGGCGAGGACGGCGCAGGCGACAGCCAGGTCGTAGCCGCTGCCGGACTTCGGGACCGCGGCGGGGCTGAGGCCCACGGTGAGCTTCTTCTGCGGCCAGGACTCGCCGCTGTTGACGATGGCGGCCCTGACCCGGTCGCGGCTCTCCGACAGGCTCTTGTCCGGCAGGCCGACGAGGGTGAACGCGGCCACGCCGGGCTCCAGGTCGGCCTGGACCTCGACGACCACGCCCTCGGTGCCGACCAGGGCGACGGAGCAGGTGCGGGCGAATCCCATCACGCCACCCCCCGCACGTGTTCCACCCGTGCGGCGCCCCGGCTCGGCAGCGTGACGCCGACGAGGTCGATGCGGACGCCGCCGGGCGGGATGCCGTCGTGCTCGGCCAGCCAGCACTCCGCGAGGTGTCTGAGCCGCGCGGCCTTGCGGGGCGTCACGGCGGCCATCGGATGCTCGTAGCGGCCGGCTCTGCGGGTCTTCACCTCGCAGATCACCAGCGCCGGGCCGTCGGCCGCGACGATGTCGACCTCGCCGTCGCGCCGTCGCCAGTTTCGGGCCAGGACGACGAACCCGCTCGCGGTGAGCCGTCGAGCGGCCAGGTCCTCCCCGTAGCGGCCGAGTGCCGTTTTCGCGTTCATGTGGACCACCTCCGGGACCGACTGTGGCGGCCACGGAGAGGCAAAGATGATCATGGTCCGAATCGGTGGATTACCGGCCGATTGTGGAAAACTCCGCCACTCGTTCCGGTGAATTTGATCGACCGCCCGGTCAGGCTCGCAGCCGCTGCGAGACCTGTCGCACCGGTGCCGGAACGCGTGGCCCGATGGCCCCGGCGTTCCGGATCGCCCGGCCCTCAGCTGCGCGGTTGCCCCCTGCCCACCCGGGTCGACCGTCCGCGGCGACCGCTACCCGTTGAATCCCGCGTCGCCCGAGGACAGGTCGAGGTCGCTCTTGTTCAGCTCCTCGATGTTGACGTCCTTGAACGTCAGCACGCGGACCTGCTTGACGAAGCGGGCCGGCCGGTACATGTCCCACACCCAGGCATCGGCCATCGACACCTCGAAGAACACCTCGCCCTGGACCGAGTGCACCTGCATCTCGTAGTCGTTGGTGAGGTAGAAACGCCGCTCGGTCTCGATCACGTATTTGAAGAGACCGACGACATCGCGGTACTCCCGGTAGAGCTTGAGCTCCATCTCGGTCTCGTACTTTTCGAGGTCTTCGGCGCTCATGGCATGTTCCCCTTCAGCGTTTCGTTCCCTCGCGGCGGTCGTCGTTCACAGCGTTCCCAGTCGTCGGGCACCAGCGGCGGTCGCGGCGCCCCTCATCGAGCAGCCTACGCAGCGGCCCGGCGAATCCGGTCGGATATACCGTCTCACGCGCGACCGTCAGTTCCCGGCAGGTCCGCCTGCGCAGTACTAGCACGCTGCGCCGGCCCCGCACCGCATGGACGCCGGTGTCCACCCGGGTGGCGTCGGTATGCCCCGAGAAGCACCGCTCGTCCCCGCCGCGCGGCGATCCGGGATCGTCGGATGCGTACGAACGTTCCCATCGGACGGAGCGCGGAACCCGCGAACGTGATTCCGATCTCGCCCGCGGCCCCGTCCGCCCCGTCGTCCCGGCGGACCGCATCACCCCATCACCGAGGTGTTCGCGTCACCGCGTGCCGTTCGGCCACGGACCGGCGGCGCCACGGGGCCCGCCCCGTGGTCACCCGCGCGGCTCGCTCAGCGGCTCCGTCCGGATCGCGTTCCGGCCACGGCCGCGGCGGAACAGGCCGGCGATCGGGCCGTAGGCGGCCCCGCCGAAGATCAGGACGACGCCGGCGATGACGGCCCAGGTGATCAGGGTGAGCGGGCCGTGCGGCGACGTTCCGCCGGGAAGGGCGCTGAACGACGAGGGCGGGGAGATGTCGCGCAGCCGGCTCAGCGGCCAGACGGTGGCCTCGACGCGGGCCTTGACCTCGGAGACCGGCACGGTGCCGTCGGAGTCGGTGAGGTGGAAGCGGGAGTCCTCGGAGACGTTCCGGTTGTCACCGAGCAGGAAGATGCGGCCGGCCGGGACCTTGACCGAGAAGCCGGTGGCGGAGGCGCGGCCGGGCTGGTCGAGGTAGGACTCGGTGATCGCCTTGCCGTCCACCATGAGGTCGCCCTGCTTGTCGCAGCAGGTGACCTTGTCCCCGCCGACGCCGACGACCCGCTTGACCAGGGGGACGTCGCCCCACACGGGGTCGCTGAAGACCACGATGTCGCCACGGTGCGGCGCCGCGCCGTCGAGGCGCTGCGCCAGTACCCGGTCCCCGGGGTTCACGGTGGGCTGCATCGAGTCGGTTGGCACGGTGAAGGGCTGGTAGGTGATCGCTCCCCATGCGAAGCCGCCGAGGAAGAGCACACAGCCCACGGCCACGGCGAGCCCGGACAGGATGTTGCCCAGGCGGCCGTGGCCGTCGGTACGTTGCGTCGCGCTGCCACTCATGGGCGGCACCCTACCGGGCGGTACGAAGCGGGTCGGCAGCGCCTCCGTTTCGGCGGCGCTGCCCGCCCCGTGCCCCGCGGTTCAGTCCTTGGCGCGCGCCGTCCTGCGCGTCATCCGGCGCCGGCGCCACAGCACCAGCGGGAGCGCGCCGATGACGCCGCCGGCCGCCGGGATCGCACCGGACGCGGCGTTGATGCCCGGCTGGTCGAAGGTGGACGGGATCGGCAGCGTGTTCAGCCGGTTGACCGGCCAGGCGATGACGATGGCCCGGCCGACGACCTCCTTGTCGTCCACCTGTCCGCCGCCCGGCAGATCCTGGTGGTAGCGGGAGTCGAGCGAGTCCTGGCGGTGGTCGCCCATCACCCAGATCTTGTTCGGCGCGATCTTGATCGGGCCGAAGGGCTTGTCGGAGCAGGGCGTGTTGCCCGGGTAGATGTACGGCTCCGTCAGCGGCCTGCCGTTGACGATGACCGGTCCGTTGCCCTTGCACTCCACCGTGTCGCCGCCGACCGCGATGACCCGCTTGATCAGGTCCTTCTCGTTGGCGGACGGCATCAGGCCGATGAAGCTGAGCACCGACTGGATGCCCTTGGCCACCGGGTTGGTCGTGGTGGGCGGGGTGCCCTCCAGCCAGTGGCCCGGGTCGTGGAAGACGACGACCTCGCCGCGGGACGGCTTGTCGCCGAACCACGGGGTCAGCTTGTCGACCAGCACGCGGTCGCCCTGCTGCAGGGTGTTCTGCATCGAGTCGGAGGGGATGGAGAACGCCTGGACCAGGAACGTCTTGATGATCAGCGCCAGGACCAGCGCGATCACCACGAGCAGCGGCAGTTCCTTCCAGAACGAGCGCTGCTGCCCCTTCCCGGGCTGGTCGCCGTCCGGCTCCTCCGACTCCACCGCCTCCGGATCCTCGCTCGCCGGACCGGGCCGCGTGCCCTGATCCGCCGCGTCGTCGATGCCGTCTCCCGCGGCGGGGCCGGGGTTCACCGCGGCCTCCTCCGCAAAAGCCTCGACAGCGCCGACCGAAGGGCCGCGCCCCTCGGGCTCGCCGGATCCGGACCGTGAGCCGACCACAGGGTCCGCCACTTCCACTCCTCACTACGCCACAACAGCCTGCGCCGAACCCGGTACAGGCCCACCAACCCCATAACGAGCGGAAGTTCCGCAGGAGTCGGGAGTTGGACCAAATCTTGCCCGTTGTTGGCCGTTTCCTGGTCTGCCGACGCACCGGAGCCCGGATCGGGCACCGAGGCGAACGTGCCGGGCTCCTGCAGCCTGCGCCAGTGCGACACGGGCCAGGCGATCACGAACGCCTTGCCCACGACCAGGTTCTCCGGGACCGTACCGCCTCCAGGCTGGTCCATGTGGTAGCGCGAGTCGGCCGAGTCGCTGCGGTGGTCGCCCATCACCCAGATCCGGCCCTGCGGGACCCGCACGTCGAACCTGATCTGGGAGGGCGGGTTGCCCGGGGCCACGTAGGGCTCGTCCAGCGCCTTGCCGTTGACCATGATCCGGCCGTGCACGTCGCAGCACTTGACCTCGTCGCCGCCGACCGCGATGACCCGTTTGATCAGGTCCTGGTCGTCGGAGGACGGCAGCAGGCCGATGAAGGCGAGGACGCTGTCGATCTGCCGCAGGCCCTCGGGGGCGGGGCGGGCTTGGGCTCGCCGTCCAGCCAGTGCCCCGGGTCCTGGAAGACCACGACGTCGCCGCGGTGCGGTTCGGCGCCGAACCACGGGGTCAGCTTGTCGACCAGCACGCGGTCGCCGATCCTGATGGTGTCCTCCATCGAACCGGACGGGATCACGAACGCCTGGACCAGGAACGTCTTGAGGACCAGCGCGATGACCAGCGCGACCCCGATCAGGATCGGCACCTCGCGGGCCGCCGAACCGCGGCGGCGGCGCTTGATCCGCCGGGCGGCGCGGCGCCGTTCGGCCCGGCCGCGGCCCACGCTGTAGCGGAAGTCGACGTCCTCGGCGGACTCGCTGTCGTCGTCGGCCCCGTCCGTCCCGTCCGTCCTCGGGTCGGCCCCGTCCGGGTCCACGGGATCGCCGCCGAAGGTCCCGTCCGCGGCGGGGAAGCCGTCCGTGTGGGCGGCCCCGTCCGCGCCGCCGAGGGCCCCGTCGGCGGATCTGTGCCGGGACCGGCGGCCGGCCCGCGGCTCGGGCTCCGGTTCGCGGACGCGTTCCGGTTCGGGCTCCGGACCCACATCGACGCGGTAGGTCGGGAGGGGCTCCGGGTCGGGCTCCACGCGGTAGGTGGGCAACGGCTCCGGATCGGGTTCCGCTTCCGGCTCCCAGCGGGGCTCGTCGTCGCGTGGCCGGTCCCGTTGGTCGTCGAGCCGGCCGCCGCCGTGCCGGGACTTGCCGCGCTTACCCATGCGGGCCCCCCGTGGCGGGCGCGGGCACGCCCGCGAAGGCCGTCGGACGGGGCACCGAACGGATCCGGGACGGCGGCCAGGCGATCCACTCGACCCGCCCGATCACCTCGTCCACCGGCACGGTGCCGCCGCCCGGGTCGCCGAGGTGGGCGCGGGAGTCCGCGGATTCGCTGCGGTGGTCCCCCATCACCCACAACTGCCCGGGAGGAACAACGATGTTGAAATCGACCTCGGAAGGCGTGTCCCCCGGGTAGAGGTAGCCCTCGGTCACGGCTCGCCCGTTCACCATGATCCTGCCCCGTTTGTCGCAGCACACGACGTGGTCACCGCCGATGCCCACCACACGCTTGATGTAGTCCGTCCCGTCCGGTCGGGCGAGGCCCAGCATGCTGCCCGCCTCGCGCACCAGGCGGGCCACCGGATTCTCCGGCGGCGGGTCCTGGACGAACGATCCGATGCCGTCGAAGACGATCACGTCCCCGCGGCGCGGAGTGCCGCCGAAGCGGTACGCCAGCTTGTCGACCAGCACCCGGTCACCGATTTTCACGGTGTTCTCCATCGAGGCGCTGGGGATCCAGAAGGGCTGCACGACGAACGCGCTGGTCAGTCCGATCACCGTGCAGCACACGACGGCGAGCAGAGCCGCCTCCTGCCAGAGGCCGAGCCCCTGCCACCAGCGGCGCACAGCCGAAAGCGACCGCCCTGGCCGGCCTTCCCGGGCCGGTGGGCGGTCGCGTTCCGCGATCTCTGCTGCCTTGGTGTCCATCGGGTGCAGAGCCTATCCGCACACTCTGTGTCACCTCGGCACGGATCCGCCGGAAGCGGCCGGGCGGATCCGGAGTACGGGTGGGCGCGAGGCTCAGCGCTCGCGCTTCTCCTTGATCTTGGCGGCCTTGCCGCGCAGCTCGCGCAGGTAGTACAGCTTGGCGCGACGCACGTCACCGCGGGTGACGACCTCGATCTTCTCGACGATCGGGGTGTGCACCGGGAAGGTGCGCTCCACGCCGACGCTGAAGCTGACCTTGCGGACGGTGAAGGTCTCACGGACACCGGCGCCCTGGCGGCGGATGACCACGCCCTTGAACTGCTGGACACGGGAGCGGTTGCCCTCGATGACGCGGACGTGGACGTTCACGGTGTCACCGGGGCGGAAGGCCGGGATGTCGTCGCGCTTGGACGCGGCGTCGACAACGTCGAGCAGTTGGGACATGTCGTCTGCTTTCTTCGCCGATGCCACAGGTCATCAGCGGTAGTTCGTCGTGAGGATTCGAAGGTGCCGCGTCGCTCGCCGGGCGGCGGTCCCCCTGTGGCAGGGGCGCACGGCGGCGTACGGCAGCGGCCTATTCTTCCACGCCGCCCGGCGCACGCCCAAATCGTCCGTCCGGCCGCTCGCTCCAGCCCAGTTCCGCGAGCAGGGCGCGGTCGTGCTTGTCGAGCGCGGCCGGGTCGCAGCGCTCGATCAGATCGGGCCGGTTGGCGCAGGTGCGGCGGAACGCCTCGTCGCGCCGCCAGCGGGCCACCTTCCCGTGGTGGCCGCTCAGCAGCACCTCGGGGACGTCGTGACCGCGCCACAGCGGCGGTTTGGTGTAGACGGGGCCCTCCAGCAGGTCGGCCATCGCGCCGGGGGCGAAGGAGTCGTCACGGTGCGATTCGGCGTTGCCGAGCACGCCGGGCAGCAGCCGGGCCACCGCCTCGGTGATCACCAGGACCGCGGCCTCCCCGCCGGCCAGGACGTAGTCGCCGATGGAGACCTCGTGGACCTCCCAGCCCCGGGAGTACTCCGCGATGACACGCCGGTCGATGCCCTCGTAGCGGGCCGGCGCGAACACCAGCCAGGGCTTGGCCGACAGCTCGACCGCGAGCTCCTGGGTGAACGGCCGGCCGCTCGGCGTGGGAACCACCAGCACGGGCGCCGTGCCCTCGTCCCCGTCGGCGCGTACCGCGTCCAGTGCCTCGCCCCACGGTTCGGGCTTCATGACCATGCCAGGGCCGCCGCCGTACGGCGAGTCGTCCACCGTGTTGTGCCGGTCGTGGGTCCACTGGCGCAGGTCGTGCACGCGGACGTCCAGCAGGCCGCTCGCGCGGGCCTTGCCGACCAGCGAGACGTTCAGCGGTTCGAGGTACTCGGGGAAGATCGTGACGACGTCGAGACGCATCAGCTGTCCTGGCCGGCCGGGGTGTCCGGGGTGTCGAGCAGGCCGGGCGGCGGGTCGACGACGGCGCGCTGGGCGTCGAGGTCGATCTCCGGGACGATCTCGGTGACGAACGGGATCATCACGTCGGCCGCCGTCGGGGCGCCGTACGATCAGCAGGTCCTGGTACGGCAGGTGGGAGATCTCGGCGATGCGGCCGATCTCGGTGCCGTCGGTGCTGACCACGTCCAGGTCGATCAGCTGGTGGTCGTAGAACTCCTCGGGATCCTCCGGGGTCTCCTCCGGGTCCACCTCGGCGATCAGCAGGGTGTTGCGCAGCGCCTCGGCGCCGGTGCGGTCGCGCACCCCGGCGAACCGCAGCAGCAGGCGGCCGCTGTGCACCCGGCCGGTCTCGATGGTGAGCGGGCCGGTGGCGGCCGGGTCGGTGGCCAGCACGGCGCCGGGGGCGAGCCGGTGTTCCGGTTCGTCGGTGCGCACCTCGACCGTGACTTCGCCCTTGATCCCGTGGGCGCGGCCGATCCGGCCTACGACTAGCTGCACGTGCGTGTCGCCTTTCGGTTCGCTTGACGGCACACCGGCGCGGGCCGGGGACGGCCGGAGCCGTCCCCGGCCCGCGCCGGTGAGTCGTTCGGTCTCAGTGCACCCGGTCCACGTCGACCAGGTCGACGCGGATCCCGCGTCCACCGAGGGCGCCGACGACGGTGCGCAACGCACGGGCGGTGCGGCCGTTGCGGCCGATCACCTTGCCGAGGTCGTCGGGGTGGACCCGGACCTCCAGCACCTTGCCGCGGCGCTGGGTGCGCTCGGCGACCTGTACGTCGTCCGGGTTGTCGACAATGCCCTTCACGAGGTGCTCAAGGGCTTCCTCAAGCATGCTCAGGACTCGGTCGACTCGGTGGACTCAGCGGCGGCCGCCTCGTCCGCCTTCTTCTCGCTCTTCTTCGCCTTGGGGGTGATCGCCGCGCCCTTGGGCTCGTCGGCGGTCTCCTTGGCGGCGGCCTCGAAGAGGGCGCGCTTGTCGGCCTTCGGCTCCGGCTGGAGCAGCGCGGCCGGAGCCGCCTCGCCCTTGAACTGCTGCCAGTCGCCGGTCTTCTTCAGGATCGCGAGCACCGGCTCGGTCGGCTGCGCGCCGACACCCAGCCAGTACTGGGCGCGCTCGCTGTCGACCTCGATGCGCGACGGGTTCTGCACCGGGTGGTACAGGCCGATCTCCTCGATCGCCCGGCCGTCACGGCGGGTACGGGAGTCGGCGACGACGATGCGGTAGTGAGGCGAACGGATCTTGCCCAGACGCTTCAGCTTGATCTTGACTGCCACGGGAGTGGGTTCTCCTGGTGTTGACGTGGTTGGGCAGGCGGAACCGCACGTGGGGTTGTGGGAGCCGGATGCCCGACGGACGCGTCAGCCGAAGGAGAGAGGGGTCCTGCACGGCTGCCGAGTGCTCAGCTGACCATTGTGCCATATGGCACCGCGGCCTCCGCACTCGGTCTCCACAGGTGACGGGCGGCCGCGCAACGGCCGCCGAGCCCGGGTCACTTCACGCGGCGGGCGCCACCTCCGGGATGCGGAACGGCTTGCCGCACGCACCGCACATGATCGGCGCCTGCTCCAGGACGGAGGGCACCACCCGTACGTTGCGCCCGCAGTCGCAGACCGCCTTGACCCGCACGCCGCCGCCCGAGGAGCCGTGCCGTGCGGCCGGCCCGCGGAAGGAACTGCTGGTGTCGGCGGCGATCGCGACGACGTGCGCCTTCAGGGCACGCTGCAGCCGCTCGATGGTGGCGCGATAGCGCTTTCTGGTCTCGGGACGGAGGACCACGAGGGAGAAACCGCTGCTGGGATGCGGTTCCTCGGAGTGGTCGAGGCCGAGCTCGTCGGCGATCGCGAGGAAGCGGCGGTTGTGGTAACGGCCGGCACGGGAGGTGTCACGGACGCCGCGGGCGGCGGCGATGCCGTGCACGGCCTCGTGCAGCAGCCGTTCGAAGGAGAGCTCGGTGCCGCACGCGGACGACGACTCTCCGATAAGGGATTCGGGCGCGGCCAGATCCGGCAGCTCCGGGTGGTGCCGTTGAATATCGGCCCACGCGACTGCCAGCTCGGCGGCGAGGACTGTTGGTGTCGTGCTCACGTAATGACAACGAGGGGAGGGGCCCTGGTGTTCCGATTCCGGGCATCCCAAATAATTTGCACGTACTCGTCAGTTACGGCTCATACGACCGACGGAGGGCAGCCGGGGACGACCTCGGGCGGTTGCGGGCGAGCGGCGCGAGCCGGGGCAAGGCGAACAAGCAGGGGCGTAACGCCTGACAGCGCACGCCCCCGCCGCGATCCTCGCGACCGCCCGGTCAGTAGGCCCGGGCGATGATCGCCACGTTACCGGGTGCGTCGTCGGCCTCCGGCACCGCCCCCTCCTCGGTGACCAGACAGCGCACCGTGACGCCCTCGCTCGCCAGCTTGGCCTCCCCCTCGGGGCCGAGCGCGGACCACGGCATCCGGGCCCATCCGGTGGCGGCGGCCTCCACCGCCTCGCCGAGCGTCGTCACCTCGACGGTGCGCGCCAGGCGCCGCTCGCGGGCCTGGGCGAGCAGCAGCGCCTGGTCCTCCTCCAGCGCCGCCGGCACCACCGCGGCCAGCTCGGCGATCGGGACCGGCCGCTTGCCGCCGGGGATACGGCGCACCAGCGTCGCGGCCCCGTTCTCCAGGTCGCGCGGCCCGACCTCGACCCGGATCGGGACGCCCTTGAGCTCCCAGTCCACCGCGCGGCGCCCGAACGGGGTGTCGGTGCGGTCGTCCACCTCGACCCGCACGCCGGCCCGGGTGAGCTCCTCGCCGATCGCGCGCACGGCGGCCGACACCTCGTCGCCGCCCTTGACCGCCATCACCACGGCCTGCACGGCGGCCAGCCGCGGCGGCACCCGCAGGCCGTCGTCGTCACCGTGCATCATCACCATCGCGCCGATCATGCGGGTGGTGCTGCCCCAGGAGGTCTGCCAGACGTGTTCCTGGCGGCCGTCGGCGGACAGGTAGCGGGTGTTGAACGCCTTGGCGAAGTTCTGCCCCAGTTCGTGGCTGGTGCCGAGCTGCAGGGCCTTGCCGTCGCCCATCATCCCTTCGAGGGTGAGGGTGTTGATCGCGCCGGCGAAGCGCTCCTTGACGGTCTTGCGGCCGGGCACCACGTCCATCGCCAGCACCTCGGTCATCATGTCGGCGTAGACATGGCGCAGGATGCGGGCCGCGTAGTCGCGCGCGTCCTCGTAGGTGGCGTGCGCGGTGTGCCCCTCCTGCCACAGGAACTCGGTGGTGCGCAGGAACAGCCGCGGGCGCAGCTCCCAACGGACCACGTTGGCCCACTGGTTGATCAGCAGCGGCAGGTCGCGGTAGCTGTTGACCCACTTGGAGAAGTACTCGTTGATGATGGTCTCGGAGGTCGGCCGCACCACGACCGGCTCCTCCAGCTCCTTGCCGCCCGCGTGGGTGACGACCGCGAGCTCCGGCGCGAAGCCCTCGACGTGCTCGGCCTCCCGGGTCAGGTACGACTGCGGGATGAACAGCGGGAAGTAGGCGTTGCGCGCCCCGGCGCCCTTGATGCGGGCGTCCATCTCCTGCTGCATGCGCTCCCAGAGCCCGTACCCGTACGGTCGCACCACCATGGTGCCGCGCACGGGTCCGTTCTCGGCCAGTTCGGCCTTGCCAACAACGTCCTGGTACCAGCGGGGGAAGTCCGCGGCGCGCGGGGTGAGAACGGGAGCCTTTGCCATGGCGCCGATCGTACAAGGACGGCCCGACGGGGCAGAAACGGCTTTCGCGCGCCCCGCACCACGGGGCGGGCGGGAACCGGGGGCGCACGCCCTCTGGACTACCCGCGAGTTGCGGGGTTGGCTGTCGTCCGGGACATCAGGACACCAATCGCCGGATTGCGCGCGCACCAGCACGTCACGCCCGAACCACGCGCACCCTCCGGAATCGGATCACCCGGTGGAATGAGGCGGCTCGATGACACCGACACTGCTGCACGGGCGCCCCGTCGGCCCGCTCCACGCACCCGAGCGGGCCGACGGGGCCGCCAGAGACTGGGCGGAGATCCAGGAACGCATGCTGGTGCCGCTGTACGAGGCGGTCTACGACCGGCTGGAGGTGGGCGCCGCCACCCGGCTGCTCGGCGTCGGCTGCGGCGCCGGGCTGGCGCTGCTGATGGCGGCCGCCCGGGGCGCCGCCGTGACCGGGGTCGAGGCCGACGAACGCCGGCTGGCGCTGGCCCGCGAGCGCCTGCTGCCCGAGTCGCCCTGGGACCGGCAGGTGCCGCCCCGTGCCCGGGGCACCCGCCTGGTGCGCGGCGGACCGGAGGCGGCCGCTCCGGCCGAGGAGGCGTTCACCGTCGTCACCGCCTTCGCCCCGTCCGGTGTGGCGGCGCTGCGGTCCGCCGCGCGGCTGGCGGAACGGGGCAGCCCGGTGGTGCTCGCCGGGTGGGGGCCGCCGGAACGGTGCGCCACGGCCCGGGTGCTGGGTTCGGCCGCGGCGGCCCGGCCCGCCGGGCGGGACGGGGCGGCGACGGGGCGGCCACCGGACACGGCGCCACCGGCGTCGGTCAGCTCCCGCGACGACCTGGAGGAGTCGGCCCGCGCGGCGGGGCTGCGGCCGGACGGCTCCGGCCGGGTGTCCTGCCCGTTCGCCTATCCGGACATGGACAGCGCGGTGCGCGGCCTGGTGTCCGCCGGGCTGTTGGAGACCGACCCGGCGCCGACGGAACGGGGCGGCGTCCGCGAGGAACTGGCGACAGCGATGGCGCCCTTCCGCCGCCCGGACGGCTCGGTGCGGATGGACAACGTCTTCCGCTACCTGATCGCCCGGGTGTGAGCCGCACTCACACCCCCGGCCACTCCTCCACCGTCACCGCGAAGCGTTCGTGGTCGCGCCAGGCGCCGTTGATGTGGAGCATCCGCGGCGAGAAGCCCTCGTGGCGGAAGCCCAGCCGGATGGCGAGCGCGATGGAACGGGTGTTGCCCGGCTGGACGTTGATCTCCAGCCGGTGCAGCGCCAGCCCGTCGGGGAAGGGCGCGAAGCAGCGGTCCACGACCTGGCGCATGCCCTGCGTCATCAGACCGGTGCCGGCGTAGGGCAGGTAGGAGTCGTAGCCGAGCACCCCGTTGCCGAAGCGGGCCCGCGCGATGCCGGCGACGTTGCACTTGCCGACGATGCCGCCGCTGTCGTCGTCGATGACCAGGAAGGTGCGCAGCGACGGACCCTGCCGGTGCAGCAGTTCGCGCAGACCGTCCGGCTCGACCGGGTTCCAGTCGCCGATGTGTTGCGCGGACCGCAGCACCGCCTGGCGGTAGGGCTCCTCGTCCGAGGCACGGGGCGCCCTGATGTGCACGGTCATCGGATGGCCGCCGGCCCCGTCGTCCGGTGGCCTCAGCCCATGAACTTCTTGAACTCGTCGGGCAGTTCGAATTTCTGGCCGTCGGCGCCCGGCAGCTCGGGGCCGCCCTGCTGGGCCTGCTCACGGCGGGCGGCCGCGGCCGCCTCGTCCGCCTTGCGCTTCATCGGGTTGCCGCTGCGCTGCTTGCCCTTGGCCTGCTTGGTCTGCTTCTTCTTGCGGGCCCCGCCGCCGCCCATGCCGGGGATCCCGGGCATGCCCGGCATGCCGCCGCCCTGGGCCATCCGCGACATCATCTTGCGGGCCTCGAAGAACCGCTCGACCAGATTCTTGACCGCGCCGACCTCGACACCGGAGCCCTTGGCGATCCGGGCCCGGCGCGAGCCGTTGATGATCGTCGGGTCGGTGCGCTCGCCGGGGGTCATCGACTTGATGATCGCGGCGGTGCGGTCCACGTCACGCTCGTCGAGGTTGTTGATCTGGTCCTTCATCTGCCCCATGCCGGGCAGCATCCCGAGCAGCTTGGAGATCGAGCCCATCTTGCGGACCTGCTCCATCTGCTGGAGGAAGTCGTCGAGGGTGAACTCCTTCGGGCCGCGCGCCAGCTTGGCGGCCATCTTCTCGGCCTCGGCCTGGCTGAAGGTCTGCTCGGCCTTCTCGATCAGGCTGAGCACGTCGCCCATGCCGAGGATGCGGGACGCCATGCGGTCCGGGTGGAACGCGTCGAAGTCGTCCAGCTTCTCGCCGTTGGAGGCGAACATGATCTGCTTGCCGGTGACGTGGGCCACCGAGAGGGCGGCACCGCCGCGGGCGTCGCCGTCGAGCTTGGAGAGCACGACGCCGTCGAAGCCGACGCCGTCGAGGAACGCCTGGGCGGTGTTGACCGCGTCCTGGCCGATCATGGCGTCGACGACGAACAGGATCTCGTCGGGGTGCACCGCGTCGCGGATGTCGGCGGCCTGCCGCATCAGCTCCTCGTCGATGCCCAGCCGGCCGGCCGTGTCGACGATGACCACGTCGTGCTGCTTGGACTTGGCGTACTCGATGGAGTCCTGGGCGACCTTGACCGGGTCGCCGACGCCGTTGCCCGGCTCGGGGGCGTAGACGGCGACGCCGGCCCGCTCGCGCGACGACGGCGAGCTGGTTGACGGCGTTGGGGCGCTGCAGGTCGCAGGCGACCAGCACGCGGGGTGTGGCCCTGGGCGGCCAGCCAGCGGCCGAGCTTGCCGGCCAGCGTGGTCTTGCCCGCGCCCTGCAGGCCGGCGAGCATGATCACGGTCGGCGGGTTCTTGGCGAACCGCAGGCGGCGGGTCTCGCCGCCGAGGATGCCGACCAGCTCCTCGTTGACGATCTTGACGACCTGCTGCGCCGGGTTCAGCGCCTGGGAGACCTCCGCGCCGAGCGACCGCTCCTTGACGTGGCTGATGAACGCCCGCACCGCGGGCAGCGCGACGTCGGCCTCCAGCAGCGCGATGCGGATCTCGCGCGCGGTGGCGTCGATGTCGGCCTCGGAGAGACGGCCTTTGCCCCGGAGGTTCTTGAACGTCGCTGCCAGGCGGTCGGAAAGAGTGTCGAACACGGCGGTCGCGGATCCTCGTGTCGGGGGCGGGAGCAGATCGCCTCAAGGGTATCCGTACCGCGCGGCAACGGTCTCCACCCCGTCCGGCCGGGTCCGGTACGACCCCGTGTCACCGCCCGGCCACCGCCCCGTCGCCGGGTACGGGGCGGTGGCCGGGCGGTGCGGCGGGCGGTTGTCGCCGCGCGGGCGGGGCGGACGGTGCGGGCCCCGTGGCCCGGTGCGATCCGACGGGCGCGCGCCGTCGCCCCGTCGGCCCGTGCCCGCCCGGCCCGCTCCCCCGTCCGGCCCCGTCGCCCCTGCAGCCTGCTGCCGCGCCCCGTGGCGGCCCTCCCCACCCCGTCAGCCCAGACTCCGCTGCAGATCCCTGGCGACCTGGCGGGCGCGCAGTTGCGGGAGCGGGGAGTCGTCCGGGCCGACCACGTAGAAGGCGTCGACGACGTTGGAGCCCAGGGTGCTGATCCGGGCGGCGCGCACCGCGACGTCGGGGGCCCGCTCCAGGGCGCGGCTGACGCGGTGCAGCAGCCCGGGGGCGTCGTGGGCGCGGACCTCGATGACGGTGGCGCGCTCCGAGGTGCCGGGAACGACCGTGACACGGGGCGGGGGCGCCGGGACGCCGCGGCGGCGCGGATAGGCGGCCTCGCGCTCCGCCAGCCGGCCGCCGATGTCCAGCGAGCCGTCGAAGGCGCGGACGAAGTCGGCGCGCAGCCGGGCGGCTTCGGGCAGCGCACCGTACTCGGCGGCCACCCGCCAGCTCAGCAGCGTGACGGGGCCGCCCCCGGTCGGGTCGATCCGGCGCAGGTCGGCCGCGCGGACGGTCAGCCGGTGCAGCGCGAGCACTCCGGCGGCGGCCGGCAGCAGTCCGGGCCGGTCCGGGACGGCGAGCAGCAGCTCGACGCCGACCGGTTCGGTGTCGTCGTCCTCACCGTGCGGGGGCTCGGCCTCGGCGTGCAGGGCGAGCACCAGGTTGCCGGTGCGGGCGGCTTCGACGGCGAGCCGTTCCTGCTGCGCGCTGGGCGCAGGGGAGGCAGCGTCGGCGGGTGCGGCACCGGCCAGCACGGCGTCGGTCCGGCGCACCAGGTCGGCGACCAGGGAGGCCCGCCAGGCGCTCCACGCGGCCGGTCCGGTGGCCAGCGCGTCCGCCTCGGTCAGCGCGTGCAGCAGGGCGAGCGCCTCGCGTGAGCCGACGGTCTCGGCGACGGACTCCACGGTCGCCGGGTCGTCCAGGTCCCGCCGGGTGGCGGTCTCGATGAGCAGCAGGTGGTGGCGGACGAGCAGGGCCAGCACGGCGGTGTCCGCGCGGCCGAAGCCGAGCCGCACGGCCATGTCGCGGGCGATGACCTCGCCGGCCGTGCAGTGGTCGCCGGGCCAGCCCTTGCCGATGTCGTGCAGCAGGGCGGCGATCAGCAGCAGGTCGGGGCGGGAGACGTCGCGGGCCAGCTCCGCGGCGCGCACCGCCGTCTCGACGAGATGGCGGTCCACGGTCCAGCGGTGCACGGCGTTGCGCTGCGGGCGGAAGCGCACCCGGTCCCAGTCGGGCAGCAGGCGGGTGACCAGCCCCGCGGCCTCCAGCGCCTCCCAGACCGGCACCGTGGACTCGCCGGCGCCGAGCAGGGTGACGAGTTGCTCGCGGGCCTCGGCGGGCCACGGGGCGGGCAGCGCGGGCGTGGCGGCGGCCAGCGCGCGCACCGCGTGCAGCGACAGCGGCAGTCCGGCCTGGGCGGCGGCGGCCGCGGCGCGCAGCGGCAGGACCGGGTCGCGCTCCGGACGGGCGGTGCGGGCCAGCACCGCCTCGCCGTCCTGCTCGACCACACCGTCCGCCAACGGGGTGCGCTCGGCGACCGGTTCGGGGCGGCCCCGGCCCAGGAGTCCGAATCTGCGCGGCCGGGCGGTCCGGGAGCGCAGGACGCGCTCGACCGCGCGCCAGGTCACGTCGCCGGCATATGCCACGGTGCGGGCGGCCTCGTAGACCTGGCGCAGCAGGGTGTCGGCGTCCAGCAGGCCGAGGCGGTCGGCGACCTGGTCCTGTTCCTGCAGGGCGAGGCGATCGGCGGCCCGGCCGGTGACCAGGTGGAGCGCGTCGCGGGCGTCGAGCAGGACGGCGCGGGCCCGCTCCAGTCCCTCGCGCGGGGCGTCGGCGAGCCAGGAGGCGGCGACGGCGCGCAGCACGGTGGCGTCGCGCAGGCCGCCGCGGGCCTCCTTGAGGTCGGGTTCCAGCAGGTGGGCCAGTTCGCCCTGGCGGGCGGCGCGCTCCCGGGTGAGTTCGTGCAGCTCCGGCAGGCGGCGCGGTGCCTGGGCGCGCCAGTCGGCGAGTACGGCGGTGCGCAGGTCCGCGGTGAGGGCGGCGTCGCCGGCGATGTGGCGGGCGTCGAGCAGGCCGAGCTGCACCTTGAGGTCGGCTTCGGCGGCCTTGCGGGCCTCGGCCGGGGTGCGCACCGCGTGGTCGAGCTCCAGGCCGAGGTCCCACACGGGGTACCACAGGTGGTCGGCGAGGGCGGGGATGGCTCCGGGGCCGGCGGTGCCGTCGTGCAGGAGCAGCAGGTCGAGGTCGCTGCGGGGGGACAGCTCACCGCGTCCGTAGCCGCCGACGGCGACCAGCGCGGTGCCGGACGGGGCGGGGGCGAACAGCCGGCCGAGCCAGCCGTCGGTCAGCCCGGCGAGCTGGGAACGCCGGTCCGGCCCGGGCCGGACGTCCTCGCGCAGGAGGGCCAGCCGGGCCGCCGCGTAGCCGCTGTCCGGCAGGTGCGCGGGCTCCGCCGGACGGGGCGCGGGGCCGGGTTCGCCCCGTGCGGCCCCGTGGGCCGGTTCGGCGCCGTGGTCGGGCTGCCGCTGCGGGACGGCACGGTCGGTCATCCGGTCTCCCCATCGCTCGCGCCGGGCGGCGCGTCGGGCGTTCGGTGTGCGGTGATGCGCGGGGGCCGTCCGGTGTGCGGGCGCGCCGGACGGCCGCGTCACAGGGCGTCCGGGCCCCGTTCGCCGGTACGGACCCGGACCGCGGTCTCGACGGGAACGGCCCAGACCTTGCCGTCGCCGATCTTGCCGGTCCTGGCGGCCTTGACGACCACCTCGATCAACGGCTCGGCGTCGGCGTCCTCGGCGAGGACCTCGATGCGGATCTTGGGTACCAGGTCGACGGTGTACTCGGCGCCCCGGTAGACCTCGGTGTGGCCGCGCTGCCGCCCGTAGCCGCTGGCCTCGGTGACGGTCAGGCCGTGGACGCCGAAGTCGCGCAGGGCGTCCTTCACCTCGTCGAGACGGTGCGGCTTGATGACCGCGGTGATCAGCTTCATGCGTCCACCTTCGGAGCCTTGGAGTCGGAGTTCTTCGCGGCGGAGACGGCGACCAGTGCGCTGCGCACCGCGGGGCCGACGCCGGAGAAGTCGTAGCCGGTCTCGGCGTGCTCGGCCGAGTCGATGCCGGAGACCTCGTCGTCCTCGGCCACCGTGAAGCCCATGACGAGGTCGAGGACCTTGGCGATGATCGCCGAGACGACCAGGGAGTACAGCAGGACGCAGACGACGCCGACGGCCTGCTTGCCCAGCTGGTCGAAGCCGCCGCCGTAGAACAGGCCCTTGGCCCGCTGGCCGACGCCGCCGGTGGCGAACAGGCCGATCAGCAGCGAGCCCACGATGCCGCCGACCATGTGGACGCCGACCACGTCGAGCGAGTCGTCGAAACCGAGCCGGAACTTCAGCCCGACGGCCCAGGCGCACAGCACGCCGGCGATCAGGCCGACCGCGATGGCGCCGAGCGGCGAGACGGAGCCGCAGGCGGGGGTGATGGCGACCAGTCCGGCGACCGCGCCGGAGGCGGCGCCGAGGGTGGTGAACGAGCCGTGCCGCAGCTTCTCGTAGCCGAGCCAGCCCAGCAGCGCCGCGGCGGTGGCCACCTGGGTGTTGGTGAACGCGGCGCCCGCCACGCCGTCCGCGGCCAGCCAGGAGCCCGCGTTGAAGCCGAACCAGCCGAACCACAGCAGGCCGCAGCCGAGCATGACCAGCGGCAGGTTGTGCGGGCGCATCGGGTCCTTGTTGAAGCCGACCCGCTTGCGGATCACCAGGATCGCGCCGAGGGCGGCGGCGCCGGCGTTGATGTGCACCGCGGTGCCGCCGGCGAAGTCGATGACGCCGAACTTGAACAGCCAGCCGCCGCTGCCCCACACCCAGTGGGCGACCGGGAAGTAGACCAGGGTCGCCCACAGCGCGATGTAGAGCGTCCACGCGGTGATCTTCACCCGGTCGGCGAGGGCGCCGCTGATCAGGGCCGGCGTGATGATCGCGAACATCAGCTGGAAGGCGGCGAAGACGTACACCGGGATGCCGGTGTTCGGCCAGAGTTCGGAGATCCCGATGTGGCGCATTCCCAACCAGTCGGTGCCGCCGATGACGCCCCCGTGGTCGGTGCCGAATGCCTCGGAGAATCCGTAGAGCGTCCACAGGATCGTGATCACGGCGAGGCTGACGAAGCTCATCATCAGCATGTTGAGCACGCTCTTGACCCGGACCATGCCTCCGTAGAAGAAGGCGAGACCGGGGGTCATGACCATCACGAGAGCGGCGCTGATCAGCATGAACGCGGTGGCGCCCGTATCCAGGGCGGGCTTGCCGGCGGCAAGCGTCGTCATGATGCCGTCGGGCATCGGCGTCTCCTCGTCGTCGGGCGGCCCGGGCGAGGGGATTGCTGTGGGCCGGGCTCTGGTTACGAGGGTTACCCAGCCGCATTTCAGCCATCACAGCTCGATGTTTCGCCGCCGTGACGAAGGCGTCGGCCGTGTTACGGGCAGGTGAACCGCCGCCGCCCGGGGCCGGTCGCCTGCACGCCACGGGGCGAACGGGGCGGGGCGGCGCGGGACGGGGCGCACGGGGCGGGACCGGTGCACGGGGCGGCGGCGGACAGAGCGGCCACCCGGAGCGGAGCCGCGCGCGGGACGGGGCGGCATGGGACCGGCCGCCGCGGGCGCCGTGGAACCTGGCGTGGGGAAGCCTGGTCAGGTGGCGGGGCCGGCGGCGGCCGGGGCGTGGCGGGCGGAACGGGGCGGCGGGTCGGTCAGCCGGCGGCCCGTTCACGGGGCGGCTGGGTGTCGTCGGGGAGTTCCCGGCGCACGTTGTCGGCGAGCGCGACGACCTCGGCCACCCGGCCGTAGTCGTGCAGCGCGGCGTGCGCGGTGCGCCGGATGCGGGTGTTGACCCGCTCGGAGCGGACCTTGCGGGCCACCCCGATGGCCTGGTCGGCCAGCGCGGCGGCCTGTTCCGGCTGCCGCTCCAGCAGGTGGACGCTGGCCATGCCGACGAGGTTGAGGGCGTAGGAGCGCTGGTGCTCGGGGTCCTTGGCGAACAGCTCCACCGCCCTGGCCATCGCCGGGCGGGCGAGCGAGACGTAGGTGTGGCTGCGGCCCGCCCCGTAGGCGAGGTCGCGGTAGGAGTGGGCGTTCTCCGCGTGCAGCTCGGCCTCGGAGAAGAACCGGATCCAGTCCGGGTCCTCGGCGGAGTCGGTGTCGGCGAAGGCGTCCTCGGACATCCGCACCGCGCGGTGGCACTTCTGGGCGTTGCCGAGCCCGGCCTGGGCGCGCGCCTCCATCGCGTAGAGCATCGACTGGGTGGTGGCGGTGGCGGTCTCCCGGCTGCCGTACTGCGCGAGGTGGACGAGTTCCAGGGCGTCGTCGGCCCGGCCGAGGTGGATCATCTGCCGGCTCATTCCGGCGAGCACGTACGCGCCGAGCGGTCGGTCGCCCGCCTCCTTGGCGGCGTGCAGGGCGAGCACGAAGTACTTCTGCGCGGTGGGCTGCAGGCCGACGTCGTAGCTCATCCAGCCGGCGAGTTCGGCGAGTTCCGCGGTGATCTTGAACAGCCGCTTGGCCACCTTGTCGGAACGGGCTTCCTGCAACAGGTCGGTGACCTCGTGGAGTTGGCCGACGACCGCCTTGCGGCGCAACCCTCCCCCGCACTGCGCGTCCCAGGTGCGGAACATCGCGGTGGTGCGCTCCAGCAGGTCGAGTTCCGGTTCGGAGAGCCAGGAGGGGCGCCAGGCGCGCTCCGTGGCGGCCCGCGGCGCGGCGGCGGGCGCCCCGGCGGGCGCGGGCACCAGCCAGCGCTGCATCGGTTCGACGAGAGCGGGGCCGGCCGCCAGCGCGAGCGAGGCGCCGAGGAAGCCGCGCCGGCCGAGCATCAGGTCGCTGCGCGAGAACTCGCTGAGCAGTTCCACGGTCTGCGGCGCGGCCCACGGCAGGTCGACCCCCGAGGTGGGCGGCGGCTGGTGCGCGGAGCGCAGCCCCAGGTCCTCGACCGCGACGACCGAGCCGAACCGCTCGGAGAACAGCTCGGACAGGATGCGCGGTATCGGCTCGCGCGGCTGCTCGCCGTCCAGCCAGCGCCTGACCCGGGAGGTGTCGGTGCTCACGTGGTGCGCGCCGAGCTGCCGGGCCCGGCGGTTGACCTGCCGGGCCAGCTCGCCCTTGGACCAGCCGCTGCGCACGAACCACGAGGCCAGCCGTTCGTTGGCCGGCCTCTCGGCCACGCCGAAGCCGCTCTCGCCGCCGTCATGTGTGACGTCGTGTGTGACGCTGCCGCCCACCGGAACGCCCCCATCCCGCTTGTGAAGTCCGAACCGACCTCAGGGAGCCGCCGTGGGCCGGGGCACCCTGCACCGCAGTGCGTCACCCCCGGTCGCCGGTCTGGCGGGGCCGTCACCGACCCGTCCGGCACGCTCGCGGACGACGCGGGTTCCGTGAGTGTGTGCACCGAAAGTAATCCTACGATCACCGTCGCGGCGAGAGGGCCCGGGGAAACGCCACCATTCGCCACCCCTTCGAATGAACTCATCGATGGCCCCGCACGATTCACTTGACAGGTGACCATCAGGACGAGGCGGAGTGAAGCACGGCACGGCGCGCGCGACCGCATCCACCACCCGCCGCCACGCCCGGCATCCGGTGGACGGGGCGGCCTTCTGCCCGCTCCGTCCGCCCCGTCCACCGCGTCCGAGGGCGTAACCATCGACGGCCGCTGAGGGTTGGAGGTGACATGGGCTTCACGATCGGCAGTTTCCGGGAGATCCGGGACAACGCGCCCGGAGTGCGCCGGCGCGCCCGGGCCTCGGTCTGCTCCCTGGTCGCGGAGTACACCGGGGTGCACGGCTGGGCGGTGACCCCGGGCGCCCGGGCGCCCCGGGGCGGCGGCCCGTGCGGCTGCGGCGACCCCGGCTGCGCCGCTCCCGGCGCCCATCCGCTGGCCTTCGCCCCCGAGATCCCGGCCGGCGCACGGGGCGAGCAGGTGGCCGCCGCGTGGGCCGGCACGCCGCACGCCTCGGTGCTGCTGCCCGCCGGGCGCACCTTCGACGTGCTGGACGTGGTGGAGGAGGCGGGCTGCCGCGCGCTGGTGCGGCTGGAGCGGATGGGCCTGCGGCTGGGCCCGGTGCTGGCCACGCCGACCGGGCGGGCGCTGTTCTTCGTCGCGCCGGGCGCCGCCGAGGAGCTGCCGCGGCTGCTGTACCGCATGGGATGGGACGACGCGGCGCTCGATCTGCGCTGCCTGGGACGGGGCGAGTACGTCACGGCGCCGCCGTCGGACCTGGGCGGGCACGGCCCGGTGCGCTGGCTGCGGCCGCCGTCCCCCGACCGGCAGCCCCCGGAGGCGCGGCTGCTGCTGGGCACGCTGGCGTACGTCTGCCACCGGCACCACCTGCCGGTGGGCTCCTGAACCGGTCGGCCGGTCACGTGTAAGGGGCGCCCACCAACGTGGGCGCCCCTTACCGGATCCGGTCGGCGGATCAGTCGCCGATCAGCGCGTCCACGAACGCCTCGGGCTCGAACGGGGCGAGGTCGTCGGGACCCTCGCCGAGGCCCACGAGCTTGACCGGCACGCCGAGTTCGCGCTGCACCGCGATGACGATGCCGCCCTTGGCGGTGCCGTCGAGCTTGGTGAGGGCGATGCCGGTGACGTCCACCACCTCGGCGAAGACCCGCGCCTGGACCAGGCCGTTCTGGCCGGTGGTGGCGTCCAGGACCAGGATGACCTCGTCCACCGGGCCGTGCTTCTCCACTACCCGCTTGACCTTGCCCAGCTCGTCCATCAGCCCGGTCTTGGTGTGCAGCCGGCCCGCGGTGTCGATCAGCACGACGTCCGCGCTCTCGGCGATCCCCTCCTTGACCGCGTCGTAGGCGACCGACGCCGGGTCGCCGCCCTCGGGGCCGCGCACGGTGCGGGCGCCGACCCGTTCGCCCCAGGTCTGCAACTGGTCGGCGGCGGCGGCGCGGAAGGTGTCGGCCGCGCCGAGCAGCACGCTGCGGCCGTCGGCGACCAGGACCCGGGCGATCTTGCCGGTGGTGGTCGTCTTGCCGGTGCCGTTGACCCCGACGACCATCAGGACCGCGGGCTGGTCCAGCGGGCTCTCGGTGTGCAGGGTGCGGTCGGCCTCGGTGCCGACCAGCGTCAACAGCTCCTCGCGCAGCAGGGCGCGCAGCTCCGGCGGGGTGCGGGTGCCGAGCACCTTGACCCGGGCGCGCAGCCGTCCGATCAGCTCCTCGGTCGGGGCGACGCCGACGTCCGCGGTCAGCAGGGTGTCCTCGATCTCCTCCCACGTCGCGTCGTCCAGGTGCTCCCGCGAGAGCAGGGTCAGCAGGCCCTTGCCCAGCGTATTCTGCGAACGCGACAGCCGCGAGCGCAGCCGGACCAGCCGCCCGGCGGCCGGTTCGGGGACCTCGACGGCCGGGAACTGGTCGGGCGGCAGCGTGACGACCGGCGCCCCGGGGAGCTCGACCTCCTCGATGGTGCGACGTGGTTCGTCGCGCGGCGCCTCCGCGTCCTCGCCGACGTGCGGCTCGGCCGGCGGGGCGGTGCTCTTCGATGGGGCCGTCGGCGGCGCGGGCGGCTTGCGGCGGCGGCTGCCGACCACGAGCCCGCCGAGCGCGCCGAGAACGACCACGGCGATGACTACGGCAAGGATGACGGTTTCCATAACGCCCCCAGTATCGGCTACGGCCGCCCCGTCCGGCGGGAACCCCCGGGACGGGCGCTAACCCATCTCCTCCAGCGCCTTCCCCTTGGTCTCGCGGACCAGGAAGCCGACGAACGGGATCGAGAGCACCGCGAAGCAGGCGTAGATGACGTACGCGCCCGACAGGTCCCAGTCGGAGAGGGTGGGGAAGCTCACGGTGATGGCCCAGTTGGCGAGCCACTGCGCCGAGGCGGCGACACCGAGCGCGGCGGCACGGATCTTGTTCGGGAACATCTCGCCGAGCAGCACCCAGACGACCACGCCCCACGACAGCGCGAAGAAGAGCACGAACATGTGCGCCGCGACCAGCGCGGTGGTGCCCTGGGCGTTCGGCAGGTGGATGTTCTTGCCGGTACCGGTCTTGTACGAGAACGCCCAAGCCGCCAGCCCCAGCGAGACGGCCATGCCGATCGAGCCGGTGATCAGCAGCGGCCTGCGGCCGATCCGGTCCACGAAGAGCATCGCGATCACGGTGCCGATCACGTTCACGATCGACGTGGTGAAGGAGTACAGGAACGAACTCGTCGGGTCGATGCCGACCGACTGCCACAGCGACGAGGAGTAGTAGAAGATCACGTTGATGCCGACGAGCTGCTGGAACATCGACAGGCCGATGCCCACCCAGACGATCGGCAGGAAGCCGCCGCGCCCGCCGAGCAGGTCCTTGAAGGTGGACTTGTGCTCCCGGTGCATCGCCAGGCGGATCTCCTCCACCCGGGCGTCCAGGTTCGACTCCTTGCCCTCGACGTCCAGCAGGACCTTGCGCGCGGCGTTCGTCCGGCCGACGGCGAGCAGGTAACGGGGCGACTCCGGGATCGCCAGGGTCAGCACGCCGTACAGCGCGGCCGGCACCACCATCACTCCGAGCATCCACTGCCACGCCTCCAGCCCGGCGAGGTGGCCGCGCTGGTTGCCGTTGGCCAACCGCAGGATCCCATAGTTGACGAGCTGCGAGATCGCGATGCCGATCACGATCGCGGCCTGCTGGAAGGAGCCGAGCCGGCCCCGGTAGGCCGGCGGGGAGACCTCGGCGATGTAGGCGGGGCCGATCACCGAGGCCATGCCGATCGCGAACCCGCCGATCACCCGCCACATGGTCAGGTCCCACAGGGCGAACGGCAGCGCGGAGCCGATGGCGCTGATGGTGAACAGCAGCGCGGCGATCTGCATCACCCGGATGCGTCCCAGCCGGTCGGCGAGCCGGCCCGCCGTGGCGGCACCGACCGCGCAGCCCAGCAGCGCGGCGGCGACGACCTGCGCGAGCAGGCTGTTGCTGATGGCGAAGTGGCCCTGGATGCCGACCACGGCGCCGTTGATGACGGAGCTGTCGTAGCCGAACAGGAACCCGCCCATGGCGGCGGCCGCGCTGATGAAGACCACGTGGGCGAGGTGGTCGGCCCCGGCCGGGGGCGAGCCCGCCGGGGTGTCGGGTGCTGTCCTGGTCAACGTGAACTCCTCGCGCGCCGCGCCGGCCCCTGCACGGGGCGGGGCCTGGACCTCCGAGTGTCGGACGCCGCGATGGGCGGCACCACTCGGCCGGGACCCGGCGGACGGGGCGTGACGGGGCAGGACTTCGCACGGACGGTACGACGCGATTGAACCATTCGGTGCGGGTGCCCACCCGAACGGCGTATATGCCCGATCGGTCAGGCGGGCTGTTTCCTGCGCTCCCGGCTGTCCTTGAGGCGCTGGCTGATGACCTTGGAGACCCCGTCACCCTGCATCGAGACGCCGTAGAGGGCGTCGGCGACCTCCATCGTGCGCTTCTGATGGGTGATCACGATGAGCTGGGAGCTCTCCTGCAGCTCGCGCATGATCCCGATGAGCCGCTGGAGGTTGGTGTCGTCCAGCGCCGCCTCGACCTCGTCCATCACGTAGAACGGACTGGGGCGGGCCTTGAAGATCGACACCAGCAGCGCCACCGCGGTCAGCGAGCGCTCGCCGCCGGACAGCAGGGACAGCCGCTTGACCCTCTTGCCGGGCGGGCGGGCCTCGACCTCGACGCCGGTGGTCAGCATGTCGTCCGGATCGGTGAGGATCAGCCGGCCCTCGCCGCCGGGGAACAGCCGGGAGAAGACGCCCTCGAACTCGCGCGCGGTGTCGTGGTAGGCGGCGGTGAAGACCTGCTCCACCCGCTCGTCCACCTCCTTGACCACCTGCAGCAGGTCGGCCCGGGTCTTGCGCAGGTCCTCCAGCTGCTCGGTGAGGAAGTTGTGCCGCTCCTCCAGGGCGGCGAACTCCTCCAGGGCGAGCGGGTTGACCTTGCCGAGCTGCTGGTACGCCTTCTCGGCGGCCCGCAGCCGCTTCTCCTGCTCGCCGCGCGCGTAGGGACGGGGCGGCGGCTCCTCGTCGCGCCGTTCGCCCTCGGCCGGCGGCGGGGCGGGCACCAGCTGGTCCGGGCCGTACTCGGCGATCAGCCCGGCCGCCTCCATGCCGTGCTCCTCCAGCGCCTTGGTCTCCAACTGCTCGACGCGCAGCCGCTTCTCGGCGCCCAGCACCTCACCGCGGTGGACCGAGTCGGTGAGCTTGTCCAGCTCGCCCTTCAGGCCGCGGGCCGCGTCGCGCTCGGCGGTCAGCGCCGCCTCGCGCTCGGTCTTCGTGCGCTCCGTCGCCTCCCGTTCGCGCTCCGCGCGGGACAGCGAGACGGTCACGTACTCCAGCAGCCCGCGGGCACCGGCCAGCACCGCGCCGGCCGTGCGCGCCTCGTACGCCAGCCGGGCCTTGCGGCGCTCCGCCTGGGCGCGCGCCTCGCGCTCCATCCGGGCCCCGCGGTCGAGGGCGTCGGCCCGGCCGGCCAGCGCCTTGACGCGTTCCTCGTGGGTGCGCAGCTGCAGCCGCGCCTCCATCTCGGTCTGCCGGGCGTTGGCCCCGTCGGCCGCCAGGCGGTCGCGCTCGGAGGTGTCCGGCTCCTCCTCGGCGGGCGCGGACTCCGCCTCCAGCAGACGGTGAGTCAGGTCGGTGAGCGCCTCCTCGGCGCCGGTCAGCGCCTCCTGGGCCCGGGCGACGGCGGCCGCCGCGCGTTCCGCCTCCCCGGCCGCGCCGCGGGCCTGGCCGGCCAGGCGGCCGAGCTGCTGGGCGACGGTGGATCGTTCCTTCTCGGCCGCCCGGCGCCGGGCGGCGAGCCGGTCGACCTCGCGGGCGCACTCCGCGCGCCGTTCCTTGGCCGCCGTCTGCTCCTCGGCCAGCGCGGCGCACCGTGCGGCCAGCTCCTCCAGGCCGGCCGCCGCCTCGTCCACCGCGGCCTGGACCTCCAGCAGGCTGGGCGCGCCGGCCGAGCCGCCGTGCGCGAAGTGCGCGGCGAGCAGGTCGCCCTCGGCGGTGACGGCGGTCAGCCGGGGGTGGCGGGCCAGCAGTTCCTGGGCGTCGGCGAGGGTGTCGACGACCACGACGCCGCGCAGCAGCCGGCGGACCGCGGGCAGCAGTTCCTCGGGGCCCCGTACCAGGGCGTCGGCCCGGCGCAGCCCGGCGGGCACCTCGACCGGCTCGCCCTCCTCGGGGGCGCCGCCGACCAGCAGGGCGGCCCGCCCCGCGTCGTCCTTGCGCAGCAGGCGCAGCGCCTCGGCGGCGGCGGACGGGGCGTCGACCGCGACGGCGTCGGCGGCGGCGCCCAGCGCGGCGGCGAGCGGCACCTCGTAGCCGGGGGTGACGCTCAGCAGCTCGGCCGCCGGACCCAGCAGGCCGCCGAGCCGGTCGGCCGCGCCGAGCAGTATCCCGGTGCCGTCCTTGCGGCGCAGGCCGAGCGCCAGCGCGTCGTGCCGGGCGGACAGCGCGGCGCGTTCGCGTTCCGCGGCGGTGGCCGACTCACGGGCTGCGGCGAACGCCTCCTCGGCCTCGGCCTGGGCGCCGCGGGCGCTGTCGTAGGCCGCCTCCGACTCGGCGTCACCCGCGTCGAGGCCGTCCACCTGCGCCTGCAGGCGTTCGTACTCCTCCTGGGCGACCACGGCGCGGTCCGCGGACTCCTCGCGGGCGGCGGTCAGCCGGCCGATCTCCGCCTCGGCGGCGGCGGCCCGGCTGCGGGCGGCGTTGACCTGGCCGTGCAGCCGGGCCAGCCCCTCGCGGCGGTCGGCGATGGCGCGGGCGACGGCCTTGAGCCGCTGCTCCTCGGCGGCCAGGCCCCGTTCCAGGTCCGCGCGGTGGGCGACGGTGTCCTCCAGCGCGTACTGGGCGGCCTCCAGAGCGGCGGCCAGCTCCGCCTCCTGTTCCCGGATGCGGGCGGCCTCGCGCTCCATGTCCTCCGGGTCGCGGCCGCGGCGCTCCTCGGTCTGCTGGCCGTCGGCGTGCCGGATGCGCTGTTCGGCGAGGCCGATGGTGCCCCGGACGCGTTCGGCGAGCTGGGACAGGCCGTACCAGGTCTGCTGCGCCTCGGCGACCCGGGGCGCGATCCGGCGTACCTGCTCCTCCAGTTGGGCCTCGCGGCGGGCGCCGGCGGCGACCTCGGCCTCCACCGTGTCGCGACGCTCCTTCAGGGCGGCCTCGTCCGCGACTTCACTGCGCAGAGCCTCGCGCAGGGTCACCAAGTCGTCGGCGAGCAGCCGGAGTCTGGCGTCGCGCAGGTCGGCCTGGATGACCGCGGCCCGGCGGGCGACGGCCGCCTGCCGGCCGAGCGGCTTGAGCTGGCGGCGCAGTTCCGCGGTGAGGTCGTTGACCCGGGCGAGGTTGGCCTGCATCGCGTCCAGCTTGCGCAGCGCCTTCTCCTTGCGCTTGCGGTGCTTGAGGACGCCGGCCGCCTCCTCGATGAAGGCCCGGCGGCCCATCGGGTCGGCGTGCAGCACCGAGTCGAGCTGGCCCTGGCCGACGATGACGTGCATCTCGCGGCCGATGCCGGAGTCGGAGAGCAGTTCCTGGATGTCCAGCAGGCGGCAGGTGTCGCCGTTGAGCTGGTACTCGCTGCCGCCGTTGCGGAACATGGTGCGGGTGATGGTGACTTCGGCGTAGTCGATGGGCAGCGCGCCGTCGCTGTTGTCGATGGTCAGCGAGACCTCGGCGCGGCCGAGCGGCGGGCGGCCGGTGGTGCCCGCGAAGATGACGTCCTCCATCTTGCCGCCGCGCAGGCTCTTGGCGCCCTGCTCGCCCATGACCCAGGAAAGGCCGTCGACGACATTGGACTTGCCGGAGCCGTTGGGCCCCACGACGCAGGTGATGCCGGGTTCGAAACGCAAGGTGGTGGCCGACGCGAAGGACTTGAAACCCCGCAGGGTCAAGCTCTTGAGGTGCACGCGGTCCTCCTGCTGCGGCGGGCTACGGCTGACGCCGGTGAAACCGTGTCGTCCGGGCACTCGGACTCTACAGTTCACGCCCGGTTTCACCGGGGAGGGCGCAGGGCACACCTGACGGTAGGAGTAAGCCGAGGGGCGGGAGACATGACGAAGGGACGCCGAAGCGTCCCTTGCACAATCATCTGCGCACTGTCATCCGCGGTTGTGTGACGGTGCCGACACGATCCTGACGTCCGCCGGGGGGTACGTCGGAGAGGGTCGGTTCAGGCGAGCGCGGGCTCTGCCTGGGAGACGTCGATGCTGCCGAGCAGCGACTCTTCATGCGACGAGGCCAGCACATCGTTCTCAGCCTGGATCCGTACCAGCTCGGACTCCAGGTCCTGGACTCGCTGCTGAAGCCGTCGCATCTCGGCGATGAGTCGCGGGTCAGTGCCGCCGACGTATCCGAGAAGCGCCTTTGCCATGATGGATGGTCCTCCACGCTGAGTGACCGACCGACGCGGGTGGGTCATATAGGGGATTTCCGCACCCGCTGTTCGCGCCGCCGCCGTTGGCATTGTGTTGCAACGGTCAAACAGCTAAGGTGCGCGGGGCTTCCAGCGTCTCACCAAATGGATGCACGGTCAACACGATCACGGCCCAGCCGTCCGGCGCGCCGTTCTCGACACGGCGCACAAGGCGCCGCGGAACGCAACCGCAGGGGCTCCGGAGATCATCCTGATGCGGCAGCCTGGCACGGCGCAACCGAAATGGCAACACCCGTTCCGAAGGCAAATCGTCCGCGTACCCGAGGTATCGCCGGTCACATCAGGACATAATCCCGCGAGTCCAGGCATACGGTCCCCGGCGCCGACCGGTTCAGCGCGTCCGGAAATCGCCGTAGCCGCCGCGCGCCGTCCCCCATATCTCGGTCACGCCGTCCACCCGCCCGGGCGTGGCGCCCTCCCGCAGCCACCCGAGCAGCCGCTCGCAGCGGTCCCGCGGCCCCTCCGCGACGACCTGCACCCGGCCGTCGTCGAGATTGGACACATAGCCGACGAGCGCGCCGATCTCCAGCGCGGTGGCCCGCGTCCACCAGCGGAAACCGACCCCCTGGACCCGGCCGCGCACCCACACGGTCAGCCGCAGCGGCCGATCCGCCGGCCGGTGGTCCGCCCCGTCGCCGTGCGGCCGCGCACCCGGTCCGCCGGCGTCCGGATCCGAGCGGGCGGACGGCGACGCGCCCGCGGAGGTGGGCGGGTGATCGTCTGATCCTGTGTCCGTCACGTGGTGAACGCTATCGCTCGGATGTCGCACGTTTCACTTCCATCACGCCGTCCTTTCGGTACAGTCACGCCCCAGTTGCGTTCACTCGTTTGGGTGAACGAGAACCCGCCACCGGGAAGCGAGGCCGCACAGATGGGGCGCCATCGACGCAACTCCCCCCAGACCGCCGCCACACCACGCGGTCACCGGGACCGGCGACGGCGCGGCGCCGTCGCCCGCACCGGACTGCTCGGCGCCTCGGCGGCGGTGGCGGTGGGCGCCGCGGCCGTGGTGACCGGGGTGCTGCCCGCCCCGTCCGGCTTCAGCGGCGGCGGATTCCCGCTCGGCGACGGCGGCCCCGGCAACCCCGCCCGGGCCGACGGCACCCCGACCGCGTTGGCCACCGACGGAGGCGCCACGGTGCCGTACGCCACCGGCGACGGGGCGGGGCCGGCCGCCCCGAGCACCTCCCCCACCAGGACCGCCGCGCGGCCGTCGGCCCGGGTGACCCCGCGCCCCGCGGCGACCCGCACCGCCGCGCCGCGCGCCACGGTGCGGGTCAGCGCCACGGGGCTGGAGACCGCCGCGACGGCGAGCGAGTCGTCGGCCGCCGCCGAGGTGCTGACGCTGGTCAACCAGGAGCGCGCGCAAGCCGGCTGCCGGCCGCTGACCCTCAGCTCCAAACTCACCGAGCTGTCGCAGGACTTCAGCGAGGAGATGGCCGCCCGCGGCTTCTTCGACCACACCGACCCGGACGGCAAGACCCCCTGGGACCGCGCCGACGCCCTCGGCATCGGCAACCTCGGCGGCGAGAACATCGCCGAGGGCCAGCCGACCGCCCGGTCCGTGATGGACGCCTGGATGAACAGCCCCGGCCACCGCGCCAACATCCTGGACTGCGACTACCACTCCATCGGCATCGGCGTGCACTACGCGACCGGCTCCCAGTCCGGCGGTCCCTGGTGGACGCAGGACTTCGGCTTCTGACCCGGGGCCCGTACGGGGCCGGCGGTCAGGAGGGACGGGGCGGGCGCTGGCAGCGCGGGCAGAAGTAGCTGGAGCGGTTCATCCAGGGGCGGCGGCGGATCGGCGTGCCGCAGCGGCGGCAGGGCTCGTCCTCGCGGCCGTAGGCGTCCAGCGAGCGGTCGAAGTAGCCGGACTCGCCGTTGACGTTGACGTAGAGGCTGTCGAAGCTGGTGCCGCCGACGTCGAGCGCCGCGGTCATCACGGCGCGCACGTGGCCGACGAGTTCGGCGGTGCGCGGCCGGGTCAGGGTCGCGGTGGGCAGTTCGTAGTGCAGCCGGGTGCGCCACAGCGCCTCGTCGGCGTAGATGTTGCCGACGCCGCTGATCAGCGACTGGTCGAGCAGGGCGCGTTTGACGGTGGTGCGGCGCCGGGTCAGCGCGGCGTGGAAGGCGTCCTCGTCGAAGGCGGCCTCCAGCGGGTCGGGCGCGATGTGGGAGAGCGGCAGCGGCAGACCGACGGACGCGCCGGGCTCCTCGGCCACCACCGGGTGCACCGACAGGCCGCCGAAGGTGCGCTGGTCGACGAAGCGCAACTCGGTGGCCTGGTCGTCGGCGAACCGGATCCGGACCCGCAGATGCGTCTCGTCGGGCGCGTCGTGCGGCTGGACCAGCAGCTGCCCGCTCATCCCCAGGTGGCCGAGCAGCGAGCCGCCGGCCGCCCCGTCGCCGTCCAGCGGCAGCCACAGGTACTTGCCGCGGCGGCGGGCCGGGCCCATCACCGCGCCCTTCAGCCGGTCGGCGAAGTCGAGCGGGCCCTCCAGGTGGCGCCGGACGGCGCGCGGGTGGCGCACCTCGACCGCCTCGACGGTCCGGCCGCTGACCCAGCGCTCCATCCCGCGCCGGACCACCTCGACCTCGGGCAGTTCAGGCATGACGACTCCGGGAGTGTGTAACGGGGCGGGCCCGCCCCGCCGGTGAGGACGGAGCGGGCCCGATGGCCCCGTGGTGAGGGCGGACGGCGCCCCGTGCGACCGCGCACGGGGACCGTTCAGGAGGCCGCGGCCTGCGGTTTGCCCGCGGCGCCGCCGGCGGACGCCGCCTGGTCGTCGGCCTCCCGTTTCGCACGGATCTCGCGCCAGGCGGACTCGGCCGCCTGCTGCTCGGCTTCCTTCTTGCTGTGGCCGGTGCCGGTGCCGTACGTGACACCACCGACGCGGGCGGCAGCCGTGAAGGTCTTCTCGTGGTCCGGGCCTGCCTCGCTGACCAGGTACTCGGGCACGCCCAGCCCCTCGGTCGCGGTGAGCTCCTGGAGACTGGTCTTCCAGTCCAGGCCGGCCCCGAGGTTGGAGGACTTCTCGATCAACGGGTCGAAGAGCCGGTGCACCAGCTCGGACGCGGCGCCCAGCCCCTGGTCGAGGTAGACCGCGCCGATCACCGCCTCCAGGGTGTCGGCGAGGATCGACGCCTTGTTGCGGCCGCCGGTCCCCTCCTCGCCCCTGCCGAGCCGGATGAAACTGCCCAGTTCCAGCCCGCGGGCCACCTCCGCCAGCGCACGCGAATTGACCACCGCGGCCCGCAGTTTGGCCAGTTGGCCTTCCGGCAGGTCGGGGTGGGCGCGGTAGAGGGTGTCCGTGACGACCAGGCCGAGCACGGAGTCCCCGAGGAACTCCAGCCGCTCGTTGGTCGGCAGCCCGCCGTTCTCGTACGCGAACGAGCGGTGGGTCAGCGCACGTACCAGAAGGGCGGGTTCGAGTGTGTACCCGAGCCGCCCTTCCAGAATCGTGTGGGACGAGGCTGCCTTGCTGGCGTCTGCCGACGACTTGCCGTCTGACATGGAGCCTGTCACCCGCCGATCAGACCTCGAGGACCTGACGGCGGTTGTAGGTGCCGCAGCTCGGGCACGCGATGTGCTGGAGCTTCGGCTCGTGGCAACGCTCGCACGCGACCAGGGTCACGGGCGCAGCCTTCCACTGCGAACGGCGGTGGCGCGTGTTGCTGCGCGACATCTTCCGCTTCGGAACAGCCACGGCTATTTCTCCTGCTTCTCGTCGACGCCGGGCTCGGCGCCGCTCACGTTGTCCTTCTCGCCGTCCTGTTCCTTGAAGGATCCGGCGAGTCCCTGCAACGCCGCCCAACGGATGTCGGAGGCGTCGTGGTGGTGACCTGGGTCGTCCGCCAGCAGTGCCCCGCACTCGGAGCACAGACCAGGGCAGTCCTCCCGGCACACCGGCTGCGGCGGCAGTGCGAGCACCACCGCGTCCCGCAGCACGGGCTGGAGGTCGAACATCTCGTCCTCGAGGACGAGCGTCTCCTCCTCGTCGTCGCCGTCGCTGTCGTCGGCGACGCCGCCGAAACGCCGGTCGGCGTCCGGGTAGGAGTACAGCTCCTGGAAGTCCGTGTCGAGCTCGCGCCCGACCGGCTCCAGACACCTTACGCACTCACCGGCGAGCGGGGCACGGACGGTGCCGGTGACGAGCACACCCTCCATGACCGATTCCAGTCGCAGGTCGAGTCGGATCTCGGCCGATTCCGGAACACCGATGATGTCGGCCAGACCGAGGTCCGCGGGCGCCGGCACCGTGCGGGAGACCTTCTTCATCGCACCAGGACGACGCCCCAGCTCGCGCGTGTCGAACACGAGCGGGTCACGGTGGTCGAGGCGGGCGTTGATGGCTTCCTGCTTTCCTTGGTGCGTCACCCGGACGGAGACGGGCCTCCGCACGGCACGGGCCCGCGGGTAGGCGGGCAGCCGAAACCGGGCGGATACACCGGCCGGAGGTGTCAGGATACTGGACGAGCGGCCCTCACCCAACTCGCCCCCCGTCGCGGGGACGGGGCGGGCACGGGGCGGGGCACGGCGGTCAGCGGCCCTGCTCCAGCTGGCCCAGCGCGTCCAGGTCGATCAGGCTGGTGTCGAAGAAGCTGGTCTCGTCCAGGCCGCCGGGCTGGCCCGGCTGCGGGTAGTGCTGCTGCTGGTGCGGCACCATCGGCTGCCCGTAGCCGTCCTGCTGCGGCCAGTAGGCCGGGTCGGCGTACTCCTGCGGCGGCTGCTGCGGGTAGCCGTAGGCGTCGTAGCCGACCTGCTGGTAGGGGTCGGGGTAGCCGGCGACCGCCTCCTGCTGCGGGTAGCCCATGGCGGCGGCCTGCGCGTACTCCTGGGGCTGCTGCTGCGGGTAGCCGTAGGCGGCGGCCGGCTGCTCCTGCGGGGCGGCCTGCTGCGGCACCAGCGGGACGGCGGCGGGCTCCGGGACGGCGGACAGCCCCGCGAGGCCGGCCATGTACTCCGCGTCGCTCTGCCGGGGGGCGCCGGGGCCGTCCTGGGCGTCCTGGGCCGCCATGTGCGCCGCCAGTTCGTCGATCGGGCGGTGGCCGGTGAGCTTCTGGCGCCCGCGGCCGACCGCCTCCAGGGTCTTGGCCAGCACGGTCTCGAAGGCGCCGAGCTTGGCGTCCACGTAGGAGTCCGCGCGCCGCCGCAGCTCCGCGGGGTCCGCGGTGCGCTCCGGGGCCTCCTCGTCGGCGTCGTACCCGTCGTAGGCCTCGCCGTCGCGGGTGCGGCCGAGCAGCTTCTCGCGGCCGCGGTCGACCGAGCCGAGCGTCTTGGTCAGCACCACCTCGAAGTTGGCGAGCTTGCTGTCCACGTAGTCGTCGGCCTCGACGCGGATCTCCTCGGCCTCGCGCCGGGCCTCGCCGAGGATGCGGTCGGCCTCCTCCTGGGAGTGCCGGGCGATCTCGGTGCCGGAGACCAGCGAACCGCGGTGCTGGTGGGCCGACTCGATGATCCGCTCGGCCTCGGCCTGCGCCTCGGCGACCATCTGCTCCCGGTCGCCGAGCAGCGCCTGCGCCTGCGAGAGCGACTCGGGCAGCGCCTCGCGCACCTCGGCCAGCAGGCCGAGCAGATCCGCCCGGTTGACCACGCAGGAGGCCGACATCGGCATGGAGCGCGCGCCTTCGACGGCCGCGACGATCTCGTCGAGCTTCTTCTGCACGTCCATGGGCTACGTCCGTCTTCCTCGGTTTGTGCCTCGGCGGAACCCGGCGGGACCCGGCGGGGCCGGGCGGGTCAAGCAGACTCTACGACCACCGGAGTCGTACGGCACACTGGCTGACGATTCATCACGAATTGCGGCGCCGCTCAACGGCGTTCGAGTTTGCCGTTCAGCGCGGCGAGCACCTGCTCGGGCACCAGGTGGGAGATGTCGCCGCCCCACTGGGCGACCTCCTTGACCAGGCTGGAGGACAGGAAGCTGTAGGTGGGGTTGGTCGGGACGAAGAGCGTCTCCACCCCGGACAGCCCGTTGTTCATCTGGGCCATCTGCAACTCGTAGTCGAAGTCGCTCACCGCGCGCAGGCCCTTGACGATGGCCGGGATCTCGCGCTGCTTGCAGAAGTCCACGAGCAGCCCGTGGAACGCCTCCACCCGCACGTTGCCGAACTCCGCGGTGACCTCCTCGATCAGCGCGATCCGCTCCTCGACGGTGAACAGTCCCTGCTTCGACTTGTTGATCATCACGGCCACGTACACCTCGTCGTACAGCCGCGAGGCGCGGGCGATGATGTCGAGGTGTCCGTTGGTGACGGGGTCGAAGGATCCGGGACAGACGGCTCGGCGCAACAGGGGTTCCTCGCTCTCCGGTGCGTTCATGACGCGGGGTTGTCGGCCGCCGCGGCGCCGGCGTCGGCACGGACCGGGGCGGCCAGACCGTACCAAAGGGTGCCTTCGCCGTAGCGGCGGGCCCTCAGCGGCTCGAAACCCTCCGGCCAGCGGAACTCGCCGCCTCTGGTGCTTCTCTCCACCGTGGCGACGGCCCGCGGCGCGAGCCAGTCCTGGGCACGGAGTGTGACCAGTATCTCCCGCACCGCGTCGTCGGCGACCGCGTACGGCGGGTCGAGGAAGACCAGGTCGAAACCGGCTCGCGGCGGCGGTCCGGCGAGCAGCTTCTCGGCCCGGCCCGGCCGCACCTCGGCGCCGGGCAGCCCGAGGGAGCGCACGTTGTCCCGGATGACCCGGGCGGCGCGCGGGTCGGCCTCGGCGAGCAGCACGTGGCCGGCGCCGCGGGACAGCGCCTCCAGGCCGACCGCGCCGGAGCCGCCGAACAGGTCGAGCACCCGGGCGCCGGCCAGCGGGCCGCGCAGCGACTCCCAGGTGGAGAACAGGCCCTCGCGCGCCCGGTCGGAGGTCGGCCGGGTGCCCTGGCCGGGCGGCACGGCCAGGCGGCGGCCGCCCGCCGTCCCGGCGATCACGCGCGTCACGTCGGTCACGTCCTCGCAGTCACGGGTTCGCGGTCCATCCCGGCGCGCGGGGTGGAGCGACGCACGGTGACGCCGCCCCACCACGATACGTAGTCCCGGCGCTTCAGCCCCGCTGGGCCTGCTCGGCGTCGACCGAGCCGACCAGCGCCGGCGAGGCGTAGCGCGACCACGACAGGCATCCGTCGGGCGGGCAGAACTCCGGCCGGCGCGGGTCGTGGCCCAGCTCGCGCACCTTGGTGCGCACCGAGTCGGGCGTCCGGCCGAAGCGGGCGGCTATCCGGGCGACCGACTCGCCCGCGTGGAAGCGGCGCAGCAACTCCTCCTCGTGTTGCGGGACCCAGGGCGCGCCGTGGCCGGGGAACAGCTCGCGCAGCACGTCGCGGTCGGGTATCGGCTCGGCCACGTCGGCGACGAGGGCGAGGGCGCGCAGCGCGCGGTTGAGGGCGATGCGCAGCGAGGCGACGTCCGCCAGCGGCAGCCGCAACTCGCCCGCCGCGAGCGGGGATCCGGGGTCCGACTCGCTCCAGCCGGTCAGGGTCAGGGTGACGCCGATGTCGTCGTCGCTGGCGAGCTCGATCCGGAAGACCTTGTCGCCGAGCGGCAGTTCGTTGAGATGACGGAACGCCATGATTCAACCCCCAAGCGCTGTAGTCCGCCCATCCTTGGCCGGATCGGCTGAACTGACTCCATTCTTCCAGGGGGGTCTGACAACGACGGGGCGCCGGCGGGCGGCTCAGCCCTTCTCCAGGTAGCCCTCGCGGGAGGCGTCGACCAGGGCTTCCAGGGCGGTGCGCAGATCGGGGTGGCGGGCCAGCTCCGGATCCCGGGCGACCAGGTCGGTGGCCTCCTGGCGGGCCGCCTCGATCACCTCCACGTCGTCGATGACGGCGAGCATGCGCAGGCTGGAGCGGGTGCCGGACTGGGCCTGGCCCAGGACGTCGCCCTCGCGGCGCTGTTCGAGGTCGACGCGGGACAGCTCGAAGCCGTCCAGGGTCGCGGCGACCGCGTCGAGCCGGGAGCGGGACGGACCGGCCTCGCCGGCGTCGGTGACCAGCAGGCACAGTCCGGGCGCGCTGCCGCGGCCGACCCGGCCGCGCAGCTGGTGGAGCTGGGAGACGCCGAAGCGGTCGGCGTCCATGATCACCATGGCGGTGGCGTTCGGCACGTTGACGCCGACCTCGATGACCGTGGTGGCCACCAGGAGGTCGACCTGGCCGGCGGTGAACCGGCGCATCACGTCGTCCTTGGCGTCGGGCGCCATCCTGCCGTGCAGCACTTCGAGGCGCAGCCCGGCCAGCGGGCCCTTGGCGAGTTGGGCGGCGACGTCCAGGACGGCGAGGGCCGGGCGGCGCTCGCCCTCCGCCTGCGCCGGCGGCTCCTCCTCGTCGCCGATCCGGGGGCAGACCACGTACGCCTGGTGGCCGGCCTCGACCTCCTCGCGCACCCGCTCCCAGGCGCGGGCCAGGAAGTGCGGCTTGTCCTTGGCCGGCACGACGTGGGTGGCGATCGGCGAGCGGCCGGCCGGGAGTTGGTCCAGGACGGACGTCTCCAGGTCGCCGAAGACCGTCATGGCCACGGTGCGGGGGATGGGGGTGGCCGTCATGACCAGCAGGTGCGGCGGCTGCTTGCCCTTGCCGCGCAGCGCGTCGCGCTGCTCGACGCCGAAGCGGTGCTGCTCGTCGACCACGACCAGGCCGAGGTCGTGGAAGATCACCTTGTCCTCGATCAGCGCGTGGGTGCCGATCACCACGCCGGCCTCGCCGGTGGCCAGGTCGAGCAGCGCGGAGCGGCGGGCGGCGGCGCCCATGGAGCCGGTCAGCAGGACGACCTTGGTGCGGCACTCCTGGGGTGCTGCGCCGCCGAGCATGCCGCCCTCGGCGAGGTCGCCCAGCATCTCGGTGATCGAACGGTGGTGCTGCTGGGCCAGCACCTCGGTGGGCGCCAGCAGGGCGGCCTGGCCGCCGGAGTCGACGACGGCGAGCATGGCGCGCAGCGCCACCAGGGTCTTGCCGGAGCCGACCTCGCCCTGCAGCAGCCGGTGCATCGGGTGCTCGGTCGCCAGGTCGGCGAAGATCTCGGCGCCGACCCGGCGCTGCCCCTCGGTCAGGGTGAACGGCAGCCGGGCGTCGAAGGCGGTCAGCAGCCCGTCGGCGGCCGGGGCGCGGCGGACCGCGGGCAGGGCGGCGTCGGCCGCCCGCCGCCTCGCCAGCGCCACCTGCAGCACGAACGCCTCGTCCCACTTCAGCCGGTCCCTGGCGGTGGCGATGTCGGCCTTGGCGGCCGGACGGTGCACCAGCCGCAGCGCTTCCGGCAGCGAGGCCAGCGAGCGCTCGGCGCGCAGCCGCTCGGGCAGGGCGTCGGCGACGTCGTCCCAGTCGATGGTGTCGAGCACGGCGTCCACCGCCTTGGTGATCTGCCAGGAGGCGATCTGCTTGCAGGCCGGGTAGAGCGGCAGCAGCCGCCCCGCGAACCCCTCGACCGCCTCGTGTCCCTCGTCGGAGTCGAGCAACTCGTAGTCGGGATGGGCGAGTTGACGGGTGTGGTTGAAGACGGTGACCTTGCCGGCGAACATGCCGCGGCGGCCGGGGAGCAGCTTTTGGTGGTGGAAGTGCGCCGCCTTGTTGAAGAAGACCAGGGTCAGCGAGCCGCTGCCGTCCGTCACGACGGCCTCCAGCCGCACGCCCCGGCCCTGGTTGTAGGTCTTCTTCTCGGCCTTGGCGACCTGGGCCACCACCGTGACGTGCTCGTCGAGCGGCAGGTCGGCGAGCCGGGTCAGCTCACCGCGCTCGGCGTACCTGCGCGGGTAGTGGTGCAGCAGGTCGCCGACGGTGTGCAGATCGAGGTGGTCGGCGAGCACCTTCGCGGTGCGGTCGCCCACCACCTTGAGCAGGGGTTGGTCCAAGGCAGCCATCACCGACCATCTTGGCGCACGCCGGTGACAGTGGGCGGCAGGCGGCCGTCACTCCACGCCGATCAGCAGCGGACAGGCCCGCTGGGCGCCGGTGTAGACGACCGTGTCGACCGCCAGGTGACCGGCCTGGACGTGCGCGCCGAGCCGGTCGGCGAGGTCGTCGGGGGCCCCGGCGCCGAGCACCAGGGTGACCATCTCGCCGCCGGCCGCGAGCATCCGGTCCAGCACGACGGCGCCGGTCTCCACGAGGTCGCCGCCGATCACCGCCACGTCGCCGTCGATCAGCCCCAGGGTGTCGCCGGCCTGGCAGACGCCCGCCATGGTCCACGACTCGTGCTCGGCGACGGCGAGTTCGGCGAACCGGGTGGCGCCGGCGGCCGCGGTCATCGCCACCACGTCCTCGTCGAAGCGCCGGGTCGGCTGGTGGACGGCGAGCGCGGCGATGCCCTGCACGGGCGAGCGGGTGGGGATCAGGGCGACGCGGATGCCCTGGGCGCGGGCCTGCTCGGCCGCCGCGGCGGCGGTGTCGCGCAACTCGTCGTCGTTGGGCAGCAGGACGACCTCGTGGGCGGCCGCCCGGCGCACCGCCTCGGCGATGTCGCCGCTGGCCAGCGGCTCGTCGGGGCGGGGGGCGACCACGGTGGCCCCGGCCTCGGCGTACAGCGCGGACAGCCCCTCGCCGTCGACGACGGCGACCACCGCCCGGCGCACCGGCGTGGCGCGGACCGCCGTGGGACCGGTGCGGCGGCGGGCGGTGTCGCCGAAGTGCGTGACGCGGATACGGTGCGGCCGGCCGGCCTCCACGCCCGCCTCGATCGCGGCGCCCGCGTCGTCCACGTGGACGTGCACGTTCCACAGGCCGTCGCCGCCGACCACCACGAGGGAGTCGCCGAGGGTGTCAAGCCGGGCGCGCAGCGTCGCCACCGCCTCGTCGGGGGCGTCCAGCAGGTAGATCACCTCGAACGCCGGGCCGTCCTCGGCGGTGTGCGGATCGCGGCAGGCGGACGGCGACGCGGGGCACTCGGCGGCCGACGGGGCGCGGCGGCCGGGCAACGGGGCGGGCGCGCGGCCGGTCAGCGCCTCGGCCAGCGCGCCGAGCACCACCACCAGGCCCTGGCCGCCGGCGTCCACCACGCCGGCCCGCTCCAGCACGGCGAGTTGCCCGGGGGTGGCGGCCAACGCGGTGCGGGCGCCCTCGTAGGCGGCCAGCACCACGTCGCGGGGCGCGTCGGATCCGGTGGCCCCTGCGGCGTCGGCCGCGGCGGTGGCGACGGTGAGCATGGTGCCCTCGACCGGGTGCGCGACCGCCTGGTGGGCGGAGCGGGCCGCGCGGCGCAGCGCCAGCCGCAGCCCCTCGGCGTCGGCGCGGTCGGCCAGCGCCTCGGTCATGCCGCGCAGCAGTTGGGCCAGGATCGTGCCGGAATTGCCGCGGGCGCCGATCAACGCCCCGTGCGCCAGGGCCCGTACCGCCTCGGCGAGGCCCGGCACCGCTCCGGAGGCCGCGTGGCCGTCGAAGACCGCGTCCACCGACTGGGCGGCGGACTCCACGGTCAGGTAGAGGTTGGTGCCGGTGTCCGCGTCGGCGACCGGGTAGACGTTGATCGCGTCGATCTCCTCGCGGGCCCGGCCGAGCGAGCGGAGCGCCGAACGGCACCAGACGCGCACCTCGGCGGCGTCGAGCGAGTGCGGCACCGGATTTCCTCCCCGGGAGAACGGTGTGCCCGCGCGGGGCGACGGGGCGCGGGGCGTTCCCGTGACCCTAGTGGACCGCGGCGGCCGGTCCCGGTGGGCTCGGGACGCCGACGCGTGGCCGGGACGGGGCGGCGACCATGGTAGTTTCGTCCTACCCGAGCAGGCGTTGTATGCTGCTCCGGTTGCCCGGCACCGGTCGGGCCTTACCTCCCGGCCCGGACCTCGATCCGGGTGGGATCCCACCGTACGTGCATCTGAAGTCTTTGGAGTGACCCGTGGCTGCCAACTGCGACGTCTGCGGCAAGGGGCCGGGCTTCGGCAACAACATCTCGCACTCGCACCGCCGTACTCGCCGTCGTTGGAACCCCAACATCCAGACGGTCCGTGCCGTGGTCGGTCGGACGCCGAAGCGCCTCAATGTCTGCACCTCGTGCATCAAGGCCGGCAAGGTCTCGCGCTGACGTCCCACGTGTCGTCGTAGCGCGGCCGAGCGGCTATGAAGGCCGGTCCCCCCGGATTCCGGGGTAGGACCGGTTTTTCGTGTTCCCGCGACCGCCCCGCGGCGTGGCCCGGGGCGGTCCGTGACGGGACGGGGTCCGGCGCTCCGGCGCACCCGCCGAACCGCCGGACCCGGACAGCCGGACGCCGACCGCCGGACGCGGGCCGGCGGCGCCGCCCCGTCGCGCACCCCGCGGCGCCACGCCCAGCGGCACCACACCCCGCGGCAGTGCCCCGTTCCGGCGCCCCCGCGGCCCCGTACCGGGCGGCCCGGGCGGTCAGCCGTCGCCGAAGTGGTCCCAGCCGCCGGCCTTGTCCCACGGGGCGCCGTCCACGGTGACCTGCGGCGCGGCCCCGCCGGCGGCCAGCACCTCGCCGATCACCCGCCAGCGGGCGGGGAGTTTGACGCCGGGCGGGAAGGTGGCCACCAGGGCGTGGTCCTCGCCGCCGGTCAGCACCCACTGCATCGGGTCGACGCCGACCGCGCTGCCGATGTCGCGCATCTGGGCGGGCACGTCTATCCGGGCCGAGTACACGTCGATGCGCACCCCGCTGGCCACCGCGATGTGTCCGAGGTCGGCCACCAGGCCGTCGCTGACGTCGGTCATCGCGTTCGCCCCGAGATCCGCCGCGGCGGGCCCCGCGTGGTACGGCGGCTCGGGCCTGCGGTGCGCCTCGACGAAGGCGCGCGGGCTGCGGAAGCCGCGGGAGAGCACCGCGTAGCCGGCCGCCGACCAGCCGAGCCAGCCGGTGACCGCCACCACGTCGCCGGGCCTGGCCCCCGATCTGGTGACCGGTTCGCGGTTGCCCAGGTCGCCCAATGCCGTGATCGCCACCGTGATGGTCTCGCCGCGCACCACGTCGCCGCCGACCACCGCGGCGCCCGCCACCTGGCACTCGTCGCGCAGCCCGTCCATCAGCTCCACCGGCCAGGTCGCCGGCAGGTCGGCAGGCACCACCAGGCCGAGCAGCAGCGCGGTCGGCACGGCGCCCATCGCCGCGATGTCGGCGAGGTTCTGCGCGGCGGCCTTGCGCCCGACGTCGTACGCGGTCGACCAGTCACGCCGGAAGTGCCGCCCCTCCAGCAGGACGTCGGTGCCGGCCACCACCCGGCGGTCCGGCGCGCTGACCACCGCGGCGTCGTCGCCCGGTCCGAGCCGTACCGCCTCGGTGGTGGTGAGCCGGGACGTCAACTCCCGGATGAGTCCGAACTCCCCCAACTCACCCACGGTGCCCTTCATCCGACTCGCTCCTTCAGCAAGGCTGGCAACGCAGTCCCCTTCGCCCCTGACGGCCCGTTCCCGGACCGTACCCGCGTCAATAATCGGTAATAGGTAAGCAGTGATAAGCAGCAATAAGTGTCGATCGGCGTCAATTCAGCACACGTCCGGAGTCCCGGCACGCCGCACGGGGCGTGCCGGGGTCTCCCCGTGCCGTGCGACTACGCGGTAACGTGGCCGTCCTTTCCCACTCCCCCATGCTCCTCGTAGCCGCCGTGGAGGTTCCGTGGTCCAGGCGTACATCCTGATCCAGACCGAGGTCGGCAAGGCCTCGACCGTCGCGGAGGTGATCTCGAAGGTTCCCGGTGTCCTGGTGGCCGAGGACGTGACCGGCCCCTACGACGTGATCGTCCGCGCCGAGGCGGACACCGTCGACCAGCTCGGCCACATGGTGGTGGCCAAGGTCCAGCAAGTGGACGGCATCACCCGCACCCTGACCTGCCCGGTGGTGCACATCTAGGGCGTGTCTTGCGGATCTTGGCGGGCTCGCGACGCCTGGCACGGCACCCCGCCGCGTTGCCGCTGTGACATCAGCCGCTGGCGCGACGGGGCCCCGATAAAACCCACTATCGGGACGCTCCGGCGCCTTGCGCTGCACCGCACCAGACCCCGCTCCCTGATCCACCCCGATCCACAAGACACGCCCTAGCCCCGCCTATGCTCGGCCGGTGAGCTCAATTCCTCCTCGGTGCTCCCCTCGGCACTCCTCTCGGCGCTTCCCGTTCCGCCCGCTGGTCCCCTCCGTGGCGCTGTGCCTGCTCGCCCTCGCGGGCTGCTCGTTCGGCGGCGGAACGGGAAGCGTCGCCGTTCCGCGTCCGGACGCCGCCGCGGCGAAGCTGTGCCGCGCCCTGCACCGCGTGCTGCCCGGAAAGATGGAAGGCCAGGCCAGGACGACCGCCCGCCCCGTCTCGGACTACACGGCCGCCTGGGGGTCCCCCGCGGTCGTGCTGCGCTGCGGTGTGCCACGGCCTGACGTGCTCACGCCTGGCAACGCACACTACAACCCCACGACGGCCGCCGTGGAGGTCGACGGGGTGAGCTGGGTGCCGACCAAGCTGTCCGACGGGGACGTGCGGTGCGTGACCGCGTCCCGGGCGGCGTTCGTCGAGGTGACGATCCCGCGCAGGTACGCCGGCCCGTACGGGGACGTCAGCGGGCTGACCGACCTGGCCGCGGCGATCCGCAGGACCGTTCCGGCAACGCTCGACTGACCGGGCCCGGCGGGTCAGCGCAGGCCGGTGGAACGGTTCAGCGCGGCCTGCAGCAGCCGGTCGACCAGTTCCCGGTAGCCGACGCCGCTGGCCTGCCACATCCGCGGGTACATCGAGATGGGCGTGAAGCCGGGCATGGTGTTGATCTCGTTGATCACGAACCCGCCCTCGTCGGTGAGGAAGAAGTCCGCGCGCACCAGCCCCTCGCAGGAGGCCGCCTCGAACGCCGCGACCGCCAGCCGCTGCACCTCGGCGGTCTCCTCGTCGGTGAGCGGGGCGGGCACCACGCCCTCCGCGGAGTCGATGTACTTGGCCTCGAAGTCGTAGAAGTCGAAGCCGGTGGCCGGCGGGATCCAGGCCGGGACGCTGGCGCGCGGGCCGTCCTCGAACTCCAGCACGCCGCACTCGATCTCCCGGCCGGTCAGCAGCGACTCGACCAGCACCTTGGGGTCGTGGCGCCGGGCGAGCTCGATCGCCTCGTCCAGGCCGCCGGGATCCGCGACCTTGGTGATCCCGATCGAGGAGCCGGCCCGGGCCGGCTTCACGAACAGCGGCCAGCCGTGCTCGGCGGCGAAGCCCATGATCCTGGCCCGTACCGCGGAGGCGTCCCGCTCCCACTCGCGCGGCCGGATCACCTCGTACGGACCGACCGGCAGCCCGAAGGAGGTGAAGACGCGCTTCATGTACTCCTTGTCCATGCCGACCGCCGAGGCCAGCACCCCGGCGCCGACGTACGGCACGCCGGACATCTCCAGCAGGCCCTGCAGCGTGCCGTCCTCCCCGTACGGGCCGTGCAGCACCGGGAAGACCACGTCCACGTCGCCGAGCACCTTGGGCACCGCGCCCGGCTCGTTGTAGACCACCTCGCGGCTCGCCGGGTCGACGGGCAGCACCACGGTGCCCTCCAGCGACTCGGCCAACTGCTCGACCGAGGGCAGGGCGCGCTCCGTGATCGCCATCCGGTCCGGGGCGTCGGCGGTCAGCGCCCAGCGGCCGTCGGTGGTGATGCCGATGGGCAGTACGTCGTAGCGCTCCCGGTCGATGGCGCGCAGCACGGCGCCGGCGGTGACCACGGAGATGGCGTGCTCGGAACTGCGCCCGCCGAAGACGACAGCGACCCGCGGCTTGCGGCGCCCGTGGTCGCGGGTGGGCTCGGGGCTGTGGGATGAAGGCATGTCGCTCATGTCGCTGAGACCCTACCCTGCGGTTCCCGGCAGGTCAGTGACGCTCGGCCTTGGCCGAGCGCGACATCAGTTCCTTCAGGGCCACCAGGGGGGATTTCCCCTCGTGCACGATGTCCACCACCGTCTCGGTGATCGGCATCTCGACGCCGTGCCGGTGCGCCAGGTCCAGCACGGACTCGCAGGACTTGACCCCCTCGGCCACCTGCTTGGTGACCGCCAGCGTCTCCTGCAGCGTCATCCCGCGGCCCAGGTTGATGCCGAAGGTGTGGTTGCGCGACAGCGGCGAGGAGCAGGTGGCGACCAGGTCGCCCAGGCCGGCCAGCCCGGCGAAGGTGTGCGCGTCGGCGCCCATCGCCAGGCCGAGCCGGGTGGTCTCCGCCAGGCCGCGGGTGATCAGCGACGCCTTGGTGTTGTCGCCGAGCCCCATGCCGTCCGCGATGCCGACCGCCAGGCCGATCACGTTCTTGACCGCGCCGCCGAGTTCGCAGCCCACCACGTCGGTGTTGGTGTACGGGCGGAAGTAGGCGGTGTGGCAGGCGGCCTGGACCCGCTTGGCGACCGTCTCGTCGGGCGAGGCGATCACGCAGGCGGCCGGCTGGCGTTCGGCGATCTCCCGGGCCAGGTTGGGACCGGTGAGCACCGCGACCCGGTCGGACGGGGCGCCGGCGACCTCGCCGATGACCTCGCTCATCCGCTTGGCGGTGCCGAGTTCGACGCCCTTCATCAAGCTGACCAGCACCGCGTCGGAGGGCAGCAGCCCGGCCCACTCGCCCAGCTGCCGGCGCAGCGTCTGGGACGGCACGACCAGGAACACCAACTCGGCGTCCCTGGCGGCCTCGGCCGGATCGGTGGTGGCCCGTACCCCGGGGGGCAGTTCGATGCCCGGCAGGTAGTCGGGGTTGACGCGGGTGGTGTTGATCGCATCGGCCACAGCGGCCCGGCGGCCCCAGAGGGTCACCTCGCACCCGGCGTCGGCGAGCACCATGGCCAGCGCCGTTCCCCAGGAGCCGGCACTGTATACCGCGCAACGCGTTGTCACTTGACGATCCCTTTGCGGTTGATCCCTTTGTGCTTGCGCGGATCGAACCGTTCCGCCGGAGCGGGTTCGCCGCGCACTTCGGCGACCAGGTCGGTCACCGCGTCCATGATGACCTCGGTCACGGTGCGCAGCAGCTCCGCGGTCTGCTCCTGGCCGTAGAACCGCGCCAGGTCGACCGGCTGCCCGACCAGGACGTGGTGCGTCTTGCGCGGGAAGATCTTCGGCTTCCTGGTGTACGGGGGCAGGACCTCGTTGGCGCCCCACTGGGCGATCGGGATGACCGGCGCCTTGGTCATCAGCGCCACCCGGGCCACCCCGGTCTTGCCGACCATCGGCCACTGCGCGGGGTCCCGGGTGAGGGTGCCCTCCGGGTAGAAGACGACGCACTCGCCGGCGTTGACGGCGGACACCGCGGCGCGGAACGCCTCGGCGGCGTCAGCGGTCGCCCGGAAAACCGGAATCTGGCCGGTGTTGCGCATGAAGGAACCGACGATGAACGGCTTGAACAGCGGATCCTTCGCCAAGAAGCGCGGGACCCGTCCGGTGTTGTACTGGAAATGCGCGTAGCACAGCGGGTCGATGTGCGAGTTGTGATTCACGGCGGTGAGGAATCCGCCCTCGGCCGGAATGTTCTCCATTCCGCGCCAGTCCCGCTTGAACAGGGCAATGAGCGGCGGCTTCGCGATGACGGCGGCCATGCGGTACCAGAAGCCGATTCTGCGGCGGGACACCAGGACATCCTCCTCGATCTTGCGCTCGTGCGGCGCTGCCACCAGGGTTCGCCTCGGGCACCGGCGGCCTGTCGACAGCCGCACAAGTGTGGCCCCGGGGTCGCGGTCTGTCGAGAAGCCTCCGCCCGGCGCGTACGGACACCGTAACGTCCGCTCGCGCGCGGGGGCGCTGTGGCTGCGTGCAGAATAAGCCGGTGGGCAGCTTCACCGTGTGGGATCTCGTGGTACCGCTCAAACCGCTGCGACTGGCCAAGAGCCGGCTCGCCCGGGCGGCGGGCGACGGCGAGCGGCCTGGGCTGGCGCTGGCGTTCGCGCAGGACACCGTGGCCGCCGCGCTCGCCTGCCGGGCGGTGCGGGCGGTCACCGTGGTGACCGACGACCCGCTCGCGGCGGCCGAACTGACGGCGCTCGGCGCCCGGATCGTCCCGGACACGCCCGCCGCCGGGCTCAACGCGGCGCTGACGCACGGCGTGCGGGAGGCGCGGCGCGGCCGTCCGGGTGCCCCGGTGGCGGCGCTCAACGCCGACCTGCCCGCGTTGCGCCCCGGCGAGCTGGCCTCGGTGCTGGACGCCGCCGCGGCGGGCGGCCGGGCGTTCCTGGCGGACGCGGCCGGGCTGGGCACCACGCTGCTGGCGGCCGGCCCCGGCCTGCCGCTGGCGCCGGCCTTCGGCGGGCCGTCCCGGGCCCGCCACCGCGCCTCCGGTGCCCGGGAGATCCCACCGCACGGGGTGGACTCGGTACGGCACGACGTGGACACCCCCGAAGACCTGGCGGCCGCCCTCGCGCTGGGCGTGGGCCCGCACACCGCCGCGCTGCTGTCCGGCCGGGCGGGGCGGCGCACGGGCTGACGGGGCGGATGCGCACCGGACGGGCGGACGGGGCGGTCGAACGGAGCCGTCGGACGGGGCGTACCCGGGCACGGGGGAACGGGGCAGGACGGGGCGCGTGTCGCACGGGGTTGACGGGGCGCTGAACGGGGCGGCCGGACAACGGGGCGACGGGGCAGCCGGGGCACGGGGCGGCTGAACGGGGCAGACGGCGTGAGCGCTGAACGGGGCGGACGGGGCGGGCCGGACACGGGGCGGCGTGGGCGCCGGACGGAGCATGCCGGGCACCGAGCGACCGAACCACTGAACGGGGCGGACAGAGCGCGGCGGGCACGGGGCAGGCGGAGCGCACGGGACACGGGGCAGGCGGAGCGCACGGGACACGGGGCGGGCGCGGGCGCGCGGGACACGGGGCGAACGGGGCGGGGGCGGGCGGCCCCGGGCGGGGGCGGGCGGTTTGGATAGGCTCGGCGTATGCAGGCGACCTCGTACACCTACGACCCCGCGACCCGGTGCGGCAGCGTGCTGCTCGACGACGGCACGCCGCTGCCGTTCGACGCGGCGGCGTTCGACGCCGGGGGGCTGCGGCTGCTGCGGGTCGGGCAGCGGGTACGGATCCGGACCGCCGGCGAGGGCGCGGAGCGGCGGGTGGTCTTCGTGACCCTGCAGACCTTCGACGACCCCGAGGAGGGCGTGGCCGGTTAAGCGCGCGGGCCGGGAACCCCGGCGGGGAACCCGGCCCTCGCGGTGCGGCTGACCGCGATCGGCCCGGCCCGCTTACTTCCTCGCCGCGCGCTTGGCGGTCTTGCGGGCGGTGGCCCGCCGGGCCGGAGCCCGCTTGGCGGAGGTGCGCTTGGCCGGCGCCTTCTTGGCGGTGGCCTTCTTGGTGGTGCTCTTCTTCGCCGCCGACTTGGCGGTGGTCTTCTTCGCCGTGGTCTTCTTGGCGGCGGCCTTCTTCGCTACCGCCTTCTTGGCGGCGGTGGCCTTCTTCGCCGCGGCCTTCTTCGCGGTCGCCTTCTTGGTCGTCGCCTTGGCGGTGACGCCGCCGCTCAGGCTGCCCTTCGGCGCCTTCTTGACCGCCACCTCGCCGCCCCGTGGCAGCTTCTTGGTGCCGCTGACCAGGTCCTTGAAGCCCTGCCCGGCGCGGAAGCGCGGCACCGAGGTCTTCTTGACCCGGACCCGCTCACCGGTCTGCGGGTTGCGTGCGTAACGCGCCGGCCGGTCGACCTTCTCGAACGAACCAAAACCGGTGACCGAGACCCGGTCGCCGGTGACGACCGCGCGGACGATCGCGTCAAGAACCGCGTCGACCGCTTCGGCGGCCTGCTGCCGCCCACCGACCTTGTCGGCAATCGCTTCTACGAGCTGCGCCTTGTTCACGTCTTCCCCTTCGGAACCTTCGCTGGAACGAAACGATGGAGCTAAGCAGTTCAGCTTTTTCGCACGTTAGGCAGATATATACCGCAAATCAAATACGAAACGGGCGAATCACCCTTGTGCCGCAACGAACTCGGTCTCAGTCAGTTCCGGGATCGGGGAAACGGCCCTCGTCGAAGTCCCGTATGAAGCGCTCCAACCGCACCGCCGCGCCGGTCGCGTCGTGCTTCGCGGCCGCGGTGATGACGAGCAACTTGCGGCTCAGCGCCACTCGCAGGTCGTCGGGCAGGTGCGCCGCCCGGACTTGGGCGTGCGCTTGTTTGAGACGTGCGGCGAGAACCTCGTACCGCTCCAGTTGGCCATCGCCGTCCATGCGTCAATTGTGCCATCTGCGGTGAGTTGTCGCCCGCGCAGCGCGCAACTGGGGCCCGACATGCCGGAACGCGCTCCCCGCCGGGCGGCGGAAAGCGCGTTCTGGGGCCCGTTCGACAGGTGCGGGCAGGTGAGGCCGGGCGGGGCGGCCGGGGCGGACCGGGCGGATCGGGAGGACGGGGCCCGAACGGGGCCGGGGCGCCGGCCCCCGGCCCGCGGGACGGCGGTGGCGCCCCGTCGGGGCCGGGCGGGGCGGGCGTCACACCACCGTGGTGCTGGGCTTGAAGGCCGGGCGGGCCGCCTCGTAGGCGGCGATCTCGGCCTCGTACCGCAGGGTGATGCTGATGTCGTCGAGCCCTTCCAGCAGGCGGTGCCGGGCGTCCTCGTCCAACTCGAAGGCGGCCGTCACCCCTTCGGCACGCACCTGCCGGGCCACCAGGTCGACGGTGACCGGGGCGGCCGGATCGCTCTCGGTGAGCTTCCACAGGGCGTCGATCACCTCCTGCGGCAGCACCACCGTGAGCAGGCCGTTCTTGAGCGAGTTGCCCCGGAAGATGTCCGCGAAGCGGGACGAGAGCACCGCCTTGAAGCCGTAGTTCTGCAGGGCCCACACGGCGTGTTCGCGCGAGGAGCCGGTGCCGAAGTCGCGGCCGGCGACCAGGACGGTGGCACCGGCGCGCTCCGGCTGGTTGAGGACGAAGTCCGGGTCCTTGCGCCAGGCCTCGAACAGGCCGTCCTCGAACCCGTCGCGGGTGACCTTCTTCAGCCAGTGGGCCGGGATGATCTGGTCGGTGTCGACGTTGCCGCGGCGCAGCGGCACGGCGCGGCCGGTGTGGGTGGTGAAAGCTTCCATGCCGCTCAGGCCTCCACGGGAGCAGGGACGTCGGTCAGGTCGGCGGGCGAGGCGAGGCGGCCGAGCACCGCGGTGGCGGCGGCCACCTGCGGCGAGACCAGGTGGGTGCGGCCGCCCTTGCCCTGCCGCCCCTCGAAGTTGCGGTTGGAGGTGGAGGCGGAACGCTCGCCCGGGGCGAGTTGGTCCGGGTTCATCCCCAGGCACATCGAACAGCCCGCGTGCCGCCATTCGGCGCCGGCGGCGGTGAACACCTTGTCCAGCCCCTCCTCCACCGCCTGCAGCGCGACCCGTACCGAGCCGGGCACCACCAGCATCCGTACGCCGTCGGCGACCCGGCGGCCCTCGACGATCCCGGCGGCCGAGCGCAGGTCCTCGATGCGGCCGTTGGTGCACGAGCCGACGAACACCGTGTCCACCGCGACCTCGCGCAGCGGGCGGCCAGCCTCCAGGCCCATGTACTCCAGCGCCTTCTCGGCCGCCAGCCGCTCTCCGGGGTCGGCGAACGAGGCCGGGTCCGGGATGGAGGCGGACAGCGGGGCGCCCTGGCCGGGGTTGGTGCCCCAGGTGACGAACGGCGACAGCTCGCTCGCGTCCAGCCGCACCTCCTGGTCGAAGACCGCGTCGTCGTCGGTGCGCAGCGTCCTCCAGTACGCCAGCGCCGCGTCCCGGTCGGCGCCGCGCGGGGCGTGCGGGCGGCCGTCGAGGTAGTCGAAGGTGGTCGCGTCCGGCGCGATCATGCCGGCCCGGGCACCGGCCTCGATCGACATGTTGCAGATGGTCATCCGGGCCTCCATCGACAGCTTCTCGATGGCCTCGCCGCGGTACTCGATCACGTAGCCCTGGCCGCCGCCGGTGCCGATCCGGGCGATGATCGCGAGGATCAGGTCCTTGGCGGACACGTCGGCGGGCAGTTCGCCGTCGACGGTGATCGCCATGGTCTTGAACGGGGCCATCGACAGCGTCTGGGTGGCCAGCACGTGTTCGACCTGGCTGGTGCCGATGCCGAACGCCAGCGCGCCGAACGCGCCGTGCGTGGAGGTGTGGCTGTCGCCGCAGACCACGGTGGTGCCCGGCTGGGTCAGGCCCAACTGCGGGCCGACCACGTGGACGACGCCCTGCTCGACGTCACCGAGCGGATGCAGCCGGACACCGAAGTCGGCGCAGTTCTTGCGCAGGGTCTCCAACTGGGTGCGCGAGACCGGGTCGGCGATCGGCTTGTCGATGTCGAGGGTGGGGGTGTTGTGGTCCTCGGTGGCGATGGTCAGGTCGAGCCGGCGCACCCGCCGGCCGCTGTGCCGCAGCCCGTCGAACGCCTGCGGGCTGGTGACCTCGTGCAGCAGGTGGAGATCGATGAAGAGCAGGTCGGGCTCGCCTTCCGCGCGCCGGACGACATGGTCGTCCCAGACCTTCTCCGCGAGTGTCCGTCCCATCGCTTTCCCTCCGACCGGCAGCGTCGCCGGCCTGTGTGTCCGAGTGCGGGGGCGTCCGGAGCCCGGGGGTGCGGCCCCGGGGGACGCCGAACCGGCGTTCTCCCCAGCCTGACGCCTTCTCCGGAAAATTGAACTTGCGTTTCAAACTGTGAGACGTAAGTATCGTTGCATGGACAACTCTAGTGGCGTCGGTGTGCTCGACAAGGCGGCTCTGGTGTTGAGCGCACTGGAGTCCGGTCCGGCCACCCTGGCCGGGCTGGTGGCCTCCACGGGTCTCGCCCGCCCCACCGCCCACCGGCTGGCCGTGGCCCTGGAGCACCACCGCATGGTGGCCCGCGACATGCAGGGCCGGTTCATCCTCGGACCGCGGCTGGCGGAGCTGTCCGCCGCGGCCGGCGAGGACCGGCTGCTGGCGACGGCGGGGCCGGTGCTGACGCACTTGCGGGACGTGACCGGCGAGAGCGCGCAGCTGTATCGCCGGCAGGGCGACATGCGCATCTGCGTGGCCGCCGCCGAGCGGCTGTCCGGACTGCGGGACACCGTGCCGGTCGGCTCGACGCTGCCGATGAAGGCCGGGTCGGCCGCCCAGGTGCTGCTGGCGTGGGAGGAGCCGGAGCGGCTGCACCGCGGGCTGCAGGGCGCCCGGTTCACCGCGACGGCGCTGTCCGGCGTGCGGCGGCGCGGCTGGGCCCAGTCGATCGGCGAGCGCGAGCCGGGCGTGGCCTCGGTGTCCGCCCCGGTGCGCGGGCCGTCCAACCGCGTGGTGGCCGCGGTCTCGGTCTCCGGCCCGATCGAGCGGCTGACCCGGCACCCGGGGCGGATGCACGCGCAGGCGGTGATCGACTCGGCGGCCCGGCTGACCGAGGCGCTGCGCCGCGGCGCCTGACCGGACTTCCGGCTCCGCCGTACCCGACGGGGCGGCCCCGCGGTGTGCGGCGGGGCCGACGACCGGGCGCGGGCCGGGAACCCCGAGCGCGCCCCGTGCGGCATAACAAACCCGTTCGGCATACCAAAAAGGCCCCCCGCTGACGCGGAGAGCCTCTTCGATCGTACCCCCGACCGGATTCGAACCGGCGCTACTGCCTTGAGAGGGCAGCGTGCTAGGCCGCTACACAACGGGGGCCCGTCGCCTTCCTCGCTACATGACTCGGAAGGAGTACCCCCGACCGGATTCGAACCGGCGCTACTGCCTTGAGAGGGCAGCGTGCTAGGCCGCTACACAACGGGGGCTTGATCGATTACTTCGACCTGCTGGGCTACCAGGACTCGAACCTAGACTAACTGAACCAGAATCAGTCGTGCTGCCAATTACACCATAGCCCACCAGAACTCAACTCCCGCTAGAGAGTTTCGCTCGGCTCGCGCTCTCCGGACCGGCCTTTCGGCCCCGCCGGGCGGCGCATGCAGAACATTACCGGATCCGTGCCGTGGCTCCAAAACCGATAAGCGGCGCGGTGATCCGTACGTGCCGCGCTCACCTGGGGTGAACGCGGCACGACGAGCGGTTACAGCGCCGCGCGCATCCGGCGCAGCGACTCCTGGCGGCCCAGCAGTTCCATCGACTCGAACAGCGGCGGCGAGACCCGGCGGCCGGTGATCGCCACCCGCAGCGGGGTGAAGGCGACCTTCGGCTTGAGCCCCAGGCCGTCCACCAGCGCCTCGCGCAGCGCCGTCTGGATGGCGTCGGCGGTGAACTCCGGCAGGTCCTCCAGCGCCTTGACGCCGGCCTGCAGCACCGGCGCGGCCTGCGGAGTCAGCACCTTGGCGGCGTCCGCCTCGTCGAGCGTGAAGTCCTCGGGCGTGGCGAACAGGAAGCCCAGCATCCCGCGGGCCTCGCCGAGCACCACCATGCGCTCCTGGGCCAGCGGCGCGGCCTGTGCCAGCAGCTCCCGCTGCGCCGCGGTGGGCTCGCCGTCGAACAGGTGGGGCACCAGCCGCTCGACGAACTCCGCGGGCGGCAGCGCGCGCAGGTGGACCGCGTTGATCGCCTCGCACTTCTTGAGGTCGAAGCGGGCCGGGTTGCCGTTGACGTCGTCGATGTCGAAGGCGGCGACCATCTCGTCCATCGAGAAGATGTCGCGGTCCTCCGAGAGTGACCAGCCCAGCAGGGACAGGTAGTTGAGCAGTCCCTCCGGCAGGAAGCCGCGCTCGCGGTAGAGGTTGAGGGAGGACTGCGGGTCGCGCTTGGACAGCTTCTTGTTGCCCTCGCCCATCACGTACGGCAGGTGGCCGAAGTGCGGGGTGGTGCCGGCGCCGACGCCGAGTTCGGCCAGCGCGGCGTAGAGCGCGATCTGACGCGGGGTCGAGGAGAGCAGGTCCTCGCCGCGCAGCACGTGGGTGATGCCCATCATCGCGTCGTCGACCGGGTTGACCAGGGTGTAGAGCGGCGCCCCGTTGGCCCGGACGATCCCGTAGTCCGGGACGTTCTCCGGGGTGAAGGTCAGCTCGCCGCGCACCAGGTCGTGGAAGGTGATCGGGTGGTCCGGCATCCGGAAGCGGATGATCGGCTCGCGGCCCTCGGCGCGGTAGGCGGCGATCCGCTCGGCGGTGAGGTCGCGGCACTGGCCGTCGTAGCCGGACGGGCGGCCGGCCTTGCGGGCGGCGTCGCGGCGCTCCTCCAGCTCGGTGGTGGTGCAGAAGCACGGGTAGGCGTGGCCGTGCTCGGTGAGCCGGCGGGCCACGTCGGCGTAGATCTCCATCCGCTGCGACTGGCGGTACGGGCCGAACGGGCCGCCGACCTCGGGGCCCTCGTCCCAGTCGAAGCCGAGCCAGCGCATCGCGTCGAGCAGGTCGTCGTAGGACTGCTCGGAGTCGCGGGCGGCGTCGGTGTCCTCGATGCGGAAGACCAGGGTGCCCTTGTGGTGCCGGGCGAACGCCCAGTTGAACAGGGCGGTCCGCACCAGTCCGACGTGCGGGTTGCCGGTCGGCGACGGGCAGAACCGCACGCGGACGGGGGGATGGGCCGACTCGGTGGAGCCGGTCGCGGGAGTTGCGCTAGTCACGCTTGATCACCTTGTTGGTGAGAGTGCCGATGCCTTCGATGGAGACGGCGACCTCGTCGCCGACGCCGAGGGGGCCGACACCCGCCGGGGTGCCGGTGAGGATGACGTCACCGGGCAGCAGGGTCATGGCCTCGGTGATGTTGACGATCAGGTCGGCGATGCCGTTGATCATCTGGCTGGTGCGGCCGGCCTGGCGCAGCTCGCCGCCGACCGTGCAGGTGACGGCGAGGTCGCCGGCCTGCTCCAGGCTGATGCCGGTCTCGACCCAGGGGCCCAGCGGGCACGAGCCGTCGAAGCCCTTGGCGCGGGCCCACTGCTTCTCGGCGCGCTGCACGTCCCGCGCGGTCAGGTCGTTGGCGCAGGTGTAGCCGAGGATCACCTCGTGGGCGCGCTCCCTGGGCACCTCGCGGCACAACCTGCCGATGACGACGGCCAGTTCGGCCTCGTGGTGCAGCTCGCGGGAGAACGACGGATAGCCGATCGGGTCGCCGGGGCCGATCACCGAGGTGGACGGCTTGAAGAACGCGAACGGCGTGTCGGGGACCTCGTGGCCCAGCTCGGCCGCGTGGGCCGCGTAGTTGCGTCCGATCGCGACGACCTTGCTCGGCAGCACCGGCGGCAGCAGACGGACCTTGTTCAACGGCACCTTGGTACCGGAGCGTTCGAAGTCGGCGAACGGGATGCCCTTGATGATGTCGATGACGAGGTCGTCCGGCCGGGACTCCTCGCCCTCGACGACACCGAAGGCGACATTGCCGTCCAGGGAGAATCTGGCGATGCGCACGGGTAGCCGCTGCCCCCTTGAAGTGGCTCTTTGAGACTGACGCTCCAGGCTATCGCGGGGGCAGCGGCGGCGACGGAGGCCACGTCTCAGCTGGTGGGAAGCTTGTCCAGGATCGTGCGGCGCGGGTTGGCCGTCTGGCGGGGCAGCGGCGGCTGCGGCGCCGGCTCGGACCGGGTCGCCTCGACGGGTTCGTCGGCGTCCGCGAGTGCGGCGAGTCTCGTCCGGCGCGGGTTGGCTATCGGCTGCGTCAGCATCGTCGTCTTCATCAGGCGGTCCGGCCTCTTCTGTTGTGGCGTCAGTTGGCTGTGGGGTCAGAGGGGAAGAACGTCCCTGCCGTGCACAGCGACCAGGCTAGGTCCCGGCATTCCTCGGTTTCCGTGACGCAGACAACGATCACTCTGTGATTTTTCTCACGAGCAGCCCGGCAATTCCCCCAAATCGTCCGGACGGAGCCGGCGGAGGTTGCCGACATTAGGCGGTAAAAGCTCGTTTTCGGCGCCGAACGGCGTTAGCGGGACACGGGTTCCGGGCGATGCGAACCGGGGGATAAGTCCCTTATCTGCGACATGATCATCGACGTTTGGTCACAGGCCGGGCGCGCAGCGTAGTCGTGGCCGATCCCTGGTCACCTGGTGGGCCACGGACCTTGTTGGAGTTCCGCGCCTGTGCTGGAATTCCTCGAACCGCCGCGACAAGTAGCCGACCGGCACGCAGGGGACGCGCAACGCGTCGAGCGGCGGTGTGCGGGCGCTCGCCGGTCGACCGTTACCCCGGGGCCTGCGGGCCCCAGAACTCGACACCGTCCCGCCGCCCGCGCGGGGGACGCCTGGTCCAGAGGTTGCGACGCTAGTGCAGGGACGTTTCAAGAGGGATGACGGCGCCGCGGGAGACCCGGAGGCGCGCGGCGGATCCGGCCGCGGCCCCGAACCGCGGTCGCAGACCGACGAGGCGCTGAGCGCTGCCCCGGCGAGTCCGAGAAGCGGCCTGTCGACGGGCGAGGGCGGCGGTGCCCGCGGCACCCGGGCCACCGGTCCGTCCGGCGGCGGCACCCAGGACGTCAAGCCGCCGGTGACCAGTGGCAGCCAGGGCAAGCACGCCTCGCGGCTCGCCATGCGCAACTGGAGCATCCGCACCCGGCTGGTCTCGCTGCTGGCGCTCCCGGTGGTCGCGGCCACGACGCTCGGCGGCCTGCGCATCCAGAGCTCGCTGGACAACGTCAACCAGCTCGACCACATGAAGCTGCTGACCGAGATCACCGGGCACGCCACCAAGCTCGCCGACGCCCTGCAGGAGGAGCGCGACAGCTCGGCCGGCCCGATCACCTCCGGCCACCCCACGGACGACGCGGTCATCGCCTCCCGGCAGACCACCGACCGCGAGGAGCAGGCCTTCGAGGCCGCCACCAGGCACATCAGCAACACCGACCCGTCGCTGGTCGGCGTGCACAGCACCATCGACGACATCAGCCGGCAGTTGGAGAACCTCAAGCAGCTGCGGGACAACGCGTACACGCACAACCAGTACATCTCGCAGACCGTCAGCGGATACAACCAGCTGATCACCTCGCTGCTGTCGCTCACCGAGGACATGGCGCAGGCCACCAGCAACGCGGACATGATCCGCTCCACCCGCGCGCTGGCCGCCTTCACCTCCGCCAAGGAGTACGAGTCCATCCAGCGCGCGGTCATCAGCGCCGCGCTCGCCGACCCGTCCGGCCACCCGACGCTCTCCACCAGCGACCGGCAGTACGCGCAGGCCGCCGCGGACGAGGAGCAGTCGGAGACGGAGCGGTTCGAGCAGGTCTACGGGGCGAGCGGTTCCGCGTCGCTGCTGAAGGCCCTTCGCGGCGGCAACGTCGTCGTCAGCCAGGCCGACCAGTACCGCGAGCGGGTGCTGAAGTCGGCCGGCGCCATCGGCCAGCAGCCCAAGTCGTACCTCGACTGGTACGACGAGGACGACACCAAGCTGCAGGCGATGTCCAAGATCGAGGCCGAGCTGCTGGACCAGATGCAGCAGCAGGCCCTCACCCTGCGCTCCTCGGCGCAGCAGGACGCGCTGATCAACGGCGCGCTGATCCTGCTGGTGCTGGGCGTCTCGCTGATCGGCGCCTTCGTGGTGGCCCGCAGCATGATCCGCTCGCTGCGCCGGCTGCAGAACACCGCGCAGGAGGTCTCGCAGAAGCGGCTGCCCGACCTGGTCAAGCAGCTGTCCGAGTCCGACCCGCAGGACCTGGACACCTCGGTCGCCGAGATCGGCATCACCACCCGCGACGAGATCGGCCGGGTGGCCCGCGCCTTCGACGACGTGCACCGCGAGGCGGTCCGGCTGGCGGCCGAGCAGGCGCTGCTGCGGGGCAACGTCAACGCGATGTTCACCAACCTCTCGCGCCGCAGCCAGGGCCTGATCCAGCGGCAGCTGTCGCTCATCTCCGAGCTGGAGAGCCGCGAGGCCGACCCGGACCAGCTGTCCAACCTCTTCAAGCTCGACCACCTCGCCACCCGTATGCGCCGCAACGGTGAGAACCTGCTGGTCCTCGCCGGCGAGGAGCCGGGGCGCCGCTGGACCCGCCCCGTGCCGCTGGTCGACGTGCTGCGCGCCGCCGCGTCCGAGGTGGAGCAGTACGAGCGCATCGAGCTGACCTCGGTGCCGCCGACCGAGGTGGCCGGCCGGGTCGTCAACGACCTCGTCCACCTGCTCGCCGAGCTGCTGGAGAACGCCACCTCCTTCTCCTCGCCGCAGACCAAGGTGCGGGTCACCGGCCACGCGCTGCCGGACGGCCGGGTGCTGGTCGAGATCCACGACACCGGTATCGGCCTGTCGCCCGAGGACCTCGCGGACATCAACGAGCGGCTGGCCAACCCGCCGACGGTGGACGTCTCGGTCTCCCGCCGGATGGGCCTGTTCGTGGTCGGCCGGCTGTCGCTGCGGCACGGCATCCGCATCCAGCTGCGGCCGTCGGACTCCGGCGGCACCACCGCGCTGGTCATGCTGCCGGTCGAGCTGACCCAGGGCGGCGCCAAGAACGGGGCCGGCACCGCTCCCCCGCAGCAGCAGGGCAAGCGCGCCGCGCCCGCACCGGGCGCCGGCCCGACCGGCAGCGGCGTGGGCCAGCCGATCGGCCGCGCCGCCTCGTTGGGCCCGGCCGCGTCGCAGTCCAGGGGCCAGGTGCCGGCCGCCGAGCCCCGTCCGGCGCTCACCGGCAGCCGCGACTCCGCCGACGGCGGGCCGGAGCGTGCGCAGACGCGCGCCTCGGGCCTTCCGGTACGGGGCCGCCAGACGCCGCAGACCCCGGCCCCCGCCGCGCAGGACGAGCGCCCCGCGCCGAGCTGGGCGCAGCGCGACGAGCAGACCGGCGCGCACGAGGTGCCGCGCGGCCACGACGACGTGCGCGGCGTGGAGTCCACCCAGCCGTTCGAGCGGCCCGACTTCCACCGCGGGGCGCCCTCCGGCGGCGACCAGTTCTTCACCTCGCAGCGTGAGCAGGCCGGCCAGCAGCGTCCGCAGGAGCCGGAGTTCACCGGCCAGCAGGGCTACGCCGACAGCCGGCAGGACGGCCTGCAGGCGCCGGCCGAGGACTTCTTCGCGCCGCGCCAGTCCTCCAGGCCCCAGCGTCCCGAGGCCCCGCAGTCGCCCCAGCAGCAGTCCGGCGCGCAGGCACCGCCGACCCGGCGCGCACCGCAGGAGACCCGCGGCGGCATCCCGCAGGGGCTGCGCCAGGGCCAGCAGATGTTCCGCGGCGCCCCGCAGGACGGCGCCGGCTATCCGCAGGACGCGACGACCGGCGAGTTCCGCGCCCCGTTGCACGCGGGGTCCGGCTCCGACGTCTTCGGTCCGCGCGGCCGGCAGGCCACCCCGGCGCAGCCCGGCCAGGGGCAGCCCGAGCCGGCCAGGGCCGACGTGCCGGAGCGCGCCCCGCAGGGGCTCGGCGGCCAGGACTTCGCCCCGCGCGGCGGCAACCCGGTCCCGCCGGGCGGCCGCGGCGGATACGACGAGGCGGCCTCGACCGGGCAGTTCCCGGTCGCGGGCGGGCAGAACGGCGGGCGCGAGCCCGAGCGTGCCCGGCAGGGCGGCTTCGGCGGTGAACTGCCGCCGGCCGGCGAGCCGATGGCGCTGCCGCCGGCCTCCTCCCCCGGTGACGGGCGCTCCCCGATCTTCGAGTCGCTGGAGTCGGACTGGTTCCGCCGGCAGGCCGCCGCACGCGGCGAGGTCGCGGAGTACGGCCAGGACGAGCTGACCGCGCCGCTCCCCGTTCCGGAGCAGGCCCGCGCCGGCCAGGAGCCGGACGGCGGCCCGGGATCGGGCGGCGGCCTCGGCGGCGTCTTCTCCGGCGGACCGCGCTCCAGCGTCCCGCTGCGCCCGCAGTCCCGCCCGCAGCAGCCGTCCGGCGGGCCGCAGCGCCCGCCGTCCCCGCAGGCGCCCCAACCGGGTTCGCAGCGGCTGTTCGGCGGCGGGTTCGGCGGCGGCGACGGCTCCGAGGGCCGGCCGCAGTCGGCCAACGACGAGCGGTGGCGCCGCGCCGAGCAGGTGCGCGAGCCCGCGGCCGGCGGCATCACCCCGTCCGGCCTGCCCAAGCGGGTGCCGCGGGCGAACCTGGTGCCCGGCACCGCCCAGCAGACCCCGCAGACCGGTCCGCAGGTCTCGCGCGCCCCCGACGACGTGCGCGGCAGGCTGACCAACCTCCGTCGCGGCATCCAGCAGGGCCGCAACGCCGGCGCCGGCCGGAGCGACGGGCGCGAGCCCGGCGACTACCGCAGCGGTACCACTCACCAGCAGGAGCGTTAGTTGAGTCCGATGAGCCAGGCGGCACAGAATCTGAACTGGTTGATCACCAACTTCGTGGACAACACCCCCGGTGTGTCCCACACGGTGGTCGTCTCCGCCGACGGCCTGCTGCTGGCCATGTCCGACGGCTTCCCCCGCGACCGCGCCGACCAACTCGCCGCCGTCGCCTCCGGACTGACCTCACTCACCGCAGGCGCCTCCCGCATCTTCGAAGGCGGAGCCGTCAACCAGACCGTCGTCGAGATGGAACGCGGCTTCATGTTCATCATGTCCGTCTCCGACGGCTCCTCCCTCGCCGTACTCGCCCACCCCGAATGCGACATCGGCCTCGTCGGCTACGAGATGGCACTCCTCGTCGACCGCGCGGGCTCCGTCCTCACCCCCGACCTCCGAGCCGAACTCCAAGGCAGCCTCCTCGGATAGCCGGACGCCGACATGAGACGGCCCCACCCGTGCCGTAGCACCGTGCACCATCTCACCCCCCAACCGACTGGTCCCGCTGTATCCGCCTCTGCTCGGAGGGCCCTGCCATGACCCCGCCACCCGCCTCGCCCGGCCCGTACGGCGCAACTCACCACGCGCCGTACGGGGGCGAAGGCGACCAGCCGCTGGTGCGGCCCTATGCCATGACCGGTGGCCGCACCAGACCCAGATACCAGCTCGCCATAGAGGCGCTGGTGAGTACCTCGGTGGACCCGTCGCACTGGGGCGGGCTGCTGCCGGAGCATCAGCGCATCTGCCATCTGTGCCAGGAGATCAAGTCGGTCGCCGAGATCTCCGCGCTGCTGGCGATACCGCTGGGGGTGGCCCGGATCCTGGTGGCGGACCTGGCCGAGGCCGGCATGGTGGCGATCCACCAGCCGGGGGGAACAGAGGCCGGCGGACAGCCCGACGTGACATTGCTGGAGAGGGTACTCAGTGGACTTCGCAAGCTCTAGGCCGCAGGCGGCCGGAGACCCCTACGCGCAGGGTTACGCGCCACCGGGCCCGGGCTATGGGCAGGCGGCGGCGCCGCGCTCCACCACCTCGGCCAAGATCGTGGTGGCCGGCGGCTTCGGCGTGGGCAAGACCACGTTCGTCGGCGCCGTGTCGGAGATCAACCCGCTGCGCACCGAGGCCGTGATGACGGCCGCCTCGGCGGGGATCGACGACCTGAGCAAGGTGGCCGACAAGACCACGACCACCGTGGCGATGGACTTCGGCCGCATCACGCTCGACGACGACCTGATCCTCTACCTGTTCGGCACCCCCGGACAGGACCGCTTCTGGTTCATGTGGGACGACCTGGTACGCGGCGCCATCGGCGCGGTGGTCCTGGTCGACACCCGCCGGCTGGCCGACTGCTTCCCGGCGGTGGACTACTTCGAGAACTCCGGGCTGCCGTTCGTCATAGGCCTCAACGGGTTCGACGGCTACCAGCCCTACGGGCCGGAAGAGGTGCGCGAGGCGCTGCAGATCGGCCCGGAGACCCCGATCATGGTCACCGACGCCCGGCACCGCGGCGAGGCGAAGAACACCCTGATCACCCTGGTCGAGCACGCGCTGCTCGCCCGGCTGAAGTAGAAACGGGTCAACTGCCCGCCGCCGAGCGGGAGTCGGGGCGCCGAGGGCGGCCCGCGGGGAGCGGACCGGCTGTGTCGTTGGACACATCGCCGGTCCGCTTCTTCATAACGTTTCGACAGACAATCTCCACACGCCGAACACCGTTTGCGCACGGGCAGTTTCGCAGTGCTCACTTTCCCGGTTCGCTTTGCGTGATTGGTTCGGCTATGGACCACTTTGCCGACGATCTGATGCCGCATCGGTAACTTGTCACAGACGTTTGGAAAGCACCGCTGTGACGTGCTGCAATTCGGTAACCAGCGAGTAGATTCCGGCTTTATCGGTCTGCCGGTGCCGAGAGGTTGTTGGTCGAGTGAATGACACGACGCGGACGCGGCCCGAGCCCGCGCGCCCGGCCCGGGGCAATTTCACCCCGCCCGGACGCGACAGCTCGGCGCGCGCCACCGCCGCACCCGACAGCCCCTCCGGAGGCAGACTCTCGCCGGGCAACTGGCGAGTCCGGACCCGGCTGAACGCGATCCTGCTGATCCCGGTCCTGGTGGCCCTGGTCGTCGGCGGCTTCAACGTCAAGGGGTCCGTGCAGCGCTGGCAGCAGGCCGACGACGCCGTGCGGACCGCGCGGCTGGTGCGCACCGCGGCCGACTACAGCCACGCGCTGCTCGACGAACGCGACCTCACCGCGGTCCCGCTGCTGGCCGGCGACACCCGCAGCCCGCAGGTGGCCGCGGCGCGGGCGGCCACCGACCGCGCGGCCCGCCGGTTCGACGCCGCGGCGCAGCGGATGCCCCGCTCCCCCGACCTCACCCGCCGGCTGGCCTCCTTCCGCAAGGTCGAGCCGCGGCTGGCCACCCTGCGCAAGGAGGCGTACACCGCCAAGCTGCCGGGGGTGGAGACCGAGGAGGGGTACGTCGCCATCCAGCACCCGCTGATGGAGTTCGCCAACGAGCTGGGCTTCGGCACCGACAACCTCACCTCCTACGGGCGCACCCTCTACGCGATCTCGCTGACCGAGGCGGCCGAGTCCCTGACCCGCTCGATCGGCACCCAGATCCTGGTGGAAGGAAAGGTTTCCGCAGCCGACCGCCGCACCCAGCTGACCGCGCTGGCCTCGTACGCGTACCTGGAGAACATCGCGCTGGAGGAGTACCAGGGCGGCGGCACCCCGCAGGACATGGCCCGGCTGCGGTCGGCCGAGGCGGCGGCCGGCCGCACCGCGGCCGCCCAGGTCGCGGCGGACCGCTCGCGCGCCGCGTCGGCCGGACGGCACTTCGTCACGCCGCCCCCGCGCACCGCGATGGTCAAGGCGATCGCCTCCGGCGCCCCGCCGGCCGCGCTGCGGGCCGAGGGCATCACGCCGGCCAGCTGGATGGCCTCCGCCACCACCGCGTTCGACGCCTACCGCACGGTCGAGGCGCAGCTGGCCGCGCAGGCGGAGCACGACGCCTCGGCGATCGCGACCGGCGCCAGGCGGGACGCGATCACCGACTCCGCGCTGGTGCTGCTCGGGCTGCTCGCCGCGTGGGTGGTCGCCTCGCTGATGGCCCGCTCGATGAGCCGCAGCATGCGCGCGCTGCGCTCCGCCGCCTTCGAGGTGGCCCAGCAGCGGCTGCCGGCCCTGGTCGACCAGCTCTCCCGGGCCGATCCGGGCCGGGTGGACACCCGGGTGGTGCCGATCCCGATCAACTCGGCCGACGAGATCGGCGAGGTGGCCCGCGCCTTCGACCAGGTGCACCGCGAGGCGGTGCGGCTCGCCGCCGAGCAGGCGATGCTGCGCGGCAACGTCAACGCGATCTTCACCAACCTCAGCCTGCGCAACCAGGGGCTGGTCCAGCGGCAGTTGGCGCTGATCACCGACCTGGAGAACAACGAGGCCGACCCCGACCAGCTCTCCAGCCTCTTCCAGCTCGACCACCTGGCCACCCGGATGCGCCGCAACGGCGAGAACCTGCTGGTGCTGGCCGGCGAGGAGCCGGGCCGGGCGTGGAACCGGCCGGTGCCGCTGGTGGACGTGCTGCGGGCGGCGGCCTCCGAGGTGGAGAGCTACGAGCGGGTGCGGATATCCGGCGTCCCGGAGACCGAGATCCACGGCGCGTCGGTCACCGACCTGGTGCACCTGGTGGCCGAGCTGCTGGAGAACGCCACCTCCTTCTCCTCGCCGCTCACCCAGGTCGACGTCACCGCGACCCGGCTGCCGGACGGACGGATCGTGGTGGAGATCCGCGACCGGGGCATCGGGCTGACCGCGGAGGACTTCGCGGACCTCAACCACAAGCTGGCCGAGCCGCCGACGGTGGACGCCACCGTCTCGCGCCGGATGGGCCTGTTCGTGGTGGGCCGGCTCGCCGCCCGGCACGGGATCAAGGTCCAGCTGCGCCCGTCGGGCGAGCAGGCCGGCACCACCTCTCTGGTGATGCTGCCCGAACCGATCACCCACGGCGGCGGCGACCGGGCGGAGAGCGACTTCACCGTCTCGCGCATCGTGCCCGAGCACCAGGCGTCCCCGTCCGCAGCGCGTCAACTCACCGCGGCGGAGCTCGGGTTCGACGATCGTCGCTACGAAGTCCCGGACGACGCGGCCGAGTTGCACTCGGTCGGGCGCTCGTTGCGGCTCGAAGGGCGCAGGGCGGCCCTGGAGGCCGCCGCGGGCGACCGCGGGCACCAGGAGCCCGGTCAGCCGCTGTTCGCGGAGCAGAACGCCGTAGACGGTCGCTATGAGCAAAGCTATGCCCATGGCTCTGCCGGCCCTGCGGACGCGTACCCGTACGGGGCGCCGGCCGCGACGCCGTACCAGGCGGCGTCCGGGGATCCGTACAACACCGCGTACAACGCCCCGTACGGGGCACCGTCCGCCCCCGGTGATCACTTCCGGCCGGAAGCGGAGTACGTTCCTCCAGTAGCCTCGCCGGCGTTCCACGGATGGGACCCCGGGTACCCCGACGGGACCCCGCCGGTCGTGGATCCGTCGGTGCCGACCGGTCCCGGACCATTGCCCGTCGCGCCGGAACGCGTAGGCTACGTCGCGCCGGACGCCGGTCCGGAACGCCGTGACCAGCAGTGGCTCCAGCCAGAAGCGGTCACGGGGGAGGAAGCGCGCACGGAACAGGGAGGCCGGCACGAAGCCGCCGACAGGCGGGCCACGAACGACGAGTTCCGGCAGCGGGCCGAACAGACCCGTGAGCCCAAGGCGGGCGGAGTCACCCTCTCCGGCCTGCCCAAGCGGGTACCGCGGGCGAACCTGGCCCCCGGAGCCGCGCAACCCACCCCGCAGACCGGTCCGCAGGTCTCGCGCGCCCCCGACGACGTGCGCGGCAGGCTGAGCCGTCTGCGGCACGGTGTCCAGCAAGGACGCGGCGCGGCACCCGACGGATCGACCGATGGAAACCCCTCCCCAGCTGACAGCCAGGGCCCCGGCCCCAACCACCAGGAGCGTTAGTTGAGTCCGATGAGCCAGGCGGCACAGAATCTGAACTGGTTGATCACCAACTTCGTGGACAACACCCCCGGTGTGTCCCACACGGTGGTCGTCTCCGCCGACGGCCTGCTGCTGGCCATGTCCGACGGCTTCCCCCGCGACCGCGCCGACCAACTCGCCGCCGTCGCCTCCGGACTGACCTCACTCACCGCAGGCGCCTCCCGCATCTTCGAAGGCGGAGCCGTCAACCAGACCGTCGTCGAGATGGAACGCGGCTTCATGTTCATCATGTCCGTCTCCGACGGCTCCTCCCTCGCCGTACTCGCCCACCCCGAATGCGACATCGGCCTCGTCGGCTACGAGATGGCACTCCTCGTCGACCGCGCGGGCTCCGTCCTCACCCCCGACCTCCGAGCCGAACTCCAAGGCAGCCTCCTCGGATAGTCCGGCCCATATCGGCGCCAACTGCCGCGCAGGTGTGCGCCGATGCGTCGCCGGACCGTATGGTGCGGTGACGCATTCGAGGCCCGACGGGCAGACGGAGACCGGTACCCCGCCCAGTTGGAGGAGGAAATGTGGCCACGCCCCCTGGCGGACACCCCTACGGCAATCCGCAGCAGCAGCCGCTGAAGCGGTTCAACTTCCCTTCCGCACCCAGCCACCGGCAGCAGCGCCCGGACTCCGGGCCGTACCCGGAGCCGGAGCGGCGGGCCCCGTACGTCGACCCGCTCTCCCGGCCCTCGTACGCCGAGCCGGAAGGCCACGGCTACCGGGACGACGGGTACCGCGACCACCGGTACCAGGAGCCGGCGCAGCAGTCACCGCAGCCGCCGCCGGCGCCCCGGATGCCCACCCCGCGCATCGAGCCGCACATCCCCACCCGGCGCGAGCCCGACGACCCGGGCGGCCGGCAGACGCCGTTCGGCTCCGACCAGCAGCCCCTGGTGCGCCCGTACGCCATGACCGGCGGACGGACCAGGCCGCGCTACCAACTGGCCATCGAGGCGCTGGTGTCCACCACCGCGGATCCGGACCGGATGCGCGGACAGCTGCCGGAGCACCAGCGCATCTGCCACCTGTGCCGTGAGGTCAAGTCGGTCGCGGAGGTCTCGGCACTCCTCTCCATCCCCCTCGGCGTCGCCCGAATCCTCGTCGCCGACCTGGCCGAGGCCGGACTGGTCGCCATCCACCAACCCGGTGGCGACGAAGCCGCCGGAGGACAGCCAGACGTGACACTGCTCGAAAGGGTGCTCAGTGGACTTCGCAAGCTCTAGCGGTGCAGCCCGCTCCACCACCTCCGCGAAGATCGTGGTGGCGGGCGGCTTCGGCGTGGGCAAGACCACGTTCGTCGGTGCCGTATCGGAGATCAACCCGCTGCGCACCGAAGCTGTGATGACCTCCGCCTCGGCGGGGATCGACGACCTGACGCACGCGCCGGACAAGACCACGACGACCGTGGCGATGGACTTCGGCCGCATCACGCTCGACGACGACCTGATCCTCTACCTGTTCGGCACCCCCGGACAGGACCGCTTCTGGTTCATGTGGGACGACCTGGTACGCGGCGCCATCGGCGCGGTCGTGCTCGTGGACACCCGCAGACTCGCGGACTGCTTCCCCGCCGTGGACTACTTCGAGAACTCCGGCCTGCCGTTCGTCATCGCCCTCAACGGGTTCGACGGCCACCAGCCCTACACGCCCGACGAAGTGCGCGAGGCGCTGCAGATCGGCCCGGAGACCCCGATCATGATCACCGACGCCCGGCACCGCGGCGAGGCGAAGACCACCCTGATCACCCTGGTCGAGCACGCCCTGATGGCCCGCCTGCGCTAGGCCGCGGCCTCACACGCCGAAGAGCCCCCCGCACCGTGTCGGTGCGGGGGGCTCTCGCGTGCGAGGCGGGTCAGGCGACGGCCTGCCAGCTGTGCGGCGCGTAGAAGCCGGGGGCGCGCTCCAGCCGGCGCCAGTGGGCGATGGAGCGCGGCTCGGCGACGGCGGCGGCGCGCGCGGCGGCGCGGGCCAGCAGCAGGGCGGTGATGGCGGCCAGTTCCTCGGGCTCGGCGTGACCGCGGTCCACCCGGACGACGAATTCGGTGCTCAACGAAGGCCTCCGGTCACTGCGGGGGGTTGCCGTGCTTGCGCGACGGCAGGTTGGCGTGTTTGGTGCGGAGCATGGCCAGCGAGCGGATCAGCACCTCGCGGGTCTCGGCCGGGTCGATGACGTCGTCGACCAGTCCGCGCTCCGCCGCGTAGTACGGGTGCATCAGCTCGGACTTGTACTCCTTGACCATCGCGGCGCGCATCGCCTCGGGGTCGTCGGCGTCCGCGATCTGCCGGCGGAAGATGACGTTGGCCGCGCCCTCCGCGCCCATCACCGCGATCTCGTTGGTCGGCCAGGCGTACGTGAGGTCGGCGCCGATGGACTGGGAGTCCATCACGATGTACGCGCCGCCGTACGCCTTGCGCAGGATCATCGAGATGCGCGGCACCGTCGCGTTGCAGTACGCGTACAGCAGCTTGGCCCCGTGCCGGATGATGCCGCCGTGCTCCTGGTCGACGCCGGGCAGGAAGCCGGGCACGTCGAGCAGGGTGATCAGCGGGATGTTGAAGGCGTCGCACATCTGCACGAAGCGCGCGGACTTCTCCGACGCCTCGATGTCCAGCACGCCGGCCAGCGAGGCCGGCTGGTTGGCGATGATGCCGACGACCTGGCCGTCGAGCCGGGCCAGCGCGCAGATGATGTTGGTGGCCCAGCGCTCGTGGACCTCCAGCATGTCCCCGTCGTCGACGATCTCCTCGATGACCTTGCGCATGTCGTAGGAGCGGTTGCCGTCGGCGGGCACCAGGTCGAGCAGGGCGTCGCCGCGCCGGTCGGCCGGGTCGTCGGTGGCCACGTACGGCGGGTTCTCCCGGTTGTTCTGCGGCAGGAGCGAGAGCAGGTAGCGCACCTCCTCCAGGCAGCTGGTCTCGTCGTCGTAGGCGAAGTGCGCCACGCCGGAGGTCTCGGCGTGCACGTCCGCGCCGCCCAGGCCGTTCTGCGAGACCTTCTCGCCGGTCACCGCCTGGACCACGTCGGGTCCGGTGATGAACATCTGCGAGGTCTCGCGGACCATGAAGACGAAGTCGGTCAGCGCGGGGCTGTAGGCCGCCCCGCCGGCACACGGGCCGAGCATCACCGAGATCTGCGGGATGACGCCGGAGGCCCGGGTGTTGCGTTGGAAGATGCCGCCGTAGCCGGCGAGCGCGCTGACGCCCTCCTGGATCCGGGCGCCGGCGCCGTCGTTGAGGCTCACCAGCGGGGCCCCGGCGGCGATCGCCTTGTCCATGATCTTGTGGATCTTCTGCGCGTGGGCCTCGCCCAGCGCGCCGCCGAAGATCCGGAAGTCGTGCGCGTAGACGAACACGGTGCGGCCGTGCACGGTGCCCCAGCCGGTGATCACGCCGTCGGTGTAGGGGCGCTTGGCCTCCAGGCCGAAGCCGGTGGCCCGGTGCCGCCGCAGCGGTTCGACCTCGTGGAACGAGCCCTCGTCCAGCAGCAGTTCGATGCGCTCGCGGGCGGTCAGCTTGCCCTTCGCGTGCTGCGCCTCGGTCGCCCGGTCGCTCGGCCCCCGCCGCACCCGCTCCCGGATGGCGTGCAGCTCGGCCACCCGGCCGCGCGTGTCACCGGGTTCGGTCGGCACCTCGTCCACAACGGTCATGACTCGACCTTACGAGCGTGACCCGGTCATTCTCCGCGTTGACTTCTCACACTCTCCGAGGCGACTTCATGGAGGAACTCCACAGACGGGTGTGAACGCGAGGCCCCGGATGATGCGCCCGGGGCCCTCGCGTTTGTACCATCCGAACGAGTTGGTAAGGCAAACGGGTGAGGCCCGGCCGCCCGGTGCGGTCAGCGGCCGGCCACCGCCTCGGCGAGCGCGAGGATCCGGCGGGCCTCCTCCACGTGCAGGTTCTCGATCATCCGGCCGCGCACCGTGACCACGCCGCGGCCCTGTGCGGCGGCCGACTCGAACGCCTCGACGATCTCGCCGGCCCGCTCCACCTGTTCGGCCGACGGGGCGAAAATCCGGTTGCACGGCTCGACCTGGGCCGGATGGATGAGCGTCTTGCCGTCGAAGCCCAGCTGCCGGCCCTGCAGGCACTCCGCCTCGAAGGCCGCCAGGTCCTTGACGTCGTTGTGGACCCCGTCCAGGATCACCCGGCCGGCCTCGCGGGCGGCCAGCAGCGCCAGCGACAGCCCGGTCAGCAGCGGCGCCCGGCCCGGCACGTGCTCCGCGTGCAGCTCCTTGGCCAGGTCGTTGGTGCCCATCACCAGCACGGTGAGCCGTTCGCCGGCGGCGGCCACCGCGCGGGCGTCCAGCATGGCGCGCGGGGTCTCGACCATCGCCCAGACCGCCGTGTGGTCCGGGGCGCCGGCCGCCTCCAGGGCGCGCTCGACCTCGTGCACGGTGCGGGCGCTGTCCACCTTGGGGACCACGACCGCGTCCGGCCCGGCCTCGGCGGCGGCCCGCAGGTCGTCGGCGTGCCAGGCGGTGCCGGGGCCGTTGATCCGGATGGTCACCTCGCGGTGGCCGTACTCGCCGGACGCCGCGGCGGCGGCCACCCGCTCGCGGGCGGCGGCCTTGGCGTCCGGCGCGACGGCGTCCTCCAGGTCGAGGATGAGCGCGTCGGCGGGCAGCGACTTGGCCTTCTCCAGGGCGCGTTCATTGGCCCCGGGCATGTAGAGCACCGAGCGGCGCGGGCGCGGCAGGTCGTGCGGCATGGCGGCGTTCACTCCTGTCCGGCGCCGTAGGCGGCGCGCAGCTGCGGGTCGCGGGCGGCGAGCGCGTCGGCGAGTTCGACGACCACCCGGCACTGCTTGTAGGTGGCGTCGTCCTGCATCTTGCCGTCGATCATCACCGCGCCGGTGCCGTCGCCCATCGCGGCGATCACCCGGCGGGCCCAGGCGACCTCGTCCGGCGCAGGGGAGAAGACCCGCTTGGCGATGTCGATCTGCACCGGGTGCAGGCTCCAGGCGCCGACGCAGCCGAGCAGGAAGGCGTTGCGGAACTGGTCCTCGCAGGCGGTGGTGTCCTTGATGTCGCCGAACGGCCCGTAGTACGGCAGGATCCCGTTCGCCGCGCAGGCGTCCACCATCCGGGCGACCGTGTAGTGCCACAGGTCCTGCTGGTAGGTGGCCCGCGGCCCGTCGTCGTCGCGCGGGTCGGCGCGGACCAGGTAGCCGGGGTGGCCGCCGCCGACCCGGGTGGTCTTCATCCGGCGGCTGGCGGCCAGGTCGGCCGGGCCGAGCGAGATGCCCTGCATGCGCGGGCTCGCCGCGGCGATCTCCTCCACGTTGGCCACCCCGGAGGCGGTCTCCAGGATCGCGTGCACCAGGATCGGGCGGCGCAGGCCGGCCCTGGCCTCCAGCTGGGCGAGCAGCCGGTCGACGTAGTGGATGTCCTGGGCGCCCTCGACCTTCGGCATCATGACGACGTCGAGCTTGTCGCCGACGGCGGTCACCAGGGTGACCAGGTCGTCCAGTGCCCAGGGCGAGTCGAGGCTGTTGACCCGGGTCCACAGCTGGGTGTCGCCGAAGTCGGTCTTCCGGGCGATCTCCACCAGCCCGGCGCGCGCCGCCTCCTTGCGGTCGGCGGCGACCGCGTCCTCCAGGTTGCCGAGCAGGACGTCGACGGTCGGCGCGATGGCGGGGACCTTGGCGGCCATCCTCTCGTTGCCCGGGTCGAAGAAGTGGATCATCCGGGAGGGCCGGAACGGCACCTCGCGCACCGGGGCCGGGGCCCCGACCGCCAGTGGCCGGAAGAAGTCCTTCGGAGAGCGCATGCGGGTCTCCCTGGTCGGTTCGGGGGTGCTGCGCCGCCTCGCACGCGGCGGCGCGGTCCGGCTCCACTCTAGAGGCGGCCGCCGGTCATGTTACTGACCGGTACGTGTGCCCTTGGTCACCGCCGCCCCGCGGCCGCTACACTCCCCGTCACATGACCCGCCGTCCGCGCACGCTGCTGGCCATGAGCGCCAGAGTCCGGGCGTCCCTGCTGGACGCCGACGCGCTGGCCAGGCTGAGCCGGATCGCCGCGTGCGATCCCGACCTGCTGGCCACCGACTTCGACGACCCCGCGCTCGCCGCCGAACTCGCGCGGGCCGAAGTGCTGCTGACCGGCTGGGGCTGCCCGCCGCTGACCGGCGCCGCCCTGGAGCGGATGCCCGCGCTGCGCACCGTCGTGCACGCCGCCGGCACCGTCAAGGGCCATGTCACGCAAGCCTGCTGGGACCGCGGCCTGACCGTCTCCAGCGCGGCGGCGGCCAACGCGCTGCCGGTGGCGGAGTACACGCTCGCCGCGATCCTGCTGTCCGGCAAGCGGGTCCTGGAGTCGGCGCGCTCCTACCGGGACCGCCGCGACGCGCCGCCCGGCGGCCTCGCCTATTACGCCGGGGTCGGCAACTTCCGCCGCACCGTGGGCGTCGTCGGCGCGTCGCGCATCGGCCGCCGGGTGGTCGAACTGCTGCGGCCGTTCGACTTCACGGTGCTGCTGCACGACCCGTACCTGGCCGACGAGCAGGCCGCCGCGCTCGGCGCTCAGCCGGTCGGGCTGGACGAACTCGCCCGCCGCAGCCACGTGGTGACGCTGCACGCCCCGCAACTGCCCGAGACCCGGCACCTGTTCGACCGCGCCCGGCTCGCCCTGATGCCGGACGGCGCCACGCTGGTCAACACCGCGCGCGGCACCCTGGTCGACACCGCGGCGCTCACCGCAGAACTGGTCACCGGGCGGCTCGACGCCGTGCTGGACCACACCGATCCGGAGGTCCTGCCGGCCGACTCGCCGCTCTACGACCTGCCCAACGTGCTGCTCACCCCGCACATCGCGGGCTCGCTCGGCAACGAGCTGCCCCGGCTGGCGCACGCGGCCCTGGACGAACTGGACCGCTACGCCCGGGGGCTGCCGTACGCCGAGCCGGTCACCGAGCAGTCGGTGGCCCGGCTCGCGTAGGGCCGCTCAGTCCTGCGGTTCGACGCCCGCCTGGATCAGGCCGTAGGTGAACGCGTCGTCGAGCGCCTGCCAGGAGGCGGCGATGATGTTGCCGCCGACGCCGACCGTGGACCACTCGGCGCGGCCGTCGCTGAAGGAGACCAGGACGCGGGTGGTGGACCGGGTGCCGCGGCTGCCTTCGAGGATGCGGACCTTGTAGTCGGTCAGGCCCATCCGGGCGAGCTGCGGGTAGATGCGCTCCAGCGCCTGGCGCAGCGCCCGGTCGAGGGCGTCCACCGGGCCGTTGCCCTCGCCGGTGGCGATGATGCGCTCGCCCTTGGCCCACAGCTTGACGGTGGCCTCGTTGACCTGGGCGCCGTCCGGGCGCTGCTCGACGATGGTGCGCCAGGACTCGACCCGGAAGTAGCGGGCCGCGCCGCCGCGCACCTCGTCGAGGAGCAGGAGTTCGAAGGAGGCGTCCGCCGCCTCGTAGGTGTAGCCCTGCTGCTCGCGCTCCTTGACCCGCTCCACCACCCGGCCGGACAGCTCGCGGTCGCCGGACAGGTCGTAGCCGAGTTCCTTGCCCTTCAGCTCGATGGAGGCCCGCCCGGCCATGTCGGAGACGAGCATCCGCATGCTGTTGCCGACCAGCCCCGGGTCGATGTGCTGGTAGAGGTCCGGGTCGACCTTGATCGCCGAGGCGTGCAGCCCGGCCTTGTGCGCGAACGCGGACACGCCCACGTACGGCTGGTGGGTGGCGGGCGTGAGGTTGACGACCTCGGCGACGGCGTGCGAGATGCGGGTCATCTCGGCGAGCGCGCCGGGCGGCAGCACCCGCTTGCCGTACTTCAGCTCCAGGGCGGCCACCACCGGGAAGAGGTTGGAGTTGCCCACCCGCTCCCCGTAGCCGTTGGCGGTGCACTGCACGTGGGTGGCGCCGGCGTCCACCGCGGCCAGCGTGTTGGCGACCGCGCAGCCGGTGTCGTCCTGGGCGTGGATGCCGAGCCGGGCCCCGGTGTCGGCCAGCACGGTGCGCACCACCGCGGTCACCTGGGCCGGGAGCATGCCGCCGTTGGTGTCGCACAGCACCACGACCTCGGCGCCGGCCTGGTGGGCGGTGCGCACGACCGCCTTGGCGTACTCGGGGTTGGCGCGGTAGCCGTCGAAGAAGTGCTCGCAGTCCACGAACACCCGCCGGCCCTGCTCGCGCAGGTGTGCGACGGTGTCGGCCACCATCGCCAGGTTCTCCTCCAGCGTGGTGCGCAGCGCAAGTTCCACGTGCCGGTCGTGCGACTTGGCGACCAGGGTGACCACCGGGGCCCCGGACGCCACCAGCGCGGCGACCTGCGGGTCGTCGGCGGCGGCCAGCCCCGGCTTGCGGGTGGCGCCGAACGCGACCAGCCGGGCGTGCCGGAAGTCGATCTCCCGGGCGGCCCGCTCGAAGAACTCGGTGTCCCGGGGGTTGGCGCCGGGCCAGCCGCCCTCGATGTAGCCGACGCCGAACTCGTCCAGGTGGCGGGCGATGGCGAGCTTGTCGGCGACGGAGAGGTTGATGCCCTCGCGCTGCGCGCCGTCGCGCAGCGTGGTGTCGAAGACGTGGAACCCGTCGTCGGGAGCCGCGGGGTGCGCTGCTGGCTCCGGTGCGACCGTCATGATGGTGCTCCCTGTCGGTGGTCGGGTGGTGGCCGAAAGACCCGATGCCACTTGCCCCCGCTGGTCCCGCGCGCTGCGCCGCCCGGCTCGGTCGGGGCCGGGAAACGAAAAAACCCCTCGCGGGTGCGAGAGGTCTGCGCGCGGGTCTGGGGCACGGTGCCCACCGCCGCGTCGTGGTGTCTGCGGTCGGTGGTCACTGCGGACCGGCGCGCCTGCTGCCGATAATCATGGCGTACGAGGACACGGTGGCAGTGTGGCACACCGCCCCGCGTCGGTGGACCGGCGTCTCACCATGCGGGCAACGGGGCGCGGCGGGCCCGCCCCGTCCCCGTCCCATCGGATCGCCGGACGGCCGGCCCGGCCGCGCGGACCGGCCGGCCACCGGGCGCGGTCAGGCGAGCTTGTGCATCCAGCCGCGGACGTCCTCGGCGGTGCCGGTCTGGATGTCGAGCAGCGCCCGGCGCAGCCGCATCGTCACCTCGCCGGGCCCCCCGTCGGCCACCGTCCAGTCCGCCTTCGTGGAGCGCACCGAGCCGACCGGGGTGATCACCGCGGCGGTGCCGCAGGCGAAGACCTCGACCAGCGTGCCGTCCTCGGTGCCGGCCTTCCAGTCGTCCACCGAGACGCGGCCCTCGCCGGCCTCGTAGCCCAGGTCGCGGGCGATCTCCAGCAGCGAGCGCCGGGTGATGCCGGGCAGCAGCGAGCCGGACAGTTCGGGGGTGACGATGCGGCGCGGTCCGTCGGGGCCCTGGTCGGCGTAGACGAAGTACAGGTTCATGCCGCCCATCTCCTCGATCCAGCGGCGCTCGATCGCGTCCAGCCAGACCACCTGCTCGCAGCCCTTCTCCTTCGCCTGGGCCATGGCGACCAGGGACGCGGCGTAGTTGCCGGCGCACTTGGCGGCGCCGGTGCCGCCGGGCGCGGCGCGCACGTACTCCTCGGACAGCCACACCGAGACCGGCTGGACGCCGCCGGCGAAGTAGGCGCCGGCCGGCGAGGCGATGACCATGAACAGGTACTCGTTGGCCGGCCGGACGCCGAGCCCGACCTCGCTGGCGAACATGAAGGGGCGCAGGTAGAGGGACTGCTCGCCGGCGCTGGGCACCCAGTCGACGTCCTGCCTGACCAGGGTGTCGCAGGCGGTGACGAACAGGTCGACGGGCAGTTCCGGCATGGCCAGCCGGCGTGCCGAGTCGCGGAACCGCTCGGCGTTGGCGGTGGGCCGGAAGGTGGCGACCGAGCCGTCCGGCTGGCGGTACGCCTTCAGCCCCTCGAAGATCGCCTGCGCGTAGTGCAGCGTCATGTTGGCCGGGTCGATGGACAGCGGCGCGTACGGCACCAGTTGGGCGTCGTGCCAGCCGCGGCCCTCGGTCCACCGGATGGTGACCATGTGGTCGGTGAAGTGCCGGCCGAAGCCCGGGTCGGCGAGGATCGCCTCCCGCTCCGCCGCCGGGAGAGGATGCGCGGAGGGCTTGAGTTCGATCGTGGGCGTCGTCATGTCTGCTGTCCTTCACCGTGAGGTCCTGGGCGGACCGCACCGACGCCCCCGCCTCGCGGCGGTGCTTGGACGTCCGACCTTCTCTCCGCAGGGCGGCCCTATGTCCGATTATCGCGGAACGGTCGGCGGGAGGAAGGGGGAGGGTGCGATTGCCGCCCGCGAGGCTGCGCGGAGCGCGGAAAAGCTCCCCGGCCCGCCGGGCGTGCCGGGGGCCGGGAGGCGGGCGGCCGGGCGCCGGCGGTCAGCGCGAGACGCGGGCCGCCAGCGCGTCGCCGACGGCGGAGGTGGAGCGCCCGAGGGAGCCGCGTTCGACCAGGTCGGCGCCGACCGCCTCCTCGATCCGGTCCGCCTCCTCGTGGTGGCCGAGGTGGCGCAGCAGCAGGGCGACCGAGAGCACGGTGGCCGTCGGGTCGGCCTTGCCCTGGCCCGCGATGTCCGGCGCGGAGCCGTGCACCGGCTCGAACATCGACGGGAAGGTGCCGGCCGGGTTGATGTTGCCGCTGGCGGCGAGGCCGATGCCGCCGGTGATGGCGGCGGCGAGGTCGGTGATGATGTCGCCGAACAGGTTGTCGGTGACGATCACGTCGAAGCGCTCGGGCTGGGTGACGAAGAAGATCGTCGCCGCGTCCACGTGCAGGTAGTCGGTGGTGACCTCGGGGAACTCCCGGCCGACCTCCTCGAAGATCCGGGTCCACAGCCGGCCGGCGTGCACCAGGACGTTGTTCTTGTGCACGAGGGTGAGCTTCTTGCGCGGCCGGGCCTGGGCGCGGGCGTAGGCGTCGCGCACGACGCGCTCGATGCCGAAGGCGGTGTTGAGGCTGACCTCGGTGGCCACCTCCTGCGGGGTGCCGGCCCGGATCGCGCCGCCGTTGCCCGTGTAGGGGCCCTCGGTGCCCTCGCGGACCACCACGAAGTCGATCTGCGGGTCGCCGACCAGCGGCGAGGTGACACCGGGCAGCAGCCGGCCGGGGCGCAGGTTGACGTGGTGGTCGAAGGCGAACCGCAGCTTGAGCAGGAAGCCCCGCTCCAGCACGCCGGACGGCACCGAGGGGTCGCCGATCGCGCCGAGCAGGATCGCGTCGTGCTTCCTGAGCTCCGCGAGGTCGTCGTCGGTGAGGGTCTCACCGGTGGCGTGCCAGCGGGCGGCGCCGAAGTCGAAGGTACGGGTCTCCAGCTTCACGTCGGAAGGGAGGACGGCGCCGAGGACCTTGAGTCCCTCGGCCACCACCTCCCCACCGATTCCGTCACCGGGGATCACTGCGAGGCTGATGGTGCGCGACATGCGCTGAACTGTACGCCCGCGTCCACCCCATGACACGGATGGTCCGCATCCTGGACCGTGTCGGCGGCACGGAGCGGGCTGGTGGACGGGCTGCGGTCAGCCGGCCTCGTGGCCGGTGACTCCGCCGTTGTCGCGGCGGTCGAGGGCGCGCTGGAGGGCTTCGGCAGCGTTCTGGCGGGCGGTCTCTTCCATGGGGCACGACTCCTACCGTGACGAAGGTGTGAGGGGGTGCGCCGGAAAGGGGCGGGGAGCGGGGGTGCGGCAGGGGTTGCCTGCGCGAAGCACCGGCTTCATCCGCCGATCGCTTGATCAGCGAGACGTTCGGCTCCTACCACGCTAGAGGCAGAGCGTCGTTCTGTCTCCACAGTTACTCGGACTTCCTACTATCTGAGACGGCTGCCACCCGGGAGAGCGAGAAATCGGCCGTCCGGCGGTGCCGGGCGGCCGATCATCGTCGTGCTGGGCGGGCGGTCAGCCCATGTGCGGGTAGCGGTACTCGGTCGGCGGCAGCAGCGCCTCCTTGACCGACCGGGTGGAGGTCCAGCGCATCAGGTTCTGCTTGGCGCCGGCCTTGTCGTTGGTGCCGGAGGCCCGGCCGCCGCCGAACGGCTGCTGGCCGACGACCGCGCCGGTGGACTTGTCGTTGATGTAGAAGTTGCCGGCCGCGTAGCGCAGCGCCTCCATGGTGTGCGCGATCGCCGCCCGGTCGCGGGCCACCACGGAGCCGGTGAGCGCGTAGTCGGCCACCGACTCCATCTGGGCCAGCATCGCGTCGTACGCGTCGTCCTCGTAGACGTGGATCGCCAGGATCGGGCCGAAGTACTCCTCGCGGAAGATCTCGTTGTCCGGGTCGGAGCAGACCAGCACGGTCGGGCGGACGAAGTAGCCCACCGAGTCGTCGTAGGTGCCGCCGGCCACCACCTCGACGGTGGGGTCGGCCTTGGCGCGGTCGATGGCGGCCTTGTTCTTGGCGAACGAGCGGTCGTCGATCACCGCGCCGATGAAGTTGTCCAGGTCGGTGACGTCGCCCATGGACAGGCCCTCGGTCTCGGCGGTGAAGGCCTCCTTGAAGCCGCCCTCCCAGATCGAGCGCGGCAGGTAGGCGCGCGAGGTCGCCGAGCACTTCTGGCCCTGGTACTCGAACGCGCCGCGGGTCAGCGCGGTCTTGAGCACCGCCGGGTCGGCGGACGGGTGGGCGACCAGGAAGTCCTTGCCGCCGGTCTCGCCGACCAGCCGCGGGTAGGTGCGGTAGTTCTCGATGTTGGCGCCGACCGTCTTCCACAGGTACTGGAAGGTCCGGGTGGAGCCGGTGAAGTGGATGCCGGCCAGGTCCCGGTGGGCCAGCGCGACCTCGGAGACCGCGACGCCGTCGCCGGTCAGCAGGTTGATGACGCCCTTGGGCAGCCCGGCCTCCTCCAGCAGCTCCATCAGCAGCACCGCGGCCCGGGTCTGGGTGGGCGACGGCTTCCACACCACGACGTTGCCCATCAGGGCCGGCGCGGTCGGCAGGTTGGCGGCGATGGCGGAGAAGTTGAACGGGGTGATCGCGTAGACGAAGCCCTCCAGCGGGCGGTGGTCCAGGCGGTTCCACACGGTGGGCGAGTTGGCCGGCGGCTGCTCGGCGAGGATCTGCCGGGCGTAGGAGACGTTGAACCGCCAGAAGTCGACCAGCTCGCACGGCGAGTCGACCTCGGCCTGCTGGACGGTCTTGGACTGGCCCAGCATGGTCGCGGCGGCGATCGTCTCGCGCCACGGTCCGGCCAGCAGGTCGGCGGCGCGCAGGATGACCGCGGCGCGGTCGTCGAAGGACATCGCGCGCCAGGCCGGGGCGGCGGCCAGCGCGGCGTCGATCGCCTCCTGGGCGTCCTGCCCGGTGGCGTGCCGGCCGGTGCCCAGCACCTTGGCGTGGTGGTGCGGCTGCACGACCTGGAACGGCTCGCCGCCGCCCAGCCGCTTGATGCCCCCGATGGTCATCGGCAGGTCGGCGGGGGTGTCCCCGAGCTCCTTGAGCCTGGCCTCCAGCCGGGCCCGCTCCGGGCTGCCCGGGGCGTAGGAGTGGACCGGCTCGTTGACCGGAGTCGGGACCTGGGTCACGGCGTCCATGGAACGGATCTCCTTCTGGATGGGAGTGCCTGCTGGGTCGGGCGGGCGCCGGTCAGGCGCCGCCACCGGGGACGAACGAGCGGAGGAAGAAGGCCAGGTTGGCCGGCCGCTCCGCCAGACGCCGCATGAAGTACCCGTACCAGTCTGCGCCGTACGGTACGTAAATACGCATGCGCTCGCCCTCGGCCGCCAGCCGGCGCTGTTCTGCGGTGCGGATGCCGAAGAGCATCTGGAACTCGTAGTCGCCGGGTGCGCGGCCGTTCTCCCGGGCGAGGTGGCGGCCGATGGCGATCATCCGCGGGTCGTGCGAGCCGATCATCGGATAGCCGTCGCCGGCCATCAGGATCCGCAGGCAGCGCACGTAGGCCCGGTCCACCTCCCGCTTGGCCTGGTGGGCCACCGACGCGGGCTCCTTGTACGCGCCCTTGACCAGCCGCACCCGCGAGCCGGCCACCGCGAGGTCGCGGCAGTCCTGCTCGGAGCGGAACAGGTAGGACTGCAGGACCGCCCCGGTGCCCGGGTGGTCGCGGCGCAGCTCGGCGAGGATCGCCAGCGTGGAGTCGACGGTGGTGTGGTCCTCCATGTCCAGGGTGACCGTGGTGCCGGCCGCCGCGGCCGCCTCGGCGACCTGCCGGACGTTCTCCAGCGCGATGTCGTGCCCGCCGGACGGCAGCGCCTGGCCGAACGCGGACAGCTTGACCGAGACCTCGGCCTTCTTGCCCAGGCTCTCGGCGGCCAGCGCGTCCAGCAGTCGCAGGTAGGCGTCCCGGGTGCCGGCCGCGGCGGCCCGGTCCGTGACGTCCTCGCCGAGGTGGTCGAGGGTGACCTCGAGACCGGCGTCGGTGAGCGCCCGCACCCCCTCCATCGCGGGGCCGAGGTCGTCGCCGGCCACGAAGCGGTCGACGACCGGCCGGGTGACGGGGGCGCCGGCGACGAGGCGACGCATGCGGTCGCTGCGCGCCGCGGCGAGCAACACGGGACCCAGCACGGAGTCCTCCAGACGCAGAAGGGACGGCCTATGCGCTGCAATGTAGGTTTCCCGCCCCACCGTCGGCCATCGACAGGTGTCACGCATCCGCGGGCCCGCCCTCATACATCTGTATGAGAACCGTCCGGGACTGGAGGAGAATGACGCCGTGCGCGACTACGGCGAATTCGGCGCCTTCGGCGACTCGGGCGGCTACGACGGGTTCCAGGCCCTGGTGGACGAGGTGTCCGCGCTGCTCGGGGCGCCCGCCACCCTGGAGGACCGCGACTTCCGGCTGATCGCCTTCGGCGCGCACGACGGCGAGGCCGCCGCGATGGACCCGATCCGGACCCGGTCGATCCTCACCCGGCGCTCCACCGCCGAGGTCCGCGCCTGGTTCGAGGCGTTCGGCATCGCCCACGCCGGCGGTCCGGTCCGGGTGCCGGCCGACCCGCAGGCCGGCATACACGCCCGGCTGTGCCTGCCGGTGCGCCACCGCGGCGTGGTCTACGGCTACGTGTGGCTGCTGGACGACCATCCCGACGAGCGGGCGGACGCGCGTACCGCCGCCCGGCTGGAGGCGGCCATGGCGGTGGCCGACCGGCTCGGGGTGCTGCTGGCCGCCCAGGCGCGGGCCGGGGCGGAGGCCGGGAGGGAACTGCTGGCCGCGATCACCGGCACCGGTGATCGGTCCGCGCTGGACGCGTTGCGCGCGACGCTGGGCGGCTCGGGCGAGGGCGAGCTGACGGTGGTGTGCGTGACGCCGTGGGACGCCGCCGAGGCGCCGGACTCCGACGTGCTGCCCGGCCTGCGGGCGCTGCCGGGGGCGCTCGCGGTGTGCGTGGTGCCCGCCGGGCGCGGCGGAGCGGGACCAGGGCCCCGTCGGCCGCCCCGCGCTGGCCGCGCTGGTGCGGGCCCGGTCGGCCGGCCAGGTGGCCGACCGGCTGCGGGAGGCCGCGCGCGGCCGGCACGGCACGGCCGGGATCGCCGACCCGCGGCACGGTCTGACGGGGGTGCCGGACGCCTGGCGGGAGGCGCACGCGGCGGCGCGGGCCGCCGGCGCCCAGCCGTCGCTCGGCCCGGCCGCCCGGTGGTCCGGCATCGGCCCCTACCGGCTGCTGACCGCGCTGGCTGCGGGCGGCGGCCGTCCGGACCCGGCCGTCGCTCCGCTGCTGGACGCCTCGCACGCCGAACTGGCCCACACCGCCGAGGTGTTCCTCGACTGCGCGGGCCAAGCCGGCCGGGCCGCCTCCGTGTTGGCCATCCACCGCCAGACGCTCTACTACCGCCTGTCACGGGTGCAGGCGCTCACCGGCCTCGACCTCACCAGCGGCCAGGACCGGCTGCTGCTGCACATGGCGCTCAAGGCCGCCCGACTGTGAGGCGGGCCGGGGCGCCGGTCAACTCGCCCCGGAGGGCGCGGCGGCGGGCCGGGCGGCCGGCGGTGCGGCGGCCGGCTGGTCGTTCCTGATCTCGCTGCCGTCGTGGTCGCTGCCGGCCGTGCCGGAGCCCGCCTGGGCGTTGCCGGTGCGGTCGACCTCCAGCCAGGAGTCGGCGTGCGAATTGTCGATCAGCGAGAACGCGGCGCCGCGCGACTCGTTCTGCGGCAGCGCGTCGTCGCCGGCGTTCGCCGCGTGGGCCGCCTCGCACAGCAGGAGGCCGGCGGCGGCGGTGACCAGGATCGCGTGGGTGGTCCTGCGCATGGCGGTACGCTCCCCCGGCTCAGGACGCCACGGGGGCAGGCGCCTGCGCGGCGGCCCTCGGCATCGGGACGTGGTGGCGGCTGATGTTCTTCTCCAGCAGTTCGGTGGACGCCTTGACGCCCACGCCGCCGTCGCCGAGTTCGGGAAGCCGGCCGTCGGCGAACTTCAATTCGGCGAGCGCGGTGTCGATTGCGGTGTGCGCGGCGAACAGGCAGGGGGTGCTGTAGATGGCGACGTCCACGCCGAGTTCGCTCAGTTCGGTGAGGGAGATACGCGGGGACTTGCCCCCGGCGATCTGGTTGAACAGCAGCGGCTTGTCGCCGATGACGGCGCGCACCTTGCGGATCCACTCCAGGCTGCGCACCCCGTCGACCAGGACGACGTCCGCGTCGGTCTCGGCGAGGGCGGCGGCGCGGCGCAGGATCTCCGACTCCTCCGTCGCGTCGGTGCGCGCGACGACCACCAGGTCGCGGCGGGCGGCGAGCACGAGTTCGAGCTTCTCCAGGTACTCCGGCAGCGGCAGGACCTGCTTGCCGTCGGCGTGGCCGCAGCGGCGCGGGCGCTTCTGGTCCTCCAGGATCACCCCGGAGGCGCCGGCCCGCTCGACCTGCTGCACGACGTGGCAGGCGACCTCGGGATCGACGTAGCCGTCGTCGATGTCCACCAGCAGGTGCTGCCGGGGGAAGGCGAGGCGGAGCCGCTGGACGAAGGCCACCATGTCGGGCCACGCGATGTACCCGATGTCCGGCAGCCCGTAGTGCGAGGCGGCGAATCCGAATCCGGAGACGAAGAAACCGCCGTAGTGCTGGGCCGCGATGGACGCGGAATACATGTCGTAAATTCCGATGAGCGGGGTGGTGCGCGCGTCCGCGATATCGGTTCGCAGGGCGTGGCCGTACTCCATTACTCTCCCTTGGGTTTTGCGCATCATGAATTGGCCGACGCGGCAAGGGTTTTGACGCATCGTCCGTTCAATGGTGACAGAAATCCAAAGAAGAATAAAGAAGGCGGTAAAGACTTGGCTAAGTCAGATTATCGAGAGGGGTGAGGGAGAGTTCCGACCAGATGGTCTTTCCCGCCGGATCGTGCCGGGTGCCCCAGCGGTCGGTGAGCTGCGCGACGATGAACAGCCCCCGGCCGCCCTCGTCCAGGATGCGGGCCCGACGCAGGTGCGGCGCGGTGCTGCTGCCGTCCGAGACCTCGCAGATGAGCGTCTTCTCCCGGATCAGGCGCAGTTGGACCGGGGCCTCGCCGTAGCGGACGGCGTTGGTGACCAGCTCGCTGACCACCAGCTCGGTGGTGTACGCGACCTCCTCCAGCCCCCAGTCGGTGAGCTGCGCGGTGGCCAACTCGCGGGCCCGGGCCACCGATTCGGGGTGGTGGGCCAGGTCCCAGGAGACGACGTGCTGGGCGTCCAGGGTGCGGGTGCGGGCCACCAGCAGGGCGATGTCGTCGCGTTGCTGCTCGCCGAGCAGCGCCTCCAGCACCGTGTCGCACACCGTCTCCAGCGACCGGCCCTCTCCGGTCAGCGCCTGGCCCAACTGCCGCAGCCCGTCGTCCAGTTCACGGTCCCGGGAGGTGACCAGGCCGTTGGTGTACAGGGCCAGCAGGCTGCCCTCCGGCAGGGTGAACTCGACGGACTCGAAGGGCAGGCTGTCCAGGCCCAGCGGCGGCCCGGCCGGCACGTCGAGGAACTCCACCGAGCCGTCGGGGCGCACCAGCGCGGGCGGCGGGTGGCCGGCCCTGGCGACCACGCAGCCGCGGGAGACCGGGTCGTAGACCGCGTACAGGCAGGTGGCCCCGGTCTCGCCGCCGGCCACGCCCTCCCGGTCCCGGACGGCGCCGTCCGGCAGGGCCTCGGTCTCCACGGCGAGCCGGGTCACCACGTCGTCGAGGTGGGTCAGCAGCTCGTCGGGCGGCAGGTCGATGTCGGCCAGCGTGCGCACCGCCGCGCGCAGCCGGCCCATCGCGGCGGAGGCGTGCATCCCGTGGCCGACCACGTCGCCGATGACCAGCGCGACCCGGGCGCCGGACAGCGGGATCACGTCGAACCAGTCGCCGCCCACCCCGGCCTGGGTGCCGGCCGGCAGGTAGCGGCTGGCGGCCTCGACGGCGGCGTTCTTCGGCAGCCCGCGCGGCATGAGGCTGCGCTGCAGGGTCAGGGAGCGGTTGTGCTCGCGGGTGAAGCGGTGCGCGTTGTCCAGGCAGACGGCGGCCCGCGCCGCGATCTCCTCGGCCAGCAGCAGGTCGTCGGCGTCGAACGGCTCGGGGCGCCGGTGCCGGATGAAGGCGGCCACCCCCAGCGTGGCGCCCCGGGTGCGCAACGGGATGGTGATGCCGGAGCACGGCGCCCCGTCCTCGGCCCCGTCCGCCCCGTGCGGGCGCACGCCGAGCCATTCGACGGCCTCGGCGGGCGGCAGGATCCGGCCCGCCCTGATCGACTCGCCGCCGGTCAGCCCGCGCGCCGGCACCGGGACGTCCGGGTACGCCTGCGGTCCGGCGGTGTCCGGGTCGGCCGGCTCGGCGGCGTCCCCGACCGAGCGGTGCGCCACCCTGCGCAGGCTGACCGGACCCTCGAACGGACCGGCCTGCGGTTCCTCGCCGACCAGCACGGCGTCGAACAGGTCCACGGTCGCGAAGTCGGCGAACCGCGGCACGGAGACGTCGGCCAGTTCGCGGGCGGTGCGCGCCACGTCCAGGCTGCTGCCGACCTGCGTGGTGGCCAGGCTCAGCAGCGTCAGCCGGTCCCGGGCGACCATCAGCCGGGTCAGCCGGTCCTCCCGGTCCAGCCGGACCCGGCAGACCACCAGGGCGAGCACCGACGACACCAGCACCGCCGAGGTCACCACCACCCGGGCACCGCTGGACAGCGAGTGCACCACCAGCCCGTAGACGCAGCCGGAGACCGCCAGGTTGACCAGCGCGAGCAGCAGGGTCTGCCGGAACGGCAGTAGGGCGCCGGCCACCACCGGGGTCAGCACCGAGTAGCCGGACCAGCGCAGCAGTCCGTCGTCCCCGAGGTCGACCTGAAGGAACGCGGTCAGACCGATCCACATGAACAGCAGGATCGTGACCTGCTGCACGCTCAGTCGGGCGGAGACCACAGACACCTCCCGCATGGGCCCTGGATTCAGCCTCGCACATCCGCGGGCCGGTGCTCATGTCGGGAACGGGTCAGGACGGCGCGCCCTCCCCCGCCACCGGGTCCGCGGAACCGGCGGACGGTGCCGGCCCGGGACGCCGGGAGCGGCCGCGCCCTCTGGCCCGGGGCTCCTGGTCGGGCAGCCAGCCGAAGGCCAGGCAGCTGCCGGCCACGCCGAGCAGCAGGCCGACGAAGAACCCGCCGAGGTTGGAGGTGACCCAGCTGCCGAGCGCCAGCAGCACGCCGAGAACGGAGTAGAACATCCGCTGCGCGGGGTTGACGAGCGTCAGCACTCCGCAGACCACCAGCATCGTGGGGATCAGATAGCCGGACAGTCCCTCCATGCCCACGTGCACCACCACGCCGAGCGACGCCTTCTCGGTGGCCAGCACCTCCAGCCCGCCGAGCGTCATCAGCACGCCGCCGAGGAACGGCCGCCTGCCGCGCCAGGCCCGCCAGGCCCCGCGCCGGGTGGACGGGGCGGGCCCCGTCCCCGCCGCGGCGGCCGGACCGGGCGCCGGGTCGGGCGCGGTTTCCGGCTCCGCGGGGCCGGCCGGGAGGGCGTCGGCGGGCAGCCGGGCGAACCGCTCCGCGGACTGCTCGAAGGAGGCGGACGCGGCGGGGAGCCGGCCGGCGGCCGGTTCCCCGTGCGGCGCGTCCGCCGGATCGGGGTCGCGCGAGGTCATCGGTCAGCAGCCCCTGCTCTTGAAGCTCAGGTGCAGACCGGGGAGCTTGAAGGTGGCCGCGGTGGTGGCGTAGTTGGTCTGCCGCAGGTTGTCGATGGTCACCGAGTCCGCCTGCTGGCCGAAGTCGCCGGACGGGCCGGTGGAGTCGCCCTTGGTGAAGGTGCTGGCGTCGCCGCCGATCTCGATGTTGCTGAACGAGGCGTCGCCGCTGATCACCGAGGAGTCGGTCACCAGGTCGTGCGCGGTGACCGGGGTGCCGTTGCCGGCCGTGATGACCATGTTGACGCCGCCGAGGTTCACGCTCTGGCACAGGTTGTGCAGCGTGGCGTCGCGGATCGCGGAGACCACGACGACCTCCTGGCCGCCGGTGTCGCCCGCGTTGGGGCTGCCGGGGGCCATGTTGTCCAGGCCGCCGTACTGCTCGAAGCCGGTGCCCTTGAGCTGGTGGGCGGAGACGGTGAAGGGGATCCCCGAGATGGAGAACTGGGCGGCTATCGCACCCTGGGCGGTGAGCACGACGAGGGCCGCCGCGGCGACGGCGGCCGGCACCCCCATGAGGGCGGTGCGGCGCAGCCGCACCCTGCCTCTGCGCTCCGGGGTGGACGGGGTGGGCGATGCCATGGCGACTCCCTGATGAGGCTGGTCACTGAACGAGCTCTTCCGGCGCGTTGCCCTGGCGCGGACAGCGTTCGCTCACGTGGTGCCCCGACGCTCCCGGATCCCTGGCAGAGGAGGACCGACCGGTCGTCACGCTCGCGTACCGCAGTGTTACCCCGGGGTAGCCGCCGGGTCAACCCAGTTGTGAATATAGCGTGTTGACGATGCGTTTATTGAGGGGGCGTCAGAAGGCATGGCGCACGGCAGGGTGATGCGGGCGGCCGTCTCGCGCACCACGCAGGCCGCGGCGGCCTCCACCGGGCCGAGGAAGGGGGCCAGCACGTAGAAGGTCAACGTCGGCAGCAGATTGGGCAGTTCGCGGGTGCGTCCGGCGTTCACCCAGCGGTACAGCGCGGTGTAGGTGCCGCCGACCACGCTGGCCACCAACTCCCGCCGCGGGAAGGGGAGCTGGATGTCGGGCGCCGCCTTGAAGAAGGTGTGGAAACGCGCCAGCAACCGCATCCGCTCGCTGCGCCCGGCCGGGCCGACCGCGTCCAGCTCCACGACGGCCATGGTGGCGAAGGCTGGCGCCTCGGCGAGCACCGCCAGCAGGGTGGCCAGCCCGGCGCGCATCGCGGACGGCCAGTCCGACCGGGTGCGGAAGGAGGCCTCCATGGTGCGCAGCAGCAGCGCGGTGCCGTGCCGGTGGGCGGCGAGGAAGGCGTCCTCCTTGCCCGCGAACAGCTCGTAGAAGACCGGACGGGTGACGCCGGCGGCCCGGCAGATGTCGCTGACCCGGGCGTGTGCGTAGCCCTTGTCCGCCACGGTGTGGACGATGCCGTCGAGCAGCCGGTCGCGCTGGGTGGCGGCGACCGCCTCCGGCGAGGAGCGCCGCGGGCCGCGCGGGATGGAACGCTCCGGGTCACGGCCGGTACGGGTGCCGGGGAGCAGCAGGAGGGGCGTCGGCGGCGGGACTTCGTTCATGTCTGACTTCTTTCCGTGCGCTTGACGCTGCATACCCAACGGGTTTACAACTCTCGCAGGTTTCCAATGTTTCGGGACTGTTGCGTTCTCCGGCGGTGGCAGCCGCCGGACGTCCCGGACCGCCGTTCCGGGCACGTGGCGCCGGGCTCCGGCACGGTGGACTCCACGGCGAGGCTCCCAGGCACGCGATCCAACCGGTACCCCCCGCACGGCCGTTCGCCGGCGCGGCCCGCCATCCGTACGGCCCACGAACCAGCCGCCGCCCCCTGGCCGCAGGAGAAGTCGTCCTGGTCGGCGGCGGCTGCGCGCCACGTACGACCACGCACGTCAGGTCACACGCACCACGCCCGTCAGCTCGTCAGCCCGTCAACTGACAACGGAATGAGGCAACATGCGTACTCGTACCAGCCTGACCCTGGCCGCCGCGTTCTCCGCCCTGGCGCTCGCCGCGGCCGTCGTGCCGGCCGCCGCCGCGGCGCACCCCGAGGCCGCCTCCCCGGTCCTGACCGTCGGCAGCCTGGGCGGCACCCCGGTGGCGGTGGGCGACCAGCTCTCGGCGCCGCTGGCCTCGGGGACCCACGCCAACTTCTACTCCTCGTCCACCGGCACCTCCGGGGTGACCTGCACGACCTCGCAGTTCGTCGCCACCGACGTCACCAACCCGGCCTCCCCGGGCAGCGCCACCGAGTCGCTGGGCACCCAGAACTTCAGCGGCTGCAGCTCCAACGTCACCGGGGTGACCGGGGTGCAGAGCATCACGGTGAACAACCTGCCGTTCACCACCACGGTGAGCGACTCCAGCGGCTTCCCGGTCACCGTGACGGCCGGCAGCACCGGGCCCATCCAGACCACCGTGGTACTCAACACCCTGCTGGGCAGCACCACGTGCGTCTACACCAGCGGCCCGCTGTCCGGCTCCGCGAGCAACACCGACAACTCGATCTCCTTCACCAACCAGGAGTTCACCAAGTCGTCCGGCTCCAGCCTGTGCTTCTCCGACGCGTACTTCACCGCGAAGTACGCGCCGGTGACCGACACCACGCAGGGCGGCGGCAAGGTGTTCGTCAACTGACCGACCCGCGAGGAAACCCACGCACGGTGGCCCGCAGCGTCCTGGACGCTGCGGGCCACCGTGGCGGTTGCTGGACGGGCGGTCAGTCCACCAGGTTGACCGCGCGGGCCGAGGTCGCGCCGATCTCCTGGGCGATCTCGGCGAGCACGTTCGCCGGGATGGAGTCGTCCACCGTGAGGGCGACCAGCGCCTCGCCGCCCTCGGCGGTACGGGCCACCTGCATGCCGGCGATGTTGATCCCGGCCTCGCCGAGGATCCGGCCGAGGGTGCCGACCACGCCGGGCCGGTCGCCGTACCGCAGGAAGGCCATGTGGTCGTTGAGCACCAGGTCCACGTCGAACTCGCTGACGCCGACGATCTTCTGGATGTTCTTCGGACCGGCGAGCGTGCCGGAGACCGACACCTCGTCGCCGCCGGCCAGGGTGCCGGAGACGGTGACCAGGTTGCGGTGCTCGGGCGACTCGGAGCTGGTGGTCAGCCGCACCTCGATGCCGCGCTCCTGGGCGAACAGCGGCGCGTTGACGTAGGAGACCGTCTCGGCGACCACGTCCTCGAACACCCCCTTGAGGGTGGACAGTTCGAGCACCTTGACGTCGTGCTGGGTGATCTCGCCGCGGACCTCGACGTCCAGCCGGACGGCGACCTCGCCGGCCAGCGCGGTGAAGATCCGGCCGAGCTTCTCGGCGAGCGGCAGCCCGGGCCGCACGTCCTCGGCGATCACGCCGCCCTGCACGTTGACCGCGTCGGGCACCAGCTCGCCGGCGAGCGCCAGGCGCACCGAGCGGGCCACCGAGATGCCGGCCTTCTCCTGCGCCTCACCGGTGGAGGCGCCCAGGTGCGGGGTGGCCACCACCGAGTCGAACTGGAAGAGCGGCGAGTCGGTGCACGGCTCGGTGGAGAACACGTCCAGGCCGGCGCCGGCGACCCGGCCCTCCTTCAACGCGCTGGCCAGCGCCTCCTCGTCCACGATGCCGCCGCGCGCGGCGTTGACGATCCGCACCGCGGGCTTGACCTTGTGCAGCGCCTCGTCGCCGATCAGGCCGAGCGTCTCGGGGGTCTTGGGCAGGTGGACGGTGATGAAGTCGGAGACCTCCAGCAGCTCGTCGAGCGTGAGCAGCTTGACGCCCATCTGCGCGGCCCGCGCCGGCTGCACGTAGGGGTCGTAGGCGACGATCTTCATGCCGAACGCCGTCATCCGCTGGGCGACCAGCACCCCGATGCGGCCGAGGCCGACGACGCCGAGCGTCTTCTCGGCCAGCTCCACGCCGGTGTACTTGTTCCGCTTCCACTCGCCCTGCTTGAGCGAGGCGTTGGCCTGCGGGATGTTGCGCGCGGTGGAGATCAGCAGGCCGCAGGCGAGCTCGGCGGCGGTGACGATGTTGGACGTCGGCGCGTTGACGACCATGACGCCGGCCTTGGTGGCCGCCGAGACGTCCACGTTGTCCAGGCCGACGCCGGCCCGGGCGATGACCTTGAGCTTGCGGGCCGCCGCGATGGCCTCGGCGTCGACCTTGGTGGCGCTGCGCACCAGGATCGCGTCGACGTCGGCGATGGCGGGCAGCAGTTCGGCGCGGTCGGCGCCGTTGCAGTGCCGGATCTCGAAGTCCGGACCGAGCGCGTCGACCGTGGCCGGCGACAGCTCTTCCGCGATCAGGACGACAGGTTTGGGGGAAGCAGTGCTCACGTGATCCTCGCTTGGCCTACGTGGGCGGCCGGTCCCGTGCTGGCCGCTCCAGGGAGGGAGGGATGGCATGCCGCGTGGTAGACGCACGACGCTGTGAGCCTGACGCGCTTGTTGCCGAAGTGTATCGGCGAAGGGTGCCTCCGCTTACGTCGTTCGCGAGGATCACCCGGCGATACGGGGGTCCCACCGGGCCGGGCCGGCGCCGGCCGCACCGCTCCGGGAGGGCGGGTGTCCCCCGGAGGCTGCGGCGGCGCGCGGCCCGGTCCGTCACGTGGGGCTCACGCCTCCTCGTCCACCCAGCTCATCAGCTTGCGCAGCTTGCGGCCGGTGTTCTCCAGCAGGTGGTCCTCGTCGGCCTTCTTGTACTCGTTGTACTTCGGCAGGCCGGCGTTGTACTCGTTGATCCAGTTGCGGGCGAACGAGCCGTCCTGGATCTCGCCGAGGATCTTCTTCATCTCGGCCTTGGTGCCGGCGTTGATGATCCGCGGGCCGCTGACGTAGTCGCCCCACTCGGCGGTCTCGGAGATCGACCAGCGCACCTTCTCCAGGCCGCCCTCGTACATCAGGTCCACGATGAGCTTCAGCTCGTGCAGGCACTCGAAGTACGCGATCTCCGGCTGGTAGCCGGCCTCGACCAGGGTCTCGAACCCGGCCTTGACCAGGGCGGACGCGCCGCCGCACAGCACCGCCTGCTCGCCGAACAGGTCGGTCTCGGTCTCCTCGGTGAAGGTGGTCTTGATGACCCCGGCCCGGGTGCCGCCGATGCCCTTGGCGTAGGAGAGGGCGAGCGCGAAGGCGCTGCCGGAGGCGTCCTGCTCGACGGCCACGATGCACGGCACGCCGCGGCCCTCCTCGTACTGGCGGCGCACCAGGTGGCCGGGGCCCTTCGGCGCGACCATGCAGACGTCGACCTCGGCCGGCGGCTTGATCAGGTCGTAGCGGATGTTGAACCCGTGGCCGAAGAAGATGGCGTCGCCGTCCTTGAGGCTGCCCTTGACGGACTCCTCGTAGACCTTCGACTGGATCGGGTCCGGCACCAGGATCATGATCACGTCGGCCTCGGCGGACGCCTCGGCCGGGGTGACCACCCGCAGGCCCTGCTCCTCGGCCTTGACCCGCGACTTCGAGCCCTCCGGCAGGCCGACGCGCACATCGACGCCGGAGTCGCGCAGCGACAGCGCGTGGGCGTGGCCCTGGCTGCCGTAGCCGAGGACCGCGACCTTGCGGCCCTGGATGATGGACAGGTCGGCGTCGTCGTCGTAGAAGAGCTCGGCCACTTGGGATAACTCCTTGTTCTGGGGTTGTGCGGCCCACCGTACGCCCGGTGGCCGGTGGGTGGATGCGTGGTCTCGCGATGCGGGCGCCGCCGGGCTAGGCCGAACGGTCCAGCGCGCGCAGCGAGCGGTCGGTGATGGAGCGGGCGCCGCGGCCGATGGCGATGGTGCCGGACTGGACCAGTTCCTTGATGCCGAACGGCTCCAGCATCTTCAGCAGCGCCTCCAGCTTCTCGGCGCCGCCGGTCGCCTCGATGGTGACCGCCTCGGGCGAGACGTCCACCGTCTTGGCCCGGAAGAGGGTGACGATCTCGGTGATCTGGGAGCGGCTCTCGTTGTCGGCCCGGACCTTGACCAGGACCAGTTCCCGGTTGACGGCCGAGCCCGGCTCCAACTCGACGATCTTCAGCACGTTGATCAGCTTGTTGAGCTGTTTCGTCACCTGTTCGAGCGGCAGCTCGTCCAGCACGTTGACGACGATGGTGATCCGGGAGATGTCGGGGTGCTCGGTGGTGCCCACCGCGAGCGAGTCGATGTTGAAGCCGCGCCGGGAGAAGAGCGCGGTGATGCGGGCCAGCACGCCGGGCTTGTTCTCGACCAGGACGGACAGCGTGTGCTTGGACATGTCGGGGTTTCCTATCGCCTGCTCGTCGGTCGGGTCAGTCGTCCATGTCGCCGAAGTCCGGGCGCACCCCGCGGGCTGCCATGACCTCGTCGTTGGAGGTGCCGGCGGCCACCATCGGCCAGACCATGGCGTCCTCGTGGCAGATGAAGTCCACCACGACCGGGCGGTCGTTGATGGAGTTCGCCTTCTCGATCACCGCGTCCAGGTCGGCCGGGTCCTCGCAGCGCAGGCCGACGCAGCCCATCGCCTCGGCGAGCAGGACGAAGTCCGGGATCCGGGTGCCGTTGGCCGGCTGCCCGTCGGTGCCGGTGCCGGAGTGCAGCACGGTGTTGGAGTAGCGCTGGTTGTAGAAGAGCGTCTGCCACTGGCGGACCATGCCCAGCGCGCCGTTGTTGATGATGGCGACCTTGATCGGGATGTTGTTGATCGCGCAGGTGACCAGTTCCTGGTTGGTCATCTGGAAGCAGCCGTCGCCGTCCATCGCCCACACCGTGGTGTCCGGCCGGCCCGCCTTGGCGCCCATCGCCGCCGGCACCGCGTAGCCCATCGTCCCGGCGCCGCCGGAGTTGAGCCAGGTGTACGGCTTGTCGTAGGTGATGTACTGCGACGCCCACATCTGGTGCTGGCCGACGCCGGCCGCGAAGACCGTGCCCTCCGGGGCGAGTTGGCCGATCCGCTCGATGACCTGCTGCGGCGAGAGGCTGCCGTCCTCCGGCAGGTCGTAGCCGAGCGGGTAGGTCTGCCGCCAGGAGTCGATCTGGGTCCACCACTCGGCGTAGTCGCCGCGGCGGCCGGTCTCGTGCTCGGCCTGGATCGCCACGATCAGGTCGGCCAGCACCTCGCGGGCGTCGCCGACGATCGGCACGTCGGCGGCCCGGATCTTGCCGATCTCGGCGGGGTCGACGTCGGCGTGCACGACCTTGGCGTACGGCGCGAAGGTGTCGACCCGGCCGGTGACCCGGTCGTCGAAGCGGGCGCCGAGCGCGACCAGCAGGTCGGCCTTCTGCAGCGCGGTGACCGCGGAGACCGAGCCGTGCATGCCCGGCATGCCGACGTGTTGCGGGTGGCCGTCGGGGAACGCGCCGAGCGCCATCAAGGTGGTGGCGACCGGGGCGCCGGTCAGCTCGGCCAGGATGCGCAGTTCCTCGGTGGCGCGCGCCTTGAGCACCCCGCCGCCGACGTAGAGCACCGGGCGCTTGGCCTGCACGATGAGCTTGGCGGCCTCGCGGATCTGCTTGGCGTGCGGCTTGGTCACCGGGCGGTAGCCGGGCAGGTCGGTCTGCTGCGGCCAGCTGAAGACCGTCTGGGCCTGCAGGGCGTCCTTGGCGATGTCGACCAGGACCGGGCCCGGCCGGCCGGTGGCGGCGATGTGGAACGCCTCGGCGATGGTGCGCGGGATGTCGTCGGCGTTGGTGACCAGGAAGTTGTGCTTGGTGATCGGCATGGTGATGCCGACGATGTCCGCCTCCTGGAAGGCGTCGGTGCCGATCGACTTCGAGGCGACCTGGCCGGTGATCGCCACGATCGGCACCGAGTCGAGGTGGGCGTCGGCGATCGGGGTGACCAGGTTGGTGGCGCCCGGCCCGGACGTCGCCATGCACACACCGACCTTGCCGGTGGCCTGGGCGTAGCCGGTGGCGGCGTGGCCGGCCCCCTGCTCGTGGCGGACCAGGATGTGGCGGACCCGCTCCGAGTCGAACATCGGGTCGTAGGCGGGCAGGATCGCGCCGCCGGGGATCCCGAAGACGGTGTCGGCACCCACCTCCTCGAGGGACCGGATGAGGGACTTGGCACCCGTCACGTGTTCCACGATGGGCTGCTGTGCCGTGCTGCGGGGCCGCGGCTGCGGATGGTGGGCCCCGGTGGCCTGGTCGGTCATCTGCGTCTCTTCTCGGAGAGGCCGCCCGTCTCGGGTGACGAGGGGCGGGAGGTGCCTGTGCAACAAAAAACCCCTCGTGCCGTAGGGCAAGCGAGGGGAAGCGCGCCGGTGCTTCGAGCGGGGCGGGTGAGGGCCCCGGATCAGCCGACGCGCCGTCCAAGTACGAGAATTCGGGTGCGCATGGAACCGACCCTCCCGCCGTCGAGGTTCGGCTGTCAAGCGGGTGGGACGGACGTCTCAGTATGTGAACGCAGCGGTGGACTGGTCAACGGATCGGGACCGGCGCTTCCACCCTTGCGGACCGGCAGCGCCGCGCCCACCGTGCTGGCCACCGCGAGCCCCGGCAGCCGCGGCACCGGGTAGCCGCCGAGCGTCAGCGCGCCGCGCAGCCCGGTCTCCTCCAGCGGCCCGGCGAAGGCGCTGCCCCGGCCGTGGCTGCACCCGATGTCGCGCAGCGCCGACGCCTGGTCGGCCCGGTCGACCCCGTCGGCGACGACCCGCAGACCGAGGTCCCGGGCGATCCGCAGCAGCCCGGCGGTGATCTTGTGCTGCCGGGGCGACTCCACCAGCCCCTCGGTGAGCGCGCGCTCCAGGGTGAGCACGTCCACCGGGAGCCGGCGCAGCGCGACCAGTCCGGCGTAGCCGCTGCCGAAGCCGCCGAGCGCGATCCGCACGCCGGCCCGGCGCAGCGCGACCAGCCGCCGCTCCAGCTCTTCGAGCGGAACGCGCGGATCGTGGTCGGCCAGCTCCAACTGCAGCGCGCCGGGCGGCAGCTCGTGCCGGGCGAGCAGCGACTCCACGCTCTTGGGCGGCAGGTCGCGGGCCATCAGCCGGCGCACCGGCAGCCGCACGGTGACCGGGACGCGCAAGCCGCGCCGGTACCGGTGGGCGGTCTGCTCGACGGCCTCCTCCAGCGTCCAGCGCAGCACCTCGGCCCGGTCCCGGCAGTCGAGCCGGGCGTCGGGCCCGTCGTCGGCGGCGACCGGGCCGTCGGCGAAGCGCAGGAACTCCGCCGGGGTGAACAGCACGCCCTGCTCGGAGCGCCAGCGGGCATGCGCGTGCACGCCCTCCACCGCTCCGGTGTGCAGGTCGACCACCGGCTGGTGGAGCAGGGTGAACTCCCCGTCGTGCAGGGCGCTGCGCACCCGGGCCGCCCGCTCCGCGCGGTGGGCCGCCTCGGCCTGCATCTGCGGCGCGTACAGCTCCACCCGGTTCTTGCCGCCGGACTTCGCCCGGTACATCGCGAGGTCGGCGTTGCGCATCAGCTCGGCGGAGCTGCCGCCGGCGGTGGCGAAGGCGACGCCGATGCTGGCGGCGACCCGCACGTGGGTGGAGCCGGTGACCACGTAGGGCTCGGACAGGGTGAGGCGCAGCCGCTCGGCGATCTCCCATATCCGGCGCTCGCGCAGGTGGCGGTCGCCGGTGCCGCCGCAGATCAGCGCGGCGAACTCGTCGCCGCCGAGCCGGGCCGCGGTGTCGCCGGCCCGGACCGCGTCCTGCAGCCGGCGGGCGGCCTGGACCAGCAGCTCGTCGCCGGCGTGGTGGCCGACGGTGTCGTTGACCGCTTTGAAGCCGTCCAGGTCGATGTAGAGCACGGCGGCGTCGCCGTCGCCCTCCCGGCGGCCGCCGAGCGCCTGGGCGACGCGCTCGGTGAACAGGGCGCGGTTGGGCAGGTCGGTGAGCGGGTCGTGGAAGGCGTTGTGCTGTAGCTGGGCCTGCAGGCGCACCCGTTCGGTGACGTCGCGGCTGTTGAAGATCAGACCGCCCTGGTAGCGGTTGATGGAGGACTCGACGTTGAGCCAGCCGCGGTCCCCGGAGCGGATGCGGCACTCGATGCGGGTCGCGGGCTCCTCGGCGGGCGGCGCGGCCAGGAAGCGGCGCACCTCGTGCAGCACCCGGCCCAGGTCCTCCGGGTGGATGTGCGAGGCCAGCTCGGTGTCGGTCATCTCCCGGCTGTCGCGGCCGTAGACGCCCTGGGCGGCCGGGCTGACGTAGCGCAGCAGGCCGGAGGGGGCGACGAGCATGATCACGTCGCTGGAGCCCTGGACCAGGGAGCGGAAGTGGTTCTCCTTCTCCACCAACTCCCTGGTGAGGCCGATGTTCTCCATCAGGACGATGCCCTGTCTGACCACCAGCACCAGGGCGACCGTGCAGCCGGTGAAGACCACCACGCGGTCGATCCGCCGGCCGCCGAGCACGTCGTAGAGGATGCCCAGCATGCAGACGGCGGCGGCCAGATACGGGGTCAGGGCGCTCAGCGGGCCGGTGGCCTCCCGCTCCGGGGGCGGCCGCCGCTGCTCCCCGGCGGCCCGCTCGCGGCGGCCCGCCCACGGCGCGTAGGCGAGCAGCATGCTGCCGGCGAACCAGCCGGCGTCGAGGATCTGGCCGGAGTGGTAGCGCTCGCGCAGCAGCGGCGAGGTGAACAGCGCGTCGCACAGCACGGTCAGCGCCAGCGCCGAGATCGCGGTGTTGACGGCGGAGCGGTTGGCCGCGCCGCGCCGGAAGTGCAGGGCCAGGACCATCGAGACGAGCATGATGTCCAGCACCGGATAGGCCAGCGACAGGGCGACGCGCGCGGTGCTGCGGCCGTCCCAGTCGGCCGCCTTGGCCAGCGCCAGGGTCCACGTCAGGGTGACCAGCGAGCCGCCGATCAGCCAGGCGTCCAGCCCGAGGCAGACCCAACTCGCCTTGGAGACCGGTCGTTTGGCGAGCAGCAGCAGGCCGATGATGGCCGGCGGCGCGAACATCAGGAAGCAGAAGTCGGCCACCGAGGCGCGCGGCACCGGCTGGCGCAGCACGACCTCGTACCACCCCCAGACGCTGTTGCCGGCCGCGACCATGGCGGACGACAGCGCGAACAGCGCCCAGGCGAGCCGGTCGCGGCCGGGGACCACCCGGGCGTACCACAGGCAGGAGACGCAGGCGGCGAGCGCGGCGCCGGCCAGCCCGAAGTCGCCCATGATCAGCGCGAGTCGGGGGGTGCACCAGTCGAGCGCGGCGCCGACCGCGTATCCGCCGCACAGCAGCGCGACGCACAACGGCGGCAGCAGCGCGCCCCGGCCGCGGGAGGCGGGAGGCCGCGTCGCCGCCTGGACGGCGCTCACGTCGTCACCCGGGAACCGGCGCGGCGGCCGCCGGGCACGTGGCTGTCTCTCCCAAGGCCGTGCATCGCTGTCCTCCCCCGGCCGTCCTGACCCTCCTTCGGGACGATACACCAGAGTCGTCACTCAGGGACATAGTAAGTCTACTGAGCGTAATCGGGCGGATGTTGGCGCTTGCGCGGGGGGTGCGGATCAGCTCGGCCGGATGACGTTCTCCAGCGGCTCGCCGGCGACGAACCGGCGCAGCTGCGCGCGGAGCAGGCGCGCGGCGCGCGGCAGGAACGCGGAGGTGTTGCCGCCGACGTGCGGGCTGATCAGCAGGCCGGGCGCGTGCCAGAGCGGGTGGCCGGCGGGCAGCGGCTCGGGGTCGGTGACGTCGAGCGCGGCGCGCAGCCGGCCCGACTCCAGCTCCGTCAGCAGCGCCTTGGTCTCGACGACGGGGCCGCGCGAGACGTTGACCAGCAGCGCCCCGTCCTTCATCCGGGCCAGGAAGCCGGCGTCGGCCAGGTGGCGGGTGTCCTCGGTGAGCGGGGTCGCGAGGATCACCACGTCGGCACGGGGCAGCAGCCCCGGCAGGTCGGCGATGGCGTGCACCGTGCCCCGGTGCACCTGGCGGGCGCCGCGGGCCACCCGCAGCACGTCGCACTCGAACGGCGTGAGCCGGTCCTCGATCGCGGAGCCGATCGACCCGTAGCCGACGATGAGCACCGTGCGGTCGGCGAGCGCCGGGTAGCGCCCGGTGTACCACTTCTCGGCCTGCTGGCCCTGGACGAAGCGCGGGATGCCGCGCAGCGAGGCCAGCGTGAGGGCGAGGGCGAGTTCCGCGGTGCTCGCCTCGTGCACCCCGCGGGCGTTGCACAGCGTCGTGCCCTCCGGCACCAGCGGCACGATGTCGTCGACGCCGGCCGACAGGGTCTGCACCACCCGCGGCCGGGCGCCGGCCCGCAGCGGAGCGGTGGCGACCTCGGCCGACTTCATGTACGGCGTCACGAAGAAGTCCAGGTCGGCGGGGTCGCCGGGGAACCGCTCCTCGCCGTCCCAGTGGTGGTAGTGCGGCCCGTCGGGCAGCCCGGTGATCCCGCTCGGCGGGATGGGCAGCCAGACGGTCGGTGCCGCGGTGGTCGGGTGCGCCTTGGAGTCAGCCATGGCAGGAGGCTACGTCCCCCCGGGTGCGCGGGGGCGGCTCGGGTCTGTCGGTGCCGGACGTTACGGTGGTCGGCGTTCCGTCGGCGGTCCCGCCGGGGGACGCGAGGAGGGCCGGAGCGGGTGGAACGCAGGGCGATGGGTGCCGCCGCGCTCGAGGTCGGCGCGGTGGGTCTCGGCTGCATGCCGATGAGCTGGGCGTACGCCGCCTCCCGGCAGGGCGGCGAGAGCGCGGTGCGCGCGGTCGACGCGGCGCTGGACGCCGGGGTCACACTGCTGGACACCGCCGACATGTACGGCCCGTTCACCAACGAGCTGCTGCTCGGCCGGGTGCTGCGGCGGCGGCGCGCGGAGGTCTTCGTCTCCACCAAGTGCGGCCTGCTCGTCGGCGAGCAGCACCTGGTGGCCAACGGCAGCCCGTCGTACGTCCGGCGGGCCTGCGACGCGTCGCTGCGGCGGCTGCAGACGGACGTGATCGACCTCTACCAGCTCCACCGGGTCGATCCGGAGGTCCCCGTCGAGGAGACGTGGGGCGCGATGGCGGAGTTGGTCGCGGCGGGCAAGGTGCGCGCGCTGGGGTTGTGCGCGGTCGGCGCCCGCGCGGACCGGCGCTCGGGCGCCGGGCTGCACGCCGGCACCCTGCGCCAACTGCGCCGCGCGCAGCAGGTGTTCCCGGTCTCCTGCGTGCAGGCGGAGCTGTCGCTGTGGGCGCCGGAGGCGCTGGCCGAGCTGCTGCCGTGGTGCACCGGGCACGGGGTCGGGCTGCTGGCGGCGATGCCGCTGGGCAACGGCTTCCTGACCGGCACGCTCACCCCGGGCGAGGGCTTCGAGCCGGACGACCTGCGGGCCCGCCACCCGCGGTTCACCGCCGAGATGATGGCGGCCAACCAGCCGATCGTCGCCGGGCTGCGCCGGGTGGCCGCCCGGCACGACGCGACGCCGGCGCAGATCGCGCTCGCCTGGGTGCTGGCGCAGGACACCCGGGTCGTCCCGGTGCCGGGGACGAAGACGGAGCGCTGGGCGGTGGAGAACGCCGGCGCCGCCGCGATCCGGCTGTCCGGCGACGATCTCGCCGAACTCGCCGCGCTCCCGGCGGCCCAGGGGTCGTGGGACTGAGAGGCTGAGGCTCCGCGCCGTCCGGTGACGCCCGGTCACGACCGTTCGGGGGCGGATGGTGGCGCGGCGGGGCGCCGGGGGCGCGGAACCGGCGCACGGCGCGCGGGCCGGCTCAGACGGCGGCGCCCCGCTCCCCCTCGTCGGACAGCAGCCGCAGCCGGTGGGCCATGGCCGCCGCCTCGCCGCGGCCGGAGACCCCCAGTTTGGCGAGGATGTTGGAGACGTGGACGCTGGCGGTCTTCGGCGAGATGAACAGCTCCTCGGCTATCAGCCGGTTGCTCAGGCCGGCGGTGACCAGCCGCAGCACGTCGCGCTCCCGGCGGGTGAGGCCGAACTCCGCCGCCCCGCCCGCCGCGCCCCGCGCGCTCTCCGCGGCCGGCCCGCCGTCGCCGCCGTCCCGGCCGGGCAGCGGGAGCCGGGCACGCCGGGCCAGCAGCGCCACGTCGTCGCGCAGCGGACGGGCGCCGATCCGGGCGGCCGCCTCGTGGGCCTGCCCCAGCAGCACGGCGGCCCGGTCGCGCGCCCCGGCGTCCGCGCCGCAGGACAGCAGCGCCTCGGCCAGCCGGTAGCGGGCGAAGGCGAGTTGGAAGGGGCGCTTGAGGGTCTCCAGCGACTCGACCGCCGCCTGCCAGCGGTGCGGATCGCCGGCGCCGCTCTCCTCCTGCGCGGTGGCCAGTTCGGCGTCGACCAGCAGCGCGTACGCCCGCAGGTGCGGCACCGGGCTCGGCAGCCGGCGGGCGGCGGCGCGGATGCGCTCCAGCACTTCGGCGCGCCGCTCCCGGGCGGCGGGCAGCCCGCGCGCGTCGGACTCGGCGGTGGCGGCGGCCAGCAGCAGCGGCCAGGCGTGGGTGTGGCTGCCGGGCGGGAAGCCCTCGGCGAGCGCCTGGTCGAGGGCGGCGCGCGCCTCGGATATCCGGCCGCGGGCGGCGGCGAAGGCGACGGCACGCGCGAAGTTGTGCACGGTGTGCTGCGGTTGGCGGTCGGCGCGGGCGAAGTCCTGGTGGGCGGCGGCGAACTCGCGCTCCGCGGTCTCGGGATCGCCGACGGCCAGCGCGAGATCGGCCAGCCTGGCGCGGGCGGCGGCCCGCGAGCGCGGGTTGACCGCGATCTGCCGGGCCTCCAGCGCGGCTTGCCGGGCCTCGGTCCAGCGGCCCAGGCTGAAGAGCGCGTCGGCCTGGTTGGTGTAGAGCCAGGCGTTGGTCTCGGCGAGCCCGAAGCGGCGGTGGATCTCGCTGCCCTCGGCCGCCACCGCGACCGCCTCCTCGGAGCGGCCGGCCGACTCCAGCGCCGAGGCGTAGTTGACGTGCGAGCGGACCAGGACGCTGACGTTTCCCAGCTCGACCACCCGGGCGCAGACCGCGGCCATCTCCGCGAGGCCGCCCTCGATGTCGCCGGAGTCGACCATGAGCCCGCCGAGGGTGAGCCGGGCGTGCAGCTCGATGGCCTCGGCGCCGACCAGCCGGGCCAGCTCCACCGCGCGCTCGGCGGTGGCGTATGCCTCGGGGCCCGGCTCGCGCAGGACGCACCAGCCGGCGACCTGGGCGAGCACCTCGGCGTGCACGGCGGACGGCGGCAGGCCGCGCACCAGCTCCTGCGCCCGGCTCAGCTCGGCCCAGCCGTCGCCGCGGGCCAGGCTGTCGAGGAGTTTCGAGCGCTGGGTGAGGAACCAGGCGGCGCGCAGCGGGTCGGCGACCTCGTCGATCTGGCGCATCGCCTGCTTGACGACGGCCAGGGCCCGTTCGCGATGGCCGGCCAGGTAGGCGGCGACCACCGTCTCGGCGAGCAGGTCGAGGTGGCTGAGCGCCTCGTCGTCACAGCCGCAGGCCGGGTAGACCTCGGCGTAGTCGATCGGGCGCTGGGCGGCCAGCACCTCGTGCGGCACGCCCTCCCACAGCTCCAACGCCCTCTCCAGCAGCCGCAGTTGCTCGGCGTAGGCGTACCGGCGGCGGGCGTCGACGGCGGCGGCGAGCACCGCGGGCAGCGCCTTGGCGGGATCGTGGGCGTGGTACCAGTAGCCGGCGAGCCGGGCGGCCCGCTCGTCGGCGCGCACCAGCGACGGATCGGCCTCCAGCGCCGTCGCGTAGCGCCGGTTGAGCCGGGTGCACTCGCCGGGCAGCAGGTCGTCGGTGACCGCCTCGCGCACCAGCGCGTGCCGGAAGCGGTAGCCCTCGCCGTCGGTGGTCGGGCGCACGATGTTGGCGCCGACGGCTGCCCGCAGCGCCTCGATGAGATCGTCCTCGGCCAGCTCGGTGACCGCCGCGAGCAGCGCGTGCTCCACCCGGGAGCCGCCCTGGGCGAGGGCGCGCGCGACCCGCTGGGCGTGCTCCGGCAACGCCTCGACCCGGACCAGCAGCAGGTCGCGCAGCGTCTCGGTGAGCCCGGACACGCAGCCCTGCGCGATGCTCTCGGTCAGCTCCTCGACGAAGAACGCGTTGCCCTCGGAGCGCTCGAAGACCCGGTCCACCAGGGCGGCTTCCGGCTCGGCGCCGTTGATCCCGGCGATCTGCGCGCGGACCTCGGCGTGCGAGAAGCGGTCCAGCTCGATCCGCCGCACGGCGCGCATCCGGTCCAGCTCGGCGAGGAACGGGCGCAGCGGGTGGCGGCGGTGGATGTCGTCGGACCGGTAGGTGGCCAGCACCACCAGCCGGGCGGTGGTCAGGGACCGGAACAGGTAGCCCAGCAACTCCCTGGTGGAGCTGTCGGCCCAGTGCAGGTCCTCGATGACGACGACCAGCGTGCGGTCGGCGGCCAGCCGCTCCAGCAGCCGGGCGGTCAGCTCGAACAGCCGGGCGCGGCCGTCCTCGTCGTGCCACTCGCGGGTGCGCTCGCCCAACTCGGGCAGCAGCCGCGCCAGCTCGCCCTCCTGGCCGGCCGCGGCACGGGCCAGCTCGGCGCCGAGCCGGCGGTGCAGCGCCCGCAGCGCGGTGGCCACCGGGGCGAACGGCAGCCCGTCGGCCCCCGCCTCCACGCAGCCGCCCACCGCGACGACCGCGCCGGACGCCTCGGCGGCGGCCAGGAACTCCTCGACCAGCCGGGACTTGCCGACCCCCGCCTCACCGCCCAGCAGCAACGCCTGCGGCCGGCCGGCCCCGGCGTCGGCGAGCGCGGTCCCCAGCACCGCGAGCTCCGGCGCCCGGCCGACGAACACCGGTGAGACGGACTGGTTCTGCATACCGCCGAGCATCGCACAGGGATCGGACATCACGGACCCCCGCGGCGCGGACGGCCGGACCGGGCTCACCGCGCGCGCCGGCCGGCCTCCCCGGCGCGGTCCGCCCGCTCGCGGCGGGCCTGCTCGCGCTCGCAGTCCCGGCTGCGGCGGGCCTCGGCCAACTGCCGGCGGCGCTCGGCGGCCCGGCGCAGCTCGGCCTCCCGGAAGCGCGCCTCGATCTCGTACGACATGTTCCATCTCCCCTTGCGGACGGCACTGGTTGCCTGATGCCTCCAGCGTCGTGCGCAAGGCGGCCGCCCCGCATCGGGCGACTTCCCGATCCTCGGCGGCCCGGGGTCCTTAGACCGGCGTGCCGGACAGCCCGCGGGGGCGGCCCTCCCGGCTGGGAGAACCGCCCCCGTAAGCGTTGCGGCCTAGAGCAGGGGCCTCAGCCCTGCGCGCCGAGCCGTTCCAGGATCAGTTCGCGGACCCGGGCGGCGTCCGCCTGGCCGCGGGTCGCCTTCATCACGGCGCCGACCAGCGCGCCGGCCGCCGCGACCTTGCCGCTGCGGATCTTGTCGGCGATGCCCGGGTTGCCGGCGATCGCCTCGTCCACCGCCGTGCCGAGCGCGCCCTCGTCCGAGACGACCGCGAGGCCGCGCCCCGCGACGACCTCGTCCGGGCCGCCCTCGCCGGCGAGCACGCCCTCGATGACCTGGCGGGCCAGCTTGTCGTTGAGCGCGCCCTCGGCGACCAGCGCGCACACCCGGGCCACCTGGGCCGGGGTGATCGGCAGCGCGGCGAGCTCCACGCCGTCCTCGTTGGAGCGGCGGGCGAGTTCGCCCATCCACCACTTGCGGGCCTGGTCGGCGGGGGCGCCCGCCTCGATGGTGGCCACGATCGGGTCGAGGGCGCCGGCGTTGAGCACCGACCGCATCTCGTGGTCCGAGATGCCCCAACTCGGTGCGCAGCCGCTCGCGGCGGGCCCGGGGCAGCTCCGGCAGGGCGGCGCGCAGTTCGGCCACCCACTCCTGCGGCGGGGCGATCGGGACGAGGTCGGGCTCGGGGAAGTACCGGTAGTCCTCGGCCTCCTCCTTGATCCGCCCGGAGGTGGTGGAGCCGTCCTCCTCGTGGAAGTGCCGGGTCTCCTGGACGATCGTGCCGCCGGAGGAGAGCACCGCGGCGTGCCGCTGGATCTCGAACCGGGCGGCGCGCTCCACGCTGCGCAGCGAGTTGACGTTCTTCGTCTCGCTGCGGGTGCCGAACTTCTCGGTGCCGTGCGGGCGCAGCGACAGGTTCACGTCGCAGCGCATCTGGCCCATCTCCATGCGGGCCTCGGAGACGCCGAGGGCCCGGATGAGTTCGCGCAGCTCGGCGACGTAGGCCCGGGCGACCTCCGGCGCGCGGGCGCCGGCGCCGACGATGGGCTTGGTGACGATCTCGATCAGCGGGATGCCGGCCCGGTTGTAGTCCAGCAGCGAGTGCGAGGCGCCGTGGATGCGGCCGGTGGCGCCGCCCACGTGGGTGGACTTGCCGGTGTCCTCCTCCATGTGGGCCCGCTCGATGTCGACCCGGAAGACCTCGCCGTCCTCCAGCGCGACGTCCAGGTAGCCGTTGAAGGCGATCGGCTCGTCGTACTGCGAGGTCTGGAAGTTCTTCGGCATGTCCGGGTAGAAGTAGTTCTTCCGGGCGAACCGGCACCACTCGCGCGATCTCGCAGTTGAGCGCCAGGCCGATCTTGATCGCCGACTCGACGCCGATCTCGTTGACCACCGGCAGCGCGCCGGGCAGCCCCAGACAGGTCGGGCAGGTCTGCGAGTTGGGCTCGGCGCCCAGTTCGGTGGAGCAGCCGCAGAACATCTTCGTCCTGGTGCCCAGCTCGACATGGACCTCCAGGCCCATGACGGGGTCGTACGACGCCAGCGCGTCCTCGTACGAGACCAGGTCGTCAGTGACAGTCACGGAAATTCCCTCTCAGCCCGCGTCGTCAGTCGGCGAGGACGTCGTCGCTGTTCATGTGGCGCAGTTCCCGGACGAGGACCGCGACGCCGGTGGCGATGACCGCCCCGCGCACGATGGCGTCCAGCAGCCGGAGGGTGTCGCCCTCGCCGCGCGCGGCGCGGAACTGCTTGACGACGCCCAGGGTGCCGAACACGGTGGTGCCGATGGACAAGTACGTGCCGGCCTTCGACTTCTTGAAGTCCTTGGCCTTCGCGAGCTTGCTCATAGTGTCGGTGCCTCCTCCAGGAGTAGGTGCCCCCACCGGTCGGCGAACGCGGCCTCGACGGCGGCGCCCACCCGGTAGAGCCGGTCGTCCGCCATCGCGGGCGCGATGACCTGGAGGCCGACCGGGAGGCCGTCCTCCGGGGCGAGGCCGCACGGCAGCGACATGGCCGCGTTGCCCGCCAGGTTCGACGGGATGGTGCACAGGTCGGCCAGGTACATGGCCATCGGGTCGTCCGCCCGCTCCCCGATGGGGAACGCGGTGGTCGGCGTGGTCGGCGAGACCAGCACGTCCACCTGGCCGAAGACCCGCTCGAAGTCGCGGGTGATCAGGGTGCGGACCTTCTGGGCGCTGCCGTAGTACGCGTCGTAGTAGCCGGAGCTGAGCGCGTAGGTGCCGAGCATGATCCGGCGCTTGACCTCGGGGCCGAAGCCGGCGTCCCGGGTCAGCGCGGTGACCTCCTCCGCGCTGCGCGTGCCGTCGTCGCCGACCCGCAGCCCGTAGCGCATGGCGTCGAACCGGGCGAGGTTGGACGAGCACTCCGAGGGCGCGATCAGGTAGTAGGCGGGCAGCGCGTAGGTGAACGACGGGCAGGAGACCTCGACGACCTCGGCGCCCAGCGAGCGCAGCAGCTCCACCGCCTCGTTGAACCGCTGGACCACGCCGGCCTGGTAGCCCTCGCCGGCGAACTCCTTGACGACGCCGATCCGCATGCCCTTCACGTCGCCGTGCCGGGCGGCGGCGACCACCGCGGGCACCGGCGCGTCGACGGAGGTGGAGTCGAGCGGGTCGTGGCCGGCGATGACCTCGTGCAGCAGGGCCGCGTCCAGCACGGTGCGGGCGCACGGCCCGCCCTGGTCCAGCGAGGAGGAGAAGGCCACCATGCCGTAGCGCGAGACGCCGCCGTAGGTGGGCTTGACGCCGACGGTGCCGGTGACGGCGGCGGGCTGGCGGATGGAGCCGCCGGTGTCGGTGCCGATGGCCAGCGCCGCCTGGTAGGAGGCGAGCGCCGCCGAGGAGCCGCCGCCGGAGCCGCCCGGGATCCGGGTCAGGTCCCACGGGTTGCCGGTCGGGCCGTACGCGCTGTTCTCGGTGGAGGAGCCCATGGCGAACTCGTCCATGTTGGTCTTGCCGAGGATCACCACGCCGGCCGCCTTGAGCCGGCGGGTGAGGGTGGCGTCGTAGCTGGGGATCCAGCCCTCGAGGATCTTGGAGCCGACGGTGGTCGGCACGCCCTCGGTGGTGAAGATGTCCTTGAGCGCGAGCGGCACGCCGGCCAGCGGGCCGAGCTCCTCGCCGCGGGCGCGGCGCTCGTCGACCGCGCGGGCGGCGGACAGCGCGCCCTCGGTGTCCACGTGCAGGAACGCGTGGACCTTCTCGTCGATCGCGCCGATGCGGTCGAGGTGGGCCTGTGCCACCTCGACGGCGGACGCCTCGCCGGACGCGATCACCTGTGCGGTGCGGTCGGCGGTGAGCCTGGTCAGATCCGTCATGCCGGTCAGTCCTCCCCCAGGATCTGCGGAACCTTGAACCGCTGCTGCTCCTGCGCGGGTGCGCCGGACAGCGCCTGCCGCGCGGTGAGCGACGGCCGGACGGTGTCCGGCCGCATGACGTTGGTGAGCGGCAGGGGGTGCGAGGTCGGTGGAACGTCCTCACCGGCCACCTCGGCGACGCGGGCGACCGCGCCGATGATCTCGTCGAGCTGTCCGGCGAAGTGGTCGAGCTCTTCGTCCTTCAGCTCCAGACGCGACAGCCGGCCGAGGTGGGCGACCTCCTCGCGCGTGATGCCAGGCATGCGGCGATCCTCAGGGGTGAGTTGTCGGGAGTTTCGCCCCAATCCTATGGCGCGGCACGCCCCGGCCGCGAAACGGTCGCGGGCGTACCGCCGAACGCGGCGCCCGGCGACCGCCCGCGGCGGACCCTAACGCGGGGTGCCCTGGGCCACCCGGTCGCCCGGGCCGCCGTCCGCGGGCTCGTCCGGTTCGGGGCCGGGCTGGTCGGCGCCGGGCGCGGCGGGCGGCTCGGCGGCGTCGGCCGGGGTGTCGGGGGCGGCCTCGGCCGTCGCCGGCGGGCGGTGCCAGCCGTGCTTGGCGCGGATGCGCAGCCAGGCGGTCGCCTCGTCGGCGGGCATGGCGGCGGCCACCAGCCAGCCCTGGATCGCGTCGCAGCTCAGGTCGCGCAGCCGCTCCCAGGTCTCGTCGTCCTCCACGCCCTCGGCCACCACGAGCAGGCCGAGCGAGTGGGCGAGGTCTATCGTGCAGCGGACGATCTCGGCGTCCTCCGCGTCCACCACCAGCCGGGCGACGAAGGAGCGGTCGATCTTCAGCTCGCTGACCGGCAGCTTGCGCAGGTGGACCAGCGAGGAGTAGCCGGTGCCGAAGTCGTCCAGCGACATCTTCACCCCGTGGCCGGTGAGCCCCGCCAGCGTGTCGGCGGCCCGCTGCGGCTCCTCCAGCAGCACGTGTTCGGTGATCTCCAGCTGCAGCGAGCCCGGCGGGACGCGGTGCCGGGCCAGCCGGGCGGCGACCGAGCCGGCGAAGCCGGGGGTGTGCACGTCGCGCGGCGAGACGTTGACGGCGACCGGCACGTCGATGCCCATCGCGCGCCACCGGGCGACCTGGGCGAGCGCGGTCTCCAGCACGTACTCGGTCAGCTGGGGCATCAGGCCGGAGGTCTCGGCGATGGCGATGAACTCCTCCGGGCTGACCCGGCCGCGTTCCGGGTGCTCCCAGCGCAGCAGCGCCTCCAGCCCGGCGACCTGGCCGTCGAAGCGCACCTTGGGCTGGTAGTGCAGCTCGACCTGGCCGTGGTCGAGGGCGCGGCGCAGGTCGCCGAGCAGGCCGAGGCGGTCGGGCGTGTTGCCGTCCCGGGTCGCCTCGTAGACCTCGACGCCGCTGCGGTCCTGCTTGGCCTCGTACATCGCCACGTCGGCCCGGCGCAGCAGCCCCTCGGCGTCCTGGGCGTGGTCGGGGAAGACGGCGACCCCGGCGCTGGCCTCCAGCACCAGGGTCAGGCCGTCCAGGTTGAGCGGTGAGCCCAGGGCCGCCACCAGGGTCCGGGCGACCCGCTGGGCCCGGGTGGTGGAGTCGCAGGCGGGCAGCAGCACGGCGAACTCGTCGCCGCCGAGCCGGGCCGCCTCGGCGCCGCGCGGCAGGGCGAGCCGCAGCCGGTCGGCTATCTGGAGCAGCAGCCGGTCGCCGGCCAGGTGGCCGAGGGTGTCGTTGACGTGCCGGAACCGGTCGAGGTCGATGAGGACCAGCGCGGTGCGCTGCCCGTTGCGCTCGGCGTGGTCGAGGGCGGTCCAGGTGCGCTCCAGCAGCCACTGCCGGTTGGGCAGGCCGGTCAGCGGGTCGCGCAACTGCTCCTCGGCGCGGGCCCGGGCGATCCACAGCGTGGAGTCCAGCGCGACGAGCGGCACCGCGAACAGCGGCAGCAGCACCGGCTGGCCGGCCGCGACCACCGCGATCAGCGGCGAGATGCCGAGCAGCGCCACGCCGACCAGCCCCTGCCGGATCAGCGCGGTGCGGGCCACGGTGGGCAGCCCGCCGCCGCGCGGGGCGACCGCGGCCCACAGCAGCGTGCGGGTCGCGGCCAGGTAGCACAGCGAGGCCCCGAGCAGCACCGGCAGGTCGGTCCAGCCCCAGGTGCGGGGCAGCCAGGGGTGGGCGACCGACGGGTGGCGTCCGCAGCCGAACAGCACGATGCCGGCCAGCGCGATGCCGAGGATGTCCACGCCGCCGTGGAGCAGGGCCTGGCGCCAGCGGTGCCGGCGGGCGGCGCCGACCAGCACCACGACCGCGAGACTGACGAGCACCGACGGCACCCAGCCGTAGAGCAGCAGCACCGCGAGGGTCAGCGCCGCGCCCGACCCGGTGCCGCCCCACCAGCGGTCGCGGCCCAGGGCGACGAGGTGGCCGACGATGATGCCGGTCAGCACGGCGAACGCCCAGCCCGGCGCGCCGCCGGGGAAGAGCGCGCGGCCCTCGGCGATCGTGCGGCCCACCCCGCCGAGCAGGACGAGCGTGGCGGCGGCGACCACCACCGTGCGCAGCGTGGCGGGGGGCGGCGGCGGTATGACGGACCGCCACCCCCGTGGCGCCGGTCCGGCCTTGTCCGTCGGTTTCATGCCCGTCCCTCTCACAGCCGGGTTGCGCTGGGTCGGTGGCCACGCCCGGCGATGTGATGGATGCCCGGCAGGAGCGCCTTCCAACAGTAGGCCGCAAAGAGGTGTCAGGGGCACCGATCCTGAGGGGTTGCCCAAATGGAACCATGGTTCGGGCGCTCGTCTGCTATGAGCCGAACGGGTGAATGCGCCGGCGGCTACTCCGCCGGGTTGACGGCCTGTTCACGGGCCGCGTCGGCGCCCTGGTCCAACAGGACGGCGAAACCGGGCTCGTCGAGGACCGGCACCTTCAGCTGAACCGCTTTGTCATACTTAGAGCCGGGATTGTCGCCCACGACGACGAATCCGGTCTTCTTCGAAACGGATCCGGTGACTTTGGCCCCTCGGCTGACGAGCGCCTCTTTCGCGCCATCCCGCGTGTACGACTCCAGCGTTCCGGTTACCACGACCGTCACCCCTTCGAGTGGTCTGGGCCCGGTGTCCGCGCCTTCCTCGGTGAACCGGACGCCGGCGGCCCGCCACTTCTCGATGATCTGCCGGTGCCACTCCTCGGCGAACCACTGGGTGACGGAGGCGGCGATGGTGGGCCCGACGCCCTCGACGGCGGCCAACTCCTCCTCGGCGGCGGCGGCGATGCGGTCGAGGTCGCGGAACTCGCGGGCCAGCGCCTCGGCGGCGACCGGGCCGACGTGCCGGATGGACAGCGCGGTGATGATCCGGGCCAGCGGGCGGTCCTTGGCCGCCGCGATGTGGTCGAGCATGGCCAGGGTGTTCTTCTTCGGCTCGCCCTTCTGGTTGGCGAAGAAGGTGACGACCTTCGGCTCGCCGGTCTTCGCGTCGCGCTTGGGCAGCCCGCTGTCCGGGTCGAGGACGTGCGAGGTGATGGGCAGCAACTCCTCGACGGTCAGGTCGAACAGGTCGCCCTCGTCGCGCAGCGGCGGGGTGGCCGGCGCCAGCGGCTGGGTGAGCGCGGCGGCGGCCACGTAGCCGAAGTTCTCGATGTCCAGGCAGCGGCGGCTGGCCAGGTAGAAGACACGTTCCCGCAACTGGGCGGGGCAGTAGCGGGCGTTGGGGCACCGCAGGTCGATGTCGCCCTCTTTCATGGGCTGCAGGGCGGTGCCGCAGTCCGGGCAGTGGGCCGGCATCGCGAACTCCCGCTCGCGGCCGTCGCGCAGGTCGACGACCGGGCCGAGGATCTCGGGGATCACGTCGCCGGCCTTGCGCAGCACCACCGTGTCGCCGATCAGCACGCCCTTCGCCCTGACGACGTCCTGGTTGTGCAGGGTGGCGAACTCGACCTCGGAGCCGGCCACCGTGACCGGCTCGACCACGGCGTACGGCGTGACGCGGCCGGTGCGGCCCACGCCGACCCGGATGTCGACCAGCTTGGTGTTGACCTCCTCGGGGGCGTACTTCCAGGCGATGGCCCAGCGCGGCGCCCGGGAGGTGGAGCCGAGCCGCCCCTGCAGCGGGACCTCGTCGACCTTGACCACCACGCCGTCGATCTCGTGCTCGACGGAGTGCCGGTTGTCGCCGTAGTGGGCGATGAACTCCCGTACGCCCCCGATCGAATCGACCACCTTGAGGTGGCCGGAGGTGGGCAGCCCCCATTCGCGCAGCAGGGCGTAGGCGTGCGACTGGCAGTCGATGTCGAAGCCCTCGCGGGCGCCGATGCCGTGCACCACCATGTGCAGCGGGCGGGTCGCGGTGACGCGGGGGTCCTTCTGGCGCAGCGAACCGGCGGCCGCGTTGCGGGGGTTGGCGAACGGCTTGTCGCCGGCCTCGACCAACCGGGCGTTGAGCGCCTGGAACTCCTCCATCGGGAAGTAGACCTCGCCGCGGACCTCGACCAGGGCGGGCACCCGGTCGCCGCGCAGCCGGTCGGGGATCTCGGCGATGGTGCGCACGTTGGGCGTGATGTCCTCGCCGGTGCGGCCGTCGCCGCGGGTGGCGGCGCGGGTGAGCCGGCCGTGCTCGTAGGTGAGGTTGACCGCGAGGCCGTCCACCTTCAGCTCGCACAGGAAGTGGTAGGGCAGCCCGTCGAGGTCGGCGGCGATCCGGTCGGCCCAGGCGGCCAGTTCCTCGTCGTCGAAGGCGTTGTCCAGCGAGAGCATCCGCTCGCGGTGCCGGACGGAGGCGAAGTCGGTCTGGTAGGCGCCGGAGACCTTCTGGGTCGGCGAGTCGGGGGTGCGCAGCTGCGGGTGCTCCTCCTCGACCGCCTCCAGCCGGCGCAGCAGCCGGTCGAACTCGGCGTCGCTGACGACGGGCGCGTCGTTGACGTAGTAGCGGAAGCGGTGCTCCTCCACCTGCTCGGCCAGCCGGGCGTGCTCTTCGCGTGCCTGCGCGGGAACGTCCATGCCGTGGGTCCTCCGACTCTCTTCCTGCGGGCTGCGGCTACGGTGCGTGGTCAGCTGGGGGCTACTCGGGGTCGTCGACGAGCGTCCGGGCCGCCTTGACGCAGTGGGCGAGGGCAGCGCGGGCGTACGCCGGGGAGGCGCCCGCGAGACCGCACGCCGGAGTGACCGCCACGGACTCCCCCAGAGTCCCCGGTGCCAGCCCGAGCGCGCGCCACAGCGACCGAACAGCACTGACGCTACCGGCCGGGTCTGACAATCGCGCCGACCCGCCTGACGGACCGGCGTCCGTGCCGGGCACCACTCCGGCCAGCAGCCGGGTGCCCGCCTCGACGGCCTCGCCGATCGCGTCCCACTCACTCTCCGTGAGGAGCCCGAAGTCGAACGACACCGCGCCCGCCCCGGCCCGGCGCAGCAGGCCGAACGGCACGCCGGGCGCGCAGGAGTGCACCACCACCGGCGCCCCGGCGGCCTCGATCACCTGGCGCAGCCCGCCCTCCGCCACCGTGCGGTCCACCGCCGGGTGGGTGCTGTAGCCGCTGGCCGACGGCACCCGGCCGAGCAGCACGGCGGTCAGCGACGGCTCGTCGAGCTGCAGCACCACCCGGGCGCCCGGCACCCGGCCGCGCACCTCGGCGACGTGCCGGCGCAGCCCCTCGGCGAGCGAGGCGGTCAGGTCCCGGCAGGCTCCCGGGTCGGACAACGCGGCCTGGCCGCCGCGCAGTTCGACCGAGGCGGCCAGCGTCCACGGCCCGACCGCCTGGATCTTCACCGTCTCGCGGTGTCCCTGGGTGAACTCCTCCAGCGCGTCGAGGTCCTCGCGCAGGAAGGACCAGGCGCGGCGGGTGTCGCGGCCCGGCCGGTCGCCGAACCGCCAGCCGCTCGGCTCGACCCGGGCGTACAGCTCGACCAGCAGGCCGAGGGTGCGGCCGATCATGTCGGCGCCCGGTCCGCGGGCGGGGAGTTCGGCGAGGAACGGCCACCCCGGCAGCGAGCCGGCGACGGTGCGGGCGGCCTCCCTGGCGTCGGTGGCGGGCATCGATCCGATCCCGGTGGCGGTGCCGGGGTCGAGGCGCAGGGGGCCGTCGGACGGCGTGTCGGTACTCACCCGGGGAAGGGTAGCCGCCTGGTCAGGCCCCGGTTGCCGTCCGACGGGCCCGCTCGCGCAGGTATTCGGGGTGCCGGCGGGTGAAGCGGATCGCGATCACCGGCAGCGTGGTCGGGCGACCCGGTCCAGCCGGTCGGAGGCGGAGCCGTCGCGGAACCGCGAACACGGCACGAAGTCCCGGAAGACGTCGTGGCCCGCCGGGGACCGCCGGGACCGGGACCGGGGCTGCGCCATGACCACCTCCCGCGGGGCCCCGTCCCCCCACCGTGCGGCGGCCGCGGGGCGGGCGCGTCCGGAGCCGGGTCAGTGGCCCGGGCGGACGGTGAGGTCGGTGATCTCGGCGTCGCGGGGCAGGTCGAGCGCGGCCAGCACCGCGCCGGCCACCGACTCGGGGTCGATCCAGCGGGCCGCCTCGTAGGACCTGCCCTCCATGCGGTGCACCTTCTCCTGCATGGGGGTGTCGGTGCGTCCGGGGTAGACGGTGGTGACGCGCACCCCGCCCTCGTGCTCCTCCTTGCGCAGCGCGTCGGCGAGCGCCTTGAGGCCGTGCTTGCTGGCGGCGTACGCGCTCCACTCGGCGTGCGCGGACAGCCCGGCGCCGGAGTTGACGAAGACCACGTGGCCGCGCGACAGCCGCAGTTGGGGCAGCATCAGCCGGGTCAGCTCGGCCGGGGCCACCAGGTTGACGGCCAGGGTGCGCTGCCAGACCTTCGGCGTCAGCTCGCCGACCGGGCCGAGGTCGACCAGGCCGGCGACGTGCAGCAGGCCGTCCAGCCGTTCGGGGACCGCCTGGTGGCCGAAGGCCCAGGAGAGCCGTTCCGGTTCGCCGAGGTCGCCCACGAGCGTGCGGGCCGCGGGGAAGTCCTCGGCCAGTTGCTTGGCGCGACCGGCGTTGCGGGCCACCAGCCACAGCTCGTCACCGCGGTCGCGCAGCCGTCGCGCGAGGGCGGCCCCGATGCCCGAGCCGGCGCCGGTGATCAGATACGTGCTCATTCCCCCATGTTCGCACCGTCCGCGGCCTCACCCGGCCTCGCGCAGGCGGGCCAGGGCCGCCGCCGGGTCGTCGGCGAAGAAGACCAGGTCGTCCAGGGGCAGCGGCAGGAAGCCCTCGTCGTGCATGCGCTGGAACTGGGTGCGCAGCCCGTCGTAGAACCCGGCGGTGTTGAGCACCACGACCGGCTTGTCGTGCAGCCGGTGCTTCCTCAGCTCCATCACGTCCGTCGCCTCGTCGAGCGTGCCGGTGCCGCCGACCATCACCACCACCGCGTCGGAGCGGGCCAGCAGCTCGGCCTTGCGGGCGCCGAGGTCGGCGGCGACCACCATCTCGTCGGCGTCGGCCCGCGCGACCGCCTGGAGGAACTCCACCGAGACGCCGACCAGCCGCCCGCCGGCGGCCCGGACCCCGTCCGCGACCACCTTCATCAAGCCCACGTCCGAGCCGCCCCACACCAGCGTGTGGCCGCCCTCGCCCAGCAGCCGCGCGAACTCCCGGGCCGGCGCGGTGTAGCGCTCGTCGAGGTCGGCGGCGGACAGGAAGACACAGATGTTCATGTGCTCAACGTTATCCCCGGGACCGGCCAACTGCCGGAAAACCGCTCGGAATTGCTCGCGTAGCCCAATTGACGCGCCATTTCGCGCATTCTAAGGTCATGCCGCGCCACAGCCTGTGAAACGTCATTTCGGAACAAGGAGTTCGAGATGCCCGAGAACAGATACCAAGGCGGACGAAAAGCCCGAATCGTGGCCCTGCTCGCCGCCGTCGCGGCGACGCTCGCCATGTCGTTCGCCGCCGGGGCCGCTCCCGCGTCGGCGACGGCGAGCGTCCAGCACCTGGCGGTGCCGGCCTACTTCAACCCGGACGGCAGCCCCGGATCCGGCTACTGGAGCCAGCTCGACCAGGGCGGCTCGGCGGTCGGCATCGCGGTCGCCAACCCGGACAACGGCCCCGGCTCCGGCTTCGACCAGGGGTACGCCGACGCCGTCCAGGCGGCGACGAACGCCGGCGAGAAGGTCATCGGCTACGTGGACACCGGCTACTTCGGCACCACGGGACGCACCACCCGCGGCGGCCAGACCAGCACCTCCGCGTGGACCAGCCAGGTGGAGTCGGACGTGGCCGACTGGTACTCCTGGTACGGCGGTTACGGGCTGTCCGGGATCTTCTTCGACGACGCGCTCGCCGACTGCGGCACCGGCAACGCGCACGTGGACCTCTACTCGGCCGTCAACACCTACACCAAGCAGAACCACAGCGGCGCGCTGACCGTGGACAACCCCGGCTCCCCCGCGGCGCAGTGCTACGCCTCGGCCGCCGACATCCTCGTCATGTTCGAGGGCTCCTACGCCGACTACACCTCCTGGACCCCGCCGTCCTGGGAGCTGTCGTCCGGCGACCCGGACCAGTTCTGGAACCTGGTCTACGCGGCCTCCAGCCAGAGCGACATGGACAACGCCATGTCGCTCAGCAAGCAGCGCAACGCCGGCTACGTCTACGTGACGCCCGACGACCTGCCCAACCCGTGGGACACCCTGCCCACCGGCGCGTACTGGAGCGACGAACTGTCCCAGACCGGCGCGTAGCCCGCCGCCGGCGGCCCGGGTGCGCCCCTCACGTACCCGGCCGCCGCGTCAGGCCAGCACCACCTCGACGCCGGCGGCCCGGATCGCGGCGACCGCCTCGTCCGGGGCGCCGGTGTCGGTGACGAAGTAGTCGACCGCGCTGAGCGGGCAGATGCGGGAGAACGCCCGGGCGGCGAGCTTGCTGCTGTCGGCGATCACCACCACCTTGCGCGCCCGCTTGGCCATCAGCTGGTTGATCCGCGCCTCCTCCTCGTCGAGCGCCTTGGCGCCCAGCTCCGGGTCGAAGGCGTCGACGCCGAGGATCGCGTAGTCCAGGTCGATCTGGGCGAGGGTGTCGTAGGCGAGCGGCCCGGTGAGCTCGAAGGACTGCAGCCTGGCTACGCCGCCCGTCATCACCAGCTTGACGTGCCGGCGCACGGTCATCTCGCTCGCGATGTTGATCGCGTTGGTGACGATGGTGATCTGCCCCGACTCGCGGCCGCGGTCCGGGAACTGCCGCTCCGCCAGCGCCCGCGCGGTCTCGGTGGTGGTGGTGCCGCCGTTGATCCCCACGATGTCGCCGGTGGCCACCAGGGCGGCGGCGGCCTGGCCTATCCGGGCCTTCTCCGAGCCGTGGCTGGCGCGGCGGTAGCGGATGGGCAGGTCGTAGTTGACGGTGGTGGCCACCGCGCCGCCCCGCGTGCGGGTGACGAGCTGCTGCTCGTGCAGGTGGTTGAGGTCGCGGCGGACGGTGGACGGCGAGACGCCGAACTGCCGGGCGAGCAGCTCGACATCGACGTGTCCCTGCGTCGCCATCGCGTCCAGCAGGGCGTTCAACCTGGCGTAACGATTCACGTGCCCCTCCGTTTGACGTTGCCGAACCGTAGCACGATTGCTTGAAACTGCTCGCAGAATGTCTTGAGTGCTCACTTGCGAGCGCCTACGCTTCCCGGACATCGACCGGCCGGTCATCGGGGTCTCCCCCATTTCGAAGGTCCGACGAGTCCAGGAGGTTGCGCCGTGCGCACACAAGGGACAGTCGCGGCGTTGGCCACGGTGGCGCTGCTCGCGTCGCTCAGCGCGTGCGGCAGCGACACCAGGTCCGACAGCGGCAACGCGCAGGCCGCGTTGACCTACGGCGTCTGGGACAAGAACCAGGTGCCCGCGATGAACAAGATCATCAAGGCGTTCGAGGCGCAGAACCCGAAGATCAAGGTCACGGTCCAACTCACCCCGTACGCGGACTACTTCACCAAGCTCCAGGCGGCCAGCACCGGCGGGCAGGCGCCGGACGTCTTCTGGATGAACGGGCCGAACTTCCAGCTCTACGCCTCCAACGGCGTCATCAAGCCGCTCACCGACCTCAAGGCGGACACCTCGGTCTACCCGGCGTCGCTGGTCAACCTCTACAAGTACAAGGGCGTGCAGTACGGGCTGCCCAAGGACTTCGACACCGTCGGGCTCTGGTACAACAAGAAGATCTTCGACGCGGCGCACGTCGCCTACCCCAAGCCGACCTGGACCTGGCAGGACTTCGACACGGCGGCCGCCAAGCTCTCCGACCCGGCCAAGGGCGTCTACGCCGTCGGCGCGACGCTGACCGGCCAGGAGAACTTCTACGACACGATATTCCAGGCCGGCGGCTACGTGGTCTCGCCGGACGGCAGGCACTCCGGGTACGCCGACCCCAAGACGATCGCCGGCCTGAAGTTCTGGACCGACCTGATCGCCAAGAAGCAGTCCCCCAGCCTGCAGCAGATGACCGACACCGCCCCGCTCAACATGTTCGAGGCCGGCAAGCTCGCCATGTACTGGGGCGGCTCGTGGGACGCGACCGAGTTCGCGGACAACGCCAACACCAAGTCCTGGGCGAACGTCACCGCCCTGCCGTCCGGCGCGAAGAAGGCCACCGTCATCCACGGCCTGGCCAACGTGATCTCCAGCCGCACCAAGTACCCGGCGCAGGCGGAGAAGTTCGAGAAGTTCCTCGGCTCCCGGCAGGCCGCCCTCATCGAGGCGGACACCGGCACCGTCATCCCGGCCTACAACGGCACCCAGGACGCGTGGGTCAAGGCCCACCCGCAGTTCGACCTGCAGTCCTACCTCGACCAGCTGCCCGACGCCGTGCCGCTGCCGGTCTCCGGCAACACGGCCGCGTGGAACACCCTGGAGACCAACCTGCTGCCCAAGGCGTGGAACGGCAGCGAACCGGTCGCGACGGTCGCCAGGCAGCTCGCGAGCCAGATGAACGCCGCCCTGGCCAAGGAGCGTCACTGACGATGGCGAGCGCGATGGAGGCTCCGCGCCACGACACGACGCACGACCGCGATCCCGGCGCGGCCTCCGTCGCCCGCCGGCCGCGGCGCCGGCGCAGCACCCGCGAGCGGCAGGACCTGGCCTGGGCGGCGTTCTTCCTCGCGCCGACCGCGCTGGGCCTGGGCGTCTTCTACCTGTGGCCGGTCGTGCAGACCCTGTACTTCAGCTTCACCACCTGGGGCCCGTTCGGCGGCCACACCTGGAGCGGCCTGGCCAACTACCGGCAGCTGCTGCACGATCCCGACCTGCGCGCGGCGTTCGTCAACACCGTCTGGTACAGCCTGCTCGGACTGCTGGGCGTGCCGGTCTCCCTGGTGCTGGCCTCGGTGCTCGGCCGCAAGGGACGGCGGGGCGTCGGCGTCTACCGGACGCTGATGTTCCTGCCGGTCGTCACGATGCCGGCCGCGGTAGCCATCGTGTGGCGGTGGATGTACAACGGCGACTTCGGCGTCATCAACTTCCTGCTCGGCAGGATCGGCGTGCACGGCACGTACTGGATCAGCAATCCGCACACCGCGCTGGTGGCGGTGGTCGCGGTGGGGATCTGGTCGACCGTCGGCTACAACATGGTCATCCTGATGGCCGGGCTGGAGTCGATACCCCGGCACTACTACGAGGCCGCGGAGATGGACGGGGCGGGCCCCGTACGGCAGTTCCGCTCGCTGACGCTGCCGCTGCTGAGCCCCAGCCTGTTCTTCGTCACCGTGCTGTCGGTCATCGGCTCGCTGCAGACCTTCGACCTCGTCTACGTGATGATCGACAGCACCAACCCGGCGCTGCCGCAGACCCGCACCGTGGTCTACCTCTTCTACCAGCAGGCGTTCGTGAACAACAACCGCGGATACGCCGCCGCCATGGCGTTCCTGCTGCTGCTGGTCATCGTCGCCGTGACCGGCGTGCAGTTCCGGCTGCAGCGGAAGTGGGTCCACTATGAGTAGCCTCGGCGCCGCCCGGCGCACCGACGGGGCGGGCACCGTGCGGCCCCGTCGCCGGATCGCCGGCCCGCTCGGCGCGCACACCTTCCTCGTGGCGGCCGTCCTGGTGCTGGCCGGACCGTTCGTCTGGGAGATCCTGACGTCCTTCAAGTCGCTGACCGAGTCCACCCAGATGCCGCCGACCCTGCTGCCGCACAGCTGGCACCCGGACAACTACGGCTCGGTCTTCCGGGGCATCCCGCTGGCCGGCATGCTGGTCAACTCGGTGGTCAACGCGCTGGCCCGCACCCTCGGCCAGCTGCTGTTCTGCTCGATGGCGGCGTACGCCTTCGCCCGGATGGACTTCCCCGGCAAGAAGGCGCTGTTCGGCATCTTCCTGTCCGTGCTGCTGGTGCCGACCCAGCTGCTGGTGATCCCGCAGTACCAGATCATGCAGGACCTGCACCTGCTCAACACCCTGCCGGCGCTCTTCCTGCCCGGCGTCTTCAGCGCCTTCGGCACCTTCCTGCTGCGGCAGTTCTTCCTCGCCCTGCCGGCCGAACTGGAGGAGGCGGCCCGGCTCGACGGGGCGAGCCGGCTGCGGATCTACTGGAGCATCATGCTGCCGCTGGCCCGGCCGGGCCTGATCGCGCTCGGCATCCTGACCATGATCTGGTCGTGGAACGACCTGTTGTGGCCGCTGATCGTCAACACCGACCCGTCGAAGATGACCCTCAGCTCAGGACTGGCGTCGCTGCAGGGCCAGTACCTCACCGACTACCCGGTTCTGATGGCCGGTTCGCTGCTCGCGACCCTCCCGGTGATCGCGGTGTTCGTCGTGCTGCAGCGGCACGTCATCGAGGGCATCGCCCTGACCGGAACGAAAGGCTGATCCCCGTGGACGAACTGCGCGTCGGCGTCGTCGGCGTCGGACAGCGGGCCCCGCTCGCCACCGCCGCCGACCGCCCCGGCACCGCCCGGATCGTCTCGTGCGCCGACCCCGCGCCGCTCGGCCGGGCCTACGCGCGCGAGCTGTTCGGCCCCGGCGTCCGGGTGCACGAGGCCTACCAGGACATGCTCGACGACGGACTCGACGCGGTCTTCGTGCTCACCCCCGACCACCTGCACACCGAACCGGCCGCCTTCTTCCTGACCGCCGGCGTCGCGGTGTTCGTCGAGAAGCCGCTCACCATCGACGTGGCGGACTGCGACGAACTGCTGGCGAGCGCCGCGCGCACCGGCACCCGGCTGTACGTGGGCCACAACCTGCGCCACCTGCCGATGCTGCGCCGGATGCGCGAGATGATCGACCAGGGGCTGATCGGCGAGGTCCGCTCCGTGTGGTGCCGGCACTTCGTCGGCCACGGCGGCGACTACTACTTCAAGGACTGGCACGCCGAGCGGGCGAAGACCACCGGGCTGCTGCTGCAGAAGGGCGCCCACGACCTGGACGTCATCCACTGGCTGGCCGGCGGCTACTCGCGCACCGTGACGGCCATGGGCGACCTGGCCGTCTACGGGGCCAACCCGCGCCGGGAGGCCGCCGAGACCGGGCAGCGGATGCCGGACTGGTTCGACCCGGACGTCTGGCCGCCGGCGAAGCTGACCGGCCTCAACCCGGTCGTGGACGTCGAGGACATCAGCATGATGCTCGCCAGGCTCGGCAACGGCGTCCTCGCCAGCTACCAGCAGTGCCACTTCACGCCCGACTACTGGCGCAACTACACGGTGATCGGCGACGAGGGGCGCCTGGAGAACTTCGGCGACGGCGTCTCCGGCGGGCCGTCCACCCTCAAGGTGTGGAACGCCCGCCGCTCCGGCTACCGGCCGGACGCCGACCTGGTCGAGCCGGTGGCGGTCCCGGACGACACCTCGCACGGCGGCGCGGACGGGGCCCTGGTGGCCGAGTTCCTGCGCTTCGCCGCCGAGGGCGGGCCCACGGACACCTCGCCGGTCGCGGCCCGGGAGGCGGTGGCGGCCGGGGTGGCCGCGACCGTCTCGCTGCGCGCCGGCGGCATCCCGGTGCCGGTGCCGGAGCCCGATCCGCGGATCACGCGGTACTTCGCCGGGCACCAGCGCGCCCCGTCGGACGGCGCCGCCGGCCCGGACGGCCCCTGACCACCTCCCGTGTGCCGGCCGCCCCGTCGCACCGGACCAGCCCGAGAACCCAGCGGTACAAGGAGTTCGCATGTCTTTCAACGGCGAGGAAATCGCCCGTCAACCCGACGCCTGGCGCAAGGCGGCGGCCGTCGCCGCCGGCGCGGGCGCCGGGCTGCCCGCCGCCGGTGAGCGCGTCGCGGTCGTCGGCTGCGGCACGTCCTGGTTCATGGCCGAGGCGTACGCCCTGCTGCGCGAGTCACGGGGCCTGGGCCACACCGACGCCTTCGCCGCCTCCGAGTTCCCGCACGGGCGCCGCTACGACCGGCTGGTCGCCATCTCCCGGTCCGGCACCACCACCGAGGTCCTCGATCTGCTGGCCGCCCAGCGCGGCCGGTGCGCGACCACCGCGCTGACCGCCGGCATGGACACCCCGATCGTGACCGCCGCCGACCAGGTGGTGGACCTCGGCTTCGCCGACGAACGCTCCGTGGTGCAGACGCTGTTCGCCACCACCGCGCTCAGCACGCTGCGCGCCGGACTGGGCGACCCGGTCGCGGAACTGGCCGACGCCGCCGAGTCCGTGCTGGCCGAGGAGCCGGCGCCGGAGTGGGTGGAGGCCGACCAGATCACCTTCCTGGGGCGCGGCTGGGCGCACGGCATCGCCCGCGAGGCGGGGCTGAAGCTGCGCGAGGCCGCGCAGGCGTGGACCGAGGCGTACCCGAGCATGGAATACCGGCACGGCCCGATCAGCATCGCCGCGCCGGGCCGGCTGGTATGGCACTTCGGCCCGGACGTGGAGGGGCTGCGCCCCGAGGTCGAGCGCACCGGCGCGGTCTTCGTCGACCATCCGCAGGACCCGCAGGTGGACCTGGTGCGGGTGCAGCGGCTGGCCGGCGCGGTGGCCGCCCGCAAGGGGCTCGACCCCGACCGGCCGCGCAACCTGACCCGTTCCGTCGTGCTGGCCCCCGGGGACCGGCCCGGCGCCGCCGCGGACTCATGACCGGCGGGCCCTACCTGGTCGGCATCGACGTCGGCGGCACCACGATCAAGACGGCGCTGCTCTCCCCCGGCTTCGAGGTGCTCGGCGAGCAGCGCCGTCCCACGCCCCGTGCCGACGGACCGCGAGCCGTGCTCGACGCGGTCGCCGACGCCGCGGAGCGGATCACCGCCGAGGGACGGCGCCGGTTCGGCGGCGCTCCGTCGGCGGTGGGCGCCGCGGTCCTCGGCCTGGTGGACGAAGAGGCGGGCGTGGCCCGCGAGTCGGTGGCGGTCGGCTGGCGCGACGTGCCGCTGCGGGACCTGCTGAGCGACCGGCTCGCGGTGCCGGTCGCCCTCGGCCACGACCTGCGCGCCGGTGCGCTGGCCGAGGCCCGGCTCGGCGCCGGCGCGGACGTGCGCAGCCTGCTGTTCGTCGCGCTGGGCACCGGGGTGGGCGGCGCGTTCGTGCTGGACGGGGCGGCGCCGAGCGGTGCGTTCGGCCGCGCGGCGGAGATCGGCCACCTGGCGGTGGACCCGGCCGGCGCCGACTGCCCCTGCGGCGGCCGCGGTTGCGTGGAGACGCTGGCGTCCGCGACCGCGGTGGCCGCCCGCGCGCACCGGCTCGCCGGCGGTTCCCCGACCGCGCGCGAGGTCGCCGCGGCGGTGCGGGCCGGCGACCCGGCCGCCGTGCGGGTCTGGCGGGCGGCGGTCGACGCGCTGGCCACCGGGCTCGCCGCCGCCTGCGTACTGCTCGACCCGGCCGCGATCGTGGTGGGCGGCGGCATGTCGCTGGCCGGAGAGGTGCTGCTGGCGCCGCTGCGGGCCGCGTTGGCGTGCCGGGTGACGCTGGGCAGCCCGCCACCGCTGCGCGCGGCCCGGCTGGGCGACCGGGCCGCGGTGATCGGCGCCGGGATGCTCGCCGCGCGGCTGGCGGCTCCGGCCGTGGCGGGCGCGTCATGAGGCGGCGCCGGTGATCGTCACCGTCACCCTCAACCCGGCCTGGGACATCACCCACACGGTGCGCCTCCTGGAGCCGGGCAGCACGCACCGGGCCGAGGCGGTGCACGAACGCCCCGGCGGCAAGGGCGTCAACGTCAGCCGCGTCCTGCACTCCCTCGGCCACCCCACCCTGGCCACCGGCTACGCGCCCGGCCCCACCGGGGACCGACTGCGCGCCGCCCTGGCCCACGCCGGCGTCCCCGAGGACTTCGCGACGTACGCCGGGGGAACGCGGGGCGCGGCCACGGGGCGGGACGGGGCGACGGCCGGACACGGCAGCACGGGGCGGAACGGGGCGGCTGAGCGCGGCGGGACGGAGCGGGGCGGGGCGACGGCCGGGCACGGCGGGACGGGGCGGGACGCGGCCCCGGAGCAGGACGACACCGAGCGGGGCGGGGCGCCGGACACCCGGCGCACCGTGACCACGGTGGAGAGCGGCACGGGGCGGGCGACGGTGGTCACCGAACCGGGACCGGCGGTCGCCGACTGGCCCGCGCTGCTCGACCACCTGGACGCCGCGCTGGCGGGAGCCGGGCTGGTCGTGCTGACCGGTTCGCTGCCGCCCGCGGTGCCGCCGGACGCCTACCGGATCCTGGTCGAGCGGGCTCACCGGCACGGCGTGCCCGCGGTGGTGGACGCCGACGGGGCGGCGCTCACCCACGCGCTGGCCGCCGGTCCCGACCTCGTCAAGCCGAACACCGCCGAACTGCGGGCCGCGACCGGCCTGGCGGACCCGGTGGCCGGCGGGCGGTGGCTGCTGGCGGCCGGAGCACGCCGCGTCGTGGTCTCGGACGGCCCGGCGGGACTGACCGGGCTCGACGAGCACGGCGGCGTGGTGCGCGCCGTCCCCGCCCCGCTCACCGCCGTCAACCCGACGGGGGCGGGGGACGCCGCGGTCGCCGCGCTGGCCGCCGGACTGCTCGCCGGCCGCGACTGGCCCGACCTGCTGCGCACCGCCGCCGCGTGGTCGGCCGCCGCGGTGCTCGAACCGTACGCCGGCAGCGTCGCCGCCGACCGGATACCCCGACTCGCCAGATCCACCACCGTCACCGGACGGCCGGACCCGTACACCCGCAGGAGCGCCCCGTGTTGAGCACTACCGCCGCCCTGGTGCGGTCCGCCCGCGCGGCCGGCACCGGTGTCGCGGCCTTCAACGTGATCACCCTGGAGCACGCCGAGGCGGTCGCCGCCGGGGCCGTGGCCGCCGGACTGCCGGCGATCATGCAGATCAGCCAGAACGCGGTCCGCTACCACGGAGCCGTGCTGCCGCTGGCCGCCGCGGCGCGGGCGGTGGCCGAGGCGTGCCCGGTGCCGCTCGCGCTGCACCTGGACCACGTCGAGGACCTCGCGCTGCTGCGCGCGACGGCCGAGTGCGGGGCGAGTTCGGTGATGTTCGACGGCTCCCGGCTCACCGACGAGGAGAACGTGGCCGCGACCCGGGAGGCCGCGCGCTGGGCGCACCGCAACGGGCTGTTCGTCGAGGCGGAACTCGGCGAGATCGGCGGCAAGGGCCACCCGCACACGCCCGGGGTGCGCACCGATCCGGGAGAAGCCGCCGCCTTCGTGGCCGCGACCGGGGTGGACGCGCTCGCGGTCGCGGTCGGCAGCAGCCACGCCATGCTGGAGCGCACCGCACGGCTCGACCTGGAACTCGTCGGCCGGCTGCGCGCCGCGGTGCCGGTGCCGCTGGTACTGCACGGCTCCTCGGGCATCCCGCCGGCCGCGCTGCGCGCCGCGGTGTCGGCCGGCATGACGAAGGTCAACATCGGCACGCTGCTCAACATCGCCTTCACCGCACCGGTGCGCTCGGTGCTCGACGGCGACCGCGCGCTCGTCGACCCGCGGCGCTACCTCTCCGCCGCCCGCGACGGCATGGCCGGCACGGTCGCCGACTGCCTGCGCGGGCTGGCCGGGGCGACCGGGGCCGACGGGGCGGACGGGTAGGGGGAACGGGGCGGGCGACCTGGCCCGACGGGGCGGACGGGGCGCCCCAGGCGGCGGGACGGGGCGGGCCCGCAGGGGCTAACGGGGCGGGCTCGCACGGGCCGGCTCCGCCAACGCGACAAGGCGGACGGGGCGGTCCCGCGGAGGCTAACGGGGCGGCTCCGCACGCGGCAGCTCCGCCTGCGCACACGGCAACGGGGCAGCTCCGCCGGCGCGACGGGGCGGGCCCGGCCCGGTTCAGGCGGAGCGGGCGGTCTGGCGGCGTTCCGTCGTGGCGATGGTCGCCGAGCCGACGACCCGGGTGCCGTCGTAGAGCACGACCGCCTGGCCGGGGGCGACGCCGCGGACCGGGCCGGCGGTGAAGCGGACCCGCAGCTCGCCGTCGACGAGTTCCGCGGTGACCGGCACGTCGTCGCCGTGCGCGCGCAACTGGGCGGTGTAGCGGGCCGGGGCGGCCGGCGGGGTGCCGCACCAGCGGGGCCGCAGGGCGGTCAGCGCGGTGACGTCCAGCGCCTCGGCGGGGCCGACGGTGACGGTGTTGGTGACCGGCGAGATGTCCAGCACGTAGCGGGGCTTGCCGTCCGGGGCCGGGACGCCGAGCCGCATGCCCTTGCGCTGGCCGATGGTGAAGCCGTAGGCGCCCTCGTGGGTGCCGACGCGGCGGCCGTCCTCGTCGACGATCTCACCCTCGGCGGTGCCGAGCCGCTGGGCCAGGAAGCCCTGGGTGTCGCCGTCGGCGATGAAGCAGATGTCGTGGCTGTCGGGCTTGCGGGCGACGGCCAGGCCGCGGCGCTCCGCCTCGGCGCGGATCTCGTCCTTGGTGGTGAGGGTGTCGCCGAGCGGGAACATCGCGTGCGCGAGCTGCCGCTCGTCCAGCACGCCGAGCACGTAGCTCTGGTCCTTGGCGGCGTCCTCGGCGCGGTGCAGCTCGCGGGCCCCGTCCGGGCCGGTCAGCACGGTCGCGTAGTGGCCGGTGCAGACCGCGTCGAAGCCGAGGGCCAGCGCCTTGTCCAGCAGCGCGGCGAACTTGATCTTCTCGTTGCACCGCAGGCACGGGTTGGGGGTGCGGCCGGCCGCGTACTCGGCGACGAAGTCCTCGACGACGTCCTCCCGGAAGCGCTCCGCCAGGTCCCACACGTAGAACGGGATGCCGATCACGTCGGCGGCGCGGCGGGCGTCCCTGGAGTCCTCCAGGGTGCAGCAGCCGCGGGCGCCGGTGCGGAACGACTGGGGGTTGGCGGACAGCGCGAGGTGGACGCCGGTCACGTCGTGGCCGGCCTCGGCGGCGCGGGCGGCGGCGACGGCGGAGTCCACGCCGCCGGACATGGCGGCCAGTACGCGCAGCCGGGAGCCGTCACGGGGGCTGGTGGGTGCACCGGGAAGAGTCATAGCGTCCTCCAGGGTACGTGGCCGCTCAGACCAGTCCGGCCTTGCGGGCCCGTTCCACCACGGGGCCGATGGCGGCGGCGAGTTCGGCCACGTCGGCCGTGGTGGTGGAGTGCCCGAGCGAGAAGCGCAGCGTGCCCCGGGCGCGGGCGGTGTCGGCGCCCATGGCGAGCAGCACGTGGCTGGGCTGGGCGATGCCCGCGGTGCAGGCCGAGCCGGTGGAGCACTCGATGCCCTGCGCGTCCAGCAGGAGCAGCAGGGAGTCGCCCTCGCAGCCGGGGAAGGAGAAGTGCGCGTTGGCGGGCAGCCGCCCCGCCGGGTCCGGGTCGCCGTTGAGCACCGCGTCGGGCACCGCCTCGCGCACGGCGGCCACCAGGGTGTCGCGCAGCGCGGCGACCTCGCGCGCGAAGTCCGCCCGGCGCTCCTCGGCGAGCGCCCCCGCGGTGGCGAACGCCACGATGCCGGGCACGTCCAGCGTGCCGGAGCGCACGTCGCGCTCCTGGCCGCCGCCGTGCAGCAGCGGCACCGGGGCCCACTCGCGGCGCAGCAGCAGCGCCCCGGTGCCGTACGGGCCGCCGACCTTGTGGCCGCTGACCGCCATGGCGTCCAGGCCGCTGCCGGCGAAGTCCAGCGGGAGCTGGCCGAACGCCTGCACCGCGTCGGAGTGCATCGGGACGCCGAACTCCCGTGCCACGGCGGCCAGTTCGCGGATCGGGGAGATCGTGCCGACCTCGTTGTTGGCCCACATCGCGGTGACCAGCGCGACGTCGGAGGGGTCGCGGGCGATGGCCTCGCGCAGCGCCTCGGGGTGCACCCGGCCGAGCCCGTCCACCGGCAGCCAGTCGATCCGGGCGCCCTCGTGGTCGGCGAGCCAGTGCACCGCGTCCAGCACGGCGTGGTGCTCGACGGGGCCGGCCAGCACCCGCACCCGGGCCGGATCGGCGGCCCGCCGGGCCCAGAACAGCCCCTTGACGGCGAGGTTGTCCGCCTCGGTGCCGCCCGCGGTGAACACCACCTCGCTGGGCCGGGCGCCGAGCGCGCCGGCCAGCGCCTCCCTGGACTCCTCCACGGCGCGCCGGGCCCGGCGCCCCGAGGCGTGCAGTGAGGAGGCGTTTCCGGTGGCGGTCAGCTGCGCGCTCATCGCCCGCACCGCTTCCGGCAGCATCGGCGTGGTGGCGGCGTGGTCGAGGTAGGCCATGGTGCGGCCGATTCTACGTGCCGCCGCGACGCCGCAGGGCGGGTACCGCCCGGCCGCCGGACCGGCACGGGGCGGCGGACGGGGCGGTCAGGGCAGCAGCACCCGGGCCAACTGCCGGGACTGGGCGACCAGTCGGTCCGCGCTGTCCCAGACCTCGGCGTCCTCCTCCAGCAGCCCGCCGGCCAGGTTGCGGGTGGCGACCCCGACCCGCAGCGGGCCGGCGGCCGGCCGGGCCCGCACGTGGACGGTGAGTTCGATGGTGGGGACCCAGCCGTGCAGTCCGAGGTCGAAGGCGGTCGGCGGCAGGGCGTCCACCGCGAGCAGCAGGGAGAACGGGTCGTGGTCGCGGCCGTCGGCGAAGCCGAGCCAGCCGCGCATCTCACCGCGGCCGCTGGGGCTGCCCACCGCCCAGCCGGCGGTCGCCGGGTCCAGCCGCAGGTCGAGGCGGTCGAGGATCTCGGTGCTGCCGGCGATCACCGGCCGGTCGCCGGGGGCCGCGTCGGCGCCCAGGCACTGCTCGTACGGCGGGATGGCGATCGGCTTGGCGGTGGTGCGCACGTCGTCCGGCAGGGCGTCGAGGTCGCCGTAGAAGCCGGTGACCCGCAGCCGCTCCACCTCCCGGCCGTCCGGGCCGGTCTGCAGCAGCCGGGCGGTGCCGGTGGACATGGTGCGCCCGGTGCGGATCACCTCGGTGCGCACCACGGCGGGGCCGGGCTCGCCGGGGGTGAGGTAGTGCGCGGTGAGGGTGAACGGGTCGTGGTGCGGCAGTTCGGCGGCGAGCGCGCGGGCGGCGACGGCCAGCAGGTAGCCGCCGTTGACCGCGCGGACGATGGTCCAGCCGCCGGAGAGCGCGGCGTCGTGGCTGCCCCGTTCACCCGGCCGCCGGGTGGTCGCCGTGTCGCGGTCGAATTCGCTGTCCCCGATGCTCACCTGTGCCATGGGTCGTACGGTACACCGCGATGTTACCGGCTGGTAGACACGGACTCCGGGGGTCCGGTGCCACGGGGGGCCGGCGGTCGGTACGGTGCCGCCATGGACAACCGGATCCGCGCCGTCTGCGACCTCATGGTGCCCACCGTCCGCGAGATGGCGGGCCTGCACGCGTACGACGGCGTGGTGCAGGACCTCTCCCCCGACGGCGTGCGCCGCTCGCTGGCCGCGCTGACCCTGGCCCGCCGGACGCAGCCGCCGCTCGCCGACGCCCACGACGAGGCGCACCTGGCGGTCTTCGAGGAGTCGCTGCGGGTGGCGTACGGGGAGTTGGAGCTGCACCGGCGCGATCCCTATCCGCACCTGGCCAACCTCGAACTCGCCTGCTACGACCGGCAGTACGCCCCCGCCGAGGAGCGCGACCGGGCCAGGCGCCGCCATCTGGCGCAGTGGCCGCAGGCGGTGGACGCCGCGATCGCCTCGCTGGACCGGCTGAGCGCCCCGGTGGCCGAGGCGCTGCTGACCGCGGTGCGCGGGCTGGCCGACGGGATCGACCCGGCGCAGGGACCGGAGACGGTGGACGCGCTGGCGGCGCACGGGCGGCTGGTGTCCCACGTCGCCGAGGCGGCCAGGACCGGCGACCCGGACGCCCGGCTCGGCGGGGCCGCGCTGGCCGCGCTGATGGGCGCCCAGGAGGGCATGGCGGTCGACCTGACCGCGCTCGCCGCCGCCGCGGACCAGGAACGCGACCGGCTCACCGCGATGCTGACCGAGGGCTGCCGCGCGCTCGACCCGCGCCGCTCCGTGGCGGAACTCGTGCCGGAACTGCTCGCCGACCACCCGGACGCCGACGGCGTGATCGGCTACGCCGCCGAACTGACCGCCGAGGTGGTCGCGTTCACCCGCGAGCACCGGCTGGCCCCGTACCTGGACGACCCGGCGGTCACCCCCGACGCCCCCGACGCCTCCGACGGGGCGGAACGGGGCGGCGGACGGGGCGGCGGGCAGTGCCTGGTCGGGCCGGCGCCCGCCTCCCGGCGCTGGGCGGTGGCGATGATGAGCTGGGCGGCGCCCTACGAGGACGACGCCCCGTCCTGGTACCACGTCACCCCGCCGGGCGCCGACTGGCCGGCCGCCGAGCGTGAGGAGTGGCTGACCCTCTTCAGCCGCACCAGCCTGCCCGCCATCACCGCGCACGAGGTCGCCCCCGGGCACTTCGCGCACGGCCGGGCGCTGCGGCACGCGCCGACCGACGTGCGGCGCGCGCTGCACTCGCTGTCGTTCTGCGAGGGCTGGGCGCACTACGCGGAGGAGGTCTTCGTCGAGGCGGGCTTCCGGGCCGGCGATCCGCGCTTCGCGATCGGGGTCGCGCTGGAGGCGCTGGTCAGGGTGACCAGGCTGACCTGCGCGATCGGGCTGCACACCGGCGCGATGGACGTCGCCGAGGCGACCGAGCGGTTCATGCGCGACGCCCACCTCGCCCGGGCCGGCGCCGCCTCCGAGGCCCGACGGGGCACCTTCGACGTCTCCTACGGGCGCTACACCTGGGGCAAGCTGGAGCTGATGCGGCTGCGCGAGAAGGCCCGCGCGCGCTGGGGGGCCGGCTTCACCCTGGAGCGCTTCCACCGCGCCCTGCTGGAGCTGGGCAGCCCGCCGCTGGGGTTGATCGACGCCGCGCTGGAGGGGTGAGCGCCGGATCCGCCGGGGACGGGGCGGTCAGTACTGCCGGGGCGGCAGCGGCCAGCCCTGCTGGGGCGGGCCGGCGTACCCGGTGTTCGGGCCGCCCCAGGCGCCGGTGGGGGCCGGCATCGGCTGGGTGGCGCCGAACGCGTCCCGGTCGAAGAACGGCCGCGCGTAGGTGCGCATCCACATGCCGACCTGGTCGTACTCGTCGGCCATCGCCACGGTGGAGACCGGCATCCCGGTCGGCGCGGCGGCCACCGCCTGCTGCATCATCACCCGGACCGCCTCCACCGACTGCGGCCCGTTGTCGTACAGGTCGACGCCGACGGCGAGATACGGCTCGCCCAGCGCGGGCCCGACCCAGGCGCCGCGCAGCGCCCGCACGACCGGGGTGACCTGGGCGCACTGGCTGAGCATCGCGTAGAACTGCTGGGCCTGCGGGGCCGGTTCGGCGATCTGCAGCGGTCCGGCGGGCAGCCGGTCCAGCCCGGAGGCGATCCGGCGCAGGTCGAGCCAGGGCACGCCGACCCCGCCGCCGGGCGCGTGCGGGTTGAGCCACAGGCCGTAGCGCTCGCGGTACAGCTCGGCGGCGATGTCCCGCCCGACGACGACCTCGTGGGACCGGTTCCAGCCACTGGCGGCCAGCTCCTGGGTGGAGGTGACGCACGGCGCGTAGCCGTGGCCGTCCAGCTCCATGTTGCCGTACTGCGCGTCGGGCGCGCCGGGCTGCCCGTGCCACAGCAGCATCCACAACTGGCCCTCGGACAGCGAGCGCAGCAGCGCCTCGTAGGTGTCGTACCGGCCGGGCGCCACTTGGCGCAGCGCGTCCTCAACGCCCGCGTTCACTGTCGGATAGCCCCTTCTGCTTCGTCGGCCCGATTCCGCCCGCCATCAAACCAGGTTAGGAGCGGACTCTGACAGCGCCGTGGTGCAGCCGTTACCGATCGCGTACGAAGATCGCACCCGTCGGTCAGTCGCGGGTGAAGAAGGGCTGCACGACGCCGTGCATCCAGTCGCCGAGCGGGTCCTGGGCGATGTCCAGCAGCAGCAGGTTGACCGGCCAGGCCAGCGGTGCCTGGGCCAGGGCGCGGCCGAGGGCGTTCATCGCCTCGGCGCGGTCCTCTTCCTGCCAGCGGTCCAGCTCGACGCCGACGAACAGCGTCGGCGGCTCGCCCTCGACCGAGCCGAGCGCGCGCCGGGCGGACAGCACGACCGGGGTGACCGCGAACTCGCCGGCCGCGCAGGCCAGGAAGTCCACCGGTTCGTCGTCCGGTTCCGGCTCCCACAGCCGCACCCGGGCGCCGCCGCTCGCGCCGCCCCGGCACAGGTCCTCGACCGCGTGGGCGGGCAGCGGGATGCCGACCGCGCCGCCGGGGTTGACCGCGATGCCGACCAGCGGGGGCAGGCCGCGGGCGAACTCGATGCCCGGCAGCACGCCGAAGGACATGCCGGGCGCGGCACGCCGGGCCTGGTTCTCGGAGCTGAAGACCGGCACGTAGGGCGCCCCGTCCAGCTCCAGCGCGGGCAGCCCGGCGTCCACGTCGCCGCCCGGCACCGGCACCCACAGCGGCGAGCGGCCGAGCACCTCCATCAGCCGGGGGGTGGCGCCGGGGTCGCCGAGCGCGGCGGTCAGCACCTCTTCGAGTTCGTTGGCCGGCCAGCCGCCCATGTGGGCGATCACCGGTTCGGCCAGGTGGTCGGCCGGACGGCCGGGCGGGTGACCCGCCATCCGGGCGGACGCCGCGCCGGGATCGTACGGCTCGTACGCGTGCTCTCCGGGCCCGAACTGTGCCGGAACGCTCATCCGATATCCCACCTACCCCGGTACTGCGACCTGCGGACTGCTCCGAAACCCTACTGCCTGGCTCCGTGCGTGCCGACCGTGCAATGATGACCGCGCCAATTGCATACCGGCCGTTCGAATCCGTGCGGGAGAGTCCGGGCCAGCCCCAGCTGCGCCGGGACGCCGAAGGAGCAAGTCCTCCCTTGAATCTCTCAGGCCCCGATACCGCACGCGACAGGCAGATCTGAAAAGCGGACAGTCCCGACTGTCCCACCCAAGGTGCAAACCACTCCCGGCGGGATCGTGGTGAACCTCTCAGGTTCCGATGACAGATGGGGAGGGCTTCTCGTTCCTGTCGTCCTTGAGGCTACGTCCTTGACGTTGCGCTTCCCTGAGTACACCTTGCCTTCTCATCCGCCTGCATCTGGGAGCTTGTAGATGACCACCGCCCCCGCGGCCCCGCGCCGCACCGCGCTGGACGCCGTGCACCGCGCCCTCGGCGCGACCATGACCGACTTCGCGGGCTGGGACATGCCGCTGCGCTACGGAAGCGAACGCGACGAGCACCAGGCGGTGCGCGACGCCGCCGGCCTGTTCGACCTCTCGCACATGGGCGAGATCAACGTGCGGGGCCCCGAGGCCGGTGCGGCACTGGACTACGCGCTGGTCGGCCACCTGTCCGCGCTCAAGGTCGGCCGGGCCCGCTACACGATGATCTGCCAGGAGGACGGCGGCATCCTGGACGACCTGATCGTCTACCGGCTCGGCGAGGCCGAGTTCATGATCGTCGCCAACGCCTCCAACGCCCAGACCGTGCTCGACGCGGTCACCGAGCGGGCGGCCGGCTTCGAGGCGACGGTGCGCGACGACCGGGACGCCTACGCGCTGATCGCCGTGCAGGGCCCGAACTCGCCGGCCATCCTCGGCGCGCTGACCGACGCCGACCTCGACGGCCTGAAGTACTACGCGGGCCTGCCCGGCACGGTGGCCGGGGTGCCGGCGATGATCGCGCGGACCGGCTACACCGGCGAGGACGGCTTCGAGCTGTTCGCCGACCCGGCGCACGCCGAGACCCTGTGGTCCGCGCTGACCGAGGCGGGCGCCGGGCACGGGCTGATCCCCTGCGGCCTGTCCTGCCGCGACACGCTGCGCCTGGAGGCGGGCATGCCGCTGTACGGGCACGAGCTGACCACCGCGACCACACCGTTCGACGCCGGGCTCGGCCGGGTGGTGAAGTTCGACAAGGCCGGCCCGTTCGTCGGCCGGGACGCGCTGGCGATCGCCGCCGAGAAGGCCGCCGCCTCGCCGCCGCGCAAGCTGGCCGGGCTGGTCGCCGACGGCCGCCGGGTACCCCGGGCGGGCTACCGGGTGCTGGGCGCGGACGGCTCGGTGATCGGCGAGGTCACCTCCGGCGCCCCGTCCCCGACGCTGGGCCGGCCGATCGCCATCGGCTACCTGGACGCCGATCACGCCGCGCCCGGCACCCCCGGGGTCACGGTGGACATCCGCGGCGGTCACGAGCCCTACCAGGTGGTGGCCCTGCCGTTCTACAAGCGCGCCCGTTGAACCCGGCGCCGTTTCCGCACCCTGTTCGCGTACCGTCGACGTATCCGGGAGAATTTCCTCATGAACAACCCTGAGCAGCTGCGCTACAGCAAGGAGCACGAGTGGCTGTCGGCCGTCGAGGACGGCGTCGCCACGGTCGGCATCACCGAGCACGCGGCCCACGCGCTGGGCGACGTGGTCTTCGTCCAGCTCCCCGAGGACGGCCAGGAGGTCACCGCGGGCGAGTCGTGCGGTGAGCTGGAGTCGACCAAGTCGGTCAGTGACCTGTACTCGCCGGTCTCCGGCACCGTCGTCGCGTGCAACCAGGACGTGGTGGACGACCCTGCCCTGGTCAACAGCGCACCGTTCGAGGCGGGTTGGCTGTTCAAGGTGCGGGTGGCCGAGGAGCCGTCCGACCTGCTGTCGGCCGAGCAGTACTCGGCGTTCACCGGCGAATGACGGCCATCACCAGCCCCCGAGAGAGCCCGGAGAACCGCATGTCGCTGCTCAACAGCTCCCTGCACGAGGTCGACCCGGACATCGCCGCCGCGGTCGACGACGAGTTGCACCGCCAGCAGTCCACGCTGGAGATGATCGCCTCGGAGAACTTCGCCCCGGTCGCCGTCATGGAGGCCCAGGGCTCGGTCCTGACCAACAAGTATGCCGAGGGCTACCCGGGCCGCCGCTACTACGGCGGCTGCGAGTTCGTGGACGTGGCGGAGCGGATCGCCATCGAGCGGGTCAAGGACCTGTTCGGCGCCGAGGCCGCCAACGTCCAGCCGCACTCGGGAGCCCAGGCCAACGCGGCGGCGATGTTCGCGCTGCTCAAGCCGGGCGACACCATCCTCGGCCTCGACCTGGCACACGGCGGCCACCTCACCCACGGGATGCGCCTCAACTTCTCCGGCAAGCTCTACAACGTGGTGCCCTACCACGTGGACCCGGCCACCGGCCTGGTCGACATGGCCGAGGTGGAGAAGCTGGCCAAGGAGCACCGGCCGCAGTTGGTCATCGCGGGCTGGTCGGCGTATCCGCGGCAGCTGGACTTCGCGGCGTTCCGCCGGATCGCCGACGAGGTCGGCGCGTACCTGATGGTGGACATGGCACACTTCGCCGGCCTGGTGGCCGCCGGGCTGCACCCGTCGCCGGTGCCGCACGCGCACGTGGTCACCACCACCACGCACAAGACGCTGGGCGGTCCGCGCGGCGGGGTGATCCTGTCCACCGCGGAGCTGGCGAAGAAGATCAACTCGGCGGTCTTCCCCGGCCAGCAGGGCGGCCCGCTGGAGCACGTCATCGCGGCGAAGGCGGTGGCCTTCAAGGTGGCGGCGTCCGAGGAGTTCAAGGACCGCCAGTCGCGCACCCTGGAGGGCGCCCGGATCCTCGCCGAGCGGCTGACCGGGGCGGACGTCGCGGCGGCCGGGGTCTCGGTGCTGTCCGGCGGCACCGACGTGCACCTGGTCCTGGTCGACCTGCGCGACAGCGAGCTGGACGGGCAGCAGGCCGAGGACCGGCTGCACGAGATCGGCATCACCGTGAACCGCAACGCGGTCCCCAACGACCCGCGTCCGCCGATGGTCACCTCGGGGCTGCGCATCGGCACCCCGGCGCTGGCCACCCGCGGCTTCGGCGCCGAGCAGTTCCGCGAGGTCTCCGACGTGATCGCGCTGGCGCTCACCCCCGCGTACGACGCGGCGGCGCTGCGCGGCCGCGTCCAGGCCCTGGCAGCGGCCTTCCCGCTGTACCCGGGTCTCAAGTAAGCAGCACCACCCGCGGGGGGCCGCCGACAGCGGCCCCCCGCGTTCAAGCAACAAAGGAGTTGCGACCGTGGCCATTTCGGTCTTCGACCTGTTCTCCATCGGCATCGGCCCCTCCAGTTCGCACACCGTGGGTCCGATGCGGGCCGCCCGGATCTTCGCCGGGCGCCTGAAGAACGAGGATCTGCTCACCCAGGTCACCGCCGTGCGCGCCGAGCTGTTCGGCTCGCTGGGCGCGACCGGGCACGGCCACGGGACCCCGAAGGCCGTCCTGCTCGGCCTGGAGGGCAACTCCCCGCGCACCGTCGACGTGGAGACCGCCGACGAGGAGGCGGAACGTATCCGCAGCGGCGGCCGCCTCAGTCTGCTGGGGGTGCACGAGATCGGCTTCGACGCCGACCGCGACCTGGTGCTGCACCGCCGCCGCTCGCTTCCGTACCACGCCAACGGGATGACGCTGTCCGCCTTCGACGCGGACGGGGCGGTGCTGCTGGCCAAGACCTACTACTCGGTCGGCGGCGGCTTCGTGGTCGACGAGGAGGCGGTCGGCGCGGACCGCATCAAGCTGGACGACACCGTGCTGCGCCACCCGTTCCGCACCGGGGACGAACTGCTGCGCCGGGCGCGCGAGACGGGGCTGTCCATCTCCGGGCTGATGCTGGAGAACGAGCGGGCCTGGCGCACCGAGCCGGAGATACGGGGCGGCCTGCTGGAGATCTGGCAGGTCATGCGCGACTGCGTGGCGCGCGGGATGACCCGGGAGGGGATCCTGCCCGGCGGCCTGAAGGTCCGCCGCCGCGCCGCGGTCTCCGCCCGGCAGTTGCGCTCCGAGGGCGACGCGAAGGCCCGCGCCATGGAGTGGGTCACGCTGTACGCGATGGCGGTCAACGAGGAGAACGCGGCCGGCGGGCGGGTGGTCACCGCGCCCACCAACGGGGCGGCCGGCATCATCCCCGCCGTGCTGCACTACTACGTCAACTTCGTGCCGGGCGCGGACGAGGAGGGCGTGATCCGCTTCCTGCTGGCGGCCGGCGCGATCGGCCTGCTGTTCAAGGAGAACGCGTCCATCTCCGGCGCCGAGGTCGGCTGCCAGGGCGAGGTGGGTTCGGCGTGCTCGATGGCGGCCGGCGGCCTGGCCGAGGTGCTCGGCGGCTCCCCCGAACAGGTCGAGAACGCCGCCGAGATCGGCATGGAGCACAACCTCGGCCTCACCTGCGACCCGGTCGGCGGCCTGGTCCAGATCCCGTGCATCGAACGCAACGGCATGGCCGCCGCGAAGGCCGTCACCGCCGCCCGGATGGCCCTGCGCGGCGACGGCCGCCACCACGTCTCCCTCGACAAGGTCATCAAGACCATGAAGGAGACCGGCGCCGACATGAAGGTCAAATACAAGGAAACCGCCCGAGGCGGCCTGGCGGTGAACGTCATCGAGTGCTGACCTTGCGGCCGTCGGCCAGGGGCGCACGGGGCCGGTGACGGGGCGCCGCTCGGGCTCCGGGGAGCGGCGAGATCGGGCGGGGCGCGCGTCAGGCGTCTTCGGCGGTCAGCAGACGGGTCCGCAGCAGTTCGGCCGTCTCGTCGGCGAACTTCACCCGGTCCGCGAGGTAGGCGTGCACCGAGCCGTAGCGGGCTTCCAGGTCGGACAGGACGAGTTCCATGATGGCCGCGGGGGCGCGGCCGTAGGCGGGCCATCTCATCACCCGGTCGGGGTGGGCCGCGCGCCAGTCCGCCGCCAGGCGTTCCGTGGCGAGTTCGGTGAGGGCGAAGTCGGCGAGGATCTGGGCCCTGGAGACGCCGAGCAGGGTCAGGACGAGGGCCGCGATCAGCCCGGTCCTGTCCTTGCCCGAGGTGCAGTGGAAGACCACCGGTCCCGGCGAGGCCGCGATGTGTTCGAGAACCTGCCGGATCTCCCGCACGCCGTCCTCGGTCACCTCGGCGGAGCGGTCGGCGAGGAAGCGCCAGGGGTCGATTGCGGGGTCGATCTCCGCCTGGTCGTACGGCCGGTGCTCGATGCTGAGGTTGACGTAGTGGAACCGTTCGGCCTCGGGCACCCGGCCCCTGGCGTCGATCTCCCAGGGGTAGCGCAGGTCGATGACGGTGTCGATGCCCAGCTCCAGGAACCGCTCCCAGTCCGGGCCCCGCAGCTTGCCGAGGGAGTCGGCCCGGTACAGGACCTGCCAGGCCACGGACCTGCCGTCGTCGGACCGGTAGCCGCCCAGGTCGCGGAAGTTGTGCAGCCGCTCGAACCCGATGTGTCGCTTCACCGTTGCTCCCTCTCGTGCCCCGTGTGCCCGGGTGGACGGCCTCCCGGGCATATTGGACGCACCCGACCCCACGGGGCACCCCGACCGGCGCCCCGTCCCGCCCCGTTCAGCGTTCAGCGTTCAGCGTTCAGGGACCCGTACCTCGAACCACGTGGTCTTGCCGCGCGGCAGCAGGTCGACGCCCCAGCGGCCGGAGAGCCGGTCGATGAGCATCAGGCCGCGGCCGCTGACGTCGAGTTCGTGGACCGGGAGCAGGCAGGGCAGCGCGCGGGACGGGTCGCGGACCTCGACCCTGACCCAGCCGCTGCGCCGTTCCATCCGCAGGCCGAACGTCTGGGCGCCGGTGTGCCGGACGGCGTTGCCGACGAGCTCCGAGACGAGCAGTTCGCAGACCTCGCCGAGCGACGGCAGCCCCCACATACGGAGCGTCGCGAGGGTGAGCCGGCGGGCGGTGGAGGCGGATTCGGGACGGGAGTGGAAGGTGACCTCCCCGGCGGACGGGTCGCCGAGCGTGTCCAGAACGAAGGCGTCGTGCAGATCACGCGGGACCGTGGGCCACGTCGGCCAGGTCGGCGCGACGGTGCCCGGCCGCTTCGACTGCTCCGATGCTCCCCGACCGACCATGGGTTCATCATGGCCGCTCAGCCACCGTTTGGGGCGGGAACCGGGGGAATTCGATCCCCACGTGCGTACATACCGGCCATGGTGCGGTCATATGCCGATGGCAGTGAACAGGTGGTCATGACCGGGTCGACCTGGCGTGATCCGGCGGCCTCGGCGGGCCGAAGCGGAATCGGCGCCGGACCGCCTTAAGGCGTATTTAACACCGCCTTAAGGCTGGTCTGGCCGCCTTTGCCGGTTCGGATGGCCGGATCTCAGGCGAACTTCGCCTTGCCCGGCCCGTCCTCGACGAAGCTGCGCATGCCGGTCTCGCGGTCCTGGGTGGCGAACAGCCCGGCGAACAGGCCCCGTTCGATGCGCAGGCCGGTCTCCAGGTCGGTCTCCAGGCCGCCGTCGACCGCCTCCTTGGCGGCCCGCAGCGCGAGCGCCGGACCGCGGGCCAGCCGCTCCGCCCAGGCGTGCGCCTCGGCGAAGACCTCGCCGGGCGGCACCACCCGGTCCACCAGGCCGATGGCGAGCGCCTCGTCGGCCTTGACCATCCGGCCGGTGAAGATCAGGTCCTTCGCCTTCGCGGGGCCGACGAGGCGGGCGAGCCGCTGGGTGCCGCCGGCGCCCGGGATCAGGCCGAGCAGGATCTCCGGCTGGCCGAGCCGGGCGTCCTCGGCCGCGAAACGCACGTCCGCGCAGAGCGCCAACTCGCAGCCGCCGCCGAGCGCGTAGCCGGTCACGGCGGCGACCACCGGCTTGGGGATGCGGGCCACCGCGGAGAACGACTCCTGCAGGTCGCGGGCGCGCAGCACCATCTGCTCGTACCCCATGGCCTGCATTTCCTTGATGTCCGCGCCGGCCGCGAACACCTTCTCGCCGCCCCACACGACGACGGAGCGCACGTCGTCGCGGGCGGACACCTCCTGGGCGGCGGCCCGCAACTCGTCCTGGGTGGCGCCGTCCAGCGCGTTCATCGGCGGGCGGTCCAGGCGGATGACGCCGACGCCGTCGGCGGCCTCAAGGTGAACAGTCATGGCACGACCGTAGCGTTCGGCGCACGGGGCGTGGTGGGACGCGGGGTGTCGGGTGGATCACCCGGCGGTCCACCGCGACCACGCCATGTTCCAGCCGCCGAGGCCGTTGTCCGGCGTGACGACGGCCTGGTGGGAGCCGACCACGGAGACCACGTCGCCGACGATCGACTGCGCGAAGAACCAGGCGGCCGGCGAGTGCCCCGTGCCGTCCTTGGTGTCCGGCAGGCCGATGCAGCCGTGGCTGGTGTTTGCCGCCCCGAACACCCACGGATTCGACCAGTAGTTGCCGTGCACGAACGTGCCGGAGTCGGTGAGCCGCATCGCGTGCGGCACGTGTGCGATGTCGTACTCGCCGCCGAAGCCCACGGTGGAGCCGTTCATCCGGGTGACCCGGAACTTCTGCGAGATGACCATCACGCCGTCGTAGGTCTCGTGGCCCTTCTCGCCGGCGCTGACCGGCAGCACGCGCAGCTCCCGGCCGTCGCGGAAGACGGTCAGCGTGTGCCGGCGGGCGTCGACCACGCTGTTCTGCTGCCGGCCGATCCGGAAGACCACGTCCTTGTGCTGCCTGCCGTACCAGCCCGGCGCCCCGCGCACGCCGCGCAGCCGCAGCCGCAGGTCCACCACGGTGCCGGGCGCCCAGTACCGCTGCGGGCGCAGGTCGAGCCGCCGGGAGCCGAACCAGTGCCCCACCACCGGCACCGCGGGGCGCGCGGTCGCCGTGACGGCGCGCGCGACGGCGTCCCGGTCGGTCACCGGGTGGTCGAAGACGACGGAGATGATCATGCCGGTGCCCACCGTGCTGCCCGGCTCCGGCGAGTAGTACCCGGTGAAGTGGTGCGACGGAGCGGCCCGGCCGCCGCCGCGCCGGTGGCCCAGCGGATCGCACCCGACGAACCACGCCCCGACCGCCACCGCGAGCACGGCCGCCGCCGCCACCCACTTGCGCATCAGCATCGTCACACCAGGTCAACGATCGTCACGCTCCGGAGCAACGCGGTGCGGACGAGCCCGATCAGGGAAGAACACCGGCAGAGCGCGACCGCGCACGGCGGCAGGGGCCGTGCGGCGGCGCGGCGAGGAACGGGAGGCCGGCGACATGCGGAGCGCACCCGAGCCAGCCGCCGGCCGCCCCGTGTGGCCCGGCGTCCCCGAGCCGCTGGGCGCGCGGTTCCTGACAACGGCGGACGGCACCGCGGGAACGAACTTCGCGGTGTGGGCGGGCGAGGCCGAGCGGATCGAGCTGTGCCTGTTCGACGCGGACGGCGGCCACGAGACGGAGCGCCTGGAGCTGCCCGGCACGACGCACGGCGTGTGGCACGGCTTCGTGCCGGGCGTGCGCCCCGGGCAGCGCTACGGGTACCGGGCGCACGGGCGGTGGGACCCGTGGACCGGCGCCCGGTTCAACCCGGCGAAGCTGCTGCTCGACCCGTACGCCCGCGCGGTGGACGGGGACTTCGGCGACGCCGGCCCGGCCCCGCAGCTGTGCGGCCACGCGAAGGACTGGCCGGACCGCCAGGTCGCCGACACGGTGCGCGACAACCGGGACTCGGCGCCGCACGTCCCCAAGGCGGTGGTGGTCGCCGGCCACCCGGAGCAGCCGGCCGTGCCGGACGGGGAGCGCCCGGGCACCGGCTGGGCGGATACCGTGCTGTACGAGCTGCACGTGCGCGGTTTCACCATGCGGCACCCGGACGTGCCGCCGGCGCTGCGGGGCACCTACGCCGGGCTGGCGCACCCGGCGGCGGTGGAGCACCTGACGGGGCTCGGGGTGACGGCCGTGGAGCTGCTGCCGGTGCAGCAGTTCGCGCACGAGGACCACCTGCTGCGCCGCGGCAGGCGCAACTACTGGGGCTACAACCCGATCGGGTACTTCGCGCCGCACGCCGGCTACTCCGCGTCCGGGACCGGGGGCGGGCAGGTGGCCGAATTCCGCCGGATGGTGCGCGCGTTGCACGCGGCCGGCATCGAGGTGCTGCTCGACGTGGTCTACAACCACACGGCCGAGGCGGACGAGTCGGGCCCCACGCTGTCGCTGCGCGGGCTCGGCAACCGCGCGTACTACCGGCTGGGCGCGGACGCCCGGCGGTACGCGGACCACACGGGGTGCGGCAACACGCTCAACGCCGGGCACCCGTGGACGCTGCGGCTGATCACCGACAGCCTGCGGTACTGGGTGACGCGGATGGGAGTGGACGGCTTCCGCTTCGACCTGGCGACCGCGCTGACCCGCTCGCCGCGGGCGCCCGAGGAGCCGGACATGCTGGCCCCGTTCCTGACCGCGCTGGCCCAGGATCCGGTGCTGCGGCGGGTGAAGCTGATCGCCGAGCCGTGGGACCTCGGGCCGGACGGCTACCGGGTGGGCTCGTTCCCCCCGATGTGGTCCGAGTGGAACGACCGGTTCCGCGACACCGTCCGGGACTTCTGGCGGGGCGCCGGCCCGGGGCTCGCTGACCTCGGCTACCGGCTGTCCGGCTCCAGCGACCTCTACGGCTGGGGCGGCCGGCGCCCGTACGCCTCCGTCAACTTCGTGACCGCGCACGACGGGTTCACGCTGCGCGACCTGGTGAGCTACGAGCGCAAGCACAACGAGGCCAACGGCGAGGACAACCGGGACGGCACCGACGACAACCGCTCGGCCAACTGCGGCGCGGAGGGCGAGAGCGACGATCCGGCGGTCAACGCGGCGCGCGCCGGCCGGGCGCGCGCCGTGCTGGCCACGCTGCTGCTGTCGGCCGGGGTGCCGATGCTGGTCGCGGGCGACGAGATGGGCCGCACGCAGGGCGGCAACAACAACGCCTACTGCCAGGACGGCCCGACGTCGTGGGTGGACTGGTCGCTGCTGGAGGTGCCGCGCTGGCGTCAACTGCGCGACCTGACGGCGCGGTTGACCGCGCTGCGCCGGGCCCATCCGGTGCTGCGCCGCGGCACCTTCTTCACCGGCCGGCCGACCGACGCCCCCGGGCTGCCCGACCTGGCCTGGTTCACGCCGGGCGGCCGGGAGATGACCGACGAGGACTGGTCGGCGGCGAACGGCACGCTGGGCGTGTACCTGTCGGGGCGGGACACCGCACGGACCGACGCGTGCGGCAGGCCGGTCACCGACGACAGCTTCCTGCTGATCCTGCACGCCGCCCCGGAACCCGTCGAATTCACCCTTCCGAGTGAGCCGTGGGCCGCGGTTTACGAGACCGTGCTGGACACCTCGCGGGCGGCGGACCCCGGCGGGGAACGGCATCCGGGCGGCCGGGAGCTGACCGTGCCGCCCGGCTGCGCGCTCCTGCTGCGAGCCCGGCCGGACGCCGCCGCGCCCTGAGCCGCCGGAAAAACCAGTGGCGTTGTCAGTGGTCGCCTCTAGTCTCGTAATGCGGTCGGCCCACCGGTCGGACCGCACCCACGGCATAGGACAGCGACGTCTCCAACCGGCGTCCTCGATCCGACGGAGGAGACCTCGATGGCGGTCGGGGAGGACGACAGGTCCTGGACGGACGAAGGCGGCGGCGCGGTCCGGCGGTCGGCGGTGCGTTCGCTGGCGCGGCTGTGGCCGTACGTGCGGCCGGTCGCCGTGCGGCTGTTCGGCTCGGCGCTGGTGGCGGTGGTCGCCTCCTGCCTCTCGCTGCTGATCCCGCTGGTGCTCAAGTGGCTGGTGGACGGCCCGGTCGCGCGGCACGACCCGAAGGGGGTCTGGCTGGGCGGCCTGCTCGTCCTGGCGCTCGGGCTGCTGGAGGCGGGCCTGTTCGGGGTGCGCCGCTGGCTGATCGCCCGCCCGATGGCGGCGCTGGAGGCCCGGATGCGCTCCGAGCTCTACCACCGCCTGCAGCGGCTGCCGGTGGCCTTCCACGACCGCTGGGGCTCCGGGCAGCTGCTCTCGCGCGGCACCAACGACCTGCAGATCATGAGGATGTTCCTGACCTTCCCGCTGGTCTTCCTGGTGGTCAACTCCGCGACCATCCTGGTCGGCTTCGCGATCCTGCTGGTCCAGCGCTGGACGCTGGGCCTGGTGCTGCTGGTCCCGGTGGTGCCGCTGGTCGTGCTGTGCTCCTACTTCGAGACGCGGTACGCGCTGGCCGCCCGCCGGGCGCAGGACCAGATCGGCGACCTGACCACGCTGGTCGAGGAGTCGGTGCTCGGCATCCGGATCATCAAGGCGTTCGGCCGGCACCGCAGCCAGGCACACGCCTTCCACGCGCAGACCGGGAGGCTGCGCGGCACCGAGTTGCGCAAGGCCGGGCTGCTGGCCGACCTGTGGGCGCTGATCACCGGCCTGCCGGACGTGGCACTCGGCGCGGCGCTGGTGTTCGGCGCGGTGCAGGTGGCCGACGGCACCCTGTCGGCCGGCACGCTGGTGGCCTTCCTGTCCACGGCGCTCACACTGCGCTGGCCGGTGGAGTCGCTGGGCTGGCTGCTGTCGATCAGCAACGAGTCCGCCACCTCCGCCGACCGCTTCTTCGAGGTGATGGACACCCCCGAGCCGCCCGAGCTGGGGCTGAGCTCGCCGCCGGCCGTCGGCGCCGCCGAGCGGGACGGCATCCGCTTCGAGGGCGTCGGCTTCCGCTACCCCGACGCGCCGGCCGGCACCCCGGATCTGCTGACCGGCATCGACCTGCACATCCGGCCCGGCGAGACGATGGCCCTGGTCGGCGCCACCGGAGCCGGCAAGACCTCGCTGACCGCGCTGATACCGCGGCTGTACGAGGCGACCGAGGGCCGGATCACCCTGGACGGCACCGACACCGCGGCGCTGACCCGCGCCGGGCTGCGCTCGCTGGTCGCCACCGCCTTCGAGGAGCCGACGCTGTTCTCGGCCACCGTCCGGGAGAACGTGCTGATGGGCGCGCCGGACGCGGACGAGGCGGAGTTGCTGCGGGCGTTGGAGACCGCGCAGTGCGGCTTCGTGCACGGGCTGCCGCAAGGGGTGGACACCCAGGTCGGCGAGCAGGGGCTGAGCCTGTCCGGCGGTCAGCGGCAACGGCTGGCGCTGGCCCGCGCGGTGGTGGGCCGGCCGCGGTTCCTGGTGCTCGACGACCCGCTGTCCGCGCTGGACGTGCACACCGAGGCGCTGGTGGAGGCCGCGCTGCGCGAGGTGCTGGCGACCACCACGGCGCTGGTGGTCGCGCACCGGCCGTCCACCGTGCAACTGGCCGACCGGGTCGCGCTGTTGTCGGACGGCCGGATCACCGCGGTCGGCACCCACCGGGAGCTGCTGGAGCACAACGCGGAGTACCGCTGGCTGATGTCCGGCGGTCCCGAGGAGAGGAGTGCGGCCTGATGACCTCGCTGACCGAACAGGTCGCCGACGAGGCCGAAGAGCCGGCCGGCGCCCCCGGCGGGGCCGGCGGCGCGGCGGGCGATCCCTACGACCGGGACGTGCTGCCCGCCCCGCCGGGCGCGTCGCGGGCGCTGCTGAACGAGCTGGTCGGGCCGCACCGGGTGGGGGCCTGGTTCGCGGCCGTGCTGCTCGTGGTGCAGCAGGCGGCGGTGCAGGCCGGCCCGCTCATCGTGGCCTACGCGATAGACCGGGCGATCCCCGCGCTGCGCGCGCACGACCGGGGTCCGCTGATCGCGACCGCGGTCGGGTACATCGGCTGCGCGGTGCTGGGCGGGATCCTGCAGCGGGTGTTCATCAACCGGTCGGCGGCGATCAGCCAGACGGTGCTGCTGGAGCTGCGCGGGCGGATCTTCCGGCACGCGCAGGCGCTCGGCCTGGACTTCCACGAGCGCTACACCTCGGGCCGGATCATCGCCCGCGCGACCTCGGACGTGGAGTCGATCCGCGAGCTGCTCACCGAGGGCCTGCAGGAGCTGCTCAACGTCGGGCTTTCGGTGCTCTACATCTCCGGCGTGCTGCTCTTCCTCGACTGGCAGCTGGGGTTGTTCACCATGGCCACCGGGGTGCCGCTGGTCTTCACCGTGCGGCGGTTCCGGCGCCGGTCGAAGGCGGTCTACACCGGGCGGTCGGCCGCGATGGCGGCGGTGATCGTGCGGTTCTCCGAGACGATGAACGGCATCCGGCCGGTGCAGGCGTTCCGCCGGGAGGCGGCCAACGACGACGAGTTCGGCGAGCTGAACCGGGTGCACCGCAGGGCCAACGGCGACGCGATACTCGAGATGGGCCGCTTCACGGTCTCCTCGTGGCTGATCGCCAACACCTCGCTGGCGCTGGTGGTGCTGTGGGGCGCCTACCGGGTGGCGTCCGGTTCGCTGGAGCTCGGCGTGCTGGCCGCGTTCGTGCTGTACCTGCGGCGGCTGTACGCGCCGATCGACCCGCTGGGGATGTTCCTCAACTCCTGGCAGTCGGCGGCGGCCTCGCTGGAGAAGATCGCCGGGCTGCTGGCGCAGCGGCCCTCGGTGCCCGAGCCGGTGGCACCGGTGGAGCTGCCGGAGCGCGGCGACGGACGGCCGGGCCGGGCGGTGGAGTTCACCGGGGTGCGCTTCGCCTACCGCACGGGCGGCGAGGTGCTGCCGCGCTTCGACCTGTCGCTCTCGGCCGGGCAGACCGTCGCGGTGGTCGGCGCGACCGGCGCGGGCAAGTCCACGCTGGCGAAGCTGCTGTGCCGCTTCTACGACCCGACCGACGGCCGGGTCACGCTCGACGGGGTGGATCTGCGCGACCTGGCGGTGCCGGAGCTGCGGCGCGGCGTGGTGATGGTGACGCAGGAGTCGTTCCTGTTCTCCGGCAGCGTCGCGGAGAACATCGCGCTGGGCAATCCGGACGCGACCGAGCAGGAGGTCGAGGCGGCGGCGAAGGCCATCGGGGCACACGACTTCATCGCGGCGCTGCCGGAGGGCTACGACACCGACGTGCGCAAGCGGGGCGGCCGGATCTCGGCGGGCCAGCGGCAGTTGGTGGCGTTCGCCCGGGCGCTGCTGGCGGACCCTGCGGTGCTGATCCTGGACGAGGCGACCTCCTCGCTGGACGTACCGGGCGAGCAGGCGGTGCAGCGGGCGATGCGCACCGTCCTGCAGGGCCGCACGGCGGTGATCATCGCGCACCGGCTGTCCACCGTGGAGATCGCCGACCGGGTGCTGGTGATGGCCGACGGGCGGATCGTGGAGGACGGCTCGCCGGACGAACTCGTGCTGGGCGAGGGGCGGTTCGCCGGGCTGCACCACGCCTGGCGGGACAGCCTGGTCTGACGCCGCGCCGCCGGGCCGCGCCCGCCGCCGATCACGGCGGGGCCGCCCGGCGGCGGCCACGGTCCACCGCGGCGCGCCCTACCGCAGCACGGCCGCCGACGGGCCGCCCGCGTCGTCGGGCACCGCGATCAGGCCGAGTTCGGCGGGTGAGGCCAGCAGCGGGTGGGCGGGCAGCACGCGGACGGTGTAGCCGAAGGATCCGGCGCGGTCCAGGGCGAGTTGGCCCTCGTAGCACCAGCGGTCCTCGCCGTCCGGGGCGGCGCCGGCCGGCTTCAGGGTGGCGAGCGCGGGCTCGGTGATCCGGTCGGTGTCGTCCACCCGGCCGGAGACCAGTTGCACCTCGACGTCGGACGGCTCCAGCCCGCCGAGCCCGACCCGCACCCGCAGGTTGAGCGAACTGCCCAACTCGGCGGTGTCGGAGGGCGATCCGGCGTCCGCCTGGTCGACCGAGACGGCCGGCCAGTGGCGGCGCATCCGGGCCTTCCACTCGCTCAGCTCGCGCGCCGTGCGCGGGGTGAGCGCGCGGTGCGCCCGGGCGGCGGGCCCGTACAGCTCCTCGACGTAGTCGCGCACCATCCGGCCGGCCAGGACCTTGGGGCCGAGGGTGACCAGGGTGTGGCGGACCATCTCGATCCAGCGGCGCGGCAGTCCGGAGCGGTCGGTGTCGTAGAAGCGCGGGGCGACCTGGTGCTCGATGAGGTCGTAGAGCGCGGTGGCCTCGATCGCGTCCCGCCGGTCGTCACCGCCGGCCGAGCCGTCGGCGGTGGGGATGGACCAGCCGTTCTCGCCGTCGTACCACTCGTCCCACCAGCCGTCCAGCACCGAGAGGTTGAGGCAGCCGTTGAGTGCGGCCTTCATGCCCGAGGTGCCGCACGCCTCCAGCGGGCGGAGCGGGTTGTTGAGCCACACGTCGCAGCCGGGCAGCAGGCGCTGGGCCATCGCCATGTCGTAGTCGGGCAGGAAGACGACGCGGTGGCGCACGGCGGGGTCGTCGGCGAACCGGACGAGTTCCTGGACCAGCCGTTTGCCGCCGTCGTCGGCCGGGTGGGCCTTGCCGGCCACCACGATCTGCACGGGGCGCTCGGGGTGCAGCAGCAGCGAGGTGAGGCGTTCGCGGTCGCGCAGCATGAGGGTGAGCCGCTTGTAGGACGGCACCCGGCGGGCGAAGCCGATGGTGAGGACCTCCGGGTCGAGCACCTGGTCGGTCCAGTCGAGTTCGAGCCGGTCGGCGCCGCGTTGCAGCCAGGAGTCGCGCAGCCGGGTCCTGGCGTCGGCGACGAGTTGTTCGCGCAGGGTGCGGCGCAGGTCCCAGATCTCCTGGTCGGGGATGTCGCTGACCGCCTCCCAGCGTTCGCTGCCGCCGAGCGCGAGGGCGTCCTCGGTGCGCTGGGCGCCGAGTTGGCGCACTCCGGCGCGCAGCACGTCGGGGGCGACCCAGGTGGGGGCGTGCACCCCGTTGGTGATCGACCCGATCGGCACCTCCTGCGGGTCGAAGCCGGGCCACAGGCCGGCGAACATCCGCCGGCTGACGTCGCCGTGCAGGGTGCTGACGCCGTTGGCCCGCTGGGCGAGCCGCAGGCCCATGACGGCCATGTTGAACACCCCCGGGTCGCCGCCCGGGTAGCTCTCGGCGCCGAGCGCGAGGATCCGGTCCACCGGCACGCCCGGCAGTTCGCCGCCGTCGCCGAAGTGCCGGGCGATCAGGCCGCGTTCGAAGCGGTCGATGCCGGCCGGGACGGGGGTGTGGGTGGTGAAGACGGTGCCGGCCCGCACGGTCTCCAGGGCGGCGTCGAAGTCGAGCTGCCCGGCGGCCTCGTTGATGCGCTCCAGGCCGAGGAAGCCGGCGTGGCCCTCGTTGGTGTGGAAGACCTCGGGCTCGGGGTGGCCGGTCAGCGCGCAGTAGGCCCGCACCGCGCGCACCCCGCCGATGCCGAGCAGCATCTCCTGCAGCAGCCGGTGCTCGCTGCCGCCGCCGTAGAGCCGGTCGGTGACCTCGCGCTCGGCGCGCGCGTTGCCCGGCACGTCGGAGTCGAGCAGCAGCAGCGGCACCCGGCCGACCCGGGCCTGCCAGACCCGGGCGCGCAGGATGCGGCCGCCGGGCAGCGCGAGGGTGACGGCGGCCGGGGTGCCGTCCGGCTCGCGCAGCAGGGTGAGCGGCAGCTCGTGCGGGTCGAGGACCGGGTAGTGCTCCTGCTGCCAGCCGTCGCCGGACAGCGACTGGCGGAAGTAGCCGTGCCGGTAGAGCAGCCCGACGCCGATCAGCGGCACGCCGAGGTCGCTGGCGGCCTTGAGGTGGTCGCCGGCCAGGATGCCCAGGCCGCCGGAGTACTGCGGCAGCGCGGCGGTGATGCCGTACTCGGGGGAGAAGTAGGCGATGGCGGCCGGCAGCCGGCCGGCGTCCTGGGCCTGGTACCAGCGCGGACCGGTCAGGTAGTCGTGGAGGTCCTCCGCGGCGGCGTCGAGCCGGCGGCGGAACCTCCGGTCGCGGCCGAGGGCGGCCAGCCGCTCGGCGGGGACCGCTCCCAGCAGTCTCACCGGGTCGCCGCCGGCGGCCCGCCAGCGGCCGGGGTCGACGGACTGCAGCAGCTCGCGGGTCTCCGGGTGCCAGGACCAGCGCAGGTTCCCGGCGAGTTCGCCGAGGGGCCGCAGGGGTTCGGGGAGGACCGTACGGACGGTGAATCGACGGATAGCCTTCACCCTTCGACCGTAACCGCGGGTAGGGTCTTCGCGCCTCGCCACGGCGGGGCGGAAACCGCGCCGAAACGGCGCAGGAATCGCGCGGGAACGGCACGGGCGCGGCCCGGGGCGGCCACCGCGCACGCGCGCGCAGGCCGGTCGGACGGCGGCCGGGACGGCTCCGTGGCGGGCCGGGAGAGACGTGGGGTGTCCCGGCTGCCGGCCTGGGCAGGCTAATCGGATGATGAACCAAAGTCAGACAATCTGATCACCTAACGTGCACCGGAGGCCCCCGGCGCCATACCGCGGGAGCGGCTAGAAAGGGCCTCGGGGACAGCGCAGCAGCCGAGCCGACGCAACGAGACGAGCCCAGGTGAGCCAATGATCGGTCGCATCCCGGTAGTGGACCTCAGCCCGCTGGTGGACTGCGGGCTGCGCCCCGCGAAGGCCGTGGTGGGCGAGGCGTTCCAGGTGTCGGCGACCGTCTTCCGGGAGGGCCACGACGCGGTCGCCGCGAACGTGGTGCTGTGCGATCCGGCGGGCCGCACCGGGCCCTGGACGCCGATGCGCGAGGTGGCCGAGGGGACGGACCGCTGGGCGGCGTCGGTCACCCCGACGGCCGAAGGGCAGTGGACCTTCGCGGTCGAGGCCTGGTCGGACCCGGTCGGCACCTGGCGGCACGTCGCGGGGATCAAGATCCCGGCCGGCATCGACACCGCCCTGGTGCTCGACGAGGGCGCGGCGCTGCACGAGCGGGCCGCGGCGGCGATACCCGAGGGCGCCGACCGCGCGGCGGTGCTGGAAGCGGCGCGGGCGCTGCGGGACGAGGAGCGGCCGCCGGCCGACCGGCTTGCGGCGGCGCTGGCCCCCGGCGTCGTCGCGGCGCTGGCCCGCCGGCCGCTGCGCGAGCTGGTGACCACGGCGGGCCCGGCGCCGCTGCGGGTGGAGCGGCGCCGGGCGCTGGTCGGCTCGTGGTACGAGCTGTTCCCGCGCTCGGAGGGCGCGGTGCCCGCGCCGGCCGGCCGGCCGCCGGTGTCCGGCACGCTGCGCACCGCCGCCGAGCGGCTGCCCGCGGTGGCCGCGATGGGCTTCGACGTGGTCTACCTGCCGCCGATCCACCCGATCGGCACGGCGTTCCGCAAGGGGCCGAACAACGCGCTGTCGGCCGGCCCGCACGACGTCGGCTCGCCCTGGGCGATCGGCTCGCCGCAGGGCGGCCACGACGCGGTCCACCCGGACCTGGGCACGCTCGCCGACTTCGACGACTTCGTGGGCCGCGCCAGGGAGCTGGACCTGGAGGTGGCGCTCGACTTCGCGCTGCAGTGCTCCCCCGACCACCCCTGGGTGGCCGAGCACCCGCGGTGGTTCGCGCACCGGGCCGACGGCTCGATCGCGTACGCGGAGAACCCGCCGAAGAAGTACCAGGACATCTACCCGCTCGCGTTCGACGAGGACTTCGCCGGGCTGGTCGAGGAGACGCTGCGGGTGCTGCGGCACTGGATGGCGCACGGGGTGCGGATCTTCCGGGTGGACAACCCGCACACCAAGCCGGTGATGTTCTGGGAACGGGTGCTCGGCGAGATCAACCGCACCGACCCGGACGTGGTCTTCCTGGCCGAGGCGTTCACCCGGCCGGCGATGATGCGGCTGCTGGCCCAGGTCGGCTTCCAGCAGTCCTACACCTACTTCACCTGGCGCAACACCAAGGCCGAACTGACCGACTACCTCACCGAGCTGGCCGGCGAGACGGCACATTTCATGCGGCCGAACCTGTTCGTCAACACCCCCGACATCCTGCACGCCTACCTTCAGCACGGGGGCCGGCCCGCCTTCGAGGCGCGGGCGGTGCTCGCCGCCACGCTCTCGCCCTCCTGGGGTGTGTACGCCGGCTTCGAACTGTGCGAGGCGACCGCGCTGCGGGAGGGCGGCGAGGAGTACCTGGACTCCGAGAAGTACCAGCTGCGCCCGCGCGAGTGGGCGCGCGCCGAGGCGGAGGGGCGCTCGCTGGCACCGTTGATCACCGCGCTCAACCGGATCCGGCGGCGGCATCCGGCGCTGCAGCAACTGCGCGACCTGCGCTTCCACCACGCGGACAGCGACGAGGTCCTGGTGTACTCCAAGCAGGCCGCCGCGGAGGGGGGCGGAACGGACACCGTGCTGGTGGTCGTCAACCTGGATCCGCACCATACCCGTGAGGCGACCGTGTCGTTGGACATGCCGGGACTCGGCCTCGAGTGGCACGAGTCCTTCCCGGTGCGCGACGAGCTCACCGGCGAGACCTACCACTGGGGCAGGGACAACTACGTGCGCCTGGAACCGGGCAGCCGCCCCGCGCACATCCTGTCGCTGCGACCGTCCTCACCGATCGGAGGGTCACCCAATTGATCGTCAACGAGCCCGTCCACGACACCTTCGAGGACACACCGGCCAAGGACCGCGATCCCGACTGGTTCAAGCGCGCGGTCTTCTACGAGGTCCTGGTCCGCTCCTTCCAGGACAGCAACGGCGACGGCATCGGCGACCTGCGCGGCCTCACCTCGAAGCTGGACTACCTCCAGTGGCTCGGGGTGGACTGCCTGTGGCTTCCGCCGTTCTTCGCCTCGCCGCTGCGCGACGGCGGCTACGACGTCTCGGACTACACCGCGGTGCTGCCCGACTTCGGCGACCTGGCCGACTTCGTGGAGTTCGTCGACGCCGCCCACCAGCGCGGCATGCGGGTGATCATCGACTTCGTGATGAACCACACCAGCGACCAGCACCCGTGGTTCGTCGAGTCGCGCAAGCGACCCGGACGGGCCGTACGGCGACTACTACGTGTGGGCCGACGACGACAAGCAGTACCCGGACGCCCGGATCATCTTCGTCGACACCGAGACCTCCAACTGGACGTTCGACCCGGTGCGCAAGCAGTACTACTGGCACCGCTTCTTCTCCCACCAGCCGGACCTGAACTACGAGAACCCGCGCGTGCAGGAGGAGATGATCGCCGGCCTGCGGTTCTGGCTGGACCTGGGCATCGACGGCTTCCGGCTCGACGCGGTGCCGTACCTGTACGCCGAGGAGGGCACCAACTGCGAGAACCTGCCGGCCACCCACGAGTTCCTGCGGCGGGTGCGCGCCGAGATCGACGCCCAGTACCCCGACACCGTGGTGCTCGCCGAGGCCAACCAGTGGCCGGAGGACGTGGTCGACTACTTCGGCGACTACGACAAGGGCGGCGACGAGTGCCACATGGCCTTCCACTTCCCGGTCATGCCGCGCATCTTCATGGCGGTGCGCCGCGAGTCGCGCTACCCGGTCTCGGAGATCCTCGCCAAGACCCCGCCGATCCCGGTGAACTGCCAGTGGGGCATCTTCCTGCGCAACCACGACGAGCTGACCCTGGAGATGGTCACCGACGAGGAGCGCGACTACATGTACGCGGAGTACGCCAAGGACCCGCGGATGCGCGCCAACATCGGGATCCGGCGCAGGCTGGCCACCCTGCTGGACAACGACCGCAACCAGATCGAGCTGTTCACCGCCCTGCTGCTGTCGCTGCCCGGCTCGCCGATCCTGTACTACGGCGACGAGATCGGCATGGGCGACAACATCTGGCTCGGTGACCGGGACGCGGTGCGCACCCCGATGCAGTGGACCCCGGACCGCAACGCCGGGTTCTCCTCCTGCGACCCGGGGCGGCTCTACCTGCCGACGATCATGGACCCGGTCTACGGCTACCAGGTCACCAACGTGGAAGCCCAGATGAGCAGCCCGAGCTCGCTGCTGCACTGGACCCGCCGGATGATCGAGATCCGCAAGCAGAACCACGCCTTCGGACTCGGCTCCTACACCGAGCTGCCGTCCAGCAACCCGGCGGTGCTCGCCTTCCTGCGCGAGGCGCCCGCCTCCGAGCAGGGCGACGACCTGGTGCTGTGCGTGCACAACTTCTCCCGCTTCCCGCAGCCCACCGAGCTGGACCTGCACGTGTGGGAGGGCCGCCATCCGGTCGAGCTGATCGGCGGGGTGAGCTTCCCGGCCATCGGCGAGCTGCCGTACCTGCTGACGCTGGCCGGCCACGGCTTCTACTGGTTCCGGCTGCGCAAGGACGCGGAGTAGGAGGCCCGGTGGACGCGCGGCGGGTAGTCGGCGGGCGCTCCGAGGTGTCCGGTTTGACCCCGGATGGCGCGGGCAGGATCCTGCGTGCCACCGGTCACCCGCTCATGCTCGCCCCTCCGCCGAGCACCACCGGCTCACCGGACGGACGGGCGTATCCCGAGGAGGGGACGCCATGCCGGACACCCCGCGGCTCCATGCGACGCCGGGCTGTTCCGCCGTATCCGGACCGGAGGGCGCGGTGAGCGCCGCCGGGCGCCCGCCGCACGCCGAGCCGGCCGGCCCCGGGCTGCTGCAGGGGCTGGCGCCGCTGTTGCGCGAGTGGCTGCCGCGACAGCGGTGGTTCGCCGGCAAGGGCCGGGAGATCACCGGCTTCGGGCTGATCAGCGCCGTCGAACTGCGGCCCGCCGAGGACGGCGCGGACTCCCCCGGGCTGCTGCACCTGCTGCTGGACGTGGGACAGGCCGGCGGCGGCGCCGACTGCTACCAGCTGCTGCTCGGCACCCGTCCGCGGTTGCCGGACGCGCTGTCCGGCGCGCTGATCGGCCGGGTCGCGGACGGGCCGCTGAGCGGGCTGGTGGTCTACGAGGCCCTGTTCGACCCGGAGCTGGCCGGCCGGCTGCTGGAGCGGCTGCGCGCCCCGGGGCAGACCGGGCCGCTGCGCTTCTCCACCGCGCCGGACGCCGCGATACCCGCCGGCCTGCCGCCCCGTCCCTCCGGCGTCGAGCAGTCCAACTCCTCGGTCGTCTACGGGGAGGCGTTCATCCTCAAGGTCTTCCGGCGGGTGTCGGCGGGCACCAATCCGGACCTGGAGGTCTCGCTCGCGCTGGCGAGGACCGGCTGCCCGCGGGTGCCGGCCCCGGCCGCCTGGTTCGAGGCACTCGGCCTGCACGACGAACCCGCGACGCTCGGGGTGATGCAACGTTTCCTCCCGAACGCCACCGAGGGCTGGGCGCTCGCGCTGCGCGCGGTGGACGAGGCGGACGGGGCGGACCGGACCGACGCGGCCCACGACGCGGCCCACGACGCCGGACGGGGCGACGGGACCGGCGCGGCCACCGGCTACGCGGACTTCACCGGCGTGGCGCGGGAGCTGGGCACCGCGACCGCGGAGGTGCACGGCGCGCTGGCCCGCGCCCTGCCGCACGAGGCGCTGAGCCCGCCGCAGGTCGGCCTGCTGGCCACCGCGATGGCCGACCGGCTGGCGGTCGCGGCGCGCGCGGTGCCCGAACTGGCCGCGTACGCGCCCGCGTTGCGCGGCGCCTTCACCGACCTGGCCGAACTCGCCGAGAGCGGCGCGACCTTCGACGCCCAGCGCATCCACGGCGACCTGCACCTGGGCCAGGTGCTGCGCACCGCGGGCGGCGGCTGGGTGCTGATCGACTTCGAGGGCGAGCCGGCCCGCCCGCTGTCCGAGCGCCGCCGTCCGCAACTGGCCGTCCAGGACGTCGCCGGCATGCTGCGCTCCTTCGACTACGCCGCCCGGCACCGCGATCCCGCCGCGCCGCGGGCCGCCGCGTGGGCCGAGCGGCAGCGCGCCGCGTTCTGCGAGGGCTACGCCCGCAGCGCCGGCCGCGATCCGCGCGACGCCCCGGTGCCGCTGCGGGCGTACGAGACCGACAAGGCGGTCTACGAGGTGCTGTACGAGGCCCGCCACCGGCCCGCATGGCTGCCCATACCGATGGCCGCCGTACGGCGGCTGGCCGCAGGCTGAACCGGAAGGACCTGACCGTGACTGAGCGAGAGCCCGCGCACCGCACACCCGGGGAGGCCGCCGCCCGCGGCTGGGGCCCGGAGCACCGCCCGCCGGCCTCCGGCACGGCACCCGGGCCCGCCGCGCCGCGGCCCACCGGTGCGCGGCCGCCGGAGCGGCCGGCCGCCGACCCGGGGCCGCAGCGGGCCGCCCCGTCCCCGTCCCCCGCGCCCGGGGGCGGCGTGCGGGCGGCGTCCGCGCCGGAGGCCGCGGACCGCGACGCGCTGCTGGCCGGAGCGTGCCACGACCCGCACGGCGTGCTGGGCGCGCACCCGGTGCCCGGCGGGACGGCGGTGCGGGTGCTGCGCCCTTACGCGACCGCGGTCGCCGTGCTGGCGGCCGGGCTGCGGGTGGAACTGCACGACGACGGCGACGGGCTGTTCAGCGGGGTGCTGCCGATGCGCGAGGTGCCGGACTACCGGCTGGCGGTGACCTACCAGGGCGGGGAGGTGCCGGCGGACGACCCGTACCGGCTGCTGCCCTCGCTCGGCGAGCTGGACCTGCACCTGATCGCGGAGGGCCGGCACGAGGAGCTGTGGAAGGCGCTGGGCGCCCGGGTGATGGACCACCAGGGCGTGGCGGGCACCCGGTTCGCGGTGTGGGCGCCGCACGCCCGCGGGGTGCGGGTGGTCGGCGACTTCAACGACTGGGACGGCACCGGGCACCCGATGCGGTCGCTGGGCTCGTCCGGCGTGTGGGAGCTGTTCGTGCCGGGCGTCGGGGCGGGCGCGCTGTACAAGTTCGAGATCCTGACCCGGCACGGCGAGCGGCGGCTGAAGGCCGACCCGATGGCCCGGCGCACCCAGACCCCGCCGGAGACCGCCTCGGTGGTGGACGAGACGCACCACGAGTGGGGCGACGGGGAGTGGATGCGGCGGCGCGGCGAACTGCCGGCCCACCGGGCGCCGATGTCGGTCTACGAGGTCCACCTGCCGTCCTGGCGCCCCGGGCTGACCTACCGCGAGCTGGCCGAGCAGCTGACCGCGTACGTCCACGACCTGGGCTTCACGCACGTGGAGCTGATGCCGGTCGCCGAGCACCCGTTCGGCGGCTCGTGGGGCTACCAGGTCACCTCCTACTACGCGCCGACCGCGCGGATGGGCACCCCGGACGACTTCCGGTTCCTGGTGGACGCGCTGCACCGGGCCGGCATCGGCGTGATCATGGACTGGGTGCCGGCGCACTTCCCCAAGGACGACTGGGCGCTGGCCCGCTTCGACGGCGAGCCGCTGTACGAGCCGGCCGATCCGCTGCGCGCCGAGCACCCGGACTGGGGCACGCTGGAGTTCGACAACGGCCGCCCCGAGGTGCGCAACTTCCTGGTGGCCAACGCGGTGTACTGGTGCGAGGAGTTCCACGTCGACGGGCTGCGGGTGGACGCGGTCGCCTCGATGCTCTACCTGGACTACTCGCGCGAGGCCGGGCAGTGGACGCCGAACGAGCGTGGCGGCCGGGAGAACCTGGCGAGCGTGGCGTTCCTGCAGGAGATGAACGCCACCGTCTACCGGCGCTGCCCCGGGGTGGTCACCGTCGCCGAGGAGTCGACCGCGTGGGACGGGGTGACCCGGGCGACCCACCACACCGGCCCCACCGGCTTCGGCGGGCTGGGCTTCGGCCTGAAGTGGAACATGGGCTGGATGCACGACTCGCTCGGCTACCTGGCCCACGATCCGGTGCACCGCGGCCACCACCACGGCGAGTTGACCTTCTCCATGGTCTACGCGTACTCGGAGAACTACGTGCTGCCGGTCTCGCACGACGAGGTGGTGCACGGCAAGCGGTCGCTGGTCTCCAAGATGCCCGGCGACTGGTGGCGGCAGCGCGCCGACCACCGGGCGTTCCTCGGCTACATGTGGGCCCACCCGGGCAAGCAACTGCTTTTCATGGGGCAGGAGTTCGCGCAGGGCGCCGAGTGGTCGCACGACCACGGCCCGGACTGGTGGCTGCTGGACGAGACGTATCCGGCCGCCGCCGACCACCGCGGGGTGCGCGAGCTGGTGCGGGACCTGAACCTGGCGTACGCGGCCACCCCGGCGCTGTGGCAGCTCGACACCGACCCGGCCGGCTTCGGCTGGCTGGACTCCGACGCGGCGCGGGACAACGTGCTGTCCTTCGCGCGCTTCGACGCGGACGGCCGGCCGCTGGTGAGCGTCAGCAACTTCTCGCCGACCGTCCGCCACGACTACCGGGTCGGGGTGCCGGGCGGCGCCCACGGCTGGCGCGAGGTGCTCAACACCGACGACGCGCGCTACGGCGGGGGCGGCGTCGGCAACGGGGGCGGCAGCGTCAAGCCGGAGGGCGTGCCGTGGAACGGGCAGCCGGAGAGCGTGGCGCTGACCCTGCCGCCGCTGGCCACCGTCTGGCTGTCGCCGGGCTGAGCGCGGCCGGCGGCCCACGGGGCGTGTGACGGGGCGGGCCACCGGGCGGACGAGGGGCGCGCCACCGGGGCGGGCGCCGCCGCGTGCGCGCCGCCGCGTGCACAATGAGTGCCCGCCCCCCGTGAAGGAGCCCCATGCCCGGCCGAGCCGACGCCAACAGACGCCGCATCCTCGACGTGGCGCTGGCGGAGCTGCTGCGCGACCCGGACGCGAGCATGGACCAGATCGCCCGGGCGGCCGGCGTGGTGCGGCGCACCGTCTACGGGCACTTCCCGAGCCGGGACGCGCTGGTGGCCGCGCTGACCGACGAGGCGGCCGGCGAGGTGGCCGCGGTGAACGCCGCCGCGCTGCACGGGGTGGAGGATCCGGCCGAGGCGCTGGCGCACGGCGTGCTGGCCGTCTGGCGGATCGCGGACCGCTACCGGCTGCTGGTGTCGCTCGCCCAACGCCTCGTCACCGTCGAGGGCATCCGCCAACGCCTTGCGCCGGTAAGGGAGTCGTGCGCCGCCACGCTGCAACGCGGCCTGGAGCAGGGGGCGTTCGCCTTCCCGATGCCGGCCCCGGCGCTGGCCATGGTGCACGAGCAGATCCTGTTCGGCGTCATGCAGGCGGTCAACGACGGCACCCTGCCGGCCGGCCGCGCCGCACACGCCGCGGCGGTCACCACACTGGCCGCCTCCGGCGTACCGGTCGACCGGGCACGGGAGTTGGCCGAGAAGGCGGCACACGCCGCGGCGCGGTAGCCGGCCGGCGCTTCCTTACTACAACGTTGTCAACATTCTGATCGTCAGCCGTGCACGGGCATTGACCGTGCTTTCGTGCGGCCCCTAACGTCGGGCACCGAGCAGCATCCCCTTCCCGTTCAAGGCCGAAGGAGGAACCGCCGTGCCCTGTGCCATTCCCCGACGCACCGTCACACGCCGCAACCGGGTCGGTGCCTCGGTGTGCGCGGCGGCCGTCGCCGCCGCGCTGCTGACCGGACTGACCGGCTGCAGCGCCCAGACCGAGAACAAGGACACCATCACCGTCGCCTACGAGCAGGTGCCCAGCCAGAACGTGCGGGTGATGGACGACTACCTCGCCGAGATGGCCAAGAAGTTCGAGAAGGCCAACCCCGGCAAGCACATCAGGCTGCTTCCGGTCACCGCGGCCGAGAACGACTACTACACCAAGATCGAGCAGATGATGCGGTCGCCGAAGACCGCGCCGGACCTGGTCTACGAGGACACCTTCCTCATCAACTCCGACATCAAGGCCGGCTACCTGCGGCCGCTGGACAAGTACCTGGCGAGCTGGCCGGCGTGGAGCCAGTTCGTGCCGGCCGCCAAGGCGGCGGCGCGCGCCCAGGACGGCCGGACCTACGGCGTTCCGGACGGCACCGACACCCGGGCCCTGTGGTACAACAAGGACATCTTCAAGAAGGCCGGGCTGCCCGCCGACTGGCACCCGCGGACCTGGAACGACATCCTCACCGCCGCGCGCGCCATCAAGGCGAAGGTGCCGGGCGTGACCCCGCTGAACGTCTACACCGGCAAGGCGCCCGGTGAGGCCGCGGTGATGCAGGGCTTCGAGATGCTGGCGTACGGCGCCTCGCCGAACCCGATCTACGACCCGGCCACCAGGAAGTGGGTGGAGCAGAGCAAGGGCATGACCGACGCCCTCGACTTCGTCCACAAGGTCTACGCGGACAAGCTCGGCCCCGCCGTCTCCGACGCCCTCGACCCCAACGTGCCGACGATCGCGGCGACCGAGTGGATCCCGTCCGGCAAGCTCGGCATCGACCTGGACGGCACCTGGCTGGGCAACAACTGGATCAAGACCTCCGCCAAGCCGTGGCCGGCCTGGACGAAGGTGATGGCCACCACCGCGATGCCCACCGAGAACGGGCAGGCGCCCGGCGCGGTCAGCATGTCGGGCGGCTGGGCCTGGTCGATCCCGTCCAAGGCGCAGCACCCGGCGCTCGCCTGGGACTTCGTCAAGACCCTGCAGACCGAGCAGGGCGCGGCCGACTACGACATGCGCAGCGCCAACATCACGGTGCGCAAGGACGTGGCGGCCGACCACGCGTACCTGACCTCGATGCCGGGCGTGGCCTTCAACACCAGCCTGGTGAAGTACACCCACTACCGCCCGACGCTGCCGGTCTACCCGCAGGTCTCCACCGCCATCGGGGCCGCGATGGAGGCGGTGACCACCGGCCAGTCCGACACGGCCGGCGCGATCCGGGCCTACGACCAGGACCTGAAGACCATCGCGCCGGGGGCCGTGGAAGCCAAGGCGGCCCCGTGACCGCGACGGGTCCGGGAGTGCCGGCGCCGGCCGCGCTCGCCCCGGCGGCCGGCCGGCGCGCGCCGCGCCGGCCCGGCGGGCTGCGCCGCGGCGTGCTGCGCGGGCTGCCGGTCGTGCCCTCGGTGGTGCTGCTGGTGCTCTTCCTCGGCGGCCCGATCGTCTACTGCGTCTACATCGCCTTCACCGACACGCAGTTGACCGGCGCCTCCGGCTCGCACTTCGTGGGGCTGGAGAACTTCCGGCACGCCTTCTCGGACCCGGGCTTCCGCAACGCGGTGGTCCTCACCCTGGTCTTCACCGTGCTGTCGTCCATCGTGGGGCAGAACACCCTCGGGCTGGGGCTCGCCGCGGTCATGCGGCGGGCCTCGCGCCCGGTGCGCACCCTGACCGGCTCGGTGGTGATCACCGCCTGGGTGGTGCCCGAGGTGGTGGCCGGCTTCCTGCTGTACGCGTTCTTCCGGCGGGAGGGCTCGCTGGACGTGATCCTGGGCTGGCTGCACCTGCCGGTGCAGAACTGGCTCTACACGCTGCCGATCCTGGCCGTCTCGCTGGCCAACGTCTGGCGCGGCACGGCGTTCTCCATGCTGGTCTACTCGGCGGCGCTGTCCGACGTGCCGCAGGACGTCACCGAGCAGGCCGAGTTGGACGGGGCCAACACCGCGCAGCGCATGTGGCACATCACGCTGCCGATGATCCGCCGGTCGATCGGCACCAACCTGATGCTCAACACCCTGCAGACCCTCTCGGTCTTCGGCCTGCTGTGGGCGATGACCCGGGGCGGTCCGGGCGACAGGAGCCAGACCTTGCCGCTGTTCATGTACGAGAAGGCGTTCCAGGACAGCCTGATCGGCTACGGCACCGCGGTGGCGCTGCTGCTGCTCGTGGTGGGCGCCTTCTTCTCGGTGCTCTACCTGCGACTGCTGCGGACCGAGATATGAGGGGCCGCCGGCTGCGGGCCAGGGCGGCGGCCGACGCGTCGCTGCTGCTGGTCTTCGCCGCCTTCGTGGTGCCGCTGCTGTGGCTGGTGCTCGGCTCGGTCAACCGGGACACCTCGCTGCGCGTGACGTGGCCGCACGCCTTCACCCTGGGCAACTTCCGCGCGGTGCTGACCTCGCAGATCACCTTCACCCCGATGCTCAACTCGCTGATCCTGTGCGGCAGCGCGACGCTGCTGACGGTGGTGGCCGCCACGCTCGCCGCCTATCCGCTCTCCCGCTACCGCTCCCGCTTCAGCCGGCCGTTCCTGCTGACCGTGCTGTTCTCCACCTGCCTGCCGATCACCGCGATCATGGTGCCGGTCTACGGGCTGTTCGTGCAGGTGAACCTGATCGACTCGATGGCCGGCACCTCGCTTTTCCTGGCCGCCACCCAACTGCCGTTCGCCATCTGGCTGATGAAGAACTTCATGGACAGCGTGCCGACGGTGCTGGAAGAGGCCGCGTGGACCGACGGGGCGTCCGGCGCGCAGACCCTGTGGCGGGTGATCCTGCCGCTGATGGGGCCGGGCGTCACGGTGGTCACCGTCTTCACCTTCGTCGCGATGTGGGGAAACTTCTTCGTCCCGTTCATGCTGCTGATCTCCCCCGGCCAGCTCCCGGCCTCCGTCACCCTGTACACCTTCTTCGGGTCCTACGGCACCGTGGCGTACGGGCAGTTGGCGGCGTTCTCCGTGCTCTACACCGCACCGGTGGTGGTGCTGTACGCGGCCATCTCGCGCCGGCTGGGCGCCGGGTTCGCGCTGGGCGGCGCCGTGAAGGGCTGACCGCTCCGCCCGCCGCCGAGCCGCACCGTGCGCGCCCCGTCGCGCGCGGTCACCGCCCGCGCCGCTCGCGGCCCGAGGTCACGGGCTGTGAGAGCTTGGGAGGGACAGCGCGGCGAGCAGGGACGGAGAGCACGGGTGGCGCGGAGCGTGTACATCACGGGCATCGGCCGGGGCGACGGCCGGCAGGTGGTGGAGCTGGGAGTGATGGAGCTGCTGACCCGGCAGGTGGACCGGGTCGGGATCTTCCGGCCGCTGATGCACGACGACGGCCCCGACCACCTCTTCCAGCTGCTGCGCGCCCGCTACCGGCTCTCCCAGGACCCGCGGAGCGTCGCCGGCCTCGGCTACGCGCAGGCCGCCCGGCTGCAGGCCGAGCGCGGCACCGACGAACTGGTCTCCCGGCTGGTGGACCGCTTCCACGCGGTCGCCCGGGAGTACGGGGTCGTGCTGGTCCTCGGCTCGGACTTCCACGACACGCAGCTGCCCGACGAGCTGGCGTTCAACGCCCGGTTGGCCAACGAGTTCGGCGCCTCGCTGCTACCGGTCGTCGGCGGCACCGGGCAGGACGCCGAGTCGGTGGCCGCCGAGGTGAGCAACGCGCTGCGGGCCGTCACCGCGCAGGGCTGCGACGTGCTGGCGGTGGTCGCCAACCGGGTCGCGCCCGAGGTCGCCGCCGGCGCCCGCGACCGGCTGGCCGGCCGGCTCGCGGTGCCGGCCTACGTGATCGCCGAGGAGCCCTCGCTGTCCGCGCCGACCGTGGACCAGGTGGTGCGCACCCTCGGCGCGGACGTGCTGCTCGGCGACGAGGCGGGGCTCGCCCGCAACGTGCTGGGCTTCGTCTTCGGCGGCGCGATGCTGCCCGCCTTCCTGCCCGCGCTGACCCCGGGCTGCCTGGTGGTCACCCCGGGCGACCGGGCCGACCTGATCGTCGGATCGCTGGCCGCGCACTCCGCCGGGTCGCCGCCGATCGCCGGCGTGCTGCTCACCCTGGACGAGCGCCCCGGCCCGGACATCATGGCGCTGGCCGCCCGGCTCGCCCCGGGCACCGCGGTCGTGGCGGTGCCCGGCGGCTCGTTCCCCACCGCGGCCGAACTGTTCACGCTGGAGGGCAAGTTGACCGCGGCCACCCCGCGCAAGGCGGAGACCGCGCTCGGCCTGTTCGAACTGCACGTGGACACCGCCGAGTTGACCTCCCGGCTCTCGGTGGTCCGCGGCACCCGGGTCACCCCGATGATGTTCGAGCACGACCTCATCGAACGCGCCCGCTCCGCCCGCCGCCACGTCGTGCTGCCGGAGGGCGCCGAGGAGCGGGTGCTGCGCGCCGCCGAGGTGCTGCTGCGCCGCAACGTGTGCGACCTGACCCTGCTCGGCGACGAGGAGGCGGTCCGCCGCCGCGCCGCGGAACTCGGCGTCGGGCTCGGACCGGAGCGCGCCGAGCAGCCGGCCGGCGGCGCGGTGGTCCGCGTCGTCGACCCGCAGACCTCGCCGCTGCGCGAGACGTTCGCCGAGCGGTACGCCGCGCTGCGCGCCCACAAGGGCATGACGGTGGAGCTGGCGCACGACGTGGTCGCCGACGTCAGCTACTTCGGCACCCTGATGGTGCAGGAGGGCCTGGCCGACGGGATGGTCTCCGGCGCCGCGCACTCCACGGCGGCCACCATCCGGCCCGCGTTCGAGATCATCAAGACCTCGCCGGGCGCGCAGATCGTCTCCTCGGTCTTCTTCATGTGCCTGGCCGACCGGGTGCTGGTCTACGGCGACTGCGCGGTCAACCCGGACCCGGACGCCGCCCAGCTGGCGGACATCGCGATCCAGTCGGCCGCCACCGCCGCCGCCTTCGGGGTGGAGCCGCGGATCGCGATGCTCTCCTACTCCACCGGCACCTCGGGCAGCGGCGCCGACGTGGACAAGGTGCGCCGGGCGACCGAGATCGTCCGGGAGCTGCGGCCCGACCTGCCGGTGGACGGGCCCATCCAGTACGACGCGGCGGTGGATCCGGCGGTGGCCGCCGCCAAGATGCCGGGCTCCCCGGTGGCCGGCCGGGCCAGCGTGCTGGTCTTCCCCGACCTCAACACCGGCAACAACACCTACAAGGCGGTGCAGCGCTCGGCCGGCGCGGTCGCGGTCGGCCCGGTCATGCAGGGACTGCGCAAACCGGTCAACGACCTGTCGCGCGGCGCGCTGGTGACGGACATCGTCACGACCGTCGCCATCACCGCAATCCAGGCGCAGGAAAGCGCGCGTTAAGACCCGGGATGGTGAATAGAGACATGGAAGACGACAGCGACCGGACCGGCGGGCCGGCCGGGGCGGCGCCGCGGGCGGCCCCGGGCCACGTGCTGGTGCTCAACTCCGGCTCCTCGTCGCTGAAGTACCAGCTGCTCGACATGGCCGACGGCTCCCGCAGGGCCACCGGGGCGGTCGAGCGGATCGGCGAGCCGGGCGGCCCCGCCGACCACGCCGCGGCGCTGCGCACCGCCGCGTCCGACCTGGCCGAGCGCGGGCTCGGCCTGCGCTCGCCCGGACTGGCCGCCGTCGGGCACCGGGTGGTGCACGGCGGCACGCTGTTCACCGAGCCGACCCTGGTCACCGACGAGGTGGTGGCCGGCATCGCCTCGCTGGCCCGGCTCGCCCCGCTGCACAACCCGGCCAACCTGGCCGGCATCACCGCGGTGCGGGAACTGCGCCCCGACCTGCCGCAGGTCGCGGTCTTCGACACCGCCTTCCACGCCACGCTGCCGCAGCACGCCGCCCGCTACGCCATCGACCGCGAGGTCGCCGACGCGCACGGCATCCGGCGCTACGGCTTCCACGGCACCTCGCACGCCTACGTCTCGCGGGCCACCGCCGCCGTGCTGGGCAGGGAGCCGACCGAGGTGAACGTGATCGTGCTGCACCTGGGCAACGGCGCCTCGGCCTCCGCGGTGCGCGGCGGGGTGTGCGTGGAGACCTCCATGGGCCTGACCCCGCTGGAGGGGCTGGTGATGGGCACCCGCTCCGGCGACCTTGACCCGGCGGTCGTGCTGCACCTGCAGCGGGTGGCCGGCCTGTCGCCGGACGGGGTCGACGAGCTGCTCAACCGGCGCGGCGGGCTGCTGGGGCTGTGCGGCGACAACGACATGCGCGAGATCACCCGCCGGGTCGAGGCGGGCGATCCGGACGCCGCCCTGGCGCTCGACGTCTACACCCACCGGCTGCGCAAGTACGTCGGTGCCTACTGCGCGGTGCTCGGCCGGGTGGACGCCATCGCGTTCACCGCCGGGGTCGGGGAGAACTCCGCCGTGGTGCGGGAGGCCGCGCTGCGCGGGCTGGCCCCCCTCGGGATCGAACTGGACCCCGTGCGCAATGCTGTCGTCGACCGCTCGGCGCGGCTGGTGTCCACCGGCACCTCACGGGTCGCGGTCGCGGTCGTCCCCACCGACGAGGAACGGGAGATCGCGCGGCAGGCTTACGCGCTGGTCCGCTCATGACGGCCCGACGGGCCGGGCCCGCCAAGGGCTCGCAGGGATTCCTCCGGTAAATTCCGGACGGGAACAAATAGTCGATAGGATCGTCCACATGCGCCGAGCGAAAATTGTCTGCACCCTGGGTCCCGCCGTCGACTCCTACGACCAGCTGAAGGCTCTGGTCGAGGCGGGCATGAACGTGGCCCGGTTCAACTTCAGCCACGGCAGCCACGCCGAGCACGAGGAGCGCTACCACCGGGTGCGCAAGGTCGCCGATGAGACCGGGCAGGCCATCGGCGTCCTCGCCGACCTGCAGGGGCCCAAGATCCGGCTGGAGACGTTCGCCGACGGCCCGGTGGAGCTGGCGTCCGGCGACGAGTTCACCATCACCACCGACGACGTGGCCGGCGACCGCAACATCTGCGGCACCACCTACAAGGGCCTGCCGGGCGACGTCAAGGCCGGCGACCCGGTGCTGATCAACGACGGCAACGTGGCGCTGGAGGTGACCGCGGTCGAGGGCTCGCGGGTGCGCTGCCTGGTCGTCGAGGGCGGCGTGATCTCCGACCACAAGGGCATCAACCTGCCCGGCGCCGCGGTCAACGTCCCCGCGCTGTCCGAGAAGGACATCGACGACCTGCGGTTCGCGCTGCGGATGGGCGTGGACATGGTCGCGCTCTCCTTCGTGCGCGACGCCGACGACGTGCGCGACGTGCACCGCGTGATGGACGAGGAGGGGCGCCGCGTCCCGGTCATCGCCAAGGTGGAGAAGCCGCAGGCGGTGGAGAACATGGAGGCCGTCGTCGCCTCCTTCGACGCGGTGATGGTGGCCCGCGGCGACCTGGCGGTGGAGTACCCGCTGGAGAAGGTCCCGGTGGTGCAGAAGCAGCTGGTCGAGCTGTGCCGCCGCAACGCCAAGCCGGTCATCGTGGCCACCCAGATGATGGAGTCGATGATCCACTCCTCGCGCCCGACCCGCGCCGAGGCGTCCGACGTGGCCAACGCGGTGCTGGACGGCGCCGACGCGGTGATGCTGTCCGCCGAGTCGTCGGTCGGCAAGTACCCGATCGAGACGGTCAAGACGATGTCGCGCATCGTGGCCGCCGCCGAGGAGGAGCTGCTCAAGCGGGGCCTGGCACCGCTGGCGCCGGGCAAGAAGCCGCGCACCCAGGGCGGCGCGGTGGCCCGCGCGGCGGCCGAGCTCGCGGACTTCCTGGACGCCAAGACGCTGGTGGCCTTCACCAAGTCCGGCGACACCGCGCGGCGGCTGGCCCGCTACCGGGTGCCGGTGCCGGTGCTGGCGTTCACCACCGACGCCGCCACCCGCAACCAGCTCGCGCTGACCTGGGGCGTGCAGACCCACCTGGTGGAGCACGTGGACCACACGGATGCGATGGTGGACCTGGTCGACACCGAGATGCTGAAGCTCAGCGACTATGGTCGGGGGGACACCGTGATCATCACGGCCGGCTCCCCGCCCGGCGTGCCCGGGACCACGAACCTGGTCCGGGTCCACCACCTGGGCGGCGGCCACACCGACTGACGGCACCCCGCGAGACCACCCGCGGCGGTGTGCCGCCACTTCCCCGACGGGGAGGGCGGCACACCGCCGTTTCCCATTTCGTAACCATTCCTCCGGGTTGTCTTCACATGAGCAGTGAACCCTCGGGCGTGCTTTGCTCTCTTAAGTGGTGCCGCACTGACGCCACCGTGGCGTCCACGCACGCTTCGATCCACGCTCGGAGTTTCCTCGATGATCAACACTGCCCGGCCCGACTCGCGCAGCGCCCCCGACGCGGCGGAGTCCGACGGCGCGGTCCGGCTGCGGGAGCGCTGCGCCGAACTGCTCCGGCGCGAGCCGGTGCGCGTGCGCTTCGACCGGCGCGAGGCGCTGATCGCGGCCGGCGTCTACACGGCGGTGGCCCTGATCGGGTTCACCGTCCTGCTGGTGCTCTCGCAGCGGCTCGGCTACGCGCCCGGCCACGTGCTGCGCCGCTGGGACAGCGCGCACTACCTGCACGTCGCGCAGTACGGCTACCCGCACCACTTCACCTTTCTGGCCAACGGCAAGCCGCAGTGGTCCACGCTCGCCTTCTTCCCGCTGGTGCCGGCACTGGTGTGGACCCTGCACCTGACCGGCCTGTCGTTCACCTTCGCCGCGGTGGTGCTGTCGTGGAGCGCGGCGGCGGTCGCGGCGGCCGGCGTGCACACCCTGGTCTCCTCGCTCTCCAGCCGCCGGGTGGGGTACGCCTGCGTGGGGCTGTGGGCGTGCTCGCCCTACGCGTTCGCCCTGTGGGTGCCGTACTCCGAGGCGTGCTTCAGCGCCGCCCTGGTGTGGGCGCTGACCGCGGTGATCGCCCGGCGCTGGGTGGCGGCCGGCGCGCTGACCGCGGTGGCCGGCGCGATCCGGCCCACCGCCTCGGTGCTGGTCGGCGTGCTGCTGATCAGCGGGGGCTGGGCGGCGCTGCGCGGCCGGGACGGCTGGCGGCCGTGGGTCGGGCTGCTGCTGGCGCCGACCGGCCTGGTCTTCAGCTGGCTCTACCTGGGCGCCCAGGTGGGCCAGCTCGACGGCTGGTTCGAGGCGGAGAAGGCGTGGGGCCAGACCTTCGACTTCGGCTACGGCACGGCGCACTTCCTGAAGCTGGTGGCCCTCTACCGGCGGCACGCCGACATCCGCTACGGCGCGGTGCTGATACTGATCCTGCTGGTCGCCTGCGGGGTGCTGGCGCTGGCGCTGGACCGCAAGATGCCGTGGCCGATGGTGGTGGCGCTCGCCGGGGCCTGGGAGTTGATGGTCGGTACGCCGGGCTCCCCGCTGTCCAAGCCGCGGTTCATGCTGCCGTTCCTGCCGCTGATGCTGATCCTGCTGGCCCGGCCGGTCTCCCGGCTTCCCCGGGTGGTGCAGGGCGCGTTGTACGCGTCGGGAGCCGTCTTCGCCGGCTGGTACGCGGTGGGGCTGCTCCTGCTTTTCAAGTGGTCGCCCTGACGGGTAATTGATCACGGTAGTATCTGATTTACCCGTTTTCTCAGTCTCCGCAATCGAGGTAACTGTCAGTGGAAGCGATCCTCCTGGTCGGCGGGAAGGGTTCCCGTCTGCGCCCGGTCACGGAACACACCCCGAAGCCGATGGTCCCGACCGCGGGAGTGCCCTTCATCGCCCACCAGCTCACCCGGGCGCGGGCCGCCGGCGTCACCCATGTGGTGCTCGCCACCTCCTACCTCGCCGAGGTGTTCGAGCCGTACTTCGGGGACGGCACCGAACTGGGCCTGAGGCTGACCTACATCCACGAGACCGAACCGCTCGGCACCGGCGGCGCGATCCGCAACGCCGCCCGGGCGCTGACCTGCGGTCCCGACGAGCCGGTGCTGGTATTCAACGGCGACATCCTGACCGGCCTGGACATCGCCGCCCTGGTCGACGGCCACCGCGCGGCCGGCGCCGCGGTCACCCTGCACCTGACCCGGGTCGAGGACCCCAGCGCCTTCGGCCTGGTGCCCACCGACGCCGACGGCCGGGTGCTGGCGTTCACCGAGAAGCCGGAGCGGCCGGAGGAGATCGTCACCGACCAGGTCAACGCCGGGTGCTACGTCTTCCGGCGCTCGGTCATCGACACCATCGCGCCGGACCGCCCGGTCTCGGTGGAACGGGAGACCTTCCCCGGACTGCTCGCCGCCGGCGAGCCGCTGCACGGCGTCGTCGACCAGACCTACTGGCTCGACCTCGGCCGCCCGGCCGCGCTCATCCAGGCCTCCGCCGACCTGGTGCGCGGCATCGTCTCCTCCCCCGCGCTGCCCGGCCGGGCCGGCGAGTACCTGGTGCTGCCCGGCGCCCAGGTGGCCGAGGGCGCCAAGCTGGCCGGCGGTACCGTGGTCGGGGCCGGCGCCCGGATCGCCCGGGACGCCGTCGTCGACGGCTCGGTGGTGCTGGACGGCGCCCGGATCGAGGCGGGCGCCCAGGTGCGCCGCAGCCTGGTCGGCCGGGACGCCCGGGTCGGCGCGCACACCCGGCTGGACGGCGCGGTGATCGGCGACCGCGCCGACGTCGGCGCGGACAACGAACTGCTGGGCGGCGCCCGGGTCTGGTGCGAGGCGGCCATCCCGGACGCCGCGATCCGCTTCTCCTCCAACTGCTGACCGCCCCATCGACCGACCGACAGAGAAGACCCTGATGAGTGTGACGACCACCGAAGGCCCCACCGAGTCCGCCGCCGTGACGCAGCGCGCCCCGGTCCGGCTGCCACCGCAGTGGGGCGCCGTGCCGTTGACCGTGGTGATGCCCACGTACAACGAGGCGGAGAACCTGCCGATGATGGCCGAGGCCCTGATGGGCCTCGAACTGCCGGGGCTGCGGCTGCTGGTGGTCGACGACAACAGCCCGGACGGCACCGGCGACGTCGCCGAGGAGTTGGCCGTCCGCTACAACGAGCCGGGCACCACCCGGGTCTCGGTGCTGCACCGCACCGCCAAGGACGGCCTGGGCCGCGCCTACGCGGCCGGCATGGACCGCGCGGTGGCCGACGGCGCGCGCTACGTGCTGCAGATGGACGCCGACGGCAGCCACCCGGTGGAGTACGTGCCGCAGCTGCTCGGCACCGCGCTGTCCACCGGCGCCGGGTTCGTGGTCGGCAGCCGCTACGTCTCCGGCGGCCGGCTCGCCGAGGAGTGGGGGCTGCACCGCAGGCTGCTGTCGCGCTGGGCCAACGCCTACGTCAGCGCCGTGCTGCGCACCGGACTGCGCGACGTGACCGCGGGCTTCGCGATGTGGCGGGCCGACACCGTGACCGCGATGCGGCTCGGCGAGATGGTCCGCAGCAACGGCTACAGCTTCCAGGTGGAGCTGAAGTACCAGGCGGTGCGCGCCGGTTACACCGGCGTGGAGGTGCCGATCCACTTCGAGGAGCGGCAGGTCGGCGTCTCGAAGATGACCATAGGAGTCCAGTTGGAGTCCGCGGTCCTGCCCTGGCGGCTTCGACTGGACTCCGCGCGTGCCCGCCGTCACTGAGGCGGAGCCCGTGGAGCCGGTGTCCGCCGCGGAGCGCCCGCCGGCCGGCCCGGCCGACCGGGCACGCCGCACCTGGCGGCGCTGGCGGCGGGCCGGGCTGGCACACCGCACGGCGTGGACCGGCGCGCTGCTGTGCGTCGTGCTACTGGCGCTGATGGCGGTGCGGCTGCCGTGGGCCGGCGATCTCGGCATCCACGCCGCGACGCTGGAGCGGCTGCGGCACGACCTGACCGATCCGGGCGATCCGCTGGTCGACGCGAACGTGGCCAGCCCGTACTACTCGCCGTGGATGGTGGCGCTGGCGCTGTTCGGCCGGCTCACCGGGCTGAGCACCTTCGGGGTGCTGCACGTGGCCGCCGCGCTCGACCTGCTGCTGCTGGTCACCGGGATCCGGCGGTTCGTGCGCACCTTCAGCACCCGGCCGGCCGCCGTGCCGCTGGCCGTGCTGACCGTCACGCTGCTGTACGGCTGGGAGCTGTTCACCTGGAGCGGCTTCCCCGGCCTGACCTCGCTGGCGCTGTGCCTGGCCTACCCGAGCACCTTCGCCATGGGCGCCGCCTTCCACCTGTGGGCGCTGCTGCGCGACGCGCTCGCCCGCGACTGGCGGCTGCCCGGCTACCTGCTGCTCGGCGTGCTGCTCGCGGTGGTGCTGCTGAGCCACCAGTTCACCGGGGTGGTCACCTCCATCGGGCTGCTGGCCATCGTGGTCGGGGCCCGGCCGTGGCCGTCCTCGCGGGTGCTGCTGCGGCTCGGCGCCGGGTGCGCGCTGGCGCTGGCGATCCTGCTGGCCTGGCCGTACTACTCCTTCCTGGGGCTGCTCGGCGTCGGCGGGCTGGACGCGGTGCACCGGCCGCTCTACGCCCACCTGGTGCCGCGGTTCGGGCTGCTGGTGCTCGGGGTGGCCGCGCTGGCGGTGCGCTGGCGGCGCGACCGGCGCGATCCGCTGGTGTGGATGTTCGTCTTCGGCGCCGCGGTCTACGCGCTCGGCGGGGTCACCGGGCACTACGCGCTCGGCCGGGTGCTTCCCGCGGTGTTCTTCTCCGCGCAGATCGCGCTCGCCGTCGAAGTGGCCGACGGCGGCCGGCCGCTGGTGCGCCGGGTGCTCGCGCCGCTGACCGCGGTGGGGCTGCTGGTGGGCTGCTGGGCGCAGGCCGGCGCGTTGAGCTACGTGGTGCGGCCGACCGCGATCCCCTCACCGCTGCGGCACGCCCCGACGCAGCGGCTCTGGTCGGACTACTCCTGGATCACGTCGCACGTGCGGTACGGCGACGTGATCATGACGGACGACTACGCGCCGCTGCACCAGGCGCCTGCGTACGGCGGGTACACGGTGGCCTCCGGCTATCCGGACTTCTTCCTGCCCGACCAGGCCGCCCGGCAGCGGGCCACCACGCGCTACTTCGCGCCGGGCACCTCGCGGTCCGAACGGCTGGCGCTGCTGCGCGCGTACCACGTGCGGTGGGTCATCCAGCCGCGCGGCGCGAGCGGCGGCCTGCCGGTCACCGACCCGGCGGTTCGCCAGGTGGCGACCGGCGGCAGCCACGAGGTGCTGCTGCGGGTGGTCTCCACCCGCTGAACCCGCTCCACCCGTCTGGCCCGCCGACCGAGCCCCGCCCGGTCAGCGGGCCAGACCGCGTACCAGGCCCCGGGCCCGCCGCAGCCCCGGGCCGGCGATCCGGCGCAGCGCGGGCAGGTGCGGCTCGGCCCTGGCCAGCAGCCCGGACCGCTCCCAGACCACCTGCACGCGGCCCGCGCCGTGACCCTCCGGCTCGACGGCGACGAGGTGTTCCGCGGTGCCGTGGTGGTAGCCGATCGGCTTGGCCAGCCGGGGGAAGAACAGCGGTGCGAGGAGCAGTCCGGTGTTGTGCTGGCGGTGCTGGGTGAGCGCGAGCACCGGGTGCCGCACGCCGGAGAAGCCGTGCGGCGGCAGCGGCACCGCGGACAGGTCGAGGGTCACCGTGCCCTCGAACACCCCGGGCCGCACCGGGTCCAGCCGGAAGGAGGTGCTCAACCGCCGCTTGCCGGGCGCGAGATGGACGGTGGCGACCACCGGTCCCATCGGCAGCTGGTTGCCGGGGTCGTAGGTGCGCACCGCCATCGTGACCCGCGAGCCGGGGGCCGGCGCGATGCGGGTGACCTCGTGGCGCAGCAGCGCGCTGCGGAACGGGCGGGTGCGCAGGCCCAGATCGGTGACCTCCAGGTCGTCGGCCGCTTCGGGGTCGGCGGGTGCGTAGGGCCCCCAGTAGACCCGGCCGTCGGCGTCGCCGGTCACCTCGCGCGGCGCGACCTCGCGGCCCATGCCGCGGGCGGCGAGCTGGGCCTCCTCGTAGCGTCCGTCGCGCACCAGCCGGATCACCACCCGCTGGTCGCGCGGCAGCCGCCGGAACGCCTCGGGGGCCAGGCCGGCCAGGTAGGGGGTGGTCTCCTCGGCGAACTGCTTGATCCACTCGGCGGTGCGGTAGGGCAGGTCGCCGAGGTAGAGGCGCAGGTCGTGCTTGAGGAACTTGTAGTCCTTGTCCGGCTTGACGTCGGCCAGGCCGTGCTCGTCGAGGAAGGCGTCGACGAGCCGGGCGACCCCGACCCGGTCGCGGACGTTCTCGATGCGGTGGCGCTGGTTGGAGATGGTGGCGGCCTCTTCGGCCTCGTAGGGCGAGAAGTAGTACCGGTAGACCGGCTCGGTGACCACCGCGAACGCCTCGGCCAGGCAGTACGCCTGCGCGGAGAAGAGCTGGTCCTCGTAGTGGATGCCGAGCGGGAAGCGCAGGCCGTGCCGGTCGACGAAGGAGCGCCGGTACATCTTGTTGGTCGACAGGTGCTCGAAGAGCATGCCGGGCTCGTCCCGGATGCCGCGCACGGTGCGGCCGTAGGCGAACAGGTGCGGGAACCAGGCGGAGACCGCCCCGGTGTCGCTGCGCACCCGCTCCACCGCGCCGGCCGCGAAGTCCAGGGCCGGATCGGCGCGCAGCGTCGCCAGCAGCGTCTCGCAGGCGTGCTCGGGCAGTTCGTCGTCGCTGTCGAGGAACATCAGGAACGGCGCGCGGGCCAGCTCGATGGCCGCGTTGCGCGGGGCGGAGCAGCCGCCGGAGTTGCGGGGCAGCCGGTGGTAGACGATCCGCTCGTCGCGGGCGGCCAACTCCCGTGCGACCTGAGGGGTCTCGTCGGTGGAGTGGTCGTCGCTGACGATGATCTCGATGTCGCGCAGGCTCTGCCGGCGCACCGACTCGACGGCGCGCGGCAGCCGTTCGGCGTCGTTGTAGACGATCACGATGACGGTGACGTCGGGGGCCGCCGTGGGCATGGGTCCTCCAGGGGGCGTCATACGGGCAGGGGGCCGGGGGCCGGCGCGTCGTCCGGCCGGACGGCCCGCTCGGCGGCCCGCGGGGTGGGCGCCGGGGTGCGCCGCTCGACGGGCACCACGGCGGGCACGCCCCGCTGGCCGAGGAAGACGTGCCGCACGACCCGCTCGGCGGCGTGGCCGTCGTCGAAGTCGCAGAACCGGCGGCGGAACGCGGCCCGCCGGGCGGCGGAGCGCTCGTCGCACCAGGCGCCGGTCAGGAAGAGGGACTCCACCTCGTCCTGGCTGGTGGCCACCGCGCCCGGACTGTGCTCGGTCAGGTCGAAGTAGACGCCCCGGGTGACCGCGTAGGTCTCCCAGTCGTCGGCGAACAGCACGATCGGGCGGTCGAGGTTGGCGTAGTCGAACATCACCGAGGAGTAGTCGGTGATCAGCGCGTCGCAGGCCAGGCCCAACTCCTCGACGGAGTCGTACTGCGAGACGTCGATGATCACACCGCGGCGGTGCAGTTCCTCCAGCGGGGACAGGCCGCGGTCGTAGAAGTAGTGGCCGCGCACCAGCACCACGTACTCCTCGCCGAGGGTGCGCGCCAGCCGCTCCAGGTCCAGCCGCGGCGTCCAGGCGGCCTCGTAGTCGCGGTGGGTGGGCGCGTAGAGCAGGGCCTTGCGGCCGGGCCGGATGCCGAGCCGCTCGCGCACCCGCAGCACGTCGCGGGCGGTCGCCGTGTAGTAGACGTCGTTGCGCGGGTAGCCGTAGTCGAGCGAGGTGAACGGCACCGGGTAGGCGCGCTCCCAGACCTCGGTGGAGTGCCGGTTGGCGGAGACGCTGTAGTCCCAGCGGGCGCACCGTTCCAGCAGGGCGTCGTAGTCGACGCCGCGCGAGGTGGCCGGGTAGGGGATCTGGTCGATGCCCATCCGCTTGAGCGGGGTGCCGTGGTGGGTCTGCAGGTGCACCTGGCCGGGCCGCTTGACCAGCGCGTCGGGGAAGTTGACGTTGTTGACAAAGTACTTGGCGCGGGCCATCACGCTCCAGTAGCGGCGCGATCCGGGCACCACCAGGTCCACGCCGGGCGGCACCAGCGGCACGTCGCCGCGCCGGACCACCCACACCTGGCGGATGTCGGGCGCGAGTTCGGCCAGCCGGGCGGAGATCGCGCCGGGGCTGCAGGCGATCCCGCGGTCCCAGTAGGCGGAGAAGACCGCGAGGTCCGGCTCGACCGGATGGCGCAGCTGCTCGCGGTAGGCGCCGTCCCGGACCGCCTGGGCGGCTCTGCGCTTGGCCTTGACCGCCAGCGAACGCACCGTGCGGCGCTTGCGGTTGGCGGACTGCAGGGCCCGGTAGCCGGCGTAGGAGCCGCGCTCCAGCATGGCGTGCCGCACGCCGTTGAGGTTGGCCGGGCGCTGGTAGCCGGCCGGCTTGTAGCGGGTGAAGTGCCGGCAGGCGAGCCGGAAGAACTCGGCCTGCTCCCGGTCGGTCAGCCCGGGGACGGTGAGCACCTTGAGGTAGCGGCGGACCATGGCGTTGAAGACGGCGACCCGCTGCTCGGAGCGGACCCGGCCCCGCTCGATCAGCTCCCACAGCGCCTCGAAGTGGTCGAAGAGCGCGAACTGCCCCTCCTCGGGCAGCACCGACTCCGGCTCGGTGCGGCGCAGCACCACGTCGTCGAGCACGGCGATCCGCTCGGCGGCCAGCAGGCTGCCGGTGGCCGGCACCACCTCGTCGTACTCCTGGACGGCGAACAGCTCGCGGTGCGCGGCGTAGAAGTCGGCGCGCACCGCGCGGTTGGCGAGGGTGGCGGTGGTGTTGAGGATCTCGGGGTGCAGGAAGGTGGTGAAGACCGCGCGGCCCGGCAGGGCGAACAGCCGCGCGTCGCCGCTGCCGACCGGGGCGGTGCGCCAGTGGGTGCGCAGGTGGTCGAAGAGCACCAGGTCCGGGCGGTCGGTCTCGTTGACGCGCTGGGTCAGCGCGGCGAACGCGCCGGGCACCAGCACATCGCGGCCTTCGAGGAACAGCAGATAGTCGCCGGTGGCCCGGCGGGCGGCGGCGTCCCGGGCCCGGCCGAGCGGCAGGCGTTCGGGCAGCCGGACGACGTGCACCCGCGGATCGCGCTTCTCGTACTCCGCCATGATGGCGCGGGTGCCCTCGGGCGAATCGTTGTCGACGCAGATGATCTCGACGTCGGCCGGCTGCCGCCGTGAGCCGCCGAGGCCGCCTTCCAGACACTCCCTGAGGTGGCCCTGCGCGTCGAGGGCGGAGACGATGACGCTGAACCTGGTGGACCTGGTGGACGCTGTCATGAAGTGACTGTTCCTGATGGACGTGTGTGTCGTGGTGACCGGAACCATGATGATTGCGGGCACATCGGTTGATCCCACCCTACGCGAACTGCCGGGCCCGGGCGTGCCGTGACGCCCCGTGCGGCGGCGGACCTCCGCCTTCAGCGGCCCAGCCGGCGGCGCACCACGGACAGCGCGCCGCGCAGCGCGGGGGCGATCCGCACCGCGAGCGCGCCGTCCGCGGTGGCGTACGGCCGCACCAGCAGCACCCCGCCGCGCACGGTGGGCACCACGGTGCGGCGCAGGCAGCGGCGGGCGGCCTGCGGCACGGCGGCGAACCGGCTGCCGTCGGCGCAGTGCACGACGACCCGCAGATCCCGGGTGGCGAGCGGGCCCTCGACCAGCTCGGACAGCTCCAGCACGGTGGCCGCGCTCCAGGCGGCGCCGTCCGGGTCGGCGGTCAGCGCGGCGGTGCGCTGCTGCAGCACGGCGGCGCCGATCCGGTCGCGGACCTCCACCTCGACGGTGTGCGGACCGGCGGCGGACAGCCGGCCGTACAGGTCGTGCACCCGCAGCCGCAGCCGGGCGCGAAGCCCGCCGGCCTCCAGCGACGCGAAGACCGCGACCGGCGGTTCGCTCCCCTCGGCCAGCTCCTCCAGCGGGACCTGCGGCAGGTCCTCGCTCCACACCGCCGCCGCGGCGTACGGGGGCAGCAGCCGGGGCGGCCGGGCGGCGAGCGCGGCGATCCGGGGCAGGTCGCGCGGCAGCGGCGCGGCGAGCAGCACCCGCGCGACGACCCGGGCGGCCGGCGGGGCGGCGGCCAGGTCGGCCTCGTCGAAGCCGGCCAGGTACGCGCGGGCCGAACTCCACCACGCCGCCCGGTACTCCGGGCCGCGCGAGCCCAACTCCCTGGCGTACATCCGCACCGAGCGGTCCAGGAAGCTGGCGCGGGCGGCGCGCAGCAGGACCTTGTCGCCGGCCTCGGCGTGCACGGCGGCGGCCCGGCGGTGCGCCTCGATCCGGGCGTGCCAGTTGTCGACGCCCCGGCGGTCCAGGGAGATCGACAGCCGCTCGGCGGTCCGCCGCACCTGCCAGACGTAGACCGGTTCGGCGACCAGCGCGACGCGCGGCGCCGCGGCCAGCACCCGGGCGGTGAAGACGAAGTCCTCGTAGACGAACCGCCCGTCGGGGAAGGCGATGGCGTGCTCGCGCAGGAAGGCGGTGCGGTAGAGCTTGTTGACGCACAGCGTGTCGTCGGCCAGCCGGGGTTCGTCGGCGGGCCGGGCCACCGTGCGGGCGGTGCGGTACAGCTCGGGGCGCCACGGCGTGTCGCGCCCCTCGGGCAGCTCGCGGCGCACGCACCGGCCGGCGGCCACGTCGGCGTCGCCGCCGGCCGCCGCGGCGAGCAGCGCGTCCGCCGCGCCGGGCGGCAGCACGTCGTCGCTGTCGAGGAACATCAGGTACGGCGAGCGGGCCGCCGCGATCCCGTCGTTGCGCGGGGTGCCGCAGCCGCCGCTGTTGTGCGCGCGGCGCAGCACGCGCAGCCGCGGCTCGCCGGCCGCGAGCGCCGCCAGGACGGCCGGGCTGTCGTCCTGCGAGGCGTCGTCGACCGCGATGACCTCGGCGACCGCCTCGCCCTGCGCCAGCGCGGAGCGGACCGCGTCGGCGACGTGGGCCGCGTCGTTGTAGCCGATCACGACAATCGTGATACGGCGGTCATGTGCGTACATCATCTACGGATACAACGATGGGCGCCCCCGTCCGACACGGACGGGGGCGCCCACGGTTGCGCGCGGTGGTTCAGCCAGTGGCGTAGCCGTGCAGCCCCGGAATGTGGAGCGTGCCGCCGAACTGCCCCGCCTGGGTGACCGTCACGTCGGTGAAGAACACCTTCGGGATGGTCAGCGGAGGCGGGCTGTCGGGCGTGAAGTCGATCGGGATGAGACCGAGAAGGTTGCCCTTCAGCTCCTGGGTGTAGAGCGTCACCGTGCCGTTGCGGATCGTCGAGGTGCTGCCCGGGGCGGCCTGAACGTGCTGTTCGGTGCCGTCGGGGCCCTGGACGATCTGGTGCAGGTTCACGATGTCCACGCCGGTGGCGGTGAACTTCAGCACGTTCTTGATGCTGCCGTTCTCCGTCTCCACCTTGACGATGCCGTCGTACTTCAGCCCGGTGAGGGTGAGCTTGTCGCTCTTGAGTACCCACGGCTGGTCGGGCAGGAGCGAGGAGGTCTGCTCCAGCCCGGCGGCCGCCAGCGCCTTGGCGTTGTACGTCGGGCAGGGGTAGCCCTGGCCCGGCGACACCGAGGGCGACGGGTTCGCCACGGACCCCACCGTCTTCTGCACGCCCTTCGTCACGCCCGTGACGGTCTTGGTCAGCCCGCCCACCGTCTTGGTGAGCGTGCCGCCCAGGCCGCTGTCGGCCGAGGACGAGTGGCTCGCCTTCGGCGTGGCGCTCGGGGTGGGCGACGCGGACGGCTTGGGCGTGCTGCTGGAGCCCGAGCCGGTCAGATCGCCCAGCAGGCCGCCGAGTACCCCGCCGAGCCCGGTCGGGTCGGTGGGCTTGGCGGACGGCTTCGAGGACGGCGACGGCGAGGCGGACTTCTTGGAGCCCGTGCCGCCGGAACCGCTCGTCTTGTGGGACGTCCCCTTCTTCTTCGCGTCCGCGCTCGCCGAAGGAGACGGACTCGTCGAGGGCTTGGCCGACGACGACGCGCTCGGCGACGGAGTGTCGGTCTGGCTGACACAGTGGTCACCGGTGAAGGGGCTCTTCGGTTCGGCCGCCTGCGCGAGCCGCGGGGTGAGCCCCATGCCCATCAGCACCGCGGTCGGCATCGCGGCGAGGGCTATCGCCTTGCCGGCCGGCACGTGGACGCGGGTGAGCAGTGACTTGCGTGGCGCCGCGTGCCGCGGCCCGGTTCTCAGCTGAGGCGTGCCGCCCTGGATCTCGGGCTGAGCCTCGTCACCCGGCACTGTGCCTCCCATTCATTGACTCGTCGTCCCCGCCGATCCCCGCGACTGCAGGTTCCGCGGACACCATCGGGACCGAGTTCGCCGAGCGGCCCGGCGACCAGGAGAGGGCCATGCCCCCTCCGATGAGCGCCAGCAGGAAACCGACCACGAAGCCGCCGAAGTTGGAGACCACCAGCGACACCAGGGCGAGCAGGATCGCGGCGACTCCCGCGAAGACCCGCGCGGTGGACTGGAACCACATGGTGCAGCCCAGTACCACCAGCAGCACGCCGATGATCAACGAGCCGGAGCCCGTCTCGGTGGCCATCCGCACGGTCAACTGACCGAGGGTGAGGTGGGCGTAGGGGAAATACATGATCGGCAGCCCGCCCAGCAAGGTCAGCAGGCCCGCCCAGAACGGACGCTGTCCGCGCCACGTCCGGAAGGACACCCGCCAACTGCCGAATCGGTCACGCATCCCTTGGGACTCGGCGCTCATAGAAAAAACAGCTCCCTGCGACCGGCGATCGGTGGTTCGTTTGACAGGTCGGGTGAGGGACGGCGAACCGTCCCCCACTCGGCCCTTCTACAACGGGTGCATCAGAAGCACTCGTGGTCGCCCGTGCTGACGTGCATGGACAGACCACTGAGCTTGAAGGTGCCCGCACTCGTGGCCCAAGCCGTCTGCTGGACGCCGGTCAGCGTCGCGCTGTCGGCTTCCTGGGCGAACGAGCCCGGGTCGGCCTTCTCGCCGCCGCCCTTCATGCCGGGACCCTTGGTGCTGTCCCCGGCGGCGACACCGATGTTGATGTTGTTGAACGTCGCGTCGGCGTTCAGATTGTCGAGGTCGATGTAGAGGTTCTTCGCCTCGACCGGGGTGCTGCCGTTACCGGCCGTCAGCCGCATCGTCACATCGCCGACCATCGGGATGTTCGGAATGACGACGGACTGGCAGAGCCCGGAGATCGACGCGCTCTTGAATGCGGAGACCGCGACCGGGATGTTCTTCCCGCCGTGCTGGGTGTCGACAGCCCCGTACTGCAAGAACCCGGTGCCCACCAGCTTCTGGGCACTGACCTTGAACTCCTGGCCGGAAACGCTGAAGGACGCCGCGAGTGCGCCCTGCGCCAGCGCCACACCGATCGCGGCAGTCGCCGCGACGCTGGGCACCATGACGACAGCGAACCGCTTCCATCTGGTTCCGCCACGAGTCTGTTGTGACTCCATGACTGACTTTCCTCCTTCTCGGACGTACATCTCCGCCTGGATCCACCGGACCCTGACCGGGATGGGAGAAGTGCTACGTCCTCGGGAAGGGGAGCGCCGCTCCGTCGGAGGCCCGCCGCACAGTGGCGAACGGCAGTGTCCGAAGAATCGGCGATCACCCCCGAGCGACAACCACTGGCCACGCTCTCGCGCAACCTGCTGGACAGGCCCTGCCCTGGTGAGGCAAGTACCCCCCTGTCCAAGGGTGGCGACGGTTGTCGCGCACCCCCGCCCGGTGGGGACCCTTCCGCCATGGCGCCGACTGGATTGCCGGACGATGCGAATGGACCGAGCTTGGCCGATCGTGGTCCATTCCCAGCCGGGGCACAAGAGGGCTCGTTACTAGTCAGTAACGGACGGATAACCACCGCGCGGGCCAGCAGTCTAGGGGAGATACGCAGAGTGCCCGTCAGGCGGTCATAAGAACCCGTCATCATTTGACATAACGGGACAGCGGAACAGGCCGGACTTACTCCGGGTAACGGCGGCCGCCAATCATCACGATTCCATAAAGGCGACCGCCCCACCGGCGAAACCCGCGCCGACGCTCACCCCGGGTGGTCGTCCGAAGGCGCAGCGCACCGCTCGAAGTTGGCCCGAAGTTGGCTCAAAACAGCACCCTGGCCAACGCGCCGCGCGCCGAACTCACCCGCGGATCGTCCGAACCGACCACCTCGAACAACGCGAGCAGCCGCAGCCGGACCCGGTCCCGCTCCTCGCCCGCGGTGCGGCGCACCGTCTCCACCAACCGCCCGAAGGCGTCCTCCACGTGACCGCCGACCAGGTCCAGGTCGGCGGCGGCGATCTGCGCGTCCACGTCGGCCGGATCGCCCGCCGCGGCCTCCCGCACCGCCTGCGGGTCCAGTTCCTGCACGCGGCCCAGCAGTTCCGCCTGGGCGAGGGCGATCTTGGCCTCGGCGTCGGCCGGCCGGTCGGACAGCACGTTCTTGTACGCCTGGACGGCGCCGGCGAAGTCGCCGCGGTCCAGCGCCTCGTGGCCGGCGGCGAGCATCGGGTCGATCGGCGGCTCGGGAGCCTCTGCGGGCTCACCGGCTCCCTCCGCGGCCTCGGCGTCGACGCTCAGGCCGGTGATGCCGAAGCGCTGCTCGGAGACCGCGACGAGCTGGTCGAAGACCTCGCGGACCTGGCTCTCGGGCGCGGCACCCTGGAAGAGCGCCATCGCCTGGCCGGCGATCACCGCGAAGACCGCGGGGATGCCCTGGACGCCGAACTGCTGGAAGAGGAGCTGGTTGGCGTCGACGTCGACCTTGGCCAGCAGGATGCGACCGGCGTACTCCAGCGCCAGCCGCTCCAGGACCGGGCTGAGCTGCTTGCACGGCTCGCACCACTCGGCCCAGAAGTCGATCACGACCGGGACCTCGGAGGAGCGCTGGAGCACCTCGCTCTCGAAGGTCTCCTCCGTGACGTCGATGACCAGCTGGGAGGGGGCGACACCGCCGCTCTCCCCGCGGGCCGCCTGCTCCCGGCGGGCCTGCTCCGCCTTCTGCTTGGCCTCACCGGCCGCCTTCAGCGCGGCGAGGTCGACCACTCCGCTCATGGACATGTTCCGTGGCTGCATGGGTCAATCCTCCCCCCTCGCCGGGACAAGCGTGAACAGCCCCTCTTTGTCGCGCCGGTCCCCACCGGCGCGACGGATCCGTGCGGATCGACGAGTGGTCATCGCTTTACGCTACGACCCGTAGCGTAACTTGCGTTCGGCCGCCCGGCGGGAACGATCACCATTTCTCCACCGGACCGGCAGCGTGATCTGGATCACTTGCTACTAGGGAGTAGGGTCCCGTCAATGGCAAGAACTGGACGCCCCCGCAGCCCGGAAGCCGACACGGCGATCCTGGCCGCGACGCGCGCCGGATTGGTCGAGCTGGGCTGGGGCGGCCTGACGATGGCCGACGTGGCGGCCCGCGCCGGGGTCGCCAAGACCACGCTCTACCGCCGCTGGGCGAACAAGAACGAACTCGTGGTGGACGCGCTCGCCGCGCTCTTCGACGAGCTGCGGCTGCCCGACCACGGCACGCTGGCCGAGGACATACAGGACGTCGTGCTGCAGTTCGCGGCGCTGCTGGAGCGGCCGGAGACCAAGACCGCGCTGATGGCGGTGATCGCCGAGGCGGTCCACGACGACGGGCTGCGCGGCCGGGTGCGCACCGCCATCGTGGACCGGCAGAAACGGCTCGTCGTGCTCGGCCGGCACCGCGCGCAGCGCCGCGGCGAACTCCCGCCGGACGACGGCGCGGACGCCGCCGCCCAGGTGGACCTGATCTTCGACGTGATCGCCGGCGCGGTGGTGCACCGCATCCTGGTCAGCGGCGAGCCGGTGGACCGCCGCTGGGCCGCCGCGCTCTCCGTCTTCCTGCTCGGCGGGCTCGCGGCGGTCCGCTGAAGCCGCTACGGCGTGCGGATCCTGGGGAGGATCAGAAACGGGCCGGCTCGGTGTAGTCGCCCCACTCGTCGCGCAGCGCGCCGCAGATCTCACCGAGGGTGGCCTCGGCGCGCACCGCGCGGAGCATCGGCTCGATCATGTTGCCGCCGTCCCGGGCGGCGGCCAGCAGCTCGGCCAGCGCGCCCTTGACCACCGTGTCGTCGCGGTCCGCCTTGCGGGCGGCCAGGATCTTCACCTGCTCGCGCTCGACCTCGTGGCTGACCCGCAGGATCTCCAGGTCGCCGGTGACCGAACCGGTGGCGCAGTTGACGCCGACGACGCGCTTCTCGCCCTTCTCCAGCGACCGCTGGTAGCGGAAGGCGGCCTCGGCGATCTCGCCGGTGAAGAAGCCGTCCTCGATGCCGCGCAGGATGCCGGAGGTCATCGGGCCGATCTCGTGCCGGCCGCTGGGCACCGCCTTGGCGCCCAGTTCCTTGATCCGGTCGAAGATCTTCTCCGCGTCCGCCTCGATGCGGTCGGTCAGCGCCTCGACGTACCAGGAGCCGCCCAGCGGGTCGGCCACGTTGCCGACGCCGAGCTCCTCCATCAGCACCTGCTGGGTGCGCAGCGCGATCTCGGCGGCCTGCGCGCTGGGCAGCGCCAGCGTCTCGTCGAGCGCGTTGGTGTGCAGCGAGTTGGTGCCGCCGAGCACCGCGGCCAGCGCCTCGACGGCGGTGCGCACCACGTTGTTGTACGGCTGCTGCGCGGTGAGCGAGACGCCGGCGGTCTGGGTGTGGAACCGCAGCCACTGCGCCTTGTCGGAGGTGGCGCCGTACACGTCGCGCATCCAGCGGGCCCAGATGCGGCGCGCGGCGCGGAACTTGGCGATCTCCTCGAAGAAGTCCAGGTGCGCGTCGAAGAAGAACGACAGGCCCGGCGCGAAGGAGTTGACGTCCAGGCCGCGCGACAGGCCGAGCTCGACGTAGCCGAAGCCGTCGGCGAGCGTGTAGGCGAGCTCCTGCGCGGCCGTGGAGCCGGCCTCGCGGATGTGGTACCCGGAGACGGACAGCGGCTTGTAGGCCGGGATGCCGCGGGCGCAGTACTCCATCAGGTCGCCGATCAGGCGCAGGTGCGGCCCGGGCTCGAAGAGCCACTCCTTCTGGGCGATGTACTCCTTGAAGATGTCGGTCTGCAGCGTGCCGTTGAGCACCGCCGGGTCGACGCCCTGCCGCTCGGCGGCGACCAGGTACATGCAGAAGACCGGCACCGCGGGACCGCTGATGGTCATCGAGGTGGTGACGTCGGCGAGCGGGATGTCCTTGAACAGGACCTCCATGTCGGCGGCCGAGTCGATGGCCACGCCGCAGTGGCCGACCTCGCCGAGCGAGCGCGGGTCGTCGGAGTCGCGGCCCATCAGCGTCGGCATGTCGAACGCGACGGACAGGCCGCCGCCGCCGGCGTCCAGGATCATCTTGTAGCGCTCGTTGGTCTGCTCGGCGTTGCCGAAGCCGGCGAACTGGCGGATGGTCCAGGTGCGGCCCCGGTACCCGGTCGGGTGCAGGCCCCGGGTGAACGGGTACTCGCCCGGCCAGCCGATCCGCTCGAAGCCGGGCACGCTGCTGCCGGCCGGCGGGCCGTAGACCGGCTCCACCGGGTCGCCCGACAGGGTCGAGAAGTCGGCGTCGCGCTTGGCGGCCTTGTCGTACCGGGCCTGCCAGCGGCTGCGGCCCTCTTCAATGGCTTCGGCGTCCATATGACCAATTTACTAGGACGTCCAAGTAAAAGTCGATGGGGGACGGCCCCCGGCCTCGTCACCCGGGGGCCGGGACCGCCCGGGCCTCAGACGCCGACCGGCTCCGCGGCCGGCCGCACCAGCGGCTCCAGCTCCCGGGTCACCCGGCGCTCGACGAAGAACGCCGCGGTGGGAACGGTGCCGGCCAGCAGCACCCACAGCAGCCGGCCGAAGTGCATCTTGGCCTTGCTGCCCATGTCGAAGGCGCACACCAGGTAGACCACGTACAGCCAGCCGTGCGCGATACCGACGACGGCGACGAAGGCGGTGGCGCCGTTCATGCCCAGCAGGTACTTCGCAATACAGCCGATCGTCAACAGGATCAGCAGGACACCCGTGACATATGCCATCACGCGGTACCGGGTCAGGACACTCTGCTTCATGCCAGCGAGCGTACGCGGCCCTCCCCGCGCCCTTCGCCCGGGCCCCCGCCCGGCCGCCGGGGCCCGGCGGTCAGCCCTCGGAGAAGTCCCCGGCGGCTATCCGCAGCGGCCGCAGCAGCGCGAAGATCTCGGCGCACTCCTCGTCGTCGTAGGCCCCGAGCCCGAAGTCCACCGCGACCAGGTCGCCGGTGGCCGACTCCACGGCCTCGCGGCCCTTGGCGGTGATGGCGGCGAGCGTGCCGCGGCCGTCGTTGGGGTTGGGCCGCTTGTCGACCAGCCCGGAGCGGGCCAGCCGGTCGACGGTGTTGGTGACCGAGGTGGGGTGGACCATCAGCCGCTCGCCGATCTTGGACATCGGCAGCTCGCCGGCCTTGCTGAAGGTCAGCAGCACCAGCGCCTCGTAGCGGGCGAAGGTCAGCCCGTACGGTTTCAGCACGGCGTCGACCTGGCCGAGCAGGATCTGCTGGGCGCGCATGATCGAGGTGATGGCACCCATCGAGGGCACCGAGCCCCAGCGGCGCCGCCACAGCTCGTCGGCGCGGGCGATGGGATCGAAGGCAAGGCTGAGCGGCTTCGGCACGCCCCCGAGCCTACCCGTCGCCCACATGCTGGTCACCGGCGTCCGGCATACGGAACGACACCGCCCGCCGGCGCACCGACCGCGCGGTCAGCCGCCCTCCGGGCCGCCCAGGTGCCGGTCGATGGCGGCCGGCTTGGCGGTGAGCCCGTCGGTCACCCCGGGCCGGATGTCGGCCTTGAGCACCAGGGAGACCCGCGGCGCCCTGGCCTCCACCGCGGCGACCGCCCGCCGCACGACGTCCATCACCTCGTCCCACTCGCCCTCGACGGAGGTGAACATCGCGTCGGTGCGGTGCGGCAGTCCGGAGGCGCGGACCACCCGGACCGCTTCGGCCACGTACTGCCCGACGTCCTCGCCGACGCCGAGCGGGGTGACGGAGAACGCGACGATCACGCGCCGACCACGCTCTCCCGGCCGGCCGGCGCCTCGGCGGCGGCTTCCTCGGCGCGGATCTTCCGGTCGCCGAAGAACCCGCCGGTCGGCAGGATCGCGAGCAGCACGAACAACCCGACCCGGCCCCGGGTCCACTTCGCCTTGTTCCACACCTCGGCGAGCTGCACCAGGTAGAGGATGAACAGCACGCCGTGGATCATCCCCAGCGGCATCAGCAGGTTGACGCTGGAGATCCGGCTCAGCAGCGAGCCGAAGATCAGCAGCACGAGGAAGGAGATCGCCTCGGCGATCGAGATGACGCGCATGCGGCGCAGCGCGGCGGCGGTCTTCGGGTCCACGGCGGGGTCCTCATTCGGGGGGTTCGGGGATTCGGGTGTTCCGGGCCGGTCCGGGCGCGCGGGAGCGCGCGATCCGGGCCGCGGGGCGGTTTGTGAAACGGTGCACAAACCCCGTCCATTGTCGCAGTCCGGTCCCAGGTGGCCGGAACGGGGTCACGCCGTCGGCGGGCGCCACTAGCATCGTCGCCGACTGCGGGCTTTGTGACGGAACGACCGACGGGGACACGCGTGAGTATCGACTGGAACCGCCGCGCCTGCGCGCGGCGCGGACACGTCACCTTCGAACCGGCCGAGCCGGATCTGCGCGGCCCCCTGCTGGCCACCACCGCGCTCGGGGACGCCTGGCGCTGCCTGCGCTGCGGCGACTTCGTGCTCGGCGAGCCGGGCGGCGGCGGGCCGGCCCGGCAGGCGCCGCGGGTGCCGCGCGGCCGGGCGCTGCGCGATCTGCTGGTCCTGCGGATCCTGGCGGTGGAGCGGGGGCTGCGCGGGGTGTTCATCGTGCTGGCGGCGGTCGCGGTGTGGAAGTTCAGCAACTCCCAGGACGCGGTGCGCGACCTGTTCGAACACGACCTCACCGTCCTGCGGCCGATCGCGGTGCACTTCCACTACGACGTCGACCACTCGCCGGTCGTCGACACCATACGCAAGACGTTCACCTACCGGCGCTCCACGCTGGTGGAGGTGGCCGGCGCGCTGCTGGCCTACGCGCTGATCGAACTGGTGGAGGGCGTCGGGCTGTGGCTGGCCAGGCGCTGGGCGGAGTACCTGACGGTGGTGGCCACCGCGGCGTTCCTGCCGCTGGAGGTCTACGAGCTGACCGAGAAGGTCAGCGGGCTGAAGATCGGCACGCTGGCGGTCAACGTGCTGGCCGTCCTCTACATCCTGTTCGCCAAACGGCTGTTCGGGCTGCGCGGCGGCGCGAGGGCGTTTGAAGCGGAACGCCGCGGCGATGCGCTGCTCGCCGTCGGGCACGCCGCCGGGGCGGCACCCGAGCGGGAGCGGAAGGCGGTGGGCTAGGTGGCCCGGTTCCGGTTGCAGGGCAGCCGGGTGCTGGCCGTGGACCTGGCCGACGACGCCGTCCGGGCGAAGAACGGCGCGATGGTCGCCTACACCGGCAAGATGGGCTTCAAGCGGCTGACCGGCGGCGGCGAGGGGCTGCGCGGCGTGGTCACCCGGCGCGTCACCGGCGAGAGCATGACGGTGATGGAGGTCAAGGGGTACGGCACCTGCTACTTCGCGGACCGCGCCGGCGAGATCAACCTGGTGCGGCTGGCCGGCGAGAAGCTCTACGTCGAGGCGGGCAACCTGCTGTGCACCGAGGCCACGCTGCGCACCGGCACCAGCTTCACCGGGCTGCGCGGCGTGAGCCAGGGCAACGGGCTGTTCACCACCACCGTGGAGGGCACCGGCCAGGCGGCGGTGATGTCGAACGGTCCGGCGATCGTGCTGCGGGTGACCGCCGGCACCCCGCTGGTGGTCGACCCCGGCGCCTACGTGGCGCACACCGGCGGGCTGCGCCAGCACTTCCAGTCCGGGGCCAACTGGCTCACCCTCGTCGGCGAGGCGTCCGGCGAGTCCTTCCAGATCCGCTTCGAGGGCGAGGGGCTGGTCTACGTGCAGCCCGGCGAGCGCCGCACGCCGGGAGGCCAGATCTAGTGGCGTTCACCAGGCTGACCTCGAAGATGGTGCGGGCCGACGTCACGCCCGGCGTCCCGCTGTTCAGCCAGCGCGGCGCGATGCTCGCCTACACCGGGCCGGTCGTCTTCACCCCCAGCCTCACCGACGGGCAGGGCGGGCTCGGCGGCATGATCGGCCGCCGGGTGGCCGGCGAGTCGGTGCCGCTGATGACCGTGGAGTTCGCGCCGGGCGCCGGCGGGCCGGTGGGCGCCGCGCCGGCCACCGTGATGTTCGGCCACGGCGGCCACCACGTGCACGTGGTCGACCTGGCCGGCGAGACGCTGTACGTGGAGTCCGACCGGCTGCTCGCCTTCGAGGGCTCGCTGCGGCAGGGCACGATGTTCATGGGCTCGCGGGGCGGCGTGATGGGCGTCGTCCGCGGCCAGGTCACCGGGCAGGGCCTGTTCACCACCACGCTGACCGGACACGGCTCGGTGGCCGTCATGGCGCACGGCGGCGTCTTCGAACTGCCCGTGGTGCCCGGCGCACCGGTGCACGTCGATCCGCAGGCGTACGTCGCCCACCGCGGCGAGGTCGCCAACCGGCTGTCGGCGTCGGTCGGCTGGCGCGAGGTGGTGGGCCGCGGCTCGGGCGAGTCCTTCCAACTGGAGCTGTCCGGGAACGGGGCGGTCTACGTGCAGGCGTCGGAGGAGAAGCTGTGACCGGCGAGCCGCAGGGACCGGTGGTCCTCGACCCGTGGACGCTGCCGAGCGACGACAACGTCAACCCGTACGCGTTCAGCGTGGACCTGAACGGCGAGTGGTTCCTGCAGCGCGGGAAAATGATCGCGTACTACGGGCGCATCGACTTCCACGGACTGGGCCACGGGCCTTTGGACCGGCTGGTGTCGCTGAATTTCCATTCGCCGTTGCACGCCGCGGAGTGGGTGGTGGCCCAGGGCCAGGGCAGGATGCTGCTCGCCGACCGGGCGTACGACATCAACTCCTACGACCTGGACGAGGGCAATCTGACCATTCGCTCCGGGAATCTGCTGGCGTTCTCGCCGGGTCTGTCCCTGAAACAGTCGATCATTCCGGGCTTTCTCACCCTCATCGGAACCGGCAAATTCGTTGCCGCTTCCAACGGCGCGGTGGTCTTCGTCGAGCCGCCGGTCCGGGTCGATCCGCAGGCGCTGGTCGGCTGGGCGGACTGCCCGTCGCCCTGCCACCACTACGACCACGCGTACCTGCGCGGGGTGCTCGGCGGGGTGCGGATGCTGACCGGACTGGGCGGCACATCGGGCGAGGAGCATCAATTCGAATTCGTCGGCGCGGGTCAGGTGCTCTTGCAGTCCAGCGAGTCGCTGATGGATCCGCTGGACACCGGAACCGTTCCGTGGGAACCCGGCATGCCGCCGGCTCCCGACGGCCGGGGCGTGTACCCCGGTTTGTAATGCATGGTTTTTCGAGTACCTGCAATTCCAGTTAGTACACTCGTCAACTCAATTGGATAGACTTGGGGTTATGGAGACCGAGAACGGCACCCGCTGGCTCAGCGACGACGAACAACGCGCCTGGCGTACCCACCTCGAGGTGTCGCGGCTGCTCGCCTACCAGCTCGAACGCGACCTGCAGCCGTTCGGCCTGACGTTCAACGACTACGAGATCCTGGTCAACCTCTCCGAGGCCGACGAGCGCCGGATGCGGATGAGCGACCTGGCCCGCGCCACGCTGCAGTCCAAGAGCCGGCTGTCCCACCAGATCACCCGCATGGAGAACGCCGGGCTGGTGGAGCGGCGCGACTGCGACTCCGACCGCCGCGGGCTGTTCGCGGTCCTGACCGACCAGGGATGGGAGACCATGACCAAGGTCGCCCCGCACCACGTGGCGGCGGTCCGCGAGCACTTCATCGACCTGGTCGCGCCGGCCGACCTGGCGGCGCTGCACCGCGCGCTGACCCCGGTCACGCAGCATCTGCGCGCGCTGCGCGGCCGGGTGTGAGCAGCGGCCCCTATGACGAGGTGACGCCGGCGATCAGCTCGTCGGCGGCCGCGTAGGGGTCGAGCGCGCCGGCGACGATGCGTTCGGCGAGCGCGTCGAGCCGCTGGTCGCCGCGCAGGTCGCCGATCCGCTCGCGCAGCGCGGTGACCGCGATGTTCTCGATCTCCTGGGCCGCGCGGCGCCGGCGGCGTTCGGCCAGCACGCCGTGCTCCTCCATCCAGGCGCGGTGCTTCTCCAGCGCCTCGACGACCTCCTCGACGCCCTCGCCGCGGGCGGCCACCGTCTTGACGATCGGCGGCCGCCAGTCGCCCGCGCCGCGCGCCTCGCCGAGGCCGAGCATGTGGTTCAGCTCGCGGGCGGTGGCGTCGGCGCCGTCCCGGTCGGCCTTGTTGACCACGTAGAGGTCGCCGATCTCCAGGATCCCGGCCTTGGCCGCCTGGATCCCGTCCCCCATCCCGGGGGCGAGCAGGACGACCGAGGTGTCCGCCTGCGCGGCGATCTCCACCTCGGACTGCCCGACGCCGACCGTCTCGACCAGGATCACCTCGCAGCCGGCCGCGTCCAGCACCCGGATCGCCTGCGGCGCGGCCCAGGCGAGCCCGCCGAGGTGGCCGCGGGTCGCCATGGACCGGATGTAGACGCCGGGGTCGGAGGCGTGCTCGCTCATCCGCACCCGGTCGCCGAGCAGCGCGCCGCCGGAGAACGGCGAGGAGGGGTCCACCGCCAGCACGCCGACCCGCTTGCCGCGCTTGCGGTAGGCGGCGACCAGCGCCGAGGTCGAGGTGGACTTGCCGACGCCGGGCGAGCCGGTCAGTCCCACCACGTAGGCGCCCCCGGTCAGCGGCGCGAGCATCGCCATCACCTCGCGCAGTTGCGGGGACGCCCCCTCCACCAGCGAGATCAGCCGGGCGACCGACCGGGGCCGGCCCTGCCGCGCCTGCTCGACCAGGGTGGCGACGTCCGCCATCGGTGATGACTCCTTCGGTTGGTGGGCCGCTGGGACCGGTGGACTGCGGTGGGGTGGGCGTCAGTTGGCCGGGACGCGCAGGATCAGCGCGTCGCCCTGGCCGCCGCCGCCGCACAGCGCGGCCGCGCCGGTGCCGCCGCCGCGCCGCTTCAGCTCCAGCGCCAGGTGGAGGACGAGCCGGGCGCCGGACATGCCGATCGGGTGGCCGAGGGCGATGGCGCCACCGTTGACGTTCACCTTTTCGGTGGAAATGCCGAGATCCTTCATTGACTGGACCGCGACCGCGGCGAACGCCTCGTTGATCTCCACCAGGTCGAGGTCGTCGACGGTGATGCCCTCCTTGCCCAGCGCGTGGTTGATCGCGTTGGACGGCTGGGACTGCAGCGAGTTGTCCGGGCCGGCCACGTTGCCGTGCGCGCCGATCTCGGCGATCCACTCCAGGCCGAGCTCCTCGGCGCGCGCCCTGCTCATCACCACGACCGCGGCGGCGCCGTCGGAGATCTGCGAGGCGGAGCCGGCCGTGATGGTGCCCTCCTTGCTGAACGCCGGGCGCAGCTTGCCCAGCGACTCCACGGTGGTCTCCGCGCGGATGCCCTCGTCCTTGCTGAAGACGATCGGCTCGCCCTTGCGCTGCGGGATCTCCACCGGGGTGATCTCGGCGTCGAACAGGCCGTTCTTCTGGGCGGCGGCGGCGCGCTGGTGGGAGAGGGCGGCCACCTCGTCCTGCGCGGCGCGCTCGATGCCGAGCCGGGCGTTGTGCTTCTCGGTGGACTCGCCCATCGCGATGTGCTCGAAGGCGTCGGTCAGACCGTCGTGGGCCATCGCGTCGAGCATCTCGATCGCGCCGTACTTGAAGCCCTCGCGGGACTTGGGCAGCAGGTGCGGCGCGTTGGTCATCGACTCCTGGCCGCCGGCCACCACGACGTCGAACTCGCCGGCCCGGACGAGCTGGTCGGCCAGCGCGATCGCGTCGAGCCCGGACAGGCACACCTTGTTGACGGTCAGGGCGGGCACGTTCATCGGGATGCCGGCCTTCACGGCGGCCTGGCGGGCCGGGATCTGCCCGGCGCCGGCCTGCAGCACCTGGCCCATGATGACGTACTCCACCTGGTCACCGGTGATGCCGGCCCGCTCCAGGGCGGCCTTGATGGCGACCGCGCCGAGGTCCGCGCCGGAGAAGGTGCGCAGCGAGCCGAGCAGGCGCCCCATCGGGGTACGCGCGCCCGCGACGATCACGGATGTCCGGTCCTGGCTGGTCATGTCGCGCCCCTTTGCACTGAGGGAGTGGGGTTCTTTTGAGTTAACGAGGGTTAAGGCCAATGTACTGAGCGGTACGGCCCCGGTCATAGGGGCAGCGGTGTGACGGCGCGCACGTTGCGTGACCGTGCGTGCGAGGGGTGCACTGGAGGCATGCTGACCCGAATCGACCACATCGGCATCGCCTGCTTCGACCTCGACGCGACCGTCGAGTTCTACCGCTCCACGTACGGCTTCGAGGTGTTCCACACCGAGGTCAACGAGGAGCAGGGGGTGCGCGAGGCCATGCTCAAGATCAACGAGACCTCCGACGGCGGAGCGTCCTACCTGCAGCTCCTGGAGCCGGTCCGGGAGGACTCGGCGGTCGGCAAGTGGCTGGCCAAGAACGGCGAGGGGGTGCACCACATCGCCTTCGGCACCGCCGACGTGGACGGCGACAGCGCGGACATCCGTTCCAAGGGCGTGCGCGTGCTGTACGACGAGCCGCGCACCGGCTCGATGGGCTCGCGCATCACCTTCCTCCATCCGAAGGACTGCCACGGAGTCCTCACCGAGCTGGTGACAGCCTCCCAGGACCACTGACCCGCACCCTCCCTCCCCGGTACTGTGGTCCCCGGGTCCGGGGGACGGCCCGGACTGCGGTGAGAATCTGAGACCATTCTCCCGAATGGCTATGTTCACCGGAGAGCTCACCCGGTTGGCGGGTGAGCAGTCCAGGAGACGGATGGGACCGCGGAGTGCGGGGCTACGACCGCTACGAGGCTGACGACCACCTCTCTCAGTTCGAAGCCGAGATGGAGCGGCTGCGGACCGAGCGGGAAAAGGCCGTCGACCACGCAGACGATCTCGGCTACCAGGTCGAGGTGTTGCGCGCCAAGCTGCACGAGGCGCGGCGCCAGCTTGCCCAGCCGCGGGGCTACGACAACATCAGCCATCAGGCCGAGCAGTTGCTGCGCAACGCCCAGATCCAGGCCGACCAGCTGCGCGCCGACGCCGAGCGGGAGTTGCGCGAGGCGCGGGCCGGCACCCAGCGGCTGCTGCAGGAGCAGGCCGAGCGGCAGTCGCAGCTGGAGGCCGAGTGGCACTCCGAGGCGGTCGGCCGCCGCCGCCGGCTCGACGAGGAGCTGGCGGAGCGCCGCTCCACCGTCGAGACCCACGTCAACGAGAACGTCGCGTGGGCCGAGCAGCTGAGGGCCCGTAGCGAGTCGCAGGCCCGCCGGCTGATGGACGAGTCCAGGGCCGAGGCGGAAGCCGCGCTGTCCGCCGCGCGCGCCGAGGCCGCCCGGGTCACCGAACAGGCCCGCGAGCGCCTGGAGTCGGCCGCCTCCGACGCGCGTTCCGAGGCCGAGGCGATCCTGCGCCGGGCCCGGGTGGACGCCGAGCGGCTGCTGACCGCCGCGTCCGCCCAGGCCCAGGAGGCCACCGACCACGCGGAGAGCCTGCGCACCGGCGCCCGCAGCGAGTCGGCCGACGCCCGCCGGGAGGCCGCCGAGCTGACCCGGGCCGCCGAGCAGGCGATGGCCGACGCCGACAGCGCGCTGCGCGAGGCGCGGGCCGAGGCCGAGCGGCTGCGCACCGAGTCGGAGGCGAAGGCGACCAAGCTGCTGTCCGGTGCGGAGTCCTCCGTCGAGCAGCGCACCCGCACCGCGCGCGCCGAGATCGCCCGGCTGGTCAGCGAGGCGACCAAGGAGGCCGAGGCGATCCGGGCCGACGCCGAGCAGCAGCGCGCCGACACCCGCGCGGCGGCCGACCGGCTGCTGGCGGAGGCCCAGGAGGCGGCCCGCAGCGCGGCGGCCGAGGACGCGGCGGCGGCGCTGGCGAAGGCGGCCCGCAGCGCCGAGGAGGTGCTGGCCAAGGCCGGCCAGGACGCCCGGGCGGCCACCAAGGCGGCGGCCGGCGAGGCCGAGCGGATCCGCCGGGAGGCGGAGGCCGAGGCCGACCGGCTGCGCGCCGAGGCCGAGGAGGCCGCCGAGCAGCTCAAGGGCGCCGCCAAGGACGACACCAAGGAGTACCGCGCCAAGACCGTCGAGCTGCAGGAGGAGGCCCGCCGGCTGCGCGGCGAGGCCGAGCAGCTGCGCGCCGAGGCGGTCGCCGAGGGCGAGCGGATCCGCGGCGAGGCGCGGCGCGAGGCGCTGCAGCAGATCGAGGAGGCGGCCAGTTCCGCCGAGGAGTTGCTGACCAAGGCCCGCACCGACGGCGAGGAGTTGCGCCAGGGCGCGACCACCGAGGCGGACCGGGTGCGCACCGAGGCCGCCGACCGGGCGGCGACGCTGCGCCGGCAGGCCGAGGAGGCGCTGGAGCGGGCGCGGGCCGAGGCGGAGCAGTTGCGCGCCGAGGCCCAGGAGGCGGCCGACGAGGTCAGGACGCAGGCGCAGGAAGGCGCTTCGGCCACCCGCGAGGAGGCCGAGCTGGCGGCGGCGGCCATCGCCGAGGAGGCCCGCGAGGACCTGGACCGGCAGCGCGCCGATCTGCGGCAGCGGCTCGCCGACGCCGAGCAGGCGCTCGGTTCGGCCAACGACGAGGCGGACCGGCTGCGCCGGGAGGCCGCCGAGGAGGCCGAGCGGATCAGGTCCGAGGCGGCCGAGCGGATCCGCGTCCTGCTGTCCGAGGCGGACTCCGAGGCCGAGCGGCTGCGCTCCGAGGCGGCCTCCGACGCGTCGGCGGCCCGCGCCGAGGGCGAGGCGACCGCGGTCCGGCTGCGCTCCGAGGCGGCGGCCGAGGCGGAGCACCTGCGCACCGAGGCCCGGGAGAGCGCCGACCGGGTGCGTTCCGAGGCGGCCGCCGCCGCGGAGCGGCTGGGCACCGAGGCCGCCGAGGCGCTGGCCGCCGCCCGCGAGGAGGCCGCCCGGCGCCGCCGTGAGGCGGAGGAGTTGCTGGCCGACGCGCGCGGCGAGGCCGAGCAGGAGCGCCGTCAGGCCCGGGAGCAGAGCGAGGAGTTGCTCGCCGCGGCCCGCCGCCGGGTCGAGGAGGCGGGCGCCGAGGCCGAGCGGCTGGTCGCCGAGGCCGAGCAGCGCGCGGCGGAGATGATCGGCGCCGCGGAGGCCACCGCGCAGCAGGTGCGCGACGCGGTCGCCGGGCTGCACGAGCAGGCCGGGCAGGAGATCGCCGGGCTGCGCAGCGCCGCCGAGCACGCGGCGCAGCAGGTGCGCGCCGAGGCCCGCGAGGAGGCCGACCGGCTGCACGCGGACGCCAACGCCGAGCGGGAGCGGGCCAGTTCGGACGCGAACCGGATCCGGGCCGAGGCGGCCGAGGAGTCGGAGCTGGCCAAGGCGCTGGCCGAGCGCACGATGGCGGACGCCATCACCGAGACCGACCGGATGCGCGACGAGGCCCGCGAGGACGCCAACCGCAAGCGCACCGAAGCCGCCCAGCAGGCCGACGAGTTGGTGGCCGGCGCGGTGGCCGACGCGGAGCGGCTGGCCGCCGACGCCGACGAGCGGCTGTCGAACGCGGCGCGGGAGGCGAGCCGGCTCACCCACGAGGCCGAGCGGATCCGGGCCGGCGCGATGGAGCACGCCGAGTCGGTGCGCGTCGAGGCGGACCGGGCGGCCACCGCGGCGGCGGCACAGGCCGAGCGCACGGTGGACGAGGCGCGTGAATCGGCCAATCGCAAGCGGTCCGAAGCCGCCCAGCAGGCCGACGAGTTGATCGGTGAGGCGAGCTCGGAGGCCGAGCGCATCACCACCGAGGCGCGGGCCGAGGCGGTGCGCACCGCGACGGCGGCCGAGGAGCAGTCGGACGCCATGGTGGCCGCGGCCCGGGCCGAGGCGGAACGCCTGGTGGCGGACGCCACCGCACAGGCCAACGCGTTGGTGGAACGCTCGCGCACCGACGCCGACACGCTGCTGACCGAGGCCCGCGGCGACGCCACCGCGATCCGCGAGCGCAGCGAGGAGTTGCGCACCCGGGTGGAGGCCGAGGCCGACGAGTTGCACGAGCGGGCCCGCCGGGAATCGGCCGAGGCGATGAAGGTGGCCGGCGAGCGGTGTGACAAGCTGGTCGCCGCCGCCACCGAGCAGTTGCGTGACGCAGAGGCCAAGGCGCGTAAGCTGGTTGCCGACGCCGAGCAGGCGGCGGCGGCGCTGCGTTCCGACGTCTCGACGGAGACGGGCAAGATCCGGATCGCCGCGGTGAAGAAGGCCGAGGGCCTCATCAAAGAGGCCGAGCAGAAGAAGGTCGACGCCGAGCGGAGTGCGGATCGTCTCGTCGGCGAGGCGCGGGCGGAAGCCCGGCGTGTCGTGGACGAAGCCCGTCGCGAACTCGATGTCCTCAAACGGCGCCGCGAGGACATCAACTCCGAAATCTCCCGTGTTCAGGATGTGTTGGAAGCGCTCGAATCCTTCGACCCGTCGGGTGGCGCCGGCGGAAAGAAGGCAGGCGACCGCCGGGACGGACCTGGTGGGGTGAAGGCGGGCGCCGGTGCGGGAGCCACTCGTTCGGGTGGCAAGCGTTCCGAGGACGCACCACTCGATTGAGGGCACATTCTGCAGATGTAATGGACATTGACTCGATGACACGCCGTCCGCACCCCTAGGATTCCCCCTATCACCTCACCGGCCTGAATTGACAGGAACCCCATGAGCGACACCTCATCCCCCTTCGGCTTCGAGCTCGTGCGGCGTGGTTACGACCGCGGCCAGGTGGACGACCGCATCACCAAGCTCGTCGCCGACCGCGACAGTGCACTCGCGCGGATCACCGCGCTGGAGAAGCGCATCGAGGAACTCCACCTCGAAACCCAGAACGCCCAGGCCGCCATCAACGACGCCGAGCCGTCGTACGCGGGTCTCGGCGCGCGCGTCGAGAAGATCCTGCGCCTCGCCGAGGAAGAGGCCAAGGACCTGCGCGAGGAGGCCCGTCGGGCCGCCGAGCAGCACCGTGAGCTGGCCGAGGGGGCGGCCAACCAGGTGCGGGCGGACGCCGAGTCCTTCGCGGCCGAGCGCAAGGCGAAGGCCGAGGACGAGGGCGCCCGGATCGTCGACAAGGCCAAGGGCGAGGCGACCCAGCTGCGCTCCGACGCCAACAAGGACGCGCAGGCCAAGCGCGAGGAGGCGGACGCCCTCTTCGAGGAGACCCGCGCCAAGGCCGCCCAGGCCGCCGCGGACTTCGAGACCAACCTCGCCAAGCGCCGCGAGCAGTCCGAGCGCGACCTGGCGTCGCGTCAGGCCAAGGCCGAGAAGCGCCTCGCGGAGATCGAGCACCGCGCGGAGCAGCTGCGCCTGGAGGCGGAGAAGCTGCGCACCGACGCCGAGCGCCGGGCCCGCCAGACGGTGGAGACCGCGCAGCGCCAGGCCGAGGACATCGTCGCCGACGCGAACGCCAAGGCCGACCGGATCCGCAGCGAATCCGAGCGCGAGCTGGCGGCGCTCACCAACCGCCGCGACAGCATCAACGCCCAGCTGACCAACGTCCGCGAGATGCTGGCCACGCTGACCGGTGCCGCGGTGGCGGCGGCCGGCTCCACCGACGACGAGCCGATCTCGCGCGGCGTCCCGGCCCAGCAGAGCCGCTGACGCCCGTCGGGACCACCCGGGCACACCGGGTGGGTGCGTGATGTGAGCAGGGCCCCCCACTCTTTTCCGGGTGGGGGGCCTTGTCGTGCGCCGGGTGGGGTAGTCGCCTAGCGTGAACGGTGTGATCGAGCTTCAGGGGCTGACCAAGAAATTCGGCGACAAGGTGGCGGTGGACAACCTCACCTTCACGGTGCGGCCTGGGATGGTCACCGGCTTCCTCGGGCCGAACGGGGCGGGCAAGTCGACCACGATGCGGATGATGCTGGGTCTGGACAACCCGACCGCCGGCCACGTGACCATCGACGGCAAGCGGTACGCCGGGCTGCACGAACCGCTCCGGGACATCGGCGCGCTGCTGGACGCCAAGGCGGTGCACGGCGGCCGCAGCGCCTACAACCACCTGCTCTGCCTCGCGCAGGCCAACCGGATCCCGGCGGCCCGGGTCTCGCAGGTGCTGGAGACCGTCGGCCTGTCGTCGGTGGCCGGAAAACGGCCCAAGGGCTTCTCGCTCGGCATGGGCCAGCGGCTGGGCATCGCGGCGGCGCTGCTCGGCGATCCGCGGATCCTGATGTTCGACGAGCCGGTCAACGGACTGGACCCGGAGGGCATCCACTGGATCCGCAACGTGATGAAGGGCCTGGCCGCCGAGGGGCGCACGGTCTTCGTCTCCAGCCACCTGATGAGCGAGATGGCGCTGACCGCCGAGCACCTGGTGGTGATCGGCCAGGGCCGGCTGCTGGCGGACACCTCGATGGCCCGGTTCATCGCGGAGAACTCCAGGTCGTTCGTGCGGATGCGCTCCCCCGAGCCGGAGCGGCTGCGCGACGTGCTCGCCGCGGCCGGCGTCGAGGCGCGCGTCGCGGCCGACGGCACCTTCGAGGTGGGCGGCGTCGAGGCGGCCGCCCTCGGCGACCTGGCGGCGCGCAACGGGCTCACGCTGCACGAACTGAGCCCGCAGCACGCCTCGTTGGAGGAGGCGTTCATGCAGCTGACGGCCGGCACGGTGGAGTACCACGCGCAGGACGGCGCCGCCCCGCCGCCCGCGGCCGGCCAGGCCGGTGCGGGCGGCCCGCTCGGCGCGGTGCCCGACCCGGTACCGGGCGGCGGCGCACCGCCGCCGGCGGCCGGCTGGGGCGAGGGGTGGCAGCCCGGAGCGGGCGGCGGACGGCACGGCGGCGGACGGCACAAGGAGGAGGGGCGATGAGCGTGGCACCCGCGGTCCTGCGATCCGAATGGACCAAGATCCGCTCCGTGCGCTCCACGCTGTGGACGCTGTCGCTGGCCGCGGTCATCACGATCGGGCTCGGCCTGCTGATCTCCTCGCTGGCCGCCAACGGCTTCCAGAACATGCCGCGGGGCAGGCAGCTGACGTTCGACCCTACGTACACCAGCTTCGCCGGGATGAGCCTGGGCCAGTTGCTGATGATCGTCTTCGGGGTGCTGGTGGTCTCCGGCGAGTACTCCACCGGCATGATCCGCACCTCGCTCGCCGCGGTGCCGCAGCGCGGGGTCTTCCTGTTCGGCAAGATCACGGTGGCCGCGCTGCTGGCCTTCGCGGTCGGCATGGTCACCTCCTTCGCGACCTTCTTCGCCGGCCAGGCGGCGCTCGGCACGCACAGCACGAACCTGGGCGACGCCGGGGTGCTGCGGGCGGTGATCGGCGGCGGGCTGTACCTGACGCTGATCTCGATGTTCGCGATGGGGTGCGCGGCGATGCTGCGCAGTCCGCTGCTGTCGCTGGCGATCCTGATGCCCTTCTTCTTCCTGATCTCCAACATCCTGGGCAACGTCAGCGCCACCAAGAAGGTCGCCCAGTACCTGCCGGACCAGGCGGGGCAGAAGGTGATGATGGTGGTGACCAGCGGGGACAGCCGGCCGTACGGCCCGTGGGTCGGCCTGCTGATCATGGCCGCCTGGGTGGTGGCGGCGCTGATCGGCGGATACGTGCTGATCAAACGGCGCGACGCGTGAACGGGACGGCCGGCCGGTGACGTTCCGCCGGCTCGCCGACCTCGGACTCGCCGGCGTCCCGGTGCTCGACCCGCTCGGCTACCCGGGCCGCCCGGTGCCGTGGCCCGCGCTGCTGCGGGACGACGGGCTGCTGGCCCTGGAGCCGGCCGACGCCCCGGTCGGCCGCTGGCGCTGCGGAGCGGACGGCGAACCGCTCGACGCGGTGCTGCGGGCGGCGGGGGCGGACCGGATCGCGGAGCGGGTGCCGGTCGTCGCGGTCGGCTCGAACGCCGCGCCGGGGCAGGTCCGCCACAAGCTGCGGACGGCCGGGCTGCCGGTGCTGGTGCCGATGACCCCGGTCACGGTGGGCGGCCTCGGCGCGGGCGTCTCGGCGCACATCAGCCGCCCCGGCTACGTCGGCGCCGCCCCGTTCCTCGGCGACGTCGCCACTCCGTTGGCGGTCGGCTGGCTGGACGCCGCCCAACTGGCCGCGGTGGACGCCACCGAACCGAACTACCGCCGGGTGCTGTTGCCGGCCCGGCGCTTCCCGGTGACGCTGCCGGGCGGCGGCGCGCTGCCCGGTCCGTGGCTGTACGTCGGACGGCACGGCGTGCTGGCGCCGGACGGCGGTGCCCCGCGGCGCTGCGGCGACCAGCGGACGCTGCTGCGCGACCTGCTCGCCGCCTCCCTCCGGCTGCGCGCGCTGCTGGGTCCGGATCCGCGCGGCTGGGTGACCCGGGCGGCGGCCGATCCCGAGGTGCGCGCCGAGGGGGCCCGGGTCTTCGCCGAGCACGGCTGGGTGCTGCACCAGCCCGGGTGGCCGGGGCCGGAGTGACGCTGGAGGGAACCGCGGCGTCCGGGGTAGCCTCCTAGCTCTTACGGGGGGCGAGCTCGTGCCCCAGCCACCAGTTCGAGGGGCGGAGCATGATCGAGGCACGCGGCCTCACCAAGCACTACGGCAGCAAGACGGCCGTCTACAACCTGTCCTTCCAGGTCCGGCCGGGCATGGTCACCGGCTTCCTCGGCCCCAACGGCTCCGGCAAGTCCACCACGATGCGGATGATCCTTGGCCTGGACGCCCCGTCGGCCGGCGAGGTCACGGTCGGCGGCCGGCCCTACCGCCGGCTGCCGAACGCGCCGCGGCACGTGGGCGCGCTGCTGGACGCCAAGGCGGTGCACGGCGGCCGCAGCGCCCGCCAGCACCTGCTGTGCCTGGCCCAGCTGTCCGGCATCCCGGCCCGCCGGGTCGACGAGGTGCTGGGCGTGGTGGGCCTGCGGGAGGTGGCCGGCAAGCGTTCGAAGAACTTCTCGCTCGGCATGGGCCAGCGGCTGGGCATCGCCGCCGCGCTGCTCGGCGACCCGCAGGTGCTGCTCTTCGACGAACCGGTCAACGGGCTGGACCCGGAGGGCATCCACTGGGTGCGCAACCTCATGCGGCAGCTCGCCTCGGAGGGCCGCACGGTCTTCGTCTCCAGCCACCTGATGAGCGAGATGGCGCTCACCGCCGACCACCTGATCGTCATCGGGCGCGGCCAGTTGATGGCCGACCTGAGCGTCAAGGACTTCATAGCCCGCAACTCCACCTCCTACGCGCTGGTGCGCACCCCCGAGGAGGCCGGCGCCCGCGAGAAGCTGGCCGCCGCGCTCGGCGAGGCGGGCGGCGCGGTCACCGCGGAGCAGGACGGCGCCCTGCGGGTCGTCGGCCTGGAGCTGCCCCGGATCAGCGACGTCGCCTTCGCGGCGGACGTGCGGCTGTGGGAGCTGTCGCCGCACCAGGCGTCGCTGGAGGAGGCGTACATGCGGCTGACCCAGGGCGCGGTGGACTACCGCTCCACCCAGGACCCGCGCACCGGCCTGCGGCAGCAACCGCCGCCCGGGGCGTTCCCCGGCGGCCCGCCGCAGCAGTACGGCGGGCCGCACCCGTACGCGCCGGTGCCGCCGCAGGGACACCCGCAGCCGGGCCCGGTCCACCAGCCCGCGCCGCAGGGCTTCGGCGCTCCCCCGGCGATGCCGGCCCCGCAGCCGCCGCCCGTCCCGCAGGGCCCGCCGCCCGCTCCCGCCGCCGCGAACCCGAAGGACGCCGAGGACCACTGAGATGACGACTGACTACCAGACGCCGGCCGGCAACTGGCCGCCGGCCGGTGCTCCCGGCGGGTATCACTCGCCGATCCCGGTACGCGACACGACGCTGGGCCACGCGCTGCGCTCGGAGTGGACGAAGATCCGCACGGTGCGCTCCACGATGTGGACGCTCGGCGTGATGCTGCTCCTGGTGATCGGGATCGGCCTGCTGGTGGCGAGCGCCATGAGCGGCAACGACATGTCCGGCTTCCCGCGGCTGGGCGCCGGCTTCTTCGGCGTGCTGCTCGGCTGCCTGTGCGTGATCACGCTGGGCGTGCTGGTGATCTCCTCGGAGTACAGCACCGGGATGATCCGCACCACGCTGACCGCCTGCCCGAGCCGCGCCCGGGTGCTGACCGCCAAGGCGGTCGTCTTCTTCGTGGTGGCCTTCGTGCTGACCACGGCGGCCTGCTCGCTGATCGCGCTGGCCGACTCCGGCATGATCGACGGCCCCGGCACGAAGGCGCCGGACGGCGCGGCGTGGGCCCGGGCGACGGTCGGCATCGGGCTGTACGTGGCGCTGCTCGGCCTGCTGGCGCTGTCGGTGGGCACGATGCTGCGGCACTCGGCGGGCGCGATCACCACGATGATGGGGCTGGTGCTGCTGCCGCTGATCCTGGCGCTGTTCATGCAGACCGAGAGCCTGCGCAAGGTGCAGCAGTTCCTGATCGACTACTCGGTGCCCAACGCGCTGGCGACGCTGTACGGCATCCCGTTCCTCGACAACGGGCCCAAGGACTGGAATCCGCTGTGGATCCTGGCCGGCGTCACCGCGGCCGCGCTGGCCGGCGCCTACGCGGTCATCACGCAGCGGGACGTGTGAGGGACCGGCCGGCTCAGTAGCGCGGCGCGTTGCGGGACCGCTGGAGCTTGGCGCTCCGGCGGTCCTTCGCGTTCCAGCAGGCGCGGTGCCAGTGCCGGCGGTCGTCGACGCCGTGGTGCTCCGGCCAGGCGACGACGTGGCCGACGCCGGGCGGGATCTCCTGGTCGCAACCCGGGCAGCGGTAGGTCTTGCCGGTGGTGCCGGTGACCGGCCGCATCACCCACTCCTCGCCGCGCCAGGTCTCGGTGCGCTCCAGGCCGTGCCGCTCGCCGTCCTGTCCCGGCTCGGGCTTGACGGCCCGGTGCGGGCGGTTGCGGCGTGGAGACACGGGGGACCTCACTGGCGAGGGTGCTGTCGAGCGGTCGGCGTACCAGCCTACGCGCGACCGCCGGGACGGGGTAACCGTGCTCCATACCGGTACCGGTTCCTCCGACAATCACTCTGTAGCAAAAAATCCCCTCTCGACCCGTACCCTGATGCCCCGTCAGACGTTGGTACCCGTGGGTACCCGGTGTCCGGGCGGCGGGGTCGAGGAGAGGCGGGACCATGGGCGAACCGATACGTCTCGGAGTCTTCGCGCTCTCGGCACAGTTCCCCGGGCAGGGGCACGCCGAGGCGCTGCACCGCACCGTGACGGCCGCGGAGGCCGCCGAGGCCGCCGGGCTGGACGCCGTGTGGCTGGCGGAGCACCACTTCATGCCGTACGGGGTGTGCCCCTCGGCGGTCACGCTGGCGGCGATGCTGCTCGGCCGCACCCGGCGGATCGGCGTCGGGACGGCGGTCAGCGTGCTGCCGACCACACACCCGGTGGCGCTGGGCGAGCAGGCGGCGCTGCTGCACCTGACCTCCTCGGGCCGCTTCACCCTCGGGGTCGGGCGGGGCGGCCCGTGGCAGGACCTGGAGGTGTTCGGCACCGGCATCGAGGCGTACACCGAGGGCTTTCCCGACTCCCTCGAACTGCTGCTGCGCTGGCTGCGCGAGCCCCGGGTGGGCGCCGACGGACCGCGCTACCGGTTCCGCGAGGTGCCGGTGGTGCCGCGGGCCGACCCGGACGAGGCGCCGGACGGACCGCCGGTGGTGATGGCCTGCACCTCGGCCGCCGGGGTGCGGCTGGCCGCCCGGCACGCGCTGCCGATGCTGCTGGGGATGCACTGCGGGGACGAGGAGAAGGCCGGACTCACCCGGCTGTGGCGCGAGTCGGCGCTGGCGGCCGGGCATTCACCCGAAAGGGTGACAGCGGTCGCGGCCCGCCACGTGTCGGCCGGCGTCGTGCAGATCGCGGACACCGACCGGGACGCGGTGGAGTCGCTGCGCAAGTCGATGCCCGGCTGGCTGCGCCAGGGGCTCGCGGCACACGTCCCGTTCGACGCCCGCAGCCGTCCGATGCGCGACGCGGACGCCTACACCCGGCTGCTGTGCGAACTGCACCCGGTCGGCAGCCCGCGGCTGTGCGCGGACCGGCTGGCGCGGACCGCCGAACGGACCGGGATCAGCCGCTTCGCACTGCTCGCCGAGGGCAGCGGCGACCTGGTGGAGACCACCGCGAACGTGGTGCGGCTGGGCGCCGACGTGCTCCCGCTCCTGGTCTGACGATCCGGAGGCGGGAGCGACCGGCGGGCGGCTGCGTGGTCAGCAGTCCCGCAACAGCGGCGACTGGTTGAGCAGTTGGCCGCGGACCGAGGTGAAGCGGGCCAGCCGCTCGTCGACCGCCGGGTCGAGCGGGAAGACGGCGACGCGGTGGCAGTTCTGGAACGCCAGACGCACCCCGAAGTGCCGTTGCAGCGCACCGCGGATGGCGTCGCTGGCGAGCGCCCGCAGCAGTTGCCCGCGCGCCTGCTCGTCCGGGGGCGGAACCTGGTTGTCGGCGAACTCTCCCCCGTCCACCTTGAGTTGTGCCACCAGAGAACTGATCATCTCCCAGGCGTAGGGCAGGGAGGTCCGGACGCAGTCGACGAATTCGGCTTCGTCGACCTCGCCTCGCTCGGCCTGTTGCAGAAGGGCCGGTGAGACGTCGAGCGACATGGGGTTCTCCTCTCGCGGCCCCGGGTAGTGGCGCGGGGCCTCAGGGATACCGGAGCAGTCCGCCGAACATCTCCCACTGCGACGGACTCCAAACCCACAGTAGGCGCCCGGCTACGGACACATCACACGGTTGCCCCCACAACCGGCCAAACTCAACCGGCCCGCTTTCGCCCCGAATCGGCCGACCTGTCCGCCCGTGGCCGGCCGGCGCCGCGGTCCGGATCGCGCGAGCGGCCGGGATACGGGTAGCGTGACCGACCGTGCGTCTCGTCATTGCTCGCTGCTCCGTGGACTACGCCGGGCGGCTCACCGCCCACCTGCCCTCGGCCCCGCGACTCCTCCTGATCAAGGCCGACGGCAGCGTGTCGATCCATGCGGACGACCGCGCCTACAAACCCCTCAACTGGATGTCCCCGCCGTGTGCCCTCAAGGAGGGCGACGACGGGGTGTGGACGGTGACCAACAAGGCCGGCGAGAAGCTGATCATCACCGTCGAGGAGATACTGCACGACTCGGCCCACGAACTCGGCGTGGACCCCGGGCTGATCAAGGACGGCGTCGAGGCGCACCTGCAGGAGCTGCTGGCCGATCGGATCGAGACGCTCGGCGCGGGCTGGAGCCTGATTCGGCGCGAATACCCCACGGCCATCGGGCCGGTGGACATCCTGTGCCGGGACGCCGACGGCGGCACGGTGGCGGTGGAGATCAAGCGGCGCGGCGAGATCGACGGCGTCGAGCAGCTGACCCGCTACCTCGAACTGCTCAACCGCGACCCTCATCTCGCCCCGGTCAAGGGGGTGTTCGCGGCCCAGGAGATCAAGCCGCAGGCCCGGGTGCTGGCCACCGACCGCGGCATCTCCTGCGCGGTGCTCGACTACGACGGGCTGCGCGGCATCGAGGACGACAAGCTGCGGCTGTTCTGAGCCGCCCCGCGCACCGCCGGCGCCGGAGCCCGCGAGGGGTTCCGGCGCCGGCGCGGGTGCCAGGGGTCAGCAGAACCAGCCGGCCTGGACCCAGCCGTCCCGGTTGATGTCGCCGTAGGCGAAGCCGTAGTCCCAGCCGGACTGGACCTTCTTGACCAGGAAGGTCTGGCCGGTGGTGAGCACGCCCTGCCAGGCGCCGCCGGGCGCCTCGCGCAGGTCGAGGGTCTGGGCGCAGACGGTCTCGCGGACGCCGACGGTGCCGTTCGGGTCTGCCTGGGCGGGGCCGGCGGCGAGCAGCACGGCGGCTCCGAGCGCGGCGGTCACCGCGGTCGCGGTCACGGCGCGGAGTGCGGACATGGGAGGTCCCTTCAGCGGGCGGTGGTGGTCACGGGCACGGGCGGGCGGGCGCGGCGGCACCCGGCGGGTCACCAGGAGTCGTAGCCGCCGATGCAGCTGTCGAGGACGTAGCCCCACTGGTTCTGCCCGAAGCTGAAGGTGGCGGCCCAGCCGTTGATGACCGGCTGCTTGCCGGGCGTGTGGCCGACCTTCTTGCCGTAGTCCAGGGTCCCGATCAGGTCCACCGGGCCGACGCCGCTGTCGTAGTTGGCGTAGAAGCTGGCCGTCTGGCACACGATGATCGCGTGCTCGGGAACGACGTCGGCCTGGGCGGGTGCGGCCTGGATGGCGACCGCGGCACCGAGCACCGCGCCGACCGCGAGCAGGCTTCTCAACTTGACCATCGTTCCACGACTCCCATCACGGAGGGGGCCGGGCTCCGTCACCGAACGGAGACCCGCTGACGAACGAGCAGCGTGACGCGCGTAAACCGTAGGACGATGTTGTCATGTACGCAACCACCACACGTCAACTCGCCGCCCCGGAGCGCGCGAACGGCCACCCGGCCGCCCGCGGATCGAGCGCGGACGGCCGGGTGGCCGGGGAGCGGGGCGCCCGCTACGGGGCGGTGGTCGACGTGGCGGTCGGGGTGCCGCTCGGCGTGGTGCTGGGCGCCGGCGAGGCGGAGCCGGTCGGCGCCGGGGCGGAGGTCGAAGCGGTGGGCGTCGAGGAGGGCGACGGGCTGGACGACTGCGACGGCGAGGGAGCGGCCGACGCGCTCGGGCTGCCCGACCCCGACGGGTGCGGTGTGGACGGCTTCGGCTTCGGCTTGCCGGAGTGCCGGCCGCCGCCGGCCGACGGCGTGGGCCCCGCGGTGACCGGGGCCTTCGCGGTGGCGGCGCCGCTGGGCGTGGCAGGGGCGGCGGAACGGGACGCGGACTGCGAGGCGGACGGCGGCCGGGAGGTGCCGCTGGCCTCGGTCGGCTGGTCGGCCGGCATGCCGGCGTCGCCGTCGCGCGCCGCCGTGCCGCCGTTGCGGGCCGGCCCGTTCGCGGAGTTGTCGGAGGCCGCGGTCAGGGTCACCACGGTGCCCAGCACCGCGGCGATCACCGCGCCGGCGCCCGCCATGGCGAGATTGCGCCGGGAGCCGATCACCGCCGGGCGGCGCCGGTGCCGGTGCGTCGCGCCGGAACGGGCGGCGGCCGGCGTCACGGTGGCCGGCGTGGCGCCGGGCGGCAGCGCGTGGGCCGCACGCCGGACCGCGGGGGTGGACCCGGTCGTCCGGGCCGCCGGCGAGCGGCGGGCGGCGGGGACCGGAGCCGGACCGCGGGCGGGCACCAGGGCCGCCGAGCCGGCCGGGGCCGCGGCGTCACGGGAGGCGGCGGAGCGGTCGCCGGCCAGCGCGAGGATCCGGCGGCCGGCCGCGCCGCCCTGCCGGTCGCCCAGCACGCCCAGCATGCCGATGGACGCCTCCAACTCGGTGCGCGCCCGCTGCGGGTTGCCGTCGCAGAGCGCGAGCACCCCCAACTCGTGGTGGAAGTGGGCCTCCTGGCCGACCTCGCCGGAGAGCCGGGCCGCCTCAAGACCGATGCGCAGCGCCCGCTCCCAGGCGCCCCAGTTCAACGCCGCCGCGAAGACCGGCGCCGTCGTCCTGGCCAGCCGCAGCGCGGCCTGGTGGTGGCCGCCGTCGCGGCAGGCGGACATCGCGGCGAGGATCGCGTCGGACTCGGCGGCCACCCGGCCCGCCTCGACCGAGGGGTGCCCGGCCCACCACACGTAGTGCCGCGCGGCGGTCAGCGCGTAGCCCGCGGTGTCCGAACCGGTCGAGCGCACCCGGCAGTCGGCCCGCACGCCCGGCGCCAGCCGGTGGTGGGTGGCGACCGGGGTGACCAGGCCGCAGGCCACCAGTTCGTCGAGCGCGCCCTCCGCCTGCTCGGTGGCGACCAGCGCGGGCAGGTGCGCCGGATCCACGCACTCGCCGCCCAGCGCCGCGGCGACCCGCAGCGTCTCGCGGGCGTCCCAGCTCAACCCGGCCACCAGCAGGTCCAGCAGATCCGCCGGGGTGGCCCCGGGGGTGAGCGCCGAGGGGCGGGCCGGCCCGCCCGCGCCGCCCGGCTTGACCAGCGTCAGCGAGAGCGGTTCGGCCGCACCGGCCGGCCCGGCGCCCGCCGTGCGCTGCCGCAGCACGGCGGCGGCCTGCACGAAGCGCAGCGGCAGCCCCTCGGAGGCGGACCACAGGCTGTCGGCCCAGCCGGCCTCCTCCCCCGTCAGCTCCCGGCCCACCGCGCGCCGCAGCAGCGTGGCGCACCCGGTCCGCGACAGCCCGGTGAGGAAGACCTCCTCCAGGTGCGAGCCGTCGGCGGGCGAGGGGACGTGCGGGGTGGCCGAGACGAGGAAGGCGCATTCGCCCGCGGTCGCGAGCAGTTCCTCCAGGACGGCGCCGCCGAACTCGACGTCGTCGAGCACCACGATCGCGCCGATGCCGCGGACCCCTTCCAACAGCCGGGCGCGGGACGGCCGGTGGCCGTCGGTGTCGTGGACGACCGCGTACAGGGCGTGCAGCAGGTCCAGCGGGGCGCGCCGGTGGCCGGACAGCCGGATCACGCCGTCGGGGGCCAGGCCGGCGCACCGGTCGGCCACCTCGGCGAGCAGCGCGGTGCGTCCGGAGCCGGCCGGCCCGGTCACCCGCACCGAGCGGCCCCGGGCCAGCAGCCCGACCAGCCGCTCGCACTCCTCGTCCCGCTCCAGCAGCGGCAGCCTCGGCCCGGTCGCGCCGGTGGGCGGCGGCGGGAAGGCGGCACGGGACCGGGCGGCGCGCTCCGGACCGCGGCGGCGCGGGTCGTCGGGTATCCGCTCGGCGGGCGCGACGGCGACCTCGCTGCCGGCCACCGGATCGATGGTCAGCAGGTACCCGCCGGCCACCAGTTCGGTGACCCGCGCGGCGGCGGCCGGGTGCACCGGATCCGTGGCGTTGCGCGGGACGGCGGTGCCGTACGGGGGCACGACGGCGGGGGCGGCCGGCCGCGGCACCAGGCCGGATCCGGACCCGGCCGGGCCGCGGTCGTCACGTGGCCGCGCCGCGCCGGGCGCGTCCTGCTCTTCCGGTCCGCGGTGGTGTGGATCCATCGTCTCCGCCCCTGTGTGCGTCGGCGTACGGCTTCGTCATCGGATCGGAAGCCCGCGGGTCCGCCTGCGGCGGTCTCGGCTCCCCCTGCTTTTCGACGCATCGGTGTGGACACGCCAGAAACCGCACCCTAAACCTTCACACACTACCGACGGAAACCGGGGCCGCGAGACGTCCGTGATGTACCGTTCGCGGTGGTCAGTCCGCGTGGTACCGCTCGGCCACCGCACCGACCGGGCCGGCGGCCGGGGCGGGACGGCCCTCTTCGATGGTGAGGATGCGGTGCAGGCGGGTGGCGATCAGCAGGCGCTGCATCTGCGGCGGCACCCCGCACAGCACCAGCCGGCGGCCGGCCCGGCCCGCGCGGCGGTGGGCACCCATGATGACGCCGAGTCCGGTGGCGTCCCAGGAGTCGAGTGCGGTGAGGTCAAGCACCAGATCCCCGTGGCCGGAGTCGACAGCGGTGTGCAGGACCGCTCGGGCGTCCGCCGCGCTCCGGACGTCGAGGCGGCCCCCGACGGCGAGCCGGGCGTGGTCGCCCCTGATATGCATGCGTGCTCCCAATCTGGTCGGGTCTCCCCGTAGGCGGCAGGCAGCCGGTGTTCCCCCGTTTACCGGTTTCCCGTTCGGCTCTGTTCAGTCTTTCTCGGTCTTCCCCAGTGTTCACGCAACTGACGATTCGTCGCACCCCGGGGTTGCCGTCCGTGAGCGAACCGATACCGAATTCACCCCATGGGCTGAGGGAAGGCGGCTCCCGGCTTGCGGTCCGGCTCCCGGGATGCGTCGATGACGGCTGGTCAGTAGCGGTAGAAGCCCTGGCCGCTCTTGCGGCCGATGTCCCCGGCGTCCACCATGCGCCGCATCAGCTCCGGCGGGGCGAACTTCTCGTCCTGTGACTCGGTGTAGATGTTGTCGGTGGCGTGCAGCAGGATGTCGACGCCCGTCAGGTCGGTGGTGGCGAGCGGGCCCATCGCGTGGCCGAAGCCGAGCTTGCAGGCGACGTCGATGTCCTCGGCGGAGGCCACCCCGGCCTCGTACAGCTTGACCGCCTCCACGACCAGCGCGGAGATCAGCCGGGTGGTGACGAAGCCGGCCACGTCGCGGTTGACCACGATGCAGGTCTTGCCGATCTCCTCGGCGAACGCGCGGGCCGCCGCCAGCGTCTCGTCGCTCGTCTTGTAGCCGCGCACCAGTTCGCACAGCTGCATCAGCGGCACCGGCGAGAAGAAGTGGGTGCCCACCACCCGCTCCGGCCGGGCGGTGACCGCGGCGATCTTGGTGATCGGGATGGCGGAGGTGTTGGAGGCGAGCACCGCGTCGTCCCGGGCGATCTTGTCCAGGGTGCGGAAGATCTCCTGCTTGACCTCGATCTTCTCGAAGACCGCCTCGACGACGATGTCGGCGTCCGCGGCGGCGTCCAGGTCGGTGGTCGTGGTGATCCGCTCCAGCGCGGCCTCCGCGACGGCCCGGTCCAGCTTGCCCTTCTCGACGAACTTCTCGTACGACGCCCGGATGCCGTTCCTGCCCCTGGCGAGCGCCTCGTCCGTGATGTCTCGCAGGACCACCTCGTACCCGGCCTGCGCGGATACCTGGGCGATGCCGGCACCCATGAGTCCGGCACCGATGACGGCGAGCTTCTTCGCCACGACAGACACCTCGTTGTGTTCGCGTTGTTGTTGACGCTTGGGTGAACGCCGCCCGGCGCGCTCGGACCGGCGTTGTACACGTCGTGTGCGGGACCCTAGCCGCGCGGACCCGCCTCGCGCAGTAGGAAGCGGCCCGGGTCACGGTGTGTTCTTCGCCGCACAGTTGCCCTTCGCCGTGGTCAACGAGGTGCCGCCGCGCCGGACATGACGGCTGTCCCGGTGACGCATTCCACACCGGCCGCCGTACGGGGCCGCCCGGCACTAAAGTCGGTACATGGTCAATCTGACGCGCATCTACACCCGCACCGGCGACGACGGCACCACCGCCCTCGGCGACATGAGCCGGGCGCGGAAGACCGACGCGCGGATCGGCGCCTACGCCGACGCCAACGAGGCCAACGCGGCCATCGGCGTCGCCCTGGCACTCGGCGGTCTGACGCCGGAGGTCAAGACGGTCCTCACCCGCGTGCAGAACGACCTGTTCGACGTCGGGGCCGACCTGGCCACCCCGGTGACGCCGGATCCGGAGTACCCCCCGCTGCGGGTCGAGCAGTCCTACGTGGACCGCCTGGAGGCGGACTGCGACCACTTCCTGGAGCCGCTGGAGAAGCTGCGCAGCTTCATCCTGCCGGGCGGCACGCCGGGCGCCGCGCTGCTCCACCAGGCGTGCACCGTGGTGCGCCGCGCCGAGCGGTCCACCTGGAGCGCGATCGAGGAGTACGGCGAGAGCGTCAACCCGCTCACCGCGAAGTACCTCAACCGGCTGTCCGACCTGCTGTTCATCCTGGCCCGCACCGCCAACGCCGAGGTGGGCGACGTGCTCTGGGTGCCGGGGGAGAACCGCTGATGCGACCCGACATCGACATGACGCGGCTGGAGAAGCTGACCCGCGGCGCCGCCGCGCCGGCCGACCAGGCCCGGCTGCTGGCCGTCAGCGACCTGCACGTGGGCCACTCGGTGAACCGCGACATCCTCACCTCGCTGCGCCCCGGCCATCCCGGTGACTGGCTCATCGTGGCCGGCGACGTCGGCGAGAAGGCGGCCGACATCGAGTGGGCGCTCGGGCTGCTCGCCGAGCGGTTCGAGAAGGTGGTGTGGACCCCGGGCAACCACGAGCTGTGGACCCCGCCCGCCGACCCGGTCAAGCTGCGCGGCGAGGCCCGCTACGAGCACCTGGTGGGCATCTGCCGCCGGCTCGGCGTCGTCACCCCGGAGGATCCGTACCCGGTCTGGCGGGGCGCCGGCGGCCCGGCGGTGGTCGTGCCGCTGTTCGTGCTCTACGACTACACCTTCCGGCCGGAGGGCACGCACAACAAGAAGGAGGCCCTGGCGGCCGCGCACGAGGCCGGGGTGGTCTGCAACGACGAGTACCTGCTGCACCCCGATCCGCACCCCAGCCGGGACGCGTGGTGCCGGGCCCGGGTCGAGCTGACCGAGAAGCGGCTCGCCGAGCTGCCGCCGGAGCTGCCCACCGTCCTGGTGAGCCACTTCCCGCTGGTGCGCGAGCCCACCCGGATCCTGCGCTACCCGGTCTTCGCCCAGTGGTGCGGCACCGAGGCCACCGCCGACTGGCACAAGCGCTACCGGGCCGCCGTCGCGGTCTACGGGCACCTGCACATCCCGCGGGCCATCGAGGTGGACGGCGTGCGGTTCGAGGAGGTGTCGCTGGGCTACCCGCGCGAGTGGAGCGCGCGGCCGTTCGAGACCGTGGTGCCCAAGGTGATCCTGCCGGCCCCGTCCTGACGGCCGTCAGGCGACGTTGACGCGCTGGCCGGGCGGGGCGGCCTCCAGCCAGGCCAGGAAGCCGGTCAGCGCGTCCTCGCTCATCGCCAGCTCCAACCGGTCCCCGCGGTGCTCGCAGGTCAGCACGACCGCGTCGGACAGCAGCGCCAGCTCCTCCTCGCCCTGCGGGGTGCGGCGCTCGACGACCTCGATGGCGTCGCGCTCCAGGACCCGGCGCGGCCGGGGCGCGTAGGAGAAGACCCGGAACCACTCGACCCGGTCGCCGCTGTAGCGGGCCACCCCGTAGACCCAGCCCTTGCCGCCGGGCACCGGATCCGGCTCGACGACGGCGCGCAGGCTGCAGTCGAAGGTGCCGCCGGGGCGCTGGATCAGCCGGCGGCGCAGGCCGAAGACGAACAGGCCGGCCACCGCGACCGCGAGGAGCGTCCCGAACAGCTCCAGGGCGAGGACCATGTCCACCGACCTCCTCGCCTCAGGCCCGGGGTTGCCGGACTGTTGTGAAAACCGCTCCTACTGCCGCCGGGGCCGTGGGACACCGGTCAGGTCTCCCACGGCCTCGGATGTCTCGTCGGTCAGCCCGTGCCGGTCGCGGCACGCAGGCGGACGTCGGCGCGCTGTTCCGCCTCGGCGTCCGAATCGGACTGGGCACGCTTCAGCGCGGCCTCGGCACGCGCCACCTCGATCTCGTCGGCCAGCTCGGCGACCTCGGCGAGGATCGAGAGCTTGTTGTCGGAGAACGAGATGAACCCACCGTGCACGGCCGCGACAACGGTCCCGCCGTCGGTCGTACGGATGGTCACCGGGCCCGACTCCAGCACGCTCAGGAGAGGGGTGTGGCCCGCCATGATGCCTACGTCGCCAGACGCCGCGCGCGCGACGACGATCGTGGCTTCGCCGGACCAGACCTTGCGGTCGGCGGCGACCAGCTCGACGTGCAGCTCGGCCAAGATGGCTCCTCGGGTCTCCACCCACCGGCCCGGCGGGTGTCGGTTCACAGAATAACGGTGCGCGGACGGGGGGCGGGACCAGCCCGCCCCCCGTCGCACGCCGGTTGAGCGTCGGACGTCAGGAGACGCCCAGCTCGCGGGCGTTGGCCTTGAGGTCGTCCAGGCCGCCGCACATGAAGAACGCCTGCTCGGGGAAGTGGTCGAACTCACCGTCGGCGATGGAGTTGAAGGCGCTGATCGACTCGTCGAGCGAGACGTCCGAGCCGTCCACACCGGTGAACTGCTTCGCCACGTGGGTGTTCTGGGACAGGAACCGCTCGATGCGCCGGGCGCGGTAGACGGTGGTCTTGTCCTCCTCGCCGAGCTCGTCGATGCCGAGGATGGCGATGATGTCCTGGAGGTCCTTGTACTTCTGCAGGATCCCCTTGACGCGCATCGCGCAGTCGTAGTGGTCCTGCGCGATGTAGCGCGGGTCCAGGATGCGGGACGTGGAGTCCAGCGGGTCCACGGCCGGGTAGATGCCCTTCTCCGAGATCGGCCGGGAGAGCACCGTGGTCGCGTCGAGGTGCGCGAAGGTGGTCGCCGGAGCCGGGTCGGTCAGGTCGTCCGCCGGGACGTAGATCGCCTGCATCGAGGTGATGGAGTGGCCGCGGGTGGAGGTGATGCGCTCCTGCAGCAGGCCCATCTCGTCGGCCAGGTTCGGCTGGTAGCCCACCGCGGACGGCATGCGGCCGAGCAGCGTGGAGACCTCGGAACCGGCCTGGGTGAAGCGGAAGATGTTGTCGATGAAGAACAGCACGTCCTGCTTCTGCACATCGCGGAAGTACTCCGCCATGGTCAGGCCGGCCAGCGCGACCCGCAGCCGGGTGCCCGGCGGCTCGTCCATCTGGCCGAAGACCAGCGCGGTCTTGTCGATGACGCCGGAGTCGCTCATCTCCTCGATGAGGTCGTTGCCCTCACGGGTGCGCTCGCCGACGCCCGCGAAGACCGACACACCGTCGTGGTTGTTGGCGACGCGGTAGATCATCTCCTGGATGAGCACCGTCTTGCCCACGCCGGCGCCGCCGAACAGGCCGATCTTGCCGCCCTTGACGTACGGGGTCAGCAGGTCGATGACCTTGACGCCGGTCTCGAACATCTCGGTCTTGGACTCGAGCTGGTCAAAGTTGGGCGCCTTGCGGTGGATGGACCACCGCTCCTTGATCTCGACGGTCGCCGGGTCGACGTTCAGCACCTCGCCCAGCGTGTTGAACACCTTGCCCTTGGTGACGTCGCCGACCGGGACGGTGATCCCGGTGCCGGTGTCGGTCACCGCGGCCTGGCGGACCAGGCCGTCGGTGGGCTGCATGGAGATGGCGCGGACCAGGCCGTCGCCGAGGTGCTGGGCGACCTCGAGGGTCAGCAGCTTCTTCTCGCCGGCGTTGGCCGGGTCGGCGACCTCGACGGTCAGCGCGTTGTACATCTCCGGCATCGCGTCGACGGGGAACTCCACGTCGACGACCGGGCCGATGACTCGCGCGACACGGCCCGCCGCGGCGACCGCCTCAGGGGCCGTCTCAACAGAGGTTGTCATGGTGTCAGTCACTCCCCGCGGTCGCGTCGGCCAGAGCGCTGGCGCCACCGACGATCTCGCTGATTTCCTGGGTGATTTCGGCCTGTCGGGCCGCGTTGGCAAGCCGCGAGAGCGACTTGATGATCTCCTCGGCGTTGTCGGTCGCCGACTTCATCGCCCGGCGGGTCGCCGCGTGCTTGGACGCGGCGGCCTGCAGCAGGGCGTTGTAGATCCGGCTCTCGACGTACCGCGGCAGCAGCGCGTCGAGCACCCCCTCGGCGGAGGGCTCGAACTCGTAGAGCGGCCGCGGACCGGAGTGCTCGTCGGCCTCCTTCGCCGCCTCGGAGAGGCTCAGCGGCAGCAGCCGGGCGTCGATCGGCGCCTGGGTCATCATCGAGACGAACTCGGTGAAGACGATGTGGAGCTCGTCCACGCCGCCGTCATCGGTGTCCTGGACCATGGCGTCGATCAGCGGCTGGGTGATCCGCTTGGCGTCGGCGTAGGTCGGGTTCTCGGTGAACCCGGTCCACGACTCGGCGACCTCCCGGTTGCGGAAGGAGTAGTAGGCCACGCCCTTGCGTCCGACGATGTAGGGCACGACCTCCTTGCCCTCGTCGTTGAGCCGCCGGGTGAGCTGCTCGGCCTGCTTGATCGCGTTGGCCGAGTAGCCGCCGGCCAGGCCGCGGTCGCTGGTGATCAGCAGGACCGCGGCGCGCACCGGCCGCTGCGACTCGGTGGTCAGCGGGTGCCGGACGTTGGGGCCCTTGGCGACCGCGGCGACCGCGCTGGTCAGCTCCTCGGCGTACGGGGAGGAGGCGGCCACCGCCCGCTGTGCCTTGATGATGCGGGCGGCGGCGATCATCTCCATCGCCTTGGTGATCTTCTTGGTGGAGGTGACCGTGCGGATGCGGCGCTTGTAGACCCGAAGTTGGGCGCCCATGCTCAGCCCTCACCCAGCAGCTTGCCGTCCGAGGTCTCGAACTGCTTCTTGAAGGTGTCGACCGCCTCGGAGATGGCCTGGATCGTCTCGGAGGGCATCTTCTTGCCCTCGCGGATCCCGGTCAGCAGCTCCTTCTTCTCCCGCTCCAGCCAGTCGAGCATCTCGCGCTCGAAGCGGCGGATGTCCTGCACCGGGACGTCGTCCAGCTTGCCGTTGGTGCCGGCCCAGATGGAGACGACCTGCTGCTCGACGGCGTAGGGCGCGTACTGGCCCTGCTTGAGCAGCTCGACCATCCGCTGACCGCGACCGAGCTGCGCCTTGGAGGCCGCGTCCAGGTCGGAGCCGAAGGCGGCGAACGCCTCCAGCTCGCGGAACTGCGCGAGGTCCACCCGGAGCCGGCCGGAGACCTGCTTCATCGCCGGGTGCTGCGCGGAGCCGCCGACGCGGGAGACCGAGATACCGACGTTGACCGCGGGACGCTGGCCCGCGTTGAACAGGTCGGACTCCAGGAAGCACTGGCCGTCGGTGATGGAGATGACGTTGGTCGGGATGAACGCCGAGACGTCGTTCGCCTTGGTCTCCACGATCGGCAGGCCGGTCATCGAGCCGTGGCCCATGTCGTCGGAGAGCTTGGCGCAGCGCTCCAGCAGGCGGGAGTGCAGGTAGAAGACGTCGCCCGGGTAGGCCTCGCGGCCCGGCGGGCGGCGCAGCAGCAGCGAGACGGCGCGGTAGGCGTCGGCCTGCTTGGACAGGTCGTCGAAGACGATCAGGACGTGCTTGCCCTGGTACATCCAGTGCTGGCCGATGGCGGAGCCGGTGTAGGGCGCCAGGTACTTGAAGCCGGCCGGGTCGGACGCCGGGGCGGCGACGATGGTCGTGTACTCCAGGGCGCCGGCCTCCTCCAGCGCACCGCGCACGGACGCGATGGTGGAGCCCTTCTGGCCGATGGCGACGTAGATGCAGCGGACCTGCTTGTCCGGGTCGCCGGAGCGCCAGTTGTCGCGCTGGTTGATGATCGTGTCGACGGCGAGCGCGGTCTTGCCGGTCTGCCGGTCGCCGATGATCAGCTGGCGCTGGCCGCGGCCGATCGGGGTCATCGCGTCGACGGCCTTGAGGCCGGTCTGCATCGGCTCGTGCACCGACTTGCGCTGCATGACCGTGGGGGCCTGCAGTTCGAGGGCGCGGCGGCCCTCGGTCTCGATCTCGCCGAGGCCGTCGATCGGGTTGCCGAGCGGGTCGACGACGCGGCCGAGGTAGCCCTCGCCCACCGGCACGGACAGCACCTCGCCGGTCCGGCGAACGCTCTGTCCCTCCTCGATGCCGCTGAACTCGCCGAGGATGACGGCGCCGATCTCGCGCTCCTCGAGGTTGAGGGCGAGGCCCAGGGACCCGTCCTCGAACTTGAGCAGCTCGTTCGCCATCGCCGAGGGCAGCCCCTCGACGTGCGCGATGCCGTCCATCGCATCGCTGACCGTGCCGACCTCCTCGCGCGAGGCCGCGTCCGGCTGGTACGTCTGGACGAAGTTCTCCAGCGCGTCCCGGATCTCCTCCGGCCGGATCGTAAGCTCCGCCATCTGAGTTTCCTGCTCTCCTTGTTGGGCCCGAAGTCCATTCGCTACGGCCCAACCCGGGCCGCTCGTCATGCTCTTTGAGTTGGTGGTGACTGCCTGCGTCAGCCGGCCAGCCGCTGGGCCGCCTGGTCGAGGCGGTCCGCGATCGTGCCGCTGATCACCTCGTCGCCGATGCGCACCGAGAGCCCGCCGAGGACCTCGGGGTCCACGTCGAGGTTCAGTTGCACCTGCCGGCCGTAGATGGTGGCCAGCGCGGCACCGAGGCGTTCCTTCTGCCGATCGCTCAACGGCACCGCCGAGACCACGACTGCGACCAACCGGTCACGGCGCGCGGCGGCGAGCTTGCTCAGGGCGTCGATCCCTGTGTCAAGGCTACGTCCTCGCGGCTGGGTGACCAGCCGGACGACGAGTCGGTCGGTGATCGGGTTCGCACGGCCGGCCAGCAGCGAACGCACCAGCCCGGCCCTGGCCTCCGCCGGGGCGGTGCGGTCGGTCAGCGCGGCGCGCAGCGCGGGGTTGCCGGCGACGATCCGGCCGAACCGGAACAGCTCGTCCTCGACGTCGTCCAGCACGCCGGCCCGCTCGGCACCGACGATCTCGGCCAGCGAGGCCAGCTGCTCGCCGGCGTCCGGCAGGTCGCGCGGCACCGACCAGCGGGACCGCACCAGCCCGGAGACCAGGTCCAGCACCTCGGCGCTGATCCGGCCGCCGAACAGCGAGCGGGCCAGTTCGGCCTTGCGCTCACCGGTGATGCCCGGGTCGGTGAGCGTCCTGCGCAGTCCGATCTCCCGGTCGAGCACACCGGTCACCGCCAGCAGGTCCGCAGCGAGAGCGGAGGTGTCGACCGAGCTGCTGTCGGTCAGCGCCTCCAGGCGCTCGCGGGCTGCGGCGTTCGACTGACGCGTGGCGTTGCTCACGTGGCGGCGCCCTGCATGTTGTCGGCCTTCGCCTCGAGCTCGTCGAGGAAGCGGTCGACGACCCGGCTCTGGCGGGCGGAGTCCTCCAGGGACTCGCCCACGACCCGGCCGGCCAGCTCGGTCGCGATGCGGCCGACGTCCTGGCGCAGCGCGACGGTCACCTGGCGGCGGTCCGCCTCGATCTGCGTGTGGCCGGCGGCGATGATCGCGTCGCGCTGGCGCTGTCCCTCTTCGCGCATCTCGGCGATGATCACCGCGCCCTGCTCCCGGGCGTGCTCGGTGATCCGGGCCGCCTCGTGGCGGGCCTCGGCGAGCTGCTCCTTGTACTGCTCAAGCGTCCGGGTGGCTTCGGCCTGCGCCTTTTCCGCCCGCTCCAGGCCACCCTCGATCGCGTCGTGCCGCTCTTCCAGGGTCTTCTGGATGTTCGGCAGGAGCTTCTTTCCGAGGATGCCGAAGACGATGAAGAAGCAGAGCAGGCCGATGATCAATTCCGCGGTGTCGGGCAGGAGCGGATTCTGCGCTCCCCCTTCGGCGAGGAAGGTCATCATGTCTGAACCTTTCGTCGAGTGTGGCTAACGGTTCGCTTCAGCTCACTTCTGGAAGATGAAGGGGACAACGAGGCCGAGCAGCGCGAGAACCTCGCAGAGGGCGAAGCCGAGGAACATGTTCGTGCGGATGATCGGCATGGCCTCGGGCTGACGCGCCATGGCCTCGATCGAGTGGCCGAAGACCAGACCGATGCCGACACCGGGGCCGATGGCCGCGAGGCCGTAGGCGACGGCGCCCAGGCGGCCCGCGACGGTGGAGGTGGCGGCGAGGTTAACGAGGTCGGCAGACATTTCCCTGTCTTCCTGTGTGATGCGATCCACTGGGGGGCTTCCCAGCGGAGGTCTGATGGTGGACGGAACCGAGGATCAGTGACCCTCTTCGAGCGCTCCGCTGATGTAGATCGAGGCGAGCAGCGTGAAGATGTAGGCCTGCAGGAACTGGATCAGCAACTCGAAGGCGGTCATGAACACCGCCAGCACGAAGGATCCGCCGGCGACGGCCGACAGCAGCGAGGGGGTCAGCAGGTACCAGCTCGCCACGCTGAACATCACGATCAGCATGTGGCCGGCGAACATGTTGGCCCACAGCCGCACCGCGAGGGTGAACGGCCGGGTGATCACGTTCTGGATGAACTCCAGCAGCACGATCAGCGGGGTGATCGGCTTGGGCAGGCCCTCGAGCCAGACGAGGTTCTTGATGCCGCCGCGGAAGCCGTGGGTCTTGAACGTCAGGTACATGTACGTGATCCACACCAGCGCGGCCAGCCCGACCGGGAAGGCGAAGCGCGAGGTGGGCGGGAACTGCGCGAACGGGATGACGGACATCACGTTCATGATCCACACGAAGAAGAAGATCGACGTGAGGAAGGGGACGTACTTGTCGCCCTTCTTGCCGATGACCTCGCGGGCGATGCTGCGGGCGACGAAGTTGTAGCCCATCTCACCGACCAGCTGCAGCTTTCCCGGCACCAGCTTCGGCTTGTTGAACGCCGACCAGAAGAAGCCGACGACCAGCAGCATGCAGATGACCGCCAGCAGTATCGGCTTGGTGAAGTCGAAGCTGCCGATGCTGAAGATCGGCTTGAAGTCGAACGAGTTGAGGCCCGGCGCGGGGAAGCCACAGTTGGCGTTGATGTGGCATCCGCTCTCAGCGAGCAGCGTGTGGGCACTCACCCGTGACTCCTTCGTCGTGACGCATAAGTAACTGCAACCTTGTGTGTCAGCGCGGCTGGTGGGACCGCTGTTCGGCACAGGGGACGTGGTGTGGCGGTGCCACCGTGGTCCACTCGGAGCCCGCACCGGGGACCGGGCACCCGGGATCCGTGCCGCGAACGCGGAACTGGGTCCGAGCACACCGCTGGCGCAGGGGGCGTTGCCCTTTTCGGGCGGAAGGGCCCCCCACGGCCGGATGCGATTCCGGACGATAGCAGATAGGGATCAAGCCCCTTTAGCCTCCCCTTATGTCCCATCGTAGGACCCCGACTTGGCGGGCGCCGAAGGCACGGGATCGACGTAGAGCATCCGGCTGGTGAGGCTCTGCTTGACCTGTCCGCCGATCCAGGCGAGCGCGGTGGCCAGCAGGGTGAGGGCGAACGCCCGGCTGTTGAAGAGGGAGGTCCCGTTGAAGACGACGATGAAGACGCCGATCAGCAGGATCTGCACCGCGTAGACCAACATCCCGGCCATCATGACCAGTTGGGGGGTGTCGCGGGTCAGGCGCATCAGCGCGGCGAACCCCCCGCCGAAGAAGACGGCGACGACGGCGAAGCCCACGAGCCCGCCGATCAGACCCTTTTCACCGGCGGCGAACGCACTGGCAACGGTGGCGACGACTCCGACGGGGGCGGCGATGATCGCCGCGCCGCGGAGGATCCGGGCGTCGGTGGACTGCATGCGGGCGGCTCCGGTAGGAGTCGGGGGCGGGGATAGGGGTGAGCGTACCGCCAGCCGGAAGGTCGACTTCCGGCTGGAGACCGTCCCTGCGGGGGCTTTCGGCTCTCTTCCCGGGGTTTCGTGAACGGTATCACAAACTATTTGATGAGGTCTTTACCAAGTTGCTGTGCTCACTGTCACACTCACGAGCTACAGATGAGCGACGCTGCCGCACCGTTACCCCCGCACCGGACCGCCGTCCCGTTTCGCGGTGGAAGGCCCCGTTTCGTCAGCGTGCGCTCGTCACGCTGCGTCGCTCCGGGAGGTTGGCGCGATCGCCGATCGCCGTCGCGCCGTTCAGTCCGAGCAGCGCGGAGGTTTGGCCGTCGGAGGCGTCCGAAAGGCCCGTTCCCTCCGAGGCCGCGAGGTTCGACGCCGATCCGGACGAACCGCGCGCGCTCCGACGGCGGTAGCGCGGCGGGACGAACGACTGGGCCCAGCGCGGCGCACGGGGTTTGAACCGCGGAAGCAGCAGCACCACCAGGCCGACCGCGCTGAGCGCGACGACCACCAGCACGATCCACAGGCTGGACGAGCGCGCCGAGAAGGCGACGGTGCCGAACGCGATGAGCGCCGACCAGAAGTACATGATCAGCACCGCGCGGCTGTGCGAGTGGCCGATCTCCAGCAGCCGGTGGTGCAGGTGGCCGCGGTCGGCGGCGAACGGCGACTGCCCGTTCCAGGTGCGCCGCACGATCGCGAGCACCAGGTCGGCGGCGGGGATCGCGATCAACGTGAGCGGCAGCAGCAGCGGGATGTAGACCGGCACCATCTCGTGCACGGTGCTGCGGACCGAGCCGGTGGTGTTGGTGATCACATCCGGGTCGACCTGGCCGGTGATGGAGATCGCGGAGGCGGCCATCACCAGGCCGATCAGCATGGACCCCGAGTCGCCCATGAAGATGCGGGCCGGGTGGATGTTGTGCGGCAGGAAGCCGACGCACATGCCGATCAGGATGGCGCTGAACAAGGTGGCGGGCGCGGCCTGCTCCACGCCGTAGCCGAACCAGAGCCGGTAGGCGTACATGAAGAACGCCATGCCGGAGATGCACACCATGCCGGCGGCCAGCCCGTCGAGGCCGTCGACGAAGTTCACCGCGTTGATGGTGATCACCACCAGCGCGACGGTCAGCAGGGTGGACTGCATCGGGCTGAGCGCCACCGGGCCGACGCCCGGTACCGGCAGCCACAGGATGGTCAGCCCCTGCCAGACCATGACGCCCGCGGCGATCATCTGGCCGCCGAGCTTGATCAGCGCGTCCACGCCCCACTTGTCGTCCAGCACCCCGAGCAGCCAGATCAGCCCGGCGCCGGACAGCAGCGCGCGCGGCTCGTTGGAGAGCTTGAAGACGTCCCCGACGTTCGTCAGCCGGGAGGCGACCAGCAGGCCGGCGCACAGGCCGCCGAACAGCGCGATGCCGCCCAGCCGGGGCGTCGGCTCGCGATGGACGTCGCGCTCCCGGATCTCCGGCATCGCCCCGGCGGCAATGGCGAACTTCCGCACCGGGCCGGTCAGCAGATACGTGACGGCCGCCGCTACGCAGAGAGTCAGGAGGTATTCGCGCACAGCGCCACACCTTATTCGTCTCGGGGCGATGAGTGTGAACACAGGGGATGACACACAGGTAACGGAGTCCGGTTCCCGGTCCGGATCGGCAATCTTCCTCCTGATTGCACCGGTGATGCCGCCGGCGACATCACCGGGAGGCCCAGACGCCCCGCCACGGCCCGCCGCCGCCCGCGCCCGGGAAAACGGCGGCGCGGGCCGCGGGAGGACGGGTACGGGGCGCCAGGGGGCTCGCTCGGGGCGCCCCGGCGGGCGCCGCGGATCAGCGCGGCGCCGGCGCCGGAACGCCGGTCAGCGCGGTCACCACCGGTTCGAGCGCGGAGTGGATCTCGGCGCCGATGTGCCGGAAGACGGTGACCGGGGCGCCGTACGGGTCGTAGACCTCGTCCGCCTCGGCGCTGGGGGCCAGCAGCCAGCCGCGCAGCGCGGCGGCGGCCCGCACCAGGGCGCGGGCCCGGTCGATCACGCCGCCGTCGGGCAGGGTGGCGGGGTCTATGGCGCGCACCAGCCGGGTGAACTCCTTCAGCGTGAAGGTGCGCAGGCCGGCGGCGTGGCCCATCGAGATCACCTGGGCGCGGTGGTCGCGGGTCGCGGTGAGCACCAGGTCGGCCTCGATGACGTACTCGTCGAGCAGCTCGCGGCCGCGGAAGCCCTCCGGGTCGGCGCCGAACTCGGCCAGCACGGTGGACGCGTGCGCCTCCATCGGGGCGCCCACGTGGCCCCAGGTGCCCGCGCTGCGCACCGCGATCAGTTCGGCGGCCGCGCCCAGCCTGCGGTCGAGTTCGAGCCGGGTCAGCCGCTCCGCGATCGGCGAGCGGCACACGCTTCCGGTGCACACGTACAGGACGCGGAACCGGTCCGACTCCGGTGGGCCGGCGAGCACGGCTATGCCCCGATCAGCCTCGGGGCCGCCTAGAGCCATGGCCACGTCCCGGGGGCTCCGGGGGCCGCCGGGCGGCCGGTCACGCGGACTCCCGCAGCCCGGGGGCCACCTCGCGAAGCTGCGCCGCGGACAGCACGCCGGCCCGCAGCAGGACCGGGACGGGGCCGGTGACGTCCACGATGGAGGACGGCACCGCGTCCGGGGTCGGGCCGCCGTCGAGGTAGACGGAGACGGAGTCGCCGAGCATGTCGAGGGCCGCCTGGCAGCTCTGCGGCGAGGGGTGTCCGGTCAGGTTGGCGCTGGAGACCGCCATCGGACCGGTCTCGGTGAGCAGCTCGATGGCGACCGGGTGCAGCGGCATCCGCACCGCGACGGTGCCGCGCGAGTCGCCGAGGTCCCACTGCAGGGACGGCTGGTGCTTGGCCACCAGGGTCAGGCCGCCCGGCCAGAAGGCGTCCACCAGGTCCCACGCCTGCTCGGAGAAGTCGGTGACCAGCCCGTGCAGGGTGTTCGGCGAGCCGACCAGCACCGGCGAGGGCATGTTGCGGCCCCGGCCCTTGGCCTGCAGCAGGTCGCCGACCGCCTCGGCGCTGAAGGCGTCCGCACCGATGCCGTAGACGGTGTCGGTGGGCAGCACCACCAGCTCGCCGCGCCGGACCGCCGAGGCGGCCTCGCGCAGCCCGGTGGCGCGGTCGGACCCGTCGGAGCAGTCATAACGCCGAGCCATTAGCTGACCTCCATCTGATGAGCGGTACCAGGACGAGCGGCGCGGGGTGCCAGGATCACGGCAGGGCCTTGCGCGCGGTGGTGAAACGCGGGCGGTTGTTGAGGTCGCGGTGGTCGGCCGCGTCGGCCCACCCGGTGTCCTCGTTGAAGATCCACGGGACCTGGCCGCCCTGGGTGTCGGCGTGCTCCACGACCACGATGCCGCCGGGACGCAGCAGGCGGCGCGCGGTGCGCTCGATGCCGCGGATGGTGTCGAGGCCGTCCTCGCCGGAGAAGAGCGCGAGCCGCGGATCGTGGTCGCGGGCCTCGGGTGCGACGTACTCCCACTCGGTGAGCGGGATGTAGGGCGGGTTGCTGACCACCAGGTCCACCTGGCCGTTGAGTTCGGGCAGCGCGGTCAGCGCGTCGCCCTGGTGCAGCGTGACCCGGGAGCCCTCGACGTTCTTGCGGGTCCAGTTGAGCGCGCCCTCGTCCAGCTCGACGGCGTGCACCCGGGAGCGCGGCACCTCCTGGGCGAGCGCGAGCGCGATGGCGCCCGATCCGGTGCACAGGTCGACGACGAGCGGTTCGGCGACGTCCATGGCCCGCACCGCGTCTATGGCCCAGCCGACGACCGACTCGGTCTCCGGGCGGGGCACGAACACCCCCGGGCCGACCTGGAGTTCCAGGTAGCGGAAGAAGGCGCGTCCGGTGATGTGCTGCAGCGGCTCGCGGTTCTCCCGGCGGGCCACGGCCTCCCAGTAGCGGGCGTCGAAGTCGGCGTCGCCCACGCTGTGCAGCTCGCCGCGGCGCACCCCGTGGACGTAGGCGGCCAGCTCCTCGGCGTCGAAGCGCGGGGACGGCACGCCGGCGTCGGCCAGCCGCTGGGTGGCCTGGGCCACCTCGGCGAGCAGGACCGTTCTGGGGGTCGGGGGGCGGCCCCCGATTGACGGCTGCACAGGTGTCGTCCTCCGGCTGGCAGGGGCTTACTGGGCGGCGGCGAGCTTGGCGGCGGAGTCCGCGTCCACGCAGGCCTGGATCACCGGGTCGAGCTCTCCGTCGAGCACCTGGTCCAGGTTGTACGCCTTGAAGCCGACGCGGTGGTCGGAGATGCGGTTCTCCGGGAAGTTGTAGGTGCGGATGCGCTCCGAGCGGTCCACGGTGCGCACCTGGCTGCGGCGGGCGTCGGACGCCTCGCGCTCGGCCTCCTCCTGGGCGGCGGCCAGCAGGCGCGAGCGCAGGATCCGCAGCGCCTGCTCCTTGTTCTGCAGCTGGCTCTTCTCGTTCTGGCAGGAGACCACGACGCCGGTGGGCAGGTGGGTGATGCGGACCGCGGAGTCGGTGGTGTTGACCGACTGGCCGCCGGGCCCGGAGGAGCGGTAGACGTCGATGCGCAGGTCGTTGGGGCCGATCTCGACCTCGACCTCGTCGGCCTCCGGGGTGACCAGGACGCCGGCCGCCGAGGTGTGGATGCGGCCCTGCGACTCGGTGGCCGGCACCCGCTGCACCCGGTGCACGCCGCCCTCGTACTTCAGCCTGGCCCAGACGCCCTGGCCCGGCTCGACGGTGCCGCGGGCCTTCACCGCCACCTGGACGTCCTTGTAGCCGCCGAGGTCGGAGGCGTTGGACTCCAGGACCTCGGTCTTCCAGCCGAGGCGCTCGGCGTAGCGCAGGTACATGCGCAGCAGGTCGCCGGCGAACAGCGCGGACTCCTCGCCGCCCTCGCCCGCCTTGACCTCCAGGATCACGTCCTTGTCGTCGCTGGGGTCGCGCGGGACGAGCAACAGCCGCAGGCGGTCGGTCAGTTCCTCGCGGGACCGCTCCAGGTTCTTGACCTCGGCGGCGAACTCGGCGTCCTCGGCGGCCAGTTCGCGGGCGGTGTCGATGTCCTCGCCGGTGCGGCGCCAGGCGCGGTAGGTGCCCACCACCGGGGTGAGCTCCGCGTAGCGCTTGCCCAGCCTGCGGGCCTCCGCCTGGTCGGCGTGGACCGACGGATCGGCCAGCCGCCTCTCCAGGTCGGCGTGCTCGCCGATCAGCTCCTCGACCGCCTCGAACATCCCCGGTTCCCTCATCGCGCCGTTGGTGAAGACAAAACGCCGGTCCGGCCGCCCCGCGCGGGAGCGGCCGAGGACCGGCGTATGGACCGCTACTTCTTGGCGGAACCGGCGTTCTTGCCGAAGCGGGCCTCGAAGCGGGCGACCCGGCCGCCGGTGTCGAGGATCTTCTGCTTGCCGGTGTAGAAGGGGTGGCAGGCCGAGCACACGTCGGTCCTGATCGCACCGTCGGTCTTGGTGCTGCGGGTGGTGAACGAGGCGCCGCAGGTGCAGGTGACCTCGGTCGTGCCGTACTCGGGGTGGATGTCGCGCTTCAAGGTGTCTCCTAGGTTCGGGAGGGCGCCGGGTCGCTCCGCGGGGTTCGCGGGGCGTGAACCGGGGCCGACGGACCAGTCTGCCAGCAGCGGCCCGTACTCCCAAAACCGGGGACGGTCCGGAACTATTCCGGCCCGCCGCCGGCCGGCCGGCGGCGCCGGACGCGCCCGTGCCGCCGGGCTCGGGAAGCCGGGCGGCACGGGCGGGTGGGCGGTCGCCGACCGCCGGCGGTCAGTCGTTGTTGTTGCCGTTGCCGGGGGTCGTCTTGGCGATCTGCATCAGGAACTCGCCGTTGGACTTGGTCTGCTTCATCTTGTCCAGCAGCAGCTCGATGGCCTGCTGCGAGTCGAGCGCGTGCAGCACCCGGCGCAGCTTCCAGACGATGGACAGCTCCTCGCCGCCGAGCAGGATCTCCTCCTTGCGGGTGCCGGACGCGTCGACGTCCACCGCGGGGAAGATGCGCTTGTCGGCGAGCTTGCGGTCCAGCCGCAGCTCCATGTTGCCGGTGCCCTTGAACTCCTCGAAGATCACCTCGTCCATCCGCGAGCCGGTCTCGACCAGCGCGGTGGCCAGGATGGTCAGCGAGCCGCCGTCCTCGATGTTGCGGGCCGCGCCGAAGAACCGCTTCGGCGGGTAGAGGGCGGTGGAGTCCACACCACCGGACAGGATGCGCCCGGACGCCGGTGCGGCGAGGTTGTAGGCGCGGCCCAGCCGGGTGATGGAGTCGAGCAGCACGACCACGTCGTGGCCCAGCTCCACCAGGCGCTTGGCGCGCTCGATGGCGAGCTCGGCGACCGTGGTGTGGTCCTCGGCCGGGCGGTCGAAGGTCGAGGAGATGACCTCGCCCTTGACCGACCGCTGCATGTCGGTGACCTCTTCCGGACGCTCGTCGACCAGGACGACCATCAGGTGGCACTCGGGGTTGTTGTGGGTGATCGCGTTGGCGATCGCCTGCATGATCATGGTCTTGCCGGTCTTCGGCGGGGCCACGATCAGGCCGCGCTGCCCCTTGCCGATCGGGGCGACCATGTCGATGATGCGCGGGGTGAGCTGGTTCGGCTCGTTCTCCAGCCGCAGCCGGTCCTGCGGGTACAGCGGGGTGAGCTTGCCGAACTCCGGCCGGCCGCGGCCCGATTCGGGCGACATGCCGTTGACCGAGTCCAGCCGCACCAGCGCGTTGAACTTCTCGCGCCGCTCGCCGTCCTTGGGCTGCCGCACCGCGCCGGTGACGTGGTCGCCCTTGCGCAGGCCGTTCTTGCGGACCTGGGCCAGCGAGACGTACACGTCGTTCGGGCCGGGCAGGTAGCCGGAGGTGCGGATGAACGCGTAGTTGTCGAGGATGTCGAGGATGCCGGCGACCGGGATCAGCACGTCGTCGTCGGCGACCTGCGGCTCGTTGGCGAACTCCTCGCGCCCGCGGCGGCCGCGGCGGTCGCGGTAGCGGCCCCGGCGACCGCGCCGGCCGCCCTCGAAGTCGTCGTCCGCCTGGTCCTGCGGACCGTCGGCGCGGCGGCCCTGGCGCTGGCCGTCGCCCTGCGGGCCGTCGTCACCCCGACGGCGGTCGCGCTGACGCTGGCGGCCGTCCTGGCGGTCGCCGCGCTCCTGCCGGTCGCCGCCCTGGCCCTGCCGGTCCTGGCCGCCCTGGGCCTGGCGCTCGGAGCGCTCGGCCCGGTCGCCCTTCGCGCGCTGCTCGCGGCGCCCGTCGCGGTCGCCCTGGCCGTCGGACTGCTCGTCCTTGGCGGGCTTGGCCTCCTTGGCCTCGGCGCCCTGCTGCGCCGGCTCGGCGGAGGTGCGGCGGCCGCGGCGCTCGGCGGGCTTCTCCCCGGCGGGCTGGCCCGGGATGTCGATCTGTCCGTCGCCCGCGTCGGCGGTACCGGACTCGGTGCGGGCCCGCGCGGTGGTGCGGCGCTTGGGCTTGTCGGCCGCGGGCTCGGCGGCGGCGGGCGAACCGCCGGCCTGGCGCTCCTTGATGACCTCGATCAACTGGCCCTTGCGCATCCGCGCGGTGCCCTTGATACCGAGGCCGGAGGCCACCTGCTGGAGTTCGGCCAGCACCATGCCGTCGAGACCGGTGCCGGACCGGCGGCGCCGGGTGGCAGTACCAGTGGCAGCACCGGTGGCGGGCGCCGCGGCATCGGACGCAGCGTTGTCTGCGCGTACGCCCATCAGATCGGTGGTGTCGCTCACGAAGGGTCCTTCCCTGGAGCGGGCGTCGGCCAGATCGGCTCGGCGACCGGTTGTGCTGTCCGGTCCGGGCGGAATGTCTGCCCAGATCCGGGGCGGTGGGCCGCCTGACGGCGGCTGGGATTACTGCGTGGTCCGGCGCGAGCGGGTCACACGAAGGTGGCTTGTTGCTCGTACCGGCTCCGGAGCGTGCTCGGCACTGCGTAGGCAGGCTGCTCAGGCAGTGTGGGAGGCTCCCGGAAGATTGACGGTCCCGATACGGGACGCTGAACACCGAGCCTGGAGGGCTCCGAGTGCAGACTTGAGGTTAACACTACCGGATCCAACAAATATTCCCCCTCTCCGCGACCGGCAATCGTGGGGCGGGAAACCGCCTGCCGCGCTGCGGGCCGCCGCCCGGCCGGTCGGCACGCCGACCGCGTCTCCGCCGGACACAGCGCTGCCGCGCGCAGTTCTTCCCTGGTCGGCCATCGGCTCAAACCCCCGTGTCATCAATCGACCACTCCCCGTACGTCCGCGCGGCCGGCCCCGTTGAGCGGGAGCACCCCGGCGCCCGTCGGGTCGAGCGTCAGCCGGTTGGCCGCCCAGCCCCGTCCCGCGACGGCGGCGACCTTCTCGGCCGTCGCCCTCCTCGGTCAGCGCCAGCACCGTCGGCCCGGCGCCGGAGATGACCGCGGGGACGCCGTCGGCGCGCAGCCGGTTGACGAGCGCCACGCTCTCCGGCATGGCGGGCAGCCGGTACTCCTGGTGCAGACGGTCCTCGGTCGCCGCGAGCAGCAGCTCGGGACGCCTGGTCAGCGCCTCGACGAGCAGCGCGGCCCGCCCGGCGTTGGCGGCGGCGTCCACGTGCGGGACGGTGCGCGGCAGCAGCCCGCGGGCGGTCTCGGTGAGCACCGGGTTGGCGGGCACGAAGACCACCGGCACGACCGACGGCGCCGGGTCCATCCGGATGGCGCGGGCGGCCCCCGCCTCGGTCCACGCCAGCGTGAACCCGCCGAGCAGGCAGGCCGCGACGTTGTCCGGATGGCCCTCCATCTCGGTGGCCAACTCCAGCAGCGCGCTCTCGCCCAGCCGCTCCTGGCCGCCTATCGTCACCGCGCGGGCGGCGATGATGCCGGCGCAGATGGCGGCCGACGAGGAGCCGAGACCGCGGCCGTGCGGCACCCGGTTGGCGCACACCACCTCCAGACCGCGCGGCTGGCCGCCGAGCACGTCGAAGGCGGTGCGCAGCGCGCGTACGACCAGGTGTTTCTCGTCGCGGGCCAGCGTGTCGGCGCCCTCGCCGGCGATGTCGACGTGCAGCCCGTAGTCGGCGACCCGGACCACCACGTCGTCGTAGAGCCCGAGGGACAGGCCGAAGGCGTCGAAGCCCGGTCCGAGGTTCGCGCTGGTCGCGGGGACGCGCACCCGGACGGCGGCGGCACGGAATGCGGGACCGGCCATCGGTCGAAGACTCTCCTTGTGTGGCAAGTGCGGTATCGCCCCGGCGCCTTGGCGTACTACGGCCGTGGCGCCTCACCTGAGGCGTGCTCTGGGTGCCGCCCGCCACCCGGGGGCAGCGGCGGTGTGGACGCGGAAGCCGATGCCGGCGGCGCGGGGCCGCGGCACGGGCCGGAGCGGCGTGCTGCTACGCCGATGGAGCCAGCCTATCGAAGGAAGGTTCTGTGGCGACATAGGGCGCACGCACGGCGCGTGATGCGTGTCGGGCGCCGGGTGTGCGCCCTCTTTTTCCCGCTTCCCGGTCCGCGCCCGGCGGGGCCCGGGCTTACGCCAGGTCCAGCTTCTCGGCCGCGGCGTCGGCGTCGACCGGGACCGTGACGGGCTGCGGGGCGCCGGCCACCGCCCAGTCCGGGTCCTTGAGGCCGTTGCCGGTCACCGTGCAGACGATGCGCTGGCCCGGGTCGACCCGGCCCTCGGCCGCCGCCTTGAGCAGGCCGGCCACCGACGCGGCGGAGGACGGCTCCACGAAGACGCCCTCCCGGGAGGCGAGCAGCCGGTACGCCGACAGGATCTGACGATCCGTCACCGCCTCGATCAGGCCGCCCGACTCGTCCCTGGCCTGCTCGGCGAGGTGCCAGGAGGCCGGGTTGCCGATCCGGATCGCGGTCGCGATCGTCTGCGGCTCGCGCACCGGCGCCCCGTTGACGATCGGCGCCGAACCGGCGGCCTGGAAGCCCCACATCCGCGGGGTGCGGGTGGCCATCGCGTCGGCCGCGTACTCGGTGTACCCCTTCCAGTACGCGGTGATGTTGCCCGCGTTGCCCACCGGGAGCACGTGCAGGTCGGGCGCGTCGCCGAGCGCGTCGACGATCTCGAACGCGGCGGTCTTCTGGCCCTGGATGCGGACCGGGTTGACCGAGTTGACCAGCGAGACCGGGTACTTGTCGGCCAGCCCGCGCGCGAGGTGGAGGCAGTCGTCGAAGTTGCCCTCCACCTGCAGGATGCGCGCCCCGTGCACCAGCGCCTGGCCCATCTTGCCCAGCGCGATCTTGCCCTGCGGCACCAGCACCGCGCAGACCATCCCGGCCCGCACCGCGTAGGCGGCGGCCGAGGCCGAGGTGTTGCCGGTGGAGGCGCAGATGACGGCCTGCGCGCCCTCCTCCTTCGCCCGGCTCATGGCCATCGTCATGCCGCGGTCCTTGAAGGACCCGGTCGGGTTGGCGCCCTCGACCTTCAAGTGGACGTCGCAGCCGGTGCGTTCGGACAGCACGTGGGCGCGGGACGAGCGGGGTGCCACCCTCCAGCAGCGTCACCACCGGGGTCGCCGCGGTCACCGGGAGCCGGTCCCGGTACTCCTCGATGATCCCCTGCCACTGGTGGGTGCCGGACATTCGCGGCCGGTCGACGACGGCGTTCATTTCGGTTACTCCCCTTCCACACGCATGATGCTGGCGACGCCGCGGACGGTGTCGAGTTCGCGCAGCGCCGCGACGGTCGCCGACAGGGCGGCGTCCTGGGCCCGGTGGGTGACGACGACGAGCGACGCCTCCCCGTCCTTGCCCTGCTGGCGCACGGTGTCGATGGACACCTGGTTCTCGGCGAAGACGGTGGCCACCTGGGCCAGCACGCCGGGCTTGTCGGCCACGTCGAGGCTGATGTGGTAGCGGGTGACCACGTCGCCCATCGGGCTCACCGGCAGCCGGCTGTACGCGGACTCGCCCGCGCCGGTGCGGCCGGCGATCTTGTTGCGGCAGGCGGCCACCAGGTCGCCGAGCACCGCGGAGGCGGTGGGCGCCCCGCCGGCGCCGGGGCCGTAGAACATCAGCTGCCCGGCCGCCTCCGCCTCGACGAACACCGCGTTGTACGCCTCGCGCACCCCGGCCAGCGGGTGCGAGAGCGGGATCATCGCCGGGTGGACCCGGGCGGTCACCGAGCGGCCGTCGGCGCTGCGCTCGCAGATCGCCAGGAGTTTCACGACGCAGCCCATCCGCTTCGCCGAGGCGATGTCGGCGGCGGTGACCTCGGTGAGGCCCTCACGGTGCACGTCGTCGATGGTGACCCGGGTGTGGAAGGCGATCCCGGCCAGGATGGCGGCCTTCGCCGCCGCGTCGAAGCCCTCGACGTCGGCGGTCGGGTCGGCCTCCGCGTAGCCGAGCGCGGTGGCCTCGTCCAGCGCCTCGGAGTACCCGGCGCCGGTGGTGGTCATCCGGTCCAGGATGAAGTTGGTGGTGCCGTTGACGATGCCGAGCACCCGGTTGACCTTGTCGCCGGCCAGCGACTCGCGCAGCGGCCTGATCAGCGGGATCGCGCCGGCCACCGCGGCCTCGTAGTACAGGTCCACCCGGTGGTCGGCCGCCGCCGCGTGCAGCGTGGCCCCGTCGGCGGCCAGCAGCGCCTTGTTGGCCGACACCACGCTGGCCCCGTGGGCGAACGCGGCGGTGATCAGCGTGCGCACCGGCTCGATGCCGCCGATCACCTCGACGACCACGTCGATGTCGCCCCGTTTCACCAGCGCGGTCGCGTCGTCGGTGATCAGCTCCTGCGGTACGCCCTCGCGCACCCGCTCCGGGCGCCGCACCGCGATGCCGGCCAGTTCCACCGGGGCGCCGATCCGGGCGGCGAGGTCGTGCGCCTGCGTCATCATGATGCGGGCCACCTCTGAGCCGACCACTCCACAGCCCAGCAGCGCCACCCGCAGCGGACGCGTACGCATCATCCGACCTCGTTTCCCCGGTCTCTCGGCTTCTCGGCGGCCACCGCGGCGGGCGGCGCCCGAGACTCTGTGGCCACCAGTCTCACCCACCGGACGACAGTTTCTATCCCTCGTCCAGTGGGTGAGACCAAGATCTTGCTAATCGATATCGAGCCGCAGGAGATCCTCCTCCGTCTCCCGCCGCACGATCACCCGGGCCCGCCCGTCGTCCACCACGATCACCGGGGGCCGCAGCGCGTGGTTGTAGTTGCTCGCCATCGACCGGCAGTAGGCCCCGGTGGCCGGCACCGCCACCAGGTCGCCCGGCGCCAGGTCGGCCGGCAGGAAGGCGTCGCGCACCACGATGTCGCCCGACTCGCAGTGCTTGCCCACCACCCGCGACAGCATCGGCCGCGCGTCGGAGGTCCGCGACACCAGGCTCACGCTGTAGTCGGCGTCGTAGAGCGCGGTGCGGATGTTGTCCGACATCCCGCCGTCCACGCTCACGTAGGTGCGCAGCCCGGCCAGCGGCTTGATCGTGCCGACCTCGTAGAGCGTGAACGCCGTCGGCCCGACGATCGCCCGGCCCGGCTCCACCGACAGCCGCGGCACCGCGAGCCCGGCCGCCGCGCACTCCCGGGTGACGATCTCGGTGAGCGCCGCGGCGATCTCGGCCGGCTCGCGCGGGTCGTCGTCCGGGGTGTACGCGATGCCCAGGCCGCCGCCGAGGTCGATCTCCGGCAGCTCGACCCCGTGCTCGTCGCGCACGTCCCGCAGCAGCCCGACCACCCGGTGCGCGGCCACCTCGAAACCGGAGGTGTCGAAGATCTGCGAGCCGATGTGCGAGTGGATGCCGATCAGTTCGAGGCTGTCGAGCTTCAGCGTGCGCCGCACCGCCTCCGCCGCCTGCCCGTCGGCCAGCGCGATGCCGAACTTCTGGTCCTCGTGCGCGGTCGCGATGAACTCGTGGGTGTGCGCCTCGACGCCGACCGTCACCCGGATCTGCACCCGCTGGCGCCGCCCCAGCCGCTCCGCGACCCCGGCGACCCGCACGATCTCGTGGAACGAGTCGAGCACGATCCGCCCGACCCCGGCCTCCACCGCCCGCTCGATCTCGCGCGCCGACTTGTTGTTGCCGTGCAACGCGATCCGCTCGGCGGGCATCCCGGCGGCCAGCGCGGTCGCCAACTCCCCCTCGGAGCAGACGTCGAGGTTGAGCCCCTCCTCGTCCAGCCACCGCACCACGGCGCGCGAAAGGAACGCCTTGCCGGCGTAGAAGACGTCCGCGTCCGGCCCGAACGCCTCGCGCCACGCCCGGCACCGGGCCCGGAAGTCCGCCTCGTCGAGCACGTAGGCCGGCGTGCCGAACTCCTCGGCGATCCGGTTCACGCTCACCCCGCCGACGCTCGCCACGCCGTCCGCGTCGCGCGTCACGGTGCGCGACCACACCCGCGGGTCGAGGACGTTGAGGTCCGCCGGGGGCGCGGCGTAGTGCCCCTCGGGCAGCACGTCGGCGTGCCGGGGACCGGCCGGGTGCGCGCTGCGGCTCATCGGGTCACCGCCGGGGCGGGCGCGACGGGGGCGTCGTCGGCGTTGCGGGCGTTGCGGGCGCTCGCGGGCGCGGGACTCCCGGGGTGCGCGGGGTGCGCGCCGCGGTCGAGTGGCTGGGGCACGGGGGCCGCCTTTCTCACAGATGGTCTGGTGCGCTGATGCCGAGCAGGGTCAGGCCGCCGGCCAGCACCGTCCCGGTCGCGTCGGCGAGCGCCAGCCGGGCCCGGTGGGCGGCCCCGGGTTTCTCGTCGCCCGCCGGCAGCACCGCGCAGGTGTCCTGGAAGTCGAAGTACGCGTCCGCCACGTCCTCCAGCGCCCGCGCCAGCGCGTCCGGCCGCCCCGTCCGCGCCGCGGCCGCCACGATCCGCGGGTAGTCCGCGATCACGGCGAGCAGCGCGGCCTCGGCGGGGCGCCCGTAGGCGGCCTGCTCCGCCGCCCCGTCGGCGGCGGATTCGGGGCTTGCGCGGTGGCTTCCTGCCCGGTGGCCTCCTGCGGGGTGAAGCCGAGGTCGGCCGCGTTGCGCAGCAGGGCGCGGGTGCGGGCGTGCGCGTAGCGGATGCGGAAGAGCGGGTTGGCGTGCCGCTGGGGCAGGTGGGTGGCCGGGTCGAGGTCGACCGGGTCGCCGGCCGCGGGCCGTACGTGGGCCCAGGCGGTGGCGTCGGCGCCGAGCGACGCGACGCACGCGGGGGCGTGGGACGCCGGGGTGGGGGACGGGGCGGAGGACGGGGCGGGCGTTTCGCGGACCGCGCCGCAGGCGGTGCGCAGCCGGCGGGTGGCGGCGGCACGGGGTCCGGTCGCGGGCGCCCCGTGCGGGTCGGCCGGCTGCCCGGCGAGCGCGTCGCCGTGCCCGTAGCGGACGCCGGCGGCCCGTACGGTGCGCACCAGGTGCGCGTGGGCGTCCGCGGCGAGGGTGATGTTGAGGAACCCGGGCGGCGCGACCTGTACGCGGGCGATCCCCGGGTCGGCCGCCAGGCGGAGCGCGATGGTGCCGGCCACCGCCGCGGGGGGCTGGCCGGTGTGCCGGGCCAGCCGCAGGGCGATCCCGGTCGCCCAGTCGCCCCGGCCGGGCAGACGGGGCCGCTGCGGCCTGACGTCGGCCGGCTCGGGAACGGGGACCGTCAACTCGCCCGCGTCCACCGCACGGCGCACGGCGCCGACGACGGTGCGGGCCAGTTGCGCGGGGGTCACGCGGCAAAGCCTAGGCGAGGAAGGGGGAGGTGGGGCGAATGCGTTTCGAGGGGTGGACGGGTCAGCGGACGGAGGGGCGCGGGGGCTGCCCGCCGGGCGGTTTCCAGGACGGTGCCGGCCGGCACGGCGGCAGGAGGGCCCCGGTGTCGCGTAACGACCGGGTCGCCATGAGGCGGCGGACCACCCGGACCAGCTCCGCGGGCTCGAAGGGCTTGCCGACGAAGGCGTCGACGCAGATCGCGTCCGGGAAGCGTCCGCCGCCGCTGACGATGGCGATCGGCAGGTGGCGGGTGCGGGGGTCGGCGCGCAGGCGGCGGGCGGCGGCGATGCCGTCCACCTTGGGCATGACGACGTCGAGGGTGACGACGTCCGGGCGGACCCGGTGGACCAGCTCCAGGCATTCCTCACCGTTGGCGGCGGTCACGACCTCGAAGCCTTCCAGCTCAAGGTTGACCCGGATCAGTTGCCGGATGACCTTGTTGTCGTCGACCACAAGAACCCGACCAGGCGCGTCCTCCACACCGAGCAGCGTAAGGCGGCGGTCCGTCTCGCGTGGGCGTTTTACCCACTTCTTCCCCGCGCGGGCGACCCTCCCCGCGACGCCGCGCACCACCGTTCACCCCGTGCGCGGAGGTCACGACGTCCCACCGACCGGTCCCCCGGTTCCGGCCCCGGGGCGCGCCCTTTTCCCACGGTCGCGGGCCGTCCGCGCCCGACGGCCCGCTCCCCCCGCCACCCCCCAACTCCCCGCCGAAACCCCGTACACGTCCACCCCCTCCGAGCTGGTAGTGTTCTCTCCGTCGCCGCATCACCGCAGCGCCAGCCCCCGTAGCTCAGGGGATAGAGCAACGGCCTCCGGAGCCGTGTGCGCAGGTTCGAATCCTGCCGGGGGCACCTTGTACAAGGTGCCGAAAGACCCCGCCATCAGCCGAGACGCTGGGTGCGGGGTCTTTGCACGTGTGCAGTCATGTGCCGCCGCGAGCGGCCGTATGTCGGGTGCTGTGGACTATTCGTGGACGGGTTCTTGAGGCATTGCCGCAGGTGAGGCTCAGTAGATCCGCAGTCCTGCTCCTCGTTACTGCCAGGTTGCCACCGGCTAGTCCACGGGTGGGCATGAACCTGGCGGAAGTGAGCTACGGTCGCCGCGATCAGTAGCCGACCGCAGGCGGATGACCGGACAAGGTGGGAGATCTTGTGGACGTGACCACTCTGGCCGTCACGCTCATCAGCGTCGGAGGGACGCTGGGCGGAACTCTGGGTGGGGCAGTTCTCAGTGAACGGGCGAACCGGAGGCAGAACGAGCGTACTGATCGTCAAAGGGCCGAGGAGCGCGGCGACCAGGTACAGCAAGCTAGACGTGACCTGTATGCCCGTCTGAACACCACCGCTCGCGCTTACCGGGTCGCTGCCCGAGACGCAGTTCGAGCAGCCGAGCGCGGTGAAAACGTCGAGCCAACAGCCCTCGAAGCCGCCAAAGAGGCCTGGGCACAAGAATATTCTCAGGCACAGATGGTGCTTGCGAAGGATGTACTGGAAGTAGCCTCGAGGCTCAACAGGGCGCTCGGGGTCGGGTACTCCATAGTGAAACAGTTGCCGACGAGTTCTGACTTGGAGGAGGCGTATCGCCGCGCCACGACTTGGTTCAGTGGCCCGCTGTCCGACGGTGTGTATTTGCTGCGGGTCGCCTTGCGACATGACCTTGGCGTCGAGGTCGAGCCCGACTTCGAACGCACGCGCATGCAGCTACTCGCTGTGGTCGACAGCGAGCGGAGGCATCTTGAACGTCTGCTCTCCTCGAAATAGACCCGAGCCCCCGGGTCTATTTGAGGGACAGCGCAAACGATGAGGCCCCTGGGAAGAAATCAGGGGCCTCGGACACGGTGGGATGACGTCAGTCGTGCTCGCGAAGCAGGTGCTCGATACGCCGGTTCGCCAGGTTCTGTCGGCCGTCGAGGCACTTCGCGTAGCGCGACAGCAGCACCTCCACGCTGTTGCCCGCGCGTTCGGCGACCTCGGTGGGGTCAACCCCGGCGTTGAGCCAGGAGGACAGCGCCGCGTGACGCAGGTCGTACGGGCGGCCGGCCAGCGGGGAGGCCGCCTGTTCGGAGGTGAGCGCCAGGCACCGGGCCTCGTCCCAGACGCGCCAATAGGTCGTGGAGGCCACCACTCCCCCGCGTTCGTTGGCGAACAGCCGCCCGTCCTTCGCCTCCCCGAAGGTGTCGAGATGCTCGCGAAGCATGCGGACGAGCCGGGGCGGGATCGGGATGACGCGGGTCTCGTTCGCCGGCCGGTTCTTCAGCCCGCGGTGATCGTGCACGGCTCCCGTCCCGGTCCAGCGTTTGCCGACCGTGGGGCGGGACTTCTCCAGGATCAGCGAGCCCCAGCCCTTCGCAGGCAACGCGCAGTCCTGACGGCGGAGGGCGACCGCTTCAGCCGGGCGCAGCCCACCGAAGTACATGCACGCGAAGAGCGCGACAAGCCGTCGACCGAGAGCACGCTGATAGCCCCCGACGTACGAAACGGCAGCGAGCAGATCCCGTGCTTGCCGTGGGTTGACGACCACGCGCCGGTCAACCTGCTTCGTCACCTTCGGCAGTTTCCACTTCACCGCTTTGATGGGATTCTCCGTCATTTCCCCCACTTCAACAGCGCACTCCAGCGCGTTGAACAGCACGGCCCGTTTCCGTCGCACTGTCTCGGCACCGGGTTGCGTCCTTGGAAGTGGTGTAGCGGGTTGGACCTGATCCGGGGGTTTGTCCCGGCGTTCGGGTTGGTGCCCGCATAGAGAGACGGCCACCGGCTGATCTTCGAAGTGTCGAAGCCTCGAAGGAGATCAGCACGATGACCGCACCAGACAGTCTGCCCCTGCACGCCCTGACCGAGGACGCCCTGGCCTCGGCGAGTCCTGATCTGCTGCGCGCGATGGTCAAGACGTTCACCGACGCGTTGATGTCGGCCGAGGCCGACGCGATGTGCAATGCCGAGTACGGGCAGGTCAGCGAAGGACGCGTACAACCACCGCAACGGCTACCGCCCGCGGGAGTGGGACACCCGCGCCGGAACCGTCGAACTCGCGATCCCCAAGCTGCGGCAGGGACAGCTACTTCCCGGACGTGGCTGCTGGAACGCCGCCGCCGGGCCGAGCAGGCGCTCATCTCGGTGGTCGCCACCGCCTACCTGCTGGGCGTCTCCACCCGTCGGGTGGAAAAGCTCGCGCCGACCCTCGGCGTCACCCAGCTGTCCAAGTCGCAGGTCAGCGCGATGGCCAAGCACCTGGACGAGCAGGTGGCCGCGTTCCGCAACCGGCCGCTGGACGCAGGCCCGTATGCGTTCGTCTGGGTCGACGCCCTGACCCAGAAGGTCCGCGAGGCCGGCCGGATCATCAACGTCGCACGCGCTGGTCGCGGTCGGCGTCAACGCCGACGGCCACCGCGAGATCCTCGGTATCGACGTCGCCACCGCCGAGGACGGTGCCGGCTGGCCGGCGTTCCTGCGCTCGCTGACCGCCCGCGGCCTCGGCGGCGTCCAGCTCGTCGTCTCCGACGCCCACACCGGCCTGGTCGACGCGATCGCCGCGGTCCTGCCCGGCGCGTCCTGGCAGCGGTGCCGCACCCACTACGCGCGCAACCTGCTGAGCCAGGTCCCGAAGTCCGCCCAGCCGTGGGTGGCGACCCTGCTGCGGACCGTCTTCGAGCAGCCCGACGCCGACGCTGTTCACGCCCAGATGCGGCACGTCCTGGACGCTCTGGAGGCGAAGTTCCCCAAGGCTGCCGGCCACCTCGACGCCGCCCGGCAGACCTGCTGGCCTTCGCCGCCTTCCCGCAAGAGATCTGGCGGCAGATCTGGTCGAACAACCCGCAGGAGCGGTTGAACAAGGAGATCCGCCGCCGCACCGACGTCGTCGGGATCTTCCCTGACCGCGACCGCCCTGATCCGCCTGGTCGGCGCGGTCCTGGCCGAGCAGAACGACGAATGGACCGAAGCCCGCCGCTACATGAGCCGCGAACTGCTGGCCAGGGCCAGCCACCCGATCGAGTCAGAAGACAACGAAACCACCCTGCCCACCGAACTCACCGCATAGCCTCCCAACAAGATCACCGAGTGGCCGTCGTTACACCACTCCAGCGGACGTGACCATCGACGCCCGCCCTCTGTTCGGGCCGGAACTGGCCTCGCTCCTGGACCTGCTGCGCGCACTACCAGCTGCCGAATGGAACGAGGTTGCAGTCCCGGGCTGGAGCGTGCATGACCTCGCCGCACACATCCTCGGCGACTACCGGGACCGCCTCGGCTGGAGCACAGACGGATTTCGGCCTGCTTTCGCCGCCGACGAGACGCTGGAAGCGTTCATCCAGCGCGTCAACCAGGACTGGGTAGACCTCCACACCGGCCACAGCCCGGCCGAGCTCATCGACGCCCTCGAAATGGCGGGTGCGCAGGTCAACCGTCAATTCGAGTCCACCGACCTCGGTAGGGCGCGACTTGAGGTGTCCTGGGCAGGGGCCGACCCGGCACCCACATGGCTGGACATCGCACGGGAGTTCACCGAGTACTGGACGCACCGCCAGCAGATCCGCCATGCCACTGGCCGCCGCACGGATCCGGGGCCTCGGGCCCTCGCCACGGTCCTGGACACCTTCATGCGGGTCCTGCCCCACACGATGCGCGGTACCTCCGCCGCCGTCGGGACTCAGATCCAGATGGACATCAGCGGTCTGGTTGGCGGCGCCTGGACCGTGACGGCAACGAAGGCCCGATGGTCACTGGCCGCGGCACCCAACGGGCAGCCGACGGCATCAGTGACGCTGGACTCGGAGACCGCCTGGCGCTTGTGCACGCGTGGCATCGAGCCCAGTACTGCCCTGACACGCGCCCGCATCCGGGGAGATCGTCAACTTGCCGAAGCCGTCTGCCAGATCGTATCCATCGTCTACTGAAAATCGGGCCGCCGACTCGACCTTGACCGCCCGTCGGCGGCATCACCGGCCACAGACCGACATCACGCATTCAATTTGAGTAGATCCCGAACCCGGCGGCGAAGGCGGCGAAAATCAGCCAGGATTCGCGAGGGAAGACCAGCGCGGGACCTTCGGGTTCTTGGAGGCGCGGACGTGGATCATTGAGGTGCCGTCGGCTACTTCAACACAGTCGCCGCCTTGCGCGCCGCTGTAACTGGACGTGATCCATTCGAGGTCGCTCATTGCTCTCCTACTATTCGATCCAACAAGTCCTTGGTCCCGGTGGTTGAGGGCCCGGGATCTCAACACTGCGTACTTCCAGACCAAGATACCGACTTCATCCCGGTCGGAGATGAGTTGACTACCGCGCTGAGTCTCCGTGTACGCGAAGTGCTGGTGGTCGGATATCTCCATCAACAGGAACGGGCCGGAAAGTCCGGACCTCTTCGCCGCTGATCCGACCCATCAGAACGGTATCGGCGATGACGGAGCTGGCCGGCACCGGAATCGTGCGATGAAGGAGATGCTGCCGCTCGACAGGCGCCAGGACTCGTCGATCGATCTCCTCCTGGAGGATCGGGATGTCGTTGCGGAACGTCTCCTGGGCATACGCCGTGGTGTGAAGCAGTCCAGGGAACACCTGGTTCCACGCGGACCGCCCTCACTGCGGTCCAGGGGCACCGGAACGCTCCCCGGGCGGAAGGCGGCAGGTGCCTCGCGTCTCCCGGAGCGCGATCGGATGGCGCCGATGGCGATGCGCTCGTCATCGATCCGCAGGCCCGAGGGTCGGTTGCGGCGAAGAGACCTGCCTCCATCAGCGGCCGGCCGCGCGCGGTGGCGTGTTCCTCGTGCAGGAGCGTGAGGTGTCACAGGATGCCCTGAGCCAGGAGGGCGACCATTTCTTCGCGCAAGCCGGTGAGGTCGAGTTCAGCGGCTACGCGTGCCTCGTTTTCGCCCGCGGGTTGGAAGAGCTTGGCCGTTTCGCCGTCGCCCTCGGTGATGATGCGCAGGCCCATGGCGGACGGTTTCTCACTCCTGCGGTACAAGGAGGTCGTCCGCGGACACCACAGGTCCGATTTCGCCGGCGGGGGCACAGGGGAGATGGCCCACTGGGCGAGCAGTTCCGCCGCTTTGGTCTGCGAGACGAGCGTGTAGCGGTAGAGCCAGCCCAACGGGCCCAGCTTCTTGAGATGAGGGAGCTCTCCGGCTTCTGGCGGTGCGACAGCGGGCTCCTCCACGACGATGCCGCGTACCAGTTCTTCCTGGTCTCCGAGAGCATAGAAGCGAGGTGTTCGACTCTTTCTGTTGGCGATCTCGGTGACGACGATGAACGTCGGTCGGCAGCGGGCTGCCAGGGCGATGGCGAGGTTGGGTGCCAGGCTGTAGTCACCGTCCGCGCTGCCCGACGGGGTTCCCCGGTTGTCCGCCAGCAGTCCCCTCTCGACCAAGCCCTTAGTGATCAGATCCTTGGCTTTGTTTCGGCGTCGGCGTCCCAGAACGGACCATGCCTGCGTGAGTGTTGTCTCGCTCAGTGTGTGTTTGGGGCCACCGAGCACGCACAGCTCCAAGCCTGATAGCGCCGTGAGGTCGACGGTTTCGCCATCGGCTGACCTGTGGAACAAGCCTTGAGCTTCTGCGGTTCGTTCGATCGCTGTTGTCGAGATGTCGGGAATCATGTTTCTTAAAACCAGCTTCCGACAGAGGATTTCACCGAATGCCATCCGGAACTGATGGCATGGTCCGTGTCCTTGACGGCATCTACGGTCGCATGGGCCGTGTCCTTCGCCGCCGTCGCCGTCACATGGCCGACGTCATTGCAGACATCGCGAAACGGCTTCCAGTGGTGGTAGACAAAGTTGCCGGCGAGATAGACACCCGTGCCGATCATGACGACCTCGCCGGCGACGGGTATCTCGTCCATCATGAGGTTGGCAGTTATCAGGCCGCCGTTGACGTCTGCAGCTCCTCGATCGACCCAACCCATCGCTCCCTTGTCCGGGGGGTCGATGACAGTTCCCAGGTCCGCCACGATGCCGAGGCCCGAAAGCGTAGCTCCCAGGCCTCGGATTTCAGCCAGGGAGCCCGCAGCGGCCTTGAGCCATCCGGGGTTGAACGCCTCCATGGCGTCGAATTCATTTCCGGTGGACTCAGCCAGCTTGGCGGCCCTGGTGATCGCGTTGAACGCTGGCTTACCGTTCTCCTGAAGGGCCTCAACGACTTCGATAGCCTCGTCGAGGGCCTCAAGTCTTTCGCCGGGGACATCCGCGAGCTTCTCCAGCGCCTCGATCCAATGATCTGCGGCGACGATGTCGAACGGAGCAAGAGCAGCTTCCAGCACCTTACGGTACGGTTCGAGCTTTTCCATCACCCCGGCATGTTCCTCGGTTTCGTCCGCTGTTTTCCGGGACTCGGCAAGGTACCGTGAATGCAGTTCCTGGGCAGGATCTTGGGTTGAGGACTTGGCAGATAATGCCGCGGGATCTGAAGCTGAGCGCGCCTGGACGGTTGCCGCGCTACGCGTGGACGGATCGTGAGGCTGTTGACTCGCGTGAGCCGCTTTGCGTTCGAGTTCGTCCGCCTCGTTCTGGAATTCCTGAAGCCGTCTCGCCCAATGTGATGCGGCGGTTCCAAGACGTTCAGCGCCGCTGGCACTCTTCTCCAGAGCGGGTGCCAGGTGCTCGATGAGTCGCACTCTCGCCGCGTTTGCGGCCTGTCCCTGCCACTTGGTCAGGTCGATGTCTTTGAGGACTCTTGCGATCTGTCGTAGCTCAAGCGCGACTTGATGGTACCGCTTGGCCAAGGCTTTCGTGCCATCCACATCCCCCGGTGCCGGATCGAAACCCAAGTGAGGCATTGAGCGAGCGTACTCGTTCACTACGCCTCCTGCCGAGCACGGCTGGCGAGATCCGTGTCGGCCTGGTGCATGGTGGTACCGACATCGCCGATGCGGCCGGAGAGTTCGGAAACGCACATGCCTAAGATCTCCAGCTCGGCGGCAAGGATTCCGTGTGCATCGACGAGAGCCTGCGCAAGTGGTTCCGCACCCACGACTCCAGCGTCAAGAGATTTAACTCCCCGGTGCACGGGATCAAGGCGCCCCACAGCCGTTTTTAATTTCGATCGCACCTCTGCCAATGTTGCATCTTCGACACGCAAATCCGCCATGGCCTCCCCCGACCCGCGAGTCCAAAAAGATCGCATAATTTTATCATATTTTGTTGTCAACTGACTCAGCCTCGCCGGTTGTGAGCCGGCAAAGGTTCAGCGGACGACCGACTGCACTTCCTGGACAGTGAGCGGGGTTGTCGTCCCGAAGGTTCCGTCCGGCAAGTCTCCCCCTGCGCCACCGGTGCCGGACCAATTGACCTTCCAGGTGATCGTCGCTCTGAGCTCATACGGGGCCCGACCCGTTGTGGCCCGAAGGTAGGTGACGCCGCATGGAGGCGTCTGGTTCTCGTCCGCAGCGGCGTACCGCATTCCGATTGTGCCGTGGATGATCGGGCAGTCACCGGAGGAAGGGTAGACAGTGGCGTCCGGAGTGCCAGGATCAAGATGAAGGGCGACAGGCGTGGCGGTGGTCGTGGCCCGGATGTTGAGGCGGTCAAGTCGAGCCGTCACCGAGACGGGCTTGAACGTCGCCTTGTCCAGCCAGGCCCAGGTGTTGAGATTCACCGTCTGTTTGCCGCGGGGCGACATGGACACGACGGTATCCGGGACACGGATCCGCTGATACGCCAACTCGGCAAGAACATACGGAGAGACCGGGTTCTCGATTCCCACAGGCGGAGAATCACCTGTCGCGACCCAGAACGGATCCGTGTTGGAGCATGCAAGCGATGCCGGATCACTCGCCATGGCCAGGTTGGGAACCCCTTCCCACCAATAGCCGGACTTGCCGATGTTGAAGTTCGTGTACGGGTGACCGTCCTCGTACTTCTCCTTCTGGCCGTTCGCCCAGTCGCCACCGACGGAGGACTCCCCCCACACACTCTTGTTCTCCTGCTTGAACTGCGCTGGCGTGTAGGTCGGTTCGTACCAGCACGGTGGTGGCGTCCAACTGCCCGCAGACGCCAGTGGGCCCACGACAGATCCCGAACCGCTCTGGGAAGTGCTGAACCGGATGCTGCTCACGCCCGCCGAAATGGTCTGCCCTTGTTCACCGCCGGCCGGCGTCCCCCCCCTCCGAGCCGCTGCCGCCGCCGACGTCGGCTAACGCCGTGCCATGCGCCAGGCCGCACGCCAGCGTTATTAATGCGGCGATCGCCGCGATGCGCCCGACCGGTCTCAAGGCTGGCACTGGGCCGCTCCCCGTGTCGATGTGATCGTCTCTGCCACCCAGACGCCCTTGTTGTTCTTGCGCAGTGTCACCCCGTACAGCACGTAACTGTTCTTGGTCACGGGGGTGACATCGACCTTGCCGGACCGAAGATCCTTGTCGAATGCTTTGCCCTCATCCGTGCAATACGTCAGCTCCGCCGACGCGTTCTTCTGCACGTCAACCTGCCTGTCGAACACTCGATAGGTCCCGGTCGTACGTTGCTTGTGGTCGACGAACCACTTGATCCACTGCTCTCCCGTCACCGCGGCAGGCCCTTCCGAATAGAACCGATATGCCGGATCCATTGCGTTCTGGTGCGCGATAGCGAGATCTGTCGCCTCAATCAGTTGTTCGTCGTCATAGAGGATGGCGTCCTTGACCGGATCACCGGTCTTCTCGGGGCTGAAGGTGTAGTGCAGGTCCGAGGGAAGTTCGATCACCGGTCCCTTCACTCCCTGTGGAGTGGCGCTGGGCGACGCCTTCGGGGTCGGCGATTCGCCTTGGGCACCTGCGATCTTGCTTTGACCATCGCCTCCGCTGTGGCCGCATGCTGTGAGTAGTACGGCTGCCGCTACGAGGAGGCCCGCCTTAGTGGTCAGCTTTCGCATGGGTACCTACGTCTTCCCTGGGTCTGCAGTCTCTGAAGCACAGTCACATTACGACGACTTCAGAGACAGGACAGTCGTTATGGTCACATCAACATCGTTCAGGAGTTCATCCTTTGGGCGCTGGCGCCGCCCGGGAGCAAAGCTCATCAACCGACCGCACGGCCTGCTTTGCCGAGGCCGGCGGGCAGTCACAACGCCCCCCTTGATTGCCGCGTCCCGCACGAACGCGGGGTCAGCGGTGTGCTCACCCGTTTCGGCCATGGCAGCAAGCTACGGGAGGGCTCTGACAACGCCCGTCACGTCAGGAAACGGAGAGTCCCGACTCCCACCGGACACCGTCAACGGAGCCGCGTCCGGGTGCCCCGTCGTACCAACCCGCAACCGCAATCCGACGACCCCGTACCGAGCCGCACGACCACACACGGATCCCGCACGGTGAGCAGTTCTACGGCTACGCTCGGTGGCCTCACGCGGGGAGGGACATTGGCGCGGCGGAGCACGCTTGGGCGGGACTTCCGGCGGTTGTGGGGGGCCTACGCGGTGAGCGCGGCGGGCAGTGCGGTCGGGATGGGGGCTCTGCCGCTGGTCGCCCTGCTGGTACTGCACGCCTCGGCGTTCCAGGTCTCGTTGCTCACCGCGCTGTCTGCCGTCGCCAGCGCGGTGATCGCCCTGCCGCTCGGCGTCCGCATCGAGCACCGGCACAAACGCCCCGTCATGATCACCGCCGACCTGGTCCGCTGCGCGGTGCTGGCGAGCGTTCCGGTCACGGCGGCCTTCGGGAGGCTCACCTTCGCGCAACTGTGCACCGTGGGCATCCTTCAGACCGCCGCGTCGGTCGCGTTCAACGCGGCGAGTGGCGCGCACCTCAAAGCGCTCGTCCTGCCCAAGCACCGCGTGCGCGCCAACAGCCTTTTCGAGACCACCAACTGGATCAGCGTCAGCGCCGGACCGCCCGTCGGCGGGCTGCTGGTCGGCGTCCTGGGACCCACCGCGACGATGGCGGTCGACGCCGCGTCCTTCCTCGGGTCCGCCGTCGGCGTGCGCCGTATCCGCCGTCCCGAACCCGCGCCACCGGCGCCCGCCGGCACCACCCGCCTGGTCCACGACATCGCCGCCGGCTGGCAGTACCTCCTGCGAGACCCCGGACTCCGCCCGCTGTTCTGGAACGGCATGCTCTTCGGCGGCTCCGTCATGATGGCGTCCCCGCTGATGGCCGTCCTGATGCTGCGCGACCTCGGCCTCGCCCCCTGGCAATACGGGCTCGCCCTCGGCCTGCCGTGTCTGGGCGGCGTGCTCGGATCACGGGTGACCCCGGTGCTCACCCGGCGGTTCGGACCACGCCGTGTCCTCCTGCTGTTCGGCGTGGTCCGCACTCCCTGGACGCTGCTGCTGCCGCTCGCGCCCGCCGGCGCCCTCGGCGTGTTCACCATCGTGGCCGTCGACTTCTGCCTGCTCTTCGCCGCCGGCGTCTTCAACCCGTCGTACGTCACCTACCGCATGGAGGCCACGCCCGACGCGTTCATGTCCCGCGTCAGCACCAGTTGGTCGGTCGGCTCGAAGACGTGCCAGGCGGCCTTCATGCTCGCCGGCGGTCTCATCGCCGGCGTGGCGGGCGTCCGCGGCACGCTGGTCGTCTCCGGCGTGCTCTGCCTGGCCAGCGCGCCCCTCCTGCCCTGGCGGGAGGCACACCCCTCGACCGGGGACGTTCCGGCGCCCGCGGGAGAGCCGGTCCCCGAACCGGCCCCGTCCCCGGCTGACTCCCCGTGACACAACGGGAGAGGAACGGTGGAACGGGGCCGGGCGGCGGCCGAGGGAGCCGCCCCGGTCGTCGGCCAGGTGGCTACGATCAGCGCATGGGTGGGAAGGCGGTTCTGACCGTGTTCTGGAAGCATTCCGCAGCCGTACGTGGAAGGTCGGGGGTCCCCCTGGCCCTCGCGGCGCTGTCGGGCATCGAGACGTGTGCGCCGAAGCCCGCCGTGTGCGAGAAGATGGCCAAACTGCTCGCGATGGGTGTCCGGTGAACGGTTCTCCGGTGTCCGATCCCGCCGCCCGCTACGAGGAACGGGGCGCCGCTCGGCGGTGGCCGCTGATGGTGTCGGGGTTGTACGGGCCGCTGGCGGGTGAGGTGGTCTGCGTGGTGCTGGGCGTGACGGTCGGCCCCTCGTGGTTCGCCGCCATGATGTTTCCGTTCTTCGTCGTGGTGCTGATCTACATCGACCTGCTGTACCGCAACTGGCCGACCGGGATCCGGATCGACGAGACGGGCATCACGGTGGGCGCCGTCGGGGCGCGGGACGGCGGGCGCCGGTCGCCGACGGTGACGTTCCAGGCGTGGGGCACGTACCGGTGCCCGTGGGAGGCGGTGCGTTCGGTGCGGGTCGCCACCGACCGGGCGGAGGTGAAAACGCTGCGGACCTCACGGGCGTACCTCACGCTGAACAACCACTGGTCCCTGCCCAAGGGCAGCGGTGCCGCGAAGGTCATGGTCGGGGTGCTGACACCGCCGTTCATGAGGGCTGCCCTCGTGATCGACCTCGATCGCACCGCGGTCGAAGCGCCGCCGGTCCGCCCGAGCCGGTTCTACACCAACGGGGCGAACAACCGGATGTCCCTCCTGAGCCATCCCGAGATGAGCGCCACCTGGATCGTGCCGACCCGGAATCCGGAGCGACTGCGACAGTTCCTGGCCGCGGCCGAGAAAACCCGGAACCCGGCGTGAATCACCGCTGACGCCGAAGGCCCGCCGGCCGAATACCGGTAAGCGGCCTTGCCCTCCACCACGTCACCCGCAGCGCGGTCGCCCGAAATCGCGTGGCCGACGCGACTGCCGCACCGGTAACGTCCGCTCCGACCAGCCGCATCGGCGGTTCAACGGTGCAGAGAGCGACTCGCATGGCCAGGCAAGCGACGACCACCCTTTGGCGGCCCACCGGGCCCAAGGAGTTGGCGCTGGTTCGCGAGACGGACTGGCGTGCCTGGCCGCCGCGCCTGCCCGAGCAGCCGATCTTCTACCCGGTGCTCAACGAGGACTACGCGATCCGCATCGCGAGAGACTGGAACGTGAAGCACGACGGGGCCGGTTTCGTCACGCGTTTCGACATCGAATCGGAATTCGTCAGCCGCTACCCGGTGCGGCAGGCGGGAGGGCGGACCATCCTCGAACTGTGGGTACCCGCCGGAGAGCTCGACGAATTCAACGCCCATATCGTCGGCCGGATCCAGGTCGTCCACGAGTTCCACTGAGGCGAGAGATCCGGCGCACGGAGCACCGGTCGCACCTTTCTTTCCGTTCTCCCGGTGGTCTGCCTCGGCCGCGTTCGCCGGTGGACGGCGGCCCGTCCTTCACCGCCTCCGGGGCGCCGAGGGTCGGCTCCGTCCGGCGCGTGGCTCTCGCCCCGTTCCGTCTGGGTTCACGCGCGGGCCGGGTCGAATTGATGTCACATATGTCTCGAAATGGCTAGTGTGATGCCATGTCAGATGAGGTCGGATGACGCCGCCCGTCGCGACCCCTCGTGGTCATCGCCGGGGAGCCCGTCGGCCCCCCACGGGGCGGGAGTCGGGCGCCCGAGGGTCCGACCCCGTACGACGTGACGGCGGTCGACCGGTCGGCCCCGTGTACCGGTGCGTCGGGAGCCGGGCGGTGAGTGACGCCCTCGTCCAGCGCCCCGTCGTCCAGCCGCACGCCGTCGCTCGGGCCCGCACCGACGGCTGGTTCGCCCTGTGCCGATCGGTCTTCGACCCGTTGCCGCGGGACGGGCGGTGGCGGACGGCGCTGCTCGCCGACGGCGACCTCGGCATCGGCGGCGATCCGGTCCGGCTGCTGCGACGGTGCAGGCGACGCGTCCGCCCCGGCGGCGTGTCGACCGTCGAGGTCGAGCCGCCCGACACGCGGTTGAAGTTCACCGCGTGCTTCGGGGACGACCGCAGGTCGCGGGGCGAGCGCTTCGGCTGGGCGCGGCCGGTGGCGTCCGTCGCGCGGCGGATCGCCGGACGGACCGGCTTCGGCGTGCTGCAGCGGTGGAGTCGCGCCGGACGGCGTCTCCTCGCCCTGCGGCGGGCCGCCCCGTGACCGCGGGCAGCCGCGGCGACCTGCGGGGTGAACCCTGCGCACCCGACGGGGCCGGACGGCCGCGCGACGGGGCCGGCCGGGCAGGCGTGTACGGGTCGGCGTTGACCGGTCTGGCGCTGGCCGCGCTGATCTGGTGGACGGTACGGGACCGGCACGCCGACCTGGCGCACACGGGGCCGCTCTACTGGCGCTACGGGGCCGCGTGGGCGCTGTTCGCCGCCGGGGCGTGGCTCGTGCACCGGCTGCCGGCGCGCAGCGCGGTGCTGCTGGTGGTCGCCGGCGGCGTGCTGATTCCGCTCGCCGGGCTCGGCGCGCAGCCGCGGACCAGCGACGACTCGTACCGGTACGCGTGGGACGGCCGCGTGCAGGACGCCGGGATCTCGCCGTACCGCTACACACCGGTGGACCCGGCGCTGCGCGGGCTGCGCGACGCCTGGCTGTTCCCGGCGACCCGCCACTGCGCGGCGTGGGACCTGCACCCGGTCCGTGATCCGGGGACCGGCGGGGCGCTGTGCACGAGGATCAACCGGCCGCTGGTACCGACCGTCTACCCGCCGGTCGCCGAGGGGTACTTCGCCGCGCTGCACGAGATCGCCCCGTCCGGGCGACGGGGCGCGCAGACCGGCGGCGCCGTCCTGGCCATCGCCACCACCGGGGCGCTGCTGTGGGCGCTGCGGCGCACCGGTGGCGATCCGCGGCACGCCGTGTACTGGGCGTGGTGCCCGGCCGTCGCACTGGAAGCGGTCAACGACGCCCATGTGGACGTGCTCGGGGCGCTGCTGACCGTGCTGGGGCTGGCCGCCGCGGCCCGTCGCAGACATCTGGCCGGCGGCGCGCTGCTGGGCGCGGCGGTGGCCACCAAACTCCTGCCGGCGCTGGTGCTGCCCGGCGCGGTGCGGCGCCGACCGCTGCGGTTGACGGCCGCCGCCGTCGCGGTCTTCGCCTTCGTCTACGCGCCGTACGTGGCCGCCACCGGCGCCCGGGTGATCGGTTACCTGCCCGGCTACCTCCACGAGGAGGGCTACCGGCAGGACGGCCTGAACCGTTTCGCGCTGCTGCGCCTGGTGGTGCCCGGGGCGGCGACGCTGTACGCCGGTATCGCGGTGCTGCTCTGCGCCGCCCTGCTCGTCATGCGGCGCTCGGACGCCGACCGGCCGTGGCGCGGTGCGCTGGTCATGACCGGCACCGCCATGGTCACCATGACGCCGAGTTTTCCCTGGTACACGCTGCTGGTCGTCGCGCTGGCGGCTCTGGACGGCCGTTGGGAATGGCTCGGCCTCCCGCCCGCCGCGACGGCCGTCTACCTCGCCGAGGGCGCCCGCCTGCCGTACGGCACCGTGCAACGGGTCGCCTACGGCGGCGCGTTGGCGCTCGTCGCCGTGGCCGGGCTCGTCCGGCGCCGGATCCCGGGGCGGGCGCCGCTCGCCGAACGGTTCGCCGGGGAGTAGGCAGCCGCCCCGTCAGCGGTCGTCGCGTCGGGCGGCGTCGCGGGCGGCGGCGGCCCGGCGTTCCGCGCGGCGGGCTCGCCGGACGGGGGCGGCGAGGCGGTACTGCCGGGCGGCGAAGAGGACGGCGGAGAGCGCGTAGAGCGCCGCGGTGACGACCAGCCAGCGGCCGAGGTACACGTTTCCGTCGAGCCCCGTGTCGCCGTGGTAGGGCTGTGCCTGACGCAGGATCAACGGGAACCACACCAGGAGCAGCAGTCCGGCCAGGAAGGTCGGAAGACGCAGGTGGACGAGCCATCGGACCCGGGGTGCGGGGCGGTCACGGGGCGGCAGGAGCGTCTGCGCCGTGCGGTCGGCGCCGGTGTAGAGGGGCAGCAGCACGAGGTCGTGCAGGAGCGCCGCGCCGACGAACCACAGGGCGACGGCGAGCGTGCGACCGGTCAGCAGGCGCACGGCGGCGTAGGCGGCGAGCGCGAAGCAGCCGAGCATGAGCAGCAGGTGGACGGGGCCTGCCCCGTACCAGCGGCGGAAGCGGTTCTGGCGGGTCACGCGCGTCACGGCCGGAAGGTGAGGCGGCCGACCCACTTGGTGTTGTTCACGCCGGGGTTGGCGGGGACGATGACGCGGGCCGGGTAGCCGTGGTCGGCGGACAGGTCGGCCCCGTTGACGCGCAGGGCCAGCAGGGAGCGCGGGTCGTGGATCTGGTTGCCGGCCAGCAGGACGGTGCTGAACGGGCCGCCGCGCTGGACGGACTCCACGAGCACGCTGCCGGCGCCGGGCAGCCCGGCGAGTGCGGCGAGGTCGGCCAACCGCGGTCCCGACCAGTGCTGGTCGTCGGTGGACCAGCCCTCCACGCAGGCGATCGGCAGCGCCGCGGTGTGCTGGGCCATGGCGAGCAGTTGCCCGCGGGTGAACGGGCCGGCGTCGTGGCGGCCGTGGATCCGCAGGCGCCAGGACGGACCGATGTCGGAGGCGCGGATGCCCACCGCGGCGGCGGTCTTGTTGACCTGGAAGCCGTTCGGTCCCTTGCGGGGATCGCGGTCGTGCGGGGCCAGCAGCGCCGTGGTGCGCAGCGCGCCGCCGATGCTCTGCCCGGCGGTGACGACCAGCAGCGCGAGCGATCCGGCGCCGACCAGGCCGAGCGCGCCGCGCCGGCTCGTCGTGGGCGGCGCGGGCGCCGTCGCGACCAGCCCGTCGGCGTCCCGCGGTTCGGGCGCGGTGCGGGCGGTGTCGGCGCGCAGTTCGGTGCGCAGCCGCCGCGAGCGCAGCGCCCGCCACATCCGGCCGAACCGCAGGGCCACGTGGACGGCGAAGGCGGCGATGAACACCCAGGCGCCGTAGAAGTGCAGGGTGTAGAAGGAGCCGGGGAAGACGTAGTCCAACTGGATGTCGAGGATTCCGGTGGCGAACTCGAAGATGACGCCCCCGACCAGCAGAAGCAGCGACAGCCGCTCGATCGCGTGGGCGACACCGCGCGCGGGCGGCCAGCCGAACAGCTGGGGGATGACCGACCACAGCTTGGCGAGCACCACCGGGACCAGCACGATCCCGAGCGTGACGTGCACGCCCTGGGTCAGCCGGTAGAGCCAGTACGGGTGCGTGGGCCAGGTGAACAGGTAGAACCCGAGCACCCCCTTGTCGGGCGTCTGGTCGTTGATCCGGCCCAGGTTCGGGTTGTACGCGGCGTACGACAGCAGGCCCGTCACGAACAGCACCGTGATCCCGACCAGCAGCACCAGCCCGAGCACCGCGGTCAGCCACGGGCCGCGGATCGGGCTGCGCCAGAACCCCGGTCGGAACGGTCCCGCGGGCGCGGGCCACTTCACCGCCGCCGCCCCGTTCCGCACGGCCCCGGTCGACGCCGCGCCGCCCCGTCGGCGCCCGTTCGCTGGTCGGCACACGTGAGGTTGTCCACGATTCCGATCCTGGGGCGCTCCGCCCCGTACCGCCGCCGCGCACGCCGTCAAGACGCCGATCTCCACACGAATGCGCGCCGGCCGCCGCGGTTCACGGTCGGACGGCGGGTGGGCGAGGCGGTCGTGGAAGGCTGCGGACGGGGCCCCGTGCGAGGGCGGACGGGGCGGCGCTGCGGGCGGACGTGCGCGGCCCGCAGGCGTTCGACGTGCTGGGCGGCGAACCGCTGCCTTCGGCGCTCCTGGATCACCCCGGTGGATTCGACACGGGGCGCGCGTTCCCCTGTCACGGGGCCGGCCTCCGACGCTCGTCGGCGCGGGGCCCTCGGGGTGCCGGTTACGCCGGTGAGGCGCAGTCGCGGAGGCGGATGAGGCCGTCCCTGAGCGGGATCTTGGCGGTGTCGTGGGGAAGGTCGAGGCGGTCGGCGCACTGGTGGTGGGTGCGGCCGCGGTAGTAGGCGAGCAGGAGGGAGTCGCGTTGTGCGGGGGTGAGGGCGGCCAGGCAGTCGTGGAGCGGGGTGGGCTGCCCCGTCTCGTCGAGCGGGTCGAGGGTGGGGAGGGTGTCGGGGGTGGCCGCGGTGGTGGTGCGGGCGTGCTGGACGGCGTGGCGGTGGGCGAGGGTGAGGATCCAGGCGCGTGCGCTGCCGCGGGCGGGGTCGAAGCTGGCGGCGCGGCGCCAGACGTCGAGCAGGGCCTCCTGGCAGACCTGTTCCGCCTGGGCCGGGTCGGTGAGGATCCTGCGGGCGATGCCGAGGATCGCGCCGGCCACGGCCGCGTAGACGCCACCGAACGCCTCCCGGTCGCCGCGGCCCACTCTGGCGAGGAGTACGTCCAACGCCTTGGGCTGCGACGGCGAGGGGGACGGATGGGGTTCGACAGCGTGCACAGAGATCTCCAAGCGGCAGAACGGGGGCGAACAGGACCTTACCCGCCGCCACCGCACTCGGAGCCCCCGCGCAGATCACGGACCGGGCTCGACGCACGTCACGGCGACGGGAGACCGACGACCCGACGATGGGGTGACCGGTCCCGGGGCGGGATCGGCCACTCGGTCGGGTGACGCGTTCGCGGTCGTCAGGCGTGACGGATCCGGCACCCGGGGAACGGCCGGAACGGGGCGGACGGCGCGACGGGGCGGTCCTGACCGGTCGGGCGGAGCGACGCCGTGTCGCGACGGGCCACCCGGTGCGGGCCGGGGCGGACGGGGCACGCGAACGCGGCGCGGGGGCGCGATGGGCCGCGGCGCGGGATCGGCCGACCTCCGGAGTGATGACGCGCTTCTGCCGGGCGTCACGGCCCCGACGGGCGGGCAGCCGCGCGGGCCGGGCGGACGGGGCGGGCGACGGGGGGTCGAGCCGGCCGGGGCGTCGGGTGTGACGGTCCCCGTCCCACGCCAGTCACCGGTGCGTGCCGGGGGCACGGGGCGGGTGCGCGAGGGGGGTGGCCGGTCCCGGTGATGGGATCGGTCACCCCCTCGGGTGGTGTGCCCTGACGCGTCAGGCGGTGTGCGTGCTGCCCTGCGCCCAGGCGTTGCCCGAGTCGCCGCCACGGGCCCCGTTGCCGCCCGCGGTGGTCGAGGTGTTCCACGCCGAACCGGTCCAACCGGTCGCTCCGGTCCAGCCGGAGTCGCCGGAGGTCACCGTCACGGTGCTGTGGTGGCCGTTGCCGTGGCCGTGGTGGCCGCTGCCCCAGCCGTGGCCGTGGCCTGACCGTGCTGGCCGTGGTGGCCGTGGCCCCAACGGCCGCCCTGGCCGCCGTGGTCACCGATCCCGCCCAGCAGGCCGCCCAGGTTCAACGCGGTGTCCCCACCGGTCGAGCCGGAGTCGCCGCTGTTCCCGGAGTTACCCGACGTGGCGGTGTTCCCGGACGTGGCGTTCCCGCCGTTGCCGCCCGCGCCGGTGGAGCCGGACGTGGCAAAGATCGTGGAGCCGGGTCGCCGGCCGGGGAACGTCCAGCGGCCGCCTTGGCGGTTCCAGCCCCGTGTGTGGTCCCAGCTCCAGCGGTTGTCCTTCTGCCATACCGGCGTGGTCCCCATCGACCACGCGGAGCCGGAGTCGCCGCCCCGTCCGGCGTTGCCGCCGGTGGTGGAGGAGGAGTTCCAGGCGTTCCCGGTCGAGCCGGTCGCGCCGGTGTTGCCGGAGGCGCCGGAGGTCGCGGAGGCGTTGCACACCGCCAGCAGGCACAGGTTGAACGCGGAATTGCCGCCCGTCGAGCCGGAGTTGCCGCTGTTCCCGGAGTTACCCGACGTGGCGGTGTTGCCGGAGGTGGCGTTCCCGCCGTTGCCGCCCGCGCCGGTGGAGCCGGAGCGCGCGCCGGTGGTGGATCCGCCGTGGCCGGTGCCGTGGGCAGAGGCGTTGCCGGAGTCGCCGCCCCGTCCGGCGTTGCCGCCGGTGGTGGTGGAGGTGTTGCCCGCGCTGCCCGTCGATCCGGTCGCCCCGGTGTCACCGGAGTTGCCGGAGGTGGCGTGGGCGGAGCAGTTCGCCAGGACGCAGACGTTCCCGGCCGAATTCCCGCCCGTGGAGCCCGAGTTCCCGGAGTTTCCGGAGTTCCCGGAGGTGGCGTGGTTGCCGGAGGTGGCGTTGCCGCCGTTGCCGCCCGCACCGGTGGAGCCGGTGACCGCGCCCGGACCGAACGTCCCGGACTGGCCGCCGAGCAGACCGTTCACCGTGCCCGTCAGGCCCTGCAGCAGACCAGGCTGCTGCGAGACCGCGGTGGTGTGGTCCGCGGCGGACGCCGCCGTCGAACCCAGGAACACCAGACCGCCGGAGACCGCCGCGAGCAGCAGTCCGCGCTTGAGATTCGTGTTCATCAACAGAGATCCCTTTCAGGATGGAAGACACGCCCACCGCGACCGGCCGCCCCGGACGGGGCACCGGCGGCACAGGGGCCGAAACGCCACACGACCGGCCAAGGCCCGTGGCGGGCACAGCTCCGCCAACCCACCGACGCGCACCGAGGCGCACCGGCAAGGGGGCAGAACCAGGAGGAAGAAGAAGGGTCAGCCTGGGCGGCGTGGACCTCGGTCGTCGGACAGCAGCGCACGCGGCTCATCCACCGGCGACACCGCCCCGGTGAACCGGGCGGCACCCGCGGCAGCCGCCGTGCGCCCGTCCACCGGACGGACCGCGGCGCACCCGCCACCGCCGCCCGCCGGCACCGGCACACCACCCGCAGGACCCGTCAACGCACCGGTCGGCGACTCCGCCGGCACGACGGGAAGTCGAGTACCCGCCGACCACGTGGCGACCGCGGACGGGGCCACGCCACGACCGGTCACCGGGAAGACCCCGGGACCGGACGGGACGGACACCCACCGGCGCGACCCCACGCCCACCACATGGCCGACGGACTGCCCCGAAGACTGAACGATGGCCAACGGGGCCGTCACACCGAGCGGTTCGCACGCCGTGCCCGCACCCGCGGCTCCGGCCATCGGTCCCGGTGCCGGGGCCGACGGGGCGGCGACCGGCCGCGGCACGGCTGTCACCGGCGTCGCCCCACGCGCCGCCGGAGCCGGCTTCGGGCCACGGGGCGGACGAACCACCGAAGCGGTCGGTGCGTGCACCGTGTGCCCCGCCCCGTCGGCCGCGGCCGCGAGCAGCCCATGACGCGCGGAACCGGCACCCGACGAGGAGGACGAGACGGAAGGTTCCATCGGGGAGAAGGGACGGGCATCGGCCGAAGCCGTCCGACCGCCCACCGGCCCCACACCGGTCAACTCCCCGACGAACCCCGCCACGACCGGCGACAGGTGGCGCGGCACCGAGGCACGGTCTTCAAAGACCGTGCCTGCGGATACCGCCACCTTGTCGCGCACTCAAACCGTCTCCCTGCCAGATCCGGGACCGCTCGAACTGCTCTCACCCCTCCTTCGAAACAACTGGTCCCCCGGATGGGTGAAAAACTCAACCGCGATGGGCACGCGCTCGCCGTCCCGCGCTGAACTGCGGCTTCACCACGAGAAAGTCGGCCGATCGGTCCCCCCGGAGAAGGCCACGCCACGGGGCGCACCGCCCCGTCACCCCGCCGCCGGACGCGCCCGTCGGCTCGTCCGCCCGCTCCTGGGCGGCCGGCTCCGTCCAGGACGGGGCCGGCTCCAGCGGGCCGGCACGGCGGCGTTCGCCCGCTGACTGGGCGAGGGATCCGCCTCACCCGCGGAAGGCGCGTCCACGACAACTGCGTTTGAAAAAGTCCCTGTTGAGGTTTTCTCGCGCCCGCAGTCGGCCGCCGCCCCGCTTTTTCCGCGGCCCGTTTCCGGTCGGATTCCGTTCAGGCGCGGGGCGTTTTCTCGCCGTGGACGGCGGTGTATTCGGCGGCGAGCCAGGGGCCGAGGTCGTCGATGAGCATGGCGAGCGGGGCCGGTTGCGCGGTGGGGGTGCGGGCGATGGCCACGGCGAGGCGCATCTGGGGAAGGCGGGCGGGGTAGTAGCGGCCGAAGAGTTCGGCGGATTCGGCCAGGTCGCTCGTCCAGCCGTTCCACCGGGGCATGATCAGGGTGAATCCGGTGCGCACGAGGCGGCGGGCGACGGTGCGGCTGAGGGCCTCGCGGTCGGCGCCGTTTTCCGCCCGGGCGGCCCTGGTGCGCCAGCGTGGCAGGAGGCGGGCGAGGTCGCCGTTCGTCTCGCGGGCGAGCAGGGTGGTGGGGCGGTAACGGGGCAGCCGTGCCGCGAGGTAGTCGCCGAGCAGCGGGGTGCACAGGCAGGCGATGAAGAACCCGCCGTCGTGGAGGTCGTCGAGCAGGGCGCCCGCGGCGGTGAGCAGGATGCCGGCGCCGTCGATCTGCGGGAAGGCGCGGTCGAGGTCGGCCTCGATCGCGTCTGCGTCGGCGCGGTCGGCTCGGGTGGGTTCGGCGCGGAGGGCGAGTTGCAGGTCGAGGTCGGAGACGCCGGGGGTGGCGGTGCCGCGGGGGATGCTGCCGTAGAGGTACGCGCTGTGCAGCCGCGCGCTGTCGAACGTCTCCGCGATCCGGGCGCGCGCGGCGTCGACGACGGGGGCGAACGCCGCCGGCACCCGGTCCAGGGCGCCTTCGCGGGCGATCGTCCCGTCGTCGTCCAGTCCTCGTCCGCTCATGGGATCACTGTGCCGTGCGGGGCGGAATCGCGCCCAGCGGATTTCCGTGGCGGCGGCTTCGAAACGGTGCCGTATTCGCGCCCCGTATTCGTCGAAACGCCCCCGTACCCGCGTTCGCGGCACGATGCGAAACCGGCGATTTGGTGCCCCGTGCTAGACAGGGGTCAACCAAAGGGGCACACGTGCAGAAGCTTGATCTCGGAATCATCTCGCAGTCACGTAAAGAGAACGAGCATCGCCTGCCCATCCACCCGTCGCACTTCGACCGGATCGACGCGGACCTGCGAAAGCACATCTACCTCGAACACGGCTACGGCGAGCGGTTCGGCATCCCCGACGAGCAGTTGGCGCGTTCGGTGGCCGGGTTCCGCACCCGTGCGGAACTGATCGCCGAATGCCAGGTGATCCTGCTGGCCAAGCCGCTGGCGAAGGACCTCGCGGACCTGCGTGAGGGGCAGATCCTGTGGGGCTGGCCGCACTGCGTCCAGGACGCGGAGCTCACCCAGCTCGCCGTCGACCGGCACCTGACACTGATCGCGTTCGAGGCCATGAACCACTGGACCAAGGACGGTTCGTTCAACCTGCACGTCTTCCACAAGAACAACGAGCTGGCGGGCTACTGCTCGGTGCTGCACGCCCTGCAGATCAGCGGTTCGACCGGGGACTACGGCCGCCGGCTGCGCGCGGCCGTCCTCGGCTTCGGCGCGACGGCCCGCGGAGCGGTGACCGCGCTCAACGCCCACGGGGTGCACAGCGTCGACGTCCTCACCCAGCGCGGCGTCACCGCGGTCAGCTCACCGATCCACTCCGCGCGGATCGTGCAGTTCGACCACGACGACGCCGACCCGCGCCGCAGCCACGCGCTCACCGCCGACGGCCGGGTACCGATGTCCGAATTCCTCGGCGCCCACCAGATCATCGTCAACTGCGTCCTCCAGGACCCCAACTCGCCCGTGACGTTCCTGGTCGAGGAGGATCTCGGCACCCTCGCCCCCGGCACTCTCGTCATCGACGTCTCCTGCGACGACGGCATGGGCTTCAGCTGGGCGCGGCCCACCTCGTTCACCGATCCGACGTTCACCGTCGGCGACAACATCCGCTACTACGGCGTGGACCACAGCCCCTCCTACCTGTGGAACTCCGCCACCTGGGAGATCAGCGAGGCCCTCCTCCCCCACCTGCGCACCGTCCTCACCGGCCCCGACGCCTGGGCGACCCAGGAGACCATCCACCGCGCCGTCGAGATCCGCGACGGCGTCATCCAGAACCCCGCCGTCCTCTCCTTCCAGCACCGTTCCCCGCAGTACCCGCACGCCGTCGCGTGACGGGGCGCGGCGCTCCGCTCCCGGGTTCACGGGGCCGGAAGACGGCGGGGACCGCGGGGTGTTGGGCTGGTTGAAGGTGCAACAATGACGGGCGGTGGCGTGGCGGCTCGACGGACGCGGCGGCGCGGTCCGGAGGGACCCGCGGCGGCGAGGGGAGGAGGCGGGGTGACCCACGAATCGGGAGAGACGGTGCGGCGGACCGGTGCCGGGGGCGACGCGTGGCCGGGCGGGGTCCGGGTGCGGGCGGCCGTGGACGCCGACGCGGGCCGGGCGGTCGTCATCGACGCCTCGATCGGGACCGGGACGGTGCCGGAACGGGGCGGGCGGGACGAGGGGGCGGACGCGCTCGGCCGTTCCCCCGGCGGGCCGCCGCCCCGGCAGGACGGGCGGATCGAGCAGTGGCTCGCGATGGCGGCGCCCCACTACCTGCCCTACCAACTCGACCAGGCGGCCGCCACGACGCGGACCATGATCGTGGTCGGCAGGACGCTGCTCGGCGACGCGATGCCCGCCCCGTGGGGGCTCGCGTCGGACTTCCTGCACGCCTGCGTGAGCGACCTGCTGCAGCTGAAGGCGGGGCTGGCCCAACGCGACCTGGAGCGCGAGGCGGCGCTCGCACTGCGGCAGCGGGCGTCGGACGGCGTCGACAGCTTCTGCGGCGTCCTGCGCCAGTGCACGCGCCCCGCGCAGGGGTCGCGGGTGAACCAGGTCAGCGAGCGGCTGGTCGGCACCGCGCAGACCGTGCGGACCCTACTCGGCTGGACCGGCCAGGGGATCGAGCACCTCTTCCGGGCGCCGGACCCCACCCGCCTGCTCACCGTCCGGTAGCCCGGCGGCTCCCCCGGCGCCGCCCGCACCGCCCGCCCGCGCCGCACCGTTCGCGGGCCCCGTGCACTCCGCCGCGTGGCGGGTCAGCAGGCGCAGGGCAGCGTCGCAGGAGGTGCCGGGAATCGCGGTGTAGGTCAGGATCCGGTGGCCGGTGTCCTGCGGCAGGTGCAGGACCTCGAACTCCAGCTCCAGTTCTCCGACTTCGGGGTGGCGGAACGCCTTGCGGCCCGACCGGCAGTCGTGGACCGGGTGCTTGGCCCACAGCGCGGCGAACGCGTCGCTGTTGACGGACAGTTCGCCGACCAGGTCGGCCAGTTCGCGGTCGTCACGGTGGCGGCCGGCGACCAGGCGGAACGAGGCGACCGCGCGGGCGGCCTCCTCGTCCCACCGCGCGTACAGCTCGCGGGTGTGGGCGTCCAGGAAGAGCATCCGGGTCAGGTTGGGCCGGTCGGCGGGGTGGTCGGGGGCGTCGGCGGCGCAGTGGCCGGCGAGCAGCGCGTGGCCCAGCGGGTTCCAGGCCAGCACCTCGGTGCGGGGCCCCATGACGACCGCGGGGACGGCGGACATCGCGTTGATCAGACGCACCGTGCCGGGCCGGGCGGCGGCGGGCCGGACGGGGCGGCGACGGGGCCTGGCGACCGGCCGGGCGAGGTCGTGCAGATGGGCGCGTTCGTCGTCGTCGAGCCCGAGCGCACCGGCGATCGCGTCGATGACGGCGCCGAGGCGTTGGTGCTCTGGCCCTGTTCGAGGCGCGTGTAGTAGGTGGTGCTGACGCCGGCGAGCTGCGCCAACTCCTCCCGCCGCAGGCCCGGGACGCGGCGGGCCCCGTAGGAGACGATGCCGGCCGCCTGCGGGCTCAACCGGGCGTGCCGGCCGCGCAGGAAGTCGCCGAGGGCGCCGGCCGCCGATCCGTCCGCTCGCTTCATGCCGTCCATTGTGCCGAGGCGCGCGGAACGGTGCCTGACCCTGCCGGTGCCAGGCAGCCCGGTGCTCGCTCCCGCCGGGTCTGGCGGCGCGGACCGGGTCCTTCCAGAGTCGGAACGGGGCGGGCACGGGGCCGGCCCCGACCGCTCCTGGAAGGAACCGGGTGGGATGACGCACACCGACCAGCCGACCGCCGCCGACGCCGCCGACCCTGACGACCCTTACAACGCTGCCGACCGCGCCGACACCGGCGGAACGAGAGCGCGCACCGCCGACCACGGCGAGGCCACCGACACGAAAGCGCGCACCCTCGACCGCGCCCACGCCACCGACACGAGCGCGCGCACCGCCGTCCGCCCCGACCATCCCGACCCCCGCGGCAGCGCACCGCGCACGGGGCGGATCCCGGGGCGGGAGCGGCTGGCGCTGGCCGTGCTGTTGACCGCGGGCTTCACGCTGGGCGCAGGGGCTGGCCACCGCCGCCGTCACGCCGGCCGCGTTGTCGCTGCTGACCACCTCGTTCCCCGAGGGGCCGGTGCGGGACCGGGCGCTGGGGCTCAACGGGGCGCTGATGGCGGCCGGGTTCACCACCGGTGCGATCGCCGGCGGCGTGCTGACCGATCTGCTGAGCTGGCGGTGGGCGTTCTTCGTCAACGTCGCGGTGGCGGTGGTGGTCCTCGCCGTCGGGCCGCTGGTCCTGGCGGAGAGCCGGCCGGAGCGCCGCCCCGTGCTGGACGTGCCCGGCGCGCTCACGGTGACGCTCGCCCTGCTGGCGCTGGTGTACGGGCTGACCCGGGCCGGTGAGACCTCCCTGGGGCGACCCGCGCTGCTACGGGGCGCTGCTGGCGGGCGCGGCGCTGCTGGTCGTCTTCCGGGCGGTCGAGGGGCGGGTGGCGCGGCCGCTGGTGCCGCTGCGGGTGCTGCGCCGCCGGAGCGTCGGGTGGGGCAACGCGGCCGGGCTGGCGGCGTTCGCGACCGAGACGTCGGTGGTCTTCCTGCTCACGCTCTACCTGCAGAAGGTGCTGGGGTACTCGCCGCTGGCGGCCGGGCTGTCGTTCGCGGTGCTCGGCGCGGGGACGGTGCTCGGCGGCGTCCTGGGGCCCCGGGTCATCGGTGCGGTCGGCGCCCGTAACGCCCTGGTGGCCGGCTTCCTGTGCCAGGCGGCGGCGACCGCTCCGCTGGTGCTGCTCGGCGCGCGGCCGGGGTGGATCGCGCTGCTGCTGGTGGCGACGTTCGCCGGCGGGATCGCGAACCTGGTGGCGATCGTCGGGTTCATGGTCACCGCGACGTCCGGGCTGGACGACGACGAGCAGGGGCTCGCGACCGGCCTCGCGACGATGAGCCAGCAGGTCGGCATCGCGATGGGCATCCCTGTGGTGTCCGCGATCGCGACCGCGCGGATCCACGCGCTGGGCGGCGGCGGACGGCACGCCGTGCTGAGCGGGATCGGTCTCGCCCTGGCCGTCGACGCCGCGCTGTGCGTCGCGGTCGCGGGGCTGCTCGCCGTCTTCCCGCGCACCCCGGGGCGCGGGCGCACGACCGGGTGAACGGGGCGGGGACGGGGCGGATTCGGGGGCGGGTCTGCGAGGGACGGCGCCCGGGCGGGGCACCGGCTCCGGAGGCTCACGGCGGCGTCTTGTCGAGGATGCCCCCGGCCGGCCGATAACGGGGGGTACGGACGGCCGGGGACGATGGCGGCTGCCGGCGGAAGGGGAAGGGCCGGCAGCCTTGTTGGTCGGGGGGTCGCGCGGTATGGAGCCACGGGGTCCAGCGACGGCGAACACGTCCCTGGTCCTGGATCATCCTCGAACGCGCTCGCGTCAGCCTCAAGGCAACGCTCCCGGCAAGTACCGGCAACTTCCCCGGGCCGCGACCGCGGCCCGGGCCGGGCGCGTCCCGCGGCGCCGGGGGGCCGCGGCGGTCGAATGACACCTACCTGCCATCAATTGAAAATGCCACGAGAAAGCGCTTGCCCTACCCAAGTACTTATCGGTAACCAGCCTTCCCGACGGGACCGATCACCGGAAAGCGGAACTCACGCCCCTCACCGGCCCGGCCGGAGCCGCCCGGCGGCGGACGAAACCGACGCTTGCGGACCTGGCCGGTGGCCACCCGACCGCGCTATCGTCACGACGCCTGGGTGATCTGTTCGCATCACCGATACGAGCATGTACAACGGGGGTTGGTATTGCTTGGCGGACTTGGGCTCGGCCCACATGAAGAGGACCTCTACCGGCTGCTGCTGATCAACCATGGGCTGTCCATGGTCGAGGTGGTGGCGCAATCGGGGCTGGAACCGGAAGCCGCGCGCGACATCGTCGAACGGCTGATGGAACTCAACCTCATACATGAGACGGTGAAATCCGGCGAATCCCTGCTGCAGCCGCTGGACCCGCGCGACGGCCTGCAATCGCTGCTCTCCGACCAACTCGCCGAACTGCACATCCGGCAGCGCGAGTACGAGGAGAACCGCGCCACGATCGGGAAACTGCTCGCCGAGTTCGACGACCTGTATCCGGCGCAGGGCAGCGGGGACGGCGAACGGCTCATCGGGATGGACGCGATCCAGAGCCGCATCAAGGAGCTGGCGCTCTCCTCCACCAGCGAGTGCATGACGTTCAACCCGGGCGGCGCGCAGTCGGCGGCCAGCCTGGAGGCGAGCAAGCCGCTGGACCGGGACGTCATCGCCCGCGGGGTCAACATGCGGACCGTCTACCTCGACAGCGTGCGCAACGACGGCACGACGAGCGAGTACGCGCACTGGCTGACCGAACTGGGCGGGCAGGTGCGCACGGTGCCGGTGCTGCCGGTGCGGATGGTGCTGCTGGACCGCAAGATCGCCCTGGTTCCGGTGGACGCCCACAACTCCCGCAAGGGCGCGGTCCAGTTGCGCTCGCCGGGGGTGATCTCGGCGCTGGTGGACCTGTTCGAACGAATATGGGCCCAGGCGGTGCCGCTGGGCGCCCCGCCGCAACGGCGCCGCGACAACGGGCTGACCCCGCGGGAGCAGGAGCTGCTGAAGCTGCTGGCCCAGGGGCTGACCGACGCGGCGGCCGGCAAGTCGCTCGGCCTGTCGCTGCGGACCGTCCGGCGGATGACGGCCGATCTGAGCGAGAGACTCAACGCGCGTAGCAGATTCGAGGCGGGTCTGCGCGCCGGGCAGCGCGGCTGGCTGTGATCAGTTGCCCTGAGTGGCGTCCTGGCACTGCGGCAGCGCGTCCCAGTTGAGGTTGTCGTTGCAGTTGGTGCTCACCGTGTCGCTGGAGGCGGTGTGGTCCGCGGCGTGCGCCGTGCCGCCGAGCAGGACGGTGGAGAGCACCACGGTGCCGACCGAGAACCCCAGAATTCTGCTGGCAGTACGCATACCGTTCGCGCTCCTCCTAAGCGTCGGCGTGTCCGTGCGCAAGGCGTTGGCACATACCGGTCGCCCCGGCGACGGACCCCACGGGGACATTCTGCAAGAGAGGAACGTCTCGGGGGAAGCCGGGACTGCGGCAGGAAAGGCCCGATGGCCGGGAGGTGCCAGGAGTTAAAAGGTAGGCAATCGCCCGGCCAATGGGCCGCTAAGTGGGACGGAGGACCGCCGTCCAGGCCCCCGGAACTGCTGGTTCCCTCGATCGGGCCCCCGCCGGGGCTCAAGTCGGACTCAAGTTCAGGCGGCGCGAGATGGCATTTACCTGCCATCTCGCATTTGCTGCCACCCGAAGCCCCTTCCGCCTGCGCATTCGGTTCACGCAGACTTCCCTCAGCGAGGGATGGTTGGCGCATTATGTCCGATTGGCGGCCCCACGCCGGGCCGGGCGGGAAGCCGGCCGGCCACCGAAAGGAGGTCCGTTCACGGTCCGCGGGTGTCGGATCCGCTCGGATTGACCAGCGCTTTCGTTCCGCTTCGCGTCGCTTTCGTAATGCGTCAATCTGTTTCATACGGGGAGCAATGCCATGATTGAGGCCACGGAACAACCACTCGTCGGCACGGTGGACATCCGACAGCTGCGGCACTTTCTCGTCAGCAGGAGACGAGCCTGCGGCTGGACCCAGGAGGAGTTGGCGGAGCGGTCGGGCGTGAGCGTCCGCACGATCCGCAACATCGAGACCGGCTCGAACATCAACCCCCGGCGCGCGTCGGCCGAACTGCTGCTGGCCGCGTTCGGCAACTCGCTCTCCCAACTCGCCGGTGAGGTGAGCGGCCGGACGGCCGGCGAGGGCGGGGCGTTCTGCGTCCGGCAGCGCGAGCAGGGCCGGCCGGACAACCCGGAGAGCACCGTCGACCCGGTGCGCTGGCGCGGTCCGCGACCGGTGACCGAGCCGATCGTCGGCCGCGACGAGGACCTGCGGCACGTGCTCGGCACGCTGCGCCGCGGCCGGGTGCTGGTGCTGACCGGGCCCGGCGGCGTCGGCAAGACCCGGCTGGCGCTGTCGGCCGCGGCCCGGATGCAGTCGCTGTTCTCCGAGGGCGTGGCGGTGGTCGAACTCGGTCACTGCGCGGCCGAGCGGCCCGACGAGAGCGCCGCCGGCGGCTGCTACGAGCGGGTGCGCCAGGCGGTGCTGGCCGCGGTGCCGGCCGCGCGGACCGGCTCGGCGGAGCGCGCCGAGAGCGATCTGCTGCTGATCATCGACAACGCCGAGCACGTGGTGCGCTCGGTCTCCCAGGTGGTGCTGGAACTACAGGTCGCGCACCCCGGCTTGCGGGTGCTGATCACCTCGCGCCGGCCGCTGCCGATCACTTCGGCCGACGTGTGGGAGGTGGCGCCGCTCGACACCCGCACCTGGGCCGGCGCCGACGCCCCGCCACCCGCGGTGGAACTGTTCCTGCGCCGGGTGCGCTCCGCGGTGCCGACGGTGAGCCTGACGAGCCGGATGCCGCTGGTCATCGAGTTGTGCCGGCGCCTGGAGGGCTTCCCACGGGCCATCGAGACCGCGGCGTACGGCGTGCGCTCGATGCCGTTGGAGTCCTTGCTGCGCAGTGGTTCAACGTTGCGCCTTCTCGACCAGGTGCACCTGACCACCGCCTCCCGGCACCGTTCGCTGGCCGAGAGCGTGCGCTGGAGCTACGACCTGCTGGCGCCGCGCGAGCGGGCCCTGCTGCACCATCTGGCCGGCGCGTTCGAGACGTTCACCGTCGAGGACGTGATGCGGGCCAGGCCGGCGTGCCGGGACGGGGAGATCGGGCTGGTCGCCGGACTGGCCGAACTCGCCGACGCCTCGCTCATCCACGTGCACCGCGGGGCGCGCTACGAGTACCGGATGTACCGGATGGTGCGGGAGTTCGTGGCCGCGCTGGACCGGCGACGGATGCCGGCGCGCACCGATCTCAAAGCGATCGCCCGCAGCGCCTGACCCGGCCGGCCGGGGGCGGTGACCTCGTCCCCGGTGCGCCGCCCGCGTCACACCCGGTCCGCCACCAGCCGCCGGGAGCGGGTGCCGTCGAGCGCGAGGCCGCGCCCCGCCGCCGAGCGGGGCGTGCGGCCGGCCGCCAACGCGTTGTAGGCGGCGGACAGTTCACCGGCGAGCGCGTCCGCGTCGCCCTGGCACGCCACGAAGCCGAAGAAGGCGACCTCGGTGGAGCGCACCGCGACGAAGACCGGGTGCCAGCCGTCGCCCGCGCCGAGTTCGCGCCGCAGCACCGCCCGGGCCTGCGGTTCGGTGTCGATCAGGAACGAGCGCATCACCGGCCGACCCACCCGCGGGGCCGCCGGCCGGGTGGCCTGGTGGCGGGCGTGGACCCGCTCCACGGCGGCCCGCAGCGCCGCGCGGTCCGGGCTCCCCTCGACGCGCCAGCCCGCCGCGGCGAGCGCCATCGGCTCGCCGGTGACCGCGCCGCGGCCTATCTTCCCCGTTGACATGACCGTCTCCCCTCCGTGGGCCGCCCCACGCGTGCCGGACGTCCGCCGGGCCGCCGGGCGGCGCGGACGCGTTCGATGCGGGGCCCGGCGCCTGCCGCACGGGCCCGCCGGTTCATCGCCGCCGGTTCACCGGACGGTCTCCAGGTAGCCCGGCCGGCCGGTGCGGCGGGCCTCGTCGACCGCGGCGAGCCGGGCGAACGTCTGCTCGTCCATCTGCTCGCGCCACTCCCCCACCGACCGCACCTGCCACTCGCAGTGCTCGGCCGGGTCGAGCACGATCGAGTCGAGCTGCGCGGCGGTCAGCGTGCCGCCGTCGAAGAGGAACCCGACGTGGCTGACCGGCCAGGAGGGCCTGGGCGCGATGTAGTGGGTGAGGATCAGCGGCCGCTGTTCGGCGACCCGGATCCCGGTCTCCTCGAACGTCTCGCGCACCGCCGTCTGCCAGGGCGTCTCGCCCGGGTCCATGTTGCCGCCCGGGTGCTGCCACATCTCCCGGCGGGGGTAGGAGGCGTGCAGTTGCAGCGGCCTGCCGCGTTCGTCGGTGAAGTACAGGCACGCGTAGAGCGTCGCCTTCGGCAGCGTGCGCACGTACTCCTCGCGCGGCAACCAGTCCTCATGACGGGTCTGACTCATCTGCGGCTCCCCGTACGGCCTCCCGATCGGCACTCCCATGCTTCCCCGAACCGGCCGGCCGGGCGAGCGTTTCGACACGGCCGCCGCGACGGCTCCACCGGACCGCGAGGCTCCGGGGACCGCGCGGTCCAGCCGCCCGCGAGGCCGGCCCGGAGCACGCGGCACCCGGAGCTCCGGCGCCCGGCGGCCGGTCGCGGGTCAGCCGGTGCGCTGGGCCGGCACGCCGCGGTCGTTCTGCAGCCGCCACAGTTCCTGGAAGAGGCCGTCGGCCGCGACGAGTTCGGCGAAGGTGCCCTGCTGGATGATCCGGCCGTGGTCGAGGACGACGATGCGGTCGGCCATGGCGACGTTGGTCAGGCGGTGGGTGACCAGGACGACGGCCCGCTCGGCGGCCATGGCGCGCAGCCCGGCGAAGATGCGGTGCTCGGCGCGGGCGTCGAGCGCGGCCGTCGGCTCGTCCATCACCAGCAGCCCGGCCGGGCGGTGGAACGCGCGGGCCAGCGCGATCCGCTGCCACTGGCCGCCGGACAACTCCTCGCCGCCGAGCCACTCGCGGGCCAGCAGGGTGCGCAGCCCGGAGCGCAGCGAGTCGACCACCTCGTCGGCGCCGCTGGCCGCGCAGGCCGCCCGCACCGCCGCGTCGCCGCCGGGCGCGGGCTGGCCGAGCGTGACGTTCTGCCGGGCGGACAGCGGCCAGCGGGCGTAGTCCTGCGGAACCATGGCGACCTGGGCCCAGGCGGCGCCCGGCTCCAGCGCCCGGGTGTCCACGCCGTCCCACGACACGCCGCCGGACGTGGGCAGGTACAGCCCGGTCAGCAGCTTGGACAAGGTGGTCTTGCCCGAACCGTTCTCCCCGACCAGGGCCAGCACCTCGCCGCGCCGCACGCCGAGCGTCACGCCGTCCAGCGCGTTGCGGCTGGCGCCCTCGTAGCGGTAGACGAGGTCGTGCACGCCGACCTCGCGCGGCGGCCCGGGCACGGTCTCGCCGCGCCGCATCCGGAAGCCGCCCGCCTCGCCGAGGAACTGCGACCAGTCCTCCACGTACAGCCCGGTGCGGAACATCCGCGCGCCGCCGTACACCAGGGACTGCACGGCGGCGTTGACGGTGCGCAGCGCGAAGATCGCGGTGCCCGCCGAGGCGACCGACAGCCGGCCGGACGCCAGCAGGAACACCAGCGCCGCCCACACCAGGCCGGACGCCAGCCCGCCGGCCGCCGCACCGGTCATCGCCATCCGGGCGGCGCGGCCGGCCGCCCGCCGGTCGCAGGCGTTGACCCGTTCGCTGATGCCGCGGTACTTGCCCAGCAGGAACGCGGCCATCGTGCCGGTGCGCACCTGGTCGGCGTTGCAGTCGTCGGACATGTGCCAGCGCAGGACGGAGAGCATCCGCCGGTGCCCCATCGTCTCCAGGGCCGCCAGGTACGCCACCCGCGCGCCGCGCACCTGGGCCACGCCCTGCGGCATCCCGGCCAGCAGGAGCAGCGGCAGCAGCAGCGGGTGGACCGCGGTCAGCACCGCGGCGCCGGCCGCCAGCGAGGCGAGCGCCGACAGCAGGTCCTGGCCCTCCTGGATCAGGTCCTGCGAGACCTGCGCGCCGCGCTCCGCCGCCTCCTGCCGGTCCTTGAACCCGGGGCTGTCGTACGCGGCCAACTCGGCGTTGACGACCGCGTCGAGCAGCATCAGCTCGGCTTCCTGCGACATCAGCGGCGCGAGCCGGGTGGACAGCCAGTTCACCGTGATCGACAGCACCGCCCGCAGCCCGGCGGCGCCGGCCAGCACCACCACGGACGGCCAGGCCGCCCACAGCCGTTCGGCGATACGGCCGGAGGAGATCAGCGCGGTGATCGTGCCGGTGGTCGCCAGCAGCCCGAACGCCTGCGAGACGCCGGAGACCGACTGGCAGGCCAGCAGCCCCACCACCGCGCGCCGGTCGGCCCGCCAGGCCAACGACAGCGATCTGACCACCAGTTGCGGCAGCTTGCGCGCCATCCGCCGGGTGGTCAGCGCCTTGCCGGCGATCAGCCGCGAATCACCGTCCAGCCGGTAGCCCAGCTCCTCCTCGGACCCCTCGAACCCCTCGGGCTCCTCAGCCCTCTCCGTCCCCTGTGCGTCTTGCGTCTCCTGTGCCGGATCGTCCAGCGACGGCTCGGCCGCCGCCGCGTCCGCCCGCCCGGTCAACCCGCCCGCCCCGGTGTGCGGTGCGCGCGCCGCACGTGACGAGATCCTGCGATGGCCGCCAACTTCCCTCCCCCGGACCGCCCGCCGCCCCGGCGGTCACTCAACTCTCGCGCCGCCCCTGGCGCTTCACCAGCCTTTCCGGCGAAGTGCACTCGATCGGGTCAAAGCGGTCCGTCCGAGGCGTGGTTCAGCCGGCGGTCTCCGGCCGGGCCGGGGCGCCACCGCCGGCCGGGGCACCGCCGGCGGAGCGGGTCAGCGGCGCGGCGGCGGCGATCGCCAGCGCGGCCACCACCAGGATCCCGAGCGCGGCCGGCAGGCCGAGGGCGGTGGCGAGCGCGCCGACCAGCGGGGAGACGAGCAGCCAGCCGAGGTTGCCGGCGAAGCCGAGCTGCGCCATCGCGGAGGCGGGGGCCGGCAGCGCGCCCGCGGTGGCGAACGCGGCCGGGAAGACCGCGCTGATCCCGGCGCCCGCCACGACCAGCGCCGCCAGCGTCAGCCCCGGGCGGCCGAGGAGCAGCGCGGCGGCGAGCGCGGCGGCGCAGCACAGGGTGCCGGTGCGGATCAGCCGGGGCCAGCCGAGCCGGTTGACCAGCGGGTCGTTGAGCAGCCGGGTGACCGTCTCGCCGGCGCTGAAGGCGGCGTAGCCGGCCGCGGCCGCGGCGGGCGCGGCGCCGAGTTGGCGCAGGTAGACCCCGCTCCACGAGGCCGGCGCGTCCTCCACGAGCGCGGCGAGGAAGGTCATCACGGCCAGCCCCCAGACCAGCGCGGCCCGGTGCGCGGCCCGTTCGGGCCGGACGGCGCGCGGCGCCGGCGACCCGTCACCGCCGTCGCCGCCGTCGGTGCGCAGACCGCAGGCCGCCACCGCGGAGACCGCGCCGAGCACGACGGCGCTCACCGCGAACTGGGTGGTCAGCCCCCAGCCGGCCGACGCGGTCGCGACACCCGCGAGCCCGCCCGCGACCGCGCCGACGCTGCGGATCCCGTGCATGCCGTTGAGCACCGCGCGCCCGTAGTCGCGTTGGACGGCGACCGCCTGCGCGTTCATGGCGACCGAGGTGCAGCCGTCGGCCGCGCCGAGCAGCACGAGCAGGCCGAGCAGCGGCCAGGCGGCGTGCGCGGCGGGCACCAGCGCGAGCGGGACGCTGAGCAGCACCGGTGCCATGGCGCTCACCGCGCGGCTGCCGAGCCGGGCGGTGAGCAGGCCGCCCGCCTGGCTGCCGGCGAGCGCGCCGAGGCCGGGTCCGGCCAGCACCAGGCCCAGCACGCCGGCGGACAGGTGGAGTTCGCCCTGCACGGCGGGGATCCGGGCCGCCCAGGAGGCGAAGGCCGCGCCGTGCACGAAGAACACCGCGCTGACGGCCGCCCGGGCCCGGCGGGTGCGCCGGGTCACCCGGATCCGGGGCGTCGTGTCGGTCATGGCAGCACCCTGCCCGCAGCCGGTGGGCCGCCGGTGGGGCGGCGCACGATCCGCCGGCCGGCCGCCCGGCCCGCGCGGTTCACCCGGCGACGTCGCGCATCCGGCGCAGCGGCGAGCACACCACCCACAGCGGGGACAGGGACATGACCACGACGCAGGCCCACAGGGCGGGCCGCAGGCCGAAGGTGGTGGCCAGCGCGCCGCCGGCCAGCGCGCCGAGCGGGAGCGCGCCCCAGGCGATCCAGCGCACCGAGGCGTTGAGCCTGCCGAGCAGCGCCGGCGGGCAGATGCGCTGCCGGTAGGACAGTTGCGCGGTGTTGTAGACGACGGCGGAGGCGGCCGAGCCGGCCCAGCCGACGGCGTACAGCAGGACGCTCCAGCCCGGGCGGGCCAGCGGCATCAGCACCAGCAGCGGCGACGGGGCGAGCAGCGAGAGCCAGATGACCCGGGCCGAGCCGACCCACCGGGTGATCCGGCCGGCGGCCAGCCCGCCGAGCACGCCGCCCACCGACGCGACGCCGAGCACCAGGCCGACCACGCCGGCGGAGGCGTGCAGCGTGCGGACGAGGAAGACGACCTCCAAGGCCCCGATGCCGCCGCTGGCGAAGTTGGCGGTGGCGGTGCAGGCGACCACCTTGCGCAGGATCGGGTGGCCGAGCAGGAAGCGCAGGCCCTCGCCCATCGCCGCGCGGAAGCCGACGCGTTCGCCGGCCGCTGCGGGGGCGGGGCGCGGGTCTGGCGTGCGGATCAGCAGCAGGCTCACGGTGCTCACCGCGTAGGAGAGCGCGTCGGCGGTCACGGTGCGGGCGGCGCCGATCAGGCCGGCCAGCGCGCCGCCCATCGGCGGCCCGGCGAACTGGGCGAAGGACTGCGAGGTGCCCAACTTGCCGTTGGCGTCGATGAGTTGCTCGGCGCTCACCAGGCCGGGCAGGCAGCTTTGGTAGGCCACGTCGAAGAAGACGGTCAGCACGCCGACGCCCGCGGCGACCGCGTAGAGCTGGCCGAGCGCCACGTGCCACAGCAGGGCGGCGACCGGGATGGAGGCGGTGAGCACCAGGCGGGCCAGGTCGCAGCCGAGCATCAGCCGGCGCCTGCGCACCCGGTCGACCACCACGCCGGCCGGCAACGCGAGCAGCAGGAACGGCAGTTGGCCGAGCGCGCCGAGCACGGCGACCTCGAAGGTGGTGGCGTGCAGCGTGGCGACCGCGAGCAGCGGCAGGACGAGCGAGGAGACGCTGGACCCGATCTCGCTGATCGTCTGGCCGCCCCACAGCAGCAGGAACGGCCGGTGCCGCCACAACGGCCGCAGGCCGCCGGCCGGTTCGGACAGCTCGGGGGCGGGCGTCTGCGCCGCGTCGTTGGCCATGGCCCATCGATATCCCGCCGGGCGGCGCGGTGGCAACGCGTTTGCGGCGCGGCCGGGCGGCGGCGGACCGCGCCCCCAGGGCCGCGAACGGCCGTGGGGGCGGGCGCCGGTCAGACCAGCGGGAGGTTGGTGCGCTGCGGGAACGCGCTCATCAGGTCGGCCTCGACGGGCACGCCGTCCATGTCGTCGATGAGGGTGACGCGTACCGCGGGGTTCTGCGTGCTGTCGACGGTGGCCTGCGGGTCGACGGAGAAGAGCACCGTGACCGGCCGGGCACCGCGTTCGGCCTCATGGACGCCCGCGTACTGCAGGAAACGCCAGCCGTCGGCCTCCCAGTGGTCGACCAGCCCGGAGCGCACGATCGGCGAGGCGGCGAGCCAGGCGAGCGAGCGTTCGAGCAGTTGGACGGAGGCGGCCACCGGCACCTGGTCGTTGTAGCCGAGCAGCGGGTGGCCGAAGACCTTCAGCTTGGCCTTGCGCAGCGGCACCAGCCACAGGTGGTCGAGGTCGCTGGAGACCGTGACCAGCACGGCGGCGACCACGATCACGAACGCGGCCGAGGTGACCGGGTGACGGACGGCCTGGGACCACCAGGCCGTCCGCGCCCAGACGGCCGCCGCGCCGCCCGCCACGACCAGGCCCGCACGGGCGAAGGCCCGCCAGCTGATCGGACCGTTGTCCCGTGCGGTGCAACCGCAGGAGGACTCCGGCGCCGTCACCCGGGCGTACCCGAGGTAGCCGACGAAACCGACTCCGAGCACGGTTGCCGCGATGCCGGGGACCACCGTCGCCGGGGCGGCCAGCAGGCCGGCCGCGACGAGGAGTTCGGCGGCACCGGTCGTCCGCAGGACCAGCGTGGCCCGCGGGCCGTCGTTGAGGATGCGGACCAGCGCCGTGCCGGCCGCCTGACGTGCGACCTGGCGTCCGAACGCCTTGCTCACGCCGGTGAGGGCGAGCAGGACGCCGAGCACCAGGGGTGCGAGGTTCGTAACGAGCGAGACCATCGGTTTCCCCTTGACTCAGTGCCCGAGGCTGATCCGGGCGATGTCCACGCTGTTGTCGGAGGGCCGCCAGGCGCCGAGCACCTGCGCGGACTGGCCGATGCGCACCTTCGACAGGTTGTTCGTGAGGGCACCGCCCGCGTAGGAGGCCGCGGTGGTCTTCTCCACGATGCGGCCGACCATCTCGGCGTGGCCGTGCGAGAAGTGGAAGCGGTCCTTGGCGATACCGCGCACCGTGACGTACAGGTTGACGATGTTCACCCAGACCGCGTCGGCGGCGATGGTCCCGTCGGGCATCTTCACGCCACGGGCGTACAGGCCGTCGCCGGGCTCGATGGCGTCGGCGGTGACGGTGGTGAGCTTCCAGATGCTGGTGGCGTTGGTGAGCTGGATCAGGTGGTGCTCGCCGTAGGAGCCGTGCACGTCCAGCACGGATCCCTTGATGGCGTTGATGCGGCCCTCGGCGAAGGAGGACTTGGCGATCGCCGGGTCGAGGGAGGGCATCGGGGCCGCGAAGGCGGCGTCGGCGTCGAGGCCGCCGAGTGCGGAGGCGCCCACGATGGTGGCACCGCCGATCGCCGCGGTGGTCAGGAACTTGCGGCGGTCGAAGCCGCCCGACTGGCTGTTGCGCGCGTTCATCGGTCTCCTCCCTTTACTCGTAGATGTAGACCGGCAGCAGGCCGGAGCTGAGGCTGCCGATCGTGGAGAACGCGGCCGGGGTGAGGTCGATGACCCGGTGGGTGCGGCACTCGCCGTTGCAGCAGGTCTGCTCGCTGCACCAGTCCTGGACGTTCGGACCGCAGTCGGCGAGGGTGACGCAGACGGTGGCGCCGGAGCACTGGTGCTTGACGTTCACCACCGAGCCGCAGCCGCGTCTCGGCATGTTCTCGCCACAGGCGGCCGGGTTGGTGGTGTCCCAGCAGGCAGCCGAGAGGTTGGGCCAGGCCGCCATGTCCTTGCTGGACTGGCAGGTACCGCAGGCGCCGGTTCCGGCGCTGCCGCAGGAGCCCCAAGCACTGCCGCAGCAGAACCAGGAACACTCACCTGCCCACAGGCTGGTCGATCCGCAAGCCATTGCTTTTCCCTTCGTCGAACGCGGGGGGTTTCAGGTGCACCGCCGGGTTTTGACCCGAACATGACATTTCCTGAGCGCGACGACCGCCATGGTCATGACAAATCACAGCCCACGCGAGTGGGCTGTATCAGATGAGCCGGCAGTGCGGGTGGAGCTTGGAGCACGGCCATGATGCTCGCTTCGACACGCGTCCGCCAGTGGGCTGGATGGGTCAGAAGTGGCCATGAAGAACAGGAGTCAACGCCGCCGCCCCGCCGGTTGTTCCGGCGGGGCGGCGGCGATCTCGCGGACCGGCCGGGTTCAGTTCGTGCCGAATCCGCCGAAGTCCACCTCGCTGGTGGCGCCGGCGTCATGGGCGGTGGCGAACAGGCCGACGTCCTGGGTGGCCGCGGTCGGGTCGTGCCGCACGAAGCTCCCACTGCTCCAGCCCGGGGCCGGCCTGGCGCGCGGTGCCGCGGGGTGGGCCGGCCGGCCCGGGGCCGCGGTGGTCAGCCCTTGTTCGCGCCGAGCGTGAGCCCGGAGACGAACTGCTTCTGCAGAGCGAAGAACACGACGAGCGTGGGCACCGCGACGATCAGCGCGGCGGCCGAGATGAGGTTGTTGTTGACGAAGAACTCACCGGTCAGGTTGTTCAGGGCCGCGGTGATGGGCCGGTTGCTGCCGGTCTGCATCAGCACGGTGGCCCAGAAGAAGTCGTTGTAGATCCAGGTGAACTCCAAGGTGGCCAGCGCGGCCAGCACCGGGCGGCACAGCGGCAGCACGACCTGCCAGTACTGCCGCCAGGCCGACGCGCCGTCCACCAGGGCCGCCTCGCCGAGTTCCTTGGGGATGGTGCGCATGTAGTTCGACATGACGAACGCGCAGAACCCGGTCTGGAAGGCGACGTGGATGAGGATCAGGCCGAGGAAGGAGTCGTCGAGCTTGCCGGACGCCGCGAGCCAGTCGGGCAGCGGGATCAGCTGGTACATCTTGAACAGCGGCGTGATGATGGCCTGTTGGGGCAGCAGGTTGCCGGCGGTGAACAGCACCAGCAGCGCGATGTTGATCCGGAAGGTGAACCGGGCGACCACGAAGGCGACCATGCTGGACAGCAGCAGGGTGAAGACCAGGGCCGGCGCCGTGATGACGATGGAGTTCCAGAAGTAGTGCGGCAGTTGGGCCTGGGTCCAGGCGGTGCTGAAGTTGCCGGTGCCGTAGGAGCCGCCCACCGAGACGTAGCCGCGCTTGGCGGTGTCGGCGTACGGGCGCAGCGCGGTGTAGAACGCGTACAGCAGCGGCGCCAGCCACACCAGGCAGGTGCCGGCGAGGAAGACGTGCAGGGCGATGCGGGCCGCGTCGGCCGGGCGCCGGCGGCCGGTTCCGGGCACCGCGGCGGCGTGCCCGGGAAGCTCAGTCGTCGTCGCGGTCATTCGCCGGCGTCCTTCCGGAACATGCTGATCAGATACGGGATGATGAACACCAGCGAGATGACCAGCAGGATGGTGGCCAGCGCGGAGCCGAAGCCGATCCGGCTCGCCTCGCCGATGATGTTGTCGGTCACCAGGACGGACAGCAGTTCCAGCCCGTCGGTGCCCTTGTTGATGACGTAGACGATGTCGAAGGCGCGCAGCGACTCGATGACGGTGATGACCAGCACCACGATGTTGATCGGCCGCAGCGCGGGCCACACGACGTGCCGGAAGGTCTGCCGGCCGTTCGCGCCGTCCAGCGCGGCGGCCTCCTTCTGCGACGGGTCGACGCTCTTGAGGCCGGCCAGGAAGAGCACCATCACGTAGCCGGTCTGCCGCCAGCAGGCCATCACCATGACGGCCCAGATGTTCAGGTGCGGGTTGCCGAGCCAGTCGATGACGTGGCTGCCGGTGGCGTGCCCGGTCAGGTTGTTGATCAGTCCCTGGGTGGGCGAGAAGATCAGCTCGGTCATGAAGCCGATGAGCGCCAGCGACAGCACCACCGGCATGAACAGGATGCTCTGGTAGAGCCGGGAGAAGCGGATCTGCTTGTCCAGCTGCACCGCGAGGAAGAGGCCGAACGGCGCCGGCAGGCAGAAGAAGGCGGCCAGCCAGGCGAGGTTGTGCTCGATGGCCGGCTGGAACTCGGGGTAGATGGTGAAGATGTTCTTGTAGTTCTCGGTGCCGATCCACTGGATGGTGGAGAAGTCGCCGTATCCGGACCAGCTGGAGAACGACAGGACGATCGAGGCGAGGGCCGGCACCCACACGAACGCCACGGTCAGCAGCGTGGGTATGCCGGCCATCAGGCTGAGCGTCACCCGGTCCCGCCCGGTGAGCTGCCTCAGCCGCCGCCTCTTCGGCCTTCGCGGCGCGGTGCGGGCCGCGCCCTGCGCAACAGTCATGCCTTCCTCAGGTGTTCACGTCTCGATCGGCTCGGCGTTCTCGGGGTTCTCGGGGTTCTCGGGGTTCTCGGCGACCGCCGCGGGCTCCCGGCGCGGCGTCGGCGGCGTCCGGCGCGGGCGGGCGCGGCGCCCGGGGTGCGCCGCGCTCCGCTGCCGCCGGTCAGCCGCCGCTGGCCCAGATGGACTTGGCCTGCTTGTCGATGTCGGACAGGATCCCGGAGATGCCGCCGGGGTTGTTCAGGAACTTCTGGATCGCCGGCAGCATCACCGGGTCCGCGAAGTCGGGACGCGTGTCGCGGTCCATGAACTGCGAGAGGTTCTTCGCGCCGTTGATCAGCTTGACCGCGTCGTTCTGCGGCTGGGTGTACTTGGCGGTGTCCACGCCGTTGGCGGTGGCGATGTCGGCCGGGTTGTCGCCGAGCCACAGTTGCTGGGCCTTGGCGGTGCCCAGGTACTCCAGCAGCTTGAAGGCGCCGGCCTGGTTCTTGGGCGACTTGGAGACCATCATGCCGTCGATCGGCGCCTCGACCGCGTCCTGGCCGTTGGCCGGGTCGATCTCGGGGAACGGGAAGAAGCCCAGGTCGTCGGCGTTGCCGCCGGTGAAGATGGTGCCGATCTGGTCCAGGCCGAGGACCGTCATGCCGGCCTTCTTGTCGAGCAGCTGCTGCGCGCCCTCCTGCCAGGTGAGGCCGAGGAAGCCGGGCGAGTAGTAGGGGATGAGCTGCTTCCACTGGTCGAAGACCGACTTGACCTGCGGGGTGTTCCACTTGTCGCCGTTGCGCATCAGGTTGATGTGGAAGTCGAACCCGTTCATGCGCATGTTGAGGTAGTCGAACGTGCCCATCGCGGGCCAGCCGTCCTTGTCGGTGAAGGCGATCGGGATGAGCCCGTCCTTCTTCATCTTCTTGGCCAGCGCGATGTAGTCGTCCCAGGTGGTGGGGACGGTGTAGCCCTTGGACTTCCACAGGCTCTTGCTGTAGAAGACCGCCCACGGGTAGTAGTCGAACGGCACGAGGTAGTAGTGCCCGTCCTTGCCCTTGCTCTGCGCCTTCATGGCGGCGGTGTAGTTGGCGCCGATCTTGGTCCACACCTCGTCGACGTTGCTGACCAGGCCCTGTCCGGCGAAGAACTGCATGCGCTCGCCGGCGAACCAGTTGAAGACGTCGTCCGGGTTGCCCTGCAGATACGTGGAGATGTTCTGCTGGAAGGTGTTGTGGTCCACCCAGTTGGGCTTGACGGTCAGGCCGGTGGCCTTGCCGGCCGCCGCGAAGAGCGTGACGTACGCACCCTTGGGCTGCGGCACGGCGGCGTTGGACCCGAAGCTGACGGTCTTGCCGCCGCTGCCGGAGCCGCCCGACTTGCCGCCGCACGCGGTCAGCAGCGGACCGGCCGCGACCGCCCCGGCCCCCAGCACGGCGCCGCGGAGCAAAGACCGCCGGGACACCGACGCTCCTGTGACAGAGTTCGCTATGCCGGAAACCGGCGTCCGGCCAGTGGCCGAAAAAAGGTCGTCCATGACCCCTCCCCGCGGGGTGCGAAAAGAACACAATCGAACGTGACCCGTCAGATGTCACCAACATGGCGGTCCGCTGTCAAGACTTCTTACGGTTGCGATATCGAACCGGAGCCTTGCTTTGCCGGACTTAGCCGGTCCAATGTGCACATTTCGCCCGGCAGGTACCATTTTGGGTCTCTGTTTGGAAGCGTTGATTCATGGTGGAGCTTGTTTCCTGTCAAGGTCTACCGTGCCGGGGTGCCCGGGTAAAGGCTCCGGGCGCCCGGGCCTCCTCGCCGAACGGTGCGACCATGGCGGGCACGAGGGGACGAGGGCGCCGGGGCCCGGCCGAACCGGCGCGGAAACGGAGAGCCAGCGGTGGAAGCGACGGCGAGCACGGCGGCCCGGGCGTCCCGCGGCCGGCCGCGCAGCGAACGGGCCCGCGCGGCGGTACTGTCCGCGGCGGCCGACCTGCTGGTGGCCGGCGGCATCGACGCGGTGACCATGGAGGCGATCGCCGCCCGCGCCGCGGTCAGCAAGGCCACCGTCTACAAGTGGTGGCCGTCGCGGGCACACGTGATGCTGGAGAGCCTGTTCAGTGTCACGAGATCCTCCATCGAGGTGCCGGGCGGCGCTTCGCTGTCCGAGGCGCTCACCGCGCAGATCGCCGCGCTGGCCCGGATCTTCCGCGACTCGGCGGCCGGTCCGCTGATGCGCGACCTGGTGGCCGCCGCCCAGGCCGACCCCGACATCCGGGCCGCGCTGGACGAGCGGTGGCTGCGCCCGCGCCGGCAGGCCGCGACCGACCTGCTGCGCGCCGCGGTCCGGCGCGGCGAACTCGACCCGGCCACCGACGTGGCCGCCGCCGCCGACCAGTTGTTCGCGCCCGTCTACCACCGCCTGCTGATGGGCCACGAACCGCTGCACGAGGAGTTGGCGGCCACCTTGGTCGGGCAGTTGCTGGGCGGCCTGCGACGTCCGGACCGCCGGCCCGGCTGACCGCTCCCCGGCCCCGGTGCGTTTCTGTACGCACCGTTCACTTTATAGTGACGGGGAGACCGCACCACCCCTTCGGGAGCACCATGCGCACCAGGCAGCAGGGCACGGACCGCCGCACCGAGGAGGCCGGCGCGGGCATCGGGCGCGGCACGGTGTGGCTGTTCGCCACCGCGACCGGGCTGTGCGTGGCGAACCTCTACTACAGCCAGCCGCTGCTGGGCGCGATCTCCACCGGGCTGGGCATCTCGCACGGCACCGCCGCGCTGACCGTCACCTTCAGCCAACTGGGCTATGCCGCCGCGCTGGTGCTGCTGCTCCCGCTGGGCGACCTGCTCGACCGCCGGCGGCTGCTGCCCGTCACCGCGGTGCTCACCGCCGCCGCGCTGGCCGCGATGGCCGCGGCGCCTTCGGCCGCCGTGCTGCTGTGCGCGGCGGCCGCGGCCGGCGCCGGCGCCACCACCGCGCAGATGCTCGTGCCGTACGCGGCCGACCTGGCCACCGACGCGCAGCGCGGCCGGGTGGTCGGCTCGGTGATGAGCGGCCTGCTGCTCGGCATCCTGCTGGCCAGGACGGCGGCCGGCTACCTGGCCGAGGCGGGCGGCTGGCGCACGGTGTACGCGGTGGCGGCCGGGGTGATGCTGGTGCTGGCGGCGGCGCTGTGGTGGCGGCTGCCGGCGGTGCGGCCGCACGCGGCGCTGCGCTACCCGGCGCTGCTGGCCTCCACCGCGCGGCTGCTGCGCGAGGAGCCGGTGCTGCGGCTGCGGGCGGTGCTGGGCGGGCTGGCGTTCGCGGTCTTCTCCGTGCTGTGGACCGCGCTCACCTTCCTGCTGTCGGCGGCGCCCTACCACTACTCCTCCGGCGCCATCGGGCTGTTCGGGCTGCTGGGGGCGGCCGGGGCGCTGGCGGCGAACGTGGCCGGGCGGATCGCCGACCGGGGCGGCGCGGTGGCGATGACCACCCTGACCGCGGTGCTGCTGGCGGTGTCCTGGATCCCGATGGCGTTCGGCACCCGGTCGCTGGTGGCACTGGCGGCCGGCATCGTGCTGCTGGACCTGGCGGTGCAGGGGCTGCACGTGACCAACCAGAGCCGGATCTACCGGTTGCGCTCCGAGGCGCGCAGCCGGATCACCTCCGCGTACATGACGATCTACTTCGTCGGCGGTGCGACCGGCTCGCTGCTGGCGCCGATCGCCTTCGACAGCGGCGGGTGGCCGGGGGTCTGCCTGCTGGGCGCCTCCTTCGGCACGCTGGCCGTGCTGGTGTGGCTGGCGTCGCCGGCCGCCCGGACCGTGGTCACCCGCTGGGGCAGGCGATAAGCTGCCGCCGAGAACCGAGTGGAATGTTGCAGGGGTAGGGGTAGCTGTGGTGGTCACCGGTCGGATTGTGCGGTTCGACGATGTGCGCGGATACGGGTTCATCGCGCCCGACGACGGCGGCGAGGACGTGTTCGTCCACGCCAACGACCTGCGGGACGAGAAGTACCGCTACCGGGCCGGCCTGCGGGTCGGCTTCGAGGTGGAGGACGGCGACCGCGGCCTGAAGGCGTCGGACGTCCACCTGCTGGAGCAGCAGAAGAAGCGCTCCGAGGACGACGAGATCCTGTGCGACGTCCTGAGTTACGCGGACTTCTCCCAGGAGCTGACCGAGGCGCTGCTCGACGGCGTGCCGACGCTCTCCGGCGCGCAGATCGTCCAGGTGCGCCGCCGGGTGATGGAGCTCGTCCAGACCCACAACTGGGTCGAGGGCTGACCGGCCCTCAGCGCCCGGCCAGCGCCGCCGCCCGACGCGCGCAGCCCCACGAGACGGTGACGCCCGCGCCGCCGTGCCCGTAGTTGTGCACCACCGCGCCGTCCCGCTCCAGCCGCACCTCGTCGCGCACCGGGCGCAGGCCGACCCGGTGGCCGAGCACCTCGGCGTCGGCGATCCGCGGGTCGACCAGGGCGCAGCGCCGGATGATCTCCCGCGCGGTGTCCGGATCGGGCCGGGTGTCCCAGGCGTCCTGCTCCGCGGTGCCGCCGAGCACGAGGCCGTAGGGCTGCGGGAAGAAGTAGGCGGCGCGCGGATCGTCGTCGTCGCAGTGCACGAACCACTCGGTGACACCCGGGTTGGCCACCACCGCCAACTGGCCGCGCACCGGGCGTATATCGGGGTCCGGCAGCAGGTCGCGGGCGCCCAGGCCGGTGCAGTTGACCACGGTGTCCGCCTCGGCCGCCGCCTCCTCCAGCGTGGCCACCGCGCGCCGGAGCGTCGTGCCGCCCGCGGCGCGCAGCCGCCGGAGCAGGTGGCCGAGGTAGACCGGCATGTCGAGCAGCGGCAGCAGCATGCGCAGCCCCGAGCCGTATCCCGCGGGCAGTTCGTCGGTGCTCGCGCGGCGCACGCCGGGTACGCCGGACGCCCAGTAGGGCACCGGCAGTTCGCCCCTGGCGGTGGGCGCGGCCTGCAGGCCGGCCACCATGCGCACGCCGGTCTCGGCCGGGCGGTCCGCCAGCTCGCGGAAGACCTCGAAGGTCTCCGCGGCCCAGACCGCCACCTTCTCCCGCGGGCCGATCCGGTACGGCTCCCACAGCGCGCCGGCCACCGCGGAGGTGGTCCGGGCGGCCTCCTCGCGGGCCCACAGCGACACCTCGGCGCCCCGCTCGGCCAGCACCACCGCCGTGGTCAGCCCGGACACGCCGCCGCCGACCACCACCACCCGGCCGCCGGTCACCGCGGCTGCCCCGCCCGCGCGCCCTCGCTCACCGTGATCCCCAGCTCCCGGGCCAACGCCGGCGCCAGCTCCAGCAGTTGGATCGTGCTGATGATCGCACCGCGCAACGCGTCGTAGCCGTCGGCGAGTTCGAGGTGCGCGGTGTCGCGCAGGTCGACCCGGGCCAGCGAGGCGCGGCCCAGGCGCAGCCCCTCCAGGGTGCAGCCGGGGAAGGCGACGTCGGACAGCCGGGCGCCGGCCAGGTCCACGTCGCGCAGCAGGCAGTCCTCGAAGCGGACCTCGCGCAGTTGGGCGGTGCGCAGGTTCACCGAGTCGAGTTTGCAGCGGCGGAAGACGACGCGGCGGGCCCGCAGCCCGAACGCCTCGGCGCCGGCCAGCACGCAGGAGTCGAGCGCGGCGTCCTGCCAGCCGCTCTCGGCCAGCCCGGTGCCGACGAACCGGGTGCCGTGGATCCACACGTCGTTGAAGGTGGCGCCGCGCAGCCCGCCGCCGGTGACCACGCAGTCGGTCAGGGCGCACTCCAGGAACGTCGCGCCGGAGCCGTCCGGCTCGGGCAGCTCCAGGCCGTCGAAGTGCACGGTGTCGTAGCGCTCGTCGGGCGACAGGCCCCCGGTGTGCGGCTGGAGCAGGTCCGCGTAGGGCAGGTCGGCGAGGCCGGCTGGCGTTTCCATGACCCGACGCTAACGCAATGGTCGGACAGTGCGGCCCGGGTACCGCTCGGCCCGCCCGGTACCTGCCGGTCGGCCCGGTCCTTTCTGCCGGTCGCAGCCGGTCTGCGGGCGCGCTACGCCGGCGTTCGGGCGGACTCCGCCTTGCGGGCCGCCGCCGCCCCGCCGGTGCCCGGCGGCCGGTAGGTGACCATGAGCGCGGCGATGACCGCGGCGGCGAGCATGATCGCGGCGGCCACCAGGGAGGCCACGTTGTAGCCGTGCACGGTGCCGGTGACGCGCAGCGAGGTGCTGACCGAAGGACCGGTGGCGTGCGCGGCGATGTAGGTGGAGGCGGCGCTGGCGGCGATGGTGTTGAGCAGTGCGGTGCCGATGGAACCGCCCACCTGCTGGGCGGTGTTGACGACCGCGGAGGCCGAGCCCGACTCGCGGGCCGGGACGCCCGAGGTGGCGACGCTCATCGACGGCATGAACACCAGTCCGATGCCGAGGCCGAGCAGGATCTCGGCCGGCAGCACGATCCCGGCGTAGGAGCTGTCGGCCCGCAGGAAGCTCAGCAGGTACATGCCGCCGGCGCCCAGCAGCAGCCCCGGCACCAGCAGCAGCCGGGCCGGGATCCGGGTCATCAGGCGGCTGGCGACCTGGGTGGCGGTGAGGATGATCCCGGCGGTCATCGGCAGGAAGGCGACACCGGCGATCACCGGCGAGTAGCCCTTGATGGTCTGCAGGTAGAAGGTGAGGAACAGGAAGAGGCCGAACAGGCTGACGACGGCCAGCAGCACGGCGATCGCCGCGCCGCCGCGGTTGCGGTCGCGCACGATGTGCATCGGCATCAGCGGGTTGCGGATCGCGGACTCGACGAACCAGAAGACCACCAGCAGCGTCACGCCGCCGAGCAGCATGCCCAGTACCAGCGGGGAGGACCAGCCGCGGTCCACCGCCTCGGCGCAGCCGTAGACGATGGCCAGCAACCCGCCGCAGCCGAGCGCCACGCCGACCAGGTCGAGGCGTATCCGGCTCTGCCGCATGGTGTCGTGGAGGGTGCGTAGCGCAGCGAGGGCGGCGAGGATCGCGATCGGGGTGTTGACGAACAGGCACCAGCGCCAGTTCAGGTACTCGGTGAGCAGTCCGCCGAGAACCAGGCCGACCGCCGCGCCGCCGCCCGCGATGGCGCCGTAGACCCCGAACGCCTTGCCGCGCTCCGCCGGGTCGGTGAACGTGGTGGACAGCAGCGACAGGGCGGCCGGCGCGAGGATCGCGCCGAAGGAGCCCTGCAGCGCGCGGGCGGCGAAGAGCATCTCCTGGCCCTGCGCGGCGCCGCCGAGCGCGGACGCCACGGCGAAGCCGAGCAGGCCGATGATGAAGACCCGTTTGCGGCCGAACAGGTCGCCGATGCGGCCGCCGAGCAGCAGCAGGCCGCCGAAGGCCAGTGTGTAGGCGGTGATCACCCACTGCCGGTTGGCGACCGAGATGCCCAGGTCGCGCTGGGCGGTGGGCAGCGCGATGTTCACGATGGTGGCGTCCAGCACGATCATCAGCTGGGCGACGGCGATGACCGTCAGCGCCCACCAGCGCCGCGGATCGGGCCCGCCGGTCCCCGCGGCGGTCTGGGAAGCGTTCGCTTCGGATGTCATGTCACGACCTTCCGAAATACGGAGGTACCGCACAAATGAGCGAAAGTTCAACAATCTGACATTCGGCACTTGTCCTATAGAAACTCTGGCCATCGACACACGCAACGTGCGACCGCGCGCCCGGCCGGGCCGGCGCTTGCTAGGTTGCGGCCATGAGCGCTCCCAGGGCCGTCGCTCCGGTGCCCGCCGTACGGCTGCCCAGGCGCCGCGGCGTCGAGTTGGCGCTGCTGGCCGCCGCCGTGCTGATCTCGGTCTACGGCTACGTCGACGTCGGCCTCGCCCAGCAGGACGCCGTCCCGTCCGGCGCGCTGTGGTACGGGGCCGGGCTGGGCGCGCTGGCCCTGCTGGCCCACCTCACGGTGCGGCTGCGGGCGCCGTACGCCGATCCGCTGCTGCTGCCGATCGCGGTGCTGCTCAACGGGATCGGCCTGGTGCTGATCTACCGCCTCGACCTGGCGACCCCGCACCAGAGCGCCGCGCCCACCCAGGTGGTGTGGTCGTCGCTGGGCGTGGGGCTGTTCATCGGCGTCGTGCTGCTGCTGCGCGACCACCGGGTGCTGGCCCGCTACGGGTACGTCAGCATGGCGGTCGCGCTGGTGCTGCTGGTGGTGCCGATCTTCTTCCCGGCGATCAACGGCGCCAAGATCTGGATCCGGATCGGCGCGTTCTCCATCCAGCCGGGCGAGTTCGCCAAGGTGCTGCTCGCGGTGTTCTTCGCCGCCTACCTGGCCGCCAACAGCAACGGGCTCGCCTACACCGGGCGCCGGCTGTTCTGGAAGGTCCAGCTGCCGACCGGCCGGGTGCTCGGACCGATCCTGGTGATCTGGGCGATGAGCATCGGCGTCCTGGTGCTGGAGACCGACCTGGGCACCTCGCTGCTGTTCTTCGGCCTGTTCGTGGTGATGCTCTACGTGGCGACCGGGCGCCGGGGCTGGATCGCGGTCGGGCTGCTGCTGGCGGCGGCCGGCGCCGGCGCGGTCGGGTCGATCGAGCCGCACGTGCACAGCCGGGTGGAGGACTGGCTGCACCCGTTCGCCAGCGTCGCGGCCGGCCAGGGCGCCGGCCAGCTCGCGCAGGCGCTCTTCGCCTTCGGGGCCGGCGGGCTGCTGGGCACCGGGCTCGGCCAGGGGCACTCGATCCTGATCGGCTTCGCGGCGAAGTCCGACTTCATCGTGGCGACCGCCGGCGAGGAGCTGGGCCTGGCCGGGCTGACCGTGCTGATCGTGCTGTACGGGCTGCTGGTGGCCCGCGGCTTCCGGGCCGGGCTCGCGGTGCGCGATCCGTTCGGCCGGCTGCTGGCGGTCGGGCTGGCCACCATCGTGGCGCTGCAGGTCTTCGTGATCGTCGGCGGGGTGACCGACCTGATCCCGCTCACCGGGATGGCCATGCCGTTCCTGGCGCAGGGCGGCTCCTCGGTGGTCACCAACTGGATCATCATCGCGCTGCTCATCCGGCTCAGCGACTCCGCCCGCGCCCCGCGGCCCAGCGCCGCCGAGACCGGCGTGATCGCGGTCGTCAGACCCGACGAGCCCGACCGGCCGGACACCGGCGACGACGAGGGGGACCGTTGACCCGGCACATCCGGCACGCCGCCGCCTTCTGCCTGCTGCTGCTGGTCGCGCTGCTGGTCAACGCGACCCGGGTCCAGGTGATCAGCGCCAACGGCTACGACACCAACCCGGCCAACGCCCGGCAGACCATCACCCGCTACGACCAGCCGCGCGGCGACATCTACGCGGGCGGCACCCGGCTGACCGGCTCCCGGCGCACCGGCGGCCGGCTCGCCTGGGTGCGCACCTACACCGACGGACCGCTGTACGCGCCGGTCACCGGCTACGCCTCGCAGATCTACGGCACCACGCTGCTGGAGAACGCCGGCGACCCGGTGCTGTCCGGCACCGATCCGCGGCTGGCGCCCTTCCCGCTGTGGAACGCCGTCGCCCGCGAGCAGACGCCCGGCGGCCGGGTGCGCTCCACCATCGACCCGGCCGCCCAGCGCGCCGCCTACCAGGGGCTGGCCGGGCGCAAGGGCGCGGTCGCCGCCATCGACCCGGCCACCGGGAAGATCCTCGCCCTGGTCTCCTCGCCGTCCTACGACCCGGGGCGGATCGCCGGCACCGGGCAGTCCTCGGTCGCCGCCTGGCAGCAGCTGACCGGCGACCCGGACCAGCCGATGCTCAACCGGGCGATCCGGCAGACCTACCCGCCCGGCTCCACGTTCAAGGTGGTCACCGCCGCCGCCGCGCTGGACAGCGGCACGGTCACCGACGTCGACTCCCGCACCGACTCGCCCGATCCCTACCCGCTGCCCGGCTCCTCGGTGAAGCTCGGCAACGAGGCGGGCGGCTGCGCGAACGCGACCATGCGCTACGCCTTCCGGGTCTCGTGCAACACGGTGTTCGCCAAGCTCGGCGACGAGGTGGGGCTGCCGGCCATGGTGCGCGCCGCGCGCGGCTTCGGCTTCGACGACCCGGCGCTGTCGGTCCCCTCGCACGTCAGCGAGAGCGTCTTCGACACCTCGATGGACGCCTCGCAGCTCGCGCTCTCCTCCATCGGCCAGTTCGACACCCGGGCCACCCCGCTGCAGATGGCCATGGTCGCCGGCGCGGTGGCCGACGGCGGCACGGTGATGACGCCGTACCTGATCGACCGCCAGACGAACGCGAAGGGCGGCACGATCTCGGTCACCCGGCCCGAGGTGCTCGGCCACGCGATGAGTCCGCACACCGCCTCGGTGCTGCGGGACCTGATGACCGACGTGGTCACCGACGGCACCGGCACCAACGCGGCGATCCCCGGCGTGGACGTCGGCGGCAAGACCGGCACCGCCCAGCACGGCATCGACAACCGCGGCACGCCCTACGCCTGGTTCGTCTCCTGGGCCCGGCCGGACGGCGCCGCCACCGCGCCGGTCGCGGTGGCCGTGGTGGTCGAGGACGCCGCCGCCGACCGGGCCGACATCTCCGGCGGCGGCAGCGCGGCGCCCATCGCCCGGTCCGTCATGCAGGCGGTGCTGAGCGGCTCGTGACGCGCCCGGCGCGGCGGGGTCACTCCGCGGCGCCCTCGCGGATGGCGGCGGCCACCTCCTCGGTGCGGGCCGCCTCCTCGGCGGCGAACCGCCGCGCGTCGAGCTCCTCGGCGACCTGCTCGTCCTGGGCCATCAGCAGGTCGAGGTTGGAGTCGCCGAGATCGAAGACGCCCATGTCGAGGTAGGCGCGCTGCAGCCGCTCGCCCCACAGGCCGATGTCCTTCACGCACGGCACGATGCGGCTGAAGAGCAGCTTGCGGAAGAGCGCGAGGTACTCCGACCCCTCGCTCAGCTCGGCGGCCTCCTTGGCGGGGATGCCGAAGTTCTCCAGCACCTCGGCGCCGCGCAGCCGGTCGCGCATCAGATAGCAGCCCTCGATGACGAACTCCTCGCGCTCGCGCAGCTCGGCGGACGACAACTGCTGGTAGTAGTCGCGCAGCGCCATCCGGCCGAAGGCGACGTGCCGGGCCTCGTCCTGCATCACGTAGGCGAGGATCTGCTTGGGCAGCGGCTTGTCGGTGGTGTCGCGCAGCATGCCGAACGCGGCGAGCGCGAGCCCCTCGATGAGCACCTGCATCCCGAGGTAGGGCATGTCCCAGCGCGAGTCGCGCAGCGTGTCGCCGAGCAGGGACTGCAGGTTGTCGTTGACCGGGTAGAGCATCCCGACCTTCTCGTGCAGGAAGCGCCCGTAGATCTCCGCGTGCCGGGCCTCGTCCATGGTCTGGGTGGCCGAGTAGAACTTGGCGTCCAGGTCCGGCGCCGACTCCACGATGCGCGCCGCGCACACCATGGCGCCCTGCTCGCCGTGGAGGAACTGGCTGAACTGCCAGGAGGCGTAGTGCCGGCGCAGCTCGCGCTTGTCGGCCTCGCTCATCACCTCCCAGTACCGCGAGCCGTACACGGTCAGGTTCTGGTCGGGCACGCCGAGCGGGTCGTACGGATCGACCTCCAGGTCCCAGTCGATGCGCTTGGCGCCGTCCCACTGCTTGTCCTTGCCCTTCTGGTACAGGGCGAGCAGCCGGTCGCGGCCGTCGTCGTACTCCCAGGTGAAGCGGGCCCGGCCGGTGGCCGGCACCGACCACCCGCCTTGTTCGGGGCTGTTCGCGTACAGGTCGTGGCTGGGCACCGTCGACTCCTCCGCCTCGCGACATGATCTTGCACATGGCGTGCAAATACGGCCGACGGCAGCGTCACACGGCGGTTACCGACCAGTCAACGAGTCGGACGCGGGGTCTTGACGCCCTTGTTGACAAAGAGTCTTATAAGACCTGTGACCGCCGGTAACCCCAAGGGGGGAGCTCCAGATGACGACGCCCGAAGCCACCCGTGAACCGCTCGGCCGGCTCCGGGAGCGCGAACAGGTCGCCGAACGGCTGCTCGACGCCTCGGCCAGGCACTCCTTCGACCCGGACACCGAACTCGACTGGGACGCGCCCTTCGAACCGGGCAAGTGGTTCTGGCCGCCGGAGCTGGTCTCGCTCTACGGCACGCCGCTGTGGGAGCGGATGACGCCGGAGCAGCGCATCGAGCTGAGCAGGCACGAGTCGGCCTCGATCGCCTCGGTCGGCATCTGGTTCGAGATCATCCTGCTGCAGCTGCTCGCCCGGCACATCTACGACGTGGACCCGACCAGCAAGCACGTGCGCTACGCGCTGACCGAGGTGGCCGACGAGTGCCGCCACTCGATGATGTTCGCCCGGCTGATCACCAAGGCCGGCAGCCCGGTCTACCGCCCGAGCCGGCTCCACCACGGCCTGGGCCGGCTGATGAAGACCGTCTCCACCACGCCGGGCTCGTTCACCGCCACCCTGCTGGTCGAGGAGATCCTCGACTGGATGCAGCGCCAGACCTTCCCCGACGAGCGCATCCAGCCGCTGGTGCGCGGCGTGACCCGCATCCACGTCGTGGAGGAGGCCCGCCATGTGCGCTACGCCCGCGAGGAGTTGCGCCGCCAGATGGCGACCGCGCCGGGCTGGGAGAAGGAGCTGACCCGGCTGATGTCCGGCCAGACCGCCCGGGTGGTGGCCGCCTCGCTGGTCAGCCCCCGGGTGTACGCCTCGGTCGGCCTCGACCCGGCGGTCGCCCTGCGGCAGGTGCGCGAGAGCGGGCACCGCCGCGAGGTGATGCTGCGGTCCGCGCGGCGCCTGACCGACTTCCTCGACGAGATCGGCGTGCTGCGCGGCCCCGGCCGCCGGCTGTGGGTCAGCTCCGGGCTGCTCGGCTGACGGGCCGCGACGCCGCCGGGCCCCGCCGGGCGCCGTCCGGCCGCCTAAACTGCACGGCATGGGGAACCGAACGGGCGGCGCGGCCGGCGGCGAGGGGGCCGGGGTCGCCTATCGGCGGCTGCCGGTGGCCGAGCGGCGGCGCCAACTGCTCGTCGCGGCACTGGACCTGTTCAGCCACCGCTCCCCCGAGGACGTCTCGATCGACGACATCGCGGTGGCGGCCGGCGCCTCCCGCGCGCTGGTCTACCGCTACTTCCCCGGCGGCAAGCAGCAGATCTACGAGACCGCGCTGGGCAGCGCGGCCGACCAGCTGCTGGCCTGCTTCGCCGAGCCGCGCGCCGACACGCCGATGGTCCGGCTCTCCCGGGTGCTCGACCGCTACCTGGCGTTCGTCGCCGAGCACGACGCGGGCTTCTCCGCCCTGCTGCGCGGCGGCAGCGCCACTTCGACCTCGCGGGCCACCGCCGTCATCGACGAGGTGCGCCGGGGCGCCGCGGCGGAGATGTTCGCGCACCTGGAGGTGCCGGACCCCGGCCTGCGGCTGCGGATGACGGTGCGCTCCTGGATCGCGGCGGTCGAGGCGGTCTCACTGATCTGGCTCGACGAGGGCCGCCGCCCGCCCGCCGAGGAGCTGCGCGGCTGGCTGATCGACCAGTTCGTCGCCGTCGTCGCCTCGGCCGCCGCCGGCGACGAGGAGACCGCCGCGGTGGTGGCCCGGCTGCTGGAGCCGTAGCCGGCGCCCGTCACACGCCGTCGGTGCCGGGTGCCATGCTGAGGGGGTGCGAAGCGAACAGTCGCGGTTCGTCGGCGGACCGCTGGACGGGCGGGTGATGGCGGTGCTGGTGGGAGCCACCGGCAGGCCGCCGAAGTACTACCGCGTGCCCGTCCCGGCCCACGGCACCGAGCCCGCCACCGTCCTGGTCTACCGGCTGGCGCCCGCCGGCGCCCCGCGCCGGGCCATGTGGCGCTACGACTACGACCCGGACGGGCCGCGCACCGACCGCGCGCGGTTGCCGTTCGCCCGCCGGCCGCGATGAGGCCGCCGGCGGGGAGTCCGCCGTGTTCCGCCGCGGCGCCCCCGGAGCCGAACGGGGAGCCGGCGGCGGCCCGCTGCCGGGGCGGGAGGATCCGGTGCGGCCCGGTATCGCCGCGGGCATTGACAGCGGGGTCGCCGGGGGATTGGCTTCCGCGTGCCGGGCGCGTCGTCGGTGCGTCTCCCCGCACCGGTCGCCCATCCTCCGGAAACCGGCGGCGCGCTTGACCGGACCGTCGGCCATGCCGGGCAACCGCTGCCCCGCGGGCCGCGTCGCCGTGGCGCGGACGGCCGGGCGTTGGCACGATCGGGGCCGTCGGGATCCCGAGCGCGCGGCGGAGGTGAGCGGATGTCAGCGGCCCGCCGAACGGCGCTGGCCTGCGCGGTGCTGGCCGCCGCCGTGCTGGGACCCGCGCCGCCCGCGACCGCGGCCGGCGCGGCCGGGCTGCCGGAGCTGCTCGTCCGGCTGCAGACGCTCTACCGGCGCGCCGAGCAGGCCACCGAGAGCTACGACGGCGCCAAGGAGCGGCTCGACGCCGCGCAGCGCCGGTACGACGGCCTGACCCGGCAGCTCACCGGCCGGCACGCGGCGCTGGCCGCCGCCCGGGACGCGGCGGGCGCCATCGCCCGGGAGCAGTACCGCAGCGGCGGCGTCTCGCCGTACATGCGCCTGCTGCTGAGCGACGACCCGACCGAGGCGCTGTCGCAGGCACACGTGCTGGGCCGGGCCGAGGCCTGGCGGGCCACCGTGGAGCGCAGGCTGCGCGGCGGCGAACACGCGCTGGACGCCACCGCCGCACGGGCCGCCGGGGCGCTCAATACGATGCGGGCGCTGGCCGGCCGGGAGCGGGCGGCCCGGGACCGGGCGAAGGGCAGCCTGGGCGAGGTGGAGCGCGCGGTCGCGTCGCTGAGCGGCGGCCAACTGGCCGCGCTCGCCGCCCTGGAGAAGGGGCACACCGAGCACGCGCAGCACGCCCTGCTCGCCTCGGGCCGGCTGGCCGGCCGGACCGCGCGGCCGTCCGGACCCGGCAGGCGGGCCGTCGGCTACGCGGTCGCGCAGCTCGGCAAGCCGTACCGGTGGGGCGCCCAGGGCCCGAAGGCGTTCGACTGCTCGGGGCTGACCTCGCAGGCGTGGGACCACGCCGGCCGGGCCATCCCCCGCACCAGCCAGGAGCAGTGGGCCGCGCTACCGAAGGTGCCGTTGGACCGGGTGCGGCCCGGCGACCTGATCGTCTACTTCCCGCAGGCCACCCACGTGGCGCTGTACGTCGGCGACGGCCTGGTGGTGCAGGCGCCGCGACCGGGCGCCGCGGTCTCGCTCTCGCCGGTCGCGGTGGACCCGGTGCTCGGCGCGGTCCGCCCCGACGCGCCGGACGCGTCCGAGGCGGCCGGGCCCTGGGACGCGCTCGGGCCGCTCCGCACGGCGGAGCGGCCCGATCTGACGGTGGATCAGCCGACCGAGGCCAGGTAGGCCTGGGCGAGTTCCGGGTCGAAGAACCAGTTCTCGAAGTCGGACGGGTCGTCGAAGGCGTTCGCGAACCGGTCGGCGACCGGCTGGAGCTGCCCGGCGGCGCCGATCAGGCCGAGCACGTGCTCGGGCGGCGGGGCCAGCATCGCGTTGGTCCACTTGGTGACGTGCTGCGCGTACGACCAGTACCGCTCGAAGGCGCCGTGCATCCACTGCGCGTCGAACGGCTTGTCACCGTGCGCCAGGATCGAGTCGAGGTAGGAGGCCGCGCACTTGGCGGCGTTGTTCGAACCCTGGCCGGTGATCGGGTCGTTGGCCACCACCACGTCGGCGACGCCCAGCACCAGGCCGCCGGAGGGCAGTTCGCCGACCGGGTTGCGCACGGTGGGGGCGTAGCGGCCGGCCAGCGTGCCGTTGGCGTCGGTGAGTTCGACGTCGCGGGCCCGCTCGTACTCCCAGGGCAGGAACTGCTTCATCAGGTCCAGGGTGATCCGCAGGTGCTCGGCCGGGTCCTTGACGCCGTCGAAGACGTCGAGCGGGCCGCCGGGGATGCCCTCCCAGAACAGGATGTCGGCCGGGCCCGAGGTGGTGAGGGTCGGCATGACGAACATCTCGCCCACGGTGGGCACCAGGTTGCAGCGCACCGCGTGGAAGTCCGGGTGCTCCGGGCGCGGGCCGAGGCCGTTGACGTAGGCGACCGCGAGCGAGCGCTGCGGGGTGGCGTACGGCGAACGGGCGGCGTCCCGGCCGAACATGCCGACCAGTTCGCCCTTGCCGGCCGCGACCAGCACCAGGTCGTAGCGGCGGGCGAAGTAGTCCAGGTCGGAGACGGCGGCGCCGTGCACGACCAGTTGGCCGCCGCGCTCGGCGAATGCCTCCAGCCAGCCGGACATCTTCACCCGCTGGTCCACCGACTGCGCGAAGCCGTCGAGACGGCCGACCCAGTCGATCGGGCGGGTGCCGTCCGGGGCGGCGACCGAGACGCCGAGGCCCTCGATGCGCGGCGCCTGCTGCTCCCAGAAGTTGAGCCCCAGGTCCCGCTCGTGGCCCAGCGCGGTGCTGAACATGCACTGGGTGGACATGACCCTGCCCTCGCGGATCTCCTCCGCGGTGCGGTTGGTCATCAAGGTGACCTCGTAGCCGTGCGAGAGCAGGCCGAGGGCGAGTTGGAGCCCGGACTGGCCGGCCCCCACGATGAGTATTCTGCGCATGGCGATCCTTAAGAGTGCGGGGGAACGGACCCCGGCGATACGTTCATTCGGGCAGCGCGGCGAGCGCGTGTCCGCACAGGGAGAGCAGCGCCTCGACCACCGAGTACCGCTTGCGCGCGTCGCAGATCAGGACCGGGATGTGCGGCGGGACGGACAGCGCCTCGCGCACGTCGTCCTCCCCGTAGCCGGGCGATCCCTCGAAGTGGTTGACGGCGACCACGAACGGCAGCCCGCAGGTCTCGAAGTAGTCGAGCGCCGGGAAGCACTCGGCGAGCCGCCTGGTGTCCGCCAGCACGATCCCGCCGATGGCGCCGCGCACCAGGTCGTCCCACATGAACCAGAACCGCTGCTGGCCGGGGGTGCCGAACAGGTAGAGCACCAGGTCCTGGTCGAGCGTGATGCGCCCGAAGTCCATGGCGACCGTGGTGGTGGTCTTGTCCGGGGTGGAGCCGAGGTCGTCGACGTCCTCGCTGGCCCGGGTCATCAGGGCCTCGGTGGTCAGCGGGGTGATCTCGGACACCGCGCCGACGAACGTGGTCTTGCCGACGCCGAAGCCGCCGGCCACCACCACCTTGACGGAGGTCGGGGCGCGGCTGGTGTCGCGCTGCCAGTCCTGTATGCCCTCCTCGGGATCCATGGCCGCCGCCGCTATCGCGGTGGCGGCCGGATGCGCCGTCTCAGAGCCTGCGAAGTCCACCGAGTACCCTTTCCAGCAACGCGCGGTCGGGCTGTGTCGGCCCCTGGCCGCTTCCGTAGACGCGGATCCTTCCCTGGTCGGCCAGATCGCTGAGCAGTACGCGCACCACGCCGAGCGGCATGCGCAGCAGCGCGGAGATCTCGGCGACCGACCGCATGCGGCGGCACAGTTCGACGATGGCCCGAAGCTCCGGCATCACGCCGGCGCCGATGCCGCCGGAGGTCAGCTCGGCGCGCTCGCGCGGCCCGTCGATGGTGGCCACGAACGTCTCGACGAGCAGCACGTGGCCGAACCGGGTGCGCCCGCCGGTGAGCGCGTACGGCCGGACCCGGGAGGGCCGGTGCTCGAAGCCGCGGACCGGCAGCGGGTTGGCGGACATCAACGCCCCCTTTCCGCGGGCCGGTCGGACGACATCGGTGGTCCGGCCAGTTCGTCGCGCAACTCCGGGGTCAGGACGTGTCCCGCCCGGCCGACGAACAGTGCCATGTGGTACGCGACCACGCTCATGTCACACTCCGGGGAGGCGTGCACGCCGAGAAGCGAGCCGTCACTGATCGACATCACGAACAGGCAGCCGTTCTCCATCGCGACCACCGACTGCTTGACCGTTCCGGCGTCCATCAGGCGGGCGGCGCCGTCGGTCAGCGAGGCGAGGCCGGAGACCACGGTGGCCAGGTCGCCGGAGGATCCGGGCGGCCGCTCGGCGGAGCCGGACTCGGCGCCGGGCGGGCGCGCGGGGGCCCGGGTCATCGCCGCGGTCTCCTGCTCGGAGACCTCGGATGAGCTGAGCAGCAGGCCGTCGGAGGAGATCACCGCGACCGAGCGGACGCCCGGCACCTCCTCGACGAGGTTGGCCAGCAGCCACTGCAGGTTGCGCGCCGCCGCGCTGTGCCTGACGGTTCTGGACTCGGCCGGGCCGCGCGTCGTGCCGCCGCTGTCCGTGCTCGGGGTGTTCACCCGCGTGCCTCCTCGGAGGGTTCGCTGTCGCTGTGGTCCCCCGGCCGCTCCGCGGTCGCCTCGGCCTCGGCGTCCCGGCGGCCCTCCCGCAGGCCCTGCGCGAACCCGCCGAGCCGGCGCCGCAGGGCGTCGGCGTCGACCGGTGTGACGTTCGCACGGGCCCCTGGTTCGCCGGTCAGACCGCTGGAGCGCGGCACCCGCTTGGGCAGCGGGCCGCCCGCCGCGTCGGCGGCCGGCTCGTCGGGGCGGGGACGGGCAGGTGTGCCGGCCTGGTCGGGACCGGCGGCGTGCGGCCTGGCGTGTTCGGCGGCCGGAGCGGGCACGGCCGCGTGCCCGGCCGGTTCGGTCCGCGGCGGCGCGACGGCCGGAGCGGTCCGCGCGGCGAGGCCGGCGGCCGGCTCGGTGCGGCCGGCCGGCGGGGCGTCGGACCCGGCCGGCGGCGCCGAGGTGATCAGGTTCTTCGGCAGCACGACCACGGCCGCGGTGCCGCCCTGCTTCTGCGGGCGCAACTGGACCCGGATGCCGTGCCGTCCGGCGAGCCGGGCGACGACGTAGAGGCCGAGGCCGGCCGGCGCGTCGGACTGGTCGGGGCGCGGGTCGGCGAGCAGCCGGTTGACCTCGTCCAGCCGGTCGGACGGCACGCCGATGCCCTCGTCCTCGACGGAGATCATCACCTCGCCGTTCTCCAGCAGCCAGCCGGAGACCCGTACTTCGGAGTCGGGCGGCGAGAAGGCGGTGGCGTTCTCCAGCAGTTCGGCCACCAGGTGGCCGGCGTCGTCGGCGGCGAAGCCGACCAAGTGGCCGCGCGGCAGGAACGGGATGCGCACCCGCTCGTAGCGCTCGATCTCGGAGATGCCGGCCCGCACCACGTCCACCAGCGGGATCGGCCTGGTGACCGCGCTGCCGCCGGTCTCCGCGCCGGCGAGCACCAGCAGGCTCTCGCTGTTGCGGCGCATCCGGGTGGCCAGGTGGTCGAGCCGGAAGAGGGTCTTGAGCTCGTCGGGGTCCTGCTCGCGGTTCTCCAGGCCCTCGATGAGCTGGAGTTGCCGCTCGACCAGGGCGAGGGTGCGCAACGAGAGGTTGACGAAGGTGCTGTGCACGCTGCCCTGCAGCGAGCCGAGCCGGGCGGCGAGCGCCTCCTTCTCCCGGGCCAGCGCGGCGCGCTCCTCGCGCAGCGCCGCCTCCCGCCTGCGCAGTTCCTCGTGCTCGGCGGCGGCGCTGCGGGCGGCGGTGTCGCGCTCGCCGTCCAGCCGGACGCGTTCGGCGTCCTGGCCGGCGCCGCGTTCGCGCAGGTCGGCCAGGTCCTGGGCGAGCCGCTGGACGTCGAGCGCGATGAGGGCGAACTCGTCGCCGCTGGCGGTGGGCGGCTCGCCGGCCGGGTCGTTGGCGTAGCGGCGCACCCGGGCCAGCGGCCGGGTCACCGAGCGGGCGGTCTGCACGCCGATGGCGAGCGCGACCAGCGCGCACAGGCCGACCAGCGCGCAGCGGATCTCCAGGGCGGTGACGTCCTGGTCGCGCAGCGCGGTGAGCCGGGTGGTGTCGGCGGCGGCCAGCGAGGACTGCACGGCGCGCATCCGGTCGATCCGGGCGGAGAGCGCCTGGTCGACCGTGCCGGGGTCCAACCGGTGGTCGGCGGCGGTCAGGCCGGGTCCGGCGGTGAGCTTGTCGAGGTAGCCGTCGGCCGCGGTGACGTCCGTGCCGGTCACCGTCTGGGCGTACCGGGTGCGGGCGTCGGCGGTGGCGGTGGTGTCGAAGTCGTCGAACGCGCCCTGCTCGCGCAGCCGGTCGGTCCTGGCCTCGCCGACCAGGTCGGAGCCGGCGCCGGTCCCGTCGAGGGCGGCGACCAGCAGGCCGTGTTCCGCGGACGCCTGCGAGACCGCCTCGGTGAGCGCGGGTCCGGCGCTGGTGTCGGGGTCGGAGGCCCGGTCCGGCAGCGCGCGGGCGAGCCCGCCGCTGACTGCGTCGAGGGCGTCGACCAGCGGGGTGTAGGAGTCGAAGACCGCCCGGGCCGAGCCGTTGCCGGTGCGGGCGTCGCCGCGGACCCGGTCGATGTCGCCGAGGGCGAGCCGCAGGTCGCCGGTGATCCGGACCAGGTCGGCGGAGCCGCCGGTGTCCAGGTCGGCCGCGTCGCGCCCGAGTTCGGCGGCCTGGCGGTCCACGGCGGCCTGCTCGCCCTGGCTGACGCCCTCGCCGGTGCGGCCGGCCGCCGCGTAGGCGGTCATCGCGTCGCGCTCGTCGCACAGCGCGTGCGACAGCGCGATGGCGGAGGTGTTCAACTCCGTCAGCCGCAGCAGCCGCTGGGACTGCGAGACGTCGCTCACCGCGGTGGCGACCGAGGGTCCGCCGGCGGCGAGCACCGCGACGAGGCTGACAAGGACGGCCGCCAACAGCCGGGTACGCAGGCGGCGTCCAGGTTTCTGGGCATGTCGCGTCGTGGGTGGCGTCGGTTCCGTGCGCGCCGCGTCGCGCCCTCTCCGCGTTGTCCGCACCGGTTCTCGCATTCCTGTCTCGTCCGTCGTACAGCCGTCCGTACAGCCGAAGTGACGACAAATCAGTTAGGCACCGCACCGGCCGCGACGCCGTCGTCGCCCTCCGGTGCTCCCCCCGATGCGCAAGTCTTCGCAGCCTTGCGGGTATGGGTGACACGCAACTGCGCCGCGACACCTGAAGGAGTGAACAACAAGGCGAAGTCGCTCTTCAACTCGGGTTCACCGCACACGCTTCCCGCACTCCGGCACGGTTTGGAGAAGCGTACGGGCTGCTGGCAGGATGCCCGCCCCCGCCACCGGGTGACGAGAACGCTCACCGGATCTGCACAGACCCTTCCGCCGCGGGGCACGTATCCGTCGATCGAACGGACGCTGCGGCAGACTGGGCCGATGCGCATCGACACCGCCACCGAGCCCGGCACCGCGGGCCGGCCCAACGAGGACTTCGTCTGCGCGGCGCTGCCCGCGTCCGGCGCGGGCGGCGTCCTGGTGGTGCTGGACGGGGTCACCCCGCCGCCGGCGGGCACCGGTTGCGGCCACAGCGTGCCGTGGTTCACCGCCCGGCTGGGCGGCGCGATGATCGAACTGTGCGTCTCACGGGCGGACATGACGCTCCGTCAGTGTCTCGCGGAGGCGATCGCGCGCACCGCCGAATCCCATCGCGACACCTGTGACCTTTCTCACCGGCACACTCCGCAGTCCACGGTGGTCGCCGTGCGCTGGGACGAGGAGAGCGTGCAGCACCTGGTGCTCTCCGATTCCGTGCTGCTCGTCGAGGACGCCTCCGGCGCGGTGCGCGCGGTGCTGGACGACCGGCTGCGCCGGCTGCCGGAGCCGGTGCCGGCGCTGCGGGCCGCGCTGCGTCCGCTCGCCCGGGGCGGCGCGGCGCAGCGGCGGGCCCGGTCGGCGTACGCGGCGGCGGTGGAGTCGCTGCGCAACGCGGAGGGCGGGTTCTTCACCGCCGCGGCCGACCCGCGGGTCGCCGGCCGGGCGGTCGCCGGCAGCGTGCCGCGCGCGGCGGTCCGCTCGGTCGCCGCGCTCACCGACGGCGCCGGGCGGCTGGTGGACGTCTTCGGCGCGACGGACTGGCCGGGCGCCTTCCGGCTGCTGGAGCGGGACGGCTGCGCGGAGCTGATCGCCCGGGTGCGCGCCGCCGAGGCCGCCGATCCGGACGGCGCCGCCTTCCCGCGCGGCAAGGCGCACGACGACGCGACGGCCGCGCTGGCCCTGCTGTGACGCCCGGCGGTCGGCCGGTCCCGCGATCCCACCCGTTCGGGTGAACGGGCTCTAGACGGCTTCCTCGGCGTTGAGCCGGCCCAGCAGCCGGGCGAGTTCGCGCACGTCGGCGTGGTCCCAGGAGGCGAGCCGGCTGCGGTATCCCGCGCGGCGGGCGTCGCGGACCCGGGTGAAGCGGGAGCGGCCCTCGGCGGTGAGCCGGACCAGGAAGGCGCGGCCGTCCGCCGGGTCCGGGTCCCGGCTGACCAGGCCCAGCTCCTCCAGCGCGCGCAGCTGCCGGCTCATGGTGGCCTTGCCGACCCCGAAGTAGGCCGCCAGCTCGGTGGCCCGCTCCTCACCGGCCTCCTCCAGGCGCACCAGCAGCCCGTAGGCGGCCGGTTCGAGGTCGGGGTGGACCTGGCGGGCCATCTCGCCGGAGGACGCGCGGGCCCGGCGGTACAGCACGGTGATCTCCCGTTCCAGGGCGTCCATGTCGCTCAGGCGGAAACCGCCATCGGCACCTCCCGTACCAGAGGGCGCGGTTTCCGGTTCCGCCAGGTCCCGGACGTGGTCCACACCACTTTCCGGCGTGCCCCGCTCGTCCCGCCCGCGTTCGGCCTTACGCACGTCAATGCCCTTTCCGGCTGTGAAAGTTTTTTCCAGGGGCCGCCATCGCCGCAGCTCTTCCAGTATTTCGCAGGAGTAGACCAACGGCAGTCGCCGCTCCCCCTTCCTTCCGGCCTTTCTACGCGCGTACATTCCCCGCTGTCATGGCCACACCAAGGAACCACCCCCCTCGCGCCCTTGGAGGCACCACATGAACGTCTCCGGAACCCCCAGCCGCCGCAGATCCGTGCTGCGCCGCTCCGCGGTGAGCATCGGCGGAACCGTCGTCGCGATGATGGCGCTGGTCGTCGCCGTCCCGGCCGCCGCCAACGCCGCGGCCCCCGACACCGCGAAGGCCCACAACCACATCACCCACCCGCAGCTGGACTGGCTGGGCTCGACCGTGGCCGCGCACGAGGGCACCGCGAAGACCGCCCCCGGCACCGTCTCGCCGATGGTCACCCAGACCCCGGGCATGGACGTCAGCTCCTACCAGGGCAGCGTCAACTGGGCGAGCGCCTGGGCCAACGGCGCGAAGTTCGCCTACGTGAAGGCCACCGAGGCCACCACGTACACCAACCCGGACTTCGCCCAGCAGTACAACGGCTCCTACAACGTGGGCATGATCCGCGGCGCGTACCACTTCGCCACCCCGGACACCTCCAGCGGTGCGGCGCAGGCCGACTACTTCGTCGCGAACGGCGGCGGCTGGTCCAAGGACGGCAAGACCCTGCCGCCCATGCTGGACATCGAGTACAACCCCTACGGCGCCGAGTGCTACGGCCTGAGCCAGAGCGCGATGGTCAGCTGGATCAACGCGTTCGTCAACGAGGTGCACGCCAAGACCACCCGCTGGGCGACGATCTACTCCACCACCGACTGGTGGACCAGCTGCACCGGCAACAGCTCGGCGTTCGCCGCGAACGACCCGCTGTTCATCGCCAACTACAACGGCACCCCGGACCCGCTGCCGGCCGGCTGGGGCTTCTACACCTTCTGGCAGTACGCCGACTCCGGCACCTTCCCCGGTGACCAGGACTACTTCAACGGCCCGCTGAGCGGCCTGCAGAACCTGGCGAACAACACCTGATCCACCCCAGGCCCCCGCACCGCGCAGGCCCCCGCCCGTCTCCGACGGGCGGGGGCCTGCGCGGTCCCCGGCCGGGCGCTCAGGCCGCCGAGGCCATCCGCGGCCGGTCGGCGGCGGCCGATCCGGTCGGCTCCAGGGCCAGTTCCAGCACCTGGCGCACGTCGGAGACCGCGTGCACCTCCAGCGCGGCCAGCACCTCGGCGGGCACGTCGTCCAGATCGGCCTCGTTGCGCTTGGGGATGACCACCGTGGTCACCCCGGCCCGGTGCGCGGCCAGCAGCTTCTGCTTGACGCCGCCGATCGGCAGCACCCGCCCGGTCAGCGAGACCTCGCCGGTCATCGCCAGGTCGGCGCGGACCCGGCGGCCGGACAGCAGCGACGCCAGCGCGGTCGTCATCGTCACGCCCGCGCTCGGCCCGTCCTTGGGCACCGCGCCGGCCGGCACGTGCAGGTGGATGCCGCGGTCCTTCAGATCGCCGACCGGCAGCTCCAGCTCGGCGCCGCGCGAGCGCAGGAACGACAGCGCGATCTGCGCCGACTCCTTCATCACGTCGCCCAACTGGCCGGTGAGCGCCAGCCCGGTGCCGCCGGACTCCGGATCGGCCAGCGACGCCTCGACGAACAGCACGTCGCCGCCGGTGCCGGTCACCGCCAGGCCGGTCGCCACGCCGGGCACCGCGGTGCGCCGCTCCTGCGGGTCCTGCGCGGACTCCGGCAGGTGGCGCGGCCGGCCGATCAGCGCGCGCAGCCCGTCGCCGCCGACCGTCAGCGGCAGCTCGGTGCGGCCGAGTTCGTGGCCCGCGGCGACCTTGCGCAGCACCCGGGCGATGGCCCGCTCCAGGTTGCGCACGCCGGCCTCCCGGGTGTACTCGCCGGTCAGCCTCCGCAGCGCCTCGTCGTCCACCGAGACCTCGTCGGCGGCCAGCCCGGCCAGCTCCAACTGCCGCGGCAGCAGGTGGTCGCGGGCGATGACGACCTTCTCGTCCTCGGTGTAGCCGTCCAGCGTCACCAGTTCCATCCGGTCCAGCAGGGCCTGCGGGATGGCTTCCAGGACGTTGGCGGTGGCCAGGAACACCACGTCGGACAGGTCGAGTTCGACCTCCAGGTAGTGGTCGCGGAAGGTGTGGTTCTGCGCCGGGTCGAGCACTTCGAGCAGCGCGGCGGCCGGGTCGCCGCGGAAGTCGGAGCCGACCTTGTCGATCTCGTCCAGCAGGACCACCGGGTTCATCGACCCGGCCTCCTTGATCGCCCGCACGATGCGGCCCGGCAGGGCGCCGACGTACGTCCTGCGGTGGCCGCGGATCTCCGCCTCGTCGCGCACGCCGCCGAGCGCGACGCGGACGAACGCGCGGCCCATGGCGCGGGCCACCGACTCGCCGAGCGAGGTCTTGCCGACGCCGGGCGGGCCGACCAGGGCCAGCACCGCGCCGCCGCGCCGGCCGCCGACCACGCCGAGCCCGCGGTCGGCCCGCCGCTTGCGGACCGCCAGGTACTCGGTGATGCGCTCCTTGACGTCGTCCAGTCCGGCGTGGTCGGCGTCGAGCACGGCGCGCGCCGAGGCGATGTCGTAGGCGTCCTGGGTGGTGGTGCTCCACGGCATCTCCAGCACCGTGTCCAGCCAGGTGCGGATCCAGCCGCCCTCCGGGGAGGCGTCGGTGGACCGCTCCAGCTTCTCGACCTCCTTCAGGGCCGCCTCGCGCACCTTCTGCGGCAGCTCCGCCGCCTCGACCCGGGCGCGGTAGTCGTCCGCCTCGTCCTCCGGCTCGCCGTTCAGCTCGGACAGCTCCTTGCGGACCGCCTCCAGCTGGCGGCGGAGCAGGAACTCGCGCTGCTGCTTGTCCATCCCCTCCTGCACGTCCTTGCGGATGGTGTCGGCGACGTCCTGCTCGGCGAGGTGCTCGCGCAGCAGCGAGGTGGCCAGCCGCAGCCGCTCGACCGGCTCGACGGTCTCCAGCAGCGCGATCCGCTGCTGCGGGGTGAGGAACGGCGAGTAGCCGGAGTTGTCGGCGAGCTGCGAGGGGTCGTCGATCTGCTGGACCCGGTCGACCACCTGCCAGGCGCCGCGCTTGCGCAGCCAGCTGGTGGCCAGCGCCTTGTGCTCCTTGACCAGTTCGGCGATCACGCCGGGCGTCTCGGCGGGCTTCGGCTCCACGATCGCGGTGCCCTCCACCCACAGCGCCGCGCCGGGGCCGGTGGTGCCGGCGCCGATCCGCACCCGGGTGACGCCGCGGATCACCGCGCCCGGGTCGCCGTCGGCCAGCCGGCCGATCTGCTCGACGGTGCCCAGCGTGCCCACCGCGGCGTACGCGCCGTCGATCCGCGGCACCAGCAGCACCCGGGCCTTGCCGGCCGGGCGGCCGCCGGGAACACGATCGCCCTCGCCGCCGTTGCCCTGCACGGCCCTGGCCGCTTCGGCGGCCTCCACGGCCGCGCGCACCTCGGGCACGGTCAGGTCGAGCGGAACGACCATGCCCGGCAGCACCACGTCGTCGTCCAACGGCAGCACGGGCAGGGTGAGCGGCGTGCCAGGCGCACCGGACTGTGTAGTCATGATCTCTCCCTAGGCAATCAAGTTGAGCTTGCAAGGCTCAATGATTCGCAGGCGCGGAATGTTCCCCACGCCGTGTTCGCCCACAGCGATCGACCGGTCACGGTCCTACAGCCGGCCGGTTCCGGCTCCCCCGCGCCGGCGGTCAGGGCGCACCCGGAAGCACCCGGCCCAGGCGGGCGAGGGGGGAGAGGATCATCACGGCCGGGGAGAGCAGCATGCCCGCGGCGGTCATCAGGAGGCCGGTGCGCGGGCCGCACTGCTGGGCGAGGAATCCGCCGAGCAGCGAGCCGAGCGGGGTCAGTCCCATGCCGACGAACGTGATCGTCGCGGCCGCGCGGCCCTGCATCCCGGCCGGGGTGACGGCCTGCCGGACGGCCATCACCGTGACGTTCACCAGCTGGCCGCCGGCCCCGAACACGAAGCCGACCGCGAGAAGTACAGGGAACGTCAGGGCGCAGGAGCCGTGCAGTGCGGGCACGCACAGGAACGCGCCGTCGCCGAGCGCCGCCGCCGACACGAGCACCGGACCGTGGCCGAACCGGCCGGGCAGCCGGGCGGCGAGCACCGAGCCGAGGAGCGCGCCCGGTCCCGTCGCCGCGAGCGCCAGCCCGACGGCGGTGCCCGACAGGTGCAGTTCGCGCGGCAGGAAGAGCAGGTAGACGGTCATCGTGGCCGCGAAGGAGAACTGGAAGGCGGCCGAGGCGAGGCACACGGTCCGCAGCGCGGTGTCGCCGACGACGAAGCGCAGGCCCTCGTGGATGCGCCGCCACACCCGAGGGGGCCGCCGCGAGCGCTCCGGGACCGACTCGGTCCGGCGGATCCGGCGGACCGACAGGACCGACAGCGCGAAGAACAGCGCGCCGGAGGCGACGGCGACCGGCGCCGACAGCAGGGACACCAGCGCGCCGCCGAGGGCGGGACCGCCGATCTGGGCCGCGGACCGGCTGCCCTCCAGCGCGCTGTTGCCCCGCACCAGCTGGTCGCGTTCCACCAGCCGCACCAGGGACGCCTGGTACGCGACGTCGAAGAAGACGGACAGGGACCCGACGGCGAAGGCGACCGCGAACAGCGCGGGCATGCCGAGCCGGCCGAGGAGGCCGGCCACCGCGGCGGCGCCCAGTGCCAGGGTCCGGCCGGCGTCCGCCAGCACCATCACCGTGCGGGTCCGCCACCGGTCCACCCACGCGCCGGCGAAGAGCGAGAGCAACAGGATCGGCGCCTGCTCCACCGCGCGCAGCACGCCCAACCGGCCGGCACCGGCGTCGAGCGTCAGGACGGCGAGGAGCGGCAGCACCACCAGGCTCGCCTGTTCGCCGAGCTGGGAGGCCGTCTGGCCCACCCAGAGCCCGCGGAAGTCGGCGTCCCGCCACAGGCTCGGCGGAACGGGACGGCCCGGACCGGGACCGGACGCGTCGGATACGGCGGAGGAAGAGGAAGCGGACGGCACGGGGATCCCTCGGATGGCCGGCGAGGCCCGCCACCGGGCACGCCGAAGGCGCACCGACGGTCCGGGCGGGGGAAGGCTCGCTGTGCCGCTACGTCAAGGGCAGCACGCGAAGACAGGCCGGTGACGGCCTACAACGTCAACGCGCGCTCGGATGACCGACCATGTCGCAGCTCCTCGTGGGTCACTCGCCGCACCCGAACAGTAGCCTTCGGCGGCTCGCCGCGGAAACGATTAAACGCCGGCAGCCGCGGACCCGGCTCCCCGGCCGTGCGAAGCCCGATCGCCCGGGCGGACCACCCACTAATCTGGGCCCATGCCGGGTGAGCAGAGCGTGCGGGAGACGGCCTACGAGGCGGACGCGGCGCCGGAGACCGTCGACCGGCGGCAGGGGCCGTCCGGCGAGGTGGTGCTGCGCCGGCGCGGCGAGCGGTTCGAGATCATCGCCAACGGCTGCTTCCTGATGGACACCTCCGACGGCCGCTCGGAGCGGCTGCTGGTGGACGCCGCGCTCCAGGCGCTGGACCGCGACGGGGCGCGGGGCGGCCGGTCGGTGCTGATCGGCGGGCTCGGCGTGGGGTTCTCGCTGGCCCGGGCGGCGGCCGAGCCGCGCTGGGGCCGCATCACCGTGGTGGAGCGCGAGTCCGCGGTGATCGACTGGCACCGGCAGGGGCACCTGGCCCCCTTCTCGGCCGGCGCGCTGGACGATCCGCGGGTCGATGTCATCGAGAGTGATCTCGTCGGCCACCTGCGCGGCGGCCCGTCCGCGGCCTACGACGCGCTGTGCCTGGACATCGACAACGGACCGGACTGGACGGTGACCGACTCCAACGGCTCGCTCTACTCCCCGGCCGGGCTCGCGGACTGCCGGCGGCGGCTGCGCCCCGGCGGAGTGCTCGCGGTGTGGTCGGCCCAGCCGTCCGCCGCGTTCGAGGACGCGCTGCGGGACGCCCGTTTCGTCCGGGTGACGACCGTCACGGTGCCGGTTGCCCGGGGTGTACCGGATGTGGTGCATCTCGCCGAACGGGCGCCCGGCCCGACGTAGCCCCAGGCCACGCCTGCCCCTTACGCTGCTTGCCAAGCAGCGCGACCACGTAGGGGCGGGCCCGAATGGACAACACACAGACGACGACGGCGAGCAACGGCAACGGGGCGCCGTTGCCGGGCACACAGCGCCGGGTACTGGTCGTCGAGGACGATCCGACGATCGCCGACGCGATCGCCGCCAGGCTGCGCGCGGAGGGTTTCCAGGTACACACCGCGGGCGACGGCCCGGCGGCGGTGGACACCGCGCACGCCTGGCAGCCGGATCTCCTGGTACTCGACATCATGCTGCCCGGCTACGACGGCCTGGAGGTCTGCCGGCGGGTGCAGGCCCTGCGGCCGGTGCCGGTGCTGATGCTGACCGCGCGGGACGACGAGACCGACATGCTGGTGGGTCTCGGCGTCGGCGCGGACGACTACATGACCAAGCCGTTCTCCATGCGGGAACTGGCCGCCCGGGTCCACGTGCTGCTCAGACGGGTGGAACGGGCCACCGTCGCGGCCCGCAGCCCGCGCGGCGGCACCCTGCAGCTCGGCGACCTGTCGATCGACCACGCGCAGCGCCGGGTGCGGGTGCGCGGCGACGACGTGCACCTGACGCCCACCGAGTTCGACCTGCTGGCCTGCCTGGCGCAGACGCCCCGGGCGGTGCTCTCGCGCGAGCAGCTGCTCGCCGAGGTCTGGGACTGGGCCGACGCGTCCGGCACCCGCACCGTCGACAGCCACATCAAGGCGCTGCGCCGCAAGATCGGCGCCGAGCGCATCCGCACGGTCCACGGCGTGGGGTACGCCCTGGAGACTCCCGCGCCGTAGCGCACGGGGATCCGCCGGGCGCGTGGGGGCGTGCCGATGGCGGTGCACGGCAGACGTCGCGGGGGTGACCGGCCTGGGCCGACCAGGGGCGACGAGGAGGGACGCGGGTATGGCGCGCGATGGCGTCGCAGGGGTGGGGATCTTCCGAAGGCGTGCGGACGCGGGCGGCAAACGGCCGTCGCGCAATCCGGCACGGGACACGGCGCGCTCGCTGCGGCTCGCCTCACGGGGGGGTACCGAACGGGCCGGTCGCGTCGCGCGGCGGCCCCCGCTGGAGCGAGGAGTGTGGCGCCAGGTGTGGGACGGACTCGCGCCGGTTGACCCGTACCGTTCGATCAAGGCGGCGCTCGGTCTGCTGGTGATCACCTCGGTGGTGGTGACCACGCTGCTGGTCACGGTGGCCATCCACTCGGACACCGAGCTGCGGGTGATCACCGTCTTCTCGATCATCACCTCGCTGTGCCTGATGCAGTACGTGGCCACCTGGCTCACCTCGCCGCTGCGCGAGATGACGGCGGTGGCCCGGGCGATGGCGCACGGCGACTACAGCCGGCGGGTGCGGACCGGGCGGCGCGACGAGCTGGGCGACCTGGCGGTGGCGTTCAACAGCATGGCCACCGACCTGCAGGGCTCCGACCGGCACCGCAAGGAGCTGGTGGCGAACGTCTCGCACGAGCTGCGCACCCCGATCTCCGCGCTGCGCGCCCTGCTGGAGAACGTGGTGGACGGCGTCTCGGAGGCCGATCCGGAGACCATGCGGGCGGCGCTGGCGCAGACCGAGCGGCTGGGCCGGCTGGTGGCCGACCTGCTCGACCTGTCCCGGCTGGACAGCGGCGTGGTGCCGCTGAACGTGCACCGCTTCGAGGTGTGGCCGTTCCTGTCCGGGGTGTTGAAGGTCGCCAGCATCAAGCCCGGGGTCGCGATGGCGGCCACCGCCCGCTCGCGCAACGACGTGCACCTGCACCTGGACGTCTCGCCGCCGGAGCTGACCGGCTACGCGGACCCGGAGCGGCTGCACCAGGTGGTCTCCAACCTGGTGGACAACGCGGTGCGGCACAGCCCGCCCAGCGGCCGGGTGACGGTGAAGGCCCGGCGCGGCGCGACCCCGGACAGCCTGGAGCTGGAGGTGCTGGACGAGGGCGACGGCATCCCGCAGGCGCAGTGGTCGAAGGTCTTCGAGCGCTTCAGCCGGGGCAGCGTGCCGGCGCCGCACGGTTCGGGCAGTGACGGCGGCACCGGTCTCGGGCTGGCGATCGCCCGCTGGGCGGTGGAGCTGCACGGTGGCCGGATCCGGGTGGCCGATTCGGAGCGGGGCTGTCGGATGCATCTCACTCTTCCGGGAAAGAATCCGGCATCCGATTGACCTGTGCTGACGTATGCTCTCGAACGGGAGATCGAAGACAAACCCGGATCACCCAGGTGCAACCCGGATTTGCCGCTGTTGCGACGCCCCGGCATCGCGCAGACACCCGAAACAATGCCGATTTCCCGCCAAAGACAGCGGTCAAACCCGCCTTCTGGTGTGACGTACGCGACGTGTGACCCTCGTAGCAAGCGCCGACCCGTTCGGAAGGCGTAGCCTTTATTTCCGCTGTCCACCACCTTGTGAAGCGGAAGAGGGCGGTTGCCGCCGTGTCGTCACAGTCCCCCAACACATCGAGTGTCTCGGCCGAACCCCATGGGGAGGGCGCCGGACCCGCAGCCGGATTCGGCGCGAACGAGTGGCTCGTCGATGAGATCTACCAGCAGTACCTCCAGGACCCGAACTCGGTAGACCGGGCCTGGTGGGATTTCTTCGCCGACTACAAGCCGGGAGCAGACTCCGCGACCACGCCGCCGCCCACACCGCCCGCCGCCACGCCGGCCCCGGCCTCGCCCAACGGCGACCGGGCCGCGCAGGCCGCCCGGCCCGCCGCCGCCCCGCTGGCCCAGTCCCCGGCCCCGGTCGCACCGGCCGCCCCGAGCGCTCCGGCCGCCCCCGCGGCCGCACCCGCCCCGGCGAAGCCCGCGCGCCGCGCCCGCCCCGGTCGCCAAGGCCGCGCCGAAGGCCGAGGCCGAGGCCGCCGCCGCGGACGGTCCGGAGTTCGTGACGCTGCGCGGCCCGTCCGCCGCGGTCGCCAAGAACATGAACGCCAGCCTGGAGCTGCCGACGGCGACCAGCGTCCGCGGCGATCCCGGTCAAGCTGCTGTTCGACAACCGCATCGTCATCAACAACCACCTCAAGCGGGCCCGCGGCGGCAAGGTCTCCTTCACGCACCTGATCGGCTTCGCCATGGTGCAGGCGCTGAAGGCGATGCCGGCGATGAACCACTCCTTCGCCGAGAAGGACGGCAAGCCCACCCTGGTCAAGCCGGCCCACATCAACCTCGGCCTCGCCATCGACCTGGTGAAGCCGAACGGCGACCGGCAGCTGGTGGTCGCCGGCATCAAGAAGGCCGAGACCCTCAACTTCTTCGAGTTCTGGCAGTCCTACGAGGACATCGTGCGCCGGGCCCGCGACAACAAGCTGACGATGGACGACTTCACCGGGGTCACCGCGTCGCTGACCAACCCCGGCGGCATCGGCACCGTGCACTCCGTGCCGCGCCTGATGCCGGGTCAGGGCGCTGATCCTCGGCGTCGGCTCGATGGACTACCCGGCCGAGTTCCAGGGCACCTCGCAGGACACCCTGAACCGGCTCGGCGTCGCCAAGGTGATGACGCTCACCTGCACCTACGACCACCGGGTCATCCAGGGCGCCGCCTCCGGCGAGTTCCTGCGGATCATGCACCAGCTGCTGCTGGGCGAGAACGACTTCTACGACAGCGTCTTCGAGTCGCTGCGCATCCCCTACGAGCCGGTGCGCTGGCGGCCAGGACATCGACGCCGGCCACGACGACGACGTCAACAAGGCCGCCCGGGTCCTCGAGCTCATCCACTCCTACCGGGTCCGCGGCCACCTGATGGCCGACACCGACCCGCTGGAGTACCGCCAGCGCAAGCACCCCGACCTGGACGTCACCGAGCACGGCCTCACCCTGTGGGACCTGGAGCGGGAGTTCGCGGTCGGCGGCTTCGGCGGCAAGTCGCTGATGAAGCTGCGCGACATCCTCGGCGTGCTGCGCGACTCCTACTGCCGCACCGTCGGCATCGAGTACATGCACATCCAGGACCCCAAGCAGCGCAAGTGGATCCAGGACCGGGTCGAGCGCGGCCACTCCAAGCCGGAGCGCGAGGAGCAGCTGCGGATCCTGCGCCGCCTCAACGCCGCCGAGGCGTTCGAGACGTTCCTGCAGACCAAGTACGTCGGCCAGAAGCGCTTCTCGCTGGAGGGCGGCGAGTCCGTCATCCCGCTGCTCGACGCCACCATCGACTCGGCCGCCGAGTCGCGGCTGGACGAGGTCGTCATCGGCATGGCGCACCGCGGCCGGCTCAACGTGCTGGCCAACATCGTCGGCAAGTCCTACGCGCAGATCTTCCGCGAGTTCGAGGGCAACCTCGACCCGAAGTCGATGCACGGCTCCGGCGACGTGAAGTACCACCTGGGCGCGGACGGCACCTTCACCGGTCTGGACGGCGAGCAGATCGCGGTCTCGCTGGCCGCCAACCCCTCGCACCTGGAGGCGGTCGACCCGGTCGTCGAGGGCATCGTCCGCGCCAAGCAGGACATCATCAACAAGGCGGGCACCGACTTCACCGTCCTGCCGGTCCAGCTGCACGGCGACGCGGCCTTCGCCGGCCAGGGCGTGGTGGCCGAGACGCTGAACATGTCGCAGCTGCGCGGCTACCGCACCGGCGGCACGATGCACATCGTCATCAACAACCAGGTCGGCTTCACCACCGCCCCGGCCGCCTCGCGCTCCTCGATGTACTGCACCGACGTGGCCCGGATGATCGAGGCGCCGATCTTCCACGTCAACGGCGACGACCCGGAGGCCGTGCGTCCGGGTGGCCCGGCTGGCCTTCGAGTTCCGCCAGGCGTTCAACAAGGACGTCGTCATCGACCTGGTCTGCTACCGGCGCCGCGGGCACAACGAGGCCGACAACCCCTCGTTCACCCAGCCGCTGATGTACGACCTGATCGACAAGAAGCGCTCGGTGCGCAAGCTCTACACCGAGTCGCTGATCGGCCGCGGCGACATCACCCTGGAAGAGGCCGAGCAGGCCCTGCAGGACTACCAGGGGCAGCTGGAGAAGGTCTTCACCGAGGTGCGCGAGGTGGCCACCGCCGCCCCGCAGGAGAGCGAGACCCCCAGCACCCAGCCGCAGTTCCCGGTCCGGATGGACACCGCGATCTCCGAGGAGGTCGTCAAGCGGATCGCCGAGTCGCAGGTCAACCTGCCCGACTGGCTGACCGTCCACCCGCGCCTGCTGCCGCAGCTGCAGCGCCGCACCGCCAGCGTCGGCGACGGCTCGATCGACTGGGCCACCGGCGAGACGCTGGCCTTCGGCTCGCTGCTGATGGAGGGCGTCCCGGTCCGGCTGTCCGGCCAGGACTCCCGGCGCGGCACCTTCGGCCAGCGGCACGCGGTGCTGGTCGACCGGCACACCGGCTCCGAGTACACCCCGCTGCTCTACCTGTCCGACGAGCAGGCCCGCTACAACGTCTACGACTCGCTGCTGAGCGAGTACGCGGCGATGGGCTTCGAGTACGGCTACTCGCTGGCCCGGCCCGAGGCGCTGGTGCTGTGGGAGGCGCAGTTCGGCGACTTCGTCAACGGCGCGCAGAGCGTGGTGGACGAGTTCATCTCCTCCGCCGAGCAGAAGTGGGGCCAGACCTCCGGCGTCACGCTGCTGCTGCCGCACGGCTACGAGGGCCAGGGACCGGACCACTCCTCGGCCCGCCCGGAGCGGTTCCTCGCGCTGTGCGCGCAGAACAACATGACGGTGGCGATGCCCACCCTGCCGTCGAACTACTTCCACCTGCTGCGCTGGCAGTCGCACAACCCGCACCACAAGCCGCTCATCGTCTTCACCCCGAAGTCGATGCTGCGGCTGAAGGCCGCCACCTCCACGGTGCAGGAGTTCACCTCCGGCGGCTTCCGCCCGGTCATCGGCGACGACACGGTCTCGGCCGAGGCGGTGCGCAAGGTGGTCTTCTGCTCCGGCAAGGTCTACTACGACCTGCTGGCCGAGCGGAAGACGCGCAAGGCGGACGACGTGGCGCTCATCCGCATCGAGCGGCTCTACCCGCTGCCCGGTGAGGAGATCCAGGCCGCGCTGGCGCCGTTCACCAAGGCGCAGAAGTTCGTGTGGGCCCAGGAGGAGCCGGCCAACCAGGGTGCCTGGCCGTTCATCGCGCTCAACCTGATCGACCACCTGGACCTGGTGCTCGGCGCCGCGCCCGACAACGCCGACCGGCTGCGCCGCGTCTCGCGTCCGTCCTCCTCCTCGCCGGCGGTGGGCTCCGGCAAGCGCCACCAGGAGCAGCAGGCGGAACTGGTCAGCGAGGTCTTCGACCTCTGAGGACCGCATGACGCGTGAGGGCCCGGCCACCCGAGGTGGCCGGGCCCTCGCGCGTCCCGCTCAGGTGGTGGGGTGCGGTTCGAACTCCCAGTAGGGGCGCTTGCGGCGGCGCACGGCCAGGGTGTGCGGGTGCCGGTCGCCGAGCGTCTCGGTGAGCTGGCGCAGCGCCTCGGCCTCCAGCGCGTCGGCCTGGCCGGCGCGTCCGGTGGCGCGCAGGTCGTCGGCGGTGGCGGCCTTGCAGGACAGGGTGAGCGGGTGCAGCGCGCCGAGCACCGCCTGCGCGCCGGCCGACGCGGTCCGGCTGAGTTCGAGCGCGCCCTCCTTGTCGCCGGCGAAGTGCCGCGCGCCGGAGGCGTTCAGCACGCAGCCCACCGTCCAGGGGTGGTCCGGGCCGACCGCGGCGGTCATCGCCTGGCGGGCGCGTTCCGCGATGGCGAGCGCCTGCTCGCGCTCCCCGAACGACCACAGCACCAGGCCGACGTTGCCGGCCGTGCCGACCGCGAACGGGTGGGCGGGGCCGAGCAGTTCGCACCAGCGGGCGGCGACGTCGGCGGAGGAGTCGCGGGCCCGGTCGAAGTCGCCGTGCTGGCGCAGGATGGTCGCGTAGTCGGTCTGCACGACGAGGGTGTCGGGCGTCATCGGCCCGGAGTGCTGGAGGAAACGATCCACCACGGAGCGCATCAGGTTCAGCGAGGCGGAGTGGTCGCCGGCCCGGCGCAGGCACATCGCCAGGTTGTGCTCGGCGAGCAGGGTCTGCGGGGTGTAGCGGTCCATCACCTGGCGCAGCACCCGCACGTTCTGCTCGGCCCGGGACAGCGACTCCGGGTAGCGGCCGAGCAGCCGCAGCGAGCGGGCGTAGCGGGTGGCGGTCTCCAGGGTGAGCGGATGGCGCGGCTTCAGGACGCGTTCGCGCACCAGCAGGGTGGCGCGGTCGAGGTCGGCGGCCTCCTGGTAGCGGCCGAGCAGGGCCAGCACGCCGGCCAGGTTGCTGCGGTCCTGCAGGGTGCGCGGCGACTCCTCGCCGAGCGTCTTGACGAAGGCGCGCACCGAGTCGTCGAAGAGCTGGTGCGCCTCCTGGTAGCGGCCGAGGGCGACCAGGGTGGCGCCCAGGCCGTTCTTGGCGAGCAGCAGGTCGGCGTGGTCGGCCGGGCGGACCGCGGCGAGCCGGTCCACGGTGTCGCGGCCGATCTCCAGCGCCTCCTGGTAGCGGCCGAGCCGGCGCAGCATGTTGGTGTGCTGGTGGACCAGGACGCGCAGTTCGCGCTGGTCGAACGGCATGTGCCGGCGCCAGCTGGCGAGTACCCGCTCGCACAGCCGCAGCCCGGTGACGTTCTCGCCGCGGGTGCGCAGGTAGGAGACGCAGTTGAGGATGAGCTGGCGCACCTCCGGGTCGGTGCTCTCCAGAGCGCCGGTCGGCTCCAGGTGCGGGATGAGTTCGGCGTAGGCGGACCACGAGCGGGTGTCGGTGGGCCGGCGCGGGTCGGCGTCGGCGAGCACCCGGGAGGCGGCGGCGGACAGCGCGGCGTGCCGCTCCTCGCTGAAGGTGCTGCGCAGGAAGCGGTGGTAGACCCGGTGCATGCTGACCCGGTCCACGTACGGTTCGGTCTCCGGGCCCTCCGGGTAGTCCATCCGCACGGTGCTGGCCTCGGAGAGCCGGCGCAGCACGGTGTGCCAGCGGATCGGGTCGGCGGCCAGCGCGGACAGGTGCTCGGGCAGGGTGGCCGGCCGGGCGGACTGCATCAGCCGCACCGGGATCGCGTCGGGGGCGAACAGCCCGAACAGGTGCAGGAGTTCGACGGCCTCCGGGTTGCGGTCCTGCAGCGTGTTGAGGGTGATCGACCACATCGTGTCGAAGCCCATCGGGTAGTCCGAGGAGATCCGGATGCCGATGCGGTTGGCGTCGCCGCGCCGGATGCGGTCGATGTACTGCCGGGCCGGCATCGGTCCGGCCGCCAGCTCGGCCGCGGTCTGGCTGAGCAGCAGGGGCAGGTCCTGGACGGCGTCGGCGAGTTCGTCGGCCTCGCGTTCGGTCAGGCGGTCGGCGCGGCGGAGGGTGTAGGCGATGGACTCCGAGCGGCTGAAGGGCTCGACCTCGATCTCGGCGGTGTCGCCGGAGATCGTCCAGTCCCGGGTGAGGCTGGTGATCAGGACGTGGCCGTTGCCCTCCGGGAGCAGGTCGTCGACCTGCTCCATGTCGTCCGCGCCGTCGAAGACCAGCAGCCAGCGCCGGTAGGGGCGGCCGGTGCGCAGCGCCTCGTGGACGGCGCGTATTCGGTTGCCCAGCTCCTTGCCGGTGGGCAGCTCCAGCCGGTCGGCCAGATCGGCCAACTGCTCGCGGGCGGTGGCGCGGAAGCCGGCGCTGATCCACCACACGATGTCGTAGTGGTTGCCGAAGCGGTGGGCGTACTCGGTGGCGATCTGGGTCTTGCCGACGCCCGACATGCCGCGCAGCGCCAGCCGGACGCCCTCCCGGCCGCCCTCCTCCAGCCGCTGGTGCACCTCGGCGAGGACCGCGTCGCGCCCGGTGAAGCGGGCGCTGCGGCGCGGCACGTTCCACACGGCGGGCGGGTCGTTGGGGAAGCGCGGGGCGTGCGGGCCGCTCTCGCCGGCCGGGTGGGCCGCCGGGTCGAGGTCGAGGCGCTGCAGGATGCGGCGTCTGGCCTCCGGCTCGTCGAGGTCGCGCAGGTCGGCCGGGCGCAGCGGCAGCGCGGCGGCCGGCAGGTCGCGGGTGGCGACGCAGACCGCGGCGAACCGGTCGGCGGCGCGTGGCAGCACCTCGCGCAGCGCCGCGGTCCACTCGGCGTCGGAGCGCGGGCCGAGCGAGAAGTACCAGTCGTCCAGCACGATCAGCACCCGGCCGGGCGCCGCCAGCAGCCCGCCGAGCGCCTCGGTGAGCGGCCGGCTGACCGGCGGGTCCCAGCGCAGCAGGGTGGCGGGGCAGCCGGCCTCCTCCAACTGGTGGGCGATCCAGGCGGCCCACGGCCTGCTGTAGCCGGCATGGCTGATGGTGACGTGCTCGGCCGCTGACGTCCTGCCGGTTTGGCCCATGGCAATGTCCCCTCACCTCGCCGTGGTGCGCGCGTCCTTCGGTCCTGGTCAACGTAACCGGTGCCTGTGACAGTGGGACGCCACCGGGCCGGTCGGCGGTGGCCGGCCGGTCAGGCGCCGCCCTGGAGTGTTCTGATCCGGTGCAGCGTGGCCCACGCGTGCGGCCCGCCGGACTCGCCCGCCCGCTGCCACAGCGTCCAGGCGGCGCGGTAGGACAGCAGGGCGCTGCCCGGGCCGGCGGTCTCCTCCAGGACCGCGCCGCGCTGGTGGCGGGCGCGGGCGGCGAGGGCCCACGCCTGGACGCGCTCGGCACTGAGCGCCGCCAGCCGGTAGGACTCGGCGGCGTCGTCGAGCCGGTCGTTCGATCCGGCGCCGCGCACGAGGGCGAGCAGCACGTCGCCGCGCTCCAGCCACGCCTGCGCGGTGACCAGCGGATCGGCCGCGCCGCGGGCCGCGAGGGCGAGTATCCACTCGGCCTCGTGCAGGTCGGTCAGCGCGCCGCCGGCCGCGTGCCTGCCGCGCAGCGCCCGGCCGAACGCCAGCCGGCGGCCGGCCAGCAGCGGGTCGCTCTCCGGGGTCTGGGCCAGCGCCTCGCGCAGCACCCGGACCGCGTCGGTGGCGACCTGCGGGCCGCCGCCCTGGGCCGCCCAGTCGACGAGGACCCCGCCGCGCTCGGCCAGCACCGCGGCGCGGTCCGGGTCGTCGGTCGGCACCAGGCGTTGCGCGAGGGCCAACGCCTCGTCGGCGTGGGCGAGTTCGGCGACGTCGGCGGTGCGGGCGTAGCGGGCGGTGTGGGCGCGGCCGAGCCGGCGCAGGCAGGCGAGGCGCAGCGGCGGGCTGTCCGCGGCGGCGTCCAGGGCCCGGCGCAGTTCGGCCAGCACCTCGTCGGCGCCGGGGTCGCCGGTGGCCACCGCGCGGGCGGCGGCCAGGTCGAGCAGGAGGGCGGCGTGTCCGGCGGACGGCCCGGCCTGGTCGGCGTCGGCGGTGCGGGCGGCGGCGACCGCGGCGAAGTCGGCGACCGCGCGCAGCGCGAAGGACCGCGCCTCGTCGGGGGCGTCCCGTCGCAGGGCGTCGTCGGCGAGCGCGCGCAGCAGTCCGCCGCGGGCGGCCAGCGCGCGGCGCGGCACCGGTTCGCCGTCCGGCCAGCTCTCCAGCACGGCGTCCAGCCTGGCCTGCGCCTGCAGCAGCGGGCGCCGGTCGCCGCTGCGGGCGTACCGCTCCTTGGCCACCTCGACGAGGGACATCCGGGCCGCCAGCAGGTCGGCCGGTTCGCCGCGCAGCAGCAGTTCGGCGCGGGCCAGGTGGGCGGACGCCTCGTCGAGCACCGCGGCGGCGCCGGGGCCGGCCGGCCGGGACCCGGCGACCGCGCGCAGCACCCGGCCGCGCACCAGGTGGGCGCGGCCGGCCAGCACGGCGTCCACCGCGGCCCGGTCGGCGAGCGCGGCGGCGGCGCGGGCGGTGGACTCCGCCTCGGCCAGCGCCTCGTCGCCCTGCCGGGCCTCCCACAGCGCGAGCAGGCACTCGGCCAGCAGGCTCCACAGCGGCACGGCCCTGGCGGGCTGCCGCTCGTCGGCGGGCGCGGTGCGCAGCAGCCGGATCGCCTCCCACAGGTCGCGGATGGTGCCGTTCTCCTGGAAGCGGGCCAGCCGTTCGCGGGCGGTGTCCACCACCCGGCCGCGGTGGGCGATGACCACGCCGCCGGGCGGGGTGGGGCCGCCGGACTCGCCGGTGTCGTCGAACTCGGCCGGCCCGACGCCGCCGGGCTGGAAGCGGCGCAGCACCCGCAGCGACACCTCGGCGAACGCCCTGGGCACCGGCGCGGTGCCGTCGCCCCGGCCGGCGGCGGTCCGGGCGGCGGGTCGCACCGCGGCGCCGGCGGGCCGCACGGCGCCGGGCGGCTCCGGCACGGCGGCGTTCCCGGACAGGTAGCCGACCACCATCGCGGGGAAGTTGCGGGCCCGGCGGCCGAAGACCCGTTCCACGTAGAGCGAGCAGTGCTTGAGCACCAGCGACGCCTCGCCGAGTCCGAGCCGGCGCAGCAGCACGTCCTGCACGCCGGGCGCGAACTCGTACCAGGGCCCGACCCGGCGGTCCGCCTCGCTCATCGCGACGCTGGCGGCGTCCCGCTGCCCGGGCACGGTCGGCGGCCGCTCGTCCTCGCGCAGCAGCAGCCCGCCGAGCAGCACCTCGGCCATCTCGACCGGGCCGGTCTGCGGCATCATCGCCCGTTGCACCAGCTGCATCACCGGGTAGGCGAGCGGCGCGGCCGACAGGTAGACCGACAGGTGCTGGGCGGCCGGCGAGGAGACCGCCTGGAAGTCGGAGACCAGTTGCTCCGGGTTGCGCTCCGGGAAGCGCGGCGGCTCGGCGCCCGGGTGGCTGCCGTGCACCCAGGCGGCGGCCGCGTCCAGTGAGGAGCGGGCGGTGCCGGAGACCGCGCGGGCCCAGGAGCCGAGCGCGGCGCGGGTCGGGGAGAGCACCGGCACGGCGAGCGCGTCCGGCGGCCGGTCCTGGCCGCGGCGGCGGCGCGGCACGAACTCCAGCCTCCCCGGCCCCTCGGCGGTGCGCAGCAGGCCGGGCTCGGCCGGCAGCAGGGTGCGGTGCCACATGCGCTGCGGCAGCGGCTGGAGCACCGCGACCGGTCCGGTGCGGGCGAACCGGTGCAGCAGCCGCTGGGCCGCGCCGTGCCGCCACAGGGTGCCGGAGCAGTCGCTGATCAGCAGCATGACGGTGCGCCCGGTCGGGTCGCGCAGCCGGTCGGCCGGGGCCAGCGGGGCGAATCCGCCCGGGGCGGCGGCTATCCCGGCCTCGCCGTCGAAGCGCGGCCGCAGGTAGTGCACGGCGACGTCGCGGAAGGCGCCGACCTGCTGGCAGACCTGGCGCAGCTCCTCCAGCATCTGGTCCCACACCACCATGGAGGGCGCGTCGTCCATGACGAGCAGCAGTTGCGCCTCGCGCCGCCTGACCTCGTGGAAGACCGGGGTGATGTGGCCGCTGCGGGCGCTGGTCTCGGCGGTGGCGTCCTCGTCGAGGTCGCCGGGGACCGGCCGCACCCGGGGGCGGTAGCGCTGCAGGGGGCGCAACGCCCGCTCCAGCGGCAGCAGTTGGGGGAAGGCGCCGGCCACCGGCACCCGGACCTGGCCGGCCTCGGGCCCGCCGGGGCGGCCGTCGGCGCGCACCGGGTGCAGCGGGACCGGCCACTCGCCGGACGGCGACGGCTCCGGCTCGCGCGGTCCGCGGCCGGCCGGCGCGGCGCCCGGGGCGGCGCCGGAGGAGGGGGGCGGCGGGCCGTGGCCGGCCGGATCGGCGCTCCCGGCGCCGGCCGGGGCCTGGGGCTCGGGCGGGCCCATCCGCTCCGACAGCCACAGCGCGTCGGCCAGTGCCTCGGGGTCGGTGGGGATGCCCTCGTCGCGCAGCCGGGCGACGAGCTGGGCGAACAGGTCCGCACCGGTGGCCATCCCCCGGCTCACCGCCCCCGGTTCAACGGCTGCATCAACTGGTCCGCGAGGCGTTCGCGGGTGCCGGCGTCCTCGTCCCTGGCGCGCTGGGTGAGATAGATGGCGTTGAGCAGCTGGTCGGCGGAGCGCTGCTCGCCGGGGCGGCGGTCGAGGAACTGCTGGATGATGGTGCGGTTGTGCTCGGCGGCGGCCGGTCCGAAGTGGGCGCGGACCATGGCGGCGAGCCGCTCCTCGTCGGGGGTGTCGAGCCGCAGGTGGATGCAGCGGCGCAACAGGGGGGTGGGGAAGTCGCGTTCGCCGTTGCTGGTCAGCACGACGAACGGGAAGGCGCGGCAGCGGATGCGGCCGCCGTGCACCGGGACCCGGCCGCCGTCGTCGTCCTGCACCTCGACGACCGGGTGGCGGTCCGCGATCCGCTCCAGCTCCGGGATGGCGAACTCGCCCTCCTCCAGCGCGTTGAGCAGGTCGTTGGGCAGGTCGATGTCGCTCTTGTCGAGCTCGTCGACGAGCAGCACCCGGGGCTTGGCGGCCGGCAGCAGCGCGGTGCCGAGCGGGCCGAGCCGGATGTAGCGGCCGATGCCGTCGCCGGGCGGCGGCACGTCCTCGGTCTCCGGGCCCGGGGCGATCCGCTGCACGGGGTGGGCGGTGCGGGCCAACTGGAGGTCCTGCAGCCGGGCGAGGGCGTCGTACTGGTAGAGCCCGTCGCGCAGCACGGTGCGGCTGACGATGGGCCAGCGCAGCACCCGGCCGAGCTTCAGCTCGTGGGCGACGGCGTGTGCGAGGGTGGACTTGCCGCTGCCCGGCTCGCCGGTGACCAGCAGCGGGCGGCGCAGGTAGAGGGCGGCGTTGATCAGCTCCAGCTCGGTGTGGCCCGGGCGGTACTGCTCGGCGAGGTCCTGCTGGAGGCCGAGTCTGCGGGTGCTGGCGGTGTCGATGGCGGCCGGCTCGGCGACGACCGGGTGCCCGTCGAAATTGCGCCAGGGCGGTGGCTCGGGCATGCGGTCGATGCCGTCGTGCGGCGCTCCGGTGCCCCGGTAGATCAGCCAGTCGTTCACAAGGCGCTCCTCGTCACGAGACGGGCGCGGGGCCCCGGGGTTCGAGGGCACTGCCGCCGCCGCGCACACGCTGGGAGGAACACGCCCCCCTTCATGACACTACCCGCCGGTCGGTGAGCCAACATCGGTTTCCGGACGTATGCAGGCGACACGGACACCGCGCACTTGACGTGACGTCAACCACGCGGCCCACCGTCCCCGGACGGGGAGTCAAAACCCGGTAAGGGCGACCGGGCGTCGTCGTACAAGAGGATCACCCGACTGGCCCAGGCGGCGGGTCGCAGTCCGTTCGCCGCGGCGGTCCGCGCCCGGCCCTCGCCGGCCGCCCCGACGACGGACCCGACGGCTCCCCCGGACCGGTCGCCCTGGCCGGTGGCGGCTTCGAAGGCCGGCCCGGACGGGGCACCGACCTGGGAGGTGGCGGGGGCGGCGGCGGACACGGCGGTCACCACGGCCTCCAGGGCCGGGTCGCCCAGCGAGTCGTACGCCTGGGCCCGCAGCGCCCGGACCGCCTCGGGGAGGTCGGCTGCGGTGCCGACCCCGGCCAGCAGGGCGTCCACCGCCCGGCGGAACTCCGCGCAGCCCGGGCCGCAGGCGCCCTGCGGATGCGGGCCGCCGTTCCACAGCGCGACCCCGTGGCCGGCGTCGAGGACGTCCATCATGGTGAGCAGGCCCTCGCCGTGCCCGACCGGTCCGCACAGCACCGGCACGTCCTCGGCGCGCGCGTCGCGCAACCGCCCGTAGCCCGGGCTGCGTTCGAGCACCCGCAGCGGCAGCGCGGTGAGCCGGGGGTGCTTGCTGACCCAGCCCCACCGCTCGCGCCACTCCGGGGTGGGCGGCACCCGTTCCACGTCCCGCACCACCACCGGCCGCCGCGAGCCCATCGGCCGGGCCCGGCGGTGCGGCCGGCCCGGCAGGTCGCCGCCGGGCACCCACAACTGGGCGGCGGTGTCGAAGTGGTGGACCGGCAGCGCGATCTCCACGGTGGCCGGCCGGCCCGACTCGTCGGCCCGGTCCAGCGCCAGCGCGAGCGGCTCCTGCACCTGCGCGACCGCCTCCTCGAAGGCGACGCCCTCCCACTGGTCGCACACCGTGGTGATCTGCCGGTCGCCGGGCGAACGCACCAGCTGGATCTCCCAGCGGAAGCGCACCGGCCGGTTGTCCTCCCACACCACCGGCGCGAGCGCCACCAGCACCGAGGACGCCTGGCCGTGCTCGGCCCTGGCCAGGTCCAGCGGGTCCAGCTCGGCGAGCCGGTTGCGGTCGGGCGCCGGCAGCGAGATCACCCGGCGCATCGCGAACCGGTGCAACTCGGCCGCCCCGGCCGGATCCTGCTGCCGCACCTCCCGCGCGACCAGCAGCAGATAGGTGACGAAGGCGAGCAGCTGCTTGCCGCTCTCCGGCTCGTAGAGCAGCCCGTGGCCGTCCCGCCAGGCCACCGGCAGCGGATCGCGCACGGTGCCCGGCCCGAGCACCCGCTCCACCAGCCGCTGCACCACGCCGCCGCTGCGCGGCGGGGGCAGCTCGGCCAGCAGGCCCAGCGCCTCGGCCCGGTCGTAGGGGGTCCACTCGCCTATCACCGACGACAACTGGCCCTGCACGTCGATCCAGGTGCTGCGCACGTCGCGCAACTCGCGCTGCTGGGCGAAGTGCCAGCGGTCGTGGGCGCGCACCAGGTCCTGGTACGGATCCGGGCCGAGCGCCAACCCGGCCACCAGCGGCGGCGATTCGGCCAGCGCGCGCAACGCGGTCAGCCGCACCGCCTTGCCGCCGTCCCGGTTGCGGCGGCGTGCCTTGACCACCCCGACCACCCGGCCGTGTGCCAGGTCCACCACCAGCGAACCGGACACGCCCGCCGGGATCTCGGAGTCCGGGCCGAGCCGGAAGACGTGGGTGCCGTCGTTGCCGACGATGTCGCAGGTGCCGTCCCAGGACCACAGCTCCTCGCGGGACCGGCGCCAGCCGAGCGCGGCGACCGTGCGGCTGACCGGGGGTATGGCGCGGTCGCTCAGCCAGGCGCAGCCGTGCTCGACCGGCTCGGCGAGCCGGATGAGCGCGAGGTCGGGGAAGATCTCGTACTCCCGCTCGTCGCCCGGGTCCCAGCCCTGCGTGACGGTGCGCGGCGACGGCATCGCGTAGACCACCGCGCCGGGCACCACCCGCTCGCCGATCCGCACGCCGATCACGCCGTCGGCGGCCCAGTGCCGGCGGCCCAGGCTGTCGCGGCGCACCAGGACGTGGGCGCAGGTCAGCACCCAGCCGGGCGCGACCAGCAGCCCGCTGCCCCAGAACTCCGCGTCCGCGCCCGGGCCGGACTGCACGGCGACGGCGACCTCCCGCGCCAACTCCCGCAGCCTGGCCTCGGCTCCCGACTCGTCCGCTCCCGCCGCCGGGCTCATCGGCGGGACCCGTTACGCATCCGCTCCCCCGCCCGCGGCCGGCATGGCCGGCGGCGCGGCGGGCGGCGGGACGGTGGGCGGCGGGACGTTGGGCGGCGGGACGTTGGGCGGCGGGACGGTGGGCGGCGGGACGGTGGGCGGCACGGTGGGCCGCTCGGGCACCCGGGGCGGGCGGGCGGCGGGGCCGAAGCGGTCGCGCCAGGTCAAGGTGACCTTCAGGCCACTGGTGGACTCCGCGTCGGCCAGCACGCTGACCACCGCGCCGGACCGCACCGCGAACTCCACGCCGAACTCCACGCTCACCTCGTCCGGCGCGGCGCGTTCCGCCGCGTCGCGCACCGAGGCGGCGACGCCGGTGATCAGGTCGCGCAGCCGCAGGACCCGGGCGGCCGCGTTGTCGAGCGCGCCCACGTCCTCGTAGTCGTCGTACCCGTCGTCCCCGTCCTCGCCGGCGGCCGGCCCGGGCACCGTCGCCGGTGAGAGGCGGGCCCACACCTCGGTGCCGTCCGGCAGCCGGATGAGTCGCGCCTGTTCCCCCATGGCGGCCTCCCGCTCCCCCGACGCGGCAACTCGGCCCCGCCGTACCCGACGTGCTGAAAGATCAGGCTAGCCCTCCGGTCGCCGCGACGCGAGAGGTCAAGGACCTTGCCTATCCTGGCTGGTAACGACCGCTGGGCTGAAAACGTATCGATCCGGAGCACCCCTTGTACTTCACCGACCGTGGCATCGAAGAGCTGGAGAGCCGGCGCGGCGAGGAAGACGTCACCCTCGGGTGGCTCGCCGAGCGGCTGCGGGAGTTCGTCGACCTGAACCCCGAGTTCGAGATCCCGGTGGAGCGGCTGGCGACCTGGCTGGCCCGGCTCGACGACGAGGAGGAGTGAGATGGCGGTCCCTTGACAATCGCGATACGCGATATATCGTGTTGAACGGATGACGCGATATGTTGCGTCCGCGGGCCGTCTCGGAGGACCGGATGTCACACCAGAGCTGGACCGTGGCCGAGCCACGGAAGATCACGTTCGAGGAACCGGTCACCACGTTGAACGTCCGCGTGGTCGCCGGCGCGGTCAACGTCGTCGGCCTGGAGGAGGGGCCGGCCAGGCTGGAGGTGGCCGAGCTGGAGGGCCCGCCGCTGATCGTCACCCAGCAGGACGGCGAGATCACCCTGGCCTACGAGGACCTGCCCTGGAAGGGGCTGCTGGGCTGGCTGGACCGCACGGGCTGGAAGCGGCACGCGGTCGTCTCGCTCGCGGTGCCGGCCGGCACCCGGGTCATGGTCGGCACGGTCAGCGCCGAGGCGGTGGTCTCCGGCGTCAGCGGCCACACCAGCGTGCAGGGCGTCAACGGGGACACCACGCTGGTGCGGCTGTCGGGGAAGGTGGACGCCAACACCGTCTCCGGCGCGGTGGACGCGCACGCCCTCTCCGGCGACCTGCGGGTCAGCACCATCTCCGGCGACCTCACCGTCATCGAGGGCACCGGCTCGGAGGTCAAGGCGGACTCGGTCAGCGGCAACATGGTGCTCGACCTCGACCCCTCGGCCGGCGCGGACGTGCGGCTCAACACCGTCTCCGGCGAGATCGCCATCCGCATCCCGGAGCCCGGCGACGCCCGGGTGGACGCCAACACCGCCAGCGGCGCGGTCAGTTGCGCCTTCGACGAGCTGCGGGTCAGCGGCCAGTGGGGCTCGAAGCGGATCACCGGCACGATGGGAGCCGGCCACGCCCGGCTCAAGCTGGGCTCCGTCTCGGGCGCGATCGCGCTGCTGCGCCGACCGCCCATGGCGCCGGCCGAGGCCGGCCTGTTCCGGAAGGACGCCTGACATGCCCCCCGTCTTCGCGCACGGCCGGCTGCGGCTGTACCTGCTCAAGCTGCTGGACGAGTCGCCCCGGCACGGCTACGAGGTGATCCGGCTGCTGGAGGAGCGCTTCCAGGGCCTGTACGCGCCCTCGGCCGGCACCGTCTACCCGCGGCTGGCCAAGCTGGAGAAGGAGGGCCTGGTCACCCACACCACCGAGGGCGGCCGCAAGGTCTACTCGCTCACCGACGCCGGCCGCGACGAACTGACCTCCCGGCAGGGTGAGTTGGCCGACCTGGAGCAGGAGATCCGCGACTCGGTCTCGGAGTTGGCCGCCGAGATCCGCGAGGACGTGCGCGGCGCGGCGGGCGACCTGCGCCGCGAGGTCCGGGAGGCCGCCCGGGAACACCGCAGCGCCCCGCTGGGCGGCGACGACTTCCGCCAGTGGAAGCAGGACTGGAAGGACCAGGCCCGGCGGGCCAAGGAGGAGAGCCGGCTCGCCAAGGAGGAGGCCCGCGACGCCCGCCGGCAGGCCAAGGACGCCCAGGCGTTCGCCCGCGACGAGATGCAGCGCATCGTGCGCCAGGTGCAGGAGCAGGTCCAGGACCACGCCGGCCGCGGCGACTGGCAGGGCGCGGTGCGCGAGGGGCTGGCCGGCATCAGCCGGGAGCTGGGCCAGTTCGGCCGCGCCACCCCCTGGCCCGGCTACGTGCGGCCCGACCCGGCCGACGCCCCCGCACCCGACTGGGCCGACGACGAGCGCCCGTCCGGCGACCCGGTCCGCGACCTGGAGCGGCTGCTGGACCGGTTCCGCGACGACATCCGGGACGCGGCCCGCGACCACGGCGTCAGCGCCGAGCAGTTGCGCGAGGCCCGGCTCCACCTGTCCACCGCGGCGGCGCACATCGGCGCGGCGCTGCGCCGCCAGGACTGACCGGAGCGGCCGGCCGTGCGCCGGGCCGGGGTCCGCCCCGGCCCGGCGGACGGCTCAAACGGTCAAAACGACCTTTCCGAACAGGTCACCTTCGGCCATTTTCTGGAAGCCCTCGCGGGCCCGGTCCAACGGCAGCTGCGAGTCGATGATCGGCCGCACGCCGGTGGTGGCGCACAGGTCGAGCAGGCCCTGCAGCTCCTCCTTCGAGCCCATGGTCGAGCCGACCACCCTCAGCTCCAGGAAGAAGATCCGGGTCAGCTCGGCGGCCTTCGGGTTGGAGCCGCTGGTGGCGCCGGAGATGACCAGCGTGCCGCCGGGCCGCAGCGACTTGACCGAGTGCGACCAGGTCGCCGCCCCCACGGTCTCGATCACCGCGTCCACCCGGTGCGGCAGCCGCGCGCCCGGCTCGAACGCCTGCAGCGCGCCCAGTTCCACCGCGCGGCGGCGCTTGGCCTCGTCGCGGCTGGTGGCGTAGACCCGCAGGCCGGCGGCCCGGCCGAGCACGATCGCCGCGGTGGCGACCCCGCCGCCGGCGCCCTGCACCAGCACCGAATTGCCCGGCTGCACACCGGCGTTGGTGAACAGCATGCGGTACGCGGTGAGCCACGCGGTCGGCAGGCAGGCGGCCTCGGCGAACGACAGCTCCTTGGGCTTGGCCACCAGGTTCCAGGCCGGCACCGCGACGCGTTCGGCGAAGGTGCCGTCGTAGCGCTCGGTGAGGATGGAGCGCGGCTCGGTCGGCCCGACACCGTGTCCGGTCGCCCCGATCACCGGGTAGACGACGACCTCGTCGCCGTTCTCGTCGATGCCGGCCGCGTCGCAGCCGAGGATCATCGGCAGGCGTTCGGCGGGCAGTCCCACCCCGCGCAGCGACCACAGGTCGTGGTGGTTGAGCGAGGCGGCGCGGACGGTGACGGTCGTCCAACCGGGCCGGGCCGGCGGATCGGGCCGGTCCCCGAGTTCGAGGCCGTTCAACGGCTGGTCAGGGTCGATGCGTGCGGCGTAGGCGGCGAACATGACGTGACTGTAGGGGAATCCCGCCGGAATGGATGCGACGCGTCTCACCCCGTGGCGTACGGTCGCGTATGGCAAAATCGGATGACGGGCGATCCCCGGGACCGCGATCTGGCCGGTCCGCCACCGCCGCGCCGCGTACAGCGCGCAGGCCGAGCCGCGCACTACCGCTTCACGAGACGCGCGACGTTTCATTCCCTTCCGCAGGGCACTCACACGTGTACGGAACCTATGACAGCTGTACCCTCATCACGAATTGGACAAAGGGGTCGAACCAGTGACTGTGGAGATCGTCAACACACTGAACGAGGACGAGATGGATCAGGACGTGCGGACCGATCCGGCGTTCGCGCTGCACCTGGGCGGCAAGATGGAGATCGCCTCGACGGTGCCGATCCGCGACCGCGACGACCTGTCCCTGGCCTACACGCCGGGGGTGGCCAAGGTGTGCAGCGCCATCGCGGAGAGCCGTGAACTCAGCCACGACTACACCTGGACCTCCAACGTGGTGGCGGTCGTCACCGACGGCACCGCGGTGCTCGGCCTCGGCGACATCGGCCCGCAGGCCGCCATGCCGGTGATGGAGGGCAAGGCGATCCTGTTCAAGCAGTTCGGCGGGGTCAACGCGGTCCCGATCACGCTCGACACCACCGACCCCGACGAGATCGTCGAGACCGTGATCCGCATCGCGCCCTCCTTCGGCGGCATCAACCTGGAGGACATCTCCGCACCGCGCTGCTTCGAGATCGAGGACCGGCTCAAGGAGGCCCTGGACATCCCGGTCTTCCACGACGACCAGCACGGCACCGCCGTCGTCACCCTCGCCGCGCTGCGCAACGCCGCCCGGGTGACCGGCCGCGGCCTCGGCGACCTGCGCGCGGTCATCTCCGGCGCGGGCGCGGCCGGCGTGGCCATCGCCCGGATCCTGGTCGAGGCCGGTGTCGGGGACGTCGCGGTCACCGACCGCAAGGGCATCGTGCACTCCGGCCGCACCGATCTGACCTCCATCAAGGCGGAGTTGGCCTCCTTCACCAACAAGGCCGGGCTGACCGGCTCGCTGGAGGACGCGCTGCGCGGCGCGGACGTCTTCATCGGCGTCTCCGGCGGATCGGTGGCCGAGAGCGCGGTCGCCACCATGGCCGACGGCGCGTTCATCTTCGCGATGGCCAACCCCACGCCGGAGATCCACCCCGACATCGCCGGCAAGTACGCCTCCGTGGTGGCGACCGGCCGCAGCGACTTCCCCAACCAGATCAACAACGTCCTGGCGTTCCCCGGCATTTTCGCCGGCGCCCTCCAGGTGCGCGCCTCGCGCATCACCGAAGGAATGAAGATCGCGGCCGCCGAGGCCCTCGCCGCGGTCGTCTCGGACGAGTTGACCCCCGAGTGCGTGATCCCCTCGCCGTTCGACGCGCGGGTGGCCCCCGCCGTCACCCGGGCGGTGGCCGCCGCGGCGCGGGCCGAGGGCGTGGCACGCGGGTAGCCGCCCGCCCGGCGGGCGGGTCCGGACGGCGGACCCGCCCCGCGCCGGGCGGCGTTCACCGCACGGCGAGCACGATCGCGTCGGCGCGGGACCGCCAGATCGCCCGCGCCTCGCCGAACCCGGCCTCGCACAGCGCGGCGGCGTGCCACTCGGGGGCGTGCGGCTCGCCGTCGGAGTGCTCCCGGTAGAGCGTGGCGCGTTTCGCGACCGCGGCGGCCAGCCGGTCGTCGGCGCCGGCCGCCCGCCACCACCCCTGCCAGTCCAGCACGCCGTCGGGCAGGCGGGCCTGCCGGCGGCGGGTCGCCGCCTCGTCGGCCTCGTTGATGCGCGGGGTGGCCGGATCGGGCATGTGGTCGGCGTTGAGGAAGAGCCCGCCGGGGCGCAGCAGCCCGGCCAACTCCCGGTAGAGCGCGCGCAGCGGCTCGGTGCGCAGCCAGTGCAGCGCGGTCGAGGTGAGCACGGCGTCGTACTCGCGGTGCGGCAGTACACCCGTCCAGTCGGGGTCGCGCAGGTCTGCGGTGGTGAACACGGCGCGCGGTTCGCCGGCGAAGTGGCCGCGGGCGATGGCCAGCAGCGCCGGGTCGAGGTCGACGCCGGTGCACCGCGCCCGCGGGAGCCGGCCCAGCACCCGCCCGGTGAGGGATCCGGTGCCGCAGGCCAGGTCGAGCACCCGGGGCGCCGGTCCGGCGGACTCGGCCACCCGGTCGAGCATCACCCGGAAGCGTTCCTCCCGGTCGGGCAGGTACCACTCCTGCTGGCGATCCCAGCTGTCCTGCCAGGACTGCCAGTACCGCCGGTCACCCTCGCGTACGGAGTTGTCAGCCGCTGTCATGATGTCCCTCCGGTTCGCCGCGTCGTAATACCCTCGAATCACGAGCAGGCATTACGCGGTCCGGGCTCGATCGTAGACCGCCGCACGTAAGGATCTCCAGTGGAATTGGGTTATTACTCGGATTACGCGGTCCGCCTGGTCAACACCGAGGAGCCGGAGCGCGGCACGGACACGCTGACGTCCGTGGAGGCGGTGCGCGAGCTGTTCGGCGCCAACCGCCGGGCCGCGCGCCGGGCCGCCGACGCGGACGTGAGCCGGCTGCGCGCGGTCCGCGGCCGGCTGCGCGCGGTCTTCGAGGCGGCGGCCGACGGCGAGGAGGTGCGCGCGGTCGACCTGCTCAACTCGCTGATGCTGGAGTTCCCGGTCAGCCCGCACGTCTCGGGCCACGGCGACCTCGACGAGCGCGGCCGGCCGCAGTGGCACATGCACCTGGCCGACCACGCCGCCAACGCCACCGCCGTCTACACCGCGACCGCGTGCATGGGGCTGGCGGTGCGGCTGACCGCCCTCGGCGTGGACCGGCTCGGCATCTGCCAGGCGGCGCCGTGCCGCAACGCCTACCTCGACACCTCGACCAACCGCTCGCGCCGCTACTGCTCCGACCGCTGCGCCACCCGGGCCAACGTGGCCGCCTACCGGGCCCGCAAGCGCCAGGAGGCGGCGGGCTGACCCGCCGGGCTCAACGGCCCGGCCCGCCGTGCGCGTCCGCGGTCTCCCGGCGCCGCCGGGCCGGCACCGGCCGCAGCGCGCCGGCCGCCCAGGCGAGCGCCGAGGCCGCGCCGGACAGCGCGCCGCCCGCCGCCCGGCCGCGGCGCGGCCGGTAGCGCCACAGCACCCTGGCCAGCACCAGTTCGTCGGGCACCACGCCGAAGACCCGGCTGTCCGGCTCGGCGAACGGGTTGTCGCCCAGCACCCACCAGCCGCCCTCCCGGCGCTCCACCGCGCGTTTGACGATGAGCAGGTCCTGCTGCAGCGGATGCCGCATCACCGCGACGTCGCCGGCCCGCACCCGCGCCCCGTAGCGGACCAGCAACTGGTCCCCGTGACGCAGCGTCGGGACCATCGAGGGGCCGGACACCTCCGCCAGCCCGAACGGCCGACCGCCGCCGTCCTGCCGCATACCACGACCTCCTGTCCGTCCGCACCGGTCCCGGCGGCGACATCAGACTTTTGTTCCAGCCGAAAGGGGGCACCCGAGAAATGGGCCTCCTCAGGGAGTAATGTCCCACCTGAAAAGACGATCACCAGGAAGGACAGCCATGTTCTCTCGCCTGTTCGCGCCGAAGGTCAAGGTCAGCGCCCACTGCGACCTGCCCTGTGGCGTCTACGACCCGGCCCAGGCCCGTATCGAGGCCGAGTCGGTCAAGGCCGTCCAGGAGAAGTACCAGGCCAACGAAGACGCGGACTTCCGCACCCGCGCCGTCCTGATCAAGGAGCAGCGCGCCGAGCTGGCCAAGCACCACGTCTCGGTGCTGTGGAGCGACTACTTCAAGGCGCCGCACTTCGAGAAGTACCCGCACCTGCACCAGCTGGTCAACGACACCCTCAAGGCGCTCAGCGCCGCCAAGGGGTCCAACGACCCGGCCACCGGCCAGAAGGCCCTCGACCTCATCGCCGAGATCGACACCATCTTCTGGGAGACCAAGAAGGCCTGACCCGGCCTCCGGCGTCCTCCTCCGCCCCCGTACCGCACCGCGGTCCGGGGGCGGCGGCGTTCCCGGCCGCCCGCACCGGGCGCCGAAACCCTTGCCACACCCGCTCGTCGGCTGCGCATAATCCCGGCGGACCGGACCGCGCGCAGCGGTCCGGGCGGCGAGGGGAGAGGCGATATGCGCAGACGTACCGCGATCGCGGGGGTGGTGTCCGCGGCGCTGCTGGCGGTCTGCTCGGCGCTGGGGGCGGGCCCGGCGGCGGCAGCGGGGCAGCCGCACTACTACGTGTCGCTCGGCGACTCGCTGGCGGCCGGCTACCAGCCGGACGTGCGGCACGACGTGCCGGGGGTGTCGTACACCGACCAGCTCTACACCCGGCTGGAGGCGAAGGACCCGTCCCTGGTCCACGAGCAGTTCGGGTGCAGCGGCGAGACCTCGACCACGATGCTCGACGGCGGCATCTGCCACTACCAGGGCGCCGCCTCGCAACTGGACGCCGCCGTGGCGTTCCTGAAGGCGCATCGCGGCCAGGTGACGACGGTGACGCTGGACATCGGCGCCAACGACGTGGACGGCTGCTTCTCGGCCTCCGGGGTGGACACCGGCTGCGTGCTCAAGGGGCTCGGCACGCTGGCGGCCAACGTGCCCAGGATCGCGCACGCGCTGCGCTCGGCCGGCGGCCCGACGGCGCGCTACGCGGGCATGACGTACTACGACCCGTTCCTCGCGGTCTGGCTGACCGGCACGCAGGGCAGGGCGCAGGCCACCGCCTCGGTGCCGCTGGACGACGCGCTCAACACCGTGCTGACGACCGGCATGGCCCTCAACGGCTTCCGGATCGCGGACGGCGCGGGCGCGTTCGCCACCAACGACTTCGTGCCGACGAACGCGCCGGGCCTGGGCACCGTCCCGACGAACGTCGCCACGATCTGCGGGCTGACCTGGATGTGCACCCCCTACCAGGACATCCACGCCACCCCGGCCGGGCACGCGGTGCTGGCGACCGCGTTCCAGAGGGCGCTGGCCGCTCCCTGAGCCGACGCGACCCGCGGGGGCGGGCGGGCCGGGCGGCGCCGACAATGGACGGATGACCGCCGCGCCCGCACCGCCCGCCCTCGACGAGCTGCCGCACCTGCTGCCGTCCCCGCTGGTCGCGATCGAGGACGAGCGGCTCGCCCGGCGCGGCGTGAGCCTGTCGCTCAAGCGCGACGACCTGATCCACCCGGAGATCGTCGGCAACAAGTGGCGCAAGCTGCGGCTCAACCTCGCCGAGGCGTCCCGGGAGGGGCACGACACGCTGCTGACCTTCGGCGGCGCGTACTCCCACCACCTGCGCGCCACCGCGGCGGCGGGCCGGCTGCTCGGCTTGGCCACCATCGGCGTGGTGCGCGGCGAGGAGTTGGCCGACCGGCCGCTCAACCCCTCGCTCGCGGCCGCCGCGGCCGACGGGATGCGGCTGCACTTCGTGGACCGCGGCGCCTACCGCCGCAAGGACGACCCCGCCACCCGCGCGCGGCTCGCCCGCCGCTTCGGCCGCTTCTTCACCCTCCCGGAGGGCGGCAGCAACGCGCACGCCGCCGCCGGCTGCGTCGCGCTCGGCCGGGAGCTGCGCGGCCACGCCGACCTGGTCACCGTCGCCTGCGGCACCGGCGGCACGCTGGCCGGCCTCGCCGCCGGTCTCGACCCGGTCCGGCAGCGCGCGATCGGCTTCCCGGTGCTCAAGGGCGGCGCGTTCCTGGCGGCCGACATCGAACGGCTGCAGCAGGAGGCGTTCGGCGCCCGGCGCGGCCGCTGGGAGCTCGACTGCGGCTTCCACGCCGGCGGCTACGCCCGCAGCACGCCCGAACTGCGGGCGTTCGCCGAGGAGTTCGCCGCCCGGCACGGCCTGCTGCCCGAGCCGGTCTACGTCGCCAAGATGCTGCACGGCGTCTGGACCCGCGCCGCGCGGGGCGACTTCCCGCCCGGCACCCGGATCGCCGCGGTGGTCACCGGCTGACGTCTCAGCCCTCCCCGCTCTCCGCCGCGGCCTCCTCCAGGTCCAGCCGGCGCAGCAGCGTGCGGTACATCTCGTCGTTGATCCGGCGCCGGTCCCGCAGCGCGACGAAGACGTCCCGCTCGGTGGCGATCATCTCCCGGCTCAGCCGCCGGTAGGTCGCGTCGGTGGACTCGCCGGTGGTGTCGTTGACCGCGCCGAGCCGCTCCCACACCGAGTTGCGGCGCCGGGAGAGCACCGAGCGCAGCCGGTCCTCCAGCGGGCTGGGCAGGGCGTTGCGCGCGGCGCCGAGCAGGTCGTCCAGCCTCTGCTCGGCGGCGGTCGACGCCTCGCTCTGCGCCTGCGCCTCGATGAGCGTGTCGCGGCTCTCGTCGCGCAGCGGCTGCCCGATCACCCGGATCACCGCGGGCAGCGAGAAGCCCTGCAGGACGAGCGTGCCGATCACGCAGCAGAAGGTCAGGAAGAGCAGCAGCTCGCGGTCCGGGAAGGCCGAGCCGCCGCGGATGGTCAGCGGGATCGAGAAGGCCACCGCGAGCGAGACGACCCCGCGCATGCCGGCCCAGGAGATCACGAACGGCACCGTCCACGGCGGCGCCGGATCGCGCTCGGCCAGCCCCGGCCAGTACCGGCGCGGCAGATAGGTGGCCGGGAAGACCCAGGCGAAGCGGGCGGCGATCAGCACCAGCAGCAGGACGGCGCCGTAGCCGACCGCGTGCCAGGCGCCGTGGCGGCCGAGCGCGCGCAGCACGACCGGCAGTTGCAGGCCGATCAGCGCGAAGACCGCGGACTCCAGCAGGAAGGCCACCATGCGCCACACGGCCGCCTCCTGCAGCCGGGTCGCGTAGTCCACCTGGTGGCTGCGGTGGCCCAGGTGCAGCGCGACCACCACGACGGCCAGCACCCCGGAGGCGCCGACCCGCTCGGCGGCGGCGTAGGCGACGAACGGGATGAGCAGCGACAGGGTGTTCTGCAGCAGCGGCTCGGTCAGCCGCTTGCGCAGCCAGTGCAGCGGCACCATGAGCACCAGGCCGACGCCGACGCCGCCGACCGCGGCGAGCAGGAAGTCGCCGACGCCGCGCAGCAGGCCGACGTCCTCCCCGACCGCCGCCGCCAGCGCGACCCGGTAGACGGTGATCGCGGTCGCGTCGTTGAGCAGCGACTCGCCCTGCAGGATGGTCACCACCCGGTCCGGCAGCCGGACCCGGCGGGCGATCGCGGTGGCCGCCACCGCGTCCGGCGGCGCCACGACCGCGCCGAGCACCAGCGCGGCGGCCAGCGGCAGGCCGGGGATCAGCAGGTGGGCGACGGCGCCGACCACGGCCGCGGCGAACAGAACGTGGCCGACCGACAGCAGGGCGACCGGGCGCAGGTTGGCCCGCAGGCCCAGGTAGGAGCTGTCGAGCGCGGCGGTGTGCAGCAGCGGCGGGAGCACGAAGGGCAGCACCCAGTGCGGGTCGAGGGTGTAGGCGGGCACCCCCGGCAGGTAACCGGCCCCCAGCCCGGCCAGGACCAGCAGGATCGGCGCGGAGGCCCCGATCCGGCGGGCCGCGCCCGCGACGGCCGCGCTGCCGGCCACCAGGAGCAGTACCCAGGTGCCACCCGTCGCCCAGCCCATGCCACCGATCCCGCCTCGTGCCGCCGCGCGGCCGTGTGCCGGCCCCCGGGCGCACCGCGGCGGCACTCGCCGCCGAATCGCCAGAAGAGCCCCTAACCTGGACATCATGAAGCCGTGTCCGCACGTTTCCGAGCTGCCGCGCCCCGAACCGGAGCCGAGCACGGCGGGCTGTCCCGACTGCGAGGCGGCCGGCACCGACCCGGTGCAGCTGCGGCTGTGCCTGGTCTGCGGCAACGTGGCCTGCTGCGAGTCCTCGACGTTCCAGCACGCGATGCGGCACTTCGAGCAGACCGGGCACGCCGTGATGCGCACCTTCGAGCCGGGCGAGTCGTGGCGCTGGTGCTACCTGGACCAGCGGCTCACCTGAACCCGGCGGGTCGCCGGGCCGTCCGGTTAGCCTGGGGGGCATGATTCGAGCAGCGATCCCCGCGGACGTCCCGGCGATCCACGCCATGATCCGCGAACTGGCGGACTACGAGCGCGCCCTGGACGACGCCAGGGCCACGCCCGATCAGCTGCGCGAGGCGCTCTTCGGCGCGCAGCCGGCGGTCTTCGCGCTGATGGCAGAGGATCCCGGCGTCGGGGAGCCGGTGGGCTTCGCCCTGTGGTTCCGCAACTACTCCACCTGGACCGGCAGCCACGGGATCTACCTGGAGGACCTGTTCGTCCGGCCCGAGGCGCGCGGCCGCGGCCACGGCAGGGCGCTGCTGGCCGAGCTGGCCAGGATCTGCGTGGCCCGCGGCTACGACCGCTTCGAGTGGTCCGTCCTCGACTGGAACGAGCCGTCGATCCGCCTCTACCGGGCGATCGGGGCGGTGCCGAAGGACGAGTGGACCGTGCACCGGCTGACCGGCGACCCGCTGCGCGCCCTGGCCGCCACGACCGCGGAGATGAGCAACGACGCGATACCGCTTTCGAATTGACTTTCCCCGACCCCTGCCACGTTCCGTGCTCGTGGACTTACCATGAGTGACGCGGCCGGAGCCGGTGCCGCCGACTCCCCGGCGGGGACCGTCGTGCCCGCCCCGCGCGACACCGGGGCACCGATCGCGGTACGGTCCCTGACGGACACGCCGGGTGGCACGCCGCCCGGCGGGTCGGACGCGACGACGGCATGTCACAGCTTCCCCAGCGCAACCACTGTGCACCACCTTGGAGGTGAGGGTGTCCCAGATCGCAGGCGAGTCCGGGTCGAAGGACTTCGTGGAGGTCCGGCTGCCCGCGGCGGGTGCCTACCTGTCGGTGCTGCGAACGGCGACCGCCGGTCTCGCGGCCCGGTTGGACTTCACCCTCGACGAGATCGAAGACCTACGGATCGCGGTGGACGAGGCATGCGCGATCCTGCTGCAACAGGCCGTCCCCGGCAGCGTGCTCTCGTGCGTCTTCCGGCTGGTCGAGGACGCGTTGTGGGTGACCGTCTCGGCGCCCACCACCGACGCGCGGGCCCCGGAGCGGGACACCTTCGCCTGGACGGTGCTGTCCGCGCTGGCCGGCGAGGTGGAGTCCACCGTGTCCGAGGACAAGACGGTCACCATCAGCCTGCACAAGAAGCGCGGCACCGGCCCTGGGCAGTCGTGAGGTCGCCAGATGCGGGAGGTCCTCATGTTGCGCGGGTCCCGTGGCCGCCGTCCGTGGCGGGCGGCGGCCGGATATCCGCAGCGCCCGGCGCGGGCCGTTGACCGCGCCGGCAGTAAGGCCGAGCGGGTGAGGGGGCGGTTGTGATGAGCGCGGAGACACCCCGGGGTCTGGGCCAGGAGCGGAGCGGAGGATCAGCCGCCGCCGGCGGACGCGGTCCGGCCGCGTCGATCCCCGCCCAGCCCGCCCAGCCCGGCACCGCGGCACGGCATCAGGCGCGTCACCATCCCGAGCAGGCGGATCCCATGGACCAGGACCAGCAGCACGACCCGCAGGGCGGGCACGGCGTGCGCGAGCACACCACCGCGGACGACAGCGGGCAGCGGCCCGGCGCGCCGGCGCACGGCCGGCCGGCCGAGGCCGGCCAGGAACACGCCGGGACGGCCGACGAGGCGCTGGAGCACGAGGTGCCCGCCGCCCACCACGACCGGGCCGGCGCCAAGGCGCTCTTCGTCGAGCTGAGCAGGCTGCCCGACGGCTCCCCGGAGCGCGCCGAACTGCGCAACCGCCTGGTGCAGATGCACCTGCCGCTGGTCGAGCACCTGGCCCGCCGGTTCCGCAACCGCGGCGAGCCGCTGGACGACCTGACGCAGGTCGCCACCATCGGCCTGATCAAGTCGGTCAACCGCTTCGACCCGGAGCGCGGCGTGGAGTTCTCCACGTACGCGACGCCGACCGTCGTCGGCGAGATCAAGCGGCACTTCCGCGACAAGGGCTGGGCGGTGCGGGTGCCGCGCCGGCTGCAGGAGCTGCGGCTGGCGCTGACCACCGCGACCGGCGAGCTGTCGCAGGCGCACGGCCGGGCACCGACGGTGCACGAACTGGCCGAGCACCTGAAGATCTCCGAGGAGGAGGTCCTGGAGGGGCTGGAGTCGGCGAACGCGTACAGCACCCTGTCGCTCGACGTGCCGGACACCGACGACGAGTCGCCCGCGGTGGCCGACACCCTGGGCGCCGAGGACGACGCCCTCGAAGGGGTGGAGTACCGCGAGTCGTTGAAACCGCTGCTCGAACAACTCCCGCCGCGCGAGAAGAAGATCCTGCTGCTGCGCTTCTTCGGCAACATGACGCAGTCGCAGATCGCCCAGGAGGTGGGCATCTCGCAGATGCACGTCTCCCGGCTGCTGGCCCGCACGCTGGCCCAGCTGCGCGACCGGCTGCTGGTCGAGGAGTAGCCCGCCGCGGGCGTCAGGCGGTGCGGCGGATGCCGAGCGCCTCGGCGGTCGCGGGGTGGACGAGCAGGACGGCGGTGGCCGCGGCCACCGCCATCACCACGATCCCCGCCGCGGCGAAGGCGCCGCCGGTCTGGATCATCACGTAGCCGACCGGCAGCGCGATCAGCTGGGTCGCCACCGCCGGGCCGCGGCTCCAGCGGCGGGCCAGCCACAGCCCGCGCACCGCGGTGAGCGGCAGCGCGGCCATGGCCAGCACGGTCACGCCGCCGAACTCGGCCTGCTGCACGCTGGCCGGGTGGCCGACCAGGCCGAGCCCGAGCATGTAGAGGCCGGCGGCGGCGATCGCCACCCCCTCCAGGGCGGTCAGGATCGCCGCGGCGGTCAGTTTGCGCGGCCGGGCGTCGGAGGTGTTCTGCGTGGCGCTCACAACGGCAGGGTAGTCCCGCCTGCGCATTCTCCCGACCGGTGATGCGGTGAGCGGCCGCGGGCTGGGTACCCTTCGTGTCATGCGCGCGCTCCTCGTGGTCAACCCGAAAGCCACCACCACCAGTGCGCGGACCCGTGACGTACTGATCCACGCGCTGGCGAGCGATCTGAAGCTGGAGGCGGTCGTCACCGAGTTCCGCGGTCACGCGAGAGACCTGGCGCGGCGGGCGGTGGACGACGGCGAGGTCGAACTCGTCGTGGCGCTCGGCGGCGACGGCACCGTCAACGAAGTGGTCAACGGACTGCTGCACCACGGCCCGGACGCCGACCTGCCGCGGCTCGCCGTGGTGCCGGGCGGCAGCACCAACGTCTTCGCCCGCGCCCTCGGACTGCCCAACGACGCGGTGGAGGCGACCGGCGCGCTGCTCGACGCGCTGCGCGAGGGCCGGGAGCGCACGGTGGGCCTCGGCCTGGTGCAGGGCACCGCGGGCACCGAGGACGAGGGGGTGCCCGACCGGTGGTTCACCTTCTGCGCGGGAATGGGTTTCGACGCCGGAGTGGTCGGCCGGGTCGAACAGCAGCGGGTGCGCGGGAAGCGCTCCACACATTCTCTCTACATTCGGCAGGTGCTGCGCCAATTCGCCGCGGAACAGCACCGGCGGCAGGGCACCATCACGCTGAGCGAACCGGGCCGGGAAACCCTGCGGGATCTCGCGCTGGCCATAGTCTGCAACACCTCGCCGTGGACCTTCCTGGGCAACCGGCCGGTCTACGCCTCGCCGCACGCGTCCTTCGACACCGCCCTTGACGTGCTCGCCCTCGGCCGGCTCTCGCCGTCGGCGGTGGCCCTGCACGCCACCCAGCTGCTGCTGTCCACCCCCGAGCGGGGACCGCGCGGCAAGCACGTGACGAGCCTGCACGACCTGACGGACTTCACCTTGCAATCGCAGGCGCCACTGCCGTTTCAGGTCGACGGCGACCACCTAGGACTGCGCACGAGTGCAACCTTCAGAGGTGTTCGTCGAGCACTGCGTGTGATTGTGTGAGTGGGAGGGCCAAAAGTCCTTTCACTCGAACGTTTAGCCTGAGTTGCACCCCATGGAAGTACGGCTGTGACTGAGGCGACACCGAGGAATCAAAAAAAACTTTCCTGAAGGGGTTGTATCCGCCGCCGAGGTTTGCGAGGCTCTTCTTGGCGATCGGGACGGCCCTTCCAGGGATCCCCCTTGAGAGCCCGAATCTTCCCTCACTTACGCGGTCCGCACCAGGAAACCTGGCTGGCGGGTCTGTGTCTGTTGGAGGATTCGTGAAAGCGTTCACATTCACAAGCACCGTGCAACACACCAGGAGTTGGAGCAGACATGGACTGGCGTCATCGCGCCATTTGCCGCGAGGAAGACCCCGAGCTCTTCTTCCCGATCGGCAACACCGGTCCTGCGCTGCTGCAGATCGAGGAAGCCAAGGCCGTTTGCCGTCGCTGCCCCGTCATGGAGCAGTGCCTGCAGTGGGCGCTTGAGTCCGGACAGGACGCCGGCGTCTGGGGTGGCCTCAGCGAGGACGAGCGCCGCGCAATGAAGCGCCGCGCCGCTCGCAACCGGGCCCGCAACGTCAGCGCCTGACGACCGCCGCCCCCTAGTGCTGGGCGCCGCGCCGCCGTACACCACACGTACGGAACGCGATGCCCTTCCCCGAGCCGCAGCGCGCAGCCCTCGGCCGCGCAGCAGACAGACACAGGGCACAAGGCAGTAGGCAACAGCCCCGGCCGACTTCACGTCGGCCGGGGCTTCTTGCTGTCCAGGGGGGCGCACTCGGCGAAGTGCCCGCCCCCGCGCGCTACTTGGCGCCCCGGCGGGAATCGTGCTGCCCGGACCGGTCGGAGCCACCGCCCGGCTTGGCCGCGTTCTGCTCGACCGGCAGGTCCAGCACCACCCGGGTGCCGCTCTTCGCGGCCGGCACCATGTCGAACGTGCCGCCCAGCTCCCCCACCACCAGGGTGCGCACGATCTGCAGGCCGAGGTTGCCGGCCCGCTGCGGGTCGAACCCGGCGGGCAGGCCGCGGCCGTCGTCCTCGATGACCACCCGCAGGCTCTCCTCGGCCCGCTGGGCGGTGACCTCGACGGTGCCGTGCAGCCCGGGGCCGAAGCCGTGCTCCAGCGCGTTCTGCAGCAGTTCGGTCAGCACCATGGACAGCGGGGTGGCGATCTCGGCGGTCAGGATGCCGAACCGGCCCCTGCGGGCGGCGGCCACCCGGCCCGGGGACAGCTCGGCGACCATCGAGATGACGCGGTCGGCGATCTCGTCGAACTCCACGCGCTCGTCGAGGTTCTGCGACAGGGTCTCGTGCACGATGGCGATCGAGCCGACCCGGCGCACCGCCTCGTCGAGGGCGCCGCGCGCCTTGTCGTCGTCCATCCGGCGGGCCTGCAGGCGCAGCAGGGCGGCGACCGTCTGCAGGTTGTTCTTCACCCGGTGGTGGATCTCCCGGATGGTGGCGTCCTTGGTCATCAGCTCCCGCTCGCGGCGCCGCAGTTCGGTCACGTCGCGGAGCAGGACCAGCGAGCCGACCCGCACGCCCTTGGGCTTGAGCGGGATGGTGCGCAGCTGGATGACGCCGTCGCCGCCCTCGACCTCGGTCTCCCGCGGCGCCCAGCCGCTGGCCAGCTTGCCGAGCGACTCGTCCATCGGCCGCTTGGAGGGCGCCAGGTCCGCGGTGGTCTGGCCGAGGTGCAGCCCGACCAGATCGGTGGCGAGCCCGAGCCGGTGGTAGGCGGAGAGCGCGTTGGGGCTGGCGTACTGCACCAGGCCGTCGGCGTCGAGCCGGATCAGGCCGTCGCCGGCCCGCGGCGCGGCGTCCATGTCCACCTGCTCCGCGGGGAACGGGAACGCGCCGGCCGCGATCATCTGCGCCAGGTCGGAGGCGCTCTGCAGGTAGGTCAGCTCCAGGCGGCTCGGGGTGCGCACGGTCAGCAGGTTGGTGTTGCGGGCGATCACCCCGAGCACCCGGCCCTCGCGGCGCACCGGGATCGACTCGACCCGGACCGGCACCTCCTCGCGCCACTCCGGGTCGCCCTCGCGCACGATGCGGCCCTCGTCCAGCGCCGCGTCCAGCAGCGGACGCCGGCCGCGCGGCACGAGGTGGCCGACCATGTCGTCCTGGTAGGAGGTCGGGCCGGTGTTGGGCCGCATCTGGGCCACCGAGACGTAGCGCAGGCCGTCCTTGGTCGGCACCCACAGCACGAGGTCGGCGAAGGAGAGGTCGGACAGCAGCTGCCACTCGGAGACCAGCAGGTGCAGCCATTCGAGTTCGGCCGCGTCGAGGGCGGTGTGCTGACGTACGAGGTCGTTCATGGAGGGCACTCTCAGGAGCGTACCCTTGCCGCGGCCCGCGGCCGGTTCCCGCTGTTCACCGGGGGTTTTCCGAGGAACTGTGGACAGCGGGTAATGGTCTAGTCCACAATGGGCGCAGCTGAGCTTCCGCCCTCCCCGCACAGGAGGACGGGATCGAGGCCGAAGGCGCTCTCTGCCCTGACCGCGCCGGCGGCCTCCATCGGGTCGGCATCACCGGCCGCGGGGCACCGCACACCCCGCGATCCCGGCGCCGACGACAGCTGAGGGCTGCGGTGCCGGGAGGGCTGAGGGTCCCTCTTCGGCGCCGCGGCCCCTGGCGCGTTCAACTTCTTCGCCCGCCTCCGGGCGCCGCCGTCAGTTGGTCTCGGTCACCTTCGCGAGGGCGCGGGGCGCGTCGGGGTCCTGGCCGCGGGCGATGGTGATCTCGTAGGCGAGCAGTTGCAGCGGGATGATCTCCAGGATCGGCTGCACCTCCTCCGCCACGCCCTCGGTCGGCAGCACGAAGCCGGCCGAGGCGGCGGCGACCTGCTGGGCGTCGCCGAAGACGACCAGGTCCGCGCCGCGGCCGCGCAGCCGGTCGAGCACCGGCTGGAGTGCCTGGCCGCCGCGGCCCTCCGGGACGATCGCGATGACCGGCGAGACGTTGTCCACCATGGCGAGCGGTCCGTGCAGCAGGTCCGCGCCGGAGAAGGAGAGCGCGGGGATGTAGCTGGTCTCCATCAGCTTGAGCGCGGCCTCCTTCGCGGTGGGGTAGCCGTAGCCGCGCGAGGTGATCACCAGCCGCTCGGCGAACCGGTAGCGGCCTGCCAGCTCCTTGACCTCCGCCTGCCGGGCGAGGATCCGCTCGGCGAGTTCCGGCAGCGCCTTGGCCGCCGAGCCGTCGCCGCCGCGCAGGCCCTCCACGAGCAGGTAGAGGCTCAGCAGTTCGGCGGTGTACGTCTTGGTCGCCGGCAGCGCCTTCTCCGGGCCGGCGAGCACGTCGATGTGGAACTCGGAGACCTCGGCGAGCGGGGAGCCGGCGTTGTTGGTGACCGCCAGCGTGATCGCGCCCGCCTCGCGGGCCGCCCGGGTGGAGGCGACCAGGTCGGGCGAGCCGCCGGACTGGCTGACCGTGACGACCAGGACGTCCGTCAGGTCGGGCCGGGCGCCGTAGGCGGTGGTGGTGGACATCGAGGTCAGCCCGGCCGGCTTGCCGAGCAGGACCTCGATCAGGTACTTCGCGTAGAGCGCCGCGTTGTCCGAGGTGCCGCGGGCGGTGAGCAGGACGAAGCGCGGGGCGCGCTCGGCGATCCGCGCGGCGACCTCACGGATGCGCGGGGCGCCCTCGTCGAGGAGGCGGCGCAGCACCTCGGGCTGCTGCGCCATCTCGCCGGCCATGATCCGGCCCGGTCCTGCGTCGGACGGGTGCGGTTGCGGGGCGGTCATGTCTTCGTCCTCCAGGCTGTGTTGCCGTCGTGGTGGTCCGCCGGTTCAGCGTCCGGCGTCCTGGCCGGCGATGACCTCGGCGGCCGCCCGGCCGCAGACGCGGGCCGCTCCGTAGGTCGCGATGTGCAGGGCCCCGGTGGGCGGCGCCTGCGGTACGCCCATCTCGACCACGACCGCGTCGGGCCGCCGGGCGAGCAGCGCGTGCACGGCGTCGGCCATCCAGGCGTGCCGGTGGACGTCGCGGACCACGATGACGATCCTACGATCCGCGGCCTGCTCCAGTACCCGGTCCACCAGTGCCGGCACGCCGCCCGCGCCGAGGTCGCCCTCGCGGTAGGTGGCCGTGCCGGTCCCGGGCAGCAGGCGGGCGAGTTCGGCGGCGACGCCCCACGGGGTCTCGTCGCCGACCGCGATGTTGGCGACCGGGGTGAACGCGGCCACCTGCACCGGTCCGTCCGGCGCCCGGTAGGGCCGGGTCGCGGTGACCCGCAGCGCCCGGCGGGCGGCGACCAGGCCGATGTCCTCGCCGTACCCGCCCGGCCCGGCGGATCCGGCCCCGCCGTCCGCGCGCCGGGTGCGGACCCAGCCGCCCAGCTCGCGCACCCGGGCGGCGGCGTCCGCGAGGCGCTCCTCCGCCAACTGGCCGGAGCGCACCGCCTGGACGAGCGCGTCGCGCAGCCGCAGCACGGTGTCCTCGTCGGCCAGCCCGCCGCCCACGCAGATCGCGTCCGCGCCGGCCGCCAGGGCGAGCACCGTGCCGCGTTCGATGCCGTAGCCGGAGGAGATGGCCCGCATCTCGATGCCGTCGGTGACGATGAGGCCGTCGAAGCCGAGGCCGCCGTCCTGCCGGGGCGCGCGCAGCAGTCCGGTCATCGCGGCCGGGCTCAGCGTGGCGGGCAGCGAGCGGTCCACCGCGGGCAGCAGGATGTGCGCGCTCATCACCGCCTTCGTGCCGGCCGCCAGCGCCGCGCGGAACGGCACCAGCTCGCGGGCCCGGATCGTCTCCAGGTCGGCGTCGATGCGCGGCAGGTCGTGGTGGGAGTCGACCGCGGTGTCGCCGTGGCCGGGGAAGTGCTTGACGCAGGCGGCGACGCCGGCGTGCTGCAGCCCCTCGACGAACGCGGCGGTGTGCCGGGCGACCAGGCCGGGCTCGGCGCCGAAGGACCGCACGCCGATGACCGGGTTGCCGGGGTTGGAGTTGACGTCCGCGGACGGCGCCCAGTTGAGGTTGACGCCGCACTCGGCGAGCCGCCGGCCGAGTTCGGCGGCGACCGCGCGGGTCAGGTCGGGGTCGTCGACCGCGCCGAGCGCGTGGTTGCCGGGGAACGACGAGCCGCGGCGTGCCTCCAGCCGGGTCACGTCGCCGCCCTCCTCGTCGGCGGCCACGATGACGTCGGGCACCTCGGCGCGCAGCCGGGCGGTGAGCGCGGCCAGTTGCTCGGGCGACTCGATGTTGCGGGCGAACAGCGCGACCGCGCCCAGCCCCTCGCCGAGCCGGCGCAGCAGCCAGTCGGGCGGGGTGGTCCCGGTGAAGCCGGGTTGCAGGACCGCGAGCGCGTCGCGCGTCAACGTGTCGGTGATCGCGATGGTCATCCCTTCACCGCCCCTGAGGTCAGTCCGCCGACGGCTTTGCGCTGCAGTATGAGGAACACGATCACCACGGGGATCGTGAACAGGGTGGACGCGGCCATCGTCGCTCCCCAGTCGTCACCGAAGTTGGTCTGGAACTGGGTCAGCCACAGCGGGAGGGTCTGCGCGCCTTCCTTGTTGAGGATCAGCACCAGCGGGAACTCGTTCCACGCGGTGATGAAGCCGAACAGCGAGGTGGCCATCAGTCCCGGCGCCAGCAGCGGGAAGACGATCCGCAGGAACGCCTGGGTGCGGGTGCACCCGTCCACCAGGGCGGACTCCTCCAGCTCCTTGGGCACGGCGGCCACGAACCCGCGCAGCGTCCAGATGGTGAACGGCAGCACCATCATCATGTAGAAGAGGACCAGCGGGACCAGGCTGTTGAGCATGTTGCGGTCGCGCACGATCAGGTAGACGGAGATCGTCATCACCTCCCAGGGTGCCATCTGGGCCACCATGACGACGAGGATGAACGCCTTGCGCCCCCGAAAGCGCATCCGGGCCACCGCGAAGGACGCCAGCAGCGCGATCAGCAGCGACAGCAGCACGGCGCCGAGCGTGGCGGTGAAGCTGTTGCGCACCAGGCCCCAGAAGCCGGCCGCGTGCGCCGCCTTGGCGAAGTGCGCCAGCGTGGCGTGGAACGGGATGAAGACCGGGGTGGTGCTGATGATGTCCAGGTCGGGCTTGAACGCGGTCGTCGCCATCCAGTAGACCGGGAAGACGAAGAAGAGGAACAGCAGGACGGCCAGCGCGTTGGGCCACGCGCGGCCGAGGAGTGATCGCCTCACAGGTCGTCCTCCTGCTTCAGAATGATCCGGAAGTAGTACGACATCAGCACCAGCAGGATCACGATGGTGAGCGTGGAGATCGCCGCGCCCGCCCCGTAGTGCTGGTTGCCGACGCCTTCGACGAACGCGTAGACCGGCAGCGTCTCGGTCAGCCCCTCCGGGCCGCCGCCGTTGAGGGCGTAGACCTGGGTGAAGGCCTTGAAGACCCAGATGATCTCCAGGAAGGTCGTACTCAGGAAGAACGGTTTGAGGATCGGGAAGGTCACCGATCGGAAGGTGCGCCACGGTCCGGCGCCGTCCATCCGGGCGGCCTCGAACAGTTCTGCGGAGACGGTGGTCAGGCCGGCGTAGAGGTTGATCGCGACGAACGGCACCGACTGCCAGACGATCATCAAGGTGATGACCGCGAAGGTGGACAGCTGCCCGGAGAACCAGTCGTAGCCGGCCATGCCGTGCCAGCCGAGCTTGGCCAGCGCCCAGTTGACGACGCCGTACTGGGTGTCGAAGAGCCACTGGTAGACCGTGGTGCCGGCCACCACCGGCATCGCCCAGGCCAGCACCAGGCCGAGCGAGAGCATCAGCCGCATCCGCTTGCCGAGCCGGTTGAGCAGCAGTCCGACCAGCGCGCCGAACACCATGATCAGCACGACGTTGGCCGCGGTGAACACCAGCGAGCGGCCCGTGGTGTCCCAGAACTGCGAACTGGTCAGCTGCTCGGTGTAGTTGCGGAAGCCGTCCCACTGGGTGGTGTGCTGGATCAGCTGGAACGGACCGAGGTCCTGGAAGGAGATGATCAGGTTGCGCACCAGCGGATACGCCAGCAGCACCGCGGTGGCCAGCAGCGCGGGCAGGATCAGCAGGTAGGGGACGCTGCGGGAGAGGTTGCCCGGGCCGCGGCGCCGTGCGGTGACGGCGGGCGGGTCGGGCGGGCTCTCCCCGCGGTGGGGACGCGAACGCGTCGAGGTGGATTGCGCGGCCATGCCTTGCTCTTCCTCCCGCTGGGCGGCGCGGTTCGGGTACGTCGGCGGTGCGGTGCTCGGCGGCGGTGCGGCGGCGGGCGCACGGCGGCGGGGCGGCCTGGGTCAGCGCCGCCCCGCCGGGTGCGTCACTGCTGCTGGTTGAGCCGCTGGTCGATCGCGCTGTCCGCCTTCGCCGCGGCGGCGGCCGGGTTCTGGCCCTGCAGCACCGGGGTCATGAACAAGGTGGTGATCGGGTTGGGCGCGTTCTCCACCTCGCCCCAGGCCGGGATGAGCGGCGTGGTGCCGCCGTTCTCCGCGGCGGTGGCGGCGGCGGTGCCGTAGGCGTTGCCGGCCAGGTTGTCGTCGAGGGACATCTTGTTCGGGATGATGCCGGCCTCCTTGGCCATCTCCCCCTCGAACCTGTCCGACATCGCCAGCTTCAGGAACGCCTTGGCGAGCGCCGGGTTCTTGCTGTTCTGCGAGATGGCCAGGTTGGAGCCGCCGATGAAGACGCTGGCCGGCTTGTTGGCCGTGGTGCCCGGGAACGGGAAGTAGCCGATGTCGTTCTTCAGCTTGGGGTTCTTGGCGATGGCGCCGTTCGCCTCCCAGCTCAGGCCGAGGAAGGCGCCGACGTCGCCCTTGGCGAACACGTCGGACTGCTGGGGGGTGGCCTCGTCCTTGTCCTTGGGCGCGGTGCCGTAGGAGTTGAGCTTCTTGTACAGGTCGATGGCGGCGGCGGCCTGCGGGGTGTTGAGGTCGGCGGTGTACTTCTTGCCGTCCTTCTTGACCAGCCCGGCGCCGGCGTTGAGCAGGAAGCCGTCGAAGGCGTACCAGTCCTGGCCGGGCAGGTAGAGGGCGTCCTGGGTGCCGTGCGACCGGATGGTGCCCAGGTCCTTGAAGAGTTCGGCCTGGGTGGTGGGGACCGAGGTGATGCCGGCGTCCGCCCATATCTTCTTGTTGTAGACCACGACCCGGTCGGCGAAGTACCACGGCGCCGCGAACTGCTTGCCCTGGTAGACCGCGGAGGAGTTCATCGACGGCGCCCAACTCGACCCGCCGAGCGACGCCTTCTCGCTGGTGAGGTCCATCAGGCCGCCGGTGGCCGCGTAGTACGGGGTCTGGGTGTTGCCGACCTCGAAGACGTCCGGCGGGGCGCTCTCGGACAGCGCGGTGGTCAGCTTCTGCTGGATGCCGTCCCAGTTCTGGATCTTGATGCTCAGTTTGACGCCGGGGTGCGCCTTCTTGAAGGCGGCGGTGATGTCCTTGGTCCAGCCGGGAGGGTTGGAACCGCTCATGAACCACACGGTCAGCGACTTGTTCGCGCTGCTGCTGGAGGCGCTGCTGGAACCGCACCCGGCCACCGACACCGCCATCGCCGCGGCGCCCAACACCGCGATCGCCGCTCTGCCCTTGACCAACATCTCACCCTCCGATGACTGCCCGGAACCCCCTGGCCTCTAATGGTTTAGACCAGTACACGGGAGCTTGGCCTAGACCTATAGGGGTGTCAAGGGTGTATAAGACGGCTGTCGAGTCCGTTACCCGACCGACACCTGATCAGGTGGACCACTGGTGTGCACCGGAGCGAGAGCGGCGTGTCACGATGTGACCCGCGAATCTGGACGGAGGAGCCGGTGACGGCAGCCGAGAGGGAGTCGGGAGCAAGTCCCATGCAGAGCCACGCCAGCGCCGGTACGCCGGCCGCTGACCCGGGCACCGGGGGCGCACCCGGTACCCGCACCGCCCGCGTGCCCAAGTACTACCGGCTCAAGCGCCATCTGCTCGACATCACCCAGACCATGCCGCCCGGCACCCCGGTACCCCCGGAACGCACCCTGGCCGCCGAGTTCGACACCTCGCGCACCACGGTCCGCCAGGCCCTGCAGGAGCTGGTGGTCGAAGGCCGGCTGGAGCGCATCCAGGGCAAGGGCACCTTCGTGGCCAAGCCCAAGGTCGCCCAGGCGCTGCAACTGACCTCCTACACCGAGGACATGCGCGCCCAGGGCCTGGAGCCCACCTCCCAGCTGCTGGACATCGGCTACGTCACGGCCGACGACCGGCTCGCCGGGCTGCTGGACATCAGGGCCGGCGGCCGGGTGCTGCGGATCGAGCGGCTGCGGCTGGCCAACGGCGAGCCGATGGCGATCGAGACCACCCACCTGTCCGCCAAGCGCTTCCCCGCGCTGCGCCGCAACCTCGCCAAGCACACCTCGCTCTACACCGCGCTGGCCGAGGTCTACGACGTGCGGCCGGCCGAGGCCGAGGAGACCATCGAGACCTCGCTGGCCACCCCGCGCGAGGCCGGCCTGCTCGGCACCGACGTGGGCCTGCCGATGCTGCTGCTGTCCCGCCATTCGGTGGACACCACCGGCGAGCCGGTGGAATGGGTGCGCTCGGTCTACCGCGGCGACCGTTATAAGTTCGTGGCCAGACTTCAGCGTCCTTGACGCCGGAAACGTGTCCTGCATCACCTCGAAACGGGTAGTGACCCCCGTGCGGGTGCGCCTCGCATTGCCCGCGCATTACCCGTTGGAACGCCACCGTTTCGGGGAGTCGCCATGTCCCAACCACCGCCAGCCGTCGGTCCTTTGATCACACCATCGCGGGTGATCGCAGGCATATGTCTGATAGTCCCATTCGTCGCGATGCTTTGGGTGAATTCCTACTCCAGGACCACTCCGGCATTCATCGGCATTCCGTTCTTCTACTGGTACCAACTCGCCTGGGTGCTGGGGTCGACCGCGCTGACCTCGCTCGCCTACCTGCTGATCCGGCGTGAGGAACGGGCCCGGCGGCACACCGCGGGCGGCGCGGCCGGCGGGGCGAGGGAGGACGCGGCGTGACACACCACATCAACGGCGTGGCGCTCGGCGTCTTCGTCTTCTTCTTCCTCGTCGTGACGGTCCTGGGCTTCCTCGCGGCGCGCTGGCGGCGCTCGGACAACCCGCTGCACCTGGACGAATGGGGCCTCGGCGGCCGGAGTTTCGGCACCTGGGTGACCTGGTTCCTGCTCGGCGGCGACCTGTACACCGCCTACACCTTCGTGGCGGTCCCCGCGGCGATCTACGCGGCCGGCGCCTCCGGCTTCTTCGCCGTGCCGTACACGATCCTGGTCTACCCGCTGGCCTTCTGCTTCCTGCCCAGGCTCTGGTCGGTCTCGCGCCGGCACGGCTACGTCACGCCCTCGGACTTCGTGCGCGGCCGCTACGGCTCCAAGGGGCTGTCGCTGGCGGTCGCGGTCACCGGGATCCTGGCCACCATGCCGTACATCGCGCTGCAACTCGTCGGCATCCAGGCGGTGCTGGACGTGATGGGCGTGGGCGGCGGCGCGTCGTCGGGCTGGTTCGCCAAGGACCTGCCGCTGCTGATCGCGTTCGCCGTGCTGGCCGCGTACACCTACACCTCGGGGCTGCGGGCGCCGGCGCTGATCGCCTTCGTCAAGGACGCGCTGATCTACCTGGTCATCGCGGTGGCGATCATCTACATCCCGATCCGGCTCGGCGGTTTCGACCACATCTTCCACCAGGCGGGACAGGCGTACGCCACCGTCAACCCGGCGACCCACAAGCCGCGCGGCGAGCTGGTCACCAGCGCCCCGAACCAGTGGGCCTACGGCACGCTGGCCCTCGGCTCGGCGCTCGCGCTGTTCATGTACCCGCACTCGGTCACCGCCACGCTGGCCGGCCGCAGCCGCACCGTGGTGCGGCGCAACACCGCGCTGCTGCCGCTGTACTCGCTGATGCTCGGCCTGCTGGCGCTGCTCGGCTTCATGGCGATCGCCGACGGCGTGGGGAAGAACGTGCCGAACTTCAACGGGCAGCTGGCGATCCCGCAGCTGTTCTCGAACGTCTTCCCGTCCTGGTTCGCGGGCGTCGCGTTCGCCGCGATCGGCATCGGCGCGCTGGTGCCGGCCGCCATCATGTCCATCGCGGCGGCCAACCTGTTCACCCGCAACATCTACAAGGACTTCCTCAAGCCGGACGCCACGCCCGAGCAGGAGACCCGGGTCTCCAAGCTGGTGTCGCTGGTGGTCAAGGTCGGCGCGCTGGTCTTCGTGCTGACCATGGACAAGACCGTGGCGATCAACTTCCAACTGCTGGGAGGCATCTGGATACTCCAGACCTTCCCGGCGCTCTTCTCCGGCCTGTTCACCCGCTGGTTCCACCGCTGGGCCCTGCTGACCGGCTGGCTGGCCGGCATGGTCTACGGGACCTGGGCCGCCTGGACGGTGGCCAGCCCGGCGCAGGCGCACTTCGCCGGCTCCGCCAAGCTGATCCCCGGCATCGGCAGGCTCGGCTACATCGGCGTGACCGCGTTCGTGATCAACCTGGTCCTCGCCGTGCTGCTCACCGTGGTGCTCAAGGCCGTCAAGGCGCCCGAGGGCGTGGACGAGACGGTCGCCGCGGACTACACCGCGGAGTCCGGCGAAGGCCCGGACGCGCCCGCCGGGACGCCGGTGGCCGCCGAGGCGTGAGCGCGCGCGCAGCGCCACCGCGGGCCGTCCTCCATTCCGGAGGGCGGCCCGCCGCCTTCCCGCCGGGGCGGGTTGTCCGACCCCTGGTGCAGACTGCGGCCATGGACATCACGATCAGGGCGGCCAGGGCCGGCGAGTTGGCCGCCGTCGGAGAGCTGACCGCCGCCGCGTACCTGGACGACGGGCTGCTGGCGGGCGGGGCGGGCGATCCGTACCTGGCCAGGCTGCGGGACGCGGCCGACCGCGCGGAGCACGCCGAGGTGCTGGTGGCCGCCGAGGTGGCGGAGGACACCGTGCTCGGCGCGGTGACGTTCGCCGCGCCCGGCACGCGCTACGCGGAGCTGGCCGGGCCGGACGAGGGCGAGTTCCGGATGCTGGCGGTCGCACCGGCGGCCCGGGGGCGCGGGGTGGCCGAGGCGCTGGTGCGCGCGTGCCTGGAGCGGGCGCGCGGGCTGGGCCTGCGCCGGGTGGTCATATGCAGCCAGCCGGCCATGACGACCGCTCACCGGCTCTACGGGCGGCTGGGTTTCCAGCGCGTCCCGGAGCGGGACTGGGAGCCGGTGCCGGACCTGACGCTGTGGGTGTTCACGGTGGACCTCACGACGGGATCCTAGCCTGCTTTTCCGGGCCGGCAACACGCCCGCAACACAACATCTAGGGGTGCCATCCGAACAGGCCACTAGATGTATGCTCGTCGTGCTGTCGCCGCAGGGGAACACCGGTGCGAATCCGGGCCTGCCGACGCCCAGTCGTCCACGCCGCACCCGTCCGCGGAGAGGACCCGCGGACGCGATGCGGCCTGCCCGCACGCCCTCGCGGCGACCCCTCCCCCACGGGTCCGGCGGCCCCCGTAGCCCCGCGCACGAGGAGAGGGAAACCGTAGTGACCATCGCTCCCGCAGACCCCGTCTCAGAAGCCACCGCGCCGAACGGACCCGGCGGACCCGCCGGCGACCTGCCCGGCACCGCGCTGCTGCGCATCCTGACGGAGTTGACCGCCGATCTGCCCGACACCGACCCCGGACGGGTCGCCGCGGCCGCGTTGCGCGGCCGGAACGCGGGCTCGGACACGGCGGAGTTGCGGGAGCTGGCCACCGAGGCGGCGGCCGGACTGATCGCCGAGGACCCGCAGTACAGCAGGCTGGCGGCCCGGCTGCTGACCCTGGCGATCCGCGAGGAGGCCGCCTCCCAGGGCGTGCGCTCCTTCACCGAGTCGATCGCGGCCGGCCACCGCGAGGGCCTGATCGACGACCGCACCGCCGCGTTCGCCGCCCGGCACGCCGACCGGCTCGACGCGCTGATCGACCCCGGCGCCGACGACCGCCTCGGCTACTTCGGGCTGCGCACCCTGCACAGCCGCTACCTGCTGCGGCACCCCACGACCCGCCAGGTCGTCGAGACCCCGCAGCACTTCATGCTCCGGGTGGGCTGCGGGCTGGCCGCGGACGACTCGGCGGCGGCGGTGGACGAGGTCGCCGCGCTCTACGGGCTGATGAGCCGGCTGGACTACCTGCCCAGCTCGCCCACCCTGTTCAACTCCGGCACCCGGCACGCCCAGATGTCGGCCTGCTACCTGCTGGACTCGCCGCAGGACGAGCTGGACTCGATCTACCAGCGCTACCACCAGGTCGCCCGGCTGTCCAAGCACGCCGGCGGCATCGGGCTGTCCTTCTCCCGCATCCGCTCGCGCGGTTCGCTGATCCGCGGCACCAACGGCCACTCCAACGGCATCGTGCCGTTCCTGCGCACCCTCGACTCCTCGGTGGCCGCGGTCAACCAGGGCGGCCGGCGCAAGGGCGCGGCCTGCGTCTACCTGGAGACCTGGCACGCCGACGTGGAGGAGTTCCTGGAGCTGCGGGACAACACCGGCGAGGAGGCCCGCCGCACCCACAACCTCAACCTCGCGCACTGGATCCCGGACGAGTTCATGCGCCGGGTCGAGGCGGACGAGCCCTGGTCGCTCTTCTCCCCCGCCGACGTGCCCGAACTGGTCGACCTGTGGGGCACCGGTTTCGAGGCCGCCTACCGGGCCGCCGAGGACGCCGGGCTCGCCGTCAAGACCGTGCCCGCCCGCACCTTGTACGCCCGCATGATGCGCACCCTCGCCCAGACCGGCAACGGCTGGATGACGTTCAAGGACGCCGCCAACCGCACCGCCAACCAGACCGCCGAGCCCGGCCGGACCGTGCACTCCTCCAACCTGTGCACCGAGATCCTGGAGGTCACCGACGACGGCGAGACGGCGGTGTGCAACCTCGGCTCGGTCAACCTCGCCGCCCACCTGGTCGACGGCCCGGCGGCCGGCGGCGCGCCGCTCGACGCGATCGACTGGCAGCGGCTGGACGCCACCGTGCGCACCGCGGTGACCTTCCTCGACCGGGTGGTGGACGTCAACTTCTACCCGATCGAGCAGGCCGCCGCCTCCAACTCCCGCTGGCGGCCGGTGGGTCTGGGCGTGATGGGGCTGCAGGACGTCCTGTTCCGGCTGCGGCTGCCGTTCGACTCCGCCGAGGCGCGGACGCTGTCCACCGCGCTCGCCGAGCGGATCATGCTGACGGCCTACGAGACCTCCTGCGACCTGGCGGAACGGCACGGCCCGCTGCCCGCCTGGGAGTCCACCAGGACCGCGCGCGGCGTGCTGCACCCGGACCACTACCCGGTCACGCCGCGCTGGAGCGAGCGCTGGAGCGCGCTGCGGGCCAGGATCGCGGCCACCGGCATGCGCAACGCGCTGCTGCTGGCGATCGCGCCGACCGCCACGATCGCCTCGATCGCCGGCGCCTACGAGTGCATCGAGCCGCAGGTCTCCAACCTCTTCAAGCGCGAGACGCTGAGCGGGGAGTTCCTCCAGGTCAACTCCTACCTGGTGGCCGACCTCAAGCGGCTGGGGATCTGGGACCGGCAGACCCGGGATGCGCTGCGCGAGTCCAACGGCTCGGTGCAGGAGCTGCACTGGATCCCGGCCGAGGTCCGCGCGCTCTACCGCACCGCCTGGGAGCTGCCGCAGCGCGCGCTGATCGACATGGCCGCCGAACGGGCCGCCTACCTCGACCAGGGCCAGTCGCTCAACCTGTTCATGGCCGCGCCGACCATCGGCAAGCTCAGCTCGATGTACGCCTACGCCTGGCGCCAGGGCCTGAAGACCACGTACTACCTGCGCTCCCGGCCGGCCACCCGGATCGCCCGTGCCGCCTCCGGCGCCGCCGCCGCGGTCCCGCTGCCCGCGCAGCCGTCCGCCGAGGACGCGGTCGCCTGCTCCCTGGAGAACCCCGAGACCTGCGAGGCATGCCAGTGACGACCGACCGCGCCAAGAACCTGCTCGACCCCGGCTTCGAGCTGACGCTGCGCCCGATGCGCTACCCGGACTTCTACGAGCACTACCGCAACGCGATCAGGAACACCTGGACGGTGGAGGAGGTCGACCTGCACTCCGACGTGGCCGACCTCGCCAGGCTGTCGGCCGCCGAGCGCCATCTGATCGGCCGGCTGGTCGCGTTCTTCGCCACCGGCGACTCGATCGTCTCCAACAACCTGGTGCTCACCCTCTACAAGCACATCAACTCCCCCGAGGCGCGGCTCTACCTGTCCCGCCAGCTGTTCGAGGAAGCCGTGCACGTGCAGTTCTACCTGACGCTGCTCGACACCTACCTGCCCGATCCGGACGACCGCACGGCCGCGTTCGCCGCGGTGGAGAACATCGCGTCGATCCGGGAGAAGGCGCAGTTCTGCTTCCGCTGGATGGACTCGGTGGAGGACGTCACGCGGCTGGAGTCGCGGGCCGACCGGCGGCGCTTCCTGCTCAACCTGATCTGCTTCGCCGCGTGCATCGAGGGGCTGTTCTTCTACGGCGCGTTCGCCTACGTCTACTGGTTCCGCTCGCGCGGCCTGCTGCACGGGCTGGCCACCGGCACCAACTGGGTCTTCCGCGACGAGTCGATGCACATGGACTTCGCCTTCCAGGTGGTCGACACCGTGCGGCGCGAGGAGCCGGAGCTGTTCGACGAGGAGTTGGGCAAGCAGGTCACCGCGATGCTGGAGGAGGCCGTCGAGGCGGAGCTGCTGTTCGCCCGCGACCTGTGCGGCGACGGGCTGCCGGGGATGAACACCGACTCGATGCGCGCCTACCTGGAGGCCGTCGCCGACCAGCGCCTGGTCCGGCTCGGCCTGCCGGCCCGCTACCACTCCGAGAACCCGTTCTCCTTCATGGAGCTGCAGAACGTCCAGGAGCTGACCAACTTCTTCGAACGCCGCGCCTCCGCCTACCAGAGCGCGGTGGAGGGCTCGGTCTCCTTCGACGACGACTTCTGACCGCCGCCGTCCCGAAACCCCCGTCCGAGATGCGATCACCCGGACGGGGGTTTCGCATGGGAGGTGGGCCCGGCGACGGATGGGAGACGGGTATGGCCTTCGTCACTGTCGGTAGGGAGAACTCGACCGACGTCATGTTGCACTACGAGGACCTGGGTTCCGGGGATCCGGTGGTGCTCATCCACGGCTTCCCGCTGGACGGGCACTCCTGGGAGCGCCAGGTGCCGGTGCTGCTCAAGGACGGCTACCGGGTGATCACCTACGACCGGCGGGGGTTCGGGCAGTCGTCGCAGCCGTCCGGCGGATACGACTACGACACCTTCGCGGCCGACCTGCACGCGCTGGTGGAGAAGCTGGACCTGCGGCGGATGGCACTGATCGGCTTCTCGATGGGCACCGGCGAGGTGACCCGGTACCTGGGCCGGTACGGCTCGGACCGGGTGCGGTGCGCCGGACTGCTGGGGCCGATCCCGCCGTTCCTGCTCAAGACGGACGACAACCCGGACGGCGTGCCGCACGGGGTGTTCGCGCAGTTGGAGGAGGCGATCCGGCGCGACCGGTTCGCCTTCCTGAAGACGTTCCTCGACGACTTCAACAACGTGGACGAGCTGGGCGGCTCCCGGATCGGCGACGAGGCGCTGCGCGCGCAGTGGACCGTGGGGGCCCGCGCGTCGGCGATCGCCACCCTGGCGTGCGTGCCGGCCTGGTTGACCGACTTCCGGGCCGACCTGCGGGAGAACGACGTGCCGACGCTGGTGGTGCAGGGCGACCAGGACCGCATCCTGCCGATCGACGCCACCGGCCGGCGGCTGCCGTCGCTGCTGAAGGACGTGCGGATGGTCGAGGTCTCCGGCGGACCGCACAACATCGGCTGGACCCACGCGGAGGAGGTCAACCGCGCGCTGATGGCGTTCCTGCGCGAGAACCACTGAGCTGCGCGCCGGGGCGGCGGCGACCGGCCGGGTCACCGCCGCCCGGCGGGAGTTCACTCGTTGGGGACCGTCTCGTAGTTCGGGGTGCCCTCGGCCATCTGCTTGAGGACGTCCTTGCGCTCGCGCCGGGAGAGCCGGTCGATGTAGAGGTACCCGTTGAGGTGGTCGGTCTCGTGCTGCAGGCAGCGTGCGAAGTACCCGGTGCCCTCCACCGCGATGTCGTTGCCGTGCAGGTCCTGGCCGCGCACCACGGCGCGGTTGGGCCGGGCGAGCTCCATGTAGGCGCCGGGCACCGACAGGCAGCCCTCGTTGGAGTCGTCCAACTCCCTGCGCCCGGCGGGGAGTTCCTCCAGCACCGGGTTGACGACGTGGCCCACGTGGCGGACGTCGTCGTCATCGGGGCAGTCGTAGACGAAGACCCGCAACGGGACGCCGACCTGGTTCGCGGCCAGGCCGACGCCTGAGGCGGCCCGCTGGCTGGCGAACATGTCGTCGATCAGGGTGGCGAGCGACTCGTCGAACTCGGTCACCGTGGCGCACGGCTTGTGCAGCACCGGGTTGCCGACGACGGTGATGGGACGTACCGTCCCGCGCTCGCGGTGCGCCGCCTCACGGGCTTCGGCGTCCGCCGAGTCGTCGACGATTTCCGGCCGCTGCGCCGGAAGCGTCTGGTCCTGCTGCGTCATGGTCTGCGGTACACCTTCCTGGACGCCACTGATGTGCCCGTCCAGGGTACGGCCCCCGGCAGGCGGTCAGCAGACCTCTTCGAGATCGCGCCAGGCGCGGGTGTCCGGGCTGTCGGCGACCCAGCTCTCCAGCAGGCCGCGCACCAGGCCGGACGGCGCGGCGATGCCGCACTCGCGCTCCGGCATCCACAGCGAGCCCGCGCTGCGGTGCGAGAGGTGGCCGGGGTGGCCGGGCTCGCCGTGGTCGTGCGGGTCCCGGGAGTCGTGGGAGCCGTCGTCGGTGGGCATCCGGCTCTCCGAGCAGGTGCGGCACAGCAGCCGCACCGAGGACGACCAGTCCTCCGCTGCGTATCCCGCGTCGGCGGCCAGCCGCTCCAGCGCGTCGCGGTCCGACTCGGCCGCCGCCTCCAGCAGCACCAGCCAGGTGGGCACCGGGGAGGGCGCCCACAGCTCGATCTCGTCGAAGACCGGGAACGCGCCGCCGTCGACCGCGACCCGCTCGCCGTGCGGGACGCCGTCGTGCAGCACGACCTCGCCCCAGCGGCGCCCGGAGGACGGCAGCGGGATGCTCAGCACCTCGATGCGGGCCGGGTCGAGCCGGCGGCCCCAGACCACCTCGGCCTCGCCCTCCGGCGACAGCCGCACCGCCGCGCTGCCCAGCGCCATGCTGAGCGGGGCGTCACAGGCGCCGGTGGAGGGCACGGCGGGTGTCCGCAGCCCGTACGCCTGCCAGGCGCGGCGGGCCAGCGGCCAGTCCTGCAGGGCGGTGGCGGCGATGCCGACGTTCCACCAGTCGGGAGCGCCGCCGTGCCGGTCGAGCAGGGCGACGGCGCGCAGACCGGCGGCCCTGGCCTGCTCCCAGTCGTGCCGGAACTTGTGCAGCAGCGCCAGGTTGTACCAGGACTCGGGCAGCCAGGGCTCCAGGTCGGCGGCGCGGATCAGCAACGCGCCCGCGTCCTCGTAGCGCCCGTCGTCGATCAGCGTGAAGGCACGGTCGGTCGCCTGCCGCCACGTGGCGGAGGGCCGGTGCCGCACTCTGCCGAAGATCCTCACGATTCCCGCCTGCTGCCGGTTGGTTTGCGCGCTGCCGGGGTCCCGACGCGTCATGCCGAGCGACAACCTGCCACAGATCGGCAGCCATTTCCGCCCGGATGTCGAAGAACCCCTTCCCTCCTCCTTGCCATCCGGCGCGGGCGCCAACCCTGCCCGGTAGCCGCATCCAACCACGACACGAGCGGGGCCCGCTCATTACCGACCGGTTCGCCCCTTACCGGGTGGTTGCGCACCGAAAATTCGTGCGGTGCGCAGCGGCCGGCCCTAGGCGGACTCCGCCCGGGTCCCGGCGGAATCACCGGCCGGACCGGCCTCGCCGGAGGCGGGCGGCACCTCGCCGGCCCGGATCATCTCGATCCGGGTGAGCACCTTGGAGCGCAGGTCGCCGGGGACGTCGTCGTGGCCGCAGCAGCGTTTGACCAGCTTCTTGACGGCCTGCTCCAGGCCGTACTTCTCCAGGCACGGATTGCACTCGCCGAAGTGCTCCTCGAACTTGGCGCAGTCCCCGTCCGACATCTCACGGTCCAGGTACTCGTAGAGGTGGTCGAGCACCTCGGAGCAGTCCGTCTCGTGCGGGTTTCCGCAGCTCATGTGTCAGAGCCCTTCCGATCGCCCGACCCGTCCCCGCGCTCGGCGGGGGCGGGGCCGCCCGCGCCGGCCGGAACCAGCCCGCGCTCGCGCGCGTAGTCCTCCAGCAGGCCGCGCAACTGCCTGCGCCCGCGGTGCAACCGGGACATCACCGTACCGATGGGTGTCCCCATGATGTCGGCGATCTCCTTGTAAGCGAACCCCTCGACATCCGCCAGATAGACCGCGATGCGGAATTCCTCGGGAATGGTCTGCAGGGCGGTCTTCACGTCGGAGTCGGGCAGGTGGTCGAGCGCCTGCGACTCGGCGGACCGCAGGCCGGTGGACATGTGCGACTCGGCGCGCGCGAGCTGCCAGTCCTCGATCTCCTCGGTACCGCTGCGCTGCGGCTCGCGCTGCTTCTTGCGGTAGGAGTTGATGAAGGTGTTGGTGAGGATGCGGTACAGCCACGCCTTGAGGTTGGTGCCCTCGCGGAACTGGTGGAAGGACGCGTACGCCTTCGCGTACATCTCCTGCACGAGGTCCTCGGCGTCGGCCGGGTTGCGCGTCATCCGCAGCGCGGCCGAGTACATCTGGTCGAGGTAGGTCAGCGCGTCGCGCTCGAAGCGCGCGCTGCGCTCGGCCTGGGTCTCCGCAGGGCGCGGCTCATCGCCCGTCGTCCCGTTGTCGGTCCCGGTGACCGGACCCACCTCCTCCGTCAGCGTGGCGGCCTTCGTCGCGGCTTCGCCCGTTTCGGAGAATATCCCGGCCGGCCGTCGGACGCCGGATCGGGCCCGGCCGGTGGACAGCGCCGTGCCCGGTGAGCCCGCCCAGGATGACCAGGGCAGATTCGTTGTCGGACGGCGGGAGTGGCACGCCAGAGAGCCCATGCGCTGCCTTCCTCGGGATGCGGTGGGGAACGACGTACCGCACAACACCCGGCGGGCCCGCCTCATTCCCCCAGCAGCCGCTCCAGCCACCCGGCCGCCGCCCCCGTCAGCCGGGACAGGGCGTCGTCCTGCGTCAGGTCCGCCGACTTCGGGACGGCGAAACCGTGGTCGCCGTGCGGGATCTCGACCGGCGGGTGGGCCGCCGGGAACTCGTCCGGGCGCCCGAAGGGGTCACGGCCGCCCTGCACCACCAGCACCGGGCAGTGGGCGGCCGCCGCGGCCAGCTCGTCGGCGCGGGACTTCTCGGGGCGGCCCGGCGGGTGCAGCGGGAACGCCAGCGCGAGCACGCCGGCCGCCGACAGCTCCCCGGCGGTGCGGCAGGCGACCCGGGCGCCCGCGCTGCGCCCGCCGGCCACCACCGGCAGGCCGGAGCCGGCGAGCACCGGCCACAGCGCGCGCCAGGCGGCGTCCAGCGTCTTCGGGGCGGGCGCCACCTTGCGGCCGGCCACCCGCCAGGGCTGCTCGACCAGCGCGACGCTCACCCCGCGGGCCGGCAGCGCGGCGGCCAGCGCCGCCAGGTCGCGCGCCTCGATCCCGCCGCCAGCGCCGTGGCCGAGGGCGAGCACGCCGCGCGGCTCGGCGGCCCGGTACCAGCCGATCCGGGCCTCGCCGGCCGGGGTCGGGTGGGTCTGCCGATCGTCCGGGGCGTTCGAGACGTTCAGAACAAGGTCTCCTCTTCGGGCGCGGGCAGCGGTTCCAGCAGGTCGGCGCTGTTGTTGCGGACGTCGCTGACCGCGGTGGCGACCGGGTAGGCCCGCATCAGCCCGGCCGGCGGCGGGGTGAGCAGTTCGCGCAGGTCGTCCGGGTCGGTGCGGGCCGGGTCGAGCCAGGCGTCCCAGCGGTCCGGGGTGAGCATCAGCGGCATGCGCGGGTGGATGTCGGACAGCGAGCGCGGTCCCTCGCCGTCGAGCAGGGCGGGTTCGGCGAGCGGGGTGGTCTCCGCCTCGGTGGTGATCACCGTGCAGGTCGCCCACCACGCCTGCGGGTGGTCGTCGGGCAGCGTGCGGTCCCGCCAGAACTCGTAGAGCCCGGCCATCGCCATCACCGAACCGTCGGCCGGGGTGACGAAGTACGGCTGCTTGCGCGGGCGCTTGCGGCGGCCCTCCTCCTCCAGCCGGCGCTCGTCGCCGCCGGTGACCCACTCGAAGTAGCCGTCGGCGGGCAGCAGGCAGCGCCGGGCGACGAACGGCCGGCGGTAACTGGGCTTCTCGTGCACGGTCTCGGCGCGGGCGTTGATCATCTTGGCGCCGCCCTGCGGGTTCTTGGCCCACGACGGCACCAACCCCCAGCGCAGCACGCGCAGTTGGCGCACCGGCTCGGGCGACCCGGACTGCTTGTCCGGGCGGTCGAGCACGGCGTAGACGCTCTTGGTGGGCGCCACGTTCCAGTCCGGGTCGATCGCCTCGGTCGGATCCCACTTCGCCACGTCGAACACCCCGGCCAGATCCTCGGGCCGACGGCTCGCTGAGTAACGCCCACACATGGATGCCACACTGCCATGCCACGGTGCCTCGTGGCACCGGAACCGGGCGTCGGGCGTTGCAGGGGAAGAATGGATATCAAGAGCATCACGGATGTATGGGACCGAGTGATCGGCACGCAGCCCGCGCCGCCGGTGCTGCTGGTGGTGCTGGCCGGCGTCGTGGCGCTGGCCGGCGTGCTGCCCTTCGGCGTCTGGCACGTCACGCGCAACGCGGTGACCATCGCGCACGAGGGCGGCCACGGCCTGGTGGCGCTGCTGAGCGGCCGCCGGCTGCAGGGCATACGCCTGCACTCCGACACCTCGGGGCTGACGGTCTCGCGCGGCAAGCCGCACGGGCCCGGCATGGTGTTGACGGCCGCCGCCGGCTACACCGCGCCGTCGCTGATCGGGCTCGGCGGCGCGTGGCTGCTGTCGGCCGGCCACATCACGGCGCTGCTGTGGGGCGCGGTGGCGCTGCTGCTGGCGATGCTGCTGATGATCCGGAACGCCTACGGGGTGCTGACGGTGCTGGTGGCCGGCGGCGCGTTCTTCCTGGTCTCCTGGCTCACCGGGGCCAGGACGCAGGCCGCGTTCGGCTACCTGGTGGTCTGGTTCCTGCTGGTGGGCGGGGTGCGGCCGGTCCACGAACTGCAGCGCAAGCGGCGGCACGGCGGGGCGCGCGACTCGGACGCCGACCAACTCGCCCGGCTGACCCGCGTCCCGGCGGCGGTGTGGCTGCTCGTCTTCTACGCGGTGGCGCTGTGCGCGCTGCTGTTCGGCGGACGGCTGCTGCTGGAGCGGTGATCGGCACCGGTCACGGCACGGCGATCACACTAGACTCACCTTCCATGACCCAGAACTCCGTGGCCGCTGCCCACTGGCCCGCGCCGACCGCGTCCGGCGCCGTCGACGCGACCGTCGTCGTGCCCGGGTCCAAGTCGGTCACCAACCGCGCGCTGATCCTCGCCGCGCTGGCCTCGGAGCCCGGTTGGCTGCGCCGCCCGCTGCGCAGTCGCGACACCCTGCTGATGGCCGACGCGCTGCGGGCGCTCGGGGTGGGCATCGAGCAGGAGGGCGGCAGCGACTCCTGGCGGGTCATCCCGGCCGGCCTGCACGGACCGGTCACGGTGGACGTGGGCAACGCCGGCACGGTGATGCGCTTCCTGCCGCCGGTCGCCGCGCTGGCCGACGGCGAGGTCCGGTTCGACGGCGACCCGCGCAGCCACGAACGCCCGCTGCACGGGGTCATCGACGCGCTGCGCGTGCTCGGCGCCCGGATCGACGACGACGGCCGCGGCGCGCTGCCGCTGACCGTGCACGGCGGCGGTTCGCTGGCCGGCGGCCCGGTCGAGGTGGACGCGTCGGCGTCCTCGCAGTTCATCAGCGCGCTGCTGCTGTCCGCGCCGCGCTTCAACCAGGGTGTCGAGGTCCGGCACACCGGCCGCACCCTGCCGTCGCTGCCGCACATCCGGATGACGGTGGACATGCTGCGCGCGGCCGGCGCCCAGGTGGACTCGCCGGAGGGCGGCGGTCCCGCCGACGTGTGGCGGGTCGCGCCGAGCGCGCTGCTGGGCCGGGACCTGACCGTGGAGCCCGACCTGTCCAACGCCGCGCCGTTCCTGGCCGCCGCGCTGGTCACCGGCGGCCGGGTGACGATCGCCGACTGGCCGGAGCACACCACGCAGCCGGGCGACGCGCTGCGGGAGATCTTCACCCGGATGGGCGGCGGTTGCCGGCTCGACGAGCGCGGGCTGACGCTCACCGGGTCCGGCCGCGTCCACGGCATCGACGCCGATCTGCACGAGGTGGGCGAGCTGAGCCCGGTGATCGCCGCGGTGGCCGCGCTCGCCGACTCGCCGTCCGAACTGCGCGGGATCGCCCACCTGCGGCTGCACGAGACCGACCGGCTGGCCGCGCTGGCCGCCGAGTTGAACGCGCTGGGCGGCGACGTGGCCGAGACGCCGGACGGCCTGCGCATCCGGCCGCGCCCGCTGGCCGGCGGGGTCTTCCACACCTACGACGACCACCGGCTGGCCACCGCCGCCGCGGTGCTGGGCCTGGCGGTGGCCGGCGTCGAGGTGGAGAACGTCGCCACCACCGGCAAGACGCTGCCGGACTTCCCCGGGCTGTGGTCCGGGATGCTGGCCGGGCGGGTCCCCGCCGGCCGGGGAGCCTGAGCCCCCGGCATGCGGCGCTACGGCAAGGACGCGGACGAGGAGGACGTGCGGGTACGGCCCGGACGCCAGGGGAGCCGGCCGCGCACCCGGATCCGGCCCAAGCACGAGGACGCCTCGGAGGGCTTCGTGCTCACCGTGGACCGCGGCCGGGTCACCTGCCTGGTGGCGGACCGCACGGTGACCGCGATGAAGGCCCGCGAGCTGGGCCGCAAGGGCATCGCGGTCGGCGACCAGGTGGACATCGTCGGCGACCTGTCGGGGGCGAAGGACACCTTGGCCAGGATCGTGCGGGTGCGGGAGCGCACTTCGGTGCTGCGCAGGACGGCCGACGACACCGATCCGTACGAGCGGGTGGTGGTGGCCAACGCCGACCAGTTGGCGATCGTCACCGCGCTGGCCGACCCCGAGCCGCGGCCCCGGCTGATCGACCGCTGCCTGGTGGCCGCGTTCGACGCCGGGCTGGAGCCGCTGCTGGTGCTGACCAAGGCGGACCTGGCGCCCGCCGGGCCGCTGCTGGAGACGTACGCGCCGCTGGGCGTCGGCTATGTGGTCACCAGCCGCGAGGAGTTCACCGGCGACGCGCTGGAGGAGGTCCGCGCGCGGCTGGCCGGGCGGATCACCGCGTGCGTGGGCCACAGCGGCGTCGGCAAGACCACCCTGGTCAACGCGCTCGTCCCGGCACACGTCCGGGCGACCGGGCACGTCAACGCGGTGACCGGGCGCGGCCGGCACACCACGACCTCGGCGCTGGCGCTCCCGCTGCCCGGCGAGCCGGGCGGCTGGGTGGTCGACACCCCGGGCGTGCGCTCCTTCGGGCTGCACCACGTGGATCCCTCCCGGGTGATCCGGGCCTTCCCCGACCTGGAGCCCGGCACCGAGGAGTGCCCGCGGGCCTGCAGCCACGACGAGCCGGACTGCGCGCTGGACGCCTGGGTGGCGGCCGGGCACGCGGAACCGGCCCGGCTGTACTCGCTGCGGCGGCTGCTGGCCTCCCGCGAGCGGCGCGAGGGCGACTGATCGAGCGGGTTTCCCCCCGCGGCGACGGCGCCTGTGTGATGATCCTCTTCGACAGTGGACGACAGATCACACGGGACGGCCGGACTCCACTCGGGAGGCGTACTCATGGCGTGGCTGCTGGTCATTGTCGCCGGACTGCTGGAGACCGGCTTCGCGGTCTGCCTGAAGCTCTCGCACGGGTTCACCCGGATATGGCCGACGATCGCGTTCTGCGCCTTCGCGCTCGGCAGCTTCGGGCTGCTCACGCTCTCGCTGCGCAAGCTCGACGTGGGCCCGGCCTACGCGGTGTGGACCGGGATCGGCGCGACCGGCACCGCGGTGTACGGCATGGTCTTCCTCGGCGACGCGGCCAACGTGCTCAAGGTCGTCTCCATCTGCCTGGTGATCGCCGGCATCGTCGGCCTGCCGCTGTCCGGCGCCGAGCACTGAGGGCGCGGGGAAAAACCCCGGCACGCCGCCCCGGCCGGGTCGAGAATGGCGGCATGGGACGCACCTACGAGTTGATCGACGCCGAGCTGCGGGCGTTCATCGAGGCGCAGCACGTCTTCTTCACCGCGACCGCGCCGCTGGCGCCCGACGGCCACGTCAACGTCTCGCCCAAGGGGCTGGACGGCTCCTTCGCGGTGCTGGACGAACGGACGCTGGCCTACCTCGACCTGGGCGGCAGCGGCGCCGAGACCATCGCCCACCTGCGGGAGAACGGCCGGATCACCCTGATGTGGTGCGCGTTCGAGGGCCCGCCGAAGGTGCTGCGGGTGCACGGCACGGGCGAGGCGGTCTTCCGCGACGACCCGCGCTGGCCCGCGCTGCTGGCCCGCTTCGGCGCCGACTTCCGCGACCGCACCGACCTGCGCGCGGTCGTGGTGGTCACCGCCCGCCGGGTGTCGGACGCGTGCGGCTTCGCGGTGCCGCTGATGGAGCACCGGGCGGAACGCACCCTGCACACCCAGCGGTTCTCCCGCGAGACGCACGCGTCGTTCTCGGAGTACTGCGCCAAGAAGGACCACGTCGCCACCAGCCTCGACGGCCTGCCCGGCCTGCCGCTGCCGCTGCCGCTGGCGGTGCCTGTGCCCCCACCGGCGCCGGCACCGGTGGAGGCGTCCGGGCAGGAAATGGGCTGATCGCACCGGGCGGCTCGTGATGGGATGGGCGCCATGAGCGAGACGGACACCGAGGAGATCACCATCCGCCGGGCCACCGAGCACGACGTGGCCGACATCGTGGCGCTGCTGGCCGACGATCCCCTCGGCGCGGCCCGGGAGACGCCGGCCGACCCGGCGCCCTACCTCGCCGCGTTCGCCGCGATCGACGCCGATCCCCAGCAGCGGCTGGTGGTGGCGGAGCGCGCCGGGCAGGTCATCGGCACCGCCCAGCTGACGTATCTGCCCGGCCTGTCGCGCCGGGGCGCGGTCCGCGCGCAGATCGAGGCGGTGCGGATCGGCGCCGCGGCCCGCGGCACCGGCCTCGGCTCCCGGCTGATCGGGTGGTGCGTGGAGCAGGCCCGCGAACACGGCTGCGCCCTCGTGCAGTTGACCTCCGACACCAGCCGCCAGGACGCGCACCGCTTCTACGAGCGGCTCGGCTTCCACGCCACCCACGTCGGCTTCAAGCTCCCGCTGTGACCGAACCGCCCGCGCGTCACGGGAAGTCGGCCGGCCGAAGTGATCGCCGCCGGGCGGCCCGGCCCCCGCATGCCGCGTGGCCGGGGCGGACGGCGCTCGCTACTGTTCGCACATGACCGAGTTCTCCGACGACCTGCGCCTTGCCCACATCCTGGCCGACGCCGCCGACTCCGTGACGATGGAACGGTTCAAGGCGCTCGACCTCAAGGTCGAGACCAAGCCGGACATGACCCCGGTCAGCGAGGCCGACAAGGCCGCCGAGGAGTTGATCCGCCGTCAGCTCTCCCGGGCCCGGCCGCGGGACGCGGTGCTGGGCGAGGAGTTCGGCAGCGAGGGCGGCGGCGCCCGGCGCTGGCTGATCGACCCGATCGACGGCACCAAGAACTACGTGCGCGGCGTGCCGGTCTGGGCCACCCTGATCGCCCTGTCGGTGCGCGGCGAGGGCGGGCCGGAGGGCGACGACGGGGTGGTCGGGCTGGTCTCGGCGCCGGCGATCGGCCGCCGCTGGTGGGCATCCAAGGGCGGCGGCGCCTACACCGGCCGCTCGCTCACCTCCGCGACCAGGCTGCGGGTCTCCGGGGTGGACCGGCTCTCCGACGCCTCGTTCTCCTACTCCTCGCTGGAGTACTGGGAGAAGCTCGGCCTGCTCGACCGGTTCCTCGACCTGACCAGGGCCTGCTGGCGCACCCGGGCGTACGGCGATTTCTGGTCGTACATGATGGTCGCGGAGGGCTCGGTGGACTTCTGCGCCGAGCCGGACCTGAGCGTGTGGGACATGGCCGCGCCGTCGGTGGTGGTCCGGGAGGCCGGCGGCCGCTTCACCGACCTGACCGGCGCCCCGGGCCCGTACGGCGCCAACGCGGCGGCCTCCAACGGGCTGCTCCACGAGCACCTGCTGCGGTACCTCAACCCGGGCCGCTGAGCCCGGCGGCCCGCCGCCGTCCCCTGGCCGGGGGCGGTTTTCGGCCAGCGCGCGCCCACAACCCGCCTCGCCCGCCCCCTTGTGCCCGACTTGTACGCATGTGAATATGAGATTCCGCAAGCTTGTGCGCTTGTGATTCCATGGTGTGCACAGCACTCTCAAGGGGTTCATATGCTGGTGCGAGAAGCGATGAGCACGAGGATCCTGATCATCGGCCCGGCCCACACCCTCCGGCAGGCGGCCGAGCTGATGTCGGTCCGGCGGATCGGCTCCGCGGTGGTGCTCGATCCGGATCTGGGCCTGGGGATACTGACCGAACGGGACGTGCTGAACGCGGTCGGCCGCGGGCTGGACCCGGGCCGCGAGCCGGCCGGCGCGCACACCACCACCGACGTGGTGTTCGCCGCGCCGCAGTGGACGCTGGAGGAGGCCGCCGACGCCATGGTGCACGGCGGCTTCCGGCACCTGGTCGTGCTGGAGCGCGAGGAGCCGGTGGGCGTGGTGTCGGTCCGCGACATCATCAGCTGCTGGACCCGGGCCCGCCGCACCGCCACCCCGGCGCAGGCCGCCATGGTCTGATCCGCGCCGGCTCCCCTCCCGGGGAGCCCGGACGGCCCGAAGAGGCCGGAGCCCTGTGGCGTCCGGCCTCTTCGGCGTTACGGCACCGGCGGGCCGGCCGCGAAGGGCCTGTATCGCGGCTTCCCACCACCTACCGAGCCAAGGACGATCCTACTATGGACTTTGTCTAAGTCAAGAACAAAGTTATTCTCGTACCGAGTCGGTGGCCGGACCGCCCGCTGTTACGCTGGTGGACATGAGTGACCTGCTGGAACGACTCCGCGGACACGGCTGGCGGCTGACCGCGCAGCGCCGGGTGGTCGCCGAGGTGCTCGACGGGGACCACGTCCACCTCACCGCCGACGAGGTCCACGCCCGAGCCACCGGACGGCTCCCGGAGATCTCCCGCGCCACCGTCTACAACACCCTCGGCGAGATGGTCTCGCTCGGCGAGGTCCTCGAAGTGGCCACCGACGGCCGCGCCAAGCGCTACGACCCGAACGCGCACCAGCCGCACCAGCACCTGGTCTGCTCGCGCTGCGGCGTGATCCGGGACGTCCACCCGGTCGGCGACCCGCTGGCCGACCTGCCGGCGACGGAACGATTCGGCTTCCGCGTCGCCGACGTCGAGGTCACCTACCGCGGCCTCTGCCCGGACTGCTCCGCCGCCGCCTGACCCCGGCGCCGGGCGTCAGCGGGCCCGGCCCGCGGCGCGCAGCGCCACGTGCAGTTCGGCCCGCCGCCGCTCGGGCAGTCCGGCGCCGCGCAACAGCCCGGTCAGCCGCCGCAGTTGGTCGCCGTCCACCGGGCCGCCCGGCCACCGCAGCCGCTGCCACTCGCCGACCGCGGACGCGGCCCGCTCGGTCACCTCGGGACGCGGATCGCCCGCGGCGCGCAGCGCCAACTCCAGCCGGTCGAAGTACTCCAGGGTGCGCGCCCCGCGCAACGCCGCCCGCCACACCTGCGGTTCCGGCCGGCCCACCGCCTCACCGAGCAGCCGGGCCGAGGCGTGCCCGGTGGCCGCCAGCGCGTCCAGCGCCTCGCGGGCCACGCTCGGCGCGTCGTCGCCCACCAGCCGGCCCAGCGCCCGCTCGGTCTCACCGGCCGCCGGCCGCGGCGCCGCCCGGGCGGCCAGCCGGCCCAGCGCGCGCACCGCGGCCCGCCTGGTCACCGGCGCCCAACTGGGGTCCTCGGCCAGCACGGTGAGCATCGGCAGGTCGGAGGCGTCACCGCACTCGCCGAGCCCGGCCGCCAGGCCGGCCACCAGCCGGGGCTGGGTCGAGCGCCCGCAGCGGCGCAGCTGGCGGCGGTAGACGTCGGCCGGCGGCTCGCCGCGCTTGTACAGCTTCCACCGCGCCTGGGCCCGCACCAGCCGCGAGCGGTCCGCGAGCGGCGCCACCAGCCGCGCGGCCGGCACGTCGTCCGGCAGCGCGGCGACCGCCAGCTCCCGCACCCCGGCGAACCTGGCCCACATCAGCCGGCCCGCCTGGTCGGGGTCGAGGTCGAGCAACCGCTGGGCGCACAGCCGCCGGCACACCTGGTCGCGGTCGTGCAGCGCGGTGCGCGCCAGGTCGCCGCGCACGTACTCGCCCAGTTCCAGGGCGAGTTCCACCCCGAAGCGGCGTACCTGCCGATCGGGCTCGGCGGCCAGCCTGCGGACGGTACGCCGCCGCTCCGGCGCGCGCAGCGCCTCGCGGTAGCGCTCCAGCACCCGGCCCGCCCGGCTGCGGCCGGCCAGCCTGGCCAGTATCCGCACCGCCGCGGTGGCCTCGTCGGGCGCGAGGCGGGCGAGCAGCGCGGCCAGCGCCGGTTCGCGGACCGCGGCCACCCAGTCGTCGGTGCGCAGCGCCAGCGCGGTGACCGCGGGTCCCCCGGCGCGCAGGGCCAGCCGCTCGACGGCGGCCTGCCTGACCCGGCCGTCGGGGTCGAAGGAGGCGAGCACCAGCGCCAGCGGATCGGCGTCGTCGGAGCGCACCGGTGCCGGGGCGGCGGCCCGCGGCAGCCGCGGCCGGGCGGGTCCGGCGCGGGACGCACGGTCCAGAACCGGCCACAACCGGGGCGCGGCGTACAGCAGTTCGTTCAGCGCGATCGCACGGTCCTGGGCGGTGCCGTGCTCCGCGGCGGCCCGCAACTCGTCGAGCAGCACCTCGGCCGCGGCCGCGCGGCCGGCCACCGCCGCCTCGCACAGCGGGCGCCAGCGGGCGCTGTCGGCCGCCGGAAGGACCTGCCCCCGGCGCCCGAGCACCGATCGCACCTGCCTTCTGCCCAGCAATGCGCCTTCGCCGCCTCTCCTGCCACCTGTTCCAGGATCACTCAGGGTCCCGAAGAGGCGAAGCGCATTCGCCCGGCTTTGCCCACGCCTTACCCCTCCTCTACTGAAGGCTGATTCGGGGCCCCCGCCTGGGCCGTATTGTTGACGCCGCGGTGGTTGAGACGTCCCGTTCGGCGGGCGGTAGGAGCCGGCGGAAGGGCACGGAGTGCGGCACAGCGGTCGGAGGCGAACACGGACCGTCGTGCTCGCGGCGCTCGCCGCCGCGGCGATCGGCTGCCTGGTCCCGTTCGCCCCGCAGGTCCTCGCGCTGGCCGAGCGGCACCGCGCGGCGCACAGCGGACCGCAGGCGGACCCCACCGCCCCGCCGGACTGGGACCGGCACGGCACCTTCCTGACCGCCGCCGGCGCCTATCCGGCCGTGGTGCGGCTGATCGACTCCGGCGGGCGGCCGTTCTGCACCGGCAGCGTGGTGCACTCCCCCGGCGGCGACCTGGTGATGACCGCCGCGCACTGCGTGTACGGCGGCGGCTACCACAACGCGGCCACCGTGGTGCCCGGCGCGACCGGGACCACCGGCGGCTACGGCTCCTGGCGGGTGGACCGGGTCTGGGTGGACCCGCGGTACACCGGGCCGCACGACACCCGCTTCGACTACGCGTTCCTGCGCGTCGCCCGGCCGGACGGCCGGCGCATCGAGGACGCGGTCGGCGCCAACACCCTTCGGGTGAACGCACCGTTCACCCTGCACGACGTCACCACCACCGGCTATCCGGACGCCGACTCCGCGGGCCGGCAGCTGACCTGCACGCTGGAGACCTACCGCTCGGCCGAGCACACCGCGTACCGCGAGATGCACTGCGGCGGCTACACGGCCGGGGTCTCGGGCAGTCCGTGGATCCTGCTGGGCCGCGGCGAGCGCACCGGGGCGCTGGTCGGGCTGATCGGCGGCGTCAACGGCGGCGGCCCGCCGGACGGCTCCCCGCACGAGGACGCCATCTCCTACAGCCCGTACTTCACCGGCGCCGCGCAGAGCCTGCTGGAGCAGGCGGCCAAGGGCGTCGGCGGCCACCCGGAGAGCTGACCGCCCGGCGCGGCCGGGCAGTTGCGGGGACGGGCTTCGGAACCGGGCAAGCAAGAAGGCCCGGAACCATCGGTTCCGGGCCTTCTCAACTGGTAGCGGGGACAGGATTTGAACCTGCGACCTCTGGGTTATGAGCCCAGCGAGCTACCGAGCTGCTCCACCCCGCGTCGTTGTGCCCTCACTGTAAACGACGCGATCACCGCACGGCAAATCCGTTGCCCGCGGCCGGTCACGCGGTCAGCTCCTGCCGCAGCACGTCGGCGAGGCGGGCCGCCCGCTTGGCCACCTCGGCCGGGCCGCACTCCACCGCGCGGTCGCACCAGTGGCGGGCGTCGTCGAGCGCGCCGCGCCGGGCCGCGATCACCGCGAGCCGCAGCGACGCGCGCCCGTGGCCGGCCTCGGCGGCCCGCCGCCACCACACGGCCGCCTCCGGCTCGCTGCCCTCCCGGGCCAGCAGCAGCCCGAGGTTGAACGCGCCGTTGCTGCTGCCGGCCTCGGCGGCCAGCCGGTACCAGCGCGCGGCGTCCACCGAGTCGCCGCGGGCGGCGGCGCGCATGCCGAGCCGCACCTGCGCCCTGCGGTGGCCGAGCCGGGCGGCCCGCTCGTACCACTCCTCGCACTCCTGCGACTTCTGGTCGAGCAGGGTGCCGAGCCGGAACGCGGCCTCCGCGCTGCCGCCGCCGGCCGCGCGGCGCAGATGGGTCTCGGCGCCGAGCGTGTCGCCCTCGCGCTGCAGGGCGATGGCGACCTGCAGCGCCGCCTCGGTGTGCCCGGCGGAGGCGGCCCGCCGGTACCAGCCGAGCGCCGCCCGGTGCTCGTCGCGGCCGGCGCACAGGATGCCGAGGTTGAAGGCGGCGTCCACGCTGCCGGCCTCGGCGGCCTTGGAGAACCACGGCTCGGCGCCCGCCGGGTCGTCGTGCTGCAGCAGCAGGACGGCGAGCGCGTTGGCGGCCTCCCGGTGGCCGGCGTAGGCGGCCCGGCGGTACCACTGCTCGGCCTGGGCGGTGCGGCCGCGCGCGGCGCACAGCAGGCCGAGGTTGTAGGCGCCGTTGTCGTCGCCGGCCTCCAGGGCGGCCCGGTACCAGCGCTCGGCGGTCTGCGTCTCGCCGTTCTGCGCGTGCAGCGCGCCGAGGGCGTTGGCCGCCTGGCCGTCGCCGTTCTCCGCGCCGCGCCGCCACCACTGGGCGGCGCCGTCGATGTCGCCCTCGTCGCGCAGCAGGAAGCCGAGCGCACAGGCGGCCCGGGCGTCGCCGTCGCGGGCGGCGGTCAGGTACCAGCGGCCGGCCTCCTTCAGCTCGCCGCGCTCCTCCAGCAGGCCGGCCAACTCCCGCGCGGCGTTGCGGTGGCCGCGGGCGGCGGCCTGCCGGTGCCACTGCTCGGCCTCGGCGTCCCGGCCGCCCTCGGCGCAGCGCACCGCGACCCGGTAGGCGGCCTCGCGGTGCCCGTGCTCGGCCGCGGCGCGGTACCAGTGGTCGGCGTCCGGGTCGCGGCGGTGCTCCAGCAGGTTGGCGAGCGCGTAGGCGCCCAGCACGTGTCCGGAGCCGGCCGCCTGCCGCAGCCAGTACTCCGCGGCCGGCTCGTCGCCGTGCTCGCGGTGGTGGCGGCCGAGCGCGTGGGCGGCGGCGGCGCTGCCGGCCACCGCGGCGATCCGCCACCAGGCGGCCGCCTCCTGCGCCTGGCCGCGCTCGTGCAGCAGCACGCCGAGGTTGTTGGCGGCGGCCCGCTCACCGGCCGCGGTGGCGGCCCGCAGGTAGCCCTCGGCGGCGTCGAGTTCGCCGCGGCGCAGCAGCAGCGTGCCGACCATGCTCTGGGCCGCGACGTCGCCGTTGTCGGCGGCGCGGCGGTAGCGCGCTTCGAGTTCGGCCTGCTCACGGGCGGTCAGGATGTCGTCGTCGAGCACGACCGCGGCCTCGGAAGTCCCTTCCGGCTCGGTCGTGCCGCTCATCTCCCGCTCAGGCGGACGAGCTTCAAGCAGAGTTGCACCATCCCCCATGGGATCCATCGTCGCACCACCCGCAACCGGCGTACATCTGGTATATCGCAGTCACGAGGTCTCTACAGCGTTTTGTCGACTTCCCGACACAACGACAGCGAACCACGACGGTTGCCATCTACCCACGAACACGGCAGAAGACCCGGAGTCCGCGAACGGATTCCGGGTCTTCTGCTTCTCGTAGCGGGGACAGGATTTGAACCTGCGACCTCTGGGTTATGAGCCCAGCGAGCTACCGAGCTGCTCCACCCCGCGTCGTTGTGTGGCAACCGTACCACGCCGCGGGGACGGCTCTGATCAGGGTTTTCCGGCTCCGCCCGACCGCGCCTTCGCCGGGCCCTCTGCGTCCTGCGCCCGCTCCAGGTCGGCCTGGAGCCGCTGCTGGTCCTTGCCGTACGCGCTCCAGTCACCCTTCTTGAGGGCCTGCTGCCCGGCGTCGAACGCCTGCTGGGCATCCGAAAGGGCCTGGCGCACCGTCGGGTTGACGGCGCCGCCGCCACCGCCGCCGGACGCGGTCGGCGGGGCGCCGGGCGCGGAGGTGCCGAAGACCACGTCGAGCGCCTTGGGCAGCGTCGACTCGAAGGCGGTGCGGTCCCCGTAGGTGACGAGCACGTCCTTCAGCAGCGGGTAGTCGGTGCCGGCACCGCGCACGTAGACCGGTTCGACGTACAGCAGGCCGCCGTCGAGCGGGAGGGTCAGCAGGTTGCCGTACTCGATCTCGGAGTCGCCGCGCTTGAGGATGTTGAGCTTGTTGGCGACGTCGGTGTCGGAGTTGAACCGGCTCTGCACCTGCTGCGGGCCGGAGACCGTGCCGCTGGTGGGCAGTTGCAGGAGTCTGATGGTGCCGTAGTCCGGCGAGGTGGCGTCGGCGTCGACGGCCATGAAGGCGCCGAGGTTGTCGCGCCGGTTGGGGGTGAGCGTGGTGGTCAGCGAGAACGCCTGCCGGCGCTGGCCCGGCATCGTCAGGCTCAGGTAGTACGGCGGGACCGCGCCGCCGCCCTGCTTGGTCGGGTCGGCCGGCACCTGCCACGCCTCGCTGCCGCTGTAGAAGGTCGAGGCGTCGGTGACGTGGTAGCGGGTCAGCAGCTGCCGCTGCACCTTGAACAGGTCCTGCGGGTAGCGCAGATGGGCGGTCAGCTGCGCGGGGATGTCCTTCTTCGGCAGCACGGTGTGCGGGAACGCCTTCATCCAGGTCCTGAGCACCGGGTCCTTGGTGTCCCACTGGTAGAGCGTCACCTTTCCGGTGTACGCGTCGACCGTCGCCTTGACGGAGTTGCGGATGTAGTTGACCTGGTCCTGCCGGGCTATCACCGAGCGGCCGCCGGCGGTGAGCGAGTCGCTGGTGGTGTCGCCCAGCGTGGTGCGCGAGGAGTACGGATAGCTGTCGCTGGTGGTGTAGCCGTCCACGATCCAGTCGATGTGGCCGTCCACCACGGCCGGGTAGGGGTCGCCGTCGATGGTCAGCCAGGGCGCCACCGCCTCCACCCGCTTCTTGGGCGTGCGGTCGTAGAGGATCTTCGACCCCTTGCCGATCGCGCCGGAGTAGAGGATCTGCGGCTCGCCGAACTGCACCGCGTAGGCGGCCCGGGTTATCGGGTCGTCCAGCGAGACGCCGCTGTCGCCGGTGTAGCGGTAGCTCTTCTCGCCGCTGTCGGACGAGTAGTCGATCTCCTTGGTGGGGCCGCCGACGATCGAGTACTGCGTGGTCTGCTCGCCGTAGTAGATCCGCGGCTGGTAGGCGCCCAGCTGCCCGGTCGGCGGCAGGTCCTGCTCGGTGAAGGAGGGCGAGCCGGTGGACGTGGTGGTGGTGCCGTTCGCCGCCACGATCCCGTAGCCGTGGGTGTACTTGAAGTGGTCGTTGATCCAGTTGTTCTGCGGGATGCCGGCCTCGTTCAGCTCGCGCACCCCCACCACGGTGTCCTGCTCCTTGCCGTCGATCGGGTAGCGGTCGACGGCCAGCGGCGAGGCGAAGGAGTAGTAGCCGCGTATCTGCTGCAGCTGCTGGAAGGTCGGCGAGACGACGTTGGGGTCGAGCAGCCGGATGCCGGCCGCGTTCGTGACGTCGGAGCGCAGCGTGGCGTCGGAGGCCGTGCTGGTGCCGGAGTAGTCGGTCACCTGGGTGTTCGCGATGCCGTACGCGGTCCGGGTGGCGTCGATGTTCCGCTGGATGTACGGCGCCTCCTTGACCGCCTCGTTCGGCTGGACCTGGAACTTCTGCACGATCACCGGATACAGCCCGCCGATCAGGATCGCGGAGAGCACCATCAGCCCGAACCCGAGCATCGGCAGGCTCCAGGTGCGCCGCCACAGCGTGGCGAAGAACAGCAGGGCGCAGATGATCGCGATGCAGAACAGGATCGTCTTGGCCGGCAGGTAGGCGTTGGCGTCCACGTACCGCAGCCCGGTCCAGCCGGAGGCGGCCTTGAAGTCGCTGGACTTGACGGCGAGCCCGTAGCGGTCCAGCCAGTAGGCGACCGCCTTGAGCGAGACGAACAGGCCGAGCAGCACCGACAGGTGCCCGGTCGCCGCCGAGGTGGCCCGCGCCCCCGGGCTGGTCACCCGCAGCCCGCCGTACAGGTAGTGCACCAGCGCGGAGGCGGCCAGGCACAGCACCACGGTCGCGAAGCCGAAGCTCAACAGGAAGCGGTACCAGGGCAGGTCGAAGGTGTAGAAGCCGACGTCCAGCTTGAACTGCGGATCACGGGTGCCGAACGGGACCGCGTTGGCGTAGGCGAGCCAGGTCTGCCACTGGTTGGACGCCGACGCCCCGGAGACCAGCCCCATGAGCACGCAGACCGCCAGCAGCACCCACTTGCGGAACGGCGCGATGCCCATCCGGTAGCGGTCCAGGCCCTGCTGCTCGGGCGACATCGCGCTCAGCGGCGGCCGCAGCCGGTGCGCCAGGTAGATGTTCACACCGACGGAGACCGACATGATCAGCCCGAAGACGGCGAACAGCGCCAGCCGGGTGCGCAGCGTGGTGCTGAAGACCGACGAGTAGTGCACCGAGCGGAACCACAGCCAGTCCGTCCAGAAGCCGGAGAACATCACGAAGGCCATGCCGAGCATCACCAGCACGGCGAGCGTCAGGAACAGCGCGCGGGCGCGGGCCGAGGAGCGGGCCGCGTAGCCGCGGCGGCCGCGCGGCCCGTCACCTCGGGCCGGCATCTGGAAAGCCACGGTGCGCACCTCAACCAAGTCGCGTCGTCACAACGGCGACGCGACCGCCTCCCGCGCCCTCCTGTTCGGCGCGGATCGGCGCATTTCGCATCGCTTCCGTGGCCGTCCCGGGGTGGACGGCCACCCATGCAACTTACTCACGCTTTGGTCGGTTCCCGTCCCGGGTCATCGGAAGGGCAGGATGGTCCCATGTCCAACACTCCCGCCGGCGACGTCCCCGTCGCCGCCACCCCCCTGACCCGTGCCGTACTGGAGATCGACGAGTACGCGGCCGGTCTCGGCTGGGACCAGCCCGCCCGCCTGTTCGCGCTGGTCGACACCGAGCGGCTGCGCGCGCAGGAACCGTCGCTGAGCGAGCAGCTCGGCCTCGAAGACGGCACCGACGCCGGGGCGCTGACCCCGGTCGAGCAGGACGAGATCCCGGCCGACGCGCCGCTCGACGAGTTCCTGGCGACGATCGCCTGGCCCGACGTGGTGGCCGGCTGCGCCCTGACCGTGGAGCGGCTGATGCTGCCGCCCAGCGCCGAGCAGGCCATCCCGGAGGACCTCGACGAGGCGGCGCTGGCCGCCTGGGTCGCCGCCCACCCGGAGCGCCGCGAGGTGCGGATGACCGTCGGCGTGCTGCGCGACGGGGCCCGCGACTCGGCGCTGCGCATGCGGGACAAGGACACCCCGGCGGAGGTCCTCACCGGCTCCGAGCTGGTGCCGGGGCTCGCCGAGGCGCTGCGGGCCACCTTCGAGGAGGCCGAGGCGTAGGGCGTGTCTTGGACGGTCAGCCTGCCGCCGGGCAGCGGGGCAGGTCGGCCGTCCGGCCGGAGCGGATGTCGCCCAGCGCGGCGAGCGCGTCGTTCAGGTTGCCGACCTTGACCAGGCGCAGCCCGGCCGGGGTGTCCTGGGAGGCGTCGGAGCAGTTGTCCTTGGGGGTCAGGAAGTAGCGGGCGCCGGCGTCCCGGGCCGCGATGATCTTCAGCGCGATGCCGCCGATCGGCCCGACGTTCCCGTTGTCGTCGATCGTGCCGGTGCCGGCCACGAACCTCCCGCCGGTCAGGTCGCCGGGGGTGAGCTTGTCGATCAGGCCGAGGGTGAACATCATGCCCGCGCTCGGGCCGCCGACGTCGGCGAGCTGAATGTTGATCCTGAACGGGAAGGTGTGCGCCTCCTCGGCCTGGATGCCGACGATCGCCCGGCCGTCACTCGCCTTCTCGGTGCGGATGGTCACCGTCCGGGTGGCGGTCCCGGTGGGCACGGTGCCGGAGCTCGCGCCGCCCTTGGCCGGGATCACCGTGAAGACCACGTCCTGGCCCGGCTTGTGCCTGGTGACCAGCTTCGCCACATCGGCCGGCTGGGAGACCGCGCCGCCGTCCACCGCCTTGATCACGTCGCCCGCGTGCAGCTTGCCCTGCGCCGGGCTGTTCTTGACCACCGCGCCGACCACGACGCGGGAGCCCACCGGCAGGTGCAGTTCCTTGAGGGCGGCGACCTTGGCGCTGTCCTGGGACTGGGTGAACTCCTCGGCGTTCTCCTGGTCCGCCTGCTGCGCGGTCTGGCCCTTGGGGTAGAGCGTGTCGTGCGGCACCACGCTGTCGTCGTGCGAGAGCCAGCCGGAGACCGCCTCGATGAGGTTCATCGTGTAGTCCGACCCGGTGACCCGGACCGTGGTCATGTTGAGATGACCGCTGGTCGGGTACGTGCGGTGGCCGGAGATCTGCAGCACCGGCTTCCCGTCGTTCTGGCTCAGGGTGTTGACCGTGGGCCCCGGCGACATCTCGGAGTACGGCACGGGGAGCAGCACGCCGACGCACAGCAGTGCTATGAGCAGCAGCGTCGAGGTGAGCAGAGTCGCGGTACGGCGTGGCATGCCCCGACCCTACGGGACCCGGCTGTGGCCATGCCCGCTGGGCCGCACGGCTATTGACCGCCCGAGTGCGACTTGCCCATCGCCTCGCGGAAGCGCTCGTATCCGGCGAGCGAGTCGACGTCCCCGGCCTGTTTGCGGCTGCGGCCGGCCCAGCCGGCCCACAGGGCAGCGGTGACAGCGCCACCGACCGGAATCAGCAACCACGACAAAGCCGCCACGTCGGCCTCCTGACCATGCACTACCGAAGCAGGACCTATGAGCACATTAACCGCCCGCAGCCCCAACGCTCAGCCCGGGTCCCCGGTTACGCAACCCGGGGCGTCCGCACTGGTGAACACGGGTGAACCCGCGGCGGACGCGATCACCGCCCGGCCGTATTGCGGGGACGATACGGAACCGTACCGTCCGTCACTGGACTCCGGCGCGATCCGCGATCGGGCGCGGGCCCCAGCCCGCGGGGACGGGTTCGCGCCGGACCACCGAAAGGCTACGCCCCGACCCATTCGTCCGACCCGTCGGCGAACTCCTGGTGCTTCCAGATCGGCACCTCGCGCTTGAGGTCGTCGATCAGCCGGCGGCACGCCGAGAACGCCTCCGCGCGGTGCGGGCAGGCCACCGCGACCACCACCGCCAGGTCACCCACCGCGAGGTCGCCCACCCGGTGCACCGCGGCCAGCGCCCGGACCGGGTGGTCGGCGACCACCTTCTCCGCGACCCGCCGCATCTCCGCCTCCGCGCTGGGGTGCGCCGAGTACGACAGCGCGGTGACCGGGCCCGGCCCGTTGTCGTGGTCGCGCACCGTGCCGACGAACAGCGCCGTGCCGCCGGCCGCGTCGTCGCGCACCGCGGCGAGCACCTCGTCGACGGACAGCGGTGTGTCACGGACGGCCAGCAGCGTGATCCCGTCGTGTCCTTCGTCGCCAGGTGCCATGCCGCAATGGTGCCGTACCGGCACCGGCGGCCGCCAACGCGGCCGCCCGGGCGGAGCCGGTCAGCCGCCGCGGCGCTTGCGGGCCCGGCGCACCAGCGCGGCGGTGCCGACCAGGGCGACGGTGGCGCCGGCCGCGCCGAGCGTGGTGGCGTCCTTGCGGCCGAGCCGGCGGCCGGCGACCGTGTGGCGGCCGGCCACCTCCTTGAGCAGCTCGGCGAGGACCTCCTCGTTGGTCCACTTCGGCCGCCAGCCCGCCTCGTGCAGCCGGCTGCCGCTGACCACCCACGGGTACATCGTGTACTCCAGGTCACCGGCCGGCGAGGGCGTCAGGCCCAGCCGGTGCAGCCGGGCCGCGGCGCCCATCGCGACCGACTGCGGCAGCTCCATCCGCCGTATCCCGGACAGCTCCTCGACCTCGTCCTGCTCCAGCCAGCCGTCGCAGCCGACCGCCATCTCGCCCTCGGCCCGGCCGAGCGCCGCGTACTCCAGCGCCGACACCAGGTCCTCGACGTGGCAGAACTGCCAGCGCGGCCGGCTGCCCGCCACCACCAGCAGCCGGGGGGACTCGAAGTAGCGGGTCAGCGAGGTGTCCGTGCCGCCGACCAGCACGGCCGGCCGCACCACGGTGACGTTGAGCCCGGGGTGGGCGCGCGGCGCGCGGCGGCCGAGGCGTTCGATCTCCATGAAGTCGCCGACGCAGGTCGCCTCCTCGGTGGCCCGCAGCGCCGAGTCCTCGGCGAGCGGCACGTCGTTGTCGGCGAGCGCCCCGTAGACCATCGCGGAGGTGACCAGCACGACCCGGTGCACCCCGGCCGCCGCGGCGGCGGTCAGCACGGTCTGGGTGCCGCGCACGTTGTAGGCGGTGCGCGCGGTCGGGTCGGACTCCAGGTCCAGGTCGAGTCCGAGGTGGACCACCACGTCGACCGGGCGGCCGTCGGGGCGCAGCCGCTCGGCGATCGCCGGGTCGCGCACGTCGAGTACCCGCCACTGGGCACCGGGCACGTCGGCCCGGCGCTCGTCGATGGCCACCACCTTCCTGACCTCCTCGGAGGCGGCCAGCCGGAGCGCGAGGAGGTGGCCGACGCCGGAGGCAGCGCCGGTGATCGCCACGACCGGACGGCCCGCGGCGCGGCTGGTCCGCCCAGAGCGAACGTGTGGTTCCGGGGAACTCACCGGGTGTCTCCCACTGTTGTTTCGGTACACGGTGCGCGGCTGTCTCGGTGTTCGGCGCGCGAGTCCCATCCTGCCTGAGAGGTGTCTAGGCTGGAGGAGAAGGCTTGCGGCCACGCTTGCGAACAGCCGGACACATGAGCCGATCACATTGAGCCGACCACACAGAGCCGAGGAAGCCCGTGAGTGACACCCCATTTGGATTCGGCGTCCCTCCTGAGGAGCCCGAGGACGGAGGCGGTGACGAGGGCGGGAAGCGCGACCGGGGCGCTGACAAGGGCCTGCCCGGCGGCGGCACGCCGGGCAACCCGATGGGCTTCGGCGGTTTCGGCGGCATGGGCGGCCAGGGCGGCGACAACCCGCTGGCCTCGATGTTCGGCTCGCTCAACCCCAACGACCTGGGCGCCGCCTTCCAGCAGCTCGGCCAGATGCTCTCCTACGAGGGCGGCCCGGTGAACTGGGACATGGCCAAGGACATCGCCCGGCAGACCGTCGCGCAGGGCACCGCCGAGGGCTCCAAGGACTCCAGCGTCGGCGCCGGGGAGCGCGCCGCGGTGCAGGAGGCGCTGCGGCTGGCCGACCTGTGGCTGGACGACACGACCTCGCTGCCGTCCGGCGCCGGATCCTCGGTGGCCTGGAGCCGGGCCGAGTGGGTCGAGGCGACCCTCCCGGTCTGGAAGGAGCTGGTCGATCCGGTCGCCGAGCGGGTCGGCAACGCGATGGGCGGCGTGCTCCCCGAGGAGATGCAGGCCATGGCGGGCCCGCTGCTGGGCATGATGCGCTCGATGGGCGGCGCCATGTTCGGCACCCAGATCGGCCAGGCGCTCGGCGTGCTCGCCGGCGAGGTGGTCGGCTCCACCGACGTCGGCCTGCCGCTCGGCCCGGCCGGCAAGGCGGCGCTCCTGCCGGTCAACATCGCGAACTTCGGCGCCGGGCTCGGCGTCCCGCAGGACCAGGTCCGGCTCTACCTGGCGCTGCGCGAGGCCGCCCACCAGCGGCTGTTCGCCCACGTCCCGTGGCTGCGCACCCACCTGTTCGGCGCCGTCGAGGGCTACGCGCGCGGCATCACGGTGGACACCTCCCGGCTGGAGGACGCGGTGGGCCAGCTCGACCCGTCCAACCCGCAGGCGCTGCAGGAGGCGCTCCAGCAGGGCATGTTCCAGCCGGAGGACACCCCGCAGCAGAAGGCGGCGCTCGCCCGCCTGGAGACCGCGCTCGCGCTGGTCGAGGGCTGGGTCGACGCGGTGGTGCACGCCGCCGCCACCCCGCACCTGCCGGCCGCCGGCGCGCTGCGCGAGACGCTGCGCCGCCGCCGGGCCAGCGGAGGCCCGGCCGAGCAGACGTTCGCCACCCTGATCGGTCTCGAACTGCGGCCCCGCCGGCTGCGCGACGCCTCCCGGCTGTGGGCCTCGCTCACCGACGCCCGCGGGGTGGACGGCCGCGACGCGCTGTGGGCGCACCCCGACATGCTGCCCACCGCCGCCGACCTCGACGACCCGGACGGCTTCGTGCACCGCGAGTCGGACGGCGAGGAGTTCGACTTCGACGCGCTCGACAAGCTGCTCGGCGACGCGGCGCGCGGGTCTGACGGACCCGGTTCGCATGCCGACGCCGACGACGCCGACGACGCCGCGGAGTCCGGCGAGGACGCCCCCGGCCGGGACGAGAAGGACGACGACGAGAAGTGAACCTGCTCGACGACGCGGCCCGCGTCCTCAAGGAGTGGGCCGCTCCGGCCGGCCTTCCCGACCAGGAACGGCTGCGGCTCGCCTACCTCGAACACCTCGCCGCCCACCCGGACGGCATGTGGAAGTCCTGCCGCGCGGGGCACATCACCGCCAGCAGCCTCATCGTGGACCCGTCCGGCGGCCGGGTCCTGCTCACCCTGCACAAGAAGATCCGCCAGTGGCTCCAGACCGGCGGCCACTGCGAGCCGGCCGACGCCACGCTCGCCGACGCGGCGCTGCGCGAGGCCACCGAGGAGTCCGGCATCGCCGGCCTCACCCTGCTGTCCCCCGCGCCGGCCCGCCTCGACCGGCACCTGACGCCGTGCGCCTGGCACCTCGACGTCCAGTACGCCGTCCTCGCCCCGCCCGGCGCCACCGAGTCCATGAGCGACGAGTCCCTCGACCTGCGCTGGTTCGACTACGACGAGATCGCCACCGCCGTCTCCGACCAGTCCGTCATCCACCTCACCGCCCGCGCCCGGGCCCTCCTCGACGACCCGCTCCACAGGTAGGAGGCGCTCCGCGGGCGGCACGGAGGGGGCGGCGCGAGCCCTGCGCACCACCGCCGCGCGCTCGGCGTGGAACGCCACGGGCGTCACCCCTCGGCGGAGCGCGCGCGGTCGTGGTCCGGGGCCTCGCGGTCGTTGGCGGCGTGCGGCAGGCGGTTCGCGGCCACCACGCCCTCCAGGTAGCCGCGGGCGCGCTCCGTGCGGGGGTAGACCTCCAGCAGCTTCCAGAACCCCGGCCCGTGGCCCGGCACGAGAAGGTGCGCGAGTTCGTGCAGGAGCACGTAGTCGATGACGTACTCCGGCATGCCCTGCAACCGGTGCGACAGCCGGATGCTGCCCTCCGCCGGCGTGCACGAGCCCCAGCGGGAGTTCTGGTTGGTCACCCACCGCACGCTGCACGGCCGCGCCCGGCCGCCGAAGTACTGCGCCGACAACTGCTCCGCCCGCTCCGCCAACTCCTCGTCGCCGAGCGTCCGCCTGCTCTCCTGCGCGGCGAGCTTCTCCAGCATCACCGTCACCCAGCGCTGCTCCTCGGCGGCCGACATCCTGGCCGGGATCAGCACGATGGTGCGGTCGCCCTCGCGGTAGGCAGAAACGGTTCGTCTGCGGCGCGCACTTCGTCGCACCTCCACCGCACCGCTCCTCGAACGCGGGACGGCGACACGGGGATCACAGAGCGGCTCGGCGGACACGGCACGACGTTACCCGCTCAACCATTCGCTCGTCGCGGAACTTGCCCGATCGGAGCGGACGCATGTGCGATCCGGGCGGCCGGTGGGTTTTCCGCGAGGTGGGGACGGGTGGGGCGGGCGCGGTCCGCTTCCCGGAAACGGGCGGAAGGGGTGGTCGCGAGCCGCGGCCCGCGGCGGTATCGGCGGCCACCGGGGAGGCGCGCGGAGCAGCACCGAAGCGGCACGCGGAGCACGCCGGAACAGCGCCGGAGCAGTTGTCGGCGCAGCACCGGAACAGCGCCGGAGCGGCCGGGCGGTATGTAAAGCCGACTTTATCCACTGCCTGTGGATAACTTTCCGCGCCATCCGGACCGTGTGGTCGATGCTGGGGTCGCCTGGTCGACGGGACCCGGCGGGAGAACGATCACGGGGTGGCGCATGCATCCGATGCTGAAGCCCGCCATGCGCAGGAGCTGGCGGGACCGGGAGAGCCTGCAGTTCGGCGTGGATCCGGCGCGGGCGGTGGTGCTGGGGCCGCTTGACGAGGCGTCGACCCGCTTCCTGCGCCTGCTGGACGGGACGCGCGGGCCGGAGCTGCTGCGCCGGGAGGCCGCGGAGCTCGGGCTGCCGCCGGAGCGGGCGGAGCGGCTGCTGGCCTCGCTGCGGGAGGGCGGCGTGCTGGACGACGCGGACGGCGTCGTGGCGCTGGACGGCGTGATGCGGCGGCGCGAGGAAGCGATGGAGCGGCTGCGGCCGGACCTCGCGTCGCTGTCCGTGGTGCACCGCGAGCCCGGTGCGGCGGCCGGGCTGATGGCGGCGCGGCGCACCGCGCGGGTGCAGGTGCGCGGCGCGGGGCGGGTCGGCGCGGCGGTGGCGGCCGTGCTGGCGGCGGCCGGCGTGGGCCGGGTGGACGTGGCGGACGGCGGAGTGGTCGAGCCGTGCGACGTCGCACCGGCCGGGGTGTCCGCGGCGCAGGTCGGCGAGCGGCGCGGTGCGGCGGCCCGCGGTGCGGTGCGGCGGGTGTGGCCCGATCCGCGACCACCGGGGCGGGGCCGTCCGCCGGGCGCCGAGCAGTTGCTCGCTCTCGTCGTGATGGCGCCGCGCGACGGGCTGGGCGGCTACGCGCCGGACGTCCGCGAGGCGGAGCCGCTGCTCGCGGCCGGGATCCCGCACCTGTACGCGGGCGTCGTCGAGGCGACGGGCGTGGTCGGACCGCTGGTGGTGCCGGGCCGGTCGGGGTGCGCCGGGTGCCTGGAGGCCGCGCGGGCCGAGGCGGATCCGGCGTGGCCGCGGCTGCTCGCCCAACTGCGCTCCGGACGGCAGCCGGATGTCGTGGCGTGCGACGTCGCGCTGGCGACGCTGGTGGCCGGGCTCGCGGCGGCGCACGCGCTCGCCTTCCTGGACCGGCGGGCGGCCGGTCCGCGGGATGCCGCGCCTGCCGCGCCGGGCGTCGGATCGCGGACCGAGTTCTCGCTGACCGGGCTGGCCGGCCGGGTGTGCGCGGTCCCGCCGCATCCGGCATGCGGATGCGGTGCCGCCGCGCGAGGGACGCGCGCGACAATGGCCGGGTGACCGCCGCGTGCCGGCGCGGGTTGGACGGAAGTGACGAAAGAGGGGCGCATGTCGGATCTTCCTCGCAAGGCAGTGACGCGTACCGCGAAGCTGGCCGCACTGCCCCTCGGTTTCGCCGGCCGGGCCACGTTGGGGCTCGGCAAGCGGATCGGGGGACGGCCGGCCGATGTGGTGGCCAGCGAGCTCCAGCAGCGGACCGCGGACCAGCTGTTCAAGGTCCTCGGCGAGCTGAAGGGGGGCGCCATGAAGTTCGGGCAGGCGATGTCCGTCTTCGAGGCCGCGCTGCCCGAGGAGGTCGCCGGGCCCTACCGCGCCGCGCTGACCAAGCTCCAGGACGCCGCGCCCCCGATGCCCGCCGCCACCGTGCGGAAGGTGCTCGCCGACCGGATGGGCGCCGACTGGCGGGATTGGTTCCAGGAGTTCGACGAGGAGCCGGCCGCCGCGGCCTCGATCGGGCAGGTGCACCGCGGCGTGTGGCACGACGGCCGCCAGGTCGCGGTCAAGGTGCAGTACCCGGGGGCGGGCGCCGCGCTCCTCTCCGACCTGTCCCAACTCGGCCGGGTGGCAAGGCTGCTGGGCCCGCTGATCCCGGGCATGGACATCAAGCCGCTGATCGGCGAGTTGCGGGCCCGGGTGTCTGAGGAGCTGGACTACGCGCTGGAGGCGGAGGCCCAGCACATCCACGCGGCCGAGTTCGCCGACGATCCCGACATCATCGTGCCCGACGTGGTGCACGACGCCGACCAGGTGCTGGTGACCGAGTGGCTGGACGGGGTGCCGCTCGCCGAGGTGATCGCCAAGGGCACGAAGTCGGAACGCGACCGGGCGGGGCAGTTGCTCGCGCACTTCCTGTTCGCCGGCCCGGCCCGCACCGGGCTGCTGCACGCCGACCCCCATCCGGGAAACTTCCGGCTGCTGGTCGACGACGGGCCGGCCGAGGGCTGGCGGCTCGGGGTGCTGGACTTCGGCACGGTCGACCGGCTGCCCGAGGGGCTGCCGGTGCCGATCGGGGTGGCGCTGCGGCTGGCGCTGGACGGCGACGCCGAGACGGTCAACGCGATGCTGCGCCAGGAGGGCTTCGTCAAGCCGTCGATCAACCTGGACCCTGACGCCGTGCTGGACTACCTGCTGCCGATCATCGAGCCGTCCCGGGTGCCGGAGTTCACCTTCGGCCGGGCCTGGATGCGCACCCAGGCGGCCCGGATCGCCGACCCGCGCTCCCCCGCCCACCAGCTCGGCAGGCAGCTGAATCTGCCGCCGTCCTACCTGCTGATCCACCGGGTCACGCTGAGCACCATCGGAGTGCTGTGCCAGCTCGACGCCACGGTCCGGCTGCGCGACGAGCTGCTCGACTGGCTGCCGGGCTTCGCCGAGCCCGAAGAGGACGAGCCGGAGTACGGGGTGGAGGAGGGCGAGGAGTACTGACCCGGCGGCGGCGCGGCGGCCGGCGCCGGACTGCCCGCCCGCGGCGGCCGGCTACCACCAGGCGGTGTCGAGGCGCCCTTCGATGCTGCGCAGGTGGGTGCGGGCGCACCGGTCGCACAGGTAGCGCCGCTCGCCGCCCTCCACGGAGCAGGTCCAGGTGACCGGCAGCCGCTCTTCGGTGGCGCCGCACAGGGCGCAGACCGCGGGATCCGGCCCGGTCACGGGCTCGCCGTCTTCAGAAGCGGGATTCTGCGTCTTCTGATCCACCTGCCGACGATACCTCCGCCCGCCGGGCGGATCCGGACGCAACGCACCGCGGGACCGGTCCCGTTCGAGACCGGCCCCGCGATGGTCGTTATCTGATCGTTACTGCATCAGGGCGACGGCGAGTGCCCGGCGGGCGCGCAGTGAGGCGCGTTCGGCGCGGCGCTGCAGCCGGCGGGCGCGCAGCAGTCTGCGGCCCGTGCGTTCCGCCTCGGCTTCGTAGAGGCGATCTTGCACATGGGCACGGGCCAAGGCTTCTGGAATGAGTTGCATCTCACGTGTCCTGTTCTGGCGTCCGAGGGTGACGCCGGCGGGACGGGCGGGGGTGTCGAAGGTGGACGGGTTCATCGGGGCCTGCTTCTGCGGATCAGCTGTCGTGGGGTTGTCGATGGTGCCGAGGGCCGGTCGTAGTTTCATGCGACGACCGCGTCCTTGCGGGGACGGCCACGCGGCCGCTTCCGGGCCACCACGACCCCCTGGACGAACAGCTCGCCGCCCCAGACGCCCCACGGCTCACGGCGGCCCTTGGCCCCGGCGAGGCATGCCTCGCGCACCGGGCAGGTCTGGCACAGCGACTTGGCGTACTCGACGTCGGCCGGGGTCTCGGCGAAGAAGACCTCCGGGTCGTACGAACGGCACGGGACCGGCGTGCCGAGGCGCTCGATCTCGTCGTCGAGCTCGGTGAGGGGCAGCAAGATGTCCTCCGTGGATGCGGCGGGCGGGCGAGTCGTTTCGGAAGGCGGTACTGACGGGGAGTGCGTCTCGGGGTGCACGGCGTTGTCGTCCTCGTCTGTCGTTCCGGCCGGTGAGCCGGGTCGGTCGGTCGGTACCGGGTCGGTTTTCCGAGGCCCCTTCGCCTGTCCGTTGCTACAAACAGAAGGGCCGCGGATCCCGGTTTGCGGGTTCCGCGGCCCTGAAGGTGCCGACCTGATGAGGTATCAGGCTGGATCTCTCCAGGGTTCGAGCCCACGGAAGGCCCACATCTTGCTGAGCTGCTGATTCGCTGCTGCCTTGGCTTCGCCCGCCAGGAGTTCCCGGTGTCCGGCACCGTCGGCAGCCGCCGCATATCCGAAGATCTGCGCCGCCTGTGCCACCGGTGCCCCGGTCGGTCGCTCGCTGACGCCACCGAGGTCGCGCTTGTCGGTGAAGACACCGGTGCCGCGCAGGGCGAAGGCGAAGGACGGCGACCCGGCGCCGAACAGGCAGGAGGCAATGGCCGTGTGACCGGAACCAATCGTGGTTACGACCGGAGCCACTGCGGTGATCTCGGTAGTGGTAGTCACGGGACTCGCCTCCTCTCGGCGTCTAGTGGGCTTATGGGAACAGGGACCAGCGGGGTATTGCGAAGGTTGTGCGAGGTCTTGCCAAATCCTGCGGAGTCCTACTCATCTCAGTACATCACGGTCTCCCGCGCTCCCGGAAGGGGACGGGCGCGACCGCGCTCACGCAGGCTATGAGGATTACCTCGGCCCGCGCAAACTATTTTCTCGAGAATCCGAAACATCCTCACCAGCCGATTCCTCGGACCCGACGATTCCGGATTCAACGGCCTCCGGCGCCACCGGATCCGCCCCCGCGCACAGGGCGAGAACGTCCGCTCCGTACCGCCGCAGTTTACGCGCGCCGACCCCCGCGATCCGGCTCAACTCCGCGTCGCTCGACGGTGTCGTCTCGGCGATCGCCAGCAGCGTCTTGTCGGTGAAGACGCAGTACGCGGGCTGTCCCAGCGACCGGGCCTGGCCGGCCCGCCACTCGTGCAGCCGCTCGTAGAGGCCCTCGTCCAACTCCGAGGGGCAGTCCTCGCACCGCATGAGTTTGATCTCGCCGGCCTCCGACAACGCGCGCCCGCACACCCGGCAGTGCACCGGACCGCGCCGCCTGCGCGCCGGCGTGCTCCGATCCACGGCGCCGCGCGTCTCCGCGCCCCCGAACACGGTCGAACTCCCCCGGGCCGGGCCCGAGCGCAGCCCGGTCAGGAAGCGCGACGGCCGGCGGCCGCCCCGGCCGCCCGGCGAACGCGACAGCGCCCAGGAGAGCGTCAGATGCGAGCGGGCCCGCGTCACCCCGACGTAGAGCAGCCGGCGTTCCTCCTCGATCTGCTCCTCGGTCTTCGCGTAGGTGATCGGCATCGTGCCCTCGCAGACCCCGACCAGGAACACCGCGTCCCACTCCAGGCCCTTGGCCGCGTGCAGCGAGGCGAGCGTGACGCCCTCGACGGTCGGCGCGTGCTGGGCGCCGGCCCGCTCGTCCAGCTCGGTGACCAGATCCGCCAGCGCGGCCCCGGGCCGGGCCCGGCCGAACTCCTCGGCCAGCCGCACCAGCGCGGCCAGCGACTCCCAGCGGTCGCGCGCGGCGCCGGAGCCGGCCGGGGGCTGCGGGGACCAGCCGCACGAGCCGAGCACCGCGCGCACCTGGGACGGCATGTCGGCGTCCTCGAGACGCGCGTCGGCGCCGCCCGCACGGGCCGCCCCGCGCAGCAGCAGGCCGGCCTCGCGGACCTCGGGACGTTCGAAGAACCGCTCGGCGCCGCGGAGTAGGTAGGGCACTCCGGCGTCGGCGAGCGCCTGCTCGTAGATCTCGGACTGGGCGTTGACCCGGAAGAGCACCGCGATCTCGCTGGGCCGCACGCCGCCGTCGACCAGGGCCCGGATCCGGCGGGCGGTGCCCTCCGCCTCGGCCGGCTCGTCGGCGTACTCGGTGAAGGCCGGCTCGGGGCCGGGCGGGCGCTGCGAGACCAGTTCGAGCCGGTGGGCGGCGGCCTGCCCGCGGGCCTGGCCGAGCAGCCCGTTGGCCAGGTGGACCACCTGCGGCGTGGAGCGGTAGTCGCGCACCAGCTTGACCACGGTGGCGTCCGGGTGGCGGGTGCGGAAGCCCAGCAGGTAGTCGGGGGTGGCACCGGTGAAGGAGTAGATGGTCTGGCTCGCGTCGCCGACCACGCACAGGCTGTCGCGGCCGCCGAGCCACAGGTCGAGCAGCCGCTGCTGCAGCGGGCTGACGTCCTGGTACTCGTCGACCACGAAGTGCTGGTACTGGGAGCGGATCTGCTCGGCGACGTCGTAGCGCTCCTGGAGCACGCCGACGGTCAGCAGCAGCACGTCCTCGAAGTCGATGACCGAGCGGTCCCGCTTGAGCTGCTCGTAGGCGGTGTAGACGGCGGCGATCTCGGCCGGGGCACGCGGGGTCTCGCGGCCGGCCTTCGCAGCGGCGGCCGGGTAGTCGTCGGGCGCGGTCTGGGTGACCTTGGCCCACTCGATCTCGCCGGTGACGTCCCGCAGCTCGGTGCGGTCCAGCCGCAGCCGGTGGCGGGCGGCGGCCTCGGCGACGAGCTGGACCTTGCGCTCCACCAGGCGGGGCAGCTGGCCGCCCACCGCCCGCGGCCAGAAGTACTGCAGCTGGCGCAGCGCGGCGGAGTGGAAGGTGCGGGCCTGCACCCCGCCCGCACCGAGCTGGCGCAGCCGGCCGCGCATCTCGCCGGCCGCCCGCGCGGTGAAGGTGACCGCCAGCACACTGCCGGGCTGCAGGATCCCGGCCCGCACCCCGTAGGCGATCCGGTGGGTGATCGCCCGGGTCTTGCCGGTGCCGGCGCCGGCCAGCACGCAGACCGGCCCGCGCAACGCGGTGGCCACGGCGCGCTGCTCGGGATCGAGTCCTTCGAGCACGGCGTCGGCCGTCGCCGGGACGGGTGGGAACCCGGCGGAGAACAGTGCGGCTTCCATGGGTGCGGTCACTCCGCCATGCTCGCAGGTTCGCCGAAACGGCAGGGAAAGTTGTCCACAGGCGGGGTCAATTGGTCATACGAGCGGACCGGGCCTGTGGATGAACGGGCGGGGAATGGCGCGCACCCGTTGTACGTTCCAGCACAGACCGAAGGCGTCCACGAAGGAGAACGAGACCGATGCCGCCGAGCGTGACGATGTACAGCACCACCTGGTGCGGCTACTGCCGCCGCCTGAAGGGCCAGATGGAACGCGAGGGAATCGCGTACACCGAGATCAACATCGAGCAGGACCCGGATTCCGCGGCGTTCGTCGAGAAGGCGAACGGCGGCAACCAGACGGTCCCGACCGTGCTTGTCGTTCCCTCGGGCGACGGCGAACCGGTCACGATGACGAACCCGTCGCTCGCGCAGGTCAAAGCCGCCATAGCGGCATGAGCCCAGACAGCAGAGAGCCCCTGCCACCCGGCAGGGGCTCTGTAGGTCTGCTGTCAGTCAGCAGCGCCAAGTGATGCCGCACGGCTCACACGTGGCAGCTTCCCCGGAGCCAGCGTCAACGACGTGCAGCCCCTCCGGGCACATGGTCTGCCCTCCGAGCGCCTTCCAGCGCGCCAGTGTCTCTCTGGCCCGCGCCTCTTCCTTCTGGCGCCCAGGCAGACAGCGGGGGCACTCACATGCTGGCCACTGCCCGTGTCCTTGCATGGGAAGGCTCATGAGAACGTCACAGTCGTAGTCAGACCGTGGGCCACGCGTAGGTGGCGCCTACACATCACGCGTGCGTCAACCTCACGGGAAGGGTCCCGATCGAGTTTCGCCTTGATTTCTTCACGCCTGTAGTAGCTGCACACTCGGCAGTCGAGTTGATACGGCAGGGCATCGGGTTGGGGCAGACGGCCCCTAGACTCATCCACGCTGGCGCTCCTTCGTAGCGCTTGCCATGCCCCGGGGCCGTTCGCGCGGTCGCCGGGGTCCTTCTCATTCGCAGTCTACTGCGGTATACCGCGGTCGCACAGTGCACCGCGGACATCTAGCGTCAACTGCATGGAACTGGACCGGACGCGGCCTGTCTGGCGACAGGTAGCAGCCGTGATCGCCGGCCGCATCGATGACGGGACGTATCCGAAGGGCACGCGTGTGCCTTCGGTCGTAGAACTGTCTTCCGAATTCGAGATTGCCGCATCGACGGCACAGAAAGCGCTAGCCCACCTCAAAGCAGAGGGATTGATCCGCGCTGAGGTGGGCATGGGCAGCTTCGTTCTCTAGAAGCCGATATCGACGCTCCCCGTGATGGAGGCCGCGTCGAAGCACTTCGGATACGTGCCAGCAGGAGGCAAGGAAATGCCTCCTGGCTCTATGTCGCAGATCAGATCGTTCGCCGCATGGCTCACAATCGTTGGCGAAGCCAACGTGAGCTGAACCGATGTGTATCCCGCGGATACGGTCTGCACGGACCGAACGATCACCGTCTCGGCATTCGCCGTTCCGAAGCCCAACGTCATTTGATAGTTCGGCGGAATGACGTACTGAGCCGCGATGCCGTTGAAGCCGTTCAGAGCGCCTACCGTGATACTGCTGACCCCAGCAGCGTAGGAAGTCGTCAGAGGCGCCCAACAGGCGCTTATGACGCCGTACTGGTACTGACTAGCGGGCGACATCTGCAATTGAAGCTGCATTGATCCGGTGTCGTCACCGGACCAAGACATTTGCTCAATGAAGCAGTCGAGTTCCTTCGTAGGCGATGCCGCGGCACGCCTATTCACTCTTACCCTGTCGGCGAAGTTAAGGCCGACTACCGCCGGCAGAGCTGCGGGATTGCTAGCCAAATCCACAGTCATGCCGTCAAGGCGGCTATGGGGATCTTTGAATTGCGACAGCAGGTAGTTCCCGACATTCAATCCGCCTTGAACGTACTGCGGATTGACAGTGCGCTGAAGCGTCTGTGGAAAATACGCGTTCTGAGACGTAGTGTCTTGGACCTCTTGGACGGAGTTGTTATCCGTCAGATCGACGGCACCATCAATGGTGATCTGAATATCGTTGAACAAGTGAGCAGGGTCCTGTTCAAAGGCAATGTCATCAAGATAGGGGACTTCGCCGCCGGCTACGTTCTCGCCGAACGTCACCTTTGGCTGAGTCTGAATCCATCTCCACAGTTGACCGTACATCGTGAGAACGCCGTTACGGTCGACGACGAACTGTCCGCACTCCGTATCCGCGGACTCCTGCAAGATGTCCAGCGGTGAGCGGTCATCGACCGTACATCCGCCCATGATGGCGGATGAGCCGAGGAACGCGGTGGCCGTATAGCCACCGGGATTGAAGTTGGCTAGAGAGATGATGCGATTCGTTCGGGCGATATTGGTATCGCCCGACCAACCATCTACGAAGCCATGCTCAATACTCGCAGTGCTTTGCTGCGAGTTCCACTGAATCACCCAAGCAAGGTCGCCGCTAAAGGGCGTGGTATTGGTTCCAGCAGAGTCAACGTTCGCGCCGAAAACGTCCTTGTCGTATGTACCGTGGGCATCCGCGGTACTCAAGACGTATTCACTTCCATCGACGGAAAGCGTTGCCGTAAGACCGTTGGCAGCTAGGCCAACGGATACGCAATGCCAATTGCCATCACAGACAAAGGCAGGATTGCCTACGCCTATGTAGACCGACTTGTTGGAGTTACTGAAGACTGCTTCCGCCTGACCGGAGCTGTTAATTCCCAATTCGACCGCAGATTGGTTTCCAGTTCCGGAGTTGTATCCCGGGCTGCATGCCAGCCATAGCGTAGCCCAATCAAAGGTACTGTTCTGCCCGGGGATGACTTCGGTTCTGAAGCAAACCGTACGGGTCCAAGCTCCCGAAGACGGGAGCATCACAGATGACGCATTCAAATAGCTTCCGCCGGCCGTAAAGCCGCCGGAACTCGCCTGATTATTGTTGAACGTCACCACAGGTCCGGGAGTGTTCCACAGCGTTCCCACCTCACTGAGGCTCGATATCCCTGTACCAGTGTCAACATTGCTTCCCTTGACGCTCAAGGTCACGCCAGAGGCGTCCTGAAACGATGTGGCCGCAGAAGAGAGCGGGAACATGTGGTTAGGGTTGGTAGCCGCCACCTGATCGGGCATGACATAGCCGAGGGTGAGCTGACTCAAGGGCGCCAGAGCATCGACACACGTCACGTCGCAGATGCCGTACTTGCCGTTCTGGCTGTACTTCTGTTGCCAGCGCTCTACGAAGCCCTGCCAAAGCTGATCCCACGCACCGGGGTCAACCCATGACGTAGCGGTTGCGTTCTGCTCTACCTGCCAGGCGGTAGCGCGAATAGTCGTGGCAGCCGTTGTAGCGGACTGAACAACGATGGCAGGGATAACGAAGGCAGTACCGGCCGGAGCAACGCCAGAGGCGGCCACACGGCCCCATGACGTAGTAACTGTCGTGGTTGTAGAGCCTGTTCCCAAGAGAGTGCCCGTAAGGCTGGCAAACAGAACGTCAACCTTCACAGGGAGGGACGACATGCCGCCCGAGGCGAGAGACAGATCAACGCCAACCGACCAAGACTCGCCGGCATGCGCAGTGATGCCGTTGCAGTCCTCCGTACTCCAGTCGATGACAGCCCCTGTAAGGCCGTATGCGGCCCCAGAAGCCGCACCATTAGGAATTGCCCATGCAAGAGCCGTAGTGAGCCCAGAAGGGCTTACAGGCACTCCCGTGACAGGGCTGAGAGTCCCTGTCGTGATGCCCTGAGAGATGGCAGACGTTCCCTTGGCCATCCATTGATAGATCTGATTCTGCGTAGGGCTGAGAACGACTACCAGTCTTGCCCTTCGATAGGGCAAGACGTTGGGATAGAAGAATCCCGACGTGTTGTCGGGGTCAAAATCTCCATTCAGATTGTCAAGGCTGTAGGTCAGCGACCCGGACTCAACGGCGTCTAGTTCGTACTGCCTGCCGGCAAGTTGTGCCTTCCAAGAGCCTCTAAGGCGCTCTGAGAGCGTGTACCAGTGAGAAGGGGCAGCGGAGTTGCCGCCGGAATTGAAGGCCACCTGCATAAGGACACGTGGCCACGTGTGAATCAGTGCATTGGTCAAGGTCATCTCCTTCGGTCTTTGGTTACAGAGCGTCTTGTAGAGGCGAGTCGTCAGTCTGGGATTCCTTAGACCCCCCCGGTCAGATTTTCGCGAAAATGTGCGTCCCCAATGGGGCCGGGTCTCCATCGCATGCGATGATCAAGATCGTACCGCCCCCCCGGTATGCGGCTACAGAGTTTCGACAATCACTCTGAGTCATTGGAAAGCCGATCCTTGCGGGATCGGTAACCATCGCTAGAGATCTTCTTGTCACATGCCTTGCAGTAAGTCCTCAATCCATCAGTAGAACTGGATAGCTTGTAGAAGTTCTCTCTGCGCTGCCATGACTTGCAGCGCTTGCACCACTTGACGTTTGGGTTGGTTGACTCATGGATGCGATATAGATCCATCAATGCTCCGTTCTTGTAAGGGCTGGAGAAAAGAAAAGGCACCCAGTAGCTAGAGCTACTGGGTGCCAAGCTGAGCAGGAAGGATCATCGGACGACCAAAAGGAGAAACGCCCTAGCCAACCTTGGATTCCCATGCTCGGCCATGATGGTTTCATTCATGGTCGGGTGACTTTGACTCAGCTATAGTGCCTGCCAGGACTTTGACATCCTGGCAGGCTGATCACTTAGAAAGTCGGAGCGGCAAGGCCGCTACCGGTCACAAGAGCAATCGAATTCGCGTACCGCGGCACAAAGGCGCTGTACGCATACAGACGAACGAACACAGACATATTCTGAGCGTAGGTCTGCTGAAAGGCTTCCGCCTTGATCTGAGACTCGAACAGCATGTTGTCCGAAGAGCGCATCACAAGGATGTAATCCTCCCCGGTACCGCTGTCTGCGGTCCCAGTGGTGGGAATGCCGGCGTCGAGGAACACAGGCAGCCCGAGCATCGTTCCGACATGACCCTGAGCGGCAGCGCCAGCCTGAACGCCCATGGCGTTGTAAGCCATGGCGTTAGGAACAACGAGAGGACGATTCTGGTTGTCCTCTTGAGCGCAAGCCCACTGCCAACGGCGCGGATGCATGACGATGCAGTCGGCCGGCGCGAAGCGCGAAGAGTGAATCTCGCTAATCGCATTGGCCAGAGTGCCGTACAGACCACCGGCACCAGTCATCGACGGGTCGCCAGTAGGCTTCACGAAGTCAACAGCGTGAATTCCGCTGGTAGTCGTGATCCCGGTGAACTGGCCATTGGAGCCAGTTCCGCCAAGCACATAGGCATTGAGCTGCCGCGCGTAGTCCGCGGCAAGGTCGCTCAGCACGACGTTATCGATATTGATCGGAGACTGCTCGATAAGCTGAAGCGAAACAGTCTGACCACCGGCAACAGTGATGACCGGACTAGCCTTAGAGCTAGTCGTAAGGTCAATCTGCTGGACACCAGTGTTCTGCCCATTCTGGGCAGCAACCTGAGTACCAGTGTTGATAACCGGAATATTGATGCTGTCCGTGCCCGGAGGAAGATCCTGCCTCGCACAAAGGTCGGCAGTGATTCGACCCGGCCGCGCAACGGCAATAAACTGATCTTCCATCCACAGGGGCGGAACGAATTCCGTACCCTTGCCCGAGGCGTCACCAGCAATGGCGCGCTGCTCATTGTTCTTCCGAAGTCGGCTCTGAGCCTCCCAATCACCGCTACGCGCGGTGTAAAGGTCTCTGAAGAACGAGTGATCCCGGTCCGGACGATAGACACTCTCATCACGTCCACGGGAAGTGGACGCGGTGGGAGTGAACTTGCGCGACATCTCGCGCGACTGTTCGTCCGCGATGATGATTTGGCCAAGCTCTTCCGCGCGCTCTTCGTAGCCGCGGAACTCGTTGCGCATGGCAGTCACACGGGCAGACACGCCAGAAGACAGCGGCTTGGAAAGACCTTCGCCCCTGCCGAACCCCGCTTCGCGGGTTTCCAGCTCTTCAATACTCGACTTCAGCGCATCGCGCTTCTTGAGGATGTCAGAGAGCATTTCGCTGTGATTCATATTGTTGACCTCCAGGTCTAGGAATGGATGAAGGCCAACGGCTCTGCCTTGCTTGAGACCGAATCCACGGTCACAAGACATGAGAAAGGCGCCAAGCTGAATCCACAGCCGGCGCCCTGTCTCCGATGGGCTATTCGGTTGTCAGTCGTCGCTTTGGCTCTCCAGCCGAGTAGGCGACGACACATCCGACCACTTAGGAAGTGGCGGAAGTTCTTTTTCAATCTCTGCGACGGCAGCTCTCTGCGCGTCGAGAAGTTCAAGTTCATACGCCGCTATGTCGGCGTCTTCATAGGCATTCCATGCCTGAAGGTCGCGCCCTACAGCGCGAAGCAGTGACGATTCAGATTCAAGGCAGGCACGCGCATTAAGTGCGCGTTGCCGCATGGTCATGCCGCTCATGACAGCGGCAGTGTGATTAAGCAAAGGAACTCCTTCGGTAGAAGTCTTGTACTTGTAGTGTTTGAGCGTAAGAGAAAGGCCCCGCACTGCGCTGCGGGGCCAATCTCCGTATCCAACCGAAGGAGGTTCCTGTCAGAGACAGGTAAGAGATGTCAACGGCTGACCAAACAGTCCGTTGACGATACTAGGAAGTATTTAATGCTTCGCTAGAGCGGACACCTTTAGAGTGTCCGTGATGCTCTGATAGGGATTCCTTCATTGCAGCCCTCTGAAGGGCTGCTTGTTGTGACTCGGTCGTTCGGTCGCTTCGCTCCCTCTCTCCCTCGTCAATTACTACTACGTGTCCCTGAGCTGTAAACCTGACGATCCTGATCGTGTGACTCTCGTCACAGATCAGTTGACCTGCATATATAGCGATGACCGTCCAACTCAGGTCATCGCATCTAGAAGACATGGCGAGAGCGAGAGCGGTAGCCATGGCTGCAACCATGACTACCAATCAGTAATTATCTAGTCATTGATCAGCCTTCCGGCCGTAGAGCCGGAGAGGCATGGATGTTGATTGATCAGTACCAGATCACCAGTCTTGGGACTGGCTCTCTGGTCTCCGGATAGGGCGGGCAAAGCCTGCCCGCTAGAAGAGAAGCGCTCCGCGGTAGCGGAGCGCAACTACATCTATCGCGCCCTGAGTTGGACGGCGCTCTATTAGGGCCATAAGTCAGACGGGCCCCCCGGAGGGGCCCGGATGGCATGCTCTTACTTAGGGCCATAAGTCGAGTCCTCATCTTCGATGAAGTCCTCTTCCTCTAGCCCTGTCCAGTCAGCGAACTCGCCGACCTGCAGGGAGAACTTCGTCTTGGCTCCTCGCTTGCTCCCGGTTGTCTCAACCGTGAGCCACCCAGCATCGACCAACGCACGCACTCCCCGCTCTGTGTAGGAGCGGAGATTCCCGGCGCGGTTGCGCCGGCCTACAGCGTCCGCCAGGGAGCGCCAAGGGATGGTGACTTGGGAGTCGTCGCCACAGAGCCTGGCAAGCTGCCTGGCGACATGTAGACCGCTCCGCGGTACCGCTTGGATGACATCCTGAAACCAGAGTGCTGCCTGCCCTTCGGGCGGCATGTGCTCGGCAGCGAGGGGAAACCCTCGCTTCTTGAGTAGCCGTCTGTGCTCCTTAACGTCGCTCATCTTCAGTCTCCTTTGGTCTTTGGGACATAGCAAAGGGAGCCGTCCCGAAGGACGGCTCCCGTAAGGGCTCTGTATGCGGTTGTGAGCGCCTAACGGCGCGTCTACTCCCCGTAGGTCCAAGGAGCTTCGTACAGCGCCTCAGAGGCGCTGAGCTGTCTCGGTAGCCAGTAGACGCGGCACCACGTGTCCGCGACTCCAGCAACCGCGAATTGTTCAACCATGATCGCCTCTGCGGGCAGCACGTCTATCCCCCCATCGGGGCACGTCAGGAAGGCCAGCCATCCAACGGACTGGCCGTAGTCAATCTCGATGATCTGAACGAACTCTTCGTCGTAGACAACCTTCGTCGGGTTGGTACGCTGGGTCATAGCTCGTCTCCAGTCTCAGCCTGGTGATCGGGTGAGAAGGGCCGTAGAGGTTGCCGCCTCGCGGCCCTTCGTCATAGTGCGCTAGGAGCGCTACATGTCCAGCAACGAACGTTGCTTGTACTTGGGCACCTTGAGCCCCTGTGATTGCAGGTTCTCTAGCAGGTCTCCGAGAGAGAACATGAAGAGCTTCTGCGGCTCTGCCTGAAAGTGCACTCGAACGTCGTGCTTGTGCAGAAATTCTCTGCGGACATCCTGAGTGGATGTCTCCCACCACTCCTTATAGGTCTTCCCCGTGGTAACCCATTGGGTTACGGGCTTCGGTCCTTCGGACTGCGTGACCTTTTCTCGTTCGCCGGCAGCCTCAGACATCAGGGAACCGAACGCTACCGCATTCAATCTCCCAGCCTGAAATTCTTTGGTGTACTGAGTCATCTTTCCATCGATAACGGCTATTCGAGCGGCCCTACGATCGTCAACCTTGACGATCGATTCCATGACCTCAAGGTGTCCGATGGTTTCAACGATGAATTCAGTCAGTTTGGCTTGCATCTCGTCTGCCTTGACGGCATTGCGCGGGCAAGGCTTGGTGCCCTTGCTCTTGTTCCCGTTGCAGCGATACCGCGCAGCCTTGCCGCGCGCAGGTTCCGCCTTGACGTCGTACATCGCGTTTTGGCACTTGGCACAGAACGTCACACCAACAAGGGGTGACGTTGAACCCTTTTGCTTCTTGTACTTCACAGACTGCACTGCGTCTTGCAGCCGGGACCACTCTTCATCGTTGAGGACTGGCACAGAGCGCATGACTGACCGTTTGCGTCACGGACAATGGATCTATCCGCCCTCTGATACTCCCCTTTGAGGGAGTGGGACGTTAGTACCGCCTGAACCGCCGTTGGGGTCCACTTGCTTCCGCGCGACTTAGCTTCGGCTAGGCGCGTTGTGCTCTCGCCGGCTGCCGCACGGATGCGAGCGATATCTTGAGTTGTAGGAACGCCCTTTTGGTTCAGCCAATCCGCAACCGCCGAAAAACTAGGCGCCTCAACGAATCGACGGATCATCTCCACCAGGACAGGCCCGTATTCGGGATCGAGTTCAAGCGAGAATCCGCCTTCGCCCTTAACTGCCCTTCTCCCGAAGGAACGAGTCCACCAGGCCAACGCCCAGTTTTCCGCATCTCTTCACGGTTGTTGCGAATGCGGTCCTTGATTGCATCAAGTTCCGCCTCAGCCAATACGCTAAGCATCCTGGCGATGGTTTTCCCCCATGGCTTCGACAAGTCGAAGCCTTCTTCACAGGAGATGAACCCTTTGCCGTGCTTCTCGCACCTATCGATCAGATCGTTCAGGTCCCTGTTGGATCTGGCAATACGGTCGATTTTCAGGACCATGAGAACATCAAACTCATCCGCCCTGTTGTTGAGCCAATCGCCCAACTGCGGACGCATCCAAGGAGAGATAGATGCGGAAACGTCGATGTCCTCTGCGAAGCCACTAGCTCGGCGTCTTCCGCCTCAATGCGCTTGGTAATGCGCGTCCTCTGTGTCTCCGGACCTGTCTGGTCAAAGCCGCCCACTGAGATGCGTACGACTCCAAGTGCCCTTGTCTTGCCCATGCTTGCCCTCCCCTCGACTGTGCCCGTTGAGAGGCTAGCGGAGTTGGGGGGAAGACTCAAGACCGTGCCGACCGTGCTGTTCCCCGACGGCTCGACGCTGACCAACCCGTCACTCGCTCAGGTGAAGGCGAAGATAAGCGCCTGAGCCCCGGCGCTCCGGCGCACCCCGGCGCACGCCGGCCGCCGCACCCTCGCCGCGCCCGGCGTCCGCGCCGCGCCGGGCCGCCGAGCGGCCGCGGCGGCCGCCCCCGAACGCGTCGCCGCCGCTTCCCGCCCCAAGTCCGGCCGCCGACCGGTCGGCGGCCCGGCTCAGGCCCGGCTCACGCCGGACGCGGTTGTTCGCGCGGTGCGCCGGGCAGCGGCTGGCCGTACCACAGCTCGATGAGGCGGGCGGCGATGGAGATGCCGCTCGGCGGCAGGATGTCACCGCTCTCGATGCCCTCGCGCAGGTCGTCGCGGGAGAACCACCGCGCCTCGTGGATCTCCTCGCCGTCCACCTGGATCTCCCCGGCGCCGGCGCGGGCCATGAAGCCGAGCATCAGGCTGGAGGGGAACGGCCAGGGCTGGCTGGCCACGTAGTCGACGTCGACGACCGGGACACCGGCCTCCTCGGCGACCTCGCGGACCACGGCCTGCTCGATCGACTCGCCGGGCTCGACGAATCCGGCGAGCGTGGAGAAGCGGCCGGCGGGCCAGTGCATCTGGCGTCCGAGCAGCGCCCGGTCCTTCTCGTCGGTGACGAGCATGATCACCGCGGGGTCGGTGCGCGGGTAGTGCTCGGCGCCGCAGGCCGGGCAGCGGCGCACGTGCCCGGCGGCGGCGATGGTGGTGCGCTCGCCGCAGCGGGAGCAGAAGCGGTGCATCCGCTGCCAGTTCTCCAGCGCGACGGCGTGCACCATCAGGCCGGCGTCGCGCTCGGAGAGCAGGCCGCCGACCTCGCGCAGCCCGGCCGGGCGCGCCGCCTCGTCCATCCGGCCGGGCAGGCTGTCCTGCTGGAGGGCGAAGTAGTGCGCGCCGCTCTCGTCGGTGCCGAGGAAGTAGCGGTGGTTCTCGCTGACCGGGGCGTCGAAGGGCGGTACGAGGACGAGTTCGGTACGGCCGTCCACCGTGTCCTCGACCAGCACCTGCCCGCCGCTGACCACCAGCACGCGGGTGGACGGATGGCTCCAGGCCGCGGCGAGCCACGCCTCGTCCAGCCGGTGGTGTGCGGCACGGTCGACGCCGGGGCGGGTGAGGGCCAGCGGACGCATGGGCAGGGGTGCTTCTGCAAGGGACAAGGCTGCTTCCAACTCCCGAAAGGACGTGAACGGTTGTCAGGCGGGCCGGCCGGGCGCCGTGAGGTGCCGAGCGGCAAGGATCAGCGCTGCCAATTGTCCGCCAGATCGGACCACAGGTAGGCGGCCGTCTCGACGCCCTTGGTGAGCAGATCGAGCTCGACCTTCTCGTTCACCGAGTGCCAGCCGTCGGAGGGCACGGAGATTCCGAGGAAGAGCACCGGTGCCTCCAGGATGTCCTGGAGATCGGCGGCCGGACCGGAGCCACCCTCACGAGTGAACAGCACCGGCTTGCCGAACGCGCGGCCCATCGCCCGGACCACCGCCTGCAGCGCCGGGTGGTCCAGCGGGGTGAGGCACGGCCGGGTGGCGCCCCAGAAGGTGACCTCGTGGCGGATGCCGGCCGGCAGCGTCGCGGCGACCCAGGCGCGCACCGCCTGCCGGACCTTCTCCGGGTCCTGGCCGGCGACCAGCCGGAAGGAGAGCTTGAGCTCGGCGCGGGACGGGACGATGGTCTTGCCGCCGGGGCCGCCGTAGCCGCCGTGGATGCCGTTGACCTCGGCGGTGGGGCGGGCCCAGATCCGCTCCAGGGTGGTGTAGCCGGCCTCGCCGAGGACGGCCTGCGACCTGGCGGTGTCGAGCCAGCCCCGCTCGTCGAAGGGCAGCCGGGCGAACAGCTCGCGCTCGCGGTCCGACAGCGGGGTCACCCCGTCGTAGAAGCCGGGGATCGCGACGTGGCGCTCGGCGTCGTGCAGGGCGGCGGCGAGCCGGGCGGCCTCGGTGGCCGGGTTCGGCACGGCGCCGCCGAACGAGCCGGAGTGGATGTCCTGGGCGGGTCCGTGCAGATCCACCTGGCAGTCGACCAGGCCGCGCATGCCGGTGCAGACGGTGGGGGTGTCCTCGGCCCACATGCCGGTGTCGGAGACGATCACCGCGTCGCAGGCCAGCCGGTCGGCGCGCTCGCGGACCAGGTCGGCGAAGTGCGGCGAGCCGGACTCCTCCTCGCCCTCGATCAGCAGCTTGAGGCCGACGGCGGGCGTGCTGCGGCCGGTCGCGGCGAGGTGGGCGCGCAGGCCGAGGGTGTGGAAGAACACCTGGCCCTTGTCGTCCGCGGCGCCCCGGGCGTACATCCGGCCGTCGCGGACGACGGGCTCGAAGGGCTCGCTGTCCCAGCCGTCCTCGCGGGCGGCGGGCTGCACGTCGTGGTGGCCGTAGACGAGCACGGTGGGCGCGTCCGGGTCCGCGGACGGCCACTCCGCGTACACCGAGGGCAGTCCCTCGGTGGGCCAGATCTCGACGACCGGGAAGCCGGTGGCGCTCAGCTCGGCCGCGAGCCATTCGGCGCTGCGGGCGACGTCGCCCGCCCGGTCCGGGTCGGCGGAGACCGAGGGGATGCGCAGCCAGGCGGCGAGGTCGTCGAGGAAGGCGTCGCGGTGCAGGTCTATGTACTCACGGACGGCGTTGTCCGAGTCGCTGGTCATGGGTCGAGCCTATCCGGGCGGCGGCGGGTGCCCGGCGCGAGGACCGGACAAGCCGGGCGCACGCGGCAGCACGGCGCCGCGCCCGCGCACGCCCCCCGGACCCGCCCAGGCGGCGCGAGCCGTCACGCCTGCGGTTCGGCGCCGCGCAGCAGGCGTTCCAGCGCGGCGCGGTCGGGCAGTCCGGGCGGGTGGACGACCTGGCCGGTGCGGATGTAGACGAAGGCGGCGGTGACGCGTTCGAGGGGCAGCCGGTGGGCCTCGGCCCAGGCGAGGCGGTAGACGGCGAGCTGCAGGGGGTCGGCGGTGGGGGCGCGGTGGGTCTTCCAGTCGACGATCTCGAAGCCGGGCACGCCGTCCGCGTCCGGCGCGGTCCGGTAGACGGCGTCGATCCGGCCGCGGATCACCCGCCCGGCCAGCGGGAGTTGGACCGGCGCCTCGACGCGGTACGGGGTCCGGTGGGCGTAGGGGGTGCGCCAGAACGCCGCCTTGAGCTCGTCGAGGTCGCGCTCGTCGGTGATCTCGGCGCCGGGGTCCGGTTCCATGCCGGGCAGTTCGTCCAGCCCGATCAGCGGCAGCTCCTCGAAGCGGGACTCCACCCAGGCGTGGAAGCGGGTGCCCCGGCGGGCGGCGGGCTGCGGGGGGCGCGGCATGGGCCGGGCGAGCTCCCGGGCGAACTCGTCGGGGTCGTCGGCCAGCCGCAGCAGTTGGGACGCGGTGAGCGCCAGCGGGACGGGCACCTCCCGCACGGTGCGGCGGGCCCGGCGCAACTCCCCGGCCAGCGCGTCCAGGTCGCGGTCCCACGACCCGGCCAGCCGGACGTCCTCCGGCGTCATGTCCGCCTCAACCCCGCCCCCCACCGCACGGTCACGCAACGCACCGTCCCCCACCGCATGGTCACGCGCCGCACCGTCCGCCCCCGCACCGTCCGCGCCCGCACGGTCACGCGTCGCGCCGTCCCACGTCGCACCGTCCGCCCCCGCAGCGGCCTCCACCGCACGGTCACGCATCGCACCGCCCGCCCCCGCACCTGCCTCCCACCCCCGCTCGCCCTCGCGGTCCCGCTCGTGGTCGAGCCAGCGCAGGACCCGGTCGGCGGCGGTGCGGCGGCGTTGGAGGGCGGGCTCGTCGAGCGGGAGCGGCCAGGCGTGGTCGGTGGTGCGTTCCAGGACGGGGTTGGCCGCGTCGTCGGCGGGCTCGTCGGCCCAGTGCTCGATCTCGCCGTGGCCCGCCTCGCAGTGCTCGCGCAGCGCGTGCAGGAACGCGGAGGGGCCGCGGCGCTTCTTCTGGCTCGGACCCCACCAGTGGGCGGAGCCGAGCAGCAGGGACCGGGGCCGGGTGAAGGTGACGTAGCCCAGCCGCAGTTCCTCGGTGGCGTTGTGGCCGCGCATCTCGGCGCGGAAGGCGTCGAGGCCCTTCTTCGTCCAGTCGGCGACGTCCGGCAGCGTGGCGGCGTCGCCGCGCAGCGCGTGCGGCAGCACCTTGGCGTGCCACGGCCACAGCTCGCGGACCTTGGCGCTGGGGAAGGCGTCGCGGACCAGGCCCGGCACCACGACGACGTCCCACTCCAGGCCCTTGGACTTGTGCGCGGTGAGCACCTTGACGGTGTCCTCGCCGCCGGGCAGCGAGCTGTCGAGGCCCTTCTCGTGCTGGACCGCGGTGCGCAGGAAGGCGAGGAAGGCGAGCAGGGTCGCCTCGCCGTCCAGCGACGCGAACCCGGCCGCGATGTCCAGGAACGACCGCAGCGTCTCGCGGCGCCGGGCGGCCAGCGCGCGCGGGGACGCGGACAGTTCGACCTCCAGGCCGGTCACCGCGAGCACCCGGTGCAGCACGTCCATCAGCGGATCGCCCAGCGCCCGGCGCAGGTCGCGTATCTCGGCGGCCAGCCGGGCGAACCGCTCCCGGGCCGCCGCGGAGAACGGCAGGCCGTCGTCGTGGGCGGCGGGGTCGGCGAAGGTCTCCAGCGCGTCGGCGAGCGAGACGACCTCGGCCGGGTCGACGCCCTCCACGGCGTGGGCAAGCGCGTCCCGGTCGGACTCGGTGCCGTGGCGTACCAGCAGCCGGGCGCGGCGGCCGAGCAGGGCCAGGTCGCGCGGGCCGATCCGCCAGCGCGGGCCGGTCAGCAGCCGCACCAGCGCGGCGTTGGCGGCCGGGTCGTGCAGCACCTCGCAGGTGGCGACGAGGTCGGCGACCTCCGGCAGGTGGAGCAGCCCGGACAGGCCGACGACCTCGACCGGCACCTCGCGCTCCACCAGCGCGGCGTGCACGTCGGCGAACTGGCCGGCCGTGCGGCACAGCACCGCGATCCCGCCGGGCGGCGTGCCGGTGGCGGTGAGGTGGCGGATCGAGTCGGCGAGCCAGGCGATCTCCTCGTCGTAGGTGTCGAGCAGCGCGCAGCGCACCACGCCGTCGCGCTCGGCGCCGGGCGCGGGCCGCAGCGCCTCGACGCCGGCGTGCCGGGCGCGCAGCGGGGCGGCCAGCGCGTTGGCCAGTTCCAGCAGGCGGCCGCCGCTGCGGCGGTTCTCGCTGAGGCTGTGGCGGCGGGCCGGGGTGCCGTCGCGGCGCGGGAAGTGCTCGGGGAAGTCGTCGAGGTTGGCGACCGAGGCGCCGCGCCAGCCGTAGATGGCCTGGCAGGGGTCGCCGACCGCGGTGACCGGGTGGCCGCTGCCGGCGCCGAACAGCGCGGCCAGCAGCAGGCGTTGGGCGACCGAGGTGTCCTGGTACTCGTCGAGCAGCACCACGCCGAACTCGGCGCGCAGGATCCGGCCCACCTCGGGGCGGCCGCCGGCCAGCGTCGCGGACAGCGCGATCTGGTCGCCGAAGTCGATCAGGTCGCGCCGCTTCTTCTGCTCGCGGTAGGCGGCGACCAGCTGCACCAGTTCGCGGCGCGCGCCGACCGCCGCGGCGGCGTCCCGCACCCAGGCGTAGCCGCGCCGGGCCGGGTCGAGGGCGCCGAGGCGTTCGGCCAGCTCGGCGTCGTGCGCGGCGAGGGCGGCCGGTTCCACCAGGTGTTCCGACAGCTCGCCGTCGAGGGCCAGCAGGTCGGCGGCGAGCGCGGACAGGCTCTTGGTGAGGCCGGGATACGGTCCGGGCGCGGCGGACAGCACCCGGGCGGCGAGCTGGAAGCGGGTCGCGTCGGCGAGCAGCCGGGAGGTCGGCTCCAGCCCGATGCGCAGCCCGTGGTCCTTGAGCAGCTGGCCGGCGAACGCGTGGTACGTGCTCACCCGCGGCTCGCCCGGCGCCTGTTCGGGGTCGGCGGGATCCGGGTCGGTCACCCCGGCGCGCACCAGCGCGGCGCGCACCCGCTCGGCGAGCTCGCCGGCCGCCTTGTTGGTGAACGTGAGCCCCAACACCCGTTCCGGCGCGACCTGTCCGGTGCCGACCAGCCACACCACCCGGGCGGCCATCACCGTCGTCTTGCCGGAGCCGGCCCCCGCCACGATCACGCCGGGCTCCAACGGCGCCGTCACGCACGCCAGTTGCTCCGGGGTGAACGGGATGCCGAGCAGCGACTTGAGCTGCTCGGGGTCCTGCAGGGGCGACGGCACCCCGTGAGGCTAACCGCCGGGTACGACATCCGGTCACTCGACCACGTGGCGGCCCTCCGGCCGCGCGGTGCACGAGGAGCGGAAGGCGCAGTGGTCGCAGTGCCGTCCGGGCGTGGGGGTGAAGCGCTCCTCCAGCACCCGGGCGGCGGCGGTCGCCAGCAAGGTGGTGGGCCAGTCGTCGGCCGAGGTGTCGAGCGGCGGCTGCGCCTGGACCCTGGGCAGCGCGTCGCCGCCCTCGCGCAGCGGCGCGGCCTGCCGCAGGTGGACGAGTTCGGCGCCGCCGAGCACCGCCTGCGGATCGAGGTCGCGCATCGCGAGCTGGTAGACGGCGAGTTGCGGGTGGCGGGCGACCTCGTCGGCGGTGGGGGCGGCCTTGCCGGTCTTGAAGTCCACCACGTAGACCCGGCCCTCGGCGTCCCGTTCGACCCGGTCCACGCTGCCGCGGATGCGCACCGCGTACTCGCCGGCCCGCAGCTCCACGTCGAAGCCGTGCTCGGAGGCGACCGGCTCGCGGCCACGTTCCATCACGTGCCAGCGCAGGAACCGTTCCAGCGCGGCGCGGGCCTGGTCGCGTTCCTGGCGGGACTTCCAGGGCGCGTCGAAGGCGAGCGCGTCCCACACCGAGTCGAGCCGGGACATCAGCACGTCGAGGCGGGCCGGCGTGCGGTGCGAGACCACCTCGTCGGCCAGCACGTGGATGACGTTGCCGAAGCCCTGCGCGGCGGTCGAGGGGTCGTCGGCCTTCACCTCGCGGCCCAGGAACCACTGCAGGGCGCAGTCGTCGACGAGTTGGGCCAGCGCGCTGCCGGACAGCGCGACCGGGGCCTGCGCGTCCCGCAGCGGCGCGGCGGACCGGCTCGGCTCCACCAGGCCCCACCAGCGGTCCGGGTGCGCCGCCGGGACGAGCGGGTGCTCCTCCTCGTCGGTCAGCGCGGCCAGCCGGGCCAGCCGGACGGCCGCCGCCTCGCGCAGCGCCGCGGAGGCGTCCGGGTCCACGGTGGTGGCACGCAGCTCCGCGACGAGCGCGGCCACCGCGAGCGGGCGGCGCGGGCGTTGGGCGACGTCCCTGGGCTCGACGCCGAGTTCGGCCAGGAAGCGGGACGGCTGGTCGCCGTCGTCCGCCGCGGCCCGGACCGCGGTGACCACCAGGCGCTGCCGGGCGCGGGTGGCGGCCACGTAGAACAGCCGCCGCTCCTCGGCCAGCAGCGCGCCGGGCGGCAGCGGATCGGCCAGGCCGTCGCGGCCGAGGCGGTCCGCCTCCAGCAGCGAGCCGCGCCGCCGCAGGTCCGGCCAGAGCCCCTCCTGCACGCCGGCCACCACCACGAGCCGCCACTGCCGGCCCTTGCTGCGGTGCGCGGTGGTCAGCAGCACGGCGTCCGGCCGCACGGTGCGCCGGGTCAGCACGTCGGCGGCGATGTCCTGGGCCTCCAGCTCGGCGAGGAAGTTGAGCGCGCCGCGGCCGCCGGTGCGCGCCTCGGCCCGCGCGGCGGTCTCGAACAGCGCGCAGACCGCGTCCAGGTCGCGATCGGCGTTGCGGGCCGCCACCCCGCCGCGCAGCGCCGCGCGCTCCAGCCGGGCCGGCCACGGCGTGCCCCGCCACAGCTCCCACAGCGCCTGCTCCGCGGTGCCGCCGCCGGCCAGCACCCGCCGTGCCGCGCGCAGCAGTTCACCGAGCCGGCGGGCGCCGCGGGCGTAGGCGTCGTCGTAGGTGGTGAGCCGCTCGGGCCGGGCGACCGCCTCGGTGAGCAGCCGGTCCGACGGCGGCGGCACGGTGTGGCCGGCGGCGCGCTCCTCCTCGCGCAGCGCGCGGCCCAGGCGGCGCAGGTCGGCGGCGTCCATTCCGCCGAGCGGCGAGGCGAGCAGGGTGAGCGCGTCCTCCACCGCCAGCCACGGCTCCTCGGACCCGTCCGGCTCCTGCGAACCGTCCGGCTCCGGTTGGCCGTCCGCGCTCCGGACGGCCCGTCCTCCTCCGGCTGGCCGTCCGCCTTCGGCTGCCCGTCCCGCTCCGCCAGCGCGCCGCCGGCCGCGACGCGCAGCGCCAGCAGCAGCGGTGCGACGGCGGGCTCGTCACGCAGCGGCAGGTCGTCGCCGTCGATCTCCACCGGCACGCCCGCCGAGGTCAGCGCCCGGCGCAGCACCGGCAGCGAGCGGGCCCCGGCGCGGACCAGGACGGCCATGTCCTGCCAGGGCACGCCGTCCTCCAGGTGGGCCCGGCGCAGCAGGTCGGCCACGTTGTCGGTCTCGGAGCCGGGGGTGGGGAAGGTCAGCACCTCGACCCGGCCGGGGTCGCCCGGGGCCGGGGCCGGCTCGCGGTGCGCCCGCACCGCGGGGCCGGGCAGCCGGGGCAGCGGCATCCGCTGGGCGAGCAGCCGGGTCGCGGCGAGCAGCCGGGGGCCGGCGCGGTGCGAGGCGCGCAGCACCCGGACCGGGGCCGGGCGGCCGTCGGCGCACGGGAAGGCGGCCGGGAAGTCCAGGATGCCGCCGACGTCGGAGCCGCGGAAGGCGTAGATCGACTGGTCGGGATCGCCGAAGGCGACCAGGGTGCGCCCCTGGCCGGCCAGCGCGCGCAGCAGGCGGACCTGGGCGGGGTCGGTGTCCTGGAACTCGTCGACGAACACCGCGTCCCAGTCGTCCGCGTGCCGGCCGGCCGGCCCGACCGCGCGGTGGACGAGATCGGCGTAGTCCACCGCGCCCTGCAGGCCCAGCACGTCCAGGTACTCGCGCAGGAACCCGGCGGCGGCCGCCCAGTCGGGCCGCCCGGCGCTCTGGGCGAACGCGGCCAGCTCCGGCGGGCCGAGGCCCAGCTCCCGGGTGCGGGCCAGCACCGCGCGGACCTCGTCGGCGAAGCCGCGGGTGGTCAGGGCGGCCCGCAGGTCGTCCGGCCAGCGCACCGAGCCGAGCCCTGACCTGGCCAGCTCGACCTGCCCGGCGAGCAGTTCGCGCACCACGAGGTCCTGCTCGGGCCCGGACAGCAGCCGCAGCGGCTGGGCGAACCGCTCCGGGGGCTGCTCGGCGCGCACCAGCGCGTAGCAGTAGGAGTGGAAGGTGGTGGCGAGCGGCGCGGCCCGGCCGCCGAGCCGGGCGGCCAACGCCTCGCGCAGCGCGCCCGCCGCCCGGCGCCGGTCGGTGAGCACCAGCAGCCGCTCCGGGTCCGCGCCGCGCCGCACCCGCTCGGCGACCGCCTCCACCAGGGCGGTGGTCTTGCCGGTGCCGGGCCCGGCCAGCACCAGAAGCGGCCCGGCGGCGTGCTCAACCACCGCGCGCTGTCCGGCGTCCAGTTCGACAGGCGGCGGCGCGGCCGGCAGGTCCCGGACCAGCCGGTACCCACCGGCCGGCGCGGCGGGGCGCCGGGGACGGGTGGGCTGGACGGAGGAAGTCACGTGGATCGGCGGTTCCGGTCGCTGGCGGGCTGGACGGGCGGCGGGGTGGTCGGCGGCGGCACCGGGAACGGGACGCCCGCCGGGCCGACCGCCGACGCTACGCCACCCGGGCCGGCCGCGGCGCCCCGGCCGCACGGTGGGCCGCGGAGCCGGCCGGAGCAGCGGTCGCCACGCCGGTCCGGCGGCCCGGGCCGGGGCGCGGAGCCGGCCGCGCACGCCCCGCCGCGCGCGCCCGGCTTCCGGCCGGCTACTCCGTACGGGCGGCCGGGCGCATGGTCGGCCGCCGGATGGCGGAAGCTGGATGGTGTGAACAGCCGGCCGTCAGTCGCTCGTGCCGTCCCAGCGGGCCCGCGCCATGTCGAGGCGCGGTATGTGGTCGTTTCCCGCCCGGCTCGCGGCGCGCAGCGGCGTGCCCTCCTCGCGGTAGCGCTCCAGGGCGCTCAGCTCGTGGCCCGGCAGCAGGGTGCCGTCGGAGCGGACCACGCGCCACCAGGGCACGCCGCCGCCGTAGAGCGCCATGACCCGGCCGACCTGGCGCGGGCCGCCCTCCTCCAGCCACTCGGCGACGTCGCCGTAGGTCATCACCCGGCCGCCCGGGATCGCCTCGGCGACCTCCAGCACCCGCTCCGCGTAGGCGGGCAGCGCGCCGGGCGCGTCCTCGTCCTCGCCGGCGCCGTCCGTCAGGTCCTCGGCCATCGCGTCACCCCCTCGCGACCATCCTGCCCGACCCCACCGACAATCCGGTCCGTCTGCCGGGTGCCCCGACAGTCCCGTTCGGTGACCAGTGCCACGAAACGCACCCTCATGCCCTCATCCGGACCCGGTCCGTGCCACCATCCTTCCGGGCGGTGACTGGTGATACGAGATCAACATTCGACGGCGGGTGAAGGCGCGGAGCCGCAGGAAGGGCTCCGGGCCGGCGCCGGCCTGCCCCTGCCCGGACCGGACGGCCTGCTGGCGGCCACCGCCCACGACGGGGCCGGCGGCAGCGGCACCGGCGCCGGCGGCGGCCGCGACGGATCCCCGCCGCCCGGCCCCGACGACGGCACCCCCGACGACGCCGACGACTCCTCCGACGACGCCTCCGAAGATTCCGAGGACGCCGACGGCTCCGACGGCTCCGGCACCCCGCGGGAGAGCGCGCCGCGGTCCTCGGTCGCCCGGGTGGTGAGGGACGCCACCGCCGCGGCCGGCGGCACCGGCGGCCAGGTCTCGCACCGGCCGCACGGCGCGCACGCGGTCGGCGACCCGCTCGGCCGCGAGCACACCGAGGAGGTGGCCGGCGACGAGCCGATCCTGGCCGCCCGGGTGCACCGGCCGGCCGACCTGCTGCGGTTCCTGATGGGCATCCTGGGCCTGGCCGTGGTGCTGGCCATCGCCGGGTTCGCGCACGGCACCACCAGCGGCGTCGAGCAGGACATCGCGCGCGGCACCAACAACGCCCCGGACTTCCTGATCAGCTTCGCCGGGTTCACCGCGAGCGTGGCGGTGCTGATCGTGCCGGTGGCGTTCGCGGTCGAGCGGCTGATCAAGCGGGACGGGCTGCGGGTCGCCGACGGCGTGCTGGCGGCCGTGCTGGCCCACGGCGTCTCGCTCGCCGGCGACCTGTGGGTGACCAGCGCCGGACCGGTCACCATCCGGGAGGCGCTGACCCAGACCGCGCCGAGCGGCGGCATCACCGACCCGGTGCACGGCTACCTGGCGCCGGTCATCGCCTACATGACCGCGGTCGGCATGGCCAGAAGGCCGCGCTGGCGGGTGGCGCTGTGGGTCGTGCTGGTGCTGGACGCCTTCGCGGTGCTGGTCGGCGGCTACACCACGCCGTTCTCGATCATCGTCACCGTGCTGATCGGCTGGACGGTGGCGTACGGCACGGTCTACGCGGTCGGCTCGCCCAACGTGCGGCCGACCGGGCAGACGCTGCTGGCCGGGCTGCGCCGGGTCGGGTTCACCCCGCTGACCGCGCAGCGCTTCGACGACGTGCCGGAGACCGCGGACTCCGAACGCGGCCGGCGCTACCTGGTGACGCTCTCCGACGGACCACCGCTGGACGTCACGGTGGTGGACCGCGAGCAGCAGGCGCACGGCTTCTTCTACCGGGTCTGGCGGCGGCTGCAGCTGCGCGGGGTCACCGAGCGGCGCAGCCTGCAGTCGTTGCGCCAGGCGCTGGAGCAGGAGGCGCTGCTGGCCTACGCGGCGATCTCCGCCGGGGCGCACGCGCCGAAGCTGATCGCCACCTCGGAGCTCGGCCCGGACGCGGTGATGCTGGTCTACGAGCACATCGAGGGCCGCTCGCTCGACGCGCTGGAGGACGCCGAGGTCACCGACGAGGTGATGGACCGCGCCTGGGAGCAGGCCAGGGCCCTGCAGTCCCGCCGGATCGCGCACCGCCGGCTGGTCGGCGAGTCGCTGCTGGTCGACCCGGCGGGCACGTTGTACGTCACGGACCTGCGCAGCGGCGAGATCGCGGCGGGCGACATCGTGCTGCGGATGGACATCGCGCAGTTGATGACCACCTTCGCCCTGCGGGTCGGCCCGGAGCGCTCGGTGGCCTCGGCGGTGCGGGTGCTCGGCCCGGACGCGGTCGCCGACAGCCTGCCGCTGCTGCAGCCGATCGCGCTCAGCCGCTCCACCCGCGCCACGCTGCGGCAGTTGGCCAAGGAGCGGGCCGAACGCGAGCGCGAGGCCGTCATCGAGGCCACCCGGATCAGGAAGACCGTCGATCCCGAGGAGCTGTCGGCCGACCACAAGGTCGCCAAGGCGCAGCTCAAGGCCGAGAAGGAGGCCGAGAAGCGCGCGGTGGAGGACGCGCTGGACGCGGCGCGCGAGGAGGACCTGCTCGCGCAGATAAGGCAGCAGGTGCTGCAGATCCGGCCGCAGGCGCCGGTGCAGCCGGTGCGCCTGGAGCGGTTCAAGGCCCGCACGATCGTCAGCTTCATCGCCGGCGCGATCGCCGCCTACTTCCTGCTGTCGCAGTTCGCCCAGTTGAAGTGGAGCGAGCTGATCAGCCAGGCGGACTGGGCGTGGGTGGCGGCGGCGCTGCTGCTGTCGGCGGCCACCTACGTCCCGGCGACGATGAGCCTGCTGGGCTTCGTGCCGGAGAAGGTGCCGTTCGGCCGGACCATGCTGGCGCAGGTGGCGGGCAACTTCGTCAAGCTGGTGGCGCCCGCCGCGGTCGGCGGCGTGGCGCTCAACACCCGTTTCCTGCAGCGCAACAACGTGCGTCCCGGGCTGGCGGTGGCGAGTGTCGGGGCGGCGCAGCTCGCGTCGCTGGGCGGGCACATCCTGCTGCTGGCGACCTTCGGCTATCTGACCGGGACGCAGCACGCGCCGTCGCTGTCGCCGTCCCGGACGGTGATCGCCGGGCTGCTGACCGCCGCGGTGCTGGTGCTGCTGGTCACCGCGGTGCCGCCGTTGCGCAAGTTCGTCTCGACGCGGGTGCGTTCGCTGTTCGCCGGGGTCGTGCCGCGCATGCTGGACATGCTGCAGCGGCCGCGCAAGCTGGCCACCGGCATCGGCGGCGTGCTGCTGCTGACGGTGGTCAACGTCGCCTGCCTGAACGCCTCGATCCGGGCCTTCGACTTCACCTCGATGAGCTTCGCCGGGGTGGCGGTGGTCTTCCTGGTGGCGAACGCGGCCGGCTCCGCGGTGCCCTCGCCGGGCGGGGTGGGCGCGATCGAGGCGGCGCTGTCCGGCGCGTTGACGATCGCGGGGATGCCGCCGGACAAGGCGCTGTCGGCGGTGCTGCTCTTCCGGCTGGTGACGTTCTGGCTGCCGGTGCTGCCCGGCTGGCTGTGCTTCACCTATCTGACCCGCCGCGGCGAGCTGTAAGGATTCGGCGAGCCGCATCTGCGGGCTGAAACGCCAACGCGTGCTTGCAGATGCGTCTCACCTCGCCTTAATGTGCCGCACATGCGGTCCTACACCATCGGCCGGGCGGCCCGGCTGCTCGGCGTGAGCCCGGACACCGCGCGCCGCTGGGCGGACGCGGGCCGGATCACCACCCATCGCGACGAGTCGGGCAAGCGGCTGATCGACGGCCGCGACCTGGCGGCGTTCTCCGTCGCCCTGGCCGAGGAGGCCGCCGCCGACGACGGCGGCGAGGGACCGTACACCTCGGTGCGCAACGCGTTCCCCGGCATCATCACCGCCGTCAAGATCGGTGACGTGGCCGCCCAGGTGGAGATCCAGGCCGGTCCCCACCGGCTGGTCTCGCTCCTGACCCGTGAGGCGGTCGAGGAGTTGGGCTTCGAGGTCGGGATGGAAGCCGTAGCGCGTGTGAAGTCCACCAACGTCCACATCGACCGCGCGTGAGCGCGACCGACGACCCGGGGAGTCCCGTGATACTCCGTAGCAACGCCGCCCCTTCCGTCGCCCGCCGGGCGGCCCTGCCCGTGGTCGCCGCCGCGTTGGTGCTCCCGCTCGCCGCCTGCGGCGGCAGCAAGTCCTCGTCGGCGAGCCCGTCGGCGAGTTCGGGGAGCGCCGGCAAGAAGGTCACGCTCACCGTGCTGGCCGCCGCCTCGCTCGACAACGTCTTCAAGACCGAGGCCACCGCGTTCCAGAAGGCGCACCCCGGGGTTACCCTGCGGTTCTCCTTCGCCGGTTCGCAGGACCTGGTCGCCCAGGTCAAGCAGGGCGACCCGGCCGACGTGCTGGTCACCGCGGACACCAAGACGATGGACAGCGTCAAGAGCCTGACCAAGGCGCCGGTGGACGTGGCCAAGAACCGGCTGACCATCGCCACCGAGCCGGGCAACCCGGACCACGTCAAGGGCCTTGAGGACCTGTCGAACCCGAAGCTCAAGGTGGTGCTGGCCGCGCCGGCCGTGCCGGTGGGCAACTACTCGGGCCAGGTGCTCAAGGCGCAGCACATCACCGTGCACCCGGTCTCCGAGGAGGCCAGCGTCACCGGCGTGCTCAGCAAGGTCGAACTGCGCGAGGCGGACGCCGGCATCGTCTACATCACCGACGCCGAGGGCGCCCACGGCAAGGTCGCGCAGGTGACCATCCCGGACGCGCAGAACGCCATCGCCGTCTACCCGGCCGCGGCGCTCGACAGCTCCAAGAACGGCGCGGACGCCCAGGCGTTCGTGGCCTTCCTGGCCTCCGCGCAGGGCCAGTCCATCCTGCGGGCGGCCGGCTTCCAGCAGCCGTGACCGTGCCCCGGCCGTCGTGGCGCCGGGCGGCCGGGCGGCGTGGTGAGGCCACGCCGCCCGGCCGCGTGCCGTTCGCGCTGGTGGTGCCCGCGCTGCTGGCCGTGGCCTTCCTCGCGCTGCCGCTGGCCGGGGTGCTGGTGCGCACGCCGTGGTCCGGCCTGGGGCCCCGGCTGACCTCCTCGGACGTCTCGCAGGCGTTCCGGCTGTCGTTGGAGGTCTCGTTCTGGGCGCTGGCGCTGTCGGTGGTTTTCGGCGTGCCGCTGGCCTGGGTGCTGGCCCGGGTGGAGTTCCCGGGCAAGACGCTGGTGCGGGCGCTGGTGCTGCTGCCGATGGTGCTGCCGCCGACGGTGGGCGGTGTGGCGCTGCTGCTCGGCTTCGGGCGCAACGGGCTGCTCGGGCCGCTGCTGCTGGACTGGTTCGGGGTGACGCTGCCGTTCTCCACCAAGGGCGCGGTGGTGGCGGCGGCGTTCGTGGCGATGCCGTTCCTGGTCATCAGCCTGGAGGGCACGCTCACCGCGCTGCGGCCGCGCTACGAGGAGACCGCGCTGTCGCTGGGCGCGCGGCCGCTGCGCACGTTCCTCACCGTGACGCTGCCGATGGCGGCGCCCGGGCTGGTCGCCGGGGCGGCGCTGTGCTGGGCGCGGGCGCTGGGCGAGTTCGGGGCGACGATCACCTTCGCCGGGAACCTGCCGGGCGTCACGCAGACGCTGCCGCTGCAGGTGTACCTGATGCTCCAGGAGGACCCGGAGGGCGCCACCGCGGTCTCGCTGCTGCTGCTGGTGGTGGCGATGGCGGTGCTGATCGTGCTGCGCGGCCGGTGGACGGGCGCCCGGCCGGTGGAGCCGGTGCCCGCCGGGACGGACGACGAGACCGAGCCGCCGGACGCCGGGCCGGCGGCGGCGCGTGCGGCCGCCGGCGGGCCGAGTTGGCCGCTGAGGGCCGAGATCACCGGCTACACCCATCTCGGCCTGACCGCCGCGCCGGGCACCACGATCGCGGTGGTCGGGCCCAACGGGGCCGGGAAGACCACCTTGCTGCGCGCGCTGCTCGGGCTGACCCACCTGTCGCGGGCGGCCACCCTGCGGCTCGGCGAGGTGGACGCGGCCCGGCTGCCGACCCACCGGCGCCAGGTGGCGTGGGTGCCGCAGGACGGCGCGCTCTTCCCGCACCTGACGGCGCTGTCCAACACCGCGTACGGGCTGCGCGCGCAGGGCGTGCCGCGCAAGGTGGCGCGCGCCGAGGCGGCCGCGTGGCTGGAGCGGCTGGGAGTGGGCGCGCTGGCGCAGCGCAGGCCGGGGCGGCTGTCCGGCGGCCAGGCCCAACGGGTGGCGCTGGCAAGGGCGTTGGCGGCCCGGCCGCGGCTGCTGCTGCTCGACGAGCCGCTGGCGGCGCTCGACCAGACGACCCGGGCGCGGGTGCGGCACACGCTGCGCGCGCACCTGGCGGACTTCCCCGGCGTCTGCCTGATCGTCACCCACGACCCGGTGGAGGCCGTCTCGCTGGCCGACCGGGTGCTGGTGCTGCGGGACGGCGGCCAGGTGCAGTACGGCCCGCCCGCCGAGGTGGCCCGGCATCCGCGTTCGGCGTGGGTGGCCCGGATGCTCGGCCGCAACGCCTGGACCGGCGTGCTGCACGGCACGGAACTGCGACTGCCCGGCGGCGCGCGGCTGGTGACGGCCGCCGAGCCGGCCCGCGACGACGGCGTGCCCGCGCTGGCGGTCGTCGGCCCGGAGGCGGTCTCGCTGCACCGGGAGCGGCCGTCCGGCAGCCCGCGCAACGTGTGGCCGGGCCGGGTACGGGAGTTGACGGCGCTGGGCGGCCGGATGCGCGTGCTCGTCGGCGCGGACCCCTCGGCGGCCGGGCTCGACGTCATCGCCGAGATCACCCCGTCTGCCGCCGCCGAACTCGGCCTGGGCGAAGGCGATCCGGTCTGGGTCGGCGTCAAGGCCACCGAGATCACCGTCGTCACGCTGTAGCCCGGCCGCGCGGCCCGGCCGTGACATTTGTACCGGCGCAACGAGTACACCGCGCCCTGCCGCCGTCCCGCGGAATTCGGGAGGCTTTCGTCATCGGCCCGAGAGGCCCACGACAGCGAAGGCGGCGGCGATGTCCGAGTCCATTTCCCAGCAGGAGACCGAGAACCGGGCGGCGTCCGCGCGGGCCGCGGCGCCCGCCGGCCGGGACCTGCGCGGCAACCTCAGGCCGCTGGCGCTCGACCTCGCGGTGCCGATCGGCTCGTACTACCTGCTGCGCGACGCGTTCGGGCTGAGCCAGGTGCTGTCACTGGGCCTGGGCAGCATCGTGCCGGCCGCCCGCACCGTCTGGTCCGCCCTCCGCGACCGGCGGCTCAACGCGCTGGCCGGCCTGATGCTCGCGGTGAACGTGATCGGCATCGCGCTGACCTTCGTGACCGGCGACCCGCGCGTGATGCTCGCCAAGGACTCCGGGGTCTCCAGCGTCATCGGGATCTGCATCCTGGCCTCCGCGGTCGGCGGCCGGCCGCTGATGTCGGCCGGCCTGAAGCCCTGGCTGACCAAGGGCGACCCGGCGAGGATCACCGCCTGGGAGCGGCTGTCGGCCGGCTCGGACCGCTTCCGGAGCCTGGAGCGGCGCTTCAGCGCGATCTGGGGCGCCGCGCTGCTCGCCGAGTGCGTGGCCCGGCTGGTCGGCGCCTTCACCCTGCCGGTCGCCACCATGGTCTGGCTCGGCACGGTGCTCACCATCGCCGCGATCCTGGTCGGCATCGGGTTCAGCGGGATCGCGACCGCCCCGATGGAGCGGCTGATCGCCGCCGAGGCCGCGCCGGACGCCGCCTGACCACCACCCACCGAAGCGAGAAAGGTACGGCCATGCGCGCCAAGGGCATCAACTACGACACCGGCTTCCGGCCGGGCGGCCGGCTCTCCCGGGTCGCCTTCGACCCCTCGGTGGTCCGCGAGGAGATGCGGATCATCGCCGAGGACCTGCACTGCACGGCGGTACGCGTCTCGGGCGGCGACCCGGAGCGGATCGAGATCGCGGGCCGGGCCGCGGCGGCGGCCGGCCTGGAGGTGTGGTTCGCGCCCTTCCCGTGCGAACTCGCCGCCGACGAGTTGCGGCCGCTGCTCGCCGACTGCGCCCGCCGGGCCGAGTCGCTGCGGGCGGCCGGCGCCGAGGTGGTGCTGCTGCTGGGCTGCGAACTGAGCCTGTTCGCCCACGGGTTCCTGCCCGGCGCGACGGTCTTCGAACGGCTCGCCGGGATCACCGAGCGCCGCCCGGACACCCTTGCGGCGTTCGGCGCGCTGCCGGACCGGATGAACGCCTTCCTCGGCGGGGCGGTCGCCGACGCCCGGTCCCGCTTCGGCGGCCGGATCGGCTACGCCTCCGGGCCGTGGGAGCCGGTCGACTGGGCGCCGTTCGACCTGGTCGCGACGGACGCGTACCGCACCGCGCAGAACGCGGCCGGCTACGCCGACGGGGTGCGGGCGCTGCTTCGGCACGGCAAGCCGGTGGCCGTCACCGAGTTCGGCTGCTGCGCCTACCGCGGCGCGGCGGACCGCGGCGGCCTGGGCTGGACGATCGTGGACCGCTCCGCCGACCCGGCACGGCTGGACGGCGCCTATGCGCGCGACGAACGGGAGCAGGCCGGGTACCTGGCCGAGTGCCTGGCGGTGTTCGAGGAGGCGGGCGTGGACGCCGCGTTCTGGTTCACCTTCGCCGGCTACGAACTGCCGCACGACCCGGACGACCCGCTGCACGACCTCGACCTGGCCGCCTACGGGGTGGTCAAGGTGCTGCCCGCCGGGCGCACCGCGAGCCGCTACCCGGCGATGAACTGGGAGCCCAAGCGGGTCTTCGACACCATGGCCGGGATCTACGCGGGCTGACCCGGCGCGAGAGCCGGACGGGCCGCCCCGTCCCGGGGGGAGGGGCGGCCCGTTCGCGGACCGGTGCGGACGGCGCGCGGCCGGTCAGTAGACCGGCTTGTCCGGCTCGATCTGGTTGACCCAGCCGATGACGCCGCCGCCGACGTGGACGGCGTCGGCGAAGCCCGCGTTCTTCAGCACGGCGAGCACCTCGGCGGAGCGGACGCCGGTCTTGCAGTGCAGGACGATGCGGCGGTCCTGCGGCAGGTCCTGCAGCGCGGTGCCCATCAGGAACTCGCCCTTCGGGATGAGCTTGGCGCCGGGGATCGAGACGATCTCGTACTCGTTGGGCTCGCGCACGTCGATGATCTCGATCGCCTCGCCGCCGTCGATCCAGTCCTTCAACTGCCGGGGCGTGATGGTGGATCCGGCCGCCGCCTCCTGGGCCTCCTCGCTGACGACGCCGCAGAACGCCTCGTAGTCGATCAGCTCGGTGACGGTCGGGTTCTTGCCGCAGACCGCGCACTCGGGGTCCTTGCGGACCTTCACCTGGCGGTACTGCATCTCCAGGGCGTCGTAGATCATCAGCCGGCCGACCAGCGGCTCGCCGATGCCGGTGAGGACCTTGACCGCCTCGGTGACCTGGATGGAGCCGATGGACGCGCACAGCACGCCCAGCACGCCGCCCTCGGCGCAGCTCGGCACCATGCCGGGGGGCGGCGGCTCCGGGTACAGGCAGCGGTAGCACGGTCCGTGCTCGCTCCAGAAGACCGACGCCTGGCCGTCGAAGCGGTAGATCGAACCCCACACGTACGGCTTGTTCAGCAGCACGCAGGCGTCGTTGACCAGGTAGCGGGTGGCGAAGTTGTCGGTGCCGTCCACGATCAGGTCGTAGTCCGCGAAGATGTCCATCACGTTGGAGGCCTCCAGGCGCTCCTCGTGCAGGACGACGTTCACGTACGGGTTGATGCCCAGGACGGAGTCGCGGGCCGAGGCCGCCTTGGAGCGGCCGATGTCGGACTGGCTGTGGATGATCTGGCGCTGCAGGTTGGACTCGTCGACCTCGTCGAACTCGACGATGCCGAGGGTGCCCACGCCTGCCGCGGCGAGGTACATCAGGGCCGGCGATCCGAGGCCGCCGGCCCCGACGCACAGCACCTTGGCGTTCTTGAGCCGCTTTTGTCCCTCCATCCCGACGTCCGGGATGATCAGGTGGCGGGAGTACCTGCGGACCTCGTCGACGGTGAGCTCGGCGGCCGGCTCGACCAGGGGTGGCAGCGACACGGGGACTCCGTTGGTCGGTCTCAGTACGGTGTGGTTCCACTCGTAACACTGCCACGGCCCCCGGCATTCCACGGCACCCGTTCCGCTGGGCGAGACGCGGCCCGACCGGATGCCGGGCCCGCCGCGCCGTGCCGCCCGCGGTTCAGCCGAGCCAGGAGCGGTCCCGCAGGATCCGGGACATCTGCGCCCAGTACGTCGGCAGGCCGGCCCACGGATCGGCCTGGACGGCCCCGTCCCGGTCGGTGAGGAACACCGTGCCGGCGCCCTGCCAGCGCGCGATCCGCAGCGCCGTCTCGAGATGCGGACGCGGCACGCCGTGCACCAGGTGGCAGAAGCGCTCGGCCGGGAACTCCGCCGTCCATTCCGGGGCCTGCGACCAGCGGTATCTCGTCCACGGACCGAGATACGTCACCAACTGGTCGGCGATCTCGGCGTACCCGGGATCCGGGTACCGGCCGCAGCCGAGCACCAGGTGGCCGCCGCCGTCCGTCATCGCGGCGAGCGTGCGGGCCACCTCGCGGCACCCGGCCAGCCCGTCCCGGTCGGCCGGCGCGCGGTCGAGGTGGAAGCCGTCCACCCCGTACCACTCCATGAGGTGGTGCGCCTCGCCGACGAGCCGGCCGAACGGCCGGGTGCCGTGCCCGGCGTCCAGCCGTCCGAGCAGCCGCACCCCGGCCGCCCGCAGCCGCCGCGCCGCCGACGCGAGGTACGGGTCGGGGCGGCCGGCCGGGCCGCCGCCGAGGTCGAGCGCCACCCAGTGCACCGGCGTGCCGGGACGGGCGAGTTCGGCCCACTCGTCCGGCGCGACCAGCGGATGCGCGTGTGCGGGCACGCCCACCCCGGCGTACGCCAGGTCGGCCGTCACACGCGGCATGCCGCCTCCATCCAGATGTCGGCCAGCGACTCCTCCAGCGCGATCCGCGGCCGCCAGCCCAGCCGGTCGCGCGCCGTGCGCACGTCCGCCTGCTGCCAGACCCCGCAGCCGTCCGGGTAGGGCGGCACGGTGCCCGGCTCCTCGACCTCGTGCAGCGCGCCGGTGTAGCCGGCCGCCCGCGCCAGGTTGACCACCACGTCCTTGAGCCGCACCGCGCGGCCGGTGCCGATGTTGACCACGCCCTGCGCGGCGGACAGCGAGGCCGCGTGCACCGCGCGGGCCACGTCGCGCACGTCCACGAAGTCCCGGTGGACGCCGAGGCCGCCGAGCTTGAGGTCGAGGTCGCCGTTCTGCATGGCGCGGCGCATCGCCTCCGCGAGCCGGCCGAGCGGTGCGGCGGTGGGGGTGCCCGGGCCCACCGGCGAGAAGACCCGCAGCACGATCGCGTCGAGGTCGGAGCCGAGCACGAGTTCGGTGGCGGCCAGCTTGCTGACCCCGTACGGTCCGCCGGGCCGCGGCACGGCGTCCTCGCCGGTGGAGGAGGCGTTCGGGGCCGGCCCGTACTCCGCCGAGCACCCGATGTGCACCAGCCGGGCCCCGCAACTGCTGCGCCGCAGCGCCTCGCAGACCGTCGCGACGGCCACCGTGTTGTGCCGGGTCAGCTCCCGCGCGCCGCCCCTGGTCGCCCCGGCGCAGTTGACGACCACGCCGGGATGGACCGCGTCGAGGAACCGGGCCAGCGCGCCGGGGCTGCCGTTGGCGAGGTCGAAGCGCACGTCGGCGTCGTCCTGCCGTCCCAGCGCGGTGAGCTGCGCCGCGGGGTCGGCCAGCAGCCGCTCCGCGACATGCCGGCCGAGGAATCCGCCTGCGCCGAGCAGCAGCACTCTCATCGGGCGCCACCCCGAACCACCGTGCTCCTGGTCGGCCTCACATACTGCGTCTTCACGTTTTTCCTTCTCCTGGATGGGTGTCGCGCCCGCTCCGCGGCCGTCATCGCTCGCCGGCCCCGGTGGCGTAGGCGTGGGGGGAGGCGAACAGCGCCGCCGCGTAGGCGGGGTCGTAGGGCGCGCGGTCGGCCGGGTGGGCGGGCGCGTGGGAGGTGGTGCGGGTGAGGGTGCGCAACGCGTGGCCGATCAGCACGGCCGCCGCCGCGGCGCACGCCGCCGCCTGGACCGCGCCGGGCCCGGCCGCCTGGACGAGGGCGAGCGGCAGACCGGCGGCGGGCCGCACCGCTGCGGCGGCCAGGGCGAGCGCCTCGACCGCGCAGGCCGCGCCGGTGCCGAGCACGGCGGCGGTGCGCCGGCCGTGCACCGCGAGCAGCTGCGCGGTGAAGAACAGCAGGCCGAGCGCGGCGGCCCCGGCCGGCGCGACCGGGTCCGTCCAAAGCGCGCCGGGGGCCAGCACGGCGTAGGCGGCGGCGACCAGCGCGAGCAGCGTCAGCGCGAACAGCGCCAGCGTGCCGGCCAGCAGCGGGCGCACGCCGGAGCGGAACGCGGCGAGTCCCGCGCTGTCGGCGAGCCGGCCGCGGGCCCGGCGGGCGAAGCGGCGGGCCAGCCAGGCGGCCGGCGGCAGCGCGAACGCCCGGGCCAGGAAGCCCGCCGCGGCCTGCGGGTCGAGCAGGCCGCGCGGTCCGCCGGGTCCGCCGAGCAGCGCGGTCAGCGCCTGGGGGCCGTAGAGGGCGAAGGCGAGCAGCCAGCAGGTGGCCAGTGCCTGGCCGCGGGCCCCGGCGGCGCGCAGCGGTCCGCTGCGCACGGCGGCCCGGACGGTGAGGACGACGACGGCGAGCACGATCGCGCCGAGCGCGAGCGGGCCCGGTGTGCGCAGCAGGTGGGCGGCGGTCACCCCGGCGGCGCAGGCGAGCGCGGGCAGCAGGTGGAGCGCCGTGCGGCGCCAGGTCGACGCGTCGTCGCCGGGAGGCGGTCCGGCCCCGTCGGACGACGGCTGCCTGGGCACCCGTGCGTACAACTCCTCGGCCAGCGTGAAGACGTCGCGGTGCCGGAAGCGCGCGGCGACCCGGTCGGTGATGCCGTGCGCCTCCAGGCCGGCCGCGATCTCCAGCGGATCGACCGCGCCCGCGCACAGCTCGTAGTGCCGGTGCATCAGGGCGAGCACCGGATCGGCCGGTCCCCGGCGGCGTCCCGCGCCCGCGGCTGGGGTGCTCCCCGCCGCGGGCGCCGGTCTGTGCGCACGCGTCTCGGTCATGGGTCGGGTGTCCTCTCGGGGTTCGTCGATACGTTTTTTCGGTCCGCGCCGCCGGGCGGTCCGCGCGGTCATCCGCCCTCGCCCGCGGCCGGCACCGGCGGGCGGGCCACCCGGGCCCAGGACGGCCGGCGGGCGCCCGGCGCGGTCCAGCCGCCTGGCAGCCGGGCCTCGGCGGGGCGGGCGAACGGCACCGCCGAGGCCCGCGCCGGGCGGTGCGCGACCAGGTCGAGGTAGGCGCCGCGGAAGGCCGCGGTGTTCTGCTCGGCGGTGAACAGCTCCAGCGCCCGGGCCCGGGCGGCGGCGCCGAGCCGGGCGCGGCGGCGCGGGTCGCGCAGCAGGTCCACGCAGGCCGCGGCCAGCGCGCGCGGGTTGCGCGGCGGCACCACGAGCCCGGTGCCGCCGATCACCTCGCGGACCGCGCCGACGTCGGTGGAGACGGTGGCGCGGGCGCAGAACATCGCCTCGGCGAGCGTGACGGGGAAGCCCTCGACGGCGCTGGAGAGCACCACGACCGCGCCGGCCGCGTAGGCGTCCGCGAGGGTGGGCACCTCCGGCGAGCCGATCGCCTCGAAGGCCACCGGGTTCTCGCCGGCGGTCACGGTGTCGGCCGCCTCGTCGGGGAACAACTGCGCGGCCAGCGCCCGGCACTGGGCCAGGTAGGCCGGATCGCCCGGCCCGCCGCCGACCACCCGCAGCCGCGCGTCCGGCACCGCACGGCGTATCGCGGCGAACGCGTGCAGCAGCGCGACCAGGTCCTTGGCCGGCTCCACCCGGCCGACCCACACCAGCGTCGGGTCGTCGGCCTCGGCGTCCCCGGCGGCCTCGGCCGCCTCGCCGACCGCGGTGAACGCCGCGCAGTCCAGGCCCGGGTGGACGGTCCTGATCCGGCCGCGGGGCGCCCCGCACCGCTCCTGCCAGCGGCGGACGTGCGCGTTGCCCGCGGTGAGCAGGGCGGCCCGCCGGTAGACCTCGGCGGCCAGCAGGCGGTGGAAGGAGGCGGCCACCACCCGTGCCGCGGGCGGCAGTTCGCGGGCGGCGGGACCGAGGTAGTGCTCGCGTAGCCGCACGCCGTACTCGGTGACCAGCAGCGGGGTGCCCCACCGGCGGGCGGCCAGCACGCCGGGCAGTCCGGCCGGGCCGCCGGCGGTGGCGTGGCACAGGTCGGCCGCGCCGAGGGTGTCCTGGTCGTACCAGGGCGCGGACAGCGGGCGCAGCGCGCGTTCCAGCAGATCGGCGGCGGTGAGCAGCCCGGCCGGCCGGGCGCCGCCGGCGAGCGGCTCGGCGCCCGGTGCGCGGCAGGCCGCCTCCAGGACCCGCACCGCGGCCTCGGAGCGCGGCGCGGCGCCCAGTCCGCCGTGTCGCCCGGCCAGTTCCGCGAGGGCGAACAGGCCACTGGCGAAACGGTCCTTCACCGCGCCGTCGGCGAACGCCTCACCGCCGTGCGCGCTGCGTGCGGCGAGCGCGGCGGCCAACTCCCGGTAGGCGTCCAGGAACGCGCGGCGGGCCGCGGCGCCGCGCGGGCCGGCGGACCGGGCCGGGCCGTACAGCGCCAGCGGGCGCACCGCGCGCACCCGGGGGGCGGCGGCGGGCGCGGCCGGATCGCCGGGCGGGGCGGCCAGTTGCGGGTAGACCTCGAAGTCGTGGTCGCCGAGCGCCCGCACGAGCCGGTCGCACCAGGCCGGGACGTCGCTCGGCGAGACCGGGCGGACACCCTCGGTGAGCAACGCTATGCGCATTCAAGACCCCTGTGCGACCTGGGACGAGACGATGCGCTGACGCTATGCCGACAAGACGGTGGCGCGGCGGACGGTTGTCCGCCGCGCCACCGGAAGGGGTGAACGGCCGTAACTTTCCCGGCTACCGCGCGTTTGCGCGGCGGTCAGCCCGAGCCGGCCGCCAGCATCTCCCGGAAGGCCCGCTCGACCACCTGCGGGTGCTCCATCATCGCCACGTGGCCGCCCTCCGGGACGACCACCAGCCGCGCGTCGCGGAAGGTGCGGGCCGCCCGGCGGGCGGTGCGGAACGAGACCAGCTTGTCCCGGCCGCCGTAGACCAGCAGCGTCGGCGCGAGCACCCGCTCGGCCTGCCGCCACAGCGAGTGCTGGCCGCTCATGGTGTAGGCGTTCACGATGCCGCGGGTCGAGCGCACCATCGAGTCCCAGAAGTAGGGCAGCGCGAGCCGCCGTTCGTACTCGCGGGCCGCCGCCTCGAACTCCGGCTCGCCGAACGCGGCCGGGTCGCCGAAGCACAGCGCGATCAGCGCCTGGGTGCGGCGCTCCGCGCTCCACTCGCGGGTGGCGCGCATGTACAGCCACGGCAGCCCCGGCACCGAGGCGAGCGCGGTCGGCCAGGCGCTGCGCTGCGGGCGCACGTCGGGCAGCGCGGGCGAGATCAGGGTCAGGGTGCGCACCAGGTCCGGGCGGACCGCCGCGATCCGGGTGGCCACCGCGCCGCCCAGCGAGTTGCCGAACAGGTGCACCGGGCCGCGGCCGTCGTGCTCCAACAGCCGCACCACCGCGCGGGCGTGGCCGTTGATCGAGTAGTTGCCGTCGTCGGGCGGCGGGGAGAAGCCGAAGCCGGGCAGGTCGACCGCCTCGCCGGCGACCACGTCGGCGAGCCGGTCCATCAGAACCGACCAGTTCTGCGACGAGCCGCCGAGCCCGTGCACGAGGACCGCGGGCGCCAGGTCCTCGCGGTCCGGGGTGCGCGAGCGCACCACCAGCGACAGCCCGGGCAGCGACACCGTCCGCATCGTCTCGCGGTCGCTGGACGCCGCGGGCACTCCGACGGGGGGCACGGTGGCCGGCGCACCGGTCAGTGGGGCGGCCGACGGCGTGGATTCGGTCGAGGACATGGACCAATATTACGAGCTGATCACGTGTATGACCCGGCGCGGGCGGTTCCCCGCGCGTCCGGTCCGGGCGGCCGCCGCGGTCGCCCGGGGGTAGAACCCGCGGACAGGCCCTACGCTCGTAGGTGGGGCGTCCGAGGAGGTGCCATGTCCGACGAGCCGTCTCAGGCCGAGGAGCCGCTGGAGGCCGACGAGGCCGACACCGCCGAGCAGCGGCTCGGGGTGCCGGACGAGAACGGGGACGAGCGGGCCGCCGACGAGGTCCGCGACGACGTCAACCCGGCGGACGCCGCGGAACAGCACCGGACCGTGCCACTGGACGAAGACGACTATCGCTGACAAACCGGCACGAGACGGGTCACCGACCGGCCGACCGGCACGTTCAGGCCATGAGATTCTGCCGCCGGGCGGCGCGAGGGCGTGTTACCCAAACGTACGATGGCCAGCGCAGCCCGCATTCGTGGCGGGGATCATCACCACACGCCAGAGCAGAATTTGGGAGGCGGCGTGACAGCCATAGAGCAGACCGAGGCGCGTCCGCGCGGGACGCGTCTGCCGCGCCGCGCCCGACGCAATCAGCTCCTGGGCGCGGCTCAGGAGGTCTTCGTCGCCCAGGGGTACCACGCGGCGGCGATGGACGACATCGCCGAGCGGGCCGGCGTCAGCAAGCCGGTGCTCTACCAGCACTTCCCGGGCAAGTTGGAGCTCTACCTGGCGCTGCTCGACCAGCACTGCGAGTCCCTGCTGCAGGCGGTGCGCGCCGCGCTGGCCTCGACGACGGACAACAAGCAGCGCGTCGAGGCGACGATGCACGCCTACTTCGCCTACGTCGAGGACGAGGGCGGCGCCTTCCGGCTGGTCTTCGAGTCCGACCTGACCAACGAGCCCGCGGTGCGCGAGCGGGTGGACAAGGTCGCCCTGCAGTGCGCCGAGGCGATCTGCGCCGTCATCGCGGAGGACACCGGGCTGGCCCGCGAGCAGTCGATGCTGCTCGCGGTGGGGCTCGGCGGGGTCTCGCAGGTGGTGGCGCGCTACTGGCTCTCCAGCGGCAAGTCCCTCAGCCGCGACCAGGCGGTGGAGCTGCTGACCTCGCTGGCCTGGCGGGGCATCGCGGGCTTCCCGCTGCACGGAAGCGACGGCTCGGCGCACTGACCGCCGCTTTCGATTCGCAAACGCTACTGTTGGCGGCGTAGGACGCCTGAGCTTCGGAGGGATGACCGTGGAGGTCAAGATCGGCGTGCAGCACGCGCCGCGCGAGATCGTCATCGAGAGCGAGCAGTCGAACGAGGAGATCGAGAAGGCGGTGTCCGCGGCGCTCGACGGCTCGCAGAAACTGCTGAGCCTCACCGACGAGCGCGGACGAAAGATCCTGGTTCCGGCCGAGCGGCTGGCCTATGTGGAGATCGGCGAGCCGGCCAAGCACAAGGTGGGTTTCGGCGCGCTGTAGCGCGAGTTGACCGCTGACGGAGGCGGCCGCCCAGGAAGAACCGGGCGGCCGCTTTCCGTTTGCCACTCCCATGGCGCGGGGTAGTTGCCCAGGCACCGGATCACCACGGTGTACCGGACGTGACCGGCGGTAGCGAAGGTGGGAGGGACGCCATGTTCTTGGAGGTACTCGGCAGCGTGCTGATCGGCCTGGTGATGATCCCGGCCGCGTTCCGGCTGCTGCCCGGGCGGATCGCCGCCAAGCGGCTGGCCGCCGCGACCTCGGTGACCGGCGCCCTGCTCGGCTCCCTGATCACCTCGTGGGTGGTGGGCGCCGCAGCCCCGGCCGCGCCGCTGGTCGCGGCGGTGGTCGTCGGGGCGGCCGGGATATCGCTGCTGGTCGAGAAGGCCGATCCGGCCGAGGTCCGGGCCCGGGCCGCGGCCCGCACCACGCACCGCACCCGCCGCACCAGCCGCCCCGGGATCGTCTGACCGACGCGGCGGGAGGGGGCCCAGGAGGCTAGGAGGCCAGGCCGAGCGCCGACATGCGCTTGGTGTGCGCCTCGGTGATGCGGGTGAACATCCGGCCGACCTCCGCGAGGTCGAAGCCGTCGGCCAGCCCGCCCACCAGCATGGTGGAGAGCGCGTCGCGGTCCGCCACCACCCGCTGGGCCTGGGAGAGCGCCTCGCCCATCAGGCGGCGGGCCCACAGCGCGAGCCGGCCGCCCACCCGCGGGTCGGCCTCGATGGCGGCGCGGACCTTCTCGATCGCGAAGCCGCCGTGGCCGGTGTCGTCCAGCACCGCGAGCACCAGGTCGCGGGTGTCGGTGTCCAGCCGGACGGCGACCTCGCGGTAGAAGTCGCTGGCGATGGAGTCGCCCACGTACGCCTTGACCAGGCCCTCCAGCCAGTCCGACGGCGCGGTCTGCCGGTGGAAGCCGTCCAGCGCGGCGGCGAACGGCTCCATGGCGCCGGTCGGCTCCTCGCCGATCTCGGCGAGCCGGCCGCGCAGCCGCTCGAAGTGGCCGAACTCCGCCGAGGCCATCTTCGCCAGCTCCGCCTTGTCGCCGAGGGTGGGCGCGAGCTTGGCGTCCTCCGCGAGCCGTTCGAACGCGGCCAGTTCGCCGTAGGCCAGCGCGCCCAGCAGATCGACCACGGCCGCCCGGTACTGCGGCTGCTCGGCGGCGGTCGCCCAGTCCTGGGCCGCGATGCCGGTGGCGGCCGGCGCGTTCTGCGGGCCGGAGCCGGCGGGCGTCGAAGCAGTGGCGTTGGTCTCGTCAGACGTCTCCATGCAGCGCACTGTAGTCGGCCGCCGCACCCCGATCGCCGCACCGGGGCCGCCCTGCGGGGCCCGGCCGGGCGGTCGGGCCGGGCCGGGCGCGACCGCATTCCGAACGTTTTGCCGAATCGGAAAAGGATCGATCCCTCACGGCTGGGCGAATCCGGGGTAGAGTGGTAAGGAGCCCGCCGACCATCGGCGGACTTGCTCACGAATGCGGATGCCCGGTCGGTGGCCCGATCGGCTCCGACCCGACTGTCCTGCCCACGTGCCCGTGGGCGGTGGCCCCGCTCGCGGCACGCGTGAGGGCCGCGGTCCCGCGCTCCACGGCTGCCCCTGGTCTCGTTGTCTGGCCCAGGGGGCCCCAAACGGCCGGTTCGACACACAGCGCGGTCAGCGTCCGACCCGCGGATGTTCGACCCCCCTCACCGCACGGTGCCGCGTTTCATGGAAGAGGCAAGCATCCTGTCCACCACGACTTTCCGTGATCTCGGGATCCTCCCCGAGACCGCCGAGGCGCTCGAAGCCGTCGGCATCATCGCACCGTTCCCCATCCAGGAGATGACGCTCCCGGTCGCCCTGGCCGGCAACGACGTCATCGGCCAGGCCAAGACCGGCACCGGCAAGACGCTCGGCTTCGGCCTGCCCCTGCTGGAACGCGTCACCGTCCCCGCCGACGTCGAGGCGGGCCGCGCGAAGCCGGAGGAGCTGACCGACGGCCCGCAGGCCCTCGTCGTCGTCCCCACCCGCGAGCTGTGCACCCAGGTCACCAACGACCTGCTCACCGCCGGCAAGGTCCGCAACGTGCGGGTCCTGGCCATCTACGGCGGCCGGGCCTACGAGCCGCAGGTCGAGGCGCTGCGCAAGGGCGTCGACGTGGTCGTCGGCACCCCGGGCCGGCTGCTCGACCTGGCGGGGCAGCGCAAGCTGAACCTCAAGGCCGTGCGCGCCCTGGTGCTCGACGAGGCCGACGAGATGCTCGACCTGGGCTTCCTGCCGGACGTCGAGCGGATCATGGAGATGCTGCCGAAGCAGCGTCAGACCATGCTGTTCTCGGCGACCATGCCCGGCCAGGTCATCTCGCTGGCCCGCCGCTACATGTCCCAGCCCACCCACATCAGCGCCACCTCGCCGGACGACGAGGGCGTGACGGTGGCCAACATCACACAGCACGTCTTCCGGGCCCACTCGCTCGACAAGCCGGAGCTGGTCGCCCGGATCCTGCAGGCCGACGGCCGCGGGCTGGCGATGATCTTCTGCCGCACCAAGCGCACCGCGGCCGACATCGCCGACCAGCTCGCCCGGCGCGGCTTCGCCTCCGGCGCGGTCCACGGCGACCTCGGCCAGGGCGCCCGCGAGCAGGCGCTACGCGCGTTCCGCAACGGCAAGGTCGACGTCCTGGTCTGCACGGACGTGGCCGCGCGCGGCATCGACGTCGACGGCGTCACGCACGTCATCAACTACCAGTCGCCCGAGGACGAGAAAACGTACCTGCACCGGGTCGGCCGCACCGGCCGGGCGGGGAACTCGGGTATCGCGATCACCCTGGTCGACTGGGACGACATCCCGCGCTGGCAGCTGATCAACAAGGCGCTGGAGCTGTCGTTCAACGACCCGGAGGAGACGTACTCCACCTCCGAGCACCTCTACGAACTGCTGGGCATCCCGGAGGGCACCACCGGCATCCTGCCGCGCGGCGACCGCACCCGGGCGGGCCTGTCGGCCGAGGAGGTCGAGGACCTCGGCGAGACCGGCGGCCGCGGCCGCAAGTCCGCCGCCCCGGCCGCCGTCGAGGAGCGCCCCAAGCGCACCCGCGCCCCCCGGCAGCGCCGCCGCACCCGGGCCGGCGCCCCGCTGGAGGACGCCCCGGCCGGCGAGGCCCCCGCGACCGACCCGGGCGACGCTCCGGCCCCCGCGGCCGAGGCGGGCGCCGAGCCGGAGTCCGCGTCGCGCCCGGCGCCGCGCCGCCGTCGCCGCTCCCGGCCGGCCGCCGCGGGCGCGCAGACCACGGCCGCGGCCGCGGCGCCCGAGGCGGCGGAGGCCGACGCCTCCGACGCGCCGAAGCCCGCCCGCCGCCGCCGGCGCACCCGCACCGGCGCCGCCGCGTCGGCCGGCCCCGCCGCGGAGTCCTGACCCGCTCCCCGCCTGACGTGGCCCGGCACCCGAGGAGGGGAGCCGGGCCGCGTCATGTCCCCGTCCGACGGGACCGGGACGCCCGTGACCGTTAGCCTGACGCCCATGAGCCGACCGCCGTCGTTGACGCTGCCCGAGGGAGCGCGCTCCCGCCGCCTGGAGACCGGGCGCGGATCGTTCGCCGTGCTGGAGGCGGGTGAGGAGCGGTTGGGGACCGCGCTGCTGCTGCCGGGGTTCACCGGCAGCAAGGAGGACTTCATCGGGCTGCTGGCGCCGCTGGCCGCGGCCGGCTGGCGGGTGGTCGCGGTGGACGGCCGCGGGCAGTACGAGAGCGGCGGTCCGCGCGCGCAGGAGCCTTACGCGCAGCCGGAGTTGGCGGCGGACGCGCTCGCGCAGGCGAAGGCGCTGGGCGCCGCGGGACCGGTGCACCTGCTGGGCCACTCGATGGGCGGCCTGGTGGCGCGGGCCGCCGTGCTGGACGGCGGGGAGCCGCAGGCGTGGGCGTCGCTGACGCTGCTCAGCTCCGGGCCGGCCGCGATCGACGCCGCCCAGCAGGTGCGCACCAAGCTGCTGATCGACGCGCTGGCGGTGCTGGACCTGGAGAGCGTCTGGCAGGCGATGCGGGAGCTGGACGCCGAGCAGGCGACCGCGCCGACCGGGGTGACCGACGGCATCGACGCCTTCCTGCACCAGCGCTGGCTGGCCAACGTGCCGGAGCAACTGATCGTCACCGGGCGGCAGTTGGTGGAAGAGCCGGACCGGGTCGCGGAGTTGTCGGCGGTCGCGCTGCCGAAGCTGGTGCTGTCCGGCGCGGTGGACTACGCGTGGCCGGTGCCGCTGCTGGACGAGATGGCCGAGCGGCTGGGCGCCCGCCGCGAGGTGATCGCCGGCGCCGAGCACTCCCCCAACGCCGAGCGGCCGGCGCAGACCGCCGCCGCGCTGGACGCCTTCTGGCGGTCGGCCGGCGGCTGAGCCGGGCCCGGGCGGATCTCGATCGTCACTTGAACGCCGAAAATATTTCATTAGCCCAGGGAACATTCTCCGCCGAACCCGTGTTGACTCCGTTGGTAACACGGGGGAAACCGGTGTGCAGCGATGGCGAAGCAGTGCGGGTCTTCACTGAACCCATGCCCGCCCGGGTCCGTCTTCCCCACCGACGAAGGGAGAGGCCATGCGCTTCGAGATCACCCGGCTCGACGATGTCGACGGCGGCGCCGCCGACAGCACGGTCGTGGAGGCCGCCGCCGTCAAGCAGGTCGTCCGGGAGGCCGCCGAGACCGGTCAGCGGATATACATCCGCCCCGCCGAGCAGTGAGCCGGTCCGCGGCGGCCGTCACGCCCCGTGGACGAATCCCATGACCCCGTTCGCCACCTGCTGCACCGCGATCGCCGACAGCAGCATGCCGGACAGCCGGGTCACCAGCACCACACCGCCGTCCCTGATCAACCGGATGATCGCCAGCGAGTAGCGCATCGTCAGCCACAGCACGACGTGCATCGCGGCGATCGCCGCCCACACCGAGGCCAACTGCCCCGCGCCGTCGGCGTGCTGGACGGCCAGGATCACCGTGACGATCGCTCCGGGACCGGCGAGCAGCGGCATGCCCAGCGGGACCAGCGCGACGTTGACGTCCTTGGTCTGGCTGGGCTCGTCCGCCTTGCCGGTGAGCAGGTCGAGCGCGATCAGCAGCAGGAGCAGCCCGCCGGAGACCCGCAGCGCGGGCACCGAGACGCTCAGGTAGTCCAGGATCTCCTGGCCGCCGACCGCGAAGCAGGCGATCACGCCGAACGCGACCATCACCGCCTGCCAGGCCATCCGGCGCTGCGCCTTCGCGGAGCGCCCGCCGGTCAGGGCGAGGAAGATCGGGGTGATCCCGGGCGGGTCCATGATCACGAAGAGCGTGACGAAGACCGACCCGAACAGGGTGACGTCGAACATGGCAGTGCGGACTCTCGCGGTTGGCAGGGGCGGGGGGCTTCTCGGAGGGGCGCCGGGCCGCACTGAAGTAACGTTTCTTCAGGCGGTGGGCAACGAGGGTGATGTGAGGGCGGACGGTCCGCGACGGCGTTCGGGCCGCGGCGGAACCTGCTAGACCGCGGTGATCGGGACCGCGCCGACGGCCCGGCGGACGATCTCCCGGTAGACCTCCGGGTCGGTGGTGAACTCGCCGAGCCGCACCGTCTTGCGGCTGCCGTGGTAGTCGCTGGAACCGGTGACCAGCAGGCCGAGTTCGCCGGCGAGGGCGCGCAGCCGGGCCCGGGTCAGCTCGTCGTGGTCGGTGTGGTCCACCTCGACGCCGTCGAGGCCGGCCGCGGCGAGTTCGGCCAGGACGCTCTCGGGGAGCGTGTCGCCGCGCTTGGCGGCGGCCGGGTGCGCGAAGACGGTGACCCCGCCGGCCGCCTTGACCAGCCGGATCGCCTCGAAGGGGTCGAGTTCGTGCTTCTCGGCGTAGGCCCGGCCGCCGTCGGCGATCCACTCCTCGGTGAACGCGTCGGAGACCGTCGCCACCACGCCGGCCTCGACGAGCGCGCTCGCCACGTGCGGGCGGCCGACCGATCCGTCGCCCGCGATCCGGGCGACCTGCTCCCAGGTCACGGGCACGCCGAGGTCGCGCAGCTTGTCCACCATGGCCCGGGCGCGCGGCACCCGGTCGTCGCGCACCAGCTCGCGCTCGCGGGCGAGTTCGGGCTCGTGGGGGTCGAAGAGGTAGGCCAGCATGTGCAGGCCGGTGCCGCCGAGCCGGCAGGACAGCTCCGCGCCGGTGACCAGGACCGGGCGGGGGCCGTCCAGCGCGCGCAGCGCCCCGGCCGCCTCGTCGTATCCGCCGACCGTGTCGTGGTCGGTGAGCGCCACGACGTCGAGCCCGGCGCGCTGGGCGGCGGCCATCAGCTCGGCCGGGGTGTCGGTGCCGTCCGACGCGGTGGAGTGGGCGTGCAGGTCGATGCGCACTACGCGGGCTCCCCACTTGTCGATCGGCGATGGCTGCCGTTCCTCGGCTTGCGAAAGCAAGGATAACGGGCGGCGTCAACCCGCCAATCGCAAGGGTGGCCGGTCGTCAGGCGAGCAGGCGCGGGGAGAGCGCGCCGCACGGCAGCAGGTCGAACTCCGGACCCGCGTCGCGCAGGTCGGTCAGCACGATCTCGTCGTAGAGCAGCATCCCGGCCCGCTCCGGCCAGATGATCGCCCACAGCCACAGGCCGCGCGCCTCGCCGGCGAAGACCGCCCGGTCGTCCGGCGCGTGCGGGACCTGCCACAGCGCGGTCGGCCGGCCGGCCGCCAGCACCTTGGCGTGCGCCGGCCCCTCCAGCGGCATGCCGGGCCCCGGGTCCGGGCCCGCGACGCCGGCGTATCTGGCCCCGAGCCCGACGCCCAACTCCTCGGCGATCAGCAGCAGTTCACCGGGTCCGCCGAGCGGTCCCGGGCCGGAGCAGGCCACCGCGGCCGCCCGCCCGCCGCCCCGGTCGTCGCCGGCGGTGGCCGCACCGGTGAACAGCCAGCCGACCGGCAGCGGCCAGGGCATCCACACCGGGACGCGCGACCGGTTGGCGACCACCCCCAGCGCCTCGACGCTGGGCGGTACGACGGGCTGCACCGGGTGGACACTGCCGTGCGCGCCGCACTGCCAGGAGTCGGCGAACAGACCGGGCGCCCTGACCCGGCCACCACACTTCGGGCAACTGGGTTCACCCCTCATAGCGATCCACGGTCCTCCCCCCTGCGCCGGCGGTCAAGGACGATCACCTGCTTGTCGGACCCTGGTTCGCCCACCTGGCCTCATCCCAGCGGGACGGACCGCCTGAGCGGGTCCCGCAGGTCGGTGGCGGCGGTCAGCCAGCGGTCGTGCAGCGCGCCGGCGCCGTGCACCCGCTTCCAGGCCGCCTCGTTCGGCGTCATCGGCAGCAGCGGGAAGAAGCGCACCGGGTCCATCGGCGCCGCGAGCGGCAGGTCGGGCACCAGGCCGCCGGGCTCGGCGACCAGCACCGCGGTGAACGGCGCCCGCGGCCACATCGGCTCGCCGATGTCCAGCGAGGCGCCGGGCGCGATCACCAACCCGTCCACCTGCGGGGACGCCGCCAGCGCGGCCAGCGGGCGCAGCACCTGGTCGGTGTCGGCGACGCCCTGGCGCACCGAGAGCACCAGTTCCGCGCGCGGGCCGCGCACCGGGTCGGCCAGCAGGGCGCCGGGGTCGGTCATCGGGCGGGCGGACATCCCGAGCGTCGCGTACCGGACGAGGTCGGCGTCGTCGAAGCGCAGTACCTCGATGCGCTCGGTGCCGAGGAAGGTCACCGCCGCGCGGGCGTCCGGCTCACCCAGCGCCGACCTCAGCCGCGCCTCGGTCAGCTCCAGAACGTCAGCAGCCATAAGCCGAGCATAGATCGAACACCGGATCGGCCGGACGGGCGCGGTGACTCGTCCGATCTTGGTATGGTGGAGCGCTGGCCGCCAGGTCTGGCGGATTTCAGCGCGATGTTCCCCCCGGGGGACCGGCCGGAGGAGGTGGGGGCTGCAATGGATCCAAGTCGACCGTGCAGTACCAGCGGCTCTTCCGCCGAGCAGGCCACCCGCGCCTGACCATCGCCTCACTACCCGGCCTCCCGTACCGGGAAACCCGCGTCCCGCGTGTCCCGCACGGACCCGGGCAGGGGTGTATCGCCAGGCGATCCGGCGTCACCGTGCACGCGTCCGCCGACCGGTCCGAACCGGTCGCGGATGATCGGAAGAGCTTCCTGACCTCTCACCGCTGCGCCCCGGCAACCGCTCTTGCCGCCGGGCCGGTCCGCGAAGGAGCTTGGCATGTCGATGATCCGCGAACTGCGTGCCGCGGTACGCCCCGCCCTGCGCAAGGGCATGGACTCCTACGGCGTCGGCGTCGGCGGGCGCCCGACGGCCGGGGTCCGTTCCGCGCCGCCGGCCGCCGCCGTGCCGGACTCGGTGGTGGACTGCGCGGTCTACCGCGACGGCCGCCGGTGCACCGACCGGGTGCAGCCGCGCGAGGCGCTGCGGCTGGTGCGCGAGCGCGGCGAGGGCTTCGTGTGGATCGGGCTGCACGAGCCGGGCGAGGCGGAGTTCGCCGGCCTGGCCCAGGAGTTCGGGCTGCACCCGCTCGCCGTGGAGGACGCGGTCCACGCCCACCAGCGCCCCAAGCTGGAGCACTACGACGACATGCTCTTCACCGTCTTCAAGACGATCCGCTACGTCGAGCACGCGGAACTGACCGCGACCAGCGAGGTGGTGGAGACCGGTGAGGTGATGGTCTTCACCGCGCCGGACTTCGTCATCACCGTGCGCCACGGCGGCCACGGTTCGCTGCGCTCGCTGCGCCACCGCCTGGAGTCGGAGCCGCAGTTGCTGGCCCGCGGCCCGAGTTCGGTGCTGCACGCCATCGCCGACCGGGTGGTGGACGACTACCTGACGGTCACCGACGCGGTGCAGAACGACATCGACGAGGTCGAGATCGACGTCTTCTCCGCCCAGCAGGCCGCCAAGTCCTCCGGCATCGACACCGCCGGCCGCATCTACCAGCTCAAGCGCGAGGTGCTGGAGTTCAAGCGGGCCGTCTCACCGCTGATGCGCCCGATGCAGCTGCTGAGCGAGCGGCCGATGACGGTGGTGGACCCGGGGATCCAGAAGTACTTCCGGGACGTCGCCGACCACCTGGTGCGGGTGCACGAGCAGGTGGTCGGCTTCGACGACCTGCTCAACTCGATCCTGCAGGCCAACCTCGCCCAGGCGACCGTCGCGCAGAACGAGGACATGCGCAAGATCACCGCCTGGGCCGCGATCCTGGCCGTGCCGACGATGATCACCGGCGTCTACGGGATGAACTTCGACCACATGCCGGAGCTGCACACCCGCTACGGCTACTACGTGGTGCTCGCCGCGATGGTGGGCATCTGCGTCGTGATCCACCGCGGCTTCCGCCGCAACGGCTGGCTGTAGCCTCACACCCCGGTCTCGACGCCAGCGGCGGCCGGATCGCCGGCCCGGTCCGCCGGGCGCCGCCGGGGCCAGATCACCAGGGCGAGGCCGGCCAGCACGACCGCCAGCGCCGGGTAGACGCCGCCCGGCGGCCGCTGGCCCAGCCACACCGCCGCCACCAGCGCCGCGCCCGGGGTCTCCAGCAGGATCGCGGTGGACGTCACCGACGGCCCGAGCGCGCGCACCACCCGGTTGATCAGCGTGTGGCCGAGCAGCTGCGCCGCCACGGTGAGCGCCACCAGCTTCACCCACGTCACGCCGGTGTACCCGGCGCCCACCGACGCACCGGACAGCAGGCAGGCCGCCAGCAGCACCACGGTGGTCGTCGAGTAGCAGACGTAGGCGTACGCCGACGTGCCCACCGTCCGGCGCACCCGGGCCCCGAGCAGCACGTACCCGGCCGCCGCCATACCGCCGCCGAGCGCCAGCGCGTCGCCGGCCAGCGCCCGCGCGGACAGCGACAGGTCCACCCCGGAGACCATCAGCACGCCGGTGAAGGCCAGCGCGGAGCCCGCCCAGACCAGGCCGGGCTGCCGCTCGCCGCGCAGCCGCAGCAGCAGCGTGGTCCAGATCGGCGTGGTGGTCACCAGCGCGGTCGAGGAGGCCACCGACGTCATCGTCAGGCTCGGCAGCCACAGCCCGAAGTGCAGCGCGAGCACCAGTCCGGAGGCCACCGACAGCAGCAGCTCGCGCCGGCCCATCCGCAGCAGCTCCGCCCGGCCGCGCAGCCAGACGAACGGGCTGAGCGCGCCGACGGCCATGGCGTTGCGCCAGAAGGCGATGGCGAGCGCGGGCGCCGCCGTCGCGGCGATCAGCGGCGCCGACATCGACACGCCGCACACCGCCACCGCCAGCAGCACCAGGTCGACCCGAGGAGCGCCGCCTGCCGCGCGCGGACCGGAACGTGGCTCGCCTGACACCGGGGCTCCTGGGTGCTGGAGTGCTGGGGTGCGGGGTTCCGCAACCCCGTCAGCCTAAGCGCCGGGCACCGGGCAATAGGCTGCCGGTATGGAGCGGACACCGACGCGGGAAGTGCTGGAGCGGGCCCTCATCGAGGAGGCGGCCAAGAAGTCCGGCCTGCTGTGGGTGAGCGGCGCGGACGGCGGCCCGGCGGTCGGGCTGTGGCACGTGTGGCACGACGGCGCGGTCTGCCTGGTCGGCGGCGGCCCCGGCGAGCAGCCGCTGCGCGGCCTGGCCGACGGCGGCAGGGCGACGGTGACGGTACGCAGCAAGGACAAGGGCGGCCGGCTGGTCGCCTTCCCGGCCGCGGTGCGCGAGCTGCCGCCGCACGGGCCGGCCTGGCAGGCGGCGGTGGACGAGCTGAAGGGCAAGCGGCTCAACGCCCCCGACGCGCCGGTGATGACCGAGCGCTGGGCCCGGGAGTGCCGGGTGCTGCGGCTGGAGCCGTCCGGACCGGCCGCCGAGGCGCCCGGCGCCATGCCGCACGCCAGCGGCGCCGCCGCCCCGGTGCCGACGCCGGCCACCACCCGGGAGCCGGCGCCCGCGGCGCTGCCCCGGCTGCTGCTGCGGCGCAAGCGACGCGCCGGACAGGCCGGCCGGGACTGACCCGTTCGGAGCAGTGGCGGGCCGTCAGGCCGCGCTCGGCAGGCCACGTCGCGACCGCTCGGGGCACGGCGACTAGTCTTGCCTTGCTCACGTCGTGGTCCATGGGTGGGCGCGCACCGCGCGGACAGGTTGGAGGCTCGGCATGGTCGCAGGAGCCCCGCGGGTGTTCATCTCGCGACTGGCCGGCGTCCCGGTGTTCGACCCGGCGGGCGACCAGGTCGGCCGGGTGCGCGACGTGGTGGTCATCCTGCGGATCGGCGGCCGCCCGCCGCGGGTGCTCGGCCTGGTGGTCGAGGTGGTCAGCCGGCACCGCATCTTCCTGCCGATGACCCGGGTGATCGGACTGGAGTCCGGCCAGGTCATCACCACCGGCGTGGTCAACCTGCGGCGCTTCGAGCAGCGCGCCGCCGAGACGCTGGTCCTCGGCGAGCTGCTGGACCGCAAGGTGCGGCTGGTCGACAGCGACGAGGGCGACGCCGAGGTCACCGTGCTCGACGTCTCGATGAACGCGCTGCCCGCCCGCCGGGACTGGGAGATCGACAAGGTCTTCGTCCGGCGCGGCCGGGGCGGCGCGCTGCGGCGCCGGGGCGAGACGCTCACCGTCGACTGGTCCGCGGTCAGCGGCTTCGCGGCCGTGGAGCACGGGCAGGGCGCGGCGAGCCTGCTGGCCACCTTCGAGCAGCTGCGCCCGGCCGACCTGGCGAACGTGCTGCACCACCTGTCGGAGAAGCGCCGCGGCGAGGTCGCCGCCGCGCTGGACGACGACCGGCTCGCCGACGTGCTGGAGGAGCTGCCGGAGGACGACCAGGTCGAGATCCTGAGCAAGCTCGCCGAGGAGCGGGCCGCCGACGTGCTGGAGGCGATGGACCCCGACGACGCGGCCGATCTGCTGTCCGAACTGCCCGAGGCGGAGAAGGAGCGGCTGCTCGCGCTGATGCAGCCGCGGGACGCGGCGCCGCTGCGCCGGCTGCTGAGCTACGAGGAGCACACCGCGGGCGGCCTGATGACCACCGAGCCGATCGTGCTGCGCCCGGACGCCACCGTCGCCGAGGCGCTGGCCAGGGTGCGCAACCAGGACCTGTCCCCCGCGCTGGCCGCGCAGGTCTACGTGTGCCGGCCGCCCGACGAGACGCCGACCGGCAAGTACCTGGGCGTCGTGCACTTCCAGCGGCTGCTGCGCGACCCGCCGTTCCAGCTGGTCGGCGCGATCGCCGACACCGACCTGCGCCCGCTGCCCCCGGACACCCCGCTGCCGGCGGTGACCAGCTACCTGGCCACCTACAACATGATCGCCGCGCCCGTGGTGGACGACAGCGGCTCGCTGCTGGGCGCGGTCACGGTGGACGACGTGCTGGACCACCTGCTGCCGGACGACTGGCGGGACTCGGCCGCGCACGACGAGCTGTCCGCGCTGCCGCGGCTGGGGGAGGCGGCCGATGGGCGCTGACCGGTTCGGCCGCGGCGGCCCGGAGCGCCCCGGCCGCGCGCAGGGCGGCAAGCCCGCCGGCATGCCGGAGCGCAGCCGCGCCGACCGCGGCCGCTCCGCCCGGCTGGACGTGCCGCGCGAGCCCGGCCGCAGCTGGTGGCCGACCTGGGACCCGGAGGCGTTCGCCCGGCTGAGCGAGCGGATCGCCCGCTTCCTGGGCACCGGCCGGTTCATCGTCTGGATGACCGTGGTGATCATCGCCTGGGTCGTCTGGAACGTGGCGATGCCGCGCGATCTGCGCTTCGACGAGTACCCGTTCATCTTCCTGACCCTGGCGCTGTCCCTGCAGGCGTCCTACGCGGCGCCGCTGATCCTGCTGGCGCAGAACCGGCAGGACGACCGCGACCGGGTCAACCTGGAGCAGGACCGCCGGCAGAACGAACGCAACATCGCCGACACCGAGTACCTGACCCGGGAGATCGCCGCGCTGCGGATGAACATCGGCGAGGTGGCCACCCGCGACTGGATACGGTCCGAACTCCAGGACGTGCTGAAGGACCTGGAGGAGCGGCTCTACGCGGACCTGCGCGAGGACGGCGAGCACGGCCCGCGCGACCGCAGCCCCCGCGGCTGACGTCCCTGCGGCACTCGGTGCCCCGGCGGCGCCGTACCATCGGGCGTATGGCTACCGACACTCCCCCCGACTCCGCGCGGGAGGCGACCCCCGCGAACGGGCCCGGCGCCGAGGCGGTGCGCGCCGCGCTGGCGACGGTGAACGACCCCGAGATCCACAAGCCGATCACCGACCTCGGCATGGTCAAATCGGTGGAGATCGCGGCGGACGGCACCGTACGCGTCGGCGTGTACCTGACCGTCTCCGGCTGTCCGATGCGCGACACCATCACCTCCCTGGTGACCGACGCGGTCGCCGCGGTCGCCGGGGTGACCGGCGTCGAGGTCGAACTCGACGTGATGAGCGACGAGCAGCGCCGGGAGCTGGCCTCCTCGCTGCGCGGCGGGCAGGCCGAGCGGGAGATCCCGTTCGCCCGGCCCGGTTCGCTGACCCGGGTCTACGCGGTCGCCTCCGGCAAGGGCGGCGTCGGCAAGTCCTCGGTCACGGTGAACCTGGCGGCGGCCATGGCGGCCGACGGGCTCAAGGTCGGCGTGGTGGACGCCGACATCTACGGCCACTCGGTGCCGCGCATGCTCGGCGTGGAAGGCAGGCCGACCCAGGTCGAGAACATGATCATGCCGCCGTCCGCGCACGGTGTGAGCGTCATCTCCATCGGCATGTTCACCCCCGGCAACTCGCCGGTCGTCTGGCGCGGCCCGATGCTGCACCGGGCGCTCCAGCAGTTCCTGGCCGACGTCTACTGGGGCGACCTGGACGTCCTGCTGCTCGACCTGCCGCCCGGCACCGGCGACATCGCCATCTCGGTGGCCCAACTGGTGCCCAACGCGGAGATCCTGGTGGTCACCACGCCGCAGCAGGCCGCCGCCGAGGTCGCGGAACGGGCCGGCTCGATCGCCGTGCAGACCCACCAGAAGATCGTCGGCGTCATCGAGAACATGTCCGGCCTGCCCTGCCCGCACTGCGGCGAGCTGGTCGACGTCTTCGGCACCGGGGGCGGCCAGCAGGTCGCCGAGGGGCTGACCAGGACCACCGGCGCCTCGGTGCCGGTCCTCGGCTCGATCCCGATCGACGTGCGGCTGCGCGAGGGCGGCGACGACGGCCGCCCGGTGGTGCTCAGCGACGCCGGGTCGCCGGCCGGCGCCGCGCTGCGCACCATCGCGGGCAAGCTCGGCGGCCGGCAGCGCGGCCTGTCCGGCATGTCGCTCGGCCTGACCCCGCGCAACAAGTTCTGATCCCGCGCTCCCCGGGGCCAGGCCGCACGCGGTCCGGCCCCGGCGGGGCGTTCAGCCCTGGTAGGCGGCGAGGTCCTTGACCACCGCGAGCCCGAGTCCGTAGGGGCTCATGCCGCGGCCGTACGCGCCCACGTGGGCGCCGGGGACCGAGCCGGCCAGCACCCAGCCGTACTCCGACTCCCGGTAGCAGAACCGGGTCGGCACCTCGTCCACCGGCAGCGTCAGCTCCGACCAGTCCTCGCCGCCGAGGTCGTCGGCGAGCTCCCAGGCGATGGCGGTCTGCTGGTCCAGCCAGTCCTGGCGCAGCGCGCGGTCCATCCGGCTCGGCCAGGTGCGGGTCAGCAGCCCGGAGCCGGCGAGCCAGGCGGCGGAGGAGACCGAGGTGGCCTCCAGTATCCCGGTGCCGTCGGAGCTGCGCCGCACGTCGCGGTCGGCCAGGGTGACCACCACGGCGAACCGCCCCGCGGCGGCGGCCGGATCGGCCATCGGCAGCGAGGCCTGCAGGGTCGGCTGGTCGCCGTGGCCCAGCGAGCCGTGCTCCACCGTGCCGTCGGCGCTCAGACCCACCTGGGTCAGCCAGCGCGGGCCCTGGAACCCCTCGTCCAGCCCGTACCAGGGGAACCCGGCCAGCTGGTACCCCTCGACGGTGCGCGGGTCGTGCTGCGGACCCGCGTCCTGCCCGCTGGGCGCGGACGCCCCGTCACGACTCGTCGTCTCCATAAGCGCCGCGCCTCCTCGACTGCCCTGACGTCCTCGTCGGCCCGCGCCCGTGCGCGGCCTGTACGCCCCACCCCTCGGGCGCGGATACCACTCGACATCCAACGGGAGGATATCGATACCGGCGGACCGATCCGGGCAGGCGGCCCGGCCAGGGGTGTCAGGTGGCGTCGGCGTCGAACGGCGGGTTGTCGTCCGGGGGCACCGGTCCGGGCCGGGTGTCGCGCTTGCGCAGCGGGTCGGACCCGTTGGCCGCCGCCACCGGGGCGGCGCCGGCCCGGCGGACGGTGGCGCCGGACTCCTGGACCGCGTCGGTGACCGTGGACATCTCGTCCTTGAGGTCGAAGCTGTTGCGCAGCTCCTTCAGGCCCAGGTTGTCGTTCTCCAGGAGGTTCTTGCGGACGAAGGTCTTCGGGTTGAGGTCCTCGAACTCGAAGTCCTTGAACTCCGGGCCGAGTTCCTTGCGGATGTCCTCCTTGGCGCTGTCGGAGAACTCCCGGAGCTTTCTGATCATCCCGGTCACATCCTGGATGATCTTCGGCAGCTTGTCCGGGCCGAAGACGATCACGGCGAGGAGCACGATGGTGACCAGCTCGAGTGGCCCTATGTCGAAGAACACCGTTGCAGCTCCTTGGGACGTCAGGGAGCACCACGGTACCTGGCGATTCGGGCCGGGCGGGAGGGCGCGTGGTCAACGTCTGGTCTGGGTTGTGCCGCCCCGCGCCGCCGGTCCGGGCCGCCGTCACCGGACGGCGCCGGTCAGCCGCTCGACGAGCCGGCGAGCACCAGGTCGAGGGTGAGGGTGGCGTCGCCGCGCCGCACGGTGAGTCGCACCCGCTGGCCGGGCCGGTGGCTGCGGGTGCGCACGATGAGTTCCTGGCCGCTGTGCACCCGGACGCCGTCGACCGCGGTGATCACGTCGCCCGGTTTGAGTCCGGCCGCCGCGCCGGGGCCGTTCGGGGCGACCGCGGGGCCGCCGCCGGTGCCCTTGTCGGCGACCCGGGCGCCGTCGCCGGCGTAGCGCATGTCCACGGTGACGCCCATGACCGGGTGGACGGCGTGGCCGGAGTTGATCAGCTGCTGGGCGACCAGCCGGGCCTGGTTGACCGGGATGGCGAAGCCCAGGCCGATGCTGCCGCCCTGGCCCCCGGTGTCGGTGTCGGCCGAGCGGATCGCGCTGTTGATGCCGATCACCTGGCCCTTGCTGTTCATCAGCGGGCCGCCGGAGTTGCCCGGGTTGATCGGGGCGTCGGTCTGGATCGCGTCCACGTAGCTGACGTTGCTGCCGTTGCCGGAGTCGTCGGCCGCGGTGATGGCCCGGTCCTTGGCGCTGACGATGCCGGAGGTGACGGTGCCCTCCAGGTCGAAGGGGGCGCCGATCGCGATGACCGGGTCGCCGACCCGTACCGAGGTGGAGTTGCCGAGGGTGAGCGGCCGCAGTCCCGAGACGCCGTCGACCTTGATGACGGCCAGGTCGTAGCCGGTGTCGCGGCCGACGATGCTCGCCGCGTTCGTCGGGCCGGAGTTGAACGTCACCTGGATGGTGCCGCTGGAGGCGGCGGGCGCGACCACGTGGTTGTTGGTGAGGATGTGCCCGGCGGTGTCCAGGACGATCCCGGTGCCGGTCGCCTCCTCGCCGCCCGCCTTGACGTGGATGTAGACGACGCCGGGCAGGGTGGCCTGGGCGATCCCGGCCACCGTGCCGGGGCCGCGGGTGGTGGAACCGGCCGGGGCCTGCGGGAGGTTGACGCTCGCGTGCGTGCCGCCGCGCTCCAGCAGCGCGCCGGACAGGCCGCCGGCCGTGCCGGCCACCAGGGCGATCAGCAGCGCGCCGGTGAGCACCCGGGAGTTCGGCGGCCACCGGCCGGGTCCGCCGGACGGTGGCGGGTCGGCGCTGCGCCATCCGGGGGGCTCGGCGGGCGGTTCGGGGGGAACGGTGGTCCGGTCGGAGCCGGTCTCGCGCGGTCCGCCCGGCGATATGCCGTCGGCCTGGTGCTGCCCCTGCGGGCGGCTCCACCAGCGCGGACGGTCGCGCTTGCCCTCGTTCATGTGGCTCCCCTAGGTCTGCGGGTCTCCGGCACCGGAAGACACGCGCCCGTCTCTCCCGTCCCCGAGGCAGCGCCTCCGAGGAACCCAGCCCACACTCCGCCCGGCCGCCCCGCAACGCGACCCGCTCCGCGCGGCACCGCCTCCGGGCGGGTGCGCACCGCCGGACGCCCCCGGAGCGGCCTCGCCGGGGCGGCGCACAACCGCCGGGGGGCGTCCGACCGAATGGCGTACGGGGATCCGGGCGCCGCGAGCCCGCCGGGGACCGGCGGGAAGGACCTAGCGGGCCAGGCTCTGCGGGCGGGGGCCGGACAGGACGCCGGAGATCCGGGCCAGGTCCTCGTCGCCGAGCAGCGGCATCGGCGCCGGGGCGACGGACCGGGCGGTCAGTGCCTGGCCGGCGGTCACCCGGGCGGGGCCCGGGGAGGCGCTGGGGCTGGGACCGGGGGTGTCGGCGGGCCGCGGTGCGTCGGGACCGGTGGCCGCCGGCTGCCGGCTGCCGCCGTTCGGCGAGAGCATCGGCCGGGCCGCGTCGACCGGGACCGGGGAGCCGGTGGGCGCGCTCGGGCCGCGGCCGTCGACGCTGATGCTGAGCGGGGTGGCCGCGGTGCCGTTGGCCGGGTCGGGCAGGCCGCCGCCGTCCAGCCCGCTGTCGGCCGGGACGGCGACGCCGAGCGCGAGGGCGGCGAGCGAGAACGCCCCGGCCGCGGCGAAGGCGAGCCGCCGGCTGCGGGAGGCCGGGCGGGCGAGCTCGTGGATGGGGAAGCCGGCTTGCGGTTGGTCGGCCGGCGTCACGGCGGCGAGGAAGGAGCGGCGGTCGCCCCGGGAGCCGAAGATGTCGCCCAGGCCGCCGAAGCCTCCGCGGCCGCCCTCACCGCCGGAGGCGCCGGGGCCGCCGGGAGGGCAGCCGGGCAGCCCCTGGAGTCTGGCGAGCAGGCCGGCGGACAGGGCGGGCGGCAGGGCGCCGGCGACCGCGTCCTTCAGGCGGCGCTGCTCGTCCGCCTCGGTCTTGCAGCCGTCACAGGTGGCCAGGTGGGACAGGACCCGTTCGCGCGCGTCGTCGCCCAACTCGCCGTCGACGAAGGCGGCGAGCCGGTCGCCGAGGTGTTCGCGGGCGGTGGCGGCCGTCAGGCCCACCCGTGAGCCGATGCCTCCGCTGCGGAACTGACCCGTGCCGCTCACAATCTCTCCCGCGTCGCCGTTCCGCCACTGCCGTCGGAGCCCGCGGCGACCTCGGCCATGGGCCGCCCGGGACGGGCGGCCGGCGCGCGGTGTCGCAGGGCGCTGCGCAGGTGGGACCGGCCGCGGTGGATGCGGCTGCGTACGGTGCCGAGCTTGACCCCCAGGGTCGCCGCGATCTCCTCGTAGGACAGGCCCTCGATGTCGCAGAGCACCACCGCGGCGCGGAACTCCGGCGCGAGGGTGTCCAGCGCCTGCTGGACGTCCGCGTCGAAGTGGGTGTCGTTGAAGTGCTGGGCGGGTGAGGGCTCGCGGCTGGGCAGCCGCTCGGCGGCGTCCTCGCCGAGGGCGTCGAAGCGGATGCGCTGGCGGCGGCGCACCATGTCGAGGAAGAGGTTGGTGGTGATGCGGTGCAGCCAGCCCTCGAAGGTGCCGGGGGTGTACGTCGACAGGGACCGGAAGACCCGGACGAAGACCTCCTGGGTCAGGTCCTCGGCGTCGTACTGGTTGCCGGTGAGGCGGTAGGCGAGGCGGTAGACCCGGGCGCTGTGCGTGCTGACGATCTCCTCCCAGGAGGGAGGCGTCCACGTCTCCTCGGTCCCGAACGAGGCCGTGGTGGTCGGAACCGGGGCCTGGGGACCGCAGGAGTCGTCGGTGGCACGCTCGGCGTCATTGTTCACAGATCTCGGCTGGCCGGTCTGCCTGCGGAAGCGTTGGAGAACTCCCACCGGTGAACCTTCGGCAGCCGCACCTCCCCTGTCGGCTCTGGTGGTCTCCAGTAGAGCCCCTACCATATCCACCTCGCCCGTTAGCTCCGGATAAGCAACTTTCCACCGGCTCTGGTCCGTTGGACGGGCCGTCCGGCCGCGGAGTCCTGCGCGTGCTCCGCGATGCCATCGGCGACCGATCCCACCAGCGTCAACGCACGGACCGCTCCACGGGTTCCCGGCCGCAGCGGATACAGTCGCCGGGCGGCGATATCACGCGCGGCGACGGCACCGGTCCCCGGTGTCCGGGCGGTCGCCACGGCTCACCGGGACGGGAGAACAACCATTAGCGGCAACGGGCACCCGAGCTGGGCGTTCGCCGACGCGTTCGTGGCCGAGGACGAAGCGCTGCTGCGCGCCCGGCAGCGCTCGCGGCTGGCCGGCGTGCGCCCGGTCTCGCCCGGCACCGGCGCGGCGCTGCGGATGCTGGCCGCGACGGCCGGCGCCAAGGTGGTCGTGGAGATCGGCACCGGGGTCGGGGTCTCCGGCATCCACCTGCTGCGCGGCATGCGCCCGGACGGCGTGCTGACCACGGTGGACACCGAGCCGGACCGCCAGCGGCTGGCCAGGGAGGGGTTCCGGGAGGCCGGCTTCGCGGTCAACCGGGCCCGCTGCATCCCCGGCCGCGCGGTCGACGTGCTGCCCCGGCTCGCGGACGGCGGCTACGACCTGGTCTTCTGCGACGGCGACCGCAACGAGTACGTGCGATATCTGGCCGAATCCTTGCGGCTGCTGCGGCCCGGCGGGCTGGTGTGTTTCGAGGGCGTGCTGGCGCGTGGCCGCGCGATGGACGCCGCGCACCAGGAGCACGAGGTGCAGGAGTTGCGCGAGTTGCTGCGCGCGGTGCGCGACAGCGAGGCGCTGGTGCCGGTGCTGCTGCCGACCGACGACGGCCTGCTGTGCGCGGTGACGAGGAGCTAGCGGGCGGCCCACCCCCGCGGCGCGCGCGGGCACGACAACGGCTCCGGGCCGTTCCGTACTGCGACGACAGAAGTACGCAACGGCCCGGAGCCGTGGGAAATCAGTGCGAGAGCTTCCGCCCCACCAGGGTGCGGCTCACCGCGCGGGATTCAGCCGCATGCCTTCTTGAGGGCTTCGCCGAGGGCATCCGCCTCGTCCGGTGTCAGCTCGACGACGAGACGTCCGCCGCCTTCGAGCGGAACTCGCATGACGATGCCCCGCCCCTCCTTTGTCACCTCGAGCGGGCCATCACCCGTCCGCGGCTTCATGGCCGCCATGCTCGTTCCCCTTCCTGAAACCAGCTCTTCGCAGCCGGCGACACAGGCGCCACCGGACTCGAACACATTGGTTCCAAGCCATTATCCCGCATGGCGGTCCCCAATGACCAACATCGGGGGCCGCCATGCGGCGGGCTTGTGCTGGCCAACGGCCTGACGACCCCCCTGCAAATCCATCCATTACGGGAAGGTGCCTGCGATACTTCGCCACTCTTCCCAGTCACGTTCTTATCCGGTGAATGGGATTCTTCGACCCGGTCATGTCGGTGATCGGCGAACTCCGGCATGCTGGGCGGACACCTGCCGCGACGAAGGGGACCGACCGCCATGGCCGACTGCGTTCTGTACGACGTGACCGATGGGCTCGCCACCGTCACCCTGAACCGGCCCGAGGCGATGAACGCGCTCGACACCGCGACCAAGGACGCCCTGCGCGACGCGCTGCGGGCGGCGGCCGGCGACCCGGCGGTGCGCGCGGTGCTGCTGACCGCGACCGGGCGGGCGTTCTGCGTCGGCCAGGACCTCAAGGAGCACGTGGCGACGCTGCAGGCCGGCAAGCCGGACGACGAGCGGCTGATGAGCACCGTGGAGCGGCACTACAACCCGATCGCGGCCGCCCTGGCGACCATGCCGAAGCCGGTGGTCGCCGGGGTCAACGGGGTGGCGGCCGGCGCGGGCGCGGGCTTCGCCTTCGCCGCCGACTACCGGGTGGTCGCCGAGGACGCCTCGTTCAACACCGCGTTCGCCGGGGTCGCGCTCACCGCGGACTCGGCGGTCTCCTGGACGCTGCCGCGGCTGGTCGGGCCGGCCCGCGCGGCCGACCTGCTGCTCTTCCCGCGCTCGGTGAGCGCGGCGCAGGCCCTGGAGTGGGGCATCGCCCAACAGGTCGTGCCGACCGCCGAACTGCCGGAGGCGGCGCTGAAGGCGGCCCGGCGGCTGGCCGACGGTCCCACGGTGGCCTACGCGGCGATCAAGGAGTCGCTGGCCTACGCGGCCGGCCACTCCCTGCCGGAGACGCTGGCCAAGGAGGGCGAGTTGCAGGAGCGGGCCGGCACCTCCGAGGACCACCGGATCGCGGTGGAGGCGTTCTTGAAGAAGGAGAAGCCGAAGTACGTCGGCCGCTGAGCCGGACCGCCGCGCCCGTCAGCGGGCGTGGCAGTCCGCGAGGTGGTCGTTGACCAGCCCGCACGCCTGCATCAGCGCGTAGGCGGTGGTGGGGCCGACGAAGCGGAAGCCGCGCTTCTTGAGGTCCTTGGCCAGCGCGGTGGACTCCGCGGTGACCGCCGGCACGTCGGCCGCCGTGCGCGGCGCCGGGCGGCCGGCCGGGTCGGGGGCGTGGGACCAGATCAGCGCGTCGAGCCCGCCGTCGTAGGAGTCGGCGACCTCCAGCGCGGCGCGGGCGTTGCCGATGGCGGCGTCGATCTTGGCGCGGTTGCGGATGATCCCGGTGTCGGCCAGCAGGCGCTCGCGGTCGGCGTCGGTGAACGCGGCCACCCGCTCGATGCGGAAGCCGGCGAACGCCGCGCGGAAGCCCTCCCGGCGGCGCAGGATCGTCAGCCACGACAGCCCGGACTGGAACGCCTCCAGGCAGACCCGCTCGAACAGCGCCGCGTCGCCGTGCAGCGGGCGGCCCCACTCGGTGTCGTGGTAGGCCGTGTAGTCCGGGTAGCCCGGCGCGGACAGCCCCCAGGGGCAGCGGGCGAGGCCGTCCTCGCCGGTCACCGTTCCGCCGGGTGCGCCGGCGCTCTCGCGCTCACTCACCGGGCCGCCGCCACGGGTCCTGGTCGCCGCGGGACGGTGCCGGGCCGCCGGGGGCCGGCATCCCGCGGCCGCCGACCGGTCCGCCGAAGGGCGGGCGGCCGCCGTACGCGGGGGCCTCGCCGTACTCGGGGCCGAACTCCGGGCCGTACTCCGGGGTGTAGCCCTGCCTGCCGATCGGCCGGCCGCCCGGCGCCGCCTCCGGCCGGCCGGCCAGCGCGGCCTCCAACTCGGCGATGCGCGCGTCGCGTTCGGCCAACTCCGCGCCGAGCCGGTCCAGCACGTCGTCCACGTCGGCCATCCGGTAGCCGCGCATGGTGACGGCGAGGCGCAGCGCGTCCAGGTCGCCGGGGTACACCGGCCGGTCGGCCGGCAGCGGGTCGTCGAGCCGGTCGTGCTCCGCCTCGGGCAGCGTGCCGCCGTTTCCCAGCACCGCGAGGGCGACCGCGGCGACCACCACCACCAACGCGATGAGCATGAACCAGAACAAGACGATCTCCCGGGGCCGACCGTGGCTGTCGAGGACGATCGTGCCACGTCCCTGCGGTGCCCGGTCCCCCGCCGGGGCGGGTTAGGGTCTGTCCGGCGGATCGGGCGGACCGGCCCCGGTCGGGGAAGGCCCGGCCCGAGCGGCGGGAAGACGGCGGGAGAGCGCGGATGCTACGGCTTGGCGGGCGGGAGTTCGGCGAGCGCGAGACGGTGGTCATGGCGGCCCTGGACGGGTCCGGCGACCCCGGCGCGCTGCGGTCCCTGGCGGCCCGAGCGGTCCTCGACGGCGCCGCGATCGTGGAGTTCACCGACCCCGCGGGCCCCGGCGGCCACACCGGTCCCGACCGGATCTCCGCACTCGTCGCGGCGGTGCGCGAAGCCCACCCCGGCCTCGTCGTCGCGGTGGAGACCGCCGACCCCGCCGCCGCGCAGGCGGCCTGCGCGGCGGGGGCCGGGCTGATCGACGACCCGAGCGGTGCGGCCGGCCCGGCGCTCGCCGGGACCGTCGCCCGGCACGGAGCGGGGCTGGTCTGCGCGCCGGACGCCGTCTCCCGCGCCCTGGCGCTCGGGGTGCGCGCCGACGGCCTGCTGGTCACCGACCGCGCTGCCGGGCCCCGGGAGGCCACCCGCCGCACCGCGCGGCTGGCCGCGGCCGGGCCGCCCGTACTGGTGCGGCTGCCCGATTCGCCGCTGGCGGGCGCCGCCCTCACCACGGCCGCGCTGGCCGCCTGGCTGGGCGCCCGCGTCTTCCTGACCGGCGATCCGGCCGCCACCCGGCAGGCGCTGGACATGGTGGCCTCCATCGCCGGCCACCGCCCGCCCGCCGTCGCGGTGCGCGGCCTGGGCTGACCCGGCGGTCAGACCTCCTTGGTCACCAGCGCCACGGCCTCGTCCACGTCGTCCGTGAGGTGGAACAGCTCCAGGTCGGCGCGGGACGCCTTGCCCTCGGCGACCAGCGTGCCGCGCACCCACTCCACCAGCCCGCGCCAGTAGGACGTGCCGAACAGCACGATCGGGAAGCGGGTGACCTTCTTCGTCTGCACGAGCGTCAGCGCCTCGAACAGCTCGTCCAGCGTGCCGAAGCCGCCGGGCAGGACGACGAAGCCCTGCGCGTACTTGACGAACATCGTCTTGCGCACGAAGAAGTAGCGGAAGTTGACGCCGATGTCGACGTAGCGGTTCAGGCCCTGTTCGAAGGGCAGCTCGATGCCGAGCCCGACCGAGACGCCGCCCGCCTCGCCCGCGCCGCGGTTGGCGGCCTCCATCGCGCCCGGGCCGCCGCCGGTGATGACCGCGAACCCGGCCTGCGCCAGCGCCCGGCCGATCCGCACGCCCGCGGCGTAGTCCGGCGAGTCCAGCGGGGTGCGGGCCGAGCCGAACACGCTGACGGCGGGCCCGAGTTCGGCCAGCGCGCCGAAGCCCTCCACGAACTCCGACTGGATCCGCATGACCCGCCACGGGTCGCCGTGCACCCAGTCCGCGGACTCCTGGGTGTCCAGCAGGCGCTGGTCGGTGGTGCCGGACTGCACCTGGCCGCGCCGCAGCACGACCGGGCCGGTGTGCCGCTCCGGCCAGCTGCCGGTGTACGGCGAGCTCTCGGCGGCGGCGTTGGCGGCCGCCGCGAGGTCCTGTGCCGAAGCCCGCGGGGCGTCCCTGTCGCGCTCCGCCGGCCCGTCGTGCTCGTCTCTGGGATTGACCACGTCGCGCTCCTCCCTGCCCGGGCGTTCGCCCGAGCCGTGACTGAAGCGTACGGATCCCGGCCGGATTACGCCGTGAGCCGACACCGCAGCGGTTCCGGCCGGGGGCCGTTGGACCGGGCGGCGTCCCGCTCGGCGTCGCGGCGGGCGAACGCCGGATCACGGTGGGGATCCGCCCGCGGCTCGCCGGGGCCGTCGGCGGGCGGTGCGCCGGGACGGGCGGCGGCTCGGTTACGGTGGGGCGGTGATCCACAGCGCGCCGCCGCCCTCCCCGGTGCCGCGCGGGCGGCGCAACGGGCCCGCCCGGTACGGCCGGTGGGGCCGCTGGGGATCGGCGGCGCTGGTGATGGCGCTGGTGGTGGGGTACGCGGTGCTGCGCGAGCTGACCGGTGCGCCGGAGGCGGCGTGCGGCGCGGGCGGCCCGGCGCACCCGGTCGTCCTGCAGCAGGACCAGGCGGCCAACGCGGCGACGATCGCGGCGGTGGCGGTCTCGCGCGGGCTGCCGGAGCGGGCGCTGACCACCGCGCTGGCGACCGCGATGCAGGAGTCGTCGCTGCGCGACCTGCCCGGCGGCGACCGCGACTCGCTCGGGCTGTTCCAGCAACGCCCCTCGCAGGGCTGGGGAACGCCCGGTCAGATCATGGACCCGGTGTACGCGGCCAACCGGTTCTTCGACGACCTGGTGCGCATCCCCGGCTACACCGCGCTGCCGGTGACCGCCGCGGCGCAGCAGGTCCAGCGCAGCGGCTACCCGCAGGCGTACGCCCGGCACGCGGCGGACGCGGCGGCGCTGGCGGCCGCGTGGTACGGGCAGGCGCCGAGCCTGAGCTGCCAGGTGGTGGTGGACGGTTCGGCGGGCGACGCGGCGGCCGTGGGGCGCCGGCTGGCCCGGGAGTTCGGCGGAGCGCGGGTGGCGGTCTCCGGGGCGACGGTGACGCTGCCGGCCGGCGGGGCCGGCGTGGCGGGGCACGGCTGGGCGGCGGCGCAGTGGGCGGTCGCGCAGGCGGCGACGCTGCGGATCGCCGAGGTCGACTACCGGGGCCTCGGCTGGCGCGCGGCGGACTCCGCGCAGGGCTGGACGGCGGCCGGCCGGCGTTCCGAGGACGTCCGGATCCGCGTGCAGCGCTAGGGCGGCGGCATCCAGGCGGCTGCTCGGGGGGCCGCTCCCGGGGGCCGCTCCGGGGTGCTGGTCGCCTGCGCGAGCGTTCACCCGGAAGGGGGCAACCGGGGGGATCGCGGCGGGCCCGGCAGCGGCCGGCGGGCGGATCGGGCGGGAGGGGCCGATTCCCTTGGGCGGCAAGGGCGTCGGCGGTGTCGGAAGGTCCGGGAGTTGGTATGAAATGCCCTATTCTCCCGAAAGGCTATTATGCGACGCATTACTGAGTCTTTACCTCTAACGCCCGCAACCTCCGGGCTCCTCACGCGGTAGTCACGGCGTCCGCCCGGCGGACCACTGTCCTGAAACCCGCAGAACTCGCAGAACCCGCAGAAGGAGCACCATGTCCCACCCCCTGAAGCGTCGGATGGCCCGTGTCGCACTGCTCGTGGCGGCGGCCGCGCCGGTGATCGGCCTGGGCGCCGCCTCGGCGTCGGCCGCCGGCCTGCCGCAGGTGACCGACCTGGGCGGACTGAGCAGCACGGACGCCGCCTCGACCCTGGGCGGCAACGTGGACGACGCGACCCACCAGGCGGTCGGTGTCGCCGACCAGACCGGGGGCAACGCCGCCGAGCACCTGGTGCCGGCCACCGGCAGCAGCGTGCAGCACGCCGGCACCGCCCTGACCCCGGTCGCCAGGAAGACCGTGAGCGACACCACCGGCCAGGTCGGCCACGTGGCCGGGCAGGCCGCGCACTCGGCGCAGGGCGGCCAGGGCCTCACCCCGCAGCTGCCGACCCACGGCCTGCCGGCCGCGCAGCTGCCGACCGGCGCCCTGCACAACGGCCCGATGCTGCCGGTGAACAACCTGCCGGGCGTCTGACCGCGTCCGTGGCACCACGTCGAGGGGCCCGGGGAGCGCGTGACTCCCCGGGCCCCTCGGGCGTGTCAGGCGCCGGCGGCCAGCCGTCGCACCGCGGCCTCGACGCGCTCGTCGGTGGCGGTGAAGGCGATCCGCACGTGGCGGTCGCCGGTCGGGCCGTAGAACTCGCCGGGGGCGACCAGGATGCCCCGCTCGGCCAGCTCGCCGATCGTCTCCCAGCAGGGCTCGTCGCGGGTGGCCCACAGGTAGAGGCTCGCCTCGCTGTGCTCGATGCGGAAGCCCGCGCCGGTGAACGCCTCGCGCAGCGCGGCCCGGCGGCGCGCGTAGCGGGCGCGCTGCTCGGCCACGTGGGCGGTGTCGCGCAGCGCGGCGATCATCGCGTGCTGCACCGGTGCGGGCATGAGCATGCCCAGGTGCTTGCGGATCGCGAGCAGCTCGCGCACCAGCTCCGGGTCGCCGGTGAGGAACGCGCCGCGGTATCCGGCGAAGTTGGACCGCTTGGACAGCGAGTGCACCGCGAGCAGGCCGCGGTGGTCGCCGCCGCTCACCTCGGGGTGCAGCACCGAGACCGGTTCGACCTCCCAGCCCAGTTCGACGTAGCACTCGTCGGAGACCACGGTGACGCCGTGCTCGCGCGCCCACTCCACGATCCGGCGCAGCTGCGGCGCGTCAAGCGTGCGCCCGGTCGGGTTGGAGGGGGTGTTGAGCCACAGCAGCCGCACCCTGGCCGGGTCGAGGCCGGTGACCGGGTCCTGGTAGGTGACCGGGTCCGCGCGGGCGACCAGCGCGCCGATCTCGTAGGTCGGGTACGCCAGCGCCGGGTAGGCCACCTGGTCGCCGGGGCCGAGGCCGAGCAGGTTGGGGAGTCCGCCGACGAGCTCCTTGGAGCCGATCAGCGGCAGCACGTGCGCGGGGTCCACCGTCACCGACAGCCGGTCCGCCAGCCACCGGGCGATCGCGTCGCGCAGTGCTCCGGTGCCGTGGGTCAGCGGGTAGCCGGGGCTGTCCGAGGCTGCGGCCAGCGCGTCCCGCACCACCTGCGGAACCGGGTCGACCGGTGTGCCGACCGACAGGTCCACGACACCGTCGGGGTGGGCGGCGGCCACCGCCTTGCTGGGCTCCAGCCGGTCCCACGGGAAGACGGGAAGGCGATCGGTCACGCGCGCCACAGCGGTTCTCTTTCCGGTCGTACGGTCGAAACCAGGAGGCCCCGTACAGCACTGCCGTACGGGACCGTCATGGGTGTGCGGACGTCAGCCGTTCTGCGGCGGCAGAGCTGCCACGAACGGGTGGTCACGCTCGATCAGGCCCAGCTTGGACGCACCACCGGGCGAGCCGAGCTCGTCGAAGAACTCGACGTTCGCCTTGTAGTAGTCCTTCCACTCGTCCGGCGTGTCGTCCTCGTAGAAGATCGCCTCGACCGGGCAGACCGGCTCGCATGCCCCGCAGTCGACGCATTCGTCCGGGTGGATGTACAAGGACCTGGCGCCCTCGTAGATGCAGTCGACGGGGCACTCCTCGATGCACGCCTTGTCCTTGACGTCGACACAAGGCTGCGCGATGACGTAGGTCACGCTGTCGTTCCTCCTCGATAGGGCTCATCTCGCGCGGGAGCGCGGCGTCGTCGATGCCCACCTCTAGTATCTCCGGTTCCGGGCGGCAGACGAACAAGAGGGGCGTGCGCAACTGTGGATTACCGTGCCGCAGGACGGCTCGACGTACGCATTACCCCCGCTGACGTGGGAAAACGAGTTTCGGTGCGGAGGGTAGCGGAGATCCGCGACCGGCGCCCGGTATTCGCCGACACCTTAGGGGTTCTCACATCGTGGACCGAGGGTGTGCTGATCGTCACACGACGAGACGGCGAAACCGTCCACATCGCGGAATCCGACCTCGCGGCCGGTAAGACGGTGCCCGATCCGCCGGTCCGCCGGGCGCTCGCCGCGCCCGCCGCGTCGGCTGACGAGCTGCGGGAGATCGCGTCCCGCTGCTGGCCGGCCTGCGAGACCGAACGGCTCGGCGACTGGCTGCTGCGCGCCTCCGGCGGCTTCACCCGGCGGGCCAACTCGGTGCTGGCGACCGGCGACCCGGGGCTGCCCGCCGACGAGGCGCTGGCCCGGATCCGCGGCTGGTACGGCGAACGCGGCCTCACCCCCTACGCGCAGGTCGCGGCCGGCTCCGCGCTCGACGCGGCGTTCGCGGCGCACGGCTGGCAGGCCGAGGCCCGCACCCTGGTGCGCACCGCCGCGCTGGCCCCGCTGGCGGACCTGCCGGGCGCCGAACGGGTCCGGGTGTCACGGGAGTTGGACGACGCCTGGCTGGCCCGCTACCACCGCACCGGCGACCTGGCCGCCGCCGCGCTCAAGGTGCTGTCCGGCGGCCCGGCGGTGTGGTTCGCCACCGTGGCCGACCCGGACGGCTCCGGTTCGCCGGCCGCGATCGGCCGCTGCGCGGTGGCGGGCCGCTGGGCGCTGTTCGCGGCGGTGGAGGTCGACCCGCGGCAGCGGCGTGCCGGGCTGGCCACCGCCGTGATGTCGGCGCTGGCCCGCGCCGCGGTGCGCGACGGCGCCTCGGGGGCCTTCCTGCAGGTCGAGGCGGACAACACCGCGGCGTGCGCGCTCTACGACCGGCTGGGGTTCGCGGTGGGCGGCGCCCACCACTACCGGCGGCCGGCCCCGGGCGAGGCGGCCGGCGCGGGAGCGGCCGGCGGCTGGGCCGCGGGCAAGTGACGGACGGGATGGCGTGATGATCGGGATGGACCAGGCCGAGCGCCGGCGGCGGTTCGCCGAGGCCGCGCGGGCTGAGCGGCCGGAGCTGGGCATGCTGTGCCTGCTGGTCGGGGCGGAGGCGGACCCGCGGTTCGACGAGGCCGTGATGGACCGCGCGCTGGCCGAACTCGACCGGCTGGGCGCCGAGGTGGCCTGCCGGGCCCGCGAGACCGGCTGCACGCCCGGCGGCTGGGCGGCGGCGCTGCGCGACGTGCTCAGCGTCCGCCACGGCTTCCGCGGCCGTCCGGCGGACTACGGCCGGCTGGACTCCTCGGTGCTGCACGAGGTGCTGCGCCGGCGGCGCGGGCTGCCGATCCTGCTGTCGGTGGTGTGGATCGAGGTGGGCCGGCGGGCCGGCGCCCCGGTCTACGGGGTCGGGCTGCCCGGCCACTTCGTGGTGGGCATCGGCGAGTTCGCCGGGCGGCACGTGGTGGTGGACCCGTTCGGCGGCGGCCGGACCCTGGCGGCCGGCGGCGAGGCCGGGCACAGCGCGGCCGACCCGCTGGACGTGGTGGCCCGGGTGCTGAACAACATCCGGGTCTGGGCCGGCGAGCGCCCCGAGCACTCGGCGGTCGGCCTGTGGGCGATAGACCTGGCGCTGCTGCTGCCCCGGCGGCCGGCCCGGCTGCGGCTGGAGCGCGCCCAACTGCTCGTGGAACGCGGCGACTTCGCGCGCGGCGCGGCCGAGCTGGAGTCCTACGCCGAGGTGGTCGCCGAGGTGGACCGCTCGGCGGCCGAGACGATCCGCCGGCAGGCCCGCTCGGCCCGCGCCCAGCTCAACTGAACCGGTCCGCCGCGATCCGCCGGGCGGCCCCTCACAGCCAGCCCTTCTCCCGGGCGACGCGGACCGCCTCGGAACGGTTTCGCGCACCGGTCTTCTGGATGATGGTGGACAGGTAGTTGCGCACGGTGCCCTCCGACAGGTGCAGCGCCTGGGCGATCTCGGAGTTGACCGAGCCGTCGGCCACCGCGCGCAGCACGTCCCGCTCCCGGGCGGTGAGCGGATCGGCGCCGTCGGCCAGCGCGGCGGCGGCCAGCGTGGGGTCGATGACCTTCTCGCCGCGCAGCACCCGGCGCACCGCGTCGGCGAGTTGGGCGGCGGGGGCGTCCTTGACCAGGAACGCGTCCGCGCCGTACTCCATCGCGCGGCGCAGGTAGCCGGGCCGGCCGAAGGTGGTGACGATCACCACCCTCACCCGCGGCAGCTCGGCCCGCAGCCGCGCCGCCGCCTCGATCCCGCTGAGCCCCGGCATCTCGATGTCCAGCAGGGCGACGTCCACCCGGTGCTCCCGGGCGGCGGCCAGCACCTCGTCGCCGCGCGAGACCTGGGCGACGACGTCTATGTCGCCCTCTAGTCCCAGCAGCGCGGCGAGCGCCTCGCGCACCATGGACTGGTCTTCGGCCAGCAGCACCCGGATCATTCGTGCAGCCTAGCGAGAGACCGCCGGGGCCGTTCAGCCCTGTGGATAACCCTGTTCCGCCGCCTCCGGCGCCTTGACCGCCCGCAGCGGGACCTGGGCGCTGAGGGAGAATCCGCCGCGTGCGGACCGGCCGGTGCGCAGCCGGCCGCCGGAGAGCAGCAGCCGCTCCTCCAGGCCGGTGAGCCCGTTGCCGGAGCGGTGCAGCCGGTCGGGACCCCGGCCGTCGTCGGCGATCTCCAGCCGCAGGTAGCGCAGCTCGTCGCTGTCCCAGACCTCGTCCAGCGTCAGCTCGCACACCTCGGCGCCGCTGTGCCGCACGACGTTGGTGACCGCCTCGCGCATCGCCCAGGCCAGCGCGCCCTCCTCCTCGGCGCCGAGCCCCGGGTAGGAGACGGCGAGCGAGGCGTCCAGCGCCGGCGAGACGTCCGCCCGCACCCCGGCGGTGCGCAGCGCGGTGCGGATCCCGGCCAGCTCGACGGCGAGGGTGGGCCGCCGGTAGCCGCTGACCGCCTCGCGGACGTCCACCAGGGCCTGCCGGCTGACCTGTTCGATGTCGGCGACCTGCTTGGCGGCCTCCTGCGGGCGGTCCGGCAGCATGCGCCCGGCCAGCTCGCTCTTGAGGGTGATCAACGAGAGCGAGTGGCCGAGCAGGTCGTGCAGATCGCGGGCCAGCCGCAGCCGTTCCTCGTTGGCGGCCAGATCCGCGATCGTGGCGCGGGCGGAGCGCAGCTCCCGCATGGTGCGGTTCATCTGGGCGACGCCGATCATCGCGGCGCCGCCCAGCAGGGCCGGCAGGAACATGGCGGCGAGGTCCATCCCGCCGGCGTGGATCAGCCAGCCCACCGCGAGCATCGTGACGGAGACGAACGGCACCGCCCACAACGCCTGCTTGCTCGGGACCATCACCCCGGCGCCGATGCTCACGTAGACGAACATCACCAGCCAGGCGTCGCCCAGCGTGAGCGACATCACGGCCGCCAGCACGTACAGCCAGCCGAGCAGGCACAGTTGCGGCCGGCTCACCCGCACCCGCGGCGCCCGGTTGAGCACCAGGTAGAGGTACGGCACGACGAAGGCCGCCAGCCCCAGCCAGCCCAGCGCGGTCGCCACCGGACCGTGGTGCCCGTCCAGCAGGTCGGAGACCGTGCCGCCGATGTAGAGCATGTAGACCATCGTCCAGCACAGCTTGACCAGTTGGCCGCGCCGCGAGTCCGGGGACATGCCCATCCCGATCTCGGTCAACGGCCGCTTGCCGTCCGGTGCGAATGAGTCCGTCACGCCGCCGCCCCGCCGCATCCGCCTCAGGCCTTCCTGGTGTCCTTGCGGTACATCCAGGCGGCGACCCCGCCGAAGACGACCATGTACCCCACCAGTATCAGGATGTCCCTGGTGTGCGGCGCGTCTCCCAGCTCGATGGCCTGGCCCAGGCCCGCGTAGGCGTGGGTGGGCAGCCACTTGGCGATGTCCTGCAGCCACTGCGGGAAGACCGTGGACGGCATCCACAGCCCGCCGAGGATCGACAGCGAGAAGTAGATGATCATGGTGATCGGGCGGACCGCGTCGCCGGAGGCGATGTAGCCGATCGCGACGCCGAGCGCGGCGAACACCAGGCTGCCCGCCCAAACCGCGACCGTCAGCGCGGCCCACTGCCAGCTCTCCATCCGCACGTTCTTGAAGACGGCGGCGATGATCTCCACGAAGACGATCGCCGGCAGCGTGACGGTGGCCGCCGAGGCTATCTTGGCGGTCACGTAGCCGTGGCCGGGCAGCGCGGTCAGCCGCAGCTGGCGCACCCAGCCCTTCTCGCGCTCCTTGGCGATGCGCTCGCTGTTGCCCATCAGCACCGCGGTCAGCGCGCCGAACGAGGCCATCGCGACCAGGTAGTAGAGCTGCATGGTCAGGTGGGTGTGCGGCAGGGTGGCGGTCGTGCTGCCGGTGCCGGAGATGATCAGGTAGAGCACCGAGGGGTAGATCACCGAGAAGAACATGAACTTCTTGTTCCGCAGGGTGCGGATGATCTCCAGCTTGATCAGGGTCGAGGACGAGAGACTCTTGAGCATCAGACCGTCTCCTCGGCGGACGCGGCGTCGGTGAGCGCGATGAACGCCTGCTCCAGGCCGAGGCCGGAGACCTCCAGGTTGCGCGGGTACAGGCCCAGGCCGTAGACGGCGTGGGTGGTGGCGTCCGCGTCGGTGGACTGGATGCGGACGGTATGGCCGGAGACGCTGAGCGCCGTCAGGAACGGCAGGCCGCGCAGCGCGCCCTCGTCGATGGCGCCGTCCAGGTCGAAGACGATGCGGCGGGCGCCGGCCTTGGCCTTGATCTCGGCGGCCGAGCCGTCGGCGAGGATCCGGCCGCGGTGCAGCACGATCACCCGGTCGGCGATCGCGTCCGCCTCCTCCAGGTAGTGGGTGGCGAACAGCACGGTGCGGCCCAGCTCGGCCTGCGCGCGCATGGTGGCCCAGAACGCCTGGCGGACGTTGACGTCCATGCCGGTGGTCGGCTCGTCCAGGATGATCAGATCACTGGCGCCGGCGGTGGCGAGCGCGAAGCGGACCCGCTGCTCCTGGCCGCCGGACAGCTTGTTGACCATCCGGTCGGCGATGTCGGTGACGCCGGCGCTCTCCAGCACCTGCTGCACCGGATACGCCTTGGGGTGCAGGTCGCAGGCGAGCTTGACCAGCTCGCGGACCCTGACCTCCTCCATCAGGCCGCCGCTCTGCAGCATGGCGCCGACCAGGCCCTTGGCGATCGCCCGGCCCGGCGTGGTGCCGAACACCTCGACCGAGCCGGAATCGGCGTTCCGCAGGCCGAGCAGCAGATCCAGCGTGGTGGACTTGCCGGCTCCGTTGGGGCCCAGCAGGGCCACCGTCTCCCCCGCGTGCAGCGTCAGGCTCAGCTCGCTGACCGCCTTGACCGGCCCGAACGCCTTGTTCACCCGCGAGAACGCGACCACCGGACCGGTTGTCGCGCTCGCCCCCGTTGGCACGGATTTCCGTGCTTGTGCAGTACCCATACCGGAAAGCTACGGCTGTCACCCCGGGATCCGGCAGTGAGCGGGAGCGTGATTCCGGGATGACAGATGTCATGCCCCGCCGGTGACAAAGCACCGACGCGACGGCGCCCGGGCACCCGATCGCTCGGGGCCCGGGCGCAGGACCGCGCGGTGGGCGCGGACCGCGGGCGTCAGCCGGCCGCGTTGGGGATCGGCGCGGTCTTGGCCGGCGCGGTCTTGCTCAGCGCCGGCAGCATCGCCGAGGCCACGTCCTGCGGGGTGACCGGGGTCTTGGTGCCGTTGCCCCGCTCCAGCAGGACGCCGTCGAAGGCGTTGCCGTACAGGCTCTGCAGGACCGTGAGGTCGATGTGGAGCGTCATCTTGCCGCTGCCGGGGACCGGGACGATCGTGAGGATCTTGCTCAGCGACTTCTGCGGGCTGAACGGCACGGAGCGGCCGCCGGCCTGCACGGTGATCATCCCGGACATGGCCGGATCGCCGATCGTCTTGATCGCCTGCTGCAGCGTGGCCGCGGTGACCGTCGGCTGGTGGGTGGTGACCGGCAGGTCGACCGTGTTGTCGCTGCCGGTCTCCGCGCGCTGCTCGTAGGCCGCGGTGATCCGGCTGATCGCGGCGTCGGCGTCCACCGCCTGGTAGGGCTTGCCGGGGACGGCGACCGGGGTGCCGTTGACGAACTTCACCATGCCGTCGGTGGCGGTGGGGGTGGTCGAGCCGGAGCCGGCCGTGCCGGTGCCGCCGGAGAGGGTCTGCAACTGGCTGCGCAGCTTCTCCTGGTCGACGGTGACCTTGGGCGCCACCACGTGGGTGCCGCCGAAGAGCGAGCCGATGACGGAGACCGGGTTGTAGTCGCGGTGCGCGACGGACTGCACGGTGGCGTCGGTGTCTATGGCGAGCCCGGCGAGCTCCGGCTTGAGCTCCTGCACGGTGCCGCCGACCCGCACCTTCAGCGGCGCGTTGGACCGGTCGCCGACCGCGGTGTCGAGGGCCTGGGTGGCCTGCTGCGTGGAGTCGCCGCCGATGTCGACGCCCAGCACGTTCGTCCCGTTCGGCACGTCGCCGTGGTCCATCAGCAGCCCGGCGCCGTACGCGACCACCGCGATCGTGCCGAGCGCCCCCACGAGCAGCATGGGCTTGGAGCGGCCCTTGCGCGCCGGACGGCCGCCGGAGGCCGCCGCGGCCGGGGGTTCGGCCGAACCGGTCGCGGAAGCGGGCGAGGGCACCCGCGGGACGCCGCCGACCAGCGTGTCGCCGGGGCCGCTGTCCGGGCCGCGGGGCGGACGGTATCCGGAACGGGTCTCGGGGGCCGACGGCCGCAAACCGCCGGTGGCCGGGCCCGCGGTGGGGCCGGCCGGCCGGTCGGAGTCCAGGTGCGGCCGGGCCGCCGGGTCGGGCTGGTGGAAGCCGGGGAACGGAACGCTGTCGTGTGCCGCGCCGGCCTGCGGGTCGGCGGCGCCGGGAGCCCGGTCCGCCATGCCGTCGTCCCGGCCGAAGCGGGCGCCCGCGCCGCCGAACGGGTCGGACCCGCCGAAGGAGCGGTCCCCGCCGAAGGACTGCCCGTACGGGTCGCCGGGCGCCTCGGGGGCGCCGCCGGGCGGGGTGTGGAAGGCGGGCGGCGGCGGGTTCTCGGTCAGGAAGGGGATGTTCGGCGGCGGCTGGGTGCCGGGCGTGCTCGGCACCCCCCGCTCGCCGGGCGTGCCGCCCCGGGTGGGCGGCGGGCCGAACTGCACCGGGCCGCCCGGCGGGTAGTCGCCGGAGCCGGTCTCACCGGGCGCCTCGCCGCCGGGCAGGTCGCCGAAGCCGGGGGCGCCGGCGGGCGGTGCGGTCCTGCGGGGCGCGAACCAGTCGCTCGGCGGCGGCTTCTCCTCGCCGCCCCGCGCTCCGCCGAACGGGGCGGAGGGCGCCGCGCCGGCTCCGGGGAACCCCGGTGCGGGGTACTCGCCGGTGCCGGACGGCGCGGGGTACTCGCCGGTCGCGGACGGCGGTTCTGGCAGCTCCCAGCGCGGCAGCGCCTGCGTCCCGTCCGACCCGGCGCCGGACGGGGCCGCACCGCCGCCGAAGCCCGGCGCGGGCGGCTGCGGGCGCGGGGCGCCGGGCGGATCGGCGGCGGCGGGGGCCGAGGAGGCGCCCGCGGGGCCGGCGGAACCGGAGGCGCCGGGCGCGGCGGCCGCGTCGGATCCCGCGGTGTCCTTGCCCTCGGCGCCCTGGGCGGCCTGGGCATCGTTTTTTCTGCCGGCCACCGGGGTACGGACGACCACGGGGGGAATCGGCCGCGAGCCGGGGATGTTGATCCGGACGCGGGTGGTCAGCGTGGTCTCGGTCCTGGGCTCGCTCGGGGCGGGCTTGGGAGCGTCGTCGTCCGTGCCCGGCGGATCACCCGCGTCAGCACCGAACTGCTCCTCCTGCGGGTGGAGCGACGGATACTGCCGGGTTCCGTAGGGCGGGGTCCCGGAGGGGTATGCGGCACCGCCGCGGCCCTGGGGACCGGAGGACGAACTGTCAGTTTCACGACTCAAGGCAGGTTCTCCTGGTTAGCTCCGCCACCCGTCGCGGCCATCCGCGGGCGGCTCGCCAGCGCCACCACCATACTGGCCGACGTCACACCCGGACCGATGCCCGTCGGCCGCACGGCCCGTCAACTACCGACACGGACCACATCAACGGCCAAGTCGGGCGCCCGGAGCGGTGGTTGAACCGTAGCGCGGCAATGTGGCACAGATCACACCGGCGGCCATACCACCCAACAAGTAGATGTACGGGCCGATACCGGCCGCGAAGAGGAAATCCCCCTCGGGCCGGGACACCGTCAGGTACACCACGGTGACGAACCAGAACACGGTGGGCACCGCGGCGCCCAGCCGGTGCCGGGTGAGCGTCCCGCCACCGTAGAAGAGCGCCGCGCTGCCGGCCAGTGCCAGCAGCAGGCCGCCGGGCGCCCAGCCGTTCTGCACCAGGGCGCCGGCCGCCGCCACCGCGACGCCGAACACCGCGAGCAGCAGGTATCCGGCGCCGCGCACCGCGCTCGCCCCGCTCACCCCCGCACCTGCGATCCGAGGCCGCCGAAGACGTCGCCGGACAGCCCCTCGCCGTCCCGGCTGCCGCGCACCAGGCGGTAGTACTCGGTGGCGAACATCGGCTGGCCCAGCGCGTTGGACAGCGCGAAGAACGGGCCGTCCACCGCGATCTGGGTGAAGTGCGCCCGCAGGGCCGCCGACTTGGCGTCCGCGTAGGCGGTGCCGACCACGCCGAACGCCGCCTCGGAGTCGGGCACCACGCCGGGCACGTCGTCCACCGACATGGTCCGGGCGAACGGGAAGTCCTCGCCCGACTCCCGCAGCCGGGCGAACGCGCCCTCCAGCACCGAGCGCGGCACGCAGATCCACAGGATCCGGTCGATGGTGTGCGGCTCGCCGAGGTCGGGGCGGAAGGCGGGGTCGGCCGCCAGGTCTGCGGCGCGCATCGCCACCCGGTGCGCCTGGATGTGGTCCGGGTGCCCGTAGCCGCCGTTGGGGTCGTAGGTGACGAGCACCTGCGGGCGGACCTCCCGGACCACCTCGACCAGGTGGGCGGCGGCCTCGTCGAGGTCGGCCCGCCAGAAGCAGTTGTCGCGCTCGTTCTGCGGGGCGCCCATCATCCCGGAGTCCCGGTAGCGGCCGGGGCCGCCGAGGAACCGGTGGTCGGTGACGCCCAGTTCGGCCATGGCGGCCGCCAACTCGCCGATGCGGTGCGGGCCCAGGGTGTCGTCGCGGTCGGACGCGAGGTGGGCGTACTCGGGCGGGATGACCTCGCCCTCCTCGCCGAGGGTGCACGTCACCAGGGTGACGTGGGTGCCCTGCGCGACGTACTTGGCCATGGTGGCGCCGGTGGTGATCGACTCGTCGTCGGGATGGGCGTGCACCAGAAGCAGGCGCTGGGCGGGAAGCTCGGTCATGCCTGGCAGCGTATTACGGCCCGCCGGGGCGGTACGGGCCACTCCCGTGATCGCGCGGGCCGCACCGGAGCGGCCGGCCCGCGGCCCGGCCGCCTCACATGCGGAAGCCGCCGATCATGCCGGCCAGGTTCGAGGTCAGCTCGTGGATGCTCGGGGCCACCGAGGTGCTCGCGAGGAAGAAGCCCAGCAACACGCACGCCACGGCGTGACCGCTGCGCAGCCCCGCCTTCCTGACCAGCAGGAGGACGATGAACAGCAGCAGAATCGCCGCCGAGACAGAGAGCGCCACGGCAACCCACCTCCAAGTCGTCGCACATACCTACAGCCACCGACACTAACTCTGGGTGAACGATCGCACCGCCCGGCAGGACCATCGGGCTGACGGCCCGCCCCGGCGCCCGGCCGCCTACGCTCACGCCATGACCGATGACGATCACAGCAGCCGGCGCGACGGCGCCGGGTCCTTCCCCCGCCAGCACGCCAGGACCCAGCGGTTCACCCTCGGATCACCGCGCACCTTCACCGTCTCTCCGGACGGCGAGCGGGTGGTCTTCCTGCGCAGCACCTCGGGCACCGACCGCGCCAACCGGCTGTGGGTGCTGGCCGCCGGCAGCGGCACGGAGCGGATCGCGGCCGACCCGCACGCGCTGCTCGGCGGCGCCGGCGAGGAACTCACCGCCGAGGAGCGCACCCGGCGCGAGCGCAGCAGGGAGGGGTCCGCCGGGATCGTCGGGTACACGGTGGACGCCGAGGTGAACACCGCCGCGTTCGCGCTGTCCGGGCGGCTGTTCACCGTCGGGCTGGCCGACGGCGGCCCGGGGCCCCGGGAGTTGGCGGTGCGGGGCCCGGTCGCCGATCCCCGCCTGTCGCCGGACGGCAGCCGGATCGCCTACGTCAGCGGGTCGGCGCTGCGGGTGGTCGAGGCGGACGGCGGCGGCGACCGGGTGGTCGCCGCGCCGGACGAGGGCGAGCGGCAGGTCTCCTGGGGGCTCGCGGAGTTCGTCGCCGCCGAGGAGATGGACCGCGGCCGGGGCTTCTGGTGGTCGCCGCGCGGCGACCGGCTGCTCGCCGCGCGGGTGGACGACAGCCCGGTGCGGCGCTGGTGGATCGCGGACCCCGCGACGCCCGAGGCGGCGCCCGCCGAGATCGCCTACCCGGCGGCCGGCACGCCCAACGCCGTCGTCACGCTCGCCCTGCTGGACCTGGACGGCTCGCGCACCGACGTCGAGTGGGACCGCGAGCGCTTCCCCTACCTGGCCCGGGTGCACTGGTCGGCCGCCGGGCCGCCGCTGCTGCTGGTGCAGTCCCGCGACCAGCGCACCCAGCGGTACCTGACGGTGGACCCGGAGACCGGGCAGGCCGGCGAGGTGCTGACCGAGACCGACCCGGTGTGGCTCGACCTGTTCGCCGGCGTCCCCGCCTGGACGCCGGACGGCCGGCTGCTGCGGGTCGCCGACCGGGCGGGCGTGCGGGTGCTGCTGGCCGGGGACGAGCCGCTGACCGGGCCGGAGTCGCACGTGCGCGCGGTGCTGGACGTGGGCGAGGAGGACGTGCTCGTCCAGTTGTCGGCCGGCGCCGGCGCGCGCGACCCGGAGATCGGCGAGGTGCACGTGGTGCGGATCGGCCACCGCCCGGGCGCTCCGGCCGCGGCGCGGGTCTCGGACCGGCCCGGCGTGCACCACGCGGTCCGCGGCGGCCGCACCACCGTGCTGGCCTCAGCGGCGCCCGAGCACCCCGGCCTGAGCGTGCGGGTGCTGCGGGACGGCGTGGAGGCCGGGCGGATCACCTCGCACGCCGAGCGGCCGGTGCTCGCCACCCGTCCGGTGCTGGTGGAGGCGGGCGAGCGGCGCATTCCGGCCGCCGTCCTGCTGCCGTCCGGCCACCGGGCGGGCGACGGGCCGCTGCCGGTGCTGATGGACCCGTACGGCGGTCCGCACGGCCAACGGGTGACCGCCTCGCACAACGGCCACCTGACCTCGCAGTGGTTCGCCGACCAGGGCTTCGCGGTGGTGGTCGCGGACGGCCGCGGCACGCCCGGCCGTTCGCCGGAGTGGGAGAAGGCGCCGGCCGGCGACCTGGCCGGGGTGACGCTGGCCGACCAGGTGGAGGCGCTGTCCGCGCTCGCGGGGTCGTTCCCGCTGGACCTGACGCGGGTCGGCATCAGGGGCTGGTCGTACGGCGGCTACCTGGCGGCGCTCGCGGTGCTGCGGCGCCCCGACGTCTTCCACGCCGCGGTGGCCGGCGCCCCGGTGACCGACTGGCGGCTCTACGACACCCACTACACCGAGCGGTATCTGGGCCACCCCGACGAGTCGCCGCAGGTGTACGACGCCAACTCGCTCACCGGCCCGGACGGGCTGTCGGCGGCGGCCGGTCCGCGCCGGCCGCTGATGATCGTGCACGGACTGGCCGACGACAACGTGGTGGTGGCGCACACCCTGCGGCTGTCGTCCGCGCTGCTGGCCGCCGGCCATCCGCACGAGGTGCTGCCGCTGACCGGTGTCACGCACATGACCCCGCAGGAACAGGTGGCCGAGAACCTGCTGTTGCTGCAGGTCGCATTTCTGAAGCGCTCTTTGGGTGTGGCGTAGCCCACGCCCCGAACCCCGGTGCGGCCGGGAATTTGGTATGCGCGATAGTGGGTCGGCCGATCGTTGAAGTTCGGCCGATCAATAACTCAGTGCAACCTCGCAACTCCGCATAGAATTATTCAGCGGAGCTGACGGGGGTTCAATTCCCACCGCATCATCACATCTGCCTCACGCTTCGCACGCGCAAGGCAAATAACGAGCAAAGACACCACTGGAGCGGGTGGCAACTATTTGTCCGTCCGAATCCCGACAATTCGGACAGTCGAATACTCCCAGCTCTCCCAGGGGACCAGTCGCGAAAGGGCGCATTACCGGCCCAAGGTGATAAATCGCCAATCTCGCATGATCTCATTCTGGTCTCAGCCTGCTTCCCTCTCTTGAGTGCTCAAAACATGGTTGCGTAGAGTCCCTTCACCGCGCAGCGCCGAGTACTTCCTGAACTGAATCCGGGGATTCCGCACGATGACCATGCAACCCCAGCCGACCGGCACCGACGGCGATACCTCGCTCAAGACGGACCCTTCGGCCGAGACACCACAGGGCAAACAACCCGCAGACGGCCCCGCCATCCAGGGCCGATCGCCGGGACGAGCCGCCTGGGAGCGCCTCCGGCGCGACCGGGTCTCGATGGCTGCCCTGGTCCTCTCGGCGCTGTTCATCCTGGTCGCGATATTCGCTCCGCTGATCGCCAAGGCCGGGGGTTGGGGTCCCATCACCCCGGACAACAGCGCGATCGACCCGAACACGGGCAACTTCCCGAAGGGGGCCCTGGGCGGCATCAGCCTCAACCACCTGCTGGGCGTCGAGCCCGGCACCGGGTACGACCTGTTCGCCCGCATCGTCTACGGTCTGCGCACCTCGCTGATCGTCGGCTTCGCCTCGGCGGTCGTCTCGATCATCGTCGGCGTGGTGGTCGGCATGGCCGCCGGCTACTTCGGCGGCTGGGTGGACAGCCTGCTGTCGCGCATCATGGACGTGATGCTGGCCTTCCCCCAGCTGCTGTTCATCATCGCGCTGACCCCGGTGCTGCAGAACTCGCTGGAGACCAACATCCACGGCGGTACCAACGAGAACCTGCGGCTGGCCATCCTCGTGATGTGCATCTCCGCCTTCGCCTGGGCGTACACGGCCCGACTGGTACGCGGTCAGGCCCTGTCCCTGCGGGAGCGGGAGTTCATCGACGCGGCCCGGATCATGGGCGCCGGCTGGGGCCACATCCTGTTCCGCCAGCTCCTGCCGAACCTGTGGGCGCCGATCCTGATCTCCTTCGCGCTCGCCGTGCCGCAGAACATCACGACCGAGGCCGCGCTCTCCTACCTGGGCGTCGGCGTCGTTCCCCCGAACCCGGACTGGGGCTCACTGCTCACCGACGCCTCCCAGTTCGCCATTCAGGATCCGGCCTATCTGTTCATTCCCGGCGTACTTCTCCTGATCCTCGTTCTGTCGCTGAATCTTCTCGGCGATGGCGTTCGGGACGCCCTCGACCCGCGCGCCAACCGGAGCTGACGCGCCCCACAGCGCCGGCCACGGAATGTGCCCGACCGGGCACGACCACGGTCGACAACACTATGAAGGAGCATTCCTGATGATGCGCAGGACGCGCACGGTCGCCTTTACGGCGTCCGCGATCGCGCTGGCTCTGGGGGCCACCGCCTGCGGCGGTTCCACCGGAAGCAGCGCCGGCAAAGAAGTGAAGGGTGGCACTCTCACCATCCTGAACAAGGCCGACTACGACCACCTCGACCCGCAGCGGACGTACACCACTGAGGGTTCCAGCATGGACGGCGAGATCGTCCGCACGCTGACCGGCTGGAACGAGACCGGCGCCACGCCGAAGCTCGTCGGCGACCTGGCCACCGACACCGGTACCGCGACCAAGAACGACACGGTGTGGACCTTCCACCTGCGTCCCGGCATCAAGTACCAGGACGGCACCCCCGTCACCTCGCAGGACATCAAGTACGGGGTGGAGCGCTTCTTCTCCTCCGACATCAACGGCGGCCCGCCCTACGCGAGCGAGTGGCTGATCGGTGGCAGCAGCTACAAGGGTCCGTACAGCGGCAAGTCGCTGAACTCGATCCAGACGCCGAACGCCAGCACCATCGTGTTCGACCTGAACCAGCCGGTGGCGGACTTCAACGAGACCACCGCCATGCCCGGCTGGTCCGCGGTCCCCAAGGCGCACGACACCGGCGCCACGTACGACACACATGTCTGGTCCGACGGGCCGTACATGATCAAGTCGTACACCAAGAACAAGGAGCTCATCCTTGTCAAGAACCCGCACTGGTCGGCGGCGACCGACCCGCTGCGGCAGCAGAACGTGAACGAGATGGACGTCAAGTTCGGTATGGACGAGGCGGCCATCGACAACCTGATGCGCTCGGACGCCGGCAGCGCCCAGACGTCGATCATGCAGTGGCCGGTGGCCGGTTCCGACCTGGCGCAGCTCAACTCCGACAAGGCGCTGCAGTCGCGTTACTACAAGATCGCCGCGCCGGGCATCAACTACCTGACGCTGAACGTCAACCGCATCAAGAACATCAAGGTGCGCCAGGCGATCGAGTACGCGATCGACAAGACCACCGTCCGCGGCGCCTTCGGCGGCTCGGCCTACGGTGACTACGCCACCACCATGCTGAACCCGGGCATGGGCGGCTACAAGAAGTTCAACCTGTACAGCAGCAACCCGGCCGGTGACCTCACCAAGGCCAAGGCGCTGATGAAGCAGGCCGGCAACCCCAAGCTGACCCTGTCCGTCGCGGTGGAGAACACCGCGACCCAGGAGCACGTGGGTGACGCGATCAAGAACTCGCTGGCGAACATCGGCATCGACGTCAACGTCTCGCCGATCAACGCGTCCAGCTACTTCAGCACCCTGGACAACACCAAGAACCAGTACGACATGGCGTGGATGGACTGGATCGCGGACTGGCCGAACGCCTCCACCGTGCTCCCGGTCCTCTTCGACGGCCGGCAGATCAAGTCGCTGCCGCTGTCCAACCAGGACATCTCGTACCTGAACGACCCGGCCATCAACTCCAAGATGGACCAGATCGCGAAGATGACCGACATCAACGCCCGCAACGCGGCGTACGGCAACCTGGACCAGCAGATCGTCTCGCAGGCCTCCGTGGTGCCGCTGATGTACATGAAGTTCACCGAGCTGTCCGGTTCGAAGGTCGGCGGCGTCATCGACGACACCATCCTGGCGGAGCCGAGCCTGTCTCACGTCTACCTGAAGTCCTGACGCACCTGAAGTGACACCCCGCCGGCGGCCGCGTGCCGCCGGCGGGGTGCACCCCCACCCACGTCGTTCCGAACGCAGACCATTCCGCCGGTCCACAGCGAAGAGGGAGGCGGACCGGGCACCTGCCGGGTCCCAGCACCAATGTTTCGTTACCTGATTCGACGCCTGCTGGCAGCGGCAGTCATCCTGCTGGTGATCAGTGTGGTCACCTTCGTGATCTTCTTCGCGCTGCCTACCGACCCCGCGCTGCTGGCCTGCGGGAAGACCTGCTCTCCCGACCGTCTTCTGCAGATCAAGCACTCGCTGGGCCTGGACAAGAGCATCAGCGCTCAGTACTGGGAGTTCTTCAAGGGCCTGTTCGTCGGCCGCACCTTCGGCGACCAGAGCCTGTCGATCCCCTGCCACGCGCCCTGCCTGGGGATGTCCTTCCAGACCGACACCCCGGTCCTCACCACCCTGCTGGACTCCTTCCCCGCCGACCTGTCGCTGGCGCTGGGCTCCGCGGTGGTCTTCCTGATCGTCGGCGTCGCCCTGGGCGTCGTCGCCGCGATCCGCAAGGGCAAGACGACCGACAAGGTCGCGGTCGGCGCAGCGCTGTTCGGCGTCTCGCTGCAGAGCTACTTCGTCGGTCTGCTGCTCATGTGGGCCTTCGTCGACAAGTGGTCGATCCTGCCCTCGCCGAACTACACCCCGCTCTCGCAGGACCCGGCCGCCTGGTTCTCCGGCCTGATCCTGCCGTGGGTCACCCTGGTCATCCTCTACCTGGCCCTCTACACCCGGCTCACCCGCTCCTCGATGCTCGAGGTCATGGGCGAGGACTACATCCGCACCGCCCGGGCCAAGGGCCTGGCGTCGCGTACCGTCATCTTCAAGCACGCGCTTCGGGCCGCGATCACCCCGATCGTCACCATCTTCGGCATGGACTTCGGCGCGCTCATCGGCGGTTCCGCGGTCATCACCGAGTCGGTGTTCGGCATCAACGGCATCGGCAAGCTCGCGGTCGACTCGGTGACCAACTCCGACGAGCCGGTCATCCTGGGAACCACGCTGTTCGCCGCCACGTTCATCGTGATCGCCAACGTGGTCGTCGACCTCGTGTACGGACTCATCGACCCCCGCGTCCGTCTCTCCTGAAGCAACCGTCCGGCGCGGGCCGATGACCCGGCCCCCCGTCGACCAAGGAAGTACCAGTGGCCCTCGAAATCTCGCCGCAGCCCGCGGACGGCACCACGCCGTCCTCCTTTCTCGATGTGCGGGATCTGCGTGTGCACTTCCCGACCGAGGACGGGCTCGTCAAGTCAGTGGACGGCGTCTCCTTCACCCTGGAGAAGGGGAAGACTCTCGGCATCGTCGGTGAGTCCGGCTCCGGCAAGTCGGTGACCTCGCTCGCCCTGCTCGGACTGCACAAGAACTCCCGCGCCCGGGTCTCCGGCGAGGTATGGCTGGACGGCGACGACCTGGTGGCCATCTCCGAGGCGGAGATGCGCAACCTGCGCGGCAGCAAGGTCTCGATGATCTTCCAGGACCCGCTGTCCGCGCTGCACCCCTTCTACACCGTCGGCAGCCAGATCGCCGAGGCGTACATGGTGCACCACAAGGTCAGCAAGAAGGAGGCCCGCGAGCGGGCCGTGGAGATGCTCAAGCGGGTCGGCATCCCGCAGCCGGAGCGCCGGGCGAAGGACTACCCGCACCAGTTCTCCGGCGGTATGCGGCAGCGCGCGATGATCGCCATGTCGCTGGTGTGCGACCCCGAGCTGCTGATCGCCGACGAGCCGACGACGGCGCTGGACGTGACCGTGCAGGCGCAGATCCTCGACCTGATCAGCGACCTGCAGGAGGAGTTCGGCTCCGCGGTCATCATCATCACGCACGACCTGGGCGTGGTCTCCCAGGTCTCCGACGACATCCTGGTGATGTACGGCGGCCGGCGCATCGAGTACGGCACCGTGCAGGACGTGCTCCGCAGCCCGGAGCACCCCTACACCTGGGGCCTGCTGCAGTCCATGCCGCACCTGGCCGGTGACGTCAACCAGCGGCTGAACCCGATCCTCGGTTCGCCGCCCAGCCTGATCAACCTGCCGAGCGGCTGCGCCTTCAACCCGCGCTGCACCTCCAAGGACCGGGTGCCCGGCGGGCTGTGCGTGACCGAGCGGCCGGAGCTGCTGCCGGTGTCCGGCAGTGACAAGCACATCTCGGCCTGCCACCTGACCAAGGAGAGCAAGGCGGAGATCCGCGGCACCGAAGAGCAGGCCGCGAAGTGACGACGGCGGAACAGGAGCATGGCGTGAGCACCACCAAGCCCATCCCGGGGCAGCAGTCCGGGTCCGCCGAGCCGTCCGGCGGGGAGAACCTGCTGGAGGTCAGCGGCCTTCAGATGCACTTCCCGATCCGGCAGGGCATCGTCTTCCAGCGGCAGGTCGGCTCGGTCCGCGCGGTCGACGGCATCGACTTCGCGGTGCGGGCCGGCGAGTCGCTCGGCCTGGTCGGCGAGTCCGGCTGCGGCAAGTCGACCACCGGCCGGCTGGCGACCCGGCTGCTGGAGCCGACCGGCGGCACCATCCGGTTCGACGGCGAGGACATCACGCACAAGCCGGTCGCCAAGATGCGCGAGACCCGGCAGAACCTGCAGATGATCTTCCAGGACCCGTACTCGTCGCTGAACCCGCGGCACACGGTCGGCACGATCATCGAGACCCCGATGAAGCTCAACGGGATCAACCCGCCGCAGGGGCACAAGAAGCGGGCCCAGGAGCTGCTGGACATCGTCGGGCTCAACCCCGAGCACTACAACCGCTACCCCAACGAGTTCTCCGGCGGGCAGCGGCAGCGCATCGGCATCGCCCGGTCGCTGGCCCTGAAGCCGAAGCTGATCGTGGCGGACGAGCCGGTCTCCGCGCTGGACGTCTCCATCCAGGCCCAGGTGGTCAACCTGCTGCAGGACCTGCAGCAGGAGATGGGCATCGCCTTCCTGTTCATCGCCCACGACCTCGCGGTGGTCCGGCACTTCTCCGAGCGGGTCGCGGTGATGTACCTGGGCAAGATCGTCGAGGTCGGCGACCGCACGGCGATCTACGAGCGCCCCCGGCACCCGTACACCCACGCGCTGCTGTCCTCGGTGCCCGAGACCGGGCCCGACGCGCAGGACCGCGAGCGCATCCGGCTGGCCGGCGACGTGCCCTCGCCGATCAACCCGCCGTCCGGCTGCCGGTTCCGCACCCGGTGCTGGAAGGCGCAGGAGAAGTGCGCGACCGAGGAGCCGCCGCTGGTGCGCCTGGAGGGCGACGGCGAGGGCCACCTCACCGCCTGCCACTTCCCGGAGCAGCCGTCCATCAGGGCCCGCGCCGAGGCGATCATCCTGGACCCCGCCCTGGCCTCGCTGGAAGCGGCCCGCGCCGAGGGCAAGACGGAGGCCGGCGAGTAGCGATCCCGCCGGTCACCCCGGATCAGTGCAGGCCCGCGCCGGACTTCCGGCGCGGGCCTTCGCGTTGCCCGCGCGCTGACGTGCGTTCACCGCCGTCCGCGTCAAGCACGCCCGTGCAGCGATCCGCACACTGTTTGCTCAAGATGCGGGCACGCAACCCTCCACTTGCCGATACCTCTTGACGGGGTACAGCAGAAATTGCCACAGTCCGCTGAACCCACGGCAATTTTTGACGAACCACCGATGGCGGGGGAACGACGCGGATGAGCACTCCTTCTCAGGCGACGGCGCAGCAGGAGCCGATACCTGACGATGCGTCAGCGACGGCCGCCGGCCTGCCGCTCGCCCGGGAGTTCGTCGGCCGCTCGCCGCGGCAGCTCGCCTGGCTGCGGTTCCGCCGCGACCGGATCGGGATGGTCTGCGCCGTGGTCGTCGTGCTCTACGTCCTGGTCGCGCTCTGCGCGCCGCTGATCACCAAGCTCTACGGGGAGAACCCGTACACGCTCTACGGGCAGGACGACAACCTGCTCAACTCCTTCGGGCTGCCGATCAAGCCCAACGGCGGCATCGACGGCACCCACTGGTTCGGCATCGAACCGCGGCTCGGCCGGGACATCTTCGCCCTGCTGCTCTACGGCATCCGCACCTCGCTGGGCATCGCGCTGTGCGTGACCGTGCTGTCGGTGGTGCTGGGGGTGGCGATCGGGCTGTTCCAGGGCTACTTGGGCGGCCGGACCGACTATGTGGTGGGCCGGGCCTCCGACTTGATGATGGCCTTCCCGCAGCAGCTGTTCTTCATCGCCTTCACACCGGTCATCGTGGCGCTGTTCGTCAAGCCCGGCGGCCAGGAGCCCACCTGGGTCCGGTTCGCCGCGCTGGTGCTGGTGCAGTTCGTGCTCGGCTGGATGGCGCTGGGCCGCCTGGTGCGCGCCCAGGTGCTGAGCCTGCGGGAACGGGAGTACGTGGAGGCGGCGAGACTCGCCGGCGCCTCCACCGGCCGCATCATCCGCAAGGAGCTGCTGCCGAACATCTGGAGCACCGTCCTGGTGCAGGCGACCCTGCTGCTGCCGGTCAACGTCACCGCGGAGGCGGGGCTTTCGTTCCTCGGCGTCGGCATGCAGACGCCGACGCCGGACTGGGGGCTGATGTTCCAGGACGCGGCCGCCTACTACCAGTCCGACATCACGTACATGTTCTTCCCCGGCGTGGCGATGGTCGTCTTCGTCGTCGCCTTCAACCTGCTCGGGGACTCGGTCCGGGACGCGCTCGATCCCAAGACCATCCGGTGAAACACGGGCTGAAGCGATTGTCCAGGCCCTCCAGCGACAGGCAGGAATACATGAGATTGCGCAAGGCACAGTACGTGGCGGTTCTGGCGGTGGGAGCGCTGAGCCTGAGCGCGTGCAGCGCCGGCGGCGGGGGCGCGAACGGCGCGAGTGCCAAGGGGGCGACCGCCTCGGCCCAGACGATCACCCTGGGCACCGCCGCGGACTCGGCCGGTCCCGCCACCCCGGTGCCCGGCGCGAAGAAGGGCGGCACGGTCTACGACCTGGAGGACCAGGGCATCAACCACCTGGACCCGGCGCAGGCGTACACCCAGGAGACGATGATCATCGGTCAGCTCTTCAGCCGTCAGCTGACCAACTACCGCATCGACCCCAGGACCGGGAAGACCACCCTCGTCGGCGACCTGGCCACCGACACCGGCGAGCCGTCGGACGGCGACCGGACCTGGACCTACCACCTCAAGAGCGGCCTGAAGTGGCAGGACGGCACGCCGATCACCAGTGACCAGGTGAAGTACGGCTTCGAGCGGCTGTACGCCAGCTTCGAGACCGACGGCCCCTCCTACGTGCAGACCTGGCTGTCCGGCGAGAACTTCCGCAAGGCCTACCCCGGTCCGTACGGCGGCAAGTCGCTGCCCGACTCGGTGATCGCCACCCCGGACAGCTCGACGGTCGTCTTCCACTTCCTCAAGCCGCAGACCGACGTGCCCTACGCGATGGCGCTGCCGGACGCCGGCCCGGTGCTGAAGGCCAAGGACACCAAGACCGGCTACGACAACAAGCCGTTCTCCGACGGGCCCTACGAGATCCACAGCTACGACCCGGGCAAGGAGATGGTGCTGACCCGCAACCACTACTGGGACGCGAAGAGCGACCCGATCCGGCAGGCGTACCCCGACGAGTGGGACCTGCAGCTGAGCATCGCGCAACTGAACCTCACCCAGCGGCTGATGGCCGAGTCGGGGCAGGACAAGGACGCGCTGGCGCTGGACGCCCCGGCCGACCCGACGCAGACCTCGGTGATCGCCACCACCGCCTCCTACAAGCCGCGCCTGATCAGCCAGTACCAGCCGTACGTCGAGGTGTTCAACCTCAACACCAGCCGGATCAAGGACGTCCGGGTGCGGCAGGCGATCATGTACGCGATGCCGATGAAGCAGGTGCAGACCGCGCTGGGCGGGGCGCCGCAGGGTGACCTGGGCACCAACCTGATCGGCCCGACGGTGGCCGGCTACAAGCCGAGCGACCCGTTCGGGAAGCTGGCCCGGCCGGACGGCGACCCGGCCAAGGCCAAGGCGCTGCTGAAGCAGGCCGGCGTCAAGCACCTCACGCTGACCTTCGCCTACCGCGACGAACCGCGCCAGCAGACCGTGGCGCGCACCCTGCAGAGCGCGCTGGCCAAGGCCGGGATCGACCTGCAGACCAAGGCGGTCGACGTGACCTCCTGGTACTCGCAGATCTCCAAGGTGAACAACCCGTACGACATCTACGGCACCAGCTGGAGCGCGGACTGGCCGTCGGCCGGCACGGTCATCCCGCCGACCATGGACGGCCGGCTGATCGCCGACGGCGACCCGGACTACTCGCACCTGAACGACCCGCACGTCAACGCCGAGATCGACCGGATCGACAAGATCACCGACCTCAAGGCGCAGGCCGTGCAGTGGCAGCAGCTGGCGACCTACATCATCCAGCACGACACCCCGGTCATCCCGTACCTCTACGACAAGTACTACAACGTGTACGGCGGCGGTCTGGGCGGCATCACCTACAACACCCCGCTGGGCACCATCAACCCCGGCACGGTCTACGTGAAGTGACCCCTCGCCCGCGACCGGTCCGCCGCCCCGGCGGGCGGGCCGGTCGCGGGCCGGCTCCGGCCCCTCCACCGCATCCCAGGGAAGAGCCCGACCCATGCTCCGATTCCTCGTACGCCGGGTGCTCGCCGCCGTCGTCATCCTCGTCCTGATCAGCGCCATCACCTACCTGCTGTTCTTCGCGCTGCCGATCGACCCCGCGTCGCTGTCGTGCGGCAAGAACTGCACGCCGCAGAACATCGCGCTGATCCACCGCAACCTCGGGCTCGACAAGCCGGTCCCGGTGCAGTGGTGGGAGTACGTCTCCGGCATCTTCACCGGCCGCCACCTGCCGCTCGGAAACTGCCCGGCGCCGTGCTTCGGGCTCTCCTTCACCGACAACACCCCGATCTGGGACACCCTCAAGGACCGCTTCCCGACCACGCTGAGCCTCGGGATCGGCGGCGCGGCGATCTTCCTGACCGTCGGCGTCGGCCTCGGCCTGCTGTCCGCCTGGCGGCAGGGCCGGGTGACCGACCGGATCGCCAGCGCGGTCTCGCTGCTCGGCCAGTCGGTGCAGATCTACTTCATCGGCCCGCTGGCCATCTACTTCTTCGCCGACCAGCTCGGCTGGCTGGACCCCGGCCACGACCCGGACTGGAGCCAGGACCCGCTGGGTTCGATCAGCGGCATCATCCTGCCCTGCCTGGTGCTGTCGGTGGTCTTCTGGTCCAACTACAGCCGGCAGACCCGCTCGCTGATGATCGAGCAGCTGTCGGAGGAGCACGTCAGAACCGCCCGGGCCAAGGGCATGGGCGGCCGGTACGTCTTCTTCCGCTACGCGCTGCGCGGCGCGATGGGGCCGATCCTGACCATCTTCGGCATCGACCTCGGCTCCATCTTCGGCGGCACGATCATCACCGAGGCCACCTTCGGACTGCACGGCCTCGGCCAGCTCGCGGTGTCCTCCGTACTCGGCTCCGACCTGCCGATGGAGATGGGCGTGATGCTCTTCGGCGCCACCTCCATCGTGGTGTTCAACATCCTCATCGACGCCTGCTACGCCTACATCGACCCGCGGATCCGGCTCACGTGACCGCGCCACGCGTTCCGAACCCACCGGCTCCGCACCCGAGGAGAGCCCGCCAGTGACCACCGTGACCACGCCGGAGCCCGCGTCCGCCCCGCGGCGGCCGGGCGACGGCGCCCCCTTCCTGTCGGTGCGCGACCTGCGCGTGCGGTTCGCCACCGAGGACGGCGCCGTCAAGGCGGTCGACGGGCTCTCCTTCGACCTGGAACGCGGCCGGACCCTCGGCATCGTGGGCGAGTCCGGCTCGGGCAAGTCGGTGACCAACCTGGCGGTGCTGGGCCTGCACGACCGGCGCAACACCACGGTCGAGGGCGAGATCGTGCTGGACGGGCAGGAGTTGACCGGCGCCCCGGCCCGCACGCTGGAGAAGCTGCGCGGCGCCAAGATGTCGATGATCTTCCAGGACTCGCTGACCGCGCTGTCCCCGTACTACACGGTGGGGCGGCAGATCGCCGAGCCGTTCCGCAAGCACACCGGCGCCTCCCGCCGGGAGGCCCGCGACCGGGCGGTGGAGATGCTGCGCCGGGTCGGCATCCCGCAGCCGCAGACCCGGGTCGACGACTTCCCGCACCAGTTCTCCGGCGGCATGCGGCAGCGCGCCATGATCGCGCTCGCGCTGGTCTGCGACCCCGAACTGCTCATCGCCGACGAGCCGACGACCGCGCTCGACGTCACCGTCCAGGCGCAGATCCTCGACCTGCTGCGCGACCTGCAGCAGGAGACCGGCACCGCGATCGTCTTCGTCACCCACGACCTCGGCGTGGTCGCCAACATCTGCGACGACGTGCTGGTGATGTACGCGGGCCGCTGCGTGGAGCAGGGCAGCGTCCGCGACATCCTCAAGACGCCGCAGCACCCCTACGCCTGGGGCCTGTTGGGCTCCATACCGCGGCTGAAGTCCCCGGTGGAGGTGCCGCTGCAGCCGATCCCCGGCACCCCGCCGAGCCTGCTGCTGCCGCCGACCGGCTGCCCGTTCCACCCCCGCTGCGGCTTCCGCGACGAGGTCGGCGGCACCCGCTGCCGCGACGAACGCCCCCCGCTGGCCCTCCAGGACGGCCGCGGCTGCGCCTGCCACCTGGACGCCGACCAGAAGCGGACCATCTTCGCCGAGCGGATCCAGCCGTTGCTGGGCCGCGAGGGCTGACCGGAACACGAGGAAGCGAAGCGATGAGCAGCGAAGAGCGTGCGGACGCGGCGGCGGCCGGGGCGGCGGCCCCGGGGAGCGAGGCGGCGGCCGGGCCGGGGTTCGCGCCGGTGCCGGCGCCGCGGATCGGCGCGCCCCTGCTGGAGGTCTCCGGGCTCGCCAAGCACTTCCCGATCCTGGACGGCTTCCTGTTCAAGCGGCAGGTCGGCGCCGTGCAGGCGGTGGACGGCGTCGACTTCACGGTGCACGCCGGCGAGGCGCTCGGCCTGGTCGGCGAGTCGGGGTGCGGCAAGTCCACCACCGGGCGGCTGGTCACCCGGCTGCTGGAGCCGACCGCCGGCCGCATCACCTACCAGGGCCGCGACATCACGCACGCGGACCGCAGGCAGTTGGCGCCGGTGCGCTCCGACATCCAGATGATCTTCCAGGACCCGTACGCCTCGCTCAACCCGCGCCAGACGGTGGGCGACATCGTCGGCGGGCCGATGGAGATCAACGGCCTCAACCCGCCCGGCGGCCTGGAGAAGCGGGTCCGCGAACTGCTGGAGACCGTCGGCCTCAACCCCGAGCACTACAACCGCTTCCCGCACGAGTTCTCCGGCGGGCAGCGCCAGCGCATCGGCGTGGCACGGGCGTTGGCGCTGGAGCCGAAGCTGATCGTGGCGGACGAGCCGGTCTCCGCGCTGGACGTCTCCATCCAGGCGCAGGTGGTCAACCTGCTGCAGCGCCTGCAGCGGGAGTTGGGCATCGCGTTCCTGTTCATCGCCCACGACCTGGCGATCGTGCGGCACTTCTCGCAGCGGATCGCGGTGATGTACCTCGGCAAGATCGTCGAGATCGGCGACCGCGAGGACATCTACGACCTGCCGCGCCACCCGTACACCCACGCCCTGCTGTCCGCGGTCCCGGAGGCCGATCCGGACGAGAGCGACCGCGAGCGCATCCGGCTGGCCGGCGACGTGCCCTCCCCCATCAACCCGCCGTCCGGCTGCCGGTTCCGCACCCGCTGCTGGAAGGCGCGGGAGAAGTGCGCCGCCGACGAGCCCCCGCTGCTCGCCCTCGACCCCGCCAGGCCCGGCCACCTGACCGCCTGCCACTTCCCCGAGGACCCCACCGTCGCCGCCCGCGACCACGACGTCGTCCTCGACCCGGCCCTGACCGCACTGGAGGAGGCCGGGGAACCGGAACGGCCGGGCCCGGAGCGGTAGCCGCGTCCGACGGCTCCGCCGCAATGTCATGGGTCTGTCACGAAGGACAACCCTGCGGACCCCTGCCGTGTCACACGGGTGAGCGCGTAACGGGCGGACGGCTGTCCGCGGACCACGTGCGCACCCGCGCCGGATCGACGCGAACCGTCCGACCACCCGGGCCGGCGGGCACCCGACGCAGGCACGAACAAGGGGGAGACCACCCATGACCCACCACGCACGGAGGCGGATCGCGGCGACGCTGACCGCGGGGGCGATCGCCGTCCTCGGGCCGGCCGCGGCGGTCGCGCCGGCGCACGCCGACGCACCGGGAGGGGACGTGGTCACGCTGGCCGCGACCAACTCCCCGCTGCGGATAGCGATCCCGTCCGACGATGACGACGAGCTGATGATCAGCATCGAGCGGGACAGCAGCGGCCCGGTGCACGACCTGAAGATCACCGCCGACCTGTCCGGCATCGCGTCGTTCGCGACCGCGGCGCGGCCGGCGGAGTGCACCGGCGAGACCTGCACGGTCACCGACCAGAAGACGATGACCGACAAGGGCGACACCGCCGGCCTGCTGCTGTCGGCCAAGCCCGGCGCCACGCCCGGTTCCACCGGCACCGTGGTGTTCAGCGGCACCTCCTCGGACGGGACGGTCAACAGCGTCACCGCCACCGTGGTGGCCGGCAAGCCGGACATCGTGGTCGGTTCGCTGGACGACCACGCGACCGCGAAGCCTGACTCCACCGTCGACTATCCGATCTACGTCGGCAACGACGGCTCGGCGCCGATCGACGGCGAGCAGGTGACGCTGGACTCCAGCGCCGGGCTCGACCTCGGCAGCCACTCCAACTGCGTGCCGCACTCCTCCACGGACCCCCGGCAGGCGCACGAGCTGCTGTGCACCTTCGCCACCACGCTGGATCCCGGCAAGATCTACAAGCTGGCGACCCCGCTGGGCGTGCGGGTGGCGCACACCGCGCTGTACGAGACGTTCGGCTACCAGGCGCGGATGCTGGACGCGCCGGCTCCCGCGGACGGCGGCGGCTCCGCGCTGACCCTGGTCCCGGCCGGTGACGCGCCGAAGGGCCTCGCAGCGGCGGCGTCGCAGTACGTCACCGTCGACAACACCGCCGACTTCGCCGCGAAGGGCGACGAGGCCACCGGACGGCCGGGTGCCTCGGTGCACATCGACGTCTCGGTCACCAACCACGGCCCGGCCTCGGTGCGGGAGTTGGAGAGCGACGACCAGATGGGCGTCATGGTGACCATCCCGAAGGGCACCACGACGACGGCCGTCCCGGCCTCCTGCTACCCCTGGGAGATCGACGGGCCCGGCGGCGGCAAGAAGCTCGGCCGGCCGCAGTACATCTGCGAGGCGCCCGAGCCGTTCGCCCCGGGCGCGACGGTCTCGCTGCCGTTCACGCTGAAGATCGCCGCGAACGCGCCCTCGGTGACCACCGGGCAGGTCAAGGCCACCACGATGTACGGCTCGGCGCTCGCCTTCGACAAGGACAGCGGCAACAACACCGCGCCGATCACCGTGCACGTCCCCGGCGGCACCGCGCCCGGCTCGACCGGCGGCGCCACGGGCGGCAGCGGCTCGGCCGGATCCACCGGCGGCAACGCCCCGTCGCCGCAGACCGCGGGCGGCACCTCGGCCGGCGGCGGCCTCGCGGACACCGGCTTCGACGGCGGTGACCTGGCCGGCCTCGGCGGCGCCCTCGTGCTGGCCGGCGCCGCCGTCTTCGCGGTCACCCGCCGCACCCGCGCCCGCGCCGGCCGGGCCGCCTGACTGCCGTCGCACAACGAGGGGCTAGGGGACCACCGCCGCGCGCTCCCCGGCGTCGTGACAGGCGCTGGGGTGCTCGGCGGGGGTCCCGATCCCGCGCAGTCCGGCCGGCACCGCCAGCACCGGGACCTCCACGGCGCAGCGGTCCATCGCCTTCCAGCACCGGGTGCGGAACCGGCAGCCGGACGGGACGGCGGCCGGCGAGGGCACGTCGCCGGCGAGGATGACCCGGTCGCGGTTGTCCCGGGCCGCCGGGTCGGGCACCGGCACGGCCGACAGCAGCGCCTGGGTGTAGGGGTGCGTGGGGTGCTCGTAGATCTGCTCGTCGTCGCCGGTCTCCACCACCTTGCCGAGGTACATCACCGCGACCCGGTCGGAGATGTGCCGGACGATGGACAGGTCGTGCGCGATGAAGATGTACGACAGGCCGAACTCGGCCTGCAGCCGCTCCATGAGGTTGATGACCTGCGCCTGCACCGAGACGTCGAGCGCGGAGACCGGCTCGTCGCAGATGATGATCTCCGGGTTGAGCGCCAACCCCCTCGCGATGCCGATGCGTTGGCGCTGCCCGCCGGAGAACTGGTGCGGATAGCGGTTGAGGTACTCGGGGTTGAGGCCGACGACGTCGAGGAGTTCGCGGACCCGGCGGCGCCGCTCGCCGCGGGGCGCGGCCTCCGGGTGGATCTCGAAGGGCTCGCCGATGATGTCGCCGACCGTCATGCGCGGGTTGAGCGAGGTGTAGGGGTCCTGGAAGACCATCTGGATGTTGCGGCGCACCGCCTTGAGGGCCCGGCCGGACAGCCGGGTGATGTCCTCGCCCTTGTACAGCACCTGCCCGGCGGTGGGGCGTTCGAGGTTGACCAGCACCTTGGCGACGGTGGACTTGCCGCAGCCGGACTCGCCGACCACGCCCAGCGTCTCGCCGGCGCGCAGTTCCAGGTCCACGCCGTCGACCGCCTTGACGGCGCCGACCTGCCGCCGCAGCACGATGCCACGGGTCAGCGGGTAGTGCTTGACCAGGCCGCGCACCTCCAGCACGGGTTCGGCGCTCACCGGCGGACTCCTTCCAGGTCGCCCTCGCCGGCCGGGTGGCCGAGGCACTCGCGCCAGTAGTGGCAGGCGCTGGCGCGCTCCGGGCGGACGTCGTAGAGCGCCGGGACCTCGCCGCGGCAGCGCTCCCGGGCCATCGGGCAGCGGGGGTTGAACGGGCAGCCGGACGGGACGCGGTGCGGGTTGGGCGGCAGGCCCCGGATGGCGAACAGCTCCCGGCCCTTGCGGTCCAGCCGCGGGATCGACTCCAGCAGGCCCTTGGTGTACGGGTGGGCCGGCGCGGCGTAGATGTCGCGCACCGGCGCGCTCTCCACGATGCGGCCCGCGTACATCACCGCGATCCGGTCGGCCACGTCGGCGACCACGCCCAGGTCGTGGGTGATGAGGATCAGGCCCATCGACATCTCGCGCTGCAGTTCGGCGAGCAGGTCCATCACCTGCGCCTGGACGGTGACGTCGAGCGCGGTCGTCGGCTCGTCGGCGATGATGAGCTCGGGTTCCAGGGCGATGGCCATCGCGATCATGATGCGCTGCCGCATGCCGCCGCTGAACTGGTGCGGGAAGTCGCCGACCCGCTGCGCGGCGGCCGGGATGCGCACCCGGTCCATCAGCTCGACCGCCTTGGCGCGGGCGTCCTTGCGGGACATGCCGCGGTGCACGATGAACATCTCGGCGAGCTGGTAGCCCACGCTGAGCACCGGGTTGAGGGCGGAGAGCGCGTCCTGGAAGATCATCGCCATCCGGGCGCCGCGCACCCGGCGCCGCTCGCCGGCGGTCATGGTCAGCAGGTTCCGGCCGCGGAAGTGGATCTCGCCGCGGGTGACCCGGCCGGGCGGGGTGTCCAGGATGCCCATGACGGCCTGCGCGGTCACCGACTTGCCCGAGCCGGACTCGCCGAGCACCGCGAGCGTCTCGCCCTCGGCCACCGAGTAGCTGACCCCGTTGACCGCCTTGGCGATCCCGTCCCGGGTGCGGAACTCCACGTGCAGGTCCCGCACCTCCAGCAGCGTGCTCATCCCGGGCACCTCCTCAGCGCAGCTTGGGGTCGAGGGCGTCGCGGACCGCGTCGCCGAGCATGATGAACGCCAGCACGGTGACGCTGAGCGCCCCGGCCGGCCACAGCAGCATGTGCGGCGCGTCGCGGATCTCGGTGGACGCCTGCGAGATGTCGATCCCCCACGAGACGGTCGGCGGCCGCAGCCCGACCCCGAGGAAGGACAGGGTCGCCTCCAGGGAGATGTAGGTGCCCAGCGCGATGGTGGCCACCACGATGACCGGGGCGATCGCGTTCGGCATGATGTGCCGCGTCAGGATGCGCACCGGGCCGGCGCCGAGCGCCCGGGCGGCGGCCACGTAGTCGTTCTGCTTGGCGGTCAGGACCGAGCCGCGGGCGATGCGGGCGATCTGCGGCCAGCCGAGCAGCACGATGAAGCCGACCACCGGCCAGACCGTGGTGTTGGTGACCACCGACAGGAAGACCAGGCCGCCCAGGATGATCGGGATGCCGAAGAAGACGTCGCTGACCCGGGAGAGCAGGGCGTCCCACCAGCCGCCGAAGAACCCGGCCAGCGCGCCCAGCAGCCCGCCGAGCAGCGCGGCGCCCGCGGTGGCGCACACCCCGACGATGATCGAGGCGCGGGCGCCGTAGACGGTCCTGGTGTAGACGTCGCAGCCCTGGGTGTCGAAGCCGAACGGGTGGCCGGGCGCGGGGCCGTCCTGGGAGTTGTTGATGTCGCAGGCGAGCGGGTTGCCGCCGGCGATGGCCTGCGGCCAGATGGCGATGAAGACCAGGAAGACGATGACCAGCGCGGAGATGACGAAGACCGGGTTGCGCCGCAGGTCGTGCCAGGCGTCCGACCACAGGCTGCGCGGGTGCCCGGCCGGTCCGGCGCCCGCCTCGGGTTCGACGTGCGCCGCCAGGGTGCCGGCCTCCTCGGCCGCCAGGTCCATGGTGGCGCCGGCGCCGGAGTCGCCGACCGCCTCGGCCGGGTTCTGCGCGCTGGAGGGTTCAGGCATAGCGGATCCTCGGGTCAAGGACGGCGTAGAAGAGGTCCACGAGCAGGTTGGCCAGCAGGAAGACGATGACCAGGACGGTGACGAAGCCGACCACCGTCGGGGAGTTCTGCCGCACGATGCCCTGGTAGAGCTGGTAGCCGACGCCGTGGATGTTGAAGATCCGCTCGGTGACGATCGCGCCGCCCATCAGGGCGCCGACGTCGGTGCCGATGAAGGTGACGACCGGGATCAGCGAGTTGCGCAGCAGGTGGCGTACCACCACCCGGCGCCGGGAGAGCCCCTTGGCGATCGCGGTGCGCACGTAGTCGGCCCGGTGGTTCTCGGTCACCGAGGTGCGGGTCAGCCGGGTCACGTAGGCCAGCGAGACCAGCGCGAGCACGATGCCGGGCAGGATCAGCTCGTCGAGCGGCGCGGTCGGCGAGACCGAGGGCTGCACCAGGGTCCATTGGACGCCGAACAGGTACTGCAGCACGTAGCCGCTGACGAAGGTGGGCACCGAGACCACGATCAGGGTCAGCACGAGCACCCCGGAGTCGACCGTGCGGCCCCGGCGCAGCCCGCTGAACACCCCGAGCACCACGCCGATCAGCGCCTCGACCACCACCGCCACCAGGGTCAGCCGCAGGGTGAGCGGCCAGGCGGAGGCCATCAGCGACAGCACCGACTCGCCGTCGAACGCGGTGCCGAAGTCGCCCCGGAAGATCTGCGTCATGTAGTGCACGTACTGCTGCCACAGCGGGTGGTCGAGGTAGAGGTCGCGGCGGATCTGCGCCGCGGTCGCCGGGTCGGGCGCCCGGTCGCCGAAGAGCGCGGCCACCGGGTCGCCGAGCGCGTACACCATGACGAAGATCAGGAAGGTGCTGCCGAGGAAGACCGGGATCATCTGCAGCAGACGCCGGATCACGTAACGGCCCATGGGTTGCCTGGTCTTCCGGTCGCAGGGGCGGGTCAGTGGACGGTGATCTCGTCGTAGACCGGGACGCTGAACTGGTTGAGGGTCACGCCGGAGATGTTCTGCGAGTAGCCGGCGTTGCCGTTCTGGTACCACAGCGGGATGGCGGGCATCTGCTGGGCGAGGATCCGCTCGGCGTCCTGGAAGTCGCCGATGGAGCGGACCGGGTCGGACTCCGCGTTGGCCTGGTTGATCAGGCTGTCGAACCGCTGGTCGTCGAAGCCGGAGTCGTTGGAGGAGGCGCCGGTGTAGTAGAGCGGCTGCAGGAAGTCCTGGATGAGCGGGTAGTCCATCTGCCAGCCGGCCCGGAACGGCTCGGTCTGCCGCTTGGCGGCGAGTTGGGTGCGGAAGTCGGCGAAGGTGCCGACCGGGGCGCCGACGCAGGCCCGGTCGTTGCCGAGGGTGTTGTTGATGCTGTTGCACACCGCGTCCACCCATTCCTTGTGGCTGCCGGTGTCCGCGTTGTAGCCGATCTTCATCTGGCCGCCGGGCAGCCCGCCGGCCTGCTTGACCAGCCGGCGGGCCGCGGCGGGGTCGTACTGGCACGGCCTGCCGCACAGCCCGGCCCGGTAGCCGCCCCGGGCGCCGAGCACCGGTGAGGTCCAGTCGGTCGCGGGGGTGCGGGTGTTCTGGAAGATCCGCCGGGTGATCGACGCCCGGTCGATGGCCATCGAGATGCCCTGCCGCAGCATCGTGCCCTTCGGCCCGTTCCACGCCTTGTCGTACATCGGCGCGGCGATGGTCTGGTTGATGCCGGCCGGCTGGTTGATGTAGCGCGAGCCGAGGTCGCGCCGGACGTTCTTGAGCTGGTTGGCCGGGATGTCGTCGACCAGGTCGATGTTGTCGGCCTGCAGGTCGGTGTAGGCGGTGTTGTTGTCGGTGTAGACCTGCAGGTCCACGCCGCCGTTGCGCGCCTTGTCCGGTCCGCGGTAGCCGTGCCAGGTGCGCAGCTTCATCACCGAGCCCTTGGTGTAGGACTCGATGGCGTACGGGCCGTCGCCGACCGGCTTCTTGAGCCAGGCCGCGTGGTGGGTGAAGAACGTCCGGGGCAGCGGGTAGAACGCCGAGTAGCCGAGGGTGTCGGGCCAGGTGGAGAACTTCTGGGTCAGCCGGACGGTGAAGGTGTCGGCGTCCTTGACCCGCAGGCCCGACATGGTCTTCGCGGTCGGCTTGCCGGAGGCCGGGTGCACCTGGTCGTAGCCGTCGATGTAGCTGAAGAAGCTGGAGTTGACCTGCTCGTTGGTGAGCAGCGCGCCGTAATTCCAGGCGTCCACGAAGGAGCGGGCGGTCACCGGCTCGCCGTTGGAGAACTTCCAGCCGCTCTTGAGCTTGACGGTGAAGTCGCGCTGGTCGGTGGTGGTGATGGAGTCGGCGAGCCAGTTGTCGGCGGCTCCGGTCCGCGGGTCGTACTTCTTCAGGCCCCGGAAGACCATGTCGAGCACCTTGCCGCCCTGCACCTCGTTGGTGTTGGCCGGCTCCAGCGGGTTCTGCGGATCGCCCCAGGAGGCCCGGACGATGCCGGCCGTCCCCCCGCCGTCGGGACCGGCGCCGCAGGCGGTGGCCGCCAGCGCGACGACGGCCGCGCAGACGGTCCACTTCGCGCGGGTGGCTCCACGCATCGGTGCCTCCTAGGGCTCGGTCGCACTGAGCACCAAATAACACCTGATGGTGAGAATATGCACTTATCAACCCGGTGACGCCGGACGATCGCCGGGCACAACCCCTCCAACGCAGTAGCCGCCGGCACGCGCGAGGGGCCCGGCCGCAGGTCGCGGACGGGCCCCTCGGGTGACGCGGGGTCAGCGCTTGGCGCGGGCGGCGGCCCGGCCGCGCTCCTTCTGGTCCAGGACGACCTTGCGGATGCGGACCGTCTCCGGGGTCACCTCGATGCACTCGTCCTCGCGGCAGAACTCCAGCGACTGCTCCAGCGACAGCTTGCGCGGCGGGATCAGCGACTCGGTGACGTCCGCGGTGGAGGACCGCATGTTGGTGAGCTTCTTCTCCTTCGTGATGTTCACGTCCATGTCGTCGGAGCGCGAGTTCTCGCCGACGATCATGCCCTCGTAGACCTCGGTGCCCGGCTCGATGAACAGGGTGCCGCGCTCCTGGAGGTTGGTCATCGCGAACGCGGTGACCGGGCCGGGGCGGTCGGCGACCAGCGAACCGTTGTTGCGGGTGCGCAGCTCGCCGAACCACGGCTCGTGGCCCTCGAAGATGCTGTGCGCGATGCCGGTGCCGCGGGTGTCGGTGAGGAAGTCGGTGCGGAAGCCGATCAGGCCGCGGGCGGGCACCACGAACTCCATGCGGACCCAGCCGGACCCGTGGTTGGTCATGGTCTCCATCCGGCCCTTGCGGGAGGCCATCAGCTGGGTGATCGCGCCCAGGTACTCCTCGGGGGAGTCGATGGTCATCCGCTCGACCGGCTCGTGGATCTTGCCGTTGATCTCCCGGGTGACCACCTGCGGCTTGCCGACGGTCAGCTCGAAGCCCTCGCGGCGCATGGTCTCCACCAGGATGGCCAGCGCGAGTTCACCGCGGCCCTGCACCTCCCAGGCGTCCGGGCGCTCGGTGGGCAGCACGCGCAGCGAGACGTTGCCGACCAGTTCGCGCTCCAGGCGGTCCTTGACCAGCCGGGCGGTCACCTTGTGGCCCTTGCCCGCCTTGCCGACCAGCGGCGAGGTGTTGGTGCCGATGGTCATCGAGATGGCCGGCTCGTCGACGGTGATCAGCGGCAGCGCGATCGGGTTGTCCGGGTCGGCCAGCGTCTCGCCGATCATGATGTCCGGGATGCCGGCCACCGCGCAGATGTCGCCCGGGCCCGCCACGTCGGCGGCCTTGCGGGTCAGCGCCTCGGTCATCATCAGCTCGGTGATGCGGACGTTCTGCATGGTGCCGTCGCGCTTGATCCACGAGACCGTCTGACCCTTGCGCAGGTGGCCCTGCTCGACCCGCAGCAGCGCGATGCGGCCGAGGAAGTTGTCGGCGTCGAGGTTGGTGACGTGCGCCTGCAGCGGCGCGTCCTCGTCGTAGCGGGGGGCCGGCACGTGGGACAGGAGCGTGGAGAAGAACGGCTGCAGGCTGTCGCTGTCGCCGGGCACCGTGCCGTCGGCGGGCTTGGTCAGCGAGGCGACGCCGTCGCGGGCGCAGGCGTAGACGATCGGGAACTCGATCTGGTCCTCGTCGGCGTCCAGGTCGAGGAAGAGGTCGTAGGTCTCGTTGACGACGTCGTCGATCCGGGAGTCCGGGCGGTCGGTCTTGTTGATGCACAGGATGACCGGCAGCCGGGCCTGCAGCGCCTTGCGCAGCACGAACCGGGTCTGCGGCAGCGGGCCCTCGGAGGCGTCCACCAGCAGCACGACGGCGTCGACCATGGACAGGCCGCGCTCCACCTCGCCGCCGAAGTCGGCGTGGCCGGGGGTGTCGATGATGTTGATGGTGACCGGGTCGCCGCCGCCCTTGGGGTGGTACTTGACCGCGGTGTTCTTCGCGAGAATGGTGATGCCCTTCTCGCGCTCCAGATCGTTGGAGTCCATGACGCGGTCGTCCACGTGCTGGTGTGCGGCGAAGGCTCCGGCCTGCTTGAGCATGGCGTCGACCAGGGTCGTCTTCCCGTGGTCGACGTGGGCGACGATGGCGACGTTGCGGATGTCGTGGCGCGTGGGCACTGCGGGATTCTCCCGGATTCGTGGATGACGGCGCGTCCAGGACCGGTACGCGCGCCCGCCGGGCAACATCACGCCGCGGCCTTGTGCCACCCATGGTACGGGCCCCGGCGCGCGACGGCCGCCCCGGCCGTGCGCCGCGGCCCCCGGTGACGTTCCACCGGGGGCCGGGCGAGGGGTGCGGACGGGCGCGGACGGGGGTCAGTGGCGGAAGCCGATGTCCTGGAAGCGCGGGGTCTGGAAGCCGAAGGCGCCGATGTTGGCGGCCGAGGAGCGCTCGGCGACCAGCTGCGGCGGCTGGTAGAGCGGCAGCGACCCGGCGACCGCCCAGATCCGGGAGTCGGCCTTCTGCGCCAGGCCGCGCGCCTTGCCGTCGTTCAGCTCCCTGGCGGCCTGGTCCAGCAGCTGGTCGATCTGGTCGGTGCCGACCCGCGAGTAGTTCTGCCGGACGTTGAGCGAGCCGTCGGTGGCCGGCATCGGCTTGAGGTAGACCGGCCGGGCGTCGTCGGCCGGGAAGGCGCTGCCGGGCCAGTCGAACAGCGCCAGGTCGAAGTCGCTGGTGGCCACGTGGTCGCGGAAGAAGCTCAGGTCGTCGACCCGGTCCATCTCGGTGCGGACCCCGACGCCGGCCAGCATGTGGGCGATGCGGTCGCCGACCGCGTCCAGCGTCGGCGAGCCGGCCGGCAGCATGAAGCGCAGGGTGAGCGGCACGCCGGAGTGGTTGGTGCGCACCACCGCGGGCTCGACGACGGACTGGGTGGTGGCGGCGTTCTGCGCGGCCGGCGCGTCCGCGGACGCCGTCCCGGACGGCGACCGCGCGTCGCCGGCGACGGCGTCGGCTGACCGGCTCGCGGACGGCGCGGCGGAACCGGAGGCGGTGGCGGAGGCGGTCGCGGAGGCCGGGGCGGCGGCGGCCTTCGACGGGTGGACCCGGCCGGGCTGGTTGGCGGCCGCCTTGGCCGCGGTGGGGCTGGCGCCGGCGTTCTGCTGCCAGCCGGCGTCGGCCAGCAGGTTCTGCGCGGACTTCACGTCGGTGTGGCCGATGGCGGAGCTGTCGTCGTGGTAGCCGAACTGCGAGCCCATCACGAGGTGGTTGCCGAGCGTCCTGGCCGGCAGCCCGGCCGGGCGCAGCACGTAGTCCGCGATGGCCTGCCGGTCGATGGCGCGGGCCACCGCCTTGCGGACCCGCTCGTCGGCGAGCGGCCCGGTGCCGCCGCCGTTCAGGGTGAGCTGGGTGTACTCGGCGCCGGGCGCCTTGCGCACCGCGATGCCGCGCACCCGCTTGGCGGCGGCCAGTTGCCCGGTGTCGATGCCGGCCACGTCCACCGTGCCGTCCGCCAGCGCGGCGGCCCGGCGGCCGGCCGGCACCGCCATCAGCTCCAGCCGGGACAGCTTGGCCCGGTCGCCCCACCAGCGGGCGTTGCGGGTCAGCGTCGCGGTGCCGCGCCGCGCGTCCACGTCGCGGACCGCGAACGGGCCGGCGGAGACCGGGAGCCCGTCGCGCAGCCCCTCGTTGAAGGCGTTCGGGTCGCGGGTCGCCTCCTTCGGGTACAGCGGCGTGAAGAGCGACTGCCAGGCCGCGAACGGCTTGCGGAAGGTCACCTTGACCTCGCGGGCGTCGCGGCCGCGCTGGACCTTGGCGATCCGCTCGTAGCCGGTGTTGTGCGCGGTGTAGAAGTCGGTGTCGTCGCCGTCGAGCGCCTTCCACTGCGCCTTGAAGTCGCTGACCGTGATGGCCCGGCCGTTGCTCCAGACCGCCTTGGGGTTGATGTGGTAGACGACGACCTGCGGCGCGGACTTGACGACCGCGGCGGACCGCAGGAAGTCGGCGTCGCGCTGCGGGCGGCCGTGGCCGTCGACGGTGAAGAGCGTCGGCAGCGTCGCGCCGGCGATCAGCGAGGTCTGCGCGTCGGCGCCGTCCTGGTAGGCGTTGAGGGTGCCGGGGATGTCGTCCACCGCCCAGCGCAGGGTGCCGCCGTCCTTGACGGAGGCGCGGGCCGCCGAGGCGATGTCGATGGCGGCGGGCTGGTTGTCGGAGTCCGACGACGAGCAGCCGGCGACCACGCCGGCCGCCGCGATCACGCCCGCGGCGGCCGCGGCTCCGACGGCGCGCCGGCCGGCGCGGGGTGTGCGGTGCATGGCGAGGTACCTCCGCTGGTGGCGGACCGCTCGGCGCGGCCCGATTGGCGTGCGGCAGGCCCGGTATTTGCCGCTTATCGCATCTACAGATAGTGACCGGATCGCCACCGCACGCGGCGACACGCACCACGCCCGCCACACGCCACCCGGGCGGACCATCGGCCCCTCGCCACCCGGGCGTCCCATGTGATCACCACGAAACGATCAGCCCCCTTCCCAAGCGAGGCTGTGACGCGCGACACTTTGTCCGTGTGAACGTCGGCCCTTGTAGCTCCCGCTAAGGTGCGAACCATGCCAATTCAGGACGATCTGACGGCTGTCCAACGGCGACTCGACGACCTGGTCCGCTCGCTGGCCACCGTAGAGCCTCAGGTCGGGCACACCCTCGACATGCGTCGGGTGCGTGCCGACGCGGACCATCTGCGCGAAAGCCTGACCCTGCTGCGCGATTCGGTGCGCAACGGCGGCTGTACCGGCCGAGGCCGGGAGCAGGAGATGGTCACGATCCCGGACACCCCCTACGACCGCAGCCTGTGGAGCGACGGTGACGCCGAGGAGGAGGGTCTGGGGGCCAGGGACCGCCACGCTCCGTAGTGGCTGCGGCCGTACCCGCTCCGCGGGTACGGCCGTTGACATTCCCACGTGACCCTTTTTCCGCACTCCATTCGGAGTTGACTTGGCAACGATCCAGTCTCCAAAAACCGGCGACACCGACGGCGTGGGCAACGGCGTGCACTCCCCCGGGCGTGCCGCGATCCCCGCCCGGCATCTGCGCACCGACCGGTGGTGGCTCGCACCCGCGGTCACCGTCGCGGCGTTGGTCGCCTTCATCATCTACTCGACCTGGCGGGCGTTCGCCAACGCCGACTACTACGCGGCGCCCTACGTCTCGCCCTTCTACTCACCCTGTCTGGCGAGCAACTGCGTGCCCGCCAAGGGCGGCGCCGACCTGGCGATCTTCGGCTCGTGGTGGGGGCTGTCACCGGCCCTGATCGTGCTGATCTTCCCGCTGGGCTTCCGGCTGACCTGCTACTACTACCGCAAGGCCTACTACCGGGGCTTCTGGGCCTCGCCGCCGGCCTGCGCGGTGGCCGAACCGCACGCGAAGTACACCGGCGAGACCCGTTTCCCGCTGATCATCCAGAACATCCACCGCTACTTCTTCTACTTCGCGCTGATCTTCGCGGTGATCCTCACCTACGACGCGGTGCTCGGCTTCCGCAACGCGGCCGGCCAGTGGGGACACATGGGCCTGGGCACGCTGGTGCTGCTGGCCAACGCGGCGCTGATCTGGGTGTACACCCTCTCGTGCCACTCCTGCCGGCACATCATCGGCGGCCGGCTCAAGCACTTCTCCAAGCACCCGGTGCGCTACCGGCTGTGGGGGTGGGTCGGCAAGCTGAACAACCGCCACATGACGCTCGCCTGGGCTTCGCTGGTGGGTGTCGCGGTCGCCGATTTCTATGTCTATCTGGTCGCCAGCGGTGTGTTCGACGACCCCAGGTTCTTCTGAACCTGAACCGGAACGAAGGGGATGCGGGAAAGCAATGACGCAAGTCGAACGGCACAGCTACGACGTGGTAGTGGTCGGCGCGGGAGGCGCGGGACTACGGGCCGCGATCGAGGCCCGTGCCCAGGGGCTGCGCACCGCGGTGATCTGTAAGTCGCTCTTCGGAAAGGCCCACACCGTGATGGCCGAGGGCGGCATCGCGGCGAGCATGGGCAACGCGAACTCGAACGACAACTGGCAGGTGCACTTCCGCGACACCATGCGCGGCGGCAAGTTCCTGAACCAATGGCGGATGGCCGAGCTGCACGCGCGCGAGGCGCCGGACCGGGTATGGGAGTTGGAGACCTGGGGGGCACTGTTCGACCGCACCGCGGACGGACGGATCTCGCAGCGCAACTTCGGCGGCCACGAGTATCCGCGCCTGGCCCACGTGGGCGACCGCACCGGCCTGGAGCTGATCCGCACGCTCCAGCAGAAGATCGTCTCCCTCCAGCAGGAGGACCACGCCGCCGAGGGCGACTACGAGGCGCGGCTGAAGGTCTTCCAGGAGTGCACCGTCACCCGGGTGCTCAAGGACGACGAGGGCCGGGTCAGCGGGGTCTTCGGCTACGAGCGCGAGTCGGGCCGGTTCTTCGTGATCGAGGCGCCGGCCGTCGTGCTGGCCACCGGCGGCATCGGCAAGTCGTTCAAGGTGACGTCCAACTCCTGGGAGTACACCGGCGACGGGCACGCGCTCGCGCTGCTGGCCGGGGCGCCGCTGATCAACATGGAGTTCGTGCAGTTCCACCCGACCGGCATGGTCTGGCCGCCCTCGGTGAAGGGCATCCTGGTCACCGAGTCGGTCCGCGGTGACGGCGGCGTGCTGCGCAACAGCGACGGCAAGCGGTTCATGTTCGACTACATCCCGGACGTGTTCAAGGAGAAGTACGCGCAGAGCGAGCAGGAGGCCGACGGCTGGTACACCGATCCGGACAAGCACCGCAGGCCGCCCGAGCTGCTGCCCCGCGACGAGGTCGCCCGGGCCATCAACTCCGAGGTCAAGGCGGGCCGCGGCACGCCGCACGGCGGGGTCTTCCTGGACGTCTCCACCCGGCTGTCGGCCGACGAGATCACCCGGCGGCTGCCGTCCATGCACCACCAGTTCAAGGAGCTGGCGGACGTGGACATCACCGCGGAGCCGATGGAGGTCGGGCCCACCTGCCACTACGTGATGGGCGGCGTGGACGTCGACCCGGACAGCGCGGCGGCCACCGGGGTGCCCGGACTGTACGCGGCCGGCGAGGTGGCCGGCGGCATGCACGGCTCCAACCGGCTCGGCGGCAACTCGCTGTCCGACCTGCTGGTCTTCGGCCGCCGGGCCGGGCTACACGCGGCCCAGTACGCGGCCGGGCTCGGCGAGGCGCGACCGGTGGTGCGGGACGCCGACGTGGACCTGGCGGTCGGCGAGGCGCTGCTGCCGTTCGGCCGGGACACCTCGGAGGAGCGGGGTGCGGAGAACCCGTACACCGTCCACCAGGAGCTGCAGCAGACCATGAACGACCTGGTGGGCATCATCAGGAAGCAGAGCGAGATGGAGGAGGCGCTGCGGCGGCTCGCCACGCTCCGGGTCCGGGCGGCCCGCGCGGTGGTGGAGGGGCACCGGCAGTTCAACACCGGCTGGCACCTCGCCATCGACCTGCGCAACATGCTGCTGGTGAGCGAGTGCGTGGCGCGCGCCGCGCTGGAGCGCACGGAGTCGCGCGGCGGCCACACCCGTGACGACCACCCGACGATGGAACGCGAGTGGCGCAAGGTCAACCTGGTCTGCGAGCTCGACGACTCGGCCGCGGTCGGCGTCACCCGCCGCCCGATGCCGCCCATCAGGGCCGATCTGCTCGGCCTCTTCGAGAAGGAAGAGCTCACCAAGTACCTGACCGACGAGGAGCTTTCGGCATGAGCTACACCGCACACTTCAGGGTCTGGCGCGGTGACGCCGAGGGCGGCGACCTGCAGGACTACGACGTGGAGGTGAACGAGGGCGAGGTGGTCCTCGACATCATCCACCGGCTGCAGGCCACCCAGGTCGGCGACCTGGCCGTGCGGTGGAACTGCAAGGCCGGCAAGTGCGGTTCGTGCAGCGCGGAGATCAACGGCCGTCCGCGGCTGATGTGCATGACGCGGATGTCGGTGTTCACCCAGGACGAGACGATCACCGTCACCCCGATGCGCACCTTCCCGGTGATACGCGACCTGGTGACCGACGTGTCGTTCAACTACACGAAGGCGCGGGAGATCCCCTCGTTCGTGCCGCCGGCCGAGCTGGCCCCGGGCGAGTACCGGATGGCGCAGCAGGACGTCGAGCGCTCGCAGGAGTTCCGCAAGTGCATCGAGTGCTTCCTGTGCCAGAACACCTGCCACGTGGTGCGCGACCACGAGGAGAACAAGACCGCGTTCGCCGGTCCGCGCTTCCTCATGCGGGTCGCGGAGCTGGACATGCACCCGCTGGACGCGGCCGAGTCGGTGGGGCTTGACCGCAAGACCACCGCGCAGGACGAGCACGGGCTGGGCTACTGCAACATCACCAAGTGCTGCACGGACGTCTGCCCCGAGCACATCAAGATCACCGACAACGCGCTGATCCCGCTCAAGGAGCGGGTGGCCGACCGCAAGTACGACCCGCTGGTCTGGCTCGGCAGCAAGATCCGCCGCCGCCCGAGCAGTTGATCCCGGCGTCCGGAGCCCGGCAACGGGCTCCGGACCCCCGGCGGGCCCCGGGGGCTAGTACAGGCTCAGGAACGCCTCGGCCAGGTCGGGGTTCTTCGACTCCCCGTCGGGCAGGGCGAGTTCGAACCACACCGTCTTGCCGGCCGGTGTGCGGCGGCTGCCCCAGTTGAGGCTGAGCAGGCTGACGAGTTGCAGCCCCCGGCCGCCCTCGTCGGTGTCCCGGGCCCGGCGGCGCCGCGGCTGGACCAGGTCGGCGTCCCACACCTCGCACACCAGGGTGCGGTCCAGCAGCAGCCGCAGCCGGATGTCGCCCCTGCCGTGCCGCAGCGCGTTCGTCACCAGCTCGCTGACCAGCAGCTCGGTGGTGTCCACCAGATCCTCCAGGCCCCACGACTCCAGCCGGTCGCGGGCCAGTTCACGGGCCTGCGCGACGGACTGGCCCTGCGGCGGCAGCGTCCAGTCGCCGACCGAGCCGGGCGGCAGACCGCTCACCCGGGCCATCAGCAGCGCCACGTCGTCCTCGCCGTGGTGGGTGTTGAGGCTGGCCAGCACGTGGTCGCAGGCGTCCTCCAGCGGCAGCGCGGCCCGGTCCAGGGCGTCGCGCAGCGCGTCCAGGCCCTCGTCCAGGCTGTGCCGGCGCGACTCCACCAGTCCGTCGGTGTAGAGCGCGAGCAGGGCGCCGTCGGGGAGTTCGACCTCGACCTCCTCGAACGGCTCGCCGCCGACGCCCAGCGGGATGCCGTGCGGCACGTCCAGCATCATCGACGGATCGCCCGGCTGCACCACGACGGGCGGCAGATGGCCCGCGTTGGCGATGGTGACCCGGCGGGTGACGGCGTCGTAGACCGCGTAGACGCAGGTGGCGAGGTAGACCTCGGCCAGGTCCTCGCCGTCGCGGTCCTTGGAGCGCCGGGCACGGCCGGCCGACGGGTCGGACAGACTGCGCGCCACCTCGTCGAGGTAGCTGAGCACCTCGGCCGGCTCCAGGTCCAGAAGCGCCAACGTGCGTACGGCGGTGCGCAGTTCGCCCATCGCGACGGCCGCGCGCAGCCCGCGGCCCATCACGTCGCCGACCACCAGCGCGGTGCGGTGGCCGGGCAGTTCGATGACGTCGAACCAGTCGCCGCCGACCTCGGCCGCGGTGTTGCCCGGCAGGTAGCGGCAGGCGATGTCCAGCCCGGCGGCCTCCGGGTTGCCGGGCGGCAGCAGGCTGCGCTGCAGCAGCAGGGCGCGTTCGTGCTCGCGGCGGTAGAGGCGGGCGTTGTCGATGCAGACCGCGGCGCGGGCGGCGAGTTCGGCGGCCAGCGAGATGTCGCGTTCGCCGAACGGCTCGCTGCCCTTGGCCCGGGAGAAGTGCACCAGGCCGAGCACGGTGTCGCGGGCCACCATCGGCACGACCAGGGTGGACTGGACGACCCCGCCGCCGGGCACCGAGGCGCTGGGGCCGACCGGCTGCCCGGCGTCGGCGGCCTGCGGCGGCTCGGGCGGGTGCTCCTCGGCGGCGGTGGTGGTGGTGCTGACCGTCTGCACCTGGGCGGTGCGCAGCGCCCGGGCCGCGGTGGAGCCGAACGGGTAGCGGTGCACGTCGCCGACGACGACCGCGAACTCGCCGCCCATCCGCTCCGGGCTGCCGGAGACCGCGCTGGCCACCGCGACCCGGCGCAGCTCCGCGCTGCCGTCGGCCGCGCTGACCGGGTCGTCGTCACCGGTCAGCAGGGCCTGGTAGAGGTCGACCGCCGCCAGGTCGCAGAAGTGCGGCACGGCGACGTCGAGCAGTTGGCGCGCGGTGGTCTCCAGGTCGAGGGAGTTGCCGATCCGGGCGCCCGCCTCGTTGAGCAGCGCGAGGTCGCGCCGGGTGTGCGCGGCCTCCCGCTCGTCGCGCTGGCGGATCGTCACGTCGGTCGCCACGCCGGCTATGCCGATCGGGCTGCGGTCGTCGCCCTCGTGCAGCCGGTAGAGCGAGACGGAGAACCGGCGGCGGCCCGGGGCGACCGGGCTGGTGCCGACGATCTGCATGTCGAGCACCGGGTCGCCGCCGTCGAGCACCTGGCGCAGCGCGGCGGCCAGCCGGTCGGCCTCGACGCGGGGCAGGAAGTCGTGCGGGGTGCGGCCGCGGTACTCGTCGGCCGGCTTGCCGTACACCCGGGCGAAGCGCTCGTTGACCCGCAGCAGCTTCATGTCGGTGTCGGCGAGGAAGACGCCCATCATGGACTGCCCGAATATCGCCTCGAACGCGGCGATCTCCAAGCTGGGGGAGAAGCGGTTCTCGTCCTGGTCGCGCGAGCGGGGACGTGGTTGCCGTGGTCCCGGCAGCTCAGGCATCGGCCGTCCCCACCGTCACGTCGATCCGTCCGTGCGGCAGGGCGAAGCGTCCTCCGCCGGATCGTATGCAGCGCACGACCCCTCCGTTCTGGGGGTCCGGGGGCGTCCCCCGGAGCCTTTACCGGACCCGGACCGGCTTCCGGGCAATCCGATTCCGCACCCTAGAAGTATCGGGTACCGCCGTCGTGTACGGAACGGTCTTGACGATCACAGCATCATTCCAGGTTGTCCGCGCTGCCGTTCAGCGAGGTGCCAAGCAGGTCAGATACCCGGCAGGGTGAGTTCGAACCACACCGTCTTGCCGAGCGGGCCGAGCCTGGTTCCCCACCGCCGGGAGGCCCGGGCCACCAGGTGCACGCCCCGGCCGCCCTCGTCGTCGTCGGCCGCGTTCCTGGCCTGCGGCGGATCGGGCAGCGGGTCGGAGACCTCGACCAGCAGCGAGGGTCCGCGCACCAGCCGCACCCCGATCGGCCCGTGCGCGTGCCGCAGCGAGTTGGTCACCAGCTCGCTCACCAGGAGCACCGTCACGTCGGTCAGCGGCTGCAGCCCCCAGTCGCGCAGCGTGCGCCGCACCCGGGCCCGCACCTCGCGCACCGCGACCGCCTCGGCCGGGAAGGTCCACGCGGCGGCGCTGCCTTCCGGCCAGCCGCCGAACCGGGCCATCAGCACGGCCACGTCGTCCGGTTCACGGTCCCGGACCAGGTCGGCCAGCACGTCGTCGCAGGCGCTCTCCAGCGAGGTGTAGGGCCGGCTGAGCACCCCGGTCAGCCGGTCGATGCCGTCGGTGATGTCCTCGCCCCGGCGCTCGATCAGGCCGTCGGTGTACAGGACCAGCACCGCGCCCTCGGGGATCAGCAGTTCCCGGGACTCGAACCGGCCGCCGGCCACGCCGATCGGGGTGTTCGACGGCAGCTCCAGCGGCTGGACCCGGTCGGCGCCGGGCAGCCCGGGCAGGATGAGCATCGGCGGCAGGTGGCCGGCCTTGGCGATGACGCACAGCCGGCTGGACGGGTCGTAGACCGCGTAGACGCAGGTCGCCATCATCGGCTCTTCGGGGATGAGGGCGAAGTCGTCGGACAGGTCGTTGATGCGGCGCAGCAGTTCGTCCGGCGGCATGTCGAGGCCGGCCAGGGTGCGCACCGCGGTGCGCAGCCGTCCCATGGTCGCCGCCGCGGTCAGCCCGTGGCCCATCACGTCGCCGATCACGAACGCCACCCGGCCGCCGGCCAGCGGCACCACGTCGAACCAGTCGCCGCCGGCCGCCGCGCCGCTGCTGCCCGGCACGTAGCGGTGCGCGACCTCCACGCCCGGCAGTTCGGGCACCGACTGCGGCAGCAGGGCGCGTTGCAGCGTCAGGGCGCCCTCCCGCTCGCGGGCGTAGAGCCGGGCGTTGTCCAGGGCGGCGCCGGCCCGGTCGGCGAGTTCGTAGGCGAGGGCGAGGTCGTCGGGGTCGAACGGTTCGCGGTGCAGCGAGCGGCCCACCACCAGCAGGCCGAGCGCGATGCCGCGAGCCCGCAGCGGCACCGCGAGCAGCGAGCCGACGCCCAGGTCGAGGGCGACCTTGATGCGCGGCTCCAGCGGCTGGGCGAACGCGCCGCCGCGGATGTCGGCCGGCGTCTGGGCGAACCAGGCGGGCCCGCCGGCCAGCACGTCGGCGAGCGGCGAGCCGTGCGGGAAGCTCATCCGCATCCCGGAGCGCAGCAGTTGGGCCATCTCGGACTCGTCGGGCGCGGTGGCCACGCCGGCCAGGATCAGCGGGGTGCCGGCGGGCAGTGAGTCCCGGGGCAGGTCGCTGCCGGCGGCGATGTCCCGGACCACCAGCACGCCCGCGTAGTCGCAGAAGCCGGGCACCAGTGCCTCGGCGAGCGAGGTGGCCCGCCGGTCGACGTCCATCAGCTCCGACAGCATCCCGCCGACGTCGCCGAGCACCGTGAGCCTGGTCCTGGCCCGTTCGACCTTGGCGGAGGCGGCGAACCGGTCGCTGACGTCCATCACCACCACCGAGATGCCCAGCACCCGCCCGGTGCGGTCGGTGATCCTGCTGTACGAGGCGGAGCGGTACGCGCCGGCCCGCGGGCCCGCGGTCACCAGGTCGACCACCGTGCGGCCGGTCTCCAGCACCTCGCGCTGCACGGTCGCGAGCCTGGCGCCGATCTCGCCGGGGATCACCTCGCTCACGGTGCGGCCGAGGTGGCCTTCCCGGCCGACCCCGTTTATCCGCGTCAGCGCCCGGTTGACGCGCACGTAGCGCAGTTCGGTGTCGAAGACGCCGATGCCCAGCGCCGAGGTGTCGAAGACCGCGTCGATGACCGCGAGGTCGTGTTCGAGGCCGCGCAGCAGGTGCGGGTCGACGAGCGAGGCGAGCACGTAGGGCAGGCCGTCGGCGTCCTGGAGCAGCGAGGCGCGCAGGTCGACGGTGACCGGGTGCCCGTCACGGTGGCGCATCGGCAGCACGCCGGTCCACTGCCCGGTCCGCCGCAGCTCACCGAGCACGCGTTCCACCGCCTCGGCGCTGCCGCGCTCCGGGATGAGCAGCGCGCCGATCGGCCGGCCCACCACCCGCTCGCCCGGCCAGCCGAGGATCTGCTCGGCGAGCGGCGACCACAGCCGGACCAGGCCGCGGGTGTCGAGCAGGGCGACGCCGACCCGCAGGGTGTCCTGCGGCCCGGCCGGCTCCGGGGGGACGCCGGGCGCGTCGGGTCCGGTGCTCATCCCGGCGCACCTCCCACCAGTGGACATACGGTCCGAAAGCCCGCACCCATGATCAATGGAGTATACGTGCGGTGATCCGACCGGAACCCTCGCGGGCGGGCCGTCCGGGCGACTCCCCCGGCCACTGCCCAGGCGACCTCCCCGGCGACCGTGCCGGTGTCGTCCTGCGCGGTGGCGTCACGAGGCGCCGGCGCGCTCGCGCAGCCAGCGCACCGCCTCGGCGACGGCCGGACGGTCCTGGTCGAGCCAGTCGACCTCGCCGGCCTGGTCGGGGGCGAGCCAGCGCAGCTCGTCGTGGTCCTGCAACGGGCGCGGGGTGCCGGCCGCCAGCCGCGCGGTCCACACGTGCAGGACGAAGCCGCCGCCCACCGGCCAGGCGCCGGGCAGCCGCTCCTCGGCGACCGCCTCGATGCCCAGCTCCTCGCGCAGCTCGCGCACGAGCGCGGCCTCCTGGCTCTCGCCGTCCTCGACCTTGCCGCCGGGCAGCTCCCAGCGGCCGGCCAGCGCGGGCGGGGCGCTGCGCCGGGCGGCCAGCAGCCGGCCGCCGTGCAGCAGGGCCGCGCCGACCACCACGCGTCCGGTCCGGCTGCCGGAAGGATTCGCCGTCATGCGGCGAACTCTACGACGCCTGGCTGCGGTCGATCCGCTCGACCAGGTAGAGCTGCTTGTGGCCCTTGGCCTCGAAGGTGTCGGCGACGGTCTCGGCCTCCTCGCGGGTGCGGTACTGCCCCACGCGGTAGCGGTTGCCGTTGTCGTCCTGGCGTATCAGCGCCCAGATCAGATCGCTCATCGGGCCTTCTCCTCGCTCTCACCCAGATGGGCGACGTTGGCGAGGTCGTCCTCCTCGGTGCTCGGGGCGCCGGAGAACCAGGAGTCCAGGATCTCCGTCAACAGCGGCTGGGAGGTCAGCCGCAGGCCGACCGCGAGGACGTTCGCGTCGTTCCACCGGCGGGCGCCGTCGGCGGTGTACGCGTCGGGGCAGAGCGCGGCACGCACGCCCGGAACCTTGTTGGCGGCGATGCTGGCGCCGGTGCCGGTCCAGCAGCAGACGACCGCCTGGTCCGCGCGGCCCTCGCTCACCTCTTCGGCGGCGGCCCGCGCCGACCATGCCCAGTCGGCCCGCCCGGCACCGTCGCGCTCACCGTCGCGCAGGGCTCCGTACACGGACACCTGGTGCCCGCGCCGGCGCAATTCGTGGACGGCGAACCGGGCGACCGGCTCGTCCAGGTCCGAGGAAACGGCGATCCGCATATGCCAGAGCCTACGCCGTCCCACCAGCTCGCGGGTCGAATTAGTCCCGAACAGGCCGGAACCGGCCAGCACTTGTCGCTGACAGGAAGACTGTACACCGACAGACGGCGGCCGGCGGGCGGTGTCCCGCGCGGATCGCGATCAGCGAACCGGCAGGTGGTAGGTGACGCGGTAGCGGTCGGCGGGGATGACGAGGTCGGCGGTCTCCACCGGGCGGTCGCCGGTGTAGAAGGTGCGGGAGACCACCAGGACCGTGTGGCCCGGCACGCCGCCCAACTCGGCCATCTCGGCGGCGAGTCCGGGCCGCGAGGAGACCTCCTCGACCACGTTGTCCACCACGAGGTCGATGCCGGCCATCCGCGAGACGACGCCCCGGCCGCCCAGCGGTCCCTCCTCGGGGAGCATGACCGGGGTGCGCCCGGTGACCGACAGCGGCTCCCAGGAGGTGGAGAGCATCATCGGCTCGCCCTCGGTGCGCAGCACGTAGTGGGTGCACATCACCCGGTCGTCGGGCTGGATGCGCAGCCGGGCGGCGATCCGCTCGTCGGCGGACTCCTGGTTGCTGACCGCCTCCCAGCTGCCCTTGCAGTCCTCGTCGGCCTGCTCCTGGCGGAACGGGGTCGGCCCGCCGGAGGGCCGGAAGCCGGACCGGGCGATCAGCCGCGGCTCCGGGCGCTCGCGCACGTAGGTGCCGGAGCCGGAGCGGCCCTCGACGAAGCCCTCGGCCATCAGTACCTTGCGGGCCTCCAGCGCGACGGTGTCGGAGACGCCGTAGTCGTGCCGGATGCGGGCCTGCGACGGCAGGCGGGTGTGCGGGGCGAGGACGCCGGACAGGATCTTGCTGCGCAGGTCGTCGGCGACCCGGAGGTACGCGGGCTGCTCACCGAATGGCACGTGAACCCTCCAGATGCGTTGACGGGCTGCAACATAGTGGCGACGTTACGTGTCCACCCGCAAGCCAAGGCCAAAGGGTCACGTGAGAGCCCCCTTGACGGATCCGCCCGGACCGGTGGTCAGGCGTTTTCGGCCTCAGCCGACGAGCGGGAACCGGCGCGGCGGAGGCGTCCGGAGGCCGTGGCGCGCGCCGTCGCGGGCACACGCGCCGGCCGTAGCGAACCCGGTCCGGCGGGCCGCCTCGGCCCGCCCGGCGGCGTCCGGACCGCCGCCCCTCCCCGGCGGTACGCCCGAAAGCGTGGAGTCCGCCATCGGCACGTTGACGCGTGGCGGGACGGCGGCGTTGTCGGCGGCGTCATCGGAAGCGTCGGCGATGTCGGCGGCGTACCGGTGCCCGCGCGGTGCGGCGGGCGGCGGGGGCGTCACGCGGTCCACCGGGCCGCGCCGGACAGCACGCCGGGGGCGAGCGGCGAGGGCAGCCGGACGTACTCGGCGGCCCGGTCCGGGCGGCGCTGCCAGCGGGTCAGCAGGTTGGCCTTCGCGGGCAGCGGCTCGCCGGCCAGCAGCGCGCGCAGCCGGGGCGGCCGGTCGGCCGGGGCGGCGAACTCGGCGAGCACCGCGCGCACTTCGGCCCACAGCGCGGCCTCCAGGCCGGGGTGCAGGTCGGCGAGCGCGGCCAGCGTCTCGGCGGCGTTGTTGACCAGCAGGCAGTACACGATGCGGTCCCAGCCGCGCTGCTCGTCGTAGGCCATCGGGCCGGCGACGTCCGCGGGCAGCCCGGCCAGCGCGGCGGCGTGCCGGGACGCCAGCAGCTTGGTGCCCTCCAGGTCGCGCAGGAGCACCTGCCGGGGCAGCCCGTCCGCGCCGACGCCGACCAGCACGTTCTGCAGGTGCGGTTCGAGCACCACGCCGTGGTCGAAGTAGGCGGCCAGCACCGGCGGGACCAGCAGCCGCAGGTAGCCGGCCCACCAGGCGAGCGCGGTCCGCCGGTCGGCGCCGGCCGGCAGCCGGGAGACGTGCGCCGGGCCGGTCGGGTACTCGTCGGCGACCGCCGCCGCCAGCAGCGGGGTGACCCCGGGCCGCAGCCGCCCGGCCAGCCCCTCGCGCACGATGACGCCGAAGCCTTCGAGCAGCCCGCGGTCCGGGGTGCCGTCCGGGCCGGGCAGCGCGAGCGAGCGGTAGGCGGGCTCGCGCAGCACCGCGGCGCCGGGGAAGCGCGCCGACAGCGCGTCGAAGGTGCCCGCCAGCAGCCGGGTGAGGGCGACGGCGCCGGACAGCTCGTAACTGGCGTTCTTGCGCAGGCAGTTGGTGATCCGCACGTTGAGGCTGAACTTCAGGAAGCCGCCGTCGCCGTAGAGGGTGCGCACCGAGGCGGTCGGCGCGAAGACCGGTCCGCCGGTGCCGAGGTCCAGCACGTCCGCCCGTTCCAGCGCGGCGCGCAGCAGCGGTTCGCCGCTCAGCAGGGCGTACTGCCAGGGGTGGACCGGCAGCAGGCGGTAGCCGTCCGGCACCGGGTGCAGCCGGTCCAGGGCGCCGGCGGCCCCCGGCTCGGCGCACTCCTGGACCGCGTACGCCTCCCGGACGGCCAGCAGCCGCAGCGGGAAGGCGGCCGAGGTCTCCGGTGCGTACGCCTGCCAGGCGCCGCGGTCGGCGGAACGGGCCTTGGGGGTGGGGTGGAAGCGGTGTCCGAGCAGCAGCGAGCGCTCGGACTCCAGGTACCGGTCCGCACCGGCCGGCCGGCCGCCGCGCGCCCGCAGACCCGCCGTCACCCCGGCGTGGCTGGAGGCGAGTTGGTCCAGGAACTCGCCGTTGGTCTGCCCGGTGCGCAGGTTGAGCTCGCGTTCCGCGTACCGGCCGAGCGCCCGCCAGTCGATCGGCGTCCAGCGGCCGTCGGCCCAGGCGCTCACCGGACCGGTGAACCGGTGGGCGCCCAGCAGCGAGGTGCGGCGGATCGCGATCCGCAGCCGGGTGCCGGTGGCGGGCAGCCGCATCAGCAGCCGGCCGCCGGCCGGCGCGGTGCGGTGCTCCGGGCCGCAGACCTCGCGCAGCAGGCAGTTGAGCAGCGTGTGCGCCACGGCGTCGTCGGCGGTGGGCAGCGCGGCGGCGGACGCCGGCCGGCTGTGCGGTGCGGTGGTCGCACGGAAGGGCATTACGGCTCCAACAGTGGCGTGGAAGGAACGGCGTAACGGGTGCGGCACGGCTAACTCCCCAGGTTCAGCAGGTAGTTGGGGCCGTCGGTGTAGTACTTGTTGATGTCGGCGGCGCCGGAGCGCGCCTTGGTCAGCAGCGTGCCGGCGCTGACCATCGCCTTGACCGGCAGCCGGTCGGCGCTCAGCACCCGGTCGCGCAGCACGGCGCGCGGCCCGGGCGGCAGCGGGTCGACGGCCTCGCGGAGCCGGTCGCGCAGCAGGCGCAGCCCGGTCCGCAGCGGCAGCCGGCCGGCCGCCGCGAGCGCGAAGACGTAGGAGGCCGCGCACAGGTGGACGGTGATGGTGGTGAACAGGTCGGCCACCGGAACGGGTCCGTCGGTCCGCACCCGGGGATCGTCGAAGGCGGGCGGCGGGCCGCCGAGCCGGTCGCGCAGCAGGGCCGGGTCGATCCGGGGGCCGTCGTTGTCCTTCAGCAGCAGCCGCAGCCGGGTCGGGCCGCCGGCCGGGCGGTCCAGGACCAGCGAGACGTTCTGCTGGTGCGACTCCAGCGCGATCCCGTAGCCGAACAGCGTGGCCTGCCAGTCGAACAGCAGCCGCCACAGGTCGTCGAGGAGCGCGAGCGGGTCGCCGCGGTGGAAGCGGGCCGCGAGGTGGTCGATGACCAGCCGGCCGTCGCCGCCCGGCGCCCGGGCCATGAGCGCGGCCATCGGCACCACCACCGCGTCGTCCAGGCCGGCGGGCAGCACGCGCAGCAGCGCGGCGAGCATCTGGTGCCCGGCGTGCAGGTGGCGGGTCTCGTCGGCGAGCAGCACCCGGCCGCGGAAGCGGGGTTCGCGGGTGAGCACCCGTTCCAGCAGCGCCTGGCACGCGGCGCCGTCGGTGAGCGTGCCCGGCTTGATGGTGCGCCGGTTCAGCAGTCCCAACGTGGCGGTGGCGAGCGGGAGTTTGAGGTGCAGGGCCGGGTCGCGCTCCAGGGCGCCGGTGCGCATCGACAAGGTGGGCACCAGGTCCAGGTACGGCCGGCGGGCCGGCACCGCGCGGTCCTCCAGCCCGGCGGCCCGCAGCGCCGTCCGCAACTCCCGGGCTTGCGTCAACGGGTGCACGGGCAGGGCGAGATGGTCCGCGTCCAGCTCCTCCGGCAGTCCGAGCGCGGCCGGGGCCGGCCAGGCCGGGTGGCCCTCGATGCCGTGCGCGGTGACCGCGGCGCGGGGCAGCGCGATCCACCGCGGCCGGTAGCGGGGGTGGAACTCCGGCGCGAACGCGCGCAGTTGCTCCTCCCCCAGCCCGGCGCGGCCGCGGGCGGTGGGATAGACGGGGTGGTCGAGGTAGGCGGCCAGCGTGTCGAAGGCGAGCGTGCCGCGGTGGCCGAGCCAGTGCGCCGGGTCGTCGCCGTAACGGCCGGCGAGCGCGCGGTGTGTCCGCTCGCGGACCCGGTCGTGCAGCCGCATGGTGGCCAGCGTCTGGCGGCACTCGGCGGCGAACGCGTCGAACCCCGGCCGGTCCTCGGCGTCGGCGAGTTCGCGCAGCGCGGCCAGCACCGCGTCGCAGGTGGTCAGCGCCGCGCCGGTGGCCTCGCGGCGCAGCAGGGGCAGCCGCGGCGCGTCGGCGCTCTGGAAGCCGTCGGCGGCGACCGGCAGGAGCAGCGCGTCGCCGTCCGCGGCCGGCAGCCGCAGCCAGCGGCCGTCGGTGCGCACGACCGCGGTGCTGCGGCTGCGCAGCCCGGCGACGTCCTCGCGCAGCAGCGCGCCGAGCACCCGGGCCACCAGGACGGCCTCCGGCCCGGCGGCGTCCGGCCCCGCGGCGTCCGGCCGGGCCGGCGGGCTCACGCGGTCCGGGAGGCTCACGGGGTGATCTCCCAGTGGCGGTCGGCGAGGAAGCCGGTGACCGCCCGGTCCACCGCCGCCTGGTCGGTGCCGACGGCGCGCACGATGCCGAGGTAGTCGCGGTTGGTGTGGTACAGCTCGTGCCGCTCGCCGGTCGCGCGCAGCGGCCGGTAGGTCAACCGGACGCCGTCCACGGTCAGTTCGGCCGCCTCGGGGGCCGCGGTGAGGGTGCCGGCCCGGTCGGCGAGCGGGCACTCCTGGCGGGCCCGGCCGTCCCGGCGGGCGCCGAGTTCTCCGGGCAGCGGCTCGCCGAGGTGGGTGCGCAGGATGTGCTCGAAGAGCGGGACGCCGAGCAGTTCGGCGAGCATCAGGTCGCACTGGTCGCCCACCGCGCGGTAGTTGACCTCGACGACGCGGGCCCGGCCGTCGTCGCCGACCACGAACTCGGTGTGGCAGGCGCCGAACCCGACGCCCAGCGCGGCGAGTTGGCCGAGCACCTGCCGGGCGCCGGCCCGGCCGGCCGCGCCGGGCTCGAACGTCATGCGCTCCTCGACGAAGTACGGCGGCGGCGACAACTCGGTGCGGAACCCGCCCAGTACGTGCAGGGTGCCGTCCGCGTCGCCCAGCGTCTCCAGGGTGTGCAGCTCCCCGCGCAGGAACTCCTCGACGACCAGCGCCTGTCCGGGCCGGGCCGCCTGGATCGCGGCGGCCCGCTTGCCCAGCTCGGCCGGGTCGCCGGCCAGCACCACGTCCTCGCTCGCCACCCCTTCGCGCGGCTTGACCACGCACGGGTAGGGCACGTCGTGCGCGGCGGCGAAGGCGGACGGGTCCTGCCCGGCCGGGATCTCGGCGGCCCACACCGCGCCGCCGTCCGGGTGGCCGGCCAGGTGGCGGCGCATCTCGGCCTTGTTCTTCGCCCGCAGCGCCGCCCTCCAGTCCTTGCCGGGCAGGCCGAAGTAGGCGGCGGCCAGCGCGGTCTGGGTCTGGAGGTGGTCGCTGTTGCTGAAGACGCCGAACGGTTCGCCGGCCGGCGCGTGCCGGCTGATCCACCCGACGACCTCGCGCGCCTCGCGCACCTGGCACGGTGCGATCCGCGGCGCCGGCGTGAGCCCCGCGCGCTCGTACGCCGCCCGGTGCGCCGGCGCGTACCCCGGCTCGGTCAGCACGGTCACGTCCAGGCCGAGCCGGACGGCGGCCGGGAGGAACCCCTCGGTCACCGAGTCCGTGGGATTGAGCGCCGTCAGGTAGAGCCGCATGGAAGTCCGTTCGTCCGGGCCTGTGACACGCGATCAACTTAGGTTAGGTATACCTAAGCATGTCAAGCTACCGTGAGGGCCGCGCGCCACCACCGCTCCACCGGCGCACGCCCCCGGTTCCGCACCATTACCAGCATCGCGGAATCCCCCGCCGCCCGCCCGAATCCCCAGCGAACACGGAGACCGGATGCCCCTCACCCCCGCGTCCCCGGGCGACACCTACCGCTACCTCGTCCCGCTCTGCGCCCCGCTGAACGTCAACATCACCGAGGCGAACATCCCCCGAATGGGGGATGTGGACCGGACGACGGGTGACGCGGGCGCGGCGCACGGCGGAGCGGCGGGCCCCGGCACGATCCCCGGCCGCGGCGTCAGCGCCGCCGACCTCGCCGGCTGCCGGGAGGCCGCCGCGGTGCTGGTCGAGGGCGAGTCGGACCGGATCGCGGCCGTGCACGGCGACCGGCCGCGCCCGGACGTCGCCGCCTCCCGGCTGCTGCACCACTACCTGTGGTCGGTCGGGCTGCTGTTCACCGGCCCCTGGTACCTCGGCCGCCGGGTGCCGCGCATCCCGCTCGGCGCGGTGCGCGTCGCGCCGCGCACCGGCGCGCTGACCCTGGAGGTGACCGCGCTGACCTGGGCGCCCGGCGACGCGGACGCGCTGCGCGGCCGCGTCGCCGAACACGTCGGGCCGGTGCTGGAGGCGTTCGCGCCGCTCACCCGCCGGGGGCGGCGCGCGCTGTGGGGCATGGCCACCGACGACCTCGCCTCCGGGTTGTGGTTCCTCGGCCGCGCGCTCGGCGAGGAGGAGCGCGGCATCCGGGAGGCCGCCGCCGTGCTGCCCGGCGCCACCCCGCCGTTCCCCGGGGCCGCCGACTTCCGCACGCTGCGCGACGCCCGCGGCCGCCGGCACGCCACCCGCACCCGGCTCGGCTGCTGCCTGCACTACGCGGTCACCCCGGCCACCGCCGACCCCTGCCTGACCTGCCCCCGGATGCCCGACGCGGAACGCCTGCGGCGGCTGGAACGTACCTAGGAGGTGCCCCACACCGTAGAAGTCCGCACCGACACCGTGGTCAAGCGGTTCTCCGCCGAGGAGTCCGAGGCGTACGCGCGCGAGCGGCACGCGCTGACCGTGCTGGCCGCCCACGCGCCCGGCCTGGCGCCCGCGCCGCTGCCGTCCGCCTTCCCCGACCTGGTGATGACCCGGCTGCCCGGCACCCCGCTGCGCGGCACCGCGGTCACCGGGCGGCGGCTCGACGCGCTGGCCGCCGCGGTGGCCGCCGTGCACGACGCCCTGCCGGCGCCGGAGCTGGCCCGGGTGCCGCCGCGGCCGGGCGACCGGGCCCACGTCGTCGGCCTCGTCCGCCGCTGGCACGCGGCCGGCGCCGCCCCGGCGGGCGATCCGCCGGTCGCCGAGGCGATGGCGGCGGGCGTGCGGTGGCTGGAGCGCGCCGGGCCCGCGGCGGATCCGCCGCCCAGCCCGGTCTTCGGTCCCGGCGACGGCAACCTGGCCAACTACCTGTGGGACGGCTCCCGGGTCCGGATCGTGGACTTCGAGGAGTCCGGGCGCAGCGACCGGGCCTGGGAGCTCGCCGAGCTGACCGAACACGTCTCGGCCTGGTCGGACACCGCCTTCGACGCCGACGCCTTCCTCGCCCGCTTCCCCCTCACCCCGGCCGAGACCGCCCGGCTCGCCGACAACCGCGCGGTGCTCGCGGTCGTCTGGCTCTTCATGCTCGCCTTCGACGACCCGGCCGCGCCCCGCAACCCGGCCGGCACCGCCCGCCGCCAGGCCGAGCGGGTGATGCGGCGGCTGGCGCGGTTGACGAACCGTTAGGCTTGGCCGGGTCGCCGACCGCGCGGCCGGGCAGGAGTGGGGCCGTGGTCCGGTACGGGCGTGTGGTGGTCAAGATCAGCGGGGAGGCCCTGGCGGGCTCGGCCGGCTGGGGCACCGATCCGGCGGTGCTCACCCGGCTCGCCGACGAGATCCTGTCCGTGCACCGGCTCGGCGTGCAGGTCGCCGTGGTGGTCGGCGGCGGCAACTACTTCCGCGGGCGGATGGCCGACGGCTGGGGCATCGGCCGCGCCGAGGCGGACAACATCGGCATGCTCGGCACCGTGATGAACGCGCTCATGCTGCGCGGGGTGCTCACCGCCCGCTGCGAGACCGACGTCCGCGTGATGACCGCGATGCCGATGCAGTCCGTCGCCGAACCGTTCATCCGGCTGCGCGCCGAGCGCCACCTGAGCCACGACCTGATCGTGCTGCTCGCCGGCGGCATCGGCCAGCCCTACGTCACCACCGACTACCCGGCCGTCCAGCGCGCCCTGGAACTCGACGCCGACGCGCTGCTGGTCGCCAAGGCCGGCGTCGACGGGGTCTACGACCGCGACCCGCGCGTCCACCCGGACGCCCGCCGCTACACCTCGCTCACCTACCAGGAGGCGCTGTCCACCGGCGTGAAGGTGATGGACGCCAGCGCCTTCGTGCTCGCCGACGAGCAGCGGCTGGTCTCGCACGTCTTCGACGTCGCCGCCCGCGGCGCGATGAGCGCGATCTGCCGCGGCGAGGACATCGGCACCCGCGTCACCGCGGGGTGAGCCGCCCGCGTCGTACTCCGCGGGGAGCAGCGCAGGTGTCGCCGTCCGCATGACGCCCCACCGCCCCGGCCCGAGGTCTCCTGGCGTGGAGAGCTCGACACGGGGCGGAAGGAGCGGAGGATCATGAAGACCGAGACGGTACTCGCCAGGGCGGGCCTGCGATGATCGAAGTCCGTGAGCTGACGAAGCGCTACCGGGACCGGCTCGCCGTGGACTCGCTGACCTTCACCGTCCGCCCCGGCAGGGTGACGGGCTTCCTCGGCCCCAACGGCGCGGGCAAGTCGACGACGATGCGGCTCATCCTCGGCCTGGACCGGCCCACCGGCGGCCGCGTGCTGCTGGACGGGCACCCCTACGCCGGACTGGCCGCACCGCTCACCCGCATCGGCGCGCTGCTGGAGGCGTCGGCCGCCCAGGGCGGGCGGATCGCCCGCGACCACCTGCTGTGGCTGGCGCGCAGCAACCGCATACCGCGGCGGCGGGTCGACGAGGTGCTGGCGGCGGTCGGCCTGCAGGACGTGGCGGCGAAGCGGTCCGGCGGGTTCTCGCTGGGCATGGGACAGCGGCTGGGTATCGCCGCCGCGCTGCTCGGCGACCCTCCGGTGGTCATGCTCGACGAGCCGGTCAACGGGCTCGATCCCGAAGGGGTCCTGTGGATCCGCAACCTGATGAAGTCGCTCGCCGCCGAGGGCCGCACGGTCTTCGTCTCCAGCCACCTGATGAGCGAGATGGCGCTGACCGCCGACCACCTGGTCGTCATCGGCCGCGGACGGCTGCTGGCCGACGTTCCCACCGAGGAGTTCATCGACCGCAACGCGCGCGCCTTCGTGCGGGTGCGCACCGGGCAGCAGCAGGGCCTGCTCGACGCGCTGGCCGAGCAGGACATCACGGCCCGGCGCACGGCCGACGGGGCGTGGGAGGTCGAGGACGCCGAACCGGCCGTGGTCGCCGCGCTCGCCGCCCGGCACGGCGTGGTGCTGGAGGAGCTCAGCCGGCAACGGGCCTCGCTGGAGGAGGCGTTCATGCGCATGACCGCCCAGGAGGTGGAGTACCGCCCCACCGCGGACGGCTCCGGCCCGGCGCACGTCCCGCACGGCGCACCGACGCCGTCGGCCACACACCAGGGAGGCACCCGATGACCAGCGCGACCGCCACCGGTATCGGCCGGCCGGCGCCCGAGCGGCCGGGCCTCGCCACCAGGCTGCTGCCCGCGGTGAGCGCCGAGTGGACGAAGCTGCGGACCGTCCGCGGCCCCCGCAGGGCGCTGGCCGGCGGCTTCACGGCCACGGTCGGCCTCGGCGCGGTGCTCTGCTTCTTCATGGCCCGCGACTTCGCCTCCATCTCCCGCAGCGGCCCGTTCGAGCCGGTGCGCGCCAGCTTCGGCGGGCTGGTCCTCGGCCAACTGGCCGCGGTGGTGCTGGGGGTGACCATCATCGGCGGCGAGTACGCCAGCGGAATGATCCGGCTCTCCCTCGCCGCGGTGCCGAGCCGCGGCGTGCTGTTCACGGCCAAGGCGGCGGTACTCGCGGCGGCGACCTTCGCGGTGGGCGTGGTCACCGCGTTCACGACGTTCTTCGTCGGGCAGGCGATGCTCGGCCGGCACGGCGTGTCGATCGGCGACCCGGGCGTACTGCGGGCGGTGGTGCTGGGCGCCTTCTACCCGGTGCTGATCGCCCTGCTGTCGTTCGGTGTGGCGACGATGCTGCGGCGCCAGACGCTGGCGCTGGGCATCCTCGTGCCGTTCTTCTTCCTGGTGTCCGGCATCCTGGAGGCGATCCCGGGCATCGGGACGGTCACCCGGTACCTGCCTGACCAGGCCGGGCAGAAGGCCCTGCAGATCCACCACCAGGCGGGCTCCTACGGCCCGTGGACCGGACTGCTGATCGCCCTCGGCTGGACGGCCGCCTGCCTGCTCGCCGGCTGGCTCACGCTGCGCCGCCGCGACGCCTGACCGCCCGCTCGGTGCGCCCGTGCCGCCGCCGCGCGCCATGATGGAACCATGGCCAGGCAGGACGAGCCCTTCCGCACGATCCTCGTACTGAAGCTGATCGGCACGGGCGTGATCGCGCTGGCCGTGGTGGCCAGCCTGGTCTACGTCCTCGTGACCGGCCGCTGAGGCGCGGCCGGCCCCGAGGAGCGGAGGGCGTCAGTTGAGGGTCGGCGCGGCGGTGTCGTCCGCGGCGTCCGGGTCGAACGGCGGACGGTAGCTGCCGTCCGGGCTCCACGCCGTCGAGACCGAGCCCTGGGCGCCCGCGATGACCTGGCCGACCGCGGGTGTCCGGCGGCAGGTCGACGTCGACTGCGCGGAATGCCGATCCGCGAGGGCGGGAATCCCCACGTCGTTCCGCTGCCTTCGCGGTGGAGAACCGGCCGTCCGGATTTCCGGACCGGCATCTTCGGCATTTTCGGCGAACGCGCACGGCGATTGTCGCGGTCGGCTTTCCTCGCGGCCGCGGGCCCCGCGCCTTCGAAAAGGCGCGGGGCCCGCGGGTGTGCGCGGCGAGGCGTCAGAAGGCGCCGGTGCCGTGCGGGGTGCCGAGGCCCGTCGGACCGTCGTAGCCCTTGCGCGCGGTGCAGAGGTAGCTGCTGCCGCAGGAGCCGTTGGTGCCGGAGGTGACGTCGTTGAGCGCCGAGGCGTGGCGGTACGGATAGGAGCCGTACGTCACCGAGGAGGTGTTGCCGGCGAGCGCGTAGACGCTGGCTATCAGGGGCGACGCGGCGCTGGTGCCGCCGACCTCCACCCAGCCGTCGGCGCCGGTGGCGAGCCCGGCGGAGAGCAGGACGTCGCAGTAGGCGCTGGTGCCGCAGCTGTTGTAGGTGTCGCGGACCGCGACGCCGGTGTTCGGGTCGGCGACCGCGGAGACGTCGGCGACCGTGCGCTTGGCGCAGCCGGAGTCGTGCTGCCAGGACGGCTTCGGCTCGTACGCCGAGCAGCCGGAGCCCCCGCCGTCGCCGCCCAGCGCCGAGCCCCACGCGGACTCGGTCCAGCCGCGGGAGTTGGACGCCTTCGACAGCGAGGTGCCGCCGACCGCGGTGACGTACGGGGACGAGGCGGGCCACATGACGCCGTAGCCGGAGTCACCCGAACTGGCGGTGATCGCGACGCCGGAGTGCTTGAAGTGGCTGTCGGCGGCCCGGATCGTGCTGTCCTCGGCGGCGCCCCAGCTGTTGGAGACCGCGACCACGCCGGAGGTCGAGACGGCGGTGCTCTCCGCCGTGTCGAGGTCGTCGGTGTTGGGGGAATCGGCCTCCACCAGCAGGATGTGGCAGCTCGGGCAGGCGGCGGAGACCATGTCGAGGTCGAGGCTCTCCTCCTCCGCCCAGCCGTAGTCGCCGGCCGGCAGCGGCGACGCCTTGCCCTTCTGGTTCACCTTGTGGAAGCAGCCGTTCGCCGTGGTGCAGGCCGGCAGGCCGTACGCCTTGCGGTAGACGGCCAGGTCGGACTGGGCATCGGGGTCGTCCTGCGCGTCGACGATGGCGACGGTGCGGCCGCCGCCCGACGTACCGCCCAGGTGGTAGGCCGATCGCAGGTCGGACGGCGTGTAGCCGGCGGAGGTCGGCGAGCCGGTGGTCGACGGCGCCATCCGGCCCGACGACGCGCGGTGCGCCCGCACCATGCCGAAGCAGCGGGCCTGTCCGGCCTGCGCGGGGTGCGCGCAGCCGAAGTCGAGCACGCCGGCGGAGGCGGAGGGCGCGGGGGCCGCGTTCACGGCGGCCTGGGAGTCGGTGGCGGTGACGCCGGCCACGGTCAGCAGACCGGTCAGCAGGACCGCGGCGCGACGTATGCGGAATCTGGCACGGGTGGAGTGCGGGAGGCGGGTGGGGTGGCGGTCCATGGGGACCTCCTTGACGTGTGGGGGGCACGTGTGAGGCACATGGCGATGTCGGCCGCCGGGGGACGACGGCCTGACCGCGCGACAGGTGAGAGCACGTCAGTTCGTGGGCAATGGATGCGCGTACATGGGAGGTTGGCCGGCCGCGCGGAAAAAAGGGGGTGGCAGCCACCATGACCCCCACCACACGTGATCGTCAAGGGCATGACAGCAGATGGCGAGGGGTGCGCGGCGGAACGGACCCGTCACGCACCGCGCGAAGGCCCTTCGGCGCCGGTCCGATACGTCCGGAATGCCGCGCCGCGATCCCGCCGGACCCGGGCCCGCGCCGTCGCGTCAGGCGCACCCGCCCCACCGGGCACGGCCGCCCCGCGAAAGTCACCCCAACGACCGCGCGGAACACCGCCGTTGACGGCCGCGAGCACCACGCCGCGACCCGGCCGCGCGGCACCACCGCCCGCGCCGCGGCCACCGGAAAAGGCCGCCCGCGGCTCGGCCCCGGGCGTTCCGCGCGGCCGGGGGCAGGCGTCCACGCTTGACAGTGATGTGGGCCAGTCCTAACTTCGAGGACGGCAATTCGCAAGCATGACGTCAGTCCACGTATGTGAACGCAGCGAGGTGCAGATGCTCGACTCGGTGCTGGTCCTCCCGGTGGCGCCGTCCGCGCCGGCCGGTGCGGCCCGCACCGCGGTCCGCGCCGAGCACCCGACGCGTGGGCCGCACGCCGCGGCGGCCGCCGGGCCCCCGCGCGCCGGCCCGGTTCCGCTACACCCGGGCCCCGTTGGAGGCCGACGGCGGCCGGCCGTCGGCGGCTCGGGGCCGCGCCGGGCCGGAGGACGCGCGGATCTCCAGGTACGGCGGCAGCACGATGCGCTGCGGAGCCGCGCCGGCGCGGGCGGCGAACAGTTGCAGCAGCAGCCCGACCGCGGTCCGCCCGGCGTCCTGGATCGGCGCGGCCAGCGTGGTGAGCGGCGGCGAGCAGAAGTCGGCGCCGAAGATGTCGTCGTATCCCACCACGCTCACGTCGTGCGGCACGCGCAGCCCGCGTTCCGCGAAGCGGCGCAGCACGCCGATCGCCAGCAGGTCGTTGAAGGCGACGACCGCGGTGCCGCCGTCCACGATCGCGGCGTCCGCCGCCGCGGCGCCGCCGTCGACCGAGGGCGGGAAGGGTCCGAGGCGGTTCGCCGTGATCCCCATCCGGTGTGCGGTGGCACGCAGGGCGTTCCAGCGTCTGGCGTCCATCCAGGAGGCGCGCGGGCCGGCCAGGTAGGCGATGGACCGGTGGCCGAGCGACACGAGGTGTTCGACGATCTGCCGGGTGCCCTCGTCGTTGTCGATGACCACGCTCGGCACGCCCTCGACCTCGCGGTTGACCAGGGCGATGACGCGGTCGGCCGACAACTCGCGGATGCGGCTGTCGGACAGCCGGGTCGCGGCGAGCACGAAGCCGTCGACCGCCTTGGTCAGGCGTTCCAGGTTCCGTTCCTCCGACTCGGGGGACTCCTCGGTGTCGGACAGCACCATGGTGTAGCCGGCCGCGCTCGCGTGGCGCTCCGCTCCGCGTATCAGGCCGAAGAAGCACGGGTTGGCGATGTCGGGCACCAGCAGGGCGAGCGTGCCGGTGGCGTTCGCCGAGGAACGGGCCGCGGCGTTCGGCCGGTAGCCCAACCGGCCGGCGACGGCGAGCACATGCTCGCGGGTACGCACGTTCACCCGTTGCGGATTGGTGAAGGTGCGGGAGACGGTCGAGGCCGCGACCCCGGCCTCCAGCGCGACCTGATGCACCGTCACATCCCGCTCGCGCTGCGGTTGCGGCGACTCGGGCTCCGTCGCGCGTCCCATGCTGATCTCCTCACGGCCGGCTTGCCAGGAGTTCTGCCGGCAACAGCAGTTCTACTGGTGATGGCAATTTTCGGCAATGTTGCCAACCTATTGCCATCCCGCTTCGGGCTGTGCCTAGATGTGTAGGCCGCTCCCCGGCGAAGGCCGTTCACCGGCCCGGAGGGGACGGCGGGGCAACGGCGCCCCGCCGGCAGGCGGGTCGCGCACCGAGCGCGGTTGACGACACGGGAGAACCACCGGAAGCTCCCGGGGTCCCGGACAAAGCCATATGAAGCCCACCGCCGGCCACTGCCCGGTCGTCCTCCCCGCACGGGAGGCGCTCGCGTCCTACGTGTCAGAGCCGGTGGATCCCCCGGCCCGCGAAAGGGGCGTTCGACATGAATCAGCACAGACTACGGGGTCTGGCCGCCGCGGCGGCCGCGCTGATGGCCACCACCGGGCTCACGGGGTGCGGCGCCGGCGGCGCGGGCGGGGGCGGCAACGAACTGCACGTGCTGGTCGGTGCCAACACCGCGCACGCGTCGGTCCAACGCGCCTGGTTCGCCCGTATCCAGAAGGAGTTCAAGGCCAAGACGGGCGGGAAGGTCGTCTTCGACACCTACGCGTCGGCGGGCGACGAGCAGACCAAGATCCAGACCTCGATGGTCAGCGGCACCGGCCCGGACCTCTACGACCTGGGCACGACCTTCACCCCGGTCGCCTACGCCACCCACGGATTCCACCAACTGACCGCCGGCGACTGGAAGAAGATCGGCGGCCGGGGCAAGTTCCTGCCCGCGTCGCTGGCGACCTCCGGCCCCGACGCGCGGCACGACATCGCCGTGCCCACCGCGGTGCGGCCGTACGGCATGGTCTACAACACCACGATGTTCCGCAAGGCCGGCATCACCTCGCCGCCGGCCACCTGGGACCAGTTCGCCGCCGACGCGCGGAAGTTGAACCACCCCTCCTCCGGGGTCTACGGCACCGCGATCGACTACGCCGACCCGTTCGACCCGTGGAAGTACATCTGGAGCCTGGCGCTGCAGTCCGGCGGGCGGCTGGTCAGCGACGACCTCAAGCACGCCGAGTTGGACAGCCCGCAGGTCGCCACCGCGGTCGACGACTTCTTCGACCTGCGCACCAAGGACCACGTGGTCGATCCCTCCTCGGCCGGCTGGCAGTCCGCCCAGGCCACCGCCGCGTTCGCGCAGGGCAAGGCCGCGATGCTGCCGATGGTCAGCATGCCGTCGGTCTCCCCGACGCTGGACGCCACGCAGATGAAGGGCCACTACGCCTTCGCCCCGCTGCCGACCGTGCCGTTCGGCGCCACCGCGCGGCCGGCGAACGGCATCGCGGCCGGCTCCATCGTCTCCGGCGACGACATGGCCGTGGCCGGCTACACCAAGCACCTGGACCTCGCGCTGGACTACATCGCGCTGATCACCAGCCCGGCCGAGCAGGAGTACTACAACAAGACCTTCGGCGACCTGCCGTCGGTCACCGTCGCCGCGCGGAAGGTCACGACCGGCAACCACCGGGGCGCCTTCCTCACCGCGGAGAACGCCTCGGTGCCGACCTCGTTCACCGGGGCCTGGTCCGACATCCAGCTCGGTCTGAGCAACGTGGTCACCCAGTCGCTGCCCTCGCTCGCGCACGGCGGCTACGACCCGGCGGCGGTACGCCGGGCGCTGATCCAGGCCAACCGGACCGCGCAGACCTCCCTCGACCGGCAGAAGCACTGACATGCGCGGAGGGACCACCATGGGAACACCGCTCCCCGCGCGGACCGCGGCGCCCGCCGCCGGCCCCGCCGAGGCGCCGGCGCCGCAGCCCGGGCGCGGCCGGGACCGCCGTCCGCTGTGGCTGATGCTGCCCGCGGCCGTGCTGCTCGTGGTCATCGTGCTGGTGCCGTTCGCGCTGGCGTTCTGGATGAGCTTCACGCAGCTCGACCAGTACTCGCTGCGCCAGTGGCTCGGCGCCCCCTTCGCGGGGCTGGCCAACTACGCGCAGGCGGTGAGCACTTCCGGCCTGCTGCACTCGCTGTGGGTGAGCGTCGGCTTCTCGCTGCTCACCACGGCGATCGCCGCTCCGCTCGGCGTGCTGGCCGCGCTCACCGTCAACAGCCGTTTCCCCGGCCGCGGTCTGGTGCGCTCGGTCTACCTGATCCCCTACGTGATCCCGGCGTTCGTCACCGGCACCTTCTGGCGCGTCGCGCTGCTGCCCGGCGGGGCGGTCAACCACATCCTCAAGGCGGTCGGCCTCGGCGGCGACGCGCAGTGGCTGATCGGCGCGCGCAGCTTCTGGACCCTCGTCGGCGTGGACGTCTGGGCCTCCTGGGCGTTCATCTACCTGATGACGCTCGCGGGGCTCCAGACCATCTCCAACGAGCTGTACGAAGCCGCCGACATCGACGGCGCCACCTGGTGGCAGAAGGTGGTCCGGGTCGTACTGCCGCAGGTCAAGGGGCAGTTGAGCCTGGGTCTGCTGCTGGCCACGCTGTCGCACTTCAACAACTTCACGCTGCCGTACCTGTTGTTCGGCATGCCCGCCCCGAACGCGGTCGACGTCCTGCCGATGAACATCTACCAGACGTCCTTCCAGCAGTTCGGCTTCGGACTCGGCGCCGCGATGTCGGTGGCCACCCTGGTCATCATGACCATCCCGGCGGTGGCCTACCTGCGCACCTTCCGGCTCAACGCCCGTCCCCAGGAGGTGGAGGCGTGACCTGGCGCCCGCGTGACCCGCAAGCCGTGCTCCCGCGCTGGCTGCAGTGGACCTCGATCGGCGCGATCGGTGCCTTCGCGATCGTGCCGGTGCTCTACCTGCTGGTGATGTCGGTGACCCCGGACGACGAGGTGGCCGGCGGCGCGCTGTGGCCCGACCACTTCGCGTTCGGGAACTACCTGCGCATGTGGAGCACCGTGCCGCTGGCCGGCGGGCTGGTCAACAGCCTGGTGGCCGCGCTCGTGGCGGCCGTGATCGCCACCGTGCTCGCGGTCGGCGCGGCCTACTGCCTGACCCGCTTCACCTTCTTCGGCAGCCGGTCGTTCCTGGCCGCTCTCGTCATGGTGCAGTCGCTGCCCGCGACGCTGCTGATCCTCCCGGTGTTCATGGTCTTCTCCTCCATCGGCGGCTACCTGGGCATCGTGGTGATCGGCAGCCGCGCCGGCCTGATCATCACCTACCTCACCTTCGCCCTGCCGCTGGCGACCTGGGTGATGGTGACCTACCTGCGCAAGCTCCCCCAGTCGCTGGAGGAGGCCGGCCTGGTCGACGGGCTCACCCGGTTCGGCGCGCTGCGCCGCGTCATCGTGCCGCTGTCGTGGCCCGGTATGAGCGTCGCCCTGGTCTTCTCCTTCCTGCTCGGCTGGAACGACGTGCTGTTCGCGAGCGTGCTCACCAACCCGGAGACCCGCACGGTCGCGGTCCAGCTCCAGGTGCTCGGCCAGTCCGCCGAGGGCGGCGCGGTGCCGTTGTACGGGCAGTTGCTGAGCGCCTCCGTGGTCTGCGCGCTGCCGGTCGTCGTCCTCTACCTGTTCTTCCAGCGCTACCTCGTCGGCGGACTGACCTCCGGCGGCGTCAAGGGCTGACCCCCGAACCGCACCATCCAACGATTCCCCACCCCAGGAGTGGCCACCATGTGGACCCTGTCCGGTTTCGCCGACGAGATCTCCGCCGACCTGGACGAGCAGGTCCGGGTACTGCGGAAACTCGCCATCCACCACGTCGAGTTCCGCAGCGCCTGGGACACCAACGTCCTCGACCTGAGCGACGAGGAACTGGAGCGCGTGCGCACCACCCTCGACCGCGAGGAGATCCGGGTCTCCTCGATCGGATCGCCCATCGGGAAGATCGGCATCCACGACGACTTCGAGGAGCACCTGCGCCGCTTCGCGCGGGCCCTGCACGTCGCCTCCGTGCTCCAGGCGCCCTACATCCGGCTGTTCTCCTTCTTCCTGCCGGAGGCGGACGACCCGGCCGTCCACCGCGACGAGGTGCTGCGCCGGATGTCCGCGCTGGCCGAGGCCGCCCGGGGCCACGACGTGGTGCTGCTGCACGAGAACGAGAAGCAGATCTACGGCGACACCCCGCAGCGCTGCCTGGACATCGTCGAGTCGGTCGGCAGCCCGCTGCTGAAGCTGGCCTGGGACGCGGCCAACTTCGTGCAGTGCGGCGTGCGGCCGTTCACCGACGGCTACCCGATGCTGCGCCCGCACCTGGAGTACATGCAGATCAAGGACGCCCAGCGGGACACCGGCACGGTGGTGCCGGCCGGCGAGGGCGACGGCGAGTCGGTCGAGACGCTGCGGGCGCTGCGCGCGGACGGCTTCGACGGGTTCTTCTCGCTGGAGCCGCACCTCGCGCACGCCGGCCCGGCGGGCGGCTTCAGCGGCGCCGACCTGTTCGCCACCGCGCACCGGGCCTTCACCGGCCAGTTGGCCGCCGAAGGCATCGAGTACCGCTGAACCGGCCCGCAACGAACGCCCTCTGGGGAAGGACACCCACCACCATGCGCATGGCCGTCATCGGCTGCGGCGTCATCGGCCGGGAGCACGCGGCCACCATCGCCCGGCTGGCCCCCGACGCCCGACTGGTCGTCGCCGTCGACGAGATACCCGAACGGGCCCGCGACCTCGCGGCCGTCCACGGCGTGGACGCCACCGCGTCGGTCGCCGAGGCGCTGGCCCGGCCCGACGTCGACGCGGTCGCCGTCTGCACCCCGAGCGGCACCCACGCGGAGCTCGCCGTCGCCGCGCTGGAGGCCGGAAAGCACGTCGTGGTGGAGAAGCCGCTGGACGTCACCGTGGAGGCGGCGCTGCGCGTCGCGGACGCGGAACGCCGCAGCGGCCGGACCGTCACCGTGATCAGCCAGCACCGCTTCGACCCGGCGAGCGCGGTCGTCCACCAGGCGGTGCGGGACGGCCGGTTCGGCCGGCTGACCTCCGGCACGGCGAGCATCGCCTGGTGGCGCAGCCAGGGCTACTACGACTCCGGCGACTGGCGCGGCACGTGGAAGCTGGACGGCGGCGGCGCGTTGATGAACCAGGGCGTCCACACCATCGACCTGCTGGTGTGGATGCTCGGCCGCCCGGTGGAGGTGTTCGCCTGGACCGGCTGCCTGGCGCACGAGGGCATCGAGGTGGAGGACACCGCGGCGGCCACCATCCGGTTCGCCGGCGGCGCGCTCGGCGTCGTCCACGGCACCACGGCCGCGTATCCGGGAACCACCGCCCGGTTGCAGATCCACGGTGACCGGGGCTCGGCCGTCATCGACGACGACCGGCTCGCCTACTTCCACGCCGCGGACGAGTCCGAAGGCGCCGCCTCGGCCTACGGCGGCGGCGACACCAACCAGGCGCGGCTGCTGCTGCCCGACGACGGCCGCTCCGCGCCCTCCGCCGGCTCCGACCCGGCCGCCCTGTCCAACGCCCACGGCCGCCAGTACCGCGACTTCCTCTCCGCGGTCGCCGAGGGCCGCCCGCCCCTGGTCACCGTCGCCGAGGCCACCACCACCCTGCGCGTCGTCCGCGCCATCTACGAATCCGCCCAGTCCGGCCGCCCGATCCCGGTCCCCTACGACGACCCGCCACCGACCCCGTAACACCACCACCCGGCCGCGGCCGGCCCGGGAACGTCGTCCGGACCGGCGTGAACATCCCCTACCTGTACGACGCCGGGGTACTCATCGCCATCGACAACGACAACCGACGCATGTGGGGCCGCCACAGCTTGGCCCTGGACGACGGCCGGGACATCCACGTCCCGGCCGTCGTCGTCCGCCAGGCATGGCGGGATTCCCGCCGCCAGGTCAGACTCGGCAAGTATCTCGCCGGGTGCCACGTCGTACCCGTCGGCCTCGAAACCGCCAAAGCCGCAGGCATCCTCTGCGGCAAGGCAGGTACCTGCGACATCGTCGACGCCACCGTCGTGACCATGGCAGCCGCTCGTCGTCATCACCTACCAGAACGGCCTGGTACGGCCTGGTACGGCCTGAATAGCGGTGCGCCAGACGTCTGGGACGAGACCGCCCCAAGAGCCCCCTGGACCACTCCCGACCGCAGAAATCAGACCGCCACAAGCCGGACCCGATCGCCGCAGAGCTTGACCATGTCGTCGATATCGGAGGTCAACATGACCACCGGGCGGTGCTGTCGCAGCGCGGCCTCGGCGACCGCCGCATCGATCGCGTACTTGTGCCCGTGCAAACCAGCATCCATCAGCAGCTTCGAGGCGGCCCTCGCCTCCTCATCGCCCACCGGGACCACGCGCAGTCCGGAGAGCACCCAGTTCAGGCGGGACTTGTTCGTACGAGCGTGAACGGCCTCGATGATGGTGAGCGCACTGATCGCGACCTCCATGCCGCGCGAGCGCGCCTCGGCGACCAGGGCCACCACCTGCTCGTCGTCGGCGAGCATCTTCGAGAGCCCTTCGCTGTCGAGGACCAGCGTCCCCTCGTGACTCAGCTTGCGGCGGGCCACTCGCCCTCCTCGGCGAACACCTCGTCGAAGACCTGCCGTGCCTGCTGGCGAGCCTGCTCGGAGACCGGCCCCTTGCGGCTCTCGTAGTCCGCCAAATACTCGTCGAGGACCTGCCCGCGCAACTCACGCTCGACCGCCTCAGCGATGAACGCGGAGAACTCCCGCTTGCCCACCCGCGCCCGGATCGCCTCCGCGGTCCCTTCGGGCAGCGACAGGCTCACCCGCGTCGCCGGCCCTTCCCCGATGCTGTACGTCATCTCATCCATTCCCCGAGTGTGTCAAATAAGTAGGAAAAGTGCTACGCCCGGACCTGCGTGGAGCCTCAGAGGGCGTTAAGTCCGTTTCTGATGGCGGCCGCGTCCGGGTTGCTCGAGGAATCCCTGGCGGGCGAGTCGTCCCAGACGGGAGCGGGTGACGTTGATCGAGGGCTCGTCGGTGGGCAGACCGAGGTGCTCGTGCAGATCGTGGACGCGGAACACCTTCCCGGGGTGCTCGTTGAACGTGGCCACGATGCGCTGGTAGACGGTGGCGGTGGTGGTCTGCGCTGGGGCCGTTGCCTGGTCGGGTGAGGTGAGGCCGTCGATGACCTTGCGGGTGGCGGTGAGCTCGGCCAGGCGGCCTTCGGTCTCGGCGAGGGCGGTGGTGAGCCGCTCGATCTGCTCGCGCAGGGTGTCGGCTTGTGCTGCGGTCTCGTCGTGTTCGGTCTGCAGCAGCCGCAGGAGTTCGCAGACGTTCACGCGGCCAGTTCCACGTCGTCGCGCCAGGTGGGGGTAGGGGTGGTGAGGCGGCGGAGCATGCCGGCGGTGGAGGCCCAGTAGACGCGGGAGGCGGCGTTGTCGGGCCTGTGGTCGTAGTCGCGGGCGAGGCGACGGTCCAGCATGAGAGTGCCGTTGACCTGCTCGACCACCCATCGTTTCGGTTGCGGGAGGAAGCCTTTGTCCTTGTCGTCGGGGTTGCGGCGGACCACCTCGACGGTGATGTCCCTCACCGCCCCGTGGATGATCACGGCGTCTTTGAAGCCTTGGTCGACGAGGACCTTTTCCAGGCGCATCCCGCATCGTTCGGCCGCCTGGTCCAGCAGGGCGATGCCGGCTTCGTTGTCGTGCGCGCTCGCGGCCAGGATCACCACACCGATGATCAGCCCCAGCACGTCGACGGCGAGTCCCCGCTTCCTTCCGGGCGTCTTCTTGTTCGCGTCCAGTCCCGTCGTCTCCTTCGGCACGCCGGCCGCCACCCGGACGGACTGGGTGTCGATGATCACCAGGGACGGGTCCTCTAATCGTCTGGCCCGCTCCCGCACCTGGCAGCGCAGAATCTCCTGGATCCGCTGGTCAAGGCCGTCCTCGCGCCACAGGCTGAAGTAGTAGAACACCGCCGACCAGGCCGGGAGGTCGTGCGGCAGGAGACGCCACTGACAGCCCGTCCGGTTCTGGTAGAGCAGCGCGTTCACAACCTCGCGCAGGTCGCAGGAGCCCGGGTCCCCGGTCGCCGACCGCGCCACCCGCTCCCGCTTCCACCCGGTGACCATCGGCTCGATCAACGCCCACTGATCGTCAGATAAGTCGGTCGCGTACGGCATTCGTCCCATGCCCACCACCCCATCATGCACACGACATGAATCAGGACGGAACCGACCCATCACCCACGAACGAGCGACACCACACCATCGGGAACGGGACTTAACGCCCTCTCAGAGCCGCGAAGAAGGTGTGCACAGGAGCCTCTCCCGCTCGCTCCCACATCGGGCAGCGCAAAATCCGAAACCCAGCACGGGAAAAAACGAAGGGCCCGACCCCGAAGAGCCGGACCCCTTCTGACCTGCACGTTTGCCAGGTCGGTGACGTGGCGCCAAGCCGCCCGCTACACGTTGAACCGGAACTCCACCACGTCGCCGTCCTGCATGACGTAGTCCTTGCCTTCCATGCGGGCCTTGCCCTTGGCTCGGGCTTCGGGGATGGAGCCGCAGGCGAGGAGGTCGTCGTAGGAGACGATCTCGGCCTTGATGAAGCCCTTCTGGAAGTCCGTGTGGATGACGCCGGCCGCTTCGGGGGCGGTGGCGCCCTTGCGGATCGTCCAGGCGCGGGACTCCTTGGGGCCGGCGGTCAGGTACGTCTGCAGGCCGAGCGTGTCGAAGCCGACGTGGGCCAGCGTGACGAGGCCGGGCTCCTCCTGGCCCATGGACTGCAGGAGTTCCAGCGCCTCGTCGTCCGCGAGCTCGATCAGCTCGGACTCGATCTTCGCGTTGAGGAAGATCGCCTCGGCCGGGGCGACCAGCGCCCGCTGCTCGTTCTTGAAGTCCTCGTCGACGAGTTCGTCCTCGTCCACGTTGAAGACGTACAGGAACGGCTTGGTGGTCAGCAGGTGCAGCTCGTGCAGGAGCTCGCCCTGCTCGGTGCGGGCGGTGATGCCGGCGGAGAAGAGCGTGCGGCCCGCTTCGAGGATCTTCTGCGCGGCCTCGACCGCGGCGACCACCGCGATCTTCTCCTTCTGCAGCCGCGACTCCTTCTGCAGCCGCGGCAGCACCTTCTCGACGGTCTGCAGGTCGGCCAGGATCAGCTCGGTGTTGATCGTCTCGATGTCGTCGCGCGGCGAGACCTTGCCGTCGACGTGCACCACGTTCTCGTCCCGGAAGGCCCGGATGACCTGGCAGATCGCGTCGGACTCGCGGATGTTGGCCAGGAACTTGTTGCCCAGGCCCTCGCCCTCGCTCGCGCCGCGCACGATGCCGGCGATGTCCACGAAGTCGACCGTCGCCGGGAGCTTGCGCTGCGAGGAGAACAGCTCGGCGAGCCGGTCCAGGCGCGGGTCGGGCACGCCGACCACGCCGACGTTGGGCTCGATGGTGGCGAACGGGTAGTTGGCCGCCAGTACGTCGTTCTTGGTCAGGGCGTTGAACAGGGTCGACTTGCCGACATTCGGCAGACCGACGATTCCGATCGTGAGCGACACGTGACGACTTCCCGTTGGCGAGGGCTGATCATGGGTGGACGGCCACCCAGTCTAAGCCGCCCGCCGGTCCCCGCCGATCCCGTCCGGCGCCGCCCTTACGATGGGACGCATGACCGCTACGACAAGCCGCCAGGTCCTGCTCGCCGCCCCGCGCGGCTACTGCGCGGGAGTCGACCGCGCAGTGATCACCGTCGAGAAGGCCCTGGAGCAGTACGGGTCGCCGATCTACGTCCGCAAGCAGATCGTGCACAACAAGTACGTCGTCCAGACCCTGGAGAAGAAGGGCGCCGTCTTCGTCGACGAGACGCAGGAGGTGCCCGAGGGCGCGATCGTGATCTTCTCGGCGCACGGTGTCGCGCCGGTGGTGCACGAGGAGGCGGCCGGGCGCCGGCTCGCCTCGATCGACGCCACCTGCCCGCTGGTGACCAAGGTCCACAAGGAGGCCCAGCGCTTCGCCGGCGAGGACTACGACATCCTGCTCATCGGCCACGAGGGCCACGAGGAGGTCATCGGCACGATGGGCGAGGCCCCGGAGCGCATCCACCTGGTGGACGGGCCGGACGACGTCGCCGGGCTGCGGGTGCGCGACGAGGACAAGCTCGTCTGGCTCTCCCAGACCACGCTGTCGGTGGACGAGACGATGGAGACCGTCGACAAGCTCAAGGAGCGCTTCCCGGCCCTGGTCAGCCCGCCGAGCGACGACATCTGCTACGCCACCCAGAACCGCCAGGTCGCCGTCAAGCAGATCGGCGCGGACGCGGACCTGGTGATCGTGGTCGGCTCGAAGAACTCCTCCAACTCGGTGCGGCTCGTCGAGGTCGCCCTGCAGGCCGGCGCGCGGGACGCGCACCTGGTGGACTTCGCCGACGAGATCGACGAGGCGTGGCTGGACGGCGTCGGCACGGTCGGCGTGACCTCGGGCGCCTCGGTGCCGGAGATCCTGGTGAACGGCGTGCTGGAGTGGCTGGCCGCGCGCGGCTGGGACGACGTGCGGGTGGTCACCTCGGCGCAGGAGAGCATCCAGTTCTCGCTGCCCAAGGAGCTGCGCCGCGACCTGCGCGCCGAGGCGTCCGGTCCGGCCGCTCCCTGACGGCTTCCTCCGGCCCGGCGGCGGCGTACGAGGGGTAAGCGGGCCCGTTCCGCCGTAGCGTGGAGGCCATGAATGTCTTTGGCGTGGACATCGGCGGATCGGGCATCAAGGGCGCCCCGGTGGATCTGGCGGCCGGCGACCTGGCGCAGGAGCGGCACAAGGTGCTGACCCCGCACCCGTCCAAGCCCGCCGACGTGGCGAAGGCCGTCCAGGAGGTGGTGGCGCACTTCGACTGGTCCGGACCGGTCGGGGTGACGTTCCCCGGCGTGGTGGCCGACGGGGTGACCCGCACGGCGGCCAACATGCACCACGAGTGGGTCGGGCTGGACGCGCGCGGCCTGCTCGGCGACGCGCTGGGCCTGCCGGTCACCGTGGTCAACGACGCCGACGCGGCCGGGCTCGCCGAGCTGTCCTTCGGCGCCGGCCGTGAGCGCGGCGGCACCGTGATCATGCTCACGTTGGGCACCGGCATCGGCAGCGCGGTCTTCGTGGACGGCCGCCTGCTGCCCAACACCGAGCTGGGCCACCTGGAGCTGGACGGCCACGAGGCGGAGCACCGGGCGTCCTCCAAGGCCAAGGAGGACCACGACCTGAGCTGGAAGCACTGGGCGGAGCGGTTGCAGAAGTACCTGGCCCACGTGGAGATGCTCTTCTCGCCCGACCTGTTCCTCATCGGCGGCGGGGTGAGCCGCAAGGCGGACAAGTTCCTGCCGCTGATCGAGGGCATCAGGGCGGACGTGGTCCCGGCCGAGCTGCAGAACAACGCGGGCATCGTGGGCGCCGCGATGGCCGCGAAGGCGTCGTCCGGGACCTCGAAGGCGTCCTGACCGGTCACGGCCGGGCCGGCCGGCCGCGTTCCGGCCGCCGGCCGCCGATCCGGCGGGCCGCGGCGACCGCGGCGGCCAGCAGGGTGCCGGCGTAGAGCCAGCCGGTGAGGGTGGCGAGCCCGGTCACGGTGGCCGTCACGTGGCCGAGCAGGCCGCCCCCGCCGTCGTCGCCGGCGACCGCCACGGCCACCGCGAACGCGATCGGCGCGCAGACCGGCGCGGCGGCCAGGTCGACCCGGCGCACCCACAGCGCGCCGGCCAGGCTGGCTCCGACGAAGACCACGCCGAAGAAGATCCCGAGGTCTTCGCTGAACAGCCGGTTGACCACGGCGCCCAGCAGGCTGGTCGCGGTGACGACGACGCCGGTGCCGAAGCCGGTGAGCTTGGCGGGCGGCAGCGGGCGGCCGGGCGCCGGGCGCGGGGCGGGGCGGCCGGAGGCGGAACGCGGCGGCCGGGGACTGCCGCCCGCTCCGGTGGGGGACGGGCGCGGGACGCGCGTGCGGGGTTGCTCCACCCGACAAAAGTAGGCGGGCGGGCGCGCGATGCGCCGTCGGCGCGCGGACCGGCTGTCGGTGGCGGCGGCTAATCTGCCCGTATGGCACTGAGCACGTCAGCGGAGGCGCCGATCCCGGTCGGCGAGGTGTCGCGACTGATCGGCGGGTGGATCGACCGGCTCGGCGCGGTCTGGGTGGAGGGGCAGATCACCCAGCTGTCGCGGCGGCCCGGCGCGGGCGTGGTGTTCCTGACGCTGCGCGATCCGTCACACGACATCTCGATCTCGGTGACGTGCTTTCGCGGCGTCTTCGACGAGGTGGCCGACGTGGTCGGCGAGGGCGCCCGGGTCGTGGTGCACGCCCGGCCCGAGTGGTACGCGCCGCGCGGCCAGTTGTCGCTGCGCGCGGTGGAGATCCGGCCGGTGGGCGTCGGCGAACTGCTGGCCCGGCTGGAGCGGTTGAAGCGCTCGCTGACGGCGGAGGGGCTGTTCGCGGCCGAGCGCAAGAAGCCGCTGCCGTTCCTGCCGCAGCTGATCGGCCTGGTCTGCGGCCGCGCCTCGGCCGCCGAGCACGACGTGCTGGAGAACGCCCGGCTGCGCTGGCCCGCCGTCCGCTTCGAGGTGCGCAACGTGCCGGTGCAGGGCGCGCACGCGGTGCCGCGGGTGGTCGAGGCGGTGCGGGAGCTGGACGCGCATCCGCAGGTCGACGTGATCGTGGTGGCGCGCGGCGGCGGCAGCGTGGAGGACCTGCTGCCGTTCTCCGACGAGGAGTTGGTCCGCGCGGTCGCCGCCTGCCACACGCCGGTGGTCTCCGCGATCGGCCACGAGCCGGACGCGCCGCTGCTCGACCTCGTCGCCGACCTGCGGGCCTCCACGCCCACCGACGCGGCGAAGAAGATCGTGCCGGACGTCGGCGAGGAGCAGCAGCGCATCCGGCAGTTGCGCGAGCGGGCGCTGCGCACCGTGCGCAATCTGCTCGACCGCGAGGAGCGCGGGCTGGCCGCCGCCCGCAGCCGGCCCTCGATAGCCGATCCGCGGCGCATCGTGGAGGAGCGGCGGGCGCAGACCGACGCGCTGACCGACCGCTCCCGCCGCACGCTGGGCCACCTGCTGGACCGCGCCGACGACGAGCTGGCCCACACGCGGGCCCGGGTCGTCGCGCTGTCCCCGGCGGCCACCATGCGCCGCGGCTACGCGGTCCTGCAGCGCGAGGACGGCACGGTGGTGCGCTCCCCCGCCGACGCGGTCCCGGATTCCGCCCTGCGGGCCCGGGTGGCCGAGGGCGAGTTCACGGTCCGCGTCGTCGGTGGGGAAGCCTAGGCTGGCCGCATGGCAGCAGCGGAGCAGGACACCCTGGGGTACGAGGAAGCACGCGACGAGTTGGTCGACGTCGTCCGGCGGCTGGAGGCGGGCGGCTCCACGCTGGAGGAGTCGCTGGCCCTGTGGGAGCGCGGCGAGCAACTCGCCCAGGTGTGCCGGCGCTGGCTGGACGGCGCCCGCGCCCGGCTGGACGCCGCGCTGGCCGACCGGGGCGAGGAGGCCGAGGGCGGGGAGGCCGGCGAGGAGGGTCCGGCGTCCTGAGCGCGGGCGGCTACTTCGTCCGCAACGCGCCGGCCATCCGGCCGAGTTGGTCGTAGGGGGCGGTGCCGAAGACCACGGTGGTCACGCCGCCGGTGGTGCGGGCCAGTGCCCGGTAGCGGCCGCCGGAGTAGCGCTGCCAGACCGCGCCGGCCACGTTCTGGTCGCCGGTGCGGTGCGAGGAGTGCGTCGCCGAGGAGATGAAGCCGCCCGGGTCGGCGTTGGTCTGGTCGAGCGAGACGTACTGGTTCTCCGGGTCGATGAAGCCCAGGTGCCAGTGGACGGAGCGGGGGTTGGAGTTGTCGAACGAGACCGAGGTCGCGCGCCACTGGTCCGACAGCCCGGCCGGCGCCTCGACCGGGTAGGGCGCCGCGCGGCGGACCTGGCCCAGTTCGACGCGGTAGCTGACCTTCTTGACCGGGTCGGGCCCGGAATGCGGCACGAAGACGTAGATGCCGCCGACGACGGCACCGATGACCGCCACCGACAAGACCATGTCCCGCACCGACTGCTTACCACGCATGCTTGCCACCCATCCATGGTCTCTCATGCCGGAACGCGCCCGCGTCAGGGGTCGGGTCTTCGGGTAGGAGGAGAATGTAATCCGCTCATGTGATGGGTGCCCTGCTCAGTCTCGCGGGTGGGCGGATACAGTCACAGCACCCTCATATCCGGCCGTCGCCGTACAGAAAGGTGCGCTCCGATGACCGAACACAACATGCCGTCGCAGCTCGAAGTCAGCCCGGAGGACCCCGACCGCAACCTCGCGCTGGAACTCGTCCGAGTGACCGAGGCCGCCGCGATGGCGGCCGGCCGCTGGGTCGGCCGCGGTGACAAGAACGGCGCCGACGGCGCGGCGGTCAAGGCGATGCGGACCCTCGTGCACACCGTGTCGATGAACGGCGTCGTCGTCATCGGCGAAGGCGAGAAGGACGAAGCCCCGATGCTCTTCAACGGGGAGCGGGTCGGTGACGGCACCGGCGCGGAGTGCGACGTCGCCGTGGACCCGGTGGACGGCACCACGCTGACCGCCAAGGGCATGCCGAACGCGGTCTCGGTCCTCGCGGTGGCCGAACGCGGCGCGATGTACGACCCGTCGGCGGTCTTCTACATGGACAAGCTGGTCACCGGCCCGGAAGCGGCCGACTACGTGGACATCACCGCGCCGCCGGCGGTCAACATCCGCCGGGTCGCCAAGGCGAAGAAGAGCACGCCGGAGGACGTGACCGTGGTGGTGCTGGACCGGCCGCGGCACGACGGGCTGGTCAAGGAGATCCGGGAGACCGGCGCCCGGATCAAGTTCATCGCGGACGGCGACGTGGCCGGCGCGATCATGGCGGTGCGCGAGGGGGCCGGCGCCGACCTGCTGATGGGCATCGGCGGCACCCCGGAGGGCATCATCACCGCCTGTGCGATCAAATGCCTGGGCGGCACGTTCCAGGGCCGGCTGTGGCCGAAGGACGACGCCGAGCGGCAGCGCGCGCTGGACGCCGGCCACGACCTCGACCGGGTGCTGATGACCGACGACCTGGTGGGCGGCGAGAACGTGTTCTTCGTCGCCACCGGCATCACCGACGGCGACCTGCTGCGCGGGGTCCGCTACCGGGCGGAGACCGCCACCACCTCCTCGCTGGTGATGCGGTCCAAGTCCGGCACCATCCGGCAGATCGACTCCACGCACCGCCTGTCGAAGCTGCGCGCCTACAGCGCCGTCGACTTCGACCGGGCCCGCTGAGCCGGTCTAGCCAACCGGCCGCCGCGGCCGGGCGGTTCACGCGAAGGCCCCGCCGCGCCCCCGATCGACCGGGGGGCGCGGCGGGGCCTTCGCGTCGCGGGCCGGCCGCCGGTCAGCCGGCGGCGGCTATCCGCGCGGTGTGCTGGAGTTCGGCGTCGCGGCGCCGGCGCCGGGTCAGTACGACGCGCCGCTCGGCGGCGGTCAGGCCGCCCCAGACTCCGTAGGGTTCGGGTTGGCACAGGGCGTGTTCGCGGCACTCGAGCATCACGGGACAGCGGGCGCAGACGCGCTTGGCGGCCTCCTCGCGGGACAGCCGCGCCGCGGTCGGCTCCTTCGATGGCGCGAAGAACATCCCTGCTTCGTCGCGCCGGCACGCCGCTTCGGCATGCCACGGGCCCGCCAGGTCCCTGGGGTGACGGTGGGAGGACGTGGTCGCGTCCTTCACGGGCTCGATCGGTTGCAGCACGGGGTACTCCTGACGACGGCTCGGCGTTGTGTCACCTTTGCGCGCCGCTGCGCACAGCTGTCCCCATCGCGTTTTCCCCGCCCAGCCGTACGAGAGACGATGCCGGAAGGCTTACCCGTTGTGCGCCCGTTCATGCGGAGAGTATGCGAGCGCGGGTCGCATCTCACACCGTGCGGTCACCCGGCGTGACGGCGGTCAGCGGCCGCCTCCCCAGGACTTCAGGCGCTTGCCGCGGCGGCGCTTGGCGCTGGTGCCGCCGAACAGCGCGACGCCGGTGATGACGACGACCGGGGCGTCCGCCTCGGCCGACTCGTGGGTGTCGACGTCGAAGCCGCCGAAGATCCCGGTGCCGGTGCAGCGCAGCGTGACGTTCTCCGGGACCTTGATCTCGGTACCGCCGAAGATCGAGAGGGTGTTGATCACCGTCTCGCGGTTCTCGAAGACCGCCTCGGTCAGGTCGATCTCCACGCCGCCGAAGCAGGCGAAGGCGTTGGTGCGGCGGCCCACGCGCCAGCGGCCCTTGCGGACCGCGCCGCCGAAGACGGCCACCAGGTTCAGCGCCTCGCCGCCGGTCGGCGAACCGGGGTCGGTGTCGTAGGGCGCGGGCGCCGGGGCGGCCGGGCGCGGGGCGCCGCCGGGCGCCGGCAGGTCGCGCACCAGCGGCTCCAACTCGCCCACCGTCTTGGCCCGGTAGGCGGAATCGATGCGTTCCGCGTGCTCCTCGTGGGTCAGCCGGCCCTCGGCGAGCGCGTCCCGGAGGATCTCGGCGACCCGGTCGCGGTCCGCGTCGGAGGCGCGCAGGTCCGCCTCGGCGAACGGTTTGGGCGCGGGGGCCGGCTCGGTGTGCTGCTGTCGCTTCTGGAGCGATGACTCGTCCACGACAACCACGATAGCCAAACGCGATAGATCGTGACCAGGTGCCGCCCCTCCCCGGTCCGGGGCCGCGCGGACGTTCTACGCTTGTCGGGCTTCGTCGACGCCGCCGAGTGAGGATCGAGAACCCATGTCTGAGTTCGTCTACACGGACCTGTTGCCGACCGGCCAGGACGACACCCCCTACCGGCTGGTCACCGCGGAGGGCGTGTCGACGTTCCAGGCCGACGGCCGGACGTTCCTCAGGGTCGAGCCGGCGGCGTTGCGCGCGCTGGCGGCCGAGGCGATGCACGACATCTCGCACTACCTGCGCCCGGCCCACCTGGCGCAGCTGCGCCGGATCCTGGACGACCCGCAGGCCAGCCCGAACGACCGGTTCGTGGCGCTCGACCTGCTGAAGAACGCGAACATCGCGGCGGCCGGCGTGCTGCCGATGTGCCAGGACACCGGCACCGCGATCGTGATGGGCAAGCGCGGCCAGCAGGTGCTGACCGCCGGCGCGGGACGAGGAGGCCCTCTCGCACGGCGTCTTCGACGCCTACACCAAGCTGAACCTGCGGTACTCGCAGATGGCGCCGCTGACGATGTGGGACGAGAAGAACACCGGCTCCAACCTGCCGGCCCAGATCGAGCTGTACGCGACCGACGGCGACGCGTACAAGTTCCTGTTCATGGCCAAGGGCGGCGGCTCGGCGAACAAGTCGTTCCTGTACCAGGAGACCAAGGCGGTCCTCAACGAGGCGTCGATGATGCGCTTCCTGGAGGAGAAGATCCGCTCGCTGGGCACCGCGGCCTGCCCGCCGTACCACCTGGCGATCGTGGTCGGCGGCACCTCGGCCGAGTTCGCGCTCAAGACCGCCAAGTACGCCTCCGCGCACTACCTGGACGCGCTGCCCGCCGAGGGCTCGGCGGCCGGACACGGCTTCCGCGACCTGGAGCTGGAGGCCAAGGTCTTCGAGCTGACCCAGCAGATCGGCATCGGCGCGCAGTTCGGCGGCAAGTACTTCTGCCACGACGTGCGGGTCGTCCGGCTGCCCCGGCACGGCGCGTCCTGCCCGGTGGCGATCGCGGTGTCCTGCTCGGCCGACCGCCAGGCGCTGGCGAAGATCACCGCCGAGGGCGTCTTCCTGGAGCAGCTGGAGACCGACCCGGCGCGGTTCCTGCCGGAGACCACCGACGAGCACCTCGGCGACGAGGACGTGGTCCGCGTCGACCTGAACCGGCCGATGGACGAGATCCGCGCCGAGCTGTCCAAGCACCCGGTCAAGACCCGGCTCGTCGCTGACCGGTCCGCTGGTCGTCGCCCGCGACATCGCGCACGCGAAGATCAAGGAACGGCTCGACGCGGGCGAGGAGATGCCGCAGCTACCTGCGCGACCACGCGGTCTACTACGCCGGCCCGGCCAAGACCCCCGAGGGCTACGCCTCCGGCTCGTTCGGCCCGACCACCGCCGGGCGGATGGACTCCTACGTCGAGCAGTTCCAGGCGGCCGGCGGCTCGCTCGTGATGCTGGCCAAGGGCAACCGCTCCGGCCAGGTCACCAAGGCGTGCGCCGCGCACGGCGGCTTCTACCTCGGCTCCATCGGCGGCCCGGCGGCCCGGCTCGCCCAGGACTGCATCAAGCAGGTCGAGGTCCTGGAGTACGCCGAGCTCGGCATGGAGGCGGTCTGGAAGATCGAGGTCGAGGACTTCCCCGCGTTCATCGTGGTCGACGACAAGGGCAACGACTTCTTCACCGACCCCGCCCCCGCGCCGACGTTCACCTCGATCCCGGTCCGCACGGCGGACTGACCGGACGGGCCGCACGGGATTCCGGCGAGGGGGAGGACGCGTGGCGAACGGCGAGGGGCGCGGCGGGCCGGGCGGCGGGGAGGGCGGCCTGTCGCGGACCAGCCAGGCCGTGGCGCTGCTGCGCGCCGAGTTGGACCGGCCGAGCACCCCGCGGGGCGATTCCGGGGCGCAGCGCGCGCTGTGCGAGGGGATGCGCCCGGTCCCGGCCGGGGCGCGGCAGCGGCTGCTGCCCCAACTGGCCGCCCGCACGCGGTTCTTCGACGACCTGGTGCTGCGGGCGATGGCGGACGGGGTGCGCCAGGTGGTGGTCTGCGGCGCCGGGTTCGACGACCGGGCGCTGCGGTTCCGCACTCCGGGCGTGCGGTTCTTCGAACTCGACCAGCCGGCCACCCAGGCCCACAAGGCCGGCCGGCTGCGGGCGATCGGCGCGCGGACGGACGGACTGACGCTGGCCGCCGCCGACTTCCGCGCCGACGACCCGGCCGCCGTGCTGCGGGCGGCCGGCCACGAGGCGGACCGGCCGTCGCTGTTCCTGTGCGAGGGGCTGCTGGTCTACCTCGACCGGCCGACCTGCGTCCGGCTGCTCGGCGGCCTGCGCTCGGTGGCGGCGGCCGGCAGCACGCTCGCCGCCAGCCTGGCCGTGCACCGCCCGGGCGCGGACTCCGCCCAGGTGGCGGCGGTGGCGAACGCGGGCCGCCGGGCCGGGCGCACCGAGCCGTGGCTGACCATCCTGCCGCTCGACGCCCACCTCGCGCTGCTCGCCCGCTCCGGCTGGCACGTCGCGCGCACCACCGACGCCGTGGAGCTGAACCCGGACGCCGCCCCCGGCCGCACCCTGCTGGCGACGGCGACACCCGGTCCCGGACCGGGCCCGCAGCGTGACGGGGACGCGGCGGCGCGCTGAGCGGCGGCCACCGCGGCGTGCGCCTGATGGGGGGTGGTGGGCGGCGAGGGGGAACAGAATGACCGATCGCGGGCACTGTCATAGGTATGGGTGACGAGCAGGTGTTCCGGATCGAGCACGACTCGATGGGCGAGGTGCGGGTTCCGGCGACGGCGAAGTGGCGGGCGCAGACGCAGCGGGCGGTGGAGAACTTCCCGGTGTCGGGCGAGCCGATCGAGCGGGCGCTGATCGAGGCGCTGGGCCGGATCAAGGCGGCGGCGGCCGCGGTGAACGCGGAGCTGGAGGTGGTGGACGGCGAGGTGGCGGCGGCGATCACCGAGGCGGCCGGCGAGGTGGCCGAGGGGCGCTGGGACGAGCAGTTCCCGGTGGACGTCTTCCAGACCGGCTCGGGCACCTCGTCGAACATGAACGCCAACGAGGTGATCGCCACGCTGGCCGCCGAGCGGCTGGGCCGCCCGGTCCACCCCAACGACGACGTGAACGCCAGCCAGTCCTCCAACGACGTCTTCCCGACCGCGATCCACATCGCGGCGGCCTCCGCCGTGGTGCGCGACCTGGTCCCGGCGCTGGAGCACCTCGCGGCGGCGCTGGAGCGCAAGTCCGCGCGAGTTCGCCGAGGTCGTCAAGGCCGGCCGGACGCACCTGATGGACGCCACCCCGGTCACGCTCGGCCAGGAGTTCGGCGGCTACGCGGCGCAGATGCGCTACGGCGTGGAGCGGCTGCGCACCTCGCTGCCGCGGCTCGCGGAGCTGCCGCTGGGCGGCACGGCGGTGGGCACCGGGATCAACACCCCGCCCGGGTTCGCGCCGGCGGTGATCGCCCGAGCTGGCCCAGGCGACCGGGCTGCCGCTGGCCGAGGCGCGCGACCACTTCGAGGCGCAGGGCGCGCGGGACGCGATCGTGGAGACCTCCGGGCAGGTGCGGACGATCGCGGTCGGGCTGACCAAGATCGCCAACGACCTGCGCTGGATGGGTTCCGGACCGCGGGCCGGGCTGGCCGAGATCGCGCTGCCGGACCTGCAGCCGGGCTCGTCGATCATGCCGGGCAAGGTCAACCCGGTGGTCCCGGAGGCGGTGGCGATGGTCTGCGCGCAGGTGGTGGGCAACGACGCGGCGATCGCCTGGGCCGGCGCGTCCGGCTCGTTCGAGCTGAACGTGATGCTGCCGGTCATGGCGGACAACATCCTGCGCTCGGTGCGGCTGCTCGCCGCGGTCGCCCGGCTGCTGGCGGACCGCGCGGTGGACGGCATCACCGCGAACACCGAGCGGGCGCTGCGGTACGCGCAGTCCTCGGCGTCGATCGTCACGCCGCTCAACCGCTACCTGGGCTACGAGGAGGCGGCGCGGGTGGCCAAGCAGGCGCTGGCGCAGGACAGGACGATCCGCGAGGTGGTACTGGAACGCGGCCTGGTGGAGTCCGGCAAGCTGACGGTGGAGCAGTTGGACGAGGCGCTCGACGTCCTGGGGATGACGCACCCGTGACGGGCCGGTGCCCCGCCGCGTCACCGCCCGGCGCGCCGTCCGTCCGTAGGATCCGTGCATGACAGCCGAATCGCCGAGCGCGCGCACCACGAACGAGACGGACGACGGGTTCTGGAAGCCCGGGACGCAGGTGCTGTGGCGCTACCTGGGCAACGGTGAGCGGTATCAGGACGAGGTGCACATCGCCCGGCCGGTCACGGTGGTGCGCGACGACCCGGACCTGCTCGCGGTGTGGATGGCGCCGGGCACCCGGTGCGTCAAGCCGGTGCTGGCGGACGGCACGGCGGTGCACCGCGAGCCGCTGGCCACCCGGTACCGCAAGGCCCGCACCACCCGGGTGGAGCGCTGGTGGGGCACCGGGGTGCTCAAGCTGGCCCGGCCGGGCGATCCGTGGTCGGTGTGGCTGTTCTGGGAACCCGGCTGGCGGTTCAAGAACTGGTACGTCAACCTGGAGGAGCCCAGACGGCGCTGGGCCGGCGGGGTCGACTCGGTCGACCACTTCCTGGACATCACGGTGGACCCGGACGGCGCGTGGACCTGGCGGGACGAGGACGAGTTCGGCCAGGCGCAGATCGACGGCCTGGTGGACGCCCGGCTGGCCGAGCGGGTGCGGGCGGCCGGCGCCCGCGCGGTCGCGGTGGTCGAGGCGTGGGGGCCGCCGTTCCGGGACGGCTGGCCCGACTGGCGGCCCGATCCGCGCTGGCCCGTTCCGGCGCTTCCGGACGACTGGAACCGACTCATTACGCCAACCTCTTGATGCCACCCTCCCCCTGGTACGTAGGATCGGCCTTTCGCAACATCGGCATCATGAGGGAAAATACAACTCAGCGACATGAGTTGACGCCAGGTCAGGAAGTCAGGGAGCACGTGGGTTCCGAAGTAACAAGCCGTTACGACGAGATGGTGTACGACCGCACCGGCCAGGCGGAGGCCTTCGACGCGATCGGCGACCGTTACGACGAGGCGTTCCCCACCAAGGACGGCCAGTTGGCGGCCGGCGCCTGGCTGGCCGCGTCGCTGGCGCCCGGCTCCCGGGTGCTGGACCTGGGCTGCGGCACCGGCCTGCCGTCCGCGAGACAGCTGGCGCTCGCCGGACACCACGTGGTCGGGGTCGACAACTCCCGGGTGATGGTGGAGCTGGCGCGCGACAACGTGCCGCAGGCCACCTTCCACCAGCTCGACCTGGCCGACCTGCGGCCGGGCGGTCCCGGCGAGGCGTCAGCGGGCGGCGCGGGAAGCTACGACGGCGTCATGGCGTTCTTCTCGCTGCTGATGCTGCCGCGCCGGGAGATCCCGCACACCCTGCGCATGGTGGCGGAACTCCTCGTCCCCGGTGGGTTGTTGGCACTGGGAATGGTGGAGGCCGATCTGGACGACTACGCGATCCCGTTCCTCGGCAGGATGATCCGGGTATCGGGATACCTGCGGGACGAGTTGCGCCTGATCGTGATGGACGCCGGCTTCGACGTGGTGGAGGAGTCCGGTCACGCGTACGCGCCGGCGAGTACCCAAGTACCGCCGGAGGAGCAGCTCTACCTGCACTGCCGACGGCTCACCTGACCGATCGCGCGGGCAGCCGCGGCGTACGGACGGATACGGATGGAACCCCTAGCGTGACGGAGCACCGCGCCCCAAGGCGGGCGGCCGAGGAGATAAGCGCCCCGAGCGATTCCGGCGCGCGCCCGCACGAGTCCGGGACGGGCGCCGACACCGGCGTGCCCGATCCACGGGGCGGCTACCGGGTGGCGGTGCCGGAGGCCGCGGCCAGGACCAAGCAGCGCAAGGGGAAGGGCGGCGGTGCGGATGCCGCCTCGTCCGGCCCGCGCCCGGCCGCCAACGCCAGACGCTCCGGGGCGCACGCCGGCGCGCCGGAGACCGAGAGCTCCCGGCTGCGCTACGTGGGCGCCGCGACCCGGCGGATCGCCCGCGGCCTCGACCTGGACGAGATCGTGCTCGGCCTGTGCCGCTCGGTGGTGCCGACCTTCGCCGACGCGATCCTGGTCTACCTGCGCGACCCGCTGCCGGTCGGCGACGAGCGCCCGGTGGAACCGCTGGTGCTGCGGCTGCGCCGGACCGACCGCACGGCCGAGGAGCTGACCGACACGCCGCTGCCGGACGGGCCGGGCGCCGCGACCCGGCTGCCGCTGGTGCTCGCCCCGGAGGTCAGCGGCGCCGCCGAGACCACCCGGGTGCGCCCCGACGGCCCGCTGGCCGAGGTGCTGCGCGGGGTGCGGCCGCTCTTCGCCGACCTCCCGCTGGCCGCCGAGGCGCTGGCCGAGCTGGTGGACTGCGAGATGCCCGGCGGGCGGCGGGCGATCCTGGTGCCGCTGCGCGGGCGGCGCCGGGTGATCGGCGCGGCGGTGATGCTGCGGCGCACCGACCGGCCGGCGTTCGAGAACGACGACCTGCCGGTGGCCAACCAGCTGGCCACCCACACCGCGCTCGGCGTGGACAAGGCGGTGCTCTACGGCCGCGAGGCGTACATCGCCGACCAGTTGCAGCGCGCGATGCTGCCCGACTCGCTGCCGCAGCCCACCGGCGTGCGGCTGTCCAGCCGGTACCTGCCGGCCGCCGAGACCGCCCGGGTCGGCGGCGACTGGTACGACGCGATCCCGCTGCCCGGCAGCCGGGTCGCGCTGGTGGTCGGCGACGTGATGGGCCACTCCATGCAGTCGGCGGCGATCATGGGCCAGCTGCGCACCACCGTGCAGACGCTGGCCGGGCTCGACCTGCCGCCGCAGGAGGTGCTCTACCACCTCGACGAGCAGGCCCAGCGGCTCGGCCACGACCGGATGGCGACCTGCGTCTACGCGGTCTACGACCCGATCGCGCACCGCCTGGTGGTGGCCAACGCGGGCCATCCGCCGCCCGTGATGCTGCACGGCGACGGCCGCACCGAGGTGCTGCGGGTGCCGGAGGGCGCCCCGATCGGGGTGGGCGGCGTGCCGTTCGACTCGGTGGAGCTGCCCGCGCCGGCCGGCGCGACGCTGCTGCTGTACACCGACGGGCTGGTCGAGTCGCGCACCCGGGACGTGTGGTCCGGCATCGACGCGCTGCGCGACCGGCTCGGCGTGGTCGGCTCGATCGTCTGCCCGCCGCCGCTGGAGCCGTTGTGCGACGAGGTGCTGGACATCCTGGGCCCCGGTGACCGCGACGACGACATCGCGCTGCTGGCCGCCCGGTTCGACGGGATCGCGCCGGGCGACGTCGCCTACTGGTTCCTCGACCCGCATCCGCAGACCGCCGGGCGGGCCAGGCGGCTGGTGCGCCGGGCCCTGGACCGCTGGGGCCTGGAGGAGCTGTGGGACTCGGTCGAGCTGCTGGTCAGCGAGATCGTGACGAACGCGGTGCGCTACGCGGGCCGGCCGATCACGCTGCGGCTGCTGCGCACCGACGTGCTGCGCTGCGAGGTCGGCGACGACGCGCCGCAACTGCCCCGGATGCGGCACGCCGGGATCCAGGACGAGAACGGCCGCGGGCTGTTCCTGGTGCACCGGCTGGCCCAGCGCTGGGGGGCGACCCGGTTGAGCGCCGGAAAGGTGGTCTGGTTCGAACTGCCGCTGCCGTAGTGCCCGAAATGCGCGGCGACGGGCAGGGGGCGGGTTAGGGTCGGACGGCGTCCGATTACCGCTGATATGTCGGCTCGGCGGCTGACCGCTGGGGGGACTCGGCGGCCCGAACCCACCCCCGGGAGCACGCGCGATGAGCACCCCCCAGACGACGAACAACGCGGGAATCCCGGTCGAGAGCGACGAGCACTCGCTCACCGTCGGCCGGGACGGCCCGATCCTTCTCCAGGACCACTACCTGATCGAGAAGATGGCCCAGTTCAACCGCGAGCGGGTGCCGGAGCGGGTGGTGCACGCCAAGGGCAGCGGGGCGTACGGGATCTTCGAGGTCACCCACGACGTCAGCGAGCTGACCCGGGCGGACCTCTTCCAGCCCGGCCGGCGCACCGAGATGCTGGCCCGCTTCTCCACCGTCGCCGGCGAGCAGGGCAGCCCGGACACCTGGCGCGATCCGCGCGGGTTCGCGCTGAAGTTCTACACCGAGCACGGCAACTACGACCTGGTGGGCAACAACACCCCGGTCTTCTTCGTCCGCGACACCATCAAGTTCCAGGACTTCATCCGCTCGCAGAAGCGCCGCCCGGACAACGGCCTGCGCGACCACGACATGCAGTGGGACTTCTGGACCCTCTCGCCGGAGTCGGCCCACCAGGTCACCTGGCTGATGGGCGACCGCGGCATCCCCAAGTCGTACCGGCACATGAACGGCTACGGCTCGCACACCTACCTGTGGATCAACGCGGCCGGCCGCAGGTCCTGGATCAAGTACCACTTCAAGACCGACCAGGGCATCGACTTCCTCACCCAGGAGGATGCCGACCGGATGGCGGGGACCGACGGCGACGCCCACCGGCAGGATCTGTGGCAGTCCATCGAACGCGGCGACCACCCGTCCTGGACGCTCTACGTGCAGGTCATGCCGTTCGAGGACGCGCCCGGCTACCGCTTCAACCCGTTCGACCTGACCAAGGTGTGGCCGCACGGCGACTACCCGCTGGTGGAGGTCGGCCGGATGACGCTGGACCGCAACCCCGAGGACTACTTCGTCCACATCGAGCAGGCCGCCTTCGAGCCGGCGAACATGGTGCCCGGCATCGGCCCCTCCCCCGACAAGATGCTGCTCGGCCGGCTGTTCTCCTACCCCGACACCCACCGCTACCGCATCGGCCCCAACTACGCGCAGCTGCCGCCGAACCGCCCGCGGGTGCCGGTGCGCTCCTACGCCAAGGACGGCCCGATGCGCTACGAGCCGAACCGGGTCGGCGCGCCGTACGCCCCCAACTCCTACGGCGGTCCGGCCGCTGACCCGGGCGCGTACGGCGACATCGCGGGCTGGCACGCCGCGGGCGAGATGGTGCGCGAGGCGTACGAGCTGCACCGCGAGGACGACGATTTCGGGCAGCCGGGCACCATGGTCCGCCACGTGCTGGACGACGAGGCCCGCACCCGGCTGGTCTCCAACGTCGCCGGGCACCTCAAGCAGGGCGTGAGCCGCCCGGTGCTGGACCGCGCGCTGCAGTACTGGCGCAACATCGACAAGCAGGTCGGCGACCGCATCGCCCACTGCGTCAACGGCGCCTGACCGCCCGGCCGCCCGCAGACCGCAGCCCCGCGACACGTGAACCTCCTCCGTGCCGCGGGGCTGCATCGCGTGCCGCCGGGTCCGCTACCGGCCGCCGGGCCGGGCGCCGGGCAGCGCCGTGCCGCCCGGCGAGACCGGGTCGGAGGGCCCGGGCGGGCCCGGCAGGGTGGGCGGGCCGCTGCCGGTGGGCGGCCCGGTCGGGGTCGGCGGCGGGCTGGGCACGCCGGTGGGCGGCGGCGGGCCGGACGGGCCGGTGGGCGGCGCGGTCGGCGTGCTCGGCGGCCCGGAGGGGGTGGGCGGCGGGGGCGGGCTGACGCCCACGCCCTGGTCGGTCTGCAACTGGAAGTCGCGCGGCGCCTGGCCGGCCAGCGCGGCCCGGGTGTAGGCGCCCCAGACCTGCGCCGGGTAGCCGCCGCCGTTGACCCGGCCGCCGGCCACGCCGCCGGTGCCGGTCAGCGCGACCTGGTGGCCGGTCCGGTAGTCCTGGCCGAACAGGCCGACCGAGGTGACCAGGCCGGGGGTGTAGCCGGTGAACCAGGCCGACTTGTCGTTGTCCGAGGTGCCGGTCTTGCCCGCGACCTGGCTGGCCTGCCGGGCGGCCGAGCCGGTGCCGGAGTCCACCACGCCGGTCAGCACCGAGGTGACCGCGTCGGCGGTGGCGCGGCTGACGGCCTGCGGGCCGATCGGGTCGGCCAGCCGCAGTGGCGTGCCGCCGCGCACCGCGGACTTCACGATGGCCGGGGTGACCCGGCGGCCGTGGTTGTCGAAGGTCGCGTAGATCCCGGACATGTTCAGCGGGCTGGCGCCGACCGCGCCGAGGGCGACCGAGGGCCCGTCCCGCAGGCCCGGGGCGCCGGACGGCATGCCGAGCGAGACCGCGGTGTCGGCCACCTTGGGCAGGCCGACGTCGACCGCGAGCTGGGCGAAGACCGCGTTGACCGAGTCGTCCATCGCCTTCTGCACGGTGATCCGCCCGTAGTTCACGTGGTCCTCGTTGGGCGGCGAGAACGGTACCGGGGAGCCGACCACCGGGCGGCCGCTGTCGCCGTCGTAGACGGTGTTCGCGGTGATCGGCAGGCCCGCCTGGGTCTGGGAGTGGTTCTCCAGCGCCGAGGCGAACTCGACGGGCTTGAAGGTGGAGGCGGCCTGGTAGTCGGTGCGCGAGTCGTTGGGCACGTAGTGCTGCGTGTAGTCGGAGCCGCCGTAGAGGGCGACGACCCGGCCGGTGCGCGGGTCCACCGAGACCGCGCCGAGCTGGGCGTCGCGGTCCTTCGGGCGGGCCTTGGGGTCGAGGTGGCTGTCCAGTTCGCTGTGGACGGCGTTCATCAGGTCGCGCTGGCGGCGCGGGTCGATGGACAGGGTGATCGTCCAGCCGCCGGCCGCCAGTTGCGCGTCGCTGAGGTGGTCCTGGCTCTCCAGCTCGTGGTTGGCCAGGTCCACGAAGTAGCCGGTCTCGCCGGACAGTCCGGGCGGCCCGGTGGGCTTGTCGGGCTGCTGGAAGGCGGTCTTCGCCCGCACGGCCGGGTCGAGCCAGTGCATCTTGACCATGTTGTCGAGCACGTAGTTCCACCGGGCCAGCGCGAGCTTGCGGCCCTCGGCGTCCGCGGTGGACATGTCGTACTCGCTCGGTGCCTGGACCAGCGCGGCCAGGTAGGCGCCCTCGCGGACGGTGAGCTTGCCGACGTCCTTGCCGTAGTAGGCCTGCGCGGCGGCCTCGATGCCGTAGGCGCCGCGGCCGAAGTAGTCGGTGTTGAGGTAGCCGTCGAGGATCTGGGACTTGCTGACCTCCTGGTCCACCTTCAAGGAGATGATCAGTTCCTTGGCCTTGCGGGTGACCGTCTGGTTCTGGTCGAGGTAGTAGTTCTTGACGTACTGCTGGGTGATCGTGGAGCCGCCCTGGGCGCCGTGGCCGGACAGCGTGTTGTAGGCGGCGCGCAGCATGCCCTTGAGGTCCACGCCGCGGTCGGTGTAGAAGGTCTTGTTCTCGGCGGCCACGAAGGCGTGCTGGACGGGCAGCGGTATCTGGCTGAGCGGGACCTTCTGCCGGTTGATCTGCCCGGTGCGGGCGATCACCTTGCCGTCCGCGGTGCGGTAGACGTTCGCCTGGGCCTGCGCGAGCGAGTTCGGGTCGGGGATGCCGACCGAGTAGTACAGCACCACGAACGCGCCGATCCCGAGCAGGAGCAGCAGCAGCGCGCCGCCGAGGAGGCGGCGCGTCCATCCGCGCCGCGGCTTGCCGTCCGCGTGTGCCGTGCCCCTGTTTCCCACGGTTCGCCTCCCCTGGCGCCCGGAATCCGTCCGTACCTCGACCGGCCGTCGAACGTAACACCCTCCGCTGGGCTTATTCGCCGAAAGTCGTACGAATTGGCCGTACAAGACGCGTGAGAAGGCACACGGGCAACCCCCGGAACCAAAAAATGTGCTATCACTTTGATATAGCCCACTGCAGCGAGCGGACGCCCGCCCGGCGCCGCGGAATCGAGACAGCCATGCCCGACCAGCCGGCCGCGAAGGCCACCGAGACCCCCGAACTGCCGGAGATGCCCAAGCCGCGCATCGTCGAGCGCCGGGCCACCGGCGCGACCGGGCTGCCGGCCCTGCTGGCGGCGCTGCCGGTGCTGATAGGCGCCATCGTGCTGCTGAAGACCGGCGGCGACCGGTCGGACTCCGGCAGCGGGACCGCGCTGGTGCTCACCGGCGTCGCGGTGCTGCTGCTCGACGTGCTCATGATGCGCGGGCTGACCCAGGTCGCGCCCGGCCAGGCCAAGGTGGTCCAGCTCTTCGGCCGCTACCGGGGCACCATCCGACAGGACGGGCTGCGCTGGGTCAACCCGTTCACCTCGCGCCGGCAGATCTCCACCCGGCTGCGCAACCACGAGACCGAGGTGCTGAAGGTCAACGACGCCTACGGCAACCCGATCGAGATCTCCTGCGTGGTGGTCTGGCAGGTGGCCGACACCGCGCAGGCGGTCTTCGAGGTGGACGACTTCGTCGACTTCGTCTCCATCCAGACCGACACCGCGGTCCGCCACATCGCGACCCACTACGCCTACGACGGGCACGGCGCCGAGGAGTTGAGCCTGCGGGAGAACGCCGAGGTGATCACCGAGCAGCTGTCCGCGGAGATCTCCGCCCGGGTGGAGTCGGCCGGCGTGCGGATCGTCGAGTCGCGCTTCACCCACCTCGCCTACGCGCCGGAGATCGCCTCGGCGATGCTGCAGCGCCAGCAGGCCGGCGCGATCGTGGCCGCGCGGTCCACCATCGTGGACGGCGCGGTCGGTATGGTGGAATCCGCGCTCAACCGGATCGCCGAACAGGGCCTGGTCGAGCTGGACGAGGAACGCAAGGCGGCCATGGTCAGCAACCTTCTCGTGGTGCTGTGCGGCGAGCGGGCCGCGCAGCCGGTACTGAACACGGGCAGCCTGTACCAGTGACGGATTCCCAGCCGCCGCCGGACAAGGACGGCGAGCCCGAGCGCGAACGCAAGAAGGTGCTGCTGCGGCTCGACCCCGCGGTCCACGACGCCATCAGCCGGTGGGCCTCGGACGAGCTGCGCAGCGCCAACGCGCAGATCGAGTTCCTGCTGCGCCGCGCGCTGAGCGACGCGGGCCGGATGCCGTCCCGGGCCCGGCCGATCCCCCGCCGGGGCCGGCCGCCCCGCCCGGCCGACACCGACTGACGCACGACCCAGCGGCCTCTCCGGCCGGCTCGCCGTCGGCCTGCGCTCCTGACCGCCGGCGGCCGGGACACGCGAGGGTGCCGGCGGCGCGAACCGGTGGCCCGCGGACCGGCCGCCTCACTACGGTTGCCCGATGACCGCTGCCCCGGACCCCGCCGTTCCGGCCCTCCTGCGGATCATCGGACCGCCCGCGGTGGGGAAGATGGCGGTGGGACACGAGATCGCCCGGCGCACCGGCCTGCGGTTGTTCCACAACCACCTGACCATCGAGCCGGTGCTGCGGGTCTTCGAGTACGGCAGTCCGCAGTTCGGCCGGCTGGTGGGCGAGTTCCGCCGGCGCGTGTTGGAGGAGGCCGCGGCCAGTGACCTGCCGGGGCTGATCTTCACCTACGTGTGCGCCTTCGACGACCCCGGGGACCAGGAGGAGCTGGAGAGGTACGCGGCACCGTTCCGCGAACGCGGCGGCCGCGTCCTCCTCCTCGAACTGGAGGCGAGCCAGGAGGAGCGGCTGCGGCGCAACGAGGGCGCCTTCCGGCTGTCCGAGAAGCCGTCCATGCGCGACCTGCCGGCCGCCCGGCGCCGACTGCGGGAAACCGACGCCGCGTACCGGCTCAACTCGGCCGGAGAGTACGACGGCCGGGACGACTACCTACGGGTGGACAACACCCACCGGCCGCCGGCCGAGGTCGCCGAGCACGCCATCGAACGCTTCGGCCTGCGACGCACGGACACGTCGGCCTGACCCCTCCGCACGACGGCGTCGCGATGCCGGCGTCCGGTGTGCGGCAGGGCACCGGAGACCGCGTCGCGGGGGTCGGGATCGCGGGGGCGCCGGGGGTTGTCGGCGGCGGCTGGGGTCAGTCGAGGTGCAGCGGCTTGACGTTGGGGAACTCGAACATCGGGCGGCCGGCGCGCTCCTCGCACAGGCCCGCCATGGCCTCCCAGATGACGCTGATCCGGGGGTGGGTGTGGGCGGCGCGGGCGCTTTCCAGGCCGGCCCACTCGAAGATCTCGATGTAGAGCGGCCCTTCGACGCCCCGCTCCGCGCCGACGTACATCTCGACCGGGCGGTCGGTGATCAGATCGAGGGCGCGCAGGGTGGCGGTGTGCCGCCCGAGGATGTCCTGGAAGTCGTCCTCGCAGCCGGGCTTGACGCGGTAGTGGGCGATGGCGATCAGGGCGTCGTTCGCGTCGTTCATGGCAGGCAATCTAGCAATCCCGCCAAGTGCCGCGAGCCGCCGTTCGCAAACATCGATTTTTCCAGATCATTCGGGGCGTGAGAGGGTGACGGCGATCAGCCCGGAGCAAGATGGAGCGAGACAGTGCTTACGATCGGCAACCAGTTCCCCGCCTGGCGACTCCTCGGTGTCGAGGGTCCCTCCGACGACAAGTTGGAGATCAGGGAGTACGGATCGCAGGAGTACGCCGGCGTCTGGAAGGTCGTGTTCTTCTGGCCGAAGGACTTCACCTTCGTCTGCCCGACCGAGATCGCCGCGTTCGGCCGGCTGAACGAGGAGTTCGCCGACCGGGACGCGCGGGTGTTCGGGGTGTCCGGCGACTCGGAGTTCGTGCACCACGCGTGGCGGCGGGCGCACCCGGATCTGCGCGAGCTGCCGTTCCCGATGCTGGCCGACCCCCGGCACGAGCTGATGCGCGCCTGCGGGGTGGAGGGCGCGGACGGCTTCGCGCAGCGGGCGGTCTTCCTGGTGGACCCGGACGACGAGATCCAGTTCACCATGGTCACCGCGGGGTCGGTGGGGCGTAACCCCAAGGAGGTGCTGCGGGTGCTGGACGCGCTGCAGACCGACGAGCTGTGCCCGTGCAACTGGAACAAGGGCGAGCAGACTCTCGACCCGGTCGCGCTGCTCGCGGGCGCGTGAGATGTCGCTCGACGCGCTGAAGTCCGCGCTGCCGCCGTACGCCAAGGACCTGAAGCTGAACCTCGGCTCGGTGATCGGCACCTCCGAGCTGCCCGAGCAGACCCTGTGGGGCACCGTGCTCGCGGTGGCCGTCGCGGCCGGCAGCCCGATCGCGCTGCGCGAGCTGGAGCCGGAGGCGAAGGCCCGGCTGAGCCCGCAGGCGTACACCGCGGCGAAGTCGGCCGCGGCGGTGATGGCGATGAACAACGTCTTCTACCGCACCCGGCACCTGCTGTCCGACCCCGCGTACGGCACGCTGCGCGCCGGGCTGCGGATGAACGTGCTGGGCGACCCGGGCGTGGAGCGGACCGACTTCGAGCTGTGGTCGTTCGCGGTCTCGGCGATCAACGCCTGCGGCCAGTGCCTCGACTCGCACGAGCAGGTGCTGCGCAAGGCCGGCGTGCCGCGCGAGACGGTGCAGGAGGCGGTCAGGATCGCGGCGGTCGTCCAGGCGGTCGGCCGCACGCTGGACGCCGAGGCGGTGCTCGCGGGCGACTGACCCGGGCACCGCGCACGAACCGCGGCGGCGGTGGGATCGTCCGACGATCCCACCGCCGCCGCGGTCGTTGTCACTGCGCCGGGGCGGGCGGCGCCTGGGCCGCGTCCTGGGGCACCTCGGCGGCGAACGGCTCGGTCTCGGTCGCGGTGCTGCCGACCGGGCCGGGAGAGCGGCGCAGCACGGCCTCCCGGGCGTGGGAGCGCAGGAAGCCGACCGTGGTGTTGGTCACCGCGACCAGCGGCACGGCCACCACCGCGCCGCCGATCCCGGCGATCAGCGAACCGGCCGCCACCGAGAGCACCACGGCCAGCGGGTGCACCCGCACCGCACGGCCGAGGATGAACGGCTGCAGGACGTGGCCCTCGATCTGCATCACCGCGAGCACCACGGCCAGCACCATCAGCATGGTGAACGGTCCCTGGGTGACCAGTGCGACGATCATCGCCACCGCGCCGGAGGCGACCGCGCCCACCAGCGGGATGAACGCGCCGAGGAAGATCAGCACCGCGAGCGGCACGGCCATCGGCACGCCGAGGAAGTAGATCCCGGTGCCGATGAAGACCGCGTCGATGAAGGCGACCATCACCGTGCCGCGCACGTAGAGCGTCAGGGTGCGCCACGCCATCGGGCCGGCGCCGGCCACCCCGGCGCGCGCCTCCCTCGGGACCAGCTTGAGGAACCAGGTCCACACGTTGCGGCCGTCGTAGAGCAGGAAGAGCGTGGAGAACATCGCCAGGAAGACGCTGGTGAAGACCTCCAGGATCAGCGTGACGCCCTGCAGGCCCGCCGAGGTGATCTGCTCGGCGTTGGTGCCGATCGCGTGCTGGAGGTTCTTGGAGATCTGGTCGATCTGCCGCTCGGTGACGTGGAACGGCGAGTGCAGCAGCCAGTGCTTGAGCTGCCCGACGCCGTCCTGGAGCTGCGCCGAGAGCTGGTCGGTGTTCTCGATCACCTGCCAGACCACGAACCAGCCGACCAGGCCCATCAGCACGAAGCCGCCGATGAAGGTGATCGCGGTGGCCAGCCCGCGCGGCAGCCCGGCCCGCCGCAGGCGGGCGACGATCGGCTGGAGCAGCGCGGTGATCAGCAGCGCGGCGACGAAGGCCAGCACCACCAGCTTGATCGTGCTGATCACCCGCATCAGCACGTAGAGGGTGGCGGCCAGGATCAGGAAGCGCCAGGCGGCCTCGGCGGCCACCCGGATGCCCCACGGCACCGCGGTGACCGGCTGGCGCGGGGCGGCCACGGCCGGGGCGTAGCTGGGCGGTGGCGGCACGTAGTCCTCGTGTGCCTGTATCCGGCGCCGGCTCTCGTGGGCCAGCGCGGCCTCCCGCTCCCGCTCCTTCTGCTCGGCCTCGGCCCGCCGCTCGTCGATACGGCCGGCGGCCTTGGTCACGGCCTCGGCGAGGCCGCTCCCCCATCGGCGCTTCTGCGACATGTCCGCCCCATCCCCGTAAACCCGCGATTCGGTAAACCCATGACCAAGACGACCGTACCTTGGTCGAGGGGTACCGCGACGAAGGAACCCCTACCCGGATTTCCGGAAGGGGTTCCTCGGCGGTCGGACGAAAGCGCGGGCGGCGATCCTCGGCGGGATCAGTACCAGCCGTTGGCCTCCCAGAACTGCTGGGCGCCGCAGGGGCTGCCGTACCGGCTGTTCATGTAGCTCAGGCCCCACTTGATCTGGGTGGCGGGGTTGGTCTGCCAGTCGGCGCCGGCGGAGGCCATCTTGGAGCCCGGCAGCGCCTGGACCAGGCCGTAGGCACCGGAGGAGGCGTTGGTCGCCCGGTAGTTCCAGCCGCTCTCCCGGGAGACGATCCACGAGAAGCACTGGAACTGGGTGCTGTTGCCGACGATCGACTGGGCCATCGCCTGCACGGCGGCCACCGTGTAGTTGCCGCTGCTGGCGGCCTCGGCGGCGAGCTTCTTGGCCGCCGCCTCCTTGGCCTTCGCCTCGGCCTCGGCCTTCTTCTTGGCGGCTTCGGCGGCTGCCTTCTTGCGGGCGGCCTCTTGCGCCGCCTTCTTGGCAAGGGCGTCCGCCGCCGCCTGCTGCGTCTGGACCTGCTCGGTCAGCGAGGCAACCTGGACGTTGGCCTGCTGGGTACCGGCGATGTTGTCCAGCGACGCCGCGTCAGCGACAGGCTGAGCGGCTGCGGCGGTCGGCTCGCTGCCTGAGGCGACACCGACGACGGCGCCAACGGTGGTGACCGCGGTTGCCGACGCTACGGCGATACCCCGGACGGAGATCCGGCTCACACGTTTTCCTTCCAGCACCATCCGCGTGGTGACCGCGCGGACGCAATCGTGCCCCTGACGCTGACCTCCCCTTGGCCCGGACGGATCCGGCTGGTCACGGGAGGTACTGGCCCGGTGCGATCCTCGACTGGCGCGAGGTCCGCGTGGTGCTGGGCGGCTTACGGCGTAACGCTGTTCAGTTCTGTTGTCCGCGCCTTGGATGGTGCGGGGGTGCCGTAAGCGGGGCCTGACAGCCTCACACCCTGCCCGACGGCGACGCACTAAGGCAATTCTCAGTTGCGTGGCGAACGTCACATGGCGTTTGAGGCCGCCGGTTTTCGGAAACCCCGGCGTGTCGACCCCGGACACGGCTAGGCTGCTGCACCCCTTTTCGGGGTGCAGCAGCCCATTGTGCCAACTCCCTCACGCACGGCCACCGTTGGGCCCGGCACGGCGCCCGCGGCGGGCCGCTACGGCTGCACGTCCTCCAGCATCTCGGTCACCAGCGCGGCGATCGGCGACCGCTCGGAGCGGGTGAGGGTCACGTGGGCGAAGAGCGGATGGCCCTTCAACTTCTCGACCACCGCGACCACGCCGTCGTACCGGCCGACCCGCAGGTTGTCACGCTGCGCCACGTCATGGGTCAGGACGACCCGGGATCCGGCCCCGATCCGGGACAGCACGGTCAACAAAACGTTTCGCTCCAGGGATTGCGCCTCGTCCACGATCACGAACGCGTCGTGCAGCGACCGGCCGCGGATGTGGGTGAGCGGCAGCACCTCCAGCATGCCGCGCTCGACGACCTCCTCGATGACGTCCGCCGAGGTGACGGCGGAGAGCGTGTCGAAGACCGCCTGGGCCCACGGGCTCATCTTCTCCGACTCGTTGCCCGGCAGATAGCCCAGCTCCTGCCCGCCGACCGCGTACAGCGGCCGGAAGACCATCACCTTGCGGTGTTGCCGGCGCTCCAGCACCGCCTCCAGGCCCGCGCACAGCGCCAGCGCCGACTTGCCGGTGCCGGCCCGGCCGCCCAGCGAGACGATGCCGACCTCCGGATCGAGCAGCAGGTCGAGCGCGATCCGCTGCTCCGCGCTGCGGCCGTGCAGCCCGAACGCCTCCCGGTCGCCGCGCACCAGCCGGACCCGGCCGTCCTCGGTCACCCGGCCGAGCGCCTTGCCCCGCTCGGACTGCAGCACCAGCCCGGTGTGCACCGGCAGTTCCTCGGCACCGAGCACGTCGGCGACCTCGTCGGCGAAGAGCGTGTCCACCTCGGCGGCGCTGACCTGGAGGTCCTGCATCCCGGTCCAGCCGGAGGTGATCGCCAGCTCGGCGCGGTACTCCTCGGCCAGCAGGCCGACCGAGGACGCCTTGATCCGCAGCGGCAGGTCCTTGGAGACGACCGTGACGTCGTACCCCTCGGCCTGCAGGTTGCGGGCCACCGCGAGGATCCGCGAGTCGTTGTCGCCCAGCCGGAACCCGGCGGGCAGCACCCCCGGATCCGTGTGGTTCAGCTCGACCCGCAGCGAGCCGCCGATGTCACCGATCGGAATGGGCGCGTCCAGCCTCCCGTATCTGATCCGGTACTCGTCGAGCAGCCGCAGCGCCTGGCGGGCGAAGTAGCCCAACTCGGGATGGTGGCGCTTGGCCTCCAGCTCGGTCACCACGACGACCGGGAGCACGACCTCGTGCTCGTCGAATCGGGTGACGGCGTTGGGGTCGGCGAGCAACACGCTGGTGTCGAGGACGTAGGTGCGCCGGTCGTGCTCCCGGCGGTTCTTGCTGGTCACCACTGGTGGACGAACCCCCTCGGGAGAGGTGTCGGGGTGCGACTGCGTCGCAGGTTTCGCGCTCGTGGCGCGGTACAGGGCCGGCGCCCGGACCCGGGGCGGGCCGGACCGCGGCCCTCCGGCTCGACGCGGGCCACGCAATCCGATGACAGCACGTCCGTGTGCAATGGGCCTCCCGGGCGGAGTGGCACGGTGCCTCCCGCTGGCTTCCGACACCCGTGGCCCGGGTGTCGGCCTGCAGTGGGTATTCCCGCGTTGCTGCCTGCATATGCGGCCGGGTAGTCCACCGGGGGCGAGCGGCGAAACGCAAGGACCCACTGCGCCAAATGACGGTAAATCGGGCGGCGGCGACGCGTAAAGGTATGGCCACGACTACGTGAGCGGAATCACGCCACCCGGCACACGGGCCGTCAGGGCGGAACCGGCCGGCGGGTCAGCTTCCGTAACGGCGGTGGCGCGCGGCATAGTCGCGCAGCGCGCGCAGGAAGTCCACCTTGCGGAACGCGGGCCAGAAGACCTCGCAGAAGTAGTACTCCGAGTGGGCCGATTGCCAGAGCATGAATCCGGACAGCCGCTGCTCACCGGAGGTGCGGATGATCAGCTCGGGATCGGGCTGCCCGCGGGTGTAGAGGTGCTCGGCGATGTGGTCGATGTCCAGGACCTCGGCGATGTCCTCCAAAGAGGTGCCGCGCGAGGCGTGGTCCAGCAGCAGGGAGCGGACCGCGTCCGCGATCTCCTGCCGGCCGCCGTAGCAGACGGCCACGTTCACCAGGAGGCCGTCGATGGTGTCGGTGGCCTGTTCGGCCTCCTTGAGGACCTGCTGGGTGCGCGACGGGAGCAGGTCGAGCGCCCCGACGTGGTGGACTCGCCAGCGGCCGGTCTCGGCCAGTCCGGTGACCGCGCCCTCGATGATCCCGAGCAGCGGGTTGAGCTCCTCGGCGGGGCGGTTCAGGTTGTCGGTGGACAGCAGCCACAGGGTGACCACCTCGACCCCGGTCTCCTCGCACCAGCCGAGCATCTCCGCGATCTTGTCGGCCCCGGCCCGGTGGCCCTCCTCCGTCGTCCCGCCGGCCGCCTTCGCCCAGCGCCGGTTGCCGTCCAGGATGACGCCGATGTGCTTGGGTCCCTGTGCTGCGTCCAGGCGCGACTCCACCCTGCGTGCGTAGAGCCGATAAACCAGGTCGCGCAGCTTCATGCGTATTTCCAGCCCCTCGGAAAACGAACCCCTCCGCCACTTTACTGCGGCGCGCCGCATCGCCACGACCCGGGTCTCGGGACCGTAACGGCCCAGGCAGGCGTGATAGGCAGGCGGTATGAACGTGACGCCCCTCTACCGCGCCGACGACGACCGCTACGACACGATGACCTACCGCCGCACCGGGCGAAGCGGCCTGAAGCTGCCCGCCGTCTCGCTCGGCCTGTGGCACAACTTCGGCCACGACCGCACGCTGGACTCGCAACGCGCCATCCTGCGCCGGGCCTTCGACCTCGGGGTGACCCACTTCGACCTGGCCAACAACTACGGCCCGCCCTACGGCTCGGCGGAGTCCAACTTCGGCACGCTGCTGGCGCAGGACTTCCGGCCGTACCGCGACGAGTTGGTGATCTCCACCAAGGCGGGCTACGACATGTGGCCGGGACCGTACGGCGAGTGGGGGTCGCGCAAGTACCTGACTGCCAGCCTCGACCAGTCGCTGAGCCGCATGGGCCTGGACTACGTCGACATCTTCTACTCGCACCGCTTCGACCCGCAGACCCCGCTGGAGGAGACCATGGGCGCGCTGGCGTCCGCGGTGCGGCAGGGCAAGGCGCTCTACGTCGGCGTCTCCTCCTACAACGCCGAGCGCACCGCCGAGGCCGCCCGGCTGCTGCGCGAGATGGGCGTGCCGGCCCTCATCCACCAGCCCTCCTACTCGCTGCTGAACCGGTGGATCGAGCGCGACGGGCTGCTCGACACGCTGGAGCGGGAGGGCATGGGCTGCATCGCCTTCGCACCGCTCGCCCAGGGGCTGCTGACGGACAGGTACCTCGACGGCATCCCGGCCGGCTCCCGCGCCAGCCAGGGCAAGTCGCTCGACCCCGACCTGCTCACCGACGAACTCCTGGGCCGGCTACGCGCGTTGAACGACATCGCCGCCAACCGCGGCCAGTCGCTGGCCCAACTCGCCCTGTCCTGGGTGCTGCGCGACGAGCGGGTCACCTCCGCGCTGATCGGCGCCTCCAGCGTCGCCCAACTGGAGGCGAACGTCGGCGCGTTGGCGGCCGGACCGCTGACCGACGCCGAACTGGCCGAGATCGAGCCGTACGCCGAGGAGGCCAGCGTCAACCTCTGGTCGACCAGCAGCGACGCCTGACCGCACGGCGCCGGCCGGTCCTCCCGGCCGGCGCCGTCACATCCCGGCCAGCAGCAGCCCGCCTAGCGCGCCCAGCAGCATGAACGGGCCGAACGGCAGCGCGGTCTTGCGGGTCGCCCGGCGGGTGGCCAGCAGCGCCACGGAGACCAGCGCGCCGAGCGCGAAGGCCAGGAACGTCCCGTAGAAGACGAACCGCCAGCCGTACCAGCCGAGCACCAGGCCCAGGGTGGGCGCCAGCTTCACGTCGCCGAAGCCCATGCCCGCCGGGTTGACGAGCATCAGCACGAAGTAGGCGGCGAGCAGCGCCACCGCCCCCAGCAGCGCCCGCGGCCACGACCCCTGGTGCGCGGGCGACAGCGCGGCCGCCCCCAGCAGCACGGCGGCGCCCGCCGCGGCCGGCACGGTGAGCACGTCCGGCAGCCGCCGCACCGCCAGGTCGATCCGGGCCAGCAGCAGCCCCACCGGCACCAGCAGCAGCCAGACCGCCAACTCCGGGTGGTCGCCGGTGAGCCGGGCCAGCGCGGCGCACACCGCCGCGCCGAGGGGCGGCAGCCACCAGCGCGACCGGCCCGGCCCCGCGGCCGGCGCGCCGCCTGCGACCCTCCCGGCGGCCGGGTCGTCGACGGCGTCCTCGGGGGACGGACCGATCCACGCCTGCCAGGGCGCGCGGGCGACCGCGGCGCCGGCGGCCAGGCCCCAGGCGGTGGACAGCGCGAGCACGATGGGATGCACGGGCCGACGCTATCGGCCGGCCGGGCGGACGGGGAGGTGCGGGGCGGATGCGGGAGGTCCTCGACCCCGAGGAGGCGGCGGCGCTCTGCGCGCCCGACACGCTGTGCCGGTGGGCGCTGCGGGACCGGCCGCCCGGGGTGCGGGTGTTCCGGGACGTGCGGTCGCGGGCGGTCGCGGTGGCGGCGCCGGGGCTGTCCGGGCGGGACCGGATCGCGGTGCGCGGACCGGTGGGCGGGCCCACCACGGCCCTGGTGCGCGAGGTGCTCGACGCGGTGGGCGCCGGCTACCGGCCGCTGGGCGAGCGGGAGGTGATCCGGCACGTCGCGCGCGGGATCGCCGGGCGGCGGGCGGTGGCCGATTTCGGCTGGATGGAGTGCCGCGCGGTGCCGGAGGCGGTGGCGGCAGGCGCGGCCGGGGGCGCGGTGCGGTGGCTGGCGCCGGAGTGCGCGGCGCGGGTGGACGCGCTGCTGGACGCCGGCTTCCCCTCCTCCTCCGCCCGCGCGCGCCACCCGGACGACGTGCGGTGGGCCGGCTGGCACGACGCGGCCGGGGCGCTGCGCGCGGTGGCGGCGCTGGCCTGGTCGGCGCCCGGGGTGGGGTTCGTCGCCGGGGTCGCGGTGGATCCGGGGTGGCGGGGCCGCGGGCTGGGCCGGCGGGTGTGCGGGTTCGTGGCGGCCGAGGCGGTGGCCCGGCACGGGCGGGCCGCGTTGATCGTGGACGACGCGAACACCGCGGCGGTGCGCGGCTACCGGGCCGTCGGCTTCGGCTACCGGCCGCTGGCGGCGGCGATCCGCTGAGCGGGCAGCCAGAGAACCGGAGAGCCGGGGAAGCCGAGAGACCGGAGAAGAAGAGGAACGGGCCGATCCGCGGGGTGGGATGCGGATCGGCCCGAGGGGGGGAGTTCCACCCTAGCGGGAGTGGCCGGAAACAGACCCCGCGCGGCAGGGCGTTCCGCGGCGTGGCGGCGGACAATCACCTGGATGACGCAGCGCGCCCGGCCGACCGGCGGCGCGCGTGGGGAGCGGGAGGCGGGGGGAGCGATGGGCAGGCGCTGGAAGGACGGCCACGGCACGCTGCGGTGGGCGGACGAGAACGGGCGGCCCGAGCGGGTGCGGCTGGAGATCGCCGCCTCCCGCCGGGCCCGGACCGTCGGGCTGCTCGGGCGGGACGGGATCGACGGCGCGATGCTGCTGACGCCGGCCAGCGGGGTGCACACCTTCCGGATGCGGTTCGCGATCGACGTGGCCTACCTGGACCGCCGGTCGCGGGTGCTGGCGGTGCGCACCATGCGTCCGGGCCGCCTCGGCCTGCCGCGGCCGCGCTCGCGCCGGGTGCTGGAGGCGTCGGCCGGCGCGATGGCCCGCTGGGGGCTGCGCAAGGGCACGGTGGTGGAGATCGACCCGGCCTGAGGGCGGCGGGCGCCGCGCGGGCGGCTCGTTCAGCTCTTGGGGAAGGTGATCTCCACCCGGCGGTTCTGCCGGCGGCCGGCCTCGGTGGAGTTGTCGGCGATCGGGTACTGCTCGGCGTAGCCGCGGACCTGGAACTGGATGGTGCCGTCGTCGGGCAGGTCCCTGGCGAGGGCGGTGTAGACCGCTTCGGCGCGCTGCTTGGACAGCACGACGCCGTGCGCGTGGGTGCCGAGGTTGTCGGTGAAGCCGAAGACCCGCACCACCTTGGCGTTCTGGCTGATGATCTCGTCGGCGATGGACTCGATGCGGGAGCTGGAGTCGGCGCTCAGCGCGGCGCTGTTCTTCTTGAACAGCACCTCGGACTGCAGGTCGAAGGTGACGGCCGCGGTGGTGTCGGAGCGGCGCTCGTCGCCGCTGGAGTCCTCGACGACGGTGACGATGTCGAGCACCTTGGGCGCGGCGAGCGTGGCGCCCGGCGCGAGCCGCAGCCCGGCCGCGTGCGGGTCGACGTGCACCGGCGCGGACGCCGGGGCGGACGGCAGCGGCGCGTCGGGCGGCGGGGTGCTGTCGGCGTCGGCCGGGACGACGAGGCCGCCGGCGGCCAGCAGCACGACGGAGGCGACCGCGGCGAGCCGGGCGCGGCGGCGCGGGCCGCCGGGCGCGGCCGGGGTCTGCGCCGGGGTCTGCGGGGTCATCGCGGGCCTCACTGGGAGATGACGATCGACGCGGTCGGCAGGGTGGGCAGGTCGAAGTCCACCTGGGTGACGGTGGCCGGCGGCGCCGGGAACTGCGCGTAGACCGGCAGCGTCGCGCCGGCCCGGATGATGTCGAGCCCGGTGGTGCACAGGCAGCGGCCGTCGGTGTCGCGCAGGACGTAGTAGCGCTTCTTGCCGGCCGGGTCCACCAGGGTGGCGCCGGCCAGCGATCCGCCGTTCTTGACCAGCGCCTCCTCGTTGCCGCGCCACGCCTCGGCCTGGGTGAAGGGCTGCGAACCGGTGTTGCTCACCGTGCCGTTGACGGTGACGAACCCGCCGGCCGAGCGGACCGCGGAGGTGAGGGTGATGACGATGCCGTCCGGGCCCCTGAGGGTGGCGAGCGGTGCGCCGGACGTCCGCTGCCCGCCGGACGGGCTGCCGGCCGAGGTGGCCGGCGTCGAACCCGGCGCGCTGGAGCCCGACCTGGCCGCGCCGTCGGTGTGGTCGGCGTGGTCGCTGCCGCACGCCGACACGGTGAGTCCGAGGGCGGCCGCCAGCGCGAGAGCGGCCAGGCCCCTGACGGTGCGTTGCGTGTGCCGGGTGCTCTTCATGCCGTTCCTTCGCTGCTCAACTGGTCAGGTGGACGGAGAACAGGTCCGCCACCGGGGGGAAGCCACTGAGATTCGACGGATCAACGATCCAACTGGTGCCGTCGCACTGGAGTGTTCCGGGAGAGGCGGCGCTCGGACTGGGACTCGGGGCGGGTCCGGTCGTGGGGCTCGCGCTCGGGCCGGCCGGCGGGGCGGACGGGTTCGGCTGCCACTGGCAGCGCGGCGTCATCACGGCCGTGGCGTCGGCCCGCGCCCGCCTGTCCTGGGTCCCGGGCAGCACGGACCTGCCCACCGTGTAGTCGGTGACGACCCGCACGTGGTAGCCGCCGGGCACCGGGTCGCAGGCGGTGGTGCGCGCCCGGTTGTCCTGGGCGAACCGGGCGGCTTTTCCACAGGAGTCGACCAGCCCGGGGAAGACGCCGTTCAGCAACTGGCCCACGCCGCCCGGGTGCGGGGACCCGAACACCTGCAGCAGCGCGGTGCGCAACTGGGTGGCGCGGTCCTGCGTGGCGGCCAGCGCGGCCGAGTCCGCGGCGGTCTGGGCGCCGTTCCTGGTGGCGGCGGCCTGGCCGACGGCGAAGTAGGCGAAGGCGAGGAAGAGCAGCGCGCCGATCACCGTGATGTAGACGGGCAGGGCCTGTCCCCGGTCATCGCGCCGGTGAAGTGCGCGACGGGACATGCCTACTTGGCGACCTTGGCGACCTGGGTGAGGATCGCGCTGTAGATGACGTTGCCCAGGTTGGTGCCGATGATCACCACCACGATCGCCGCCACGACCGCGATGATCCCCAGGTACTCCACCGAGGTCTGGCCGTCGTCCGCGCGGGAGGCGATCCGGGCGGCGGCGGTGTTCCGCCAGCCGCCGAGGCGCAGTTGGGCGGCTGTCACGGCCTTGAGTGCGATGTTCTTCGACACGGTGAACCCCTCCTACGGTGTGTGCCGCGGCGGGGACCGGACGATGCCGGGCCGGGCACTCGGTCCCTTCGTCGTCGCCGGTGTCTCGCGGTCGTTCCGCGGCCCTGGCACGGGCGACGCCAAAAGCGTAGACGGGGAGGGGGTCGCTCTTCGAGGGTCTCGGGGCGCGAATATGGTCCCAGGGAGTGATTTTTCGCCTGCGGAACGCAGTCGGCTCCGCTGCGCGCGCGGTCAACTCACCCACCCCCTCGCCTCGTTGCCCCGCCCGGGAGTCCCGCTCCCCACTCTCCCATATCCGGTTGCGATTGCGAAGTCAAAGTTGCACATGCAAATTCACCGGCCCAGCACCTGACCCACACTCACGTCGTTGCCCAGGAAGAACCCGGCGATGAGCAGGATCATCGTGGCCGGGACCATGAACGTGGTGATCACCAGCGTGGACTTCGGGACCGCGCGGGAGGCGCGGCGGCGGGCGTTCTGCGCGTCGGCCCGGCGCATGTCCTTGGCGATCTGGATCAACGTGTCCGCGATCGGGGCGCCGAGTTCCTCGCCCTGCTGCAGCGTGGAGGTGAACTGGGCGACCTGCTCGGAGTCGTTGCGCCGCCGCAGCTCGTCGAACGCCTGCCGGCGGCTGACCCCGACGTCCATCTGGCGCAGCGTGATGCGGATCTCGTCGGCCCACGGGCCCTGGTGGCTGTCGGCGACGCGTTCCAGCGCCTGCCGGAACCCCAGGCCGGCGCTGACCACGACCGCGAGGACGTCGAGGAAGTCGGCGAGGGTGCGTTCGATCTCCGAGCGGCGCTGCCGCACCGCGAGCCAGATGCCGACGTCGGTCCACCACACGGCGAACGCCAGCAGCAGCAGGGCGAGCACCCACCTGCCCCTGGCCAGCGTCACCAGCACGCCGAACAGGCCGAGCGCGCCGTAGACCGCCCGGCGCGCGGCGTAGCGGTCCACGGTCAGGCCGCCGGGGTTGCCGGCCAGGTCCAGCCGGCGGCGCAGCCGGTTCACCCGGTCGGGGCCCATCAGCCGCAGCACGAGGGGCGCGTAGCGCATGCCGAGCCGGTCGACCGCGGAGCCGACCGCCGTGGTCCGGGTGGCGCCGACCTCCAGGGCGAGCGCCAGGTCGTCGGGGAGCTTGACCTCCCGGCGGTAGAGCGCGACGCCGTAGCAGATCCCCACCACCGACAGCGCCGCCGCGAGCGCGAGCAGCAGTCCCATCACGCCTCCGCCTCTCCGGTGCCGCGCACCACGTCAGACATCGATCCTCGCCATCCGCCGGATCAGCAGGAAGCCGATGCCGTAGAGCACGAAGGAGACCACCACGGCGGCCTGGCCGAGCAACGACCCGGTCATGGCGGCGAGCGAGCCGGGGGCCATCCGGTTGAGCAGCAGCAGCGCGCCGATGCCGATCGCCGGCACGGTGTAGGCGGTGATGGTGACCTGGGAGAGCGTGGTGCGCACCTCGCGGCGGGTCTCCTTGCGCTCCTCCAGCGTCTCGGTGAGGTTGCGCAGCGACTCGACCAGCGTGCCGCCGGCCCGGCTGGAGAGCACCAGCGTGGTGACGAGCACCGCCAACTCCCGCGACGGCAGGCGGTCCTTGAGTTCGCCGAGCGCGTCCTCCAGCGGGTGGCCGACCGCCAGCGCGTCGGCCACCTTGGTCAACTCCTCGCCGGCCGGGGCGTCGAGCTCGTCGGCGGCCAGTCCGATGGAGGTGCGCAGCGCGAGCCCGGCCGAGGCGCTGTTGGCCAGCAGCCGTGCCAGTTCGGGCAGTTGGCCGATGAAGCGCTCGATGCGCTTCTGCCGCCGCCAGTTGAGGAACGCGTACGCCGACCAGGCGGCCACCGCGCCGGCGATCGGGCCGAAGAACGGCGCCAGCAGCGTGCCGGCCACCAGCCACAGCCCGCCGACCGCGACCGCCAGGTAGAAGGTGAACTCGCCCGGGGACAGGTCGAGTCCGGTGGCGGCCAGCCGGTTGTCGAGCCTGCGGCCGTACCGGGTGCGGCGCACGGTGACGTCGAGCCGGGAGAAGCGCTCCCGGCGTCCCGGGCGCTGGTGGACCCCGCCGGCGGTCAGCCGGTCCACCAGCGCCTGGCGCTGCGCGGTCCCGGCGGACCAGGCGCGCACCCCGAGCACCGCCAGTACGCCGGCGCCGAGTGTCGCGCCGAGCGCCACCCAGGAAGACGTCTCCATCGCTATTCGGCCTTTCGCAGGGCGAGTTGATCGTCGGACGTGGCCACCCCGAAGGCGGGCGGCACCGGTTCGCCGGCCAGGTGGAGGCGGTCGGCGATCCGGCGGGGCAGCGGGAAGTGCTGGAAGAAGCCGCGGGTGATCCGGTCGGCGCCGAGCGGTCCGGCCTGGAAGGCGCCGACCCGGGCGAGTTGGAAGTCCTCCCGGCCGCGGGAGGACAGCAGCGCGATCTCGGTGATCCGCCGGGTGCCGTCGGCGCTGCGGGTGAGCTGGACCAGCACGTCGACCGCGCTGTTGATCTGGTCGCGCAGCGCCTCGAAGGGCACCTTGACCTCGCTCATCGACGCCAGGGTCTGCAGCCGCATCACCGCGTCCTCGGCCGAGTTGGCGTGCACGGTGGCCAGCGAGCCGTCGTGTCCGGTGGACATCGCCTGCAGCATGTCCAGCGTCTCGCCGCCGCGCACCTCGCCGACGATGATCCGGTCGGGGCGCATGCGCAGCGAGTTGCGGACCAGGTCGCGGATGGTGATCTGGCCCTTGCCCTCGACGTTGGGCGGCCGGCTCTCCAGCCGGATCACGTGGTCCTGCTGGAGCTGCAGTTCGGCGGCGTCCTCGACGGTGATGATGCGCTCGCCGTCCGGGATCAGCCCGGACAGCGCGTTGAGCAGCGTGGTCTTGCCCGAGCCGGTGGCGCCGGAGACGATCACGTTGAACTTGGCGCGCACCAGCCCGCCGAGCAGCACCAGCATGTGCTCGTCCAGCGAGCCGAGTTGGAGGAGTTCGGCGAGCGTGTAGGAGCGCGGGAAGCGCCGGATGGTCAGGGTGGGCCCGGTCAGCGACAGCGGCGGGATGATGACGTTGACCCGCTCGCCGGACGGCAGGCGGGCGTCGACCATCGGGTTCGACTCGTCCACCCGGCGGTTGACCACCGAGACGATGCGCTCGATGGTCTGCATGAGCTGCTCGGTGCTGGCGAAGCGGGCCGGCAGCAGCTCGACCCGGCCGGCCCGCTCCACGTAGACGTGGTCCGGGCCGTTGACCATGATCTCGGTGATGGAGGCGTCCTCCAGCAGCGGTTCCAGGACGCCGAGCCCGAGCGCCTCGTCGACCACCCGGCGGATCAGCGAGGTGCGCTCCCCGGTGGACAGCACCGGGCCCTCGCGGCTGATGATGTGGCCGAGCACCCGCTCCAGGCGGGTGCGCCGGTCGGCCATCGCCAGCGAGGACATCTCGGCGAGGTCGATCTCCTCCAGCAGCTTCGCCCGGTACACGGCGGTCAGCCGGGTCTCCTGGTGTTCCTCCGCCCCCTCCTGCGAGGTGGTGATTCGCGAACGCAGGCCGCTCATCGGCATCAGTCCCGGGGCATGGTGGCGCTGCGCGTCACCGGATCGACGATGGAGATGCCGGGCAGTACGGACGGCACCTTGATGGTGACGGTGGCGGTGACCGCGCCGGGCTGCTCGTCGAGGGCGACGCTCGGGTGCAGCCAGCCGCTGACCGCCGCGGCCGCGGCCCCGGCGTCGTCGGTGCGGGCGGCGGCGCGCGCGGCGGTGCCGGCCTCGGTCCCGGTGTAGGCGAGCAGGCCGAGCTGGACGCCGGCCAGCGCGACGAGCAGCAGCAGCGGCAGGAAGCCCAGGAACTCGATGGCCGCGGACCCCCGTTCGCGCCGGCCGCCTCCCGCGGTCCGCGATCGCTTCACGGTGTCTCCCTCGCGGCGCCCGCGTCGCCGTCCACGGTGAACGGGAACGCGACGAACCCCGGCACCAGCACCGGCACCCGCAGCGCCACGTGCGCGGTGACCACGTCGCCGTCGAGGCCGGTGCTGACCGCGGCGCCGGACGCCCAGGCGGACGGCAGGTCGGAGCGGGCGGCGGCGGCCGGGTCCCGGCCCACCGCGGCCGCGCGGGCGGCCTCGTCGGCGGCGTTGCCGGCCAGCGTGAAGGTGTAGCCGAGCAGCACGAACTGCCAGACGAGCAGCAGGGTGAGGAGGATCAGCGGCGTGACGCCGAGCAGTTCGACGCTGACCTGGCCGCGCTCGCCGCGCAGCCGGTGCGCGAGCGCCGCCCGGCGCCGCCGCCGGACCGCGCGGCCGGTCCGCGTGGGCCCGCCGGTCACCCTGCCTGCCGTCATCGCCGTCAACTCCCCCCGGTGATGGCCGGGTTGGTATCCGCAGGGCCGATCGCCCGGCGCTCGGCGCGGCGGGTGAGCCGGTGCTGCGGACGCTCGGCGGGACCGGCCGGCTGGGCGGGCCGGCCGACGATGCCGATCTCGCCGGCCAGCGCCCACAGCGCCTGCTTGACCGTGCTGCGGTTGTCGAGCGCGTCCAGGTGGCCGCTGTCGACGACCGGTTGCAGTTCCTTGAAGGCGGCCGGCACGGCGGACCGGGCGACCTTGGTGCCGGTGATCCGCTCGACCAGCGCCGGCTGGATCTCGCAGTTGCGGGTCAGCCGGTTGACGACCGTGCGGATGTCCTGCGGCTTGCGCACCCGCAACCGGTCCCACAGCCGCACGGTGCGCTTGGCGGCCCGCACGGCCACCACGTCCGGGGTGGTGAACAGCAGGGCGGTGGCGGCCGTCTCGACGGCGACCGCGCCGGCGCCGCTCAGCTGCGAGCCGCAGTCGACCACCACCACGTCGAAGCGGGACTTCAGCGCGGTGAGGATCTGCCGGGCGGCCCGGTCGGTGACCGCCTCGCCCTGCTCGCCCTCGGCCGGCGAGAGCAGCAGGCTGATGCCGGCGGCGTGGCCGAACATCGCGTCGGACAGCACGCGCGGCGAGATGTCGCTGATCTCGGCGAGGTCGGCGATCGAGCGGCGGAACTGCACGTCGAGGTAGGAGGCGATGTCGCCGGTCTGCAGGTCCATGTCGACCAGCGCGACCGAGGCCCCGGACGCCCGTGCCGCCAGGGCGAGTTGGACGGCGGCGACCGTGGTGCCCACACCGCCCTTCGCCCCGGAGACGGTGACCAGCGTGCCGACCGGGCCGTCGGCCGTCTCGCCGCCGGCGCCCAGGTGCCGGCGCATCCCGGACGCCCAGGAGGCCGCGGACTGCACGCGGGAGGCCAACTCCTCGTAGGACAGCGGCAGTCCGATCACGCCGCGGGCGCCGGCCTCCATCGCCGCGGAGTACACCGCGGGCCCCTGGTCGGCGCAGAGCAGCACCACGCCGACCGCCGGGAAGCGCAGCGCGATCTCCCGGACCAGTTCCAACGCGGGCTGCGGGCCGACCCGTTCGTGGACCAGCACGACGTCCGGCAGCTCGTCGAGCCCGACGGCGGCGGCCCGCGCCAGCGCGGCGAGCAGTTCGCCGGAGTCGGGCAGCGGCGGCGCCGGATCCGCGTCGGGCAGCCGGCCGAGCAGCGCGCCGACCGCCCGGGCGTCGTCCGGATCGGCGACGACGGGGAGAATCCGGATCGTCATGCGGTCCTCACTTGTCGCCTTCGAGGGTGTAGGTCCGCTGGGCCTGCGGCACCGCGGCGCTGCCGGGGGCGACCAGGGCGAGCCGCACCCGGGTGGCGAACGACTCGGCGTAGGCCACGCGTTGGGCGTCCTCGGTGCTGAGCGCGAAGGTGATCGGCACCTGCTTGCCGGGCTCGGTGCCGGTGGACTGGTCGCTGGTCTCGGCGGCCTGGGTGATCTTCCCGATCTCGATGACCCGGGCGCCGGTGACGATGATCCGCGACTGCGGCTGCTGGCCCTGGGTGGCGGCGAAGGTGGCGAAGATGTTCACCTGGTCGCCCGGTTCTATGGTGCCGGCCACCCCGGTCTCGGCGTCCACCATGATGGCGATCTCCTCCTGACCCGGCTTGAGTTGGGGCTGGGCGGAGACCATGTCGCTCTGCAGCAGCGACCCCTTGGACAGCGGGGCCGCGGCTATCTTGCCGGTGAGCTGGGCCAGGTCGGTCACCGCGGTGCTCGGCAGCCAGCGGCTGGGCATCGACACCTTGGTCAACTGCCCCGGGGTGAGCACCTGGTAGGCCGGGACGTCCTGGTTCAGCTCGTACGCCGTCGTCTCCGGGCCCACCTTGGAGTCCACGTCGTCGACGACCGACAGGACTCCGAAGAAGGCGGCGGCCGCGCACAGGACGGACAGCGTGAGCAGGACGACGCCGCGCCGCTGACGTGAGTTCATCGACTGGACCCATCACTCTTGACGTGAGCCTCGCGGGCTCGGTGGTCAGGACCGGACCCGCCGTCAGCCGGTCCGCTGGTGCGTTTGCGTTGCGTACGGTGCGGCCGGCCGCCCGCGCGGTTCGATCCGCGTGGTGCAGAACCCGCAGCGGTCCCCGACGAGTTCCAGGCCGCACCAGGGACACGGCTCGCGGTGCGCGGAGGTCACCAGTTGGTAGAGCACCCCGACGTCGGCGATGTACGCGGCGAACTCGACGAGCTTGCCCGTCCCCCACCACCGTGTCGACGCCTCGGGCAGCGGCACCTGGCGGACATACTGGCACCGCCAGTCCGCGCCGAGCCGTCCGCGTACCCACTCCTCGCCCATCCCGCCCACGGCGTAGGCGAGTTGGGTGGCGTAGTCCGGACCGGGCAGCCGGGTGTCGTCGGCCAGCGGCACCAACTGCGGCCGCGGGGTGGCCAGTACGGCGAACCGCGCCCCCGGCACGAACGACTTCAGGTGCGCGCCCAGCCCCACCTGCACCCGGTCCAGCTTCGCCACGCTGCCCAGCACCGCCCCGGCGTGCAGGTAGTGCGTCAGCAGCCGGGCGGCCGACGCGATCACGCCGGGCCCCAGGTCGTAGTGGGATATCTGCCGCAACTGCTGGACCAGCAACGCCACGGCCAGCGGCGGCAGATCGACCTCGACCAGCGCCATCCGCGCGCTCTCCAGCAGGGAGCGCACCGCCCGCAGCCGGGCCCGGTGCTCGGCCGGGATCGAGGAGGGCACCACCACGACCAGGTGCCCGATGGCCTCCAGCGCGGACCACGCCGTCACCAGCGCGTCGTCCAGGCTCTGTTCGCCCGGCGGGCCCAGCACCACGGCCGCCGGCGTGCCCTGCTCCAGGACGGGGAGCAGCAGGTCCCTGCCGGTCACCGCTATGACCGTCGGCATCGCCCCACCCCCACCTTCCCGCTCCGGAAAACGGCCCACCGGCCCCATTCCCTCCCGGATGGGCAGCCTATCCAGGATTCACGGGATGAGCGGGGTCTTCTGCCGTTACCCGGCCTGCCCGGCGCGGTGCGCGTGGTCGCGCAGCACCTCGTCGACGACCCGGCGGGCGGCGGCCGCCCGCACCGGGTCGGTGTCGACGTGCTCGGCGAGGGTGATCAGCGCCTTCCACAGCGCCCAGCCGCGGCCCCTGGCCCAGGCGGCCGCGTCCAGCCGCAGCGCGGCACGGAAGGCGGCGCGGCTCGGACCGGACAGCAGGGTCCAGGCGATGACGGTGTCGCAGGCCGGGTCGCCGACCGCGGAGCAGCCGAAGTCGATGACGGCGGCCAGCCGGCCGTCGCGCACCAGGAGGTTGCCGTGCGCGATGTCGCCGTGGAACCAGGTGGGAGTGCCGTGCCAGGGCGAGTCGAGCGCGGTGCGCCACACTTCGGCGGCGGCGGCCCGCGGGATCCGGTCGCCGAGCCGGTCGAGCGCCCGCAGGGTGTCGTCGTGGTAGGTGAGCAGCGGGGCGCCGCGGAAGCAGGTGTGCTGTCCGGGCGGCGGTCCGCCGAGGGAGTCGAGCGCGTGCAGCGCGTTGAGGAAGCCGGCGAGCGTGGTGGCGAAGGCGGTGAGGTCGCCGATGCGTTCGGCGCTCGCGGTCTCGCCGTCGAGCCAGCGGATCACCGACCAGGCGAACGGGTAGCCCTGCCCGGGGACGCCGCGCGCCAGCACGGTGGGCACGGCCAGCGGCAGCCGCGGGGCCAGTTCGGGCAGCCAGCGGTGTTCCTTGCCGGCCTGCCCGGCGTACCCGGCCGCGCTGGGCAGCCGCACGGTCATCTCGTCGCCGAGGTGGAACGTGCGGTTGTCGACGCCGCCGTGCGCCACCGGCCGCACCGGCAGCCCGGCCCACCGCGGGAACTGCTCCGCCACCAGGCGCCGCACCAGCGCCGCGTCGATCGTCGGCCGCGCTTCGGCCGGCTGCTCCGGTTCGCCACTCATCGCGTCCAGCGTCACGGCGCGCGGCGCGGGCGGCAACCGGTTTACCGCGCCGCGCCGCGGTTCAGCCCATGCTGCTGACGCTCTCCGGCCGGATGACGAACCGGACCCGCACCTGGTCGCGGCCGCCGTACCAGGGGTAGGGGCCGCCGAGGTACTTGTGGGCCAGCTCCTCGATGTGGTCGACCGCGCCCTCGGTGCCGACCTCGACCACCCGGCCGCGCACCTGGAAGTAGCGGGACGGCCGGTCCGGGTCGGAGACGGTGAGCGCGACGCGCGGGTCGCGCTCGATGTTGCGGGTCTTGACGTGGGTGGCGACGCTGTTGATCAGGACGTGTCTCGCCGTCGGTGTCGACCCAGGTCTGGGTCACCTGCGGCGAGCCGTCCGGCATCGTGGTGGCGAGGTAGCAGGTGCTCGGGCGGCGCAGCAGGGCGAGCAGTTCGTCGGGGAGTGTCACGGTCCGGCAGCCTACCGGGCCCCTGACGGCCGGCGGCGGTGCCCCGGCGGGGTGCCGCGGCGGGGTGCCGCGGGGCGGTGGCCCGGCGGCGGGGCTCCGGCGGCGGGTCGCGCGGGTCGGTGCTCGCGGGGCGGTGTTCCGGCGGCGGGGCTCGCGGGGCGGTGCCCCGGCGCGGTGCCCTGGCGGCTGGGCTCGCGGTGCGGTGGTGCCCCGGTGGCGCGACTCGCGGCGCGGCTCGCGGCGCGGCGCGCGGGGCGATTCACGGGGCGATTCGCGTCCGGAGCCTTGACAGTCGTAGTGGTCTGGACCACGTTGGTCCGTACCAAGCTCCCGCCCTCCCGACGCCCCGCGTCGCCCCCTGGAGGCCCGCCCATGTCAGGTTCACGCCATCCCCGCCGTGAGCGGCGGACATTCGTTCTGCTGACGGCCGCCGCGGTCTCGGCGGCCGCGCTCGGACTCGGCGTCTCGATGTCCACCGCGCAAGCCGCGACCGCCAACCTCGTCTCCAACGCCGGCTTCGAGTCCGGCCTGTCCGGCTGGACGTGCAGCTCGGGAAGCGGCACGACGGTCAACAGCCCCGTGCACAGCGGAAGTTCCGCGCTGGAGGCGACCCCCACCTCCTCCGACGACGCGCAGTGCTCGCAGGTCGTCAGCGTCCAGCCGAGCTCCTCGTACTCGCTGAGCGCGTACGTCGAGGGCTCCTACGTCTACCTCGGCGCCAGCGGCACCGGCGGCACCGACCCGTCCACCTGGACGCCGTCGGCGACCTCCTACCAGCAGCTGAGCACCAGCTTCACCACCGGCGCGAGCACCACGTCCGTCACGATCTACCTGCACGGCTGGTACGGCCAGCCCGCGTACTACGCCGACGACGTCACGCTCTCCGGCCCGGCCGGCAGCGGCGGCACCGGCGGCACGACGAGCGGCAGCACCAGCGGCACGACCAGCGGGACCAGCAGCGGGACCAGCAGCGGCACCACGACCGGCGGCACGACCACCGGCGGCTCCACGGGCGGCTCCACCGGCGGCTCGACCCCCGGCATCCCGACGCACGCCGTGACCGGCTACTGGCAGGACTTCTGCAACGGCGCGACCGTGCAGAAGCTGACGGACGTCAACAGCCAGTACGACATCATCGCGGTCGCGTTCGCCAACGCCACCAGCACGCCGGGCGCGGTCTCCTTCAGCCTCGACCCGTGCCTGAACTACACCGACGCGCAGTTCAAGGCGGACATCCAGACCCTGCACGCGGCCGGCAAGAAGGTGATCGTCTCGGTCGGCGGGCAGAACGGCACGATCTCGGTCACCGACGGCACCTCGGCGACCAACTTCGCCAACAGCGTCTACTCGCTGATGCAGACCTACGGCTTCGACGGGGTCGACATCGACCTGGAGAACGGCATCAACCCGACCTACATGAGCCAAGCCCTCGACAGCCTGTCGTCCATGGCCGGTTCGAGCCTGATCATCACGATGGCCCCGCAGACCATCGACATGCTCAACTCCTCCAGCGACTACCTGGCGACCGCGCTGAAGATCAAGAACATCCTCACCGTCGTCAACACCCAGTACTACAACTCCGGTTCGATGAACGGCTGTGACGGCGGCGTGTACTCGGAGGGCAGCGTCGACTTCATCACCTCGATGGCCTGCACCGCCATCCAGGCCGGCCTGTCACCGTCCCAGGTGGGCATCGGCGTCCCCGCCTCGCCGAGCGCGGCCGGCAGCGGCTACGTCGCCCCCTCCGTGGTCAACGCCGCGCTCGACTGCCTCACCCAGGGCACGTCCTGCGGCACCTTCAAGCCCCCGACCACCTGGCCCTCGCTGCGCGGCGCGATGACCTGGTCCACGAACTGGGACGCCGCCAACGGCAACTCCTTCGCCAACGGCGTCGGCACCCACGTGCACGCCCTGCCGTAACACGACCCGCACGTGAGCGGGGGACGGCCGAGGCGGCCGTCCCCCGCCCGCGTCTCCGGCCACCCCCGACCGACTCATCCCTCACCGACCCGGAATGGGTGGAGTAGACGGCCGCCGCGAACAGCGACTGATGCTTGTTCTTCAGCTTCCGCCCCGACTCCGACGCTCCCGTTAATGGGCTGATCACCGCGATTCGACCCGACACCCTGGTTCGATGCAGCACGACGATGAAGAACCGTTGTCCGGAGGTAACGTCAGCACTGGTGTCGTTCGCGTCGGAGACACCGTTCGCCGCCCGATCGGCCCGTGGACTCCCGCGGTGCACGCCCTGCTCACCCACCTGCACGAGGTGGGATTCAGCGCGGCGCCTCGCCCACTGGGCATCGACGATCAGGAACGCGAGGTCCTGACGTTCATGCCGGGGCAGGTGGTCTGGCCCGACAGGTTCTCCCTGCTGGAACCAATCCGGCAATTGGCGCGCGTCGCGCGGCTGATCCGGGAGTTCCACGATGCCGTGCAGGACTTCACGCCGCCGCCCGCCGCCCGCTGGCAGACGCTGATCCCCGCCGAGGGCGGCGACATCATCGCCCATCATGACCTGGCCCCCTGGAACCTCGTGGCCGGAGACGATGTCCAGTGGTCCTTCATCGACTGGGACACCGCAGGCCCGGGCTCCCGCCTGTGGGACATCGCGTACGCGGCTCACGGGTTCATCCCGCTGTCCGCGGATCACGACTGGCAACGCCCTGACGCGGCCGAGCGACTGCGAGTATTCATCGACGCCTACGACCTCGACGAAGCCGAACGCCGCCGACTGGTTCCCCTGCTGGGGCGCCGTACGCGTTCGATGCACGACTTCCTGCGCGACCAGGCGGCTCGGGGTGCTCAGCCCTGGGGAAAACTGTGGACCGAAGGCCACGGCGATACCTGGCGAAACGACGCCGAATACATCGAGCGACGCGAAGCCCATTGGATGAACGCCTTGCTCGCCGACTGAGCCACTTCCGCCTGCGGTTGGTCTCGCGGCACCCGGCTCCGGCTCGCGCGTCCGCCGGCCCGGCACCTGCGGCATCCGTGCGGGAAGCGGACCGCGCCCGGCCGGCTCAGCCCGACCCGGATCCGCCGCGCTAGACGCCGCCGACGGTGACGCTGCGGGCCCGCTCGTACAGGTCGCGGGCGGCACGGTTGCGCAGGTGGGGACGGAGAAGTGACTTCATTTCGGCCATGCGCTCGTCGCATCTGCCCGACCGCACGAGCGGGTAGTCGTCCAACGCGGTGTGCCACGAGGCGCAGGCGGCTTCCAAGTGGCCGATCTGGAGCTGGCGTTCGGCCAGGAGGGCGCCGAGGCGAACCTTCGCCCGGCGGTAGGAGGGGGGACGGAGGGACTGCGACTCCTTCAGGGAGGCCACGGATCCTCGCACGTCACCGAAGGCGAACTTCACCTGCGCTTCATGCTGCTTGAGCGCTGCGGGGTCGTAGCTCCCGAACGCCTTCGCCTGCGACTCCGCGATGTCCATGGCGCGTTCCGCCTGAGCCATGAAGGCCAGCGCGTTGGACCGGTCGCCCGTCTGGGCGGCGGAGTGGGCCTGTTGTCCGGCGAGGAAGGCACGCATGCGCGGCCCGGCCTGCGGGGCCGCCGCCGCGGCGGCATCGGCGAGGCGCAGCGCCTGAGCCCCCAGCCCCAGGTCGACGGCCTGCACGCTCATCCCGCGGAGCGTCGTGCAATAGGTCAGGTGATCCTCTGCCGCTCCGGCGAGCTCCAGCGCCTTGACGTAGTACAGCTGCGCCAGACCGTGCAACCCCTCGTCCACGGCCATGTACCCGGTGAGGTAGGAGAGATCGGAGGCCGCGGAGAGGATGGCCCGCCGCACGTCCGGTGACGCGTCGGCCTGGAGATAGGCGGAAACCGTGTTCACCAGGAACGCGGCAGCCATCGGCCTGGCATGACGACCGCCGAACCGGTCGTCCAGATCACTGACTCGCTCGGTCATGGCCGTCACGACGTCCACATCGGAATACCCGATGCGGTGCGCCCGGCCTCCGGTACGGACCGCCTCGATCCTGCCGATGACGTCAGGCCAGTCGGGGATGGTGAGCGCGACGGAGAACAGGCCGGCGCTCAGCCCCACCATCGTGCGGCGCGACGGGTCCATATCCTGTCGTCCCAGGTCGATCAAGCCGTCGACGGCGGTCGTCGGCGAGGTGGCGGCGGCCTCGGGGAAGCCTGCCTCGTTCTGGGTGACGCGACGGCCCAATCTGCGCGACAGGGCCTCGGCGATCAGAGGACGGACGCGCACGCGCGGTGTGGTGCCGGTGAGCCAGTGCGTCACCGCGGAGTCGTTCCCGTACCGCTCTGGGTGCCCGTGCGGTTCCGTAGTGCACACGCATTCACTCGCACGGAGACGGTCACGCGGTGACGAGGTCGAACATCCCGGGGCCGCCGCGTCGGCGCACGGCGCGGAAACAGGAGCGGGAAGTTCCGGCCGATCAGCCGTGCGTGCAACGGCAAACCGGCCTGCGCACCCAGTCGATTGACGGACGCCGCGAACTGGCTGTATGTCCAGCCCGTTTCGGTGAGCAGGCGGCCGAGGGCGGCGTTCGGCTCCCGCTTGCTCATCGCATCGCTCCCAGCGAACGAAGTCGGCGCGCTGCTGGATGATGTCCAGCCTGCTTCGGTGCGCACGACGGCCGCGGGCGGCGGGCGGCTCACGCTTGCCACCGGATCTCTCCCCCACCCTCCGGCGAACTTTCAGGGTCTTCAAGTCGCGGCGTCGCTTCCACCGTACGCTCTCCGTGTCCGTGCGGTTCCGTAGTGCACACCCATCCACTCGGTCAACGGGGGATTACGGGATGAGCGTCAGCGTGGGGCTATTGACTCCGGGCGAGGCTCTGCGGAGGGCTGAGGCGATCTCTCCGGAGCACATCGGTTCACTGGAACGGCGTTCCCGACTGCTTCTCGACATCGCCGCCGGTCACCACCAAAGGCGTGACACGGCGGCGGCCGTGCACTACCTCAGCCACGCGCACCGCGTTTCGCCCGAGGGCATCCGATACGTGCCCTTCGCGAGGGGACTTGCCGCCGCGTGGCGCGTACCACCAGCGGACCGTTGAAGGGCGAAGCCGTCGCGCTGGCCGAATCGGTCGGAGTGGCAGCGTAGTTGACAAAGCCAGGGGGACACTTTGTCCCTGATGGGCCGCCAATTCGCTTCTAGCGTTGTTGCATGGCGGCCCCATACAGCAAACAGGCAGCCCAAGAGTTTTCATCACGCGCACGACCACTCGTCCGATCCCAACCCGGCTTCTGGGCGGAGTGTTGGGCCCGGGCGTCCATGATTGATGACGCCTTGGCGTTGGTGGCGTCGTTCGACGCGGTGAGTGCGGCGCAGGCCGTGTGGTGGGTGCGCGGCGCGGCGCGGGGGCTGGCTTCCGGGTTGGACGCGGTGGAACGCTCACGTGCGTTGCGGTGGTTGGACGGGTCGCGGTGTCGCGCCGCGCTTGACGGGCTGGTGGAGGGGAGACCGTTCTCCTTCACGATGGCTCGCGGGCGGACGCAGGTGACGTGGGCGATCCGGCCGGTGTGGTTCCTGCCGTTGGCCGAACGGTCCGGGCGGGGGTTGCCGCCGTGCGCGGGGCGGTTCGCGGGGAGCTCTGCTGGGGGACGCCATGGCGTCTGAGTATGACGATGAGACGAGTCAGGCGTTGCGGGTTCTGGGTGGGTTGTTGAAGCATTGGCGGGGGTTGCGGGGGATGACGCAGGCGGAGTTGGCGGTGCGGGTGCGGGTGTCGGCGGAGTTGGTGGCGTCGGTGGAGCAGGGGCGGCGTCGGCCGCGTGAGCCGTTCTTCGCGTTGGCGGACGAGGCGCTGGGTGCGGGGGTTCGATCAAGGTGGTGGAGCCGTTCGTGCGGCAGGTGGTGAGGCGTCCGGTGATTCCGGGTGAGGTGGCGGAGGCGGAGCGGGGGCGGTGTTCCTGTCGTACTTCGAGGCGATGGCGGTCCCGGCGGTGATGCAGACGGAGGCGTACGCGCGGGCGACGTTCGCCGGGTTCGCGCCGGTGATGGACCACGACCGCCTCGACGCGCTGATCGCGGACCGGCTCAAGCGTGCGGCGGTGCTGGACCGCCGGCCGCTGCCGCGCATCACGTTCGTCATCGAGGAGAGTGCCCTGCGGCGGCCGGTGGGCGGGCGGCAGGTGACGCGGGAGCAGTTGGTGCGGGTCGCGGAGATCGCGGGGCGCCGCAACGTGGCTGTGCAGGTGTTGCCGATGGACTGCGAGGACCACGCGGGACTCACCGGCTCGACCCTGCTGATGGAGACCGCCCGGTTGGAGCAGGTCGCCTACGTCGAGCATGCCGGAGGCGCCCTGTGGATCGACTCGCCCAAGGAGATGAGCCTCCAGCAACAGCGCTACGGCACGCTACGGGCCCAGGCGATGAACACCCGCGACTCACTCGACCTGATCGAGAAACTGGCCGTCGAACAGCTCGGGGCGGAGGGTCTACGTGTCCGCGCGGTGTCGGGGCGAGCGGTGCGCCTGTCGGCGCCGAGCGGAGGCCGCATGCGCGGGGGCGGCCACCGCCGGCGTGAGTGGTCCGGTCTGCGACGGCCCGAGGCGTCCAGCAACCCGTCCCCTCGGACAACGCGGCCCGCCACCGACCCGCCTCCGCCGGCCTCGCGTGCGGGACTTCGGACCCGAGGCGGCGGCGTGGCGGAGAGGGGAGGGGCCGCGGCGTCAGACGAACACGCTGAGCAGCGCGGCGACCGCGAAGCCGGCGACCGACAGGACGGACTCCAGGACAGTCCAGGACTTGAGCGTGTCGCGCTCCGAGATGCCGAAGTACTTGGCGACCATCCAGAAGCCGCCGTCGTTGACGTGCGAGGCGAAGATGGAGCCGGCGCCGACCGCGGTGATGACGAGGGCCAGGTGCGGTTGCGAGAGGTGGGCGTGGGCGACGACGGGCTCGATGATGCCCGCGGTGGTGACGATCGCGACGGTGGCCGAGCCCTGGGCGACCCGCAGCACCAGGGAGAGCAGGTAGGCGAGCACCACGACCGGCAGGCCCACGTGGTGGAAGGTGGTCGCGAGCGCGTCCGCGACGCCGCTGCCCTTGAGGACCGCGCCGAAGACCCCGCCGGCGCCGACCACGAGCAGCAGGTTGCCGATCGGCTTCAACGAGGCGGTGGAGACCCGCTCCAGGCTCTTGCGCGACCAGCCGCGGCGCAGCCCGAGCAGGTAGTAGGCGAGCAGCAGCGCGATGGTGAGCGCGACCGAGGGGTCGCCGAAGAACTCCAGCACGGACCGGGCGGTGCCGGGGGCCATCGCGACCGAGGAGAACGTCGCCAGCAGGATCAGGATCAGCGGGGTGCCGATGATGGCCAGCACCGGTGCCAGCGCGACCGGTTCCTCGGTCACCTCGGTGCCGGCGGCGCGCTGGTCCTCGGCGACCGCCTCCTTGGCCTCGGCGGCGGCGTCCACCATGTCCTGCGGCAGCGGGACGAAGATCCGGTTGCCTATCCAGGTGGCGTAGCCCCAGGTGGCGAGCACCGCGGGCAGGCCGCACACCGCGCCGATCAGGATCAGCCAGCCCAGTTGCACGTGGAAGAGCGCGGCGGCGGCGACCGGTCCGGGGTGCGGCGGCAGGAACGCGTGGGTCATGGACAGCGCGCCGAGCAGCGGCAGCGCGTAGAGCAGTACGGACTTGCCGCCGCGCTTGGCCGCCGCGTAGACGAGCGGCGCGAGGACGAAGATGCCGATGTCGAAGAAGACCGGTATGCCGAAGATGAGACCGGTGAGTCCCATGGCCAGCGGGGCCCGCTTCTCGCCGAACGCGTGGAGCAGGCGGGCGCTCAACACCTCGGCGCCGCCGGAGACTTCGAGGATCGCGCCGAGCATGGTGCCCAGGCCGATGATGATGGCGACCTGGCCGAGGATGCCGCCCATGCCGGACTGGATGATGCTGACGGCGCTGGAGTTCTGCACGGTGCCGAACAGTTCGGTGACGCTCAGGCCGGCGCCCAGCCCGACGGCTATGGAGACGGCGAGCAGGGCGACGAACGGCTGCAGGCGCAGTTTGATGATCAGGAAGAGCAGCAGCACGATCCCGAGCGCCGCGACGGTCAGCAGCCCGGGGGTGCCGGGTATCAGGGCTATCAGACCGCCGGTGTGCGGCGGGGTGGCGGACGCGGTGTCCATGGCGGCTCCAGTCGGGTGGGGGGACGGCGGCCGGACGGCGTGGGGGCCGTCAGCCGAGGACGGCCAGGGCGTCGATCTCGACGAGCAGGCCCGCGGGGAGCCCGACGTAGACCGTGGTGCGGGCCGGCGGCGGGCCGGTCAGCGCGGCCTGCCCGGCGAGGAACTCGTCGTAGACCGCGTTGAACTCGGCGAAGTGGCCGGTGTCGGTGAGGTAGACGCGGACCATGACCGCGTCGTCCCAGGTGGCGCCGCCCTCTTCGAGGACGGCCTGCACGTTGGCGAGGGTCTGCAGGGTCTGCTCGCGCAGCGTCGGCCCGGCCGGCACGGGGGCCTGGCCGGGGACCGCGGGCAGGAAACCGACCTGGCCCGCGACCTGCAGCAGGCCGCCCTTGGACAGGCCGTGCGAGAACCGCGCGGGCGGCGTGGTGTGGGTGGGCGGGGTGTGGGCGGTCTTGCCGGTCATGGGGTCCTCTCGACGGGGTCGGTGGGGTAAGCGGGGTCGTCGGGGTCGTCGGGCAGGCCGCGGTACTCGCGGCTTATCGCCCGCGCGGTCCGCTGCACGAGCGGGCGCAGCGCGAGCAGTTCGTCCGGGCCGATCACGACGTTGGGCGCCGAGAGCGACATGGCCGCGGCGACCCGGCCGTCGGCGCCGCGGATCGGCGCGGCGACGCAGTTGATGGACTCCTCGTGGCCGCCCAGGTCGCCGGCCCAGCCCTGCTCGCGCACCCGGGCGAGTTCGGCGAGGTAGGCGGCGGCGTCCGGCGTGGAGCGGGCGGTGTAGGCCGGGTACTCCAGGCGTTCGGCCACCAGGCGGCGCTGCGGCTCCGGCAGGTCGGCGAGGAGCAGCTTGGCGACCGCGGCGACGGTGAGGGCGACCGGTCTGCCGATGCGGGAGTACATCCGGACCGGGTAGCGGCTGTCGACCTTGTCGATGTAGAACACCTCGCCCTCGTCGTAGACCGCGAGGTGCACGGTGTGGCCGCACGCCTCGTTGAGCGCGACGAGGTGCGGGTGGGCGGTCTCGCGGATGTCGAGCGACTCCATGGCCTGGTGGGCGAGGGTGAACAGCCGGGCGCCGAGCCGGTAGCGCTGGTCGTCCTGCCGGTAGACCATGCCGTGTTCGCGCAGCGTGCGCAGCAGCCGCAGCGCGGTGGTCTTGTGGACGCCGAGGTGGCCGGCGACCGCTTCCAGGTTGGCGGGGCCCTCGGCGAGCAGCGGCAGGATGCTCAGGGCCCGGTCCACGCTCTGGCTCACGCTCCCGCCTCCACTCTCGGCGCGGCGACCGGCTGCCCGCGGTCGGCTCCGGGGACGAACCGCAGCGCGGCCCAGGCCCGTTCGTCCAGCGCGACCAGCGCGTCCGCGTCGGCGCGCCGCAGCGGCACGCCCAGGTCGCCGTGGACGGTGAGCGCGGCGGCGGCGGCCAGGTGGCCGTGGCGCAGCCGGTCGCGCACCGGCAGCCCGCGCAGTGTGGCGCCGAGGAACCCGGCGGCGAAGGCGTCGCCGGCCCCGACCGGGTCGACCACCGCCACCCGCGGCGCCGGCTCGAACTCGGCGTGCCCGGCGGTGTATCCGGTCGCGCCGCGTTCGCCCTGCTTGACCACCAGGACCGGCGGCTCGGGCAGCGCGGCCCGCACGGCGTCGGCGTCCGGCAGCCCCCAGGCGGCCTGCGCCTCGTCCTCGCCGACGAAGACCACGTCGCAGCCGCGGGCCAGCTCCAGCAGCGTGCCGGGGTCGGCCGAACGCCACAGCGCCGGGCGGTAGTTGACGTCGAAGGAGACCAGCGGACGGTCCGGGTCCGGCGCGGTCAGCGCGCGGGTCAGGGCGGCGGCGCCGGGCGAGAGCGCGGCGGTGATGCCGGACAGGTGCAGCACCCGCCCGGAGCGCAGCGCGGCGCGGTCGACCGTGTCGGCGGCCAGCGCGGAGGCGGCGGATCCGGCCCGGTAGTAGTGGGCCGCGGTGCGGCCGGCGAGGCGCTCCTTGAAGTAGACGCCGGTCGGCCGGCCGGGGTCGCGCACCACCGCGGTGACGTCCACGCCGTGCGCGGCGACCGCCTCCAGCAGGTGGTCGCCGAAGCCGTCGGCGCCGACCCGGCTGACCCAGCGGGCCGGGTGGCCGAGCCGGGCGAGGTGGCAGGCCACGTTGGACTCGGCGCCGCCGATGCCGCGCCGGAACGCGGTCACGTCGGCCAGCCGGCCCGGTTCCTCGGGGATCAGCGCGACCATGGTCTCGCCCAGGCACACCACGTCGAAAAGCACCTCGGACCCCTTTCCGTCCCGGGCCGGCGGCTTGCCGTGCACCGTTGACCCGGCGATGGCGGGGATGTTAGACAGCTCGGAACACGTGGCGCAACGACCGTTGCGTCCTGTGCAACGCGAACGCTGGGAGGATCGATGGATTCCGACGGCCGGGACGGCGGCGTGCCGAAGGTCGGCCTGCAGGGTCTGGACGCGCTGTACGCGGAACGCGTCGACCACCGCTTCAAGGGGCTCCCCCCGGACGCCGACGGCATGACGCTGCGTCAACTCGCGGCTGAGCGGCGCTCGTTGTTCGACGGCGGCTTCACCACCCCGGTGCTGACCCTGCAGTCGTCCGCGCTGGAGCACAACCTGGCGGAGCTGGGCCGCTACGCCGACCGGCACGGCCTGGCCTTCGCGCCGCACGGCAAGACCTCGATGTCGCCGCAGCTGTTCGCCCGGCAACTCGCACACGGCGCGTGGGGCATCACCGCCGCCGTGCCGCACCAGATCCGCGTCTACCGCGCCTTCGGCGTGCCGCGGATCTTCCTGGCCAACGAGTCGGTCGACCCGGCGGCGCTGCGCTGGCTGTCCGCCGAGCTGACCGCCGACCCGGACTTCGAGCTGATCGCCTACGTCGACTCGGTGCGCGGCGTGGAGCTGATGGACGCCGCGCTGAGCGCGGACGTCGAGGTCGTCGTCGAACTCGGCGCCGCGGCCGGCCGCACCGGCGTGCGGGACACCGCGACCGCGCTGCGGGTCGCCGAGGCGGTCGCCGCCTCCCGGCACCTGCGGCTGGTCGGCGTGGCCGGCTACGAGGGCGCGCTGCCGGACAAGTCGGCGCAGGGCGTGCGCGGTTGGCTGGAGCGGCTGGTCGCGCTGGCCCGGGAGCTGGACGCGGCCGGACACTTCGCCCGGGCCGGGCGGATCGTGGTCAGCGCGGGCGGCAGCGCCTGGTTCGACCTGGTCGCCGAGGTCCTCGCCCCGCTCGACGACCTGTCCAGGCCGGTGGTGAAGCTGCTGCGCTCCGGCGCCTACGTCACCCACGACGACGGCCACTACCACGAGGCCACCCCGTTCCACGACCGCGTCTCGCGGGAGGGCTCGCTGCGCCCGGCGCTGCGGCTGTGGGCACAGGTCGTCTCGCACCCCGAGCCGGGGCTGGCGCTGCTCAACGCGGGCAAGCGGGACGCCCCCTTCGACATGGGGCTGCCGGCGCCGCTGGCGGTCCGGGACCCGGCCACCGGCGCCGAGCGCGCCGCGGACGGCCTGACGGTCTCCGCGCTGTCCGACCAGCACATGTTCGTGTCGGTGGCGGCGGGCGCCGGGATCCGGGTCGGCGACTGGGTGTGCCTCGGGCTCTCCCACCCGTGCACGACCTTCGACCGCTGGCAGCTGATCCCGGTCGTCGAGTCGGACGGCACGGTGACGGACTTCGTCAGGACGTTCTTCTGACCGGCCGGCCGGACAAGCGCCGTCCCGGGGGGCGTTGAGCGGTGGACCTCGTGCTGCGCGACGCCACGGTCCTCGACGGCACCGGGTCGGCCGGCTACCGCGCCGACGTGGGCCTGGCCGCCGGGCGGATCGCGGTGATCCACCGGCCCGGGGACGCCGGGCGGCGGCCGACCGGGCGGCGGATCCTGCCGTGCGCGGGGCTGGCCCTGGCGCCGGGCTTCATCGACATGCACGCGCACAGCGACCTCGCCCTGCTGCGCGACCCGGCGCACCTGGCGAAGACCGCGCAGGGCGTCACCCTCGAAGTCCTCGGCCAGGACGGCCTGTCCTACGCCCCGGTGGACGACCGCACGCTGGCCGAGGTGGCGGCGCACATCACCGGCTGGAACGGCGACGGCGGCGATCTCGACCTCGACTGGCGCGGCGTCGGCGGGTACCTGGACCGCCTCGACCGGGGCGTGGCGGTCAACGCCGCCTACCTGGTCCCGCAGGGCACGGTCCGGATGCTCGCCGTCGGCTGGCAGGACCGCCCCGCCACGCCGGGCGAGCTGGACCGGATGCGGGAGCTGGTGGACCGCGGCCTGGCCGAGGGGGCGCTCGGGATGTCGTCCGGGCTGACGTACTCACCGGGCATGTACGCCTCGCGCGCCGAACTGACCGCGCTGTGCCGGGTGGTGGCCGCGCGCGGCGGCTACTACTGCCCGCACCACCGCAGTTACGGCGCCGGCGCGCGGGCCGCCTACCAGGAGATGGTGGACGTGGCCCGGGACGCCGGCTGCCCGCTGCACCTGGCCCACGCCACGATGAACTTCCCCGTCAACGCCGGCCGGGCCGGCGAGCTGCTGGCGCTGCTGGACGCCGCGATCGCGGCCGGCGCGGACATCACGCTGGACAGCTATCCCTACCTGCCCGGGTGCACCACGCTCGCCGCGCTGCTGCCGGGCTGGGCCACCGCGGGCGGCCCGGACGCGACGCTGCGCCGGCTGGCCGACGAGCCGACCGCGCGGGCGGTGCGCCGGGCGATGGAGGTGGAGGGCAGCGACGGCTGCCACGGGGTGCCGGTCGACTGGGCGGCGGTCGAGGTCTCCGGGGTCGCCACCCCGGCGCTGGCCGGCGCGGTGGGCCGCACGGTGGCCGCGCTCGCCCGGGAACGCGGCCGGGAGCCGTTCGAGACCGCCCGGGAGCTGCTGGTCGCCGACCGGCTGGGCACCACGATCCTGCAGCACGTCGGCGACGAGGGGAACGTCCGGGCGATCATGCGCCATCCGGCCCACACCGCGGGCAGTGACGGCATCCTTACGGGCGACAAGCCGCATCCGCGCGGCTGGGGCACCTTCCCGCGCTACCTGGGCCGCTACGCGCGCGACCTCGGGGTGCTCTCGCTGCCCGGCGCGGTCGCCCGGCTCACCGGCCGGCCGGCCGCCCGGCTGGGCCTGGCCGACCGGGGCCTGGTGCGCGAGGGATACCGCGCCGACCTGGTGCTCTTCGACCCGGCGACGGTCGCCGACCGGGCGACGTACGAGCGGCCGCGCACCACGCCGGCCGGCATCCCGTACGTGCTGATCGACGGGCGGATGGTGATCGACGACGGGCGGCGCACCGACGTGCTGGCCGGCCGCTCCGTGCGCCGGCGTGGCAGAAAACACGGAGCGGGCCGCGGCGGCCCACCGTAGGGTGTCCGGCATGCAGGTCATCCAGTCCACCAAGCTCGCGAACGTCTGCTACGAGATCCGGGGCCCGGTTCTGGAGGAGGCGATGCGGCTGGAGGCTGCGGGCCACCGCATCCTGAAGCTGAACACCGGCAATCCGGCGCCGTTCGGCTTCGAGTGCCCGCCGGAGATCCTCGAGGACATGCTGCGCACGCTGCGTGACGCCCACGGCTACGGCGACGCCAAGGGCCTGCTGTCCGCCCGCCGCGCGGTCGTGCAGCACTACCAGACGCAGGGCATCCCGCTGGACGTCGAGGACGTCTACCTGGGCAACGGCGTCTCCGAGCTGATCCAGATGTCGATGCAGGCGCTGCTCGACGACGGCGACGAGGTGCTGGTCCCGGCGCCCGACTACCCGCTGTGGACCGCCTCGGTCTCGCTGGCCGGCGGCACCGCGGTGCACTACCGGTGCGACGAGCAGGCCGACTGGATGCCGGACCTGGCCGACATCGAGCGCAAGGTGACCGACCGCACCAAGGCGATCGTGATCATCAACCCGAACAACCCCACCGGCGCGGTCTACGACGACGAGCTGCTGCGCGGCCTGACCGACATCGCCCGCCGGCACCGCCTGGTGATCTGCTCGGACGAGATCTACGACAAGATCCTCTACGACGACGCCACCCACACCCCGACCTCGGCCATCGCCCCCGACCTGCTCACCCTGACGTTCAACGGGCTGTCGAAGGCGTACCGGGTCGCGGGCTACCGCAGCGGCTGGATGGCGGTGTGCGGCCCCAAGTCGCAGGCCGGCAGCTACATCGAGGGCCTGACCATCCTGGCCAACATGCGGTTGTGCGCCAACATGCCCGCGCAGCACGCCATCGCCACCGCGCTCGGCGGCCACCAGTCGATCAACTCGCTGGTGCTGCCCGGCGGCCGGCTGCGCGCCCAGCGCGACGCGGCCTACGAGGCGCTGATCGCGATCCCCGGCATCAGCTGCGTCAAGCCGAAGGGCGCGCTGTACGCGTTCCCGCGGCTGGACCCGGACGTCTACAAGGTCAAGGACGACCGGCAGATGGTGCTCGACCTGCTGCGCGCCGAGAAGATCATGATCGTGCACGGCACCGGCTTCAACTGGCCGGAACCGGACCACTTCCGCATCGTGACGCTGCCGCGCGCCGAGGACCTGACCGACGCGATCACCCGGATCGGCCGCTTCCTGGACGGCTACGGCCAGCCGTAGCGGACGCACACGAGAGCCCGGTCACGAGGTGAGGTCGTGGCCGGGCTCTCGCGTTCGAGGGTTGGCTCCGGTCGCGAGCGGACGGTCTTGGTCGGGGTGCCCGTCGCGGCGATGCCTACCGCCGGACCGCCGCCGCGCCGCACGCGCGGCGGTGGGTCCGGATTCCAGTGGGCCGGGTGACCGGCCCGGTCAGCCGAGCCGGTTCACCAGCGCCCGGTACTCGTCCCACAGCTCCTTCGGGGTGTGCTCGCCGAAGGTCTCCAGGTGGGCCGGGATCAGCCCGGCCTCCTCGCGCCAGACGTCCCGGTCGACCGAGAGCAGCAGGTCGAGGTCGGCCTGGTCGATGTCGAGGCCCTCGGTGTCCAGCGCGCCCCGCGCCGGCAGCACGCCGATCGGGGTCTCCACGCCGCCGCCCTGGCCGTCGAGGCGCTCGACGACCCACTTGAGCACCCGGCCGTTCTCGCCGAACCCGGGCCACACGAACCGGCCCTCGGCGTCCTTGCGGAACCAGTTGACGTAGTAGATCTTCGGCAGCTTGTCGCCGTCCCCGCGCTCGACGGCGTCCTGGCCGATCTTGACCCAGTGGCCGAAGTAGTCGCCCATGTTGTAGCCGCAGAACGGCAGCATGGCGAACGGGTCGCGGCGCAGCTCGCCGACCTTGCCCTCGGCCGCCGCGGTCTTCTCGGAGGCGACGTTGGCGCCGAGGAAGACGCCGTGCTGCCAGTCGAAGGACTCGGTGACCAGCGGGACCGCGCTGGCCCGCCGGCCGCCGAACAGGATGGCCGAGATCGGCACGCCCTTGGGGTCCTCCCACTCGGGCGCGATGATCGGGCACTGCGAGGCCGGCACGGTGAAGCGGGCGTTGGGGTGGGCGGCCGGGGTGCCGGACTCCGGCGTCCAGTCGTCGCCGCGCCAGTCGGTGAGGTGGGCCGGCGGCTGCTCGGTCATCCCCTCCCACCACACGTCCATGTCGTCGGTGAGGGCGACGTTGGTGAAGACCGAGTTGCCGTACATGGTCTTCATGGCGTTGGAGTTGGTGTGCTCGCCGGTGCCGGGGGCGACGCCGAAGAACCCGGCCTCCGGGTTGATGGCGTACAGCCGGCCGTCGTCGCCGAAGCGCATCCAGGCGATGTCGTCGCCGACCGTCTCCACGTTCCAGCCGGGGATGGTCGGCTCCAGCATGGCGAGGTTGGTCTTGCCGCACGCGGAGGGGAAGGCGGCGGCGATGTAGCGCGGGTCGCCCTTGGGCGGGGTGAGCTTGAGGATCAGCATGTGCTCGGCGAGCCAGCCCTCGTCGCGGGCCATCACCGAGGCGATGCGCAGCGCGTAGCACTTCTTGCCGAGCAGGGCGTTGCCGCCGTAGCCGGAGCCGTAGGACCAGATCTCCCGGTCCTCGGGGAAGTGCGAGATGTACTTGGTGGTGTTGCACGGCCACGGGACGTCGGCCTGGCCCGGCTCCAGCGGGGCGCCGAGGGTGTGGACGGCCTTGACGAAGAAGCCGTCGTCGCCGAGCTCGTCGAGCACCCGGCTGCCCATCCGCGTCATGGTGCGCATGGACGCGGCGACGTAGGCGGAGTCGGTGATCTCGACGCCGATGGCGGACAGCGGCGAGCCCAGCGGGCCCATGCAGAACGGGACGACGTACATCGTCCGGCCGCGCATCGCGCCGCGGAACAGGCCCTGCTCGCCGCGGAAGATCTCCCGCATCTCGGCGGGGGCCTTCCAGTGGTTGGTGGGTCCGGCGTCCTGCTCGCGCTCGGAGCAGATGAACGTCCGGTCCTCGACACGCGCGACGTCACGCGGGTCGGAGGCGGCGTAGAAGGAGTTGGGACGCTGGACCGGGTCGAGCCTCTTGAACGTGCCCTTCTCGACCAGTCCGTCGCACAGGCGCTGGTACTCCTGCTCGGAGCCGTCGCACCACACGATCTCGTCGGGTTGGGTCAGGTCGGCGATCTCACCGACCCAGGCGATCAGGTCCTGGTGTTTGGTGGGAGCCGCATTGCCGCGCGCCACGATCGCTCCGTCCCGCCCGGAACGCACGATCCGGGCGTCAGCTATGAGGGTTTGTTTCGGCCCCTTGGGGGCTGCGGCCCGGATACTCAGCGCGTCCGCTCATCCGGTGCCGACCGCACTCATATGAGTGTCTTGGGTGCACGGCCGATCTGTCCACCCCTGGAGGGGTGAGCATTGCCACTTCTCGCCTGATTCATGACTCACTCGTAACTTACGGTCGCGTAGGTAGCATGGCCGCCATGACTCCGGTCGAACAGACACCCGCCTCCAGCCCGGGCGAGGTCGCCGAACAACTGCAGGCGGCCGTCAAGCCGAAACTGCGCGGCTGGTTGCACACCGTGATGTTCCCGGCGACGCTGTTCGCCGGCGTGGCGCTCACCGCGCTGGCGAACAGTCCGCGCGGCCGCATCGCCTGCGCCGTCTACACGCTCTCCGCCTGCCTGCTGTTCGGCGTCAGCGGCCTCTACCACCGGGGGAACTGGGGTCCGAGAGCCAACGCCGTACTGCGGCGGATGGACCACGCGAACATCTTCCTGATCATCGCCGGCACCTACACGCCGCTGGCGGTCCTGCTGCTCCCGCACGGCACCGCCACCGAGCTGCTGTGGTTCATCTGGTCCGGAGCGCTGGCCGGCATCGCGTTCCGGGTCTTCTGGGTCGGGGCGCCGCGCTGGCTCTACACCCCGTGCTACCTGGCGCTCGGCTGGGCGGCGGTCTTCTTCCTGCCGGCCTTCATGCGGGCCGGCGGCGTCGCGGTGCTGGTCTGCGTGGCCCTCGGCGGCCTGCTCTACAGCGCGGGCGGCGTGGTCTACGCGATCAAGCGGCCCAACCCGTCGCCGCGCTGGTTCGGCTTCCACGAGGTCTTCCACTCGCTGACGCTGGCGGCCTTCACCGTGCACTACATCGGCATCTCGATCGTCGCCTACACGCACGACTAGCCCGACGCCCCCTTCGCGGCTTTTCGACCGAATCGTTTCTTCCGCCGACCCCGGCGCGGATCTCCGCGCCGGGGTCTTCGCGTGCGCCCACTTGACGGATCGATGGATGCTGCTACTTTTTGATAGTAGCTTTCATTTGATTCACTCATGCTTTTGGGGGCAGCACTCATGAAGACCTCGCCATCGTCGTCCCTGGCGCCGCCCGGCGCCGACCTCGACCCGCGCCGCTGGTGGGCGCTGGGCGCGCTGGTCGCCTGCCTGCTCGTGGTGGGCTTCGACGCGACGATCCTCAACGTGGCGCTGCCCACCATGGCGTCGCAGATCGGCGCCGGCACCCGGGACGCCCAGTGGATCGTGGACGGCTACACCGTGGTGTTCGCCGCCGTGATGCTCCCGGCCGGGCTGCTCGGCGACCGCTACGGCCGGCGCCGGATGCTCATCGTGGGGCTGGCGGTCTTCCTCGTCGGCTCGCTGACCGGCGTGCTGGCCACCTCCCCCGGCCCGGTGATCGCGGCGCGCGCGGTGATGGGGGTCGGCGCCGCGCTGATCATGCCGCTGAGCATGTCGGTGATCCCGGTGACCTTCGGCGCCGAGGAGCGCACCCGGGCGGTCGGCGTGGTGACCGCGGCCGGCGCGCTGGGCTTCCCGCTCGGTCCGATCATCGGCGGCTGGCTGCTCGACCACTTCTGGTGGGGCTCGGTCTTCCTGGTCAACGTGCCCACCGCCGCCCTCGGCATCCTGGCCTGCGCCTTCCTGCTGCGCGAGAGCCGCGACCCGTCGTCGCCCGCGGTGGACCCGGTCAGCAGCGGCCTGAGCATGCTCGGCCTGGGCGCGCTGATCTACGCGATCATCGAGGCGCCGCGCGACGGCTGGGGCGACCCGCTGGTCGTCGGCATGCTGCTCGCCTCGGCCGCCGCCCTGACCGCCCTGGTGCTGCGCGAGCGCCGGATGGCCCGGCCGATGCTCGACCTGATGCTGTTGCGGCACCCGGGCTTCCTGTGGAACACGGTGGCCGCCACGCTGGTCTCGTTCGTGCTGATGGGACTGCTGTTCGTGCTGCCGCAGTACCTGCAGGCGGTGCTGGGCCACGACGCGCTGGCCACCGGGGTGCGGGTGCTGCCGATGATGGGCGGCCTGCTGCTGGCCTCACGCGGATCGGCGCCGCTGGTACGGCGGTTCGGGCCGCGGGTCGTGGTGCCGGCCGGGCTGCTGGTGCTGGCGGTCGCCGCGTTCCTCGGCAGCCGGACCACGGTGGCGGACACCTACGACTGGACCGCGCTGTGGCTGTCGCTGACCGGCCTCGGCTTCGGCTTCGCCATGGTCCCGGCGATGGACGCCGGGCTGGGCGCGCTGCCGCGCGAGAGCGCCGGGTCCGGCTCCGGGCTGCTGATGACGATGCGGCAGACCGGCGGCGCGATCGGGGTGGCGCTGCTCGGCTCGCTGCTGGCCTCGGTCTTCGCCGGGCGGCTGGCGACGCGCGGGCTGCCGGGCCCGGTCGCCGCGACGGCCGGCAAGTCGGTGGTGGCGGCCCGGCAGATCGCGGCCCGGCTGCACGACCACGCGCTGGCCGGCTCCGCGAACGCCGCGTTCGTGCACGGCATGGACGTGGTGCTCGCGGTCTGCGCCGGCGCCGCGGTGGCCGCCGCGCTGCTGGCCGCGGCGTTCCTGCCGGACTCGCGCCGGACGGAAGGCGTCACCGCGGGCGTGGTCCCGGCCGCGGCCGATGCACGACAATGAGCCGTATGGCCTCCGCGACGACCTCCTCCGACCCAGCCGGCGCCCCGAAGACCAGCCTGCGCGAGCGCAAGAAGATCAGGACCCGGCAGGCGATCCGGCACGCCGCCTACCGGCTGTTCGAACGGGACGGCTACGAGGCGACCACCGTCGAGCAGATCGCGGCCGCCGCCGAGGTCTCGCCCAGCACCTTCTTCCGCTACTTCCCCACGAAGGAGGACGTCGTGCTCACCGACGAGTACGACCCGCTGATCGAGGCGGCGATCCTGTCCCGGCCGGCCGACGAGCCGATCGTGGAGTCGATGCGGGGCGCGGTCATCGAACTGATGCGGCAGATGTTCGAGGAGGACCGCGAGGAGGTCATGCAGCGCCTGCTGCTCGCCCGCAGCGTGCCGGCGCTGCGCGCCCGGATGGGCGAGGACCTGAGCAGGACGTGCCACCAGTTGGCCGACGCCTTCGCCCGGCGCTCCGGGCGGCCGTCCGACGACTTCGAACTGCGGGTGCTGACGGCCGCGTTGATGGGCGGCTGGCAGGAGGCGATGATGCACTGGCTCGACCACTCCGGCGAGGGCGAGCTGGCCGACCTGCTGGACCACACGCTGACCGTCATGTCCGAGGGCCTGTCCGGGCGGCGTTGAGGCCGCCGGGCGTCAACCCAGCCGCTCCGCCAGCGACTTGGCGTCGGTCACCGGCAGGTCGCAGGTGAAGTTCCGGCACACGTAGGCCGTCGCGGCGCCGTCGGCCAGCGGGCGGTCGCGCAGCAGCGGGAAGCCGTCGGCGTCCGGCGTCCCGACCGCGACCACCGCGCCCGGGGCGGTGCCGAGCAGCGCGGCCCGGTGCAGCGCGGCGGTGCCAGGATCGCCGGCCGGGCCGGCCACCGCGACCTCGCGCGGCCCGTCCAGCAGCGCCTCCGCGACCGCCAGCCCCCAGCCGATGAACCGCGGCGCGGCGCCGGACAGCCCGGTCACCACCACGAGCGCCTGCTCGGCCGCCTCCCGGTGCCGGGCGGAGCCGGTCTGCGCCGCGTACGACAGCAGCGCGCCGGCCGCCGCGCTCCAGCCGGACGGGGTCGCGCCGTCGGTGGGGTCCTGCGGCCGGCGGATCAGCGGCTCGGCGTCGTCCGCGGTGTCGTGGAAGGCGCCGTCCGCGTGGAAGTGCCGCAGCACCGTGTCCAGCAGCAGCCCGGCCAGCTCCAGCCACGCGCTCTCGCCGGTCACCCCGGCCAGGGTGAGGAAGCCCTCGGCCACGTCCGCGTAGTCCTCCAGCACGCCGGCGTTGGCGCCCGCCGTGCCGTCCCGCGAGGTGCGGGCGAGCCGGCCGTGCTCGTCGAGGTGGACGCGGACCAGCAGGTCGGCGGCGGCCTGCGCGGCCCGCACCAGGTCGGGCCGCTCGAAGTAGGCGCCGGTCTCGGCGAGGGCGGCGATGGCCAGCCCGTTCCACGCGGCGACCACCTTGTCGTCCCGGCCGGGCCGCGGCCGGGCCTGACGTGCCGTCAGCAACCGGGCCCGCACCGCGGCGACGCGCTCGTCGGGCGCGTCCGATCCGTCCGGCAGCCGCAGCACGGACGCGCCCGCCTCGAAGGTGCCCTGCTCGGTCACGCCGAAGACCCGGGCCGCGAACCCGGCATCGTCCTCCCCGAGCGCGGCCCGCAGTTCCTCGGGCGTCCACACGTAGTACGCGCCCTCGCCGTGCCCGCCGTCCGGGCGGTCGCTGTCGGCGTCCAGCGCGGAGGCCAACCCGCCCTCGGCGGTGCCCAGTTCGCGCACCATGAACTCGGCGGTCTCCAGCGCGACGCGCCGCGCCTGCTCGGATCCGGTGGCCCGCCACAGGTGGGCGTAGACCCGGCACAGCAGCGCGTTGTCGTAGAGCATCTTCTCGAAGTGCGGCACGGTGAAGGTGCGGTCCACCGCGTAGCGGGCGAAGCCGCCGCCCAACTGGTCGTAGATGCCGCCGCGGGCCATCTCCTCGCAGGTGTGCCGGACCATCCGCAGCGCCTGCTGCGACCCGGTGCGCGCGTGGTGGCGCAGCAGGAACTCCAGCGCCATGGACGGCGGGAACTTCGGTGCGCCGCCGAACCCGCCGTGCCGCTCGTCGTACTCGCGCGCCAACCCCCGCACGGCCAGCGTCAGTTCCGCCTCGCCGGGGATCCCGGCGCCGCGCAGCCGGTCGGCGAGCCGGTCCCGGCCGAGGTCGCGGGTGATGCCGGCGGCGACCTCGGTGACCTCGCCGCGCCGCTCGCGCCACGCGGTGCTCACGCCCTGCAGCACCTGCGGGAAGCCGGGCATCCCGGAGCGCGGCGCCGGCGGGAAGTAGGTGCCGAAGAAGAACGGCTCGGCCCGCGGCGTCAGGAACACCGTCATCGGCCAGCCGCCCTGCCCGGTCGCCGCCTGCACCGCCTCCATGTACACCGCGTCCACGTCCGGCCGCTCCTCGCGGTCCACCTTCACCGCGACGAAGTCCGCGTTGATCGCGGCGGCGGTGGCCGGGTCCTCGAACGACTCCCCGGCCATCACGTGACACCAGTGGCACGCGGAGTACCCGACCGACAACAGCACCGGCACGTCACGCCGCCGCGCCTCCTCGAAGGCGTCCGCCCCCCACGGCCACCAGTCCACCGGGTTGTCGGCATGCTGCAGCAGGTAGGGCGAGGTCGCACCAGCCAGGCGGTTCATGCCCTCCAGGCTCCCACATCACGCCGCCGCAGCCCCGTCGCCGAATCCGGCGAGCCCCCCGAGAGCAACAGTAGTGGGGGCTTGGGCCAACTGCTCCCCGCGGCGCCTCGCCTCACCGGGGAGCAGTGATACCTCGTCCGGTCAACCGCTCGGCGGGATCACCGTGTTCGCGGTGGACAGGACCGGGGGGACCTTGATTCCGGCGCAGTCGGGGGGGTAGCCGGTGGCGGTGTGGGGGGCTCGCAGCGGGTAGGCGTGGTTCACGCCGGGCGGGGTGATGGAGAAGGCGGAGAAGGAGGGGCAGGACCGGGCCCCGTTGACCGGGTTGTCGAGGAAGTTCAACGGCACCCACGCCTTGGCTCCCGGCTTGAGGGTGACCGGGCTCGGGCCGCTGCCCGGGTTCCGCATCCCGAGGAACACGTTCGTGGTGTCGGTGCCGTGCACCACGGCGCCGGACGTCAACGTGCCGGTGACGGTGGGGAATCCGGACAGCGTGCAGGTCGCGGTCCCCTGGTTCGTGATCTCGACGACCAGTTCGGAGTTCCCGGTGCCCGCGGCGGATCCGCCGGCCTTGACCGCCAACCGCGCCACCGTGCAGGTCCCCGTGCCGCGTGCGGCGGAGGCCGCCGGCGTCGACGGCGCCACGGACCCCGACGGGGAGACCGCGGCGGACGACGCGGAGGACTTCCCGGCGCCCGCGCCCGAGCCGGAGCCCGATCGGGAGTCCCGGGGTGATGCGCCGCCCGTCGTACTCGCGCACGCCGTGGTGAAGGCGACGCAGAGGGCGGCGATCGTCAAGCCGATCGGAACGGATCGGCGATTCGTCACTCTTGCCTCCTGGTGGGTGGGAAGCGGAACGGTGAGTGCGTGACGCGCCCGCCGCACGGGGCCGTACCCGCACTTCGCCGCCGCGTCCCGCTCTCACACCCTGAGACGGATGCGACGACCGGACGGTTGCGACGCACCGCGATCCCCGCGGTTCCCGCCCGATCCCCGCCGAACCGGAAGGGTCCTCACGTTGCCGGGTGGCGCCTGCTCGGCGATGACCGCCTTGAGCGTGAGCGCTCCGGAGGCGGCGCGGCCGGCCTTGATCTCCAGGTAGCGCGGATCATCCCGCCCGGATCCGTGCGCCGGGAACCAGAACTCGTCGACGCAGCCGGCCCTGCGGAACAGCACGCGCTCTCCCGTGCCGCCGAGCGATGCGGCCATGGCCCGGTAGATGGTGTGCCCGGTGACCTCGGCGAGCGTCGTGCGCACCGGAAACAGCAGGGAGCGGCGGCAACGCGGGGTCCGCAGTTCGAGGTCGACGGCGGCCAGGAGCGCCGCCGTGGCGAGGGCGACGGCCCAGGCGAACACCTCGCCGGAGCGGGACGAGGCTGCCGGCGAGCGCACTCCCAGCGCCGCACCGGCCCCGCCGGCCAGCGCGATGAACGCGGCGCGGGCCACCGTCCACCGGGTGACCGCGCTTGCCTCCGGAGAGCTCGGGCGCCGGCGGGTCAGGCAACCGCAATCCCCTGGAATGCGCTTGCGCATCACGTGGGTGAGCAGGGCCACGAACACCACGCCCTGACACGCCATCAGCGTGTCGACCACGGCGGGGCGCACTCCCGCGCACACCAGCAGGCCGATCGCGAGTTCCGCGGCTCCGGCGACGGCCTGGAAGACCCGCCAGGGGACGTCGCTCAGGCGCAGCGCCTTCTGCACCGCGGTGCCGCCGCCGGTGCCGCGCGCGGTCCGGACGAGTTTGGCCGCGCCGGACAACACGAGCAGCACCCCGCAGCCGGCCACCGCTCCGCGGAGCGGTGGCCAGGTCTGCGGGTCGATCACGGCTTGGCGGTGAGGTAGAGGCAGTAGTTGGCGTAGTTGACACCCGGCGCGCCGAGGTCGAGGTCGACGTTGGCGCTGTAGCCGCAGACGCCCTGCTCCACGTACTGCCACAGCCGCGTCGGCACGTCGGCGCACGACTCCGCCTGCCAGGACGGCGGGTTCTTCAGGCCGCCGGAGCAGGAGGAGGTGTACTCCGGCTCACTGGACCAGACCGCGTTGCAGATCGACGAGGTGCCGTTGTACTGGTCGATCACCGAGCAGTTGGGCGGCGCGGCGTCCGGGTCGCAGTACAGCGCCGAGTACGTCTGCTGGGCGTTGTTGTAGACGTACGAGGCCCAGCCCGTCCAGTAGCCGGTGCTCAACGACGTGGAGGCCTCCTGGTCCAGCCAGCACCACAGCTCGTTGTTCGTCGGGTACTTCAGCTGGCTGACGTTGTCGCGGATGAACGCCAGGCTGGACATGTACTGCTGCGCGTCCGCCTGGCCCTGGGCCGAGGAGCCGCTGAGGTGGGACTGGGTCGGCGCGCTGACCACGCCGAGGCTGGGCGAGGTGCTGTAGTCCCAGAGCCCGACGCACTCGTTGACGGCTCCGGAGGCGGAGCTGTTGACGCAGTCGGCCGCCGGGGACGGGCTGAGGTAGCGGACCCAGAAGTTCGGGTTCGCCCCGAACTCGGAGAGGGCTCCCGGACCTGTGGCCTGAATCGTTCCCGCGGTGTCATAACCGGCCATCTACCTTGATCCTTTCTTGGCGGGGGTGGGCGGGGCGGTCCGGGTCGGTCAGTACACCCCGGCCACGAGCACGTCGGTGGCTGCCGTCGCGACGCGTTCGAACTGAGGGGTGAAGAAGCTCAGCCCGGTCTGCTGGCCCGCGGTGAGGGTCAGCAGGTTGCCACCGGCCAGCTGGTAGACGCCGGTGTAGCTCTCGCCGTGCGAGTAGGAGGCGGTCAGGGAGCCGTTGGTCAGCTTGTAGGCGTTGAGACCTCCGGTGTCCCGGGCTCCCAGCGTGTAGAGGGTCGTGCCGTCGGACGACACGCTCGCTCCGCGCACGGGGTAGGGCACGCGCGGGTAGTCGGCCACCGCGACCGTCGAGAACCGCGCCGAGGGGTCGACGACCGTCGCGCGGCCGAAGGCCGAGTTGGTGATCAACACGTTGCCGTTGGGGAGCGAGTCGAGAGTGACCGACCCCGGCTTGGGCGCCGCCACCTGGTGCATCGGCGCGAGGGAGACGGTGCGCAGCGACCCGTCGGCGGGCGAGTAGAGCTCGAGATCGCGTCCGGCGACCACGCGGGCGACGTGGCCGGTGGACAGGATCTGCGCGCCGGCGCCGCTGGGCCACGGGCCGCGGGAGGCGGTGGCCACGGCCGGGGTGCCCGACCCGAGCGGGATGGCGAAGAACTCGGTGGTGAGGGACGTGCGCGCGGCGCCCTTGTCGAGACGGATCCGCGAGTAGTCCTGGATGGCCCAGAGGTAGAGGTGCGTGGAGTCGGCCGCCGCGTCGGTCAGCGTGAGGTACGGGTTGGAGCCGAGGCGTACCGGGTGCAGGCGGCTGAAAGCGGATGTCCGGCGGTCGAAGTAGGCGACCTGGTGATGGGTCGTCCACGTGTAGCCGGTGGTGACGGTCTCACGGCCGCTGGCAGGGGTCTTGCGTATCGTCCGGGGCTGGGACGGCTCGCTGACCGCGACGAGCAGCACGACCGTGTCCGCCCCGGCGAACACCGGCTTGGTCAGGATCGAGGCGGCCGACGAGGCGTGCGGCAGCGCCAGCGTCTTGGCCGACGTGGTCGCTCCGCTCCGCGTGTCGACCAGGGTGAGGGTCACCGAGCGGGCTGAGCCCGTCGGACTGGTGGACACCAGGGCCAGGGTGCCGCCGTCCGCGGACCTGACGGGAGCGAGGTCGAGTCCCGTGACAACGTTGGACGGCGAACTCGCCCCGGCCTCGGGCGCCTTGCGGTCCTCGACCGCCGCATGCGTCCGGGGGCCCGTCGTCCCGTAGAGGAAGAAGTGCGGGGCGGCGGACGCGGAGTCGCCGGCCGCGGACTGCGCGGCGTAGGCGGGAGAGGCGGCGAGTACATCGGGAAGTGCGATCAGGGCTGTGATGCCGAGGCCGCCGGCCAGCATCGCGCGGCGGGTGGGTCTCAGTGCGGCGGGCGGGTTCTCCTGACCGCCTCTTGCACCGTCGGAGCCCTTTGTGACACGGCGTTTGATATCCACGCATTCGCCCCTTTCAGGGTACGTCATCTGCGCGTTTCGGATACTGGTTCAGTGCGACAGGCAGCTGCTCGGCAGGGGTCACCGACACGCGGCCTTGGTGCTCGGTACTGCGGGCAGAGCCGTCCCCTGAAGCGTCGAAGTCCCGTCGATCGGGCCTTCGAAATGGGGCGCAGGAGCACGGGACCGATCTGAGTGACGGGCCGGTTCCCGGGATCCGCTCTCGCCGTGTGCGGTGCCGGTGACCTGGAGTTCGTCGCCTGCGCACCCTTGCCGAGAGCGGCCGTCGATGACGTTAGCACCGGCGATCCACTCCGTAAATAAAGCTGCCGCGAGACAAGCGGAGTTAAGAATTCCTTCAAACTAGCAATGCCCGGGAGACCCTGTCCGGGTAATGCGCGACCGGGCGTCGGCGACTTCCCGATGCGACGAGAACGCCGTTCTCGAATTCGACGCCGGCGCGGACCGGTGCGATGATGTACCAGGTCATCGGCCCTGCGACGCCCGAACTCTCCCCCGGCCGGGCCCGGGACCGCCGGACGGGCCGACGGGAAACCGGGAGGAGCGCAAAAACATGTTCAAAGCCTTCTCCAGGCTAAACGCATATTCTGATAGGCCCCGACATACCCCTAATATTCCACCCGTTGATCCACCGACCCAATCCACCAATCAAAACGGGGAATCACCGCGCATACCGCGCCTCGCGGCAAAGGCCGTTTCCTCCGGTCTGTCTACTCCGGCGTCGCCGCCCCGGCGGCCGGCGGTTGCGCCGCGACGGAGGCGATGGCGCTCCACGGCCGCACCGGGCCCGAAACGAAGAGCCGGCGGATCTGGATTCCCCGGTCGGAGACGGTGGTCCGGTTCCCCGCCTGTCGCCGCGTCGGCACCTGGATGCCCGCCGAACGCCCGTGACAAAATCGGCGGGTGCAGATCGGGATGCTGGGTCCGTTCGAGGTTCGCACGGACGACGGCGGCTCGGCCGGCGTGCCGGGTGCGCGGCTGCGCGGGCTGTTGATCGCTCTCGCGCTCAGGCCGGGCCAGGCGGTCCCGAAGGCGTCGCTCGTCGACTGGATCTGGGGGGAGCGTCCGCCCGCCGACGCGACGAACGCCTTGCAGCGGTTGGTCTCCCGGCTGCGGAAGGTGCTGCCGGACGGGGCGGTCGAGGGGCGGACGGACGGCTACCGGCTGGCGGTGGAGCCCGACGACGTCGACGCCGTGCGGTTCGAGCGGCTGGTCATCGCGGGCCAGGCCCGCGCCGGGGACGGTTCCCGGCGGGTGCGGCTGCTGCGCGAGGCGCTCGCGTTGTGGCGCGGTGCGGCCATGCAGGACGTCGGCCTGCCGGACAGCGCGGCGTTCGAGGCCGCGGTCGTCCGGCTGGAGGGGTTGCGGCTGACGGCCGTGGAGGACCTGTACGACGCGGAGGTCGGCCTCGGCAACGGCGCGGAGGTGGTCGCGGAGCTGGCCGGCCTGGCGGCCGCGCATCCGATGCGGGAACGGCTGGCCGCCGCTGCGATACGGGCCCTCGTCGCGGCCGGTCGCGACAGCGAGGCGCTGCTCGCCTTCCAGCGCACGAGGGAGGCGCTCGCCGACACGCTGGGCGTTGATCCCTCGCCGGAGCTGTCCGCGGTGCACGTCGCGCTGCTGCGGGGCGAGTTGGGCCGGCGCGAGGAGACCCGGAGGACCAACCTGCGTGCCGAGCTCACCAGCTTCGTCGGCAAGGACGCCGACGTCGCCGCGGTCCGCGAGCTGATCGCCGGGCACCGGCTGACCACGCTGATCGGGCCGGGCGGTTCGGGGAAGACCCGGCTGGCCACCGAGACCGCGCGCACGCTGCTCGGCGAACTGCCGGACGGGGTCTGGCTGGTGGAGCTCGCGGCCGTCGGCGCCGGCGGTGACGTGGCGCAGTCGACGCTCGCCGGGCTGGGCCTGCGCGACGCGCTGCTCGGCGGGGCGCCGAACGCAGAGCTGACGGACCGGATCATCGCCGCGATCCGCGAGCGGGAGGCGCTGCTGGTCCTGGACAACTGCGAGCACGTGATCGAGTCGGCGGCGGCGTTCGCCCACCGCGTGCTCGGGGAGTGCCGGCGGCTGCGGATCCTGGCGACGAGCAGGGAGTCGCTCGGCATCACCGGTGAGGCGTTGTGGCCGGTCGAGCCGCTGGCGCTGCCGGAGGCGTACCCGAGCCGCGCCGAGATCGAGTCCTCGCCGGCCGTCCGGTTGCTGCGGGACCGGGCCGGGGCGGTGCGCCGCGACCTCGCGGCCGACACCCGCACGCTGGCCACGATGGTGCGCGTCTGCCGGGCGCTGGACGGGATGCCGCTGGCGATCGAACTGGCCGCGGCGAGCCTGCGCACGATGTCCGTCGACCAGCTCGCGCACCGGCTCGACGACCGGTTCCGCCTGCTGACCAGCGGCAGCCGGACCGCGCTGCCGCGACACAGGACGCTGCGCGCGGTGGTCGACTGGAGCTGGGAGCTGCTCACCGAGTCCGAACGGACGGTGTTGCGCAGGCTCTCGGTGTTCTCCGGCGGGGCGGGCCTGGAGGCCGCCGAACGGGTCTGCGCCGGCGACGGGGTCGAGCGGGAGCAGGTGTTCGAGCTGCTCACCTCGCTGGCTGAGAAGTCGCTGCTGCTCACGGCGGGCGACGCCGCACCGCGCTACCGGATGATCGGCACGATCAGGGAGTACGCCGGGCACCGGCTCGCCGAGGCGGGCGAAACGGAGGCGGCGCGGCACGCGCATCTCGCCTGCTTCACCGAACTCGCCGAGACCGCGGAGCCGCACCTGCGCCGCGCCGAGCAACTGGAGTGGCTGGCCACGCTGGAGGCCGAGCACGACAACATCGCCGCCGCGATGCGTGGCGCGCTCGCGGCCGGCGAGGCGCAGGCGGCGATGCGGCTTGCGGCGGGCGCCGGCTGGTACTGGTGGCTCGGCGGGCACAAGACCGAGGGCATGGAACTGCTCACCGCGGCCACCGGGACGCCCGGCGAGGTGACCGACGAGGTCCGGGCCACGGTGTACGCGCTGGTCGTGCTGTTCGTGAGCTCCGGGCGGGGCGACGAGCACCAGGCGGCGGAGTGGATCCACAAGGCGTACGAGTTCAGCCGGCGCAGCCGGTCGCGCGACCCGCGGCTGGGGCTCGTCGCCCCGCTGGAGCGCATGTTGCGGGAGCCGCACGCGTTCCTGCCCGCGTTCGAACCGCTGCTGGCCGACGAGGACCCCTGGGTGCGCGCGCTGGCCCGGCTGCACCTGGGCAAGATGCGGATCATGCTCGGCCGGGAGGGGCGGGAGGCGGACGCGTACCTGGAGACGGCGCTCGCCGAGTTCCGGGCGCTCGGGGAGCGGTTCGGGATCTCGTTCGCCCTGTCCGAGCTGGCGGACCGGATCGCCGTGCGCGGCGAGTTCGCCGGCGCGTGCGAGCACCTCGAACAGGCGGTCGCGGTCGTCAGCGAGGTGGGCGCCGTCGAGGACGTCATCCGGATGCGGTCGCGGCAGGCGCAGTTGTACTGGCTGCTGGGCGACGGGGACGCCGGCGCGGCCGCCATGGCCGAGGCGCGGCGGTGCGCGGAGCGGGTCGCCTGGCCGGACGCGCTGGCCGAACTGGCCCTCTCGCAGGCGGAACTCGCCCGCTGGCGCGGCGACGCCGGGGAGGCGCACCGGCAACTCGGCGTCGCGGCGGCCATGCTGGGCGCCGAGGCGGAGGGGGCGAACATCCGCGCGGTGACGCACGACCTGCTCGGCTACCTCGCCGACGACCTCGGCGAGGCCCGGGCGCACCACGCGGCGGCCTGCGCGGCGGCGGCCGAGGCGGGGCACGCGCCGCTGATCGCGCAGGTGCTCGTCGGGGTCGCGGACCTGGCGCTGCGCCGCGGCGAGCCCGAGCAGGCCGCGCGGCTGCTCGCGGCGAGCACGAGCGTGCGCGGACTGCGGGACCGCTCCCATCCGGACGTGGACCGCATCGAGCGGACCGCGCGGCGCCGCCTGGGCGACGCGCGGTTCGCCGAGGCGGCCCGGGAGGGGACGCTGACCGGCTGGTCCCAGCTGGTCGAGGTCACACTCGCTTCTTGAACGTGGAGACCGCCCACACGTATCCGACGACCGCGAACCCGACGCACCAGGCGACGGCGGCGGACGCGTCGCCGGTCGAGACGTGGCCCGCCAGCAGTCCGCGCAGCGTCTCGATGATCGGCGTGAAGGGCTGGTACTCCGCGAACTGCCGCACGCCGGGTCCCATCGTGCGGGCGGGCACGAACGCGCTGCTCAGGAACGGCAGCATGATCAGCGGCACGGTGGCCAGGCCCGCCGACTCCACGGTCTTCGCCCCCAGGCCCAGCGCGACCGTGAGCCAGCTGGTGGCGAAGGCGAGCAGCAGCACCAGGCCGATCACGGCGAGCCACTGCGGGAAGCTCGCGTGCGGGCGGAAGCCCATCGCGAAGCCGACACCGGTGATGGCCGCGTCGGCGAGCAGGCAGCGCAACGTCGTGGAGACGACCTGGCCGGCCAGCACGGCGCCGTAGGAGACGTCCATGGTCTTGAACCGGTTGATGACGCCCGTCGTCATGTCGCCGTTCACCGCCGCCGCGGTCGGCCCCAGGCCGTAGCAGACGGCCATCACGAGCAGGCCCGGCACCGCGTAGTCGATGTACGCGCCGCGGACCTTGAAGGCGCCGCCGAACACGTAGACGAACATGAGCATGATCACGATGGGAAACAGGATCGCGTTGAACACCGTGACCGGATTGCGGGCGGTGTGCTTGAAGTTGCGGCGCAGCATGATCGCCGCGTCGCCGAACGAGGTCGACAGAGCGCTCATTTCGCCACCGCCTCGGTGCTCGGGCGCCCGGTCAGGGCGAGGAAGACGTCGTCGAGGTCCGGCGTGTGCACGGAGAAGTCCTGGGCGTTGATCAGGTGCTCGTCGAGCCGGTCCAGGATGGCGCGCAGCGACCTGGAGTCGCCCTCGCTGGGCACCCGCAGGGTCAGTTCCTGGTCGTCGCGGGTGGCCCCGGCCAGGGCCCGGGCCGCCGTGTCGAGTTCGCCGGGGTCGGCGAAGCGCAGCCGGACGTGGGTGCCGGGGACCTGGCGCTTGAGCTCGTCGGGCGTGCCCTGGGCGACGATGCGGCCCTGGTCGAGCACCACGATCCGGTCGGCCAGCTGGTCGGCCTCGTCGAGGTACTGGGTGGTGAGGAAGATGGTGGTGCCGTCGGCCACCAACTCGCGGACGATCCCCCACATGGTGCGCCGGCTGCGCGGGTCGAGCCCGGTCGTCGGCTCGTCCAGGAAGATGACCTGCGGCCTGCCGACCAGCGTCATCGCCAGGTCCAGCTTGCGGCGCATGCCGCCGGAGTAGGCCGACACCATCGCGTCGGCCGACTCCACCAGGTCGAACCGCTCCAGCAGCCCCGCGACCAGTCGGCCGCCGGAGCGCACCCGCTTCAGGTCCGCCATCAGCCGCAGGTTCTCCCGGCCCGACAGCAGCTCGTCCACCGCGGCGAACTGACCGGTCACGCCGATGGCCGCGCGCACCTGCCGGGTCGCGGTCAGCACGTCGTGCCCGGCGACCCGCACCGTCCCGGCGTCGGCCTTCGTCAACGTCGTCGCGACGTTCACCGTCGTCGTCTTGCCCGCCCCGTTCGGGCCGAGCATGGAGAAAACCGATCCCTCGGCGACGTCGAAGTCGATGCCGTCGAGCACGACCTTGTCCCCGTATGCCTTCCGCAGCCCTGAGACCGCGATCACCGAACTTCTCATGGCTCCACCATCCACACCGCGCCTGACAGCTACCTGACACGCCCCTGACACCACCGCTGACACGGCGTTCCGGCACGTCGCCCCTGGTCGAAGCGGCACGCGCCCGGCGGGCGACCGCCCGGCACGACGCAGCCGGTCGGTCTCCCGGACGCGGGGGCGGACGACTCCGGGCTCCACGGCACCGATCGACAGGGTTGTCGGCGTGCGGAAGGAGGTAGGGAGAAGTCGAGCGGCCGAGCCGGTTTCGCCATGTGTCCGCACCCTCACACATCGCGCGGCCGGCACGGCGCCGTCGAAGGGGGAAACGCAGTGAGCGACGCTTCACGACCGGTCGGCCCGTCGTCCGATCCGGTCGCCGGTCCGACCCCGGATCCCGGCCCGCCGGCCCTGCGGGAGGCGGACCGCGCCGCCGCGGACGAACTGCTGCGCCGCGCGGTGGCCCGGCAGGAGGAGCACGGCGGACCGCCGCCGGACCCGGACGCCCTGCTGGCCGCCGCCCGGGCGGCGTTGGACACCCGGATCGCACCGGCCGCCGCCGGCTCCTACGCGGCCTATCTGCGCGCGCTGGACGCCGGACGGGCCGCCCCGGCCGGACCGTCCGGCGGCGGTGCGCCGCTGGGCGCCGCGCTGCTGGCCGCGGGCGCCGGCGGGGTCACCGCGTTCGCCGCCGACCTGGCCCACGGGCTGGCCGCCGGCCCGGCGGTGACCACCGGCGTGGTGGTCGCCGCGGTCGCGACCGCGGCGGGCGGCGCCCGGCAGGCGATCCGCGGCGGCCGGGCCGGCGGCCGCCGCGCGCCGGACGCCGCCGCGGCCCGCCGGCAGTGGCTCGCGGAGCTGGACCGCCGGGGCGTCCGGCCGTTCCTGAACGGGCTCGCGGCACCCGCTCCGGCCACCACGAGCGCCGCGAGCGCCGCCGCGCCCGCACCGGCACCCGTCGCCGCGACCGTGCCGCCGCAGGCCGCCGCGGGGCGGCCGGCCGCCCCGGCACCCGCGCCGACGCCGGCCGCCAACCGCCGCCCGGACCGCAGCGCCGCCGCCCGGCAACGCACCCTGCTCCAGCAGTCGTTCGCGGCCCTGCCGGAGACCGCCGGTCCCTACGCCGGGCACCGCGAGCACCTGGCCCGGATCAGCCAGTGGGTGCAGCACGCCCGCGCCTCCACCGAGACCAAGCCGACCGTCGTCACGCTGCACGGCGCCACCGGCTCCGGGCGCAGCACCCTCGCGGTGCGCGCGGCACGGGAGTTGAGCGGCCAGTTCCGCGGCGTGTGCGTCGTCACGCTGCGCGGCGGGGCGAGCGGCGAGCCGCCACTGACCACCCGGGAGGCGCTGCTCCACCTGCTCAACCGGTTCGGCGCCCCGCGCGAGCAGTTGCTCTTCCGCGAGACGCCCTCCCGCGACCAGCACGTCACCCGGCTGAACGAGCTGTACCACAAGCACCTGGCCGGGCTGCCGGTGATCATCGTGCTGGACGACGCCGCCGACGCCGAGCAGGTGCGCGCGCTGGTCCCGGCGCACTCCGAGTGCCTGGTCCTGGTGACCTCCGCCGCGCCGCTGGACCTCGACCTGCCGGACGCCTGGGTACGCGAACTGCCCGTGCCGCCGCTGGAGGAGGCCGACGCGCTGGCGCTGCTGCGCGAGCTGGCGGGCGGACCGCTGAGCGTCCAGGACACCGCCGCGGCCCGCCGGGTGCGGCAGGCGTGCGGCGGGCTGCCGCTGGCGCTGCACGTCGCGGGCTCCGCGCTCGGCGCGCGCACCATGACCGCGCTCGCCGACGGCCTGGCGGCGGAAGAGGCGGCCGATCCGCTGCAGCGGGTGCTGGCGCTGCGCTACCGCGACCAGCCGGAACCGGCCCGCCGGCTGCTGCGCAGGCTGGCACTGGCCGGCCGCGCGAGCCTGGGCGCGGGCGCCGCGGCGGCGCTGCTGGCGGCCGAGGAGGACGAGGCGGCCGCCCTGCTGACCGAGCTGTCCAGGGGCGGGCTGATCGAGCACGTGCGCGGCCGGCGCTACCGGCTGCACGACGTGGTGCGCGAGTTCGCCCAGGCCAGGCTGGTGGCCGAGGAGGACGAGACCGAGCGGACGGCGGCCCGCGAGCGGCTGATCCGCACGTACTCGGAGCTGGCCGACTCGGTGATCCGCCTGGTGGACGGCAAGACCTCCACCCGGGCCGACGTCTTCACCCGCGGCGCGGTCGGGGCGCACGGATTCCGTTCCCTGGAGCAGGCGTTGCGCTGGCTGGACGAGGAGTCCAGCTTCATCACCGCCACCGTGCGCGGCGCCGAGGGCGTGGACACCGCGGCGGTGCTGCACCTGCTGGGCGCGCTGTGCGACTACTGCCTGCTGCGCGGCGACCTGTACCGGCTCGGCGAGATCAGCGAGTTGACGCAGGCGGTCGACCAGGGGCTGCTGGCCCGGTCCGTGCGGTGGCGCACCGGCATCGCCGCCCGGCAGCTCGGCGACCTGGACCGGGCGCGCAGCACGCTGGCGTCCGTGGTGGACCTCTACATCGAGGCCGAGCAGCCGGCCGGCGCGGCCCGCGCGCAGGCCAGCCTGGGCATCACCATGCACCACCAGGGCGATCTGGCCGACGCGGCGGACAAGCTGCGCGACGCGCTGGAGACCCAGCGGGCCGACGACGACCTGCGCGGCGACCAGGGATGGACGCTGCACGCGCTGGCCGCGGTGGTGCGCGACCAGGGCGACGTCGCCGAGGCGCTGCGCCTGCTGGAGCGGGCCCTGGAGCTGCACCGGGAGAACGAGAGCGTGCGCGGCCAGGCGTGGACCCACCTGCAGCTCGGCCAGACCTACCTGCGCATCGGCGGCACCGACCGCGCCGAGGCCGAGCTGCGGCAGGCGCAGCGCGAGTGCGCCCTGACCAAGGACGCCCGCGGCGCCGCCTGGACGCTCACCCAGCTCGCCCGCGTCCAGTTGCAGCGGGGCGAGGCCGCGGCCGCGGTGGCCGGGCTGAACGACGCGCTGGCCCGGCACCGGGAGAACGAGGACGCGCGCGGCGAGGCGTGGACCCGCTATCACCTGGGTGAGGCGCTGGAGGAGTCCGGCGACCCGGAGGAGGCGCTGCGCTCCCTGGAGCGGGCCCGCACGATGTTCAGCCGGATGCGCGACTCGCTGGGTCTGGCCGGCGCCCGGCACCACCTGGGCCGCCTCACCCGCGACGAACGCGCCCGGCAGGTGGGCAACCTGCGCAACAGCGGCTTCGCCCGCCAGCTGCTGCAGGACGCCCGGGCCGACTACCGCAAGCTCGGCGTGCCGGCCGGGCAGGGCTGGTCCTGCCTGGAGCTGGCGATCATCGACGCGGGCAACGAACGGCTCACCGAGGCGCTGGCGCTCACCGAGGAGGCGGTCGGGCTGTTCGCCGCGGTCGGCGACCGCCGGGGCGGGGACTGGGCGCGCTTCCTGCGCTGCACGCTGCTGCCGCTGGTCTCCGGGGCGGGCGCGCAGGTGGCCCGCGAGGAGCTGGCCGCGCTGCCGGCCGCCGACCATCCGGAGCGGGACGCCGCCGTCACCGAGTACGCCGCCGCCTGGGCGGTCGTGCTGCGGCGCGGGCTCGCGCCGGGCGACGCCTGGGACGTGTGGCGGCTGGGCATGACGCCGTCGCGCGTCTCCCAGGACCGGATGTCACCGCCGCAGGCGGCGGACTAGCCGGCCGGGAGGCGGCGGGCCTGGGCCGGGAGGCGGCGGGGGGGGGGAGGTGGCGTCGGGCGGGCGGGGGGCGGCCCCCGCCCGTCCTACTTTCCGGCGTCGGCGGACGCTTCGGCCCGGGTGCCGGCGTCCGCCCCCGCGTCGGCGCCGGCGGTCTTCGCGGGGTCGGGCGCCTCCTCGAAGTTCACCTTCTTGAACTGCTTGTTCATGCTCTTCATCAAGAGCCACACCGCGGCCCCGATCGCCGCGAAGACGACGAATCCGAGCAGGCCGGGGGTGACCTTGTTCTCGTCCACGTCGGCGAGACGCGCGAGGACGGGGTGGCTGGCGGCTAGGGCGAGGGATGCGTTCACGCCTGCCATTGTCCACCGTCGTCCCGGACGCCCGCGAAGAGGTCCGACTCGGGCAGCGAGGTGTCCACCCGGGACTTCGCCAACTCGTACTCCTCGGTGGGCCACACCTCGCGCTGCAGGTCCATCGGCACCCGGAACCAGAAGCCGTCCGGGTCGATCTGGGTGGCGTGCGCGATCAGCGCCTTGTCCCGGATCTCGAAGAAGTCGCCGCAGGGCACGTGGGTGGTGATGATCCGCGGGTTGCGCTCCATGCGGTCCCAGCGCTCCAGCCACTCCCCGTACGGCGACTCCAGGCCGCGGGCGATCAGCGCCTCGTGCAGGGCGACGGTGCGCTCCCGGTTGAAGCCCTGGTTGTAGTAGAGCTTCGCGGGCGTCCACGGCTCGCCCGCGTCCGGGTAGCGCTCCGGGTCCCCGGCGGCGTCGAAGGCCACCATGGAGATCTTGTGGGTCATGATGTGGTCCGGGTGCGGGTAGCCGCCGTTCTCGTCGTACGTGGTGATGACCTGCGGGCGGAACTCGCGGATCAGCCGGACGAGCGCCTCCGCGGCGACGTCGACGTCCATCAGCCCGAAGCAGCCGTCGGGCAGCGGCGGCAGCGGGTCGCCCTCCGGCAGCCCGGAGTCGACGAAGCCGAGCCACGCCTGCCGGACGCCGAGGATCTGCCGGGCCTCCTCCATCTCCTTGGCGCGCACCTCGTGGATGTGCTCCTCGATGTACGGGTCGCCCTGCAGCTTGGGGTTGAGCACGGAACCGCGCTCGCCTCCGGTGCAGGTGGCCACCAGCACGTCGACGCCGTCGGACACGTACTTGGCCATCGTCGCCGCGCCCTTGCTGGACTCGTCGTCGGGATGCGCGTGCACTGCCATCAGTCGCAGCTGCTCGGTCAAGGCAAGGTCCTTATGGGGTTAAGGGTGTGCTTGGTCGGGTGCCTAACGGCCCATCTATAGTGACCGACGCGGGACCCCCAAATAATCCCGTGGTCCCGCCGCAGGAGGAACGATCATGAGCGCCGTGCGCGAAACGCCGCCGCAGGGGCGTTACGGCCGGGCGGCCGACGCCGCGGCCGACCGCAGGCTGCGCCGGGTGGCCATGGTGCTCGGCGGCCTGCTGGTGGTCGCCGTGGGCCTGGCCGGCTGGTGGTACAGCCGGCAGAGCGGGGTGGGCGGCGACCTGATCAGCTTCAAGGTGGTCTCCGCCTCCGAGGTCCGCGCCGAGGTGCAGGTCTACAAGGGCGCCGACCAGACCGTGGTGTGCACGGTCCGCTCGCAGGCGGTCGACCAGACCGAGGTGGGCCGCCGGGACGTCACCGTGCGCGAACACGGCACCACGGTCGACACCGTGGTGACACTGCGGACCACGGCCCGCGGCACCGACGCGGAACTGCTCGGCTGCCAGCCGGCCAAGAGCGGCTGACCAGCACCGTTCCGCCCGGCCGACCGGCCGCCCGGAGTATTCCGCGGCCCCGCGCAGGTTTTACTTCTCCCGCGTTTCGTCGGGAATTGTTACGCTCGTGGTTTCGCCCGTCCGCCATGGCGCAAGCTGGTTGGAGGGGCGTTCAGCGCATCTGGTGCCGGTACGGATCCGTCCGGGGCACCGCCCGTACCACCGAACACGCCGAGTACCGACGAGGAGCACCCGTGACCCAGACCAGCGAGAACGTCACCTGGCTGACGCAGGAGGCGTACGACCAGCTCAAGGCGGAGCTGGAACACCTGTCGGGTCCCGCACGCGCCGAAATCGTGGCCAAGATCGAGGAAGCCCGCCAGGAGGGCGACCTCAAGGAGAACGCCGGCTACCACGCGGCCCGTGAGGACCAGGGCAAACTCGAACTGCGCATCCGCCAGCTGACCCAGCTGCTCCAGCACGCCAAGGTCGGCGAGGCGCCGGCGGACAACGGCGTGGTCGCCCCCGGCATGGTGGTGACCATCGCGTTCGACGGCGACCCGGACGACACGATGAACTTCCTGCTGGGTTCACGCGAGTACGTCTCGGCGGACATCGACACCTACTCGCCGCAGTCCCCGCTCGGTTCGGCCGTCAACGGCAAGAAGACCGGCTCCGAGGCGAGCTACGAGCTGCCCAACGGCAGCCGCGCCTCGGTGAAGATCCTCAGCGCCAAGCCCTACCAGGGCTGATGCCGCCGGGCCGCCCCCGGCCGAACAGGGGCGGCCCCGCGTGCGAACGGCCCGGTCAGGCGGCCGCGGTGCGGTACTTGCGCACCGCGAGGGTGCGGAAGACCAGGATGATCGCGACCGACCAGATCAACGAGGCCCACACCGCGTGCTGCATCGGCCACGCGTTGGAGACGATGCCGGTCGGGTTGCCGAACAGTTGCCGCCCGGCCTGCACCGTGGCGCTGAACGGGTTCCACTCCGCGATGACCCGCAGGAACGAGGGCATCCCGGCGGTCGGCACGAAGGCGTTGGAGACGAACGTCAGCGGGAACAGCCAGATCAGCCCGCCGGAGGTGGCGGCCTCCGGGGTGCGCACCGTCAGGCCGATCAGCGCGCCGATCCAGGAGAACGCGTAGCCCAGCAGGAGCAACAGCGCGAAGCCGGCGAACATCTTGGGCACGCCGTTGTGGATCCGCCAGCCGACGATCAGCGCGACGATCGACAGCACCAGCACGGTCAGCGCGGTCTGCACCAGGTCGGCGAGGGTGCGGCCGGTCAGCACCGCGCCGCGGGCCATCGGCAGCGAGCGGAACCGGTCGATCAGGCCCTTGTGCATGTCGTCCGCGATGCCCGCGCCGGCGCCGGCGGTGGCGAACGTGACGGTCTGCGCGAAGATGCCGGCCATCAGGTAGTTGCGGTAGACCACCGGGTCGTTGCCGTGCTGCCCGGGCACCGGGATGGCGCCGCCGAAGACGTAGCTGAACAGCACGACGAACATCACCGGCTGGATGATGCCGAAGATGACGACCTCGGGGATCCGCTTCATCCGGATCAGGTTGCGCTTGGCGAGCACGAGCGAGTCGCGCACCGCCTGGGCGGTCGCGCTGCCGCGGCGCTGCGGGGCGATGGTTGCGGTCACCGCGGTCACTTGCCGTCCTCCTTGGTCTCCTGGCTGTCGGCGGCCGGTTCCTCGGCGGCGTGGCCGGTGAGCGAGAGGAACACGTCGTCGAGCGTGGGGCGGCGCAGGGCGATGTCGTCGATCTCCACGCCGCGGGTGTCGAGTTCGCGGATCACCTCGGCGAGCAGCTTGGCGCCGCCGGACACCGGCACGGTGATGCGCCGGGTGTGCGGTTCGATCTTCGGCTCGGCGCGCGCCTCGCCCTTGGCGGGCACGGCGGCGAAGCCGGCCATCACCTCGGCGGCGGTGGCGATCAGCGCCCGGTCGTGCGCGACGACCTCGACCCGCTCGCCGCCGGTGCGGTCCTTCAACTCGTCGGAGGTGCCGCGGGCGATGACCCTGCCGTGGTCGATCACGCAGATGTCGTGCGCGAGCCGGTCGGCCTCCTCCAGGTACTGGGTGGTCAGCAGCAACGTGGTGCCGCCGGCCACCAGTTCCTCGATGACCTCCCACAACTGCTGGCGGTTGCGCGGGTCGAGGCCGGTGGTGGGCTCGTCCATGAACATCACGGGCGGGCTGACCACCAGGGCGGCGGCCAGGTCCAGCCGGCGGCGCATGCCGCCGGAGTAGGTCTTGGCCGGCCGGTCGGCGGCGTCGGCGAGGTTGAACCGCTCCAGCAGCTCGACCGCGCGGGCCTTCGCCGCCCGGCCGCGCATCTGGTAGAGCTGGCCGACCATCTGCAGGTTCTCACGGCCGGTCAGGTACTCGTCGACCGCCGCGAACTGCCCGGACAGGCCGATGGAGCGGCGGACCTCGTCGGGTTGGGTGAGCACGTCGAGCCCGGCGACGACCGCCTTGCCGGCGTCGGGCTGCAGCAAGGTCGTCAGGACGCGGACCGCGGTGGTCTTCCCGGCACCGTTCGGCCCGAGCAGGCCGAGCACGGTGCCTTCCGGCACATCGAGGTCGACACCGTCCAGCGCCCGCACGTCGCCGAAGGTCTTCACCAGTCCTTCGGCATGGATGGCACCTGGCATGTGGATTGCTCCAGGGATTCTGGGGATGACAGGGGTTTCAGGTCATGAGGTGATCAGCTGATCAGCAGAGAAGCAAGAGGCGACGGCGAGCGCCCGGACCCGGAGCCGCGCGTCGGCTTATCGCGAGCATGCCATGACGCGATATATCGCGTCAACAGAATAACGAACGTATCATCTTCCTCCCGCGCCGATCCTCCCGCGCGGCTTCCTACCGCGCCGCTTCCTCACGCACGACTTCTACTACCGCGCCGCCGCTTCCCCCGCCGCTTCCTCCCGCGCCGCTCCTCCCCCGTTCCCGGGCCGCGGGCCATCCCGGACCGGTCACCCGGTGCCCGCCGAGCGGATCACCGTGTACCCCGCCTCGCCGAGCGCTCCCACGACCCCGGCGCAGTGCTCCGGGCCCTTGGTCTCCAGGTGCAGCTCCACCTCGGCTTCCGCCAGGCCGAGCCGCGGATCGGTCCGCAGGTGGCTCACGTCCAGCACGTTAGCGTCCACCTCTGACAACACCCCGAGCAGCAACGCCAGCGCCCCCGGGCGGTCGTTGAGCCGCAGGCGCAGCGACAGGTAGCGGCCGGAGGAGGCCATGCCGTGCCGCAGGATGCCCTGCAGCAGCAGCGGGTCCACGTTGCCGCCGGACAGCACCGCCACCACCGGGGCGGCGAACGACCCCGGATCGGCCAGCAGCGCCGCCACCGGCGAGGCGCCGGCCGGCTCCACCACCAGCTTCGCCCGCTCCAGGCAGAGCAGCAGCGCGCTGGACAGCGCGTCCTCCGAGACCGTGCGGACCTCGTCCACCAGCTCACCGATGATCCGGAACGGCACGTCGCCCGGCCGGCGCACCTTGATCCCGTCGGCCATCGTCGCCACCGAGTCCAGCGCCACCGGGTGGCCGGCCGCCAGCGAGGCCGGGTACGCCGCCGCGCCCGCCGCCTGCACCCCGATCACCCGCACGTCCGGCCGCAGCCCCTTGACGGCCACCGCGATCCCGGCCGCCAGCCCGCCGCCGCCGATGCCGACCACCACCGTGCGCACGTCCGGGCACTGCTCCAGGATCTCCAGGCCCACCGTGCCCTGCCCGGCGACCACGTGCGGATGGTCGAAGGGGTGGATGAAGACCGCGCCGGTGCGCTCGGCGTACTCCTGCGCCGCGCACAGCGTCTCGTCCACCACCTGTCCGTCCAGCCGCACCTGGGCGCCGTACTCCCGGGTAGCCGCTATCTTCGGCAGCGGTGCGCCGACCGGCATGAAGACGGTGGCACGCACCCCCAGCAGGGCGGCGGCCAGCGCCACCCCCTGCGCGTGGTTGCCGGCGCTCGCCGCCACCACGCCCGACGCGCGCTCGCTCTGCGAAAGGCCGGCGATGCGCACATACGCGCCACGCAGCTTGAAGCTGCCGGTGCGCTGCAGGTTCTCGCACTTGAGATGCACCGGGCCGCCCACCAGCGCGGACAGGTGCCGGCTGCCCTCCAGGGCGGTCATCCGGGAGACCCCGGAGAGCGTTTTGGCCGCGTTGCGCACGGTGTCGAGAGTGACTGAATCGGGGTGCTCGTCCATGCCGCCAAGCATGGCACCGCACGGGCCGGCCGGCCCTTCCGGTCCGGGATTGCCGCACGGCCGTTACTGGCCCGCCACCGGTCCGCGTACCCTTCCGACATGCCGACCTCAGTTGACACGACCACCGAACTCCTCGAGCGCATGCAGCACCAGGTCGCGCTCTTCGCCCGGCGCGCGGAGCAGACCCGCCTCGGTGGTCTTGGCAAGGCCCGCAACTCGATGGACCGGGCCGCCTACCTGCTGCTCAACCGGCTCGACCTGGAAGGTCCGATGGGCGTCAAGGCGCTCGCCGAGGGCATGGGCATCGACTCCTCCACGGTGACCCGGCAGGTCGCCCCGCTGGTGGAGAGCGGACTGGTCAAGCGCACCTCGCACCCGGAGGACGGGCGTGCCGTGGTGCTCGCCCTCTCACCGCGCGGCGCCGGCCGGCTGGCCGAGGTACGGGCCTCGCGGCGGGCGCTGATGGCGCTGATCACCGAGGAGTGGAGCGAGCAGGACCGCGAGTCGTTCTGCGAACTGCTGACCCGCTTCAACAGCGCGCTCACCCAGCGCCCGGCCCTCACCGGCCAGCAGGACTGATCGATACCGCCGGGCTATTGACCTGGCGGGCCGGTTGGCCGTCCCATTGCCCCAGACGATCCCCAACGCCAGTGCCGGGGAGGCAGGGTGGGTGCGCACCGGGAGATCCAGGAGCGCCGAAGAGCCCGGGAGTTCGAGGCGTTCGCCGCGGGCGCCGGAGGCCGGCTGCTGCATGCCGCCACACTGCTGACCGGCGACCGCGCGGAGGCCGAACGGCTCCTGGAGCGCGCGCTGGCCACCACCTACGCGGACTGGTTCCGGCTGCGCGAGGAGGATCCGTACGCCAGGACCCGGCAGGAGATGGCGGTCCGCTTCTCCCGGCAGTACTGGCGGCACCGCCGGCCGCGCGGCGGGCTGCTCGACCGGCTGCCGCCGCCGGAACGCCTGGCGCTGGTGCTGCGGGTCTACGAGGGGGTGGCCGAGGAGCAGGCGGCGGCCCAACTCGGCCTGCCCACCGAACGGCTGCGCACGCTGTGCCTGCGGGCGATCGCCACGATGCGGAGCCGCACGCCGTGACCACGCCCCGCCCGGCCGCCGACGGCTCGTACGCGACCCGGGCCACGCACCCCTCCTACGCCGGGCACCCGGCCCGGGACGCCGCGCCGTCCTACGCGCCGCGCTCCGAGCAGCGGGCGGCCGGGCGCCGGCCGGACCGCAAGGAATCCGAGGTCCGGCGGCTGCTCGACGTGCCGCATCCGCCGGTCCCGCCCGACCTGGCGGACCGCGCCATGGCCAGGGGCCGGCGGCTGATCCGCCGGCGTCGCGCCCTGCGCACCGCGGCGTGGCTGGTGCTGTCCGCCGCGGCGCTGGCCGCCCTCGTCGCGCTGATCGTGCACTGGCGCGCCACGCAGGCGCTGGACGCGACGCCCCTGCTGCCGGGTGGCTGAGCCGCGCTCAGCCGAGCGCCCGGGTCAGGTCGGCGAGCAGGTCGTCCACCGACTCGATGCCGACCGACAGCCGCACCAGGTCGCCGGGGACCTCCAGGGCCGAGCCGACCACCGAGGCGTGCGTCATCCGGCCGGGGTGCTCGACCAGCGACTCCACGCCGCCGAGCGACTCGCCCAGCGTGAACAGCTCGAAGCGGTCGCAGACCGCCACCGCCTCCTCCTCGCCGCCGGCCACCCGGAAGGACACCATCCCGCCGAAGTCGCGCATCTGCTTGGCGGCGGTCTCGTGGCCGGGGTGCGACTCCAGCCCCGGGTAGAGCACGGTGGTCACCTTGGGGTGGCTGACCAGCAGCTCGGCGATCCGGGCCGCGTTCGCGCAGTGCCGGTCCATCCGCACCGCGAGCGTCTTGACGCCGCGCATCACCAGCCAGGAGTCGAACGGTCCGGGCACCGCGCCCATCGCGTTCTGGTGGTACGCCAGCCGCTCGCCCAGCTCCTCGTCCGAGGTCATCAGCGCGCCGCCGATCACGTCGGAGTGGCCGCCCATGTACTTGGTGGTCGAGTGCACGACGACGTCCGCGCCGAGTTCGAGCGGCTGCTGGAGGTAGGGGCTGGCGAAGGTGTTGTCGACGACCAGCCGGACGCCCGCGCCGCGCGCGATGTCGGCCAGCGCGGCGATGTCGGTGATGCCGAGCAGCGGGTTGCTGGGCGTCTCCACCCAGATCGCCCTGGTGGTGGGCCGCAGCTGCGCGCGGACCGCGGCCGGGTCGGAGGTGTCGGCCACCGACCACTGCACCCCCCAGCGCTCGATCACCTTGGCGAACAGCCGGAAGGTGCCGCCGTAGGCGTCGTCGGGGATCACCACGTGGTCGCCCGGCGCCAGGATGGTGCGCAGCAGGCAGTCCTCCGCGGCGAGCCCGGAGGCGAAGGCCAGCCCGCGCCGCCCGCCCTCCAGCGCGGCGAGGTTCGCCTCCAGCGCGTCGCGGGTCGGGTTGCCGGAGCGGCTGTACTCGTAGCCGCCGCGCAGACCTCCGACGCCGTCCTGCTTGTAGGTCGAAACCTGGTAGATGGGCGGGACGACTGCTCCGGTCAGGGCGTCCGGCTCCTGGCCCGCGTGGATGGCGCGGGTCTCGAAGTTCTGGTGTCGGTGGGTGCTCTGATCGCTCATGAAGGCGAGGGTAATGCGCCGGAGCGGAATCCCGCGCGGCGCCGGAACGTTATGACCAGTACCTGTTCCGCCGGAGGAGACCGCGATGTTCTTCAGCCCCTTCAAGACGAAGCTCCCCAGCGCCGAGGAGGCCCTGCCCGGCCGCGCCGAGCCCGCCTTCCTGCCCACCGGCCGGCACACGGTCCTCGGCAACCGACTGCTCCCGCCCTACCCGGCGGGCCTGGGCGTGGCCGACTTCGGGCTGGGCTGCTTCTGGGGCGCGGAGCGGCGCTTCTGGCAGACCGAGGGCGTGTGGACCACGCTCGTCGGCTACCAGGGCGGCCACACCGTCAACCCGACCTACGAAGAGGTGTGCTCCGGCCGCACCGGCCACACCGAGGCGGTCCGGGTGGTCTACGACCCGGCGCTGGTCTCCTACGAGCACCTGCTCAAGGTCTTCTGGGAGTCCCACGACCCGACGCAGGGCTTCCGCCAGGGCAACGACACCGGCACGCAGTACCGCTCCGCGGTCTACACCCACACCCCCGAGCAGCTCGCCGCGGCCACCGCCTCCCGCGACTCCTACCAGTCCGCCCTCACCGCCGCCGGCCACCCGCCGATCACCACCGAGATCCTCCCCGCCGGCCCCTTCTACCCCGCCGAGGACCACCACCAGCAGTACCTCGACAAGAACCCCGCCGGCTACTGCGGCATCGCCGGCACGGGCGTGACCTGCCCGGTGGGCATAGCCCGAACGGACGGCTGACGAAGCGCCTCCGCACCGCGCGGGGACGGCTCCCTTCAGCTCGGTGGGCGGTGGCTGAGCAGGTCGCCGGGTTGGCAGTGGAGGACCTCGCAGAGGCGGGTGAGGGTGCTGAAGCGGATCGCCTTGGCGTGGCCGTTCTTGAGGACGGAGAGGTTGACGACGGTGACGCCGACGCGTTCGGACAGTTCGGTGAGGGTCATGCCGCGGTCGTGGAGGAGGCGGTCGAGGTGGATGGCGATGGCGTGCGGCGGGGGGTCGTCCGGGGCGCGGGTCGTCGCTGGCATCGCCGATCCTTATCGATTGTCGTTATTATCGATGAACGGTAGGCCGACGCAGGGCGGTGGGACAAGTGCCGCGGCCGAGACCGCGTCGAGCACCCGGCGCAGCGCCGCGGCCGGGTCGAGGGCGGCGGAGTCGACGACGAGGTGCCGCTCGTCCCACGGCTCCCAGCTCTCCCGCATGCGCTGGACGTGGCTCCAGGCGACGGTGGCGGGCCAGCCGGGGATGCCCCGGGAGCGGCCGGTGAGGCGGTCGCGGTGGGCGCGTTCGTCGGAGCAGACGCATTCGACGCCGACGAACCGGCCGCCGAGCGCCTCGGTGACCTCGCGCAGCCGGTCGCGCACCTCGCGTTCGTGGCCGGTCGCGTCGAGGACGACGTCCAGGCCGAGCTGGAGCTGGCGGGCCAGCGACGCGGTCAGGACGGTGTTGGCCATCGGGCCGTAGGTGTCGGACCGCACCACGCCGAACGGCACCAGCGCGCCGAGCTGCCAGTCCATCGAGAAGACCGGGGCGCGCAGCTCGCGGGCGAGCGCATCGGCGAGGGTGGACTTGCCGGTGCCGGGGACGCCGGCCAGCAGGACCGCGCGCGGCGGCGCGGCGCCGGGTGCCGCCTTGGCCGGCAGGGCCGCGTACGCCCGGTGGGCGGCGGTGGCCCGCAGTGTCTGCAGGTCCTCGCGGGCCCGCTCCAGCGCCGGGCCGGCCCCGAGGGCGCGCAGCGCGCCGAGCAGCAGGTGCTCGGCGCGGATCCGGTTGTCGCCCAGCAGCTCGGCCTCCCGGTCCGCCGCGGCGCGCAGGGCGGCCGGCTCGACGGGCAGCGCGGTCTCGGGGGCGGCCGGGTCGACGAAGGCGGCCGCATCGGCGAAGGCGGCGGCCAGCTCGCGCAGCGTGGTCGCGCGGGACGGGTCGAACACCGCGGCGGCGGCCGGATGCAGGGGCAGCGGGTCCATGGCGACAGTCTGCCGCCCGCAGCCGGGCGACGGGTGTGAGGACCGGGTTTCCCGGGCACCAGAGCACGCATGCAGGTGCTCTGGGTCTCCGCGCTGCCGGATCCGCGGTCGTTGAACGCGGCATTGCGCGACGAGGGGGTGGCCGCGCTGCGCGAGGGCGGCCACCAGGTGGTGGAGTCGGACCTGTACGCGATGGGGTGGAATCCGGTGGTCGGCCCGGACGACTTCCGCCACGATCCCAGCGAACGGCTCGACGTGCTGACCGCGTCACAACGAGCCCTGGAATCAGGCGAGTTGAGTGCGGACATCCAGCAGGAGCAGGAGAAGCTGCGCCGGGCGGACACCCTGGTGGTGCAGTTCCCGCTGTGGTGGTTCGGGATGCCGGCCATCCTGAAGGGCTGGTTCGACCGGTTGTTCGTGCAGGGGTTCGCGCAGGGCGTGCTGGACCCGGAGACCGGGCGGGCGCGGCGGTACGGGGACGGCGGACTGGTGGGGCGGCGGGCGTTCGCGGTGGTGACGGTGGGCGCGAACGCGGCGACCACCGGGCCGCGCGGGATCCACGGCGACATCGAGGAGGTGCTGTTCCCGCTGCTGCACGGCACGTTGTGGTACTCGGGCATGACGGTGGTGCCGCCGCTGGTGGTCAACGGCACGGTGCGGTTGTCGCAGGCGGCGTTCCGGGTGGCCGCCGGCCGGCTGCGCGAGCGGCTGGCGCAGCTGCCGCGGACCGAGCCGATCGCGTACCGCAGCCAGAACGGCGGGGACTACGACGAGCACCTCGTGCTGCGCCCGGAGCACGACGCCGGGCGCGAGGGCATCGCGGTGCACCGGCTCAGAGACTGTCCTCGCGGATGACGTCGAGGTTGGTGAAGCGCGGCGGCTCCTCGCACAGCGAGAGCATCTCCTCGTAGATCTGCCCGGTCTCCGGGAGCGCGGAATTGCTCATCGCCTGCTCGTAGGACGGGAATTGGACGATTTCCACGATGTGGTGGGAGTCGCCGCGGTCCTGGCCGATCATGCTGTGGGTCGCGGTGCGCTTTCCCTTGCTCGCGGTGACCCAGGAATCCATCAGGCGGTCCATTTCCTCGGTCTTGTTCGTCCGGCATTCAATGAGTTGAACGAATGGCATGACTGTCGTCTCCTCATATCGCATTCCGATATTCCAGGGCGGGGCGCGGGATTCCGCCGGCACCCGCACCTTCCAGCGTCCCTCGCGCCGGGCCGGGCGGCAACGGCACACGAGAACGCGGGGGCGGCGGCCGGAGAACGGCCGCCGCCCCCGCGTTCCGCAGGGCGGTGGAATCAGGCGCGGGTGCGGTCCGTGACGGTGACCCGGCCCTTCTTGATGACGGCCAGCCGCGGGGCCCGCCGGGCGATGGCGGAGTCGTGGGTGACCAGGATGAAGGTCAGCCCGTATTCCTTCCAGAGCCCTTCCAGCAGGTTCATGATCTCGTCGCGGGTCTCCTCGTCGAGGTTGCCGGTGGGCTCGTCGGCGAGCAGCACCTTGGGCTTCTTGACCAACGCCCGGGCAATGGCGACGCGTTGCTGCTGGCCGCCGGACAACTCGCCGGGCAGGTGGCCGGTGCGTTCGCCCAGGCCCACCGACTCCAGCGCCTCGGCGGCCCGTTGGCGCCGCTCGGAACCCTTGACCCCGAGCGGGACGAGGGCGGTCTCGACGTTCTCCTGGGCGGTGAGGGTCGGGATCAGGTTGAAGCTCTGGAAAACGAAGCCGATGTTCGCGCTGCGGACCTTGGTCAGCTTCGCCTCGCTCAGCCGGGCGAGGTCGGTGCCGTCGAGCTCGACGCTGCCCTCGGTGGGGCGGTCGAGCGCGCCGAGCATCTGCAGCAGGGTGGACTTGCCGCCGCCGGTCGGTCCCTGGATGACGAGCTGGTCGCCGTCCTCGATGACGAGGTCGACCGAGCGCAGCGCCTCGATGGTGTCGCGGCCGCGCGTGTAGCGCTTGGTGACGCCGCTCAGTTTGTACATGGGGTGCTCCGTGGGGTGGTGACGGTCGGGGGCGGGGTGCGCCGGTGCGGGCTACTCGACACGGCGCAGCGCGTCCGCCGGCCGCAGCCGGGAGGCCCGCCAGCCGCCGAAGGTGCCGGCGATCAGGCCGCCGCCGACCGCGAGGGCGACCGCCAGGACGATGGTGGAGACGCTGACCGGTGCGGTCAGCGCGACCTGCAGCGCCTTGCCCGCGGCCTGCCGGCCGGCCTGGCCGAAGCCGCCGCCGAAGCCGCCACCGCCGCCACCGCCGAAGCCGCCGCCACCGCCGCCGAAGCCGCGGCCGGCGAAGCCGCCACCGCCGGCCCCCGCGCCGAGCTGCGCGGTCAGGGTGGGGCTGATCCCGGTGATCAGGTAGGCCGCGCCGAGGCCGAGCGCGATGCCGAGGACGCCGCCGAGCAGGCCGTTGACCAGCGCCTCACCCATGACCTGCCGGGTGACGCGGCCGCTCTTCCAGCCGAGCGCCTTGAGGGTGCCGAACTCGCGGACCCGGCGGCTGACCGCCGAGGAGGTCAGCAGTCCGGCCACCAGGAACGCGGCGATCAGGACGGCGATGGACAGCCACTTGCCCACGTTGGTGGCGAGGTTGGAGGCGGTGGACAGCGAGCCGGAGACCGTGGAGGCCAGGTCCGCCGAGGTGGTCACCGTGGTGCCGGAGATGTTCTTCTGGATCTCCGACTTGACGCCGGAGATCTTCTTGGAGTCGGTGGCCTGGACGTAGACCGTGGTGACCTTGTTCTTGGCGTCGGCGAGCGTCTGGGCCTGGGTGAGCGGCAGGTAGACGTTGGCCGCCGCGTCGCCGCTGTCGGCGGTGGCGATGCCGATGATCTTGTACGAACTGCCGCTGATGCTCAGCGTCTTGCCGACGGTGAGCTTGTTCTGCTTGGCGTACGCGCTGTCGACGATCGCGACCTTGGAGTCGATCTGGGCGGCGGTGAAGTCCTTGCCGCTGGTGATCTTGGAGGAGCTGAGCGGGCCGAGGGCCAGGTGGGCGGTGTCGACGCCGTAGGCGGTGTAGTTGTCGACGCTGAAGTTCGCGCCGCCGCCGGAGACGTAGGAGCGGCCCTGGCCGCTGCCGCTCCGGCCGCCGCGGCCGCCGAAGCCGCCGGCCCCGGAGGCGCCGGGCTGCTGGTGGATCTGGCCCTGCTTGAACTGGCCGTTGATCTTCAGCACGCGCACGCTGAGCCCGCCGACCGCGTCGGCGACCCCCTGCTGCGAGGTGACCTTGGAGACCACCGAGGAGTCGAGCGACTGGAAGCCCTGGACCATCACCCGGTCGCTCGACTGCGAGGAACCGTCGCCGCGCGAACCGAAGTTGAAGGTGGGCCGGCCGCCGTTGGCGCCGGTCGGCGGGGAGGGCGCCTTGGTGACCGTCATGTCGGTGCCGAGCCCGTAGAGCGACTGCAGCACCTTGCCCTGGGCCTGCTTCATCCCGGTGGAGACCGAGGTCACGGTGATGACCAGCGCGATGCCGAGGGCGAGGCCCATGGCGATGACCATGGCCGCCTTTCGACGACGCCGGAGTTCGCGCCGTAGATACGTGAAGAACATGCGAATCCTCGCCATCGGCACCCCGGGACCCCGGGGCGGGGGGACTGAACGAACGGGAGCTGACGCGCGCGGGATGGGCGCTCGAACGCGTCCCGCCGGCGACACGGTAGGCAGCCGCCGTTAGGGATGGCTGAGGCGAGGATGAGACCGGGATGAAAAATCACACTTACCCGCCGATCATCCGGGATAAGCGAACCCGCCCGGCGGAGGCCGCCGGGCGGGTTCGGTGCACCGGGCAGGGCCGGCGGGGTGCTACGAGGCCGAGCTGCCGGCGACCCACTGGCTCCACGGCATGTTCCAGCCGTTGAGCCCGTTGTCGGGCGAGACCGTCCGGTCCGGCGAGTGCTTCACCACGACGAGGTCGCCGGTGAGCGAGTTGTCGTAGAACCAGGCGGCGTTGGTCGTCGGGTCGCTCGCGCCGCGCAGGTCGCGGATGCCGATGCAGCCGTGGCTGGTCGGCGTCTTGCCGAAGACGCCGCCCTGCGACCAGTAGTTGCCGTGGATGAAGGTGCCGCTGCCGGTCAGCCGCATCGCGTGCGGGACGTCGGGGATGTTGTACTCGCCGCCGAAGCCGACCGTGGAGCCGTTCATCCGGGTCTTGAGGAACTTCTGCGCGATCACCATCTGCCCGTTGTACGTGGGGTGTTGCGGGCTGCCGCTGGAGATCGGGATGGTGCGCACCACGTGTCCGTCGCGCACCACCGTCATGGTCTGGGTGGCGACGTCGACCGTGGAGACCTGCGAGCGGCCGATGTGGAAGTGGATCGTCTGGTCCTGGGTGCCGGAGATCCCGTTGGCGCCCTCGACGTGGTCGAGCGAGAGCTTGACGGTGACGTCCGAGCCGGACTTCCAGTAGTCCTGCGGGCGGAAGTCGATCCGCTTGGCGCCGAACCAGTGGCCGACCACCTGCTGGCCGCTGCTGGAGGTCACCGTGATGTGCGACTGGACGCCGGACTGGTCGGCGATGGCCTTGTCGAAGTCGATGGACACCGGCATGCCGACGCCGACCGTGCTGCCGTCCTGCGGCGTGGTGTACGCGACGAAGGTGTGCGGGGTGGAGGCGGTGGTGAACGCCGCGTGCGAGACGGCCTGCCGGTTGGCGGCGTCCTTGGCGGTGGCGGTGACCGCGTAGGCGGTGGCCCGCGAGAGCGGCGCGTCCGGCTGCCAGCTGCGGCCGTCCGCGGACAGGTGGCCCGGCACGGTGGCGCCGGAGGCGGTCTTGGTCATCACGACCTTGGTGAGCGTGCCGCCGCTCACCGTGACCTTGGCGGCGTGGCTGAGGCCGACGCCGCTCGACCCGTCCTTGGGGGTGACGGTGATCCGCGCGGTGGACGCCTTGGCCACCGCCGCGGCGTCCGCCGCGTGGGCGGCGGCGGAGGCCGGCTTGGCGGCGTGGCCGGCGTGCAGCTGACCGCACGCCCCGACCAGGAGCGTGCCGCCCAGCACGGCGGACACCCCGGCGGCCCGGCGCCACACCACCCGCTTGCGGTGCTGCTCGGGAGTCATCCCGGTTCCGTTCGCCGACGCCTTCACGTGGTCACTCCATCCATACGGTGGCATTGGGACATTCAGGCACTGTTGGCGAACATAAAGGAGCAAAGGTCCGATCTGCCCCTGATTAGGCTGTGAGGAATACCACGCTCGTGCCACCACGGGGGAAGCGGTCAGCCGTCCCGGCGGCCGAGCCCGGCGATATCGGCGCCGCCGCCGATCTCGTCCGTATCGTCAGCCTTTCCCATCATTCTCATCCGTTTCGTGCTCTTCGTCTCCTTCGCCCTCGCCGTCGTCCTCGCCGTCGTCCTCGTAGAAGTCCCACTCCTCGTCGTCCGGGTCGTACTCGATGTGCGCGCTGTTCCACGACGCCTGGACGAGTTCGACCCCCGGCACGCCGCTGACCAGGTCGAACGGGTCGACGAGGTAGGCCAGCGCCTCCGCCTCGTCGCGCTGCACGGCGTCGCGGGCGTGTGCGCGCTCCTGGTCGGGGAGGTAGGCGTCGCCGGCGATCTGGTCGAGGGCGGCCGAGGTCAGCCCGCTCTCGTCGGTGATCTCCAAGACCAGTTCGACCTGCAGGCGCACGTGGCGGGTGCCCTGCGCGGCCGGTCCGTCGGTGATGTCGCTGAAGTCGCTCATGCGACGGAGAGTAGGCGCACCGGGCACCCAGGGTGGCCGCAGGGCCCCCGACGGCGTGCCGCGTCCCGGCCGGCCGGCCGATCCGCTTCCCTGCGGTCCGCACCTCTCACTACCATCGGTGGTCACGGTGAAGTAGCCGTCCGAGCAAGGGGGTTCCATGGCATCGCGCCGCTCGCTCACCACCACGACCGCAGCCGCGGCCGGCGTCCTGATCGCACTGTGCTTCGTTCCCTCGGCGTCCGCGACCCCGGTCGCCGGCACCGGGCAGACCGGCACCGTGTCGCACGCCGCGGCCCCGGCCGGCGCCACCACCACCCAGCCCGCCGCGCACGACCTGGCGGACACCGGTGCGATCGACACCACGCCGTACCTGGTGGGCGGCACCGGGTTCCTCGCGGTGGGCGGCGCCCTGCTGCTGGTCGCCCGGCGCCGCGCCCTCGTGCTGGGCCTGGCGCCCGAAGGCTGGCCCGGCGACCTGTAGGGGCCCGCAGGCCCACCGGTCGCCGGCCCGCCCCGCCGCTCAGGCCAGCGGCCCGGTGACCGTCTCGGCCGCCTCGACCAGCGCGCCGGAGCGCACGAACGCCTCGGCCGCCGCGAGGTCGGGGGCGAGGAAGCGGTCCCGGCCCGGCCCCTCGACGCCCGCCGCGCGGACCGCGGCCACGATCGCCCGGGTGGCCGGCGCGGCCCGCAGCACCGCGCTGGCCTGCTCGCGCAGCTCCACCGCCCGGGTGGCGGCGACCAGTTCGACCGCGATGATCCGGGTCAGGTTGTCGATCGCGCCGCGCAGCTTGCGGGCCGCCGACCAGCCCATCGAGACGTGGTCCTCCTGCATCGCGGAGGACGGGATGGAGTCCGCCGAGGCCGGGACGGCGAGCCGCTTGTTCTCGCTGACCAGGGCGGCCTGGGTGTACTGGGCGATCATCAGACCGGAGTCCACGCCCGGGTCGTCGGCCAGGAACGGCGGCAGGCCGTGCGAGCGGTTCTTGTCCAGCAGCCGGTCGGTGCGCCGTTCCGCTATCGATCCCAGGTCCGCGACCGCGATCGCGAGGAAGTCCAGCACGTAGGCGACCGGTGCGCCGTGGAAGTTGCCGTTGGACTCCACCCGGCCGTCCGGCAGTACGACCGGGTTGTCGACCGCGGCGGCCAACTCCCGTTCCGCGACGAGCGCGGCGTGCGCCAGGGTGTCCCGGCCGGCCCCCGCCACCTGCGGCGCGCAGCGGATCGAGTACGCGTCCTGCACCCGCGGCGCCTCGTCCTGGTGGTGCCCGGTCAGCCTGGAACCGGCCACCACCCGGCGCATGTTCTCCGCGCTCGCGGCCTGGCCCGGGTGCGGCCGTATGGCGTGCAGCTCGGGCGCCAGCACCCGGTCGGTGCCCAGCAGCGCCTCCAGCGAGAGCGCGGCGGTGATGTCGGCGGCGGTGAACAGCCGGGCCAGGTCGGCGCAGGCCATCAGCAGCATGCCGAGCATCCCGTCGGTGCCGTTGAGCAGCGCCAGCCCCTCCTTCTCGCGCAACTCGACCGGCTCGATGCCGTGTTCGGCCAGCAGCTCACCGGACGGGCGCACCACGCCGTCCGGGCCCTCCGCCTCGCCCTCGCCCATCAGCGTCAGGGCGCAGTGCGACAGCGGCGCCAGGTCGCCGGAGCAGCCCAGCGAGCCGAACTCGCGTACCACCGGGGTGATTCCGGCGTTCAGCAGCGCGGCCATCGTCTCGGCGACCACCGGGCGCACCCCGGTACGGCCGGACGCCAGCGTCTTCAGGCGCAGGAACATCAACGCCCGCACCACCTCGCGCTCCACCCGCGGGCCCATCCCGGCCGCGTGGGAGCGCACGATGGACCGCTGCAACTGGGCGCGCAGTTCGGGACCGATGTGCACGACGGCCAGCGCGCCGAAGCCGGTGGAGACCCCGTAGACCGGCCGGGAGCCGGCCGCCAGCTCGTCGATGACCGCGCGGGAGGCGGCGATCCCGTCGAGCGCCTCGGCGGACAGCTCGACCCGTGCCGCGCCGCGCGCGACCGCCAGAACATCGTCGGCGCTGGTCCCGGCCGCCCCCAACACCACAGAGTGCATATTCATATTCACGCACCCTAGAGAGTGAATCGCGCGCTGTCACGACCCGGGTCCGTCACATCGTCGGCCGCGGCACGCGCCGGCGGGTCCGTCACGCCGAGGGATCGGAACGCCCCCGGAAGCGCCGCCGCTCCGCGGTCGGGCCCGGGGCGGAGTCCGCCAGCTCGGCCACCGCGGGCCCGGCGATCACCGGTTTGGCGGAACGTTCCGCCTTGGCCCGGTACTGCGCGGCGTCGGCCAGTCGGAACAACCGCCGCGCCGAGTGCACCGGGCCGGCCCCGGCGTCCGTCGAGGCGACGCCCACCGCCACCCCGTCGCCCAGCCCCAGCCAGCGCGCCCGGGCGCACAGCCGCTCGGCCGCCCGCTCCACGTCGGCCGCCGGGCTGCCGACCGCCACCAGGCAGAACTCGTCGCCGCCCAGCCGCGCCGCCAGGCTGCCCGGCAGCATCGCCCCGCACAGCGACAGCACCGAGCCGAAGCCCACCAGCAGCCGGTCGCCCACCTCGTGGCCCAGGCTGTCGTTGACCCGCTTGAGGCCGTTCAGGTCGCACACCACCAGGCTGACCGGCGTGCCGTCGGCGGCGTGCCGGACCAGCGCCGCCTCCAGCGCGGCGTCCACCGCGCGCCGGTTGGCCAGCCCGGTCAGCGGATCGGTGAAGGCCAGCCGGCGCACCTCCTCCAGCCGCTCGGTCTGCGCGATGCCGGCCGCGATCACCGCCGCCAGCACCGCGGCGAAGTCCGCGTCGGCCCGGTCGAAGCCCGGCTCGGCCGCCCCGCGGGCCACGTACAGCTCGCCCCACGCCCGGCCGTGCAGCACGATCGGGGCCACCACGCACGAGCCCGGGCCGCGGCGGCCCAGCGCGGCGACCCGGCGCTGGGGGTCCGGGCCGGAGCCAGCACCGTCGGCGCCGCCCACCCAGGCGTGCGGCTCGGCGCCGGCCGCCCACTCCTCGTGCAGGTACTCGACCACCTCGGGCAGGTCGTGGACCGGATACCGCTCGTCGCGCGGCAGCGGCTCCTCACCGGGCGCCAGGTCGCCGTCGTTGACCAGCACCCGCAGGCAGCCGCGTTCGCGCTCCCAGACCGAGACGGCCGCGAACGATCCGGCCAGCGCGGTCCGCACCCGCCGCACCGACGAGCGCGCGGCGTCCAGCGGCGTACCGGCCGCCGCCACCGCCTGCGCGATCCCGACCACGGCCACCAGCCGCCCGTCGGGACCCGCGACCCGTTCCTCCATCCCACAAGGCTACGGACATCCCGGGCATTCGCGCCCGCACGGGGAACGCATATCGCCACGACCCGGGCGCGTCACAGACCGGGCCACTCCGGGGGACGCTTGGCGTTGAAGGCGGCGATGCCCTCGGCGCGGTCGGCGGAGAAGGCGATGGTGCGCCAGGCGGCGTCCTCGATCTCCAGTCCCTCGCGCAGCCCGAGGCCGTGGCCGAGCCGCAGCGCCTTCTTGGCGGCGCGCAGCCCGACCGGCGAGTTGGCGGCGATCCGGTCGGCCAGCGCGAGCGCCTCGGCGCGGTCCCGGCCCTCGGCCGCGAGGATGTCGACCATGCCGAGGCCGTGCGCCTCGGGGGCCGGCACCCGGCGGGCGGTGAAGACCAGCTCCGCGGCCCGCGCGGCGCCGACCCGGCGCGGCAGCAGCTGGGTGCCCCCGCCGCCGGGGATCACGCCGACCGACACCTCGGGCAGTCCGACGACCGCGGTCGGGTCGGCGACGATGATGTCGCAGGACAGCGCCAGCTCGTAGCCGCCGCCCAGCGCGAAGCCGTGCACCGCCGCGATGGTGGGCATCGGCAGTTCGAGCACGCCGGTGTAGGCGGCCCTGGTGTGCGGGCGCTGCCGGCCGAAGTCGGCGTCGGCGAAGGAGTTGCGCTCCTTGAGGTCGGCGCCGACGCAGAAGGCCCGCTCGTGGGTGGAGGTCAGCACGACGACGCGTACGTCGGTGTCCTCGGCGAGGGCGGCGCAGGCCGCGCTGAGATTGCGCGCCATCTCGGTGGAGATGGCGTTCATCGCCTTGGCGCGGTCCAGGACCAGCTCGGCGACGTGGCCGCGGGCGCCGTGCCGCCGGACGGCGACCCACTCCCCGTACCGGTGCTCCTGCGTCTGCTCATCCGTCATGGACGCGATCATGGCATGTCAGGTACGGCGCGTCAGCATCCAGGGCTCGACCACCCCGAGACCGCGCACCGGCCGGCGCCAGGTGGGCTGCAGAGCGAAGCGGTACTTCTCGTCGGCCGACACCTGGGCCTCGGAGACCGGTGCGTCGCCGGACTCGCCGAGCGCCTGCGCCAGGGCGCCGTCGACCAGGACGGCGTCGCGCGGCGCTATCGAGGTGAGCCGGCTGGCGAGGTTGACGGTGGTGCCGAAGACGTCTCCCATCCGGGTCGTCACGGTGCCGAAGGACATCCCGACCCGCAGCGCCGGCATGGAGTCGTCGCCGTTCATGGTCTCGATCAGGCGCAGCGCGATCTCGGCGGCGGTGCCGGGGTCGTCGGCCACGAAGAGCACCTCGTCGCCGAGCGTCTTGATCAGGCGTCCGCCGTGCGCGGCGACCAGGTCGGCGCAGGTGGTCTCGAACGCCTCGACCAGCTCGCCGAGCTCCTCCTCCTCCAGGCGCCGGGTCAGCCGGGTGAAGCCGACCAGGTCGGCGAAGCCGACCGCGAGGCGGCGCTTGACCGCTTCCTCGTCGTCGGCCTGGGCCACCCGGCTGGTGGCGGCGGCCAGCTGGCGGCGCCAGACGTAGATCAGGAACTCCTCCAGCTCCGGCAGGAGCAGCTCGACCAGCGGATAGGCGACCTCGGCGCGTGTCATGCCGGGTTCCGGCGGCTCGGTGAGCCCTTCGAGGAAGGAGTCGGTCTGCCAGTCGGCGAGCCGGGCGGTGGTCTGGCCGGTGGACCGGGCGACCTGGATCGCCATCGAGTCGCTGAGCAGCCCGGCCTCCACCAGACCGGCCAGCCGCCGCAGCGCCAGCACGTCGGCCTCGGTGAGCGCCTTGGCCTGGCCGATGTCGGCGAAGCCCATGGCCCGCCAGAAGCGCGAGGCCAGGTCCATCGGGACGCCCGCGGCCCGGGCCGCCTGGAAGGGCGTGTACTGGCGTTCCGCGCCGAGGATCAACTGTTCCAGGCGCAGCGCCAGCGGATCTTCTCCGCCCGTCGCGTCCTGGTCGTCGGCCCTCGCTTCGTGCGGCGGCGTGCCCGCTTCGTCGGCGGTCACCGTCGGCCCCCTGCCCGGCTCCTGACCACTGCCCTTCCGATCACACTGGGGGTCCCCGGGTATGCCCCGGGATAACGTCGGGTCAACGATACGGCAGTGTGCCGCAGCTCACGCTCACTGCGCGGAGCCGGATGCCCCGGGATCCCCGGCGGCCGGCCTGACGTGCACCACGTCGCCCGCGCCCACCGTCTCACGCCGCCCGTCGGCGGAGATCACCAGGCGTCCGTCGGAGTCGATCGCGACGGCCTCGCCGACCAGCTCGCGGCCGCCGGGCAGCTCGGCGCGGACCAGCAGGCCCAGCGTGGCGCAGCCGGCCGCGTAGGTCTCCTGCAGCCGGCACAGGTGCGGGTCGCCGCCCGCGCCGCGCCAGGCGGCGTACCACTGGGCCAGCGAGCGCAGGATCGCGCGCAGCAGCGGATCGCGGTCGGTGCCGGCCGCCCCGGCCAGCGCGAGCGAGGCGGCGGTGGGGACCGGCAACTCGTCGTCACGCAGCGTCACATTGAGGCCGATGCCGAGCACCACGCCGGTGTCGTCGACCCGTTCGGCCAGGATGCCGGCCGCCTTGCGCTGCTCGCCGCCGACGGTGACCAGCAGGTCGTTGGGCCACTTCAACGCGGTGTCCACGCCGGCGGTGCGGGAGACCGCGGCGGCGGTCGCGACTCCGGCCAGCAGCGGCAGCCAGCCCCACCGCTCGGCCGGCACCGGCTGCTCGCCGCCCGCCGCGGCGCCGGGCCGCAGCAGCACGGAGAAGAACAGGCCCGAGCGGGCCGGCGCCGACCAGCGCCGGTCGAGCCGGCCGCGGCCGGCCGCCTGCTCCTCGGCGACCAGCACCGCGCCCTCGGCGGCGCCCTGCCGCGCGCGCTCCACCAGATCGGTGTGCGTCGACCCGGTGGACGCGACCACGTCCAGCGCGCTCCACAGCCCGTCCGGCGTCAGCAACGCGTGGCGCAGCGCGCTCTCGTTGAGCGGCGGCCGGTCCAGGTCCGTCCAGCGGTTCGAGGTCATGTCGGCAGCCTATGGTCTGTCCGGCGGATCACGCCGGGGCACGCCGCACCGGGCCGGCGCGCAGTGTGGTCAACGCCGCAGTGCCGGCTACCCGGCCCCGCTACTACGCTGTGAAACGGTGTTACCCGCCCGTCACATGTGCCCGGACGCGATCCGGACGAGAGCAGGAGAGCCCGCCGAGATGGCCGAGTCGGAACCGGAATACGACATCCACACCACCGCCGGGAAGCTGGCGGACCTGCGCCGCCGGATCGAGGAGGCCACCCACGCCGGTTCGCAGCGGGCGGTGGAGAAGCAGCACGCGAAGGGCAAACTGACCGCGCGCGAGCGGGTGTTGATGCTGCTGGACGAGGGGTCGTTCGTCGAGCTCGACGAGTTCGCCCGGCACCGCTCGACCAGCTTCGGCCTGGAGAAGAACCGCCCGTACGGCGACGGCGTGGTGACCGGCTACGGCACGGTGGAGGGCCGCCCGGTCGCGGTCTTCTCGCAGGACTTCACGGTCTTCGGCGGCGCGCTCGGCGAGGTCTACGGCGAGAAGATCGTCAAGGTGATGGACTTCGCGCTGAAGAACGGCTGCCCGGTCATCGGCATCAACGACTCCGGCGGCGCGCGCATCCAGGAGGGCGTGGCCTCGCTCGGGCTGTACGGCGAGATCTTCCGCCGCAACACCCACGCCTCCGGCGTCATCCCGCAGATCTCGCTGATCACCGGCCCGTGCGCGGGCGGCGCGGTCTACTCGCCGGCGATCACCGACTTCGTGGTGATGGTCGACCAGACCTCGCACATGTTCATCACCGGGCCGGACGTCATCAAGACCGTCACCGGCGAGGACGTCGGCTTCGAGGAGCTGGGCGGCGCCCGCTCGCACGCCACCCGGTCCGGCAACGCGCACCACATGGCGACCGACGAGAAGGACGCCATCGAGTACGTCAAGGCGCTGCTGTCCTACCTGCCGAGCAACAACCTGGAGGAGCCGCCGGCCTACGCCGAGGAGGCGGACACCTCGGTCACCGACGGCGACCTGGAGCTGGACACCCTCGTCCCGGACTCGGCGAACCAGCCGTACGACATGCACACCGTCTTCGAACACGTCCTGGACGACGGGGAGTTCCTGGAGACGCAGAGCCTGTTCGCGCCGAACATCCTGACCGGCTTCGGCCGGGTCGAGGGCCACCCGGTCGGCGTGGTGGGCAACCAGCCGATGCAGTTCGCCGGCTGCCTGGACATCGCGGCCTCCGAGAAGGCCGCCCGGTTCGTGCGCACCTGCGACAGCTTCAACATCCCGGTGCTGACCTTCGTGGACGTGCCCGGCTTCCTGCCCGGCACCGACCAGGAGTGGAACGGCATCATCCGGCGCGGCGCCAAGCTGATCTTCGCCTACGCCGAGGCGACCGTGCCGTTGATCACGGTGATCACCCGCAAGGCGTTCGGCGGCGCGTACGACGTCATGGGCTCCAAGCACCTGGGCGCCGACCTGAACCTGGCCTGGCCCACCGCGCAGATCGCCGTGATGGGCGCCCAGGGCGCTGTCAACATCCTGCACCGTCGCACGCTTGCCGAGGCCGACGAACCGGAGGCGCTGCGCGGCACGTTGATCACCGAGTACGAAGACCACCTGCTCAACCCGTACGTGGCGGCCGAGCGCGGCTACGTGGACGCGGTCATCGCGCCGTCCGACACCAGGGGGCACATCGTCAAGGCACTGCGTACGCTGCGCAACAAGCGGGAGAGCCTGCCTCCGAAGAAGCACGGCAACATCCCCCTGTAGTCGCTCGGTCGGATGCCCCGGGAGGCGTCGTGGTGTTCAAGGTGGTACGCGGCAACCCGACCGCGGAGGAGCTGGCCGCCGCGCTGGCGGTGGTGCGGTCCCGCACGTCGCAGGCGGCGGAGAACCGGAGCGGCCCGCTGCGGATCTGGGCCGACCCGGCGCGGGTGGGCGACTGGCACGTGCCGCGGGCCGGCCGAGGCGCCTGGCGCAGCACCTTCTGGCCGCACTGAGGCCCCGGCGGCGCCCCGGCCGCATCTGAGTATCCGTACTCAAGCGCGGCGCGGGGCGCCGGCCGCAGCATCGTGGGCATGCTGTGGTCGCAGGAGCCCGAGGAGCCCTCGCCGGAGTCGCGGGCGGCGCAGGCCATGCTGCGCCGGGGCGGGCTGCTCTTCGCCTTCCTGCTGCCGGCGGTCCTGGTGGTGATCCTCGCCTGGTGTCCGTGAGGTCTCCGTGTGGCGGCAGTTGGCCGTCCGTGGCGCAAACCGTCCCGGCGGTAACTTACGCTGACCGGCATGATTGCTGACCACGTTCTCGTGCTGGCGTCCGCCTCGCCGGCCCGACTCGGCCTGCTGAAGCAGGCCGGCCTCAACCCCCGGGTCGTCGTGAGCGGCGTGGACGAGCACGCCATATCCGCCTCCTCCCCCGCCGAGCTCGCCGGCGTGCTCGCCGAGGCCAAGGCCGCCGCCGTCGCGGGCCAGTTGCCGTTCGACGCGCTGGTCGTCGGCTGCGACTCGGTCCTCGACCTCGGCGACGGCGAGGCGCTGGGCAAGCCGCGGGACGCCGACGACGCCTTCGCCCGCTGGCAGCACATGCGCGGCCGCAGCGGCGTGCTGCGCACCGGGCACTGCGTCATCGACACCGTCACCGGACGCCGGGTCGGCGAGACCGTCTCCACCACGGTGTGGTTCGGCATGCCGGACGACGAGGAGATCGCGGCGTACGTCCGCAGCGGCGAACCGCTTCAGGTGGCCGGCGCGTTCACCCTCGACGGGCTCTCCTCGCCGTTCGTCGAGGGCATCGAGGGCGATCCGAGCAACGTCATCGGGCTGTCGCTGCCGACCTTCCGCCGGCTGCTGATCGAACTGGGCTTCCGCATCACGGACTTGTGGGACTAGCCAGGCCGGCGGCGGGCTCCGCGGGCCGCGGCTCGTAGAGGAGCAGCGTCGCCACCAGCAGCCCCAGGACGGCCATCATCGCCAGGAAGGCCGGCCAGCCCACCATGCCGACCACCGCCGCGCCCAGCACGCCGTGCGCCACCGCGCAGACGACGAGCAGCAGGCGGGCACGCCGGCCCGGGGCCCGATCGGTGACGGCGACGCGGACCGCGATCGCCGCGCACAGCAGCAGGAAGAGCCCGAACAGCCCGCCGGCCACCCACGCCCCGGCGGACATCGCGCTCGGGGCGAGCCCGGCGAGCGACATGCTCTGCCGCCTGACGGCCAGCCCGAGCACCAGGTTGACGAACGCGATCACCAGTGTCTCGGCGACCAACGCCACAGCGGTGACGACCGCCACAGGTCTGCGCATGGGCGCGCCCCCTTACGAGCGAATGGACGCCCCTGACGCTACTTGTCGGTAACGCGGCAGACAAGAGACGCGGACCCACCGCCTATACCGCAAACGGCTTGTCCCTCGGTCGTGGGAATCCCACAAAGAAACTCGCGGCCCGCAATTGAATTCACACGTGTGGCGCGCTCGTCGCGTGCGACGGTAGTCGCCGGTCTCGTACCGGCGTACCGTGGAGCGACATGGCCTTGGCGTCACGGGGGGCAAACCGCATGCCACGCTGCGTGTGTGCAAGCTCACCCTTGGGGACAGGTCGCGAGAGGTGCCAGATTTTCAGCATTTCCCTAAACTCGGCTTGTTTCAAGGAGGGAGCCAATCGTGCGCAAGGTGCTCATCGCCAATCGCGGCGAAATCGCCGTCCGCGTCGCCCGTGCCTGCCAGGACGCCGGGATCGCCAGCGTAGCCGTCTACGCCGACCCGGACCGGGACGCCCTGCACGTCCGAGCGGCCGACGAGGCGTACGCGTTGGGCGGAGACACCCCCGCCACCAGCTACCTGGACTTCGCCAAGGTACTCAAGGCGGCGTCCGACTCGGGTGCAGACGCGGTCCACCCGGGTTACGGGTTCCTCTCGGAGAACGCCGAGTTCGCCCAGGCGGTGCTGGACGCCGGTCTCACCTGGATCGGCCCGCCCCCGCAGGCGATCCGGGACCTCGGCGACAAGGTGGCCGCCCGGCACATCGCCCAGCGCGCCGGCGCCCCGCTGGTCGCCGGCACGCCCGACCCGGTCTCCGGCGCCGAGGAGGTGGTGGCGTTCGCCAAGGAGAACGGCCTGCCCATCGCCATCAAGGCGGCGTTCGGCGGCGGCGGCCGCGGCCTGAAGGTCGCCCGCACCCTCGAAGAGGTCCCGGAGCTCTACGAGTCCGCGGTCCGCGAGGCGGTGGCCGCGTTCGGCCGCGGCGAGTGCTTCGTCGAGCGCTACCTCGACCGCCCGCGGCACGTCGAGACGCAGTGCCTGGCCGACACCCACGGCAACGTGGTGGTGGTCTCCACCCGCGACTGCTCGCTGCAGCGCCGGCACCAGAAGCTCGTCGAGGAGGCGCCCGCGCCGTTCCTGTCCGAGGAGCAGACCAAGCAGCTCTACACCGCCTCCAAGGCGATCCTGAGCGAGGCCGGCTACGTCGGCGCCGGCACCTGCGAGTTCCTGGTCGGCCAGGACGGCACGATCTCCTTCCTGGAGGTCAACACCCGCCTGCAGGTGGAGCACCCGGTGACCGAGGAGGTCTCCGGCATCGACCTGGTCCGCGAGATGTTCCGGATCGCCGACGGCGAGGAGCTGGGGTACGACGACCCGGCGCTGCGCGGTCACTCCATCGAGTTCCGGATCAACGGCGAGGACCCGGGCCGCAACTTCCTGCCGGCCCCCGGCACCGTGACCCGGTTCGACGCCCCCAGCGGGCCCGGCGTCCGGCTGGACGCGGGCGTGGAGGCCGGCTCGGTCATCGGCCCGGCGTGGGACTCGCTGCTGGCGAAGCTCGTCGTCAGCGGCGCGACCCGGCAGCAGGCGCTGCAGCGGGCCGCCCGGGCGCTGGCGGAGTTCACCGTCGAGGGCATGGCCACCGCCATCCCGTTCCACCGCGCGGTGGTCACCGACCCGGCGTTCGCGCCGGAGCTGGGCGGCTCGGCCGACCCGTTCACCGTCCACACCCGGTGGATCGAGACCGAGTTCGACAACACCATCGCGCCGTTCGCCGGCGGGGCGGTCGACGAGGAGGAGGGCGAGGGCGGTCGTGAGACGGTCGTCGTCGAGGTGGGCGGCAAGCGGCTGGAGGTGACGCTGCCGGCCGGGTTCGGCGCGGGCGTCGCCGCCGCGCCGGCCGGTGCCAAGAAGGCGCCGCGCCGCAAGGCCGCCAAGAAGTCCGGCTCCGCCGCCTCCGGTGACGCGCTGGCCTCGCCCATGCAGGGCACCATCGTCAAGGTCGCGGTGGAGGAGGGCCAGGAGGTCGCCGAGGGCGAGCTGATCGTGGTCCTGGAGGCCATGAAGATGGAGCAGCCGATCAACGCCCACCGGGCCGGCACCGTCAAGGGGCTGGCCGCCGAGATCGGATCCTCGGTCTCCTCCGGCGCGGTGATCTGCGAGATCAAGGACTGACGTCCGCCCGACACCCGGGCCCCAGCCGTGCGACGGCTGGGGCCCGGGTGCGTTTGCCCGTAGGGTCTGGGGACCCGGCGACAGCACCCGATGCACCCGGGGAAGTACCGGGCGCGACCCGGGAGTTGGAAGGGGCGAACGGCGATGACCAAGCCGATGCGGGCCGACGCGCGGCGCAACCACGAACGGCTGGTGGCGGTGGCGAAGAGCGCGTTCGCCGAGCACGGCGCCGACGCTCCGCTGGAGGACATCGCCCGGCGGGCGCAGGTCGGCATCGGCACGCTCTACCGGCACTTCCCCGAACGGCACGCCCTGATGGCCGCCGTCTTCCAGCAGGAACTGGACACGCTGCTCACCCTGGCCCGCGAACTGGGCGCGGCGGACTGCCCGTTGACCGCCCTGGTGAGCTGGCTGCGGGCGGTGATCGGGCACACCAGGACCTACCGCGGGCTCGGGCAGGCGCTGGTGGCGGAGCAGGCCACCTCGATGGAGACCTGCAAGCGGGGACTGGACCGGGCGGGCCAGACGCTGCTGGACCGGGCGCTGCTGGCCGGCGCGGTGCGCGCCGGACGCCCGGGTGCCGGACCTGCTCCGGCTGACCTGCGCGATCGCCCTGGTGGCCGAGCGCGCCCCGGAGGATCCCGGGCTCGCCGACCGGCTGCTGTCGTTCGCGGTGGACGGACTGCGGGTCCGCCCCACCACGGGCTAGGGCGTGTCTTGCGGATCAGGGTGGATCGGGGAGCGGCGTCCGGTGCGTGCGGCCGCAAGGCGCCGGAGCGCCCCGACCCAGGTCTGACCGGTCACCGCCGGCGGGGGGCCAGGTCGGCCACCCGTCCTTCGGCCGCCGGCAGGGCGGGTGCGCTCCGCAGCGGCCCGGCCGGCTGCCGGGTGTGGCGGCGCGGTCCGGGGACCGGCACCTCTCTTCGCGACCGGCCCCCGCCGCCGTCCCCGCCCTCCGACGACGGCAGTTGGGCGACCGTTATGCGCACGCCGCGGTCGGCGAGCGCCTGCAACTCGGTGGCGGCGCGCTCGTCGCCGGCCGGCGGCTCGTCGGTGACCAGGTGGGTGATCACATCGGAGGGCACGGTCTGGAACATCGTGTCGGTGCCGAGCTTGCCGTGGTCGGCGAGCACCACGACCTCGGCGGCCGCCTGGACCAGGGCGCGGTCCACGCTGGCGGAGAGCATGTTGGGGGTGGACAGGCCGCGCTCGGCGGTCAGCCCGTTGCCGGACAGGAACGCCCGGGAGACCCGCAGCCCGTGCAGCGACTGCTCGGCCCCGCTGCCCACCAGCGCGTAGTTGGACCCGCGCAGGGTGCCCCCGGTCATCACCACTTCGACCCGGTTGGCGTGCGCCAGCGCCTGTGCCACCAGCAGGGAGTTGGTGACGACGGTGAGGCCGGGCACCCGCGCGAGCCGGCGGGCCAGCTCCTGCGTGGTGGTGCCGGCGCCGACCACGATGGCCTCGCCCTCCTCGACGAGCCCGGCCGCGAGATCGGCGATGGCCGTCTTCTCCGCGGTCGCTAGATGGGATTTCTGCGGGAAGCCGGACTCCCTGGTGAAGCCACCCGGCAGCACCGCACCGCCGTGCCGGCGGTCGAGTAGTCCTTCGGCCTCCAGTGCACGCACGTCCCGCCGTACGGTCACTTCGGAGGTCTGGACGACGCGGGCGAGCTCCCGGAGCGATACCGCACCGTTCGCCCGCACCATTTCGAGGATCAGTTGACGACGTTCTGCTGCGAACACGAAACTGACAGTAACGCCAATGAGCTTCGGCTTTCAGCGATTTGCACCAATTAACAGAAGTTGTTCACACACCGGCGGCTGCGGTGCTATAGACGCCACTTGGGTCAGTTGCTCCGCCGGCTGTGCAGCTGCCGGGCCACCTCCGCGATCGAGCCGGACAGCGAGGGGTAGACCGTGAAGGTGTTTGCGATCTGCTCGACGGTGAGGTTGTTGTCCACCGCGATGGAGATCGGGTGGATCAGCTCGCTGGCCCGCGGCGCGACCACCACGCCGCCCACCACGATCCCGGTGCCCGGCCGGCAGAACAGCTTCACGAAGCCGTCCCTGATGTCCTGCATCTTCGCCCGCGGGTTGCGCTGCAGCGGCAGCTTGAGCGCCCGGGCGACGATGGTGCCGTTGTCCACGTCGGCCTGGCTGTAGCCGACGGTGGCGATCTCCGGGTCGGTGAAGACGTTCGCCGAGACGGTCTTGAGGTTCAGCGGCGCGACCGCGTCCCCCAGGAAGTGGTACATCGCGATCCGGCCCTGCATCGCGGCGACCGACGCCAGCGCGAAGACCCCGGTGCAGTCGCCGGCCGCGTAGACGCCGGGGGCGCTGGTGCGCGAGACCTTGTCGGTCCACACGTGGCCGGAGTCGGTCAGCCGGACGCCGGCCTCCTCCAGCCCCATCCCCGAGGTGTTCGGGATCGAGCCGACCGCCATCAGGCAGTGGGTGCCGGTGATGACCCGGCCGTCGCCCAGCGTCACCTCGACGCCGTCGCCCGCCCGGCGGGCCGCGAACGCCCGGGAGCGGGCCATCACGTTCATCCCGCGGCGCCGGAAGACGTCCTCCAGCACGGCCGCCGCGTCCGGGTCCTCGCCGGGCAGCACCCGGTCCCGGCTGGAGACCAGCGTGACCTTCGAGCCGAGCGCCTGGTACGCGCCGGCGAACTCCGCGCCGGTCACGCCGGAGCCGACCACGATCAGCTCGCGCGGCAGCTCCTCCAGGTCGTAGACCTGCGTCCAGTTCAGGATGCGCTCGCCGTCCGGCAGCGCGTCCGGGACCTCGCGCGGGTGGGCGCCGGTGGCGATCAGCACCGCGTCGGCGGTGAGCGTCTCGGTGCCGCCGTCGGGCATGGTCACCGTCACCTGGCGGCCGCCGCCGGGTGCCGGGGCCGGCTCCAGCCGGCCGCGGCCGCGCAGCACCCGTCCGCCGGCCCGGGTGACCGCCGCGGTGATGTCGTGCGACTGGGCGAGCGCCAGCCGCTTGACCCGCCGGTTGACCCGGCCGAGGTCCACCCCGTGCACCCGGGCGCTCTCCTTGTCCGGCGGGGTGTCGTCGGCGACGATGATGCCGAGTTCCTCGTAGCTGGAGTCGAAGGTCGTCATGACCTCGGCCGTGGCGATCAGCGTCTTGGACGGCACGCAGTCGGTGAGCACCGACGCGCCGCCCAGGCCGTCGCAGTCGACGACCGCCACCTCCGCGCCCAATTGGGCCGCGACCAGCGCCGCCTCGTATCCGCCGGGTCCGCCACCGATGATCACGATCCGATTCACGTGGTCCATTGTCCCGCACGCGCCAAGCGTCCCGGTTCCGGGGCGGCGGCGGGACGTCTCCACGTGGCGCGCACACCCGGCTCCCGTACTCTGTCGGGCATGTCGCTCTACGCCGCGTACGCCGGCAACCTCGACGCGCGGCTGATGATCCGCCGCGCACCGCACTCCCCCCTGCGCGGCACCGGCTGGCTGGACGGCTGGCGGCTGACCTTCGGCGGCGAGCAGATGGGCTGGGAGGGCGCGCTGGCCACCCTGGTCGAGGACCCGCTGCACCAGGTCTTCGTCGGCCTGTACGACCTGGCCGACGTCGACGAGGAGTCGCTGGACCGCTGGGAGGGCATGCCGCTGGGCATCTACCGGCGCACCACGGTCCGCGTGCACACCCTGGAGGGCGACGTCGCCGCGTGGGCCTACGTGCTCAACGACTACGAGGGCGGGCTGCCCTCCGCCCGGTACCTCGGCGAGATCGCCGACGCCGCCGAGTCGGCCGGCGCTCCGCACGACTACGTGATGGAACTACGCAAGCGCCCCTGCTGACCGGGGCGTCCGCCGGCCGGCGCCCGGTCGCGCGCGGCGGCCGGGACCCCGCGCACGGCCGCCGCGGACCCTGGAGCCGGGCCTCAGCAGCGCTGGACCGGTAACCATCGGCCGACAGGCCGTCTACGCGCGTAGGCAATCCTCCGTTACCCTCATCCGCGTGAACGCATCGCAATCCGCCTCCGCGCCAGACAACCCGTACGCCGCCGCCGACACCGCGGCCAGACGCCTGCGGGAGTTGACCGGCGCGGACAGCCACGACGTGGCGCTGGTCATGGGCTCCGGCTGGGTCCCGGCCGCCGACGCGCTGGGCGAGCCGGAACACGAGATCGCCGTCACCGAACTGCCCGGTTTCCCGCCGCCGACGGTGGCCGGGCACGCGGGCCGGATCCGGTCGGTGGTGATCGGCGCGAAGCGCGCGCTGGTCTTCCTCGGCCGCAACCACCTCTACGAGGGCCACGGCGTCGCCACCGTCGTGCACGGGGTGCGCACCGCGGTGGCGGCCGGGTGCAAGACGGTCGTGCTGACCAACGGATGCGGCGGGCTGCGGCCCACCTTCCAGCCCGGCGAGCCGGTGCTGATCAGCGACCACATCAACCTGACGGCGACCTCGCCGATCGTGGGCGCCAACTTCGTCGACCTGACCGACCTGTACTCGCCGCGGCTGCGGACGCTGTGCCGGCAGGTCGACCCCTCGCTGACCGAGGGCGTCTACGTGCAACTGCCCGGCCCGCACTACGAGACGCCGGCCGAGATCGGCATGGTCCGGGCGATCGGCGGGGACCTGGTGGGCATGTCCACCACTCTGGAGGCGATCGCGGCCCGCGAGGCGGGCGCCGAGGTGCTGGGCATCTCCCTGGTGACCAACCTCGCCGCCGGCATGACCGGCGAACCGCTCAACCACGAAGAGGTGCTGGAGGCCGGCCGCGACTCGGCGGCCCGGATGGGCACCCTGCTCGCCCAGGTGCTCGGCCGCATCTGACCCCCACCGCCGTTCCGCTCGCCGCGAGGAGACGCATCCATGGGAAACGACACGCTGTCGACGGCTCGCGCCTGGCTGGCGGAGGACCCGGACCCCGAGACACGCGCCGAACTGGCCGCCCTGCTGGACGCCGGCACCCCGCAGGCCGCCGCGGAACTGGCGGAGCGCTTCTCCGGCACGCTGCAGTTCGGCACCGCGGGCCTGCGCGGTGAACTGGGCGCCGGACCCATGCGGATGAACCGCGCGGTCGTCATCCGCGCCGCGGCCGGGCTGGCCGGCTACCTGACCGGGCAGGGCGAGGCGGGCGGGCTGGTGGTGATCGGCTACGACGCCCGGCACAAGTCCTACGACTTCGCCACCGACACCGCCGCCGTGATGACCGGCGCCGGGCTGCGCGCCGCGATCCTGCCGGGTCCGCTGCCGACCCCGGTGCTGGCCTTCGCGATCCGCCATCTCGGCGCGGTCGCCGGGGTCATGGTGACCGCCAGCCACAACCCGCCGCGCGACAACGGCTACAAGGTCTACCTGGGCGACGGCTCGCAGATCGTGCCGCCCGCCGACGCGCGGATCGCCGAGCGCATCGCGGCGGTCGGCCCGCTGGACGGCGTGCCGCGGCCGGCCGGCGGCTGGCAGACCCTGGACGGCGAGGTGCTCGACGCCTACCTCGACCGGGCCGCCCGGGTGGTGGCCGAGGGCGGGCCGCGGGAGCTGTCGGTGGTCTACACCCCGCTGCACGGGGTGGGTCGCGACACGGTGGTGGCCGCGTTCGCCCGCGCGGGGTTCGCCGAGCCGTCGGTCGTGCCGCCGCAGGGCGACCCCGATCCGGACTTCCCCACGGTCGCGTTCCCCAACCCGGAGGAGCCCGGCGCGATGGACCTGGCGTTCGCGCACGCCCGCGAGAGGGGCCCGGCGGACCTCGTCATCGCCAACGACCCGGACGCGGACCGCTGCGCGGTGGCGGTCCCGGACTCCTCGGCGGACGCCGGCTGGCGGATGCTGCGCGGCGACGAGGTGGGCGCGCTGCTCGCCACCCACCTGGTGCGCCGCGGCGCCACCGGCACGCTGGCCGCCTCCATCGTCTCCTCCTCGCTGCTGTCGCGGATCGCCGCCGCCGCCGGGCTGCCCTACGAGGACACCCTCACCGGCTTCAAGTGGATCTCCCGGGTGGCCGGCCTGCGCTACGGGTACGAAGAGGCGCTCGGCTACTGCGTCGACCCGGACGCGGTACGCGACAAGGACGGCGTGAGCGCGGCGCTCGCGGTGGCCGAACTCGCCGCCGAGCTGAGGACGCGGGGCCTGGGCCTGGCCGACCTGCTGGACGACATCGCCGTCGAGCACGGCCTGCACGCCACCGACCAGTTGTCGGTCCGGGTGGCCGACCTGACCCTCATCGCCGACGCGATGGCCCGGCTGCGCGAGCAGCCGCCGACCGTACTGGCCGGCCTGCGGGTCGGCTCCGCCGAGGACCTGAGCCACGGCACCGCCCACCTTCCGCCCACCGACGGCCTGCGCTACCACCTCACCGGCGACGAGACGATCTCCGCCGCCCGGGTCATCGTCCGTCCCAGCGGCACCGAGCCGAAGATCAAGTGCTACCTCGAAGCGGTCGTCCCGGTCGGCTCGACCGCCGCCCTGCCGGCCGCCCGGGCCGCCGCCGCCACCTTCCTGACCGCCCTGAAGAAGGACCTGTCGGCGGCTGCGGGCATATGAACAGGTGATCCGGCCAGAGTTGTCCACAGGCGGTGGCCCGTTATCCACAGGTCGAATGAGAATTCGATGCGCGACGAAGGATCCTGTGCCTAACCTCGGCGCATGACACTCTCGCCGGATGCCCGCTCGCGCGGGGAACGGGTCGCCATGGCGGCGGCCGGGATCACCGTGGTGCTGTGGGCTTCGGCGTTCGTCGCCATCCGGGGCGCCGGCGGCGCCTACTCGCCCGGCGCGCTGGCGCTGGGCCGGCTGCTGGCCGGCTCGGTGGTGCTGGGCGCGCTGAGCCTGGTACGCCGGGAGGGCTGGCCGGCCAGGGCCGCGTGGCCGGGGATCCTCGCCTCCGGCGTGCTGTGGTTCGGGCTGTACATGGTGGCGCTCAACTGGGGCGAGCGGAAGCTCGACGCGGGCACCTCGGCCATGGTCGTCAACATCGGACCGCTGCTCATCGCGCTGCTCAGCGCCCGGCTGCTCAGCGAGCGCATACCCCGCTCGCTGCTGGCCGGCATGGCGGTCTCCTTCGCGGGCGCGATCGTGGTCGGCGTCTCGGAGTCGGGGTCGGGCGGCGCTTCGGTGGCCGGCGTGCTGCTGTGCCTGCTGGCCGCGGTCTCCTACGCGGTCGGGGTGGTCGCGCAGAAGCCCGCCCTGCGGCACGCCTCGCCGCTGCAGGCCACCACCTTCGCCTGCCTGACGGCCACCGTCTGCTGCCTGCCGTTCAGCGGCTACCTGGTCCGCGACGCGGCCCACGCCCCGCCCTCCGCGACGCTCGGCGTGGTCTACCTCGGCGTCTTCCCCACCGCGATCGCCTTCACCACCTGGGCGTTCGCGCTGTCCCGCACCTCCGCGAGCCGGATGGGCGCCACCACGTACATCGTGCCGGCCATCGTCGTCGCGATGTCCTGGCTCACCCTCGGCGAGGTCCCCGGCCTGCTCACCCTGGCCGGCGGCGCGCTGTGCCTGGCAGGCGTGGCGGTCGCCCGCCGCCGGCCCGCCGCCGCGCCGCGGGCCGAACCGCCGGTCGAACCGCCGGTGGAGCCGCACGGGGAGCCCGCGCCGGCTCAGGCTCCGTAGCGGCGCCGGGCGGGAGTTCGCCGAATACTACGCACCGCGTACTACTCGGCACGTAGTATCGGACCGGCCAACGCCCGCCCGACACACCGGAGTTCGCCATGCGCACCAACGACGCCCAACTGCTGGTGCTGACGGCGCTGGCCGACGGGCCGCTGCACGGGTACGCGATCAGCGCGGCCGTCGAGCGGTTGTCCGGACGGCGGCTCGGTCCGGGCAGCCTCTACGGGGCGATGTCGCGGCTGGAGGAGAAGCGGCTGGTCGAACCGGTCGAAGGGCAGGGCAGGCGGCGGCCGATCGCGCTCACGCCGGCCGGCCGCGCGGCGCTTCAGGACGAGGCGCGGTCGATTTCCCGGGTGACCGGACACGTCTTCGAGGCCGCGGTCCCGGACCGGGTCGGCTACCTCGACCGGCTGGCCGCCACCGACGCGGCGCGGTCGTACAAACAGCTGATGCTCGACGCGCTGGACGCCCGGCCGGGCGAGACGGTCGTCGACCTCGGCTGCGGACCGGGGACCGACCTGCCCGACCTCGCCGAGGCGGTCACCGCGACCGGCACGGTGATCGGCGTCGACGCCGACCCGCTCATGGCGGACCAGGCCCGATCGCGCACGGCGGACCTGCCGGCGGTGCGGGTGCTGCTCGGGGACGTGCACGCGCTGCCGTTCCGGGACGGCGGCGTGGACCGCGCCAGGACGGACCGCGTCCTGCAACACGTGGCCGACCCGGTCGCCGTGCTCGACCGGGCGCGCCGGATGCTGCGCCCCGGCGGCCGCCTGGTGATGGCCGAGCCGGACTGGGACTCGCTCGCCGTCGACCACCCGGACCTCGGCACCTCACGCGCCTACACCCGGCACATCGCGGACCGCGTCGTGCGCAACGCCGTCATCGGCCGCCAACTCGCCCGGCTGGCCGGGGCGTCCGGGTTCGAGGTGCCGGTGGTGCGGCCGGTCACGCCGGCCTTCCGGGACGTCCGCGCGGCCGACCGCGTCCTGGGCCTGCGGCGCAACACCGAACGCGCGGTCGCGGCCGGCTACCTGGAACCGGCGGCGGCCCGGCGCTGGCTCGACGACCTGTCCGCCGGGCCGTTCCTCGCCTCGATGACGCTGTACGTCGTGGTCGCGCGGGTGCCGCAGTGACGAGGAGCGACGCGCCCTACACCGCGGCCAGCACGATCAGCGCGACGGCGCCCAGCGCGGCCGGGGCGAGGATCTCGTAGGCCCAGCGGATGGCGACGGGGGCGTCGGCGCCCGGGTTGGGGGCGTTGCGCTCGGCGAGGTCGCGCAGGTCGCGGACCGCCTGGTCGGAGGGTGCGAGGACCGGCTGGTCGGAGGCGGGCCGGGCCGGCCGCGCGGTGGCGAACGGGTCGGGGGCGCCGCGGCGGCCGAAGAGCCCGCCGCCGCCGGCCGGCATGGTGGCGCGCGCCATCTGGCGGTCGGCGCGCTTGCGGGCCCGCATGGAGACCGGCACGGACCACAGCTGGTACTTCGCGCCGTCGGTCACCACCTCGGTGGAGAACTTGGCCTCCACGCCGCGCACCCGGGCCCACGGGATCGTGATGGTGCGGAACGGGTTGCGCACCCGCATCCGCTCGCTGCCCGCGAAGACCACCGGCCGCAGTGTGAAAGCGATCACCATCGGCGCGAGCAGCAGCAGCCAGGCGAGCGCGAAGAGCGGGGCCCGCCCGGAGCCGTGCGCGACGGCGTCGCCCACCAGCCAGACACCGAACACGAGCAGCAGAACGCCGCCCACGATGCCCATCGGGGACCGGAATGCGCGGTCGGCGAACTGGGGCGGCTGGGGATTCGGGCTCGTCATGGCATCGATTCTGCATGACGGCCGCGAGCGGACCGGAGACGGACCACGTTTCGGTATCGCATCGATCGGCCGAAGTCCCACGGCCATGGGGGTGACGTGTCGCTACGCGCGTAGATATGCTCTGGTGGTGACCATGCCCACTTCGTCCTCTCCCACAGTCTCCCCCACGGCCTCCGCGCCGCCGACGGTCCCCGCGCACGGCCCGGACGCCGCGGCCCGGTTGGCGGCCCTTTCGGACGTGACCGCGTCGGACTCGGCGCTGCGCCGCTTCCTGCACGGGCTGCCCGGTGTCGACGCGGTCGGTCTGGAAGGCCGCGCCGCGATGCTCGGCACCCGTTCGATCAAGACCACGGCGAAGGCGTACGCCATCGACCTGGCCATCTCGATGATCGACCTGACGACCCTGGAAGGCGCCGACACGCCCGGCAAGGTGCGTGCGCTGTGCGCCAAGGGCGTCAACCCCGATCCGGGCGACCGCGGCACGCCGAAGGTGGCCGCGATCTGCGTCTACTCCGACATGGCGGGCATCGCCGTGAAGGCGCTGGCCGGCAGCGGCGTGCACGTCGCCTCGGTCGCCACCGCCTTCCCGGCCGGCCGGGCCGCGCTGCCGGTCAAGCTCGCCGACACCGCCGACGCGGTGGCCGCCGGAGCCGACGAGATCGACATGGTCATCGACCGCGGCGCGTTCCTGTCCGGCCGGTACCTGGAGGTCTTCGAGGAGATCCAGGCCGTCAAGCGGGCCTGCGCGCGTCCCGACGGCACCGCCGCCCACCTCAAGGTGATCTTCGAGAACGGCGAGCTGGCCACGTACGACAACATCCGGCGCTGCTCGTGGCTGGCGATGCTGGCCGGTGCGGACTTCATCAAGACCTCGACCGGCAAGGTCGCGGTGAACGCCACCCCGCCCAACACCCTGCTGATGCTGGAGGCGGTCCGCGACTTCCGCACCACGACCGGCGTGCAGGTCGGCGTGAAGCCGGCGGGCGGCATCCGCACCTCCAAGGACGCGATCAAGTACCTGGTGATGGTGAACGAGACGGTGGGCGCCGACTGGCTGAGCCCGGACTGGTTCCGCTTCGGCGCCTCCAGCCTGCTCAACGACCTGCTGATGCAGCGCCATAAGCTGACCACGGGCCATTACTCCGGTCCTGACTACGTGACGGTGGACTGATCTACATGGCTTCCGTATTCGAATACGCGCCGGCGCCCGAGTCGCGGGCGATCGTCGACATCGCGCCCTCCTACGGGCTGTTCGTCGACGGCGAGTTCCGCGAGGCGGCCGACGGCAAGGTCTTCAAGACGCTCTCGCCGTCCAGCGAGGAGGTGCTCGCCGAGGTCGCGCAGGCCGGGCAGGCCGACGTGGAGGCCGCGATCAAGGCGGCCCGCCGGGCGTTCACCGGCTGGTCGGCGCTGCCGGGCACCGAGCGGTCGAAGTACCTGTTCCGGATCGCCCGCATCATCCAGGAGCGCTCCCGCGAGCTGGCGGTGCTGGAGTCGCTGGACAACGGCAAGCCGATCCGCGAGTCGCGTGACGTGGACCTGCCGCTGGTGGCCGCGCACTTCTTCTACTACGCGGGCTGGGCCGACAAGCTCGGCCACGCCGGCTTCGGCGCCGACCCCCGGCCGCTCGGGGTGGCCGCGCAGGTCATCCCGTGGAACTTCCCGCTGCTGATGCTGGCGTGGAAGATCGCCCCGGCGCTGGCCTGCGGCAACACGGTGGTGCTCAAGCCCGCCGAGACCACCCCGCTGTCCGCGCTGTTCTTCGCCGAGGTGTGCCGGCAGGCCGGGCTGCCCAAGGGCGTCGTCAACATCCTCACCGGCGACGGAGCGGCCGGCGCCGCGCTGGTCGGGCACGAGGACGTCAACAAGGTGGCGTTCACCGGCTCGACGGAGGTCGGCCGGGCCATCGCCCGCACGGTGGCCGGCACCGGCAAGAAGCTCACCCTGGAGCTGGGCGGCAAGGCGGCCAACATCGTCTTCGACGACGCGCCGGTCGACCAGGCGGTCGAGGGCATCGTCAACGGCATCTTCTTCAACCAGGGCCACGTGTGCTGCGCGGGCTCGCGGCTGCTGGTCCAGGAGTCGGTGCTGGACGAGGTGCTCGACTCGCTCAAGCGCCGGATGGCCACCCTTCGGGTCGGCGATCCGCTGGACAAGAACACCGACATCGGCGCGATCAACTCCGCCGAGCAGCTCGCCCGGATCAGCGACCTGGCCGACGCCGGCGAGGCGGAGGGCGCCCAGCGCTGGGCGCCGGCCTGCGAGCTGCCGTCGTCCGGCTACTGGTTCGCGCCGACGCTGTTCACCGGCGTCAGCCAGGCGCACCGCATCGCCCGCGAAGAGATCTTCGGCCCGGTGCTGTCGGTGCTGACGTTCCGCACGCCCGCGGAGGCGGTGGAGAAGGCGAACAACACCCCCTACGGGCTGTCGGCCGGCATCTGGACCGAGAAGGGCTCGCGCATCCTGTGGATGGCGGACAAGCTGCGGGCCGGCGTGGTGTGGGCCAACACGTTCAACAAGTTCGACCCGACCTCGCCCTTCGGCGGCTACAAGGAGTCGGGCTTCGGCCGCGAAGGCGGCCGCCACGGTCTGGAGGCGTACCTCGATGTCTGAGCAACCGAGCCGTCGGGCGGGCGGAGCGAGTGAGAAGGGGAGCGCGGCCGTGAAGGGATCCGAGACGCGGGCCTCGGCTTCCCGGCTGAACGTCTTCAAGACCTACAAGCTGTTCGTGGGGGGGAAGTTCCCCCGGTCCGAGAGCGGACGGGTGTACGAGGTGGCCGACTCCAAGGGCAACTGGCTGGCCAACGCGCCGCTGGCGTCCCGCAAGGACGCCCGGGACGCGGTCGCGGCCGCCCGCAAGGCGTTCGGCGGCTGGTCGGGCGCGACGGCGTACAACCGCGGCCAGATCCTCTACCGGATCGCCGAGATGCTGGAGGGCCGCCGCGAGCAGTTCGTCCGCGAGGTGGCGGACGCGGAGGGCCTGTCGAAGGCGAAGGCCGCCGCCGTGGTGGACGCCGCGATCGACCGGTGGGTCTGGTACGCGGGGTGGACCGACAAGATCGGCCAGATCAGCGGGTCGGCGAACCCGGTGGCCGGGCCGTTCTTCAACCTCTCGACGCCGGAACCGACCGGCGTGGTGGCGGTGTTGGCGCCGCAGGACTCGTCGTTCCTCGGCCTGGTCTCGGTGTTGGCGCCGGTGATCGCGACCGGCAACACCGCGGTGCTGGTCACCTCGCGGCGCTGCCCGCTGCCCGCGCTGTCGCTGGGCGAGGTGCTGGCCACCTCCGACCTGCCCGGCGGCGTGGTCAACGTGCTGTCCGGCAAGGCGGACGAGATCGGCCCGCACCTGGCCGCGCACGCGGACGTCAACGCGATCGACCTCACCGGCGCCGAGGGCGACGCGGCCCGTGAGTTGGAGGTCACCGCCGCCGACACCCTCAAGCGGGTGTGGCGCCCGCGGGACGAGGACTGGACGGCCGACCCGGGCATCGAGCGGATGCGCGTGTTCCTGGAGACCAAGACCGTCTGGCACCCGATCGGGGTCTGAGCCGGTCGGCGGGCCGGCCCCGGTGCGTGCGTGACCGGGGCCGGCTCGTCTCAGCCCGGCAGGACGTCGCCGGCCCGGCCCACCAGCGGCATCTGGGAGAGCGAGTCGCCCTTGGCGAGCGGCCCGGTGACGGTGTCGGTGCCGACCGGCTTGAAGTCGCCCACCTGGGTGCGCACCGCGTTGGCCAGCGGATTCACCGGGGTGCCGCCCATCGGGTTGAGCGGCAGGTGCTTGACCGGGCCGAGCCCGGCGCCGAGGCTGCTCCGCGCGCCGTCGAGCATCCCGCCGGCCGGCGTCTGCCCCGCCGCCTGCGCCGCACCGGAGCCGGCCGCCAGCGCGGCGCCCGCCGCCGACAGGGCGAGCGCGGCCCGCAGCAGGACGCGGGAGGCGGAGCCCGGTGCGGAATGGGCACGGAACGACATGGCGACCTACCTGACTGGGCCGGACCCGGCTGCGGGACCGTCCGGGAAACGGACGTCGGCGGGCATTGCTCGCACAACGCGTACACCGCACAGCGTAATCGATCGGTAGCGCACGGTCCACGAGCGCTCACTCGCGCCGGATGGTTCAGACTGGTGTCCCGTGACTGCCGATGACGACTCCGAGTACGCGCTGCCCGCCGCCCGCGTCATCCTGCTCGCCGGCCCCTCCGGCTCCGGGAAGACCTCGCTGGCCGGGCACAGCGGCCTCCCGGTGCTCAACCTCGACGACTTCTACAAGTGCGCCGGCGACCCGACGCTGCCGGTCCTGCCACACGGCGCCGGAACCGACTGGGACTCCCCGCTGTCCTGGGACGCGGACGCCGCGCTGGCCGCGATCGGCGCGCTGGCGCGTTCCGGCCGGGCGCGGGTGCCGGTCTACGACATCGCCTCCAGTTCGGTGGTCGGCTCGCACTCCTTCGCGCTCGGCGGGGCGCCGGCCTTCATAGCCGAGGGGATCTTCGCCGCCGAGATCGTGGGGCGCTGCCGGGAGGCCGGGCTGCTGGCCGAGGCGGTCTGCCTGCGCGGGCGGCCCGCCGTGACGGCGTGGCGGCGGCTGCGGCGCGATCTGCGCGAGGGCCGCAAGTCCTGGTGGTACCTGGTGCGCAGGGGCTGGCGCCTGATGCGCTCCGAGCGCGGCATCGTGACGCGGCAGACCGCGCTGGGCGCGATCCCGTGCGCCAGGGACGAGGCGCTGGGCCGGATCAGGACCGCCGCGCAGCCGCCGCCGGTGCCCGCGGTCTCCTGAACGGCCGCCGCCGCGCCGGGTGGTGACGCCGGGCCGGACGAACGCGTCGGGGCGGGGCCGCGCGCACCCCCCGGCCGCGCGGCCCCGCCCCGACGTCTCCCCCGTCCCCCTCGCTCCCCCGTTCCCCCCGTCTCCCCCGCCCCCCGGTCCGTGCCGGCGTCAGGCGACCAGCTCGCCGAACGCCTCCGCCTCGTCGCGCCCCTGGGACAGCGCCTGGTCCTCGCGCAGGCGGCGCAGTGAACGCCAGATGCTGCTCTTGACGGTGCCGACGCTGATGCCGAGGGTGTCGGCGATCTCCGGGTCGGTGCGGCCCTCGTAGTAGCGCAGCACCAGCATGGTGCGCTGGGTCTCCGGCAGCTTGGCGAGGGCCTGCCAGAGCACGGCGCGCAGTTCGGTGCCGCTCATGGCGTCGCAGTCGCCCGGCGTCTCGGGCAGTTCCTCGGTCGGGTACTCGTTGAGCTTGCGCCGCCGCCAGGCGCTGATGTGCAGGTTGGTCATGGTGCGGCGCAGGTAGCCGCCGACCGCCGCCTTGTCGCTGATCCGGTCCCAGGCGCGGTAGGTGGAGAACAGCGCGGTCTGCAGCAGGTCCTCCGCCTCGTACCGGTCGCCGGTCAGGTGGTAGGCGGTCGCGTACAGCGAGGAGCGGCGCTCGGCGACGTAGGCGGTGAAGTCCGCCTCGGCCGAGCGGCCCGGCCCGGTCCCGGGTTCGAGTGCCGTCATGAAGCCGGCGCGGTTGCGCTGGCCCGCCCCGTTGACGGTGGAACGTCCGGTGCCGCGCGCGCACCCCCGCCCGACTACGGCACCGGACATCTCCGCGCTCCACCCGGTCGAGTGCGGACGCGTCCGGACCGCCTCGGCGGTGGCGGTGTGCGTGCTGCTCATTTCGGTGACCCCCTGGGTGGAACCAGCTTCTGCGTTCGGCGGATCGTTTCGTTCCCGCCGTGACGAAAAGACTGTCGGATCAGTTTCATCGCGGTGTCCGCCGAGTGTCACAGCCCCGTTACAGCGCCCGTACCGCCCCGAACCCGGCCGGGCGGTACGGGCCGCAGGACGGCACGACGGTCGATAGCCCGGGGGCCGGTAGGTCACAATGACCCCCGTGCCCTTCCTGTTGCTCATCGAGGACGACGACGCCATCCGTACCGGCCTCGAACTCGCGCTCACCCGGCAGGGCCACCGTGTGGTGGCCGCCGCGTCCGGCGAAGACGGCCTGGAGCGGCTGCGTGAGCAGCGCCCGGACCTGATCGTGCTCGACGTGATGCTGCCCGGGATCGACGGGTTCGAGGTGTGCCGGCGCATCCGGCGCACCGACCAGCTGCCGATCATCCTGCTCACCGCGCGCAGCGACGACATCGACGTGGTGGTCGGCCTGGAGTCCGGCGCGGACGACTACGTGGTCAAGCCGATCCAGCCGAGAGTGCTGGACGCCCGGATCCGGGCCGTGCTGCGCCGGGGCGAACGCGACAGCAGCGACGCGGCCGCGTTCGGGGCGATCGTCATCGACCGGTCCGCGATGACGGTCACCAAGGACGGCGAGGACCTGCAGCTGACGCCGACCGAGCTGCGGCTGCTGCTGGAGCTGAGCCGCCGGCCGGGGCAGGCGCTGTCGCGGCAGCAGCTGCTGCGGCTGGTGTGGGAGCACGACTACCTGGGCGACTCCCGCCTGGTCGACGCGTGCGTGCAGCGGCTGCGGGCCAAGGTGGAGGACGTGCCGTCCGCCCCGAAGCTGATCCGGACCGTGCGCGGCGTGGGGTACCGGCTGGATCCGCCGGCGTGAGGATACGTTCCGCTCTGTCCTGGCCGGCCGGCCTGCGGTTCGGGAGCCTGCGGCTGCGCCTGGTGGCCGTCTTCGCCGCGGTCGCGCTGACCGCCGCGCTGTCGGTCTCCGGGATCGCGTACTGGCTCAACCGCGACGCCGTGCTGACCCGGGCGCAGGACGCCGCGCTGGACGACTTCCGGGCCTCGATGTCCCGCAACGTCGGCTCGCTGCCCGCCGCCCCGCCCTGCGACGAACTGCAGCAGGCGGCGCAGCGGATGGCGCAGTCCAGCCAGGACTACGCGGTGCTGCTCCTGTCGGGCGGCGGCGCCGGCGTGCGGTGCGCGGCCGGCTCCGACCGGGAGTCGTTCACGCTCGACCAGGTGCCGGCCGCGTTGCAGAAGGCGGTCGGCCGCGCGCGCCCGCTGACCGGCGGCAACCACGCCGTCTACCACCTGTACTGGCAGCGCACCACGGTGAACGGACGGCCGTTCCTGGTGGGCGGCGCCAAGATGATCGGCAACGGCCCGACCGGCTACATGTACAAGTCGCTGGACGCCGAGCGGTCCGACCTCAGTTCGCTGGCCTGGTCGCTGGCGATCGCCACCGCGCTCGCGCTGATCGGCGCCGCGCTGCTCGCCCAGGCCGCCGCCTCCACCGTGCTGCGGCCGGTGCAGCGGCTCGGCGACGCGGCCCGCCGGCTGGGCGAGGGGCGGCTGGACACCCGGCTGCGGGTCACCGGCACCGACGAACTGGCCGAGCTGTCGCGGACGTTCAACAACGCGGCCGAGGCGCTGCAGCGCCGGGTGGAGGAGCTGAGCGCCCGGGAGGCGTCCTCCCGGCGGTTCGTGGCCGACATGTCGCACGAACTGCGCACCCCGCTGACCGCGATCACCGCGGTGACCGAGGTGCTGGAGGAGGAGGCCGACTCCCTGGATCCGATGATCGCCCCGGCGGTACGCCTGGTGGTCACCGAGACCCGGCGGCTCGGCGACCTGGTGGAGAACCTGATGGAGGTGACCCGGTTCGACGCGGGCACCGCGAGGCTGCGAGCCGACGAGGTGGACGTCGCCGACATGGTGACCGCGTGCATGGACGCCCGCGCCTGGCTGGACTCGGTGGAGCTCGACGCGCCGCGCGGCATCCTGGTGCGCCTCGACCCGCGCCGGCTGGACGTCGTGATGGCCAACCTCATCGGCAACGCCCTCAAGCACGGCGGCGCCCCGGTCCGGGTGACGGTGCGTGAGGAGGCCGTGCCGCGGGACGCGGAGGGGCACCCGGAGCAGGAGGCGCCGAGCGGCGGGCGGCGGGCGGACCTGGTGATCCGGGTCGCCGACAACGGCCCCGGCATCCCGGAGGACGTCCTGCCGCACGTCTTCGACCGCTTCTACAAGGCGGACGCCTCCCGGGCCCGGTCCGAGGGCAGCGGGCTCGGGCTGTCCATCGCGATGGAGAACGCGCACATCCACCACGGCGGCATCACCGCCGCCAACCGCCCGGAGGGCGGCGCCGAGTTCACCCTGCGGCTGCCCATCCCGCCGGGCGAGCCGGACATCCCGCAGGATCCCGACGACGGCGGCCCCGGGGGCGGCACGGCCGGCGACGGTCCGGGCAGCGGCGGGGAGCCGCGGTGACGCGCGCGCACCGCCGGAGCGCCTCGGTGCTCTGGGTGGCGGCGCTCGCCGGGCTGCTGGCCGGCTGCGGCATCCAGGCCACCTCCGTGCCGGTCGACGCCGGCTCCGCGCCCTCCAGGGTGGCCTGCGCGCTGCCCGCGCCGGGTCCGGGCGGCGACCTGCCCGGCACCGTGGAGGTGCCGGTCTACCTGGTGTGCAGCCAGCGGGCCTCGCCGGTCCCGCGCCGGGTGCGGCAGGGGCGGTTGAACCGGGTGGCGACCGCCCGGATGCTGCTGGACGAACTGGAGCGCAAGCCGGACGGCGCCGAGGTGAAGGCCGGCTTCGCCTCCGAGGTGCCGATCGGGCTCACCCTGTCCGGACCGGCGCCCGGCGATCCGGCCGGCACGCTGCGGCTCGGCCAGGACCCGCGCGACCTGCCCTCCTTCGCGGTCGGCCAGGTGGTGTGCACCTTCGCGGACTCGCTGGAGGGCTCCCCGGACGACTTCGTGGTGCTCGGCGGCCCCGATCCGCGCCGGCCGCCGCGCCGCTACGTGTGCGACGACGCGCTGCGCACCGACCCGGACGCCGGCCCGACCGCGGGCACCCCGGTCGGCTGACCGCCGGGCCGCTGGTCCTTCCGGGGGTAGCCGGTGCGCGGCGGGAACCGGGGCCACGCGGAAGGCGTCCTTCCTTGCGTGCAGCGAGATGTGCTACCCGTCGGCCGACCGGGCGCTGAACGAGTCGGACGGCGGTGGTTCCAGGTGTGGGCGCGTCCGGCGGGCGCCGCCCTCATCGCCCTCCACCTCACGGCGGTCTACTGGCTCGCGGTGCGGTCGATGTCGGGGCCGTGGGTGGCGGCCGGCAGCACGACCCCGTTCCACACCATCCGCGCCTACCTGGCGCTCGGACCGGCCGCGGCCGCCTGGCACCTGGGCGGCGCGCTGCTGCTACTGGCGCCGCTGGGCTTCCTCTTCCCGCTGGTCGGCGGGCGGGTGGACGCGAACCCGCTGAGCTCCTTCGCCCGGACCACCTTCGGCGGCCTGATGCTGGCCTTCGGCGCCGAGGTGGTGCGCACCGGGATCGCCGGGCAGATCTTCGACGTGGACGTGGTGCTGCTCAACACCGCGGGGGTGGCCGTCTCGTACCTGGCCGTGGTGCCCGCCACCCGGGCCGCGCTGCGCCGCCGTGCGGGCGGCCGGAGCGGCGCGCCGGAGCCGGCCGCGGTCGCCGCGCTGCCGCCGGTGGGCGTCACGCCGTAGGGCCCGACGCGCGCGGGCCGGAACCGCGGTGGGGTTCCGGCCCGTTGGGCGTCCGCCGGGTCAGCCGCTGACCGGGAGACCGCCTGAGAAGCCGCTGACCGGGAGGCCGTGGGTGGGCAGGCCGCCGAGCAGGCCGCCGCCGGTGGCACCGCCGAGGCTGGTCGGCGCGCCGTGCAGCGCGCCGTTGAACGCCTCGCCGGCCTGCGCCGCGCCGGGGACCAGCCCGGAGACGTGGTCGGCCGGGAGCTGGCTGGTGAACGAGTCGAGAGCCGGGGCTCCGGCCTGCGGGGCCGGGGCGGCTGAGGCGGTACCCGCAGCCGCGGCGGCGAAGGCGACGCCGAGCGCGGCGGCACCGAGAGTCTTGATGGTTGCCGTCTTCATCGAATGACATCCTCTGAAACGTGGCTTGGGTCGGCCCGCGATCGGCCCGGAGGTGGTAGTGGATCACGCCGGGTGTCGGCGTGCTCACCGTTCGTCAGAAGCTAGCCACGCTCGGTGCACGGCGCAAACAGCGGCCGGAGCCGCGCGCCCACCGCGTGACTCCGGCCTCCTGCTGTCGTTCGGGGCGGAACCCCGGTCGGCCGCCCGCTGCTCCCCGCGGCGCGGAACGGCTGGCCACGGCGGGTCAGCCGGCCGTCTGGCGGAAGAGCCATTCGGCCTTCAGTTCGGCGTATCCGGGCTTGATGACCTCGTTGATCATCGCCAGACGTTCATCGAAAGGAATGAATGCGGACTTCATCGAGTTGACGGTGATCCACTCCATGTCGTCCAGCGTGTAGCCGAACGCGTCGACGAGGTGGGCGAATTCGCGGCTCATGCCGGTGTCGCTCATCAGCCGGTTGTCGGTGTTGACGGTGACCCGGAAGTGCAGCCGCCGCAGCAGGCCGATCGGGTGCTCGCGGTAGGAGGGCGCGGCGCCGGTCTGCAGGTTGGAGGTCGGGCACAGCTCCAGCGGCACCCGCTTGTCGCGTACGTAGGCGGCCAGCCGGCCGAGCTTGACGCTGCCGTCGCCGGCGACCTGGATGTCGTCGATGAGCCGCACGCCGTGGCCGAGCCGGTCCGCGCCGCACCACTGAAGCGCCTGCCAGATCGACGGCAGCCCGAACGCCTCGCCGGCGTGGATGGTGAAGTGGTTGTTCTCCCGCTTGAGGTACTCGAAGGCGTCGAGGTGGCGGGTGGGCGGGAAGCCGGCCTCGGCGCCCGCGATGTCGAAGCCGACCACCCCGAAGTCGCGGTAGCGGTTGGCGAGTTCGGCGATCTCCAGCGACCGGGCGGCGTGCCGCATGGCGGTCAGCAGCGCGCCGACCCGGATGCGGTGGCCGGCGGCCGCGGCCAGGCTCTCGCCCTGCCGGAAGCCCTCGTTGACCGCCTCGACGACCTCTTCGAGGGTGAGTCCGGCCTCCAGGTGCTGCTCGGGGGCGTAGCGCACCTCGGCGTAGACCACGCCGTCGGCCGCGAGGTCCTGCGCGCACTCGGAGGCGACCCGGACCAGGGCGTCGCGGGTCTGCATCACCGCGCAGGTGTGCGCGAAGGTCTCCAGGTAACGCTCCAGGCCGACGCCCTCGGCGAGTTCGGCCTTGGCCGGCGAGTCGGCGGCGTCCCGGAACCACAGCGCGAGGCGTTCCGGTTCGGTCTCCGGCAGCCCGGTGTAGCCGACGGCTTCGGCGAGTTCGATGACGGTCGCCGGGCGCAGCCCGCCGTCGAGGTGGTCGTGGAGCAGGACCTTGGGGGCCCGCCGGATGCGTTCCGGGGTGGCCGAGTTGGGCGGGCGGACCCCGGTCGGCGCCGGTCCGGCCGGGTCGGCCGCGGGGCCGCGGCGACCGTTGTCGCCACTGTCGTGTTCGTCTGTGCTCTGCATTGGCAGATGCTACCGCCTACGCGCGTAGATCACCCGCTATGGGAACGCTTCGATGATCCGATACCGAAGATTGACCATCACGTCAGGTGGAGTCGACTGATCCTTCTGCCAAGGTTTTGCCATGGCTTCGCAAGCTTTACCTGTGCGCGGTGCCCGGCTGGGCCGGGTGGTGGGCGCCGACCCGCGGGCGGGCGTACGGGCGGCGGTGCTCCTGCTGCCCGGTGGTCCCGCCGCGAGCACCCGGCGGGGTCCCGCGTTCGGTGCCGCCCGCTCGATGCGGCCGCTGGTGCGCCGGATGACCCGGGCCGCGCGGGCCGAGGGCCTGGTGGCGCACATCGTCCAGTACCGCCTGCGGGGCTGGAACGGCGCGGCCGCCGATCCGGTGCGGGACGCCGAATGGGCCACCGAGGAGATCGTCCGGCGCTACGGCGACGTGCCGGTCTGCCTGGTCGGCAACGGCATGGGCGGCCGGGCCGCGCTGCAGGCCGCCGGGCACGCGGCGGTCAACTCCGTGGTGGCGCTGGCCCCCTGGCTGCCGATCGGCCCGCAGCCCGATCCGGTGCGGCAGCTGATGGGCCGCCGGGTGCTGATCGCGCACGGCACGAACGACGCCCGGTGCGACCCGGAGCTGTCCTTCCGCTTCGCCGAGCGCGCGAAGAAGATCAACCCGGACGTCTGCCGCTTCGAGGCGCACGCCGACAGCCACCGCATGCGCCACCACCACACCGAAGTCCTCGCCCTGACCACCGACTTCGCGCTCGGCACCCTGTTCGCCCGCCCGTACTCCCGGCCGGTCACCGACGCGCTGGCCGCCCCTCCCCCGCTGGGACTGCGCATGCCGCTGGCCCTCGGGTTCGGCGGCGGCTGAACTCACCGCGGCAGCAGCCTCCCGCGCCTGGCCAGCACGAAGCTCTTGAAGGCGGCCACCGGCGGGGTGTCGGCGTGCCCGGCGAGCCAGGCGAGGGCGATGGTCCGGGAGGCGTGCGGCGCGGTGACGGCGAGTTCGACCACGCCGGGGCGCGGCACGGCGGGCGGCGGCAGCAGCGCCACCCCCAGACCGGCGGCGACCAGCCCGCGCAGCGTCTCGGCCTCCTCGCCCTCGAAGGCGACCCTGGGCGTGAACCCGGCCTCGGCGCACAGCGCGTCGGCGATGCCGCGCAGCCCGTAGCCCGGCTCCAGGGTGACGAACCACTCCTCGGCCGCCTCGGCGAGCCGGACGCGCCGCCGGCCGGCCAGCCGGTGGCCCTCGGGCACCACGAGGCTCAGGTGCTGCTCGTCCAGCCGCCGGGCCACCAGGTCGGGCGCGTCGGGCAGCGGTGAGGTCAGGCACAGGTCGAGCCGCCCGGCGCGCAGCTTCTCCAGCATCGCCTCCCCGTAGTTCTGCACGAGTTGGAAGCGCACCGCGGGGTGTCCGGCGCGGAACTCCCGCAGCAGGCCCGGTACCGTCTCGGACCCGAGCGTGTGCAGGAAGCCGAACGCGACCCGCCCGCTCGCCGGGTCGGCGTCGGCCCGGACCGCCTCGGCGGCGCGCTCCACGCCCTCCAGCGCGCGTTCGACCGAGCCGAGGAAGACCCGGCCGGCCGGCGTCAGCGACAGGGTGCGGCCGTGCCGGGCGAACAGCGGGACGCCGAGATCGGCCTCCAGGGCCGCCATCGCCCGGCTGAGCGTGGACTGCGGGACGCCGAGCTGCGCCGCGGCCCGGGTGACGTGTTCGTGCCGGGCCACCGCGACGAACCGGGCCAGCCGCGGCGCGAGCAGCCGCGCCCAGTCCCGCTCGTCCGCCCGGTCCGGCCCTGCGGGGGTGTCTGCCGGGTCACCGCGGCGCGCGGCCCGGGACCGGGCGGACGACCGTGAGCTGGATTGATGCGCCATGGGATCGATTATGGACACTTCGTGCATTGGACGCATCAAAGGCGGCGGCCTAGCGTCGAGGCATGTCCACCGTTCAGACCGGCGCGTCCGCCCGGGCAGCGGACGCCCCCGACACCGGCCTCCTTCCCGGAACCGCCGCCTACCGCCGGACGATCCTCGCGCTGTTCGCCGCCGGGACGGCGACGTTCCTGCTGCTGTACTCGACGCAGGGGCTGCTCCCGGCCATCTCCGCCGACCTGCGCGTCACCCCGGCCGCGGCGAGCCTGACGGTCGCGATGGCCACCGCGGGGCTGGCGGTGGCGCTGATCCCGCTGTCCGCGCTGTCGGAGCGCTTCGGCCGCACCCCGGTGATGACCGGCGCGGTCTTCGGTGCGGCGGCGCTCGGGCTGGCGGTGCCGTTCGCGCCGGACCTCACCGTGCTCGTGGTGCTGCGCACCCTGCAGGGCGTCGCGCTCGCCGGGCTGCCGGCCACCGCGATGGCGTACCTGGCCGAGGAGGTCTCCCGCAAGGCGGTGGCCTCGGCGATCGGGCTGTACGTGGCCGGCAACAGCGTCGGCGGGATGTGCTCGCGGGTGATCGCCGGACTCGTGGCGCAGGCGGCGGGCTGGCGGGTGGCGCTCGGCGTGCTCGGCCTGCTGTCGCTCGGCTGCGCGGTGGCGTTCGTCGCGCTGTCGCCGAAGGCGCGCAACTTCCAGGCCGCCCGGGTCTCGCCGCGCACGCTGCTCCGCTCGCTGGGCGGTCATCTCGGCAATCCGCTGCTGGTGCGGCTCTACCTCCTCGGTCTGCTGTTCATGGCGGTCTTCGGTTCGGTCTACACGGTGCTGGGCTATCGGCTGACCGCGGCGCCGTTCGACCTGCCGGAGGGTGTGATCGGCGCGCTCTTCCTCGTCTACCTGGTGGGCACGGCGACCTCGGCCGCGGCCGGGCGGCTGGTCGGGCGGCTCGGCCGGCGCGGCGCGCTCTACGTCGGGATCGCGCTGGTGACGGCCGGGCTGGCGGTGAGCCTGGTGAACGTGTTCGGTTGTGTGCTGGGCGGGTTGGTGCTGATCACGGCCGGCTTCTTCATCGGGCACGCGGTCGCCTCCGGCGCGGTCAGCCACACGGCCGCCGCCGACCGCGCGCAGGCGTCCGCCCTGTACCTGACGGCGTACTACGTCGGCAACAGCCTCGGCGGCCTGGCCGGCGCCGGCGCCTACCACGCCGCCGGCTGGCCCGGCGGTGCGGCGGTCGGCTTCACCGCGATGGCCGCCGCGACCGGCGTCACCCTCTACGCCACCCGTCGCGCCGCCCGTGCCGACCGCGCTGCCGACGCCAACACGCCGGTGTCCACGGCCGGTTGACGTTCCCGCGGTGCGGATCCACCCCCTTTTCGGTACGGATCCATCCCAACATGCCGAAAGGGACCGGGCAATGGTTGCCGGTCCCTTTCAGTCGAACGGGTGAACGAGAGGGTCAGTCGATGCGGTCGAGGATGATCGGGAGGGCCGTGAAGTCCGTGCCGGCCGGCGAGACGGCGACCGCGTCCTGAAGGGCCTGCAGCGCGTAGGGGAAGGTGTCGGGGGTGTCGGTGTGCAGCGTCAGCAGGGGCTGGCCCGCGATGACGGTGTCGCCGGGCTTGGCGTGCATCTCGACGCCCGCGGCGGCCTGCACGGTGTCCTCCTTGCGGGCGCGGCCCGCGCCGAGCCGCCAGCTGGCCACGCCGACCCCGTAGGCGTCGAGGCGGGTGAGCACACCGGAGGCCGGCGCGTTGACCACGTGCTGCTCGCGGGAGACCGGCAGCGCGGCGTCCGGGTCGCCGCCCTGGGCCGCGATCATGCGCCGCCAGTGGTCCATCGCGGAACCGTCCTTGAGCGCCCGGGCCGGGTCGGCGTCCGTCAGCCCGGCGCCGTCCAGCATCTCGCGGGCCAGCGCCAGGGTGAGTTCGACGACGTCGGCCGGACCGCCGCCGGCCAGCACCTCGACCGACTCGCGGACCTCCAGCGCGTGGCCGGCGGTCAGGCCCAGCGGCGTGGACATGCCGGTGAGCAGCGCGACGGTGCGCACCCCGTGGTCGGTGCCGAGGCCGACCATGGTGGCCGCCAGCTCCCGGGCGTCCTCGGCGGTCTTCATGAACGCGCCGGAGCCGACCTTGACGTCCAGCACCAGCGAACCGGTGCCCTCGGCGATCTTCTTGCTCATGATGGACGAGGCGATCAGCGGGATCGCCTCCACCGTGCCGGTGACGTCCCGCAGCGAGTACAGCTTGCGGTCGGCCGGAGCCAGCCCGGCGCCCGCGGCGCAGACCACCGCGCCGACGTCGCGCAGCACGGCGAGCATCTCGTCGTTGGACAGCTGCGCCCGCCAGCCGGGGATGGACTCCAGCTTGTCGAGGGTGCCGCCGGTGTGGCCGAGGCCGCGGCCGGAAAGCTGCGGGACGGCCGCGCCGCACGCGGCGACCAGCGGGGCGAGCGGCAGGGTGATCTTGTCGCCGACCCCGCCGGTGGAGTGCTTGTCGGCGGTCGGCCGCGGCAGCGAGGAGAAGTCCATCCGCTCGCCGCTGGCGATCATCGCGGCCGTCCAGCGGGCGATCTCCGCCCGGTCCATGCCGTTGAGCAGGATCGCCATGGCGAGCGCGGACATCTGCTCGTCGGCGACCGCGCCGCGGGTGTAGGCGTCGACCACCCAGTCGATCTGCTCGTCGCTGAGCCGGCCGTGGTCGCGCTTGGTACGGATGACGGAGATGACGTCCATCGTGGTGTGGGCTTCCTTAGCGGTTGAGGTCGTCGGGGCCGAAGGCGTCCGGCAGCAGGTCGCGCAGCGGGCGGATGCCGCGGGCGGTGTCGACCAGCAGTTCGGGGCCGCCGTTCTCCCACAGCAGCTGGCGGCAGCGCCCGCACGGCATCAGCAGTTCGCCCTCGCCGTCGCAGCAGGTGAACGCGGTGAGCCGGCCGCCGCCCGAGGCGTGCAGCGCGGAGACCAGGCCGCACTCGGCGCAGAGCGCGACGCCGTACGCGGCGTTCTCCACGTTGCAGCCGACGACGGTGCGGCCGTCGTCGGCCAACGCGGCCGCGCCGACCGGGAAGTGCGAGTAGGGCGCGTAGGCGCGGGCCATCACCTCGCGGGCCCGTTCCCGCAGCGTCTGCCAGTCGATGGCGGCTTCGTGCGCGGCGGCCGTCACGATCCCTGGCCCTTGCGGTAGGGCTTGCCGTCCGCCTTCGGCATGCGCAGCCGTTGCGCGGACAGCGCGAGGACCAGCAGCGTGGCGACGTACGGGGTGGCCGAGACGAACTCGTCGGGGATGGTGGTCGTCATGACGAACCACAACAGCAGCAACACGGCCGCCCCGGCGGCAAGCACGCCCTGCGGGTAGCTCTTACGGTAGATCTTCCAGACCGCCAGGACGACGAGCAGGATGAACAGCAGGAGCAGCAGCGCGTGCGCCGCCGCGCCGCCGTTGCGCAGCGAGAGGCTGTCGGTGTAGCCGAACAGCCCGGCGCCCATGGCGAGCCCGCCGGGCCGCCAGTTGCCGAAGATCATCGCGGCCAGGCCGATGTAGCCGCGCCCGCCGGTCTGGCCGTCCTCGTAGGTGTGTGCCGGGACCATGGCGAGGAACGCGCCGCCGAAGCCGGCCAGTCCGCCGGAGATGATCACACCGATGTACTTGTAGCGGTAGACGTCCACACCGAGCGACTCGGCCGCCACCGGCGCCTCGCCGCACGAGCGAAGCCGCAGGCCGAACGAGGTGTGCCACAGCACGAAGTACGTGCCGACGAACAACAGGGCGGCCAGGATCGTGAAGGTGGACAGGTTGGTGACCAGCCCGCCCAGCACGCCGGCCAGGTCGGAGACGAGGAACCAGTGGTGGTTCTCCACCGACTGCAGCCAGGGCGAGACGCCCGGGACGGTGATCGAGTAGACGTTGCCGATCGGTGGCGACTGCTTGGGGTTGCCGCCCAGCGCGAGCGCGTGGCCGTTGTTGAACCACCGTTTCGCCAGGTACTCGGTGGCGCCCTGGGCGAGCAGGGTGACCGCGACACCGGAGACGATGTGGTCGACGCCGAAGGTGACGGTGGCGATGGCGTGCACCAGGCCGCCGAGCATGCCGCCGACGATGCCGGCCACCAGGCCGAGCCACGGGCCGTGCTGCCAGCCGATCCAGGCACCGAAGAAGGTGCCCAGGATCATCATGCCCTCAAGGCCGATGTTGACCACGCCGGAGCGCTCCGACCACAGGCCGGCCAGGCCCGCCAGGCCGATCGGCACCGCCATCTGCAAGGTCCCGCCGACCTGTCCCGACGACGTGACGTCCACCGCGCCGGTGATCGCCCGCACCGCCGAGATGACCAGCAGGGCGGCGGCCAGGATCAGCAGGATGACCGGGGTGGACAGCCTGCGGCGTTTGACGGCCGCCGGGCTCTTGGGTTCCGTGGCGGGTGCTGTGATGACGCTCATACCGCGGCCTCCTGCGCCGGTTCGGTCGTGGTGACGGCGGCGGCCAGTTCCTCGCCGACCTTGCGCTGCTGGCGACCGAGGCCGTAGCGGCGGACGAGTTCGTAGGCGATGACCACGCACAGGACGATGACGCCCTGGATGACGCCGACGATCTCCTTGTCGTAGCCGTTGAACTCCAGCCAGTTGGACGTGCGGTCCAAGAACGCCCACAACAGGGCGCCGATGCCGATGCCGATCGGGTGGTTGCGGCCGAGCAGGGCGACGGCGATGCCGATGAAGCCGATGCCGGTGGGGAACTCGCTGCTGTAGGTGTGCGACTCGTTGAGCAGCGCCGGCATGCCGACCAGGCCGGCGATGGCGCCGGAGATCAGCATGCTGGTGGTGATCATGCGCTTGACGCTGACGCCGCTGGCCTCGGCGGCCGACTCGGAGCGGCCGACGGTCCGCAGGTCGAAGCCGAAGCGGGTGCGCGAGAGGATGAACCAGTAGGCCACCCCGGCCAGCACCGCGACCACGATGAAGCCCTCGACCGGGCCGGCCGCCGGGTTGCCGGTCATGGTGAAGAACCAGGCCGACTTCGGCAGCATCGTGGTGTAGACGCTGTTGGTGTTCTTGTTCAGGTGCGCCAGCCGGCCGGGCTGCAGCAGGTAGGAGATGACCGCGGTGGCGATCGAGTTGAGCATGATCGTGGCGATGACCTCGCTGACGCCGCGCTTCACCTTCAGCACGCCGGCGATCCCCGCCCACATCGCGCCGACCAGCATGGCGACGATGATGATCAGCGGGATCTCCAGGAACCCGGGCAGCCGGACCATGCCGCCGACGACGGCCGCGAAGAACGCGGCCATCCGGTACTGGCCGTCCACCCCGATGTTGAACAGGTTCATCCGGAAGCCGATGGCCACCGCCAGACCCGCGAGGTAGTAGGTGGTCGCCAGGTTGAGGATGTAGACCTGGCTGTCGCTCTTGATGCCGTAGCTGACCATGATCTGGAAGGCCGGCAGCGGTTGCTTGCCGGTGGCCAGCAGCACGAGCGCGGTCACCACGAGGGCGGCCAGCACGGCGATGACCGGGGTGGCCACCCCCAGCAGCAGCCGCTCCTTGTCGATACGGGCGAAGATCTTCTTCATCGGTCCTCTCCTGCGTCGGCGCCGGAGGGTTCGTCCGCTCGTTGGCCGGGAAGCTCGTGCTGGTCGGAAGGCGCGGACTGGTCGTCGGACCCGGACGGCTCGGAGAGTTCGAGGTGTCCGGAGGCCGCGCCGGTCATCGCCGAGCCCAGTTCCTCGGGGGTGATGGTGGCGGGGTCGGCGTCCGCGACCAGTCGGCCGCGGTACATCACCCGCAACGTGTCCGACAGGCCGATCAGTTCGTCCAGGTCCGCGGAGATCAGCAGGACGGCCAGGCCCTCGCGGCGCGCCTCCCTGATCTGGTCCCAGATCTGCGCCTGGGCGCCGACGTCCACGCCACGGGTGGGGTGCGCGGCGATCAGCAGCTTGGGGTGGTGGCTCATCTCGCGCCCGACGATGAGCTTCTGCTGGTTGCCGCCGGACAGCGAGCCCGCGGTCACCTCGATGCCCGGCGTGCGGACGTCGTAGTCGGCGACGATGCGTTCGGTGTCGCGGCGGGCGGCGGCGATGTCCAGCAGCGCGCCCTTGCTGTTGGGCGGCTCGGTGACGTGGCCCAGGATGCGGTTCTCCCACAGCGGGGCTTCCAGCAGCAGCCCGTGCCGGTGCCGGTCCTCCGGGATGTAGCCGACGCCGGCCACCCGGCGCGCCCGGGTCGGCGCCCGGGTGATGTCCGCCGAGTCCAGGGTCAGCACGCCCGTCTCCGGGGTGCGCATGCCCATGATCGCCTCGACCAGTTCGGCCTGGCCGTTGCCCTCCACGCCGGCGAGCCCGAGGACCTCGCCCTTGTGGATGGTGAACGCGATGTCGTCCAGCACGACGCGGTCCACGCCGTCCTGGTCGGGCGCGGTCAGCCGCAGTCCCTCGACGGTGAGCATCGGCTGGTCGGTGACGGTCGAGTCGCGGGTCTCCGGCGACGGGAGTTCGCTGCCGACCATCAGCTCGGCGAGCTGCTTGGTCGTCGTGGACCTCGGGTCGGCCGATCCGACCGTCGTACCGCGGCGGATGACGGTGATCTCGTCGGCGACCGCCAGCACCTCGCCGAGCTTGTGCGAGATGAAGATGACCGTCAGCCCCTCGGCCTTCAGCTCCCGCAGGTTGTCGAAGAGCGCCTCGACCTCCTGCGGCACCAGGACCGCGGTGGGCTCGTCGAGGATGAGCGTGCGGGCGCCCCGGTAGAGGACCTTGAGGATCTCGACGCGCTGCCGGTCCGCGACGCCCAGGTCCTCCACCAGCGCGTCCGGGCGCACCCCGAGTCCGTAGGCGTCGGAGATCTCGACGATCCTGGCCCGCGCCCGGCCCCCGATGCCGTGCAGCTTCTCGCTGCCGAGCACCACGTTCTCCAGCACCGTGAGGTTGTCGGCCAGCATGAAGTGCTGGTGGACCATGCCGATGCCGCGGGCGATCGCGTCGCCCGGATCGTGGAAGGAGACCGGCTCGCCGTCGATGGCGATGGTTCCCTCGTCCGGCTTCTGCATGCCGTAGAGGATCTTCATCAGGGTCGATTTGCCCGCGCCGTTCTCGCCCACGAGGGCGTGCACGATGCCGCGGCGGATCGTGATGTCGATGTCGTGGTTGGCGACCACTCCGGGAAAGCGTTTGGTGATTCCCGTGAGCTGTACGGCGGGGGGCGGGCTGGAGGCGTTGATGGCGCACTCTCCTTCTTACTGCGGCGATCAGGCGTAGGGGCCCGGCGGGAAGGAGTGCATGTCTCCCCCGACGGGCCCCGCGCGTTCGGCCTTGACGATCAGCTGATCCTGACAATCAGACGATCAAGGAGTCGACTTGACCTTGATCTGACCGTTGATGATCTTCTGCTTGATCGCGTTGAGCTGCGGCAGGATGTCGGCGATGTATCCGCCGCTGGTGGCCAGGCCCACGCCGCCGTTCTGCAGGTTGTAGGTGTTGTTGCCGACCAGCGGCTTGCCGGCCTTGAAGCTCTTGATGAGGTCGTAGACCGCGACGTCCACGTTCTTGACCGCGGAGGTCAGGATGGCGTGCTTGTACTTGGCCAGCGCCGGGTCCTGGTACTGGTCGGAGTCGACGCCGATCGCCCAGGCGCCCTTCTTGGCGGCCACGGTCTCGATGGAACCGGTGCCGGAGCTGCCGGCCGCCGAGTAGATGACGTCGATGCCGTGCGCGAGCATGCCGCTGGCCGCGGAGGCGCCCAGGTCCGGGCTGCTGAAGCCGGACAGGTCGGAGCCGGTCGTCAGGTACTGGTCGGTGACCTTGTCGGACGGCTTGGTGTCGTGCACGCCCTGGTCGAAGCCGGCCTGGAAGCCCTGGATCAGCGCGTCGTTGACGCCGCCGATGAAGCCGATCTTCCCGGTCTTGGACTTCATCGCGGCGGCGACGCCGGCGAGGTAGGAGCTCTCCGGGGTGGCGAAGCTCATGCTGTCGACGTTCTTGCCGGGCACCACGGAGTCGACGATCGCGAAGGTCGTCTTCGGGAACTTCGGCGCGACCGCCGTGAGCGCGTTCGCGTAGGCGAAGCCGACCGATATGACCGGGTTGTAGCCGGCCGTCGCCAGGTCCGAGAGGTACTGCTCGCGGTCCGCGTCGGTGTCGGTGGTCTTCGCGGTCAGCTCCTTCGGCGTACCGCCGAACTCCTTGGTGGCCTTGTCCAGGCCCCGCGCCGCGGAGTCGTTGAACGAGTGGTCACCGCGACCGCCCACGTCATAGGCCATACCGACCTTGAGCGTGGACTTGCCGGAGGAGGGCGAGGAGCTGCTGCTCTGGGTGGAACTCGCGCCGCACGCGGTGGCGGTGAGCGCGAGGGCCGCGGTGGCGATACCGGCGGCGGCGAACGTGGTTACCCGGCGCACGAGGGGCACCCCTTCAATCATCTCTAGCGCCCCGTCCGGCGCTGGTTCTGCGGCAGCTTAACGCGCGTAGATGTCAGGTAAAGAGGGGGGTTGAACCCGTTATCGGATCGACGCCTACCCACCGGCCCTCCTGCGCGACGCAGCTGTCACACGACGTTCTTCGCATACGGGCGAGCCGTCGGTGCGTGGTGGCGTCGGCGGTGTCCGTTGGACCGGCAGCCTACGTTCGCCGGGTGGACCGGGGAACGGGTTGTGATCGGTTACCACTCGAAGGTGTCCGCATCGCCGTCGGTCGCGGCCCGATCGGCGAACGGCTTCCCGACCGGAAATCCGGATTCCATGTGTGATCCGCCACACCGCCGCCGCGGGGGCCCGCGGCGTTGCGCGGTGTTCTGCTGCGTTGTGGGCGATTGGTCCGCGGGGGCGGGGTTCTTGGGCGGGAGGGGCGGTGGGGTCGCGGTCCGCGGGGCGGCGGGGGCGGTGGGGCGGGGCGGGATCGCGGCGCGGCGGGGGCGGCAGGTCCGGCGCGACGGGACCGGGACGCTGCGCGGCGGGGGCGTTGCTGGGCGGGGCACGGCTCGACGGGCCCGGGACGCGGCGCGGCGGCGCGAAGGGCGGGGCGGGTCCGGCGCGACGAGGCGGGACGCTGCGCGGCGGGGGCGGTGCGGGGCACGGCTCGACGGGGTCCCGGCGCGGCGGGGCGCCCAGCGGGGCGGTTCGCGGCGGGGGGCGGCGTGGCGAGCGGGGGCGCCTGCGGCGAGGGGTCCGGCGTACGGAGTGACGAGGGCCAAGCGGCACGGAGCAGGCGGGGCGGGGGCCGACGGGGCGGCCTGGCGGGCGGAACGCGTCGGGCAGGCGGAACCGGCGGGGCGGGGGCCGAGGGGGCGGCCTGGCGGGCGGAACGCGTCGGACAGGCGGACCCGGCGGGGCGGCACGGGTCAGGCGGGCGCACTCGGCGGGGTGGGGGCCGACGGGGCCGAACGGGTCGGACAGGCGCAACCGGCGGGGGGCGGCCTGGCGGGCGGAACGCGTCGGGCAGGCGGAACCGGCGGGGCGGGGCCTGGCCGGGCGGGTCAGTGTGCGGCGACGAGTTCGACCTCGAAGCCGTCGTCGTTCTCCAGGTAGGCGGCGTAGTGGGTCTCCCCGCCGGCGTACGGATGACGGTCGGCGAACATCAACCGCCAGCCGTGCGGGCCCGCGTCCGCCACCAGCGCGTCAACCTGGGCCCGCTCGTTCACCCGGAAGGCGAGGTGGTTGAGGCCGGGACGGGTGCGTTCGTGCCGCTCGGCGCTCAACGCCGGCGACTGCTCGACCACGATGTACGCGCCCGACTCGCCCTGCCGCCAACTGCGCCCGGCCGCCCAGTCCTGGTGGACCGCGTACCCCAACTCCCCCAGCAGCCAGCCGAAACTGCCGACCGCCCGCCCGAGATCCGGCACCCAGATCTCCACGTGGTGCAACGCCCCGCCGACCGCCACTCGTTACCCCCACAACGTCAGGAAGGGGTCACCGGAACCTGTTCCGGTGACCCCTTCGCCGCAACCGCGTGACGCGACCGCGTCACCCCAACAGCGCGGCCCCCGTGAACAGTTCGACCCCGACGCGGATCGCGCCCTCGTCCGCGTCGAAGTCGCCGCGGTGCAGGTCACGCACGGTCGGGTCGCCGACCGGCCGGACCCCGAGCCGGACCAGCGCGCCCGGCACGTGCTCCAGGTACCAGGAGAAGTCCTCGCCGCCCAGGCTCTGCTCGGTGTTCTCCACGGTGTGGCCGCCCCGGCGCGCGGTCATCGCCTCGCGCAGCAGCTTGACCGAATCCGCCTCGTTGACCACCGGCGGAACCCCGCGGTGGTACGTCAGCTCCCACTTCGCCCGGTACATCGCGGACACCTGGTCGATGACCTCGTGGATCAGATCCGGCGCCTCCCGCCACGCGGCGAGGTCCAGGCAGCGCACGGTGCCTTCCAGCTCGGCGTGCTGCGGGATCACGTTGCAGGCGTGGCCCGACTGGATGCGGCCCCACACGACGGACAGGCCGGCCCGCGGGTCGATCCGCCGGGCGAGCACCGCCGGAAGCTCGGTGGCCAGCTTGGCGACCGCGGCCACCAGGTCGGTGGTCAGGTGGGGTCTCGCCGTGTGGCCGCCGGGACCGTCCAGGCTCAGCTCCAGCCGGTCGCACGCCGAGGTGATCGCCCCGGTGCGCAGCCCGATCCGGCCGACCTCGACCTTCGGGTCGCAGTGCACCGCGAGGATGCGGTCCACGCCGTCCAGCACCCGCGCCTTGATCAGGTCGATCGCGCCGCCCGGCATGACCTCCTCGGCCGGCTGGAAGATCAGCCGCACCGGCCGGGCGAGCCGGCCCTCCCGGGCCATCTCGGCCAGCACGATCCCGGCGCCGAGCACCACTGAGGTGTGCATGTCGTGGCCGCACGCGTGGGCCCGGCCCTCGTGCGTCGAGCGGTAGGGGACGTTCTTGGTGTCAGGGACCGGCAACGCGTCGATGTCGGCCCGCAGCGCCAGCCGCGGTCCGGCGTCGTCGGGGCCGATGTCGCAGATCAGCCCGGTGCCGGTCGGCAGCTCGCGGGGCCGCAGCCCGGCGGCCTCCAGGCGGGCCTTGATCGCGGCCGTGGTGCGGAACTCCTGGCGGGAGAGCTCGGGGTGCATGTGCAGGTCACGACGGAAGCGGACGAGCTCACTGAACAGCTCGTCGGACAGAACGCCGGACGCAGGCAGTGGATGGTCCACCCCCGACAGCGTAGAACTCATGACCACTCCCGTGTCATCGTCGTCGTACTTCCAGCCTCCCAGCCAAGAAATGCACCTTCGCAGCGCATACTCGGCTCCGGTCCGGGTATTAACACCCTTTTAGACCTGCGCACCACCCTATCCCCTCGGGTCTGTCTTGATTCTTGACCGCGGCTGGAAACCCCACCCCGCAAACGGCCCGGATGGCGCAGATCTCACACCCTTCCAACCCATTGCTCCCTCTCCCACGTTACGTTCGCCGACCCCTCGCACGAGAATTCGAACGTTCCACCTTTACGCGCACCCCGACCCGGCGCGGAGAGCGATCCCGCGGCGCTCGCGGAACGCGGACCGCTGCGGCGCGATCCACCCCGCCGGCGCCGGCGATGCACGGTCCCGGGCCGAGGGCGCACGGTCCGCTCCGGCGCGAGCCGAGTGCGGTCCTCGGCGCCGCGAACCGGGCGCCGAGGAGCTTGACGCAAACCACCCTTGACCTCGCGGTCACCGACACGGTCGGGGCCACACCCCCGGCACGCTCGGGCGGATCGCGGGCGCAGGCACGTTTGCGGGGCACGGGCAGGCGCATCGGCGAGCGTGGGACCGGGCCGGCGTATCCCCGGGCGGGCGGCGGGGTCGGCGCGGGACCGACCGCGCGGCGGGGTCGGCGCGGGACCGAGGCGGGCGGCCGGCGCGGGACCGGTTGGGGACCGGGCGAGCACCGGACGGCGTCGGGCACCAGGCGGCACACGCCGCGTGGACTACGCCGCCCGGAGGAGGCGAGCCGACGCACCGCGGGGCGGACGCGGGGGCCGCGGCGGCAGCACCCCGCAGCCGGTTCCGGGCGATCCGGTCTCGCTCGACCCAGCAGAACGCCGCCCCGACGCCGCGATCTGCTCAACGACGAACCGGCACCCCGGCCCGACCGCGCACCGATCCGGCCGCACGCGACCCGACCACCCACGACCCCCCACCGACCGATCCGGCGCCACCCGACACCCCGTGGCCGGGCGACCCGCGCCGGTCTACTTCGCGGGCGCCAACGTCGCGTCGATTCCGGCGATCACGGCGGTGAGGCCGGTCTCGAAGCCCTCGTCGTAGTCCTCGAAGATCTCCGAGCCCACTTCGGCGGCTATGGGGTAGTCGCCGGCGAGGCGTTCGGCGCGCTTCGCGACGTCGTAGCGGGGGTCGCGCTGCCCGGGCAGCGGGTAGACCGCCTGTTCCTCGATCACGAAGCCGATCGTGTAGCTGTAGACGGTTGCCCAGGCACGCCCGGCCGTGCGCACCGTGAACCCTTCACGTATCAGGGGTTCGAGGACCCGTTGCATCGGTGCCGCGTAGTCCGTGCCGGTGAACGTGGTCCCGCTGAACACCTTGGCGCCGTCCCGGTAGCCGAGCAGCACGCCGCGCAGCACGCGCATCGCCTCGGCCATCCAGTCCCGCCAGCTCGCCTCCTCACCCAGCGCGCCCGCCCAGCCCTCGTCCGCCTCGCCGGTCCCCTCCATGGCCCGCAGCATGCCGCGAAGGATCTCGGTGGCCATCTCGTCGAGCAGTGCCTGCTTGCTGTCGAAGTGCCAGTACAGCGCGGGTGCCTTCACGTCCAACTCGGTCGCGATCCGACGGAGTGAAAGCCCCTCCAGCCCGGTTTCGTTCAGCAGTCGCAGCGCCGTCTCCACCACGGTCAACCGATCCAGTCGCGTCACCACCTCTCGATCCTCCCAGTCTTCCGACCGCCCTTGACAACTTAACAGCGTTAAGGCAATCCTGTCGAGAGTGAACTTAACGCCGTTAAGGAGGTGGGCGTGATGAGCGCCAGCACGATGAAAGTCAGCGAGTCGGGACCCCGGGCACGGGCCGGAGCAGCAGACCGGCCGGAGAGCGGCGCGGAGGTGGAAACGGGAGCCGTGCCCCGGTCCGAGGGCGGGCCCGGCTCGGTGCGAGGAGGCCCGGACGCGACCGCCCGGCTCGATGATCGAAGCCGTCCAGCCGAGTGGGAGACCGAGGTACTCATCGTCGGAGCCGGTCCGAGCGGCCTCACGCTCGCCTGCGACCTGGCACGGCGCGGGGTGGCCGCACGGGTTGTCGAGCAGGCGCCCCACCTGTTCCCGGGATCGCGTGGCAAGGGCATCCAGCCGCGCACCCAGGAGGTCTTCGACGATCTCGGTGTGATCGACGAGGCGCTGGCCCGCGGTGGCCCGTATCCCACGATGGTCAACTGGGAGGACGGGGTCCGGGCTGGCGAGTGGGACATGATGGAGCGCTTCCCGGCCTCGCCGCAAAGGCCCTACGGGGAGCCGCTGATGCTTCCCCAATGGCGCACGCAGGAGATCCTGCGGGACCGCCTCGAAGAGCTGGGCGGCGCCGTCGAGTTCGGCCTCGGGCTCAGTTCCCTCAGCCAGGACGCCGACGGCGTGACCGCCGAGCTGACCGAGCGCCGACGGTGGGACGCGGACGGTTCGCGCCGCCTTCCTGGTCGGCGCGGACGGAGGCCGCAGCACCGTGCGCCGCGGTATCGGGGTCGGCATGACCGGTGGATCGATCGATTCGGGCACCGCGCTGGTCGCCGATGTCCGCGCCGACGGTCTCGACCGGGAGAGCTGGCACATCTGGCCCAAGGCGGCCGACGGAATGCTCGGCATGTGTCCGCTCGCCGGCACGGACGACTTCCAGGTCATCGCGCGGTTCGCGGACGGCTCGGTCACGCCCGACACCTCGCCCGAGGGCGTCAGGAAGACCATCGCGGCCCGCACCCACCTGTCCGAGGAGCAGGTGAAGGAGGTGCTGTGGGTCTCGTTCTACCGGCCCCGCGCGGCCCTCGCCGACCGGTTCCGCGTCGGGCGGGTGTTTCTCGCGGGCGACGCCGCGCACATCCATCCCCCGACCGGCGGCCAGGGCTTGAACACCAGCGTCCAGGACGCCTACAACCTGGGCTGGAAGCTGGGCCAGGTCCTACCGGCACGGCGCCCCGGAGTCCCTGCTCGACACCTACGAGGCGGAGCGGCTTCCGGTGGCGGCCGACGTTCTCGGCATCAGCACCGCGCTGCACCAGCGGATGCGCGAGGGCGAGCAGACCTGGGGCGGCCGACGCGGCGCCGCCACGCAGCAGTTGGGCCTCAACTACCGCGGCGGACCGCTAGCCGCCGACACGCGTGACGCTCTCGCGGACGACGCCCTGCGAGCCGGCGACCGTGCGCCCGACGCCCGCGGCACCACGCCGGAAGGCCGACCGCTTCGCCTCTTCGACGCCTTCCGCGGCCCGCACTTCACCCTGCTGGCCATCGGTCCGACCGAGCCGCCGGCGGTGGACGCCGAGTGGGTCAGGACCTGCCGGCTGGACGGCGAAGAGCTCCGACACGCCTACGGCGAAGGGCTGTTCCTCATACGCCCCGACGGCTACGTCGGCCTGGCGACCACCGACCCCGCCGCCGTGACCGCTCACCTCGAACGCTTCCAGGGCTGAACCTCTCGCCCGTCCGGCACCACGCGTCCCACCCGACCGCCGACTCGGGGACGCCAGCACCCCGGACGAGGTGGCCGGCCGGATCGCGTTCACCACGCGGGCGTCCGGCAGGCCGGGCAGCGGCTCCGGAACCGCCGGGCCGGCCCCGAACACCGGACCGGTTCAGCCGCCGGGGTGGGACACCGCACGGCCGAGTCACCGCACCGCTGACGCATCGCACCGCTGAAGCCACCGCAGGGCCCAGGCGCGGCCAGGTCCAGCCGGACCGCTCCGGCGGTGGGGTCGGGCACGCAGCGAGGACCGTTGAGCCCACAGGCACCGTGGTCTTCGGCGAACCGTCGGCCACCGCACGGTGCGGCGGCCTCACCCCGGTCGACGGGTCAACCGCTCAACCGCCGGAGGCAGAGGCCCTGTCATCCACGGCCGTACGTGTGCTCCGCCTGCCAGCACACGGTCAGGCCGCCGACGAGAGCCAGCGCGGCCCAGGCGCCGGAGAGGAGCCAGATGTGCGGGGTGGTGTGGGCGAAGCCCTGCAGCAGGGCGTGGCGGGCGAGTTCGATGTAGAGGGCGCCGGGGTTGGCCTCCAGGAAGAAGCGGATGGGCTGAGGAGCGTGGCCGGCGACCTTGGTCACGCTGTAGAAGACGCCGCACAGGTACATCCAGGTGCGCAGCACGAACGGCACCAGTTCGCCGATGTCGTGGTTGCGGGCCCCGACCCGGGCCATGAGCATGCTGCAGCCGAGGTTGAAGACGGTCTGGAGGAAGAGGGCGGGGATCAGCAGGAACCAGCGCATGGCGAACGGCTCGCCGGAGGCCAGCACGATGGTGAGGACGACGGCCATCGACAGCAGCAGTTGCTGGAGCTGGATGAAGGTCGACGAGATCGGGAGGGTGGCACGGGGGAAGTGCAGGGCCCGGACGAGTTCGATGCGGTTGGAGATCGACCAGGTCCCGGTGGCGATGGACTCGCGGGTGTAGGTGAAGACGAACACGCCGACGGTGAGGAAGGCGATGTAGTTGTCACCGGTGCCGTCGGTCCTGCGCAGCAGGTAGCCGAAGATCAGCCAGTAGACGAAGACGTTGAGCAGGGGGGTGAGCACATGCCAGATCTGGCCGAGCCGGGCGCTGGCGTACAGCGCGGTCAGCCGGGCGCGCGAGTAGGAGAGGGTGAAGTGTCTCCGGGACCAGAGCTGTTGGACGTACTCCAGCAGGCCGGGCCGCCGCGCCGCGGGGATCAGTCCGTACCGTGCGACCAGTTCGTCGACCTCCTTGGTCGTCAGCTTGGCCGGCTCGGGAACGGCTTCGAGCGCCACGGTCACGGAGACACCGCCTGGATGCTTGAGTCGGGAAGGGGGTTGAGAACGCGCACGGCCGAGGGGCGGTGGGCGGCGCGGGCGGCCTGGGTGATACCGGACAGGAAGCCCTGGGCACGCGGGGAGGCGCCCGAGGTCAGCCAGGACGGCTCGACCTCGCAGACCGACAGGTGGACGCCGGTGCCGGACAGGGCGAACGGCAGGGTGTGCACCACGGTGGACGGGAAGCTGATCAGGCGGGCGCCTATCGGGCCGCGCCGAGCGACGAGTTCGAGCGGCAGGTCGGGCCGCACGATCTCCAGACCGGCCCGGGTGGAGAGCAGGCGCAGCTTGTCCTCGCGCTCGCGGCGGTGGGCGAAGTAGCGGGTCACGCCACCCACCTCGGCGATCTTGGTGACCGCCTCCAGGTAGCGGTCGAGGTCGACCACGCCGTTCTCCACCAGCGAGGTGCCTATCAGGTCGGCGCTGGTCCGGACGGCCGGCGGGCCGAAGCGGGCGCGGCTCCACTCCAGGCGGTTGGGGCGCAGCACCGTGCCGGGAGGCGCGGTGACGGGCAGGGCGGTGAACAGTTCGATCCGGCGCCCGGGACGGGCGGTCAGCCGGCGCCGGGCATAGCCGCCGACCGGGGAGAAGACGAACTCGCCGACGCTCGGGCGGCCCCGGCCGGCCCGGTGCCAGCGGACCAGTTGCCGGCCCTCGGTGACCAGGGTGACGAACTCCATGGTGGCGGTGCCGTCGTCGATGACGACCAGGTCGCGGGCCCGGCTGAGCGGCAGCAGCGCCTGGACCATGCGGGAGAACGGGTCGCCGATCACCAGGCGCTCGGCGCGGGCGAGGGCCGGGGCGAGGCCGGCCAGGGTGCGCAGCGGGCCGGCGCTGGCGGTGCGCGGCTCGCACCACCGCAGGGCCAGGCCCTCGTCCCGGGCCAGTCCCGACATGCGCAGGAGCTGGCCGCGGCTCATCGGGTCGGCCGGGGGCAGCACGACGACGGTGGTGGTCTTGACTGCGTCGGCGGCGCCGCCGGAGTACGTCCATTCCAGGAGGTTGAGCATCTGGGCCGGGGACTCGACGAGGGCGAGGGTGTTGAGGGCCGGCGACCCCTCCTGGGCCGCGGGCGCCGGGAGTTCGGCGGTCGTCATGCGGACACCGGCTCCCGGTCCGCTCCGGCGGGGGAGGCGGCCTCCGCGCGGGCGTCGGCCTCGGCGACGACGCCGGCCACCCGGCGGAGCTTGCGCATGGGGGCGAGTTCGCCTTCGTAGACGCGCTTGACGCCGTCGCCGAGGGCGTCCTCGATGATGCGGATGTCGCGGACCAGGCGCTCCAGGCCCTGGGACTCGACGGAGGCGGCCTGGTCGGAGCCCCACATGGCGCGGTCGAGGGTGATGTGCCGCTCGACGAACACCGCGCCGAGGGCGACGGCGGCGAGGGTGGTCTGCAGGCCGACCTCGTGGCCGGAGTAGCCGATCGGCACGTTGGGGAACTCGGACTGCAGGGTGTGGATCATGCGGAGGTTGAGCTCTTCGTGCTTGGCCGGGTAGGTCGAGGTGGCGTGGCAGAGCAGGATGTTGTCGCTGCCCAGCACCTCGACCGCGTGGCGGATCTGCCGGGGGGTGGACATGCCGGTGGAGAGGATGACCGTGCGTCCGGTGGCCCGCAGGGCGCGCAGCAGTTCGTCGTCGGTGAGGCAGGCGGAGGCGACCTTGTGCGCGGGGAGGTCGAACTTCTCCAGGAACTCCACGCTGGGCACGTCCCACGGGGAGGCGAACCAGTCGATGCCGCGCTTGCGGCAGTGGGCGTCGATCTCCCGGTAGTCGTCCTCGCCGAACTCGACGCGGTGGCGGTAGTCGATGTAGGTCATGCGGCCCCAGGGGGTGTCGCGCTCGATCTCCCACTGGTCGCGCGGGGTGCAGATCTCCGGGGTGCGCTTCTGGAACTTGACCGCGTCGCAGCCGGCGTCCACCGCGGCGTCGATGAGCCGGAAGGCGTTCTCCAGGTCACCGTTGTGGTTGATGCCGATCTCGCCGGTGACGTAGACGGGACGGCCGCCGCCGACCAGGCGGTCGCCGAGGGTGCGCAGGCGCGGGGAGGCGGTCGGGTTGCTGGTCGAGGTGCTGGTCACGAGGTGGTTCCTTTCGGTGGAGCGGGGAGTGTGAGGGAGGTGGGGGTTCACAGGTCGAGGAGCGGGGCGAGGGCGCGGGCCCGGCGCAGGTCGCCCGGCTCGTCGATCTCCAGCACCCGCGCGGGGTCGGCGCGCACCACGGCGGTGCGGCCGAAGAAGCGGTGTCCGGTCTTGCGGAAGCCGTCCACCCGCATCGCGTAGGCGGCGCCGGTCTCCAGCAGTTCCTCGGGCCGGTCCTGCCGGCGCGGGCGGACGGCCTTGTCGTGGTTGACGCCCTCCGCGTCGCCGGCGGCCCGCCAGACGAATCCGTGGAAGGGGACCGCGGTCAGGGCGCTGTCGGCGCCGTCGTCGAGGACCGCGCGGGCCACCGCGTCGATCTCGGCGCTGGTGAGGAACGGGCTGGTGCACTGGACCATGAGGACGACGTCGACGAGCCGGCCGTGTTCGGCCTCGAACGCGTCGAGCGTGTGGAGCACGGCGTCCTCGCTGCTGGCGGTGTCGCCGGCGATCGACTCCGGGCGGCGCACCACGCCGGCCCCGGCCAGTTGCGCCGCGCTCGAGATCGCGAGGTCGTCGGTGGACACCGCCACGTGGGTGACGGCGCCGGCGGTCCGGCACGCGCGGACGGCGCGGGTCACCAGGGGGACGCCGCCGACCTCGGCGAGGTTCTTGCCGGGGACTCCTTTGGAGCCGCCTCGGGCCGGTATGACGGCCAGTACGACCGCTGTCATGTCGTTCACCTGCCTGTCGTACTCATGGTTGTCGTATTGATCCGCCCGGCCGGCGGACCGCTCCGCGCCCGGGTACCGCTCCGTGGGCCACGCCCGGATGCCGCTCCGACGCGCCGCGTCCAGGTACCGCTCCGTGGGCCCGCCCGCGCGCCGCCCCGCACCCGCGTGCCGATCAACGCCCCCGTCGCCGGTCCGCGCTCACACCTGCCCCCAGCGGCGGATCGCCGGGGCGACGCGTTGGACGCCGTGCCGGTAGGCGGCGCGGGCGGCGTCGCGGGTCAGGTCGCGCAGGACGCGGCGGGCCGGGCCGGGCGGGCGCTGCTCGGGGTCGCCGGTGGGCACGCCGAAGGGGTTGAGGCCGTGCCGGGCCAGGACGCCGGGCAGGTAGTGCGGCGCGGTGCGGGAGGTGTAGTAGGGGCGGGGCAGCGGAAGGCGCCCGGCGGCCGCGCGGGCGGCCAGTTCGGTGACGCGGTCGCGGACCGGGCCGAACGGGTCGGGCGCGGGGGCGACCCCGTGCCGGGTCAGCCAGTCGCCGGCGGCGCGCGGCAGCAGGCCCTCGTCGAGTTCGTCCCAGGAGGCGAGCGCGCCGGAGCCGATGAAGTGGTGGTTGCCCAGCGCCTCGCGGACCCCGAAGTCGGTGAGCACGGCGGTGGGGATGCCGCGGTGCATCGCCTCCAGGGCGGCCGTCGAACTGACCGTGACCAGCAGGTCGGTGGCGTCCAGCACCTCGCCCATCTGCCCGTAGGCGAACTCCACGTTGCCCGGCAGGCCGAGCTTGGCGGCGAGCTTGGGGTAGGGGTTCTCCTCGATGTGCGTGGTGTGTTCGCCGGGCTTGCTGCGCAGCTTGACCAGGACGCGGCGGTCCGGGTGCCGTTCGGCGTGGCCGGCCGCGCGGCGCAGCAGGTACTCGCGCTCGCGGCGGCTGTCGGGGACGGACGGCTGCACCGCGAAGACCACGGTGAACGGCCGCTCGGCGGACGGCTGGTAGGCGTCGCCGCCCAGGAACGGCAGGGCCGCGCCGACCACGCCGGAGGCCGCGGCGCCCACCCCCTCGTAGACCGCGCGGAAGCGTTCGGCGTCGTGGGCGCTGTTGGCGAGCACCACGTCGGCGCCGTGCCGCAGCAGGAGCCCGTCGGCGAGCTTCTCGTAGACCACGCCGACATAGCCGGTGACGACGACCGGGCGGCGGGTGGCGCCCTGCCAGGCGTGGGCGAGCCCGTGCAGCATCGCCTGCACCGTGCCGCCGACGCAGGCGAGCACCACGACGTCGGCGCTCTCCCGGTCGGTGCGGGCGAGGAATTCCGCCGCGGTGACCTCGCGCATGGCGTCGGAGGGAATACCGAGTTCACCGAGTTGGCGTGCGGTGGGGGTCGCCCGGCCACGCAGCAGATTGGCGTCGAGAAACGCACCGGGAGCTATCCGCCGGGCGGTGAGGGCACCCCATTTCCATCGCGTGTCGGAATCCGCGAGCACCGAGATCGTGTTGATGGACACGGCACAGACGCTAGGAACCGAATGGGATCGGCGGGCGTACGTCGCCGCAACAAACGGTTAACGGCGAACCGACGCATGGAAGGTATGGCGCGTCCCAAGATCGCTTCATGGCTTCGCCACACGCAGTTCACCAAACGGTCTGCAAATGGCAAACCCGCCAGCGATTGTGTCCGCATACCGTTCGTGGCGTGGTCAAGCTCTCGGTCATCGTGCCGTTCTACAACGTGCAGACATTCGCCCCCGACATGCTCCGAAGCCTGGCGGCAAACGCCCGTCCGGATTTCGAGTTCATCCTGGTCGACGACTGTTCCACCGACCAGACACCGGAGATACTGCGGCGCGCGGCGCGCGGCGGACTTCCGGGTGCCCGGCTCGTGCGCCACGAGCGCAACGGCGGCCTCGCCACCGCCAGGAACACCGGAATCGACGAGGCGGAAGGCGAATACCTCACCTTTCTGGACGGCGACGACTGGCTGGCGCCGGGTTATCTTCCGCAACTGCTGGCCGGTATCGAGCGGTTGGGCTGCGACTTCGTCCGCACCGACCACGTGCAGTGCACCGGCCGGGAGCGCACCATCCACCGCGTGCCGCACGGCCGGCGCGACGTGGTGCTCGACCCGCGCGACGCGATCCTGCCCGCGCACACCTCGACCTCGGTCGACTACGCGTACGCGTGGGCCGGCATCTACCACCGCAGGCTGCGCGACGCCGGGGTGCTGCACTTCCCGGACGGGCTGCGCACCGCGGAGGACCGGCCGTGGATCTGGCGGCTGCACCGCAGGGCCGAGTCGTTCGCCGTCCTCGGGCTGCTCGGCGTCTTCTACCGGCGCGGGGTGGCCAGTTCCCTCACCCAGATCGGTGACGTGCGTCAACTCGACTTCATCCGCTCCTTCGACCAGGTGCTCGCCGAGACCGCGCAGGACCCCCGGGCCGCCGAGTACCTGCCCAAGGCGGTCCGCACCTACTGCGCGATCATCAGCCACCACCTGACCAACATCGACCGCTTCGAGCCGCACGTCGCCCGCCGGCTGCGCACGCTCAGCGGCGCCGCGATGAAGCGCATGCCGCCCGAGATGCTGACCGAGGCGCTGGACTCGATGGACCTCGACCGCCAACTGCGGCTGCGCAGGATGCGGTTGCTCAACGCGCTGCGCGGCGCCGGCCACGGTGCCACCCCGCGCGTGGAGGCCGCCGCGTGACCACCCCCGCCACTTCCCCCTCCCCCGGCACAGGCAACGGCACCGGCACCGCCGCCGGCATCGACCCCGCAGCCGGCACCCCCGTCCCGGACGCCGGCCGCTCCCGCACCCAGATCTTCCTGGCCTCCACGCTCTACGGCGCGGCGACCGTCGCGGCGGCGCTGGACAGCGGCCGTTTCGAGGCGGCCGACCGGCGCGTGCTGCTGGTGAGCAACAACGCGGCCGTCCCGGAGACCACGCCGGCGCTGGACGCGATGCCGGGGTTCGCCGCGCTGCGCGACCGGTTCGACGAGGTGCGCTCCTGGAACGAGACGATCTTCCCGTTCCACCCGAGCGGCTGGTCGCCGCGCTCCGACGACGTGCCGCTGTGGGAGCGGTATCTGCGGCAGTTGTGGGAGCTGGGCGAGGACGAGGTGGAACTCGTCGTGGAGTCCATCCAGGTCGAGCCGGCCCTCGCGCTGGTGCGGCTCTTCCCGGACGCCGCGATCCACGTCTACGCCGACGGCCTGATGAGCTACGGCCCCACCCGCAACAAGCTGGACCTGCTGGTCACCACCCGGATCCGGCGGCTGCTCCACCTCGACCTGGTGCCGGGCCTGACCCCGCTGCTGCTGTCGGAGAACGGGATCGGCGCGCGGATCGTGCCATCCGACGCCTTCACCACCGTGCTGGCCCGGCTGGCCGACGCCGACGACACCTGCGCGGCGCGGCCCGACGAGGAGAGCGCGCCGGCGCTGCTGCTCGGGCAGTACCTGGCCGCGCTCGGCATCCTCAGCGCCGAGGAGGAGGAAGCCCTCCACCTGCGGATGCTGCGCGGTGCGGCGGCTCGCGGCCACCGGCGGATCGTCTTCAAGCCGCATCCGACCGCGCCCGCGCGCTGGTCGCGGCTGCTGGAGAAGGAGGCCGCCGACCTGGGCGTGGAGCTGACCGTCCACGACTCCCCCACGCTGGCCGAGGTGCTCTTCCAGCGGCTGCGTCCCGCGCTGGTCGTCGGCTGCTTCTCCACCGCGCTGGTCACCGCGTCCGCGCTCTACGGCATCCCGGTCGCCCGCACCGGCACCGAACTGCTGCTGCGGCGCCTGACGCCGTTCCAGAACAGCAACCGGGTGCCGGTCACCATCGTGGACGCGCTGCTGCCGCCGCTGGAGGAGCCGCAGGCCGGCGCCCCGGCGCACTCGACGGCCGAACTGAACGCGCTGCTGCGGGCGTTGGGCTACTGCATGCAGCACCGGGCCTACCCGCGGCTGCGCGAGTCCGCGATGACCTACCTGGCCGGGCACCTCGACGCCGGCACCAAGCGGTACTTCAGCCGCCGGCGGCTCGCCTCGCTCGGACTGCCCGGCGCGTTCCCCGCCAGGGTCGCCTTCCTCACCCGCGACCCCAGGCTGCGCCGGGTCGCGCGCCGGGCGCTGCGGGTGGTGCGGGCGCGTTCGGCGCGCAAGCAGCGGCTCGACCGGAAGCGCCGGGCAGCGGCCGACGCGACCTGACCGGCCGCGCACCACGGTACGCGGACGCGCCGGGCGGCGGCCGCAAGTCCACCGGCCGCCGCCCGGACGGCGTCCGCGAGGGTCAGAACACGTCGGTCGGCACGTAGGCGCCCCACACCTCGCGCAGCAGGTTGCAGACCTCGCCGACCGTGGCGCGGGCCCGCAGCGCCTTCTTCATCGGATGCAGCACGTTGTCGCTGCCCTCGGCGGCGCTCCGCAGCTCGGCCATCGCCTCGTCGACCGCCGCCTGGTCGCGGGAGGCGCGCAGCTTGGCGAGCCGTTCGGCCTGCTGGGCCTCGATGGTGGGGTCGACGCGCAGCGGCTCGTAGGGCTCCTCCGCGTCGAGCTTGAAGCGGTTGACGCCGACCACGACCCGGTCGCCCGCGTCGGTCTCCTGGGCGATGCGGTAGGCGTTGCGCTCGATCTCGTTCTTCTGGAAGCCGTGCTCGATCGCGTTGACCGCGCCGCCGAAGTCCTCGACCTTGCGCATCAGGTCGACGGCCGCGGCCTCCACCTCGTCGGTCATCTTCTCTATGACGTACGAGCCGGCGAACGGGTCGACGGTCGCGGTGACGTCCGTCTCGTAGGCGAGGACCTGCTGGGTGCGCAGCGCGAGGCGGGCGGACTTCTCGGTGGGCAGCGCGATGGCCTCGTCGAAGGAGTTGGTGTGCAGCGACTGCGTGCCGCCGAGGACCGCGGCGAGGCCCTGCACCGCGACGCGCACCAGGTTCACCTCGGGCTGCTGCGCGGTGAGCTGGACGCCGGCGGTCTGGGTGTGGAAGCGCAGCATCAGCGACTTGGGGTTCTTGGCGCCGAACTCCTCGCTCATCACCCGGGCCCAGATCCGGCGCGCGGCGCGGAACTTGGCGACCTCCTCCAGGATGGTGGTGCGCGAGACGAAGAAGAACGACAGGCGCGGCGCGAAGTCGTCCACGTCCATGCCGGCCGCCATCGCGGTGCGCACGTACTCGATGCCGTCGGCGAGGGTGAACGCGATCTCCTGCGCGGGCGAGGCGCCGGCCTCGGCCATGTGGTAGCCGGAGATCGAGATGGTGTTCCACTTCGGCAGTTCGGTGCGGCAGTACGCGAAGATGTCGGCGATCAGCCGCAGCGACGGCTTCGGCGGGAAGATGTACGTCCCGCGCGCGATGTACTCCTTGAGCACGTCGTTCTGGATGGTGCCGGTCAGCTTGTCGGCCGACACCCCGTGCTCCTCGGCGGCGAGTTGGTAGAGCAGCAGCAGCAGCGCGGCAGGCGCGTTGATCGTCATCGACGTGGACACCTTGTCCAGCGGGATGCCGTCGAAGAGCACCAGCATGTCGTCGAGCGAGTCGATGGCGACGCCGACCTTGCCGACCTCACCGTGCGCGATCGGCGCGTCGGAGTCGTGGCCCATCTGGGTGGGCAGGTCGAAGGCGACCGACAGGCCCATCGTGCCGTTGGAGATCAACTGCTTGTAGCGGGCGTTGGACTCCACGGCGGTGCCGAAGCCCGCGTACTGCCGCATGGTCCACGGCCGCCCGGTGTACATGCTCGGGTAGACGCCGCGGGTGTACGGGTACGAGCCGGGCTCGCCCAGCTTCTCCCGCGGGTCCCAGCCGTCGAGGTCGCCGGGTCCGTAGACCGGTTCGATCGGCAGTCCGGACTCTGACTCGCGACCCATGGTGGACGCCTCCCGCCTCGCTGTCCGGCGTCGTTCCTCACCGGCAGTGGTCATTGTCTGCGCAACGGACTGTAGTCGCGGGCGTGCGAGCCGTGGAGGCCAGTCGGCTGGGACCTTGCTCACAGCGCGGCGCACGACAGGTGTCGCTGACGCCCAGCATGCCGTACGAAAGCCGCGGAGGACTGGGGTGAGGGCGGAGGGTGGACCTGTTGACGCGGGCGGGGCGGGGGGAAAGACGCCCCGCCCGCGTCAGGCGCGGACTCGAAGGCCGGTAACGGGGGGACCGGCACGCCCGCGGACCGATGACCAGTCGATCCACCTACTTCTGCGCCGGGCGGCCGGATTGTGTTACTGCCGGGAATTCAGCGCTCGTCGGCCGGGATCGCCTGCCGCGTGGCGTGCGCCGCGTTCGGGTGCGATCCGGTCCGCCGTGCGGGGACGTGAGGTGTGCCACCGGAGCGGGCCGCCTGGGGCGTTCCGGCGCAGGACGCCTTGCCGTGCGCGGCAGGCGACACGGCGGGCGCCGAGAGCGCGGCGGCCGTGGGCGTCCCGGAATCCGCCGGGGCCGACGGCGTGTCCGAGGGAGTCGGCGCGGTCGGCGTGGCCGATGCGGACGGCGAGGCGGAGGCAGAGGGGGACGCGGACGGCGACGCGGACGGATCGGTGCCGGAACCGGTCGGCGACGGGCTGCCCGACAACGCGGCCGGCGGCGGCGCGGAAGGGGGCGGCGGCGCGGACGACTTGACCGGGGCGAGCGGCGGCGACCCGGCGGGCGAGCAGCCGGCCGGCGCGGATCCGTCGCCGAGCACGCTGTTCCCGAGCGCCGGCGGCGACGGAGGGGCCAACGGCGAACCGCCCGCCGACGCGACGTCCTCGCGGCAGTAGGCGTCGACGTGGATCGCGCCGCCGGCCCGCGCGTCCAGCCACTTCTGGCTGCCGAGCCGCAGCGCGGCGGCCTGGCCGCTCTCCGAGGCGAGGTACTGGCGGCACAGCGTCAGCGCGCCGGAGTCGAACGGCCGGGGCACGTCGGTGCCGTCGCCGGACACCTGCGGCACGGGCAGCGGTCCCGGCGGCCGCTGCCGGTGGCCGGTGGAGGCCGGGGTGCTGGACTGCGAGCCGGCCGGCCTGGTCATCTGCGGAGGCAGCAGGGGCAAGGGCCCGTGCGATCCGGCGGGGCTGGGCGAGGGTCCCGGGTCGGAGAACGGGGACGGGATCGCGCCGACCGCCGCCGCGGCCACGCCGCTGGCCAGCAGGGTGGCCGCGAACACCGCCGAGACCGCGACCTTGGCGGAGCTCGCCCGGCCGCGCCGCCGGCAGAACCGCTCGCGCGCGTCCACCAGCCGGCCGTCGTCCGGGCGTGCCTCGGCGAGGCCGTGGGACGGTATGCCGTCGTTCGCGGTTCCCCCGTCGGAAGGGGACGCGGCGGCGTGCTCCAACGCGGTGCGCGACGCGGAGGTCCGGGCGGCGGGGGCCAACGGGCCGGCGGACCGGGCGTGCCCGGCCCGCGCCGGCTCGGCCCACTCCTCGGCGGCCGGCGATCCGGCGGGCGGCGCGGGTGTGCCGGGGCGTGTGCGCGCCTGGTCCCGGGCGGCCTGGGACACGTCGGTCGTCCGGGCAGCGCGCAGCGTGCGGGCGGCGCGGAACGCGGCCACCGCGGCGTCCTCGCGGTCGGTCTCCCCGGTGGGGCCCGGGTCGCGGGCGGCGTTCAGCAGCGCGGCGAGCGCGGCGTGCGTGTCTTTCCTGCTCTTCTGTGCGGCCTGGTCGTCAAACTCATCCGTTTCGGTGTTTCCGGCATCAACCGGTTCACCGCGCAGCAGACGCTCGGCGGTTTCGTCGTCCAGCCAGTCATGGCGGCTTCCGCTCATCTCACGTCCTTCTGCGTCGGCGCTCCCGCAAACGTCACACCGTCCGACGCCGTGCCGTCCTCCAACAGTTCCGCCAGGCGCCGCAGACCGCGGTGCGCCGCGGTGCGCACCGCGCCGGGGCGTTTGCCCAGCACTTCCGCCGCGCTCTTCGCGTCGAGCCCCATGACCGCGCGCAGCACGACGGCTTCCGCCTGGTCGAGCGGCAGACGGGCGATCAGCTTCATGGCGCTCCCGGTCGACATCGCCTCAAGGGCCTCGTCCGCCGTGTCGGACCGGTCGGCCATCGAGTACAGCACCGCCTCGTCACCGCCGACGACCGGGCGGCGGCCGAGCCGGCGTATGTGATCGAGGGCCCGGTTGCGGGCTATCGTCGCGGTCCAGCCGCGGAAGCGGTCCGCGTCGCCGCTGAAGCGGTCCAGGTCACGGGCTATCTGCAGCCAGGCCTCCGACGCGACGTCCTCCGCATCGACGTCGCCGACCAGGGTGCGCACGTAGGCGAGCAGCCGGGGGTGGACGGCCCGGTAGACCGCCCGGAACGCGGCTTCGTCACCACGCTGGGCGGCGCCGACGGCAGCCGTCAGCCACTCCTCGCCCGAGTCCTGGTCAGCCCCCGCCACGTGCCTCATCATGCCTGATCCACCTGCCCGCGCCGAGAGTTCGTACGCGACTGGTGTGACGTTTTCACGCTGCGCGGCGCTGTGAGGAGTAAGCGACGCGCATGAGTGGTCGCGCCGCGAGACGGCGGCCGGAGGGGCTCCTGTGGGGGGAGGCTACTCCGGCCGCATCTCCCCGGTCGCCGGCCGGTCCAGCTGCTGGTTCCGCTTGTGGCCGCCGGCGTCCGGGTCCGGTCGCCGTCCGGGTCCCCGTGGACCGGTGGCCGAAAGCCATCCGGCGGGCGTCCACTTCACGCACTTTCTGGCTCACGTAAGAGTGAAATTCGCGCATGTGTCGGTCGACGCCCGCCATCTCCCGATACGTTGGGCAGTACGGCGCGACGAGGTCACCCGTCGACGCGATGTCCCCGAGCGTGGCCTCGTTCCCGGTACAGCGATTTCAAGAGCACAGCGGTATCCGGCAGTACACAGCGGCACACAGCCGTGTGCGGTAGACAGCGGTACGCACGGTACGACCCGTACCCCAGGCGCCCGAAGGAGTCAGAAGCTGGCCACCGACCTCCCGGCGGTCCCGCACGTCCCGCGGGCCACAGCGTCGGCCCCGCTGCCGCAGCAGAGTCGCGGCACCACCGGGTCGTCGATGACCAGCGGGACGTCCGGCCTCGTCCGGCTCAACTCCGCGTCCGAGCGGGATGCCGAAGCAGCCTTCCTCGCCTGCTGCGGCAGCCGCCACTGGGCCCGGCTCATGGCGGACCACCGCCCCTACCCCGACCTCGGCGCGCTGCTGGCGGCGTCCGACGAGGCCGCCTACCTGCTGACCGCGGGCGATCTCGCCGAGGCGCTGGCCGAGGAGAGCGCCACCCCACTGCCGCCGGGCGGCGGCCTCGCCGCGCAGACGGCGCTGAGCGCCGCGCACGCCGAGTACGAACGACGCTTCGGCCGGGCCTTCGTGATCTGCCTGACCGGGATCGATCCGCCGGAGCGGGTGGACCACGTCCTGGTCGGCATCCGCACCCGGCTGGGCAACAACGAGGAGGAGGAACGGGCCGTCGCCGCCGACGAGTTGCGCGCCCTCGCCCGCACCCGCCTCGCCCGCCTGACCGCCTCCGGGGCCCGCGAGCGCACCGAGTAGCGCCGCCCGGGGCGGGCGCCGGCCGGGGGACGAACGGGATGGATCCACCGGCCCGCGCGGCAGATCTCCAGGCCGGACGGCTTCTGCTCGTTCGTGCTAGATCGATCACACCTGGCCTCCCCGGCACCCGGTATCCGACATCTCGTCGCTACGATGGCCAGGGCCGGTGGACCGTACCCGGCCGGGCCCGACCGACCATCAAGCCGGCAGGTCCCCCGATATCCCGTTACCGGAGGGTTTTCCGTGCCGGCTGGAACGCTGTACCGCGGCCGGGAAGGCATGTGGTCGTGGGTGGCTCATCGAGTCACCGGCGTCCTCATCTTCTTCTTCCTGTTCGTACACGTCCTCGACACCGCACTCGTTCGCGTTTCTCCGCAGGACTACGACAAGGTCGTCGCGACCTACAAGAACCCCGTCGTGAACCTGCTGGAGTACGGCCTGGTCGCGGCCATCCTCTTCCACGCCCTGAACGGTCTGCGGGTGATCGCGGTCGACTTCTGGTCCAAGGGCCCGAAGTACCAGCGCCAGATGCTGTGGTCCGTCGTCGGAATCTGGGTCGTGCTGATGGCCGGGGCGTTCTACCCCGTGCTGCAGCACTCCCTGCACGAGCTGTTCGGGAGCCGATGATGTCCGCCGAGACCGGAACCCCGCTCGACGGTGTCGAGCTGACCGGGAGCAGCACGCCCGCCTTCAGCCCGGACAACCCGGCGCCGGTGATCGAGCCGCCGCGGGCCCGCACCAAGCGCACCCCGCGCGCCACCCGCACCAACTTCGAGATGTACGGCTGGCTGTTCATGCGGCTGTCCGGCATCGTCCTGGTCGTGCTGGTCCTCGGCCACCTGCTGATCCAGCTGGTGCTGGACGGCGGCGTGAGCAAGATCGGCTTCGCGTTCGTCGCCGGCCGCTGGGCCAACCCGTTCTGGCAGCTGTGGGACCTGTGCATGCTGTGGCTGGCCATGCTGCACGGCGCCAACGGCCTGCGGACGGTCATCAACGACTACGCCGAACGTGACGTCACCCGGACCTGGCTGAAGTGGCTGCTGTACACGGCCACCGTGTTCACCGTGCTCCTCGGCACGCTGGTGATCTTCACCTTCGACCCGAACATCCAGTAGACCCGGGGCTGACGCGATCATGCAGATCCACAAGTACGACACCGTCATCGTCGGCGCGGGCGGCGCCGGCATGCGCGCGGCCATCGAGGCGACCAAGCGCAGCCGCACCGCCGTGCTCACCAAGCTGTACCCGACCCGCTCCCACACCGGCGCGGCCCAGGGCGGCATGGCCGCGGCCCTCGCCAACGTCGAGGACGACAACTGGGAGTGGCACACCTTCGACACGATCAAGGGCGGCGACTACCTGGTCGACCAGGACGCCGCCGAGATCCTGGCGAAGGAGGCCATCGACGCGGTCCTCGACCTGGAGAAGATGGGCCTGCCGTTCAACCGCACGCCCGAGGGCCGCATCGACCAGCGCCGGTTCGGCGGGCACACCCGCAACCACGGCGAGGCCGCCGTGCGCCGCGTCCTGCTACGCGGCCGACCGCACCGGTCACATGATCCTGCAGACGCTGTACCAGAACTGCGTCAAGGAGGGCGTGGAGTTCTTCAACGAGTTCTACGTGCTCGACCTGCTGCTGACCGAGATCGACGGCGTCAAGCACACCTCGGGCGTGGTGGCCTACGAGCTGGCCACCGGCGAGGTGCACGTCTTCCAGGCCAAGGCGGTCATCTTCGCCACCGGCGGCAACGGCAAGTTCTTCAAGGTGACCTCCAACGCGCACACCCTGACCGGTGACGGCCAGGCCGCCGCGTCTCCGGCGCGGGCTGCCGCTGGAGGACATGGAGTTCTTCCAGTTCCACCCGACCGGCATCTGGCGGACTGGGCATCCTGCTCACCGAGGGCGCCCGCGGCGAGGGCGGCATCCTGCGCAACAAGGACGGCGAGCGCTTCATGGAGACGCTACGCGCCCGACATGAAGGACCTCGCCTCGCGCGACGTCGTCTCCCGGGCGATCTACACCGAGATCCGCGAGGGCCGCGGCTGCGGTCCCGAGGGCGACCACGTCTACCTCGACCTCACCCACCTGCCGCCGGAGCAGCTGGACGCCAAGCTGCCGGACATCACCGAGTTCGCGCGCACCTACCTCGGCATCGAGCCGTACACCGACCCGGTGCCGATCCAGCCGACCGCGCACTACGCGATGGGCGGCATCCCGACCAACGTGCGGGGCGAGGTGCTGCGCCGACAACACGACGGTCGTACCGGGGCTGTACGCGGCCGGCGAGGTGGCCTGCGTCTCGGTGCACGGCGCCAACCGGCTGGGCACCAACTCGCTGCTGGACATCAACGTCTTCGGCCGCCGCGCCGGCATCGCCGCGGCGGAGTACGCCGCCACCCACGACCACGTGGACCTGCCGGAGACGCCGACCGCGCTGGTCGACGAGCTGCTCGGGACGCTGCGCGACGCCACCGGCAACGAGCGGGTCGCCGACATCCGCAACGACGCTGCAGGTCGACGATGGACACCAACGCGATGGTCTTCCGCACCGAGCAGACGCTCAAGCAGGCCGTCGAGGACATCGCCGAGCTCAAGCGGCGCTACCGGAACATCAGCGTCCAGGACAAGGGCAAGCGGTACAACACCGACCTGCTGGAGGCCGTCGAGCTGGGCTTCCTGCTCGACCTGGCCGAGGTGCTGGTCGGTCTCCGCGCTCGGCCCGCAAGGAGTCGCGCGGCGGCCACTACCGCGAGGACTACCCGCACCGCGACGACGTCAACTTCATGCGCCACACCATGGCGTACCGCGAGGTCGGCGATGACGGGAACGAGTCGATCCGCCTCGACTACAAGCCGGTCGTGCAGACCCGCTACCAGCCGATGGAGCGTAAGTACTGATGAGCACCGCAACGGTGGACAACCACCACTCCTCCGCGCTGGACGCGGCGGAGAGCAGCGTTTCGCACCTGATCACGGTCACCCTGCGGATCCGGCGCTTCAACCCCGAGGTGTCCGACCAGGTCGAGTGGGAGGACTACCAGCTGGAGCTGGACCCCAAGGAGCGGGTGCTCGACGCCCTGCACAAGATCAAGTGGGAGATCGACGGCACGCTGACCTTCCGGCGCTCCTGCGCGCACGGGGTGTGCGGTTCGGACGCCATGCGGATCAACGGCCGCAACCGGCTGGCCTGCAAGACGCTGCTGAAGGACATCAACCCCGACAAGCCGATCACGGTCGAGCCGATCAAGGGGCTGACGGTCCTGAAGGACCTCGTCGTCGACATGGAGCCGTTCTTCCAGGCGTACCGGGACGTCATGCCGTTCCTGGTCACCAAGGGCAACGAGCCGACCCGTGAGCGGCTGCAGTCCTCGCAGGAGCGGGAGCGCTTCGACGACACCACCAAGTGCATCCTGTGCGCCGCGTGCACCTCGTCGTGCCCGGTGTTCTGGAACGACGGCCAGTACTTCGGCCCGGCGGCGATCGTCAACGCGCACCGCTTCATCTTCGACTCGCGCGACGAGGCCGGCGGAGCAGCGGCTGGAGATCCTCAACGACCGCGACGGCGTGTGGCGTTGCCGCACCACGTTCAACTGCACGGACGCCTGCCCGCGCGGCATCGAGGTCACCAAGGCGATCCAGGAGGTCAAGCGGGCCCTGCTGACCCGCCGCTTCTGAGTCCCGGTAGTACTCCCGGTAAGCCCCGTCCACCCTGGTGGGCGGGGCTTACTCGTTCGGGTGGACCGGCGGCGCGGCTAGGCGTTCGCGCCGGCCTCCTGCGCCTTGTGGGCCCGCAGGCCGCGCAGCCCCAGCCAGCCGATGGCGGTGCCGAGCAGGAAGGAGGTGATGGCGAGCAGCAGGTGGATCCAGAAGTAGGCCGTGGGGTGGCCGTGGTGGAAGGCGAGGCCGCTGGCGTCGGCCCACAGGTTCTTCACGAACGTGATCCAGATGCACCAGCTCCATACGCCGAAGGCGAGCAGGAACCAGGAGACACGGCGGCTGAGCTTCATACGCTCCAGTATGAGTGCGCCGGTGACCGGCCCGCGGACCGGGTCCGCCGGGTGGCCAGGGCTTTCGCCGAGCGGCCCCGGCGATGTGGTCCGTACGTGGCGCCGCTCACTCCGCCGGGTCATCGGGGTCCTGTCATATGGTCGTGGCGGACCCGGTACGTTCAACGCGTGTCCAGGATTCGTAAGGCCGCAGGCGGCCGTCCCGTTCTGACGTTGTGTGCCGCGACGATGGCGGCCACCGCGGTACTGTCCGCTTCCCCGGCGTACGCGTCGGCCGGCACCTCCGTACCGCCGGAGCACATGTCGGCGGTGGGCGGCGACCGGTTGGGCCGGCAGGGGACCCAGGTCGCGATGGCCGCCGGTGTGCCCGCCCTGCCGCACATGACCGCGCGGTCGTGGATCATCTCGAACGCGGAGACCGGCGCCGTGCTCGCCTCGCACGACGCGCACTGGCCGCTGCCGCCGGCGAGCACGCTGAAGATGCTGTTCGCCGACACGCTGATCACCAAGTTCCCCAAGTCCGCGACCCACGTGGTCCAGCCGCAGGACCTGGCGGGGATGGGCGAGGGCAGCAGCCTGGTCGGGATAGTCCCCCACATGTCGTACAGCGTGCAGGACCTGTGGCGCGGCGTGTTCCTGCGCTCGGGCAACGACGCGGTCCACGTGCTGGCCGCGATGAACCACGGCGTGAAGAACACCGTGATCGAGATGCGCGCCAAGGCCGCCGACCTGCAGGCGAACGACACCCACGTGGTGACGCCGGACGGCTACGACGAGCCGGGCCAGGTCTCGTCGGCCTACGACCTGTCGCTGTTCGCCCGCGCCGGACTGCAGAACGCGGACTTCCGCGAGTACTGCTCGACGGTGAGCGCCGAGTTCCCCGGCGACTTCAAGAAGGGCAGCAAGCAGCGGGAGAGCTACGGCATCCAGAACACCGACCGCCTGCTGGCCGGCGACCCGGCCGGCGGGCTCAAGCCGTACCCGGGGATCGCGGGCGTCAAGAACGGCTACACGACCAACGCGGGCAACACCTACACCGGTGTCGCGGACCACAACGGCGTCAAGCTCCTGGTGACGGTGATGCACCCGACCGCCGGCGGGGACGAGGTCTACAAGGAGGCCGCGGCGCTGCTGGACTGGGGCTTCGAGGCGTCCGGCAAGGTCAAGCCGGTCGGCACGCTGGTGGCGCCCAAGAGTGTGCTGCGGGCCGAGGCGGCCAGGGCCGAGCAGGCCAGGAAGGCGGCCAAGCGCTCCGCCACGGCCAAGGCCGCGGTGGCCGGCTCGGGCTCGCACGGCATGTGGACGGCGGCCGGCATCACTGCCGGGGCGCTGGTGGTGCTGGCCGCCCTGTCCCTGCTGGTCCGCCGGCGCTGGCCGAGCCCGGCGGCGGTGCGCCGGCGTCCGCGCCGGTAGCGGCGGTGGCGCCGCCCGGATGGGTGACCGTCCAGGCGGCGCAGTACAGCAGCAGCTTGGCCATGAAGTTGATCCACAGCATCAGGGCGACCGGGGTGCCGAAGGCGCCGTAGATGCTCCGGCCGGCCACCCGCTGCAGGTAGCCGGAGAGCAGCACCTTGAGCAGTTCGAAGCCGATCGCGCCGATCAGCCCGGCCTGCACGACCGCGCGCCGCCCGGGCCGCACCCCGGGCAGCAGCGTCAGCACGTAGGCCAGGATCGCGAAGTCGGCCAGCACGGCGATGCAGTAGCCGGCGGCGGTGAGCAGGATGCTGCCCGTGCCGCCCTTGGGCAGCCCGATCTGGCCGGCCGCCCAGCCGACGGCGGTGGTGGCGAAGGCCGAGCAGGCGAGTGACGCCAGTCCCACGCCGCCGAGCCCGGCCAGCACCCCGGCGTCGATCACCTTGCGCAGCACCGGGTTCTCCGGGTCCGGCTCCCGGTCCCAGACCGCCCGCAGGCAGCCGCGCAACTGGGCGATCCAGCCGATCCCGGTCAGCAGCAGCAGCGCCGCGGCGATGGTGCTCACCGTGGTGGCGTTGGCGGCCAGCCCGGCGATGTCCACCTGTTGGGCGAGCCCGGGGATCTGCTGGTTGACCTTGTGGATGACGGCGTCGAGCTGGCTCTGGCTGAGCAGGCCGGCGCCGATCGAGGCGCCGAGGGTGATCAGCGGGAACATGGCGATGAAGCTGGTGAAGGTGATGGCCGCCGCGAGCCGGGACCACTGGACGTCCTGAGCGTGCTCGAACGCCTGCCAGCCGTGGGTGCGCCTCGCCCGCGCGATCCACGGCCCGATCACCGGCAGCCGGGTCAACCAGTCCATGATCGCCGGTTACCCCCTGGCGCGCGGCGCACACCCGATCCGCCCGATCCGCTGACGGATCGACACGTTTGACCCGTTGGTGCCATATTGTGGCCGGTCGCGGTGCCCGCTCGCCGGGCGCGACGCGCGCGAGTGTGTTATCGGCGCTCCGAGGCGGCGGTGCGGTCGGCCTGCTGCGGGACGACGGGCGCGGCGCCGGGCGGGCGGCCGAAGGGGAACTCCCGCAGCGCGTGCCAGGCGCCGGCCGGGTCGCGTTCGTAGAGCGAGAAGCCGGCGACGCCCCAGCCGGCCGTGAAGCCGGCCAGCTCCCGCTGGGCCCGGTCCAGCGCGCCGTCCGGGATGCCGTGGGCGACGGTGACGTGCGGGTGGTACGGGAAGTCCAGCTCGCGGACGACCGGGCCGGAGCGCACCGCCTCCTGCAACTCGGCGCATTCCGCGGCGCCTTCGGCGAGCACGACGAAGACCACCGGGGAGCGCGGCCGGAAGGTGCCGGTGCCGTCGAGCCGCAGCGGGAACGCCCGGCCCGCCCCGGCGACGACGGCCAGGTGCTCGCACAGCCCCGGCAGGACGGCGGAGTCGATCTCGGTGGGCGGCAGCAGGGTGACGTGGCTGGGAATGGCGTGCGCCGCCGGATCCCCGAAGCCGGCGCGATGGCGCTGCAGCAGGCTTCCGTAGGGCTCCGGGACCGCGATCGACACACCGATCATCCTGGTCCCCACTGCGTATCCCCCTTCCGAGGACGTCGAGGCCGGGAGCGTCAAGCCGAGTACGGGAGGTTCACCCGCGCCTTCAGTGCTTGGCGGGGACGAAACCCATTCGTTCGTAGACGGTGGCCAGCGTTTCGGCCGCCACCGCGCGTGCCTTGCCGGCGCCGTCCGCCAGCACCGCGTCCAGCGACTCGGGGTCGTCGAGGTACGCCTGGGTGCGCTCGCGGAACGGGGTGACCCACTCCACGAACAGCTCCGCGAGGTCGGTCTTGAGGGCGCCGTAGCCCTTGCCGGCGTAGCGTTCCTCCAGCTCGGGGACCGCGGTGCCGGTCAGCGCCGCGTGGATGGTCAGCAGGTTGCTGACGCCGGGCTTGGCGGCCTCGTCGAAGCGGATCACCGTCTCGGTGTCGGTGACCGCGCTCTTGAACTTCTTCGCCGACACCTTCGGATCGTCGAGCAGGCTGACCAGGCCCTTGGCCGAGGATGCCGACTTGCTCATCTTGGCCGCCGGGTCCTGCAGGTCGTAGATCTTCGCCGTCTCCTTGACGATGTACGGCTGGGGGACGGTGAACGTCGGCACGCCGCCCTTGTCGTAGCGGCCGTTGAAGCGCTCGGCCAGGTCGCGGGTGAGCTCGACGTGCTGGCGCTGGTCCTCGCCGACCGGCACGGCGTCGGCCTGGTAGAGCAGGATGTCGGCGACCTGCAGGATCGGGTAGGTGAACAGGCCGACCGTGGTGCGATCGGCGCCCTGCTTGGCCGCCTTGTCCTTGAACTGCGTCATGCGCGACGCCTCGCCGAACCCGGTCAGGCAGTTCATCACCCAGGCGAGCTGGGCGTGTTCGGGCACGTGGCTCTGCAGGAACAGCGTGCAGCGTTCCGGGTCGAGGCCGGCCGCCAGCAGCTGCGCCGCGGCGAGCCGGGTGTTCTCCCGCAGCCGCTCCGGATCCTGCGGCACGGTGATCGCGTGCAGGTCGACGACCATGTAGAACGCGTCGTGGTTCTCCTGCAGGGCAACCCAGTTGCGCACCGCGCCGAGGTAGTTGCCGAGGTGGAAGGAACCGGCGGTGGGCTGGATACCGGAGAGCACACGGGGACGGTCGGGAGCCATGGGTCCATTGTCTCAGGTCCCGTCGGCCGATCGATACGGACGCGTGCCCTCCGGTGGGTCCGGGAGACCTACCCGAGGTCGATACTCGGGTAGAGCGGGAAGCCGGCCAGCAGCTCGGCGGCCCGGGCCGCGACGCGGGACGAGACGGACTCCGCGAGCAGGTGCCTGGCCTTGGACGGCTTGCCGCTGGACGCCGTGGCGGGCTCGGCCGCGGTCAGCACGGTGTCGATCAGGGAGGCGATCTCGTCCATCTCGGCGGTGCCCAGACCGCGGGTGGTGAGCGCCGGGGTGCCGAGCCGGATGCCGGAGGTGTACCAGGCGCCGTTGGGGTCGCGCGGCACGGAGTTGCGGTTGGTGACGACGCCGCTGTCCAGCAGCGCGGCCTCGGCCTGGCGCCCGGTGAGCCCGTAGCCGGCCACGTCCAGCAGGACCAGGTGGTTGTCCGTGCCGCCGGTGACCAGCTTCGCGCCGCGGCGCATCAGCCCGTCGCCCAACGCCCGCGCGTTGTCCACGATGCGACGGGCGTACTCCTGGAAGCCGGGCTGCCGCGCCTCGGCGAACGCCACCGCCTTCGCGGCCATCACGTGCGGCAGCGGTCCGCCGAGCACCATCGGGCAGCCGCGGTCCACGTGCTCGGCCAGTTCGTCCTGGCACAGCACCATGCCGCCGCGCGGGCCGCGCAGCGACTTGTGCGTGGTCGTGGTGACGATCTGCGCGTGCGGCACCGGGTCGAAGTCGCCGGTCAGGACCCGGCCGGCCACCAGCCCGGCGAAGTGCGCCATGTCCACCATGAGCGTCGCGCCCGCCTCGTCGGCGATCTCCCGCATCAACCGGAAGTTGACGCATCGCGGATACGCGGAGTAGCCGGCGACGATCACCAGCGGGCGGAACTCGCGGGCGGTGGCGCGCAGCGCGTCGTAGTCGAGCAGCCCGGTGGCCGGATCGGTGCCGTAGGAGCGCTGGTCGAACATCTTGCCCGAGATGTTGGGCCGGAAGCCGTGCGTGAGGTGCCCGCCGGCGTCCAGCGACATGCCGAGCATCCGCTGGTCGCCGAGGGCGCGGCGCAGTTCGGCCCAGTCGGCGTCGTCGAGGTCGTTGACCTGGCGCACGCCCGCCCTGCGCAGCGCCGGGCTCTCCACCCGCTGCGACAGCACGGCCCAGAAGGCGACGAGGTTGGCGTCGATCCCGGAGTGCGGCTGCACGTAGGCGTGGTCCGCGCCGAAGAGCTCGCGGGCGTGCTCGGCGGCGAGCGCCTCGACGGTGTCGACGTTGCGGCAGCCCGCGTAGAAGCGGCGGCCGACGGTGCCCTCGGCGTACTTGTCGCTGAGCCAGTTGCCCATGGCGAGCAGCACGGCGGGGGACGCGTAGTTCTCGCTGGCGATCAGCTTGAGCGAGGCGCGCTGGTCGGCCAGCTCGGTGCCGATCGCGTCGGCGACCCGCGGCTCCACCGCGCGGATCACGTCGAGCGCGCTGCGGTACGCCAGGCTCTCCGGCGTCGGGGCACGCTCGCTGTCGGGTGCGGACGCGGATGCGGATGCGGAATGCTGGGCCATGGGATCCTCCGGGCAGGCGTTTGCTCACGGGTTGCCACTGAACGGCCCAGGCGCACGGCACGACACGCGTGAGCCGCTTCCCGATGGTCGATCCCATCCCAGCGCGCCAGTCACGGCCCACCCGCCCACTCTAACCTCGTCACCCTTCGGATTTTTGTGGTGGCCTATCGGGAAACCGGAAGCCCAGGTTTCTTCCCTGCGCGATCGGCGGACGATAGAAATCACAGCAGACGAACGGACACGCGTGTGCGGCACTCACCCCCGTCCCCACATGCCCGCCTCCTCCCGACGCACGACGAACGGAGTCCTCCGGTGACCACTCAGGCCCTCTCCAGCGACCTGATCCGCCAGGCCGACGCGCACAGCGCGCACAACTACCACCCGCTGCCGGTCGTCGTCGCCACCGCCGAGGGCGCCTGGATGACCGACGTCGAGGGCCGCCGCTACCTCGACATGCTCGCCGGCTACTCCGCGTTGAACTTCGGCCACCACAACGAGCGGCTCATCGCGGCGGCCAAGGCCCAGCTGGACCGGGTCACCCTCACCTCGCGGGCCTTCCACCACGACCGGTTCGCCGCGTTCTGCACGGAGCTGGCGGAGCTGTGCGGCATGGAGGCCGTGCTGCCGATGAACACCGGCGCCGAGGCGGTCGAGACGGCCGTCAAGACCGCCCGCAAGTGGGGCTACCAGGTCAAGGGCGTGCCGGCCGGCCAGGCGAAGATCGTGGTCGCCGCCGACAACTTCCACGGCCGCACCACCACCATCATCAGCTTCTCCACCGACGAGGAGGCCCGCGCGGACTTCGGCCCGTACACGCCGGGTTTCGAGGTGGTGCCCTACGGTGACCTGGCCGCCATGGAAGCGGCGCTGGACGACAACACGGTGGCCGTCCTGCTGGAGCCGATCCAGGGCGAGGCGGGCGTGCTGGTGCCGCCGAGCGGCTACCTGGCCGGCGTCCGGCGGCTCACCACCGAGCGGAACGTGCTGTTCATCGCGGACGAGATCCAGTCCGGCCTGGGCCGCACCGGAAAGACCTTCGCGTGCGAGCACGAGGGCGTGGTGCCCGACATGTACGTGCTGGGCAAGGCGCTGGGCGGCGGCGTGGTGCCGGTGTCCGCGATCGTCTCCTCCAACGCGGTGCTGGGCGTCTTCCGGCCGGGCGAGCACGGTTCGACCTTCGGCGGCAACCCGCTGGCCTGCGCGGTGGCCCTCGAGGTGCTGGCGATGCTGCGCACCGGCGAGTACCAGCAGCGCGCCGCCGAGTTGGGCGCCCACCTGCACGCCGAGCTGAACGCGCTGGTCGGCGGCGGAGCGGTGCAGGCGGTGCGCGGCCGCGGCCTGTGGGCCGGCGTGGACATCAACCCGGAACACGGCACCGGCCGGGAGATCTCCGAGACGCTGATGGCCCGCGGCCTGCTGGTCAAGGACACCCACGGCTCGACCATCCGCCTCGCGCCGCCGCTCGTCATCTCCCGCGAGGACCTGGACTGGGCGCTGACGCAGCTGCGCGAGGTCCTGGGAGCGTAGGGCGCGGGCCCGCAGGGCGCGGGCGTAGGGCGCGGGCCCTACGGGCGCGGGGGTGCGACGCGGGCCGTGCCCGTCAATGCGGCGGGCACGGATTCACCTGGACGGCGCCGGGCGTGGTCGTTTAGGCGATATCCGGCACAGAGGCGCGTTCGGAGCCGCCCGGGGGTGTCGCGGGGTCGGTGCGGCTCGCCGCCACCGGGACGCCGAGCGGGCGGGCCAGGCCGACCACGCCCTCGTCCAGCCGCTGCAGGTGGCGCAGCACGCGGAACGTCACCGAACCGGGCCGCGACACCTCCGGGTGCGACTCCTCCAGCATCGCGGCGACGCTCGCCCCCGACTCGACCGCGCCCGTGGCGCGGTCGTCCTCCAGGTGCGCGATGAGCACGCCGAGGTTGTCGCCGATACGCCGCCCGGCCCGCGCCAGCCGCGGGTCGGCGGCGATCCGGGTACTGCTGGGCATCAGTTCGGCGGTCGCGGCGAGACTGCGCGTCTGGTAGGCGCAGGTCTCCAGCATGCCGACCAGATACCGCGCGGTCCGCCGGCGGACCCGCAGCGGGGTGATCGGGTGCGTCAACGGACGGGTGGAGCGCCGGAAGTCGTCCAGCGCGGTGTCCAACTGCCGTGCCATGTCCAGCAGATCCGCCGCCGGACCGCCGCTGAGCTGCTCCACCGCGGCCGAACCGACCTCCCGCAGCCGGATCAGGACCGTCCGCAACTGCCGGTCGGTGCGCTCGTCGGTGCGTACCGGCAGCACCAGCAGCGCGGCGATCACCCCGCAGGTCGCACCGAGCGCGGTCTCCTCGATGCGCAGCAGCAGCACCGCGAGGCTGTAGGTGTGCAGCAGCGTGTAGAGCAGCCCCAGCATCGCGGTGACGAAGAACGACATCAACGCGTACGACAGCGGAGCGGTGAAGAACATCCCGAAGACGCAGAGCAGCACCAGCGCCAGCGCGGTCCACGTGTGGTGGCCGACCGTGCCGGCCAGCCCGACGCCGGCGATCACGCCGACCACCGTGCCGAGCAGCCTGCGGTAGCCCTTGACCAGGATCTCGCCGGTCGAGGAGGTGTTGAGGAAGACCACCCAGCAGGTCAGCACCGCCCAGTACCAGCGCTGCGGCGACAGCAGTTCACCGCCGACCACCGCCAGCGCCGAGCCGACCCCGACCTGCAGCGCCAGGCGGGTGGTCGGCCGGCGCAACCCGGTCGTACGGCCCCACCCGTCGTCGTCCTGCGACTCCTCCCGCGCCAGGAACAGGTCCTCGGCGTCCAACTCCTCGCGTGACCGGGTCGCTTCCGGCGTGTCGTCGGACTCGTCCTGCGGTCCGTCCACCGGCAGCCGCAGGCCCAGCACCGCGCGGGTCGTCTCGCCGATCGCCCGGAAGACGTCCTGCTCGGCGAGGGTGGCGGTGCGCGGCAGGTTCTCCTCGTCGCGGTAGGCCAGCAGCCGGTTGCGGATCACCGCGAGCGCGGTGCCGCGGTCCTGGGGCGCGAGGCGGGTGATCAGCATGCGCAGCCCGGCCAGGTCCCGGCGCAGCCGCTCGGTCGTCTCGTCCTCGACCCGCGCGGCATCTCCAGCGTCCCGGCCCTCCGCGCCGCCGGAGTGCTCAGGGTGCCCGGCGCCGGGCGGGCCGCCCGACGGCACCGTGCCGGCCTCGGCCGCGAGCGCGCCGGGCAGGTGCATGGTGAGGGTGTCCGCGCCGCTGCGCGAACGCGCCCTGATCAGCAGCAGTCCGAGCCGCTCCGCGCCGATCTCCGCGTCCGCGATCCGGCGTTGCAGCAACGCGGCCGACGCGGCGTCCCGGGTGCCGTCCTCCAACCGCCCCTGGATCATCAGCGCGCACTCGTGCAACCGCGAGGTCTCCCGCCGCATCTCCTCGACGGTCCGCTCCAGGGCCTCCCCGCTCCCCCCGGCGTCGAGCAGCCGCGCCATCGTCCCCACGACCCGCGCGAGCCGGGCCCGGAACGCCCGGCGCAACCGGTACAGCACCCGCTCCGGCGTCGCCCGCACCAGCCCGAACCGCGCGAGCGCCCCGCACGCGAAAGCGATCGCCAACGTCCCGTACAGCGGCGGCAGCGTCGCCACGGTCGCGTGCACGAACTGCGACACGAAGTAGATCTGAAACCCGATCAGCCCCAGCGCCTGCCCCCGGTCGCCGAACCTGCGCACGTACACCGCCGAGAAGATCAGCGTGACGAACACCATGTCGCCGAGGACCACGAACGGGTTGAGCAACGCCCCGAGCGACACCGAGACCAGCGCCACCAGCAGCCCCAGCCCCGACGTCATCGCCTGGTCGCGGGTCCGCGACTCGACGATCGCGAACGTCGCCACCATGGCCGCCATCGCCCCGGCCACCAGTAGCGGCGCCGGCACCCGGAACGCCGCCAGCACCAGGAGGGTCAACAGGATCGACGCGACGGTGCGCAGCCCGGCCATCAGCCGCAGCAGCCCCGGGTCCGACGCCACGAACCGGTCCCACACGTCCATCCGGGCCCGCTGTGTCACTCCGCCATCCCGCCCGCCACGCTCCCGATCCGCCCGACGTGTCCCCGCCGGACTCCGCCGTGGTCCCGCCCACGGGCTCCACCATCGACTCCCCCACGACCATACGCAAGGTCGACGCGACACCGGGCACGGCGGAGGGGGGCGGGGGCGCGGCGGGGCGGCGCGGGGGGCACCCGTGTCGGGGCGCGCGGCGGCGCGACGCGGCGGAAGGCGGCTGGGCGCGGGGCGGCGCCGTGCCGCGGGCGGAGGGCCGCCGGGGGCGCGATGCGGGAAGCACGGCGGCGGGGCCGGGGTGCGGCGTGGAGCACGGAGGCGCGGCGGAGGCAGGGCGCTGCAGGGGCGGCCGGGGCCACGCCGCGGGCCGGAGCGCGGCGCGGTGTGGGGGACGGGCGGGGGTGCCCGTACAGTCCTTGCGTGCTTCTTGGTCTGCTCTGCGCGCTCGGTTCGGCGCTGTGTTTCGGTACGGCGTCGGTGTTCCAGGCGGTCGCGGCCCGCCGTGCCGGAGGCGGGGACGACTCGGCCGGCGTCGATCCCCGGATGGTGGTGCGCGCGGTCCGGCAGGGCTGGTACATCCTCGGGCTGAGCCTGGACACCGCGGGTTTCGTGCTGGAACTGGTGGCGCTGCGTTCCGTGCCGATCTACGCGGTCGGCGCGGCGCTCGCGGCGAGCCTGGCGGTGACGGCCGTGGTGGCGTCGTGGGTGCTGAAGGTGTCGCTGGGCCGCTCGGAGTGGTGCGCGGTCGGCGTGGTGTGCCTCGGGCTGGGGCTGCTCGCGGCGGCGTCCGGCGGGGAGGGCCACGGATCGGGTTCGCCCGCGCTGCGCTGGTGGACGCTGGGCGCGGCGGCGCTGGTGCTGGTGGCGGGGCTGGCCGCCGGGCATCTGCCGGCCCGGATCCGCTCGGCCGCGCTGGGCCTGGGCGCCGGCCTGGGCTTCGGAGTGGTCACCGTGGCGGTGCGGCTGATCCCGGACCTGTCCCCTGGGGCGATCGCGACGAACCCGGCGACCTACGCCGTGCTGCTCGGCGGCGGCACGGCGTTCCTGCTGCTGACGTCCGCCCTGCAGCGCGGCTCGGTGACGGTGGCGACCGCGGCCATGATCATCGGTGAGACGATCGGTCCGGCTCTGGTCGGCGTGATCGCCCTGGGTGACCGCACGCGTCCCGGCCTGGGCTGGCTGGCGATCACCGGCTACGCGCTCGCGGTGGCGGGCGCGCTCGCGCTGGCCCGGTTCGGCGAGGGCGGCGTGGAGCCGGGCGAACCCGACCGGGAGCAGGCGATGTCGGCGCACGGCGGCCCGGATCGCTGACGGGTCGAAGGACACGCGGTGGCGTCGGCCGAGCGGACCGCCGCGGCTGGCGGCGCGGCGGCGTCCGGCGGTGGCTGACGGCGCCGGGACGGGCCCGGTCGCCGTCGGCTCACCGCGTGGTTCGCGTCAGGCCGCGTCCGCCGTGCTGCTGGTGATCACCGAGAAGCGGGCGCCGAACGGATCCGCGAGCTGCGCCATGCGCCCGATCCCCTCCATGGTGGTGGGAGGCATGATCACCGAGCCGCCCTGCGCGTCGGCGAGCGCCGCCACCGCGTCGCAGTCGCCGGTCTCGAAGTAGACGCCCCACTGCGGCTTGAAGCCGGCCTCGCCCATCTCGTCGGATATCGCCATGATCCCGCCGTGCGCGGCCTGCTGACCGCCGCCGGCCGGGCTCAGCACCGTGTAGGTGGCGCCGCCGTCCAGCGGCGTGTCCTGGGTCTCCCAGCCGAAGACCGAGGCGTAGAACGACTTGGCCTGCCCGGTGTCGGTGGTGAACAGCTCGGTCCAGGCGAGGGTGTTGGGGTCGGTGACCGCGTCCAGGCCCTTGGTCTCGCCCGCCTGCCACACGGCGAACCGCGCGCCGGCGGGGTCGGTGAACCCGGCCATCCGCCCCTGCGAGAAGACGTCGAACGGCCCGAAGCGCACCGTGCCCCCGGCCTGCTCGACGGCCTTCGCGGTGGCGTCGGCGTCGGCGGTGTCGAAGTACACCGTCCACCCGGAGGCGGCGCCCTCCTCGGTCAGCGGCCCGACGGCGGCCACCACCTTCTCGCCCAGCGTGAACATCCCGTAGCCCCCGGCGTCCGGCCCCGCGGACAGGAACGCCCAGCCGAAGAGGGATCCGTAGAAGGCGCTGGCGGCCTCGATGTCGGTGGTGCCCAGATCGATCCAGTTGGGCACCCCGGGTACATACGTGGTGGTGAGCATGGCGGCGTTCCTCCGAGTCGTACCGCGGGCGATCGGCACGGCCGGAACCGTCGCGTCCCGGCAGCGCCGTACTGCTTTCCTCAGCATCGCAGCGACCACTGACAACCGCGCTTCGAGCGGGATCAGGGCAGGTGGGAGGGTGCGCGGCCAGGTGTCGGAGCCCGGTCGGAGCGCTCGGCGGCGGCCCCACCGCGGGGACGGATCCGGCGGTCAGACGAGCGGTTCACCGGGCCGGCGTGCGCAGCACCAGCACGGCGATGTCGTCGTGCCCGTCACTCGGATGGCGGTCGGTGAGGAACCGGCACAACCGCTCCGGGGAGAGGTCCGCGTGGGCGGAGACGCTGTCGGCGAGAGCGCGCAGCCCCTCGTCGATCGCCCGGCGGTGGTCCTCGATCAACCCGTCGGTGAACAGCACGAGGGTCGCCCCGGCGGGGAGCGGCACGCTGTGGTCGGGACGGGGCAGGGCGGGATCGACGCCCAGCGGCGGACCGGGCTCGTCGTCGAGCAGGCGGGCAGCGCGGCCGGGCAGCACGAGGAGCGGCGGCGGATGGCCCGCGTTGCTCCACCGCAACGTCCAGGCGTCGCCGTCGGGTTCGATCCGGGCCATCAGCGTGGTGGTCATCGGATTCGTCGGCATGGCGTCGAGCGTGGCGTCCAGCCGGGCCAGGAGCGCGCCGGGCGTCTCCGGCTCGTTGTAGACCAGGGCCCTGAGCATGCTGCGGGTCTGCGACATGGCGGCCGCCGCCGTCAGATCGTGGCCGCACACGTCCCCGATCACCACGGCGCAGGACCCGTCGGCGAACAGCAGCGCGTCGTACCAGTCGCCGCCGAGCTGGTCGGGTTCGGTGGCGGGGCGGTAGACCGCGGCGGCGCCGAACGGCCCGAGGTCCGGCAGGCTCGGCAGCAGGAGCCGCTGGAACCGCTCCGCGCCCGCGCGGACCTGCTCGTACAGCCGGGCGTTCTCGATCGCCACCGCGGCGGCTCCGGCCAGCGCCACGAGCACGTCCTCGTCATGGGAGTCGAACCGCCGCCCGCCCCGCGGGTTCGCCAGGTACAGATTGCCGTAGACGCGGCCCTGCACGGTGATGGCGACGCCGAGGAACGCGCCCATCCGCGGGTGGCCGGCCGGGAAGCCCGAGGAGGCCGGATGGTCGGCGATGTCGTCCACTCGCAACGGCCGCGGATCGCGGATCAGCTCGCCGAGCAACCCGCGTCCGTGCGGATCCCCCACCCCGTCGAGCCCGGCCCGCTCCTCCTCCGACAGGCCCTCCGGGATGAACTCCGACAACCCGTCGCCGTCCTGCGACAGCACGCCCATCGCGCCGTAGCGGGCGTCCACCAGGCCCATCGCCGTGGAGACGATCCTGCGCAGCACCATGTGCATGTCGAGATCGCGGCTGATGGCGAGCATCGCCGCCAGCAGCGTCTGCAGCTTCTCCTGCGTCCGGCCCAGCTCCCTGAGCCGGTCGGCGATGCGTCGCAGGTCGTCGAAGAGCGGCAGCTGCGACTCGGCTTCCGTCAGCCCTCCCGTGGCGTCGGCCCGGCCGGCCACCCGGCTCTCCGTGTCCTCACCGTCCAATGCCTTCGCCTCAGCAGTCCGGATCGCACCAAATGCTTCTCATATCCGATTTTAGAGTCGGTGCGGATGCCGGGCGAGGGGCCGGCGGAGGCACCCGCCGGCGGGGAGCGCGTCAGCGGGGAGCGGGCGACAGGCGGGTGGTCACACCCATCCGGTTCAAGGCGTTGATGGTGATGCACATGGCTATCAGGCGCGGCAGCTCGTCGCGGTCGAAGACGCGGGCCGCCTCGTCGTAGACCTCGTCCGGGACGCCGTGGTCGCCGAGCCTGGTGACCGCCTCCGCCAGCGCGAGCGCGGCACGCTCGCGGACGGTGAAGAACGGCGTGTCGCGCCAGACGGCGATGGCGTGGAGCCGCTGCTCGGAGATACCGATCCGGCCGGCCTGGAGGCTGTGCATGTCGACGCAGAAGGCACAGCCGTTGATCTGCGAACTGCGGATGCGGACGAGCTCGGCGACCACCGGCTCCAGGCCGCTGGAAGCGGCCTTGTCGAGGGCGATCATCGCCTGGTAGAAGTCTGGCGCCGCCTTCGGCATGCTGAGGCGCTGCACGGGTTTCACCAGGGCGTCGGCGTCCGGAGGGTGGCCGAGGTCGGAGTGCTGGTCGCTGTGGGCCGTTGTTGTCATGGATTCACCGTAAAATGCCATTGGACCTTGGATGTGGTCCACTTGTGAGATGAATGAGCGGGCCAATTCGCTGGATCCGGCGTCCGGTGCGGGGGTCGATCTGCACCTGGAACTGGGCTTCGGTCCGGGTGGCGCTTTCGGGGCCGGGGTCCGTGCCGGGCTGGAGACGGCGCTGCGGAACGCGGTGTGCGAGGGACGGCTGCCGGCCGGGATCCGGCTGCCGTCCTCGCGGACATTGGCGAAGGACCTGGGCATCGCCCGCAACACCGTGGCCGACGCCTACGGGCAGTTGGTGGCCGAGGGCTGGCTGACGGCACGGCAGGGGTCGGGCACGCGGGTCGCGGACCAGGCCGCGGCGGCGGACGGCCGCACGACACGGGCCGGTGGTGCGGCCACCGCCACCGCGGCCGGCTCGGGGCTCGCGGAGACCGAGGCGGACGGACCGCGCCTGCCCTACGACCTGCGGCCCGGCTCGCCCGACCTGTCGTCGTTCCCGCGGTCCGCCTGGCTCGCCGCCGCCCGGACCGCGGTGAACCGGGCGCCGCACGAGGCGTTCGGCTACACCGATCCGCGCGGTCGGCCGGAGTTGCGGGAGGCGCTGGCCGGATACCTGGCGCGGGCGCGCGGGGTGCGGACCAACGCCGAACTGGTGGTGGTGTGCACCGGGTTCGTGCAGGTGACCGGGGTGCTGGCCCGGGTGCTGGCCGATGGCGGCGGCCGGCGGATCGCCGTCGAGTCGGTGGGCTTCCCCGACACACGCGCCGTGCTGCGGGCGAACGGGCTGGAGACGTGCGAGATCCCGGTGGACGGCTCCGGCGCCAGCGTCGACGAGTTGGACGGGGTGGGAGCGGACGCCGCGCTGCTCACGCCGTCGCACCAGTACCCGTCCGGAGTATCGCTGTCGCCGCAGCGCCGCACGGCCGCGGTGGCCTGGGCGCGGCGGACCGGCGGCGTGCTCGTCGAGGACGACTACGACGGCGAGTTCCGCTACGACCGGCAGCCGGTGGGCGCGCTGCAGGGGCTCGACCCGTCGTGCGTGGTCTACGCCGGGACCGCGAGCAAGAGCCTCATGCCCGGGTTGCGCCTGGCGTGGGCCGTGGTCCCGGAGCGGCTGCTGGAACCCCTCGTGCTGCAGAAGCGTCTGGCGGATCATCACTCCCCCGTTCTCGACCAGTTGACGCTCGCGGAGTTCATCGACTCCGGCGCGTACGACCGGCACGTACGTCGCATGCGCCTGCACTACCGGCGCAGGCGTGATCGTCTGGTGGCCGCGCTGGCCGCCGAAGCGCCTCGGGTGCGGGTGTCCGGGATAGCGGCGGGGCTGCACGCGGTCGTCGAACTCCCCCCGGGCGCGCCGTCGGAGGCCGAGGTGGTGCGTCGCGCCGCCGGGCTGGGTCTCGGCCTGACGGGCACGGCGTTCTACGGCTCCGTGCGCCCGGGTGCCGGATCCGCCCTGGTGGTCGGCTTCGGCAGCCCGCCGGAACATGCCTTCTCCGGTGCGCTGGAACGGCTGTGCGCGGTACTCGGGGAATGCTGACTCTCCGTGCCCGGAAATGGCAAGGGCCCGCCGCCGGGCTGTGGATAACCCGGCGGCGGGCCGATTCGCCTGTGGACAACCCAACGGGCTGTCCGATACGCGGCTATTCTGAAGTCCTGCTCCTCGACGATCAGATGAGGCCGAGGGCGCGGACCGCCTCGCGCTCTTCCTCAAGCTCCTTGACAGAAGAATCAATGCGAGCACGGGAGAACTCGTTGATCTCCAGACCCTGGACGATCTCGAACGAGCCGTCCTTGGTGGTGACCGGGAAGGAGGAGATGAGACCCGCCGGGACGCCGTAGGAGCCGTCGGAGACGATGCCCATCGAGGTCCAGTCGCCGTCCGCCGTGCCGTTGACCCAGGTGTGGACGTGGTCGATGGCGGCGTTGGCGGCGGAGGCCGCGGAGGAGGCGCCGCGGGCCTCGATGATGGCGGCACCGCGCTTGGCGACGGTGGGGATGAACTCCTCGGCCAGCCACTTCTCGTCGTTGAGGGCCTCGGCGGCGTTACGGCCGGCGACCTCGGCGTGGAAGATGTCCGGGTACTGGGTGGCGGAGTGGTTGCCCCAGATCGTCAGCTTCTTGATGTCCTCGACACCGGCGCCGAGCTTCTGGGCGAGCTGGCTCTTGGCGCGGTTGTGGTCGAGGCGGGTCATCGCGGTGAAGCGCTCGGCGGGCACGTCGGGGGCGGCGGCCTGGGCGATCAGCGCGTTGGTGTTGGCCGGGTTGCCGACCACCAGGACCTTGACGTCGTCGGCCGCGTGGGCGTTGATCGCCTTGCCCTGGGGGGCGAAGATCCCGCCGTTGGCCTCGAGGAGGTCACCGCGCTCCATGCCCTTGGTACGCGGCCGGGCGCCTACCAGCAGGGCGATGTTGGTGCCGTCGAAGGCCACGTTCGGGTCGTCGGAGATGTCGATGCCGCGCAGCAACGGGAAGGCGCAGTCGTCCAGCTCCATGGCGGTGCCCTCGGCGGCCTTCAGAGCCGGGGTGATCTCCAGCAGACGCAACTTCACCGGGACGTCCGCGCCGAGCAGGTGCCCGGAAGCGATACGGAAGAGCAGGGCGTAGCCGATGTTGCCGGCCGCACCGGTGACGGTGACGTTGACGGGAGTGCGGGTCATTGCGATCTCCTGCGCTGTGTATACGGGGGGATAGCCCCCGATCGCGGGACGGTGGGCGTCCCCGGCCCCTGGTTGGGCCCTTCAGGCTCCCGCGACCTCATCTCTCGACGCCGAGAGAACCGCCGTCAGGCTATCGGACCACGGGCGTCCGACAGGCATGGAAGGCGTGTGGTACGCCCCACTTGAGCCATGCGCGAAAGCCCCCGGGCGGCCCGGCGGCAGCCGCCCTGACGACCGGGTTGCCGCCCGCTCGGACGTTGACGCACCGTTGCCCACCGCCGCTCCGGCGGCGCACACCTCGGCCGCTCCGGGCGCCGCCCGCGACCGATCGCGTCAAGTGCCCCGGCGGGCAGGCGAGTTCACTGCTTGACGCCGGCCTGCCGCTGGACGGTGTGCGGCTGGGCGGGCGCGTGATGCAGGGCGCCGATCACTCCCCCGCCGAGCAGCACCGTGGCGATGAGCCCGGCGATCACGGCGCGGCGGCGACGGCTGCGCCGCTCGGCGATCACCGGGTCCTGCTCCGCCCGGGAGACCGAGAAGACCGGCCGGGTCGCCGACGAGTCGCCCGCGTCGAGCGGCTTCCAGAGGAGCGGTGGTATGTCGGACGGCGTCCCGCCCGACGCCTGCCGCGACCTCTCACAGCGTTCCATTACGTCCCCCGGACTTCGCCATGTTCCTCGTTGTCGTCGTATGACTACCCATGGCGACGCGCCACTGGTCAGACGAACGCTCAGGAGAAATCCGGGTGGCCTGAATCCAGCCAAGGACGAGGCCCGCCTCCCCGGCGGGAAGAAGCGGGCCATCAAAGGGGAAGCAGCGGTGACCGGGTTCCTCTCGGCCCGGTCCGACCGCCGAAGATGTCCGTGAACCGACGGTCACCCGGGCCGGCGCCCGCCCGGACCGGGACGGACACCGCACCCAGCCGCCGCACGGCACCACACCGCCGCGCACACCGTTCGGCGCCGCCCCGCCCCGCCCCCGGCGGGGAACCGTCAACGGCGGACGGCGAACCGCATGATGTGGTCGAGGAACGGCAGGTGCAGGATCGGGTTCGGCTGCGCTATCAACGTGAGCACGACGATGACCGCGCCGGGGACCGCGTAGGTGATCAGGTCGGTGAAGCGGCTGCGCACCGCGAGCATGCCGACCTCGGGGAGCAGCCAGCGCAGCACCGCTCCCAGCAGCAGGGAGGCGCCGACCATGATCAGGCCGACCCGGAAGCCGCCGGCGGCGGTGATCGCGAGACCGAGGCCGACGCCTATGACGACGGCGAGCAGGGGCCACTGACGCGCGGGAGCCGGGAGTTCGGGACCGGCGGCCCGGCCACCGCCCTCCGGCGTGGCGGTGTCGGTGGTGGTCTGGTCGATGCGGCGCTTGTCGCCCGCGGAGTCAGCCGACATGACCCGCGACCTTGCGCTCGGCCGCCTCCACGACGTTCTGCAGGAGCAGGGCGCGGGTCATCGGACCGACGCCGCCCGGGTTCGGCGAGATCCAGCTCGCCACCTCCCGCACGCCCGGGTGCACGTCGCCGACGATGCGGCCCTCCTCGTCCCGGCTGACGCCGACGTCGAGCACGGCCGCGCCGGGCTTGACGTCCTCGGGCTTGACCAGGTGCGGCACGCCCGCGGCGGCCACCACGATGTCGGCCTGCCGCAGCACGGCGGACAGGTCGCGGGTGCCGGTGTGGCAGAGGGTGACGGTGGCGTTCTCGGAGCGCCGGGTCAGCAGCAGGCCGATCGAGCGGCCGACGGTGATGCCGCGGCCGACGACGGCGACGTTGGCGCCGTTGATCCGCACGGAGTGGCGGCGCAGCAGTTCGACGATGCCGTTGGGGGTGCACGGCAGGGGGCCGGTCTGGCCGAGGACGAGGCGGCCGAGGCTCATCGGATGCAGGCCGTCGGCGTCCTTGTCGGGGTCCATCAGCTCCAGGACCCGGTTGGCGTCGATGCCTGCGGGGAGCGGGAGTTGGACGATGTAGCCGGTGCAGGTGGGGTCGTCGTTGAGTTCGCGGACGATGTCCTCGATCTGCTCCTGCGAGGCGTCGCCTGGCAGCTCGCGCTGGATGGAGGCGATGCCCACCTGGGCGCAGTCGCGGTGTTTGCCTGCGACGTAGATGTGGCTGCCCGGGTCGTCGCCGACCAGGACGGTGCCGAGTCCGGGCGTGACGCCGGCGGCCTTGAGAGCCTCGACCCGCACGGCGAGTTCTGACTTGATCGCGGCGGCCGTGGCCTTGCCGTCGAGAATCTGCGCGGTCATGACTCCATACTCGCGGATACCCCCGGGGATCAACCAATCAGGCCGCCGCCGCGCGGCACGTAGCGCGCGGAAAGTGCCGAATCTGCGTCGGTCCGGGGAGTTATCTGGACATCACACATGTGCTACCAGGACGATAGGGACGGCTGGGCCACGGGGGTGCGGGGGCGGTTGCGATGTCCTGGATCTCTTTATGTCCAGCTCGTCCCAATTTACGTGCAATGGCCCAAAGGACTGCAGATAGTGAGTTACCCGCCCGGTCCCCAAGACCCGTACGGTCAACAGCCCCAATACGGGTATCCGCAGCAGGGCCAGCCGCAGTACGGCTACCCGCAGCAGCAACAGCCGACCCAGCCACAGTACGGGTATCCGCAGGAGGCGTACGACCCGGGCGGGGCGCCGTACGGCTACGCTCCGCAGGCGCCGGGCACCGTCCAGGCGAACAACGGGTACATCAACATCCCGTACCTGGGCACCGTCCAGCTCGCCACGATGGGACAGCGCTTCCTGGCGCGGCTGCTGGACCTGTTCGTCAACGGCCTGGTGGTCTTCATCGCCTTCATGGCCGGGCTGGCCGGGTCGCTGGGCATCAAGAACGGCAGTGCCACGCCGGGCTCGGGGATCGTCGCGGCGTTCTTCACCTTCGTCGTCGCGCTGTCGGCGTTCGCCCTGCTCTACGAGTGGCTGCTGATCGCGTTCCTCGGCGCGACGCTGGGCAAGATGGCGCTCGGCCTGAAGGTGGTCAAGGAGCGGAACGGCCAGATCCCCGGGCTGGGTTCGGGATTCGTCCGCTACATCATCCCGATCGTCGGCGCCTTCCTCTGCTACATCGGCACGGCCCTCGTATATCTGTCGCCGTTCTTCGACGACTCGGGCAAGCTGCAGGGCTGGCACGACCGGGCCGCGGGAACCGTGGTCATCAAGAAGTAACGCGTACGACAACGGATCCGGCCCCGGTCCGAACGGCACGGGGTCCGGTCCCAGGCTCCACCCAACCGCTCACATCCGAGACAGAGAGAACGCCTCATGAGCTATCCTCCGGGCCCGCAGAACCCTTACGGCCAACCGCAGCAACCGCAGCAGCCCCAGCAACCGCCGCAGCAGCAGCCGCAGTACGGCTACCCGCCCCAGCAGCAGCCGCAGCAGTCCCCCTACGGCTACGGCGCCGGCGGCTACCCGTCCTACCCGGGACAGCCCGGCTACCCGGTCGGCATGGAGCAGCAGATGCCCGGCATGGTGAAGGCCGCGCGCGTCATCCTGTTCGTCCTCGCCGGCCTGCAGATCATCGTCGGGCTGTTCATGCTCCTCGGCGGCGCGGCGGTGTCCAACGACGGCACCGACTCCGGCACGGGCGGGGCGCTGATCGCCATCGCGCTGTTCGTCCTGGTGCTCGCGGCGATCGGGATCGTGCTGGGCGTCCGGTTCTCCAAGGGCGCGGGCGGGGTGCGCGTCGGCACGATCGTCTACGCGTGCCTGATGATCCTGGGCGGCATCGGTGACATCACGCGCGGCGCGGGCGTCGGCGTGGTCAGCGCGATCATCGCGTTCGCCATCGGCGGCTTCCTGCTCGCGGCGATGCTGCAGAGCGACTCCAGCGCCTGGTTCAACCGCCAGCGCTGACGCACCCGGTCGGCCGTGCCGGACCGCGTCAGGTCCCGGCACGGCGAAGACCGCCCCCGTTCGCCCCGGCCACCCGCCGCCGCGAACCGTGCCGCCTGGGCTCGGCCGGCCATGCTCTCGTCGCCCCGGCCCCGTCACCACGGCCCGTCCGCCCCCGGCCCCGTCACCGCGGCTCGCCCGCCCCCGGCCCGCCCACTGCGCCGACCGGGCCGACCCGTCCGACACGCGCGTCCCGGTCCTCCCCGCGGCGCCGGACGCCTGGCAGCATCACGGCGAAGACCCACGCCTCTCCCGCAGGACGCCGCCGCCACGATGCCGCCCTCTCCGACGCAGCCCATGCCGACGCGATCCGCCGCCGCGCGGCCCGCCGCCCCGCAGGCGTCCGCCCGGCGCATGCCGCCTGGGCCGGTCCGCCCGGCTGCCATCCCGTTCACCCGATCGCGTCGTGCGACGCGCACCTGGCTGACGGCTGTCGCCGCCCTCGCGGTGCCGTTCCCGCCGGCCGGGTCAGCCGGGACCGCGCCGGTGGCCGGACCGGAGGCCGTCGGTCCCGAGACCGCGCAGGTCGTCGATGTGCGGGCCGAGGGGTCGTACGCGACCGTGAGCGCGTGGCAGCGGTCGGGGAACCGGTGGACGGTGGCGTTCACGACCACGCGGGCGCGGGTCGGCGCGAACGGGGTCGTCGACGGAGGCAGCCGCGAGCAGGGCACGTCGACCACGCCGAGCGGCACGTATCCGCTCACCCGGGCGTTCGGGGTCGGCGCCGATCCGGGGACCGCGCTGCCGTACCGCCAGGTGACCGCGGACGACTGGTGGGTGGAGGACCCGGACTCGCGGTACTACAACCAGTTGCGCGGCTGCCTCGCAGGGCGGTTTCCCGCTCACCGAATCGGGTGACCACGGCAGTGAACACCTGATCGACTACCCGGTGCAGTACCACAACGCGCTGGTCGTCGACTTCAACGTGCACCCGGCGGTCAGAGGCCGCGGCGCCGGGATCTTCCTGCACGACCTCGGCCCGGCCAAGGGCCCGACCGCCGGCTGCGTGGCCGTACCGCCGGAGACGCTGACCGCGATCCTGCGGTGGATCGACCCCGCGCGGCACCCGGTCATCTCCATCGCCTGACCCCGGACGCCGAAGGAGCCGCCCGCGGCGCGCGGACGGCTCCCTGAGCGAACCGGGTCCTTCGACGGCCGCCTGCGGCAGGGCCGTCCGACGACACCGTTCCAGCGGCGGCGGCGTTCAGTGGAAGAAGTGCCGGGTCCCGGTGAAGTACATCGTCATACCGGCGGCCTTGGCCGCCTCCAGGACGAGTTCGTCGCGGACCGAGCCGCCGGGCTGGGCCACGGCCTTGACGCCGGCCTCGGCCAGCACTTCGAGGCCGTCGGGGAAGGGGAAGAACGCGTCGGAGGCGGCGTAGGAGCCGGCCGCGCGGTCGGCGCCGGCCCGCTGGACGGCGAGCTTGGCCGAGTCGACCCGGTTGACCTGGCCCATGCCGACGCCGACGGTGGCGCCGTCCTTGGTGAGCAGGATCGCGTTGGACTTCACGGCGCGGCAGGCACGCCAGGCGAAGGCGAGTTCCCGCAGTTCGGCGGCGGAGAGCGGTTCGCCGGTGGCCAGCGTCCAGTTGGCCGGGTCGTCGCCGTCGGACTGGAAGACGTCGGTCTGCTGGACGACCGCGCCGCCGGAGATCTGCTTGAGGTCGGCGGGCTGGGCCGGGGTGCCGTCGACGCGCAGCACGCGGATGTTCTTCTTGCGGGCCAGCACCTCCAGCGCGCCGTCCTCGTAGTCGGGCGCGGCGATGACCTCGGTGAAGATCTCGGCGACCTGCTCGGCGAGGGCGACGGTCACCGGCCGGTTGACGGCGATGACGCCGCCGAACGCGGAGAGCGGGTCGCAGGCGTGCGCCTTGCGGTGCGCCTCGGCGACGTCGGCGCCGATCGCGATGCCGCAGGGGTTGGCGTGCTTGATGACGGCGACGCAGGGCTCGTCCTGGTCGTGGGCGGCGCGGCGGGCGGCCTCGGTGTCCACGTAGTTGTTGAAGGACATCTCCTTGCCGTGCAGCTGCTCGGCGTTGGCCAGGCCGCCGGGCCGGCCGTCGGTGTAGAGCGCGGCGCCCTGGTGCGGGTTCTCGCCGTAGCGCAGCACGTGGGAGCGCTGGTAGGCGGCGCCGACGAACTCCGGCAGCGGGGAGGCGTCCGGCTCGGGGGCGTAGACCTCGGTGAACCAGCCGGCCACCGCGACGTCGTAGGCGGCGGTGTGCTGGAACGCTTCTGCGGCCAGCCGCTTGCGGGCCGGCAGGTCGAAGCCGTCCGGGAGCGCGGCGAGCACGTCCTGGTAGCGGTCCGGGTTGACGACCACGGCGACCGAGGGGTGGTTCTTGGCGGCGGCGCGGACCATCGAGGGGCCGCCGATGTCGATCTGCTCGACGCACGCGTCGGCGGACGCGCCCGAGGCGACGGTCTCCCGGAACGGGTAGAGGTTGACGACGACCAGTTCGAAGGGCTCGACGCCCAGTTCGGTGAGCTGCTCGCGGTGCGCGTCGAGGCGCAGGTCGGCCAGGACGCCGGCGTGGATCCTGGGGTGCAGAGTCTTGACCCGGCCGTCCAGGCACTCCGGGAAGCCGGTGACCTCCTGGACCGGGGTGACCGGGACCCCGGCGGCGGCGATCCGCGCGGCGGTCGAACCGGTCGAGACCAGCTCCACACCGGCCGCGTGCAGCCCGCGGGCCAGCTCCTCAAGACCGGTCTTGTCGTAGACGCTGACCAGCGCCCGGCGGATCGGACGCCGTGTGGACGGGGTGGCTTCGGTACTCACGGGAGGATGACCCTTCTTCCCTCGATGCGGTAACCGTCGCGGGCGAGTCGGCCCACGACCTCGACGAGCAGCCGTCGCTCGACTTCCTTGATGCGCTCGTGGAGCGCCGATTCGTCGTCCTCGTCCCGGACCTCGACCACGCCCTGGGCGATGATCGGACCGGTGTCGACGCCGTCGTCGACGAAGTGGACGGTGCAGCCGGAGACCCGGGCTCCGTAGGCGAGCGTGTCGCGCACGCCGTGGGCGCCGGGAAAACTGGGCAGAAGTGCCGGATGGGTGTTGACGACGCGGCCGCCGAAGCCGGCCAGGAACCGGGCGCCGAGGATCTTCATGAACCCGGCGGAGACCACCAGGTCGGGCCGGTGCGCGGCGACCGCCTCGGTGAGCGCCGCGTCCCAGGCGTCCCGGCTGTCGTGGTCCGCGACCCGGCAGACGAAGGTGGGCAGGCCGGCGGCCTTGGCGCGCTCCAGGCCCGCGATGTCCTTCCGGTCGGCGCCGACGGCCACGACGCGGGCGCCGTAGCCCTCCGGGTCGTCGGCGATGGCGTCCAGCAGCGCTTGGAGGTTCGTACCGGAACCGGAGACGAGGACGACGAGCCGGGCGGGCGGCGTACCGGGCGGGCGGGAGGCGGCGGAGGCCACGGCGGGTTTCCTTCTCGTGGGACCGTGCGTCGGGGGATCCGGTGCGGTGGGACCGGGAGTCGGGGGAATACGTGTTTGTGTGGTCATACGAATCGTGAGGATCACTCGATACGGGTAACCCTATGAATCGTCGGCCGCCTGCCACGATACCGGCACGGCGCCGCGGCCCCCGCGGGCGCCGTGAGGGCGCCGACCGGTAGCGTCACTACGAGAGAATCGCAAGCCCACGATCGGGAGCAGATGGCAAAGGGATGGCGCAACCAACCATGAGCAGCCGCATCATCATCATCCGCGGCGTGGGAGGCGTCCCCACCGCGGTCACCGCGCTGCGCGAGCGGCAGGCGCCGTCACCCGCCGACGACCGGTCGGGCGGTCCGCAGGGATCCCGCCCCCAGGACGACAATCCGTTCGCGCCGCCGCCGAAGGGCGCGCCGGCCCAGCCGTGGCAGCCGCGCCACCCGGTGGTCCGGGACGGCCAGGAGCCGGCCGACGACGGCGACCGGCGGGACGAGGGCGGCGGCGAGCGGCCCTCCGGCGAGCGCTGGAGCAGCCGGCAGCCCGCGCCGCACAACGGCGGTTCCCGGGAGCCGGGCCCGTTCGGTCCGGGACCCGGCGGGATACTGCCGCCCGGCCACGGTCCCGGGCGCCCGCCGGCCGGCCAGGGCGGGCCCCAGGGCCAGGGCGGGCCGCAGGGGGTCGGACCGCGGTTCGACTTCACCGATCCGGTGCAGCGCCGGGCCCGCTACTCGCTGCTGTCCGGCATGTGGGCGCTGTTCTTCGGGCTGTTCGGACTGCCCGAAGTTGCGCTGCTGCTCGGCGCGTTGGCCATGTACTGGGGCATCAGCGCGCTGCGGGGCAAGGCGAAGCTCCCGGAGCAGGCCGGCGAGCGTCCCGACCCGCTGTCGGCGTGGCAGTCGAACGCCGGATCCGCGTCGCGGCCCGGAGCGGGTCCGATGCGTCCCGGTCCGGCCGGCGCGTCCCCGTACGGCGGGCAGAACAAGCCGCAGTTCACCGCCGCGTTGTGCGGGACGATCGCGGCGGGGCTGGCGCTGGTCATCGTGGTGGCGACCTTCTCGTTCCAGATCGCGTACAAGGGCTACTACGACTGCGTCAACGACGCGCTGACGCAGCCGGCCCGCCAGTCGTGCAGCCAGTTGCTGCCGCCGATGCTGCGGCACAGCTTCGCCGGTCAGGACTGACCCGTCGCGGACCGCACGGATGCGGACGGCGCCGCCGTCTGCGACCGGACTGCCGCCGGCTGGGCGCTCCCGGCGGGCTGAACGGGCTGGCCGGGCCGCGGCCGGACCGGGCCGGGGTCGGCGGCCGGGGCCTCGGCCTGCTCCGCCGGGGCGGGCGGCAGCTTCGGCTCGCGCAGTCCCCACCAGCGCCCGACCTGCGTCACCGGGAGCCCGGCCAGCGCGGCCCAGCCCACCGCGGCCGCCCCGGCGCGCGGCCCGTTCGGCCCGAACGCCGCCAGGGCGCCCACCCCGAGCGGCCCGCCGGACAGCGCCGCGGCCACCGCGACCACGACGCCGAACGCCAGGCAGCCCAGCAGGGTCACCGAGGCGGTGCGCGTCGCACTCCAGCCGCGGACCACCGCCTCCCCGGTCACCCGGACGGCGAACGCCACCCCGGCCGCCAGCGGGACGACCACCACCAGCCAGTGCAGCGGGGAGACCGGACCACTGCCCGTCGGGCCCGGCAGCGCCGCCATCAGCGGAAAGCGCGGCAGCACGGGCGGGTAGCCGTGCACGCCCCGCGGGCTGACGGCCGAGCCGACGCCCACCACGAAACCGGTGCCGAGCGCGTACGCCCCCGCCCACACGGCGGCGTTCGGCAGCAGCGCCAGCGTGAGCAGCAGCAGCGCGAACCGGCCGGACAACGAGGTGGTCATACCGGTGAACGCGTGCAGCGCGGCGCCCGCGTGCCAGACCAGCGCGCCGCAGGTGAGCAGCGCGCCGCCGGCGACCAGCACCGCCAGCCCGAACACCGCCGCCCGGCAGGCCACCGCCACGCCCCCGTACGGAAGGGCGAGCCGGGTCAGGGTACGGCGGACCATGCCGGAGGGCCGCAGCGCGTGCCAGCCGCCCGCGCTCCCGGCCCCGCCGACCGCCGCCAGCACCGCGACCAGCGGCACGTTGAGCAGCGCGGAGACCGGGCCGCAGCGCAGCGCGCCGTGCCGCGCGTAGGCCAGCACGCCCACCGCGACGAGCAGGTAGCCGGCGAGCAGCCAGCCGACCGTGCCGAGCGCGCCCAGCGCCCTGACCCGGGTGCCGTCCTCGGCGGCGGCCTCCTCGTCGGGGGCGAACGCGTGCACCGCCGCGCGGTAGACCAGCCAGGCGGGCAGTGCCGACATCAGCAGCGGCGTGACGCCGACCGGGACCGGCGTGCCGCTGAGCGCGTCGGTGCGCACCAGGTCGGCGCCGTGCGCCAGCAGCCACAGCGCGGCCGCGGTGCGCAGCGCCGAGTCGGGACCGGCGTCCGGGACCGGCGAGGTGATCCACAAGAAGAGCACCAGCACGGCGAGGACCCCGAAGCCCAGGCTGGCGGCCACCACCCCGCCCAGCATCGCGCCGAAGACCTCGGGCGAACGCCGGGCCGTCTGGTCGCGCGCCGGCGCCGGTGCGGCATGGTCGGTGATGTGCGTCACATCGACCTATGGTGCCAATACGTGATGTTCTGACGTCGTATCAGGGGATTGTCGTCGTGTCGCCGGCCGGCGCGCGGCGGAACGCGAACGGGCGTGGGCCCGTCCCCTCACGGTGGAGGGGACGGGCCCACGCCCGTCGAGCCCGGTGGGTCAGGCGCCCAGCGCGGCGCGCGCGAGGCGGGCGGTCTCGGACGGCGTCTTGCCGACCTTGACGCCGGCGGCCTCCAGGGCCTCCTTCTTGGCCTGCGCGGTGCCGGACGAGCCGGACACGATCGCGCCAGCGTGGCCCATAGTCTTGCCCTCGGGGGCGGTGAAGCCCGCGACGTAGCCGACGACCGGCTTGGTCACGTTCTCCTTGATGAAGGCCGCGGCCCGCTCCTCGGCGTCGCCGCCGATCTCGCCGATCATGACGATCAGGTCGGTGTCGGGGTCGTCCTGGAACGCCTTGAGGCAGTCGATGTGTGTGGTGCCGATGACCGGGTCGCCGCCGATGCCGACCGCGGACGAGAAGCCGATGTCGCGCAGCTCGTACATCATCTGGTACGTCAGCGTGCCGGACTTGGAGACCAGGCCGATGCGGCCGGCCTTGGTGATGTCGCCCGGGATGATGCCGACGTTGGACTGGCCGGGGGTGATCAGGCCGGGGCAGTTGGGGCCGACGATGCGGGTCTTGTTGCCCTTGGCCTGCGCGTGCGCCCAGAAGGAGGCGCTGTCGTGCACCGCGATGCCCTCGGTGATGACGACGGCGAGCGGGATCTCGGCGTCGATCGCCTCGACCACCGCGTCCTTGGTGAACTTCTCCGGCACGAAGATGACGGACACGTCGGCGCCGGTCTTCTCCATCGCCTCGGCGACCGAGCCGAAGACCGGGACCTCGGTGCCGTCGAAGTCGACGGTGGTGCCGGCCTTGCGCGGGTTGACGCCGCCCACGACGTTGGTGCCGTCGGCGAGCATGAGCTTGGTGTGCTTCATGCCGGTGGCGCCGGTCATGCCCTGGACGATGACCTTGCTGTCCTTGGTGAGGAAGATAGCCATGGTGTCTGTGGTCCTCGTCCCTTACTTCGCAGCCAGCTCGGCGGCCCGCTCGGCGGCGCCGTCCATGGTGTCCACCCGCTCGACGAGCGGGTGGTTGGCGTCGCTGAGGATCTTGCGGCCCAGCTCGGCGTTGTTGCCGTCGAGCCGCACGACCAGCGGCTTGGTGACGTCCTCGCCCTTGGACTTCAGCAGCTCCAGCGCCTGGACGATGCCGTTGGCGACCGCGTCGCACGCGGTGATGCCGCCGAAGACGTTGACGAAGACGGACTTGACGTCCGGGTCGCCGAGGATGATCTCCAGACCGTTGGCCATCACCTCGGCGGAGGCGCCGCCGCCGATGTCCAGGAAGTTGGCCGGCTTCACGCCGCCGTGGTTCTCACCGGCGTACGCGACGACGTCCAGGGTGCTCATGACCAGGCCCGCGCCGTTGCCGATGATGCCGACCTGGCCGTCGAGCTTGACGTAGTTGAGGTTCTTGGCCTTGGCCGCGGCCTCCAGCGGGTTCGCGGCGGCCTTGTCCTCCAGCGCCTCGTGCTCCGGCTGCCGGAAGGCGGCGTTCTCGTCCAGCGAGACCTTGCCGTCGAGCGCGATGATCCGGCCGTCACCGGACTTGATCAGCGGGTTGACCTCGACGAGCAGGGCGTCCTCCTCGACGAAGACGACCCACAGCTTCTGCAGCACCTCGACCAGCTGGTCGTGCAGCTCGGCCGGGAAGTTCGCGGCCTGGACGATCTCGCGGGCCTTCGCCTCGGTGACGCCCTCGTTCGCGTCCACCGCGATCTTGGCGAGCGCCTCGGGGTGCTTGACGGCGACCTCCTCGATCTCCATGCCGCCCTCGACGGAGGCCATGGCGAGGAAGGTGCGGTTGGTGCGGTCGAGCAGGAAGGAGACGTAGTACTCGTCCGCGATGTCCGCGGTCTGGGCGAGCATCACCTTGTGGACCGTGTGGCCCTTGATGTCCATGCCCAGGATCTGGCCGGCCTTCTCGACCGCGTCCGCCGGGTCGGCTGCCAGCTTGACGCCACCGGCCTTGCCGCGGCCACCGGCCTTGACCTGCGCCTTGACGACCGCGCGGCCACCGAGACGCTCGGTCACCTCGCGCGCGGCCTCAGGGGTGTCGATCACTTCACCGTCGAGCACGGGCACGCCGTGCTTGGCGAAGAGATCCCTCGCTTGGTACTCGAACAGGTCCACGCGCGTCCGTCCCTTTGCTTCTGTGGAATCGCAGTCTGGTGATCGCGGTTTGTTGTCTGCGTGGGCGTGCCGTGGCGGGCAGCGTGACGACGCGATCGAATTGAGGGCGCACACGTCGGCCAGATACGCGGCATGTCCGCATCGCAGGTTATCCCTGCCCGTAGCGGCGGTCTAAATTCCAGGTCACACGCGGGCGGTGAGAACGGTCACAGGCACCCCGTACGGGTGACGGCCCGGAGGGCGGAAAGCAGCCGGGCGGCCACGGACGCGTCGGGGGTATACGCGTCCGGGCCGCCCGGCCGTTCAAGGTGGCCGTCCTACCCGACGGCCAGGTGGATCACCGCTCAGACGGCGGGGACCACGGGGGCCACGGGGAGGACCGGCAGCCCGCCGCGCACGACGGTGACCGAGTGCCGCACGGCGGCGCCCGCCCGCAGGCCGACCGCCGTCAGGTGCCGGGCGCCGTGCCAGGCGGTGGCCTTCACCACGGCCGTGACCGACGTCACCTGGACCACCACGACGGAGACCCCGGGCAGCGTCGGCGCCGAAGGCAGGCACGGCAGGCCGGGCAGCGTCGGAACGCCCGGAAGCGTCGGGACACCGGGCAGCGTGGGAACACCCGGAAGCGTCGGGAGACCCGGCAGCGTGGGGAGGCCCGGCAGGGTCGGCTCGCCGGGCAGCACGATCGGCAGCGACGGGAGGGCCGGGAGGCCGGCGGCGCCCGCGCCGGGCAGCGTCCCGGCAGTGCGGGTCACCCTGCCGAGGGCGCCGGCGGTCCGGTGCTCCGGGTGCTCGGTCCGGCCCGCGCCGGCCAGCCGGTGGACGGCGCCGGCCGCGTCGCGGACCGTGCCGGCGACGCGGGTGGCGGTGGTCGTCACGGTGCCGGTCGTGGCGCCGGCGCGGCCGGGTGCGTTCGCGCCGGTCAGCGAGCCGGTCACGGTGTGGACGACGCCGTTCACGGTGCCCGTGACGGTGCCGACCTGGTCGCCGCCCGGGACCGAGGGGGTGGCCGCGTCGGCGGCGGTGCCCAGGGCCAGGATGCCGCCGGCTAAGGCTGCGACGACAACGGAACGACGGAGGGTGGAACGCATGCGGTGGTCTCCTTGTGGCCTGACGGCCTTGTCAAAGGGGTGAGTTGACGTTCCGTCGGTGGAATCGGACGGACCGGTGCGCGCGAAGGACCGCGCGGGGTGACGGGCGGGAGGCTCAGCCCTGGGCAACCGGACGTCCGGACCCGGTCGGATCACGGCGCGCGGGGCGGTCCGCCGACGCGCAGGTCGGCGTATCGCCCGGCGGGAGCCGGGAGGGGGATGACCGGTGAGCGGGGACGACGAAGGCCGGCCGGGCTGAGCCCGAAACCGCCTAGTCGGGATTTACGGAGACGTCCGACGTCCGCCGCAGCGGCGCCGAACCGTGCGCGGACGGCAGGGCCGCCGCGCTCAGGTGGGCTCGCGCACCGGCCGCGGGAACCGCGGCGTACGCGCCACCGGTGTGATGAGCGCCGCCGTCGCTCTCGACGGGGTGCTCGTTGTACTGCGCGGACAGCGGGAGTTGGCCCGGGGCCCGCGAGGGCGTCACGAGGTCGCCGTGTCCGGTCCGTGCGTGGTGGCCCGCGAACGCGCCGGCCGGAGACCCGGTCGCACGCGCGTCGAAGGAGAACCACACGCCGCCGGGACGGCCGGGGTTCCGCGGTGCGGAACCGCGCCGTCCACCGGTCCCGTGCACGGAACCGCCGTGACCGGCGCCGATGGTGCCGATCACCTGGGTCACGGGAGTGGTCATCTGGTGGGTGATGTCGTGAACGGTACCGACCAGGCCGATGGCCGGCTGCTCGGGATCGCTCGCGGTGGCCGCCGCCACCGCGTCGTCGACACTCCGGTCGGCTTGCGCCTTGCCCGCCCGCACACTGTGCTCGGCGCCCCGCTCCAACGACACGACCAACGCCGGGTGTTGAGCGGTCGCGGACGTCGCGGACCGGCTGTCCGGTGCGTCCGCGTGCGCCTGGGCACTGAGGATGAGGGCGAGCACCAGGAATCCCCCGAGGAGCAGCATGACCTGCAGCGCGCGCCCGGCGAACGACGTGCGCGCAGGCACGGGATTCGCCACGGGGGCAGAGGCGGCAGGCAGCAAGAGGGGGGACCTTCCCGTACGGATGGGACACGTTCCGGGTGACGGCTCGATCCTCGCACGCCCTCCTGGGGTACGCGCAACCCCGCTCTCCCCTCTGTTCACTGATACGGCGTCATGTCCGCTATGCCGTCTCGGGCACCGGCAGCGGGCGCTTCTCGATGGCCGCCGCCATCACCTCGGGGAACAGGTCGGGCGTGCAGGCGAACGCCGGGGCGCCCAGCGCGGCCAGCGCCGCCGCGTGCGCGCGGTCGTAGCTGGGCGCGCCCTCGTCGGAGAGCGCGAGCAGCGCGACGAACTGCGTGCCGGACGCCTTCATCGCCGCGACCCGCTTGAGCATCTCGTCACGTATGCCGCCCTCGTAGAGGTCGCTGATGAGCACGACGATCGTCTCGCTGGGCCGGGTGATCAGCGACTGGCAGTACGCCAGCGCCCGGTTGATGTCCGTGCCGCCGCCGAGCTGGGTGCCGAACAGCACGTCGACCGGGTCGTCGAGCTGGTCGGTGAGATCCACGACGGCGGTGTCGAAGACCACCAGCCGGGTCGCGATGGACCGCATCGAGGCCAGCACCGCGCCGAACACCGACGCGTAGACGACCGAGGAGGCCATCGAACCGGACTGGTCGACGCAGAGCACCACGTCCTTCTTGACGGTCTGCGCGGCCCGGCCGTAGCCGATCAGCCGCTCGGGCACCACCGTGCGGTACTCGGGCAGGTAGTTCTTCAGGTTGGCCCGTATCGTGCGGTCCCAGTCGATGTCGCGGTGGCGCGGCCGGGTGACGCGGGCCGAGCGGTCCAGCGCGCCGGTGAGGGTGGCCCGGGTCCTGGTGGCGATGCGCGCCTCCAGATCCCGCACGACCCGGCGCACCACGATCCGCGCGGTCTCCTTGGTCGTCTCGGGCATCGCGTGGTGCAACGAGAGCAGCGTGCCGACCAGGTGGACGTCCGCCTCGACGGCCTCCAGCATCTCCGGTTCCAGCAGGAGGGCGGACAGCCCGAGGCGGTCGATCGCGTCGCGCTGCATCACCTGCACGACCGAGGTCGGGAAGTAGCTGCGGATGTCGCCGAGCCAGCGCGCCACCTGGGGCGCGGAGCCGCCGAGCCCGGCGCCCCGGCCGCCGCCGCCCGTCGAGCCGCGGCCGCCGCCGAACCGGCCCGCGCCGCCCGGCCGGCTGCCGTAGAGGGCGGCGAGCGTGCGGTCCATCGCGGCGTCCCGGCCGTCGAGCCGGTGGCCGGTGCCGTCGGCCTCGCCGCCCAGCACCAGCCGCCAGCGCCGCAGCCGCTCCTGGCCGGCGTCGGCCGCCGCGCAGTTGTCGCCCGTCGTCATGCGGGCTCTCCTTCCTGGGTGTCACGGGGCTCGGGCCGGCCCAACAGCAGCCTGAGCGTGGGCAGTACGGCGTCGGCGCGGGCCGCGTCCAGTCCGGCGCCGAAGCCGGAGGCCGCCGCGCCCGACCCGGCCGCCGGGCCCGCGGCGGCGGACGGCCCGCGGCGCACCAGGTCGCCGACGCCGCGCCGCACGCCGGACTCGAACTCGGCGAACGTCCGCCGCAGCAGCGGCAGCACGTCGGTGAACGCCTCCGGCGGCACCGCGGTCAGCCAGTCGTCGACCAGCGCCAGCAGCCGCTCGTCGTGCACCAGGAGCATGCCGCCGCCGGACAGGAACCCGTCCATCCAGCCGGCCGCCTCGCGCGGCCCGGTGCCGGGCGACAGGGCGAGCCCCATCAGCCGGGCGGCCTCGCCGGTCTCCAGCCGCCCGTCGTCGAGCAGCAGCCGGGCGGCCCGGCCGCGGATCGGCCCCGGTGTGCCGCCGTCGCGTCCGGCCAGCGAGCGCAGCACCGCGGCCCACTGCTCGCGCAACGGCGCCGCCGGCTGGACGAGCAGCCCGACCGCGGTGTGGACGGCGTCGAGATGGCCGCGCATCTCGGCGGCGCCGTCGTCGTCGAGACCGGTGCAGGCGGGCGGCAGGCCCACGCAGACCCGGGTGGCGAGCCCTTCGGCGACCTCGCGCAGCGCGGCGGCGTCCGTCCCGCGGACGTCCCCGTACCGCACGGACCGCACCAGCGCCGGCAGCGCCCGCGCGAGGTGGCCGACGTCGGCGTCGAGCGCCGCCCGGTCGGCCAGCACCCGCATCACGGTGGGCAGCGCGGCGGGCAGTTCGGCGAGCAGGCACCGCTCGGCGAGCGCGGTGACGTCGGCGAGCGCCGCCGAGCCGAGCGCGTCCTCCTCGGCCTTGGCGGTGGCCGCGGACTCCACCGTGGTGCCCCAGACGCCCGCTTCGGCGACCCGGACCGCCAACTCCGGCTCCCAGCACAGCCGCCAGCTCTCCCGGAACGTGCCGGTGTTCTCCACCCGGGCGGCGGCCGGCCGGCCCCACGGCACGCCCAGCAGGCCGAGCCGGTGCAGCAGCCTGCTGCGCGCCGCGCCGCCCTCCTCGCGCAGGTCGAGGTCCAACTCCCGCTCCGCCGCCTCGGGTTTGAGGCGCAGAGTGCGCTGCAGGCGGACCAGGTCGCGGGCGAGCGGCACGGCAGGCGCGCGGTCCGGGACCTCACCGAGCTCGTCGCCGACCACCAGCCGGTCGTGGATGAGGGCGAGCGGCACGTCGGAGCCGTCGCACATCACCGCCCGCACGGCGTCGTTGGCCTCGCCGAGCCCGGCGAGCGGCCGGCCGCGCACGGCGGCCAGCGTCTCGGCGAGCCGCACCGCCTCGATGACGTGCGCCGAGGAGACCGGGCGGTCCTCGTCCCGCAGCAGCCCGGCGACCTTCGTCATCCACCGGGTGACCGGCCGGTCCGGCGCCGCGAACAGGTGGCCGTACCAGCCCGGCGAGTCGATGCCGGCGCCGTAGCCGCTGTGCCTGCCGAGCCGGCGGTGCGTCCAGGGCACCCAGGTGATCTCCGCCTTCACCTTGGGCAGCCCCTTGAGCGTCCGGCGGTCCGCGGCGACGGCGACCGGCTCGGCCAGCGCCGGCACGTGCCAGGCGCCGCAGACCACGGCCACCCGCTCGTAGCTCCGCACGGCCTCCCGCACGCGCAGCCGCATGTGCGCCTCGCGGGCCGGGTCGTCGAGGTGTCCGCCGTGCCCGTACCGCTCGCGCAGCGCGGACATCGCCTCGGCGAGCGCGGTGAACGGGGCCAGCGGATCGGCGGCTCCACCCGTCCCGTCGCCGTGTTCGACGCCGCGGTGCTCGACGGCGTCCTCCCACCAGCGCTCGGGATCGTCGTAGCCGGCCGCCTCGGCGAGGACGGCGAGCGGATCGACGCGCACGGGATCGTGGGGCGGGGTGTCGGCGGGCGCTGCGTCGGCGGGCGGGGTGTCGGCGGGTTCGCCGGAGGCGCCGGCGTCGGGGAGGGCGGCGGGGTCCGGGCCGTCGGGGTCCGGGCGCGAGCCGTCGGCTTCCGCGTCGGCCCGACTCGCCCGGATCGCCAGGGAGTTGGCGGCCGGCAGGTCGATGAAGCGGACCGGGACGCCGTGCTCGGTGGCCCAGCGGATGGCGACCCACTCCGGCGAGAACTCGGCGAACGGCCAGAACGCCGCGCGGGCCGGGTCGCCGATCACGTGGGCCAGCAGGGCGACCGGCGGGCGCAGCCCGGGGTCGGCCGCGAGCGCGACGACCGCGTCGGCCTCCGGGGGGCCTTCGACGAGCACCGCTTCCGGCCGGTAGTGCTCCAGCGCGGCCCGCACCGCCCGGGCGGACCCGGGGCCGTGGTGGCGCACGCCGAGCAGCCTGAGCCGGTCGGCGGCGGCCCGGGCGGGGAGCGGCGGGCTGGTCGCGGTGGCGGCGGTCATACGCCCACCTCACGGCAGGCGCGGTAGAAGTCCTTCCAGCCCTCGCGCTCGCGGACCACCGACTCCAGGTACTCCTGCCACACGACGCGGTCGGCGGCCGGGTCGCGGACCACCGCGCCGAGGATGCCGGCGGCCACGTCGGGGGCGCGCAGCACGCCGTCCCCGAAGTGCGCGGCGAGCGCGAGCCCACCGGTGACGACGGAGATCGCCTCCGCGGTGGAGAGCGTGCCGGACGGCGACTTGACCTTGGTGCGGCCGTCCGCGGTGACGCCGTCGCGCAGCTCGCGGAAGACGGTGACGACCCGGCGGATCTCGTCGGCGCCGCGCGGCGCGGCCGGCAGGTCGATGGCCCGGCCGATCTGGTCCACCCGGCGCGCGACGATGTCCACCTCGTCCTCGACGCTGGCCGGCAGCGGCAGGACGACGGTGTTGAACCGGCGGCGCAGCGCGCTGGACAGGTCGTTGACCCCGCGGTCGCGGTCGTTGGCGGTGGCGATGAGGTTGAAGCCGCGCACCGCCATCACCTCCTGTCCCAACTCCGGTATCGGCAGCGTCTTCTCGGACAGGATGGTGATCAGCGTGTCCTGGACGTCGGCCGGGATGCGGGTCAGCTCCTCGACCCGGGCGATGGCGCCGGTGGACATGGCGCGCATCACCGGGCCGGGCACCAGGGCGTCGCGGCTCGGGCCGTGGGCGAGGAGTTGCGCGTAGTTCCAGCCGTAGCGGATCGCCTCCTCCGGGGTGCCGGCGGTGCCCTGCACGAGCAGCGTGGAGTCGCCGCTGACGGCGGCGGCCAGGTGCTCGGAGACCCAGGTCTTGGCGGTGCCGGGCACGCCGAGCAGCAGTAGGGCGCGATCGGTGGCGAGCGTGGTGACCGCGACCTCGACGATGCGGCGCGGCCCGACGTACTTCGGCGTGATCACCGTGCCGTCGGGCAGCACGCCGCCCAGCAGATAGGTGGCGACCGCCCACGGCGAGAGATTCCACCGGGCCGGACGCGGCCGGTCGTCCGCCGCGGCGAGCGCCTTCAACTCGTCCGCGAAAGCGTCTTCGGCGTGCGGCCGAAGCACCTGTTCAGTCATGGCTGCCCCCAACATCGCGTGCTCGCGGATCCGTGGGGAACCGCGGCGGAAAAGACCGTGCTCGAACCACGCGGTCCCCGCTCCCTCCCCGGGAACCGCCTGCGGGATCCACCCTGCACCGCCCCACTGACAATCCGTCCGACACCGGGGAACCGCGCAGGTCAGCGCGGTTTCAGGGGCAGTTGTCAGTGGGGGCTCGTAGCGTTGCGTGCATGGAGGACACCGAAGAGCGGTGGTCGCCCGAGCAGGTGCTCGCACTTGCTCCTGACGCCGCGTCGCACAAGGCGGGTACGAAGCTCGGCGTGCCCGGGCCGTGGTCCGGCACGGGCGCCTCGCCCGGGGACGGCGGGGCGGGCCCGTGGGTGTGGGGGTCGTGCCGGGGCAGCGGCAGCACCCCGTACCGGACGGTGGCCGACCTGGCGGGGCCCGCGTTCAACTGCACGCTGTCCGAGCCGGAAGTTCCCGTGCAAGCACGCGCTCGGTCTGCTGCTGCTGTGGACGCAGGAGGGGGCGGCGGTCCACGTGCCGGCGACCGCGGTGCGGGAGGCGCCGGAGTGGGTGGGCGCCTGGCGGGCGGCGCGCGAGGCGTCGGCCGCCCGGAAGGCCGCGGCGGCGGAGGGGGCCGCCGCGGCCGGGGGCCGGGCCGATCCGCAGGCGGCGCGGCGGAGGGCCGAGCGGCGCGTCCAGCGGGCGCGGGCCGGGGCCGCCGAGTTGCGGCAGCGGCTCGCCGACCAGGTGCGCGCGGGCTTCGCCGCCACCGGCCCCGGCGAGTGGGGGGTGTGGGACGAGGTGGCGGCCCGGATGGTGGACGCGCAGGCCCCCGGACTCGCCTCGCGGGTCCGGGAGTTCACCGCGATACCGGCCGGCGGGGGCGACTGGCCGTCGCGGATGCTGGAGGAGCAGGGGCTGCTCCACCTGCTGGCCGGCGGGTTCCTGGCCCACGACACGCTGCCGGAGGGTCTGGCGGCCACCGTCAGGTCGCGGGTCGGCTTCACCACCGACCAGGCGGAGCTGCTGGCCGGGCCCACCGTGCGGGACCGCTGGCTGGTGCTCTCCCAGCAGGACAGCGCGGACGGGCAGTTGACGACCCGCCGGATATGGCTGCGCGGTACGGACTCGGGGCGGGCGGCGCTGCTGCTGGCGTTCGGGGCGGCCGGCCGGGCCCCGGAGCCGGCGCTGCCGGTCGGCCGGGTGCTCGACGCCGAACTCGCCTACCACCCGGGCGCGTTGCCGCTGCGGGCCGCGCTGGGCACCCGGCACGGGGACGCCGGGCCGGGCGGGGTGCCGCCCGGGGTGGGGGTCGGGGCGGCGTTGGCCGCGTACGGCACGGCGCTGCGCGCGGATCCGTGGCTGGACGACTACCCGGTCGTGCTGGCCCCGGTGGTGCCGATACCGACCGCGGGCGGCTGGCAGTTGGCCGACGCGTCGGGCGACGACGCCCTGCCGGTCGATCCGCGGCGGCTGGGCCGGCCCGGCCTGTGGCGGCTGGCGGCGGTCTCCGGCGGCGGACCGGTCACCGTCTTCGGCTCGCTGGGCCACCGCGGCTTCACACCGCTGACCACCTGGTCGGCGGACGCCGCCGAACCGTCGCAGGTCGTCACGCTCTGAGCGGTCGGGTGCCCGCGCGGCGCGGGAGCGGGGGAAGAAGGGGAGCCACACGTGACAGGGGGAGGACGCGCATGACGCACGACGCGACGGTGGAGTGGGACGACCTGATATCCGCCGCGCTGCTGGGCACCGACCGGCGCACGCCGCCGGGGGCGGCCGGAGCGCCCGGGGCGGGGGACGATCCGGCGCCGGCGCTGCTGGACGCGGCGGCGGTGGCCACCGTGCGGCGGCGGGCCGGGCTGCTGCCGGCCGCCGGCGCACCGCGGCCGGCACCGGTCGCGCCGGACGGGCGCCCGGCGCTGCCCGAGGCGGCGGCGCGGCGGCTCGCGCGGTTCCTCGACGACCGGGCGGGCGGCGGCTCGGACGGCAGCCGGAACGGCTCGGCGCCCAGCCTGGCCGAGCTGCTGCCGCAGTGGCTCGCGGCGGCCAACGCCCACGGCTACCGCGCGCCGGCCTCGCTGCTGCCCGCGCTGCTGGACGCGGCCCGCGCGCGGACCGACCTGCGGCAGGACGCCGCCACGCTGGCCGGGCCGCACGGGGTGTGGCTGGCCGGGCTGAACGCGGACTGGAAGTTCGTGCTGCGGGCCGGCAACCGCAGCGCGGCGGGAGAGGCGGCCGAGGATCCGCGGGCGGCCCGGCAGTTGTGGGAGGAGGGGCTGTTCGCCGAACGGGTCGCCCTGCTGTCCGGGCTGCGGATGCGGGATGCGGCGGCCGGGCTGGAGCTGCTGCGGTCCACCTGGTCGCAGGAGCGGGCCGAGGACCGGCTACTGTTCCTCGACTCGCTGCGCACCGGTCTGGGCGCGGACGACGAGCCGTTCCTGGAGCAGGCGCTCGCCGACCGCAGCCGCAACGTCCGCGCGACGGCCGCGGAGCTGCTGTCCGGTCTGCCGGGCTCCGCCCTGTCGCGCCGGATGGGTGAACGGGCCCTCGGCTGCGTCTCGTTGGACCGTACGGGGGTCGGTCCGCGAGTCGTGGTCGAGGCGCCGAAGGAGTGCGACGCGGCGATGGAGCGGGACGGCGTGGTCGCCACGCCGCCGTCCGGTCGGGGGCAACGGGCCTGGTGGCTCGGGCAGTTGGTGGAGGCGGCGCCGCTGGAGGGTTGGACGCGGGCGTTCGGCGGGCGTTCGGCGGCGCAGATCGCCGGGCTGCCGGTGGCCGACGACTGGCAGGCCGACCTGCACGCCGCCTGGTGCCGGGCCGCCGTGCGCCAGCGGGACGCCGGATGGGCCCGGGCGCTGCTCGGGCCGCCGCCCCCGCCGTCCGGGCCGGCGGCGCCGGTGGGCGATCCGGCGAAGCTGCTGTCGGTGCTGCCCGCGGCCGAGCGGGCCGGGTGGGTGGCGGACTTCGTGGCGGCGCACGGGTTGTCGGAGGCGTTCCAGCTGCTGGGGGCCTGCGCCGTGCCGTGGGCGCCGGAGCTGGGCCGGGCGGTGGTCGACGCGTTGGACATCGCCCGGACCGCGGGCAGCTACCCGTGGAGTTTCAGCGGCGTCATGGGTCTGGCCGAGCGCAGTCTCGACCCGGCGGAGGCCGACCGGCTGGAAGCGCTCACCGCGCCGCCGGAGGATCACCCGGACGGTTCGCCGGGCGCGGGGAGCTACTGGTCGGAGGCGTTCCGCCGGCTGGTGGGCACGCTGCGGCTGCGCGCGGCGATGCACACCGAGCTGGCCGGCGCCGGCTGACGCCGACCGGTCCTGGCCCCGGCCGGGGTGCGGACCGGTCGTGCCGGGCGGGGGTTAGGGCGTGTCTTGTGGATCTTGGCGGGCTCGCGACGCCTGGCACGGCACCCCGCCGCGTTGCCGCTGTGACATCAGCCGCTGGCGCGACGGGGCCCCGACAAAACCGACTATCGGGACGCTCCGGCGCCTTGCTCCCCCAGCCTCCGGCCGGGAGGTGCCCCCTCACCGCACCAGACGCCGCTCCCTGATCCGCAAGACACGCCCTACGCGTCGGCGGGCTGGCCGACGTTGCCGCGGACCCAGTCGACGACGTCGGTGGTGGGGGTGCCGGGCGTGAAGATGGCGGCGACGCCCAGCTCGCGCAGCGGCGGGATGTCGGCCTCGGGGATGATCCCGCCGCCGAAGACCTGGATGTCGCGTGCGTCGCGCTCGCCGAGGAGTTCGATGACCTTGGCGAACAGCGTCATGTGCGCACCGGAGAGGATGGACATGCCGATCGCGTCGGCGTCCTCCTGGATCGCGGTGTCCACGATCTGCTCGGGCGTCTGGTGCAGGCCGGTGTAGATGACCTCCATGCCCGCGTCGCGCAGCGCCCGGGCGATGACCTTCGCCCCGCGATCGTGGCCATCGAGCCCCGGCTTGGCCACCACCACACGGATCGGACCCGACACACCCATCACTGCCTCCACGCCTGCCATTGCCGCCGTCGCCACTGGGCTCGTGTGAACGAACGTTATCGCCACGATCCGCCATCCGGCAGTTCGACGCCGCACAGCGAGTGCGAAATCACACGGCGAACACGCCCCTCTGCGGCACATTCATACCGATTATCGGCTTTGCCGATCGTAGGCTACGCCCGGTCCCGACCGGCTCGGCCCGCCTGGCTGGCAACCCGACCGCACCGGGCCGCGGGGGCCGGACCGCTACAGCTTCTCCACCGGTGCGTACCGCAGCAGGAGCCGCTTCGGCTTCTCCTCGCCGAAGTCGACGGTGGCCTCCGCGGTGTCGCCGGCGCCCTTGACCGCGATGACCGTGCCGAGGCCGAAGGTGTCGTGGGTGACGCGGTCGCCGATGGCGAGGGCGACGACCGGACGGTCGCGGGCGGTGGTGCGGCGGGTCGCGAAGTGGTTGGCGCCTCGGCCGGTGGCCAGCACCGAGGAGGCCGCCGAGGTGGTGACCGCCGAGGCCGCCGGGCCGCCGGTGCGCTTCCACTCGATGAGCGCGTCCGGGATCTCGGCCAGGAAGCGGGACGGCGGGTTGAACGCCGGCTGGCCCCACGCGCTGCGCAGCGCCGACCGGGTGACGTAGAGGCGTTCGCGGGCCCGGGTGATGCCGACGTAGGCGAGGCGGCGCTCCTCCTCCAGCTCCTTGGCCTGGCCCAGGGCGCGCATGTGCGGGAAGACGCCGTCCTCCATGCCGGTGAGGAAGACGACCGGGAACTCCAGGCCCTTGGCGGTGTGCAGCGTCATCAGGGTGATGACGCCCCCGCCGTCCTCGTCATCATCCGGGCTTCCTCCCTCTGTCCCGGACTGCTTCGCATCCGGGATCTGATCGGAGTCGGCGACCAGGGCGACCTGTTCGAGGAAGTCGGACAGCACGCCTTCCGGCTGGTCCTGCTCGAACTCCAGGGCCACCGCGGCGAGTTCCTGGAGGTTCTCGATGCGGGTCTCGTCCTGCGGGTCGGTGGACGCCTGCAACTCGGCCAGGTAGCCGGTGCGTTCCAGCACGGCTTCGAGCACCACGGCCGGGCCGGCACCGGACTCGGCGACGGTGCGCAGTTCCTCGAGGAGTTCGTTGAAGCGGCGCACCGCGTTGGCGGACCGGGCGGCCATGCCGTACGCCTCGTCCACCCGGCGCAGCGCCTGCGCGAAGGAGATCTTCTCGCGCAGCGCGAGCGCGTCGATCATCGCTTCGGCGCGGTCGCCGATGCCGCGCTTGGGGACGTTGAGCACCCGGCGCAGCGGGACGGTGTCCTCGGGGTTGGACAGCACGCGCAGGTAGGCCAGCACGTCGCGGACCTCCCTGCGCTCGTAGAAGCGCACGCCGCCGACGACCTTGTAGGGCAGGCCGACCCGGATGAAGATCTCCTCGAAGACCCGGGACTGGGCGTTGGTGCGGTAGAAGACCGCCACGTCGGACGGCTTGGCGTCGCCCGCGTCGGTGAGCCGGTCTATCTCCTCGGCGACGTAGGACGCCTCGTCGTGCTCGTTGTCGGCCACGTAGCCGGTGATGACCGGGCCGGCGCCGGCCTCGGTCCACAGGTTCTTCGGGCGGCGGCTCTCGTTGCGCTCGATGACGGCGTTGGCGGCGGTCAGGATGTTCTGCGTGGAGCGGTAGTTCTGCTCCAGCAGGATGGTGGTCGCGTTCGGGTAGTCCTCCTCGAACTGGAGGATGTTGCGGATGGTGGCGCCTCGGAACGCGTAGATCGACTGGTCCGCGTCGCCGACCACGCACAGTTCGGCCATGCCGGCGGCCGGATCGGCGGCCTGCGGCGGCACCGCGGGGTCCGGCTCGTCGGTGCCGACCAGTTCGCGGATCAGGGTGTACTGGGCGTGGTTGGTGTCCTGGTACTCGTCGACGAGCACGTGGCGGAAGCGCCGCCGGTAGTGCTCGGCGATGTCGGGGAACGCCTGCAGCAGGTTGACGGTGGTCATGATGATGTCGTCGAAGTCGAGGGCGTTCGCCTCGCGCAGCCTCGCCTGGTAGAGCGTGTACGCCTCGGCGAGCTTCTTCTCGAACGGGTTCTCCGCCTGGGCGGCGAACGCCTCCTCGTCGATCAGCTCGTTCTTGAGGTTGGAGACCTTCGCGCTGAACGACTTGGGCGGGTACGTCTTCGGATCGAGGTCGAGGTCGCGGCAGGCCAGCGCCATCAGCCGCTTGGAGTCGGCGGCGTCGTAGATGGAGAAGCTGGAGGTGAACCCCAGGTGCTTGCTCTCCCGGCGCAGGATCCGCACGCAGGCGCTGTGGAAGGTGGAGACCCACATCGCGTGGGAGCGCGGGCCGACCAGCTGCTCGACGCGCTCCTTCATCTCGCCGGCGGCCTTGTTGGTGAAGGTGATCGCCAGGATCTGCCCGGGATGCACGTTGCGCGCGGCCAGCAGGTGCGCGATCCGGTGGGTGAGCACCCGCGTCTTGCCGGAGCCCGCGCCGGCCACGATGAGCAGCGCCGAGCCGGAGTGCACGACCGCGGCGCGCTGCTGCTCGTTGAGCCCGTCGAGCAGCGCGGCGGCGTCCGCCACCGGGCGCGCGGCGCCGTCGCGGTAGTAGGCGTCCCGCTCCACGGGCGCGTCGAACCGGCCGCCGAACAGATCGTGCGGGACGTCCTCCACGGGGTGCGCTTCCCCGTGCTCCCCGTACTCGTCCGGCGGCGGCGCGGGCCCGTCCCCGGTCGGCTCCATCGCGGCCAAGAAGTTGTCATCGAAGAGGCTGCTCATCGTCCAACGAGTCTAGGGGGTGTCTTGCGGATCTTCGGCGGGCTCGCGACGCCTGGTGCGGCACATCGCGGCGTTGCCGAAACACCCCGATAGAACCACTATCGGGGCGCTCCGGCGCCTTGCGCTGCACCGCACCAGACGCCGCTCCCTGATCCACCAAGACCCACAAGACACCCCCTGGGCCGCCCCGCAGACACTCCGAACGCGGTCCGCCCCGCACCGGCCCCGCGCCGCCCCTCGCACCACCCCCGCTCGGGATCCGTCACCGGCGGCGCACCGCGGGTGACGGCCGTGATCCAGGTCACGGCAGGTCACGGAAAGGTCGCGGGCAAATCACGCCCCAGGCTTCACAAGAGCCACACGAATTCGCTAGCGTGCTCGACCAGGCGTCCGCCCCCGCCTCGGTGACGTGCCGAAACGGACTGCCGCCGCTGAATCCGGCCTGGCCGGAACCGGGGACCCACCCGTTACACCTTGGGGTGAATCGGCCCGTGCGCGTTGACCAGACGCCGCCGGACCGTAGGGCAGCCTTCCGAAGCCCGAACCCGACAGCTAACCCGGTAAGCGGTCACGGAAGGAGCGCCGTTCATGGCGTCGCACCGCAAGCCGCGTCCGCGCACCGTCATCCCGGGTCCCCGGGCGGCGATAGGTCTGACCACCGCGGCGCTGGCGACCGTCACGCTGCTGAGCGAGACGGCCGACGCGGCACCGGCCAGACCCGCGCCGACGGCCAAGGAGGTGCAGGCGAAGGTCGACGCGCTCAACCACCAGGCGGAGACGGCCACCCAGCGCTACGACCAGGCCCAGGTGACCACCACCCGCGAGCGCACCAGGGCGAACGCGCTGCTCGACCAGGTGGCGCGGGGCGCCCAGCAGCTCAACACCGCACGCCAGACGCTCGGCCAGTACGCGGCCGAGCAGTACCGCACCGGCGGGCTCGGCCAGACGGCCACCTTCCTGCTCACTCCCAACCCGCAGGGGTTCTTCGAGCAGGCGCAGCTGATGAAGCGGGCCACCGCCCAGCAGACCAGGGCGCTCACCGACTTCGAGGACCAGCAGGCGTCCACCGCGCGCCAGCGCACCAAGGCGGCGCGGAGCCTGCAGGAGTTGACGACCGCGCAGGAGCAGCTCGCCGCCGACCGGCACACCGTGCAGACCAAGCTCCGCCAGGCGCAGACCCTGCTCAACAGCCTCAATGCCGCGCAGAAGGCGAAGCTCGCCGCGCTGCAGCGGCAGAAGGAGGCGGCCGAGCAGGCCGCCGCCGCCCGGCTCACCGGCTCCGGCGGGGTCTCCAGCGCCGAGTACGCGGCGAAGGCGGCCAAGGCGATCGCCTTCGCCCGCGCCCAGCTCGGCAAGCCCTACGTCTGGGGCGCGACCGGTCCCACCTCCTACGACTGCTCGGGCCTGACCCAGGCCGCCTGGGCCGCCGCCGGCGTCTCGCTGCCGCGCACCACCTGGGACCAGGTCAAGGCGGGCAAGCGGGTGTCGATCAGCGACCTGGAGCCGGGCGACCTGGTCTTCTACAACAGCGACATCAGCCACGTGGCGATGTACATCGGGGGCGGCCAGATAATCCAGGCCCCGCACACCGGCGCGGTCATCGACATCCAGCCGGTCACCGAGATGCCCATCTACGGTGCCACCCGCCCGGTCTGACGCCGCCGCACTACTGTCGCGGCATGGACACCGACGACTGGCTGGCGGACGCCCGGACCTCCTACGACACGGTCGCGGCCAGCTACACCGAGCGGATGCGTGGGGTGCTGGCCGGCAAGCCGTACCTTCTGGCGGCGCTGGCGCTCTTCGCCGACCTGGTGCGCGGCGCCGGCGGCGGGCCGGTGGCGGACGTGGGCTGCGGACCGGGCCATGTCACCGCCCACCTGCACGCGTCGGGCGTCGACGCCTTCGGGCTCGACGTCTCGCCCGTGATGGTCGAAGTGGCCCGGCGCGAGCACCCCGGGCTGCGGTTCGAGGTCGGTTCGATGACGGATCTCGACCTCGCGGACGCCTCGGTCGCCGGGCTGCTCGCCTTCTGGTCGTTGATCCACGTCCCCGACGAGGCGGTCCCCGCGGTGCTGCGCGGTTTCCGGCGGGTGCTGCGGCCCGGCGGACCGCTGATGCTCGGCTTCCACGTCGGCGACGGCGCGCGGCTCAAGACGCGGGGCTACGGCGGCCACCCGATGCGGGTCCACGTCCACCGCCGCCCACCCGAGCGGGTGGCGGCCTGGTTACGCGACGCCGGATTCACCGTCGAGGCCCACCTGCTGCTCGACGTCGACGCGAACGTCCCGCAAGCGGTACTGTTCGCCCGGCACGACGGCTGAGCCTCACTCGGTCGCCCCCGGCGCGCGGGCCAGCAGCATCGTCACGAAGCCGAAGCTGTCGCGGTAGCCGCGCAGCCACCCCGCGCGGTGCCGGTCGGCGGTGGCCAGCGCGGCGCCGGCCTCCGGGTCGTCCGGGTGGTCGAGCGCCCACGCGGTGAGCGACCCGGTCCACGACCACTCGTAGTCGTCCAGTTCGTGCCGGGTGCTCACGTGGCCGTACACCGGCACCCAGCCGGCCGCGCCGACCTCGTCCATCGTCGTCGCCAGGTCGTGGTGCTCGCCGAGCATCTCGCGGGCGGCCCGGCTCGGCGCGGTCCGCCAGTAGCAGTCGCCGACCAGCACCCGGCCGCCGGGCGCCAGGAGCCGGCCGGCCGCCCCCAGCGTCGGCAGCAGCCCGCCGAACACGTGGGTGGCGCCCACGCTGACCACCACGTCGAAGGCGCGGTCCGGCCGAAAGCCGGTGGCGTCCGCCTCGTGGAGCACCAGACGGTCGCCGAACCCGGCCGCCGCGGCCCGCTCCGCCGCCCTGCCGAGCGCGGCCCGCGAGACGTCCACGCCCTCGGCCACCACCGCCGGGTGCGCGGTCAGCGCCCGCGCCAGCCACTCCGCCTCGCCGCAGCCCAGGTCCAGCAACCGCTCGTCGCCGCGCCGCACCGCCCGCGCCAGCAGCCGGCCCACCGCGTCGTCGCCGACCGGCGCGGCGATCGGATGGTCGGCGTGCGCCAGGGCGGAGAACATTGTCTGTCTGCTCATCCGGTGGAGTCTGGCAGCACGGCGCGCGCCCGCCACCCGGTTTTCCGCCCGCCCGGCCCGCACCGGGCCCGCGGTCGGCCGGCCCGGCGCACGTCAGGCGACGAGCAGGTGCGCGATCCGGTCGCTCGCCCGGACCAGCCAGTCCGGATCACCGTGGCGGCGTCCCCACAACGCGGCCTGGGTGGCGCGCAGTTGCGACCAGCGCCGGGCCCGCTCCGGCGACACCTCGGCGGCGTCCGCGAAGATCGCCAGCCGCCGCAGCAGGGCGCGCCGGTTGTCGGCGGCGGCGAACAGGTCCTCGTTGCGGCCGCGCAGCAGCGTCGCGGCGTCGTAGGCGAGGTCGCCCACGTACCCCTTCGGATCGATGGCCGGCCACGGTTCGCGTTCGGCCCGCAGCACGTTGGTGTGGTGCAGGTCGCCGTGGACCATGGTCTCCGGCTGGTCGGGGCCGAGTTCGCGCAGCGTGGCGACGGCCGCGCCGGTCACCGGCGCCGGCAGCGGATCCGCCAGGTGGGCACGGTCCGAGCGCAGTGCGGCCTCCCACTCCGGTACGAGGTCGCGCAGCCGGGGCATCCCCGCCTGCCCGGGGACCGCGAGCCGCCGCGCCAGCCGGCCGGCCACCGCGACGGCCTCGTCGACGTCCGCCAGGCCGGCCAGCGACCCGCCGGGCTCCGCCCGCTCCAGCAGCATCGCGAACCGGGCGTCGTCCCGCTCGTGCAGCCGCACCGCGCCGCGCCCGGCCCACCCGGCGAGCGCGTGCGGCTCCCAGACGTTGCCCGGATGCGGGTACGAGACCTTCAGCACGGCGGCCGGCCCGTCACCGCCGCGCCGCACCGGCACCACCAGGCCGACCTGCCCGTGCGTGACGGGCCCGGCCGGCGCGCACTGCCAGCGCAGCGCCAACTCCTCGACGAGCGCGGGCAGCGCGGTGATCCACCGCCGGCCGGCCTCGCCCTCCCGCTCACCGGTGGCGCGCGCGAACTCCTCGGGTATCCGGATCATCCGTGCACGGTAGCCGCTGCGGCATCATGGCCGTATGCGAGGCGAACTGGTATGCCGGGCCGAGGGGTTGATCACCGCGAAGGCGGCGCGGGACGCCGCGGGCGACGGGCCGCGCGAGGAGCTGGGCGCCGAAGTGGCCCGCTGGGGGCGGACGGTGGGCCTGCGGGTGCCGGGGCTGCGGGAGATCGGCGCGTACAACAAGGCGCGCGGGGTGAACGAGGACGACCTCGGCAGGCTGGACGAGGTGCGGGAGTTCTTCACGGCGGCCGGGATCGTGCCGACGCTGGAGGTGTGGGCCGGGGACGCGAGCGACCGGCTCGGCGCGGCGCTGGCCCGGCGCGGGCTGTACGCGGGGGTGGTGACCGCGACGCTGCACGCCGACCCGGCCGGGCGGTCCGGGGAGGGTCGCGCGCGCGGGGCGGTGACGGTCGAGGAGCTCGACGCGGCGGACGACGGGGCGCGGTACCTCGCCACGTTGTGGGCGGGCTACGGGTTCGGCGGGGCGCCCGCGCTGTCGACGATGGTGCGCGCCGAGCACGATCCGGCGGTGGTGCGCCGCTATCTCGCGCGGGTCGACGGGCGTCCGGCCGCGGCGGCCGCGCTGTTCACCCACCCGGACGGCGTGCTGCTCAGCGGCGCCGCGACGCTCCCCGAGCACCGGGGCCGCGGCTGCCAGAGCGCGCTGATCGAACGGCGGCTCGCCGACGCCGCCGCGCACACCGACCTCGCGGTGGTCACCGTGGCCTACGGCTCACCGAGCCACGCGAACCTGGAGCGCGCCGGCTTCCGGATCACCCACACCCGCACGGCGTGGCGGCCGGTCACGTCCACAGGACGGCGATGAAGATGTTGACCGCGGTGAGTCCGCCGACCGCGGCGACCAGGGAGCGGTCCACCGTCTCGTCGTCGCGCTTGACGTAGACGAGTCCCAGGATGACGACGAGGACGGCGACCTTGATGCCGATCTTGATCGTGTCGAGGTGGGTGTGCTGCGCCTGGGAGAGGCCGACCAGGCAGATGCCGGTGACGAGCATGGTGAGCGCGCCGTAGAGCATCGCCGGGACCATGCGGGTGGTCTCACCGCGGCCGAGGGGTGGCAGCTGGGTGAGGACGCCGCCCAGCAGCGCGGCGATGCCGATGATGTGCAGGCCGAGGAAGAGGTGAGTGAGAACGCCCATGGCCCGGGAGCCTAACCACCGGCCCCGAAGCGCAGCACACCACCCCATAGCACCGGCCGCCGGGCCCGCGCACCCCGAATCGCCGTATCGGTCGGCTCCGCCCGGCGGACGTCCCGCGACCCGGCCGAGACGGTCACCAGGCGTCACGGTTCGGCCACTTGACGTCATTCGCGGTCCGGCGCTCCAGCGCGCGTCCGGAGCGGTTTAGCGTCCTGCACGGCGGAAGCGGAACGGCCGCCGCCGACCGGCCCGATGGCGGTCCGGCCCCCCGACCAGGAACGCGAGACGTCGTGCCAGCACACGCAAGGTCCACCTCGTCGCACCGCAGGCCCCAGCAGACCGCCGCCCGGACCGCGGTGACGCTGGCGGTGGCCGGGGCGGTGTCGGCGACCGGGTTCACCGAGTCCGGGCAGGCGGCGCCGCGCCCGACGGCCGGCCAGGTCAGGGAGCAGGTCGACGACCTCTACCAGCAGGCCGAGGCGGCGACCCAGAAGTACGACGGGGCGCGGTCGCGGGCGGAGCGGCTGCGCCGGCAGTTGGAGAGCCTGCAGGGCCAACTCGCCCGCCGCGCCCAGCAGACCAACGCCACGCGCGACCGGCTCGGCGAGGTCGCCGCCAACCGCTACCGCACCGGCGGCGAGGACCCCACGCTGCAGCTCATCCTCTCCTCCCGGCCGGCCCAGTACCTGGAGCGCGCCGCGATGCTGGAGCGCGCCGACAGCGACCAGGCGGCCACCCTGCGGGAGTTGGCGGCCGACCAGTCCCGGGAGCAGGTGGTACGCGACCGGGCCGCGGGCGAACTCCAGGAGATCGACGCGAGCGAGCGGCAACTGGCCGCCGAGAAGAAGACGGTGGACGGGAAACTGGCCGCGGCCCGCCGGCTGCTGGCCCAGTTGACCTCGCGTCAGCGCGACGCGCTGCAGGCCTCCGACCCCGGCGCCGGCTCCGGCTCCGGCCCGCTGCCCACCGGATCGACCGCGCCGAGCGCCCGGGCCGCCGCGGCGGTCGCGTTCGCCTACGCGCAGCTCGGCAAGCCCTACGCCTGGGGCGCGACCGGTCCGGGCTCCTACGACTGCTCGGGCCTGACGCAGGCGGCCTGGGCGGCGGCCGGCGTCTCGCTCCCCCGCACGACGTACACCCAGATCAACGCCGGACGGCGGATACCGGAGTCCCGACTGGAGCCCGGCGACCTGGTGTTCTACTACGCCGGGATCAGCCACGTCGGGATCTACGTGGGCCACGGCACGATCATCCACGCCCCGCACCCCGGCGCGGACGTCCGGCTCGCCCCGGTCGACGAGATGCCGTTCGCCGGCGCCGCCCGCCCGGCCTGACGGCACGCCGTCCCGGCTCGGTCCGCGCACCGCCCCGGCGCCACCGGCGCGACACGTCGCGACCGGCTGACGGCAGGTCAGTGACATACCGCACGTATAGGGGATGATCGGTACATGGTCGAAGCCACCGGCAGCGGACGCCCGACGTCCTTCGGCGGCGGCCGGAGCGGTCCGGACGCCGGAGGGCCGGCCGTCGGCGGGGCGGACCGGCGCGGCGGCGGGATCCCCTTCCGCACGCGAGGTCCAGGCGCACACCTTCCCGGCTGTCAGGGCCGCATCAAGGAACCCTCGCCCTTGGAGGCACACATGAACCACGCCGGAAGCAGCCCCCGGCGCGGATCGGCCGTCCGCCGCTCCCTGCTGGGTGCCGCCGCGAGCCTGGCCGGTCTGCTGGGTCTGGTCGTCGCGGTTCCCGGTGCGGCCGGCGCGCAGACCGTCGCGCGCTCCGGCCGCCCGGCGCACCACCACCCGGAGCTGGACTGGATGGGTTCCACCGTCGCGGCCCACGAGGGCGGCCACCTCGGCCCGGGCCTGGCCATGCCCCGCGCGTCGGCGACCCAGACCCCGGGCTTCGACGTCAGCCACTACCAGAGCGGCGTCGACTGGAGCGCCGCGTACCGGGACGGCGCCCGGTTCGCCTACGTGAAGGCGACCGAGGGCACCGACTTCCGCGACCCCGACTTCTCGGCGAACTACACCGGTTCGTACCGCGCCGGCCTCATCCGCGGCGCGTACCACTTCGCCACCCCCGACACCTCCGGCGGAGCCGCCCAGGCCGACTACTTCGTCGCGCACGGCGGCGGCTGGTCGAAGGACGGCCGGACGCTGCCGCCCATGCTGGACATCGAGTACGGCTCCTCGTCGGAGTGCTACGGCCTCGGCCCGAGCGCGATGGTCGGCTGGATCCGCTCGTTCGTCGACGAGGTGCACGCCAGGACCACCCGCTGGCCGGCCGTCTACTCCACGACGGACTGGTGGACCACCTGCACCGGCGGCAGCCGGGCGTTCGCCGCCAACGACCCGCTGTTCATCGCCCGGTACTCCTCCCCGGTGGGCGCCCTGCCGGCCGGCTGGGGCTTCTACACCTTCTGGCAGTACGCGGACTCCGGCACCTTCCCCGGCGACCAGGACCGGTTCAACGGCCCGCTGACCGGTCTGCGCAACCTCGCCGACAACACCTGACCCGCTACTCTGCCGCGCCATGGGCGAAGCGGACGGCCCGCGGGCGGGCGGGGGCGACACGGCGGCGGCCGGCGTGCTGCTGGTGCACGGGCTCTACCACCGCCCGGCCCACTTCGACCTGGTGGCCGGCGGACTGCGGGCGGCGGGCGTGGCCGTCGCGGTCCCCGAGCTGCACCGGGGATCGCTGGAGGCCGACACGGCGGCGGTGCAGCGGGCCGTCGACCGCTTCGGCGCACCGCCGGTGGTGCTCGGCCACTCGTACGGCGGGGCGGTGATCACCGGTCTGCGCGGTGCGGCGCACCTGGTGTACCTGGCCGCGTTCACCCCGGACGAGGGGGAGAGCGCGGCCGGGCTGGGCGGGGCGAGCACGCTGCTGCGGGAGGCGATCGTGCCGGCCGCGGGCGGGGCGACCCGGCTGCGGTCCGACCGGGCCGCCGCGGTGTTCTACCCGGACTGCCGCGCCGAACGCGCCGCGTGGGCGGTCGCGTTGCTGCGCGAGCAGGGCCCGGGGTGCGGGCGCGGGGTGCCGCGGCGGCAGGGCTGGAAGGACACGCCGTCCACCTACGTGGTGTGCGCGCGGGACCGGGCGATCGACCCGGCGGTGCAGCGGATGATGGCCCGGCGCTGCACGGCGTCCCAGGAGTGGCCGACCGGGCACTCGCCGTTCGTGGCCTGCCCGCGGCGGCTGGTCGCGCTGCTGCGCGGGCTGGCCGGGGCGGCGGCCGGGCCGCGGTGAAACCCTGGGGCGGTTGTCGTACCCCCGTGCGACGATCGGTGGCATGACGGGGATCGAGGCGGTGCGGGACCGCGAGGCGCTGGTCGCGTTCGTCGAGCGGGCGGAGCCGGGGCGGCGGGTGAAGTGGCTGCTGTTCTGGGGACACCGGCCGCGGGCGGACGGCGGGGTGGGGACGGGCTGCCTGAGCCAGTGGTGGCCTGCCCGGTTCGAGGTGGACGGCGTGGCGTACCCGTCGGCGGAACACTGGATGATGGCCGGCAAGGCGCGGTTGTTCGGGGACGCGGAGGCGGCGCGGCGGGTGCTCGGCGCGCGGACGCCGGCCGAGGCGAAGGCGCTGGGCCGCCAGGTGCGCGGCTTTGACGAGCGGGTGTGGGCCGCTGGCCGCTGGGAGTTGGTGGTGGCGGGCAACACCGCCAAGTTCGGCCAGGATCCCGCGCTGCGCGACTATCTGCTGGGCACCGGGGAGCGGGTGCTGGTCGAGGCGAGCCCGCAGGACCGGCTGTGGGGCATAGGACTGGCGGCCGGCGACGAGCGGGCCACCGATCCGGCGCGCTGGCCCGGGCTGAATCTGCTGGGCTTCGCGCTGATGGAGGCGCGGGCCCGGCTGCGGGCGGCCGGGCGCTGAACGGGCCGCCCGGCCGCGGCGGATCAGACCAGCCGGCGGGCGGTGGCCCAGCGGGTCAGCTCGTGGCGGTTGGACAGCTGCAGCTTGCGCAGCACCGCGGAGACGTGCGATTCGACGGTCTTGACGGAGATGAACAGCTGCTTGGCGATCTCCTTGTAGGCGTAGCCGCGGGCGATCAGCCGCAGGACCTCGCGCTCGCGCTGGGTGAGCCGGTCGAGGTCCTCGTCGACCGGCGGCGCGTCGCTGGAGGCGAACGCGTCCAGTACGAAGCCGGCCAGCCGCGGCGAGAAGACCGCGTCGCCGTCCGAGACGCGGAAGATGGAGTCGACGAGGTCGGGCCCGGTGATGGTCTTGGTGACGTAGCCGCGGGCGCCGCCGCGGATGACGCCGATGACGTCGTCGGCGGCGTCCGAGACCGACAGCGCGAGGAAGCGCACCGGCTTGTCCGGGTCGGCGCTCAACGCGGCGCAGCGGCGCAGCACTTCGACCCCGCCGCCGCCGGGCAGGTGCACGTCGAGCAGCACCACGTCGGGGCGGGTGGCGTGCACGACGGTGACGGCCTGGTCGACGTCGGCCGCCTCGCCGACCACGTCGACGCCGGTCTGCCCGGTGTCGCCGATCTCGGCCTGGACGCCGGTGCGGAACATCCGGTGGTCGTCGACGAGAACGACCCGTACCCGCCGGTCGCTCGGGGTGGGCGTAGGTGTCGCGTTCATGCCGGGGACCTCTCCATCTCCAGTTCCACTTCGGTGCCGCCGCCGGGCGCCGGGTGAATGCGCGCGGTGCCGCCGTTGCGTTCCATCCGGCCGACGATCGACTCGCGCACGCCCATCCGGTCCGGCGGCACCGACGCCAGGTCGAAGCCGGGGCCGCGGTCGCGGACCGAGACGAACACCCGGTTCTCCTCGGTCTCGGCGTAGACCTGGACGGCCTCGTCCCCACCGTACTTGGCCGCGTTGACCATCGCCTCCCGCGCGGCCTGGGCCATCGCGGCCAGGTTCGGGGCGAGTTCGCAGTCGCCGACGCAGACCACCTCGACGGGTACGCCGTGCCGGTCCTCGACCTCGGCGGCGGCGGCCCGGATCGCGTCGGCGAGCCGGGTGGGCGCCTGCTGCCCGTCGGCGTCCTTGCCGTCGCCCTCGGGCCGGTAGAGCCAGGCGCGCAGTTCGCGTTCCTGGGCACGGGCCAGCCGGGCCACCTCGCGGGAGTCGTCGGCGTTGCGCTGGATGAGGGTGAGCGTGTGCAGGACGGAGTCGTGGACGTGGGCGGCGACCTCGGCACGCTCCTGGGCCCGGATGCGCATCATGCGTTCCGCGGACAGGTCCTGCGTCATCCGGATCACGTAGGGGCCGGCCAGCAGGGCGATGCCGACCAGCACGGCCAGCGCGGCCTGGGTGATCTCGCCGAGGTGCCGGGCGGAACCCTGCAGCACCAGGAACCCGGTCACCCCGGCCACCACCAGGACCACGCCGCCGATGCCGCGCACGATCGGCCAGAACCGCTTGCCGCGGCTCATCTCCACCCAGTGGGCCCGCCGGGCGTTGTCCGCCTGCCGCCACACCAGGGCGACGCCGGCGGCGATCAGCAGCATCGGCCAGATGTAGGCGTTGGCGGCGCCCAGGTGCATGTTGCGCACCAGGATCGACAGCCCGACGAGCATCGCCGCCAGCGCGACGACCTGGCCGCGTTCCGGCTTGCGGCCGGCCAGCCAGCCGCGGGCGCCCAGCGGCGCGCGGCCGGCCTCCACGCCGCCGAGGCCCATCGGGACCACGAACCAGAACAGCGCGTAGAGCACGATGCCCAGCCCGCCGAAGGTGGCGAGCACGGCGAAGACCGTCCGCACCCAGGAGACCGGCAGCCCGAGGTGGCCGGCGAGCCCGCGGGCGACGCCGCCGATCATCCGCCCTTCCGAACTGCGGTACAGCCGGGGCGGCGGGGCGTCCGCGGACTCGTCCCGGCCCGGTCCGCCGGCACCGGCCGTCCCCGGGCCGCCCGCGGGGGGCGCTGACGTGACTGGCATGGTTCCGATCGTCACATGCCGGGGCCGCCGGCGGAATCAGGGTGGCACCCCGATTAACCTCTGACGGACGTCAGGGCCTTCTCGGGGGCGGGGCCCGACCGCTGTCGGGGACGCACCAGGGTCCTCACGGATACCGGCCGGACGCACCGGCGTTCACCATGGAGGCATGACGGACGAGGACGACACGGGCGGGCCGCCGCCCGGGGACGCGGAGCCGCCGGCCGGAGCGCCGCCGCGCAAGCTGCTGACCCGCAGCCCGCGCCAGAAGATCATCGGCGGGGTGTGCGGCGGGCTCGGCCGCTACTTCGGGATCGACCCGGTGATATTCCGGGTGGTGCTCGCCGTGCTCGCGCTGACCGGCGGGATCGGGCTGATCTCGTACGGGATCGGCTGGCTGCTGATCCCGCTGGACGGCGACGGGGAGACCGAGCTGCGCCGGCTGCTGTCCGGGCGGTTGGAGGGCACGTCGATGACGGCGGTCTTCTGCGCGCTGGTCGGCTCCGGGCTGTTCCTGTCCACCATGGACAGCGGTGACACCGAGGCGTTCTCGCTCAGCCTGATCGCCGCGATCGTGGCGGCCGTCTACTGGTCGCAGCGGCGGCGGGCGGCGCTTGCCGCGTTCGGCGGCGCGGAGTCGCCGGGCGCCGCGGAGGCCGGCGGCGGGCCGGGCGGCGTTCCGGGCGGACCGGTGCCGGTGCCGGACGCGCCGCCGGCGCCGCGGCCGCCGCCGACCGACAGTCCCTCGTGGTGGCGGACGCCGGCCGGCCAGGCGGCGTTCGAGAAGGCGGCGGCCGGGAGCGCGGCGGCGCGCGGCCGCTACCTGTGGGGGCCGGCCGACGACGACGAGGAGCCGGCCGGCGGGCGCGAGCGGGTGTCGGCCCCCGGGTTCGGCGGGACGGTCCGGCGCGACCGGGACCGGGAAGGGGACTTCGAGGGCGGCCTGTTCGGCCTGGTGGCCTTCCTGCTCGCGGTGGCGGCCGGGGCGACCGGATTCGTGGCGGCCGGGCACCGCCGGCCGTTGGGGACCGTCATGGAGATCGCCCTGACGGCCGCGCTCGGCGTGCTGGGGCTCGCCCTGGTGGCCGGCTCGTTCTTCGGGCGGCGCGGGCGCGGGGTGGTCGGCTGGGCGGTCGTGGCGTCGTTGCTGCTGGCGGTCTCCGCGACGGTGCCCAAGTCGGTGGGCACCGACTGGCGGCTGACCACCTGGCGGCCCGCCGCCGCGTCGGACGTCCGCCCGAGCTACACCCTCGGCGCCGGCCAGGGCACCTTGGACCTGACCGGGGTGGCGCTGCACGGCGGCCGGATCGCGACCCGGGTCGAGATGGGCGCCGGGCAGATCCAGGTGCGGGTGGCCCCGAACGTGACGGTGCGGCTGGTGGCGAAGGTGGGGCTCGGCGACGTGCGGATCCCGGAGGACGTCGGGCACGCGGTGCGGGTCTCGGCGGACGGCGGCCGCACGGGCACGTTCCCGCCGGCCAGGGGCATCAGGTCGCAGGGCACCGTCGAGTTGACGCTGCGGCTCGGCACGGGACAGGTGGAGGTGCTGCGTGGCGAGGCGTCGTAGGTTCGAGCCCGCGGGGCTGGTGGCGGGACTGCTCTTCCTGACGGTCGCGACCGGGTTCGGCTGCGACGCGGCCGGGCTGTGGCATCCCCGGCCGGCGCTGACCGTGCCGGTGGTGGCCGGCGGCATGGTGCTCGTCGCCGTCACCCGGGCGGTGACCGACGCGGCACGGCGGCGGCGCCGCGGTCCGGGAGCCGGCGGCGTCAGCGGCGCCGGCGGGCCGCGATGAGCGCGTCGAGCGAGAGGTAGGGCGCCCCGGCGAGCACCAGCGGCAGCCACGCCATCAGGTAGGCGAGGTCGTTGCCGTAGTAGTACGGGGTGCTCGACCAGCTCACCGTCAGCCACAGGCTCAGCGAGATCAACGCGCCGCCGGCCGCGGCGACCCGGGCCAGCAGGCCGAAGAACATGCCGAGCCCGGCGGCCAGTTCGCCCAGCGCGATCGCGTAGCCGAAGCCGTCGGGGGCCTTGAGCGCCAGGTCGACCATGGCCGGGATCGCGGCGGTGTCGCGCACCGAGTGCATCATCGACACGAGCGTGCCGCTGCTGCCGAAGAACGACGGATCGGTGAGCTTGTCGAGCCCGGCGTAGATGAAGGTCACCCCGAGGAAGATCCGCAACGGCAGCAGCGCGTAGCGCACCGCCGTCCCGCGCGGTCCTCCACTGGTGCCGTTCGACTCGTCGATCTCGCTCATCGCGCCCGCCTTTCGGTCCGTACGGTAGTCGGCCTGTCCTACGACAAGTACGGCGGCCCGGGGCGGTGCGCTCAACCGGCTCGGTGATCAGTCGAAGAGGTCGGGATCCGTGCGGACGATCCGCTGGTACATCGGCTGGTAGTTGATCCAGCCGACCAGGTCGCTGCCCAACTGCTCGCGGGTGAGCAGCGCGTCCTCGTGGCCGATCGCCACCGGCTTGCCGGCCGCCTTCGCGGCGAGCTGCACCTGGCAGGAGCGTTCCATCGCGATGAACCACCAGGCCGCCGCGTCCACCGTGTCGCCGACGGTGAGCAGCCCGTGGTTGCGCAGGATGACCGCCTTGTGCGGGCCGAGCGCCTCGGCGATGCGCCGGCCCTCCTCGGCGTCGATCACCACGCCGGTGTACTCGTCGAAGAGCGTGTGGTCCTGGTAGAAGGCGCACACGTCCTGGGTGATCGGCTCCAGCAGTTCGCCGAGCGCGGCCAGCGCGCGGCCGTGCGTGGTGTGGCTGTGCACGGCGGCGACCACGTCGGGGCGGGCCCGGTGCACCTGGGAGTGGACGCCGAACGCCGCCTGGTTGACGTGGCAGCGGCCCTCGACGACCTGGCCGGCCTCGTTGACCAGGATCAGGTCGCTGACGGCGACGTGCCCGAACGGCACGCCGATCGGGTTGACCCAGAAGTGGTCGGGGAACTCCGGGTCGCGGGCCGTGATGTGGCCCGCGACCCCCTCCTCGTAGCCGAGCCGGCCGAGCAGCCGCAGCGCGGCGGCCAGCCGTTCCTTGCGGTGCTGCCGCTCGCCGGCCGCGTCCTCGAAGACCGGCGGCAGCGCGAAGTGCAGTTGGTCGACGGGTATCGGCTGCGGCGGCAGCGCCACGGGCGCCTCGTTCGGTGCGGGGTCGGACTCGGTCGGCACGATGTCGCTCATGGCCCCCGAAGCTACCGCCGGGTAGAGCTACCTGGCCAGGGGGGTGGCGCCACCGAGCACGACCTGGTGGCCGACGACCGAGACCACCACTCCGGCGGAGGTGGCGCGCACCGACTGGAAGGCGAGGCCGCCGGGCAGGCCGACCGACCAGTCGGTGCCCTGGCCGCCGGCGGCCGGCAGCTGGAACTCCAGCTCGTCGCCGGCCACCCGCAGCGTGCCGTCGGTGGTCAACTGCCGCCCGGCGTACGGGCCCCGCAGCCGCACCGTGGCCGCCTGCGAGGGCGGGCCGGAGTGCGCGGCGCCCGGGACGGCCGAGACGGTGAGCCGGCCGCCGCGCGCGTAGCCGCGGGTCAGCGCGTCGGACAGGTCGGCGTAGGAGATGTCCACCGTGCCGTCGGCGCTCTGCGCCTGCGCGCTGTCGTAGGTCGCGGAGACCTGGACGTCGCGCAGGTTCAGCCGCACCTTCTCCACGTGCAGGTAGCCGCCGACCGCGCGGCCGGAGTCGTCGGCGGTGAGGTTGCCGGCGGTGATCGTCAGCTCCCCGAAGTCCCGGCGCAGTGCCTGGGTCAGGAACGGGAAGCCGCCGATGGACACGTGGGTGTAGGAGTCGGTGTTCGCTCCGTAGCCGTAGCTCTCCTGTGCCTTGTGCGCGACGAAGTCGTCCGCGTAGTGCGCCGCGATACGGTCGGCCGCCACGAACAGGCCGGCCAGCACCACGACGATGACGGTGAGCACCTTGACCCGGCGTCGTCCCATGTTCGATTCCCCCCAGCGGTGTGGGGACGAGGCCGGCGAACCGGTCCCCCCTCGTCCCGAGTCGCCTGATCCTGCCAGCCGCGGCGACGGCGTGTCACCTTATGGCCAACATTCAGCGCACACCGCACGCCCGCACACCGCGGACGGCGGTCGCGGGGCCGAACCGCCCCGCGACCACCGCCGTTGGCGTGCTCCGCGCCGCCCCTCGGCTCAGCCGTCGGCGCGGGGCACGAACTCGAGGTAGGAGACCCCGGGCATCGGAAGGTCGAACTCGACCGTGGTGGGCGTGCCGTCGCTGGTGATCTCCCGCTCGGGCAGCGCGTCCAGGACGTTGGCCGCGCGCAGCGCCGCCCACTGCTCCTCGCCGTCCGGCCAGTCGGCCTGCGAGCCGCCGGCCAACTCCCACCACACGGCACGGATGTTGGAGTGCTCCTCGTCGATCCGCGCGTGGGTGACGGTGTAGCGGCCGGCGTCCAGCCCGTCGACCCGCAGCCGCACCCGCCGGTCGAGCAGCGCGCTGCCGTCGATCCTGGACTGGTCGAGGGTGCCGTTCCACACCAGCACGCCGAGCCCGGGGCCGCGCCGGGCGGCGAGCGCCTGCACCAGGCTGTCGGCGCCGTCGCCGTCGACGCGCACCGCCACCTCGTCGTCGCCGAGCCGTTCGGCCAGCGCGAGGGCCCAGAAGCGCGGCTTGCGCAGGTTGCCGACGGACAGCAGGCCGAAGCCGCCGTGGAAGAGCTTCGCCGGGCGGCCGAGTTCCTCGAAGTGGTCGGAGGCGACCCAGTGCGAGAGCGCCTCGATGCGGCCGGCCGCCGCCTTCATGCCGCGCAGCAGGAAGGCCGCGGCGAAGACGGTGTCGCCGACCTCGTTGAAGTGCGTCGGGGTCGGGCCCCACTCGGTCCACCAGATCGGCACGTCCGCGCGGCCGTGCCGGGCCAGGATCGGCCGCAGGTCCAGCGGCGCGTTGCCGTAGACGTGGGTGGAGACGAAGTCGATCGGCGCACCGGAGGAGTCGAGGTGAGTGAGGAGTTCGTCGACCCAGCCGGCGGCGGCCGACGAGGGGCCGCCGACCACGAGCCCGGGGTCGACCGAGCGCACCGCGCGCACGGTGACGTCGTAGAGCCGGAAGTACTCCTCGGGGGTGCCGGACCAGAAGACCTCCAGGTTGGCCTCGTTCCACACCTCGAAGCTCCAGCGGTCGCGGACCTCGTCGCGGCCGTAGCGCTCCACCAGGTGCGCGGTCAGGTCGCGGACCAGCGCCTCCCAGCGGTCCCAGTCCTTGGGCGGCGAGATGATGGCGCGGTAGCCGAAGACCGTCTTGTCCGGGTCGGCGGCCAGGTCGCGCGGCATGAAGGACAGCTCGACGACCGGGCGCAGGCCGAGCGCCATGAGGTCGTCGTAGACCCGGTCGACGCCGGTGAAGTCGTGCACCGGCTCGCCGTCGACCTCGCGGTAGACGCCGAGGTCGTCGCAGAGGATGGCGTGGGCGCGCACGGTGCGCACGCCGAAGGTCTCGGCGGACAGCCGCAGCGCCTCGCGCAGTTCGGCGCCGATGGGCCGGCCGCCGGTCAGCTCCTCGGACAGCAGGTGGCTCAGGTGCTCCGAGCCGATCATCGGCCGCCAGGGCCGCGGCAGCGGGCGGACCACCTCGGCGGCGCCGACCTCGACGGTCACCGAGGCGTGCCCGTCGGGCAGCGAGGTGGCCGGCACCGGCGCGGACAGCGGTCCGGTGACCACCGCGTCGGCGACCGCGGCGACCGCGTACCAGTGGGCGGCGCCGGGCGCCATCGTGGTGTCGGCGTACGTGGTCTCCGGCACCGACAGCAGGTCGCCGCCGCGGTGGTCGAGCGGCTGGTAGGGGCCGTCCTCGCGGTCGGCCCGGTGGACGAGGTACCCGGCGGCGCCGGGCACCTCGTCCCAGGTGAGCGTGACCTGCCCGCGGCCCGCGAGCGCGCGCACCCCGGTGGGGGCGGCCAGTTCCACCTCGGTGCCGCCGACCACCTGGCCACTGCGCGCGCCGATGCGTTCTTCCCAGTCCGCTCGGGCGGCGGTGTAACCGTGAGGGGAGGTGGTCATGCGTTGTCCTTTCGTGGAACGTTCCCGCGGGCCGCGGCAGGGGCTACTTGCGCTCGGGCGCGACGGCGAACTTCTCCGCGCGCAGGTAGAGCGAGTCGACCTTGCCGACCGGGTCGGCGGCCCAGCGGTGCTGCATCGGGTCGCCGGCCAGCGCGTTGTCGAGCGCGGTGAGGATCATCGACTGGTCGAGCACCAGGTAGCGGTGGCCGACCGCGCCGGTCGTCGGGTCGAGGGCGTCGTAGAAGCCGTCCGGGCCGTAGACCTGGGGGAAGTCGGCCAGCATCGTGGAGATGTTGGCGTAGGCGGCCTGCGGTTCGACGTCGAGCGCGAGGAAGGACGCGTGCGGGGTGACCGCGCCCTGCTGGTAGTCGGTGGTGGAGGCGTCGGTGCCCAGGTTCTGCGAACCGTAGGCGAGGTAGCCGCCGGTGTCGTCCGGGGTGCTGGACGGCGACAGGCCCCACACCTTGTAGCCGAGGGTCTGGGTGTCGTACTTGATGGTGGCGTCCAGGTAGTCCTGGTCGTTGGCGCCGAACCCCTGCGGGGCGTCGGCGACTTCGGGCACCATCAGGTTCGGCATCAGCGCCTCGAACATGCTGCCGCCCCAACTGGGCACGTAGTTCACGCCGTTGGAGCTGTAGTACCCCTCGGTGACCGGGAACTTCCTGCCGGTCAGCGGGTCGGTGACGTCGACCGAGCCGCCCTGCGGGATCTGCTTCTGGCCGAACTGCGCCGGCTCGGTGCGCCAGGTGCGCCACCACACGTCGCTCGGCATGGTCCTGGTGCCGATGCCGACGTAGGCGGAGATGCGGGTCTCGGTGTTGAGCATGCCGTACTCGAAGCCGGCGTTGCCCTTGTTGATCAGCCAACCGCCGTACATCTGGCCGGCGTTGACGTCCGTGGACTCGTCCCCCTTGTCGTAGAAGAGGTTGAAGTCCATGGCGTCGAGCAGCTTGGTGGCGCGGGCGGCGAACCGCGGTGCCGCCTGGCGCAGTTGGATGAGGCCGGCGGCGTACCAGCCGTTGTCCACGGTGGAGATGAGCTGGCCGGTGAGGTCCTTACCGGCCAGCGAGGTGCCGCCCGGGCCGGTGATCGGCTCGCCGGTCTTCGTGTCGTACCAGCTGAGCAGGAAGCCGTTCCACTTCTGCAGCTTCTCGATCGCGCCCAGCGCGTCGGAGAGCCGCTGATTCTCCTCGGCGCGGGAGATCAGGTGCAGGTCGCCCGCGTCGATGATGCTCCACAGGTTGACGCCGATGTTGGTGGGCGAGGTGTAGGTGCCCTGCGCGGGGTGGTCGCCGAGGGTGATGTTGTCCATCGGCAGGTGCGTGGTGGGGTCCACGTCCAGCTTGGAGAACTTCCAGGTGTCGGCGGCGATGGCGAGCAGCTTGGCGCGCTGGGCGGCGGTCAGCGGGGCGACCGCCTTCGCGGAGGTGGGCGAGGCTGCCGGGGCGGCGGCCGCGCTCTGCAGGGTCCCGCCGGTCAGCGCGAGCGCGGCGACGGCCGCGAGGGCGGCGGTCCGTGACGCACGGCCGGACGCAGGTGTCCGCATGCTGGGGTCCTTCCGGAGGTTGACGGATGAGGTGCCGGGGGGCGCTACTCGGGCTCGGTGCCGGCCCGGGCGAACGGGTTGGGCAGCGCGGCGAGCAGTTGACGGGTGTACGGGTCCTGCGGATCGCGCAGGACGTCCCGGGTGGGCCCTTCTTCGGCGATCAGGCCCTTGTTCAAGACGATCAACTCGTCCGTGACGACCCGGGCGCTCAGCAGGTCGTGGGTGATGTAGAGCAGGCTGACGCCGCGGTCGCGGCGCAGTTCCGCCAGCAGCCGCAGCACGCCGGCGCGGAGCGAGACGTCCAGCATGGAGACCGGTTCGTCGGCGACGATCACGTCCGGCTCGCTGGCCAGCGCGTGCGCGATGACGACGCGCTGCCGCTGGCCGCCGGACAGCTGGTGGGGCAGCTTGTCGACGAACTGCCCGGCCGGGGTGAGCCCCACGGTCTCCAGCAGTTCGCCGACCCGGTCGCGGGCGGCGTCGGCGCTCAGGCCGAGGTGGTTGACGAGCGGGCGGGCCAGCACGTAGCCGACGGTGTGCACCGGGTTGAGCGCGCCGTAGGGGTCCTGGAAGACCATCTGCACGCGCTTGCGGTACGAGCGCAGCCCGCCGGCGCGCAACCGGTCCACCCGCAGGTCGCCGAAGCGCACCGTGCCGGACGTCGGGCGCTCCAGGCCGGTGATCAGCTTGGCCAGCGTGCTCTTGCCGCTGCCGCTGGCGCCGACCAGGCCGACGGCCGAGCCCGGCGCGATCGTCAGCGACACCCCGCCGAGCGCGGTGGTGTCCGGCTCGCCGCGGCGGCGCGAGCGGTAGACCCGGTGGACGCCGTCCACCACGAGTGGCGCGGCGCCCGCGGCGGGCGTGCGGGATTCATTGGGCATGGCCGGCGGCCTCCTCTGCGGCGCGGGCGGCGACCCGGCAGGCCACGTGGGCGCCGCCGATCGGGGTCAGGGGCGGCACGCCGTCCAGGCACGCGTCCTCGCGGGCGGTGCAGCGCGGGGCGAACGGGCAGGCGGTCTGCTCCAGCGACAGGTCGGGCGGCGCACCGGGTATGCCCTCCAGGTGGACCTCCTCGGCCCGCGGGTCGGCGTAGCAGCGCAGCAGGGCCCGGGTGTACGGGTGGGTCGCGTGCCGCAGCACGGTCTCCGACCGGCGGTCCTCGACGATCCGGCCCGCGTACATCACCAGCAGCCGGTCGGTGGAGTCGACCACGGTGCCCAGGTCGTGGCTGATGAGCAGCGCGGTGAAGCCCACCTCGCGCTGGAGCTCCTGGATGGTGTTCATCACCGCGTCCTGCACGATGACGTCGAGCGCGGTCGTCGGCTCGTCGAAGACCACCAGGCGCGGGTCGAGGGCGAGGGCCACCGCGATGGAGACGCGCTGGCGCATGCCGCCGGACAGCTCGTGCGGGTAGCGGCGCAGCGTGCCGGCCGGCAGGTGCACCTTGTCGAGCAGTTCGGCGCCCCGGGCGCGGATCCGGCCGGCCGGGACGCGCTGGTGGGCGCGGAGCACGTCGCCGAAGTGGTCCTCGACGGTGCGCACCGGGTTGAGGGCGTTCATGCCGCTCTGCAGCACCAGCGAGAAGCCCTGGTGCCGGTAGCGGCGCAGCGCCTCGCCCTCCAGCGCGGTGACGTCCTGGCCGTCGAAGACGATCCGGCCGGAACTGAGGGTGGCCGGCGGCCGCAGCATCCGGGTGAGCGCGTAGCCCAGGGTGGACTTGCCGCACCCGGACTCGCCGACCAGTCCGACGAACTCGCCCTGTTCCAGGGTGAGGTCGACGTCGCGGACCGACCAGACGTGGGCGCCGCGGGACGGCCGGTAGACGACGTTGAGCCCGTGGGCTTCGAGCAGCGGCATCATTTCTCCCGCAACCGTGGGTTGGACAGCGCGTCGACGCCGAAGTTGACCAGGGACAGGGCGGTGGCGAGGAGGGCGACGCACAGGCCGGGCGCGAAGATCAGCGTCCAGTCGCCGGTGAGCAGCGCGTTGTTGTTCTGCGCCCAGTAGAGCATCGTGCCCCAGCTGACCGTGGAGGGGTCGCCGAGTCCGATGAACTCCAGGCTCGCCTCGCTCAGCACGGCCGCGGTGGCGGCGGCGAAGAAGTTCGCCGCGACCAGCGAGGTCATGTTGGGCAGGATCTCCCGGAAGACGATCCGCGGGAGGCGCTCGCCGGAGAACTGGGCCAGCGCCACGAAGTCGCGGTTGCGCAGGGTGGAGGTCTGCGCCCTGATGACCCGGGCGCCGGTGGCCCAACTGGTCACCACCACCACGAGGATGATCACCGAGACGCCGCCGCCGGCCAGGTAGGTGGCGATGACGATCATCAGCGGCAGCCCGGGGATGACCAGCGCCAGGTTGGTGACGAAGCCCAGCGCCTCGTCGGCCAGCCCCTGCAGGTAGCCGCCGACCAGTCCGACGACCATCGCGACGAAGGTGGCGAGCACCCCGGCGACCAGCGCGACCAGCAGCGAGACCCGTGAGCCGTACAGGAGTTGGGACAGCACGTCCTGGCCGGAGCCGGTGGTGCCCAGCAGGTGGGCGCCGCCGGGCGGCAGCGAGCGGGCGAAGTCGGCGCGGGTCGGGGAGTAGGGCGCGACCACCGGGGCGAGCAGCGCCATCAGCACCAGCACGGCCAGCAGGGCCAGCCCGGCGCGCGCCTTGCGGTCCGCCCACAGGGTGGCCAGCACCCGGCCGACGAAGAGCACCGGGCGCGGTGCGCGGCGCACCAGGGCGGGGTCGAGCACCGGGGGGACCGCGGCGCCGGGGTCGGGGGCGAGGGGGATCATCTCACTCATCGGCGCACCCTGGGGTCGAGCGTGGTGTAGAGCAGGTCCACGAGGAAGTTGGCGATCAGCACGCTCACCGTGATGACCAGGAACAGCGCCTGCATCAGCGGGTAGTCGTGGTTGCCGACCGCGTTGTAGAGCAGGTATCCGATGCCCGGGTAGCCGTAGACGACCTCGGTGAGGATCGAGCCGCCGACCACGGTGCCGAGCGCGAGTCCGAAGAGCGTCATGTTGGGCAGCAGGGCGTTGCGGGCCGCGTAGCGCAGGGCGACGGTCCTGGTGCGCAGTCCGTTGGCCTCGGCGAAGGTGACGTAGTCCTCGCCCAGCGTGTTGATCATGTTGTTGCGCATGGACAGCACCCAGCCGCCGAGCACCGAGATCAGGATCGTCACGGCGGGCAGGATGCTGTGGAAGACCGCGTCCTGCAGGAAGCCGAGGCTGAGGTTGGGCGTGGAGTCGGTGCCGTAGCCGCCCTTGATCGGGAACCACCCGAGGGTGAAGCCGAAGACGAACAGCAGCAGCAGCGCGGTCCAGAAGTACGGGAACGCCGAGGTGCACGACGAGCCCACGGTGGCCAGCGCGTCCAGCTTGCCGCCGCGCCGCCACGCCGCCAGCACGCCGAGCAGCGTGCCGACGACGAAGGCGATCACGGTCACCACCCCCACCAGCAGCAGGGTCCAGGGCAGTGCCTGCCCGATGACCGAGCTGACCGACTGGGGGAAGTAGGTGTACGAGACCCCGAAGCGGGCGTGCGCGATGTCTCCGAGATAGGAGACGTACTGGCTCCACAGACTGCCGTGCGGCAGGCCGAGGGTCGCCTCGACCGCCTGCCGCTGGGCCGGGGAGACCGGGCCCTGGCCGGCGAACTTGGCGAGCGCCGCGTCCGCCGGCGAGCCCGGCATCATCCGGGGCAGCAGGAAGTTGAGGGTGATCGCGGCCCAGAGGGTGACCACGAGGGTCGCCGTCCGGCGCAGCAGGTAGTTCACCGCGCGCCTCCTTCCGCGTTACCGCCTGGGGTCACTTGGTCACTTCTTCTTCAGGTGGGTGATGATCATCAGCGGCGTGGACTTGTCCGGCGCCGGCGAGCCGTAGGGCGCCGGGGGCGCGTACGGGTTGGCGGCGGACGGCCAGCCGGTGAAGCCCTTGGTCGAGTACTCGCCCCAGGTGGCGCCGTAGAACAGGGTGATGACCGGGACCTGGCCGACCATCACGTGCTCCAGGCCGTGCACCGCCTGCTTCTGCTGGGCCGGCGAGGTGCTGACCTCCAGCGAGTGCAGCAGCGTGTCGGTGGCCGGGTTCTGCCAGCGCTCGTAGTTGCTGGCGGCGGACTTGCCCTGCGGCGCGGTCAGCTTGCTGTCGAGCAGCGAGTCGAGGTCGGTGTACGGGTTGCCGTTGCCGCCGAACCCGCCGATCGAGGTGTCGAACTGGCCGGACTGCAGGTCGCTGAAGTAGGCCGCGTACTCCGGGGTCTGGATCTTCAGCGTGATGCCGAGCTTGGCCATCTGCTGCTGGAGCACCTGCGCGCCCTGCAGCCAGTCGCTGAAGCCGTTGGGCACGTTGACCGTCATGGAGACCGGCTTGCCGTCCGGGCCGACGAGCTTGGAGCCCTTGAGGTGGTAGCCGGCCTTGCCGAACAGCGAGGTGGCGCGGGCGGCGTCGTAGGAGACCTGGCCGTGGTCGGGCAGCGACGGGTCGCGCAGGGAGGACAGGCCGGGCATCAGGCCGTCCTGCGCGGCGGGCTGCACGTAGCCGTCCTCGGCCTTGTCGGCGATCTGGCCGCGGTCGAGTCCGGCGGACAGCGCCTGGCGGAAGTCGGCGTTGTCGAACGGCGCCTTGCCGAGGTTCATGTAGAGCGAGATGATGCCGCCGGCCGGGAACCAGTACTTGTTGTCGGCCTTGTCCTGGTCGACCCAGGTCTTCTGGACGTTGGGCATGAACAGCGTCGCCCAGTCGTAGCCGCCCTTGGACAGCTGCAGCTGCGAGGTGGCGTTGCCGGTCAGCGCGGGGAAGACCAGCCGGTTGACCTGGACCTGGGAGGCCTGCCAGCAGTCGGCGTTCTTCTTGAGCGCGTACTGGTTGGGCGTGAAGTGGTCCACCACGTACGGGCCGGAGGTGACCGGCGCGGTGTTGGTGTAGGTGACCGGGTCGGAGACCTTCGACCAGATGTGCTGCGGCACGATCAGGGTCTGCGCGAGGGTGCCGGCGAACGGCACGTCGGGCGAGCTGAACTGGAAGACGACCTTCTCGCCCTGCGCGGAGACCGACTTCAGGTGCTTCCACACGCCCGCGCTGTCCAGCGCCGCGTGCGACTTCATCAGGTCGAAGGTGAACACCACGTCCTGCGCGGTGATCGGCTTGCCGTCGCTCCACTTGGCGCCCGGGCGCATGGTGAACGTCAGGGTCTTGTTGCCGGTGAAGGTGTGCGAGGTGGCCAGGAACGGGGTCCAGGCGCCGTTGAGCTGGTTGACGAACTCCAGCGGCTCGTACATGTACGGGGTGCCGCTGCGCTGGTTGGCGGAGAACGGGTTGAAGTTGTCCTGCAGCGTCGGGGAGCCGTTGTCCACGCCGATGGTCAGGGAGTCGGCGGAGGACTGGGACGCCTGGCCGCCGCCGTGGCATCCGGCCAGGGCCAGCAGCGCGGCGCTCGTCGCGGCCACGACGGCCACCGCACGCTTACGCGGTATCGGACTGCTCATGGGGGTCAGCCTTTCGGGGAAGTGACGGGCACAAGGGGGGAGTTCGGGAGCGCGGCCGCGGGGGCCGGCGCTATTCGCGGTCCGGGCAGCCGCAGCTGCCGCGGGGATCGAGGCGTACCGGGAGTTCGACGTCGCGGCCGGGCAGCGCGCGGTCGGCGATCCGCTCGCGCAGCAGCCGCACCGCCTCGGCGCCGAAGTCGCGCATCGGCTGGACCACGGTGGTCAGGCCGGGCCGCAGGTGCCGGCCGAGCTGGATGCCGTCGAACCCGGCCACCGCGACCCGGTCCGGCACGGCCAGCCCGGCCTGCCGCAGCGCGGCCATCGCGCCGACCGCGGTCTGGTCGTTGGCGCACACCAGGGCGCGCGGCAGCTCGCCCCGCTCCACCAGGCGGGAGACCACCCGGTGGCCGCCGGCGGTGGTGAAGTCGCCGATCAGGTCGGGCCGGTGCGGCGCGGGCAGGCCGCGCTCCAGCAGGGCGGACCGGAAGCCCTCGAAGCGGCTGGCCGAGTCGGGAGAGTCGGGCCCGGCGATGAACCGCACGTCGCGGTGGTGGTGGACGTCGACCAGGTGGGCGGTGAGCCGGTGGGCGCCGGCCCGGCTGGCCACCGAGAGGTGGTCGAGGCGGCTGTCGCGGTCCACCGGCTGCCGGGGCGCCGCCAGCACGACGACCGGTATCCGCCGGGCCAGCGTCTCCAGGGTCGCGGCGGGCACGGTCTGCGCCAGCACCGCCAGGCCGTCGCAGCGGCTGGCGACCATCTTGACCATGTTCTCGTCGCCGCTCTCGTGGCTGGCGGCGATCAGCACCGCGAACCCGGAGCGGCGCGCGGCGCGTTCCATGCCGCGGATCACTTCGTCGTACCAGTACATCGCGTCGCTGGCGTCGTTCTTCACGATGTCCTGGTCGCCGACCAGGTCGGGGAAGCACAGGCCCAGCACGCCGGTGCGGCGGTTGGCGAGGTTCTGCGCGGCTCCGCTGGGGACGTAGCCGAGTTCGGAGACGGCGGCGAGCACCTTGGCCCGGGTCTCCGGACGCACCCGGTCGTTTCCGGCCAACACGCGCGAGACCGACGCCGTTGACACTCCGGCCAACTCGGCGACCTCGTACACGGTCGGCATCTCTCGCACGGTGGACTGACCCCTTCATGTATGCGCTTACGTAAGCGCGTACACGGGATCCTGACCCCGCCGCACCTGGCTGTAAAGCCCCACGGCGGCAAATGTTTCCTCCTCGTTACCAATTCGGTCGTCCAGCCGGTTTCCGCACCGCACGCCGGGTGGCGCACGCCACAACCCGCCAGCCCTTTCGTCATGTGATGGGTGTTTTTCAGCCAGAAAGTCTCGACGGCCCGGGCGTCCCGACTCCTTGACGACAGTCGTTTAAACCGCTTTAGTCGGCGCCTGAAGGGACGCCTGGGCGTCCGGGAGGACCCGAAGGAGGTGCACCGTGGCAGCAGCGGGCAAACGGCCCACCATCGCGGACGTGGCACGTCTGGCCGGGGTCTCGCCGAGCGCGGTGTCGTTCGTCTTCAACAACCGCCCGGGACTGTCGGACGAGACCAGGACCCGGATACTGGCCGCCGCCGAGCAGGTCGGCTGGCAACCCAGCCGCACCGCCCGGGCGTTGTCCCGGGGACGCGCGATGGCGCTGGGGCTGGTGCTGACCCGCGAGCCGCAACTCATCGGCGACGACCCGTTCTTCTCGACCTTCATCGCCGGCGTGGAGTCGGTGCTCGCCGAGCGCGGCGACGGCCTGATGCTCAACGTCACCACCCCGGCCAAGGAGACCGAGACCTATCGCAGGCTCGCCGCCGACCACCGGGTGGACGGGGTGATCCTCACCGACCTGCGGGTGCGCGATCCGCGCCCGGCGCTGCTGGCCTCGCTGCGGCTGCCGGCCGTGGTGGTCGGCGACCGGGAGTTCGCCGGCCGGCTGGTCTCGGTGGACCTGGACGACCGGCCGGCGTTCAGCGCGGCGGTGCGGCACCTGGTCCGGCTGGGCCACCGCCGGATCGCGCACGTCGCCGGGCCGCCGGAGTTCCGGCACGCGCAGCGCCGGCACGAGGCGTGGTCCGCCGCGCTCGCCGAGGCCGGTCTGCCCCCCGGGTCGGTGTTAACGGGCGGCTTCACCGCGGAGGGCGGTGCCCGGGCCACCCGGCGGCTGCTGGCGCAGCGCCCGCGTCCGACCGCCGTCGTCTACGCCAACGACCTGTCGGCGATCGCCGGGATCGCGGTGGCCCAGGAGGCGGGCTTCTCGGTCCCCGCGGACCTGTCGGTGGTGGGCTACGACGACACCCCGCTCGCCGCGTACACCCACCCCGCCCTCACCACCGCCCGGCCCGACATCTTCCGCTGGGGCGCGGTGGCGGCACAGACGCTGGGCACCGTGATCGAAGGCGGCGGCGCCGAGCACGTGGCACTGGAGCCGGCCGCCCTGTGCGGCCGGGAGTCGACCGGCCCGGCGCCGGCCTGACCGCCGGCGGCACCGCACGGCACCCGACCCCCGGACCCGGCCGGCGCGAGCGATCGCACCGGGCGGCCCGGGAGCGCACCCCCCGACCGGCGAAGAAGCCGGGCGGACGAGAGTTTGGAGAGTCCCCTTGTTCCGCAAAACCGCACTGGCGCTCGTGGCGCTGGGGCTGGTCGGCGCGACCACCTCCTGCGCGCGGTCGGGACCCGACCCCGCGGTGGCCGACACCGCCAAGGGTCCGATCACCATCTGGTTGTCCAACAACGCGCAGGAGATCGCGTGGGGCAACAGCATGGTGGCCTCCTGGAACCGGCTGCACCCGGACCAGAAGATCACCGCGCAGCAGATCCCGGCGGGCAAGACCTCCGAGGAGGCGGAGTCGGCCTCGATCATCGCCGGCACCAGCGCCTGCCTGGTCTTCAACGGCTCGCCCGCCTCGGTGCCGCAGTTCCAGCGGCAGGCCGGACTCGTCCCGCTCAACGACTTCCCCGGCGCCGTCCAGTACATCAAGGCGCGCACCGGGGCCCGGGCCACCCAGTACGAGTCGAGCGACGGCAAGTACTACCAGATGCCCTGGAAGACCAACCCGGTGATGATCCTCTACAACAAGAAGATCTTCGCCAAGGCGGGTCTGGACCCCAACCACCCGCAGCTCGCCACCTACGCGCAGTTCATCGCGACCGCCAAGAAGATCGTGCACAGCGGCGCGGCCCAGTCGGCGATCTGGCCCTCCCCGACCTCGGACTTCTTCCAGCCCTGGTACGACTACTACCCGGCGTTCATCGCCCAGTCCGGCGGCAAGCAGCTGGTGGAGAACGGCAAGCCGCAGATCGACTCGGCGGCCGGCCGGGACGCGATGGACTTCTGGAACACCGTCTACCGCGACAAGCTCGCCCCGCAGGAGGTCTACCCCGGCGACTCGATGGCCGAGGGCAAGACCGCGATGGCGACCGTCGGTCCGTGGGCCATCGCCGCGTACAAGAACCTCGACTGGGGCGTGGTGCCGGTCCCGACGAAGAACGGCATGCCGGCCGACCAGGTGCACACCTTCAGCGACGAGAAGTCGGTCGACATGTTCACCGCCTGCCGCAACCGGGGCACCGCGTGGGACGTGCTGAAGTTCGCCACCTCCGAGCAGCAGGACGGCAAGCTGCTCGCCGCCACCGGCCAGATGCCGATGCGCACCGGGCTGCTGAGCACCTACGCCTCGTGGTTCGCCAAGAACCCCGGCTACAAGCCGTTCGCGGACGCGGCCTCCCGCACCGTCGAGGTGCCGGACGTCGGCGGCTCCATCGACATGTGGCAGGAGTTCCGCGACGACTACAGCCGTTCAGTGATCTTCGGGCAGCAGTCGCCGGACGCGGCGCTCAAGCAGGCCTCCGCGAAGATCTCCAAGATCCTCGCAGAATACTGAGGTACGACCGATGTCCACCGCCAACGCCGCCGCGCCGCGCGCCACCGCGCGCCGCCGCCTGCCGCTGCCCCGTGTGGGGGCCTGGTTCGTCACCCCGTACGTGATCTTCCTGCTGGCCGTCTTCGCCTATCCGCTCGTCTACAACCTGTGGATATCCTTCCACCGCTTCTACTTCACCGCCCCCGGCGCCAACGTGCCCAGCCCCTGGGTGGGGCTGAGCAACTACGCGGACGTCTTCACCGACCCGGTGGTGCGCCAGTCGTTCGTCAACATCGGGATCTTCCTGATCATCAACGTGCCGCTGACCGTGGCGCTGTCGCTGGTGCTGGCCAGCGCGCTCAACGCGAAGCTGCCGTTCCGCCCGTTCTTCCGGGCCGCCTTCTACCTGCCGTACGTCACCGCGAGCGTGGCGCTGGTCGCCGTGTGGTCGTTCCTGTTCGGCTCGGACGGCCTGGTGGACAAGCTGCTCGGCCCACTGGCGCCCGACCCGTCCTGGCTGGTCAACTCCACCTGGGCGATGCCGACGATCGCGATCTTCGTGACCTGGAAGCAGCTCGGCTTCTTCGTGATGCTCTACCTGGCCGCCCTGCAGAACGTCTCCGGTGAGCTGTACGACGCCGCCGCGGTGGACGGCGCCGGGACGATCCGCAAGTTCTGGAGCGTCACGGTGCCCGGGGTGCGGCCGGCCACCACGGTGGTCACCATCTTCGCGATCATCACCGGCTCCAACCTGTTCACCGAGCCGTACCTGCTCACCGGTGGCGGCGGCCCGGCCAACGCCTCGGTCTCGCCGGTGCTGGTGATGTACCAGAAGGGCATCGAGCAGGCCCACCCCGACTTCGCCGCCGCGCTCGGCATCGTGCTGGTGCTCTTCGTGCTCGCGCTGTCGCTGATCGCCCGCAAGTTCGCCGAGAAGGGAGACTGACCATGACCGCCTCCGTCCTGGAGCGGCCCGCCGAGCGGGACGCCGCCGCCGAGGCCCCGGAGAAGCCGGCCGGCATGCGGCCCGTGCGGCTCGCGCTGCTGCTGCTCGCCGCCGTGGCCTTCCTCTTCCCCTTCTACTACATGATCGTCGGCTCGCTGCAGAAGACGCCGGACTCCACGGTCGGCGGTGCCGTCCCGCACCCGGGCAGCATGACCGGCGCCAACTACTCGCAGATCGACGGCGCCATCCAGATCGGCCGCTCGCTGGTCAACTCCGGGATCTTCACCATCGGCGTGCTGGTGTGCACCCTGGTCTTCGGCGTGCTCGCCGGATACGCCCTGGCCCGGCTGAAGTTCACCGGCCGCTCCTCGCTGCTGACCACGCTGATCCTGGTGCAGGCGGTGCCCTTCCAGCTGCTGGTGCTGCCGCTGTACGTGCTGGTGGTCCGCGACTACGGGCTCGGCGACAACTACCTCGGCATGATCCTGCCGTTCGCCATCAACTCCACCGCGGTCTTCGTCTTCCGGCAGTTCTTCCTGCAGCTGCCCAACGAGCTGTTCGAGGCCGCCCGCATCGACGGCGCCGGCGAACTCGCCATCCTGTGGCGGGTGGCGATCCCGATCGCCCGGCCGGCGATCCTCACCGGCATCCTGCTGACCTTCATCGGTCCGTGGAACGAGTTCCTGTGGCCCTTCCTGGTCACCAAGGACCAGAACATGGAACCGCTGGCGGTCTCGCTCGCCAATTTCACCAGCAACATCCAGGCGACCCTGGTCGCCAACCCGACCGGCGGGATCCTGGCCGCCGCGGTCATCCTGGCCGCCCCCGCAGTGGCGCTCTTCCTCTTCTTCCAGCGCCACTTCACCAGTACGCACATCGACGCCGGAGTCAAAGGCTGATTTCCTTGAACGACACCACCGTGAACGACACCACAGCATCCACCGCCGTTCCGTTCCGCCTCACCCGGATCGGCGTGGTGATGTCCCCCGAGCCCGGCGAGCCGATGGAGGCCGAGGGCGTACTCAACCCCGCCTCGGGACGCACCCCGGACGGCACCCTGCACCTGCTGCCCCGCCTGGTGTCCGAGGGCAACGTCTCGCGGGTCGGCCTCGCCGAGGTCGTCCTGCGCGACGGCGTCCCGGCCGGCGTCGAGCGGCGCGGCGTGGTCCTCGCCCCCGACGAGGGCTGGGAGCGCGGCAAGAACAACGCGGGCGTGGAGGATCCGCGCGTCACCTGGGTCCCGTCGCTCAAGCAGTACGTGATGAGCTACGTCGCCTACGGGCCGCTCGGCCCCAAGCCGGCGCTCGCCGTCTCGGCCGACCTGACCGGCTGGCGGCGGCTCGGCCCGATCCAGTTCGCCTACCAGCCCGACCTGGACACCGACCTCAACCTGTTCCCCAACAAGGACGTCGTGCACTTCCCCGAGCCGGTCCCCGGGCCGGACGGCGAGCCGTGCTACGCCATGCTGCACCGGCCGATGTGGGACCTGGGCTGGTTCCGGCCCGGCGAGGGCGTCCACCTGCCGGCCGGCGTCACCGACGACCGGCCCGGCATCTGGATCTCCTACGTGCCGGCCGCCGAGGTCGAGGCGGACATCACCGCGCTGACCCGGCCGCGCGACCACCGGCTGGTGGCGATGTCGGAGCACGCGTGGGAGTCGCTGAAGATCGGCGCCGGACCGGCCCCGATCCGGGTGGACGAGGGCTGGCTGCTCATCCACCACGGCGTCTCCGGCAGCATCGACGACCCGTTCTCGCCGCAGCAGAAGGTGAGTTACGCGGCGGGCGCGATGATCCTCGACCCGGCCGACCCGGCCCGGGTGCTCGCCCGGTCCGCCGAGCCGCTCATGGCGCCCGAGACCGAGCAGGAGCGCTCCGGCACCGTGCCCAACGTGGTCTTCCCGACCGCGATCGAGCAGGTGGACGGCGTGACGTACGTCTTCTACGGCATGGCCGACGCGCACATCGGCGTGGCCCGGCTGGACCGGGTGTGACGAGCGGCGCCGCCGAGCCGCTGGGGCTCGGGCTGCTGGGCTGCGGCGCGTTCGGCGAGTACGTGCTGGACGCCGTCGCGGACCTGCCGGGGGTGATGGTGGCCGCCTGCGCGGACCCCGACCCCCGGCGGGCCGCCGCGCTGGCCGAGGTGCACGGCTGCGCCGAAGTGGTGGGCGGGCTGCCGGAGTTGCTGGCCCGCCACGACGTGCGGGTGGTCGCGCTCGCCACGCCGCCGGCCAGCCACGCGGAGCTGTCGGTCGCCGCGCTGCGCGCCGGACGGCACGTCTTCTGCGAGAAGCCGCTGGCCACCAGCGTCGCCGACGCGGTCCGGGTGCGCGACGAGGCCGCCCGGGCCCCCGGCGTGCTGGTGGTGGACCACGTGCTGCGCTACAACCCGCTGCTGCGCATGCTCCAACGCCTAGGCGCCGAGGGGCTGTTGGACCCGCTGCGGCGCTTCGCGTTCGAGAACGACGCCGCCGACGAGTCGCTCGGCCCCGACCACTGGTTCTGGGACCCGGCGCACAGCGGCGGCATCCACCTGGAACACGGCGTCCACTTCTTCGACGCGGCGCGGGCGCTGATGGGCAGCGAACCGCTGACGGTGCACGGCACCGCGGTGCGGCGGGAGCCGGACGGCCCGCAGGACATCGTGGTCGCGACCGCCACCCACCCCGGCGGCGCGGTGGCCACCCACACCCACTCCTTCACCCACGCGCACCGCGCCGAGCGGCAACTGATGCGCCTGGACTACGGGTTCGCCGAGGCCCGGGTGAGCGGCTGGATACCGGTGCACGCCACGCTTTCCGCCTGGACGGACGACGCCGGCGCGGCCCGCTGGGAGCGACTGCCCGAGCGGGCGGCGGAGTTGATGGAGGTGCCGGGCCAACTCCCCAACGACGCGGCCAGGGTGACGGTCACCGTGCGGCGCAACGCCGGCTCCGACGCCCCGGCGTCCGGGCGCGGGGTCAGCCGGTCGGTCCCGCACCACGTCAGCTGTGTCGCCACCCTCGGCGGCGAGCCCGCCAAGCCGCACGTCTACACGGGCAGCGTGCGCGCCGCCTTCGCCGACCTGCTGGCCTGCGCGCGCACCGGCGCCACTCCGGTCGCCGACGTCCACTCCGGGCTGAGCGCGGTCGCGGTCGCCGAGGCGGCCACCCGGTCGGCGGAGTGCGGCCGCACCCTGCCGGTGGAGGTCCCGCCGCCCGGCGCGGTCCCGGAGCCCGGATGACGAGGTGGTGGCGGGACGCGGTCTGCTACGAGGTCCACCCGCGCGCGTTCGCCGACTCGGACGGCGACGGCGTGGGCGACCTCGCCGGGCTCACCCGCCGGCTGGACCACCTGGCGTGGTTCGGCGCGGACGCGGTGTGGGTGACGCCGTTCTACCCCTCCCCGCTGGCGGACGCCGGGTACGACATCGCCGACCACACCGCCGTGGCACCGCGACTGGGCACCGAGGAGGGGTTCGCGGCGCTGGTGGCGGAGGCACACCGGCTGGGACTGAGGGTGCTGATCGACCTGGTGCCCAACCACACCTCCGACCGGCACCCGTGGTTCCGGCAGGCGCTGGCCGCCGGCCCCGGCTCGGCGGCCCGGCGGCGCTACCTCTTCCGGCCGGGCCGGGCCGGCGGCGACGGGCCGCCCAACGACTGGCGGTCCGCGTTCGGCGGTCCGGCGTGGACCCGGGTGCCGGACGGCGAGTGGTACCTGCACCTGCACGCGCCGCAGCAGCCCGACCTCGACTGGCGCCACCCCGAGGTGGTGGCGGACTTCGAACGGATCCTGCGGCACTGGCTGGACCGCGGGGTCGACGGGTTCCGGATCGACGTCGCGCACACCCTGTTCAAGGAGCCCGGGCTGCCGGACGCCGGCCCCGGCCAGCACCGGGACCTGGCGCGCAACCACCTGCTCCCCTACTACGACCGCGAGGAGTTGCACCCGCTCTTCCGCGACTGGCGCTCCCTGCTGGACCGGCATCCCGCGCCGCCCGGCGCCGTGCCGCCGCACGAGCGGCTGCTGGTGGCCGAGGCCGCGGTCTTCGACGGCGTGCGGCTGGCCCGCTACGTGCGGCCGGACGAGATGGGCCAGTGCTTCAACTTCGGCTTCCTGGAATGCGGTTGGGACGGCCGGGCGATGCGCGCGGTGATCGAGGAGTCGGTCGCCGCGATGGCCGCGGTCGGGGCGCCAGTGACCTGGGTGCTCTCCAGCCACGACGCGGTCCGGCCGGTGACCCGGTACGGCGGCGGCCCGGCCGGCGAACGCCGGGCGCGGGCCGCCGCGTTGCTGATGCTGGCGCTGCCGGGCGCCGCCTACGTCTACCAGGGCGAGGAACTCGGCCTGCCGCAGGCCGAGTTGCCCGACGACCGGCTGCGCGATCCGCTGTGGGAGCGCTCCGGGCACACCGAACGCGGCCGGGACGGCTGCCGGGTGCCGCTGCCCTGGGAGGGCGACGCGCCGCCGTACGGCTTCAGCACCGCGGACCCGGCCGCCTGCTGGTTCCCGCAGCCGTCCGACTGGGCCCGGTACACCGTGCGGGCCCAGCGGGACGACCCGGCGTCCACCCTGTCGCTGTACCGGGCAGCGCTGCGGCTGCGCCGGGCGATGCCGCCGGCGGCCGGCCCGTTCACCGTGCACGGCCCGGCGGACGGCTCCTGGTTCGCCTTCCGCACCCGGGACGCCGCGGTCTCCTGCGTCGTCAACTTCGGCCCGGAACCGGTCCCGTTGGCCGCGCACGGCACCGAGATCCTGCTGTCCAGCGGCCCGTTGGCCGACGGCCCGGCGCTGCCGGCGGACACCGCGGCGTGGCTGCGGAGTTGACGGCCGGTCAGCCGTGCCCCGGGCGCAGGTGGTCGAGCAGGCCGTTGCCCGGGGCGCGGACGACGACGTTGCCGCTGCGCAGGTGGCCGGAGACGACGATCCGCAGCCGGACCGGGGTGCCGGGGTCGTGGTGGACGTGCCGGCGGACGCTGCCGCTGCGGATGGTGACGTCCTCGGCGTCCACCACCACGTCGGGCGGCACGATGAGCTTGAGGTTGCCGCTGTTGAGGGCGACCGTGAGGTCCAGGACCGGGTGGCCGACGACCGCCTCGGTGAAGTCCAGCACCACGTGGCCGCTGCGCACCTCCACGTCGAGCCGGGCCGGCACGGTCCACCGCCCGGCGCGCTCGATGCTGCCGCTGCCCGACTCCAGCCGCACCGGTTCGTCGACCTCTCCGGCCGACGTGTCCCACGTCACGTCCAGGCGGGAGCCGAACGCCGGCTCCTGCGCTGGGCTCGGGTCCTGACGGTCCGGCATCGGCTCTCCTGTTGTCCGGTGGTCACTCGACCGTGTTCCGCCCGGCCGCAGGGCGCGATCCTAACGCCCCCGCCGACCGGGCGCCGGGCGGGCCGCCGCCGGCGCCGGGCCGAGATGCCGGTTGGGTCACAACCGGCCGGCCGGTCGGCTCAGGGCACCGCCGGCGGCCGCGGCTGGGTTATCTTGCGCGTCACGGCAGGAGGGCCGTACCGGCAGACGGGCCGGGGCCGGGGGGAGGCGTAGGCGATGTCGTGGGCCGTACCTGGCTACACGCGGATCCGCGAACTGGGATCGGGGGCCGGCGGGCGGGTCGTGCTGGCCCGGCACGAGGAGAGCGGCACCGCGGTCGCGATCAGGTACCTCGGCGAGGAACTGCGCGCCGACGGGGAGTTCCTCGCCGGTCTGCGGGCCGAGGCGCGGCTGCTCGGCGATCTCGGCTCGCCGGACGTGGTGCGGCTGTGGGAGTACGTGGAGAGCGCCGAGGAGCCGGCCGGCGCCGCCATCGTGATGGAACTGGTGGACGGCGTCCCGCTGCGCGCCCTGCTGAGCGCCGCGGGCGCGACCGGGCCGGAGGCGGCGCTCGCGCTGCTCAAGGGCTCGCTGCGCGGGCTGGCCGCGGCGCACGCGGCGGGCGTCGTGCACCGGGACCACAAGCCGGAGAACGTGCTGGTCGCCGCCGACGGCTCGGCCAAGCTGGGCGGCTTCGGCGTCGCGACGGCGCACGGCGGGACCGGGCAGCCGGTCGGCACGCCGCCCTACATGGCACCGGAACGCTGGACCGGTGAGCCGGCCGCGCCGCCGGCCGACGTGTACGCGGCCACCGCCACCTTCTTCGAGTGCCTGACCGGATCGCGGCCGTACGCCGCCACCAGCACCGCCGAGTTGATGGTGCAGCACACCATGGCGCCCGTCCCGGACGAGCAGGCCCCCGAGGCACTGCGCCCGCTGATCCGGCGCGGGCTGGCCAAGGACCCGCTCGACCGGCCGGCCGGCGCGGCGGAGTTCCTGGAGGAGGTGGAGGAGGCGGCGCGCGCCGGGTACGGGACCGGCTGGGAGGCGACCGGACGGCGTCAACTCGCCGCGCTGGCCGCGCCGTTGCTGTCCGCCTCCCGCGCGGAGGGCGGCGCGCGAGGGCGGACCGAGCCGGCCGCCGCGGTGCCCGACGGCCCGCCGCCCCGCAGGCCGCGGCTGCGCAGGCCGACCGGCGGCGTGCTGGCCGGCGCGGCGCTGGCCGGCGCCCTCGTGCTGCTGGTCGGCGGCTACGCGGCGGCCGCCCTGCGGTCCCAGACCACCGCGGACCACGCCGCGGTCGCCGCCCCGACCGGGTACGCCTCCACCGGCGTCACCCCGATCGGCCCGCCCGCCCCGCCCGGCACCGCCCGGCCGAGCACCGCGGCCTCCGCGACCGCCCACCGGCCCGCCGCGCCGGTGTGGACCGCGCCGACCGCCGCCGCGCCCAGCACCGCGCCCACCGGGTCCGCCACCGCCGCGCCGCCCGCGGTCCACGTGACCGACCTGGCGATCGAGGCGTTCGACGTGGACCACAGCACCTTCACCGGCACGCTGTACGCCGACGTCACGACCGACGGGACCTCGCCGGTGCGGCTGACCGCGCACTGGTTCACCAGCCTGGACGGGCTGACCGACACCGTGGTGCACACCGAGACGGTCACCGTCTCCGGCCGGAGAGGCTACGTGCGCGTGCCGTTCACGCCGTACACCTTCCCGCGCGGGGACTGCGGCGAGTACCTGGGCGTCACGCTCTCCTCCGCGCCGGCCGCCGCCAGCGGCAACCCGTCCCGGTCCGCCCTCGTCTCCTGTCCGCTTCCGTGAGCGGCCGGGACGGGCGGTCCACCGACCGCGACCTGGCCACCGTCCGGCTGGGCGGCGCCGGGGGCGTCGAGTCGCGGTCGGCGCCGCCGCCCGCCGGGGACGACACCTGCCCCGCGCCGCGAGAGCCGGCTCCGGAGGAGGGCGGCGGGACGCTGATCCGGTTCGGTCCCGGCGTGCCGGCCCGCGATGCCGGGGGGATCGCCGTGGTCCGGCCGGGTGCGCCCGAGCCGGCGAAGCTACGGCGCCGGCCGGTCGGCCTGGTGGCCGGCGCGCTGCTGGTGCCGGTGCTCGCCGGCTTCCTGCTGTGGCAGCGGCCCGGCCCGCCGCTCGCCGTCCGGTCCGTCGCCGTCACCGTGCCGTCCGCCACCCTGGGCTGCGGCGGCACCGAGCAGGTCGTCGCGACGGTGCGCACCAACGGCCGTGCCGGGACGCTGCGTTACCGCTGGCGGCGCAGCGACGGCACCGGCAGCGGCCCGCAGAGCCAGCACGTCGGCGGCGGCCAGGCCACCGTGCGGCTCCCGCTGCGCTGGACCTTCCGCGGCCACGGCTCCTTCCACGCCACCGCGCGGCTGCTCGTCACCGCACCGCAGGAGCGCACCGCCTCGGCCGCCTTCACCTACCGCTGCCGCTGACCGGGCGCCGGCCGGGCCGCTCAGGACAGCGCGAGGTGGGAGAGCAGTTCGCGGGCGGCCGGTCCGGTGCGCTCGTCGGACGGGACGGCCGCCGAGACCTGCCAGAAGTGCTCCTCGGCGAGGGGCACGGCACGCAGTCCGGCGGCCGGCTCCTTGCGGCTGATCGGGCGCGGCACGATGGCGACGCCGAGGCCGTGGTGGACCAGGTCGATGAGCGTGTGGACGTCATTGACCTCCAGCGCGACCCGGCGGTCCGCTCCGGCCGCGGCGAACGCGTGGTCGGTGACGCCGCGCGCTCCCCAGTCGCGGTGGAAGTCGACGAACGGCTCGCCGCTCAGCTTCTCCAACGGGACCCGGTCCGCTCCGGCGAGCGGGTGGTCGGGGTGGCACAGCAGCACCATCGGCTCGCGGGCCATCGGCAGCAGACGCACGCCGTCCGGGACCGGGCCGGCCAGCGCGACGAAGGCCAGGTCGAGCCGCCCGGTCTGCACGTCCTCGACGAGCGCGGCGGAACCGGCCTGCCGCAGCCGGATCTCCACCTGCGGGTGCGCCGAGCGGAACCGGGCCAGCAGTTCGGGCACGTGGACCCCGGTCACGCACTGCTCGGTGCCGACCGACAGCAGCCCGCGCAGCAGGCCCTGCACGGCGGCCACCGCCTCCCGCGCGGCGCGCACGTTGGCCAGCGCGCGGTTCGCCTCGGTGAGCAACGCCCGCCCGGCGCCGGTCAGTTCGACGCTGCGGGTGCTGCGGACGAACAGCCGGGCGCCCAGCTCGCGCTCCAGCGACCGCACCGAGGCGGACAGGCCGGACTGCGAGACCATCAACCGCTCCGCGGCCCGGGTGAAGTGCCGCTCCTCGGCGACCGCGACGAAGTACTCCAGGTGCCTCAGCTCCATGATTCAGCATGGTAATCGCTGAATATCTTCGTTTTCTTCTATTGGACGGCCGATACCGGGGAAGGCGAGGCTGGGCCGGCGGGAACGCCGCGCCACAGGGAACCCGAGCAGGGAAACCCGAGCAAGGACCCCCAGCAGGAGAGGTGCACACAGCCATGGAGACCCGTCGCATCGGTGACGTCGAGGTCAGCGCGATCGGCCTGGGCGGCATGCCCATGTCGATCGAGGGCCGCCCCGACGAGGAACGTTCGATCGCGACCATCCACGCGGCGCTGGACGCCGGCGTGACGCTCATCGACACCGCCGACGCGTACCACCAGTTCGCCGACGAGGTCGGCCACAACGAGTCGCTGATCGCGAAGGCGCTCGCCACGCACAGCGGCGGCGGGGACGTGCTCGTCGCCACCAAGGGCGGCCACCTGCGCCCCGGCGACGGCCGCTGGACGCAGGACGGCTCGCCCGAACACCTCAAGGCGGCGTGCGACGCCTCGCTCGCCCGGCTCGGGGTGGAGGCGATCGGGCTCTACCAGTTCCACCGCCCGGACCCGAAGGTGCCCTACGCCGAGTCGGTCGGCGCGATCCGCGAGCTGCTGGACGCCGGCAAGATCCGGATGGCCGGCGTCTCCAACGCCGACCCCGGGCAGATCACGCTCGCCAACGAGATCCTGGGCGGCCGGCTGGTCTCGGTGCAGAACCAGTTCTCGCCCGCGTTCCGCTCCAGCGAGCCGGAGTTGGAGCTGTGCGACCGGCTCGGCATCGCCTTCCTGCCGTGGAGCCCGCTCGGCGGCATCTCCAACGCGGCCGCGCTGGGCACCGGTTACGCGCCCTTCGCCCGGATCGCCGAGGCGCACGGCGTCAGCCCGCAGCGGGTCTGCCTGGCCTGGATGCTGGCCAAGTCCCCGGTGGTGGTGCCGATTCCCGGCTCCAGCCGGCCGGAGACCGCGCGCGACTCGGCCGCCGCGCCCGGCCTCAAGCTCGGCGCCGAGGAACTCGCCGAGCTCGACGCCGCCTGATCAACCGCCCGGGGCGCCGGGCACCGCCGGGGCGGGGATCACTCCCACTCGATGGTGCCCGGCGGCTTGCTGGTCACGTCCAGCACGACCCGGTTGACGTCGGCCACCTCGTTGGTGATCCGGGTCGAGATGCGGGCCAGCACGTCGTAGGGCAGCCGCGACCAGTCGGCGGTCATGGCGTCCTCGGAGGAGACCGGGCGCAGCACGACCGGGTGGCCGTAGGTGCGGCCGTCGCCCTGGACGCCGACCGAGCGCACGTCGGCGAGGAGCACGACCGGGCACTGCCAGATGTCGCGGTCCAGGCCGGCCGCGGTCAGCTCGGCGCGGGCGATGGCGTCGGCGTCCCGCAGCAGGTCGAGGCGCTCGCGGGTGACCTCGCCGATGATCCGGATGCCGAGCCCGGGTCCGGGGAACGGCTGGCGCCAGACGATCTCCGCGGGCAGGCCCAGCTCCTCGCCGACCTTGCGCACCTCGTCCTTGAACAGCTTGCGCAGCGGCTCGACCAGTTGGAACTGCAGGTCCTCCGGCAGGCCGCCGACGTTGTGGTGGGACTTGATGTTGGCGGTGCCGGTGCCGCCGCCGGACTCCACGACGTCCGGGTAGAGGGTGCCCTGCACCAGGAACTCCACGGCCTCGCCGTGCGCCCCCGCCTCGGCGACCACCTCGGCCGCGGCCTGCTCGAAGACCCGGATGAACTCCCGGCCGATGACCTTGCGCTTCTCCTCCGGGTCCGTCCGGCCGGCGAGCGCGGTCAGGAAGCGCTCCTGGGCGTCCACCACCTTGAGCGTGACGCCGGTGGCCGCGACGAAGTCCTTCTCGACCTGCTCGGCCTCGCCCTTGCGCAGCAGCCCGTGGTCGACGAAGACGCAGGTGAGCTGGTTGCCCACCGCCTTTTGCACCAGGGCGGCGGCGACCGCGGAGTCCACCCCGCCGGACAGCCCGCAGACCACCCGCTTGTCGCCGACCCGCTCGCGGATCGCGGCGACCTGCTCCTCGACCACGTTGTGGGTCGTCCAGGTCGGCTCCAGGCCGGCGCCGCGGTACAGGAAGTGTTCGAGCACCTGCTGCCCGTAGGTGGAGTGCATCACCTCGGGGTGGTGCTGGACGCCGTAGAGCCGGCGCTCGTCGTTCTCGAACGCGGCCACCGGCACGCCGTCGGTCGAGGCGGTGACCGTGAAGCCCTCGGGGGCCGCGGAGCAGGCGTCGCCGTGCGACATCCACACCGACTGCTCGGCGGGGGTGCCCTCGAACAGGGTGGACCCCGGCTTGGTGACGGTCAGCGGGGTGCGGCCGTACTCGCGGCGCCCGTTGTTGTCCACGGTGCCGCCGAGCGTGACGGCCATGAGCTGGAAGCCGTAGCACATGCCGAAGACCGGGACCCCGGCCTCGAAGATCGCCGGGTCGATGGCGGGCGCGTCGGGCGCGTAGACCGAGGCGGGACCGCCGGACAGGATGATCGCGCTGGGCCGCTTGGCCAGCATCTCGGGCACCGGCATGGTGCTCGGGACGATCTCGCTGTAGACCCGGGCCTCGCGGACGCGGCGGGCGATGAGCTGTGCGTACTGCGCGCCGAAGTCGACGACGAGCACCACGGCGGGCGCGGTGTTGTCGGCGTGGGCGGGGGTCGCTGATGCCACGGGCGGCCTTCCGGCGATGCTTTCGGGGGGTGCCGCCGATTCTACTGGTCCCGTCGGGGCCGGCGGGCCGCGGTCGCCGGGACCGCCGCCGGGTTCGCCGCGCCGCCGGGTGGCTGAGGCATAATGGAGGCATGTTCAGCGGCACGCGCTTCGCGTTTACCTATGGCACCGGCTGGTCCGGCTGCCATGGTCGTGCTGTCTGAACGAACCCCAGACACCCCGCAGGCGCCTCGGACCGGTTTCGGTCCGGGGCGCCTCGCCGTTCCCGTTCCGCGCCGGCTCCGGGCCGCGAGACCCGAGGAGCGACGGACATGAACACGACCACCACGCACACCACCACGACGACTCCGACCACCACGGCCAGCACGGCCGCCCCGTCCGAGCCGGCCGCAGGCCGGGCCGCCGCGGACACCGGCGCGCGGACCGAGTCGGCCGCGGCGGCGGTCTCGGCGGACCGGGCCCGCATCGACGACCTGGACGCGCGCATCATCGCCCTGGTCCGGGACCGCGTCGCGATCTCGTCCGCCATCCAACGGGCCCGGATCGCCTCCGGCGGGCGGCGGGTGAACCTGGCCCGCGAGACGGAGATCATCGCCACCTACAGCGAGCGGCTGGGCCGGCCGGGCACCGCGCTGGCGCTGACCCTGCTGGAGTTGTGCCGCGGCCGGGTGTGAGCCGGGTAACCCGTTCGGGGTGCGTCACCCGTCGGGCACGTGACCGCCGGCCGGGCGCTTCGTTGAAGGTGGTGTCCGTCCCAGCCAGGGGCGGTCAGGATTGAGAAACCACGCGTGGAGACCGCCCAGACGCAGCTGGGTGGATTCGCCGGGGCGATGAGGCGTGCCTGGGTTGCGCGTCGTGGGACCTCGCCCCGGTCACAGGTGACCGGTCAGCAGGGGACAGCGGCCCGGTCGCCGAAGGAAAACAGGCGGCCGGTATCCCGGGGACGCTCGGGGCCGGCCGCTCTGCGCACCGCGCACGACCCGGCGGTCCGGCGATCACCGGCACGATCGTGGACCGGAGGTTGCGCGAAGGAGGGGGGATCGCGCACGATGAATACCCGCTGGCCGGTTTTATCCGGTCGGCTCCCGCTGACCATCACAGCGGCGGCACTCCCCCCGGCGCCGCCGCCTGCCCGGCACCCGGCGCTGCCCTGACGCCGAGTGCCCCCGGAAGGCCCCGCGCCCGCTGTCCGCAGCGGCGCGGGGCCTTCTCGCTCGGGCGCGGCTCCCGGCGGACGCCCTCGTCAGGACGGCTCGGTGCGCGGCGGCACCTCCGGCACCGGCAGCAGCAGCGCGGCGAACGCGCCCTCGGGCACCACCGGCCGGCGCGGCGGCACCGGGGGCAGCCGGGTGTAGGGCTCGCCCTGCGCGGGGCGGGGGTCCGCGTCGCCCTTGTTCGGCCACAGCGACATGGCGCGCTCCGCCTGCGCGGTGATCGTCAGGGACGGGTTGACGCCGAGGTTGGCGGAGACCGCCGAGCCGTCCACCACGTGGATGCCCGGGTAGCCGAACAGCCGCTGGTAGGGGTCGATCACGCCGTGCTCGGCGTCGTCGGAGATCGGGCAGCCGCCGAGGAAGTGCGCGGTCATCGGGGTGTCCATGATCTCGCCGATGCTGCTGCCGGCGAAGCCGTTGATCTCGGCCGCGATGGCCCGGGCCGCCTCCGAACCCTCGGGGATGTGCGTCGGGTTGGGCGCTCCGTGTCCCTGACGCGCCGTCAGCAGGCCCTTGCCGATGCCCTTCTTCTTGCGGTAGGTGGTCAGCGAGTTGTCCGAGGTCTGCATGACCAGGCCGATGATGGTCCGCTCGGACCACTTGCGGTTGGACAGCGAACGGGCGGTCAGCGACGGGTGCTTGACGCTGTTGGCCAGGTAGGACAGCCAGCGCGGCAGGCGTCCGCCGAACGGCACCTGCAGGACGGACAGCGTGCCCATCGCGTTGGAGCCCTTGCCGTAGCGGACCGGCTCGATGTGGGTGTGGTCGTTGGGGTGCACCGACGAGGTGATGGCGACGCCGCGGGTGAAGTCCACCCTGGGAGCGCCGTGCGCCTTGCGGTAGCGGCGGTTGTCGGTCTGCGCGCCCACCAGCGACTCGGAGTTGGTCCGGGTCAGCTCGCCCAGCTTCGCCGACATGCGCGGCAGCCCGCCCCCGTCCCGCACGGTGTGCAGCAGGGTCTGGGTGCCGTAGGTGCCGGCCGCCACCACGACCTGGCCGGCCCGCAGCACCCGGGGGGTCGACTTGCGCTTGTCGGTCGGCACGGTGGCGACCCGGTAGCCGCCCTCCTCGTCCTGCTCCAGGCCGGTCACCGTGGTCATCGGGTGGATGACGGCGCCGGCCGACTCGGCGAGGTGGAGGTAGTTCTCGGTCAGGGTGTTCTTCGCGCCGTGCCGGCAGCCGGTCATGCACTCGCCGCACTGGGTGCAGGCCCGCCGGGCCGGACCCGCGCCGCCGAAGTACGGGTCGGGGACCTCGCCGCCCGGCTCGGCGAGCGAGTCGCCCCGGGCGTCCTCGGCGTCGCCGAAGAACACCCCGACCGGGGCGAGGTGGAAGGTTTCGCCGTACCCCATCGTGTCCGCGGCGGCCTTCAGGTGCACGTCGGAGGGGGTCATGGTCGGGTTGACCCGGACCCCGAGCATCCGCTTGGCCTGGTCGTAGTAGGGCGCCAACTCCGCGCTCCAGTCGGTGATGTGGCCCCACTGCCGGTCGGTGAAGAACGCCTCGGGCGGCACGTAGAGGGTGTTGGCGTAGTTGAGCGATCCGCCGCCCACCCCGGCTCCGGCCAGCACCAGCACGTTGTTGAGCAGGTGGATGCGCTGGATGCCGTAGAGGCCGAGCGCGGGCGCCCACAGGTAGTTGCGGATGTCCCAGGAGTTCTTCGGCAGGCTCTCGCGGGTGAAGCGGCGGCCGGCTTCCAGCACGCCGACCCGGTAGCCCTTCTCGGTCAGCCGCAGCGCGGCCACCGAACCGCCGAACCCGGAGCCGATGACGATCACGTCGTAGTCGTAGTCGGGGGACTCCTCGGACACCCTCGGCACCTTTCGTGAGCGGGATGGGACGCGTGTGCAGCGGTGGTCGTCGAACCTCTCGCCGGCGGTGGGCCGGCCCGGTCAGCGCAGCCGCAGGGCCTTCATCACCTGGAGGCTGCGGGTCATGAAGGCCGCGTAGCCCTCGTCGGTCATGCCGAGCGCCGGAGCCATCGGCAGCAGGCGCTGGCCGGCCACCGTCTGCGCCTCGGTGTACTTCAGGATGCCCTCCGAGCCGTGCCGGCGGCCCAGCCCGGAGTCCTTCATGCCGCCCATCGGCGACTGCACGCTGCCGTAGGCGGACGCGTAGCCCTCGTTGACGTTCACCGTGCCGGTGCGCAGCGCGGCGGCGATCCGGGCGCCGCGCCGGGCGTCCTTGGTCCACACGCTCGAATTGAGCCCGTACGGCGTCGCGTTGGCCTGCTCGACCGCCTCGTCCTCGTCGGCGAAGCGGTAGACGGAGACCACCGGCCCGAAGGTCTCCTCCTCGCAGACCGCCATCGGCGCGCGGACGCCGTCGAGGATGGTCGGCTCGAAGAAGTACGGGCCGACGTCCGGCCGGGCCCGGCCGCCGGCCAGCACGGTGGCGCCCTCGGCGACCGCGTTCTCCACGTGCCGTGTGACGGCGCCGAGTTGGCGCTCGCCGGCCAGCGAGCCCATGCCGGCGCCGTAGGCCAGCGCGGTGCCGAGCCGCACGGCCCGGGTGCGGGCGGCGAACCGCTCCAGGAACGCGTCGGCGATCGAGGCGTCCACGTACAACCGCTCGATGGAGATGCACAGTTGGCCGGCCGAGGAGAAGCAGGCGCGCACCGCGCCCTCGGCCGCCTTGTCCAGGTCGGCGTCCTTGAGCACCAACATGGCGTTCTTGCCGCCGAGTTCGAGCGAGGAGCCGATCAGCCGCGCCGCGGCCCGGGTGGCCACCTCGCGGCCGGTGCGGGTGGAGCCGGTGAAGGACACGTAGTCCGCGTGCTCGACCAGCTCCGGCCCGACCACCGGTCCCTCGCCGATCACCACCTGCCAGACCGCCTCGGGCAGCCCGGCCTCGATCATCTGCTCGCGGGCCCACAGCGCGGTCAGCGCGGTCTCGGTGTCCGGCTTCATCACCACCGCGTTGCCGGCCGCGAAGGCGGGCAGCGCGTCGCCGATCGACAGCTCCAGCGGGTAGTTCCACGGCGCGATCTGCCCGACGACCCCGCGCGGGTGCCGCAGCTCGGTGACCTTGGTCAGTACCGGGATCGCGCCGGTGTGCCGCCTGGGCCGCAGGTAGCGGGACGCCTTCACGCCGTAGTGCCGGGCCGCGACCGCGACCGCCTGCACCTCCTCGTGCGCGTGCAGCCGGGCCTTGCCGGTCTCCAGCTGGATCAGGTCGAGCACCTCGGCCTGGCGGCGCAGCACGAGGTCGTGGAAGCGCAGCAGGACCGCCGCGCGCTGCCGCACCGGCACGGCCGCCCAGACGCGCTGCGCCTCGCGGGCCCGGGCGAAGGCGTCGGCGACGTCCTGCGGGGTGGCCTCCGGCAGTTCGGCGAGCACCTCGCCGGTGAACGGGGTGTGGCTCGCGGTGCGCCCGCTGCCGCGCACCCCCCTGGTGAGCCGGGCCACCAGGTCGGGGGTCACCACGTCGGCGGGACCGCGGGTGCCCGCCTCGGCGACCGGGTTGCCGTCGGCCGGTGCCGCGGGGCCGTCGGCCGCCGCGGCGTGCGTGCTGCTGGGGGTGACCTGCGCGTCCGTCATGGCGCGAGGTTACGTGCGGCGGCGGGTTTTGGATACCCGTCGGTAACCGGGTTTCACGGGTCGTTTACATGCGCGCCAGTGATCGCTGGCACGATCAGGGCGCGCGGGGCGGTTGGCGTGCGGTCGAAGGGGACGCGGTGCGGGGGCACGGGGTCGGAGGGCACGCGGTCCGGGAGGTACGCGGTCGGGGAGCCAGGCGGCCGGCGGACACGCGGTCGGGGCGTGGCGTGGCGTGGCGTCGGATCATCGGACCTGCGCCAGGGCTTCGCCGATCGCGCGGTGGAAGGTGGGGTAGGCCCAGATCTGCTCGCGCAGCACCGCCAGCGGCACCCGGGCGTGCACCGCGACCGACAGCGCGCCCAGGATCTCGCCGCCGTACGGTCCCGCGACGGTCGCGCCGACCACCACCCCGGCCGCCGGGTCGGCGACGACCTTGACGAACCCCTTGTTGCCCACCTGGTGGACGACGCCGCGGCTGCTCGCGGCCAGGTCCGTGTACCCGGTGCGCACCTCCAGGCCGCGGTCGCGCGCCTCGCGCTCGGTCAGCCCGACCGCGCCGATCTCCGGATCGGTGAAGGTGACCCGCGGCACCGCGTGGTACGCGGCCGGCGGCCCGCCCTCGCCCACGATCCCGCGCACCACGATGCCGGCCTGGTACATCGACATGTGGGTGAACGCGCCCTTCCCGGTCGCGTCGCCCAGCGCCCACACGCCCGGCCGCCCGTTGTCCGGCGGCACGACCCGCAGCCGTTCGTCGACCGGCAGCACCGGCGCGTCCGGGTCGACGCCGACCGCGCCGACCCCGAGCCGGGCCAGGTCGGTGCGCCGGCCGGTCGCCACCAGCAGCCGCTCCGCGACGAGCCGCTCGCCCCGCTCGCAGCGCAGCGTGAAGGCGCCCTCGCCGTACGCCACCGACTCGGCCCGCGCACCGTTGTAGACGTCCAGGCCCTCCTCGGTCAGCACCCGCAGCAGCAGCTCGTGGACCTCCGGCTCCTCCCGCGGCAGCAGCCGGGTCGCGCCCTCGACCACCGTCACCGCGGTGCCGAACCTCGCGTACGCCTGCCCGAGCTCCAGGCCGATCGACCCGCCGCCGAGCACCAGCAGCGAACCGGGCGCGTGCTCGGCGCGGATCGCCTCGCGGTTGCTCCAGTACGGAGTGCGCGCCAGGCCCGGGATCGGCGGCGCGGCCGGCTCGCTGCCGACCGCGAGCACGATCGCCCGGCGGGCCCGCAGGGTGGTGTCGTTGCCGTCGCTGTCGCTGACCGTCACCTCGTCGCGGCCGGTCAGCCGCCCGGTGCCGCGCAGGAACCGCGCGCCCCGCCCGAGCAGCCGGTCCACCGCCGCCTTGTCGTCCCAGTCGGCGGTCACCGCGCGCACCCCGCGCGCGACCGGCCGCCAGTCCGGGTGCACCATCGCCGTCCCGGCGTGGCCCGGCACCCGGCGGCCCTCGGCGAGCAGGCCGGCGTCGCGCACCATGGTCTTGGAGGGGATGCAGCCGTAGTACGGGCACTCGCCGCCGACCAGCCGCTCGTCGACGCCCACCACGTCGAACCCGGCTTCGGCCAGCCGGCCCGCCGCGTCCTCGCCGCCGGGGCCGAGCCCCACGACGACCACATCCGCCTGGTCCACCGGGACCGCAGCCATGGCGTCCTCCCGTCCCGCGACGCGCTGTCCCGTCCTCCACGGTACGCGTCCCGGCCGCGCGCCGCCTGCGCTCGCGGCGGGCCGGCGCGGCGCGGCCCGGCCGGTCAGCCGGTGGCGCGGAAGGTGTCGGCGGACTGCTGGAAGTAGCTGGAGACCAGGGCGCGTTGGTCGTCCGGGCCGATCAACTCGACGATGTCGTAGTGGCCGGCGCGCAGCACCACCAGGTTGAGGGCGTACAGCTGCCGGCCCGAGTGCGGGTCGCGCCAGCTGAACTGCCCCTCGGCGGCCGGGAGTCCGCCGGACCGCAGCTCCTTCAGGCCGGACGAGGAGGCCCACGAGCTGGCCCGGAAGTCGGCCAACTCCGGTTCCTTCTGGGTCTCGTAGCCGATCGGGTCGGAGCCGTAGGAGGACGCGGCGTCCCGGCCGCGGACCACGACGAGCCGGAGCGCGTCGCCGCCGCTGGAGAAGACCGTCTCGCCCCGCGGCCCGGCCGCCCGGCCCCATCCGTCGTGCACCGCGAGCGTGAAGCCCGCCGGGTCGTGCCGCAGCGCGAAGCCGACCGCCAGCGCGGGCGCGGTGGAGCGGACGGCCGAGGCGGTCGGGCTCGGCGTCCGGCTCGGCGGGGCGGAACCGGCCTCCTGCGTGCCGCCCGAGTCGACCCCGGCGGGCAGCGGGCTCGCCGACCCGGTGGCGTGCCGCGGGGCGAGCGTCATCGCGTAGCCGACCAGCCCGGCCAGCGCGACGAGGACCAGCCCGACCATCACCAGCCCCAGCCGGCGCGGCCGCCTGCGCGGCGGGTCGGCGGCCGGCCGCGCCGGACCCACCGCGTCGGGCGGTTCCGGTGGACCGCCGCGCGCGTGCCTGCCGTGCCCGGCCGGCTCCTCGGGCGCGGGCTGCCAGAACGGACGCTCCCGCGGCAGGTGTTCCGCCGGACCGCCCGCCTCGGGCGCCGGGTACCAGAACGGCCGCTCCTCGGGCGCGCGTTCCGCCGCGGGGCGTTCCTCGGGCACGGGCTGCCGGAACGGGCCCGGCTCGGGGGCGGGCGGGCGCGGGACGTCGGGGACGTCGGGGATGCCGCGGTCGTCGGGGAGGTCGGGGACGCCAGGAACGTCGGGGAGGTCAGGGACGAAGTCGTCGGGAACCCGTTCCCGGACGGCGCTTCGGACGGGCGGCGGTGTGGCGGCGCGTTCGACGGGCCAGGCGGCGGGGAGTTCGACGGACCACGCGGCCGCGGGGCGTTCGACGGGCGGGGCGGCCGGGACGGCGGTGCGTTCGGCGGTGGGCGGCGGGTCGGCGGACCGCTGCCGCTTCTCGCGGCGGCGCTGCTCGCGCCGCTCCTGCTTCTCGCGCTTGCGGCGCTGCCGGACGAGTTCGCCCTTGCGGCGCACTATCGGCAGCCGGTGCGGGTCGGCCGGGCCGCTGGGGACCTGGACGGTGCGGACGCCGACGTCCGGCTCGGGGGCGGAGCGCACCAGCGAGCGCAGCCAGCCGCGCACCTCCTCGAACTCCGGCCGCTCGTCCGGGTCCTGGCGCAGCAGCGACTCCACCACCGGCCGCAGCGGGCCGCAGCCCTCGGCGGGGGCGGACGGCTCGGAGCAGACCAGCCGGACCAGTTCGGCCGCGTTCTCCTCGGGGAAGGGGGCGTGGCCGCGCACGCAACGGAAGAGCAGCGCGCCGAGCGCCCACAGGTCGGTGGCCGGGCCGATCGGCGGCGCGAGCTGCCAGTTGCCCGGCACCGGGCTCAACGCCTGCTCCGGCGACCAGCGTTCGGTGACCGGGCCGACCACGGCCAGCCGCGCCTGCCGCGCCCGGTCCTGCGCGAGCGGGGTCTGCGGGCCGCCCCACTCCTGCCGTCCGGCGGCCTCGTCGCCGGGGCCGGCCGGCGCCTCCTGCGGCACCGGGTCGTAGCCGCACAGCGCGTCCTGCGCGGCGCCGAACGCCAGCCCGTCGAGCATGGCGCGGCCGTCCTCGCAGACCAGCACGGTGTGCGCGGTGATGTTGCGGTGCGCCCAGCCGTGCGCGTGCAGCGCGCGCACCCCGGTGAGCAGGTCGGCGGCGATCTCGGCGACGCGGTAGGGGCCGAGCGGTTCGCGGGCCAGCAGCGCGGCCACCGGCAGCGCGGTCGGCACGAGTTCGGAGACCACCCACAGGCTGCCGTCCTCGATCAGCACGTCGAAGACCTGCACCAGCCGGGCGTGGTCGGGCACCGCGGCGGCGGCCCGGGCGGCCCGCAGCGCGCGTTCGGCGGAGTCGCCGCCGTGGCCCGGCCCGGCGGCGGCCGGCTCGCCGTCCTCGACCTCGGCGGACACGATCTCCGGCAACAGCAGCTGCCGCACCAGGACTTCCTGCCCGCTGTAGCTGTCGAACGCGCGGGTCTCCACCAGCTCGAACTCGTCGACGGGCGCTGAGGGCAGCCGGTAACGGCCGGCCAGCACCCGTCCGGCGTAGTCGTCCACGGCCCCTCCCATGCGCGATCGCCCCACCGGTCGCCCCGCGGTCGGGTCCGGTCGGGCTCGGTCGGCCGCAGACCGGCTGCGGACCGGCTACGGACAACGTGCGGACAGCCTCGTACTTCTACGTTACGTACTCTTACGATACGTGCTGAACGGTACGTGCTGAACCAGCGTCAGTTGACCGGTTTGAACGTCGAGAAGAAGGTCTGCCGCATCTGTTCGCAACTGGCCGCGTTCCACTGGGCGACCGGACAGCTGACCATGATGGCGTATCCCGCCTTTGAGTCGGCGAAACCACGGTCCAGCACCCGCACCGCGGTGCCGTCGTCGGTGCGGGTGAACTCCCAGTCGGCGGCGGTGCGGTAGTCCTGGTACGTGACGGAGTGGATGCCCAGGCCGTGGTAGTCCTCGCTGGCCGACCGCACCGCGGGCTCCTCCGCCCGCCAGGCGGCCGCCGCGTCCTTGCCGGGCGTCGGGCTGTAGTCGACCTGCACCCGGGGGAAACCGTTCTGCTTCGCCGCGAAGATCTCCCCCGAGTGCCGGCCGGCCACGGCTATCCGCTTCCAGTGGTCCGGCAGCGCCATCGAGAAGTGGAACGAGGTGTCGCGGTGCGTGGTGTACCCGGCGGGCACGGTGCCGCCGGAGCCGCCGGAGCCGCCGGAGGATGAGCCGGCCGATCCGGAGGCCCGCGCGGAACCGGACGGATCCGCGCCCGCCGACCGGCTCCCGGACGCCGAGGGCGTCTGCTTCCCGCCCGGCGAGGCCCCCTGGGAGGGCGTCGACGTGGCGCCCGACGCCCCGGCGCCGTGCCCCTTGCCGCCACCGCCCGACGACAGCACCAGCGCGACGACCACGGCGGCCACCACCAGCACGACGGCGGCCAGGATCGTCAGCGTCCGCCGCGAGTTCGCGCCGGCCCGCAGCGTGCGGGTGGTGCTGGGCGGCGGGACGTCCGCCGCGCCGGGCACCGGCGCCGGCGCGGGCGCGGCGTCCGCCGCGGTCTGCGGATCGGCCGGCGGCAGGTCGGTGGGCCGCGGCTGCGGATCGGCCGGGATAGCCATCGCCCGGGTCTGCTCGGCCTCCGGCACGTCCGGGGTGTCCTGGGCCAGGGTCAGCAGGCCGCGCACCCCGGCGTCGTCGAGCCGCTCGGCCGGGTCCTTGACCAGCAGTCCGTTGATCGCGTCCGCCAACGGCCCGCGCACCGCGGTCGGTTCGAACTGCTCGGTCATCACCGCGGTCAGCGTCGCGATGGCCGAGCCCTTGTCGTAGGGCGGCCGGCCCTCGACGGCCGCGTACAGCAGCACGCCGAGCGACCACAGGTCGGCCGGCGGCCCGGGGCGCTGGCCGCGGGCGCGCTCCGGCGAGATGTACGAGGGGGCGCCCACCAGCATGCCGGTGGAGGTGACCGACGGGTCGCCCTCGACCTGCGCGATGCCGAAGTCGGTGAGCACGACCCGGCCGTCGTCGGCGATCAGCACGTTGGACGGCTTGACGTCGCGGTGCAGGATCCCCTCGCGGTGGGCGGCCCGCAGCACGTCGAGCACGGCGATGCCCACCTCGGCGGCGCGGCGCGGCGGCAGCGGCCCGTCGGCCCGGATCGCGTCGGAGAGCGAGCGCCCCTCCACCAGCTCCATGACGATCCACGGCCGGCCGTCCTCCTCGACCACGTCGAAGACGGTGACCGCGCCGGTGTTCCTGATCCGGGCGATCGCCTTGGCCTCGCGCAGCGTGCGGGTGATCAGCCGGCGCTTCTCGTCGTCGTCCACGTCGCCGGGGAAGCGCAGCTCCTTGACGGCGACCGTGCGCCCCAGCGTCTCGTCGACCGCCCGCCACACCGTGCCCATACCGCCCTTGCCGAGGACCTCCCCCAGGCGGTAGCGGTCTGCGAGGAGACGGCCGGTGGTGCTGTGCCCCTGGGTCATCGACGTCCTTCTCGTCTCGGCCTGACGTGGTGTCGGGTGTCGCGCCGACCCGCCCCGGCGCGGTCGGGCGGCGTCCACCCCGACAGCCATTGTCCCTTGTTTCGCCAACCGCTTCGCGCCTGGCCCTGGTTCACGCGCTCGGGCGGAACGTCTCCTGCGCCTCCTCGAACGCGGGGAGCTGCTTCGCCCACTCCAAGTGCGGCGCCGAGAGGTAGACCGCGTACTGCGTCGCGCCCTCGTTGCCGAAGCCCAGATCGATCGCGTGATACTCGCGCGCCCGGCCCTGCCACGTCCATTCCCAGATCGCGGCCGGATACGTGGTCCCGGCGATGGTGACCGTGGTGGCGTTCATCCGCAGCAGGTTGTACTGCTGATCGTCGGACTTGAGGATCTTCTGCAGGTCGAGCCAGTGCTGCAACGGGGTGGGACCGGCGAAGTCCAGGATGCTCACCTTCAGGCCGGTCAGGCCGCCGGGCGCTATGAAGTCCACCTCGCCCTCCGGCTTGGGCTGACGGGTCCAGCCGTCGGGCACCGCCATGGTGAACCCGCCCGGATCGTGGTCCAGGTGGTAGCCGGCCGGCAGCGGCGGCGCCGAGGCGGACGGCTTCGGGGTCGGGCTCGGCGGGCCGTCGCCGCCCGGGTGCGCCGGCCCGATGCCGTAGTGCCGGGCCGCGAACGCGCCGCCGGCCACGATCGCGGCCACCACGAGCACCGCGCCGAACACCAGCGGGGCACGCCGCCGGCGCCGGGCGGGCCGCTCCGTGTCCTCGGCGGGCGGGCGCCGGCCGGGACCGCGCTGCCCGGGGGCGTCGGCGCGGGCCGCTCCGTCGGGGTGGGATTCGGGCAGCTCGGACAGCGCGATGACGGTCGCCGAGGTCAACCCCGGCTCACCGCCCTGCCGGGGAACCCGGGCGGACGGCGGAGCGGCGTCGCGCACGTCGTCGCCGGCGGGCGGGGCGTCCGCCTCGGCGTACTCGGGGTCCTCCGGGTCGCCGTCGACGAGGACCTCCGCGGCGTCCGGCCCGGCGTCGCGGGCGGCCCAGGACGGCGTGGACCTGCGCCGGGCCGAGTCGGCGCCGGCCGGGTCGGCGGGACCGGTGCCGCGGGCGACGACCGTCTCCACCGAGGAGACCAGCAGCCGCTCCACCTGCTCGGCGCTCATCCGCCGCTCCGGCTCCTTGGCGAGCAGCGACTCGATGAGCGCCACGAGCGGTCCCGCGTTGCGCGGTGTCGCCACCGGCTCCGAGGCGATCGCGTACGCGGTCTCGATCGGCGTGTCGCGGTGGAACGGCGCCACGCCCTCCACCGCCTGATACAGCGTCGCCCCCAGCGCCCACAGGTCGGACGCCGGTCCGGGGTTGCCCCCGGTGATCCGCTCGGGCGCCAGGTAGTCGAACGATCCGATCAGCTCACCGGTGCGGGTCAGCGTGGAGGTGCCGCTCGCGCTGGCGATCCCGAAGTCGGTCAGCACCACCCGGCCGCCCGGCCAGTTGCCGTCCTCCTCCGGATCCTCCAGCCCCAGCAGCACGTTGGCCGGCTTGACGTCCCGGTGCAGCACCCCGGCCCGGTGCGCCGCACGCAGCGCGGCCACCATGCCGCGGCCGATCCGCGCGGCCTCCCGCGGGGTGATGGGCCCGTCCTTCTTCAGCACGTCGGACAGCGTGCGCGAGCGCACGTACTCCATCACCACGCAGGGCAGGCCCTCGTCCTCCACCACGTCGTGCACCACGACGACGTTCGGATGCGCGATGCGGGCCGCGCTGCGCGCCTCGCGGCGGGTGCGCTCGTAGAGGCGCTCCCGCTCGTCGTCGTGCAACTGCGGTGGCACCCGCAGCTTCTTGACGGCCACCTGACGGCCCAGAAGCTCGTCCTCGGCCCGCCAGACGGTGCCCATGCCGCCACGGCCTATGGACTCGGCCAGGCGATATCTCCCAGCCACCAGCCGCCCTTGGTCGGACACCCTCCGCCCCTCTCCCCCGGCACGTCCTGCGAACGTGTGGCCGTCCCGTATTCGTATAGCCGTTCAGTTTTTACGCCACTCGGTGTCTAAAGGGGCACGATATCCGGCGCCCCCAACCTCGCGGCGTCCGCGGTCAGATCGTCCGGCTGCCGCTGCGATTCCCGCTCGGCCTCCACCCTCTTCTGGTAGTGCTCGACCTCGCGCTGGACCTGGTCCTCGTCCCAACCGAGCACCGGAGCCATCAACTCCGCCATCTCCCGGGCGCTGCGGGTCCCCCGGTCGAACGTCTCGATGGAGATCCGGGTGCGCCGGGTCATGACGTCGTCCAGGTGCCGGGCACCCTCGTGGGAGGCCGCGTAGACCACCTCGGCCCGCAGGTAGTCGTCAGCGGCAGCCAACGGTTCACCCAGCGTAGGATCCTCGGCCACCAGGTCCAACACCTCCTGGGTGAGCGATCCGTAACGGTTCAGCAGATGCTCGACCCGGGCGACGTGCAGACCGGTGCGGGCGGCGATCCTGGCCCGCGCGTTCCACAGCGCGTGGTAGCCCTCGGCGCCGGCCAGCGGCACCTCCTCGGTGCAGCAGGGCGCGACCCGGCGGTCCAGCCCGTGCACCGCCGCGTCCACCGCGTCCTTCGCCATCACCCGGTACGTCGTGTACTTGCCGCCCGCCACGACCACCAGCCCCGGCACCGGATGCGCCACCGTGTGCTCGCGCGACAGCTTGCTCGTCGCCTCCGACTCCCCGGCCAGCAACGGCCGCAGGCCCGCGTACACGCCCTGCACGTCGTCCCTGGTCAACGGCACCGCCAGCACCTGGTTGACGTGTTCCAGCAGGTAGTCGATGTCGGCGCTGGAGGCGGCCGGATGCGCCTTGTCCAGATCCCAGTCGGTGTCGGTGGTGCCCACGATCCAGTGCCGCCCCCACGGGATCACGAACAGCACGCTCTTCTCGGTGCGCAGGATCAGCCCGGTCGTCGAGTGGATCCGGTCCTTCGGCACCACCAGGTGGATGCCCTTGGACGCCCGGACGTGGAACTGCCCCCGCTCGCCGACCATCGCCTGCGTCTCGTCCGTCCACACCCCGGTCGCGTTGACGACCTGGCGGGCCCGGATCTCGTACTCACCCCCCTGCTCACCATCCTGCACCCTGGCACCGACAACCCGCTCGCCCTCGCGCAGGAAGCCGACCACCCGGGCCCGGTTGGCCGCCATCGCGCCGTAGGCACTCGCGGTGCGCACCAGCGTCGCGACGTAGCGGGCGTCGTCCATCTGGGCGTCGTAGTACTGCAGCGCGCCGACCAGCGCGTCCTTCTTCAGGCAGGGCGCGACCCGCAGCGCGTGGCCGCGGCTGAGGTGCCGGTGCAGCGGCAGGCCCCTGCTGTGCCCGGACGACAGGCTCATCGCGTCGTACATGGCCACGCCCGACCCGGCGTACCACCGCTCCCAGCCGCGGTGCTGCAACGGGTACAGGAACGGCACCGGCTTCACCAGGTGCGGCGCCAGCCGGTGGATCAGCAGCCCGCGCTCCTTGAGCGCCTCGCGCACCAGGGCGAAGTCCAGCATCTCCAGATAGCGCAGGCCGCCGTGGATCAGCTTGCTGGACCGGCTGGAGGTCCCGGAGGCCCAGTCCCGCGCCTCGACCAGACCGGTGACCAGCCCGCGGGTCACCGCGTCCAGCGCCGTCCCGGCGCCGACCACACCGGCGCCGATCACCAGGACGTCGAGTTCCTGTTCCGCCATCCGGGCCAGCGCCTGTGCTCGTTCCCCCGGCCCCAATTGTGCCGTCTTCACGTCTGCCTCCTGATCCGGCCCGGTCGCACAGCCCGTCCCTCCGATGGTGACCGGGTGACAGGTCTCGCGCCACACGAGGCGTCCAATGGCTTCAATACTGAATGTCAGTCATATTTCCGCTTAGCCTTAAAAAGCTCCAACGAAGAATGCGTTCCGTCCAGGAATTACGGGCTCGCGGGCGCCGGGCCCCGCTGCCCGCGGCGTCCGGCCGCCCCCAGCGAACCGAGTGCCCTCAGCGGTCCCCGCGACACACCAGGGAGGGGAACTTTCCTTCATGCCCGCAGATCTCGCCGTCATCGGACTCCGCACCCTCGGTCTGCCCCTCGCCCATGCCGCCAGCGTCGCCGGTATCGGCGTCATCGGCTACGACACCGATCCTGCCCTGGTGGACGGGCTGAACACCGGCCGTGGTTCCGCCAACGGCCTGACCGCGGCCGAGGTGCGGCGCATGCTGGCCACCGGCTTCCGCGCCACCGTCGACCCGGCCGTGCTGGGCCGGGCCCGCACCGCGGTGATCTGCGCGCCGACCACCCTGGACGACGACCGCGCCCCCGACCTGTCCGGCATCGCCGAGGCCGCCCGCACCCTGGCCGCGCATCTTCGACCGCACTCCACCGTCATTCTCGAATCCACCGCGTACCCGGGCACCACCGAGGAATTCCTCCGTCCCATCCTGGAGAACGGCTCCGGCCTGCGCGCCGGACGCGACTTCCACCTCGCCTACTCGCCCAACCGCGTCGATCCCGGCAATCACCGGCACGGCATCACCAACATTCCCAAGGTCATCGGCGGCCTCACCCCCGCCTGCACCGAGGCGGCCGCCGCGTTCTACGGCCGGCTGGCCGAACGGGTGGTCCGGGCCCGCGGCCCCCGCGAGGCGGAGACCGTCAAGCTGCTGGAGATCAACTTCCGTCACGTCAACATCGCCCTGGTCAACGAGATGGCCGTCTTCTGCCACGACGCCGGCATCGACCTGTGGGACGTCATCCGCTGCGCCGAGACCAAGCCGTTCGGCTTCCAGCCCTTCCGGCCGGGCCCCGGTGTCGGCGGCCACGACATCGCACTCGACCCGAACTACCTTTCGTATCCGAACCGCACCCTCGGCTACCCCCTCCGCATGGTGGAACTCGCCCAGGAGGTCAACGCCCGCATGCCGCGCTACGTGGTCCAGCGCTGCGGAACCCTCCTCAACGAGCACGGCAAGTCCGTCCGCGGCGCCCGCGTCCTGCTGCTCGGCGTCACCTACAAGGCCGACATCGCCGACCAGGAGGGCGCCCCCGCCCGGGAGATCGGCTCCCGGCTGATGGACCTCGGCGCCGCCCTCAGCTACCACGATCCCTACGTCCCCGAGTGGCGCGTCCAGGACCGGCCCATCCCCCGGGCCGACTCCCTGTGGGAGGCGGCCGGCGAGGCGGACCTCACCCTGCTGCTCCAGCACCACCACACGTACGACCTGCAAGGTCTCGCGGTCAAGGCGCAACTTCTCCTCGACACCCGTGGCGCCACCCCCGCCGGCGCGGCGGCCCGCCTGTGACGGCGGCCGTCCGGCGGACCGACCGGTGGGCGGGGCGACGGCCGCACCGTGCGGTGGCTGAACGGTGCGGTGGCTGCACCGTGCGGTGATTCGACGGCGCAATCGTTGAATTGTGCGTCGTTCGACGGTGCGTCGGCTGGACGTGGGCGGCCGGGGCGGCCGGTTCAGCTCCTTCCGGTGTGGGGGGCGGTTCGCGCGTCGCGTCGTCTGACCCGGCGCATCTGGAGCGCGCCGGCCAGCAGGACCATCAGGACACCGCCCGCGATCACCGCCACGACCAGCGGGGAGATCCGGCTCACCTTGACGCGGAAGGCGATCGGGGCGCCCCACGGGCGGTTGTCGGCCGTGGTGTAGAGCTGCGCGGTGATCTCGACCGGACCGTTGGCGTCGGCCCTGACCTTGACCTGCTCGGTGTGGTTGGCGGCCGGGGGCGCCTGCACCAGGGTCACCGGGTTGCCGACGACCACCCGGTTCGGGGCCGAGGAGGTGACCCGCAGTCGCAGCCCGTCCAGCGACTGCTGGAGGCCGTTGGCGACCGTGATGGGGACGGACGCGGCGTCACCCGACATCGTGACCGTGCCGCGCTTGGGCAGCAGGTGGACCGAAGTGATCGAATCGTCGACATAGGCTCGTACTCCCCCTGTGTAGGACTTCTGGTCGGTGACGTCACCGCCGGCCGCCGCCACCCGCCACCCGGTGGAGACCGCCCGCAGCATCGCCCGGTGCACCGCGTCCGTCGTCCGGCCCGGGTCGGACAGCACCCTGGTCAGGATGCCCAGGTCCGGCTGGATCGCGGCTACCGCGGTCACATCGTCCGCCGTGAGTTCGCTGGACCGCAAGGCCTGTGGATAACTCCCCGTATTCATATTGTCACCATTAGCTACGGTGGATTGGGGTGCGCCGGTTCGTTCGTCGGACCGTGTCCCGGGCACCGCTCCGGCGCCGCGGGTCGCGCCGGAGCCCGCGCCGGCGCCGCCCGTCCCATGCGGCCTCGCCTCCGTCCGCGTGATCCGCGGCGGCGAGCCGGCGACCCGGGCGGACGGCGGGTCGTCGGGGCCGGCGGCCAGGTCGTCGAGCCCGACGAGCCGGATCCAGCCCGCCGTCCTCGCCGCGCGCAGGGCGGACGCCAGCACGCCGGCCGCCTGGCCCGACAGGCCGCGTGGCGGGACCACGAGGAGCCCGGCACCGCCGCGGGACGCGTCCCGTTCGGCGCCGAGCCGGGCGGCCAGCAGCGCCGCCAGGACGTTCTGCCGGGCGGCCACCGCGTCGTCCGGGTCGGCGATCGGGGCGGAGAGCGCGTCGGTGACCGCCGGGTCGCCGACCAGCGCGGTCGCGTCGTCCCCCAGCGACACGCGAGGCCGCGTGGCGCCGGTGCTCAGCCCCTGACCCGACGCCAGATAGGTCTGCGCCCCCAGCGAACCGCCCAGGCCGGTGATGCTCGCGTCCAGCGCCCCGCCGTACGGCCAGGCCACGTCGTCGCGGACCGGGACGCGCAGCACGCTCGACGCGGTCCGCTCGCCCCACTGGACGGCGCCGCGCAGGACCGGGCCGAACACGCCGCCGCCCGTGCCGCTGTGCCCGAGGGCGGCGAGGTCGGGGTCGGCGTAGGGCAGGGCGACCACGTCGCGGCCCTTGACCGCGCCGCGCAGCGCCGCGAGCCAGGCGGACGCGGCCGCCGCACCGCCGCCCGCCCGGCTGCGCTGCGGATCGCCGCCGTCCGGCGTCAACTCCACCCGGTACCCGCCGGCCATGCCGCGTGCCTCGTCCAGCAGGCCGGGATCGACCGTCCAGGTGACGGGCAGTCCGGACGGCGCCGTCACCAGGTCCAGCAGCCGTCCGCCCTTGGCGAACTCAGCGGTCAGATCATCGTCCCGGTAGACCGGTTGGGCTCCGTCACCCCATCCCAGCGACACCGCCTCCATGTGCGGCGCGTCGGTCAACGGCCAGATGACGGCGACGTCCAACGGCTTGCCGGCGGTGTCCTGCGGCGACCAGGGCAGACTCGTGGCGGAGCGTCCGAACACCGTGCCGTCGTCGCCGGTCAGACCCACGTCGAGCCGGTGGGCGCCGGGTTCGCGCAGGCCGAGCGCCGAGACCGGCACGGAGAGCGTGAACGGCAGCCGCTCGCCGGGCGAGAGCGGTTCGACGTCCTCCGTGTGACCGGCGATCTCGGCGCCGCCGTCCACCCGTTCACCCAGATGGGCGCCGGTGATCTGCCGGTCGGCGGTGTTGGCCAGCACCCCGCTCACCGTCAACGTGCCGTCGGCTTTCGGTACGACGGGTGACACGTCGGTCAGCGTGACCCGGACCGGATAGGCCGCGGACGCGGCGTCTGCGGACGACGGCACGGCCGCGAGCCGCCCGCGGTCCACGGGCCCCCCGAGGCCGGCATGTCGCAGCGGCGGGCCGGAGCGGGCGAGGCGCACCGCCGCCGGAGCGGCCTGCGCCGCGGCGGCCGGGTGCACGGTGGGCCAGGCCAGCAGCGCCAGGCACGCCAGCGCGCGCAGGCCGCGCCGGACCGTCCCCGCGGTGCGCACCGTGCCAGCCGTCACCGCACCCGCCTCACGTCAACGTGTCATGCCTTGTACGCCAGATAGGTGTCAGGAGTCGCGTTCAGCACGGTGCGCAGCGCCTCGTAGTTCTCCACGCACTTGCCGGTGCCGAGCGCGACGCAGTCCAACGGCCGGGCGGCGACCACCACGGGGATCTCGAAGACCCCGCTGAGCCGGACGTCGAGACCGGGCAGCAGGGCGCCGCCGCCGGTCAGGACGATGCCGCGGTCCATGACGTCGCCCGCGGCCTCCGGCGGGCAGGCGTCGAGGGTCTGGCGCACGGCCTCCACGATCGCGTCGAGCGGTTCGTCGATGGCGTGCCGTACCTGGGCGGCGTCGAGTTCGAGCATCTTGGGCAGGCCGCTCGCCTGGTCCCGGCCGCGGATCCGGCAGCGCCGCCCGTTGCCGCGCGGCGAGTCGATCACGGTCACCATGCCGACCGCGGACCGGCCGGGCAGTTCGTCGGGGGCGTCCGGCAGGTCGGGCTCGGCCTCGGCGACGCAGTCCGGATCGCGGCCGGACGGCCGGCGCACGGCCGCCTCGCCGGGTTCGAACTCCCGGTCGAGCATGCCGAGGGGGTCGGGCCAGTACCCGGTCGGGGCGGCCGATCCGATGGCGAGTTTCACTGCTTCGGCGGTCTGTTCGCCGATGACCAGCGCGTGTTCGCGCCTGATGTAGGTCGCGATCGCGGCGTCCACCGCGTCGCCGCCGGTGCGCACCGACCGGGCGGCCACCGTCCCGCCGAGTGAGAGCACAGCGACCTCCGTGGTGCCGCCGCCGATGTCCACCACCATGGAGCACACCGGGTCGCTGACCGGCAGTCCGGCGCCGAGCGCGGCGGCCATCGGTTCGTCGATCAGGTAGACCTCGCGGGCTCCGGCCGTCGTCGCCGCCTCGATCACCGCCCGCCGCTCGACGCTGGTGATCCCCGACGGCACGCAGATGACCACCCTGGGCTTGGTGAACCGCCGGCCGGCCGTCACCTTGCGCATGAAATGGGCGAGCATCCGCTCGGCCATCTCGAAGTCCGCGATCACCCCGTCCCGCAGCGGGCGCACCGCCACCACGTGGGACGGCGTGCGCCCCATCGTGGACTTCGCCTCCGTGCCCACGCTGATGACCTCGCCGCCGACGGCGTTGACGGCCACCACCGACGGCTCGTTGAGCACGACGCCCTCGCCCCGGACGTAGACCAGGGTGTTCGCGGTGCCGAGATCCATGCCCAGGTCACGCCCGGAGAAAGACTTCCTGTGCGCCATACGACCCGATTATTGGGCCGACGTCCCGCAGCCGCCTGTCGAGCGGCAAATGGCGCAATCCGTCACCGTCTCGTGCCCTGGATCGTCTTGAAGTGTTGTCAGTGCCCGCTGCTAGCGTTCAGGCCACAACTTCACTTGAGGGGGGACCTCATGACCCAGCCCGTTCAGCCGCCGCCCCAACAACCGGTCGGCAGCGAACCGTACGCCCAGCAAAGCGCCGGCCAGCCCTTCGGCCAGTCGGCGAACGCCCAGCAGCCGGGCTTCCCGCCGCCGGGCCCCCCGCAGCCCGGATACGGCTATCCGGCGCCCGCCCCCGGCGGCCCCGCGGCGCCGGGCCAACCTTCCGGCTTCCCGCAGCCGGCGGGCGCCGGCTGGAAGGTCGGGCCCACCGCCCCGCCGGCACCGCAGGGCCCGGCGCGGCCGGGCGTCGGCCTGCTCGCCGGTGTGCTGGCCATGATCGTCGCCGCGCTGATCTACGGCGCCCTGCTGCGCGCGCTGTCCAACAGCGACGGCTCGTACCACGAGTTCAGCTACGCGGCGCTGGCCGTGGGCCTCGCGGTGGGCGCGGCGATCGGCAAGGTCGGCGGCCGGCACCCCGCGCTGCCCGTCGCCGGTCTCGTGCTCGCGGTGATAGGCGTCTTCTTCGGTGAGATGTTCGGACTGGCGCTCATCGCCAGCCACGTCTCGGACGGCGGCGTCTCCGTGACGGACGTCCTCTTCCAGCACTTCGGCGTGCTGTTCAAGGTCTGGAAGTCGGAGTTCGACGTCATGTCGGCGCTGTTCTACGGCATAGCCGCGTTCGAGGGCTACGTGGTGGCCAAGCGCACGGCCCGTCGCTGACCGCGGCAGCCGCGTGATCGAACGCGACGGGTCCCGGGCTCGACGTGAGCCCGGGACCCGTACGGCGTCGGTGCGCCGGCGCTGCCGGCGGCGGACCGGTCAGCGGTGGGCGACCGGCGCGACGGTGACCTCGACCCGCTGGAACTCCTTCAGGTCGGAGTAGCCGGTGGTGGCCATCGCGCGGCGCAGGGCGCCGAAGAGGTTCATCGTGCCGTCCGGGGCGTGGGACGGCCCGAGCAGGATCTCCTCGGTGCTGCCGGCCGCGCCGAGGTTCATCCGCTTGCCACGCGGAAGCTCCTCGTGGACGGCCTCCATGCCCCAGTGGAAGCCGCGTCCCGGCGCGTCGGTGGCCCGGGCCAGCGGCGAGCCCATCATGACCGCGTCGGCGCCGCAGGCGATGGCCTTCGGCAGGTCACCGCTGGAGCCGAAGCCACCGTCCGCGATGACGTGCACGTAGCGGCCGCCGGATTCGTCCATGTAGTCGCGCCGCGCCGCCGCCACGTCGGCGACCGCGGTGGCCATCGGCACCTGGATGCCCAGCACGTTGCGCGTGGTGTGCGCGGCGCCGCCGCCGAAGCCGACGAGCACGCCGGCCGCGCCGGTGCGCATCAGGTGCAGCGCCGCGGTGTGCGTGGCGCAGCCCCCGACGATCACCGGGACGTCGAGCTCGTAGATGAACTGCTTGAGGTTGAGCGGCTCGTGGGAGCCGGAGACGTGCTCCGCGGAGACGGTGGTGCCGCGGATGACGAACAGGTCGACGCCCGCGTCGACCACGGCCTTGGAGAACTGCGCGGTGCGCTGCGGGGAGAGCGCGGCGGCGGTGACCACGCCCGCGTCGCGCACCTCCTTGATGCGCTGGCCGATCAGCTCCTCGCGGATGGGGGCCGCGTAGATCTCCTGCAGGCGCTGGGTCGCGGAGCCGTCGTCGAGCTCGGCGATCTCGGCGAGCAGCGGCTCCGGGTCGTCGTAACGGGTCCACAGGCCCTCGAGGTTGAGCACCCCGAGGCCGCCGAGGTTGCCGATGCGGATCGCGGTCTCCGGGGAGACCACCGAGTCCATCGGCGCGGCGAGGAACGGCAACTCGAAGCGGTAGGCGTCGATCTGCCAGGCGATCGAGACCTCCTCGGGGTCCCGGGTGCGCCGGCTCGGGACGACGGCGATGTCGTCGAATGCGTAGGCCCTGCGCCCACGCTTGCCTCGCCCGATCTCGATCTCAGTCACTGTTCGCCTTTCTTCGTGGCCTGCCCGCCCAGTATCCCAGTGCCGTTCGGGGAGGGATACGCGCCGGTACGCACCCCTCCCGCGCGGGAGGCCCCGGTCAGCGCGTGTGGTAGTTCGGCGCCTCGGTGGTCATCTGGATGTCGTGCGGGTGGCTCTCCTTCAGGCCGGCGGAGGTGATCCGCACGAAGCGGCCCTTCTCCTTCAGCTCCGGAATCGTCGCCGAGCCCACGTACCCCATCGACGAGCGCAGGCCGCCGATCAACTGGTGGGCCACGGCGGCGAGCGGACCGCGGAAGGGCACCTGGCCCTCGATGCCCTCGGGGACGAGCTTGTCCTCGGAGAGCACGTCGTCCTGGAAGTAGCGGTCCTTGGAGAACGACTTGGCCTGGCCGCGACCCTGCATCGCGCCCAACGAGCCCATGCCGCGGTACGACTTGAACTGCTTGCCGTTGATGAACAGCAGCTCGCCCGGCGACTCCTCGCAGCCGGCGAGCAGGCTGCCGAGCATCACGGTGTCGGCGCCGGCCGCGATGGCCTTGGCGATGTCGCCGGAGTACTGCAGGCCGCCGTCGCCGATCAGCGGGACACCGGCGGGACCGGTGGCCAGCGACGCCTCGTAGATCGCGGTGACCTGCGGCGCCCCGACGCCGGCGACCACCCGCGTGGTGCAGATGGAGCCGGGGCCGACGCCGACCTTGATGGCGTCGGCGCCCGCGTCGATCAGGGCCTGGGCGCCGTCGCGGGTGGCGACGTTGCCCGCCATGACCTCGGCCTTCAGGTTGGCCTTCACCTTGGCCACCATGTCGAGGATGCCGCGGCTGTGGCCGTGCGCGCTGTCGATGACCAGGAAGTCCGCGCCGGCCTCGACGAGCGCCTGGGCACGCAGGAACGCCTCGTCGCCGACCCCGACCGCGGCGCCGACCAGCAGGCGGCCCTCGGCGTCCTTGGCGGCGCTGGGGTACTTCTCCGCCTTGACGAAGTCCTTGACGGTGATCAGGCCCTTGAGCCGGCCCTCGCCGTCGACCAGCGGAAGCTTCTCGATCTTGTGGCGGCGCAGCAGGGACATCGCGTCCTCGCCGGAGATGCCCACCGTGCCGGTGATCAGCGGCATCGGGGTCATCACCTCCCGCACCTGGCGGCCGCGGTCCAGCTCGAAGGCCATGTCGCGGTTGGTGACGATGCCGAGCAGCCGCCCGGACGGGTCGGTCACCGGGACGCCGCTGATCCGGAACTTGGCGCACAGCGCGTCGGCCTCGGCGAGCGTGGCGTCCGGATGGACGGTGATCGGGTCGGTGACCATGCCGGACTCGGAGCGCTTGACCAGGTCCACCTGGTTGGCCTGGTCCTCGATGGACAGGTTGCGGTGCAGCACGCCCACGCCGCCCTGCCGGGCCATGGCGATGGCCATCCGCGCCTCGGTGACCTTGTCCATGGCCGCGGACACCAGCGGAATGTTGACCCGGATGTTGCGGGTGACACGCGAGGAGGTGTCGACCTGGTTCGGCACGACCTCCGACGCGCCGGGCAGCAGAAGCACGTCGTCGTAGGTGAGCCCGAGGAACCCGAATTTCTCGGCGACCTTCTCGGCCACTCCGTCGGCGTTAGCGGTCATGACACCCTTCCCCAATGCTCTTGCCCGGCGTGGCATCCCATGCTACTGGGCCAGCCGGATTACCTTCCCGCGTCACCGGAAGCGGCCGGACGGCCGGGGAGCACGCCCGTCCCACGCCGGCAAGGGCGTTGGCCTCCCCGTACGCACGTCGGGAAAACGGCGTGAATCGCACCACGCGCTTCTGTGCCGTCCGCACGGCAAACCTCGCGAGGGCAAGATCACCCGTTCGGCGCAACGCGTTCGAGGAGCGACCGGACCGGCTCAGGCCGACAGGCCGCGTGCCCCGTCGGCGCGCAGGGCCTCCGCCTGCTCCGCCAGTGCGCGAAGCCGGCTCAGCGCGCGGTGCTGGGCCACCCGGACGGCGCCGGGCGACATGCCGAGAACCTGTCCGGTCTCCTCGGCGGTCAGACCCACCGCGACCCGCAGCAGCACCAGTTCGCGCTGGTTGGGGGGGAGGTTGGCGAGCAGCGCCTTCGCCCATTCGGCGTCGCTGCTGAGCAGCGCGCGCTCCTCCGGGCCGAGCGAATCGTCCGGTGTCTCGGGCAGGTCCTCGGACGGGACGGCCGTGGAACCGGGCCCGCGCATCGCGGAACGCTGCAGATCGGCCACCTTGTGGGAGGCGATGGCGAAGACGAACGCCTCGAACGGGCGTCCCTGGTCGCGGTAGCGCGGCAGGGCGCACAGCACGGCGAGGCAGACCTCCTGGGCGAGGTCGTCCACAAAGTGGCGTGCGTCGCCCGGCAGTCGGGACAACCGGGTGCGGCAGTAGCGCAGGGCGAGCGGATGGACGTGCGCCAGCAGGTCGTGCGTGGCCCGCTCATCGCCCTCGGCCGCGCGACGGACCAGGGCACGAATGCCCCCGGTGCCCCCGGCCGCGGCGGACCCAGGCGTCTCGTCGTCGCGCATCGGTCCATGGTGCCTGGTCGCTCTCGGATCCGTTGCACCGCGTCCGGAGTTGTGCACCGAAGCGTTATGGGGCGGAGCACTCGCCGCCGTCATCTCTGCCCCCCGAAACTTCTCCCGCCCGGTCTCCCGCACGGCGTCCGCCCTGGCCGACCCGACCCCCACCGCACCCGACGCGGACACCGCGTGGCGCAGCTCTCGTCGTTCCCCGAGGAAGTCCATACCTCAAGCATGCGTCCTCGCGCGGGCATCCGGAACTTCAAGCGAATTTCCGCGCCGCCGTGAACGCCGGCCGGCGCGGCCCTCGACAGGCCCCCGCACGGCGGGCGGAACGGGAAATCCGCAGGTCCGAACGGCGTTTCGCGGACGGGACCGGCCCGGCCACCCGGTGTGGGCACCGACACGAAATCCGTTGCGAAAAATCCTCGCGACGGGCCGGATCCGGCCGGGAGCGGCACCTCGCCGCTCCCCGACAGCCCTACGTGCACCGCGCGTAGGGCACGGACGGGTGCGCGGTCCTCCTGCCCGACTGCGCACCACGCGACCTCAGCGCACCAGGCCCCAACGGAAACCGAGTGCCACCGCGTGCGCCCGGTCGGAGGCGCCGAGCTTCTTGAACAACCGCCGGGCGTGCGTCTTGACGGTGTCCTCGGACAGGAACAGCTCCCGGCCGATCTCCGCGTTCGAACGACCATGGCTCATGCCTTCGAGCACCTGGATCTCGCGGGCGGTCAGCGTCGGGGCCGCGCCCATCTCTGCGGACCTGAGCCGGCGCGGTGCCAGCCGCCAGGTCGGGTCGGCCAGCGCCTGGGTGACGGTGGCCCGCAGCTCGGCGCGGGACGCGTCCTTGTGCAGGTAGCCGCGCGCGCCGGCCGCCACCGCGAGGGCCACGCCGTCGAGGTCCTCCGCGACGGTCAGCATGATGATGCGCGCGCCGGGGTCGGCCGACAGCAGCCGCCGCACGGTCTCCACCCCGCCGAGGCCGGGCATCCTGACGTCCATCAGGATGAGGTCCGAGCGGTCGGCGCCCCAGCGGCGGAGGACTTCCTCGCCGTTGGCCGCCGTCGTCACGCGCTCGACGCCGGGCACGGTCGCGACCGCACGGCGAAGCGCCTCTCGGGCAAGCGGGGAGTCGTCGCAGACGAGGACGGATGTCATGACCGCCCTCCGCAGCTGATCCGCGTCACGTTGAGCCTCCAGGCTGGTACGAATCGTCACCGGTGGGGCTGGCGGCGCCCCGGGCCATCGCCCGAACAGCCACGCCGTGCAACCCCTTCCGTACTCTCAACGACGCTCACTCGAAAGAGTTACGGAGTTTGGCAGCCGTCGCCGACACTCTACGTGATCACCCCGACACGATTCAGCTACACCGCACCGCGGCCGGGTCCGCGACCGCTAAACCGGAGCACGCCCGGCGCACGAGAACACGCCTCCACGCGGCCGCCGATTCCCGCCGGATCCGCGCACGCACCGCGATCGGACGCCCACGCCGTGCGAACGGCTGCGCCCACTTGCAGGACATCCGGCCGCCCCGCGGCCCCGGAGCGTCGGCCGCTGTCCGCCTCTGAACCGTTTGATCGGTTTTTTTCGCATGTACGAGTGTTGAGGCTAGATTGGCAATGAGTCATATTTACATCCAGTTACACATCGAATAGGCGCGGCTGCGGACCGGCGGAACCCCGCGGGTCCGCGGACCAACCGGACCAGACCTCAGGAAGACCCTTCGAGGGGATGAGCAATGGCAGATTTCTCCCGTCTCCCTGGCCCCAACGCCGATCTCTGGGACTGGCAGCTGGTGGCCGCCTGCCGGGGCGTCGACAGCTCGCTGTTCTTCCACCCCGAGGGCGAGCGAGGAGCCGCCCGAAGCTCGCGTGAGGCGGCCGCCAAGGAGGTCTGCATGCGGTGCCCGGTCCGCGCGGCGTGCGCGGCGCACGCGCTGGCGGTCCGCGAGCCCTACGGCGTCTGGGGCGGCCTCACCGAGGACGAACGCGAGGAGATGATGGGACGTTCCCGCAACCGGCTGATCACCAGTCCCACCAACTGAAGAATCGTTTCTGCAAGCGGCGGTCCACCGGGCGTGACCGCCGCTTGGCGTTGGCTCACCGAGCGGCACCCCGGAGGCGGCCCGCCACACGGCCCGCCACACGGCCCGCCACACGGCCCGCCACGGGTCGGAGCCGGGCGGAGCGGGCCGGAGCGGCGCCTCACCGGGCGTTTCGCAGCCCCCGCCCCCGGCCGGCCGCACGCGGCGGCCCGGACCACCGCCCCGCCAGGCACCCGGCCGCACGCGGCGCCCGACCCACAACCCACAGGCGCCCAGCCGCCCCTCCACCGGCCCACGCCGCCGCGCCGAAGCCGCACCGAGGCCCCCACAGGCCGCGCCAACCCCCGCCCCGACCTCAACCGCTCGCCGCCTCCACCAGGCGGGCCAGCATCCGCTCGACCGCGGGGACGTGGGCGAGGTCGGGCAGGGTGAGGGCGACGACCTCGCGGCGGACGGCCGGCAGGACGTCGATCAGCGCGACGCCCGACGGCCGGACCGAGCGGAGCGCCAGCTCGGGCAGCATGGCGACGCCGAGCCCGGCCCCGACCAGGCCGGCCACCGCCGGGTAGTCATCGGTGGCGAAGTCGATCCGCGGGGTGAATCCGGCGCTCTCGCAGACGTCGACGAGGTGGCGGCGGCAGCGCGGGCAGCCGGCGATCCACGGGTCGTCGGCCAGCTCCGCCATCGGCACGGACCGGCCCTCGCCGCAGCCCGCGGAATCCGCGCCGCCGCCGGCGAGCCGGTGGCCGGCCGGCACGAGGCCGACCAGGCGGTCGGTGAGCAGCGGCCGCACGACCAGGTCGTCCCATTCGGCGTCGGCGTCGCCGGCCGGCGCACCGTGGTGACCGAGGTACCGGAACGCCAGCACGACCTCACATTCACCCGAACGGAGCATCTCGACCGATCGAGGTGGCTCGGCCTCCTCCAGCGAGACCTTCGTGCCCGGATGCTCCGCCCGCATCCGGGCCACCGCACCGGGCACGATCGCCGAGCTGCCCGAGGGGAACGACACCATGCGCACCCGCCCGGAGCGCAGCCCGGCGATCGCCGCGACCTCCTCCTCCGCCGCCGTCAGCCCGGCGAGGATGCCGGCCGCGTGCCGCACGAGCGCCTCCCCCGCCTCGGTGAGCCGGGTCTCGCGGCCGTGCCTGACGACCAGCGGGGTGCGGGCGGCCTGTTCGAGCGCCCTCACCTGCTGGCTGACGGCCGGCTGCGTCAGCCCCAGCTCACGGGCGGCCGCCGAGAAGGAACCCCCCTTGGCAACGGCACGTAGTACCCGTAGGTGGCGCGCTTCGATCATGAGCAAAGTATAAGCAATCCTTTGGGGTGAATACGAATTAAAGGCCATGGACTTTGGGATGACAGGGGTGCACGCTGAGGTCATGGAAAGTTCGTGGAGCACCGAGTTCGCCAGCCGGACCACCTACCTCAACACCGCCTCCTACGGGCTGACCCCGGCCAGGTCAGCCGCCGCCATGCATCGCGCCATCGACGAATGGCGCGTCGGGGACCTGTCCGGCCAGGAGCCGGCCGTCGTCGCGGCGCGCGGGTCGTTCGCCCGCCTGGTCGGAGTGCCGGCCGACCGGGTCGCGGTCGGTTCGGCGGCCAGCGTCCATGCCGGCCTGATCGCGGCCGGCCTGCCCGCCGGCGCCGAAGTCCTGGTCGCGGAGGGCGATTTCAGCTCCCTGGTGAACCCGTTCACGGTCCGCCGCGACCTCAAGGTGCGCACGGTGCCGCTGGAGCGGGTCGCGGACGAGATACGGCCGGGCACCACGCTGGCCGCGGTCAGCTCGGTGCAGTCCGCGGACGGCCGGGTGGCGGACCTGGCCGCGATCCGCGAGGCGGCGGCGCGGCACGGGACGCGCACGCTGGTGGACGCCACCCAGTCGGTCGGCTGGCTGCCGATCCGGGCGGCCGAGTTCGACTACGTGATGTGCGCGGCCTTCAAGTGGCTGATGTGCCCGCGCGGTACGGCGTTCCTGGTGGTGAGCGAATCGGCCGCCGCCGAGCTGCCGCCGGTCTTCGCCGGCTGGGCCGCCGGGGAGGACCCCTGGATGTCCACCTACGGACCGGTCACCGAACTGGCCACGTCGGCACGGCGGTTCGACGCCTCGCCCGCCTTCCTGTCCTACGTGGGCGCGGCCGAGTCGCTGGCGCTGGTCGAGGAGATCGGCGTGGAGGCGATCGAGGCGCACGACCTGGCGCTGGCGCGGCGGTTCGAGACCGGGCTCGGCGAGCTGGGCCACCGGCCGATACCCAACGGCGGCTCGGCCATCGTCTCGGTGCCCGGTCTCGGCGACGCGGCCGACGACCTGGCCGCGGCGGGCGTCTCGCTGTCGGCGCGGGCCGGAAACCTGCGGGCCTCCTTCCACCTGTACAACTCGCCGGCCGACGTCGACCGGGTGCTGGAAGCGCTGGCCGGCCGGCGGTGAGGCGGGCCCGGCCACCGCTGGCTCGGCCCGGCGCCCCGGCAGCGCCCGCCGGGGCGAGCCGGTAAACGCGTCGCGGACGCGGCAGGGGAGGCCGTAGCTTCTCGCACCATGGAGTTGCTCTCGGTGAACGTGGGCGTCCCGCGCCCGAATCCCTGGAAGAAGAAGACCTCGACCGGCATCGACAAGAGACCGGTGGACGGCCCGGTCGCGGTCAACGCACCCGGCTGCGGAAAGGGCACCGGCGCGGTCGGCCTGGCCGGCGACCGGGTGTACGACGTGGAGAACCACGGCGGCGACGAGCAGGCGGTCTACGCCTACGCGAGAGAGGACCTGGACTACTGGACGGACGAGCTGCGGCGTGAACTGCCCAACGGCGTGTTCGGCGAGAACCTCACCACCCGGGGGCTGGACGTCAACGGAGCACTGATCGGGGAGCGTTGGCGGATCGGACCGGACGTCGTCCTGGAGATCACCTCGCCGCGCATTCCCTGCTCCACCTTCCGGGGATGGCTCGGCCTGCCGGGCTGGCTCAAACGCTTCACGGCCGCCGCCCGACCCGGCGCCTACCTGCGGGTCGTCGAACCGGGCGAGATCCGGGCCGGCGACCGGATCGAGATCGTCTCCCGGCCGGCCGACGGCCGCACCGTGGCGGACGCCTTCCGCGCCTGGACGGGCCGTTGAGCGGCACCGGGCCGGCGCGGTCCGGTGGCCTGGACGGGCGGCGGGAAAGCCCGTCGCGCGGCCGGCGGCGGAGTCCTAGGCTGCCGACATGGGGCGACTTGTCAGTGTGAACCGCAGCCACCCGTTCTCGCCGAACTACACCGAAGCGGCGTACACCGGGATCGACAAGCGGCCGGCGGACGGGCCGGTGAGCGTGGCGGCGCCGGGACCGCGCGCGTTCGGGAGCACCGGCGGCAGCGGGGTGGCCGGGGACGACATCGGCGACCGGCGGTTCCACGGCGGTGACGACCAGGCGGTCTACGCCTACGCGCGCGAGGATCTCGACCGCTGGGAGAAGGAGTTGGAGCGGGAGCTGCGCGACGGGGTCTTCGGGGAGAACCTGACCACGCAGGGCGTCGAGGTGACCGACGCGCTGATCGGCGAGCGGTGGCGGGTGGGCGACCGGGTGCTGCTGGAGGTCACCTCGTGCCGGATCCCGTGCCGGACGTTCGCCGGCTGGCTCGCGGAGGAGGGCTGGGTCAAGCGCTTCACCCAGGCGGCGGTGCCCGGGGCGTACCTGCGGGTGGTCGAGCCCGGCGAGATCCGGGCGGGCGACGCGGTCGAGGTCGTCTCGCGACCCGCGCACGACGTGACGATCGGCCGGGTGTTCCGGGCGATGACCACGCGGCCGGAGCTGCTTCCCGGTGTGCTCGCCGCCGGCGACGCCCTCAACGCGGAGTACGCGCAGGTGATCCGCCGGCGCCTCGGCGTCGAGTAGCCGCCCGCGCCGGCGGTTCACGGAGTGCTGCGCGCGCCGTCGACGGGCCGCGGGGACGCCGAACGCCGGGCGCGGGCCGCCGGGTCAGCGCGGGCCGAAGCGGCGCCCGAGGGTGGTCGAGAGCCGGCCGTACGCCCCGGTCGGCGCCAGCCTGGCCAGCGCGACGGCGGCCTTGTAGCGGATGTCCGGCACGCTGACCACCTTCCCGCGCGCCAGGTCCCGCACCGCCTCCGTCACCAGCTTGTCGGCGTCCAGCCAGGCCCAGCCCGGCAGTCCGGTGACGTCCATGCCGGCCCGCTCGTGGAACTCCGTCCGCACGAACCCCGGGCACAGCACCATCAGCCGCACGCCCGTGCCCGCCAGTTCACGCGCCGCCCCCTCGGTGAAGCGCACCACCCACGCCTTGCTCGCCGCATACGTCCCGCGCGGCACGAACGCGGCCACCGACGCCACGTTCACCACGAACCCGCGGCCCCGCTCCCGCATCGCCCCGGCCGCCGCCATCGTCAGCCGCAGCACCGCCTCGCAGTGCACCTTCAGCATCATGGCCTCGTCGGCGGCCGACACCTCCAGGAACATCCCGCGGTTTCCGAACCCCGCGTTGTTCACCAGCACGTCCACCGGCCGCTGCGGATCCGCCAGCCGCGACTCGACCGCACCGATCCCCTGGTCGCTCGCCAGGTCCGCGGCCAGCACCTCCACCCGCACCCCGTACCGCTGCCGCAACAGCGCCGCGCTCTCCTCCAGCCGCTTCGCGTCGCGCGCCACCAGCACCAGGTCGTGCCCGTCGCCCGCCAGCCGCCGTCCGAACGCCGCCCCGATGCCCGCCGTGGCACCCGTGATCAGTGAGGTCGTCATAGGCGAAGCGTAGGCCCTGCCCCTTCCGCGCCCCGCCGCCCGGTTGACGGTGCGCCCCCGCCCGCGCCGCAGAGACGCCCGCGGCCCGGCACCCCTCGAAGGGGGTGCCGGGCCGCGGGCGTCGTGCGGTCGGTCACCGGATCAGCCGGTCACCGGACCGACCCGTCGCCGGGTCAGTGGGAGTGGCCGTGGCCGCCGCCGGCGGGGGCGGACTCCTCCTCGGCCGGCTTCTCGACGACCAGGGTCTCGGTCGTGAGCAGCAGCGACGCGATGGACGCGGCGTTCTCCAGGGCGGAGCGGGTGACCTTCACCGGGTCGATGACGCCGGCCTTGACCAGGTCGCCGTACTCGCCGGTGGCGGCGTTGAAGCCGTGGCCCTTGTCCAGCTCGGCGACCTTGGAGGTGATGACGTAGCCCTCCAGGCCGGCGTTCTCCGCGATCCAGCGCAGCGGCTCGACGACGGCGCGGCGCACGACGGCGACACCGGTGGCCTCGTCGCCCTCCTTGCCGAGGCTCGCCTTCCAGGACCTTGGCGGCGTGCACCAGGGCGGAGCCACCACCGGAGACGATGCCCTCCTCGACCGCGGCGCGGGTCGCGGAGATGGCGTCCTCCAGACGGTGCTTCTTCTCCTTCAGCTCGACCTCGGTGGCCGCGCCGACCTTGATGACGCAGACGCCGCCGGCCAGCTTGGCCAGCCGCTCCTGCAGCTTCTCGCGGTCCCAGTCGGAGTCGGTGGCGTCGATCTCGGCCTTGATCTGCGAGACGCGGCCGTCGACGCTCGGACTTGTCACCGGCACCGTCGACGATGGTGGTGTCGTCCTTGGTGATGGTCACCCGGCGGGCGGAGCCGAGCACGTCCAGGCCGACCTGGTCGAGCTTGAGGCCGACCTCCTCGGCGACGACGGTGGCACCGGTGAGGGTCGCCATGTCGCCGAGCATCGCCTTGCGGCGGTCGCCGAAGCCGGGGGCCTTGACCGCGACGGCGTTGAACGTGCCGCGGATCTTGTTGACGACCAGGGTGGAGAGCGCCTCGCCCTCGACGTCCTCGGCGATGATCAGCAGCGGCTTGCTGGCACCGGCCTGGATGATCTTCTCCAGCAGCGGCAGCATGTCCGCGATGGCGGAGATCTTGCCCTGGTGGATGAGGATGTACGGGTCCTCCAGGACCGCCTCCATCCGCTCCTGGTCGGTCACGAAGTACGGCGAGAGGTAGCCCTTGTCGAAGGCCATGCCCTCGGTGAAGTCCAGCTCCAGGCCGAAGGTGTTGGACTCCTCGACGGTGATGACACCGTCCTTGCCGACCTTGTCCATCGCCTCGGCGATCAGCTCGCCGACCTGCTTGTCCTGGGCGGACAGGCCGGCCACGGCGGCGATGTCGTCCTTGGAGTCGATCGGGCGGGCGGTGGCGATCAGTTCGTCCGAGACCGCCTTGACCGCGGCGTCGATGCCCTTCTTCAGGGCGGCCGGGGAGGCGCCGGCGGCGACGTTGCGCAGACCCTCGCGCACCAGGGCCTGGGCCAGCACGGTCGCGGTGGTGGTGCCGTCACCCGCGATGTCGTTGGTCTTGGTCGCCACCTCCTTGACGAGCTGGGCGCCCATGTTCTCGAAGGGGTCGTCGACCTCGACCTCGCGGGCGATGGTCACACCGTCGTTGGTGATGGTCGGAGCGCCGAACTTCTTGTCGATGACGACGTTGCGGCCACGTGGGGCCGATCGTCACCTTGACCGTGTCGGCGAGCTTGTTGACGCCGCGCTCAAGGGCGCGACGGGCGTCCTCGTCGAACTTCAGGATCTTGGCCATGCCTGCGTACTACCTCGTCATTTCCTCGTCGACAACCGCGCCCCGGGTCCCCGGTCCGTAGACGCGGAAAGCCCGGGGCGGGGTTCACGGCTGCGCTTGGTGTGGAAGCCGGTTTGTTACTGCTCGACGTGCGAGACGTGCGAGACGTGCGTAACGAGTGGTGCGGTTACTTCTCGACGATCGCGAGGACGTCGCGCGCCGAGAGGACGAGGTACTCCTCGCCGTTGTACTTGACCTCGGTGCCGCCGTACTTGCTGTAGAGCACGACGTCGCCGACGTTGACGTCGAGCGGAAGACGCTTGCCGTCCTCGAAGCGGCCCGGACCGACGGCGAGGATGACGCCCTCCTGGGGCTTCTCCTTCGCGGTGTCCGGAATGACCAGGCCCGAGGCCGTGGTCTGCTCGGCCTCGAGCGGCTGGACCACAACGCGGTCCTCAAGCGGCTTGATGGCTACCTTGGTGCTGGCGGTCGTCACGATCCGACCTCCCCCTTCGGAGAGCTGCGGGAGTAAGTGTCATGGGTGGCGACCTGGTAGGCCCGTCGTCGCGGGTGCCGGACCTGCCTCGTCGCTGTTCTGGCACTCCTTGGTGGAGAGTGCCAACGCCGAGACTAGGACGGTCTTAGCACTCGGTCAAGCGGAGTGCCAGCGCGCCGCCCGTTCGGACGGTCCGCTGACACAATGGCCGGGTGGATCACGGCCCGGCAGACCTCGACGCGTTCGCCTTCCTGCTCACCGAGCCGGGGCAGGAACTCCTGGCGTCGCTGCGGGACTACACCCCCGACGACGAACTGGCCACCGCGACCCGGCTGCGCCGCACCCACCCCGCGCCCGTCGTGGCCGCCGCGATCGGGCAGGCCGCGCTGCGCCGGCGCGCGGTCGCCAAGTTCGGCGCGCAGGCCCACCGGATGTACTTCACCCCGGACGGCGTCGAGCAGGCGACCAGGGCGTCGGTGGCCGACCACCGGGCGCGGCGGCTGCGCGCGCTCGGCGTGCGGCGGCTGGCGGACCTGTGCGGGGGCATCGGCGGCGACGCGATCGCGCTGGCCCGGGCCGGCATCGAGGTGCTCGCGGTCGACCGCTCGCCGCGGACCTGCGCCGTCGCGCGGGCGAACGCCGATGCCCTCGGCCTGGCCGGCCGGATGGCCGTGCGGTGCGCCGAGGTGGCCGAGGTCGAACTGGCCGGCTACGACGCGGTCTTCGTCGACCCCGCACGGCGCGGCGGACGCGGCCGGGTCTTCGACCCCGAGTCCTACTCGCCGCCGCTGTCGTGGGCGGTCTCGGCGGCCCGCTCGGTGCCGTACGCGGCCCTGAAGGTGGCGCCCGGCATCCCGCACGAGGCGGTGCCGCCGGACGCCGAGGCGGAGTGGGTCTCCGACCACGGCGACGTGAAGGAGGCGGTGCTGTGGTTCGGCACCCGGCCCGGCGAGCGCTCGGCCACCCTGCTGCCGGACGGCGGCACGCTGACCGGCCGCGAGCTGCCCGACCCGCCGGCCGGGCCGGTGCGCCGCTACCTCTACGAGCCGGACGGCGCGGTGATCCGGGCCCACCTGGTCGCCGAGGTGGCCCAGCGGGTCGGCGGCACGCTGGTGGACGAGACGATCGCCTACGTCACCTCCGACACGCTGTGCCCGACCCGGTACGCCACCGCCTACGAGATCACCGACACGCTGCCGTTCAACCTCAAGCGGCTCAAGGCGCTGCTGCGCGAACGCGGGGTGGGCAACCTCACGGTGAAGAAGCGCGGTTCGGCCGTGGAGCCGGAGGAGGTGCGGCGCCGGGTCAAGCCGCAGGGGCCGAACGCCGCCACGGTGCTGCTGACCCGGGTGGCCGGCGCCCCGACCATGCTGATCGGGGCGCCGGCCGCCGGGTGAGGCCGGCGGCTCAGCGGCTCACGGCGTTCGGCCGGGGCAGCGGGTGGCCGTCACGGGACTTCGGGATCGCCTGCCCGGCCGCCCGGACGGTGCTGTCACCGGCGGCGTGCGGGACGGTCGCGGACTCGCCGCTGCGCAGGGTCGGCGCCTCGCCGTTGAGGAAGGTCTGCAGCGTCCAGTGGCCGGCGACCCCTTCCGCGTCGCCGATGGAGGTCACGTCGGCCGAGGAGATCGACGAGGTGCCGCCGAAGACCACGGCGTCCTCCAGCGATGCCGACTCGTCCAGCAGGTAGCCCTTGTCGGGCGCGTCGAGCGCGGTCGGGGTCGCCCACATCACCGGGCTGTAGGGCGCCATCGAGGAGTAGCCCCCGACGCCGTCCGCCCAGCTGTTGTCGTTGACGAACGTCGCCTGCGCCGGCGCGTACCACCAGAAGTCGGCGAGCGCGGCCGAGGTGCCCTGGTTGGTGCTGGCGGTGATGGCGCTGTAGTAGAGCGTGGACGGCCACTTGGACAGGTGGTGGTCCTGGTGGGCGCTGTTCAGTGCGGACTTGGCGCTGGTGCCGATCGTGACGATGTCGGTCGTCTTCGGGTTGAGGGAGTTGAGGTAGTCGTAGACCGACGGCGTCATGGTCGAGTTGTCGGTCATCAGCGCGACGGCGGTGCTGGCGCTGCCGTCGGCGCCGGCCGCGCCCTCGGCCTCCAGGATGGAGTGGTAGTCCTCGCCGGTGGCCAGGAAGACGAACTTCGGCGCGCTGGTGATGTACTTGGCGACGCTCACCGAGGTGACGAAGCGCGAGCTGCCGCTCCCGATCCGGGTGACCTTGTAGCCCAGCGAGGTGAGCTTGCTGGAGACCGAGGAGCTGACGATGCTGGTGCCGCCGAGCACGTAGACGGTCTTGCCCTTCGGCAGGATCCGCTGCAACTCGGCCTGCGCGCCGCTGTCCAGGCTCTTGGCGGACGTGGTCAGGACCGGTCCGCCCTTCTTGTCGGCGAGCGAGGGCGCCAGGCTGGCGAAGGTGGAGTTGGCGTTGCTGACCACGACCGCGGACTTCGCGGTCGCCAGGCCGGGCACCGTCTTGCCGGCCGGGGCCCAGGTCCAGTGCGAGGCCGCGATGTTGGTCGCCGCCGAGCTGGTGCCGTAGACCCGGCCGACGTAGTCCTGCCGCAGCGGCTGCCAGGCCGGGGTGCCGTCGCCGTCGGCCAGCGTGGTCACCGCGCCGCCGCCGGACGGGTCGAGTTCGACCGCGCTCTCGGTGCGGGCGGTGGAGTCGTCCGCCTCGGCGACGATCGCGCTGCCGTCCGGCGCCCAGCTGAAGGAGCTGAAGTCCCGGGTGTCGTCGGCCGGGGTGATCTGCTGCGCTCCGGTGCCGTCCGGGTCGGAGACGAACCCCGCCGCGTGCCCGTTGACCCAACTCGCGTAAGCCATGCGGGAGTTGTCGGAGGAGAGCGCGGGCGCGTAGGCGTTGTCGACCAGTTCGGTGAGCACGCCGTTGTCGGCGTCGAACGACCAGATCGAGCTGTCGGAGGTGCTGCACTCGCCGTTGGAACGGGCGAAGTACACGGTGTCGCCCAGCCCGGCGGTGGCGTCGAAGTCGCAGACGCTGGACGGCTCCTGAGCCGTCGTCATGAGGTAGCCGGGCGCCAACGAGCCGTCGGCGGGCAGGTCTTCGAGCCGGCCGTTGTCCGCGTAGACCACGCCGGTGCCGTCGAAGGCGTACGTCGGGTGGTTCGGGAAGCCGTCGCCCAGCGGACCGGGCAGGGTGTGCGCGTCGCCGCCGTCGTAGCGCTGGGTCACCAGGTGCGAGCCGACGATGGAGACCACCCGGCTGCCGGTCGGCGACCAGGCGGGCTGGCTGCCGGAGCCGGCCAGCGTCCTGGGCGCGGCCGACGGATCGGCCGGGTCGACCAGGCTGATGCCGAGGTCGCCCTGGTTCATGGCGATAACGCCGTTGGTGGCCGGCCAGTCGCTGCCGTCGGCGGAAGCCGGCGTGAGCGCCAGGACGGTGCCCGTGGCGGTCGCGACCGCCACGGAGAGCGCCGCATAGGTGCGGCGCGTGGAACTCTTCACTTGTGCCCCCACAAGAGTGTTTTCGATGCCGCCGTCCGTCTCTCCCCTGAGTCCCCCGACTCCGGCGCACGCGGATGACCCACGCGTGACCGGGCGTTTCGACGGCAGCCGGGCAACTGTAGCGCTTCACAGATGTGATGGGAATGTGAATTCGAAACGATCCGCGCGGTCGGCTTCACCGGCCCGCCGGCCGCGCCGCGTCCGGTCCGCCCGGTGGGCCATCGGTGTCACCCGCGGTGAGCGCCGAGGTGCCGACGGTGGCCGCCGGACGTAGGCTCGTCCCGCTCGGGGCCACGACCTCCGAGGGGAGGCACGCATGTCCACCCGACTGCTGTGGGCGGCGGGCGCCGCGATCACCACCGGCGCCGCCGCCGTCCTGCTCCTCGCCGCCGCACCGGCCCGCGCGCAGGACAGCCCGGACACCGTCGTCAACTGCGTGGCCTGGGACCACAACGGGAACAACATCGGCGACAACCTGTTCTACGTGAGCAGGAAGACACCGCGGCAGACCTCGGTCATGCCGATCGGGCAGTACGAGATCACCTGCACCAACCTGCCGTCCAGCCCCGACACCGTGCGGATCACCCCCGGCCCGCACACCTCGCTGGGCGCGCTGGGACCCGGCATCGAGCTGACGCCCGGTCAGACGAAGGTCACCCATCCGACCATCGCCCGCCCGAACGACGACACGGTCTTCACCGTCACCCGGCGCTGACCGGCCCGCCGCCCGTCGCGCCCGCCGACTCGAAGCGCCACCGGTGGACCGGGCGGCTCACCAACTCCGGCGGCGGATCGGGGAGTTCGGGCAGCACGGCGTCGTAGGAACCGGGCCACCAGGTGATCACCAGCACCCGGTCGGCCGGCGCGGTGAACTCCTCGCGGCGCAGCGGCTCCCCGGCGAGGCGCCGGGCACGGGCCCACGCCAGCAGTTCGGCGCCCCGGCCGGCGCCGGCCCGCGCCTCCCACATCAGCGCCACGACCGCCATCAGTGGCGGTGGCCCGGCACGTGCGGCTCGGTGACCGGCAGCGAGGAGTCGGCGGGCAGGTCCCAGTCGGAGGCAGCGCGGCCCCTGGCGACCATCTCGGCGCCGAGCGCGGCCACCATGGCGCCGTTGTCGGTGCACAACTTGGGCCTGGGCACCCGCAGTTCGATGCCCGCGTCGGCGCAGCGCTCCTGGGCCATCGCCCGCAGCCGGGAGTTGGCCGCCACGCCGCCGCCGATCATCAGGTGGTCCACGCCGTTGTCCTTGCAGGCCCGGATCGCCTTGCGGGTCAGCACGTCGGTCACCGCCTCCTGGAAGGACGCCGCGACGTCGGCCACCGGCACCTCGATCCCGTCGCGGCGGCGCTCCTCCACCCAGCGGGCGACCGCGGTCTTCAGGCCGGAGAAGGAGAAGTCGTAGATCGGGTCGCGCGGCCCGGTCAGCCCGCGTGGGAAGCGGATCGCCCGCGGGTCCCCCTCGCGCGCCATACGGTCCACCACCGGGCCGCCGGGGAAGCCCAGCCCGAGCACCCTGGCGACCTTGTCGAACGCCTCGCCGGCCGCGTCGTCGATGGTGGAGCCCAGCGGCCGCACGTCGGAGGTGATGTCCGGCGCGAGCAGCAGCGAGGAGTGGCCGCCGGAGACCAGCAGCGCCATCGTCGGCTCCGGCAGCGGCCCGTGCTCCAACTGGTCCACGCAGATGTGCGACGCGAGGTGGTTGACGCCGTACAGCGGCTTGCCCAGCGCGTACGCGTACGCCTTGGCGGCCGAGACGCCGACCAGCAGCGCGCCGGCCAGCCCCGGGCCCGCGGTGACCGCGACGCCGTCCAGGTCGGACGGCTTGACCCCGGCCTCGCGCAGCGCCCGCTGGATGGTGGGGACCATCGCCTCCAGGTGGGCGCGGCTGGCCACCTCGGGGACCACGCCGCCGAACCGGGCGTGCTCGTCCACGCTGGAGGCGATCGCGTCCGCGAGCAGCGTGTGGCCGCGCACGATGCCGACGCCGGTCTCGTCGCAGGAGGTCTCGATGCCGAGGACGAGGGGTTCGTCAGCCATGGTGAAGTCCTTGCACGGGTACGGTGGTTGGATCCGTCAGTCGCATCACGAGCGCGTCCACGTTGCCCGGCTGGTAGTAGCCGCGCCGCACGCCGATCGGCTCGAACCCGAAGCGCTCGTAGAGGCGTTGGGCGGACGCGTTGTCCACCCGCACCTCCAGCAGCACCTCGTGGCACTCGAACGCGGTGGCCTGCCGCAGGAGTTCGGTCAGCAGCCGGGCGCCGAGGCCGGTGCCGCGGTGGCCGGCGGTGACGCCGATGGTCGTCACGTCGCCGGTGCCGGCGATCGCGGACAGGCCGGCGTAGCCGACCAGCCGGTCGCCGAGCGCGGCCACCACGTAGTACCGGGTGGCCCCCGGGTGCCGGGCGCCGGCCAGCTCCGACCAGAACATCCCGCGCGACCAGGCGTCGTCCGGGAACAACTCGGCCTCCAGGGCCATCACCTGGTCGATGTCCCACCAGCGCATCACGCGCAACTGCGGAGCGGTCACCTCGGTCACCGCGGCAGGACCTGCTTGTAGCCGGCCGGCACCTGGGCGTCCGGGCGGCGCAGGTACATCGGCAGCGCGGGCAGCAACTCCCCGCCGCCCGTGAGCCGTTCGGCGACCAGCGCGGCGAGCGCGTCGGCGGCGGCGTGCCGCGGCGGGCGCACGTCGGCGAAGACCTCGGGGTAGAGCGCGGCGCCCGCGCCGACCGCCGGCAGCCCGGCCACCCGCTCGGCGATGTCGCCGGCCCGGTCGACGGCCGGCTCGCCGGTCCGGGTCAGCGGGTCGGCGTAGCGGGCCCAGTAGACCTCCTTGCGCCGCGCGTCGGTGGCCACCACGAACGGGCCGGCCGCCACGGACTCCCGCCCGGCCGCGTAGGCGATCGCGTCCAGCGTGCACACGCCGTGCACCGGGACGCCGAGCGCGTCGCCGAACGAGGCGGCGGTCACCAGGCCGACCCGCAGCCCGGTGTACGGCCCCGGTCCGACGCCGACCGCCACCGCGGTCACGTCGCCGATCGCGGCGCCCGCCTCGGCCAGCACCCGCTCCACGCCGGGCAGCAGCAACTCGCCGTGCCGCCTGGCGTCCTCGACCGTGCGGGACGCGACGGCGGTGTGGCCGTCGTGGAGGGCGACGGTGACGGCGGGGGTGGCGGTGTCCAACGCGAGCAGCAGCACGGCGCCCAGCCTACGGCCCCGCCGCCGGGCTCCCGCACGGGAACAGGCATGCGGACGGCGGTGCTAGCGTCAGCGTCATGGCAAAGGTCGGGTCGGGAACCATCGTCGCCGCACTCACGGTCGCCGCGCTCGCGGGGATCGGTGTGCTCGCCTGGCAGGCGGACGCCGCGCAGCACGCCGGCACCCCGGCCGCGACCTCCTCCGCCAGGCCCGGCCCGCACCGCGGCACGCCGCCCGGCGTGGCCGCCGCCCGCAAGCGGGAGCTGGCGCTGCCCGCCGCGTCCGGCACCGGCCGCCGGGTGGTCTACGCGCTGGCCCGGCACCGCGTCTGGCTGGTCGGCGCGAACGGCACGGTGGAGCGCACCTACCCGGTGGTGGCCGGCACCGTCGCACCGCGGCCCGGCGTCTACGACGTGACCGGCCGCACCGCGGCGATCACCGGCACCGACGGCGTGCCGATCGAGCACGTGGTGCTGTTCAGCTCGTCGGACGGCACGGTCATAGGCTTCAGCGCGGCGGTGGACGGCTCGCTGCCCACCCCGGACCCGGCCAAGCACACCGGCGGGATACGCGAGCACCTGGCGGACGGCGCCGCGATGTGGGGGTTCGCCGCCGAGCACACCAAGGTCGTCGTGGTCGCCTGACCTGTGCCGGGGCCCAGGGCGTTTCCCCCGATCGGGCGATGATCTCAGGCGGCGTCGCGTTGATCGCAGGCCGGCGGCTGCGCCGGCTCGTCACGGCTGCCGGCCGCTTCCGGGTCGTCCGGGGCCGGCTCGGCCGGCGGGGTGCTGACCGCGCGGGCCGCGGCGCCGGCGGCGAGCAGGGCGTCCATCGTCGGCATGGTGTCGGGCGGCGCTTCGGCGCCGGGGCGATCGGGCATGTGCGCCTCCTGGTGGCCGCTCCGCGGCGGACCGGGTCCACCGTGTAAGGCAGACCTAACCTGTCCGTGAACTCCAGCAGATCACGCGTGGGACGCTCGGCGCAACATCTTCCCGACACGCTGTCGGAACGGCCGCCGGGAGTTCACCCGGTCGGGGAGGTCAGCTCGGCCAACTCCCGCGCGGACCACCGCTCGCCGACCGCGGTGACCGTCACCTGCCGCACCTCGTCCGCCGCGGTGCCGGCGCCGCGGTGGATGGCGACGTGCAGCCGGTCCTCGGACAGCTCCTCCACCTTGCCCTCGCCCCACTCCACCACCACCACGGACTCGGCGAGCGAGACGTCGAGGTCAAGGTCCTCCATCTCCTCCAGCCCGCCGCCGAGCCGGTAGGCGTCCACGTGCACCAGGGCCGGGCCGGCGCCCAGCGGCGGGTGCACCCGGGCGATGACGAAGGTCGGCGAGGTGACCGCGCCGCGCACGTCGAGCCCCTCGCCGAGCCCGCGGGTCAGCGTGGTCTTGCCGGCCCCCAGCTCACCGCTGAGCAGCACCAGGTCGCCCGGACGCGCCAACGCGGCCAGCCGCCTGCCCAGTTCGCGCATCGCCTCCGCGGTCTCCACGGTGATCAGCGCCCGCACGTCCAACTCCCGCGTAGTGCTCATGCCACCGGATGCTACGCGCCCGCGGTGCGCCGGTCGCCCGTGCCGCCGGCGCCGGAGGCCAGGTCACGGACCGCGTCCGGCAGGAACGCGCCCACCGCGTCGGCGGCCCGCACCAGCAGGGCGGCGAACCGGGCGTTGACCAGGCGGGGGTGTTCGAGCAGCACCAGGTGGCCGGCATCGGGGACGATGACCAGCTCGGCGCCCGGCAGGTGTTCCGCGATGTCGGCGCTGTGGTCGCTCGGCGTCAGCAGGTCCTTCTCGCCGGTCATGACCAGCGCGGGCACCCCGTCCAGCAGCGCCAGCGACTCGCCCTTGTCGTGGCTGGTGAACGCCGGGTAGAACTCGGCGACCACGTCGATCGGCGTTGATTCGATCATACGTTCGGCAAGGCGGGCGACCGCCGGATCGACCTCCGAGGCGAACGAGTAGTGCTTGACGACCCCGGCGAACAGGTCGGCGGTCACCCGGCGGCCGCGTTCCACCAGGCCGGGCTGGGCGCCCATCGCCCGCAGCACGCCGGGCGCCAGCACGCGGAACGCCTTGGCGCCCACCGCGGGCAGCCCCAGCGTCACGGCGGCCAGCTTCCCCGCCGAGGTGCCGGCCAGGAAGACCCCGGCGACCCGCTCGGCCACCAGTTCGGGGAACTGCTCGGTGAACGCCATCACCGTCATTCCGCCCATCGAGTGACCGGCGAGCACCAGCGGCCCCTCGGGCGCCGCCGCGTCCACCACCGCCTTCAGGTCGCGGCCCAGCTGGTCGATGGTGGCCGGCCGGCCCTCCGCCTGGTCCCGGCCGCGCGCCGAGCGGCCGTGCGAGCGCTGGTCCCAGTAGACCGCCCGCACCACCCCGCGCAGCATGGCGCGCTGGAAGTGCCAGGAGTCCTGGTCGAGGCAGTAGCCGTGGCAGAACACCACGGTCAGCGGCGGGCCGCCCTGGACGCCGGGCTGCGGCGCCGCCGCCTCCTCGACCTCGTAGACCAGTTCGGTGCCGTCCTCGGCGAACACGCTGCCCGGCTCGCCGCGCAGCGTGCCGAAGGGGCCAGCCGCGTCCAGCGCCTGGCGGGCCTTGCGGCGCATGCCACGTCCCACGGTCATCCGTTCTATCGCCACACCGGCCGCCGCGCCCGCCGCGAGCACCCCGATCGCGGCGCCGACCAGCCCCGCGGTACGGCCTATCGTGCTGCCACCGCCGCTCATCCGCGATCCGCCCCGCCGCCCACGTAGCTGCGCGGCACCCGGGCGCCGATCCGGGTGACGATCTCGTACGCGATCGTGCCGGCCGCCCGCGCCCAGTCCTCCGCAGTCGGCTCGCCGCTCTCGCCGGTGCCGAACAGCACCGCCTCGTCGCCCTCCCGGGCACTGTCCCCGCCGAGGTCCACCACGAACTGGTCCATCGCCACCCGGCCGGCCACCGTGCGCCACTTGCCGGCCACCATCACCGGCCCGCTGCCCGACGCGTGCCGCGGCACCCCGTCGGCGTAGCCGATCGGCACCAGCGCCAGCGTGGTCTCCCCCGGCGTCACGTAGCGGTGGCCGTAGGAGACGCCGTGCCCGCCGGGGACCCGCTTGACCAGCGCCAGCGTCGCGCCGAGCGTCATCACCGGCCGCAGCCCGAACTCCTCGGGCCCGCCCAGCTCCGGCACCGGCGAGATCCCGTACATCGCGATCCCGGTGCGCACCAGGTCGAAGCGCGCCTCGGGGAGGGTCAGGGCGGCCGGCGAGTTGGCCAGGTGCCGCACCCGAGGGCGCAGCCCGGCGGCCTCGGCGACCGCCAGCGCCGCGTGGAACTGCGAGAGTTGGGCCGCGATCGACGGGTGTCCCGGCTCGTCCGCGCAGGCGAAGTGCGACCACACACCGGTGACCTCGACCAGCCCGTCGGCCTCGGCCGCGCGGGCGGCGGCCGCCAACTGCGGCCACTCCTGGACCGGGCAGCCGTTGCGGCCGAGCCCGGTGTCCGACTTCAGGTGCACCCGGGCCGGCCGGCCGGCGGCGCGGGCCGCGGCCACCACCTCGCGCAGCGCCCACATCCCGCTCACCGAGACGTCGACGTCCGCCTCGATCGCGGCCCGCCACGGCCCGCCGGGCGTCCACAGCCAGCACAGCAGCGGCCCGCCGTCACCGGCCGCCCGCAGCAGCAGCGCCTCCTCGGGCGTCGCGGTGCCCAGCCAGGCCGCGCCGGCCTGCCGCGCCGCGCGGGCGCACGGCACCAGGCCGTGGCCGTAGGCGTCCGCCTTGACCACGGCCATCACCTCGGCCCCGGAGGCGTGCGCGCGCAGCGCCCGGACGTTGCCGCGCAGCGCGGCCAGGTCGATCCGGGCCCACGCGCGCGGCGTCACGGCCGGGGCGCCGGCGGGAGCCGCCGGTGCCGGTGGTGCGGGTGCGTCGTGTTCGTACATCCACCACAGTGTCGCAGGCCGGTCCGTCCTACGGCTTGTGTCCCCAGACGTAGACCCGGTCGCCGGTGCGCAGCACGCCCCACAGCCGCCGCGCGTCCGGCACCCGCAGGTTGACGCAGCCGAAGGAGCCGGTCGGCGCGTACAGGCTGCCGTAGATCCCGTGGAACGCCTCGCCGCCGTCGAAGAACTGCGCGTAGGGCATCGGCGTGCCGTAGATCGTGGAGACGTGGTCGAGGTGCCGCCAGTAGATGCGGTGCAGGCCGTCGCGGGTGCGCATGCCGGGCCTGCCGGTACGGACCCGGACCGGGCCGAAGACGATCCGCCGGTCGCTCTGCACCCACATCAACTGCCGGTTCTGGTCCACGCAGGCGATCACGTAGCGGCCGGTCGGGCAGCGGCGGGCGGCGTTCGGCTCGGTGCGCGCCTTGGACGCCTGCCGGGCGGCGAACCCCTCGTCGTCCATCGCGCCCCAGGTGACCGGGCCGGCGAAGCCGATCGCCGGGCGGATGCCGTGCGCCCGCTGGTAGCGGCGGATCGCGGCGCAGCTCTCCGGGGTCTGCCGGGCCGGAAGGCGGGCCGGCAGGTGCAGGAAGCGCTCCACCCGCTGCTGGAACGAGCTGGTGTGCCGCGAGCAGAACCCGCGGGCCGGGCGCAGCATCGGCTCGGCGTCCGAGGCGCGCAGGCTCGCCGCGTCGTCGGCCGGCACGAACTCGGTCAGCGCGGCGGCCTCGGCCTGCGCCCGGCTGGGCGCCCCGACCGGCCGGTCGCCCGGCAGCGGACCGCGCGGGATGTTCGGGGCGAGCGCCTGGTCGGGGGTGTCGAGCGCGCCGGCCGGCAGCGGCACGCCCGGCACCAGCGCGGTGAGCGGCACCACCTGATCGGTGGCGCTGATCGGCCGGCCGCTCGCGGCGGCGGTCCCCGAGGCGCCCGCGGCCAGCAGCAGCGGCAGCACGCCCGCCGCCGCGAGCAGTCCGGCCCGCGCCCGCATCCTCACCACACCAGCCATGGCACACGCCTCCTGGAGAACGTCGCGCGGCGGTGCCGCGCTCCGATGGGACGCCACCAGCCATACGCCCGCGCGCGCCGGGCGACCGGTTGCCCGGCGGCCGGGCCACTCCCTTGCCCGGCAGCAAATCCCCCTAAAGGCCCACCAGCGCTCCGCCGCCCGGCGCCCGGACCTGCCGGGACCGCCCCCTACGATGAGGCCCATGTGCGGAATCGTGGGGTATGTGGGCGCCCAGAACGCCCTCGACGTCGTCATCGCCGGGCTGAAGCGGCTGGAGTACCGCGGGTACGACTCGGCCGGCGTGGCCGTGCTCGCCGGCGGCGGCCTGGCCTCGGCCAAGAAGGCCGGCAAGCTCGCCAACCTGGAGAAGGAGCTGGCCGACAACCCGCTGCCGGCCGGCACCACCGGCCTCGGCCACACCCGGTGGGCCACCCACGGCGGCCCGACCGACGCCAACGCCCACCCCCACCTGGACAACGCGGGCCGGGTGGCCGTCGTGCACAACGGCATCATCGAGAACTTCGCCGCGCTCCGCGCCGAACTGGCCGAGCGCGGCCACCGGCTGGCCTCGGAGACCGACACCGAGGTCGTCTCCCACCTGCTGGCCGAGAGCTACGCGGCCACCGGCGACCTGGCCGAGGCGATGCGCCGGGTCTGCCGCCGGCTGCACGGCGCGTTCACCCTGGTGGCGGTGGACGCCGACGCGCCCGACGTCGTGGTCGGCGCGCGCCGCAACTCCCCGCTGGTCGTCGGGGTCGGCGACGGCGAGAACTTCCTCGCCTCCGACGTCGCCGCGTTCATCGCGCACACCCGCGACGCCATCGAGCTCGGCCAGGACCAGGTCGTCGAACTGCGCCGGGACGGCGTCACGGTGACCGGCTTCGACGGCGGCGAGGGCGAGGTGCGCGCCTACCACGTGGACTGGGACGCCTCGGCCGCCGAGAAGGGCGGCTACGACTACTTCATGCTCAAGGAGATCGCCGAGCAGCCGAAGGCGGTCGCCGACACCCTGCTGGGGCGCATCGACGGCACCGGGCGGCTCACCCTGGACGAGGTGCGCATCGACGCCTCCGCGCTGCGCGAGGTCGACAAGGTGGTCATCGTCGCCTGCGGCACCGCGTTCCACGCCGGGATGATCGCCAAGTACGCGATCGAGCACTGGACCCGCATCCCCTGCGAGACCGAGCTGGCCAGCGAGTTCCGCTACCGCGACCCGATCCTCGACCCGCGCACCCTGGTCATCGCGATCAGCCAGTCCGGCGAGACGATGGACACCCTGATGGCGCTGCGGCACGCCCGCGAGCAGGGCTCGAAGGTGCTCGCCATCTGCAACACCAACGGCTCCACCATCCCCCGCGAGTCCGACGCGGTGCTCTACACGCACGCCGGCCCGGAGGTCGCGGTCGCCTCCACGAAGGCGTTCCTGACCCAGCTCGTCGCCTGCTACCTCGTCGCGCTCTACCTGGGCCAGGTGCGCGGCACCAAGTGGGGCGACGAGATCACCTCCGTGGTGCGCGAGCTGTCCGACATCGCCCGGCAGGTGGACCAGGTCCTCGACACGATGGAGCCGGTGCGGGAGCTGGCCCGCTCCCTCAAGGACAAGAACACCGTGCTCTTCCTCGGCCGGCACGTCGGCTACCCGGTGGCGCTGGAGGGCGCGCTCAAGCTCAAGGAACTCGCCTACATGCACGCCGAGGGCTTCGCGGCCGGCGAGCTCAAGCACGGGCCGATCGCGCTGATCGAGGACGACCTGCCGGTGGTCGTGGTGGTCCCGTCGCCGCGCGGCCGGTCCGTGCTGCACGACAAGATCGTCTCCAACATCCAGGAGATCCGGGCCCGCGGCGCCCGCACCATCGTCATCGCCGAGGAGGGCGACGAGGCCGTCGCCCCCTACGCGGACCACCTCATCCGCATCCCGGCCACCCCCACCCTCCTGCAGCCCCTGGTCGCCACCGTGCCCGCTGCAGGTCTTCGCCTGCGAACTCGCCACCGCCAGCGGCAACGAGGTCGACCAGCCGCGGAACCTGGCCAAGTCCGTGACCGTGGAGTGAACGGGTGATCGTGGGGATCGGGATCGACGTCGCCGGCATCGAGCGGTTCGCGGCGGCGCTGCGCCGGACGCCGGGGATGGCCGAGCGGCTCTTCGTGCCGGCCGAGTTGCTGCTGCCGGACGGCGAGCCGCGCGGGGTCGCCTCGCTGGCCGCGCGGTTCGCCGCCAAGGAGGCGCTGGCCAAGTCGCTCGGCGCACCGGGCAACCTCGCCTGGACCGACGCCGAGGTCACCACCGCCCCCTCCGGCCGCCCCGGCCTCACCGTGACCGGCACCGTCGCCGCCCGCGCCGCCGCCCTCGGCGTCCGCTCCTGGCACGTCTCCCTCAGCCACGACGCGGGCATCGCCTCCGCGGTGGTGATCGCGGAGGGATGACATCAGCTTCCCAGCCGCGAATCATCACATCCCTCCATCGGGTTCCCGCGATTGTGGCCAACCCCACAACCGACGCGCAGATCGGGCGGCGCCACCGCGCCGTGGCGCGGTGGTGCGATGGTCGGGGATCCGGTAGGGGTGGGCGCGGACGGGGTAGGCAGCGGACGACGTGCGCGGCGGGACGGCCGGTCGCGGAAGCGAGCGCGGTGGAGGCCGTGATCCTCGGAGGGAACATGCGGCTTGCCTACGGTGTCGAGACGGTCCGGGCGGCGGAGCGGGAGTTGATGGCCCGGTCGCCGCAGGGGGCGTTGATGGCGCGGGCGGCGGGGGGGCTGGCGGCGGTGTGCGCCGGGATGCTGGGGCGGGTGTACGGGCGGCGGATCGTGGCGCTGGTCGGCAGCGGCTCCAACGGAGGCGACGCGCTGTACGCCCTCGCGCTGCTGCTGCGGCGCGGCGCCGGCGGCACGGCGGTGCTGCTGGATCCGGACCGCGCGCACCCGGGCGGACTGGCGGCGGTGCGGGCGGCCGGCGGACGGGTGGCCGGCCCGGCGGACCCGGCGGACGCCGAGCGGGCGATCGCGCGCGCCGACCTGGTGCTGGACGGCATCGTGGGCATCGGCGGCAGGGGCGGGCTGCGGGCGGAGGCGGGCCGGCTGGCCGATCTGGCGCACGCGGCGCGGGCCGCCGTGGTGGCGGTCGACCTGCCGTCCGGGGTGGACGCGGACACCGGCGAGGTGGCCGGCGAGGCGGTCCGCGCCGACGCGACGGTGACGTTCGGCTGCTACAAGCCCGGTCTGCTCATCGACCCGGCGGCCGGTCACACCGGCGCGCTGCGGCTGATCGACATCGGACTGGGCCCGCACCTGCCGGAGCCGGACGCCGAGGCGCTGCAGGACGCCGACGTGGCGGCCCTGCTGCCGGCACCCACCGGCGAGAGCGACAAGTACCGGCGCGGCGTGGTCGGCATCGTCGCCGGATCGCCGCGCTACCCCGGCGCGGCGGTGCTCGCGGTCGGCGGCGCGCAGCGCGGCGGCGCCGGCGCGGTGCGCTACGCCGGGCCCGCGGCGGACGCGGTGATCGCCCGGCACCCGGAGACCCTGGTGTCGGCCGGACCGCCGTCGCGGGCCGGCCGGGTGCAGGCGTGGGCGGTCGGGCCGGGGCTCGGCGACGACGCGGCCGGCCGGGCGGCGGTGGCGGAGGTGCTCACCGCCGACGTGCCGGTGCTGATCGACGCGGACGGCCTGCGGCTGGCGGACCGCGCGGCGGTGCGGGCCCGGCGGGCGCCCACCGTGCTGACCCCGCACGCCGGCGAGGCGGCCGCGCTGCTCGGGGCGGACCGCGCGGACGTCGAGGCGCGGCGGCTGGAACACGTGCGGCGGCTGGCGGACGACTACCGCGCGACGGTGCTGCTGAAGGGGTCCACCACGCTGGTCGCCGAGCCGGGCCGCCCGGTCCGGGTCAACCCGACGGGCACCGCGTGGCTGTCCACCGCCGGCAGCGGGGACGTGCTGTCCGGGCTGATCGGCTCGCTGCTGGCCGCCGGGCTGGCGGCGCGCGACGCCGCGTCGGTCGGCGCCTACCTGCACGGTCTGGCCGGCCGGGCGGCCCCGGTCCCGTTCGGCGCCGAGGAGCTGTCCGCGTACCTGCCGCGGGTGCGCCCCTGACGGGTTCCGGCCGCCCGGTGGACCCCCGCGTCCGGCGGGCGGGCGGTGCCGGGACAATGGAGCCGTGGCTGTGCCGACCGAACCGCGGCGCCGAGAGGCGACCCCGTACGTGGACCTGACCAGGGACGAGTGGAGCGCGCTGCGCGAGCGGACGCCGTTGTCGCTGTCCGCCGAGGAGGTGGAGCGGCTGCGCGGCCTCGGCGACCTGATGGACCTCGACGAGGTGCGCGACGTCTACCTGCCGCTCTCCCGGCTGCTCAACCTGTACGTCGGCGCCACGACGGGCCTGCGCGGCGCGCTGAACACCTTCCTGGGCGACGCGGGCGGCGGGCACGGCGCGCAGAGCGGCACGCCGTTCGTGATCGGCGTGGCGGGCAGCGTCGCGGTGGGCAAGTCGACCACCGCGCGGGTGCTCAAGGCGCTGCTGGCCCGCTGGCCCGAGCACCCGCGGGTGGAGCTGGTGACCACCGACGGCTTCCTGTACCCGAACGCGGAGCTGACCCGGCGCGGCCTGATGGCGCGCAAGGGGTTCCCGGAGTCCTACGACCGCCGGGCGCTCACCCGGTTCGTCGCCGACGTGAAGGCGGGCAAGGAGGAGGTCGGCGCGCCGGTCTACTCGCACCTGATCTACGACATCGTGCCGGACGAGCGCCTGGTGGTGCGCCGGCCGGACATACTGATCGTGGAGGGCCTCAACGTCCTGCAGCCGGCGCTGCCCGGCAAGGACGGCCGCACGCGGGTCGGGCTCGCCGACTACTTCGACTTCAGCGTCTACGTGGACGCGCGCGGCGAGGACATCGAGGGCTGGTACCTCAGCCGGTTCCGGATGCTGCGCGAGACCGCGTTCCAGGACCCCAGCTCCTACTTCCGCAAGTACACCCAGGTCTCCGAGGAGGAGGCGCTGGAGTACGCCAGGATGCTGTGGCGGACCATCAACCGGCCCAACCTGGAGGAGAACGTGGCGCCCACCCGCGGCCGGGCGACGCTGGTGCTGCGCAAGGGGCCGGACCACAAGGTGCGGCGGCTGTCGCTGCGCAAGCTGTGAACCGGCCGCGGGGCGCCGCACGGCGTCCCGCGGCCGGCTGTGGGCGGCGGCTCAGCCGAGGGTGGACTTCACCACGTCGGCCAGCCGGCCGGCGACCGTGCGGGCGTGCTCGATGTCGGCGGCCTCCACCATGACGCGCACCAGCGGCTCGGTGCCGGAGGAGCGCAGCAGCACCCGGCCCTCGGTGCCCAGCTCGCGTTCCGCGTCGTCCACCGCGCGGCGCAGCTCGGGCTCGGAGGTGACCCGGGAGCGGTCCACGTCCGGCACGTTGACCAGCACCTGCGGCAGCCGTTCCATCACCTGGGCCAGCTCGGACAGCGGGCGGCCGGTGGCGGCGACCCGGGCGGCCAGCAGCAGCCCGGTGAGCGTGCCGTCGCCGGTGGTGGCGTGGTCGAGCACGATGACGTGGCCGGACTGCTCGCCGCCGAGCGCGTAGCCGTTGTCCTTCATCGCCTCCAGCACGTAGCGGTCGCCGACCGCGGTCTGGACGAGGTCGATGCCCTCGCGTTCCATGGCGAGCTTGAAGCCGAGGTTGGACATCACGGTGGCCACCACCGTGTTGCGGCGCAGCCCGCCGGCCTCGCGCAGCGCGAGGGCGAGCACGGCGAGGATCTGGTCGCCGTCCACCTCCCGGCCCGCGGCGTCGACCGCCAGGCAGCGGTCCGCGTCGCCGTCGTGCGCGATGCCGAGGTGGGCGCCGTGCTCGACGACGGCGGCCCGCAGCCCGGCCAGGTGGGTGGAGCCGCAGCCGTCGTTGATGTTGAGGCCGTCGGGCTCGTTGCCCAGCGGGACGACCTCGGCGCCGGCCCGGGTGAACGCCTCGGGCGAGACCCGGGAGGCCGCGCCGTGCGCCGCGTCGATGACGACCTTCAGCCCGTCGAGCCGGTTGGGCAGCACGCCGACCAGGTGGGCGACGTAGGTGTCCAGGCCCTCGGTGTAGTCCTTGATCCGGCCCACCCCGGAGCCGGTCGGCCGGTCCCACGGCTCGCCGGAGGAGTGCGAGCGGTAGGTGTCCTCGATGCGGTCCTCGAGGTCGTCGGCGAGCTTCTGGCCGCCGCGGGCGAAGAACTTGATCCCGTTGTCGGGCATCGGGTTGTGGCTGGCGGACAGCATGACCCCGAGGTCGGCGCCCAGCGCGCCGGTGAGATACGCCACCGCCGGGGTGGGCAGCACACCGACCCGCAGGACGTCCACTCCGGCGCTGGCCAGCCCGGCGACCACCGCGGCCTCCAGGAACTCCCCCGAGGCGCGCGGGTCGCGTCCGACGACCGCCACCGGCCGATGGCCTTCGAACGTGCCCACCTCGCCCAGCACGTGTGCCGCCGCGACGGACAGCCCCAGCGCCAGCTCCGCGGTGAGGTCGGCGTTGGCCACGCCGCGTACGCCATCGGTTCCGAAGAGTCGTCCCACTGTGGTTCCTCCGAGAGTACGAGGGGAAAGGTGCACAACGTTACGTAAAGGACATGACCCCCGTTGATGCCCGCGTATGCCGCTATCCGTAAAAGAACGCCCCGGAGGCGCACATCGTGCCTCCGGGGCGTTGCGACAGGCGGACGAGCCGATTGTCAGCGCTTGCTGTACTGCGGTGCCTTGCGGGCCTTCTTCAGACCGGCCTTCTTGCGCTCGATCTCGCGCGAGTCGCGGGTCAGGAAGCCGGCCTTCTTCAGCGCGGCGCGGTTGTTGTCCACGTCGGCCTCGTTGAGGGCACGGGCCACGCCGAGGCGCAGGGCGCCGGCCTGACCGGAGATGCCGCCGCCGCTGATGCGGGCGACGACGTCGTAACGACCGTCCAGTTCGAGGATCTTGAACGGCTCGTTGACTTCCTGCTGGTGCACCTTGTTGGGGAAGTATCCCTCAAGGGTGCGACCGTTGATCTTCCACTTGCCGCTGCCGGGAACGATGCGGACCCGGGCGACGGACTCCTTGCGGCGCCCGGTGCCGCCGGCCGGCTGCGGGTCGCCGAACCGGCCGGCGAGCGACTCGGAGGTGTACTCCTCCGGCGCCGCCTCCGACTCGGAGGTGTACTCGGTGAACTCGCCTTCCTCGGCGAGCGGGGCCTCAGGGGTGGTCTCAGCCACGATTCTCCTCAGATGCTTTCTGCTGGTAGCCGGTGGCCGGGACTAGCCCTGCGAAACCTGCGTGATCTCGAACGGAACAGGCTGCTGGGCCGAGTGCGGGTGCTCGGCGCCCGCGTAGACCTTGAGCTTGCTGAGCATCTGGCGGCCCAGGGTGTTCTTGGGAAGCATGCCCTTGATGGCCTTCTCGACAGCCTTCTCGGGGCTCTTCGCCAGGAACTCGTCGTAGCGGATGGAACGCAGACCGCCCGGGTAGCCGGAGTGGCGGTAGGCCATCTTCTGGGTCCGCTTGTTGCCGGACAGGTGCACCTTGTCGGCGTTGACGATGATGACGAAGTCACCGGTGTCGACGTGGGGCGCGTAAACCGGCTTGTGCTTGCCCCTCAGGAGGGACGCTACTTGGGAGGCCAGTCGGCCCAGGACGACGTCCTGCGCGTCGATGACGTGCCACTGGCGCTGGACGTCGCCGGGCTTGGGGCTGTACGTACGCACGGTCGTAGCCTTCGCTTCTTCAGTGAGTGGGTCCTGACAGGCCAACCGGCCGACTCCGGCGGGTCACACTCGGGCGACGCAACCCGATAGGTGACTGCCGGCTTTCGGCTGGATCGACCGGCGTAGCGGCCTCTCACGTGAGAACGAGCAAGCCAATACGCAGATTCTAATTCGACAACGAAGAATAACCGCCTCCCCCCGTGAGGGTCAAAACGGCCCCCCTACCGCGGCCGCTCCACCCGGGCCTCGTCCCACACCGGCTCGGCCGCCTCACGCAGCCGGCCGTCGGAACCGAACACCAGGAAGCGGTCGAAGGAACGCGCGAACCAGCGATCGTGCGTCACCGCCAGCACCGTGCCGTCGTAGGAGTCCAGCCCCTCCTGCAGCGCGTCCGCGCTCTCCAGGTCCAGGTTGTCCGTCGGCTCGTCCAGCAGCAGCGCCGTCGTGCCGGACAGCTCCAGCAGCAGGATCTGGAAGCGGGCCTGCTGGCCGCCGGAGAGGTTGTCGAAGCGCTGGTCGCCCTGGCGCTCCAGCTCGTAGCGGCGCAGCGCGCTCATCGCCCGGCCGCGGTCGCGGGCGTGCTCGGTCCACAGGATGTCGACGAGGGTGCGGCCGAGCAGCTCGGGGTGGGCGTGGGTCTGCGCGAAGTGGCCGGGCACCACGCGGGCGCCGAGCTTCCACTCGCCGGTGTGCGCGACCGGCTCGCCGGCCAGCAGCCGCAGGAAGTGCGACTTGCCCGAACCGTTGGAGCCGAGGATCGCGACCCGCTCGCCGTAGAAGACCTCCAGGTCGAACGGGCTCATCAGACCGGTCAGTTCCAGCCCCCGCGCGGTCACCGCCCGCACCCCGGTGCGGCCGCCGCGCAGCCGCATCCGGATGTCCTGCTCGCGCGGCGGCTCCTGCGGCGGGCCCGCCTCCTCGAACCTGCGCAGCCGGGTGACCGCGGACTGCAGGCGGGAGGCCATGTCGGAGTTGTAGGCCGCCTTCTGCCGGTACATGACGACCAGCCGCTTGAGCTGAGCGTGCTGCTCGTCCCAGCGGCGGCGCAGCTCCTCGAAGCGGGCGAACCGCTCCTTGCGGGCCGCGTGGTACGTGGCGAAGCCGCCGCCGTGCACCCACACGTCGCTGCCGGCCGGGCTCGGCTCCACGCTGATGATCCGATCGGCGGCCCGGGCCAGCAGCTCGCGGTCGTGGCTGACGAACAGCACCGTCTTGCGGGTGGCGCCGAGCTGCTCCTCCAGCCACCGCTTGCCGGGCACGTCGAGGTAGTTGTCCGGCTCGTCGAGCAGCAGGACCTCGTCGGTGCCGCGCAGCAGCGCCTCCAGCACCAGCCGCTTCTGCTCGCCGCCGGACAGGGTGCGCACCTCGCGCCACTGGGCGCGCTCGTAGGGGACGCCGAGCGCCGCGGTCGTGCACATGTCCCAGACCGTCTCGGCCTCGTAGCCGCCGGCCTCGGCCCAGTCGCTGAGGGCCTGGGCGTAGGCGAGCTGGGCCGGCTCGTCGTCCTGGGCCATGATCGCCAGCTCCGCGGCGTCCACCGCGCCGGCCGCCTGCCGTATGCGCGGCCGGGCCACCGACACCAGCAGGTCGCGCACCGTGCGGTCGTCGCGCACCGAGCCGACGAACTGCGGCATCACGCCGAGCCCGCCGCCGACCGTCACCGCGCCGCCGTCCGGCTTCAGCTCGCCGGCGATCAGCCGCAGCAGGGTCGTCTTGCCGGCGCCGTTGGCACCGACCAGCGCGACCGCGGCGCCCTCGCCGACGCGGAACGAGACGTCGTCGAGCAGCACCCGGCCGTCCGGCAGGAAGTACTCCAGGTGCGCCGCTTCCACATGTCCCATGGTCGTGATTGTCGCCCCCTTCCCGGCTCTGCTCCAAAGCGGTTTTCCGGCCCGGCACCGCCGAACAGACCATAAGATTGACGCCATGACGGATGGGCAGCAGCGCGACGAATCCCACGGCTCGAACGAGGAGTTCCTGCCGAAGCCCGGCCAACCGACCATGCCGTTCCGCGCCGTCACCCCGCCGCCCGCCGCCGACCCGCAACAGCAACAGCAACAGCCGGGCGGATACGGCTACCCGCAGCAGCAACAGCCGCAGCAGGGCGGCTACGGCTACCCGCAGCAGTCCGGCTACGGCTACCCGCAGCAGTCCGGCTACGGCTATCCGCAGCAGCAACAGCAGTCGCAGCCCGACCCGCAGCAGTCCGCCGGGCCGGCCTGGTCGCCGCCGTCCGGCCACATCGGGGACGGCGCCCTCCCGGGCCGGACGGGCTCCGGGACGGGCGAGCCGGACTGGTCCGCGCTGGCCGACCGCAGCGAGCAGGAGGGCAGGCGCCGCAAGCTGATGATCGGCGGCGGCGCGCTCGCGGTGGTGGTCGTCGCGGCGATCGTGGCCACCGCCGTGGTGGTCAGCGGCCACCACAAGAAGCCGTCCCCCGGGCCGGCGCCGACCCCGACCGTCACCGAGCCGTCGCCCTCCTTCTCCGACGTGACGCCCACCCCGCCGGCCGACCCGCTGGCGATCCTGTCCAGCGCCTCGAAGGACACCGCGCCGCTCGGCACGAAGGAGCTCTTCCCCGGCGACTCGCTCAACTTCGGCTCGCGGCACTACACCAAGGCCACCGTCGACTCCGGCACCTCGTGCGCCGCCACGACCACCGCCGGCCTCGGCGCCATCCTCAACCGCGAGGGCTGCCGCCGGGTGCTGCGCGCCACCTACTACGGCGGCGGGATCGCGGTCACCGTCGACGTCGCCGTCTTCGACTCCAAGGCCGACGCGAGCAGCGCCAAGGCGCAGACCGGCTACAACGACTACGCCCTGCCGCTGACCGGCGGCGGCCTCGGCCCGTTCTGCCACGCCACGACCTGCCAGACGGCCGTCAACTCGGTGGGCCGCTACGCCTACTTCACCATCGCCGGCCGGACCGACGACACCGGCGTGTCCCAGACCGACGCGGCCACCTCGCAGAGCGCCAGCGACGTGGCGTACCTGACCTTCCAGAGGATCGTGGCGCGCGGCCGCCAGGAGGCCGCCACCGCCGCGCCCGCCAACTGACCCGCCGGGCGCCCGGCCACCGCGCGGGTCAGCAGGCCGGCAGGGTGCGCCGGTTGCGCGCCTCGGCGGCCCGGGCGGCCAGCAGCTCGTCGGCCGGGTAGCCGACCTCCTCCAGGGTCAGCCCGTGCGGCCGCACCACGTTCACCGCGGAGTGCCGCTCGCGGCCGGCCAGCACCTCGGCCGGGAAGCCGGCCGGCCGGTGCCCGTCGCCGACCAGGATCATCGCGCCGACCAGCGCGCGGACCATGTTGTGGCAGAAGGCGTCCGCCCGCACGGTGGCCACCGCCACGCCCTGCGCGGTCCGCTCCCAGCGCAGGTCGAGCAGGGTGCGGATGGTGGTCGCGCCCTCCCGCTTCTTGCAGTACGCGGCGAAGTCGTGCTCGCCGAGCAGCAGCTCGGCCGCCCGGTTCATCGCCTCGACGTCCACCGGCCGGTCGTGCCAGAGCACGTGGCCGCGCAGCAGCGGATCGACGCCGCCGGGCCGGTCGTCCACCCGGTAGGCGTAGCGGCGCCAGACGGCCGAGAACCGGGCGTTGAAGCCCTCGGGCGCCCGGGAGACGCCGAAGACCCGCACGTCCTGCGGCAGCCGCCCCGCCAGCCGGCGCAGCAGCTTGCCGGCCTCCCGCTCCCACACCTCGGCCGGCAGGTCCACGTGCGCGACCTGGCCGCGGGCGTGCACCCCGGCGTCGGTGCGGCCGGCCACCGTCAGCTCGACCGGCTCGGCCAGCCGCAGCACGGTGGCCACCGCCGCCTCCAGCTCGCCCTGCACGGTGCGCCGCTCCCGCTGCCGGGCCCAGCCGGAGAAGTCCCGGCCGTCGTAGGCCAGGTCCAGCCTGACCCGTACGTACCCCGGCGCCACCTCGTCGCCCACGGGCGCAGTTCCCTCCACTCGGTCCCGGGCCGGCGCCCGGGCGGACAGCGGAACGGGCCCGCCCCCGGCGTGGGGAGCGGGCCCGTCCTCGGACGTACCGGACGATCAGGCCTCTTCGGCCGTGGCGTCCTCGGCGGTCTCGGTGGCCTCGGCCTTGGCCGACTCCTCCTTGACCGCGCGCTTGGTGGCGGCCTCGGCCTCACCGGTGGCCTGCTGGGCCACGGTCAGGGCCTCCACCAGCTCGATGACCGCCATCGGGGCGTTGTCGCCGCGACGGGGGCCGATCTTGGTGATGCGGGTGTAGCCACCGGGACGGTTCTCGAAGCGCGGAGCGATCTCCGAGAACAGGCGGTAGACGTCGTCGCGGTTGTTGAAGACCGACAGGACCAGGCGACGGTTGTGCAGGTCGCCCTTCTTCGCCTTGGTGATCAGCTTCTCCGCGACCGGGCGCAGACGGCGCGCCTTCGCCTCGGTGGTGGTGATCCGGCCGTGCTCGAAGAGCTGCTTCGCCAGGTTGGTGAGAAGGATCTTCTCGTGGGCGGCGCTGCCGCCCAGGCGAGCACCCTTGGCGGGCTTCGGCATGGTGTTACTCCTTGGATCTGCACCGGCCGTATCAGGTACCGGTGTCAGGACCCCGCAAGCGGTCGCCTACGGGCAATCAGGGGTGCGCCCCGAGGTGGGGGCGGCGGGAGGAGACCCGCCGGCCCCGCGGAACGCTCAGTACTGCTCGGTCTCCACGAACCCGGTGTCGTCGTCGTCGGCGCCGAAGGCGTCGGCGGCGGCGGTCGGGTCGAATCCGGGCGGGCTGTCCTTGAGGGCCAGGCCCATGCCGGCCAGCTTCGCCTTGACCTCGTCGATCGACTTCGCGCCGAAGTTGCGGATGTCGAGCAGGTCGGCCTCGGAGCGCGCCACGAGCTCACCCACCGAGTGGATGCCCTCACGCTTGAGGCAGTTGTAGGAGCGGACGGTCAGCTCCAGCTCCTCGATCGGCAGCGCCAGGTCGGCGGCGAGGGCGGCGTCCGTCGGGGACGGGCCCATGTCGATGCCCTCGGCGTCCACGTTGAGCTCGCGGGCCAGTCCGAACAGCTCGACCAGGGTCTTGCCGGCCGACGCCATCGCGTCACGCGGCCGCATGGCCTGCTTGGTCTCGACGTCGACGATCAGCTTGTCGAAGTCGGTGCGCTGCTCGACACGGGTCGCCTCGACCTTGTAGGTGACCTTGAGCACCGGGCTGTAGATCGAGTCGACCGGGATCCGGCCGATCTCCTGGCCCTGCTGCTTGTTCTGCACGGCGGAGACGTAGCCGCGGCCGCGCTCGACGGTCAGCTCCATCTCCAGCTTGCCCTTGCCGTTGAGCGTGGCGAGGACCAGGTCCGGGTTGTGCACCTCGACACCGGCCGGCGGCGCGATGTCGGCCGCGGTGACCAGGCCGGGGCCCTGCTTGCGCAGGTACATCACGACCGGCTCGTCGTGCTCCGAGGAGACGACGAGCTGCTTGATGTTGAGGATGAGGTCGGTCACGTCCTCCTTGACGCCCGGCACGGTGGTGAACTCGTGCAGGACCCCGTCGACCCGGATGCTGGTGACGGCGGCACCGGGGATCGAGGAGAGCAGCGTGCGACGCAGGGAGTTTCCGAGGGTGTAGCCGAAGCCCGGCTCCAGCGGCTCGATGACGAACCGGGAGCGGTACTCGTCGACGACCTCTTCGGTCAGTGAGGGTCGCTGAGCGATCAGCATGTGTTTGATCCTTCAGTCGTGGGCGCCCGCTATTTGACGCCCGCTGTACTGACGAGGGTACGGGCGGTACGGCGTTTTCGCGCCGTACCGCCCGAATCGACCCGCTACCCGACGGTTACTTCGAGTAGAGCTCGACGATCAGCTGCTCCTGCACCTGGGTGTCGATCACCTGGCGCTCGGGCAGGGAGTGCACGAGGATCCGCAGCTTGGCGGGGCTGGACTCCAGCCACGCCGGCACGGTCTTCTCGCCGGCCTCGGCAGCGGCCACCACGAAGGGGGTCAGCTGACGCGAGGAGGTGCGGACCTCGATGATGTCGTTCGGGGCGACCCGAGCCGACGGGATGTCCGTCTTGCGGCCGTTCACGGTGATGTGACCGTGGCGGACCAGCTGACGGGCGTGGTCGCGGGACTTGGCGAAGCCGGCCCGGTAGACCACGTTGTCGAGGCGGGACTCCAGGATGCGAAGAAGGTTCTCACCGGTCTTGCCGGACTTCTTGTTCGCCTCCTCGTAGTACCCGCGGAACTGCTTCTCAAGGACACCGTAGATGCGCGCGCACTTCTGCTTCTCGCGCTTCTGCAGCAGGTACTCGCTGTCCTTGGTGCGCCCGCGACCGTGCTCACCCGGGGGGTAAGGACGGATCTCGATCGGGCACTTCGCGCTCTCGCACTTGCTCCCCTTGAGGAAGAGCTTCTGCTTCTCCCGACGGCAACGCTTGCAGTCGGCCCCGGTGTAACGCGCCATTGTCTAGATCACTCCTGTTTCAGCTGGTCAGACGCGGCGGCGCTTCGGCGGGCGGCAGCCGTTGTGCGGGGTCGGGGTGACGTCCTGGATCGAGCCGACCTCGAGGCCGGTGGCCTGGAGGGAGCGGATCGCGGTCTCACGGCCGGAGCCGGGACCCTTGACGAACACGTCGACCTTGCGCATCCCGTGCTCCTGCGCCCGGCGGGCGGCCGACTCGGCGGCCATCTGCGCGGCGAACGGAGTGGACTTGCGCGAGCCCTTGAAGCCGACATGGCCGGCGGAGGCCCAGCTGATCACGTTCCCGGTCGGGTCGGTGATCGAGACGATCGTGTTGTTGAACGTGCTCTTGATGTGGGCGTGCCCGTGAGCGACGTTCTTCTTCTCCTTGCGGCGCACCTTCTTGGCGGCGCCTTGACGGCCCTTCGGAGGCATAAGTCTGTGAACTCCCGTGGAGGTGGTCGGTCCTGTCAGCGAGAACCGTTGACAACTGCGTCAGTCAGTCCGCCGAGGACTACTTCTTGCCCGGCTTCTTCTTACCGGCGATGGCGCGACGCGGGCCCTTGCGGGTGCGGGCGTTGGTGTGGGTGCGCTGACCGTGGACCGGCAGGCCGCGACGGTGCCGCAGACCCTGGTAGCAGCCGATCTCGACCTTGCGCCGGATGTCCGCCTGGATCTCGCGGCGGAGGTCACCCTCGGTCTTGTAGTTCTCGTCGACCCACTTGTTGATCTTGACGAGGTCTTCCTCGGCAAGGTCACGCACGCGGGTGTCCGGGTTCACACCGGTGTTCTTCAGGGTGTCCTGGGCACGGGTACGACCGATGCCGAAGACGTAGGTCAAAGCGACCTCGATGCGCTTCTCGCGCGGAAGGTCGACGCCTGCGAGGCGTGCCATGTGATCTGGCTCCTGTGAATGATTCGGAGGTCTTCCGCAGCACCGTTCCCGTAGGTCCTACGAGCCGGGTCCCCGGCCTCCACCGGGGGTGTCGTCCCCGCGCCTGCGCGAGGGGTCGGGTTGCTGCGTATCTGGTGTGCGTCGCGCGAAGACCGCGAGAAATGCAGGGTTTTCGTGCGTCAGCCCTGGCGCTGCTTGTGGCGCAGGTTGTCGCAGATGACCATGACCCGGCCGTGACGGCGGATCACCTTGCACTTGTCGCAGATCTTCTTGACGCTCGGCTTGACCTTCATGGGATTGAGGTTCTCCGGGTCGTGAGATCTACTTTTCTGCTACTTGTACCGGTAGACGATCCGTCCACGCGTGAGGTCGTAGGGAGACAGCTCCACGACGACCCGGTCATCGGGCAGGATGCGGATGTAGTGCATACGCATCTTGCCGCTGATGTGCGCGAGGACCTTGTGACCGTTCTGCAGCTCCACCTTGAACATCGCGTTCGGCAGAGACTCGATCACGGTGCCCTCGATTTCGATGGCGCCTTGCTTCTTGGGCATGTCCTGCTTTCGGGATCGGCTACCTTGGTCGGCCCGCGCGGCGCCGTCAGGCAAGCCTGATAGCACACGTGAGCCGACGTGTCAGTCTACGTCAGCCGGTTACGAAACCCTAATTCGGGGGTAACCCCGTGGAACCCGCAGGTCAGCCCAGTGGATCGGGGGCCGCGGTGATGCCGAGCGCGGCGAGTTTCGCCTTGCCGCCGTCCACCGCGGTGAGCACCAGCGGGCCCTGCTCGGTGAGCGCGATCGAGTGCTCCCAGTGCGAGGACCACGAGCCGTCGTCGGTCTTGACGGTCCAGTTGTCCTCGAGGACGTGGGTGTACGGCGTGCCGAGGCTGACCATGGGCTCGATGGCCAGGCAGAGCCCGGGCACCAGCTTTATCCCGCGGCCGCGCTTGCGGGAGACGTAGTTGAGCAGGTGCGGGTCCATGTGCATCTGGGTGCCGATGCCGTGCCCGCCGTACTCCTCGATGATCCCGTACTTGCCGGACGCCGGCCGCGGCTGCCGGCGGATGTACCCCTCGACGGCCCGCGAGATGTCGACCAGCCGGTCGCCGTTGCGGAACGCGGCGATGCCGGCCCACATCGACTCCTCGGTGACCCGGCTCAACTCCGCCAGCTCCGGCGCGTGCCCCGAGCCGACCAGCACGGTGATCGCCGCGTCGCCGTGCCAGCCGTCCACGATGGCGCCGGCGTCGATCGACAGGACGTCGCCGGACTTGAGCACCGTCACCCGATCAGGGATGCCGTGCACCACCACGTCGTTGACCGAGGTGCAGATGTTGCCGGGGAAGCCGCCGTAGCCGAGGAAGTTGGGCTTGGCACCGTGGTCGGCGAGGGTCTTGGCGGCGATCTCGTCCAGTTCCTTGGTGGAGGTGCCGGGGACGGCCGCCTCGCGGCACGCCGCGTGGATCGCCGCCACGACCAGCCCCGCCTCGCGCATCTTGGCGATCTGCTCGGGGGTCTTGATCTCCACCATGGCCGTGGGCCCTTCCTTCGTCCGGCGTCGCTCGGTGGCGCCGCTTCCTGGGTGCGGGCGCCCGCCGCCCTCAACGGTACGGCCGCGGTCCCCCTTCGGGCACCGCGGCCGACCTGCGTACTGTGCGCCCGGGTCAGGCGGCCTCGGAAACGCCGAGCGCTTCCATCGCCCGCCCGGTCACGTCCTCCACCGCGCCGAGCGCCGAGATCGTCACCACGAGGTCCTGTGCCTTGTAGTAGTCGATGATCGGCTCGGTCTTGGTGTGGTACTCCTCCAGCCGGACGCGCACCTTCTCCTCGGTGTCGTCGGCCCGCTGGTACAGCTCGCCGCCGCAGGTGTCGCAGACGTCCGGCACGGCGGGCGGGTTGTTGCTGACGTGGAAGACGTGCGCCGAGTCCTTGCGGCACACCCGGCGGCCGGCGATCCGCTTGACCACCTCGCCCTCCGGCACCTCCAGGTCGAGCACGCCGTCCAGCGCGATGCCCTGGCCGGACAGGAACGCGTCCAGCGCCTGGGCCTGCACGAGGTTGCGCGGGAAGCCGTCCAGCAGGAAGCCGTCGGCCGCGTCCGCGTCGCGCAGGCGGTCCTCGGCCATGCCGATGGTCACCTCGTCCGGTACCAGTCGGCCCGAGTCGTTGTACTCCTTGGCGATCCGGCCGAGTTCGGTGCCCTTGGAGATGTTGGCACGGAACAGGTCGCCGGTGGAGATGTGCGGGATCGACAGGTTCTTGGCCAGGTACTGGGCCTGAGTGCCCTTACCAGCGCCAGGTGGTCCGACGAGGACAATTCGCATCAGCGGAGGAACCCTTCGTAGTTGCGCTGCTGGAGCTGACTCTCGATCTGCTTCACCGTCTCCAGGCCGACACCCACGATGATCAGGATGCTCGTACCACCGAACGGGAAGTTCTGGCTGCCGTTGAACAGCGCGATGGCCACCGTGGGAACGAGCGCGATCAGGCCCAGGTACAGCGAGCCGGGCCAGGTGATCCGGTTGAGCACGTAGCTCAGGTACTCAGCCGTGGGGCGACCGGCCCGGATACCCGGGATGAAGCCACCATACTTCTTCATGTTGTCGGCGACTTCTTCGGGGTTGAAGGAGATCGCCACGTAGAAGAAGGCGAAGAACACGATCAGCAGGAAGTACAGGCTGAGGTACATCGGGTGATCGCCCTTGGTCAGGTTGGTACTGATCCACTGGGCCCACCCGGCGGTGGTGTTGCCGCTGAACTGCACGATCAACGCCGGGATGTAGAGCAGCGACGAGGCGAAGATGACCGGGATCACACCGGCCTGGTTCACCTTGAGCGGGATGTACGTCGAGGTGCCGCCGTAGGAACGCCGGCCGATCATGCGCTTCGCGTACTGCACCGGCACCCTGCGCTGCGCCTGCTCGACGAAGACCACCAGGCAGACGATCGCCAGGCCGACCGCGATCACCACGGAGAACTCGCCCCAGCCGTCCAGGATCTTGCCGGAGGTCTTGATCGCCCACAGCGAGCCGGGGAAGCCGGCCGCGATGGAGGTGAACATCAGGATCGACATGCCGTTGCCGACGCCGCGGTCGGTGATCAGCTCGCCGAGCCACATGATCATCACGGTGCCGGCCGTCATGGTGATCACCATGACGGCGGTGCGGAAGATCGAGGTGTCCGGCACGATCTGGTTGCCGACCTGGCAGGTGCGGAACAGCGTGCCGCTCTGCGCGGTGGCCACCAGGCCGGTGCCCTGCAGCACCGCCAGCGCCAGGGTCAGGTACCGGGTGTACTGGGTGATCTTCGCGGTGCCGGCCTGACCCTCCTTCTTGAGGGCCTCCAGTCGCGGGATCACCACGGTCAGCAGCTGAAGGATGATGCTCGCCGTGATGTACGGCATGATGCCGAGCGCGAAGATCGTCAGCTGCAGGAGCGCACCACCACTGAACATGTTGATCATGCCGAAGAGGCCGCCGTTACCGCCGGCATCCTTGATGCACGTGTTGACGTTCTGGTAGTCCACTCCCGGCACGGGTACGTGGGCACCGAGCCGGAACACCACCAGGATGCCCAACGTGAACAGCAGTTTGTTGCGCAGGTCGGGCGTCTTGAACGCTCGGGCGAACGCGGTGAGCACGGTGCCTCCTGCGCCTCCCGCGGGGCGGAAGGAATCGGTCGTGAGGTCGACGGTTACGGGTTGAACCCGGAAACCGGTGCGGCACGCGCGCGCGTACCACCCCGGACCCCGGCGGTCCTCGCCACTTTACCGGCGAGAAGGCCCCCCGAGGAATGACCAACCGGGGATGCCCCAGTTAATTGGGACACCCCCGGCTGTCAAACGGTCACACCACGCGAGCTTCAGAGCAGCTCGGTGACGCTGCCACCCGCGGCGGCGATCTTCTCCTTGGCGGAGCCGGAGACGGCGTCGACCGTCACCTGCAGCGCCACCGAGAGCTCGCCGGCGCCGAGCACCTTGACGAGTTCGTTCTTGCGGACCGCGCCCTTGGCGACCAGGTCGGCCACCGTGACCTCGCCACCCTGCGGGTAGAGGTCGGCCAGCTTCTCCAGGTTGACGACCTGGAACTGCTTGTGGGCCGGGTTCTTGAAGCCCTTGAGCTTCGGCAGCCGCATGTGCAGCGGCATCTGCCCGCCCTCGAAGCGGTCCGGCACCTGGTAGCGGGCCTTGGTGCCCTTGGTGCCACGACCGGCCGTCTTGCCCTTGGAGCCCTCACCACGACCGACACGGGTCTTGGCGGTCTTGGCCCCCGGGGCGGGACGGAGGTTGTGCAGCTTCAGCGGCTTCGCTTCCTGCTGTTCAGCCATCTCAGTCCACCTCCTCGACCGTGACGAGGTGACGCACGGTGTGCGCCATGCCGCGGATCTCCGGGCGGTCCTCCTTGACGACCACGTCGTGCAGGCGCTTGAGCCCGAGCGAACGCAGGGTGTCACGGTGGTTCTGCTTGCTGCCGATGTAGGACTTGGTCTGCGTGATCTTCAGACGGGCCATGATCAGACACCCGCCCCGGCACGCGCCCGCAGCAGAGCGGCGGGAGCCACGTCCTCCAGCGGCAGGCCACGACGGGCGGCGATCTCCTCGGGGCGCTGAAGGCCCTGCAGAGCGGCCACCGTGGCGTGCACGATGTTGATCGGGTTGGACGAGCCGAGCGACTTGCTCAGCACGTCGTGGATGCCGGCGCACTCCAGCACGGCGCGCACCGGGCCACCGGCGATGACGCCGGTACCGGGGGACGCCGGCTTGAGCAGCACGACGCCCGCGGCCTTCTCGCCCTGGATCGGGTGCGGGATGGTGCCCTGGATACGGGGGACCCGGAAGAAGTGCTTCTTGGCCTCCTCCACACCCTTGGCGATGGCGGCCGGCACCTCCTTGGCCTTGCCGTAGCCGACACCGACCTGCCCGTCACCGTCGCCCACCACGACCAGCGCGGTGAAGCTGAAACGGCGACCACCCTTGACTACCTTGGCGACGCGGTTGATCGCGACGACGCGCTCGACGTACGCGGTCTTCTCAGCCGCGGCGCCGCCGTCGCGCCGGTCCTTCCGGTCCCGCCGCTCGCCGCCACCGGCGCCGCCACCGCGGCGCTGGGGTCCAGCCATTGGAATTACCTCTCTTCGTTGCTTCCGCTAGCTACGCTGCGACTTGTCGTCGCTGCGCGACGGGCGACTCAGAACTTGAGCCCGGCTTCGCGGGCGGCGTCCGCCAGGGCGGCGATGCGCCCGGCGTACCGGTTACCGCCACGGTCGAACACGACGGACTCGATGCCCGCGGCCTTGGCGCGCTCGGCGACCAGGGCGCCGACCTGCTTGGCCTTGGCGCTCTTGTCACCGTCGGCCGACCGGACGGACGAGTCCAACGTCGACGCGGAGGCCAGCGTGTGGCCCACGTTGTCGTCGATGACCTGTGCGGTGATGCCCCGGTTGGACCGGGTCACGACCAGACGCGGCCGCTCGGCCGAACCGGAGACGCGCTTGCGGACCCGGATGTGGCGGCGCTTGCGGGCTGCGCCCTTGTACGCGTCACCCTTGGCAATCTTTACACCGTATGCCATGGCTACTTACCACTCTTTCCGACCTTGCGGCGGATGACCTCGCCCGCGTACTTCACGCCCTTGGCCTTGTAGGGGTCGGGCTTGCGAAGCTTGCGGATGTTCGCGGCGACCTCGCCGACCTTCTGCTTGTCGATGCCCTCGACGCTGAGCTTGGTCGGGGACTCGACCTTGAAGCTGATGCCGTCCGGGGCCTCGACGACGATCGGGTGGCTGTAGCCCAGCGAGAACTCCAGGTTGGAGCCCTTCGCCTGGACGCGGTAGCCGACACCGCTGATCTCCAGCGCCTTGCTGTACCCGTCGGTCACGCCGGTGATCATGTTCGCCACCAGCGTGCGCGACAGGCCGTGCAGGGCCTTCGACTCACGCTCATCATTCGGGCGGGTCACCGCGAGAGTGCCGTCCTCGCCCTTGGCGATCTCGATGGGCGCGGCAACGGTGTGGGAGAGGGCGCCCTTGGGGCCCTTCACCTGGACCGTACGGCCATCGATGGTGACGTCCACGCCGGCGGGAACCGGGATGGGCAGCCGTCCAATACGCGACATTGCTGAACCTCCGTTTCCCGAGTTACCAGACGTAGGCGAGGACTTCCCCGCCTACGCCCTTCTTGGCGGCCTGCTGACCGGTGAGGAGGCCCTGCGACGTGGAGATGATCGCCACGCCCAGGCCGCCGAGCACCTTCGGCAGGTTGGTGGACTTTGCGTAGACCCGCAGACCCGGCTTGCTGATCCGCTTGATGCCGGCGATCGAGCGCTCGCGGTTCGGGCCGAACTTCAGGTCGAGGACGAGGCTCTTGCCGACCTCGGCGTCCTCGACCTTCCAACCGGTGATGTAGCCCTCCTGCTGGAGGATCTCCGCGATGTGCGACTTGATCTTGCTGAACGGCATCACGACGTCGTCGTGGTAGGCCGAGTTCGCATTCCGCAGACGGGTCAACATGTCTGCGATGGGGTCGGTCATGGTCATGATGGCCTTAGGCCTCTCTCGCCGCGGTTTCCTGTCTGCGCGTCCCTCTCCCCCGTTGGCACGGGGACGGGTGGGCGCGGGGACCTTCGGCGTAGTAAGCATTCATTTGCGAGCGCTGCCCGCGGGCGATTGAGAGCGGCAGGCGCCCAACCCCTCTACCTTACGGTACGAGGGGCCGGGCTCCCGCCGTCCACCTGCTTACCGAGAGCCCGGTGAACCCGAAGAGGGTCTACCAGGAGCTCTTGGTCACGCCCGGCAGCTCGCCGCGGTGCGCCATCTCGCGAAGGCACACACGGCACAGGCCGAACTTGCGGTACACGGAGTGCGGGCGGCCGCAACGCTGGCAGCGGGTGTACGCGCGCACACCGAACTTGGGCTTGCGGGCGGCCTTAGCGATCAGAGACTTCTTCGCCACGGTCAGTTCTCCTTGAACGGGAAGCCGAGGTGACGAAGCAGGGCGCGGCCCTCGTCGTCGTTGGTCGCCGTGGTCACCACGGTGATGTCCATGCCCCGGACCCGGTCGATCTTGTCCTGGTCGATCTCGTGGAACATGACCTGCTCCGTGAGACCGAAGGTGTAGTTGCCGCGGCCGTCGAACTGCTTCGGTGACAGGCCGCGGAAGTCGCGGATACGCGGGAGCGCGAGCGACAGCAGCCGGTCCAGGAACTCCCACATGCGGTCACCGCGGAGGGTGACGTGGGCACCGATGGGCTGACCCTCGCGCAGCTTGAACTGCGCGATGGACTTGCGGGCCTTGGTCACGGCCGGCTTCTGGCCGGTGATCGTGCCGAGGTCGCGGATGGCGCCCTCGATCAGCTTGGAGTCGCGGGCGGCGTCGCCCACACCCATGTTGACCACGATCTTGGTGAGACCCGGGATCTGCATGACGTTCGGGTAGCCGAACTCGTCACGCAGCTTGCCCGTGATCTCCTCGCGGTAGCGCTGCTTGAGGCGCGGGGAGGCAGTGGTGGCAGTCATCAGATGTCCTCACCCGTCCGCTTGGCAACGCGGATCTTGTTGCCCTCGTCGTCGAAGCGGTAACCGACGCGGGTGACCACCTTCTTGCCGTCCTTCTCCACGACCAGCGAGACGTTGCTGACGTGGACGGGGGCTTCGGTGGTCACGATGCCGCCGGTCTTCGACCCACGTGCGGTCTGGCCGACCTTGGTGTGCTTCTTGACCCGGTTGACACCCTCGACCAGGACGCGCTCGTCGCGGGGGTAGGCCTGGATGACCTTGCCCTGCTTGCCCTTGTCCTTGCCGGTGATGACCTGGACCAGGTCGCCCTTCTTGATCTTCATCGGTTACAGCACCTCCGGCGCGAGAGAGACGATCTTCATGAACTTCTTCTCGCGCAGCTCGCGGCCCACCGGGCCGAAGATGCGGGTACCGCGGGGGTCACCGTCGTTCTTGAGGATGACGGCGGCGTTCTCGTCGAAGCGGATGTACGAGCCGTCGGGACGGCGCCGCTCCTTGACGGTGCGGACGACGACCGCCTTGACGACCTCGCCCTTCTTCACGTTGCCACCGGGGATCGCATCCTTGACGGTGGCGACGATGACGTCACCGATGCCCGCGTAGCGGCGACCCGAGCCACCGAGAACACGGATGCAAAGGATCTCCTTGGCACCAGTGTTGTCGGCGACACGCAGTCGCGACTCCTGCTGGATCACGTCTATCTCCTGATTGTCGCGTCGGTTCCCGGTGCGGGGGCCGCGGGTGCGGCCCCCGACCGAGCCTGACGGAACGGTCCTGAGAGGGAACTCTCAGGGATTACTTGGCCTTCTCGAGGATCTCGACGACACGCCAGCGCTTGGTGGCGGAGGTCGGCCGGGTCTCCATGAGCAGGACACGGTCGCCGATGCCGGCGGCGTTCTGCTCGTCGTGCGCCTTGAGCTTGTTCGTACGACGGATGACCTTGCCGTACAGCGCGTGCTTGACGCGGTCCTCGACGGCGACGACGACGGTCTTGTCCATCTTGTCGCTGACGACCAGGCCCTCACGGACCTTGCGGAAACCGCGCTCGCTCTTTGTCTCAGTCACATTCATCTCGCTCATCAGGCGCTCGCCACCGTCTCGATGCCGAGCTCACGCTCGCGCATGAGGGTATAGATCCGGGCGATGTCCTTGCGGACGACCTTGAGCCGGTTGTTGTTCTCGAGCTGTCCGGTGGCCGCCTGGAAGCGGAGGTTGAACAGCTCCTCCTTGGCCTCGCGGAGCTTTCCGAGGAGATCCTCGTCGCTCAGCTCGCGCAGCTCGGAGGTCTGGGTACCGGCCGCCATCACGACTCACCTGCCTCGCGCCGGACGATCCGGCACTTCATCGGAAGCTTGTGGGCGGCGCGGATCAGCGCCTCCTTCGCAACCTTCTCGTTCGGGAAGGACAGCTCGAACATCACCCGTCCGGGCTTGACGTTCGCGATCCACCACTCCGGCGAACCCTTACCGGAACCCATGCGGGTCTCCGCGGGCTTCTTGGTGAGGGGACGGTCCGGGTAGATGTTGATCCACACCTTGCCGCCACGGCGGATGTGACGGGTGATGGCGATACGAGCGGACTCGATCTGCCGGTTCGTCACGTACGCCGGGGTGACGGCCTGGATGCCGTACTCACCGAACGCCAGCTCGGTGCCGCCCTTGGCCATGCCACGGCGCGTCGGGTGGTGCTGCTTGCGGTGCTTGACCCTACGGGGGATCAGCATGGGGGTCAGGCCTCCGTTCCGGTGGAACCGCTGCTCTCGGGAGCCGCAGTCGCCTCGGCGGCGGGCGCCTCGGCCTTGGGAGCCTGGCCCTCGCCACCCTGCTGCGGACGGCGGCCGCGGCCACCGCGCTCGCCGCCACGGCGCTGCGGACGGTCGCCGCCCGGGCCGCCGGGGCCACGCGAGGGGCGGTTGCCGGCCCGCGCGGCGGCGTTGTCGGCGCGGACCTCGGCGATGTTCTTCACGTCGCCCTTGTAGATCCACACCTTGACGCCGATGCGGCCGAAGGTGGTCTTGGCCTCGAAGAAGCCGTAGTCCACGTTGGCCCGCAGCGTGTGCAGCGGAACGCGGCCCTCGCGGTAGAACTCCGAGCGGGACATCTCGGCGCCGCCGAGGCGGCCGCCGCACTGGATCTTGATGCCCTTGGCGCCGGCCTTCATGGTGCCCTGCATCGACTTGCGCATGGCACGGCGGAAGGAGACCCGGGAGGCCAGCTGCTCGGCGACGGCCTGGGCCACCAGCTGAGCGTCGGTCTCCGGGTTCTTGACCTCGAGGATGTTCAGCTGCACCTGCTTGCCGGTGAGCTTCTCCAGGTCGCCGCGGATACGGTCGGCCTCCGCGCCGCGGCGGCCGATGACGATGCCCGGCCGGGCGGTGTGGATGTCGACGCGGACCCGGTCGCGGGTGCGCTCGATCTCCACCTTGGAGATGCCCGCCCGCTCCATGCCCTGCGTCATCATCCGGCGGATGGCGACGTCTTCCTTGACGTAGTCCTTGTACAGCTTGTCGGCGTACCACCGGGACTTGAAGTCCGTGGTGATGCCGAGCCGGAACCCGTACGGGTTAACCTTCTGGCCCATTACCGGGTCCCTTCCTTGCTGGCGACGACCACGGTGATGTGGCTGGTCCGCTTGCGGATCCGGTAGGCCCGGCCCTGGGCGCGCGGCCGGAACCGCTTCAGGGTCGGACCCTCGTCCACGTACGCCTCGGCGATGAACAGCGAGCCGGCGTCGGTGTGGTCGTAGTTGTGCGCGGCGTTGGCAATGGCGCTGTCGAGCACCTTGCCCACCGGCACGCTCGCGGCCTGCGGAGCGAATCGCAGGACCGCCTGAGCCTCCGTGGCGTTCATGCCACGGATGAGGTCCACCACGCGGCGGGCCTTCATGGGCGTGACGCGGATGTACCGCGCCTGGGCCCTGGCTTCCATGGTTGTCCCTTCGGTGTCAGTCATGTTCGGCATCTCCGCAGATCAGCGACGACGCGACTTGCGGTCGTCCTTCTCGTGGCCGCGGAACGTGCGCGTCGGCGCGAACTCGCCGAGCTTGTGGCCGACCATCGACTCGGTGACGAACACCGGGACGTGCTTACGGCCGTCGTGCACCGCGATCGTGTGACCCAGCATCGCCGGGATGATCATCGAGCGGCGGGACCAGGTCTTGATGACGTTGTGGGTACCGGCCTCGTTCTGAACGTCCACCTTCTTGCTCAGGTGGTCGTCGACGAAGGGTCCCTTCTTGAGACTGCGCGGCATCTGACCTGCTCCTAGCGCTTCTTGTTCGTCTTGCGGCGGCGGACGATGTACTTGTTGCTGGCCTTCTTCGGCGAGCGAGTACGGCCCTCCTTCTGGCCCCACGGCGAAACCGGGTGGCGACCACCGGAGGTCTTGCCCTCACCACCACCGTGCGGGTGGTCGACAGGGTTCATCGCGACACCACGAACGGTCGGGCGGACGCCCTTCCAGCGCATGCGGCCGGCCTTGCCCCAGTTGATGTTCGACTGCTCGGCGTTGCCGACCTCGCCAACGGTGGCGCGGCAGCGGACGTCGACCATGCGAACCTCACCGGACGGCATGCGAAGGGTGGCCATGGAGCCCTCCTTCGCCAGCAGCTGCACCGAAGCGCCCGCGGAGCGGGCCATCTTCGCGCCGCCGCCGGGCCGCAGCTCGATCGCGTGGATCGTGGTACCGACCGGGATGTTGCGCAGCGGCAGGTTGTTGCCGGGCTTGATGTCGGCGTTGACGCCGTTCTCCACCCGGTCGCCCTGCACCAGCCGGGCCGGAGCCAGGATGTAGCGCTTCTCGCCGTCCGCGTAGTGCAGCAGCGCGATGCGAGCGGTGCGGTTGGGGTCGTACTCGATGTGCGCGACCTTGGCCGGCACGCCGTCCTTGTCGTGCCGACGGAAGTCGATCACCCGGTAGGCGCGCTTGTGGCCGCCGCCCTGGTGTCGGACGGTCACACGACCGGCGTTGTTACGGCCGCCCTTGCTGTGCAGCGGGCGGACCAGCGACTTCTCCGGCGTGGACCGCGTGATCTCGACGAAGTCGGCGACGCTGGCGCCACGACGGCCCGGAGTCGTCGGCTTGTACTTGCGGATTCCCATTTCTCAGTCCTCGGAAGATTCCGGACTTCGATTCGTTCCGGCCCCCGTCAGGAGACCGGACCGCCGAAGATGTCGATGCGTTCGCCCTCGGCAAGGGTCACGATGGCGCGCTTGGTGTCCTTGCGCTTGCCGAAACCGGTGCGGGTGCGCTTGCGCTTGCCCTGCCGGTTGATCGTGTTGACCCCGGTGACCTTGACCGAGAAGACCGCCTCGACGGCCTGCTTGATCTGGGTCTTGTTGGCACGCGGGTCGACGAGGAAGGTGTACTTGTTCTCGTCGAGCAGTGCGTAGCTCTTCTCGGAGACCACCGGCTTGAGCAGGACGTCACGGGGGTCCGTGTAGGTCTTGCTGGTGGCGATCACCGCGCTGACGTTGTCGCTCATCAGGCGTCGCTCCCTTCGGTCTCGGCGGCGCCGGTGCCGGAGACACCGACGAACCGGTCGAAGGCGTCCTTCGTGAAGACGACGTCGTCCGAGAGCAGTACGTCGTACGTGTTGAGCTGGCCGGCCTCCAGGATGTGCACCTGGGGCAGGTTGCGGGCGGACAGCCACGCGGCCTCGTCGGCCCGCTCGACGATCAGCAGGACGTTCTTGCGCTCGCTGATCTTGCCCAGCAGCGTCTTGGCCGACTTCGTCGACGGCGCGGAGCCCTCGATGACGCCGGACACCACGTGGATGCGGTTGTGACGCGCGCGGTCGGTCAGGGCGCCACGCAGGGCGGCCTTGACCATCTTCTTCGGCGTCCGCTGCGAGTAGTCGCGCGGGACCGGGCCGTGCACGACGCCACCGCCGGCGAACTGCGGGGCGCGGGTCGAGCCCTGACGGGCGCGGCCGGTGCCCTTCTGGCGGTACGGCTTCTTGCCACCGCCGCGGACTTCGCCACGGGTCTTGGTCTTGTGCGTGCCCTGACGGGCAGCGGCCAGCTGGGCGACGACGACCTGGTGGATCAGCGGAATGCTGACCTTGACGTCGAAGATCTCCGAGGGGAGCTCGACGGTCCCGGCCTTGTCGCCTGCCGGCGAAAGGATGTCAATGGTGCTCATCGGTTACCTCAGGCCCCCTTGGCCGCGGTACGGACCAGGACGAGGCCGCCGTTCGGACCAGGGACCGCGCCCTTGATGAGCAGCAGGCCCTTCTCCGCGTCAACGGCATGGACGGTCAGGTTCTGGGTGGTGACCCGCTCGTTGCCCATGCGGCCCGCCATGCGCAGGCCCTTGAACACGCGACCCGGGGTGGCGCAGCCGCCGATGGAACCGGGCGAGCGGTGCTTGCGCTGGGTGCCGTGCCCGGCGCCGAGGCCCTTGAAGTTGTGACGCTTCATGACGCCGGCGAAGCCCTTGCCCTTGCTCTTGCCGGTGACGTCGACCTTCACGCCCGCCTCGAAGGCGGCGGCGGTGATCTCCTGGCCGAGCGTGTACTCGCTGGCGTCGGAGGTCCGCAGCTCCACCAGGTGGCGGCGCGGGGTGACCTCGGCCTTGGCGAAGTGGCCCTTGAGGGGCTTGTTCACCTTGCGCGGGTCGATCTCGCCGAAGGCGATCTGCACGGCCTCGTAGCCGTCGGTGCCGGCCGAACGGACCTGGGTGACGATGCAGGGACCGGCCTTGACGACGGTCACCGGCACGATGCGGTTGTTCTCGTCCCAGACCTGCGTCATGCCGAGCTTCTCGCCCAGGACGCCCTTAATCTGCTTGGTCATCTCGCGCGTCACCTCAGAGCTTGATCTCGATGTCGACGCCGGCCGGCAGGTCGAGACGCATCAGCGAGTCAACCGTCTTCGGCGTGGGGTCGAGGATGTCGATGAGGCGCTTGTGCGTGCGCATCTCGAAGTGCTCGCGCGCGTCCTTGTACTTGTGCGGCGACTTGATGACGCAGTACACGTTCTTCTCAGTGGGCAGCGGCACCGGGCCCGCGACCTGCGCACCAGTGCGGGTCACCGTCTCGACGATCTTCTTCGCCGAGGAGTCGATGACCTCGTGGTCGTAGGCCTTGAGCCGGATGCGGATCTTCTGTCCCGCCATGGCTACTCCGTAGTCCTGTCTCTCTTAACGCCCTGGTACCCGGTGACCGACCCACGCGGTCGGGCGTGTCGTCCACCCCTTAATAAAAATCCCCATAGGGGATCCCTGTTTCAGGGGAGTTGGGGAATGACATCCACCGGGCGCCTGGTTGGTCCCGCGCTCACGCTTCCCGGAAGATTCCCGTACGTCCGCCCCTACACCTTTGACGATGCAATCCCTGGGACGACGAGTACTGTGGGACTCGCTTCCGGTCCTCCCGACGGGAGGCGCGCAGCATCGGCACTCAACCGAGCAACCTGGACAGTGTGCCACAACGCCTCCCGCTGGGGGAAATCGGGCGTCCGCGTGCCCGGCCGGCAAGGGGCGCGGGGAACTGCGCGCGCCACCGGCCGCCGGCCGGTGGCCGGACAACGACCGCAACGGGTACGGCGGTTGGCCGCCCGCCCCATCGCGGCCGGCTGGTCGCGCAGTTCCTCGCGCCCCTTGCGGGGCAGGGTGAACGTACGAGACCCCGCTCACCCGGAAGGGGTGAACGGGGTCTCGACCAGCGTCAGCGACGGGTCACTTGTTGATCTTGGTGACCTGGCCGGCGCCCACGGTCCGGCCACCCTCGCGGATGGCGAACTTCAGGCCCTCCTCCATGGCGACCGGCTGGATCAGCGCGACCGTCATGGCGGTGTTGTCGCCCGGCATGACCATCTCGGTGCCCTCGGGGAGGGTCACCACGCCGGTCACGTCGGTGGTACGGAAGTAGAACTGCGGGCGGTAGTTGTTGAAGAAGGGGGTGTGACGGCCACCCTCGTCCTTCGACAGGATGTACGCCTGCGCCTCGAACTCCGTGTGCGGGGTGACCGAGCCCGGCTTGATGATGACCTGGCCGCGCTCGACGTCCTCGCGCTTGATGCCGCGGAGCAGCAGACCGACGTTCTCGCCCGCCTGGCCCTCGTCGAGCAGCTTGCGGAACATCTCGATGCCGGTGACCGTGGTGGTGGTCTTGTCCTGCTTGATGCCGATGATGTCGACGGTCTCGTTGACCTTGAGGACACCACGCTCGATACGACCGGTCACCACGGTGCCGCGGCCGGTGATCGTGAAGACGTCCTCGATCGGCATCAGGAAGGGCTTGTCGACGTCGCGGTCCGGAGTCGGGATCGCCTCGTCCACGGCCTTCATGAGGCCGAGGAGCTTCTCGCCCCACTCCTTGTCGCCCTCGAGCGCCTTGAGCGCGGAGACCTGGACGACCGGAACGTCGTCACCCGGGAACTCGTAGTCCGAGAGCAGCTCGCGGACCTCGAGCTCGACGAGCTCCAGGATCTCCTCGTCGTCCACCATGTCGGCCTTGTTCAGCGCGACGACGATGTAGGGGACGCCGACCTGGCGGGCCAGGAGCACGTGCTCCTTGGTCTGCGGCATCGGGCCGTCGGTCGCCGCGACCACGAGGATCGCGCCGTCCATCTGCGCGGCACCGGTGATCATGTTCTTGATGTAGTCCGCGTGACCGGGGCAGTCGACGTGGGCGTAGTGACGCGACTCGGTCTGGTACTCGACGTGCGCGATGGAGATGGTGATACCGCGCTGGCGCTCCTCAGGAGCCTTGTCGATCTGGTCGAACGCCGAGGCCTGGTTCAGCTCCGGGTACGCGTCGTGCAGCACCTTGGTGATCGCCGCGGTAAGAGTGGTCTTACCGTGGTCGATGTGACCGATGGTGCCGATGTTGACGTGCGGCTTAGTCCGCTCGAACTTCGCCTTCGCCACTGGGGTCCTCCTGTGGACAGTCTGTGCGCCATACGCCGTATGCCGCCAGGTGATCGTTGCCGGGTTGCTGAGGACCCCGAAGGGCCTTGCAGTGCCAACCCGCGGATTGGTTGCCTGCTGCCGGGGACCCGCCGCGCACCGAGTGGTTTGCGGCGGATTGCCCCGGACTGCCTGCCGTCAAGCCTAAGGCTTGCGTGACGCTCCGGAAAAAGCCGGAGCTACTCGCCCTTGGCCTTCGCGATGATCTCCTCTGCGACGTTCCGCGGAACCTCGGCGTAGGAGTCGAACTGCATGGAGTAGCTGGCCCGGCCGGAGGTCTTGCTCCGCAGGTCGCCGACGTAGCCGAACATCTCCGACAGCGGGACGAGGGCCTTGACGACCCGGGCACCGCTGCGCTCCTCCATGGCCTGGATCTGGCCACGGCGCGAGTTGATGTCGCCGATGACATCGCCCATGTAGTCCTCGGGCGTGGTGACCTCGACGGCCATCATCGGCTCCAGGAGAGCCGGGCTGGCCTTGCGGGCACCGTCCTTGAACGCCATGGAACCGGCGATCTTGAACGCGAGCTCGGAGGAGTCGACGTCGTGGTAGGCGCCGTCGAGCAGCGTCACCTTGACACCGGTCAGCGGGTAGCCGGCCAGCACGCCGAACTCCATGGCCTCCTGGCAGCCGGCGTCCACCGACGGGATGTACTCCCGGGGGATGCGGCCACCGGTGACCTTGTTCTCGAACTCGTATCCGTCGCCCTCGAGCGGCTCGATCGCGATCTGCACCTTGGCGAACTGGCCGGAACCGCCGGTCTGCTTCTTGTGCGTGTAATCGATGCGCTCGACGGCCTTGCGGATCGTCTCGCGGTACGCCACCTGCGGCTTGCCGACGTTCGCCTCCACGCGGAACTCGCGCTTCATGCGGTCGACCAGCACGTCGAGGTGGAGCTCGCCCATGCCGGCGATGATCGTCTGGCCGGTCTCCTCGTCGGTGTGCACCTGGAAGGAGGGGTCCTCCTCGGCGAGCCGCTGGATCGCGACGCCGAGCTTCTCCTGGTCGCCCTTGGACTTCGGCTCGATGGCCACCTGGATGACCGGAGCCGGGAAGTTCATGGACTCGAGGATGATCGGGTTGCCCGGGTCGCAGAGGGTCTCACCGGTGGTGGTGTCCTTCAGCCCCATGACGGCGATGATGTCGCCGGCACCGACGGCCGCGATCTCCTCACGCTTGTTCGCGTGCATCCGGTAGATCTTGCCGATGCGCTCCTTGCGGCCCTTGACGGAGTTGAGCACCTGCGTGCCCGACTCCAGGCGCCCGGAGTACACCCGGACGAACGTCAGCTTGCCCAGGTGCGGGTCGCTGGCGATCTTGAACGCGAGGCCGGAGAACGGCTCGTCCTCGGAGGCCTTGCGGAACAGCTCGGTCTCCTCGTCGCCGACCTTGTGGCCGGAGACGCCCTCGACGTCGGTCGGGGAGGGCAGGTACATCACGACCGCGTCGAGCAGGGGCTGAACGCCCTTGTTCTTGAACGCGGTTCCGCAGAAGACCGGGGTGAGCTTCGAGGCGATGGTGGCCCGGCGGACGCCCGCGACCAGCTGCTCCTCGGTGGGCTCCTGGCCCTCCAGGTACAGCTCCATCAGCTCGTCGTCACACTCGGAGGCCGTCTCCAGCAGCTTGCCGCGGTACTCGTCGGCGGCCTCGCGGTGCGTGTCGGGGATCTCCACGGTGTCGTACATCTCGCCCTTGGGCGCGTCCTCGGACCACACCAGGGCCTTCATACGCACCAGGTCGATGACACCGCGGAAGTCCGCCTCGGCACCGATCGGCAGCTGCATGACCAGCGGCACCGCGCCGAGGCGGTCCACGATCATGTCGACGCAGCGGTGGAACTCGGCACCGACGCGGTCCAGCTTGTTGACGAAGCAGATGCGCGGCACGTCGTAGCGGTCGGCCTGACGCCACACCGTCTCGGACTGCGGCTCGACGCCGGCGACACCGTCGAACACCGTGACGGCACCGTCGAGGACGCGCAGCGAGCGCTCCACCTCGACCGTGAAGTCGACGTGGCCCGGGGTGTCGATGATGTTGATGGTGTGGTCGACGCCGTCGACCGCCCAGTGGCAGGTCGTCGCGGCAGACGTGATGGTGATGCCGCGTTCCTGCTCCTGTTCCATCCAGTCCATGGTGGCAGCGCCGTCGTGGACCTCACCGATCTTGTAGCTCACGCCGGTGTAGAACAGGATCCGCTCGGTGGTGGTCGTCTTGCCCGCGTCGATATGGGCCATGATCCCGATGTTGCGGACCTTGGCCAGGTCAAGTGAAGTGGTGGCCATTCGGCTCAGTCTTCTCTCGGTCTCGATGTGGGTAGCGACTACCAGCGGTAGTGCGCGAAGGCCTTGTTGGACTCGGCCATCTTGTGGGTGTCCTCGCGGCGCTTGACGGAGGCGCCAAGGCCGTTGGACGCGTCGAGCAGCTCGTTCATGAGGCGCTCGGTCATGGTCTTCTCACGACGGGCACGGGAGTAGCCCACCAGCCAGCGCAGCGCCAGCGTGGACGCGCGGGCCGGGCGGACCTCGACCGGGACCTGGTAGGTCGCGCCGCCGACGCGGCGGGACTTGACCTCAAGGGTGGGCTTGATGTTCTCCAGCGCCCGCTTGAGGGTGATGACCGGGTCGTTGCCGGTCTTGTCGCGCAGCCCCTCGAGGGCACCGTAGACGATGCGCTCGGCGGTGGAGCGCTTGCCGTTCAGCAGCACCTTGTTGACCAGCGAGGTGACAAGCGGAGAACTGTAGACCGGGTCGATGATGACCGGCCGCTTCGGGGCAGGGCCCTTACGAGGCATGTCTTACTTCTCCTTCTTGGCGCCGTAGCGGCTGCGGGCCTGCTTGCGGTTCTTGACACCCTGGGTGTCGAGCGAACCGCGGATGATCTTGTAACGCACACCCGGCAGGTCCTTCACACGACCGCCGCGCACGAGCACGATGGAGTGCTCCTGCAGGTTGTGGCCCTCACCCGGAATGTAAGCGGTGACCTCGATCCCGCTGGTCAGACGCACACGCGCGACCTTACGCAGGGCCGAGTTCGGCTTCTTCGGGGTGGTCGTGTAGACACGCGTGCAGACGCCACGGCGCTGCGGAGAGCCCTTCAGTGCGGGCGTCTTGTTCTTCTCGACCTTGTCCTGCCGGCCCTTGCGGACCAGCTGCTGGATCGTAGGCACTACTTCTCCGGTTTCTGTGTGCCGATCTCGGTATAGCTAACCTGGGGCTTTGCTCGGCCGTTCGCGCTGGTCACCGGCACGTTCCCCGACCCACGCGGTCGGGTGTGTCGGAGACTACGCGGGTACCCGCCAGGCGGGCCGACTCACATCGTCCGGATGTCGCAGTCTCGGTGTTCCGTGCGGTCGAGTGCACGCACAAGAACCCGGGGACACCCCAGGCACAAGGTCAGAGCGTACCTAGCGCATCGGCTCCGGTCAAAACAAATGCACACGCGAGGGACACGCCGGGCCCAGGACACGCCGAGGGTCACCGTAATCGGGTCAGCCGCCGATGACCAGCACCATGACGAACACCCAGAAGGACAAGCCGAGATACCCCAGCACCGCGCCGGCCGTCGCCGCGCCGTCGCCGCCCTCGCCGGTGTGACGAATCTGTCCCCTGGCCCGGTGCCCGAGCACGATCGCCGCCACCGCCGGCAGGAACATGAAGATGCCGGCCAGCCCGCACAGCAGCGAGGCGACCGCCAGGCCGTTGGTCGGCGGGGGCGGCACCGGCAGGTACGCCCGGCCCACCATCGGCAGCCCCGGCCCGTACGGCCCGGGCGCCGCCGGCGGGACCGGCCCCTGCGGCAGGTCCCGCACCAGGCCGGCCAGCTGGCCGTAGGTGCTCGACCGGTAGACGCCCTCCACCCGCTGCTCGTACTCCTCGCGGTTCAGCCGGCCCTCGGCGAAGCCGGCCTTCAGCACGTCGACCGCGCGCTCCCGGTCCGCGTCCGAGGCCCGCATGCCGGGCTGCGGCCCGCTCTCCCAGGGCTGGAGCCCTCCGTAGTTCGCCATCCGCGCCGCCTCCCCCGCGAGTCCTGACAGGACCCATAGTGCTGGACGCCGCGGCCCGCGCGCACAGTTCCGGCGCAACACACCGCAGGGCGGCCACCCGGAAGGGGTGACCGCCCTGCGAGGACGCGCTGACTCAGGCGTTGTACGGACCGTAGTCGTAGTCCTCCAGCGGGACCGCCTGGCCGGAGCCGGTGCCGAAGGGCGAGTAGTCCATGTCGTCGTAGCCGACGGCGGAGTACATCGCGGCCTTCGCCTCCTCGGTGGGCTCCACCCGGATGTTGCGGTAGCGGGACAGGCCCGTACCGGCCGGGATGAGCTTGCCGAGGATGACGTTCTCCTTCAGGCCCAGCAGGGAGTCCGACTTGGCGTGGATCGCCGCGTCGGTCAGCACCCTGGTGGTCTCCTGGAAGGAGGCCGCCGACAGCCAGGACTCGGTCGCCAGCGACGCCTTGGTGATACCCATCAGCTGCGGACGGCCGGAGGCGGGGTGACCGCCCTCGGCGACGACCCGGCGGTTCTCCGTCTCGAAGCGGCCGCGCTCGACCAGCTCGCCCGGCAGCAGCTCCGCGTCGCCGGACTCGATGATCGTCACCCGGCGCAGCATCTGCCGGATGATGATCTCGATGTGCTTGTCGTGGATCGAGACACCCTGCGAGTTGAAGACCTTCTGGACCTCGCCGAGCAGGTGGATCTGGACCGCGCGCTGACCGAGGATCCGCAGCACGTCGTGCGGGTTCTCGGTACCGGCCATCAGCTTCTGGCCGACCTCGACGTGGTCGCCCTCGGCCACCTCGGCACGGGCGCGCTTGGAGACGCTGTACGCGATCTCCTCGCTGCCGTCGTCCGGGGTGACGACGATCTTGCGGGTCTTCTCGGTCTCCTCGACCCGGACCCGGCCGGCCGCCTCGCTGATCGGTGCCAGACCCTTGGGGGTACGGGCCTCGAACAGCTCGACGACACGCGGCAGACCCTTGGTGATGTCGTCACCGGCCACACCACCGGTGTGGAAGGTGCGCATCGTCAGCTGGGTGCCGGGCTCACCGATCGACTGGGCGGCGATGATGCCGACCGCCTCGCCGATGTCCACCAGCTTGCCGGTGGCCAGCGAACGCCCGTAGCACATGGCGCAGGTGCCGACCGCGGACTCGCAGGTCAGGATGGAACGGGTCTTGACCGTCTCGACGCCGTGCGCGACCAGCTGGTCGATGAGCACGTCGCCCAGGTCGGTGCCGGCCGGGGCCAGCACCTTGCCGTCCACCACGATGTCCTCGGCGAGGCTGCGCGCGTACACGCTGGTCTCCACGCCGGTGCCCTTGCGCAGCGAACCGTCGGCCGCCCGCTCGGCGATGGACAGCTTCAGACCGCGCTCGGTGCCGCAGTCCTCCTCGCGGATGATGACGTCCTGCGAGACGTCCACCAGACGACGGGTCAGGTAGCCGGAGTCGGCGGTGCGCAGCGCGGTGTCCGCGAGGCCCTTACGGGCACCGTGGGTGGAGATGAAGTACTCCAGCACGGTCAGACCCTCGCGGAACGACGCCTTGATCGGCCGCGGGATCGTCTCGTTCTTCGCGTTGGACACCAGACCGCGCATACCCGCGATCTGCCGCATCTGCATCATGTTTCCGCGGGCGCCCGAGTCGACCATCATGAAGATCGGGTTGGTCTTCGGGAAGTTCTCGTTCATGGCCTCGGCGACCTCGTTGGTCGCCTTGGTCCAGATCGCGATGAGCTCCTGGGACCGCTCTTCCTTCGTGATCAGGCCGCGCTCGTACTGCTTCTGGACCTTCTCGTCCTGCGCCTCGTACCCCTCCAGGATGCCCTTCTTGGCCTCCGGGACGACGATGTCGGAGATCGCGACGGTGACGCCGGAGCGGGTGGCCCAGTAGAAGCCGGCCGCCTTGAGGTTGTCCAGGGTCGCCGCGACGACGACCTTCGGGTAGCGCTCGGCCAGGTCGTTGACGATCTCGGAGAGCTGCTTCTTGCCCACCGAGTAGTCGACGAACGGGTAGTCCTCGGGCAGCAGTTCGTTGAACAGCGCCCGGCCCAGCGAGGTGCGCAGCCGGAACGGGTCGCCCTGCTGCCAGGGCTCCTCGCCCTCTTCGCGGGCGGGCGGGGTCCAGCCGCGCGGCGGCATGGTGCCGACCGGGAAGCGGATGTCCACCCGGGCCTGCAGCGTCAGGTCGCGGGCGTCGAAGGCCATGATGGCCTCGGCGACCGAGCCGAACGACCGGCCCTCGCCCTTGACCTCGCGCTCGGTGGTGTCCGTGGTGAGGAAGAACAGACCCAGGACCATGTCCTGCGTCGGCATCGTCACCGGACGGCCGTCGGCGGGCTTGAGGATGTTGTTCGAGGACAGCATCAGGATGCGGGCCTCGGCCTGCGCCTCCGCGGACAGCGGCAGGTGCACGGCCATCTGGTCGCCGTCGAAGTCCGCGTTGAACGCGGTGCACACCAACGGGTGGATCTGGATGGCCTTGCCCTCGACCAGCTGCGGCTCGAAGGCCTGGATGCCGAGGCGGTGCAGCGTCGGCGCCCGGTTGAGCAGCACCGGGTGCTCGGCGATGACCTCTTCCAGCACGTCGTAGACGACCGTGCGGCCGCGCTCGACCATGCGCTTGGCCGACTTGATGTTCTGCGCGTGGTTGAGGTCCACCAGGCGCTTCATCACGAACGGCTTGAACAGCTCCAGCGCCATCGCCTTGGGCAGGCCGCACTGGTGCAGCTTGAGCTGCGGGCCGACGACGATGACGGAACGCGCCGAGTAGTCGACCCGCTTGCCGAGCAGGTTCTGCCGGAAGCGGCCCTGCTTGCCCTTGAGCATGTCGGACAGCGACTTGAGCGGGCGGTTGCCCGGACCGGTCACCGGCCGGCCGCGGCGGCCGTTGTCGAACAGCGCGTCGACGGCCTCCTGCAGCATCCGCTTCTCGTTGTTCACGATGATCTCGGGGGCACCGAGGTCCAGGAGCCGCTTGAGGCGGTTGTTGCGGTTGATGACGCGGCGGTACAGGTCGTTGAGGTCGGAGGTCGCGAAGCGGCCACCGTCCAGCTGCACCATCGGGCGCAGGTCCGGCGGGATCACCGGCACGCAGTCCAGCACCATGCCGTTGGGGCTGTTGCGGGTCTGCAGGAACGCGGAGACGACCTTGAGGCGCTTGAGCGCGCGGGTCTTCTTCTGGCCCTTGCCGGTCCGGATGATCTCGCGGAGCTTCTCGGCCTCCTCCTCCAGGTCGAAGGACTCCAGGCGCTTCTGCAGCGCCGCGGCGCCCATGCCGCCCATGAAGTAGGTGCCGAAGCGGTCGCGCAGCTCGCGGTAGAGCAGCTCGTCGCCCTCCAGGTCCTGGACCTTGAGGGACTTGAAGCGGCTCCACACCTCGTCGAGGCGGTCGATCTCGCGCTGCGCGCGGTCGCGCAGCTGCTTCATCTCGCGCTCGGCGCCCTCGCGCACCTTGCGGCGCACGTCCGCCTTGGCGCCCTCGGCCTCCAGCTCGCCGAGGTCGGCCTCCAGCTTCTTCTGCCGGGCCTCGACGTCGGCGTCGCGGCGCTGCTCGACCTGCTGGCGCTCGACGGAGACCTGGGCCTCCAGCGAGGGCAGGTCGCGGGTGCGGCGCTCCTCGTCCACCCAGGTGATCATGTAGGCGGCGAAGTAGATGACCTTCTCCAGGTCCTTCGGCGCCAGGTCGAGCAGGTAGCCGAGGCGGCTGGGGACACCCTTGAAGTACCAGATGTGGGTGACGGGAGCGGCCAGCTCGATGTGGCCCATCCGCTCACGGCGCACCTTGGCGCGGGTGACCTCGACACCGCAGCGCTCACAGATGATGCCCTTGAAACGGACCCGCTTGTACTTACCGCAGTAGCACTCCCAGTCCCGGGTCGGGCCGAAGATCTTCTCGCAGAAGAGCCCGTCCTTTTCCGGCTTGAGGGTGCGGTAGTTGATGGTCTCCGGCTTCTTGACCTCACCGTGCGACCACTGACGGATGTCGTCCGCGGTGGCCAGGCCGATCCGCAGCTCGTCGAAGAAGTTGACGTCGAGCACTGTTCGTCAATCCCACCTTCGTGGTTACCCGGCCCTGTCCGGCAGCCGGGGTCGTGTCTCAATCATGGTCTGAACGGGTCCTGGATCGCCGCCCGGCCGCGAGGGCCGGGCGGCAACCCGTCAGACCTCTTCGACGCTGCTCGGCTCCCGCCGGGACAGGTCGATACCGAGTTCCTCCGCAGCGCGGAAGACATCCTCATCGGTGTCGCGCATCTCGATGGACATACCGTCGCTGGACAGCACCTCCACATTCAGGCAGAGCGACTGCATCTCCTTGATGAGCACCTTGAAGGACTCGGGGATGCCGGGCTCCGGAATGTTCTCGCCCTTGACGATGGCCTCGTAGACCTTCACGCGGCCGAGCACGTCGTCGGACTTGATGGTCAGCAGCTCCTGGAGGGCGTAGGCGGCGCCGTACGCCTCCAGCGCCCACACCTCCATCTCGCCGAACCGCTGGCCGCCGAACTGCGCCTTACCGCCCAGCGGCTGCTGGGTGATCATGGAGTACGGACCGGTGGACCGGGCGTGGAGCTTGTCGTCCACCAGGTGGTGCAGCTTGAGGATGTACATGTAGCCGACCGAGATCGGCTCCGGGAACGGCTCGCCGGAGCGGCCGTCGAAGAGCCGGGCCTTGCCGGACGGCAGGACCATGCGGTCGCCGTCGCGGTTGGGGACCGTCGCCTCGAACAGGCCGGCGATCTCGTCCTCGCGGGCGCCGTCGAAGACCGGGGTCGCCACGTTGGTGTCCGGCTCGACGACGTCGGCGCCGATCACCTGCAGGCGGCGGGCCCACTCCTCGGCGATGCCGGAGACGTCCCAGCCCTGCTTGGCGAGCCAGCCCAGGTGGATCTCCAGGACCTGTCCCGGATTCATCCGGGAGGGCACGCCGAGCGGGTTGAGGATGATGTCGACCGGGCTGCCGTCCTCCAGGAACGGCATGTCCTCGACCGGGAGGATCTTGGAGATGACGCCCTTGTTGCCGTGCCGGCCGGCCAGCTTGTCGCCGTCGGTGATCTTGCGCTTCTGGGCGACGTAGACCCGGACCAGCTGGTTGACGCCGGGCGGCAGCTCGTCGCCCTCCTCGCGGTCGAAGACGCGGACGCCGATGATCTTGCCGGTCTCGCCGTGCGGCACCTTCAGCGAGGTGTCGCGGACCTCACGGGCCTTCTCGCCGAAGATCGCGCGCAGCAGGCGCTCCTCCGGGGTCAGCTCGGTCTCGCCCTTCGGGGTGACCTTGCCGACCAGGATGTCGCCGGCCACCACCTCGGCGCCGATGCGGATGATGCCGCGCTCGTCGAGGTCGGCCAGCACCTCCTCGGAGACGTTCGGGATGTCCCGGGTGATCTCCTCGGGGCCCAGCTTGGTGTCGCGGGCGTCGACCTCGTGCTCCTCGATGTGGATCGAGGACAGGACGTCGTCCTGCACGAGGCGCTGCGACAGGATGATCGCGTCCTCGTAGTTGTGGCCCTCCCACGGCATGAACGCGACCAGCAGGTTCTTGCCGAGCGCCATCTCACCCTGCTGGGTGGACGGGCCGTCGGCGAGCACCTGGCCGGCCACCACGCGGGCGCCCTCGTCCACGACGACCTTCTGGTTGAAGGAGGTGCCCTGGTTGGAGCGGGAGAACTTGGCCACCCGGTAGGTGGTGTACGTGCCGTCGTCGTTGGTCACCGTGACGTAGTCGGCGGAGACCTCCTGGACCACGCCGTCCTTCTCGGCGGTGATCACGTCGCCGGCGTCGACCGCGGCGCGGTACTCGATGCCGGTGCCCACCAGCGGGGACTCCGACTTCAGCAGCGGCACCGCCTGGCGCATCATGTTGGAGCCCATGAGCGCGCGGTTGGCGTCGTCGTGCTCCAGGAACGGGATCATGGCGGTCGCGACCGACACCATCTGGCGCGGCGAGACGTCCATGTAGTCCACGTCCGCACCGGGGACCAGGTCGACCTCGCCGCCGCGGCGGCGGACCAGCACCCGGGCCTCGGTGAAGGTGTTGTTCTCGCTCAGGCCGGCGTTGGCCTGGGCGATCAGGAAGCGGTCCTCCTCGTCGGCGGTCAGGTAGTGCACCGTCTCGGTGACCTGGCCGTCGACGACCTTCCGGTACGGGGTCTCGATGAAGCCGAACGCGTTGACCCGGCCGTAGGAGGCGAGCGAGCCGATCAGGCCGATGTTCGGGCCTTCCGGCGTCTCGATCGGGCACATGCGGCCGTAGTGCGACGGGTGGACGTCACGCACGTCGAGGCCGGCCCGCTCACGGGACAGACCGCCGGGGCCCAGCGCCGACAGGCGGCGCTTGTGGGTCAGGCCGGACAGCGGGTTCGTCTGGTCCATGAACTGGGAGAGCTGGCTGGTGCCGAAGAACTCCTTGATGGAGGCGACGACCGGCCGGATGTTGATCAGGGTCTGCGGCGTGATCGCCTCGACGTCCTGGGTGGTCATCCGCTCGCGGACCACGCGCTCCATGCGGGCCAGGCCGGTGCGGACCTGGTTCTGGATGAGCTCGCCGACGTTGCGCAGGCGGCGGTTGCCGAAGTGGTCGATGTCGTCGACCTCGACCACCACGGTCTGGCCGTTGGCGGCCGCCGTCTCGGTCTCGCCGGCGTGCAGCTTGACCAGGTACTTGATGGTCGCGATGACGTCGTCGGTGGTGAGCACCCCGGCGTCCAGCGGCGCGTCGCTGCCGAGCTTCTTGTTGACCTTGTAGCGGCCGACCTTGGCCAGGTCGTAGCGCTTCGGGTTGAAGTAGAGGTTCTCCAGCAGGGTCTGGGCGGCCTCACGGGTCGGCGGCTCGCCCGGGCGCAGCTTGCGGTAGATGTCGAGCAGCGCGTCGTCCTGGCCCTGGGTGTGGTCCTTCTCCAGGGTGGCGCGCATCGACTCGTACTCGCCGAACTCCTCGAGGATCTGCTCGGTGGTCCAGCCGAGCGCCTTGAGCAGCACGGTGACCGACTGCTTGCGCTTGCGGTCGATGCGGACACCGACCATGTCGCGCTTGTCGATCTCCAGCTCCAGCCAGGCGCCGCGGGACGGGATCACCTTGGCGGAGAAGATGTCCTTGTCGGACGTCTTGTCGATGGAGCTGTCGAAGTAGACGCCCGGGGAGCGGACCAGCTGCGAGACCACGACACGCTCGGTGCCGTTGATGCAGAAGGTGCCCTTGTTGGTCATGAGCGGGAAGTCGCCCATGAAGACCGTCTGGGACTTGATCTCGCCGGTCTCGTTGTTGGTGAACTCGGCGGTGACGAAGAGCGGGGCCGCGTACGTGAAGTCGCGCTCCTTGCACTCGTCGATCGAGTTCTTCGGGGGCTCGAAGCGGTGGTCGCGGAAGGTCAGCGACATGGACCCGGAGAAGTCCTCGATCGGCGAGATCTCCTCGAAGATCTCCTCCAGGCCGGACTTGGTGGGGACGTCCTGTCCGCTGTCGAGAGCCGCCTCGACACGAGCCTTCCACGCGGCGTTGCCGAGCAGCCAGTCGAAGCTCTCGGTTTGCAGCGCGAGAAGGTTGGGAACCTCAAGGGGCTCCTGGATCTTCGCAAAAGAGATGCGCAGCGGTGCGGTGCTTGCGCCGTTGTTCGTATGGGCAGTCGAGGCGTTGCGCGAGGCGGCCAAGAGGGGGTCCTTCCGAGGGCTCGGACTCACTACGCGCGTGCCGGTCCCCCCTGAGCCCAATACGGTGACGCCCCGGGTGAGGGGACATCTCCGCGTTTTCGGTGCTCAGACGAATGCTTGCCCCTGGTGACGGGCCAGGCGACAGCTAACAGGCAGCGCAAAGGGTCAGTGTAGCCATTCGGCACACTGATGTCCAGAGCAGTGATTCGGAGACCGAATCATCTCCCCCTCGTCATCGGATGGGGCCGGCCTGGGGCCGGCTCCAACAGCTTGGTCCTGCGCTTCGAACCCAGTATTCCCGTGTCGCGGGCGATCCATACCTGGAAGGCCGGATCAGCTTCACGGACGTCCCTGAGAATTGCGCGCCTCGTGCGGTTCGTCAAGGCCCCCACGTCGCGCGAATCCCGGTCGCGGCCCTGGACCGGTGTTCGAGCGGGGTCGGGAGGACCAGTGGTGATCACCATACCCGGGTGCGCGGACCGTCACGCCGAGGCTGGTCGGACGCAACCGGAACACCGCAGGGCGGCCACCCGTTCGGGTGGCCGCCCTGCGGCTGATCGGCCCCGGTGAGGGGGCTACACACGGCTCAGCGCCGTGCGTGGGGTCACTTGACCTCGACGGAGGCGCCGGCGGCCTTGAGGGAGTCGGCAGCCTTCTGCGCGGCCTCCTTGCTGACCTTCTCCAGAACCGGCTTCGGGGTGCCGTCGACCAGGTCCTTGGCCTCCTTCAGGCCCAGCGAGGTCAGCTCACGCACGACCTTGATGACCTGGATCTTCTTGTCGCCGGCGCCGGTGAGGACGACGTCGAACTCGTCCTGCTCCTCGGCGGCCTCGGCGGCCGGGGCGCCGGGGCCCGCGGCGGCGACGGCGACCGGGGCGGCGGCCTCGACGTCGAACTTCTCCTCGAACGCCTTCACGAACTCGGAGAGCTCGATGAGGGTCATCTCGCCGAAGACCTCGAGCAGCTCGTCCTGGCTGAGCTTCGCCATGGTGGCGGTCCTTCCACTAATTCGGCTGGTGCCGGGGTTTGATTTCGGTGGGCGTACGCGGCCCGTTCCGAGGGATGCGGGGCGGCCTTACTCGGCCGGAGCGTCCTCGGCGGCGGGAGCCGGCTCACCGGCACCGCCCTGCTCGACCTTGCTGCGCAGCGCGTCCGCGGTGCGGACGAACTTCGACAGCGGGGCCTGGAAGGTGGCCGCGGCCTTCGCCATGGACGCCTTCATGCCACCGGCCAGCTTGGCGAGCAGCACCTCGCGGGACTCGAGGTCCGCGAGCTTCTTGATCTCGTCGGCGGACAGCGGCTTGCCGTCCATGACGCCGCCCTTGATGACCAGGGCGGGGTTCTCCTTGGCGAAGTCGCGCAGTCCCTTCGCCGAGGTCACCGGGTCACCGGTGACGAAGGCGATCGCCGTCGAACCCGCGAACAGGTCGTCGAGCTGGGTGATCCCGGCCTCGTTGGCCGCGATCTTGGACAGCGTGTTCTTCGCCACGTGGTACTGGGCGTTCTCACCGAGCGAACGGCGCAGCGTCTTCAGCTGCGCCACGGTGAGACCGGTGTACTCGGTCAGCACAGCGGCGTTGGAGCTACGGAACTTGTCCGTCAGCTCGGCAACCGCGGCAGCCTTGTCGGGCCTCGCCATTGAGCCTCGGCCTCCTTCCGGGTGGTTGCGGACCGCGCGGATGCGAAGGAGGAGGCTTGGGGACAAACGAAACGCCCCGGCGCAGGCGCACGGGGCGTGACTCGACCGAATGGAGATCCGGGAGTCATCCTCAGAACACCTACGCGGGCCGTCCGCACCTGAGCGGATCCTTCGGCCACCCCGCCTCAAGGTGAGGCATGGCAGCAACCAGCGGTCTTTGGCTTCTTCAGGAGGATACGGGAGCGGCCCACGCGGGGGCAAATCCACCGCGTGGGCCGACGGATCAGCTCCAGCCCTAGCCCTGCGCGCCCAGCATCTTGGCGGCGTCCACCGTCTGCGCGGCCGGCGGCGGCGTCGCGGAGACCTGCACGCCGTAATCGGTGTAGTAGGCGGTCGCGTTGAGCGTGCCGGTCTTCATCGCCGACGTCTCGACCTTCTTCACCAGCAGCCCGTTGCCGTCCACCCAGATGTCGATGTGGTCGGAGGTGATGCCCTGGGCCTGCAGCTGGGACTTGATGGCCTTGGCGCTCGCCGGGTCCATCCCGGGCTGCGCGCCGAGCATCTTGTCGACGTCCAGCACGCCGGCGTAGTGCGTGGTGCGGGTGCCGTGGACCGTCGCCGCGCCGAGCGACTTCACGTCGCCGGAGGCGATCAGCATCTTGACCGTCAGGGTCGGGTTGCTGTTCTGCACCTCCTGCTTGAGCGCGGAACCGGAGCCGCCGGTCATACTGGCCAGCGTGTCGAAGTCGTACTTCACCCACGGCTTGCCGCCGTCGGACTTGGCGATGGCCGGGCCCATGTCCAGGTACATGGCGTCGGGCAGGTAGCGGGCCTGGAAGTCGCCGCCGCTGCCCATCTGCTTGAGCGCGGAGGACGCCTGGCCGCCGCCCATCTTGATGTCGACGTTCCCGGTCATGCCGTTCGACCAGTCGATGGCGCCGGTCATCGTGGTGTCGACGCCGCTGACCGAGGTGGTGCCGTCGATCTTGGCCGAGTCGGCCTGGCCGGTCTTGCCGGCCACCAGCCGCAGCTCGGTGAGCACGTCGGTGGCCGGTGCGTTGCCGGGCTTGGACGCCCCGCCGGCGGCCTTGGCGCCGCCGTGGCCGCCGCAGGCCGACAGCGTCCCCAGCGCCGCGACCACCGCGATCCCCGCCACCACCGTGCGCAACCGTGCGTCGATCATGAAGTGCCTCCCCCTAGAAGAACCTGCGCGAAGCACGCTAACGCACACGAAGGGGCCCGGAGTGGTACTCCGGGCCCCTTCGCACAGCTCACACACATCGTTCAAGCGATCAGAACAAGATCAGATCGCCAGGACGCGGACCGCGCGGACTTCACACCGCGGCCGGGTCCTCCTCGACCATGAGGTTGCGGGTGCGGTTCGGGTCGAGCGGAATGCCGGGGCCCATCGTGGTGCTGATGGCGGCCTTCTTGATGTAACGACCCTTGGCGGCCGACGGCTTGAGGCGCAGGACCTCTTCGAGCGCGGCGGCGTAGTTCTCCACCAGCTGCTCCTCACCGAACGACGCCTTGCCGATGATGAAGTGCAGGTTCGAGTGCTTGTCGACGCGGAACTCGATCTTGCCGCCCTTGATGTCGGTCACGGCCTTGGCCACGTCCGGCGTCACGGTGCCGGTCTTCGGGTTCGGCATCAGGCCACGCGGACCGAGCACCCGGCCCAGCCGGCCGACCTTGCCCATCAGGTCCGGGGTGGCGACGACGGCGTCGAAGTCCAGCCGGCCCTTGGCCACCTCGTCGATCAGTTCGTCGGAGCCGACGATGTCGGCTCCCGCGGCCTCCGCGGCCGCAGCACGGTCACCGGTCGCGAAGACCAGGACCCGGGCGGTCTTGCCGGTGCCGTGCGGAAGGTTGACGGTGCCGCGGACCATCTGGTCGGCCTTGCGCGGGTCGACGCCCAGGCGCATGGCGACCTCGACGGTCGCGTCGAACTTCGTGGTGGACGAGGTGTCCTTGGCGAGGCGGACCGCCTCGAGCGGGGCGTACAGGCGCTCCCGGTCGATCTTGGCCTCCGCCGAGCGGAGGTTCTTGCTGCGCTTCACTGCTGCTCCTGGGAATGCGTGGTGGGAGTCGTGGTCCGGGTCAGCGCGTGACCCTCCCACGGGGGAACCGGCTACGTCAGCCCTCATACCTGTCGCTCGGTCTTCCTGCTCACTCGCCGAAGGAGCGAGCCGGACCGCGCGAGGGGCGAGTTCGGGCGTCAGCCCTCATCCCTGTCGCTCGGTCTTCCCGCTCACTCGCCGAAGGAGCGAGCCGGACCGCGCGAGGGGCGAGTTCGGGCGTCAGCCCTCGACTGTGACGCCCATGGAACGGGCCGTGCCGGCGATGATCTTCTCGGCGGCGTCGAGGTCGTTGGCGTTCAGGTCCTGCATCTTGGTGGTCGCGATCTCGCGCACCTGGTCGCGGGTGATCTTGGCGACCTTCTTGACGTGCGGCTCGCCGGATCCCTTGTCCACACCGGCGGCCTTGAGGATCAGCTTCGCGGCCGGCGGGGTCTTGGTGACGAAGGTGAAGGAGCGGTCCTCGTAGACCGTGATCTCCACCGGCACGACCATGCCGCGCTGCGACTCGGTCGCGGCGTTGTAGGCCTTGCAGAACTCCATGATGTTGACGCCGTGCTGACCCAGCGCCGGGCCGACCGGCGGAGCCGGGTTGGCGGCGCCGGCATTGATCTGGAGCTTGATAAGCCCCGTGACCTTCTTCTTCTTGGGAGGCATGCTCTCTCCGGGTCCTAATCGAGAGTGATCTATGCCTGCTGGCAGGCATACCGCACCACGATAACGGGTATCACGGCGCGGCTTGAAACCGAGCAGGTCAGACCGCCCGCGGGGGCTGCCTGACCTGGTCGGAAGCGGGTGGCGCGGAACGGGTCCGCGCGGCGGGCTAGTTCTTCTGGATCTGGTCGAAGGACAGCTCGACCGGGGTCTCCCGGCCGAAGATCTCCACCAGGCCCTTGACCTTCTTGGAGTCGGCGTTGATCTCGTTGATCGTCGCCTGCAGGGTGGCGAACGGGCCGTCGGTGACGGTGACCGAGTCGCCGACCTCGAAGTCCAGCACCTGGACCTCGACCTTCTTCTTGGTCGCGGTGCCGCCGCCCTCGGCCGCGCCGGCCGCCTGCTCCTCGGCCTCCGGAGCGAGCATCTTGACGATCTCGTCCAGGGTCAGCGGATAGGGGTCGTACGCGTTGCCGACGAAGCCGGTGACGCCGGGGGTGTTGCGCACCACGCCCCAGGACTCGTTCGTCAGGTCCATGCGCACCAGCACGTAGCCGGGGAGCTTGTTCTGCCGGACGGTGCGGCGGTCGCCGTTCTTGATCTGGACGACCTCTTCCTGCGGCACCTCGGCCTGGTAGATGTAGTCCTCGACGTTGAGCGAGACGGCGCGCTGCTCCAGGTTGGCCTTCACGCGGTTCTCGTAGCCGGCGTAGGTGTGGATGACGTACCACTCGCCGGGCAGGGTGCGCAGCTCCTCGCGGAACGCGGCCACCGGGTCCACCGCGGGCTCGTCGGCCGCGGACTCCTCGGCTTCGTCCTCCGCGCCCTCGCCGGCCTCGGCCTCTTCGCCGCTCTCGGCCTCGTCGGCGGCCTGCTCGGGCTCGGCTGCCTCGTCCGACTCGGCGGTCGCGACCGACTCGGCGCCGGTGTCATCGCCCGGGACCTCGGCCGTGGCGGCCGTTGCCGCAGCCTCTTCGGCCGTTTCGGCCTCGGCGGGCTGGTCGGCGTCGTACAGGTTCGGGTCGGACACGATGGCTGCTTCTTCCTGACTCTTTCAAAGGGTGGAACAGGCGAACGGGCGCCGCTCCGGCGCCCTCCGCGGCATCCTCAGCCGAAGACGTACTTGACCAGGGCGGTGAACCCGTAGTCGACCACGGTCACGATACCGATCATGACGGCGACGAAGACGATCACCACGGAGGTGTACGAGAGAAGGTCGCTGCGGCTGGGCCAGACGACCTTGCGCAGCTCGGCGACGATCTGCCGGTAGAACAGGCCCATCCTGGCGAAGGGGCCCTTCTTGCCGCGCTTGCCGCCGCGCTTCTTCTTCGACTTGGCGTCGTCGAGGAATTCTTCGGTCTCGTCCTCCGGCCGACCACTTTCAGGCGTCGCGGTGGAGCCCAGGGCTTCCGTCACTCGTCCTCACCTGAATCCGGTCGGGGCCAGCCGTGCCGGCCCGGCGGTACGACGATGCACTTACCTGACAAACGTACGCGCTGACACGTTCCGCTGACGAACGCGCTTCGCAGGGCCGGAGGGACTTGAACCCCCAACCGCTGGTTTTGGAGACCAGTGCTCTACCAATTGAGCTACGACCCTTTGCAACCCTCTAAACGTAGCGCATCCGCGTCAACGCACAGAGTGCGCAGCACGGAACGCCTCGCCGAGGACCACGAGGGTTGAGTGTACGGGTTGATGGCCCACTCGTCGAACGTGAACTGCGGTACATGTCGCATCAGGGGGCGGCGCAGGCCCAGTTGGCCGGTTCGGCCCGCTTGACGGCGGCCCGAGCGGATCGTCCGGCCGGGCGCGCCGCGCGCCCGGGTTTTCCGGTCCCGGCGGCCGGTCTGCGACGATGGCGGTCATGACCGCAGCTACTCCCCCCGTTACGTCACCCACCGACCGACGGGTCTCGGCCCGTATCGGCTCGATCTCCGAGTCCGCGACGCTGGCCGTGGACGCCAAGGCCAAGGCCCTCAAGGCCGCCGGCCGCCCGGTCATCGGCTTCGGCGCCGGCGAGCCGGACTTCCCCACTCCCGACTACATCGTCGAGGCCGCGGCGGCCGCCTGCCGCGAGCCGCGATTCCACCGCTACACCCCGGCCGGCGGCCTGCCGGAGCTCAAGCAGGCCATCGCCGACAAGACGCTGCGCGACTCCGGCTACCAGGTGGAGCCCGCGCAGGTCCTGGTCACCAACGGCGGCAAGCAGGCGATCTACCAGGCCTTCGCCGCGCTGCTCGACCCGGGCGACGAGGTGATCGTCCCGGCGCCGTACTGGACCACCTACCCCGAGTCCATCCGGCTGGCCGGCGGCGTGCCGGTCCCGGTCGTCGCCGACGAGACGACCGGCTACCGGGTCTCCGTCGAGCAGTTGGAGGCGGCGGTCACCGAGCACACCAAGGTGCTGCTGTTCGTCTCGCCCTCCAACCCCACCGGCGCGGTCTACAGCCGCGAGCAGGTGGTGGAGATCGGCCGCTGGGCCGCCGACCGCGGCCTGTGGGTGCTGACCGACGAGATCTACGAGCACCTGGTCTACGGCGACGCCACCTTCACGTCGCTGCCGGTCGCGGTGCCGGAGCTGGCCGACAAGTGCGTCGTGGTCAACGGCGTGGCGAAGACCTACGCCATGACCGGCTGGCGGGTCGGCTGGCTGATCGGCCCGAAGGACGTCGTCAAGGCGGCGACCAACCTGCAGTCGCACGCCACGTCCAACGTCTCGAACGTCGCCCAGGCCGCCGCGCTCGCCGCGGTCGGCGGCGACCTGGCGGCGGTGGCCGAGATGCGCACCGCCTTCGACCGCCGGCGGCAGACCATCGTGCGGATGCTCAACGAGATCGACGGCGTGGTGTGCCCGGAGCCGGAGGGCGCGTTCTACGCGTACCCGTCGGTCAAGGGGCTGCTGGGCAAGGAGCTCCGCGGCAAGCGCCCGCAGACCTCCGTGGAGCTGGCCGCGCTCGTGCTGGACGAGGCCGAGGTGGCCGTGGTCCCGGGCGAGGCGTTCGGCACCCCCGGATACCTGCGGCTGTCGTACGCCCTCGGTGACGAGGACCTGGTCGAGGGCGTCTCGCGGCTGCAGAAGCTGCTGGCCGAGGCCCGCGACTGACCCGCGGCATCCGATCGATATCGCTCGGGTGTCCGGGCAAGCCCCCGTCCGGTGACCGCTTTCCGCAAAGCGGTTCCGGTCGGGGGCTCGCGTATAGCAGGATCTTGGGATGGCGCGCGATGTCACCCTGCTTCCCAAGGCCCACCTCCACCTGCACTTCACCGGCTCGATGCGGCCCTCGACCCTGTTCGATCTCGCCGACCGGCACGGGGTGCACCTCCCGGAGGCGCTGACCTCCGACGAGCCGCCGAAGCTGCGGGCCACCGACGAGCGCGGCTGGTTCCGCTTCCAGCGGCTCTACGACATCGCCCGCTCGGTGCTGCGCACTCCGGAGGACATCCAGCGGCTGGTGCGCGAGGCGGCCGAGGAGGAGGTGCGGGACGGCTCCGGCTGGCTGGAGATCCAGGTGGACCCGACCTCGTACGCCCCCCGGCTCGGCGGCCTGACCCCGACGCTGGAGATCATCCTGGACGCCGTGCGGACCGCCTCGCGCGAGACCGGCGTCGGGATCGCGGTGCTGGTCGCCGCGAACCGGATGAAGCACCCGCTGGAGGCCCGCACCCTGGCCAGGCTCGCGGTCCGGTTCGCCGACCGGGGCGTGGTGGGCTTCGGGCTGTCCAACGACGAACGGCGCGGTCTGGCCCGGGACTTCGACCGGGCCTTCGCCATCGCCCGGGACGGCGGCCTGCTCGCCGCGCCGCACGGCGGCGAACTCGCCGGGCCGCACAGCGTCCGCGACTGCCTGGACGACCTGCACGCCGGCCGGGTCGGCCACGGCGTGCGGGCCGCCGAGGACCCGCGGCTGCTGGCCCGGCTCGCCGAGCGGCAGGTGACCTGCGAGGTGTGCCCGGCCTCCAACGTCGCGCTCGGTGTCTACGAGAAGCCGGAGGACGTGCCGCTGCGCACGCTGTTCGAGGCCGGGGTGCCGATGGCGCTGGGCGCCGACGACCCGCTGCTGTTCGGCTCCCGGCTGGCCGCGCAGTACACCATCGCCCGGGAGGCGCACGGCTTCGACGACGCCGAACTGGCCGAACTCGCCCGCCAGTCGGTCCGCGGCTCGCGCGCCCCGCAGGACGTGCGGCAGCGGCTGCTGGCCGGGATCGACGCCTGGCTGGCGGCCGAGGAGTGACCGCCGGGCGGTGACTACAGGGCGGTGCCGACCATGATCGGCTCGTTGACCAGCGTCACGCCGAACGCCTCGGACACCCCGTCGCGCACCTCGCGGGCGAGCGCCAGCAGATCCTCGGTCTTGGCGGCGCCGCGGTTGGTGAGGGCGAGGGTGTGCTTGGTGGAGATGCGGGCCGGGCCGCTGCCGTACCCCTTGGTGAAGCCGGCCCGGTCGATGAGCCAGGCCGCCGAGAGCTTGACCCGGCCGTCTGCGTCCGGCCAGCCGGGCACCTGGATCCCGGCGCCGAGCCGCTCGGCGGCCCGCGCGGTGAAGGCGGCGTAGGCGTCGGCGTCCAGCACCGGGTTGGTGAAGAACGAGCCGGCGGACCACGAGTCGTGGTCGGCCGGGTCGAGCACCATGCCCTTGCCGGCCCGCAGCCGCAGCACGGTGTCCCGGGCGTGGGCCAGCGGCGCGCGCTCCCCCTCGGCGACGCCGAGCGCCTTGGCCACCTCGGCGTACTTCACCGGCGCGGACCGGCCGCCGGCGTCCTCCAGCCGGTAGCGCACCCGCAGGATCACGTAGTGCTCCGGATCGCGCTTGAAGAGGCTGTCGCGGTAGCCGAAGCGGCACTCCGCGGCGGTCAGCGCCACGGTCTCGCCGGACCGCCGGTCGTAGGCCGTCACGCCGGTGACGGTGGCGGCGACCTCCTGGCCGTAGGCGCCGACGTTCTGGATCGGGGTGGCGCCGGCCGAGCCGGGGATCCCGGCCAGGCACTCGATGCCGGCCAGCCCGGCCTCCACCGTGCGCGCGACCGCGTCCGTCCACACCTCGCCGGCCGCCAGCTCCAGCTCGGTGCCGTCCAGCGCGAAGCCGCGGGTGGCGATCCGCAGCGCGGTGCCGGCGAAGCCGTGGTCCGCCACGACCAGGTTGCTCCCGCCGCCGACCACGAGCAGCGGCTCGCCCGCCGCGTCGGCCTCCCGGACGGCGGTCACCACGTCCTCGTCGGTGAGCGCCGTGACCAGGCGCGCGGCCGGGCCGCCGAGGCGGAACGTGGTGTACGGCGCGAGCGGGACGTTGTCTTCTACGAGCACGTGCACAGCCTACGTGCCCGGGCCGGGGCGGCCCCGTGACCCGCCCCGGCCCGGATTCCCGGCCGCCCGCCCGCCGCGGAACGGCAGGACACGCCCTAGGCGGGAACGCCGACCCGGGCGGCCGGCTCCTCGTGCGGCGCGTCGGCGGTCTTGCGCAGCCTGGGCAGCAGCGCGGCGGCGACCGCACCGGCCGCGACCGCGCCGGCGCCGGTCCACAGCGCCGGGGCGAGGCCGTCGACGAACGACTGGGCGGAGGCGTAGCCGCCGTTGGCCGAGAAGACCGAGGCGAGCACGGCCACGCCGAACGCGCCGCCCACCTCCCGCATGGCGTTGTTCGCGCCGGAGGCGATGCCCTGCTCCTCGGGGCGGACGCTGCCCATCACGACGTTGGAGGCCGGCGCGAAGTACATCGCCATGCCGATGCCGCTGATGACGAGCGCCGGGACCATCGTGGCGTAGGAGACGTGGACGGCGAGGATCACCGCGAAGTAGCCGAGCCCGACCGCCTGCAGGGCCAGCCCGGTGGCGATGACCGGCCGGCCGCCGACGCGGTCGGACAGCACGCCGGCGATCGGCGCGACGACCATCGGCATCGCGGTCCACGGCAGCATCCGCACGCCCGCCTCGATCGGCGTGTAGCCCTGGACGCCCTGCAGGAACTGGCTGAGCAGGAAGACCGAGCCGAACATGCCGAGGAACATCAGCAGGCTGGCCGCGTTGATCGCGCTGAACGCGCGGTTGCGGAACAGCCGCATCGGCAGCATCGGGGTGGCCGCCCGCAGTTCGTACAGGACGAAGCCGACGAGCAGCACGCCGCCGCCGATCAGCGAGGCGAGGATGGTGGTGCTGCTCCAGCCGTCGTCGTTGCCGCGGACCAGGGCGTAGACGATGCCGAACAGGCCGCCGCTGACCAGCGCGGTGCCGGGGATGTCGATGCGCGGGTTGGGGCCGCGCGACTCGTTGAGCCGCAGCCGGGCGAACGGCATGAGCGCGACGCCGAGCGGCACGTTCAGCCAGAAGATCCAGTGCCAGGAGAAGTGTTCGGTCAGCGTGCCGCCGATGAGCGGCCCGCTGGCGACGGCGAGTCCGTTGACCGCGCTCCAGATGCCGAACGCCATGCCGCGCCGGGCCGGCGAGACCGCGGCGGACAGCAGGGTCAGGGTGAGCGGCATCATGATCGCCGCGCCGAGGCCCTGCACGGCGCGGGCCGCGATGAGCTGGTCGATGCCGCTGGACAGCGCGGCGGCGGCGGACGCGCCGGTGAAGACCGTCAGGCCGACCAGGAAGAGCCGGCGGCGGCCGAAGCGGTCGCCGAGCGCCGCGCCGAACATCAGCAGCACGGCGAAGGTGAGGGTGTAGGCGCTGACGGTCCACTCCAGGTCCGACAGCCCGCCGCCGAGGTTGCGGCGGATGGACGGCAGCGCGGTGGTGACCACCAGGTTGTCCAGCGAGGCCATGAAGCCGGCGACGCTGGTGACCAGCAGCGCCCAGAACAGGCTCGAGCGGCCCTGTGGCGGCTCGGCGGAGGATGTGGACTCGGGTATCTCCATGACGTCCCCTGTGTTAGTTATCGGTCACTAAATTTCGTCGACAGACGGGTGCCCGCTCCGAGGCGAAGCGGGAGGTCTCCGGTACCACCGCGCCCGCGGCCGGGTCACTCGCGCAGCGTGGCCAGGCGTTCGGCGGCGGTCTTGCAGGCGCCGTCGAGCCCGTCCCAGCAGCGGTCGTCGGACGGGATGCCCAGCGCGAGCAGCGTGTTGATCAGCATGCCGGTGCCGAAGAAGGCGGCCAGCTCCTCGTCGTCCGCGCCGCTGCGGGCCCGCACGAAGTCCCACATCGCGCTCCAGCGCCGCCGGATGGACGCGGACAGCTCCTCGTCCTGCGCGGACGCGGCGGCCACGTAGAGCTGCAGCTGCATCAGCAGGGTGTCGCGGTCCAGGATGAGGTTGGAGTAGCTCTCCCCCATCGCGTCCAGCGCCTCCTGGCCGTGCAGGCCCTCGGACGCCTTCTCGAAGGTGCCGAGCGTCACCTCGAAGCAGCGGTCCGCGGCGGCCCGGAAGAGCGCCTGCTTGCCGGGGAAGAGCCGGAACAGGTACGGCTGCGACACCCCGACCCGCCGGGCGATCGTCTCGGTGGACGTGCCGTGGTACCCGGTCCGGGCGAATTCCGCGTACGCCGCCCGGACGACGCTCTCGCGCCGCTCCTCGGCCGACATCCTCGGTCCCTTGGTCGCCATGCGTACTAAGTTATTACTCACTAACTAAGCTGTCAACCGACGCCTCTCGGGGGCCGGCCGGCGGTGGGGGGACGACCGCCACCGCCGGGACGCGCGGGTCAGGCGAGGCGGACGACGGCCCGGGACTGGCCGAGCACCTTCTGGCCGGCCGAGGTGACGGTCAGGTCGACCCGGACCGTGCGGGCGGCGTCGTCGAGCTTGGCGGCGACCTTGGCGGCGACCTCGATGACCGCGCCCTTGTCGTCGTCGGGGACGACCACCGGCTTGGTGAAGCGGACGCCGTAGTCGACGACCGCGGCCGGGTCGCCGGCCCAGTCGGTCAGCACGCGGACCGCGGCGGCCATGGTGAACATGCCGTGCGCGATCACGTCCGGCAGCCCGACCTCCCTGGCGAACCGCTCGTTCCAGTGGATCGGGTTGAAGTCCCCGGAGGCGCCGGCGTAGCGGACCAGCGTGGCGCGGGTCACCGGGAAGCTCCCGGACGGCAGTTCGGTGCCGACCTCGACCTCGTCGTACGTCAACTTGGCGGCCATGGTCATCCCTCCTCGGGGGCGCGGGCCACGAGCATCATCAGCGAGGTGACCACGTGCTCGCCGGCCGCGTCGTGGACCTCGCCGCGCACCGTCATCACGTCGTTGCCGGCCAGCGACTTGATCGCGTCGATGGACACCGTCACCGCGAGCCGGTCGCCGGCCACCACCGGCCGGGTGTAGCTGAACTTCTGGTCGCCGTGCACCACCCGGCTGAAGTCCAGGCCGAGCTCCGGGTCCTCGACGACCTGGCCGGCCGCCTGGTAGGTCAGCGCGAACGGGAAGGTGGGCGGCGCGATCACGTCCGGGTGGCCGAGCGCCCGGGCCGCGTCCCGGTCGGTGTACGCCGGGTTGGCGTCACCGACCGCCTCGGCGAACTCGCGGATCTTCTCCCGGCCCACCTCGTAGGGGGCGGTGGGCGGGTAGGTACGCCCGACGAAGGACGGATCGAGCGGCATCGGCACCTCCGGTTTTCGGCAGCGGAAAACAGCCAAGGCCGCCCCCGCGGACGGGGACGGCCTTGGAAGCGTTGGTCAGCGCGGAGACCCGGTCAACGGGTCTCGCGGTGCGCGGTGTGCGCGTTGCAGCGGGGGCAGTGCTTCTTCATCTCCAGACGATCCGGGTCGTTGCGCCGGTTCTTCTTGGTGATGTAGTTCCGCTCCTTGCACTCCACGCAGGCCAGCGTGATCTTCGGGCGGACGTCGGTGGCAGCCACGTGAGTGCTCCTTGACGGACAGACGGGATGAACGCAGCAAGAGTAGCCGACCGAAGGACCGATCCCACAATCGGCTACACAGAGTAGCGGTGACCGGACTTGAACCGGTGACACAGCGATTATGAGCCGCTTGCTCTACCGACTGAGCTACACCGCCTTGATGAGGGAGAACCCCGTTACGAATAACGAGGTTCCCGTCCCACCTGAGCCCCAATACGGAATCGAACCGTAGACCTTCTCCTTACCATGGAGACGCTCTACCGACTGAGCTATTGGGGCGAGCGAGGAAGACATTACACGCTCCGCCGCCATACGGGAAATCCAAATCGGCCCCGCACAGGCGTGGCACAACTCCCCCTCGGGCGGCGGTCCCTGGTGCCCGGCCGCACCGGCCGCGAGCCGCGGAACGCCAGGTCAACCGACCGCTCCGGTACGACTATTGCCTTCCTGCGCGACCGGCCGGGTGCGGCGCCCTAGGCTCGTGCAGCGTGACCGAGAGTGTCCCCCCGCAGCCTCAGCAGCCGGGCCGGCCCGACGACCGGGGCGGTGAACCGGGCCCGGCCCCCGCACTCCTGCTCACCGGAGCCCGGCTCGACGACGGCCGCGTGGTGGACGTCCGCCTCGGCGGCGGCCGCATCGAGGCGGTGGGCACCGCCGGCAGCCTCGGCCCGCCCCGCCCCGACGAGGAGACCGGCGCCGCCGGGACCCGCGTCGACCTGTCCGGATACCTGCTCTTCCCGGCCCCCGCCGAACCGCACGCCCACCTCGACACCGCGCTGACCGCCGACCCGTCCGGACCGCCCAGCGAGGCCGCCGCCGACGTGCAGCGCCGGGTCACCGAGGCCGCGCTGCTCCAACTCGGCCACGGCGTCACCGCGTTGCGCACCCACGTGCGGATCGGCGACGTGCAGGGGCTCGGCGCGCTGGAGGCGGTGTTGAAGGCGCGGCGCTCGCTGCGCGGGCTGGTGGAGCTGACCGCGGTCGCGATGCCCCGGCTGCTGACCGGCGCGGCCGGCGGCGACGGGCTGGCGATGCTGCGCGAGGCGGTCAAGATGGGCGCCGACGTGGTCGGCGGCTGCCCCGACCTCGATCCGGACCCGACCGGCTACGCGGAGGCGGCGCTCGGGGTGGCCGGCGAGTTCGGCTGCCCGGTCGATCTGCACACCGACGCCGCAGAACCGGCCCGGCTCGCCCGGCTGGCGGCCATGGCCGGCGGCCTGCGGCCCGGGGTGACCCTGTCGGGCTGCGCCGGCCTGGCCGTGCTGCGCCCGGAGGCGCTGCGCCGCGCGGCCGGCCAACTCGCCGCGGCCGGCGCCTCGGTGGTCTGCCTGCCGCAGGGCGGCTGCGGAGCGCCGGGCAGCCGCACCGGCCACGGCCACGGTGTCTTCCGCGCGCTGCGCGCCGCCGGCGTGCGGGTCGCGGCCGGCAGCGGCGCGCTGCGCGACGCGGCCAACCCGGTCGGCCGCGGCGATCCGCTGGAGGCGGCGTTCCTGCTGGCCTCCTACGGCGAGTGCTGCGCCCGGACCGCGTACGACGCGGTGGCCGGCCGGGCCCGCGCGGTCCTCGACCTGCCGGAGGTGCGCGTCGAGGCGGGCTTCCCGGCCGAGTTGCTGGCGGTGCGCGGCCACGACGTGGACGGCGTGCTGTCGCTGGCGTACAGCCGCATCGTGGTGCACCGCGGGCGGGTGGTCTCGCGCACCAGCGCGGTGCGCGAGTACGCCGACTGCGAGACGACCGCGGCGCTCGACCTGCCCCGGCAGTCCCGCAACGGCGGGGCGGCCCCGCAGTAGGCCGCGGTGGCTCGGCGGCAGGCCGCGGTGGCTCCGCAGTGGGCCGCGGTCAGGAGGGCGCGGGCCGTTCGTGCGCGGGGCCGGGTCACCGCCGGGCCGGCCGGGGCCGGTGGGTCGGGGCTGCGGGCGGGTCGGGGCGGCGTTACGGTCGGGACATGCGGACAGTGATCGCTGGTGGACACGGACAGATCGCGCAGCGGCTTGAGGAGTTGCTGGCCGCGCGCGGCGACCGGGTGGAGGGGCTGATCCGGAACCCCGGACAGGCGGACGACCTGCGGATCCGCGGCGCCGAGCCCGTCGTGTGCGACCTGGAGTCGGCGTCGGTCGAGGAGGTCGCCGAGCGGCTCGCCGGGGCGGACGCGGTGGTGTTCGCGGCGGGCGCCGGCCCGGGCAGCGGCGCCGAGCGCAAGCATTCGGTGGACCACGCGGCGGCCGTGCTGTTCGCCGACGCGGCCGAGGCGGCCGGCGTGCGGCGGTACGTGATCGTCTCCTCGATGGGCGCCGACCGCGAGCCGCCGGCCGGCACCGATCCGGTCTTCGCCGAGTACCTGCGGGCCAAGCGGACCGCCGACGAGAACGTGCGCGCCCGGACCGCGCTGCGGTGGACCGTGCTGCGGCCCGGCCGGCTGACCGACGACCCCGGCACCGGCGCGGTCTCGCTCGCCGAGCACACCGGTCGCGGCCAGGTCCCGCGCGCCGACGTGGCCGCGGTGCTGCTCGGCCTGCTCGACACCCCGGCGACGGCCGGCCGCACGCTGGAGCTGACGTCCGGTCCGACGCCGATCGGCCAGGCGCTGCGGGAGATCACCGGGGCGTGAGGGGCCGGCACGGGGAGCGATCCCGGCTGCTCACCCATTCGCCTTCCGAAAACGCATTCGTTTCGGCGGCCGAATATCCGACGGAGATCTGAAAGAACTCTGTTTCTCCGATGAGAAAAGCCTTCAAATAACCGGCGGACGGTGCTTTCCGGCGCGTTCCGCTCCGATGCGTGCCGAAGACTGCTGTGCATGGCCACCACGGTTCTGCCCCCGGTCGTCCCGCACCGCGCCACCCTCCGCGCACCCTGGAGATCACCCGCTGACCAGCCGGTATATGCCAGGCCAGCACTGCTCGCGCTCTGCGGCACGGCAGTCGTGGTGTACGGGTGGGGCATCGGGCACAGCCAGTTCCACATGTTCTACGCCGACGCCGTGCGGAGTATGACGGAGAGTTGGCGGGCGTTCTTCTTCGGCTCGTTCGATCCGGGGAATTCCATCACGCTCGACAAATTGCCGGGCTTCCTGTGGCCGCAGGCGATTTCCGCGCGCATCCTCGGGTTCCACCCGTGGGCGCTGACGCTCCCCCAGGTACTGGAGGGCGTGGCCGCCGTGCCGGTGCTCTTCCGGGTGGTACGGCGCTGGGCGGGCCCGAACGCGGCGCTGGTCGCGTGCGCGGCGTTCCTGGTGACGCCGGTCGCGGCCGGGCTGTTCCGCACGGCGGTGGAGGATCCGGCGTTCACCCTGTGCGTGCTGCTGGCGGCGGACGCGGTGGGGCGGGCGGCCGAGACGGGCCGGCTCCGGCCGCTGCTGGCGGCCGGGGTGTGGGTCGGCGCCGGCTTCCAGGCGAAGATGCTGGAGGCGTGGGCGGTGCTGCCCGCGCTGGCCCTGGCCTATCTGCTGGCGGCGCCGGGCCCGCGCCGCCGGCGGTGCGGCCGGCTGGCGCTGGCCGGCCTGGTGACGCTGGCCGTCTCGGCGTCCTGGGTGCTGGCGGCGACGCTCACCCCGGCGCACGACCGCCCGTACATCGACGGCACGACGAACAACTCCGCGTTCAGCATGGTCGTCGGCTACAACTTCCTGAACCGCTTCGCCTCGCTCGGCATCTCGGCCGCCTCGACGGGCAGCGTCAGCGCGACGCAGGGCGGCGGCCACGGCCGGCCCGCCGGAACGGGCGCGACGGCTTCGGCGAGCGCGGGCTCGTACGCGCCGGGGTCCGGCGGGGGCGGGGGCCGTTCCGGCGAGCGCGGGGGCGGCGCGGGCGGCGCCGGGGCGCGGGGGGGCGCGCGGGGCAGCGCGGCGGACGCGGTCGGGGCCGGCCGCGCGGACGGCTTCGCCGGGGGCTTCCGGGCGCAGAACGGCTGGTCGAAGATGTTCGGCATGCCGCTGGCGTCGCAGACCGGCTGGCTGTACCCGTTCGCCGCGATCGCCGCCGCGTGCGGCCTGCTGTGGCGGCGGCGCCGGCCGCGCACCGACCGGCTGCGGGCCGGCTTCGTGCTCTGGGGGGTCTGGCTGGCCACCTACTTCCTGGTCTTCAGCGCGGGCAGCGTCGGCGGCCACACGTACTACATGGGCGTGGTGGCGGTACCGCTGGCGGCGCTGACCGGCGGCGGGACCGCGCTGATGTGGCGGGCGTACCGGGCGGGCGGCCGGCGCGCGTGGGCACTGCCGGCGGCGTTCGGCGCGACGGTGGCGTGGGGCGCGTACATCTGCTCCCGGTTCACCTCCTTCGCGCCCTGGCTGGGCCCGCTGGTGCTCGGCCTGGGCGCGGCCGGGGTCACGTTGCTGGCGATGCGCGGCCGGGGCCGCCGGGTCGCGGTGGCCGGGCTGGTCACCGCCCTGGCCGCGACGCTGCTCGCGCCGAGCGCCTGGGCCGCGCAGGTCTTCGCGCCCGCGTCGCACGGCGGCATGGGCGGCATGGGCGCCGTCGGCCCGACCGTCCCGGGCCGCACCGGGCGCAACGCCGGCGCGTTCGGCGCGCAGGGGAGCCCAGGGGCGCACTGGGGTGGTACACCACGATCGCGCGCGCCCTTCGGAGGCGCCGGCTCCGGCACCCTGACGCCGGCTCAGCGACGGCTGCTGGCCTACGCCCGCGCGCACCAGGGGCCGGCCGACTACGCCTTCGCCGCCACGAGTTGGACCGCCGCGTCCCCGTACATCCTCTCCTCCGGCGTCCGGGTGCTCCCGCTCGGCGGCTTCAGCGGCCGCGTGCCGTTCCCCACCCTCGGCGCCTTCCAGCGGCTGACCCGCACCGGCCGGCTGCGGTACGTCCTGCTGGCCCCGCCGCGCGGCTTCCGCGCCTTCAGCGGCCCGACGGCCCCGGCGCCGACCGCCCGGATCTCCTCCTGGGTGACCGCCGCCTGCTCGCCGGTCCCCGGGGTCCCGACGCTCTACGACTGCGCGTCCCGGCGGCAGGCGCGCGCCGGCGGTTGACCTTCGCGTCGGGTCGAGGGCCTACCGTCGCACGGGTGCGCACCATGCGGATCTCCCAGCTCGCCGAACGCTCCGGCGTACCGGCCACCACGCTGCGCTTCTACGAGAGCGCCGGCCTGCTCCCCGCCGCCCGCAACCCGTCCGGTTATCGCATCTACGACGAGGACGCGGTGCGGCGGCTGGCGTTCATCGGCACGGCGAAACACCTCGGCCTGCCGCTGGAGGAGATCGGCGCACTGCTCACGGTCTGGGAGTCGGGCGCCTGCGCGGACGTCAAGGCCGACGCGCGCCCCCGGATCGCCGCCCGGCTCGCCGAGGCCGAACGCCGCGCCGCCGAACTGCGGGCCTTCGCCGCCTCTTTGCGGGCCGCACTCGCCCACTTCGACGCGCTCCCGGACCGCGCCGGCCCCTGCGGCCCCTCCTGCGGCCTGCCCTCACCCACCGCACCGCCGGACACCGAGCCCTGGCGCAGACCGCGCCCGTCGCCTGCTCCCTCTCGCCGGACGGCCTGCGCGACCGCACCGCCCGGTGGCGCACCGCCCTCGCCGGCGCCGCCCGCTCCTCGCTCCCCGACGGCCTCCGCCTCTCCCTCCCCACCGCCCGCGCCGCGGCCGTCGCCGCCCTCGCCGCCGCCGAACAACACTGCTGCCCCTTCCTCGACTTCACCCTCCACCTCACCGGCGCCGCCCTCCACCTGGAAGTCCGCACCGCCGCAGGGGGCATGGCAATGCTGGAGGAGCTGTTCGGGGCGAGGTGAGCACGGCGCCGGCTCCGCCGCGGACGTCACCGCCGGTCCGATCGCGTGCGGCGGTGCGCCGGAGAACGTCCGGCTGCCGAGCTGACGGGCCGGGGCTCGAAGCGGTCCGGGAACCCGGCTTGCGGGCCCGCGTATCAGGCAACTTCGCAGATTCGCAAAAGCGAATTCTGCAAACGACTACCTAGTGTGATGCGCCCTTCCTTGCCAGACGCAGGTAAGCGAAGTCCGCATGTTGAGAGCGAGACGGATTCCGATGCCGCCGCTCCGTCGCGGTAAATCCTTACTTTCACCCGTTCGGGTGACCATCGCGGCAGGTCAGAGGGAGTGTCATTGCTAGCCCCACTGTCGGGGAAAGGGGCTCTGACCTGGAGTGATTCGCGTTCCGGCGTTGCAAATCGCCGCTTGAAGCCGTACGTTGTGTTGGTGACGACGCGCACACACAAAGTGTTGCGGGCGAGCCACTCGCATGAAGCTCACCAGTTGTCACAAAACGCGATGCAGGAAGAGCAGGAACGAGGAAACCCGGAGCTGGTGGCCTCCAGTCCGGGTTTCCTCGCTTGCTTGTCGCCGTCAGGCGGTCCCGGCCAACTTGAATCTGGCCGGGCCTGCTTGGCGCAGGGCCGTCGGTTTTCCGGGGCCGCCCGCACTCAGTGGTGCAACGCCGACAGCAATGCGGCTACTGCGGAGATCAGGCCCGCGAGAGCAACCAGAAATCCGATACAACCGGACTTCTCGCCACCAGGGCCATCCTTCTCCTTCGATGCCACAGTGCCCTTCCTTCTCTCTCGATGACACCCCACACCCCTATGTCGTGCGGAGCGGTCCCGGCGGAACGCGGTGCGTACAGCCGGAACGATCGGGTCGAGAGATCCGGTAAGGAGTTCGTACTTTACCCCGCTCGGGGGGCAAGGACAGGGGTCAACCACACGCAGCGCGACCGCAGTTGATCCGAAACCGCATCAATCACCTCACCCGAACACAAGTGACCAGCGGGTAGCTCTTCGGCATCTCGAATGAATCGACAGCCATATCGCTCTCACGCCTGGCAATCGCCGGTCGTTCGCCGCCTTCCGGGGCGATATCGAAAGACGACGGCGCCCCAGAATGCCACCCCGGAGAGTGGCGACACACCCCCGAGCGGATCGCCCCGACGAAAAGTTCCCGCCGCGCAGGCTGGATCGCCCGCCGAGTGTCGTGATCAGAATCACACACCCTCTCGCGCAACGTTTTTTCATATGCAAGAACACGCGCCTCCAACCGAGATGACGCTCCCTCAGCAGCTCACCGGAACAAGCCCGTTCGAGTGCCGGCCCAGCAGCCATGCTGCGCCCCCGGCCGTTCGGACGCGGCTCCGACCTCCACACCGCACTCCGCGGCCGACCTGAACCCTGGGCGTCGATCCACCCGAGTCCCGTCTCGACGATGCCCCGTTCGCCGAGCCGTCGCCGGGCCTCTTCGACGGCTCGCCCTGCATACGGGAAGTATGACGAGAGGCGGGCTCCCCCACGGACGAACCGCGGAAGGACGAGGGGTCCGCCCTGGTCACGGGGCCGGGCGAAGGCGTGGGCCGCACAGCACTGCGCTCGCCGTGGGGCCCTGGGTGTGACGTGCGTGGTCAGGAACTGCCGTAGAGGACGTGGACCTGGTCGGCGGTGAGAGCACCGGTGTACGCGCGGACGTCGCTGATGTCGCCGTTGAAGTACTCGTAGGGGGCGCGGGAGCCGACGGCTGCGACGGCCCCGACGGTAAGGGGACCGGCGGCGTTGTACTGGGGTGTGGTGTTGGTCCCGGTGTCGGCGGCGGCGACTCCGTTGACGTAGAGGGTCATGGTGCCGGTGGTGGAGTCGTAGACGCCGGTGAGTTGGGTCCAGGTACCGGCCGTCGCCAGGGCGCTGGCCGTGGGGAAGGTGGTGGTGGCTCCGTCGCTGGTGGTGGTCTGGAAGACCCAGCCGTTACTGCCGGTGGTATAGCCGAGGTAGAAGGACTGGTGGTTGACGGTGCCTTGGCCGAGCGCCATCTGGTCGCTGTCGAGGTTGTTGATCTTCACCCAGGCGGAGACGGTGTAGCTGGCGGTGGAGATGACCGCGGGGCCGGTGGCCGTTTCGATGCCGGTGGTGCCGTCGAAGGCGGTGGCCGCGTTGGCCGTTGAGGCGTGGTTGGCGGTGTAGGTCACGCCTCCGGCAAGGGTGGCGGGGTTGCTGTTGGCGGTGTCCGCGCCGTGCGAGGCCTGGTTGAGCAACCACTGGTCGGCGCCGGGGGCCGGGAACCCGGTGTCGCTGTACCACAGACGCAGTCCGTCGCTGCAGGTGGTCGACCAGTCCGAGAACGACGGGGCCCCTGTCACCGGCCAGAGCACCACCACCGTCTACAACGGTGACCGCGCCACCGTCATCGCCCCTACCGGCGGGATCACCAAGGCCACGGTCACCGACCCGCTGGGCCGCACCAGCGAACTCGACGAATACACCAGCGCGCCCACCCTGCAGACCCCCGGCAACACCTTCACCGGCATCTGGTCGGTCACGGGCGGATCCACTCAGGCCACCACCTATGGCTTCGACGGCCACGGCAACCAGAACACCACCACCGCCAGCGGCTCGACCTGGACCGACACCTACAACCTCCTGGGCCGTATCACCACCAAGAACGACCCCGACGCCGGCAATCTCCGGCAATACATCGGGGCTTTGCCTTGGTGGTTCCCGTCGGGTCGAGTTGTATTTATCAGGCACACCTGTCCGGAAGCTCCGACGCCTATACCGGCGCTAGACGGACTACGGCTTGACCTGGTCCTATGGAACCACCGATCCAGGCGATTTCGGCTACGAAGGCGGATTCGGGCATGTGGTCAGCAATGCGGATAGTTTTGACGAACTGAGGGGCACGGGATTCGGGCCCACCGTGGGCGGGGGCGTGGGGGTGGCCATGAGCGTCGAAATACAGTTACTCTGGCGGTTCAATCAACGCCAAGGGCCAGAAAGTGGGATCGACGACTTTCAACATAGGCGCTGGCGAGGGGCTTGACGGCTCGACCGGGACCAGCTACACGCATATCACCAGACTCTTTACGTGGTGATAGATATCGAGGCGGGCCGGGAGTCTGGATTCAGAATAAAAGGCCGATGAAGGCCGAAGATCGAAGCGGAGACCGAATGCTTTCCATTCTTTCCGGCCACGCAAGCTCCGGCTCGACTCCGGGCAATTCCGTCTCTCTCGGGGTGTCGGCGGTCTTCATCGCCGTCGGGATTCTTGTTGCGTTCAATTTCAGAGACGCAGCTTATTCGATCCATTCTTTCTTCAACGGCCTTCCGTTCGGATCGAATTCGACTTCCACCCCGAATAAGGTCCGATTTGTGGGCGGCATCTTCGCCACCATGGGCGCGTGCGGCATACTCGTCACTTTCCTCGGCAGAAGGTAGGAACAAGCCCGGTACGCAACGTCATTCGCTCCGGACGCTTCCCCTCCCGAAACATCGTCCGCCCCGGTGAGAGCCGAATCATGCGGTGCACGGGGTCTCGGGCACGCGTGCGGCCCGGAACTCCAGCAACGACCCCACCTCCTGAACGCCCTCCGGTGGATCGTCGAAGCCGCCCGTCGAGCCGTCAGGCAGGTGGCCGAGCACGCGAGAAGTGGCCCAGTTCCCGGGCACGCGGCGACGCGTACGTCTCGGCAGGAGGCGTGCCGCGGCTGCCTCCAGCACGCCGCCATCCACCCCGGACGTACGGCTCTTGCGGACCACGCGAAACGGCACGGAGACCGGGGAGCGTTCGAACCGGCTGATCGACGCAGCCCGGCGGAAGTGGGACGAGCCGGCCCGTCCCTCGGGGGACGTCCGGGGGACACAAGCTGATCCGGGACGGGATTCGGCGGCACGGGGTAAGACAGCCCACCGTTCCGCACAGCACTCACCAGACATGACAAGACCCCGTGTGACCTGCGCTTTCGCGAGGTCACACGGGGTCTTGATCGAGCGTGGCGGCGCCAGGGTTCGAACCTGGGTAGGCTGAGCCGGCAGATTTACAGTCTGCTCCCTTTGGCCACTCGGGCACACCGCCGGGAAGTCGTCGGGGGCCGTTGGACGCGGTCTCCGTGGCGACGACGTAAACGATACCCGATACCCGGGGGTGGTTCGCCACCCGGTTGATCAGGGCGACGGGGCGCGGCGATGGCTACCCTGTGCGCGGGACGGTACGGTCCCGGGGCCGCGATCAGACGCAGCCGACGTATCCGACGCAAGGAGCCAACTGAACATGGCCGACTCCAGTTTCGACATCGTCTCGAAGGTCGAGCGGCAGGAGGTCGACAACGCCCTCAACCAGGCGGCGCGGGAGATCTCGCAGCGCTACGACTTCAAGAACGTGGGCGCCTCGATCGAATGGTCGGGCGAGAAGATCGAGATGCGGGCGAACTCCGAGGAGCGGGTCAAGGCGATCCTCGACGTGTTCGAGACCAAGCTGGTCAAGCGCGGCATCTCGCTGAAGGCGCTGGACGCCGGAGACCCGGTCGCCTCCGGCAAGGAGTACCGGATCTCCGCGTCCATGGAGGAGGGCATCTCCCAGGACAACGCGAAGAAGGTCGCCAAGATCATCCGCGACGAGGGCCCCAAGGGCGTCAAGGCCCAGGTCCAGGGCGAGGAGCTGCGGGTCTCCTCCAAGAGCCGCGACGACCTGCAGGCCGTCCAGAACCTGCTGCGCGGCAAGGACCTCGACTTCGCCCTGCAGTTCGTCAACTACCGCTGACCCGCCCGGCGCGGGAGGACACCACGTGCGGCGGGACGCCCGGTCGTGTCCTCCCCGCGGCGGCGGGGAGCCGGCCGGGCCCGCGCCGAGGCGCCTTCGCCGCACCGGCGCCGTGCCGTGGAGCCACGGGCGTCGTTCCTACGGCGACCGCCAACCCGGCGGATTCCGGGGCCGGTTGTCGAGCCGCCGGCCGGCGCGCGGCCCGGGTGCCGCCCGACGGCGCGTCCTGTCGCGCGTGGCAGGACACGAGCGGGCCGCCCCGCGCCACCGCCCCGAAGTCCCCCCCACACCGCCCCCGCAGCGCACCCCCTCGGCGGCGTGCCAGGACGCGAGCGGGCGGCCACCGAGCCCAAGCCTCAGGCCGCCAACACCCCTTCCCCGGCTCTCCTTCGCCCTCGCCGCCGCCGGCACCGCGCTCGTCGCGTGAGGGCGTAAAGGAAGCCTTGACACTGTCGGACGCGTAAAGGCATCCTTTACGCGTGATGGATTCCTCGCCGCCCCTTCCCGTTCTGGGTGCCCAACTCGCCGAGCAGGGCGCGGTGCTGGCCGCGTCGATGGGCGGGGCGCTGGCCCCGCCGGCCTATCTCGACCTGGTCCGGCGTGCCCAGGAGGTCGACGTCCTGGCCGGGCAGGTGCTCAAGCTGTGCGTGCAGCAGTGCCGGGACGCCGGCCACACCTGGCAGGAGATCGGGGACCTCCTCGGCGTCACCCGCCAGGCCGCCTTCCAGCGGTTCGGCAAGCCCATCGATCCCCGGACGGGAGAACCCATGGACAAGACCGTGCGCATGGCCGACGCCGCGGAGCGCGCCACCGAGATCGTCGCGGACGTGCTCGACGGCCGGATGGACGACGCCAGGAGGTCGTTCAACGCCGAGGTCCTGGCGGCGTTCACCGACAAGGTGCGGGGCGACGCGCTCGCCGGCATCGCCGGACTGGTCGGCGCGTTCGAGGGCTTCACCGAGGCCGAGCCGTTCGTGCGCCGGATCGGCGACCACACCGTCGTGGACATCCCGCTGCGCTACGAGGCCGGCGACATGAAGGCCCGCGTCGCGTTCGACGCGGACGAGAAGGTCGGCGGGATCTTCGTCCTGCCGCCCGAGACCCCGTGAACCTCCGGCCGGCATACCCCGCCGCCTGAACCGAGCCGCCACCACCCGGAAGGAACACCCCATGCCGGCCGACGTCCTCACCGCATCGTCCACCACACCGTGGGCCGCGATCGTGCCGCTGGTGGCGGTCGTCCCCGCCGTCTACTGCATGTTCGACATCGCGCGCCATCCGAACACCCGGCAGCTCTCCCCGGTGGCGTGGCTCGCCGTCTGCGCGTTCGGGAACGTGGTCGGGCTGGTCGCCTACCTCCGGTTCGGCCGCAGCGCCGACCACTGACCGCCGGACCGCCGGACCGCCGCGGGCCGCGGTCAGGACAGGGCTGTGCGGCCGCCGAAGCCGTCGGACGTCTCGATGATCTCGCGGCCGAAGGGGGTGAGGGAGACGGGGATGAGCTTGAGGTTGGCCCAGCCGAAGGGGATGCCGATGATCGACAGCAGCAGGGGGATGCTGGTGATCAGGTGGCCGAGGGCGAGCCACCAGCCGGCGACGATGATCCAGATGACGTTGGCGACGACGGAGGGGGCGCCGGCCTCCGGGCGCTGGACGGCCTCGCGGCCGAAGGGCCACAGGACGAAGCCGGCGATGCGCAGCGCGGCGACGCCGAACGGGATGGTGATGATCAGCACGAAGCAGATGAGGGCGGCCAGCAGGTAGCCCAGGGCCATCCAGATTCCGCAGAAGATCAGCCAGATGATGTTGAGCACCACGTCGATGGCACGCACGGTCGCCCGCCTCCTCGTCGTCCCCGCTCGGGGCCTTCACTGTCAGGGTGCCCGCTCGGCGGGTCGGTGAAGCACCGGGCGGGAGATACCGCTCAGGGGCGGTGACCTGCCATTTCCTCCAGACGGGCGATGCGCTCGGCCATGGGCGGGTGGGTGGAGAAGAACTTCGAGGCGTCTCCCGCGCGGAACGGGTTGGCGATCATCAGATGGCAGGTGGTCTCCAGCCGCGGCTCGGGGGGCAGCGGGAGCCGCCGGGTCCCGGTCTCCAGCTTCCGCAGGGCGGAGGCGAGCGCGAGCGGGTCGCCGGTGAGGCGGGCGCCGGACGCGTCGGCCTCGTACTCGCGCGACCGGCTGACCGCCAGCTGGATGAGGGAGGCGGCCAGCGGGCCGAGGACCATCATCAGGAGCAGCCCGAGCAGGCCGGGACCCTCGTCGTCGTCGGAGCGGCCGAGCGGGATGAGCCAGGCGAAGTTGACCAGGAAGACCACGACGGAGGCGAGCGCGCCGGCGACCGAGGAGATCAGGATGTCGCGGTTGTAGACGTGGCTGAGCTCGTGGCCGATGACGCCGCGCAGCTCGCGTTCGTCGAGCATCCGCAGGATGCCGTCGGTGCAGCAGACGGCCGCGGTGCGCGGGTTGCGGCCGGTGGCGAACGCGTTGGGGGCCTCGGTGGGCGACAGGTAGAGCCGGGGCATGGGCTGGCGGGCGGACGTGGACAGCTCGCGGACGATCCGGTAGAGCGCCGGGGCCTCGATCTCGCTGACCGGGCGGGCGCGCATCGCGCGTAGAGCGAGCGCGTCACTGTGCCAGTACGCGTACGCGTTGGTGCCCAGCGCGATGGCCAGGGCGACGAGCAGTCCCGTACGGCCGAAGAAGCTGCCGATCACCACGATGATCGCGGACAGTCCTCCCAGCAGTACGGCGGTCCTGAGCCCGTTGTGCCGGCGGTGCACGGTCGTCCTCCCAAGACGTGCGGTCGGGTCGCTGCTCTTCCACGCTCCAGTGGAACCTCCCGTATCCGTGAACGCCACGCGGCAGACTGCGGTTCCCCGCGGAGGGGGAGCCGGGACGGGGAGGTTCGGCGGACGGCTCAGAAGAGGCCGGCGGTGACGAAGTGCAGGACGAGCTGCGGGGCGCCGGACAGGGCGACACCGGTGAGCGCGGCCAGGCCGATGGCGGTGGCCAGCGTGAACGGAATCCGTGCCTTCACCGCCGCCTCGCCGCCAAACCCGTCCGTCCGGGTGAGTGCGAGACCGGCGGCGGACCGCGGCGGCTCCGGGCGCGCGAAGAGCAGCCCGGTCCACCGCAGGTAGTAGTACAGGGCGATCACGACGTTGACGGCCATGACGACCGCGAGCCAGCCGAGCCCCGCGTCGACCGCGGTGGAGAAGACCGCGACCTTGGCGAACAGCCCGATGACCCCGGGCGGCAGGCCGGCCAGGCAGAGCAGGAAGAAGGCGAGGGCCAGCGCGGCGAGCGGCCGGGCGGCGTACAGGGCGCGGTAGTCGGCCAGCCGGTTGGCCCGCCGGGCGCCGGAGACCAGGACGGCCACCGCGAACGCGCCGAGGTTCACCACGCCGTACATCAGGGCGTAGGCGATCGTGGTGCCGACCTCGTGGGCCGGGTCGGCGACGTAGCCGGCCGCCGCGAGCGGCACCAGCAGGTAGCCGGCCTGGGCGACGGAGGACCAGGCGAGCAGGCGGACCGCGGAGCGCGGGCTGCCGGGGTCCTGGCGCAGGGCGGCCACGTTGCCCACGGTCATCGTGAGCGCGGCGAGCACCGCCACGGCCGGCCCCCACAGGTGCGCGTAGGGCCGGAAGGCCACCACGGTGAGCAGGATCAGCCCGGAGAAGCCGGCGGCCTTGCCGACCACCGACAGGTAGGCGGCGACCGGCACGGGGGCGCCCGCGTAGGTGTCCGGCACCCAGAAGTGGAAGGGCGCGACGGCCAGCTTGAAGGCGAAGCCGACCAGCGTGAGGATCGCGCCGGTCCTGGCCAGCGTGGTGAGCGGCCCGACGCCGTGCGCGAGGGCGGCGGCGACCGCGCCCAGGTGCAGCGTGCCGGTGGCCGCGTAGACGAAGCTGACGCCGAGCAGGCTGACGGCCGTCGCGGTGACCGAGGTCAGGAAGAACTTCAGCGCGGCCTCGCCGGCCAGCCGGTCGCCGCGCTTGAGGCCCACCAGGGCGAAGGAGGGCAGCGAGACGACCTCCAGGGCCACGATGAGCGTGGCGAGGTCCCGGGCGGCGGGCAGCAGCGCGGCGCCGGCGGCCGAGGACAGCAGCAGGAACCAGAACTCGCCGGGCGGCAGGTCGTCCTGGTTGTGCATGGACAGCAGCGCGGTCAGCAGCGCGCCGCCGATGACCAGGAGCTGGACGACGAGCGTGAAGTGGTCCACGACGTAGGAGCAGCGGCCGGAGCCGGCGGAGACGCAGAAGGTGGCGCGGTCGCCGTGCAGCAGGAGCGGGATCAGCGCCAGGCCGGCCAGCAGCAGGCCGGCGGCCGAGACGGCTCCGAGCAGCGGCTTGCGGGCCGGCGCGAGGAACAGGTCGGCGATCAGGACGAGCAGGCCGGTCACCGCGATGATCGCGGGCGGTGCGACGGCGGCCCAGTCGACGGACTGGACGACACCGGTGGCGAGCGCGGTCATCAACTGCCTCCGAGCAGTGCGCGTACGGCGGGGTCGCTCAGGCCGAGCAGCGCGGCGGGCCAGAGCCCGGCGAGCACGGTGAGGGCGACCAGCGGCGACCAGGCGGCCAGCTCGAAGCCGCGCGCGTCGGCGAGGGCGGCCGGCTGCGCGGCGCGGTCGCCCATGCACACCCGGCGGACGACCACCAGCAGGTACCCGGCGGTGAGCAGCGTGCCGAACGCGGCGAGGGACATGAAGACCAGGAAGGCGGCCCGGTTGAGCCCGGCGGCCGGGTGGAACGCGCCGAACATCGCCAGCATCTCGCCCCAGAAGCCGGCGAGTCCCGGCAGGCCGAGCGAGGCGACCGCGCCGAAGGCGAGCAGCCCGCCGAGCCGGGGCGCGGTCCCGTACAGCGCGGCGCCGGTGGCGCCGGAGAGCCGGTCGAGGTCGGAGGTGCCGTAGCGGTCCTTGACCGCGCCGACCAGGAAGAACAGCAGGCCGGTGATGAGGCCGTGCGCGACGTTGGCGAACAGCGCGCCGTTGACGCCGGTCGGGGTGAGGGTGGCGATGCCGAGCAGCACGAAGCCCATGTGGCCGACCGAGGAGTAGGCGATGAGCCGTTTCAGGTCGCCGCCCGCGCCCTGCCGGCCGAGCGAGAGGCAGACCAGCGCCCCGTAGAGGATGCCGACCACCGCGAGGCCGGCGAGGTAGGGCGCGAAGGTGTGCGCGGCCTGCGGGGTGACCGGCAGCACGATCCGCACGAAGCCGTAGGTGCCCATCTTCAGCAGCACGCCGGCCAGCAGCACCGAGCCGACGGTGGGCGCGGCGGTGTGCGCGTCCGGCAGCCAGCTGTGCAGCGGCCACATGGGGATCTTCACGGCCAGGCCGAGCCCGACGGCCAGCGCGGCGATGATCTGGGTGCCGTGGCCGAGCTTCGAGCCGTGCTCGGCGGCGAGCGTCACCATGTCGAAGGTGCCCGACTTCAGGCCGATCAGCAGGAAGCCGAGCAGCATCAGCACCGAGCCGAGCAGCGTGTAGAGGATGAAGCGGAACGCGGCGCGCTCCCGGCCCTCGCCGCCCCAGCGGGCGATGAGGAAGTACATCGGGAACAGCACGGTCTCGAACGCCAGGAAGAACACGATCAGGTCGAGCGCGGCGAAGGTGCCGAGGGTGCCGGCCTCCAGCAGCAGCAGGAGCGCGACGAACGCCTTGGGGCTCGGCCCGGGCGGCGTCCTGAAGTAGGAGTAGAGGGCGCACAGGAAGGTCAGCAGCGCGGTGAGCACGATCAGCGGCAGCGACACGCCGTCCACGCCCAGGTGGATTCGGATGCCGAGCGACGGGATCCACCCGACGTCGGTGGTCGCCCGCATCCCGCCCGCCCGGCCGTGGCCGAAGCCCGCCGCCAGCACGACCGACAGGGCCAGCACCGCGCCGGTCACCACCACCCCGTGGCGCAGCACGGCCTGTTCGGGGCCGCGCCCGCGCAGTCCGGGCGGCGCGGGCAGCAGCGCCGCGAGCGAACCGAGCAGCGGCAGCACGACCACGGCCAGCAGGACGTATCGCAGGACGGTGTCGTTCACGGTCACGCTCCGGCGGCGACGAGGACGGCCAGGACTGCCAGCACCACGGAGCCGGCGAGCAGCACGCTGAGGTAGGTCTGCACGTTGCCGGTCTGCGTGCGGCGCACCAGCGCGCCGAGTGCGCGGGGCGCCCCGGCCGCGCCGCGCACGGCGGATTCCAGCACCTCGCGCTCGAGGAAGCCGGCGAGCCGGGCGGCGGCGGTCACCGGACGCACGAACAACGCCGAGTAGACGGCGTCGAGGTGGAATCCGTGGGCGGCGTGCCGGTACAGCGGGCCGAGCAGCAGCCGGCCCGGGTCGGCCGGGTCGGCGGCCTCCGCGATGTCGCCGTAGACGACGGGGTGCGCGGCGATCGCGGCGGCCTCGGTGGCGGCCGGTTCGTCGGCCCGCGCGGCGTTCCGGGCCGCCGCGGCGGCCTCCATGGCCAGCACGGTCGCCCGGGCCGGCACCGGCACCTCGGGCGGCAGCGCAACGTGCGCGGGCGCGGGTTCCGGCTCGGGCTCGGGTTCGGCGGGTTCCGGTTCCGCTTCCGGCTCGGCGGCCGGTTCGGCTTCCGCTTCCGGCGTGGCGGCCGGTTCCGGTTCCGCCTCGGTCTCGCCGGCCGCTGCGGGCTCGGGCTCGGCGACCGGTTCGGGCTCCGGCTCCGGGTGTCGCGCCAACGCCCGTTGCGCCGCGGCCTGTTCCGACCGGGCGCGCTCGGAGGCCGGCGGCAGGGCGGACGGGCGGGTGGCGACCGTGGTGATCGGGACGGTGCGGGAGGCGGCGGCCCGCCAGGCGGCGTAGGCGGCGAGGACGCCGATGAGGGCGAGGCCGGCGCCGAGCACGGAGGTGGCGAGGGTCGGGGTGAGCGCGGTGCCGTCGAACCAGCGGGGCAGCACGCCGACCGTGACGCCGAGCGCGAGGGAGGGGATCGCGAGGACCCACAGGACGGCGTTCATCACCACGGGGACGCGGTGGTGGGCGGCCGGCGTCTCGGCGCCGGAGCCGCGGAAGGCGAGCAGGAACAGCCGGGTGGCGTAGGCGCCGGTGAGCGGCGCGGTGACCAGGCCGGCGACCAGCACGGTCCAGCCGACCCCGGACGGGACGCCCGCCTGGTGGCCGTCGGCGGCGTGTTCCGCGGCGCGCAGCACGGACTCCTTGGAGAAGAAGCCGGACAGCGGCGGCACCGCGGCGAGCGCGGCCAGGCCGATGCCCATCGTCCACATCGCGTCGGGCACCCGGGCCCGCAGGTCGCGCATCCGGGACATCGCGGCGAGCGAGTTGGTGCCCGAGGCGTGGATGACCACGCCGGCGCCGAGGAAGAGCAGTGCCTTGAACGCGCCGTGGGTGAGCAGGTGGAAGACCGCGGCGTCCCGGTTGCCGACCGCCAGCGCGCCCGTCATGTAGCCGAGTTGGCCGATCGTGGAGTACGCGAGGACCCGCTTGATGTCGTCCTGGGCCAGCGCGCACAGCGCGGAGCCGACCATGGTGGCCGCGGCCATGGCGGCGAGCACCGCGAGGGCGGCGGCGGACAGTTCGAAGACCGGCAGCAGCCGCGCGACGAAGTAGACGCCGGCCGCGACCATGGTGGCCGCGTGGATGAGCGCCGAGACCGGCGTGGGACCGGCCATGGCGTCCGGCAGCCAGGTGTGCAGCGGGAACTGCGCCGACTTGCCGGCCACCCCGGCGAGCAGCAGCAGGGCGATGAGCGTGGGGTGGTGGATGTCCCCGGCGACCGCGGCGGTCAGGATGCCGTTGATGCGGAACGTGCCGGTCTGGTCGGCGAGCGCGAACAGGCCGATCAGGAAAGGGACGTCGCCGAGCTTGGTGGTCAGGAACGCCTTGAGGGAGGCGTCGCGGGCCTCCGAGGTCTCCCAGTAGTGGCCGATCAGGAAGTACGAGCAGATGCCCATCACCTCCCAGCCGACCAGCAGCATGATCAGATCGCCGGAGTAGACGACGATCAGCATGGCGGAGGTGAACAGCGAGACGAGCGCGCTGTAGGAGGTGTAGCGCGGGTCGTCGCGCAGGTAGCCGGTGGAGTAGACCTGCACGCAGAGGGCGACCAGGCCGACCAGGACCGCGATGAGCACCGAGAAGCCGTCGAGGTGCAGCGCGAGGTCGACGGGCACCGAGCCGGTCGGGGTGAGCCGGGTGCCGGCGTCGGTGGCCGGTCCGGTGCCCTGCTCGACCGCGACGAGCACGGTGAGCGCGAAGGCCGCCAGCGTCGGCAGCACGGCCAGCGGCCGGACGAAGCCCGGCGCGGCGCGGCCGCACAGCAGTGCCGCGGCGGCACCGAGGAAGGGCAGCAGGGGTGCGAGGACTGCGAGGGTGGTCAGGGTCACGCGTGCTGCCCCCCGGCGCGAATGGCCTGGTTGGTGGCGTTCTCGGTGGCGTCTTCAGCTTCGGCGGCGACCGGGTCGGTGTCGCCCGCGGGGTCGGCGAGGTCGGTGAGCCGGTCCACGTCCGCGGTCCCGCGGTTGCGGTGGACGAGCAGCACGATCGCCAGGCCGATGCCGATCTCGGCGGCCGCGATGGTGATGGTGAACAGGGTGAGCGCCTGGCCGGCGTGCAGGGTGTCGCGCAGCCAGACGTCGAAGGCGACGAGGTTGAGGTTGACGGCGTTGAGCATCAGCTCGACGGACATCAGGACCAGGATCGCGTTGCGCCGGGCGAGTACGCCGTACAGGCCGGTGCAGAACAGCAGGACGGCCAGCACGGCCGGGTACGCGAGGTGCATCAGCTCTCCCCGCCGTCACGCCGGGACAGCACGATCGCGCCGACCAGCGCGGCGAGCAGCAGCACCGACAGCGCCTCGAAGGGCAGCACCCAGTGCCGGAAGAGGATCACGCCGGTGACCCGGGTCGAGCCCTGGGCGGCGCCGCCCAGGTCGATCCAGGTCGAGCGGAACGCGTCCACCACCACCCACACCAGGGTGGCCGCGGCGGCCGCACCGACGGTGAGCGCGGCCCACCGGTTGCCCGAGTCGGCGTCCGGTGAGCGGCCGATGGGCGCCTTGGTGAGCATCAGCCCGAACAGCAGGAGGACGACCACCGAGCCGACGTAGATCAGCACCTGCACCCAGGCGATGAACTCCGCCGTCAGCAGCAGGTACTCCACGGCGAGCCCGCCGAGCGCGACGACCAGCCACAGGGCGGCGTGCACCAACTGCTTGGTGGTCACGGTGGCGAGCGCCGCGCCGAGCACGGCGATCCCGACCAGCACGAAGGCGATCTCCACCCCGGTCGGGGACAGGAACCCCGGATGGGCGGCGGCGAGGTTCATCCCCGGTCACCGCCTTCGCCGCCGGGTCCGCCGTCCGGCGGCGGCTGGTGCGACGCCTGCTCGGTGAGCTTGTCGGCGGCCTTGCGGGCGGCGGCGATCTCCTTCGGCTCCTCGGCGGCGGGGTCGAGGGCGGGCGGCGCGGGCACGGTCCACATCCACTCGCGCAGCGTGTCGCGTTCGTGGGTGAGGTCGTGGATGTCGGTCTCCGCGTACTCGAACTCCGGCGACCAGAACAGCGCGTCGAACGGGCACACCTCGATGCAGATACCGCAGTACATGCACAGGGCGAAGTCGATGGCGAAGCGGTCGAGCACGTTGCGGCTGCGCTCGCGGCCGCCGGGCGCGGCGGCCGGGACGGTCTCCTTGTGGGAGTCGATGTAGATGCACCAGTCCGGGCACTCGCGGGCGCACAGCATGCAGACCGTGCAGTTCTCCTCGAACAGCCCGATGACGCCGCGGGAGCGCGGCGGGAGTTCGGGGGCGGCGTCCGGGTAGCGCTGGGTGACCGTCTTGCGGGTCATCGTGCGCAGGGTGACGGCGAGGCCCTTGGCCAGGCCGTGGCCGGGGACCGGACTCATGAGATCACCACCTTGACGATGCCGGTGAGCGCGATCTGGGCGAGCGCGAGCGGGATGAGCAGGGTCCAGGCGAGCTTCTGCAACTGGTCCTCGCGCAGCCGGGGATAGCTGACCCGCAGCCAGATGACGACGAACGCCAGCAGGCCGGTCTTGACCAGCGTCCACACCCAGCCGACGCTGCCGGACCACGGGCCGTGCCAGCCGCCGAGGAAGAGCACGCTGGTCAGCGCGCACAGCACCACGATGCCGGCGTACTCGGCGAGCAGGAACAGCGCGAACCGCAGCCCGGTGTACTCGGTGTACGCGCCGAAGATGATCTCCGAGTCGGCCACCGGCATGTCGAACGGCGGCCGTTGCAGCTCGGCGAGCCCGGCGGTGAAGAACACCAGCCCGCCGACGAGTTGCCACGGGATCCACCACCAGTGGAAGGCGCCGAGGATGCCGGGCAGCGAGACGGTGCCGGCCGCCATCGCCACCGACGCGCCGGCGAGCAGCATCGGCAGCTCGTAGGCCATGAGTTGGGCCGCGCTGCGCAACGCGCCCAGCAGGGAGTACTTGTTGGCCGACGCCCAGCCGGCCATCAGCGAGCCGAGCACGCCGACGCCCATCACGGCGAGCACGAAGAACAGCCCGGCGTCCACCACCGTGCCGACCAGGCCGTGCGGGCCGACCGGGATGGCGATCAGCACCAGGAGGTAGGGCAACAGAGCGACGGCGGGCGCGAGTTGGAAGACGCGGCGGTCGGCGTCGGCCGGGACCACGTCCTCCTTCTGCGCGAACTTCACGCCGTCGGCGACGAGTTGGGCCCAGCCGTGGAAGCCGCCGGCGTACATCGGGCCGAGGCGGCCCTGCATGTGGGCCATCACCTTGTGCTCGGTCTGGCCGACCAGCAGCGGCAGCACGAGGAAGGCGACCAGGACGGCGGCCAGCCGCAGCACGATGTCGAGCGTGGCGTTCACCGCTGGTCGCCTCCGGTGCCGGATTCCGGATCGCCGTCGTCCGCCGGGCGGTTCCAGGGCGCGTCGCCGGGCCGCTGGCTGGCCGAGCCCTCGCCGGCGCTGCGGGAGCGGCGGGCGGGACGCTCGGGCCGTTCGGGACGCTCGGGTCGTTCGGGACGCTCGGCGGCAGCGCCGGCGGCTCCGGCGGCCCGGGCGCGGGCCGGGCGGGCCGGGGCGGGCGGGAGCTGGCCCTTGAGGGGTCCCCACTCGTTGGGGTCGGGAACGCCGGGCGGCAGCATCTGGCGGCGCCGCGGACCGGTGTGGTCGGCCGAGGACTCGCCGGGCTCCTTGGCGCCGGGCCACGCCTTGGCGACCCGGGCGGCCAGCACGAAGTCCTTGCGCAGCGGGTGGCCCTCGAAGCCGTCCGGGAGCAGCAGCGGAACGAGGTGCGGGTGGCCGGTGAAGCCGACGCCGAACATCTCGTGGGTCTCCCGCTCGTGCCAGGCGGCGCCGGCGTAGACCGCGGTGGCGGTGGGCAGTTCGGGCCGCTCGTGCGGGACGGTGGTGCGCAGCAGCAGGTGCCGTACGCCGCCGTGGCCGGGGTCGGCGAGGTGGGCGCAGACCTGGAAGCCGGTGCCGGGCTCGTCGACCGCGCTCAGCCAGTCGAAGTAGCCGCAGCCGAGCCGGTCGCGGGCGGTCAGCAGGGCCTCGGTCCACGACTCGGGCGGCACGTCGACGGTGAGCAGGCCGTACGCCCGCCCGGCGGTGGCCCGTTCGCCGAACAGCTCGGCGGCGGCGTCCGGCAGGCGGTCGAAGGCGGCCCGCGGATCGGCGGGCGGGCCCTGGTCTGCGGAGGTCACCGGGCATCCTCCCCCGGGGTCGGCGGGGCGGACAGCAGGCCGCTGCCGAGCGCGGCGGCGGACGGGCGGGGCGCCTCGGCGGTCGCGTAGCGCTCGCCGAGCGACTCGCGGGCGATCCGCTCCTGCAGCTTGAGGATGCCCTGCAGCAGCGCCTCCGGGCGCGGCGGGCAGCCGGGCACGTAGACGTCGACCGGGATGATCTGGTCGACGCCCTTGGTGACCGCGTAGGAGTCCCAGTAGGGGCCGCCGCAGTTGCTGCAGGCGCCGAAGGAGATGACGTACTTCGGCTCCGGCATCTGCTCGTAGAGCCGCTTGACGGCCGGGGCCATCTTGTCGGTCACGGTGCCCGAGACGATCATCAGGTCGGCCTGCCGCGGTCCGGGGGCGAACGGGATCACGCCGAGCCGGATGAAGTCGTGCCGGGCCATGGAGGCGGCGATGAACTCGATCGCGCAGCAGGCGAGGCCGAAGTTGAAGACCCACAGGCTGTAGCGGCGGCCCCAGTTGAGGACCACCTTCATCGGCTCGGGGGCGAGTCTGGCCAGGGTGCCGAGTCGTTTCGGCTCGGGCAGCGGCACCGGCCCGGTCGGCTGCGTTCCTTCGGTCACGTCCATTCCAGGACGCCCTTCTTCCATGCGTACAGCAGACCGACGGCGAGGAAGCCGAGGAAGACGAACATCTCCACGAGGGTGGTGCCCCCGAAGCCCGGGGCGGCGAAGACCGTCGCCCACGGGAAGAGGTAGATCGTGTCCACGGCGAAGATCACGTACAGGAAGGAGTAGACGTAGTAGCGGATCTGGGTGTGCGCCCAGCCCTCGCCCACCGGGTCCACACCACATTCGTACGTCAACATCTTCTCGCGTGTCGGCACCACAGGTCGAAGCAGGTGCCCGCCGGCGAAGGCGACGGCCACGAAGAGCACGCCGACGACCGCGACCAGACCCACCACCGAGTAGCTGTGGAAGTAGCCCGCCGCGTCCGTGACCAGCGCGGTCGACTCCGGCACGTCCACCCCTCATCCGTCCCATTCGCCCCATCGCGCCCGGTGACCTGGCGGAACTTCGGGCGATCCGTACGCACGGGAGTCTAGGGCCTGCCCCGGCGGCGCCGGGAAGCGGGAAGCGGCCGGTGGGGCGAACCCCACCTCCGCGTACCCGGCGGACCCCATGGCGCGGCGGGGGGAGCGCCGGGCAGTCTGATGGGCATGACGCACCACGTGCCGGGCCCGCCGGACGACCCGGCGGACGCCGATCAGGCGCCGTTGCCGCCGGTCGCAGCCGCCTTCGCGACCGCGACGTGGAAGGAGATCGGGCACCTGCTGGGGAACCTCCCGGTCGCGGTGGGCGGCTTCGTCTACGTGGTGGTGCTGCTCGCGCTGGGCCTCGGGCTGTCCGTGACGGTGGTCGGCCTGCCGCTGCTGGCGGCCGGCCTCGCCGGGTGCCGGCGGCTGGGACGGCTGGAGCGCGGGCGGGTGCGGGCGCTGCTGGGGACCCGGATCGCCGAGCCGAAGCCGTTGCGGGCCCGGCGGCTGGGGTTCTTCGGCCGGCTGTGGACCTCGATCAAGGATCCGGTGGCCTGGCGGCACGCGCTGTACTTCCTGATGCGGCTGCCGTGGGGGGTGCTGACGTTCGCGGTGGTGCTGGTGATGCTGTTCGTGGGCTGGCCGGCGCTGCCGTGGGTGGCGCGGGGGCTGGCCGACGCGGACCGGGCGATGGCGCGCGGACTGCTGTCGCCGTCCGACGGGCTGGAGCGGCGGATCGCCGAGCTGGAGTCGGACCGCGGTGTGGTGGTGGACACCGCCGCCGCCGACCTGCGCCGCATCGAACGCGACCTGCACGACGGCGCACAGGCCCGCCTCGTCGCCCTCGCCATGGACCTCGGCCTCGCCAAGGAGAAACTCACCGAGGACCCCGAAGCCGCCGCCCGCATGGTCGACGAAGCACACGGCGAAGTCAAGATCGCCCTGCAGGAACTACGCGACCTCGCCCGCGGCATCCACCCCGCGATCCTCACCGACCGCGGCCTCGGCCCCGCCCTGTCCGCCGTGGCGACCCGCTGCTCGGCCACGGTCACCGTCACCGTCGACCTGCCCGCCCGACCGGCAGCCGCGATCGAGGGCATCGCCTACTTCACCGCCTCCGAACTGCTGACCAACATCAGCAAGCACAGCGCCGCCCGCACCGCCTCGGTGGACATCTGGAAGGCCGCAGGACCACATCCTCATCCATGGTCCGCGACGACGGGCGCGGCGGCGCGTCCGCCGACGCCGGCAGCGGCCTGGCCGGGCTCGCCGAGCGGCTGGACGCGGTCGACGGCCTGCTGGTGCTCGACTCGCCGGCCGGCGGCCCGACGCGGGTCACCGCCGAACTCCCGTGGCGCGACCGGGAGCGGTGACCCGCGCCGGCCACCCGACCGGGGGATATCCCCACCACGGGAAGGCCGATCCGCACCATGGGCGCGCGGCCCGCGGTCGGCGACGCTGGGGGACGAGCGGATCCACCGGGACCGGTCGCGCGGCGGGAGGGCCGCCGCGCGACGGCGGGGAAGAGACGGGCGGAGAGATGACGATGGCGAGCCAGTTCACCCAGCAGGACGCCCGGCGGGCGCCGGCGCACCGGGTGCCGGCGGTGCTGCGTGCACCGGTGGAGGGCCGGACCTGGCGGGAGTTCCTCTACCTGCTGCTGAGCCTGCCGATGGGCGTGCTGTGGTTCGTGTACACGGTGACCACGCTGTCGCTGGGCGCCGGGCTGATGGTCACCTTCCTCGGTGTCCCGGTGCTGGCGGCCTGCCTGGCCGGCTGCCGGGGGCTCGGGGTGGTGGAGCGGGCCAGGGCGCGGGCGCTGCTGGGAGCGCGGGTCGAGGAGCCGGAGCCGGTGCCGCGCGCCCGGCCGGGGTTCATGGGCTGGGTGGGCGCGCTGCTGCGCTCGGGCACCTCGTGGCGGCACGCGCTGTACGCGCTGGTGTCGTTCCCGTGGAGCGTGTTCTGCTTCGGCCTGGTGGTGCCGTTGTGGACGAGCGGCTGGGCGCTGCTGACGTATCCGCTGTGGAAGTGGGTCTTCCCGCGCTACGTGGGCCAGCCGGGGCTGCAACTGTACGGCGACTCGCACGGGCACGGCTTCTACCTGTCGGCGTCGGAGGAGGTGGCCGGGACCGCGGCGGCCGGGCTGCTGCTGGTGCTGGCCACGCCGTGGGTGATCCGCGGGCTGGCCGGGGTGGACCGGCTGATGGTGCAGGGCATGCTGGGCCCGTCCCGGCTGGCGACCCGGGTGACCGAGCTGGAGTCGGACCGCGGTGTGGTGGTGGACACCGCCGCCGCCGACCTGCGCCGCATCGAACGCGACCTGCACGACGGCGCACAGGCCCGCCTCGTCGCCCTCGCCATGGACCTCGGCCTCGCCAAGGAGAAACTCACCGAGGACCCCGAAGCCGCCGCCCGCATGGTCGACGAAGCACACGGCGAAGTCAAGATCGCCCTGCAGGAACTACGCGACCTCGCCCGCGGCATCCACCCCGCGATCCTCACCGACCGCGGCCTCGGCCCCGCCCTGTCCGCCGTGGCGACCCGCTGCTCGGCCACGGTCACCGTCACCGTCGACCTGCCCGCCCGACCGGCAGCCGCGATCGAGGGCATCGCCTACTTCACCGCCTCCGAACTGCTGACCAACATCAGCAAGCACAGCGCCGCCCGCACCGCCTCGGTGGACATCTGGAAGGCGCAGGACCACATCCTCGTCATGGTCACCGACGACGGGCGCGGCGGCGCGTCCGCGGACGCCGGCAGCGGCCTGGCCGGGCTCGCCGAGCGGCTGGACGCGGTCGACGGCCTGCTGGTGGTGGACTCGCCAGCCGGCGGCCCGACCCGGGTCACCGCCGAACTCCCGTGGCGCGGCTGACCGGCCGCCCGCGGTCCGCGTGCGGCCCCCGGGCCCGGGTCGTTGCTGCGATGCTGGGGGCGGCCGGACGGGACCGACACAACATGGGGGAAACGCGTCGTGGTGGACAGGGTGCGGGTGGTCATCGCCGAGGATTCGGTCCTGCTCCGGGAGGGCCTGACCCGGCTGCTGACCGACCGGGGGCACGAGGTGGTCGCGGGCGTCGGCGACGCGGGGGCGCTGCTGCAGGTGATCGCGCGGCTGGCGGCGGCCGGCGCGCTGCCCGACGTGGTGGTGGCCGACGTGCGGATGCCGCCGACGCACACCGACGAGGGCGTGCGGGCCGCGGTGCGGCTGCGCCGGGAGCACCCGTCGGTCGGCGTGCTGGTGCTGTCGCAGTACGTCGAGGAGCAGTACGCGACCGAGCTGCTGGCCGGCTCCAGCCGCGGGGTGGGCTACCTGCTCAAGGACCGGGTGGCCGACGTGCGCGAGTTCGTGGAGGCGGTGGTGCGGGTGGCGGGCGGCGGCACCGCGCTCGACCCGGAGGTGGTGGCCCAACTGCTCGGCCGCAGCCGCCGGCAGGACGTGCTGGCCGGGCTGACGCCGCGCGAGCGGGAGGTGCTGGGGCTGATGGCGGAGGGCCGGACGAACGCGGCGATCGCCGGCGAGCTGGTGGTCTCGGACGGCGCGGTGGAGAAACACGTCAGCAACATCTTCCTCAAACTCGGCCTGGCGCCCGGCGGCGGCGACCACCGCCGGGTGCTCGCGGTGCTGACATATCTCAACTCCTGACCGGGGCGCGCCGGATTCCGGCGGCCGGGCAGTCCGAATTCCCGTGGAGATCTCTCGGACCGGCCGGTTTCCTGGCACCATGCGAGCCAGGAAACCGGGTCGCGCGAGGGGCGCGCGGGATTAAAGGGGGGCGGGGTGGATGTTGCGGTGAGCACGGTGTCCACGGTTCGCCCTACGCGGGATCCCGCTGCGGAATGCCCCGTTTTGCGACGTAGCATGACCCGGGGTACCAGCGGTCGAGGTTCATCCGTGAGGCACCGCCTCGAAGGAGGTCCACAGCAGTGACCAGCCAGGTCAGCAGCGCAACCGAGCCCACGGTGCTCGGCGACCAGACCGTGCCGGGCAAGGAGATCAGGCGCCTGGACCGGGTGATCATCCGCTTCGCCGGCGACTCCGGCGACGGCATGCAGCTGACCGGTGACCGCTTCACCTCGGAGACGGCCTCGTTCGGCAACGACCTGTCCACGCTGCCCAACTTCCCGGCCGAGATCCGCGCGCCGGCCGGCACCCTGCCCGGCGTCTCCTCCTTCCAGCTGCACTTCGCCGACCACGACATCCTCACCCCGGGCGACGCGCCGGACGTGCTGGTGGCGATGAACCCGGCGGCGCTGAAGGCCAACGTCGGCGACCTGCCGCGCGGCGCGGAGATCATCGTCAACACCGACGAGTTCACCAAGCGCGCGCTGGCCAAGGTCGGCTACCCGGCCGATCCGCTGCAGGACGGCTCGCTGGAGGGCTACGGCGTCCACCCGGTGCCGCTGACCACGCTGACCGTGGAGGCGCTGCGCGACTTCGGGCTCACCCGCAAGGAGGCCGAGCGGGCGAAGAACATGTTCGCGCTCGGGCTGCTGTCGTGGATGTACCACCGGCCGACCACCGGCACGGAGTCGTTCCTGCGCACGAAGTTCGCCAAGAACCCGGCCATCGCCGAGGCGAACATCGCCGCCTACCGCGCGGGGTGGAACTTCGGCGAGACCACCGAGGACTTCGCGGTGACCTACGAGGTCGCGCCGGCCTCGGCCGCCTTCCCGCCCGGCACCTACCGCAACATCTCCGGGAACCTGGCGCTGGCCTACGGGCTGATCGCCGCCTCGGACCGCTCCGAGCTGCCGCTCTTCCTCGGCTCGTACCCGATCACCCCGGCCTCCGACATCCTGCACGAGCTGAGCCGGCACAAGAACTTCGGCGTGCGCACCTTCCAGGCCGAGGACGAGATCGCCGGCATCGGCGCGGCGCTGGGCGCGGCGTTCGGCGGCGCGCTGGCGGTGACCACGACGTCCGGGCCGGGCGTGGCGCTGAAGTCGGAGACCATCGGGCTCGCCGTCTCGCTCGAACTGCCGCTGCTGGTGGTGGACATCCAGCGCGGCGGCCCGTCGACCGGCATGCCCACCAAGACCGAGCAGGCCGACCTGCTGCAGGCGATGTACGGGCGCAACGGCGAGGCCCCGGTGCCGATCGTGGCGCCGGCCACCCCGGGCGACTGCTTCGACGCGGCGCTGGAGGCGGCCCGGATCGCGCTGACCTACCGCACGCCGGTCTTCCTGCTCTCCGACGGCTACCTGGCCAACGGCTCCGAGCCGTGGCGGATCCCCGAGACCGGTGAACTGCCGGATCTGCGCGTGGAGTTCGCGACCGAGCCGAACCACACCGCGGCCGACGGCAGCCCGGAGTTCTGGCCCTACCTGCGCGATCCGCACACGCTGGCCCGGCCGTGGGCGGTGCCGGGCACCCCGGGGCTGGAACACCGCATCGGCGGCATCGAGAAGCAGGACGGCACCGGCAACATCTCCTACGACCCGGCCAACCACGACCTGATGGTCCGCACCCGGCAGGCGAAGGTGGACGGCATCGCGGTGCCGGACCTCGTGGTGGACGACCCCGACGGCCTGGCGGACACCCTGGTGATCGGCTGGGGCTCGACGTACGGGCCGATCACCGCGGGCGTGCGCCGGGTGCGGCGGGCCGGCGGCCACGTCGCGCAGGCGCACCTGCGCCACCTCAACCCGTTCCCGGCCAACCTGGGCCGGGTGCTGGCCGGCTACCGGCAAGGTCATCGTGCCGGAGATGAACCTCGGGCAGCTCGCGCAACTGCTGCGGGCCCGCTACCTGGTGGACGCGCGGTCGTACAACCAGGTCACCGGCCTGCCGTTCAAGGCCGAGCAACTCGCCGACGCCATCCGGGCCATCCAGGAGGAGAACGCCGATGTCTGAGGCACCGGTCATCGCCCCGCACACCGCGGGCGGGCTGCCCTCGCTCTCGCTGGTCCCCAAGACCGACGTCAAGCAGTCGGCCAAGGACTTCAAGTCCGACCAGGAGGTGCGCTGGTGCCCCGGCTGCGGGGACTACGCGATCCTGGCCGCCGTGCAGGGGTTCATGCCGGAGCTGGGCCTGGCCAGGGAGAACGTGGTCTTGGTCTCCGGCATCGGCTGCTCCAGCCGCTTCCCGTACTACATGAACACCTACGGGATGCACTCCATCCACGGCCGGGCCCCGGCCATCGCCACCGGGCTGGCCACCTCGCGCCGCGACCTGTCGGTGTGGGTGGTCACCGGGGACGGCGACGCGCTGTCCATCGGCGGCAACCACCTCATCCACGCGCTGCGGCGCAACGTCAATCTGAAGATCCTGCTGTTCAACAACCGGATCTACGGGCTGACCAAGGGCCAGTACTCGCCCACCTCCGAGGTCGGCAAGATCACCAAGTCGACGCCGATGGGCTCGCTGGACGCGCCGTTCAACCCGGTCTCGCTCGCGCTGGGCGCCGAGGCGAGCTTCGTGGCGCGCACCGTGGACTCCGACCGCAAGCACCTCACCTCGGTGCTGCGCGCGGCGGCCGCCCACCCGGGCACCGCGCTGGTCGAGATCTACCAGAACTGCAACATCTTCAACGACGGCGCCTTCGACGCGCTCAAGGACCGCGAGCGGGCCGAGGAGGCGGTGATCCGGCTGGAGCACGGCAGCCCGATCCGGTTCGGCGCGGACGGCGGCAAGGGCGTGGTCCGCGATCCGGCCACCGGTGAGCTGGCGGTCGTCGAGGTCACGCCGGACAACGAGCACCGGGTGCTGGTGCACGACGCGCACGCCGCCTCGCCGCTGACCGCGTTCGCGCTCTCCCGGCTGGCCGACCCCGACACGCTGCACCACACGCCGATCGGTGTGCTGCGCAGCGTGGAGCGGCCGGTCTACGACACGGCGATGGCCGACCAGTTGGACGCCGCCGTCACGCGGAAGGGCAAGGGCGACCTGGCCGGCCTGCTGGCCGGCAACGACACCTGGACGGTGGTGGGCTGACCGCCTCCGATCGGCCGGGACCGCGGCATCCGGAGCCGGCGGATTCCGTTGACTGTCTGATTTCCGGCTGATCGCACCATGCGGCACCCTGCGGCCCCGGCCGCCGCGTCTACCGGACTCGGCGGCCCGGCGGCCGTATTGCTATGTCATGGCCCCCACCGACGTGCCCGCTCCGCCGCCCGACCGACCGCTCTACCTGCTCAAGCGGGTGCTGCTCGGACCGCCGCTGATCACCGAGCAGCTGCGGCACGAGAAGCTGTCCAACCGGCTGGCCCTCGGAGTGCTCGCCTCGGACTGCATCTCCTCCACGGCGTACGGCTCGGAGGAGATCCTGCGGATCCTGATCCCGGTCATCGGGCTCGCCTCCTTCACGCTGCTCATGCCGCTCACCGGGGCGATCATCTTCGTGCTGCTGCTGCTGACGCTCTCCTACCGGGACGTGGTGACCGTCTACACCCGGGCCGGCGGCAGCTACGTGGTCGCCCGGGAGAACTTCGGGCCGAACATCGCGCAGATCGCGGCGGTCGCGCTGCTGATCGACTACATCGTGACGGTGGCGGTGCAGACCGCGGCCGGCACCGACGCGCTGATCTCGCTCGCCCACCTGGTCGGCGGCGGCTTCACCGGCTTCGACCACCTCAAGGTGCCGCTGAGCGTCGCGGTGGTGGTCATCCTGATGTACGGCAACCTGCGCGGACTGCGCGAGGCGGGCCGGGCGTTCGCCGCGCCGGCGTACCTGTTCATGGTGGCCGTCGCGCTGATGCTGCTGGTGGGCCTGGTCCGGTTCGCGGCCACCGGGCACCTGCCGAAGGCCGACGTGCACGCGGCCGGCGCGCTGCCGCTGGGCACCCAGGGCAGCGGCCTGCTCTACGGCGCCACGCTCTTCATCGTGCTGCGCGCCTTCGCCAACGGCGGCTCCTCGCTGACCGGTCTGGAGGCGATCTCCAACGGCGTGTCCGTCTTCCGCAGGCCGCAGGGCCGCAACGCCCGCCGGACGCTGGTCGCGATGAGCTGCGTGCTGGGCGTCATGGTGCTCGGCGTCTCCACCCTCGCCCACTTCACGCACGCCATCCCGTACGGCGACGGCAACCCGACCGTCATCGCGCAGGAGGCGCACCTGCTGTTCGGCACCGGCTGGCTCGGCACCACCGGCCTGGTCTACGTGCAGCTGGCGACCGCGCTGATCCTCTACACCGGCGCCAACACGCCGTTCACCGGCTTCCCGTTCCTGGCCAGCTTCGTCGCCGAGGACAGCTTCCTGCCGCGCCAGCTGACCCGGCGCGGGCACCGGCTGGCGTTCTCCAACGGCATCATCGTGCTGACCGCGCTCGCGCTGGCGCTGCTGGTGGCCACCGGGGGCAACGTGGACCGGCTGGTCGCGCTCTACGCGATCGGGGTGTTCACCGGCTTCACGATGGCGGGCAGCGGGCTGACGGCGTACCACTGGCGGCGCCAGGAGCCGGGCCGCACCTGGAAGCTGGTGGTCAACAGCGCCGCCGCGCTCGCCTCGGCGGCGGTCGTGCTGATCTTCGCGGTCACCAAGTTCACCGAGGGCGCCTGGCTGGTGGTGGTGCTCTTCCCGCTCGGCGTGTGGGCGCTGATGCGGGTCAACCGGCAGTACCGCGCGGAGGCGGCCGCCATGCAGGAGCTGCCGACCGCGGTCGCCGACCGGCCGCCGTGGCGCCGGCACGTGGTCTACGTGCTGGCCGACACCCTCGACCTGGCGACGCTCAAGGCGCTGCGGTACGCGCACCGGCTCGGCCCGGACGAGATCCGCGCGGTGCACTTCATGGTCGACGAGGCGCACGCCCGCCAGCTGATGGCCGACTGGGAGGCGAGTTCGGGCACCACGGTCGCGCTGGAGGTCGTCGAGTGCCCGGACCGCCGGCTGCGCCGCGCCGTCAGCGACCTCGCCCGACGCACCACCTCCGACGGCGAGACCGCGCTCACCCTGCTGCTGCCGCGCCGCACCTACCTGCCGGTGATCGGCCGCATCCTGCACCGCGGCACCGGTGAGGGCATCGCCCGCGCCCTGGAGCAACTGCCGGACGTCGCCGTGACGATCCTGCCGTTCGACGTGGAACGGGCGGTCGAGGCGCTGGCCGCGCGGCGGCGCGACGGGGCGTCATGACCGTATGGCGGAACAGACATGACAGGCGCCGCGCGGGTGGCTACCGTCGGGGAGGCCGATCGGACGGACGAGTGGGAGGTGGCCGGTGGACGGACGACGCGCCGGGGGGTTCTGCGGCGCCGCCGCGTACGGACTGTGGGGACTGGTCCCGCTCTACTGGCCGTTGCTGCGGCCGGCGTCCGCGCCGGAGATCCTGGCGCACCGGATGGTCTGGTCGCTGGTGGTCCTCGGCCTGACGATGCTGGTGCTGCGGCGCTGGGGGTGGCTGCGCCCGCTGGTGCGCGACCCGCGGCGGCTGGGGCTGGTCGCGCTGGCCGCGGTGCTCATCTCGGTCAACTGGGGCCTGTACATCTGGGCCGTCAACTCCGGCCAGGTGGTGGAGGCCGCGCTCGGCTACTTCATCAATCCGCTGGTGACCATCTGCTTCGGCGTCGTGCTGCTGCGCGAACGGCTGCGGACGGCGCAGTGGATCGCGGTCGGCGTCGGCCTGGCGGCGGTCGCGGTGCTGACGGCCGGCTACGGGCACCCACCGTGGCTGTCGCTGACCCTGGCGTTCTCCTTCGGGCTGTACGCGCTGGTCAAGAAGAAGATCGGGCTGGGCGGCATCGAGTCGCTGGGCGCCGAGACCGCGGTGCAGTTCCTGCCCGCGCTGGCCTTCCTGCTGGTCCTCGGCGGGCGCGGCGAGGGCACCTTCACCGGTCACGGCCTGTCGCACGCCGCGTTGCTGGCCAGCGCGGGGCCGGTCACCGCCATACCGCTGGCCCTGTTCGGCGCCGCCGCGGTGCGGGTGCCGCTGACCACGATCGGGCTGCTGCAGTACCTCACGCCGGTGCTGCAGTTCCTGATCGGACTGCTCTACTTCCACGAGTACATGCCGCCCGAGCGCTGGGCCGGCTTCGGCCTGGTCTGGGCCGCGCTGGCGCTGCTGACCTTCGACGCGCTGCGCACCGCCCGCGCGAACCGGGCGAAGCAGCCGAACCGAACGGACCAGCCGCCGGCCGCGGTCGCCGGTCCGGACGCCAACCGGCCCGCGCGGGCCGGGAGCTGAACGCCGCGGCGGCGCCGTGCGTATCGGACGGCGAGCACGGGGGCCGGACGGCGAGGGAGTACGACGTGGTGGTTCGCGCGGTGGTCGGAGTGGTGCTGTGCGCGCTCGGCGGGGTGTGGATCGCGCAGGGGGTCGGGGCGTTGAAGGGGTCGATGATGTCGGGCCACGGCCAGTACGCGGTGCTCGGCGCGGTCGTGGCGGCGCTCGGCGTCGCGTGCCTGGTGTGGGCCTGGCGCTCGCGCGGCCGGGGCCGGAGCGCCTCCTGACCCGGGCCGCGCGGGACGGCTACCGGCCGAACGCCCCGTGGATCGCCCACAGGACCTGCCAGGCGTGACGCGGCCAGGGCGGCCGGTTCGGCGGGCACCCGGTCGTGGAGCCAGTCGGCGAGCAGGCCGGTGAAGGCGGAGGCGACCGCGGAGGCCGCGGCCTCGTGGTGGCCGGCCCCGGGGATGCGGCGGCGGCGTTCGGCCAGCGAGCGGTTCATCAGTTCGGTGTGCAGCAGCTCGCCGAGCGGACCGCCGCCGGTGGAACCGAGCAGACCGCGGTAGAGCGGCGCGTTCTCGCGTATCGAGGTGAACAACTCGGCCAGCGCGTCCGGCGGATGGGCCGGGTCGGGCAGCGGATCCCAGCCGTGCAGGGCGTCCACCGCGGAACGGACGAGTTCCGCGCAGGCGTCGAGGGCGAGTTCGCGCAGGTTGTCGTAGTGCAGGTAGAAGGTGGCGCGGCCGATCCCGGCGACGCGGATCACCTCGGAGACGCTGAGCTCCTCCAGCGGGCGGGTGTCGCACGCGGTCAGCAGCGCGGTGCGCAGCCGGGCCCGGGTGCGGGCGGTACGGGGGTCGCCGCCGGCCGTCATACGCGCCGCCAGGCGATGCGGTTCATCGGTTCACTCCAGATTCCATGGGCAATCCACCGGCAAGAACTTCCTGGACATCTGTACAGGAAGATTGCCCGGCGGTAGCGTCCGAAACGCTCACCGACGCGCCGGCGCTCGGCCGGACACGTCGCGATGTACGCAAGTCCACCACGTGTCCCCCACACGGCACAGCCGGACGGCGCCGAACGCGCCGGCCCACTCCCCGTTCCCCCTTCGGACCGACCCATGGAGTTCCTGTGAAGCGTTCACTACAAGGGGTCGTGCTGACGGCCGCCGCGATCGGCGCGCTCGTCGTCGGCCAGCAGTCCGCGCAGGCGATCAACACCTACACGGTCCAGGCCAACTCGCCCAAGCCCGCGGTCTGCAACAACAGCGGCACGATCGCGCCGGGCACCTGGATCCAGAACAAGGTGTGCGGCTACTTCATCGGCACCGCGATGGCCAACTCGACCTTCGACGTGGAGTCCACCGCGTCCTCGAACTACCACTTCGGCCGCGACCACGGCGACAACGACTTCTGCGGCTGGATCCCGCCGGGCGCGCTCAGCTCCTCGCCCACCGGCACCACCTCCTCCTCGTGCAGCGACGCCACCGAGTCGGCGATGTCGCACCGGCTGGACTTCGGCAAGAACTTCAACGCCGAGGCGCACACCGTGGACGGCGCGTCCACGATCAGCGTGAACCCGGGCTGCGAGGAGTACTACAACTACTTCGACTCCAGCACGTTCACCGGCGGCTCGCTGCGCGACCCGGCCGGCACCCCGGCGTCCTCCAGTATCGGCTACCGCTTCACCACCCTCGACGGCCAGGCCATGGTCGTCGACGACCCGAACATGGGCTGGGGCTTCATGAGCCTCAGCTGCGTGACCAACTGGGACGGGGTGACCTTCCACAACGACAACGACTGACGGCTTCCGCCGGCCGTGCCGCCGACGGCCCGGCCCGCCCCCGGGAGCGCGCACCGGGGGGCGGGCCGGGCCGTCCGGGCTCGCGGTTACCCGTGGTGGGCGGCGGCCGTGTCGGCGGCCTTGACCAGGGTGGCCGGGGTGACCGCGCCGGCGAAGACCGCGCCGTCCTTGGTGATCAGCACGTTGACGATCCGGGTGCCGATCACGGTGCCGGAACCGAACGATCCGCTGACCGGCTTGCCGAGCGCGCCGAGCATCCCGGCGACGTCGCCCGGCCCGCCGGCCCGGTGCCCCTTCGACCCGGCGGCGGGCGCCTTCAGCTCGGCGACCGCGGTCCAGCCCTGGCCGATCACGTCGCCGCCGGACAGCCCCGCGAGGCCGGGCGTCCCCGCGCCGCCGTGCCGCGCGGCGGGCAGGTGCGCGCCGGGCGTGTCGTGCGGCGCGCGCGTGTCGTGCGGCGCGGCCTGGGTGACGTGGGCGCCCTTCGGCACGGTGAAGTGGAACGCGCTCGCGGCGGGCGTGCCGAAGTCCACCTGGGTGTAGGCGATCTCCACCACCGGCTTGCCGCCGCCGGCCGGGGCGATGCTGAAGCTCAGCGGGGCGCCGTTGGCGGCGTCCACCGCGATGTGCACGGCGCCGACCGTGCTGCCGGACTGCTTCGGCTGGATCAGCAGGTCGTAGGCGTTCTGGCCGGCGACCTCGGCGGTGCCGTCCACGGTGACCGACGTGGTGGGCCCGACCGCCTTGAGCGCCTGCGCGGCGGCGTCGCCCGGGGTGGCGGGCGTCGCGTCCGGCGCGTGGCCGGAGCGGGACTGCCGGGCGGCGCCGGCCGGCTCGGTGGCGTGGTAGACGGAGTGGCTGGCGCTGTCGTACGCCCAGACCTGGCCGTCGTCGCGGACCACCCGGTACTGGGAGTGGGCGTCGGCCATCGACAGGCTCTCGCGCTGCGGGCCGTCGACGGCCACCCGCAGGGTGTGGGTGCCGGACAGCAGCTCGGTGAGCTTGGCGCGCGGGTCGGCCGCGGCGCCGCCCCTGCCGCCGGGGCCGGCCAGGTTCGCCGCGCCGCCGAGCAGCGCGCTGGGCAGGCCGAGGTCGGTGGTGACCGAGACGGACCCCGACAGGTGCTGGGTGTGGGAGGCGGCCATCTTGGTCAGCAACTGCTGGGCGGAAAGCTTGGGCAGCGAGGGGCCGCCGCCGGTGGTGGCCAGCGCGGTGCCGATGCCGATGGTCGCGGCGGCCAGTCCGGCGATCGCGACCGGCACGCCGTAGCGGGCGAGCCGTCGGCTGCCCCGGCGCTCGCCGTCCTCGCCCTCGAACCCCGCGTACCCGGTGAAGTCCCCCTCGGGACGCGGCGGTTGTATCCCTGCCATGACTACCTCCGTCGTCGGCGGCGGTTCGGACCCGGCCCGATCGTCACCCGGGTCGTTGTGAATGCCGCATCATCATCAGACCAAATCACCGGCCCGCCGGGCATCCCTCCACGGGAGCAATCCGGTGTACACCCCTGGGATGACGATCCCCTAGATACCTCCGGTTTCCGATTGGCCGCCGCAACCGCGCGCGGATAATCATGAACACCGCCCGCCATTGGACTGATCCCTTCCGCTCTCCCGGCCTGACCTGCTGGTTCCGGCCGGCCGCCAGCAGAAAAACCCGGCCGCGTTGAATCCGGAAAGGCCCGCTCACGTACTACAGGGCGAATGACGCCGCTCGCGCGTCACCGCTACGCGAGGTAATCCGCCATGCGCAATGCCCGTCGCCCCGATCCGATCACCGCTTCCGCGGTGGCGGCCGGTGAGGGCGCGCGGGGGCCGCGGACCGCCCGCCGCATGCGTCTACCGAACGCGGGGTCATAAAATGGGTCAATCCGATAGAAATCCGATCGCGGTCCTCGACCGAGACGATCTGATGCGCAAGGATTCGCGGGTGACCGACGACCGATCCGTCCGGGGCCAGGGGCACGCGAAGGCAGGCCAGGACAGGCGGCCGGACGAGGAGCTCATGCGTTCGCTGTACCGGGAACACGCGGGGCCGCTGTTCGGCTACGTACTGCGCCTGGTCGCCGGGGACCGCCAGCGCGCGGAGGACGTGGTCCAGGAGACGCTGCTGCGTGCCTGGCGCAACACCGACCAGCTGCGGCGGGCGACCGGATCGCTGCGCCCCTGGCTGGTGACGGTGGCCCGGCGCATCGTGATCGACGCGCACCGCAGCCGCAGCTCCCGGCCGCAGGAGGTCGACCCGGCGCCGCTGGAGCTGATGCCGGCCGCCGACGAACTCGACCGCGTCCTGCGCCTGATGACCATCTCGGACGCCATGGCCGACCTGACCGACGCCCATCGTGAGGTACTGATCGCCACCTATTTCGCGGACCGCACGGTCGACGAGGCAGCCGAGGAGATGGGCATCCCGCCGGGCACCGTCCGCTCCCGCGCCTTCTACGCCCTGCGGTCGCTCAGGATCGCCCTGGAGGAACGGGGGGTGACGTCATGAGTTCCGACGACCGCCACCTCGATCTCGGCGCCTACGTCCTCGGAGCGCTGTCCGACGAGGACGCCGGCCGCTTCGAGGAGCACCTGGCCGGCTGCGAGCGGTGCGCCGAGGAACTCGACCGGCTGATGGGCGTCGAGGCGCTGCTCGCCGAGTTCGCCGCCGACACCCCGCCGGGCCAGAACGCCGGCGCCTTCCTCGCGCCGCCCGCGCCGCAACTGCTCGACCGGCTGATGGAGGAGGTGCGCGTCAAGCGGCAGGTCTCACGGCGCCGCCGCGCCTACCTGGTGGCCGCGTCGCTGGCGATGATCGTGGCGGGCCCCACCGTCACCGCGGTCGTCACGTCGCAGGAGACCACCGCCTCGCCGCCGGCCGTCTCGCAGACGGTGACCGCGCAGAACCGGCTCAGCGGCGCCCACGCCACGGTGGCCATGACCGACAAGTCCTGGGGCACCCAGGTCGGGCTGACCCTGGACGGCGTCAAGGGGCCGCTGGAGTGCGACCTGGTCGCGGTCTCCAAGTCCGGCGTGCACCAGACCGTCTCGTCCTGGGCGGTGCCGGCCGGCGGCTACGAGTCCTCCGGGCACGACAACGACAAGAAGCTCGTCGTCCAGGGCGGCACGAGCATCCCGCGCAACGAGATCGACCACTTCGTGGTCCGGACCCTGGACGGGCAGATGCTGGTGACCGTCAAGGCGTGAGCGCCTCGCCCTGGCCGGTCGCCGGGGGCCGTGGTCGCGGGGACCCGCCCCCCGCCGGGCCGGCGATCAGCCGGCCCGGTGCACCACGGCGTCGCAGAGGCCCTCCAGCGCCTTCTTGGCCGGGATCTCCGGCAGCGGGGCCAGCAGCGCGCGGGCCGCGTCCGCGTAGCGCACGGTGTCGCGGCGGGCCTGCTCCATGGCCGGGTGGGCGCGCATCAGGCGCAGCGCCTCGGCGTGCCGCAGGTCGTCGGTCAGGTCGGTGTCGAGCAGCTCGGCGAGCCGGCGGTCCTCCGGCTCGGTGAACCGGCTGGAGCGCAGGTGCAGCACCGGCAGGGTGGGGATGCCCTCGCGCAGGTCGGTGCCGGGCGTCTTGCCCGACTCGTGGCTGTCGCTGGCGATGTCCAGCACGTCGTCGGCGAGCTGGAAGGCGGTGCCGATCCGCTCGCCGTACTGGGTGAGGATGTCCACCGTGGCCTCGTCGGCGCCGGCCATCAGCGCGCCGAAGCGCCCGGAGACCGCGATGAGCGACCCGGTCTTGCCGGCGATGACGTCGAGGTAGTGGTCGATCGGGTCGCGGCCGGGCTGCGGACCCGCGGTCTCCAGCATCTGACCGGTCACCAGCCGCTCGAACGCCTCGGCCTGGATCCGGACCGCCTCCGGCCCCAGCTCGGCCAGCACCCGGGAGGCGCGGGCGAACAGGAAGTCACCCGTCAGCACCGCCACCGAGTTGTCCCAGCGGGCGTTGGCGCTGGCCACCCCGCGCCGCACGTCGGCCTCGTCCATCACGTCGTCGTGGTAGAGGGTGGCCAGGTGGGTGAGCTCCACGACGACGGCGGACGGGACGACCCCCGGCGCGTGCGGATCGCCGAACTGGGCCGCCAGCAGCACCAGCAGCGGCCGGAACCGCTTGCCGCCCGCCTGGACCAGGTGGCGTGCCGCGTCGTTGATGAACGGCACGTCGCTCTTGGTCGCCTCCAGCAGGCCCTCCTCGACATCCGCAAGTCCGGTGCGGATGCCGGTATCGAGAACCTGGTCGCGCACGCTCAACCCGAAGGGCCCGCCGACGGTCACGAGGGGAACTCCTGTCGCTGATTGGGTCGTGGCCTCAGTGCCATTGGTTGCAGCGTATCCGGTCCGTGCTGGATCACAGATGGCCGGTTCACCCCGCCTTCACCGAGACGACCGCGCGAGGTCGGATGTTCCCCCCGTCGTCAACCGCGTTGCGCGCGCGGCCCTCAGCGCCGCCTGGCGGCCCCGGAGGCCACCGCACGGGCGATCCGGGGTGAGGCGAACCCCGTGCCGCACACGAAGCGCATGAACGGTCCGAAGGTGGCAGCGGACGGCAACCCGGTGAAGTACAGCCCGGGAACCGAGCCCGCATAGGTCGGATCGAGCCACGGCGAACCGCCGCTGAGCACCAGCCGGGCCCGCAGCGCGGGGCTGAGGAAGCCGAGGGCGGACAGTTGCGCGCGGTAGCCGGTGGCGGCCATCACGTGGTCCGCGGCCAGCTCGGCCGGCCGGCCGTCCGGCCCCGCGGTGCGCAGCACCACCCGGCCGCCGTCCAGCGCCGCGCCGGTGAGCGCCCGGCCCTGGGTGACCGCCACCCGGCCGGCGAACCGCTCCTTGAGCCACCAGGCGCCGCGCGGCCCGAGCACCTTCCTGACCAGCCACAACCGGGTCTGCTCCGGCAGGTAGCGGAAGGCGGCGGGACCCGGCACGTTGCTGAACGCGTACAGCGACCAGGCGCGGCCGACCGGGGAGTCCGGCTTCCACTGCAGGCCGTCGCGCGGCGGCGCCCCGAAGCCGACGGCCCCGGCACGCCGGGCCAGCACCCGCACCGTGGCGCCCGCGTCGGCGAGCAGCACCGCGCCCTCCAGCGCGGACTGCCCGGCGCCCACCACGACCACCTCGCGGCCGGCGAACCGGGACAGGTCGGTGTGGTGCGAGGCGTGCGAGACCGGTCCGGCGGCGGACGGCCCGTCGGGCACCGCGTCGCGCAGGATCCGCGGCACGTGGGCGAAGCCGCTCAGCCCGCTGGCCACCACGACCGCCGGGGCGGTCAGCTCCTCGCCGGAGTCGAGCTTGACGTGGAACTCCCGCTCGTGGCGGTCGACCGAGACGACCTGGACCGGTTCCACCTCGGGCACCAGCCGCTCGGCGAACCACCGCCCGTAGCGGACGAACGTGTCGAGCGTCACCAGGTCCCGCTCCGTCACCAGCCGCCGCTCGCCCATCGCGTCGTTGAAGTCCTGCAGCGTGTGGCCGGGGGCCGGGGCGGAGATCGTCGAGGCGTCGGGCGTGGACTTGAGGACCATGCCGGCGGGCATGGTGTCGCTCCAGTTGGACAGCGGCGTGCCGAAGACGCGCACGGCGACGCCGCGGCCCTTCAGATGCGCGGCGGCCGACAGGCCGTAGGGCCCGGCGCCGATCACCACCACGGGTCTCATGTGGGTTCCCCTCCCGGAAGTTCCGCTGGATTGACGTGCGTTGTGCGGGCGGTCCGCGCGAGCCCCCGCCGGCGGTCCCGCCACAACTGGTGCAGGTGTCTGGCACCCGGCCCGGCGAAGCGGGCGAGCATGGTGACGAACGGCGCGAGGTCGTCGGCGGCCAGCCAGGCGAGTTCGGTGCCGGTGGCCCGGCGCGGCGCGTGCGGCGTGGTGTAGCCGCTGCGCCGGTAGGCGAGCAGCGCGGGCAGGTCGATGTTCTCCACGACCATCCGGCGGCCGTCGCGCTGCGCCGCCCGCGGTATGTCGCGCCGGGTCAGATCGAGGTGCATCGCGCGGACCACGTCGATGCCGGCCGCGTTCTCGAAGAGCCGGAACTGCGCGCCCATCCGCGGGTTGAAGTCGAGCAGCTTGTAGCGGCCGTCGCGGCGGTCGAAGCGCAGGTCGAGGTCGACGATGCCGGTGAAGCCGATCCGTTTGACGAACCCGGCCGCCAGCTCGGCGAGTTCCGGGTTGTCCACCGCGTACGCGCAGGCCGTCATTCCGGCGTGTGGCGGCCAGGAACGCACCTTGACGCCGGTGAACAGCGCGCGCGGGGCGTGGCCGGCGTCGAAGTAGCCGTGCACGATCCAGTCCTCCGCGTCCTCGCGCGGCAGGTACTCCTGGAGGATGACGCCGGGCCGCGGACCCCACGCGGCGGCCAGCGCGAGGAGTTCGTCCGGCCCGGCTATCCGGGTCGTGCCGTGCACCGCCGGGCTGCTGCGCCGCTCGAACGCCTCCCGGTTCTTCGCCACCAGCGGGAAGCGGGCCGTCGCGGCGAACGCGGCGACCTCCGCCGGGCTATCGGGGAACGCGGAGTGCGGCGACGGCACGCCGTGCTCGACGCACAGCTCGTGCAGCCCGCGCTTGCTGGCCAGCCGCCGCGGCAGGCCGGCCGCCACCCTCGGGAACAGGAACCGGCCGCGGTCCGCCAGCACGTCGGCGTGCTCGGCGATCAGCACCGCCGCCTCCTCGTCGGTGGGGATCAGCACGGTGGGCCGCCCTATCCGGGCGCCGATCCGCAACAGCCCCTCCACCAGCCGCTCCGGGCGCTCCAGCCCCGTCGTGGGCCACACGAACGCCCGGGTCAGGTACCGGGAGGCCGCCGCCGGCGTGAACCGGTCCTCGGTGACCGCGTACATCGGCACGCCCAACCGCCCGAGACTGCGGATCGCCCCCACGCCGCCGTGGTGCAGCGGATAGTTCCCGATCTTCACGATCAGCCCCGGCACAGACCTGTCGAACCCGACCGTCGCCAAGCCCCCACCCGTCCCCCCTGCCCGGCCGCCGGGGTTCCCCTCCCCACCGCGGCACCGATCAGGACGCTACTGGCGAATCGCCCACACCGGCAACCCGTTTGGCCACATTGCCAGCGCTTTAGAGATCAATGTCCGAATCCGCGCGGTTGGTGGCCCGTACGGGCACGCCGAACGGCCCGGCGCCCCTCGTGAGGGGTGCCGGGCCGCGGGTGTCGGGCGGGCGTCAGCGGGCGAAGACGCCGGACTTGCCGGCCAGGTCGAGGAAGTACTGGGGGGCCAGGCCGAGTACCAGGGTGACGGCGACGCCGATGGCGATGGCGGTCGAGGTCAGCGGGGACGGGATGGCGACGGTGGGGCCGTCGGGCTGCGGCTCGCTGAAGAACATCAGGACGATGACCCGGATGTAGAAGAACGCCGCGATGGCCGAGGCGATCACACCGATGACGACCAGCGGGACGGCGCCGCCCTGGGCGGCGGCCTTGAAGACCGCGAACTTCCCCGCGAAGCCGGCGGTGAGCGGGATGCCGGCGAAGGAGAGCAGGAAGACCGCGAAGACCGCCGCGACGAGCGGCGAACGCCGCCCGAGCCCGGCCCACTTGGACAGGTGGGTCGCCTCGCCGCCCGCGTCGCGCACCAGGGTGACGATGGCGAAGCCGCCGAGGGTCACGAAGGAGTAGGCGACCAGGTAGAACAGCACCGAGGAGACGCCGTTCGGCGAGATGGCCACCACGCCGGCGAGCAGGAAGCCCGCGTGGGCGATGGAGGAGTAGGCGAGCAGGCGCTTGACGTCGGTCTGGGTGACCGCGACGATCGCGCCGATGACCATCGTGACGATGGCCACCGCCCACATCACCGGCCGCCAGTCCCAGCGCATGCCCGGCAGCACGACGTACAGCAGGCGCAGCAGGGCGCCGAACGCGGCGACCTTGGTGGCGGCGGCCATGAAGCCGGTGACCGGGGTCGGGGCGCCCTGGTAGACGTCCGGGGTCCACATGTGGAACGGCACCGCGCCGACCTTGAACAGCAGGCCCATCACGACCATCGCGCCGCCGATGAGCAGCAGCGCGTCGTTCGCGGTGGAGTTGGCCAGCGCCGGGGTGAGCTTCGCGGTGCCGGCGATGACGTCGGCGATGCCGCCGTAGGACACCGTGCCCGCGTAGCCGTACAGCAGCGCGATGCCGAAGAGCAGGAACGCCGAGGAGAACGCGCCGAGCAGGAAGTACTTGACGGCCGACTCCTGGGAGAGCAGCCGGCGGCGGCGGGCCAGCGCGCACAGCAGGTACAGCGGCAGCGAGAAGACCTCGAGGGAGACGAAGAGCGTCAGCAGGTCGTTCGCCGCCGGGAAGATCATCATGCCGGCGACCGCGAAGAGCAGCAGCGGGAAGACCTCGGTGGTGGTGAAGCCGGCCTTGACGGCCTTCATCTCCTGCTCGCTGCCCGGCACCGCCGAGCCCTGCGCGGCGAACGAGTCGACCTGGTTGCCGTGCGCGACCGGGTCGAGCCGGCGCTCGGCGAAGGTGAAGGCGGAGACCAGCGCGATCAGCAGGATGGTGCCCTGCAGGAACAGCGCCGGGCCGTCCACCGCGACCGCGCCCATCGCGGCGATGTGCGCCTTGCCCTGCGCGTAGCCGTCGGCGGCCAGCGCGATGACGGCCGCGAACGAGGCCGCCAACCCCAGCACGGTGATGGCGAGTTGCGACGCGTAGCGGTAGCCGCGGGGCAGGAACGCCTCGGCCAGGATGCCGAGGATCGCGGCGCCGAAGACGATCAGCACCGGGGAGAGCTGGGCGTACTCGATGTGCGGGGTGGGGATGGCGGCCGCCGCCAGCGGGACGTGTGCCCCGGGCAGCAGGCCAGGTGCGTAGGCCGTGGCGCTCACTTCGCGATCTCCTTCGCTACGGCGTTGATCTGCGGTGCCGGGTCGGTCCGGTGGACGTCGGAGAGCGTGTCCTTGACCGCGGGGTTGATGATGTTCGGTCAGCGGCTTGGGGTAGACGCCCAGGAAGAGCAGCAGGGCGATCAGCGGTGCCACCACGACCAGTTCGCGGACCTTGAGGTCCTTCATGCCCTCGATGCCCGCCCTGACCGGCCCGGTCATGGTGCGCTGGTAGAGCACCAGGACGTACAGCGCGGCCAGCACGATGCCGAGGGTGGCGATGATGCCGAGCACCGGGTAGCGGGTGAAGGTGCCGACCAGCACCAGGAACTCGCTGACGAACGGCGCGAGTCCGGGCAGCGACAGGGTGGCCAGGCCGCCGATCATGAACGTGCCGGCCAGCAGCGGCGCGACCTTCTGGACGCCGCCGTAGTCGCCGATCATGCGCGAGCCGCGGCGGGTGATCAGGAAGCCGGCCACCAGCAGCAGCGCGGCGGTCGAGATGCCGTGGTTGACCATGTAGAGCGTCGCGCCGGACTGGCCCTGGCTGGTCATCGCGAAGATGCCCAGGATGATGAAGCCGAAGTGCGAGATGGACGCGAAGGCGATCAGCCGCTTGATGTCGCGCTGGCCGACGGCGAGCAGCGCGCCGTAGATGATGCCGATGACCGCGAGCACCAGGATCACCGGGGTCGCCCACTTCGACGCCGCCGGGAACAGCTGCAGGCAGTAGCGGAGCATCGCGAAGGTGCCGACCTTGTCGACGACCGCGGTGATCAGCACGGCGACCGGCGCGGTGGACTCGCCCATCGCGTTCGGCAGCCAGGTGTGCAGCGGCCACAGCGGCGCCTTGACGGCGAAGGCGAAGAAGAAGCCCAGGAAGATCCAGCGCTCGGTGCCGGTGGAGATGTTCAGCCGGCCGTCGGCCCGCGCCTTGAGGATCTCCGGCAGCGAGAAGGTGCCGGTGCCCAACTGGTGCGCGGTGACCGCGTACAGGCCGATGACCGCGGCCAGCATGATCAGGCCGCCGACCAGGTTGTAGAGCAGGAACTTCACGGCCGCGTAGGAGCGCTGCTTGGCGTCGTCCCGCTCGGCGTTCTCGCCCTGCGCGCCGGCCCGGTCCCCGAAGCCGCCGATCAGGAAGTACATCGGGATGAGCATGGCTTCGAAGAAGATGTAGAAGAGGAAGACGTCGGTGGACTCGAAGGAGATCACCACCATCGCCTCGACCAGCAGGATCAGCGCGAAGAAGCCCTGCGTCGGCCGCCAGCGGCCGGACTTGACCGACTCCAGCGGCGCCGGCGTGGGCCCGGGCACCGGATCGGCGTCGTGCCAGCCGGCCAGCATGACGAACGGGATCAGCAGCGCGGTGAGCAGGATCAGCACCACCGCGATGCCGTCCACGCCGAGTTCGTAGCGGACCCCGAAGTCACTGATCCAGGCGTGCGACTCGGTGAGCTGGTAGCGGGCGCCGCCGGGTGAGAAGCGGGCGGCGACCACACCGGCCAGCACCAGGGTGGCCAGTGAGAAGGCCAGCGCCACCCACTTGGCGGCGGTCCGCCGGGCGGCCGGTACCGCGGCGGTGACGACGGCCCCGACCGCCGGGACCACCGCCGTCACCGTGAGGAGGGGAAACTGCGAAACGCCAGACATGTCAGATACCCCTCATCAGCAAGGTCGCGGCGACCAGCACCGCGGTGCCGCCGAGCATCGATGCCGCGTAGGACCGGACGAAGCCGTTCTGCACCCGCCGCATCCGGGCCGACAGGCCGCCGACCCCGGCGGCGGTGCCGTTGACCGCGCCGTCCACCAGCGAGTGGTCGAGGTAGACCAGTGTGCGGGTGAGGTGTTCGCCGCCGCGGACCAGCACGACGTGGTTGAAGTCGTCCTGGAGCAGGTCGCGGCGGGCGGCCCGGGTGAGCAGCGATCCGCGTGGCGCGATTGCCGGCACCGGACGGCGTCCGTACTGCAGGTAGGCGAGGCCGACGCCGACGACCAGCACGGTGAAGGTGGCGACCGTCACCTCCCAGGTGGACAGCGGGGAGTTGCCCTCGCTGTAGCCGGTGACCGGCTGCAGCCAGTGCAGGAAGGCGGAGTTGATGCTGAACAGGCCGCCCGCGAAGACCGAGCCGAAGGCCAGGATGATCATCGGGATGGTCATGGTCTTGGGCGACTCGTGCGGGTGCGGCTCGTGGCCGGCCGCGTCCTTCTCCCAGCGCTTCTCGCCGAAGAACGTCATCAGCATGACGCGCGACATGTAGAACGCGGTGATGCCGGCGCCGATCAGCGCCACGGTGCCGAGGATCCAGCCCTCGGTGCCGCCCTTGGCGAACGCCGCCTCGATGATCTTGTCCTTCGACCAGTAGCCGGACAGGCCGGGGAAGCCGATGATCGCCAGGTAGCCGAGGCCGAAGGTGATGTAGGTGATCGGCATGTACTTGCGCAGTCCGCCGAACTTGCGCATGTCCACCTCGTCGTTCATCCCGTGCATCACGGAACCGGCGCCGAGGAACAGGCCCGCCTTGAAGAAGCCGTGGGTGACCAGGTGCATGATCGCGAAGACGTAGCCGATCGGGCCGAGGCCGGCCGCCAGCATCATGTAGCCGATCTGCGACATGGTCGAGCCGGCCAGCGCCTTCTTGATGTCGTCCTTGGCGCAACCGACGATCGCACCGAAGACCAGGGTGACCGCGCCGACGACGCAGACCGCCAGCTGCGCGGTGGGCGCCGCGTTGAAGATCGCGCCGGACCGGGTCACCAGGTACACGCCGGCGGTCACCATGGTCGCCGCGTGGATGAGGGCCGAGACCGGGGTCGGGCCCTCCATCGCGTCGCCGAGCCAGGACTGCAGCGGCACCTGGGCCGACTTGCCGCAGGCGCCGAGCAGCAGGAGCAGCCCGATCGCGGTCAGCCGGCCCTGCGAGGCGCCGTGCACGTGGCCGAAGACCGGGCCGAAGGCGAAGCTGCCGAACGTGGTGAACATGACCATGATCGCGATCGACAGGCCCATGTCGCCGACCCGGTTGACGATGAACGCCTTCTTCGCCGCGGTGGCCGCCGACGGCTTGTGCTGCCAGAAGCCGATCAGCAGGTAGGAGGCGAGGCCCACGCCCTCCCAGCCGACGTACAGCAGGAGGTAGTTGTTCGCCAGCACCAGCAGCAGCATCGAGGCGAGGAAGAGGTTCAGGTAGCCGAAGAACCGCCGCCGGCGCTCGTCGTGCGCCATGTAGCCGATCGAGTAGATGTGGATCAGCGTGCCCACACCGGTGATCAACAGCACGAAGGTCATCGACAACTGGTCGAGCTGGAAGGCGACATCAGCCCGGAACCCGCCGACCGGCACCCAGGTGAACAGATCCGAGGTGAGGGTCCGCGAGCCGGTTGCCCTGCCCAGCATGTCCACGAAGAACGCGACGCCGAGCGCGAAGGAGACGGCAGCCAGCAGCGTGCCGATCAAGTGCCCGATCCGGTCCAGCCGCCGCCCGCCGACGAGCAGGATGCCCGCGCCGAGCAGGGGCGCCCCGATCAGGGCTCCGATGAGGTGATCCACGTCAACTGCTCCTGTCTACAGCTTCATCAGATCGGCGTCATCGACCGAGGCCGAGTGGCGGGAGCGGAAGAACGTCACGATGATCGCCAGCCCCACCACGACCTCCGCCGCCGCGACGACCATCGTGAAGAACGCGATGATCTGGCCGTCGAGGTTGCCGTGCAGCCGGGAGAAGGTGACGAACGCCAGGTTGCAGGCGTTGAGCATCAACTCGATGCACATGAAGACGATGATCGCGTTCTTGCGGACGAGTACGCCGGCGGCGCCGATCGTGAACAGCAGCGCCGCGAGATAGAGGTAGTAGGCCGGGTTCACTTGGCGGCTCCCTCGGAGTGGTCGGACCCGTCGCGGTCCCGCTCGTCGGCGTCGTCGTCGCTTCGGCCCAGGTACTCCTGGTCCAGGTAGTCGTCCGAGCGCTGCTCCAACTCCCGCACCTGGGTGAGGCGTTCGCCGCTGACGTCGCGGACCTGGCCGCGGGCGCGCAACGTGGGGTTGACGGTGAGCTCGGAGGGGGTGCCGTCCGGCAGCAGGCCGGGCACGTCCACCGCGTTGTGCCGGGCGTAGACGCCGGGCGCCGGCAGCGGCGGGACCTGGACCCCGGCCCGCACCCGGGCGTCGGCCATCTCCCGCTGGGTCGCGGCGCGTTCGGTGCGCTCCCGGTGGGTGAGCACCATCGCGCCGACCGCCGCGGTGATCAGCAGCGCGCCGGTGATCTCGAACGCCCACACGTAGGTGGTGAAGACCAGCTTCGCCAGGCCCTCGACGTTGCCGCCGGCGTTCGCCGTGCCGAGGCCGGTGAACTGGTGCAGGCCCGCGTTGCCGATGCCGGCGATCAGCAGGATGCCGAAGCCGACGCCGGTCACCACGGTGGCGATCCGCTGGCCCCTGATCGTCTCCTTCAGCGAGTCGGCGGCGGTGATGCCGACCAGCATGACGACGAACAGGAAGAGCATCATGACCGCGCCGGTGTAGACGACGATCTGCACGATGCCGAGGAAGTAGGCGCCCTGGGCCAGGTAGAAGATGGCCAGGACGATCATCGTGCCGGCCAGGCAGAGCGCGCTGTGCACCGCCTTGCGCATGGTGACGGTGCCGAGCGCGCCGAGTACGGCGACGATGCCGAGGACCCAGAACTGGATGGCCTCGCCGGTGGATGTCGTCACGCGTCCGCCTCCTCGGCCTGTTCGCCCTTGCTGACGGCGACCTGGCGGACCGTGCCGGGCGCGGCCTGGGTGACGTTGCCCTGGTAGTAGTCCTTCTCGTCGGCGCCGGGGAAGATCGAGTGCGGTGACTCGACCATGCCCTCCTCCAGCCCGGCCAGCAGCTCTTCCTTGGTGTAGATGAGCGACGCCCGGGTGCGGTCGGCGAGTTCGTACTCGTTGGTCATCGTCAGCGCCCGGGTCGGGCACGCCTCGATGCACAGGCCGCACAGGATGCAGCGCGCGTAGTTGATCTGGTAGACGCGGCCGTAGCGCTCACCGGGCGAGTAGCGCTCCTCGTCGGTGTTGTCCGCGCCCTCGACGTAGATCGCGTCCGCCGGGCAGGCCCAGGCGCACAGCTCGCAGCCGACGCACTTCTCCAGGCCGTCCGGGTGCCGGTTGAGCTGGTGGCGGCCGTGGAAGCGGGGAGCGGTGGGCTTCTTCTGCTCCGGGTACTGCTCGGTCAGCCGCTTCTTGAACATGGCCGTGAAGGTCACGCCGAAGCCGGCCACCGGATTCTCGAAGGACGTCCGGGATTCGTCCCGGGACGAGTCACTGGGCATCGTCGGCCTCCTCACCATTCCTGTCGTCCGTGTCGTGCGTGGACTTCTCCCCGGTGGGCACCAACTGCCGGGCCCCGCGCGGCTGCCGGCGCGGCACCGGCGGCAGGGTCTGCCCCGGCAGGGGCGGCACCGGGTAGCCGCCGGCCATCGGGTCGAACGGCTCGTCGGGGCCGTTGCCGGCCTCCGCCTCGGCCCGCTTGTGCGCGCGGTCCCGGAAGACGTCCGCGACCAGCGACAGCAGCAGCACCGCGAGCACCGCGCCGCCGATGTAGAGGGCGATGCGCTGGAAGTCGTAGTTCTCGTTGCGCAGCGCCCGCACGGTGGCGACCAGCATCAGCCAGACCATCGAGATCGGGATGAGCACCTTCCAGCCCAGCTTCATGAACTGGTCGTAGCGCATCCGGGGCAGCGTGCCGCGCAGCCAGATGAACAGGAAGAGCAGCAGCTGGATCTTGATGGTGAACCACAGCAGCGGCCACCAGCCGTGGTTGGCGCCGGCCCAGTAGGTGCTGATCGGCCAGGGGGCCCGCCAGCCGCCGAGGAAGAGCGTGGTCGCGACCGCCGAGACGGTGACCATGTTGACGTACTCGGCGAGCATGAACATCGCGAACTTGATCGACGAGTACTCGGTGTTGAAGCCGCCGACGAGTTCGCCCTCCGCCTCGGGGAGGTCGAAGGGCGCCCGGTTGGTCTCACCGACCATGGCCACGATGTAGATCAGGAAGGACACCGGCAGCAGCACCACGTACCACTTGCTCTGCTGGCCGGCCACGATCTGCGAGGTCGACATCGAGTGCGAGTAGAGGAAGACCGCCGCGAAGGAGATGCCCATCGCGATCTCGTAGCTGATCATCTGCGCGGTCGAGCGCAGGCCGCCGAGCAGCGGGTACGTCGAGCCGGACGACCAGCCGGCCAGCACGATGCCGTAGATGCCGACCGAGGCGGTGGCCAGGATGAACAGCACGCTGACCGGCAGGTCGGTGAGCTGCATCGGGGTGCGGTGGCCGAAGATCGAGATCTCGTTGTCGGCCGGGCCGAACGGGATGACCGCGAAGGACATGAAGGCCGGGATCGCGGCGACGACGGGCGCCAGGATGTAGACGACCTTGTCGGCGTTCTTGACGACCAGGTCCTCCTTCAGCATCAGCTTGATGCCGTCGGCGAGCGACTGGAGCATGCCCCAGGGGCCGTGCCGGTTGGGGCCGATGCGCAGCTGCATCCAGGCCACGACCTTGCGTTCCCACACGATGGAGAACAGCACGGTCAGCATCGCGAACGCGAAGCAGAAGACGGCCTTGATGGCGATCAGCCACCACGGGTCTCGCCCGAAGACCGAGAGGTTCTCGGCGGCCATGGTGATCACTTGGTCACCTCCGCGGGTGCGGCGCCGATCGTGACGGCTTGGCCGGGGACCGCGCCGAGCCCCTGGTAAGCACCGCCTGGGGTGGAGTTGAGCGGCAGCCAGACCACCCGGTCGGGCATCTGCGTGACGGCCAGCGGCAGCGTCACCGACCCCGCGGGTCCGGTGACCGCCAGCAGGTCGCCGTCCTTGACGCCCGCCTCCTGCGCGGTCTCCAGGGAGAGCCGGGCCACCACCGGGTGCCGGGTGCCGGCCAGCGCGTCGTCGCCGGCCTGCAGGCGGCCCTCGTCGAGCAGCATGCGGTGGCCGGAGAGCACCGCCTCGCCGGGCTTCGGGCGCGGCAGGCTGCGGCCGCCCGCGTGCGGCGCGGCCGGCCGGTCGCCGTCCCAGACGCCGAGCCTGCGCAGCTCGGCGCGGGCGGAGCGGACGTCCGGCAGCGCCAGGTGGATGTCCATCGCGTCGGCCACCATGTCGAGCACCCGGCCGTCGGAGCGCAGGTGGTTGGTGACCTGGTCGGGCTTGAGCGCTGCCTCGAACGGGCGGGCCCGGCCCTCCCAGTCCAGGAAGGTGCCGGCCTTCTCGGTGACCGCGGCCACCGGCAGCACCACGTCGGCCCGCTCGGTGATCTCGCTCGGCCGCTGCTCCAGGCTGACCAGGAACTTGACCGCGTCCAGGGCCTCGCGGGCCTTGGCCGGGTCGGGCAGGTCGGCCGGCTCCACGCCGCCGACCAGCAGCGCGGCCAGCGCGCCGCTCGCCGCACCCTCCAGGATCTGCGCGGTGTCCCGGCCGAACCCGGTGGGCAGGGTGGCGACCCGCCAGACGTCGGCGACCTGGTCGCGGGCGATCGGGTCGGTCAGCGGACGGCCGCCGGGCAGCAGCCCGGGCAGCGCGCCGGCCTCGACCGCGCCGCGCTCACCGGCCCGGCGCGGGATCCACGCCAGCCGGGCGCCGGTCGCGGTGGCGAACCGCAGCGCCGCGGTGAGCGCGCCGGGCACGCCGGCCAGCCGCTCGCCGACCAGCACGACCGCGCCCTCCTGGCGCAGCGCCTCGGCCGCCTGCTCGCCGGCCTCGTCCAGGCCGACGCCGGAGGCCAGCGCGTCCAGCCACTCCGGCTCGGTGCCGGGCGCGGCGGGCAGCAGGGTGCCGCCGGCCTTGCCGAGGCCGCGGGTGGCGTAGGAGGCGACGGACCAGGTGCGCTGGCCGTGCTTGCGGTGCGCCTTGCGCAGCCGCAGGAAGACGCCGGGCGCCTCCTCCTCGGCCTCCAGTCCGGCCAGCAGCACGGCCGGCGCGGCCTCCAGCGACCCGTAGCTGACGCCGGTGCCGTCCAGGTCCCTGCCGTGTCCGGCGACCCGGGCGGCGAGGAAGTCGGTCTCCTCGGCGCTGTGGACCCGGGCCCGGAAGTCGATGTCGTTGGTGTCGAGGGCGACCCGGGCGAACTTGGCGTACGCGTAGGAGTCCTCGACGGTCAGCCGGCCGCCGGTGAGGACGCCGGTGCGGCCGCGGGCGGCGGTCAGGCCCTTGGCCACCGCCTCCAGCGCCTCCGGCCAGCTCGCCGGCCGCAGCTCACCGGTCTCGGTGTCGCGGACCAGCGGGTGGGTGAAGCGGTCGGTGCTCTGCGCGTGCCGGAAGGCGAACCGGCCCTTGTCGCAGATCCACTCCTCGTTGACCTCGGGGTCGTTGGCCGCCAGCCGGCGCATGACCTTGCCGCGCCGGTGGTCGGTGCGGGTCGCGCAGCCGCCGGCGCAGTGCTCGCACACGCTCGGGCTGGAGATCAGGTCGAACGGGCGGGAGCGGAACCGGTAGGCGGCCGAGGTGAGCGCGCCGACCGGGCAGATCTGGATGGTGTTGCCGGAGAAGTACGACTGGAACGGGTCGCCCTCGCCGATGCCGACCTGCTCCAGCGCGCCGCGCTCCAGCAGTTCGATCATCGGGTCGCCGGCGATCTGGTCGGAGAAGCGGGTGCAGCGCGCGCACAGCACGCAGCGCTCGCGGTCCAGCAGCACCTGGGTGGAGATCGGCACCGGCTTGGCGTAGGTGCGCTTGGTGCCCTCGAAGCGGGTGTCGGCCGCCCCGGCGCTCATCGCCTGGTTCTGCAGCGGGCACTCGCCGCCCTTGTCGCAGACCGGGCAGTCGAGCGGGTGGTTGATCAGCAGCAGTTCCATCACGCCGCGCTGCGCCTTCTCGGCGACCGGCGAGGACAGCTGCGTCTTGACCACCATGCCGTCGGTGCAGGTGATGGTGCACGAGGCCATCGGCTTGCGCTGGCCCTCCACCTCGACGATGCACTGCCGGCAGGCGCCGACCGGGTCGAGGAGCGGGTGGTCGCAGAAGCGCGGGATCTCGACGCCGATCATCTCGGCGGCCCGGATCACCAAGGTGCCCTTGGGAACGGACAGTTCGACGCCGTCGATGGTGACGGCGACGAGGTCTTCCGGCGGCACCGCCGCCTCCCCGCCCCCGGAGGGTGCGTTGGAAGTCGTGACGGTCACGCGTTCACCTCCAGGGAGGATGTGTCGGCCCATACGGTGGACAGGGCGGGGTCGAAGGGGCAGCCCCTGCCGGTGATGTGCTGCTCGTACTCGTCGCGGAAGTACTGCAGCGAGGAGTAGATCGGGCTGGCGGCGCCGTCGCCGAGCGCGCAGAAGGACTTGCCGTTGATGTTGTCGGCGATGTCCGCGAGCTTGTCGAGGTCGGACATCGCGCCCTTGCCGGCCTCGATGTCGCGCAGCAACTGCACGAGCCAGTAGGTGCCTTCGCGGCAGGGGGTGCACTTGCCGCAGGACTCGTGGGCGTAGAACTCGGTCCACCGGGTGACGGCCCGCACCACGCAGGTCGTCTCGTCGAAGCACTGCAGCGCCTTGGTGCCGAGCATGGAGCCGGCCGCGCCGACGCCCTCGTAGTCCAGCGGCACGTCGAGGTGCTCGTCGGTGAGCAGCGGGGTCGAGGAGCCGCCCGGGGTCCAGAACTTCAGCCGGTGGCCGCGCCGGATGCCGCCGCTGATGTCGAGCAGCTGGCGCAGCGTGACGCCGAGCGGCGCCTCGTACTGGCCGGGGCTGGTGACGTGGCCGGAGAGCGAGTACAGCGTGAAGCCCGGGGACTTCTCGCTGCCCATCGAACGGAACCAGTCCTTGCCCTTGTTGAGGATGGAGGGAACCGACGCGATGGATTCGACGTTGTTCACCACGGTGGGGCACGCGTACAGGCCGGCCACCGCGGGGAACGGCGGGCGCAGCCGGGGCTGGCCGCGTCGTCCCTCCAGCGAGTCGAGCAGCGCCGTCTCCTCACCGCAGATGTACGCGCCGGCGCCGGCGTGCACGGTGATGTCCAGGTCGAATCCGGAGCCCTGGATGTTCTTGCCGAGGTAGCCGGCCTTGTACGCCTCGCCCACGGCGTGGTGCAGCCGGCGCAGCACCGGCACGGTCTCGCCGCGCAGGTAGATGAAGGCGTGGCTGGAGCGGATGGCGTGGCAGGCGATGATCATGCCCTCGATGAGCGAGTGAGGGTTGGCGAACAGAAGGGGGATGTCCTTGCAGGTTCCCGGTTCCGACTCGTCGGCGTTGACCACCAGGTAGTGCGGCTTGCCGTCGCCCTGCGGGATGAACTGCCACTTCATGCCGGTGGGGAAGCCCGCGCCGCCGCGGCCGCGCAGTCCGGAGTCCTTGACGAGCGCGATCACGTCGTCGGGGGCCATGGCGAGCGCCTTGCGCATGCCCTGGTAGCCCTCGTGGCGCTGGTAGGTCTCCAGGGTCCAGGAGTCCGGCTGGTCCCAGAAGGCGGACAGCACCGGGGACAGCAGCTTCTCCGGGGTGGTCTCCCCGCCGTCCTGCGGCCGGGAGGTGTCCCCTGGTTCGGTCGTCACGCTCATCCCTCCCCCTCCTCGGTGACGGGCCCGGCCGGGTGCTGGGGGTCGGACGCCGAGGTCTTGTGCGGTGCGTCGTGCGAGCTCGGGTGACCGGCCGGCGGTTCTTCGGTCGGGTACCCGGCGACCGGGGAGCCGGCGGACCGGGGCGAGACGACCCGGCCGATGCCCTCGCCCTTGGCGAGCCGCAGGCCGACCAGCGAGGCCGGTCCGGCGCCGCCGGTCGCCTCGACCGCGCCGGGGCGCTCGTCGGGGAAGCCGGCGAGGATGCGGGCGGTCTCCTTGAAGGTGCACAGCGGGGCGCCGCGGGTGGGCCGCACCGGCCGGCCGGCCCGCAGGTCGTCGACCATGGCCTTGGCCGACTCGGGCGTCTGGTTGTCGAAGAACTCCCAGTTGACCATCACGACCGGGGCGAAGTCGCAGGCCGCGTTGCACTCGATGTGCTCCAGGGTGACCTTGCCGTCCTCGGTGGTCTCGTCGTTGCCGACGCCGAGGTGCTCCTGGAGCGCTTCGAGGATCGCGTCGCCGCCCATCACGGCGCACAGGGTGTTGGTGCACACCCCGACCTGGTAGTCGCCGGACGGCTTGCGCCGGTACATCGTGTAGAAGGTGGAGACCGCGGTGACCTCGGCGGTGGTCAGCCCCAGCGTCTGGGCGCAGAACCGCACGCCGGTGCGGGTGACGTAGCCCTCCTCCGACTGCACGAGGTGCAGCAGCGGCAGCAGGGCGGAACGGGAGTCGGGGTAGCGGGCGATGAGGTCCTTGGCGTCCGCCTCCAGGCGGGCCTGGACGTCGGCCGGGAACTCGGGGGCCGGCATCTGCGGCATGCCGAGACCGACCGCCTGCTCGGATGTACTGGTCACCGGTCGACGCCTCCCATCACGGGGTCGATGGACGCCACCGCGACGATGACGTCGGCGACCTGGCCGCCCTCGCACATCGCCGCCATGGTCTGCAGGTTGGTGAACGACGGGTCGCGGAAGTGCACCCGCTGCGGGCGGGTGCCGCCGTCGCTGACGACGTGCACGCCCAGCTCGCCCTTGGCGGACTCCACCGCGGAGTACGCCTGGCCGGCCGGGATCCGGAATCCCTCGGTGACCAGCTTGAAGTGGTGGATCAGGGCCTCCATCGAGGTGCCCATGATCTTCTTGATGTGGTCGAGCGAGTTGCCCATGCCGTCCGGGCCGAGCGCGAGCTGCGCGGGCCAGGCGATCTTCTTGTCGGCCACCATGACCGGGCCGGGCTCCAGCCGGTCCAGGCACTGCTCGACGATGCGCAGCGACTGCGCGCATCTCCTCCAGGCGGACCAGGAAGCGTCCGTAGGAGTCGCAGGTGTCCGCGGTCGGCACGTCGAACTCGTAGTTCTCGTATCCGCAGTACGGGTCGGACTTGCGCAGGTCGTGCGGCAGGCCGGCGCTGCGCAGGATCGGGCCGGTGGCGCCGAGCGCCATGCAGCCGGCCAGGTCGAGGTAGCCGACGTCCTGCAGTGCGGGCCTTGAAGACCGGGTTGCCGGTGGCGAGCTTGTCGTACTCCGGCAGGTTCTTGCGGAACTGCTTGACCAGCGCGCGGATCTGGTCGACCGCGCCGGGCGGCAGGTCCTGGGCGAGGCCGCCGGGCCGGACGTACGCGTGGTTCATGCGCAGGCCGGTGATCGTCTCGAAGACGTCCAGGATGAGTTCGCGGTCCCGGAAGCCGTAGATCATGATCGTGGTGGCGCCCAGCTCCATGCCGCCGGTGGCGATGGCCACCAGGTGCGAGGAGATCCGGTTGAGCTCCATCATCATCACCCGGATGACGCTGGCCCGGTCCGGGATGTGGTCGGTGATGCCGAGCAGCTTCTCGACCGCGAGGCAGTAGGCGGTCTCGTTGAACAGCGGCGTGAGGTAGTCCATGCGCGTCACGAACGTGGTCCCCTGGGTCCACGTCGCGGAATTCCATGTTCTTCTCGATGCCGGTGTGCAGGTAGCCGATGCCGCAGCGGGCCTCGGTGACCGTCTCGCCGTCGATCTCCAGGATCAGCCGCAGCACGCCGTGGGTGGACGGGTGCTGCGGGCCCATGTTGACGACGATGCGCTCGTCGTCGGCCTTGCCGACCGTTTCGGCGATCTCGTCCCAGTCGCCGCCGGTGACGGTGAAGACCCGGCCTTCGGTGGTCTCCCGCTCTTCCGCTTGCTGGGGGGACGCGTAACTCATGAGTACGACCTCCGCTGGTCGGGAGCCGGGATCTGGGCGCCCTTGTACTCGACGGGGATGCCGCCGAGCGGGTAGTCCTTGCGCTGCGGGTGGCCCTGCCAGTCGTCCGGCATCATGATCCGGGTCAGCGCGGGGTGGCCGTCGAAGACGATGCCGAAGAAGTCGTACGTCTCGCGCTCGTGCCAGTCGTTGGTCGGGTAGACCGCCACGACGCTGGGGATGTGCGGGTCGCTGTCCGGCGCGGTGACCTCCAGCCGGATCAGCCGGCCGTGGGTGATCGAGCGCAGGTGGTAGACCGCGTGCAGCTCCCGGCCCTTGTCGCCGGGGAAGTGCACGCCGCTGACCCCGGTGCACAGCTCGAAGCGGAGCGCCGGGTCGTCACGCAGGGTGCGCGCCACTCGCGGCAGGTGCTCGCGGGCGATGTGGAACGTCAGCTCGCCGCGGTCGACCACCGTCTTCTCGATGGCGTTCTCCGGCAGGAGGTCCTGCTCCTCCAGGGCGCCCTCGAGCTCGTCGGCGACCTCGTCGAACCAGCCGCCGTAGGGCCGGCTGGACGGGCCGGGCATCCGCACGGTGCGCACCAGGCCGCCGTAACCGCTGGTGTCACCACCGTTGTTGGGGCCGAACATGCCGTGCCGGGTGGCGATCGGCTCGCCCTGGTCGCCGCGCTGGCCGGGCAGGTTGGAGGATTCGACGTCGCGGTCCGGGTTCACGCCGCCTTTTCCCTTGTCCTCGGGAGTGCTCACCGCAGCAGCCCCTTCATCTCGATCAGCGGGAGCGCCTTGAGGGCCGCTTCCTCCGCCTCGCGGGCCGCCTGCTCGCGGTTCACGCCGAGCTTCTCGCCCTGGATCTTCTGGTGCAGCTTGATGATCGCGTCGAGCAGCATCTCCGGGCGGGGCGGACAGCCGGGCAGGTAGATGTCGACGGGGACGATGTGGTCCACGCCCTGCACGATCGCGTAGTTGTTGAACATGCCGCCGGAGGATGCGCAGACGCCCATCGAGATGACCCACTTGGGGTTCGGCATCTGGTCGTAGACCTGCCGCAGGACCGGCGCCATCTTCTGGCTGACCCGGCCCGCGACGATCATCAGGTCCGCCTGCCGGGGTGAGCCGCGGAAGACCTCCATCCCGAAACGTGCCATGTCGTAGCGGCCGGCCCCGGTGGTCATCATCTCGATGGCGCAGCAGGCCAGACCGAAGGTCGCCGGGAAGACCGACGCCTTGCGTACCCAGCCCGCGGCCTGCTCGACCGTCGTGAGCAGAAAGCCGCTGGGCAGCTTCTCCTCGATACCCATGTGCGTATGCCCCTGTCTTAAATGCCCGGATTCGTGTCCATTGTTACTCGGTCACTCAGTCCCATTCCAGGCCCCCGCGGCGCCATACATAGGCGTAGGCGACGAAGACGGTGAGGACGAAAAGCAGCATCTCGATGAGTCCGAAGAGCCCGAGGGAGTCGAAGCTGACCGCCCAGGGGTAGAGGAAGACGATCTCGATGTCGAAGACGATGAAGAGCATCGCCGTGAGGTAGTACTTGATCGGGAAGCGACCGCCGCCGACCGGCTGCGGTGTCGGCTCGATGCCGCATTCGTAGGCATCGAGCTTCGCCCGGTTGTAGCGCTTTGGCCCGGTGAGCGAGGCCATGAGCACAGAGAAGATCGCGAAGCCCGCTCCGAGGCCCCCGAGCACCAGGATGGGCGCGTAGGCGTTCACCGTTCCCCGCTCCTTCCAGTCGGCGTTGACTGACACTGACATGTCGGACCGAAGTCCGGGCCTTCGGTTCGCCCCACCAAGATCACGTCTATGTGAGGCAGTTCACAAGCCCGAACCGGCAGCATCCTATGCCTCCGGGTCTGTGATCTGCGACACGGGTTGCCTGACGGCCTTTGTGATCTCCACCACCTGACGAAGGATCATGAAGTCGGATGAGCGTCGATCACGGCACCCGAAGCGGCCATCCGATCACTCAACGCCACATCGAACCGGGTAACCGCAGGTCACAGGCGTGCGTTCCACTATCAACCGCGACGGCCGTCCGCAAAATTGGCTCCGGACTCAGGGCGCGTGATATAGCGCGATCAAGCACGGCGGCGCACACATTCGGTAACGGTCCGGCAACGGCCGAACGCCCGTCCCGACCCCGGCGGACTACGCTCCGTGACCCGTTGTGAACGCGCGCACGAGCGCCGGAGCCGGACGTTCCACAAGCCCCCGGAACGCCCCGGACAAGATCGAAAAACGGGCAATGCGGCCTCGGGCCGACAAGTGTGGCGCACATTACTTTTCTTGTACGGATCACTGAATTCCTGATAGCCATGTCTGCCATGTCCCCAACGCAGACCCGCCCCCCGTTCTCCCAACCCGCCGCCGGAAGACGGCGGCACGCCCGACATACGACGGCGAACTGGGCCAAACGAGCCGGAGTTGCCACCGGAGTCATAGGTGCCGCGGTGCTGACCTCCGGAGCCGCGCCGGCCGCCTCCGCGAGCGCGGCGCCCGACGCCGCGCCGCTCAACGAGATAAGCCAGACGCTGGACCTCTCACAGCTGCAGGCCGCCCAGGCGACCGCTCAGGCGGCCGTGGACTACCAACTGGCCGCCTCCCAGCAGTCCGCAGCCGCCGCCGCGCTCAAGGCCGCACAGAGCCACAAGGAGGCGGCCCGCCGCAAGGCCGCCGCCGAAGCGCGGGCCGCCAAGGCCCGCCGGGACGCGAAGAGCGCCACCACCCTGTCGCTGACCAGCAGTTCGACCTCGGCGAGCGGCAGCGTCTCCACGGTGCTCGCCTTCGTGAAGGCGCAGTTGGGCAAGGCGTACGTGATGGGCGCGACCGGTCCGGACGCCTACGACTGCTCCGGCCTGGTGCAGGCCGCCTTCCAGACCATAGGGGTCGACCTCCCCCGGGTCTCCGAGTCGCAGTCCACCGCCGGCACCCCGGTCTCGCTCAGCGACCTCAAGCCGGGCGACATCCTGTACTGGGGCAGCGCGGGCAGCGCGTACCACGTCGCCGTCTACGTCGGCGGCGGCGACTTCATCGGCGCCCAGAACCCCAGCAGCGGTGTCTCCGAACACCCGCTCAGCTACGACGAGCCCACCGGGGCCGTCCGGGTCGCGTAAGCCCGGGCCCACCGGTTGCCCTGATCGCCTCTAGTCCCGGCGATCAGGGCATCGGCATCCCTGGGGGCAGGCGCCCGCGGTTCGCGGCGGGGCGTTCGTGGGCGGCCCGCGGGCCGGATGAGGACCTCCTGCCAGGTCGGCACCATCGGACCGATCGGCTGTCCGAGCACGACCGCACCATCCTGGCCATGCGATTCAGCGGCGACCTGGCCCGGGCCCGGATCGGCGCCGAACTCGGCCCGTCCCGGATGCACGTCTCCCGCCTGCTCACCCGAACGCCGAACAGCCTCCGCCGCCAACCGCTCGCCGACGACCGACGCGCGCACCTCCCGCCGGCCGTGCGGTCGGGGAGTGCTCGCCGCCCAGCAGATCACGCGGTGGCCGGGTGGGGTCAGTTGCCGTCCGACGCTCCTCCACCGCGTAGCTCTTCGGCGTGGCGGGCGACGCTGTCGACGCGGGCGGCGAGGTCGGAGTGGCCGGTGCGCAGGTGGGCGTGCGTCTCGGTCAGCGGGGCGACGAGCGCGGACGCGTCGTTGTCGCCGAGGGCGCCGGTGAGGTGGTCAAGGGCGGCGGCCGCGGCGGGAGGCAGGTCGGTGAGGGCGGCGATCTCCCCCGCGAGGCGGCGCAGTTCGGCCGCGCTGCCGCGAGCCCAAGCGGTGACCGTGCGGTCGGCCGCGCGGCGTTCCCGGGTGGAGCGGACGCGCTCCTCCCCGGTGGTGCCGGCCTCGCCCGGGCGGACTCGCAGGTAGCGGCGCTCGGCGGCCTGACGGCTTGCGACGCCGAGGGGGTGGGCGAGGTCGGCCCAACTGGCGCCGTCGGCACGAGCGGTCTCGATGAGCCCCGCCTCCCAGTCGGCAAGGCGTTCGCGGACCTCGCGCAGGAGCAGCAGAGCGGCCAGCGCCTCCTCCGGTCCGGTACGCGACGCCGGCGGCGGGTCGTCCGGACGGGAGGTGCGGGCGTCGTGCATTGCGGTCTCGATGGCGGACAGTGCGGCTTGAGCAGCCAGAAAGTCCGTCGGGCTGTGCTCGGGCCGCATTTCGGTGTCGTCGTTGGCCATGGCACTCCTTAGCGTCGTCCAAAGGGCGACGCACCGCATGTCGTCAGACGAATGACGTTTCAGTTGTCATCCGATGGACGACATGGTACAACGGAAGCACGTTGAAGCGCATTGGCAGTCACTGCCTGAACCAACCGGAGGTGTTTCGCGATGTTGATGCGCACTGACCCGTTCCGCGAGTTCGACCGGATCGCCCAGCAGCTGATGGGTACGACCGGCACGTGGTCCCGCCCCGCGACCATGCCGATGGACGCCTACCGGGACGGCGACAGCTACGTCATCGCCCTCGACATGCCGGGCGTCAGCCCCGACGCGATCGAGATCGACGTGGAGCGGAACATGCTCACCGTCAAGGCCGAACGCCGCCCGGCCGCCAAGACGGACACCGTGCAGATGGAGCTGTCGGAACGGCCCCTCGGCGCCTTCTCCCGCCAGCTCGTGCTGGCCGACACCCTTGACACCGAGCGCATCGACGCCGCCTACGACGCCGGCGTGCTCACCCTGCGCATCCCGATCGCCGAGCGCGCCAAGCCGCGCCGCATCACCATCAGCGGGGACCGCGAGACCAAGCAGATCAACAGCTGATCGCACGGATCGGGGGCGGCCCGAGGCACCCGCCCCCGATCCGACTGTCCCCTGCCGCCCCAGGACGGCGGGCGGAGACGCCTCACCTCTTCGGAGCGTACGGATCCACGCACTTCGAAAGGCGACCACACCACCATGCTCACCACCGCTGCCGCGCCCGGCACGACCTACGACCACCTGCTGGAACGGGTGCGCTACGACGGCGCCTACCCCACCCGGGAGCGCGCCGGGCGTGCGGTCGAGACCGTACTGGAGGCGTTCGGGCGACAGCTGACCGGAACCGAACGCGCGCAGCTCGCGGCCCGTCTCCCGGCCGAGGCCGCCTGCTCCCTCAACGCCGGCGTTCCCGTCGCCGAACCCCTGACCGGTTGGGGCTTCGTCAAGGATCTCGCCCAACGCACCGGCGCCACCCCCGCCACCACGCGCTGGGACGTCGGCGCCGTCCTGTTCGCCGTCGGCCGCCTCGCCGGTGAACCCCTCGTCACCGCAATCCTGCGCCGACTGCCCGAAGGGTATGCCCTGCTCTTCCGCCGCGCCGAACTCGATCGCCCGCGAGCGGCCTGACCCCGACCAGCCGTCACATGCGCGGCCGCACGCCGGGGATCCGATGGCACAACAAGTCCGAACCCCCATGTCACAGCACGCCAGACGCCACCGGCCGCGGGCACCTTCACGGCACCGCGACATGCCGGAAGCGGAGCGACCAGCGGTACACGACGAGGGGGCGGCCGGTCCCGATGACGGGACCGGCCGCCCCCTCGTGCGTGCGGGGTCAGCGCAGCGGGAGGGTCATCTCCGGGCGTACCGGCTTCGCGTCCGGGCGGACCCGGTTGACGGCGGTGCCCATCGCGAAGAACTCCACCGCGTGCTCGCCCCAGAAGCGGTGGTCGTTGACGGCGGTGCCGACGATGCCGTCGGCGCCGAGCTGCTGGCCCTCGTACTGCATGCGGGCCATCGCCAGCTCGCGGGCGTCGTAGAGCGCCTGGGTGAACTGCGGCATCTCCGCGTTCTGGCCCATCTGGGAGATGGTCTGCCGCAGCCCCTGGTGGGCCACGTGGTAGACGCAGTTGCCGAGCACGAGGCGGCGGGGTATCCAGCCGTGCTCCCACAGCGTCCAGAAGTCCTGGCCCGGCAGCGACGTGGTGAACGGCCGGCCGTCCGGGCAGCGGTAGGAGGTGTTGTCGGTGGCGCGGATCGCCGTGCCGACGCAGATGTACTCCAGCACGTCGGCGAAGAACGGGTAGTTCATCGGGCGCATCGTGACGCCGACGACCCCGTCGGCGCCGAGCTGCGCGGCCTCCGCCTCCATCCGGGCCATCGCCAGCTCACGCGCGTTGTACATGGCCTGGGTCAGCACGCCGAGTTCCTGGCTGGTCTTCCAGCCGGTCTGCTGCATGCCGATGTGGTAGACGCTGGTGCCCATCACCATGCCGAGCGGTTCGAAGCCCGCCTGGGTGACGAGCACGAACTCGTTGACGGACAGGTCCGAGGTGAAGCAGGGCCTCCCGGCACGGGAGTTGTCCAAACGCCCCCGTGCCGTCTCGGGCAGTGGCTGGTACGCCGGTGTGGTCATGCGGGTTCCTTCCCCCGTAGTCTCACCGGATCGTACGACCGCTGTCGGCGTCAGCTCTCGACCGGGCCGATGGTCAGCGGGTGGATGCCGGTACCGGCGCAGTGCTCGGTGCGGTCCGGCAGGAAGAGCGCGCCCTTCTGGTTCGGCGGGTAGATGCGCAGCCCCTGGACCGCGGTCAGGTCGCACTGGCCCTTGCTGTAGCCGCCCTGGCCGTTGGCGTCGTGCATCGTCGCGTAGGCCGTGCCGTGCGCCGCCAGCGTGACGGTGTGGTAGGTCGCGCCGGTGCGGGTGGCCGGGTTGCCGGACTGCACGCCGGCCGCCTTGACGTAGGAGACGCCCGGGAAGCCGGTGAGGGTGCACGAGGTGCTGGCGTTGTTCTTGAAGACGATCTTCGCGTAGAACTGCCCGGCCCCGACGCTCGGGTCCTGCTGGCTCACCGTGAGCTGGCTGCTGGCGCACGGCGCGCCGGACGCCGCCGGACCGGCCTTCGTCGAGGTGCCGGCGTTGGATGCGGACCCGGACCCGGAGCCGGTCGCCGATGCCTCCGGCGTGCCGGTCGCGGTGGTGCCGGTGGTCGGCGTGGCCGAGACGGCCCCCGAGGACGTGCTCTGGGAGGTGGCCGTCGACGGAGCGCTCGACGTGCTGGCGGCGTCGGACGCCTTGTCCGACTGGCAAGCGGTCAGCGTCCACGCCGCCGTCGCCAGGACGGTGGCCGATATCACCAAACGCATGGACCTGCTACGCATCGCGGTTCCTCCGTAAGTCGTGGGGCCGGAGAGTGCTTGCACCCTTCTGCTTTCCGACAATGCGGCTTCGGAACCTAACGCGTCACCCCCTGTTACACGGCTGTGGCACACCACGTCCCCCGCCACGACAATCCAAATGGACCCGGGACCCCCGTCACGGAACGCCTCACCTGCTTGACGCGTCCTCGCCAAGCAGGTGAGAGCGTTGCGGGCGGTTCAGGAGCGCGGGGCGATCTTGGACAGGCCGTTGATGACCCGGTCCATGGCGTCGCCGCCGGTCGGGTCGGTGAGGTTGGCGAGGAGCTTGAGGGTGAAGCGCATGAGCATCGGGTGGGTCAGTCCGCGCTGGGCGGCCAGCTTCATGATCTTGGGGTTGCCGATCAGCCGGACGAAGCCGCGGCCCAGCGTGTAGTACCCGCCGTAGGTGTCCTTGAGGATCTTCGGGTAGCGGCGCAGCGCCAGCTCGCGCTGGGCCGGGGTGGCCCGGGCGGCGGCCTGCACGATGACGTCGGCGGCCAGCTGGCCGGACTCCATGGCGTACGCGATGCCCTCGCCGTTGAACGGGTTGACCAGGCCGCCCGCGTCGCCGACCAGCAACAGGCCGCGGGTGTAGTGCGGTTGGCGGTTGAACGCCATCGGCAGCGCGGCGCCGCGGATCGGGCCGGTCATGTTGTCCGGGGTGTAGCCCCAGTCCTCCGGCATCGAGGCGCACCACGCCTTGAGGATCTCGCGCCAGTCGAGTTCCTTGAAGTCGGACGAGGTGTTGAGCACGCCGAGGCCGACGTTGGACGTGCCGTCGCCCATGCCGAAGATCCAGCCGTAGCCGGGCAGCAGGCGCTCCTGGCCGCCGCGCCGGTCCCACAGCTCCAGCCAGGACTCCAGGTAGTCGTCGTCGTGCCGCGGCGAGGTGAAGTAGGTGCGCACCGCGACGCCCATCGGCCGGTCCTCGCGGCGGTGCAGGCCCATGGCGAGCGAGAGCCGGGTGGAGTTGCCGTCGGCGGCCACCACGAGCGGGGCGTGGAAGGTGACCGGGGTCTTCTCCTCGCCCAGCTTGGCGTGCACGCCGGTGATCCGGCCGGTGCGCGGGTCGACGACCGGGGCGCCGACGTTGCAGCGCTCGTGGAGCCGGGCGCCGGCCTTCTGCGCGTTGCGGGCCAGCTGCTCGTCGAAGTCGTCGCGCTTGCGGACCAGTCCGTAGTCCGGGAAGGTGGCCAGCTCCGGCCAGTCCATCTCCAGGCGTACGCCGCCGCCGATGATCCGCAGGCCCTTGTTGCGCAGCCAGCCGGCCTCCTCGGAGATGTCGATGCCCATCGCCACGAGCTGCTTGACGGCACGCGGCGTCAGGCCGTCGCCGCACACCTTCTCGCGGGGGAACGCGGTCTTCTCCAGCAGCAGGACGTCCAGTCCTGACCTGGCCAGGTGGTAGGCGGTGGTGGAACCGGCCGGTCCGGCTCCGACCACGATCACGTCGGCGCTGTGCTCGGAGGCGACGGTCGTCTCTGTCACGCTCGGTCTCCAGTCGGTGGGGCCGGCCGCTTCGCCGGGTCCTGCGGGTGCGGGGTGAGTCTAGGCAACCGCGGTCACGCCTTGACCGCGCGGTGCAGTGCGACGATGCCGCCGGTCAGGTCGCGCCAGCCGACCCGACGCCAGCCCGCCGCGCCGAGCAGCGCGGCCAGCCCGCGCTGGTCGGGCCAGGCGCGGATGGACTCGGCGAGGTAGACGTACGCGTCCGGGTTGCTGCTGACCGCGTTGGCGACCGGCGGCAGCGCGCGCATCAGGTACTCGGTGTAGAGGGTGCGGAACGGCGCCCAGGTGGGGTGGCTGAACTCGCAGACCACGATGCGCCCGCCGGGCCGGGTGACCCGGCGCAGCTCGGCCAGCGCGGCGGCGGTGTCGTGCACGTTGCGCAGGCCGAAGGAGATGGTCACCGCGTCGAACGCGTCGTCGCGGAACGGCAGTCGGGTCGCGTCGCCGGCGGTCAGCGGCAGGTGCGGGTGGCGCTTCTTGCCCTCGCGCAGCATGCCGAGCGAGAAGTCGCACGGCACGACCCGGGCGCCGGCCGCCAGGTACGGCAGCGAGGAGGTCGCGGTGCCGGCGGCCAGGTCGAGCACCCACTCGCCGGGGCGGGCGTCCACCGCCCGGGCGACGGCCCTGCGCCACAGCCGGGTCTGGCCGAGCGACATCACGTCGTTCGTCAGGTCGTAGTTGCGCGCCACGCCGTCGAACATCGCGGCGACCTCGTGCGGCTGCTTGTCCAGAAAGGCTCGGGTCACCCGCCCATTCTTGCAGGCGGTCCGCGGCCGGCCGCCGGGCGTCACGTGGTCCGGTGCACCACGCGGCCGGCCAGCACGGTGGCCAGGCAGCCGCCGTCCGGTCCGAACACCGCGAGGTCCGCACGGCCGTCGGGCGCCAGCTCCGGCGCCACGGTGTCGTCGGCCAGCACCCGCAGGCCGGCCCGGACCGCGGCGGTGCGCAGCGCGGTGTCGTCGACGGCGTGCGCGCGCACCGCGGTGGCGCCGAGCCGCAGCACGGCGTGCACCCGCTCGCGCGGGCTCGGGGCCGGCGGGAGTTCGCCGGGCAGCACGGCGGCGGCCCGCAGCGTGCCGGCCCACTCGCGCAGCCGGGCGTCCGGGTAGCGGGCGGCCAGTTCGCCGGGCGGGCCGACCGCCTCGATCCGGTCGTCGCGCACCGCGACGGACAGCCCGTTGCCGGTGCCGGTGTGAACGGTCAGCACGGCGGCCTCAGTTGGCCTCGATGAGCTTGAGTTCCGGGTGCGCGGTGCCGCCCTCGATCGCGGTGGACGACAGGTGGGAGACCACGTGGTCGTCGACCGGGTCGTTCGCCGGGTCGTCGTGCACGACCAGGTGCTCGTAGGTGGTGGCGCGCTGCGCCGGGACGCGGCCGGCGGTGCGGATGAGGTGGATCAGCTCCATGCGGTTGGAGCGGTGCTTGGCGCCGGCGGAGGAGACCACGTTCTCCTCCAGCATCACCGAACCGAGGTCGTCGGCGCCGTAGTGCAGCGACAGCTGGCCGACCTCCTTGCCGGTGGTGAGCCAGGAGCCCTGGATGTGGGCCACGTTGTCCAGGAAGATCCGGGCGATGGCGATCATGCGCAGGTACTCGAAGAGGGTGGCCTGCGTCTGGCCCTTGAGGTGGTTGTTCTCCGGCTGGTAGGTGTACGGGATGAACGCCCGGAAGCCCCCGGTGCGGTCCTGCACGTCGCGGATCATGCGCAGGTGCTCGATGCGCTCGGCGTTGGTCTCGCCGGTGCCCATCAGCATGGTGGAGGTGGACTCCACGCCCAGGTTGTGCGCGGTCTCCATGATCTCCAGCCACCGCTCGCCCGACTCCTTGAGCGGGGCGATGGCCTTGCGCGGCCGCTCCGGCAGCAGTTCGGCGCCGGCGCCGGCGAACGAGTCGAGCCCGGCGGCGTGGATGCGGCGGATCGCCTCCTCGGCGCTGACGCCGGAGATGCGGGACATGTGCTCGATCTCGGAGGCGCCGAGCGAGTGGATGACCAGCTGCGGGAACGCCTTCTTGATCGCGGAGAAGTGCTCCTCGTAGTACTCGACGCCGTACTCCGGGTGGTGGCCGCCCTGGAACATGATCTGCGTGCCGCCCAGCTCCACGGTCTCCGCGCAGCGGCGCAGGATGTCGTCGAGGTCGCGGCTCCAGCCCTTGGCGGTGTCCTTGGGGGCCGCGTAGAAGGCGCAGAACTTGCACGCCGTGACGCAGACGTTGGTGTAGTTGATGTTCCGCTCGATGATGTACGTCGCGATGTGCGCGGTGTCGGCGTACCGGCGGCGGCGGATCGCGTCGGCGGCGGCGCCGAGCGCGTGCAGCGGCGCGGAGCGGTAGAGGTCCAGCGCCTCCTGCGGGGTGACCCGGCCGCCGGCTGCGGCGCGGTCCAGCACGGTCTGGAGGTCGGCTTCCTGGCTCACCGCGGCATCCCTTTCGGGGGTTGGGTTGACAGACCGGCTCAGCCTACCGCCGGGTGTGTGCCCGTATTGTCGCGGTCCCGTGGACGGCCTGCCCACAAGGGGCGTCTCCGCACCCGCAGACGGTAGTTTGGTGGTTCTAGGGGAGAACGCAGGCACGGGAGGGGTCAGTGGACCGTACACCGGGATGGGGCCGTAAGGACACGGCCGACAGCGGGGGGCTGGGTACGGACGAGAACGCGACGCGGCCGTCCATCGGCTCATGGGTGGACCAGGCGGTGCCCGGCTCGGGCAGCGGATCGTACGGCGGCCTGGCGCTGGAGGCGGAGGCGCTGCCGGGCCGGCTGCCGGACGGCTACCGGATGCTGCGGCGGATCGGCAGCGGGCGGCACAGCACGGTGGCGCTGTGCCAGGACGAGAACGGCCAGGAAGTCGCGGTCAAGATGCTGCACCTGACCGTGGAGGACGAGGGGGCCCGGCTCGCCGCGCACTCCGAGCTGCTGTCGGCCGGCTCGGCGGGCAAGCACCCGTGCTCGGTACTGGTGGAGGACGCGGGCTTCACGCTCGACTGCCACCCGTACCTGGTGCAGCAGTTCTGCCGGGGCGGCAACGCGCAGGCGAAGCTCACCAACTCGGGCCCGTTCCCGGTCGACGAGGTGCTCGTCATCGGGATCCGGCTCGCGCTGTCCATCGCCTCGGCGCACCGGCGCGGCGTACTGCACCTGGACGTGCGGCCGGCGAACGTGCTGTTCGACGAGTCGGGCGACGCGCTGCTGACCGACCACGGCGTCACCCGGGTCATCCAGCGGTCCGCGCCGCAGGTGGGCGCGGTCTTCGACCCGATGTACGCCTCGCGCGAGCTGTTCGGCTGGGAGAAGCCCGGCCCGTCCGCGGACGTCTACGGGCTGGGCGCGACGCTCTACGCGCTGCTCAACGGGCTGCCGGCGTACGCGGAGGCGGGCGGCACGAGCTGGTCGGCGCTCTACAACGAGGTGCTGCACGGCGAGTTGCCGCACCCGGAGCGGCACGACGTGCCGCCGCAGCTGTTCGACCTGATCCGCCGCATGATGTCGGTCAACTCCGAGGGCCGGCCGCCGCTGACCGAGGTGCACCGCGCGCTGCGGCTGCTGCTGCCGCCCGCCTTCGGCACCCGGGTGCCGGCGCTCGACCCGGAGCCGGCGCCGGAGCCGATGCTGCCGGGCTGGGACCCGGCGGACGACGTGACGCCCGAGGAGCAGGCCGAGGCGGAACGTCTCGGCAAGGAGGCGGAGGCGGACGCCAAGCGCCGCAACCAGCGCCGGATGCTGGCCGCGGGCATCGCCCTGGTGGTCTTCGCCGGCGGCGCCACCGGCATCTACCTGCACTACCGCACCAAGCACGAGGTGACCAAGCCCAAGCCGTCGCCGACCCAGTCGGCGCCCGGCGGCCTGACCGAGGTGCCCAAGAGCGAGCTGGCCGGCCTGGTGCCGCCCGGCGTGAAGGCGGTCAAGGTGGCGGGCGGCGTCCAGGTGACCTGGGGAGCGCCGCAGGACATGGCCAAGGTCGCCTACTTCGGGGTGGAGTCGATGGCCGGCCCGAACGGCGTCGCCATCCTGCCGAAGGAGATCGCGAACACCGAGCGGACGGTCACCTTCACCGATCCCAAGTCGCTGAAGGCGGGGGTCTGCTTCCGGGTCGCCTCGCTGGTGCAGAGCGGTTCCGCGACCGAGTACGCCGCCGCGACGCCGTTCTGCCCGAAGTGACTCCGCGGGCGGTGAACGGCCGCGGAAAACCGCGGAAAGCCTGAAAACGGCCGAAAGCCGTCGGTCAATCCCCGTTGACCGGCGGCTTTCCGCGCAACGGGCCGCGGAAAAGCGCACGGAAGTTTCACCACCGGCCCACCCGGGCGGCACGGGGAACACATCGTTCCGCCCGGAACGGCGATGCGCCGCCGCGGTCGGTGACCGCGGCGGCGCGTCCGCGCGAAGCGCGAAGAGGGAGCTGGCGCTCTGCGGGTCAGTGACCCAGGCCCTTGGCCAGCTGCTCGTCCGCCTGCTGGAAGGTCTGCGCGGCGCTCTCGAGGAACTTGGCCATGCCGTCGATGCCCTCGACGGTCTTGTTGGCACCCGTGTTGAACTCGGTGTACGACTGGTCGAACTGCTTCGAGGAGCGGTCCGTGACGTAGCCGCCGTTCACCAGCTGGTTGACGTACTTCTGCATGTCGCTCAGCTTGCCCTGGATGTCGTGCTGACCGGTGCGCAGCTTGGTCGCCGCATCGCGCATGTCCTGGTAGGTGACGTTGACGTTCGAGGCCATTTCGGCCCACCTTTCGAAGCTCGCCTCAGGGCCGACCCCCGTGGCTTCCCTGGTTCCTGCACAGCGTGAAACCGCCGAACGACAGCGGTAAACCCCACGCGGTCGCTCAGCTTAAGGGTGGGGACGCGGCCCTCGCATCCCTGGTTCCCAAAACCGCGGTACCGACCGAACGGTATTCGGAAACCGCCCAACTGTCCTGGAAAAACCGGCCGCTTGACCCACAACTGGCTCAACAGAAGCCATTAGAGACGGTCTTCACCGATTCCACACCCGCGGCACCCGGCCTGGCCTGGGCCCCGGTCGTACCGCTGGGGCATCATGGTCGTACGACCCAGGCGATCGTGAACATGCCGATCGTGGGACGCGCTGCCCGGGGGGGACCCGGTCGCGCGCGAGACACATCCAGTGCCCAGGGGGAAGGCCGTGGAACTCCAGCTCAGCGTCATCGACCCGGTCCGTGACGACCGCGCCGACGTGCTGGTCGACGCCGATCCGGCAGCGCCGGTGGGCTCTCTCGCCCTTGAGATAGCCCGCCAGCTCGGCCGGCCCGACGACGGCCAGGGTCCGCCGGGACTGCACATCAACGGCTTCCGGCTCGACCCGGAAGTCAGCCTGGACGCCTCGCCGTTGCGCGACGGCGCGCTGGTGTCGCTCGCCGCGCCCGTCGCGTGCGACCCGCCGGACGCCCAGGGCACCGTGGAGATCCGGGTGGTGGGCGGCCCGGACGCGGGCGGCGTGCACCGGCTCGGCCCGGGCGTCGCCGTGATCGGCAGCGGCCCGGACGCCTGGATCCGGCTCAACGACCCCACGCTCCCGCAGTCCGCGGTCGAGGTGGAGGTCTCCATCGAGGGCCGGGTCACCGTGCTGCCGTCCGCCGGCTCGACGGCCACCCTGGACAGCCAGCCGCTGACCGGCCCGATGCCGTGGCGGCGCCGGAGCGTCATCTCGGCCGGCCAGTCGCTCTTCGAGCTGCAGCACCCGACGTTCCCGGACGCGGCGCTCAAGCCGTCCGAGGACGGCACCGGGCTGGACTACAACCGGCCGCCGCGCATCACCCCGCCGCCGCGCCCCACCCAGTTCCAGCTGCCCACCCCGCCCAAGCAGGGCGACGCGCGGCCGCTGCCGTGGGTGATGGCCGGCGTGCCGCTGGTCGGCTCGGTGGCGATGGCGATGATGGAGCACCAGCCGACGTTCCTGTTCATGGCGGCGCTCAGCCCCATGACGATGCTGGCCAACTACTTCAACGACCGCAAGCACGGCAAGAAGTCCTTCCGCCAGACCCTCGCGGACTACGGCAAGCAGCGCGACTCCATCGAGCGGCAGGCCCGCAAGGCCGCCGCCGCCGAGACCGGCCACCGCCGCGACACCGCCCCCGACCCGGCCGAGGTGCTGCTCACCGCGACCGGGCCGAGCGGACGGCTGTGGGAGCGGCGCCGGGCGGACGGCGACTACGCGCTGCTGCGGGTCGGCACCGGGACGCAGCGCTCCGAGGTCGAGGTCTCCGACCCGGCCCAGGAGGAGCACAAGCGGACCGCGCCGCGCGAGCTGCCGGACGTGCCGATCACCGTGCCGATGCCGGTGCACGGCGTGCTGGGCATCGCGGGCCGCGGCGAGCTGCCGCGGTCGATCGGCCGCTGGCTGGTCGCGCAGGCCGCGGTGCTGCACTCGCCGGCCGACCTGCAGGTGTGCGTGCTCACCGACCCCAGCGGGCGGGAGAGCTGGGAGTGGGTGCGCTGGCTGCCGCACGCCCGCGCCCGGGACGGGCAGGCCGCGCTGTCGCTGATCGGCACCGACGCCGACAGCGTCGCCCGGCGGATCAGCGAGCTGCTGGCCCAGGTCACCGCGCGCCAGGACGCGGCCCGCGACGCCGGGTTGGCCGCCAACCAGATCTGGAGCGGTCCGACCACCCTGGTGGTGCTGGACGGTTCGCGGCGGCTGCGCGCCCTGCCCGGCCTGACCCAGATCCTGCGCGACGGCCCCCGGGTGGGCATCCACCTGATCTGCCTCGACGCCGACCGGCGGCTGCTCCCGGAGGAGTGCCACGCGGTCGTCGAGGAGGACTACTACGGGATGCTGCAGGTCTCGATGGCCGGGATGGAGCCGGTGGTCGGCGTCCGCCCGGACTGCGTGACCCCCGCGTGGTGCGCCCAGGTGGCCCGGGCCCTCGCCCCGATCCGCGACGTCAGCGGCGACGAGGGCGCGGCGCTGCCCGACGCCTGCCGGCTGCTGGACGTCATCGACATGGAGCCGCCCACCGCGCAGACCATCTCGGCCCGCTGGTCGCTGGGCGGGCGCAGCACCAGCGCGGTGGTGGGCGCCTCGTTCGACGGCGCGTTCTCCATCGACCTGGTGCGCGACGGCCCGCACGGCCTGGTGGCCGGCACCACCGGTTCCGGCAAGTCGGAGCTGCTGCAGACCATCGTCGCCTCGCTCGCGGTGGCCAACCGCCCGGACGCCATGACGTTCGTGCTGGTCGACTACAAGGGCGGCTCGGCGTTCAAGGACTGCAACCGGCTGCCGCACACCGTCGGCATGGTGACCGACCTCGACACCCACCTGGTGGAACGCGCCCTGGAGTCGCTCGGCGCGGAGCTGCGCCGCCGTGAGCACACGCTGGCCGGCCGCGGGCACCAAGGACCTCGAGGACTACATCGTCGCGATGCGGACCAACCCGTCGCTGGCGCCGATGCCCCGGCTGCTCATCGTCATCGACGAGTTCGCCTCGATGGCGCGCGAGCTGCCGGACTTCGTCACCGGCCTGGTCAACATCGCCCAGCGCGGCCGCTCGCTCGGCATCCACCTGATCCTGGCCACCCAGCGCCCGTCCGGCGTGGTCTCGCCGGAGATCCGGGCCAACACCAACCTGCGGATCGCGCTGCGGGTCACCGACGCCTCGGAGTCCAGCGACGTCATCGACGCGCCGGACGCCGGGCACATCGCCAAGTCCACCCCGGGCCGCGCCTACGTGCGGCTCGGCGCGTCCTCGCTGCTGCCCTTCCAGTCCGGCCGGGTCGGCGGACGGCGTCCCGGGCAGGTCGCGACGAAGGCGCCGGCGCCGTTCACCGCGAGCGTCGGCTGGGAGTCGCTGGGCCGCCCGGCGCCGGAGCGGCCGGCCGGCGCCAAGACCAACGACGACGACCTGCTGACCGACCTCGCCGTCCTGGTGGACGCCATCATCGAGGCCAACCAGCAGTTGGGCCTGCCGCCGCAGCACAGCCCGTGGCTGCCGGCGCTGACCGAGTCGATGACGCTGGACGACCTGGAGCCGCCGCGCCGGCTGTCGCCCGACGGCCTGCTGCCGGCCCCGTACGCGATCGACGACCTGCCGACCCAGCAGGCCAGGCGCACCACGGCGATCGAGCTGCCGACCTTCGGCCACATGATGATCGCCGGCGCCCCGCGCACCGGCCGCTCGCAGACGCTGCGCAGCATCGCCGGCTCGCTGGGCCGCGCCAACTCCCCGGCCGACCTGCACATGTACGCGCTCGACTGCGGCAACGGCGCGCTGCTGGCGCTCAACTCGCTGCCGCACTGCGGCGCGGTGGTGCGGGCCAACGAGGCGGACCGCGCGGTGCGGCTGATCGAGAACCTGTCGGCCGAGGTGCAGCGCCGGATGTCGTCGCTGGGCGAGCACGGCTTCACCGACATCAACGAGCAGCGCAACGGCGTGCCGGAGCACGAGCGGCTGCCGCACATCGTGCTGTTCCTGGACCGCTGGGAGGGCTTCATGCCCTCGCTCGGCGAGCTGAACTCCGGCGCGCTGACCGACGCGGTCTACCAGTTGATGCGCGAGGGCGCCTCGGTCGGCCTGCACGTGATCCTCACCGGTGACCGCACGGTGCTGCTGGGCCGGATCTCGACGCTCACCGAGAACAAGATCGCCTTCCAGCTCGCCGACCCCTCCGACCTGACGATGATCGGGCTCAACCCCCGCAAGGTGCCGGCCAACATGCCGCCCGGCCGCGGCTTCCGGGCGCAGGGCGCGGTCGAGACGCACGTCGCGCTGCTGACCGAGGACTCCAGCGGCCAGGCGCAGTCCGCCGCGCTGGCCACCATCGGCAAGTGGGCGAACGGCCGCTGGGCGGACGTGCCGCGAAACCGCCGGCCGTTCCGGGTGGACGTGCTGCCGGGCCGGATCAGCTTCGAGGAGGCCTGGGAGCTGCGCGACACCGCCGACCAGAACACCATGAGCCCGCTGTGGGCGCTCACCGCGGTCGGCGGCGACCAGTTGCTCGCGATGGGCCCGAACCTGGGCTCCTCCACGCCGGCGTTCGTGATCGCCGGGCCGCCGCGCTCCGGCCGCAGCACCGCGCTGCTGACCATGACCCGCTCACTGCTGTCGATCGGCACCCAGGTGATCCTGGCCGCGCCGCGCCGCCAGTCGCCGCTGCGCCGGCTCAAGCACGCGCCGGGCGTCATCGGCTACTTCACCGGCGAGGAGATCTCCGAGGACGAGATGCGCGACGCGCTGGACCAGGTGACCGGCCCGGCGGTGATCCTGGTGGACGACGCCGAGATCCTGCGGCAGTGCGACGCGAGCGACGTGCTCACCTCGGTGGTGCGCCGCTCGACCGGCAAGAGCGTCGGCGTGGTCATCGCCGGCGACGCGGACGACGTGTGCGGCGGCTTCTCCGGCTGGCAGGTGGAGATGAAGAAGGCGCGCAGCGGTCTGCTGCTGTCGCCGCAGAACATCTCCGACGCCGACCTGATCGGGGTGCGGCTGCAGCGCGGCTCGGTCGGCAACGCGGTGCAGCCGGGCCGCGGCCTGATGCACCTGGGCGACGGCGAGATCCGCACGGTGCAGGTGCCGCTGACGGCGCTGTAGGACGCCCCCGCCCCCGCCGCGCGCGGGGTCCGGCCGCCGGACCGCGGCCGGGCCCCGCGCGTCGCCGTCTCACGCCGGGCGGTACAGCTCGACACGCACGTCCGGGGCGAAGCCGGTGGTGGCGCCGACCCGGCGGGCGAACTCGGCGATGCCGGTGAGCTGGTCGACGCCGAGCGAGAAGTCCAGGGTGGTGAAGTACCGGCGCAGCAGCGCGGCGTCGAACAACTCCCAGCGCGCGGCCTGCTCGGCGACCTTCTCGACCTCCTCCACGGAGCGGTCCCGCGATTCGAGGAAGGCGCGGTGCACGTCGCGTACCGACTCGGGCCGCTCGGCCAGGTAGTCGCGGCGGGCCGCCCACAGGGCGAAGACGAACGGCAGCCCGGTCCACTCCTTCCACATCAGCCCGAGGTCGTGCACCTCCAGGCCGAGCCGCGGCGCGTCGTGCAGCGAGGCGCGCAGCGCGGCGTCGCCGATCAGGACGGCGGCCTCCGCCTCCTGCATCATCACGCCGAGGTCCGGCGGGCAGACGTAGTAGTCCGGGTGCACCCCGTACTGCTCGGCCAGCAGCAGCTGGGCGAGCCGGACCGAGGTGCGCGAGGTGGAGCCGAGCGCGACCCGGTGGCCGTCGAGCCGGTCGAGCGGGAGCTGGCTGACGATGACGCAGGACATCACCGGGCCGTCGCAGCCGACCGCGATGTCGGGCAGCGCGACGAGCTGGTCGGCGTGCCGGAGGAACTCCACGAGGGTGATCGGGGAGATGTCCAGCTCGCCGCGGACCAGTTGCTCGCTCAGCTTCTCCGGAGTGTCCTTGGTCAGCTCCAGGTCGAGCAGGGTCCCGGTCCTGGCCAGCCCCCAGTAGAGCGGGAGGCAGTTCAGGAACTGGATGTGGCCGACCCGCGGCCGGTTGGGGCGGGTCGGGTCCTTGGTTGCCGTAGGCGAAGATTTGTCCACATCGAGACAGTAGTCCCGCTGCCCGGCCAACGGTGGCCGGGTGCACCCGTGGGGCTGATGTGGCGGGGCCGCGGGGCCGGCCGTACCCGGCCGCACGGCTCTGAGCTGCGACGACACGACGATCCGGCGACCCTTCCGTGATCGACCGGCTTCGTGCTAGGCTCGCCGCAAGTTGCAGTTTGGTTTCCCTTGCAGTACAGAGCCTGCGGAGCATGTGACGCCGCAGGCTTTTGTAGTTTTCAGACTTCTTTGCAGGTTCTGGAGCAGGGCGACCCTGGCCCAAGGAGGGCTTTATGGCTACCGGAACCGTGAAGTGGTTCAACGCTGAAAAGGGCTTCGGCTTCATCGCCCAGGACGGCGGCGGCCCGGATGTCTTCGTCCACTACTCCGCGATCAACGCCGCCGGCTTCCGCTCCCTCGAGGAGAACCAGCAGGTGACGTTCGACGTGACCCAGGGCCCGAAGGGCCCGCAGGCGGAGAACGTCAGCACCGTCTGACCTCTCCACCCGCACGTCTCCATCGCAGTCTGATAGCACCACCAAGGAGCCCCGCGCAGCGCGCGGGGCTCCTGCCTTGTGCCGGCCTCCCGGCGGCTCGGCCGTGCTCGGAGGACCGCTGCGGCTCCGGTGACCCGGAGCGGTCAGCCGCGGCTCTCGGTGACCGGCGGCTCGGCGACCGCCTCGGCCTCGGCGCGGGCGGCGTCGTCGGCGTCGTCCTCGTCCCGGGCCTTGGCGTCGAAGGCGGCCCGGGTGCGCTCGACCCGCTCGGAGATCTGCACGGCGGCGTTCTCCCGCACCCCGCGCAGCAGCACGAAGCTGAGCGGCGCGGAGATCACCAGCGCCAGCAGCAGCACCCACAGCAGGTTGGAGCTGCCCAGCGCGGACGGCAGGGCCCCGATGTAGACCAGGCCCCAGATCACCGCGAAGCAGACCACGAACAGGCCCCCGCGCATCCCGGTGTACCGGAGCATGGGACTCGGCTTCCAGCGCACAGCGGCTCCTTGCTTCTCTGGGTCTTCTCGGTCCGGTCGTTCTGGTCGTTCTGAACGGTCTCGTCGGTCCTCGCGTGCCCGCGGCAGGGCCGGCGCTCGTCGCGACCGATCCACCCAGTCAAGCACGGGCCGCCGGCCGCCCGGCGCGCGGGGCGGTCACTCCAGCGCCCGCCACATCTCCACGCTGTCGCGGTCGTCCTCGTTGCCGCGGCCGACCCGCAGGCCGCCCGGGACCCGGCCGATCTCCCGGTAGCCCAGGCCGCCGTAGAACCGGTCGAGCCCGAGCCCGTCGCGGTAGGACAGCCGCAGCCCGGTCAGGCCCAGCTCCCGGGCGAGCCGCTCGGCCTCGCGCATCAGAGCGGCGCCGTGGCCGCGGCCCTGCGCCGCGGGATGGACCATGACGGTGTGCAGCCATCCCCAGTGCCGCATCAGCCGGTGGGTGTTGAGCCCGAGGAACGCGGCGGCCACCGGCCGGCGGCCCGGCTCGCCGGCCGCCGGCTCCAGGCCGACGACCAGGTGGGCCAGCCCGGCGTCGAGCCCGGCCTCGTGCTGGGCGAGGTCGGGCAGCACGTCGGCCACCGTGGTCGGCGGCAGGAAGCCCACCGCACCGCCCGCGTTGTTCACGTCGTTCCACAGCCGGGCGATGTCGTCCCGCAGTTCGGCGGTGAGCTTGGGATCACGGACGAGGTCGAGGGGCACGGCGGTGCTCACACCCGCATGGGCTGCGGGGACTCGCGGCGGCCGGCGTCCGGACCGGGGTACTCGCGGATGGTCTCGTAGCGGGTGTTGCGCTCGACCGGGCGGAAGCCGGCGTCCCGGATCAGGTCGAGGATGTCGTCGCGGGTCAGCTTGTTCGGGGTGCCGAAGTCGTCCGCGTCGTGGGTGATCTTGTACTCGACGACCGAGCCGTCCATGTCGTCCGCGCCGTAGTTGAGCGCGAGCTGCGGCGGTCGCCAGGCCGTGCATCACCCAGAAGCACCTTGACGTGCGGCGACGTTGTCGAACAGCAGGCGGGAGACGGCGAAGGTCTTCAGCGCCTCGGCGCCGGACGCCATGGTGGTGCGCGCCTGCAGGCGGTTGCGGACCTTGCCGTCCTTCATGTCCACGAAGTCGTGCTGGTAGCGCAGCGGGATGAAGACCTGGAAGCCGCCGGTCTCGTCCTGCAGCTCGCGCAGCCGCAGCACGTGGTCCACCCGGTGCCGGGGCTCCTCGATGTGGCCGTAGAGCATGGTGGCCGGGGTCTTGCAGGCCCTTGGAGTGCGCGAGGCGGTGGATCCGCGACCAGTCCTCCCAGTGGGTGCGGTGGTCCACGATCTGCTGGCGGATCTCCCAGTCGAAGATCTCCGCGCCGCCGCCGGTCAGCGACTCCAGGCCGGCGTCGATCAGCTCGTCGAGGATCTCCGACGGCGCTCAGCCCGGAGATCGTCTCGAAGTAGTGGATCTCGGTGGCGGTGAACGCCTTCAGCGAGACGCTCGGCAGCGCCGCCTTCAGCTCGCGCAGCGACCGCGGGTAGTAGCGCCACGGCAGCGTCGGGTGCAGGCCGTTGACGATGTGCAGCTCGGTGAGGTTGTCGCCCTCCATCGCCTTGGCGAGCTGGACGGCCTCCTCGATGCGCATCGTGTACGCGTCCTTCTCCCCCGGCTTGCGCTGGAAGGAGCAGTACGCGCACGACGCGGTGCACACGTTGGTCAGGTTGAGGTGCCGGTTGACGTTGAAGTGGACGACGTCGCCGTTCTTGCGGGTGCGCACCTCGTGGGCCAGGCCGCCCAGCCAGGCCAGGTCGTCGGACTCGTAGAGCGCGATGCCGTCCTCGCGGGACAGCCGCTCGCCCGAGTGGACCTTCTCCTCCAGCTCGCGCTTGAGCCCAGCGTCCATGCCGCCTCAGCCTCCTTCGTGGCTCCGGGTGTTGGCCGGTTCGTGCCGGCACACCCGGTCGAGCCTACGCCTGCGGGGGGCCGGGCAGCTCCCCGACCCGGTTCTCCCACTTGGTGGAGAGCACCACGGTGGTCCTGGTCCTGGCCACGCCGCGCAGTCCGGACAGCCGCCGGATGGTGTGTTCCAGGCCGTCCACGTCGGGCACCCTGACCTTGAGCATGAAGGAGTCGTCGCCCGCGATGAACCAGCAGTCCTCGATCTCGTCGAGGTCGCGCATCAGGTGGGCCACCTCCTCGTGGTCGGCCGCGTCGCTGAGTTGGATGCCGATCAGCGCGGTGGCGCCGAGGCCCAGCGCGGCCTGCGCGACGGTGGCCCGGTAGCCGGTGATCACCCCGGCCTGCTCCAGCCGGTTGATGCGGTCGGTCACGCTGGGGCCGGAGAGCCCGACGAGCCTGCCCAGTTCGGCGTAGGAGGCTCTGCCGTTCTCCCGCAGGGCCTGGATGAGCTGCCTGTCCACCGCGTCCATGTGCTGGAGCCTTCCATTCCTCGAACCGATCTGGCCTTTACGTTATGAATCTAAGGCACCCGGTGCCGTGGACCGGTCTCCGGTGGGTGTCGGTACGGATTCGGAAGGCCGCGCGGCACGCATTCCGGCCGCCGTCCCGCGTCATCCGGACCCGTCCCGGCCGCCGCCCAGCGTCCCCTGCCACCTGCGGTAGAGCCGGTGCGGCACCCCGGCCGCGTCCAGTGCCCGGCCGGCCACGAAGTCGACCAGATCCTGTGCGCTCACCGCGCCGGCGTAGAAGGCGGGCGAGGCGGGCAGCACGACCGCGCCGGCCTCGTCGAGCGCGACGAGTTGGCGCAGCACCGGGCCGCTCAGCGGGGTCTCGCGGACCACCACCACCAGCGGACGGCGCTCCTTGAGCGTGACGGACGCGGCACGCTGCAGCAGGTCCTTGGACAACCCCAGCGCGACCCCGGCGACGCTGGCGGTGCTGGCCGGCACGATCAGCATGCCCTTGGCCGGGTACGAGCCGGACGACGGCCCGGCCGCCAGGTCCCCGGCCGGCCAGTACCGCAGCGCCGGCCCGCTCCCGGGATCGGTGTCGGGATCGGTGTCGAGGTCGGTGTCGAGGTCGGTGTCGGAGGGGTCGAACGCCGCGGTCGCACCGGTCGCCTCGAACGCCTTCGGGTCGCCGTCGGCGCCGCGGGCCAGCCAGCGGGCCAGGTCCGTGCGCCAGTGGGCGTCGCGGAACGGCTCCCCGGTCTCGTCGAGCAGGGTGAGCCGGGCGGCCCGGCTGACCACCAGGTCCACCGCCTCGCCCGCGGTGAGCAGGCCGCGGATGACGGCGGCGGCGTACGGCGTGCCGGACGCACCGGAGACGCCGACGATCCACGGGCGGCGCGGGGCGGGCAACGGTCGGGACTCCACGGCCATGAGCCTAACCGGCGCCGGGTTCACTCGTTCGTGCGGAACCAGCACAGATGTCGGGCCCGTTGTCTACGGTGAAGGCACTGATCACGGCCGGGCGGGGGGCGTCCGGCGCCGGCAGTGGGACGGGGGTGGGCGGCCGATGGACTGGGAGCGGTTCCGGCGGGCCGGGCGCGGCGAGGCGATGGGCGACGCGTTGGCGGCGGGCGCCCTGATGCTGGGCTGGGTGGCGCTGCTGTGGGTGATCGAGGCGATCGACGTGGTCAGCCACGGCTGGCTGGACGGCCTCGGCATCGAGCCGCGCGAGCCGGGCCAGTTGTGGGACCTGGTGCCGGCCGCCTTCATCCACTTCGGCTTCGCGCACCTGGCGGCGAACACCCTGCCGCTGCTGGTGCTGGGGTTCCTCGCGGCGCTCGGCGGGATAGCCCGGTTCCTGCGGGTGGCGCTGCTGATCATCGTGGTCAGCGGGCTCGGGGTGTGGCTGGTCTCGCCGGCGCACACCAACACCGCGGGCGCCTCCGGGCTGATATTCGGCCTGTTCGGCTACCTGCTGGTGCGCGGCTTCGTGGACCGGCGGCCGCTGGACGTGGCGCTGGGCGTGCTGGTCGCGGCGGCCTACGGCTCGATCCTGTGGGGCGTGCTGCCCGCCACGCCGCAGGTCTCCTGGCAGGCCCACCTGTTCGGGCTGGCCGGCGGCGTGCTCGCGGCCTTCGTCTGCCGCCGCCGGCACCACGCGCAGGAGCCGGCGGGCTGACCGCGGGCCGGTCCTGGCCCGGTGCGGTGCGGCGGCCGGGCCCGGCGGCGGCCTGTGTCAGGCGGCGGCGTCAGGCGCGCAGGCCGTGCGCGACCAGGTCGAGCAGCGCGAAGGCGAACAGCGCGATGCCGATGAAGCCGTTGACCGTGAAGAACGCCCGGTTGAGCCGGGACAGGTCGCCGGGCCGACGATGGAGTGCTCGTAGAGGAAGGCGACGGCGACCAGACGATGCCGATCCACCACCACGCCCCGGCGCCGGTGGCCAGCCCGTACCAGACCAGCAGTCCGGTGGTCACCAGGTGCGCGGCGCGGGCGCCGTACAGGGCGCCGGCGATGCCGAAGCGGGCCGGCACCGAGCGCACGCCGTGCGCCCGGTCGGCGGCCACGTCCTGGCAGGCGAAGATCAGGTCGAAGCCGCCGATCCACACCCCGACGGCCAGGCCCAGGATCACCGCGTCCCACGACCAGCTGCCGGTCACCGCGAGCCAGGCGCCGATCGGGCCCATCGCCTGCGCCAGCCCGAGGATGCGCGTGCGGGAAGTCGGTGAACCGCTTGCCGTACGGGTAGACCACCATCGGCACCACCGCGATCGGGGCGAGCGCCAGGCAGAGCGGGTTGAGCAGCGCCGCCGCGCCGAGGAAGACCACCAGCGCGACCAGCGCGCCGGTCCACGCCGAGCGCACCGAGACCGCGCCGGTGACCAGTTCGCGGCCGGCGGTGCGCGGGTTGCGGGCGTCGATCTCGCGGTCGATGATCCGGTTGGCGGCCATCGCGAAGGTGCGCAGGCCCACCATCGCGACGGTGACCAGCAGCAGTTGCCACCAGTGCACGGAGTCGCTGGCCCGCCGCATGGCGGTGAGCGCGGCGATGTAGGCGAAGGGCAGCGCGAAGACCGAGTGCTCGATCATCACCAGCCGCAGGAAGGCGCGGACCCGGCCGTGCCGGGCCGGTTCGGGGCCCAGCAGACCCGGGTTCACCGATTCCGCGGTCACAGGCCGTACTCCTTCCAGCGCCGGTCGACCGTGCGCGGCGGTCTGCCGGGTCGGAGAGCACCATCTCGCGGCCAGCCGCCGTCGCGGACGTAGCCCTCTTCCGGCAGCTTGCGGGTCGCGTCGATGCCGGCCTTGCCGCCCCAGAACTGCTGGTACGAGGCGTGGTCCAGGTGGTCGACCGGGCCCTCGACGACGGTCAGGTCGCGAGCGTAGTCGGTGTTGCCGAAGGCCCGCCAGGCCACTTCGTGGTAGTCGTGCACGTCGCAGTCGGCGTCCACCACGATGATCAGCTTGGTCGAGCGACATCATGTGGGCGCCCCAGATCGGCGTGCATCACCTTCTGGGCGTGCTTGGGGTACTCTTGTCGATCGACACGATCGCGCAGTTGTGGAAGCCGCCGGCCTCCGGCAGGTCGTAGTCGACGATGTCCGGGATGATGACCTTCAGCAGCGGCAGGAAGAACCGCTCGGTGGCCTTGCCCAGCGGGCCGTCCTCGGTGGGCGGCCGGCCGACCACGATGGACTGCAGCAGCGGCCGGCGGCGCATCGTCACGCAGTCCACGGTCAGCGCCGGGAACGGCTCCTGACGGGGTGTAGAAGCCGGTGTGGTCGCCGAACGGCCCCTCGGGCAGCGTCTCGCCGGGCTCCAGCCAGCCCTCCAGCACCACCTCGGCGTGCGGCCGGCACCTGCAGCGGCACGGTCAGGCAGTCCACCATCTCGACCCGCCTGCCCTGCACGAAGCCGGCGAACAGGTACTCGTCGATGTCGCCGGGCAGCGGCGCGGTGGCCGCGTAGGTGACGGCCGGCGGGCAGCCGAAGGCGATGGCCACCGGCAGCCGTTCGCCGCGCCGCTGGGCCGCCTGGTAGTGCTCGCGGCTGTCCTTGTGGATCTGCCAGTGCATGCCGATCGTGCTTGCGGTCGTGCCGCTGCAGCCGGTAGAGGCCGAGGTTGCGGACCCCGGTGTGCGGGTCGCTTGGTGTGGGTCAGGCCCAGGTTGAAGAACGAGCCGCCGTCCTGCGGCCAGGTGAACAGCGCGGGCAGCGCGTCGAGGTCCACGTCGTCACCGCGCAGCACGACCTCCTGGACGGCCGCGTCCTTGACCTTCTTCGGCGGCACGTGGGTCATCCCGGCGAGCTTGCCGAACGCCTCGCGCACGCCGGTGAAGCCGTGCGGCAGTTCGGGCTTGAGCAGCCCGGCGATCTTCTCGCTGATGTCGTCGTAGGAGGACAGGCCGAGCGCCTTGAGCATCCGGCGGTCGGTGCCGTAGACGTTCATGGCCAGCGGCATCGCCGAGCCGCGCACGTTCTCGAACAGCAGCGCGGGGCCGCCCGCCTTGTTGACCCGGTCGACGATCTCGCCGACCTCCAGGTACGGGTCGACCTCGGCCTTGATGCGCTTGAGGTCGCCGTCGCGTTCCAGCGCCCTCAGAAACGAGCGAAGATCGTCGTAAGCCATACGGTCCAGTATCCGGTACGGAGGGATTTCCCCGGTGCCAGGGGGCGTGGCGCCGCGGCTTGACCTCGCCCCAGGGGCCGGGCCCAGCGTGGCGGGTGCCGGGGCGGTCGCCCCGGCAGCAGGAAGGAGCGACCGTGCCGGAACTGACGTCCGGTGCCTTCGCGGCGGCGTCACGGCTGTCGCCGAAGGCGCTGCGCATCTACGCCGAGTCGGGGCTGCTGGTCCCGGCCCGCACCGACCCGTTCAGCGGCTACCGCTACTACGACGACGGCCAGTTGCGGCGGGCCCGGCTGATCGGGGCGCTGCGCCGGATCGGCATGCCGCTGGCCCGGATCCGCGACGTGTGCGATCTCACGCCGGCCGACGCCCTGGCCGCGGTGGCCGGGTACTGGGCCGAGGTGGAGGCCGACGTCGAGGTGCGCCGCGGGCTGGCCGCCCTCCTGCTGGAAGAGCTCTCGGGGAAGGAACCCGCCATGCTGGACGTCGCCGTCCGCACCATGCCGCACCGTGTGCTTCTCTCCGTCCAACGCCACGTCACCGCAGCCGAGTTGACCACGTTCGCCGCCGAGCAGGCCCTGCTGCTCGGGGACGGTTCCGTGCCCGGGCTGCCGGGGATCGAGGGGGCGCCGTTCCTCGTCTACTACGGCGAGGTCGGCCCGGAGAGCGACGGGCCGGTGGAGTACTGCCGCGCGGTGCCGGCCGACCGGGCGCGGGAGATCGCCGCCCGGTTCGGGCACCTGGCGCTGCGCGAGGACCCGGCGCACCGGGAGGCGTACGTCAGGCTGACGAAGTCGCAGCTCGGACCGGTCGAGGGCGAGCGGGCGTTCAGGACGCTGACGCGCTGGGCGGCCGAGCGGGGCGAGACGCCGGGCTGGCCGCCCCGGCAGGTCTTCTTCGCCGACCCCAGGACCGCCGGCGACGACGACCCGGTCAGCGACGTGGTCGGTCCGCTGCCGCCGGCCTGATCCGCCTCCCGTGCGGCCCGCACGGCGCGGGCCGCACGGGACGAACCGCCCTTTGTTGGCGATCAATTGATGTAGCGTTCACGGATTTCCTCCTCTCCGGGCCCGGCGGGCTCGCGCACAGTCGTCAGCGGTCCACCGGAGGCGACTCAGGCCGACCCACCATCCAGGGAGAGGGATTGCCATGCCCGATATGACCCGGCGCAGACTCATCGGCTCGGCGGCCGGCGCGGTCGGCGGCGCCGCGGCGCTGTCGCTGCTGCCGCCGAGCGTCCAGCAGGCGGTCGCGGCCGGCCCGGCGCGGCACGGCTCGCTGGCGGACGTCGAGCACGTCGTCATGCTGATGCAGGAGAACCGTTCGTTCGACCACTACTTCGGCACGCTGGCCGGGGTCCGCGGCTTCGGCGACCCGACCGCGCTGCGGCTGGAGAGCGGCCGGTCGGTCTTCCACCAGCCCGATCCGGACAACCCGGACGGCTACACCCTGCCGTTCCACCTGGACACCAAGACCTCCAGCGCGCAGGCCATCCCGTCCACCTCGCACGCCTGGTCGGTGCAGCACTCGGCGTGGAACGGCGGCAGGATGGACAACTGGCTGCCCGCGCACCGGGCGGCCGACGGCGCCAACGGCCCCTACGTGATGGGCTACTACACCCGCGAGGACATCCCGTTCCAGTTCGCGCTGGCCGAGACGTTCACGCTGTGCGACAACTACCACTGCTCGATGATGGGCCCGACCTGGCCCAACCGCATGTACTGGATGACCGGCACCTGCGACCCCGACGGGCGGCACGGCGGCCCGATCACCAGCAACGTGGCGCCGGCCGGCGGCTACACCTGGACCACCTACGCCGAGCGGCTGCAGGACGCCGGGGTGAGCTGGAAGGTCTACCAGGAGACCGACAACTACGGCACCAACATGCTCGCGGAGTTCGCCGCCTTCCAGAACGCCGAGCCGGGCGACCCGCTGTACGACAACGGCATGGTGGCCCAGCCGGCCGGCACCTTCGAGGACGACGCGCGCAACGACCGGCTGCCCGCGGTCTCCTGGATCCTGCCGACCTCCACGCAGTCCGAGCACCCCGACTACCTGCCGGCCGCCGGCGCGGACTTCGTGGCCGCCAAGATCGAGGCGATCGCCGCCAACCCGAAGGTGTGGGCGAAGACCGCGTTCATCCTCAACTACGACGAGAACGACGGCCTGTTCGACCACGTGGTGCCGCCGACCCCGCGGCCGGGCACCCCGGACGAGTTCATCGCCGGCCTGCCGGTCGGCGGCGGCTTCCGGGTGCCGTGCATCATCGTCTCGCCCTGGACGGTGGGCGGTTGGGCGGCCGGCGAGTCGTTCGACCACACCTCGGTGCTGCAGTTCCTGGAGCGGTTCACCGGGGTGCGCGAGCCCAACATCAGCGAGTGGCGGCGCCGCACCTTCGGCGACCTGACCTCCGCCTTCGGCTTCGGCTCCCCGGCCCGCCGGGCGCCCCGGCTGCCGGACGACACCGCCGAGCAGCTGTCCGAGGCCGAGTGGGAGGTGGCCAACCTCCCGGCGCCCCCGCTGCCCGGCGCCACCCAGTCCCTCCCCCGCCAGGAGCCGGGCCGGCGCCCGCGGCGCTGACCGGCGCCGCACCTTCGGCGAACGGACGGCGAACGGGCGAGCGAACGGTCGCGGGGCCCGGGGAGAGGTTCCCCCGGGCCCCGCGGCCGTTCGCCGTGCGCGTCAGATGCCCGCGTAGGAGTGCTTGCCGACGATGAAGACGTTGACGCCGTAGTAGTTGAACAGGAAGCACGCGAAGCCGATCAGCGCCAGGTAGGCGGCCTTGCGGCCCTTCCAGCCGGCGGTGGCGCGGGCGTGCAGGTAGCAGGCGTAGGCGACCCAGGTGATGAACGACCAGGTCTCGGTCGGGTCCCAGCCCCAGTAGCGGCCCCACGCCGACTCGGCCCAGATCGAGCCGGCCATGATGGTGAACGTCCACAGCGGGAAGACCGCCGCGTTGATCCGGTAGGCGAACTTGTCAAGGGTGGCCGCCGCCGGCAGCCGCTCCAGCATCGAGGCGAACCGGCCGTCCTTGGCGGTGCCGGCCGCCAGCGCGACCTCGTAGCGGTCCCGGAACAGGTAGAGGATGGTGGCCACCGCGCCGAGGTGGAAGATCGCGCCGCAGATGATCGCGCAGCTGACGTGGATCCACAGCCAGTAGGAGTGCAGCGCCGGCTCCAGCTGGTCGGAGGCGGTGTAGAGCACCGAGACCGCCAGGCCCAGGTCGAGCAGGACCGCGGTGACCAGGAACAGGCCGATCCAGCGCACGTTGCGGCCCAGCGCCAGCAGGGCGAGGTAGGCGCCGACCGCGACCAGGCCGAGCATGCACGAGAACTCGTACATGTTGCCCCACGGCGCCCGGTCCACCGACAGGCCGCGGAAGAGCACGCCGGCGAAGTGCAGCGCGAAGGCCAGCACGGTCAGCGAGATCGCGATCCGCCCGTACAGCTCGCCCTGCTCGTCACCGCCCGCCGCGCCCTCGCCGTCCGCGACGCCGCGGTCGTCGGAGGAGTCGCGGGTGATGACCGCGGGCCGGTCGAGCACCGTGGTGCCGCCGCCCCGGCTCTTGACGGTGACCGCGGGGGCGGCACCGGCCGACGGCCGCTCGGACAGCGCGGCGGAGGTGCGGGCGACCTTGCTGCGGCCGCCGAACGTCCACTCGGCGATGTGGGCGAGGAACGCCAGCGTGTAGACGGCCATCGCCGAATAGATCAGGTCGTTGCTGTAACTGGCGAACGTCTGGTTCACCGTGGCGGCGATGTTCACGCGTGCTCCTTTGCGTCCCGCACGTCGTCGGATTCGGTGGGCGGTTCAGGGGCGGTGGGGGCCTCGGCGTGCACCGCCGCGACCAGGGCGGCGAGCTCCTCGGCCACCTTGGGCGACTCGCTGCGGCCGAGCCCGGCCAGTTCCACCACGGTGCGGCCGTCCGCTCCCGGCCGCGCCCGCACCCACACCCGGCGGCGCTGGATGAACAGCGAGCCGGCCAGCCCGGCCAGCATGCACAGCGCGCTGGTCAGCGCCAGCCAGATGCCCGGCTGGTGGACGATCTCGAACTCGGCCCACTGGTCGACCCGGTTGAGGGTGATGGTGCCGGCGCCGTTCGGCAGCTTCATGGTGTCGCCGGGGGCCATCTGGACCGCCAGCGGCTTGCCGTCCGGGAAGGTGAACTGGTGGAGGTTCTTGTTCGTGGTGTCGAGCTGGTAGACGTTCTGCGGCAGGCCGGCGTCCATGCCCAGGTCGCCGTGGTAGGCGGTGAGGAACAGGTCGGGCCGGTCCAGCGCCGGGAAGGTCGACTGCGGGCCCATCACCGGGTCGGTGTGGGTGGTCGGGGTGAACAGGCCGGAGAAGCCGAGCTGTTCGCGGGCGCCGTGCGCGTCCAGCGCGTCGGGGACCTTGATGACGCCCTGCGAGGCCAGGTTGCCGTTGAGCGGCAGGAACGGCACCGGGCCGCTGTAGGCGACGTCGCCCTTGCCGTCCCGCACGGTGACCACCATCGAGTAGCCGTGCGAGGTCAGGTAGACCTTGTTGCCCTCGATGTTCAGCGGGTCGTTGACCTTGATCGTGGTGGGGTGGCCCTTGCCGTCCGCGCCGAAGTAGGTCACGTCGGCCTGGAAGACGTTCGGCGTGCCCTTCTGCGGGCCCGAGGTCTCGTAGGTGGCGTGGAACGAGTTGAGCGTGAAGCCGAACTGCGCCATGTCGTCCGGGTCGAACAGGGCGCCGTGGCTGAGGTCGTCGTACTGCGTCTGGTTGTTGGTGAAGCCGCCGCCGGTCACCACGAGCTTGGTGCCGTCCGACTTCCACAGGGTGCCCCAGGCGAAGGCGATCAGCAGGCCGAAGAGCGCGACGTGGAAGAGCAGGTTGCCCGCCTCGCGCAGGTAGCCCTTCTCGGCGGCCAGCGATCCGTCCGCCTCGCCGCCGGGCGCCACCCGGTAGCGGCGCCGGCCCAGCCGCTTGCCGGCCGCCGCCAGCACCTCCCGCGGCCGCGCCTCGGTGGCCCAGGTCGCGTAGGCCGGCATCCGGTCCAGCTTGCGCGGCGCGCGCGGCGGGGCGGAGCGCAGCTGGCCGACGAACTGCCAGGAGCGCGGGATGATGCAGCCGGCCAGCGACAGGAACAGCAGGATGTAGACGGCCGCGAACCACACCGAGCTGTAGACGTGGAAGAGCCCGACCTTGTCGAAGAGCGGGCCGAGCACGGTGTGCTTGGTCATGAAGGCCGTGACCTTGACCGGCGAGATGTTCTCCTGCGGCACCAGCGACCCGGGGATCGCGGCCAGCGACAGCAGGAAGAGCAGGATCAGCGCGATCCGCATCGAGGTCAGCTGCCGCCAGAACCAGCGGGCCCAGCCGAGCGGGCCGAGCCTGGGGAGGTCGGGCGCCGCGTCCGGCGACGCCTGCTCCTCCTCGTCGCGCGGCGCGGTGCTCAGCGCCCGGGCGGCGGCGTCGCTCCCGGTGCCGGTCTCGGTGCTGCTCATCGTTCAGATCCCCACATTGAAGCCGCTGGACCAGATCTGCATCTGGTACACGATCCGGTCCCACGCGCCGGTGACCAGCAGCAGGCCGACGACGACCAGCATGCCGCCGCCGATGCGCATCACCCAGGCGTAGTGCCGCTTGACGAACGCGAAGGCGCCCAGCGCACGCCGGAACGCTATCGCGGCCACGATGAACGGCACGCCGAGCCCCGCGCAGTACACCGCGGTCAGCAGCGCGCCGCGGGCGGCGCTGGACTGGTTGGCGGACAGCGCGAGGGCCGCGGAGAGCGTCGGGCCCAGGCACGGCGTCCAGCCCAGGCCGAACAGCACGCCGAGCACCGGGGCGCCGGCCAGCCCGACCGCGGGCCGCTTGTGCAGCCGGAACTCCCGCTGGAAGAGCCCGGGCACCACGCCCATGAAGGCGATGCCGAGCAGGATGGTGATCGCACCGAGCACCGTGGTGAGGGTGCCCTTGTACTCCTGCAGCGTGTAGCCGAAGCCGCCGAACAGCGCGCCGCCGGAGACGAACACCACGGTGAACCCCAGCACGAACAGCGATGCCCCGGCCGCCATCCGCCCCCGCCGCGCGTCGCCGAGATCGGCGCCCGAGACCCCGGTCACGTAGGACAGGTAGCCGGGCACCAGCGGCAGCACGCAGGGGGAGAAGAACGACACCAGGCCGCCGAGCAGCGCGACCGGCACCGCGAGCAGCAGCGCGCCGGACAGCACGGTCTGGTTGGTGCCGGTGACGTCGGCCAGGGCGACCACGTCACTTCTCCGCGATGATCGGGTCGAGCGCCTGGGTCAGCTCGCCGGTGGTCAGCGCCTTGAGCGCGCGGACCGCGACCTTGTGGTGCCGGTCGAGGATCAGCGTGTTGGGGATGGACTGCGGGGAGAAGCTGCCGCGCGGGAAGCTCAGCAGCAGCTTGCCGTCCGGGTCGAAGAAGCTCGGGTAGGTGATCCCGAAGTCGCGGTCGAAGCCCTTGGACTGCGCGGTGCTCTCGTCGCGGATGTTGATCCCGATGAACTGCACGCCCTTGCCGGCCGTCTGCTTGGCGACCGCGGCGAGGTTGGGGGCCTCGGCACGGCACGGGTCGCACCACGAGCCCCAGACGTTCAGCACGATGATCTTGCCGGGGAAGTCGGAGAGCGCCAGGTGCTTGCCGTCCACCGTGGTGCCCGAGATGTCCGGGGCGGCCGGCCGCTTGCCCTGCGGCACGGTGGTGATCTCACCGGTGCCCTGGATGAACTGGGTGTTGGACGCGCCGGAACCGGAGGATGACCCTCCGCCGGAGCCGGAACCGCAGCCGGCGAGGGTGAGCGCGAGGGCCGCGCCGACCGCCAGCGCGGCGGCACGGCGGTACCGGCGCGTGCTCGGACGCGGAGGGGAGGCGGACGTCAGACTCATGTGAAAAGTTTCGCATGACACTTCTGGCGCCTTTTGGCACCCCCCGGCAATGCCCCGGGAACCCGGCCCACCAGCCAGGACGGTCCGGACTCAGACCGCCTTGGTGAACTGCGGCCAGCCCTCGGCCGGCTTCTGGCCCACGTCCAGCGTCCGCAGCTTGGCCAGCAGCCTGGGGTCCTGGGCGTCGAGCCAGTTGACGTACTGCTTGAACGACACCAGCCGGATGTCCAGCCCCTTCTCCTTCTCGGCCGCGACGTGCCGGAAGGCCGCCTCGACCGCGTCCATGTACACGCCGCCGTTCCACTGCTCGAAGTGGTTGCCGATGTAGAAGGGCGCCCGGTTGGTGTGGTACGCCCGCTCGAAGCCGGCGATGTAGGAGGCGGTGGCCTGCGCGCGCCAGCCCGGGTAGTTGCGCGGGTCGGAGGAGGTCGCCGCCTGCGACTGGTTGGCCAGCATGTTGTAGTCCATCGACAGGACCTCGAAGCTGTGGCCGGGGAACGGGATGAGCTGCAGCGGCAGGTCCCACAGGCCGTTGCGCTTGTCCGGCCAGACCTGGTTGCCGCCCGGCGAGCTGGCGTCGTAGCGGAAGCCGAGCTTGCGGGCGGTGGGCAGCCAGTTCTCCTGGCCCAGCAGGCACGGGGTGCGTCCGCCGATCATCTCCTTGCGGTAGTCGAACGGCAGGAAGTCGACGTCCGTGAAGCCGGTGTTGGTCTTCCACTGGGTCACGAAGCCGATGGCCTGCTCGATCTCGCTCTCCCACTGCGCCGGCGTCCAGTCGCCGACTGTGCCCGAGCCGGTGCAGAAGTGGCCGTTGAAGTGGGTGCCGATCTCGTGGCCCTCCAGCCAGGCGAGCCGCACCTGCTCCAGGGTCAGCTTGATGTGCTCGTCCTTGAAGTACCCGATCGCCGAGGCCCCGACCGGGTTGTTCGGCGGCCGGTACAGGTGCTTCTTGTCCTCCGGCAGGCAGTACAGCCCGGACAGGAAGAACGTCATCTTCGCGTCGTGGTCCTGGGCGAGCTTGCGGAACCGGGCGAACAGCCCGTTGTCCAGCTCCCCGGCGCCGTCCCAGGAGAAGATCACGAACTGCGGCGGCGTCTGGCCCGGCTCCAGCCGCTCGGCGGCCGGCTGGAAGGGCTGCGGGCCGGTGTACGCGGTCGATCCGTCGCCGATCAGGTCCACCCGGGCCGGCCGGGCGGCCGGCGCCCCGGCGGGCGGCGGCGCGGCGGCGCTCGGCTTGTGGCGACTGCCCGTCGAACACCCGGCCACCGTGCCCGCCGCGGCTCCCGCCGTGAGGGTGAGCAGTCCCCTTCGGGTCATGGTTCGCGTCATCGCACGCATCGCATCTCCGCCGTCCCGGGTCGTCGTCCCGGCCCACTCGGCGGCCGGCTCGGCCGGCCGCCTGTGGACGCCCTGTGAGGGAGCCATGACCCATTAGACGCGATGATCAGATAGTCGGTTCCTTGGCAAATGGCTGAACTTGTATGTCTATCATTCTGGACATACCCCCACCAAGGGGACGATTTTCTGACGAATGCTCAGGTCATCACGCACCCCCCGCCCGGCGCGCCGCCTTGCTTCGCGGCCCGCCGGGTGGATGACGCGGGGAGGTACGACCGGGTGGCGGGCGGCCGGTCAGGCCCCGACGCCGCCGGAGCCGGGCTGCGGACGCGCGCCGGCCCGCAGGTGGCTGGGGACCAGGTCGAGGGCGGGCTCGCTGTAGCCGACCGAGACGATCCGGCTGCCCTGGTAGGTGAAGCTGGTGACGCTGGCCAGCGTGCACTGCCGCTTGCGCGGGTCGTGCCACAGCCGGCGCCGCTCGAAGAAGCTGCGGACCACCCAGATCGGCAGCTGGTGGCTGACGCAGACCGCCTCGTGGCCGTGGGCCGCCTCGCGGGCCGCGTCGAGGGCGGCCGTCATGCGCACCACCTGGTCGACGTACGGCTCGCCCCAGCTTGGCTTGAAGGGGTTGGTGAGGTGCCTCCAGTTGGCCGGCCTGCGCAGCGCGCCGTCGCCTATGCCGAAGGTCTTGCCCTGGAAGACGTTGTCCGCCTCGATCAGCCGCTCGTCGGTGGCGACCGGCAGCGCGTGCGCCGCCGCGATCGGCGCCGCGGTCTCCTGGGCGCGCTCCAGCGGCGAGGCGACGACGTACCGGATGTCGCGGTCGGCGAGGTGGGCGGCCACCCGGTCGGCCATCTCGCGGCCGAGCTCGGACAGGTGGTAGCCGGGCAGCCGGCCGTAGAGCACGCCCGAGGGGTTCTCCACCTCGCCGTGCCGCATGAGGTGGACGACGGTGACCTCCTGCTCGTCCGTGCCGTTCGCGCTCATCGGCCGGCCTCCCCGGCCTCGGCCGCCGCGCGGGCCGCCGCGGGCAGCGCCGCCGCGATCCGCTCGATCGCGGCGTCGTCGTGCGCGGCGGACAGGAACCACGACTCGAAGGCCGACGGGGGCAGGTAGACGCCCTGGGCCAGCATCGAGTGGAAGAACGGCGTGAAGCGGTCGGCGTGCTGGGCGCGCGCGCCGGCGTAGTCGGTGACCGGGCGGTCGGTGAAGAAGACGGAGAACATGCTGCCGGCCGTCTGCACCTGGTGGACGACGCCCTCCTTGGCCAGCGCCTCGGCGACCAGGGCGCGCACCTCGGCGGAGGCGCGGTCCACCGCCGCGTAGGCCGCGTCGTCCAGCAGCCGCAGCTGGGCGAGGCCGGCCGCGGTGGCCACCGGGTTTCCGGACAGGGTGCCCGCCTGGTAGACCGGGCCGGCCGGGGCGAGCTGGGACATCACGTCCTTCCGCCCGCCGAACGCCGCCGCCGGGAAGCCGCCGCCCATCACCTTTCCGAAGGTCATCAGGTCGGGGGTGACGCCGTCGATTCCGTACCAGCCGGCCGGGGAGACCCGGAATCCGGTCATCACTTCATCGGAAATGAAGAGCGCGCCGTTTTCCCGGCACAATCCGGCCAAACCTTCATTGAACCCGGGAAGCGGCGGGACGACGCCCATGTTGCCGGCCGCGGCCTCGGTGATCACGCAGGCGATCTCGCCCGGCGCGGCCGCGAAGGCCGCGCGCACCGCCGCCAGGTCGTTGTACGGCAAAACGATCGTGTCGCCGGCCTGCGCCCCGGTCACCCCGGGGGTGTCGGGCAGGCCGAGGGTGGCCACCCCGGAGCCGGCGGCGGCCAGCAGCGCGTCCACGTGGCCGTGGTAGCACCCGGCGAACTTCACCACCTTGGCGCGGCCGGTGAAACCGCGGGCCAGCCGGATCGCGGACATCGTCGCCTCGGTGCCGGAGGAGACCAGCCGCACCTGCTCGACCGGTGCCACCCGGGCCACGATCTCCTCGGCCAGCTCGACCTCGCCGCTCCCGGGGGTGCCGAAGGAGGTGCCGCGGCCCACCGCGTCCCGCACCGCCTCGGTGACCGCCGGGTGCGCGTGCCCGAGGATCATCGGCCCCCACGAGCACACCAGGTCCACGTACTCCCGGCCGTCCGCGTCCGTCAGATACGGCCCCTTGCCGGACACCATGAACCGGGGAGTGCCGCCCACGGCGCGGAATGCCCGCACCGGAGAGTTCACGCCACCCGGCGTGACAGCGGCTGCCCGGTCGAAGAGGGTCTGCGAGACTGGGGCTTGGTAGTCGTAGGGATTGTTCACACTCCCATGCTCTCAGAGCGCGGATTGTTTGTGTGATCAGGTCTCGACCGTGCATCTGACACGATGATCGGGTTGCGCGGTTGGGCAGGTGAATGGTCGGGTAGTGAAATGCAGCCAGGTGGCGGACTGGGCGAGGGGGCGGGCGACCGCGAACCCGAGCACGCCCGGCCCACCGGCAAGAGGCGCCGCCCGGCCGGGTCGGGGCGCCCGCGAGCCGTGGAGGGTGGAAGCAGGGGTGGCCGAGTGGGGGTGACCTACAAGTACTTCGGTGCGCCCGACGGCGCCACCGCGGCCCGGGTCCCGATCTCCATGCGCCCCGAGGAACTCGGCGGCGACGAACTCGGCCAGGGCATGTTCACCAAGGTCAAGCCGGAAACAATGTCGGCGATGGTGCTCACCGGAATCGAGGGCATACCCCTCGCCAACGTGCCGCCGTTGGAACTCGTCGTGCTGCACCCGGACTACGCGGTCGTGAAGTTGCCGATCAACGTGGTGGAACCGCTGCGCAAAGCCGGTGAGGAAGAACTCGGCGCCGCCGCCTTCATCTGGTCCACCGTGCCGGATCGCCGCGGGCCGCGCGACGCGTTCGTCATCTACCAAATGCTGCACGAATGGCAGGACTTCGCCCATCGGCTGCACGAGAACGGCCACCAGCTCTACTGCCTGGTGTGGCCCTGACCGGTCCTGGCCCGCGGCGACCGGCTCCGTAAGGCCGCGAACGCCCGCCGGTTCGCCCCGGTTCGGGGGCACATGGTGGGAAGCAAGTCTCTCTACCCTGAAGAACGAATGAAATTCGGACCACTGACGGCTATTCCCACAATCGTCACGTGCCGTGCACACTACAGGCCAACGCTTGTCGTGAGCGTCGCACGCAGGACGCCCGGTCTGCGGCGTCCTACTGACTTCTACGTTGGAGTCGTCATTACCGACACACACCTCCCCCGTGCCGCGCGGGCCCGCGTGGCGATGGTCGCGGCGGCCTCGCTGGCGCTGGCCTCGGGCTCGCTGATGCTCGCGGTGCCCTCGCAGGCATCCACTCCGGCGCCGGCCGCCAAGACCATCGCGGGCACTCACCCCGCGTGGGCCACCGCCGCCAAGGACGCGGGCAGCGCGTCCGCCTCCACCGAATTCACCGGCACCGTCTACCTCGCCGGCCAGGACCAGGCAGGTCTGGCCGCCTACGCGAAGTCGGTGTCCGACCCGAAGAGTTCCTCCTACGGCAAGTTCATCACCCCGGCGCAGTACCAGGCGCGCTACGGCGCGACCGCCGCGCAGATCGCGGACGTCACGAAGTGGCTGACCGGCGCGGGCCTGACCGTCGTCAGCAGCGACGAGCACGCCGTCAAGGTCAGCGGGAACAACGCCGCGTTCAGCAAGGCGTTCGGCACCGGCATCCACCAGTACGAGGTCTCGGGCAAGCTGCGCCACGCGCCGTCCCGCGACGTGGTGGTCCCGGCCTCCGTCTCCTCCGCGGTGCTCGGCGTCACCGGCCTCAGCTCGGCCGGCGTCAACGTCGACAAGCCGGACTCGGTCCGGGTCGGCCCGGCCGTCACCGGCAAGGCCGCCGCCACCAGCAACGCCAAGCCCGCCGACGGCCTGCCCACCACGGCGACCTGCTCGGACTACTGGGGCCAGAAGCTGGCGACCGGCGCTCCGGCCGGCTACACCAACAAGGCCGTCCCGTTCGACCAGTGCTCGTTCGACCCGGCGCAGCTGCGCAAGGCGTACGGCATCTCGGCCTCCGGTCTGACCGGCAAGGGCGCCACCGTCGCCATCGTCGACGCGTACGGCAGCTCCACCATGCAGGCGGACGCCGACCAGTACGCCACCAACCACGGCGACAAGCCGTTCACCGCGGGCCAGTACACCGAGGTGGTCGACCCCAGCCAGTGGGAGGACCAGGACCTGTGCGGCGGCCCGGACGGCTGGCAGGGCGAGGAGTCGCTGGACGTCGAGATGGTGCACGGCCTCGCGCCGAGCGCCAACGTCGTCTACGTGGGCGCCAACTCCTGCACCGATGACGACCTGTTGGCCGGCATCAGCACGATCGTGGACAAGCACCTCGCCGACGTCATCACCGACTCGTGGGGCGAGATCATGCACACCACGGACGACTCGGACGTCACCCAGAGCGAGATCGCGGCCTACAACCAGGTCTTCGAGCAGGCCGCTGCCGAGGGCATCGGCATCAACTTCTCGGCGGGCGACTGCGGTGACAGCAGCCCGGCGGCCGCGGCCACCGGCGTCAACTGCCAGCCCGACACCTCGCGCGCCCAGGCCAACTGGCCGGACTCCGACCCGTGGGTGACCTCGGTCGGCGGCACCGCGCTCGGCATCGCCGACAAGACCGGCTCGTACGGCTTCGAGACCGACATGGGCACGCTGCGCTCGGTGCTCTCCCCGGACGGCTCCGCCTGGACCCCGGTCCCCGGCAACTTCTACTTCGGCGGCGGCGGCGGTACCAGCGAGGACTTCGCCCAGCCGTGGTACCAGAGCCGGACGGTGCCGAACTCGCTGTCCCACACGCTGATGACCGGTGCCACCTCGAAGACCGCCATGCGCGTCACCCCCGACGTCGCGATGAACGGTGACCTGTACACCTCCGTCCTGGTCGGCATGACCACCGACGGCGCGTACAGCGAGGGCGGCTACGGCGGCACCAGCGTGGCGTCCCCGGAGTTCGCGGCGGTCCAGGCCGACGCGATCCAGGGCCAGCACCACGCGATCGGCTTCGCCAACCCGGAGATCTACCTGCGGGCCGGCGCCGGCCTGTTCAAGGACGTCGTCGACCAGACGGCCGCCCACCACCAGACCACGCTGAGCAACGTCTTCGACTACGGCATGGTCAACGGCGCGCTCGACGCCCGGCTGGTCGCCTTCGGGCAGGACACCAGCCTGAACGCGGTCCGCGGCTACGACGACGCCACCGGCGTCGGCTCGCCGACCTCGAACTACCTGCGCTCCTTCCGGTAGGCGGCACCCGCGTCCCAGGGGCCCGGCCGGAGACCCGTTCTCCGGCCGGGCCCTTTCGCGTGCCCGGGTTAGGGTGGGCGCCGAGATCCAGCGGCGCGGCAGCCCGCCGGCCCCGGGAGGAGACGAGCAGTGTCCCGAACAGCAGTGATCACCGGCGCCAGCAGCGGCATCGGCGCGGCGACGGCCCGCGAACTGGCCGCGGCCGGCTTCCGCGTCGTGCTGACCGCGCGGCGCGCGGAGCGCATCGAGCAACTCGCCGCCGAACTGCGGGCCGGCGGCGCCGAAGCGCTCGCCCACCCGCTCGACGTCACCGACCGGGCGGCGGTCGACGCGTTCGCCGCCACGCTCTCCGACGGCTGCGAGGTGCTGGTCAACAACGCCGGCGGCGCGATCGGCGCCGACTCGGTGGAGTCGGCCGACCCGGCCGCCTGGCGGGACATGTACGAGGTCAACGTGCTCGGCGTGCTCAACGTGACCCAGGCGCTGCTGCCCGCGCTGCGCGCCGGCGGCGACGGCACGGTGGTGGTCATGTCGTCCACCGCGGGCTTCACCGCGTACGAGGGCGGCGGCGGGTACGTCGCCGCCAAGCACGGCGCGCACGCCATCGCCGGCACGCTGCGCCTCGAACTGTGCGGCGACCCGGTGCGGGTGATCGAGATCGCGCCGGGCATGGTGCGCACCGACGAGTTCGCGCTCAACCGCTTCGGCGGCGACGAGGAGAAGGCGGCGGCGGTCTACCGCGGGGTGGCCGAGCCGCTGACCGCGCAGGACATCGCGGAGGCGGTCGCCTGGACGGTGACGCGCCCCTCGCACGTCAACGTCGATCTCCTCGTCGTCCGCCCGCGGGCCCAGGCGGCCCAGCACAAGGTGCACCGGGAGGACTGACCCTCGTGTCCGCCCGATCGCGCCCGCGCCCGGTCCTGGTCTACGACGGCGACTGCGGCTTCTGCACCGCGTGTGTGCGCTTCGCGCGCCGCCGGGTGCGCCCGGACGCCGACACCACCGCCTGGCAGGACGCCGACCTCGCGGCGCTCGGCGTCACCGCGGACCGGGCCGGCCGCGAGGTGCTGTGGGTCACCCCGGTGGGCGCGGTCCACGGCGGCGCGCAGGCCGTCGCCCGGCTGCTGCTGCGGGCGGGCGGCGTCTGGGCACCGCTGGGTGCGGTGCTGACGCTGCCCGGCGCGCGGTGGATCGCCGCCGCGGTCTACCGGGTGGTGGCCGACCACCGCGGGCGGCTGCCGGGAGGTACGGCGGCATGCGCGGTGGGCGGCCGGGGTGCCCCTGAACCCTGACGGGTCCCGGCGGGGAGTCCGGATCCCTTCTCCCGGCTCCAGGGGCACGCTTCGCGAGCGCTGCGGCGTGGCGCGGTCAGCAGTGGTTGGGCACGTTGCCCGTGGTGTTCCCCTTCAGGTAGAGCGCGTTGACGAAGCCCTCGCCGCCGCTGTTGAGTCGCAGCTTGACCCAGTTGCGGTTGGTGATCCCGTGGTCGGTGACGAGGTCGCCCTCCTCCCAGCACTCCGCGTTGTAGCTGAAGCCGTTGTTGACGAAGCTGACGACCCGTTCGCCCTGGGCGGGGCCGGCGTGCACGTCGCCGTGGGTCCATGCGGTGACCGCGGTGTCGGCCATCGCCGGTGAGGCGCCGAGCAGCGCCGCTCCGAGCAGGGCGGCCGTCGCTCCCCCGAGTACTGCCGTGCTCCGCAGGCTGCGACCGGTCCTGTTGTTGGTCATGTGGTCTCCCGTGAGATGATGCGCGGCATTGCGTGTCAATCAATGCCATTCGGTGAACTACCGGACGAATCCGGCAGGCACCACGCTTCCGCACGGCGGGCCGCTTCTCAATCGGCCATCCGGGGAAGCGGATTCGGGTCGCGTACCGAGCGCGTCCGATCATCCGACCAAGCGCCCCCGCGCCCTCCGGAGCGCCGGCCGAACGCCCCTCGGCCTCTCTAGCGCCCCTCGGAGCGCCCGTCCGGCAGCCGTCCGGCGCGCGCCGGGCACCACGCGGGGCCCAACCGGGCCTCCACCAGGCGCCCATCCGGCGCCCGCCGGGGCGTCCACCCGGCGCACGCCGGGGCGTCCACGTCGCGGACAGGAGCAACCATGCGGGTCACCGGCTTCGACCACCTCGTCCTGCGGGTCGCCGACATCGAGCGGTCGCTCGCCTTCTACTGCGGACCGCTCGGCCTGGCGCCGGTGCGGGTGGCCGAATGGCGCGCGGGGCAGGCGCCGTTCCCGTCCGTTCGGGTGAGCGGGTCCACGATCATCGACCTCCTCGAAGGACCCGAACCGCCGGCGGCCGGCTCCAACGTGGACCACTTCTGCCTGGTCGTCGAACCGCTCGACTGGCAACAGGTCGTCGCCTCGGGCGAGTTCACCGTCCTGGACGGCCCGGGCCCGCGCTCCGGCGCCCGCGGCACCGCGCAGTCCCTCTACGTCGCCGATCCGGACGGCAACACGGTGGAGCTGCGCTGGTACCCCGAGGACGCGTGACGCGCCGACGCGTGACGCGGACCGCCGCCGGGCGCTGACGGAACCCGCCGGGAGCGGCTCGCAGAAGACGACCGCCCTGTAGGACAAGAGGGTTATGGCTTCGCGCGTTGACGCGCCGATCGGCCGCGATTTCGCACGGGACGGATAGTTTTTCAGGCGTCCGACCGACCCGGGAAAGAACGGGGAATTGGGGGCGTCCTCGCCCGGCCTCAGGAGCGGTGGACGGAGATTCACTCGAATGCTTCATAAATTAAAAGGCTTAAAAGTCTATCCTAAAGCAGCCTCTCACCTGGGGCTGTCACCGACAGACCATCAGGCCCCGTGCCTCGCCGACGGGAAGAGGAGATGGCGATTCAGCGTGAACAGCGAAATCGCCATGGAATTGTCACTTTCCCCACGGGAATAGGTAGGCCGGTCGATGAAACTGAATGTCTTCGGTACGCCAGGGTGGCGTGCCATGTCCACGTCGTTGGCGGCGGTCGTACTGATCGCCGGCAGCGCGGTCGCGCTCACCCCGACTCCGGCGCTCGCCGTCGCGACGGCTGTTCCGCTCGGCACCGCTGACAGTTTCGCGGTGCTGGCCGGTCAGTCGGTGACGAACACCGGGGCCTCCGTGGTCACCGGCGACCTGGGCGTGAGCCCGGGCACCGCGATCAGCGGATTCCCGCCCGGCCTGGTGAACGGCACCACCCACTCCGCCGACGCGGTGGCCCTCCAGGCGCAGAGCGACCTGACCACGGCGTACAACGACGCCGCCGGGCAGGCCCCCGACGCCAACATCTCCGGAGACCTCGGCGGCGTGACGCTCACGCCGGGCGTGTACAACGCGGCATCGTCCATCGGGCTCACCGGCACGCTCACCCTCGACGCGGCCGGCGACCCCAACGCGGTCTGGGTCTTCCAGATCGGCTCGACCCTGACGACCGCGTCCGCCAGCCGGGTGCTCCTCGTCAACGGCGCCTCGCCGTGCAACGTCTTCTGGCAAGTGGGCAGTTCGGCCACCCTGGGCACCAACAGCACCTTCGTCGGCAACATCCTGGCGCTGACGTCGACGTCCCTCACCACCGGAGCGACCGTCAACGGCCGTGCGCTGGCCCGGAACGGCTCCGTGACGATGGACACCAACACCATCACCCGTCCGCAGTGCGGCACCACGACCACCGGCGGCACGACCACCGGCACCACCGGCGGCACGACCGGCGGCACGACGGGCGGAACCACCGGCGGCACCACGGGCGGAACCACCGGCGGCACCACGGCCGGCACGACGGGCGGAACCACCGGCGGCACCACGGCCGGCACCACCGGTGGCACCACCGGCGGGGTCCTCGGCGGCGTCCTCGGAGGCGTCCTGGGCGGTACGACCACCGGCGGAACCACCGGCGGCGTCCTCGGCGGCGTCCTGGGCGGCGTGCTCGGCGGGGTCACCACGGGTGGCATCACCACGGGCGGCATCACCACGGGCCCCGGCGGCATCACCACCGGAGGGATCACCACCGGAGGCATCACCACCGGCGGAACCACCGGAGGCATCACCACCGGAGGCATCACCACCGGAGGCATCACGGGCGGCGGCAATGGTTGCGACCACTTCTGCCACTGCGGCTCCTGCATGGACCACCGGCACGACTGCGGGTGCCACGAAAGGCCCGTCAAGCCGGTGAAGCCCTGCGACTGCCACAAGAGGCCGTCGAAGCCGGTACGGCACGACTGCGGCTGCCACCACCACCACAAGAAGCGGCCGTCCAAGCCGGTCAAGCACCAGTGCGGCTGCCAGCACCACCACAAGAAGAAGCCGTCGAAGCCGATCCAGCACGACTGCGGCTGCCGACACCACCACCGTCACCACCATCACCACCGTCACCACGAGATGAAGAACCCGTCCAAGCCGGTCGAGCACTGGTGCGCCGAGAGCTGCGTCAAGGACTGACGACGCCAGCCACGGACAGCGGGCGCAACGACGGCGTGCGGCGGAGCGAGACGAATCCGCCGCACGCCGTCCCGTATCCGGACGCGGGCCGGAGCGGAACGGAACGAGCACTCGGGAGAAGAATTGCGAACCGAACGGTCGGGACGGCACGTACCGACGCAGCTCACGGGCCGGGCGGCGGTGAACCGATGGGCGTGAGGGAACCGCACGGCGTACGGCTCGACACCCCGGTCACCGCGGACCCACCGGCACCGGAACCGGAACCGGCGGCCGCCCGCCCGCCCGCGGAACCGTCGCCGCTGTCCCGGCTGCCGCAGCCGCTGCGCGTGGCGACCCGCGCTATCGCGGCCCTGTGCGTGGCGGCCTCCCTGGTGCACGTGCTGCTGGTGTTCCTCCAGGTGGCTCCCACGAACCCGGTCTCACAGCGGTACTCCAAGCAGATCGGCGCGTGGATGTACCCGCTGTTCGAACAGAACTGGCGCCTTTTCGCCCCGGATCCGGAGTCGGCCGTCCCGCAGATCTCGGCCAGGACCCTGCGCACGTCCTCGAACGGTTCGGACCAGGTCAGCGGCTGGTTCGACCTGACGGCGGTCGACAACGCGGCCGTCCGGCACAGCGTCTTCCCCAGCCACACGGCGCAGAACATGCTGCGCCGGGCCTGGAGCGGCTACCTCGACACGCACGGGAACGGCGACGGGGCGTACTCCGACCGGGCGGTCATGTGGCAGGAGTACCTGCGCAACATCGCGGTGCAACGCGTCGCCGCGGCCCGGCACACCACCTTCGCCGCGATCCAGTTGCGGGTGCGGACCACCCCCGTCATGGCCGAATCCCCGCAGGGCCGCCCGCGCCGGGCCGCGCCATCGGCCATCGAAACCCGGTACCTGCCCTGGTGGAAGGCGTCAGCCCATGACAACTGACCGGACCTCCCTCGCCGCACCAGCCGGACCCGGGCAGGCGCTGCACGCCCTGCTCCGCCGGCCGCTCGAACTGGTCACCCGGCAGCCGCTGTCGCTGTACGCGGCAGCGGTACTGCGCATCGGGTACGGGTTGTTCTACCTCACCTTCCTGCTGCGGGAGTTCCCGCACCGCGACGAGATCTGGGGGCCCGGCGCACCGTGGACGCCCGCGCTGGCCACCGCGCTTTTCCGGCAGACGGGCTGGTTCAGCGTTCTGACCTTGTCGAACAGCGCCTTCTACTTCGAGACGTGCTACGTGACGGCCCTCGTCGTCTGCGCGCTGTTCCTGCTCGGCTGGCGGACCCGGGCGACATCGGTGCTGTTCGCGGTCGTGGTGGCCTCGTTCCACGCGAGGGCCATCTTCATGACCGACGGAGGGGACAACCTGATCCTCCTGATGTCCCTTTACCTCACTCTCACCGCCTGCGGCCGCCGTTGGTCGCTCGACGCGCGCAGAGCGGCGCTCCGGGCGGACCGGGACCGGCCCGGACGCCGGAGGCCGGGGTGGTCGACGAGCAGCCGGTGGGCCGCACTCGGTTCGGCGCGCGGGATCCTGGCCACGGTGTCGCACAACTGCGGGATGTTCGTCATCGCCGCGCAGGTCTGCCTGCTCTACGGGTCGGCCGGGTTGTACAAGGTGCAGGGCGCCTCGTGGCAGAACGGAACCGCGCTGCACTACGTGGTGAACCTCGACCTGTTCCGGCCGTGGCCGGTGCTGTCGGCACTGGTGGACAGCCACCCGCTGTTCCTCTCGGTCGCCGGTTACCTGACCGTGCTGCTCCAGGTGGCCTTCCCTTTCGTACTGTTCGGGAGGATCAAGTACCCCGTCCTGGTCATGCTGCTCGGCATGCACCTCGGCATCGCCGTCCTGATGGGGCTCCCGCTCTTCTCCGGAGCGATGATCATCGCCGACGCCGCGTTCCTGCCGGACCGCTTCTACCGCTCCGCCGCGCGGCTCTGCGCCCGTGCCTTCCCCTGGGCCGACGCCCACCGGTCCGCGACCGCCTCCCCGGTCACGCCCGCCGTACCCACGCAGTCCGGCCAGAACGGAGCGGTGCAGGCCCGTTGACCTCGACGCCCGACAGCACGGCCTCCGACCGGGGTTACCGGTCGGGGGCCGTTTCCCGTCCCTCAGCGGCGGTGACGACGGTTGACGACGTCCGCGCGGTCGGTGGCCGTCGCGGCCCGGACGGCACCAGCAGCCAGGTCGCGGCGGCGGCCAGGAGGGCGAAGGCGCTCAGCGCGTTCGTCGCCGCGCCGAGGCCGGCCGCCGCGCCGAGCGCCGGAGCGCACAGCGCGCCGGCGACGGTGGCGAGCGCGGACGCGGCGCCGCGGAGCGCGCCCACCCGCCCCTGCATGCCGGGTGGCGCCGTGCGTTGGACGTGGGTGCCGACCGCGACGAGCAGGATGCTGCCCGGAACGCCCATGAGCGCGGTGGCGGCGACCGCGGTGGCCAGGTCGGGGGCGTCGACCAGCAGGAAGTAGGCGGCGGCGATGGCGAGTTGGGTGCCGGCCAGCAGCTGCCGGATCCGGAACCGGGCGAGCGCCGAGCCGACGGCGTAGCCCGCGCCGAGGCCGGTGACCAGGTAGCCGACGGCGTAGCCGGGGGACACGAGCGGGCCCTCGACGAGCGGCACGAGCAGCGCGCTCAGCCCCGAGTTGGCGACCAGGAAGAACGCGGAGCCGGCCAGCGGGCCGCGCAGCAGCGGGGTGCGCGCCACCACGGCCAGCCCCGCCGCGAGCTCCGCCCGTAGCGTGCGCCGCCCGGCGGCGGGGGGTTCGCGGACGCCGACCCGCCGGGCGATTAGCACGGCTGCGCTCGCGGCGGCCAGGTAGCTTCCGCCGTCGACGAGCACCACCGCGCGGAAGCCGCTCAGGGCCAGCAGGAGCGTGCCCAGGACCGGTGCGACGAGCCGGAGGACGCTCCCCGAAAGGGAGTTGAGCGCGTTCGCCGCCGTGAGTTGCGGGCCGGTGCCGACGATGACCCGGGTCAGTGCGCCGCCCGCCGGATTCAGTACCGTACCGGCGAGGTTCTCGGCGAACACGGCGAGGTAGACGAGCCAGATCCGGCCAACGGCTGGCGGCGGCGCTGGGCGGCCGGCTTCGGGTGTCCCTCCTCGACGAACCGCAGGACGGCGGCGGGCCGGCGCCGGATGCGGCCGTGCTCGCGCTCCTGGACACCCCCCGGGCCCGATCGGTGGCCGGCGACGTCGCCCGGACCGGCGGTCGCGACGTGCGCTCGGTGCGGCGCGGCCTCGCGGACGCGCTGCTGGCCCTGCAGGCGGTGACGGGCACGCCCGCCACCGCACGCGATCTCGACCGGTTGCTGGACGCGGTCGTGCTGTCCGGGAGTTGAGGCACCGCCCGTAGCCGAAGCGGCCGCTCCCAGAACCGGGATTGTCGGCGCGCGGGAGACATCCCACCACCACGGAAGGCAGCGCCCCCATGAAGCAGCGCGTCCGCGCCGTACTCGTCACGCCCCGGCGGACCATGCTCGTCATCAAGCGGATCCGCCCCGGCACGCCCGCCTACTGGGTGCTGCCCGGCGGCGGGGTCGAGGAGAGCGACGCGAGCCTGGAATCCGCGCTGCGCCGCGAGGTGTGGGAGGAGGTCGCCGGCCGCGTCGAGATCACCGGCCTGTTCCACACCCTGGAGTACGACGGCCAGCGGCAGTACTTCTACCTCGCGCGCATCGAGGAGTGGGACTTCGGCGCGCGCAGCGGGCCGGAGTTCGCCCGCGACGATCGAGGCGAGTACCTGCTGGAGGAGATCCCCCTCACCTCGCGGGCCCTCCGGACGATCGACCTCATGCCAAGGGAAGTCGCCGACCTGATCCGCGAGTCGCTCGCCGACGGCCGGTCCCCGGGAGGTCAGCGTTCGTAGACGCCGGTCAGCCGGCCCCGGGCCAGGACGGGAGCGGTGAGGGAGGAGAGCACGGCGCGGGGCCGTGCCCGGTCGGGTGCGGGGCCCACCTCGCCGGCGAGGGCGAACAGTTGGAAGGTGTAGTGGTGCGGTCCGTGGCCCTTGATGGGTGCGGGGCCCTGGTATCCGCGTCCGATCGTGGAGCGCAGCACCCGCACGCCTGCCGCGGGCTGCCGGGCGGCGAGGGCGCCGGGGTCGAGGTGGTCCACCGCCGGGTCGATCAGGGCCAGGCAGTGCGCGGCGGGCCTGGACAGGGGCACGTCGACGTCCTCGACGACCAGCAGCAATCGCGCGGTGCCGGCCGGCGGCGGGCTCCAGGCGAGCTGCGGGGACAGGTTCTTGCCGCCGATGTGCCTGGCGGCGTGCGCCGGCGGTATCGCGCCGCCGTCGGTGAAGTGACAGCTCGTCACATCCAGCAGCTCGGGGCCCTGCAGCTGCGGCAGGTTCCACGCCGCGTGGACCTCGCCCGCCCTGCGATTGCTCAGAAGCCGGCCCAGCAGGGTCATGGCGTCCTCTCGGTGATCTCGACTGCGGCGGCGGTTCCGCCGGCCTTGGGGAAGTCGTGCTCGACGCGGTCGCGGTGGGCGCCGGCGCCGGGGTCGTTCATGGCGTGGGCCGCCGGGACGACGTGGTGGCCGTGGTCGTGACGGGGTCGCCTCCTCGGTCTTCCGTGCGCGTCAGACGTTCCGGGCCAGCCGCTCCAACAGCGGTGCGACCGCCGCGAGTTGCTCCAGCTCCGCCGGGGTGAAGGTGCCGGCCAGCGCCCGGGAGAGCAGTTCGGTCCGGCCGTTGCGCTTGTCGCTCAGCCCCCGCAGGCCGGCGTCGGTCACGGTCAGGATCGCCCGCCTGCCGTCCTCGGGGTCCGCACGGCGTTCGACCAGGCCGCGCGCCCGCAGCGCGCCGAGGGTGGCGCCCATCGCCTGCGCGGTGATCTGCGCCTGCCGGGCCAGCTCCGAGGACGTGGCGGGACCGCCGCGGTCGAGCAGCGACAGCGCCTGCCGCTCGGGCATGGTCAGCCCGCCCTCGGCGGGAACCTGGCGGACCCGTCTCACCAGCAGGCTGACGCTCGCGAACAGGGCCGCGGCGATCCCGTCGGCGTCCACGTCGTCGCTCATATACCAAACCTAGCTTATCAACCTGCCTTAGTGAATTCCGGTCCACCGCCGCCAGCGAACCGTCCGACGCTGCCGTGCCCGACGTGCCCGTGCCGGGCGAGGTGGAGTCCGTCTCCGCCGGGCCCGAACCCGGCCCGGCCCGCTCCGACTTCGCCGGCATCCCGTACCGGGGCGCCTTGTAGGCTCGACCGGATGGACGACCCGACCCGTTCCTCGGCCGCCGACGACGGCCTCGTCCTCGCGGACCACGCCGCGCTCTGGGCCCGCGTCGCCGCGGCCAACGTCCTGCGGCCCTACCCGTACGTGCTGACGCGGCTGCTGCGCGGCCCCGAGGACCTGACGCAACCCCGGCGGCTCCACCCCGCCTTCTACGGTGCCTACGACTGGCACTCCTGCGTTCACATGCACTGGCTGCTGGTGCGGCTGCTGCGCCGGGCCGCCCACCGCATCGACGCCGAAGCCGCGAGCTCCGCCCTCGACGCCAACCTCACCACCGGCAACCTGGCCGCCGAAGCGGCCTGGCTACGCGCCCGTCCCGGCTTCGAACGCCCCTACGGCCTGGCGTGGCTGACCATGCTCGCCGCGGAATGCCGGGCCGCGGCGGCCGAAGGGGTCCCCCGCGCGCCGGAGTGGGTGGACGCGCTCCGCCCGGTCGTCGAGGCGGCCTGCGGTTCGCTGGAGACCTGGCTGTCCAAGGCCACGTATCCGGTACGGCACGGTGCCCACGCCAACAGCGCCTTCTCGCTCGGACTCCTGCTCGACGCGGCACCGCTGCTGGGTCCCGCCGCAGCGACGGTCGCCACGGCCGCCACGCAGGCGGTCCACCGCTGGTACCGCGCCGATCGCGACTACCCGGCCCGCTGGGAACCGTCCGGTGAGGACTTCCTGTCTCCGGCGCTCACCGAGGCCGACACCGTCCGACGGGTCCTGCCGCGCGCGGAATTCGCCGGCTGGCTCACGGATTTCCTGCCCGGCCTCGCCACCGGTGAACCGGCGGGCCTGTTGACCCCGCCGACGGTCTCCGACCCGTCCGACCCGCTCATCGGCCACCTCCTCGGCCTTCACCTGTCCCGGGCCGCCGCGCTCAGGTCACTCGCCGCGGCCCTGCCTGCCTCCGATCCCCGCCCGGCCGTTCTCACCGCCTCCGCCGCGGCCCATCTCCGCGCCGCACGCCCGCACATCGTCACCGGCGACTTCACCACCGACCACTGGCTCGCCACTTTCGCGACGCTGGCCGTGGAAGCGGGAAAGCCGTCCGACCGGTGACCGCCCGGGCGCCCGGCGCGCAAGGGGTGCGACGCACGTCGGTCAGGGTCGCTCGGCGGGCTGGGGGGCGGCTCCCGCGTCGATCGCGTCGGCCAGCCAGGCGTACAGAGCGGCACGGGGTGACGCCGGCTGCCGGCCGTGCATGATCGCCAGCAACCGGCGGTAGCGCTCCAGGCGCCCGTCGATGCCCGCGTCCAGCTGGGCCCGGAGGCGGTCGCGGACGGCCGTGCGGCGCTCGGGACCGGGATCGCCGAGCAGGCGGTCGACGACCTCGGCCGCTCGGGGTGAGTCCGGCGCGACGCCCTCGCGCATCGCCGCGCCGACGGTGCGGTCGAGGTTTTGGGCGAACAGACGGTGCCGGTCCAGCTCCGGGTTCGCTCCGGCGCCGCTCGCCCCGGCGCTCTGCTCCACGGCCCGGCGCGCCACCCGCTGGAACTCCGGGTCCCGCGTCATCTCGGACAACTCCAGCCAGGCGTCGAGCTGTTCCCGGGTCGGGGCGTCCGGCAGCCGGTGGCCGCCGCCGCGCAACCGGTCCCCCAACTCGGGTCCGGCGCCCAGCCCCTCGCAGACGCGGGCCGCGAAGTCGTCGATGATCTCCTGCCGTTCCCGTGCCGACAACCGTGCCATCCGGTTCAGACGGTCCATGTGCCCTGGCTCCTCTCGATCTCCCGCGGCGATGGCGGACAGCACCGCGCGGCGCAGCCGTAGCGTGGTGATCTGGGCGTCGAGCGCCGCGACATGGACCGCGGCCACCTCGGCCACGGTGCTCTCGCGGTTCAGTACGCTCCGGACCTCGGCATGGCTGAGGCCGAGTTCGCGCAGGGTGGCCACCAGCTCCAACCGGGCCAGTCCGGCCGGGTCGTAGAGCCGGTGCCCGCCCGCGCTGCGGGTGGCCTCGGGGACCACCCCGGTCTCCGACCAGTACCGGATGGTCCGCACCGGCAGTCCGGTCCGGCGGGCGAGGTCACCGATGGTCAGCAGCGGGGCCGCTGCGTGCGTGCCGTCCATGACCCAGAGTCTGCGACCTCCAGCCACTGGAGATGCAAGCCCGCGCACCGAAGTGCGGGCCCGACCGGCGCGGCTCAGGGCGGCCTGGTGGCGGGCGGCCGTGGGTGTTGCGCGGCGGGTTGGTGGCGGAACGCGACCGGTCGGCGAGTCATCCGACCCGAGCGCCCTCTGCGACGCGCAACCTACCTACGTTGATTGTTGGGAAAGGACAATCTCGCGCTTTCGAATCGGTCAGCTCCTACCCCGATTCCCCCTCCAAATGCTGGCATGATCCCCGTGAGGGCAAGTCAGACACTATGTGGAATCTATACAATTCAAGGAGGCTCGCGTGACCAGTAACGGTCGTGTGCTGGTGACGGGCGTCGGTGCGATGACGCCGCTGGGAGCCGATGCGCCGTCGTCGTGGTCGGGGCTGCTGGACGGCAAGTCGGGCGTGCGTTTCCTGGAGGAGGAGTGGGCCACGGAGTTGCCCGTGCACGTTGCGGCCGGACTCACGGTGGACCCTGCCTCCCTGCTTCCGAGGGCCGAGGCCCGGAAGCTGGACCGCGGTGAGCAGGTCGCGATCCTCAGTGCGCGCGAAGCCTGGCAGGACGCCGGTGCTCCGCAGGTCGAGCCGGAACGATTCGCCGTCGTCATCGGTACCGGGACCGGTGGCGTCCTCAGCACGCTGGGGCAGGACGACGTCTTCGAGCGCGCCGGGATCCGCCGGCTGTCGCCGTTCGCGGTCCCGATGCTGATGCCCAACGGGCCGGCTGCATGGGTGAGCATGGACCTGGGTGCGAAGGGAGGCGCGAGGACTCCGGTGAGTGCCTGTGCGTCCGGGGCGGAGGCCCTCGCCATGGGGCAGGATCTGATCCGCGGCGGGCGGGCGGACGTGGTCGTCGCAGGCGGGGTGGAGGCATGCCTGCACCCCTTCACCCTCGCGGCATTCGCCCAGATGAAGGCCCTGTCGACGCGGTCCGGGGACCCGGAGGCCGTGTCCCGCCCGTTCGACGTCAAGCGGTCCGGGTTCGTCATGGGCGAGGGCGCGGGGATGATGGTGCTCGAACGCGCCGCGTTCGCCCGGGCCCGTGGAGCACGTGCCTACGGCACGCTGGCCGGCAGCGCGGTGAGTTCGAGCGCGAACCACATCACGGCCTCCGACGCGGAGGGCCAGGCCTTCGCCATGGAACTGGCGCTGCGCGACGCCGGCTTGGCCCCGGCGGACATCGGGGTCGTGCACGCCCACGCCACCTCGACGGAGTCCGGTGACCTGGCGGAGGCCGAGGCGATCGGCCGGGTGATCGGCAGCCACGCAGCGGTGACGGCGACGAAGTCGATGACGGGTCACATGATGGGCGCGTCCGGAACGGTGGGCGCCATGGCTGCTCTGTTCGCGCTCAAGGACGGCGCGGTGCCGGCCACGCGCAACCTCGACGAACTCGACCCGCGCGTGGAACTGGACGTGGTGCGCGATGAGCGGCGCACCGGTCGGTGGTCCGCCGCGCTGGCCAACTCGTTCGGGTTCGGCGGACACAACGTCACTCTCGTGTTCGCCAAGTGACGACGAGACCCCGACAGCCCCGGACCCGGGCAACCCCACGGTTCAGGAGCAATCGGTGACCGTTGCGCAGTCGGCCCAGCGTGGGCGGCCGGAGGTGTCCAGTCCGTACTGGATGTGTTGGAGGGGATGAAGGGGCGCGGCCTCGATGACGAACGGCTTGCCGGCGTTCTCGACGATCTGGGTGGATGAGCCGGACGCGGTGGCGAAGCCGACCGAGAAACGCCAGGAGCAGGACTTGCCGGACTCGCCGGTCGCCTGGATGTCGAGGGCTCCCGGGGTGGTGCCGGCTCCGAGGTCGATCTGGTGGCTGCTGAAATAGGGGCCGGTCGCCACGCCGTCGCCGTTCACCCCGGCGAGCGGCACGTCCGGCTTGAGCAGGGAGAACTCGACCGTCGGAACCGCGTCGTCACCCTCACTGGCGAAGTCGACCACCGTCACCGCTTGGCTCTCCGTGCAGGCGATCTTCACCGGCTGCATGCTCTGGATGCTCAGGCTGCTGCTGAGATCGCTCAGGAACACCATCTTGAAGGTCATCCGCGGCCCGGTCGCCCAGTTGTCCGACACGATCCGCGCACCGAGGGGGCGCAGGTAGTCCCACACCGCCTGCCCATCGACTCCGTTCCGTTGCTCCAGGCCCGCGATCTCGCTCGGGGTGAGCGTGCGATCGAGGACGAACGCCCATGGCGAGCCGGCCGCGATCGGATCGAGCGCGCTGCCCGGGAACGACGACCGGGCGACGAACGGCGGTCCCGTGCTAGCCGCCGACGGCGTCGCACCGCTCGCGGACGGCGTGGCGCTGTCCGCGGGCGCGGTCGCGCTGTGCACGGGTGCCGTCGTGCCGTGCCGAGGCTGCGACAGGTCCGCGGTGTGCCGTTCGTTCGCCCACAGCAAGCCCTGGAAACCGGCCGCGCTCAGCACGAGTACGCCGGCGACGAGCAACGCCAGCCGCTTGCGGCTGATGCCACGGCCGGGGCCGCTGTTAGGGCCCAGGTAGTTGTTGATCTCGGTGTTCCGCACGTCGCGGCCGGCCATGATGTTCCTGCCGTTCGACCGGACGTCGGCCCGCTGTGACACCTGCCGGCGCGGCGGCTGCTCACTCCCGCTCATGGTCGGGCCGCCCGTCGGGTCGCTCGCCGTGACGACGGATGCTCACGTCTCGGCCGGCCATGATGTTCGTGCCGCCGCGGCCCACTCTCGCCTGCTGCGTGACCTGCTCGCGTGCGGCCGGTGCGGGGCTGCCCGCGGCGGCGCGGTCCCCGTCCGCCGCGTCCTCGCGGCCGGCCCACCAGGCCAGCGCGCCGCCGACTCCGGTGCCGAGGAACGCGGCGACCGTGAGCGCGACCAGCCATCGGTCGCTCTCGGCGTGCGGCGTCCACGGGAAGCGGACCCCCATCAGCAGCGCGGCGCAGCCCACGAACACCAGCAGTGACACGAGCACCGCGGTTGCCCAGCGGCCCGTCCGATCCATGGATCCCCCGATCCTGCGCGGTCAACTCGCAAGCCAGGATAGGTCGGCGCCAGCGCCCTTTGAACGATGTCCCGTCAAGTCGCCGCGGTCGTACGTGCGGGAGGAGGCCGGGAACGGGGAGGGGCGGGCCGCCGCGTCGCGCCGCGGGCCCGGGCGTCGGCTGAACGGGTGCATCCTGAGCCGGTCTGCGGGGGCGGGCCGCTGTGATCGCCATCTTGCCTCGGCCGCCGGGTTATCGTCCCGCGTGGAAACGCTTCCCTGAGGCAGTTCCTGCTGCTCCCGCTGGTGTTCTTGGAGGCTCGCAGGTATGCCCCGTTCATATCGCGGGCCGGCGGACGGCCGACGTGGCTTGCTGGCCGGGCTCCGGTCGGGAGCAGCCGCCCTGCTCGCAGCGGTCGCCGCGCTGCTGAGCACGCTGGTCGTCGCCACGCCCGCCGCTGCGGCCGTGGCCAGTTGCAGCGTCGGGGCCTACGTCACCGACCTCTACGGGGTGAATCCGGTCGAGCGCACCGTGAACGCGGACCTGTGGCTGTGGAGCGTATGCCCACGCAAGGAACTCGCCGCCGTCCAGCGTCTCGAGTTCACCAACGCGACGACGGCGACGCTGACCGCGCCTTCCAGCGAGAAGGTGGGCAACGAGTACTGGACGCAGGTCAAAGTGTCCGGGACCTTCCGGCAGACCTTGGACCTGACGGACTTTCCGTTCGACAAACAGGTCATCCGGATCCGGGTCGAGGAGAACAAGCTGGACGAGTCACGGTTCGTCTACCGGGCGGATGTGAAGGACTCCACGTACAACCCCAGGATCGATGTCGACGACTTCAAGATCACGCGATTCCGGATCGGTGTCGTGGACTCGCTCTACAGGACGAACTTCGGCGATCCCCGGCTCGCGCAAGGAAGCAGTAGTCGCTACTCCCAGTTGGTGATCGAGTTCCATCTCGCCCGAGAGGACCTCACGAGTTTCGGCAAGCAGATCCTGCCCGTGTACGTGGCTTTCCTGGTCGCCATGATCTCGTTTCTGATCTGGTCGAAGGACAACGAGGTCGCCATGGTCGCGCGGCTCGGGATTCTCGGCACCGCGCTCTTCACGATCATGCTCAACCTGCGGGCGGTCGACGAGGCGCTGGGCACCTTCCTGAACGTGACGCTGGTCGAAGAGATCCACTTCATGAGCCTGATCTACGTACTGATCGGTGTCGCCAACACCACGTACATCATGAAGGTGTTGACCGATCCCACGGCCAAACCGGCGGCGCAGCGCGTCAACAACCGCGTCTTCGCCATCTCGACGATCTTGTACCTCATGGCCAACATCGCGGTCATCTCCCTCACCGTGTCGTTCTGAGTCCGCGCACCGCTCGGGGCTGACGCCGCGCGTGCCGGGCGAGGTCACTTGCCGTAACGGCGTTCCCGGCTGGCGTAGGAGCGCAGGGCGCGCAGGAAGTCGAGCCGGCGGAAGGCAGGCCAGTAGCAGTCGACCCAGTGCATCTCGGCGTAGGCGGACTGCCAGAGCAGGAAGCCGGAGAGGCGCTGTTCGCCCGAGGTGCGGATGATGAAGTCGGTCTGGTCCGCGCTGGGCGAGTACAGGTGCCGGGAGATGTCCTCGATGTCGAACCGCTCGGCCAACTCGGCCGGGTCGCCACCAGCCGCCATGTGGGTCTCGAACGCGCTCTTGACCGCGTCGACGATCTCCCGCCGGCCCGCGTAGCCGACCGCGACGTCCACCTTGAGCCCGCCGCGCCCGGTGGTCGTGGCGGTGGCGTCCTTGAGTACCTGGGCGCTTGTGCCCGGCAGCATGTCGAGTGAGCCGATCACCTGGACCCGCCAGGGGCGGTCCTTGGCGGTGAGGTCCCGGACCGTCTCCTCGATGATCTCGATCAGCGGGCCGAGTTGTTCGGCGGGGCGGCTGAGGTTCTCCTCGGAGAGCATGAAGAGGGTGACGTGCTTGATCCCGGCGGCGGTACACCAGCCCAGGAACTCGACGGCCTTGGCGCCGCCGACCCGGTATCCCTCGATGACGTCCGTGTGTCCCGCTTGCCGGGCCCAGCGCCGGTTGCCGTCGAGCATGATCCCGACGTGCCGGGGGCACGGCAGTCCCGACAGGGTGGCGGCCAGCCGACGTTCGTACACCGCCTCGATCGACCGGCGGAGGAACATCGGCAGCAGCTTCATGAACCATCTCCGTCGCGTAAGGGGGAGCCCGGGCAGACCCTACCGTCCCCCTGCCGCCGTTCAGCCCTTCACGCACACCACCTGCTTCAGCTTGGCCACGACCTCCACCAGGTCCCGCTGCTGGTCGATCACCTGGCCTATTGGCTTGTAGGCGCCGGGGATCTCGTCGACCACGCCGGAGTCCTTGCGGCACTCCACGCCCCGGGTCTGCTCCGCGAGGTCGCGGGTGGAGAAACGCCGCTTCGCCGCACCGCGGCTCATGCGGCGGCCGGCGCCGTGCGAGGCGGAGTTGAACGCCGCGGTGTTGCCGAGACCGCGCACGATGTACGACTCCGTGCCCATCGAACCCGGGATGATCCCGTGGTCGCCCGAGCCCGCGCGGATCGCGCCCTTCCGCGTCACCAGCAGGTCGACGCCTTCGTAGCGCTCCTCACTCACGTAGTTGTGGTGGCAGCTGATCACCTCGTCGAAGGCGACCCTCGCCTTGCGGAACTCCTTGCGGAGGACGTCCTGGAGGAGGGCCATCATGAGGGCGCGGTTGTGCTTGGCGTACTCCTGGGCCCAGAAGAGGTCGGCGCGGTAGGCGGCCATCTCGGGGGTGCCGGCGAGGAAGACCGCGAGGTCGCGGTCGACCAGGCCCTGGTTGTGGGCGAGCTTCTGGGCCTGGGAGATGTGGTGGTCGGCCAGCTCCTTGCCGATGTTGCGCGATCCGGAGTGCAGCATCAGCCAGACGCGGTCGTCGGTGTCGAGGCAGACCTCGACGAAGTGGTTGCCGCCGCCGAGCGTGCCCATCTGCCGCGCGGCGCGGTCGAGCCGGGGGTGGACCGCCTCGGCGAGGTCGTCGAAGCGCGCCCAGAAGCCCGCCCACGCGTCGGAGCCGCCGGAGGCAGCCGTGCCGGCGCCGGCCAGCCGGGCGGGGTCGACCGGGTCGTCGTGCATGCCGCGGCCGACCGGGATGGCCTGTTCGATCTTCGAGCGCAGTGCGGACAGGTCGCCGGGCAGGTCGTTGGCGGTGAGCGAGGTGCGCACCGCGCTCATGCCGCAGCCGATGTCCACGCCGACCGCGGCCGGGCAGACCGCGCCGTGCATGGCGATCACCGAGCCGACGGTGGCGCCCTTGCCGTAGTGCACGTCCGGCATGACCGCGAGGCCCTTGATCCACGGCAGGGCGGAGACGTTGCGCAGCTGCCGCATCGCCGCTTCCTCGACGCCGGCCGGGTCGGTCCACATGCGGATCGGCACCCGGACCCCGGGCAGCTCGGTGTACGTCATCATTTCCCCCAGGCGTGAAGTCGTGATCCCGATGCCGCGGATCCTGGCGCTCTGGACAAACGGTCGGTTTTAAGGCATAAAAGACCGCTTGCCGATCAAAATCGGAGCAAACACCAGCAGAACAAGAATCGGGAACGAAACCACTCGGCCACCGAACCGAACCGGCGGCCACACAGCGGTCTGCGGTAGACATTGTGTCCACCGGCCGCCGAACAGCGGCAACACGTTTTCCGGAAGGGACGGGACCTGTGACGGCAAGGAAGCGGACAGCCGTCGGCGCGGTCGCGGCACTGCTGTCGGCCGCCGCCCTCACCACGCTCGCCGGCTGCGCGGGCTCCGGCGCCGGGTCCGACGGTGCCGACGCCCCCGGGACCGGCAGCACCCAGCCGGCCACCACCGCGCCGCCCGGCAAGTACCAGACGCTCCCCGAGCCGTGCGGCACCGTGGACCAGGCCACCCTGCACGACCTGCTGCCCAGTTCGTCGGATTACGCGGGCACCGCGATGATCACGTACGACACCGACCGGCGCGTCGGCTGCAAGTGGACCGGCATGGCGCAGAACGCGAACCGATCACTTTCGATCGACTTCGAGCGGGTGGTGTCGTACGACCCGACGGTCAGCGACGAGGAGCGGGCCAAGCAGGACTACGCGCGGAAGGCCGCCGCCGCGCACATCCCGGACAAGGCGCCCGCGCCGGACGACTCGGCCAGCGTGCCGACGCCCGGCCAGTCGGTCCCGCCCTCCCAGGACTCCGGCGGCGACACCTCGCCGCGCCGGGTCGGCGGGGTGGGCGACGAGGCGTACCTGGACGACTCGCAGGCTCCGGACGGCAACGGTTCGCGGCGGGACGTGACGATGGTCTTCCGGACCGCGAACGTGCTGGTCACCATCGAGTTCGACCAGTGGTCCGGCGCCGCCTCGCAGTCGGCGTCCGACGTCGACCTCCAACTCGGCGCGCACGGGCTGGCCCAGGAGCTGGCGAAGGCGATAGCGCAGTAGGTCACACCGGTCCCGGCTGGACCAAACGGGCGAACCACGTATCGTGGCCGTTCAGTCCGTCAGCCCCACCGAAGGACCGTGTGACATGCCCCACCGTTCCAGAACCGCCCGAGCCGCCCGTGCGGCGCTGCTGTCCGCCGGCGCCATCGCCCCGGCCGCGCTGCTGGCCGGCTGCTCGCTCTCGTCGGGCGCCGGCGCCGCGCCGTCCGCCACCGCGACGGCCTCGCCGACGGCGAGCGTGCGTTATGCCACGCTGCCCGACCCCTGCGGCGCGATATCCCGGGCCACGCTGAAGTCGCTGGTGCCGGGCGCCAAGAGCCTCAAGGGCAGCGAGGCGGGCTCCGGCCAGCCCAAGCTGCGCGGCGGCTGCTCGTGGAACGGGCTGCACGGCTACCAGTACCGCTACCTGGACGCCTCCTTCCAGCGCTTCGACACCCTCGCCGGCGCCGCCCCCGCCGACACGCAGGCCACCACCGCGTACCACGCCGCCGTCCGGACCACGGCGGGCGCCGCGCAGGCCGACAAGGGCAAGGCGACGACCGCGCCGCTGCCCGGACTGGACGGCCCGGCGACGCTGATCGTCTGGCAGGCGGCCAAGAGCCACGCCTCCTACCACACGGCGACGATCGTGGTCCGCAGCGCCAACGCGGTGGTCACGATCGACTACACAGGTGCCGGGCTGCAGGGCGATCACGCCCCCAAGACCTCCGACCTGCGCTCCGGCGCGGAACAGGCCGCCAAGCAGGCGCTCGCAGCGCTGGGTTGAGCCGATCCGGCCCTTGCCCCGGAGTTGACTGGGTTAGCTGATATGACAAGCTGACCCGTCCAGGAACCGAGGGCGGGAGGTGTCGCGGATATGTCCGCGATACGCATGGGCCGTACGCAACGGATGTTGGTCGGCATCGTGGTGGCCGGCGCCGTCGTCATCGCCGGCATCGGCTTCGCCGGGTCCTACGCGGCGGTGCGCGATCTGGCCATCCACAAGGGCTTCGGCTGGTTCGCCAACGTCTTCCCGATCGGCATCGACGCCGGCATCGTGGTGCTGCTCTCGCTCGACCTGCTGCTGACGTGGTTCCGCATCCCGTTCCCGCTGCTGCGGCAGACCGCCTGGCTGCTGACCGCGGCGACCATCGCCTTCAACGGCGCGGCGGCCTGGCCGGACCCGCTCGGCGTCGGGATGCACGCGGTGATCCCGATCCTGTTCGTGGTCTCGGTGGAGGCCGCCCGGCACGCCATCGGCCGGATCGCCGACATCACCGCCGACCGGCACATGGAGTCGGTGCGCATCGCCCGCTGGCTGCTCGCCTTCCCCTCCACCTTCCGGCTGTGGCGGCGCATGAAGCTGTGGGAGCTGCGCTCCTACGACGAGGTGATCCGGCTGGAGCAGGACCGGCTGGTCTACCAGGCCCGCCTGCACGCCCGCTACGGCCGCGCCTGGCGCCGCAAGGCCCCGGTGGAGTCCGTCATGCCGCTGCGGCTGGCCCGCTACGGCGTCCCGCTCGCCGAGACCGGCCCGGCCGGGCTCGCCGCGGCGGGCATCACGGTGGCGGAGGCGGCGCCCGCCGCGAGCGCGCCGCGGGCCGTCGAGGCCGCCGCACCGGTCGCCCCCGGCGAGTCCGGCGCGGCGGACGGGCCCGCCCAGCCGGTCGCCGTGCCGCAGCAGGCCGCGATCGAGGCGCCGCCGCAGCCGCAGCCCGAACCGGAGCCGGTCTACGTGCCGGAGCCGGAGCCCGCGCCCGCGCTGACCATGCCGGACGGCCCGACCGGGCGGGGCCGCCGCATCACCCCGCCGCCGCCCGCGCCGCCGGAGCCCGCCTCGCCGGACGTGCCGGACGGGATCGACTTCGACGAGGCGCTGTACGCGGCGTTCAACACCTACGCCACCAACTACGGGCAGGCGCCGAACGCCCGGCAGCTCGGCCTGATGCTGGAGGACAGCTTCGGCATCACCAACGAGGGCGGAGGCCCGCTCAACGAGCAGTTCCTCCGCCCCCGGCTGCGCGAACTCATGGAGCAGAAGCGCCTCGAAGAGGTCAGCTTCAGCTGACTCAGCCCTCGCCCAGCAGCTCCCGCACCCGGTCGGCCCCGACGGCCAGCAGCAGGGTGGGCAGCCGCGGCCCGGTGTCGCGGCCGACCAGGAGCTGGTAGAGCAGCGCGAAGAACTGCCGCTGCGCGGCCTTGAGTTCGGGCGTCGGCTTGGCGTCCGGGTCGAAGCCGGCCTGGATCTTCGGCACCGCGTAGACCAGCGTGGTGAGCAGGTCGAGCGACCAGTGGTCGGCGAGCCCGTCGGCGAGCAGCTTGAGCGCCTGGCGGTCGGTGTCGCCGAGCGCGGCGAGCGTCGCGGTGTCGGGGGCGGTGCGCACCCGGGTGCGCTGGTCGTCCTCGACGTGGGTGGTCACCCACGCCTCGGCCTTGTCCAGCCGCGGCCGGACCTGGTCGAGCGAGGCGATCGGGCCGTCGGCCGTGACGTCCCGCAGGATGCGCAGCGTCTGCGCCTCGTCGCCGGTGGTGATGTCCACCACGGACGCCAGGGTGCGGAACGGCAACGCCCGCTCGGTGGTGGGCAGTTCACCGGTCGCGGTGCGCGCGGCGCGCGAGTGCACCGCGACGTCGAGCGCGGCGGCGCCGCCGGCGGCGATCCGGCGCTCCAGGGCGTCCCACTCGTCGTAGGTGCGCTGGATCTCCTGGTCGAAGGAGATGTTGAACGCCTGCTTGGGCTGCCGGCGCACGTACAGCCAGCGCAGCAGCTGCGGCTCCATGATCCGCAGCGCGTCCTCCGCGGTGGGCACGCCGCCCTTGGAGCTGCTCATCTTGGCCATGCCGCTGATGCCGACGAACGCGTACATCGGGCCGATCGGCGGCTCGGCGCCGAAGATCTCCCGCACCAGCTGCTGGCCGACCATGAACGACGAGCCGGGCGACTGGTGGTCCACGCCGGACGGCTCGAACAGCACGCCCTTGTACGCCCACCGCATCGGCCAGTCGACCTTCCAGACCAGCTTGCCGCGGTTGAACTCGCTGAGCCGGACCGTCTCGGCGTGCCCGCACGCGCAGGTGTAGGCCAGCTCGGTGGTCGCGTCGTCGTAGCCGGTGACCGTGGTGACGTCCCGGCCGCAGACCGCGCAGTACGGCTTGTAGGGGTAGTAGTCGGCGGCGCTGCCCGCCTCCTCGTCGTCCTGGACCTCGGCGGCCTTCCTCTTGGTGCGGTAGCGGCCGAGCACCTCGTCGATGCGGTGCCGCTCGCGCATCGCCAGCAGGATCTGCTCGCGGTAGGCGCCCGAGGTGTACTCCCGGGTCTGGCTGATCTCGGTGACCTCGACGCCGAGTTGGGCCAGCGCGGCGCGGAACGGCGCCTTGAAGTGGTCCGACCAGGTCTCGTGCGGGCTGCCGGGCGGCGCGGGCACGGCGGTCAGCGGCTTGCCGATGTGCTCGGCGTAGGAGGGGTCGTAGCCGGCCGGGACCTTGCGGTACCGGTCGAAGTCGTCCCAGGACAGGATGTGCTCGCACGCCAGGCCGCGCCGCTTGATCTCGTCGGCGACCAGGTGCGGGACCATGATCTCGCGCAGGTTGCCCAGGTGGATCGGGCCGGAGGGGCTGATGCCGGAGGCGACCACGATTTTCTTGCCCGGGGCCCGCCGCTCGGCTTCCGCGATGACGTCGTCCGCGAAGCGGGCGACCCAGTCGGCCTCGGTGCTCTGAGCCACTGTGCGTACTTCCTTCCTGGGCGTGCGGGATGTCCGCCGCCATTGTCCCACCAGGCGGAGCGCGCCCACGCCCGGATGGCCGCGGCGCACCGCCGGGCGGCGGTGGAAACCCCAACGGGACGTGCGGCCCGCCGTGGGATACTCGGGGCACCCGGCCCGTGCCCGCGGGAACGCGCCGGCCCAGCCCACCGACCCCGGACAGGAACGGCACGGAACCCATGGCTTCGGTCCCCTCGCTCTCCGCCACGATCCACCAGCGTGTCTCGGCCGCCCTCGCGGCAGCCGTGCCGTCGGCCGCCGACGCCGACCCGCTGCTGCGACGTAGCGACCGGGCCGACTTCCAGGCCAACGGCGTCCTGGGGCTCGCCAAGCGGGCCAAGGCCAACCCGCGCGAGCTGGCCGCCGCCGTGCTCGCCCACCTGCCCGCCGACGAGCTGCTCGCCGACGTCGAGGTGTCGGGTCCCGGCTTCCTCAACATCACCGTCTCCGACGCGGCGCTCACCGGCACGCTGGCCGCCCGGCACGCCGACGAACGGCTCGGCGTGCCCTGCGCCGACGCGCCCGGCACCACCGTCATCGACTACGCGCAGCCGAACGTCGCCAAGGAGATGCACGTCGGCCACCTGCGCTCGTCGGTGATCGGCGACGCGCTCGTGCGGATCCTGGAGTTCGGCGGCGAGAAGGTGGTCAGGCGCCACCACATCGGCGACTGGGGCACCCAGTTCGGCATGCTCATCCAGTACCTCGTCGAGCACCCGCACGAGCTGGACCACCCGGAGGACGCCGGCAGCGGCGACATGGCGATGTCCCGGCTGAGCCGGCTGTACAAGGCGTCGCGGGCGGTCTTCGACTCCGACGAGGAGTTCAAGGACCGGGCGCGGCGCCGGGTGGTCGACCTGCAGGCCGGCGAGCCGGAGACGCTGGCGCGGTGGCACAAGATCGTCGACGAGTCGAAGATCTACTTCAACTCGGTCTACGCGAAGCTCGACATCGAGATCCACGACGAGGACGTGGTCGGCGAGAGCGCGTACAACGACATGCTCGCCGAGACCTGCCGGCTGCTGGAGGAGTCCGGTGTCGCCGTGCACTCCGAGGGCGCGCTGTGCGTCTTCTTCGACGACATCAAGGGCAAGGACGGCGAGCCGGTCCCGCTGATCGTCCGCAAGGCCGACGGCGGCTTCGGCTACGCGGCCACCGACCTGTCGGCGATCCGCGACCGGGTCGCCGGGCTGGGCGCGGACACCATCCTCTACGTGGTGGACGCCCGGCAGTCGCTGCACTTCAAGATGGTCTTCGAGGCGGCCCGGCGGGCCGGCTGGCTGACCGACGAGGTCACCGCGGTCCACCTGCCCAACGGCACGATCCTCGGCAAGGACGGCAAGCCGTTCAAGACCCGGGCGGGCGAGTCGGTGCGGCTGGAGGACCTGCTCGACGAGGCGGTCGAGCGGGCGGCGGCCGTGGTGGCGGAGAAGGCGCCCGAGCTGTCGGCCGAGCAGGTCGCCGAGCGGGCGCAGCAGGTGGGCATCGGAGCGATCAAGTACGCCGACCTGTCCACGTCGCTGGGCCGCGACTACATCTTCGACCTCGACCGGATGGTCTCGCTCAACGGCGACACGAGCGTCTACCTGCAGTACGCGTACGCGCGGATCCGCTCGATCCTGCGGAAGGCCGGCGCCGCCGTGCCGGTCGCGCACCCGGAGCTGCCGCTCGCCCCGGCCGAGCGGGCGCTCGGCCTGCAGCTCGACGAGTTCGGCGCCACGATCGCCACCGTCGCGCAGGAGTACGAGCCGCACAAGCTCGCGTCCTACCTGTACGCGCTGGCCTCGGCGTACACCACCTTCTACGACCAGTGCCCGGTCCTGAAGGCGCCGGACCCGGCCACCACGGAGAACCGCCTCTTCCTGTGCGACCTCACCGGCCGCACGCTCCGGCTCGGCATGCGGCTGCTGGGCATCGCCACGCCGGAACACCTGTGACCGCGTGCTTGACCTTCCCCCAACGGTAAGGCCCACGCTGTGGGGAGCCGAACGGGAGGGAGGCACCATGCGGGACGCCGTGGGGCCGGCCGGAGCGCGGGGCGTGGTGTTCGACATCGGCGGGGTGCTGGAGATCACGCCGCCGACCGGGTGGCCGGGGAAGTGGGAACGGCGGCTGGGGCTGCCGGCCGGGGCGATCCGGGAGCGGCTGCGGGACGTGTGGCGGGCCGGCGGGATCGGCGCGATCACCGAAGCGGCGGCGGACGCGGCGATCGCGGCTGAACTAAGCCTGGACGAGGCGCGGTTGGCGGCGTTCAACGCGGACAGCTGGGCCGAGTACCTGGGTCGGCCGAACGAGGAGTTGATCGCGTTCGTGCGGGAGTTGCGGCCGCGTTGCCGGGTCGGGATCCTCAGCAACAGCTTCGTGGGGGCCCGCGAGCGCGAGCAGGCGGCCTACGGATTCCCCGAGTTGGTCGACGAACTCCTGTACTCGCACGAGATCGGCGTCGAGAAGCCGGACCCGCGCGCGTACGCGATCACCTGCGAACAACTGGGGGTGCCGCCGGAGGACTGCCTGTTCGTCGACGACGTGGCGGCCAACGTCGCCGCGGCGCGGGCGATCGGCATGCGGGCGGTGCTCTTCGAGGACAACGCCCGCACGGTCGCGGCGATCGAGGCGCACCTCGGCGCGGTGCGAGACGCGTCGGGCCGGTCCGCGTGACCGGCCCGCGCGCGGGGGTGTGGCACGGTCAGCAGAAGTGGCCGTTCTGGACCCAGCCGTCGGCGTTGATGTCGCCGTAGGCGAAGCCGTAGACCCAGTCGCCGCTGGGGTCGGTGCGGATGACCTGGAAGGTCTGCGGGTTGGACATCTGGCCCATCCAGGCGCCCAGCGGCTGGGTGCGGACGGCGAGGTCGGTGGTGCAGACGGTCATGCGGTCGCCGATGATCGCGTTCTGGGCGAACGCCGGCAGGGTGGCCGCGAAGAGGGCGGAACCGGCGACGGCGGCGACGACGCCGAGGCGGGCGATGCGCTTGGTGAGCACGGGAACTCCTGGGGTGGGAAGGGGTGGACGGCGGGATGGCCCGAGATCACCAGGAGTTGTAGCCGCCGATGCAGTCGTACTCCATGTAGCCCCACGACTGGGTCTGGAAGTCGAACGTCGCCGCCCAGCCCTCGTACACCGGCTGGGCGCCGTCGGTGTGGCCGACCTTCTGGCCGTACGGGAGCGTGTAGAGGTAGTGCGACGGCGCGTTGGTCGCGTGGTCGAAGTTCTCGTAGAAGCTCGCCGACTGGCAGATGTTGATCGCGTGCGTCGGTACCACGTCGGCCTGCGCGGCCGGCGTCGTCACGCTCAGCGCGATCACCCCCGCGGTGAACGCGAGGCCCGCGCCCACCATCCGTCTGATGCCCGTCTTCTTCATCTCTCGCTCCTTCCGCACCCCGGCACACGGCAGCGAACTGCCCCGGAGCGCGCGTCTGTTGGGATGGCGCTGCGACGCTACCGCCGGAAGACTTTCTATACAGCCGTCCAGGAAGTGAAGATTCAGTGAATGGAAGCGGTGAGGAGCGGCGACGCGGCGCGGAGGAACGCGTCACGGCGGGCGGTGGGCCGGCGGCTGGTTTGGCCGGCGCGGCGCGGGGGTGGCGCGGTGGGGGCCTTCGCGACGTGCTCTTTTATCCTGGCGGCATGATGACGCACAGCACCGGACCCGTGAGTGTCGACGCGATGATCGAGGACCTGCGGACGCTGGTGGAGGTCGAGTCCCCGTCGCGTGACGTCGGCGCCCTGACGGCGTCGGCCGAGGCGGTCGCCGGCGTCATCGAGCGGCGGCTGGGCGGAAAGGCGGTGCTCGTCGGGAGCGAGGTCGGGCCGCACGTGCGCTGGTCCGGCGGCGGCGAGCCCAAGGTGCTGATCCTCGGGCACCACGACACGGTCTTCCCGCTCGGCACCCTGGAGCGCCGGCCGTTCACGGTGAAGGACGGGCGCGCCACCGGCCCCGGCGTCTTCGACATGCTGGGCGGGCTGGTGCAGGCCGTGCACGGCCTGGCGCTGCTCGACGACCGCTCGGGCGTCGAGATCCTGGTGACCTGCGACGAGGAGGTCGGCTCGCGCGCCTCGCGGGCGCTGATCGAGGAACGGGCGCTGGCCTGCGGCGCGGTGCTGGTCTTCGAGGGCGCGGCGGAGGGCGGCGGCGTCAAGACCGGCCGCAAGGGCTGCGGCACGTTCGAGGTCACGATCACCGGCCTGGCGTCGCACGCGGGCCTGGAGCCGGAGGCCGGGGTCAACGCCCTGATCGAGGCGGCGCACCAGGTGCTGGACATCGCGGCGCTCGGGCGGCCCGGCATCGGCACGACCGTCACGCCGACCGTCGCGTCGGCGGGCACCCAGGACAACGTCGTGCCGGCCGAGGCGACCGTCCTGGTCGACGTGCGGGTCGAGACGGCCGAGGAGAAGGAGCGCGTCGAGTCCGCCTTCGCGGCGCTCACCCCGCACCTCGGCGGGGCGCGGATCTCGGTCCGGGGAGCCGTCGGCCGGCCCCCGATGCCGGAGTCGGCCTCCGCGGAGCTCTTCGCGGTGGCGAAGCGGCTGCGTCCCGACCTGGAGGGCCGCGCGGTCGGCGGCGGCAGCGACGGCAACTTCACCGCCGCGCTCGGCGTCCCGACCCTCGACGGCCTCGGAGCGGTCGGCGGCGGCGCCCACGCCGACCACGAGTACCTGCTCGTCGACACGATGGCCGACCGGGCCGACCTCGTCGCGGACCTGGTCCGCGCCCTCCATTCCGCGTAGCCCCGCCGCCGGGCCGCTCCGCGCGGGCGGTCGGGGGTCCGGGGTCGAACGGGCCGCTCGGCGGACGCGGTCGGGTGTCCGGGCTGAACCCGGCGCACGGTCAGCCCGGTCGGGGGTCCGGGGTTGAACTCGGCTCATCGGCACGCCGGTTGGGGGTCTGGGGGCCGAACCCGTCGTTCTCTGCGCGCGGTTGCTTGGGCGCGGTCGGGGGTGAGGTGGGTGGCTCGGGTCGGGGGCGGCCCGTGGCAGGTCCCGGTGGACCGTATATTTACGGGCCCCGATCACCAGGCAGAACACGTCAACACGACGCCGGGCCCACAAATACACGTAGGCGTCCACCAGGAACCCGCCCCGGACCACCCCCTCCCGCCGGTGGGTGGGAAAACTACGCCACGCCGAAGCCACCGCACGGTCAACCCGGTCCGGGTGCCGGGGCTGAACCCACCGCTCCGCGCACGCGGTCGGGGTCCGGGGCCGAACGGCCGCACCGTGCACGCCGTCGGGGGCCGCGCCGAACCCCACCGCACCGCGCACGCGGTCCGCGGGGCACTCCTACCGGGCGGCACTGGGCGCGGGGGGTCGTTTCAGGGCGGTGAGGGCTATGAGGACCGCTGCGAGGAGGAGGGTGGCGCTGAGGGTGAGGCCCAGGGCGTAGCCGTGGTTCAGGGCGGCGGGGGTGGTCGTCGGGGCCCGTGCGGTCGTGGGCGGCGGTGCCCAGGGCGGCCAGGCCCAGGGAGGCGCCGATCTGGCGGGAGCTGTTGAGCAGGCCGGACGCGGTGCCGGCCTCGTGGGGGGCGACGCCGCCGGTGGCGGTGGAGACGACCGGTCCGAGGCAGAGGCCGAAGCCGACGCTGGCGACGATCGACGGACCGAGGACGTCGGTGGTGAAGGTGCCGGTCGGGCTGATCAGGCCGAACCAGGCGAACCCGGTCGCGGTGAGCAGGCCGCCGGCGACCAGGAGCGTGCGCGGGGCGAGGCGGTAGCCGAGTTTGACGGCGAGCACGGAGCCGGCGATCACGCCGAGTGCGAACGGCAGGAACTCGACCCCGGTGCGGGCCGGCCCGGCGCCGAGCACCTGTTGCAGGTAGAGGGAGACGAAGTAGAACGCCGAGGCCATGGCCGCGCCGACCAGGAGGTTGTAGGCGTTCGCGCCGGAGACCGAGCGGTTGGCGAACAGGCCGAGCCGGACGAGCGGTTCGCGGGTGGTGGTGCGCTCGACGTGGAGGAAGGCGGCGAGCAGTACGGCGGCGACCGCCAGGGTCGTCACGGTCACCGGCGAGCCCCACGCGTACCGGTCGGTGCGCACGACGCCGAACACCAGCAGGGTCATGCCGGCCGTGGCCAGGACGGCGCCGAGGACGTCGAGGCGGCCGCTGCGCGCCGCGGGCCGGCCGGCGGCGACACCCCGCCAGGCGAGGGCGAGCGCGCAGGCGGCCATCGGCACGTTCACGAACATCACCCAGCGCCAGCCCGCGTACTGGGTGAGCAGGCCGCCGATCAGCACGCCGAACGCACCCCCGGCGGCGTTCATCGCGCTCCACACGCCGAAGGCCCGGACGCGGGCCCGGCCGGTGGGGAACGTCGAGGTCAGCAGGGCCAGCGCGGCCGGCGCGAGGGACGCGGCCCCGATGCCCTGCACCACGCGGGCGGCCACCAGTTGGCCGGGGTCGCGCGCGAGGCCGCCGAGGAGCGAGGCGAGCCCGAACAGGCCGAGCCCGAACATCAGGACCCGCTTGCGGCCGTACCGGTCGGCGGCCTTGCCGCCCAGCAGGAGCAGGCCGCCGAAGGTGAGGGCGTAGGCGTTGATCACCCAGGTCAGGCCGACCGCGCCGAAGCCGAGGCCGACGGCGATCCGCGGGAGCCCGACGTTCACCACCGACAGGTCGAGCGACACCATGAACTGCACGACGGCCACCGCGGCGAGGGTGAGGCCGGGCCGGGCGTCCGTCCCGGTGGCCGGTGTCGTGGCTGCCGATTCCCTGATCGTGCTCATATCCCCGTCCTTCGTGCGTTCTCGTGGCGGGCGGTTCGGGGCCCGCGCGGTGTCAGGTCAGGACGCGCGGCGTTCACGGCGCGATCCGTTGCGCAGGGTCACCGACATCAGGTCGGTCGGCTCGTCCAGTTCGATCCGGTGCCAGCGGCCGCGCGGGACGATGAAGCAGGCGCCGGCGCCCAGCCGGACCGCTTCCTCGGGGGTGTCCGGCGCTTCGGGGCGCAGGATGAGGCGCATGGCCCCGGTCAGGCAGCAGACCAGTTCCTCGGCCGAGGGGTGGATCTCCCAGTGGTCGGCGTGGACGTCCTCGTCGGTCTCCGCGTGGAACGTGGTGAGCTGCCAGCCGCCCGGGTCCCCGGCCTTGCGGACCGCCTCGTCGCGCACGGCACCGTCGGGGTGGAAGTGGATCGCGCGGGCGAGCATGTCGATCGGTGCGTGGATCATCTCGGTCCTCCTCGGTCGCGGCGCCCGCCCGCCGGCGGACGCGTGGGTGCGGGGTCCGGAGCAGCGCGAGGCCGTTCCCCGCGTTTAGGAACATGTTCCTAAAGTACTCCGGGGACCCCCGGCTGTCGAGCGGGAAGGGCGCCGCCGCACCGGTTTCGCGGCCCGGTACGACCGCCCGGCACGCACCGCCCGGGACGACGGGACGGCATGATGGGACGGTGCCCCGAACCAACGCATCGCACGGCCGCACCGGCCGGCCGCCGGCCACCTCCCGTGCGGAGATCCTGACGGCGGCCCGGCTGGTCATCGAGCGGGACGGCTGGGAGAAGCTGACCGTTCGCCGGCTGGCCGCGGAGCTCGGCATCGGGACGACGACGCTGTACCACCACGTGCGGGACCGGGAGGACCTGCTGGTCCAACTGCTCAACGAACACGTGGATCACACGCTGCGTCCCGAACTCCCCAGCGAGCCGCGGGACCGGATCATCGCCGCGGCCACCGCGATCCACGACTCACTGGCGGCCTGGCCGTGGGCCGCCGAGATCCTCACCACCGACGGCTTCCTCGGCCGCCTCGGCGAATCGGCCCTCCGCGCGGTCGAGACCATCGTGGCCGGGGCGATCGACTGCGGATGCACGCCCGCGCAGGCCGTCGGCGTCTTCCGCGGCGTCTGGTACTACACGGTCGGCGAGATCCTGGTGCGGGCCCGCTCGGCCGGCCGGCGGGCCGAGGACGGGCAACCCGCCGAGCGCGACGCGTTCTTCGGCGGCATCGACACCTCCCGGCTGCCCCGGCTGGCCGCCGTCGGCGACCAGTGGCCGGCCCTGGCCGCGCGGGACACCTACGCCGAGGCGCTGGCGGCCTTCGTCGACGGCCTGCTCGCCCAGGCCACCCGGCCGGCCCGCTAGGGATCACCGGCGGCGCGCGGCGTCGTGGCCGGGGCGCCGGCTCTCACGCCTCGGTTGGCTTCCCCTCCGGCGGGAGCGCGGAGTTCTGGGCGAGGGCCTGGCGGAGCCGGTGGACGCCTTCGGTCAACTGCGCGGTGCCGGGGGTGGTGACGTAGCTCAGCCGCAGGTGGGGGGCGGGCGCCTCGGCGGTGAAGTAGGGGGCGCCGGCGGTGACCGCCACGCCGCGGCGCAGGGCGCTCGCGGTGACGGCCGGCTCGTCGGCCCCGTCGGGCAGCCGCAGCCACAGGTGGTATCCACCGTGCGGCGGCCGGTACGCGAGGAGGCCGGGCAGTTCGCCGCCCAGCGCGGCGAGCAGGGCGGTCCGGCGGTCGCGCAACGCCCGGGCGAGCGCCCGCAGATGGCTGGTCCAGGCGGGCGAGCCGACCAGTTCGAGGGCGGTCTCCTGCAACGGGCGGGGGACGAAGAAGCTGTCGACGACCTGGATCGCGCGCAACCGCTCCAGGACCGGACCGCGGGCGGACAGGCCGCCGATCCGCAGGCTCGGGGAGGCCGCCTTGGTCAGCGAGCGCACGTGGACGACGACGCCGTCCGGATCGTCGGCCGCCAGCGGGAGCGGCAGGGGCCGGGAGTCGGCGTGCGCCAGGCGGCGGGCGAAGTCGTCCTCGACGACGAAGGCGCCCGCCGCCCGGGCGATGGCGAGCACGTCGGTGCGCCGCCGCGGGGACAGGACGGTGCCGGTGGGGTTGTGGAAGAGCGGCTGGCAGACGAAGACCCGGGCCCGGGTGGCCTCGAACGCCTCGGCCAGCAGGTCGGTGCGCACGCCGTCGGCGTCGACCGGCACCGGGACGGGCCGCAGCCCGGCCGCGCGGGCGACCGCGAGCATGCCGGGATAGGTGGGGGACTCGACCAGGACGGGGGCGCCGGGGACCGCCAGGGCCCGCAGAGCGGTGGTGAGCGCGCTCTGGCCCCCGGCGGTGATCAGGACGTCCGAGGCGTTGAGCGAACCGCCCGGCCCGCCGATGTCGCGGGCGAACCACTCCCGCAGTTCGGGCAGGCCCTCCACCGGTGGGCGGGACCAGGTGCCGGGCCGGCGGCCGGCCCGGGCGAGGGCGGCGGCCAGGGCCCGTTCCGGCTGGAGCGCGGCGTGCGGGTAGCCGCCGTTGAGGTCGATGACCTCGGGCGGCGGGGCGGTGAGGGTGGCCAGGACCGCGGCGGCGCCCGCCCCGCGGCCACCCGCGTCGACGGCGCCGATCGGCGGATCCGCGCTCAGGGCCACCTCCTGCCAGGAGACGTCGCCGAGGCCGCCCGCGGCGCGGCGGGCGGCGGCCTTGAACACGCCGGCGCCGGGCCGGGAGGTGACGAGTCCTTCGGCGGTGAGGGCGGCGATCGCCCGGGCGACCGTCACCGGACTGACCTGGTGGCGCGCCACCAGCGCCCGGCTGGAGGGGAGCTTCCCTCCTTCCGGATAGCGATCCAGCTCGTTCCGCAAGGTCGCGGCCAGTTGAGCCACACTGCTACCGTCGTTCATGACAGCACAAGATAGCGCTACCGGCTCTTCGACGATAGCGGTCGGCAGCGGCACCGTCCTGGCCACGCTCGGCGTGGTGTCCTTCTCCTTCAGCTTCCCGGCCACCGTGTGGGCCCTGGACGGCTTCGGCCCGTGGACGGTGACCGGTGTGCGGGGGCTGCTGGCGGGCCTGCTCGCCGCGGCCTGCCTGTTCGGCGCCCGGGTGCCGGTGCCCGAGCGGCGGCACTGGCCCGGCCTGCTCACGGTGGCCGGCGGCTGCGTCCTCGGCTTCCCGCTGCTGACCACGCTCGCCCTGCGGACCTCCAGCACCGAGCACTCGGCCGTCGTCATCGGCGCGCTGCCGCTGGCCACCGCCGGCATCTCGGCGGCGCTGACCGGCCGGCGCCCCTCGCGGGCGTTCTGGACGGCCGCCGTCCTGGGCGCGCTCACGGTGGCCGCCTTCACCCTCCAGCAGAGCCACGGCCTGCCGACCCTCGGCGACGCGTACCTGTTCGGCGCCCTGCTGGTGTGCGCCGCCGGGTACGCCCAGGGCGGCCGGCTCGCCTCCCACCTGCCCGGCTGGCAGGTCATCGCCTGGGGCGTCGTCGCCGCGCTGCCGGTGTCCGCCCTGGTCACGGCCGTCTCCCTGCCGTGGGAGCCGGTGCACGTGAGCGCCAGGGCGGTCGTCGGCATGGCCTATCTCGCCGCCGTGTCGCAGTTCGGCGGGTTCGTGGTGTGGTATCGCGGCATGGCCGTCATCGGGGTGCCGAAGGCGAGTCAGATCCAGCTCGCCCAGCCGCTGCTCACCCTCGTGTGGGCGGTGCTGCTGATGGGGGAACGGCTCTCCGCGCTCGCCGCCGTCACCGCGCTGGTCGTCCTCGGTTGCATCACGGCCACCCAGCGCGCCCGCGGCTGACCGTGCGGGCCGCCTCGTGCGCCGCCGCCGGGACGGCCATGGCGGATCCGGGCTCGGCGGCGGGGGCGGATCGGTAGGGTACGGGCGGGTCGCGGGCCGTGGGACCAGGGCGCCGCGGTGTCGTGTCGTGGGTTGGGGGGACCGGGCGATGGTGACCGTACCGAACGTGCCGACGGGGAGCGATGACGGGCCGCCCGGGAGTGATGCCGGGCCGCGGGCGGCCGCGGCGGAGCCGGCCGCGGGCGCGGTGGCCGCGTTCGACCGGCGGGTGTTGATCGTGGCGGGGCTCGTCTTCGCGGTGCTGATGGCGCTGTCGAGCCGCTACGGCTTCCACCGCGACGAGCTGTACTTCCTGGACAGCGCCCGGCACCCGCAGGCGAGTTACGTCGACCAGCCCGCGCTGGCGCCGCTGCTGGCGCGGGTGTCGCTGTCGCTGTTCGGCGTGTCGGTGGCGGGGCTGCGGCTGTGGGCCGCTCTGGCGGCGGCCGGCACGGTGACCGTCGGCGGGCTGACCGCGCGCGAGTTCGGCGGCACGCGGCGCGCGCAGCTGCTCGCGGCGGTCGGGACCGGCACGATGCCCGTGGTGCTGGGCAGCGGGCACGTGGCCAACACCACCCCGTACGAGGTCCTGGCGTGGGCGGCGATCGCGCTGGTGGTGGTGCGGATCGGCCGCACCGGCGACGCCCGGTGGTGGCCGGCGGTGGGCGCGCTGGTCGGCGTCGGCGCGGAGGACAACCACCTCGCGGCCATCTTCGGCGGCGCGCTGCTGGTCGTCGTGCTGCTCGGCCCCGCGCGTTCCTCGGTCGCCAACCGCTGGTTCCCCGCCGGCGCGGTGATCGCCGCGGCGCTGATGGTGCCCGACCTGTGGTGGCAGGCGGACCACGGCTGGGCGATGATCGCGATGACCCGGGCGCTGAACGGCGAGCACGGCGGCGTGGCGAACATCGTCACCTGGATCGTGGGGCAGCTCGGGATGTCCTGCCTGGCGATGGTCCTGGTGTGGGCGGCGGGCCTGCGGTTCCTGTGGCGGTCCACGAATCCGTTGTGGCGGAGCCTGGCGTGGGTCTACGGCGTGCTGTTCGTCGTCTTCGCCGTCACCACCGGCGCGCAGGTCTACTACCTGGGCGGGCTGTACGTGTGCCTGCTGGCCGCCGGCGCGGTGGCGCTCGACGGGTGGCTGCACGCCCCGGGCCGGTGGCCGCGCTTCCTGATCGCGACCGGGGTCTCGGCGGCGCTGTCGGCCGTCGTCGTCCTGCCGGTGCTGCCCGCCGCGGACACCGCGTGGACGTACAAGACGAGCGCGATATCGGGCGAGACGATCGGCTGGCCGCAACTGGTCGGCACCGTGCGCCGGGTGTGGAACGGGCTGCCGGCTACTCAGCGGGCGAACGCGGTGATCTTCACGGCGGACTACAGCGAGGCGGGCGCCGTCAACGAGCTGGGCCGGGGCACCGGGTTGCCCACCGCCGTCAGCGGCCAGAACAGCGAGTGGTGGTGGGGACCGGGCGATCCGCGGGCCACGACCGTGGTGGCCGTGGCGCCCGGGCCGGACTACGCGCCCGGCTACGCCGCCTACCTGCGGCGGTTCTTCACCAGTGTCCGCACGGTGGCCACGCTGTCGAACCCCGACGGCGTGCACGACATCGAGTGGGGCGGCCACGTCTACGTCTGCACCGGACCCCGGCAGCCGTGGGGGACGATGTGGCCCCGGCTGCGCGCCTACGAGTGACGGCCGGGCCGCCGGGCGTCGCGCCGATCAGGGCGGGAACGCCGGGGAGCCTCGGCGCCGGTCAGCCGATCCGGGCGGCGATGGCGCGGGCGCAGTCCATCGACTCGGCGTGGGAGGTGTCCACTTCGAGGTCGTAGACCAGGCCGCGGTGGACCGACTCCGCCTGGGACGCGGCCATGCCGACGACGCGGTCGCCCCGGGCGATCTCGCGGCCCGCGGCGATCTCGGCGTCGCACCGGACGCCGACCCAGAGCACCGGCAGTTCGCCCAGCGCGTCGCGCCATCGGCGCTGCGAGGCCGCGCCGCCGAGGAAGACCTCGTCGACGATGACGCGGGCGCCCGCGCGGGCCATCGCGGCGATCCCCTCGATCCAGCAGGCTTCCAGCGCGCGGAACTTAGGGCCGACGCTCACCCCGCCGTCCGGCGCGAACTCGATCCCGGTGTCCGACGCCTGCAGGGACGCGGGCATCGCGTCGACCAGCACGTCGGTCCCGAGGGCCAGCCACGGATCGGGCAGCACCGCCTGCAGACACCGGACGATCCCGGACTTGCCCGAGCTGGAGCCGCCGTTGACCACGATCACCTGAGTCGTCACGCGCGCCACAGTAGGGGCAGCGCGGCGGCGCGCGAAGCGGATTTCGGCGAACGCCGCACGCCTGCGCCGGCGGGCGGAACCGGCGGGCGGCGGGCGCAGCGGATCGGTGACGGGAAGCGGACGGGGGTCAGGCGCGGGAGGCGGACGGGGTGAAGTCGACGTCGGCGGTTTCGACGGTGCCGCCGGCGCGGCCGGGGGCGGTGTGGTACTTCCAGTAGAGGTTGGTGTGGGCGATGACCTGGGCGGGCGGCGGTGCGCCGTAGGCGGACAGGTCCTCGGTGGTGTGGGCGTCGGCGACGAGCGTCGCGTCGTAGCCGCGGGCGATCGCGCCGTGCAGGGTGGAGCGGATGCACGCGTCCGTCTGCGCGCCGGAGACGAAGAGCCGGCCCACGCCGCGTGCGGCGAGCAGGGATTCGAGGTCGGTGTCCTCGAAGGAGTCGCCGTAGGACTTGGGGACCAGCGGCTCGGCGTCCCGGCGGACGAGCTCGGGGACGAACCGCCAGTCCTCGGAGCCCGGGGGGAGGTCGTCGTCGCTGTGCTGGACCCAGATGACGGGGACGTCGGCGGCGCGGGCCTTGTCGACCAGGGTGGCGACGGCGGCCACGACGGCGTCGCGGTCGTGGGCCTGTCTCACCACGCCGTTCTGCACGTCGATGACGAGCAGGGCGCTGTTGGGTCGGTCGGCCAACGTGGTCATGGTGTCTCCCACCGGGTGCGGATCGTCTTTCCCGGCATGCTAGGCCCGCCCACTGACAACGGCCCGTGCCGCGGGCGAACGGGCCGCCGCCGTCGAAGCCGCGCGTGATCCGGCGGAACGCCTCGGCGGGCCCGCGGCACGGGCCGGACGCCGGGCGCCGCCGGCGGCGGTCCGGGACGCGGACGGCGGGTCCGGTCCCGGTACCGGCCGGGCTACTCGACGATCCGGACCGCGCCCGACGGGCAGAGGTTGCCGGCCTCGCGCGCCGCGGGTCGCTCGGACTCGGCGGGGTCGGCGGCGAGCACCGTGACCAGGCCCTCGTCGTCCTGGTCGAAGACCCCGGGGGCGGACAGCGCGCACAGGCCCGCGCCGACGCAGACGCTCCGATCCACGATCACCCGCATGGACACTCCTCTCGCCCGGTCACCAGGTGACCGGCAGTTCGTTGACGCCCTGGATCGTAGTGCCGGGCCGCAGCTCCAACTCCTCGACCGGGACGGCCAGTCGCAGGGTCGGGATACGGTCGAAGAGCGCGGTGAGGATCACCTCGAGTTCCAGGCGGGCCAGGTTCTGGCCGAGGCACTGGTGCACCCCGTAGCCGAACGCGATGTGGTGCCGGGCCGGGCGGCGCACGTCGAAGGTGTCCGGGTCCTCGAAGACCGAACCGTCCCGGTTGGCGATGGAGTTGGTGATGATCACGCCCTCGCCGGCCCGGATGAGGTGCCCGTCGACCTCGATGTCGGCGGTGGCGAAGCGGCCGCCGGCGATGTCGGCGATGGCGAGGTAGCGCAGCAGTTCCTCGACCGCGTTGGGGATGAGCGAGCGGTCGGCGCGCAGCGCGGCGTGCTGCTCCGGGTGGTCCAGCAGCGTGATGACGCTGAGCGAGGTCATCGACGCGGTGGTCTCGTGCCCGGCGACGAGCAGCAGCAGCGCGGTCGAGATCAGCTCCTCGCGGTCGATCTCGCCGTTGGCGAGCTGGTCGCGGACCAGGTTGCCGAGCAGGCCCGGGGCCGGTTCGGCCTGCAGCTTGGTGATCAGCCCGTCGAGGTAGCGGCCGAAGTCGTCGCGCGCCCGGCCCGACTCCTCGGCGGACGTCGACTGGACCAGCCGCTTGCTGGCGTCCTGGAAGAAGTCGTGGTCCTCGTAGGGCACGCCGAGCAGCCGGCAGATCACCATCGACGGCACCGGCAGCGCGAACTGGCTCACCAGGTCGGCGGTCGGCCCGGCGGCGAGCATCTCGTCGATGAAGCCGTGCACGATCTCCTCGATCTCGGCGCGCATGCCCTTGATCCGCTTCACGGTGAAGTCGCTGATCGTCATGCGCCGCTTGGGACCGTGCTCGGGCGGGTCCAGGCCGATGAACGCCGGCCGGCGGTCCCGCAGGCTCTCCAGGCGCTCCGAGGTGGCGGGGAAGTCGTCGTGCGCGCGGTTCGAGGAGAGCCGGGGGTCGGCCAGCAGTTTCCGGGCCGTCTCGTGCTTGGTCACCACCCACGCCTGGCGGCCGTCGTAGAGGGTCACTCGACGCAGGGATTGCTGACTGTCCCTCAATTCTACGTAGCCCGCAGGAAGTTGATACGGACAGGTGCGGTCGTTCGGGAAGTCGGGGGCGTCTTGTGCCTGGAACGTCGTAACGGTGTCGGTCATCGTTCCCCTTGAAGCCTCTGCGCCTAAAGAACGGTCAGTTCTCTAATCTGAGGCTAGAGTGCTTCCGCAACGGACGCAATGACGCGTCGTCACACCGTCAGGAACGCCACTGTCACCGAACACCGGCCCACCCGTCGGACCAGCCGTCGATCACCGCAAGGGGCCCCGCCGCCGCGGTGAGGAGCTGGAGTGCGCGATTCTGGCGGCGACCCTGGAGGAGCTCGCCGAGGTCGGCTACGCCGGCCTGACCATGGAACGGGTGGCCGCCCGCGCCCACACCGGCAAGGCCGCCATCTACCGGCGCTGGCCCAACCGCGCCGAGTTGGTGGTCGACGCGTGCAAGGTGCACGGCATCCACGACGACGACCTGCCCGACACGGGCGCGCTCCGCACGGACATGATCGCCCTGCTGCGGCAGGTCTCGGTGAAGATGGCCAGCCCGTTCGGCAGCATCGTGCGCGGCCTGCTCGCGGAGCTGCCCCGCCACCCCGACTTCGCCCGGCTGGTCCGTGAACGCCTGCACACCGTCGGGCCCTCGACGGTGCGCGTCATCCTGGAACGCGCCGTCGAGCGCGGCGAGGTCGAGCGGTGGATCATCGGCTCCCGCCGGGCGACGGTCGCCACCGACCTGATCCGCAACGAGTTCCTGCTCTTCGGCGCACCCGTCGCCGACCGGATCATCACCGAGATCGTCGACGACGTGTACCTGCCGCTCGTCCTGAGCCCCGCCCCGGCCCCCGCGGACAGCGCGCAGCGGCGCGGGCCGGACTAGGCCGCCTGCGACGCGTCCCGCGGCCGGATCGGGGTCGGCGCCCTCGGCGACCTCGTCACCGGCGACCTGCCCGATGCCGGCGACCAGGTCGTTGACGTGGGCGACGACATCGCCGGCGCGGGGGACGACGTCGGTCACCTCGTCGCCGATCCGATCAAAGCTCTAGGAGACCTGCTGTGACCACCACCACGGCTCCGCATCCAGGCAGCAACCGGAAGAAGCCACTCCTGCGGGCGCTCGGTGTGACCGTCGGCGTTCTCGCCCTTCTCGTGGCCGTCGTGGTGATGTACTACGAGAACGTCATCATCACGACCGGCCCCTCCCGCCACGACGTCACCAGCACGGCAGAACGCGTCCTGCGCCAGTCCACGCCCCACCTGCCCGGGCACCCCGTCCTGGGCCCGGCCACGCCCTACTACGACCCCTGCGGCCACGGCGAGACAGGTCCACAGCAGGCCGATGCGGGCATCAAGGTCCGCGTGACCGGCGTACCAGCGGCACGGCACAAGGCGTTCGAGAACGCGGTGACCGAGCAGACCCTGGAACACACCAACACCTTCCGTACGAACCCGGGTTGGGTCGGCTTCGTCTACTGGGACTCCGACGCGTCATCCGGCGGCACCATCACCATCGGCCCGGGATGCGTCCCGGTCGCCCGATGGCCGTAGACCACGTGCTGCCCCACCCCACCGAGGGTCTACGACCCGACAGACCACGCGATCACGGCGGCGCAGGTCCGAGTGCCCCACTCCTGGGCGGGCTCCGCGCGTCGCGCACCCGTCGCCCGGCATGTGCCTCCGCTGGGGCTCGCGCGGCAGATCGACGCCAGCTCGGCACGTCCGATCCCATCGATGCGGAGAACGCTGCCTGAGCGGTGCCGGCCGGCACCGGGACCGCGAACCTCTGACTTTCCTCAATTCCGCCATGCATGGGCTGCTACCGGGAATAATGGATAAGGGGCGACATGTCTGTTCTGGCGATCTGTGTATCCGTCTATCTGGTAGGCCTAGTTCTGCTGGGCATAGCGCTGTTACGGCTCGCGGTGGTCCGCTGGGACCTGGAGGCAAAGCGCAAGGACCGCAGCCCGACGTTCGATCGAGATGCTGTGGATCCCGTGAGCCAGGACGACCAGCAACGTCACCACCACGGGAACGGTCACCACAACGGCAGCCACCATGGGGGTGGCTACTACGGGGGCGACCACCACGGTGGTGGTGGCCACGGTGGTGGCGGCCACGGCTGACCCGTGCGCGACCCGCGGCAGGACCCGGCCCGCTTCTTCGACCGAGCGTCAGACCGCCCACCACGGCTGCCGCGCCGGGCCCGGTGAGCGCGCGGGTGCCGTGGCGCAGGTGTTGGCGGACGGCGCGGGAGGAGTACGCCTGGTCGGCCAGGACCGCCTCCAGCCTGGTGCGGGGCCGGCCGATCGCGTGGTCGGCGGTTTCTCCGGCCGGGACCCCCGCTCGCGGGCCCCGGCCGCATGCTGCTGGGCGCGCACGATCGTGGAGTCCACCGAGACCACCTGCTCCCACGTGCCGTCGGCGGTCCAGATCCGCAACCGGTCCTAGACTCCGCGTCGGTTGCCGTACCGCTGCGGCACCTGCCCCCGCTTCGGCGTTCCGGGCCGGCGGCATACCCGGACCAACGGTCAGATGATCGCAACGGCACGGGCCGGGCTCGGCCGTTTCCTTCGGATCACCGTTGTGCACCGTCTTCCGGGGCAGCGGTGGGGCGTAGCCTCGTCTGGCGGCTCGTTGAACGCGGTCCACTTCCTGCCCAAACTGCTGCGCAACGCCATGGGCAAGCCGTTGAAGAAGCTTCTGCCGCGGCTGGACTGACGGCACGCGATGGCGGCCTGCGGGGCGGTGCCGTGGCGCGGGAGGCGCGATGCCGGCGGCACCGGGTCAACGGCTTCCCAACTCCCTTGCATAGAAATTCCGTTGAGGAGGTTCACGCCGGGGGCCGGTCTTGCCCCTTCCCTTGTGAGGGCCGTGTTCGGCGGCCGGAACAGGAGGGGCGATGGAAGGCCCATGCGGAGCGGGGGCGGTCGTCGCGTTCGGTCTCGCCGTCCGGGGGACGTCGCTGGCCGGTCAGTACCTGCGACTGCGCTGGCGGGTCCGCCAGGAGGACGCGCACCGGCGGTACGTTGAGGCGCTGGCCCGGGTACTCCCGCCCGGCAGCACGCTGGAGGAGAGCGGACCCGGCGGGACAACGCTGCGGCTCGCCACGGGCGCGGGCCGGGAACGCTCGTGAACGATCATGAACCGCCAGGGCGCGGACCGAAGGCGCCGCTGGGCACGGAGCGCGATCCGGTCGGGGCGTTCCCCGACCCTGCCGTCGCGGAGTTCTCGGTCTTCTACCGCGCCCATCTGGCCCGCCTCATCGGATTCCTCGTCTGGCTGGGCGCCCGGTCGCACATCGCGGCGGAGCTCGCTCAGGAGACCATGATCGACGTCCACCGGTCGTGGTCCTCCATCGAGCACCCCTACGCCTGGGCCCGCCGGGCCGCCTCCCGCAAGCTGATCCGCCATCTCAGCCGGGTCGAGGAGGAACCCATGGGGGAGATCCCCGAGACGGGCGCGCTGCTGGTGTCGGCGGACGCGCTCGCCGACTGGGAGCACGAGCAGGAACTGCTCGTGCTCCTGGGGGATTTGCCGCCCCGGCAACGGCAGGTGCTCGCCTGGTACGTGTCCGGCTGCAGCCCGGCGCAGATCGCCGAGGAGCTGGGACTCAAGCCCGCGGCCGTCCGCGCGAGCCTGATGAAGGCCCGCCATGCGGCTGCCCGCTTCCTTGCCCGGGAGGACGACGCATGAAGCCGCGCCAGGACCCCACGACCCTGCGGGGGCTCATCGAGCTGTACGAGACGGCTGTCCGAAGCCTCCGGCCGCGGCTCAACCCGGAGTCCGGGCTCCAGGACGTCCTCCTGGAATCCCGGCACAACGCGGCCGTCCGGGCGCTGGGGCCCGTCATCGATGTGGACGCCGGCCTCGCCGCCATCCTGCCCGTCCGGTCCCGGGCGGCCGTGCGGGAAACCGGTGGAGCCCCGGCGGCCGCCTTACACCGCCCGCTCACGGCCCGGGGCGTCATCGCGGCTGTTCCGCCCGCGCTGCGGCTCGCCCTGCGGGGCCACCCGGCGGTCGCGTCCATCACGGCCACCACGACGATCCGTCGCGACGCGCTGGACCGTGACGGCCGCTACTCCTCGGCACTCGTTCACTCCATCGACTCCCAGGGACAGCGCGGCCTGCACGCCCTGTGCGAGCAGGCGGCGGATCTGGAGCACGCGCTGCGCAGCGCGCTGGACCTCCAGGACGCCGCCCGGGTGTGCCTCACCGATGCCGACGGCCTGACGCTCGGCCCGGTTCAGGCGCTCAACCACGCGCTGACCCTCAGCAAGAGGCTCTCGGCCGCTGGGGAATTCGACCGACTGCTCCAGACCGCGCTTCCGTCGGCCGACGACATCATGACCCTCGTGCGCCGGATCGACGCGGCGCGTGCCGTCACCGCGGGAGAGGAGGACCGTGACGACGCCTTCGCCGCCGTCCGGGGCGTCGTCGAGGCGATCACCGCCGCCCGCCAGCGGTTGCTGGGCCGCGCCCGGAGCATGATCGACACCTGGGCGCGCGAGATGACGCTGAGCGACGCGCGGGAACTCGACAAGACCGTGGGCGGCCCGTTCGGCTTCGTTGCCGTTCACGAGACCCTGGGCGACGCCCTGCTCGCCGGCGCTCTCGACGACTGCACCCGTGCCGATCTCACCGACGTCGATCTGTTGACCGTCGACCTCACCGGTCTGCGGTGGTCCGTAAGGGGAACGCGGTGGCCCACCGGTACGGACATCGTCCTGCTGATCACCCACTCCCGTGAGACGGCGGAAGGTTCCGGCGTCTATGTCGTCATGAGTCCGCCGACCACCCTCTGGCAGGCCCTGTTGATCTGACAGACCGCCTCCCCGTCCACGCCCCTTCCCAGTCCACCCCGCCGGAGGCTACTTGGTCGTCTCCTTCGGATCATCGTGCTGACCATATGAAGATGGCCGCGAGGTGGAGTCCGGCGAGGTAGATGGTGGGGGTCTTGTCGTAGCGGGTGGCCAGGCCGCTCCATTGCTTGATCTTGTTGATGCAGCGCTCGACGGCGTTGCGCTTTTTGTACGCCCCGCGGTCGAAGGCGGGCGGCCGGCCACCGTGGGAGCCGCGTCGTCTATGGTTCGCGGCCTGGTCGGCGGGCTGCGGGATCACCGCACGGATGCCGCGTCTGCGCAGGTGGGCGCGGATCGCGCGGGAGGAGTACGCCTTGTCGGCGAGCACCACGTCCGGCGTGATGCGCGGGCGGCCGACCGGTCGGGGCACCCGCAGGTGGTCCATGAACTGCGTGAACGCGGGTGAGTCACCGGCATGACCGGGGGTGAGGACGAAGGCGAGCAGCCGGCAGCGGCCGTCCGCCGCGAGGTGGACCTTCGTCGTCAGCCCGCCACGGGACCGCCCGAGGGCATGATCGTGGGGCTCGCCGCCGGAGCCCCTTTTGACGGGCTCCGGCGGCGTGCTGGTGCGCGCGCACGACCGTGGAGTCGACCGAGACGATCCAGTCGAGGTAGCCCTCGGCGTCGGCCTGGGCGAGCAGAGCGGTGAAGACCTTGGCCCAGATGCCGTCGGCGGCACACATCCGCAACCGGTCGTAGACCCCGCGTCGGTTGCCGTACCGCTGCGGCATCTGCCCCCGCTTCGGCGTTCCGGGCCGGCGGCATACCCGGACCAACGGTCAGATGATCGCAACGGCACGGGCCGGGCTCGGCCGTTTCCCACGCGTTCCGCGGGCGGATCGGGGTCGGCGGCCGGGGGCACCGAACGGAATCGGCCACGCCACGCGCGGATTCGCGGTGGCCGGGAGGCTGGAATCGAACGGGTCCGGGCGCACCGGCCGCGGACCGGCGACGCGACGGCGACGCACCGGGCGAGCGGCGGCGCGGGCGGCTCGCACCACCCCGTCGGGGAGCGGCGGCGCACCCGGCGGGAGGGGCCGCGCGGGGGCGAACGCGGCCGGGCGGCAGGCCGGTCGGCGGCCCGACGGGAAACTCGCGGGCCACCCGGGCGGGAATGCGCGGGACGTGCGAACGGCACCGGGAGCGCGCGGCAGGCCGGGTGGCAATTGCCGGACGGGTCGGCCGCCGGCGAAACGCGACGGCCGGATCCAGCGCAACGCAACGCGCGCCACCCGAAGCCACCCCCATGCTTATCGGGCGTCCGCCGGCGGGGAAGCGGAAAGGGTCGTCCGGGAATGCCGCGCGACAGTCGGTTCGGCATATGCCAGACCGCGTTCCGGGAATTGGCCGAACGCGTCGGATCGCGTTCGAGAACGTTTTCCCCCGGCGGTCCGAACCGGCTTCCGAACGCCGACCGCTCCGCCGGAGCCACGCCGAATCCCCCGCCCGCGCGAGCGGAATCGCCGGGGCCAGGCCGACTCCCCCGCCGCGTTCAGAACCCGCACGGCCGACCACGCCCCCCGGCAGGCCCGCGCGAGCGGAATCGCCAAGGCCACGCCTGCGCGCGGAAGGGCCGCGCCGACCACGCCCTCCGGCACGCCCACGCCAGCAACACCGGCAGGACCACGCCAACGCCCACGAACGGGAACCGCACGGCCGACCACGCCCTCCGGCAGGCCCGCGCCAGCGGAATCGCCAAGGCCACGCCTGCGCGCGGAAGGGCCGCGCCGACCACGCCACCCGGCACGCCCACGCCAGCGACACCGCCAGGACCACGCCAACGCCCACGCCCGCGCGAGCGACACCGCAGCCCACCAGGCCCTCCGCCACGTCCACGCCAGCGGAACCGCCAGGACCAGGCCAACTCCCGCGCCGGCGCGCCCAACCACCGCGCCCGCGCGAACGGAATCACCAGGGCCACGCCATCGCCCGCGCACGGAAGCGCCGGGCCGACCACGCCACCCTCCGGCACGCCCACGCCAGCGGCTCCGGCAGGACCACGCCAACTCCCGCGCCCGCACGAGCGACACCGCACCGCCGGTCATGCCACCCGGCAGGCCCGCGCGAGCGGAATCGCCGAGGCGACGCCAACACCCGCGCCCGCGTTCAGAACCCGCACAGCCGACCACGCCCTCCGGCACGCCCACGCCAGCGACACCGCCAGGACCACGCCAACACCCGCGCCCGCGCGAACGGAACCACCGGAGGCCACGCCAACTCCCCACCCGCGAACGGGAACCGCACCGCCGACCACGCCACCCGGCTGGCCCGCGCGAGCGGAATCGCCGGGGCCAGGCCGACTCCCGCGCCCGCGCGAGCGACACCGCAGGGCCGACCACGCCCTCCGCAACTCCCGCGCCAGCGACCGCCAGGACCACGCCAACGCACGCACCCGCGCCAGCGACACCGCCGGGGGCCACGCCGACTCCCGCGCCAGCTACCGCCAGGACCACGCCAACTCCCGCACCCGCGCCAGCGACACCGCCGGGGGCCACGCCAACTCCCGCGCCCGCGCGGGCGACACCGCACGGCCGGCCACGCCCTCCGCCACGCCCGCGCGAGCGAATCCGCACCGCCGGCCACGCCGACTCCGCACGCCCGCGCGAGCGACCCCGCGCGGGCGGGCCCCGCGGTCAGAGCGTGAAGTCGCACCAGACGATCTTGCCGATGTCCCGGTGGCGGACGCCCCAGGCGTCGGACAGGGCGGCCACGACCCGCAGTCCGCGCCCGGCCCGCGTCAACCCGGGCCGCTCGCCGAGCAGTCTCGGCAACCCCGGTCCGCTGTCGTGCACTTCGACGTGCAGCACGGCACGGGCGGCGTCCGCGACGGGACCCGCCCAGGCGCGTTCGGGATCCGCGCCGCCCACGCCCCCGCGAGCCACGTCCACGCCACCCACGCCCGCGCGAGTGACCCGCGGCGCCCTCCTGCCTCCCCCGGAGGGATCCGCACCGCCCACCACGCCCAAGTGCACGAAGCCCGCCCAGCCGACGGCGCCGTCCCGCGCGCCTCCCAGGTCGGGATACGTGTCGGGGTCCAGGACGTCCGCGCCGCCCGGCAGGCTCGCGCGGGCGACACCCGCCACCAGGTCCACGGCTCCCCTCCCCCTCATCCGGGCGCGACCCGGGCCGGGAGCCGGGCCACCCGCCGCACGAGCGGCATACGCCCCGCCGTCCAAGCCGCCCTTCCCACGCCCCCGTTCAGCACCCGCCCCGCCTGCCACGCCGCCCCTCACGCCTCCCCCGGCGGGATCCGCACCGCAGTCCAACCCGCCCTTCCCGCTACCCCCGGCGGGACACGCAGCGCGATCCAACCCGCCCATCCCGCGCCCCCGTTCGGCATACGCACCGCCTGCCGCGCCCCCTGTCCCGCCTCCCCCGGAGGGATACGCCCCGCCAACCACGCCACCCCTCCCACTTCCCCCGGCGGTATCCGCACCGCAGTCCAACCCACCCCTCCCGCGCCCACGTTCAGCACCCGCACCGCCGACCACGCCGCCTCCCCCGGCGGGACCCGCAACGCCGACCACGTCGCCTCCCCCGCTTCCCCCGGAGGGATACGCACCGCCGACCACGCCACCCCTCCCGCTACCCCCGGCGGGACCCGCACCGCGATCCAACCCGCCCATCCCGCGCCCCCGTTCAGTACCCGCATCGCCAACCACGCCGCCCCTCCCGCTGCCCCCGGCGGGGAACCGGTGGAGGACCAACCGGAACCCTCTGCCCGGCGGCACGCCATGACGTAACGCGTTCGTGGTCAACTCGCTGACGCAGAGTTCGATTTCGTGCGCGCGTTCGGGGGGAACCGCCCAGTCGGACAATGCCTGGCGCGTGAACTCCCGTGCGTAAGGGACGGATCGGGGAGAACGGGCGTAGAAGTGTTCCCGGAAGGCGGGGTTTTGAGTACCGTCTTTCATGGTTCTAGCGTCGGATGGACCGGGGTCCTCCAGCAGCGAAAGGACCCGTACAAATCCTTTGTACGGGTCCTCGACGGTAACGTACCCACCGGGTCGGGAAGTTGACAGAGTATGTACGCCAAGAAAAGGCCGGGCACGGCCCACTCACTCGTCGGTTCCCAACTCGCGCACTTTCGCCGGCAGGCGGGGTTCACCCAACGGGAACTCGCCCACCGCATGCGCGCCAGCGAGGAGACGCTCGCGTCCATCGAGCAGGGCCGCCGACCGCTCAAGCTCGACACGGCGGAGAAGCTGGACGACATCCTCGACACGCGGGGCGCCCTCAAGGTCGCCGTCGAGAACATGCCGGAGTCGGACCGGTATCCGGTCTGGGCCATCGAGTTCATCGACCTGGAGCGGGAAGCGCTCACGCTGTCCTGGTTCGAGAACCAGGTGCTCCCCGGACTGCTGCAGACCGGGAGCTACGCCGCAGCCGTCTTCCGCAATGAGCATCCCGATCCTCTGCGAAGAGGAGGTAGGGGAACGCTCCACGGCACGTGTCAAGCGCCAGGCTGTTCTGCACCGCAAGAACGTGGTCAACGCGAGCTTCGTCATCTCTGAGGCCGTCCTGATGGACCGGCTCGGCGGCGACGAGGTCCGCAGGGAGGCACTGCAGCACCTCCGCCAGTGCGCTGACCTTCCCGGCGTCTCCATCCAGATCCTTCCGCTCGGCCGGACGAGTCACCCTGCGCTCTCCGGCCCGTTCGTGCTGCTGGAGACCCCGGACCACCAGGTTCTCGGCTACACCGAGAGCCAGCGCAACAGCCAGATCATCTCCGACCAGAATGAGGTGAGCGTCATGACCCAGATGTATGCGATGCTGCGAACCCAGGCTCTCAATTTCGAGGAGACCCGGAGCCTGTTGGACCGCCTGCTAGGAGAACAATGAACGGTCTGCACTGGTTCAAGTCGAGTTACAGCGACCAGCAAGGCGGCGCGTGCGTCGAGGTTGCCGCCGCCCCCGGTGTGGTTCACGTCCGCGACTCCAAGGACCCCGAAGGCCCGGCGCTCAGCTTCAGCAAGGACGCCTGGTCCGAGTTCGCCTCCTTCGCGGCGGCAACTGAACTGTAACGCCGTCCGTTGAGGCATCCGCAAGGAGGAACGATGCCCGGTCTGCAATGGTTCACGTCCAGCTACAGCGACCAGCAGGGCGGCAATTGCGTCGAAGTCGCCGCCGCCTCCGACGTGGTGTACGTCCGCGATTCCAAGGACCGCGAGGGCCCGGCCCTCGCCTTCAGCACGGGCGCGTGGTCCGAGTTCGCCTCCTTCGCGGCGGCGACCGAGGTCTAGGGTTCCCCGTCCGCTGCTGCCCGTTCTTCCGGGCTGGAGACGGTGGGACGACCGGATGGTCCGTAAAGGGATCGTGTGAACGTCGCGGGCGGGCGCGGCTCGGCGGGACGTGCCTGGCCGGTGCGAGTCGTGTGCCACGCCGCACACGCGTTCCCTGCCGGTTGGCCAGGGACGGGACGTTCGAGCGGATGTCACCGAGCGCGTTCGCACGGGCGAACGCGCTCGGTGACATCCGCTTTCGTGTCCCGGCCGGCCCAGGACGCGACCGGTGCACGTCCTGGGCGCAACCGTGGCGGACGGCCGCCCGTATCCGACCGGGCCCTCCACCGAGTCCTGCCGCAACGCCTAGGGCTGGTCGAGGGCTTCGCGACAGCGGGCCAGGAGAGCTGCGGCCGTTCGGGTCCAGGGGTGGTCGCTGCCGAGTGCCTCGGTGCTGAAAGCAAGCAGGAGCTCAGCGCTTTGGAGTGCCTGCACGTAGTCTCCGAGGGCGAAGAGGACTCTGGTAAGGGTGGTACGAGCGTTCGCCGTACCGGGGTGACCCGGACCGTAAAGGCGTTCGTATCCGGCGAACGCGGTGCGCGCGTGGGGAAGCGCTTCGGCAGGACGACCCGTGCTGTTCAGAGCAAGGGCGTAGTCCAGTTCGGCTCCCATCGTCTGTGGAGACTGCGCGCCGAATGTTCGATGGCAGTCTTCGAGCAGGGCGGGCCCCGTCGCAAGGATGCCGTCCCGGTCCGGTGATTCCGCCACCTCGGGCGATGCCAGCATTTCGAGGAGGTGACCCCTGGACCGGATCGTGAGTGGGTGCGAGGCACCGTGGAGTTGGGTCAATCCCTCGATCGCCCGGCGGAGCAGGGCGACGCATTCCTGCGCACCGCCGACGTTGTACAGAGGAGCGGCCAGTCGGTCGGCACTTTCGAGGGTGTCCGAGGCATCGGGGCCGAGGGCCTGTTCGCAGTCGTGCAGAAGCTCGCGGTGGAGCGCTTCCGCTTCTTCGAAGCGGCCGAGGCGGAAGACGGCCCGTGCGGCGCGGCGACGGAGCCGGAGCCGGTGGACGTTGCCGGGATCGAGGCGGGCGGCGGCGAGTTGTCCGGCGGTTTCGGCGAGGGTGAGCGCGGACGCGTAGTCGCCGGAGCGGTGCAGGGCGGTGGCGAGACGCACCGCGCAGTCGGCGGCCCGTTCCGCCACCGCCGGGGTCGCGGACCAGGCCGCCGCCCGCCGCAGCAGGGCCGTCACGTGCGGAGCGAGCAGGCCGGTGCGCGGGTCGAGGGGGCCACGTTCCGGAACGGCCGGGAGCGCGGCGAGCAGCAGCGTGGCGGCGGCGGTGAGCAGGCCCTCGCGCAGGTCCGCGGGCACGGCGCGCGCGATGCTTTCGAGGAGCACGCCGTGGGTGCGGGCGCAGCGGATCTCGCCCGTCACGAGTTCGACGAGCGACTGGTCGAGCAGCCCGCGCAGGCCGGACTCGATGAGCTGTCCGCTCAGTTCCGGGCCGGCCTCGGCCCCGGTGAGCAGGGAGAGCGGCAGCGGGTCCCCGCTCCAGCACGACAGCAGTTGCAGCAGGCGGCCGGCCTCGGGCCTGCCGCGCGCGGTGAGCGCGTCGAGCGACAACTGCCAGGTGCGGCTGACCAGATGGCGGGAGCCGCCGCCCACCGAGTCGGCACCCTGGTCGATGAGCTCCACCAGCGTGAGGCCGTCGGTGGCGTCGAGACGGACCCGGTAGTCGGCCAGGCTCCAGGGTTCGAGCACCTGCCCGGCGAGGAAACCTCCCGCGAGGGTGAGTGCCAGCGGCAGCCGGCCGAGCCGTTCGGCCACCTCCTCGGCCTCTTCGTGGGAACCGGCGTGCGGTGCGATGTCCCGGAGCACGAGGGCCGCGTCGTGCCGTGGCAGCACGCCGAACTGCAGCAGCTCGGCGTTGGGCCACCACCGCGCGGACGCCTGGCGGCTGGTGACGACGACCGTGCCCGCCGGGCTGGTGCGCAGCCAGCCGCCCTCCTGGAGGATGGCCGGGTCGTCGGCGTTGTCGATGACGAGGAGCCAGGGCTCTTCGGACCGGTCGAGGCGTTCCCACACCAGGTCGGCACCGGGACGCAGGCCGCTGCGCGCGCTGCGCAGTTCGGCGTCCGAGGCTCCGCGGTCGGCGGCGACGGCGAGCATGCCGGTGCGCAGCGAGGCGGCGTCGGAGGCGTTGACCCACAGCCCGACGCGCCCGACGGTCCCGGTGGCGTGCTGGAAGAGGGCGTGGGCCACCGCCGTCTTGCCGCACCCGCCGAGTCCGTGCAGGACGAACAGTCGGTTGCCGACGCCCGGTTCCACGGCGGCCCGCAGGCGTTCCATCGTGTCGACGCGATCGCGCAGCACGGGCGGGACGCGACCGACGGCCGGCCTGCGGATCGAGTCCGGCCCGGACCAGTCGGGGGCGTGGTGGTGGTGCTCGACGATGTGCTGGTCGCCCGACGCCTGGTAGACCCGGCCGTTCCCGGCCGCCGACGCGTCGTTGCCGCCGGTCATCGCTGCCCCAGGTGCTGGTCGCGGCCGGCCTGGTACACCCGGGCGTTGCCGGAGGCGGTCGCGTGCTGGGTCACCGTGGGAACCGCGGGCGTGACCGGGAACTCGGCGAGCAGCGCCCGCAGGTCCGCCGCGGCCTGCGGGTGGGCCGCGATCAGTCGCCTGATGCGTCCCTGCCACTCCACACCGAGTTCGTCCGCCGTGTCCGCGTCCCCGTTCCGGCGCGCGGTCAGCAGGTCCTCGTGCGTCGCGTCGAGTGCGGACGCCATGTCCTCGGCCCGCTCCGGCTGGGTGCGCCGCCAGAGCGACACGAGGGCGCCCTTGACCCGCTCCCAGCCGTCGGTGGCCAGCAGCGTGACCAGCGCCGTCCCGGCGGTACTGGCTAACGCGGTGATCTCCGGATCCACTTCTACCCCCTCGCAACCGCCCGGTCAGGGCTGGTCAAGACACCGTTTCCTGATGCCCGTTCAGGTTAGTGCAGCCGGAGCCGTCCCAACCGGTTCCGTCCACCGGCGATCTGCGCGTTCTCCCAGCTCGGCCCCGACGCCGGGCCCGGCCCGGCCCGCGGCCCCGCCGCCTACCCGCCCACGCCGATCCGCCGCAGGAACGCCGCGTTGTCCGCGTCGCGGCCCAGGAACGCGCGGACCATCTCCGCCGCGGGCACGCCGCCGCCCGGCTCCAGGATCGCGCCGCGGTAGGCGGCGCCGGTGGGCGCGTCCATCGCCCCGGAGCGCTCGAAGCGGGTGAAGAGGTCGTCGGCGATGACGCGCGCCCACGGGTAGACGTAGTAGCCGGCGTCGTAGTCGCCGAACTGGTGGCCCCAGCCGGAGGGGAAGTGCGTGCCCTCCACGTACTCCATGCCGTGCCGGGCGAACACCTCGCGCACCGCGCCCAGCACGTCGCCGTCGAACCCGGGCGTGTGGAAGGCGAGATCGAGCGCGGCGTAGGCGATCACCCGCATGGTCAGCACGCCGGAGGCGGCCGTCCGGGCGGCGACCAGTCCGGACAGCAGCGCTTCCGGCAGCGGCTCGCCGGTCACGTGGTGGCGGGACATCCGCCGCAGGACGTCCGGGTCCCACACCCAGTGCTCCAGCAGCTGGGAGGGCGCCTCGACGAAGTCCATCTCCGTCTCGCCCGAGTACCGCCCGTGCCGCGCCCGGCTCAGCACCGAGTGCAGCGCGTGGCCGAACTCGTGGAAGAGCGTGACGAGTTCGACGTGCCGCAGCAGCGACGGCCGGTCGCCGGACGGCTTGGTCAGGTTGGTGACGAGCACCGCGACCGGCCGCTGCCACGAGCCGTCCGGCAGCCGCCGCCCCGGCCGCAGCGGGTAGGACATGGCGTGCTTGTACTTGCCGGGCCGCGGGAACAGGTCCATCGCGATCCGCCCGCAGGCCGCGCCGTCCGCCCCCTCGGCGGCCTCGAAGACGTCGAAGACCAGCACGTCCGGATGCCACACGGACGCGTCCGCCACCGCCGCGAACCGCACCCCCAGCACCTCGCCCATCACCGCGAAGAGCCCGTCCAGGCAGGCGTCCAGGGGGAAGTACTCGGCGACCGCGAGTTCGTCCACCGCGTACCGCGTCTCCTTCAGCCGGGCGATCGCGAACGCCTCGTCCCAGGCCCGCGGGTCGCCTTCGCCGCCCGAGGCCGCGTACGCCTCGGCCAACTCCGCCCGGTCGGCGGCCGTCTTGACCGCCACCCGCTCGCGCAGGTCCTCCAGGAACGCGGCGACCGCCTCCGGCGAACCCGCCATCCGGTCCTCGGTGCGGTAGGCGGCCCACGACGGGTAGCCGAGCAGGGCGGCGATCTCCGCGCGGACCGCGATCGCCCGCTCCAGCCGGGCCAGGTTCTCCCGGCCGCCCTTGCGCTGCTCCTTCTCCAGCAGCTCGCGGCGCCGCCCGCGCGACCGCGCGTGCGCGAGGAAGGGCCGCACCTCCGGGTAGTCCAGCGACACGCGGTAGCCGTCGCCGACCCGTTCCAGCGAGGAGACGAACGCCTCGGGGAGCCCGTCGAGTTCGCCGCCGGCCACCACGATCCCGTCCGACCAGTCGGCGAGCGCGCCCTGGAAACCGGTGCGCAGTTCGCTCAGCTCGTCGGTCAACTCCCGCATGCGCGCCCGCTGTTGCGGCGAGAGGTCGGCGCCCTGGCGGCGCTGGGTGTCCATCAGGTGGCGCAGCAGCCGGGCGTCCTCACCGGTGAGCCCGGCCGCCTCGGGCGTCGCCGCGTACGCCCGCACGGCCGCCTGGAGGCGTTCGTCGAGGTCGAGTTCGTTGAGCCGCCGGCGCAGCCGGTCGCGCAACTCCCGCGCGGCGTGCAGCACTCCCTCGTCCGGGGCCACCTGCCCGAGGATCCCCCACGCGAACTGGGCCTCCTCCAGGGCCAGTCGCGCCTCCTCCAGCGCGACCACCGTGTTGGCGAACGTCCGTTCCCCGTCCCGCACGCCGAGCACCGCCGCCGTCCAGGCGTCGCACCCCTCCACCGCCGCCCGGCCCGCCCGCTCCACGTCCGCCTCTGCGCGGCGCGCGGCGGTCCTGCAGGCCGCCGAAGCGGCGGTCATGGGGCTCGGCGGGCGCGCGGTGACCGGCCCCTGACCCGCAACTGCGAGGCCGGCCCGTCAACCGACGACCCGTCGACCTCACGGCTCACACCCTGCCGTTCGAATTCTGAGTTGGGCACATACCGAAGCCCACGGACCACCTGCTGGGAGTAGGCCGACCGAGGTCACCCAGTGAACTCGGTCCCGGGCAAGCTGAACAGGCGGTGCTCCTCCCAGCCGCCCGTCGCGCGGGCCAGTGCGGTTCGGGAAGGGGTGTGCCACCGTGTTTGTGCTGCACCGCTCAGTTGGCGCGGCGAGTTCTGACTCCGTCGGCTTCGAAGTCGTAGATGGTTCGGTTGATCCGCAAGCCGTCGACGGCGCCGATCCACATGTTGTCTCGGCCCTTGCTGACTGCGACGGTGTAGATGGTCGGGGCCGGGCCGCCATCGTTGAGAGCGGTCTTCAGCTGCGGGAAGGTGCACATGGTGGTCTGGTTGCAGCCGGTCAAGGTTCCGGCGTTGCCCGTGAGGAACCACTTGCCGGTGGTGGTGGCGTCGAGATAGGGACTCCACTGGTCCGTCACCGGGGAGGGATCCGGTACCCACACCATCGTGGAGTAGGTGGTGGCCGGGGCCGCGGTGAGGTTCGGGTTGATCTCGAAGCTGATGTTCGGCATGTTTCCCGGGCCGCCGTCTGAGACGTTCTCGCCGGTTTGGAAGACGTAGAACCCGACCTGGTTCAGTCCCAGTACCGGGTCGCCGTAGAAGTCGACCTCGTTGCCGAAGTCGACCTTCTCGCTGGGCGGTGTGAGGGAGGTGGAGTGGTCTGCCACCTCGATGCCGAGGCTGCCCGTTCCGAAGGGCGGCCTCGCGGAGGGACCGGTTACGCCGAATGAGCCGAATGGGCCGTTCCGCAAGGCGGCGACGGGAGAACCGATCGTGTTGCGGGTGATCACACCCCAGTGGTCCGAGCCCCCCCGATTTGCGTTGGTGACGGCGGATGCCGCTCCCGGGACAGCCGAGACAGCGATTGCGATCAGCGCTGTGAACCCGAGCGCCACTTTCCGCTTCACGCCAGAGCAGGCGTTCACGCTTCGCTCCTTTCGTGGACGATTGAAGGGCAGGACATACGCCTGCGCCGAGCCACAGTAACCACTCTCCGTAGCGGAACCTGCGATGAATCACTTGCCTTATATACCGATTGCTCCCTCTGGCGCAGCGAACAAGTGAACTGTCCGTGTCCGTGAGCAGCCCCAACGGTCTGGTCAGCCCCCGGGTGAGCCGTTCGCCGGGCACTTCGCCAGCATCTCGCCTTCCATAACGCCGCCACGGGGCATCTCTCCCCGACAGTCCGACTCGCCGCCAGCAGCACCGGTCTTGTGCACCAGCACGTTGAACAGCCTCACGCGGGCGCGGCCACCACGGCACGCGTCCGGGCGCGTCGAGGGCGAGCGCGGTGATCGTCTCGTCCGAACGCGCCCACACGCGCCGGTACCGGCCGTCGAGTTTCCACAGCACCGCCTCGCGGATCCTTCGCAGGTCGCCGTGCAGACACTCTTTCGCGAATTCGTCGATCACGGTCCACGGGGCTGTCACGAGCCGGGGGCGGGCGGTCGCGATCGACTCCCCGCGACTCGACGGCGAAGCCGGTCTGTTCGAACTGCTCCGCGACTGGGATCCGGACGAGTAGGCGAGCCCCGGGTGCCCCGACCGGCTCCGCCGGCCGCCGCCGTCACGACCTGAGCCGTTCCTCCAGGGCGTCGAGGCCGGTCTCCAGGTTGACGAGGGTCTGAGCCGTGGCGTAGCCGAGTCGCAGGTTGACGCGGATCATGTGCGCGTTGTCGGCGCCGGTGCCGGTGAAGACGTGGGCGATCCGCGGGCGTTCCGCCGTCAGCCAGCGCATGAGGGCCGCCTTCATGAACCGTCCCAGGCCGTGGCCGCGGAATTCGGGCAGCACCGCCGTGGACTGCTGGAGGCCGACGTCGCGCAGGCCGTCGCGGATCTCGATCTGCGTCAGGCCGGCGACCGTCCCGCCGGCTTCGTGGACGGCCACGACCGTGTGCAGTTCGCTGCCCCGCCCGCGGACCTCGTCCTCGTGCGCACGGACCCGCTCGACCGTCCACCGCGGCCACACGAAGCTCGACTCCCCGGTCGGGGCGTCCTGGATCGCGGTCAGGGCCCGGGCGACGCCGGCCACCACCTCGTCCGGTGCGCGACCGGTCCACCGCATGGCCCGGAAGCCGTCGGGGGGCGGGACCCGCCAGAGCGACGGGTCGGTGTCCGCGACGCACAGGGTCTGCGACACCCGTGCCTCGACCCGGGCGAAACCCAGCGAGAGTGCCCACGCCTCGCCCTCGCCGCCCGCTCTGATCTCGCCGGCGACGATGACGCCCCGGCCCTCGGCCCGGCACGTCGGGAGGATCTCGCGCAGCACGGCGGTGCCGATTCCGCGCCGGCGTAACTCGGGCGCCACGCGCACCTGCGGGAACGCGCTGCCCCGGTTCTCCCGTTCCGGGAGATTCACGGTGGCGCTCGCCACGATCCTCCCGCGCTGCCGTGCGACCCACTGCAGGCGCGGACCCCAACCGGCCGTCGGAGCGCGGACCGACGCCTGGTGGAAGTCGAAGCTGAGGTCGGGGAGTTCCGGATGGTTCTCCCGGCGCACGGCACGGGCGATCTCGTAGTGCTCGGCCAGCTCGCCGTCCGACGCGGCCACCGGATCGAACGGCGTGATGATCAGGTCCACTTGAGTGGCTTCCTTCCGTCGCGGGTGCTCACGCCGCTCCACCGCCGCGCCCGCACTCCCCCTCGTCCAAGCCGGCCGTGCCCCCCGTCCCCGTCCCTCCGGCTCCGGAACACTGCCCCGTCCGGGCACCGCGGGTCACCGGCCGGCCCCCGTTGGTACAGGACTGCGACACGGAGTCCGGCCGACCGTGCCGTGGAGGACGCGGGCGCGCCGCGCCGCCACGGCACGGAAGCCCTCGCGGGTCCGGCGGCGCCGGAACGCGCTGCGCGCTGCGCCGGCGGTTCGCGCTCCGCCGCACCTGACGTACCATCGGGCACCTTCGCGCCGGAAGGCGGTTCGTCCATGCCCGTGCCGAGCCTGCTCGCGGTCTTCGCCCACCCCGACGACGAGTCGCTGTCGGCGGGCGGGGTGCTCGCCCGCCACGCGGCGGCGGGCGGGCGCACCGCGGTCGTCACCGCGACCTGGGCCGCGGACAGCCCGCGCGCCCCGGAGTTGGCCGAGGCGCTGCGGATCCTCGGCGCCGGCGAGCCGCGGATGCTCGGCTACGCGGACCGCTGGGTACCGGAGTCGGCCCCCGGCAGCCCGCGGTGGTGCGACGCGCCGCTCGACGAGGCGGTACGCCGACTGGCCGCGCACATCCGGGAGTTCCGCCCGGACGTCGTCGTCACCCACGACGGCTACGGCGGGATGACCGGTCACCCGGACCACGTGCACACCCATCGGGTGACCGTGCTCGCCGCCCAGGCCGCCGGGCTCGGGCAGCTCCACCCGGAGGCCGGCGAACCCTGGCAGCCGCGCGCCCTCTACCTGGCCACCCATCCGCACTCGGCCGCCGCCGCGCTGCGCGAGGTACTCGACGCGCACACGAAGTACGTCGTTCCCGACCGGCTGTTCAGCGTGCCGGACGCGGAGGTCACCGCGACCGTCGACGTCGGCCCGTGGCTGGACCGGAAGGTCGCCGCGGTACTGGCCCACCGCTCCGAGGTGGAACGCGGTGCCCTGCCCGGGGTGATCGCCGACCTCCCGCCGGACGCCCGCCGACGGCTCTTCTCCACCGAGTGGTTCATCCGCCACGCCCCCTTCACCGCGGCGCCGGCCCAGACGGAACTGACCGCCTGACCACGCGATCCCGCCGCCCGGTCAGCCGGTGAACCGCTCGGGGCCGAAGCGGCTCCACGCGACGAAGACGGCGAGCGCGAAGTAGACCACGTTCAGCGACACGAACCGGTACTGGCCCAGCCGGCCATGCGTGACCATCGCCCCGACCATCAGCAACGCCCAGCAGACGGCGGTCACCGGCACCATGACCGGCGCGATGTCCAGCACGGCCGGCAGGATCAGACCCACCGCCGCCAGCAGTTCGAGCACCCCGAGCGCCTTGACGAAACCGCCCCCGACCCGCGCGGTCCACTCCCCGCCGTGCTGCTCGGCCAGCCTCTCCTTGCTCACGAAGGTCTTGGTCAATCCACCGACCAACGCCACCGCCGCCAGCACTCCGGTGACGATCCACGCAGCGAGATCCATCCGGCCTCTCCTTCCCTCGGTAAGCCGGCTCCGCCCTCCCGGAATGCCGTCCGACAGGTAGACACCGCGGGGGTCCCGGTTTGTGACATCGGAGCCGCGGCGTGGGGGGAGGGCGGGGTGGGGCGGGCGTGGTGGACGCCTGCGTGGGAGGGGCGTGTGGGACGGCCGCGTGCAACGCCCGCGTGGGACACGCACGGTGGACGCCCGCGTGGGATGGCCACGTGCGACGCCCGCGTGGGACACGCACGGTGGACGCCCGCGTGGGACGGCTGCGTGGGATGGCCGCGTGCGACGCCGTCGTGGGGGCGGCGCGGTCTACGGCCTCAGGGCCAGGTCGCGCTGGTACCAGGTGCCCTGTTTGCCGCCGAGGTGGGCGGGGTCCGCCGGGCCGACCTCGGCGAAACCGGCCTTGACCAGCACCTTCCGGGACGCGGCGTTGTCGTGGGAGGCGGCCGCCCGCAGCGTGCGCACGCCGTGCCGCTCCGCCGCCAGCCGGCACAGCTCCCGCACGTTCTCGGTGGCCACGCCGCGGCCGGCGACGTGCCGCGCGACCCGGTAGCCCAGGACGGCGGTGCCGTCCGCGAGGTCGTACAGGTTGAACCGGCCCAGAACCGAACCGTCCTCGGCGACGAGCGCGTAGAAGGCGCCGACGCCGGCCTTCTGCTCGGCGAGCAGGGTGTCGAACAGTTCGGTGAACCGCGCGTAGAACGCGTCCCCGCGGTCGGAGACCGACGCGGCGAAGTAGGCGCGGTTCGTCAACTCGAAGGCCAGCACCGCCGGAGCATGGCCGGCGTGCAGCGGCATCAGCTCGGACACGGTCCGACCCTACCCGGGCCGGGGCCACCCCGCCCGGCCCGGGTGGGATCCGCGGCGTCGGGCGACGGAAAAACCCCTCGACGGACCGGATGGCGGCGGCCAGTATCCGCAGTCGTGACAGCGCCGAAGCAGTTCCTGGTCCGGTCCGCCGCCCGCACCAACGCCGAGTGGTGCGCGTCGATGAGCCGCACGCACGGCGTGTCGGGCGAGTTCGGGCCGCAGGCGTGGGCCGCCGCGGCCCGCACGCCGCCGCTCTACCCCGACGCGGTGACCCTGGTGCCCGGGGCGGAGGCCGCCTCGCTGCTGGCCCGGATCGACACCGGCGCGTCCGGCGCCTGCGTCAAGGACAGCTTCGCGGACCTCGACCTGACGCACGCCGGCTTCCAGGTGCTGTTCGAGGCGCAGTGGATCCACCGCCCGGCGAGCGCGCCGGCTCCCGCGTCCCCGCTCGCCTGGAGCGTGGTGCGCGATCCGGCCACCCTGCGCGCCTGGGCGACCGCCTGGGACGACGGCGCCGGCCACGCGGACCTCTTCCGGCCCGAACTCCTCGACGACCCGGCCACGTTGGTACTCGCCGGCCACCTCCCCGACGGCGGGGTGGCCGCCGGCGCGGTGGTCACCCGCGGCGCCCACGCGCTCGGCATCTCCAACGTCTTCGCCTCCGACGGCGGCCCCGACGCGGCCTGGCCCGTCATCCTCGACGCGGCCCGCTGCCTCTTCCCCACCCTCCCCCTCCTCGGCTACGAACACGGCCCCGACCTGACCACCGCCCTCCACCACGGCTTCGCCCCGCTGGGCCCGTTACGCGTCTGGCTGAAAGCCGACGGGGACGGGGACTCCGCCCGGTAGCCGACGTCGGCACTCCGAACTCGTGAGGTCGGGGAGGCCGGAGGTCCTGGATCGACGGCCCTTTCGTTCCGAACCGTCTCAGGCCCGGAAGAGCGGCTCGACCTGGGCCGTGTCCTCGGTCGCGCGGTGGTGGGTGATCAGGCCGTCCCGGAAGGTGAACCAATGGTGCAGGTGCATGGCCACACTCCGGCCGCTGGCCCGGTGGCGAGCCCGCAGCCGCACCACGGTCATGACGTCCGCCTCGTTCGCGGCGAAGGCCACCGGAGTGAACTCGTCGACCTCCATGGCCGAGCCGAACTGCTCGAAGAAGGCGCTCACCTCGGACTTGCCCGAGCGCGCGCCGTACCACGGCACGGCCGTGGACGCCGCCTCCGTCGCCCAGTCCACGTCGTCGCTCAGCACATTCAGGATGCTCCGCACATCGCCGCGTCCGAACGCGTCGTAGACCGACCTGATGGTGGCGACGTTGGTGTCCGCGCTCATGACCTGCCTCCACTGTGTCGACCGCGTACCGCCGTCTTCGCACCTTCACGGTATGCGTCGACCGGTCACCGGACCCGGCGCTCCGGCCGCGTCGCGGGCCAACCACTCGAACAGGCCACCTGCACGCCGCGACCTCCCGCCGCGGGGCGCGACCGGCATCACCGCCGCGGACTCCGCACGGGCCGCCACGCAAGCGACCGGGCGCCGGGCGGGCCGCGCGGTTCGGGCTACGCGGTGGGGCGGCGGGCGTAGGTCTCGATCTCGATCTTCATGCGGGGGTCGGCGAGGCCGCAGACGAGCATGGTGGCGGCCGGCCGGATCTCGCCGAAGGCGCGGCGCAGGGCGGGCCAGCAGGGCTCGAAGTCCTCGCGGTCGGGCAGGAGGTAGCGCACGCGCACCACGTCCGCGAGGGTGCACTCCGCCTCGGCGAGGGCGGCCGTGATGTTGCGCAGGCACTGCTCGGCCTGCTCCACCACGTCGTCGGAGATCGTCATCGTGGCGTAGTCGAACCCGGTCGTCCCGGACACGTGCACCCAGTCCCCGTCGACCACCGCCCGGGCGTACCCGATCTGCTCCTCGAACGTCGAACCGCTGAGGATCGCACGTCGCTCCGTCATGCGCCGAACGCTAGGCGAGCGGCGCGGTGACGTCCAACGCGGCCGCGGGGGCCCGGCTCACGCTCCGGCGCCGTGGCGGGATCCGAGGCGGGCCAGTTCGTCCGGCGCGAGCCGCAGCGCGCCGGCGGCGACGTTGTCGGCCAGGTGGCCGGGGTCGCCGGTGCCGGGGATGGCCAGCACGTGCGGTCCGCGGTGCAGGGTCCAGGCCAGGCGGACCTGCGCGGGCGTGACGCCGTGGTCGCGCGCGACGGCGAGCACCTCGTCGTCGTGCGTGTCGCCGGCACCCGCCTCGCGCCGCCCGCCGGCGATCGCGAAGTACGGCACGAACGCGACGCCCTGCTCGCCGCAGCGGTCCAGCAGGCCGTTGTCGTCGGCGAGGCGGCGGTCCAGGCCGTACCAGTTCTGCACGCAGACCACCGGCGCGATGGCCTGGGCCTCGGCGAGGTGCTCGGGCCGGACGCTGGAGACGCCCAGGTGACGGATGAGGCCGGCGTCGCGCAACTCGGCCAGCGCGCCGAAGTGTTCGGCGATGGAGACCTGATCCATCCTGCGCAGGTTGACCACGTCGAGGTGGTCGCGGCCGAGTTGGCGCAGGTTCTCCTCGACCTGGCCGCGCAGCTGCCCGGGCGTGGCCGGCGGCAGCCACTCGCCCGACGGGTCCCGTCCCGGCCCGACCTTCGTGACGATGACCAGGTCGTCCGGGTAGGGCGCCAGCGCCCGGTTGATCAGCTCGTTGGCGGAACGCGTCGCGGAGAAGTAGAACGCGGCGGTGTCGATGTGGTTCACGCCCAGCTCGACGGCGCGGCGCAGCAGAGCGATCGCCCGGTCGCGGTCCATCGGGGGGCCGTCGGAGTTGCCCCGCATGCCGTTGCCGGTCAGGCGCATCGCGCCGAAGCCGAGGCGGTTGACCTCCCGGTCCCCGAGTCTCCAGGTGCCCGCGGCCGCCGCGGTGGTCTTCTCCGGGTTCATGATGGGGACCTTCCTGTCACGCGGTTCGCCGCCCCCGACCTCGGAGTATGGGGTCGCGACGATGACGAGAAGAAGGCGTGGCCGGGGCGGGAAAGATCACATGCCAAACGGGAACAAATCGGCACCGGCTCGCGTTGGAGACATGTGAACGCCGGGGCGTGAGGGGGCGGTTCAACGCCCGGCGCTCTCCGGGCGGTCGGCGTCGTAGCCGGCCCGGGCGGCCAGCACCTCGTCCATGTTCTGCTCCGCCCACGCCTTGATCGCCCGCATCAGCGGCAGAAGGCTCTCGCCGAGCGGCGTCAGCGCGTAGTCCACCCGCACCGGCACCGACGGCGTCACCGTCCGGGTGAGCAGACCGTCCCGTTCGAGGTTGCGCAGGGTCTGGGTGAGCATCTTCTGGCTGACGCTCACCAGCCGCCGCGACAGGTCGGTGTAGCGCTGCGGGCCGTCGGCGAGCGCGTTGACGATCAGGCTCACCCACTTGTCGCCGATCCGGTCCAGCAACTGCCGCGCCGGGCACTGCGCGAGGTAGGCGTCGTAGGCGGCGCGCGGGTCGGCCGGGGTCGTCATGGCTCTCCTTCCGGTTCCCTGGGCACGTTGAAGTGCCCTCTTCCTCATGGAGAGTAGCTCTCCGTAGGGTCGAAGGAGTTCAACGAGCTTTCGCAACAGAAGGAGTCAGCCGTGCGCGCAGTCGTGGTCCGGACCCCGGGCGGACCGGAGGCCCTGGAGATCGTGGACGTGCCGCCGCCCCCAACGGGCCCCGGACAGGTACGCGTTCGCGTCGAGGCCGCCGCCGTCAACCCGGTCGACGCGGCCACCCGTTCCGGAGCACTCCTCGCGGCGGGACTCATGGCACCGCGACCGGTCATCGGCATCGGCTGGGACGTCGCCGGCCGCGTCGACGAACTCGGCCCCGGCGTAACGGAGTTCGCCCGCGGCGACCGGGTGATCGGGGTACGCGACCGGCTCGACCTCTCGCTCGGCACCCACGCCGAACTCGTCGTGCTGGACGCCGCCGCGCTCGCGCCGGCCCCCGCCCGGCTCACCGCCGCCGAGGCCGCAACCCTGCCGCTCAACGGGCTCACCGCGCTGCAGGCCCTCGACCTGCTCGACCTCCCGCCCGGCGCGACCTTGCTGGTGACCGGCGCGGCGGGCGCGGTGGGCGGCTACGCGGTGGAGTTGGCCGCCGAGCGCGGGCTCCGGGTGGTGGCCTGCGCCGGGGCCGACGACGAACCCTTCGTCCGCGCCGCCGGAGCACGCTGGTTCGTCCCGCGCACCGCCGATCCGGCCGAAGCCGTCCGCGCCCTGGTCCCCGGCGGCGCCGACGCCGCGCTGGACGCCGCCGTGCTCGGCGTGCCCGCCCTCGGCGCCGTCCGCAACCGCGGCCGCTTCGTCTCCGTCGTCGCCGGCGCCGCGCCCGCCGGGCTGCGCGGCATCACCGTGTCCGCGCAGTGGATCGCCGCCGACGCCGACGTCCTCGCCCGGCTCTCCGCCCTCGCCGACCACGGCCGGCTCACCCCCCGCGTCGCCGACACGCTGCCGCTCGCCGAAGCCGCCGACGCCCACCGCCGGCTGGAGGCGGGCGGTCTGCGAGGGAGGCTGGTGCTGACGCCCTGACGGCGGCCGGGCGGACCGCGCTCGACGCGCGGCACGGGTGGCGGTCGACAACGGGAGTCGGGCTCCTCGCAGTTGAGGCTGTAGCGTGCGGCGGTATGCCGTTTCCCGATGAGCGCGGGCCGGTCGCCGTGGTCGCCTACCGGCCTCAGTGGCCGGCGGAGTTCGAGCGGCTTGCCCGGGTGTTGCGAGACGCACTGGGCGACCTGGCGTCCGGGGTCGACCACGTGGGATCCACCTCGGTGCCGGGCCTGCCGGCCAAGGACTGCGTCGATGTGCAGGTGCGGATGACGTCGATCGACGCGGCGCGGGATGTGCCGCTGCTCGCAGCGATCGGTTTCCGGTGCCGCCCGGAGCCGTGGAACCGCGTCGAGGTCTCCGGTGGCCGGCAGTGCCGCAAACTCGTCTTCGCGCCGCCGGTCGGTGCGCGCTCGTGCAACGTTCACCTGTGCGAGGCCGCCGGACCCAACGCCCGCTTCGCGCTGCTGTTCCGGGACTACCTGCGCGCGGACGAGGCCGCCCGCCGGGCGTGGGGGGCGTTCAAACAGCGGCTGGCCCTCAGCGTGCCGGACCTGTCGGACTACGGGCAGATCAAGGCCCCCGCCACGGACGTACTGATGCGAGCGGCCGAACGATGGGCCGCCGAGACCGGCTGGAGGGCCGAGCGGGCGGCTTGACCGGGCCGGCCGGGGACCGGGCCGAACCCGGCGGCGACGCGTCCGGTGCCCGTGCCGCCGACCGGGTGTTGACGCTTCGGCGCGTCAGAGGAAGCGGACCGAGCGCAGCTTGAGGCGGTCCGAAGCGTGGCCGCCCTCCGCCCGCAGGGTGAACCTGTCACCGTCGCAGTGCGTCCCGGTGAAGACCGTGGCCGGCGCGTCCGTGAAGTTGCTCGGGCTGAACGCCGGCTCGCTGCCGGGGTCGGCGACCTCCGGAAGCGTGATGCAGAGCCCGTTCGGCGGATCGACCACCATGCCCTCCTGCCGCTCGCCGCCGACGTCGTACACGTAACTGAAGTAGCCATCGGCCGCCAACGCCTGCGGAGCCGCCGCCGCCAGCACCGCGGTGAACATGACCGTGACCATCGTCTTCCTCATCATGGCCTGCTCAACGCCCCCCGACGCCCCGCGTCACGGGCATCCCCCGAAGGCCACCCGGACCGCCGCGGCGTCCCCCGACGACCGCGTTCACCCCGCGGGCGCTCCGCCCTCCACGAGCGCGAGGACCTGCGAGGCGTGGTCCCGCCACGCCTACCGCCGCACCGCGGCCCAGCAGACGCTGGCCACCCTGACCGACGCCGGCTTCCGCACGCTGCGCCGCTCGCCGCCGGTGGTGACGCGGAACCGCCCGGGGCCCGCGTGTCACATCCCGCCGCGCTGAACCGTCACAGGGGTGTACCCGGCACAACGGAGAAGGAGCACATCATGGACGCGCGACTGAACCTGTTCGGCAACCCCGACGCGATGAAGATCCTCGGGCACCTGACCTCGGCGGGCAAGGCGATCTCGGCCTCGACGCTGCCGGCAGCGACGCAGAACCTGGTCACCCTGCGGGCCAGCCAGATCAACGGCTGCGCCTTCTGCACCGACATGCACACCAAGGACGCCACGCACGCCGGCGAGACCGCGCAGCGCCTCCACCTGGTCGCCGCCTGGCGCGAGGCCAAGGTCTTCACCGAGGCCGAGCGCGCCGCCCTCGAACTGACCGAGCACGCCACCCGCATCGCCGACGCGGCCGGCGGCGTCCCGGACGAGGTCTGGGCGAACGCCGCCAAGCACTACGACGAGTCCCAACTCGCCGCCCTCGTCACGCTCATCGCCCTCATCAACGCCTTCAACCGGGTCAACGTCATCGTCCAGCAGCCGGCCGGCGACTACGAGGTGGGCATGTTCGGCTGACGGGCCGCGTGCCGGGGGACGCGCTGGGGGGCGCGTCAGCGCGAGTAGTGGCCGTCGAGGCGGCCGCGGGCCAGTGCGGGGCCGCTCGCCGCGGCGAGGACGGCGCGGGGCTTGGCCGTGTCCAGGCCGGCTCCGCCCCCGGCCGACGTGACGGCGGCGGGCAGCGCGAAGAGTTGGAAGACGTACCGGTGCACGCCGTGGCCCCTGATCGGCTCTGGGCCGAGGTAGCCGCGTCCCATGCCGGAGCGCAGCAACCGCACGCCCGGCGCGGTGCCGTCCGTGTTCAACGCGCCGGCGGCCAGCGCGCCGAGTCCGGGTTCCAGCAGCGCGACGCAGTGGACGAACGGGCGGCGGGTGGGAGCGTCGACGTCCTCGACCACCAGCAGGAGTTGGGCCGTGCCCGGGGGCACACCGGTCCACGACAGCGCCGGCGAGACGTTCCCGCCGCCGGCCCGCCGCCCGGCGTGGACGGTGGGCAGCACGCCGCCGGGCGCGAAGTCGGCGCCGCGCAGGACGAGTTCGTCCGGTCCGGCGAGGGCCGGGAGGTTCCAGGCGAGGCCCGCCTCGCCGGCGCGCCTGTTCCTCAGCAGGGTTCCCAGAAGGGTCATGCCGGCTTCCTCGTCTGCGGTGGGCGGGCGTCGTCGGGTCGGTGCAGGGCGCGGGCCGACGCGGCCAACTCGCCCACCGCGCGGGCGATGTCCGGCCACAGGGCGGCGGGCAGGTCGTGGCCGACGCCGGGGAGGAGGACCAGGCGGGCGCCGTCGACCGCGCGGGCGGTGGGGCGGCGGCCGTGGCGCGACGGGACCGCGGGGACGCCGGAGCGGTGCCGGGGGCGGTCGCAGCGCGGGCGGATCGGTCGCCGGGGCCGTCAGACCTTGCGGTGGCGGGCCTGGCGGGCTCGCCAGCCGCAGGGGTTCTCGGCGTGCCAGCGCTGGGTGCGGGAGCGGGTGCGGTCGTAGAAGACCAGGTCGCACTCGGCGCGGGCGCAGAGCTTGAGGCGGGCGGGGTCGAGTTCGCCGATCTCCGCGACGAGCAGGCGGGCGAGATCGGCGACCGGGGTGGCCGGCAGCCACGTCATCGGTGACCGCCAGCCGCCCGGGACGTCGTGGCACAGTTGCGGGAACCCGCGGCTCTCGCGCGCCCACGCGTTGATCCCGGCCGGGTCGGGGGCCGGCTCGTCGGCGACCACGCAGCGCGCGAACCGCCGTGCGAACCCGTGCAGTTCGCGCAGGCCCGGCAGGTCGGCGTCACCGACGGCGGCGTCGACCAGGCCGCTCAACTGCCGGGCCGCGGTGTCCGCGTCGGGCAGGGCCTCCTCCACCAGGAGTTCGCGCGCGCCGGCGGGCCGTCTCGGCAGCCCCAGGTTGGCCAGCCGCACCAGCACCGGATCCGGCGGACCCGTCACGCCGCGCCCGGCCGCGCGGGGACCTCGGCGAGGAACCGGCGCCGCGGCCGGTCGACCAGCCGGTCCGCCTCCCGCGCGTGCGGATGGCCGGCGTACTCGGCCAGCACGGCGTCCGCGCGCTCCCGGCTGCTCCACCGGCTGATCACCATGAGATGGCCGGGATCATCCAGGTCCCGGACGATCTCGTGGCTCAGGTAGCCGTCGTAGTCGACCATGTCCGTCCAGATGGCCTCCGCCACGGCCAGCCCGCGCTCGACGCTGTCCGCCGGATAGTGGAAATCCCAGACCGAGTACACCGACATCGGCCCACCTCCTTGTCACGGTCTTTACGAGCTTAGAGCGTGACACGATGCGATGCAACCGCTCCGTCGCGCCGGGCACCCGTCGACGACGGCCCGGTCCGGCTCGGCCCGTGACCGCCGCGGCGGCCGCCGCCGCGTGACCCGTCGCGAGGACGGCGGTTTGCCGCGGGCCCGCGGGCGGGGTTGGATCCGAGTGCGCGGCGGGCGCTTGTCCGGTGGAGGAGGTCGCGGTGGGCGGCAGGCGGTCGTTGGGGCGGGAGTTCGGCTGGCTGTGGGCGGCGTTCGCGGTGAGCACGGTCGGCACCTGGCTGGCGCTGGACGCGTTCGCGCTGGTGGCGGTCCTGGTGCTGCACAGCGGCACGACGCAGGTGGCCGTGCTGTCCGCGGCGGGACTGGCGGCCGGCGCGCTGCTCGCGGTGCCGCTGGGGCCGTGGGTGGAGTTCCACCGCAAGCGGCCGGTGATGATCGCCATGGACGTGCTGCGGTGCGCCGCGCTGCTGTCGGTGCCGGCCGGCTACGCGCTCGGGGTGCTCGGCTTCGGCCAACTCGTGGTGGTCGCCGTGCTGGTGCGGGCGGCGGGCATCGTGTTCGGCGCGGCGAGCGGCGGCTGCCTGCGGGCGCTGGTCGGACCGGACGACCTGCTGAGGGCCAACGGCCGCTTCGCGGCGACCTCCTGGACGGCGACCGCGCTCGGCCCGCCGCTCGGCGGCGCGGCGATCGGGCTGTTCGGGCCGTTGACGACGGTGGTGGCGGACGCGGCCAGCTACCTGCTGTCCGCGCTGGGCATCCGCGCGATCGGCGGCCGGGAGCCGCATCCGCCGGCCCGGCCGGTGCGGCGGGTGCGCGCGGCCGACCTGGCGGCGGGCTGGCGGCACATCCTGGGCGACGCGCGGCTGCGGCCGCTGTTCCTCAACACCGTGCTGGTGAACGGGCTGATCATGGCGGCCTCCCCGCTGCTGGCGGTGCTGCTCCTGCGCGACCTGGGCTACTCGCCGCTGCGCTACGGGCTGGCGTTCGGGGTGCCGTGCCTGGGCGGGCTGGCCGGCTCGCGGCTCGCCGGGCCGCTGGTGCGGCGGTTCGGGGCGGACCGGGTGCTGCGGACCGGCGGCACGCTGCGGGCCTGCTGGCCGGTGGGGCTGGCGTTCGTGGAGCCCGGTGGGTGGGGGCTGCTGCTGGTGATGGCGGTCGAGTTCGGGCTGATCACCTGCATGGGGGTGTTCAATCCGGTGTTCGCCACCTACCGGCTGGAACACACCGCCGCCGACCTGGTCACCCGTACGCTGTCGGCGTGGTCGGTCACCAGCAGCGTCACCATCGCGGCGCTGACCGCCGGTTGGGGACTGCTCGCCGCCGTCACCGGACCGCGCGCCGCCATCGCGGCGGCCGGCGCGCTGCTGCTGGCCACCCCGCTGCTGCTGCCGCGCCGGGCGGCGCACGCCACTCCGGTACTGTCCGGAAAAGTCCCGTCTTGACGGGGTCGCGGGCAACCGGATCCCGGCAGGGCGCGTCTTGACCTGCGGAAGTCGTTCGGAACGAATGGTGCGAGATGACATCAGGGAGCCGCGGGGGTCCTGCCCCCGCGCGCGCGTCCCGGCCCGGTGCGCGGGACGGGACAAGGATCGGGCGGCAGGCGGACCGCGGGGGCCGGTCCGAGCGGGAACGCGGGTCATCCGCACGGGAGTCGAGAGGCCGCGACCCCGAACCCGGCGGGCGCGGCCGGCGCTCGCGCGGGCGGTTCATCGCCGCGTTAGCCGTCTCGGTCGCGATCCTGCTGGTGTCGGCGGTCGGCGCGATCTGGATCAAGCTCAACGGCAACATCTCCACGTTCGACGCGAACGGCGAGAGCAAGAACCGCCCGCCGGCGAGCCTGGCCGGCGAGAACGTGCTGCTCCTCGGCTCGGACTCGCGGTCCGGCAGCAACCGGGACTTCGCCGGCGGCACCGGAGACGTGGGCCGCTCCGACACCGCGATCCTGCTGCACGTCTTCGCCGACCACCGGCACGCGCTGGGCGTCTCCATACCCCGTGACTCGCTGGTGACGATCCCGCCGTGCCTGCTGCCGGACGGCACGTGGTCGCCGACGCAGTACGACGTGCCGTTCAACGCGGCCTTCTCCATGGGCGAGACGGTCAAGGGCAACCCGGCCTGCACGCAGAACACCGTGGAGGCGCTGACCGGGCTGCGGGTGGACCACACGGTCGTGGTGGACTTCGCCGGCTTCGCCGCGATGACGGACGCCGTGCACGGGGTACAGGTGTGCGTGCCGCAGGACGTCTACCAGGGCGACGTCAACCCCAACCTGGGCCGGCGCGGCACGCTGGTGTTCGCCAAGGGGCTCCAGACCGTCTCCGGCACGAAGGCGCTGGACTACGTGCGGCTGCGGCACGGGATCGGCGACGGCTCGGACATCGGACGCACCCAGCGCCAGCAGGCGTTCATCGCCGCCATGATCAAGAAGGTGCAGGGCCAGGGGTTCAACGTCACGACGCTGCTGCCGCTGGCCGACGCGGCCACCAAGTCGCTGACCGTGGACCCGGGGCTGGACTCGGCCGCCAAGCTGATGTCGTTCGCGATGTCGATCAAGGGCATCGACCTGAAGAACATCCAGTTCATCACCGCGCCGTGGCGCTACGCGGGCGAGAAGATCGCCCTGGTCCACCCGGACGTCGACAACCTGTGGGCCGCGCTGAAGGCCGACCGCACGCTGTCCGGCGCCAACGCCGGCGGCCACGCCACCGCCTCGGCCACCCCCACGGCCTCGCCCACCGCGGTCGACGGCTCGGGCGCGGCGGTGTCGGTCTACAACGGCACCAGCGTGCCGGGGCTGGCCGCCCGGGCCGCCGGGACGCTGCGGGGCGACGACTTCGCAGTGATCCGCACCGCGACGGCCGCCTCCCAGACGTACACGACCACGCTCGTGCAGTACGGGCCCGGGCAGAGCGCGGCGGCGACCGCGCTGGCCCGGCTCTTCCCCGGCGCCCGGCTGTCGGCCGCCGGCGCACCGGGCCTGCTCGTGGTACTCGGTTCCGACTACGCCGCCGCCCCGCCGCCGGCCACGAGCACCGCCACCGCGCTGCCGTCGTCCGCCACGGCCAACGCGCGCACCGCGGCCGAGGACCCGTGCCAGAACCTCACGTACGGCAGCGGGGGTTGACGGTTCACCCGGGCGGCGGCCGGCCCGCCGGGGCGTCAACCCGGGACCGCGGTCGGGGCTAGCTCGTCCGGGTGATCCAGCCGGCCGCCGCGCGGGCGACCGGGTGCTAGGCCATCGACTCCCACACCGCGATCAACTCCCGTGCCAGGGCGGGGTGTCCGGCGGCGAGCACCGGGGAGTCGAAGGTGAACTCCCGGCCGCCGGCGCCCAGGACGGCCAGCCCGCGGGCCAGGGCGATCGCGGCGCCGCCGGCCACGTCCCACGGCTTCGCGCCGACGCACAGGCAGCCGTCGACCCAGCCGTCGGCGACGGCGATCAGGTCCAGGCTCATCGCGCCGTGCATCCGGATGCGGTACGCGTCCTCGTGCAGCCGGGCCACCAGGGCGGCGGCGTAGGGCTGCCGGCCGCCGCCCATGCCGGTGACCGCGACCAGCGCGCGGCCCAACTCCTGCTCCCCGGACGGGTTCCCGGCCGGCTCGGAGGTCCAGCGGCGGCCGAGCGCCGGGGCGTGGACGACGCCGAGGACCGGCCGGCCGTCCTCGACGAGGGCGAGCGAGAGGGCGTGCATCGGGCCGCCGCGGGTGAAGTTCATCGTGCCGTCGATCGGGTCGAGCACCCAGCAGCGCGCGGGCAGACCGCCGCCCGTGAAGCTCTCCTCGCCGACGATCGGCAGGCCGGGGGTCCGGCGGCGCAGCACCTCGCCCACCCGGCGCTCGACCTCCACGTCGGCGTCGGTGACCTCCTCGCCCGACTCCTTGAACCGGGTCACCGCCCACTCCTCGCCGGCCGCGCCGAGCCAGCGCGTCCCGGCGTCCACCGCCTCGCCGGCGACGTCGAGCAGCCGGCCGGTCACGCGCGGTCCAGCGGGAGTTCGGCGAGGGTGTGCGCGTGCGCGCCGCTGTCCCCCATCGCGTACAGGCTCAGCCGGTCGAAGACCCAGGTGCCGGCGAGCACCGTGCGCTCCGGCGCGGTGCGCACCGCCTCGCGCGCGGCCTCCTCCTCGGTGCGGCCGAGGGTGATGTGCGGCGCGTAGGCGTCGCCGGTGTAGCGGTATCCGTAGCGGTGGAACGCGGCCCGTTCGGCGTCGGTGAGGTCCGCGGTGTGCGGCGAGGCGGCGATCGCCTCGCGGTCCAGGTGCGGGGCGAGCGTGTCGAGGACGGCCGCCTGCAGCTTCTCCAGCACCGGGGTCCGCTGCAGGGCGAGGAACACCCAGCCGCCGGGCCGGTGGATGATCCCGCGGCAGGCCAGCGCGATCTCGGCCGGCAGCCCGGCCGCGCCGGCCACCGCCGCCAACTCCCGCTCCGGCAGCAGGCTGTCGGTGAACGGCCCCTGTGCGACGGTGACGTGCGGCAGGTTGCCGCCGATCCGCAACTCGGGGGTGAGCGGCCGGTCGCCGCCGACCTCGCGTTGCACCCCGATCGCCGCCCGCAGGTGATCCGCGCGCGGCAGCAACGCCACACCAAGCCAACTCGTCACCGAACCGCTCCTCTCCGCCCCCGCGGGGTCGAGCCAATCACGGTCGCCCGGCCACCGGCACCCCTGGGATTCGGCGCGGCGCTGGGGAAGCATGGCCGGCACGACGCGGCACGGCGGAGGGAGCGGACGGCATGGTCGACGGGACGGCGTGGGTGGCCGGGCTGGACGAGGAGTTGAGCGGGCAGCGCAGGGTGCTGGCCGGGCTGCTGGAGTTCTGCCGGGCCGACCGGGACGCGCGGTGGCTGGCGCTGTCCTGCTCGCTGGCGCGCGGCGCCGGGGACCGGCTCTCCGACGTGGACGCCGGGATCGGGGTGCGCGACGAGCTGGTGGACGCGGTGTGCGAGCGGATCGCGGCGCTGGAACTCGGCCCGCGGATCGCCACGTTGAACCAGCACTGGCCGGGCAGCCGGCCGATGCGGCGGCTGTTCGTGCAGTTCACCGACGGCGTGCAGCTCGACCTGGTGGTGATGACGGGTTCCGGGCGGCCCGGCCGGGCACCGGACGAGGTGGTGCTCTTCGACCGGGAGGGCGATCTGGCCGCGGAGTTCACCCCGGCCGCGGACGTGGTGGACGGCGCGAAGGTGCGCGAGTGGGCGTTCCTGGGGCTGGTGGCGCTGGCCGATCTGGCGAAGTACCTGGACCGCGGCTCGCTGTGGGAGGCGCACGCCCGGCTGCAGGAGGCGCGCGACCGGGTCTGGGCGCTGTGGGCGGCGCTGCGGGGCGCGCGCTACCCGGTCTTCGGGCTCTCCCAGGTGCTCGACCACGACCCGGCCGACCTGCCGCCCGGCATCGCCGCCACCGTCGCCGGGCTGGATCCCGCCGCGCTGCGCACCGCGGCCCGCGCGACGCTGGCCCTGCTCGACGAGGTGGGGACGCGGGCGGCGGAGCGCTTCGGCGCCGCGCCGCCGCAGGCGCTGGCCGGCTACGTCGCGGGCCGGCTGGAGGGCGTCACGCGGTAGCGGCGTCGCCGGTCACCAGGGCGAGGACGAAGCCGTCCCAGCCCTTGGCGCCGACGGTCTGCAGCGCGGTCGCCTCCAACGCGGGGTGCTCGGCGACCAGTTCGGTGAAGCGGCGCACCCCCTGGACCCGCGGGTCGGGGTGGACCGGTTCGACGACCTTGCCCTCGCGCACCACGTTGTCGCCGATGATGACGCTGCCGGGCCGGGTCAGCCGCAGCGACCAGGCGAGGTAGTCGGGGTTGGCCGGCTTGTCGGCGTCGATGAACACCAGGTCGAACGGGTCCTCGGTGGCGGCGAGTTCGGGCAGCGTCCGCAGCGCCGGCCCGGTGCGCAGCTCGACGACGCCGTCCAGCGTGGCCCGGCGCAGGTTGCCGCGGGCCACCTCGGCGTGGCGTGCGTCGGCCTCCAGCGTGACCAGCCGGCCGCCGGACGGCAGCGCGCGGGCCAGCCAGATCGTGCTGTAGCCGCCGAGCGTGCCGATCTCCAGGATGCGGCGCGCGCCGCGGATCCGGGCCAGCAGATGGAGCAGCTTGCCCTGGTTGGGGGCGACGTGGTGCGCCGGCAGTCCGGCCGCCGCGCTGTCCGCGAGGGCCGCGGCCAGCACCGGGTCGTCACCGACCAGGTGCCCGTTGAAGTAGTCGTCCACCGCGGTCCACGACATGGCTCCCCCTCGAACGCCTCCTCCGGCGACCGTACCGAACCGCGACGACGCGTCCCGTGCCGCCGCGGCCCGGCGGCCTCACAGGCCGGAGGCGACCAGGCCCGGCATCGCGTCGGACAGGAAGCGGATCTGCTCGTCCAGGCAGGCCGAGCGGATGCGGGCGGCTATCTCGGCGGCGCGCTGCCCGGTCTCGTAGGCGCCGGAGGGGTCGCCGAGCCGCAGGCGGGCCGCGGCGGCCCGGGCCAGCGCCAGGCCGCGGGAGCGCACCTGGTCGGGGCGGAGGGTTTCGGCGGCCAGGTCGAGCAGTTGGGCGGCCTGGCGGTAGTCGCCGAGGTCGAGGTGGCAGCAGCCGGCCTGGCTGTGGATCTCGCCCTGGCCCAGGCAGGTCAGCCACTCCGGCTCGTCGGCGCCCGGGCCGCGCCCGCACAGTTCGGCGGCGGTGCCCAGCACGCGCATCGCCTCCCGGCCGCGGCCCAGCTTGGCCAGGCCGCGCGCCTCCCAGCCCAGCAGCATGGAGTGCAGGCCGGGCGCGTCGTAGGACCGGGTGCGCTCCAGCGCGGCCCGGGTGGCGTCCACGGTGGCCAGCGGGCGGCAGGCCCGGAAGGCGCTGATCGCCAGGTGGCCGAGGATCTGCGCCCCGGCCCGCGCGTCCCCGGAGGCGTGCGCGACGCGCAGCGCGGCGTACAGCAGCCGCAGCGGCGCGGCGGTGGGCCGGCCGCACTCGAACTGGTACCAGGCGGCCTGCCCGGCGGCGTCCGCGGCGATGGCGGCCAGCCGGCGGCCGGTCGGCTCGTCGTAGCGCCCGCCGCGCAACAGGCCGACGGCGACCGCGAGATGGGCGGTGCCGGCCGGGGCGAGGCTGCCGCCGCCGTTCTCGGAGTCCATCCGGCGCAGCAGGTCGGTGGTGGCCTGCAACTGGTCGAGCAGGTCGGCGGGTATGTCGGCGCCGGAGCGCTGGGTGCGGGCCACGGCGTACGGCTCGGCGGTGGCCCACTGGTGGGCGTACGCGGTCAGGTCGGGCAGCCGGGCGGCGCTGCCGGGGGCGCCGCTGGTGAGCCCGGCGGTCGCGTCGGTCAGCGCGAGCACCGCGGCCTCCGCGGTCCACGGCGCGTCGGCGAGGTCGGCGCGGCGGTCCACGGACGGGCCGACGTGGCCGGCCGGGGTGGAGGCGAACGGCGCGGTGGCGGACGCGGCGCCGACGACGGCGGGGCGCGGCGCCGGCGCGGTGCGCGGCACCGGACGGCGGCGCGGCACCCGGACCAGGTCGGCGGGGACCGACAGGCCGTCGAGGAAGTCGACGATGCGGTCGATGCTGGTCAGCCGGCGGGCGCCGGACTCCAGCATGGAAAGGAACCCCTGGCTCAGCCCGGTGAGTTGGGCGACGTCCTCCTGCCGGATCGACCCGCGCTGCCGGACCAGCCGGCTGACCTGGCCGAAGTTCCAGGCGGCCAGCGCCTCGCGGACCTCGGGGTCGGCCCACACCCGGACCGGGACGCGGGGCGTCTCCTCGGCGGGCGGCAGCGCGGCGCGGGTGCAGGCGGCGCACAACTCGTCACGGTTGTAGGCGCTCAGCAGGCACCCGCACCGACCGCACCGCCGGCCTGCGCCAAGGGTGGTCCCGGCGGGCGGATGTGCCGTGGTCGTCATCGGGGTGCGCTCCCTTGTGCCCGTTACGCGCCTAAGCGGTCGAACGTCCGTTACAACTCCCGTACTTTAAAGGGCAGTTGACCGTGACTGTTAACGCGGTGACCGGATATGGCCCCTGTCCGCACCCTTGTTGCGCCCTTTCGACCGGCGCTTTCCGACCACCCGCCACACCTTCCGCTTTCGCCGCACCCGTCCGTGCGGCACCGCCCGGCCGTCCCGAACGCCCATACCGCACTGGGCAACTCGTCGGTAGCGTTTCTCGATGACTGACCGAAAACAGCTCTCGACCAGGGCTTTTCCACCCTCCGCGCAGGGCGGCTCCGGCGTGTCGCAGGGCATGGGGGGCGCACAGGGAGCGCATCAAGCGCTCGGCGTGTCGCAGCGCGCGCCCGTCGTGCTCCGGCTCGTCGCACCGCCTCCCAAGTCGGCATATGCCAAATCCGTCCACCCGCTCGGAGTTGTCAGGAACCGGAAAGACTCAAGCGGAACTCGAGTCCCGACCGGCGCCGCCCTCGCGCCCCGCTCCACCCGCACCCGCGGCGACAACCGCCATTCTCGGCCGTACGAGCAGGTCGCGGTCCTATTCTCGGCCGCGTGACACCCCCACCGCCCGACGCCGGCACCCCGCGCCCGATGCCGCACGGCTACACCAACGACACGGTCGGCGACGAGGCGACCGTCCGCAAGACCTACGCCGGACCCGACGCGCGCGAGCGGGCCGCCCGCGAACACGCCGTGCTGACCCGGCTGCGCGGCCTGCTGCCGGTTCCGGAAGTGCTCGGCGCGGACGGCGGCACGCTCACCACCCGGCGCGTCGCGGGCACTCCCGCGCAGGAGTTGATCGACGCCGGACACGCCGACGCGGTGCTGACCGCCTGCGGACGGGTGCTGCGCCGGATCCACGCCGTGCCCTGGCCGGGCGGGGGCGTGCTGGTGCACGGCGACTTCGGCCCGAACAACCTGCTGCTCGACCCGGAGAGCTTCGCGGTGACCGCGGTGGTGGACTGGGAGTGGGCGCACCGCGGCGAGCGGGTCGAGGACCTGGCCTGGTGCGAGTGGATCGTGCGCACCCACCACCCGGCCGACCTGCCGTCGGCGGCCCGCTTCTTCGCCGCCTACGGACCCGGCGTGCCGCCCTGGCCGGTGCGGCAGGCGGTCATGGTGGAGCGGTGCGGCCGGCTGGAGCGGTTCTGCCGGCGCTGGGAGCCGGGCGGGGCGGGCGAGGCGCTGTGGCGCGGGCGGACCGCGGCGACCCGCGGGTGGCGGGAGTGAGCGCGGTCCGCCCGCGGGGTCAGAACTCGGCGCGCAGCCGCTGGGCGACCTCGGTGGCCCAGTAGGTGAGCACCATGCCGGCGCCGGCCCGGCGGACGCCGGTGAGGGTCTCCATGATGGTGCGGTCCCGGTCGATCCAGCCGTTGGCCGCCGCGGCCTCGACCATCGCGTACTCGCCGGAGACCTGGTAGGCGGCGACCGGCACGTCCACCGCGTCGGCCACCGCGCGCAGCACGTCCAGGTAGGGCAGGGCCGGCTTGACCATCACCATGTCCGCGCCCTCGGCCAGGTCGAGCGCCAACTCCCGCATCGACTCACGGAAGTTGGCCGGGTCCTGCTGGTAGGTCTTGCGGTCGCCGCGCAGCGAGGAGGCCACCGCCTCGCGGAACGGGCCGTAGAACGCCGAGGCGTACTTGGCGGTGTAGGCCAGCACCGAGACGTCCTGGTGCCCGGCGGCGTCCAACGCCTCGCGGGCCACCCGCACCTGACCGTCCATCATGCCGCTGGTGCCCACCATGTCGGCGCCCGCGTCGGCCTGCACCACGGCCATCTCGCGCGTACCGCTCCAGCGTCGCGTCGTTGTCCACCCGGCCGGCCGCGTCCAGCACGCCGCAGTGCCCGTGGTCGGTGTACTCGTCCAGGCACAGGTCGGACATGACCACCAGCTCGTCGCCGACCTCGGACTTCACGTCCCGGAGGGCGACCTGCAGGATGCCGTCCGGGTCGGTGCCGGCGGTGCCGGTCGCGTCCTTGACCAGCGGCACGCCGAACAGCATGATCCCGCCCACCCCGGCGGCCACCGCCTCGGCGGCCGCCTTGCGCAGCGTGTCGCGGGTGTGCTGGAGCACGCCCGGCATCGAGGAGACCGGCACCGGCTGCGCGATGCCCTCCCGCACGAACGCGGGCAGGATCAGCTCGGCCGGGTGCAGCCGGGTCTCGGCGACCATCCGGCGCATCGCCGGGGTGGTGCGCAGCCTGCGCGGCCGCACCGAAGGGACGGAGTGCGAACCGTTTCCGCTGCCGTTGCCGACGATGCTCATCCGCGGGCCCTCCTACGGGAACCTGGGCGACGTTCACTGGGCCGGGTCACCGGGTCGCCCGCCTCGATCGCGGCGGCGCGGCGCTCCCGGCCGAACTGCGCGAGCGCCTCGGCCAGCGCGTGCACCGACGGCTCGGGCGCCATCACGTCCACCCGCAGCCCGTGCTCCTCCGCCGTCTTGGCGGTGGCCGGGCCGATGCAGGCGATGACGGTGACGTTGTGCGGCTTGCCGGCGATGCCGACCAGGTTGCGCACCGTGGAGGAGGAGGTGAACAGCACGGCGTCGAACCCGCCGCCCTTGATCGCCTCCCGGGTGTCGGCCGGCGGCGGCGAGGCGCGCACCGTGCGGTAGGCGGTCACGTCGTCCACCTCCCAGCCCAGCTCGATCAGCCCGGCCACCAGCGTCTCGGTGGCGATGTCGGCCCGCGGCAGGAACACCCGGTCGATCGGGTCGAACACCGGGTCGTAGGGCGGCCAGTCCTCCAGCAGCCCGGCCGCCGACTGCTCGCCGGACGGCACCAGGTCGGGCTTGACGCCGAACTCCACCAGCGACCTGGGCGGTCTGCTCGCCCACCGCCGCGACCTTTATCCCGGCGAACGCGCGCGCGTCGAGCCCGTACTCCTCGAACTTCTCCCGGACCGCCTTGACCGCGTTGACCGAGGTGAACGCGATCCACTCGTAGCGCCCGGTGACCAGGCCCTTGACCGCGCGCTCCATCTGCTGCGGGGTGCGCGGCGGCTCCACCGCGATGGTGGGCACCTCGTGCGGCACGGCGCCGTAGGAGCGCAGCTGCTCCGAGAGCGACTCGGCCTGCTCCTTGGTGCGCGGCACCAGGACCCGCCAGCCGAACAGCGGCTTGGTCTCGAACCACGACAGCTCGCCCGGCCGGCCGCCGCACGCGGTCGCCGACCACGGCTATCGCCAGCTGGCCCGGCTCGGCGGACGGCAGCGCCTTGGTCGCCTTCAGCTCGGCGGCGATGCTGCCCAGCGTGGCGTTCCAGCTGCGCTGCCGGGTGGTGGTGCCGGCCACCGTGACGGTCAGCGCGGTGTCCGGCTTGCGGCCGGCCGCGACCAGCTCGGCGGAGGCGGCGGCCACCGTCTCCAGCGTGGTCGACATCACCAGCGTCGCGTCGCTGACCCCGGCCTCGCCCCAGCACCGCGCGTCGGCGGTCGCGGCGTCTATGAACCGCACGTCGCGGCCGATCGGCACGCCCGCGTAGGCCGGCACGCCGACCGCGGTGGCCACGCCCGGCACGACCTCGAACGGGATGCCCGCCTGCGCGCAGGCCAGCATCTCCTCGGCCGCGCCGCCGTCCAGGCCCGGGTCGCCGGCCACCGCACGCACCACCCGCTTGCCGGTGCCGGCGGACGCCATGACAAGCTTGGTCACGTACCCGGCGGCACCGCCCAACTGGGCGTCCAACGCTGCGAGTTCAGGGGTCTCGGCAGCCGTGCGCGCATACCGGCGCACGACGGCGAGCACCTGCGGATCGGCGACCAGCACGTCCGCGTCGGCGAGGGCCTCGACGGCGCGCAGGGTCAGCAGCCCGGGATCACCGGGCCCGGCACCGAGGAAGGTGACGTGCCCGGCGGCGGGCTTGTGGATGGCTGTGGGGCTCAAAGTACTCGCTCCCCCATCAGACCGGCCGCGCCCTTGACCAGCATCTCCTCGGCGAGCTCGCGGCCGAGTGCGGTCGCTTGCCCACGGGACGCCGGCAGGGGGCCGGTGGCGGACATCTGCATCAGCGTGCGGCCGTCGGTCGTGCCGACGACCCCGCGCAGACGCAGCTCGGTAAGTCGCCGCTCGCCGTCCCGCACCGTCTCCGGCTCGGCCAGCGCGCCCACCGGGGCGGAGCAGCCGGCCTCAAGGGCGGCGAGCAGCGCACGCTCGGCGGTGACGGCGGCCCGGGTGGCCGGGTCGTCGAGCACCGCGAGCTGTGCGGCCAGCGCGGGCCGGGAGGCCGCGCACTCGATGGCCAGTGCCCCCTGGCCGGGGGCGGGCAGTACCGCGTCGGTGTCGATGAACTCGCTCACCGCGTCGAGCCTGCCCAGCCGGGACAGTCCCGCGGCGGCCAGCACCACGCCGTCCAGCTCGCCCGAGGTGACGTATCCGATGCGGGTGTCGACGTTGCCGCGGATCGGGACCGTCTCGATGTCGCGGCCCAGCACCCGCGCCCAGGCGTTCAGCTGGGCCATCCGGCGCGGCGAGCCGGTGCCGACCCGGGCGCCGTCCGGCAGCGCGGCGAAGGTGAGCCCGTCGCGGGCCACCAGCACGTCGCGCGGGTCCTCGCGCACCGGGATCGCGGCGAGCGTCAGCCCGTCCGGATCGGCGGTCGGCAGGTCCTTGAGCGAGTGGACCGCGAAGTCGACCTCGCCGGCGAGCAGCGCCTCGCGCAGCGCGGAGACGAACACACCGGTGCCGCCGATCTGCGCCAGCGCCTCGCGCGAGGTGTCGCCGTAGGTGGTGATCTCCACCAGCTCCACCGGCCGGCCGGTGGCCTCCCGCACGGCGGCGGCGACCTGCCCGGACTGGGCCAGGGCGAGCCGGCTGCGGCGGGTTCCCAGCCGCAGCGGGCCCGCGGTCGCGGTGTCGGCGGGGTTGTTGGGGCCTGTCATCCCCGGCCTCGATTCGAGTCGTTCGTGCCCAGGTCGTGTCCGGCCGGGGAATCCGCCTGGCCGACCCGGCTCACGGCGGCGACCGCTTGCGGGTCGAGATCGAAAAGCTCCCGCAGGGCGTCCGCGTACCCGGCGCCGCCGGGCTCGCCCGCCAACTGCTTGACCCGCACGGTGGGCGCGTGCAGGAGTTTGTCGACCACGCGGCGCACGGACTGCGAGATCTCCGCGCGCTGCCTGCCGGTCAGGCCGGGCAGCCGCCCGTCCAGCCGGGCGAGTTCGGCGGCCACCACGTCGGCTGCCATGGTGCGCAGGGCCACGACGGTCGGGGTGATGCGCTCCGCCCGCTGAGCGGCGCCGAACGCGGCCACCTCGACCGAGACTATGTGCCGCACGGTGTCCACGTCGGCCGCCATCGGCGCGTCGGCCGCGGCGCCGGCCAGGTCCTCGATGTCCACCAGCCGCACGGCCGGCAGGTCGTGCACCGCGCCGTCGATGTCGCGCGGCATCGCCAGGTCGAGCAGGCCGAGCGGAGCGGCGTCCGCCGCCCGGTCGGCCACCGCGCCGGCCACCACGTCCCGGTCCAGGACCAGACCGGTCGCGCCGGTGCAGGAGACCACCAGGTCGGTCGAGGCCAGCTCGGCGGCGACCCCGGCGAACGGCACCGCCCGGCCGCCCAGCGACGCGGCGAGCCGCTCGGCGCGCTCCAACGTGCGGTTGGCGACGACGAGTTCGCCGACGCCGGCCCGCACCAGGGTGGCGGCGGCCAGCGAGGACATCGAGCCGGCGCCGACCACCAGGGCCCGCTTGCCGGCCACCGGGCCGATCCCGGCGGTCAGCAGGTCCAGGCCGAAGGTCACCAGCGACTGGCCGGCCTTGTCGATGCCGGTCTCGCTGTGTGCCCGCTTGCCCACCCGCAGTGCCTGCTGGAACAGCTCGTTGAGACCGCGGCCCGCGGTGTGCAGCTCCTGGCCGAGGCCGAGCGCGTCCTTGAGCTGGCCGAGGATCTGCCCCTCGCCGACCACCATCGAGTCCAGGCCGCAGGCCACCGAGAACAGGTGGTGGACCGCCCGGTCCTCGTAGTGCACGAACAGGTGCGGGGTCAGCTCGTCCAGCCCGACGCCGCTGTGCACCGACAGCAGGGTGGACAGCTCGGCGACGCCCGCGTGGAACTTGTCGACGTCCGCGTACAGCTCGATGCGGTTGCAGGTGCCCAGCACGACCGCCTCGGCGGCCGGGTCGGACGCGAGGGTGTCCTGCAGGAGCTTGGCCTTGGCGTCCTCGGTCAGCGCCGCGCGTTCCAGCACGCTGACCGGGGCACTGCGATGGCTCAGGCCCACGACGAGAAGACTCATGCGCCCTCCTCGCCGGTGCCGCGGTCGCCGGGTTCGGTCATGCGGGCATCACGGCGGGTACGTCCCCGTCGGTCCCGGTCTGCTTCCCGGCCGCCACCCGGGCCATCTGCGCGGCGAGCGCCTCGCCCTCGCCGGCCTTGCGCTGCTCGTGGAAGGCGAGGATCTGCAGCTCGATGGAGAGGTCCACCTTGCGCACGTCCACCCCCTCGGGCACCGACAGCACGGTGGGCGCGAAGTTGAGGATCGAGGTCACGCCGGCCGCCACCAGCCGGTCGCAGACCTCCTGGGCCGCGCCGGCCGGGGTGGCGATGACCCCGATGGACACCTGGCTGCCGGCGATGATCGCCTCCAGCTCGTCGGTGTGGCGCACCGGCAGGCCGGCGACCGCCTTGCCGGTCTGCGCCGGGTCGGCGTCGATCAGCGCCGCGACCCGGAAGCCGCGGGAGGCGAAGCCGCCGTAGTTGGCGAGCGCCGCGCCCAGGTTTCCGATGCCGACGATGACGACCGGCCAGTCCTGGGTGAGCCCGAGTTCACGGGAGATCTGGTAGACGAGATACTCGACGTCGTAGCCCACGCCCCGGGTGCCGTAGCTGCCGAGGTAGCTGAAGTCCTTGCGCAGCTTGGCGGAGTTGACGCCCGCCGCGGTGGCCAGCTCCTCGGAGGAGACGGTCGGTACGGAACGCTCCGACAAGGCGGTCAGCGCCCGCAGGTAGAGCGGAAGCCGGGCGACGGTGGCTTCGGGGATTCCTCGGCTCCGGGTCGCCGGTCGGTGGGTTCGGCCAGTTGCCACGATGCTCCTGCGGGTAGAGCTGGGCTGCGGGCGGACACCGTCACTGGTGTGGCCCTGTAGCGGCCAGGCTATGTCTTTGTGAACGTGTGCACAAAGATGGTGTCCGATTTGTCGGTAAGAAGTGACCGGCATCACGCACCTCCCGGACACCGGACGGAAACCATCGAACGGTGTGTTTCGTTCGCGTCGCACGCCGTGCGCCCCGGCGCGCGGGCGGCCGTGCGGCCGACCCACGCGGCACCCCTGGCACGGGCCCGGCCGGCCGGCCGCGGCCACTCCAGGGTCGCCGCCAGCGCCAGCGCCTCGGCGGTGTCCCGCTCGGGCGCGGTGCCGACACACCGGGCGAAGAGCGCGCCGGTGGCCCGCGCGTCGCCCAGCGCGGTGTGCTCCGGCCAGCCGGGCACCCCGGCCGCCTCGGCGCAGGCGTGCAGCGACAGCCCGTGCGGCGGCGGGATGCGGCGCTGGGCCAGCCGCATCGTGCACACCGTCGGCACCGCCGGCAGCGCCACGCCCAGGCGCGCGTACTCGGCGGCCAGGAACGCCCGGTCGCAGCCGACGTTGTGGCCGACCAGCACCCGGCCGCGCAGCAGCGCGGTCAACCGCTCGGCCACCTGCCAGAACGGCGGCGCCGGCGCGAGGTCGCCCGGCTCGATGCCGTGGATGTGGGTGGGCCCGACCGGCCCCTCCGGATCGATCAGGGTGGCGAACTCGCCCACCACGCGCAGCCGCCGGTCCAGCTGCACGACGGCCAGCTCCACGATGCGGTGCCGCCGCGAACTCGACCCGGTGGTCTCGACGTCCACCACGGCGAAACCCACCGCCGCCCGCACCGCGTCCCGGGAGAGCACGCGTCCACCATCCCTACGTATGCCCCCGGACCGAACAAAACGAGTCGATGGTAATCGAATGTCCGAGCTGCTCGCAGCCTGCCGGCCGCCGGGGCGGCTCAGCCGCCGAGCGCCTTGCGCAGCCGGGTCTCGTCCACCCGCCAGAAGTCGTGCTGGGCGCCGTCGATGAGAACGACCGGAATCTGCTCCCAGTAGCGGTCGTACAGCTCGCGGTCGCGGGTGATGTCGCGTTCCTCGACGGTGGATCCGAGGTCGGCCGCGACCTTCGTCACGATCGCGCGCGCGGCCTCGCACAGGTGGCAGTCGGGCTTGCCGATCAGTGTGATGACCCGCTCGGCGGGATCGGGCCGGGCGGCGCGGCGCAGCAGTGGGCTCATTCCAGCCATTGTGCCCCGGTTGGCGGACGCCCGGAGGGCCGGTCGGCGCACCCGCGTACCGCCCGCGAGGCGAAAGGTTCATGCGCCCGACGCCCGGCAGGGCGGGGAGAGTCGGGCGGGATGGCTATCCTCGGGGCATGGCTCATCCGTCGCGCGGCCATCACACCGGTTCGGGTCCGTTCGGGGCGACCCTGCCGTGGGGATGGCTTCCTCCGCGCATCCGACCCGCCACCCCGCGCAGCGTCCTGGCCGGCGCGGCGTCCGCCGAGGCCGCCGAGCTGGTGTCCGGACCGGTCGCCACCGCGACGACGCCACCGCCGGCGGCCGGCGCCGAGACCCGCTTCCCGGTCTCCGGCGACCCGGGGGCCGCCGCGTTCTTCGACCTGGACAACACCGTGATGCAGGGCGCGGCGATATTCCACTTCGGACGCGGCCTGTACAAGCGGAAGTTCTTCCACAAGCGCGACCTGCTGCGGTTCGCCTGGCAGCAGGCGTGGTTCCGGCTGGCCGGCTCCGAGGACCCCGCGCACATGCAGGACGCCCGCGACAGCGCGCTGTCGATCGTCAAGGGCCGCCGGGTCGAGGAGATCACCGCGATCGGCGAGGAGATCTACGACGAGTACATGGCCGGCAAGATCTGGCCCGGCACCCGCGCCCTCGCCCAGGCCCACCTCGACGCGGGCCAGCCGGTCTGGCTGGTGACCGCCGCACCGGTGGAGACCGCGACCATCATCGCCCGCCGCCTGGGGCTGACCGGCGCGCTCGGCACGGTCGCCGAGTCGCTGGGCGGCGTCTACACCGGCCGGCTGGTCGGCGAGCCGCTGCACGGCCCGGCCAAGGCCGAGGCGGTCAAGGCGCTCGCCGTCGCGCGCGGCCTGGACCTGTCGCGGTGCGCCGCGTACAGCGACTCGGCGAACGACATCCCGATGCTCTCGCTCGTCGGCCACCCGTACGCCATCAACCCCGACAGCGCGCTGCGCAAGCACGCCCGCGAGCACGACTGGCGGCTGCGCGACTACCGCACCGGCCGCAAGGCGGCCCGGATCGGGCTGCCCGCGGCGGCCGGCGTCGGCGCGGTGGCGGGCGGCGCGGTCGCCGCGGTCGCCCTGCAGCGCCGCCGCCGCTGACCCCCGCGCGGCCCCGCGAACCACCGTTCCTACCCCGTCCCGGCGCCCGGCAGTCCCCGGCGCCGCGGTCCGGTGGTGTGCTGCGTCACATCGCCACAACACGCCCTCCATTCGGACATCCGGCGTCGCGAATCGATCAACTTCCGTCAGCGAACCGGCACTTGACCGGTCGCCAATACGGTACGGAGTGGGCGTAACCGGCGAATTCAGCAACTCGGTGTAGCGCCCTCTGTACGAAGCGTTATTCTCCTCAGACGCACACCGGTACCCACGTGTCCCTACGGCGGGTGAACGGTTCCGTACTGCACGTGATGGAAGTTCTGCCTCTGGGAGTCCCGTGTACCCACTCGTCGGGGTTGACGCCTCAGGTCTGGCCGCGCTGCGCGCACACCTCGCGCACCGCCTGCGCCTGGCCCTTCCCACGTACGCCGTCCCCGCGTACGCGGCATCCGCACCCGTCTACGCCCTGGCGGCCGCCGGCAACCCGCCGCTGGTCCCGGGCCTGGGCAACCCCGCCGTCCGCAGACCAGCCCCGAGCCCCGCGCCCGGTCCCGTCAGGGGCCCCGCGCAGCGCACCGCCACGCAGGCTCCCGGCAAGGGCAGCACCACCACGACCGGCACGCCGGCCCGCCGGCCACCGGCCGACAGCGACAGCATGCGCATGATGGAGCTGGTGGAGCTCGCGCAGTCCGGCGAGGCGGAGGCCTTCGGCCGGCTGTACGACCACTACAGCGACACCGTGTACCGCTACATCTACTACCGGGTCAGCAGCAAGGCCACCGCCGAGGACCTGACGAGCGAGACGTTCCTGCGCGCGCTGCGCCGGATCGGCACGTTCACCTGGCAGGGCCGCGACTTCGGCGCCTGGCTGGTCACGATCGCGCGCAACCTGGTCGCCGACCACTTCAAGTCGAGCCGCTTCCGGCTGGAGGTGACCACCGGCGAGATGCTCGACGCCAACGAGGTGGCCCGCAGCCCGGAGGAGTCGGTGCTGGAGTCGCTCTCCAACGAGGCGCTGCTGCAGGCGGTGCGCAAGCTCAACCCGCAGCAGCAGGAGTGCGTGACGCTGCGCTTCCTGCAGGGCCTGTCGGTCGCCGAGACCGCGCGGATCATGAGCAAGAACGAAGGCGCGATCAAGACCCTGCAGTACCGCGCGGTCCGCACCCTGGCCCGGCTGCTGCCGGAGGACGCGCGCTGAACCCGGCGCCACCGCACGGGAGTTCAGACATGTACCGGTCACATCATCATGGCCGCGTAACCCGGGTGCCACGCCGCTCGTTGCATGGAGTGCGGACCCCCCACGGCCCCGCGTAAGGTCGCACAACGGCCGGCGCCCCCGTTCGAGACTCCCCCGGAGTGGCTCGCTCGATCAGGTGAACCGGCCCGGCGTGCGCAACCCTTCGGCAAGCCGGGGGAGTCGATGGTGATGACGAGAGGAGGTGCCGCCCGTGATCGGACACGCAACGGCGCATCGGCGGGCGAACGCCTTCGCCGAGGCCCTGGAATCGGCGGGCAAGCGGCCGGAGGGCACGCCGGAGAGCGCCGACCCCCAGCAGGGGCGGCTGCTGTCGGCGGCGAGCGCGCTCGCCGCCGTGCCCAGGCCGACCCTGGACCCCGAGGTGAAGACGGTCCACCGGGCCCAGTTGATCGCGGCGATGGAAGCCGCGCTCGCGGAAGGGTCGCTGGAGACCGCGGCGAAACCGCCCGCGAAACCGGTGCCCTCGCACCGGGCCGGGACCGGGCTGCGCAAGCTGCGCCCGCGCGGCCGGTGGTCGCGGCGGCTCGCGGCCGGCGGCCTCACGGTCGGGGTGGCCGCCGGCGCGTTCGGCGGGGTGGCCGCCGCGAGCACGAACGCGCTGCCCGGCGACACGCTCTACGGGCTCAAACGCGGCATGGAGGACCTGCGCCTCGGCATGGCGGGTGACGACGCCGACCGCGGCAGCCTGCTGCTCGGCATGGCCACCACGCGCATGCAGGAGGCGCAGCGGCTGATGGAGCGCCGCCGCTCCGGCCCGCTGGACCACGACGCGCTCGACGAGGTGCGCGGCGCGCTGCTCGGCATGCACAACGAGGCCGCCGAGGGCCACCAGCTGCTCAGCGCCGCCTACCGGCAGGACGGCTCGTTGGCCCCGATCGAGGCGCTCAACGACTTCTCCCAGCAACAGCGGCTGCACTGGGCCCAGTTGCGCAGCCGGCTGCCCGCCCAGCTCTCCGGGCTCGGCGCCCGGGTCAGCTCGGTCTTCGACGCCATAGAGCGCGAAGTCGCCCCGCTCAAGGACCTGCTGCCGCCGAGCGGCACCGGTCCCGGCTCGGTCGGCCACCGGCACGCCGGCCCGCCCGGCACCGAGGGCACCGGCACTTCCCGGCCGGCCGCCTCGTCCTCGTCGTCCGGCCAGCCCGGCCGGCACGCGCGGGGCACCGCGGGCCCGTCCGCGCCCACCACCTCGGGCCAGGGGCTGATCGGCGGCTCCGGGCTGCTCGACCCGCCGCCGCAGATCGGCTCCCCGTCGGCCGGCGCGTCCTCGGCCGGCGGCGCGGGCGGCAAGGGCCAACCCGGCGTCAGCCTGCCCCCGTTGCTCCCCGGCCTGCTCCCCGGGCTCGGCATCAGCGGCGACGACGACAAGTAGCCGCACGGCGCACGCCGGGCGCCCGGCCTCCTCGCACCGAGGGGCCGGGCGCCCGGCGTTCCGGCGCCGGATCAGAAGAAGACCGACCGGCGCTGCACGAGCAGTTTGTACAGCGTGTGCTGGATCGTCTCGCGCACCTGGTCCGTCAGGTTGAACACCAGCATCGGATCGTCCGCCGCCTCCGGCGGGTATCCGTCGGTGGGGATCGGCTCGCCGAACTCGATCGTCCACTTCGTCGGCAGCGGCACCACCCCGGCCGGCCCCAGCCACGGGAAGGTCGGCGTCACCGGGAAGTACGGCAGGCCGAACAGCCGCGCCAGCGTCTTGGCGTTGCTGATCATCGGATAGATCTCCTCGGCGCCCACGATCGAGCACGGCACGATCGGCGTGCCGGTCTTCAACGCGGTCGCCACGAAGCCGCCGCGGCCGAAGCGCTGCAGCTTGTAGCGCTCGGAGAACGGCTTGCCCAGGCCCTTGAAGCCCTCCGGCATCACGCCGACCACCTCGCCGCGCTCCAGCAGCAGTTGGGCGTCCTCGGCGCAGGCCAGGGTGTGCCCGGCCTTGCGGGCCAGCTCGTTGATCACCGGCAGCATGAACACCAGGTCGGCGGCGAGCAGCCGCAGGTGCCGGCCGGCCGGATGGTGGTCGTGCACCGCCACCTGCGTCATCAACGCGTCCAGCGGCAGCGTGCCGGAGTGGTTGGCCACCACCAGCGCGCCGCCCACCGCCGGGATGTTCTCGATGCCCTTGACCTCGACCCGGAAGTACTTGTCGTACAGCGGCCGCACCAGCGACAGCAGCACCTGGTCGGTCAACTGCGCGTCGTAGCCGAACTCGTCCACCTCGTACTCGCCGGTCAGCCGCTTGCGCAGGAACGCCAGCCCGCCGGCCACCCTGCGGTCCCACCGGCCGCCGAGCAGCCGGTCGGCCGCGGCGCCGAACGCCTCGGCCAACGCCGAGTCCGGCGCGGCGGGCTCTCCCGGCTCGGGCGCCGCGGCCGGCTGCTGCGCGGGCCGCCCGGCCGGCGCCGGTCCGCAGCCGCCGGCCGCGGCGACCGCCGCGCCGGGCGGGGCCGCCGGAGCTGCCTTCTGCTTGCGCAGCGGGATGACCTTGGCGTCCGTCATGGTGCGTTTCCTCCCGGTGGGGCTCGTGGCGGATTCGGGGCCGCGCGGCAGGTCGGAGGCGCTCACGCCTGCTCCCGTTCCGGCAGCGCCGACGCCACCCGGTCGACGACCCGCGCCAGCCGCTCGGGCGGCAACGGGCCGAACCCGTGCTCCGCCACGAAGGCGCGGAAGGTGCTCTCGGTGCTGAACGCCGGGCGGAAGCCGAGCGTCTCGCGCATCTGCGTGGTGTCCACCACCCGGCCGTGGGTGAGCAGCCGGATCTGCTCCGGCGAGATGTCGGAGATCCCGGTGCCGCGCATCGCCGAACCCAGCCAGGTCACCGCGGGCAGCAGCACCGGCAGCATCGGCTTGCCCAGCCGCCGCGCCGCCTGCGACAGCAGCAGCACGCCGTCGCCCGCGATGTTGAAGGTGCCGGCGAGGGTGCCGCGGTCCGGCTCGCGGGCGGCGAGCAGCATGGCGTCGATCACGTCGTCCTCGTGGACGAACTGCAGGCGCGGGTCGTAGCCGAAGACCGTCGGCAGCACCGGCATCGCGAAGTAGGCGGCCAGCGGCGACTTGACGTGCGGTCCGAGGATGCTGGCGAACCGCAGCACGGTCACCGCCACGTCCGGGCGCCGCCGGGCGAAGCCGCGGACATAGCCCTCCACCTCGACCGCGTCCTTGGCGAAGCCGCCGCCCGGCAGCGACTTGGGCACCGAGTTCTCCCGCAGGACGGCCGGATCGCGCGGCGCCGAACCGTAGACGTTGGTGGTCGACTTCACCACCAGGCGCCGTACCAGCGGCGCCTTCTGACAGGCGCCCAGCAGCTGCATGGTGCCGATGACGTTGGTCTCCTTGACCGCCGCCCGGCCGACGCGGGCACGCCCCGGCGGGGTGGGATTGACGTCCAGGTGGACCACGGTGTCGACGTGGTGCTCGGCCAGCACCTTGGCGATCATGGGGTGCCGGATGTCGGCCCGGACGAACTCGGCGTCGCCCAGCGGGTGTTCCGGCGGCACGGCGTCCACCCCGACCACCCGGTCCACGCCCGCTTCGCGCAGCAGGCTCCGGACGAACCGGCCGGCGAGCGGCCGGGCCACTCCCGTGACGAGCACGACATCGCCCACGTTGAAGCCTTCCCTCGCACCCGGCCTGCCGGATCCACCGTATAGGTCCGGATCGGCCCACCGGCTCTGGACATGCCACTGCCCCCGGGCCGCGATTCCACACGGCTTCCGAGGGCAGTGGAGCGAGCCCGGGGACGGCAGGCGATCTCAAGTCGCCGCCGTCCCCGTACCGGGCCTGCTGTACTGGGCCTGCTCGCCTACTTCTTGTTACGGCGCTGCACCCGCGTGCGCTTCAGGAGCTTGCGGTGCTTCTTCTTGGCCATGCGCTTGCGGCGCTTCTTGATGACAGAGCCCACGACTACCCTCGCTCACGATTGGGATCACTCGGTGCGGGGCGTCCGAGCCCACACGACCTACGTCGGGCAAGACTACCCGCCCGATCGCAACAGGAGTAATCCGGGGTGCTCCGCCGTGATCAGCGCCAACCGGTCAAGCGGATTCACCCATGCCGACGTAGGACTCCCTGAGGTAGTCGTGGACGGCCTGCTCCGGAACCCGGAAGGACCTGCCCACCCGGACCGCCGGCAGATGACCGCTGTGCACCAGGCGGTACACGGTCATCTTGGAGACTCGCATCACTGCGGCCACTTCGGCCACGGTCAGGAACTGGATCTGGCCGAGAACGTTCTCGTCTGCTGCCATGACAACACCTGAACCTTCCGCGCATGACGGTCGCCGGCTTCCCCTCCGGCGGCTCATGCGGCCATGCGCGCTCCCCTCCAGGTTAGGGGCGGATGAGGCAAGTGGGGAAGAGGAGTAACGTTCGGTCGCCTACCGTGACAGACACGCGCGATTAAGTACATAGCGTGTCAGCGGACGGTAGTAGTCGGAGCGCACAGCGTCGTCAACCGGAACCGCCACCGACACCCGTCCCTCGGCCTCGCCCACGAACAGCGCCGGGTCGTTCACGTCCCCCAGCCCGATCGCCTCGATACCCAGCTGACCTGCGCCGCAGACCCAGCCGTGGTCGCCGATCACCAGCGCCGGCAGCGGCCCGCCGGACGCCGCCGCGGACGCCAGCGCGGTACGAACCGGCAGCGGCGAATGGGAGTGCGCGCCCGAGGCGCCGACACCGGTTTCGGCACCCTCGTACCGCACCACCGCTACTCCGTGTAGATAGTCCAGGGTGTGGGTGCGTAGGCCGAACCGGGTGGTGATGTCGACGCACCGGCCGTACGCGGGGGTGAGGACACGGCACCCGGCCGCCGACAGCGCCCCGGCCAAAACGGCGTAGAACCCCAGGAGCCGCTGCGGATGCCCGGTGCCCAGCAGCACCGGCGCCCGCTGCCGGGCCGCCGCCGCGATCCGCCCGGCGAACGCGTCCAGCGCCGCCACCGTACGCTCCGGATCGATGACGTCGTACCCCGTCCGGTGCGCCGGATCCGGCGACACCCCGCACCGGCGCGCCATCAACCGCAGCAACTCCGCCGGAGTCCAACTCCCCTCCGGATCGAGTCCGATGAGGTACCGCGGATCCCGCTGCGCGAACAGCCGGTAACTGCGCAGACTCTCCTCCCGCAGCGTCGCCACCGGCCCGGCGAGCCGGGCCGCCAGCAGATGCGCACGCAACGCGCCGACACTCACCATGCAACTGATCATGGACCAGATCCGCGCCGTCGCGGCGACGGTACGCGGAAAGTGCGCCCACGCCAGCGACAAACCGCACCCAGTGACGACCCGTCGGACGCCTGGCCGAGCCCGTCTCACTCCACCAGCAGCCCGTGCGCCGGGAAGACCGCCCGGCGGGTCGCCAGCACCGCCTGGTCCAGCCGGTCCGCCGGGTCGTAGCCGTCGTCGAACGACCGCCAGCCCGGCGCCCGGCCGTCCGTCATCCGGGCCGGCGCGGTCATCCGCAGCCGGCGGTAGACCTCGTGGCGCCACTCCTGCGGCGTCTCGGCCGCCGGATCCACCGGGGTGCCGGCCGCCAGCGCCACCAGGTGCGTCCAGGTGCGCGGCACCACGTCCACCACCGCGTACCCGCCGCCGCCCAGCGCCACCCAGCGGCCGTTCGCGTGCTCGTGCGCCAGGTCGTGCACCGTCTCGGCCACCGCCCGCTGCGCGTCCACCGTCACCGCGAGCTGGGCGAGCGGATCCTCGACGTGGGTGTCCGCGCCGTGCTGGCTCACCACCACCTGCGGCCGGAACGCGCCCAGCAGGTCGGGCACGAGCGCGTGGAACGCCCGCAGCCACCCGGCGTCCCCGGTGCCGGCCGGCACCGCGATGTTGACCGCGCTGCCCCGCGCGCCCTCGCCGCCGCACTCCTGCGGCCAGCCGGTCTGCGGGAACAGCGTGCTCGGATGCTGGTGCAGCGAGATCGTCAGCACCCGCGGGTCGTCCCAGAACGCCGCCTGCACGCCGTCGCCGTGGTGCACGTCGACGTCGACGTACGCCACCCGCTCCGCGCCCAGCTCCAGCAGCCGCGCGACGGCCAGCGCCGCGTCGTTGTACACGCAGAACCCGGACGCGCCGCCCGGCATCGCGTGGTGCAGCCCGCCGGCGAAGTTCACCGCGTGGTCCACCGCGCCGCGCCACACCGCCTCGGCCGCGCCCACCGACTGCCCGGCGATCAGCGCGGACACCTCGTGCATCCCGGCGAACGCCGGATCGTCCTCGGTGCCGATCCCGTAGGAGCCGTCCGCGCTCAGCGGGTCCGCCGAGATCCGCCGGACCGCGTCGACGTAGTCCGGCCGGTGCACCAGGTGCAGCGTCGACTCGCCGGCCGCGGGGGCCGACACCACCGACATCCCCGGCGCCTTCGTCAGCCCGAACGACTCGACCAGCGACATGGTCAGCGCCAGCCGCACCGGATCCATCGGGTGTCCGGGGCCGAAGTCGTAGCCGGTGACCCTCTCATCCCACATCAACTGCCCGCGCCCGCTCATGCCCGACACCGTACCCGCCCGTTTTGCTCCCGAACGACCCGGCGTACAGCAAGGTGGCCAGCACCAGCGCCATCGGCACCAGCATCGCCCCCCGATAGCTCCACGCGTCGCCCAACGCCCCCACCAGCGGCGATCCGACCAGGAACCCGACGTAGTTGAAGACGTTCAGCCGGGCGATCGCCGCGTCCGAGGCGCCGGGGAACAGCCGCCCGGCCGCCGCGAAGGTCTGCGGCACGATCACGCACAGCCCGCAGCCCAGCACGGTGAACCCCAGCATCCCCACCCACGCGCCCGGCGCGGCGGCCACCACCACGAACCCGGCGGCCGCCACCACCGAGCCGAACCGCACCACCGCCGCCGCGCCGAACCGCCGCACCCCGCGGTCCCCCGTCGCCCGGCCCAGCAGCGTGGTCACCATGTAGACGTTGTACGGCACCGTCGACAGCTGCTCCGAGCTGTGCAGCGTGCCCTGCAGGTACTTCGCGCTCCAGTTGGAGACCGTCGAGTCCCCGATGTACGCGAACGCCATCACCAGGCACAGCGGCAGCAGCGGGCGGAACCCCACCGCGGACTCGCCCGCCGCGTCGGCCGCCGCGTCCGAGGGCCGCCGGTCCACGAACCACCGGCCGGCCACCACCGCCAGCGGGATCAGCACCGCCACCGAGGGCCCGTACAGCACGGCCAGCGACAGCCTCCAGTGCGCCCCCGCCCACGCCAGCGACGCACCGGTGATCCCGCCCAGGCTGAACGCCGCGTGGAAGCCCAGCATGATGCTGCGCCCGTACGCCCGCTGCAGGCTCACCCCCAGCATGTTCATCGACGCGTCCAGCCCGCCGACCGTCACGCCGAACAGCGCCAGCGCCGCCGCGCACTGCCACAGCGCGGTGCCCGACCCGGCCGCCACCAGCGCCAGGCACACCACCGGCTGCACGCACCGCAGCACCACCGTCGGCCGCACCCGCCGCACCAGGTACTCGGTGCCGACGCTCCCCACCCCGGCCAGCACCGGCACCGCGGCCAGGAAGGCCGGCAGCAGCGCGTCCGATATGCCGTAACGATCCTGCAGCGCCGGTATCCGTGTCACCAACAACGCGAAGACCGCGCCCTGCACGAAGAAACTGACGGCCAACGAAGCCCGTCCGCGCCGAAGTCGTACGTCAACGTGGCCCATGCCGGGGAGCGTAAGGGCAGCGAGGCGGCGTTGGGGAGACCCCGGCGCGCTCAGTCCAGCAGGGCGAACAGCTCGTCGGGCCGGGTGAACAGCGCGGTCGCGCCGGCCAGCCGCTCCCCGGGGGTCATCGCCGCGAAGCCGTAGACGTCCATCCCGGCCGCCACCGCCGCCTGGACGCCGAGCGGGCTGTCCTCGACCACGGCACACCGCCCGGCCGGCACGCCCATCTCCCGGGCCGCGTGCAGGAACAGATCCGGCGCCGGCTTCCCGCGGCCCACGTCGTCCGCGCTGAAGACGCAGCCCGGGTCGAAGTACCGGGCCAGCCCGGTGGTCCGCAGCGCGGTGCCGATCCGCGCGTGGCTGCCGGAGGACGCCACGCAGAACGGCACGCCGCCCGCGGCGAGCTTCTCCAGGACCGCGGCGACCCCGTCGACCGGGCGCAACCGCTCCTCGAAGGCCGCGAAGACCCGGGCGTGGAAGGCCTCGTCGAAGTCGGCCGGCAGACCGGCTCCCCACCGCTCCGCCACCAGTTCGTGCACCCGGTGCATCGCGGCGCCCATGTAGTCGCGCACCGACTCCTCGAAGGTCGTCGGGTACCCCAGCTCGGTCAGGTGGTCGGCGAGGATCTGGTTGGATATCGGCTCGCTGTCCACGAGCACGCCGTCGTTGTCGAAGATCACCAGCTCGTAGCGCATCCGGCCACTGTATCCGGAACGCGAAAAGGCCGTTGCCCCCGACGGATAACCATCGAGGGCAACGGCCCAATAATTGTTCGGCGGCGTCCTACTCTCCCACAGGGTCCCCCCTGCAGTACCATCGGCGCTGAAAGGCTTAGCTTCCGGGTTCGGAATGTAACCGGGCGTTTCCCAATCGCCATGACCACCGAAACACGATGAAACCATGTTCCATGATGACCAGGATAGTTCGTGGTTTCAGAACCACACAGTGGACGCGAGCAACTGAGGACAAGCCCTCGGCCTATTAGTACCGGTCAACTCCACCAGTCACCTGGCTTCCATCTCCGGCCTATCAACCCAGTCGTCTACTGGGAGCCTTAACCCCTCATGGGGGTGGGAGTCCTCATCTCGAAGCAGGCTTCCCGCTTAGATGCTTTCAGCGGTTATCCCTCCCGAACGTAGCCAACCAGCCATGCCCTTGGCAGAACAACTGGCACACCAGAGGTTCGTCCGTCCCGGTCCTCTCGTACTAGGGACAGCCCTTCTCAAGACTCCTACGCGCACAGCGGATAGGGACCGAACTGTCTCACGACGTTCTAAACCCAGCTCGCGTACCGCTTTAATGGGCGAACAGCCCAACCCTTGGGACCGACTCCAGCCCCAGGATGCGACGAGCCGACATCGAGGTGCCAAACCATCCCGTCGATATGGACTCTTGGGGAAGATCAGCCTGTTATCCCCGGGGTACCTTTTATCCGTTGAGCGACGGCGCTTCCACAAGCCACCGCCGGATCACTAGTCCCAGCTTTCGCTCCTGCTCGACCCGTCAGTCTCACAGTCAAGCTCCCTTGTGCACTTACACTCAACACCTGATTGCCAACCAGGCTGAGGGAACCTTTGGGCGCCTCCGTTACTCTTTAGGAGGCAACCGCCCCAGTTAAACTACCCATCAGACACTGTCCCTGATCCGGATCACGGACCCAGGTTAGACATCCAGCACGACCAGAGTGGTATTTCAACAATGACTCCACCCAAGCTGGCGCTTGGACTTCACAGTCTCCCACCTATCCTACACAAGCCGAACCGAACACCAATATCAAACTATAGTAAAGGTCCCGGGGTCTTTCCGTCCTGCTGCGCGAAACGAGCATCTTTACTCGTAATGCAATTTCACCGGGCCTATGGTTGAGACAGTCGAGAAGTCGTTACGCCATTCGTGCAGGTCGGAACTTACCCGACAAGGAATTTCGCTACCTTAGGATGGTTATAGTTACCACCGCCGTTTACTGGCGCTTAAGTTCTCAGCTTCGCCGTGACGAATCACGACTAACCGGTCCCCTTAACGTTCCAGCACCGGGCAGGCGTCAGTCCGTATACATCGCCTTACGGCTTCGCACGGACCTGTGTTTTTAGTAAACAGTCGCTTCTCGCTGGTCTCTGCGGCCACCCCCAGCTCACACTGCAAGAGTGATCACCAGGAATGGCCCCCCTTCTCCCGAAGTTACGGGGGCATTTTGCCGAGTTCCTTAACCATAGTTCACCCGAACGCCTCGGTATTCTCTACCAGACCACCTGAGTCGGTTTAGGGTACGGGCCGCCATAAAACTCGCTAGAGGCTTTTCTCGACAGCATAGGATCATCCACTTCACCACAATCGGCTCGGCATCAGGTCTCACCCCATATGAGAGACGGATTTACCTACCTCTCGGGCTACACCCTTACCCCGGGACAACCACCGCCCGGGCTGGACTACCTTCCTGCGTCACCCCATCACTCACCTACTACCCCCTCGGGCCACCGGCTCCACCACTCCCCCCTCATCCGAAGAATCAGGAGGCGGCTTCACGGGCTTAGCATCAGAGGATTCAATGTTTGACGCTTCACAGCGGGTACCGGAATATCAACCGGTTATCCATCGACTACGCCTGTCGGCCTCGCCTTAGGTCCCGACTTACCCTGGGCAGATCAGCTTGACCCAGGAACCCTTAGTCAATCGGCGCACACGTTTCCCACGTGTGAATCGCTACTCATGCCTGCATTCTCACTCGTGAACCGTCCACAACTCGCTTCCACGGCTGCTTCACCCGGCACACGACGCTCCCCTACCCATCCACACACCCGTTAGAGCTCTTGTGTGAATGACACGACTTCGGCGGTATACTTGAGCCCCGCTACATTGTCGGCGCAGAATCACTTGACCAGTGAGCTATTACGCACTCTTTCAAGGATGGCTGCTTCTAAGCCAACCTCCTGGTTGTCTCTGCGACTCCACATCCTTTCCCACTTAGCATACGCTTAGGGGCCTTAGTCGATGCTCTGGGCTGTTTCCCTCTCGACCATGGAGCTTATCCCCCACAGTCTCACTGCCGCGCTCTCACTTACCGGCATTCGGAGTTTGGCTAAGGTCAGTAACCCGGTAGGGCCCATCGCCTATCCAGTGCTCTACCTCCGGCAAGAAACACACGACGCTGCACCTAAATGCATTTCGGGGAGAACCAGCTATCACGGAGTTTGATTGGCCTTTCACCCCTAACCACAGGTCATCCCCCAGGTTTTCAACCCTGGTGGGTTCGGGCCTCCACGAAGTCTTACCTCCGCTTCACCCTGCCCATGGCTAGATCACTCCGCTTCGGGTCTTGAGCATGCTACTAAAACGCCCTCTTCGGACTCGCTTTCGCTACGGCTACCCCACACGGGTTAACCTCGCAACACACCGCAAACTCGCAGGCTCATTCTTCAAAAGGCACGCAGTCACGACTGCACGGATAAATCCGTACAGCGACGCTCCCACGGCTTGTAGGCACACGGTTTCAGGTACTATTTCACTCCGCTCCCGCGGTACTTTTCACCATTCCCTCACGGTACTATCCGCTATCGGTCACCAGGGAATATTTAGGCTTAGCGGGTGGTCCCGCCAGATTCACACGGGATTTCTCGGGCCCCGTGCTACTTGGGTGGTTCTCAAACGAGCCGTACAGATTTCAGCTACGGGGGTCTTACCCTCTACGCCGGGCCTTTCGCATGCCCTTCGCCTACCCATACGGTTTCTGACTCGCCGACCGGCCGGCAGACCGATCAAGAGAACTCCCACAACCCCGTAAGCGCAACCCCTGCCGGGTATCACACGCCTACGGTTTGGCCTCATCCGGTTTCGCTCGCCACTACTCCCGGAATCACGGTTGTTTTCTCTTCCTGCGGGTACTGAGATGTTTCACTTCCCCGCGTTCCCTCCACATGCCCTATGTGTTCAGGCATGGGTGACAGCCCATGACGACTGCCGGGTTTCCCCATTCGGACACCCCCGGATCAAAGCTCGGTTGACAGCTCCCCGGGGCCTATCGTGGCCTCCCACGTCCTTCATCGGTTCCTGGTGCCAAGGCATCCACCGTGCGCCCTTAAAAACTTGGCCACAGATGCTCGCGTCCACTATGCAGTTCTCAAACAACGACCCATCCCCCGCCACCACCCCCATCACAGGAGCTTCAGCGAGGCTGGTCACCAACACGAGGAAACCACTTTCATTCCCTCAGGACCCAACAGCGTGCCCGACACCACCATCCCCATCTCGCGTTCCACACTCCCGAAGGAGTAGTACTAGCGGACTTCGATGATCATGCCGAATAGTCAACGTTCCACCCATAAGCAACCACCACGGAACATTCGTCCGAGGCTGGCCATGTGCTCCTTAGAAAGGAGGTGATCCAGCCGCACCTTCCGGTACGGCTACCTTGTTACGACTTCGTCCCAATCGCCAGTCCCACCTTCGACGACTCCCTCCCACAAGGGGTTGGGCCACCGGCTTCGGGTGTTACCGACTTTCGTGACGTGACGGGCGGTGTGTACAAGGCCCGGGAACGTATTCACCGCAGCAATGCTGATCTGCGATTACTAGAGACTCCGACTTCATGGGGTCGAGTTGCAGACCCCAATCCGAACTGAGACCGGCTTTTTGAGATTCGCTCCACCTCACGGTATCGCAGCTCATTGTACCGGCCATTGTAGCACGTGTGCAGCCCAAGACATAAGGGGCATGATGACTTGACGTCGTCCCCACCTTCCTCCGAGTTGACCCCGGCAGTCTCCCGTGAGTCCCCATCACCCCGAAGGGCATGCTGGCAACACAGGACAAGGGTTGCGCTCGTTGCGGGACTTAACCCAACATCTCACGACACGAGCTGACGACAGCCATGCACCACCTGTCACCGGACTAAAAGGGGCCCTATCTCTAGGGCTTTCCCGGCGATGTCAAGCCTTGGTAAGGTTCTTCGCGTTGCGTCGAATTAAGCCACATGCTCCGCCTCTTGTGCGGGCCCCCGTCAATTCCTTTGAGTTTTAGCCTTGCGGCCGTACTCCCCAGGCGGGGAACTTAATGCGTTAGCTGCGGCACGGACAACGTGGAATGTCGCCCACACCTAGTTCCCAACGTTTACGGCGTGGACTACCAGGGTATCTAATCCTGTTCGCTCCCCACGCTTTCGCTCCTCAGCGTCAGTATCGGCCCAGAGATCCGCCTTCGCCACCGGTGTTCCTCCTGATATCTGCGCATTTCACCGCTACACCAGGAATTCCGATCTCCCCTACCGAACTCTAGCCTGCCCGTATCGAATGCAGACCCGGGGTTAAGCCCCGGGCTTTCACATCCGACGCGACAAGCCGCCTACGAGCTCTTTACGCCCAATAATTCCGGACAACGCTCGCACCCTACGTATTACCGCGGCTGCTGGCACGTAGTTAGCCGGTGCTTCTTCTGCAGGTACCGTCACTTGCGCTTCTTCCCTGCTGAAAGAGGTTTACAACCCGAAGGCCGTCATCCCTCACGCGGCGTCGCTGCATCAGGCTTTCGCCCATTGTGCAATATTCCCCACTGCTGCCTCCCGTAGGAGTCTGGGCCGTGTCTCAGTCCCAGTGTGGCCGGTCGCCCTCTCAGGCCGGCTACCCGTCGTCGCCTTGGTAGGCCATCACCCCACCAACAAGCTGATAGGCCGCGGGCTCATCCTGCACCGCCGGAGCTTTACACCCGTCACCATGCGGTAACGAGTCATATCCGGTATTAGACCCCGTTTCCAGGGCTTGTCCCAGAGTGCAGGGCAGATTGCCCACGTGTTACTCACCCGTTCGCCACTAATCCACCCCGAAAGGCTTCATCGTTCGACTTGCATGTGTTAAGCACGCCGCCAGCGTTCGTCCTGAGCCAGGATCAAACTCTCCGTGAATGCTTGATTCGCGGAAGAGCGGCACAACCAGAAGGAATAATCCCGGTCGTGCACAGCGTCCTCGCTGTTATTTTTACTTCAAAGGAACCACATCCACAGACCGAATCGGAATCGACCGGCCCGATGGACGGGGTATCAACATATCTGGCGTTGACTTTTGGCACGCTGTTGAGTTCTCAAGGAACGGAAGCTTCCTTCAAGACCATCTCTGGTCCCTCCGGGCTTTCCCTTCGGTGTTTCACCAGCTTATCAGACCGTTTCCGTTCCGATTCCCGCCGGCGGGGCTTTCCGTCTTTCCGGCCTGGCGGCCGTTCCGACGAGTGAGACTTTAGCGGACTCGCAGCCGCCCGGTCTAATCGAGCGAATTGCGCTTCCCATTTCGAAAACACGCGCGACAAAGTCACGACGACCAGTCGGGGTGTTCTCGGAATGGCTGTCCGCGGACCGACCGGGGTCGGCTCACGCCGGACAACTCGGAGAACACTACGGACCGGGGTGGGCAGTGTCAACTCGCGTCGGGATCGACCCGTCGCAGCACGTGGGAGAGCATCTCGCCCAGCGTGCCGAGCTGTTCGGCGGAAAGGTCCTGGAGCAGTTCGGACTCGAAGCCGGAGGCCATGCGCATGGCGGCGAGCCACTTGCCGCGGCCCTCCGGGGTGAGTTCGACGATGACCCGGACCCGGTTCGCCTCGTCGCGCTCCCGGGTGACCAGACCCTCGGCGACCATCCGGTCGATGCGGTGGGTCATGGCGGCCGGGGTCAGGCCGAGCCGCTTGGCCAGGTCGCCCGGACCGAGCTGGTAGGGCTTGCCCACCAGGACGAGGGCCTTGAGCACCTCCCACTCGGCGTTGCTGATGCCGAGGTCGGCGACCTGCCGGCCGTAGGCCACGTTCATCAGCCGGTTGAGGCGCTGGAGCGCCGAGACGACCCGTTCGATCTGCGGGTCGACCTCGGGATATTCGCGCTGGTAGATGGCGATCTGCTCGTCGAGGTCGAGCTCCGTCGCGGCGGCGGACGGCTCGTCGGCTGCGGTCATGTGCCGAGTATCGCACGTTAGTGGTTCGCGCTTAAGTCTTTGGGTGTGTATATTTTAGCTTCGAACTTTACATCTCAATCCTTGAGATCCGTACTACTTGAAGGTTGGTGAGTGTGACCACCGCGATGGGCGCAGCGCTGCGCCGGATCCAGTCGGGCAACGTGCTGAGCGCGTTCGGCAACGGCTTCACGGTCCCGTTCCTGTTCGTCTACGTGGCGCAGGTGCGGGGGCTGGGGGCCGGCACGGCCGGGGTGGTGCTGTCGGTGTTCGCCGTCAGCGCGCTCGTCGTGCTGCCGTTCACCGGTCGGAGCATCGACCGCGGCGGGCCGCTGCCGGTCGTGGTGGTGGGCTCGCTGGTCTCGGCACTGGGCTCGCTGGGGCTGGGCCTCGCGGCGAACGCGCCGCTGGCGGTCGCCTCCGCGGCGGTGCTGGGTGCCGGGATCGCGGTGATCCAGCCGGCGCTGGCCACGCTGATCGTCTGGTGCTCCTCGACGGCGACCCGGTCGCGGGCGTTCGCCACGCAGTTCTTCCTGCAGAACCTCGGGCTCGGCGTGGGCGGGCTGATCGGCGGGCTGATCGTGGACACCGCGCGGCCGGCCACCTTCACCCGGCTGTTCGTGATCGAGGGCTCGATGTTCCTGGTGCTCGCCGCGATCGTGGCGACCGTGCGGCTGCCGCGCACCCCGCGGTTCGACGACGCGCCCGGCTCCCGGTCGCCGGGCGGGATGCGCGCGGTGCTGTCCCACCGGTCGATGGTGCAGTTGTGCGTGCTCGGCGCGGTGATGTTCTTCGCCTGCTACGGACAGTTCGAGTCGGGGCTGCCGGCGTTCGCCACCCAGGTGACGCACATCCGGCCGAGCACGCTGGGCGCGGCGCTGGCGGCGAACACCGCGGCGATCGTGGTGGCGCAGTTCCTGGTGCTGCGGCCGGTGGAGCGGCGGCGGCGCAGCCGGGTCATCGCGGCGGTGGGCCTGGTGTGGGCGGCGGCGTGGGCCGCGGCCGGGGTCTCCGGGCTGATCCACGGGCGGCAGGCGTACGCGACCGCGGCGATCATCGCGACGTACGCGCTGTTCGGTCTCGGCGAGGCGATGCTGTCGCCGACCGTGGCGCCGCTCGTCGCCGACCTGGCGCCGGAGCGGATGGTCGGGCAGTACAACTCGGTGTTCGCGCTGGTCAAGCAGCTCGCGCTGGCGGTCGGCCCGGCGGTGGGCGGCGCGATGGCGGCCGGCGGGCAGTACCCGGCGTACATCGGGTCGATGGTGGCGTTCTCGCTGGCGATCACCGGGCTGGCGCTGTGGCTGGGCCGCGGCCTGGCGCCGGCGCAGGACCGGCCCGCGGCGCGGACCGTGGCGGCCGTCGAGGAGCTGGCGCGGGCGGCCTGATCCGCCCGGTCAGCCGGCCGGCAGGGCGAACTCGCACCAGACCGTCTTGCCGCCCCCTATCGTGCGCCGCGAGCCCCAGCCGGAGGCGATCGTGGCGACGATGGCGATGCCGCGGCCGGCCTCGTCCGCGGGGTCGGCGCGGCGGCGGCGCGGCAGGTGGTCGTCGCCGTCGGTGACCTCGACGATGAGCCGCCGGTCGGTGCGGCGCAGTCGCAGGCGCATCGGCGGGGTGCCGTGCTGCAGGGAGTTGGCGACCAGTTCGCTGACCGCGAGCACGCCGAGGTCGCGCAGCTCGACCGGGAAGCGCCAGGAGGCGAGCACGCCGGTGGCGAACGCGCGGGCCCGCGGCGCGGCCTCGATGCCGCCGAGCAGTTCGAGCGAGGCGTTGCGGAACAGCTCCTCCTCGCCGCCGCTGCGGTGCGGGTGCTGCAGGACCAGGACGGCCACGTCGTCGTCGTGGTCGGAGGTGACGCCGAGCGCGCGCAGCAGGCGGTCGCAGATCACCTGGGGCGAGCCGGTGGCGCCGGCCAGCGCGGCTTCGAGCGCGGCGACGCCCTCGTCGATGTCGGCGTCCCGGCGCTCGACCAGGCCGTCGGTGTACAGGACGGCGGTGGAGCCCGGCTCCAGCGGGACGGTGCCGGAGGCGTGCAGCCAGCCGCCGGTGCCGAGCGGCGGACCGGTGGGGCCCTCGGCGTGCTGGACGGTGCCGTCCGGATTGCGGACGACGATCGGCAGGTGTCCGGCGGACGCGTAGGTCAGCCGGGCCTCGCTGGGGTCGTGGACCGCGTAGACGCAGGTGGCGATCTGGGTGGCGTCGATCTCGGCGGCGAGGCCGTCGAGGAGCTGGATCACCTCGTGCGGCGGCAGGTCGAGCCGGGCGTAGGCGCGCACCGCGGTGCGCAGTTGTCCCATGACCGCCGCGGCGCGCACGCCGCGGCCCATCACGTCGCCGATGACGAGCGCGGTGCGGCCGGCGCCGAGGGTGATCACGTCGTACCAGTCGCCGCCGACCGCGGCCTCGGTGCCGCCGGGCTGGTAGGTGGCGGCCACCCGCAGGTCGTCGGGTTGTTCGAGCTCCTGGGGCAGCAGGCTGCGTTGCAGGGTGACGGCGGCCTCGCGCTGCAGGCGTTCGCTGGCCCGCAGCCGCTCGGCCGAGCGGACCTGGTCGGTGACGTCGGCCGCGAAGACCACCACGCCGCCCTGGGTGGCGTTGCGCAGCGGGGCGCAGGTGAAGGTGAAGTAGCCGTGCCGCGGCTCCTCGCCGGACTCCGGCCGGGTGGCCCAGGTGACCTTGCGGGCCTTGACGGTGCGGGGACGGCCGCTGCGGAAGACCTGGTCCATCAGCGGCAGCAGGCCGAGCGAGGCGAGCTCCGGCAGGGCCTCGCGGGCCGGTTCGCCGGTGCCGCGGCCGCCGAAGACCTGCTGGTAGGCGTCGTTGACGTAGCCGGTGCGGTGTTGCGGGCCGTAGGTCACGGCGATGAGTGCCGGGACCTGGCCGAGCAGCTCGTGCACGGACAGCTGCGCGAGTACGGCGTGCGGTTCGCTGCCGGCGGCCGGCTCCGCGCCGCGTGCGGCGGGAACGCCGCCGGCGCTCGCGGCAGGCTTGGCCGCGCCGCGGTGTGTTCCGGGGAGCCGGGCGCTCCAGCGCGTCAGATTCACAGAATTGGTTGCCTCGTGCTGTCGTACCGGAGTGGGTCGGAACCGATGACCCGGATCGCCGATGTGCCGATGTGGGCGGTCGTACGTCGTGCGGTCTGCTGGCGTTCGTCCTCATATCTGCTGTATCGCGGTGTGCTGTTCGTCACCTCACCGTTGGAGCGTAGTTGGCGAGGGGATGTCACGCCCAGCCCGCTTTACGCCTCAGGGTGTTCGCCGTCGCCGGCCGCGAACTGGAATTCGGCCCGCGGGGTCTCCAGTGAACCGAGCGCCGCTATCTCCCGCTTGAACAGGGCGGCCAGCGCCCAGTCCGCGACCACTCTGGCCTTGCGGTTCAGCGTGGGGACCCGGCTGAGGTGGAAGGCGCGGTGCATGAGCCAGGCCGGGTACCCCTTGAGTTTACGGCCGTACAGATGCGCGACTCCCTTGTGCAGCCCCAGGGACGCCACGGACCCGACGTACGCGTGACGGTACTCGGCCAGGGCGGTGCCCCGCAGGGCGGCGATCACATTGTCGGCGAGCAGCTTGGCCTGCCGGACGGCGTGCTGGGCGTTGGGCGCGCACTCGGCGCCGGGCAGGTCGGAGGTCAGGTCGGGCACCGCGGCGGCGTCGCCGGCCGCCCAGGCGTGCTCGGTGCCGACCACCCGCAGCGTCGCGTCGACCTTCACCTTGCCGCGCGCGGTCAGCGACAGGTCGGTGGAGTTGACCACCGGGTGCGGCTTGACGCCGGCGGTCCACACCACGGTCCTGGTCGGCATCCGGGCGCCGTCGTCGAGGACCGCGACCCGGTGCTCGCAGGTCTCCAGCCGGGTCTTGAGCCGCACGTCGATGTTGCGGCCGCGCAGCTCGCGCACCACGTAGCGGCTCATCTCCTCGCCGACCTCGGGCAGGATCCGGTCGGCCGCCTCGACGAGCACCCAGCGCATGTCGTCCGGTACGACGTTGTGGTAGTAGCGGGTGGCGTAGCGGGCCATGTCCTCCAGCTCGGCGAGCGCGTTGACGCCGGCGAACCCGCCGCCGACGAAGACGAAGGTCAGCGCCGCGTCGCGGACCGCGGGGTCGCGGGTGGAGGAGGCCACGTCGAGCTGGTGGAGCACGTGGTTGCGCAGGCCGATGGCCTCTTCCATGGTCTTGAACCCGATGCCGGACTCCAGGAGCCCGGGGATCGGCAGGGTGTTGGAGACCGACCCCGGGACCATGATCAGCTCGTCGTACGGCAGCTCGACGTCTCCGCCGCCCTCGTACCGGGTGGCCAGCGTCGAGGTCGTCGCGGCGCGTTTGCGGTGCCGGACGCCGCGCACCTCGCCGACGATCACCTTGCAGCCGCTGAGCAGGCTGCGCAGCGGCACGACGACGTGGGCGGCGGCGATCGACCCGGCCGCGGCCTCGGCCAGGAACGGCTGGTACGTCATGTACGGGTCGGGTGTGACGACGGTGATCTCCGCCTCGCCCGGCCTGAGCTTCCGCTGCAGCCGCAGTGCCACGTTCATGCCGACGTACCCGCCGCCGACCACCAGAATCCTTACAGGCTCCTTCACCCTCCCATGACGCACTGACAGCCCGGTGTTTGTCCACAGGTCGGCGGCGCCCGGCGTGGACAGACGTCAACCAGCCGCCCCCCGCGTACCCCGATCGGGGGTGATCTGTGCGGAACGGCCCCCTTCATTCTTGACCGGGGGTCAACTATGTTCGTAAGGCGAACGTCGTCGGAGCCGTGTGGGTCGCGGACCGGCTGTCATGTGGGGCGGGGAGTCTCCGGGGGGAGACGTGACAAAACCGGGGGATGCGCAAATGCATATTCAGAACCCTCAGTGGGCGATGGCCGTGAATTCGGACGCCGAGGGACACATCAGGACGCGCGGGGCCGGTCAGCGGCTCGTCGTGCAGGAGCCGGCCGTGGTCCGCGCCACGCCGTTGCGGGTCGACGCCCAGCGGAATCTGGAGCACGTGCTGCGCGCCGCGCGCGAGGTCTTCGGCGAGCTGGGCTACGGCGCTCCGATGGAGGACGTGGCCCGGCGGGCCCGGGTCGGCGTCGGCACGGTCTACCGCCGCTTCCCGAGCAAGGACGTGCTGGTGCGGCGGATCGCCGAGGAGGAGACCGCCCGGCTGACCGACCAGGCCCGCACCGCGCTCGGCCAGGAGGAGGACCCCTGGGCCGCGCTGTCGCGTTTCCTGCGCACCTCGGTCGCCTCCGGCGCCGGCCGGCTGCTGCCGCCGCAGGTGCTGCGGGTCCAGCCGGACGGCATGGCGCGCGTTCCGCAGCAGCGCGATCCGGCCGAGGAGGCCGAGGGCGTCGGCATACCCGCGCTGCTGTCGGTGGTGGGCCAGCTGGTCGACCGGGCGCGGGACGCGGGCGAGCTGCGGCCGGACGTCTCGGTCGCCGACGTGCTGCTGGTCATCGCGACCGCGGCGCCCGCCCTGCCGGATCCGGCCCAGCACGCCGCCGCGTCGGCGCGGCTGCTGGAGATCCTGCTGGAGGGCCTGCGCTCGCGCCAGGTGGTGCACCCGGCGGGCTGAGCCGCCGGGGCGGAGAGTTTTCCCCTCGCGGGCCCGGAAAACACCCGGGTCCCGGCGAGTTGACCTCGAAAGAGTGGTCGTGCCGGACGGCGGCGGTGTGGTGGGCGCGGCTGTGCCAACCTTTGCCGGTGGCTTGGTGCATGGGTGGGTACGGAGGCGGTCGCGATGGCCGGTGACGGGCAGGACGCATTACCCGGCGCCGGCGGACCGCGGGTGCCCGAGCAGGCGTCTCGGGGCGAGGCCGGTGCCGTCCGGTCCGCCCGGCGGCCGTCCACCCGGCGCCCGCGCGGCGCGGCGCCCGGGCGGCCCCGAGCGGCCGGTGCGCGACCAGGTCCCCCCGCAGCGCGAGCGGCCCGCCGGTGCCGAACCGCCGCTGTCCGACACCGAGCTGGTCGCCCGGGTGCGCGGCGGTGACGACGGCGCCTACGAGGAGCTCTACCGGCGGCACGCGGCCGCGGTCCGGCGCTACGCCCGCGGCTGCTGCCGCGACGCGCACACCGCCGAGGATCTGACCGGCGAGGTCTTCGCCCGCACCCTGCAGGCGATCCGCGGCGGCAGCGGGCCGGAATCGGCGGTGCGCGCCTACCTGCTCACCACGGTCCGCCGGGCGGCCGCCGGCTGGGGCGACACCGCCAAGCGCGAGCAACTGGTCGAGGACTTCGCGCTGTTCGCGACCTCGGCGGCCTTCGCGGCCTCGCCGGCCGGCGGTGAGGCGGCCGCGGCCGGCGCCGAGGTGCGGGCGATGCACGACGCGGACCAGTCGCTGGCGATGCGGGCGTTCCGCACGCTGCCCGAGCGGTGGCAGGCGGTGCTGTGGCACACGGCCGTCGAGGACGAGTCGCCCAGCAAGGTCGCCCCGCTGCTCGGCCTGACCCCGAACGCGACCGCCGTGCTGGCCCACCGCGCCCGGGAGGGCCTGCGGCAGGCGTATCTGCAGGCCCACGTCAATGCGGCGCTGACGGCCGAGGGCGGGTGCGGCCGGTATGCGGACCGGCTCGGCGCGCACGCCCGCGGCGGCCTGCGGCTGCGCGCCGACCGCGAGTTGCGCGGGCACCTCGCCGAGTGCGGCAGGTGCCGGGCGGCGGCGGCCGATCTCGCCGACATCAACGCGTGCCTCAAGAGCGTGCTCCCGGTCGCCACGGTCGGGTGGTTCGCGGCGGGGTACGTGGCGAAGGCCGCCGCGGTCGCGGCCGGCGCGGCGGCGGTGGGCGGCGGCGCGGCGATCGGGGCCGGGGTCGGGATCGGGGTGGCCGGCGGCGCGGCGGCGACCGAGGCGCTGGGCCTGCCGGTGAAGCTGGGCATCGCCGCCGGCGTCCTGGTCACCGGCGCCGGTGCCGCGCTGGCGATCTCCTTGCTGCAGGGCGGCCACCACGCGGCGAGACCGCTGGCGGCGCCGCCGGCCGCGTCGGCCCCGGCGCGCTCCGTCCCGCACCGGCCCGCACCGCGTCCGACGCCGACACCCGCGGCCCCGCCCTCGGCCTCGCCCTCGCCGAGCCCGACCGCGGTTCCCGCGAGGCCCGTCGCGGCGAGGCCGGCGCCGGAGCCGACAACGAGACCGAGACCGACGCCCACGCCCACGCCGTCGCCCGCGCCGACGGAGCCCGGGCCGCCGGCGCGGCACACCTACCGGCTCGACGCGCTGCCGGTCGGCCGGTTCGCCGACCCGGACGAGCCGTTCGTCCGGCTGTCGCTGATCGACTGGTTCTGGCATCGCGACGGCCTGGCGATCGACGGCGTCCCGTTCACCGACGGCGTGAGCGTGCACGCCCCGTCGGTCCTCACCGTCGGGCTGCGCCACGGCTGCGTCTCCTACGACGCGTTCGCCGGCCCGGACGACCTGGCCGGGGGCGCCGGTCCGGCCCGTTCCGTCGTGTTCCTCGTCTACGGCGACCGCACGCTGCTGGTCTCCCGGACCGTGGCGGCCGGCGCGGCGCCGGCCCGGATACACGCGGATCTGGCCGGCCGCCGCCTGCTGCGCCTGGTGGTGCGCGGCGCCGGCGGCGACTCGCTGCTCGGCCTCGCCGACTGGGCCGACTGGGCCGACGCCAGCCTGACCTGCGACTGAACCGGCGGGCGACCGGTGTGCTCAGCGGCCGAGCATCGGCGTGACGCCGCGGGCCACCGCGCGTTCCCGCGGCGCGTCCGCACCGGTCCAGCACGAGCCGCGGCGGGCCAGCAGGCGGCGCAGCCAGATCTCGGTGGAGACGAGGTCCGCGAGGCCGTCGAGCGGCACGGGCGCTCCGTCGGCCGCGGAGCGCACCGCGTCGCGGACCACCCGGGCGTCCACCAGGCCGGCGTCGGCGAGCAGCGGCGCGGCGAACAGGTCGAGCACCTCGTCGACCCGGGCGCGCAGCCCGGCGCGCAGCGCGACGACGCCGGCCGTCTGGGCGGTGGCCCCCCAGCCCGGCGGCAACTCCCGCACCCCGCAGGCGGCCAGCACGTCGCGCAGCACCGCGGCCCGGGCGCCCGGCCGCACCCGCAGCGTCTCCGGCAGGGCCTGGCAGGCGCGCACCACCTGGTTGTCGAGGAACGGCACGTGCAGCCGCTGGCCGCGCACCTCCACGGCCTGTTCGAAGACGCGGGCGTCGGCCGCGGCCCGGCCCAGCGCCGCGGCGGCCCGCCGTTCGCCGGGCCGCCCGCCCGCGTCGGGGCGGCCCGCCGCGTCCTGCAGACGAACCGATACTTCGGCGAGCGCCTCGCCGGTCAGCCACCGCGCGGCCGGTCCGGGCCGGCACCAGGTCAGCGCGGCCAGCGAGGCGTCCAGGCCGCCCGCGCCGAACTCCTCGAAGCGGCCGGCCAGCAGCAGGCCGGCCGCGTCCCGCACTCCCTGCTGGTAGGGGGTGCGGGCCAGCCGCCGGGCGGCCCGGTAGACGGTCAGCGGCACGAACGCGGCGCGCGGCGAGGCGCCTTCCGCCTTGGCCAGCGCGGTGGCCGGGCCGATCAGGTGGCGGCGCCGGCGGTCGAGCAGCAGGTCGGCGAGCCGGGCCGGGTGGGCGTCGAGCACCTGCCGGGCGCCCAGTCCGACGAGGTGGTCGGCGCCACCGGCCGCCAGCCGCCTGCGGTTGCGTCCGGCGGAGACCAGCGCGGGGCCCGGCTCGTCGGTCAGCGGGCCGCCCTCCACCAGGTCGGCGTAGGGCAGCGCCTCCTCGCCGCCGGGCACCACCACGTGGTGCAGCCGGGGGTCGGCGGCCAGTTGGCGGGCGCGTTCGAGCTCGGCGTCCCGGGCGGGCTCGCCGCCGGTGGCCAGGTCGTTGAAGGTCACCGCGAGCAGCCGCTGTCCGGCCCGCGCGCCGTGGCCGAGCGGAGTGCCGGGCATGCCGGGCAGGCCGGCCGCCAGCAGCGCCAGGGTGGAGGACGCGCTGCCGCCGGACAGGTCGGCGCCGACCCCCGCGGCCGGCGAGTCCCCGGGGTCGGGCACGTGGCGCGGTTGGGCGAGCCGGGCGCGGACCGCGTCGACCAGCGCGTCGCGCACCCCGGCCACCGCCCGGTCGGCGTCGAGCGCGGTCCGGGTGCCGCCGACGGCCGGCGAGGAGTGCTGCTCGTAGCCGGCGATCTCCGGGGTGCCCTCGCGCAGGATGAGCGCGTGGCCCGGCGGCAGCCGGTGGACGTCCTGGTACGGCGTGCCGCTGCCCAGTGCCTCGGGCGCGTCGGGGCAGGCCAGCCGGGCGGCGAGGTGGGTGACGTCCAGCCCGGCCTCGATGAGGTCGGCGAGCGGGAGCGCGGCGGTGGCGTACGCGGTGCCGCCGGCCCACCGGGTGTGGAAGACCGGTCGCGCGCCGGCCAGGTCGCCGACCACCGTGACGCGCCGGCCGGTCTGCAGGACGGCGGTGTAGCTGCCCGGCCACATGCTCAGGTGCCGCAGCGCGCCGCCGCGGGCGGCGAACAGCCCGATGCGCAACTCGTCGTCGGTGGCCCGGCACTGGCCGAGCACCGCGAGCCGGGCCGGCCAGGTGGTGGCGCGGGACGACGAACGCCCCTGCCGGCGGCCGGAGTCGGCGCCGCTGCCGCCGGATCGGCCGCGGGCCGCGTCGGCCTCGACGACCCGGACCTCGTCCGCGCGCCAGTCGCCGACCGCCCACAGCGGGTCGGGATCGCTCCACAACGGCTGGGCGCCGACCGGGAGCAGGGTCCGGGCGGACACGCCGGACGCCGGCGCCGCGGCGCTGCTCCATCCGACCAACCAACGCATCGCGGCCTCCACCGGCTGTGGACAACTGGTGAGGCGGCACCGCGAACCGCCGCTCCATCCGGGGGACATGCTGCCATGGGAGCGGGGCACGAGGGGGCGTACGGGAGCGTGGCGGAGCACCGGACGCCGTGAAGTCGGGCACCCGGCACGCGGTATGGGCATTTTGCGGCCGAACGGCCGTCGATGGACGGCTTGCCGACCCCTGATGCTGTTTGTCCGGCGCGGCGCCGCAGCCGCCGGACGGGGCGGCCGGCCGCTCCGGGTCTCCCCTCCATGGCCCGGAACGGCGACCGATCCCGCCTCCCCGGCCGGCCGGCGACGGCTTTCCGCCGGTCTCCCGCACGATTCACGCCTCGCGCCGGCGTTAAACCGGCGTTTTCACGCCAACTTCGCGCGATTCGTGCGCCGTTCGGCAGCCGCTTCGGACGCCCGTGGCATGCGACGATCCGGGAGGCGTCGGCACGCCTCCCGGACCGGCCCCGCCGCCCGCGGGGAATGAGGCGGCAGGGTCCACAGGCCCGCTACCTGGTGTTCGAAGCCGCAGATTCGACGACAGGCTGACCCACCGACCCATACAACCGTCCCCCGGCGGGCCGGCACAGAGCGCACGGCCGGGCGCACAGCCACACATGCCGGGAGCACGTTCCGCCGAGCGATGCCGGAATCTCGCCATCCGGGACAGGACCCCTTAACGGTCGGGATCCGGCGAACTACGCTGGGTTGTGCCCGAGGAGCGGACGTCCCGCCCGCCCCGGGGCTCGGCGTAGGCCCTGCGAAAGGCGACAGCGGACGGCGGTCCTCGCAGCCGGGCCGCGAGCGCGACGAGGAGTGCGCATGACGAGGGAACACCGCGGGCCGAACGAAAAGCTCGGCACCCTGCTCGCGCTGGCCGGCATCAGCAACGCGGGACTCGCCCGCAGGGTCAACGACCTCGGATCGCAACGGGGTCTGACGCTCCGTTACGACAAGACATCGGTGGCCAGATGGGTCGCCAAGGGCATGGTGCCGCAGGGCGCCGCGCCGCACCTGATCGCCGCGGCGATCGGCAGCAAGCTGGGCCGCCCGGTCCCGCTGCACGAGATCGGGCTGGCGGACGCCGATCCGGCCCCCGAGGTCGGGCTCGCCTTCCCGCGCGAGGTGAGCGACGCCGTCAAGTCGGCGACCGACCTGTGGCGGCTCGACCTGGCCGGCCGGCGGGACTTCCTGACCGGCTCGTTCGCGGTGACCGCCTACGCGACCCCGGCGTCCCGCTGGCTGATCACCCCGGCGGACGGCTCGGTGGCCCGCGAGTTGACGGACGCCGCCGACCAGGGGGCCGGCAAGGTCGGCCACGCGGACGTCGGCAAGCTGCGCGAGGCGGCCGACGACGCGCGCCGCTGGGACTCCAAGTACGGCGGCGGGGACTGGCGTTCCGGCATGGTGCCGGAGTGCCTGCGGGTCGAGGCGGCGCCGCTGCTGCTCGGCTCGTACAGCGACGAGGTGGGCCGCGCGCTGTTCGGCGCCACCGCCGAACTGACCCGGCTGGCCGGGTGGATGGCGTTCGACACCGGCCAGCAGGAGGCCGCGCAGCGGTACTACATCCAGGCGCTGCGGCTCGCCCGGGCCGCCGCCGACGTGCCGCTCGGCGGCTACGTGCTGGCCTCGATGAGCCTGCAGGCGATCTACCGCGGCTTCGCCGACGAGGGCGTCGACCTGGCGCAGGCCGCCCTGGAGCGCAACCGCGGGCTGGCCACCGCCCGCACGATGAGCTTCTTCCACCTGGTCGAGGCGCGGGCGCACGCCAAGGCCGGGGACGCGCCGGCCTGCGCGGCGGCGCTCTCGGCGGCCGAGGGCTGGCTCGACCGGGCCAGGGACGGCGACGGCGACCCGTCCTGGCTCGGCTTCTACTCCTACGACCGGCTGGCCGCCGACGCCGCCGAGTGCTACAGCGACCTGGGCGTTCCCGGGCAGGTCAGGCGGTTCACCGAGACCGCGCTGTCCCATCCCACCGAGGAGTTCGTGCGCTCGCACGGGCTGCGCCTGGTGGTCTCCGCGGTGGCCGAGCTGGAGTCGGGCAACCTGGACGCCGCCTGCGCCGCGGGCACCCGGGCGGTCGAGGTGGCCGGCCGCATCTCCTCGGCGCGCACCACCGAGTACGTCCGCGACCTCATGCACCGCCTGGAGCCGTACGGCGACGAGCCCCGGGTGGTCGAGCTGCGCGAACGGGCCAAGCCGCTGCTGGTGGCGGCGCCGGCGTAGCGCCCGGGCGGCGGGTCGGCGAGGTCGTGGCGGGTTCCCCGGTTTGGGCGCCGTGTCAGTGGGCCAATGCATGATGGGGACGTGGCGACCGGGCGACCCCACGACCCGTACCCGGGAGGTGACGCGATGGCAGACGCCCATGACGTTGTCGTGGTCGGCGGCGGGATCGTCGGCATGTCCACGGCGTACGCCATCACGCGCGCCGCGCCCGGCACCCGGGTGGTGGTGCTGGAGAAGGAGGACGGCCCGGCCCGCCACCAGACCGGGCGCAACAGCGGGGTGATCCACAGCGGCGTGTACTACCGGCCCGGCTCGCTCAAGGCGCGGTACGCGGTCAAGGGCGCGGCCGAGATGGTGAAGTTCTGCGCCGAGCACGACCTGCCGCACGAGGTGACCGGCAAGCTCATCGTGGCCACCGAGCGCGAGGAGCTGCCCCGGCTGCACGCCCTGGTGCAGCGCGGCCGGGAGAACGGCATCCCGGTCCGCGAGCTGGTGCCGGCCCAGATGGCGGAGTACGAGCCACACGTGCGCGGGCTGGCCGCGATCCACGTCGCCACCACCGGCATCTGCGACTACCGGGCGGTGACGGCCGCCATGGCCCGGCTCGCGGAGGACGCCGGCGCGCGGATCCACTACGGCGCGCAGGTCCGCTCGATCGACCGCCGCCCGGACGGCGTGACGGTCGGGACCACGGCGGGCCCGGAGGTCCGGGCGAAGGTGCTGGTCAACTGCGCCGGGCTGCACTGCGACCGGATCGCCCGGCTGGCCGGCGACGACCCGGGGATGCGGATCGTGCCGTTCCGCGGCGAGTACTTCGAGCTGGCGCCGGAGCGGTGCGCGCTGGTGCGCGGGCTGGTCTACCCGGTGCCCGACCCGGCGTTCCCGTTCCTCGGCGTGCACCTGACCCGCGGGGTGCACGGCGGCGTCCACGTCGGCCCCAACGCGGTGCCGGCGCTGGCCCGCGAGGGCTACCGGCGCCACACGGTGCGGCTGCGCGACCTGGCCGGCACGGCCGCCTTCCCCGGCACCTGGCGGATAGCGCGGCGCCACTGGCGCTACGAGGCGTCCGAGATCCACCGCTCGCTGTCGCGGGCCGCGTTCGCCCGCGCGGTGCGCCGCCTGCTGCCCGAGGTGCGGCCGGGCGACCTGCGTCCGGCGCCGTCCGGGGTGCGCGCGCAGGCCGTGCTGCGGGACGGCACGCTCGCCGACGACTTCCTGCTGGCCGGCTCCGGGCCGATGGTCCACGTGCTCAACGCGCCCTCCCCGGCGGCCACCGCGTCGCTGCCGATCGGCCGGGAGGTGGCCCGCCGGGCGCTGGCGGCGCTGTAGGTCGTGTCTGGCACATGGCGTCGTCCGCCCGCAGGGCGGGGGCCGCGGCGTCTGGTGCGTGCGATCGCAAGGCGGAGGGTCGTCCTCGCAGTGGGCCTACGTGGACGATCCCGACAACGCGGCGAGCGTGCGTGCCAGGCGGCGTCGCGGCCCAGGCGGGATTCGTCAGACACGGCCCAGGGTCAGTCTCCCGGGCCAGGTCGGGCCGGGCCGGGCCGTAGGATGGGATGCCATGTCCCGTTTCCCCGCCACCGATGCCGACCGCCGGCCGATGTTCCCCGACGGCCCGGCCGCGCACCCGCACCCCGACGCGCACGGCGAGCGGCGCATCCGCACCTTCCACCCGCGCCGCGGGCGGGTCACCGACGCGCAGGGCGACGCGATCACCCGGCTGTGGCCGCGCTGGGGGCTGGACGTCGACGGCCGGCCGCTCGACCTGGCCGAGCTGTTCGGCGACCCGGCGGTCCCGGTCGTGCTGGAGATCGGCTTCGGCATGGGCGACGCCACCGCGCGGATGGCCGCCGCCGACCCGGCGACCGGCGTGCTCGCGGTCGACGTGCACACCCCCGGCCAGGGCAACCTGCTGCACCTCGCGGAGCGCGACGGGCTGGCCAACGTGCGGGTCGGCAACGGCGACGCGGTCATCCTGCTGCGCGACATGCTCGGCCCGGGGTCGCTGGCCGGGCTGCGGGTCTACTTCCCGGACCCGTGGCCGAAGGCCCGGCACCACAAACGCCGGCTGATCCAGCCGGAGTTCACCGCGCTCGCCGTCTCCCGGCTGGCGCCCGGCGCCCTGCTGCACTGCGCGACCGACTGGGAGCCGTACGCCGAGCAGATGCTCGAGGTGCTCGGCGCCGAGCCGGGGCTGGCCAACGCGTGCGGCGACGGCTACGCCCCGCGGCCGGACTTCCGCCCGATGACGAAGTTCGAACGCCAGGGCCTCGCCAAGGGCCACGTCGTCCACGACCTGCTCTTCCGCCGGGTCTGAGCCGGCGGCGGGCGCCGAGGCGCCGTCGCGCGGACACAGGCCACGGCCTTACTCTCGATCAGTGCACTCGTACCCGCCGGCGCCCGGTCCTTCGGACCCCTCCGAGCCCCAGCCGATCGCCCCGATCGGGTACGGGCCGGCCGAGCCGGCGTACGGCGGGATGCCGGTGCCGGACTACCAGCCGCAGCCGCAGTTCGCGCTGCCGAAGCGCTGGCGCTACAAGCCGCGGCGGGCGTTCTGGGAGAACAAGGCGCTGCGCGCCGGCGCGCTGGTCGCCCTGCTGGCGCTGTGCGGGCTGATCATCCTCGCGCTGGTGCGCCAACAGACCGGCACCAAGGGGTTCCTGGTCGGCCTGGCGCTCGCCGTGCTGCCGGTGCCGCTGCTGGTCGGCGCGTTCCTGTGGATCGGCCGGGTCGAACCGCAGCCGCGCCGCAACCTGCTCTTCGCGTTCTTCTGGGGCGCCTGCGCCGCGACGCTGGTGGCGATCCTGGCCAACGGGTTCGCGCAGCACCTGCTGGCCACCACGTTCACCGCGACCCCGTCGCAGACCAGCACCTGGGGCGCGACGTTCGCGGCGCCGTTCATCGAGGAGACGTCCAAGGGCACCGCGGTGCTGCTGCTCTTCCTCTTCCGGCGGCGCAACTTCCAGAACATCGTGGACGGCGTGGTGATCGCCGGGGTCACCGCGACCGGCTTCGCGTTCACCGAGAACATCCTCTACCTGGGCTCGGCGTTCGGGCAGGGCCAGGCGCACGGCGGCTCCGGGGTCGGCCTGGCGCTGGACACGTTCTTCATACGCGTGATCATGTCGCCGTTCGCGCATCCGCTCTTCACCGGGATGACCGGCGTCGGCTTCGGCATCGCCGCGATGAGCCGGCCGGGCCAGGCGCGGCGCTGGCTCGCGCCGCTCGGCGGCTGGGCGCTGGCGATGACCCTGCACGGCACCTGGAACGGCTCCTCGAACCTGGGCACCTACGGCTTCCTGATGGTCTACGCGGCCGTGATGCTCCCGGTGTTCATCCTGCTGACCTGGCTGGCGCTGTGGTCGCGGGGGAACGAACTGCGCACCATCCGCGACCACCTGCCGGTGTACGCGGCGGCCGGCTGGCTCTCGCCGCTGGAGCCGTTCGCGCTGTCGTCGATGCGGGTGCGCAAACTGGCCCGCGACCTGACCCGGCGCTCGCGCGGCGCCGCGGACGCCCGCGCGGTCCGCGAGTACCAGTCCTTCGCCACCTCGCTGGCGTTCCTGCGCGCCCGGGCGGTGCGCGGCAACCCGGACCCGGACTTCGTGCAGCGCGAGCAGGAGCTGCTGCACCACATGTGGCACCGCAAGGCGCTCGCCCAACCGGTGCTCACCCAGGCCACCTACCGGCTCCACCCGCCGCGTCCGGTGTTCTACCCCCCGCCGCCGCCGTACTACGGCCCGGGCCCGGGCGGCCCGTACCGGCCCTGACGCGGCCTCCGGCCGGCCGCGCGGGCTTGGGCCGGGCGGCGGGCCCGTGCGCATAATGGCGTCCGGCCGGCGGTGTCGCCGAACGAGGGAGGTCGCACGGTGGACGGGTCCTGGTGGGCCGTGGGGTGGGGCGTGGTGGTGGTCGGCGGCTGGGCGAGCAACCAGGCGCGGTCGGCGTTGCGCACCCGGCACGAGCGGCGGATGGAGCGGGACGCGCTCGCGGAACGGCGGCGGGCGGCGCTGGAGGCGGCGCAGCGGCCGCCGGAGCCGGTGTGCGGCTGCACGCACCATCTCGCCAAGCACGACAAGCAGGGCAAGTGCCACGAGACCGTCGACGCGCCGGTGGAGTGGGACGAGGAGAAGCGGCCGGTGCGCTACGAGTCCCGGCAGTGCAACTGCCAGCAGTACGTGGGCCCGGAGCCGTTGGCCACCCTCTACGCGCAGGATCTGACCGACCTGTCGTGATCCGGGCAAGCCGACGGCCCTGGTGTCGGGGGATGGCACCAGGGCCGTCGGCGGTTCGCGGGACGCACCCGCGGGTGCGTGGGCTCCACCGTACAACCGTTGAACGTTATACGGAAACGTCGCGCATCCGGAGCCACTCCACCGGGTCGACCGGGGCGGCGCCCGACGGGCGGACCTCCAGGTGGAGCATCGGCTGGGCGGCGTTGCCGGTGGCCCCGGCCCGGCCGATGACGTCGCCGGTGGTGACCCGGCCGCCGGTCTTGACCATGGACGACAGGTGGCAGTACCAGAGTTGGGTGCCGTCGTCGAGGGTGAGCACGATCCGGTAGCCGAACGCGCCGGCCCAGCCGGCGGCGGTGATGGTGCCGGAGTGGATCGCCACGGCGGGCGTGCCGGTGGGCACCAGGAAGTCCTGGCCGGAGTTGCAGGTGGCCCACGGCGAGCTGGTGCCGCCGAAGTCGCCGCCGAGCGTGTAGGAGGCGACCGGCCTGACGTAGCTGACCGCGAGTTGGGCGAGGCGTTCGCGTTCGGCCAGCGCGGCGGCCTCCGCCGCGGCCTGCCGGCGGGCGACCTCCTCGGCCTTCTTGCGGGCCGCCTCGTCGCGGACCCGCTGGGCCGCCGCCTCCTTGGCGCGGGCGGCCGCCTCGCGGGCCTGCTCGGCCGCGGCGACCGCGGCCCTGGCCTGGTGTGCCTGGCCCAGGATCCGGGTGCGCAGCAGCTCGCCCGGGTCGACCGCGGGCGGCGGCTGCAGCACGGCGGCGAGGGCGTCCATCGTGAAGGCGGGCTCCATCGTGGAGCGCTGCCTGGGCAGCCGGCTGTCAGGTGCTTCCTCAACGGCCACCGCGAGCGCGGAGCCAGACTGGTACGACGCCACAGCCGGCGTGCTCCTTTCCCTCCTCGGCCTACCGGGTTAGCTGACGGGTTCGGAGAGGAAGGTCTCCTACGGGCGGCGCGTACCGGAGTACGCGGACGGCCGATTCACCCCGGGAACGATCGGGTCCCCGGCTCCCGCGACGCGCGGGATTAGGCCTTGCGTTATCGAAAGGTAATAGACGTCGGGAAGGTTTCCAAGCCGTTCGCAGAAAAAGCACACCCCGGCGGGATGTCGGCTTGCTCACCCCTCCTGGTCGGCGGCCGACTCCAGCTCGCCCTCGGTCTCCAGGAAGGTCCGCCGCAGCCCCTCCAGCACCTGCGGGTCCGGCTCGGCCCACATGCCGCGCGACTCGGCCTCCAGCAGGCGTTCCGTCATGCCGTGCAGCGCCCAGGGGTTGGCCTCCTGCAGGAAGGCGCGGTTGTCGGCGTCGAGCACGTAGGTGCGGGCCAGCTGGTCGTACATCCAGTCCGGGACGACGCCGGTCGTCGCGTCGTAGCCGAACAGGTAGTCCACGGTGGCGGCGAGTTCGAAGGCGCCCTTGTAACCGTGCCGGCGCATCGCCTCGATCCAGCGGGGGTTGACCACCCGGGCCCGGAAGACCCGGGAGGTCTCCTCGGACAGCGTGCGGGTGCGGACCGTCTCCGGGCGGGTGCTGTCGCCGATGTACGCCTCGGGCGCCCGGCCGGTCAGCGCGCGCACGGTGGCCACCATGCCGCCGTGGTACTGGTAGTAGTCGTCGGAGTCGGCGATGTCGTGCTCGCGGGTGTCGGTGTTCTTGGCGGCGACCGCGATCCGGCGGTACGCGGTCTCCATCTCCTCGCGCGCCGCGCGCCCGTCGAGGCCGCGGCCGTAGGCGTAGCCGCCCCACGCGGTGTAGACCTCGGCGAGGTCGGCGTCGCTGCGCCAGTCGCGGCTGTCGATCAGCTGCAGCAGCCCGGCGCCGTAGGTGCCCGGCCGGGAGCCGAAGATCCGCACGGTGGCCCGGCGTTCGTCGCCGTGCGCGGCCAGGTCGGCGCGGGTGTGCGCCCGCACGAAGTTCGCCTCGTCGCCCTCCGGCAGGGCCGCGACCAGCCGCACCGCGTCGTCCAGCAGCGCGACCACGTGCGGGAAGGCGTCCCGGAAGAAGCCGCTGACCCGCAGCGTCACGTCGATCCGCGGCCGGCCCAGTTCGTCGGCCGGCACCGCCTCGACCCCGGTCACCCGGCGGGAGGCGTCGTCCCAGACCGGCCGCACGCCGAGCAGCGCGAGCGCCTCGGCCACGTCGTCGCCCGAGGTGCGCATCGCGCTGGTCCCCCACAGCGACAGGCCGACCGAGGTGGGCCAGTCGCCGTTGTCCGCGCGGTAGCGCTCCAGCAGCGAGTCGGCGAGCGCCTGGCCGGTCTCCCAGGCGAGCCGGCTGGGCACCGCCTTGGGGTCGACGGAGTAGAAGTTGCGCCCGGTCGGCAGCACGTTGACCAGCCCGCGCAGTGGTGACCCGGACGGGCCGGCCGGCACGAAGCCGCCGCCGAGCGCCCGCACCACCGCCTCGATCTCGTCGCCGGTGCGCTCCAGACGCGGCACGACCTGCCGGGCGGCGAAGTCCAGCACCCGCGCCACCGCGGCCGGTCGGCCCGCGGCGACCGCGGCGACCGCGTCCGGCGACCAGCCGGCGTCCTCCATCGCCTGCACGAGCGCGCGGGCCTCCTCCTCCACCCGGTCGGCGTCCACCCGCCCCGGCGCCGACTCGTCGAGGCCGAGTGCCTCGCGCAGCCCGGGCAACGCGCTCGCGCCGCCCCAGATCTGACGCGCCCTCAGGATGGCGAGCACCAGGTTGACGCGTTCCGGGCCGGCCGGGGCCTTGCCGAGCACGTGCAGCCCGTCGCGGATCTGGGCGTCCTTGATCTCGCAGAGCCAGCCGTCCACGTGCAGCAGGAAGTCGTCGAACTCCGCGTCGTGCGGCCGGTCGTCGAGTCCCAGGTCGTGGTCGAGCTTGGCGGCCTGGATGAGCGTCCAGATCTGCGCGCGCACCGCGGGCAGCTTGGCCGGGTCCATGGCGGCGATCGCCGCGTGCTCGTCGAGGAGCTGCTCCAGCCGCGCGATGTCGCCGTAGGACTCGGCGCGGGCCATCGGCGGCACCAGGTGGTCGACCAGGGTGGCGTGCGCCCGGCGCTTGGCCTGGGTGCCCTCGCCGGGGTCGTTGACCAGGAACGGGTAGACCAGCGGCAGGTCGCCGAGCGCCGCGTCCGGGCCGCAGGCGGCGGACAGCCCGGCGTTCTTGCCCGGCAGCCATTCGAGGTTGCCGTGCTTGCCGAGGTGGACCATGGCGTCCGCGCCGAAGCCGCCCTCCTCGCGCGGGGCGGCGATCCAGCGGTAGGCGGCCAGGTAGTGGTGGGAGGGCGGCAGGTCGGGGTCGTGGTAGATGGCGATCGGGTTCTCGCCGAAGCCGCGCGGCGGCTGGATGAGCACCAGCAGGTTGCCGTGGCGCAGCGCCGCCAGCACGATGTCGCCGGCCGGGTCGCGGCTGGTGTCGACGAACATCGAGCCGGGCGGCGGACCCCAGTGCTCGGTGACCTTCTCCCGCAGCGGCGCCGGCAGCCGGTCGAACCAGCGGCGGTACCCGGCGGCCGGCACCCGCACCGGGTTGGCCGCCAACTGCTCCTCCGTCAGCCACTCCTGGTCGTGGCCGCCGGCCGCTATCAGCGCGCGTATCAGCTCGTCGCCGTCGCCCGACTCCAGCCCGGGCAGCGCCCCTTGGCCGGTCTCGGGGCCGAAGTCCCAGCCCTCGGCGCGCAGTCGGCGCAGCAGCGCGACCGCGCTCGCCGGGGTGTCCAGGCCGACGGCGTTGCCGATCCTGGAGTGCTTGGTCGGGTACGCGGACAGCACCAGCGCCAACCGCCGCTCGGCGACCGGGACATGGCGCAGCCGCGCGTGGCGCACCGCGATGCCGGCGACCCGGGCGGCCCGTTCCGGATCAGCGACGTAGACCGGCAGGCCCTCGGGGTCCAGCTCCTTGAAGGAGAACGGGACGGTGATCAGCCGCCCGTCGAACTCCGGGACCGCCACCTGGGTCGCGGAGTCCAGCGGCGACAGGCCCTCGTCGCTCGCCCGCCACGCCTCCCGGCTGCCGGTCAGGCACAGCGCCTGCAGCACCGGCACGTCCAACGAGGCCAGCGCGCCCGCGTCCCACGCCTCCTCGTCGCCGCCGGCGCTCGCGTCGGCGGGCCGGGTGCCGCCGGCCGCCAGCACGGTGGTGACCACCGCGTCGGCCGGGCGCAGCGCCGCCAGCAGCTCGGGCTCCGGCGCGCGCAGCGAGGCCACGTACAGCGGCAGCGCCCGGCCGCCGGCCCGCTCGATCGCGCCGCACAGGGTGTCCACGAAGCCGGTGTTGCCGCTCATGTGGTGCGCCCGGTAGTAGAGCACCGCCACCAACGGGCCCTCGGGCAGCGGCTGTCGGCCGGCCCGCTCCAGCCGGCCCCAGGAGGGCGCGGGCGCCGGGGGCTCGAAGCCGACGCCGGTCAGCAGCACGGTGTCGGACAGGAAGCGGGCGAGCTGCGCCAGGTTGGCCGGGCCGCCGTGCGCGAGGTAGGCGTGCGACTCGGCGGCGATGCCGATCGGCACGGTGGACAGCTCCATCAGCGCGGCGTCCGGGGCCTGTTCACCGGTGAGCACCACGACCGGGCGCGGCCCGGCGAGCAGCGCGTCGAGCCCCTCCTGCCACGCGCGGCGCCCGCCGAGCAGGCGGACGACGACCAGGTCGGTGCCGTCGAGCAGCGCGGGCAGCGCGTCCGCCGCGAGCCGGGCCGGGTTGGCCCAGCGGTAGGGCACCGGACCGTCGGCCGCCCGGGCGCTGAGCAGGTCGGTGTCGGAGGTGGACAGCAGCAGGATCACGTCGTCGTGCCTTCCTCGGGGTCCGCGCCCCGGGCTGAGGTGTGACGGCGGGAGTTCCTGGCTCCCGGAGGACGCCGGGCCGCAACGGCCCACGTCCCCCGGTGACAGTGGCGGGACCGCACCGGACTCGCACCGGTTTCCTCCCCTGTCGCCGTCACGGGCGGCAACGCGCACGGCGTGGCGCGTCCAGCGCCATAGTAGGTGTTGTCACCGTCACAGGCGTCCTGGATCCTGGGAAGGCGCCGGTATGCTCGCCGCCATGCCTTCGATCTCCGGAGCCGCTGTGACCAGCGCTTTTACCCCTCCCGCCCGGGACCGCGGCCGCGCTGACGCCTGCCCCGGAGCGCTGCGCCCGCATCTCGCGGACGACGGGGCGCTGTTCCGGGTCCGGCTGCCCGGCGGTCTCGTGACGGCGCGTCAGGCAGGCGAACTCGCCGCCGTCGCCGAGGAGTCGGGCGACGGGCACCTCGACCTGACCTCACGCGGAAACGTTCAGCTGCGCGGCCTGCCCGCCGACGCCGGCGCCGCACTCGCCCAACGCCTGCTCGACGCCGGCCTGTTGCCCTCCGCCCGGCACGAGCGGGCCCGCAACGCGGTCGCCTCGCCGCTGTGCGGGGTGGACGGCGGCCACGCCGATGTCCAGTACTGGACACGGGAGTTGGACCGCCTGCTGTGCGCGAGCGACCGGGCGGCCGAGCTGTCCGGCCGCTTCCTGTTCGCCCTCGACGACGGCCGCGGCGACGTCGCCGCGCTCGGCGCCGATGTGACGTTGGTCGCCCGGCCGGACGGCACGGCCGCGCTGCGGCTGGGCCCGCCGGGCTCGCCGGCCTGGGCGGTGGCCGGGGCGGACGGGCCGCGGCTGGCGCTGCTGGCGGCCGAGGAGTTCGCCGCGTTCACCGCCGGCCGCGGCGAGCGGGCCTGGCGGGTCGCGGACCTGGGCGCCGACGCGGACGCGTTGCGCGCCCGGCTGGCCGGCGCGCTCGCCCGCCGGTCGCCGACCGGCGAAGTGCCCCCGACCATGGCGGAGTTGACCTATGAATCGGGCGGCGAGCCGGCCGGACCGCCGCCGCTCGGCGTGCTCGGCGACGGGCCGGTGCGGGCGCTGTCCGTCCTGGCGCCGCTCGGCCGGCTGTCCGCGGCGGCCTGGCGCACGGCGGCCGGACTCGCCGCGCGGGCGGGCGACGGCGGACTGCGGGTGACCCCCTGGCGCGGCCTCGTGCTGCCGGCCGTGGCGGCCGACCGCGCGGCGCCGGCGCTGGAACGCCTGGAGCGGGCCGGCTTCGTCACCCGGTCCGACTCCGCCTGGCACCGGGCGAGCGCGTGCACCGGGCGGCCGGGCTGCGCCAGGTCGCTGGCCGACGTGCGCGCCGACGCGGCCGAGGCGCTGGCGGCGGACCCCGCCGGATCCGGGCGGCCGGTGCACTGGTCGGGGTGCGCGCGGCGCTGCGGGCGGCCGGCCGGCGAGGACTGGATCGACGTGCTGGCGCTCGGGAACGGCTACCGCGTCACCCGGGACGGCACCGCCCGGGACGTCACCCGTCAACAGGCCCCCGGCGCCGTCGCGGCGGCCCGGCACACCACTTCGGCGAGGAACACGTGATCGAGTACGAGAAGGACGGACCGGCGATCTACCGCCAGTCGTTCGCCATCATCCGCGCCGAGGCCGACCTCGGCGGCCTGCCCGCCGACGCGGCGCAGGTCGCGGTCCGGATGATCCACGCCTGCGGGATGGTGGACCTGGTGCGCGACCTGGTCTTCAGCCCGCACGCGGTGCGCGACGCGCGGGCCGCGCTGCGCTCCGGCGCACCGATCCTGTGCGACGTGACGATGGTCGCCAGCGGCGTGACCCGCAAGCGGCTGCCGGCCGGCAACGAGGTGGTCTGCACGCTCTCCGACCCGCGGGTGCCGGCGCTGGCCGCCGAGTTGGGCACCACGCGGTCGGCCGCCGCGATGGAGCTGTGGCGCGAGAGGCTGGCCGGCTCGGTGGTGGCGGTGGGCAACGCGCCCACCTCGCTCTTCCGGCTGCTGGAGATGATCGAGGCCGGTGCGCCGCGCCCGGCCGCGGTGATCGGCGTGCCGGTCGGCTTCGTCGGCGCCGCCGAGTCGAAGGACGCGCTGGCCGCGCACCCGGCCCAGCTCGAACACCTGGTGGTGCGCGGCCGGCGCGGCGGCAGCGCGCTGGCCGCCGCCGCCATCAACGCGATCGCCAGCGAGGACGAGTGAAGACCCCCGACGCGGCACACCCCGCACCCGACGCCGGGCAGCGGCCCGGCACCGACGGCACCCCGGCGCCCGGCCGGCTCTACGGGGTCGGACTCGGCCCCGGCGACCCGGCGTTGATGACCCTGCGGGCCGTCGAGGTGATCGCCGGCGCCGACGTGATCGCGTACCACAGCGCCCGGCACGGCCGCAGCATCGCGCGGTCCATCGCCGAGCGGCACATCCGCCCGGACCACGTCGAGGTCCCGCTGGTCTACCCGGTCACCACCGAGGGCACCGACCACCCCGGCGGCTACCGCGGCGCGATGGAGGACTTCTACGCCGAGGCCGCCGCCACGCTCGCCGGGCACCTGGACGCCGGCCGCTCGGTGGCGGTGCTCGCCGAGGGCGACCCGCTCTTCTACGGCTCGTACATGCACATGCACAAGCGGCTCGCCGACCGCTATCCGGCCGAGGTGGTGCCCGGCGTGACGTCGGTGAGCGCCGCCGCGGCCCGGCTCGGGCGGCCGCTGGTGGAGGGCGAGGAGACGCTGACCGTGCTGCCCGGCACGCTCCCGGAGGACGAACTCGCCGCCCGGCTGGCCGGCGCGGACTCCGCCGCGGTGCTCAAGCTCGGCCGCACCTTCCCGGCCGTGCGGCGCGCGCTGGAGACCGCGGGCCGGCTGCAGGACGCGTTCTACGTGGAGCGCGCCACGATGGGCGGGGAGCGCACCGCGCCGCTGGCCGGGGTGGACGCCGGCAGCGTGCCGTACTTCGCGGTGGCCGTGCTGCCCAGCCGGGTGGACGCCGCCGGCGCCGCCGGGCCCGGCGAGGTCACCGTGGTCGGCCTCGGCCCGGCCGGGCCCATGTGGCTGACCGCGCAGGCCCGCGCCGCGCTGGCCGCCGCCGACGACGTCGTGGGCTACACCACCTACCTGGACCGCGTCCCGGTGCGGCCGGGCCAGCGGCGGCACGGCTCCGACAACCGCGTGGAGGCCGAACGGGCCGAGTTCGCGCTGGAGTTGGCGGCCCGCGGCCGGAAGGTGGCGGTCGTCTCGTCGGGCGACCCCGGCGTGTTCGCCATGGCCGCCGCGGTGTTGGAGGCGGCGAGCGACGAACCGTACCTCGGCGTCCCGGTGCGGGTGGTGCCCGGCATCACCGCCGCGCAGTCCGCCGCCGCGCTGGCCGGGGCGCCGCTGGGCCACGACTTCGCCGTGGTCTCGCTCTCCGACCGGCTCAAGCCGTGGAGCGTCGTCGAGGAGCGGCTGCGCGCCGCCTCGGCCGCCGACCTGGTACTCGCCCTGTACAACCCGGCGTCGCACTCCCGGCGCACCCAACTCGACCTGGCCCGCAAGGTGTTGCTCGAATCGCGGGCGCCCGGCACGCCGGTCGTGGTGGCCCGGGACGTCGGCGGCCCGCAACAGGCGGTGCGCTTCACCACGTTGGAGGCGCTGGAGACGGCGAGCGTGGACATGCGGTGCGTGCTGCTCGTCGGCTCCTCGCAGACCCGCACCGTGCACCGCGCCGACGGCACGACCGTGGTGTGGACCTCCCGCCGCTACCCGGAGGCGACGCCGTGACGACCCCGACCCTGCGCACCGCGCGCCTGGTGCTGCGCCCCTACGTCCGGGCCGACGAGGAGGAGTTCGTCGCGCTCTTCCAGGACACCCGGGTCACCCGCTGGATCGGCGACGGACCGCAGCCCGAGGCGAAGGACCGCGCCCTGTTCCAGCGGGTGTTCGAGGTCTACGCGGCCGACGAGTTCGAGGTGTGGGCGGTGTGCGAGGAGGGCCGGCTCGTCGGGCACGCCGAGCTCAAGCCGACCAAGCTGTCCGGCGGCCACGAGATCGTCTACCTGTTCGCCCACGACCGCTGGGGGTACGGCCTGGGCACCGAGGTGGCCGGCGCGGTGCTCGGGTACGGCTTCGGCACGCTCGGCCTGCCCCGGGTGCACGCCACCGTCGCGGCGCCCAACGCCGCCTCGCTGACCCTGCTGACCCGGCTGGGCTTCCGGCACGTGCGCGACCTGCCGGAACCGGCCGGCACGCCCACCACCCGGCTGCTCACCCTGGAACGCCCGGACCCGGCGCCCTGAACGGCCGCTACCGGGCGGCGCACCGGTCCCGCAGCCAGGCGAGCGCGCCCGGCACGTCGGCCGCCACCGGCACCCCGTCCGGCACCGGCGGCCGGCGCACCACGACCACCGGCAGCCCGGCGGACCGGGCGGCGGTCAGCTTCGCCGCCGTCGCCGCGCCGCCGGAGTCCTTGGTGACCAGCACGTCGATCGCGTGCCGGCGCAGCAGCGATGCCTCGCCCTCGACGGTGAACGGACCGCGGTCCAGCAGCAGGCGCATGCGCGGCGGATGCGGCGGCTCGGGCGGATCGACGCAGCGCACCAGGAACCACAGCGGGTCGAGCGCGGGCCCGGTGAAGTCCGGCAGCGACTGGCGGCCGGTGGTGAGGAAGACGCGTGTCCCCAGCGCCGGCAGGAGGCGGGCGGCGTCGGCGAGCGAGCCGGCGTCCAGCCACCGGTCGGCCGGTCCGGCGACCCAGCCGGGCCGCCGCAGGGCGAGCAGGGGAACATGGGCGGTGGCGGCGGCCGCCGCCGCGTGGAAACTGATGGTGCCGGCGAAGGGATGGGTGGCGTCGATGAGCCAGTCGACCCGGTGTTCGCGCAGCCAGCCGGCCAGGCCCTCGGTGCCGCCGAAGCCGCCGACCCGCACCTCGCCGGCCGGCAGCCGCGGCCGGGCCACCCGCCCGGCGAGCGAACTGGTCACCCGCAGCGCCGGCTCGTCCGCCAGCGCCTGGGCCAGCTCCCGCGCCTCCGTCGTGCCGCCGAGCACCAGCAGGTGCCGCGCCGCGCTCACCGCGGACCGCCATGGCTGACGGGACCGAGCGGGCCGAGCGCGCGCAGGGCGGCCGGGCCGGGCAGTTGCGCTCCAGCGGGCTGCGGCCGGGCTGGACCACCGGCGCCTGCGCGACCGCGGCGGCCACCGCCGCGTACACCGCGCTGCTGACCGGGGAGTTCCCCGACCCGGTGACCGTCGAACTGCCGGGCGGGCAGCGGCCCGCGTTCGCGCTGTCCGGCGAGGAGCTGGCCGGCGAGCGGGCGATGGCGGCGGTGGTCAAGGACGCGGGCGACGACCCGGACGTGACGCACGGCGCGGTGGTGCGGGCCACCGTGCGGCGCGGCGAGCCGGGCGGCGGCGTGGTCTTCCGGGCCGGCCCCGGCGTCGGCACGGTGACCCGGGCCGGGCTGCCGCTGGCGGTCGGCGAACCGGCGATCAACCCGGTGCCGCGGCGGATGATGCGCGAACACCTGGCCGCCGTCGCGCGGTCGCACGCGGCCGGGGCGGGCCCGGTGGACCTGGTGGTCGAGATCTCGATCGACGACGGCGAGGAGATCGCCCGCAGCACCTGGAACGGCCGGCTGGGCATCGTGGGCGGCCTGTCGGTGCTGGGCACCACCGGGATCGTGGTGCCCTACTCCTGCTCGGCGTGGATCGACAGCATCCGGCGCGGGGTGGACGTGGCCCGGGCGGCCGGGCGGCGACACGTGGCCGGCTGCACCGGATCCACCTCGGAGCGGGTCGCGGTCGAGGTGCACGGGCTGCCGCAGGACGCGCTGCTCGACATGGGCGACTTCGCCGGCGCGGTGCTGAAGTACCTGCGGCGTCATCCGGTGGACCGGCTGACCATCGCGGGCGGCTTCGCCAAGTTGTCCAAGCTGGCGGCCGGGCATCTGGATCTGCACTCCTCGCGCTCGCAGGTGGACAAGGGCTTCCTCGCCGCGCTCGCCCGCCGGGCCGGCGCGGACGAGGAGCTGGCCGCCGCGGTCCGGGCCGCCAACACCGGCCTGGAGGCGGTGCAGTTGTGCGCCGCGCGGGGCGTGCCGCTGGGCGACGCGGTGGCCGAGGCGGCCCGCGGGACCGCGCTGGAGGTGCTGCGCGGCGCACCGGTGGCGGTGGACGTGCTGTGCGTGGACCGCGCCGGGACCATCGTCGGCCGCACCTACGACTGACACGGGCCGCGGTCGCGCTCGGCCGAGTACAGGTGGCTGTCGCGGAACTGCTCGGCGCCCAGCGCCCGTCCGACGATGACGACCGCGGTGCGGGTGACGCCGGCCGCCCGCACCTGGCCGGCGATGGTGCCGAGGGTGCCGCGCAGCACCAGTTCGTCCGGGCGGCTGGCCAGCGCGACGACGGCGGCCGGGCAGTCGGCGCCGTAGTGCGGCAGGAGTTCGGCGGTGATCTCGTCGGCGTAGCGGACGGCGAGGTGCAGCACGAGCAGCGCGCCGCTGCGCCCGAGGGTGGCCAGGTCCTCGCCGTCCGGCATCGGGGTGGCCTGCCGGGCGATCCGGGTGAGGATCACCGTCTGGCCGACCGTCGGCACGGTCAGCTCCCGCTTGAGCGCCGCGGCCGCCGCGGCGAACGCCGGCACCCCCGGCACGACCTCGTAGCGCACGCCGGCCGCGTCGAGCCGGCGCATCTGCTCGGCGACCGCGCTGAAGACCGACGGGTCGCCGGAGTGCAGCCGGGCCACGTCCAGGCCGCGCTCGTCGGCGGCCGTCAACTCGGCGGTGATCCGGTCGAGATCGAGCCGCGCGGTGTCCACCAGCCGTGCGCCGGGCGGGCATTCGGCGAGCAGTTCGTCCGGCACCAGGCTGCCCGCGTACAGGCACACCGGGCAGCGGGCCAGCAGGCGCTGGCCGCGCACGGTGATCAAGTCGGCCGCGCCGGGCCCGGCTCCGATGAAGTAGACCGTCACCGTCGGTACTTTACTTAACTGCGCGTGCACGACGGCCGCCGAGGGGGAAGGGGAGGGGTGTGAGCGTCAACGGGGTAGACATCAGCTCGTACCAGGCCGTCGATTTCGCCACGGCCGGACTCTCGTTCGTCTTCGTCAAGGTCACCGAGGGGTTGACCTACATCAACCCCAAGTGGACCGGCCAGCGGGCCACCGCCCGCAAGGCCGGGCTCGCGACCGGCTTCTACCACTATCCGCACATCGCCAACTCCCCCACCAGCGAGGCCGATCACTTCCTGTCACAGCTCAAGCTGGCGGCAGGTGACATGATCGCGCTGGACTGGGAGTGGTACGGCCAGTCCGTCACCGCAGCCCAGGCCCGCGCGTACAAGAAGACCTGGCTCGCGCACGTGAAGTCCAAGGCCCCGCACCACCGGGTCGGCCTGTACGTCGACCGGTCCAACTGGACGACGGTGGACACCGATTCGGACTGCGGCGACTTCCTGTGGATCGCCGACACCACCACCGCAGGACACCCCCGCGTCAAGCACCCGTGGGTCTTCCACCAGTACTCGTCGAGCGGCGGCATCGACCACGATGTCGCGCACTTCGCCTCCGCCGCGGCCCTGCGTTCCTGGGCCGCCGGCTCGACCCCCTCCGAGGAGGACGACATGCCCCAGTGGCACGAGGGCCGGGTGCCCGCGGGCGCCGACGCGATCACCGTGGCCGTCCCGCACGGCACCGCGTGGCACGCCTATCCGCACCGGGCGCTCCACCTGGTCTACGACGCCATCGGCGAGAAGGACTCGGTGGCGACCGTCCGGGTGGCCGTGCACGACGGCACGTCCTGGGCGTCCCCCACCGAGGTCAAGGTGGCCGCCAAGGACGGCAGCACCACGGTGGCGCTGACCGACGCGGACGTCAAGGTCAGCCTGCAGACGGCCAGTTCGGGCGTCGGATACGCGGTGGAGAGTTACTGAGCCGGTCCGGACCCGGCCGCTGATCCGTCGGCCGGGTCCGGTCGGGTGCGCCGCGCTCAGCTGTCCATGATCGCGCCGCAGGAGACGTTGACGGTGGCGGCCGTCATCGTTCCCGCCTTGTCGGAGGCGACGAACGCGGCCACCTCGCCGACGTCGGCGAGCGTCGCGGTGCGGTTGAGCAGCGCGGCCGACTCGATGCCGGCCACCACCGCCGCGCGGTCCGCGCAGCCGGTCGGGAACGACTCGGGCACCCCGGCGGACTTCAGGGTGACGAACCGCACACCGCGCGGCCCGAGTTCGCACGCCCACTGCCGGCGCAGCCCCTCGACCGCGTCCAGCGCCACCTGGAAGCCGCCGAGCCCCGGCAGGGTGTTCCCGCCGGAGCCGCCGAACGCCAGGATGACGCCGGAGCCCTGCCGCACCATGTGGCGGGCCGCCGCCCTGGTGGTCAGGAAGTGGCTGCGCATCGCCGTCAGCACCGGCCCGGTGAAGTCCTCCACCCAGATCTCGGTCAGCGGCTCCTGCACGTCCCCGTAGGAGATCAGGTTGAACGAGATGTCCACCCGTCCCGCGTGCTCGGCCACCCGGTCGACGAACGCGTCGACCGCCCGCTCCTCCAGCGCGTCCACCACTTCGGCCCGGGCCGCCCCCCCGGCGGCCCGGATCTCCTCGGCGACGGCTTCCAACTTCTCCCGGGTGCGTCCGGTGACGAACACCTGCGCGCCTTCCGCCGCGAAGGCCCGCGCCACCGTCGCACCGATCTGTCCCGCGCCGCCGTAGACCACGGCGACCTTTCCCTCAAGCAGCACCCTTCACCGCCCTTCCTCGCTCTCCACGAGCGCTCTCGACGCCCCTGCCTATCTCCTCCTCCCACCCCACGGCCACCCCGACACGCGCCGACGGCCGCGACCGGGAACCGGTTCAGCCGGCGTGCACGTGCGGCCGGCGGTCGCGGTCCGGTTCGGCCTTGCGCAGCACCTCGCGGGTGACCGGCGCGACCTCGCCCTGGCCGAACAGGAAGAACCGCAGGAACTGCGCGAACGGGTTGCCCTCGGTCCACTCGAAGTAGATGTGCGGCCGCTGGCCGGTGCGGTCGCGTACCAGCATCAGCAGCGCGGCCAGCGCGTTGGGGATGCTGGTGCTCTCCACCCGCAGCACCCGGTAGCGCTCGTGCAGCACCTCGCCGTGCACGCTGAGCGCGCCCTCGAAGTCGGACGGGTCGCGCACCGTGACCTCGACGAACATCGCGTCATCGGTGACCGGGATGTCGTTGTCCTCGCGGATCTGCCGGATCTTGTCGCGGTACTCGGCCGGGTCGCGATCGCTCGGCTCGTTGGCGATGAACCGGATGGTGCGGTGCGCGCTGTCTCTGAGGAAACGTTCCGCCATATCGTCCAGCGCCACGTCGGTGACGCGGAGTTCGAAGGCGCGGGCCAGCCGGGACAGCAGCGAGACCAGGATGATGCCGGCGATGAAGCAGGCGCCGATCTTCACGCCGTCCGGCCGCTCGAAGACGTTGACCACCGTGGTGTAGAGGAAGATCACCGAGATGACCGCGAAGCCGATCGTCCAACCGCGCTGGCCGGCCCGGCGGGCGGCGAGCGTCACGGCGATCGCCGCCGAGGAGATGAGCACCAGCACGCCGGTGGCGTAGGCGCCGCCCTGCGCGTCGACGTTGGCGTCGAACAGCCAGGTGACCAGGAAGGCGATCGCGGTGAAGACCAGCACCATCGGCCGCACCGCGCGGGCCCAGTGCGGCGCCATGCCGTAGCGCGGCAGGTAGCGCGGCATCAGGTTGAGCAGTCCGGCCATCGCCGAGGCGCCGGCGAACCACAGGATGGCGATGGTGGAGAAGTCGTAGACCGACCCGAAGCCCGAGCCGAGGTACTGGTGGGCCAGGTAGGCGAGCGCGCGGCCGTTGGCCGGGCCGCCGGTGCGGAACGCGCTCTGCGGGATGAGCAGCGTGGTGATGAAGCTGGTGCACACCAGGAAGACGCTCATGATGACCGCCGCCACCGTCAGCAGCTTGCGCGCGCCGCGCACCCGGCCGGCCGGGTGCCGCTCGGTGTCGCCCGGCGCGCCCTGGATGTGCGGCATCACGGCGACGCCGGTCTCGAAGCCGGACAGGCCGAGCGCGAGCTTGGGGAAGATCACCAGCGACACGCCGATCATGGCCAGCGGGTTGCCGTGCTGCACGGTCAGCGCGTGCGACCAGTCGGGAATGAGCCGCGGATCGGTGGCCACGTGCCACATGCCGACGCCCACCACCACCGCGTTGAGCGCCAGGTAGAGGCCGACCAGCACCACCGCCACCCCGACGGCCTCCAGGAAGCCCTTGAGGAAGACCGCGCCGAGCAGCGCGATCAGCGAGAGCGTGATGACCATCTGGTGGCCTTGGAGCAGGCTCGTCAGGTGCGGGTTCTCCACCATGTGGGTGGCGGCGTCGGCGGCGGACAGCGTGATGGTGATCAGGAAGTCGGTGGCGGCGAAGCCGAGCAGCGCCAGCACGAACAGCTTGCCCTTCCAGAACGACAGCAGCCGCTCCAGCATGGCGATCGACCCCTCGCCGTGCGGGCTCTCCCGGGCCACCCGGCGGTAGACCGGCAGCGCGCCGGCCAGCGTCACGACCACCAGCACCACGGTCGCGATCGGCGAGAGCAGCCCGGCGGCCAGCGCCGCGATGCCCGGCTGGTAGCCGAGGGTGGAGAAGTAGTCGACGCCGGTCAGGCACATCACCCGCCACCAGCGCTGGCCGCGGTGCGCGGGAGCGGGCGGCGCGTGCGGCCCGGACTGCGGCGTGGCCAGGTCGGACAGTCCCTGCAGCAGCCAGGCGCGCAGCCTGGCTCCGGACGTGGCACCCGGGCCGGGTCCGTCTGGGGCGGAGGCGGCCACCATTTCTCCCATCACACCGTTCGGTCGGTTTTCGTTCATTGTGACGAAGCGTCCCGCGGCGTCCCGCAGCGCCTCCCCGTCAAGAGGGTGTCAATAACGACCGGCCCGGCGTCAGGGACGCGCTAACGGGGGTCCCCGCCGGGGATCCGGTGCGCTTCGCTGCCTGTGCCGGACCAACCGACACACGGCTCGTCCCACGCCATCGCGATGGCCGGACGGACACTGGTCCGAAATGTCTCCTTCCTCCACTTCGGGGTGTTCCTGTCCATGCCTGACGTCATCTTCATCGCTGTCACCGTCGCCGTCTTCGCGGTGCTCGGCCTGATCGCCAAGGGGGTCGAGCGGCTGTGAGCGCCGAGAACGTCGTCGGCCTCGTCGTCGCCGCCTGCCTGGTCGTCTACCTGGTGCTCGCCCTGGTCTTCCCGGAGAGGTTCTAGTGAACGACACCCTCGCGGGCTGGCTGCAGATCCTGGCGCTGGTCGGGGCGCTCGCCCTCACCTACCGGCCGCTCGGCGACTACATGGCCCACCTGCTGACCACCGCGAAGCACCGGCGGGCCGAACGCGCGGTCTACCGGCTGGCCGGGGTGGACGGCGACGCGGACCAGAAGTGGTCCGCGTACCTGCGCGGCGTGCTGGCGTTCTCCGCGGTGTCGGTGGTCTTCCTCTACGCCTTCCTGCGGCTCCAGAACCACCTGCTGCTGTCGCTGGGCATGCCGGCGATGCACGCCCGGACCAGTCCTTCAACACCGCCGCCTCCTTCGTCACCAACACCAACTGGCAGTCCTACTCCGGCGAGTCGGCGATGGGCCACCTGGTGCAGATGGCCGGCCTGGCGGTGCAGAACTTCGTGTCCGCCGCCGTCGGCATCGCGGTGGTCGCCGCGCTGATCCGCGGCTTCACCCGCTCGCGGACCGACCGGGTCGGCAACTTCTGGGTGGACCTGACCCGGGTGGTGCTGGCGGCTGCTGCTGCCGGTCTCGGTCGTCTTCGCGATCGTCTTCGTCGCCAGCGGCATGGTCGAGAACCTGCACCACGTGCAGACCGTCACCGGACTGGCCGGACAGCACCAGAGCATCACCGGCGGACCGGTCGCCTCGCAGGAGGCGATCAAGGAGCTGGGCACCAACGGCGGCGGCTTCTACAACGCCAACTCGGCGCACCCGTTCGAGAACCCGAACGGCTTGACCAACTCGCTGGAGATCTACCTGCTGCTGGTGATCGGCTTCTCGCTGCCGCGCACCTTCGGCAAGATGGTCGGCGACCACCGGCAGGGCTACGCCATCGTCGTCGGTGATGGCGCTGCTCTGGGCCGCCTCGGTCGCGCTGGTCACCGTCAACGAACTGCACAGCATCAGCAGCCAGTCCGGCCACGCTGGCCGGCGGCATGATGGAGGGCAAGGAGCAGCGGTTCGGCATCTGGGCGTCGGCGCTGTTCGCCGCGTCCACCACGCTGACCTCGACCGGCGCGGTCAACTCCTTCCACGACTCGTTCACGCCGCGGCGGCGGCGGGATGACGATCTTCGACATGATGCTCGGCGAGATCGCGCCCGGCGGCACCGGCTCCGGCCTGTACGGCATGCTGATCCTGGCCGATCGTCACGGTCTTCGTGGCCGGGCTGATGGTCGGGCGCACGCCCGAGTACCTGGGCAAGAAGCTCGGCGGCCGGGAGATGAAGTTCGCCTCCCTCTACATCCTGACCACCCCGGCGTTCGTGCTGATCGGCGCCGGCGTCGCGATGGCGCTGCCGGGCGAGCGGGCCGCGATGCTCAACTCCGGGCCGCACGGCTTCTCCGAGGTGCTCTACGCGTTCACCTCGGCGGCCAACAACAACGGCTCGGCCTTCGCGGGCCTGAGCGTCAACACCGACTGGTACAACACCGCGCTCGGCCTGGCGATGCTGTTCGGCCGGTTCCTGCCGATGGTCTTCGTGCTGGCGCTGGCCGGCTCGCTGGCCCGGCAGCAGCCGGTGCCGGTCACCGCGGGCACGCTGCCCACCCACCGGCCGCAGTTCGTCGGCCTGCTCACCGGCGTCGTCTTGATCGTCGTCGGCCTCACCTACTTCCCGGCGCTCGCGCTCGGGCCGCTCGCGGAAGGTCTGCACTGATGTCCTCGGCAACCGTCGAACCCCAGGCCACCGCCGCCCGGCGGCCACGGCTCACCGCACCGGGTCTCGCGGCGGCCTGCTCGACCCGAGGCAGCTGCTCACGCTCGCTGCCGGACGCGGTCGCGCAAGCTCGACCCGCGGGTGATGGTCAAGAACCCGGTGATGTTCGTCGTCGAGGTCGGCGCGGTGCTGACCACGCTCTCGGCGATCGAGGACCCCGTCGGTCTTCGCCTGGGTGATCACCGTGCTGGCTCTGGCTGACCGTGGTGTTCGCCAACCTGGCCGAGGCGGTGGCCGAAGGCCGCGGCAAGGCGCAGGCCGAGACGCTGCGCAAGACGAAGACCGACACCGTCGCGCGCCGGCTGACCGACTGGCGGCCCGGCCGCGGCGACGCCGCCGAGGACGAGGTCGCCGCCTCCGCCCTGACGCTGGGCGACCACGTGGTCGTCGAGGCCGGGCAGATCATCCCGGGCGACGGCGACGTGGTCGAGGGCGTCGCCTCGGTCGACGAGTCGGCGATCACCGGCGAGTCGGCGCCGGTCATCCGGGAGTCCGGCGGCGACCGCTCCGCGGTGACCGGCGGCACGAAGGTGCTCTCCGACCGGATCGTCGTGAAGATCACCTCCAAGCCCGGCGAGACGTTCATCGACCGGATGATCGCCCTGGTCGAGGGCGCGGCCCGGCAGAAGACGCCGAACGAGATCGCGCTGAACATCCTGCTGGCCTCGCTGACGATCGTCTTCCTGCTCGCCGTGGTGACGCTGCAGCCGTTCGCGATCTTCGCCGGGCGCCGAGCAGTCCATCGTCGTCCTGGTCGCCCTGGTGGTGGCGCTGATCCCGACGACCATCGGCGCGCTGCTGTCCGCGATCGGCATCGCCGGCATGGACCGGCTGGTGCAGCGCAACGTGCTGGCCATGTCGGGCCGCGCGGTCGAGGCGGCCGGCGACGTCAACACCCTGCTGCTGGACAAGACCGGCACCATCACCCTCGGCAACCGGCAGGCCGCCGAGTTCCTGCCGGTGCGCGGGCGTGGACGCCGAACAGCTCGCCGACGCCGCCCAGTTGTCCTCGCTCGCCGACGAGACGCCCGAGGGCCGCTCCATCGTGGTGCTCGCCAAGGAGGCGCTACGGACTGCGGGGCCGCGACGAAGGGCGAGCTGGGCCAGGCGCGAGTTCGTGCCGTTCACCGCGCAGACCCGGATGAGCGGCGTCGACCTCGACCAGGACGGCGTGACCCGCAGGTGCGCAAGGGCGCGCGCCGCGTCGGTGGCCGCCTGGGTCGCCGAGCACGGCGGCGACGGCGGGCGAGGAGGTCCGGGCGATCGTCGACGCGCATCTCGGCGGCCGGCGGCACCCCGCTGGTGGTGGCGGACCGGACGGCCGGCGAGGCCGGCGGCGCCCGGGTGCTCGGCGTCATCCACCTCAAGGACGTGGTCAAGGACGGCATGCGGGAGCGCTTCGACGAGCTGCGCCGGATGGGCATCCGCACGGTGATGATCACCGGCGACAACCCGCTCACCGCCAAGGCCATCGCCGAGGAGGCGGGGGTCGACGACTTCCTCGCCGAGGCCACCCCCGAGGACAAGATGGCGCTGATCCGGAAGGAGCAGGAGGGCGGCAAGCTCGTCGCGATGACCGGCGACGGCACCAACGACGCCCCCGCGCTCGCGCAGGCCGACGTCGGCGTGGCGATGAACACCGGCACCTCGGCCGCCAAGGAGGCCGGGAACATGGTGGACCTGGACTCCAACCCGACCAAGCTCATCGAGATCGTCGAGATCGGCAAGCAACTGCTCATCACCCGGGGCGCGTTGACGACCTTCTCGATCGCCAACGACGTCGCCAAGTACTTCGCGATCATCCCCGCGATGTTCGCCGGCGTCGTACCCGGGCCTGGACCAGCTCAACATCATGGGCCTGCACAGCCCGCAGTCCGCGATCTCCTCGGCGATCATCTTCAACGCCCTGATCATCGTGGCGCTGATCCCGCTGGCGCTGCGCGGCGTCCGCTACCGGCCGTCGTCCGCGGCGGCGCTGCTGCAACCGCAACATCTGGGTCTACGGCCTCGGCGGGCTCGTCCTGCCGTTCGTCGGCATCAAGCTGATCGACCTGGTCGTCCAGTTCATCCCCGGCCTGCGCTGAGCGAGACAAGGACAGAGGGCATCGACCATGTCCAAGCCACCTTCCCCCCGCGGTCCGCAACCACCTGACCGCGCTGCGCATGCTGCTGGTCCTCACGGTGATCCTCGGCATCGCCTATCCCGCTGCTGGTCACCGGCATCGCCCAGGTGGCCTTCCCGCACCAGGCCAACGGCTCGCTGGTCGAGGAGCACGGCCGACCGGTCGCCTCCAGCCTGCTCGGCCAGACCTTCGACCTGCCGGCGAAGACCGGGCGGCACCGCCCGCCCGGACCCGCGGTGGTTCCAGCCGCGGCCGTCGGCCGGCGACTACGACCCGCTCGCCTCCGGCGCGTCCAACCTCGGCCCGAACAACCCGGTGCTGATCAAGCCCGTGATCAGGCAGCCGAAGGCGTCGGTGGCCGCGTTCGACCACGTGCCGCCAGTCCGCGGTGCCGGCCGACGCGGTCACCGCCTCCGGCTCCGGCCTGGACCCGGACATCTCGCCGGCCTACGCCTACCAGCAGGCCGACCGGGTCGCCCGGGCGCGCGGCCTGGCCGCCTCCGAGGTGCGCGCGCTGGTCGCCCGGCACGTCTCCTCCCGCGACCTCGGCTTCCTCGGCGAACCCGCGGTGAACGTGATCCAGCTCAACCTGGCACTGTCCCGGCTCACCTGACGAGACGTCCCACGACGGCAAGGAGGGCGGTACGTGGCTCACACCGGACGCGCCGGACGGCTCAAGGTCTTCCTCGGCGCGGCGCCCGGCGTCGGCAAGACCTACCGGATGCTCGACGAGGGCCGGCGCCGGGCGGACCGCGGCGCGGACGTGGTGGTGGCGTTCGTCGAGTGCCACCACCGGCCGCGCACCGAGGAGATGCTCGACGGGCTGGAGATCGTGCCGCGCACCCGGCGCGGGTACCGCGGCGCCGACTTCCCCGAAATGGACCTCGACGCGGTGCTCGCCCGCGCGCCCGAGGTGGCGCTGGTGGACGAGCTCGCCGCACACCAACGTGCCCGGCGGGCGGCACGCGAAGCGCTGGCAGGACGTGGAGGAGCTGCTGCGGGCCGGCATCGACGTGGTCACCACGCGTCAACGTGCAGCACCTTGAATCGCTCAACGACGTGGTCGAGCGGATCACCGGCGTCCCGCAGCGCGAGACGGTGCCCGACGAGGTGGTCCGCCGCGCCGACCAGATCGAGCTGGTGGACATGCCCGCCGAGGCGCTGCGCCGCCGGATGGCCCACGGCAACGTCTACGCGCCGGAGAAGGTCGACGCGGCGCTCTCGCACTACTTCCGGGTCGGCAACCTCACCGCGCTGCGGGAGTTGGCGCTGCTGTGGGTGGCCGGCCGGGTCGACGAGGCCCTGCAGCGCTACCGGTCCGAGCACGGCATCGAGCGGGTGTGGGAGACCCGGGAGCGGGTGGTGGTCGCGCTGACCGGCGGCCCGGAGGGCGACACGCTGATCCGCCGGGCGGCCCGCATCGCCGGCCGCAGCGCCGGCGGCGACCTGCTCGCGGTGCACATCGCCCGCAGCGACGGGCTGGCCGGCGCCTCCCCGGCCGCGCTGGCCCGGCAGCGCGAGCTGGTGGAGAGCCTGGGCGGCAGCTACCACTCCGTCGTCGGCGACCACGTGCCGGCCGCCCTGCTGGACTTCGCCCGCGCGGAGAACGCCACCCAGCTCGTCATGGGCGCCAGCCGGCGCGGCCGGCTGCTGCGCTTCCTGACCGGCGCCGGCGTCGGCGAGACCACCACCGAGCGCTCCGGCGACATCGACGTGCACATGGTCACCCACGAACGCGCCGGCCGCGGGCGGCTGCTGCCCGCGCCCGGCAACACCCTGTCGCTGCGCCGCAGGGTCGCCGGACCGGTGGCCGGCTTCGTGCTGCCGGTGCTGCTGACGTTCGCGCTCTCCCACCACCGCGGCGTGCTCAACCTGACCAGCGAGGCGCTGCTCTTCCTGCTCACCGTGGTCGGCGTGGCGTGCATCGGGGGCGTGCTGTCCGCACTGCTCGCGTCGATCACCGCGTCGCTGCTGCTCAACTACTTCTTCATCCCGCCGCTGGGCGCGCTTCACCATCGACGAGCTGAACAACGCCCTCGCGCTCGTGGTGTTCGCCCTGGTCGCGGTCACCGTCGCGGCCATCGTGGACCGCTCGCTGCGCTGGTCGCGGCGGGCGGCCCGGGCCACCGCCGAGGCCGAGACGCTGTCCGCGCTGGCCGGCAGCGTGCTGCGCGGCGACCAGGCGGTGACCGCCCTGCTGGAACACACCCGGGAGGCCTTCGGCATGGAGTCCGCCACCCTGGTCGGCGTCGACGACCCGCCGGACCAGGCACCGGCAGGCGAGCCGCACCGGCCGGCCGACGAACGCGTGCCGGTCGGGCCCGAGCGCCTGCTCGTGCTGCGCGGCCGCCAACTGCCCGCCTCCGAACAGCGGGTGCTGGTCGCGTTCGCCGCCCACGTGACCGCCGCGCTGGAACGCGCCCGGCTCGCCGAGGCCGCCGCCGAGGTCGAACCGGTCAAGGCCGCCGACCGGATGCGCACCGCGCTGCTGGCCGCCGTCAGCCACGACCTGCGCACCCCGCTGGCCAGCGGCTGGGCCGCCGTCAGCAGCCTGCGCAGCCGCGACGTGGAGTTCTGCGAGCGGGATCGCGACGAACTGCTGGCCACCGCCGAGGAGTCGCTGGCCCGGCTCAGCCGGCTGATCGACAACCTGCTGGACATCAGCCGCCTGCAGGCCGGCGCGCTCACCCTGCACCTGCAGCCCACCGCGTTCGCCGACGTGCTCGGGCCGGCGCTCGACGAGACGGCCGCCCCCGCCGTGCCGGTCACCGTGCGCGGACTGGACGAGACCCGCGACATCCTGGCCGACCCGCCGCTGCTGGAACGGGTGATCGCCAACCTGGTGGCCAACGCGGTACGGCACACCCCGCCGGACCGCGGCGTGCTCATCAGCGCCAGCGAACTGGGCGCCCGCGTCGAACTGCGGGTCGTCGACCAGGGCCCCGGGATCGACCCGGACGACCGCGAGCGGGTCTTCGAACCGTTCCAGCGGCTCGGCGACACCGACAACGCCACCGGGCTCGGCCTGGGCCTCGCGCTCTCCCGCGGCCTGACCGAGGCGATGGGCGGCAGCCTGACCACCGAGGACACCCCGGGAGGCGGCCTGACCATGGTCCTCGCGCTCCCCGCCGCGGCCGACCCGCAACCGCCGGACATGCCGGAACCGCCGGGCCTGCCGGATCCGGCGCGGCGGGACGGGGAGGCGCCGGCATGCGACGCGTCCTGATCGTCGACGACGAACCCCGGATGACCCGGGCGCTCCACATCAACCTGCGGGCCCGGCACTACGACGTCACCACCGCCGCCGACGGCCGCTCCGCGCTGCGGCTGGCCGGCCAGGAACCGCCCGACGCCGTGCTGCTCGACCTCGGCCTGCCCGACCTGTCCGGCATCGACGTCATCCACGGCCTGCGCGCGGCGGCCTCCACTCCGATCATCGTGTTGTCGGGACGCACCGGAATCACCGAGAAGATCGCCGCCTTCGACGCGGGCGCCGACGACTACCTCACCAAGCCGTTCGTCATGGAGGAACTGCTCGCCCGGCTGCGCGCGGTGCTGCGCCGCCCGCCGGTGATCGACGCGCCCGGCCCGGTCGGCATCGGCGGCTACCGCGTCGACCTGGCCGCCTACACCGTCACCCCCGCCGCCGGCCGCGGCGAGCCGCTGCACCTGACGCCCAACGAGTGGCGGCTGCTGGCCCGCCTGCTGCGCACCCCGGGCCGGGTGGTCACCAGCCGGCAGCTCCTGCACGACGTGTGGGGACCGGGGTTCGAGGACCGCAGCAACTACCTGCGGGTCTACTTCGCCAACCTGCGCCGCAAGCTCGAACCCGACCGGGCGCACCCGCGCCACCTGATCACCGAGTCCGGCATCGGCTACCGCTTCGAACCCTGACGCCCGCGTCCCGGCTACTTCACGCCGGAGGCCCGCAGGACCGCGCCGGCGGTCCGCTCGTCCGCCCGCCGCGCGATCAGCAGCAGCACGTCGGCGCCGGACCGCAGCGTGCCGCGGTCCAGCGAGCGGCGCACGCCGGCGTCGAGCAGGTGGCGCAGCAGCGGGTTGTCGGCCGGCACCCGGGCGTCCAGCACCACCCGGCCGCCGTGCACGTCCCGCAGCACGAGCCGGCGGTCCAGCGCGCCGGAGGACTCCACCGCCCGCAGCGCGTCGGTGCGCACCCGGCGCACCCGCAACCCCGTGCGCACCGACAGCCACCCGTTCCCCGCGGCCACCCGCGGCGGCAGCAGCAGGAAGCACACCACGCAGCCCAGCACGGTCCACAGCCCGATCCGCGGCCCGGTCAGCCCGCCCGAGGCCCAGTCCAGCGCCACGCACACCCCGGTGAACCCGGCCGCGCAGCCCAGCGCGGCGCGCGCCCGGCCCGGCCACCCGCGGTCCACCACCGGCTGCCCGCGGTCACCGGCCCGCCGGGACGACCCGCCGTGCGCGAGCGCCCGCACCGATCCGAAGGTCATACCTCCGACCATAGGAACGCCGGGGCCGGGGTCAACCTGGCGCAGCCGGTCCTTGACGCGTCCCTGATGCCCAGCCGGCCGCTCCGCCGTACAGGCGGCGTTCCAGGAAGATCTCGGTGAAGACCGCGACCTTGGCCCGCAGCGCCCACGGGTCGAACGGCTTGGCGATGTAGTCGACCGCACCGGCCGCGTACCCGCGGGCCGAGTGCTCCGGATCGATGCCCATCGCGGTCAGGAAGATGATCGGGATGTCCCGGTTGCGGGCCCGCCGCTTGATCTGGGCCGCCGTCTCGTAGCCGTCCATCTCCGGCATCTGCACGTCCAGCAGGATGACCGCGAAGTCGTCGTGGTCCAGCAGCGCCTTGAGCGCCTCCTGCCCGGAGGCGGCGGCCACCAGCTCCTGGTCGAGCTGGGAGAGCGCGGCGGTCATCGCCAGCAGGTTGTGGTGCTGGTCGTCGACGACCAGGATCTTCGGCCGCGGCCCGGCCGCCGCGTCCCGCTCCGGGTCGTCCTGCGCCGGACCGCGCCGCGGACCGGGGGCCGGCGGCTGCGCCTCCGCCGTCGCCAACTGCCGCTCCAGCAGCTGGCAGCGCTCCTCCGCCAACGCCGCGCGGTGCCGCACCTCGCCGATCTCCGCGGTCAGCCGCCGCACGTCCTCGCTGAGCGCGTCCCGCTCCCGCAGCAGCTCCTGGTGGTCCGGGACCGCCGACGCCAGCTCGTCGGCCCGGGCGCGTTCCGCCGCCCAGTCCGCCTCCAGCTGGCTCAACCGCAGCTCCAGGTCGGCGATCCGGTGCTGGCGGTCCAGCAACGCCTCGCCCAGCACGTCCCCCTGGACGGTGGAGCGCCGCGCCTCCCGGTCGGCGTCGGCCAGTTGGTGCTCCAGCACCTCGACCGCGTGCGCCGGCGAGGCCGTGGTGCCCACCGCGGACCGGTGCAGCTTGCGCACCAGCTCCACCGCGGCCGGCGTCACCGGGACCCCGCGCGCCTCCCCGAGATCGGCCAGCAGGTCGAGCACGAACTCCCAGGGCGGCACCCGGGTCCCGCTCAGGTACCGCGAGATGGTCCCGGCGTCCCGGTAGCGGCGGGCGGCGTACCGCCGCACCGACACCCCCAGCCCCTCGAACAGCCCGCGTAACGACTCCGCGAACGCCCGGCACTCCTCGGTCAGCCCCTCGCCCAACGGCCGCAGCTCCCCCGTACCCGTCACGCCGGCCACCCGCCTCCCGCCCGTCCAAGGCGCAGCAGCCTACGACGCGCGCGACCGCCCCCCGCGCCACCACCTGCGGAATCCAGCCATTCACGCACCGCCGTCGCCGCCCGCCACCAATCGGTCGAAGAACGGCACCGCCACCGCGAACGCCGCGCCCCCGCACAGCACGCACCGCGCGATCCCGACACCCGCCCACCCGGTCAACACCCCCGCCCCGAGCCCGGTCAGCACCGCGAGCAGCAACACCAACGCCGACCGCACCGACAGCAATGGACGCTCCACCACGACCTCCGTCTCCCCACCCCGGACCCGATCGCCCGAGGCCCCCCACCCTCCGCCACCCCCAGGCGTTGCACCCCCGCAACACCCCACCCGGCAACACGGCAGGCTCCCCTGGCAACACGCACGCCCCCGAACACACGTCAGCCCCCGCAGGGGTTGCGGCCTCTGCGGGGGCTGGTGGATCGCGTGGGGACGGCGTCTTGGTGGTGGGCCATCAGGGGCTCGAACCCTGAACCAACGGATTAAAAGTCCGCTGCTCTGCCGATTGAGCTAATGGCCCGCACACGCAGCATAGCCGGGTGGGGCGGTGGGTTTCGATCGCGTTCCCGGGTGGTGTGGCGAACGGGCGCAGGCCCGGCCGACGCGGGGGCGTCGGGCCGGGCCTGCGGGGTGGGACGGGGTCAGCCGTTGCGCTTCCAGCGCGGCTTGTCCGTGCGGCGGTCGAAGCCGCGCGCGCCGGTGTTGGAGCCGCTGTTGGAGGGGGAGCCGGCGCCGCGGTGGTCGTCGTGGCGGCCGTAGGGACGGCGGTCGTCGGCGCGGCGGTCGTCGCGGTTGAACGGGCGGCGCTCGTCGCGGCGGTCCGTGCCGTAGGGGCGGCGGTCGTCGCGGCGGTCACCGTTGAACGGACGGCGGTCGTCACGGCGCTCGCCGTTGAACGGACGACGGTCATCGCGGCGGTCACCGTTGAACGGACGACGGTCGTCACGACGCTCGCCGTTGAACGGACGACGGTCGTCACGACGGTCACCGTTGAAGGGGCGGCGGTCGTCACGACGGTCCGTGCTGTACGGGCGGCGGTCGTCACGACGGTCGTCGCGGCGGTCGCCGTTGAACGGGCGGCGGTCGTAGTTGCCGCGGTGGTCGCGGCGCTCCACGCGCTCCACCCGCTCGGTGCGCTCGGCGGTGGCCTGGGCGGGGATGGTGACGACCGGGGCGGCCGGGGCGTCGGTCGCGGACTCCGCGGCCTCGGCCGACGGGACGGGCTCGCCGCGTTCGCGGGAGGCGCGGGCGGTGAGCCGGTCGGCCTCCTCGCGCAGCTCGACGGCCCGGCGCTGGACCTTCTCCAACTCCCGTGTGAGGTCGGCCACTTCGCGCTCGGCCTGCTGGGCGGCGTTGGCCGCGGCGTCGGCCTGGACCTCGGTCAGCGAGCGGGCGCCGGTGATCCGGGCGACGTCCTCGTCGAACGCCCCGGCACCGCCGACGATGTGCCGGCTGGCGTCGACGCCGGCGTCCTCCATCAGGCGGAAGATGGTCTTGCGCTGGTGCGGCAGGGCGAGCGAGACCACGGTGCCGGACTTGCCGGCCCGGGCGGTGCGGCCGCTGCGGTGCAGGTAGTCCTTGTGGTCGCCGGCCGGGTCCACGTTGAGGACCAGGTCGATGCCGTCGACGTGGATGCCGCGGGCGGCGACGTCGGTGGCGACCAGGACGTTGACGTAGCCGTCCTTGAAGTCGCCCAGCGTGCGGGTGCGCGCGCCCTGGGTCATGCCGCCGTGCAGCGCGTCGGCGCGCACCCCGGCCTCGCACAGCTGCTCGGCGACCCGGTCGGCGCCCATCTGGGTGCGGACGAAGACGATGGTGCGGCCCTTGCGGGCGGCGATCGCCGCGGTGACCGGCGCCTTGTCCTTGGGCTTCACGACCAGGACGTGGTGGGTCATCGTGGTCACCGCGCCCTGGGCGGCATCCACCTCGTGGGTGACCGGCGAGACCAGGTAGCGCTTGACCAGGGTGTCGATCTCGTTCTCCAGCGTGGCGGAGAACAGCATGCGCTGGCCGCCGGCCGGGATGAGGTCGAGGATCTCGGTGACCTCGGGCAGGAAGCCCATGTCGGCCATCTGGTCGGCCTCGTCGAGCACCGCGATCTGCACCCGGTCCAGCGAGCAGGCGCCGCGGTCGATCAGGTCGCGCAGCCGGCCGGGGGTGGCGACCAGGATGTCCACGCCGCGCTCCAGGGCGTAGATCTGGTTGGCCATCGAGGTGCCGCCGCAGACCACCTTGAGCTTCAGGCCCAGCAGGTCGCCGTAGGGCTGCAGCGCGTCGGAGACCTGCATGGCCAGCTCGCGGGTCGGGGTGAGGATGACGCCGCGCGGGCGGTGCTTGTCGGTGCGGCCGCCGGACAGCGTGGTCAGCAGCGGCAGGCCGAAGGCGAGCGTCTTGCCGGAGCCGGTGCGGCCGCGGCCCAGGATGTCCCGGCTCGCCAGCGCGTCCGGGATGGTGGCCGCCTGGATCGGGAACGGGGTGACGACGCCGTTCTGCGCGAGCTTGCGCACGATCGCCTCGGACAGGCCGAGGTCGCCGAACGTCACGGTCTCGGTGGCGGCGTCCTCGCCGGCGGGGTTCTCGGTGGCGGCGGTCTCGGCGGCCGCGGTCTCGACGGTGGCGTCCTGGGCGGCGGAGCCGGCCTCGGCCGCGGGGTCGGCCTCGGCCGCGGGGTCGGCGAAACGGTTGACGGTGTCAACAGGCATGCTGAAGCTGAACCTCTCGGAGACTTGGCACGCGCCAGCTCCGCGGATTCGCATACAACCGCCTCAATGCGGTCAGCCACAGGAGAAAAGGAACGCGCCACACGGCGCGCTTCGGTCGTGGCGCCGGGCAATGGGGTCAAACGATCTATTAGCATACGCACCCTTGCGCTCATCGACCAAATCGCCGCCGGGCCCGCAGCTCACCGCCGTGATCGCGTCCGCCGCGCCCCGGCCGTGCCGTCCTGCGGATCCCCTCCGCCGGACGGCCCCGGGTCGGTGGTGGTCGGCCCGGCCGACGGCGCCGTCGGGCTCGCGGTGCCCGGTCCGGTGGGCCCGGCCGGACCGCTCGGACCGGTGGGCGCCGCCGGACCGGTCGGGGTGTCCGGCGGGCGCGGCGCGGTGGGCTTCGGCGCGGCCGGCCCGCCCGGCTCAGCGGCACCGCCAGGCGAGGGCCGCCGGGACGCCGCGGCGCCGCGCGACGCGCTCGGCTCCGCCGCCCGGCCGGAGTCCGTACCGCGTCCCGGCACCGCGTCGTGGAGCGTCACGGCCCGGCCCCGGTTGCCGCCGGCGCCGCGCGAGGCGCCGGCCGACGCGCCGGAGACCGGCCGCGGCCCCGCGCCGGAGAACCGCATGCAGCCGACCGCGCCGCCGGACAGCGCCAGCACCAGCAGGCCGGCCAGCACCGCGTGGCGGACCCGGTCCCGGCCGGCGGAACGGGCGGCCCGGGCGGCGTCGGGAGCGGCCTCGGAAAGAAAGAGGGGAGTGGTCACGCCCTGCCCAACGCGGCCGGACCCGCCCAGGACACGCCGCGCGGCCATCACATAGGGTGGGTGCGGAACTGCGGCAGGTGTCCCGGGAGCGACCGGGCGGCGGCCGCGCGGCGGTGGGGCCCGCCGTACCGGAACCGCGGCAACCGCCGCCAACGGTCCCTACTTGTGACGGAACGCGCTCGCACCCCGCGGCACGCCGGAGACTCCGCAGCACGCCGGAGCCGCCCCGCGGCCGGGGAAGCCCGCGGGCGCCGCGCGAGTAGGAGGAGCCACGTGGACGCACCGATCGGCGACGCGAGGACCCGGCGGCAGGGTGATCCGCACACGGCGCAGGCTCGGGACGACGCCGGAGCGGGCACCGATCTGCCCGTGCCCGACGAATCGAAGCCGGCGCCCCGCCGATCCGGCGGGCCGCCCTCCGTGCTGCACGGCCAGGGGCCGACGCTCGCCGTGGTCTCGGCCGGCGGCGCGATCGGCGCCTGCGCCCGCTACGGCGCCGCGCTGCTGTGGCCGACCGCGTCCTCCGGGTTCCCGTGGACGACGTTCCTCGTCAACGTGGCCGGGTGCGCGGTGATCGGCGTGTTCATGGTGGTGATCAGCGAGGCGTGGACGCCGCACCCGCTGCTGCGGCCGTTCTTCGGCACCGGGGTGCTCGGCGGGTTCACCACGTTCTCCACCTACACGGTGGACGTGCAGCGGCTGGTGACGCACGGTCGGGCCGGGACCGGGCTGTTGTATCTGGTGGTGACGGCGGCCGGCGCGCTGGGCGCCGTGTGGCTGGCGGCCGGCGGCACCCGCCGGCTGCTGGAACGGAGGACCGGGCGATGACATCGAACCCCCCGCGCGGACTGAGCGGTCCGGCGCTGCGGCTGACCGTGCTGATCGGCGAGAACGACCGCTGGCACCACAAGCCGCTCTACAGCGAGATCGTGCACCGCGCGCACGCCGCCGGGCTGGCCGGCGCGTCGGTCTTCCACGGCGTGGAGGGCTTCGGCGCCTCCTCGCTCATCCACACCTCGCGGCTGCTGTCGCTCAGCGAGGACCTGCCGGTCGCGGTCGTCGTGGTGGACACCGACGAGCGCGTCCGGGCGTTCCTGCCGGAGCTGGAGGAGCTGGCGGTGGAGGGCCTGATCATGCTCGACGCCTGCGAGGTCGTGCGGTACGCCGGACGGGGGAGGCGGGGATGACCTGGCTGCTGGTGATCGCCGGCGCGATGGTCGGCGCCCCGCTGCGGTACCTGACCGACCGCTCGGTGCAGGCCCGGCACGACACCGTCTTCCCGTGGGGCACCTTCACGGTCAACGTGGCCGGCAGCCTGATCCTGGGCCTGGTGACCGGCGCGGTCTCCGCGGGGGCGGCCGGCCCGTCCGTCCAACTCCTGCTCGGCACCGGCCTGTGCGGAGCGCTGACCACGTACTCGACCTTCAGCTACGAGACCCTGCGGCTGGCCGGGCAGGGCGCCGGGCTGCTCGCGGTCGCGAACGTCACCGCGAGCGTGGTCGCCGGGCTCGGCGCGGCGTTCACCGGCGTGGCGCTGGCCCAGGCGATCTGGTTGTAGGACGGATCAGCCGTAGCCGAGGGCGTGCAGCCGGTCCTCGTCGATGCCGAAGTGGTGGGCGATCTCGTGCACCACGGTGATCTCGATCTCGCTGGCCGCCCGCTCCCGGCTCTCGGACATCCGCAGGATCGGACCCCGGTAGACGGTGATGCGGTCGGGCAGCACGCCCGCGTACCACTCGCCGCGCTCGGTCAGCGGCGTGCCCTCGTACAGGCCGAGCAGCTCGGGGCCGGCCGGGTCGGGCTCGTCCTCGGCGAAGACGGCGACGTTGTCCATCAGGCCGGCGAGCTCCGGCGGGATGCGGTCCAGCGCCTGGCCCACCAGTTCCTCGAAGTCCTCGCGCGTCATCTCCAGCACCCGGCCATTCTCCCCGCACCGGTGCCCCGACGGCCGAACCGGCGCGGATCGGTGGCCGACGAAACCGTTTTGGCGATCTCCCGGGGCATCCCATATGCTTCTCACGTCCCCGAAGGCGGTAACCCGCCAAGGCGGGCCATCAGCCCTCATCGTCTAGTGGCCCAGGACGCCGCCCTTTCAAGGCGGTAGCACGGGTTCGAATCCCGTTGGGGGCACGCACCACCCTGTGCGAGACTTGTCTCGCACGAGCTTGGTCCTGTGGAGCAGTTTGGAGTGCTCGCCACCCTGTCAAGGTGGAGGCCGCGGGTTCAAATCCCGTCAGGACCGCTGCGGCTGGGTAGCTCAGTTGGTACGAGCGACCGCCTGAAAAGCGGTAGGTCGCCGGTTCGACCCCGGCCCCAGCCACCGCACGACGTAGGCCCCGTCTCCGGACGGGGCCTACGTCGTTCTCGCGGCTTCCGCCACGCCGTGCTCACCTCGTCCGAATCATGATCACTCGTACGAGTGGTGTGGCTTGTCCTATGTTCGGTCATGGCGAATAAACTGCTGGGCATGGCAGATCCGTTGACCGAGAACGAACTCGCAGCGCTCACCCGACGCTACGAGGACACCAGAAGTGATCTGGAGACGATCAAGCACGACGTCCTGGACGTCAAGCACGACGTCCTGGGCCTCAAGAAGGACGTCGTGGGCCTCAAGCAGGACGTCGTGACGCTCCGGAGCGAACTCGGCGAGTTCAAGGTGGAGGTCCGGCAGCGCTTCGAAACGCTGGACGCGAAGTTCGACACGCTCGACATCAAGCTCGACACGTTCGTCGCCGAGCAGCGCCAGACCAACACCCGGTTCGACACGTTCGTCACCGAGCAGCGGTCGGTCAACGCGACGCTGGTGGGGTTGATGACCGAGCTGGTCGGGCGGAACGCCGAGGCGCGGTAGGGGCCGGGGGGCGGGCCGGGGCGGGCCTTCCGGGAAACCGGTTCGCTGTGGGGGGCGGTGGGGTGAGATCCTGGGCGGCGTATGTCCACTCCGCCTGCTTCCTCCGCCCTGGGCGACCTGCTGGCGCGGCTGCCCGAGCTGACGTTGCGCGATCAGCAGCGGCTCGGCCGTCGTCTGGAAGGCGCCCGGAAGATCCGCAAACCCGAGGCCCGCGAGGCCGTGTACCGGGAGATCGCCGAGCAGTTCGACGAGGCCGAGGCCAGGGTCGCCCTGCGGCGGTCCGGCGTGCCCGCGATCAGCTACCCGGCGGCGCTGCCGGTCAGCCAGAAGAAGGACGACATCGCGGCCGCGATCCGCGACCACCAGGTGGTGATCGTCGCGGGCGAGACCGGCTCCGGCAAGACCACCCAGATCCCCAAGATCTGCCTGGAGCTGGGCCGTGGCGTCAAGGGCCTGATCGGCCACACCCAGCCGCGCCGGATCGCCGCCCGCACGGTGGCCGAGCGGGTCGCCGAGGAGTTGGGCACGCCGCTGGGCGAGGCGGTCGGCTGGAAGGTGCGCTTCACCGACCAGGTCGGCGACCGCACCCTGGTCAAGCTGATGACCGACGGCATCATGCTCGCCGAGATCCAGACCGACCGCGAGCTGCGCCAGTACGACACGATCATCATCGACGAGGCGCACGAGCGCAGCCTCAACATCGACTTCATCCTCGGCTACCTCGCGCAGCTCCTGCCGCGCCGGCCCGAGTTGAAGGTGGTCATCACCTCGGCGACCATCGACCCGGAGCGCTTCAGCCGGCACTTCGGCGACGCCCCGATCGTCGAGGTCAGCGGCCGCACCTATCCGGTCGAGGTGCGCTACCGGCCGCTGCTGGAGGAGAGCGCCGGCGGCGACGCCAAGGACGGCGACCGCGACCAGGTCACCGCGATCATCGACGCGGTGGCCGAACTGCAGGGCGAAGGACCGGGCGACGTCCTGGTCTTCCTCTCCGGCGAGCGGGAGATCCGCGACACCGCGGACGCGCTCGCCAAGCGGAACTTCCCGCTGACCGAGATCCTCCCGCTGTACGCGCGGCTGTCCCACGCCGAGCAGCACCGGGTCTTCCAGCCGCACACCGGCCGCCGGGTGGTGCTCGCCACCAACGTCGCCGAGACCTCGCTGACCGTGCCCGGCATCCGCTACGTCGTCGACCCCGGCACCGCCCGCATCTCGCGCTACAGCCACCGCACCAAGGTCCAGCGGCTGCCGATCGAGGCGATCAGCCAGGCCAGCGCCAACCAGCGCAAGGGCCGCTGCGGGCGCACCTCGGACGGCATCTGCGTCCGGCTGTACTCCGAGGACGACTTCCTGACCCGCCCGGAGTTCACCGACGCGGAGATCCTGCGCACCAACCTCGCCTCGGTGATCCTGCAGATGACCGCGGCCGGCCTCGGCGACATCGCGCGCTTCCCGTTCATCGACCCGCCGGACAGCCGCAACATCAAGGACGGCGTCCAACTCCTCGAAGAACTGGGCGCGTTGGACCCGTCGCACCAGGACGCGCGCAAGCGGCTCACCCCGGTCGGCCGCCGGCTGTCCCAGCTGCCGGTCGACCCGCGGCTGGCCCGGATGGTGCTGGAGGCGGACCGCAACAACTGCGCGCGCGAGGTGATGGTCATCGCCGCCGCGCTCTCCATCCAGGACCCGCGCGAGCGCCCCTCGGACAAGCAGCAGCAGGCCGACCAGAGCCACGCCCGCTTCCGGGACGACAACAGCGACTTCCTCGCCCTCCTCAACCTGTGGCGGTACGTGCGCGAGCAGCAGAAGGCGCTGTCGTCCTCCGCGTTCCGCCGGATGTGCCGCAACGAGTTCCTGAACTACCTGCGGATACGCGAATGGCAGGACATCTACAGCCAGTTGCGCACGGTGGCCAAGACGATGGACATCCACCTCAACGAGCAGGACGCCGACCCCGAGCGGGTCCACGCCTCGATGCTGATCGGCCTGCTGTCGCACATCGGCCTGAAGGACACCGAGAAGAACGAGTACCTGGGCGCGCGCAACGCCAAGTTCGCGATCTTCCCCGGCTCGGCGCTGTTCAAGAAGCCGCCGCGCTGGATCATGTCCGCCGAGCTGGTGGAGACCTCGCGGCTGTGGGCCCGGGTCAACGCCCGCATCGAGCCGGAGTGGGTGGAACCGCTCGCCCAGCACCTGGTCAAGCGCACCTACAGCGAGCCGCACTGGGAGCAGAAGCAGGCCGCGGTGATGGCGTACGAGAAGGTCACCCTCTACGGGGTGCCGATCGTCGCGCAACGCAAGGTCAACTACGGCCGGATCGACCCCGAGGTCTCCCGCGAGCTGTTCATCCGCAACGCGCTGGTCGAGGGCGACTGGCGCACCCACCACCAGTTCTTCCACGACAACCGCAAGCTGCTGGGCGAGGTCGAGGAGCTGGAGCAGCGCGCCAGGCGCCGGGACATCCTCGTCGACGACGAGGCGCTCTTCGACTTCTACGACGAGCGGCTGCCGCAACACGTCGTGTCCGGCGCGCACTTCGACTCCTGGTGGAAGCACAAGCGCGCCGAGGAGCCGGAGCTGCTCAGCTTCGAGCACTCCATGCTGATCAACGAGTCCGCGGAGGCGGTCAGCAAGGACGACTACCCGGACTCCTGGCGGCAGGGCCGGCTGAAGTTCAAGGTCACCTACCAGTTCGAGCCCGGCGCGGACGCGGACGGCGTGACCGTGCACATCCCGCTGCAGGTGCTCAACCAGGTCAGCCCGGACGGCTTCGACTGGCAGATCCCGGGGCTGCGCGAGGTGCTGGTCACCGAGCTGATCCGGTCGCTGCCCAAGCCGATCCGCCGGCACTACGTGCCCGCGCCCAACCACGCCAAGGCGTTCCTGCAGCGCGCGGTGGCCGGCCCGGACCCGCTGGCCGGCGTGCTCGCCCGGGAGCTGCACCGGGCCGGCGCGGTCGCCGTCCACCCGGAGGACTTCGACTGGTCCAAGGTGCCCGACCACCTCAAGCCGACCTTCCGGGTCATCGACGAACGCGGCCGGAAGATCGCCGAGGCGAAGGACCTGGAGGAGCTGAGGCACCGGCTCAAGCCGAAGACCCGCGAGGCGATCTCCCGGGCCGCGGACAGCATCGGCATCGAGCAGCGCGGCGGCCTCACCACCTGGTCGGTCGGCACGCTGCCGCGCACCTTCGAGATGCGCCGGGGCGGCCATCCGGTCAAGGCGTTCCCGGCGCTGCTGGACGAGGGCGCGTCGGTCGCGGTGCGGCTGTTCGACACCGAGGCCGAGCAGCACGAGGCGATGTGGCGCGGAACCCGCCGGCTGATTCTGCTCCAGCTGGCGTCGAATCCGGCCAAGTTCGCCCAGGGCAAGCTGTCCAACGAGGCCAAACTCGCGCTGGCCCGCAGCCCGCACGGCAGTGTCCAGGCGCTGTTCGACGACTGCGTGACCGCCGCCGCGGACAAGCTCATCGCGGACCACGGCGGCCCGGCCTGGGACGAGGAGGGCTTCCGCAAGCTCTTCGACCTGGTGCGGGCGCAGATCACCGACGCCACGGTGGCCACGGTGGCCCGGGTCCAGCAGGTGCTGGCCGCCTGGCACTCCTGCGAACGACGGCTGAAGGCCACCACGAGCCTGGTCCTGGTGCCGAACCTCACCGACGTCAAGGAGCAGTTGGCCGGCCTGGTCCACCCCGGCTTCGTCACCGCCTCCGGGGTGCGCCGGCTGCCGGACCTGCTGCGCTACCTGGTCGCGGTGGACCGCCGGCTGCAGCAGATGCCGTCCGGCGCCCAGCGCGACCGGATCCGGATGGAGAAGGTCCACGAGCTGCGGGCCGAATACGCCGAGCTGCGCGCCGCGTTCAAGCCCGGCCGGCCGGTCCCGGCGGAGGTCTCCGAGATCCGCTGGATGCTGGAGGAACTGCGGGTCAGCTACTTCGCCCACGCCCTCGGCACGGCGTATCCGGTGTCGGACAAACGCGTGCTCAAGGCCATCGATGCCGCCTGGCCCTGATCGGTTCGACCGGTGGGCCTGACCTGCTGTAGAGTCATCCACGCAACGCCAAGCAGCCTGGTCCTGTGGAGCAGTTTGGAGTGCTCGCCACCCTGTCAAGGTGGAGGCCGCGGGTTCAAATCCCGTCAGGACCGCCAGGTGAAACCGAGGCCCGTATCCGATCCGGATGCGGGCCTCGGTCGTGTCCGGTCGAGGCCGCGCCCGGCGGCGGAGCCGCCCGTCGAAGGGCCTCGTCGGTGTGTCCGCCGGGGCGGAAAACGCGCAGCGGGGAAAGCGGCGGTGGGCGGGGCGGGCGTCTTGACGGGTGGGCGGGGGGCGAGTACCTCTGGCGTGGGGGCGGACGCGGCCGGGAGGCGGTGGAAGCGAATGTCGGGGACGTCGGAACGCACACCTGAGCAATCGGCCATCAACGGGCTGGAGAGCCAACAGCGGGCGTCTCAGGCGCCCGTGCGGCCCCGGACGCCGTCGTCCTGGCACGAGACGCGCGCGCTGCTCCGGGCGCACCTGTCGGCCTCGGCGGCCAGAGGCCACCTGACCCGGCAGTGCGCGGTGTGCCACCGGCTGCTGCGGCTGGCACTGGAGTCCCGCGACACCCGGTGACCGAGCGGAACGCCCAATACCGCATGTGCCGCACCGGCGGCAAGAGTTCTGCGAGTGACAGGTGTCACTCAAAGACTTCGGCGGAGAGTGGAACCCCGGGCCTCTTGAGGGACCGTCAATTTAATATGTGAAATTGCACTCTTCCGCACACAAAAGGATGCCAACAAAAAGATCGCGTCGGACCCGGCGGAGTCCGACGCGATCGAAGCGGCAACCCTGATGGGGACAGGGACCTGGGGGTGCGGTCGGGCGACGGTCCGGCTGGGGAACCGGGAGTCGCCCGGGGTGGGGCTGGGGGTGGTTCTGGTGGAACGGGGGTGTTGCTGCGGAGCGCTGAGCCCGTCGCCCACCCGGTGAGCCGCTTCCCAACGCGGCGAGCTGCGCCTCGCCCACGGTGAGTTCAGCCCGGGTGAGCTGCGTCTCAGCTCTCGGTGCGCTGCTGCGGGATACCCGCGAGCAGAGCCCTGACCTCCGCCTCACGGTAACGGCGGTGGCCACCGAGCGTGCGGATCGACGTGAGCTTGCCGGCCTTGGCCCAGCGAGTGACCGTCTTGGGGTCAACGCGGAACATGGTGGCGACCTCAGCGGGGGTCAGCAGCGGCTCGGCATCAGGGGTGCGAGCGGTCATGAGCGGCCTCCTCGGGAGAACCGAACCATCACGGTTCATTCCTCTAAATTCTGCACCTTGACCCGCGTTGCCCGAAATGGGCGGACGCGAGCCGAGTCGGTAATAGGACGAACGGCTTGTCCTCGGCACTACAACTACACCATCTGTCCAGCCTCAGCGGCCAAACCGATGGAATTGCCCTCTCAGGTGTTCAAGCTCGGCGGATGCCGATGGACCATGCCATAGCGGACAGTCACCCGAGCGTGACGATCAGTCACAGTGCGATCAAGACGCCTTGCGACGCCCCAAGAGCACGAAGTTGTCCTATTTTGGCATGAGGGTTGGGTATGCGCGCAAGAGTGCCAAAGGTGCTCTCCGTCACGCTTGACCCTTTGGTCGCCCTCTGTACGTGAACATGTCCAGAAGTCAACCAACCCTTACCCCGGGATAAGCGTTGGGTAAGGGTACACATCGCCCGGCCCTCGACGAACCAGAGTTCAGCTGGCGAACTGAAGATCGCGCACACCGCGCCAGCGTTCGGTCAGCCGGCCGTATGCCTCACCGGCCGCGTTCGCGTCGCCTGCCCGCAGTGCCGCCAGACCCTCGGCGACGTCTGCCGCGCTGTGGTCGTCAGACAATCGACTTTCCGGGATCGCGTGGACCAAACCCCCGTAATCCAGCTCAACCAGGGACCGGGGGTGGAACTCTTCCAGCCAGCGGCCGACGTCCACCAGGCCGTCGATGAGCGGGCTCTCCTCCAGGCTGTCGCGCAGCACCCGCAGCCCGCGGGCCACCCGGCGGCGGGCCTGGACCATGGCGGTGCGGTAGCGCAGAACGGGCGCGGAACGCCGTTTGCGTTCGTCTTCACCTGAGCTATCCGGAGCGGAACCCGGCTCACCGGCCGGTTGGAAGGCCCGGTCCTCGTCGCCGAAGAGCACGAACCAGCGAACCGGAACGTGCCAGTTGGCGGACCGGATCCACGGCCGGGCGTCCGGGTTGCGCTCCCGCCAGCTCTCGTAGTCCGCGGCGGCCTGCCGGCGCACCACCGGCGGCAGCACGGCGTCCAGCACCGGGCCGGGCCACTGGTCGGCCAGCTCGGCCAGCGCCAGCCAGCCGCGCAGCCGGGTCCGCCACGGGCAGACGTGCACCACGCCGTCGACCACCGTGACGAACGCGTCCCGGCTCTCGTGGACCGGCACCGGGACCGGCGGCACCGGCACCAGGTCGGCCAGCGCCTGGCGCAACTCGTCCTGCGCGGTGCGCGGTTCCACCGAGCCGGCGTAGCCCTTCCAGTACCCCCGCTCGGGCTCGGGGAAGGCCGCGAGCGGCTCGTAGACCCGCAGGTACGCGGCGTAAGGGACCGCCACCGGTGACAAGCCCACTCAAACGCTCCCTCGCCGACGTCCTCGTACGGCATCGTTTCACGCCCGTCACCCCTGGGGGCGTGATCCGGGACACTGCGTGGGTCGGATCCGCCCGCTGGGCCTACGCTGTGCTCAACCAGCCCTCCCCACCCTCCCGGAGGGCGCACAAACACCTCGGGAGTCACCACCGTGACCGACGTCATTCCACGGGAATCCGTGGTCTCCAAACTGTTCCGATCGGACCAGGGCGGACACGAGCAGGTCGTACTGTGCCAGGACCGCTCCAGCGGCCTGAAGGCCGTCATCGCCCTGCACTCCACCGCCCTCGGTCCCGCGCTGGGCGGCACCCGGTTCTTCCCCTACGCCAGCGACGAGGACGCCGTCTCGGACGCGCTGAACCTGGCCCGGGGCATGAGCTACAAGAACGCGATGGCCGGCCTCGACCTCGGCGGCGGCAAGGCCGTCATCATCGGTGACCCGGCGACCGACAAGACCCCCGAACTGCTGCGCGCCTACGGCCGGTTCGTCGCCTCGCTCGGCGGCCGCTACGTGACCGCGTGCGACGTCGGCACCTACGTGGCCGACATGGACGTCGTCGCCACCGAGAACCCGTGGACCACCGGCCGCTCGCCGGAGAACGGCGGCGCCGGCGACTCCTCGGTGCTCACCGCGTTCGGCGTCTACCAGGGCATGCGGGCCAGCGCCCGGGCCCGGTGGGGCGAGCCGACGCTGGCCGGGCGCCGGGTGGGCGTCGCCGGCATCGGCAAGGTCGGCCACCACCTGGTGGGCCACCTGCTGGCGGACGGCGCCACGGTCGTGGTGACCGACGTGCGCGACGCGGCGGTGGCCGCGATCCGCAGCACGTACCCGCAGGTCGAGGCGGTCGCCGACACCGACGCGCTGATCCGGGCGGAGCTCGACGTCTACGCCCCCTGCGCGCTCGGCGGCGCCCTCGACGACGCCACCGTGCCCGCCCTGACCGCATCGGTGGTGTGCGGCGCGGCCAACAACCAGCTCGCGCACCCCGGCGTCGAGAAGGACCTCGCCGACCGCGGGATCCTCTACGCGCCGGACTACGTGGTCAACGCGGGCGGCGTCATCCAGGTGGCCGACGAGCTGCACGGCTTCGACTTCGACCGGGCGAAGGCCAAGGCGACCAAGATCTACGACACCACGCTGGCGATCTTCGAGCGGGCGGCGGCGGACGGCATCCCGCCGGCCGCGGCGGCCGACCGGCTCGCCGAGCAGCGGATGGCCGACCGCACCCCGGCGGAGGACTGGCTGCGCCCCACGGCGGGCTGACGGAGAGTGACGCCCGCGAGCGCTGGTGCGCCCCGGCCGCGAGCTGCCGGGGGAAGAAGGTAAAATCGTAGTTGACCAGCCAGGACAGGGTCAGCGATGGTTTCTGTCTCGACGCGCGTCGTGCGGGCGACGTACCGTGCGGGCGCGGAAGCAGGTACCGTTGAAGCTCTACGGACCGGTCCTCGGCATGAGGACCGATTCGGATCAGATACGCGTGTCAAGACTCGGGGCCGTCGAGCCCCGCCGTTGAGGGGGTCGAGCCATGGGGCGCGGCCGGGCCAAGGCCAAGCAGACAAAGGTCGCCCGCCAGCTGAAGTACAACAGCGGCGGAACGGATCTCTCACGTCTGGCCGAGGAGCTGGGCGCATCGTCGAGTCAACCGGCGAAACCGGAGCCGGTTGAGGACGATGAGCTGGACAATGACGACCCGTACGCACAGTACGCGGATCTCTACAACGACGAGGACGACGACGACGAGGGTTCCGAGCCCTCGTCGCAACGCCGTCGCGCTTGACGCACCGTCTCGCTCACCCGGTCCGGGCCCTGCCCGGACCGGGTTTCGTCGCTCCCGCGTACCGTGCGGACCGATTACCCGGCGTAGTCACCGGTCAGCGTGACGGCGTCCGGGCCCTGCCGGTCGAGGACGCTTCCGGCCACCCAGGCGTCGACGCCGCGGTCGGCCAGCGTCGCGAGCGCCACGTCGACGGACTCCTGCGGCACCACGGCGATCATGCCGACGCCCATGTTCAGCGTCTTCTCCAGCTCCGCGCGGTCCACCGAACCGGCCGCGCCGACCAGGCCGAAGACCGGGTCGGGCGTCCAGCTCGCCCGGTCGACCACCGCGGTCAGCCCCTCGGGGACCACCCGGGCCAGGTTGGCCGCCAGCCCGCCGCCGGTGATGTGCGAGAACGCGTGCACCTCACACGTGCGGGTCAGCGCCAGGCAGTCCAGCGAGTAGATCCGGGTCGGCTCCAGCAGCTCCTCGCCGAGCGTGCGGCCCAGCTCCGGCACCTCGCGCTCCAGCGACCAGCCGGCCCGGTCGAAGAGCACGTGCCGGACGAGTGAGTACCCGTTCGAGTGAAGTCCGGACGAGGCGAGCGCGATCACCACGTCACCCTTACGGATGCGATCGGCGCCGAGCAGCCGGTCCGCCTCGACCACGCCGGTGCCGGCGCCGGCCACGTCGTACTCGTCGGGGCCCAGCAGCCCGGGGTGCTCGGCGGTCTCGCCGCCGACCAGCGCGCAGCCGGCCAGCACGCAGCCCTCGGCGATGCCCTTGACCACCGCGGCCACCCGCTCGGGGTAGACCTTGCCGACGCAGATGTAGTCGGTCATGAACAGCGGCTCGGCCCCGCAGACCACGAGGTCGTCCACCACCATGCCGACCAGGTCGTGGCCGATGGTGTCGTAGACGCCCATCCGGCGGGCGATGTCCACCTTGGTGCCGACGCCGTCGGTGGCGGACGCCAGCAGCGGCCGCTGGTACCCCTTGAGGGCCGAGGCGTCGAAGAGCCCGGCGAAGCCGCCGATGCCGCCGACGACCTCCGGGCGGGTGGCCTTGGCCACCCACTCCTTCATCAGCCGCACCGCGCGGTCGCCCGCCTCGATGTCGACGCCGGCCGCCGCGTAGGAGGCACCGGTTGACTCAGACATGGCGAAGAACTTTCGTGTCGGGTGTGCGGAGGTCGGTCACGGCCGCCGGAGCGCGTCGGCCGCCGACGGACCGCCCGCCAGCTCGGTCTCCAGCAGCTGCTTGCCGAGCAGCTCGGGGTCGGGCAGCGGCATCGGGTACTCGCCGTCGAAGCACGCCCGGCACAGCTGCGGCTTGGCGATGGTGGTCGCCTCGACCATCGCGTCGATCGAGATGTACGCCAGCGAGTCGGCGCCCAGCGAGGTGCCGATCTCCTCGACCGTCATCCCGTTGGCGATCAGCTCGGCGCGGGTGGCGAAGTCGATGCCGAAGAAGCACGGCCACTTCACCGGCGGCGAGGAGATGCGCACGTGCACCTCGGCCGCGCCGGCCTCGCGCAGCATCCGCACCAGCGCGCGCTGGGTGTTGCCGCGCACGATCGAGTCGTCCACGACCACCAGGCGCTTGCCGCGGATGACCTCCTTGAGCGGGTTGAGCTTGAGCCGGATGCCGAGCTGCCGGATGGTCTGCGACGGCTGGATGAAGGTGCGGCCGACGTAGGAGTTCTTCACCAGGCCGGAGCCGTAGGGGATGCCGCTGGCCTCCGCGTAGCCGACCGCGGCGGGCGTGCCGGACTCCGGCGTCGGTATCACCAGGTCGGCCTCGGCCGGCGCCTCCTCGGCGAGCCGGCGGCCCATCTCCACCCGGGAGAGGTAGACGTTGCGCCCGGCGATGTCGGTGTCGGGGCGGGCCAGGTAGACGTACTCGAAGACGCAGCCCTTGCGGCGCGGCTCGGCGAACCGGCTGGAGCGCAGCCCGTTCTCGTCGATGGCGACCAGCTCGCCCGGGTCGATCTCGCGCACGAAGCTCGCGCCGACGATGTCCAGCGCGGCCGTCTCCGAGGCGACCACCCAGCCGCGCTCCAGCCGGCCGAGCACCAGCGGGCGGATGCCCTGCGGGTCGCGGGCCGCGTAGAGGGTCTGCTCGTCCATGAAGACCAGGCAGAAGGCGCCCTGCACCTTCGGCAGCACCCGGCGGGCGGCCTCCTCCAGCGGCAGCGCGGAGCCGTCCTCGTCGGTCTGGCCGGCCAGCAGCGCGGTCACCAGGTCGGTGTCGTTGGTCGCCGCGACCCGGGTGGCCCGGCCGTCGCCGCGCGGGAGCCCGGCCACCATCTCGGCCAGCTCGGCGGTGTTGACCAGGTTGCCGTTGTGGCCCAGCGCGATCGAGCCGTTGGCGGTCGCGCGGAAGGTGGGCTGCGCGTTCTCCCACACCGAGGCACCGGTGGTGGAGTAGCGGGCGTGCCCGACGGCGATGTGGCCCTGCAGGGAGCTGAGGGAGGTCTCGTCGAAGACCTGGGAGACCAGGCCCATGTCCTTGAAGACCAGGATCTGGGAGCCGTTGCTCACCGCGATCCCGGCGGACTCCTGACCTCGGTGTTGCAGCGCGTACAGTCCGAAATAGGTCAGCTTCGCGACCTCTTCTCCCGGGGCCCAGACACCGAAGACGCCACAAGCGTCCTGCGGGCCCTTCTCACCGGGAAGGAGGTCGTGGTTTAGTCGTCCGTCACCACGTGGCACGCTTCGAGTCTATGGCAGGTCACCGGAAGCCTCGGGCTGCGCGCGGTGAGGCGAGTATCACGTCCGGCGGCCGTGACGGGGGTCAGCCGAGCACCGGAAGGTACCCCGACAGGTCGGCCCGCTCGCCGCTCGCGGTGACCAGGGCGTCGTCCAGCGCGGCGGCCCAGCCGGTCCGGCCGCAGGCCAGCCGCAGCCAGGTCAGCGGATCGGTCTCCACGACGTTGGGCGGGGTGCCGCGGGTGTGGCGCGGCCCGGGCACGCACTGCACGGCGGCGTAGGGCGGGATCCGCACCTCGACGGAGTTGCCCGGCGCCTTGTCGGCCAGCGCGTCGGCCAGCAGCCGCACGGTGGCCGCCAGCGCGTACCGGTCGAACGGGACGGCGAGGCCGGTGGCGGCGGTCAGGTCATCGGTGTGCACCACCAGCTCGACCAGCCGCGTCACCGCGAAGTGGGCGGCCGGCAGTGTGCCCAGCCGGATGCGTACCGTGCGGTCGGGCAGCGGGAGCGCGAGATCGTCCTCCAGGGCCCGCACGGCGGCGGTGAGCCGGGCGAGCGGGTCCGGGCAGGCGGCGACCGCCTCGCGGGTGTCCGCGTCGAGCCGGCCGGCCACCGCGGCGGTGGACAGCGCCCAGCGGTTCAGCGGCAGGTCGGCCGGGCCGGCCGGGGACGGCTCGGCCAGCACCCGGGACATCGCCTCGATCTGCCGGGCGACGTGCACCACCAGCTCCCGCACCGTCCAGTCGCCGAGCCGGGTGGGCCGGGCGTGGTCGGCGGGGTCCAGGGCGCGGACCGCGTCAAGCACCGCGCGGGACTGCGCGAGCAGCGCGGCGGCGGTCCTGGCGGGGTCGTAGGAGCGGGCCTTGCGGGAACGCGGCGGCATGGCGTCGAGCGTACGCGGGACGCCATGCCGCCTTGCGGTGTGCCGGTCAGCCGGCGATCGCCGGGATGACGGCCTCGTGGGCCGCCCGCAGCTCGGCCAGCGGCAGGGTGAACTGCCCCTGGACGTCGAGCGCGTCGCCGTCCACCACGCCGATCCGGGCGGCCGGCAGGCCGCGGGCGCCGCACATGTCGGTGAACCGCAGCTCCTCGCTGCGCGGCACCGCGACCACCGCGCGGCCGGCCGACTCGGAGAACAGCGCGACGAACGGGTCGGCCTGCGGCGGCAGCACGATCCGGGCGCCGTGTCCGCCGCGCAGGCAGGACTCGGCCAGCGCCTGGACCAGCCCGCCGTCGGACAGGTCGTGCGCGGCGTCGACCATGCCGTCCCGGGAGGCGGCGATCAGGATCTCGGCGAGCAGCTTCTCGCGCTCCAGGTCCACCGCGGGCGGCAGGCCGCCGAGGTGGTCGTGGACGACCTGCGCCCACGCGGAGCCGCCGAGCTCGTCGCGGGTGTCGCCGAGCAGGTAGAGCAGCTGGCCCTCCTCGGCGAAGCCGATCGGGGTGCGCCGGGTGACGTCGTCGATGACGCCGAGCACGCGCGACGACCGGCGTGGGGTGGATCGCGGTGGCGCCGGTCTGGTTGTAGAGCTAGACGTTGCCGCCGGTGACCGGGGTGCCCAGCGCCAGGCAGCCGTCGGCCAGGCCGCGGGTGGCCTCGGCGAACTGCCACATGACCGCCGGGTCCTCCGGCGAGCCGAAGTTGAGGCAGTCGGAGACCGCGAGCGGCCGGGCGCCGGTGGCGGCGACGTTGCGGTACGCCTCGGCGAGCGCGAGCTGCGCGCCGGTGTACGGGTCGAGCTTCGCGTAGCGGCCGTTGCCGTCGGTGGCCAGGGCGCACGCCGAGGTTGGTCTCCTCGTCGATCCGGACCATGCCGGAGTCCTCGGGCTGGGCGAGCACGGTGTTGCCGAGCACGTAGCGGTCGTACTGGTCGGTGACCCAGGACTTGGACGCCAGGTTGGGGCTGGCCGACCAGCTCGCAGCACCGTCGGCCCGCAGCTCGTCGCCGCCGGCCGGGCGGGCCAGCCGGGACGGGTCGTCGGCCTGCAGGGCGTCCTGCCAGTCGGGGCGGGCGAACGGCCGCTCGTAGACCGGGCCCTCGTGCGGCGACGGTGCGCGGCGGCACGTCGACGATCTGCTCGCCGTGCCAGTAGATCTCCAGCCGGTCGCCGTCGGTCACCTCACCGATGACGGTGGCGATGACGTCCCACTTCTCGCAGATCTCCAGGAAGCGCGTCGACGTTGCCGGGCTCGACGACCGCGCATCATCCGCTCCTGCGACTCGCTCATCAGGATCTCCTCGGGCGGAGAGCGAGGAGTCGCGCAGCGGCACGGTGTCCAGCTCGACGTGCATGCCGCCGGTGCCGGCCGAGGCCAGCTCGCTGGTGGCGCAGGACAGCCCGGCGCCGCCGAGGTCCTGGATGCCGACGACCAGCTCCTCGGCGAAGACCTCCAGGCATGCACTCGATGAGCACCTTCTCCTGGAACGGGTCGCCGACCTGGACGGCCGGCCGCTTGGCCGGGCCGGAGTCCTCGAAGGTCTCGGAGGCCAGCACCGAGACGCCGCCGATGCCGTCGCCGCCGGTGCGGGCGCCGAAGAGCACGACCTTGTTGCCGGCGCCGGACGCCTTGGCGAGGTGGATGTCCTCGTGCCGCAGGACGCCGACGCACAGCGCGTTGACCAGCGGGTTGCCCTGGTAGCAGGGGTCGAAGACCACCTCGCCGCCGATGTTGGGCAGGCCGAGGCAGTTGCCGTAGCCGCCGACGCCGGCCACCACGCCGGGCAGCACCCGCTTGGTGTCGGGGTGGTCGGCGGCGCCGAAGCGCAGCGGGTCCATCACGGCGACCGGGCGGGCGCCCATGGCGAGGATGTCGCGGACGATGCCGCCGACGCCGGTGGCCGCGCCCTGGTAGGGCTCGACGTAGGACGGGTGGTTGTGCGACTCGATCTTGAAGGTGACCGCGTAGCCCTGGCCGACGTCGACGACGCCGGCGTTCTCGCCGATGCCGACGAGCATGGCGTCGCTGGCCGGCGCCTTCTCGCCGAACTGGCGCAGGTGGACCTTGCTGGACTTGTACGAGCAGTGCTCGCTCCACATCACCGAGTACATCGCCAGCTCGGCGCCGGTGGGGCGGCGGCCCAGGATGTCGCGGATGCGCTCGTACTCGTCCCGCTTGAGGCCGAGTTCGGCCCACGGCAGCGGCGTGTCCGGCGTCTCGGCGGCGTGCTTGGTGGTGTCGAGGGTCATGTCAGCCGTTCACCAACTGCTTGAGGATCGACGTGAAGAAGCCGAGCCCGTCGGTCGTCGGGCCGGTGAGCGGCTCGACGGCGTGCTCGGGGTGCGGCATGAGGCCGACGACGTTGCCGGCCTCGTTGCTGATGCCGGCGATGTCGCGGCGCGAGCCGTTCGGGTTCAGCTCCAGGTAGCGGGCGACCACCCGGCCCTCGGCCTCCAGCATGTCCAGGGTGCGCTCGTCGGCGACGTAGCCGCCCTCGCCGTTCTTGAGCGGAACGGTGATCTCCTGGCCCGCGGCGTACGCGGAGGTCCACGGGGTGGCGGTGTTCTCGACGCGCAACTTCTGGTCGCGGCAGATGAAGTGCAAATGATCGTTACGGGTCAGCGCGCCGGGCAGCAGATGCGACTCGCACAGGATCTGGAATCCGTTGCAGATCCCGAGAACCGGAAGGCCTTCCCGGGCGCCGGCCACGACCATCCGCATGATCGGCGAGAACCGGGAGATCGCCCCGCAGCGCAGGTAGTCGCCGTAGGAGAAACCGCCCGGCAGCACGACGCCGTCGACCTGCCGCAGATCCTTGTCCCGGTGCCACAGCGGCACCGGTTCGGCGCCGGCGATACGCACCGCGCGCAAGGCGTCGCGGTCGTCGAGCGAACCGGGGAAGGTGACGACTCCGATCCGAGCCGTCACGACGCGTCACCCGTCATCTCGGCCGGGTTCTCCACGTGGACGGTGAAGTCCTCGATGACGGTGTTGGCGAGAAAACTCTCGGCGATCTTGTGAATACCGGCGAGGGCGTCGTCATCGACCGGCCCCTCGACCTCGAGTTCAAAGCGCTTCCCCTGGCGGACGTCGGAGATCCCGTCGAAGCCCAGGCGCACCAGGGCGCGCTGCACGGCCTGGCCCTGCGGGTCGAGGATTTCCGGCTTGAGCATGACGTCGACGACGACGCGTGCCACTGGCACTCCCGGTGGTGTGGTGCTGTGCGTGAAGTGTCCTCAGCGTACCCGGCCACAAAATCTACACGCATAGATATACCGGTCGTCCCGTCACGGTTATGCATCGACCGGGGTAACCTCTTGGGCATAACCCCGCGGAAAACGTAAGGTCCCGATTGCGGTGCGCGGACCGGTGGGAATTACGCCCGCGGCCGCGACGGATTAACCGCTTGTTCGCCAGAAAAGACATTGACAACAACCCACCGACTACGGCATATACCCGCACCTCGCAGCGGGTACCGCGGGCGGACGAACACGCCCTCGGCAGGCCGTTGCGGGCGAAAGGACAGATATCCATGGCGCAGCGCGTGGTGGTCACGCTCTCCGACGACATCGACGGCGGAGCTGCGGTGGAAACGGTGGCGTTCGGCCTCGACGGAAAGGCGTACGAGATCGATCTGTCCGCTGCGAACGCGGTTCGGCTGCGCGACGCGCTCTCGCCGTACCTGCTGGCCGGCCGGCGCCGCAGCCGGTCGGGCCGCGCCTACCAGCGCACCTCGGTCGCGCCCGACCCGGCGGCGGTCCGCGCGTGGGCCCGGTCCAACGGCATGGAGGTCCCGCCGCGCGGCCGGATCCCCAAGCGGGTCTACGAGGCGTTCGACGCGGCCAGTTGAGTCGTGAACCGATTGGACAGCCGCCCCCGGTGATCCGCTAGAGTCTGCAGTGCGCCGGGGGCAGGGCCGAAAGGCCAGGCCAGCGGAGCGCGCGGGTGTAGCTCAGTAGTAGAGCGCCCCTTTTCCAAAGGGGAGGCGCAGTGTGCGATTCCTGTCACCCGCTCCACTGACACTGACCGGTCCCTCGGATCGGGTACAGTGGTCAGCGCACCGGGCGGTGTAAGCCGCCCGGGGGCAACATGCGGACGTGGCTCAGTTGGTAGAGCATCACCTTGCCAAGGTGAGGGTCGCGGGTTCGAATCCCGTCGTCCGCTCGGAAGGAGTCGAAGGACCCGCACCCCTCGGGGTCGGGTCCTTCGTCGGCAGTGCATGCGGACGTGGCTCAGTTGGTAGAGCATCACCTTGCCAAGGTGAGGGTCGCGGGTTCGAATCCCGTCGTCCGCTCCATTCCTCCGGTTCCTCCGGTTTCCGGCTCCCAGGCCGCGGGCGACTGTGAAACCCCTGTGCCCGTTCCGGGGCGGAATCTCCACTCCCGTCGGCCGACGAGTCCGTTGACACCCCCGTGGGCCGGTCATAGTTTCCGCAGATGCTGACTACGGTGCGGGAGCAGGCGCGTGGCCTGACCAAGGACCAGCGCAACGCGTTCCTCGGGGCCTACCTGGGCTGGACGATGGACGCCTTCGACTACTTCCTCGTGGTGCTCGTCTACAGCGAGATCGCCGACGACTTCCACGTCTCACTCACCGCGATGGCCTTCCTCACCACGGTGACGCTGGTGATGCGGCCGGTCGGCGCCTTCCTGTTCGGGCTGTGGGCGGACAAGCGCGGCCGCCGGGTACCGCTCATGGTCGACGTGCTCTTCTACTCGGTGGTCGGCTTCGCCTGCGCCTTCGCGCCGAACTACGCCGTGCTGCTGGTGCTGCGCCTGCTGTACGGCATCGGGATGGGCGGCGAGTGGGGGCTGGGCGCGGCGCTGGCGATGGAGAAGATCCCGCCGGCCAAGCGCGGCTTCTGGTCCGGCATGCTGCAGGGCGGCTACTCCTTCGGCTACCTGCTGGCCGCGCTGGCCTTCCTGTTCGTCGAGCCGTCCTTCGGCTGGCGCGGGCTGTTCGCCATCAGCCTGGTGCCGGCGCTGGTCGCGCTGTACGTGCGGACCAGGGTCGAGGAGTCCGAGGTCTGGGAGCGCACCGTCCGGCTCAACGACACCCCGGTCCGCGAGGTGTTCCGCAACCCCACCGTGCTGCGCCGGTTCGGCTACCTGGTGCTGCTGATGACCGCGTTCAACCTGATGTCGCACGGCACCCAGGACATCTACCCGACCTTCATCAAGAAGGGCCTGGGGATGACGCCGAACACCGCCATCGTCATCGCGATCGTCTACAACGTCGGCGCGATGATCGGCGGCCCGCTGATGGGCGCGTACTCGGAACGCGTCGGGCGGCGGCGCATGATCGTCATCGCCGGCTGCGTCGGCCTGCCGATCGTGCCGCTGTTCGCCTACTCCACGGTGGCCGGCTGGCTCGCGCTCAGCTCCTTCCTGATGCAGTTGTGCGTCCAGGGCGCCTGGGGCGTCATCCCGGCCCACCTGACCGAGATGAGCCCGGACCGGATCCGCGGCTTCTACCCCGGCGTCACCTACCAGTTGGGCAACCTGATCGCCGCGCTGAACCTGCCGCTGCAGGAGGCGCTGGCCACCCGGTACAGCTATCCGACCGCGCTGATGGTCACCATCATCCCGACGCTCGTGCTGATGATCGTGCTCACCGCGATCGGCAAGGAGGCCCGCGGCGTGCGCTTCGGCGCGACCGGCTCCGGCGCGCTGCCGGACGCCGACGGAAGCGCCGGGGCGGCCGAGCCGGCGGTCTGAACCGCCTTGTCACGGGCTCGTCACAGGACGGGCGGTGACTCAAGAACGCCTTCCGACCGTCGCCTTACGGACAATATGATTGTTCGTCAAGACCATTGACGGCATTGGACGGGGGACGTTCAGATGGCCATCAACCTGCCCCACTGGCTGGTGGAGATCGCCGGAGTGCTCGGCTTCAACTGGCCGGAGATCGACGAGGACCAACTGCGCGAGGCCGGCACCCATCTTCGGACCTACGCCGCCCAGTGCGAGCAGTCGCACGACACCGCGCACGGCGTCATCACCGGCAAGCTCCAGGAGGCGTACACCGCGCAGTCCTACAGCGCGCTGGCCCAGGTGTGGACCGAGCAGAGCTCCGGCCACATGAAGGACATGATCGAGGCGTGCCGCGTGTTCGCCGACGCGCTCGACGTCGCGGCGATCGGCGTGGAGGGGATGAAGGGCGAGGTCATCGCCCAACTCGTCATCGCCGCCGCCGAGTTCGCCGCGGACCAGGCCGCCGCGGTGGTCACCTTCGGGATCGCGGAGGCCGCGGAGGTGGTCTTCGTCGAGGCGCAGAACAAGATCGTCAGCGCCATCCTGCAGCGGTTCGAGACCGAGGTGGTCGGCAAGCTGGTCGACGCGACCATCGGCCCGGTGCTGGAACGCATCGACGCGGCCGCCCAGCGGCTGCTGTTCATGGAGGCCGGGCAGATCGCCGGCGGCCCGCCACCGGTGCTGAAGCTGGACACCGAGGCGATGCGCACCCACGCCGGCACCCTGGTGACCGAGGCCGACACCAACCTGCAGAACGGGCGCACCTTCCGCAACCGGACCGGCGCGCTGACCTTCACCACCGGGGGCTGAGCGATGGCCGACGGCGGGGTAACGAAGATCATCTCCGAGACGGCGAAGGGGCTGGAGGAGGCGGGTGGCAAGATCACCAAGGCCATCTCCACCCGGCTGCACGGCCTCGGCCAGGCCACCCGCAAGGCGGCCGACCACTTCGACAAGGCCGAGGACGACATCACCGACCGCGTCCCGGTCTACACGATCGACCACGACGGGAACGTCTCCCGGGTGGTGAACGAGGGCGGCGTGCTCAAGGAGCGCCCGGTGGCGGACGGCGACCCCGGCGTGGGGGCGATCCTCAACGAGGGCGAGGGCGGCAAGGCCACCACCTGGAAGAAGGACACCTACCAGCTCAGCCCCAAGCCGCCGGGCCTGACCAAGGTCTCCTCCGAGCAGATCGACCCGAACGCCAGCGAGCTGTCCCGGGCCACCGCGCGGGCCCGGCTGGCCCGCGGCAACAGCGGCGGCGGCACGAACTACGCCGCGTTCCACTACAAGAACGGCGACGACGAGTTCATCCTGGTCGGCACCAGCGCACCGAACCAGGCGCATTCCGAACGGTTCGCCGGTATTCCCTTCGTGTCCAAGGGAATCGCGCAACACGTGGACTCCGTCTACACCGAGAGATCACCGTGCGCCCTGCGCGGACGCATGTGCCAGGAGTGGCTGCCCAAGTACTTCACCGACCCGAACCTGCGCGTGACGCATTCCTTCGAGTACGGCACGAAGGCCGAAGCGACCGCATCCAGGCGGTTGTTGGACGGATATCTCAAGGGTCTGTTCGCCTAGTGCGGCCGAATACCGGAGGTAGGATCCCCCCATGCCCGACGACCTTGTGAACAGACTCCGGGCGCGGTTCGGCGCCGCCGGGCTGCGGACCGTGGACCCGGCGGGCACCGCGGTGCCGGACGCGGCGGCGGCCCTGCTCGGCGGCGCCGTCGTCCCCCGGCAGGTCGGACCGTACTTCCACTCCGGGGACGAGGACCCGGTCACGCTCGGCGACCACTACCGCGCGGCCGGCGCCGAGGTCCCGGACGACGGGCGGGCCGCGTGGTGCCGGATCGGCTGGGACCGCGGGATGCAGCTGTGCGTGGACGAGGACGGCGCCGTGCGGGCCGACTTCGCCGGCCAGGGCGCTCCGGCGGTGACGGTGGGCGCCACCCTCGACGGCTTCCTGGAATCGCTGGTCGCGCTGGACGAGGCGCTCTCGCTGATCGCCGCCGCCCGCAGCGTCCCGGAGAGCGCCGACCACGTCCGGGTGCTGCTCAAGCGGCTGGCCAACATCGACCACGCCTCGGTGCAGGGCCCTGACACCTGGTGGTCGGCGGTCATCCAGGACATCCGGCACACCGCCTCGCACCCGTCGTTCGCCTCCTTCGCGGTGCTCGACGACAACGGCGCGGAGCGCGTCGTCACCGACTCCGGATCGCTGTGCCTGCACCCGGAGGAGCGGATCTGGCAGGACCTGCGGGCGGCGGGCACCGGTGCCGACCTGGTCCGCGCCGTCCACACCGAACTCGAACCCTGTTTCCTCCCCGGCCACTACTGCTCCCTGTGGATGGCCGTCGAGTTCCCGCGTGCCGAATACACCCACAATTTCCCGTACGGAGACGACGCGGAATCACGGGAACAGGGATTCCTGGAACTCCTGCGCCACGCGGCCTCGTCGCGCTCCTGACCCCCGGCGTCGACCCAGAAATGTTCCGAGGAATCGCATGAGTTCAGCCATTTCCCGCGAGGAGTTGGAGACCGCGTTCGGCGCGGAGCACCTCGTCACGGTGGAGCCCGGGCGGCTCAACCCGGTGGTGACCCACGAGGAGTCCGCCCGCTTCCTCACCGGGGCGGGGCTGCCCGACGTGGACGGCTTCCTGTTCATGATCGACGACGACCTGGCGAGCGGCCCGGCGTCGGCCGCCGCGCGCAAGCCCTGGCTCGCCGACTGCGAGGGCGCCGAGGGGGGCATCGGCGACTGGGTGATCCTGGGGTTCTTCTGGGACGACGTGGTGCTGCTCGACGGAGCCACCGGAGCGGTCAGGGTACTGGTCGACGGCACGAGCGCGGTCGTCCCGGTCAACGCCGGCGTGGACTTGTTCGCCCGGTTCCTCACCCTGCTCCGCGGCGAACTGGGCGCCATGGCGCTGGGGGACGACGTCGAGGACGACGCGGAGCACGAGGCGATCGGCGCGCGGCTGCTGGAGCGGCTGCGCGCCCTCGACCCGGCGGGCTTCGCGGCGGAGGAGAGCTACTGGAGCGACATGGTGGACAGCATCGTCTGGGGTCTGTGACCCCACGGCCGAAGGAGCCGGTTGTGATCGAGGAGCTCGCCGTGGACGCCCGCCCGGTCCTGGAGGCCGGACGCGCCCCGGCCGGACGCGCCCTCCTGCGCTGGGCGGCGGACACCGGGGCGCCGCGGCTGTGCCTGGTCGCCGGCGGCGCCGGCAGCGGCAAGAGTCACCTGATCGCCTGGTTCGCGGCCGGCGACTCCGGGCGGAGCGCCGACCGGGCGAACGCGCTGCTGCTCGCCGACGAGCTCGGGCCGGCCCCCGCGGTGTGGGAGCTGCTGCGGCAACTGGAGTACGGCGGCGGATCGGTGGCCGACCTGCTGCGGCGGGCCGGCCAGGACCGGCGGCCGCTGCTGATCGCGGTGCCCGGGCTGCACGCCTGCGGGCGCGGCGGCTCGCGCGACGGGACGGCCCTGGTCTCCGAGGTGCTCGATCCGCTGCTGGAGCTGCCGCACGTCCGGGTGGTGGCGGAGGTGCGCGACGCCTCGGCCGCCGGCTTCGCCCATCCGGCCCACGTGCTCGACCTGGACGATCCGGAGCTGACCGACCGGGACGGCTTCGGCGCGTGGTACGCCGCGCTGGCCGGCGGCGACCCGGCGGTGCCGGCCGAGCAGGTCTTCCCGCATCCGGTCCGGGCCCGGCTCGCCGCCGCGCTGCCGGCCGGCGGGGTGCCGGACGGCGATCCGGTGGCGGCCTGGTGGGCCGGCCGGTCCGGGCCGGTGCGCGCCGCGCTGCGGACGCTGGCCGCGGCGCGCGGGCCGCTGGACCTGGACACCTGGCAGCGGCTGCACGCCGCCCTGCACCCGGCCCTGCCCGGCGCGGCGGAGCACGTCACCGAGGCTTCCGGCGAACTCGCCCCGCCCGGCGGGCCGTTCACGTTGCCGCTGCCCCGGCTGGCCGGGCTCGCCCGGCAGGAGGCCCGGGCGGAGGGCGACCCGGACGCCGAGGCGGTCTTCGACGCGGTCCTCGGGCTGCTCACCACCGACGAGCAGGGGCGGCCCGACTGGTCGGCGGCCCCGCGCTACGTCCTCGACCACCTCCTCGACCACGCCCCCGGCCCGGAGTTCGCCGGCCGGCTGCTGAGCGATCCCGGCTTCCTGGTGCACGGCTCGTCGACCGCGATCACCGCGGCGCTCGGCGACCGCCGGATCCGGGTCCCCGCCTCGCTGCGCACCGCCTGGTACGCGGTCGCGCCGGCGCTGGCCACCGGTCCGCGCGAGCCGGCCGCCCGCGCGGCGCTGCTGCACGCCGGCGCGCTCGGCACCGCGCCGCGGCTGGCCGAGGCGCTGGCCGAACCGGCCGGCCGGGCGGTGTGCACCGCGCGCTGGTCCCGGCCGCGGCTGGGCCTTCCGGCGCCGGGCGGCGAACCGCTGCAGTGGCCCGGCGGGGTACGGGCGCTGGCCGCCGCCGCGCCGGGCGCCGCGCCGGGCCTGACCCTGGCCGCCGCCGACCCGCTGGGCCAACTGCGCCGGCTGGACCCCGCCTCCGGGGCCTGCGCCCAACGGGTGGGCGGTGTGCCGGTCTCCGGCGCCCGCGCGATGGCCGCGCTGCCCGGCGGGGGCTTCCTGCTGCTGGACGACGACGGATCGCTGCTGGTGGTGGGCGCCGACGGCGGCGCCGACGCGGGACCGGCCCGGATCGCGGCGTCCTACAACGCGGCCCGCCCGGCGGACGGCGAGGGCGGCGGCGCGGGCACGGTCCTGGCGGTCGGCGGCGACCCGGCGGCCGGGCTGCTGGTCTTCGGCGACGCCGCCGGCGCGGCCCATCTGCACGGCGCGGCCGGCGGTGGGGACGAGGCGCGGTCCGCCGTGCTGGCCCGGACCCCGCTGACCGCCGTCTGCTGCCTGGCGGTGAACGACGGGCAGGCCCTCGTCGCGGCCGGCACGGCGGCCGGCGACGTCGTGCTGTGGGCGTCCTCCCGCCCGCCTCTGGAGGTGCCGCTGGCGCACCGGGAGGCGCTGCCGCGGTCGCTGGCGATCACGGTCACCCCCGCGGGTCCGCTGCTGGCGGTCTGCTGGTCCAGCGACGTGGTCGACGTGTTGACGCCGGGCGGCGACCCGTACCCGGTGTACTGCCCGCACGACGTGGAGGCCGTCGCGTTCACCCCCGACGGACTGCTGGTGGCCGGCGGCTGGAGGGGGACGAGCGCCTGGCGCGTGGACGCCCGGCGGCTGGGCTGAGCCGGCGGGCCGCGGGCGTCACGTCCAGCGCAGGCCGGTCAGCTTCTCGTACGCCTCCAGGTACTTCGCCCGGGTGCGCTCGACCACCTCGGCCGGCAGCGCGGGCGGCGGGGTGTCGGCGGCCCGGTCCCAGCCGGAGGCGGCGGAGGTGAGCCAGTCGCGGACGTACTGCTTGTCGAACGAGGGCTGCGGACGGCCCGGCCGCCACTGCTCGGCGGGCCAGAACCGCGAGGAGTCGGGGGTCAGCACCTCGTCGGCCAGCACCAGTTCGTCGCCGTCGAAGCCGAACTCGAACTTGGTGTCGGCCAGGATGATGCCCCGGTCGCGGGCCAGGTCGCGGGCGCGCGAGTAGACGGCCAGCGTCATCTGCCGCAGCTCGGCGGCGGTTTCGGCGCCGAGGCGCTGGGCGACCGCCCCGAAGGAGACGTTCTCGTCGTGCTCGCCGACCTCGGCCTTGGTGGCCGGGGTGAAGATGGCGGCCGGCAACTCGGAGCCGTCCACCAGCCCTTCGGGCAGCGCCAGGCCGCAGACCGTGCGGCTGCGCTCGTACTCGGCCAGGCCGGACCCGGTCAGGTAGCCGCGCGCCACGCACTCCACCGGCGCCATCCGCAGCGAGCGGACCACCGTGGTGCGCCCGGCCCAGTCGGCGGGGGCGCCGGGCGGCAGCTCGGTGGAGAGCACGTGGTGCGGGCACAGGTCGGCCAACTGCTCGAACCACCACAGCGACAACCGGGTCAGCACCCGGCCCTTGTCCGGGATCTCGGTGGGCAGCACCCAGTCGTAGGCGGAGATCCGGTCGCTGGCCACCATCACCAGGTCGCCGTCCGCGTTCCGGTAGAGGTCGCGGACCTTGCCGGTGTGCAGATGCACCAGACCCGGCACCTGGACGGGTTCGGGCTTGGCTACGAATCCGGACACGCTTCCTCCATGGTGGTACGTCCCAACGCCACGATTCTCGCTCACCCGGCGACGACGCGGTCCAGCAGGTTGGCGGTGGCCCGCCGCACCCGCTCGTCCACGTGGCCGGGGCGGTCGAGCGCCGGCGACCAGGCGAAGGTGCCGGAGGCGAAGACGTAGCCGCCGCTGGGCGCGCGGTACAGCGAGGTCTCCTGGTGGGTGCGGACGCCGGCGGTGTCCTCGTACGGGGAGTGCGCGAGCAGGATCCGCTCGGTGTACGGCGACAGCGCGGTGCGCGGGAAGTAGCGGTCGGCCTCGCCGGCCACCATGCCCGGCAGCTCGTCGCCCTCGCCGGCGCCGGTGGAGCGCCACAGCCAGTGGTCGGCGTTGCGCACCACCATCGGGCGCGGCTCGGGCACCCGGCCGGCGTACTGCACGCCGAGGATCTGCTGCTCGGACTCGCCGAGGTCCCGCCACAAGGCGGTGCGGCCGCGGGCGTCCGGACGGGCCTTGCGGCAGATGAGCAGCCGGTCCGGGCTGCCGCTGGTCGAGGGGGCGAGGCCGACCTGCCAGTACATGGTGTTGGCGGACAGGAAGACCAGCGAGGTGCCGTGTGAGCGGGCCCGCTCGACCGCGCGGCGCATGGCGACCGTCCAGTACTCGTCGTGGCCGGGGAAGACCACGCCGCGGTGCCGGGTCGGATCCACCCGGCCGGCGTGCAGGTCGCGGGCGTCGGCGTAGGCGAGGTCGTAGCCGTAGCGCTCGGCCCAGCGGATGAAGTCGTAGGCGTGGCCGACGTGCAGCGGCAGGCCGGCGCCGGCGTAGGGCCGGTCGAAGGAGACCACTTCGGCGGCGGACTCCTCGCCGAGCAGCCGGCCCTCCTCGTCCCAGGCGTGGTAGAGGCTGGCGCCGGTGCGGCCGTCCTCCGGGTAGAGGTTGTACGCCTGCCAGGTCACGTCGGGCAGCACCAGCAGCAGGTCGGCCGGCTGGGTGTCGCGCACGGTGAACGGCACGTGGCTGCGGTATCCGTCGTCGGTGGTCAGCACGGCGACGTAGGCGCCGTTGTTCCAGTACGAGGGGACCTGCAGCCGCCAGGAGAGCCACCAGTGGTGGCAGGAGACGGTGAGGCCGGCGGCGAGCGGCGGCGGCTGGACGATGCCGGACAGCCGCGGGCTGCTGGTGATGTGCGCGGCGCCGTCGCCGCCGTAGTGGCCGATGCGGTAGACGTCCACGGTGAACGGCTGCGGCGGATCGACGCTGACGTGGAAGTCGACGGAGCCGCCGGGCTCGACGGAGGCGCAGGACGCGTAGCCCTTGATCTGCAGGTCGGTGTCGTTCGCGTTGTGCGGGCCCGAGCCGTGCCGGCGGCCGGTGGCGCGCTGGCCGGGCACCGGGCGGCCGCCGTCGATGGCGGCCAGGTCCACGTACCACGGCAGGAGCTGGCCGGAGCCCTCCAGGTAGTGCTCGCGTTCGCGCAGCCAGGGCAGCGGTCCCTGCCCGAAAGGGTCGTTGACGCCGTGCGCCAGCGCTCCCGAGTCCCAGCGCCGGATCTGATCGGTGCTCACTTCTGCCCCCTTCTGACCCACCGGAAAACCACGCAACACACCGTGGAACACCGGCGGATCACCCAAAGCTTCCGAGCCATCACCCTTCGTGGCTAATTATCGGAACAGATTCGCGCGGAAACCCCCATTGCGGTCCAATCCATGCGATTCCGTGATGAGGCTCACATACCGAACGATCCGCGAGCGGCCGGCGGACGCCGGGCTCACACCAGCCGGACCGGCTTCTCCAGCCGCACGCCCACCGCGCCCAGCCAGGCACGCAGCGGCGCCGGGTCGCCGTGCTCCACCAGCCGCAGCACCGGCGCCGCCAGATCCGAGCGGCGCGCCCCGCCGACCATCAGCACCGGCCCGTCCAGCCAGTCGAGCCCCGGCGCGGCCCCCGCGGTGTCGACCGCCGCGCAGCAGACCATCGCCGTCACGTGGTCGGCCAGCAGCTCCCGGCCGGTGCGCGGCGGCAGCAACTGGTAGACCGGCGTGGGTGGTTCGCCCTCCGGGCCGAGCGGGAGCACCGGGCCGGGCGGCTCGCCGGGGCCGGCCGCGCCGCCGCCCGCCGGGGCGGACTCCCGGGCCCGCTCCTCGCGTTGCTGGTGCGCGCTGATGCGGGCGGCCAGCTCGTCGCTGCCGCCGGCCGCGAGCCGGTCGAGCACCCGGGCGAGGGTGGCCTGGCCGGACGGCGGCGACGACTCGTCGAGCACCCGGTGCAGCCGGGCCGCGTCGGTGCGCCAGATGCGGTCCACGACCTCCTGCGGATACGCCTCCCAGCCCACCGGCGACCAGCCGGGACCCGGGCGGGCCGGCCCGCCGTGGAAGAGCCGGGCGGCGAGCAGCGAGGCCGCCTCGTCCACCGTGCCGGGCGCCTCCAGCAGATCGCAGGCGGGCCGTTCGCCCAGCCGGGTCTCGAAGCCCTCGGCGAGCCGGTCGCGCCGGGACAGCTCGGTGAGCGCCGAGACCACTCCGGCGTCCAGCCGGCCGGGCCAGCGGCCGATCCGCCAGGCGGGCAGCGCGACCCGGGTCAGCAGCCGGTCCCAGCCCGCGTAGGCCAGGCCGACCTGTTCCTGGGCGACGATGCGCAGGCCGTAGTCGACCGCCTGGGCGCACTCGGAGGCCATGGCGGCCACCGCGCGCTCCATCTCGGCGACGTGGGTCCGGCAGCCGCGCAGCATCAGCCGGGCGGACCGGCCGACCAGTGCGAGCGCCGGCCGGCGCACCAGCCGCAGCGGGCCGCCGAGCGCGGAGCGCTGCCGGCAGTCCGCCACCGCGGCGTCCAGGCCGCGCACGAAGCGGCGCGCGGCGGCTATGTCGGGGTCGGCGGACGGACCGGTGCCGGCGACCACCGGCGCCAGCAGCGCCCGCAGCTCGGCGACCCGCATCCACCACATGAAGGGGGAGCCGATCACCAACACCGGCGCCTGCGCGGGCCGCCGGCCGCGCCGCTGCCGCCGCGCGCCGGACGCGGCGAGGTGGTTGCGGTCCTCCAGCCAGCTGTCGCAGTCCGGGGTGAGGGCTATGGCCGAGGGCGCCGGCACGTCGAGCCGGCCGGCCAGCTCGCGGACCATCCGGTACAGCTCCGGGGCGATCTCCTCCGGGACCGGCACCGTCGGGCTCACCGCGGGCGCGGCGCCGGCGACCACCGCGGCGGTGCCGCCGGCCACCAGCAGCACGGCGAGGGCCACGCCGACCGCGGTCCAGCACAGCGCGTGCCACCCCGGGCCGCCGGCGTGTCCGCTCGCCACGGCGGCGAGCAGCACCACCGCGCAGGCCGCCGGCAGCAGGGCGAGCGCCAGCGCGGTACTGCGGACGCGGAGCACCGCCAGGGCACGGGCGCGTGCCGCGTGTTCACCGGACACCGAGCTGTTCACCCCCAACCTGAGACAGCGAAGACGACAGCGGACGCCGACGGCGTTGCTTCATCCCCCCACTGTGGCACCGCCCACCGACATCGCAATGCGGTGGAGCCACTTGCCGCAGCACGGACCGACCGGTGCTCCGCGCGGGTCCGCGGAGACCGCGGTCATCGCGGTCCGCTTTCCGGGCACCCTAGTTCGGGTGACTGCCCGCGTCAGCCGGATAGCCCAAGGCGTCACCCGATTGAATGGCTTTGGGCACGACCGGGAATGGCCCGCCGCACGCCGGGCGTTCAGGGGGTTCCGGGGCCTTCGTGGCTGGTCGGCGACGGGCGGGCGGCCCGCGTCCGGTCAGCCCTTCGCGGCCTGTTGTGCGATGTCCGCACGGTGGTGCGAGCCGTCGAGTGTGATACGGGCCAGCCCGGCGTAGGCGCGTTCCCGGGCGGCGGCCAGGTCGGGTCCGGTCGAGGTGACCGACAGCACCCGGCCGCCCGCGCTCACCACCCGGCCGCCGGCGTCGTGCGCGGTGCCCGCGTGGTGCACGTAGGTGTGCGGCTCGGCCGCCGCCTCGGCCAGGCCGCCGATCGGGTCGCCGGTGCGGGGCGTGCCGGGGTAGTTGTGCGAGGCGAGCACCACGGTGACCGCGGCCTCCTCGCTCCAGCGCAGCGGCGGCTGGTGGGCGAGCGCGCCGGTGGCGGCGGCCAGCAGCAGCCCGCCGAGCGGGGTGCGCAGCCGGGCCAGCACCACCTGGGTCTCCGGGTCGCCGAAGCGCGCGTTGAACTCGATCACCCGCACGCCGCGCGAGGTGAGCGCCAGCCCGGCGTAGAGCAGGCCGGTGAACGGGGTGCCGGCCCGCCGCAGTTCGTCCACGGTGGGCTGCAGGACGGTGGTCAGCACCTCGTCGACGAGCTTGGGGTCGGCCCACGGCAGCGGCGAGTAGGCGCCCATGCCGCCGGTGTTGGGGCCCTCGTCGCCGTCCAGGGCGCGCTTGAAGTCCTGGGCGGGCTGCAGGGGCAGCACGGTGTCGCCGTCGGTGACGGCGAACAGCGAGACCTCGGGGCCGTCGAGGAACTCCTCGATCACCACCCGGCCGCAGGCGAGGGCGTGTTCGCGGGCGGCGGCCGGGTCGCCGGTGACCACCACGCCCTTGCCGGCCGCCAGCCCGTCGTCCTTGACCACGTAGGGCGGGCCGAACGCGGCGAGGGCGGCGTCGACCTCCTCGGGCCCGGTGCACACGTAGGAGCGCGCGGTGGGCACGCCGGCGGCGGCCATGACCTCCTTGGCGAACGCCTTGGAGCCCTCCAGCCGGGCCGCCTCGCGCGACGGGCCGAAGCACGGGGTGCCGATGCCGCGCACCGCGTCGGCGACCCCGGCCACCAGCGGCGCCTCCGGGCCGACCACGACCAGGTCCGCGCCGAGCCGGGCGGCCAGCGCGGCGACCGCGGCGCCGTCCGCCGGGTCCACCGGGTGCGACTCGGCGACCGCCGCGGTGCCGGCGTTGCCGGGCGCGCAGTGCAGCTCGGTGACGCCGGGGTCGAGGGACAGGGCGCGGCACAGGGCGTGTTCGCGGGCGCCGCCGCCGATTACGAGGACCTTCACGCCAGCCAGCGTAGTCGGCCGCCCGGCCGGCTCCCCGGCCGCGTCGGCCCCGCACGGCGGCTCACTCTTTCGAGTGGGCCGGGGGCGCCCGCATACCCGCCCGGCACAGCACATTCGGGCGGTTTTGTGGCGAAGCCGTCCAACGGGTCAGCCGTTCGGCGGTAAGAAGGGGCTCTGGAGACGTGCAGAACGCAGAAAACGAAGAAAAGGCGTGAGGGAGTTCGCGGGTGAGCCAACCGGACAAGCACCCCGAGGGGGTCCCTCAGGAGGGCAGCCCCGGCGGGCCGGACGGCGGGCGGCCCCGGCCGCCGGGCCGGCCCGCGGGCGGGCCCGCCGACTTCCGCGGCGCGCTGCCGGGCGGCCGGGCCGGCGGCCGGCCGGTCGGCTGGCCGGCGCGGTGGACGGCCGGCGGCGGGTACCGCAGGGGCCGGCCGCCCCGCGAGCGGCTGGACGACCTGCGCGGCGCCCCCTTCCCGCTCGGCGACTGGGGCGAGCCGGCCACCCGGCTCGACGAGCTGTACCGCTGGGCCGAGCAGGGCGCGCTGCGCACCGTGGACTGGTACCTGGCCGACCGGCGGTGGAAGCGGCGCGGGGCCCGGGCGGCGCGGATCATCACCGTGCTGGGGGTGGGCGCGGCGATCGCGCTGCCGATGCTGCGGATCACCGGCGGGGCGCCCGGGGTGGACGGGCCGACGGCGTGGGGCTACCTGGGGCTGCTCGGCGCGGCGGTGGGCGTCGGCCTGGACCGGTGGTTCGGGCTGACCTCGGGCTGGATGCGGGACGTGGCGACCGCGCAGGCGGTGCAGCGGCGGCTGGAGGCGCTGCGGTTCGACTGGGCGTCGGAGAGCGTGCGGGAGGTGCTGGGCCCGACGGAGGGCACCGCGAGCGAGGCGGCGGAGCGCTGCCTCGGCGTGCTGCGGCGGTTCTGCGAGGACGTCTCGGAGCTGGTGCGCGGCGAGACCGCCGACTGGATGGTGGAGTTCCGGGCCGGTTCCGGGCCGCTCTACACCCAGTCGGTGGTGGCGTGGGGCCGCCGGGACGCCGGGCAGCCGCCGGTGCGGCTGCCGTTGCCGCCGGGCAGCCGGCCGAGCATGCCCCGGCAGCGCCCGCCGGAGGGTCCGGCGGGGCGCTGAGCGCCGGTCGGGTCAGCTGAAGACGATCATCGAGGACTGGGCCAGGCTCCTGGTGACCGCGGCGTGCAGGCCGAGCCAGACGTGCCGCTCGCGGGCGAACGCGCCGTCGTCCGCGGGCGCGCCGTGGGCCGGCTCGTCCAGCTCGGTGGGCCGGGCGGGCGGCGGCGGGGCGGGCGGCGGGTTCTCCGGGTCGATGCCGATCACCGGGGCGACCGCGAGCAGTTCGCGCAGCAGTCCGTGGCTGGAGCCCAACGGGCCGCCGGTGGCGAGCAGTTCCTCGTTGACCACCGGGGAGGCGAAGTCCAGCGGCACGTAGGCGCCGGAGTTGTCGTAGTGCCACACCAGGTGGGAGCGCTCGGCGGCGGACTGGAACATCTCCAGCAACTGCTCGTAGTCGCTGCCGAGTTCGCCGACCGGGGTGACCTCCAGGCCGCACAGCAGCAGCAGGTGGGCGCGGCGCAGGAAGTGCAGCGCGTCGTAGTCGAAGCCGGCGACCGGGGCCACGTCGCCGGACAGCCCCGGCATGTAGCCGTGCACCGGGACCGGCGGCAGCCCGGCCTCGCGCAGCGCCTTGTCGAACGTGGCGATCTCCTCCGCGAACGGGTTGTCGGGGCTGTGGCACAGCACGTCGACCAGCGGGACCAGCCACAGATCACAGGCCACGGGCGCTCCACGTTTCCAAGGGGGGTCGGCCGGAGCGCTCAGCGTAGCGCCGCGGACCCGTTCCGTCAGTCGGCCGGGGCGGTCAGCCGTGGGCGTCGACGAGTTTGCGCATGGTGGCCAGCGTGTGGTCGTTGTACGCCTCGATGATGCGCTGCGCGGCCTCGGCGTCGCAGTCGCGCACGGCGTCCGCCAGCGCGACGTGCTCGGTCCAGAAGACGCCGGCCAGCGACGGGCTGCGGCGCAGGTAGGGCACCGCGAAGACCCAGGCCTGCACGCGCAGCCGGTCGAGGAACTCGGTGACCGGTCCGTTGCCGGCCAGCACCGCCAGCTCCCGCCAGAAGCGCAGGTCGCAGCCGATCAGCACGTCCACCGCGCCGGACCGGGCGGCGGAGGCGGCGGCCTCGGCCCGGCGGCGCACCGAGGCCATCTCGTCGGCCGGGAAGACCCGGTCGAGCGCCGCCATCCGGCGCAGCAGGCCGTCGGTCACCAGGATGCGGGCGGCGACCAGCCCGCGGTAGTCCTCCTCGGTGAACTGCCGTACCTGGAAGCCGCGGTGGTGCTCGACGTGCAGCAGGCCCTGGGCGGCGAGGTCCACCAGCGCCTCGCGCACCGGGGTGGCGGAGACGCCGTAGTGCTCGGCGATCTCCTTGACGGTGAAGTGGCGCCCGGCGGGCAGCCGCCCGGTCAGCACCTCGTCGCGCAGCGCGTCGGCGATCTGCTGCCGCAGGCTGCTGCGCCGCACCGGCGTGCTGCCGGACATACCGCCTCCTCGGGGCCGCACCGCTTGATCGGGTCCATCGCACAAGATACCGATGCGCGAACGCGCTGGCCGCCGGGCGCACGGCTGCGCCGGCCGGGTCCGGTGCGGACCCGGCCGGCGCCGGGGGCGGCCGTCAGGCCGAGGTGGTGTAGCCGTCGGCGACGTTGAGCGCCTCGTCGAGCACGGCGAGGCCCTCCTTGGCCTCGGACTCGCTGATCACGCAGGGCGGCACGACGTGCGTGCGGTTCATGTTGACGAACGGCCACAGGCCGCGCTGCTTGCACGCGGCGCCGAACGCGGCCATCGGCGCGTTGTCGGCGCCGGAGGCGTTGTACGGGACCAGCGGTTCGCGGGTGTCGCGGTCCTTGACCAGGTCGAGCGCCCAGAAGACGCCCATGCCGCGGACCTCGCCGACCGAGGGGTGGCGGGCCGCCAGCTCGCGCAGCGCCGGGCCGATGACCGTCTCGCCGATGGCCGCCGCGTGCTCCACGACGCCCTCCTCGGCCATGGCGTTCATGGTGGCCACCGCGGAGGCGCAGGCCAGCGGGTGGCCGGAGTAGGTCAGGCCGCCGGGGTAGGGACGGGTGGCGAAGGTGGCCGCGATCCGCTCGGAGATCGCCACGCCGCCCAGCGGCACATAACCGGAGTTGACCCCCTTGGCGAAGGTCATCAGGTCGGGCGTGACCTCCCAGTGGTCGGCGGCGAACCACTTGCCGGTGCGGCCGAAGCCGGCCATCACCTCGTCGAGGATGAAGACGATGCCGTGCCGGTCGCACAGTTCGCGCACGCCGGCCAGGTAGCCGGGCGGCGGGACCAGGACGCCGGCGGTGCCGGCGATGGTCTCCAGGATGATCGCGGCGACGGTCTGCGGCCCCTCGAAGGCGATCAGCTCCTCCAGGTGCGCGAGCGCCCGCTCGGTCTCCTGCTCCGGGCTGTCGGAGTGGAACGGCGAGCGGTAGGGGTGCGGGCCCCAGAAGTGCACGACGCCGGCCGAGGCGCTGTCGGAGGCCCAGCGGCGCGGGTCGCCGGTCAGGTTGATCGCGGTGGAGGTGGCGCCGTGGTACGAGCGGTAGGCGGACAGCAGCTTGGGCCGGCCGGTGTGCAGCCGGGCCATCCGCACCGCGTTCTCCACCGCCTCGGCGCCGCCGTTGGTGAAGAAGATCTTGTCCAGGTCGCCGGGGGTGCGCTCGGCGACCAGCCGGGCCGCCTCGGAGCGCACGTCGACGGCGAAGGCGGGCGCGAAGGTGGTGAGCCGGCCGGCCTGCTCCTGGATCGCGGCGACCACCTTCGGGTGCTGGTAGCCGATGTTGGCGTTGACCAGGCCGGAGGAGAAGTCCAGGTAGCGGTTGCCGTCGTAGTCCCAGAAGTACGAGCCGTCCGCGCCGGCCACCGCCAGCGGGTCGAGCAGTTCCTGGGCGGCCCACGAGTGGAAGACGTGGGAGCGGTCGGTGGCCTTGACGGCGGCGCCCTTGGCGGGATCGGGCTGCGGGACTGCGCGAGGGGTGGTCATGGCGTTCAGCGTAGGCAGCCGCCCGGGGCCGCCGGAATGGTCAGCCTGTATGGTCCGGGCCACTCCCGGCGACACAGTGTCGGCGGAGGCGGCCCGGACCACCCGATCGGGCGACTGGGTCCGGTCTACAGGAAGGAGTTGATCTCGATGGTCTCGTCGCGGCCCGGTCCGACGCCGATCGCGGAGATCGGGGCGCCGGACATCTCCTCCAGCGCCTTGACGTACGCCTTGGCGTTCTTCGGCAGCTCCTCGAAGGTCTTGGCCCCGCTGATGTCCTCGCTCCAGCCCGGCAGCATCTCGTAGACCGGGGTGGCGTGGTGGAAGTCGGTCTGGCTGTACGGCAGTTCCTCGACGCGGGTGCCGTCGATGTCGTAGGCGACGCAGACCGGGACGCGCTCCCAGCCGGTGAGGACGTCGAGCTTGGTGAGGAAGAAGTCGGTCAGCCCGTTGACCCGGGTCGCGTACCGGGCGATGACCGCGTCGAACCAGCCGCAGCGCCGGTCGCGGCCGGTGGTGACCCCGCGCTCGCCGCCGATCCGGCGCAGCGCCTCGCCGTCGGCGTCCAGCAGCTCGGTGGGGAACGGCCCGGAGCCGACCCGGGTGGTGTACGCCTTCAGGATGCCGATGGTGCGGGTGATGCGCGTCGGGCCGATGCCCGAGCCGGTGCAGGCGCCGCCCGCGGTCGGGTTGGAGGAGGTGACGAACGGATACGTGCCGTGGTCCACGTCGAGCAGGGTGCCCTGGCCGCCCTCCAGCAGCACCACCTTGCCCTCGTCCAGCGCGGAGTTGAGCACCAGCGTGGTGTCGGTGACGAACTCCTCGAGCTGCTCGGCGTAGCCGAGGTACTCCTCGACGACCTGCTCGGTGGAGATGGCCCGCCGGTTGAAGATCTTGACCAGGATCTGGTTCTTGTCGCCGAGCGCGGCCTCCACCTTCTGCCGCAGGATCGACTCGTCGAACAGGTCCTGCACCCGCACGCCGACCCGGTTGATCTTGTCGGCGTAGGCCGGTCCGATGCCGCGGCCGGTGGTGCCGATCCGGCGCTTGCCGAGGAACCGTTCCGTCACTTTGTCGATGGTTTGGTGGTAAGGCGTGATCAGGTGCGCGTTGCCGCTGATCAGCAGGCGGGAGGTGTCCACACCGCGCTTCTGCAGACCGCTCAGCTCCGACAGCAGGACCGCGGGGTCCACGACGACTCCGTTGCCGATCACCGGCGTGCAGCCGGGCGACAGGATGCCGGAAGGCAGCAGGTGGAGCGCGTACTTCTGGTCGCCGACCACCACCGTGTGGCCGGCGTTGTTGCCACCCTGGTAGCGGACCACGTAGTCGACCGAGCCGCCGAGCAGGTCGGTGGCCTTCCCCTTGCCCTCGTCACCCCACTGAGCACCGAGCAGCACAAGTGCGGGCACAGGCGTACACCCCTTCCGGGCGGGGCATGTCCAACGTGCGTAAGAGCCGTCGAACCGGTGCCCCGGAATAGACGAAGCCCCTGGCGCAAAGGCGCAAGGGGCTCTTGCACCGAGATTTTACCTGAGAGGACCAAGGTGTCGGCTCATGCCTCGGCCGGGCAACCCCACCCTGAGCGGCGCGGCTGCCCGCTGCTTGTCGTCATCGACCCGGTGGCCCGCACATTGGACGGCGAATCGGTGCGCATCGCGAAGGACGTCCTGCGTGCCGGGGCGGACTCGTTGAAGATCTGTTTTCCGGAATCCGTCGCGGACTGGGAACGCGTGCTGCGGCACCGCGGCCGCCGCCGCCCGGTGGTGGTGGGCGACGACGCGGCGCTGCTGCGCACCGTGCGGATACTGCACCGGGAAGGCGCGCTGTCCGAGGGCGCGTTGTCGTTCGTGCCGGTCGGGCGGCGCGGCGCGCTCGGGCTCGCCGGGCGGTTCGGGGTGCCGGCCTCCGCGGTCGCGGCGGCGCGCGCCGCGCTGGACGGCGGCGAGCGGGCGCTGGACCTGCTGGCGGACGACAGCGGCGGGATCGTGCTCGGCGCGCTGCGCATCCCCGGCGCCGGCCACCCCAGACCGCCGCGCCCGGCGCCGGATCCGCCGCGCTCCGACGCCCCCGGTGCGGCCGGCCCGGAGTCGGAGGAGGACAAGCGGCACTGGCTGGAGCGCGGCGCGCGGTCGCTGGTGCGCACGCTGACCAACCCGCTGCCGTCGCTGCCGGCGGTGGCCGCGCACGTCCACCACGCGGCGCACCGGCTGCGGGTGGAGGCGGACGGCGTGCTGCTGGCCGATCTGGACCGCCCGGTGCACGAGGTCTCGGTGCGCGCGCCGGCCGACGGGCTCGCGGTCGTCTCGGTGAGCCGGCCGCACGACCACGGTTCCGGGCCGCTGTCGGTGCGGGCGCACCAGATCGCCGTCTCGGGGCGGGACTTCCGCTACCGCGCCGACGAGTCGCTCGGCGGCCCGGTGCGCCACCGCACCTGGACCGTGCAGCCGGCCGCCTGGCGGCTGACCGTGCCGGCCGAGGCGTAGCGGCGGCCGTCAGCCCGCGGAGGACCCGGCCCGGCGCTGCTCGCGCCAGCGGTCGATCATGTCGCCGATCTCGCGCTGGACGAAGGCGAAGAAGTCGGCGGTCTCGGCGATGCGCTCGCCGGCCGCGGTGGCCGGGCCCAGCGTCTCCACGCCGGTGCGCAGGGTGTGCTCCCAGCGGGACATGATCTGGTCGCGCCGCCCGAAGGACTCGTACCACTGCTCGGTGTGCATGGCGTAGCGCTCGCGGCGCGAGCCCGGTTCGCGCTCCCGGCTGATCATGCCGATCTGGGCGAGGTAGCGCACCGCGCCGGAGACGGCCGCCGGGCTGACCTTGAGGCACTCCCCCAGTTCGGCGGAGGTCAGCGCGCCGGTCTCGGAGGCGAGCAGCGCGCCGAAGACCCGGGCCGGCATCCGCGGCATGCCCGCCTCGACCAGGTCGGACGCGAAGCGCTCGACGAACCGCTCCACCGCCGCCTCGTCGCGTTCCCCATCTGCCATGGGATCACTATACGTTCCGCAACTTCACAACTTTATGAAATGAGCGTACCTTCGAAATATGACCACGAAGGCGATCGAGGTGGCCGGACTGCGCAAGTCGTTCGGCCGCACCCGTGCCCTGGACGGGCTGGACCTGGCGGTCCGCACCGGCGAGGTGCACGGATTCCTGGGACCGAACGGCTCGGGGAAGTCCACCACGCTGCGGGTGCTGCTCGGCCTGCTGCGCGCCGACGGCGGCACGGCCCGGCTGCTCGGCGGCGACCCCTGGCGCGACGCGGTCCGGCTGCACCGCCGGATCGCCTACGTGCCCGGCGACGTGACGCTGTGGCGCAACCTCACCGGCGGCGAGGCGATCGACCTGCTGACCCGGATGCGCGGCGCGGCCGGTGCGCCGCGCCGGGCGGAGCTGCTGGCCCGCTTCGAGCTCGACCCGACCCGCAAGGGCCACACCTACTCCAAGGGCAACCGGCAGAAGGTCGCCCTGGTCGCCGCCTTCGCGGCCGACGCGGAGCTGATCGTCCTCGACGAACCCACCAGCGGGCTCGACCCGTTGATGGAGGAGGCGTTCGTCTCCTGCGTGCGCGAGGCCCGGGAGCGCGGCGCCACCGTGCTGCTGTCCAGCCACATCCTCAGCGAGGTCGAGGAGTTGTGCGACCGGGTCAGCATCGTCCGGGCCGGCCGCACGGTGGAGAGCGGCACGCTGGGCGAGCTGCGCCACCTCACCCGGACCGCCATCACCGCCGAACTCGCCTCCGTACCACGGGGGTTGGCCGGCATGGCGGGCGTGCACGACCTCGACGTCACCGGCCACCGCGTCACCCTGCAGGTCGACGCGGACCGGCTGGACGCCGTCGTCGCCCTGCTCGGCGCGGCCGGCGTCCGCGCGCTGACCAGTTCGCCGCCCACCCTGGAGGAGCTGTTCCGCCGGCACTACGCCACCGGGCCCGCCGAGGCGCGGCCGGCCACGGCCGGAAGCGGCGCGTCATGAGCGAACTGGCCGGCACCGGGCTGCTGGTGCGCCTGGCGCTGCGCCGCGACCGGGTCGATGATCCCCGCCTGGGTGCTCTCGCTCGGCGTCATCGTGGTCGCCACCATGTCCTCGTTCGGCGGCCTGTACGACACCGCCGCCAAGCGGGCCTCGCTGGCCGCGAGCATGGTCGGCAACACCTCGCTGCGGGCGCTGTACGGACCGCTGTACTCCGACAGCCTCGGCGGGCTGGGCGCCTGGCGGACCATCGCGTTCGGCACCGCGCTCGCCGGGCTGATGGGCGCACTGGTGGTCGTCCGGCACACCCGCGAGGAGGAAGAGGCCGGCCGGCTCGAACTGATCGGGGCGGGCGCGGTCGGCCGCCGCGCGCCGCTGGCCGCCGCGCTGCTCACCGCGGCCGTCGCCGCGCTCGCCGCCACCGTCGTGGTCACCCTGTGCGCGGTCCTCCAAGGGGTCGTGGGCGCGCTCGCGCTGGGGCTGACCTTCGGGGTGAGCGCGCTGTGCTTCGCGGCCGTCGCGGCGGTCGCGGCCCAACTCACCGCGAGCGCGCGGGCGGTGCGGGGTATCGCGGGCGCGGTGCTGGGCGCCGCGTTCCTGCTGCGCGCGACCGGTGACGGCACGGGTCCGCACGGCACCAGTCTGCCCGCCCTGCTCTCGCCGCTCGGCTGGGTGGAACGCGTCCGCCCCTACGCGGCCGAGCGCTGGTGGCTGCTGGCGGCCCCGGTGCTGCTCGGCCTGCTGCTGGCGGCCGCCGCCTTCGCCCTGGTGGCCCGGCGCGACCTGGACGCCGCCGTGCTGCCCGGCCGCGGCCCTGGCCCGGCGGCGGCCGGACCACGGCTGCGCGGCGCCTTCGGGCTGGCGTGGCGGCTGCAACGCGGCGCGGTGTACGGCTGGTCGATCGGTTACGCGGTCAGCGGCGTGGCGCTGGGCGCGCTGGCGAAGGGGGCCGTCCAGACCGTCCGCGGCAACCGCCAACTCGTCGACTCCTTCGCCCACTTGGGCGGATCGCGCGATCTCACCCAGTCCTACCTGGCCACCATCGCCGCCACGCTGGGCATGGTCGCCGCGGTCTTCACCGTCCAGGCGGTGCTGCGGCTGCGCGGCGAGGAGCAGGGCGGCCGGCTGGAACCGGTACTCGCCGCGTCCGTCGGCCGGCTGCGCTACGCGGGCGCGCACCTGGTGGTCGCGGGCGCCGGGTCCGTCGCGCTGATGGCGGTCGGCGGGGTGACGACCGGGCTCGGCTACGGCGCCGCGATCGGCGACCCGGGCGGGCACCTGGGCAGCATGCTCGCCGCCGGTCTCGTCCAGCTCCCCGCGGTCTGGCTGGTCTCCGCGTTCGCCGTCCTCCTGCACGGCGCCGCCCCCCGCTACGCGCTGGCCGGCTGGTCGGTCGTGTCGCTGTCCGTCGGGCTCGGCCTGTACGGGCCGCTGCTCGGCTTCACGCCCTGGGTGCTCGACCTGTCCGCCTTCGCCCACGTGCCCAAGCTGCCCGGCGCGACGCCGACCGCGGCACCGCTGCTGTGGCTGGCGGCCGGCGCCGCGGTGCTGACCGCCGGCGGGCTGGCCGGACTGCGGCGGCGCGACGCGGCGTGACGATCCGCCACCAACGGGACATAATGGCGCGAACACCACCTGCGGGGAAGGCGCCGAGATGACCGAACGGCCCGGGACGCTGTACGAGGCGGCCGGCGGGGAGGACGGCCTGCGCGAACTCGCCGACGGCTTCTACACGACCGTGCTGGCCGACCCGCTGCTCGCGCCGGTGTTCGCCGACTTCACCCCGGCCCACCGGGAGCACTTCGCCGTCTGGCTCGCCGAGGTGCTCGGCGGCCCGGAGCGCTACACCGCCGAGCTCGGCGGCCACCAGGGACTGCTCCGCGCCCACCTCGGCCTCGCCATCACCGAGGACCAGCGGCTGCGCTGGATGGAGCTGATGACCACCGCCCTGGAACGCCGCTACCCCAACGACGCCCCGCTGCGCCAACGCCTCACCGAGTACTTCGACTGGGGCACCCGCATCGCCCGCGACATCTCCGCCGCCCACCCCGGCGACGACCTCGGCACCCCCGGCCCGACCCCACGGTGGGGCTGGAACGGCCTGGAGTAGCCGCAGCGGTCAGTCGGTCCCCCGACGACCCGCGTGCGACGGAGTCGGGCGTCCGGACGCGCGCATCCGCTCGCCGCCGCCCGTCACACCTCCACCTCCAGTTCGCGCAGGCCCCTGATGACGTAGCCCGGTTTCCATTGCGGGGTGCGGAGGGGGCGGAGGGTGGGGGCGCGGCGCAGGAGGGTGGCGAAGGTGGTGGTGAGTTCGAGGCGGGCGAGGGGGGCGCCGAGGCAGTAGTGGATGCCGGCGCCGAAGGTGAGGTGGGGGTTGTCGGGGCGGGTGAGGTCGAGGCGGTCGGGGTGCGGGAAGCGGGCGGGGTCGCGGTTGGCGGAGCCGAACAGCAGGGCGACCTCGCTGCCGCGCGGGATCGTCACGTCGCCGAGTTCGATGTCGTCCAGCACCCAGCGTTCGAACATCTGCAACGGGGTGTCGTAGCGCAGCAGTTCCTCGACGGCGGTGGGCAGCGTGTCGGGGCGGGCGCGCAGCTCGGCGAGCCGGTCGGGGTGGCGGAAGAGCGTCCACCAGCCGTTGACGGTGGTGTTGACGGTCGCCTCGTGGCCCGCGTTGAGCAGCAGGACGCAGGTGGAGACCATCTCCTGCTCGGACAGCGAGTCGCCCTCGTCGTGGGCGGCGATCAGCGCGCTGATCAGGTCCTCGCCCGGCGCGGTGCGCCGCCGGGCGATCAACTCCCGCAGGTAGTCGGAGAACTCGGTGCTGGCGCGCACCGCGGCGGCGGCCGTCTCCTCGTCCGGGTTCAGCTCGAACATGCCGCAGATCGCCGCCGACCAGGGCCGCAGCGGCGCGCGGTCGGCCGGGCGGGATGCCCAGCATCTCGGCGATCACCGCGACCGGCAGCGGTTCGGCCACCCGGGAGAGCAGGTCGCCGCCGCCGTCCGCGAGCAGGCCGTCGACGAGTTCGCCGGCCAGCCGTTCCACGGTCGGCACCAGGCGCTGGACGGTCCGCGGGGTGAACGCCTTGGAGACCAGCCGCCGGATCCGGGTGTGGTCGGGCGCCTCCAGGTCGAGCATGCCGTTGCCGTTGAGCGTGTGGAACGGCTCGTGCGCGGCCGGCGGCGGGGTGCGGCCGAACTCCTCGTGGCTGAAGCGGTGCAGATACGTCCGGCCCAGCCGGCGGTCGCGCAGCAGCGCGCTCACGTCGTCGTGGTGCGGGACGAGCCACTGCCGGCTCGGCGCGAACCACACGGCCCGCCCCCGGGCGCGCAGCGCCGCGTACGCCGGGTAGGGGTCGGCGACGAACGCCGGCGACCAGGGGTCGAAGTCGGTCACGCGCCGCGCTCCCTCAGCGCCGCCAGCAGCGCGTCGTATCCGGCCAGTCCGGGCACCAGCGGGCCGAAGTGGCCGACGCCGGCCAGCTCGCACAACCGCGCGCCGGACGCGGCGGCGTAGCGCCGGGAGACCTCGGCCGGCACGTTCGGGTCGTCGCTGCCGTGCACCAGCACCTCGGGGCGCGGCGCCGGCAGCATGCTCGCCGGATCGGTGAACGCCAACTCGCCCTCCGCACCGAGCAGTTCGTCGACCGCGCCGGAGCCGAGCCGCAGCTTCCGCGCGTAGCCCAGGTCGGCGACCGCGCCGACGGCCACCACCCGGGCGACCGCGTCCGGCGCCTCGCGGGCGGCCCACAGCGCCAGGTGGCCGCCCGCCGAGTGGCCGAGCAGCACCGCGGGAGCGCCGTCCCACGCGGTGCGCACCGCGCGCGCCACGTCGTCGAACGTGGCCGGCCAGCCGCCGCCCCCGCCGACCCTGCGGTACTCCACCAGCGCCACCGCGAACCCCTCGGCGGCCAGCGCGGCGGCGGTGGCCGACAGGTGCGAGCGGTCGTAGGCCTGCCGCCAGAAGCCGCCGTGCAGCACGGTGAGGGGGGCGCCCTCGCCGGGCGGGCCGTAGTAGTCGATGACCTGCGAGGGGTGCGGCCCGTAGAAGAGCGAGCGGTCCGGCTCGGCGGGCGGCAGCGCGAACAGCGCGGCCTCCTCGGTCGTCGCCGTCACCGCGCGTCCCCGCCGGCCGGCTCGCGCAGCACCTCGCCGAGCACCCGCGCGGCGCGCAGCGCGTCGGCGAACCGGGTGTAGAGCGGGGTGAAGCCGAATCGCAGCACGTCGGGCCGCCGGTGGTCGCCGACCACGCCGCGTTCCTGCAGTGCGGCCATCACCCGCTCGGACCCCTCGCAGCGCAGGCTGACCTGGCTGCCGCGCTCGGCGTGCCCGGCCGGGGTCACCGACTCGACGCAGCCTGTGGGCACCGAGGCGGCGACGCAGTCCAGGAAGAAGTCGGTCAGCGCCAGGCTCTTGGCCCGCACGTCGGCCACCGCCACCCCGTCCCAGACGTCCAGGGCGGCGTCCAGCGCCAGCAGCGACAGGATCTCCGGCGTGCCGACCCGGCCGCGCACCGCGCCCTCGGCGGGCGCGTACCCGGGCTCCATGCCGAACGGGTCGGCGTGCGAGTTCCAGCCGGGCAGCGGCGAGTCGAAGCGCGGTTGCAGGTCGCGGCGCACGTAGAGGTAGGCGGGCGCGCCGGGGCCGCCGTTGAGGTACTTGTAGGTGCAGCCGACCGCGAGGTCCACCCGGTGCTCGTCGAGCCCGACCGGCAGGGCGCCCGCGCTGTGGCACAGGTCCCACACGACCGGGGCGCCGGCCGCGTGCGCGGCGCGGGTGATGCCGGGCAGGTCGTGCAGGCGCCCGGTGCGGTAGTCGACGTGGTTGACCAGCGCGGTGGCGGTGCGCGGGCCGAACGCGCCGGCGAGCTCCCCGGCGGCGACCGGGCGGACGGTGTGCCCGGTCAGCCGGGCGGCGGAGGCGGCCAGGTAGCCGTCGGTGGGGAAGGTCGCCGCGTCCACCAGGATCTCGTCGCGGCCGGGGCCGGCCAGCCGGGTGGCGGCCACGACGGCCTTGAAGACGTTGACGCTGGTGGAGTCGCCGACCACGATCTGGCCCGGCCCGGCCCCGACCAGCGGCGCGATCCGGTCGCCGATCCGCTCCGGCGCGGTCCACCAGCCGCTCTCCTGCCAGGACCGGATGCGCAGCTCGCCCCACTCGTGCTCCACGACGCGGGCCAGCCGGCCGGCCACCGCGCGCGGCAGGGCGCCCAGCGAGTTGCCGTCCAGGTAGACGGCGCCGGGCGGCTCGTCCAGCGCGAAGCGGTCCCGCACGGACGCCAGGCGGTCGGCGGCGTCCAGGTCGGCGGCCCGCCGGTCGAGGTCGCCGGTGCCGGCGGCGGGCGGGGCGGTACGGGCGTCAGACATGGCTTCGGGCCGTCCACAGCTCGGGGAAGACGTTCTTGGCGGCACGTTTCTCCAACCAGGCGACGCCGGCCGAACCGCCGGTGCCGGACTTGGCGCCCATCGCCCGGCGGGTGGCCGCCAGGTGGTCGTTGCGCCAGCGCCACACCAGCTCGGCCACCTCGGTCAGCGCCTCGCCGAGCTGCGTCTCCTCGCTGTCCGGCGGGCCGGCGTAGATCGCGGTCCACACCGCCTCGACGCGCGGGTCGGCCTCGTAGCGGGTGCCGAGGTCACGGCGGAGCACCTCGGCGGGCACCGGGTGGCCGCGCCGGGCGAGGAAGGCCAGCACCTCGTCGTACAGGCTCGGCTCGTGCAGCGCCTTCTCCAGTTCCGCGTGCACCCGGGGGGCGCCGTGGTGCGGGACCAGCATCGAGGACGACTTCTCGCCGAGCAGGAACTCCATGCGCCGGTACATCGCCGACTGGAAGCCGGAGCCCTCGCCGAGCGCCGCGCGGTAGGCGTTGAACTGCCCGGGGGTCAGGTGGGCCAGCGGCTTCCAGGAGGCGTTCAGCGACTCCAGCTCCAGGCCGCTGCGGCGCAGCGCGGCGAGCGTGCCGGGCAGGTCGTCGCGGCGCAGCGTCTCGGAGGCGGTCTGCCACTCGTGGACCAGGACGGTGAACCACAGCTCCATGACCTGGGTGGTGACCAGGAAGACCATCTCGCCGGGATCGTCGGACAGCGGGTGCTGGAGATGGGTGAGGACGTCGGCCTGGACGTAGTCCTCGTACGGCGTGGTGCCCTCGAAGTCGAGGTTCGGGCTCTCCGCCCCCGCGTCGTCGCGGGCGTCGTCGTCGGTTGTCGCGGACATGGGCTTACTCCGTTCATGGCCGACCCGGGATCGCCGGGCCATGCGGAGATCTTCCGCACGGCCCGGCAGAACCGCAAGGTTTCGCTGAGCGGCGGCTCAGGTGAGGGTGTCCGCCGCGGTGGGGGAAGAGTCCCGCAGGAAGGTCGCGCAACGGTCGTACTCGTCCTGCTCGCCGATCGCCTGCGCCGCCCGGCCGAGGGCGTGCAGCGCGCGCAGGAAGCCCCGGTTGGGCTCGTGCTCGAACGGGACCGGGCCGTGGCCGCGCCAGCCGGCCCGGCGCAGCGCGTCCAGACCGCGGTGGTAGCCGGTCCTGGCGTACGCGTAGGACGCCACCACGTCGCCGGACTGGTAGGCGTCGTCGGCCAGCTGCGCCCAGGCCAGCGAGGACGCCGGATACTTCGCGGCGACGTCGGCCGGGGCCGCGCCGGAGGCGAGCAGCTCGCGCGGCTCGGGGTCGTCGGGCAGGTGGGTCGGGGCGGGTCCCCCGAGCAGGTTCTCGTGTGTGGCCATGGGTTCCAGTCTGCCGCGTCCGGCGCCGCACGTCGCACGGCCCCGGGAGACCGTGCGGTCTCCCGGGGCCGTGGGTGGCGCCGGAGTGCGGGGTGATGCCCTGTGTGGTGCGGTGTGGCGGTGTGGTTATCGGACGGTCACTTCAGGCGACGGCCGGCCGACCGCAGGTTCTGGGTGGCGGTGACCACCCGGGCGGCCATCCCGGCCTCGGCGGCCTTGCCCCACACCCGCGGGTCGTAGGTCTTCTTGTCGCCGACCTCGCCGTCCACCTTCAGCACGCCGTCGTAGTGGGCCAGCATGTGGCCGGCGACCGGGCGGGTGAAGGCGTACTGGGTGTCGGTGTCGATGTTCATCTTGACCACGCCGTTCTCCAGCGCCTCGTCGATCTCCTCGATCGTCGAGCCGGAGCCGCCGTGGAAGACGAAGTCGAACGGGCTGGCCTTGCCGTACTTCTCGCCGACCGCGTCCTGCAGCTCCTTGAGGATCGACGGGCGCAGCACCACGTTGCCCGGCTTGTAGACGCCGTGCACGTTGCCGAAGGAGGCGGCCAGCAGGTAGCGGCCCTTCTCGCCGAGGCCGACGGCCTCCGCGGTGCGGAACCCGTCGTCGACCGAGGTGTAGAGCGAGTCGTTGATCTCGTGGCTGACGCCGTCCTCCTCGCCGCCGGTCGGGGTGATCTCCATCTCCAGGATGATCTTCGCCTTGACCGCCTCGGCGAGCAGTTCACGGGCGATGTCGAGGTTGTCGGCCAGGTTCTCCGCGGAGCCGTCCCACATGTGGGACTGGAAGAGCGGGTCGCGCCCGGCGGCGACCCGCTCGGCGGAGATCGCCAGCAGCGGGCGCACGTAGCCGTCCAGCTTGTCCTTCGGGCAGTGGTCGGTGTGCAGCGCGACGTTGACCGGGTACTTCGCGGCGACGATGTGCGCGAACTCGGCCAGCGCGACCGCGCCGGTGACCATGTCCTTGCTGTACTGGCCGCCCAGGAACTCCGCGCCGCCGGTGGAGATCTGGACGATGCCGTCGCTCTCCGCCTCGGCCAGACCGCGCAGCGCGGCGTGCAGCGTCTGCGAGGAGGTCACGTTGACCGCCGGGTAGGCGAACTTCCCCGCCTTCGCCCGGTCCAGCATCTCGTTGTAGACCTCGGGAGTTGCGATGGGCATGTGTCCGCTCCTTGCGATGTGCGGGTTCTCGGTACTTCGGGCCGGCAGCCTCGGACGCCTTTGTCGCCCACATCTTCCCAGACTCCGCCAGCAGGTCCATACCCGGTTTTGCGCCCTTTTGCACGGTTGTGCGGACCCAAGGCGGCCGGCGGCCGGGTTCCGCGGACCGGGCGGTCCGCGGAACCCGAGCGCCGGCCCACCGTCACTCCAGGCCCAAGTCCGCCGCCGTGTACGCCTGGTAGTAGGGCAGCCCGGTCGCGGTGATGGCGTCGCTCGCGCCGCGCTCCACGATGACCGCGATGCCGACCACCTCGGCACCCGCCTCGCGCAGCGCCTCGACCGCGGTCAGCACCGAGCCGCCGGTGGTGGAGGTGTCCTCGACCGCGAGCACCCGGCGGCCCTTGACGTCCGGGCCCTCGACGCGGCGCTGCAGACCGTGCGCCTTGCCGGCCTTGCGGACCACGAAGGCGTCCAGTTCCCGGCCCCGGGCGGCGGCGGCGTGCAGCATCGCGGTGGCCACCGGGTCGGCGCCCAGCGTCAGGCCGCCGACCGCGTCGTACTCCAGGCCCTCGGTCACCTCCAGCATGACCTCGCCGACCAGCGGCGCGGCCCGCCCGTCCAGGGTGACCCGGCGCAGGTCGATGTAGTAGTCGGCCGCCATCCCCGAGGAGAGCGTCACCTTGCCGTGCACCACGGCCTTGTCCTTGATCTGCCGCAGCAGGGCGTCACGGGCGTCTGTCATGGGGACGAGGGTAGGGGGTGTTCGACCGGGGATCCGCTCAGAGCCGCTGCCAGGCCAAGGTGGCGGCCATCTCCAGCGGATCGATCCGGGTGACCAGCCGCGGCGCGGTGTTCAGCCCGTTCGGCGGGCCGGACTGCGGCTCCACGCAGACCGCCTCCGGCTGCTCGTCGTAGACCACCACCCACGGCGAGCGGCTGGTGACCCGCAGCAGCAGCTCGCCCGGCCAGGTCAGCGTGACGTCGGCGCCGTCCGGCATGCCGAAGCAGTCGTCCCACGGACCGGGCAGCGGCTCGGTGCGCCGGCCGGTCGGGATGTGGTCGGCGCCGCGCTCCTCCTGCCAGGCGGGCGCGAAGTCCACCGTGACGTCCTTGCCGCCGTTGCCCAGGTTGCGGTGGAACCACGGGTGCCAGCCGGCCTGCGCCGGGAAGGAGTCACCGGCGGTCTCCACCGACATGCCGAGCGTCAGCGTGTCCTCGGTCAGCGCGAACGTCTGGGTGACCCGGCCGGGGTACGGCCACGGGTCGGCCAGGTCGTAGACGAACGCGGCGGTGCGCTCGTCGCCGCCGGGGGCCTGGCGCCACACGGTCTCGCGGCCGGTGCCGTGGATGGCGTGCGGCGGTGAGTTCGCCGGGAGTTGGTGGCTGACGCCGCCGTTGCGGAAGCGGCCCAGCGCGGTGCGCCCGCACCACGGGACCATGGGGAACGCGCCGTACCGCTCGCCCTGGCGCAGCAGTTCGGTGCCGGCGACGCGCAGGCTGCCGATCCGGCAGCCCAGCCCGGGCAGGACCGTGACGTCGGCGTCGCCCGCGGTCAGGCGAACGGACGGCGTGCGGGAGTCGGTTGTCTCGGGTGTCTCGGTCATGTCCCGAATCTACCGGCGCTTGCGCAGCGCCCGGCCTACCACCACCGCGGAGGCCAGCAGCGCGGCCGCGGCCGGCGCGGCCCAGCGCAGGGTGTCGCCGGCCGAACCGCCGCTCGGCGCGGCCACCGGCGCGTAACGGCCGCGCGGCGGCGCGTGGTCCACCTCCTCGGCGCTGCGGCCGATCATGGTGCGCCGGGCGTGCGCGGCCTCGGCGGGCGGCTCGGCCGCGGACTCGGCCGAGACGGCGGACTCCTCGTCCAGCCCGGCGACCGTCTCCGGCACCTCGATCTCCACCGCGTCGTCGTCCTGCTCGGCGGCCTCCTCCTCGTCGGCGGCGCCGGCGGCGGGCGCGTCCGGCTCGTCGGCGGCCGGCCCGGGGGCGGGGGTGTCGGCGGCGCCGGCGGCGGGTGCGACCGGGCCGGTCCCGGCGGCCGGCCGGGGGTGCGGGGAGTCGGGCGCGGCGGGCGGCGAGGGCTCGGCGTCCAGGTCGGTGGTCAGGTCGGCGACGAACCGCTCCAGCAGCCGGCGCCCGGCGGCCTCCACGGTGGCCTCGTCGTACTCGGCGAGCCGGCCGTCGGCCTGGACCGCGCCGGAGAAGCCGAGCCGGGTGCCGCCGTCCTCCGGGTCGAGCCCGATGACCAGGGCCAGCTTCACCACGCCGGTGCCGCGCGACTCGGTGCCCTCGCCCTCGATCTCGAAGCCGCCGTCGCACTCGGCGATCCGCAACTCGCCGCGGTAGGTGATGCTCGACCCGCCGATGCGCAGCCGAAGCCGGCCGGCCAGCGTGCCGGCGGGCGCGTCCGTGTCGCGCTGGGCAGCCGAGACACACCGGGCCACCCGGTCCGGCTCGGCCAGAGCCCTCCGGACGACCCCGACCGGAAACGGAACGAACGCCTCATGCTCCATACCACACGAGCCTACCGATACCGGGCCGGGAGTGGCAGCGGGCCGACACGGCAGCTTCAGGTCGCCAGGCCCGACAGCCGGGAGCGGGTGGCCACCAGCCGGCCCTCCTGCGGATAGGCGTGCCAGGTCCGCCACACCACGTCGCCGGGGGACTCGTCGGTGGCCGGGGCCCGTTGGACGAGCATCGCGGTGAACGCGTTCGGGTCGCCCGGGAAGCGGCCGGCCAACCCGTTCGGGTGTTCGGCGACCAGCGCCAGCAACTCCTGGGCCCTGCTGGTGAAGGCGCTGTGCGACAGCGTCTCGACGCGGGCGGCGAATTCGTAGTCCCACTCCCCGACGCGTTCGGCCACCCCGAGCGGCAGCGGTGTCCTGCTGCCCGCCATGCACGCGACGGTCTCCGAGCAGGCGCCGTTGCCGGCGGAGAGCAGCACCTGGTGCGAGGCGCCGAGCAGGCGCATCTGCACCTGCGCGCGGCATGGTCGGCGCCGGCCGGCCGCGGGTGGCAGTTCGAGGTCGAGGTCGACCACGGCCAGGGCCGGCAGTGGTTCCTTGCCCAACCGCCAGGCCAGGTCCCCGGCGCGGGTGTCGGTGTAGGCGGTTTCGAGTGTGGTGAGCATGGGTCGGCTCCGCAAGCACGCACTGCAGTGGATGGATTCGTCCGCCGGCTCGTGTCCACGGGGAGTCCGGGTATACGGAATCATGAAATACCCTGCCCCCGCGCGTTTTTTACCCGTTCGCGCCCAATCGCATACACAACGGACTGATTCGAACGGTTTGGTTCACCTGCTGGACACGTCCGGCGACGCATCGGCCGTTCCCCGCGCCGGGGTTGCTTCGCCGCGTGCCGGATGACGCCCCGATCGGGCGGCCGGCCGCGACGCCAGGGCGATCCCCGCGGCGACGACGGCCAGCATGCAGGCCAGAATGATGACTCCCAGGGCGGACACGCCACCCCACCTCACTCTCTCGTCCCCCGAAGATCCCCCGATACGTCCCCCGTAGCGAGGCGCTTCCGCGTATGTCCGGGATTATTCCCGCTTCGGGTGCCTGATATGGCCGAGTTGAGGATTTCCAGAGGTTCCACCGGAGGATGCGCACATGACGATGACAGGCCCGAACCGGCCGGAGTCCGGCCGCCCGCTGCTCAACCGCCGGCTCGCCGGCTTCGGCACCACGATCTTCGCCGAGATGTCCGCGCTCGCCGCCCGGACCGGATCGATCAACCTCGGCCAGGGCTTTCCGGACACCGACGGCCCGGAGACGGTCCGCGAGGCCGCGGTGCGGGCGCTGCGCGACGGCCGCGGCAACCAGTACCCGCCGGGGCCCGGCGTCCCCGAGCTGCGCACCGCGATCGCCGAGCACCAGAAGGCGTACTACGGGCTGGAGTTCGACCCGGACCGCGAGGTGCTGGTGACGGCCGGCGCCACCGAGGCGATCGCCGCCGCGCTGCTCGCCCTGGTCGAGCCGGGCGACGAGGTGATCGCCCTGGAGCCGTACTACGACTCGTACGCGGCGAACATCGCGATGGCCGGCGGCGTCCGGGTGCCGGTCACGCTGCGGCCGTCCGGCGACCGGTTCGTGCTCGACCTGGACGAGCTGCGCGGCGCGGTCACCGACCGCACCCGCCTCATCCTGCTCAACACCCCGCACAACCCCACCGGCACCGTGCTCTCCCGCGCCGAGCTGGCCGCCGTCGCCGAACTCGCCGTCGACCACGACCTGCTGGTCGTCACCGACGAGGTCTACGAGCACCTGGTCTTCGACGGCGAGCACCTGCCGATCGCCGCCTTCCCCGGCATGCGGGAGCGCACCGTCACCATCTCCTCGGCCGGCAAGACCTTCTCCTTCACCGGCTGGAAGGTCGGCTGGGTCACCGCCCGCCCCGAGCTGGTCGACGCGGTCCGCACCGCCAAGCAGTTCCTGACCTACGTCTCGGCCGGGCCGTTCCAGTACGCGGTCGCCGAGGCGCTGCGGCTGCCGGAGTCCTACTACAGCGGGCTGGCGGCCGACCTGCGCGAGAAGCGCGACGTGCTGTCGGCCGGGCTGGCGGAGGCCGGGTTCAGCGTCTTCCGGCCGGCCGGCACCTACTTCGTGACCGCCGACATCCGCCCGCTCGGCGCGACCGACGGCTTCGCCTTCTGCCGCGAGCTGCCGGAGCGCTGCGGGGTGGTGGCGATCCCCACCGCGGTCTTCTACGACGACCGGGCAGCCGGGGCGCCGTTCGTGCGGTTCGCGTTCTGCAAGCGGCTCGACGTGCTGCGCGAGGCGGCGGCCCGGCTCAAGGCGTCCTGACGCGCCGCGGCCCGGCGACCGGAGACCGGTCGCCGGGCCGCGGTGCCGGCCGGGCTACTCCTCCCCGGGGGCGTCGTCGCTCCCGGAGTCGGCGTCCTTCTCCAGGCCGAGCTGGTCGACGACCCACTTGTCGAAGTCGATCGAGGCGCGCACCCAGCTGACCGTGCTGGAGACGAAGTGCTCCAAGCCCACGCCGAGGCCCAGCAGCATCTGCGCCTCGCCGATCAGCCGGACCGCGCCGTCCTCCTGGGTGTGGCTGTAGACCTTCGGCCACAGGGTCTGCCGGTTCCAGGCGTCCAGCACCTCCAGCAGCTTGGCCTTGTCGTCCAGGGTGTACGGCCGGTCGTAGAAGGTGCGGACCGCGAAGACCTCCTGCTCGCCGTCGCCGCGGAACATGAAGTACGTGCGGAACTGCTCCCAGGGCGCCGTGAGGTCACCCTCGTCGTCCACGACGTACTTCAGCTCCATCTGGTCCAGCAACTGCTTGACCAGATCCTGGTCTGGACGGATCACGCCTCCTCCGGGCGGGCCGGCGGGCGGCTCGTTGGCGGGCCGGCCACCGAAGTTCGGAATAGAGGACGGGTCGATGCTCACCGCGGGTTCCCTTCGTACGGAATTCCGTCATCCTCCCGCATCGTCGCGGGGGCGTGGCAACCCCGGCCGCTGCCGGCGCGGGTGTCACCGTACGGGCGCCACCTCCAAGTGTCCCTCACCGTCCCCGGCGGCGACGGACACCCGCACGGTGTCGCCGTCCCGGACCTCGCCGGACAGGATCGCCCGGGCCAGCCGGTCGCCGATCGCGGTCTGCACCAGCCGGCGCAGCGGCCGGGCGCCGTACGCCGGGTCGTTGCCCTCCCGGGCCAGCCAGGACAGCGCCTCGTCGGTGACGTCCAGCTCCAGGCGGCGGTCGTGCAGCCGGTCGCGCAGCCGGTCGAGCTGCAGGGCGGCGATCCGCTTCAGCTCGCCCTCGCCGAGCGAGGTGAAGACCACCACGTCGTCCAGCCGGTTGAGGAACTCCGGCTTGAAGGACTCGCGCACCGTGGCCAGCACGCTCTCCCGCTTCTGCTCGTCGGTCATGCCGGGCGCGATCAGGTACTGCGAGCCGAGGTTGGAGGTGAGGACGAGGATGGTGTTGCGGAAGTCCACCGTGCGGCCCTGCCCGTCGGTCAGCCGGCCGTCGTCCAGCACCTGGAGCAGCACGTCGAAGACCTCCGGGTGCGCCTTCTCCACCTCGTCGAGCAGCACCACGGTGTACGGGCGGCGCCGCACCGCCTCGGTGAGCTGGCCGCCCTCCTCGTAGCCGACGTAGCCGGGCGGGGCGCCGACCAGCCGGGCCACCGAGTGCTTCTCGCCGTACTCGCTCATGTCGATGCGGACCATGGCCCGCTCGTCGTCGAAGAGGAAGTCGGCGAGCGCCTTGGCCAGCTCGGTCTTGCCGACGCCGGTCGGGCCGAGGAAGAGGAACGAGCCGGTGGGACGGTCCGGGTCGGCGATGCCGCTGCGCGAGCGGCGGACCGCGTCGGAGACCGCCCGCACCGCCTCGGTCTGGCCGATCAGCCGGCGGCCGAGCTCGTCCTCCATGCGCAGCAGCTTGCGGGTCTCGGCCTCCAGCAGCCGGCCGGCCGGGATGCCGGTCCAGGCGGCGACCACCTGGGCGACGTCGTCCGGGGTGACCTCCTCGCCGACCATGCCCTCCAGCGCGCGCTGCGCCTCGATCGCCTCGGCGAGCGCCTTCTCGGTGGCCGGGATCTCCTCGGTCCTGATCCGGCCGGGGGTCACCCAGTCCCCGGTCTCCGGGGCCTTCAGCTCGGCGCGCTGGAACTCGCTCTGCAGCTCGTCGAGCCGCTTCTTCAGCTCGCCGACCCGGTTGTGGACCTCGCGCTCCTTGCTCCACCGCGCGGTCAGCCCGCGCAGTTCCTCCTCCTTCTCCTCGCGGCCCTTGCGCAGCGCCTCCAGCCGCTCGCGCGACTCCGGCGGCAGCGACTCCTCGGCTTCCTCGCGGGCCTTGGCCTTGCGCAGCTGCTTGTCCTTGAGCCCCGAGGTGGCCAGCAGCGACTCCTCCTCCATGCGCAGCCGGTCGACGGCGCGCTGGAGCTCGTCGATCTCGACCGGTGAGGAGTCGATCTCCATGTGCAGCCGGGAGGCCGCCTCGTCGACCAGGTCGATCGCCTTGTCGGGCAGGAAGCGGGAGGTGATGTAGCGGTGCGAGAGGTTCGCCGCGGCGACCAGCGCCGAGTCGGCGATCCGGACCTCGTGGTGCGCCTCGTAGCGCGGCTTGAGGCCGCGCAGGATCGCCACGGTGTCCGGCACGCTGGGCTCGGCCACCAGCACCTGCTGGAAGCGCCGCTCCAGCGCCGGGTCCTTCTCGATCCGCTCGCGGTACTCGTCCAGCGTGGTGGCGCCGACCATCCGCAGCTCGCCGCGGGCCAGCATCGGCTTGAGCATGTTGCCGGCGTCCATCGACGAGTCGCCGCCGGCGCCCGCGCCGACCACGGTGTGCAGCTCGTCGATGAAGGTGATGATCCGCCCGTCGCTCTCCTTGATCTCGGCCAGCACCGCCTTGAGCCGCTCCTCGAACTCGCCGCGGTACTTCGCGCCGGCCACCATCGCGCCCAGGTCGAGCGCGACCAGCCGCTTGTCCTTGAGCGAGCCGGGCACGTCACCGGTGACGATCCGCTGGGCCAGCCCCTCGACGACCGCGGTCTTGCCGACGCCCGGCTCGCCGATCAGCACCGGGTTGTTCTTGGTGCGCCGGGAGAGCACCTGCACGACGCGCCGGATCTCGTTGTCGCGGCCGATGACCGGGTCGAGCTTGCCCTCCCGGGCGATCGCGGTGAAGTCGGTGCCGTACTTCTCCAGGGCCTTGTAGGTGGCCTCGGGGTCGGGAGTGGTCACGCGTGTGCCTCCGCGGGCGGTCTCGAAGGCGTCCAGCAACGCGGCGGCTGTGGCGCCCTGGCGGTCCAGCGACTCGGCGACCGTACCGCCCTTGGCGGCCAGTCCGATGAGCAGATGTTCGGTCGATACGTAGGTATCGCCCAGGTCCTTCGCCCGCTGCGAGGCGTCGGCGATCACCGCGAGCAGGTCCCGGGACGCCTGCGGCGGGGCGACGGTCGCGCCCTGCACGGTGGGCTGCGCGGCGAGCTGGGACTCGGCGGCCTTCAGCAGCGCGCCCGGATCGGCGCCGACCGCGGCCAGCAGGTCCTTGAGGTTGTCGTTCTCCGGCTGCTCCAGGAGCGCGGCCAGCAGGTGGGCCGGGGTGAGGTCGGCGTGTCCGGCGGCCACGGCCCGGCTGTTGGCACCGCTCACCGCCTCCTGGCTCTTGTTGGTCAGCTCTGCGTTCACGGTTGCGCGGACCTCCTCCTCGTGCGGCCTTGCTCCGGCCACGTCCTTCCTCTGCTTCATCGAGCATAAGGCAAGTTGAGTCTATTCCGCTCAACTTTGCGGGGCGGGTTTCGCGCCGCAGGTCCGCCGCCGACCGCGCGGTACGTTGTCACCCATGGCGATCGATCCCCTACGCCCCGGACCCGCGTTCCTCGCCTTCTGGCAGGAGCCGCACTACGCCACCTTGACCACTCTGCGCCCGGACGGCACCCCGCACGTGGTCCCGGTCGGCGTCAGCTACGACCCGCGGGCCGGCCTGGCCCGGGTCACCACCCGCACGACCAGCGCCAAGGCCGGCAACATCCGGGCGGCCGGCCCCGGCGGCGCGGCGGTCGCCGTCTGCCAGAACTCCGGACCGCGCTGGGCCACCCTGGAGGGGCTGGCCACCGTCTCGGACGACCCCGAGGCCGTCGCCGAGGCGGTGCGCCGCTACGAGGACCGCTACCGGCGGACCACCAGGCAGGACCCGCGGCGGGTGGTCATCGAGATCGCGCTGACCCGGGCGATGGGCAGCGCCGGCCTGTCCTGACCCGGCACGCGGCCGGCCCCCGGCGCGGAACGCCGGGGGCCGGGGGAATCGCACGCGCGGGGCTGCTTCAGTCCCGGCGCTTGGGGCGCCACACGACCAGCGCGCTGGTCTGCTGGACGTCCTCGTAGCGCACCAGGTCGCGCCGGTAGGAGGCGTGGACCGCGGCCTCGCGCTGGCGGAGCGTCGCGGCGGCGCCCTCCAGCCCGGCCTGCAGTTCGGCCACCCTCGCCTGCAGGGCGGCCACCTGGTTCTCCAACTCGATGATGCGTTTGATGCCGGCCAGGTTGATGCCCTCGTCCTGGCTCAACTGCTGCACCTGGCGCAGGAGTTCGATGTCCCGCGCCGAGTACCGCCGACCGCGGCCGGCGGTGCGGTCCGGCGAGACCAGCCCCAACCGGTCGTACTGCCGCAGGGTCTGCGGGTGCAGTCCGGACAGCTGCGCCGCGACCGAGATCACGTAAACGGGTGACTCGTCGGTCAGCTCGTATGGATTGCGGCGTGCTCCCCGGCCGTCCATCTCATGCTCCCTTCGCCGCCTTGAACAGCTCCGCCCGCGGGTCGCCACCCGCGGTCGCCTCGCGATACGACTCCAGCGCCGACAGCGCGTCGCCCTCGACGGCCGACGGCACCGAGACCTCGACGGTGACCAGCAGATCGCCCCGGGTCCCGTCCTTGCGCACGGCGCCCTTGCCCCGGGCGCGCAGCGTCCGGCCGTTGGGCGTGCCGGGGGGCAGCTTCAGGGTGACGGCCGGGCCGCCGAGGGTGGGAACCTTGATCTCGCCGCCCAGCGCCGCCTCCGGGAAGGTCACCGGGACGGTCACCAGGAGGTTGTCGCCCTTGCGCCCGAAGACCGGGTGGGCGTGCACGTGGACCACGACGTACAGGTCGCCGTTGGGCCCGCCGCGCTCGCCGGGAGCGCCCTTGCCGCGCAGCCGGATGCGCTGGCCGTCGCTGACGCCGGCCGGGATCCTGACCTGCATGGTGCGGGCGCTGCTCGCCCGGCCGCTGCCCTTGCAGACGTCGCACGGGTCCTGGGCGATCATGCCGCGGCCCTTGCACTCCATGCACGGGTCGGTCAGCGAGAAGCCGCCGCCTCCGCCGCGCGAGACCTGGCCGGTGCCGACGCAGGTCGGGCAGACCCGGGGGGTGCCCTTCTTGTCGCCGGTGCCGGCGCACGCCTTGCACGGCGCCGAGGAGGACATCCGCAGCGGCACCGTGGCGCCGTCCACCGCCTCGGTGAAGCTCAGCGTCACCTCGGACTCGATGTCCTGCCCGCGCCGCGGCTGGGTACGGGTGGTGCCGCCGCGGTTGAACAGGCCGCCGAACACGTCGCCCAGGCCGCCGCCGAAGCCGCCGCCCGCGCCGCCGGGACCGGGGCCGGGCCCCGGCTGGCCGCCGCCGAACAGGTCGCCGAGGTCGAAGCCGAACCCGCCGGCCCCGCCCGCCGGACCGCCCGGGGAGCGGAAACCCCCGTTGCCGAACAGCGTGCGCGCCTCGTCGTACTCCTTGCGGCGCTTGGCGTCGGAGAGGATGTCGTTGGCCTCGGAGATCTCCTTGAAGCGGTCCTCGGCCTTGGCGTCACCCTTGTTGGCGTCCGGGTGGAACTCGCGGGCGAGCTTGCGGTACGCCTTCTTGATCTCGGCTTCGGTGGCGTCCTTGGGGACGCCGAGGACCTTGTAGTAGTCCTTCTCCACGTAGTCCTTGGTGCTCATATTCGGCGTCCCTCCTCCCGTGCGTGACACGGGGTCCGCGGTACCGGTACCACGAACCCGTTCCCGTCGATCACGTCAGCCCTCGTCCGGGCCACCGCTCTCCTCATGGCCGGCGTCTGCGCCGTTGGCGTCCGGCTCCTCGCTCCTGCCCTGCGCGCCCGGCTGCGGCTCGGCCACCGCCACCCGCGCCGGACGGATCGTGCGCTCGCCGATCCGATACCCCGGCTGGAGGATCCGCACGCACGTGGTCTCGGTGACGTCCGGCGAGTAACTGTGCATCAGGGCCTCGTGCACCAGCGGGTCGAAGGGCTCGCCCTCCTTGCCGAACTGCTGCAGCCCCAGCTTGGCGACCACCGTCTCCACCGACTCGCCGACCGACTTGAAGCCGCCGACCAGTTCACCGTGTTCCCTGGCCCGGCCGATGTCGTCGAGCACCGGGAGCAGTTCGGTGAGCAGGTTCGCTATGGCGACCTCCCGGACCGCGATGCGGTCCCGCTCCACCCGGCGGCGGTAGTTCTGGTACTCCGCCTGCAGGCGCTGGAGGTCGGCCGTGCGCTCGGCGAGCTGGCCGCGTACCTGTTCGAGCTCCTTGGCCGACTCCCCGGCCGGGGCCCCCGGGCCCGCCTGATCGGCGGGCCCGGCGCCCTGCGCCGCGTTCCGGGACGGGTCCGCGGCATCGACGGGGACGTCGGCGGGCTCCGGCGAGAAGCCCTGCGAGTCCTCCGTCACGCGGCACCACCCTCACGCTTCCCGTTGTCCTCGTCCACGATCTCGGCGTCGACGACGTCCTCGGCGCCTTCCTCGTCCTTGGACATGTCGACCCGCTCGTCACCCGGGCCGGCCTCGCCCGCGCCCTCGGCCTGGGCGTTGGCGTACATCGCCTGGCCGAGCTTCTGGCTGGTGGCGGCGACCTTCTCGGTGGCCTCGCGGATCGCCGCGATGTCCTCGCCCTTGAGCTTCTCCTTCAGCTCGCCGATCGCGGCCTCGACCTCGGTCTTGATCTCGCCCGGGACCTTGTCCTCGTTGTCCTTGAGGAACTTCTCGGTCTGGTAGACGAGCTGCTCGGCCTGGTTGCGGGTCTCGGCGGCCTCGCGGCGCTTGTGGTCCTCGTCCGCGTACTGCTCGGCCTCGCGCATCATGCGGTCGATGTCGTCCTTCGGCAGCGCGGAGCCGCCGGTGACGGTCATCCGCTGCTCCTTGCCGGTGCCGAGGTCCTTGGCGGCCGACGTGCATGATGCCGTTGGCGTCGATGTCGAAGGTGACCTCGACCTGCGGCACGCCGCGCGGCGCCGGCGGCAGGCCGGTCAGCTCGAACATCCCGAGCTTCTTGTTGTACGCGGCGATCTCGCGCTCGCCCTGGTAGACCTGGATCTGCACCGACGGCTGGTTGTCCTCGGCCGTGGTGAAGATCTCCGAGCGCTTGGTCGGGATCGTGGTGTTGCGCTCGATCAGCTTGGTCATGATGCCGCCCTTGGTCTCGATACCGAGGGACAGCGGGGTGACGTCGAGCAGCAGGACGTCCTTGACCTCGCCCTTGAGCACACCGGCCTGCAGCGAGGCGCCGATCGGCGACGACCTCGTCCGGGTTGACGCCCTTGTTGGCGTCCTTGCCGCCGGTCAGCTCGCGCACCAGCTCGGCGACCGCGGGCATCCGGGTGGAACCGCCGACCAGCACCACGTGGTCGATCTCGCTCAGCTGGATGCCGGCGTCCTTGATCACGTTGTGGAACGGGGTCTTGCAGCGGTCCAGCAGGTCGTGGGTCAGCTGCTGGAACTGCGCCCGGGTGAGCTTCTCGTCCAGGTGCAGCGGGCCCTCGGCGGAGGCCGTGATGTAGGGCAGGTTGATCGACGTCTCGGTGGACGACGACAGCTCGATCTTGGCCTTCTCCGCGGCCTCGCGCAGCCGCTGCAGGGCCATCTTGTCCTTGGACAGGTCCACGCCGTGGCCGGAGTGGAACTGCTTGACCAGGTAGTCGACGACGCGCTGGTCCCAGTCGTCGCCGCCGAGGTGGTTGTCGCCGTTGGTGGCCTTCACCTCGACCACGCCGTCGCCGATCTCCAGCAGCGACACGTCGAAGGTGCCGCCGCCGAGGTCGAAGACGAGGATGGTCTGGTCGTCCTTGTCCAGGCCGTAGGCGAGCGCGGCCGCGGTCGGCTCGTTGACGATGCGCAGCACGTTGAGGCCCGCGATCTCGCCGGCCTCCTTGGTGGCCTGCCGCTCGGAGTCGTTGAAGTACGCCGGGACGGTGATGACCGCGTCCGCGACCTTCTCGCCCAGGTAGGACTCGGCGTCCCGCTTGAGCTTCTGCAGGATGAACGCGGAGATCTGCTGCGGCGTGAAGTCCTTGCCGTCGACGCCGATCTTCCAGTCCGTGCCCATGTGGCGCTTGACCGAGCGGATCGTCCGCTCGACGTTGGTGACCGCCTGGCGCTTGGCCACCTCGCCGACGAGCACTTCGCCGTTCTTCGCGAAGGCCACGACGGACGGCGTGGTCCTGGCGCCCTCGGCGTTGGTGATGACGGTGGGCTCACCGCCTTCGAGAACACTGACGACGGAGTTCGTCGTGCCCAGGTCGATGCCGACCGCACGTGCCATGGTGGAACCCTCCAGCTGACTTGAGTGGAACTGGCTCAAGACTGCACCACCGCTCGCCCGCTGTCAACAGAGGTGAGTCGAGCAGGCTCAAGTCTCCTGTGCGTAAGGAACGCATAAGCGGGCCGCGACGCAGATCACCGGCCGGGACGGCTGCGTGCGACCGTGGATTGCGGGTAGTCTCGGAAGACCGCGTAAGTTACTGCTTAGTAAGTACGTGGGAACGTTGCCAGGAGTACGCGCGCAGGGATGAGGAGCCCCTATGCAACTCGCCGCGATCATCGTGTCGCTGGTTCTCACGGCGATCGGCGTCGCCCTCATCGGCCGCGCGGTCGGGCAGATCTTCCGCTTCGTCAAGCTCGGCGCCGCCGTGCCCGAAGGCGCCCGCACCGGCGACCCGGTGAACCGGAGCAAGACGCTCGCCAAGGAGTTCGTCGGCCACACCCGGATGAACCGCTGGGGCGTCATCGGCGTCGCCCACTGGTTCGTCGCGGTCGGCTTCCTGACCCTGGGCCTGACCATCGTCAACGCCTACGGCCAGCTCTTCAAGGCCGACTGGATCCTCCCGGTCATCGGCACCTGGGTGCCCTACCAGGTCTACGTCGACTTCATCGCGCTGTTCACCACGCTCGGCATCCTCGTCCTGATGGCCGTCCGGCTGCTCAACCTGCCCGCCCGGGCCGGCCGCAAGTCCCGGTTCGCCGGCTCGGTCGCCTGGCAGGCGTACTTCGTCGAGTACGTGATCCTCGTCATCGGCCTGGCGATCCTGACCCTGCGCGGGCTGGAAGGCGCGATCCACGGCGTCGACCACTACCAGGCCGGCTACTGGGCGTCCTACCCGCTGGTCGCCGCGTTCCACGGGCTGAGCACCGGCACCCTGCAGAACCTGATCTACCTGGTCGCCATGATCAAGCTCGGCGTCACCATGGCCTGGGCGATCACCGTCGGCCTCAACACGAACATGGGCGTCGCCTGGCACCGCTTCCTGGCGTTCCCCAACATCTGGTTCAAGCGCGAGCAGTCCGGCGCGGTCGGCGCTCGGCGCGCTGCAGCCGATGATCTCCGACGGCAAGCCGATCGACTTCGAGGACCCGGGCGAGGACGACCAGTTCGGCGTCTCGCAGGTCGAGCACTTCTCCTGGAAGGGCCTGCTCGACTTCTCCACCTGCACCGAGTGCGGCCGCTGCCAGTCGCAGTGCCCGGCCTGGAACACCGGCAAGCCGCTGTCGCCGAAGCTGCTGATCATGAGCCTGCGCGAGCACGCGCACGCCAAGGCGCCCTACCTGCTGGCCGGCGGCGGCAAGAACGCCGAGGGCGAGGAGAAGGCCACCGCCGAGCAGCTCGCCGCCGTGCCGGCCGCCGCGCTGGCCGAGGCCGAGCGCCCGCTGATCGGCACCGCCGAGGAGAACGGCGTCATCGACCCGGACGTCCTGTGGTCCTGCACCACCTGCGGCGCCTGCGTCGAGCAGTGCCCGGTCGACATCGAGCACGTCGACCACATCGTCGACATGCGGCGCTACCAGGTGATGATCGAGTCGGCGTTCCCCTCCGAGGCCGGCACGATGCTCAAGAACCTGGAGAAGAAGGGCAACCCCTGGGGCCTGCCGAAGAAGCAGCGCCTCGCCTGGGTCAAGGAGGTCGACTTCGAGGTGCCGGTCGTCGGCGAGGACGTCGAGGACCTCACCGAGATCGAGTACCTCTACTGGGTCGGCTGCGCCGGCGCGCTGGAGGACCGCGCCAAGAAGACCACCAAGGCGTTCGCCGAACTGCTGCACATCGCCGGCGTGAAGTTCGCCATCCTGGGCGGCGAGGAGACCTGCACCGGCGACTCGGCCCGCCGCCTCGGCAACGAGTTCCTCTTCCAGCAGCTCGGCGCGGAGAACGTCGCCACCTGAACCTGGCGTTCGGCGAGTCTGACGACGACGGCGCCGTGGACCCGGCGACCAGGCTCCGGCGTCAAGAAGAAGATCGTCGCCACCTGCCCGCACTGCTTCAACACCCTCGCCAACGAGTACCCGCAGCTCGGCGGCGAGTACGAGGTCATCCACCACACCCAGCTGCTCCACACCTGGTCGACGAGGGCCGGCTGGTGCCGGTCACCCCGGTCGAGGGCCTGATCACCTACCACGACCCCTGCTACCTGGGCCGGCACAACAAGGTCTACACGCCGCCGCGCGAGATCATCGCCAAGGTGCCGGGCCTGCGCAACGAGGAGATGCACCGCCACAAGGAGCGCGGCTTCTGCTGCGGCGCCGGCGGCGCGCGGATGTGGATGGAGGAGCGCATCGGCAAGCGCATCAACAACGAACGCGTCGACGAGGCGCTCTCGCTCGACCCGGACATCATCTCCACCGCCTGCCCGTTCTGCCTGGTCATGCTCACCGACTCGGTCAACGGCAAGAAGAACGACGGCCAGGCCAGGGAGGCGGTCCAGGTCGTCGACGTCGCCCAGCTGCTGCTGGACTCGGTGCGCACCGCGCACCACGACGACGGCGGCGCGGCCGAGACCGAGCCGGCGCCGGAGCCGGAGCCCGCGAAGTAGCGCGGTCCACCAGACCCGGTCGGGGACCATCGGCCGGCGCCACCCGCTTCACCGGGGGGCGCCGGCCGGTGCTCGTTCCGCCCGAAGGCCGCAGCGGCAGGCCGCACGCGTCACGCCGGACGCCTCACGCCGGACGCCTCACGCCTGGCTGCCGCGCTCCTGCGGCAACGGGTCCGGCGCCTCGGCCGGGTGGGCCGGCCCGGTGCGCGAGCGCGTCCGGACCGCGCCGGCCAGCAGCACGATGACCGCGGCCAGCACCGCCGGGATGACCAGCGCGCCGCGCAGGCCGACCGCCTCCGCGGTGAAGCCGATCACCGGCGGCCCGACCAGCAGTCCCAGGTAGCCGATCCCGGTCACGTAGGAGATCGCGGCCCCGGACGGCACGCCCGGCAGGTTGCCCGCCGCGCTGAACGTCACCGGCGCCACCAGGGCCGCGCCCGCGCCGAAGGCGGTGAAGCCCGCGATGGCGGCCACCTCGTTGTCCAGCCACAGCCCGGCCGCCAGCCCGAGCGCCGAGACCAGCGCGCCCAGCCGCAGCATCGCCACCCGGCCGAACCTGGCCACCAGCCGGTCCCCGGTCAGCCGCACGACCGCCATCGCCAGCGCGCACCCGGCGAAGCCGAGGCCCGCCACGCCCGCGCCGGCGCCGAGCCCGTCGCGCAGGTAGACCGACGACCAGTTGTCCACCGAACCCTCGCCGAGGAACGAGCACAGCCCGATCACCCCGAGCAGCACCACCGTCAGCGACCAGGCGCCGTGCCTGCGGCCGTCCCGTGCCGGCTCGGGCGCCGGATCGTCCTCGCGCAGCAGCGCGCCGGAGCCGCACCACACCGTCGTGCACAGCACCGCGGCGATCACCGTGAAGTGCGCGAGCGGCGAGACGCCCAGGTGCGCCGACGCGGAGCCCAGCAGCGCGCCGGCCAGGCTGCCGACGCTGTACGCGCCGTGCAGCCCGGACATGATCGGCCGGCCGATCGCGCGTTCCACCGCCACGCCCTGCGAGTTCATCGCCACGTCGGTCGTGCCGAGCCCGGCGCCCAGCACGAACAGCGCGGCGGCCAGCGTGCCCGCGTTCCAGGCCAGCGCCGGCAGCACCAGTGAGGCGGACATCACCATCGCGCCGCACCGGGTCACCCGCCGGCTGCCCCACCGGCCGATCGCCCAGCCGGCGATCCGGACCGCGCACACCGTGCCGACCGGCGCGCCGAGCAGCGCGACGCCCAGCGCGCCGTCGCTCAGCGCGAGGGCGTGCTTGAGCTGCGGGAGCCGCGGAGCGAGGTTGGCGTAGTCGGCCCCGAAGCACAGGAAGACCACGAACACGGCACGGCGGGCGGCCCGGTGGGCTTCGGCGGCGATCCGATCGTCTGACACGTGTCACAGCTTCGCAGCAAACCCGCCGGGATGACCCGGCCTTCGGCGCGACGATCACGGGATACGGGTACGTTCGAAGGCGTGGCAGGATTCAGGATCGGACGCGGCCGCCCCGCACAGCAGCAGAGCCAGCAGCCCGGATACGCCCCCGGGCCCGGATACGGCCCGCCCTCCGGGTACGGGCCGCCGGCCGGCTACGGCCAGGGTCCCGGCTACTCCGCCGGCTTCGACGACGCCCCGGGCCACACCCGGGCGTTCACCGTCAACGAGGCGCAGGACCCGTACGCCCCGCGCCCGCCGTACCCGGACCGCGGACCGGGCGGCCACCCGCGCCACGACGGGCCGGACGACCGGCGCGAGGACGGCGGCAACGTCGGCACCTACCGGGCCGGGCAGGCCAGCTCCCCGCCGATGGGCCCGCGCCTGCACTGGCGCGAGCTGCTGAGCGGCATCCTGCTGCGCCCGAACCGCACGTTCTGGCAGATGCGCGACTACCCGGTGTGGGGCCCGGCGCTGCTGGTCACCTTCGGCTACGGCCTGCTGGCGGTCTTCGGCTTCGACAGCGCGCGGGCGGACGTGCTGGACTCCAGCACCGCGCAGAGCATTCCGTGGGTGCTGAGCACCGCGGTCGCGGTGGTGCTGAGCGGCATCGTGATGGGCGCGGTGACGCACACGCTGGCCCGGCAGTTCGGCGGCGACGGCAACTGGGCGCCCACGATCGGGCTGTCGATGCTGATCACGTCGCTGACCGACGCTCCGCGGCTGCTGTTCGCGATCTTCCTGGGCGGGGCCAACGGCTTCGTGCAGGTGGTCGGCTGGGCGACCTGGCTGGCCTGCGCGGCACTGCTGGCGTCGATGGTCGGAAAATCCCACGACCTGCCGTGGCCGAAGGCGCTCGGCGCGGCGTCGATCCAGCTGATCGCGCTGCTGGTGCTGTTCAAACTGCCGACGCTGTAGGGGCCGTTCAGACCCGGGTGCGGTGGAAGTTCTGGTACGAGCGGGACGGGGTGGGTCCGCGCTGGCCCTGGTAACGCGATCCGTAGCGGCCGGATCCGTAGGGGAACTCGGCGGGCGAGGTGAGCCGGAACAGGCACAGCTGCCCGATCTTCATCCCCGGCCACAGCTTGATCGGCAGGGTGGCCACGTTGGACAGCTCAAGGGTGACGTGGCCGGAGAAGCCCGGGTCGATGAAGCCGGCCGTGGAGTGGGTCAGCAGGCCGAGGCGGCCGAGCGAGCTCTTGCCCTCCAGCCGCGAGGCCACGTCGTCGGGGAGCGTGATCACCTCGTAGGTGGAGGCGAGCACGAACTCCCCGGGGTGCAGGATGAAGGGATCGTCCCCCTCCGGCTCCACCAGCCGCGTCAGATCCGGCTGCTCGACCGCGGGGTCGATGTTCGGATAGCGGTGGTTCTCGAACACCCGGAAGTACCGGTCCAGCCGTACGTCGATGCTCGACGGCTGGACCATCGACTCGTCGTACGGATCGATCCGTACCCGCCCGGTGTCGATTTCGGCCCGGATGTCCTTGTCAGAGAGAAGCACCTGACGAGGATACGTCCCCGGCGCCCACCGGCACCGCATGCCTCAAGCGTCCGCACCGCGGACACCGGATCAACCGCCCCGGTCCCAACCGGTCCGCCCCCAGCCGCTGCAACGGGAAGACCCCCGTCGGAAACACGTGCCCCTCCGCGCACCGCACCATCCGCTGCTCCACCGAGCCCCTTCCTCTGGTCCCACACGCCGGACCCGACCACCCTAGAGCCCACCCCCGCCGACCCCCCGCCACGGACACGCCCCCACCACCCCATGCGGTACAGTAACCACCACGCGACGGCCCCCTCGGCCTTCCTCGCGCGGGTGTAGTTTAATGGTAGAACATGAGCTTCCCAAGCTCAGAGCGCGGGTTCGATTCCCGTCACCCGCTCCAACCGATAAAGCCCCAGCCGAATGGCTCGGGGCTTTTTCGTTTGTCCGGACGTCTTTACGCATCAGGTGAAATTTCTTTCCGCGTGGCATGTCGGATCCGCGCGAGGTGCCGCGTCCGGCCAGGTCGCCTGAGCCGTAGGTCAAAGCCTGATCTGCTCTCCGCCGCCGCAGGGAAAGCGAAGTCGGCGTAGGCTCGCTCCCGTCACCCGGGCATCAACCTTCCCGGTGGTAGAGCACTCCACCCGTCAGGAGACGGTCCTGTGTCCGAGCAGCACTCCTCCCCAACAGATGCACCGCTGATCCCGATGCCCGCGCTGACACCCAGCGCGCTGCGATCAGCGGTCGCCCAAATCGCCCCCGCGCATCTGCCGGCCTTCGTGGAGCACCTGGACCAAGCCGTCGAACAGGCCTCCGCTCAGAGCACCATCACACCGCTGCGCAGCTTCCTCACATGGTGGGGAGACTTCGTCGCCATCCAGCGCTTCCCCGCCAGAGCGATCCGCCTGCGCGAGTTGGAACAGGCCGCCGAAACCGCCGCCGACCGGGACTCCGCACGACCCGTTCTCGCCGAGATCCGGCAGATCATGGACGCCGCGCGCCGCGAGTCCTCCGCGTGAACGATGCCTGGACGTGGGACTACGACCCGGACGCAGATCACGTCGTCGGTGGCCTTCCGGTCGGGATCACATCCGAGGTCGAGCGGCTCGCCGAACAACTCGTCATCCTCGGCCCCGACGCCGCCCAGGTGGGCCGCGGCAACCTGCACGGCGGCGGACTGCGCACCCTCGACATCTTCGGCGGCCGTGGCTTCTTCCTCTTCTTGGCGCTGGAGCGCCTCCAGCTCATCGTTATCACCCAGGTCACCTGGACCGGCTGAATCGCCGAGCCGAGGCACGCACCCTCGTGCCAGACGCGTGCCAGAACGACCGGGGAGCCACGGTCAACAGCGGTCACCTCGCGACCTTTCCCCTGGCCAGTCGCATGGCTCTTTGCGCAGATCACAGCCGCAACCGGCTCGTACAGCCCGGTGATTCCCAAGCTCAGAGCGCGGGTTCGATTCCCGTCACCCGCTCCACGATTCAGCCCCGGCTCATTGATCCGGGGATTTTTTGTTGCCTGGACTTTTTTATGCGTCGCGCGCCGGATCCGTGCCCGATCGGCTTTCTGCCGCCCGGCGTGCCGCAGGCCGTAGAACCGGAAGGCGTGGGCGATCCGACTTTCGCCCGCGTCTTCCGCCATTTCCGCCCGAAGTTGCAGCGACGGAATGCCGCCGCCATTTCTCCGGCGAACAGCAGCCCGTTCGACGTCCTTGCCCAGAAACGCCGGCAACACGATGAACCCTTTCCGGCAGACGACGCCGAGCGTCCCAGCCTCGGCCAGCAGGGATCGCGGCCGACGGGACCGCACATGGGAGAAGGCGCTGCGTTCCATCCGAGTTGAGACCTGCGCCCGCCCGCCCGCATCGCCCCTCCACAGCCTGTGGAGGAGCGAGCCGACAGCCGCCTCGGAGACTCGCTCGTTCTACGGCTCGTATGCCTAGGCGGAGGAACGTGGTGGTTCCCGTCGAACAGGCAAGCAGTCGCTGGGCGGCTCGCCGCGTGCCACCATCCGCCCATGGCTGACAGCGTGTACGACAGGCTCGGGCTCACGCGGTGCGAGCAGGAGCTGTTGGACTGCGCCTACGAATCGTCGGGCATCCTGGCCTACGCGTGCAGTGACGAGGACGCGGGCGGAAAGCCGGTTTTCACGGCAGGAGTTCGTCAACTCTGTTCTGGGTCTGGTAGATCGGGGTTGGGGGGATGTCCACCGACTGGAACCCTGGACGACGCCGGAGGGCCGGAAGGGCGCCGACTACAGTGATGCCCCCCGCGGACGATGCTTGGGTGTGTGAAGTGGCCCTGTCGATCACGGAGGCTTGGCGCGAACTCCGCCGCCAGGAAAGCGCTTCGTAGAGCAGCCGCACCATCCGTGGTCGACGGCACCAGTAGCGCGGCCGAGGCCGGTCGGTTGTCCCGCCGCCGTGGCCGGCTGGCGCCGGTTGCGGTCCAGGGCGCGTACGGCCGAACCCGTGGACACCACCGCACCGGACACGCACCTCCACCCCTCCCGGAAGACCCGCCCCTCCGCAGGGTAGGCCGGCCGGTGCGAGGGGAAGGAATCCGCACGATGAGGCGCGGCCCGAACGGGGCGGTGGGGGACGGGACTTGGTCCCGGCTGTTCGGGGGCCGCGCTCGTCACGGTGTCCGGGCCGACCGCCCGACGGGCCGTCATCGGTACGCAGACCGAGGCCATGACGGAGGAGGAGGTCCGGAGCATGCGTGTGCGGAACAGACGGATCGTATTTCGGGTGGGAGTGCTGCTCGCGCTCCTGCTCGCACTGGCCGGCTGGGCCGGCCCGAGCGCGGTGCAGGCTCGGGCCCAGGACCAACCGGTCACGATATACGTGCACTACGACACCGGCTTCGGAAACGAGCTGACCATCCGCGGCGACACGGCGCCCCTGAACTGGGACACCGGCCAGCCGATGACGTGGACCACCGGCAACGTCTGGGTCTGGCAGGCGCCGGCCGGGCTCAGCAGCTTCCAGTTCAAGGTGCTGATCAACGACTCGACGTGGTCCACCGGCGGCAACTACCAGGTGACCGCGTCAACTCCGCGTTCCATCGACATCTACCCGTTCTTCGGGGCGTCGCAGGGCTCGCTCGTCACCATCCCCGGCTTCTACTCACCGCAGCTGAACAACAGCCGCGACATCACCCTCTACCTACCGCCGAGTTACAACGAGAACACCGCCAAGCGCTACCCCGTGCTGTACATGCACGACGGCCAGAACCTGTTCGACCCCGCCACCGCGCCCAACGGCGTCGACTGGGGGGTGGAGCAGAGCTTCGACCAGCTGATCGGCCAGGGCGAGGTCAGAGAGGCGATCGTGGTGGGCATCGACAACACGCCCGACCGCATCAGCGAGTACACGCCGACCGTCGATCCCACGTACGGCGGCGGCAACGCGGACGCCTACCTCGACTTCATCCAGCAGACCCTCAAGCCGTACATCGACTCCCACTACCGGACGCTCACCGACGCACCGGACACGATGATGATGGGATCATCCCTCGGCGGCCTGCTCAGCTGCTACGCCGGTCTGACCCGCAGCACGGTCTACGGAGCGGTCGGCTGCATGTCGAGCAGCTTCTGGTGGGACAACGAGTCGTTCACCCACACCGTGCAGGCATACCAGAGCAAGAAGCCGGTGCGGATCTACCTCGACGTCGGGGGCAACGACGACGGTGAGGCCCAGACCGAGACCTTCCGCGACGCGCTGGTCGCCGACGGCTGGGTCAGCGGCGACGACATGCTCTACGTCTTCGACCCCAACGGTTCGCACAACGAGGCGTCCTGGGCCAGCCGGCTTCCCGGAGCGCTGGAGTTCCTGCTCCCGGCCACCGGGGAGATCCAGCCTCACTAGAACCGATCTCGCCGGTCTTGCCGGGCTCTTGGCGCCCGGCAAGACCGGCGAGCCGGATCCCGGGCCGATCGCGGTTCTCGTGGGGAGTCGCGCGCGGTGTCGTCGAGGTCAGTGGTGGAGTCGGTGGAGCCCCGCGACGAGGGGTTCGACCATGCGGCGCGGGTCGTAGCGGGGATCGCTGTCCGCGCCGACGCAGAGGTTGCCGACGGCGCGCATGAGTTCGTAGGCACCGATGTCGGGGCGGATCGCGCCGGCGGCGGCAGCGGCGTCGAGCAGTTCGGTGCAGACCGGCACGAGGCGGTCGAGGAAGTGGGCGTGCAGCGACTCGAAGCCGGAGTTGTCGGCCTGCAGCACGGCGGCGAGTCCGTGCTTGGTGACGAGGAAGTCGACGAAGAGGTCGATCCACCGCCCCAGTGCGGCGTGCGGGGAAGGGCCGGTAGCCAGCAGGGCCGGCCCGGCCTCGGCGCAGGCGTCGACCTGGTGCCGGTAGACGGCGGTGATCAGGTCGGCCCGGGTCGGGAAGTGGCGGTAGATCGTGCCCAGCCCGACGCCGGCCCTGGCCGCGATGTCGCGCACCGGCGCGTCCACGCCCGACGTGACGAAGACCGCGGCGGCCGCGTCGAGCAGGGTCTGCTTGTTGCGCCGGGCGTCCTTCCGTTTGGACGGGGCCGGCTGTCCCGCGCCCTCGTCGCCGTCGTTCACCGCGCCGCTCCTTCCACTCACCGCTTGCAGAAACGGAACGTCGTTCCGTATCGCGGTCCGTGTCCTCGCGTGCCGGTCAGGGGCCGTCCACCTTTTGACGCACGCGTGGGCGGGAACATCCGGGTGGCAACGGCATCGGCGACCTGCAGACGGGCCGCAGCCCACTCGGGGAGGGCGGGCTGGGCATCGGAGGCAAGTGCTGCCCGTAGCCGGACGCATACGGCGCGGACGGCCGCCTCATCCGGTACAACACCCGAATCAAACATGGCCATTTGCAGAACCGGGCCGTATGCGTCGTACCGGGCGAGGTCGTCCTTGAGGACGGGCTGTACCACGAAGTGAAGGTGACCAGGCACGGCACCCGCGTGGGACCACAGGCAGACGTAGACCTGCTCCGGGTTCAGGACGGCCGTGACGGCCGCGCTGACCCGCTGGAGCACCGGCCCGAGTTCGCCGGCCTCGGTCTCCGTCAGGTCGGCCACGTGCACCACGTGTCTGATCGGCATGACGGCCGTCGTCCCGAGACCCAGCGGACCCACCGAGTGCTGCACCACCCACGACTCCGTGCTCAAGAGGGTCCCGCCGACAGGTGGCTCCCCCTCAATGAACCCGCACGCCACGCACTCCGTGCCGACGCCCTGGTGCTCCGCCAACAGTGTCCCTCTTCTCCAGACGTATCGTCCGACCCGGAGAACAGTGCCAGTATCCGCAGCCGTGGGCTGTCCGAGGACGCACGCCCCTTCGCATCGGCCACCGGACCGGCCACGTGCCCCGGGCGCGGACGGTCCACCCGTTCGGCGGCCGACCGGTGGCCGGTGGCCGGGCGGGAGGTGAGGCTGGTCGGCAGTGCAGGAGTGCCGTGGGAAGGAGCGCCGGCCGATGGCCAAGTACCTCATCCAGGCGAGCTACACCGCCGAAGGTGCGAAGGGTTTGCTGAAGGAGGGCGGCTCGGGGCGCCGGAGAGCCGTGGACGAGGTGGTCGCCAGTCTGGGCGGCACCATCGAGGCCATGTACTTCACCTACGGCGACGACGACCTGGTGACCATCCTCGACTTCCCCGACACGACGTCGATGGCCGCGGTGAGCCTGGTGGTCAAGGCGAGCGGCGCGGTGCGGACCAGGGCCACTCCCCTGCTCACCGTCGAGGAGCTCGACGAGGCGACCCGCAAGCAGGTCGCGTTCCGCCCGCCGAAAGCCTGACCGGCGTGGCCTAGGCGGGTCACCTTCTCCGTCCTGGCCGTCCCCGTTGTGGGCCCATCGTGCTGGCTCTTCCGGCGCCTGGCGTTTCCGGCCGCCGGCGGCGCGCGGGCGTAGGCGCGGTGCCGTCACCTGCTCAGCCGAAGGCTCGTCGCCAAGGTGTGGGCCGGCGGCCACCGGCTGACCTGGTCTCACCGTGGTAGGTTACCAAGACATCGCCAGCACGGAGCAGTTCGCCACGCCGTGAGGCCCTTGGCGGAGGTACGCGACGCGGTGAAGTCAGCGATGGACCACGGTGCTGCGCCGCTGACCCAGAGGCGATCACATATCGGGCTGATCTCGTCGTCGACCCAGACGCCATCCTCACCGTCCTTCGCGGCCTGTCCACGGGGCGGGGACCGGCCCACTCGACGCCCTAGGGGACGGGTCCTTCTCAGTGCAGGCCGCTCGGGCCGTCGTGGCCAGGGCGTCGGGCCAGTCCACTACAGGCGACTGGGCAGCCCGATCCGCGGTGGCGACGGACTCGTTGGTCGCTCGGAGAGCTTCCGAACACCCTCGTCACCGTCATCCACGACCTCGTCCCATCCATGTCGAGGCCCGCCACCCCACCGCCGTCCTGGACTTCGGCTTCTTCACCACCGCCGGCGACCCCGCCTTCGAGGCGGCCGTCACCGCTCCATCTGGGACATGTACGGCCCCCACGCCACACCAGATCGCACCCGAGCGCCGTCAAACGCGGTCCAACGGCATGGTCGAGTGCTCACCAGCGGGTTCCCCTGATCAGGCAACAGCTCGGTTCGCCGGAGGCAGCGCGGCCGAAGCCGCTGGAGCGCGACGCTGCTCAATCTCCGAACACCGCCCGCGTAATCGGTGCCGCCGGAGACGGACTCAACGGCCTTGCCGCTGATGGCGGTTCGCGGCCTTGGCGGCGACCCGGGCACGCAACGCAGCGCGAACGGCGGGCCATTCGTCCACGAGCACGCTGTAGTAGAGCGAGTCGCGGCGAGATCCGTCCTGCCGCCTCATGTGGCTGCGCAGGGTTCCTTCGTAGACCAAGCCGAGGCGGGCCAGGGCTTCCTGGGATCTCACGTTGAGGTGTCGGTCCGTCGACGTCGAGAAAGCCGCAGGCATGGGGCATGGCTCAACAGCAGGAGCTTGGACTCGACGTTGTAGGGGCCGCCCCAGCAGGAACGGTCGAACCAGGTCGCCCCGATCTCAGCGCGACCCTCGACCAGGTCGAGGTCGTACAGGCTCGTCGACCGATCACGGCACGATAGCCCTGCACGAGCGACAGCGGGTCGTCGCCACTTCTTCCAAGGCCCTCGGCGGCAGGCCACGGCGGCCGCGCCGCATCCACTTCCATACCTCAGGATCGATGCCGAGGGGAAGAGGGCTTGCGCGTGGTCGGCGGAGAGCGGAATGAGACGGACAACAATGCCTTCAAGAGACTGGTCGTGCACCCGAACAGAGTAGAGCCGTGATGATCACCCGCAGCCCCGCCCACCCGCGCTCCGACACGCGCGGCGGGCTGCGCGTGTCGCGCGTGTCGCACAGCCGCCCGGCCCGCCGTGCGGGGGAAAGGGCGGGGGCGGGCGGCTCGGTTGTGCGGCGGACGCTGCGGTCGTCTGATAGGAAATGTTTCGGTTGGCGGGCTTTTGAGTCCGGGGACGGCGGTCGGACGGCATCGGTGAACCGCGCGCCACGAGGGCGCGCCTGACGCGACGGTCGAGGGAGAGCATGGGCTGGACACTCACGCGTCGGGCGGCGGCGTCGGTGGTCGTGGCCGGGGTGGTCGCCGTCGTTGCGACGGTGTTGCCGCCGGCGCAGGCCGGAACGCGGGCCGGGGCGGCGCGGTCGTTCGTCAGTGCGGCGGCGGAACGGCCGAGTTCGCGCATGCCGCGGCCGCCTCGGCTGCCTCGGGACTTTCGGGGGAAGGGCAAGTGGATCGTCCGGGACCTGGGTATCACGGTCCCGTTCAGCTGGCAGGGGAGAGACGGCGACAGCCAGATGATCGCGGGCGGCCCGCGGTATCCGATCTGGTTCACCAACCTGATCTACCACGGCTCGCTCTACACGCTGACGTACAAATGGCCCGGCCTGACCGAACATCCGTGCTCGCGGATCCCGGGTTTCGATCTCGGCCAGTTGAACCGGACCTTGCGGGGCGCACGGTTCGTCGGGCGGGAGATCCTCCAGCGGAACCCGAAGCGGTACGTGGACCACTGGAGGGTGGGTGTCGTCGTGCCGAAGCTGCCGCCGGGGAAATTCCTGCGGTTCCCGCTCGCGCTGGGCGACATCTATGTCGATCAGAAGGATCGGGGCACGTTCTGGCAGGTGCTGCAATTCGGCGTCCAGAATCTCTACGACCCCGAGTTGGACGAGTGGCTCGTGATGGACACGTTCGAGCACCGGCCCGGTACGGTCACGCTCCCCCGGCGCTGCTCGGCGTCGTAGAAGGCCCGGGACTGCGCGGCCGGCCCCGGGTCAGGCCCTGGCGATGGTCCTGCCGGGCATCGGCTCCGCGAGTTCCGTCCGCCATTCGGGCGCGCCGAAGGCGTCCGCGAAGTACTGCGTCTCGTGCACCACGTGCCCGTGGGCGAATTCCATGGTGCTCACCGAATAGGTGGGCACGCCGTCGTAGGTGATGACGCACTCGCTCACCCACAGATCTCCGCTGCCGAAGATCCGGTGGACGGTGAAGTGCCGGCTGGCCGGGTGTCCGCCGCGTTGCGCGGAAATCGCCGCGCGGCCCCGGAACCGCTCACCCGACTGGGGGTAGTCGAGGATCGCGTCGGCAGCGTAGATGGCGTGTTCGGCTTTGGTGTCACCGCGTTCCGATGCCCGCCAGTGTTCCTCGATCGCGGCCCTGGTCCGGATATCAGGATCCATCGCGCTGTCCTTTCTGCGAAATGGGAGACGGCGGAATGGGAAACGGTGACAGCGTAGACCGCCCGGTGCGGCGATCCGGCTTTTCGGATCACCGACCGCCCTGTTTCGGCGGACTGGCCGGCCGCGTCCCCTCACCCCGGACCGCGGCCCCTCCCCGACGGCGGGGACACCGCCCGGTCCTCCCCCGGCTCCCTGGCGAAGGCGGGACCTTCGTCGTAGGCCCGAAGGCCCGGTTCGCCAGGGACCGTCGGCTGATCCACCGTGCCGTTCGCCGTGCGATCGTGAGCGTCTGGACGGGCTCTTCGAGGAGGCGCGGCATGTCGGACGTGCGGGTCGATCCGGTGGACTGGGTGGAGATCCCGGCGGGGGTGCTGCGGCGCGGGACGCCGGCCGGCGAGGTGGAGCGGGTGGCCGAGCACTACGCAGACACCGGCGTGCGGGCCGAGTGGTTCCTCAAGGAGTCGCCGCGCGCGGAGGTCCGCGTCCCGGCGTTCCGGATCGCGCGCACCGCGGTGACGGTCGGCCAGTGGTCGGCGTTCTGCCGGACCACCGGCCGGCCGCTGCCGGACGGGCCGTCCGATCATCCGGTCATCGGTGTGGACTGGGCGTCGGCGACCGCCTATTGCGCGTGGCTGGGCGAACGGCTGGGCGAGCCGGTCCACCTGCCGGACGAATCGCAGTGGGAGCGGGCCGCGCGGGGCGACGACGACCGCGAGTTCCCCTGGGGCGACGAGTACCGCCCCGGCCTGGCCAACCTGGTGGACCTCGCGGTGGGCGGCACGCTGCCGGTCGGGTCGTTCCCGGCCGGCGCCAGCCCGTTCGGAGTGCTGGACATGGCGGGCAACGCCGACGAGTGGACGTCCACGGTCTACGCCCCCTACCCGGGCGCGCCCGACGGCGTGCCGCGCACCGAGGACTGGGCGGCCGATCCGCACGTCACCCGGGGCGGCGCCTTCCACCACAACCGCGACCTGGCCCGCTGCGCCCGCCGGCACGGCGCCTACGAGTCGGACCTGGCGGCCGTCGGGGTGGGCTTCCGCCTGGCGGCGCCACCCGCGGGGTGAGGTCGCGAGCCGACGCGGACCGCGTCCGCCGCCGCATCGGGCGCCGCGTCAGCCGGCGGAGCGTTCGGGCAGCGGGCGGCGGCGGTGCGGGGGGTCGGTGAGGTAGGGGGTGCGCCAGGCGCCGTCGGGCGGGTAGGTGTCGGTGCCGGGCGGGACGATCTCGTCGATGCGGTCGAGGGTGGCGTCGTCGAGGGTGAGGTCGGCGCCGGCGAGCAGCTGGTCCAGCTGCTCCATGGTGCGCGGGCCGATGATGACGGAGCTGACGGCGGGATGGACCAGGGGGAAGGCCAGGGCCAGTTCGGGCAGGGTGCGGCCGATGCCGTCGGCGACCTCGACGAGGCGTTCCACGGCGTCGAGCTTGGCGGCGTTGACCGGCAGTGCGGGGTCGAAGCGGCCGGGGTTGAGCGCGGGGCGGCCGGTGGTGAGGTCGACGGGCCGGCCCTTGCGGTACCTGCCGGTCAGAAAGCCCCAGGCCAGCGGTGACCAGGTCAGGACGCCCATGCCGTAGCGGCGGCAGACCGGCAGCACGGAGGTCTCGACGCCGCGGGCGAGCAGCGAGTACGGCGGCTGCTCGGTACGGAAGCGGTGCAGTCCGCGGCGTTCGGAGACCTGGTGCGCCTCGACGATCTCCTCGGCCGGGAAGGTCGAGCAACCGAAGGCGCGGATCTTGCCCTGCCGCACGAGGTCGGTCAGAACGGAGAGCGTCTCCTCGACGTCCGTCGTGTGGTCCGGGCGGTGGATCTGGTAGAGGTCGATCCAGTCGGTCTTCAGGCGGCGCAGGCTGTCCTCGACGGCGGTGAGGATCCAGCGGCGCGAGTTGCCGCCGCGGTTGGGGCCGTCGCCCATCGGGAAGTGCGCCTTCGTGGCGAGCACGACACCGTCGCGCCGGCCCTGCAGCGCCTTGCCGACGATCTCCTCGGACTCGCCGCTCGAGTACATGTCCGCGGTGTCGACGAAGTTGACCCCCCGGTCGAGCGCCGCGTGGACCAGGCGCACGCACGCGTCGTGGTCCGGATTGCCGATCGACCCGAGCATCATCGTGCCGAGGCAGTGTCTTCACGTGCCGCTCCAGGTGAACGCTCGGGCGATTGACTCATTCGATTCGGGCCGCAGCGGGCATGACGGAAGATCTGCCAGGACTTCAGATGGGCGATGCCGCGTTCAACTGGGGCCCGTGTGCGCGGCCAGTGCGCGGTTGACGGTCTTCTGGGTGGCAGTGAGGTCTCGGTGGGGTCGGCGTTTGATGGCGGTCGTCACCCAAGGTCCCGCGCCCTGGTAGGCGAGGTCGGCGACGATGGGAATGCCCTGCGTTCGCAGATCCGGATGATGCGGTGGGTGCGGGCTGCGGTCAGTCGTGGCCGCGGCCCGGCAGAGCCGGTGACAGCCACAGCACCTGGCCGGTGGGTCGGTGACGACCTGCACGTTCACCCCGTGGCGGCGGTGCTTGGCGGAGTAGTCCGCCCGGCCGTCGCCGACGCGGTCGCACTCGGCGAGGGTGCCGTCGAGCAGGACGAAGTCCGGGTCGCTCTCGCGCAGGACTTTCAGCAGGCCGGGTGCCATGCCGGCGAGCAGGTCGATGACGGCGGTGGTGTAGGCGTGGGCAGTGCCGACGGAGATGCCGAAGCCGGCCGCATCTGGCGAGGGTGTCGTGCTTGCGCAGGTACACCAGGGCGACGAGCGCGCGTTGGTGCGGCGGGAGCTTGCAGCGACGGTCACCCTCGCGGTGACGATGAGCATGGCGACCCACTCGACGAGGCGTGAGGCAGGTCGAGTGCGGCAGGATAGGGAACCAACGAGGCTCCTGAGCCGATGGGTTGAGACTTCGAACACCTCCCTCAACGGCACGGGAGCCTCGTGCGTTGCGCGCCCTGCCACCGTCACCCGATCAGTGGCCACCCTGAAAGAGCTCATCGTGCTGACCTCGATGCCGGTGCCGCCGAGAGCGCGGTAGCGCATGACGCCGTCCTCCCCTTGGGTTGAGGGGCCCGACGGTACGTCCTGGAGCACGTTCTAGGGCAAGGGCCGGCCGCGCCTCACCCGGTCCCCCGCAGCCCCCGCAACTCGCCCACCCGCAACAGGCGGGTCAGCAGGACGAACAGGGCGAGCATCACGGCGGCGCCGGACAGCAGGGCGAGGAGGGAGGAGGCGGCGGGGGCGGCGAGCAGGCCGGCGCAGGCGTGGGCGGCGAACCAGCCGGCGGTGGCGGCGGCCGAGGCGGCGGCGGTGAGCCTGGCGTAGGTGCGCAGGAGGCGTCTGCCGTCGAGGCGGCCGTGCAGGCGGCGGCGCAGGCGCGCGGCGGTGACGAGCAGCCCGGCCGCGTAGGAGACGGCGTAGGCGGCGGCCATGCCGGTGACGGCCCAGCGGGCGGGGAGCAGGAGGTGGCAGGCGGTGGCGAGCGCGATGTCGAGGGCGGAGATCCACACCGCCATCCAGAACGGGGTGCGGGTGTCCTCGAAGGCGTAGAAGCCGCGCAGCAGCAGGTACTGGGCGGAGAACGGGATCAGTCCCAGCGCGAACGCCTGCAGCATGTGGCCGAGCGGCTGGGCGGAGGCCGCGCCGCCGCTGCTGTAGGAGAAGAGCAGGGTGGCGATCTGCGGGCCGAAGGCCAGGAAGAACAGCGCGGCCGGGACGATGAGCACACCGCTGACCCGCAGGCCGCGCGACAGGTCGTCGCGCACGTCGTCCAGCCGGCGTTCGGCCACCGCGCGGCTCATCCGCGGCAGGATCGCGGTGACCAGCGAGACCGTGACGATCGCCTGCGGGAGCATCCAGATGTTCTGGGCGAAGAAGTACGCGCTGTTGCCGGCGCCGGCGGCGGGCAGCGCCGCGTCGGCCGCGTTGGTGTACCGGGTGACCACGGTCAGGGCGACCAGGTTGACCAGCACGAACAGCAGGGTCCAGCGGGCGGCGCTCACGCTCCGGCCCAGTCCCACGCCGCGCCAGTCGAAGCGCGGGCGCCACCGGAACCCGGTCCCGGCCAGGGAGGGCACCAGGCACAGGGCCTGCACCGCGATGCCGGCCGTGCTGCCGAGGCCCAGCAGACGTATCTGACCGGGCGTCACATCGCCGGCGTGGGCCGGCGAGGGCAGCAGCCACAGGTACCAGCCGAACATGGCGACCAGGACGAGGTTGTTGAGCACCGGCGCCCAGCTCATGCCGCCGAACCTCCCCCGTGCGTTGAGGACTTGCCCCAGCACGAAGAAGACCCCGTAGAAGAAGACCTGTGGCAGCAGGAAGCGGGCGAACGCGACGGTCAGCGCGAACAGTTGGCGGTTGGCGGGCGTGTCGGGGGTGTTGAGGGCCACGATCTGCGGCGCGAGCAGCACCGCCGCCACCGTGCCGACCGCGAGCACCGACAACACCAGGGTGACCAGCCGCTGTTCGTGGGCCCGGCCGCCGTCGGCGTGCTCGACCCGGGCGCGTACCAGTTGCGGGACGAGCACCGAGTTGAGCGCCCCGCCGATCATCAGGGTGTAGAGGCTGGTCGGCAGCGTGTTGGCGGTGTTGTAGGCGCCGCCGACCGCCATCGTCCCCAGCGCGGCGCCCTGCAGCACCAGCCGGAACAAGCCGGTGGCCCGGGAGACCACCGTGCCCGCCGCCATCAGCGCCGACGACCGGGCCAATCCGCCCCGCGCCGCCCCCGCCCGCCGCCCGCCCACCGGCTCCGCCCGCGCGGCCGCCCCCGTCGGTTCACTCATGCGCCCCATCCAAGTGCACGTGGGGGACGGGCGTCGAACCGCCCGACTCCCGGCCGTGCGGCCCGTGTCGGGCGTCGTCGGCGAACATCCGGATCAGCTCGGCGGCGACGACGCCGGTGGCGGGGGCGGTCCAGCGCCGGCGGTGCCGGGTGAGGTGGACCGGGACGGGCGGTATCCCGGGGCCGTCGACCACGCACAACGAGCCGTCGCGCAGCTGGCGTTCGACGGTGGCGCGGGGCAGCAGGGTGAGGCCGAGGCCGGCGGCGACGCAGGAGCGGGCGGCCTCGATGCTGCCGAAGCGGGTGAGGCGGGGACGGGGGCCGGGCAGGGTGAGCAGGGTGCGGACCAGGCGGTCGCTGTAGGAGCAGCCCTCCTCGTGGACGAAGAAGCTCTCCCGGGCCAGTTCGGCCCAGCCGGCCGCGCGGCCGGCGAGCGGGTGGTCGGGGGCGGCCAGGTAGACGAGCGGTTCGCGCGCGATGAGCCGGGCGACCAGGTCGGCGTAGGCCACCTCGGGTTCGAGGAGCAGCGCGAGGTCGAGTTGCCCGGCCCGCAGTCCGGCCACCGCCGCGGCGCTGTCCACCGGGCGCAGACTGACGTCGATCCGCGGGTGGGTGCGGCGCAGCGAGGCGATGACGCCGGGCAGCCGGGCCGCGCACAGCGACTCGCCCGCGCCGACGGAGACCTCCCCCTCCACCGTGCCGTCCCCGCTGACGGCGGCCGCGGCGCCCCGCAGCCGGGCCTCGGCGTCGAGCACCTCCTCGGCCCGCTCCAGCAGCCGCCGTCCGGTGCCGGTCAGCAGCGTGCCGGTGGGCAGCCGGTCGAACAGCCGGGTTCCCAGCTCCCTTTCCAGCGAGCGCACCTGGACGGTGACGGTGGACTGGGCGAGGTGCAGTTCGGCCGCGGCGGCGGTGAAGCTCCCGGTCCTCGCCAGGACCGTGAACGTGCGCAGGAGTCGGGTGTCCATCACCCGACGGTATGCCGATATCCGATCGGCGTGCGCGAAACAGATCGTTGGACGCGATGGCGCACGGGTGCCACGGTTGACCGCATGACCACAACGGACACCTCCGCGCCCGCCCTCGACGTGCTGCGCTACGCCGCCTTCACCACCGACCCGGCGGGCGGCAACCCCGCCGGCGTCGTGCTCGACGCCGGGACGCTCGACGACGCCGCGATGCCGGCGGTCGCCGCCCGGATCGGCTACTCCGAGACCGCGTTCGTCACCGAACGGGACGAGGCGGCCCGCCGCTACCGGCTGCGCTACTTCAGCCCCCGCGCCGAGGTCGCCTTCTGCGGGCACGCCACGATCGCCACCGCCGTCGCGCTCGCCGAACGCACCGGTCCCGGCGACCTCGTGCTGGACACCGCGGCGGGCCGGATCACGGTGGCGACCGGCACCGGCGGCGGACCGCCCCGCGCGACCCTCACCAGCGTGCCCACCCGCTCCCGCCCGGCGACCGCCGCGGAAGTCGATCCGGCGCTCGACGCGCTGCGCTGGACCCGCGACGACCTCGACCCGGCGCTGCCCCCGCACGTCGCCTTCGGGGGCAACGACCACCTGGTCCTGGCGGCCGGCACCCGCGGGCGGCTGGCCGACCTCGACTACGACTTCGACGCGCTGGAGGAGGTGATGCGGCGGCACGGCTGGACCACCGTGCACCTGGTGTGGAGGGAGGGCCGCCTCGACTTCCACGCCCGCGACCCGTTCCCGGTCGGCGGGGTCGTGGAGGACCCGGCCACCGGCGCCGCGGCCGCCGCGTTCGGCGGCTACCTGCGCGCCCTGGGCCTGGTCCGGGAGCCGGCCAGGATCCGGATCCGGCAGGGCGAGGACATGGGCCGGCCCAGCGAACTCCTCGTCGACGTGGCCCCCGACGACCCGCGGGTGCGCGTCACGGGCCGGGCGGTGCCGATGCCGTCGCGGTGACCCGGTCGCGTCGTCGCCGCCCTCGCCGGCCGGGGGCGGACCGCCGCGGTGGCAGTCCCGCACCGCGCGGCGCACCGTTCGGTCGACGCGGCCCGGCTCGCCCCGACCGCCGGCCGGTCACGCGCCGTCACCCGGGCGGACCAGCGGGTTTCACCCCGACGGCCCAGTGCGGCGGCGTGCGGGGACGGCGCCTAGGGTGTTGCGGGTGCGCGCCCGACCACGCGATACGGCCCGCCGAACCGCACAGAGACCAGGGACACCGTGATACCCCTAACGAGCACCGAACTCGCCGCGAACTACCGGAAGGCGGCGCTGCTCGACAAGCGGCACACGCCCCAGGAGCACTTCTCGGGCCGCTACGAGCACAACCCGGACTGGGCGATCGGACCGTTCCGGCGCGACGACGCGCTGACCTTCTCGCCCACCGGGCAGTGGCCCGACCCGACCGGTGTCGGCTGGAGCGCCTCGGCGGTCTTCAACCCCTCGGTGATCGAGCACGACGGCCGGCTCGTGGTGTTCTACCGGGCGTCCCCGAGCATGGAGTCCGTCGCGAGCCGGATCGGCATGGCCGTGCACGATCCGGCGGCCGGCTGGCGCGACCACCCCGGCAACCCGGTCGTGTACCCCACCCTGGACAACGAGGTGCACGGCTGCGAGGACCCGAAGATCTACCGCGCGGACGGCCGCTACTTCCTGTTCTACAACGGCGTCTTCCCGATCGATCCCGCGGACGCCGCGCGGTTCCCGTCGCCCGGCTCCCCGCTCGAAGGCGTCGGCTGCGACATCAACCTGGCGGTCTCCGACGACCTGTCGGAGTGGACCAAGCTCGGGCAGGTCGTGCCGCACGAGGTGTCCCGGCTGTGGGCCAAGGGCGCGGTCATCCCCCGCGACCCGGACGGCAACGCGGTGCGGATCGGCGGCGAGTTCCTGATGTACCTGTCCGAGGGGTGCGACGGGACCCTCCAGGTGGGCCGCTCGTCCGACCTCGTCCACTGGACGTTCGAGGAGCGCCCCTACCTCGACCTCGCACCGCTCGACGGCAGCCTGCACGAAGTGGCCTGCGCCGCCGCGGAGTTCGACGACCGGGGCCACATCGTCCTGGACTTCTTCTACGAGTCCGCCGCCGAGGGGAAGTCCGCCGCCCAGGCCCTCTACCACCGCGACGACCCGTTCACCCAGCTCGCCGTCAACAAGGGCGGCTGCCTGTCCTGGGGCGGCCTGATCCGTCACGAGTCCAGCTGGCTGTTCGCCCAGGGCTGGAACGCCCCGGCCGGCACGCGGGAGTTGTCCTTCTACCGGTCTACTCCCGGGGACGTCCGCGGCGCGTAGGGTGCCCGGATGATCGCGATTCCGGAGGCGTTCGCGCGCGGCACGCTCGGCCGCGAAGGAGAGTCGGGCGCGGCCTGGCTCGCCGAACTGCCGTCGATCGCGGCGGAGTTGCTGGAGCGCTGGGAGTGCGTGCCGGACGGCGAGGTGGTGCACGGCGGCTTCGGGCTCATCGTCCCGGTGCGACGGCGCCGCGGGCCGGCCGCCGTGCTCAAGGTGTCGTTCCCGCATCCGGACAACGCCCATGAGCCGGACGCGTTCGCGGCGTGGGGCGGGCGCGGGGCCGTCCTGCTGCACGAACGCGCCGACGAGCGGTTCGCGATGCTGCTGGAACGGGTCGGCGCCTCGACCCTGGCGGAGGTGGAGGACGGCGACGAGGTGGCGGCGGTCGCCGGGCGGATCAGCCGCGCACTGGCGATCCCCGCGCCGCCCGGCCTGCCCCGGCTGCGGGATCAGGCCGACGCCTGGGAGGCCCGACTGCACGCGGACGCGGCCGAGTTGACGCACCCGCTGTCGCGTCGCGCGGTGGACGCCGCCGTGGCGACCGTCCGCGACCTGGGCCGCGTCCAGCCGGACCTCCTCGTCCACGGCGACCTGCACGCCAGGAACATCCTGCGCGCCGACCGCGCACCGTGGCTGGCCGTCGACCCCAAGGGCTACGCGGGGGATCCCGCCTACGACGGCGGCACCCTGCTCAAGTCCCGCACGCCGACCCTCCTCGACGCGCCCGACCTGCCCGAGGCCCTGCACCGCATCCTGCGCATCTTCACCGAAGCGGCCGGCCTCGACCTGGCACGCACCCGGCGCTGGGCCCAACTCCACCTCGTCCAGGCCGCGTTCTGGGGTCGCCGGCACGGCTTCCGCATCGCGCGCGGCGGATCCCGCCTGGAACTCCTCACCCGGCTGCTGGACCGCATGGTGGAGTCGCTCACGGACGAGTGCTGAACCCCGACGCCGCCGCGCGCGCCCGCCGTCAGTTGAACGCGGTGGCGAACTGGTGGACGCCGCCGCGGGCTTCCACCTCGACCTTCTCGCCGCTGGTGAGCAGGAGGGTGACCGGCTGCCAGCTCTTGGCCGTGCCGACCTCGACGCCGGCCATGAGGTCGCGGGACATCGTGCCGAGGTGGTCGTGGACCTGGCCGAGCATGATGTCGGCGGACCAGACGTGCAGGTTGGCGGCGGTGCAGCCGAGGACCATGCCGGCGTCCAGCGGTACGTCGGTGCGTTCGGTGATGCTGTGGGCCTTGGCGCGCGCCGCGGGGCGGGCGACCAGGTAGTTGCCGAGCGGGGTGAACATCCGGGCGAAGCCCACCGCGGTGTCGATGCGGGCGTAGACCGCGCCGAGGAGCGGGCCGTCCGTTATCTGCTCCGACAGCGTGGCGATCAGGTCCTTGTCGGCTACGTGCATGTCCACTCCGTGATCGAGGCAGTCCGGGTACTCCCGACACGCGCATCCTAGGACGCGTCAACCCCGGCCGCCGAAGCGGGAGTTGACGGGGCCTGCTCGCCGCCCACGCGGCCCGCGAGGCACTCGCCGCGTCCGGCGTCACTCCAGCCGTGCGTCGCGCAGCAGTTCGGCGAGGTTGAGGGCGCTGGCGGTGTCCAGGAGGGGAGCGGCGGGCGTGGTCGCCGTCTCGGCCGCGGTCCCGGGGAGGGGGGCGGCGCCGCAGGTCCTGGGGAGGTCGCGGCGGGCGAGGCCGGCGAGGTGGGCGAGTTGGGCGGGGCTCACGTCGACGCGCAGGACGGTCTCGGCGATCAGGCGCAGGACGCCGCGGACGACGAAGCTGAACTGCTGGGTGCCGGTGACGACGTCGAGTCGCCACCGGCGGCCGGCGGGGGTGTGGCGCAGGTCCCGGACGGTCGGCAGCAGGATGCCGAGCCGGCCGGGCAGCCGGCGGGCCGAGCGGGGGAGGAAGACGAGCCGGAGGTTGGTGAGGTAGAGGCGTCCGGCGGCCGGCGTGCCGTCGTCGCCCGCCGGGTCCGGTGCGCCGCCGCCGGGCCGTACGAGCGCCGTGGCCCGTCTGCTGGTCACCACCCGCTCGCCGGGCAGCAGGTGGGATCCGTTCAGCGCCATCGAGGTCCTCCGCTCGGTCACGGTGCGGAGCCAAGGATCCCAGCCCGGGCCGGGAGGGGTTCCCGGCCCGGGGTGACGGACGCGGCCGGTCAGCCGCCCTGCTGCGGGGTGAGCAGCCGCAGGTCGGCGGCGCTGGCGTACAGGTCCACCGCACCGGTGCCCGCGGTGCGGATCTGCAGGTGGGTGTCGGCGGCGGACGGCACCGCGCCCTGCACGGTGAGGGTGATCGGGGTGCCGGTGAGCTGGACGGTCGCGCTGGTCAGATCCTGCTGGCCGTTCCAGAAGTCCAGGTAGACCGAGCCGGTGCCCTCCAGGGTGATCGACGCCTGGTAGCTCTGGCCGGCCGGCAGCGGGGAGGCCGGATCGGTCCAGATCCAGGTGTCGGGCGCCACGTCGGTCCCGGTCCAGTGCACCGCGCTGGCGCCCTCCGGCGTGGTGGCCGACGCGACCGTGCCGGGCACCGATCCGACGCCGTTCTCCACCGGCCCCTGCCAGGGCAGTTGGCCGGTGGGCGGGTCGCCGAGCAGGTTGGGACCGGTCGGGGTGAGGATGACCGGCTTGCGGCCCGGCGGGAAGCGCAGCGGCCCGGCCGGGTAGGAAGGCGGCGCGTCGGCGGGCGCGGCGGCCCACGACGGGTCGGCGGTGGCGGACAGGGTGAACGCCAACTGGGTGCCGCCCGCTCGCCGCGCAGTGGAAGCGGATCCGGTGCCGGTGCCGGTCAGCAGCGACGCGGGCAGCCAGGCCGGCGCCCAGGTGCGCCCGTCGACGGAGAGCGCGTGCACGTAGGTGCTGGTGGAGGCGCCGGGCGCGGTCAGGTCGAACGAGGGCCGGCCGGGCACGTCGATCCGGGCCCGGGAGAAGATCGGCGCGCCGAGCGCGAGCACCGGCGTGCCCGGGGTCTCCGGGTACATGCCGAGGCTGGACCAGACGTACCAGGAGCTCATCGCGCCCAGGTCGTCGTTGCCCGGCTCGCCGCCGGGGTCGTCCGCGTAGACCGAGGTGAGCAGGCGGTGCACGGTCTGCTCGGTCTTGTAGGGGGCGCCGACGTAGTCGTAGACCCACGGGGTGCCGAACGCGGGCTCGTTGCCGGCCCACTCGTAGGGCAGGTCGGGGCCGACGTTGAGCTGCTGGAAGTAGGTGTCGAGGCGCCGGACGGCGGCGGCGTCGCCGCCCATCGCGGTGGTCAGGCCGTGGATGTCCTGCGGGATCGCCCAGGTGTACTGGGCGGCGTTGCCCTCCTGGAAGCCGGACTGGCCGAAGCTGCCCATGCCGTCGGTGGTCGGGTCGTACTCCGGGAACCGCCCGTCGCCGTCGCGCGGCTGGATGTAGCCGGTGGCGGTGTTGAAGACCTGGGTCCAGTTCTGCGACCGCTTGAGGAACGTCCGGTAGGTGGCGGTGCGCCCCAGCGACCGGGCGAGTTGCGCGATGCCGAAGTCGGCGGTGGCGTACTCGATGGTCTCCGAGGCGCCGTTGTCCTCCGGGGACAGCGAGCTCTGGGTGGTGTTCGGCACGTAGCCCAGCGACTCGTAGGCGGACAGCTGCGGGCGCTCGACGTACCAGCCCTGGCCCTCCTCGCCGGCCGGCGGCACGGTGGTGGCGCCCTTGACCATGGCGGCCAGCGCGGCGCCGGCGTCGAAGTCCCGGGCGCCCAGCGCGTACGCCTCGGCGAGCATCGGGTCGGCGGCGTCGCCGTTCATCACGTCGGTGTAGTCGTCGGCGAAGCCCCACTTGGGCAGCCAGCCGCCCTGCGCCTGGTCGTTCAGGAGCGAGGTCATCATCTGGCTGGTCTGTTCGGGGGCGAGCACGGCGAGCAGCGGGATCTCCGAGCGGTAGATGTCCCAGCCGGAGAAGTTGGCGTACTGCTCCTTGCCGCGCGCGGTGCGGTGCACCTTGCCGTCGAAGCCGAGGTAGGCGCCGTCGGCGTCGGAGAAGACGCTCGGTTCGAGCATCGTGTGGTAGAGCGCGGTGTAGAACTGCTGCCGCGTCGCCGCGGTGCCGCCGCCGATCCGGATCCGGGACAGCAGGGCGTCCCACTGGGCACGGGTGCGCCGGGCGACCGCGGCGACGCTCCAGCCCGGGTCCTCGGCGCGGAGGTTGGCGGCCGCCTCGCGCGGGCTGACGTAGGACAGCGCGACCTTCATCGTCACCTGGCGGCGGCTGGTGGTGTCGAAGCTGACCCAGGCGCCGGAGCGCAGCCCGTCGGTGCCGGCCACCTGGGTGCGCGACTGGGCGCCCTTCGCCTCGACGCCGCGCGGGGCCACCGGGGTGCGGGCGCCGGCCGGGCGGCCGGACGGTCCGGCCGGCAGGGCCTGCGTCCCGGCGCCGTGCGCGGCCACCCGGGCGGTGCCCGGCGAGGTGACGACGGTGTCCTGCCGGATCGAGACCGCGGAGGCGAGCAGGTCCACCGCGCCGGTGCCCGCGGTGCGCACCTGGAACTGCGGGGCGCCGATCGAGCCGGTCGGGATCGCGGCGTCCACGGTGAGGGTGACCGGGGTGGAGGTGAGGTTCACCGCCTTGCCGCCGACGTCCTGCTGGCCGTTGTAGAAGTCGAGGAAGACGTCGCCGCTGCCCTGCAGGGTGACGCTGGCCTGGTAGGTGTCGCCCTGGGTCAGCCCCGCAGGTGTCGCCTGGATCCAGGTGTTGGCCAGCGCGTTGTCCTGCTGCCAGGAGACCGCGCTGCTCCCGTCCGGCGTGGTGGCCGGGGTGACGGTCGGCGTGCCGCCGCCACCGGCCACCTCGTGGTAGCTCCACGGCAGGTCGCCGGCCGGCTGGGTGAAGACGTTCGGACCGGTCGGCGCGGTGTGCCAGGTGCCGTAGGAGGCGAACGGGCGGGAGAAGGTGGCGACGAAGTGCACCGGGTAGGTGCCCGGCGTGCCGCAGAACTGGCCGGCGGTCTCGGTGCCGGTCACCTCGTCGTCGCCCACCACCGAGACGTTCGCCGCCTGGTTGCCGGACTGCGCGTCGCCCATCTTGAACAGCAGGTTCGCCGCGGTGGTGGCCGGATAGGTGAAGGTGCCGATGCCGGTGCGGGTGGTGGCCGCCAGGTCGGCGCGGACCGCGTCGGGCGTGCCCGGGTTCAACGCCACCGCGTACGAACCGGGCGCGGCGTGCTCGTCGGCGTGCCGGAAGGCGGCGGTGCTGCCCGCCGGGTCGGCGCCGAGCGGGCCGACGGTCGGCAGGACCGGGAAGTCGCCGTACGCGCCGCAGCCCGGACCCGACATGTGGGTGAGGCTGAAGCCGGTCGTGGCGGTGTCGTCGTAGTCGTAGCCGCCGCCGTCCGGCCGCGAGGGGGTGTCCGGGCTGAACGACAGCATGCCGAACGGTGCCGTGGCGCCCGGATAGGTGTCCACCTGGCCGACGGTGGCGCCGCCCGACCCGGTGCCGATCAGCGGGTCGACCAGCGACGCCGGATCGCTCACCAGCGCGTCCCCGGCGGACGGCCCGGCCGGCTGGGCCCTGGCGATCCCACCGCCCGCCGCGTACACGCCCATGACGGCCACGGCGACCACCGCGGCGCGCAACCGCCGTCTGTGTCTGCGCTGGAGATACATCGGGCAACCTCTCGTATGACAACGTTATCGGGGTTGTATCCGCACGGGCCTCCGGTAGCAAGCCCCTTGCACGGACCGTTCGTTGGGACGTTTCGCCGGGACGCCGCGGCGCGGGACGGGCGCGGGCGTACGGAGGCGGCGGCCGGGCGGCGGACGGCGGCGGGCGGGCCGCGGGTTCCGGGGCGGCGGGAAATGCGCGGCGCCGAATTCACTTCACCGGTGAACCATTTCCTGGGCGTTTCCCGGACCGGGCGTGAGATCGTCACGACTTTCCGGTGACCAGCGCCGGTCCGGTGAAGGTACGGATACCAGGAGTGCGGGGGCTGTGAACCGACCGGCAGAATCGACCGAATGGCCCGCCCTACAGCGCCGCCGGCCCGGCGAAAAGAACTCCGTGTCGGCCCGGGAAAACGGGGTAACCGTGCTGGACTGAAAGGTTGACGTCCGCTCGACACGGCTGACCGCTATGAAACGCCGCAGGAGCCGGATGCCCACCGCATTCGCTACTGGACCGGGAAGAGGCGGCGCGTGTCATCAGCATCAACGGTGCCGGGGAACACCGACAGTTCGGGGGTCGTCCGGAGTCTCATTCCGGCGAGAATCGACCGCCTGCCGTGGTCGTCCTTCCACACCAAGCTCGTCATGGCCCTCGGTGTGGCGTGGATCCTCGACGGCCTGGAGATCACCCTCGCCAGCGTGGTCAGCGACGCGTTGACAAAACCGAACACTCTGGACCTTTCGGCCGCCGCGTCCGCCGCGACCGCGACCGTCTACCTCGTCGGCGAGGTGTTCGGCGCGCTGATCTTCGGCCGGCTGTCGGACCGGCTGGGCCGCAAGAACCTGTTCGTGCTCACCCTGGGCATCTACCTGGTCGGCAGCGGCCTGACCGCGGCCACCGCGGGCGCCGGCGCCGGGTGGGTGGCGTTCCTGTACGCGACCCGGTTCGTGGCCGGCATGGGTATCGGCGGTGAGTACGCCGCGATCAACTCGGCCATCGACGAGCTGATCCCGGCCCGCTACCGCGGCCGGGTGGACATCGGCATCAACGGCACCTACTGGGCCGGCGCGATCACCGGCACCCTGGTGCAGCTCGGCGTCTACAACCAGTTCATCAAGACCGACCCCAGCCTGGCCTGGCGGATCGGCTTCCTGGTCGGCCCGCTGCTCGGCCTGGTCATCATCTTCGTCCGGCGCAACCTGCCGGAGAGCCCGCGCTGGCAGATCATGCACGGCCGGGAGGCGGAGGCCGAGGCGTCCATCTCCTACATCGAGGACCAGGTACGGGCCTCCGGCCGCACCCTGGAACCGGTCGACGAGACCAAGATGCTGGAGATCAAGCCCGCCAAGCAGGCCGGCTACCTCACGCTGCTGCGCCTGCTGTTCACGCAGTTCCCCGGCCGCTCGGTCTACGCGCTCGGCCTGATGGTCACCCAGTCCTTCCTCTACAACGCGATCTACTTCACCTACTCCATCGTGCTCGGCGTCTTCTTCAAGGTGCCCGACGCGAGCATCCCGCTCTACGGGCTGGCGTTCGCGATCGGCAACCTGCTCGGCCCGCTCTCGCTCGGCTGGCTCTTCGACACCCTCGGCCGCAAGAAGATGATCGCCGGCACCTATCTGCTCTCCGGCGTGCTGCTGCTGGTCAGCGGCTACCTGTTCAAGCTGGGCGACCTGAGCGCGTTCACCCAGACCGCGGCCTGGGTGGTCACCTTCTTCTTCGCCTCGGCCGGGGCGAGCGCCGGCTACCTGACCGTCAGCGAGATCTTCCCGCTGGAGGTCCGGGCGCAGGCCATCGCGATCTTCTTCTCCATCGCGCAGATCGTCGGCGCGCTGGCGCCGCTCTTCTACGGCGCGCTGATCGACAAGAACCACCCGAACCCGAGCCACCTGTTCATCGGCTACGCGGTCGGCGCGGTCCTGATGATCGTCGGCGGGCTGATCGCGGCCCGGCTGGGCGTCGCCGCGGAGGGCAAGTCCCTGGAGGACGTGGCCACCCCGCTGTCCGTGGTGCGCAAGGTCACCGAGCAGGTGGCCGGGCACCGGCCGCCGCCCGCGAAGTCCAAGGCGTCCGGGTCCGACGACTGACCCGGTCCTGCCTCGCGACGGCCCCCGGCGGCACGCCCGCCGGGGGCCGTCGCGCACGTCACCGCGGCGCCAGGACGGTGAGCCCGTCGCGACTCCGTGGCCGCTGTCACGCGGCGGCGGCCGCGGCGGCGGGCCGGGCGTCGAGGAGGTCGGTCGCGGTGCGGCGGTTGGCGGGGCGGGCGGCCTCGGTCATGAGGCGGGCGGCCTCGGAGGGGGCGTGGGACGGCGGGATGACGAGCAGTTCCCAGCGGCCGCCGCGGCCGTCGAGGGCGCACAGGAGGTGGGCGTCCTGCTCGGCGTCGAACCAGCCGGCGTGGATCATGCGGCCCCGGTAGACGAGCTTGTGCGGCACATCGGGCCAGGTGGAGTGGTTGACGGTGACCCGGGTGACCCGGCCGAAGTGCTCCAACGCCTCGATGAGGGACGGGAGTTCGGCGCGCAGGTCCCCGCTGCGCGGCCACCAGGCGCCGTCGAGGCGACGGCGGTCGGGGCCGGCGGGCGCGAGACGGACCCGGGCGGGCTCGCCGGGAAGCGGGGCGGGCCGGGTGAGCGGATTCGAAGGGAGAGCCGTCGCGATCATGGACGCGGTCCTTGGTCCGGGCGGGCCCGGCATTTCGTTCCTCGACGACGACGCCGGCGTGAATGCCGGAATTCGGAATACCATCGACGATTCCAGCTTACTCCGGTTCAGATCCAGTCGTTGCGTTTGAAGACGAAATAGAGGAGGACCGCGAAGACGATGATGACGGCGGTGGAGACCAGGAAGCCGGATTCGTGGCCGAAGCCGGGATACGGGACGTTCTGGCCGTAGAAGCCGGTGACGGCGGTGGGGACGGCGATGACCGCGGCCCAGCTGGTGACCTTCTTCATGATGGTGTTGACCCGGTTGGCCTGGACGGAGAGGTTCGTCTCCACCACGGAGTTGAGCAGGTCGCGCAGCGATTCGGTCCATTCGGTGGCGCGCAGGACGTGGTCGTAGACCTCCTGGTAGTACGGCATGAGCGGTTCGGTGACCAGCCGCAGGCCGGGACGCATGAGGGCGTTGACCACCTCGCGCATCGGCAGGATCACCCGGCGCAGGCCGACCAGCGTCCGGCGCAGCTCGAAGATCCTGCGCTGCACGAGCAGGACCTGCTCGCGGCTCTCGGCGAAGAGCAGGTCCTCCAGGCCGTCGATGTCGTCGTCGAGCCACTGGACGGCGTCGAAGTACCCGTCGACGAGGTGGTCGAGCAGGCCGTAGAGCAGGAATCCGACGCCTTCGCCGGCCAGTTCCGGGGCGCCGTCCCAGTCGGCGACCACGTCGGCCATGTCGAAGCCCGGGCCCTTGCGGACGGTGATCATCGCCTGGTTGGTCAGGAACACCGCGAGTTCGCCGGTCGACAGCGCCCGGGCGGCGGTGTCGACGGAGACCGCGTACGCGTTGAGGTAGGCGTGGGTGCGGTAGCGGTCGAGTTTGGCGCGCTGGCCCTCGTGGGTGGCGTCCTCGACCGCCAGTTCGTGCAGGCCGAACTCCTCGCCCAGCATGGCGAATTCGGACTGCCCCGGCTGGTAGAGGTCGAGCCAGACGACCGCGGCCGGATCGGTGAGGTGGTCGGAGATCTCCTGGACGGGGAAGTCCTCGGCGACCAGGGTGCCGCTGCGGTACAGCCGGGTGCGCGCCATGGACGCCGAGCGTAGCCATCGGGCGGGCCCGGCCGGCCGGCCGGCGGGCGGCTCGCGGACGGATTCCACCGGATGTGCGACACGGCGTCACCGGCGGCCGCGCGGCAGCGCCCGTATCGCCAGCAGCGCGCAGACGGCCGCCAGCGGCAGTTCCACGCAGGCCGCCATCAGCAGGGCGGCCGCCAGACCGGTGCCGGACGCCGAGGTGGTGGCGTCGAACCAGGCGTCGACCACGAGCAGCACGGCGGTTGCGGTGGCCGGCAGGGCGAGCCGGTGGTCACGGCGGACGGCGAGCAGGCCGGTGGCGATCAGGCCGAGCGCCTCCATGGCGTCCAGGCCGACCCAGGCGAGCGGCCAGTGCGCGGCGGTGGCGGTGGCCGGCAGGTCGGCCGCGAGCACGAACAGCCAGGGCAGCAGGGCGAGTCCGCAGCCGACCAGGACCCGCCCGAGCAGCCGGTGGACGGCGGGCGGGCGGACGGCGGGCGGGTCGGCGGCGGGCCCGGGCGCGGGGGCGCGGCCGGTGCGGTCCGGCGCCCGCCCGGCGCCCGGCCCTGCCGCGCGAAACGCCGCCGCGCCCGGGTCCGCGGGTCTGCGGTCCGCGGGTCCCGCCTCCCCCGCCGGGGCCGCGGCCGGGGCGTGCGACGGCGGTGTGTGTCGCGTCGTGGTGGTCAACTCGGGCTCCTGTTCCGCGGATCGGTTCGGCACGTCCATCAGTTTTCGGCGCGGAGTGGTTCGGTGTCAGTCACCCGGATATCCGTTCCGGGGTGGCACCAGCTCCACCCCTGATACGGACAAGAACGTCATGGTCCTGCCGCGCCCGGCCCTTTACCGTCCGCGTCATGGGAATCACCGCCCGCGGACGGCGGGTTGTGCGGCGCGCGCTGCGACGCGCCGGCCGGAACGCGGCGTTCATGGCCACCGGGACGCTGATCCAGCTCGCGGTGGCGCTGGTGCTCGCGCTGCCGTGGATCTACTTCGTGCCGGTGACCATCGGGTGGATCACGCCGGCGGTGCTGGCGCCGGCGGCCGTCGTGGTGCTCGCCGCGCCGCTGCTGACCGAGGCGCAGGGGGCGCGCTTCCGGGTCGGGTGCGGATCCCGCGGCCGGCCGGGGCGCTGCGGCCGGGGCCGCGGGAGCTGCCGGGGTGGCTGCGGTCGCCGGCCGGACGCCGGCAGTTGCGCTACCACCTGCTGGCCGGGCCGCTGCTGGGCTGCGGCGGCGCGCTGTCCGGGATCGCCGCCCGGGCCCCGCTGCCGGTGCGCGGGTGGATCTCGCGGTGCGGCCGTCGCCGACTGCTTCGTGGTCGCCGAGGCGCTGGCCAACGTGGTCGGGCACGCGCGGTGGCCAAGCACATCAGCGGCGTCTTCGCCAAGCTCGACCTGCCGCGGGCCGACGCGGACCACCGCCGGGTGCTCGCCGTGCTGCGCTTCCTCGGCGTGGCCTGACGGGCGGCCGGTCCGCGCCGCATTCCGGTCGGCCGGAATGCCGCGGAACGCGTGGAGCGGCCGGCCGGAAATACCGGATAACCCCGGCGGAAGAGCGTGGGAGGGCAATGCGCGGCGCGGATCGGCGGTGATCGGGACACGTGGACCGGTTACCGTATCGGCACAGAACACCGGTGTCACGGACTCGCCGTGTTGATAGAGTCCTGGTTCGCGTCACGGGGGCTGTTCCAACTCTTCTCGGCTGTGCCGGCGGTTGTCACCGGCCTGCCGTGACAAAACCTCTCGGCTTTGAAATCCGTATGTCCATGGGTAATTGAGGAGATCTTGTGAACAGGCGCCTCGCCGTCGCGGCGGCCATTCTCTGTCTGGGTGCCGGAGCGGTCGGCTGCTCGTCCTCGTCGGACACCTCCGCCTCGTCGACGCCGTCCGCCACCCCGACCACCGCCAGCCCGACCGCCGACCCGGGTGCCGCGGACACCGGGTGCAACGCCGCCATGGTCAAGACCGTGACGAGCCAGCTGACCTCCGAGAAGAACGAGCTGAACAAGACGCTCGGCGACAGCGACCCGTCGGTGCAGATCACGAAACTGACCTCGGACGACTCCTGCTACCTCGTGCTGGAGACCAACGCGCGGCCGGGCGACGCCAAGGCGAAGGCGGCGCTGAAGCCGGTGGACGAGGGCTTCAGCGAGACGCTGACCAGTGAAACGGCGATCAAGGGAGTGAAGATCACCGCGGCCGACGGCAGCGTCATCTACCAATCCGCCGGCAAGGGGAAGTGACCGGGTAGCGAACGGGAATTGCCGCGCGATTCCGGCCGGACGGCTGGGCATACCGTGCCGTTCGGCCGAATCACCGCAGGCGTATTCCGGTCGCGGGCCGGCCGAAATTCCGGCCGGGCGCGCGGACGGTCAATCGGCCCGGTAATCGCTGGTCATCCGCGAGCGGCTACTCGGGACCGGTCACCGCGTGCGGGCGGTAGGGGGCTTCCAGCCGTTCCGTCTGGGCCGCGGTGAGCGGGACGTCGAGCGCGGCGACGGCGTCGCGCAGGTGGTCGAGCCGGGTCGCGCCGACGATGGGGGCGCTGACGCCGTCCCGGCCCAGCAGCCAGGCGAGCGCGATCCGCGCCGGGGGCAGGGCGAGTTCGGCCGCCACCGCCCGCACCGCGTCGACGACGTCGAAGTCCGCGTCGGTGTAGAGGGTGTCGGCCGCCGGGTCGCTGGAGCCGCGGGTGGTGGTGCGCTCGCCGCCACGGTCCCGGCCGCCGGCGAGCAGGCCGCGGGCGAGCGGACTGTAGGGCAGGACGCCGATCCCCTGGTCGCGGCAGAACGGGATCATCTCCCGCTCCTCCTCGCGGTAGACGAGGTTGTAGTGGTTCTGCATCGCCGTGAAGCGGGTGGTGCCGGCCAGCCCGGCGGTGTGCTGCGCCTTGGCGAACTGCCAGGCGTACATGCTCGACGCGCCGAGGTAGCGGACCTTGCCGGCCCGCACCACCGCGTCCAGCGCCTCCATCGTCTCCTCGACCGGCGTCTCGTGGTCCCAGCGGTGGATCTGGTAGAGGTCGATGTGGTCGGTGCCCAGCCGGCGCAGCGAGGCGTCCACCGAGGCGAGGATGTGCTTGCGCGACAGGCCGCGGTCGCCGGGCCGGTCGCTCATCGGGTAGTAGACCTTGGTGGCCAGCACGTAGTCGTCCCGGTCGGTGAACAGCCGCGCGAGCAGCCGCCCGGTGACCTCCTCGCTGGCGCCGCGGTCGTAGATGTCGGCGGTGTCGAACAGGGTGACGCCGGCCTCCACCGCCTGCCGCACGATCGGCTCGGCCTCCTGCTCGGTCAGGTGCCAGGCACGCCGGCTGGTGTCGCCGTAGCTCATCATGCCGAGCCCGATGCGGGAGATGACGAGTCCGGAGGTGCCCAATCGGGTGTAGCGCATCGTGCGTCTCCTTCGGGTGACCGCAGGCCCGGTCGGGCCGGCGGATCGGTGGTGAGGAACAGCGGCGTCACCGACAACGGGATACGCAACCCGTCGCCGTCCCGTTCGACCGGGACCCGGGCCCCGAAGGCGTCGACGGCCCGGACGGTGGCCGGCGGCCACGGCCAGTCGAGCGGCGTGGCGGGCGCGTCCTCGCCGTCGAAGCCGTCCGCGCGGGCCCACAGGACGTGCAGCGGCCCGCGGTCCCCGTCGCGCACCACCTCGAACGCGTACAGCTCGGGCCGGCCCTCGACGTCGATCCGCCGGACCGCCGAGACGCCCGCCAGGAACCCGGCCAGCAACGCGAAGGTGTCGGCGGCAGGGTGACGTACCGTCAGTTCACGGTCGTCGTCGTACTCCGTCAACGCCAGCTTGCCGAAAAGGAATCCCATCATGTTGAGGCGGTCGCGGTAGCCGGGGATCTCCGGCGCCAGGTTCCAGCACGCCGTCCGGGTCACGCCGGCGGCCAGCGCCAGCAGGTTGCGCACCACCAACTGCCGGCGGTTGAGCCGGTCGCGCTTGTCGGCGAGCGGCGGCGGGCAGTCCTCCAGGAACATCCCGAGCTGCGGCGGGAGCCGGTCCGCGGCGGCGTACAGCGCCCGCATGGTCGCGCGGTCCGGCGGCTCGGCGGGGGCGTCCGGGCCGGCCGCCGCCGTGAACGCCGCGGTCATCGCCCGCTCGAACCCGGCCTGGGCCGCCGGGAACTCGAAGAGCGTGGGCCCGTTGTACTCCCCCGCCACCACCGGCCGCTGGTAGCCGTGCCGGCGCATCATCGCGCGCACCGACTCCACCTGCTCGGGCACCGCGTGCGGATCGCCGTACAGGTTGACCGAGAACAGGTCGAAGGCGTCGCGGCCGTGCGCGACGACGTACTCGAAGAACCGCCGCGCCTCGCCGTCGTCCGGGCCGCCGAGCACGTCGTAGCCGCAGCCGCCGAGCACCACCCGCGCGTCCGGGTCCGCGGCGCGCACGCAGCGGTGGAAGGCGGTGAGCTGGGCCACGTACTCCGGCGCGTTGCCGTCCCACAGCAGGCCGGTGTTGCTCGGCTCGTTGTCGCACTGCCAGTAGTCGATCCGGCCGCGGCAGCGGGCGACCAGGTCGGTGACGAACCGCTCGTAGCGCCGCGGGTCGTTCGCCGGCGAGGAGGGCAGGAAGCCGGTGGGGTGCCGGGTGGCCCACGGGGAGCTCGAACACACCGTCACCCAGGTCTCGGCGGCCGGGTCGAGCTGCCCGAGGATCGCGTCCACCGCCGTCCAGTCGTAGCGGCCCGGCTCGGGCTCGACCTGGCCCCAGTGGACGTACACGCGGGCCAGCGTGCCGCCGAGCCGGCGGATCGCGGGGACGAAGCCGTCCGGCGGCCCGAACAGGCCGTAGCTGATCCCCCTGACGATGCCCAGCCGGATCCCGGGCGGGGCGGGGTGCGGGCTCATGCGGTCTCCCTCGGTTCGGCGTGCTCTTGCGTATATGTCATATATCTTAGCTTGCTTCGATAAACTCACGGGGTGAACGAGAATCCGGGCAGCTCAGCGGCGCCCCTGATCTGGACCTCACCGGCTCCCCGGCGGCGCAACAGCCCGCTGGAGCGCGACGACATCGTGCGGGCCGCGATCGCGCTCGCGGACGAGGGCGGCGCGCGGGCGCTCACCATGGCCGCGGTCGCCCACCGCCTCGGGCCGTACACGCCGATGGCGCTGTACCGCTACGTGCTCAGCAAGGACGGCCTGGTCGACCTGATGCTGGACGGCGCCACGGCGGAGATCCCGCTGCCCGACGAGCCGGGCGACGACTGGCGGGCCGACCTGCGCGCGGTGGCCACCGAGAGCTGGGCGATGGTCAAACGGCACCTGTGGTACGCCCAACTGGCTCCCACCCGGCCGCCGTTGGGCCCGCACATGATGCGCCGCACCGAGTTCCTGCTGCGGGTGCTGGTCGGGCAGGGCGCCACGGTCGGCGAGGCGATGACCTACGCGGCGCTGCTGGACCGGCACGTCCTCGGCAGCGCGCAACAGGAGGCGGAGGAGCTGGCCATGCGCCACCGGTACGGCCTGCACACCGAGCGGCAGCTCGGCGAGGCGGTGGCCGCCGCGGCCGGCCTGGCCGCCGAGGGCGGCCACCGGCTGCTCACCGAGTGGATGGCCGCGCCGTCCGGCGCGACCATGGACGAGCAGTTCGAGCTGAGCCTCGCCTTCCTCATCGCCGGCATCGCCACCCGCCTCCCGTCAGCCGGCGACCGCCGGTCCGGCTGACCGGCCGACCTGGCCGACCCGGCCGCCGGGCGTCACCGCGGCGCCGGCGGCTCGGCGCGCAGGGCGGCGAGGTAGGCGGCGATGGCGTCGCGGTTGCGGGTCAGGCAGCGGATGCGCTGGGTCATCCGGTCGCGTTCGTGCTCCAGGGTGGCGATGACGTCCGGGGTGGCGTCGGAGAGGTAGATGGCGCGGGGCTGGTCGAGGCAGGGCAGGATCTGCCGGATGATCCGGGTCGGCAGTCCGGCGTCCAGCAGGCCCCGGATCTGCAGCACCCGGTCCACCAGCGACTCCTCGTACCGGCGGTAGCCGTTCGGGGAGCGGTCCGGGACGATCAGCCCCTGCTCCTCGTAGTACCGCAGCAGCCGCCGCGGGGTGCCGGTGCGCTCGGCCAGCTCGCCTATCCGCATCCGCCCACCCCCACGCTCACACCGGTGTGACGGTTCGAGGATAACCGCCGGCCCGGCGCGGACGGCCGGAGTTTCCGGGCGCCCTGCGAACGCCTCGGCACCGGCTACCGTCGGGGCATGACGACCGTCCGGGCCGGTGCGGCCGAGCGCGAGCCGACCGTGGGACCGCTGCTGCGCGACTGGCGGACCCGGCGCCGGATCAGCCAGTTGGAGCTGGCGATCAGGGCGGACAGCTCCGCGCGGCACATCAGCTTCATCGAGACCGGCCGTTCCCGGCCGAGCCGGTCGATGGTGCTCCGGCTCGCCGAACAGCTGGACGTGCCGGTGCGCGAGCGCAACGCGCTGCTGGTCTCGGCGGGCTACGCGCCGGCCTACCCCGAGACGCCGTTCGACGACCCGGCGATGGACGCCCTGCGCGACGGCCTCGACCGGCTGCTGCGGGCCTACGAGCCCAACCCGGCGCTGATCATGGACGGCGTCTACGACGTGGTGGCGGCCAACGACGGGGTGCGCGCGCTGCTGGACGGCGTGGACGAGCGGCTGCTGCGCGCGCCGATGAACGCGATGCGCCTGACGCTGCACCCGCGCGGGCTCGCGCCGCGCATCCGCAACCTCCCGCAGTGGCGGGCGCATCTGCTGGGGCGGATGGAGCGGCAGTTGGCGCTGCGCCCGGCGCCCGGGCTGCGCGCGCTCCACGACGAGGTGGCCGGCTACCCGGTGCCCGCGGACCACCGGGCACCGGACGAGCCGGTCAGTGGGGCGGTGTACGCGCTGGCGCTGCGGATCGAGGTGGCCGGCCGGGAGCTGTCGTTCGTCTCGACGGCCGCCACGTTCAACACGCCGATGGACGTGACCGTCTCCGAGTTGGCGGTGGAGACCTTCCTGCCCGCCGACCCGGAGACCGCCGAAGCCCTCCGGGCCTGGGCCGCGGATCAGGACAGCGGCCGGTGGAAGGTGCGCCGGTAGGTGTCGGGCGGGACGCCGGTGACGCGGTGGAAGTGGCGGCGCAGGGTGGCGGCGGTGCGCAGGCCGGTGCGGTCGGCGATCCGGTCGAGGGGCAGGTCGGTGGATTCCAGCAACTCCTGGGCGCGGCGCACCCGTTGGACCAGCAGCCACTGCAGCGGGGTGGTGCCGGTGGCGGCGGTGAAGTGCCGGCCGAGGTTGCGCGGGCTCATGTGGGCCCGGTCGGCGAGGTCGGCGACGGTCAGCGGCTCGTCGAGGTGTTCGAGCGTCCAGGCCAGCAGCTCGGCCAGGCCGCCGCGGTCGCGGTCCGGGACCGGCCGGTGGATGAACTGCGCCTGCCCGCCCGGCCGGTGGGGCGGGGTGACCAGCCGGCGGGCCAACGCGTTGGCGACGGCGGCGCCGTAGTCGGTGCGCACGATGTGCAGGCACAGGTCGATGCCGGCGACCGTGCCGGCCGAGGTGAGGATGGCGCCCTCGTCGATGTAGAGCACGTCGGGCTCCACCCGGACCGCGGGGTGGCGCCGGGCCAGCCGGTCCGCGTGCAGCCAGTGGGTGGTGGCGCGGCGGCCGTCCAGCAGGCCGGCGGCGGCCAGCACGAACGCGCCGGTGCAGATCGACGCGACGCGGGCGCCGGCCTCGTACGCGGCGCGCACCGCCTCGACCAGCTCGGCCGGCGGATCCTCGTCCACCCGGTGGCAGGCCGGGACGATCACGGTGTCCGCGGCGGCGAGCGCGTCCAGGCCGTGCGGGGTGTCGGTGCGGAACCAGCCGCCGAACCGCACGCCGGCCGGCGCGCACACGGTCAGCTCGTACCAGGGGTCGGCCAGGTCGGCGCGGGCGGCGCCGAAGACCTCGCAGGGCGCGGCGACCTCGAAGATCGGCACGCCCTCGGTGACCGCGAGCGCGACAGTGGGCATGTCCGTAACTGTACACATGTTGTCGTTCCGGCCACTCGCGGCCGTCCGCCGGGCCGCCGAGCATGGACGGCATGACGCAACGCGTGACGACCACCGGTCCGATCCCGCAGGTCCCGGCCGGCCCCGCGGCGGCGGGCGGCGGGCGCCCGGCGTGGCTGCGGGCCGGCCTCGCGGTGGCCGCGGTCGGCTGGGGGGCCAACCAGTTCGCGCCGCTGCTGCTGGTCTACCGCGGCGCGCTCGGCCTGTCGGAGGCGACCGTCGAGGCCACCTTCGGGCTGTACGCGCTCGGGCTCATCCCCAGCCTGCTGCTGTGCGGGACGCTGTCCGACCGCTTCGGGCGCCGCCGGGTGATGGTCGCGGCGCTGCTCGTGTCGCTGCTGGCCGGCGCCGCGCTGGTGGCGGGCGGCGACGCGGTGGGGTGGCTGTTCGCCGGCAGACTGCTCGCCGGGGTGGCCAGCGGCGCGGCGTTCGGCTCGGGGGCGGCGTGGATCAAGGAGCTGTCCACCACTGCGCCGGGCGGCCAGGATCCCGGGCCGCGCCGGGTGACGGTGGCCATGACGGTCGGCTTCGGCGGCGGTCCGCTGGTCGCCGGGCTGCTCGCGCAGTGGGCGCCGGCCCCGACGGTGGTGCCGTACCTGCCGCATCTGGCGCTGACCGCGCTGGCGCTGGCGCTGGTGCGAGGCGTGCCGGAGACCCGGGCGGCCTCGCCGGACGGCGCCGGGCGGCCGGCCCGCGGGATCCGGCGGGCGCCGCTGTCCGCGCCGCACCGGGCGCGGTTCCGCGCGGTCGTGGTGCCGCTGGCGCCGTGGGTGTTCGGCTCGGCCTCGATCGCGCTGGCGTACCTGCCCGGGCTGGTCGGGCAGCGGCTGGGCGGCGCGGCGCTGGGCTTCACCGCCGCGGTCACCTCGCTGACCGCGCTGGCCGGGATCGCGGTGCAGCCGGCGGCCCGGCGGATCGACCGGCCGGGGACCCGGCGGCTGCAGGGCGCGTCGATGGGGCTGGTGGTCGCCGGCCTGCTGGTCGCCGCGGGGGCCGCCGCGACGCTCTCGCCGCCGCTCGTGGTCCTCGCCTCGCTGGTGCTCGGCGCGGGATACGGCTGCTGCCAGGTGTGCGGTCTGCTGGCCGTGCAGCGGCTCGCGCCGCCACGGTCGCTGGCCGCGCTCACCGCGGGGTACCAGGCGCTGTCCTACCTCGGCTTCGCGCTGCCGTTCCTGCTCGCCGCCCTCGCCCCGCTCGCGCCGCCGGGCGTCCTGCTGCTCGCGGTCGCCGCCCTGGCCGCCGCGACGCTGGCCGCCCTGACGCCGCGTCGCGGCAGCGCGCCGCCGCGGGCCTGACCGGTCATGACCCCTCGCGCCGGCGGGCGTAGTGCCGGGCGGCGCGGACCCGGTCGCCGCAGCGGGTGGAGCACCAGTGGCGGGCGGCGTGGGTGCGCAGGAACAGCCGGACGCAGCCGTGCGCCCGGCAGGCGGTGAGCAGCGGCGCGTCCGGGCCGGTGAGCAGGTCGAGGGTGTCGGCGGCCAGCGCGGACAGCGCGCGGTCCACCGGCCCGCCCGTGCTCCGCTGCACGCGGCGTGGCCCGTCGGCGTCCCAGACCAGCGCCGGGGCGGCCAACTCCCCGTTGACGGCGGCGAGGTCGGGCGGGGCGGCGGGGTGGCCGGCGGCGCGGGCGGCGAGCAGGGCGCGGACGGACTCGCGGAAGGCGCGCAGGCGGGCGGCCTGGGCGGCGTCGAGCGGCTCGGCGGCGTCCGGGCCGAGCAGCCCGGCTCCGGCCAGCCAGTCGCGCGCGGCGGCGGGGTCGGCGAGGTCGTCGCGGGGTCCGCCGGGCGGGCTGACGCGGGTGTTGACCAGGGCGAGCGCGCGGGAGCGGTCCTCTCCGGGCGCCTGGCGTTCGGCGACGTTCACCCTCCTCATGGTAATCGCTGTCTTTTCCCGTGAGAATCGCCTACCGTGCTTCTCACGCTGAACAGCAGGAATACCGTGAGGAGTTGCCATGGAGTCCGGTCCGACCGCCGCCCGCGCCGCCGCTCGTCCCGCCACAGGCACCGCGGCCCGCCGCGGGGCCGGCCTCGCCGTCCGCGCCGTCGGCGGGCCGACCGCCGTGCTGGAGATCGGCGGGCTGCGGCTGGTCACCGACCCGACGTTCGACCCGCCCGGCCTGTACCGCAGCCCGTCCGGCGCGCTGCTGACCAAGACCGCGCACCCGGCGGCCGGCCCCGGCGACCTCGGCGACGTGGACGCGGTGCTGCTCTCGCACGACCAGCACCAGGACAACCTCGACGACTCCGGGCGGCGGTTCGCCCGCCGGGCGCGGCTGGTGCTCACCACGGCGGCCGGCGCGGCCCGGCTCGGCGGCCCGGCGCGCGCGCTGGCGCCGTGGACCCGCCTCGACCTGCCCCGCCCGGACGGCGGCGCGCTGCGGGTCACCGCGGTGCCGGCCCGGCACGGCCCCGAGGGCTGCGAGCCGGTCACCGGCGAGGTCACCGGCTTCGTGCTGACCGGGCCCGGCCTGCCGACCGTCTACGTCAGCGGCGACAACGCCTCGCTGGACCTGGTGCGCGAAGTGGCCGACCGGTGCGGCCCGGTGGACACCGCGGTCCTGTTCGCCGGCGCGGCCCGGCCCGGCGCGTTCGGCGGCGCGCTGCTCACCCTCGACAGCGCGCAGACCGCGCGGGCCGCCGCGATCCTGGCCGCCCGGCGGGTCGTGCCGGTCCACTTCGACGGCTGGCGGCACTTCACCGAGGGCGGCGAGGCGCTGGCCGCCGCCTTCGCCGCCGCCGGACTCGCCGACCGGCTCGTGCTGCTGGCGCCGGGCGAACGGGCCGACCTGTGACGCCGGTTGCCGGGACCGGGCGGCGTCAGCCCTCGGCCGGGCCCGGCGCGGCTCCCTTGGCTCCCGCGGTGCCGCCGGCCGCGGCGGCCGCGTTGGCCGGGCCGGCCGGCCCGGCCGCCGCGCGGGTCAACTCGACGTTGAACAGCGCGCCGAGCAGCAGCGCGAGGTTGGACAGCCACAGCCAGACCAGGAAGACGACCACGCCGGCCAGCGAGCCGTACAGCCGGCGGTAGGTGCTGACGTGCGAGACGTACTCGGTGAAGCCCAGCGAGACCGCCAGCAGCAGCACGACGGCGAGCGCGCCGCCCGGCGCCATCCGGCGGACCGGCCGGGCGCGGGCCGGGCCGGAGCGGTAGAGGATCAGGATCAGCACGCCGGTGATGACCGCCAGCGCGAGCCAGCGCAGCGCGGCCCAGGCGGTCAGCACGGCGGTGTCCAGGTTCATCGCGTGGCCCAACTGCCGCGACAGGTCGCCGGTCAGCAGCAGGGCGATGCTGCTCGCCAGCAGCAGGACGATCACCACCACCGCGGTGATGATGATGCGCGGCGCGGTCCGCCAGACCGGGCGGTGCGAGCTCTCCCGGTGTATCGCGTGCATCGCGCGGCGGAAGACCGCCAGGTAGCTGGAGCCGAACCACAGCGCGCTCAGCCCGCCGAGCACCACCAGCAGCCAGGCCGCGGTGGGTTGGTGCGCCGTCTCGCGCAGCGTCTTGCCCAGCACGCCGCGCGACTGCGGCGGCACGATGCTCGTCACGTGGTCGATGACGTCCGGCGCGGCGGTCGGCATCGACAGGCCGAGCACCGAGAGCGTCACCAGCAGGACCGGGAAGAGCGCGAGGACCGCGTAGTAGGTCAGCGCCGCCGCCCAGTCGGTGATGTCGTCGTTCCACGCCGTCGCGGGGGTGCGCCGCAGCGCCGCCCACCACCGGATCCCGGTCCGCTGGGTCACCCCGCGCCCCCTCACCGCTTCAGCCATTCCCGCCTCCCACCCTCATGCCGCGCCTGCCCCGGCACCGGCCGGATATCCCCGGACCGGGCGGCCGGCCCGGCGCCGTGACGCCGCGGCAGTTTATGCCCGGCGGCGGCCTTCACCGGCCTGCGGCCCGCGGTGGGCCGGCGCCACCCGTGCGGCACCACCCTGGTCGTGGAGTGGAGCACGGACCAGGCGCATTGACCCGCGGGGTTGTCTGCGCGGCTGACCGGGGACCGACCGCGGGTTTGCGGGTTCGCACCCTCCGGGCATGGGCACGTCATCGTCCCCACGGTGAAAGGCCCCCGGATGTCGCTCGCCCCGTCGGAGAACCAGACTCCGCCCCCCGACCAGGCCGGCGCGGACACCGCGCAGTTGGCCGCGCTCGGCTACACGCAACGGCTGACCCGCGCACTCGGCCTGTGGTCGAACTTCGCCGTCGGGTTCACCTACCTCTCCCCGCTGGTCGGGGTGTACTCGGTGTTCGACTACGGGCTGGCCACCGGCGGCCCGGCGTTCTTCTGGACGATCCCGGTGGTGCTGGTCGGACAGGGCCTGGTGCTGCTGACGTTCGCCGAGGTCGCCTCCCAGTACCCGCTGGCCGGCGGCATCTACCAGTGGGCGAAGCGGCTGGTGGGCCCGCGCTACGCGTGGATGTCGGGGTGGATGTACACCTGGGCGCTGCTGGTGACGGTCGCCTCGGTCGCGTACCCGATCGCCACCTACGCCGGGCCGCTGTTCGGCTACCCGGTCGACCACCGCACCACGGTGGCGACGTCGGTGGTGGTGATCCTGGCGTGCGCGGCGGTGAACCTGCTGGGGGTGCGGCGGCTGGCGTTCGCGGCGAACATCGGGGTGGCCGCCGAGGTGGTCGGCACGCTGGGGCTCGGCACCTACCTGCTCGCCTTCCACCACCGGCACGGACCGGGCGTGGTCCTGCACACCGCGGGCGCCGGCGCGTCCGGCGGCTACCTCGGTGCGTTCCTGGCCTCCTGCCTGTTCGCGGTCTGGATCTTCTACGGCTTCGAGGCGTGCGGCGACATCGCCGAGGAGGTCAAGGACCCCTCGCGCAAGGTGCCGCGGGCGATGGGCATGACGCTGGCGGTCGGCGCGGTCGCCACCGTCGTGCTGACACTGGGTCTGATCCTGGCGGTGCCGGACTTCGGCGCGGTGGTCAGCGGCAAGGTGGCCGACCCGCTCGGCGCGGTGCTGGCCGACGCGCTGGGCAGCGTGGGCGCGAAGTTCGCGCTGGCCCTCATCGTGATCGGGTTCGTCTCCTGCACGCTGGCCATCCAGGCCGCGGCCACCCGGCTCGTCTACTCCTACGCGCGCGACGGGGTGATCGTCGGCGCCCGGCGGCTGGCCCGGCTGCACCCGACGTTCCACATGCCGCCGGCCGCGACCGCGGTCACCGCGGTGATACCCGCCGCGCTCGCCTTCCTGCCGTCGGCGACGGTCACCCGGATCATCACCTTCTCGGTGGTCGGCATCTACGTCGGCTTCCAGTCGGTGGTGCTCGCCTCGCTGATCGGCCGGGCGCGCGGCTGGCGGCCGGCCGGCGCGTTCCGGCTGGGCCGCTGGGGGCTGCCGGTGAACCTCGCGGCGCTCGCCTACGGCCTCACCGCGATCGTGGTGCTGTCGATCAAGACGCCGCCCGACGGCACCGGCTTCTTCGAGCGCTGGCTGGTGCCGCTGTCGGTCGCGGTGGTCGCCGCCGCCGGGCTCGGCTACCTGGCGGTCTTCCGCCCGAAGGAGCGGCTGGAGAGCGCGGACCGGGCGTCCTGAGCGGCGCACGGCGAAGCCCGCCGGACCCCGGAGGAAGTGCGGGGTCCGGCGGGCCGCGGAAGGGGTCAGCGGGTCTTCGCGGTGAGCTGCGAGGACTGCGGGCCGGGCGCGGTGGTGACGGTGTCCGCGGCGACCGAGAGCTTGTAGGAGGTGCCGGACCGCAGGCCGCGGATGGTGTACGCCGGACCGTCGGAGCTACCGTGCGCGATGCCGTCGACGTACCAGAGGTAGTGGTCCGCGTGGGCCACCGGGTTGGCGGCCACCGCCAGCGTGCTGCCGGTGGCGGAGGTGACCTTCAGGCCGGTGGGCTTGGCGAGGGTGACCGTGGCGGTCCTCGCGGTGGCCTTGGCCGAACCCGGCCCGTACGCCCCGTTGCCGTCCACGCCCGCGACCCAGAACTGGTAGGTCGTGTTGGGCTGCAGGCCGGCGATGAGCATCGTGCCGGTGCTGCTGGAGCTGACGTTGGTGGCCGCCCCGGAGCGGTAGCCGCGGTAGTAGACCGCGCCGGACACCGAGCCGTAGGAGAGCGTCACCGAGGTCGAGGTCGTCGCGGTGACCTTGACGCCGGCCGGCGCGTCGGTGACCGGGGCGATCGGCACGACCGCGTCCTTGTCGGTGAAGCGGTAGGTGGTGTCGCCGAGCGTCTCGTCGGAGATGACGCCGGAGCCGCGGGCGCCGGAGCCGAGTGAGAAGCCCTCGGCGACCACCTTGGCGTTCGGGTAGAGGGCGCGCCAGCCGTCGAGCGTGCCGTGCCGGCCGGAGCCGCTGCCGCCGGTGGTGAGCGGCGCTCCGGCGGTGAGCACCGAGGAGTTGGTGGCCCACCAGTCGGGCGTGCCGTCGTCGTTGTAGACGCTCTCGCCGACCAGGATCGCGTCGGCGCCGTCCGGGAGCTGGTTGTTGTACAGGCTCGTGCCGCTGTCGCCGTCCAGGTCCACGTACAGGTTGATGCCGGGCTTGGTGTCGGTGCCCGACCAGTCGAGGGTGGGTTCGCCGGCGGCCGCGAGCGGGGTGTCGGTCGCCCAGTCGTCGGCGGCCTTCGACTGGCCGGCCGTCGCCGGGGTGAAGGCGTCGGTGACCACGGACAGCCCGTCGTCGGCGAACTGCACGTGGCCCTGGGACTCGACGTCCTGCAGGTAGGACACGAAGTCACCGCTGCGCAGGGTGACGGTGGTGTCGGCCTGGGCGCTGGGCACCACGGCCAACGAGAGTCCGGCCACCACGGCGGCGGCCGAAATCCCCCCGATGAGCTTGAAGTTCACGGTGTTTCTCCTCCGAAGCGTCAAGTGCGTGACCGAGGCGGCACGTTCGTCCGCACCCGCGCCTGTCGAACCGTCCACGGTGGCTCCCCCCAGAGCGTTTTGTTGAAGATGATTGGATACCCAGTGAAGGAAAAGTGGAGGATCGATGGAGGCTTCGTTATCGATCCGCAACTCCGGGCGGCCGCCGGGCGGTGGACACCGGGCGAATCGGGCGCCGGCCGAACTCGGTGCGGCGGCCCCGCGGTTCCGGATGCGGTGCGCGGACCGGGCGCTCAGAGGCAACTCAGAGGCGTTCCTGTGAGGCTGCGAGGCATGTCGTCGCAGTTGGGGAGTGGCTTCGCCCGGCCGGGGGTGACCGGGCCGGCCGTGACATGGGAAGTGCGGCTGGCCGTCGGGGCCGGGGTCGCGGGGGTGCTCGGGCTGTGGTGGGCGGACACCCCGTCGGTCGTGGGGGCCGCGGGGTGGCTGACCGGCGCAGGCCGGATCACCGGGCTGCTGGCGGGGTTCGGGTGCGCGGCGCTGCTGGCGCTGATGGCCCGGATCCCGCTGGTGGACCGCTACGTGGCGACCGACCGGCTGGCGCGCTGGCACGCGATGGGCGGGCGCTGCACCGTCTCGCTGGCGGTGGCGCACGTGACGCTGATCGTGTGGGGGTACGCGGTCGGCGCGCACACCGGCGTGGTGGACCAGGCCGAGACGCTGGTGTTCGACTACCCGGACCTGCTCAGGGGCACCGCCGGGTTCCTGCTGCTGCTGGCCACCGGCGTCGTCTCGGCGCGGGCCGCCCGGCGGCGGCTGCGCTACGAGACCTGGCACTACCTGCACTTCGCCACCTACCTGGCGTTCTTCCTGATCTTCGGCCACCAGCTGGCCGACGGCGCGGACTTCGTGGCGCACCGCCCGGTGCGGCTGGCGTGGTACGCGCTGTACGGCGGCGTCGCCGCGGCGCTGGTGTGGTTCCGCTTCCTCGCCCCGGTGCGCTCGGCGGCGCGCCACCGGCTGCGGGTGGCGCGGGTGTGCGAGGAGGCCCCGGGGGTGGTCTCGGTGTACCTGACCGGCCGCCGGCTGGCCGAACTGGACGCCAGGGCCGGGCAGTTCTTCCGCTGGCGGTTCCTGGCGCCCGGGCTGTGGTGGGCGGCGAACCCGTACTCGCTGTCCGCGCCGGCCACCGCGGAGGGGCTGCGGATCACCGTGAAGGCGGCCGGCGACCACAGCGCCGCGCTGGCCCGGGTGGCGCCGGGGACCCGGGTGTGGGCGGAGGGCCCGTACGGCGGCCTGACCGCGGAGCGCGGCCGGCGCGGCAAGTCGCTGCTGCTGGCCGGCGGGGTGGGTGTGACGCCGCTGCGGGCGCTGTTCGAGACGCTGCCGGGCGACGTGGTGATGATGTACCGGGCCCGCCGGAGCGAGGACCTGGCGCTCAGCACCGAACTCGACCTGATCGCCGCCGGCCGCGGCACGGTGGTGCACTACGCGGTCGACGACGAGCAGTGCCCGCCGCTGACCGCGCACGGCCTGCGGCACCTGGTGCCCGACCTGCCGGAACGGGACGTCTACCTGTGCGGCCCGCCCGGCATGACGGACGCCGCCCGCCGGGCGCTGCGCGGCGCGGGCGTGCCGCGCAGCCGCGTCCACCACGAGTCGTTCACCTTCTGACGGCCGCCATACGACATGCCATCCGCCATATCCGCCATTCGACGATGCGTCGACTTCCCCTGGGGGTAACGCCGTGCGCCGTGCCGTGCTGACCGCCGCGTCCACCGCGGCCGGGGTGTTCGCGCTGCTGTGGCTCAAACCGCACCACGCCACGGTGCTCGTCACCGCGCCGCCGCCGCCCGTCCCGGCGCCCGGCGCCACCGGCGGACCGCGCGACGGCACCTTCACCGGCGCCTCGGTCGGCACGCCGTACGGGTCGGTGAAGGTGGCCGCCACGCTGCGCGCCGGGCGGCTGGTCTCGGTGCGGGTGCTGCAGATCCCGTCCGGCACCGGCCGCGACCGGGACATCGCCGCCTACGCGGTGCCCCGGCTCACCCGGGAGGCGCTGGGGGCGCAGAACGCGCACATCGACGCGGTGTCCGGGGCGAGCTACACCAGCCAGGGGTACATCGACTCGCTGCAGAACGCGCTGGACCGGGCCGGTGCCTGACCGGGTGACGGGCCTGCCGCGCCCGGCCGGCCTGCGGCACGTGGAGCACGTCATGGGCACGGTCTTCTCCTTCGACGTCCGCGACCCGGCCGGCCCGGCGGTGCGCCGCGCGCTGGACGAGGCGGTGGCCTGGCTGCACCACGTCGACGCGGTCTTCTCCACCTACCGGCCGGACAGCGCGATCAGCCGGCTCGACCGCGGCGAGACCACGCCGGCGCGGTGCGGCCCGCAGGTCGCCGAGGTGCTGACCCGGTGCGCCGAGGCCGGGTTGACGACTGCCGGCTACTTCAGCCACCGGGCCACCGGCCGGCTCGACCCGTCCGGACTGGTCAAGGGGTGGGCGATCGAGCGGGCCTCGGACATCCTGCACGCGGCCGGCGCCCGCAACACCTGCGTCAACGGCGGCGGCGACATCCAGCTGCGCGGCGAGTCGGCGCCCGGCCTGCCCTGGCGGATCGGCATCGCGCACCCGCTGCGCCCCGACACGCTGGCCGGCGTCGTGACCGGCACCGACCTGGCCGTGGCGACCTCCGGCACCGCCGAGCGCGGCCCGCACATCATCGACCCGCACACCGGCGCGCCCGCCGCCGGCCTGCTGTCGGTCACCGTCACCGGCCGGCACCTGACCGCCACCGACGCCTACGCCACCGCCGCCTTCGCGATGGGCCCGGCCGCCCGCGGCTGGATCGACGCGCTGCCCGGCCACGCCGCCCTCGCCGTCACCCCGGACGGCGGCCGGTGGGCGACCGACGACTTCCCCGGCCAACCGGTCGGACCACCGCCGGAAATCCGCTATCCCTCTCACTAGTGTGAGGGTTGCAGCATGGGGCGATGACCCTCAGCGAACCCTCCGGCACGACGAGCGCCGGCCGGCTGCCCGCCGCCGCAGCCCTCACACCGCGCCCGCCGCGCCGCACCGCCACCCTGGTCGTGCTGTCGGTGGCCCAGTTCCTGATCGCGCTGGACTACTCGATCATCTACGTCGCGCTGCCCAGCATCGCCGCCGACCTGCGGATCGCGCCGTCGGTGGCGCAGTGGGTGGTCAGCGCCTACGCGGTGCTGTTCGCCGGCTTCCTGGTGGTCGGCGGCCGGCTGTCGGACCGGCTCGGGGCGAAACGTCTCTTCATCCTGGCCATCGTGCTGTTCGGCGTCAGCAGCGCGGTCGGCGGCGCGGCGCCGGACGGTCCGGTGCTGCTCGCCGCCCGCGCCGCGCAGGGCCTCGGCGCGGCCCTGCTGCAGCCGGCGCTGCTCGGCCTGATCGGCGCGACCTTCCCGGCCGGTCCGGAACGCGGCCGGGCCCTGTCGGTCTGGGGCGCGGTCGGCGCGTCGGGCCTGGCGGCCGGCGCGGTGCTGGGCGGGCTGCTCACCGCCGCCTCCTGGCGGCTGACCTTCGAGGTCAACGTGCCGCTGACGCTGCTGTGCGCGGTGGGCGCGGCCGCGGTGATCGACGGGCGGGCGGACCGCGGCACGGACGGCGGCGCCCGGATCCCGGTGCTCGCCTCGGTACTCGGCACGGTCACCGTGCTGACCCTGGTGCTCGGGCTCACCCTCGGCGGCACCGCGGGCTGGGGCTCGCCGGCCACCGCCGGGTGCCTGGCCGTGGCGGCCTTGGCGCTCGCCTGGTTCGTCCGCAACGAGCGCGGTTCGGCGAACGCGCTGGTGGAGCCGGTGCTGCGGCGCACCCGGTCGCTGCGCGGGGGCGCGGTGGCGACCGCGCTGTACATGGCGAGCGTCGGCTCGGAGTTCTACCTGCTGACGCTGCTGCTGCAGACGGCCGAGGGCTACTCGCCGCTGCGCGCCGGGCTGGCGTTCCTGCCGCTGGCGCTGACCGTCACGGCGGGCAACGTGGTCGCCGGACGTGCCCTGCGGCGGTGGACGGCCCCCGCGGTGCTCGGCGCCGGGTTCGCGCTCGCCACCGCCGGGCTGGTCTGGCTGGCGCTCGCGCTGCCCGGCGGCTCCTACCCCGCGGACCTGCTGCCGGGGCTGCTGCTGAGCGGGCTGGGGCACGGCCTGGTCTACACGTCGATGTTCGTCATCGGCACCCACGACGTGCCGCCGGCCCACCAGGCCACAGCCGGCGCCCTGCTGACGACCTCGCAGTACCTGGCCGGCGCGCTGACCATCGCCGTGCTGACGCTGGTGCTGCGCTCGGCGCCCGGCGACGCGGCCTTCCGCGCCGCCTTCCTGGTCACCGCCGCGGCCGCCGCCGCAGGTCTGCTGACGGCGGCGCGCGGACGGAGGAGCGGTCCGGCTACGCCTTCCGGCGCCCGGCGACGGTGAGGTAGCCGACCACGCCGACGATCAGCACGGCCAGGGTGAGGCTGACCGGGCCGGTGCCGTAGCCCAGGCCGCGGTGGAGCGGGGAGACCGCCGCCCAGTCGGCGAACGAGGCGCCGAGCGGGCGGGTCAGGACGTAGGCGATCCAGAAGGCGAGGATCGGGTCGAGGCCGAGCCGCCAGTGGGCCAGCGCGGGCAGCGCGATCGCGGCGGCGAACAGCAGGCCGGACGGCAGGTAGCCCAGGTTCAGGGTGCTGGCGGTCAGGTCGCCGGTGGCGGTGCCCAGCGCGAAGGTGGCCAGCACCGTGGCCCAGTAGAACAGTTCGCGGCGCCCGGAGCGGATCCCGTGGATCGACAGGGTGCGCTCGGTGGCGTACCAGACGCCGAAGATCACCGCGAGCAGCACCGCGTAGAAGGTGCTGGAGACGGTGTAGGGGATGCCGAGGCCGATGTGCAGGACGTCGGCGGCCATCGTGCCGAAGACGCTGACCATCGCCACGGCCGTCCAGTAGATCCACGGGACGTAGCGGCGCACCCGCAGTTGCAGCGCCAGCGAGGCGGCGAAGACCACCGCGCCGAGCGTGACCGCGGGGAACGGGCCGAGCCGGGCGGCGAGGAAGTCCGAGGTGGATTCGCCCATGCCCGTGGTGAGGACCTTCGCGACCCAGAAGGCGACGGTGATCTGCGGGACCTTGATCAGTCCGCGCTCCACCGCTGTGGAGGTCTGTTCGCGCTCGATCAGTTCTACTGCTGGCATGGCTCTCTCTCGGTATCGGTTTCCGTGACGGGGAGCGTCACGCGGAACTCGGTGTGTCCTGGGGCGCTGTCGAGGTCGATCGTGCCGCCGTGCGCGGCGACCACGGCCGCGACGATGGCGAGTCCGAGGCCGGTGCCGCCGGCCTGCCGCGAACGGCTGTGGTCGGCGCGCACGAAGCGGTCGAAGACCTCGGAGCGGATCGGCGGCGGGATGCCGGGCCCGTCGTCGGTGACGGTGAGCCGGGCCGAGGCGCCGGCCATGGCCACCCGCACGGTGACCCGGGTACCGGGCGGGGTGTGGGTGCGGGCGTTGGCGAGCAGGTTGGCCGCGACCTGGTGGAGCCGGTGCTCGTCACCGGTGACGACGGCGCCCTCCTCCGGCAGGTCGAGCAGCCAGCGGTGGCGCGGCCCGGTGGCGCGGGCGTCCATGGTGGCGTCCAGCACCAGCCGGGTCAAATCCACCGGTTCGCGGGCCAGCGGGCGGCCCGCGTCGAGCCGGGCGAGCAGCAGCAGGTCGTCGACGAGGGCGCTCATCCGGCACGACTCGGCGTCGATGCGCTCCAGCGCGTGCCGCACGTTCGGCGGCAGCGGTCCCGGGTGGCGCAGGGCGAGTTCGGCGTGGCCGCGCACGGTGGCGACCGGGGTGCGCAGTTCGTGGCTGGCGTCGGCGGCGAACTGGCGCAGCCGCTCCTCGCTCGCCTGCCGCCGCTCCAGCGCGCCGCCCACGTGCCCGAGCATCCGGTTGAACGCGGCGCCGACCTGGCCGACCTCGGTGCGCGGATCGGTGTCCGGCACCGGCTCCGGCATCGCCACCTGGCCGCTGGCGAGCGGCAGTTCGGCCACCCCGGCCGCGGTCCTGGTGACCCGGTGCAGCGGGCGCAGCGACAGCCGCACCCACAGCGCGCCGGCCACCCCGGTCACCAGCAGCGCGCCGCCGAACACCACGGCCTCCACGATCTCCACCCGGTGCACGGTGGCCATCACCGAGTGCAGCGGCAGGCCGGTGACGAGCACGTCGTGGTGGTGGCCGCGGACCGCCAGAACCTGGTAGGCGCCGAGCGAGGAGATCTGCACCCGGTGGCCGGTGCGGTCGGCCGGGACGGCGGCGAGCACCCGGCGGTCGTCGGCGGTCAGCGGCACCGCGACCCGGTCGCCGTCCCGGATCACCGCCGCCCGGACCGGGGCGCCGGCCGGCAGCCGGACGCCGAGGGTGTCGTCGGCCTGGCCGCGGGTGCTGTCGGTGCCGCCGGGTTCCAGGCCGGCCGCGAACCGGCCGCCGGCCGACAGCAGTTGCTGGTCCAGCCGGCGCACCAGGAAGCCTTCGAGGGCGAAGACGGTGCTGCCGCCGACTGCCAGGCAGGCGGCGGCGAGCAGCACGACCAGGCCGGTGGTGAGCCTGGCGCGCAGGGTGTGCGGGAGCGGGAGTGCCCTCACCGGGGTTCCCTGAGCACGTACCCCACCCCTCGCACGGTGTGGATCAACGGGGTGCGGCCGGCGTCGATCTTCTTGCGCAGGTAGCTGATGTACAGCTCGACGACGTGGGCCTGGCCGCCGAAGTCGTAGCTCCAGACCCGGTCGAGGATCTGCGCCTTGCTCAGCACCCGGCGCGGGTTGCGCATCAGGTAGCGCAGCAGCTCGAACTCGGTGCGGGACAGCTCCAGCGGGGTGCCGCCGCGGCTGACCTCCCGGGCCTCCTCCGCCATCACCAGGTCGGCGAAGGCCAGCACGTCCTCGCTCGGCTCGCGCGCCATGCCCGCCCGGCGCAGCAGGCCGCGCAGCCGGGCCAGCACCTCGTCCAGGCTGAACGGCTTGGTGACGTAGTCGTCGCCGCCCGCGGTCAGGCCGGTGACCCGGTCCTCGACCGCGTCCCGCGCGGTCAGGAACAGCACGCAGACATCGCCCAGCTCGGCGCGCAGCTCGCCGAGCAGCCGCACCCCCTCGATGTCGGGCAGCATCCAGTCGAGCACGACCGCGTCCGGCCGGAACTCCTTCGCGGCGCTCAGCGCGGAGCCGCCGTCGGCCGCGGTGCGCACCGCCCAGCCCTCGTACCGCAACGCGCCGGAGAGCACATCGGTCAGGTCGGGTTCGTCGTCCACGACGAGGATGCGCACCGGGGCGCCGTCGGGGCGGAGCAGACTGGGGCTGCTGGTCAAGCTGTCCATGATGGCTCCAGGATCTCCCGGCCTCGGTAAATGAAGGTCACGGGACGGCTATGAGTTTCCTCTGAATCGGCTGAAAATCGGACAGGCCGCGTACCGCCTCGGGTGCGAGGCGGTACGCGGCCTGTGACGGTGCGGGCACACGTCGGACGCGGTCAGGGCTCGGGATCCTCCGCCCGGGAGCGCGTTCTGCGCGGCGCGGCCGTACGGGCGGCGGACGGCGCGGGCGGGCGGCTCCAGGTGCGGTGCGACATCCGGCGGCTCTCCTCGACGCGTCAGGAGGGGATGCGGGGGCACCCGGTCTGACCGTCGAAGCCGCCCGGTGGTTGTGCCGGTCCGGCGGGCGGCCTCAGCGGGCGCGCGGCTGGTTGAAGCGCAGCAGGTTGCCCGACGGGTCGCGGAAGGCGCAGTCGCGCACGCCGTAGGGCTGGTCCATCGGCTCCTGGACGACCTCGGCGCCGGACGCCTGGATGCGTGCGAAGGTGGCGTCGCAGTCCTCGGTGGCGAAGATCACACCGCGCAGCATCCCCTTGGCGAGCAGTTCGTCCATCACCCTGCGGTCGGCGGGCGAGGCGTCCGGGCCGGCGGCCGGCGGCTCCAGGACGATCTCCACCCCGGGCTGCGCGGGCAGGCCGACGGTGACCCAGCGCATGCCCTCGAAGCCGACGTCGTTGCGCACCTCCATGCCCAGCACGTCGCGGTAGAAGGCGAGCGCCTTGTCGTGGTCGTGGACGGCGATGAAGCAGTGCGAGAGCTTGAGGTCCATGCGGGCCACGCTAAGCCCGGTCCGCCCGGTCCGCCCGGGCCGCTCCCGCGCTCCTGACCGGCCTGGTCATGATCCGGGCGAAGCAGGCCGGCACCGAGGCGTTCCACTCGTGGGCGCGGGCCCGGTAGGCGCTCGGCGTCTCGCCGACCAACTCGGTGAACCGGGAGCTGAACGAGCCGAGCGAGGTGCAGCCCACCGCGAAGCACACCTCGGTCACCGTGAGGTCGCCGCGCCGCAGCAGCGCCTTGGCCCGCTCGATCCGCCGGGTCATCAGGTAGCCGTAGGGGGTCTCGCCGAACACCGCGCGGAAGCGGCGCGAGAAGTGGCCGGGCGACATGTAGGCGACCCGGGCCAGCGCGGGCACGTCCAGCGGCCGCGCGTAGTCGCGGTCCATCGCGTCGCGCGCCCGGCGCAGCCTGACCAGGTCCGTGGGAGTCACCCGGTCAGCATCGCCGCCCGCGACACGCGGCGCAAAGGTCCTGCGCGATAAATCGAACACATGATTGAATAACTACGTGACGCACACCTTCCCTGACGACCTCCTGGGAGCCCAGCGCGATTGGTACGCGGTGTACCGCGAGCTCGCCGGCACCCGGCACACCACCCAGACCACGGTCCTGCGGCGCGAGTTGCTGCGGCTGTCCGTGCGGATCTCCACCCATCCCTACTGGGCCGCGCTCTCCGGCGGCGTACCGGCCGCCCGGATGGAGCTCAAGCAGGCCGCCTGGTCGGAGGGCGAACCGGCCCGGCCGAGCGGTCCGGCGGCCGCCGGCGGAAGATCGTGAAGAAAATGTGCGGATAGTCGTAGGGAAAACGTGATCCGGTCCGCATTCCCGGCAATACCCCCCTTGCCGCCTCGATCACCTGACCAATAGCGGCGACTCGTGGGCGGTTGTCGCATTTGGCTGTCAGTTGACACTGTGTGGCAAGGGAATTGACGATGTGTGGCGCGCCGCCGATCCCCGTGACCCTCCCAGTGGTCCGAGCCTCTTCGTTGACCACGAGGTGTCAGGGATGACGCCTCACAGCACAGGGCTCTTTCGGGCGCACACTGACTCAAACTGTGGAGGAACGTGTGATATCCAAGCGCGGGCTGATCGTCGCCGGGGCCCTGGGAACCGGCTCGGTGCTGTTCGCCGCCGGCAGCGCCCTCGCCTGCAACATCAATGACTTCAACGTCGGCGCCACCGCCAGCTGCGACATCACCAGCGGTTCGCCGATGGCCCAGATCAGCATCACGGACACCGACAGCTCGGGCACCACCTCCGACGTGTCGATCTTCACCCGCAACGCCGACGGCTCCAACGGCACCCAGGTGGGCACCCTCACCTTCAGCAACAACCACGGCACCACCACCCAGCAGGCCACCGTGCCGTGGGTCGCGAACGGCGTGTGGAACGTCGTCGTGAACGCCAACCGCTACATGCAGACCACCACGGCCTCCGTGCACCCGGGCACCGGCAACGCCACCTGCGCCGTGCAGAAGCCGTCCCCGTCCACCTCGGCCACCCCGACCCAGCCGGCGCCGGCCTCGTCCGCGCCCGCCACCGTGGCCCCCGCCCCCTCGCAGTCCTCCGCGGGCTCGGTGCTCGCCGAGACCGGTGGCGGCAGCGACAGCGGCATGATCGCCGGCTTCGCGGCGGCGCTCGTCGTCGCCGGTGGCGGCGTGCTCTACACCGTCCGCCGCCGCGGCGCGGCCGCGCGTCACAACTGACGTCGCGCCCCTGCCGATCCACGCGGACGCGGCCGCACCCCGACCGGGGTGCGGCCGCGTCCGCGTGTGCGGGTGATTCCGGAAGGCGGCGACGCGCCGGACCGGCGGACTCGCCCGCCCGGCGAGCCGGCGGCGCGGACACGCCAGGGGCCCGCGCGGTGTCGCACGGGCCCCTGGTCGTTGCTGGGAGTCGGCGGTCCCGCGGGTGAGATCGTCACCGCGGGCCCGCCAAGCTCGGGCGGCTCGAGCGGGCGTCCGTGCGAATCCGAACCCCGACCCGAATGCTCGTGGTGAACTCTCCGCGACACCGGGCCCGTTCCGCCAGGAATCGGCTCGGCAACTTCGCGGCGCCCAGTTGCCGGTCGCTTGCCTTGGATCGCCGTGTGGCCCGGACGACCATGAGGTATGTCCTGACGCGTGGTCTCCCGCCACCCGGCGTGAGCCGGAACGCCGCGCCGCCCAGAGGTGTCCGGCGGTCCGGCGCAGCGATGGAGGTGCGGAATGCGGGGGAACGAGCCGAGACCCGACGAAGGACCGAGCCACCTGGACGAGGTGCTCGCCGCGCACGCGAGGGCCACCCCGGACGCCCCAGTCCTCCTGATGTCCGGCTCCTCGCCGGTCTCCTACCGCGAACTGCACGCCCTGGTGCGGGCCGGCGCCAACCGCCTGCGGTCATGGGGCGTGCGGCCGGCGGACCGGGTGGTGGTGCCGGCGGCCAACGACATCGACGGCGCGGTGACCCTGCTCGCGGTGGTGTGCGCCGCGGTGTGCTGCCCGGTCGACCCGGGGCTGACCCAGGAGGAGTTCGAGGCCCTCTTCGACGTGCTGGAGCCGACCGCGCTCGTGCTGACCGCCGCCGGGCCCGGCCGGCTGCGCCGGGCCGCGGGAACCAGCGAGCTGACCGTGCTGGAGCACGACGGCCGGCTGAACGCCGTCGCGGGCGCCGCCGCGCAGACGCTGCCCGCCGACCGGCTGGTGCCGCGCCCGGTGGCCGGGGAATCGGTCCTGCTGCGCACCTCGGGCACCACCTCGGCGGGCCGGATCGTGCCGCTGGCCATGACCGCGCTGCTCGCCGCCGCGACCGCCTCGGCGCGCGCCTACCGGCTCACCGCCGCCGACCGCCGGCTCAACCTCAACCCGCTCTTCCACGTGCAGGGCCTGGTGGGCGGCCTGTTCACCACCCTGGTGTCCGGCTCGTCGTTCGCCTGCGTGCCGCTCGTCGAACCCGGCCGCGTCCTGAAGCTGCTGGACGAGTTGGCGCCCACCTGGTTCTCGGCGAGCCCGCTGACCTACCGCGCGCTGCTCGACCGGGCGGCGGGCGGGCCGGTGCGGGCGCCCGCGCTGCGGTTCGCCCGGTCGGGCTCGGCGCCGATGCCGGCCCGGCTGCGCCGCGAGGTGGAGAGCACGTTCGGCGTGCCGCTGATCGAGTCGTACGGCATGTCGGAGGCCTCGCAGATCGCCAGCGCGCCGCTGCCGCCGGACGGACCGGTGCGCGGCATGCTGCCGACCGGCTCGCGGGTCGGGGTGCTGGACGCGCGGGGCCGGATCCGCACCGGGCCGGGGGCGAGCGGCGAGATCGTGGTGAGCGGGGCGAACGTCGCCACCCGCTACCTGTGGCCCAAGGACGCCGACGCGGCGTTCGTGGACGGCTGGCTGCGCACCGGAGACGCGGGCGAACTGGCCGCCGACGGCTCGCTGGTGATCACCGGGCGGCTCAAGGAGCTGATCAACCGCGGCGGCGAGAAGGTCACCCCGTCCGAGGTCGAGGAGGTGCTGCTGCGCCACCCGGCGGTGGGCCGCGCGGTGGTCTTCGGGGTGGCCGACGGCGCCACCGAGCGGGTCGCCGCCGCCGTGGTGCCGCATCCGGGGCAGACCGTGGACGAGCGGGAGCTGCGCTCCTTCACCGTGCGGTACCTGGCGCCGTTCAAGGCCCCGGAGCGGGTGGTGGTCACCGACGAGCTGCCGCAGAGCCGCAGCGGGAAGGTGGTGCGCTCCCAACTGCCCGGGCTGCTGGGCGTCTCCTTCCCGGCCCGGTCGCTGCGGATCGTGCCGCCGCCGCCCGAGGACCCGCGGCCCGGTGCCCGGCACCCGGCGGTCAGCGGCGGGCCGCGCACCCCGACCCAGGCGGCGCTCACCGGCCTGTGGGCGTACGCGCTGGGCCGCGAACGGGTGGGCGTGGACGAGGACTTCCTCGCGCTCGGCGGCGACTCGATGGCCGCGGTCTTCCTGCTGCTGGCGGTCGAGGAGACGTTCCGCGTCACGTTCACGGCGGCCGACCTGTTCGACGAGGCGCGCACCGTGGAGCTGATGGCCGCCGCGGTGGAGCGGGCCCGCGAACACCGGTGAACCGAAAAGTCCTTCGGCCCGGCCGGTCGCCGGGAGGCCGGTTTCCGCGTTCAATTGACCATGGCTTGCCGCGTGCTCCACCGACCCGAAGGACACCCGCCATGACGAACCCGTTCGACGACGCCGACGGCACCTTCCTGGTGCTGGTCAACGACGAGAACCAGCACTCCCTGTGGCCCGCGTTCCGCGACGTTCCGGCCGGCTGGCGGGTCGCGCAGGGCGGCAGCAGCCGCGCCGAGGCGCTGGCGTACGTCGAGGCCAACTGGACCGACATGCGCCCGCAGAGCCTCATCGACGCGACCCGCAACGACTGACCGGCGCCGGGCTCGACGGCGACGGAATGCGGATGCGATGGCCACAGGGCTACTGCTAGCTTCAGCCCGTGCCGAAGCTGAACCAGATCATCGCCGTCGAGAAGGGCGTCAAGTCCAAGTCCTTCCAGGAACTGGCCCAGGCCCACCAGGACGTGCAGAAGCCCGCGTTGCTCGCGGGCATCTCGCGTTCCTACCAGCCGAAGGACGAGGAGGGCGAACAGCTGCCGCCCGAGTCCACCCGGGTGCAGATCCGGGTGGAGGACGTGCTGCGCACCACCGCGGCGACCCTCACCCGGCTGTTCGACGTGACGGCCACCAAGGACTGGGCGAACCGCACCGCGTGCGCGGACGTGGTGGTCGACGGCACCGTGCTGCTCGCCGGGGTCCCGGTGCCGTACCTGCTCTTCCTGGAGAAGCAGCTCACCGACCTGCACACCTTCGTGCGCAAGCTGCCGGTGCTCGACGCCTCCGAGTCGTGGAGCCCGGACCCGTCCACCGACGCGTGGAAGACCGACGCGGTGCGCACCATCCGCACCAAGAAGGTGCCGCGCAACCACGTGAAGGCCGAGGCGACCGAGAAGCACCCGGCCCAGGTCGAGGTCTACTACGAGGACGTCGCGATCGGCTACTGGACCACCGTGAAGTTCTCCGGCGCGCTGCCCGCCCGGCGGGTCAACGAACTGGCCGACCGGGTGGAGCGGCTGCAGCAGGCGGTGAAGTTCGCCCGCGAGGAGGCGAACAACACCGAGGTCACCGACCACCGGGTGGGTGACGCCGTTTTCGGCTACCTCTTCGGGTAGCCGTCCACAACGCCCCCCGTGCGAGCGGGGGGTGGCGCCATGGAGCGCAAGCTGAAACTGATGTCGAAGCTGAATTCGGGGATGTCACATGGGGGTTCGAATCCCTCCTCCGGCACCATCGCGCCGGAGTGGCCCAAGTCCGGCAGAGGCGGTCCCCGTGAACCTCAGACTCTCGCTCCAGTCTCAGCATTCGCCGCCGAACACCGGATCGACCGGGCGTGGACGGCCATCGACGGACGGGGGTTCAAGTCCCTCCCTTGCCTCTCACGGCGAGGTAGTTCAAAGGCAGAACACGTCGATCTCACAATGATCCACCGCTCTTCAACGTGCCGGTGTGACCAATTGGGCGGCATCCTCAGGGCCCGGGAGCTGGATACGCTCCCGGGTCCGCCGATCTCCGCCCGGCGCATGCCCCCGGGAGCGGCCCGCGCGGTATAAAGGGCCGATGGACGAGGAGCGCGGGGGCACCGCCGGTGACGCGCCGGACGACGCCGTGAAGGAAGTGACCGGCGCGGTGATGGCCGCCTCCCGGGTCTTCGTGGGCATCTCGGCCAAGGCGCTCGCCGACGTCGAACCGGGGCTGACGCTGGTGCAGCTGCGGACCCTGGTGGTGCTGGAGGGCCGCGGCCCGGTGAAGCTGGCGGCGCTGGCCGCCGCGCTGGGCGTCAACCCGTCCACCGCGATGCGGATGGTGGACCGGATGGCCGCGGCCGGCCTGGTGGACCGGCACGCGAACCCGGGCAACCGGCGCGAGGTGGTGCTCAGCCTGACCGACGCGGGTGCGCGGCTGGTGGAGCGGGTGATGGCCCGGCGCTACGAGGAGATCGGCGCGCTGGTCTCCCGGCTGCCGCACGACCAGCGCTCCGGCCTGGTGGCCGGCCTGCGGGCGCTCGCCGAGGCGGCGCACGAGCCGGTCACCGCGGACGACGCGTCATACGTCGGCTGACTCCTGGGCCGGCATTTCGCGGACCCGGCGGGTCAGCAGCCGCTGCCGCCGGTGCTCCTCGGTGAGGTCGTGCAGCCGGGCGTGCAGCAGGTGCCGCACCGACAGCACGCCGGCCACCCGGTCCCCGGCGAGCACCACCGCCTCGGTGACCCCCAGCTCCGCGAAGACGTAGGCGGCCTTGCGCAGCGTGTCCCCGGTGCGCAGCAGCACCGGCGCGGGCGCGGTGGCGTCGGCGACGGTCTCCCCGGTCGCGTCCAGCAGCTCCCGGCGCCCGACGACGCCGCACAGGTCGCCGCCGGCGTCGGTGACCGGGAAGAGGGCGTGCGCCCGGATGCCGAGCGTGGTCTTGAGGGCCGCGTCGAGCGGGTCGTCCTCGCGCAGCACGACCGCGTTGCGGTCCATCACCTCCTCGACGAAGAACGCCTCCAGCGGATCGGTGGAGTACTCGCGGGTCAGGTGGAGCCCGCGCCGGGCGATCTTCTCGGTGAGCACCGACCGCTTGAGCAGCAGCACGGACAGCGCGTACGCGGCCGTGGAGGCGATCAGCAGCGGCAGCCCGGCCGCCCAGGCGTGGGTCAGCTCCAGGGTGAAGACCACCCCGGTCAGCGGGGAGCGCATCACGCCGCCGACCACCGCGGCGAGGCCCATCATGGCCCAGAAACCCGGGATGACGTGCGGGAACAGCAGCCCCTCCGCCGCGCCGAGCGCACCGCCGATCATGAAGACCGGCGCCAGTACGCCGCCCGAGGTGCCGGAGCCGAGCGAGACCGACCAGATGATCGTCTTGACCACCAGGATGCCGACGATGAGCGAGACGCCGGCCCGGCCGGTCAGCAACTGGTCGATGACGTCGTAGCCGACGCCGAGGGCGCGCGGCTCGAACAGGCCGCCGACGCCGATCACCGCGCCGCCCACCGCCGGCCACCACATCCAGTGGAACGGCAGCCGGGCGAAGGCGTCCTCGGACCGGTAGACCAGCCAGGTCGCCGCGACCGCGAGGGCCCCGCCGGTCAGGCCGGCCACCACGCACAGCGCGTCCACGCCGGCCGAGGGGTGCAGTCCGGCCGACGCGACCGGGAAGATCGGCGCGGTGCCGAGCAGGAAGCCGCGCACCACGGTGCTCACCGCGACCGCGCCGACCACCGGCACGAAGCTGCGCGGCCGCCACTCGAACAGCAGCAGCTCCACGGCGAGCAGCACCGCCGCCATCGGCGAGTTGAAGGTGGCCGCCATGCCGGCCGCCGCACCGGAGACCAGCAGCGTCTTGCGCTCGTCGGCGGTCAGGTGCAGGCCCTGGGCGAGAATGGAGCCGATGGCGCCGCCGGTCATGATGATCGGGCCCTCGGCGCCGAACGGGCCGCCGGTGCCGATGCTGAGCGCGGCGGAGACCGGCTTGAGCAGCGCGACCCGCGGCGCGACCCGGCTGCCGCCGGTCAGGATCGCCTCGATCGCCTCCGGCATGCCGTGGCCGCGGATCTTCTCCGAGCCGTAGCGCGCCATCAGGCCGATCACCAGCCCGCCGGCGATAGGCGCCCCGAGCACCAGCCACCACGGGTGGTGCACCAGGCCGGGCGCCACCATCGAGGCCCGCCAGCGCTGGTAGAAGACCAGGTTGGTGACGAGTCCGATCAGCCGCAGCAGGCCGAGCGCGGCCACCGCTCCGGCGCCGCCGACCGGCAGCGCCCAGGCGGTGATCAGCAGCATCCTCGGCCGGACGGTGAAGTCTCCGAGGTGTCCGTCGGGGGTTGCGGCTCTCCCGCGTATCTTTTCCATGATGAAAGTATTGCAGTACGCAAGATTTTCCAAACCGCACGATGGCGGCGCCCGAGCGGCGCACGAGGAGCCGACCTGCGCAAACGGCGCACACCCGCGCGCGGCGTGACGAGATTCACCCGCTCCGGCAGCCGGCTCGCCCCTTCGCCCCCCGGGAGCACCTCACCTTCCGGACCCGACCGGTCCGGCCCGGCCCGGCCGCTCCCGCGCGCTCACGGAGATCGTCGAGGTCTGCGCGCGGCGGGGCGGCGGGCCCGGGTCACTCGTCCGCGTCCGGCGGCGCGCAGCCGTCGCCGAGGGTGACGCAGACCCGGCGCACCGAGGGGGACGAGCCGTGCGCCTCGGCGTGGATGCGCTGTTTGATGGTGGGCGGCAGCGACCGCTCCAGCGGCCCGGCGATCGAGGCCCTCGCCTGCGCGGGGACGAGCCGGGCGGGCAGAGCGGGAAGCGCGGCACGCGGGGCGGGGAGCACCCGCGCGGCGGAAGCGGCCGGGCCGGCCGGGGCGGGCGGCGCGGCGCCGGCGGGACGGGTGGTGCCGGGGCGGGTGAGGCCCAGGACGGCGAGCACCCGCAGGAGCGCGGTGCGTACCAGGGTCCACAGGGTGGTGACGCGGGCGGCGGCCACGGCGCCTCGCTTTCGGGTCGACGGATCTCCTTACCTTGCTCATGATCTATACGCAATGTCTGATTTGTGGGATCAACGCAGCTCGTTGTCGATCTTCCGATGAACACCACCCGGACGGCCCATGTTCGGCCGGGTCCTGGGAAGATCCCTGGCAACGACCCCGAGGAGGGCGCCGCCCATGCGTGAGATCGTCCCGGAGCTGCGCGCCTGGCTCGACGACGGAACCCCGTTCGCGCTGGCCACCGTCACCGGCATCGTGGGCAGCGCGCCCCGGCAGCCCGGCGCGGCGCTGGCCGTGGCGGACGACGGCCGGGTGGTGGGCAGCGTCTCCGGCGGCTGCGTCGAGGGCGCGGTCTACGAGGCCGCCGCCGAGGCGCTGCTGGACGGCGAGGCGCGCTCGCACACCTACGGGATCAGCGACGACGACGCCTTCGAGGCCGGGCTGACCTGCGGCGGCGTGCTGAGCGTGCTGGTGGCGCCGTACGCCGGGCAGCCGGCCAGGTCACGGCTGCGCGCGGCGCTGGAGGCCGTCGGGCGCGGCGATCCGGTCGCCGTCGTCACGGTGACCGGCGGCGCGGCCCCGCTGGGCGCCACCCTGGTCCTGGAGCCCGGCCGGGCGGAGTCGGCCGGAACGCTCGGCGACCCGGGGCTGGACGCCGCCGCCCGGGAGGACGCGGCCGGGCTGCTGGCCCGCGGCGCGACCGCGGTGCGGGCGTACGGACCGCGCGGCGAGCGCCGCGAGGACGCGGTCACCGTCCTGACGCAGGCCTTCGCGCCGCCGGCCAGGATGCTGGTCTTCGGCGCGATCGACTACGCCGCCGCGACCGCCCGGATGGGCGCCTACCTCGGCTTCCGGGTGACGGTGTGCGACGCGCGGCCGGCGTTCGCCACCCGCGAACGGTTCCCGGAGGCCGACGAGGTGGTGCGCGCCTGGCCGCACGACTACCTGGCCGGCACCGAGGTGGACGAGCGCACCGTCATCTGCGTGCTGACGCACGACCCGAAGTTCGACGTGCCGCTGCTGGTGGCCGCGCTGCGCACCCCGGCCGCGTACATCGGGGTGATGGGCAGCCGCCGCACCCACGCCGACCGGGTCGCGCGGCTGCGGGCCGAGGGCGTCGGCGAGGCGGACCTGCGGCGGCTGTCCTCACCGATCGGGCTGGACATCGGCGCCCGCACCCCGGAGGAGACCGCGGTCTCCATCGCCGCCGAGATCGTCCGGTGCCGCTGGGGCGGCACCGGGGCGCCGCTGACCGGCCTGACCGGCGACATCCACCGGGCCGGATAGCGGGCCGGGGCGGCTCAGCGCCGGGCCAGGTAGAGCCCGAGCGCGCGGTGCAGCAGCCGGTTGATCGGCAGGTCCCACTCGCCGACGTACTCGGCCGCCTCGCCGCCGGTGCCGACCTTGAAGCGCAGCAGGCCGATGTGCGGGTCGCTCTCGTCGAGGGTGTCGGTGATGCCGCGGAAGTCGTAGACGGTGGCGCCGCGCGCGTGGGCGTCGCGGATCATCTGCCACTGGATGGCGTTGTTGGGCTGGACCTCGCGCTTGCGGCCGGTGGAGGCGCCGTAGGAGTACCAGGCGTGGCCGCCCACGGTGAGCACGGTGGCGGCGGCCAGCACGTCGCCGTCGTGCTGGGCGAGGTAGAGGCGCATGCGGTCCGGGTCCTCGGCGGACAGCGCCCGCCACATGCGCTGGAAGTACTCCGGCGGGCGCGGCACGAACCGGTCGCGCTGCGCGGTCTCCTCGTAGAGCCGGTAGAACGCGGGCAGTTCGTCGTAGCCGCCGGGCACCACCTTGACGCCGGCCTTGTCGGCCTTCTTGATGTTGCGCCGCCACTGCTGGTTGAAGCCCTGCTGGATCTCCTGCAGCGTGCGGCCGCCGACCGGGAGTTGGAAGACGTGGCGCGGCTGGCCGGCGGCGAACCCGCCGCCGGCGGCCTCGTCCGGGGCGGCGTGCCAGCCCAGGTGGCGCAGCCGGGCCATGAGTTCGTCGCCGCGCGGGTCGGACCAGGTGGGCCGCACGTCGCCGAGCCGGCGCACCCGCGGGTCGCCGATCGCCTCCTTGACCGTCTCGGCGGCCCAGCGTCTGAAGACCACCGGCGGCCCCATCCGCACCGAGAAGGCGCCCTGCGCGCGCAGATGGGCCACCAGCGGATCCAGCCACCGCCGCAGGTCCGGGTCGAACCAGTCGATCACCGGTCCCTCGGGCAGGTAGGCCAGATACCGCCGCAGCTTCGGCAGCGGCCGGTAGAGCACCAGCCCCACCCCGACCAGCCGGTCGTCCGCCGGGTCGGTCCAGCCGACGCTCTCCGCGCGCCAGTCGGGCTTGACCCCGCCCCAGGACGGCAGTTGGGTGTGGCTCGCCGACGGCAGGGTGCGCACGAACGCCAGGTGCCGTTCGGCGCTGATCGTCTGCAGGCGGAGTGTCATGGAGGGTGCTCCTCGGGCTGTGGTGGGGGGACGGTTGCCGTCAGCCGGCGCCGATGACCCGCACCGGCGAGCCGGCCAGGTAGGCGTTGACCGCCTCGACGGCGTCGGCGTAGCACAGCGCGAAGCTGTCGGCGGTGGCGTAGCCGATGTGCGGCGTCAGCACGGTGTTCGGCGCGGCGCGCAACGGGTGCGCGGCGGGCAGCGGTTCGGTGTCGAAGACGTCGAGCCCGGCGCCGGCGATCCAGCCCTCGCCCAACGCGGTCAGCAGCGCGGCCTCGTCGACCAGCGGACCGCGCGAGGTGTTGACCAGGTACGCGGTCCGGCGCATCGCGCGCAGTTCCCCGGCGCCGATCAGCCCGGTGGTGGCCGGCGCGAGCTTCATGTGGACGGTCACCACGTCGGATCCGGCGAACAACTCGTGCTTGCCCACCGCCGCCACGCCCGCCTCGGCGGCCCGCTCGGCGGTCAGGTGCGGGCTCCAGGCGACGACCCGCATGCCGAACGCCGCTCCGACCTCGGCGACCCGGCGGCCGAGCCGGCCCAGCCCGACGACGCCGAGGGTGGCGCCGTGCAGCCCGGTGCCGACGCCGTCCTGCCAGGTGCCGGCCCGCAGCGCGGCGTCCTGCGCGCCGGCCCGGCGGGCGAGTTCCAGGATGAGCGCCCAGGTCAGCTCGGCGGCCGGATAGGTGCCCATCCGGGTGCCGCAGACCGTCACGCCCCGGCGGGCCGCGGCCGGCAGGTCGATCGCCGCGTTGCGCAGCCCGGTGGTGACCAGCAGCCGCAGCGCGGGCAGCGCGCCGAGCAGCCGCTCGTCGAACGCCGTCCGCTCCCGGGTGCACACCACGGCGTCGAACCCGGCGAGCCGCTCCGCGAGGGCCGCCGGGTCGGCCAGGTGGTCGGCGAAGAACCGCACTTCGGCGTCGTCGGGCAGCCGCTCCCAGCAGTCCAGCGACGCCGCCGCGTCGTTGTAGTCGTCGATGACCGCGATCCGCATGCCGTCTTCCCCTCGTCGTCGCGTGCGTTGCCCGGCCAGTCTGCCGGGGCGGTGGTCAGCCCTCCGGTGCCGGGCCCGGGGCCGGGTCGGCGCGCGGCGGGGGCGGCGCCTCGCCGGACCGGGACTCCAGCGGCGGCCCGCCGATCCCGCAGTTGACCGTGCAGCGGGGCCGCGCGCCGGGATGGACGGCGTGCGGATCGCGCACCGTGAGCCAGGCGAGCAGGCCGCCGAGCGCCATCACCACCGCGCAGATGACGACCGCGGACCGGAAGGCGCGGTGCACGTCGGGCCCGGAGGAGTACTGGCTGCCGGACAGGCCGACCGCCAGCGGCAGCGCGGCGACCGCGACCAGCCCGGCGGCCCGGGCGGCGGCGTTGTTGATGCCGCTGGCGATGCCGGCCCGCGCCACGGTGACCGCGGCGAGCACGGTCGAGGTCAGCGGCGCGACGAACGCGGCCATGCCCAGGCCCTGCACGAGCAGCGCGGGCAGCAGCGTGCTGGCGTAGGAGGCGCCGGGGCCGACCCGGTACAGCATCAGGATGCCGACCGCGGCGATCAGCGGACCGGCCGTCAGCTGCACCCGGGGCCCGATCCGCCGGGCCAGCGCGGCGGACCGGGCGGACAGCGCGAGCATCGTGGCGGTGATCGGCAGGATCGCCAGCCCGGCCTGGAGCGCGTCGTAGCCGTTGGAGATCTGCAGTTGCACCGGGAGCAGGAAGAAGACGCCCATCAGCGGCGCGTACAGGCACAGGGTGACCACGTTGACCGCGCTGAACAGCCGGGAGGAGAACAGGTCGAGCGGCATCATCGGGTTGGGCGCCCGCCGCTCGCGCCGCACGAACAGGAACCCGATCAGCACCGCCGCCAGCGCCGCGCCCACGATGTCCGCCGAGGCGCCGCGCACCGGCGCGTCGACCAGCGCATATGTCAGCGCGGCCAGCGCCAGGGCGGCGAGCGCGGCGCCGGCCACGTCGAAGGCGCCGGTCTCGCCCTCGTCCCGGGTCTCCGGCACGTAGCGCACGGCGATGGCCACCGCGACCAGCGCGACCGGGAGGTTGATCAGGAAGACCCAGCGCCAGCCGGGGCCGTCCACCAGCCAGCCGCCGACGAACGGGCCGACCGCCGCCGCGACCCCGCCGAGCCCGGACCAGGCGCCGACCGCCCGGGAGCGGTCGTCCTCCCGGTAGGTGGCCTGGATCAGCGCGAGCGAACCGGGCGTCAGCAGCGCGCCGCCGATGCCCTGGAAGGCGCGGGCCGCGATGAGCACCCCGATGTTCGGCGCGACGCCGCACCCCGCGGAGGCGAGCGCGAACCACACCGTGCCGATCACGAACACCCGCCGCCGGCCGAACCGGTCGCCCAGCGAGCCGCCGAGCAGGATCAGCCCGGCGAGGGTGAGCATGTAGGCGTTGACCGTCCACTGCAGCGCGGCGAGCGGGGCGTGCAGGTCCTTCCCGATCCTGGGGAGCGCGACGTTGACGACCGTGCCGTCGAGCTGGGCGATGCCGGAACCGAGCACGGCGGTGGTCAGGACCCACCGGCCCCGGCCGCTCTTGAGCCACACGCTGCCGCCGGCAGCCAACGCCTCCGCACTCATGCGTCGATGGTCCCGTCTCCCCGGCCGCGCGGCGGTGATCTCGGGCCGCGAGTTGGGAATCGGCTTCCCGATGGCGGAGAGGGAGGTGGCGGCACCGGCCGGCGCGGCCGGACCGGCGTGAGGATCAGCTCTTCTCGTCCTGCAGGATGGTGCGGATCTCCTCCCGCAGCTCCGGCGTGTCCGCGTGCCGGTGGACGGAGACCGCGTGCTCGGCGGCGGCGCGGACCACTTCGTCCTCCTCACCGGAGATGGTGAGCGTGCAGTTCATCTCGCTGGGGTACTGCCGGCAGTCGGCTACTTTCCTGGTCATCACGACACCTTCCTTACCCTACTCAGGGTAATTCCTCGCGTAGAGGATGAGAGGCACCCTTGCTAAGCTGATCGTGTCATATCCCTATAAATAGGGCACAACGGGAGGCAGGCATGGCACAGGCAACGGGACACTCCGGCACCGCGCCCCCGGCGTCGTCCACCGGGCGCGGCTACACCCCCGGGGTCGGCTGGGTGCTCTTCGCCGGCGTGATGATGGTCGCCAACGGCATCCTCAGCATCTTCGAGGGAGCGGTCGGCGTCTCCAAGGACAAGGTCTACGCGCGAACACCGAACTACACCTTCAAGTTCGACCTCACCGCATGGGGATGGATCCACATCGCCCTGGGCGCCCTGGTGGCCATCATCGGCCTCGGTGTCATCGGCGGCCGGACCTGGGCCCGCTACTGCGGCATCTTCGTGGTGGCGCTGAGCCTGTTCGCCAACTTCATGTTCCTGCCGTACTACCCGCTGTGGGCGATCGTGGTCATCGCCATCGACGTCTTCGTGCTGTGGGCACTGTGCGCGTACCGGCGCGACGAGACCGGGCGGCGCGGCGCGGGCCGCTTCACCTGACGCGCACCGGCCGCAACGGATCCGGTCGGCCGGCGGGCGCTCGGCCCTCCGGTGGGCCACCATGAAGGCATGTTGCTCGTTGACGTGGCCCGGCTCTCCCGCGAGGTCGCCGCCACCCCGGCCCGCACGGAGAAGACCGCGGCCCTCGCCCGGCTGTTGCGCACCGCGCGGCCGAGCGAGGCACCGGTGGTCGTCACCTATCTCGCGGGCCGGCTGCCGCAGCGCCGGATCGGCGTCGGCTGGAGCACGTTGAGCGAACGGCACCCGCCGGCCGCCGAGCCGAGCCTGACCGTGCTGGGCACCCACAAGGCGCTCGACCGGATCTCGGCGCTCTCCGGCAAGGGCGCGCAGGCCGAACGCAAGCGGCTGGTCGGCGAGTTGATGCGGGCCGCCACCGAGGAGGAGCAGGCGTTCCTGGTGGGCCTGATCGGCGGCGAGCTGCGGCAGGGCGCCTCGGACGCGCTGGCGGTGGAGGGCCTGGCGTCGGCGGCGGACGCGGCGCCGGACGAGGTGCGCCGGGCGGTGATGCTCGGCGGATCCCTCGGCGCGGTCGCCGAGGCGCTGCTGGCCCGCGGTCCGGAGGCGCTGGCCGACTTCCGGCTCGAAGTGGGCCGCCCGGTGCTGCCGATGCTGGCGCACAGCGCGAAGGACGTGAACGACGCGCTCGACCACCTCGGCCCGTGCGCCCTGGAGGAGAAGCTCGACGGCATACGCATCCAGGTGCACCGCGACGGCGAGGCGGTACGGATCTTCACCCGCACGCTGGAGGACATCACCGCCCGGCTGCCGGAAGTCGTCCTGGCGGCGAGGGAGTTGGCGGTCGATCAGGCGATCCTGGACGGCGAGGTGATCTCGCTCGACGCGTCCGGCCGGCCCCGGCCGTTCCAGGAGACCGCCTCCCGGGTCGGCTCCCGGCTGGACGTCGAGGGCCAGCAGGCGCTGCTGCCGCTGTCCCCGGTCTTCTTCGACGTGCTGTCGGTCGACGGCCGCGACCTGCTCCAGCTCCCCACCGCCGAGCGGCACTCGGAGCTGGCCAGGATCGTCCCTCAGGAACGCCGGGTGCGCCGGCTGGTGGCCGGTGAGCCGGCCGACGAGGACGTGCGGCGCACGGCGCGGCGGTTCGCGGCCCAGGTGCTGGAACGCGGCCACGAGGGGGTGGTCGTCAAGGCGCTGGACGCGCCGTACCGGGCCGGGCGGCGCGGGTCCGCGTGGCTGAAGGTCAAACCGGTGCACACCCTCGACCTGGTGGTGCTGGCCGCCGAGTGGGGGCACGGGCGGCGCACCGGCAAGCTGTCCAACCTGCACCTGGGCGCCCGCCGGGCGGACGGCTCGTTCGCCATGCTGGGCAAGACCTTCAAGGGCCTGACCGACGCGATGCTCGCCTGGCAGACCGACCGGCTGCGCACGCTGGCCACCGGCGACGACGGCTGGGTGGTGCGGGTGCGCCCGGAACTCGTGGTGGAGATCGCCTTCGACGGCCTGCAGCGCTCCAGCCGCTACCCGGCCGGCGTGACGCTGCGCTTCGCCCGGGTGGTGCGCTTCCGGGAGGACAAGAACGCCGCCGAGGCCGACACGGTGGAGACGGTGCTGAGCCTGGGCGAGTGACACCGCCCCGGCCCTAGCCCCAGCCGCCGCCGTCGAAGCCGCCGCCCCCGCCGTCGCCGCCCCCGCCGCCGAAGCCGCCGCCGAAGTCCCCGGCGTCGAAGTCGGAGCCGGTGTAGTCGCCGCCGGTGGTGCCGCCGCCCTCGCCGCCGAAGCCGTCGTCACCGCCGTAGCCGTCGTAGCCGGCCTCGGAGCCGTCGTAGCCGTAGCCCCAGCCGGGGCCGCCGAGGGCGCCGCCGAGCAGCGTGCCGACCAGCAGCCCGGGCAGCAGGCCGCCGCCGAAGTAGCCGCCGGCCCAGGGCCCGTACATCGGCCCGGCGTTCCAGTACGGCTGCGGGCCGGACGCCGTCCCGACCTGGCGCGACGCCGGCTCCTGGCCGTCGTCCACCCGGGTGGCGTCGGCGGCGCAGGCCGGCACCTCGCGGACCACGCCGCCCGGCGGGGTCCACGCCACGTCGCGCACCGAGGGGCCGTGCCGCGGGTCGAAGAAGCACGGCGGACGGCGCTCCGGCAGCGGTTCGCCGGCCCGGCGGGCCTCCAGGGTGGCGAGCGAGAACCGGCCGTCCTCCAGGGCCTGGGTGACCGGCCGCACGTCCTGCGGGTGGTGGGCGGCGGCCATCCGGTCCTTGGCGCGCTCGTAGGCGTCCAGGGCGTGCGTCCAGTCGGCGCGCATGGCGTCGTCGGCGGCCGGGTCGCCCGGTGAGAAGTCGAGCCGGTCCAGCTCCTCGCCGTAGGCCGTGATGTCCTCGTCGACCACTTGGCGCAGGTGTTCGAGCTGGACGCGTTCGCCGCGCTCGCGCAGGATCCGCCGGCGGCGCATCAGCGTGAAGCCGCCGCCCACGGCCACCAGCGCGATCACGCCGAGCACCACGACGGCCGTCAGGCCCACGCCCGCCCCGGACGGGCCGAAGGAGGTGCTGCCGGTGCCGTTGGACCCGCCGGACCAGGAGCCGGGCGCGTGGCCGTGGGCCTGGCGGACGGCCTGGTCGACGAAGGAGGTCAGCTCGGCGTCGGCGCTGCCGGCCCGCACGGCGGAGCCCGCCGAGCCCGACGAGCGCTGGACCTGGCCGACCAGGTTGGCCACCGCGGCGGGCGGCATGACCTGCGGGTCGGCGCCCGCGTCGAACCGGTCGCCGAGCCGGACCGCGTAGACGCCGGCGATGCCGGTGGCCGAGCGCAGGTCCTGCAGGACGGTCCGGGAGGGGAACGCGGAGTCCGCGGGCAGCACGGCGACGAAGACCGGCTTGTCGGCCTTCCTGATCGTCTGGGAGAGCGCGGTCGCCTCGGACGGCGTGAGCTGCCCGGCGGCGCCCGGATCGACGTAGACCGGGCCGCGCTGCAGCGCCGAGGCCACCGTGTCGACCCCGCTGGAGGACTGCCGCGCGTCGGCCGTGCCGCCCGCGAAGGCGAGGCTGCCGCCGGCGGCCAGCAGGACGGTCACCATCGCCAGGACGGGTCGCCGGGCGAAGCGCCCGAGATGGTGCCGCATGATCGCCGCCTCCACTTGACCGCGCCTTTACTTATTTGACCATTAGGTTACGTTGGCCACAGGGCAACGGTACTGGATGAAGCGGACAAAAGAGACAGAAGCCGACGACGGGCAGGCCCGTCGTCGGCTTCTGGACGCTTCCAGCGGTGCGTCAGCTCTGCTTGGCCTCCGGCTCGGGGACCGGGCGGGCGCCGACCGGCTCGCCGGGGGCGGCCTTGATCGTCTTGTGGGCGGTCGCGTTGGACTCGTCGGCGCCGGAGTGGCCGTCCTTGAAGTCCTCCTTCAGCGCCCTGGTCTCGCTCTTCAGGATGCGCAGCGACTTGCCGAGCGCCCGTGCGGTGTCCGGCATGCGCTTGGCGCCGAACAGCATGAACACCACGACAAGGACGATGACCAGGTGCCAAGGTTCCAGACCATTGCGCAGCATCGGCGCCTCCCTCTCCCTCTCCCCGTTCGACCGGTACACAAGGAGTATCGCTGACGCCGGCGAAATAAGGGAGCGCGCCGGGCGGCAGGCTCCTGCCGATGCCGCCCGCCCTCCTCCTGAAGACCGATCCGCGCCTCCGCCCTAATCCCGACGCGGCGGGGCCCGGCCTCACGTAATCTGCGCGATGTGCTGGTCCGACTACTGCGGGCGTATTTGAAGCCCTACACCTCGTCCATATCGCTGATCGTGCTTCTCCAGTTGGTCTCCACGCTGGCGACGCTCTACCTGCCGACCCTGAACGCCGACATCATCGACGACGGCGTGATCAAGGGCGACACCGGCTACATCGTGAGCACCGGTGGCGTCATGCTCGCGGTGACCCTGATCCAGATCGTCTGCTCGATCGGCGCGGTGTACTTCGGCGCCCGCACCTCGATGGCGCTCGGACGCGACGTGCGCTCCGCGGTCTTCGGCCAGGTGCAGTCCTTCTCCTCCCGCGAACTGGGCCAGTTCGGCGCCCCGTCGCTCATCACGCGCACCACCAACGACGTCCAGCAGGTCCAGATGCTGACGCTGATGACCTTCACGCTGATGGTCTCGGCGCCCATCATGTGCATCGGCGGCGTCGTGATGGCCCTCAACCAGGACGTGCCGCTGTCCGCGCTGCTCCTGGTGATCGTGCCGGTGCTGGCCATCCTGGTGTCGCTGATCGTGCGCCGGATGCGGCCGCTGTTCCGCGGCATGCAGGAGCGCATCGACAACGTCAACCGGGTGCTGCGCGAGCAGATCACCGGCATCCGGGTGATCCGGGCGTTCGTCCGCGACACCCACGAGCGCGAGCGGTTCAACCAGGCCAACACCGACCTGATGACCGTCGCCGTGCGGGCCGGCCGGCTGATGTCGATGATGTTCCCGCTGGTGATGCTGGTGGTGAACCTCTCCAGCGTGGCCGTGCTGTGGTTCGGCGGCCACCGCATCGACAGCGGCGGCATGCAGGTGGGCGCGCTCACCGCGTTCCTCAGCTACCTGATGCAGATCCTGATGAGCGTCATGATGGCGACCTTCATGTTCATGATGATCCCGCGCGCCGAGGTCTGCGCCGAGCGGATCCAGGAGGTGCTGGGCACCGACAGCAGCGTCGTGCCGCCGCTCAACCCGGTCGGCACCACCGCACGGCACGGGCTGCTGGAGCTGCGCGGCGTGGAGTTCCGCTACCCCGGCGCCGAGGAGCCGGTGCTGCGGGACATCACGCTGTCCGCGCTGCCCGGCGAGACGACCGCCGTCATCGGCTCGACCGGCAGCGGCAAGTCCACCCTGCTCGGCCTGGTCCCGCGGCTGTTCGACGTCACCGGCGGCCGGGTGCTCGTCGACGGCGTGGACGTGCGCGAACTCGACCCGGTCGTGATGGCCGAGACCATAGGACTGGTACCGCAGAAGCCGTACCTGTTCAGCGGCACCGTCGCCTCCAACCTGCGCTACGGCAAGCCCGACGCGACCGACGAGGAGTTGTGGCGGGCCCTGGAGACCGCGCAGGCCCGCGACTTCGTCGAGCGGATGCCCGAGGGCCTCCAGGCTCCGATCGCGCAGGGCGGCGGCAACGTCTCCGGCGGCCAGCGGCAACGCCTGGCCATCGCGCGGGCGCTGGTGCGGCGCCCGGAGATCTACCTGTTCGACGACTCCTTCTCGGCGCTCGACTACGCCACCGACGCCCGGTTGCGCGCCGCGCTCGGCCGCGAGACGGAGAACGCCACGGTGATCATCGTCGCGCAGCGGGTCAGCACCATCCGGGACGCCGACCGCATCATCGTGCTCGACGAGGGCCGCGTCGTGGGCGCCGGCACGCACACCGAGCTGATGGCGGGCAACGAGACCTACCGGGAGATCGTCCTGTCCCAGCTCACCGAGCAGGAGGCGGTGTGACGACCGTCCGGAGAACCGACGCACCGGCCGCCGGCCACCCGAACCAGGAGGCCCAGCAGTGACCACCCCCGCACCTCGCAGAGGTCCGGCACCGGCCAGCGGGCCCATGCGGTTCATGGGCGGGCAGCCGACCGAGAAGTCCATGGACTTCAAGGGCTCGAGCAAGCGCCTGCTGCGCACCCTGCGCCCGGAGCGCGGCGTCCTGCTGGTCGGCATCGCGATGGCCGTCCTCAGCGTCGCCTTCAGCGTCCTGGGTCCCAAGATCCTGGGCACCGCCACCGACCTGATCTTCGCCGGCGTCATCGGTCGCCGGCTGCGCCCCGGCAGCACCGTCGCGCAGGACGTCGCCTACCTGCGCGCGCACGGCCAGGGCAAGATCGCCGACATCGTCTCCTCGATGCACGGCGTCCACCCGGGACACGGCATCGACTTCGGCTCGGTGGGCCTGGTCCTGCTGTGGGTGCTGCTGGTCTACATCGGAGCGGCGGTGGCCGGCTTCGTGCAGGCCCGGATCGCCACCCGCGTCGTGCAGCGCTCGGTCTACCGGCTGCGCCGGGAGGTCGAGGAGAAGCTCGCCCGGCTGCCGCTGAGCTACTTCGACAAGCAGGCCCGTGGCGAGGTGCTCTCCCGGGCCACCAACGACATCGACAACGTCGCCCAGACCCTGCAGCAGACGCTCAGCCAGATCACCGCGTCCCTGCTGACCATCGTCGGCGTGCTGTCGATGATGTTCTGGATCTCACCGCTGCTGGCCGTCGTCGCGCTGCTGACCGTGCCGCTGTCGGTGCTGGTGGCGACCCGGATCGGCAAGCGCGCCCAGCCGCAGTTCATCAAGCAGTGGGGGACCACCGGCAAGCTGAACGCGCACATCGAGGAGATGTACACCGGCCACGCGCTGGTCAAGGTCTTCGGCCGGCAGAAGGAGAGCGCCGAGACCTTCCGCCAACACAACGACGAGCTCTACGAGGCCGGGTTCCGGGCGCAGTTCATCTCCGGGATGATGCAGCCCGCGATGATGTTCATCGGCAACATCAACTACGTGCTGGTCGCCGTCATCGGCGGGCTGCGGGTGGCCAGCGGCTCGCTGTCCATCGGCGACGTGCAGGCGTTCGTCCAGTACTCGCGGCAGTTCAGCCAGCCGCTCACCCAGGTCGCGAGCATGGCGAACCTGGTGCAGTCCGGCGTCGCCTCCGCCGAGCGGGTCTTCGAACTCCTCGACGCCGCCGAGCAGGACGCCGACCCCGAGCACCCGGTGCGCCCCGAACGGGTCGTGGGCAAGGTCGAGTTCGAGAACGTCGCCTTCTCCTACGACCCCGACAAGCCGCTCATCGAGAACCTGTCGCTGTCGGTCAACCCGGGCCAGACCGTCGCCATCGTCGGCCCGACCGGCGCGGGCAAGACCACGCTGGTCAACCTGCTGATGCGGTTCTACGAGGTCACCGGCGGCCGGATCACCCTGGACGGCGTGGACATCGCCGGCATGTCCCGGGAGGAGCTGCGCAGCGGCATCGGCATGGTGCTGCAGGACACCTGGCTGTTCGGCGGCACCATCGCGGAGAACATCGCCTACGGCACCGGGAGCGCCGACCGGGACAAGATCGTGGAGGCCGCGAGGGCGACCCACGTCGACCGCTTCGTGCGCACCCTGCCCGACGGGTACGAGACCGTCATCGACGACGAGGGCAACAACATCAGCGCCGGTGAGAAGCAGCTCATCACCATCGCGCGGGCGTTCCTCGCCGAACCGGCGATCCTGGTGCTCGACGAGGCGACCAGCTCGGTCGACACCCGCACCGAGGTGCTGATCCAGCACGCGATGGCCCAACTGCGCACCGGCCGCACGAGTTTCGTCATCGCGCACCGGCTGTCCACCATCCGCGACGCGGACCTCATCCTCGTCATGGAGTCCGGCTCCATCGTGGAACAGGGCACCCACACCGAGCTGCTGGCCGCCGACGGCGCCTACGCCAAGCTCTACGCCGCCCAGTTCGCCGAACCGGTCGCCGAAACCGTCGAATCCACCTGACCCCGCCCCCCGCCACCCCCCGCGCCCCGCCCGGCCCGCCGGCGCGGGGCGCGGGCGTTCCGGGTCAGCCGCGCTCGGTGGACGGCCCGCCGGCCAGCTCGGTCAATCCGTCGAACACCCGGGCCAGTTCACCGCCGGTGCGCCGCAGCAGCACCCGATCGACCAGGTGGAACGGACTCTCCGGAAACGCCCTGCTCCCGGGAAACACCACGACCGGTACACCGTCGTACATCCCGCTGCCGGTCTTCCATTCCCCCCGGAAGCTCTTCCGCAGGGTCTCCCCGACGTACCGCGCCGTCCGGTCGTGGAACTCCTTGTTCTCGTCCTGCCGGATGTCGTCGTCCGACGCGAACTCGTCCAGCAGCAGCGCCTCCAGCGCGGCAAGGGACCGGCGGTCGAAATCGAAGGGGAAGTCCTCCGGCAGTTCCTCCGGGAATTCCACCTCCAATTCGAGCCACATGGCGGAGAGCCAGGCGTCAAGCCGCTCCCTCTCGTTCGAGAATTCCACCGACACGTTTGAACTCTCCTCCCATCGAGCCGCACATCACGGAGACGGCGCCGCACCATGGTCCATCTCCCACGGTATGTTACCCGCCTTCAGCCGATCTTGAAGCCACTGTTGGGGCTCCACTCTGAACACCCATTTCACGTTCCAGCCCTGCTTGATGAGGATCGTGTCGTGATCGATCTCCGCCGCCAGCTTTTCGTCGTTGGGTACGGATCCGGACTTGTACTCGATTCCCTCACCCAATTTCGGATCAGCGATGTCGTACCGACGCTTTCGATCTCCGACCCCGACGGAATACGTCCTTGACGTAACCATGGGGACTGTAAATCGTTCGGTGTAACTCCCGATCATGGAGGATGCACCGATGACCAGTGAGAACGTGACCGAGGCTGAGGCCGTCGAGCTGTTGGAGCCGCAGGCGGCGACGGCGGTGGACAACCGGCTGATCGACGAGTTGGTGTCCCGGGCTCAGGCCGAGGGCTTGCAACTGACAGGCGAAGGCGGTCTGCTCCAGCAACTGACGAAGCGGCTGCTGGAGTCCGCTCTGGAAGGTGAGATCACCGACCACCTCGGCTATGACAAGCACGATCCTGCCGGGAAGAACGGCGGCAACTCCCGCAACGGAACCCGCGCGAAGACCGTGTTGACCGATGTCGGGCCGGTGGAGGTATTCGTCCCCCGCGACAGGGAGGGCTCGTTCGAGCCGAAGATCGTCAAGAAGCGGCAGAAGCGCCTGACCGGCGTGGACGAGATGGTTATCTCGCTGTCCGCGAAGGGCTTGACCACCGGCGAGGTCCAGGCCCACCTCGCGGAGGTCTACGGCGCCGACGTCTCGCGCCAGACGATCTCCACGATCACCGACAAGGTCCTCGAGGGCATGGCCGAATGGCAGAACCGTCCCCTCGATCCGGTATATCCGGTCGTGTTCATCGACGCGATTCACGTGAAGATCCGGGTTCTGTCGACGATCTTGTGATGTGGCTGGGTGCGGTTATCGGGTGAGGAGGACTCGTTTGCGCAGGAGATCGAGGCCGGCTCGTCCGAACATCTGCCGTTTGATCATCTTGAGACGGTTGATGTTCCCTTCGACTGCGCCGGAGCTGTAGGGCAGGATCAGTCCGTTGCGGACGGCGTCGATGTCGCGGCGGAGGTTGCGGGCGAAGGACGCGACCGGGGCGAGGCTGTCGGTCTCGACGGTATCGATCCACTCGTCGAGGCGTTCGCCTTCGCGGTGGGTCAGCATCACCGCGAAGGCGCGGACGTGCCTGGTGAGCCTGTCGAGATCCTTGTTGCGGGACCGCAGGACAGTGAGCTTGTCCGTGTCTAGGCCGTCGAGGTGGTCGGGGTGGGTGGTGATCCAGGCGGTGACCTCGCGGATCGACGGGGGCTTGGGGCCTGGCGCCGGCATGTGGCCGCGGTGTGTCCGGTAGCGCCGCAGGTGCCGCTGGACGGCCAGTTCACCGCCGGGGTAGCCGAGTTGCTGGATCTCCCGGAAGAGCTGGGTTGCGTTGCGGATGCCCTCGTTCCAGCGCCGGTGGAGGTAGCCGGTGTAGGGGTCGACCAGGTGAGAGCGCTGCAGGGTCTTCGCCGTCAGTTCCTCGGCGGTGGCGGCGTTGACGAGCTTGCTGACCGTCGCCTGGTGCAGGCCGAGCTTGCGGCCGATCGCCGCCTTGGACAGCCCCTGGGCCCACAACTCGTGGGCTGCCGCATGCTGGTCCTTGAACCTGGCCACGATCTTCAGCTCGGGGTGGGGCTTCATGATCTCCGGCTCGGCGTCGAGTCCGAGGGGTTCCGGTTGTGGGGCCGGTTCGGCCAGGTGCGGCCGGAGCGTGTTGACCGCTTTCTCGACCGCCTGGCACAGGTTCTGCCACAGGTGGAAACGGTCGGCGACCTGCACGGCCTGCGGGGCACCCTGGCGGGATCCCTCGCCGTAGCCGCTGGAGCGGTCCCGGCAGATCACCCGGATTTCGGGGTGCTGCCGCAGCCAGGCGGCCAGGTCTTCACCTTCGCGGCCGTCGAAAAGGTGCAGCGGGCGATGGGTCGCCATGTCGATCAGCACGGTGCCGTAGTGGTGGCCCTTGCGGAATGCGAAATCGTCGACGCCGAGCACCTCCACGGCCCCGACCTCTGGCTCTGGCAGGGCTTTGACCAGCTTCAACAGGGTGTCCCTGCCGGTCGCCATTCCCAAGACCTCCGTCAGCCGGGCTCCCGCACGGCCGGCCAGTGCGAGCCCGATCCGCGCCAGCAGCCCGAGCAGCAACGGGGTGAAACGGCTGTGCGGCCTGGTCAGCCCGCGGACCTGTTCGGCGAACGTGACCGCCGGGCAGGCCGGGTTCTGACATCGGAACCGGCGGACCTGCAGCTCAACCATCACTCCGACGCTGCCCACGGCGGCATCTCGAAGGCTACGGACATAGCGGCCGTGGACCCGCCCGGACCACTGCCCGCACCGGCACCAGCCGCCCTCCGCGGCCACCCGGGCACTCAACACCACGGCAGATGGACCTCGTTCGACCTGGTCGATGACGAGCGCGGACAGGTGCGGGAACAACTGCTGCAAGAGATCACGAGAACACGCGGTGCATGATCGCGAACCACGACGGCCCGGCGCTTCGCCGTCCGCATCACAAGATCGTCGACAGAACCAAGATCCGCGATGGGGCCGTGGCCAACCGGCCCATCTACGTCGCCTTGGCCGTCACCGCGGAGGGCCGGCGCGAGATCCTGGGCCTGTGGGCCGGGGATGGCGGTGAGGGCGCCAAGCACTGGATGCACATCCTCACCGAGATCAAGAACCGTGGCGTGAACGACATCCTCATGCTCGTCTGCGACGGACTGAAGGGTCTGCCCGACGCGGTCGGGACCGTCTGGCCGCAGACGATCGTGCAGACCTGCGTGGTCCACCTGCTGCGAAACTCCTTCCGCTATGCCGCCCGCCAGGACTGGGACAAGATCGCCAAGATCCTCAAGCCCGTCTACACCGCCGCGACCGAGGAGGCCGCGCTCGAACGGTTCGCCGAATTCGCCGACGCCTGGGGAGGGAAGTATCCGGCGATCGTCAGGCTCTGGGAGAACGCGTGGGAGGAGTTCACTCCGTTCCTGCGGTTCGACACCGAGATCCGCCGCATCGTCTGCACGACCAACGCGATCGAGTCCGTGAACGCCCGTATCCGGCGGGCGGTCAAGGCCCGAGGCCACTTCCCCAACGAGACCGCCGCCCTGAAGTGCGTCTATATGGCGATCATGTCCCTCGACCCCACCGGCAAGGGACAAACCCGCTGGACCCTGCGCTGGAAGACCGCCCTGAACGCCTTCGACATCACCTTCGACGGCCGACTCTCCGCAGCCCGTCAGTAACCCCAACCACCCCAGTTACACCGCTCGATTGACAGACCCTAACCATGGTCCGCGTCCTTGCCGGACCGTTTGATGTAGTCGTCCACCGCGGCGTCGGCTCGGGCGTGCTGGTGGATGGCCACGTCGTACTTGCTGGACCAGGCATCGTAATCGAGAGGCCTTCTGCGCTGTCCGGCCGCGACGCTCTGCTGGTACCTCTGCCAGCGGGCTTCCTTTCCCTCTGGGGTGTCCTTGGGCGGCAGTTTTGATCGGCGACGGCGTCCGCCGGGCCTTTCTTCACCGCCTTTCCCGTCGGGGTTGGAACCAGACGGCGTCGGCGCGGGCTGTTCGTCGGGCACGTCGGACGCGAGTCCCGCATCGACCGCCTCAATGCGGGCGGCCGCCTCGGTGAGATCCTCCTCGGTCTCCTCGATCACCTTGAACAGCGTGCCGGGCAGTCTTTTGAACAAATCGGCCGCGATGGACAGCAGGGCCGCTTCCAGAATCTGGACCACATGCCATCTGCCACCCGGAGAATCCGTCTCCAATTTCCGGTTCGTGGTCTTCCGATGGGCCTCGGAGCTCGTGTCCTCGGTCCGGCGGCCATGCGTCTTCATGGTTCCGGCCAGATTGCGGATCGCCTCGGTGTCCGCCTTGAGGGAATAGACCTCGCCGGCTACTCCCGCACTGCCCATGAGGAGTTCGGCTATGGTGCCGCCGAGATGGTCGCTGATCGCCTGGGCCGCTTCGTTGATCAACACGCCCAGCAGGGCGTTCTCCAACTCCTGCAGGGCGAACTTGATGACGAGCTTGGTGCCGGCGACCTCGAGCGGCACTTCGCCCTCGGCCAGACCGAGCGTGAAAACCGCCTCGCCCTGGGTGGTGACGATCTCGGCGGCCAGCGCCACCGCCGCCCCGATGACCGCGCCCTTCTGCACCTCGACCGCGGTCGCGGCGACGTCCAGCGCGTCCGCGAAGTCGTTCATCGGGCCGCGCAGTGCGGTCATGACGCCGTGATGACGCTCCCAGGCGGCAGCCACCGTCCGCAGGAAGACCGACTGGCTGGAGTCGGACAACTGCGTGACCGCGTTCTTCGACATTCCGGAGATCGCGGTGATCTCCTCGGCGAAGGCCCGCAGGTCGCTTGCCCAGCCGCGCAGTTGGTCCTCGTCCACCCCGGGCCACGGAAGCCCGACGAAGTAGAAGGCATCCACCACGTACCCGGGTAACTCGATCGACACCCTGGTCCACCCCCCGATGGCCGTCGTGTCCGTTCAGCGTGCGCGGACCGGCCGCCGCGTCCACCCGGTTCCACGTATGCCGCCCCATCACTCCTCCCGGTCCTCACGAGCCGTTGGGCCAGGGCGGTCTGTGTAGGGTGGCCACGCTATGGCTGAGGTGACGGGAGACCCGTTCGGACTGTTGGTCTGCCCCCTGTGCGGGGGCTCGTTCGCGGAGCGAGAGCGGACGTTGCGGTGTGCCGGGGGGCACGCGTTCGACGTGGCGCGGCAGGGGTACGTGAACCTGTTGCCGGGGGACGCGCGGCCGGGGACGGCGGACAGCGCGGAGATGGTGCGGGCGCGGGCGGAGTTCCTGGCGGCGGGACACTACGGGGAGTTGGCGCGGGCGGTCGGGCGGGCGGCGCCGCGCGGAGCCCGGGCGGTGCTGGACGCGGGGGCCGGGACCGGGTACTACCTGGGCACCGTGCTGGACGCGGTGCCGGGGGCGGTCGGGCTCGCGCTGGACGTGTCGAAGTTCGCGCTGCGCCGGGCGGCCCGCGCCCACCCGCGGCTGCGGGCCGCGGTGTGGGACGTGTGGCAGCCGCTGCCGGTGCGCTCCGGCGCGGTGGACCTGGTGCTCAACGTGTTCGCGCCGCGCAACGCGGCCGAGTTCCGCCGGGTGCTGCGCCCGGACGGCCTGCTGCTGGTGGTGACGCCGGCCGCGGACCACCTCGCGGAGCTGCGGGCGGCGCGGACCGGGATGCTGGAGGTGGACGCGGACAAGGCGGAGCGGCTGGCCGGCGCGCTGACCGACTCCGGGCTGTTCCGGCTCGCCGACCGGACGGCGTTGACTTATCCGATGACGCTGGACCCGCGGGAGGCGGCCGACGCGGTCGGGATGGGCCCGTCGGCCCGGCACGCGGAGCGGTCGGGCGGGGCGGAGGCGTTCAGTCCGGCGACACGGGTGACGGCGTCGTTCCTGCTGTCCGGCTACCGTCCGGTGTGACGGGCGCGGGCGGCGGCGTTCCGCCGCGGGGACGGCGGTCGCGGCGGGTGAGCCCGTAGCAGGCCAGGCCGAGCAGCACCGCGGTGAAGTGGCCCAGATCGGTGAACGTCCGGCCGCGCACGGCCGACCAGGCGGAGAACCCGACCACGCCCGCCACGTAGCCCCACCGCCAGCGCCCCGGCACCGCGTAGGCCAGGATCCCGACCACGCCGCCGATCCCGTAGCTCACGCCGATGTCCACGGTGTGCGCCATCGACTCCGGCAGCCGGTCCGACCGTATGCCCAGCAGCACCGCCTGCTGACTGACGAGCGTGGCGCCCACGTGCGAGACGCCGACCGCGGCCAGCCAGCGCCGGGTACCCAGCCAGCGCTCCGCGGGGGCGTGGATCAGTTCGAACAGCGGCACGTACAGCAGCAGTCCGGACGGCGCCTCGATCCACAGCGCGCTCACCACCAGGACCCGCACCGGGTGCCGGCGCAGTTCCACCAGGTTCGTGCTGTTGTGGTGGAGCAGGAGGTTACGCGATCCGGGTGACACGGCGGCGATCACGCAGCTCGTCACCCCCAGCAGCGCCAGCCACGTGTGGGTGCCCGGCGCCGCGCGTATCCACCCGGCCAGCCGTGCCGTCGGCCGGGGTCGGTGCGTCGGTGCCGTCCCCATGCCCTCAGCATGCGGGGCCGCCCGCGCCGTCGCCACCAGGCCGGGCGGCCCGCGGACGCCGCCCGGGGAACCACCAGTTGGCCGCGCCCATCAGGAACATCGCGGACGGCACGAGGACCAGGCGCACCACGGTGGCGTCGAGCACGACGCTGACCGCCAGGCCGAGGGCGAGCATCTTGACCACGACCGTGGGGGAGCCGGTGAAGGAGAGGAAGACCGCGGTCATGATCAGCGCGGCGCCGGAGATGACCCGGCCGGTGGCGGCGAGCCCGGTGCCGACGGCGAGCCGGTTGTCGGCGGTGCGGCGCCAGGTCTCGGCCATGCGGGAGAGCAGGAAGATCTCGTAGTCCATCGACAGGCCGAAGACGATGGCGAACATCATCATCGGAACGTAGGACTCGATCGGCACCCGTTCGGTCAGGCCGAGCAGCCGCTCGCCCCAGCCCCACTGGAAGACCGCGACCAGCACCCCGTAGGAGGCGGCGGTGGTCGCCAGGTTGAGCAGCACCGCCTTGACCGGGATGACCACGCTGCGGAAGACCGTCGCCAGCAGCAGGAACGCGGCGGCCAGCACGATGCCGATGATGACCGGCAGCCGCCGGGTGACCGTGTCGCGGAAGTCGAGTTGGCCGGCGGTGCTGCCGGTCAGGTAGCCGCGGGCGCCGGTGCCGGCCAGCGCGTGCGGCAGGGTGCGGTCGGTGAGGGTGGTGAACAGCGCGCCGGTGGCGGCGGTCTGCGGTCCGGCGGCCGGGGTGAGGGTGGCGACGACGAGCCGGCCGTCGGGGGTCGGCCGCGGCGGCGTGCAGCCGGCGAGGCCGTGGGTGTGCCGCAGGGCGCCGGACAGGTCGCCGGCGATCCGGTCGGGCGGGACGGTGGCGTGGCGCACGTCGACGACCAGGACGAACGGGCCGTCGGCGCCCGGACCGAACCCGGGGCCGCGGCCGTCGGCTATCAGGTCGTAGGCGGTGCGCGTGGTGCTCCCCCGCCGGTCGGCGCCGTCGTCGACGTGGCCGAGCCGCATCGACAGCAGCGGCACCGCGCACACCGCGAGCAGCGCGGTCCCGGCGAGCAGGAAGGTCCACGGGCGGCGGGCGACCAGCGCGGCGTAGCGGTGCCAGCCGTCGTGGTCGCCGGAGGTCTCGGCGACCGGGCGGCGCACCGCGAGGCGGTCGATCCGGCGGCCGGCCAGGGCGAGCGCCGCCGGGACCAGGGTGAGCGCGGCGCACGCGGTGACCAGGACCGCGATGGTGGCGGCCAGGCCGAGGCGCCCGATGAACGACAGGCCGCAGGCGTAGAGGCTGAGCATCGCGACGCAGACGGTGGCCGCGGCGACCAGGACGGCGTGCCCGGTGCGGGCGGCGGTGCGCGCGGTCGCCCGGCCGGGATCGCGGCCCTCGGCGACGTCCTGGCGGAAGCGGGTGGTCAGGAACAGCGCGTAGTCGATGCCGACGCCGAGCCCGATCATGGTCGCCAGGGTGGGCGCAGAGGTGGCGAACGTGAGGGTGCCGGCGACGATCCCGACCACGCCCAGCCCGGCGCCGACGCCGACCAGCGCGGTGGCCAGCGGCAGCACGGCGGCGAGGACGCTGCCGAACGCGACGAGCAGGATCAGCGCGGCGGCGGCGAGTCCGGCGAGTTCGGCGGCGCGGTCGTCGGCGGGCGCCCGGACGACCTGGTCGAGGTCGCCGCCGTAGGCGACCCGCAGGCCGGCGGCGCGGGCCGGCGCGGTGGCCGCGTCCAGCCGGGCGGTGTAGCCGTGGCCGAGCGCCTTGACCTGCTCGTCGAAGGAGACCGTGGTGTACGCGGTGCGGCCGTCGGCGCTGGTGGCCGGGGTGGAGGCGGCGGTGACGTGCGGCAGCGCGCGCAGGCCGGCGAGCGTCCGGTCGACGGCGGACCGGTGGGCGGCGACCGTGCCGCGGCCCGCGTGCAGCACCACCCGCCCGTTCGGGCGGCCGAGGGCCGGGTCGGAGGTGGCGAGCAGGGCTGCGCCGGTGGCCGACGGGCTGCCCGGCAGGCTCACCTGGTCGCTGTAGGAGGGGTCGACGGCGTGCCGGCCGGCGAGCGCGCCGAGCAGCACCAGCAGCCACAGCGCGATCACCCAGCCCGGACGGCGGGCGCAGAACCCGCCGATCCGGCCGAGCGCGGACGGCGTGTCACCGGGCGGGGACGGGTCCTTCGGCGGGCAGGACGACACGGCGCCTCCAGGGAGCGGGCCGGCCGGGCCGGCCGGAAAAGTGTCAGGACTGACACGAACCATAGGCATAAAATGTCATGGGTGACAATTGGCAGTCATGACAATAGACCCGGACCGGCGCTAGGCTGCACCCATGCCTCCCGCGCCCGATCCCGGACCCGAGCCGCTCCCCGACGAGCCGGGGCTGCGGCAGCGCAAGAAGGAGCAGACCCGGCGGCTGCTGCGCGAGGGCGCGGCCGGGCTGTTCGCCGCCCAGGGCTTCGCCGGCACCACGGTCGCGGACATCGCCGCCTGCGCGAACGTCTCGGAGCGCACCTTCTTCCGCTACTTCGACAGCAAGGAGGCGCTGCTGCTGCCGGACAGCGTCGAGCTGTTCGCCTACGTCGAGAGCGAGTTGGCCGCCCGGCCCGCCGACGAGGAGCCGCTGAGCGCGGTGTGCCACGCGCTGCGCGCCGCGGCCGAACCGTTCACCGCCAGCAGCCTCACCGCGCTCACCCACCCGATCGAGGGCACCGACGCGCTGGTCGCCGCCCGGCTCGTGCAGGCGTTCACCGAGTTCGAGGACCGGCTCGCGCTGCTGGTGCTGCGCCGGCTGCCCGACGACCTGCCCGACGCCGACCTGCACGCCAACGTGGTGGCCGGCGCCGCCCTCTCGGCGGTCCGCGCGGTGCTGCGCACCCGGCGCGCCCGGCGCGGCGCCGGCCACGCCGACGCCCCGGCCGGGCTGCTGGACCGCGCCTTCGGCATCCTCGCCGGGCTCGGCCCGACGATCCGCTGACGGTCCTGGGCCGGTACCTAGGACGGAATCCGGAGCGCGACCCGGTCCGCGGTCCGATGCCGGCCGGCCCCGCGACTGGCATAACGGACCCATGGACGAACCTTCCTTCGACGAGGCGCGGGTCGCGGCGTACCTGCGGCGCATCGGCGCCGAGCGGCCGGCCCGCCCGGACGCGGCGGCCCTGCGCGCGCTGCACCGGGCCCACCTGCTCGCGGTGCCGTTCGAGAACCTGGGCATCCACCTCGGCGAGGGCGTGTCGCTGGCGCCGGCCGCCCTGTGGGACAAGGTGGTCGGCGCCCGGCGCGGCGGCTTCTGCTACGAGTTGAACGGCGCCTTCGCCGCGCTGCTCACGTCGCTGGGCTACCCGGTCACACTGCTGGCCGCCGGGGTGCACGGCCGAAGCGGGTTCGGGCCGCCGTTCGACCATCTCGCGCTGCGGGTGGACACCCCGCAGCCCTGGCTGGTGGACGTCGGCTTCGGCCGGCACGCGCTCTTCCCGCTGCGACTGGACGAGCGCGGCGAACAGCACGATCCGGAGGGCGTGTTCCGGATCACCGAGACCCCGGACGGCGACCTGGACGTGGCGTGGAACGGCCGGCCGCGCTACCGCGTCGAGCAGCGCCCCCGCGCGCTGTCCGACTTCACCATGGCCTGCTGGTGGCAGTGGACCTCCCCGGACTCCCACTTCACCCGGTCCCTGGTCTGCTCGCTGCCGACCGCGGACGGCCGGGTCACGCTGAGCGGCCGCACGCTGACCGCCACGTCCGCCGACGACCGCCGCACCGAGCGGGAACTGCCCGAGCACGCGCTCCTCGCCGCCTACCGCGAACACTTCGGCGTCACGCTGGAACGCGTCCCGACGCTGGAGTGACGGGCCCGGACCCGGCCGGCTGCGCCTGACGCCCACCCCGCGTAGGGTCCGGCGCATGGACTGGCTCGCCGGGCCGGCCTGAGGGCGCCGGGTCAGTCCAGCGGGTGGCCGGTGGTGGCGTCCACGTGGTCCGGCACCGCGTCGTGCCGGTCGCCGACGCTGGAGGTGCCGGCCGGCTCGAACATCATGATCGACGCGCCCGCCTCGGACGACGGCTTGTGGAAGACGCCGCGCGGCACCACGAACACCGCGCCGCGCGGCAGTCCGACCGTGCGCTCGCCGCCCTCCTCGCGCAGCGCGATGCTCAGCTCGCCGTCGATCACCAGGAAGAACTCGTCGGTGTCGTCATGGACGTGCCAGACGTGCTCGCCGGCCACCTTGGCGACCCGTACGTCGTAGTCGTTCACCCGGGTGACGATCCGCGGGCTCCACAACTGCTCGAACCCGGCCAGCACGCTTCGCAGATCGATCGCTTCGTCGCTCATCCGATCATCCTGCGCGGGTCCGGCGGGCCCGGCAAGGCGATTCGAACGCGCCGGGCGGGTGAACCGGGCCCGTCGACCCGGGGCCGGGCGGCGTGGCCGCTTGCCGGGGGTTCGGTGGACGCGGTGGTGTGGCGAGGGTTCCGCACGTCCGCCGACCGGGAGGCCCGCATGCCCGTTCCGTTTCCGCGCCGCTACGTGCCGGCCCTCGCCGCGTGGTGCGCGGTCGGAACGCTCGCCGGATCCGCCGGCCTCGCCGGGCTCTCCGAGGCGAACGCGGCCACGCCGAAGGGGCTGTTCCTGACCGTGTCCGGCTCGCGGAACACCTGGATCCGCGGGGTCCGGCTCAACTGCGACGACGTCGCGCACAGCGTCCACCCGCAGGCCACCGCCGCGTGCGCCGACCTGGCCAAGGCGGACGGCGACTTCGACCTGCTCCCCGGCACCCCCTCGCCGCAGTGCTCCGGCACCGCCGACGACCCGGTCACCGCGACCGCCGCCGGCACGTTCCGCGGCCACCCGGTCGACTGGCGCCAGACCTACCCCAACGCCTGCGCCCTGGACGCCGACACGGGCCCGGTCTTCCGCTTCTGACGGGGTTCCGCCGGAGGTTGGGCGGGATTCCTCCGGAGGTTGGGCGGGCGGTGCGGCGGCGGTTGTGCGGGCGGTTCGGCGGGCGGTTCGGCGGGCCGTTCCGCAGGAGGTTCGGCGGGCCGCTGCGGCGGGCGGTTCGCCGGCGGGGGTGGCGGGGCCGGTCAGGTGGAGCGTCAGGAGGGGGCGGCGGGACGGGGGATGGGGGATCCGGGAGCGGTGGAGCCGGGAGGGGCAGGGGCGGTGGGATCGGGCGCGGCGAGGCCGGGAGCAGCCGGATCGGGGACAGCGGGACCGGGAGCAGCGGGACCGGGAGCAGCGGGACCAAGTGTGGTGGGACCAGGCGCGGCGGGAGCGGGACCAGTAGGACCGGGAACGGCGGAAGCGGGGACGACGGGACCGAGTGCGGTGGGACCAGGAGCGGCGGGGTCGGGGGCGGCGGGACCAGGAGCGACAGGGCCGGGAGCAGCAGGAGCGGGGGCGGCGGAACCGGGTGTTGCAGGACCGCAAGCAGCGGGACCAGGGACGGTGTAGCCAAGAGCGACGGGACCAGGCGCGATGGGATCATCGGATGGCGCGGGCCAGGTGATCTCGTAGTACTTCACCCGGTCGTCCTGCCCGACCTGCCGCATGCCCGCCGCCGCCATGACGTGCTGCGAGGCGACGTTGTCCAGGTCGGCGTCGCCCTGCACCCGGGGGACGCCGCGGGCCCTGGCGAGATCCAGCAGGCCGCGCAACGCCTCCGAGGCGTAACCGCTGCCCCGCGCGGACGGGACGAGCGCGTAGCCGACCGTCACGCTGCCGTCCCGTTCCGGCGGCCCGTTGAACCCGATGCCGCCGATCGCCATGCCGTCCGCGCGGCGGCGTATCTCGTAGTTCCCGAACGCGCCGGGGCTCTCGCCGCTCGCGCAACGGCCGAGCAGCCCCTCGGCCCCGAGCACGTCGCCCTCGTGCGGATACCCGTCCGCCCACCGGTCGGCACCGCCCGGCACCCCGGCCACCACGCGTTCCGCCTCGGCGACGGTCATCAGGTGCAGCACGAGCCGCCCGGTCACCACGTCATCCATGGCACGAACCCGTATCACGCCGCCCGCGGCGACCGCACCGGATATCCGACGACCGGACCGGGCGCCGGGGCGGGCGCGGCGAATGGGCGGGGCAGCGCACGGGAACGAGAACGGTGTTCACGGCCGCGTGCGACAATCTCCGTATGGCTGAAGGAGCGGCGGAACCCGACCGTTCGGCGGGGTCGAGGGGGCCGGCGGACCGCGCGGAGCCTGCCGGGGACGCGGGAACCGCCGGGCGGGCGCGGCCGGCACGGGCCGCCGGATCGATCCGGGCACGCGTGCGGGCCGAGATGATCGACGAGATCAAGGCGACCGCCCGCCGCCACCTCGCCACCGACGGCGCGAACCTCTCGCTGCGCGCCGTCGCCCGCGACATGGGCATGGTCTCCTCCGCGCTGTACCGCTACTTCGCCAGCCGCGACGACCTGTTGACCGCCCTGATCATCGACGCCTACGACGACCTGGGCGCGGCCGTCGAGTCCGCCGACTCCCGGATCACCGAACGCGCCGACCTGCGCGGCCGCTGGCTCGCCATCTGCCACGCCGCACGCGGCTGGGCGATCGGCAATCCCGCCGAGTACGCCCTGGTGTTCGGCAGCCCGGTGCCCGGTTACGCCGCCCCGCCGGACACGGTGGCCGCGGCGACCCGCACCCCGGCCGCGCTGATCCGCGTGCTGGCTGACGGCTTCGCGTCCGGCGCGCTGCAGGATCCGGGACCCGGCGGGCTGCCCGAGGCCGTGCGCGTCGACCTCGCCCGGGCCCGCGACGACCTCGCCCCCGGCCTGCCCGAACCCCTCCTCGCTCTCGGCGCACTCGGCTGGACCCAGCTGTTCGGCGCCGTCAGCTTTGAACTCTTCGGCCAACTGGCCAACACCATCGACGCCCTCGACGCCTACTTCGACCACCAGATGCGCCAGATCACCGACCTGCTCGGGCTCTAGAAGGCATCCCGCGCCGGTGTGCGCCGAGCCGTCCGGGACGGCGCCCGCGCGTCAGTCGACGAGATCCCGCCAGAACGGCACGGTGATCCGCGCCGCCGCCCGCGGCAGGTCGGCCGCCGGGTCCGTCGTGGCGGCCGGGTCCGGGCCGAGGTCGCGGTGCACCCAGCCCGCGAGGTCGGCGCCGTACTCCACGATGTCGGTCTGGTACATCGACAGCACGGCGTGCCCCCAGGTGCCACGCCCGGCCGGCAGGTAGCGGTGTCCGTAGACCGGCACCATGCGCGGCACGGTCGCCAGCCGCCGCCGGGCCACCTGCAACGCCTCGGCCAGGGCGGCCGGCCGGGCGCCCCACCGCGGCGCCCAGAAGGCGTTGTACTCGACGTCGAACAGCACGCCCGCCGCCGGCCGCTCCAGCCGCTCGCGTATCCGGTCGGGCTCGTCGCCCCGCCAGTGCGGCCAGCCGCGTGCACTGCGCGAAGCCGCGTCGGCCCCGGAACGGAAGCCGACCGGGAGGCCGGCCGCGAGGAACCCGCGGTGGTCGTCCGCGAACTCGAACCCGTACTCGCGCTCGATCCGCTCGAACTCCGCGTCGGTCAGTCCCGGTTCGACCACCACCCGGCCGGTGGCGGCCAGCCGTCGCAGCGCCTCCCGGCCGAGCCGCCGCCCCGCGTCGTCCCCAGTCATCCCCGCTCCGATCGGCCGGCCCCCTCGCTGCGCCCGCTTCTCCTACTCCTCGCTCGCCAGCTTCAGCGAACGCAGTCGCTGCACGGCGAACCAGGTGGCCGCCACCGTGACCACGACCAGCAGCACCGCCCCGGTCGGCAGCCCGACCTGCGAGGTGATGGCCCCGCCGTCCGAGACCTTGGAGGCCACCGCAAGCGACCACTGCTGCACCGACAGGGTGCCGGCGCCCGGCACCAGCCCGCCGATCAACGTCTCCCAGACCAGCGCGTAGACCAGTCCGGCGATCACGGCGTGCCGGGTGACGACGCCCAGCAGCAGGAAGATCGCACTGTAGGCGACCGACGCGACCACCGCGGCGACCCCGTAGGCGACCGCCAGGTGACGGCTGTTGCCGTCGAGGATCACCCCGGCGAAGAACGTGGGTATCGCGGCGAAGAGCGCCGAGACCCCCATCGCCACCCACAACTTGGTGAGGACGATCGTCGAGCGGCGGATCGGCTTGGACAGCAGGTAGACGATCGAGCCGTCGTCGATCTCGGTGGCGATCGCTCCCGTGCCGACGATCACCCCGATCAGCGGGACCATCGTGGCGATCGCGAATCCGGACAGCAGCGTCCTGGTGATCCCGTCGTCGGGACCGCTGAGCGACCGCACCGCGGCGGCCATCACCAGCAACAGGATCGGCAGCGCGAACAGGAACAGCGCCCGGCGCCGCCCGAGCAGCGCGCGGTAGGTGAGCCGGGCGACGGTGCCGTTCCAGACGGCGAACGGCGCCGGTGTGACGGGCTCGGCCTGCATGGCGTATGTGGCGGACATGGTTCGGCTCCCTTCAGGCCGCGACGAGATAGGAGAAGACGCTTTCCAGCGACTCGTCGGAGGGTGAGACCTCGTAGAGCCGGATGTCGTGCTCCCGGGCCACCCGCGGCAGCAGGTGGGTGAAACGTTCGAAGTCGACGGCCTGGATCAGCAGCGCCTGCTCCCGCAGATCAAGCTCCAGGCCGCTGGTGGAGGCGTCGGCGATCAGCGCCGAGGCCAGCTTCCGGTCGTCGCTGGACCGGACGCGGTAGCGGTGCGGCCGGTCGGTCATCAGGCGGCGGATCTCGCGGAAGTCGCCGGAGGCGGCGTGCCGCCCGGCCACCATCACCTCGATGTGGTGGGCGAGTTGTTCGACCTCCTCGAGGATGTGCGAGGAGAACAGCACCGTGCGGCCCTCGTCGCCCATCCGCCGCAGCAGCTCCATCAGTTGGAGCCGCTGGCGCGGGTCCATGCCGTTGAACGGCTCGTCGAGCAGCAGCACCGAGGGCTCGTGCACCAGCGCCGAGGCCATCTTGACCCGCTGGCGCATGCCCTTGCTGTAGGTGTCGATGCGCCGGCCCTGCGCGTACTCCATCTCCACGGTGGCCAGCGCCCGCCGCGCGGCGGCGCCCGGCTCGGGGAGCCGGTGCAGCTCGGCGTTGGCCAGCACGAACTCGTAGCCGGTGAGGAAGTCGTACATCGCCTCGCGCTCCGGCACGATCCCGACCTGCCGGTAGACGCGTTCGTTGCGCCAGATCGCCGCCCCGTCGAGGGTGACCGAGCCGGTGGAGGGGGCGAGGAACCCGGCCATCATGTTGATCAGCGTCGACTTGCCGGCGCCGTTGGGCCCGAGCAGCCCGGTGACCCCCGGCTCGATCTTCATCGTGACGTCGTTGACCGCCACGACGTTGCCGAACCAGCGTGAGGTGTGGTCGATCGAGAGCGTGGTCATCCCATGCCCACCTTCCGGTAGCGGCGCATCAGCAGGGCGAAGGAGCCGCCGATCAGGCCGAGCACGACCAGCAGGTACACCGTGCCCGCCAGCGCGTTCTGCGGTCCGTAGCCGCCGACGAACGCCGAGGAGGTGCCGAGCCACCAGGTCTGCACGCCGTCGATCAGCGTGATCGGCGAGAACAGCCCGAGCCAGCCGATGATCGCGACGTGCCCCTGGCTGTCGGCGATGCCCTGCACGCTGCTCACCGCGCCGTACGGGATGGTGAGCGCCGCGATCACCGCCGCCACGCCGAACCCCCTGCGCGGCGTCAACGCGGCCAGCACCAGCCCGAGTCCGGCGTACAGCAGGGACAGCAGCGCGGCGGCCACCAGCCCCTTGCCGAAGCCGGCCGTCTGCGTGCCGAAGTCCAGCTTGGCCAGCAGCGCGCCGACGTAGAGCACGACCAGCGGCGTGCCGGTGAGTATGAACAGCGCCGCCGCCATCGCCGCGAACTTCGCGACCACGTAGTCCACCCGCTCCAACGGCCGCGAGAAGTACAACGGGACGGTCTTGAAGCGCAGGTCGCGCGAGACGGACTGCGGCGCCTGCGCGGCGAGGAAGAGCCCGACGACGACCTGCAGGTAGATGGCGTACCGCGGGTACTGGATCGGGAGCCGGGTCAGGTGGGTGTACACCGTCACCGCGTCGATGATCAGCGCGGGCAGGCACATCACGGCGAACAGCGTCATCGGCCGGATCTTCGACTTGGCCGACAGCCCGAGGCCGTACGCGCCCCGCAGGCTCTGCGAGAACAACGCCCGCCTGATGTACGCCCGTCCGAGGCGTCCGCCCTCGTAGTGGCGGTACCCGATGTCGTAGAGGGAGGCCCCCGGGGGCGCCTCACCTGTGGGTACGGTCACGGTCCGCTCCCTCGTTCCGGCTCGTCGGCCGGGTGGTCCTGGTCATGGCTCGCCTGTCGTGGCTCGAATGTCGTGGTCGCCGGGCGGCGGTGGTCAGGCCGTCTCGGCGGGCGCGTGCTCCGGCTCGTGCGCCCCGGTGAAGATCTCGGCTATACGGTGGCGGCGCTGTTCCATCCGGATCAGGCCGAGGCCGAGGTCGGCCACCGAGTCCCTGACCAGGTCGTACGTCGCTTCGTCCCGTATCTCGACGAGCAGCAGGTGGCCGTCGGCCCGCGCGGTGAGCCCGGCGGCGGTGAGCGCGGCGAGGGCGGCCCGGGTGCCGTCCGGGTGCTGGTCGGTGTCGGTCACCTCGACCGCGAGCGCCGCGGTGGCCTGGGTGAACTCCCGGGTCGAGGAGGACCGCAGCAGCTGCCCGCCGTCGATCACCACGATGTGGTCGCTGGTGCGCTCCAACTCGCCCAGCAGGTGGGAGGTGACGAGCACCGAGATGCCGAAGTCGGCGTGCACGCGGCGGATCAGGCCGAGCATGTCGTCCCGGCCGACCGGGTCGAGGCCGTTGGTCGGCTCGTCGAGCAGCACCAGCTTCGGGTCGTGGACCAGGGCCTGGGCCAGCTTGACGCGCTGCTTCATGCCGGTGGAGTAGCCGCCCATCGGGCGGTACCGCTCCTCGTACAGGCCGACGTGACGCAGCGTGTCGGCGGTCCGCTCGCGGGCGGCGGTCGGCGGCAGGCCGGACATCCGGGCCATGTGGACGACGAACTCGGTGGCCGAGACGTCGGGTGGCAGGCAGTCGTGCTCCGGCATGTAGCCCACCAGCGCCCGTATCCCGGTGCCCTCGCCGGCGACGTCGAGCCCGAGCACGCTGGCCCGGCCCGTGGTCGCGGGCGACAGCCCCAACAGGATCTTGATCAACGTGGACTTGCCGGCCCCGTTGGCACCCACGAGCCCGGTCACACCAGGCCCGATGTCCATGGTCAGCCCGTCCAGAGCGGTGACCCGTGGGTACCGCTTGGTCAGGTTCTCGGTCTCGATCACATTCACGAATCCGACGTTAGACGCACACACTGACAGTTGTCGTCCCCCCGTAGGTGTGACAGTGCGTAGTCCTTCAGGTTGACCCTCCCGTAGGGGTGAGTTATCCACAGGCTCAGGGAACCGCTTGACTCAGCCATCGGTCGTTGTCACATTCGTTGATGTCAGATTCGTTGCGTAGTCGGCGAGTCCGGCTGCGTGACCTCCCGCTGCCCGGAGCGCGGACCGGCCACGCGTGCCGGAGCCGGGGCATGGGGGGTGGACAGCATGGACGAGGCCCGTCGTCGCACGGTGCGAAGCGGCGAGATCACCCTGTCCGTCGCCACGTACGGCGTTCCCGCGCACCCGCCGGTCGTCCTGGTCCACGGCTATCCGGACAGCAAGGAGGTCTGGTCGCTGGTGGTGGAGCGGCTGGCCGACCGCTTCCACGTCGTGGTCTACGACGTGCGCGGCCACGGCGGGTCGACGCCGCCGTCCACGCTGCGCGGCGGGTTCCGCCTGGAGCGGCTGACCGACGACTTCCTCGCCGTCGTGGACGCGGTGAGCCCGGACCGTCCGGTACACCTGGTCGGCCACGACTGGGGCTCCGTGCAGGGCTGGGAGTTCGCCACGGTGGCGCGGACCAGGGGGCGGATCGCCTCCTTCACCTCCATCTCGGGGCCGTCCCTGGACCACTTCGGGCACTGGGTCCGGCACCGCCTGCGCCGGCCCACCCCGCGCCGGGCCGCCCAAGTCCTCGGCCAGGGCGCCAAGTCCTGGTACGTCTACGCGCTGCACACCCCGGTCCTGCCCGAACTCGCCTGGCGCGGCGTGCTCGGACGCCGGTGGCCGAAGCTCCTCGCCCGCGCGGAGCGGCTGCCCTCCGACGACTACCCCACCGCCTCCCTCCCGCAGGACGCGGCCCACGGCGCCTGGCTCTACCGCGACAACGTCCGCCGCCGGGTGCGCCGGCCCCGCCCGGACCCTTACGCCCACGTCCCGGTGCAGCTCATCACCCCGACCGGTGACCCGTTCCTGTCGCCCCGCGTCTACGACGACCTGGAGCACTGGGCCCCCGGCCTGCTGCGCCGGACCCTCCCGGCGAAACACTGGGTCCCGCGCACCAGACCCGATCAACTCGCCCGCTGGATCGCCGACTTCGCCGCCCGGCACGAATCCGCCGCAGGCGCCGGACCCGAGAGCCCGGCCGCCCTGGACGATCGGGACGCCCCCGGCACCGCGCCGATCCGGTCGAGGGATCCGGGCCGGCCCGGCGACCGGGTCCGCCCCGAGCACGGTGTCCCGTCCGATCCCCCGGCCCGGCCACCGCGGCCGGAGCCCTCGGAGCGCGCGGCGCCCACCGCCCGGCCCTCGCCCACTGCCCGGCCCGGCTCCACCACGCGGCCCTCGCCCACCGCGGGGTCCACCGCCCGGCCCCACGCCCACGCCCTCGCCCGCGCCCTCGCTCTCGCCGCGGGACGCGATCCGTACGCGGAACGGTTCGACAGGTCGCCGACACGCACGGCGCGGTGGGCCGGCTGGACGAGTTGGGCCGGCTGGAGCCGCTGGTCGATAACGCCGGCATCGGCCTGGCGCGGGCCGCACCGGCTCCGCGGCTACCCGCCGGGACGCGTGGCCGACGCCGCCCCGCAAGCCGCCCCGCGCAACGCGGCCGTGGCGCCGGTGACCCCGGAAGCGCTCGGCGCCCGGCTCCTGTCCCGGCTGGCCCCCGGCGCCCTGCGCGCGATAGCCCGGACGGATCCGCCGCTCTGACGCGGGCCGCGAGCCCGGCGGCGCGGGGGGCCACCGCCGCGGCGGCCGCACATGACGCCGGACACCGGGCCCACGCCCCGGCAGCCCGATCGACGCCCGAGCCCAGGCCCGCGTGCGAGCCCGCCGCCGCCCCGAGCCGCCGTGCGGCCACCGCACCGCACGCGGTCCCCGGTCACGCCCCCGCGCCCCGCCTCCCCGTCCACCCCGTACCCACACCACCACCGACGGCGAACGGAGCGACACCCGTCACCCCGACGGCAGCCAACCCACCCGCGCACTTGACACGCCACGGGACCGCCCCGCGCAGCACACGGCACACGCCCAACGGAGGAACCCCACATGGCCACGCCGCCATCCCGCTACCCGATCAAGCCCCGCCGTGTCGCCTTCGACTTCAGCCGCACCCCGTCGCACTGGATACCGGACGAACCGATCGCGACCCACGTGATCAACGTGCTGCACCTGCTGCTGCCGGCCGGCGAACGCTGGTTCGTCCGCACGATGCAGCAGGCGCTGCCGCTGGTGACCGACGAGCAGCTGCGGCTGGAGATCGCCGGGTTCATCGGCCAGGAGACCTCGCACAGCGTCCAGCACGCGCAGGTGCTCGACCACCTGGCGGCCCAGGGCTTCGACACCCGCGCGTACACCACGCAGGTCGAGCGGATGTTCGACGGCCTGCTCGGCGACCGGCCGCCGGCCTGGCTGCCGTTGGGCGGACGGGAGTGGCTGCGGCTGCGGTTGTCGCTGGTGGCGGCGGTGGAGCAGTTCACCGCGGTCCTGGGCGACTGGGTGCTGCGCGCCGACCGCCTCGACCACGCGGGCGCGGATCCGGTCATGCTCGACCTGCTGCGCTGGCACGGCGCCGAGGAGGTGGAGCACCGGGCGGTCGCGTTCGACCTGTACGAGCACACCGGGGGCCACCCGGTGCCCCGGTACGCCAGACGCCTGGAGGGCATGGCGCTCACCGCACCCGTGATGTTGTGGCTGTGGATCCACGGAGCGGCGTTCCTGATACGCGGCGATCCACGGCTGCGCGGCGGGCGGCGTTACTCGTTGCTCGCCCACAACAGGGCGGTGCGCAAAGGGCTGTTGCCGACCTGGCGGGAGCTGGCCGCGGCCGTGCCCCGCTATCTGCGGCGGTCGTACCATCCCTCCCAGGAGGGGTCGCTGTACGCGGCCGTCCACTACCTCGCGATGTCTCCGGCCGCCCGCGGAGCGGCCTGACCGGCGGACCGGGCAGCGGCTCCGCGGCGGACCGCACGGACGGATAGACGGAGGTCATGGAGGCGTACCGCATCGAGGACCTGGCGCGCGAGAGCGGCACCACGGTCCGGACCATCCGCGCCTACCAGGACCGCGGGCTGCTGCCCAAGCCGGAGCGGCGGGGCCGGGTCAACGTCTACGGTCTCACCCACCTGGTGAGGCTGCGGAAGATAGCCGACCTGCTGGAGCGCGGCTTCACCCTCGCCAGCATCAAGGAGTTGCTGGAGGCGTGGGACTCCGGCAGCGGCCTGGGCGGCGTGCTCGGCCTGGTCGAGGAGATGAACCAGCCGTGGTCCAAGGAGCGGCCGGTGCGCATCCGGCGTTCCGTGCTGACCGAGACCTTCGGCGGACGGGACGACGAGGCGATCGCGGAGGCGATCGCGCTCGGCGTGCTGGAACCGGTGCGCCGGACCGGGCCTGACAGCCCCGATGACTCCGGCGGCCCGCAAGCCACGGACGGCGCGGATGACGGCGAGGCGGAAGAGGAAGAGTATCTCGTCCCCAGTCCGCAGGAGTTGACGGTCGCGGCGGAGTTGCACGCGGCCGGCGTGCCGCTGCTGGCGATCAGCGGCCACCTGCGGGAGTTGCGCGGCCAAGTCGAGCACATCGCCGAGCGGTTAATGGAGTTCACCATCGAGCACGTCTTCCAGCGCTTCCTCGACCACCTGCCCACCGAGGCGGAGGCGGCCGAGGCGGCCGAATTGGTGCGGCGGCTGCGTCCGCTCGCCCAGCAGACCGTGGACGCCGAACTCGCCCGCGCCATACAGACGTTGGCGTCCGGCATCGCGGAGAACCGGCTCGTCGACGAGCCGGCCGTGCCGTCGCCCGGCACTTCGCTCACCGCGGCGCTGGCGGCGGCCAAGGCCGGGAGCGAGGCAGGCGGTTCGGAGCCGGGCGGGCAGCCCTGTTCAAGGTGCGGCTGCCCGCGTCCACCATCGTCTCGGTCCGCGCGCTCGTCGGCAGCCAGGGGGCCGCCTCCTTCATCGCCGCCGCCGTCGAACGAGAGCTGCAGGCCAGGACGATGGACGCGCTGTCCGCCGCTCACCACGCGGACCGCACCGACCGGTCCGGCTGAGCCGCCCGGCCGAGTCGCGGACGCGTAGGGTCGGCGTATGCGACTGAGCACCCTGATCCTGCCGATCCACCGCTGGGCCGAGGGACGGAAGGTATGGCGGCGGGCGGAGGAGCTGGGGTTCCACGCCGCGTACACCTATGACCACCTGTCGTGGCGCGAGCCGTTCCGGGACGGGGTGTGGTTCGGCGCGGTGCCGACGCTGACCGCGGCCGCGGCGGCCACCGAGCGGATGCGGCTGGGCACGATGGTCACCTCGCCGAACTTCCGGCACCCGGTTACGCTGGCCAAGGAGTTGATGACCCTGGACGACGTCAGCGGCGGCCGGATCACGCTGGGGATCGGCGCGGGCGGCGCCGGGTACGACGCGACCGCGTTGCTCGGCGGCGACGAGACGCCGTGGACGGCCAAGGAGCGGGCGGACCGGTTCGCGGAGTTCGTCGCGCTGCTGGACACGTTGCTGACCAACGAGGTCGTCACGCGGGAGGGCGAGTTCTACCGGGCGCACGAGGTGCGCGACATCCCCGGGTGCGTGCAGCGGCCCCGGGTGCCGTTCGCGGTGGCCTCGACCGGGCCGCGCGGCATGCGGCTGGCCGCGCGGTACGGGCAGGCGTGGGTGACCACCGGCGATCCGAAGCTGTACGCCGCCGGCACCCCGGCCGAGTCGCTGGCGGCGATCCGCGGCCAGGTCGAGCGGCTCGACGCGGCGTGCGCCGAGGCGGGCCGGGACCCGGGCGAGGTGGAGCGGATCATGCTGACCGCGTTCACGCCGGACCGGCCGCTGGAGTCGTTCGAGGCGTTCGTCGACTTCGCCGGGCGGCACGCCGAGGCGGGGATCGACGAGTTGGTGCTGCATTGGCCGGTGCCGGACAGCCAGTTCGCCGCCGACCTGGACGTCTTCGAACGCGTCGCCACCGAGGGACTCGCGCGGCTGGGGTGACGGCGGCTGCGCCGTTCGGGGGAAATCCCGGCTCGCGCGGGCGTCCTGCCCGGCGTTGGACCGGCGGCCCGCAACGGTGGGACCCGCAGGGCGCGGCGCGCACCGGCGGCCGTCGCGACGACGCATCCGAACGAAGAGCGGGACCCCATGGCCACACCCCGTACACCCCGGCCGTCCGGCGACGCGCCGCTGTGCCTGGTCTCCGGCGCCACCGGATACATCGGCGGCCGGCTGGTGCCGGAACTGCTGGCGGCCGGCCACCGGGTGCGCTGCCTGGCCCGCGATCCGGGACGGCTGCGCGACCAGCCGTGGGCGGGGCGGGTGGAGGTGGTGCGCGGCGACGTCACGCGCCCCGAGACGCTGCCGCCCGCCTTCGAGGGCGTCGCCGTGGCGTACTACCTGGTGCACGCGATCGGTGCCGGCCCGGGGTTCGAGGAGATCGACCGGCGGGCGGCGCACGGGTTCGCCGAGGCGGCCGGGCGGGCCGGCACCGGTCGGATCGTCTACCTGGGCGGACTCACGCCGGAGCACGTGCCGGAGCGCGAACTCTCGCCGCATCTGCGCTCGCGCGCCGAGGTGGGCCGGATCCTGCTGGCCGGCCCGGTGCCGACGGCGCAGTTGCGGGCGGCGGTCATCCTGGGGTCGGGGTCGGCGTCGTTCGAGATGCTGCGCTACCTCACCGAGCGACTGCCGGCCATGGTGACCCCGCGCTGGGTCGGCACCCGGATCCAGCCGATCGCGGTGCGCGACGTGCTGCGCTACCTGGTGGGCGCGGCCGGGCTGCCGCCGGAGGTGAACCGCAGCTTCGACGTGGGCGGTCCCGACGTCCTGACCTACCGGCAGATGATGACCGAATACGCCGCCGTCGCGGGACTGTCCCGTCGGATCATCGTTCCGGTGCCGGTGCTCACTCCGAGCCTTTCCAGCCACTGGGTGGGCCTGGTCACGCCGGTGCCGCGGCGCATCGCCCGGCCGCTGGTGGAGTCGTTGCGCCACGAGGTGGTGTGCGCCGAGCACGACATCGCGCGGTACGTGCCGGATCCGCCGGAGGGGCTGATCGGCTTCTCGGACGCCGTGCGGCTGGCGCTCAAGCGGGTGCGGGACGCGGACGTGGCCACCCGGTGGTCGTCGGCCGCACTGCCGGGGGCGCCGAGCGATCCGCTGCCCTCGGACCCCGACTGGTCGGGCGGCAGCCTGTACGAGGACCGGCGGCGGCTGGCGGTGGACGTGGACGCCGGGGCGGTGTGGCAGGTCGTCGAGGGCATCGGCGGCGAGAACGGCTGGTACTCCTTCCCGCTGGCCTGGTCGGTGCGCGGCTGGCTGGACCGGCTGGTCGGCGGGGTCGGGCTGCGGCGCGGACGGCGGGATCCGCGGCGGCTGCGGGTCGGCGACTCGCTGGACTTCTGGCGGGTCGAGGAGGTGGTGCCCGGCCGGCTGCTGCGGCTGCGCGCCGAGATGCGGCTGCCGGGGCTCGCCTGGCTGGAGATCGCCGTCGCCGACGACGGTCCCGGCCGGTGCGTCTACCGGCAGCGCGCCCTGTTCCGGCCGCGCGGCCTGGCCGGGCACGCGTACTGGTGGAGCGTCATGCCGTTCCACTCGGCGGTCTTCGGCGGAATGGCCCGCAACATCATCCGCCGGGCCCGCACCGGCCCCGGCGGCTCACCGGCGACCGGGAGCGGAACCGGATGAAGACCTCCGTCGTCCTGTTCACCGCCGACCTGCGCGTGCACGACAACCCGGTCCTGCGCGCCGCGCACGCCGAGGCGGAACGCGTCGTCCCGCTCTTCGTGCTCGACACCGGCGTGGCCGGGACCGGCTTCGCGGTGCCCAACCGGGCGGCGTTCCTGGCCGGCTGCCTGGCCGACCTCGACGACGCGCTGCGCGCCCGCGGCGGACGCCTGGTCGTGCGGCGCGGCGAGGTGGTCGCCGAGACCTGCCGGGTCGCGGCGGAGAGCGGCGCGGACACGGTGCACGTCGCGGCCGGCGTGAGCGGTTACGCGGCCCGGCGGGAGGACCGGCTGCGCGCGGCGCTCGCCGGCGACCGGCGCGAACTGCGGGTGCACGACGCGGTGCTGACCGTCGCGCCGCCAGGCGAGGTGCTGCCGTCGGGGCCGGGCCGGGACCACTTCGCGGTGTTCACGCCGTACTTCCGGCGCTGGCGGGAGCTGACGCCGCGCGAGGTGGTGGCCGCGCCGCGCCGGCTCACCGTGCCGGACCTCGCGTCGGACCCGGTGCCGCCGGCCGGCGGGACGGTCTCGCCCGGGCTGCCGGCCGGCGGCGAGAGCGCCGGCCGGCGGCGGATGCGCCGCTGGCTCGCCGAGCCGCTCGACGCCTACGCCGACCGGCACGACGACCTGGCGGGCGACGCCACCTCCCGGCTGTCGCCGTACCTGCACTTCGGCTGCCTGTCGGCGGTCGAGCTGGTCCGGGCGGCCGACCGGCGCGGCGGGCCGGGCGCCGAGGCGTTCGTCCGGCAGCTCGCCTGGCGCGACTTCCACCACCAGGTGCTCGCCGCCCGCCCGCTCGCCGCGCACCGCGACTACCGCCCCCGGGGCGACCGCTGGCGGACCGACGAGGACTCGGTCGCCGCCTGGCGGGCCGGCCGCACCGGCTACCCGGTGGTGGACGCGGCGATGCGCCAGTTGCGCCACGAGGGCTGGATGCACAACCGGGCCCGGCTGCTGGCCGCGAGCTTCCTCGCCAAGACGCTCTACGTGGACTGGCGGGTCGGCGCCCGGCACTTCCTCGACCTGCTGGTGGACGGGGACCTGGCCAACAACCAGCTCAACTGGCAGTGGGTGGCAGGCACCGGCACCGACACCCGGCCCAACCGGGTGCTCAACCCGCTCACCCAGGCCCACCGCTTCGACCCGCGGGGCGGCTACGTGCGCCGCTGGCTGCCCGAACTCGCCGGGCAGCCCGGACTGGACGGCGCCGCGATCCACCGGCCCTGGCTGCTGCCGGCCGAGCGGCGGCGCCGGCTGGACTACCCGGACCCGATCGTCGACCTGGAGGCGGCCCGCGACCGGTTCCGGCGGGCCCGCCAGCACTGACGCCCGCGGGCCCGCCGGGTCAGGCCATCACGTCCGCGAACGCGATCCGGCCGTTCTCGGCCGCCGGGACCGCTGCGGCGTCCGGCGCCAGCTCCCGGGCGACCGGCTCGGGCAGCGCGGTGATCCCGAGCAGCCCGGTGACCAGCGAGGTGGTGAGCCGGTGCCAGTCGGCCGCGCCGCGCAGCATCGCGTGGCGGCCGCGGGGCATGGCGATGCCGCAGGCGGCCGTGCCGCGGGCCCGGGCGCGGTGGACGAGCTCCCAGGAACCGCGCGCGTCGGTCACCCGGTCGGTCGGGCAGTGCAGCAGGACCACGCTGCGGCCGTCGAGCTGCGCGACCGGGTCCTCCAGCGGGCACCAAGGCGCCAGCCCGACCACGCCGCGCACCGAGGGGTGGTCGGCGACCCGCAGCGCCGCCCGGCCGCCCATCGAGTGGCCGACCAGCACCACCGGCACCGGGCCGAGGCGCTCCGCCAGCTCGTCGAGCGCCCGCCGGGCGTCCTGCGCGGCGTCGGCGTGTTCGTCGTTCCAGCCGCGGTAGCGGTACCGGACGCGGCCCAGCGCGACGCCGTGCCCGGCGGTGGCCCGCGCGACGGCCCGGCCGAACGGGACCATGCGCGCGGCCGGCAGGCTCAGCGCCGACGGCGGACGCGACCGGTCCTGCGACCGGCCGCCGTGCAGCAGCAGGACGGCGGCCGTCACCCCGCCGGACGCCTGCGCCGGGACCGCGTCCAGGCTCAGCGCCGGACGCGCGCTCCCGCTCTCTCGTGACGCCAACTCCCCAACCCCTACCTTCTGCGCGGCATCGGAAGGAAACCACTCGTCCGGGCGACGTACTCGGCGTATCCCGGACGGTCGGCCATGTGTGCCTCCAGCATGCGCTGTCCGCTGCCCCTGGTCAGCAGGAACGTCATCACGAGCGGCGAGACCACCGAGACCAGCGCCGCCTGCCAGTCGCCGCAGGCCATCAGGAACAGACCCCACCACACCAGGAAGTCGCCGAAGTAGTTGGGGTGCCGGGTCAGGCCCCACAGGCCGCGGTCCATGATCGCGCCGCGGTTGGCCGGGTCCGCCTTGAACCGGGCCAGTTGGTGGTCGCCGACCGCCTCGAAGAACAGCCCGCCGGCCCACAGCACGCCGCCGGCGATCGTCGTCGCCTCGGTGGTGCACGGCACGTAGCAGGCGGCCTGCACCGGCAGCGAGACCAGCCAGACCAGGGCGCCCTGCAGCAGGTAGATCATCCGGAAGGCGTACGCGTCGCGGTTGCCGGGCGCCTTGGCGAGCATCCGGTCGTAGCGCGGGTCCTCGCCGTGGCCGCGGCCGCGCCGGCCGATGTGCCAGGCCAGCCGCAGCCCCCAGATCACCGTCGCGCAGGTGACCACCAGCCGCCGCACGCCGTCGCCGTGCCCGGCCGACATCCCGTAACTGGCCAGCGCCACCGCCGCGAAGGCGATCCCCCAGGCCACGTCGACCACCCGGTGCACGCCCTTGACCAGCGCGACCGCGAAGGTGGCCAGCATCACGGCGAACGCCGCGCCCAGCGCCACCGCGAGGTTGGCGCCGAACGCGGCCCACGGAAGACCGGTCACCGGGCGGCCCCGGAGACGTACCAGTCGTGCGGGGTGGGCGCCATGTCGCTGACGCCCTCCTGGGTCGGGCGCACCGCGACGATCTGGTCCACGCCCATCCGCCGCTCGGCGAAGGCCAGCGATCCGCCGACCAGGTACAGCCGCCACACCCGCGCGGTCGGCTCGCCCACCATGCCGGCGAACCGGTCCCAGTCCGCCTCCAGCGTCCGGTGCCAGGCGTCGATGGTGCGCACGTAGTGCTCGCGCACCGACTCGACCGCGCGCACCTCGAACCCGGCGTCCTCCAGCAGGTTCAGCGTGCCGCCGACCGGGCGCATGTGCATGTCGGGCGCGATGTAGGACTCGATGAACGCGCCGCCGCCGGGCGCGTTGGCGCCGCGGGACATCTGCTGCACGAACAGCCGGCCCCTGGGCCGCAGCATCCGGTACAGCAGCGCGACGAAGGCCGGGTACTCCCGGTCGCCGACGTGCTCGCCCATCTCCACGGTGGAGACCGCGTCGTAGCCGCCCGCGTCGTCGGCCAGGTCGCGGTAGTGCCGCAGCTCGACCTCGACCAGGTCCTCCAGGCCCTGCTCGCGCACCCGGGCGGCCACGAAGTCGCGCTGCTCGCGCGAGAGCGTCACCGCCCGGACCCGGGCCTTGAACTCCCGGGCCGCGTACAGGGTGAGCGAACCCCAGCCGCAGCCGACGTCCAGCAGGCGCGCGCCCGGCGAGAGGTCCAGCTTGCGGCAGATCAGTTCGAGCTTGTCGCGCTGGGCGTCGGCGAGCGTGTAGTCCGGATCGTCCGGCCGGGTCCAGTATCCGCAGGAGTAGGCCATCGACTCGTCGAGCAGCGCGGCGTAGAAGTCGTTGGACAGGTCGTAGTGGTGGCTGATCGCGCCGCGGTCGCGGGCGGTGCTGTGCAGCCGGCCGCGCAGCCTGGCGCGGGGCGCGCCGGGCTCCGGCGGGCGCGGGCCGATCGCGCCGAGCCGCAGCGCGGTGACGGCGGCCCGGGCCAGGTCGGCCGGCCCCGGCTTGCCCGCGCCGGCGCCGCGCTCGCGGGCCGTGCGCCACATGGCGCTCAGGCCCTCGCCCAGATCGCCCTCGATGTCGAGGTCGGAGGAGATGTACGCCTGGGCGAGCCCGAGCTCGTCCGGCCGCCACAGCAGCCGACGCAGCGCGCGCGGGGAGCGCAGCACGACGACCGGCGCGTCCGTCGGCCCGGCCTCGCTGCCGTCCCAGGCCCGCAGCCGGAACGGCGGCGGGCCGCCCAGGAAGTCGGTGAGCAACTCGGCGAGTCGGTCGGCGGCGGGGATCAACGGGCACCTCCGGGCACGGGGTCGGACTTGCTGAACAGGATCTGGCGCACGTCGAGGTATCCGGCGGCGAACCCGGCCTCGCAGTAGGCGAGGTAGAACTCCCACATGCGGCGGAAGGTGCGGTCGAAGCCCAACGCGGCGACCGCGGCGGTCTGTTCGAGGAAGCGCTCGCGCCACAGGCGCAGCGTCTCGGCGTAGTGCGGGCCGTAGCCCTGGTTGTCCGAGACGCGCAGTGCGGTGGGGGCGGTGGCCATCTCGATGGCGTCCACCGAGGGGATCAGGCCGCCGGGGAAGATGTACTTCCCTATCCAGGTGTAGGTGTCGCGGCTGGCGGTCATCCGGTCGTGCGGCATGGTGATCGCCTGGATCGCCACCCGCCCGCCGGGTGCGGTGAGCCGGTCGAGGGTCTCGAAGTAGACCGGCCAGTACTCGGCGCCGACCGCCTCGATCATCTCGACGCTCACCACCGCGTCGAAGACCCCCTCGACGTTGCGGTAGTCGCGCACGTCGACGGTGACCCGGTCGGACAGGCCCGCCTCGGCGATCCGCCGGACGGCCAGGTCGCGCTGCTCGCCGGAGAGCGTGACGGTCAGCACCTCGGCGCCGCGCCGGGCCGCCCGGATCGACAACTCGCCCCAGCCGGTGCCCACTTCGAGCAGTCGGGTGCCCTCGGTGACGCCGGCCAGGTCGAGCAGCTGGTCGATCTTGCGCTGCTGCGCGGCGGCGAGCAGGTCGTACTGCGCCGGGAAGCCGCGGAAGACGGCCGACGAGTACGTCATGGTCTCGTCGAGGAAGAGCGCGAACAGGTCGTTGGACAGGTCGTAGTGCCGGTGGATGTTCTCCTTGGCGCCGTCCACGGTGTTGAGTTCGGCGGCCGGCCGGCGGCGGTGCCACGCGCTGCGCAGCCGCTGCAGCGTGCGCGGCACCAGGTCCGCGACGTTGGCGGCCAGCACGGTCATGACGGCGACCAGCTCGTCGCTGTCCCACTCGCCGGCCATGTACGACTCGCCGAAGCCGATCAGCCCGTCCGCGCCGATGCGCCGGTGGAACGCCTTCGGGTCGCGCAGCCGCACCAGCGGCCCGGCCTCGCCGAGGGAGGGACCGCCGGCGTACGAGACGCGCAACGGCAGCGCGGCGAGCGCCCGGCGCACGATCAGTTCGGCGACCGCCGTTCGCGCCGCCGAGGCGCGCGGCAGCCGGGCGACGTCCGGCCACCGGTCCGGGTCGATCGCGTCGTCCGGGGCCCCGGCGGGGGCTTGTACGCGGGCCTGGGCCGGGGCAGGGGCCTGGTGGGGCACCTGGGCCGGGCCGCTCGCCGGTGCGGGGTCGCTGGAGGCCGTCCGGGCGGACGGCGCGGGGGCGGGGTCGGACTCGGGGTCGACCGCGGGGATTCGGGCGCTCACTTCATTCCTTCCTGTACGCCGTGTGGCGGTCGGGATCGTATTGGCAACCCGCGCAGGAACAACCGGATACCGTGACGGCGGATGTTGACGGCCACCGCCGCCGTCGACCACGGATGGCGCACCGCCTCGGCCAGCAGCCGTCCCGGCGTGGCCGGCCGGCGCACGCCGCGCACCGTCGCGACGAACGGCACCGACTCCCGCCGGCTCAGCCGTACCGTCAGATCCAGTCGTTCGCCGGGCTCGGGAAGCCGCATGCGGTAGTCGCCGTCCACCGGGAAGAACGGCGAGACGTAGAACTCCTTGGGCACGTCGGCCCGGCCGTCCCCGTCGGTGCGCAGCAGGTAGCAGTGCCGCTCGCCGTAGGTGTTGTGCACCTCGGCGACCACGCAGACCAGGGCGCCGGCGCGGTCGTGGCACCAGTAGAGGCTGAGCGGGTTGAAGACGTATCCCAGGACGCGGGCGTGGGTGAGCATCGTGACCCGGCCGCCGTCGAGGTCCACCCCGCGCGCCGCCAGGAAGCGCTCCAGGCCGGCCCGGATGGTCGGCGCGGTCCCGCCGAAGTGGTCCGCGGCCCGGAACCCGGCCAGCGGGCGCAGCGGCAGCGGCACGGCGGGCATCCGGTCCAGGTCCGCCAGCCACAGGTAGGTGCGGTGCCGGAAGGCGTGCCGCACCGGCGCGGTCCGGGCGTGCCCCACCACGCACTCGTAGAGCGCCGGAGCCGCCGGGGGGCCGGGAGCGCCGGGCGCGGCCGGGGCGTTCACCAGCGCACTCCGAGTGCCGAGGCGGCCAGCACGCCGGAGCTGCAGCCGTCCTCGTGGAACCCCCAGCCGTGGTAGGCGCCGGCGTACGCGGTGACCGCCGTGTTCAGCTCGGGCAACCGCTGCTGGGCGGCGACCGACTCCGGGGTGTAGACGGGGTGTTCGAACAGCACCCTGGACAGGACGCGGCTCTCGTCGATCCGGCCGTCGTCGTTGAGCGAGACCACGTAGTGCTCGGGCGTGGTCAGCCGCTGCAGGCGGTTCATGTCGTAGCTGACCCGCACCTCGGAGGCGGGGGCGTGGCAGGAGGGCATCAGGTAGTTCCAGGACGCCCGGGCGTTGCGGGCCCGCGGCAGCACGCGGGTGTCGGTGTGCAGCACGGTGGGGTTGCGCGAGTAGCGGAAGGCGCCGAGCACCTCGCGCTCCCCGGGGGTCGGGTCGTCCAGCATCCGCAGCGCCTGGTCGGGGTGGACGGCGAGCACCACGCCGTCGAACTCGTGCTCCGTGCCGTCCCCGGTGGTGATCCGCACCGCGGCGGCCCCGCCGTCCGGCCGCCGGACACCGGTGACCGGGGTCCCGGTGCGCACCGCGGGGATCTGCTTGGCGACCCGTTCGACGTACTCCACCGAGCCGCCGGTGACCGTCCGCCACTGCGGGGAGCCGGTGACCGAGAGCATGCCGTGGTTGTCGAGGAAGCGGAACAGGTAGTGCGCCGGGTAGCGCAGCGCGGTCTGCGGCGAGCAGGACCACACGGCGGAGATCAGCGGCGTGACGAAGTGCGAGACGAAGTAGCGCGAGAAGCGGCCCTGCGCCAGGAACTCGCCGAGCGTCATGGCGGTGGCCCGCGCGGTGCCGGCTTCCGTGGCGTCCGCCGCGGTCGCGGCCTGCTCCGGGCTGCTCGCCAGCAGCCGCCGGGCGCGGCGGTGGAAGGCCGGCACCTCGGCGAGCATCGCCAGGTACCGGGGGCGCAGCGCGTTGCCCGCCCGGGGGAAGAGCCCGGAGGGCCCGCGGGCGCCGGCGTACTCCAGCCCGCACCCCTCGCACCGCACCGACATGCTCATCTCGGATTCCTGGGTGGCGACGCCCAGTTCCCCGAAGAGCCGGACGAGGTGCGGGTAGGTGCGCTCGTTGTGCACGATGAAGCCGACGTCCACCGGCACCGAGTCCCCGTCCGGGGAGGTGACCTCCTTGGTGAACGCGTGGCCGCCGAGCCGGTCGGCCGCCTCGAAGAGCGTCACCTCGCAGGCGTCCCGCATCACGTACGCCGCGGTCAGGCCCGCGATTCCACCGCCCACGACGGCTATCCGACGCCGATCCACGACGGGCCTCCTCACTCGCGTCCGCTCACTCACGGGTTCGCGCCGATGAACGCGCTGTCCCGTCTCGCAGGGGATTCGGAGCCGGATGCCCTCCGGATTGGTAACCGTATGGTTTCAGCCAACGATCATTCTCGGCCACAGCGACTCGGGGCAATTCGTCACGCGGGGGTGAGGACGGACGGCACTGCCGCGGGCCCGGGCGGCAGCGCGGCGGCGGCCCCCGCCGGGGAGGGGCCGCCGCCGCGCCGCCGGTCGCGCCGGACTATTCCGGCTCGCGGAGCGTGGGGTTGGAGTGCACCTTCAGCTCCAGCATGCGCCGGGCGCCCTCGGTCCTGATGACCTCGCTGCGCACCACGGTGTCCAGGTCGCGGAAGAACTGATCGCGGTCGTCGTTGAGCAGCACGTAGTCGTACATCCAGGCCCAGGTGAGCTGGTCGGTGCGGATCCGCAGCCGCCTGGCCGCCTCGCCGCCCTGGCCGCGCTGGACCAGCCGGTGGCGCAGCTCGTCCTCCGAGGTGGTGGTGACGAAGACGCCCACGACCCGGCGCCGGGAGGCGGTCCGCACCCGGACGAAGCCGCTGGGGTCGAGTTCGGTGAGCAGCGGGTCGGCGTCGTCGACGTCGAGGAAGCCGCGCGGCGAACCGTAGAAGCTCGCCGCGTAGGTGCGGGTGTACTCGAAGATCTCGCCCTTGTCGTGCAGTTCGAAGAACTCGTCCTCGGACACGAAGTGGTAGTCGACGCCCGGGGTCTCGTGCTCGCGCGGCTGCCGTGTCGTGTACGTGGGGATGCGCCGCAGGACCGAGCGCTCGGTGAGGAATCTCAGCGCCGTGCCCTTGCCGGCCCCGCTGGGACCGGACACGACGAACAGCAGCGGCCGCGCGTCCAGATGCGTCATTGTCGGTTGCCTCCTCGAGCGGACGTCCCTGCCCGCAGGATCGCACGCGCGGTGCCGCCGGCGCTGGCCGCGCGCACAGGTGGCGCCGGAGACCAAGCCCTGGCCGCCCGGGCGACGAATCACGGACGTGGACCCTGACATCGAGCACGAGACGACATCCTCCATACGACGGGCCCCGGCCGGCCGGATCACCCGGCTCGCCCTCGGCGTGCTCAGCGGTCTGCTCGCCGGGGCCGCCGCGCTGGCGGTCGCGCAGCTGGCCTCGGCCGCGGTCCGCCCGGAGTCCAGCCCGGTCGCGGTGGTCGGCGGCGCGGCGATCGACCGCACCCCGCCCGCGCTCAAGGACTTCGCCGTCCAGCACTTCGGCACCGACGACAAGCTCGTCCTCCAACTCGGCATCCTGGCGATCCTCACCCTGTTCGCGCTGGCCCTCGGGGCGTTCGCCACCCGCCACCGCCGGATCGGGTCGGCGGGCGTGCTGCTGTTCGGCGTGGTGGGCGCCGCGGCCGCCGCGACCCGCCCGGACGCCAGGCCGCTCGACGTGCTGCCCTCGCTGGTCGGCGCGGTGGCCGGCTCCGCACTGCTGTGGCTGCTGGCCGGCCGGCTGGGCGAGCGGCCGCGCACCGCGCCGGCGGACACCGCCGATGGCGCGGACGGCGAACAGCCCCCCGCGGGCGGCGGGTTCGACCGGCGCGGGTTCCTGGTCGCGGCGACCGCCGCCGCTGCCGCGTCGGCCGGGGCCGAGGTGCTGGGCCGGACGCTGGACACCGACGACACCCGCGCGGCCTCGGCCTCCCGGGCCGCGGTGCGGCTGCCGCGTCCCGCCTCGGCGGCCCGCCCGGTGCCGCAGGGCGCCCAGCTGCGGGTGCCGGGCATCTCGCCGTTCACCACGCCGAACTCGTCCTTCTACCGGGTGGACACCGCGCTGGTGGTGCCCCGGGTGGACGCCGGGACCTGGCAGCTGCGCATCCACGGCCGCGGCGTGCGGCGCGAACTGCGGCTCGGCTACCGGGAGCTGCTGGACCGCGAGCTGATCGAGCGCGACATCACCATGACCTGCGTGTCGAACCAGGTCGGCGGCCCCTACGTCGGCAACGCCCGGTGGATCGGCGTGCGGCTGGCCGACCTGCTGCGCGAGGCCGGGGTCCGTCCGCCGTCGAAGGGCGGCTCCGCCGACCAGCTGGTGGCGCGCTCGGTGGACGGCATGACGATCGGCAGCCCGGTGGAGACCGTGATGGACGGCCGGGACGCGATGCTCGCGCTCGGCATGAACGGCGAACCGCTGCCGTTCGACCACGGCTTCCCGGTCCGGATGGTGGTGCCCGGCCTGTACGGGTACGTGTCGGGGTGCAAGTGGCTGACCGACCTGGAGCTGACGACGTTCGCCGACTACGACGCGTACTGGGTGAAGCGCACCTGGTCGAAGGAGGCGCCGATCAAGACCGAGTCGCGGATCGACACGCCCAAGCCGCTCGCCTCGCCGAAAGCGGGCACCGTGCCGGTCGCCGGCGTGGCCTGGGCCCAGCACCGGGGCATCGACCGGGTGGAGGTCCGGGTGGACGGCGGCCAGTGGAACCGGGCCCGGCTCGGCGCCGAGGACACCCTGGACACCTGGCGCCAGTGGTCGTGGCAGTGGCCGGCCACCTCCGGCGAGCACACCCTGGAGGTCCGGGCCACCGACCGCGAGGGCCGGACACAGACCGAGCACCGGGTCGGCACCATCCCGAACGGCGCCACCGGCTGGCACTCGGTCGTCGTGATGGTGGGCTGAACCGCCGGCCGCACACGGCGAACGCGCGGGGCGCACCGGTCACGGTGCGCCCCGCGCGGGCGTGTCGGAGGGCGACGCGAAAGCGCCGGGTGAACGGCGTCGGCCGTTCACCCGGCGCTTTCGGTCAGGCCGGGATCGAAACCAGCATCAGGGGTGACGTCGTCGGCTGCTTGGAACCGCCGTGCGGTTCGGCCGTCAGTCCGACGGCGCTGCTGCCGTGGGCGTCACCGGTCAGCACCATCGTGCCGTTGTGGCCGGTCCGGAGCAGCCCGGCCGAGTGCATCGTGCCGCCGCGGCTGTACCAGAGCTGGTAGACGCGGGCGTCCGACAGCGTGGGCAGGTCGTGGTAGACGATCGCCGTCCGGTCCAGGCTGCGGGAGGTGACCACGGTCGCCTGACCGCCGCCGTGCACCGCGGTGGTGTGGAACGAGGCGTCGGGGGCGGCCAGCACCGCCGCCGCCGCGGACGCCTGCTGCTGGGTGCTGCTGCGCACCGCGTCGGCCTGGTGCTCGGCGTTGATCGCCACGCCGCCGGCCACCGCCGCGCCGACCAGGCAGGCCGCGGCGGCGAGGTAGGGCATCCGCTGCCGCCAGGTGCGGCTGCGCAACGGGATCACCTCGGCGTCCCGGCCGATCGGCGGAAGCTGCCTGGTCTCCGGGATCATCGCCATCACGCGGTCGCGCATCGCGGGCGGCGGGCGCTCGGCGACCGCCTGCGCCAGCCGGACGGCGGTCTCCCGGAACTCGGAGACCTCGCCCGCGCAAGCGGCGCACTGTTTGACATGTATGGCGAACGCACGCTCTTCGTCCGGTGACAGCGCGTTGAGCGCATAGGCACCGGCAAGTGTGTGGAGATCGGCGGTCATGTGGTCACCCCCAGGCAGTCGCGAAGCCGGATCAGTCCGTCACGGAGCCGCGTCTTGACGGTCCCGAGAGCAGCGCCGAGCAGGTCGGCCGTTTCACGGTACGTGCAGCCCCGGTAGTAAGCGAGGGTCACCGACTCGCGTTGCAGTTCGGTCAGTTGGCCCAGGCAGCGGCGCACCTGCTCGCGCTCCAGCCGTCGCTCGACCTGCTCGGTGACCTCGTCGAAGGCCGGGCTGTGGTCGCGGACCGCGGCGCGCAGCTCACGGTCGGTCGACGCCTGGGCGGAACGCACCCGGTCCACGGCACGGCGATGCGCCAGCGTCATGATCCAGGCCATGGCGCTGCCTTGTCCCGCGTCGAACCGGGCGGCGGACCGCCAGACCTCGATCAGGACCTCCTGGGCGACCTCCTCCGACTGGGCCGGATCGCGCAGCACCCTGCGCACCAGACCGAGTACGGAGCCGGCCACCGCTGTGTAGACGCTCTCGAAGGCGTCCTGGTCTCCCCTGGAGACCCGTTCGATCAGGGTCTCCAGGGCACCGGGGCGCGGCGCCCCGAGCTGTTCGCCGCGGGATGCCGCGTGCATGGGTACCTCCGGGCAGTGTGGTGTTCACCGAGCATTCGGAGCGGCCGCCCGCGGGGATTGGTCGGAACCGGAAAGTCGTTCCAGAACGGTCTCGACGCCCGGCTCCGGAGCTCCCCACGGTGCCACACGCCCCGCCGGTACGACCACGCACCGTGTGGTGCGCCGCGGCCGCGGGCCGGTCCCGCGCCGCCGGAAGGGAACGGGCGGAAGGACCGGGAGCGTACGAGTGGGCCGGTTTGCGCCCCTTCCGTACGCCAATGCACCCGGTAGGCCAGTATGGAGCCGTGACCTCGACTTACGGAACATCCCCTCTTTCCCCGGTCTGCCCGCCGGCGCCGGTCCACACCCCGGCGTCGCTGCCCCGGCTGATCGCCACCGATCTGGACGGCACGCTGCTGCGCGACGACAAGACGGTCTCCGAACGCACCGTCGCCGCGCTCTCGGCGGCCGAGGAGGCGGGCATCGAGGTCTTCTTCGTCACCGGCCGGCCGGCCCGCTGGATGGACGGCGTCGCCGAGCACACCGCGCGGCACGGCATGGCGATCTGCGCCAACGGAGCCGCCGTGTACGACCTGCGCCGCGACCTGCTGCTGTCGTGCAGCCCGCTCGACGAGCGCGACGCCCTGCGGGTGGCGCGGGAGTTGCGGGCGGCGGTGCCGGGGACGAGCTTCGCCATCGAGCGCGCCGGCTCCTTCCACTACGAACCCGGGTACGTCTCGCTGTGGGCCAACCCGGACTCGCTGGTCGCGCCGCTGGAGGAGCTGCTGGCGCACGCGTGCGACCAGCCGCTGCTCAAGCTGCTCGCCCGGCACGAGGGCGCCGACCCGGACGCCTTCCTCGCCACCGCCCGCGCGGTGGCCGGCGAGCACGCCGAGTTCACCCGCTCCAGCCCGTCCGCCCTGCTGGAGGTCAGCGCGGCCGGCGTCAGCAAGGCCACCACGCTCGCCCGCAGTTGCGCCGGCCTGGGCATCACCGCCGACCAGGTCGTGGCGTTCGGCGACATGCCCAACGATCTCGCGATGCTCCGCTGGGCCGGCACCTCCTACGCGGTCGCCAACGCCCACCCCACCGTGCTGGCCGCCACCACCCACCGCACCGCCGCCAACGAGGACGACGGCGTCGCCCAGGTCATCGAACGCATCCTCGCCGGACGCTAGGGTCCGCAGGTCAGCCGACCGCGCCGGCCGGCACCGCCTCCCCCGCGCGTTCGGTCTCCAGCATCCGGCGGAACGGTCCCGGGGCCGCCGCCAGCTCCGCATGACCGCCGCGCTGCACCACCCGGCCCGCGTCCAGCACCACGATCTCGTCGACCGCGCCGGGGGCGGACAGCGCGGCGAGGCGGTGCGTGACGAGCAGCGTGGTGCGGCCGGCCGTGGCGCGCAGCAGGTCGGCGGTGAGGGCGTCGGCGGTGGGCAGGTCCAGGTGCTCGGCCGGCTCGTCGAGCACCAGGACCGGGAAGTCGGCCAGCAGCGCCCGGGCCAGCGCGAGCCGCTGGCGCTGGCCGCCCGACAGCCGCGCGCCGTGCTCTCCGACGAAGGTGTCCAGACCGCGCGGCAGCGCGTCGACCCAGCCGAGCAGCCGTGCGGCGTCGAGCGCGGCGCGCAGGTCCCGCTCCGACGCCTGCGGCCGGGCCAGCCGCAGGTTCTCGCGCAGGGTGCTGTCGAAGACGTGGGCGTCCTGCGCGCACAGCCCGACGAAGCCGCGCACCGCGTCCCCGGCCAGCCGCGGCGCCGGGGTGCCGCCCAGCAGATACGCACCGGATTCCGGTTCCACGAACCGCAGCAGCGTCAGCGCCAGCGTCGTCTTGCCGGCGCCGGACGGCCCGACCACCGCGATCCGCCGCCCCGCGCCGAGCGTCAGCGACACCCCGTCCAGCGCGGGCGGTCCGGACGCCTCGTGCCGCACGGTCACGCCGTCCAGCGTCACCGGGAACGGCGACGCGGGCGGGATCTCGGGGCGTTCCGGTTCGCGGACCGGGGCCGGCGCGTCCAGCACCTCCTGGATCCGCTGCGCGGAGCGCCGGCCGCGCTGCCGGTGCACGACGGCGAGCGGGAGCGCGGCGACCGCCTCGAACGCGGCGAGCGGGGTCAGCACGACGACGGCCAGTTCGACCCCGGGCAGCCGCCCGGCCGCGACCGCCGCCACGCCCGCGTAGCCGGCGCCCGCCACCGTCAGCCCGGTGACCAGGGTGACCAGGCCGGACGCCAGCGCGGTGGTCGCGGCGGACCGGGCCGCGAGCGCGGTGAGCACCCGGTCGGCCGCCGCCACCGCCCCGAGCCGCCGCCGCAGCGCGCCGGTGACCGTCAACTCCGCGGTGCCGGACAGCAGATCGACCACCTCGGTGGACAGCCGGCCCCGCGAGGGGGCGAGGGCGGACGCGGTCCGCCGGGAGAGCGCCGCGGTGAGCGCCGGCACCCCGGCGCCCGCCGCCAGCAACCCGGCGGCCAGCACCGCGCCGGCCGCCGGCAGCAGCCACCACACGAAGCCCACCGCGGCGCAGCCCACCACGGCCGCGGCGCCGACCGGCAGCAGCCAGCGCAGGAAGTACTCCTGGAGCGAGTCGACGTCGGCCACCAGCCGCGACAGCACGTCGCCGCGCCGCGTCCCGCGCAGCCCGGCGGGCGCCAGCCGCTCCAGCCGTCGGAAGACGGCGGCCCGCAGATCGGCCAGCGAGCGCAGCACCGCGTCGTGCGAGACCAGCCGCTCGGCGTACCGGAAGACCGAACGCCCCACGCCGAACGCCCTGGTGGCGGTGGTCGCCACCAGCAGGTAGAGCACGGGCGGGTGCTGGGCCGCCCGCGAGATCAGCCAGCCGGACACCGCGAGCAGGCCGATCGCGCTCGCCGTCGCCAGCGCGCCGAGCGCCAGCGCCAGCACGAACCGGCCGCGCAGCGGTCGCGCGAGCCGCCGCACCCGGCCCAGCGGCGACCCGCCGGACCGCCCGGCCGGCCGCGCCACCGGCTCCGTGACGAGGCCGGCCGGCTCCGCGCCGCCGGGCACCGCGGTAGGCACGCCGCCGGGCAGGCGCCCGGCACCGCCGCGCGCCTCGGTCTCCGGCCGGCTGATCCCGCCGTCGGGCGCGGCCGGTTCGGATCCGGCCGGCTCCGGCGCCGCCATCCGCACCACCCGGTCGGCCAGGGCGAGCAGCGCGGGCCGGTGGACGACCAGGATCACCGTGCGGCCCGCCGCGAGCCGCCGCACCGCGTCCACCACGGCCGCCTCGGTGCCGCCGTCGAGCCCGGCGGTCGGCTCGTCGAGCAGGAGCAGCGGGCGGTCGGCGAGGAACGCGCGGGCCAGCGCGATCCGTTGGCGCTGCCCGGCCGACAGGCCCGCGCCGTCCTCGCCGAGCGGAGTGTCAGTGCCCCGTGACAGGCTGTTGACGAAGTCGAGGGCGTCCGCGTCGCGGAGCGCCCCGGTGACCTCTTCGTCGGTCGCGTCCGGGCGGGCGAGGCGCACGTTGTCCGCGACGGAGCCGGCGAAGAGGAAGGGGTGCTGGGGGACCCAGGCGATCTGGCGCCGCCAGCCGTCGAGATCGAGGGAGGTGAGATCGATGCCGTCGACGCGAATACCGCCGGCCGCCGGCCGCACGAAGCCGAGCAGCGCCGCCAGCAGCGTCGTCTTGCCCGCGCCCGACGGGCCGACGAGCGCCACCGTCTCGCCGGGGGAGACGGTGAAGCTCGTCCCCGCCAGGGACGGCCGCGCCCTGCCCTGGTGACGCACGACCGGTCCGTCGATCTCCAGGGTCGCGGTGCGCGGGTCGGGGGCGGGCACGGTGCCGGCGGCCGGCGGCTCGGTCTCCAGGATCGCGAACACCTCGTCGGCGGCGGCCAGTCCCTCGGCCGCCGCGTGGAAGCGCGCGCCGACCTGGCGCAGCGGCAGGTACGCCTCCGGGGCGAGCACCAGCACCAGCAGCCCGGTGCGCAGGTCGAGTCCGCCGTCCACCAGGCGGAAGCCGATGCCCACCGCGACCAGGGCGACCGACAGGGTCGAGAGCAGTTCCAGCGCGAAGGAGGAGAGGAAGGCGATCCGCAGCGTGCCGAGCGTGGCCCGCCGGTACGCGTCGGTGACCCGGCGGACGGAGGCGGCCTGCGCCTTGGCCCGGCCGAAGACCTTGAGCGTGGGCAGGCCGGTCACCACGTCCAGGAAGTGTCCGGACAGCCGCGCGAGCAGCCGCCACTGCCGGGCCGTGCGGGCCTCGGTGTACCAGCCGATGAGCGCCATGAACACCGGGATCAACGGCAGCGTCAGCGCGATCACCAGGGCCGACCGCCAGTCGGCGGTGGTGATCCGGGCGAGCACCACGGCCGGCACGACCACCGCGAGGGCGAGTTGCGGCAGGTAGCGCGCGAAGTAGTCGTCGAGCGCGTCGATGCCGCGCACCGCCAGCGTGGTCAGCTCGCCGGTGCGCCGGCCCGACAGCCAGCCGGGCCCGAGCCGCACCGCGCGCTCCAGCAGCCGGCGCCGCAGCTCGGACTTGACCGCCGCGCTGGTGCGGTGCGCGGTGAGCTCGGTCAGCCAGTCGACGACCGCGCGGCCGAGGAAGACGGCGGCGAGCAGGAGGAGGTCCGGCAGCAGGCGGGCGGTGCCCTGCCGGCGCTGGAAGGCGTCCACCACGATGTGGGCGACCAGCATCGCCTGCCCGACGACCAGCACCGCCCCGGCCAGGCCGAGGCCGGTCGCCGCGGCCAGGAAGACGCGGCTGCCCCTGGCGTACCGCAGCAGGCGCGGGTCGACTGGTCGCACGGCGGTCTCCTTCGACGGTCCGGGGGTTCGGAGGTTGGGGTTCGGGTTCGGGTTCGGGTTCGGCGGGGCGGGCCGCCCGGGTCAGTGGGCGGCGGGGATGTGCTGGGTGCCGATCCGCTTGCGGAACACCCAGTAGGTCCAGCCCTGGTAGGCGACGACCAGCGGTGTCATGACGCCCGCGATCCACGTCATGATCCGCAGCGTGTACGGCGCGGCCGCCGCGTTGGAGACCGTCAGGCTCCACGCCGGGTCGCTGGTGGACGGCATCACGTCCGGGAACAGGGCCAGGAAGAGCGTCGCGACCACCGCGGCCACCGCCACCCCGGAGGCCGCGAACGCCCGGCCCTCGCGGCCGGCCCGGTTGGCCAGCAGGGCCGCCGGCAGGGCGAGCACCGCCACCGCGAGCGCGGCCAGGCTGGCGGTGTCGCCGCCGTGCGCCTGCGTCCAGGCCAGGAAGCCGGCCACCACCGGCACCGTGCAGGCGCCGAGCCGGGCCGCCAGGCGCCGGGCGCGGACCCGGATCGGGCCGAGCGTCTTGAGCGCGGCGAACACCGTGCCGTGGAAGGTGAACAGCGCCAGCGTCGCCGCGCCGCCCAGCAGCGCGTAGGGGTGGAAGAGGGCGAGCGGGCCGCCGGTCACGTCGTGGCGCGCGTCGAGCGGCACGCCGCCCGCCATGTCGGCGAACAGCGCGCCCCACAGGAAGGCGGGCAGCACGGAGGCGTAGAAGATCGCCCGCTCCCAGTTGCGCTTCCAGCGCTCGTCGTCGCGCTTGGCGCGGTACTCGAAGGCGACGCCGCGCAGGATCAGGCAGACCAGCACGAGCAGCAGCGGCAGGTAGAAACCGCTGAAGAGCGTGGCGTACCAGTCCGGGAAGGCGGCGAAGGTGGCGCCGACGGCGGTGAGCAGCCAGACCTCGTTGCCGTCCCAGACCGGGCCGATCGTGTTGATCAGCACGCGGCGCTCGGTCTCGTCGCGGGCCAGCAGCCGGGTGAGGACGCCGATGCCGAAGTCGAAGCCCTCCAGGAAGAAGTAGCCGGTCCACAGCACGGCGATGAGCGCGAACCACACGTCATGGAGATGCACGGGTTCCTCCGGCTCAGTAGGCGAAGATCATCGGTTGGTCGGACTCGGCGTCGCACGCGCCGTCGCCGTCCGGTGCCGGCGCGCCGTCCGCGCCGCCCGGCCCGGCTCCCGCTCCGGCTTCCGCTGCCCCGGCGTCCGTCCGGCCGGCCGGTGCGGTCCCCCGCGCGGGGCGCAGCAGCACGGGCGGCGGCGGGACCTCGTCGGTGGACGGGCCGGCCGAGGCGTAGCGGGCCATCAGCCGCACCTCGACCACCGCGAGGGCCGCGTAGAGCAGGGTGAAGACGGTGAGCGAGACGGCCACCTCGGCGGTGCCGACGCCCGGGGAGGCCGCGTCGCGGGTCCTCATCAGGCCGTAGACCACCCAGGGCTGTCGGCCCATCTCGGTGAAGACCCAGCCGAAGGAGTTGGCGAGCAGCGGGAAGCCCATGGTGAGGATGCCGATGCGCCAGGACCACTTGGTGGCCGTCGGGCCCAGTTCGCGCCGCCGGGTCAGCATCAGCCGGGGCACCTCGTCCGGCGCGGTGCGGAACCGCGGGTCGAGCGCGCGGCGCCTGCGGGTGGTCCACAGCCCGATCGCCCCCGCGGCGGCCGAGGCCATCCCGAAGCCGATCATCAGCCGGAAGCCCCAGAACGTCACGAAGATGTCCGGCACGTACTCCTTGGGCGAGCCGCCGAACCGGGCCGCCTCCTGCTTGGCGACGTCGTTGATGCCGGGCACCGACTGGTGGAAGTCGTCGTGCGCGAGGAAGGACAGCAGGCCGGGGACGGACAGCTCCACCGTGTTGTGGCCGCGGCTGACGTCGCCGACCGCGAAGACCGAGAAGGGCGCCGGCGAGCTGGTGTCCCACAGCGCCTCGGCGGCGGCCATCTTCATCGGCTGCTGCTCGAACATCACCTTGCCCAGCGCGTCGCCGCTGACCGCGACGCCGAGGCCGGCCACCACCGCGAGCACCAGTCCGGTCCGCAGCGAGCTGCGCATCACGCCGATCCGCCGCGCGTCGGCCTGCGACGGCCGCTGACCGGCCGCCGTGCGGCGCCTGGCCCGCCACAGGTGGAACGAGGAGACGCCCACCACGAAGGCCGCACCGGTCAGGAAGGACGCGGTGAGGGTGTGGGCGCCCTGCACCAGCGTGGTGTTCTGGGTCAGCACCGCCATGATGCTGGTCAACTCGGCCCGGTGGGTGTGCGGGTCGAGCACGTAGCCGGTCGGGTGCTGCATCCAGGAGTTGGCGGCCAGGATGAAGTAGGCGGACAGCACGGTGCCGACCGAGACGATCCACATGCACGCGCAGTGCGCCTTGCGCGGCAGCCGGTCCCAGCCGAAGATCCACAGTCCGATGAACGTGGACTCGAAGAAGAAGGCGATCAGCGCCTCCATCGCGAGCGGTGCTCCGAAGACGTCGCCGACGAACCGCGAGTAGGCGGACCAGTTCATGCCGAACTGGAACTCCTGGACGATGCCGGTGACCACGCCCATCGCGATGTTGATCAGGAAGAGCTTTCCCCAGAACCGGGTGGCGTGGAAGTACTTCTCCCGGCCGGTGCGCACCCACGCGGTCTCCAGCCCCGCGGTGATCGCCGACAGGCTGATCGTCAGCGGGATGAACAGGAAGTGGTAGACGGTCGTGATGCCGAACTGCCAGCGCGCCAGCGACTCCGGGGCCAGTGCCAGGTCCACGTCGCGCCTCCTTCGATACGGAACCGGGTCGGATCGGGTCGTATGCCCACCCGAAACGGAGCTTGTGAATGCGTTCACATTCACAAGCATTATGACCCCGGGGACGAAGCGCCTGGTACGCACGGGTATGTGACACCTTTCACAGGCTTCGCCGCACCCGGACCGGAAAACGCCGATGGGGCACGCCAACCGGCGTGCCCCATCGGGTCGTTCGAGCGGTCGGGGGCCTGTCCCGCAACCGGTCCGGCCGCCCCTGGTGTGGCCGGGATCTCCCCGGCCGGGCGGCTCAGACGCCTGGGTCGTCCAGGCCGTTCGCCGCGCGGAAGTCCTCGGCGGCGCGCAGGAAGAGGTCGTTCGCCTCGGTCTCGCCGACCGTGACGCGCACGCCCTCACCGGCGAACGGCCGGACCACCACGCCGGCCCGCTCGCAGGCGGCGGCGAACCGCGTGGTGCGCTCGCCCAGCCGCAGCCAGACGAAGTTGGCCTCGCTCGCCGGGACCGTCCAGCCCTGTGCGGCCAGCCCGGCGGCGACCCGGGCCCGTTCGCCGACCAGCGCCTCGACCCGGACCAGCAGGGCCTCCTCGGCGCGCAGCGAGGCGACCGCCGCGTCCTGGGCGAGCTGGCTGACGCCGAACGGCACCGCGGTCTTGCGCAGCGCGGCGGCCACCGGCTCGTGCGCGACGGCGAAGCCGACCCGCAGGCCCGCCAGCCCGTACGCCTTGGAGAAGGTGCGCAGGACGCAGACGTTGGGGCGGTCGCGGTAGAGCTCCACGCCGTCCGGGACCTCGGGGTCGCGGATGAACTCGCGGTACGCCTCGTCGAGCACCACGAGCACGTCGGAGGGCACCCGGTCGAGGAACCGTTCGAGCTCGGCCCGCCGCACGGCGGTGCCGGTGGGGTTGTTGGGGTTGCACACGAAGACCAGCCGGGTGCGCGGGGTGATCGCGGCGGCCATCGCGTCGAGGTCGTGCACCTCGCCCTCGGTCAGCGGGACCTGGACCGCGGCGGCGCCGGAGATCCGGGTGATGATCGGGTACGCCTCGAAGGACCGCCAGGCGTACATCACCTCGTCGCCGGGCCCGGAGGTCGCCTGGATCAGCTGCTGGGCGACGCCGACCGAGCCGGTGCCGGTCGCCAGGTGGCTCTCGGGCACGTCGAAGCGCTTCGCCAGCTCCGCGGTCAGCCCGGCACAGGCCAGGTCCGGGTAGCGGTGGAAGGTGCCGGCCGCGGCGGTGGCCGCCTCCAGCACACCGGGCAGCGGCGGGTAGGGGTTCTCGTTGGAGGACAGCTTGTAGGCGGGGCCCTCGCCGCCCACCGCGGGCCGGCCCGGCTTGTAGACGGGGATGCCGTCCAGCACCGCCCGCAGCCGTGGTCCCGCCGCGTGCCCTGTGGTTTCCGTCAACGTAGGTCCTCCTCGACCTTCCCCTGCGCTTATGTGCGCGTTCGCCCCCAAACCAGCGGAACGCCGTTCGCCGGGCGCATCACGGAGGCGATCTCGTATACGCCCTCCTATATCGCGAAGCGGGGTGAGTGCGCCGTGATGCGGCCCACGCACCCGGTCAACCGACCGATCGCCCGGTAATTCTGCCTGGTCACACCTTATGGGCGGCGCGGACCGAGCGGGAGGGGAGCGAACATGCTGCGTACGCGGGTGGCGCGCGCCGTGGCGCGCGTCCCTCGTACAGGTGAGGTGATACCCAGCCGATCCTCGGGCCACACGATGCGTGGACCGGGGAGTAATGCGCAACACCCAGACCAAACACCCTGCATCACCTGGCATTTGAAGGACGGATCACACTGATCGTCATGCAGAAACGTCACGGCTGACGGCGGTCCACGTGTACCCGCCATCGAACGGGCCGAGCCCTACTATCGGCCTGCGATGACAGCAGCAGGTAACCACCAGGCGAGCCGGTCGACCGGGCGTAGGCTGGGGCGGGCCGGGATCCGGGACGTGGCCGCCGCGGCCGGTGTCTCGATCACCACGGTCTCCGACGCGCTCAACGGCAAGGGACGCCTCCCCGACGCCACCCGGCGCCATGTCCGCGAGGTCGCCAACCGGCTGGGCTACCGCCCTTCGGCCGCCGCCCGCACACTGCGCACCGGCAGATCCGGCCTGATCGGCCTCACGGTGACCACCTACGGGGAAGAACCTTTCACCTTCACCGAGTTCGCCTACTTCGCCGAGATGGCGCGGGCGGCCACCTCCGCCGCGCTGGCCCGCGGCTACGCGCTCGTCATCCTGCCCGCCTCCTCCCGGCACGACGTGTGGAACAACGTCGCGCTGGACGGCACCGTCGTCATCGACCCCTCCGACCACGACCCGGTGGTGGCCGACCTGGTCCGGCAGGGCATCCCGGTGGTCAGCGACGGCCGCCCGGCCGGCAACCTGCCGGTGCACGCCTGGGTGGACAACGACCACGAGCAGGCCGTGATCGGCATCCTCGACCACCTCGCCGAGGCCGGCGCCCGGCGCATCGGCCTGCTCACCGGCACCAGCACCGACACCTACACCCGGCTGTCCACCAGCGCCTACCTCGACTGGTGCGAACGCGTCGGCCAGGAGCCGGTCTACGAGGCGTATCCGGCCCACGACCCGTGCGCGGGCGCGGTCGCCGCCGACCGGCTGCTCGCCAGACCCGACCGGCCGGACGCGGTGTACGGCCTGTTCGACCCCAACGGGACCGACCTGCTGGCCGCCGCCCGCCGCTACGGACTGCGGGTGCCGGACGACCTGTTACTCGTCTGCTGCAGCGAACGGCCCGCCTACGCCGCGACCGAGCCGCCGATCAGCACGCTGTCGCTCAAGCCGGGCCGCATCGGCACCGCCGTCGTGCAGTTGCTGATCGACGCGATCGAGGGGGCCGCTCCCGCACAGCCGGTCGAGCAGGTCATGCCCACCGATCTGATCGTGCGCGCCTCGTCCCGGCGCCGTCCGCCGCGCACCACGGTCAGCCCGCCGCGCGCCTCGGACGACCGCTGAGCGCGCGTTCCGTTCGGTACGTGAAACGATCGGCTGCCGGGCGGTCCGGCCGGATTTTCAGGCGTGTTGGACAAGAATTGTTCACCCGGCCCCGATTGGCAGGCCCTATGTGCGTCGCAACCCGGCAGCGGCGTTCCTATGATGGGCGGATGACACCGCAGGACGCCCCGGCGCGCACCGCTGCCGGCGTGGCGCGGTGACGGCGGCGCGAGGGTGGAGGGGTCGATGACGCAGGGGGCCGGTCAGGAACCCGTAACGCTCGCTGAGGCTGCCCCGGCGGGCTGGACGCCGCAGCGGCAGCCGCTGTCGCGGGCGGCCGCTCCGGCCGCGCCGCAGGCGCCTCCCGCACCGCCCGCCGCCACGCCCTCCGTCGACTACACCCCGACCGCGCACGACCTGCCGGTGATCCGGCCGGTCACCGACCACCCCGGCGCGCAGCCGGCCACCGGCGCCGAGCCGGACGAGGGCGTGCCCGGGCCGCTGTTCGTCGTGGGCGACGTGCACGGATACCTCGACGAGCTGCGGTCCGCGCTGCACGCCAACGGCCTGGTGGACGAGGCGGGGCACTGGTCGGCGGGCACCGCCCGGCTGTGGTTCCTCGGCGACTTCACCGACCGCGGTCCCGACGGGATCGGGGTGATCGACCTGGTGATGCAGCTGTCGGCCGAGGCGGCGGCCGCCGGCGGGTACTGCAAGGCCCTGATGGGCAACCACGAGTTGCTGCTGATCGGTGCGAAGCGCTTCGAGGACACCCCGGTCAACTCGGTGGCCGGCACCGCCTCGTTCCTCGCCGCCTGGCGGCTCAACGGCGGCCAGCCCACCGACATGGAACGCCTGCAGGACCACCACATCGCCTGGATGTCCCGGCTCGACGCGGTCGCCCTCGAAGAGGGCCATCTGCTCCTGCACTCCGACACCACCGCGTACCTGGAGTACGGCGCCACCATCGACGCCGTCAACGACGCGGTGACTGGGGTCATTCAAAGGAGTGACGCTGACGAATGCTGGGAGCTGTTCCGGAAAATCACCAAACGCTTCGCCTTCCGCGGCGAGACCGGCACGTCCGCGGCCCGGGAACTGCTCGACGCCTTCGGGGGCCGGCAGGTGGTGCACGGCCACAGTCCGATCCCCTACCTGCTGGGCGAGGTGGGCGGTGAGGAAGGCGCCGGCAGGGCTCCCACCACGGTCTCCGCGCCGCACGTCTACGCGGACGACCTCGCGGTGGCGATGGACGGCGGCGTGACGATGGACGGCACTCTCCTGGTGGCGCAACTCCCGCTTTCCGTATAGGAATACGGGTCACGGACCGTCGAACCGGACGGCCCGCGCGGAACCGGCGTCACCGTAGCGAGCGAGCTATTTCGGGAAACACTCTGTCACCGTGTCAGTCCCGCGCTCTACCATCGGGATGTCCGTCACAGGCTCGCCTCCGCTTCCGACCGGCCGCCTCGGGAACACCACGGTCCCCGGCAGGTCGGAGGGGAACGGAGCATCGGGGGATGTACATGAACAGCGCTCCGCACCTGCTGGCCGAGGACCGCCCTGAGTTCGAGCGCGTTCTCGACGAGGCCCTGCGCGACGAGACCCTGCGGCCCGGCTCCGAGCCCCGGGCCGGCCGCCCGCAGCCGCTCACCACCGAGCAGTTGCGCACCATGGCGCTGAGCGCGTCGGCCGCGATATCCGCCTGCGCCGCCGCCGAGTACGAGACGTACCTGCGCGCCAGGGAACGCGAGCGGGCCGCCCGCTCCGCGCCGGTCCGCCGAGAGCGGCCGGCCGGCTCCGCAGGCCCCCGGCGGGGTGGCCGACGCGGTGTCGGGCGCCGGGCTGCTCCCGGTCATCGCCGTGCTGACGCCGATCCTGGCCGGCGCCGCCGCGCTGATCTTCCTGGTCGTCGGCTACGCGCTCGGCGCGGTGAGTCCGCAGCCGGCGATCGCCGCCCCGCTGCGCACGGCCGGCTGGCTGTTCCTGGCCATCACCGGCGTCGGCGTGCTGCTGTGCACGATCGGCATGGTCCTCACCGCGCTGCGGGACGGCTCCGGCGCGATCCGCGCCTCGCACTCCGCGCCGCCGAGCGAGGTCGGCGCCGCCCGGGCCCTGTGGTCGGCGGCGCTGCTGGAGCGCGGGATGCGGCCGTTCCTGCACGAGGCGCTGGCGTCGGGCGACGGGCCGGCCGCGGCGTCCCGCACCGGCCGCGTGCCGGAGCGCGGTCCGGGCGCTCCGCGGCGGCCGAGCACGCTGGGCTACACCAGGCCGGGCTTCTCCAGCCCCGCCGCCGGCGACCAGGTCCGCTCGCCGGGGCCGCGGTTCTCCAGCCCGGACTTCTCCAGCCCCGACTTCTCCAGCCCGGACTTCCCCGGCACCGGTCACTCCGACGGCGGCCTCACCCACCGGGACGCCGATCCGAGCTGACCGGCCGTCATGCCCTAGGCCATTTTGCGGAATATCCGACTGATACCCGAACGGACGAGCACTCAGCGCGACACCTGGCGCCCCTTTTGTGCGACTTTAAGTCGGCAGTGCGAAACGTCGGGTGACTCCTTCGGAAGCATCCACACGAATCGCGCGAGCGTTCGTCGCCGGGTGACGCCACCCGGCCCATCAGGTGCTTTCCCAGGCCCCCGGGCCGTCATCTCCACAGGAGTGAGCAGATGGTTCTGCAGTCGAAGCTCAGCAAGATCGCCCTGTGCGTCGCCGCCGGCGCCATGGTCACCGCCGGAGTCGCCGACACCGCCGCGGCGGCCGAGTCCGCATGGGGCTACAAGGGCAGGGTCATCGCGAACGGCGGCCTGTTCGTGCGGGCCCGCCCCAACACCAACAGCCGCATCGTCGGCTGGCACGCCCGGGGTTCGATCGTCGGCATCAAGTGCAAGGTCAACGGCGAGAACATCAACGGCAACCCGCGCTGGTACCTGCTGAACGACGGCACCTACGGCTGGTCGGCCGCCCGCTACATCCGCAACATCGGCCCGGCGCCCAAGTGGTGCAAGCGCGATGACCACCGCGGCAACAACAACGGCCGCGGCAACGACAACAACCGCGGGAACAACGACAACAACCGCGGGAACAACAACAACGGCCGTGGAAACGGCAACAACCGCTGATCCACCGGCGGCCCACCGGTCGCAGGCCCCCGGAACCGCCTCGGCTCCGGGGGCCCGGTCACGCCCGGACGGCGGCCGTCACTCGGCCACCGGCAGGTACACCCGGTTGCCACCCGCCGCGAACTCCCGCGACTTGAGCGCCAGCCCGGCCTCGACCTCCTCCCGCGACGCCCCGTGCTCGCGGCGGATGTCGTGCGAGATCCGCATCGAGCAGAACTTCGGCCCGCACATCGAGCAGAAGTGCGCGGTCTTGGCGGGCTCGGCCGGCAGCGTCTCGTCGTGGAAGGCCCGCGCGGTGTCCGGGTCGAGCGCCAGGTTGAACTGGTCCTCCCAGCGGAACTCGAAGCGCGCGTCGGACAGCGCGTCGTCCCACGCCTGCGCGCCGGGGTGGCCCTTGGCCAGGTCGGCGGCGTGCGCGGCGATCTTGTAGGTGATCACCCCGGTCTTCACGTCGTCGCGGTCCGGCAGCCCGAGGTGCTCCTTGGGCGTGACGTAGCAGAGCATCGCCGTGCCCCACCAGGCGATCATCGCCGCGCCGATCCCGGAGGTGATGTGGTCGTACGCCGGCGCGACGTCGGTGGTGAGCGGGCCGAGCGTGTAGAACGGCGCCTCGTCGCAGATCTCCTGCTGGAGCTCGACGTTCTCCTTGATCTTGTGCATCGGGACGTGTCCCGGCCCCTCGATCATCGTCTGCACGTCGTGCGACCGGGCGATCCGGTTCAGCTCGCCCAGCGTGCGCAACTCGGCGAACTGCGCCTCGTCGTTGGCGTCCGCGATGGAGCCGGGCCGCAGCCCGTCGCCGAGCGAGAACGTGACGTCGTAGGCGGCCAGGATCGCGCACAGCTCCTCGAAGTGCTCGTAGAGGAAGCTCTCCCGGTGGTGCGCCAGGCACCAGGCGGCCATGATCGAGCCGCCGCGCGAGACGATGCCGGTGCGGCGGCCGGCGGTCAGCGGCACGTGGGCCAGCCGCACCCCGGCGTGCACCGTCATGTAGTCCACGCCCTGCTCGGCCTGTTCGACGACGGTGTCGCGGTAGACCTCCCAGGTCAGCTCCTCGGCCCGGCCGTCCACCTTCTCCAGCGCCTGGTAGAGCGGCACGGTGCCGATCGGCACCGGGGAGTTGCGCAGCACCCATTCGCGGGTGGTGTGGATGTCGCGGCCGGTGGACAGGTCCATCACGGTGTCGGCGCCCCACCGGGTGGCCCAGGTCATCTTCTCGACCTCCTCCTCGATCGAGGAGGTGACCGCGGAGTTGCCGATGTTGGCGTTGACCTTCACCAGGAACCGCTTGCCGATGACCATCGGCTCGATCTCCGGATGGTTGACGTTGGCCGGCAGCACCGCGCGGCCGGCGGCGATCTCCGCGCGCACCACCTGCGGGTCGACGCCCTCGCGCAGCGCGGCGAACTCCATCTCGGCGGTCACCTCGCCCCGCCTGGCGTGCGCGAGTTGGCTCACCGAGCGGCCGTCCCGGCTGCGGCGCGGCCGACGGGGGCGGCCGGGGAAGACGGTGTCCAGGTCGCGCACGCCGCCGCGCGGGGCGGTGTGCCGGACGCCGTCGTCCTGCGGTCCCGGCACCCGGCCGGGGTACTCCTCGGTGTCGCCCCGGGCGGTGATCCAGTCGCGCCGCAGCGGCTCCAGACCGCGCCGCACGTCGGTGCGCACGGCCGGGTCGGTGTACGGACCGGAGGTGTCGTACAGCGTCACGTCCCGCCCGTCGGTCAGGTGCACCAGGCGCACCGGGACCCGCATCCCCGGGCGGGTTCCCGCCAGGTGTCCCTTGTGCCAGCCGGCGGCCGGGCCGCCGTCCTGGGGCGTTCCGGACGTGCTCGTGTCCTGCAAGGTCATCTGAGACCCACTCCCTACGCCGGCATTACCCGGTAACAGGTTCAGCGGTCGGCGCAGCTGTCAGCGCCCTCTCAGCCCGGTGCTCCGAGCTCCCGCGATCGCAAAAGGCGTCCACCACGCTAGTGGTCGGCCCGTTCCGGCCGGAGGCCGGGTCGGCTCGGCTACGCTCCGGGGCATGGTGGGTTCGCAGGGGCGGGTGACCGGCACGGTGGGTCCGGGGCTGGTCGGCGAGGTGATCGTCCGGGTCCGCGGCGGCGCGGAGCACTTCCTGGCGTATCCGATGGATCCGGGCGAGCGGATCACGGCCGGCACGCTGGTCGTCGTGGTGGAGTACCAGCCGCCGCGCACGGTGTACGTCTCGCCGCTGATGTGAACCGGCCGGCCCGGCAGGGCCGTTCGGGCCATCGGGGCGCTAAGACGGCGACAAGACTCCACGGCGGCCAATGGCGGACGGCCGCCCGCCGGGAGGACACTCCCGTCGTCGGCTCCATTCCGGGGCCGCGCTAAGGGGGCATGTGCCGATGGTCATCGGCGTCGTGGCGGGTATCGCACTCGTCGCAGTCATCATCCTGATCACCCTGTTCAAGCTCATGTGGCGAGTCGCCGAGCCGAACGAGGCGTTGGTCATCTCGGGTTCCAAGCACCGCGCGGACGGCCTCGACGCGGGTCTGGGCTTCCGCATCGTCACCGGCCGGGGCACCCTCGTGATGCCCGGTGTGCAGGCGGTCCGCAAGCTGTCGCTCGACCTGAACGAGGCCGAGCTGTCGGTGGACTGCGTCACCAACCAGGGCATCCCGCTCAAGGTCCAGGGCGTGGTGATCTTCAAGGTCGGCGACGACTTCGTGTCGATCGCCAACGCGGCCCGGCGTTTCCTGGACCAGCAGAAGTACATGGGCGCCCGGGTGCACAACCTGTTCGCCGGCCACCTGCGCTCCATCGTGGGCGGCCTGACGGTCGAGGAGATGATCCGCGACCGGGACAAGCTGACCGCGCAGACCCGGCTGGCGTCCGGCACCGAGATGGAGAAACTCGGGCTGATCGTCGACTCGCTGACGATCCACGAGATCGAGGACCCGACCGGGTACATCACCAACCTGGCCGCGCCGCACGCCGCCGCGGTCCAGCGGGACGCCCGCATCGCCCAGGCGGAGGCGTACCGGATGGCCACCGAGGCGGAGCAGAAGGCCGCCGCGCGGGTGTCGGAGGCGACCCGGGACAGCGAGATCCTGCAGGCCGGCCACCAGGCGCAGCGCGAGAAGGCGGCGGCCACCGCGCGGATGGCGGGCCCGCTGGCCGAGGCGGCGGCCCGTCAGGAGGTCGTCGTCCAGGAGACCCGGGTCGCGGAGCTGGAGGCGCACCGGCGCGAGCAGCAGCTGCAGGCCGACATCCGCAAGCCGGCCGACGCCAAGGCGTACGAGACGCGGACGCTCGCCGCGGCGGAACGCGACGCGCGGATCTCGGCGGCCGAGGCGAACGCCAAGGAGACCGAGCTGGCGGCGGTGGCCGAGGCGAGCCGGGTCAAGAGCCGGGCGCAGGCCGAGGCGGAGGCCACCAAGAGCCGCGGTCTCGCCGAGGCCGAGGCCACCCGGGCGACCGGTGAGGCGGAGGCCGCGGCGGCCAAGGCCCGCGGTCTCGCCGAGGCGGAGGCGGACCGGGCGAAGGGCCTGGCCGAGGCGGAGGGCATCAAGGCGCGGGCGGCCGCGCTGGCCGAGAACCAGGAGGCCGTGGTCGCCCAGCAACTGGCCGAGCGGTGGCCGGAGATCGTGCGGGCGGGCGCGGCGGCGTTCGGCAACGTCGACCACATGGTGCTGCTCAACGGCGCCGACGGGATGTCGGAGATGTTCGCCAAGGCGCTCACCATGGGCGGCACCGGGCTGGGGCTCGCGCGTCAGCTGCTGACGGCGATGAACGGCCCGGCGGCCCGCCCGGCGGACGCCGCCGACCCGGCACCGGTCACGCCGTTGAACGGCACCCGCATCCCGGTCCAGGACGAGGGGTCGCGGATCGGCTGATCCGGGGGTCCGGCGCGATCCGGAGACAGCGGCGCCCGCGGTACGGAGCGGTTACTCCGCCGCGGGCGTCCGCTGTGCCGGGACCCGTGCCGTCACCAGTCCTTGTGGGAGGAGTCCTTGCGCGAGGACATCGAGGACGAGGTGAACTTCTTCACCACGAAGATCAGCCCGCCGACCAGCGCCGCGAAGAGCAGCACCTTGAACAGCAGACCCACCATGAAGCCGATGATGCTGGTGATCAGCCCACCGAAGATGAACAGTGCGATCACGGGCACGGCGACCCACTTGATCCACCACGGCACGCTGTTCAGGATCCCGTTCACGTTGCGACTCCCTCCGCCCTTCCACCAAATCCGTCTGACTTGAGCTTACGGGCGCCGGACCCCCGCGCCGAGGGGAAGCGGACCCCATCCGTCCCTGAACCGACCCTGACGGGACCCCGAGACCGCGAGGGCGCCGGGCACCGGGGTGCCGGCTCACCTCTCCGGCGGCGAGAAGACCACCAGCACCCGCAGGTCCTCGGTGATGTGGTGGAACCGGTGCGGCACCTTGGCCGGCACGTAGACCACGCTGCCGCGCGCGACGACCGTCGTCTCGTCACCGACGGTGATCGACGCGCGACCGCTCACCACCAGGTAGATCTCGTCCTGGCCGTGCGGCGACTGGGCGTCGGCGCCGCCGGCCGGCAGGGCGTAGAGCCCCGCTGACATGTTGCGTTCGCGCAGAAACTGCAGATACGCCCCGTCGTGGGCGGCCCGCTCGGCGTCCAGATCGTCAAGCCGGAACAATTTCATACGTCTGTTCCCTTGTCCTGGGGATCGCACTGTCTGCGACGATCCCGTCATGAAGAAATTCGTAGTCAAGACATTGGCCAACGCGGTCGCCCTCGGGGTGGCCGTCTGGCTGATCAAGGGCATCACTCTGACCGGAACGGACACCGCGCACAAGATCCTCGCACTGGTCCTGGTCGCGCTGGTCTTCGGCGTGGTCAACTGGCTGGTCAAGCCGATAGTGAAGCTGCTGTCCTTCCCCCTGTTCGTGGTCACGCTGGGCCTGTTCACCCTGATCGTGAACGCGCTGATGCTGCTGCTCACCTCGTACCTGTCCGGCCGGCTCGACATCGACTTCCACGTGTCCGGCTTCTGGGCCGCGCTGGTCGGCGGCCTGCTGGTCAGCGTCGTGGCCTGGGGGCTGCACCTGATCCTTCCCGACGACGACTGACCACCCCTCGCGATGTTTCACGTGAAACGTCATGTTTCACGTGAAACATCTCTCATCGCCACCTGGAGGCACCGATGCCGGACGAATTGCCCGGAGAGGGCACGAGCAGCGTGCACGCCGGCCGGCCGCCCGCCGACCCCTACACGCCCTCGCTGCCGGGACCGGTCTTCGTCTCGCACTACCACCTGCCGGGCGAGGCGAGCGGTCCGTACACCTACGGCCGGGACGAGAACCCGACCTGGACCCACCTGGAAGCGGCGGTCTCCGCGCTGGAGTCGCCGGGCACCGCCGCGCAGACGGTGGTCTTCTCCTCCGGAATGGCCGCGGTCTCCGCCGTGCTGCTCTCCCAGGTGCGCACCGGCGACGCCGTCGTGCTGCCGTCCGACTGCTACCAGGCCACCCGCTCGCTGCGGCAGCGCCTGGAGTCGTACGGCGTCGAGGTGCGGCTCGCGCCGACCGCCGGCGACCAGCAGCTCGACGTGCTCGACGGCGCCAAGCTGCTGTGGATCGAGACGCCGTCCAACCCCGGCCTGGACGTCTGCGACGTGCGACGGCTCGTGGCGGCCGCCCACGCGCAGGGCACGCTGGTCGCGGTGGACAACACCCTCGCCACTCCCCTCGGCCAACGGCCGCTCGAACTGGGCGCCGACTTCTCGCTGGCCAGCGCCACCAAGGCGCTCACCGGCCACGGCGACCTGCTGCTGGGCTACGTGACGACGACCGACCCGCGGCTGGCGGCCTCGGTGCGGCTGTGGCGCAAGACGGTCGGCGCGATACCCGGTCCGATGGAGGCCTGGCTGGCGCACCGCTCGCTGGCCACCTTGCACCTGCGGGTGGAACGGCAGGCGGCGAACGCCCTCGCACTGGCCGAGGCGCTGCGCGACCGCCCCGAGGTGACCGGGCTGCGCCACCCCGGGCTGCCCACCGATCCGGCGCACCGGCTCGCCGCCGCGCAGATGCGCCGCTACGGCTCGGTGGTCTCCTTCGTCCTGCCGGACCGCGGCCACGCCGAGCGGTTCCTCGCGGCGCTGCGGCTGACCGGTGAGGCCACCAGCTTCGGCTCGGTGCTCAGTACCGCGGAACGCCGGGCCCGCTGGGGCGGCGACGCGGTGCCCGCCGGGTTCATCCGGTTCTCGGTCGGCGTGGAGGACGCCGAGGACATCGTCGCCGACGTCTTCCAGGCGCTGGACGCGGCCCGCCGGGACACGCCGGTGCGGCCGGAGGATTCCGGGCACGAGCGGTGATGACGTGCGATGACGGCGATGACAGGAATGTGCGATTCCCATTCGCGCCGTCAGCCGCGTTTCGAGCCGCCCGCGCTGCGGCATGGTCCCTGCATGCCAGCGCACCATCCTGATCCAGCGGCGCGACCGGTGGTCAAACGCACGGCTCGCGCGATCCTCATCGACGACGACCAATTCCTGCTGATCAAGCGCACCAAGCCGGGCCTGGACCCGTACTGGATCACCCCGGGCGGCGGCGTCGAGCCGGAGGACGCCACGGTGATCGACGCCCTGCACCGCGAACTCGACGAGGAACTCGGCGCCAAGGTCTCCGACGTCGTACCGGCCTTCGTGGACACCGTGGACCACGTCGGCGAGGACGGCTCGGCCGGCGTGAAGGTGCAGCACTTCTTCGTCTGCCGCCTGGAGTCGATGGACCTGTCCCGGCGGCACGGCCCCGAGGTGGACGAACCCTGCGGGATCTACGAGGTGGTCCGGCTGCCGTTCACCCACGCCGGCGTCACCTCGGTCGAGGTCGTCCCGGACTCGCTGCGCGCCTACCTCGACAGCAACATCGAGGGGGTCCGCGCCCTGCTCGCCCCCGACCTGGGCTGACCGGCCCGGGGCGTCAGACGAACCAGCCGCGGAATCCGCCGTCCGCGTCGGGCAGCACGGAATCCCCGGCGCGGCGGTGGGCCAGCCGCAGGGCCCGGTCCGCCTCGCGCCGCCACAGGTCGGGGTCCGGCGGCGTGGCCGGAGCGGACGGCTCGGCGCGCGCGACGCCGAAGAGGTTCAGCGTTCCGGACTGCTCGGGGACCAGCCGCCGGGCCGCCCAGGCGATCCCGACGGACGGTTCCACCGTCCCGGGCGCTAAGGGCCGCTGCGATCGAAGGTCCCGCAGCGGCCGCACCGGCAGCGGCTGCCGGACGGTGCCGTGGGCGGGCTGCCCGGTCGGCGCCGCGGAGTCCGGCGCCGCGGAGTCCGGCGCCGCGGGCGGCCGGAACGCGGTGCCGGGCCGGGCGGCCTCCTGCGGCGGGTTCTGCGACGCGGCCGGCTGCGCCGGGATCCGCGGCCGGACGTCGGCCGCCGAGCGGGCGGCGCGGGCCTCGGCGGCCACCCCGAAGAAGTCGCCGCCCTTGCGCTTGACGTCGTCGGTGCCCCAGGCGCGTTCGCCCTCCGGGCCCCGGGCGGACGCCTTCACCAGGTGCGGTATGTGCTTGGAGCAGTGGATGTACGCCTCGTCGATCGCCACCTCGACCCACACCTGCGGGCGGCGGCCGGGCACCGGGTCCTGCGGCAGGTCGGGCCGGCGGGCGCGCATCGACTCGTCGGGGACCAGCCGGGCCCGCCCGTTGACGTGCAGGCCGATGCGGTCCCGGTTGAAGTCGAGCATCAGGATGCCGACGTGCGGGTTCTCGCGGATGTTGCCCAGCGAGGCCATGACGCCGTTGCCCCGGTACTCCGGGTAGGTGATGGTCCGCTCGTCCAGGACGTGCACGAACCCGGGCGGCCCGGCGCGGAAGGTGTTGTCGCACTCGCCGTCCCGGCCGGCGGTCGCCATGAAGAACATCTCCTGGCGGGCCACGAACTCGCGCATGGTCTCGTTCAGCCGGTCGCGCATCTGGTCGTCGTAGAAGCGCGCGGCCCGCTCCGACGTGCCGAGTTCGCGCTGCATCTCGTGCTCGCCCTCGCTGCCGGGCAGCCCGGGCGCGGCGACCGGTTCGGCCGGGCCGGGGTGGTACTGGTTCAACGAGTCTCCCGACGGCGTGGGTTCGGAACGGGATCTTCCCGGTGTCCCGGACGGCGGTCAGTCGCGTGCCGAGACAAGCTCTTCGAGGGAGTCATGGCGGATGCGGTCGGTGGGCATGCCGCCGTCGACCAGGGCGTCGACGCTGCTGCGGATCATGCCGGGCGGGCCGGACAGGTACGCGTCGTAGGCGGGCCACGGACCGTAGCGCGCGACGACGTCCTGCAGCGGGCCGGACTCCAAGCCCGCGTCGGTGGCCGGGCCGTCGGAGACCACCGGCCGCACCGACAGCCAGGGGTGGCGCTCCTGCATCCGCAGCATGGTGTCGAGGTCGTACAGGTCGTGGTCGCGGCGGGCGGCGTAGAAGACGTCGACCGGACGCCGGCGCCCGTGTTCCACGACGTCCTCCACCAGCGCCTTGATCGGGGCGATGCCGGTGCCGCCGCCCAGGCACAGCAGGCCGTTGTCGGTGTCGTGGTCCACGGTCATCGAGCCGGCCGGCGGCCCGAGCCGGATCACGTCACCGGGCCTGGCCCGGTTGACGATGGCCGACGAGACCCAGCCGGCCGGCACCGACCGCACGTGGAAGGAGAGCAGCCCGTCGGAGCGCGGTGCCGAGGCGAACGAGTAGTGCCGCCAGACCCGGGGCCACCAGGGCGTCTCCAGGCTGGTGTACTGCCCGGCGAGGAAGGGGTAGGGCTGGTCGGGCCGCACGGTGATCACCGCGATGTCCGAGGTCCGCCGCTCGTGCGAGACGATCTCGGCCTGCCACCAGGCGGGCGCGATCCGCTCGTTCTCCGCCGCGGCGTCGATCATGATCTGCGAGATCGCGGTGTAGGCGCGCACCCACGCGGCCTCCACCTCCTCGTTCCACATCTCCGACGCGTAGCGGGTCAGCGCGCCGATCAGGCACTCGCCGAGGCTCGGGTAGTGGTCCGGCAGGGTGCCGTACTTGCGGTGCCCGCGGCCCAGGTTGGCCAGGTAGGCGGTGAGCGTCTCGCCGTCGTCCACGTGCTTGGCCGCGGTCAGCAGCGCGCGGAAGAGCCGGTCGCGCTGCTGGTCCATGGCGGCCGGGAAGAGCTCGCGCAACTCGGGGTGGCGCAGGAAGACCAGGGCGTAGAAGTAGGACGTCGTCTTGTCGGCCACCGGCTCGATGACCTGCATGGTGCGCCGGATGAGGATCGCGTCGGACGACGCGCCGTCCGTCGGGCCGAACGAGGCGGTCCCGGCGGCCTCCTCCACCGGCGGGGCCGGCGGTTCTGGCGGCGCGGGATGCGCGCGCGGGCGTTCCGGTTGCGGGGCGGCGGCGGGTCTCGCGCCGCCGTCGGGGCCGCGTTGGACGGGCGTGCCGGAGCCGAACCAGCCGCCGGCGGGCGGCGGGGAGGCCGGCTCGCCGCGGCCGGGCGCCCGGCGGTAGCCGTCGCCGGGACGCGGCGCGGGAACCGACGGGACGCCCCAGCCGTCGTCCTGGGCCGGGCGGGCGGCCCAGCCGTCGTCCTGCGCCGGGCGGGCGCCCCAGCGCGGCGGCTCGGGCTCCTGCTCGGCGCGCGCGGACCGGCCGTAGCCCCGGTCGTATCCCTGCTCGTGCTCCTCCTCGCGGGCCGGTCCGCCGCCGTAGAGCGGCACCTCACGGCCGTACGCCAGATCGCGCGAGCCCTGCTCCTGGTCCGCGTAGCGCCGGGCGTCGTCGTGCGCGGAACCGGCCGGGCGTATCGCGCCGGTGGAGCGGCCGCGCGCCGCGGGGTCCTCGGGACGGGCCGGGCGGCCCCGGTCCGGCGCGGACTCCGGCTCGGCCTGCTGGTCGGACGCCGGTGTCCCCTTCGTGAACCAGCCCCAGCCGCCCTGGCTCTCCGGTTCCGGCGCGGGACGGGCGGGCCCGTCGCCGGAACGGCCGGAGTCGGGTCCGCCGTTCCGGTCGGCCGAACTGTGGGTCATGGCGTCCATCGTCTGCCTCGCCTCGAACATCTCCCGGTCGGTTTCCGTGCATCCACAATCGGAACGTGTCAACGCTCCGGCCGCGACGGCCTCGGCTTCGTCATCGGCCCCGGCGACAACCCCGGCGCGAGATGACGAGGACACGAGCGTGTCACATCACGCCCGGGAAGGGACAAACAGCCGGAAGTCCGGTCAACGCGGGGCCTGTTCACGTTAGGGTGGGTCGGCTCACGACGTCGGCCCGGCCGCTGTCACCCGTGCGTGTGCGCCCGACACACCTACGGCTCAGCGGTGGACCAGCCGTGAGCGAACGGAGTCGACCATACCGGGCGATCGTGAATCCACAACCCCCGAGCCCCCCGGCCGCCGCCCGCCGCGGTCGCCCCGCGTCACCGCGCGAGGGTGAGGGCGTACGCCTCCCGCAGATCGCGCCCGGTGTACGCCAGCGTGGCGATCCCGCTCACGTGGTGGTCGGCGTTGACCGCCACCGAGACCGGGACGGCGTCGAACAGCGGCGTGTCCGACATCGAGTCGCCGTACGCGACGCAACTGCGGCGGGTCACCCCGTACCGCTCGCACAGCCGGTCCGCGATCAGCACCTTGGACCCCGGCACCAGCACCCCCGTGACGTCCAGCGGCACATCGCGGAACGGCGGCTCCGGGAACCGCGCGCCGTACGCCTCGTGCGCGCCCCAGTCCAGCAGCCGGCGGACGAAGAAGCCGGGCGACAGCGATATGACCGCGCAGTACTCGCCCCGGGCCCGGATGTCCGCCCACACCTCGCGGATGCCGGCCAGCCAGGGCGCCGCCGCGAACGCCGCCGCCACCTGCTCGGCGGTCAGCGTGCTCCACATCCCGTACGCCCGCCGCGCGTACCCCGGCGGGTCGAGCGCTCCGGCGGCGAACTCCGCTTCGAGCACGCGGAACTCCTCCACCAGCCCCATCACCCGTGCCAGCTCCACGTTGGCCGAACTGCCGTGCAGCAGCGTGCCGTCCATGTCGAACAGATGGAGCCTCGTCATCCGGTACTCCTCCCAGACTCCCGTACCGGCCGGATTCCCGCGCGCAATTGTCGCGCCGCCTACCGGATGATCACACAGGTATTGGCGGACTCGCCGCGAATTTCCGGCCCCTGACACCGCCTCCGCCGGGCCTTCGTGCCGGTCCTGGACGCCGACGGACCGGTGAAGTCGCTGGTCGACACGGTCTTACCGACCGGTTTCGGCACGTGGTCTAGACAATCGTTTCTGACGCCCCGGCAGTAGGCTCCGGGACCATGCCCGACCTGTCCGTCGAACACACCGCGATCGTCGACCAACTCGTCGCCCGCCTCGGCCGGTCCACCCTGCCCGTGCAGCAGGCGCACACGGCCGAGCCGCGCGGCACGGCGTTCTGGTTCAACGAACTCCTCGACGCGACGCCGGGCCGGCAGGTCGTCAAGCAGTACCTCGTGACCGCCGACGCGCTCACCCGCTGCGATCTCGGCGAACTGCTGCTGCGCCCGCAGTTGTGCGAGCCGGTGGCGAACGCCGAGGTGCTGCTGCTGCCCGGGTTCGCCGACCTGTGGCGGCCGGCCGGCGACCTCGGCGTCGCCGTGCTGCCCACCGACGGGCTGCACGCGCACGGCAACCGCAAGGGCTGGCGCTGGACGACCGACGAGATAACCGACGGCCTCGCCGCCCGTGACGCCGACATCGCCGCCATCAGCACGGGGCCTGCCACCGTGTTCGTCCTGGGCCACGGGGTGCGGCAGCCGGCCGGCGCACCGCCGGCCGCCGCCACCGAGCGCCCGCAGACCGTCCTGCTCTCCTCGGTCTCCCGCTGCCGGCACGGCGCGCTGCACCTGTCGGGCGACGTGCCGGAAGGACTGGTCGGCGCCCCGGTCTTCAGCACCACGCCGCGCACCGACGGCAACGTCACCCTGCACTGCCTCGGCCTGGTGCTGCCCGGCACCGCCAACAACCGCGTCGCCACCTTCGACCGCATCCGCCGGGCGCTGCGCTCGCTTCCCGAGCCCTCCGAAGCGCCGCGCCGCCGCTGGGGCCGCCGGTCGGCCGACTGATCCGGCCACGCTCAGGGCGACGTGCTGGATGTCACCCGGTCAGGACCAGCCAGCGGCGGCCGTCGATGAGTTCCCGTGCCGCGTCGAGGTGGCCGGCGTGGCAGGCGGTCTCGGTGATGACGTGCAGCAGGACGTCCCGCAGGCTGTGCAGGTGCGGTTCGCCGAAGAGTTGGTGCGGCCACCAGGCCGGGACGGTGTCCGCGGGCGTGCTGGTGATGACGGCGTTCGCGAGTTCCGTCTCCCGGCGGTACCGGTCGAGGACGCGGTCGGCGGGGGCGCCGGCGTCCACCTGCCAGGCGTCGTCGGTGTCGTCCAGCGCGCGGATGACGCCCCGGTCCCCGGCGACGACGGCGCGGAACCAGAACCGTTCGACGTCCAGGGCCAGGTGCTGGACCAGCCCCAGGCAGCTCCATCCGGAGGGCAGCACGGGCCGCCGCAGCGCCGCCGCGTCGAGCCCGTCGAGGATGCCGAGGACGTGGCGCCGCTGGCCGTCCAGAGCTGCGAGCAGCGCCGTGATCTCGGCGTCCGCCGCGGTGTCCGTGGTCATTTCGCGATCTCCCCGATGAGGTGGCGCCGGCTCCGAGAATGCGCCCGTCCGGTGTCAGTGGGCAAGGAAGTCCATGAGGACCGCGGTCAGTTCGGCCGGAGCGTCCTGCTGGACCAGGTGGCCGGCGCCGGGAAGCAGGTGCAGCTCGGCTCCCGGGATGCGGGAGGCCAGCTCGTGGGCCTTGGCCACGGGTATCCACTCGTCGTCCTGTCCCCAGCAGACCAGGACGGGGAGGTCGAGGGATCCGTAACGGCCCTGGATCTCGTCGGTGAACAGCTGGTCGGCCTGGGCGATCTGGCGGTAGAAGGCCGGCTGGCCCTGCTCCCCGAGCCAGGGTTCGACGAGTCGTTCGAGGACGGCCGGGTGGAGGCCGGGGCTGCTCGCCGAGCCGATGTACTCGCGCACGAGGGCTCGGTGAAGGTGGGGCGGCAGCCGCTCGAAGACCTTGTCGTTCTCGCCGACCAGCCGGAAGAACGGCGACCCCCAGGGTGCCAGGGCGACCGGATCGACCAGAGCGAGCCGCCGGTAGCGCGCGCCGTGCAGGAGATGGGCGCGCAGCGCGACGGCGCCGCCGAAGTCGTGGGCGACGACGAGCGGCTCGGCCAGCTCCCAGAACCTCAGCAGCTCGGTGAAGATCCGGCCTTGGGCGGCAAGCGAGACGTCCTGGCCCGCGAACTTCGCCGAGGCGCCGTAACCGGGCATGTCCCAGACGAACACCTGGTGACCGACCGCGAGGGCGCGGGCAACGCCACGCCAGACGTACGAGGAGAACGGGGTTCCGTGCAGGAGGACCACCGGCGGGGCGGAAAGGTCGCCGAACCGCTGCCAGCGCACCTCGCCCGAGGCACTGTCGAACGTCCCGGACAGCTCCCACTCGCGCAAGGCGTTCGCCCTCCCTCGGCATCGACTCCGGGATCCCGACGCGGACTTCGGGACCCCACACCACTGTAGGTTCTCGCGGCGCGTGTCACCCGGCACCGGACCGGACCGGACCGGGCCGCGCCGCTCGATGCTGCACTGTGGCGGGCGATCACGCGTCGTGGTGCCGGCGTCCCGGGCCGCGCTGGTCTATACGCTGGACAGCCACGGACGGAAGGCTGGGCCATGCGGAAACTGGTCTACGGCATGAACCTGACCCTGGACGGCTACGTCGCCGCGGCCGGCGACGACATCGGCTGGAGCGGACCGCCGAGCCGCGAGCTGTTCCAGTGGTGGCTCGACCACGAGCAGGCGAGTGGCCTGTCGCTGTACGGGCGCAAGCTGTGGGAGACGATGAGCTCCTACTGGCCGACCGGCGACCGGCAGCCCGACGCCACCGCGGCGGAGATCGAGTTCGCGCGGAACTGGCGGGACACGCCGAAGGTGGTGTTCTCCTCGACGATCGAGAAGGTCGACTGGAACGCCCGCCTCGTCACCGGCGACGCGATCGCCGAGATCACCCGGCTCAAGGCCGAAGCCGGCGGCCCGATGAACATCGGCGGCGCGACGCTCGCCGGCGCGGCCATGCGCGCCGGGCTGATCGACGAGTACGTGATCGCCACCCATCCGGTCCTGGTGGGCGGCGGCACACCGTTCTTCACCGCGCTGGACAGCTGGGTGGACCTGAACCTGGTGGAGACGCGGACGCTGCCCGGCGGCGTGGTCCTGACCAGGTACGAGACGAGGCGCTGAGCGGCCTCCCGCTGCCGAGCGATGCCCTGTGAGCCCAGTGGGCGGCTCGACCCGCCGGTCTCGGATCCGTGTCGGATATGCCGTCGCTCGGCCGGACCCCACACCGGGTCAGGTGTTGCCGGCCATGTCCACGAAGCGGGAGTAGTGGCCCTGGAAGGCGACGGTGATGGTGGCGGTGGGGCCGTTGCGGTGCTTGGCGACGATGAGGTCGGCCTCGCCGGCGCGGGGGGACTCCTTCTCGTAGGCGTCCTCGCGGTGCAGCAGGATGACGACGTCGGCGTCCTGCTCGATGGAGCCGGACTCGCGCAGGTCGGAGACCATCGGCTTCTTGTCGGTGCGCTGCTCGGGGCCGCGGTTGAGCTGGGAGAGCGCGATGACCGGGACCTCCAGCTCCTTGGCGAGCAGCTTGAGGTTCCGGGACATCTCGGAGACCTCCTGCTGGCGGCTCTCCGGGCGGCGGGAGCCGCCGGTCTGCATCAGCTGGAGGTAGTCGATGACGACGAGGCGCAGGTCGTTGCGCTGCTTGAGGCGGCGGCACTTGGCGCGGATCTCCATCATCGACAGGTTGGGCGAGTCGTCGATGTAGAGGGGGCCGGCCGAGACCTCCGGCATCCGGCGGGCCAGCCGGGTCCAGTCGTCGTCGGTCATGTTGCCGGAGCGCATGTGGTGCAGGGCGACGCGGGCCTCGGCGGACAGCAGGCGCATCGCGATCTCGTTGCGGCCCATCTCCAGGGAGAAGAAGACGCTGGGCAGGCCGTAGGTGATGGAGCAGGACCGGGCGAAGTCCAGGGCGAGGGTGGACTTGCCCATCGCGGGACGGGCCGCGACGACGATCATCTGACCGGGGTGCAGGCCGTTGGTGAGGGCGTCGAGATCGGTGAAGCCGGTGGGGACGCCGGTCATCTGGCCGCTGCGCGAGCCGATCGCCTCGATCTCGTCGAGCGCGCCCTCCATGATCTCGCTGAGCGGCAGGTAGTCCTCGCTGGTGCGCTGCTCGGTGACCGCGTAGATCTCCGCCTGCGCCGAGTTGACGATCTCGTCCACGTCGCCGTCGGCGGCGTAACCCATCTGGGTGATCCGGGTGCCGGCCTCCACCAGCCGGCGCAGGACCGCGCGTTCGTGGACGATCTCCGCGTAGTACTCGGCGTTGGCGGCCGTCGGGACGACGTTGACCAGGGTGTGCAGGTAGGGGGCGCCGCCGACGCGGGTGATCTCGCCGCGCTTGGTGAGCTCGGCGGCGAGGGTGATCGGGTCGGCCGGCTCGCCCCGGGCGTACAGGTCGAGGATCGCGGTGAAGATCGTCTCGTGGGCGGGGCGGTAGAAGTCGTTGCCCTTGAGGACCTCGACGACGTCGGCGATGGCGTCCTTGGACAGCAGCATGCCGCCGAGCACCGACTGCTCGGCGTCGAGGTCCTGCGGGGGCACCCGTTCGAAGCCGCCCTCGGCCCAACCGCCGCGGTCCCGGTCGGAGTCGCGCCCGCGGTCGCGGCCGCCGTCCCGGTTGTCCCGGCCGCGGGAGTAGCGGGCGGCGGGCAGCCGGTCGCCGGCGCCGGCCGGGTCGTCGGAGAACGGCGGGTCGATGGGGGGTGCGTCCCCCCAGTGGTCGTCCGCGGGCTCGGGCTGGCTCACCCCCGTCACCTCCTCCCGGTCCTGCGAAGACCCCTGCCGTGCCCTCTTTGTACGGCACGGGTCTGACAAACGAAGGCACCCGGCTCCGCTTCGGGCGCGTCGATTTCCGGGGTCCGACGAGGCGGTTCCCGGGGCCCGAAGCCAGGGTGGGTGCCGCACTACCGTAGGGCCGCGGGCTCCGTCAGCCAAGATGGTTATCCACAGGCCATGTGGATGAACGACGCCAGCCTGTGGAGAAGCCCGCCAAACCTGTGTACAGGGTGGGGGACAGTGCTGTGGACAAGCCTGAGTCCTCGTCAACGCACCCACTCTGACCTGCACGTTCGCCGTCCACCGGCTGTGCAGGAGAAAAACTTTCCCGGACGGCCGAAGATCACGGCCGGCCCTGGTGAGCCGATCACTCAGCGCCACCACCGGTAAGTGACCCAATCGCTTTGCAGGTATTACCTGTGGACGATTAACCTGAGCCTGTGAAATCGCCCTCCGAGTCACCCGAGACCCCCGCGAGCGGTTCCCCGGACCCCGCCGTGCGGCCGGCCCGCGCGGCCCGCCGGCGGCAGGACCGGGAGATCGTCGCGCTCGCGCTCCCCGCGTTCGGCGCCCTGGTCGCGGAACCGCTCTTCGTGATGGCGGACAGTGCGATCGTCGGCCATCTGGGCACCCCGCAACTGGCCGGACTCGGCGTCGCGGCGACCCTGTTGACCACCGCCGTCAACGTCTTCGTCTTCCTCGCCTACGCCACCACCGCCGCCGTCGCCCGCCGGGTCGGCGCCGAGGACGTCGGCTCGGCGATCCGGCAGGGCGTGGACGGCATCTGGCTCGCCCTGCTGCTCGGCCTCCTCGTGGTGGCGGCGGCCGTGCCGGGGGCGCCGGTGCTGGTGGGGTTCTTCGGCGCGTCGGGCGACGCCACCGGGTATGCGGTCACCTACCTGCGGATCAGCGCCCTCGGGATTCCGGCGATGCTCGTGGTGCTGGCGGCCACCGGCGTGCTGCGCGGGCTGCAGGACACCCGCACCCCGCTGATCGTCGCCGTGGCCGGCTTCAGCGCCAACGCGGGCCTCAACCTCGCCCTGGTCTACGGCGCCGGGCTGGGCATCGCGGGCTCCGCCTGGGGCACCGTGACGGCGCAGTGCGGCATGGCGGCGGCGTACCTGACCGTCGTGGTCCGCGGGGCGGCCCGGCACGAGGTGAGCCTGCGGCCGGACGTCGCGGGCATCCGGGCGTGCGCCACCGCCGGGGTGCCGCTGCTGGTGCGCACGCTCAGCCTGCGGGCGGTGCTGGTGATCGCGACCGCGGTGGCCGCCCGGCTCGGGGACGCCGAGGTCGCCGCGCACCAGATCCTGCTCACCCTGTGGAATCTGCTGGCGTTCGCGCTGGACGCCATCGCCATCGCCGGGCAGGCGATCATCGGCCGCTACCTGGGCGCCGGGGACGCCCCGGGCGCGCGGGCCGCCTGCCGGCGCATGGTGCAGTGGGGGATCGCGGCGGGCTGCGCGCTGGGACTGCTGGTGGTGGCCGGACGGCCGTTGATCGTGCCGCTGTTCACCGGCGATCCGGCGGTGCGCGCCCAACTGCTGCCGGCGCTGCTGGTGGTCGCGCTGACCCAGCCCGCGTGCGGGGTGGTCTTCGTGCTGGACGGCGTGTTGATGGGCGCGGGCGACGGGCCCTATCTGGCGTGGGCGATGCTCGGCACGCTGGCGGCCTTCGTCCCGGCGGCGCTCGCGGTCCCGGCGCTCGGCGGGGCGCTCACCACGCTGTGGTGGGCCATGGCGCTGTTCATCCTGACCCGGCTGGCGTTCCTGTGGACCCGGGCCCGCTCGGGGCGCTGGGTGGTGACCGGCGCGGTCCGGGCCTGACCGCGGTCATGTTTCACGTGAAACATCGCAAAACGCCTGTGGGGCGCTGTTTCACGTGAAACAGCGCCCCACAGGTGCGGATCTGCCCGGGTCAGGCAGCGACGACCTCGAGGTCGAGGCGGACCGAGACCTCCGGGTGGAGGTTGACGGTCACCTGGTGCGAGCCGACGGTCTTGATCGGCGAGACCAGCGCGACGCGGCGCTTGTCCACCGAGGGACCACCGGCGGCCTTGATCGCCGAGGCGACGTCGGCCGGGGTGACGGAGCCGAACAGCCGGCCGGCGTCACCCGCGCGGGTCGAGAGCTTGATCTTGACGTTCTCGAGCTGGCCCTTGATCTCGTTGGCCTGCTCCAGCGTCGCGATCTCGCGGATCCGGCGCGCACGGCGGATCTGCTCGACGTCCTTCTCGCCACCCTTGGTCCAGCGCAGCGCGAAGCCGCGGGGAACCAGGTAGTTGCGGGCGTAGCCGTCCTTGACCTCGACGACGTCGCCGGCGGCGCCGAGGCCGCTGACCTCGTTGGTGAGGATGATCTTCATGCTTCGGTCACCCTCTCTCAGCGCGCGGTGGAGGTGTAGGGCAGCAGCGCCATCTCACGGCTGTTCTTCACGGCCGTGGCGACGTCGCGCTGGTGCTGCGTGCAGTTGCCGGTCACTCGACGGGCACGGATCTTCCCGCGGTCGGAGATGAACTTCCGCAGCAGGTTGGTGTCCTTGTAGTCAACGTAGTTGACCTTGTCCTTGCAGAACGCGCAGACCTTCTTCTTCGGCTTGCGCGGAGGCGGCTTCGCCATTGTCTCTCTCCAGTGTGATCAAGAAGTGTGGTACGCCGCCCTAGAAGGGCGGCTCGTCCGAGTAGCCGCCGCCACCGCCGCCGGAGCTTCCGCCCCAGTTGCCGCCGCCACCCTGGCCGCCGGCCGGAGCGCTGGTGGCCCACGGGTCGTCGGCCGGAGCGCCGCCGCCCTGCTGGCCGCCGCCGGAGCTTCCGCCCCAGTTGCCGCCGCCACCCTGGCCGCCGCCGCCTCCGCCGCCGTAGCCGCCCTGGCCGCCACGGCCCGCGGTCTTGGTGACCTTGGCCGTCGCGCTGCGCAGGGAGGCGCCGACCTCGTCGACGTCGAGCTCGTAGACCGTCCGCTTCACGCCTTCACGGTCCTCGTAGGACCGCTGCTTGAGCCGGCCCTGCACGATGACGCGCATGCCGCGCTGGAGCGACTCGGCCACGTTCTCCGCCGCCTGCCGCCAGACCGAGCAGGTCAGGAACAGGCTCTCGCCGTCCTTCCACTCGTTGGTCTGCCGGTCGAAGGTGCGGGGAGTGGACGCGACACGGAACTTCGCGACCGCCGCACCGGACGGGGTGAAGCGCAGCTCGGGGTCGTCGACAAGGTTGCCGACGACCGTGATGACGGTCTCGCCTGCCATGGTGGGTGACCTCTCGGCGGATGTGCTGTGCTGCTGGCTGCTCGGTAGCCGTACTCAGCTCTGGGCGCTCGACGCGCTCAGTGCATTTCCGGACGGAGGACCTTGGTCCGCAGAACCGACTCGTTCAGGTTGAGCTGACGGTCCAGCTCCTTGACGACCTCGGGGTTGGCGTTGAGGTCGATGACCGAGTAGATGCCCTCGGGCTTCTTGTTGATCTCGTAGGAGAGACGACGACGTCCCCAGGTGTCGACCTTCTCCACCTTGCCACCGCCGTTGCGGACGACAGCAAGGAAGCTCTCGATCAGGGGGGCGACAGAGCGCTCCTCAAGATCGGGGTCGAGGATGACCATTACCTCGTAGTGACGCATGGTGGAACCCACCTCCTCTGGACTCAGACGGTCACGGCGTTTCCGTGACAGGAGGGTTTGTGTGCGTCGCACCGGTCGAAAGGCCCACCGGTGCAGACGGTACACACTACCCGTACACGGCCGCCCGCTTGAAATCGCCCGGATAGCGGGGACAATCTGTACACAAGGGTTTGCGCGGCGCCACGCGTGCCGCTTCCGCTCACGGAGGTGCCCGATGGCACAGACGATCCGGCCGCTGAACGTCCTCTCCCTCCTCAACTCCGACGGCAAGGCACATCCGCGGGAGAACTCCCTGGTGCTCGCGACGGCCGTGCTCGGTCTGGTCGCGATCATCTCCGCGTTCTTCCCCAGCCTGCATCTGCTCAGCTCCTGGGCCGGCCTGGCCGGGATCCTCACCGGCGGCTACGGACAGTTCGTCTCGGCCACCACCGGTGAACGGTTCGTCCTGATCATCGCGCTGGGCGCCTCGGGCGTCGGGCTCTTCATCGGGGTGGCCCACGGCGGCCTGTGGGGCTGACGGCGACCGGCCGCGGCGCGCCGCGGCCGGCAACGGCCCCCGCGCCAGGCGCAGGACGGGCGCGGACCCGCGCGCAGTAGGCTTCGGCCGGTAGCCCGGTTGGAACCCGCAAGCGTGGGGAGCGCCACGAAAATGAGCCTGACCCTGAGGACCATCAGCCGCGAGCAGCATCTGGCGTACATCCGGAGCCTGCCCGCGGCCAGCCACATGCAGGTCCCCGCATGGGCGGACGTCAAAGCCGAATGGCGCTGCGAGAACCTCGGCTGGTTCGACGACCAGGACCGGCTGGTCGGCGCCGGTCTGGTGCTCTACCGCCAACTGCCCAAGGTCAAGCGGTACCTGGCCTACCTGCCCGAGGGCCCGGTGATCAACTGGTACGCGCCGAACCTGGAGGAGTGGCTGCAGCCGATGCTGGCGCACCTGAAGCAGCAGGGCGCCTTCACGGTGAAGATGGGCCCCCCGGTCATCATCAGGCGCTGGGACGCGGGCGCCATCAAGGCCGGCATCGCGGACCCGGACGTCAAGCGGCTGCGCGACATCGAGGCGACGGTCATCGAGCCGCGCGCCTTCGAGGTCTCCGACAAGCTGCGCCGCATGGGCTGGCAGCAGGGCGAGGACGGCGGCGCGGGCTTCGGCGACTTCCAGCCGCGCTACGTCTTCCAGGTGCCGCTGGCCGACCGGGCCCTGGAGGACGTGCACAAGGGCTTCAACCAGCTGTGGCGCCGCAACATCAAGAAGGCCGAGAAGGCCGGCGTGCAGGTGGTCCAGGGCGGCTACGACCAGCTTCCGCAGTGGCAGCAGCTGTACGAGGTGACCGCCGAGCGCGACCACTTCCGCCCCCGCCCGCTGTCGTACTTCCAGCGCATGTGGACCGCCCTCAACACCGAGGACCCCAACCGGATGCGGCTGTACTTCGCCGTACACGAGGGCGAGGCGGTCGCCGCGGCCACGATGCTGGTGGTCGGCGGCCACGTCTGGTACTCCTACGGCGCGTCGGCCAACCACAAGCGCGAGGTGCGGCCGAGCAACGCGATGCAGTGGCGGATGCTCCAGGACGCCCACGCCATGGGCGCGTCCGTCTACGACCTGCGCGGCATCAGCGACTCGCTGGACGAGAACGACCACCTCTTCGGACTCATCCAGTTCAAGGTGGGTACCGGTGGGCAGGCCGCTGAATACTTGGGCGAGTGGGACTTCCCACTCAACAAACTGCTGCACAAGGCGCTCGACATCTACATGTCCCGCCGCTGACCGCCGCTCCAGTTCCACCCGCACAAGGAAGGTCCCGACCCCGCCATGGCGCTCACCCTGTACGTCGACACCACGCGGTGGCGTGCGCACCACAAGTCCGTGGTGGAGCAGTTCCCCGCCCTGATCCCGGTCTGCAAGGGCAACGGATACGGCTTCGGCCACGAACGGCTGGCGGACGAGGCCACCCGGATCGGGTCGGACATGCTGGCCGTCGGCACCACCTACGAGGCCGCCCGGATCAAGGACTTCTTCGGCGGCGACCTGCTCGTGCTGACCCCGTACCGGGTCGGCGAGGAGCCGGTGCCGCTGCCGGACCGGGTCATCCGTTCGGTCTCCTCGGTCGAGGGCGTGCGGGGCATGGTGGGAGCCCGGGTGGTCATCGAGGTGATGAGCACCATGCGGCGGCACGGGGTGGCCGAGGACGACCTCGGCAAGCTCAAGCACGCGATCGACGACGTGCGCCTGGAGGGCTTCGCCATCCACCTCCCGCTGGACCGCACCGACGGCTCCGACGCGGTGGAGGAGGTCTTCACCTGGATGGAGCGGCTGCGCGGCGCCCGGCTGCCGCTGCACACGCTGTTCGTCAGCCACGTCAAGCCGCAGGAGCTCGCCCACCTGCAGCAGCAGTTCCCGCAGACCCGGTTCCGGGCCCGGATCGGCACCCGGCTGTGGCTCGGCGACCACGACGCGACCGAGTACCGCGGCGCGGTGCTGGACGTCACCCGGATCGCCAAGGGCGACCGGTACGGCTACCGCCAGCAGCGGGCGGCCGGGGAGGGGCACCTGGTCGTGGTGGCCGGCGGCACCTCGCACGGCGTGGGCCTGGAGGCGCCCAAGGCGGTGCACGGCGTGATGCCGCGGGCCAAGGGCGTGGCCAGAGCGGGCCTGGCCACCGTCAACCGCAACCTGTCGCCGTTCGTGTGGGCCGGCAAGCAGCGCTGGTTCGCCGAGCCGCCGCACATGCAGGTGTCGATCCTCTTCCTGCCCGGCGACGTGGCCCCTCCGGCGGTCGGCGACGAGCTGGTGGCGCACCTGCGGCACACCACCACGCAGTTCGACCGCCTCGTGGACCGCTGAGACCCGCCCCCGGGATCATCCGAGCCCCCGAGGGCGTGCGGGCACCGTCAGACCGGTGACCAGTGGTCGCCGCCGGGAGCCCCGGGCACCATGCCCGCGCGGCGCCGGCGTCCGCTGGGCGCCGGGCCGAGGGTGAAGACGTCCGGCGCCCCGTCCAGCACCCCGCCCGACGGGTCGTCCGAGCCGTCGAGCCGCACCGGGTCGTGGTCGGGCCGCAGCGCGTCGCGGACCACCACGGCGCACAGGTAGAGCGTGCCGAGCAGGTGCACGGCGATCGAGAAGTCGTAGCCGCCCTGCGGCAGGCCCTTGTCGTTGCCCCCGGTGGTGTACGACAGGTACATCCAGATCCCCAGGAAGTACATGACCTCGCACGCCTGCCAGACCAGGAAGTCGCGCCAGCGCGGCCGGGCCAGCGCGGCGAGCGGGATCAGCCAGAGCACGTACTGCGGGGAGTAGACCTTGTTGGTCAGGACGAACGCGGCCACCACCAGGAAGGCGACCTGGGCGAACCGGGGCCGGCGCGGCGCGTAGAGGATCAGCGCGGCGATGCCGGCGCACAGCAGCAGCATCAGCACGGTGGCGTAGGTGTTGGCGCCGTTCATCGGATCACCGGTCTGCTGGGAGATCATCAGCCAGACCGAGCCGAAGTCGATGCCCCGGGTGTGGCTGTAGGCGTAGAACTGCTTCCACCCCGGCCAGGCCAGCGCCATGATCGGCAGGTTGACCACCGCCCAGGCGACGACGACGGTCGAGGCGGCCTTGGTGTAGTCGCGCATCCGTCCGGCGCGCAGGCACAGCACCAGCAGCGGCCCGAGCAGCAGCACCGGATAGAGCTTGGCGGCGGTCGCCAGCCCGATCAGCACACCGGCGGCGACCGGTCTGCCGCGCGCCCACAGCAGCATGCCGACCGCGGTCAGGGCCACCGCCAGCAGGTCCCAGTTGATGGTGGCGGTCAGCGCGAACGCGGGAGCCAGCGCCACCAGCAGCGCGTCCCAGGGGCGGCGGCGGTGGGTGCGGGCCACGGCGACCGCGGTGGCCGCCGCGCAGACCAGCAGCATCCCGGCGTTCACCAGCCAGTAGACCTGCTCGCGGTGGACCAGGTTGCTGCCGTGCGGGGTGAGCCAGGAGGCCACCTCCATGAAGAGCCCGGTCAGCACCGGGTACTCCAGGTAGCCCATGCCGCCGGAGACCGCGTCCGGGATGTGGTCGAAGTAGGGGACCTGGTCGTCGGCGAAACCGCGTGCGTAGAACAGGTGCGGGATGTCGGAGTAGCAGGCGTGCGTGTACTGGTCGTTGGCGCCGAAGAACCACGCGTGGTCGTAGCACGGCACCTTCTGCGCCATGCCCAGCGCGAACATGCCGATGGCGACCAGCACGATGATCCGCAGCGGGTTCCACCAGCCGGAGCGCCCGGTGAGCGCCCGGCGGCCGGCCGGGCCGCCGATCAGCTCGCTGCCCGCCGCCGCCACCGGGTCCTCGGCGCTGGGCGGCACCGTGGCAGGGGTGCCGTCGGCGCTCTCCGCGTTCTCGCGCACGGTCGTCATGCGGGACATCCTGCCACCCGGGCACCGGGCCTCCCGCGCAGGCACGGCAAAGGCCGCGGAGCGGTGGCGCTCCGCGGCCTCCGGGGGTTCCGGCTCCGGTGGGAGCTACCCGTTGTTGCCGCCGAACAGGCCGCCGTTCCCGCCGCCGCCGTTGGTGCCGGGCGGGGTGGTCGGCGTGTCGGACGGGGTGCCGCCGGGCCCGCCGCCCGGGCCGCCGTTCGCCCCGCCGCCGTTGCCGCAGCCGAAGACGCCGCAGCTGGACGGGCCGGGCACCGGGGCGGACATCGACGGGCTCGGGCTGGCCGGAGCGGACGACGAAGCGGAGGGCGAGGGGGTCGGGGTCGGCGTGGTGCCGTGGGCGTGTATCAGCGAACCGTAGGAACCCGGCGGGGTGAACTGCTGGATCGGCTGACCGGCCATCGCCATCTTCATGTAATCGGTCCAGATCTGGGTCGGATAGGACGCGCCGAAGATGGTCTTGTTGCCGCCCACGCCGTACATCGGCAGGAACACCGGCTTCGCGGCGTCGGAGTCCATCCGGAACATGCCGATCGAGGTGGCCAGCTGCGGGGTGTAGCCGGTGAACCAGGCCGACTTGTTGCTGTCGGTGGTACCGGTCTTGCCGGCCGCCGGGCGGTCGAGCTGCCGGGCGACGGTGCCGGTGCCGCTCTGCACGACGCTCTGCAGGACGTTGGTCACGGTGTCCGCGACCTGCGCCGGGTACGCCTCGGTCTGCTGCACGGTGTGCCGGTACTTCACCACGCCGCTCGCCTCGACCTTGGTGACCGAGTACGGCTCGGTGTGCATGCCGTGCGCGGCGAAGGTCGCGTAGCCGTCGGCCATCCGGATCGCGGACGGCGAGGAGGTGCCGATGGAGAACGAGGGCGCGTTCGCCGACGCCAGGCTGTCGGCGGGCACGCCGGCCGCGAGCGCCGACTGCTTGACCTTGTCCAGGCCGACGTCCATGCCGAGCTGCACGTACGTGGAGTTGACCGACTGCTCCATCGCGTAGCGCAGCGTCGCCGACGGCCAGCTGTCGCTCTCGTCGTTGGGCTGCAGCCACTCCTTGCCCTTGGAGTCCTTCCACACCGTGCCGTCGTAGTTGAGCACCTTCCACATGTTCAGCGCCGGGTAGGTGCTCTGCGGCGAGATCTTGGTGCGGTCGGAGTCCGGCTGGTCCGGCGGATCGGCCGGGTTGCGGACCCCGTACTCCATCGCCGCCGCCAGCACGTAGGGCTTGAACGTCGACCCGACCTGGGCGCCGGTGTAGTCGGCGTTGTCGGTGAAGTGCTTGAGGTAGTCCGAGCCGCCGTAGACGGCCCGGATCGCGCCGTTGCCCGGGACCACCGACGCGCCGCCGAACTGCACGTACTTGTCGGTCTTGGGCCGCAGGTCGGGGCGGATGGTCTTGGTCTCGTCGACGACGGCCTTCTGCATCGACGCCACGTCCTTCTTGTCGAAGGTCGTGTAGATCTGGTAGCCGCCGCGCTCCAGCGCCTGCCGGGAGATGCCGGTGTTGGCGGTGACGTAGTTGTCCGCCAGGTCGGTCAGATAGCCGATCTGGCCCGCCTTGACGGTGGCCGGCTTGGGCTTCTGCGGCATCGGGAACTTGGTGTAGCTCGCCCGCTGCGCCGGGGTGAGGTCGTGGGTGACCACCTCGCGGCCGAGGATCCACGACCAGCGGGCCGTGCCGCGCTTGAGGTTCTGCGCGGGCGTGGCGCCGGGCCCGACGCCGCCGGCCGGGTCGTATATGTTCGGCCCGTTGAGCAGGCCGGCCAGGAACGCGCTCTGCGACGGGTTGAGCTGCCAGCAGTTGATGCCGTAGTACGCCTGCGCCGCGGCCTGGATCCCGTAGGCGCCCCGGCCGTAGTAGCCGGTGTTGAGATAGCCCGCCAGGATCTGGGTCTTGGGCATGTTGGCGCCCACCTTGACCGAGATCAGCATCTCCTTGAGCTTGCGGGTCAGCGTCTGGTTCTGGTCCAGGTAGGTGTTCTTCACGTACTGCTGGGTGATGGTCGAGCCGCTCTGGGTCTCGCCGCCCTCGGCCATCTTCACCACGGCGCGGGCGATGCCCTCCGGGTCGATGCCGGAGTCGGTCCAGAACGTGGCGTTCTCCGCGGAGACCACCGCGTTCTGCATGGAGCGGGGGATCTGGCCGAGCGAGACGACCTCGCGGTTGTAGGTGCCGCCGCCGGAGACCACCATTCGGCTGCCGTCGTCCCAGTAGTAGACGTTCTTCTGCGAGACGGCCGCCGCGTTCGCGTTGGGCGTGCCCACCAGGAGGTAGGCGATGGTCAGCAGGCCGAGCATGGTGCCGCTGAACGCCACGCAGACACCGAGCGACTGCTTCCAGGACGGCACCCAGCGGCGCCAGCCGACCCGGCCCGGCCGCGGGTAGTCGACCAGGCGGTTCGACCCGGCGCGGCCTCCGGAGGCCGCGCCGTGGCCGCGCCGGCCGCCACCGGAGCCGGCCGCCCGGCGCCGCCCGGAGCGCTGCGCGGCCCGCCGTGCCTCGGCGCGTCCGCCGTGCGGGCGCGCCGGGACGCCGTCGGCGCCGCCGCCGGTCGGGGATCCTGAGGCGCCGCGCCCCGCGGTCCCGCCGTGCGCCCCGCCCGCACCGGCCGCGCCGCCGCGCCGTGGGGAGGGTGCCGACCGGCGTCCTGACGACGACGGGGGCGGGGATTGTGCTCCGCGGCGGCCTGCGGCGCGCCCGCCGCCGTTCGACTGCGGCGGCTTGCGGCGGTGCTCGCTCATACGTCCAGCTACTCCTCGGGCAGGCGCTCACGCCTGAAGGCGGCAGTTGTCATCCAGTCCCCCGGATCGCGGCCCCCCAGCCGGGCCCGCAAGGTCCCCGGCGCTCCGCATGGCGAACAGAGTACGCACCGTCAAAACGTTCGACAGACCAACCTTCGTTCCATATCGGACAGTTGGCGTCGGTCAAGCTTGGATGTGACGCCGTTCACTACGACACACCTTGCGGGAAGAACATGACCGTTCTATCGTCGCGATGTATCGACTCGATACATCGGAACGCAATAAGCAAGCAGCCGAGGACTGGGCGGCAAACGCCCCGGAGCGGTTCGAGGAGGCGAGGATGAGCAGGCGCTCCGGCGTTCTCGAATTCGCCGTCCTGGGCCTGCTCAGGCAGTCACCGATGCACGGTTACGAGCTGCGCAAGCGGCTCAACACCTCGCTCGGCGTCTTCCGGGCCTTCAGCTACGGAACCCTCTATCCGTGTCTCAAGACGCTGGTCGCCCAGGGGTGGCTCGCCGAGGAGGCCGGGCCAGGGGAGTCGCTCACCGCGGCGACGCTGGCCGGCCGCCGGGCGAAGATCGTCTACCGGCTGACCGCCGACGGCAAGGAGCACTTCGAGGACCTGCTCGCGCAGAGCGGGCCCGACGCCTGGGAGGACGAGCAGCTTCGGCGTCCGCTTCGCCTTCTTCGGTCACACCGAACGCGGACGTGCGGATGCGGATCCTCGAAGGCCGCCGCAGCCGGCTGGAGGAGCGGCTGGAGCGGATGCGCGGCCTCACTGGCCCGCACCCGGGAGCGGCTGGACGACTACACCCTTGAGCTGCAGCGACACGGCCTGGAGTCGGTGGAGCGCGAGGTCCGCTGGCTCAACGAGCTCATCGAGACCGAACGGACCGGCCGCCCCCGCGACCCGGACCGCGACGCCGGGCGAGACCGTGAAGAGACGGATCCGAGGGACACCGCAAAGTAAGGCCCCGCACCCGTAGGGCCGATCGAAACACCGATTACACAGGGAGCAACCGGAATGGGTTCGGTTCGCGTAGCCATCGTCGGCGTGGGCAACTGCGCCGCGTCGCTGGTGCAGGGCGTCGAGTACTACAAGGACGCCGACCCGGACAGCCGCGGTGCCCGGCCTGATGCACGTGCAGTTCGGCGACTACCACGTCAGCGACGTCGAGTTCGTCGCCGCGTTCGACGTCGACGCCAAGAAGGTCGGCCTCGACCTGGCGCGACGCCATCGGCGCCAGCGAGAACAACACCATCAAGATCGCCGACGTGCCGCCGACCGGCGTCACCGTGCAGCGCGGCCACACCCTCGACGGCCTCGGCAAGTACTACCGCGAGACCATCGAGGAGTCCGACCGAGACCCCGGTCGACGTCGTCGCAGGCGCTCAAGGACGCCAAGGTCGACGTCCTGGTCTGCTACCTGCCGGTCGGCTCCGAGGACGCCGGCGAAGTTCTACGCGCAGTGCGCCATCGACGCCAAGGTCGCCTTCGTCAACGCGCTGCCGGTCTTCATCGCCGGCACCCAGGAGTGGGCCGACAAGTTCACCGACGGCCGGCGTCCCGATCGTCGGCGACGACATCAAGTCGCCAGGTCGGCGCCACCATCACGCACCGCGTGCTGGCCAAGCTGTTCGAGGACCGCGGCGTCGTGCTGGACCGCACCATGCAGCTGAACGTCGGCGGCAACATGGACTTCATGAACATGCTCGAGCGCGAGCGCCTGGAGTCCAAGAAGATCTCCAAGACCCAGGCGGTCACCTCGCAGATCGTCGACCGCGACCTGGGCAAGCGACAACGTCCACATCGGCCCGTCGGACTACGTGGCCTGGCTCGACGACCGCAAGTGGGCCTACGTGCGCCTCGAGGGCCGCGCGTTCGGCGACGTGCCGCTGAACCTGGAGTACAAGCTCGAGGTCTGGGACTCGCCCGAACTCGGCCGGCGTCATCATCGACGCGCTGCGCTGCGCGAAGATCGCCATGGACCGCGGCATCGGCGGCCCGATCCTCTCGGCGTCGCTCGTACTTCATGAAGTCGCCCGCCGGTGCAGTACTTCGACGACGAGGCCCGCGACAACGTCGAGAAGTTCATCCGCGGCGAGGTCGAGCGCTGAGTCACCGCAGGTCAGCAGGGTAGTCCGCGGATCATCACGGGGTCTCGGAGGGCAATGGCCCCCGGGACCCCGCCGGTGTGTGAGGCTGTGCGCATGTCCGTCGTCGGGGATCTTCGCGTGCTGCTGCGGTTCGGTGACTTCCGCCGGCTGCTCGTGGTGCGGCTGGCGTCGCAGCTGTCCGACGGCGTCTACCAGGTCGCCCTGGCCGCCTACGTCGTCTTCACCCCGGAGAAGCAGGCCTCGGCCGGCCAGATCGCCGCCGCCATGGCGGTGCTGCTGCTGCCCTACTCGGCGCTCGGCCCGTTCGTCGGCGTGTTGCTGGACCGCTGGCGGCGCCGCCAGGTGCTGCTCTACGGCAACCTGCTGCGCGCGGTCTTCGCGGCCGGCACCGCCGGGCTGATCCTGGCGCGGGTGCCCGACTGGCTGTTCTACCTCTCGGCGCTGTCGGTGACCGCCGTCAACCGCTTCGTGCTGGCCGGGCTGTCCGCCGCGCTGCCGCGCGTGGTGGACGGCGACCGGCTGGTGGTCGCCAACTCGCTGTCCCCGACGGCCGGCACGATCGCGGCGACCGCGGGCGGCGGCGTCGCCTTCATCGTGCGGCTGGCGCTGGGTTCCGGGGTCGGCCAGGACGCCGTGGTGGTGGCGCTGGCGGCGGCGCTCTACCTGTGCGCCGGGCTGTCCGCGCGGACCATGGCCCCCGGGCTGCTCGGGCCCGATCCCGGCGTCCTGCAGCCGCGGCTGGCCGTCGCGCTGTCGAGTACCGCCCGCGGGCTGGCGGCCGGACTGCGGCACCTCGCCGAGCGACGGGCGGCCGTCAACGCGTTGGCCTCGATGACCGTGCTGCGCTTCTGCTACGGCGCGCTGACCGTCACGCTCGTCCTGCTGTGCCGCTTCGCCTGGTCCGACCCGGCGGACACCTCGGCCGGGCTGGCGCTGCTGGGCACCGCGGTCGCCATCTCGGGCGCCGGGTTCTTCGTGGCCGCCGTCATCACGCCGTGGGGGACCGGCCGGTTCGGCACCGCCGGGTGGATCACCGTCTGCGCCGCGGCGTCCGCCGTGCTGACGGCGCCGCTGGCGCTGCCGTTCCGCCCGGTGCCGATGTTCGCCGCCGCGTTCCTGCTCGGGGTCACCACGCAGGGCGCGAAGATCGCCACGGACACGGTGGTGCAGACCCAGGTCGACGACGCCTACCGCGGCCGGGTGTTCGCCCTGTACGACGTGCTGTTCAACGTCTCCTTCGTCGGTTCGGCCGCGGTCGCCGCCGCGATGCTGCCTCCTGACGGCCGCTCGGTGACGCTGGTCGTCACGATCGCGGTGCTCTACGCGGTGGCGGCGGTCGGCATGTCGCGGGCGAGCGTGGCGAGTTCGGACGCCGTCCGCGACGTCTGACCGCCCGGCCGGGCGCGAGGGTCACATCAAGGCCACAGTCCGTATTCCGGTTTCGGCGCTGACACAGGTACCGGCTAACGTACGGACCGTTCTGAATCAACCATGTCAATCCAGTACCGCACACCAGGGGGAACCGCTGTGACCACGCCGCCGCCAGGACCGAATCCGTACTCCCAGCCGCCGCAGCCGCAGGCCGGCTACGGGTTCCCGCAGCAGCCGCCGCAGGGCCAGCCCGGCGGCTACCCGCAGCAGGGCGGCTATCCCCAGCAGGGCGGCTACCCGCAGCAGCCGGGCGGCTACCCGCCGCCCGCCCCGGGCTACCCGCAGGGCGGCGGCTTCGCTCCCCCGGCGCCGCCCAAGCGCCGCTTCAGCCGGCTGGCGATCCGGCTGACCATCCTGGGCGTCCTCATCGTGGTCGGCGTGCTGGTCGGCGTCTTCAACACCGACGACTCCCAGACCGTGGGCGTCGGCGACTGCGTGCAGAACACCGGCACCTTCAAGAACCCGAACCTCAAGCAGCTGAGCTGCAGCGACAGTGCCGCGACCTTCAAGGTGCTCAAGAAGGTCAGCGGCACCACCGACGGCGAGGCCGCCTGCGAGAACGTGCCCGGCGCCACGAACGACTTCTACGAGACCGAGAACGGCAGCTCGTTCGTCCTCTGCCTCGGCCAGAACAAGTAGCACCCACGCATCCGGGCGGTGGGGCGGTGTTTCACGTGAAACACCGCCCCACCGTCGTCACGAGGACTTCACATGACGCAACAGCCTTACGGGTCCCAGCCCTACGCGGCCCAGCCCCCCGCTCCGAACCCCTACCAGCAGAACGCCTACGCAGCGCCGGCCGGCTACCCGCCGCCGGCACCGCAGGGCTATCCGCCGCCGGGATACGGCTATCCCCAGCAGCAGAACCCGGTGCTCGGCTACCCGCCGCAACAGCGGCACCCGATGGAGCAGCAGCCCGCGTGGGGCGCCGGGCCGCAGCCGACGGGCCTGGTCTGCCGGTTCTGCGGCGGCTACCCGGCCGTCGAGGCGACCGTGCGCGGCCACCAGGGCCTGCTGGTCATGATGCGCTTCATCTCCCTCAAGGGGCCGTTCTGCCGCACCTGCGGCATCGCCGTGCACCGCGAGATGACCACCCGCACGATGTGGCAGGGCTGGTGGGGCTACGTGTCCTTCGTCATCACGCCGTTCACCCTGCTCTACAACCTGGTGCCGCGCTCCCGGTTCAACGCGCTGCCGCAGCCGCTGCCCGGGTTCAAGCCGCCGTCCGCGATCGGCAGGCCGATCTTCCTGCGCGCCGGGGCGCTCGGGATCCTGGCACCCCTGTTCGCGCTCCTGCTGATCGTCGTGGGCCTGTCGATGGGCAACTGACGGCCGACGCAGCCGGGGGGCACTGTTTCACGTGAAACATGACGTTTCACGTGAAACAGTGCCCCCCGGGCGTACCGGCTACGGGCGGGCGGCCCACCACTCCTTGAGCGCGGCGACCGCGTCGTCGTGGTCCATCGGGCCGTTCTCCAGGCGCAGCTCCAGCAGGTGCTTGTACGCCCGGCCGACGTCCGGTCCGGCGGGCAGCCCGAGGATCTCCATGATCTGGTTGCCGTCCAGGTCGGGCCGGATGGCGTCCAGCTCCTCCCGCTCCTGCAGCTGGGCGATCCGCACCTCCAGCGAGTCGTAGGTGCTCGCCAGCGCCGCCGCCTTCTTCTTGTTGCGGGTGGTGCAGTCGGAACGGGTCAGCTTGTGCAGCCGCTCCAGCAGCGGCCCGGCGTCCCGCACGTAGCGCCGCACGGCGGAGTCGGTCCACTCGCCGGTGCCGTAGCCGTGGAAGCGCAGGTGCAGCTCGACCAGCCGCGAGACGTCCTTGACCATGTCGTTGGGGTACTTGAGCCTGGTCATCCGCGACTTGGTCAGCTTCGCGCCCACCACCTCGTGGTGGTGGAAGGAAACCCGGCCGCCCGGTTCGGCCCGGCGGGTCTTCGGCTTGCCGATGTCGTGCAGCAGCGCGGCGAGCCGCAGCGCCAGGTCGGGCCCGTCGCTCTCCAGGGCGATCGCCTGCTCCAGCACGGTCAGCGTGTGCTCGTAGACGTCCTTGTGCCGGAAGTGCTCGTCGCGCTCCAGGCGCAGCGCCGGCAGCTCGGGCAGCACGCGGTCCGCGAGCCCGGTGACCACCAGCAGCTCCAGCCCCTTGCGCGGGTGCTCGCCGAGCACGAGCTTGTTGAGCTCGTCGCGCACCCGCTCCGCCGAGACGATCTCGATGCGGTCCGCCATCTCCGTCATCGCGGCGACCACCTCGGGCGCCACCTCGAAGTCCAGCTGCGCCGCGAACCTGGCCGCCCGCATCATCCGCAGCGGATCGTCGGAGAACGACTCCTGCGGCGTCCCCGGGGTCCGCAGCACCCGGCGGGCCAGGTCCTCCAGGCCGCCGTGCGGATCCACGAAAGTGATACCGGGCAGCGCCACGGCCATGGCGTTCACCGTGAAGTCGCGGCGGACCAGATCCTGCTCGATGTTCTCGCCGTAGGAGACCTCCGGCTTGCGGGAGGTGCGGTCGTACGCCTCGGAGCGGTAGGTGGTCACCTCGATCTGGAAGGCGTTGCCGTCGGCGTCCGCCTTGCGGCAGCCCACCGTGCCGAAGGCGATCCCGACCTCCCAGACCGCGTCCGCCCAACCGCGCACCAGCTTCAGCACCTGCTCCGGCCGGGCGTCGGTGGTGAAGTCCAGGTCGTTGCCGAGCCGGCCCAGCAGGGCGTCCCGGACCGAGCCGCCGACGAGGGCGAGGCTGAACCCGGCCTGCTGGAAGCGCCGCGCGAGGTCGTCGGCGACCGGCGATACCCGCAGCAGTTCGCCCACCGCACGGCGCTGCGCCGCGTTGAGCGCGGTGGCTTCCGCGGACGGCGTGGATTCATGGTCATGGTTGGCGTTCGGCACGACAGAAAAGGATACGTGTCCCGCACGCACCACTCGTCACAGATGCCGGGCCTGTGAACGATCTTGAGGCCACTCCGCAGCACTATGTCTCAGCGGCCATCGTTACCATGCCAGGACGCACATCGGATGGCGACCAAGGACAGGGCGGACGAGCGCGTGGGCGAGGCGGCACAGCACCTGCGGAACACCCATGCTCGCGTATGGCGGCGGCGCACCGCCGCCGCACTCGCGGGCGCCGTCGTGCTGACCGGGCTCGTACGGCTTCCGGCGGCCTCCGCGGCCCCGGCCGCGGCGCAGGCGGCAGCGGCGACCGGCTCGCGCGCGGCCAGCGTCACCGTCGACTCCCTCACCCCCGCCGTCCCCACCGGGAACGGCACGCTCAAGATCAGCGGGGCGGTCACCAACAACAGTTCGGGAACGATCTCGGGCACCACCGTCGGCGTCGACCTCGGCTCGGGCTCCCCGTTCGACAGCCGCAACGCGCTCGGCTCCGTCCAGGCCAGCGGGAACTACTCCTACGCGGACGGCAGCCAGGTCCCCGGCCACACCGACACGCTGGGCGCCATCGCACCGCACGTGAGCCGTCCCTTCACCCTCGACATTCCGGTCCGCGCGCTCGGCCTGAAGAGCGACGGGGTCTACGAACTGGGCGTGACCGCCTCCGGCACCACGAGGGACGCCGCCTACGCCCACGTCGTCGGGATCCAGCGCACCTACCTGCCCTTCTACGACGACGCCGGCGGCCGCAAGACCCGCACGACGTTCCTGTGGCCGCTGATCGACCGGCCGCACGTGGACATCCGCAGCCCCGGCGGCAGCGACGACCAGACCCCGCTGTTCCGCGACGACGACCTGGCAGCCGAGCTGGCACCGGGCGGCCGGCTGCAGCAGCTGGTCGAGCTGGGCAGGAAACTCCCGGTCACCTGGGTGATAGACCCCGAGCTGCTCGCCTCCGTCGACGAGATGACCCGGCCGTACCAGGTGGTCGGACCGCACGGTGACACCACCCACACCACGACCGGCACCGGCACCGCCGACGCCAAGAAGTGGCTCGACGAGCTGCAGTCGGCGGTCAAGGACCACGAGGTCGTGGCGCTGCCGTTCGGCGACCCGGACCTCGCCTCCATCGCCCACGACGGCGCGAGCGTCCCCGGCACCATCACCCACCTGAAGTCGGCCACCGACCTGTCCACCGTCACCGTCCAGACGATCCTCGGCGTCAACCCGCGCACCGACTTCGCCTGGCCGGACGACGGCGCCGTCGACCCCTCGATCGTCGACGTGGCGATGGCCGCCGGCGCCGACAACATCATCGCCAGCAGCGACCACTTCCCCGAGACCTCGCAGCTGCCCTACACACCCACCGCCGCGCGGCCGATCGGCGGCGGCTCGACGGCCATCGTCTCGGACGCCGCCCTGTCCGGCGCCTTCACCGGCGCCGAGGCGACAGCCGGCCAGGCGGTCGCCACCGAGCAGCAGTTCCTCGCCCAGTCGCTGATGATCTACGAGCAGGCCCCCGAGCAGCAGCGCAGCATCGTCGTCGCGCCGCAGCGCATGCCCAGCGCGAGCCAGGCGCAGGCCATGGCCGCCGCCATCACCGCGGCGTCCTCCGGCGGCTGGGTCCAGCCCATCTCGCTCGGCGACGCGGCCGGCCAGACCCCCGACCCGGGCGCCAACCAGCGGGTGCCCGGCACCCGGGCGTATCCGGCCGCCCTGCGCAGGCAGGAGCTGAGCACCGCCGCGTTCCGCAAGATCCAGTCGGTGCAGACCTCGCTGAACAGCTTCGTGGCGATCCTCAGCCTCAAGGGCCGGGTCACCACGCCGTTCGGCAACGCGATACTGGGCTCGATGTCCACCGAGTGGCGCGGCCGGCGCCAGGCGGCGGCCTCGTTCCGCGACGACATCGCCGACTACCTCGGCGACCTGACCGGGCTCGTGCACATCCTGGCCAAGCAGTCGATCACCCTGTCCGGCCGCACCGCGACGATCCCGGTGACCGTGCAGAACAGCCTGGCCCAGGAGGTCACCGGGCTGCAGCTGCGGCTCACCGCCTACCAGTCCAACCGCCTCGACCCCGGACCCGCGCAGAGCCTGTCCATCGACGGCGGGCACAACCGCTCGCTGAAGTTCCGCACCACCGCGAGCGCCAACGGCAAGGAGCCGGTGACCGCGCAGCTCTACACCGCGGACGGCACGCCCTACGGCCAGCCGATGACCTTCCAGGTGAGCGTCACCTCCATCACCGACACCGTGATGCTGGTGATCGCGGGCGGTCTGCTGCTGCTCGTCCTGGCGGGCGTGCGGATGTACCGGCAGCGCAAGCGGCTCGCGCTGGCGGCCGTTCCGCAGGACTCCGGCACCGCGCGGGACACCGAGACTGCCGCCACCGGCGAGGCCGAGGCGCAGGAGGGCCCGGCGGTCGCCAAGGTCCCCGGGCAGGCGGGTGACCCGGCGTCGGACACCTCGGCCGAACGCGCGGACCCTCCCGCCCAGGGTGAGAAGGTGGACCGATAGCCAGGGACAGGTTCCGGATCGCGGACAATAAGGTGGGGCAGTGATGAACGCGCCGTACGACGGGGAGCGTGAGCGGGCGACGTCGTACGACGACGAGCCGGCCGCGGCTGCGCCGCCCCCGCCCGAGCCACGCCCCGCGCAGGACCCCTACCGCGAGTATCCCGGCCGGCAGCCGCCCGGCGCCGACCGGTACGCGCGGCAGCAGGCGCCCGGCACCCGCCAGCCGTACGTCGCCGCGCCGCAGCCCTACAACACCCCCCGGCCGTACCCGGGTTCGCCGCCGCCCACCGGCGCGCCGCAGCCCGGCACCCAGCCGTACGGGTCCCCGCCGGCCCCCGGCCGGCCGGAGGAGGCCGTCAGCGGCCCGACGGTGAACGCCGCCGGGCCGCTCTTCCGCGACCAGCGGGACGCCGGCGTGGGCGGCGAACAGGGGTACGCCTTCCCGGACTTGACCGACGCGCCCGACGAGGGCGAGCCGGGGCCGCAGGCCACCGCGGCCGCGGCTCCTGCCGCCGGCGGCGGCCGCGCCTCCGGCCTGCTCAAGTCCAGCGCGGTGATGGCGGCCGGCACCCTGGTCTCCCGGATCACCGGCTTCCTGCGCACCCTGGTGATCGGCGGCGCCATCGGCGTCTCCACCCTCAACGACAGCTACCAGGTCGCCAACGTCCTGCCGACGATGATCTACGTCCTGGTCGGCGGCGGCGCGCTCAACGCGGTGTTCATCCCGCAGTTGGTCCGCGCGATGAAGAACGACGAGGACGGCGGCGAGGCGTACGCCAACCGGCTGCTGACCCTGGTCGTCGTCGGCCTCGCCTCGGTCACCACCGTCATGGTGCTGTGCGCGCCGCTGCTGGTACGGCTGATGTCGGCGAAGATCGCCTCGGACCCGGTGTCCATGGCGGTCACCGTCTCCTTCACCCGCTACTGCCTGCCGACCATGTTCTTCATGGGCGTGCACGTGGTGCTCGGCCAGATCCTCAACGCCCGCGGCCGGTTCGGCGCGATGATGTGGACCCCGGTCCTCAACAACGTCGTCGTCATCGCCGCCTTCGGCGCGTTCATCTGGGTGTTCGGCACCGCGCGCCACTCCGGGGTGGACGCCTCCACCATCTCGCCGCAGGGCGTACGGCTGCTGGGCATCGGCACCCTGCTGGGCCTGGCCGTGCAGGCGCTGTCGATGATCCCGTACCTGCGGGCCTCCGGGCTGCGCATCCGGCCGCGCTTCGACTGGCGCGGACACGGCCTCGGCCACGCCGCCAAGCTCGCCAAGTGGACGTTCTTCTTCGTGCTCGCCAACCAGACGGGCATGATCGTCGTCACCCAGCTCGCCACCTGGTCGGGCGCGGTCGCGGCCGGCCAGGGCCACCCGGGCACCGGCATCACCGCCTACAACTACGCGCTGCTGCTCTGGCAGATGCCGCAGGCCATCATCACCGTCTCGGTGATGACCGCCGTCCTGCCGCGCATCTCCCGGGCCGCCGCCGACGGGGACACCGCCGCGGTCCGCGACGACCTGTCCTACGGACTGCGGACCTCGGCCGTCGCGATCGTGCCGTCCGCGTTCGTCTTCCTCGCGCTCGGCGTGCCGCTGGCCACCTTGATGTACTCCAGCTCCGGCTCGGCCGGCGCGCGCAACATCGGCTACGTGCTGATGGCGTTCGGCCTCGGCCTGATCCCGTACTCCGTGCAGTACGTGGTGCTGCGCGGCTTCTACGCCTTCGAGGACACCCGGACGCCGTTCTACAACACGGTGATCGTGGCCGTCGTCAACGCGGCCGCCTCCGGCCTCTGTTTCCTTGTGCTGCCCGCCCGTTGGGCCGTCGTCGGCATGGCGGGGTCCTACGGGCTCGCCTACGTCGTCGGAGTCGGGGTAGCCGTACGACGGTTGCGCAGGAGGCTCGGCGGCGATCTGGACGGCGCCCACATCGTGCGCACCTACGCGCGGCTGATCGGGGCCAGCCTTCCGGCGGCCCTGCTCGGCGGCGCGGTGTCGTACGCGGTGACCGGGGTGCTGGGCGACGGTGTCGTCGGCTCGCTGGGCGCGGTCGTCGCGGGCGGCGTCGTCCTGCTGGCTGTTTTCTATCTGGCCGCGCGCCGGATGCGTATCGAGGAGATGACGGCGATGGTGGGTATGGTCCGCGGGCGCCTGGGCCGCTGAGCACGACGGCCGCGGGCAACCATCCCGCGACGCCGCGTGTCGTGCATAGCGGCGGACTGTGGGCACAATTGTCCTTGGCGCGACGACCTTGAAGACAGCGTGCAACGGATGGGGAGGCAGGAACGACGGTGGCGGAGCGGAGCACAGCTGCCGTCGACGTGGCCAACGAGAGCGGCCAACCGCCGCTCGCCGCCGCAGCGGGCGGAGCCACGGGCGACGGGGCGAAGGGCCAAGCCGGAACGCAGGACGCGACAGCACCCGTCGAGGTGCGCGACGACGACAAGACCGAGGGATCCGCGCCGACCACGTCCACGCCAACCCCGACCCCGACGCCCGCCCCGACGGGCAGCGTCCCCGAGCCTCCCGAGCTGCACAGCGGCCACAAGCTCGCCCGCCGCTACCGCCTGGAGGAGTGCCTCACCCGCCTCGACGGCTTCAGCAGCTGGCGCGCGGTGGACGAGAAGCTGCGCCGCGCGGTCGGCGTCCACCTGCTGCCCGCCGACCACCAGCGCGCCCGTTCCGTGCTGTCCGCGGCCCGCAGCGCCGCGCTGCTGGGCGATCCGCGCTTCGTCCAGGTCCTCGACGCCGTCGAGGAGAACGACCTGGTCTACGTCGTCCACGAGTGGCTGCCGGACGCCACCGAGCTGACCGCGATGCTCGCCTCGGGGCCGCTCGCCGCCCATGAGGCGTACCAGCTGGTCAGCCAGGTCTCCCAGGCGATGTCGGCCGCCCACCGCGAGGGCCTGGCCCACCTGTGCCTGGACCCCGGCAGCGTGCTGCGCTCGGAGTCCGGCCAGTACCGCATCCGCGGCCTCGCGGTGGACGCCGCGCTGCGCGGCATCTCCTCGGACCGCCCCAAGCGCACCGACACCGAGGCCATCGGCGCCCTGCTGTACGCGGCGCTCACCGCGCGCTGGCCCTACCACGAGGACGCCTTCGGCCTGGTCGGGCTGCCCAAGGACCTGCCGCTGATCGCTCCCGACCAGGTGCGCGCGGGCGTGCACCGCGGCCTGTCGGAGCTCGCGGTGCGGGCGCTGGTCAACGACGGCGCCACCCCGTCGCGCCAGGAGTCGCCCTGCACGACCCCGGAGGAGCTGGCCAAGGCCGTCGCGGCGCTCCCGCGCATCCGCCCCCCGGAGTCCAAGGCCCCCGCGTACCCGCAGAGCCCCTATCGCCAGCCGCCGGCCCGGCAGGCCCAGCCCAGCGCCACCCGGTCCGTGCCGGCCGTCGCGCCGCCGCCGCCCACCCTGCCGGGCCGCACCGGCAAGGTGCTGAAGTGGAGCGTCGCCGCGCTGCTGCTCGCCGCCCTCGGGCTGGGCAGCTGGCAGGTCGCCGACACCCTGATGAACCGCGAGAACTCCGGCCCCGGCTCCCAGGTCCACCAGCAGAAGGGCAGCGGCAGCCGGCAGGCCGACAACCGCCCGCTGCGGATCGTCGGAGCCGCGGAGTACGCGCCCTTCGGCAGCCCCCAGCACGCCGACCAGGTGGGCCTGACCTACGACGGCAAGCAGGGCACCTACTGGCGGACCAAGTCCTTCGACGACGGCCCGGTCCTGGCCCCCTTCAAGCAGGGCGTCGGGATCGTCTACGACCTCGGCTCCGCGCAGAAGGTCACCGGCGCCAAGCTCAGCTTCCTGTTCGCCGGCGACCACACCACCACCACGCTCTACGCGGCCGGCTCCCTCTCCAGCGCCATCCAGCCGTCCGCACTGCACAAACTGGCCACCAACACCACGTCGGGCGCCGAGCAGCACCTGACCGTGACCTCTCCGATCTCCACTCGGTACGTGGTCGTCTGGCTCACAGCCCTGCCCCACGAGGACGCGGACGCGTACAGTGTGGCGGGTTACAAACAGGGGATCACCGAGGTGTCGTTCACCGGCTGAGCCACCGATGAGGGGGGCGCGACTTTGGCGCAGGGTCCGCTTGAGGAGATCAATGACCAGGAACTCCTCGCGCGACATGTCGCTGGTGACCCGGACGCGTTCGGCGAGCTGGTACGCAGACACCGCGACCGCCTGTGGGCGGTCGCGCTGCGTACCCTCGGCGATCCGGAGGAAGCAGCGGACGCGGTACAGGACGCGCTGATCTCGGCCTTCCGGGGCGCGCACACCTTCCGCGGCAGGTCCGCGGTCACCACCTGGCTGCACCGCATCACGGTGAACGCCTGCCTGGACCGGGCCCGCAAGACGGCCTCCCGGCGGGCCTCGCCGGTGCCGGACGACGACCAGCTCGACCTGCTGCTGGAACCGCACGAGGCGGCGGACGCCCCGGCAGAGCGCCGGGAGCTGCACCGCGAGGTGATGCGCGCCCTGGCGATGCTGCCGGCGGAGCAGCGGGCCGCTCTCGTGCTCGTGGACATGCAGGCGTATCCGGTCGCCGAGGCCGCCGAGATCCTCGACGTGGCGCCCGGCACGGTCAAGAGCAGATGCTCGCGCGGCCGGGCCAGACTGCTGCCGCTCCTGGACCACCTGCGGGTCGCCGCCAGGGGTAGCGCGGGTTCCGGCCGGGGAAGGAACCGGGCGGAGATCACTTCCGTCCCACAGACGGCAGTGCAGGATCCCGAGGACGCCGTGAAGGGTGGAGGTGGACAGCAGTGACGTCGATGGCTGGCACGGACGAGCACCCGGAGGTCGCGGAGATCTCGGCATTCGCCGAAGGACTGCTGTCACCGGAGCGGTCCGCCGAGCTGCGCGGCCACCTGGCGCACTGCGTGCTGTGCGCGGACGTCCGCGACTCGCTGTCCGAGATCCGCGGCATCCTGGGCACGCTGCCCGGGCCGCCCCGGATGCCGGAGGACGTGGCAGGCCGCATCGACGCCGCGCTCGCCGCGGAGGCGCTCATCCAGGCGACCACGCCGGACCCGACACCCCGCGCCGCCCACACCGAGCCGGACACCGCCGCCTCCCGCGACGCGGCACACTCCGCGCACCCGGCCGACGCGGCCGACGCGGCGGACGCCCCGGGCGCACCGGATTCCGCCGACCGGGCCATCGCCGCATCCGGGGCCTCACCGGGTTCCGCGGCCGCTCCGGCGGGCCGGGCGCATGTTTCACGTGAAACATCGCCGTCGGCCGCCCGCCCGGCGGGCCGTCCCGGCGCCGCCACCGGCCCCGGCCGGGGTGCGCGCGGCTCGCGCCGGCGCTGGCGGATAGTGACCGCCGCCTCGGCCGTCGCCGTGCTGGGGGTGGGCGGGCTGCTGGTGTACTCGCTGGACGGCCAGGGGTCGACCTCGACGCAGGCCGGCGTCTTCTCCGGACACCAGTTGCAGAGCCAGGTCCACCAGCTGCTCGGCGCCGCGGGACAGCAGGCGTCACCGAACGCGGGTGCCCAGTCGGGGGAGAACTCGCCGTTCGCCACGAAGGTGCCGGTGGTGCCGTCCTGCGTGCTGAAGGCCACCGGTCGCCCGGATGGCCCAATCGCCACGTCCCGCGGCAGCTACGAGGGCCACTCGTCCTATCTGCTGGTGCTGGCACACCCCTCCGACTCCGGCAAGGTGGACGCCTACGTGGTGGACGCCGCCTGCGCCGCGCACGGATCCAGCGGCCCGGTCAAGGCCGGCACCGTGCTGACCGAGCGGACCTACTCGCGCCACTGACCGGCACGCCGGGCCGGGCGGCGTCGCCCTCGTCGGTGCGGGAATTCCGGCACCGTAGGATCCGTTAGGCGGGATGAGACTTCCCCGCAGGGGTTCCTAGCAGCAGTCGCCAGAGACGAGGAAGACAGCCGTGAGCGATGTCCGCAACGTGATCATCATTGGCTCCGGACCGGCGGGCTACACCGCGGCGCTCTACACCGCCCGTGCGTCCCTGAAGCCCCTGGTCTTCGAGGGGTCCGTCACGGCCGGTGGCGCGCTGATGAACACGACCGAGGTCGAGAACTTCCCCGGCTTCAGGGACGGCATCATGGGCCCGGACCTGATGGACGGCATGCGGGCCCAGGCGGAGCGCTTCGGCGCGGAACTCGTCCCGGACGACATCGTCGAGGTGGACCTCGGCGGCGAGATCAAGACCGTGACCGACTCGGCGGGCACCGTGCACCGCGCCAAGTCGGTGATCGTGACCACCGGTTCGCAGCACCGCAAGCTCAACCTGCCCAACGAGGACGCCCTGTCGGGCCGCGGTGTCTCCTGGTGCGCCACCTGTGACGGCTTCTTCTTCCGGGACCAGGACATCGCCGTGATCGGCGGCGGTGACACCGCGATGGAGGAGGCGACCTTCCTGTCCCGGTTCGCCAAGTCGGTCACCGTCGTCCACCGCCGCGACACCCTGCGCGCCTCCAAGGCGATGCAGGACCGCGCGATCGCCGACCCGAAGATCTCCTTCGTCTGGGACAGCGAGGTCGCCGAGATCCACGGCGACGGAAAGCTGTCCGGCCTGACCCTGCGCAACGTGCACTCCGGCGACTCCTCCGAGCTGCCGGTGACCGGTCTGTTCATCGCGATCGGCCACGACCCGCGCACCGAACTGTTCAAGGGTCAGCTGGATCTGGACGACGAGGGATACCTGGTCGTCGACGCGCCGAGCACCCGGACCAACCTCACCGGCGTCTTCGCGGCCGGCGACGTGGTGGACCACACCTACCGCCAGGCCATCACCGCCGCGGGCACCGGCTGCTCCGCGGCCCTGGACGCCGAGCGCCACCTCGCCGCGCTCAGCGACGCCGAGCACAACGCCGAGCCGGACAAGACGGCCGTTCCGGCAGTCTGATCCGTCCCCGGCTACGAACCACCAGCAGCAACTCAGCGACAACCCGAGGAGAGAGTCACCATGGCCGGTGCCCTCAAGCACGTCACGGACGCGACGTTCGACGCCGAGGTCCTCCAGAGCGACAAGCCTGTGCTGGTCGACTTCTGGGCCGAGTGGTGCGGACCCTGCCGTCAGCTCGCCCCGTCCCTGGAGGCGATCGCCGCCGAGCACGGCGACCAGCTCGAGATCGTCAAGCTCAACATCGACGAGAACCCCGACACCGCGGTGAAGTACGGCGTGATGTCGATCCCGACCCTCAACGTCTACAAGGGCGGAGAGGTCGTCAAGACCATCGTCGGTGCCAAGCCGAAGGCCGCCCTGGAGCGGGACCTCACCGACTTCATCAGCTGAGCCGGACCCAACGGGCCGCGAGCCGGCCGCAGTCCACGCGACGCGAAGAGGGGCACCCCAACCGGGTGCCCCTCTTGATGTTTCACGTGAAACACGTCCGGCGACGCCGTCCGCTACAGCGGCCGGAGCGCGGGCTCCTTCTGGACCGCGCCCAGCAGCCGGTCGATCGCCATCTCGACGTCTTCCTTCCACGACAGCGTCGAGCGCAGATCCAACCGCAGGCGCGGGTACCTCGGGTGCGGGCGCACGGTCTTGAACCCGACGGCGGTCAGGTGGTCGGCGGGCAGCATGCAGCCGGGCTCCTCCCAGCGCAGGTCGCCGAACGCCTCGATCGCCTTGAAGTTGCGCCGCACCAGGTCCTTGGCGACCGTCTGCACCAACACCCGCCCGAGTCCCTGCCCCTGGAAGCCCGGCAGGATCCGCGAGGTCATCAGTTGGACCGCGTCCGGGGAGACCGGACTGGTGGGGAAGGCGGTGGAACGCGGGACGTAGGCGGGCGGCGCGTAGAGGACGAAGCCGGCCGGCATGTCGTCCACGTAGGCGACCCGGCCGCACGACCCCCACTCCAGCAGCACGGCGGAGATCCACGCCTCCTTCTCCAACTCCGGCTTGCCGGCCCGGGCGGCGGCCTCCCCGCTGACCGGGTCCAGTTCCCAGAAGACGCACGAGCGGCAGCGCTTGGGCAGGTCGGGAAGATTGTCCAGGGTGAGCGGTACCAGTCGACGCCCCATGGGTCAGGCCCTCATCTCTGCCGGCCCGGCGGCCGGCCACGCGCCATATCCACCGGCATCGTAACCGGACCGGCAGGCGCCGGACAGCGACCACCGACAAAGGCGGGCCGCATCCACCGAAGGATGCGGCCCGCCCTGTCGGATGCCCGGCGAAATCAGCTCTCCGCTTCGTCGTCCTCCGGATCGGCGGGCAGGCCCTGCTGGAAGACCGGACCCTCGCCGGGAGCGATCGAGCCGAGGATGCGCTCCAGGTCGTCCATCGAGGCGAACTCCACCACGATCTTGCCCTTGCGCTGGCCCAGGTCGACCTTCACCCGGGTGTCGAAGCGGTCGGAGAGCCGGGACGCCAGATCGGAGAGCGCGGGCGACAGCCGCCGGCCGGCCCTCGGCCCCTTCGGCTTCTTGGCGGCGTCCGGCTCGGAGGCCATCAAGGTCACGATCTCCTCGACCGACCGCACCGAGAGTCCCTCGGCCACGATGCGCTGCGCCAGCCGGTCCTGCTCCTGGACGTCGTCCAGCGACAGCAGCGCCCGCGCGTGGCCGGCGGACAGCACGCCCGCGGCCACCCGGCGCTGCACCGGAGCCGAGAGCTTCAGCAGCCGCAGCGTGTTGGAGACCTGGGAGCGGGACCGCCCGATCCGGTCGGCCAACTGCTCGTGGGTGCAGTCGAAGTCCTGGAGCAACTGGTCGTAGGCGGCGGCCTCTTCGAGCGGGTTGAGCTGTGCGCGGTGCAGGTTCTCCAACAGCGCGTCGAGCAGCAGCTTCTCGTCGTCGGTCGCCCGGACGATCGCCGGGATGCGCTCCAGGCCGGCCTCCCGGCAGGCCCGCCAGCGCCGCTCGCCCATGATGAGCTCGTAGGCGCCCTGACCGGTCTGCCGCACCACGACCGGCTGCAGCAGGCCGACCTCCTTGATGGAGGTCACCAACTCGGCGAGCGCGTCCTCGTCGAAGACCTCACGCGGCTGGCGCGGGTTGGGGGTGATCTCGTCGATCGGCAGCTCGGCGAAGTACGCGCCGGCCACCCCGACCGCGTCGGCGCCGGGCGCGATGGCGTCGGTTTCACGTGAAACGGGAATCTCGACGGAGGAGTTCTCCCGCTCGGTCAGCCCGGTGACCTTGGCCGCCGCGATGCCGCGCTCCGAGGTCAGGACCGGGGCCGCACCGGGGGACGCCACCGCGGTGCTCGCCGTGGTCGCCGCCGACCGGTCACCGCCGGACGGTGCGGCCGGGATGAGCGCGCCGAGCCCTCGTCCCAACCCCCTGCGTCGCTCGCTCACTGGATCCCCTCCGACATGCTGTGCTGGCCGTACTCATTGTTCTGGCGAGCGATGTGCGCTTCCTGGCCGTCGTACGCGACGGCGACACCGTCGGCTCCGCGCAGGGCCATCTCCCGGGCAGCCTCCAGGTAGGACAGCGCGCCACTGGAACCGGGATCGTAGGTGAGAACCGTCTGACCGTAGCTGGGCGCCTCGGAGATGCGGACCGAGCGCGGGATGCTGGTGCGCAGCACCTCGTTGCCGAAGTGGCTGCGCACCTCCTCGGCCACCTGGGAGGCGAGCCGGGTGCGGCCGTCGTACATGGTCAGCAGGATGGTCGAGACGTGCAGCTTGGGATTGAGGTGGCCGCGCACCAGGTCCACGTTGCGCAGCAGTTGGCCCAGCCCCTCCAGCGCGTAGTACTCGCACTGGATCGGGATCAGCACCTCGGCGCCGGCGACCATCGCGTTGACGGTCAGCAGGCCGAGCGAGGGCGGACAGTCGATCAGGATGTAGTCCAGCGGCTGCTCGTAGGCCTCGATGGCCCGCTTCAGCCGGCTCTCCCGGGCCACCAGCGAGACCAACTCGATCTCCGCGCCCGCCAGATCGATGGTGGCCGGTGCGCAGAACAGCCCCTCGACGTCGGGTACCGGCTGGACGACGTCGGACAGGGCGCGGCCCTCGACCAGGACGTCGTAGACGGACGGCACTTCGGCGTGGTGGTCGATGCCCAGCGCGGTGGAGGCGTTGCCCTGCGGGTCCAGGTCGATCACCAGCACGCGGCTGCCGTGCAGGGCGAGCGACGCGGCGAGGTTGACGGTGGTCGTGGTCTTGCCCACGCCACCCTTCTGGTTGGCGACGACCATCACTCGGGTCTGATCCGGCCGGGGCAGACCTTCACCGGCCCGACCCAGTGCCTCTACCGCCAGTTGGGCGGCCCGACCGATCGGGGTGTCGTCCATGGGAGGCAGTGTTTCACGTGAAACATCCTCCAGGGTCGATTCGCTTCGGGGGCCGGGGACCGGGTCGGTCATCGGTCCCGCGGTATGGGCCTCGGACCGCAAGGATTCACTCTCCTCGACTGCAGACTCGTGATGCACAGAGCCTGCCATGTTTCCGGGGTCGTGAACCAGTGAGGCCCGCTGTCCTGTGGATGAATCTGTGGATGAACCCATCCCGTGAAGGGGTTTTCGTGGCCTGGCCTCGGCCGCCGCACGGCCACGGCTGAGGATTCCTGGCAGCAAGGATCGACGTTTCACGTGAAACACGATGCACAGGAGAGCGTCCGCTTAGAACCGCGACACTCCGATTATGTAGTTTTCGCCGTTTGTATGGAGCAACCGGCGGGGCTCAGCGGCGCCGCCGGGTCGCGCCGCGCACCGGGCGGTTCGCCCGCGCCGCGCGTGCCCGCCGGGCCGCGGCGCGCACTCCGCCGGGGCTCTCGCCGACCCGCACCCGGACCACCGTGGACGGCGGATCCACCAGGCCGGCGCCCGCCTGCACCACCGAGGTCTCCAGCGCACCGAGGCGGTCGAGCGCCGCGCGGGCCGCCTTCAGCTCCTCCTCCGCGGTATCGCCCTTCAGCGCCAGCATCTCGCCGTGCGGGCGCAGCAGCGGCAGCCCCCAGCCGGCCAGCCGGTCCAGCGGAGCGACCGCGCGCGCGGTCACCACGTCCACCTGCGGCAGATGGCCGATCATCTCCTCGGCCCGGCCGCGCACCACGGTCACGTTTCCCAGGCCGAGTAGCGAGACGACCTCCTCCAGGAAGGTCGTGCGGCGCAGCAGCGGTTCCAGCAGGGTGATGCGCAGATCGCCCCTGGCCAGCGCCAGCGGAATGCCGGGCAGGCCGGCGCCGGAGCCCACGTCGCACACCGAGACGCCGTCCGGCACCACGTCGGAGAGCACCGCACAGTTGAGCAGATGCCGCTCCCACAGCCGAGGCACCTCGCGGGGACCGATGAGGCCGCGCCGCACCCCGACGTCGGCGAGCAGTTCGGCATAGCGCACGGCGTCGGCGAACCGCTCGCCGAAGATCGCACGCGCCTGCTCGGGCGCGGGGGGAAGCTCAGCTGCTGCCTCCGACACGGAACCATCCCTCCAGTTGTGGCACGGGTCGACGACACGTCACCCGCCGGGAACCGACCTTCTGCGTATCAGGCTGACAGGTGTCGGCCCCGCCTGCGTGACGCCCGGGAGGTTCCCGGACCGCGGACGGGGCCGTCTGTCCTGTCGCCGAGCGGACCGGATCACACCGGGAGGACGACCACCCGGCGCTGCGGCTCCTCGCCCTCGGACTCGCTGCGCAGTCCGGCCGCGGCGACCGCGTCGTGCACGACCTTGCGCTCGAAGGGGGTCATCGCCTCCAGCTTGACCGGCTCGCCGGTGCTCTTGGCCTCCTCGGCGGCCTTGGTGCCCAGCTCCGCCAGCTCGGCGCGCTTGCGGGCCCGGAAGCCGGCGATGTCCAGCATGAGACGGCAGCGGTCGCCGGTCTCGCGGTGCACCGCGAGCCGGGTCAGCTCCTGCAGCGCTTCCAGCACCTCGCCGTCGCGGCCGACCAGCTTGTGCAGGTCGCGGCCGGTGGAGTCGCCGACGATGGAGACCGCGGCGCGGTCGCCCTCGACATCCATGTCGATGTCCCCGTCGAGATCGGCGATGTCCAGCAGGCCCTCGAGATAGTCGGCGGCGATCTCCCCTTCCTGCTCAAGGCGGGTCAGGGCGTCCTCGCCCTCGACGACGGGGGTGTTGCCTTCCGTCACGGATGGACTCCTATCCAATGGCGCCACGTGATCAGCGCGCTACTTCTTCGACGGGTGCTTGGACCGCTGCGGGCCCTTGCGCTGTGGTCCGGCCTTGGACTGCTGGCCGCTGCGCGAGGATCGGGCGGCGCCGGAGCCGCCCGCTCCGCCGGCGGGCTTGCTGTCCTCGGGCTCCCGTGCGGCGTCGGCCTTGGCCTCGGCGGCCGCGGAGAGCGGCTCGTGCTCGCCGCCGGCGCCCTTGGCGGGCTGGCCGGGGGTGGCGCCGGCGTGCTGCCGCTGGGCCTTGGTCTGCCGCTTCGGCTGCTGGCGCTTGATCGGCTCGCCGGTCTCGGTGGTGCGCGCCTTGACGGCCGGCTCCTCGACGAGCTTGCCCTTGGCCCGCAGGCGCTCCTCGCGCTGCTTGAAGGCGAGGCTGCCGGGGGTGGGGTTCCGGCGGATGACGACCATCTGCTGGCCCATGGTCCACACGTTGGTGGTCAGCCAGTAGACGAGGACACCGACGGGGAAGTTGATGCCGAAGACGGCGAACATGACCGGGAAGGCGTACATCAGCATCTTCTGCTGCTGCATGAACGGCGTCTTGACCGAGGTGTCGACGTTCTTCGTCATCAGCTGGCGCTGCGTGTAGAACTGCGAGGCCGACATCAGAAGGATCATGAGGATCGTGACGACCCTCACATCGGCGACCGTGGCGCCCAGCGGAGCGAGCTTGTCGGCGCCGTCAAGGAACTTGGCGGACAGCGGCGCGCCGAAGATGTGCGCCTGGCGTGCGCTGCTCAACAGGCTGTGGTGGATCACGCCGACCTGGTGGTTGGTCGCGATGTTGTGGAGCACGCCGTACAGGGACATGAAGAACGGCGACTGCACGAGGATGGGAAGGCAGCTGGAGAGCGGGTTGGTACCCGACTCCTTGTACAGCTTCATCATCTCTTCGGACTGGCGCTGCTTGTCGTTCTTGTAGCGCTCCTGGATCGCCTTCATCTTCGGCTGGAGCACCTGCATGTTGCGGGTGGCCTTGATCTGCTTCACGAAGAGCGGGATCAGGCAGATCCGGATCAGGATCACCAGCGAGACGATGGACAGCCCCCAAGCCCACCCGCTGTTCGGCGCGAAGACCAGGCTGTACGCCGAGTGGAACTGGACGATGATCCACGAAACAGCGGTATAGAGCGGACTCAGAATCGTTTGGAACACCGATCAAGCTCCTTGGGCAGTGGGGGTCTCGGCGGCGCGGCCGGCATCCTCAGCGGCTGGCTCTCCCGAGGACACGGCCGGGGCTTTCCGCAGTGATTCACGTATCCGAGCGTGCCATGGCGGGCGTTTGCGCGGCGGTACATGATCGACACCGCCGAGGGACCACGGGTTGCACCGAAGGATGCGCCACGCGGTGAGGGCTGAGCCCTTCACGGCGCCGTGCACCCTGATGGCCTCGTACCCGTAGTGGGAACAGGATGGGTAGTACTTGCAGACCGGTCCGAGCAGTGGGCTGATGGTCCACTGATACACCTTGATCAGCCACATCAACGGATACTTCAAGATCAGCCCCCTTCCCCCAGTAGCCGCCGAAGCGCGGCGTCCAGGTCGCGGGCCAGGTCGGCGTGATCCGCGGCTGCAGCGCCGGGAAGCGCCCGTACGACCACCAGGCTACCTGGGGGAAGAAGAGACAGGCGGTCTCTGACCAGATGCCGCAATCGCCGCTTCACCAGATTCCGCTGCACCGCACCGCCCACGGCCTTGCTGACGACGAAACCCGCACGCGGCGGAGGAACACTCCTCCCGGCGTGCGGGTCCGTTGCGGCCGCCCCCGCCCCGGGCGGGGAGGTGACCTTACGCATATGGACGACGAGCAGCGGGCGTCCGGCCCGGCGACCCCGTCGTACCGCGGTCGCGAAGTCCTGGCGCCGCCTCAGCCGGTTCTCGGTGGGCAGCACAGCACGACCCGCGTACGAACTCAGGCGGACAGGCTGCCGCGGCCCTTGGCCCGGCGCGAGGAAAGGATCGCGCGACCGGCACGGGTGCGCATGCGCAGCCGGAAGCCGTGGGTCTTCGCGCGGCGGCGGTTGTTCGGCTGGAAGGTGCGCTTGCTCACTCGGGGGCTCCAGGAATGCTTGTGTCTCGGTGTGAGACGGGCGTGGGGCGTCGCTTGGCCGTCACCGTGCGCCCACGAAGCCTCGCGATACGCCATTAGGTGTACCGCTGTTCCGGTCACCCTGGTGACCTGGGCCCTTCGCAAGGCAGGCGGCAGCAGCCATCGACAACTCGACCTCGTTACGGTACGCGCGGCCGAGCCATCAGGTCAAACCAGCTCCGGGGCCGCGACGCGCCGGTGCCTTGCCCGGACGGGCCATGGCCTGTGCGGGCATGGCACATTTGTACACACCCTGTGGACAACGACTTGAACGACCCGCGCGGCGCTGACTACCGTGGCTGGACTCACAGACCGGGAGATCAACCCGGCATCCTTCCCGCGCATCCCAGGAACCACACCTTCGTGGGACCTCGGCGCCCTCTCATCCCCACCGAGCGAGCCCGCCCACCGACCGATCGAACTGAGAGAGCGTGCACTGTGGCTGATGTGACCGCCGATCTTGCCGCAGTGTGGCCCCGCGTGCTCGAACAGCTGCTCGCGGACGACCAGCGGGTGGAGGCGAAGGACCACCGCTGGCTCAAGGCGTGCCAGGCGCTCGCCCTGGTCGCCGACACCGCGTTGCTGGCCGCGCCCAACGAGTACGCGAAGGGTGTGCTGGAAGGCCGCCTCCTTCCGATGATCACCGAGGGGCTGAGCCACCAGTTCGGCCGGCCGATCCGGATCGCGATCACCGTGGACTCCAGCGCCGAGGCGCCGGTCCAGCACCGCATCGCCCCGGTCCCGGCCCAGCAGTCCGCCCCGCCGCCCCCGCCGTACGGCAGCCCGCGGCGCGACTACGACGGCTACGGGCGCTCCGCCGACGACGAGCCGACCATGCGCCGGGCCTACCCGGACTACCCCGCGCCGCACGACGGCGGAGGCGACTGGCGGCGGCCCGCCGGTCCCGATCCGTACGCCGCGGTCCAGGGCGACGGCTTCGGCGACCGGGACCCGTACCCGCCCGCGCCGCGCAAGGAGTACGGCAAGCCGGAGGAGTACGGCAAGCAGGAGTACGGCCGCTCGCCGCAGGAGTACCGGCCGCCCCAGCACGGCCAGCACCCGCAGCACGGCCACCCCGGGGACGACCGGCGGCCCGGCGGCGGCGTGCGGCCGTCCGACCCGCAGCTCCCGGCCGCCAGCGGCGCCCCCGGACCGCTCGCGGCGCAGCCCGCGCCGGCCACCGGGCCCGGCGAGCCGACCGCGCGGCTCAATCCGAAGTACCTGTTCGACACCTTCGTCATCGGAGCGTCCAACCGGTTCGCGCACGCGGCGGCCGTCGCGGTCGCCGAGGCGCCGGCCAAGGCGTACAACCCGCTGTTCATCTACGGGGAGTCCGGGCTGGGCAAGACGCACCTGCTGCACGCCATCGGGCACTACGCGCGCAGCCTCTACCCGGGCACCCGGGTGCGGTACGTCAGCTCCGAGGAGTTCACCAACGAGTTCATCAACTCCATCCGGGACGGCAAGGCGGACGCGTTCCGCAAGCGGTACCGGGACATGGACATCCTGCTGGTCGACGACATCCAGTTCCTGGCCAGCAAGGAGTCCACGCAGGAGGAGTTCTTCCACACGTTCAACACCCTGCACAACGCGAACAAGCAGATCGTGCTCTCCTCCGACCGGCCGCCCAAGCAGCTGGTGACCCTGGAGGACCGGCTGCGCAACCGCTTCGAGTGGGGCCTGATCACCGACGTCCAGCCGCCCGAGCTGGAGACGCGCATCGCGATCCTGCGCAAGAAGGCGGTGCAGGAGCAGCTCAACGCGCCGCCCGAGGTGCTGGAGTTCATCGCCTCCCGCATCTCGCGCAACATCCGGGAGTTGGAGGGCGCGCTGATCCGGGTCACCGCGTTCGCGAGCCTCAACCGGCAGCCGGTGGACCTGCAGTTGACCGAGATCGTCCTCAAGGACCTGATGCCGGGCGGCGAGGACGCCCTGCCGGAGATCACCGGCAACGCCATCATGGCCGAGACCGCCGCGTACTTCGGGCTGACCGTCGAGGACCTGTGCGGCTCCTCGCGCAGCCGGGTGCTGGTCACCGCGCGGCAGATCGCCATGTACCTGTGCCGTGAGCTGACCGACCTGTCGCTGCCGAAGATCGGCGCGCTGTTCGGCGGCCGGGACCACACCACGGTGATGCACGCCGACCGCAAGATCCGGGCGCTGATGGCCGAGCGCCGCTCGATCTACAACCAGGTCACCGAGCTCACCAACCGCATCAAGAGCTGAGCACGCCCCCGTTCGGACAACTCAGACCGTTCGGCCCGTCCGCAGCGACCGGGCAGCAGCGCCCCGGAGGTTTCCCGAACCTCCGGGGCGCTTCTCGTCTGTTCGAATACGCAGGTCAGCGGGCCCGTCCTCCACAGAAAACGGCGCCGGCGGCCGTCCACAGCCTGGGGAGAACGAAGTTGTCCCGATCCTGTCCACAGGCGCGGCTGCCGTACGCTCATCGCGGCTGGTCACGGGGGTGTGGAATTGTGGTCAACCGCTCTCCACAGACTGTGGACAACTCGGCGGTGCGCAACGGGCGTTCGCGGTTGTCCACTGCCGGCCCACAGGCTGGGGACGGTTATGAACAGCTTCTCCACACCTCTGTCCACTGTTCGGCAACGAAACTGCCCTCGTCACCGGATGGAGTGAAAGGCGTCACACTCGTCGGCTGGATTGGCCTGGGGAGAACCTGGGTATTCTTGGGGACGAGTCTGGGGAGAACCCGGGGTTACCTGTGCATCGGGTGTGCACAACTTTCGTCCGTCCACAGCGAGGCGTGGTTGTCCACCGGCTCCACCCACAGGCGCGGTGGACAAAAAACGCGGTCTGACCTGGGCGGGAACCGGTTATCCACTGTATCCACACCCCCTATTACTACGACTACACCTAGAACCCGGGGAAGCAAGCTCGAAGTGGGTCCTGTGCACAACTCGGGCCGCGGGGCCGTCGGGGCGCGACACCCGACTTGACCCCAACCCCGCACTGTTGTCAGCGGCGTGCGTCAGACTGTGGGTCGGCAGTCGGCCGAGAGGCGGCCGACAGGTAGCTGGTGATCGGGTCGGCGCCGGCAGGCCGGCGGGCCCGAGCGGCACAGACGGCCGGCGACAGCACGAGCAGGAGGCGGTTCCGGTGAAGTTCCGGGTGGAGCGTGACGTACTCGCGGACGCGGTGGCCTGGGCGGCCCGCAGTCTCCCGGCCCGTCCGCCCGCGCCGGTGCTGGCCGGGCTGCTGCTGCGGGCCGAGGACGGCCGGCTGAGCCTGTCGGCCTTCGACTACGAGGTCTCCGCCCGGGTCTCGGTGGAGGCCGAGATCGAGGACGAGGGCACCGTCCTGGTCTCCGGCCGGCTGCTCGCCGACATCTGCCGCGCCCTGCCCAACCGCCCGGTGGAGATCTCCACCGACGGCGTGCGGGTCGTCGTGGTGTGCGGCAGCTCGCGCTTCACCCTCCACACGCTGCCGGTGGAGGAGTACCCCGTCCTGCCCCAGATGCCGACCGCCTCCGGCACCGTCCCCGGCGAGGTCTTCGCCGCCGCGGCCGCCCAGGTGGCCATCGCGGCCGGCCGGGACGACACGCTGCCGGTGCTGACCGGCGTGCGCATCGAGATCGAGGGCGACACGGTGACGCTGGCCGCCACCGACCGCTACCGGTTCGCGGTCCGCGAGTTCCTGTGGAAGCCGGAGTCGGCGGACATCTCCGCCGTCGCCCTGGTGCCCGCCAAGACGCTGCTGGACACCGCCAAGGCCCTGACCAACGGCGACACCGTCTCGATCGCGCTGGCCGGCTCCGGCGCCGGTGAGGGGCTGATCGGCTTCGAGGGCGCCGGCCGCCGCACCACCACCCGGCTGCTCGAGGGCGACCTGCCGAAGTACCGCACGCTCTTCCCGACCGAGTTCGCCTCGGTCGCGGTGATCGAGACCGCGCCGTTCGTCGAGGCCGTCAAGCGCGTGGCGCTGGTCGCCGAGCGCAACACCCCGATCCGGCTGAGCTTCACCTCCGGCGTGCTGACCCTGGAGGCCGGCTCCAGCGACGACGCACAGGCTGTGGAGCGGGTCGACGCCCAGCTCGACGGCGACGACATCTCGATCGCCTTCAACCCGACCTTCCTGCTCGACGGCCTGAGCGCCATCGACTCACCGGTCGCGCAGCTGGCGTTCACCACCTCGACCAAGCCCGCGCTGCTCAGCGGCAAGCCGGCGCTCGACGCCGAGGCGGTCGACGCGTACAAGTACCTGATCATGCCGGTGCGGCTGTCCGGCTGACGCGCCGTCCGAGACGCCCGGCGGCCCGCGACGGAGCCGCCGGGCGCGCCCGTGCCGGGACCGCGACGTAGGCTCGGAGCGCTAGGACAGCACGCTTCTAACGAAGGATCTGTGATGGAGCTCGGTCTCATCGGTCTCGGCAAGATGGGCGGCAACATGCGCGAGCGCATCCGCCGCGCCGGCCACACCGTCGTCGGGTACGACCGCAACCCGGACCTCGCGGACGTCTCCAGCCTCAAGGACCTGGTGGACGGGCTGCAGGCGCCGCGCGTCGTGTGGGTGATGGTCCCGGCCGGCGAGCCGACCCAGGCCACCATCGACGAGCTCGGACAGCTGCTGTCCCCCGGCGACGTGGTGGTCGACGGCGGCAACTCCCGCTGGACGGACGACGAGCGGCACGCCGAGGAGCTGGCCGCCCGCGACATCGGCTTCGTCGACTGCGGCGTCTCCGGTGGCGTGTGGGGCCTGCAGAACGGCTACGCGCTGATGTACGGCGGCGACGCCGACCAGGTCGCCAAGGTGCAGCCGATCTTCGACGCGCTCAAGCCGGAAGGCGACGCGGGCGCGGTGCACGCGGGCAAGGTCGGCGCGGGCCACTTCGCCAAGATGGTCCACAACGGCATCGAGTACGCGATGATGCAGGCATACGCCGAGGGCTGGGAGCTGCTGGAGGCCGTCGAGTCGGTCACCGACGTGCGCGAGGTCTTCCGCTCCTGGAAGGAAGGCACCGTCATCCGCTCCTGGCTGCTCGACCTGGCCGTCGACTCGCTGGACAAGGACGAGCACCTCAAGAAGCTGCGCGGCTACGCGGCCGACTCCGGCGAGGGCCGCTGGACGGTGGAGGCCGCCATCGACAACGCGGTCCCGATGCCGGCCATCACCGCCTCGCTGTTCGCCCGGTTCTCCTCGCGCCAGGACGACTCCCCGCAGATGAAGATGATCGCCGCGCTGCGCAACGAGTTCGGCGGGCACGCGGTCACCGCCGCCGAGTGAACAGCAGCCACCAGCAGGGAGGCCGGCGCGTTCCGCGCCACAGCACACGATGCACGTAGCGCACCTGTCGCTCGCCGACTTCCGCTCCTACGCCCGGGTCGAGGTCCCGCTCGACCCGGGCGTCACGGCGTTCGTGGGCCCCAACGGGCAGGGCAAGACCAACCTGGTCGAGGCGGTCGGCTACCTGTCCACCCTCGGCAGCCACCGGGTGGCCTCCGACGCGCCGCTGGTGCGGGACGGCGCGGCCGGCGCGATCGTGCGCGCCGCCGTCGAGCACGGCGAGCGGCGGCAGACCGTCGAGCTGGAGATCAACCCCGGCAAGGCCAACCGGGCCCGGATCAACCGCTCCGCGCCGGTGCGGCCGCGCGACGTGCTGGGCATCCTGCGCACCGTGCTGTTCGCGCCGGAGGACCTGGCGCTGGTCAAGGGCGACCCGGGCGAGCGGCGGCGGTTCCTGGACGAGCTGGTGGTGGCGCGCTCGCCGCGGATGGCCGGTGTGCGGCAGGACTACGAGCGGGTGCTGCGGCAGCGCAACACCCTGCTGAAGTCGGCCGCGCTGGCCCGGCGGCACGGCGGCGGCCGGGGCGCGGGCCGCAATCCGCAGGACGACCTGTCGACGCTGGACGTCTGGGACCAGCACCTGGCGCGGGCCGGCGCGGAGCTGCTCGCCCACCGCCTGGACCTGGTGGCCGGCCTGGAGCCGCTGGCCGGCAAGGCGTACGAGCAGCTGGCCCCGGGCGGCGGGCCGGTCTCGATCGAGTACCGCAGCGGCGCGGCCGAGGAACTGGGCCGGCCGGCCGCCGGATCGCGCGAGGAGCTGTACGAGCTGCTGCTCGCCGCGCTGGAGGGCGCCCGCCGGCAGGAGATCGAACGCGGGATGACGCTGGTCGGGCCGCACCGCGACGAGCTGGTGCTGCGGCTCGGCAGGCTGCCCGCCAAGGGGTACGCGAGCCACGGCGAGTCCTGGTCGTACGCGCTGGCGCTGCGGCTGGCCTCCTACGAGCTGCTGCGCGCCGAGGGCGAGCACGGCGGCGGCGACCCGGTGCTGATCCTGGACGACGTGTTCGCCGAGCTGGACGCCCGGCGCCGCGACCGGCTCGCCGAACTGGTGGCGCCCGGCGAGCAGGTGCTGGTGACCGCCGCGGTGGACGACGACGTGCCGCCCGCGCTGGCCGGGGCCCGTTTCGCCGTCTCCGGCGGCAGTGTGGAGCGGCGATGACGGACGAGTCGGCCTCCGGCGGGCGGCAGCCGGCCGGACCCCCCGCGCCGGAGCCGTCCGGCATCGACCTGGCCCGGGTCGCGCTGCGCGCGGCGAAGGAGCAGGCCCGGGCGAAGGGCGCGGCGGCCCAGCAGAAGCGGCAGGCCAGACGCGGCGGGCTGCGCTCCGGGGCGCGGGCGGACGGCCGCGATCCGCTGCCGCTCGGTGCCGCGATCGGCCGGCTGATCACCGAGCGCGGCTGGGAGACGCCGGCGGCGGTCGGCGGGGTGATGGGCCGCTGGCCGCAGATCGTCGGCGAGGACCTGGCCAAGCACTGCGAGCCGGAGCGCTACGACGAGGAGGAGAAGGTGCTCACCGTGCGCTGCGACTCCACGGCGTGGGCGACCCAGCTGCGCCTGCTCGCCCCGCAGCTGGTCGCCCGGCTCAACGCGGATCTCGGCCACGGCACGGTGAAGCTGATCAAGGTGCTGGGCCCGGCGGGGCCCGCGCAGTCCTACGGGCGGCTGCGCGCCCCCGGCAGCAGGGGGCCCGGCGACACCTACGGGTGACCGCCGCGACCGGTGTGACCAACGAGACATCGGTCGATAGCGGAGGGTTGACGGCTGGAAGCCCTGAGCGCCGGTGTGAGCCGCTTTGGACCCAGGTCCGCGTATGGGGAGTCGGCGGAAGCCCTCTTCGGGCGGCACATCGGAACTCAGGTACCGGCAAAGCCCCATCTATGTCGCGGCTACCGGTAGACTGGACAGCAACCCGCCCACTTGCGGAACATGTCAACGACGCAGCCGCTCCGGTATGCCTGGAGCCGGCTCGTGCTGTGCCAGAAAGGGCGCTTCGTGGCCGATTCCGGCAACCTCCCCGAGACCCCCACAACAACAGCCGGCTCCGGCCCGGTGCCCCACGGCGCGTCGTACGACGCCAGTGCGATCACCGTGCTCGAGGGACTCGACGCGGTCCGCAAGCGCCCGGGTATGTACATCGGCTCGACCGGTGAGCGCGGCCTGCACCACCTCGTCCAGGAGGTCGTCGACAACTCGGTCGACGAGGCGCTGGCCGGCCACGCGGACACCATCGACGTGACCATCCTGCCGGACGGCGGGGTCCGGTGCGTCGACAACGGCCGCGGTATCCCGGTCGACATCGTGCCGTCCGAGGGCAAGCCCGCGGTCGAGGTCGTGCTGACCGTGCTGCACGCGGGCGGCAAGTTCGGCGGCGGCGGCTACGCCGTCTCCGGCGGCCTGCACGGCGTGGGCGTCTCCGTGGTGAACGCGCTGTCCAGCAAGGTGGCCGTGGATGTCCGCCGGGACGGGTTCCGCTGGACGCAGGACTACAAGCTCGGGGTGCCCACCGCGCCGCTGGCGAAGAACGAGCCGACCGCCGAGACCGGCACCACGGTGACGTTCTGGGCCGACCCGGAGATCTTCGAGACCACCGAGTACTCCTTCGAGACGCTGTCGCGGCGCTTCCAGGAGATGGCCTTCCTCAACAAGGGCCTGGCGATCACGCTCACCGACGAGCGGGCCGACCACGTGGACGAGGAGGGCAAGCCGCTTTCCGTGCGGTACCACTACGAGGGCGGCATCGTCGACTTCGTGAAGTACCTCAACTCCCGCAAGGGCGAGGTCATCCACCCCTCGGTGATCGACATCGAGGCGGAGGACAAGGAGCGGCTGCTCTCGGTCGAGATCGCGATGCAGTGGAACACCCAGTACACCGAGGGCGTCTACTCGTTCGCGAACACCATCCACACCCACGAGGGCGGCACCCACGAGGAGGGCTTCCGCGCGGCGATGACCGGCCTGGTCAACCGCTACGCGCGGGAGAAGAAGCTGCTGCGCGAGAAGGACGAGAACCTCAGCGGCGAGGACATCCGCGAGGGGCTGACCGCGATCATCTCGGTCAAGCTCGGCGAGCCGCAGTTCGAGGGCCAGACGAAGACCAAGCTGGGCAACACCGAGGCCAAGACCTTCGTGCAGAAGGTCGTGCACGAGCACCTGACCGACTGGCTGGACCGCAACCCCAACGAGGCGGCGGACATCGTCCGCAAGGCGATCCAGGCGGCCACCGCCCGGGTCGCGGCCCGCAAGGCGCGCGACCTGACCCGCCGCAAGGGCCTGCTGGAGAGCGCGTCGCTGCCGGGCAAGCTGAGCGACTGCCAGTCCAACGACCCGGCCAAGTGCGAGATCTTCATCGTCGAGGGCGACTCGGCCGGCGGCTCCGCCAAGTCCGGCCGCAACCCGCAGTACCAGGCGATCCTCCCGATCCGCGGCAAGATCCTCAACGTGGAGAAGGCCAGGATCGACAAGATCCTGCAGAACAACGAGGTCCAGGCGCTGATCTCGGCCTTCGGCACCGGCGTGCACGAGGACTTCGACATCACCAAGCTCCGCTATCACAAGATCATCTTGATGGCGGACGCCGACGTCGACGGCCAGCACATCAACACCCTGCTGCTGACCTTCCTGTTCCGCTTCATGCGCCCGCTGGTCGAGGCCGGCCACGTCTACCTCTCCCGCCCGCCGCTGTTCAAGATCAAGTGGGGCCGGGACGACTTCGAGTACGCCTACTCCGACCGCGAGCGCGACGCGCTGATCGAGATGGGCCGGCAGGCCGGCAAGCGGGTCCGCGACGACTCCATCCAGCGCTTCAAGGGCCTCGGCGAGATGAACGCCGAGGAGCTGCGCGTCACCACGATGGACGTCGACCACCGGGTGCTCGGCCAGGTCACCCTCGACGACGCGGCGCAGGCGGACGACCTGTTCTCCGTGCTGATGGGCGAGGACGTCGAGGCACGGCGCTCGTTCATCCAGCGCAACGCCAAGGACGTCCGCTTCCTCGACATCTGAGTCGGCCACCCGGCGCCGTACTCCGAAAGGACTTTGACCAGCAATGGCCGACGAGACACCCATCACCCCCGACGGCTCCGCCACGCCCGTCACGCCCGAGGGCGGCCCCGCCGCAGTCGAGGGCGTCGGGATGCGCGTCGAGCCCGTCGGACTCGAGACCGAGATGCAGCGCAGCTACCTCGACTACGCGATGAGCGTGATCGTGGCCCGCGCGCTGCCCGACGTGCGCGACGGCCTCAAGCCGGTGCACCGCCGCGTGCTGTACGCGATGTACGACGGCGGATACCGCCCGGAGAAGGGCTTCTACAAGTGCGCGCGCGTCGTCGGCGACGTGATGGGCACCTACCACCCGCACGGTGACGCCTCGATCTACGACGCCCTGGTCCGGCTGGCCCAGTCGTGGGCGATGCGCATGCCGCTGGTGGACTCCAACGGCAACTTCGGCTCGCCGGGCAACGACCCGGCGGCGGCCATGCGCTACACCGAGTGCAAGATGGCGCCGCTGTCGATGGAGATGGTCCGCGACATCGACGAGGACACCGTCGACTTCCAGGACAACTACGACGGCCGCAACCAGGAGCCGACGGTCCTGCCGGCCCGGTTCCCCAACCTGCTGATCAACGGCTCGGCCGGCATCGCGGTCGGCATGGCGACCAACATCCCGCCGCACAACCTGCGCGAGGTCGCCGAGGGCGCGCAGTGGTTCCTGGCCAACCCCGAGGTCTCCAACGACGAGCTGCTCGAAGCGCTGATGGAGCGCATCAAGGGCCCGGACTTCCCGACCGGCGCCCTGGTCGTGGGCCGGCGCGGCATCGAGGAGGCGTACCGCACCGGGCGCGGCTCGATCACCATGCGCGCGGTCGTCGAGGTCGAGGAGATCCAGAACCGGCAGTGCCTGGTCGTCACCGAGCTGCCGTACCAGGTCAACCCGGACAACCTCGCGCAGAAGATCGCCGACCTCGTCAAGGACGGCCGGGTCGGCGGCATCGCCGACGTGCGCGACGAGACCTCCTCGCGCACCGGCCAGCGGCTGGTCATCGTCCTGAAGCGGGACGCGGTCGCCAAGGTGGTGCTCAACAACCTCTACAAGCACACCGACCTGCAGACCAACTTCGGCGCCAACATGCTCGCGCTGGTCGACGGCGTGCCGCGCACCCTGTCGCTCGACGCGTTCATCCGGCACTGGGTGACCCACCAGGTCGAGGTCATCGTCCGGCGCACCCGCTTCCGGCTGCGCAAGGCCGAGGAGCGGGCGCACATCCTGCGCGGCCTGCTCAAGGCGCTGGACGCCATCGACGAGGTCATCGCGCTGATCCGGCGCAGCGACACCGTCGAGACCGCCCGCGGCGGCCTGATGGACCTGCTGGAGATCGACGAGATCCAGGCCAACGCGATCCTGGAGATGCAGCTGCGCCGGCTCGCCGCCCTGGAGCGGCAGAAGATCATCCAGGAGCACGACGAGCTGCAGGCGAAGATCAACGAGTACAACGCGATCCTCGCCTCGCCCGAGCGGCAGCGCGGCATCATCAGCGACGAACTGACCGCGATCGTCGAGAAGTTCGGCGACGACCGGCGCAGCCAGCTGGTGCCCTTCGACGGTGACATGTCCATCGAGGACCTGATCGCCGAGGAGGACATCGTCGTCACGATCAGCCGCGGCGGCTACGTCAAGCGCACCAAGACCGACCACTACCGGTCGCAGAAGCGCGGCGGCAAGGGCGTGCGCGGCACCCAGCTGAAGCAGGACGACATCGTCGACCACTTCTTCGTGACCACCACGCACAACTGGCTGCTGTTCTTCACCAACAAGGGCCGCGTCTACCGGGCCAAGGCGTACGAGCTGCCCGACGCCGGACGGGACGCGCGCGGCCAGCACGTGGCCAACCTGCTGGCCTTCCAGCCGGACGAGTCGATCGCGAAGATCATGGCGATCCGCAACTACGAGGCCGCGCCCTACCTGGTGCTGGCCACCAAGTCCGGCCTGGTGAAGAAGACCTCGCTCAAGGACTACGACTCGCCGCGGGCCGGCGGCGTCATCGCGATCAACCTGCGCGAGATGGACGACGGCCGCGAGGACGAGCTGATCGGCGCCGAGCTGGTCTCCGCCGAGGACGACCTGCTGCTGATCAGCCGCAAGGCGCAGTCCATCCGCTTCACCGCCTCCGACGACGCGCTGCGCCCGATGGGCCGGGCCACCTCGGGCGTGAAGGGCATGAGCTTCCGCGAGGGCGACGAGCTGCTGTCGATGAACGTGGTGCGCGAGGACACCTACGTCTTCACGGCCACCGACGGCGGCTACGCCAAGCGCACCCCGGTCGACGAGTACCGTGTGCAGGGTCGCGGCGGCCTCGGCATCAAGGCGGCGAAGATCGTCGAGGACCGCGGTTCGCTGGTCGGCGCCCTGGTGGTGCAGCGCACCGACGAGATCCTGGCCATCACCCTGGGCGGCGGCGTGATCCGCACCCGGGTGAACGAGGTCCGGGAGACCGGTCGTGACACGATGGGCGTCCAACTGATCAACCTGGGCAAGCGCGACGCCGTGGTCGGCATCGCCCGCAACGCCGAAGCGGGCGCGGAGGCCGAAGAGGTCGACGCGGAGGGCCCCGAGGCGGGCGCAGCCGAGAGTGCCGAAGCGGTCGTGGGCACGCCGTCCGCGTCCGACGAATCTGAGGAGTAAGACCGTGAACGGAGCCACGGGCGCCGCCGGCAGCGGCGGCGCGGGGACCGGGTCCCCCCTGCCGGAGGCCAGAGACGGCCGTCCGCCCCAGCCGCACCACCCTCCGCAGGCGTACCCGCCTCCGCAGACGGCGGCGCTGCCGGGGCCCCAGCAGCCGGGCCAGGCGCCCGGCTACGGCCCGACGGCGCAGCCGCCCGCCGGCGGGGGCCAGAACCCCCGCCGGCCGCGGCCCGCCGCCCGCCAGGTGCCGCCGCGCACCCGCAAGGCCCGGCTCCGGGTCTCCAAGGCCGACCCCTGGTCGGTGATGAAGGTCAGCTTCGTGCTGTCGATCGCGCTCGGCATCTGCACGATCGTGGCGGTGGCCGTGCTGTGGCTGGTGATGGACGCGCTGGGCGTCTTCTCCACCGTCGGCGCCACGCTGAGCGACGCCACCGGCTCCGGTTCCGGCAGCGGGTTCGACCTCCAGTCGTTCCTGTCGCTGCCCCGGGTCATGCTGTTCACGACCGTGATCGCCGTGATCGACGTCGTGCTGGCCACGGCGCTGGCGACCCTGGCCTCCTTCCTCTACAACCTGTCCTCGGGCTTCGTCGGGGGGATCGAACTCACCCTCGCCGAGGACGAGTAGGGCGGCTCCGGAACCGATTTGGGGCAGCGGCTCACGTGCGCTAATCTTTCGTTGCGGCACGGGGCTATAGCTCAGACGGTTAGAGCGCTTCCCTGATAAGGAAGAGGCCACAGGTTCAAGTCCTGTTAGCCCCACCAGCGAAGGCCATCCGCTTGATCAAGCGGATGGCCTTCCGGCTTTTCCGATGTGGTTTGCTGTACGCGAGCAGGTTTAAAGGGCCGTCAGTAGATCACCGTTCGGTATCGGCCGGTGTGTATCATCGGGCCCGTCGGACTCCCAACGTAAGAAGGACGAGGTCGCGCGGTGAAGAAGTTTCTCGTTGTCGCACTGGTCGCCGTCGGCGGGCTCCTCGTGTACCGCCAGATCCAGGCGGACCGCGCCGAGCAGGACCTGTGGACGGAGGCCACCGACTCCGTTCCGGCAGGCTCCGGCACGAGCGCCTGAACCCCCGCACTCCGGCTGAGGCCCCGACCGTCGTACGGTCGGGGCTTCGCTATTGAATTGACGCCGACGGGTCAATAGCTTCGGCTGCGGCCGGGCAGGGCCGGGGCCGGCGAGGCCGCGGCCGAGACGACGGGGGGTGCCGACGGTGTTTCGACGTGCCGGCGTACGGAGGGCGACCGCGGCGGCCGCCCTGGCGGTGGCGCTGGCGCTGCCGGGGACGGCGGGCGCCGCGGCGCCCGGTTCGGAGGGCACCGGGCCGTGGGTGCCGGACGGCAGGGCGGTGGCGGGCACGCCGAGCGGCAGCGGTGCGCCGGTGCTGCGGCCGGACGTCTCCTACCGCGACACCATCGCCAAGGGCCGCACCAACTACTACGCCGTCCACCTCGGCTCCACGGCGGACACCGACGGCGCCGACGCGGCCCCGGCCGCCAGCTACCTGTCGGCCTTCGCGGTGCCCCGCCCCGGCAGCCACGTCGGGTTCCTCGACGGGCTCACCCTGCACCTGCAGACCCCGCAGGGCGTGCAGTGCGACACCTACTACGCCCGCTTCACCGGCGTGGACGCCAGCGCACCGGTCGGTGGGGTGGTGCGCAGGCCGGGCGCGAGCGACAGCGTCTGCCGGTCGGCGGGCACCTATCTGCTGGCGGTCGAACGCGACAGCGCCGCCTCCTCAAGCGACGACGTGTGGCCGCTCGACCTGCGCTTCCTGGCCGAGCCGGCGCTCGCGTCCGCACCGGACTCCGGCGGCGCGGTGCCGACCTACTCGCCGGCCGACCCGCCGCTGCCGTCCGGTACGCCCCGCACGGTGCGGGGCAGCTCGGGCATGGACGGCACGGGGACCCGGCTGCCCGGCAGCGGCTCCTACCGCGACCTGCTCGCGCCCGGCCGCACGGCGTTCTACCGGGTGCCGGTCGACTGGGGCCAACGGGTCTCCGTCACCGCGCAGTTCGGCGACGCCCGGCTGACGCAGGCCGCGGGGTTCGCGCCGGACGGGGTGGGCGTCGCCGTCTTCAGCCCGGCCCGCGGCTTCGTGGACGGCCAGACGCTCTCCTACAACGGGCGGGCCGTCTCCATCGCCGCGCAGGGCCCCACGGTCGCCTACGCCAACCGGCTCTCCAGCGACAGCAAGGTCAACTCGGCGGCCGTCGCGGGCTACTACTACCTCCAGGTCAGCGTGCATCCGGCGCTCGCCGGGTTCACCACCGGCGGCATCCCGGTCACCCTGCGGGTCAGCGTCACCGGTGCCGCCCAGGCCGCCCCCGCCTACCGCACCAGCCCGGCGGCGGCCGGTTTCGCGGTGCCGGGCGGCACGGTGACCTCTCCCGCGTCGGCGCCGGCCGGGGCCGGGCGGACCGCGGCGGGCGGTCCGGCGCCGGGCCCGGCCGGGCACCGCGCGCTGGCGTTCGGGGCGTTCGGCCTCGCCGCGGTCCTCTTCGTCTGGCCGACGCTGTGGCTGCTGCGGGGGCGGCGCCCGGCGGGGCGGTGACCGTCCGGGCCCGCTAGCCGCCCGTCACAGCGCCCACAGGCCCAGCGCCAGGAAGGCGACGGCGGCCAGGTACATCCCGACCACCACGCCGAGCGGCGGGCGCCGGCGGCGCGGCCGGGCGGCGTGCGAGGCCGGGCGTGGCGCCGCGGCGGACCGGGCCGGCGCGGCCGGGGACGGCATGGCGACCGGGATCGGCAGCGGCATGGGTGTCGCCGTCGAGGAGTGCGGCGGCCTGCAGGAGGCCGGAGCCTTGTCCGGAGCGGGCGCCGGGGTGGACGCCGCAGCCGCGGGTGCCGGGGCGGGCGACGGGGTCGCCGGCCGCGGTGTGACCGGACGCGGCCCGTCGGAGGCGGGCGGCGACGGCACGTCGTTCCGGGGCGGGGCGAGCCGGAAGCTGTCGGTCTGCGCGCGCGGCGGCGCCACGGCCTTCCCGGAGCCGTGCACCGGGCCCTGCGGGCCGAATCCGGACGGGAGCGGGCCGAGTTGGTCGAAGACCTCGATCGGCTCGTCGTCGAAGCCGGGTGCCGGCAGCAGCTCGGCGGCCCGAGCGAGCGCCTTGCGGGCGCCGGTGGCGGTACGGAAGCGCGCGTCGGGATGCGGGTGCAGCAAGGTGGCCACCACCTCCCACAGCGGCGCCGGCACCCCCTGCGGCGCGTTCGGCAGGCTGCCGTGCGCGGTGAACCGCTCCACCAGGGCCTGGGCGTTCGGCTTGCGGCCGGTGAGCAGGTAGAGCGCCACCAGGCCGACCGCGTACAGGTCGGCGGGGAAGTCCGGCTCGGCGCCGAGGAGTTGCTCGGGCGCGAAGTAGCCGGGGGTACCGACCACGTGGTTGACCTGGGTCAGCCGCGGCTCGCCCTTGCGCATCGCGATGCCGAAGTCCGACAGCCGCACGTGCGGCCGCCCGGTCCCGGTCGACTCCAGCAGGATGTTGGCCGGTTTCACGTCCCGGTGGACCACGTTCTCCTCGTGGACCGCCGACAGCCCGGACAGCAGCTGGTCCAGCAGCGTGCACGCGAACGCCGGCGGCAGTGCCCCGTAGTCGCCGATCAGGTGCGCCAGCGAACCGCCGCGCACCAACTCCATGGTGAACAGCACCTGTTCGTCGTCGGCCGCCCAGCTCCTGGGCGCCAGCACGTGCGGATGGTCGATGCGCAGCGCCTGCTCGCGTACGAAGCGGATCAGCGCGTGCGCGTCGCTCTGCCGCAGCACCTTCGCCGCGACGTACGTGCGGCGGCGGTGGTCCCAGGACCGCCACACCGAGCCGACCCCGCCGTGTCCGATCGGGTCGACCAGCTCGTAGCGCCCGGCGAACAGCTCACCCATGGAGCGTGCTCCTCGTCCGTTCTCGTGCCTTCTCGTGCATGCCCGTCAGTGCCGTCGGACCGCTCACGCCCCCGACGCCCTCAATCCTGGTGCGTCTCGTAGTGCGCCACGGCGTCGTCGGTGCGCCCGGTGCCGTACACCCGCAGGAACTCTGCCAGTTCGGGATGGTCCGCCGCGAGGGCGTCGGCCGCGCCCAGCAGTTCTTCGGCCGAACCGAGCGAGCGCAGCAGCGACTGGATCTCCCGCACCACCCGGCGGGCCGGCGGGCTCTGCCGCAGGCCGGCGGTCTGCCCGGTGGCCGGACCGCCGGTGGTGCTCGACGTGCCCAGCAGGGCGGAGCCGGCCGACTCGCGGATCTCCTCCATCCGGGCCGCGGCGTCCCGGGCCGACACCGCGCCCGCGGCGGTCTCGTCGGCCAGTTCGCACAGGCTCTGCAGGCGCTGCACCACCGCCGGGTTGCCTATCTTGGAGCGCTGGCCGCTCATCAGTTGCGAGAGCATCGGCGCCGACAGGCCGAGCACCGCGGCCAGCCGTGCCTGGTTCAGTCCGAGGTCGGCGATGAGCCCGCGGCACAGTTCGCCGAGCGGTTCCCCGTACCAGCCCCGCTGCTGCTCGCGCGCCCGCTCGGCCGCGTCCTGCGGCGAGGTGTCCATCCCGGCTCCCGTCCGCCGTCTCCCCTGTTGTGCGACCGTCACGGGCCGGTGTCCTGGTCCGCCGATCGCGCGGACCATCCTACGAAGCGGGGGCCCGCCGCCGCGCCCCCGATTCCGAGTACAGGTTGGCGCCGTACAACCGGTACCCTGTTCTGCGGCGCGGGCCCACCCGCGCCGAGGGGCCTTAGCTCAGTTGGTAGAGCGCTGTCTTTGCATGGCAGATGTCAGGGGTTCGACTCCCCTAGGCTC